>NZ_CP123278.1:0-3192500 GCF_032612255.1 Myxococcus sp. MxC21-1
ATGCTGGATGCCATCCGCCAGGAGAAGTTCGACTACGCGCTGAGATGGTTGGAGCGGATGCGCCCGCTGGAGGTGCGTGACGGCGCCCTGGTGATGGGCGTTCCCGACCGCTTCTTCCGCGACTGGGTGGATGACCACTACCGTCCCCTGCTGGATGCGCAGCTCGGGCGGATGGGGGAGGGCCTGACCTCCATCGCCTATGAAGTGGTGGAGGGTCTGGAGCCGGACCCGCATTTCCCACCCATACCGTCAGTCAAGGCGAGCGCCACGCGCCCGGGCCGGCTGAACGCGCGCTTCACCTTCGACACCTTCGTGGTGGCGGACAGCAACCAGCTCCCGGCCGCCGCGGCGCAGGCCGTGGCCGACAAGCCGGGCCACCACTACAACCCGCTCTACATCTATGGCGGCACGGGCCTGGGCAAGACGCACCTGCTCCAGGCCGTGGGCAACCTCATCTGGGAGCGGGATCCGTCCCAGCGCGTGGTGTTCCTCTCCAGCGAGCAGTTCACCAACGAGTACGTGGAGAGCGTCCGCGAGCACCGCATGGGGGACTTCCGCCGGAAGTTCCGTGAGGAGTGCGACGTGCTCCTCCTCGACGACATCCAGTTCCTCGGCAAGCGTGAGGAGACGCAGAAGGAGTTCTTCTACACCTTCAACACGCTCTACGAGATGAACAAGGCCATCGTCCTCACCAGCGACACCGTGCCCGCGGAGATTCCGGGCCTGGAGGACCGGCTGCGCAGCCGCTTCGCCATGGGGCTGATGACGGACATCCGCGAGCCCACCTACGAGACGCGGGTGGCCATCCTCCAGAAGAAGGCCGTGGCTGAAGGTCTGGACCTGCCGGACTCGGTGGCGCACTTCATCGCCAAGCACATCCAGAAGAACGTGCGCGAGCTGGAAGGCGCGCTGGTGAAGCTGTCCGCGGTGCACAGCCTGACGCGCCAGCCGGTGACGGAGGACTTCGCGTCCCAGGTGCTGCGCGACATCCTCCCCGCCCACAGCGCGGTGGACGTGGAGGCCATCCAGCGCGAGGTGGCCCGCTTCTACAAGGTCACGGTGGAGTCGCTGAAGGAAGACCGCCGGCACAAGGCCCTGGCCCATGCGCGCCAGGTGGCCATGTACCTCAGCCGCAAGCTGACGAAGAGCTCCTTCCCGGAAATCGCCGCGCGCTTCAGCAAGGACCACTCCACCGTCATCTCCGCGGTGCGCAAGGTGGAGGGCCTCCGCGTGACGGATGCCACCGTGCAGCGTGAGTTGGCGGAGCTGGAATTGAAGCTCGGCAATCCCTGAAACAGCCGTACCTTTGTTTCATGTCGGACGACACGCGCCCGCGTGAAACGGGCCGTGTCCGGCTGACGCGCAACCAGGATTGACGCTCGGGCGCGTATGCGGGGGCGTGAGCCCGCGCCTGAAGAGCCTGGTCCTGCTGCTCGCCGTGCTCACGGCAGCCGCGCTGTGGCGTGCGGGCCAGGAGACACAGACGCCGGCTTCTCCTGAGACACCGCCGGCTGTCTCACAGTCCTTGGGTGATGAGGCCCCCACACCGGAGCCCGAAGAAATCCTTCCGGGCGTGAAGGGGCGGGAGCGGGTGCTCGTCGTGGGCCACCGGCTTCGTTACACGTTCGACCTGGACCTCCGGACCCACACGGAGCTTTCGGCTGGCGCGCGGGAGTCCCTGCACACCGGATGGAGCGGCCTGTTCGAGCTCACCTACCTGGGCGCGGAGGGTGAACAGCACCTGTTCTCCGGCCACCTCGTGCCCACGCGAGTGGCCGTGGCACCCGGTGAGACGCTGGCGCCCGGTGACGCAGCGCTGCAGGCGCTCCGGGGCATGTTCGAGCGGCCGGTGTACGTGGGCCAGGACGTGCGGGGCCGGGTGATGGCCGTGCACTTCGATGCGGCGCAGGACGCGGCGGCGCGGCGGCTCGTGCGCCTGCTGCTCGCGTCGACGCAGTTCGTGGCGGAGGACGGCCCCCGCTGGAGCACCGAGGAGCCGGACTCGCGCGGTGACCTCGAAGCCGTGTACCGCGCGGGTGGCAGCGCGAACACCTACGTGAAGACGAAGCGGCGCTACCTGCGCGCGGGCTCGGCGGCGCTCCCACGGCTGCAAGGGCACCTGGACTTCACCCTGTTCGCGGATGGGCACGTGAAGGAGGCCACGGGCTCGGAGGTGGTGGAGCTGGGCGGAGCCGACACGGGGCTCCCACGCATCCGAGAGGAGACGCGGGTCGCGTTGACCCACGTGGGCGTGGACTACCTGCTTTCGTCACTGAGACCGTTTGACGCCGTGCGGGCGACGTTGCGGTCGGAGCGGCTCACGGATTCGGCAGGCATGGAGGGGGCTTCGCTGGAGGCGTGGGACAGGCAGCTCGTGAAGGGGGCGAAGCTGGATGAATTGCTGCGGTCGCTGGCGAAGCGCGAGGCCCTGGACACGGCGCGGCTGCGACTGGCGGCCTTGTTCCGACAGAATCTGGCGGAAGTGGACCGGGCCGTGGCGCTGATTCGTCAGGGCTCCGCGGACGCGGTGCGCTCCGAGCAGATGCTGGAGGCGCTGGCCAGCGCGGGGACGCCCGAGGCGCAGCGGGCGCTGGTGTCCGTGTTGGAGGGGGAACGGGTCCGGCCGAAGACCCGGGCCCACGCGGCACGGGCCGTGGGACGGATGGAACGGCCTTCGCCGCTGCTCGGTGATGTGCTGGAGCGCGTGGTGGATGGGACGCGGGACGCGGGGGTAAGGAACGCGGCGGCGCTGTCGATGGGGACGCTGTCGAAGGCGTTGGAGGTGGCGGAGCCGGGCCGGAGCCAGGCGCTGGTGGAGGGACTCATGAGGCGCTGCCGCACGGGTACCTTGGAGCCCGAGGTCTGTCTGGATGCTCTGGCCCGGGCAGGTGCTCCGGTGGGATTGGCCTACGTGAAGTCGGCGCTCGTGCATCCGGAGGCGGCTGTGCGGGGTGCGGCGACGGAGGCACTGAGTGCCATCCCTGGCGCGGCGGTGGATGCCCTGCTGGACCAGGTGATGCTCGACGACCCGAGCCCGCGGGTTCGTGCGCTCGCGGTGAAGGCTGTCTCTCAGCGGGTCGTCAGCGCCCACATGGAAGCGCTGGCCCGGGTGCTGCGCGCCGAGCGAAGTGAGCGCGTCCGCATCGAAGTGGTGCGGCTGCTGGGCCAGTTGCAAGCCGTGGAAGCTCCCGCTGCGGCCCTGCTTCGCGATGTGGCCACGAACGATGGGTCCTCGAACGTGCGGGCGCTGGCGGCGTCGCTGCTCGGTGAGTAGGACGGGGTGCCGGGCGGATGAGCTCGCCCGGCATCCATTCCACTTCGAAGCGCTACGCGTCCTTGCGGCGACGGCCCATGACGACCCGCATCAGCCCCGCGAGCATCCACGGGAGCAGTGCCGAGGGAGACGAGGACTGGCATCCGCAGCCACCGTCCGGAGGAGGCGGCGGCGACGTCCCCGCATCCTGCGACGGGCCACCGTCGGGCTCGGGCTCCTGGCCCGGACCGGCATCCGCTCCAGGGCCCGCATCCGGATCCACGCCGGTGCCAGCGTCCGGATCTCCACCCGGGCCCGCGTCTGGATCCGTTCCAGGCCCCGCGTCGAGGTCCTCACCCGGGCCTGCGTCTGGATCCGCTCCAGGCCCCGCGTCGGGGTCCTCACCCGGACCTCCATCGGTTCCACCGTCCGGATCCGTGCCTGGGCCCGCGTCCGGGTCCTCACCCGGGCCGCCGTCCACGCCACCATCCGTCTGCGGGAACGAAGCCCGCGCGACGAACACGGCCGTGCCCCACTCCTCCTGGTCGTTGTCGGGCGGAGCCAGACCCGCGGCCAACGCGACATCGCCCCGCGCGTTGATGCTGGGTGAGCCCGCGAACACCGGATTGGACGGCGTCTCCTGGTCGATGCGCGCCGGGCCCAGGTCCGACGTCACGATGTCGTGCTCACTCACGACCCGCTTCAGCGCCTGACCGTCACTGACCCACACCGCGCGCAGGTTCGCGGCGTCGAAGGCCCGGAAGACCACGAGCCCGCTGTCGTTGATGTCCGGCGGGAAGAACTCCAGCTGCCGGATCTCCCCCTGGCCATCCTGGGCAATCACCCTCAGGTCCGTTCCATCCCAGAACCACAACGTCGTGACGTTCCGTCCGGACGCGTCCCGAGCCGTCCCCAGGAACGCCACCTGCCCCTGGTTGTTGAGCGCCGGCTGCACGGACGCGAAGCGGTACACGGGTGAGTTCACGTCGAGCCCGCGCGTCTGCGCGACGAGCCGCGGCTCCACGAACGCGCTGAAGATGCGCAGCTCCTGAAAGTACTCCGCGGACGCGGTCGCGAGGTCTCCCACGCCCGCGATCTGCTCCTGGTCATTCAGCCTCGGTGAGTACAGGAACGAATAGGGGCTCGAGCTGTCGGCGATGTTGTCGCTGACCAGGGTGTGCACCCAGCCCGAGGTCGGCGAGCTCTGGCCCGCGACGACATAGGACTGCCCTCCACCGCCATACGAGGCCCGAAAGCCGAGCACCTCGGCCTCATTGAGCTGCAAGCTGCTCCAATTCGAGGCGCCAATCGGGACGCGCTCGACGCGCACCTGGTCCGGACTGGCGACGTTCAACCGATAGATGCCGTTCTGCCCCGCCGAAGAGGCCCCGGTGACGGCGAAGGCCAGACTGCCCTGGGAGTTGAGGGACGGGTCGCTGATGCGTGCGTCTTCGCCCAGGTCAGGGAGCACATAGATGCGCTGCCCCGCGCCGTCCTTGCCCCACCACACCGCCTGTCGTCCCTCGGGGGTGATGGCCAACCGGAAGGCAATCTGGCCATCGTCGGTCAGCGGGATCTGGAGACTCCCCGCCAGCAGGTTGCCCGGCGCCACGTTGTAGGCGCCAGACGCGTTCCCCAGCAGGTTGGTCCGCGCCTGGAGCTCCAGCGTGTAGTCGGGCACCTCCGCCCAGGCTGGCGTGGCCAGCGTGAGCACGCTCAGCGCCAGCGTCCTTCCACGGACCTGACTGGCCCGCGCACTCCGCTTCCGTCCCGCGACCGACATGGATGCCGCCTCCCATGTTTGAAAGGAAGGCAGGCTATCACTGGATTCCGACGCTCAGTGCGCAGCGGGGGGAGGGGCCTCGGAGATGCTCTCCAGGGTCTCTCCGACGTCCTCCTCCGCCAGCGCCTCCAGCAAGTCGCTCATCGCGACAATCCCCACCAGCTTCTTGTCCCGGTCGAGCACGAGGATGCGGCGGACCTTCTTCTCCTTCATCTTCTCCGCCACCACGGAGATGTCCTCGTCATCGAAGGCGTATTCGAGCTGCCCCGTCATCGCCTCCGCCACCGTCGTGCTGTTGGGGTCCTTTCCCTGGGACACCGCGCGCACCACGATGTCGCGGTCGGTGATGATGCCCATCAACCGGTCACCGTCACACACGGGCAGCGGGCCCACGCTCAGCTCGCGCATCTTCAACGCGGCGTCCTTCAATGAATCCTTCGCGTTGATGACCGTGAGGTCCTTCGTCATCACGTCTTGAATCTTCTGCATCACACGGCTCCTTCCTTGGGTTCAGGCCTCGGGCACCCACAACGAGCGCAGGTCCGCGGGGAGCTGGCCCATGACGTCGTCGGCCTCGCCCTCGCTGATGTGATTTCGCACCGTGACGAACACGGCCCGGGCCAGGCGTTCGGCCTCGTTGGGCGTGGTGTCGAGCTCCTCGGCCACCATGGCGAGGAACTGCTCCAGCTTGTACTTCCGAGCGACCTTGCCCTCGTGCCGAGGACACCGCTTCAGCATGTCCTTCACCTTCCGCGGAAGCTGGGCCTCCAGGTGCTTCGCCTCGGTGTCCATGAGGCGTTGCTCCAGCAGGCACAGCACGGACTGCGCGGCCTTCTCCGCCAGGTCACGAACGACGCCCGCGTTCGCTTCGAGGTCCTTCAAGAAGGCCGTATAGGTCTGCGCCGCGTGCGACTCGCTGCGCTGCTCCTTGAGGCTGGGCGTAGCGCTCCGGCCCTCCGCTGCCTCTCCCTGCTCCTCACGTATGTTCGCCATGACGGTGGCCTCCCCGGTGTCGGGCTTGGGTCTCTTCCGTGAGCGTGGGCACCCCACGTTCCCCAGGCACCGGCCGCCCCCCGCGCGCCGGGACGCCAGGGCGGGGAGCGAGCCATGCACCGGCGGCACCGTCTCGCCGCCGTCAGCCCACCACGCCGCCGAGCAGTTCCACCAGCCGCTGCCCATGCAGCATGAACCCGAACGTCAGCGAGGCCAGCGCCAGCCCATGGCGCCCAGCGCCTCCCAGCGCCTTCCGATGGGCGGCCGTGCCTCCGGGTCCACCCGCCGCAGCGCCACCGCGCCCAGGACGAGGGCCAGCATGGCCATGGCCATGGTCATGGCCATGAAGAGGAAGCTCAACACGAACCCCTCGCCGAGGAGGGACAGCAACGGCGTGAGCACGAGCAGGAGCAGCGAGCCCACGCCCAGGGACAGCGCATGCCGTGCAAGGGGGTTGTTGATCCGCAGGTCCCACAGCCGGCGCAGCTCTCGCTCGGAGACCTCCAGGCGGAAGAAGAGACGGCTGCGCGTGTCGCGGAAGATGTTCACCGCGACCATCAGCGGAACGAAGAACATCAGCGCGGGCGCGCCCGTCGACAGCGCGGTGAGCAGCATGGCCAGCATCGGGACGGCCAGCAGGCCCAGGCGGGCCCAGCGCATGCCCAGGAAGAACGCCAGGCCCACACCCGCGCTGGCCAGAAACGCCAGCGCGAGGCCGAATGTCCCCGCCATCAGCGCCCCCAGCGCCAGAAAGAGGAGCAGCTCCGTGACGCCGACCACCAGCCAGGCGCTCGCATCCCGCCGTCCCCAGAGCTTGAGCCGGAAGGCCTCCAGGTAGTTCACCTCCGGACGCACCGCGCAGGCAGGGCAGTACATGCGGCCCATCACCCACGTCGTGCACTCGGTGCAGACGAAGCTGCCACAGCGCTGACAGGTGGCGCCCGCGAGCGCATCCGGATGGAGGGCGCAGCGGGGCAGGGCACCGGATGGGACTTCGGCGGACATGATTTCAGTCTCTCATGCTGACCAGGAACCAACATCCCGGGGCGCGGTCCTTTCCGGCCACCATTCCCTACCCACGGTAGCGGACGTGCATGCTAAGCGCGTCACGTGAGTCATTGGCATCGAGACCCGGAGGCACCTTGTTCCGAATGAAGGCCCTCGTCGCCGCAGCCCTCGTGTTCAGTGGGCCGCCGGCGCTTGCCCAGACACCGACACCCCAGGAGGCGAAGCCGCTGGAGCCCGGCCGCGAGGCGCTCGCCATCTCGTATGAGAAATACGCGCTGCCCAACGGCCTGGAGGTCATCCTCTCCGTGGACCGGAAGCTGCCGGTGGTGGCCGTCAACATCTGGTACCACGTCGGCGCGTATCATGAGCAACCCGGCCGCACCGGCTTCGCGCACCTGTTCGAGCACATGATGTTCCAGGGCTCGCGCAACGTGGCCGACGACGTCCACATCGCCCGGCTGGAGCAGCTGGGCGCCACCGACCTCAACGGCACCACCAGCTTCGACCGCACCAACTACTTCGAGACCGTCCCCAGCAACCACCTGGAGACGGCGCTGTGGCTGGAGAGCGACCGCATGGGCTTCCTGCTCGACGCCATCACGCCGGAGAAGCTGGAGACGCAGCGCGAGGTGGTGAAGAACGAGCGGCGCGAATCCATTGAAACCGCGCCATACGGCGCCGCCCGTGAGAAGGCGTGGCACGCGCTCTTCCCGCTGCCGCACCCGTACCACGGGGACGTCATCGGCTCGATGAAGGACCTGAACGCGGCCAACGTGGACGACGTGAAGGACTTCTTCCGCAAGTGGTACGCGCCGTCCAACGCCACGCTGGCCATCGTCGGTGACTTCGACGTGGCGAAGACGAAGGCGCTGGTGGAGAAGTACTTCGGCACGCTGCCCAGCCACGCCCGGCCGCAGCGGCCGGAGGTCGCGCCGGTGAACCTCACCGCGCCCGTGGTGCTGCGCGAGGAGGAGCGCGTGGCCCGGCTGCCGCTCTTGTCCATCCAGTGGCTCACGCCCGCGTACCTGGAAGAAGGGGACGCCACCGCGGACGTGCTTGCCACCGCGCTGTCCACCGGCAAGGCCAGCCGCCTCTACCGCCGGCTGGTGCTGGACAAGGAGCTGGCCCAGAGCGTCAGCGCCACCCAGCAGAGCCAGGGCGCGCAGTCCGTCTTCTCGGTGGACGTGGTGGCGCGGCCCGGCGTGTCCACGGACACGCTGCTCCATGAGGTGGACGCGGTGCTGGACGAGGTCCGCCAGCAGGGCATCATCCCGGAGGAGATTGCCCGCGCACGCACGCGCTACGACACGCGCACGCTGGCCGGCCTCCAGTCCGTCGGCGGCTTCGGCGGCAAGGCGGACGTCCTCCAGAGCTACAACCACTTCGTCGGCGAGCCCAACTACGTGGCCCAGGACCTGGCTCGCTACGAGTCGGTGACGCCCGAAGCCGTGAAGCAGTTCGCCCAGGACACGCTGCGCCCCGGCGCGCGCGTCATCCTCCACGCGGTGCCGCCCGCACGCCGGCAGGCGCCCCTCGACTCGAAGGAGCGCCACTGATGCGCCGCCTCTTCTCCGCCCTGCTCGTCACCACGCTGGCCGCCTGCGCCAGCAACCCGAAGCCCGCGCCGGCCAATCCGGACTCGCCCGCGCTGGGAGAGAAGGCGGCCCCGGCCGAAGCCACGGCTGACGCGGAGTCCTTCCGCGCCACGCCGCCCCAGCCCGGCAAGGCCCCGGACTGGTGCTGCCCACCTTCCAGAGCGCGAAGCTGGACAACGGCATCACCGTGATCGTGAGCACGCGGCGGGAGCTGCCGCTCGTGTTCGCGGGCGTGGCCTTCGCCGCGGGCAGCGCGCAGGACCCCAAGGGCAAGGAAGGGCTCGCCGAGCTGACGTACCGCATGCTGCTGGAAGGCGCGGGCAAGCGGGACACGGTGACGCTGGACAACGCCTTCGCGGACCTGGGTGTGACTCCCGTCATGGACGTGCAAGCGGACGGCGCGCAGGTGGGCGTGCGCGTGCTGACGCGCAACCTGGACGCGGCCATGGCCCTGCTGTCGGACGTGACGCTGCGACCCGCTTTCAACCTCGACGCCTTCGAGCGCCGCAAGAAGCAGCAGCTCGCGGACCTGGCGCGCGCGATGGGGCAGCCCGGCGTGCTGGCGCAGCTGGCCTACCTGGAGGCCGTGTTCGGGCTGAACCACCCCTACGGACACCTCCCCGACGGCACGCCCGCGTCCGTGCAGGCGCTCACCCTGGCGGACGTGATGGGCTTCTACCGGAAGCACACCGGCCCCAAGGCCCAGGCGGTCATCCTCACCGGAGACATCAGCCTGGAAGAAGGGGTGGCCCTGGCGAAGAAGCACTTCAGCTGGTCGAAGAACAAGGCCACGCCGCCGCCTCCGCCGCCGGCCACGAAGGCCCCGCCGCGTCAGCAGGTGTACGTGGTGCCCAAGCCGGGCCTGGACCAGACGCTGCTGCTGGTGGGCCGCGCTGGCATCGCCGCGGGGAACCCGGACGAGTACCCGCTGGAGCTGGCCACCACCGTGTTCGGTGGCTTCTTCGGCAGCCGCCTCAACATGAACCTGCGCGAGAACAAGGGCTACAGCTACGGCGCGGGCGCCAGCCTCTCTCCTCGCCTGGGCGTGGGGCCGCTCACCGCGTACAGCTCCGTGCGCCAGGACGTGACGGGCCCGGCCTTGAGCGAAGTGATGAACGAGCTGACGGGCCTGAAGAACCGGCCCATCACCGCCGAGGAGCTGGAGGCCGCGCGCGAGGGCCTCATCCGCGCCTTCCCGGGCGCCTTCGAGTCCGTGGAGGGCCTGGGCGCCAGCGCCGCGGCGCTCTTCATCACCCGCCGCCCGCTGGACGAGTTCAACCGCACCGTGGAGGGCCTGCGCGACGCCAGCGCCGCGGAGGTGCAGCGCATGGCCGAGCAGTACCTGGACCCGGCCATGATGCAGATTGTCCTCGTGGGTGACCCGGCGACCATCCAGGAGCAGGTGACGCCGCTCGGCCTGGGCAAGCTGGTGCCCATTGAGCCGGATGAAGCACCGGTGCCGCGCGCGGCGAAGTAGCACGCAGGCAGTCCTCCCGGGTCGTGGTGGCGAGACCTTGCTCGCGGGCCACGGCCCGGTGTTTCACGGGGTACGAGGTCCGAAGGTCCGGGCCTCCCCTGCGGCTCAGCGGTTGCGCGCCTCGTCTTCCTCGTCGGAGACCTGCCGCTCCTCGGCTCGCTCGCGGCCCCGGCGCTCGCGCTCCAGCTCATCCGCCTCGTCGATGGGGCTGCGGATGTCGGGGACGTAACCGCCCACCTCGGAGTCACTGTCCAGGGCGAACTTCTGCTCGCGGGTGTCGCGGATGGAGTCCGCGGAGTACAGCGGCAGGGTGTCGTCGGCTTCCAGTCCCCGCTCCACGCGGTCCGGCGCATAGGGGGGCTTGGTGGCCGCCTCCTTGCCTCCCGTGTACGGGTCGTACTTCCTGTTCGGCATGGTGCGCTCCTCGTCGAAGTGGGTACCGCTCCGAAGCTGAATGTCGGAGCGCGCTCGCGGCGCACCAAGGTCCCCGCGGAGGACTGGGGGCACGCCCGGCCGCCCGGCTCACGAGGAAGATGGGGACGCCCGGAAGCATCCCCAAGTTGCCCACAGGTGGGCCACGCACCGCCGTGTCACTTCCCGAGGAAGCCGATCAACGCCGCGTGGAACTTCTCCGGCGCCTCGGGGTGGAGAGACGCCTGTAGCGCGGAGGAGTCGCGGGCGCAGGCCGTTCGACGCGGGTCCGGAAGACGCGTCTACGCGCCAGCGCCGTCGAAGCGCCGCGGGCGCAGCAGCCGCAGCGTCAGCACCAGCGCGAGGAACAGCACACTGGCGCTCACGGTGACGAAGCGCACGCCCATCCGGTCAGCCATCGCGCCCAGGCCCCACACGCCCGTCGCGTACGCGCCGCCGAGCACCATGCTGTACAGGCTGCTCATGCGCGCCTGCAGCTCACGGGGCACGCGCGACTGGCAGTACGCGTGCATCCCGCTCATCAGCATCATGTAGTTGGCGCCGAGCACGAAGATGACGGCGGCGGCCACCTGCAGCGTGGGCGACAGCCAGTACAGCGTGGACACGCCGCCAATGGACGTCGCCACGAGGCCCAGCAGCTTGCGCTGGCCCAGCTTGTCCACCAGCGTGCCCACCAGCAGCGCGGCCGTCACCGCGCCCGCGCCCTGGCAGGTGACGAGCAGCGACGTGGCCGCGGCGCCCTGGCCAAAGACGCGGATGGCGAACACCGGCACCAGGCCGATGAAGGGCGCCACCAGGGCCGCGACCAGCAGCGTGCCCCACAACATCAGCGAGATTTCCGAATCGCCCCGCGCCACGGAGAAGCCGTGGGCAATCTGCCGCCACAGGCCCTGCGTGGCCTTCGAGGCCGTCCGCGTCAGCGTCTTCACCTGCGACAGCGCCACCAACACCGCGACGAAGGACAGCGTGTTGATGAGCAGCGCCCAGGACGTCCCTCCCATGCTCAGCACCAGCGCGGCCAGCGCCGGACCGATGATGCGCCCCAGGTTGAACTGCGCCGAGTTGAGGCTCATGGCGCTGTGCAAGTCCCGGGGTGGCACGAGCTCCGCGAGCATCGCCGCGAAGGCGGGATTGATGAGCGTGCTGGCGCAGCCGTGGACGAAGGAGATGACGGCCACGACGGGGACGCTGAGCCGGTGCGTGAAGGCCAGCAGCGTCAACACGCCCGCGAGCACCAACTGCACCACCGTGCCCAGCGCGACGTAGGCGCGACGGTCGAACCGGTCCGCGAGCGCGCCGCCCACCGGCGACAGCACCACCGCGGGGAGGAAGGTGAGGGCGACGATGCCACCCGTCCACTCGGCGCGGCCCGTGGCCTCGGTGACGTACACGCCCATGGCCACCGTCTCCATCCAGGTGCCGATGGTGGAGACCAGGGCTCCCACCCAGACCGCGAAGTAGCCGGGATGGTCGAAGGCGCGAAGCGAGGAGAGACGTGGCAGTCGAAGGGTGCGCACGGCAGGGACCTTTGTATCCCGGAGCCGTGCGACATGCCTGTAGGGGCCGGCAGTTGCTTTGAGCCGCTATGACGGAAGCTGGGACACATCCAGCAGCCGCGCTTCAGCCCGGGGAGGCGAGGGGACAGCGGCGTCATGAACACGGCGGACATGACGGGACTTCCCGGGCTCGAGGTCCACGAGGTGCCCACACGCCGCCGTGCATACGAGACGCCGTGTCAGCGCATGGAGACAGGACCCTTGCCGCGGACCTTCACGGTGCCGTCGTCGGAGATGCGCGCGCCCGTCTCCGGGAAGTCATCCGCGGTGAGGTCGCGGACCGCCTTGATGACGGCGCCCTTCGGGTCCGGCACGGCGATGCCCCTGTCCACCTGCTTCGTGGGGAGGATGCGGCCCGCCGTGAAGTCGCCGTCGCGGTTCAGCTCGACCTCCAGCACCATGCCCAGGCCCTGCGGACCGCGCAGGTTGAACCGGCCATAGGTGGCGAAGTTGCCCAGCGAGTAGGCGATGAGCCGTCCCTTGTAGAACTCCATGCCGCGCACCACGTGCGGACCATGGCCGATGACCAGGTGCGCGCCCGCGTCCACCACCGCGCGCGAGAAGGCCCGCAAATCACCCCGGTCCTCGCCGTGGAACTTCTCCCGGCCCTTGGGCACGTGCAGCGCCTTGCTGCCCTCCGCGCCGCCGTGGAACGACACGATGACGATGTCGTGCTCGGCCGCGGCCACGCGCACCAGTCCCGTCGCCGTGGTCAGGTTGTTGAGGTGGTTGCACGACGGCGACGTGTGGAACGCCACCATGCCGATGAGCAGGCCGTTGCGCTCCACCGTGGCCACCGTGCCCGGCGCGCCGCTCCACGCGATGCCCAGCGCGTCGAGCGTGGACTCCGTCGCGCGGCGGCACTCCTCGCCGAAGTCACCCGAGTGGTTGTTGGCCGTGGACGCCAGGTCCACCCCGGCCTCCTTCAGGTACTGGCCGTATTCGGTGGGCGAGCGGAACGCGTAGCAGTTTTTCGACGAGCGGCACTTCTTCGTCTCGCCCGTGTCGCACAGCGGCCCCTCCAGGTTGATGAAGGTGAGGTCCGCGTCCTCCAGCAACGGACGCACGCCGGCAATCACGCTGCCGGCGCCATCGGGAGGCAGGTGGCCTTCGGGCACGGTGGTGCCCAGCATGACGTCACCCACGGCGCGGATGCGCACCTTCGCGTTGGCCGGCGGGGGAGGGCGGTTGATGAGCTGAGGCCCCTGCGACAGCTTCGCCTGGAGCATGGCCTGCCCACGGGCCTGGGCCAGCGCGCCCTCGAGGTCCGGGTGGTCCGGCTGGAGCTTCTGTACCTCGGACCACTGCGTGTAGGCCTCCGCCCACTGGTTCTCCAGCGAGTGCGCCCAGCCCAGCTCCCAGCGGCAGTCCACTCGCGAGGGCGCGGCCTCCACGCAGGCGGACAGCTGGGTGATGGCCGTGGGTGCGTCCTTCGCCTGGAGGGCCTCCATGCCTCGGGCGTAGCTCGTGTCCGGGTCGGCCAGCGGGCCACGCGGGGTGGCGCTCTTGCCCATGGCCAGGGCGGCGGCGCGCAGGGCGGCGGCGCCGGCCTCCGCGGCGGCACGGCCCAGGTCCAGCACCGCGCCGGAGTCACCGGCACGAGGGTAGGCGTTGAGGTCCGTGATGACAGTCTCTGGCGCGGGCGCAGTGCCCTGGGAATCTGGGCCCTGGGTCGAGCTCGAATCGACGCTGGGGCCTTGCGAGGGAGAGACGTGCTGGGCGGGGGCGGACTCACGCGCCGAAGCAGCACCCGGCGTGGTGGCGAGCGCCATCAAGAGGAAGACGGACGAGGGCATGTCCCGCCATTCTAGAGGCCCTCCCGGGATTCTGTGACAGGGGAGATGACCTCGCCCTGCCTGGCAGCCAGACAGGCGACACACACCTCATCGGTCAGGGTGATGGGATGTGTGTCGCGGCGCGGACCGGGTTCAACCCAGGACGTCGAGCAGCACCGAACGCCGGCGCTGGCGCGGAAGGAACCGCAGCCGCCGCAGCTCCTTGCGCTTCACCCGGCGCTCGATGGCGCTGTGGACGGAGAGCGGACCCGGGCCCCGCAGCAGCAGGCCGAGCGCGATGGCGCCCAGCGCCAGGTTGAACTCGTAGCCGCCCTTCGTGTTGTCGAAGCCCTTGGAGCCATGGACCTTCGCCACGGCGATGGCTTGCGTGACGAGGACGGCCAGCGCGGCGGGGCGCGTGGCGATGCCCAGGATGGAGCTCACGCCCGCGAGCAGCTCCACCACCCCCGTGGCGATGACCCAGGGCTTGCCTGGCTTGATGCCCAACTGCTCGAAGAAGCCCGCATGTTGCGCGGTGCCCTCGGCGCGGAGCTTGGACACGCCATGCACCACCATCGTCGACCCGAGCGACAGGCGCGGGGGCAGCAGGGCCGCTGCCTTCAGGATGCTCGGTTGCTCGGTCAGGGTCGCCACGTTCATACCTGCCACTCCTTGGATGGGCCGGGGCCGTTGCCGGAAACCTGGGTAGGTTGGGTCCGGCATGGGCGCATGGCACGCCGCGGCGATTCCGCCTCCCTTGCCCGGTAGGCATACTGCCGGCCCCAAGGGGCCTGCCTCATGAGGCGGGAGTGGACCCGCATCCCTGGGGTGGCCCCGCGTGAATACCCACTGGTACGAGGCAGTCACCCCGTCATGTCCCTCCGCTGGCCGCTCCTGTCCCTGTCGTTGTTGGTGTCTGCTCCAGCGCTCGCGGTCGACGGCGTCACCGTCCGGGTCCGCTGCACGGAGAAGTGCACGGTGGTGCTGGATGGAAAGAACGGGTTCCGGGTGAATGACACCACCTGGGAGTTCAAGGGCATCACACCGGGCTCCCTGCGCATCGACGCCACGGGCGTGCTGGGCCGTCCGCTCGCCGGCAGCTTCGTGGTCATCCCCGACGTGGCGACGGCGGACGTCTTCCTGGCCAGCAACAAGCGCATCATCATCGAGCCCGGCAGCTCCACCATGCCCGGCACACCGGACTGGGCCGAGCCGAAACCTCCCACGCCGGCCTCCACGTCGAAGGGGCCGAGCGTGGCCACCGTGAAGTGCCAGGACGACTGCACGGTGCTACTCGATGGGAAGCGAGGTATTCGCCGGGACAACCGGACCTGGGAGTTCCGCGACGTGGCGCCCGGCCAGCGGCGCGTGGAAGGCAGCGGTGGCGTCTTCAACCGGCGGCAGTTCGTGGGCTACGTGGAGGTGCCGGGTGGCTCCGAAGTCACCATCCATGGGGACTCGAAGGGCCGCGTGACGCTCACGGAGCAGAAGGACCTGGAGACAGTGAAGCAGCCTGAGACGCGCGCGGCGCTGACCTCCCGGGTCCACGTGCGCTGCACGAAGCCGTGCACCGTGATGATGGACGGGCAGCGCCGGGGCACGAGCAACGCGACGAACCTGAGCCTCCGCGACGTGCCGCCCGGAGAACATGCGCTGGAGGTGGACTTCACGGTGGGCGGGAAGCTGCGGCGCTCGGCGCTGTCGGTGCCCGCGGGCCACGAGCTGTTCGTCACCGCGTCCCAGGATCACGGCATCCAGGTGACGAACACGAAGCCGCTCACGGGCACGCCGTAAGGGGCTGCTCAGGGCTTTTCGGAGAGGGGCGGATCCATCAACGCCGCCACCTCCGCGGAGTAGCCCCCGGGCCCTTCGCCATGAACGATGAGGGGCGGGCGCACGGCGAGGCCCCGGTCCCTGTCTCGCAGGGCATGCACCAGGAAGCGCGTGGCCGGGGCTCCCACGCGCGCGTGGACGAAGCGCAGCACGGTGGGGTGGAGCTTCGCCTGGGTCAGCAGGCCCAACACCTCGGCCACTCGCGCGGCCGGATACACGAGGCTCACGCCGCCGCCGGGCATCAACGCATACCGTGCCGCGGCGACGACGGATGGCGCGTCACACGCCACCTCTGACTTGGACACGGCCCGTTCGTCATCCGGGCTGCGGACCCCCGCGTCGGCGAGACGGAAGGGCGGGTTGGACACGACGTGGGCGTACTGGCCGCCGGAGACGAGTTCGCGGATCCGTCGCAGGTCCCCGAGCAGCGGGGTGACCCGCGCTTCGCACCCGTTGAGCACCACGGCGCGCATCAGCCGGGCATGAACGGCGGGCTGGAGCTCCAGGGCATCCACGGGCCCCAGGCTGAACTGCTTCACCAGCAGGAAGGACACCACGCCGCTGCCCGCGCCCAGCTCCAACATCCGCCCGGACTCGCCGACACGTTCGGTGGCCGCGAAGTGGGCCAGCAGCACCGCGTCCAGCGTGAAGCGGTAGCCCGTCCGCCGCTGGAGCACCCGCACCCCCGCCGTGCCAATGGAGTCGAGCGTTTCGTCCGGGCCGGGCTCGGGCAGGGTGGGTTCAGGCATGGGCTGTAGGGCTTCCTACCCAACGTCCGCTTTGGGCCCAAGATTCCCGCACGGTGTCCCAGCGTTACCGCTGGCGAATCGGCTCACCCACCATAGGTTCATCAGCAAGTTCAGATGTTATTTCAATAGGTTGTGCGGATATATCGGTCAGCGATATCTCTTCACGGATCTTTTCAGGAATCTGCTCATGGCCACCCTGGAACAACTGCTCGCGGCTCTTGGACGCCAGGTCGAGGTGAAGGGGAGCGAGCTGGCCGCTCAGCTCCGCGTGTCGCGCCCGACAGTGTCTCGGCTGCTGGCCTCCGCGGGCTCGAGCGTCTGCCGGATGGGGCAGGGGCCCGCCACGCGCTATGCGCGGACCCGCTCAATTGCCCCCTTGGGCGAACAGGTACGGATGTACCGCGTGGACGAGACCGGCCGTCCCCACGAGGCAGGCGTCCTGCACCCGCTGTGGAACGGGGGCTGCTGGATTGCGCGAGAGGACGGGGTAGGTGAACGGTTCGCCGGGCTGCCGCCTTTCGCCGCCGACATGAGCCCTCAGGGCTACCTGGGCCGAGGCTTCACGATCCGTCACCCCGAGTTGGGACTCCCCCCTCGCATCACGGACTGGACGGAGGACCACCAGCTCATCGCGCTGGCGTTGCGAGGCGATGACTGCGTCGGAAACCACATCATCGGCGCGGCCTCCCTGGATCGGTTTCTCGCAAGCCCGCTTCGGCCCGTCACCGAGGCCCAGTACCCGGAGCTCGCCCGCTCATCGATGTCGAGCGAGGCAGGCTCCTCCGCCGGTGGCGAGCAACCCAAGTTCACGGCGTACACAGAGGGACGCCACGTCCTGGTGAAGTTCGCGGCCAACGATGACGGTGCCGCCGCTCAGCGTTGGAGAGAACTGCTCGTCTGCGAAGGCCTGGCACTCGAGGCCGTCCACGCCGCTGGGATTCCGGCCGCGGCTACGCGCTCCATCCGCGTCGAGGGCTACCAGTTCCTCGAGGTCGAGCGCTTCGACCGGGTGGGGGAAAGAGGCCGCAAGGCACTGCTCTCACTCAAGGCCATCGACAACGAGTACCTCGGCCACGAAGGGAAGGGGAGCACCTGGACCAGCGCGGCCCGCTACCTCCTCCAGAGCCAGTACATCAGCGATGAGGACGTCAGGCGCATTCGCTGGCTCGACACCTTCGGGCAGCTCACCGGCAACACCGACCGGCACTTCGGCAACCTCTCCTTCTTCGAGGACGGGCCCAAGCGATTCCGGCTCGCTCCTGCCTACGACATGCTCCCGATGATGTTCGCCCCTGTGGGCACGAGCATTGTCGAGCGCACCTTCGAGCCCCGGCCGCCCACCGCGGAGACGCTCGATGTCTGGGCCGATGCCGCTCAACACGCACTGGCCTACTGGAACCGGCTGGAGCAGACCCCCGAACTCAGCGACACGTTCCGCGGCCACTGCGCACGATGCAGGGACTCACTTGCCGCGCTGATGCAGCGGACACCGGTCTGAGCCGGCGTCCGCTCCGTCTTCCTACGGCGCATAGACGACCGTCAGCACCGCGTTCGCCCCATCCCGGATGAATAGGTACTGCGTGGCCATCTGCGCCTGGGTGAAGCGCAGCCGCAGCTGCGTCTTCCCTGTCTTGCTGATGGCGGAGAGTCCCTCCGCGCTGAAGTCCCCGGAGTTCTTCGCTCCCGCGCTGAACCGGTCGATGCCCGCGACGCTGCTCGCCGTGGCCGCCGCCGCCCAGTCCGTCACCTCCGTGTTCGCCGCGTTGAACGTCCCCGTCTTCGCGTCGATGACCAGCGTGTTCCCCGCGGGCGTCGACCACGGGTCTCCCGAGCCCGACGAGTAGCTCACCGTCAGGAACGCCCGCGTGACGGTGGCCCCGTCCGGAAGGCTCGACGTGTCGAAGGAGAGGAACGACCGGTTGTACTTCCCATCCGTCCCCCGGCCGAGCGCCAGGTTCGTCATGAATCCCAGCGCCGCCCCGCTGCCATCCGCGTCCGCCTTCAGGTAGCCGTCATCCGCCGCGATGCTCGCGAACTGCACCGTCACCGGCGCCGGGGAGCCCGAGTTGCTCACCGTCACCACCGTGTCGTCGTCCGTGGCCTGATTGCCCGCGGCGTCAAATGCACGGGCCCCCAGCGTGTACCCCCCGTTGGACACGGCCGTGCTGTTCCAAGCGAAGGCATACGGCGCCTGCGTGTCCGTGGACACCACCTCGCCATTCACCAGGAACTCCACCCGGGTGACGCCCACCGCGTCCGCCGCATCCGCGGTGACATTCACCGTGCCACTCACCGTGGCCCCGTTCGCCGGCGCCGTCACGTTGACCGTGGGCGGCGTGGTGTCCCCCGTGGGCTCGCCTCCGCCTCCCGTCATCCCGAAGAACTTCACCTGGTGGTAGACGGAGCAGAGATTCACATCGCTCAGGTACGCCCCCACCGAGCCACAGACCGCGCTGCCCGTTCCGCCTGGGAACGGGAACTGCGCATCCATGGCCACCGCGTGCCCCATGCCGGTGAGCTCCCACGTCTCCACCAGCGCGTTGCCCGCGCCGTCCCGGTACACCTTGTGCGGGAAGCCGGACACCGTCTCCACCGTGTCCGGCGTCTGGTCGATGCCGTGCACGTTCGTCCACTGCTCCATCGCCTCGGTGAGGTTCATCACGTTCACCGTGTAGTCACTGGTGCCGTGCCAGATGGTGACGCGCGGACGCGGGCCCGCGTAGCCCGGGTACGCGCCGCGGACCACGTCTCCCCACGCGGCGGGCGTGCGATTCACACCCGGGCTCATGCAACTGAAGCCCGCATTCATCGACTCCGCGCACCGGTACGGACCACCGGAGTGGATGGCCCCGGCGGAGAAGACATCCGGATAGGCGGCCAGCAGCGCGGGCGTCATGTATCCCCCCGCCGAGAACCCCGCCACGAACACCCGCGACGGGTCGATGGAGTACGTGGCCTTCATCGTGTCCACCATCTGCTTGATGGACAGCACCTCGCCCCGGTCTCGTGAGAAGTCTCCGGGCTCGAACCAGTTGAAGCAACGGGTCATGTTGTTGCCACCCTGCTGCTGCGGATAGACGACGTAGAACTTGTAGACGTCCGCCGCCGCGGACCAGCCAGCGCCCTCCATCCCCGCGGCCCCCTGCGTACACCCGTGCATCACCACCACCAGCGGCGCGTTGGCCGGCATGCCGGACGGCACGTGGCGGAACATCTGCAGGTTGCCGGGGTTGCTACCGAAGCTCGTCACCTGCGTCAGCAGGGACTGCTGCTGCTCCGTCACCTCGGCCTCCGGCGCTTCCCCTGCCGGAGCGCCACAGGCCGCGAGGCCCGCGAACAGCCACGCGGCAAGAGGCACCCCGGCGGAACACGACCACGGCCAGGAACGGCTGCGACGCTGCTTGAGCATGGTGTCTCCCTGGCGGCCACGAGGGAAAGGGCGGCCGCGGGGCGAAACCTGACTCTTCCGGGAGTCACTGATTCAAGGCGCGACGCGTCGCATCGCGCTGAAACATGAACCAGGATTCAATTCACGCATCGCGTCGTGTGGTGTGCTGAAACATGAGTCAGCCCTCAGCTCAGGGAAGACACCGGGCACCGGGCCGCCCAGCGTCCTCCGGCGGGGCTCAGCGCGCGGCGCGCTCGGCGACGAGCCGCTCCGCCACGTCCAGCACCTTCGCCTCCACGCACACGTCGTCCAGGTGGTTCGCCTCCACCAGGCCCGTGGGGCTCGTCACGTTGACCTCGGTGAGGTAGGTGCCCAGCACGTCGATGCCCACCAGCCGCAGCCCGCGCTTCACCAGCTCCGGCTTCAGGCGCTCGCAAATCTCCAAATCCCGCGGGGTGAGCACGGCCTTGCGAGGCACACCGCCCGCCGCCATGTTGCCGCGGTGGTCGTCGTCGGACGGGACGCGCAGCACGCCGCCCACCGGCTCGCCGTCCACCAGGAGGATGCGCTTGTCGCCCTGGCGGCTCTCCGGGATGTACGCCTGGGCCATGACGGCCTCGCGGCCGCCCCGGGTGAGCATGTCCACCGCGGAGCGCGCGTTCCGGTCCGTGGCGGACAGGAAGAGGATGCCCTTGCCCGCGAAGCCATCCACTGGCTTGAGGATGGTGCCCGCCACGTTGCGCGCGATGAAGTCCAGCAGCACCGGCAGCTCGCTGGTGACGCGCGTGTCCGGCATCAGGTCCGGATAGCGCAGGGAGAAGAGCTTCTCGTTCGCGTCGCGGATGCCCGAAGGCTCGTTGATGAAGACAGGGGGCCGGCCCGTGCCGCACAGCTCCACCAACTGGGTGGCGTGCAGGAACTCCGCGTCCACCGGCGGGTCCTTGCGCATGAAGAGCACGTCCAGCGAGGACACCGGGCGAGGGGCCTCGTCGAGGATATCGAAGTGCCGTCCCAGCTCGCGGCGCACGGTGACGTGGCGCATGCGCGCCTCGGCGCAGGTGCCGTTGAAGCGCAGCCAGCCCTGTTCGAAGTAGCGCACCTGGTGGCCGC
Source organism: Myxococcus sp. MxC21-1 (assembly GCF_032612255.1). Classification (NCBI taxonomy): domain Bacteria; kingdom Pseudomonadati; phylum Myxococcota; class Myxococcia; order Myxococcales; family Myxococcaceae; genus Myxococcus; species Myxococcus sp. MxC21-1. The sequence goes on from NZ_CP123278.1 coordinate 20,953, forward strand.
GCTTCTGCGCTTCGAGCATCAACGCGAACGTGGAGTCGTGGTCCACCCGCACCGTCTCGAGCGGGTCCATCAGGAAGCCAATGGTCAGAGGGGCCATACAGTCCGGAATCAGAGGGAGAGGGGCGCGAAGATAACCAAGTGCCCCGGGACGTGCCCCTCAATCCCGGTTCTGTGTTTCAGCGCTCGGGGATTTCCGCCAGCTTCAGTCGGAACTGGGTCGTCTCCCCGGCGCTGATCGGCACCGACAGCATGCGCTTCTTGCCGTCCGGGCCCACGATGGTCAGGTCGTGCTCCCCCGCGGGCATGGCCACGTTGAACATCGGCGTGCGGCCCACCCGCTTCTTGCCTCGGAAGACCTCCGCCTCCGGCAACACCAGCAAGGTCAGCTTGCCCCGGCCCTTCACCGGACGGGCGCTCGCCGCCTCCTTGGAACGGGCTCCCTCCGCGTCCTCGCCGCCCACCGCCTTCGCTGAAGCCTCCGTGTTGCCGGCATCCGTGGGCGGGCCCGAGCCTGGTCCCAGGTAGACGGGCAGGTTCGGGTCGTGTTGGGGGAGGGTGCGCAGCACGCTCGCGTCCTCTTCCTCCACCGTCTCGTTCAGCACCTTCGACAGGTGCCGGCGGCATAGCCACCGCCCACCAGGATGCCCATCAGCACCAGCCCCCACAGCACATTGGAGGCCTTGCTCTCCGGCGACTGCGGCGTGTCCTCCACGGCCGCCGAAGCCTTCCGGGACGCCGCAGCCGCGGGCACCTTGCGCGAGGGCTTGCGCGGCATGCCGGCCACGCCGTTCGACGGCGTCGGGATGTCCTTGCGCTCGGGGAGGTAGGGTCCGTCATCACTGCGCAGCGCCCGCTTCGCGGAGTCCAGCATGACGCCGTTGGTGGTGCCGTCCGCGGACTCCAGCATGACGCGCGTGGCGGACATGCGCTCGGCGAACCAGTCCTGCATCAGCGCGGCCCGGTCATGCGCGTCCAGCAGCAACTTGCCCGCCGCCGCTTCAATCGCCCGAGCCATGTCCCGGCCGTTGGCGAAGCGCTTCTCGCGGCTGCGCTCCAGCGCCCGCATCACCACCTTGGACACCTCTTCGGGCACGTGCGGCGAAACGTGCGAGGGCCAGGGGACGGGCGCCTCCAGAATCTTCATCATCTCGTCGCGCTCGTTCTTGCCCGCGAACAGGCGCGCGCCGGTGATGAGCTCGTGCATCATCACCCCGACGGAGAACAAGTCACTGCGGCCGTCCAGTGTATCGCCCCGCACCTGCTCCGGGGACATGTACCCGGTGGTGCCCTTCACCGTGCCGACGTTGGTGCGCTCCAGGCTGTCCTTCGCCTTGGCGATGCCGAAGTCGAGCAGCTTCACCACGCCGTCGTACGTCACCATGATGTTCTTCTGGGCGACGTCGCGGTGGATGACGGGGCTGGGCGCGCCAGAAGGCGCCGTATAGGTGTGCGCGTAGTGCAGCGCCATGCAGACGTCGCGCGCCACCGACAGCGTGAAGCCCAGCGGGAGCTGCTCCTGGCGGCGCAGGCACGCGCCGGTAATCTGGTTCAGGTTCTGCCCGGCGATGAACTCCATGGCCAGGTAGAGCCCGTCATCCTCGCGCCCCAGGTCGAACACCTGCGCGATGTTCGGGTGGTTGAAGGCCGCGGTGATGCGCGCCTCGTCCAGGAACATGCGTTCGAACTGCGCATTGTCCCGCGCGTCCGGCAGCACCCGTTTGATGACCACGTACTTGCGGAAGCCACCCGGACCCGAAGTGAAGCCCAGGAACAGCTCCGCCATTCCGCCCACGGAGAGCTGCGTGACGACCTCGTACTTCCCGATGCGCTCGCCCCGATAGAAGTCGATGGGGAAACCCTCCGCCGGCACCCCACTGTCGGGGCACATCCCGCGCCAGACGATAACAGGCATGTACGGGGCGGACGTGTGGTGAGAACGGGCCTCCACCAGGGGTGCCTCCCGCATCCACCGGGAAGCTGTGGATGGCCTGTGGACAGTGGGGGAGGGGCTGTGGAGAAACCCCGGTGTGGATCAACACCTGTGGGTTCCCGGGGATAACCGTCACTTTACCCACATGTAGCACATCCCGAATTCGTGAGTGTTCCCGGGAGCTTGCTGACTTGTCCCCAAGTCCGAGCTGCCTACTGCCACTACCAATAGATCAATACCTCTTATGAACCTTTAGAAGAAGCAGTCGGCGCTGGGGATGAAGTGCCTGTGGAAACCCAGGGCCGGTGCCCCACCTCAAGGCAGCGCCAGGCGCAGCTGTTCGAGCAACGCAGGCAGCCGGGTCATCAGCTCCCGGTCCATCTCCTCCAATGCCCCGCGAAGGGCCGCCAGGTCCTCTGGGGCGCGTTCTGCGGTCACCATGCGCTGCAGGACCCTCAGGCGCTGATTGCGCTGCACCAGGCTGCCCAGGACGTCCTCCAGCTCATCGCTGAGGGCGGCGCCCAGGCGCAGGTCGTGCCCGATCAGCTCCCGGAGCTGCTCCACCAGGTACGTGAGGTCCCAGGATTCTGCGTATCCAGCACGGCGCGACATCTCACCCCAGCCCAGGCGGGTCGCCGGGCTCACTCCAGCGGCTGGGGCCGCAGCAGGCCCACGAGGGTGAGGCGCGAGCGGGACGGGTCCAGCTCCACGCTGACCGGCAGCCGGCGACGTCCAGCCGCAGCGTGTACGGGAACTCGGGGGCAGCTGACTTTCCTCCTGCCGGGCCAGCGCGGCCAGGCGGAACAGCTCGGCGAGCAGCTCCTGGCGGGTCTCCGCCGCGAGCCCTCCACGGCCGCCTGAAGGCCGCGTGGGATGAGCACGGTGAAGGCCTGCGATGACGAAGGGGCGCATGAGGAGGATGCGACAGAGGTCATGGCGCACCCCGGGTGCCAGAACCATACCCTTCCGGCATCCAACCATTTCGCGTGGTTGCAGCCTGTAGCAGTGGAACGGCCTGTAAAAAACACTGCCCCCCTCCCCGCCGACCCTGAAGTGTTGGGAGGTGGGACATCAAGGGATCGGGGCGTCCGCGGGGCCTTCTGGCGTGGGTATAGCCAGGAGGCACGGGGGGGAACGCCATGGCGCACGCAACGCAGGCGTCCCGGTACAGCGGCATTGTCTTGGCGCTGATGCTGGGGTTGGGAGCGGCGGCTTGTCGGGACACACCGTCCCTGTCGGGGGCGGAGGGGCGGTTGCGGTTGTCGGCGCGGCGCGTGGACTTCCCGCACGCCTACCCGGGCACCCGGCGGGAGGCCGAGGTCCGCGTGGTGAATGGCGGCCGGGCCCCGCTGGATGTCGTGTGGACGGACGTGACGGCCCCCTTCTCGTTGGAGGCGGCGCTGCCGGTCCGGGTGCTGGCGGGCGAGGTGCCGGTGCGTCTGCGCTTCGCGCCCGAAGCTGAAGGGACCTACGAGGTCATCCTCACCGGCACTGCGTCGGATGGCGGCCGGTGCAGCTGGTGCTGGCGGGCGAGGCGAAGCCGGTGCCGGAGTGCTTCACGCCCGTGACGTGCGCGGCGGCCACCTTCGACCTGGTGACGGAGCGGTGCGTGGAGTCGGTGCTGCCGGACGGCACCGCGTGTGAGCCGGGCAATGCCTGCATCACCGGCGCCACCTGCCGGCGGGACGCTGCCGGGGCGAGGAGCGCGCCTGTGACGACGGCAACGCCTGCACCACGGACGTGTGCCACGTGCTGGACGGGTGCCAGTCCGTGCCGGCGCCGCCCTGTCCCGCGGCCGGGCCGTGTCAGGTGGGGACGTGCGACCCGCGGATGGGATGCGCCACGGCTCCCGCGCCGGACGGCACCCTCTGCGGCGCGGCCCAAGGCACCTGCGAGGACGCGGACGTGTGCCTGGATGGGGCCTGCGTGAAGCGCGACCTGCCAGAGGGCTTCCTGTGTGAAGCGGCCAGCCCGTGCCAGGCGTCGGGGCACTGCCGCGGCGGCGTGTGCGCGCGTCCCGCGGCGCAACCCCTGAAGGTGGATTGGGAGCACGACGTCCGGGCGGGAGAAGAGCAGCTGCAGGACCTGCTGGTGGGGCCGGAAGGGGACGTGACGCTGTCGGGTTTCTACGGCACGCCCGTGCTGGACGCGGCGGGCAAGGGGCCTCCGGTGCGGGCCTCCAAACCGGCGCGCCGCTGCATGCTGTGGAACGACCGGCTCCTGTGCATGGACATGCCGATGGACGGGACGGTGTCGCTGTTGGAGCGAGACACGGGGACACCGCGGTGGACCTTCACCCTGGCCGACGCGCGGCCGGACTTCCGCGACAGGACGCAGACGCTCTTCCTGGCGCGGCTGGCGGTGATGGCGCCGGACCGGCTGGCGGCCCTCTTCGAGGCCTACCCCACGGACCAGCGGCGCGACACGGCGTGCCGCATGTACTTCCTGGTGGTGCTGGATGCCTTCGGCCACATGGTGTCCGCGCGCGAGCTGACGGACCCACAGCTCGCCGAGTGCAACCACCCGCACCCGTATGGCCTCGCCTCGGACGCGGTGGGGACCTCTACGTCGCCTTCGCACCCACGCTGAACACGGGCGCGCCGCTGGCGTCGGGGGCGCCCTCATTGCTGATGGCCTTCTCCTCGGACGGGGTGCCGCGCTGGCGGAGGACGGAGCCCCTGCGCGCGGGCGAGCTCGCGGTGGTGAACGGGTTGCTGCTGCCCGAATGGGGCTTCCAGGCGTTGAGCACCCGGGACGGGACACCGGTGGGGAGCACCTCGCCCAGCAGTTGGGCCGCGCGGTGGCCACCTCGGATGTGGTGGTGCCCAGCGCGTCGGGCACCACGGTGAACGCGGGTGTGGACAGCCTGAGCGCCACGCCGGCCGCCACGCAGCTGAAGGGCTTCCGGCTTCCGGACCTGGAGCCGGCGTGGCTGTACTCGCTGAAGGAAGGCCAGCACCTGACGAGCAAGGAGCTCCGGCTGGCCACCTGCCCAGGGGCGCGGGGCTTCCCCCGAGACGCTGGTGCTGACGCACGCGGTGGCGGCCGACAACCAACGGTTGCTCGTGGGCGTGCGCGCGCGGGATGGGGCGGAAGCCTTCCAGTGCCCGCTCGACTACGCGCCGCGCACGGTGCCGCAGTTGATGGAGCTGGGGCCTGGCGCCCTCTACGTGATGGATGGGGCCCTCAGTTGTGGCGAGTGCGATCCGCCCTTCGCCAACAGCCAGCCGCGCTTCATGCGCTTCCCCATGCCGGGGTTGCTGCCCGCGAACGCGCCCTGGCCCGGGACTTTCGGAGGACCGGGGCACGGGCACCATGAGAACGCGGTTCACTGAGCAGCAGCGCGGCGCTTCACTGTGGAGAACTTGTGGGCGTATCGGAAGACCGCACGTCGAGGATGCGGCCCTCGCGCAGCCAGCCCTGGGCATCCACGGTGAGCGGTGCGCCCACGGCGGTGACGCGCGCGGGCGCCTTGCGCGTGAGCCACCCGAGCCACGCGCACAGCGCTGCGTCCAACTGGTCATGGGTGGGAAGCAGGCCCGGTGGGAAGCGCAGGCCCCGCGCCTCCAGCACCGCCTGTCTTCGCGTCCGTCCCGCGTGAGACGTCTTCTTCCCCAACTTCTCCACAGACAGCGCTCGCCACGTCGCGCCGGGGAAGGCCTCGAAGAGGCGGGCCTCCTCCAGCGAGTCCGTGTCCACGTCCAACAGGGGATGCCCACCCCGCGCATGCAGCGTCGCGAACAGCAGCACCCCGCCCCGGACGAAGCCGGCGAAGGGACGTCCAGGCTCGGGTAGCACGTCGGGCGTGCGTCCCGGCGCGCGCAGGCATCGCTCCGCTTCGCGCACGGAGGCTCCTGGCCGGGCCAGCGCCTGGGGTCCATCGATGACGAGCACATCCTCCGGGTTCAAAGGAAATGACGCGCGCAGCAGCTCGGGGGTGAAGCCGAGCGCCTTCGAGGGGACGGGCCACCGAAGCTCGGAGAAGCGCACCTGCCCCCGGGTATCCACCTCCGCCACGTCCACGGGCCGGGGAACGCGTGCGTACGGGTCCGTCAAATCCCAGCCCAGGAAGCGCATGGTGAGCTCAAGCCGGCGTAGCGGTTTTCCACATATCGCGCTGCTTCATGACGCGCCCTGAAAGGAATTCAGTCTCCCCCGCGCCTGCTCACACTCGACGTGAATGCGCAACTGCTATGGGTCCTCACCACATCCGGCCTGTCACGGTGCTTGCGAGAGTCAGAACCCGGCGGGTGGACAGGCCCCGCGCAGCCGATATTCTTCGACCACCGTAGCGTTGGCGTTCGTGGACGGTATTCCACGGTGCCCACGCGCAGGTCGCTCGGGAAGCAACCCCCTTGTTCCCGGCGCTCGCGTGGAAGGAGTGCGGTTGCCCGGACGACCTTGGAGGTCCGGCGTGCGGCGGCTTCGTGGCATCGTGGGGGGCCCGCTCGGGCCCCGGGTGGAAGTCTCCCGGGGCCCGAGAGACCTCGTTCCAATCGCCGCTACGGTTGTTGTGTCTCCGCCGCCTGATTCGCTTCCACGCGCGTGAAGGACAGCAGGTAGGCGGGCTCGTCTCGCGTGCTCGCCTGTATCAACTCCTCCGTCAGCGCATGCAGGGGCCAGCGGTCCATGGACGCCTTGCGGAAGAGGGCCACCGCGCCTTCCAGCGCGTCGATTCGCGCCAGCGCCTGTTCACGCCCCGCCTCGTCGCCCATGTCCTGGGCGCCGCCGCGGACGAGCTGCAGGCCCACCACGCGCTCCACCATGGTGGGTTGTTCGGCCATGCGCGTGCCGATGTCGCGGGTGATGCGGCCCAGCCGCTTCCGGCCCTCGGGGGACAGCGAGCCGCGCGTGCCCACGTTGCGCGTGCGCAGCACCCACGAGCCCCGGTCCGTCACGCTGTGGGCCGCCACCGCCATCGCCGTGGCGCTGACATCCGGCACTCCCGAGCCCTCCAGCAGCTTCCGGGCTTCCTCGTACGTGCGGGTGAAGACGCCCTCGCGCCACACGGGCAGCGCGGCCACCTGCTCCAGGCGGTCGATCTCCGCCGCGCTCATCTCCGAGCCCGGCTCCGTGTCTCCCAGGAGCAGCAGCAACTGAATCTGCATGGCGCGTGGGCTCGCGGCCGCCAGCGCCTCCAGCTTCTGACGGAACACCGTGCGCGCTTCGTCGTGGGAGGACTGCGGCAAGGCCTCGCCCCGGAGCACGTCCATCACCGCCACGAAGAGGGACGGGTCCTCCAGCCGAGGCACCTGCCGCAGCAGGAAGAGCGCCTTGTCCGCGTCCAGTCGCGGGCTGCCCAGGGCCAGCATCAGCCTCACGTCGTCCGACGCGGCACGCTCCCAGGCGGCCTTCGCCGCGGCGGCGATGGCCGGGTCGGGCGGCAGCGGTGTGGCTCCGGGAAGCAGCTCGCTCTGCTGAAGGTCGGGCTGGCCCAGGTCCACCCAGGCCTGGCGGAACGCCTGTTGCCAGTCCATGCCGGGCGTGCGCCGCAGCTCGCCCAGCCGCGCCAGCAGCTTGGCTTCCGGAGCGCCCGGGGCGGCGGCCTCCAGCCGGCGGAGCGCGTCGCTGGCCTCGGTGTCCTGGCCTTCCTCCAGCGCGAGACAGGCCTTCACGAGGAGCGCCGGAGCATGTTGGGGCGCCAGCTTCAGCGCGGCCGCCAGTGCCTCATGCGCCTGGGCCCGCTGCCCCGTCGCGGCGGCCCGAGCGGCGCGGTCCGTCTGGACCAGCACCTCCATGGGGGCCTGGGACTTTGCCTTGGGCGCCTCGTGCGTGTGGTCCGCGTGGGACTCGCCATGCGCGTCGTGCGTGTCCCGCGGGGTGGAACCGGGTGATGGAGGCCGTGGGCTCCACAGGAAGAGTCCTCCGGCCAACACCGCCACGCCGACGCCCGCGCCTCCCCACAGGAGCTTGCCGCGACGCCGAGGCGCCGAGGCGTTATCGGAGGAAGGGAGGGGAGGCGTCATCGGGCGGGAATCTCCGCGAGGGGTGGGGACGCGCATTCCAGCCGCCCCGGCCCTCGTGGAGCAAGCCGGCCCACCCGCCACTCCGGGTGCTGTCCCGTTCACCCCACCCGTGGGTTGTCATTGACGCGGCACGCCTTCCACGGCGGCGGGCGCGTCAGTCCTTGTAGACGACCTTGGAGCCTCCGCTGGCGCGCACGTCGCTCTGGCTCGGGCGGGACACGAGCTGGAGGACGCTGCCCCCGGAGGCCTCGCCGCTGACGCGGTCGGACGCATCCACCTCCACGCGCGAGCCGCCGCTCGCTTCCGCGTCCAGCGTCTTGACGCCCTTCACGTCCAGGGCCCGCACAATGGAGCCCCCGCTGGCCTCGACGTCGAAGTCCGTTGCCCGTCCCGCCAGCGTCACCTTCGAGCCACCACTGGCCTCGGTCTCCACCTGGCGTGCATCCACGCCGCGGACGTTGATGATGGCGCCGCCGCTGGCGTCGACTTCGAACTCGTCCGTGCGCGTGGCGTCCGCGTCCACGTGGCTGCCGCCGCTGGCGTGGACGCCTTCGACGCGCGGGCTGGAGACGTACAGGCGGACGCTGCTGCCTTTGAATCCGCTGAAGAGCTTCTTGTCCACGCGGGTGCGCAGCGTCCCGTCATGCACATCCATTTCGATACGGGACACGAGTTCGGCCGGTCCCTCCAGGCGCACGGACTTGGGGCCCACCTTCACCTCGGCCCGGATGCCGTGGCTCACCGATACCTCATCGAAGTCGGGCACCTCTCGGACATCGCCTCGCTGCTGTTGTGCGGAAGCGGACGCACCGGCTTGAGAATCCTGGGCATGGGCACAGGCACCGAAGAGGAGGAAGGCGGCGACGATTGAGACGCGGGCGGGGGACATGGGCACGCTCCAATGGAAAAGGGGGCCACGACGCGGGCCCCGGCGTGCTCAAGGTACGCACGGTCCCCGCATTGATTGCCTGCCCCGCCGTTCAGGGGTCCGAAAGCAGGCTCAACGGGCCGCGGACGGAGGTCGTCTCCCCGGGCTTGATGTCCACGGGGACCTGGTGCGCCTTGGTGGTGGCATCCACCAGCTTCAGGGTGTGCTGGCCCGCGGGTAGCTTCACCTTGAAGAGCGGCGTCTTGCCCAGGTCCTGGCCGCCGAGGAACACCTGGGCCTTGGGCTCGGTGACCAGGGTGAGGAAGCCGGGCTCGGCCGTCGGCACGCTCTCCGAGGCGGGCGGCGTGGCTGGTGCCTTGCGGGGTGCCGTGGCGACCGCCTTGCTCCGCTGCGTCCCGTTGCGGACGCGCTTGAAGGTCCGGGGCTCCTTGAGCGGGGCATCGTCCTCGGTGGCGGAGTCCGAGTCCGGGGCACGCTCATCCGGAACGGGGACCTGATCCGTCAGGGTGACGGGGTCCACATCCGCGATGGCCAGGGCCGGATCACCCGTGTCCTTCGGCCCATCGTTCACCGGTGGGGCCACGGGCGTCGCTGTCGCCGCCGCCGGGTTCTTGTCCGCGTTCACCGGAGGGTGTGTCCCGGCGGTGTGCTGGGAGGGCGGAGGGGCACCCTGGCCGAGCAGGGGTTTCAGCCGGGAGGACACGACGCCACCGTCCAGCCCCAGCATCACCACCGCGACGCTCAGCGCCAGCACGCCCACTACCGTCGTGACAGCCATCCAGGCCCGGCTTCGCCGAGGTTGTGGTTGGAACTGGGGGGCCCGTGCGCGCCTGGGGCCTGTCGTGTCGCTCCCCCGACTTTGCACCGTGGATTCTTCGTCGTCCTCCTCCATGGGCATGTCGTGGAAGCGGACGGGCTGGGTGGTGGGCTCGGTCGAGGAGCCACCCTGCCTGCGGCGGGGAGGAATGGGGCGGCGCGGCGAGGGCGTCACCGGAACTGTGTCCCCACCACGCTCGGGGGGCAGCACCGGCATGCGAATCATCGCCGTCTGCAGGTCGCGCTCGGCGGGGGCGGCGTGGGCACGGAGGCGCGCAGGCCGTCCTGGGTGCGGGACGCGCGGGACCGTGCCTCGGCACGCGGGGGCTCATCCACGGGCGGGGAAGGCTCGGGCGTGCGAGATGAACGGGCCCGTGGAGCGTCATCCGAGGTGGGAGCCGGCTCATGTGCGCGGGATGAACGGGCCCGAGGCGCGTCATCGCCAGCAGGCGCCGGCTCAGTCGTGCGGGACGAGCGTGCCCGAGGCGCATCATCCGCGGCAGGGAGCGTATCCGGCGTGCGAATCGGTCGGGTGCGAGATTCCCCGGGCGCTGGCGGAGCGGGTGGCTCCGGGGAACGCACCCCGCGGACCTGGGTCTGTTCCCGCGCAGTGGCCTGGGCATCGGCCGCCGAGGTCCGCGAGCCCTGGCGTGAGGAGGCCTCACCCGGCGCGGACGCAGAGGCGCCCGCGTCCCGGCCAGTGCCCGGCAGCTGCGTGCGGACCGTGTGCTCCGGAGAGTGGGCCGGCATCCCCGGCTGGGTGCGCACGTGCTGCCCCCGGAGGGAGGGAGCGTCGTCGCCTCGACGGGAGGAGGCGGAGCGTGTACGTCAGCGGGAGACGCGCGCGAGGCCAGCCGCTTGCCCGGAGGCGCCTGAAGCACGGCCTTGCGAACGGTGCCGGCTTCAGGGGACGCGGCGGGAGCGCCCGTGGTGGGACGCCGGGGCGCGGGGGCGGCGCGGCGTTCCGAGGCGCTCCCGAAGCCCGAGGCGACGGCGGCAAGGTGACGCCACCGGTGGGCAGCTCGGACGGCTCGACCCCCATGGCCATCACCTTGGCCAGGTTCACCACGCCGGTGGTGTCCCCCGTGTCGTTCTGCCCGCTCATCAAGAGCTGCCGCGTCTGCTCGCGCCGGTCGGAGAAGAGGCGCAGCATCAGCTCGCTGCTCTGCTCGGGATGCCAGATGAGCGGTCCCACGGCGCGCTCGATGGCGCGGGCGAACTCCAGCGTGGAGGCGTACCGGTCCTCGCGGCGCTTGGACAGCGCGCGCATGACGATGGCGTCCAGCTCCGGCGGCACGTGCTTGTTCGTGCGCGAGGGCGGCGTCACCTCGCAGCGCAGCACCGCGTTCATCATCGCCTCGGCCTGCTTGGCGTAGAACAGCCGCATGCCGGTGAGGCACTCGTGCAGCACCACGCCGAGGCTGAACAGGTCGCTGCGCGCATCCAGCGGCTCGCCCATGATCTGCTCGGGCGACATGTACCCGCTGGTGCCCTTCACCATGCCCACCGCGGTGCGGCTGGCGCGGGCCAGGCTCTTGGCGATGCCGAAGTCGAGCAGCTTGGTGACGCCCTCGTACGTCACCATGATGTTCTTCTCCGCCACGTCCCGGTGGATGACGGGAGAGGGGCGGCCCAGCGGATCCGTGAAGGTGTGTGCGTAGTGCAGCGCCACGGCGGTATCGCGCACCGCCATCAGGCTGTAGCCCATGGGGATGGGGGTGTTGGCCTGCCGGCACGCGCGGGCCACCTCCACCAGCGTGGCGCCCGGGACGAACTCCATGGAGAGGAAGAGCTCTCCGTCCGCGATGTCCAGGTCGTACACCTGGGCGATGTGCGGGTGGTTGAACGCGGCCGTCACCTTGGCCTCGTCCAGGAACATCCGGACGAATTCCTCCTCGCCGCGGATGTCGGGGAGGATTTGCTTCAGCACCACCAGCTTGTGGAAACCCGCCAGGCCACGCTGGGACGCGAGGAAAATCTCCGCCATCCCGCCCGTCGACAGGCGGCAGAGCACCTCGTACTTGCCCAGCGAGCGCGCTTCCGGCGCGAGCGGCAGCGTGTTCCCACTCATTGAATGGCGCCGAATGTACACCGCGAGCCGGATGGACGCGAAAGCCCCGTGCCTCACGGGTTCGTTACCGGACCTGATGACTTCCCGGGTAGGGCGGAATTGAAGCCGGATTCAGGTGGGGAATCGTGGGCGGCCCGGACGGAGGATGTCAGGGGCGCGGGCCCGGCTGCGTCCCCGGCGGCAGGTCGCCAATTCCTGGCGATGGCTTTCCCGGTGAGACGCAGGCCCTCCATGGGCCGTGCTCCCGGGGGCTGACATTTTCCCGCGCGAGCCCTGCTTTCCCAAGATGGGAGTGGGCTAAACACGCGCCCAAGGTTCCATGGATACTTCTGTTTCGCCCCGCACCGTCACCGGCCGTCTCGACGTCCACCCTCGAGGCTTCGGCTTCCTCACCGTTCAGACGCCCGGCTCGCCCGAGGTGCTGTCGGCCTTCGTCCCTCCGCCCGACCTCAATCCGTACTTCGCCGGGGACGTCGTCACGGCCACGGTGACGGCGGGCGCGGATGGGCGCTGGTCGGCCAGCCAGTTGTCGTTGGTGGAGCGGCCTCGCACGCAGGTCTACGGCGAGGTGGTGCTGCGCAAGGGCGCGACCCTGCTCCACGTGGACCGCGAGGTGGCCAACGCGGACTGGGTGCTCGACCCGGCGGGGACGCAGGTGAAGGCCGGTGACGCGGTGGTCGCGCGCATCGACGAAGGCAAGGTGGTGCTGCTCTACCGGGTGGAGGAAGGGGAGGACCGCTCCCTGGAGCGCGTCATCGCCCGGCACGGGCTGCGAAGGGACTTCTCCGCGGAAGTCGTCGAGGAAGCGCGGGGCGCGCGCGCGGTGCCGCATGCGGTGGGCGCGCGGCGGGACCTGCGGGACGTGCCCACGGTGACGGTGGATGCGCCATCCACGCGGGACATCGACGACGCGATTTCGGTGCTGCCGGCGGGGCCGGACGGGGCGCTGCGGCTCCTGGTGTCCATCGCGGACGTGGGTGAGTACGTGAAGCAGGGCACGGCGCTGGACGCCGAGGCACGTGAGCGGGCCACCAGCGTGTACCTGGCGGGGCGCGTGCTGCCGATGTTGCCGGAAGCGCTGTCTTCGCACTGGCTGAGCCTGATGCCGGGCGAGGAGCGGCTGTGCCTCACGGTGGAGCTGCGCATCGACCCGCAGGGCCGGGTGACGGCGGCGGACGTGTACGAGAGCGTCATCCGCTCGTGGGCGCGGCTGAACTACGACGAGGTGGCCGCCTTCCTGGACCGGGGTGAGGTGTCGGCGCCCATGGAGCCGGTGCGCGAGGTGATGCCGTGGTTCCGGCTGGCGGCGGCGCGGCTGGCGGTGGCGCGGGCCGCGCGAGGCGGCATGGAGTTCGCGCGGGACGAGGCGCGCTTCACCTTCGACCAGGCGACGGGCGAGCTGTCCGGGCTGGTGAGTGAGAAGCCGACGTCGGCGCACGCGATGATTGAGCGCTTCATGGTGGCGGCGAACGAGTCCATCGCCGGGTGGCTGCTGGCGCGCGGCCTGCCCGGGGTGTACCGCGTGCACGAGCAGCCGGACCCGTTGCGGGTGGCGGACCTGAATGCGTTCGCGGAGACGTCCGGCTTCGCGGCGGGCTTCGGACGGGAGCTGACGCCGCTCGCGCTGGCGGCGTTCGACCGGCAGATCGCGGGCGCGGTGGCGGAGCCGGCGCTGCGTTCGGTGCTGCGGCGCTCACTGGGCCCGTCGCGCTATACGGTGAAGCCGGGGCCGCACTTCGGTCTGGCGGCGCCGCTGTACCTGCACTTCACGTCACCGATTCGCCGGTACGCGGACCTGGCGGTGCACCGGACGTTGAAGGGGTACCTGCGTGGGCGCCGGGACTTCGTGGATGAAGACCCGGGGATGGAGGCGCTCGCGGTGCACATCAACGCGAAGGCGCGCGCGTCGACGCGGGCGGAGAACGACCGGCACCGCGAGTTGGAGGCGCGGTGGATGGCGGGGCACGTGGGCAAGCAGTTCCAGGCGCGTGTGACGCGGGTGCGGCCCTTCGGTCTGGTGGCGCAGCTGGACGGCATGTTGGTGGAAGGCGTGGTGCCCGCGGATGCCCTGTCCGGAGGCCCCTTCCGGCCGGACGCGCGCGAACTGTCCCTGGTGGGCAAGGAGCGGACCTTCACCGTGGGCATGCCGGTGACGGTGAAGGTGACCTCCACCGACGAGCAGCTCGGCCGCATCGAGCTGTCACTGGCCGAGTAACCGGCGCGCGCTGGCCCTCAACCCGCGAACGGCAGGCCGTCTGTCTTCCCCGTCAAATCCTTCGCGGTGGCCCACCCGAGCAGCCCCGTGGAGGACTTCACCAGGTAGAGGTAGCCCTCACCCTTGCGGCCCGAGGGCGCGGCGGCGAGGACCTGAATCTTCGAGCCCTGGCCCAGCGTCGCGACGACGCTCTTGTCCGTGCGGCTGCGCGCCAGCGGGAACGACTGCTTCACCGTGGCCTCGACGCCAACGGCGTACAGGTCCTGCGGCACCTCGGACACCTTGCCCGTCTTCGCGTCCACGGCGTACTTGTCGCGCCGGTTCCAGAAGCCCTGCCATGAGTCGGACAGGATGATGCCGTTGCCCTTGGCCTCGGTGAGCGCAGGCACGGTGCCCAGCAGCTTCAGCGCCTTGCCGTCGAAGCCGTAGATGTACGAGCGCTGGTCGTAGTCCGTCTGCCCGGTGCGCACCACGAGCTCCTTGCGCTTGTCCCGGCTGTCCAGGTCCACGATGAACACGCCCGCGGGCTCATTGTCATCACCGGGGCCCCGGATGGTGGCGCTGCCCGCCTTGAGGATGAACTCGTTCTTCGGTTCGTCGAACTGGATGGACACGGCCTCCGGCGTGCCATCACCGTTCAAATCCACCGAGGCGGACTTCACAGGGGCCGTGTCATCCGCGATGGCCAGCGGCGCCGTCAGCAGGGAGCACGTCATCACCGCCAGCACGGACGCGTTCGTCTTCATCGAAGTCCTCGGTGTCACGCGGCGCCGTGGAAGCACGGCCCGGATTATCGCGCCCGCATCGTAGCCACACGGGGTGCGAGGCGGCTGGGATTCACCGCGTCGCCGCGCTCAATCCCAACGTCCGAAGCGCCCCCGGAAGTGTGTATCCAGATAGGCCTCCGCATGCTCGTAGGTGGCCAGGTCCGTCGCGGACAGCGGGCCGCCGTGCTCGAGCAGGTTCGCGCGCCGGGCGCGTTGCAGCACCGAGCGCGGCGCCCCTTCCGAAGCAGGCGCCAGCGTGCGCGCCACGGTGGCCACTCGCGCATGGGCCTCGTCCACCACCGCGAGCGCCTCGTCCAGCGAGACTTCCTTCTCAACCAGCGCGGAGAACAGCTGACAGTGATAACGCCTGCAACTCGCAGGGCGGTCCTCGTAGATGGTGCACGTGCGCTCATCCAGGGCCGAGCAGTGTTGCAGCAAGGCGAGACTTCCATCCGTGCGTGCGCCCACGGGAAATCCCCGCCGCTGGAGCGCCAGGGCTTCCTCCGGCTGGAGCGACACGTGCGTGAAAAGCGTTCCGTCACAGCACATGCCGCAACGAAGGCAGAGGGTGTTGCGCGGCATGCTCCTCCCCTAACCCGCTGACGGAGCCGGTGCCACCCCAGCGAGCAGGCGTACGAGCGCTCACTCCCCCGGTGGCCATGCCACACCACCTCACCCCCAAAAAACCTGGGTGCACACGGACCCGATGGGATGCGGGCGCACATCCCGTCTGAGAGGGAAATGACCATCCGTGTGACACTTGAAAAATCAGACATCCAGTCCTGTCCTGGAGAACAGGTTACGCGCGGCTCGTTCGTGCTCACGCTTCCAGTGAGAATTCTCAAGTCTCGCACCTGTGAAGCCGTACAATCGGCGTCCTTCAGACAACGGAGCTGTCATGCAGGCGGACACGCTGGAAGGGTTGAGCGGCCGGGCGTCGATGCTCGGTTACCGGATGGGGACGGAACTGACGGCGGTGGCGTCATTCGGAAACCTCCAGGCGCCGTGTCGGCTGGTGCAGCTGTCGTTGGAGCACCTGACGCTGAACCTCGGTACGCAGGCGGCGCCGAAGCCGGGCGACACCGCCTCCGTGGTGCTGGGCCATGGCGAGCGATGGGCCACCGCGCTGGACGTGGAGGTCATGGACGTGCGCGGCGCGCCGGAGGTGAGCATGCGCTTCCTGGCGCCGCCCCTGGACGCGGGCCGCCGCATCGTCTCCGTGCTGGAGGCCCTGCGTGACAACGGCCTGCTGCTCCCGCCGGAGACGCGGCCGGTGTGGAAGGAGCGCATCGAGCACCCCGACCGCGTGCGGCGCATCTGCGACGCGCTGGTGGGCAGGCAGGCGCGCGGCATGGCGCGGACCGCGGACGGGCGCAAGGTGCCGGTGACGGCCGCGTACTTCGACCCGCGCGAAGGCCGCATGGGCTGGCGCTTCGAGGGTGGACTGCCCGCGCAGCCCTTCACCCTGGAGGCCTTCGGCTACAGCAGCGTGGTGCACCTGGAGGTCAGCGAGGCGCGTGAGGAGTCCGGCCTGGTGCTGATGCCGCTGCCTCGGGAGCTCGTTCGTTACCGCCACCGCTGGCTGCGGCGCGCGCCGCCGAGCCGTGCCTGCACGCTGTCCTTCGACCATCCGCTGTGGCCGCAGGTGCACGTGCGGCGTCAGGTGTTGGACCTGTCCTATGAGGGCATCGCCTTCCTGACGGAGCCCGGCGAGGACCTGCTGTACCCGGGCCTGCGCCAGCCGGTGCTGGAGGTCGTGACGGAAGGAATGGCGCCGGTGCGGCTGCGCGCCGAGGTGCGCAACATCTCCAGCACCGCGGCGGGACGCCGCTGCGGCATGTCCGTGCGTCCCCTGGATGCGGCGGGCGCGCAGGCCTGGCGCGCGCTGGTGGAGGCGCAGATGCACCCGGCCACCCAGGTGGAGGGTGACTGGGGGATGCCACCTGGAAGCTCTTCGACGGCTCGGGTTACTTCCGGCTGCCGGGCAAGTCGCCGGAGGACTTCGAGGACGCGCACCCCAGCTTCGACGCCACGCTGGCGCGGCTGGAGGGCCGGACGCGGCTGGGCTACCGGGTGGTGCACCCGGAGGGGCAGTCCGTGGGCGCCACGCTGTCGGTGGTGAAGCCGTACGAAGGCAGCTGGATGGCGCACCAGCTGGCGCGTCAGCCGGTGAAGGGCGGCCGCACGTCGGCGCGCGAGGCGCTGCGCGACATCTACCTGCGCGGCTACGAGCCCACGCAGGTGGACCCGGAGGTGAAGTGGTTCTTCGCCTTCTGCGAGGCGCGCGTGCGCTGGGTGCGCTTCACCAAGTTCGACTTCGCCACCTGGTACGAGCACACGGGCCAGACGTGCCTCGTGCCCTTCCAGCTGATGGAGGCGGAGGTGGACGGGGCCTGGGAAATCCCCGCGGGCATCGAGGTGGGCACGCCCACCGAAGCGGAGCGCGCGGCCTTCTTCCAGCAGGTGGAGCGCACGCGTCCGCTGGCCTACCGCGAGGCGCTGGACCTGGTGCCGGAGCGCTTCGACCTCAAGCGCGCCAAGGAGCGCTGGGGCGAGGCGGGCATGGGCCGCGAGCGCGAGCTGGTGGTGGCGCGGCATGAGGGCAAGCCCGTCGTCCTGGCGGTGTTTGAGACGGCGCAGCCGGGCCTCAACCTCTTCAACGTGCTGGACGGCGTGCGGCTGGTGCCGCTGGTGGACGACGCGACGAAGGAGGCCCAGGACGCCATGGTGGCGCTGCTGGCCCACGCGGCGGACTGGTACCGCGCGCGCGAGCGCAAGGTGTTCATCCACTACGTGGAAGCGGCCTGCGTGGAGTACGTGGAGCGCGCGTCGCTCGCGGACCTGGGCGAAGGCAAGCTGTGGGTCATCTCCGCCAGCCTGCTGCCCGAGTTCCTCGAGCACCTCTTCGAGGCCACCACGCCCCCGGCGGGGGCGTAGTCGCGGGGACGGGGGCTCAGCCCTCGTCTTCGTCCGGGTCCGGGTAGGACTCCAGCTCGTCGTCTTCCTCGGCGGTGTGCGCGGGGCCGCGCTTCTTGCCCTTGCTGTCGCCACTGCCGACGTCGAAGTCCGCCGCCACCACGTACCACTGGCGGCCCTGCTGGATGCGGCGCAGCAGACCTTGCTGCTCCAGCGCGGCCAGCAGCCGGGCGAAGGTGGAGAAGCCGTGCTCACGCTCGTCGAAGTCGGGCTCCTTGCGGACGATGGCTTCCTTGATGAGGGACGGGTTCACCGGCCCGGTGGCGCGCGCCAGCATGCTCTGCACCACCTCGCGGGCGATGTCCGGCACCTCCGTCTTCGGCTGCTGGGACTTGCCGCCACCCTGCGGTGTCTTCTCCTTGTCTCCCCGGCCCTTCTCGTCGCGTCCCTGGCGGCCGCCGCGCTTGCCGTGGCCCGCCTCCTCGGCGGACACGCTCTGCCGGCCCTTCTCCTTGTCGCTCTTGTCGGAGCGTGACTGGCGCGGGCGCAGGTAGATGAATTCGTCGCAGGCCTTCACGAAGAGCGGCGACGTGGACTCCTTCACCGCGAGCCCGATGACGGTGCGCCCGTTCTCACGCAGCTTGTAGGCCAGCGGACAGAAGTCGCTGTCCCCGGAGCCGATGACGAAGGTGTCGATGCTCTCGCGCGCGTAGCACAGCTCCAGCGCGTCGATGACCAGGCGCATGTCCGCGCCATTCTTGCCGGCGCGCGTGGAGGGCGGCACGTCGATGAGCTCCACGCCGAACTCGTGCAGCCGGATTTTGGCCTCGGCGAAGCGGGACCAGTCGCAGTAGGCGCGGCGGAAGACGACCTTGCCCTTCTCCAGCAGGCGGTCGAGCGAGGGCTGCAAGTCGAAGCTCGCGGAGCTGATGCCCGTGTTGGTGACGAGGTTCTCGAAATCGATGAAGAGGGCGATGCGGTGCTCTTCGTTGCGACCGTTCACGTGCGGCCTCTGCGTGGTGCCGCCTCGAAGGCGGCGGGGAAAGGGGTCCGGGCAGGACGGCGCACCCTAGCCCGAATCGATCGAGGAGAGAGGATGCACCCGGTAAGGACCGGCTGAATATTGGACGGTCCTCACTCAAGGGATGCCGATGTGTCATTGAATGTTACTCGGGGATAAAGCTTGACGCAATGATGGTGAATTGGCGGGGTTGAAACCAGGCGCTTGTATGGGCCCGGGGGAAGCCGCGCCGTCAACGTCACTTCAGGCTTCAAAGACACACAATGCTTGATACGAAAAACGTGCTGCGCATCACCTGTCTGGTGTTGCTGGGTGCACTGGGGGGCTGCACGCAAGCCTCCTCTGGGGACGCGACGCCCACGGCCCGTTGGGGGAACGGAGGCAGGTGGGCCCGGCGCGTCGCATGGCACACGGCCCTTGGTGCGACGGAACGTTCCGTCCACAGGAGTGGGGCCTCGGGTCAGGGCCTAGCTTGTCGGCAACGGGGGGCTCACGGCCCCTCCAGGAGGAGGACCCATGAAACGAATGCACGCTGGGAACTGGCGGGCCGCCGCCATGGCGGCGCTGATGGTGCCGGTGGCTGTCCTGGCCCGTGAACCCGTCAACATCCCGAATGACGGCTCCGGCGCTGGCAATGTGCCCAGACAGGAGGGCCTGGACCGGAACTTCACCAACTTCGGCGCGACCATGTCCATTGACCGCTCCAACAGCGGCAGCCAGCGCCTCCTGGAAGTGGGCCCCCAGGCCAACGGCGTGGGCATGCCCATCCGCGAGGTGACGCCCGACCAGGACGAGATGAAGCGCCTGTCCGGCAAGGTGCTGAAGCTCAACGGGCAGATGCTCTACCTGGAGACGGAGCCCGGCGCCGTGGTGCCCCTGGACCTGAGCGCGCTGCGCATCCGCAAGCAGCCGGAGAAGGGCCAGCACGTGGTGGCCGTCTACCAGGTGGAGAACACCACGGAGAACGTGGCGCTGGCGCTCGCCGGTGAGGTGCAGCCGAAGGACTGACGCGCTTCAGTCCTCCGGGTGGAGTTGGACGAGCGAGGGCAGTTCCGCTGCCCTCGCCCGGAGCCGTGGCTTGGGCCGGATGGCGACCGGCACGCGCGAGGCCGCCAGCAACTCCAGGTCGAACACGTTGTCCCCGAAGGCCGCGTAGAGCGGCTGGGACGTGCGCGAGCGCAGGCAATGCACCTTCCCGGCCGCGTAGGGAATGGGCTCGACGATGCCGGCCAGCACCGTCCCATCCTCCGTGCGCGGCGTGCAGGCCAGCACCTTCAAGGGGTCCAGCCCCACTTCATGAACGGCGGCCTCCACGACGGCGAGCGGCGAGGCGCTGACCACGTAGCAGGGGATGCCCTGGCCGCGGGCCCACTCGACGACGCGGCGGCTCTCCGGGTGGATGCGCTGTTTGACTGCGTGGCGGGCCACCACGTCCTTCGCGAAGGCGCGCACCGCGTCCACGCGCCAACCGGCGAAGAGCCACGCCACCATTTCGTAGATGTCCTTCTCCGGAATCCGCCCCGCCTCGAAGGCGGCGAAGAGCTGGTGTGCCAGCTCGCGCGCGGGCAGGCCCTTCTCGAAGCCATGTGCGGTGGCCAGCCGCTCCAGGGCGGCGTGCGCTTCCGGGCGGATGTCGCCGTGCTCCAGCAGGGCCAGGAACAGGTCGTCTCCGACGTCTCCGCTCCACAGCGTGCCATCGCCGTCGAAGGCCAGCACCCCGCCGGGGGCGCGCTCGGCCTCCCACTGGATGCGCTCCAGCGTCTCCTCCACACGCTCCATCTTCATGGGCGCGCATCCTCCCCCGGCCTCGGGCCCGCGTCACCCCAGCTGTGTTCCGTCGTCATCACTTCGCGGCGCCCGCTCGTGCCTCGGCCAGGAGGCTCAGGTCCACCAGCCCGTCGATGTTGGCGTCGGTGATGAAGCCCAGCGTCTTCGCGTGCTCGGCCGCGGTGGCGAGCGCCTGTGGCACCGGGTCCAGGCTGGGCTCCAGCCGGGAGAAGGCCTGCTGGAGGATGCCGGCGGGCAACGGCTTGCTCGTGAGCTGGCCGAAGGCGGCGTTGGCCGCGGTGGTGAAGCCGGCCGGGTCCTCCTGCCAGCGCTCGGTGAGTCGCACGTGCGCGCGCAGCAGGGCGACCACGCGCGGGCGCTGCGTCTCCAGCACCTGTCGTGTCGTCACCAGCACCGTGGTGGGAAAGCGCCCTCCGGGCCACAAGTCCTTCTCATTCACCAGGATGCGGCCCTTGCCCTCGGCCACCAGGCGCGCGCCCCAGGGCTCCGGCACCCAGGCGCCCTCAATGCCGCCGCGCAGGAACTGGCCCAGGATGTCCGGGTTGCTCAGCGGGAAGATTTGCACGTCCCCGGTGCCGTCCAGGCGCGTCGTCAGCCCTTGCTGCTTGAGCCAATAGCGCAGGGCGATGTCCTGCGTGTTGCCCAGCTGCGGCGACGCCAGCTTCTTGCCCTTGAGCTCCGTGGGCGTCTTCACCGTGCGCACCACCAGCACCGCGCCGTTGTTCACCGCGCCGGCGATGACGCGCAGCTCGCGCCCCGCCTTGAGGAACGTGTTGATGGCCGGACCGCTGCCCACGTAGGACACGTCCAGCGAACCGGCCACCAGCGCCTCCATGGCGGCGGGCCCCGCGTTGAACTGCATCACCTCCAGGCGGCCCACACCCGGCTGCGAGGCGAACGTGCCCTCCGCGTTGCCCACCAGGGCCTGGGCGTGGGTGATGTTGGGGAAGAAGCCCAGGCGCAGCGGCGCGTCCGGGCCGCGCGCGGCGGACTCGCGCTTGCAGCCCGCGCCGAGCACCGCCAGTCCAGCGACCACCACGGGCAACAGGAAGTGGAAGACACGCATGGCCGCTGAAGGTGTGGCGTGGCGGCGGGATTTCAACGCCCGCCGAATCCAAGCGTCAGGCGCCACACGGCCGTGGGCCTCACGTCGTCGCCGTCAGCCCCCACCGCCGCCGCAGCCGCACCTCCACCGTCTGGAAGAGGACACGGTCCACCGCGGTGCCGATGATGACGATGGCCACCATGACGGCCATGACCTGGGGCACATCCATCAGCTCGCGGCCCACCGTGAGCAACTGCCCCAGGCCGCCGGAGACGAAGAGCAGCTCACCGGCCAGCAGCGCGCGCCAGGCGAAGCTCCATCCCAGCTTCAGGCCGGTGACGATGCCGGGCAGGGCCGCGGGCAGCAGCACGCCGAACTGGAAGCGCAGGCCTCGCACGCCCAGGGTGCTGGCCACGCGGGTGAGCTGCGGGTCCACGCCGTTGACGCTGTCCTCGGTGGCGATGGCGATGCCCAGCACGCTGCCCATGACGACGACGAAGAGGATGGCGCCATCCGTCAGCCCGAACCACAGCAGCGCCAGCGGCAGCCAGCAGATGGACGGCAGCGCCTGGAGCCCCATCACCACCGGCTTCACGGCGTTGCGGAAGAAGGGGATGCGGGAAATCAGCAGGCCCAGGGGGACGCCCAGGGCCACCGACATCAGGTAGGCGCGCAGCAGCCGCCCCAGGGAGCGCCCCGCCGCGCCCACCAGTCGCCCGTCGGTGACCATGGCCACCAGGCTCTGGGCCACCGTCAGGGGCCGGGGCAGCAGGTGGGGAGACCAGACGCCCATCCGGGCCACCAGCTCCCAGAGGCCAATCAGCAACGCAATCACCAGCAGCTTCTGGGCATGGTGTTTCATGACGCACCTCTACGGGCCGGGAATCACCTGTGGACGGAGCACGGGCTGGGCGGGGGCCCGGGTGGGCGCTGGCTGGAGCGAGCGTGTGTGGGCGCGGCCCTCCACCTCACGCAGCAGGCTGCCGACGTGCCGCACCATTTCATTGAGCGCCGCGTCCTCCGGCTGGCGCGGCATGGGCAGGTGGACTTCCAAATCCCGCACCACGCGTCCCGGCCTGGGGGCCATCAGCACCACGCGGGTGCCCAGCATCAGCGCTTCATGGACGTCGTGGGTGACGAACACCACCGTCTTGCCCGTGCGCACCCAGATGGACTGCAGCAGCTCCTGCATGTGGATGCGCGTCTGCGCGTCCAGCGAGCCGAAGGGCTCGTCCATCAGCAGCACGGCCGGGTCCACCGCCAGCGCGCGGGCGAGCGAGGCCCGCATCTTCATGCCCCCGGAGAGCTGGTGGGGCAGCGCGTCCTCGAAGCCGCCCAGTTGCACGCGCCGGATATAGGTGTCCGCCCGCTCGCGGCGCTCGGCGCGGGGCACGCCCCGGGCAGCCAGCGCGAAGGTGATGTTGCCGCGCACGGTGAGCCACGGGAACAGGGCGGCTTCCTGGAACATCAGCAGCCGGTCCGGCCCGGGCCCGTGGATGGGCTGCCGGTCGATGGAGACCGAGCCCCCCGTGGGCACCACGTGCCCCGCCAGCGCGTAGAGCAGCGTGGACTTGCCGCAGCCGGACGGGCCCAGCAGGCAGACGAATTCGCCCGAGCGGACGTTGAGGTCCACGTTCTGCAAGGCGACCACCTTGTTGGCGTACTCGTGGTCCAACCGGGCGACGCTGATTTTCGCGCGCTCCACACCGACATGCGCCGGCTGGAGCAGGCGCAGGGAACTTCTCCAACGGCCAAGGAGAGCGCGCAGCATCGGCCACAAGCTAGGCACGTAGGTGCAAGTGGGAAGGGGGAGCAGGCAAAAGGCCCGTTGAGGGCTTCATGGCCTGCTCGCCTGCTTTGCGCGCGGAGAGGGGCTCGTGGCCCACGGCCTTCGTCCCACCCGGTAGAACCTGGTGACGCTTCAGACGCGTGTTTTCATCGCCTGCCCGGCTGTCCTAGACATGGGGGCATGCTGGAGGACGACGGGATTATCAAGCTGATGCGGGGCGTTCTGGCGACCTACTCGGACAAGAGCCGCTTCGGCGCCGCCGGGCTGATGCTCCTGCTGGGCCTGGGCGTGCTGCTGGGGGCGGGCAGCCTGGCCCTCTCCGCCGAGCCCCTCATCGACGACGAGTGGCTGGCGTGGCCCGTGGGATTGCTGGCCCCCTTCGTCGTGGGCGCCGTCGTGGCCGGCTTCCAGAAGGTGAAGCTGTGGGACTGGAAGTTCCGGTTCGACCTGGAGCGCTTCGGCGCGGCCTTCTGCGTCACGACGGGCTTCGCGCTGGCCCGCTTCGTCGGCGTCCCGCTGCTCGCAGGGGGCTGAGGCGAAGGCCCTTCGTCCCGGGGTGCTCAGGCGGCGCGGCGCGCCTGTTCGGTGCGCAGGTGCGTCCGCGTTCGCAATCCCAGCCACGTCGCGAAGACGAGCAGCAGCACGCCCACGCCGCTGAAGGCGCCGCCCACGCGCAGGGAGGCGTTGCGGTCATCCCGGACGAACTCCACCGTCTTTCCGCCGGGGTTCGCGAAGGCCGCCTCCAACTGCGCCTCCACGCGCGTGGCTTCCGCTTCCTCGGTGGCCCACTGGAAGAAGAGGGGGTACTCGCCGTGCACCGTCACCAGCGTGGGCCGGAAGATGGGCACGCGGTTGCGGCGGGCGGCGCGGGTCCGGTCCACCTTGACGCCCTGCACATCCTTCATCGCGAAGCTGGCCACTTCGTCGCGGGTGAGCCAGCTGGAATGGAACAGCAGGCACACGCCGCCGGGCTGGCACCGCAGCTCCACGCGGGCCTTGGCGTTGAGCAGGTAGGGGCCCAGCACGAGGAAGGGCAGGGCGAGCAGCACGCACGCCGCCGCGGCAATGGCCGTGGTGCGGCTCTTGTGCGGCTCGTCACCGGAGTAGGAGGACTGGGGCTCGCTCACACCTCTCCTCATAGACCCGGGCGGGCCGGGTGGGCAGCGGTTTCGTGCATGCACAGCGTTGACCCCTGGGCAACGTGGGAGCGGGCGCTGTTCACCAGCGGGCCCGTGCCGCCACGGGTCCGTGCTTGAGCGAGCAGTCGTACCCGGCAGGCATCACCGTGTCCCGGTCCGCGTCAGGCCGCGTGCCGGGACGTGCATCGCAAGGAGCCCGTATGAAGGCCGTGGCCGTATTCCCCCAGAAGCGCGAGGTGCGTGTCATCACCGACGCCCCCGAGCCCCGCATCCAGTCCCCCACGCAGGTGAAGGTGCGGACGCGGGAAATCGGGGTGTGTGGCACGGACAAGGAAATCATCGAGTTCGTCTACGGCTCCCCGCCGCCGGGCTCGGACCACCTCATCCTGGGCCACGAGTGTCTGGGCGAGGTGGTGGAGGTGGGCGAGGCCGTCCGGGGCCTGAGCCGCGGGGACTGGGTGGTGCCCCGCGTGCGCCGGCCGTGCCCGCATGCCACCTGCCCGCCGTGCCGCGGGGGCCATCCGGACTTCTGCATCACCGGCGACTACACCGAGCGGGGAATCAAGGGCGCTCACGGCTTCGGCGCCGAGTCCTTCGTGGAGGACGTGGCCTACCTGCACCGGGTGCCCACGGAGCTGCGCGAGGTGGCGGTGCTCACCGAGCCGCTCACCATCGCGGAGAAGGCCCTCCGCCAACTGGAGCGCTTCCAGGACCGGTTGCCCTGGCGGGTGGGCCCGGGCCGCGCGGTGGTGCTGGGCGCGGGGCCGGTGGGGTTGCTGGGCGCCATGGCGCTGGCACGCCGGGGGTATGCCACCACGGTGTATTCGCGCAGTCCCAAGCCCAACGTGAAGGCCGAGGCATCCGAAGCGATGGGGGTGCCCTACATCTCCTCGAAGGAGGTGCGGCCAGAGGAACTGGTCCGCAGGGTCGGCGCCGCGGACGTCATCTACGAGGCCGCGGGCGTGGCGAAGGCGGCGCTGGAGACGCTGAAGGCGCTGGGCCCCAACGGCGTCTGCATCCTCACGGGTGTGCCGTCGAAGGAGGAGCCCTTCGACGTGGCACCGGTGCTCAAGGACGTGGTGCTGGGCAACCAGGTGCTGGTGGGCACGGTGAACGCGGCGGATGTCGACTTCGACATGGCGCTGGAGGACTTGCGGCACTTCCAGGCCCGCTGGCCTGGGGGGCTGGAGCGGCTCATCTGCGCCAGTCACGCGCCCGAGGACTTCTGCGACGTCGTCACTGGCAAGAAGTCCGGCGGCATCAAGGACGTCATCCGCTTCATCTGACCCCTTCGACAAGGAGTAGAGCATGGCAACGGGAAGCGGCGGCACTTCGGTGACGGGACAGCCGGTGGCCATCGAGGACCACGGCGTCATCGGCGACCTGCGGACGGTGGCGCTGGTGGGCAGCGAGGGCACCATCGACTGGTTTTGTTTTCCGCACTTCGACAGTCCCAGTGTCTTCGCCGCGCTGTTGGACCGTGAGAAGGGAGGCCACTGGAGCGTCGCGCCGGAGCCCAACGGGGTGATGAAGCGGCAGTTCTACTGGCCGGACACCAATGTGTTGGTGACGCGCTTCTACACGCCGGACGGCGTGGGCGAGCTGGTCGACTTCATGCCCATGTCGGGCAGGAAGGGGATGAAGGAGGAGCGGGAAATCCTCCGGCGCGTGCGGGTGGTGCGTGGACAGATGGCCTTCCGCATGGAGTGCTTCCCGGCCTTCAACTACGCGCGGGATACGCACGAGACGAAGCTCATCCACAGCGGGGCCACCTTCTCCTCTGACACGCTCCAGCTCACGCTGTCCTCGTCGGTGAAGCTGCATAAGACGGAGCGGGGCGTCACCGCGTCCTTCACCCTACATGAGAACCAGTCCGCCGTCTTCTCCCTGCACCCGGGCGCGCGCACGTCCTGCGAGGCGGTGGTACACGACCATGAGTCCTCCGAGGAGCTCTTCCGGGAGACGGTGGAGTACTGGCGTCACTGGCTGTCGGGCTGCCAGTACACGGGCCGGTGGCGGGAGACGGTGCAGCGCTCGGCGCTGGCGCTCAAGCTGATGACCTTCGCGCCCACGGGCGCCATCGTCGCGGCGCCCACTTGCAGCCTGCCGGAGTCACCGGGCGGAACGCGCAACTGGGACTATCGCTTCTGCTGGCTGCGCGACGCGGCCTTCACCGTGTACGCGTTCCTCCGCATCGGCTTCAAGCAGGAGGCGGCGGCCTTCATGCGCTGGGTGGAGGCGCGCTGCGCGGAGTACGACGACGGGCCGCTGCCCCTGATGTTCGGCATCGACGGCAAGCGCGTGCCCGAGGAGCAGGAACTCCTGCACCTGTCGGGCTATGGCGGCGCGCGCCCGGTGCGCATCGGCAACGCGGCGGCGGACCAGTTGCAGCTCGACATCTACGGCGAGCTGATGGACTCGGTGTACCTGTCCAACAAGTACGCGGCCCCCATCTCCTATGACTTCTGGCGGCACCTGCGGCGGCTGGTGGACTGGGTGTGTGACAACTGGGAGTTGCCGGACGAGGGCATCTGGGAGGTGAGAGGCGGGCAGCGGCAGTTCGTGTACTCGAAGCTGATGTGCTGGGTGGCGGTGGACCGGGCCATCCGGCTGGCGGACAAGCGCAGCTTCCCGGCGGACCGGGCCCGCTGGCACAAGGTGCGGGACGTCATCTTCGAGGACATCATGGACAAGGGCTGGAACCCGGAGCGGGGCGCCTTCGTCCAGTACTACGGCGGCCACGCGCTGGACGCGGCGAATCTGCTGATGCCGCTGGTGTTCTTCCTGTCCCCGGTGGACCCGCGCATGCTCCAGACGCTGGACGTCATGCGCAAGCCGCCGTCCCAAGGCGGCCTGGCGTCGGACGGGCTGGTGTTCCGCTACGACGTGGAGGCCACGCTGGATGGGATTGCCGGCAGCGAGGGCACCTTCAACCTCTGCAGCTTCTGGCTGGTGGAGGCGATGACGCGCGCCAGCGTGGCCCGGCCCGACTTGCTGGAGGAGGCGCGGCTCATCTTCGAGCGGATGCTGGGCTACGCCAACCACGTGGGCCTGTACGCGGAGCAGACGGGCATGTCCGGCGAGGCCCTGGGCAACTTCCCGCAGGCGCTCACCCACCTGGCGCTCATCAGCTCCGCCTACAACCTGGACCGCACGCTGGGCCGGCGCGACTGAGGCCGCGTCATGCGCCCTACACGCCCACGAATTCGGGCCAGGCGCCGGCGTCACCACGCCGGCCAGGCGCACGCCGAGGTCATCCGGCCGCTGGACGATGTCCAGGGCGTCGAGCAGCCGGGGGTCGTCCGCGAAGTGGCGCCGCTTGCGCTCCACCAGCAGCTCGAAGTCGTGGAGCATCATCTCCCGGACGTCTTGGGGCATCCGCGTCAGCGTGGCGCGCGCCCGCTCCACCCAGCCCTTCTCCGGCTCCCAGGTGTCCTGCACCACGGCGTTCCACGCGCTCAGGGCCAGCGCCAGGCAGGTGAAGAGCTCGGCCTGCGGGTCCTCCGAGTCCTCCACGTCGTCCAGGGTGGGTTTGGCGAACTCGAGCAGCGTCTCGGAGACCTTCTTCGTGGGGAGCGAGCGCGTGGGCGCGTGGGTCGCCTTGGGCCGCCGGGCGGCCAGCGACAGCAGGTCGAGCTTTCCCACGTAGCTCCCCGTCAGCAGCGGCAGGGGGATTTCCAGCCGTACCCGGACCTGGAGGTCTCCAACCTTCAGCTCCACGTCCACCTCGCGCTCCTCGGGACGTGCCAGGGCGAGCGCCTGGGCCACCGCCGCCGCCAGCACCAGCTCCTCGGCGTTGCCCAGGCGCGGTGTGTTGCGCTGGACGCGCATCACGTCGGGGACGAAGGGCAGGCCGGTGACGTCCTTGACCGTCTTCACCACCCAGTCCGGCGCGTCCTCCAGCGTCACGCCCAGCGAGTCCGGGATGAGCACGTCGACGTTGCCGCCCGGCAGGCCGGACATGCTCATCCGCTCCACGGAGCCGGCCCGGTCGAAGAGGGCGAAGCCGAACTCGCTGCCCCCACTCCCCATGACGGACAGCTCCCGGGTGCCCCGCACGGCACCCTCCAGGTGCACGGTGAAGACCTCCTCGTTCGTCCACTCCTCCCAGGGCTCCGCGCGGATGAGCGCCGCCGTGGCGTCGAGGAGTGCCTCCGTCACCTCTGGCATCACCATCAAGCCCGGCTCCACCGAGGCCCAGTGCATCTGGAGGGCCAGCGCCGCCCGGAACCGGGTGACGGAGTCCGGCATGGGCCGCGACGCGAAGCCGTGGGCGGCTCCAGCACGCGCCAGCCGGCTTTCGCAGTAACGCTTGAGTTCGGCGTTGTCCCTCGCCAGGCCTTCCAGGCCCTTCGCGTCGCGGCGCTCGAACACGGGTGGCAGCGCCTCACCTTCGGACGTCACCGCGACGTAGATGGAGGTGCGTCCGTCCACTCCGACGTCGATGGGGCCCAGCTTGAAGGCATAGAGGGCCCCTGGCTCCAGCTCGGGCGCTGGGGGCTTCCGCCGAGGCTTCCGCTGGGCGGCATCCTGGAAGGCCCGGCGGCGAGGAAGAGGTTCAAGGGAGAGGTCCTCGGGGAGCTCGGTGGTGGTGAGCTCCGCGCGGATGGGCTCGAGGGAAGGCGCCTCCTTCGAGGTGTACACCTGGGTCAGCGGGATGCGTTCGTCACGCGACAGACCCAGCTCCGCGTAGAGGTCATCCCAGAGCAGGTCCGCGGCGTCGGAGAGGTGGGACACCTGCGACTCCCAGTCCTTCAGCCATTCGAGCACCTGGGCGCGGCCCTCGGTGGAGCGCACCAGGTCGCTGGCGCTCCTTCCACCCCAGGCGGGGATTCCCCGGGCCAGCTCCTCCCGGGCCCGTTGTGCGAGCGTCAACGCGAATGCGTCCGCCAACTGGGGGGGCGCGTCGTCTGGCAGGGCGCGCGCGGGCTCTCCTCGGACGGACTTCGCCGGCCCCAGCGTGTCCTCTTCGTGCTCGGCCTCCGCGCCCAGCAACTCCTCCAGCAGGGCCTTGCCCTGCTCCAGACGCTGCGCGGAGTGGGTGGTGAGGACCAGCACCTTGCCCTCCACCGAGAGGGAGCCCCACAACGCCGCCCGAGGACCCTCCCAGCTGTAGAGTCCCTTGCCCTCGCGGGTGAAGCCGTCGTGCCGGCGCAGGCGCTCTTCGACCTTCGCCGGGTGGCGGATGTGGAAGCGCGCGGTGCAGATGCGCAGCGGCTCGCCCTCGAAGTCGAGGAGTGGCCGCTCGGTGGTGAACAGCTCCAGCACGCGCGTGAAGAGAAAGGGCGCCAGCCGCCGTGCCTGCCTGCGGCGGCCGGGCACGTCGTCGACCGGAGGCTGATGGGCGGCGAACGCGTGACGCGCGGCGACGACGACGTGCTCACGCAGGGGGCGGGGAATCGAGACGATGCCTCCCACCAGCTCCAGGTGGTCCTCGGTAGGCATCACCCAGCTTGCAATCAAGTCATAGCGGGCCACCTGCGTGGTGAGGCTGCGCTCCTTCACCTCCAGCACCTCGTCGAGCACGAGGTCCCTCAAGCGCAGTCCTTGGCCGAACCGCACCTCCTCCACCTCGAATACCGAGCACCAGGACGCGGCCAGGGCCGACAGCAAGCCGCGCTCGGCGCGCGACAGGCGTTGCCCGTCCTTCAGGCGCTGACGGTCCGCCGCGGTGCGGCCCTCGGCGTCCTCCCGTCCATGGAGGGTCCATGCCATCAGGGCGGCGTTCATCCAGGGAAACTGTTCGTCGTCCCACGTCGTTGGAAAGTCGGCGCGAGCGCTCGCGGACAGCTCTGGCTCGGCGTTGGCGAAGGCGCGCAGCGACGCGAGTCCGCGGGCGAAGGCGGTGGGGCTCCAGGTTGCCATGGATGCACCCTATCCACCGAGGCGGCACGCCTCTACCCCTCTCTGGCGGGAGTGTCGCCTCAGCGGCCCAGCGGCCAGCTCCCTGCCCGGGCGAGCCATTCCGGGCGCTGCCCCCGCAGGGGAAGCGCCTGCGCGCGCTGCACCCGCGTCCACTGCCGGGACTCCATCTGGAGCGTGCCCCCGCCGCGCAGGGCCGCCTCCCATGCGAGCGAGGGGCGCCGCCTCATGGGCTCGGTCTCCAGGGCCCTGACCAGCACCTCCACCGTGAGGGGTGTGCCCCTCAGGAAACGCGCGCCTTCCGCGAAGCCGCCGCGCCGCCGCGTCCACCAGGCCTCCACGGCCTGGGCGTCCACCTCGCCGGGGAGCACCCGGGGGCTGGGGAGCCACGCCTGGAGGTCCTCTGCCTCGGGTTCGGTCTCCTCCTCCGCGTCCTCATCCTCGTCAGCGGGTGCCTCCACGAGGAAGGGAGGCACCATGGGGAGTCCGGTGATGGCGGCGAAGGAGGCCGCGGCCAGCGGGCCCTGGGCCTCATCGCGCAGCAGCGGCAGCAACGCCTCGGCCGCCAGGAGCCTGCCACTGAAGCCCACCGCCCAGATGACCTCCGCCGGTGCGGAGCCGTCTTTTTCAGGTGCGCGAGGAGGCCCGCGAGGTCCTTCGGCTCACCCGCCATGGCGAGCGCGAGGAGCGCGCCGCGCGACGAGGAACCTCGGGCGTGTTCCCAGGCCTCACGCGAGCCCAGCAGCAACCCGGTCTCCAGGGCGGCGGTGCTCACGGTGGGATGGGCATGGCCCAGGGCGCGTGACAGCCGAGCATCCCCTGTCTGCGTCCTGGGAGCGAAGGGAAGGGCACGAAGCGCCTCGGCATGCAGCGCCGGGTTGGCCTCCCAGTCGAGTTGCTCGAGCGCGGCGCTCGTGTCGAGGTGACGGACGCGCGCGACCCGGAGCGCTCCCGCCTGGAGCGTTGGCTGCAACGTCGGCAGCTTCTTCAGGAGCAGGGCGTGGAGGTCCGGCCGGTCGAGCAGCTCCAGCGCGCGGAGGATGCCCGGATGCGTCTCTTCGGCCCCCTGCTCCAACTGTTGGAACACAGGCTCGCGCCAGTCGGCGTCCTCGGCGGAGAGCAGGGCCCAGGCCGCGCTGGCCACGCGCGCGGGGTCCTCGGAGGTCAGCGCGGGGAGCAGCAAGCGGGTGGCGGCGGCGCTGCCTCCCAGCACGAGTGCATCCAGGTGGGCCCGCAGACGTCCTTCATCGCCCTCGGCCAGCGAGGCCAGGGTGAGCTCCGGGCTCCAGAGGCCGTGTTCCCACTGCGTCCACAGGAACTCGGCTTCCTCGAGGTGGCGCTCCAGCAGCTCCCAGCGGACCGTTGGACGGCGTGGCGACAAGGGCCTCACAGCTCCTTTTCACAGACGAGGCACCGGGCCTTCGTGTCGCTCTTGCCGAGCGCGATGACCGGCCCCTGGAGCAGCGGCGCGGGCGGGGTGTTCTTGTCGTTGTGGAGCATGAGGTCGAAGGTCCGCGCCACGCTCTTGCCCTCGAACTTCACGTCGAAGGAGTAGTTGACGAACTCGGCCTTGCCCTTCGTCTTGCCGGAGACGACGCCACCGCCCGCGGTGCCCGCCTCGTCGCCGGTGCTGGTGCTGAAGTTCGAATCCTCGACGCACACCGGCTTGCCATCCACTGAGACTTTCGTCGTGCCCTTCGCCGTGTCCGAGGACATGGCGACGTTGGGGTAGGGAATGGGCACGGGACCGGCGGGGCTGGGCGTCTTGCAGACGTCCGGGAAGGCGATGGTGGTCCCTCCGGTGTCCTTGTGGACGACGGACAGCTTGTTGACGCCAACGGTCGCGCTCATGCGGATGGCTCCTCGTCCCGGGAGTGTATCGCTCCTGGCCTCGTGTCACGAGCCAGGGTGGTGGCTCGTTGTATCGTGCCGTGGAAGGCTGTCCCTCCGGTGTAGGAGGCTGTGTCGCGCATGTTGGGATGGGTCCAGGCGATGGGAATGGCGTCGTCGCTGGGTGGGCTGGTGCCTGCCTCGGCGGCGTTCCGTGCGGGGATGTCCTGGCCCTCGGCGGCGCCGGACTTCGAGGTCTTCCTGAAGGGCGACGAGGCGCCGAGCCCCGTCACCGTGCACGCAGCGGGAGAAGCCACGCTGGGGTTCTCGGGCGTGGGGCGGCTGGTGGCGCTGTTGGCGGAAGCGCTGGTGGACCTGGGGACGTGGGTGGACGTCGCGGCGCTGGGGCCCGGCGTGGGGCTCTACCGGCGCTGCCCGACCCGGAGGCACGGGGCTTCACGACGGGGAAGGACCCCTACGAGGAAGACCCGGACGACGCACGCGAGCGCATCGCGCGGCTGGTGGACCGGCTGGTGAAGGGGACGTGGCAGGCGCTGGGATGGCCTGCGTGGAAGGGGCTGGTGCGCGCGTTCCCCACGGGGAACGTGGCCTTCGCGCAGGCGCTGGCCGCGGCGGGCGAGGACCTGCGGGCGTCCAAGGTGGAGCGTGCGCTCGTCTGCGCGGTGGACAGCTTCATCTCCCCGGAGACGTTGACGTTGCTGCACCAGCAGCAGCGCCTGAAGACACCGGGCCGGCCCACGGGGTTGATGGCGGGTGAGGCCGCGGTGGCCTTGCTGCTCACGTGCGAGGAAACCGCGGAGTCCTCCATGGCCGTGGTGCGGGTGGCGCAGGGCCGCGACGCGGCGCCGCTGGATGGGGAGCAGCCACCGGACGGGCAGGAACTGGCGCGGCAGGTCCTCGCGGCCTTGGGGCCCTTGGGACAGGACGCGTCCGCGCCGTTGATGGTGTCGGACCACGACGGGCAATACGCGCGCGCCTTCGAGTGGGGGATGCTCCAGGTCCGGCTGAGGGAGACAGACGCCCGCTTCGAGCAAGGCGCGGTGTGGATGCCGGCCAAGAGCTTCGGACACACAGGGGTGGCCTCGGGAGCGGTGGCCACGGCGTTGGTCTTCCGGGGGCTGGCGCGAGGTTACGCGCCCACGTCGTCGGTGCTGGTGCTCTCCTCCGCGGAAGCAGGGGAGCGCGCCGTGATTCACCTCACAGCTCCAGGCCGTTCCAACCCTCGGCTGCGTAGACCTTGAAGCCGGTGAGGCCCGCCTGGACGAAGGCAGCGTGCACGTCCTCGCGGATGAGGATGAGGCGGCGCTCCATGGTGCAGCGGAACAGCTTCGCCTGCGGGGAGATGGCGTCGTACTTCAGGGCGAGCTTCTTCACGCGGCCAATCTGGTCCTTGGCGATGGCGTTCATCCTGTAGACCGACCGCTCCATGTCGATGGCGTCTTCGGCCCCCTGGAGATTGAGGAAGGCGTAATCGGGCCCCACAACGGCGCCTTGATGGTCCTTGACCACGACAGGAAGCCATTCCGCGTTGGTGACCTCCAGGGATTCGATGAGCTTGCGCGCGCGGCCTGAGACAAGCAGGTCGCTCATCAGGTTCGGTTGGAAGTCATAGAGGTTCCTGTCGTCTGGGTAGTTCCTGGAGAAGGAGACCTCACCACCCACAGGAAACTGCTTGATGAGGCTGATGCCTTTGTCGAACTGCCAGTCTGCCGGGCTTCCCCGGGGATATTCATCGATGAAGCCTGCATCGATGCCTTGGACCTTGAAGACGAAGTAGTTCACGGACGACTCCAATCCTGCATGAGATGCCGGGCCATCCCCTGGTGGCCGTACCTCATGATTCTTCGTCCACCTCGCCGTCCTCCTCTTCAAGCCAGCGTAGGAAACGCATGGCGCCGACCAAGGCGAGCACCGGCTCTCCCTCTTCGTCCGTGAAGCGGATGGCATCCTTTTCATCAGACAGGCTGACCTGGACGCAGTACATGGCCATGTCCTTGCCTGGGCGGACCAGGTCCTTCATCCGGGCATTGATGACGCGCGGATGCGCCTCCAGCACCTCCGTGTAGACTTCATCCAAGGGCACCAGTACCCCACGGACGCCCTCGCGTGCGGTGACGAAGCACGGAGACTGCTCCTCGAGGACCCGAGCGACGATGTCGGCGGGCTGCTCTTCTATGCAATTGGCTTCGAACATGATGGGTCAGAGCTCCAATCCATCCCAGCCTTCAGCTTCGTAGACCTTGAAACCGGTCAGGCCCGCTTGCTCGAAAGCAGCGTGGACGTCTTCACGGATGAGAATGAGACGGCGTTCCTTCGTGCAGCGGAACAGCTTTGCGTCGGGACTGATGGCGGTGGTCTGCAGGGCCAGTTTGTCGATGAGCCCGATCTGCTCCTTGTCGATCGAATTCATCTCGTAGTTCGAGCGCTCCATATCGATGGCGTCTTCTGCCCCCTGGAGATTGAGGAAAGCGTAATCCGGACCGACGATAGCGCCCTGGTGGTCCTTGACGACGACGGGAAGCCACTCAGCGTTGGAGACACCGAGTGAATTGATGAGCTTGCGTGCTCGCCCAGAGACGAGCAATGCGCTCATGAGGTTGGGCTGGAAGTCGTAGAGGTTCCTGTCCTCCGGGTAGTTATCGGAGAAGGAGACCTCGCCTCCCGCGGGAAAGTCTTTGGCAAGACTGATGCCCATATCGAACTTCCAGTCTGTCGGACTTCCACGCGGGTAGCTCTCAATGAACCCCGCCTCTTCAGCCATCACCTTGAATACGAAGTATTTCATCTGGGGCGGTCCTTTGGTTAAAGCATCAGACCATTCCATCCCTCGGCACTATAGACTTTGAAGCCAGTGAGTCCTGCTTGAAGGAATGCAGCATGAACGTCTTCTCGAATGAGAATGAGACGACGCTCCATGGTGCAACGAAACATCTTGGCCTGGGAGTCAATGGCCTCGTATTTGAGCGCAAGCTTCTTGATGCGACCGATCTGATCCTTTTCGAGATGGTCCATCTTGTAGACGGAGCGCTCCATGTCGATGGCGTTTTCCGCTCCCAATAGGTTGAGAAAAGCGTAGTCGGGACCCACGACGTTGCCCTTGTGGTCTTTGACGACGACCGGCAACCACTCTGCGTTGGTGATTCCCAACGAATCGATGACGCTGCGAGCTTTTCCTGACACAAGATGCCCGTTCATCAGATTGGGCTGAAAGTCGTAAAGGTTCCGATGGTCAGGGTAGTTATCGGAAAAGGAGACCTCGCCGCCAATGGGGAAATCCTTGGCGAGGCTGATACCCTCGGCAAATTTCCATTCCGTCGGGCTGTTGCGAGGATAGGAGTCAATAAACCCTGCTTCAGTACCTCGAATCTTAAAGACGAAGTATTTCATGGTTTCAGAATCTCAATGCTCTTAGTAGAGCGAGCCCCACTCGTAGCGGCTCTTGGCCTTCTTGTCCTTGGGCGCGTAGCGCACGAATTCATGCACGTACTGCGTTCCCGCTGTGATGGATTCAACGACAGCTCGGCTCAATCCTACGAGCAGGTCCCAGTATTTTTCTTCCAAATCCTTGAGCTGCTCGAAAATGCTTGTGACTAGCGCCGCGTGGTCTTTCTGTGCGTCTATTTCTTTTTGCAGCTTCTGGCTGATGACCTTCAGATCTAGCATGACTTCGTGCGTGTAGATGGGATGGTCGCCCGGGTGCTGCAGCAGCGCGTGGACGGGCACGGCCCAGGCTTGGTCCGGCAACATGATGATGTTGTTGCCGTGGTTCAGGTTGTAGTCGGACTGGAGGATGAGGCGGAGCTGCCGGTACGTGAAGGCAGGCCCGTCCTTCAACTCGTAATAGAACGCCGAGCCCGGGAGGATGTGGTGTGCCTCCCAGGCGTACGGGTACTTCTGGAGCGCGGGCTTCTTGTCCTTGTCCTTGGCCCTCGGGTTGAAGTTCTCCGGCGGTCCCCCCGGGAACTCAGCGGTCTGCTTCACCAGGTCCCGGATTTCATCCAGGTAGGAGTGGTCGAAGACGCGGTACACGTCACGCCCGTCCAGGGACGCGATGTAGTCAGAGCCGTTCTGCGCGTAGTCGCTGTCCTTGCCGAGCACCCCCCGGGGCGCGGCGCTGTCGTCCACGTGGTCGGCGTCGTCCGCGGCGCTGGCCGCGGGCTTCGGCTTCTTCTTCTTCGCCGCCTTGGCCGCCGTGTACTTCCGGTCCCTGCTCCGCTCGAAGATGGACAGGAGCCGCTGCGCCAGCTCCGTGTTCATCTCGCTCGCACTCAGGTTGCTCATGCGCGTACCCACCTCCCACGTTGTATGGTGCCTGAACGCCCCGTTCCAGGCTACGCTCACCCGCACCTCCCATCATGGCCCGTCTCATCTCCCTCCGTGCAGATGCCGCTGACTCCCTGGGAGAAAGGCTGAGCCGGTTCGACCCGGGCGCGGACCGCTCCAGCATTCTCGCGCGGTTGGACGCCATCACGCTCGACCTGCACCTCATCGCCGTGGCCACGCTGCTGGTGGATGGTCATCCTCAGGGGTTCTTCCTCAACCTCTGCCGGATGGCGGAGAACGGCCGCCGGGTGCAGCGCCTCCTCGCGGACCGGGGCCTTCCGCCACCGCCCGCGCGGCGCAACACGCCTCTGCTCGGCGCGCTCGCCGCCGGCCACTTCTCCCTCGCGGAGGCCGTGGCCGCGAGCTCCGCCACCCAGTGGCAGCAGGGCGCCGAATACGAGGATGAGTTTCTCTGGGCCGCCGCCCTCCAGCACCTCACCCGCACGCCGTCCGCGCCGCTGGAGTCCATCCTCGTCCCGTTGGAGAAGGTGGGCCAGGAGCCCTACCTCAGCCGGGTGGCCATGGCCCGAGCCCTGGTGTCCAGGGACGCCGCCGCCTTCGCCGAGGCCTTCGCCGCCGCCTGCCTGGACCACGGCATCGTCACGGAGAAGCGCGCCCGCTCGCTGGCTACACCCGTGACGTCCTTCGCGCCGCACCGGTTCGTCTGGCTCGAAGGGCTGGCCCTCCTGCGCCTCGCCGAGCGCGCCAGCATCGCACCCGAGGACACCAGCTTCCGCTACTGCCCGCCCCTGGCCCGCGTCCCGATGACGACGACGTACTCGGGCGACTGGGCCGTCGACACGGCGCCGACCCGGTAACCCCGTCAGTCCGTCCCGACGGGTTGCCCCGGCTCCAGCGTCTCCGCGCCCTCGCACGTCACCTGGATGGAGCGCAGCTCCGTGGGCTCGCGCTGCAACGCGAAGGTGCCGCGCCACACGAGGAACAGCTTCATCGCGTCCGTGTCCAGGACCACGGTGTCCAGCCGCAGCGCGCCTTCCAGGTCATCCAGCCCCCGGGCCCTGGGCGCGAGGACCTCCGGAGACGGCAGCGCGGGCAACCTGAACGTCAGCGGCGCACCCGGCGCCATGTGCTTCAGCAGCACGGCCTCGCCCCCTCGCAGGTAGCCCGGGACGAGTTGATCCCACGGCGCGCCGTTGAGGAAGCGCCGGTCGAAGTCCTTCGGCAGCAACGGGCTGCGCGACTTCCTCCACGCGTCATCGTAGGTGCCCGCGTAGCCGGCCCGAGGCTGCCAGTGCGGTTCGATGAACCCGAAGCCCGTGGGCGGAGGACGCTGGCCCCAGGACCTCAGCGGCTCGGCGGGGGACTCCAGGTTCGGCAGCCGCAGGTTCTCCTCGAAGCGGCTGCCCTTCTCGCGAAAGCCCGTGCCCAGCGGGTTGCGCGGCTCGAAGGCGCTGCCGTCCTTCCCGCCGAAGGCGCGCTCATAGCGCAAGGGGATGCGCTCGAAGGGGAGGGGCTGCGTCACCCCGATGCCGCCCATGCTCTTGAACCACGTGCGGTCCCCCAGCACACGGACCTGCTTGTGCACCGGCCCGACATGCAACTCGGCGAGGAGCTCGCGAGTCCCCGCCGCGGGCGCATGGGCATGGCCCACCAGCACCACGTCCGTGGCGGCCTTGAAGAAGGCGCCTTCGGGCTCCAGGCGGAGGCTGGCCGCATCCCCGCCTTCCCAGCGCTCACCCCCGGTCAGCAGCGGCGCCTGCTCCGCGGACAGCGCCGGCGCGCCCCGAGGCCGCAGGTCGAACGTGGCCTTCAACACGGGCACGAACAGGGGCCGCAGCGCTTCGTCGGTGAGGAACAGCGGCTCGAAGGTGAAGGGCGTGAGGTTCTCGGTGGAGGGGTGCCCCATGAAACATGTCTACCAGCCCTCACCTATTTGGGACATGGGCGGCCGGAGCCCGGCTGTCAGCCCGCGTTCCACCTTCCGTCCACGCCGTGCCCTCACACAAGGACACGGCCATGGGAGACCCACGCAATCCGAAGCGAGCGCACGAGCGCTGGAATCTGGAGCGCCTGCGCGCCTGCGAGGCGGAGGTGCGCGCCCTGGCGCCCTGGGTGACGGTGTCCGGCGGCTGGGCCTGGCACTTCATGGCCCCGCCCCACGAGGAGCTGAAGCGCTTCCACGACCACAAGGACGTGGACCTCTTCGTGGAGCCCGCGCGCTTCCCGGAGCTCATCGCCGTGCTCACCGCGCGCGGCTACCACCGCATCTGGACGCGCTTCGACGCCACCTCCACGCACTTCTACCGCTACGCCCGGCACGACGAGGGCGCCAAGGTCCTGCTCGACGTCTTCGTCCGGCGCGTGCCGTCCGTGGACGTCGGGGGATTCGCGTGGTGGACCCGGCCACGCTGCTCACCTTCTACGGAGACATCCACAGCACGGATGACTGCGTGTCGGTGCTGGCGGCGCGGCGGCTGCTGGCGAAGGGCCACAGCCCCCTGGGCCGCGTGGAGCTCGTCGCGCAGGCCCACTGAAAGCCCCGTGGACGCGGGGGTGCAACCCGCGCCCACGGGCCCGCCGTCACTGCACGGTGAAGACGTGGTTGTTGCCGAAGTTCGAATCCCAGGCCTGGCAGCCCCAGCGGTTGGTGTTCTCGAACCAGATGGCCAGCGTGCCCCGTGTGTTGAGTGGGATGGACGGCGCGGGCGGGTTGGGCGTGGAGGAGAAGCCCGCCACCCAGAAGCGCTGCACCGGCCCGTCGTTGAACTGGTAGTAGCCCGTCATCGTCCACCCGGGCGTGGTGCCGTTGATGTTGCCCCGGCACTGCGTCAGCCGGTCCGCGCTGTAGTGGATGGCCGCGGTGGAGCCGAAGGGCAGCGGGTTGGGGGACGCGAACACGCTCCAGCCCTGCGCCGGCGACTGGAAGGTGATGCTGGAGGAGGACTGCGAGGAAGCGGCCGTTCCGGCGAGCAGCACGGCGACGGCGGCGGCGAGACACCAGCGGGGGGATTGACGCGGCAAGGCAAAGCTCCAGGTTGAGAGGAAGCTGCGTTGCGGATACGCACACCGTGGCAGGCAAGGGCTGTGACGGTCCGCCAGTGGACCCTCACGGGTTTGTGCCGCTCAATCGTGGACTCCTCTAGAGTCAGGCTCCTCACCTTTACGCTCCGCGCCATGGCCGACTTTCTTCCTCGCTTCTATCGACTCGCCGTCCGCGTGGACGCGCACTATGACGCGCTGAGCCGCAAGCTTCGCCAGAAGCTGGGAATCGCGCCGCCGCTGCGCATCCTCCCCTACCGGGGCTATGGCACCCCCGAGCGCGCCGTCATCAAGGCCCGCGTGCTGGAGGACCGGCACGTGCGTCCGCCGCAGGAGCGCTACACGCTGGTGGGCAGCGCGGTGGCCTCTTACAAGCGCTACATGACGCGCGAGGTGCCGGCGCGCGCGTCGCGGTGCGCTGGGGCGACAAGCGCTGGGAGGGCACCACCGACGAGGAGGGCTTCCTGGAGCTGTGGGTGCCTCCGCCGGACGGGGTGCGCTCGGGCTGGCACATGGTGGAGCTGGAGCTGCTGTCGCCGGACGCGGAGGGCGTGTCCCGCGTGGCCGCGCCGGTGCGGATGGCCGGGCCCGGCGCGGAGTTCGGCGTCATCAGCGACATTGACGACACCGTCATCGTCACCGGCGTCACCGACCTGCTGAAGCGGGCCTGGGCGCTCTTCCTGACCGAGCACCGCGTGCGGCTGCCCTTCCCGGGCGTGGACGCCTTCTATGCCGCGCTCCAGCACGGCCGGGGCACGAGCGCGGACAACCCCATCTTCTACGTGTCCAGCAGCCCGTGGAACCTCTACGAGCACCTGGACGAGTTCCTCTCCCTGCACAAAATCCCCACCGGTCCGCTGCTGTTGCGCGACTGGGGCCTGTCCAGCCAGGGCTTCGCGCCCGGCGGGGGCCATGGGCACAAGCTGGAGAAGATTCGCGCGGTGCTCGGCACGCTGTCGCATCTGCCCTTCATCCTCATTGGCGACAGTGGCCAGGAGGACGCGGAGCACTACCGCACCATCGTCCGTGAGTTTCCCGGGCGCATCCTCTGCGTCTACATCCGCAACGTGCCGGGGCATCAGCGCCGGGCCGAGGAGCTGGCGCTCATCGCCGGGGACATCCGCGCCGCGGGCAGCCAGATGCTCGCGGTGGATGACACCACCGAGGCCGCCCGTCACGCCGCGCGCGAGGGGTGGATTCAGTGGCGTGAGGTGCGCGAGGTGGAGGCCCATCGCCGCGAGGACGCCGCGCGCTGAGGCTCCCGGCGCCCACCGAGGTGCAGGTGCTGTCAGGACAGCGGACGGCCGCCCTGGAACTGGGCCATGCGCTGGGCGCGCTCCATCATCTCGCCCTGGGCCCAGCGCTTCTCGTCACCGGCGCGCGGCAGCCGGCGGCGCCAGCCGCCATCCGCCGTCAGCTCCCAGGAGGACGTGGTGTCTGCCATGCAGCGCTCCAGCGAGTCCTTCACCTGGGCGGCCAGGCTGGCGTCCTCCACCGGCGCGAGGATTTCCACGCGGTGGTCCAGGTTGCGCGGCATCAAGTCCGCCGAGCCGATGAAGCAACGCAGCTCCGGACCGCGCTCGAAGATGTAGATGCGCGAGTGCTCCAGGAAGCGGCCCAGCACGGACACCACGCGGATGTTCTCCGACACGCCGGGAACGCCCGGGCGCAGGCAGCAGATGCCGCGCACGTTCAGCTCCACCTTCACGCCCGCGCGG
This sequence comes from Myxococcus sp. MxC21-1, assembly GCF_032612255.1. Classification (NCBI taxonomy): domain Bacteria; kingdom Pseudomonadati; phylum Myxococcota; class Myxococcia; order Myxococcales; family Myxococcaceae; genus Myxococcus; species Myxococcus sp. MxC21-1. Next base: position 62,059 of record NZ_CP123278.1, read on the forward strand.
GACGCCTCGTAGAGGGCGTGGATGATGCCGGGGTCCACCAGCGCGTTCATCTTCATCTGGATGCGCGCGGGGCGCTCGGCCGTGTGCGCGGCGACGGTGCGCTTGATTTCCTCCAGCAGGCCCTGGCGCATGGTGAGCGGGGCCACCAGCAGCTTGCGGAAGCTCTTCGGCCGGCCAAACCCGGTGAGGTAGTTGAAGACGTCCGCCACGTCCGCGCCAATGTCCGGGTCCGTGGTGAACAGGCCCATGTCCGTGTAGAGGCGCGCCGTCTTCGGGTTGTAGTTGCCCGTGCCGATGTGCACGTAGTGCCGCACCTTGTCGCCCTCGCGCCGGACGATGAGGATGGCCTTCGCGTGCGTCTTCAGGGACGGAATCCCGTAGACGACGTGCACGCCCGCCTCTTCCAGCGCGTTGGCCCAGCGGATGTTGGTGCGCTCGTCGAAGCGGGCCTTCAGCTCCACCATGCACACCGCCTGCTTGCCGCGCTCGGTGGCGGTAATCAGCGCGGGCACCAGGGGCGAACTGTCCGACGTGCGGTACACCGTCTGCTTGATGGCCAGCACGTCCGGGTCGGCCACGGCCTCGGTGACGAAGCGCTCCACGGAGGTGGCGAAGGACTCGTAGGGGTGGTGGACCAGCAGGTCCCCCCGGCGCATGGACGACATCACCGTGCCGCCATCCGGCGCGTCCGCGTCCGCGCGCAGGCGGGCCTGGGTGACAGGGACCCACGGCGGGTCCTTCAGCTCCGGGAAGCCCGGGGCGAAGGCGATGGACTGCAAGTCATTGAGGCCCACCAGGCCGTGCTCCTCGTAGACCTGGCGCGCCTCCAGGCCCATGGCCTCCACCAGCGGCTCGAGCAGCTTGGGGCTCATGCCGGCCTGGACTTCCATGCGGATGACGTCGCCGAAGCGGCGCTCGCGCAGCTCCGTCTCCACGGCCTTGAGCAGGTCCTCCGCGTCCTCGGACACGGTGAAGTCCGCGTCGCGGGTGACGCGGAAGGTGCCCCAGCTCAGCACCTCCATGCCGGGGAACAAGTCCCCCAGGTGCTGGGCGATGATTTCCTCCAAGGGGACGAAGACGTTGCCCTTGAGGGGCAGGAAGCGCGGCAGCAGCTCCTTGGGCACCTTCACCCGGGCCACGCTCTCCTCGTCCGCGTCCGGGTCTCTCAGCAGCACCGCCAGGCTGAGCGACAGGTTGGAGATGTAGGGAAAGTGCCGCCCCAGGCCGATGGCCAGCGGGGTGAGGACGGGGAAAATCTGCTCCTTGAAGCGCTGGTCCACCTGGGCGCGCTGCTCGGCGTCCAGATTCCTGGCGGAGAGGATGCGCAGGCCCTTTTCGGCCAGGGCGGGGCGGAGCACCTTCTCGAAGGCGTCGCCGTGCCGGCGCGTCTGCTTGAGGATGCCGTCGTGCAGCTTGTCCAGGGTGTCGCTGGGAGAGGCGCCGTCGGGAACCAGGCGCGCCACGCCGCCGCGAATCTGCTCGTGCAGACGGGCGACGCGAATCATGAAGAACTCGTCCAGGTTGCGCGCGTAGATGGCGATGAACTTCAGCCGCTCCAGCAGCGGAATCTCCGGAGACTCGGCGAGTTGGAGGACGCGGTCATTGAAGGCCATCCAGGACAGCTCTCGGTTGAAGAAGAGCTCCGTGTCCTTCGACTCCGCGCCGGCCGGGAGCACGTCCCGGTTGGAGGGCTTCTGGGTGACGCTGCGACCGCCGCCGCCGCGTTTCGGCATGGTGACGTGACTCCTCGTTGACTCCCTTGGAGGGGATGTAGCAGGCCGACCCCCTGCTCATTGTAAACTCGCGTGTGACCTGGGAGAGGGAGCCGTCAGGCGATGTAAGCCCTCCCAGGTGGGCGGGCAGGGAGAAAGGGCGGGAGGCGTGGACTTTGTTGCATCCGCGATATGAGGACTGCATGTCAGGCGACGTGAGCGCGACGGAGACGAACCCCCAGGCGGACGCGGCCAGCGGCCTCTTCACGGCCTTCCAGAAGGACAGGAAGGTGCCTCGGGGACGGTGGGTGGGCGCCCTGCTGATGGCCCTGATACCGGTGGTGCTGGGCGTGGGCTTCTGGACCCTCGCCAAGGGCGAGGAGAAGACGTTCCGCATCGTCACGCCCCAAGGCTTCAAGTCCATGCGGGGGGGGATGACGACGGAGCAGGTGCGCGCCGTGCTCGGACGGCCCATCACCCTGGAGCGGGACACCAGCGGGGCGGAGTGCTACCGCTACGGGCAGCCCAACTTCGTCAACCCGCAGTTCCTCATCTATTCGGTCTGCTACGAGGACGGGAAGCTGCGGGACGTGAAGACGCACCAGTACTCCGCCTGGAACGTGGACCCCGCCACGGGGACGTTCGCGGCGCCGGGCGGGGAGCCCGCGGACGCGGCGCCCGTGCCCGCGCAGGAAGGCTGAGCAGGGCCTTTCATGCCGAAACGATGATGGAACCATGCGTGGCTGCCCGCGGGCCGCGGGTGCCAGGCTCCCTCCGTTCCATGCAACGGAGGTCGCACCATGCGGCGTTTCTCTCGGGGGCTCGCGGTTCTCCTGGCGGTAGCGGGGCTTTCGTCCGCAGCGGCGTCTGACGACGTCATCGGGTACGAGGCGCCCAGCGAGGAGGCCTTGCGCTGCCTCAGTGAGGACCTGCCCGTGACGGTGAAGGTCGACCATGTCCTCACGGGTTGTTGGGTGTTCACCCAAAGCACCTTCTACCTGAAGGTGACGCAAAGCGGCGCGGAGGTCTCTGGCCGAGGGGACGACTGGGAAGACCCGGTCAAACTCAGTCCGAGGAAGCTGTCCCGGGCCGAAGGTGAGCGCATCCTTCGGGATTTGATGAGCGCGATGCTTCGTCGTGAGTCCGAGTCGGCCTCAGGTCATGCGCCGACCCGTTACGTGACCACGGTCGAGTGGGCCTGTGGTGGTGCCAGGGGGACGAAGCGCGGCACGGTGGCGTTCACGGCACCCGCCTACGACTTGTATTCCACGGATGAGGAAGAGGGAGACACCTACGCGCGCGCCGTTGGCGTCCGTGACGTCGTGGTGAAGGCGCTCCGGCAGGCGCATCGCTGACACGCTGGGAATCCAACGCATGAGCGCGGGCGTGCTCCATCGAGGCACTCCGCCACAAGGGTTGCCTTTCGTTACCGGCAGTTGGAATCCGCATCGTTGTTCGCGCCATCCGCGCACCGGCCCGTCTCCGTGGCCCCGTCCTCGCTGATGTGGAGCGTGTACCGGATGGGCGTGTCCTGGTCGGGATTCGCCATGCCGTCCACCACCACCAGCACCGTCTGGCCCTGCGCCAGTGTCACCTTCACGGCGGACGAGCCTTGGGGACCCCCGTTCGAGTTGGAGGCGCAACCCAGCTCCGTGCCCCGGCAACCCGTGAGCACGTAGAGCGCGTTGCCCCACTCGCTCGGTGCCGTGTCGAAGACGTAGGTGCCCGCCCGTGGCGCAGTCCACAGGTGCGCGCGGTCCTGCTGGAGCAGCGCGCCGCAGGTGCCCTGGAAGCCGTCACCGGAACCCGCCGTCTCGCCATGGAACGTCACCGGCAGCGCGCTGCCCAAGTCATGGTGCGCGCAGCCACGGCCGCCGCAGCCCGGCGCGTCGTGGCAGTCCGTGTCCGCGCAGTCCACCCAGCGGTCCCCATCATTGTCCATGCCGTCGAAGCAGGAGCCCGCCTCGCTGGCCCGCAGCTCATCGATGTGCAGCTCGAAGTACCCCGCGCTGAACCGGTCCAGGCTCGCCGAGTCCACCACCACCAGCACCGTCTGTCCCTGCACCAGCGGCACCGAGACACGCGCGCCGCCGCCGTAGCTGATGCCGTCCTTCGCGCACGCCAGCTCCGCGCCCCCGCAGCCGCCGCTGCGCACGGAGACGAGCGAGCGGGTGGCCGACTTCGCCGTGTCGAAGGTGAAGAGCGCGCTCTTGGGCGCCGTCCACAGGAAGCCCCGGTCCGGCGCGCCGCTCCCGCCGCATGAGGACTGATGGTCATCCCCGCGTGCGCGGTGGAGCCCTTCACCATCACCGGCAACACGCTGCCCAGGTTCCGGTCCACGCACACGGAGGCGCTCGCCGCGCAGACGTTGGGAACACCCGTCGCTCCGCAGGACTCGGGCGCCGTGCAGGTGCCACACGCCAGGAACCCGCCACACCCGTCCGGCACGGTGCCGCAATCCTTGCCCAGCAGGCCGCAGGTGTAGGGGTGGCAGGAAGGCGCCGCGCACACGTTGGGCGTGCCGCCACCTCCACACGTCTCTCCATTCGCGCATGCCCCGCACTGGAGCGCGCCGCCGCACCCGTCCGGCACGGTGCCGCAGTCCTTGCCCAGCGACTCGCAGGTGGCCGGTGTGCAGAGGGGACGGCCACAGACGTGGTCCACGCCGCCTCCGCCGCATGTCTCGCCCGCCGGGCAGAGGCCACAGTGCAGGAGTCCGCCGCAGCCATCGGGCACGGTGCCGCAGTTCTTTCCCTGGGACTCGCAGGTGAGCGGGGTGCACACGCCGCCGCCGCACACGTTGGGCTCGGCGCCGCCGCACGTCTGGCCGTCCGCGCAGACGCCGCAGTCGAGCATGCCGCCGCACCCGTCCGCCACCGGCCCGCAGTTCTTCCCCAGCGTCTCACACGTCCCCGGCGTACACGGCGAGTTGCCGCAGACATTGGGCACGCCGCCGCCGCCACACGTCAGTCCGCCCGCGCAGGCCCCACAGTCGAGCATGCCGCCGCAGCCGTCGGACACCGGCCCGCAGTCCTTCCCCAGCGCGTCGCAGGTGGCCCGCTTGCAGATGCCGCGACCACACACGTTGGGCGCGCCGCCGCCCCCGCACGTCAGTCCGTCCGCGCAGACGCCACAGTCGAGCATGCCGCCACAGCCGTCCGGTACGGCGCCGCAGTCGCGCGCCAGCGACTCACAGGTGTCCGGCGTGCAGGTGGGCTCGCCGCATGCGTTGGGTGTGCCTCCGCCGCCGCAGGACTCGGGCGCCGTGCAGGTGCCGCAGTCGAGCACGTCTTCACAGCCATCCGAGACTGGTCCGCAGTCCTTCCCCAGGGCCTCACAGGTGGTGGGCTCGCAGGGCGCCGGTCCGCACACGTTGTGCCGGCCACCGCCTCCGCACACCTCACCGGGGCCACAGGCGCCGCAGTCGAGCGTGCCGCCGCAGCCGTCAATGGCGATGCCGCAGTCCATGCCCTGGGAGGCGCACGTCATGGGCTCGCAGGAGGACACCGGCCGGCGGCTGTCCGCGTCTTCGTACGGTTGTGTCTGGCTGCACGCCACCCACAGCACCAGCCCACACGTCCAGAACCACGCTCCCCGCCGCCCCGCTCCGCGCATGCGCTCCCGTCCCGCCCAGGCCACCACCCGCGCCCAACGTGGGTCCGGGCTGCGCGCGTGCCCAGCCAGGGTGTAAGGCGGGGTTGGACGGTGCACACACCGCGACGCGCGGGCACGGGCGCCGTCTGCCCGGGCGCCTGGTTTCCAACGTTCGCGTCACCCGGCGAGCCCCCTGGATTCAGGATGCGGAGCGCTTCACCCTGCCCGAGGGCATGGGCGGTGGACCGTCTGGGGAGGAGGGGAGGTGGCACGTCCGTGGACGTTCGCGCAGCGCGCGGGCGCCGGCTTCATCATCTCGTTGGTGGTGGCGCTCGTGCTGGCGGGAACGTCCGTGGTGGCGCTGCTCTCCGTGCGGGCCAATCACAAGGCGCGCATCCTGGAGCTGTCCCGGGACGTGCTGGACATCAAACAACTGGAGCGGGCCTTCAACGACAAGGTCGTCAGTGGCCGGGGCTTCGCTTTATCGGGAGATACCTTCTTCGCCCAGGACATGTCCGTCGCGCGCGAGCGCTTCATCGCCACCTACGAAGCCCTGAAGCGCCGGCTCACCCAGGAGCCCCTGGCCACGCAACTGGAGGCCGTCTCCCACGCGGAGCTGGAGCACGAGGAGGCCATGCAGGCGCTCATCATGGAGCGCGAGGACGGCGTGCCCCGCCAGCGGCTGGAGCAGATTTTCGACGGCCACGTGGCGGACACGCGCCGCCGTGCCATGGACAGCCTCCGGATGCTCCACCATCAGACGGAGGCCCGGCTGTCCGAGGGCATCCATGAGAGCCTGGCCACGGACCGCAGCGCGCTCGGGCTGTCGCTGCTCGCGGGGAGCCTGGGCCTCGCGGGCGCCACGATGCTGGCGTGGACGCTGACGCGCAAGCTGCGGCCCATCCAGCAGGAGGCCGAGGCCAGCGCCGAGCGCTTCCAGCTCCTCGTGGAGGGGGTGCGCGACTACGCCTTGTTCCTGCTGGATGCGCGGGGCCGGGTGGAGAGCTGGAACCCGGGCGCGGAGCGCATCATGGGCTACCGCGAGGCGGAAATCCTGGGCCAGCCCTCCAGCGTCTTCTACCCGCCGGATGCGGTGGCGGCGGGGATTCCGGACAAGGACCTGGTGCGGGCCCGGAGGGATGGGCGGCTGCACACGGAGGGGTGGCGAGTGCGGAAGGACGGATCGCGCTATCTGGCGGACGTCAACGTCACCGTGCTCCAGGACGCGCGCGGGCAGCCGCGCGGCTTCGCCAAGGTGACGCGCGACATCACCGAGCGGCGCCGGGCCGAGCGCACGCAGCAACTGCTGGCGGAGGCGGGGGCCTCTTCCACCAGTTCCAGGACCCCGACCAGACGGTGGCCGAGCTGACGCGCATCATGGTGCCGGAGGTGGCGGACGCCTGCCTGCTCTACCTGCTGACGGCCAGTGGCGACCTCTGGCCTCGCGCGGTGGCGCACGCGATGCCGGAGAAGGAGGCGTGGCTGTGGGACGCGGCGCGGCGCTTTCCGCCGCCGCCAGAGTCTCCGTGGGGCATCTGGCAGGTGATGCGCACCGGGCGCTCCGAGCTCAAGAGCGACGTGTCTCCGGAGACCCTGGCCCGGGGGCTGGTGGGCCCCGAGCACCTCTCGTTGATGGAGAAGGTGGGCGTGCGCTCCTACCTCGGCGTGCCGCTGCGGGTGGGGCGGCAGACGCGCGGCGTGTTCGTGCTGCTGACGTCCGCGCCGGAGCGCCGGCTGACGGTGACGGACCAGGTCTTCGTGGAGGAGGTGGCGGGACGCGCCGCGCTCGCGCTGGACAACGCCCGGCTCTGGAGCGAGGCGCAGGACGCGGTGGAGCTCATCGGCGTGGCGGCGCACGACTTGGGCAATCCGTTGAACACGCTGCAGTTGCTGCTGCGAAGGCTTCAGCGGATGGAGCTCGCGGAGGAGCAGAAGGCGCGCGACGGGCTGGCGGCGGCGCTGAAGCAGACGCAGCGGTTGGGGCAGCTGCTGCACAACCTGCTGGACCTGTCGCGGCTGTCATCGGGGAAGCTGATGCTGGACGTGGCGCCGGTGGACCTGTCGGACCTGGCGCACGAGGTGGTGGAGCGCTTCGCCGAACAGGCTGCGGAGGCGGGCTGCAAGCTGGAGTTCGGCGCGGAATTGGGGCTGGTGGGCCGGTGGGACCGGCTGCGGTTGGACCGGGTGGTGACGAACCTCTTGTCCAACGCGCTGAAGTTCGGCAGGGGACGGCCGGTGGAGGTCCGGGTGGAGCACGCGGGCGTGGCGCGGGCGCGGCTGTGCGTGAGAGACCGCGGCGTGGGCATTGCCCCGGAGGCGCAGCGGCGCATCTTCGAGCGCTTCGAAAGAGAGCCCTCCGGCGGCCAGCATGCGGGCTTCGGGCTGGGGCTCTACATCGTCCGGCAGCTGGTGGAGGCGCACGGCGGCACCATCCGCGTGGAGAGCGCCCCCAGCGAGGGCGCCACCTTCATCGTGGAGTTGCCGCTGATGCTGCTGGGCTCGGAGCTGCGCGAGCCACCCGATATTCCCCTGCACTCGTGAGCCCGCCCGTCACGCGTGCAGCGGCGGCCGGGTGTCCACGAAGGTCCGCAGGGGCGACCGCTCCGGCGCCTTCTCCTGCTCCTCCAGCAGCTCGAACTCCAGCGAGTCATGCGCGCAGAACACGGTGACGTCCCGTCCGTGCCGCTGCACCAACTCGCGCAGCCGGCGCATGTTGTGCCAGCGCAGGTAGCCGTCCTTCTGCATCAGCTTCTGGTAGGCGCGCAGCCCTGGCGTGCACCGGTACCGGTCCGGGGCCATCTCCCCGTGGTAGAAGTACGCGTCTCCGGCGTGCAGCAGCCAGCCGCCGCCATTCTGGATGGCCACGCCCGCGTGGCCCAGGGTGTGGCCCGGCAGCGGCACCAGCAGGATTTCCGGCGGCAGGCCTGCCAAATCCCGCACGCACTCGAAGCCGAACCAGCGCTCACCGCCTCCACCGGAGGGGTACGTCACCCACTGCGTCTCGTGCATCCACTGCAGCGGCCGGTAGCGGCGCCGGTCCAACGGCGTCGCCTGGGCCACGGCGCCCTGGTACTCGTCCGACAGCAGGTGGACCCGGGCGTGCGGGAAGTCGTCCAGGCCGCCGGCATGGTCGAAGTCCAGGTGGGTGAGGACGATGTCGCGCACGTCCCTGGCCTGGAAGCCCATGCGCTCAATCTGTCGGATGGCCGTGGAGCCCTCGTTGAGCTGGGGCCGCGTCAGCAGGTCGAGGAACAGGGGCGACAGCCGGGGGCGCCGGTGCTTCACGTCCTCCAGGCCGAAGCCGGTGTCCACCAGGATGAGCCCCTGCCGGCCCTCCACCAGGAGGCAGTGACACGTCAGCGCCGCGGGCCCCGTGAAGCCCTTTCGCCCGTCCACCAGCCGGCCGCCCGGTGGGCACATGGTGGTGCAGTTCAGGTGGTGGATGCGCATCGCTTCCGCTCCTCGGCAGGGAGCCGCTCGGGCGGCCCGGGTCCGGAGCTAAAGGTGCGCCGCGCGACGCCGCGGAGGAATCCGCGCAAGCGGGATGGCAGGAGGCTCGCCCGCCCGGCGGGGGTGCCTGGATGTCCGCTTCAGAGCTGCAGCAGGTGCTCGGCCGTCCGCTCCTCGCGGACGTTGCCGGTGTTGAGCGTGGTGGCGGGCTCGAAGAGCAGGACGTGGACCTCCTCCTCCGCCACGGGCCGGTGCTCCACGCCGCGAGGAATGATGATGAACTCGCCTGGGCCCACGTCCACCGTGCGCTCGCGCAGCTCCATGCGCAGCTGGCCGTGGAGCACGAGGAACAGCTCGTCCTCGGCGTCGTGCTGGTGCCAGACGAAGGGGCCGTGGAGCCGGGCCAGCCGGACGTGTTGGCCGTTCAGCTCGCCCACCACCTTCGGGGACCCGTGCTCGGAGAAGAGGGCCAGCTTCTGCGCGAGGTTGACCTTGTCCACCTCGGGGGCCGGCGTCTCCAGGGCGTCGCGCGCGGGCGGGGTGCCCGTGCCTTCCAAGGCACGGGCAGTGTCGGCGTGGCGGCGGGAGTCCCAGCGCGGACGACGTCCGGCGAGGACCGTGGGGCTGCGATGAGGCGCGCTCATGCGGGTGTCATCTCCTTCCGCGGCGCCGCTGCATTGGCTTGCGCCATGAGTTCGTCGTCGGAGTGTCTGTCTTCTGCGGAGGATAATCCCGCCTGTCAGCGCGCGGGAGTGGCCGCGAGGTCGACTACCCGACGGATGACGTGAAACATCGCGCCCGCGTGTCACGAAGGCGTCTGTCTCGAGCTCAGTCCGGGAAGAACATCGGGTCGCGCGTGGTGACGAACGCGGAGATGGCGCTGGCCACTTCCGCTGGCAGCCCGGTGAATTGCACACCCACGCCTGGCATCAGCTCCGGCGTGCGGGAATTGGCCTCGCGCACCCAGCGCACCACGCCCGTCACCTTCATGGGCCGGCCGCCTGGCAGGGTGAAGTCCAGCTCCACCTGCGTGCCGCGTGGCACCGCGTCCACGGTGGCGATGAAGACGCCACCCTCGCTGAGGTCCAGTGAGAAACCCGTGAAGAAGTTGGAGTCGCTGCGCATGTCGATGGACGTGTGCATCCGCACCCGTCCGTTGCGCCGCGCGTCGTTCTCAGGCGGGGTGGCGGGCCGGGCCGCGGCTGCTGGGAGCGGCGCGTGCCCCTGGGCCCTCGCCGCGGCGGCCGCCCGCGCCAGCTCGGCCTGGCGGGCCTTGGCGGCTTCGTGTTGTGCCCGCGACGCGGCTTCCTGGCGGGCCCTGGCCGCCTCGGCCTGACGCTTGAGCACCGCTTCCGCCTCGGTCACCGCGCGGGCCACCTGCGCCGCCTGCTCCTGGTGGGCTCGCAGCAGGGACTGCATCTCCGAACCTGCTTGCCGCCGAGCCTGGAGCGCCGCTTGACGGGCCTCCAGGGCCCGGATGCGCGGCGCCTCCACGTCCAGCGCGGGCGCCACGGCCAACTGCAACCGGGAGGACTGTTCCCCCAACATGGGGTCGGCACCAGGGGCCTGGTGGGCCCGCGTCAGCGCCTGCCGCGTCTGCTCCAGCCGGGTGGCCAGCGCGGACGCCTCCGCAGTGGCCTGGGCGAGTTGTTCATGGAGCCGGCCCTCCAGCGTGGACAGCTCGCTCTCGGCGCGAGCCAGCTCCGCTTCACGGGAAGCAGCTGGGGGCATGCGGGCAGCAGGGGACGGCGAGCTCATGGCGAAGGACTCCAGGGGCGCCCACTGTAGCGTTCCCCGGACGGCCCCACGAGCCCCATGCGCCGAGCCGGAAATGCCCCGGGGCCGCCCGCCTCCCAGGGATTGGTGGCAGGCAGGCGGCCATGCGCCGCCCGGGCCGCCTCAGTCCGCGCCCTTGATGCAGGCCACCGGCTTGAGCCGGTAGGCCACCCGGGCCAGCCCCGCCATCTCCACCGTCTCCAAAACGTCGTCCAGGTTCTTGTAGCAGGGGCCTGACTCGTCCAGCGGCGTCTGGCGGGTGTTGAGGAGGATGCCCGCCTCGGCCATGCGCTGGTCGGTGACGTCCTGCTTCAGCACGCGCCGCGCCTCGCCACGCGACATGCGGCGGCCGGAGCCGTGATTCACCGAATAGATGGACTTCTGTGCGCCCGGCTCGGCGAAGAGGATGGCGCTGCCCGTCTCCATGGAGCCCGGGATGAGGATGGGGTGGCCCGTCTTCTCCCAGGGCGTGCCCTTCAGCGCGGGGTGTCCTCCGGGGAACGCGCGCGTGGCGCCCTTTCGGGCGACGAACTTCCCCGCCTCCTTCTGGATGAGGTTGTGGGAGATTTCGTAATACACGCTGGCCGTGCCGCCGAAGACGTCCTCCAGCGCCGCGCACACCGCCTCACCGATGATGAGCCGGTTGGCCACCGCGAAGTTGGCCGCCATGTTGTGGAGGTTCCAGTAGTCGCGGCCCAGCGGGCTCTCCGCGTCCAGCCAGACATGGTCCTCGCTGCGGCTCTTGAGGCCCAGCCGCGCGGCGCCCTCCACGAAGAAGTGCTTGGCGATGTTCCACCCGAAGCCGCGGCTGCCGGTGTGCAGCATCACCCACACGCGGCCGTCCTGGTCCACCTGCATCTCGGTGAAGTGGTTGCCGCCGCCCAGGCTGCCCAGTTGCTCACGCTTGCCGAAGGCGCGCTCGGGGATGTCCACCCGGTCGTCCTCGACGGGGATGTAGTCGCGCTCGGTGACGGACGAACCCCGGCCCAGGGCCTTGGCGCCGTGGCGCACCACGTCCGAGAAGGTGCGGTCCGTCACCCTGCGCTGCTTCTGCACGCGGCTGGCGCCCACGCCCACGGCGATGCGCTTCGTCACCTCTTCAATCCAGCGGCGGCGCTTCGTGGCGTCGGCGACGTCCTCGGCGGTGAGCGTCGTCTGCAACTGCACCATGCCGCAGCCGATGTCGTAGCCGGCGGCGGTGGGCAGGAGGATGCCGTCCGTCTCCACCACTGTGCCAATGGGGACGCCGTAGCCCAGGTGACAGTCGGGGGTGACAGCGACGCGGGTGACCCCGGGGAAGGATGCCGCATTCACCACCTGGTCAAAGACAGAGTCCTCCAGTCCAGGTTGCTCGGGGCCCTCCCCCCACAGCAACTTGTCGGACAGGAACAGGTCCGCATCGACCTTCATGCTCTTGGTCTTCGCCAGGACGTAATGGCCCTCTGAGACCTTCTCCAGCCGCTGCTTCCAACTCATGACTCTTATCCCCCAGACGGGATGAACACGCGGCAGCGACGGGAGCGTCCAGGGAAGCTGACGCCAGGAGCCGAAACCCGAAAACAGGAGCAGAGGATGCTGGGGGCACAGGCGGGAAGGCGAGCGAATTCGGAGCCGCACGAGGCCGCGGCCGGGACGTGCCCGGCCGGGCGAAAGTCAGCCCGAGAGCGGACGGCGAGGTTCCGATCGCCCCGGGACTTGTCACGTCCGGATTCCATTCCCATCCATTCCGCAGCATCCAGGTAGGGGGTGGGCGATGGGTTTCCTTGGTGGGATTTTCCTGGCGGTGGCGTTGCAGGTGGGACCCGTGGAGAAGGAGCAGGCACAGACGCCGGTGGAGGTGGCAGCCCCGGTGTTCAATCCCTCCGCGTGCGCGAAGAAGCGGGTGGACCCCTGTGGGTGTCACCATGTCTATGGCATCCGGCACTGCCACCCGAATCGGAAGGGTGACCACTGCGAGGCGCCGGTGAAGGCGGAGGTCAAGGCCCCGCGCAAGAGCCGGGACGCCTCGAAGAAGGCGGACACGCAGGCCCGGACGCGCGAGCCCGAGAAGAAGCAGCTCGACCCGAGCAAGTCCGTGTCCATGTAGGCCCGAGGCGCGCGGGCGATTCGCGGAGGAACGCGGAGACCTCGCGCGCCAGCAATTCAGGCGCGGTGACGTGGGCCACGTAGCCCTGTCCGGGCAGGATGCCCAGGCGGGCGTGGCTCAGCGTCCGCGCGAGCGCCGCGTCCGGTCCTGCGTGTGCGAGCACAGGGTGGAGCGGGGAGCCTTGTGGCGGGTGTAGCAGCCCGCGCGCCCCACGCCGCCCAAGGTCAAGGCCCTTGGCGACTTCCTGGCGCAGTTGCTCGCCGAGTTGTCGTCATGGCCGGGTGGAAACGGAGGGAGGGAACGGGGTAACAAGGCGGGTGAGCCGTGCCGCTCCAGGCACGCGCGGTGCCGAGGTGCGCATGCGAACGCAGCAGAGCCGCTCGCTCGTCTTCCTCCAGCAACTCGGCCCCGGGGCACGTGAGGGCTACGAGGCCCTGCCCGGACTGGAGGACACGCTGGTCGCGCTCTGCGCCGCGGCGCGGCAGGCCTGGCCAAGCGTGACGCTGGCGGAGGAAGACTTCCTACGCCACCTTGCTTCGTGCCTGCCACGCGACGAGGACCCCTCACGGATGCTGGCCACCGTGCATGCCGCGGACCTCTATCTGGCGTGCGCCTGTGTGCGGGGGAACGCCGCGGCGCATGTCGCGCTGGAGCGCCACGTTCTTCCCAAGGCGGCGGCGTCCTTGGCTCGGATGCGGGACACGGGTGTGGACCCCTCCGAGGTGGTTCAACACCTGCGCGAGCGGCTGCTCGTCCCAGAAGGTGACCGACCCGGACGCATGGCGGAATACCAGGGCAGTGGTCCGCTCGCGGCCTGGTTGCGGGCGGCAGCGGTGCGTACCGCCCTCAACCTCCAGCGCTCGGAGCGCCGGAGGGCCCACGCCGAAGAGGAGGCGGAGGCGCTCCCGCTGCCAACCCATGCGGGCATGGCGGACGTCGAGTTGGACTACCTGCGCAAGAACCACCGCGAGCATTTCCAGACGGCGCTCTCCGAGGCTCTGAATGCCCTGCCCACGCGGGAGCGCACCGTGCTGCGCTTGCACGTGGTGGAGGGGCTGAGCCTGGAGCGCATCGGCACCATGTACCAGACGCACAAGTCCACCGTATCGCGCTGGGTGGCCCGGGGCCGGGAGGCGGCGCTGGAGGGCACACGTCAGCGGCTGGCGGAGCGGCTTCGGCTCACCTCCGGCGAACTGCACAGCCTGATGCGGGTGGTACAGGGAGAGCTGGACCTGAGCCTGCCGTCCCTGCTGAGCACGTCTGGGGCTTCCTGAGGGGCCGCGGACTTTTTTCGCAGACGCGTGCAACGCTCCGACCTGGCCGGTGTCATCCGGGTGAAGGTGGAACAACCCCCTCTTGGAGGACACACACCATGCATCACAGAATAGGCCTTGCCCTGGTTGCGCTGGCGTTGGTGGGAGCGCCTGCGCTGGCGGAGGAGTCGAAGCCGGCCCCGTCTTCTGGAGCCTCGGCCACCACCGAGGAAACGGTGGTCGTGAAGAAGGGCAGCCATCGCGACCTTCAAATTCCGGGGATGGTCCGCATCGCGATTGACGAACCGGAGATTGCGGACATCAAGGCGCTCGGCAAAGGGGTGCTGCGCATCATCGGTCAGCAGGCCGGTGAGACAGCGCTGCTCGTGTGGGCGGGGCCCGAGAACAAGCGCAGCAGCTACCGCATCGTCGTCACCGATTGATGCAGGGCATCGGTGGCCATGGTGCCGCCATGTGGCATGAATGGAAGCCGCGCTCCTCCGCGCAGGGATGAGGGGCGTGGGCGCCGCTGGACCAGGGCTTCGCGCCGTCTGGACCGGCCGGGGGCCAGGTGCATGCGAGAGCGGTGTGTCACCTGCCGCCGCGCGAAGGCGCGTCGCAGCGGGAGGGGGTTCAGCGGATGCGGTGGGGACCATCGCCCCGCTTGTCCGAGCTGACGTGTCCGCCGTGAGCGCTGGATGCGCGGGGTCACCTCCCGAAGGTGGATGGCCACCCCCTCGAGGCTTGGAGGGCTCATCTGAAGAGAGCGCCTTCCAGAGGACCTCCGCGGCAGTCTCGACGTCTTCTTCACTCACCACCTCGCCCCGGCCCGCCCGGCGCACGAGCTCCGACAGCATGCCCCACACCATGCACTCATGGAGCCAGGTGCGGCCATTGGGAAACACCTTCTCGCGCTCGCCATGCTCGAGGACCTCCAGCACCTGTGCGCGCGTCCGTCCGTCATGCTCGCCCGGTGGGTCCGTGTCCGGATGGTTGTGAAGGAAGGTGAAGCCCACGAGGTGGGGCTGCAACAGCGCCCAGGTCGCGAACTCGCGCCAGAAGGCGATGAAGACGTCGCGAAAGCCCTGCCGCAGCGGGTCGCCATCCGCCATCTGGTAGGCGACGAAACCCGTGTAGGACAGCTCGCGTTCGGTGAGGGTCCGTATCGCCCTCGCGATGCCCTGCTTGC
Organism: Myxococcus sp. MxC21-1; assembly: GCF_032612255.1. Taxonomy (NCBI): domain Bacteria; kingdom Pseudomonadati; phylum Myxococcota; class Myxococcia; order Myxococcales; family Myxococcaceae; genus Myxococcus; species Myxococcus sp. MxC21-1. The sequence goes on from NZ_CP123278.1 coordinate 77,119, forward strand.
TGCCGTAGTAACGATACAGCGAGCCCACCGAGAGCCGCGTGGCCCGGGCCAGTTCCGCGGCCCGGACGTTGTCGAACCCCCGCTGTGCCAGCAACTCCGCCGCGTCACGCAGCCTGAAAGCGCGCATCTCCGCCAACGTGTACATCCGCCCGTCCCCCTGCCTTCGCGGCCGTCGCGTGGAAGGAACGTTCCCTCCACGACGACCTGTCTACAGGGAGGGGCTGACACGAGGTGGGAGGTCAGGTCGGCGCGCCAGCGGAGCTGCCTTCGAGGGTGGGAAGTCTCGGGTGGGCTGTTCGGCGCGGACCCGGGCTGCGATGATTCGAGGCGCGCCATGAACCCGTTGCACCGTCCTCCGATGTCCGCATGTCCGGATGAGAACCTGCTCGCGGCCTTCGTCAGTGGCTCGGCTCCCGTGGGGAAGGTGGTGGTGGTGGAAGCACACCTCGACGGTTGCGCGGACTGCCGGGCGTTGGTGGCGGCGGTGGCGGCCAGTTCCTCCCTGCCGGGCGCGGTCGCCGTTGAGCGTGAGGCGGAGGCGCCCACGCGGTGGGACACGGGCGCGGCGACGTTACCGGACGCGCGGGAGGAGCCGGTCCTGCCGCCAGGGACGCGGCTGGGGGGCTATCTGCTGCAGGGCGTGTTGGGCATGGGAGGGATGGGCGTGGTGTACGCGGCGGATGACCTGCGGCTGGGGCGGCGGGTGGCGCTCAAGCTGTTGAGGCCGCTGCTCGCGGGCGCGCAGGACCAGGGTCGTGAGCGGCTGCTTCGTGAGGCCCAGGCCATGGCGCGGCTCTCACATCCCAACGTGCTGCCGCTCTTCGAGCTGGGGACGGCGGAGGGGCACGACTTCCTGGCGATGGAGTGGGTGGACGGCACGACGCTCGCGGACTGGCTTCGGGAACGCGAGCGTCCATGGCGAGACGTGTTGGATGTCTTCCTGGCAGCGGGAGCGGGGCTGGCCGCCGCCCATCGCGCGGGCATGGTGCACCGCGACTTCAAGCCGTCCAACGTGCTGGTGGGGCGCGATGGCCGGGTACGCGTCACGGACTTCGGGCTCGCGAGGCGCGGCACAGGGGCGTCTCCCGAGGCGCCGGCCGATGTGAGCGAGGGTTCATCGAAGGCCCCCATGCTCACGGAGTGGGGGCAGGCCGCGGGAACGCCGGCGTACATGTCTCCCGAGCAGCGCGCGGGAAGGGCCGTGGACGCCCGCGGCGACCAGTACAGCTTTTGCGTCGCGCTCCACGAAGCGCTTCACGGTGAGCGCCCTGGCCACCTTGCTGCCTCCGCCGCGCCGCGAACGTCGAGCGTGCCGAGGCATCTCCGCACCGCGCTGGCGCGGGGCCTCGCGAACGCGCCCGAGGACCGCTTCCCCAGCATGGAGGCGCTGATGGCGGTGCTCTCCCAGCCTTCGCCTGCATGGGGCCGCCGGAGCATCCTGGCCCTGGCGGGAGCGGGTTCCCTGGTGGTCCTGGGCGTGCTCCTGTGGAAGCCGTCTTTTCTGTTCCAGTCCGATGCCGCCACGCCGCGAGCCGAGAGGCCCGGGCGCATGGCCGCATCGCCGGTTGTCCTGCGCGTCGGCGACGTGCACGAACTGGTCGTTCCTGGACTCCAGCGCATCGCGGTGGGCGAACCGAGCCTCGTCGAAGTCACCGTGCCGCGTCAGGGCGTGGTGCGTCTGAGGGGGAAGGAGGCGGGCAGCACGGACCTGATTACGTGGAGCCACGCCGGAGAGATGAAGTCCCGAGTCCTGGACATCACCGCGCGCTGACGTCAGCGGCCGCCGGGAGCCCTGCGTGCCTGGCGGGGAGTTTCCTGTCCCAGCAGCCGGTACGCCTGCTGCCGGTGTTCGCGCAGCGTGGGCAGCGTGTCCCCGAGCAGCGCTTGCAGCCCGGCGTTGCCGGAGAACTGCTGCTGCCCCGCCATCACCTTGGCGATGTCCGCGTCATGGTCGCCCACCATGGCGGCCAGGAAGGCGCGGTCGAACGCGGGGCCCTGGAGGGATTGGAGCTTCGCCATCGACGCTTCTTCCGCGCGCTCCATCGTCCTGGCGAAGTCGGTGTCCGCCTGGGGCTCGGCCAGCGTCAGGTTCTGCTTCCAGGCGTAGGCCATGAGGCGTTGGTCTGCTTGCCCGTGGTCCTTCACAAGCCGTGCGCCGTAGTCCTTCACGCCTTGGGCGCTGCCCTGCCGTTGAGCGAGCTGGCCCAGCTCCACCTCATGCTGGTTGGCCTGGTGGAGCTCGTCGAGGAACGCCTTCTCGTCGGTGGGGATGGGCAGCTGGCCTTGCCGCAGCAGCGCCACGCCGCGCGCATCAGGCGGAGTGCCCTGGGAACCGGCGCCCCCCGTGCCTTCCTCGAACGGCTCCGGGGCCTGCCCCTGGTCGATGGCCTCCGGACGGCCCATGCGTACCATGCTCTCCGTGTCGTCCGTGCCGTTCTGCTGCGCCAGGGCGCCGCCGCCCAGTGCGAGCGCGCCCGCCACCACCCCACCCATCCATCGCTTCATCGCCTGCCTCCCATGTCCCGAGCGAGACATCAAACCGAAGGTGGAGGCGGAGGATGGCGCGGAGCAAGGGGGCGGGCAGCGGGGCGAGGGCTCCTGTCTCAGTGCCTCCGGGGTGTCGAGGGCATCCCGCCGTCAGCGGCGCCACGCCCGGAAGGCCTACGGCTCCGACAGCAGGAACAACGCGTGCGCGCTGGCGATGGGCCGCGTGCGGTCGTCCTGCCACGCATCCACCCGGACGTTGGCCACGCGCCGGCCCTGGCGGGTGACGAACGCCTTGGCGAAGGTGTCCTGCGGCTTGCCGGAGCGAAGGAAGTCCACCGTGAGCGAGATGACCTTCGGCACGCGCTCGGTGTTCGTCTGCAGCAGCAGCTCGAAGACGGCGGCGGATTCCAGCAGCGCGCCGAGCGTGCCGCCGTGCAGGGCGGGAATCAGGCTGTTGCCGATGTTCCTCGGGTTGAAGGCCATGCGGCAGAGCATCTCGCCGGCGAGGTTCTCCACGCCGATGCCCATGAAACGCGTGTAGGGGATGGCGTCGGTGAGGCGCTTGTACTCGCGCGTCTTGCGCACCTGGCGAACCAGCTCGGCGAGGGGAGGCTTCGTGGACTCGGACATGGTCGTCATTCCTCTGTCCGCATGAAGGTGCCCTGGGCGGAAGCCACGGGGTGGCCCGGGTCGCCCTGGTGGACGAACGCGCGGACGAAGGCCACCTGGCGGGTGAGCCGGTAGCACTCGGCCACGCAGGTGAGAACGATGCCGGGCCGCGCGGGGCGCAGGTAGTCGATGCGAAGGTCCAACGTGACGAGCGGGGCGAAGCGGCCCAGCTTGAGGAAAACGGCGGTGCCGCAGGTGGCGTCGATGAGCGTCGTCACCGCGCCGCCGGCGATGACGCCGGTTTCCGGATTTCCGACAAGGTTCTCCGCGTAGGGCAGCTCGACGGTGGCCTCGGCGGCGCGGATGTCCACCAGCCTCAGCCCCAGCGCGTGATTGTGGGGCACGACGTCGGTGTAGAAGATCGCGCAGCGCTCCATCCGCTCGGCCTTGTCTTCAGGAAGCGTGAAGTCGTCCGACATGAGGGGCGCGATACCAGATTCAGGGCCGCATGGCGCACTGTGTTTTGACGGGGGCCCGCAACGCCACGCTAGGAGGCCACGGCCGTGGCGTTGGAGAGCTGCCGCCACGCGCCGGCAAGCGATGTGCCGATGTCCCGCATCACCGCGTCATCCGACCAGTAGAAGGGGTGGACCAGGGGTGTCCACGAGAAGAGCGGGCCCGCCACGCGCACGGCGCGGTCCTCCACCGCGGCGTGATAGGCGGCGCTGAGGGGCTGGAGCGGCCAGGCGAACACGTCGTCCTCGTCGTGGAAGTTGAGCCACCGTCCGCGAAGCCCCGGATGGTGGCGTGCCAGCTCCGGCGCGGGGACCTGCACGGGCTGGTCGAGCTCCGCGTGGGGATAGCGCAGGCTCCACAGGGCCATGGGACTGCCCAGCGTGTAGAAGTGGCTGAGCGTCTCGCCGCGCTCCAGGGGCGAGCTGCCCTGGGCCGCGCGCACCGTCTCCTCGATGATGTCCCGCCCGGCCAGTCGCTGAGCCTGCAAGTCGTAGAAGTAGTTGCTGGCGATGACGCTGCCCAGGCTGTGCGCGATGACGCAGAGCGGAGCGGTGTCACCGGCCCGCTGGCGCAGACGGCCCAGGGCCTCGGCGACCTTGCGGTGGATGCCCGTGTAGACGTCCGGGTCGGCGGGGTTCGTCTGGTAGGCGATGATGTCGCCCACGAAGTGCACCAGCATCCACCGCAGGCCGGGGTAGCGCAGGTCCATTCCGCGCAGGGACGGCCGCATCAAGCGGAGCATCATCGGCACGAGCGCGGACTCGTGACCCTGGTTCACCGTGCGCACGCTGTCATAGAGGGATTTCCAGTACGTGTCCGCGTCGGCCGGGGCGTAGCGGGCGAGCAGGTCCTTCTCCGCGCCTTCCAGCACGGAGGCCCAGTTCACCGTTTCGACGGCGAGTGTGTCCGGCCCGGCCCCCGCGTGCTGCGCGAAGTGCTGGCGCAGCAGGCGCACGGCGGTGTCATAGAGACCCGGGTCATCCACTTCAATGCCGTGGATGACGAGCACGGCGAGCTTCTGACGCGTCTGCATGGAGACTCCCCCCGGAATCAGTGCTGCTCGGCGGGCGTGAGCCTACACGGCCCGGAAGAGGCTCGCCTGTTCGCCTGTTCTCGGCCGGCATCCAACAGCCCCTGGGGGCCGGATAGTCTCCGCCACCCGACACACGGTTTCTTCCTCAAGAGGACTTCTGGTGAAACGACTGACCTCCTCCCTCCTCGCCGTCCTGCTGATGCCCGCCGCGCCCATGGCCGCGCAGCAGCTCCGGCGAAGCCTCCCGCGGTCCGGCAGGACCCGCCGCGGCCGGCACCCGACACGAAGGACGCCGCGCGCGACGCGGCCCGCGCCGCGGAGGTAGACGCCCCGCGTCCGCCGTCCGGTGAGGCCGCGCAGAAGGCGGAGAAGGAAGGGGGAGACACCTGGAAGGTGGACGCGCCGGGCTTCCCCGCCCGTCAGGTGAACATCGACGTCACCGAGGGCACGTGGATGAACGTGGACGTCAGCCCGCGCGGAGACGAAATCGTCTTCGACCTGCTGGGGGACATCTACGTGTTGCCCATGGGCGGCGGCGAAGCGAAGGCGCTGACGTCCGGCGTCGCGTGGGACATGCAGCCGCGCTTCAGCCCGGACGGCAAGCGCATCGTCTTCACCAGTGACCGGGGCGGCGGAGACAACATCTGGGTGGTGGACCGGGACGGCTCGAATGCGCGGGCGGTGACGGAGGAGAAGTTCCGCCTGCTCAACAGCCCCGCGTGGAGCCCGGACGGGCAGTTCATCGTGGCGCGCAAGCACTTCACCGCGCGGCGTTCGCTGGGCGCGGGCGAGGTGTGGATGTACCACCGCGCCGGCGGCGAGGGCGTGCAGCTCACCGAGCGCACCAACGACCAGAAGGATTTGGGCGAGCCCGCCTTCTCACCCGACGGGCGCCACGTCTACTTCAGCCAGGATGTCTCTCCGGGGAAGAGCTTCGAATACAACAAGGACCCCAACGGCCAGATCTACGCCATCCAGCGGTTGGATTTGGAGACGAAGGAAATCGAGCCCTTCATCACGGGCCCCGGTGGCGCCATCCGCCCCACGCCGTCACGTGACGGCAAGCAGCTGGCCTTCGTCCGCCGGGTGCGCGCCAAGAGCGTGCTCTACGTCACCGACGTGGCGTCCGGCGCGGAGCGCCCGCTGTACGACGGGCTCGACCGGGACATGCAGGAGACGTGGGCCATCCACGGCGTGTATCCGGGAATGGCGTGGACGCCGGACAACAAGGCGATTGTCTTCTGGGCGGGCGGCAAGCTGCACCGCATCGACGTGGCCACGAAGAAGGTGACGCCCATTGCCTTCCGCGTGCGGGGGACGCGCACGATTTTCGAGGCCGTGCGCAGCCCGCAGGCGGTGGCCCCCGAGCGCTTCTCCACGAAGATGCTGCGCTGGGTGCAGGTGTCCCCCAAGGGGGACCGCGTGGTGTACCAGGCGCTGGGCAAGCTGTACGTGAAGCAGCTGCCGGCGGGCACGCCTCGGCGCCTGACGAAGCAAGACGACCACCTGGAGTTCTATCCGTCGTTCTCCCGGGACGGGCGCTCCATCGTCTACACGACGTGGGACGACGAGAAGCTGGGCACCATCCGCGTGGTGCCCGCCACAGGCGGCGAGGGCAAGGTGCTGACGCAGCAGCCGGGCTACTACGTGGAGCCCGCGCTCAGCCCGGACGGCAAGACGCTGGTGTATCGCGCGTCCGGGGACGGCTACCTGATGCCCGGGCTGTGGAGCCGGAACACGGGCCTGTTCGCCATGCCCGCGGGCGGCGGCACGCCGAAGCGCCTGGCGCGTGACGGTGAGCAGCCGCACTTCGGCGCGCGCTCGGACCGCGTGTACTTCCTGCACGTGGAGCACAAGGAGAAGGAGGACGTCCGCTCCCTGAAGAGCATCGGGTTGAGCGGGAGCGAGGAGCGCACGCACCTGACCAGCGCGGAGGCCACCGAGCTGCGCGTCTCCCCGGACGAGCGGTGGGTGGCGTTCCGGGAGAACTTCAACGCCTTCGTCGTCCCCTTCGCGCTGGGAGCGAAGTCGGCCACGGTGGGGCCCGGCGCGAAGGCGCTGCCGCTGGCGAAGGTGAGCCGGGACGCGGGCGAGTACCTGCACTGGTCCGGCGACAGCCAGCGCCTGCACTGGGCGCTGGGGCCGGAGCTCTTCACGCGCGCGCTGAAGGAGAGCTTCGCCTTCATCGACGGCGCGCCGGAGAAGCTGCCGGAGGCGCCGGAGAAGGGCGTGGACCTCTCCTTCCCGGTGAAGGCGGACGCGCCGGAGGGCACGCTGGCCCTGGTGGGGGGCCGCGTCATCACCATGAAGGGTGACGAGGTCATCGAGCAGGGCGTGGTGGTGGTGCGGAACAACCGCATCGTCGCCGTGGGCCCGGTGGGCAAGGTGCAGGTGCCGTCCGGGGCCAAGGTGGTGGACGTGAAGGGCAAGACGTTGATGCCCGGCCTCATCGACGTGCACTGGCATGGTGCCATGGGCATGGACGGGCTGATGCCCGAGCAGAGCTGGGTGCATGCGTCGTCCCTGGCCTTCGGCGTGACGACGCTGCACGACCCGTCGAACACATCGGAAGAGGTCTTCGCGGCCAGTGAGCTGGCCCGGGCGGGCGGCGTGGTGGCGCCGCGCATCTTCTCCACGGGCACCATCCTCTACGGCGCGTCCGGCGCGGGCTACCGCGCGCCCATTGAGACGGTGGATGACGCGCGCTCGCACCTGCGGCGGATGAAGGCGATGGGGGCCTTCAGCGTGAAGAGCTACAACCAGCCGCGCAGAGACCAGCGGCAGAAGGTGCTCCAGGCGGCGCGCGAGCTGGACATGCTGGTGGTGCCGGAGGGCGGCTCGCTGCTCCAGCACAACCTGACGATGGTGGTGGACGGGCACACGGGCGTGGAGCACGCGATTCCGGTGGCGCGCATCTACGCGGACGTGAAGCAGCTGTGGGGCAAGAGCGGCACCGGCTACACGCCGACGCTGGGCGTGGCCTACGGCGGCGTCTGGGGTGAGAACTACTGGTACCAGAAGACGAACGTGTGGGAGGACGAGCGCCTGTTGTCCTTCGTCCCGCGCCGGGTGGTGGATTCGCGCAGCCGCCGGCCGTCCATGCATGTGCCGGACGACGAGTTCAACCACTTCTCTGCCGCCACCGTGGCGCGCGAGCTGAGTGACGCGGGCGTGAGCGTGCAGTTGGGCGCGCACGGCCAGCGTGAAGGCCTGGCGGCGCACTGGGAGCTCTGGATGTTCGGCCATGGCGGCATGAAGCCGCTCCAGGCGCTGCGCTCGGCGACGCTGAGCGGGGCGCGCTATCTGGGCCTGGACGGGGAGATTGGCTCGCTGGAAGAGGGCAAGCTGGCGGACCTCATCGTGCTGGATGGCAATCCCTTGCAGGACCTCAAGCACAGCCGCTCGGTGCGCTACACCATGGTGAACGGGCGCCTGTACGACGCGGCCACGCTCAACGAGGTGGGGACGCGCCAGCGCCCGCGCGCGAAGTTCTTCTTCGAGAAGGACGGGAACGAAGGCTGGAGCCCGAAGGCCACGGAGCACGCGCACACGCACGCGTGCGACTGAGCCCCCAGACACCCCCAGCCGAGGCGGGCTGGCGCTAGAGTCCGCGCCATGCCCGTCTCTGTCGTCGAAGGGGATTTGCTGGACCAGCCGGTGGAGGCCATCGTCAATGCCTGGAACCGGAACATCATCCCCTGGTGGCTGCTGTTGCCGCAGGGGGTGTCCGGCGCCATCAAGCGCCGGGGCGGGGTCGGGCCCTTCCGCGAGGTGGCGAAGGCAGGCCCCATGCCCCTGGGCTCGGCGGTGGTGACCTCCGCCGGGCGGTTGCCATTCAAAGCCATCATCCACGTGGCGGGCATCGACATGCGCTGGCGCGCCTCGGAGCGCTCCATCCAGGACTCGGTCCGCAATGCCCTGGCGAAGGCCCGCGAGCAGGGTTTGCGCTCCGTCGCCTTCCCCGTCATTGGCGCGGGCTCCGGCAGCTATGATGAAGCGCGCGCGCTGGAACTGATGCGCCAGGTCCTGGATGTGGAAGCTGGCGCTCTCGACGTGAGCGTCGTGCGCTTCCGGCCATAAGTCCCGTCAGGTGAATGCAGGGACCAGGAACACGGGAGCAGCAGTTGTTCGATGTCAGACCCTACGGCTAATTCTAACTTGGCCTTGAACCAATCGAGGCAAGCCGAATGGCCGGGATGGCAACTGGACGGGACCTCATGGCGAATCGACGTTCTGGAGTTGCATTTGCAGGTGGGTGGCGCTGGAGTGTGGCATTGCTGACCGCGGTGGTGGGCTGTGGTGCGCCGGAGAAGCCGGTGGACCCCCCGCCTCCTGCCGCTGAGCAGGAGACGCTGCGCGCCGCGGAGGAGCAGGCGGCGCTGCTGTCGCCGCCCGCCGGGTGTACCGAAATCACGATGGGCGAGCTGACGAACGGCATCGAGCGGACGCCGGTGCAGTATGGCCCGCAGCCGACCTACGTCGGCTCGTTCTCCGACCAGGGCGACCCGGCGGTAGCGGATGTCGCCCGTATCCGGCTGGATGTGAATACGGCGCCGGGCGCCTATGACCTGGCGACTGGAGGTACCAACCTCTTCACGTGTGAACAGTGTGTCTGGGGTGTCCAGGACGCCGGTACCTCCACGGCGAAGACCTTCGTGGCGGAGTCGGGCACGCTGCTGCTCGCGCTCAAGGTGACACCGCAGCAGACGATTGGCGCCCTGGCCAACGTGACGCTGCGCCAGTCCGTGGCCGCGCCGCCGCTGTACGCGCCCTACACCGGCACCGTGCCGGTGGCGGGCGGCGAGTGCCGGTGGATTCGTTTCGCGACGTGGAACACCGCCCGCAACGGCGGGTGTGACCCTCGCGAGGGCTCGCTGACGGCGAACATCCCCGGCCACACCTGCGTGGCCACCAACCGCGCCGCGGATGACGGCACGCTGGAGCGGTCGCTCGGAACCAAGACGCACGGCGAGGCGTGCACGTACACGGCGCCCACCAGCGAGTACGAACTGGCGGCCACGGACTGCGCGGAGGGCTACGCCTGTACGACGGCCTGGGGTTCGTCGAGCACGTGCATGGCCACGTGTGACTTCATGGCCGCCGACCCGGGCTGCCCCACGGGCACCGTGTGCGGCGTCCAGGGACTGTGCCAGGAGCAGGCCGTGCAGGTGGCCAGTGGCTTCGACTTCGACCCGGCCCTCATCGGCGAGGAGTGCACCCTGGGCTACGCGGAGTTCTGCGGCGCCGAGGGCGCGCGCGGCGTGTGTCTCGACCTGAACGGCACGGGCCGCGGCACCTGCTTCCCCTACACCCGTGCTCGCTCGGACTGTGGCCCGGGTGAGGAGCTGGGCTACGTGTCCTACCCGCTCGCGGGTGGCGGCTACGACCGCACCTACGGCTTCTGCTACCCGGACGGCCTCTGAGCTGGTGGCGCCCCGCTTCCGCGCGACGTTGGCGGAAGCCGGGTGTCGTTCCTACTCCTTCGACTCACCCCCGAGGATGCGCGGCGCCGACGCGCGGTGGAAGCCCTCGTAGGGCTTGGAGGCGGTGGTCTCCTCCAGCGGGAAAATCTTGGTGTTGCACGACGCACCACCATCAATCTTGATGACGTCGCCGGTGATGAAGGCCGCGGCGTCGGTGAGCAGGAAGACGATGGCGGCGCTCACCTCGGACTCGGTGGCGAGCCGCTGGAGCGGCACCTCCTTCTTGAGGAGGGGAATCATCGCCCGCACGCCCTCGTCCTTGTAGCTGTCCATGCCGCTGGAGGCCACCCAGCCGGGCGCCACGGCATTCACGCGCACGCCCGACGCGGCCCACTCCACGGCGGCCGTCTGCGTCAGGTTGAGCATGCCCATGCGCGCCGCGCCGGAGTGCCCCATGCCCGGCATGCCGCCCCACGAGTCCGCGAGCATGTTGACGATGGAGCCTCCGTGGCTGCTCATGGATTGGAGATAGACTTCCCGCGCCATCAGGAAGCCGCCGGTGAGGTTGGTGGACACCACCGCGTCAAAGCCCTTCTTGGAGATGGCCGACAGCGGCGAGGGGAACTGCCCGCCCGCGTTGTTGACCAGGCCGTGGATGGGGCCGTGCGCGGCGATGATGCGCGCCACGGTGGCCTTCACGCCCTCCTCGTCGCGGATGTCGAGCACCTCGAAGGACACCTTGCCGCCGTCCTCCTGGATTTCCCGCGCGACAGCCTCCAGCTTGTCGGGCTTGCGGCCCACCAGGACGACGTTGGCGCCCAGCGCGGCCAGCTCGTGCGCGGTGCAGCGGCCAATGCCACTGCCGCCGCCGGTGACGATGATGGTGCGGTTGCTGAAACAGCCCGGTGCGAAGAGAGAGCGGTAGCCCATGGTCAGCTCCTGATGTGGAGGTCGTTCATGAAACCCGTGGTCCTCAGCCTCTGCGGGTGCGCCGGGCGCTCAGGGCCTCGTCCAGCGTGAGCGCCCAACGGTGGAGGACCTTCTTCCTGCGCGCGCTGTCGTCCCTCAGCAGATTGGCCAGCGCGAGTCCCCGGATGAGGTCGAGCGTTCCCTGAATCAGCTCGCGCACCTCCGCGACGCTGTCATCCACGCCGAGCAACTGCACCGTCAGCCGGTGGAACTCCCGCCCCACGCGGGCCTCCAGCGGGGCCAACTGCGCGCGCAGCTCCGCGTCCGCCACGGCGGCCACCCAGAGCTGCACCGCGGCGGTGAAGACAGGGCTGAGGTAGATGCCGGCCAGCATGTGGAGGATGGCCTCCGTGCGGCGAGCGTCGGCCGGCAACTGGGCGGCCTTGCGGAGCACGGCCTCCACCTGCTGGTGCCCCACATACTCCACGGCGGCGGCCACCAGGTCGGCGCGGGTGGGGAAGTGGTGCTGACAGGCGCCCCGGGACACGCCCGCTCGCTCGGCAATCACAGTCATCGTCGCGCCTGCCCACCCCAGCTCGGCGAGCGCGCCAATGGCCGCCTCCATCAGACGCTGGCGCGTGACGCGGCTGCGCTCCTGCTCCTGCCTGCCGGGCGTACCGGATGCCTCACTCACCCGGCCAGGATGCGAGCCAAGGGTTAAAAAAGCAAGCACGCTTGCTTTTTTAGAGCCGCCTGCCCAGACTCACGCGTCTTTCGTTGCTGCCGAGTGGAGAGCTCATGCCTGCGTCCCCCCTGCGTGTCGGCAATGCCTCGGGCTTCTATGGAGATCGCTTCTCGGCGGTCCGGGAGATGCTCGAAGGCGGCCAGCTCGACGTCCTGACTGGCGACTACCTGGCCGAGCTGACGATGCTGATACTGGGCCGGGATCGGATGAAGGACCCGTCCACCGGCTATGCCAAGACGTTCCTGAAGCAGATGGAGCAGTGCCTGGCATTGGTGGTGGAGAAGAAGGTCAAGGTCGTCACCAACGCGGGAGGGTTGAACCCCGCGGGGCTGGCCGCCGCCCTGCGCGAGGCCGCCGCGAAGCTGGGCGTGAAGGTGCGAGTGGCGCACGTGGAGGGAGATGACCTCTCCGCGCGGGCGGACGCGCTGGGCCTGGGCTCGCCGCTCACCGCGAACGCGTACCTGGGCGGGTGGGGCATCGCCGCGTGCCTGCGCGCGGGGGCGGACATCGTCGTCACGGGACGGGTGACGGATGCCTCGTTGGTGGTGGGCCCGGCGGCGGCGCACTTCGGCTGGAAGGTGGATGACTGGGACCGGTTGGCGGGGGCCATGGTCGCCGGCCACGTCCTGGAGTGCGGCACGCAGGCCACGGGCGGAAACTTCTCCTTCTTCACGGAGCTGGACGCGCGGCGTCCCGGCTTCCCGCTGGCGGAGCTGTACGAGGACGGCAGCAGCGTCATCACCAAGCACGCGGGCACGGGTGGCGCGGTGACGGTGGACACGGTGCTGGCGCAGCTCGTCTATGAAATCACCGGGGCGCGGTACGCGGGCCCGGACGCCACGGCGCGCTTCGACACCATTGCCCTGGCGTCACACGGCAAGGACCGCGTCCGCATCTCCGGCGTGCGCGGCGAGCCGCCACCGCCCACGATGAAGGTGTGCCTCAACAACCTGGGGGGGTACCGGAACGAGGCGACGTTCATCCTGGTGGGGCTGGACATCGAGGAGAAGGCGAGACTGGTGCGCGAGCAACTGGAGGCGGCGCTGACGCGCAAGCCGAAGGAACTCCAGTGGATGCTGACGCGGACGGACCGCGAGGACGCGGCCACCGAGGAGCAGGCCGCCGCCTTTCTTCGCGTGGTGGTGAAGGATGCCGACGCGAAGGTGGTGGGCCGGGCCTTCAGCGGCGCGGCGGTGGAGCTGGCGCTGGGCAGCTATCCCGGCTTCACGATGACGGCGCCTCCCTCCGACGGCGCGCCGTATGGCGTCTACACGCCCGCCTATGTCGAAGCGGGGCACGTGGAGCACGTCGCTGTCCTCAAGGATGGAACGCGCACAACCATCACGCCTCCCGGCGAGACGCGCTCGCTGGAGCCCGTGGAGCCGCCGCCGCTGCCGCCGCCAGTGCCGGGTGGCCCCACGCGCCGGGTTCCGCTGGGACGCATCGTCGCCGCGCGCAGTGGTGACAAGGGCGGCACGGCGAACATCGGCGTCTGGGCGCGCACGGAAGCGGCCTGGCGGTGGCTGGCGCATGCGCTCACGGAAGAGAAGCTGCGCGAGCTGCTCCCGGAGGCCGCGCCGCTGCGCATCGAGCGGCACGTCTTCCCCAACCTGCGGGGGCTGAACTTCGTCGTGGATGGCTTACTGGGGGAGGGCGTCTCCTCGTCCACCCGGTTCGACCCGCAGGGCAAGGCGCTGGGCGAGTGGCTGCGCTCGCGGCACATGGACATTCCCGAGGCGCTGCTGCGCGAAGGACAGGAGTAGACCGATGCCACGCCTCACCTCGCGAATCGACCCGGGCTCCGAATCCTTCAAGGCGAACCGCGCGGACATGCTGGCCCGCGTATCGGAGCTGCGCGCCATCGAGGCGAAGGTCCGCAACACGGAGAACCAGGCGAAGGAGAAGTTCCACAAGCGCGGGCAGCTCCTGCCTCGGGAGCGGCTGATGCTGCTGCTCGACCGGGGCTCGCCCTTCCTGGAGCTGTCCACGCTGTGTGGCTATGGCTACCACGACGACAGTGACGGCTCGCTGGCGGGCGGCAACAGCATCATCGGCATCGGCTACGTGTCCGGGGTGCGGTGCATCGTCTTCGTGAACAACTCCGCCATCAAGGGCGGCACCGCGTCGCCGTGGGGCGTGCAGAAGGCGCTGCGCGCGCAGGCATTGGCGCTGGAGAACAAGCTGCCCATGGTGTCGCTGGTGGAGAGCGGCGGCGCCAACCTGATGTACCAGCAGGAAATCTTCATCCCGGGTGGGGAGACCTTCTACAACCAGGCGCGGCTGTCGGCGGCGGGCATCCCCCAGGTGACGGTGGTGCACGGCTCCAGCACGGCGGGTGGCGCGTACCTGCCGGGCCTGTCCGACTACGTGGTGATGGTGAAGAAGAAGGCGAAGGTGTTCCTCGCGGGCCCGCCGCTGCTCAAGGCGGCCACGGGGGAAGTCGCCACGGATGAGGAACTGGGCGGCGCCCAGATGCACGCCACGGTGGCGGGCACCGCGGACTACCTGGCGGAGGACGACGCGGACGCCATCCGCATGGCCCGCGAAATCGTGGCGAAGCTCGGGTGGAACGCGCAGCTCCCGCCCACCGAGCGCCCCGCCTATGCCGAGCCCGTGTACTCGCCCGACGAACTCTGCGGCGCCGTGCCCGTGGACTACCGCAAACCCTACGATTGCCGCGAGGTCATCGCGCGCATCGTGGACGGCTCGGAGTTCACCGGCTTCAAGGACGAGTACGACGCGCACACCGTTTGTGGCTGGGCGAACCTGTACGGCCACCCGCTGGGCATCATCGGAAACAACGGGCCGATTTCGCCCCAGGGCGCGACGAAGGCGGCGCAGTTCATCCAGCTGTGCTGCCAGAAGGACACGCCCATCCTCTACCTGCAGAACACCACGGGCTACCTCGTGGGCACGCAGCCGGAGCAGGGGGGCATCGTGAAGCACGGCGCGAAGATGATTCAGGCCGTGGCCAACGCGACGGTGCCGCAGCTCACGGTGCTGATTGGCGGCGCGTTCGGCGCGGGCAACTACGGCATGTGCGGCCGTCCGTTCCATCCGCGCTTCATCTTCGGGTGGCCCAACTCGCGCACCGCCGTCATGGGCGGCGAGCAGGCGGCGAAGGTGATGTCCATCGTCTTCGGGGAGAAGCTGGCCCGGCAGGGGCAGGTGGTGGACGAGGAGCAGCTCAAGGCGTTCTGCCAGCCCATCATCGACCAGTTCGACAAGGAGTCGCATCCGTTCAACTGCAGCGCGCGGATGTTCGATGACGGGCTCATCGACCCGCGGGACACGCGGCGGGTGCTCGGGTTCGCGCTGTCGGTGTGCCGTGAGGCGAAGCGGCGGCAGGTCCATCCCAACACGTTCGGCGTCGCGCGGTTGTGAGAGGAGCGGACACGATGGAGCGCTTCAAGAAGGTCCTCATCGCGAACCGCGGCGAGATTGCCGTCCGGGTGATTCGCACCTGCCAGCGGCTGGGCTACCGCACCGTGGCGGTGTTCTCCGAGGCGGACCGCGGCGCGCCGCACGTGCTGGCGGCGGACGAGGCGGTGGCCATTGGGCCGTCTCCGGCGAAGGAGTCCTACCTCGTCATCGGGAAGATTCTGGAAGCGGCGAAGACGTCCGGCGCGGAGGCCATCCACCCGGGCTACGGCTTCTTGTCGGAGAACGCGGACTTCGCGCGCGCTTGCCGCGACGCGGGCCTGGTGTTCATCGGCCCGGAGGCCGAGGCCATCACCCTGATGGGCAACAAGCGTCAGGCGAAGCTGCGCATGATGGCGGCGGGCGTGCCCTGCATTCCTGGCTATGAGGCGTCCGACCTGGATGATGAGGCGCTGGCGCTGGAGGGCGAGCGCATCGGCTTCCCGCTGATGGTCAAGGCGGCGGCGGGTGGCGGCGGGCGCGGCATGCGGCTGGTGCACGAGGCGTCGCAGCTTCGCGCGGCCCTGCGCGCGGCGCGCTCGGAGGCGACGAATGCCTTCGGGAGCGGCGAGCTCATCCTGGAGAAGGCCGTCATCGACGCGCGGCACGTGGAGGTCCAGGTCTTCGCGGACACGCACGGCAACGTGGTGCACCTGGGCGAGCGGGACTGCTCGGTGCAGCGCCGGCACCAGAAAATCGTGGAGGAGAGTCCGTCACCGGCGGTGAGCCCGGCGCTGCGCGCGCGCATGGGCGAGGTGGCGGTGGCGGCGGCTCGGGCGATTGGCTACCGGGGAGCGGGGACCCTCGAGTTCCTCCTCGCGCCGAGCGGTGACTTCTACTTCATGGAGATGAACACGCGCCTCCAGGTGGAGCACCCGGTGACGGAGCTGATTACCGGGTTGGATTTGGTGGAGTGGCAGCTCCGCGTGGCGGCGGGGGAGAAGCTGCCTCGGACGCAGGAGGCGATTGCCGCGTCGGGGCATGCCATCGAGGTCCGCCTCTGCGCGGAGGACCCGGCGAAGGGCTACGCGCCCCAGGCCGGGCGGCTGCTGGCGTGGAGGCTGCCGGTGCGTGAGGGCGTGCGCATCGACCACGGCATGCGGGAGGGGCAGGAGATTCCGCCCTTCTATGACTCCATGCAGGCGAAGGTGATTGCGCACGGCCCGGACCGGGAGACGGCGCGCCGGCGGCTGGTGGAGGCGCTGCGCGAGCTGACGGTGTTCGGCGTCACCACCAACAAGAACTTGTTGTTGTACGTGCTGGAGCACGCGGCGTTCCGCTCGGGGGAGTACGACACGGCGTTCATCGCGAAGCACGCGCCTGCGACGGAGGTGGAAGCGCTGTACCAGACGGACGCGAAGGCGAGGGCGCTGGCGGCGGCGCTGCTCTTCCACGACGAAGGCCTGAAGCTGGCGGACACGGCGGGACTGGATGTGTCCCTGCTGAACTGGAACACGTCCCACCGCCACCCCGTGCGGATGAAGCTCGTGAGCCGTGGCGCGGAAGCGTCCGTCACCGTCCAGCCCGTGTCCGCGGAAGGGTACGAGGTGGACGTGGGGGATTCGTCGTTCGACGTGTCCGTGTTGGGGCTGTCCGCGGGCGTGCTCGACTTCTCCTGCGCCGGGACGCGGGGCCGCGCACGCTACCTGCGGGATGGGGACACGCTGTGGCTGGACCTGGGCTCGGGCGCGCACGCCGTGACGGACGTAACGTTCCGTCCACCGTCGAAGTCGGATGGCGTGGGCAGCGGACGGCTGGCGGCGCCGATGGACGGGCGCATCCTGCGCGTGGACACACAGGTGGGCGCGGCGGTGAAGCCCGGGGACGTCCTGCTGGTGCTGGAGGCCATGAAGATGGAGTTCCAGGTGGTGGCGGACGTCACGGGCACCGTCGCGGAGCTCAACGTGTCCGTGGGCAGCCAGGTGAAGGCGAAGCAGCTCCTGGTGTCGCTGGCGGCGGAGAAGGCTTCCTGAGCGATTCGGCCTGGCTCGAGCGGCGGAGCGTCAGGCCTCCGCCGCTTCAGGCGCGCCGCCCTTCGGCCCTCGCTTGAGCACCAACAGGGCCACGACACACAGCGCGGCGCCGGAGGCGCACACCCCGTCCCATCCCCAGTGCGTCCAGGCGAAGGTCCCCAGCCACGAGCCCGCGGCGCCGCCCGCGAAGTACGTCACCATGTAGAGCGTGTTCAGCCGGCTGCGGGCCTCCGGACGCAGCGAGTACACCCGCGTCTGATTGGAAATCTGGTTCGCCTGGACGCCCAAATCGAGCAGCACCACGCCCAGCGCGATGCCCCACAGCCAGCGTCCCAGGGGCCACATCACGACGAACGACAGCAGCAACACGACGATGGCCGCTCCGTTGATGCGCCGGTCCCCGCGCTTGTCGGCATGGCGGCCCACCAGCGGGGCCACGGCGGCGCCCGCCACGCCCACGACGCCGAACAGCCCCGCGACCTGCGCGTCGTACTTCTGCGGCAGGCTCTGGAGGTACAGCGCCAGCGTGGACCAGAACACGCTGAACGCGCCGAAGCTGAGCGCGCCCAGCACCGCGTGCAGCCGCAGCACGGGCTCGGTGCGCGCCAGGTGGATGAGCGAGCGCAACAGTTGCGGATACGGCATGGAGGCCATGGGCGGCTGGGACGGCAGCGCGAAGCGGAGCACGCCGGCCAGCGCGAGCATCAGCCCCGCCGCAATCCAGAACATGGTGCGCCATCCCAGGTGCGTCCCGACGAAGCCCGCCGCCGTCCGGGACAGGAGGATGCCCATCAGCACACCGCTCATGACGGTGCCCACCACCCGGCCTCGCTGCGCGGCGGGCGCCGGTGCGCCGCGAAGGGGACGAGGAGCTGGGGAATGATGGTGGTGACGCCCACGACGAAGCTCGCGGCCACCATCCAGTGCAGCGTCGGCGCGAGGGCCACGCCAACGAGCGCCAGCGCCACCAGCGTGTTCATGGTGACGATGACCCGCCGCCGCTCCAGGCTGTCGCCCAGCGGGACGATGAAGAGCATCCCCACCGCGTAGCCCACCTGCGTCAGCATGGGCACCAGCCCCAGCGCGCTCCCCGAGGCCCCCAGGGCCGCGCCGATGTCTCCCAGCAGCGGCTGGTTGTAATAGAGGTTCGCGACGGTGGCGCCCGAGGCGGCGGCCATCAGCCACACGAGCCCGGTGGACAGCGTGGTGTGGGGAGCTTCCGGGGAGGAATGCGTCGTCATGGAGGCGGGCGGACTCTCGCGCCGCGCCCTGCCGGGGTCCAGACCTGTGTAGGCTCCCGGGAATGACAGGTCCGGATTCCGCACGGGGCGGCTTGCCCGTCATCGACATGGCGTCACTGTTCGATGCATCCCGCGTCACCGAGCGTGCGCGCGTCGCGCGTGAAATCGAGCAGGCCTGTCGCGACAGCGGCTTCTTCTACGTGACGGGCCACGGCGTGTCGGGCGAGGTGCTCGCGCGGCTGGAGCGGGAGAGCCACCGCTTCTTCGCGCTGCCCCGGGCGGCGAAGGAGGCCATCGCCATGTCGATGGGCGGTGTCGCGTGGCGAGGCTGGTTTCCACTCGGGGGGAGCTGACCTCGGGGCGTCCGGACCGGAAGGAGGGGTTGTATCTGGGCACGGAGCTCGGAAGCGAGCACCCGCGCGTAAAGGCCGGCTGGCCGTTGCACGGCGCCAACCTGTGGCCCGCGGAGGTGCCGGAGCTGCGCGCGGCGGTGCTCGACTACGTGGCGGCCTGCACGCGCGCCGCGCATGCGCTGATGGAGGGCATGGCGCTGAGCCTGGGCCTGGACGCGGACTACTTCCGGCGGCACTACACGGCGGACCCGACGGTGCTCTTCCGCATCTTCCATTACCCCGCGGAGCCCCAGCACGAGGAGGAGCGCTGGGGCGTGGGCGAGCACACCGATTACGGGCTGCTCACGCTGCTGGCCCAGGACGACCACGGCGGGTTGCAGGTGAAGACGCCGCGCGGCTGGGTGGAGGCACCGCCGCTGCCCGGGACGCTGGTGTGCAACATCGGCGACATGCTCGACCGGATGACAGGCGGCTGGTACCGCTCCACGCCGCACCGGGTGAAGAACGTGAGCGGCAAGGACAGGCTGTCCTTCCCACTCTTCTTCGACCCGGACTTTGCCGCCGAGGTCCACCCCCTGCCACGCGGCGCGGGCGCTGACGTAGATGAGGACCGCGCCCGCCGCTGGGACGGCGCCAGCGTCCACGCCTTCCAGGGAACGTACGGCGACTACCTGCTGGGCAAGGTGTCCAAGGTGTTTCCGGAGCTGGTGCGGCGGGTGTGGGAGCGCGCGCCCACGGCACTGCGGGAGGAGACACCCTGAGGACCGTTACCGCGTTGACGGAGCCCGGGTCGCATGCTTGAGAGCGCTGCGCCGGATGACGCGCTTCGGCGCGCCCAAACCGCTCACCGACCAGGAGACATCACGATGATGACCGTCAGTGCGTTCAAGTGGGTTCCGCCGTTCGCACAGGGCCTGGTGCGGGACCTCCGGGTGCGGTGGGCGCTCGAGGAGGCGGGGTTGCCGTATCAGGTGAAGCTCATCGACAACAAAGTCCAGGCCTCGCCCGACTACCGCAAGCTCCAGCCCTTCGGCCAGGTGCCGGTGCTGGAGGAGGACGGCCTCGTCCTCTTTGAATCAGGCGCCATCGTGCTCCACATCGCCAACAAGTGTGAGGCGCTGCTGCCGGCGGACGCGGCGGGCAGGGCTCGCGCGGTGACGTGGCTCTTCGCGGCGCTCAACTCCATCGAAATCGCGATTCAGCCGCTCGCCGAGGTGGACCTGTTCTTCGCCCAGGAGGAGTGGGCGAAGCTGCGCAGGCCGGGCGTGGTGGAGTCGCTGAAGGTGCGCCTGGGAGAACTCGCGGCGCATCTGGGTGAGCGCGAGTACCTGGAGGACTGCTTCACGGCGGGCGACCTGATGATGGTGACGGTGCTCCGCATCCTCCGGCACACGGACGTGCTCGACGGCTTTCCCACGCTGAAGGCGTACAAGGAACGTTGTGAGGCCCGGCCCGCGTTCCAGCGCGCCCTGGCGGCCCAGATGGCGCCGTTCCAGCAGCCTCGCGCTTGAGCGTCTGGGGGGCCGCCGGGCGTAGGCACCTGAAATGAGGGCCTTTTCAGGCCCTCGAATCCATCATCTGCAGGCTCGCGACCGACGGCCTGTGGTTCGCGGACCTGCTCGAGGACCAGGGAGTCAGGCCTGAAGTGAGAGCCGCCGTCATCCGGAGGCTCGAGGAGCTCACCCGAAAGTAGGCGCTCCTCACCGTCAGTGTGTCTGTCTCCGGCTAATACCTCGGCCAAGAATTCATTTGTCAGGGGCTCCCGTGAGGGGGCCGTCAGTGACGGGCTTGTGTCTCGAGATGCCCCCTTCGTCATGTCATCTGCTCGGGCGCAGGTGACGCTTCATTCCCTGGCTGCTGGCGGACCAGGGCGCGGTGCTGTGTGAAAAGTATGGTTTTGCGTGTTCCTCGACGTTTTCCTCGCCAGACGACAATGCCTCTCCAACGCTCGAAGCGTCTTCTGCTTGCATGGACGCTGCTCCCGCTGCTCGCCTGTGACGGCAAGCAGGAAGAAGCAGCCTTCGCACCGCCGGTCCAGAAGGTGTCCACGCTGAAGGTGCAAGGGGAGGCCGTTGTCCTTCACGACGAATTCCCCGCGCGAGTCTCCGCGTTCCGGGTCGCGGAAGTCCGCCCGCAGGTGGGCGGGCTCGTGCGCAGCCGGCGCTTCTCCGAAGGAGACACGGTCCAGAAGGGGCAGCCACTCTACCAACTGGAAGCGGCGGTGTTCCGCGCGAATGTGGAAGGCGCGGCGGCGGCCCATGCGGCCAGTGAGGCCGGGCGACTCCAGGCGGAGCTGCATGCGAGGCGCATCCAGTCCCTCTTCGAGAAAGGCGCGAGCACCCAGCAGGCGCACGATGACGCCCGGGCCGCGCTCGCCATCGCGAACGCGGAGGTGGCGCGCGCCCGCGCGGCGCTGGACAGGGCCCGTGTCGACCTGGACTACGCCACGATTACCGCCCCCATCGCGGGGCACATCGGCATCTCCCAGGTCAACGAGGGCGCGCTCGTCGGCCCCGCGGATGCCACGCCGCTGAGCGTCATCCAGCAGATTGACCGCGTCTTCGTCGACATCAAGTCACCCGTGGAGCGCGCGGCGGGCTTGCAGTCACTCCAGGGAGGCACCGGAGAGGCGGGGGCGGAGGTCATCGTGCTCTCCTCGACGGGGGCGCCCTATCCGGAGCGAGGCCGCGTTCAGTTCTCGGACATCTCGGTCGACCCCGGGTCCGGCGAGCTCACGGTGCGCGCCCTGGTCCCCAACACGCAGCGCAAGCTCCTGCCGGGCATGTTCGTGAAGGCGCGCGTCGTGCTCGGAGAGGTGGCCGGTGCGCTCCTCGTTCCCCAGCAGGCCGTGCTTCACGACGCGCAGGGCCAGGCGCAGGTCTTCATCGTCCGAGAGGACAACACCGCGGAGGCGCGCAACGTCCGCGCCGGACGCATCGTCAGCGGACGCTACCTGGTGGAGGAGGGACTCTCCGCCGGAGAGCGTGTCGTGGTCGAGGGGCAGGACCGTCTTGCGCCAGGCCAGCAGGTCACCCCCGCCGAGTGGCAGCACGCCCCGGCCTCGCGCTGAACCTGGAGTGAGCCGTGCCAAGATTCTTCATTGAACGCCCGGTCTTCGCCTGGGTGATTGCCATCTTCATCGTGCTCGCCGGAGCCATCTCCATTCCCCGGCTCCCCATCGAGCGCTACCCGTCCATCGCGCCGCCGAGCGTGACGATTACCGCCACCTATCCCGGCGCCACGCCGGCCGCGATGAACGACAGCGTCGTGTCGTTGATTGAGCGCGGCCTGTCCGGCGTGAAGAACATCCTGTACTTCGAGTCGTCGAGCGACACGTCGGGCATCGCGCAAATCGTGGTGACGTTCGCGCCCGGAACGGACCCGGACCTGGCGCAGGTCGACATCCAGAACCGTCTGAAGACCGTCGAATCGCGGCTGCCGCAGATGGTCCGGCAGCTCGGGCTCCAGGTGGAGACGACCACCACCAACTTCCTGCTCTTCTCCACGCTCGTGTCGAGCGACGGCCGCTACGACGAGGCCGAGCTGGGGGACTTCCTGAGCCGCAACGTGGTCGAGGACCTGCGCCGCGTGCCCGGCGTGGGGCGCGTCCAGCTCTTCACGCCGGCCCGCGCGCTGCGCGTCTGGTTGGACCCGGAGCGGCTCATCTCGCACGGAATCTCCGTGGATGAGGTCGCGGCGGCGATTCGCGCACAGAACGCGGAGGCTTCTCCCGGACGGCTGGGGGACATGCCCGCGGTTCCAGGCCAGCGCGTCACCACCCCCCTGATGCTCCAGGGGCAGCTCCTGGACGTCGCGGACTTCGAGCGCGTCATCATCCGGGCCAACCCGGATGGTTCGAACGTGCTGCTCGAGGAGCTCGCCAAGGTGGAGCTGGGGCCCCAGAGCTACGCCTCGTCCACCCGGCAGAATGGGAAGAACGCCGCCACGTTCGGCGTGCAGCTGGCCCCGGGGGCGAACGCGCTCGATACCTCCGAGCGCATCCGCGAGCGGATGGCGGACCTCTCCCGGGCGTTCCCCGCGGGCGTCGAGTACACGATTCCGTACGACGCGGCGCCGTTCGTGCGCGTCTCCATCCAGAAGGTCGTCCAGACCTTCTTCGAGGCGATGCTGCTCGTCTTCGCGGTGATGTATCTCTTCCTGCAGAGCGTGCGCTACACGCTGATTCCCGCCATCGTCGCGCCCATCGCGCTGCTGGGAACCTTCGCGGTGATGCTGGCGTCGGGGTTCTCCATCAACGTCCTGACGATGTTCGGCATGGTGCTGGCGATTGGCATCATCGTCGATGACGCCATCGTCGTGGTCGAGAACGTCGAGCGTCTGATGGCGGAGGAGGGGCTTTCTCCCCTCGAGGCCACGAAGAAGGCGATGAAGGAAATCACGGGCGCCGTCATCGGCATCACCCTGGTGCTCACGTCCGTGTTCATCCCCATGGCGTTCGCCACGGGCTCCGTCGGCACCATCTACCGCCAGTTCAGCCTGGCGATGGCCGTGTCGATTCTCTTCTCCGCGTTCCTCGCGCTCACGCTCACCCCGGCGCTCTGCGCGACGCTGCTGCGCCCGGTGGAGCCCGGCCACGCGGGGAAGCGCCGCGGCTTCTTCGGCGGGTTCAACCGGCTCCTGGAGCGGGTGACGGGGCGCTATGCGAACTGGACCCGGGCCATTGTCGGACGCCTGGGCCGGGCGTTCTTCGCGTACGCCGTGGTGGTCGCCATGGTGGCCCTGGCGTTCTGGCGGCTGCCGGGCGCCTTCTTCCCGGAGGAGGACCAGGGGTTCCTCAACGTCTCGGTGCAGCTCCCGTCGGACGCCACGGCCGAGCGGACGAACAGCGTGCTCGGGGAGCTGGAGGCCTTCCTGAGCGAGCGCGAGGGCATCCAGGACGTGCTGACCATCCAGGGCTTCGGCTTCTTCGGCTCGGGGGCGAACGCCGGCCTCATGTTCGTGATGATGCGCGATTGGGACGAGCGCCAGGGGGAGACGGCGGCGGGTGAGGTCGCCGCCGCCAACGCGCGCTTCGCCTCTCCGCGGGAGGGCATGGTCATCAACGTGCTGCCGCCCGCGGTGGACGGGCTCGGCAACAGCGCGGGCTTCGCCATGCGGCTGGAGGACCGTTCCGGACACGGCCCGAAGGCGCTCAACGACGCCATGAACCACGTCCTCCGGCGCGCCTCGGACAGTCCGGTCATCGCCTTCCCCTATCAGGAGGGGTTGCCGGACGGCTCGACGGTGCGAATCCAGGTGGACCGCGAGCGCGCGGCGGCGCTCGGTGTGTCGTTCGCGGAAATCAACTCGGTCATCTCCACCGCGCTGGGGTCGACGTACGTCAACGACTTCCCCAACAAGGGCTACATGCAGCAAATCATCCTGCAGGCGCGCGCGGAGTCCCGCATGCAGGTGGAGGACGTGCTCAAGCTCCCCGTGCGCAACGCGCGCGGGCAGATGGTGCCCCTGTCCTCGGTGGCCGAGCCCGTCTGGGAGCGGGGACCCATGCAGCTGGTCCGCTACAACGGCTACCCCGCCGTGCGCATCGCCGGGGCGGCGGCACCGGGCTTCAGCAGCGGTGACGCCATGGCGGAGATGGAGCGCATCGCGGGCGAACTCCCAGCCGGCTTCGCGGTGGAGTGGACGGGGCTCTCCTACCAGGAGCGGCTCTCCGGTTCGGAGGCGCCCATCCTCCTGGCGCTGTCGATGCTCGTCGTCTTCCTGGTGCTGGCGGCGCTCTACGAGAGCTGGTCGATTCCGCTGTCGGTCATGCTCGTCGTGCCACTGGGACTCATTGGCGCGCTGGCCGCGGTGATGTCACGCGGACTGATGAACGACATCTTCTTCAAGGTGGGCCTCATCACCATCATCGGCCTGTCCGCGAAGAACGCGATTCTCATCGTCGAGTTCGCGAAGCAGCTCGAGGAGCAGGGGCGCTCACCGCTCCAGGCCGCGGTGGAGGCGGCGCGGCTGCGCTTCCGTCCCATCCTGATGACGTCACTCGCCTTCGCCCTGGGCGTGGTGCCGCTGGTGGTGGCCAGCGGCGCGAGCGCGGAGACGCAGCGGGCCATCGGCACGGGCGTGTTCGGCGGCATGGTGTCAGGCACCGTCCTGGCCATCTTCCTGGTGCCCGCGTTCTACGTCGCCGTGCGGAGCCTGCTCAAACGGCGCGAGTCGGCGAGCCCGGCTCCCCTCGTGAAGCCCGCGCCCGCGGAGAACGGCTAGCGCGGCCAGGCGCTGGCGGGTGGAGGCTTCCCGCCAGCGCCGCATCACCCCTCAGGAGCGGCGCTGCGCCGAGTCCTGGGGCAGCAGGCGGCCACCCAGCATGGTGATGCGCTTTGCCGCGAGCCGCTGGCGGGCCTCCGGCTCGATGTCCTGCGGCGTCCACTTCAGGTCGTGGTCGAACTCCACGTTCACCGCGGTGACGCCTTCCACCGTCAGCAACCGCTGCTCGATTTCCCGCATGAAGTAGGCGGCCATCATGCACATGGGCGAGGTGATGTGCAGGCGCACCGTCACCTCTCCCTCCGTGCGCTTCACCGACTCAATCAGCCCCATCTCCCCGATGCCCAGCGGCACGCCCGTGGCGCAGCTGCACGGGTCGGGGATGTCCTGGATGCGCTCGCGCAGGGCCTGCTCACTCATACAGGCTCTCCCGGTAGCCGTACGGCTGGATGTCGCCGCGCGCTCTCAGCTTGGCGAACTTGTCGTTGGCGATGTTCTTCTTCACCGCCTCCACGTCCACGCCCGCGTAGCGCGCGTAGTTGCCGCCCAGAATCATCCGCTTCACGTCCGGCGTTACCTGCATGCCCGCCACCTGCACCAGGTCGTCCGGCAGTTGGAAGTCATGCCAGAACTTGTGCAGCGCCGGGTGCGGGTGGCTGAACACCGTCCCGGAGCCCCACATGATTTTCTCCGGGCCCGCCCACTTCAGCAGCGCCGCCAGGGACTCGGCGAACCAGCGTTCACGCTTCACGATGAGCGCGCCCGTCACTTCCAGGTTCACATACACGTTGGGGAACAGCGACAGCTGCATGCCCGTCTCGTCCAGGAAGGCCATGCCGCCGTGGACGATTTCAAAGTTCAGGTCAGGGAAGGCATCCGCCGCCCCGCCGATGTCATCCACCTTGTAGGGCTCCAGCGGCACCGCGCCCATGGGCAGGCCCTTGTGCACGGCGATGTTCTTGATGCCCAGCTTCTGCGCCCGCTCGAACAGGGGGAAGGCGATGGTCGGGTCATCCATGCGCCAGCCCGTGTGGCGGAACTTGTCGCCCAGCCACGCCGCCGGGTAGAGCTTCAGGCCGCTGGGCTTGAGCGTTTCGTACTGCTGCTCCAAGTCATCCAGCGCCGCCGTGCCGCGCAGCGGGTCCACGCCCGCGTACACCAGGAAGCGGTGGGGATAGTTGCGGTGAATCTCCAGCGTCTTCTCATAGGAGCACAGGCCGTCGTGGTACAGCGTCTGGAGCGGCAGCACGTGGTGCACCGCCAGGTCGACGCCGCTCTCCACGAAGAGCAGGTGCGCCAGCTCCTTCACGGACCAGTTCTTCAGGAAGCCTTCCGACGTGGGGACGCGGTGCGTGTCCCCAGACAGGCCGCTGTGCAGCCCCCAGATGAGCCCCGCGAGCGACTCGGCGTACTTGCCGGCGCGGTAGTTCGTGGGATGGAGGTTGTAGGCGTGTGTCACCGCATCGATGACGAAGTTGCCGTCAATCACCCGAGGACTCCTTTCACAGTTGGGCCGGGAGGACGCCCGGCGTCATTCGCTACCACGAGAGGCACCCAGGAGTTGTCCCAGGCCTTGATGAATCGACTCCACGTCAAAGGGCTTCTCAATCTGCAGGTTCGGCACGCGCTCCAGGAACTGACGGGCCCGCGTGGTGTACGAGCCGCCGGTGATGAAGATGAAGCGCTCGGCGATGCCATCCCCGCGCTCGCGGACGCGCTCGTAGACGTCCATGCCGGAGATGCCCGGCATCATCAGGTCACAGAAGACGGCGTCGAAGGGCGCGCCCGACGTCAGCACCGCCAGCGCGTCCTCGCCATTGTTCACCACCGTCACCCGGTGCCGCATGCCGATGATGCGCGCCAGGGAGCGGCCGACCGCGGGCTCGTCGTCAATCACCAGCACCTGTCCCCGCCGCTCGGCGTGGGGCGCGGGCGCCACCGGCGCGGCCTGGGTGGGGACTGCGTCCGGCGCCGTGGGCAGGGTGACGGTGAAGGTGGTGCCCTGGCCCAGCTCGCTGCGGACGGTGATGTCACCGCCCTGCTTGCGGATGAGGCTGTGGCAGATGGACAGCCCCAGCCCCGTGCCCTTGCCCACGGGCTTGGTGGTGAAGAAGGGGTCGAAGACGCGGGAGAGCACCGCGGGCGTCATGCCGCAGCCGGAGTCGCTCACGTCCACCAGCACGATGCCCGGTGGGCCGGCGCGGACCCACACGGTGATGTGGTGCTCCTCGGCGTTGCCTTCGGGAATGGCCTGCGCCGCGTTCACCAGCAGGTTGAGGAACACCTGGCCCAGGCGCGAGCCGTCCGCGTACACGCGGGGGACGGACTCGTACTTCTTGATGAGCCGCGCCCGGTGACGCAGCTGGCTGGCGGCCATGTTGATGGAGAAGTCCAACGGCTGCCGCACGTCCACCGCTTCGCGCCGCTCCTCATCCTGACGGGAGATGAACTTCAAGTCCCGCACGATGTTGCGCACGCGCATGGCGCCTTCTTGCGCCTCCTTCAGCAGGGCCTCCGCGTCATGCAGCGTCGCGGGCCACGCCACGCTGCTGGGACCGCGCTCTCCGGCCCGCGTCAGCTCCGCGCCCAGGCGGCTCACGGACTCCAGGGCCGAGGCCAGGTTGGCCATGACGTAGGTCAGCGGGTTGTTGATTTCGTGCCCCACGCCCGCCGCCAGCGTGCCGGCCAGCACCATGCGGTCGTTCTGCAGGAGCTGCGACTGGGCCTGCTTGCGCTCGGTGATGTCGCGCGCCATCACCACGACGGCCTCGTGTCCGTCGAACTCGATGGGGATGCCCACGCTCTCCGCGTCGTACCAGGTGCCGTCGCGCCGCAGGTAGCGGACCTCCCGCAGCGGGGCCAGCGCGCCCTTCACGGCCGCGGTGTGCACGCGGTCCTTCACGAGCTCCAGGTCATCCGGATGGACGATGCTCCAGATGGGCTTGGCCATCAGCTCGGCCGGGTCGTCGTAGCCCAGGGCCCGCAGCAGCGTGGGGTTGGCGTAGATGAAGCGCCGCTGGGTGTGCACGAAGATGCCTTCGGGCGCCCGGTCGATGAGCCTGCGGAAGCTCTCCTCTGAGCGGCGCAGTGCCTCCTGCGTGCGCTTGCGCTCGGTGACGTCCTCGAACGCGAACAGCCGGTAGCGCATGGCGTCCCCCGCCACCGAGGAGGACGTGGACAGTCTGCGCAGGGTGCGCCCATCCGACAGGGTGGCTTCATCCTCCACCAGGCCCGGCACGCAGTCCTGGTCCGGGGCCGCGCACAGGCGCAGGAACTCCGCCGCGTCGCCGGCCTTGAGGCAGTGGTGGATCACCTCGTCATGGGAGAGCTCACCCCGCTGGATGGCGCCTTCCAATGCGGTGATGCCCCACAGCTGGCAGAAGCGGTGGTTGACGTAGTGGACCCGGCGCGTGCGGATGTCGACCAGGTAGAGGCCGAAGGGCAGGTAGTCACTCTCTGGCCAGGGCGCGGCGGACGGCTCCTCGGCCTGCCGCACCGTGCAGTAGAGCGGCTCCGACTCCAAAGCGGTGGTGATGCGCCAGGACAGAGGCAGCCAGGACCCATCCGGCCGACGCCAGCGGCAGGTGCGCGAGGTGGGGCTTGTGGAACCCAGATGCGCGAACAGGCCGGCGGCGTCTTCGATGGGGATGAAATCCTGCAAGGCCATGCCACGCAGTGACGTCAAAGACAGGCCCACCAGGCGGCCAAAGGCAGGATTGGCTTCGAGCAACACGCCATCACGGCCCAGGATGACGTAGGGCTCCGTGGACAGCTCGAAGAAGCGGTGGGCCCACTGCTCGGTCGACATGCTTCCCTTGGGTTGCCAGGGCGCAGCCTACGCCGGCTTGGGGGGAAGGCCGGGTCATGGCATGCGAGGTGTTCGTAGACGCCTTTGCGCTTTCCAGGACATAGACACTACTTGTGGAAAAATTGCATGTCCTGATTTTGTGGATGAGGCCGCTCATACGCGGAGTCAAAGCGCTGACGGGTTGCGCAACAGATGGAACACGTAGCCGTAGGTGTGTTCGTACTGGCGATAGAGGCGGGTCTCCTGCTCGGCGGCCGAGAGCGCGTCTTCCAATGACGCGTCGCCGTGGGCGCGCAGGTGTGCGACGCGCTGGAGCAGGGGCGTGTAGTAGGTGTCCCACCATGCGGAGGCGGGGAGGGTGAAGGTGTCGAGCACCTCGTAGCCCGCGGCTTCCGCGGCGGCGCGGTTCTCCAAAACCGTACCCATGGTGGGGTAGACCTCACCCCAGAAGCGCGCGATTTCGTCGGGGCGCTCATCGGTCAGCCAGGTGCATTCGGTGACGGCAGCCAGGCCGCCGGGCGCGAGCAGCGGGCGCCAGCGCCGCAGTCCCGGACCGAAGCCCAGGTGGTAGATGGCGCCTTCGGACCAGAGGAGGTCAAGGAAGCCTCGGGCAGCGACAGCGCGCCCATGTCCTGCTGCTGAATTTCGACGAGTGCGTCCAGGCCCCGCTCGCGCGCCCGCGCCTGGAGTTGGTCGAGGAAGGGCCTGTGCAGGTCCACCGCGATGACCCGGGTGCGCAGCGCCTCGGCGAGCACCAGCGTCTGCGCGCCCGCGCCACAGCCGAGGTCCACCACGCGCGGGTGCGGTGGCAGCGGAGGCAGCCGTCGCAGGGCCTCCCGGGTGCAGTCGTCGCTGCCGGGGCCGTGACGGGGCAGGTTGCCATAGACGGTGAAGAAGGCGTCTTCGCTCATGGCGGGCTCCGGTTCATTGCCCCTGGAGCAGGGGCACGCGCTTCCAGTGGGCTTCGATGCGGCGGCGGCTCTCCTCCGGCAGGGGCAGCTGCGCGTGGAGCGAGAACCAGGTGTCGAGCGACGCTTCCACCGCGGACGTCACCACCGGCAGCACGTCGCTGGGGGGCAGCGCCAGCTTGCGCGCCAGCCGTTCGAAGCTGCCCAGGGAGATGTCCTCGAAGCGCTTCGACTTCGCGAAGTTGAGCGCGAGCGTGTCCGCCGGCATGTACTGGAGCGTGGACACCAGGTCGTACGCGGGTGACAGCGTGGCGCGGGTGCCGTCCGGGTAGAGCAGCGACCAGTTCTTGTGGTGCGCGTCCCCGTTGCCAATGACGGCGATGAACACCAGCCGCCGCAGGAACTCGTGCAGCGCGTCCAGTCCGGCGACCTTGTAGATGACGTTGGCGACCGTCTCGTAGTTGTACTTCTTGTACTTCTCATCCGCGTACAGCCCCAGCACCTGCGTCAGGTCCTCCATGTGGACCCGGCGGCCGGGCTCGGGGCGGTCGAAGCGGCGCACGGCGTAGGCCACGTCCTCGCGCAGGGTGATGCCTTCGGGCAGGCCCTGGATGTCGGCCACGTCCAGCAGCGCCACCTCGGGGACGGTGATGCCGGCGGCGCGGGCCCACGTCATCATGGAGAACTCGTTCTCCGGGACGCGGTCGTAGCGGTTGTCCGGTAGCTTCACAATCCAGTTGCCGCCGCGTCCGCCCGCCGGGAGCGTCATCGCCTTGTCCCGGCGCAGCATGGAGAACTTGAGCTGCACGCCCGCGAGCGAGAAGCGCAGCGGCTCCTGCTCCTGCGGCGCGTGGGACGGCTGGGGTTCCTCCAGCGGCTCCATTCCGCTGAGCGACAGCACGCTGGCGGGCCGCACGACGATGGCGCCGGGCAGGTCCTCACCCAGCCGCGCGATGAGGAAGAACTCGCGCTGGCGGGCCACCTGCTCGCGTTCGGCGATGAGCTCGCGCAGCGTGCCTTCCGGGAGCAGGTTGGAGAAGTACGAAGGCAGGCGCAGGCGGCTGACGTGGCGGCGCGAGAGGTCGTCCTCGAAAATCTGTCCCAGCACCGGGCGTGGGTAGCGCTGGCGGTACTCCTCCGCGATGACGAACTCGATGCGTTCGTCCTCCAGCAGCGTCAGCGTGCCGACATGGACGTCGCCCAGGTGGACGTCGAGGATTCCGGCCGTGGTGCGGGTGGGCTCCAAGTCAGTCCTCCTCCTCGACGACCAGCGATTGGAGGGACGGACGGTCCGACTCCTCGTAGCGGGTGCGGGCCCGCAGGAACTCGATGATGTGTCTATCGATGAGCTCCATGCGCTGCATGAGGAATTCGAGCGTGCCGCCCTCGCGCAGCGTGTCGCGCATGGCGGGGGTGATGGCCTGGCTCTGGAGGACCTCGGGTGGCGGCGCGGGCTCGTCCCGCAGCACGTCCAACAGGGGCTGACCGGGCAGGGGCGGGTGCAGCAGGTAGTTGGCGGGGGTGTAGAGGAAGGAGCGGTACAGCGCGGGGTCCAGCTTCAGCTCGGCGTCGGGCTCCTGCACGGTGAGGGACTTGAGCACGGGGCTGAGGCTGGCGGGGTCGGTGTCGCTGAAGAGCTGGGATGGCTCCAGCAGGGCGCCGGTGCGCAGGTGCCGCGGCTGGAGCGCGTACAAGGCATTGAGGGCCATGCCCCGCGAGCGCAGCGCGAGGCCGAACGTCGCGGGCTGCGCGTGCTGGGCCAGCCATTCGTCGGACAGGGGCCGCACCTGCGCCAGCAGGGACTGGACGGACTGCTCCTCGTCGGGGCCGATGGCGGCCAGCAGTTCCTGCGGCGACAGGGCCCGGCTGTCGAGGAAGCTGTCCACCAGGCTGCCGCGCCAGAACCCGCGCGCGAGCAAATCCCGGGTACGCGGCGACGGCTCCGGGTGCAGGTGGAAGAAGCGCGCGAGCAGCACGAAGTAGAGCGGGTTCGTCAGCAGGCGCCCGTGGGGGATTCCCGCGTCGCGCTTGAGGAAGACGATGACGCTGCGCAGGGCCGCTTCCGTCTGGAGCAGCGTCTGCGTGAGGTCGTCCTCCTCGCGGAGCTGCTTCTGGAAGTCCTGGGTGAAGTCCAGGCCGCGCACCGCGAGCACGGCCTTGAGCAGCAGGGATTCATCGATGCGGCCGAAGCCCAGCTCCAGCAGGCTGGTGGCCAGCGCCTTCAGGTTGGGCAGCCGCGAGCCCGCGGTGCCGCCGTAGAGCGCGTTGAAGACCTCGTCGTCGGTGAGCGGCTTTCCGGAGGTGTTGAGCCGCTTGAAGATGATGCGCAGCGTCTTCTCCTCCGCGGCTTCGACGACGTACGCGGGCATCTGGTACTCGCGCGCCGCCTTGCCCAGACGGATGGCCGCGCGCACGTGCTCCGGGTTCTTCTCGCGCCCTGGGTAGCGGTCCAGCCAGCCCAGCAGTTGCTCGCTGTCGAGCACCCGGTTGAGCGGCAGCCAGTGTGGAGGCGTCGGCTCGCCGTGCGCGGGCTGGACGATTTCGTGTGTGTCCAGGTCGAAGAAGAGCGTGAAGCCGTCCCGCGCGGCGGGCTCCTGCTCCGGGTGGAGGAGCACCGCGGCCAGCGCGGTGATGCGCTGCTGTCCATCCACCACCCACAGCGCCTGGCTGTGGGAAGGCGCGTCGATGCGCACCGGGCCGAAGCTCACGCTGGCGGCGGGAGCCTCGCGCTTCCAGAAGAGCAGCGTGCCAATGGGATAGCCGCGGTACACGCTGTCGAGCAAATCCCTCACATCGCCGGCCTCCCAGCGCAGGGGCCGCTGGAAGTGGGGCAGCCGCACCTCACCTCGCCGGACGCGGTCCAGCAGGTCCTCGATGCTGAATGCCGTCGCCTGGGGCCGCCGCGTCAGGGTGGATTGCATGCGCTTACCTCTGCCCGGCCTGTAACACGCTCCGCACGGGATGCCCGCCTTCCGGTGGCTGCCCTCGGGAATCGCCTGATTTGGACAGTGACAGTGGAATCGTCTGTGTTCACCGGGTGTGAATGTTCGATTATGGGCTCGGAGGGGGCGCGTGCTTGACGGGCGCTCGCTCGCCCTTCAACATGCCGTCCACGTTTCCTCTTCGGAGTGAGACGCGGCGGCGGTGATTGCCTCCCCCAAAAGCGACACCGTCGTGGAAGTCCCAGTTGAGCCCCGCGCGCCGCGTTCCCCCTCTCGGCGCGCGGTGGCCCCTGGGATTCTCGCTCCGCCCCTCGGTTCCATGCCTGCAGGACGCACGGGCGTTATCCGCTTCCGGGCGGTGGTGACGCTCACCGTCGCTTGCGAGGTCCAGGGGCTCGACGGAGAGTGAGCGCCTCCCCTTGGAGGCCCCTTGCCCGTCGCCACCTTCATCCTGCCCGCTTCCCTCGCGCTCCAGTTGCTGTCGGGAGCCGCACCCGCCGCGAAGTCGGCGCCCAAGGCTGTCCCCGCGAAGCCCACCGCCACCGCGAAGCGCGCCGCGCCTGTGTACGCGCAGGCGACCGCGGAGAAGCTCATTGGTCCCGCGCTCACGGATGGCCATGCCTATGCGCGGCTCGCCGAGCTGACGGACGGCATTGGCCCGCGCCTGTCGGGGTCGCCGGGCGCCGAGGCCGCCGTGCAGTGGGCGCTGCGCTCTTTCAAGGCCGACGGGGTGAAGGCGTGGTTGGAGCCGGTGAAGGTGCCGCACTGGGTGCGAGGCGAGGCGTCCGGCGAGGTGCTGGCCTCCGAGCGCACGCGGGGACACCCCCTGGCGTTGCTGGCCCTGGGCGGCAGCCCACCCACCGCGCCCGAGGGACTCAGCGCCGAGGTGGTGGAGGTGACGTCGCTGGAGCAGTTGGAGTCGCTGGGCGCGGCGGTGAAGGGGAAGTTCGTCTTCTTCAACCACACCATGACGGTGGCCGCGGACTACGGGCGCTTCGCGGGGCTGCGCTCACGAGGCCCTGCCGCCGCCGCGAAGCACGGGGCGGTGGGCGCGCTGGTGCGCTCGCTGGCCACGGCGTCGCTGCGCACGCCGCACACGGGCGCGACGAACTTCCCCAGTGAGGGGCCGCGGATTCCGGCGGCGTCGGTGGCCACGGAGGACGCGGACCTGCTCCACCGGCTGCTGGCGGGCGGCCCGGTGCGTGTGAAGCTGATGCTGGGCAGCTCCGAGCTGCCGGACGCGGATTCCTCCAACGTCGTGGCGGAGATTCGCGGCCGGGAGAAGCCGCAGGAAATCGTGCTGATTGGCGCGCACCTGGATTCGTGGGACGTGGGCACGGGCGCGCATGACGACGGCGCGGGCGTGGTGATGGTGATGGAGGCCGCGCGCCTCATCGCGAAGCTGCCGCAGGCGCCCGGCGCACGGTGCGGGTGGTGCTCTTCATGAACGAGGAGAACGGCCTGCGCGGTGGGCGGGCCTACGCGGAGGCGCACGCGGCGGAGCTGCCCCGGCACGTGGGCGCGCTGGAGATGGACGCGGGCGGCGGGCGGCCCGTGAGCGTCAGCGTGCGCGCGGGCGAAGGTGGACAGGATTTGCTGCGCCCGTGGCTGCCGCCGCTGACCGCGCTGGGCGTGACGCAGTTCTCCCCGCGCGAGGCGGGTGGGGCGGACATCAGCCCGCTGATGCCCGCGCGCGTGCCCTTCTTCGGCGTGGAGGTGGACAGCAGCCGCTACTTCGACGTGCACCACACGGAGGCGGACACGCTGGACAAGGTGGACCCGCAGGACCTGGCGCGCAGCACCGCCGCCGTGGCGTGGATGACGTACGCGCTGGCGGAGATGCCCGGCACGCTCGCGCGCCCCGAGGCGCCGGCACCGCGTGGGCCCGCGCCAGTCACCGCGCCCGCGCAGCAGTCGAAGACCTCAGGGAACTAAGGGGCCGCTTGGGGGGAGGCCAGCCGGGAGGCCCTTGGGCCT
This sequence comes from Myxococcus sp. MxC21-1, assembly GCF_032612255.1. Classification (NCBI taxonomy): domain Bacteria; kingdom Pseudomonadati; phylum Myxococcota; class Myxococcia; order Myxococcales; family Myxococcaceae; genus Myxococcus; species Myxococcus sp. MxC21-1. The sequence goes on from NZ_CP123278.1 coordinate 111,688, forward strand.
CATGCTTCTTTAATTTTGTCGATATTGGTCGTTTACGGCCAATATGCGCACGTATTTTGCGCATATCTAAGTATTATCGACAGAATTAATGGACTCGACTGCGGAGTTTCGAGAAGCATTCTGGAAGCAGGACCTCCGGTTGCCTCGGGGGGTGGAGCTCCTGCGCCAAGACGTCTTCCTGTTGCCGCGCAGAGGGCCTGGTGGGCAGGCGATCTATGAGCTCGCCGAGGTGGTTCTCCCCCAGGTACGAGTGCCGGTCCTGATGGCCTACCGCGCGCCGTTGCTCCCGGTGGACGTGCACTCACTTCGGGAACGTCTGCGCGCGGCGAGTGTGGCGCTGGACCAGCGGGATGGGACTGCCGAGCGCCTGCCCGTTGTCCGCATCCCGATGATTGCGACGGATTCCGCGTCAGCTGGAGTCATCGCGGCCTGTGAGCAAGAAGACGTCGCATTGGTCGATCAGCGAGGAACGTTCTTCCTGCGCTCAGGCAGCACCTTCATTCGTGTACAGGGGCGCGAACCGTCGCAGCGGCGTCCCCGTGAGCCGGTGTTCCACGGGAAGGGGTGCCGCATCGTCCGGACCCTGTTGCAGTCGCCGGGAGAAGCGCAGACGGTCCGCGCGTTGTCGGAGCGGACGCAGACCAGTTACTCCTATGCGTACGGCGTCGTCCGTCACCTCGTGCTCGATGGGTATGTCGAGCCGGTCGGCAAGCGGAGTGGGTTTCGGCTGAGGGCTCCCGTGCGCCTGCTGAGGGCGTGGATGGCAAGTGGCGAGAAGACCTCCGTGACCCTGGACGGTTTCAACGCACCTTCCACCACGCCGGAGTTGTTGGGGAAGGGCCTTGAGCGATTGAGGGCCCAAGGCATTCGGGGCATCTACACGCTGGCGAGCGCCTTGCTGCCTGAGGAGCGCTTCGTGTCGGGACTGCCTCACGGGCTCTATCTCACGGGTTCTATCGACGCGGCTGTCGAAGCCTTCGGGCTGCGCCGTCTGATGCCCCATAACTTCTGGGTGCTACGGGCGGAGCCCTCGGCTGAGACGGATGCCGGGGGGGTCTTCTTTTCGCCACGAACGCTTCCTCATGGCCTGGGTGTGGCGTTGCCTCAGTTGACCGTGGACTTCCATCAAAGTGGGGGGCGCGGCAAGGAGCAGGCGGATGAATTGGTGCAGCGATTCGCACGGGCGCTGCCCATTTCAGAGGAAGCGCCATGACCGAGCAGGAGCAGTTCGAAGAGATTCTGCGAGAACTGGGTGAACTCCTGCTGCAACTGGGAGATCTCTCCTGGAACGTCGTGCTCATCGGCGGGCAGGTGCTCGCGTTGGAGTCGCTCCGCAAGGGTGGGTCGGGGGTCATCGCCGTCACGACCGACACAGGCGCCGTGATTGAGCGTGGCTATTCCCACGAGCCTGATCTGCTCTTCGACATGGATGGCACCGAATTCGGGGCGGAGCGTCTACCTGAGGTCCTCAAGCTCCGGGGGTACGAGCGAACGCGCAGTTTTCGTTGGTCGAAAACCCTTCCGGGAGGGGTGATGCACCTCGACCTGTTCGCACCTGCTGGAGTCGATTTGGAACAACTCCCCACGAACATGACGCCGCTGCCGGATGCGCGGCTGGCGCTGCGTGGAAGTCAGCTCGTGTCTCTTCCCATGGGAGAGACCTCGCTGCGAATCCGGCTGCCGGACGCAGTTGGATTCCTCTCGATGAAGGTTCGCGCCAAGTTGGAGCAGCGGCCAACGGAGACCAAGGACTGCTTCGACATCTTTGCCTACGTCAAGCTCGTGGGGCTGGATGACGTGCGCGCATCACTGAAGCAGGCCGGCGAGGAAGGGCAGGCGCTCCGTGCCAAACTGCAGCGCTTGTTCTGGAGCACGGATGCCGCAGGTGTGCTGGATGTCATTGCCTATGCAGAAGGGCTCGAAGAGGTCGACCGGGCTTTGCTTGCTCAGGCGGCCGTTGACTTGTTCGCGGATCTCTAAGCTCACTTCTGGTCAGTCGAAGACCTCGGGAAACTGAGGGTGGCTTCGGGGCCCTTGGATTTCCGAGGCACCCCTTGGAGCATGGCGTCGTCGGCGTCACACGGGTGGCTGCTCAGCTGACGGGCCTCGTCTGCGTTGGCGTGTGTCTTGCTCAGCTCGGACAGTCACTGGTTCGTGGGAGGACATTCATGATGAAGCAAGGCAAGCGTGTTCCGGGGCTGAAGTGGGTCATCGCCGCGTTCATCCTGGCGGGCTGTCGTGGCGCCGAGGGCGAGGTGCCCACGGAGACTGAGTCCAGGCTGTCGTTGAAGGAGGGCCAGGTGCTCGGCCCGGCGTGTACCGGGGAGCAGAAGCAATGCCCCGAGGGCCTCTCCTGCGCCTCGTTCAACCTGGGCTCGGGCCCCGAAATCCGCTGCGTCCAGTCCCCTGAAATCTGTGACTTGTTCAAGTGCAGCAGCGGCGAGTGCGTGGTGCTGGAGAGCCATCCGATCCAGGTTCGTTGCAGCGGCTCCTGAGCCGCGCGTCACGCGTCGAAGGGCGGGTGCTCCTCAAGTCCGGTGAGCGCCCGTTGCCCGGCGGCGATGTACTCCGGCCGTCCCTGCGTCTGGCCGAAGGCGATGTCGGCCACCGCGCGGCAGGCGGCGAACCACCGCGCCCGCGTGAGGACGGCGGGGCTGACCGCGCCATACGTCTCCAGCGCGGCGGTCAGCATGGGCGCTCCGCCCCAGTGGAGCAGTCCGGCGAAATCCCTCGCGGGGTCTCCAACGCACGCATCGCTCCAGTCGATGACCCCCGTGGGAGCACCGTGGGCATCGACCAGGACATGCTCCGCGGCGAAGTCGCCGTGGACCAGCCGGGGCGCGCCGCGTCCCTCCGTGGGACGCACCCTGAGCCGCTGCTCCCAATCCGCCGCCCGGTGCCGTTCCACATGGCCGTGTTCGACGGCGAGCCGCAAATCGTCCACGGCGGCGGCCGACCACGCTTCGAGTTCTGGGTCGTCGTCCGCCGGCACGCCGAGCGCATCGGCTTCGGCGGGGTCGAGCGCATGGAGCGCTCTCAGGAAGGCGCCGAGCCTGCGGCCGAGGTCCGACAGGTCCAGCCGCTCGGGCACGACGAGGAGCGCGGGCGTCCCTGGGAGCTTCTCGTAGCCCGCGAAGCCCGCAGCGAGGTCGGCGGCAGGGTGCGCGAGGAAACGGTAGTCGGGGACCGGCAGGGGAAGCCGGGGTTCGAGCCACGCCAGCAGGCGCGCCTCCCACTTCAGGTGCTCGGCGGCTTCGTCGCTCTTGGGGAAGCGGAAGACGTAGCGCCCCTCCACCTCGAAGGCCTGATGGTCCGTGCCTTCCCCCAGGCGGACGACCCGCGCCGTCGCGAGTGAGGGAAAGTGCGCGTGGATGCGCTCGGCGGCCTCCGCATCCGTGAGCGCGGGTGGCTGTTCCGTGTCGTGAGCCATGCCGCGACTCTACTGCTCCGGGGCGCTGGCACGCGACTCGATGCGCCGGCGCTTGCGGCGCAGGTGCTGCTCCGGAAGGAACAGTGTCACCAGCAGTGCCGCGGCGGCGATGAACAGGGCCACGTGGTACACGGCGGAGACGCCGCGAGTGAACGCCATCTTCAGCGCCCGGTCCGCCGCGTCCACCGCCGCCAGTGCCTGCCGCTCGTCCGCGTCCACTTTCGCCCGGACCTCGGGAGCGGCCGCCGTCTCCGCACGGCGCCGCTCGGCGTCGAACTCCGCGCGCACCCGCGCCTTCACCTCATCCGCGCGGAACACCTGCCCGGTGGGTCCGCCTTCGCCACTGACGCCCGGCGCGGCGCGCGTCACCTCGGCCTTCACGGAGTCCGGGAGCGCCGACGTGGCCTGCGCCATGCGCGCCTCCAGCTCCGAGGACAGCGTGGACGCGAACACCGTCCCCAGCAGCGCCACGCCCAACGTCATGCCCAGCTGCCGGAAGAACGTGGCCGCCGCGGTGCCCACGCCAATCTGGTCCGGCGGCACCGCGTTCTGGATGGCCATCGTGTAGAGCGGAATCGAAGGCCCCAGCCCCAGGCCCACCAGCACCATCTTCGCCGTCACCTCCGCCTGGGTGGAGTCCGGCGTCAGCGTGAAGGCCATGACGGCGAAGCCCGCCATCAGCAGCACCAGCGAGCCCAGCAGCAGCGCCTTGTAGCGGCCCACCCTGGACACGAGCTGCCCGCTCAGCACGTTCCCCGCCACCACGCCCAGCGTCAGCGGCATGACCGTCAGCCCCGAGCGCGTCGCCGACAGCCCCACCACGTTCACCATGAACAGCGGCAGGAAGACGATGCCCGACAGGAACGCCCCGCCGACGATGAACACCGCCGCGTTGCCCGCGCTGAAGGCCCGCAGGCGGAACAGCGTCAGGTCGAGCAGCGGCTCGGGCGCGCGCCGCTCCGCCCAGAGGAAGGCCACCATGCCCACCGCCGACAGCGCGAACAGTCCCAGGATGCGCCACGACGTCCAGGCCCAGTCGCCGCCGTCTGTCTGCCCCAGGCTGAGCGCCAGCAGCAGCGGCACCAGCGCCACCGCGAGCGCGAACGCCCCCACCAGGTCCAGCCCGCCCCGGGAATCACGCTGGGGCTTCAGCCGTGGCATGCGCGACAGCACCAGCGCCAGCGCCACCGCGCCCACGGGCAGGTTGATGAAGAACACCCAGTGCCAGCCCAGGTGGTCGGTGATGAACCCACCGGCCAGCGGCCCCACCACGCTGGACAGGCCGAACATGGCGCCGAAGAGGCCCTGGTACTTGCCGCGCTCACGGGGCTCGAAGAGGTCGGCCACCACCGCCAGCGCGGCGGTGAACAGCGCCGCGCTGCCCAGCCCCTGCACGGCGCGGAAGAGGATGAGCGCCACCGTGGAGCGCGCCACCCCGCACAGGAAGCTGCCCGCGAGGAAGATGAGGATGCCCGCGGCCAACACCGCGCGCCGGCCCAGCAGGTCCGACAGCTTGCCCCACACGGGCACCATCGTCGTCGACGCGACGAAGTACGACGTGGTGAGCCACGGGTAGAGCGAGGCGGGGATTCGCAGGTCCGCCTGGATGGCCGGTCCCGCGGTGGCGACAATCGTCTGGTCCAGCGCGGCGAGCAAGAGCCCCAGCACCGCGCCCAGCAGGGTGAAGACCTTCTGGGAGCGCGTGAACGCCGGGAAGGCGGGCGGCGCATCGTCGGTGGCGGGAGCGGCGGACGGGGCCATGTGTCGCGGTGGCTCCCGGGTCGGGGGCGCCAGGGGAAAGGTGGGGACGTTCCTACCAGACGGCCACCGGCAGAGTCCCTTTGCGGCGCCAGCTGTTTCCGTGCGGCGGCAAGATTGCGCCCGTTCCGGCGCCCCGGCCGAACGGCGAGGCTTTGCCGCACCGTGCCTCACTCTCTCTCACGCGGCCTCCTCACGAAATCGCGGACACCCGAGAACGCATCAGGCCTGTCGGACAGGGGAAAGGCCCAGGGGCTACCTGTGTTGAGAGGCTTACGGCTCTGTCGAGCGCCGCCGCTGTCGCTTGCTCTTCGCGAGTGCGGCGCGGAGCATCGCTCGACGCTGTTTCTCGGCATCATCGAGCGGGCGTGGCTCCTCGATGCGGGGAAACGTCAACGCGACCTTTCCGCCGAACGGCGCGAAGACTTTGTTGAGCGTCTCAAGCGTCGGGTTCGCGTTCGGCCCGTCCTCCAGCTTCGCGATGACGCTGGCGGCGAGCTTCACCGCGCGCGCGAAGGTCTTCCGGTCCATTCCCAGCATCGTGCTGCGAAGGATTCGCGAGGCGTCTCCGAGGTTGAACTCGCCGATGGCGACCATCGCGGCGAGTTCTTCCAGCAGCGCCTTTCGTTCGAGCGAGGTCAGCCGGGCGACGTCGGCGCGCTTCATAGGAACCCCCACGTGCGGAGGCGCTTCTCGGTGCCGCGAAGGTCGAGCCCCGCGAAGTCCAGCGTTTCTTCCGGCAGCCCGAGGTCGGTGAGGAGCTCGGGGAGCTGACGAAGGCGTAAGGCGAGGTCGTTGAGGCCGTCGCGCAACAATGTCTCATCTCGACCGAAGCTCTTGAGGAGCGCATCCCAGTCGACTTCTCCACCAGCTTCGTACCCATCCCATGTCGTGGTGCGGGTGATGCCTTCGAGGTCCATCTTCATCGGCGCGAAGTCGAAGATGGGCGCGAGGCGGACGGTGCTATCCGTTTTGAGCACGGCGATGTTCCTGCAGTGGTTGTCCGAGTTGCCGAACACCTGATTCAGCAGGTCCCGCTTCAGGTATTCGAGGCGCACCGTCGGCCAGTCTGTCTTGGGGATGACGTGTTGTAGTGCGCCCAAGACCGCTTGATGCTTCTGGAAGGAGCCTGGCTCGGCCTGGAGCAGCGAGTAGATGGATTCGAGTCCGAACCGAATCTCGCGGCCGTCTCGTCGCGCGACGTCGAAGCGGGGAAGCCAGAGGCTCGGGCCTGAAGGGCCTTCGTGAAGCGCGAGCCCCTCTTGCGGAATCGTTTCGAATCCGAGCTCCGCGAGCGCTTTGTAATAAACGTACTCCGACCGGAGGATGGTTCGGTCGCGTTCGTTGCGACTGCGCGCGAACTTGACGAGATAGTGTCGATCCGGGCAGGCAGGGTCATCCTGCCAGACGTCGATCCACACATGGTTTGTTTCGTCGCAGCGGAGCAGGAGCTTCGGAGAATCACCACCGGCGCCTGTCGCACCTCCGACTTGTGCTCCGGCGTTGGCTGCGTACGTGATGAAGGCGTGCTCGCGGTCGATGACGGCCTGGCGCGGGAACCGATGGGGAGGTTCCTTCTTCGCGGGAACGGCCTCCTCGATTCGGAGATTGCCGACTGGTGCGATGGTACCGCGCCGTAGGATGTCGATGTCGCTCGCCGCTTCATCCGGGAGGTTCAGTCGCCGCAGCCACCAGCCGCGGGCACTTCCCATGGGGCGCAGGTCATCGAGGAACGCTGGCCAACGGCGCCAGACCTTGGGGGCGAACTCGACCGGAAGATTGAGACTTACCGCCGCCAGCGGCGGCGAGTCGGCAATCCACCGAAAGAGGTAGTCATGCTCGTACTCAAAGGTGCATTCGCCGCGTCGCCCCTCCTTGGCCGTAGGGAACTCAAGGAGCGCCGCCCGCTCCCACGCCCCCTCGATCAGCACCTGGAGATGGACCTTCATATAATCCTTCATAACGGATTCAAGAGGCTCAGGCCGCAGCATTTAATCCACTATGCCGGATTTAATGAATCCAAATGGCGCACTCTCCATCCGTTATAACGGATGAACTCAAGTGCTGAGGCAGAGGCCTTTCCGGGAGGGCCGCCTGGGCTGGGTGCCGAACATGCGTGCGCCGACTGGAGAGGGCTCGCTCCTCCGCAGGCCTGGGGGCGAGGACCAACCGAGCCAGCTTCGACCTGCTGCGTCGTCGCGTGCTGTACGCCGTTGGACGACGGTCCACACGAAGTGCGGAGGCGCGGGGGCCCAGACGGATTTCCAGCACACTGGATTTGCACCGAGGGAATGTCGCGTGCAATCACCCGTTCCGGGGCCCGTACCAACCAGCGCGACGTGCAACGCAGCGGAGAGAATCTGACGTGAGCATCCGGGTCGATGTGTGGGAGGGGGCGCGCATCGCGCTGTTCTCGCTCCGTTCCAACCGCCTGCGGACCGTGCTGACGACGGTGGGCATTGGCGTGGGTGTGTGCACGCTGCTGGCCATCGTCGGCATCATCCAGGGCATCAACCGCTCCTTCGAGGACCAGCTTTCGAGCATTGGCGCCAACACGCTCCAAATCTCGAAGTTCCCCTGGACGCTCAACGGCGACTGGTGGTCGTACCGCAACCGCAAGGACCTGAGCGCGGATCTGGTGCCGCCCATCCTCAACGCGTCCGAGCACGTGCTGGCCGCGGCGCCGCTCTTCTTCGAGCGCGTGGAGGGCCGCTTCCTGGACCGCAAAATCGGCTCGGTGCTGCTGGTGGGCACCACGCCGGACTACGCCACGGTGGGCTCGTTCACCCTGGAGCGGGGCCGCTTCCTCACCCACGCGGACGTGGACAACCGGGCGCAGGTGGCCGTCATCGGCGCGGAGCTCGTGCGCTCGCTCTTCCCCGGAGTGAACCCGGTGGGGCAGCGCATCCTCTTCGAGGGCAAGCCCTTCCGCGTGGTGGGAACCCTGGAGGCCAAGGGCACCATCCTGGGAGAGAACCAGGACCTGGTGGTGATGGTGCCCTTCCGCACCTTCCTGGCGCACTTCGGCAAGAAGCGCTCACCCAACATCGCGGTGGCCCTCACGTCGCCGGAGCATGCGCCAGCGGTGGTGGACAGGCTCACCGCGGTGCTCCGCCGGGAGCGCAACACCCCGCCGGGGCTGCCGGACGACTTCGCCATCAACCGGCCGGACCAGCTGGCCAGCATGTACGCGCAGCTCACCGGGGCGCTCTATGGCGCGGCCATGGGCGTGGGCCTCATCACGCTGCTGGTGGGCGGTATCGGCATCATGAACATCATGCTGGTGTCGGTGCGCGAGCGGACGCGGGAGATTGGCGTCCGCCGGGCGCTGGGGGCTCGCAAACGCACCATCATCCTCCAGTTCCTGATGGAGGCCTCCTGCGTGTCCGCCCTGGGCGGCACCCTGGGGACGGTGGTGGGCCTGGGGCTGGCGCGCATCGTGTCCTTGATTACACCGCTGGCGGCGGCGGTGGAGCCGCTGACGGTGGTGGCCGGCGTGGGGTTCGCGGCGATGGTGGGGCTGCTGTTCGGCATCTGGCCGGCGGCGCGGGCGGCGAACCTGGACCCAGTGGAAGCGCTTCGCCACGAGTGACGGACGGGAGACGGCGGCGATGATGGCAATCTGGGACACCCTGCGGCTGGCGTTCGGAACGTTCCGTTCCAACCTGCTGCGCTCCTTCCTGACGCTGCTGGGCATCGTCATTGGCGCCACCACGGTGGTGTCGATGATGGGGCTCATCGAGGGCCTGCGCATCCAGGTGAACGAGAGCATGTCGGAGCTGGGCTCCGACTGCTTCCAGGTGCAGCGGCTGCCCTTCGGCGGAAACCTGTCCCTGGCGGAGCTGGCGCGGCGGCCCCGGCTGAACGAGGGCGACTTGGAGGCCATCCGGCTGCAGCCGTCGGTGCTGCTGGCGGCGGCGGAGGACTCCAAGGGTGGACAGAAGGTGTCCACGCAGCAGCGCGAGTCGCGCCCCAATGTGACCATCTGGGCCGGCACGCCGGAGTACTTCCAGACGAACTCGGTGGTGGTGGAGTACGGGCGGCCCTTCACGGACGCGGAGTACCTGGATGGCCGCCGCGTGGCGGTGATTGGCCAGGACCTGGCGGACACGTTGTTCCCGGGCGTGCAGCCCCTGGGGCAGAACATCCGCATCCTGGGGCGCAGCTTCCAGGTGATTGGCACGCTCAAGCGCCGCGGCAGCTTCATGGGCGGCGGTAGCCAGGACAACCAGGTGATGATGCCGCTGTCCGTCTACAAGGCGCTGTTCGGGGTGCGCAACTACCGGGTGAGCGTCCAGGCCCAGTCGGCGGAGATGCTCCAGCGCGCGCAGGACGAGGTGACGCTGCTGATGCGGCGGCGCCACAACCTGAAGCCGTTGGAGGAGGATGACTTCTTCGTGTTCTCCAACGAGAGCGCCACGGAGATGTTCAACAAGATCTCGAAGGTGATTTCCGCGGCCAGCTTTGGCGTGTGCATGCTGTCGCTGCTGGTGGGCGGCATCGGCATCCTGAACATCATGCTGGTGGCGGTGACGGAGCGCACCCGGGAGATTGGCATCCGCAAGGCGCTGGGCGCGAAGAAGCGCCGCATCCTCGCGCAGTTCGCCATCGAGGCGGTGGTGCTGTCGCTGGTGGGTGGCGCGTTGGGCGTGGGCCTGGGCATGGGCCTGGCGCAGCTGGCGAAGTGGATGGTGGGGCTGCCCGCGCAGGTGCCGGCCTGGGCGGTGATGCTGTCGCTGGGCATGAGCAGCGGCGTGGGCCTGCTGTTCGGCATCTACCCGGCCGCGCGCGCCGCGAAGCTGGACCCCGTGGAGGCCATGCGGACGGACTGACGCCGCGCCGGTGCCGCAGGGTGGCTGGGAATGAAACGGGGCCTCCTCCGCGCGGTGCGGAAGAGGCCCCAGGTGTTTCAGCACGTGTGTCCGGGGATTACGGACACGGGGTGCCGCAAATCCACTCACCGGTGATGGGGTGCTTGTAGCAGGGCGGCTGGCAGTCATCGGCGACGGCCGTGGCCGGCGTCATGGTGATTCCCAGGCCCAGCACGGCGGCGGCGGCGGCGAGGACGACGGCGATACGGAGGGGCTTGCGAGCAGTCATTGCGGTCTCTCCAACAGCGGTGTCCGTACAGCGCGGCGGAGTGTGGAGCCCGGGTCTGACAATCACAATGCCCCGCATGTCACGCGCACTGCGTCTGAGACTGCAAGGACTTGGGCGGTGCACAACGCGTGCGTGTGGAAACAGACGCAGCAGAACTATCGCGTGTGTCCGTCTGGGCGAGGTCCGCCGCCAGCCCATTGATAGCCCAACGTCGCGCCCACGCCGATGAATCCCAGGCCGACGAGCTGACGGCCGCTCTTCAAGCGGGCGCTGGGCTTGGACAGCTTCACCAGGGCTTCGTGGACGATGACGCCCAGCAGCGTGCCCAGGGCCGCGCCGCCGAGCGCGCCCAGGTAGGCGCGGCCCGGGTGGTGACTCCCGCCAAAGGCGAGCTCGCCCAGGCCCCACGTTCCGAGCGCCGTCAGCGGCGGTGTCAGCACGAAGCCGCCGCCGAAGGACACGGTCTCCAATTCCATCCACCGCCCCGGGCTGGGCGCCGCGGGACGGAAGAAGAGGAGCCGCGAGGGGATGGCGCCCAGGAGCATTCCCGCCGCCGTCTCCGCCGCGGTGGCCCCCACGCGTGTGTCCCCGCCCACGCGGCTGGCGCCCCAGACGCCGGCCACGGGAAGCAGCGCGAGCCCGCCGTGCGCCACCCATGCGCCCTTGGGGAGGGGGACGTCCTCCGGCTCGATGTACGTGGGCATGGCTGCTTTTTCCGGTGACGGGGCGGCGAGCGTGTCCAGGTACCTGGAGCGTGCTTCAGAAGGTGGCGTGTCGCGCAGCGGTGCGTCCGCGGCCGCCGCGTGACTCACGGCGGACAGCAGGCAGCCCAGCAGCAGCGTGCACGCGGTGATGGGACATCGGTGTGAGGGCACGTTGGGCATGGCGACACGCGGTGTGTCCCGAAGGTGCGCATGCGAGGCAGTGGCTTCCACCCTCACGGTGGAGATGTGCCCGCCGCGCGTCTCGGGGTGTCTTGCGTGAGACATCGGCAGGTGCGCCGCGGGCCATGGGCGCTTAGTTTCCGGCGGTGAAGCTCGCCTGGCTCGTGCCCGTGGTGTTGATTGCCGCCGGGTGTCCCGCTCCCAATCACCGGCATGACCTGCGCCTGCGCGCGTTGCCGGGGAGCAGCCCGGAGGCGCGCTCGCTCGCGTTCTTTCAGTCATTGGGCGTGGCGCTGGTGCCAGGGCACCGCGTGGAGTTGGTGGAGAACGGCTTCATCTTCGACGCCATCGAGGAGGAGATTCTCGCCGCGCGCACCAGCATCCACATCACCAGCTACATCTGGCGGCCCGGTGAGCCGTCGGACCGGCTGGTGCGAGCGCTGGCGGCGCGGCGGCCCGGGGTGGCGTGCCGCGTGCTCGTGGACCCATTGGGCAGCATCAACTTCGAGGCAGTGATTCCCGCGCTGGCGGCCAGCGGCTGTGACGCGCGCTACTTCCGGCCCATCCAAGGCGACTTCGTGGCCTTGGACGCGGTCCGCCTGAGGGCGCGGAACCACCGGAAGATGGTGGTGCGGGATGGCGAGGTGGGCATCACCGGCGGCTGGGGCATCTGGAAGAGCTGGATGGGCAATGCGCAGAGCGCGGATTATTGGCGCGACATGAACATCCGCGTGGAGGGCCCGGCCGTGCGGGAGATGCAGGTCGCCTTCGCGCAGAACTGGCAGGAGGCGGGTGGAGACTTCCTGCCGGCAACGGACTTCCCGGAGCCTCGCTACGCGGGGGATGCGCGCGCGGGCTTCGTGGCCAGCACGGACAACCGCTTCCTGTCGGACGCGCGGCGGATGACGCTGCTCACCATCGCGGCGGCGAAGGAGCGGCTCTGGATTGCGAACTCCTACTTCATTCCCTCCGACGCCATCAGTGACATGTTGCTGGAGAAGGTGAGGCAAGGCGTGGACGTGCGGGTGCTGGTGCCCGGGCGGCACCATGACGTCGGGCCCGTGCACGCGGCGCAGCGGGCGTCCTATGCGCGCTTGCTGGAGGGCGGCGTGCGCATCTGGGAGTACGAGCTGTCGATGATGCATTCCAAGACGATGCTCGTGGATGACTCCCTGTCCGTCGTGGGCTCCACCAACATGGACCCGCTGGCGTTGACGACGCTGGAGGAGTGCTCGGTGGTGGTGGAGGACCCGACGCTGGCGGCGCAGCTCGCCGCATCTTTTGAGAAAGATTTACGCCACTCGCGAGAAATCCACTGGAGCGGGTGGAAGCGGCGCGGGCTCTTGCAGAAGCTGGGCGAGCGGCTGCCGTGGTTCATCGGCAATTATCTCTGACGCAGCCGTGCAGGGTCGGATGATAGAAACCGGGCATGGCTCGTGCCCGTCCAACATCGCCTCGGTGCCCTCGTTGTCATGCGCCCATCGTCCTCGAGGAAGGCCGGGTGCTCTACACCTGTGGCTACTGCAACGCCTCCATCGACACGCAGGGCGAGAAGGCGCCGCGTCCCGAGTACCAGGCGCCGGCCTCGACGGGGGCGGGCGGGAACACGGGCGGCCTGTTGGTGGGAGGCATCCTGTCGGTCTGTTTCACGGTGGGGCTCGTGGCCTTTTACAGGTTCAACTCCGCTACGTCGTCCACCGGCGGGCCCATCCCCACGAGCGTCCCGGAGCCGTCTCCCGTCGTCGTGGCGCCGCCACCGGTGGCGGAGAAGAAGGCGAAGTTCCAATGGAACTCCCAGGGTGTTCCCCTCGCCGTGGACCTCAACGGTGATGGATCCGACGACATCATCGGCCGTATCCGTCGCTTCAGTCTCGTTCCCGGAAAGACGGAGACGCGCAACCAGGTTGCCGCGTTCGATGGGAAGTCGTTCGACCTGCTCTGGGAAGCGGACCTCGAGGGGACGGCCTCGGACTTGTCCGGCGCGGTGCACGTCGTTCACCAGGGTGACCGCGTGGTGATGAGTGAGCCGGGCGCGGTGCACCTCCTCGAGCCGAAGACGGGCAAGCCGCTCGGGCGGGTGGCGCTCTCGGACAAGCCCAACAGGCTCTGCATCCCGAAGGACGACACCGAGTCCGTCTGGGTCGAGGTGGTCGATGGGCAGAACCTCTCGTTCAACACGAAGACGGCGACCGCCCGGCCCGCCATCGAGCCTCCGCCCCCCTGCGCGCCGGTCAAATGGAACCACCAGCTCTGTTTCGTTCCGGTGTTCAGGAAGAGTCCCGTCCCTTGTGTGCGCCCGCGCAACCTTCCCGCCGTTCCGGGATTCCAGGCGGAGCACGTCTACAAGCTCGAGGACCTGGACGTCGCGATGGGTGAACGGAGCCCTGGGAGCCGGGTGCCCATGGTGGCGGTGTTCCGGCGGGGCGAGAAGGCCGCGCTGTGGACGGAGAACGTCGCGGACATGGACCCCAGGAACGTGAAGGAGTCCACGGTGGACGTCGTCGACTTCTCCGAGGACGCGCTCTTCATGGTCTACGCGTTGAAGGAGGGCGGGGAGCAACTCGTTCGTAGGGACCTGCTGACGGGGCGCGTGGGGTGGGACGTCCCCATCCCCAACTCCAAGAGCGGCTCGGGGGTGTCCCAGATCAAGGAGCACGGCGGGCGCGTCTATGTCCCTCATTGGGTGTGGCTGGATGTCTTCGACGCGAAGACGGGCAACCTGATTGCCACCCTGGGCACGTGGTGACGCCGACGCAGTGTCGGCCTGCTCGCAGACATGAGCGGGGCTGGTCGGGGTGAAATCGCGCGGGCGCACGGCCGGCCGTAGAGTTCCGGGCCATGGACACCCGGCATGTCGTAGAGCGGGCCCTCGTTCGCGAGGCGCGGCCCGAGGATGACGCGGTGGTGGGGGAGTTGTTGGTGGAGGCCTTCCTCACCCAGTACGCGAAGAAGCTCCCGGAAGTCGTCTATGGCGACGAGCGCAAGCGCGAGCTGCGGGACGTCGCGTCCCGGCGCAAGGTGGCCACCGTGCTGGTGGCCGAGGTGGACGGGCAGGTGGTGGGCACCGTCGCCCTCTTCAAGCCCGGTGCCCCCGGCTCCGAGGCCTGGCTGCCCAACGCGGCCGACCTGCGCGGCCGGCCACCGCCGTGAGCCACCATGGCACCGGGCTGGCCCAACCCCTCCTGGACGCCGCCGAGGCCCGGGCTCGCGAGTGGGGCGTGGACGCCGTGTGCCTCCACGTCCGCAGGGGCGCGGAGGGCGTGGGGCGCATGTACCAGCGGCGCGGCTTCGTGCGCGAACCCGTGGGCGACCTGGACCTGCCCACGGTGTTCCTCGAAGGCTACGTGCTGCGCTTCAAGAAGGACTGACTTCAGCCGCGCAGCGGCAGGGTGAAGGCGAGCTGGAAGCGCGTGCCCGCGTGCTCCGGGCGGACGGTGGCGGTGACGTGCACGCCGCGGCCGTTGTCCGTGGCCACCAGCTGGCCGCGCAGCTGCCCGTTCTCCGTGGCGCCCCGGAAGAGGAACACCTCCGCGGCCTGCGAGAAGATGGCGTCCACGTCGTCGCCGCCGGTGCCCGCGGGCAGCTGGTCCCGCACCCAGGTGGCGAAGCGCACGATGCGCCCGGTGAGCAGCTGCGCGGGCAGCGGCACCGCGTAGCCTCCGCCGAACACCATGGGCGCGGCGGCCAGCAGCACCGCGTCCGCGTTGCGCCCGCTGCCCAGGCCCAGGATGCCGCGCTCCTCCAGCCGCGCCTGCGCCCGGATGGGGAGGAAGTGCTCGGTGGGAATGCTCAGCCCGGTATCTCGGCCGGTGGGCAGCTCCCACATGGCCGGCGCCTTCAGGCCGCCCTGCTGACCCATGATGCGCGCGAAGGCGCTGGTGTCCCGGAAGCTGGCCGCCAGCATCGCCGCCACCGCCAGCGCGGGGCTGGTGAAGCTCACGCGCCGGGCCGCGCCGCGACCCTCGCTGGCCACCACCGCGCGGTTGATGACGGCGCACAGCCAGCGCGCGGACTCTTCCTGGCGCAGCTCCGTCCAGGCCTCGGAGACGTGCTCGCGCTCCTCCTCCAGCGCCACGGCCAGCTCCGCCTGCGCCACGCCCAGGAGCGGCGCGGACACGGCGGCCACCACCGGGAGCTGCGCGCGCTCGCCCATCGCCGCGAGCTTGCCCAGGAGGGCGACGTCGTCGGTGGCATCCACGATGAAGACGGCGTCAGGGCGCTCGAAGGGCTCGGCGCCCAGCGCGCCCTGCACGGCGTCCAGCAGCCCGGCGCGCGCCACGTCCAGCACCTCCACGGAGATGCCCGAGGACGCGGGCACCTGGTCCAGCAGCCACTTGAGGCCACGCCACGCGGACTCCAGGTGGGCCACGGGCTCGGCGCCGAGCAGGTCCTTCGCCGTGAGGAGCAGCGCTTCCTCCACCAAATCCCGGGCCGTCTGCCGGGTGGCGGCCTCCGGTGTGACGACGGGCGTGGGCGTGGCGGGCACGCGCGGATTGATGGCGCGCAGGAAGGCATCCACCGCGCGAGACGCGGCGGCGGGCGTGCTCGCGTCGGCGCGGCTGAGGAGCGTCTCCACCAGGTCCTCGCCGGATTCGGTGGGCGCGGCAGGCGCGGTGGGGGTGGGCGGCGTGGAGGCCGCGCGCAGGGCCTCGGCCACCGCGTCCGGCAGGCGGCCCGGGCCGGTGACGGTGGCCACGCGTGTGGCGGCCTCGTCGGGCGTCAGCGTGCGCAGCGGGTCGGACGTGGACAGTGATTCATGCAGGTGCTGCAGGGCGCGCAGCTCCGGGACGCGGGTAATGACGTCCGCGTAGCTGAAGGCGCGCAGCCGGTCGAAGGACAGCTCGACGGTGCGCGTGTCACCCGCGCCCAGCCGGTCCGCCACGGTGACGCGGAGCCCGCTGGCGGCGCGCGCGAGCTCATCTCCGAAGGTGTTCACCGTGAGCGGGAAGCGCCGACCCGAGGGGGACGGGGAGAAGGCACCCACCACCAGCCAGCGCACGCGCGCGCTTTCGGCACTGCTTCCGTTCTGGCTCATGTCCCGCATCCCCTCCACGACGAGAAGGCCGCTACGTTAGCGCGCCAGCATGTCGGCACGGCTGCCGGACGGAGCCTGGTGACTGCGACCACCGCCCCTGACGGCAGTCACCAGGGGCCAGGGCCTCACGGGACGCGGACGCTCCAGGGACTCAAGCGAAATCAGGGACTTGGCGGGTGCGCGAGGGTTCCCGACGGTTGACACACCTGCTGCTACTGGTGCGTGGGGCGCCTACAGCAGCCCTCCAACCCCTCCCCGAAGGAACTTCCCCATGCGCTTCTCTCCTCTCAGCGGCTCCTCCTCTTCCGCCGTCCGCTCTCCGGCTCAGGATGTCTTCCGTCTCCCGGCCTTCCGCGTCGCTGTCGGGTCCCTGGGGGCCTCGGCCCGGAAGCCGTGGGAATGCAGGGGACAGGGGGCGTTTGCGCGAACTACACCGGTGTGAACTTCACGCCGGTAGCCTTCGCACGCTCCAAAGCCTGCTTGATGTCCTCGGAGACGATGAGGGCGATGGACCAGCCCCAAGTGCGGAACACCTGGGCGTTGCCAACCTGGGCGCGGTCGACGCGCATGCCGTAGACATCCCGGTACTGCCCCACCTTCTCGGGCCGCCCATCCTCCGGGCGCCAGTAAAGGACCTCTTCCGATGCTGCGTCGTCGATGCAGCGAATGAGCCTCGTGGCCACCAGGATGAAGTACGGGTCCAGGTGGTCTCGGAGGTCCACGGGGAGGAGCTGCACGTCCTTGGGAGCCATCTCCAGGAAGATGTTGGCCACGCTGGCGCTGACCACGGGAGTGCTGAAGCCCGCGAGAGAAAAATCAAGGGCCTTGCCCGGCTCCTCGATAGGAACCGTGAATCGCTGGCTCACCTCCACGGGATGGCCCTCCCGGAACATCCAAGGGTCGTCTACTTCGCGACCTTGCGCATCTGCGGGGTGGCCCAACTCCCAACGGCCCGGAATGGAAACGTTGTCGGCGAGCTGGAAATACCTCTTGGCCATCGTGGCGCCTCGGTATCACTCGGTTCGAGTGAGGAGCTTGTTCAAGCCGGAGCCCGGGGCGGCGGCTTCCTTGGCGAGTTGTCTGAGTTCGTTGACCAAGGCCTCCCGGCACTCGGTCATCTTCCGGCAGCCTTTCGTCGCTTCCTCCAGGCGTGCGTAGACTCGCTCATGATACCTCTGGGGATGGGGGCCCTTGTGGCCCTTTACGGGCACGATGTTCTCAGGGTCTTCCAGCTCCATCCCGGCCTTCTTGAAGATTCTTTTGAACCGGGGCGTCCAGGGCCCGCCGCGCACGGTGGAGACGCCGTTCTTGTTCGTCGCGAGGTGGTGGTTTTCGGGGCGGCCGCCGCTCATGCCTTGGGCCGCCATGGCGACCGCGTTGGGCGCCAGTGCGACAGTGAAGCCCTCGGCTGTCATCGCCACCGACTGCACGCTTCTGATAGCCAAGTACTGATAGCCCGCCTGCGTCTCCACCGCGAGCGCAGCCTGCGCCGAGCCCGGCAGTCTCGAGGACTGCGCCGCCAGGCCCGCCGTATTGCTTATCGCCGCCGTGGCCAGCATGACGAAGACGCGCGCCGCGTTCTCCCCGAGCACTTCGCCGTACGCCTCGCCCGCCTCGCCGAGTTGCGCGAAGGTGGTGGCCCGGTCCACTTCGCGCACCAGCGCCATCCACCCGTCCAGAATGCGCCACACGGTATCCACGCCCAGGTAGGCAATGGCCGAGGCTGTCAGCAGCGCGGCCAGCCCCTTGCTCACTGGCTCGGGTAGCGACCAGAGGAGCAGGTACATGCTGACCGAAGCACTCACCGTCGCCAGCAGCGCCTGTGGGTCGGTCATGTCCTCCAGCGCCTCTGCTGTCTCTTCCCACACCGAGTCCATGGCGATGGCCATGGCCAGCGAGTACTTGCCGTCGCTGGCCAGCAGCGGGCCTTCTGCCAACAGGCGCAGGCAGTCACCGGGCTGCGACTTGCGCTCGCACCAGCGGCCATAGTCGCGCGTCAGTTCGTCATCCGCGTAGACTTCCAGGAGACGCGGACCGCCAGGGTCCTTCTCTTCGTCCAGGGGGATGAGCCGGGGGCCGCGCCCCTCGTACAGGTACACGCCACTTCGCTCGGGAATGCCGAAGAGTCGGCGGGCCTCTCGCAGGGGATTGGCGAAGGGCTGCACACCTCGAGCGAGCGCCACCATGGTCTCCTCGAATTCATCGTCGACCAGTTCCACGGGCCCGTCGCCGTCCTCTGCAAAGGGCGTGTGGACGATGGGAGGCCCGTCTCCGGTGTCCAGGCGCACGAGTCGCGTGGTCGAACAGCCTGTGACGGCAAGCGCCAGCACCAGCCAGAGGACCGCATGCGCTCTCATCCAAGTCCTCCGGTTCCGGGGCGCACTCCTGCGAGACCAGGCCAGGAATACAAGAGGAGTCCGACCCAGAGCCACGAGATGCCCAAACGCAGTGACGTCGCGCTCAGCGAACTCCTGGCGCCTGTCAGGTGGGCCCAGCGCCGCTACCCTCTCCGGTTGGGCGTAGGTAGACAGTCGTGATGCCCGGGGGCCTAGCCGACAGAAGACCCAGGCGTGCACGCCCCCCGCTCCGCGGTTACCTTCGGGCCGCCATGTCCCTTCGCAAGGATTACATCGAGCGGCTCATCGAGGAGTTCGCCGCCGCGCTGGCCCGCATCATCAAGGCGCGCCGGGAGAAGAAGCTCGCGGACGCCCAGCGCCTCATCCAGGAGACGGCGCTGTCCACGCTGGGCATGGAGTACGCCGCGCTGCTGATGGCGGACCCGGTGTCCACCGCGCGGCTGCTGGGCTCCCCCACGCGCGTGAAGGTGCTCGCGCGCCTGGTCGCCGAGGACGGAGAGTTGATCGCCGAGCAGGGCGACACCGCCACGGCCACTTCACGCATTCACTACGCGCTCGCGCTGTACGACGAAGTCCAGGCCCTGGGCCTCCCGCCGGATGCCGATGACACGGCCACCATCGCCCGGCTGCGCGGCCTGCTGGCGGCGCCTGACGCCCGCTGAACGCAATCCCTCACACCCGTCCGAGAGATGGGTCTGCTACCTGACAGAGTGAGTGCCGGGATGTCTTCCATTGGGCGTGTCTGAAGGCACCCTCGGGGACCCCGGGGTTGCATGTCAGTCCATTCCCCTGGTTACAATGGCAGGCCATTTCTTCACGCCAGACACCTGGGGGGTGTGCGTGTCCTTCATCCAGCTTCCGCGGAGCGTCGTCTCGTGCCGTAACCTCGTTGGAGGAAGCTGGCAGGTGCCGCCCGGTGCGGCGCACCTCGATGTCCGGAGCCCATATACGGGCACCGTCATTGGCAGGGTTCCCCTGACGCCCGCCTCCGGAGTCGCCCAGGCGGTGGAGGCCGCGAAGGCGGCGGCGGCGTCATGGAAGGACACTCCGCTGCGGGAGCGCACGCAGTACCTGTACCGCTTCCGCCAGTTCCTCGAGCGCGACCTGGACGCCCTGGCCCAGCTGGCCGCCAGCGAGGCGGGGAAGACAGTGGCGGAGGCCCGCGCGGGCCTGCTCAAGGGCATGGAGGTCTGCGACTTCGCGCTGTCCCTCCAGAACCTCGACACGGGTGCGCACCTGGAGGTCAGCCGCGGCATCTCCTGTGAGTACCGCCGCGAGCCGCTGGGCGTCGTCGCCGGAATCACTCCGTTCAACTTCCCGGCCATGGTGCCGATGTGGATGTTCCCCATCGCCGTCACGCTGGGTAACGCCTTCATCCTCAAGCCCTCGGAGAAGGTGCCGCTGACCGCGTGCGCGCTGGGCGAGCTCATGTGTGAGGCCGGCTACCCCGCGGGTGTCTTCTCCGTCGTGCACGGCGGCAAGGAGGCGGTGGACGCGCTGGTGGCGCACCCGGACGTGCAGGCAGTGGGCTTCGTCGGCTCGTCCGCGGTGGCGCGCCACCTGTACGCGGAGGGCTGCAAGCGCGGCAAGCGCGTGCTGGCGCTGGGCAGCGCGAAGAACCACCTCATCGTCGTGCCGGACGCGGACCCGGAGTTGACGCCGCAGGCGGTGGTGGACTCGTTCACCGGCTGTGCGGGCCAGCGCTGCATGGCGGCCAGCGTGCTGCTCGCGGTGGGCAACGTGGAGTCCATTCTCCAGGAAGTCGTCCGCCGCGCGGCGAAGCTGGAGTTGGGCCCCGGCATGGGCGCGCTCATCGACCGGGGCTCGCTGGACCGCTTGGAGACGGCCATTGCCCGCGCGGAGGCCGAGGGCGCGCGGGTGCTGCTGGACGGCCGTGGCCACAAGCCGCAGGGCGAGCCGTGGTCTGGCGGAAACTGGCTGGGCCCCACGCTGCTGGACGGCGTGCGTCCGGAGATGGAGGCCGCGCGGCGCGAGCTGTTCGGCCCGGTGCTCTCCATCGTCCGGGTGCCCACGCTGTCCGCGGCGCTGGCGGTGGAGAACGCGTCGCCCTATGGCAACGCGGCGTCCATCTTCACCACGAACGGTGGGGTGGCGCAGACGGTGGTGGAGGGCGTGCGCGCCGGCATGGTGGGCGTCAACGTGGGCGTCCCTGTCCCGCGTGAGCCGTTCTCCTTCGGTGGCACGGGGGATTCGCGCTTCGGGCACGGGGACATCACCGGGCCGTCCAGCCTCGACTTCTGGACGCAGGTGAAGAAGGTCACCCGCAAGTGGTCGGCCCGGACCGACGGCTCGTGGATGAGCTGAAGCGCGCTCCACGACGCGAAGCATCGCCCCCCGCACCCCGACTTTGCTCCCGCGCCCGCAAGGAGGGCGCTCCCATGGCCGAGAAAAAGAATCCCAATCACATCCGCCTCACCTCCCACCCGGATGGCGACGTCCCCAGCGTCCCCATCCGCTGGGGAGACGGCGAGCCGACGCGCCGCGGCCCTGTCGTCGCCACGCTGACGGAAGCCGGGCACCGCAACGTCATCGGCACGCATGCCGGCGCGTATGCCGTGTACCGCGCGCTCGCCGTGGCCGCGGGCATGCTGCCGCAGGACCACCGGGCCGACCTGAAGAACACCGCGCCCGCCGCGCAGGTGGGGCCGCATCCGTCGTGGAGCGACCCGCAGCGCATCGTCTCGCTGGACCCCTGGGGCGCCATCGCGCCGCAGGCCTTCCGGCCCTTCGCGGAGCAGGGCATCGACTTCCGGCCGACCATCGCCGTCACCAAGGCGCACATCAACTTCCCCGAGGTGCGCGACGCCATCGATGCCGGGCGCTTGACGCCGGACGGGGACCTGCTGCGCGGCAACGGCGATATCAAGGTGACGAAGGCCGCGGTGGACCCGGTGTGGTACCTGCCGGGCATCGCGAAGCGCTTCGGCATGACGGAGAGCGCGCTGCGCCGCGGCCTCTTCGAGCAGACGGGCGGCATGTTCCCGGAGCTGATTACGCGTCCGGACCTGCACGTCTTCCTGCCGCCCATTGGCGGGCTGACGCTGTACGTCTTCGGCGGCATCGAGACGCTGGCGGACCGGGACGTGCCGCTGACGGCGCGCGTGCATGACGAGTGCAACGGCTCCGACGTGTTCGGCAGCGACATCTGCACCTGCCGGCCCTACCTGGCGCACGGCATCGAGGAGTGCGTGCGCACGGCGCAGGCGGGCGGCGCGGGGCTCATCGTCTACCTGCGCAAGGAAGGCCGGGCGCTGGGCGAGGTGACGAAGTTCCTCGTGTACAACGCGCGCAAGCGGCAGGAGGGCGGTGACTCCGCGGCCACCTACTTCCAGCGCACCGAGTGCGTGGCCGGCGTGCAGGACATGCGCTTCCAGGAGCTGATGCCGGATGTGCTGCACTGGCTGGGCATCACCCGCATCCACCGCTTCGTGTCGATGAGCGACATGAAGCACGACGCGATTACGCGCTCGGGCATCGAAATCCTGGAGCGCGTCCCCATCCCCGACGAGCTCATCCCCGCAGACGCCAAGGTGGAGATGGAGGCGAAGAAGGCCGCGGGTTACTTCACGCAAGGGCCGGTGGCGGACGCGGCGGGGCTGGCGCAGGTGAAGGGGCGGGACCTCGATGTCTGATTCCTCATTGGCCAGGTCGGACCTCTCTCCCGCGGTGGCGTGGCTGCGCACGCCGTCCGCCATCCGCGAGCGCTGCCACCAGCTGTTGGACCTGGGGCTGGCGGGCAAGCTGGAGCACTTCCGTGTCGAGCCGTCGCGGCTGCCCATCGTCGTGGACACGGTGCTGCACGTGACGCGCGAGCACTACCCCACGTTGGACGTGCCGCTGCACAGCCGCTGGCGCCACTTCGACGTGGGCGGCGTGGCGCGGTTGGCGGAGCTGGAGGCGCGGCTGAAGGACGCCTCTCTTCAAGAGCGGGCGCGCGCGAAGCTGGACCTGGTGGTGGTGAGCGTGCTGCTGGACGCGGGCAGTGGCCCGCAGTGGCGCTACCAGGAGGCCGGCGGAAAGACGTGGGCGCGCTCCGAGGGGCTGGCCGTGGCCAGCTTCCGCATGTTCATGGAGGGGCGCTTCTCGTCGGACCCGGACCGGCCGCTGCGCGTGGACGCGGAGGCGCTGGGGCGGCTCACGCGCGAGGCGCTCGCGCAGGGCATGCAGGTGACGGATGCCAACCCGGTGGATGGGCTGGAGGGCCGGCTGCACCTGCTGCACGGGCTGGCGAAGGTGCTGCCTCGGCCAGGGACGCTGCTGGACATCATCACCGCGCAGCAGCGCAGCGTGCGCGCCGCGGAGCTGCTGGGCCTGGTGTTGGAGGTGCTGGGTCCCATCTGGCCGGGCCGGGTGATGGTGGACGCGGTGAACCTGGGCGACGTGTGGCCACATCCCGCGCTGGGGTCGGTGGAGAGCCTGGAGGCGCTGGTGCCCTTCCACAAGCTGTCGCAGTGGCTGACGTATTCCCTGGTGGAGCCGCTGTCCGAGGCCGGTGTGGTGGTGACGGAGCTGGATGGCCTCACCGGCCTGCCCGAGTACCGCAACGGTGGCCTGCTGGTGGACCTGGGCGTGCTGTCTCCCCGGGAGCCGCGCCTCTTCACGCAGTCCTTCCACCCGGGTGACGAGCCCATCGTGGAGTGGCGCGCGCTGACGGTGGCGCTGCTGGACCGGGTGGCGGCGCTGGTGCGTGGCCGGCTGGGCCTGAGCGCGGAGGAGCTGCCGCTGGGGAAGGTGCTCCAAGGTGGCACGTGGACCGCGGGCCGGCGCGTGGCGGCGGAGCGGCGTCCCGGGGGTGGGCCGCCCATCCGCGTGGACAGTGACGGCACGGTGTTCTGACGGGAGGACGCAATGGAGTTTCCGAACTGCACAGTGGTGGACCACCCGCTGGTGAAGCACAAGCTCACGCAGATGCGCCGGGTGGAGACGAGCACCGCCTCCTTCCGGGCGCTGCTCCAGGAAATCTCGCTGCTGCTCGCGTATGAGGCGCTGAGAGACCTCAAGGTGCGCGAGGAAGAAATCCAGACGCCCATGGCGCGCACGGTGGCGCCGGTGCTGGATGGCAAGAAGCTGGTGTTGGTGGCCATCATGCGCGCGGGGCAGGGCATCCTCGACGGGATGTTGCAGCTGGTGCCCTCCGCGCGCGTGGGGCACATCGGCTTGTACCGGGACCCGGAGACGCTGTCGCCGGTGGAGTACTACTACCGCGTGCCCGGCCAGCTCGCGGACCGGGACGTGGTGGTGTGCGACCCGATGCTCGCCACGGGGAACTCGGCGGTGGCCGCGCTCCAGCGGCTGAAGAAGAGCAAGCCCGGCTCATTGCGCTTCGTCTGTCTGCTGGCGTGCCCGGAGGGCCTGGCGAACCTGCGCGAGCACCACCCGGACGTCCACGTCTACACCGCGGCCATCGACGAGCGGCTGGACGAGCACGGCTACATCCTCCCGGGCCTGGGCGACGCGGGCGACCGGCTCTTCGGGACCAAGTAGCGCGGTGGAGGCGATACCCCTCACCCGGCAACGGTGACTTGGCGCGCGGCCGTGTCCGGGACAGGATGCGCGCCGCGGACGGGGCCGGCGCAATCGGTTGGGGTGCAGTGATGCAAGGAATGCTTGTTCGCGCCCGGCGCATGATGACCTGGCTGGGCTGCGCCAGTGTGCTGGGACTGTCGGGAATCGCCCGGGCGGAGTCGGTGCCGTGCCCGTGCTCCACGTCGAACCAGAGCGTCGTCTCCGAGGTGCCGTGCCTCATCTTCCGCGCGTCCGTCAGATGCGGACTGAGCAGCGTGCGCAACGCCTGTGCGCAGACGGTGACGCTGGTCGACTGGCCGTTGTCGAGCTGTCCGGACAGTGTGTGCACCCAGGCGCTCGCGCCAGGTGACGAGGCGGGCTTCATCTTCGGCAGGGAGGCGTTCGAGGGAGAGCGCTTCGTCGAGCAGTCCTACACGGTGCAGGTGGACGGCGTGGACCAGCGGCTCGCCATCAGCGCGGAGGTGACGTGCAGGGACGTCCGCGATTCCGATGGCTGTGCAGCGGCGCCGGTGCGCTGGGCGCGGCGGGGGTGGCGCTGCTGGTCGGCGCGATGATTCGCCGGCGCCGTGGAGCTTGAGCGCAGGCTCTGAGCGGCGCTGTCCGTCGTGAAGACCGGGCGGCGTGTCGGGCACGGCCGCGTTGAAGGCGGGGCCGCTCGCCGTCCTATTCCTGTCGCCGAGGCGAGCCTTGCTCAGCGGCTCGTGCATCCCCGCCGGGCCTGAGCGCATTCACCTCCCACGGTGAGCGCTTGGGCCCGCGCAGCGCGGCGATATCCGCCGGGACGTACAGGCGCGCGCCGGTGGGGGCGTGTTGCCGAAGTGGGTGAGCACGTGGTTCAGCACCGCCGCCAGCTCCACGTCCTGCAGGTGGCCCATGGACGGCATGGGGGCGCCCCAGCGGGGGCTCGTCAGTCCGTGGAGGTGCAGCTCCACCAGGTATTCGCGTCCCCCCGGCGCGGCGAAGAGGCGCGCGGTGTCCGTGAGGCCGGGGTACTGGTCCCAGCCCTGGCCTTCACGGCCGTGGCAGTTGCGGCAGTTGCTCGCGTAGGCGTGCTCGCCCACCTCGCGCCATTCGAAGTCGTGCTCCGGGGTGGGTTCGTATCGGGCCAGCGTCGCGTACTCGTCGGAGAGGACGAGCTGAGAGGAGCGCATCCAGGCGAACAGCGCGGAGCCGAGGATGAGCAGCGCGGCGATGGTGTAGGTGGCGATGTTCGCCACGAGGTGTCGCATGGTGGCAGAGGCTCCAGCCTAGGCGAGGTTGAACTTCTCGAGGTGGATGTGCGCCTCGGGGACGTCGCGCTCCCGCAGGGCTTCGTGCACCGCCGCCATCATGGGCGGCGGGCCGCAGATGAAGAAGAACCGCGCGAGCTTCTCCTTCGGCAGGTGCCGGTCCAGCACCTCGCCGGTGAGGACGCCGCGCTCTCCCTTCCAGTCATCCGCGGGCTCCTTGAGGACGTAGACGCAATGAAGGTCCACCTTCTCCTCCAGTTCGGTCAGGGCCTCGCGGAAGGCCACGCTCTCCCAATCCGTGTCGGCGTAGAAGAGCGTGACGGGCCTGGGGTCCTTCCGGTCCGCCATGGTGCGCAGGAAGGAGAGGATGGGGGTGATACCCACGCCGCCCGCGATGAACACGTAGCCGGCGGCCGGATAGCGGTCGATGCTGAACGCGCCGTGGGGACCGTCGAGGAACGCGCGGGTGCCCGGGGGCACGTCTCCAATGCGTCCGCTGAAGTCCCCCAGTGACTTGATGCCGAACTCCAGCCGGTCCGAGCGCTCGGCGCTGGAGGAGAAGCTGAAGGGGTGCTCTTCCAGCGTGAAGGGGGTGCCCTCCAGCTTGAGCCAGGCGAACTGACCGGGGGCGAAGCGCATGCCGTGGTTGCCCACGGGCTCCAGCACCAGCGAATGCGTGCCGCCGCGCTCCGGTCGGACCTCGGCGACGCGCCAGTGGTAGTTGCGTTGCCACGCGGGACGCAGGACGCGCAGGTAGACGACGAGCGCGACCATGGCGGCGCTCGTCACCACCCAGATGGCGTGCTTCCACGGCGTGTTGGTGTACAGGCCCGCCATGGAGGCATGAAGCTGGGCGAAGACGATGGCGGCCACGCCCAGCAGCAGGTGCAGGAGGCGCCAGCGCTCGTAGTTGATTTTGAGCCGCTCGCGGAACTGCGATGACACCACCAGGGTGACGAGCGCCAGCACGCTCAGCAGCGCGCAGCGGCTGGCCCAGTTTCCGCCCAGCGGGTTGAGCAGCTTCAGGCGAGACGGGTTGTCGATGACGATGATGAGCGGATGGGCCAGCACCAGGCACACGGCGACCATGGCGATCTGCCGGTGATACTGGAGGATGATGTCGATGCCATAGGGCGCGGTGATTCGCTTGAAGCGCGCGATGAGCACGAACTGAACGGCGATCTGCGTCAGTCCCACGAAGCCCAGCGCCACGGACAGCTCGAGCCAGAAGGACCGCCCGGACGGGGCCGGGGGGATGAGCATCAGGAAGACGGGCACCAGCACGACCAGCAGGTAGAGACTGATCCAGAAGAAGCCAGACACCACGCGGTTCATGCGGAAACTCCCATCAGGCTCCGTAGCCCGGGATGCGACCGCGGAGAACGTGGAAGCAGGCAAGTATCGCTCGCACTGTTCACGGAATGACCCGCGCCGTCCGTCCCTGCGGCCAGGTGTGCGGGGCCCGGGGCCCCCTGGCCCCACCGCGAGGGCGTGCACATCGTTCGGAGGGACGCATGCCAGGAGAGGAGAACGACGATGGCGGAGAAGCGCACGCCGAAGACACGTGACTCGTCCGAGTCCCCGCAGCCGGACTCGCGCCTCCGTGAGTCGATGCGCGACCCGGAGACGGAGCGACGGGACACGGAGGCCCGCGAGGTGACGAACGAGGCCCACCGCTGGGGCCGCGAGGGCAACTCCCGCGAGGAGCGCGGCTACCCGCGCGAGGGTGACGCGAGCAGCGACAAGGGCAAGTCGTAGGAGCCCCGGTCCGCCGGCACCCGGGGGCCCTTCCAGGGATGCCGGGTGTCTGGATTAGGGTGGAGGCGTGTCCGCCTCCGTCCTGCTGCTGTTGCCCCTGCTTTTTGCCTCCGCCCCCACGCGCGTGGAGCTGGTGTTCGGTGGGGATGTGATTCCCCATGGCGAGGTGAAGGAGGTCGCGAGGCTGCACGCCCGCGCCGGGGCGCCGCCGCCGGAAGGAGGCCAGGCGCCCTCGCTCAACCATGAGGGCTGGGACCACGTCTTCGGGCCCATCGCGGACGTGCTGCGCACGGCGGACGTGGGCGTCGTGAATCTGGAGACGCCCGTCACCGACAACAAGAAGGCGGTCGCGCGGGAGCTCTTGTTCAACGCGCCGTCGGCCATGGTGCACGCGCTGGCCTCGGCCGGGGTGAAGGTGGTGTCCACCGCGAACAACCACGCGAGGGACCAGCACCCCGCGGGCATGTTGGAGACGCTGCGGCACCTGGATGCGGCGGGCATCCGTCATACGGGCACGGGCGCGACGAAGGACGCCGCGTGGGAGCCCGCCTTCGTGGACGTGCGCGGCGTGAAGGTGGGGTTCCTGTCCTTCACGCGCATGCTGAATGGCTTCAGCAATCCGAAGGATGCGCAGGCGCCGCACGTTGCGCTGGTGCCCTATGCGGGGCACGAAGCGCACCGGGGGATTCAGCCCGAACAGGTCGTGGAAGCCGTGCGCGCCGCGGCGGCGCGGTGTGACGCGCTCATCGTGCTGGCGCACTGGGGGACGGAGTACAAAGGGGAGCCACGGCCCGAGGACCGCGAGCTGGGACGCGCGCTGCTGGACGCGGGGGCGAGGGCGGTCATCGGGCACCATCCGCACGTGCTCCAGCCGCTGGAGTCGTACCAGACGGTGGACGGGCGCAAGGGGCTCATCGCGTACTCGCTGGGCAACCTGGTGGCGAACCAGGACCGCTTCTACCGGCACGAGGCGGGGGCGAAGAAATCGGGGGGCGACCGGCGGGACTCGATGTTGCTGCGGCTGTCGCTGGTGCGGCCCATGCCCGGTGTGTCGGTGGCGCTGGAGGAAGTGGCGGTGCTGCCGGTGTGGATTGAGAACAACGCGGTGGGGCGGGCGCGAAATGAGTCGCGGAACATCCAGCCAGTGCTCATCGACCGGGAGGTGGAGGAGGTGACGGCGCGGCTGGCGTTGCTGGCGGCGCGCCCCGCGCCTCTGGACAAGGAGACTCGCGCGCAGAAGGCCTTGCTGGAGCGGCGGCTGGAAGGCTCCAAGCACCGGCGTGAGCGCATTCTCCGGATGTTGCCGGAAGGGTTCGCGGTGGCGTCCCCCGAGTTGCGTCGGCGTGGGACGGAGACTGTGCCCCCAGGGCGGTTGGCTTCACAGCCGTGATGACAAAGGCACACGTGGGTGTGCCGAAGTTCATCCTTGCTGTGAGATGTCCATGGTCTTTCAATTGGGCGGACTTTGGGGTGAGTCGGCTTCTGAGCAAGTCACGCCTGGGGTTGGGGTAGAGTGCACCCTATGCGTCAATCCGCCATCCTCCTCCTGCCTCTGTTGTTGCTGGCCTGCAAGAAGGACTCGAAAGAGCCGGACACGAAGCAGGCTGCGGTTCACGTCAAGATTGGCTACCACCCGAAATTCAGCAAGGGCTGCATCACGGTGGAGGCCCATGGTGGCACCGGTGAGCCGGAGCGCGCGGAGTTCAAGGAGCCCAAGTTCAACTCCAACGACCCGGTGTTGAACGTCGCCGTCTTCCGGAAGGCGGACTGGGCGCGGGACGTCGAAATCACCGTCCGGGTTTTCGAGAATGGGTGCGCGGAGGCGCAGTTGGTGGATGAGCGGAAGCGGACCTTCAGCTTCGCCTCCGCGGGCCGGCAGGAGTGGTTGCTCGAGGACTTGCACACCGCTGACGAGGACGGTGACGGCTTCGTCCCACCGGGTGGTCCGATGAACCGGGGGACGGACTGCGATGACTCGAGTGTGGAGGCGTATCCTGGTGCGCCGGAGCTCTGTAACGGCCTGGATGACAACTGCGACGGTCGGATGGAAACGGGGGTCGTCAACAAGACCTGGTACCTGGACAACGACCGCGACAGCTTCGGACGCAATGGGCCCGGGACGGTGGCCTGCGACCCGCCGAGTGAACTTCATGTCGAGGTGACGGGGGATTGTGACGACGAGCGGGCTGACGTTCATCCGACCGCCGAGGAAAAGTGCAACAGCGTGGATGACAACTGCGACAGTCGAGTCGACGAGTTGTTCACGGAGGGGCCTAGTGCACTGGGGACGGCTTGCACGGAAGCCTGCAACGGGACGTATGCCTGCAACGCCGCGCAGACGGGGACAGTCTGCGTCGGCACGCCTCCGACGCCGCTCTACGCGGACGCGGACAGTGACGGTGAAGGCGAGAAGGACGGCGCGCCGGTGGGAGGGCTGTGCCCTGGCGCGCCACTACCTCCGATGATGGCGGACAACACGCGGGACTGTGACGACGCTGACCCCAACACGAAAACCCAGGCGACGGAGGTCTGCGACGGGCTGGACAACGACTGCGACGGGCAGGTGGATGAGGAGATGTCCTGCGGCGTGCTGAAGAAGGTGGAAGACTCCGTGTTGGCAGGGGGCAATTGGAGGACGGTGGCCGTGCACCCGAGTGGTTATCCGGTGTGGGTGGCGGGATTGGATGGGAAGCTGGCGGTGAAGATGAACGAGACTTCAGTGTTCGTGAACCACGGTGGGGATACGACGACTCGGTGTGGCCCAGCGCAAAACTCGCCGGACTGGCACGCCGCATGGATCAACCCAAATAATAACCATCTTATCGTGGTCGGCGAGGACGGTTGGATAGGTGAGCACAATGGGGGCTCCTGTTTCGCCAATCAGGTGACTCTCCCTGGCTCCAGTGACTACTTCTCAAGCGTTGTCGGAATCGGAAATCCAGCTCAGGTATTCGCAGTCTCCACCTTGGGCCATTTGTATGAGTGGACAGGCGCGGCCCAGCGCCATGACTCGCCCGGCCGGTATTGGGGCCTCCATGCACTCGGTCAGGACGCACTGTTCGCGGTGGGCGCGACAGGGGAGTCGTCACCGCTGACGCCGATGGTGAATCTCTACACCCGCCCCCTCCCCCGAGCCCCCTGGGGCACGCCGGCAGCGCACAACCTCCAGGGGACCGCGGGCTACAACGGCGGCTTGCGAGCGGTATGGGCTGCGGACGCGACGCTCATCTACGCGGTGGGCGACGGCGGCTTGGTGGTGAAAGGCAGTGGGCAGTCAAGGGACTGGGAGCGGGTCCTCTCTCCTTCAGAGCCTGCGATCAACTACGTCAGTGTGGCTGCCCCGCCCGGGACCATGAATGCCTACGTCATTGGCAACGAGGGCACCGCGGGACGACTACAGCGGCTGACCCCACACGGATGGGCCAAGGCTCCAGCCTTCACCCCAAGCGCACCAAACGCGCCGCTCCGCGACATCGCGGTGACCTCCACGAGCAACTTCTGGATCGTCGGCGACGACGGAAACGTCTACCACTTCCCGGAGCCGTCTGCCTCCGCACAGCCATAGATTGATGGGTTGGTGTCTGTCTGAACTAAGCTCCAGGCATGCTTGTTGCCATGAACTGGAGGCGGTGCCTGTCTCTTGCCGCATGCCTGTGGGTTGTCATTCCAGCGCATGCGGCCAGAGCCAGTAGCGAATTTGAACGACATGTCGCGGAGGCCGTGCGCCTCTATGACAATTGAGTACGTACTGCGCTGCACACGGGCATCATCGCGGACCTGGGACGGTATCAGTTTGGCTCATGATAATTGCCAATCAGTGTTCCTGCGTGAGCCCGTACGCACCTTCCTCAGCACGTTTCTTCCGATGCAGTGTGGGAAGTGGAGCAGCGTGGCTGAGTTCGACGAAGTGCGATGATGGCCGATGTTTTGGGTAGCTGCGCAGGTCGCGCGGAGCAACAGGTCCTCAGGGCCTGGTTTCCCGTGGAAGAGGTCGACACGTCGCCATGCAGTAGGGAGAGGCAAGATGATGCGCTGGAGCGTGGCACTGATGGTGTTATTCACGGCATGCCAGGATGAACGTCCAAAGCCCTGCAGTGAGGTGATTCCCTGCGAGGAGGGATGGGTCTGTCTTTCAGCCGTGTGTGAGAGGAGCCCCTGCGGTACGGGAACTCAGCTGGTGGCATATAAGGATTTGGACGGGGATGGGTATGCAGCGGACGATGCGGAACCGCGCATGGTTTGTGATGTTGTTCCGGCCGGGTTCGCCACGGCGCGAGGCGACTGCGATGATAGGCAGTCTGGAATCCATCCAGGCGCCGAGGAGAGGTGTAATTATTGGGATGACAACTGTGATGGCCGCGCCGACGAGACGTTTAGGGAGGGGCCGTACGCCCTTGGTACTCGCTGCGGGAATGTATGTCCTGGGGTGATGGTTTGCTTTCGTTCAGAGATGTCGGTGGTGTGCGAGGCTCCTCGTGCGACGTTCTATTATGAGGATGCGGACGGCGATGGCATGGCCAAGAAGGATGGAAGGCTGGTTGCGACGGTATGTCTAGGAGAGACGCCGCCGCCGTTTTCGTCGCCGACCGGGATGGACTGCGATGACAACGACAGCGCCACGAACCCCCGAGCCACCGAGGTCTGCGATGGCCTCGATAACGACTGCGATGGGCAGGTGGATGAACTGATGTCCTGCGGCTCGTTGCGAGGGGTCTCGGACGCGGCGCTGACAGGACGCCAGTGGAGGGCGGTAGCGGTGCACCCGAGCGGCTACCCGGTGTGGGTCGCGGGACTGGATGGAACGCTGGCGGTGAAGATGTCTGCGGAGGCGCCGTTCGTGAGCCACGACGCCGATACGGCAACTGGATGTGGCCCCTCGGGAAACTCCCTGAATTGGCATGCAGCCTGGGTCAACCCTGGCAACGGCGCTGTCGTCATCGCGGGCCAGGGCGGATGGCTTGCCGAGCACAACGGGGACTCGTGCGTCAGGGCCCAACAAATCAACCTTCCCGAAGCCAGCGACGACTTCGCGGGCATCGTGGGCGTGGGAGAGCCGCTTCAGATATTCGTTAGCTCTACTGGGGGCGCGCTTTACGAGTGGAAGGCCGACCCGCTGCATCATGATTCGCCGGGCAAGTATTGGGGGCTCCACGCGCTGGGGGCGGATGCCTTGTATGCCGTGGGCTCGATGGAGGAATCAGCACCAATGACGCCGATGGTGAATCTCCACACCCGCCAGGGAGGGAGTGAGCCGATAGCGCAGACTCTTCAGGGAACGGCGGACTATGAAGGGAGCTTGCGTGCGGTGTGGGCCGCGAGCACGACCCTCATCTACGCGGTGGGTGATAGTGGGCTGGTTGTGAAAGGAAGTTCGCAATCGAGGGAGTGGGAGCGGGTGCTTCCTCCCTCGGGGCCCGCGGTCAATTACGTCAGTATTGCCGTTCCGCCGGGAACCGAAACTGCCTATGTCATGGGCAATGACGGCAACAGGGGACGACTGCACCGGCTGACTCCGCACGGCTGGGCCAATGCGCCGGCCTTCACCCCGAGCGCCCCGGACGTGCCCCTCCGCGACATCGCCATGACCTCCGCCGAGAACTTCTGGATCGTCGGCGACGACGGACACGTCTACCACTTCCCGGAGCCGTAGCCCTCACCCCCCGCCCCGTCCCTCAGGCCCTGAGGGCGGGGCGCGGTCCTCGCGGGTCAGCTCTCGCAGGGCCACGATTTTCTCCAGCAGCGGCCCTCCGTGTTTCATCCGCGCAATCCGCTGTGATGGATAGATGCCCCGTTGCCCCGTGAGCAGGTACGCCACCGTGGCCACAATCGCCACGTGGGGCAACACATTCGCCCCCAACAGCTCCACGGCCATGATGGACAGCGCCAGCGGCGTGTTCGCCGCGGCCGCGAACAGGGCCGCCATGCCCACCGCCGCGCCCAAATCCAACGGCAGGCCCAACAGCCGCGCCAGGACGTTGCCCAGCGACGCGCCGATGAAGAACAGCGGCGTCACCTCGCCGCCGAGGAATCCCGCGGCCAGCGTCACCACCGTGAAGGCAAGCTTCCACGCGAACGCCGACACGGGCAGCGCTGGGTCCTCGAAGGCCCGCTGGATGCCCGGTACCCCCAGGCCCAGGTAGTCATCCGTACCGGCCAGCAGCCACAGCAGCAGCACCGCCAGACCGCCCAGCGCCATTCGCAGCGGCAACACCTGCACGCGCTGCTCCAGCAGCTTCTTCAGCCGGTGCATCAACTCCACGAACATCGTCGCCACCACGGCCACCGCCACCGCGAACACCAGCCACTTCGCCAACACCACCACCGTCAGCGGCAGCGCCCCCGGCGCCGGATACGGCGTGTGGTGGATGCCCAGCCCCGCGTCACCAGGTCGCCCACCACCGACGCCACCAGCGCGGGCAGCAGGGCCTCGTAGCCCATGCGCCCCACCACCACGACCTCCAGCCCGAACACCGCCCCCGCCACCGGCGTGCCGAACACCGAACCGAACCCACCCGCGATGCCCGCGGCCAGCAGCTCGCGGCGCGTGTCCGGGCCCACCCGGAAGCGCCGCGCCACCAGGTCCGCCAGACTGCCGCCCATCTGCACCGCCGTGCCCTCGCGGCCCGCGCTGCCGCCGAACAGGTGCGTCAGCACCGTCCCCACCAGGACCATGGGCGCCATGCGCACCGGCACCTGCGCGTCGCTCGCGTGCACCGTGTCCAGCACCAGGTTGTTGCCCCCGCGAATGGGCCCACCCCACTTCCCGTACACCGCCCCCAGCACCAGCCCCGCCACCGGCAGCGCGTACACCAGCCACGGGTGTCCTTCCCGGAAGTGCGTCGCTTCGTCCAGCAGGTACAAGAAGACCGCGGACGCCACGCCGCAGACGACGCCCACCAGCCCACCCAGGAGCAGCCACTGCATCAGCGCTCTCGTGCCACGGGAAAGATTCACGTGAAACACTCCGGACCTGGGTGAAACATGATGAAACACCGCGTCAAAGGTTAGCGTCGCGTCATTCTTACGACATCGTGTCAAACACGGGTGAGGTCATAACAACACCAGCTATTCTGACTTGGTGCGTTATTCTTGTTTCAGGGTGATTTGCCAATCGACGCCATGTAGCCTGCGCGCTCCCCCAACAACCCCCCAGTGGGAATCCAAAGGAGCGGGGCATGTCTTTCCGTCACAGCGGGATGTCCGTCGTCGCCATGTGCGCGGCCTTCACGGTCGGTGGTAGCGCGATGGCGAGCACCCTCAACCAGAACACGTCGTGGACCATCGACCAGCCGTCGACGTCGACGAAGTACCGCGTGGTGGCCTACGGCGACTCCATCTACGCCGGCTACAACGGTTCCGTCTTCTTCTGGAACGTGGCCCGCCGCGCGGCGCCGGTGGTGCAGGGCGAGGACCTGGCGCGGAAGTGGAACGCGGACGTGGAGGTCATCCGCCGCACCAAGTCCGGCGCGAAGGCGGACGACATCTACAACAACAAGATTGTCTCTGAGCGCTCGTATATGCAGGCGGCCAACACCCGCGTCGTCATGTTCGAGATGTGTGGCAACGACTACCTCCAGGCGCGCAGCGCCTTCTCTGGGCAGACGGGCACCTGTAACTACTCCGGCCTGGAGGCCGCGCTGGCGACCTGCACCACGTACATGGAGCGGGCGATGCAGACCATCAACCAGTACGCGCCCGCCGCCGCGACCAAGATCATCTCCAACATCTACTACCCGGGCTTCAACGCGGACAACGTGAACACGCAGTGCCGGGATTCCGCCACGGGCCAGGTGGTGAACAAGCGGGAGAAGTTCCTGCCGCTGCTGGCGAGGAGCAACTGGCGTGCGTGCAGCCTGGCGGCTCGCCACGGCTTCAAGTGCGCGGACTCGTTCGCGGAGTACATGGCCGCGGATTACGACTCCAACGGTGATGGCAAGGTGGACTCCGAGGCCATCCGCTACATCGAGGGCGAGTCCGAGGCGGCGTACGTCCAGCGCATCTCCGTCACGCTGCGCTCCACGCTGCGCGACTCCAACACGCACTTCGTCAACGCGAGCACCAGCTACGACTACCTCCAGTCTGACGACACCCACCCGACCTACACCGGTGGCACCATTTCCAGCTCGGGCGGCACCGGCGCGCTGCCCACCGACACCTCGACCTGGAACAAGACTGGCCACGACCGCATGGGCTGGGAGAGCGCGAAGTTCAACCCCGCCAGGCCGTAGTCGCTGCGACCGCGCTCACGCCTCGGGTGTGGGCGCGGTGCCTGGGCCTCCGGTTGCCTTCGGGAACCGGGGGCCTTGTCGTTTCCAGCGCCCGGCGCGCACGTCACATCATGAAGCGCGCGCCGATCAACCCAAGCGTGCCGACGTAGTAGACGAGCCTGCAGAACCACTCCGCCGTGCGCCGCACGCCGCGCGCCCAGGCTGGCAGAAGCCACGCAGCGAGGAGCGACGCGCCCTCCGCGACGACGCGCCAGAAGCAGGCGAAGAGCAGCAGGCACAACGAGATGGGCACGTAGTACCGGCCGAACGAACGCAGGTACGCGTCCCATCCGTACATCCTGTACTCACCCAGCGCGCCTCCAAACGAGATGACCTGGTACGAGTAGAAGAGGATGGCCGTGGGCACCAGCGGGAAGAGCACGAACTTCACCAGCAGGTGGTGCCAGCGCCGGCGCCACAGGGCATGGCGCGCATGGGCGTAACGAACCAGTGTGTGGGATTGCGCGGCGCCTGGTGCTCCGTGCTGGCCCAGCGCGTTCAGCAGGGGCAGTGCGTCCTCCACCTCCAGCGCGTGGCTGAAAGCGCGGCCTGACCGCATCCGCAGCGCCAGGCCGGGGCCCGGGAGTGGCAGCCGCCAGGGGCGCACCGCGGTCACGGCTTCGAAGGGAATCTCCATCCGGGCGCCGCTGCGCAGCGTCAGGGTCCACTGGTGGGTGTCCACGGCGACGATGGCCCGGCGGCTGCGGCGCAGCGCGGAGACGAACACGAGCGGTAGCACGACTCGCAGCACCAGCCCGATGGCGATGGGCACGGGCTGCATCCGCTGGGTCCCTTCGGAAATTTCCATCCAGAGCTGCGCGGTGAAGTGGAGCAGGGCGCCCAGCGCGGCGAGCTGCGTCACCACCGCGAGCCCTCGCAGCCCGGGTGTCCAGGCGTGCACCGCGAAGCGAGCGGGCTCGGGCGTGGTGGCGGGTAGCGTGCCGCCGGGGGCATCGGTGACGAGAATGGACGAAGAGCTCATGAGGGTGAGCGGAAGGCGCTGTGTTTGCCTCGGAGGGAGTGGCTCCGTAGCATACGCAGCCCGGAGGTCTTCGCGAGAACATGAGGCCGCAGTCCCCTGCACCAAAGCGTCGCGTCGACAGCGACGGCGTCACGCACATCGCGCCCGCTCGAACGGGCAAGGGTCTGGGTGTGTGGCTCGTGGGCGGCGCGTGTGTCTTCACGCTCGCGTGCATTGGCTTGAGTGTCTGGTGGGGCTCGGCCGACATCGAGGTGGAAGCGCCGCCGCCGCTCGCGGAGGTGCCGCTGCCCATCCCGCCTCCCACGCCCGAGGCGCGTGCCCGCGCGCCGCGGACACGACCGCCTCCCATCGCGGCTTCAGCGCCGCAGCCCGCTCCCGAGTCTGTTCCCGAACTGGCCACTGATACCGACGTCCAGGAGCCGGCCATGGAGTCCGAACTGACGGGCATGCAGCTCTACCGGCCCGGGACGAAGCCCATCAAGAAAGGCCTCGTCGTCCCCGACGACTTCGAGCTGCCGCCCGGATACGTGCGTCATTTCCAGTACAAGGACTCGGGTGAAATCGTGGCGGCCGTGCTGATGTTCCATCCCGACCATCAGCCCGTGGATGCGAACGGGCGGCCAGTGCCCAAGCCCGCCGACGGGCTGGTGCCCGAGGAGCTGGCCCCTCCGGGAATGCCTATCCGACGGTTGGAGCTGCCTGAGGGCGCGGAGAGTGGGGCGCCCTCGCCGTGACCGGCGTCCAGGTGGGGGTGGGACGCGGGTGGCACCTGGGGGTGGCGCTGCTCGGTGTCCTGGGGACCACGGTCCTGTTCGCGCTGTTCGGGCGGCTGGAGGCGCGCTGGCTGGCGCTTGGCTGGGTGGCGATGGTGCCCTGGCTCGCGGCGCTGGACCGGGCCCGCTCGGTGCGCGAAGCGCTGGGCCTGGGTGTGCTGCTCAGCGTGACGTTCACCGCCGCCGTCTTTCACTGGTTCCCGGGCGCGCTCCAGGCGTACTCGCGGGCGCCCACGATGGTTGGTTGGGCGCTGTTCCTGTTGGTGGCGCCGCTGCTCCAACTCCAGTTCGTCGCCGCCGCGCTGGCCCGGTACGCGGCGCGGCGTCTGGCGCGGGAGGGGCAGGGCTGGCTGCCGCCCCTGGTGGGGACGCTCGCCTATGTGGGCGTGGAGGGAATCACGCCGAAGCTCTTTGCGGACACGCTGGGACATGGGCTCTATGCATCGGAGTGGCTGCGCCAGGGCGCGGACGTCGCGGGGGCGCCTGGGCTCACGCTGATGCTGCTGCTGGGCAATGAGTGCGTGCTCGCGGCGTTTCGTGCCTGGAGGGGCCATGGGGCGCGGGCCGCCTGGAAGCCCGTGGCAGGGCTGGCGACGTTGGTGTTCGTGCTGTCGGGGTACGGCGCCTTCCGGCATGCGCAGGTGCGTGAGGCAACCCGGCGTGAGGGCGGGCTGGTGGTGGGCGCGGTGCAGGCGAACATCACCCGCTATGAGAAGCTGAAGGCGGAGATGGGGGCCTACCAGGTCGTGCGGATGGTGCTCGACACGCACTACGCGATGTCGGACGCGCTGCTACGAGAAGGACCGCTGGACCTGCTGGTGTGGCCGGAGACGGTGTACCCCACGCCCTTTGGGACGCCTCGCAGCGAGACGGGCGCGAAGCTGGACGCGGAGATCGCCGGCTACGTCTCCGAGCGCGGCGTGCCGCTCGTCTTCGGCGCCTACGAACTGGAGGGCGAGCGCGAGTTCAACGCGGCCATGTTCCTGGGGCCGTCGTCACCTGGAGGCTCGTTCGAGCGCGCCGCGTACCGCAAGACGATGCTCTTCCCGCTGACGGAGTGGGTGCCGGACGCCATCGACACCCCTACGCTTCGCGAGTGGCTGCCGTGGACGGGACGCTGGAAGCGAGGGCCCGGGCCTCGAGCGGTGAGCTTCACGCTTCGCGACGGACGCAAGCTCCGGGTGGCGCCGCTCATCTGCTACGAGACCATCTTCCCCGAGTATGTCGCGCAGGGCGTGCGGCAGGGCGCGGAGCTGCTGCTCACGCTGTCCAATGACTCGTGGTTCACCGGAACGCCCGCGCCCCGGCTGCACCTGATGCACGCGGCCTTCCGCAGCATCGAGACGCGGCGGCCACAGGTCCGGGTGACGAATTCGGGTGTGACCGCGCTCATCGACATCACGGGCGCGGTGGTGGCCGAGGTGGACGACAACCAGCGCGCGGGCCTCACCATGCGCGTGCCGGAGACGGCCGCGCTGACGACGCTCGCGCTGACATGGGGTGACTGGCTGAGCCCATTGGCGCTGGTGTCAGCGGTGGTGGGCCTCGCGGGCGCGGTATTGGCGCGGCGGAGGGCTCGGCCCTGATGGGCTTCAGGACGTAGCGGGGGCCCTCGGTGTCGCCGTCAAGCAGACTCAGGCGGTGCCAGAAGCCCATGTTCATCTCCACCGACGCGATGTGGCGCGTGGGAAAGCGCCGGGTCGATTTCTACGCGAGGCGCGCACCGAGCATGGCGCGCACCGAGCGAGTGAGGCTCTCGATGGAGACCGTATGGCCGCGCTGAGCCAACTGCTCGGCGAGCACCGCCATCGACATGTCATCGCCGAGCGCCATGAGTTCGCGGCAGTGCGGGTCGCTCGCCAGCCATGCGAGCGCCTCGCGTGTTGCGAGTCCCTTGCTTCCGCGCAGCCGATTCTCGACCTCGGGCCGCAGCGCTGAGCGCCCTTCATTCGAGAGCGCCATCGCCCGGCCAAAATCGAGGTCGCCGCGTTCATCGAAAGCGGCGGGTTCGAACATCTCCTCGAACGTCGCGTGGTCGTGGATGTCCGGGGCGAATTCACCCCAACCGGTCGACCCACACACCAGCGTCCGCCGGCACCGGTCCGCGTCGATGCTCGTGTTGCCGTCGAGCAACACGAGCGCGGCTTCGCACGAGCGCGCCCACAGCACCGCGCCGCCGTCACCCCACGTTCCGCTCACGATGCCGAGCCCACTGCCGACGACCAGGTCGCCCTCGATTCCGACGCGCGCGCTCGCGGCGAAGCGCACGTTCCTCGCGCGCACGTTGCCAGTCACAATCAGCGTGCTCGTCAGGTAATCGTCGGTCGTGCACACGAGATCGCCGCTCGTCTCGAGGTCCCCGTCGACGATGACAGCCCAGGGGCCGGGCCCACTTTCGAGCGTGTCGTCGAAGCGCAGGCCTGCGTTGACGATGCGAGGCACGACGATGCCGTTGGTCTCCGGGTCGTTGAGTTGCTCGGTCTCAAGGAACGAGGCGAGCCAGCTCGCTCCAGCAAATCGCCTGGCGACCTCAGCGAACGTCGTCTTTTCTCCGAGCTCGTCGACTTGAATCATTGCGAGCACGCTACGGCATGCAGCGCCGGAGCCGCAACGCTCGCCACCCCGTCACAGCCGCCCGGCCTTGAACTCCTTCACGATGTGCGCACTGGCGCGCACGGCGATGGCCATCATCGTCAGCGTGGGGTTCTGCGGTCCCTGGGACGGGAAGCAGGCACCATCGTTGATGAAGAGGTTGGGCACGTCCCAGCTCTGATTGTGGGGATTGAGCACCGACGTCTTCGGGTCCGTGCCCATGCGCGCCGTGCCCACCTCGTGGATGGCCATGCCCGGCGTGGACAGCGTGGCGTTGGCCTTCTCCACGGTGAAGCCGGCCGCCTCCATCATCTCCTTGCACGCCGCCAGCGCGTCCTCGGCCATCTTCAGCTCGTTGGCGGAGTGCCGGCATTCGATGTGCGCGGCGGGGATGCCCCAGCGGTCCTTCACCGTCGGACTGAGCGTCACGCGATTCTCCGGGCGCGGCACCATCTCCCCGAAGGGCACGAAGTGGCAGTTGTCTCCAAAGGTGAAGACCTGCACGCCGTAGCCGCGCGCGAAGTCCTGCTCCTTCGTGGCCACGTTGCGGAACTGGGGGATGTACGCCCAGCTATGCTCCTGCCGTTGGGCTTCGGGAGGCAGGTTCATCTTTGCCTCGATGCCCAGCATGTACGTGTGGTCCATCAGGTTGCGGCCCAACTGCCCCGACGTGTTCGCCAATCCGTCCGGGAACGCGCTGCATCGCGAGTTCAGCAGCAGCCGCGTGGATTCAATCGCGCCCGCCGCCAGCACCACCACCCGCGCGTGGGCCTCGTAGGACTTGCCCGACCTCGCGTCGAGGTAGTGCACCCCCGTGGCGCGCCCTGTCGCCGCGTCGTACAGCACCTGGTCCACCACCGCGTTCGTGCGCAGCGCGAGCCGGCCCGTCTTCAACGCGGCGGGCATCGTCACGGGCGCTCCCGCCGTGCGGCGGACGATGACGCGGCGTTCCGGCCAGCGGCGCTCCACCTGTTCCTTCAGACGCTGCTCCGCGGGCGTCATGGCGATGGCACCCGCGAAGACGGAGTCCGGCAGAATGTCCAGGCCGTCCGCGTTGCCGTGGATGCCCATCCACCGCTCCACCGTCTCGTAGTGCGGCGCCAGCTCCGCCAGCGTCAGCGGCCAGTCCGGCCCCTGCCCATCCTGCGTGCCTGCTTTGAAGTTGAAGTCAGACAGCCGGTAGAACTGGCGCCCGTGCGCCTTCACGGACGTGCGCCCGCCCACCTGCCGTGCACGAATCCACGTGAAGGGCTGGTCCTCCGGCGTGGTGTAGGGATTGTCCACGTCGTCGACGAAGGCGTGCGGGTGGAAGGGCCACGCGAAGGTGGTGCTCTGCACCGACTGGCGCACCTTGCGCTGGTCGTCCGTCTCCGCCAGGTAGCCAAGGGATTGGCGCATGCGGTGGAGCATCCACAGCATCCGGTCCGCGCTCATGCCTCGGCCCGCTTCGAGCACCAGGACACGCAAGCCTGCTTCCGTCAGCTGCTTGGCTGTCCATCCGCCGCAAGCGCCACCACCCACCACCACCACGTCGAACATCATCCTGGATGTGCCCACAGGTTTCCTGGCGCGACAGTGCCGTCTTTGATGGCACTGTGAGTTGTCTATTGGGAGTGTAAGCTGCTCAGTACGTGGCGGAGCAACGTGGGTCCCGTCTGCACTCCTGGGGTTCAAACACCCCAGCTTCCTTCCGCGAGGTCCAACGAAGATGAAGTGGCGGTGGCTGCTGGCTGGAGCGCTCGCGCTGGGGCTGCTGGCCGCGCTGGCGGTGTTCGGTAGGGCGCTGCGTCATTCCGAGGCCTACTTCCACTACCCACGCCCCAAGGCCGAGCGCCCCGCTGACTTCGCCGAGGCAAAGGACGTTTCGCTTCAGACGTCGGATGGGCTGACGCTGCGGGGCTGGTACGTGCCGTCGCGGAACCGCGCCGCCGTGGTGCTGGCGCACGGCCTGTCCCAGACGCGCGCGGACCTGCTGCCCGAAGCGCGAATCCTGCGGGCCGCGGGCTATGGCGTGCTGCTCTTCGACCTGCGCGCCCACGGTGAAAGCG
Organism: Myxococcus sp. MxC21-1; assembly: GCF_032612255.1. Lineage (NCBI taxonomy): Bacteria > Pseudomonadati > Myxococcota > Myxococcia > Myxococcales > Myxococcaceae > Myxococcus > Myxococcus sp. MxC21-1. Next base: position 153,448 of record NZ_CP123278.1, read on the forward strand.
AGGGCGGTTTCTCCACCTGGGGAGACCTGGAGCGCCGGGACGTGCGGGCCGCGCTGGACTTCGTGCGCGCCCAGCCGGACGTGGACCCGGAGCGGGTAGGGGCGCTCGGCTTCTCGATTGGCTCCGCGGCCGTGGCGGAGGTGGCGGCGGAGGACCCGGCGGTGCGCGCCGTGGTGCTGCTGTCCCCGTTCAACACGCTGTGGCTGGCCGCCGCGTATGACTTCCGCCGCTTCGGCTTCGTGTCGCAAAGCGGGGCGCTGGTGCCCTTCTGGCGGCGCGGCATCGCCCTGGAAGAGGTGCGCACCATCGATGCGGTGGAGCGCATCCGCCCCCGGCCGCTGCTCATCGTCATGGGGACGGAGGAGTCAGGACAGCCGCTCGCTGACGAGCTCTTCGCCAAGGTGCGCGAGTATGCCCAGACATGGCGCATCCAGGGCGCCGGGCACGGGAACTTCAGCGCCACCGAGCCGGAGGCGTACCCCCAGCGGTTGAAGGCGTTCCTCGACGCGGCGCTGCTCGCTCCCTGAGCGTCACTCCGCCTGAGGGGCAGCGCTCGCCGTGGACTCCAGCGCCGCGAGCTGCGCCAGGAAGGCGCGGCCCTTGGCCGGGTCCGTCATGTGGATGAAGGCGGCCATGCCCTTGAGCTGCTCCAGCGACTCGCCCTCGCGTCCCGGCTTGCCCTTCTTCCGGTTGTGGATGGCGGCGCGCAGCTGGCGCACCACGTCGCGCGGGACTCGGGCCGCCGGCGCGTCCTTGCCCGCCGCGTTCACGACCAGCCCCGTCACCCGCTGCCGCGTGCCCTTGCGCGCCACGCGCGTCTTGTCCGGGTGCACGCGGAAGCCCTCCGCCTCCACCGCTTCCTGCACGCGAGACAGCAGCACCGCCACCGGGGGACGCTGCGTCCGCCGCGCCTTGGGCTGCTTCGCCTTCGTCCACGAGAAGGTCAGGTCGTCCGCGTAGCGCGTGTACGTGAAGCCCAGCCGCTTCGCGAGCGCGGACAGCCGCTTGTCCAGCTTCAGGCACAGCGCGTTGGTGATGCCCGGCGACGTGGGCGCGCCCTGGGGCAGCGCGCGCGGGCCCTTGGCCACGTGCAGCAGCTTGCCGCGGAACTGCACCGCCTCCCGCGGCGCTTCCGTGGACAGCAGCGACAGCAGCGTGGACGTGCCCTCCGGCAGGCCGCCCTTGCGCAGCAGGCCCTTCACCCGGCGCCAGGTGACGGAGGGGAAGAAGTCCTTGAGGTCCACCTTCACCACCACGTCCGCGCCCTGGTGGGCCAGCGCGTTGGTGAGGATGGAGCGCCCCGCCACGAAGCCGTGCGCCGCGCCGTGCACCGGCAGCCGCTCCACGACATTGGACAGCACCCAGCGCTGCGCCTCCTTCAGCTCCGGCTTGGGGGACGTAATCGTGCGCTTGCCGCCGTCCCGCTTCGGAATCGTCCAGCTCACGTAGTGCGTGGCCGTGTCCACCTCTCGGTGGAACGCGAACCAGCGCAGCTTGGACACGCTCAGCCCCAACGCCTTCGCCAGCGCCTCTGCCGAGTCCAGCTCCGTCAGGCCGTTGGCCCGGGCGCGCTCCTCGCGGTGGGGCACGTCGAATGCGTCGGCCGGGCGGTCCTCCGCCCAGTGCACGCCCGCGCCCAGGTGGCCCACGTGCGTGGCCTTCCACGCCTCGTGCGCCTGGCGCTTCAGCGCGCGGCGCTCGGTGGCCTCGGCCTTCTTCTTCTCCTTCCAGGCCTTCTTGTCCTTCTCGGAGGCGCTGGAGAAGTCCAGGTCCTCCACCGCGAGGCCCTTGGAGACGAGCTGCGCCTGCACCCAGTCGTCGGCGCCGCCCGCTTCGTCAATGGCCTTCGCGCGGACGAGCAGCGCTTCGTGCGCCAGCCGGCGGGCTTCACGCTTCGCGGCCGCGTCCGGCGACGGAGCGGTGGGTTCGGGCGTGGGCACGGCCTGCGGCGAAGCTGCGGGGACGAACGGGTCCAGCCTGGCGGTCATGTCTGCACCTTGGGCGGGCGCGGCGGTGGAAGACGGGACATGGCGCGAGCAGTCGAGGGAGGCCGGGAAAGCACCACCATCTTACCTGGGGCACGGTAGCCTCACCGGCTCTCCCCTCCTAGGCACTACGGCCGGGGTGGGTAAACGGCGGTCGCGTCGTTGGCTCCGCTACCCACCCTGGCCGTAGTGCCTAGGAGGGAGAGAGCCAAGAACAGGCTACCTTGCGGAGAGTGTCCTGCATTCCAACCGGAGCGGCGCAACGCCGCTCCCGCGCTCGAGGCGCTCAGGCTGATGCACTCCGGACCTCTCTCGGCTGCTCGCGCGTGAAGCGCACGTCGTCGTCTCTTCGTCGCACCTGTCCTGCCGGCCGCGCGTGGCGGCCGAGCCGTGGTTGAAGGGTTTACACCAATGCCGAGGCCGCGTCGATGTAGCCGTCAGCCGCCAACTTCTCCAGGCGCGCGAAGTACGCTCCGCGCGCTTCCGCATCCGAGTCGAACCAGAGCCGCTGGTGACGCGGCGAGCCCGTGCGCGGGCCCCACTCCACCGCCACCACCTGACCATCCAGGGAAACCCGGTACACCGTCTCCAGGCCGCTCTCCGCGTCGCGCCGCACGTAGGAGCGCGTCTCCGCGCGGATGAGCTTGCGGCCCTCGGGCGTCTGCCGCAGCGCCTCTTCCTCCGCGCGGCGGCGCGCGTAGGCCAGCCGCAGCGCCAGCAGGTGCTCGCAGGGGCCTTCCCTCAGGCCGGAGCGCCGGTGGTGCGGGCACCCGCAGCTGGCGTCCTTCACGCGGCCTTCCAAATCCAACGTGAAGCTGGGGAAGAAGCTGCGCAGGGCCTCGCGGTCCACCACCTCGCCGTGGATGCGGATGCCTTCGCCCACCACGTCGTGCACCTTGGTCAGCTTCACCTCGCCCGCGCCCGGAGCGCCGTCGCCGCCCAGCAGGCGGTGCGCCCGTGCTTCCAGCTCGTTGCCGTAGCGGATGACGGCGGCGTCCACCGGCGTGGGCATCAGCTCGCGCGGACGGTACTGGCCGCGCGCCACGTCGAAGAGGATTCGTCCGCGCAGGCACTCCAGCTGGAGCGCCGCGCGCACGGACTCCTTGGGCGCGCCGGCATTGGCGGCGAGCGTGTCGAAGGGCAGGGGCCTTCGGTCCGCAGCCGGTTGCGAAGCTGCTCCGCCAATCCGTCCGGCACCGCGCGGGGCATCAGCACGTCGAAGGCCGCGGCGGAGGACCAGCCGCTCTCCGTCCAGCCCGTGAGGCCCAGCGTGAGCGTGGCTGCGCCCATGTCGATGACCCAGAACACCGGCAGGCCGGGGCCCATCAGCTGCACCCGCACCGACTTCGCGTGGGGCAGCAGGCGCGCGAGCGCGGCCAGGCGCTGACGGCCGAAGGTGCGCACCACCGCGGGCGCGGTGCCGTTGTACGTGCCGCCGTGGCACTCCAGCACCAGCTCCCACGGCTCCAGCACCAGCCGGGGCGGGGCGCCGGGCACCAGCTCGAAGCGCAGCGCGCGAGGGCCTTCTTCGCCTTGCGAGCGCGCAGGGCGAAGAGGAGGTTGTAGAGGTCGATGGGCGCCAGCTCGCAGGTGCTCGCGGGCAGCGTGGCGGCGGACTGCACCTGGAGGAAGCCGCGCAGCCAGGCGTGGGGCACCTCCACGTTGCGCGGGGCGCGGGCCGGCTGCGAGGCCGGCGTGGCCAGCGCGACGTGCGCCTCCAGGGAGACGGGCACGTAGGTGCGCAGCCGGTCCACGCGGGCGGGCAGCTCCGGCGGCACGTCCAGGAAGGTGGAGCCGTGCGCGGCCTCGCGGCCCTCGAAGAGGCGGTTGTCGAAGGACAGCCGGGCGTAGGCGCTCTCGTCGCGGGAGAAGACCTCCAGGGACACGCTGTCCGGATCCACCGTGAGCAGGGGGTCCAGCACCGCGTCCTGCTTCTTCTCGCCATCCAGCGCGTTGTCCAGGAACGCCTTCTGCGCCTCCCAGATGAGCGCGCTGGCTCGCTTGCCCTGCTTCATCAGGTAGGCGAGGTACGCGGTGCGGTCCTTGCCCCGGTAGCGCAAGTCGCTGGCGAGGATGCCGAAGGTGGCGGCCAGCGCGTCGCGGAAGAGGGCGGCGTCGGTGACGCGGCCGCTCACGCCCACGGTGCCGCGCGAGCCCTCCAGGGCCAGGCGGACGCGGGAGCCGTCCGTGCCGGACTCGACGTCGCTCGCGGTGGCGTAGCGCAGCTCGACGGGGTGTCGGGTGGCGGTCGTCACGACGGGTTCCCTTCCTTCCGGTTCCGGGCGCGCTCAGCGGCCCGGCGTGCACGTTTGTGGGCGCGCCAGGCGGCCTTGCGCAGCTCCACGGTTTGCGACTTGTCGAAGGCGGCCTCGTGCAGCAGCTTCGCCGCGTCGTCTCCGCCCAGGCGGCCCAGCGCGGCCCACGCGTCCTGCCGCGTCTCCGGCTTCGCATCGGTGGCCAGGGACTTCAGGGGCTCCAGCGCGTGGGCGCCCAGCAGCGTCGGCACCGACAGCCGGCGACCCTCGGAGGTGGCCAGCAGCTCCCGTGACGTCCGGGCCCCCATGGGGCCGAAGGCCACCGCGTCGAAGGGCTTCACTTCCAGTGCCCAGGCGGTGGCGCGCTCGGGGGCGAGCTTCGCCAGCGTGTCCGCCGCCGCCGCCCGCACCCGCGCGTCCGGGTCCACCAGCGACTTGCGCAGCGTGTCCGCCGCGGCGGCGCGCTCCTTCTCGTTCGTCAGCACGGCCGCCGGGGCCTGTCCGGTGAGCGTCAGCGTGCCCCCGGCGTGCCCAGCCGGCCCAGGGCGCGCGCGGCCTCCCGGCGCACGGTGCCCGGGGCCGCCGTCTCTCCACCCTGGAGAAGGGTACGCGCGGAGTCGGCCATGCCCGCGGTGCCCAGGCGGGAGCCCGCCCACAGCAGACGCTCCCAGGCGCCTTCCAGCACGGCGCGCCTGGACGGCGCGGCGGAGGTCCAGTCCGTGGCCGTGCGGCGCTCGGCCGTCACCAGCGCGCGGGACAGCGCGGCCAGGTCCACCGTGCCGGGCTCGCGGGCCTCACCCGTCCAGGTGCCCACCAGCAGCGCGGCCTCCTCGCGGGCCTCCGGCTTGTCGTGGCCCAGCAGCGCCACCACTTCCGGCAGGGGCAGGGCGCCCCGGCGTGCGAGCCGCGCCGCAGGCGCAGCCGCAGCGTCACGTTGTCCAGCGTGGCCAGCCGGGGCACCAGCAGCGCCGGGTCGCCTTCGTTGGCGAGGTAGGCCGCGGCGGGCGCGGAGATGTCCGGGTAGCGGCTGGCCACCGCGTGGAACTCCACCCGCGTGCGCTCGGTGGGGAACAGCACGTCGAGCGCCTTGCGCGCCTCCTTGCGCAGCTCCTGCTGGGGCGCGTCCAGCGCGGCGGCCAGGGCCGTCTCCGCCGCGGTGTCCTTGAGCTTCCCCAGCTCCTGGGCCGCGGTGAGCTGCACCGGCAGCGCCGTGCTCGTGTCGCCGAGCAGCGCCTCGATTTTCACCCGGGCGCGCTCCCCGCCGATGGCGCGCAGGCCCTTCACGCCGGCCTGCTGCAGCACCAGCGTGGCGCCCTCCACCGCGGCGGCCTCCACCTTCTCCTCGACGCGGCGGCGCTCCTCGCCGTCCGGCAGCTTCGCGGCGAGCCGGCCCAGGCCCTCGATGGCGGCCGACACCATGCTCGGCTCCACGGGGGCTTCCGCCGTGCCGCCCGCGGCCACCGTCTCCAACTCGGCCAGGGCGCGCGCGTCACCCAGCGTGCCCAGGGCCAGCAGGGCCCGCTCGCGCTGGCCGTCCTCGCCCGCGCGGGCGTACAGCATCAGGGGCCGCAGCGCGCTGGCGCCGCCCTTGAAGGCCACGCCTTCCGCGGCCGGCAGCATCAGGTCGCGCGAGCCGCCGCGCAGCACCGCCTCCAGCGGCTCCGCCGGGGCGCCGTGCTCGATGACGCGCTTCGCGTAGGCCTCCACGGCCGCGCCGCTCACGGTGGGGAAGCGGTCCGTGAAGAGGCTGACCAGCAGCTCCGACTGGCCGGCCTCCGCGCCGTGCTCCAGGTGCCGCAGGGCCTCCAGCCGCACGGCGACGTCGAAGCTCTTCACGGCCTGCCGCAGGAACGACACGGCGAGCTTCACGTCGCGCTTCTTCACGTCGCTGCCGGCCACCGTCATGGCCGCGGTGACACACTCGCCGCGGATGACGCCCTCTGCGTCCGTCTGGCACTGGCGGGCCAGCACCTCCAGCGCCTCGGGCCGGCGCGTGTTGCCCAGGGCCGTCACCAGCCGCTTGCGCTCATGGGAGTCCTGGGCCGCGGGAAGCCGGGCGGCCAGCGCGGCCACCGAGGCGGGCGTGGCCAGCCGGGCCAGGGCCTCCGTGGCGCGCTTCGCGGCGCTCGCATTCTCCGCGCGCAGGAACGTGGCGAGCACCTCCACCGCGCGGTCATCGCCACGCCACGCCAGCAGCTCCGAGGCGCGCAGACGCAGGTCCTCGTGCTCGCTGGCCATGGCGCGTCCCAGCGCCTCGGTGACGCGCGAGTCGTTGGCGCCCGCCAGCCGCTCGATGACGCCCACGCGCAGGTCGGCGTGCTCGCTGCCCAGCGCGGCCAGCAGCGGCTCCAGGCTGCCGGGCGGGCTGAGCTTCTCCAGCAGCTCGAAGGCGTAGCGGCGCACGTCCGTCAGCGGCGAGTTCAGCGCGGCGGTGATGCGCGGCTTCGCGGCGTCACCCCGCGTGGCCAGCTCATCCAGCGCCGCGCGCGCCACGTCCGGCGCCAGCGAGGCCAGGGCCAGCGCCAGCGGCTCATCGCTGCCGGCGGGGAAGAGCTCCTTCAGTCCGGCCAGCGCGGCCTTGCGCACCAGTTGGTGCGGGTCCTCCAGGGCGCGCAGCAGGGCGGCCACGGCGGCGGGCGTGCCGGCGAAACCCTCCAGCGTGAGCTTCACCACGCGGTCCACCGCGTCGCGACGCACGCGGTGGCTCTCATCGTCGCCCGTGGACACCTGCCGCAGCAGGCCGACGTAGGCGCCGAAGGCCAGCCGGCGCAGGTGCTGCCGCTCGGCCTGGGCGGAGGCCTCGGGCGAGGCGGCGTGGGCATCCGTCTTCACGGCGGAGAAGATGCGCCGCAGCCAGTTCTTCGCGGGCGTGGCCTGCACGGGCGAACCGGTGGGTGCCGTCTCCGGCTTCCAGGGCGCATCCAGCGTGCTCGGCCGCGCCACCTTCTTGGCGTGGCGGAAGTACTCCAGCGGCTTGTCGCGCAGCAGCAGCACCTGGGCCGCCGCGTAGCGCTGCTCGGGCTGGAGGCTGGACAGGGCCTCCGCGAGCCCGACGACGTACTTCACGCGCTCCTCTTCGGCCGGCCAGTCCTTCATGTCGGCCACCTTCTCCGGCCGAGGCGGCAGCAGGGCTTCCACCAACTGGGCGCGCGCCGCGTCCGGCTCCGTGCGCAGCTCCAGCGCGCGGGCGGCGGCGTAGCGGACCTCCGGCCTGCCACTGGAGAGGGCGCTGGTGAGCAGGTCGGGCGGCTCGCCCCGGCGGCTGGCGCGCAAATCACGGGCGAGGACGATGGCGAACACCATCTCCTGCACCTCGCGGGCGCGGTCCTCCAGGCCGTGCAGCAGGCCGCCGTCACCGTCCGGGCCCAGGGCCGCGAAGGAGAGGATGGCGCCCAGCCGGATGGGGAGGTGGTCGTGGCGCAGGTTGCCGGTGAGCACCGGCAGGGCGCGCACGTCACCCAGGCGGGACAGGCCGTCCGCGGCCCAGGAGCGCACCGCCACGTTGGCGTGGCCCAGCGCGTCCAGCAGGAAGCCTTCGTCGCCCCGGCGAGCGGCGGTGGCGAGTCCGCGGCCGCCCTGCTCCTGCATGTCACCCAGCTCGTGCGGCAGCAGCACGGTGGCGAAGAAGGTCAGCAGGCGCCGCGAGCCCAGTGACGCCAGGGCCCGCGCGGCGCGGATGCGCAGCGGCACCAGGAAGGCTGGAGGGTAGAGCCGCTCCAGGTCCTTGTCGGTGATGAACGCGCGCATCGGCTCGATGATGTCTTCGGCGCCACGCGGAGCCAGCAGCTCCACCGCGCGCACGCGCACCGGCAGCGGCGCCGCGGAGAGCCCGGCCAGCAGGGGCCCGTTCTCGTTGGGCACCAGCTTGTCCAGGGCCTCCAGCGCGGCCACGGCGACGGGGACTTCCTCGTCCTGGACGCGCTTGAGCAGCGGCGAGCGCAGGGGCTCGATGGGGGCGTGGATGGCGCCCTTCGCGGCGTGCTCCCGCAGCGGCGCGTGCGTGGTGGCGAGCGCCGCCGGTGGGCCTCCGCGTGCTCCTTGCCCACGTGCTTCACCCACGCGTCATACGCGGCGGTGGCCACGCTGGTGTCGCGGTCCTCCACGGCCTTCTTCAGCCGCTCCAGCGCCCAGCCCTCGGCGGCGCGCTGTGCCAGCACCTCCACCGCCCGGTGGCGCAGGTCGGGGAAGCGGCCCGCCAGCGCGCGGTCCAGCGCCTTCTCCGGTGCCTTCTCGTTCCAGGCCCACAGCGTGCGGAAGGCCTCTCCGCGCACCTTGCTGGACTCGTCCTCCAGCGCGTCGCCCAGCAGCGCCTCCGCGCCCGGCGCCGCCGCGCCCAGCTTCACCAGCCGGTCCAGGCCCCGCACGCGCACGTCCTCGTGGCCCGAGCGCAGGGCGGCCTCCGCCGATGCCAGCGGCGCGTCCGCGTCCAGCGCCACCACCGCGTCCAGCGCGGCGGCGCGCACGTCCGCGTTCTCGTCGTCCAGCATCCACACCAGCCGCTCGCGAGCGCGCGCGTCCTGGAGTGCCTGGAGGAGGAGGCAGCCACCCGGCGGATGGCGGCGTCCGGCTCGCGGGAGAGCTGGAGCAGCGCGCCCAGCGCCCGTGCGTCGCCCAGCTGTGCCAGGCCGCGAGCGCCGCGCACGGCCGTGTCCGGCGTGCGGCAGGCCATGGCGGCCAGCAGCGGCTCCAGGTCGCTCTCGGTGATGGCCGCGCCCGTGGTGCCCTGCGCGGGCATCGCATCGCGTGCGGCCTGGAGCTCCGCGTCGGTGATGGGCGGATTGCCCGCGACGCCCTGCGCACGGCGCGCGCGCTGGACCAGCCAGCGGGAGACCTCCTTGGTGCCCCGGCCGAAGTCCTCGTCGCGCGACTCCAGCGCGTGGGACAGCGCCCGGCGCTCCATGACGCGCACGGTGAAGGCCGTGCGGCGAACGCCGGGGTCCGCGTCATCCAGCGCGCGGGCCACCAGGGCCTGCAGCTGCGCGTGGCCGAGCAGCCCGCCCGCCACGGCGCGGATGAGCACCTCCACCTTGAGCTGGGAGGGGCCGCGCTCGAAGGCGGTGCGCAGCGGCTCGGCGCCGTCGCCCGGCATCACCTGGGTGAGCGCGTCCAGCGCGGCCAGGCCGACCGCGCCCTGGTTGTCCGCGAGCTGGCCGGCGATGAGGCCCGGCACCAGCGGGGACGTGCCTCCCAGCTTCGCCAGCAGCTCCAGGCCCAGCACGCGCACTTCCGGGTGCTGCGAGCCCAGCGCGCGCGCGCGGCGCGGACAGCGGGGACTCAGGCTCCAGCGCGACGAGCGCGTCCAGCGCGGCCTTGCGCACCATCGGATGCGAGTCGTCCAGCCGCTCGCGCAGCTTGGGGCGCGCGGCGGTGCGACCCTTGTCCGCCAGCTCGCGCACGGCGAGCCGCCGGACCTCCGCGTCCTTCTCCGAGGCCAGCACCTGGAAGAGGAAGTCCAGCGCCTCCGTCTCCTCCAGCGCGGCGGCCTCGCGCACCGCGGCTTCGCGGCGGGGACGGCCGGCCTTGAGTGACTCCGTCAGCAGGTCGATGCCGTGCTGGGACGTGTCGTGGTCGCCCGCGGGCGAGCCATCCGCCGCGAGGCCGAAGCGGTGCGTGCGGCGGTCATCCCCGCCCGTGAAGACGGAGCCCAGGGACGTCTTCGCCAGCCGCGGATTGGCCGGCGGCACGAAGGCGAGCGCCTGCACGGGCTTGCCCCCGCGTCGAGCGAGCGCGGCTTGCGGCGGACGTCCAGGCGCCAGACCTTGACCTGTCCGTCGCTGCCCGAGGACCACACGCGGTCGCCGGGCTCTTCCTCCCCGGCTTGGCGGTGGGCGTGGGCGGGAAGAGCAGGGCGAGCACCGGGCCGGCATGGCCGGTGTCCTTCTCGCCGCGGACCTCGAACTCCACCGCGCCCACGAGGTACCAGATGCGCAGCTTGCCGTCGTCACCGGCGGACACCAACCGGCCATCGCGCGGCGTGAAGGCGAGCGCGCGCACGGCGCCTTCGTGGCCGGCCATGTCGCGCTGCGCGCCAGTGGCCACGGTGAAGACGCGTACCACGCCGTCGTCACCCGCGCCCGCCGCGTAGGTGCCGGAGGGGTCCACGGCCACCGCGCGCAGGGGCTGGGTGGACGCCTTCCACTCGTGCATCTTGCGCGTGGACTCCCAGTCCCAGGCGCGCACGACGCCGTCCGCGCCCGCGCTGAAGAGGAGCGTGCCATCCGCGCTGGAGGCCAGCGCCGTGACGCCGCCGGGGTGCACGTCGTTGAGCTGGAACTGCACCTGCCCGTCGGACAGCGTGCCGATGCGCACCGTGCCATCCGCGCCGGCCGCGGCCCACTGTCCACCGGACAGGGCGAGCGCGTTCACCGCGGAGGGCAGCTCCGTGCTCCACAGCACCTTGTTGGTGCCCGGCTCGAACGCGGTGAGGCGGCTGGCGGTGGATGCGCGAGCACCGCCCACCAGCAGCAGGCGCGCATTGGCCGCGAGTGCGCGGACCTTCTCGATGTTGCCGATGGCGAGTACGGGCATCACGCTCCTCAGTGGCTGCCCTTCTTAGCACCAGCGCCCTCAATACAAGAGCACGCAGTGAGGGAGTTGGCGGGGCCGCGCGCCGTCAGCGCCCGTTGCCCCGGATTCCCGTGGAGCGCAGATAGAACCGGGCCGTCTGCGCGAGGAAGCGCAGGGGATATCCAGGGTCGGCGAGCTGGCGCTGGAGTTCACCGCCCAGCTCCGACAGCAGCGTCCGGAGCAGCGCCAGCTTGCTCGGGTCATCCAGCGTGGAGGCACGCCCCAGCGAGGGCATCCGCCGCCGCCACACCGGGCTGCTGGCCAGCGCGGCCCTCACCCCGTCGAGGAGGTCCAGGAGCGTGGGCGGCATCAGGCCGATGGAGATGGACAGCGCCTCCTCGGTTGCCTGCGCCATGTGCCAGTGCCCGCCCGGGATGTAGATGAAGTCCCCGGCGCCCAGCGAGTGCGTCTCCACGGGCGTCTTCTCCTGCGCCGCCAGGGAGCCGCTGGGCACGGACTCCGGCAGGGGCACGGGGTGGAGCGTGTTCTCCCGCAGCAGGTAGTCCTTGCGGCCCGCCGTCTGGAGGATGAACACCTCCTCCGGGTCGCAGTGCCAGCCAAAGCCGTGGTGCCCCGCGGGCGTGCAGTAGATGTGCAGGTTGATGCGGCCGTGCAGCTCCGCGCTGAAGGCGCGCGCCAGCTGGGCCAGGTCCGGGTGGTGCAGGTCCGGCTGTCGCAGCGCGAGCGTGTAGCCCTGCGCGAACAGCTCCCGCGCCGCCTTCGCCGTCGTGGGCCTGTCTCCCGGGTAGGGCACGCCCTGGCGCGCGAGCAGCACGTCGCAGGCCGTCTCCTCGACGAGGAAGTCGATGGTCTCCCACGTCCCCAGGCGCTGGAGGCGCTCCGCGGCGGAAGCGCCGGTGAAGGGACGCCGCAGGTAGTGCTCCTGAAGGAAGCGCTCCCGCGGAAAGCCATTCAGCAGTTCATCGAGCAGCATGGGCGTTCAATCTGCTCAGGCGCTTCCGAGTTGCGCATCCGGGTGCGCGGCCCGGAGCTGCACCAGTGAGGCGAGGCAGCTCTGCCATTCCCCCTTGGCCAGCGAGCCGGTGAACTCCTCCAGCACCGGCGCCACCACGCGGGCGAAGGCCGCGTCGTCCAGGCCCAGGTCGCGCACCAGCTCGATGACGCGGCGCTTGGCCACGCTGGCGGACAGGCGCTTCTGCACCTCGCCCTCACGGGCCTCCTTGGCGCGGCCCGGCGGCAGGCCGAAGAGCATCTTCCGCAGGAAGGTGCGCAGCGCGTCCACGTTGGCGAAGCGCTCCGTGCCACTGGCGGCCGGGGCCTCCTTGGCGCCCGCGGGCTTCCACCCCTCCGGGAGGTGCGTGGGCCGGTGCTTCTCCCAGAGGAGCCGCACCGCGAACAGCCCCACCTCGCGGTCCGCGCTCTGCATCAGCCACGCGAGCCGCTCGGCGCCGCCCAGCCGCGCGTAGTGCCGGCGGATGAGCTCCACCGCGACCTCGCGCGTGCTGCGCTTGGTGCTCTCCGTGAGGGAGAACACCTTCACGGGGTCCAGCTCCTCTGGCTGGAGCGTGTGTCGGGCGTCCGCGCCTTCCTCGCCCGCGCGCAGCAGGGCGTCATAGGCCAGGTTGCGGATCTCCTTCGCCTCGGCGTCCGCCAGCTCGTACACGCGCGTGTGCCAGCCCCAGGCGCGCAGCTCCGCGCGGGCAATGGCCAGGGCGAAGCGGCGCACGTCGTCCCGCGAATCGGTGAGCGCGGGCCACAGCAGCTCCGGCGTGTACGCCTTGCGCGGCGCGCGGGGCTTGAGGTTGTAGGACTTCGACTCCGGCTGCTCCGGCCCGATGACGGGGTGGTGGCAGCGCAGGTACGTCTGCGCGAAGGCGCGCACGGGCGCCGGCTGCTTCGCGCCCAGGGCCAGCTCGAAGAGGCGCTCCAGGCCCGCGGCCGCGTCACCCGCGTCGCTGAAGTCCGCGGGGGCCACGTTCTCCAGCAGGTAGCGGTGCGCGAAGCCGTGCAGCTCCGGGTCGGCGCGGCGGGCCAGCGCCAGCAGCCAGGGCACGGTGAGCTGGCGCGCGGTGAACAGCTTGCGGTTGCCCAGCAGGCCCAGGGCCACGCCCCGGTACTTCGCGCTGAAGACGCGCGCCTTCACCTGCTCCACGTCCAGCCCGGGCAGGCTGTCCGCGCGCATGAGCGCCTGGGTCGCCATGTGGCTGATGCGGGGATGGGCGGCCTTCTCCAGCAGCCACTCCGGACCGATGGCCGCGGCCGGGTAGGCCGACAGCGCCCGCATCGCCAGGCCTTCCACGGGGTGGGGCTTCTTCTGCAGCCGCGGGTCGTCCAGCAGCGCCTTCCAGAAGTCCGCGGGCAGCTCGGTGGCGCCGTACTTGGAGCTGATGAAGCCCTTCACCCAGTTGAGCTGCTCACCGGTGCCCAGGTACATATCGCGCAGGAAGTCCGCGGGCAGCTCGGCCCGGTCGAACGACTGCGCCAGCGCGCCCGCGGCGAAGCCCGACGTGGCCTTGTGCTGCAGGAGCCGCCCCAGCAGCGCCACGCCCAGCTCGCGCGGGTTGCGCTTCTCCAGCGTGGCCGCGGCGAAGGACTTCACGTCCGGGGCGCCCTGGGCCACGAGCTCCTCCAGGCGCTCCGCCGGCAGGTCCTGCGCGTGGGCGCGGGCGTACTCGATGGCGTAGGCGCGGGCCTTGGCGCTGGGGGACAGCAGCAGCGCCAGCACCGCCTCGTGCAGGCCGAGCTCGCGCAGCCGGCCCTGGTGGAACTCGGGCGAGCCTGCAGCGTCTCCACCAGGAAGTCGTGCGCGCTGCCCAGCGGCCGGCGGGCGAGCCGGTCCAGCCACGCGGGCGTCACCTTGCGCAGCGCCTCCGGGAAGTCCTTGCGCAGGCCCTGGATGGCGAAGCTGGCGGCGGGGTCCGACTCACACACGTCCAGCAGGCGCATCAGCGCGTCCGGCGAGCGCTTCCACGCGTCCGGGAAGGCGCGGTGCTTCACCATGTCGCCCGGCGGCGGCATGGCGAAGGAGTCCTGCGAGTACTTGCCGCTGCCATGCGCCCAGATGTGGTGGGCCACCCAGACGCCGTACCAGGAGGTGTCCGGCGCGTAGTGGCGCAGCACCTCCACCGCGAACTGCGGGTAGAGCTCCGGCACGGCGGCGCCCAGGTGGCGCAGGTAGCGCCACGCGCGGCGGCGCAGGTAGGTGAGGGTGCCGCCGGAGACTTCCCGGCTGGCGCTGGGGCGGTGGCGCTCCACGTCGAAGCGCCAGGCGAGCACGCCGAACAGCTCCGCGTCGTGGTGGGCCTCCGCCAGCTTGTAGATGCGCTTGAGTCCGCCCCACAGGCCGAAGCGCAGGTCCGCGCGGCGGGCGATGTCCATCAGCGCCGCGCGCGAGGCCTGGGTGCCGCGCTGGTAGAGCGCCACCAGCAGGTCGGCCAGGGCCAGGCGAGGAGGGCGGGGCACGTCCTGCTGCGCCGGTAGCGCTGCCACGCTTCGGAGGAGGCCTGACGCCGCCCGTCCGACTCGTAGTGTGCCCGGGCCTGGGTGAGCGTCCGGAGGAGCGCGTCGAAGGTGAAGGCATCCTTCGGCAGCGGCTTCTCTGGCGTCTGCTCGGGCTGCTCGAGCAGGGCGAGGACGGCATCGGCCAGGTCAGGGGACTCGGCGCGGACCAGCCGCTCCAGGTCTGCCGCGCTCAGCGCATCGCTCGTGGACGTGGACATGGAGGGGGATTTACCACGCTACTTCTTCCAGAACATCAACGCGTCGAACAGGTCCAGCCCCGGGCCCAGGGCGGCGCGGTGGCTGTTGTTCTCGAAGTACGTCAGGTCGATGAGCAGGGCGACGGCCAGCACCAGCTGCCGCAGCCGGAAGTCGGTGCACTGGGGCTGGAAGTCGAGGGTGAAGGTGTCCGCGGCGGAGAAGCTCTCCTGGAGGAAGCCACTCCAGCGTTTGCGGACCACGGCCACTTCCACGTCATTCTGGAAGATACGGAAGGTCCAGGGTCTGAGGAGCGGGCCCTTCACGGTGGCGATGACGGCGCCGCCGGGCGTGACGATGTCCAGGTGGCGTCCCAGCAGGGTGAAGCGCTGCTGGATGCGCGCCATCAGCCGGCCGTCCCAGGCCAGGATGTTCGCCTTCGTGAGGAGGATGCTCCAGGGGCGCTCCACCACGAGCGCCACGATGCCGCCCAGCGTCATGCACTCCATCCGGGCCTTGTAGAAGGGCGAGAAGGTCCGCCGGAGCATGGCGCCGAAGCCACGGGCCTCCTCCTCCACGTAGAGCGCGACGCGGCCCGTATCGTCGCACACCTCGTAGCGGTTGCGCGTCTGGGCGCCGAAGATGATCTCCAGCCCCTCGCGCATCTGCCGCATGCGCAGCGCGGGCGTCTCCATCATCCCCTGCACCGACTGGCGCAGCTCGATGCTCATGTGGCGCGGGTCGCCCGGGAGCCCCTTGCCCGCGCCGGACGGCACCTCGACCTCGGAAAGCGGTTCCAAGGCCGCGCTGGAGGGTGCCTCCGGCTGACGGGGGCGCGGCCACGCCAGTCCAGTTCCAGCTCGGTCGTGTCCGCCAGGGGGCGCTTGTCGCTCATCCGCTTCACTCTAGGCGTGGGCTGGGACAACCGATAATCGCACCCGCGCTCAGGGCAGGGGCCGTGGCGTCACCGGGATGTCCCGCTCCAGCGTCTCCCCCTCCGCGAGGAAGAGCTCCTCCCGGTGGACGGTGAAGCGAGCGGGCTTCCCCTCTTCTTCCAGCAGGACGATGAACGTGTACGCCCCAGCCGGGAGCTGCTCGTACACCAACACGCCCTCCAGGCTCTTCGTGGACGCTCGGATGTCTCCGAAGCGGGCCCGTGTGCGGAGCTCCCGGCCGGACACGGTCGGTGGCAGCGTGCCCGACAGCAACGCCTTGTAGATCCCCACGTCCGGCTTGACGGGAGGCATCCGGATGCCGAGTCGCATCGTGCCGCCACCGGTGGCTTCCGTGAAGGCGAACGTCACCTTCCCCATGGGGGGAACCTTCACGCGCTGCGGAAGGAAGGCCACGCTGCGGCCTTCCGCGTTCTGTCCCATGGACGCCGACAGCGTGTAGGTGCCCGCCGGGACGTTCTGGGCCTGGAACGTCCCCAACGCTTCGTTCACCGAGGCGGAGTAGTCCCTGTCTTCGGCGACGAGCTGCACGACGGCTTCCGCGGGCTTTCCGTCGCGGTCCTTCAGGGTGCCTTCCACCTGCGCGCCCGGATACACCCGCAACTCCAAGGCTTCGTCACCCGTGCCAATCCGATGGCGCAGGATGGGGTGACCCTGGTTCGTCTGGACCAGCACATCCAGCGGGCGCGCTTCCAGCAGTGGGAAGGTGAAAGTGCCATCCGGTTGGGAGACGTCCACGGCCAGCGCGGTGACTTCCTCGAACGCGCCGCCTTCGCCCGGCAGATGGACCTCGACGATGGCGTCCTCGATGGGCTTCGACGTCGCCGCGTCCACCACCCGGCCGCGGACGTTGCGCCCAGCGTCCAACCGCACCTGCCCCAGGTCCAGGTCCTCGGCCGCGGGGACCTGCACCTCGCGCACGGCGCGCGTCAGCCCGGGGGCCTCGAAGGTCAGCCGCTGTGTCCCCACGACGGGGGCGGCGAACCTGAAGCTCCCTCGGGGTCCCGGAAGGGCTCCTGGTTGATGGTGAAGCGGGTGATGGGGGTGCCATTCTCGCGCACCACACGGCCATGGACGTTTCCCTGGCTTCGCAGCACCAGCCGCACGTTGCGAGCTCCCGACTGCGCGAGGACCGCGGGATGCGCGACGCCGGGAGCACGCGGCTCGGTGGCCTCGAACACATACCGGCCCTTCGCCGCGCGCAGCGAGCACTCGCCTTCCGCCAGGTGGTGCAGGGTGAAGTGGCCCTCGTCGTCGCTGGTGGTGACGCTGGGGGAGGTCGTCGCGCTGGCCCGACAGGGATTGCCCCTCCACCGTGGCGTTCGCCACCGGGCGCCCGCGCTCGTCCACGACGATGCCGGACACCGGCGCTCCGGTCTCCAGCCGCAGCGAGGCATTCACGACCTCCGAGCCGTGCACGGTGACGGTACGCGACGCCGCTCGGGGGGCTGGGTGGGTGTTCGTCCCCGCGTGCAGGCGGTACGTGCCCGGGAGCACCCCGGTGATGGAGAAGCGCCCCTCCTCGTCGCTCTCGACAATGTGGGAGTTCCCGGTGTCGCTGTCATCCTCGAGGTGAATCGCCATGTGATGGACGGGGAGGCCCTGGGCGCTCGTGACGGTGCCCTCCACGCGGGCCGTCGCCTCCATCACCACGCGGAGCTCGGGGCTCGGCGCGTCCGCCATCACCCGCGCCTCCAGATGGCCCTGGCTGGTGAAGACGATTTCGTAGCGCCCTGGCTGGGGGGCCGCGAGCTCGAAGCGGCCGTGCTCGTCCGACCTGGTGGCGTCCACGCGCTCGAAGTCTGTCTCGGTGTCGGGTAGCGACTCCCTGTCCAGGTCGATGTCCACATCGGGCACGGGGGTTCCCTGGGCGTCGATGACGATGCCTCGGATGACGTGGGCGCGCGCGAGGGTGAAGTCCAGACGCAGTCCAGGCGCGGCGACTTCGTCACGCAGCGTGCCGAGGTAGCCGGAGGCCAGGACGTTGAAGATGTAGGGCTCCCGCCGCAGCGGGCCCAGCCGGAACCGGCCGTCCGCCATCGTGGTGGCGTAGTCCACGGGAGGGGCCCGTCCCCTGGCCGCGCCAGCGCCCACATGGGCTTCAGGGATGGGGCGCCCGGACTCGTCGCGAACGGTGCCTTCCAGATAGATGAGCGTGCCCAGGTGCACGGTGGTGTCCGCGTCCCCGCCTTCCTCGGTGAGCGTCACCATGGCGAAGCCGTAGGCGCCCTGGTGCTCCGCGCGCACCTCGTAATCACCTGGAGAGAGTGGCTCGAAGGAGAAGCGGCCCTGATCGTCCGTCACGGTGACGGACGACGTGTAGGCCACGTGGACTTCCGCGCCGGCGACGGGCGTGTCCTGGGCAAGCACGCGCCCGGACAGCCGCCGGGGTCGGTGGAGGACGATGGGATTCAGGTCCTCCATCTCCGCGTCTTGAAGGGAGTCTGTCAGCAGGCCGTCGCTGGCGGCGACGACGGTGTAGTCGCCCGGTGGAAGCGGACCGAAGGCGAAGCGGCCATCCGCGCCAGTCCTGGCATCGAAGAAGCGGGAGTGCTCCTGGTGGAAGAGCGTCACGCGGGCTCCGGGCAGCGGCGCGCCGGATTCGACGATGACGCGGCCGGGAAGGAAGAGGCCCGGGTCGAGGACGAGCGTCACGTCCTGCGCGCCGGTGCTGACGTCGAGCGCCAGCGTGGCGTGATGCTCGCCGATGGCCCAGAGCGCCACCGTGCCCTCGGGCAGGCCTTCGAGACGGAACGTTCCTTCCGCCGACGTGACGGCCTGGGCCACCACGGGCGCGCCGCCGTGGCCCACCTCGACGAGGCCCCGCACCTGCTCCTCGGGCGCGCCCATGCAGTCGCCGGAGGACAGCGACAGGTCCGGCGCGCGTGTGTCACAGGGAAGTGCGGACAGGGACTCGCCGGGCATCTCACGCGTGGCGGAGACCTGGATGCCCGCGACGGGGCGGCGCCACGGGTCGAGCACGCGGCCACGGAGCGAGTGGTTGCCTTTCGGCGGGGGCGTGGGGGCGTCGAGCTTTCGAAGCGACGGACCGCGCTGCGCGGTGGGTGGCGGTGGCCGAGCACCCGAGTCGTCCTGGACATGGACGAGCGCCACGGCCAGCGCCAGTGCGAGTCCACCGAGCGCGACCATCACCACCGGCTGTTTGCGCATCGCGTTCCTCGGAGAGCCCCGCCTCGAACCCGGTGGGCATCTTTGCCTGGGTTCTCGAGCCGGTGAAAGGGGCGGGCAGGGAGGGATGCGTCAGGCGCCGGGCGTCAGGGCCTCGATGCGCGCTTTTTCCGAGACGATGAGATTCCGGACGTGGTCACGCAGGGACGCCACATCGGTGAAGGCGCTGGGGTCGACAGGGGGCATGACCTGGACGTGGCAGCGGGCGGTGGTCTCCAGCACCAGGCCGTGCTTGGGCAGGGTGCGCGCGGTGCCGGTGAGGACCACGGGGATGACGGGGCAGCGCTGCTTCAAGGCCAACGCGAAGGCGCCGTCCTTGAAGGGCTTCACGACGCCGTCGGAGGAGCGCGTGCCTTCGGGGAACATGAGGATGGGCACGCCGCGAGACAGCCAGTATTCGCAGTCGGCCAGCATCTTCATGATGCTCACCTTGTCTCCGCGCACCAGGGGGACATAGCGGTTGAGCCGCATGTTCCAGCCGATGAGGGGCAGCTTGAAGTTCGACGCCTTGGAGACCCACTTGAAGGGGCGGTAGAGGCCGAAGAGGACCAGGATGTCGCCGAGCGACTCGTGGTTGGACACGAGCACGGCCGGGCCCCGCCAGGGCAGGTGTTCGCGGCCGTCGATCTCCAGGTGCCAGAGCGGGTTGACGTAGAAGTAGAGCTGCGCCCAGAAGCACGAATACAGGTGCAGGACGCGCCCGTCGCGGTCGAACGGCAACGTGACGAGCCAGACCAGCACGGCGCCCACGAAGAGCACGGCGCTGGAGAGCATCAGGAACGCCCAGAAGACGATGGAGAAGAGGAGTCGAATGGCGCGCAGTGTGCCACAGGCGCGTGGGGTGTGGGCTTCATGTCGGCTGGCTGAGAGGACGTAGTGGCCTTTTGCGCACCTCTGATGCAACCTGGTGCTTGGGTTGCTCATTGCGCGATGTGCTGAGTAGGATTCGAATCAGATCGCACAGCGAGTCATGTGCACTCGCGTGGTCAGTAACTCGGAGTGTGAGGAGCGAATCGTGAAGGAGCGGCGATCCGCCGGGCGTCCGCTTGGTCGGTCTCAGCAGATGGCGCGCATTCGAGGGCGGAATACCTCGCCAGAGCTGGCTCTACGCCGGGCTCTTCACGCGGAGGGGCTCCGCTACCGAGTCAACCATCGTCTCCCTGTCGGCGGACGACCGGATGTCGTTTTCTCCAAAGCGAGGGTGGTGGTCTTCGTCGATGGTTGCCAGTGGCATGGCTGCCCCGAGCATTATGTGCGCCCGCGAACGAGAGCGGAATTCTGGGGCGCGAAACTCGCGGGGAATGTTGAGCGCGACCGGCGTCAGACCCACGAACTTGCGCTCCTTGGGTGGCGACCCCTGCGGTTCTGGGAACACGAACTTGCTGAGAACTTGAATGGGGTCGTAGAGCGAATAAAATTGGCCCTTGCTGGGAAGTTTCCTGGAGAGACAGGTGACTGGCGCGTTTGGCGCGTAGAGGTAATCGACCAGGAAACCGATCTTGAACGTCGCCATGAGGTGCGGCTTGCCGAGCACCCAGTGAGTAGAAGAATAGTTGAGCGCCGCCGTTCGACGAAAAAGTGGCGCAAGCGATCACCAGCAACTGTAGCGCCTCAAAGATCTTGAGTTCCATGCTTCGACCCATCGAGTACAAACTCCGGCGTCTTGCGCGTGGGGAGCGTCCACGCCTTCTTGACCTGTTTTCCGGGTGTGGCGGACTCACCCTAGGGTTCCACCGTGCCGGTTGTGACGTTATTGGCGGAGTAGAGTTTGATGAGCACGCTGCTCGCTCTCATGCTCTTAATTTTCACCGAGACGTGGCGCCCGACCTTTTTGAGGTTCATGCCTCGCCCAAAGACATTACGGCAATTGGTGCACACGAATTGCTGCATTCTTTTGGTGTGAAAAAGCCAGAGCATGAGGTCGACATTCTGGTCGGAGGGCCGCCGTGCCCTGCCTTCACTCGTGTGGGGCGTGCGAAGCTTCGAGAAGTGCACGAGCACCCCGAGGCTTTTCGTCATGACCCACGAGCAAAGCTCTACCTGCCTTACCTGGAGTACGTAAGGAGGCTGCAGCCTGTTGCGTTACTTATGGAGAACGTTCCGGACATCCTCAATTTTGGTGGCCACAACCTGGCTGAGGAGGTTTGTGAGGTTCTTGAGGGCCTGGGATATCATTGCACCTATACGCTTATAAACTCCGCGAATTACGGTGTCCCTCAGATGAGGGAGCGCTTTATTCTGGTGGGTGTTCATGAGCGAGTGGGGGGAACGTATGCATTCCCGTTGCCAGAGCGTAGAGTCGAGTTCCCGCCTGGATATCAGGGGACGCGTGATGTTGCGCTGAAGCACATCGTTACTGATGACTTGTTTGCCGCGAAGACGAGATTCGTTCCAACTCCGGTGGCCAGTCGAATACGGCGCCCTCCCGTCACAGTGCGAGAAGCGCTTGCTGATCTCCCCCCCATTACAGGGCATCTTGAGGGAAAACTGCGTCGTGGAGCCCGCCGTTTCGACGAGGCAGTCACCTATCAGTCGGGCGTGGAGCCATCAGAGTACGCACGACTGATGCGTACATGGCCGAGCTTTGAGAGCGATGGATATATCTGGGACCACACCATTCGTTCACTCAGTGATCGTGATTACAGGCTCTTCCGGGCCATGGAATGTGGTGACGACTACCCCAAGGCATACTCCTTGGCCGAACGGCTGTTTGAGAAGCGTCTTGTTCAGGAGACGCGAAGTGGCCGCAGCGCATTGCCCGGGACTGATGAGTATGACGAGTTGCGAAAAGCCTATGTTCCGCCCTATGACCCGGGCAAGTTCCCGAACAAGTGGCGAAAGATGGAGCCGGATATGCCGGCACGTACGCTGATGGCTCATTTGGGAAAAGATTCATACAGTCATATTCACTACGACAGTGAACAGGCACGGGTGTTGTCTGTCAGAGAGGCAGCGCGGTTACAGTCATTCCCAGACGGATTCAAGTTCTCAGGGACGATGAATCCGGCGTTCCGGCAGATTGGAAACGCTGTGCCGCCGCTGATGGCATATGCGTTGGCAGTGCCGTTGTTGACGCTTGTGGAAGGCAGGTCCCACTCCGGTGTTGCTGCGAGCCAACGGACGGAGCCTTCCTCTGTTGTTGCGGTTTAGTGTGGTTTTTATTTTGACTGGGTGTGGTTGATATGAAGATTGCTATCAAGGCGTTGACTGCGTCGGATTTGTCCTTTTTCAAGGCCCATGTTGAGCGGTCCAAGCAGAAGGCAATTAATCTCAATAGTGATGTTTTTATCGATCGATTCTACCCGGGGCTCCGTGGGTCTTTTGAACAGGTCAACTTTCCGTTGAGCATAATCGGCCCAGGGGGAAGGGCTGCACATCGATTGACGCGTAAGGCACTACGTTCCCAAGGGTCGAAAAACTGGCGTTTGAACGGGGAGTTTGTATTCGACCCGGATGGTGAGCCTGGTCGGTACGACACGCTGGCCGTGAACGATTATGGGCTCCTGGCATTCGAGGGAGGTGAGCGGCCTGTCTCGGTGACGCTTGTGCTGGTGTCTGCAGCTAGCGACCCAGAGTTGCATTCAGCCATTGCTGTGCGAACTCAAGGTGCATTCAGTTCGCGGAACACGATGATCGAAGTTCCGGATAGGCTTATTGGTGATTTACAAGCTGCCACGAGGGCTGCATACGCTGGAGAGCATCCGCTTGATGTGATCAGTTTCCGCGATACCGTGGAAGATGTTCTGTTCGGTGAACTGCGACCAACCGCAGTTGCCGGGCGGCAAACGGGTCGCTCGGTGTCGATGTCACCCGAAGAGTTGTGGCGGCAGCTTCGTGTCGCAGAAGAGACGGGGCTGCGAGGGGAAGAGTATTTCGGAGTGTGGTTGGCCTCATTGGGACATGGTGAAGATGATTTTGAATGGGTGTCGCGGACCCATGCCCGGTCAGCCTTTGATTATGAAGTGTATAGAGCCAAGTGGCTTGGAAATGCACCGCATCTGTTCGTCGATGTCAAGGCGACGAGAGGCCCATTCGAGCGGCCACTGCATATGAGTATCAGCGAGTTGCGCTTTGCGGCGATGAACGATGGTTACAGGATTGCGCGCCTGTATGAGATGGATGGCCGGCCTGTACGAGTTCGAATGCTCACGGGCGTTCGAGCTTTTGCTGCGCAGGTTCTTGATGGGCTTGGAAACCTGCCGGCGGGTGTTGTTGCCGATAGCGTTCAAATTGAACCAGAGGTCTTTGCTGTTGAGTTTGAGTCGGTGCTGGGGTGAGTTTCAGGCGGGCCCACCTTTGTGGGTGGTAAGTCCAGTGACGGCGCGGGCCGTTGCAGCCTCACGGTGCTGGGCCCGACTGGCTACGCACGCAGACGCACCGGGCAGAGGTCGTAGCTCTGCCCGGGTGTCATCAATCTCGGCGGGCGTCAGTCGCCCGAGTCGCTATAGTTGAACATGAAGGCGTACTGGCCACCCGGCAGGACCAGCGTCGGCAGGTACACCGACTGCCCGTCCCAGCCATTGCCCTCGCCGCGTTGCTTCATGACGATGAGAGTGGGCTGCTCGGAGTAGTCGGTCTTGGATGTGTTCACCCACTGGCTGCTCGCGAAACCCTTCCAGGGCAGCTCCTCCTTCCGGGTCAGCTCCAAGCCCTTGCCGTCCTTGCCCCGGCGCACGTTGAGGCGGCCCTTCTCAATCCCAATGGCCTCCCGTTTCATAGCCTCCAGCACCTGCTGCACCCGGCGGTCCTCCCACGTGTAGCCAGGGTACGGGTTGCTCGGCATCTCCCTCAGCACCTCGACGAGGAAGTCGATGTCCACCTCATGGTATTCCTCGTCGCCCGTGAAGCCGTCCAGAAGCTTGTCGAGCTGGTCGGTGTGCTTCTTGACCTCCGACTTCTTCCACTTCGGGTCGGCAGGGAAGATCGCCCGGCCCGGAGAGATGGCCCCGATCTCGGCCGGGTTCAGCACGTTCGACCGCGTCGGCCGCAGCGACGTGCCGACCCAGACTGGCTTGATGCGCAGGTTGGTCGGGTCGTCCCCGATGGCGGTCCGGGTTGCCTCGTCGGCCTCATAGATCTGCCGGAAGGCGTCGAGGATGTGAGGCGCGGTGAAGAGCCGGGTCACGTCACGGAGCTGGCTGCGGTATCCAAACATGCGGGCGTGCTGGTGCACCGTGTCCATCACCTTTTGCTTGGGGTCGCGGCCATAGTAGGTGACCATGAGTCCCTTGATTGTCACGCCGCGGCCGAGGCGGTTGCCACCGACCAGGATGTTCATCCCGGGCCGGTACTCCGGCTCCTCGGTGGGGTTGTCGGCGTTAATGACCTCGGGGATGGCATTGCGCAGCGTCTTCTCCAGCCGCGTGCGCAGCGCGTCTAGCGGCATCAGTTCGGAGGAGGTCTTCTTCAGCTCGTCCCACGCCTCCTTCAGCCACGCGACGGCTTGGGTCTGCTTGGTCGCAGACAGCTGGCCGCGGAGCGCCCGGTCGAAATCGGTGACGAAGCTCCGGATCACCTGGCTGACGTGTTCCTGGTTGATTCGCCGGTGGCAGATGTGGATCAGCGCGGAGTATACCGTGCTGGGCTTCGCGATCATGATCCGCTTGTGGGCGTAGCCGAGGAAGAACGTACACAGCGCCAGTCGCAGCCCCTTGGGTATGGACCAACTGTCGCCGGGGTTCACCTTGCCGGACTTCAGGTCGTTCAGCTCGCTAGCATCAACGAGGCAGGCGTATGGGGACGAGGGCGTGAAGAATAGCTCGCCGCCGATGTACCCGGTGCCGGACTCCGACACCTCGCAAAACACCGGCCGCGACGGGTGGTCGAGCCCCTGTAGGAGGAGGCTTTGAGGCGTCGCAGTCACCTGCAGGTACATGTGGTTGGGGATCAGCTTGCGGATGTCGGCGATGTGGCTGAAAACCTCGCTCGGCGGCACGTTGGAGTCGCGTGTCCGCCGGGCGGTGTTAGTGTCGAGGCTCGCGTTGTCGGCCTCGTCGTCAATGATGAGCGCGGGGTGGTTCTTCGCACCGGCCTTCCTGAGCACGGTGCAGAGGTTCTCCAGGTTCTTCACGTTCTTGGTGGAAACCAGCAGGATGCCGGTATCGCTGAGCGCGTTCTTGAGCTGCGTGCCGCTGCTGGCCGGGTCGTGCCGCCAGTCCTCCCAGTGCCGGATGACGGGGCCGTCCTCAAGCAGGGCATCCCGGAAGCGCTGGTAGGTCTGCTTGCCGAGCCAGACGTTGTCCGAGGTGAGGACGACGATGCAGCGGAAACCGTTGAGGCCCGCCAGCGCGGCGGTCGCGACCGTCGCGTTCGTCTTGCCACTCTGGACCTTGCCGTATAGCAACCCATTGGTCCCGATCGGGATCGACTCGCACTTGGTGGGCGTGAAGAGGGTGCCCACCTTGCCGGACCCGTCCACCCCGACGTCGCCCTCGCCGAACTTCAGATTGTAGTGGTGGACGCACTGCCGGATCGCGCGGAGCGCGGATTCGCGCGCCTGAACGGCCGCCGCATTGCCCGTTTCGTCCCGAATGTAGTCGAGGCAGTTGGTGAGTGCATCCCCGGTCGTCACGATCGTGGGCGCGACGGGCATCATTGCGGTCATCATGTGGTTTCCTTCTCAAACACGAGGCGGGGCCAGTCGCTCACGCGGATGGTGCCGCGCAGTCGCAGTCGGCCGGGCCCGGTGAGGCGGTAGCTCTTCCCCTCCGTCCTTGTCACCGAAACCGCTTGCCCGCCTGGGGCGAACGGGTCGTCGATCAGCTCCCCGAGCCGGTCATGAGGCAGGCAGCAGACGCCGTCCAGGTGGCATACGAACACGAGCAGGCGCTTGTGGTCGGGGTACTCCTCCGCGAGCGCCGCCAAGGCAGCGCCCTCGCCCTCCGTGAAGGTGAACTGCCACGGCGACTTCTTCTTAGTCGAGAGCTTCACGAGTAGCGTAACGCGGCGGTCACCGGCCTTCGCTGCGTACACCGACGGATGGATGGTCGCGGCCTTGCTGACCGTCACCGGCTCGCCGGCGTCGAGCAGTCGGATAAGGGCAGCGCCATGCAGCAGTTCTTGGTCTCTGATCATGGGTGAGCAGCCCTCGGTGTACCTGCCGGTGAGGTCAGGCGCTCGCCGCGACGAGCGCCGGGGCCGGCTGGGGCCTGAACTTGTCAAACTCTTTCGGTAGGAGCCCGAGCAGGCACGGCGCGGTCAGGGCGTAGAGGTCCCACGTGAGGTCGAACTGATGCAGGACATCGGCGAGGCGCCGGGCGCTTCCAGCATCCTTGCCGCCGGCACCCCGCCGCAGCTTCTTCCCCGCCGCGTCCCAGTACAGCGTGGTGAGGGTCTCGATTACCCCGTGGTTGGTCACGATCTCCAGCCGCGACGCGAACTGCTCGACAACCTCGCCGTGGGAGCCGAACGGACCACCGAGGAGGATCAGAGCACTGTCTGGGTTGGCCCGGTGAGCCCGGTAGATGCGGTATGGCCCCGCGAGCAAGTGTCGGTAGTACTTGCGGTAGTCGCGGATCTGGGGCACCCACATCGCTACCTCGCCGACCTTCTTCCGGCCGTTCTTCGTCGACGGCAGCAGCCGCTTGACGTGGAGGAGGGCGAGCCACGCCCATAGGCCAAGGTCGCGCTCGACGTTTTTCAGGCCCTTGCCCTCCAGCTTCTCGTCGATGTACTTCGCCCACTCAAGGCGGCTACCGAAATCCCGATCCTCGACCTCGATCAGGACGTCGAGCGGCTCCGAGTGCTCCGCGCTGGTCAGCGCATCGGTCGGTGGGGTGGCTGTGCCGCCGCCTCGCAGGACCTCCAAGTACTGCTCGAACCGGGCTATCCCGGCCTTGTTCAAGCGGCGCAGGTCGGGCATCACGCACCTCCTTTCTGCCAGCAGGCAACGAAGCGCTCCAGCATGGTCTGCTCCTTTGCGAAGGCGGCCACGGCGTCATCGATCCATTGCTCGCGCTCGCCGTCCTCCTTCGGGACGGGGCCGACACTCGGCAACGCGGCCGCGAACTTGAGCCACCGGGCCTGCCACGACTCGCCGTCGTCGTCCGAGTCGTCGAGGTCATCGACGAGGATGACGCGGTTCAGTATCTCCCGCAGCACCGCCGGGTAGACGATCGACATGAACAGCGGCGACCGCACGATGGCGTCCTTGTCGCCAGCGGCGCGGTTGACCAGCAGGAGCGGCGGGTCGTTGGAGAAGTCCAAGCGGTAAACCTCGTGGCCGATGTCGTCCGACTTGACCGGTAGCAGCGGATCGCGACGCTCCTCGGTTTCGCCGGAGAACAGTACGGGGATGCCGTCGGCCTCGGCCAATAGTTTGCCGGGGTTGCCGGTGGCGGCCGTCACCTTTACGGAGAACCGGATGCCGTCCGTCGAGTCGAACTCGGTAAGACCCCGGTCCGCCGCCGGGGTGATGGCACTGACGGAGCCGTAGCCGAACCGCATCCAGCGGGTTTGCAGGCGCGCCTCGACCGAGACGGTGGCGTCGGCGGGCAGCTTGTACTCCGCCAGCTTCGTCAGGTCCGCGTCGAAGGTAGTCGGCGCGTTTGGCTTCGCGTGAAGCGTGATGCTCACGTCCTCGCGCCGGATCTTCTTCCGCCCCGTGTAGTTAAGCCGCCTGATCGCCATCGCTCTCCTCCTGCGGGACGGTCACTTTGACGAAGAGGTCGCGGTTCTCGTCGAACCCGTCCACGCTCAGCATGAAGTCCGCCTCGGTCACCTCGGCTTGGAGCCTGTTGGCCGACCGCGAGACGAGAGTGATGCCCTTGAGGTCGCCGCCGACGGTGATGGGGGCCTTGTCCAGTTCGAAGTCGGCTTTGTGGTACTTCTTGATCGGGTTTCCACTGCGGATCGAATAGGCTATCTTGATGTCGAGCCGCTTCGGCGTCGCCGCTTCGGCGTCGCCGGGGCGGACCCGGAAGCCGCCCTTGATTCTCTCCACCCTGAACCGTCTGGGCGCCACCGGCCGTGGGCTTTCGGCTTGCGGCGACTTCTTGCCAGGCTTCGTACCCTGGCCCTTGTTCACCTTGGTGCTGACAGCGTCGGGGTAGTCTGCGGCAGCGGACAGCGAGAACACGTCGACGAGGATGCTCTTATCGGCCTCCTTGTCGGCCTCGGTGATGAAGCGGATCACCTCCGAGACGCTGTTGATAACGAATGAGAGGTTCTCCGCCGGGTAGGTGTACTTGCCCTTGTAGTTAGATCCGTCCTTTTGCCACTGGGTGTGCGCCGGGTTCTCCGAGTCACCTAATAGCGTGGCTAGCGGCCCGTCATGGCAGGTGACCAGCGACCGCACGCCGCGGCTGTAGGGTGACCGCAGGTCGGAGATGATGATGCCCTCGCGGACGAAGACTGGCCGCTCGCGTGTCCCGGTGCCGTCCCTCTCCAGCACCACATCGAAGTGCGACCACTTCTTCTCCCCGCCTTTGGGCCGCACGCAGAATGGCACGCGAACCGCGATTGGCTCGCCATTGTGGTACTTGTCGCGCAGGCCCGTGGTGGTCTCGGGGAACAGGGCCGTGCTCCACTTCGGAGGGCCTATCTCCGGCATCCTGTTCAGGACGACAATGTCCTCCGGCTTCAGCGACCGGGCCCACGCTGCTAGGTTGATGAGCGGCACCATGTCGGCAGCGAGGTCACCGTTTAGCTTCTCCAGTTCATTGATGAGCGTGGCCTCGGTCAGAACGGTGGCACCGTCCGGCCCCTCCACTGTGACCTCCAGGTCTCCGCTGAGGATCGGATAGAAGTAGTCCTCGATCACCGCTCGGAGCACTGCCAGTTGAGTGATCTCGGGATCGTACCAGGGGATGAGGATCGACAGCCCGGGCTCGGTGCCACGCTTCAGCCCGAAGTCGTCGCAGAACTGGTCGATGGCCTTCGCGTCCTCGACCGGCGCGACGATATCCCCGCCGCCCTCTAGGTGCTTCCACGTCCCGAAGTAGCCGTCCGCCACGTATCGCTTGTCATCGATCGCGTGCGTCTTCAGGATAGCTCGCCCCATGAGCAGGCGGCGCTTGTCATCGTGGCGGACCGTGATGGCCAGGAAGCTGCTCACGCGGCTGGAGCGCGGAAAGACGGACTTCCCCACCCCCCACCGGCCCCGGTTGCCCTGCTCCTTGTCTGACTGCCCTTCCGCCCGGAAGAACGTGAAGAAGCCGTTCTTCACCCCCTCCTTTTTGTGCCACTGAAGCGGGTCGCCGCAAAGCCCAGTCGTTCCGAAGTCCTCGAAGACGAGGAACGGGCAGTGTTCGACGTCGGTGGGGACGTCGCGCAAGCCATTCTGGTGCGCCCGATAGTGCGGCCAGACGCCGCTCAGATACGGGGCCATCTTCTCCGGCGCGGCGGCCTTCTCGCCGGTGCCGGAGAGATAGATCCGCACGCGGGTCTTCTCGCCGGTGCGCCCAGCATCCATCGTGTTCTGGTTGCCTTCGCGCACCAGCGCTGCTGCGGAGTTGCTGATCGCCTCGGTGGCGAAGAACTCACCCTGGATCGGCTCGCGGGTGGTTTCCCCGGGCTGCTGCGGCATGAAGCACCAAGTCGCCATTTGCATCCCTTTCACAGTCGAAGATGTTCGAGTACAATTGGCAAGTTCAGCGCGTCGCTAGCTCGCCCCAGTGCCGCTCGGACTCGCGACCGAGGCTCGTGTCCACCGGCATCGAATAGCCTTGGCGGTCGTGCTGTGTCACAAGTCCGATGCTCCTGAGCCAAGCCAACACGAGGTAGGTCTGGTCGTCGGGGATGTCCGAACCGCTGTCCCTGTGCGGTAGCAGCGACTCTACCGTAAAGCGCTCGCGGTCGCCCCGATACCCTCAAGGGTTTGCACCAGCGCCCGCAGCACGTCCTTCGGGCCTTGTGCTTGTAGGTCTTACCATCACTTTGGGGGCATTTGGTTTTGACTGGCAGTCTGAGTCCGGGCACACCCTATAGGGGCACTCGTTTGCCACGGCAGTCCTCCACCCAGCGCTCGACTCGTATGGGTGAAGAGTCTCTTACAGGACGCGCCCAGATGGGAAGCCGTGCGCCGTCGCGCGTGCGCCTACCGGGCAAGCAGCGACGTCAGGATGCGCTCGGCATGTGTCCACAACAGTGCGCCCCCGGCGTCTGGCTTCACACGGCGCCGGGCCGTGGGAATCCTCGCCGCGAGCGTCTGCCCATGGTCGGGTGAGTGAACGGTGCTGGTATCGAGTGCGCCGTACCAGAGGTCCACGGGCATGGTGAGCGCCCCCAACTCGAAGGGCCACCGGGACATGGCCAGCACGGTGTCTCGTGCGTAGCCCGCAGGGCCTTGTGCGAATGCTTCGTCCAGCGCGCGCCGGTACGCTCCGGCGAAACGTGGCTCGGTGTACACGGCGCGGTCCGCTTCGTGGCTCATGCCGATGACCATGTTCCACATCATCTGAGAACTCATCCCCGCGAAGAATGCCTCGGCTTGGGCGGGCTCCGTGGCGGTGAGGTCCACCAGCTTCGCGATGTCCGGATGGAGAAGTGCTCGCATGGCCGGGTGTGCCAGTTCGTCCCCGCCTGAAACGAGCGCAACCGCCTCCACTCCCTGCGTGGCCGCGCAAGCGAGAGCGAAAGGCGCGCCCTGGGAGAAACCCACCGCGCGGAGTCCGTTCAGCGCCCGAGCAACACGGAAGTTCCGGATGTCACTGGCCCAGTCCAGGAGACTCCGCTGCGGCATGGGCGTGGACGCCCCCAGGCCTGGTCTATCGACGGAGATGAGCCGGACGCCCGTTTTCTCCAACACCGCCGAGCCAAAGCCCAACCATCGGCTGGTCGCCGCTCCCGGACAGAGCAACACGGGCCTGCCTGTGAGAGGACCCCACTCACTCCAGCCCAACACGCGCCCGTCGGGCAGTTCTGTCGTCCCCTGTCGTTCGGGGTTCTGCATCTCGGTGGTCGTCATGGCTCGGAGGGTCGTCGTCAGGGACGGAGCCTGACGGTATCTCTGATACGTTCCGGGCACGTCATCCTGGCGCTTCGTTGGGCTAGCCCGTCTTCAGCACGGACACGGGCGTGGGTGGTTCGCTCGTGGAGGCGCCCAGCGCCTGCACCCGCGCGCCCTCGGTGGCGAAGGCGTCTCGCAGCCAGGGATGGCAGGTGAAGGCGATGACCTGCTGGTGCTCGGAGAGCTTCGCCAGCAGGTGGATGGCGCCTCGCGCCCGCTCCGGGTCGAAGTTCACCAGCACGTCGTCGACGATGAGCGGCAGCGCCCCGCGCGTCTCGCCGAAGTCGCGCACCACCGCCAGCCGGAACGCGAGGTAGAGCTGCTCGCGTGTCCCTCGGGAGAGCTGCGCCGCGCTCCAGTCACGCTGGCCATCACCCACGCGCAGCTCGCGCTCCTCTCCCGTGGGGATGAAGACGCGCTGGTAGCGGCCCTGGGTGAGCGTGGCGAAGTGCTCCGAGGCGAGCTGCACCACCCGAGGCTGCTGCTCCTCCTCGAAGCGGCGGCGCGCCCGCGCCAGCAGTGCCAGGGTCAGCCGGTCCGCCGCGTACTGCTTCGCCAGCTCGGCGGCCCGTGCGCGCAGGGACTCCTCGACGATGCGGAGCTTCGCCAGCGCGTCGTCGTTCTCCCACTGCTCCAACTGGTGGCTGAGCGCGCCGCGCTCCGTCAGCACCGCCTTCAGCCGGTCCTGGGCCTCCGCCTGTCTGTCGCGCAGGGATTCCAGCTCCACGCGCAGGCCCTGCTCGCCGCCCACGTCGATGAGCGCCTGCCGCGCGAGCGTCTCCGACAGTCCCGTGCGCGCCTCGATGCGGTGCGACAGTTCCCGCGTCCGGCCCGTCAGCTCCACGTAGCGGCGTGCCTGCGCGGCGCGGCGGCGGAAGGTCTCCTCGTCGGCGCTGCCACCTTCGGCCAGCAGTGTCGCCAACGCCGCCTCTTCGTCGTGGCACAGCCCGTCCAGTCGCGCCTTCTCCGCTCGCAGTTCGTGCCGCCGCTCTTCCAGCGTCCTGCGCTCCAGGCTCTGCGCGCGCTCCGCTTCCAGCGCCGCCGCCACCCGCGACGCCAGGGGCTCCATGACACCGGCGTCCAGCTCGCGGGCCTCCGTCGCGCCCGGGATGAGCTCCGCCACCACGGCCTCCGCCCACAGCCGCGACGTCACCAGGGCGCAGACCTGCGCGTCCACCGTGAGCGCGGCTTCCTCCGCGCCGACGTCCAGGAGTCGCTGACGGAGCG
This sequence comes from Myxococcus sp. MxC21-1, assembly GCF_032612255.1. Classification (NCBI taxonomy): domain Bacteria; kingdom Pseudomonadati; phylum Myxococcota; class Myxococcia; order Myxococcales; family Myxococcaceae; genus Myxococcus; species Myxococcus sp. MxC21-1. The sequence continues at coordinate 185,228 of NZ_CP123278.1, forward strand.
CCGCCGCGTCGCGCCACAGCGCCAGCGCCGCGGACGCGGCCAACGTGGGAGGAAGCGCCGCTCCGACAGCAGGGCCGTCAGCTCCGCGCCCAACTGTTCCTGCCGCGACTCCGCCTCGCCCACCACCTCACTCGCGCGGTGCTCCTCACGTCGCGCGGCGGTGTGCTCGGCGTGCAGTGTCTCCCGCTCCCGCTGGAGCTGCTCCCGCCGTCCCGCTCGCTCCAGCGCATCCGCCAGCACGGCTTCCCGCGCCGCCATGTCCGCCGCCGTCGCGACCAGGTTGAGTCCGGCCTCGGACGCCGCGGACAGCAGCTCACGGTGCAGCAGTTCCTCTCGCGCGGACAGACCCATCAAGGCCGCGCGCAGCCGCTCCTCTTCCTGCTGCCGCCAGCGCTGGCGCGCGCGTTGTGCCTCCACGTCCGCGTCGCGCGCCGTCTCCACACGGCGCCGGGCCAGCTCCAGCACGCCTGTCAGCAACAAGCCGCCCGCGAGGCACAGCGCGCCCACCACGTTGCCCGCCAGCAGCCACGCCGTCACCGCGAGCGCCACCACCACCGCCGCGACCGCCGGCACCCACCACGTGGGCAGCACCGCCGCCGTCGCCTGCGGCTCGCCCTGGGTGCGGACGCTCTCGAATTGCCGGTGCAGCTCGGCCCGCTGCTCCGACAGGCGCTCCATCTCCGCGCGCACGGTGCGCAGCCGTCCCAGCCCCGCCTGTTGCTGGCGAATCCGCGACGCCCGTTCCTCCGGCAGCGTCGACAGCTCGGCGTCCACTCGCGCCAGCGCGCCATCCAGCCGCTCACGCTCCGAGACGGCGCGGGCCCATGCGCCCTCCGCCTCGCGATGCGCGACCTCGGCCGCTCCCAGCCGGAGCGCCAGTTCCTCCAGCGTCACGCGGACGCTCACGCTCAAGTCCAGCGCCAACAGGCCGGGCCCATCCACGGGCAGGCCCAGCTCGCGCAAGGCCAGCTCCACCTGCCGCTGCTTCTCGGCCAGGGCGGCCCGGCGGGAGGGCAGGGCGCGCAGCAGCGCGGCGCCCTCGGTGTATGCCGCCAGGGCCTGGCTCAGCGCCTCCTCGCGACCCCGGACGCCGGACGGCGCGGACAGCCGCTCCAGCCCGGCCTCCACCGTGGCCAGTCGCTCCGCCAGCCGGGCGCCTTCCGCGCGATAGCTCCGGCGCCGGTGCAGGCCGTCCTCGAGCCGCGATTCACCTGCCTCGGGGAAGGTCTCCAGCGCGGGCAGCGTCGCCAGCTCGGCGCGGGCCTGCGTCAGCGCCGCCACGTCCCCGAGCGCCGCCTCCAGTCGCGTCAGCCGCTCCAGTCCGGTCCCCGTCTCCAGCAGCTCCGCTTCGAGCGTCTGTTGCTCCTCCACCAGCGCGCCCAGCCGCTCCTTCTCCGCGAAGTAGCGCGCGGGCCGGTCTCCCTCCTGCCGCAGCCGTGCCTGGACGTCCTCCAGGGCCTTCAGCGTCTCGTTCAGCGAAGGCTTCACGCCGTTGGGTTTGTAGATGCCCTCGGTGCTCTTGCGGAGCTGGTCCATGACCTCCGGCAGTCGGCGCGCGCCGCGCATGCTGGCGGCCACCAGGGCCTCGGAGGCGCCTCGCTGTTCGGTGAGCCGCTCGAAGCCGGCCAGCTCATCCAGGCGGAAGGCGAACACGTCGAAGAACAGCTCGCGCGACACGTGGGCCAGCGCGCTCTCCAGCGACTCCTTCGAGAGCTCCTTCCCCTCCGCGTCTCGCACCGACAGCTCGCCCTCCGACGAGCGCCGGCTCGCGATGCGGCGCACCAGCAGCGGACCCGCGTGGGTGGTCAGCGTCAGCTCACCGCCGAACGCGCCGCCGTGGGCTGGCTCGTAGCGCTCCGGTTGCCCGCGCTTCTCGAAGCCGAACAGCATGCTGCGCAGGAAGGCCAGCAGCGTGCTCTTCCCCGCCTCGTTGGGGCCGTACAGCAGGTGCAGTCCCGGCCCCAGGTCGCGCGTGAGGCCGGAGAAGCGGCCGAAGCCGAGCACGCGCAGCGCGTCGATGCGCAGCCCCGGCTTCATGACGTCTCCTCCTCGTGCAGCGACTCCACGCCGTGCAGCCCCGCTTGCACCACCCACTCCGCGCGAGGCGCCTCCAGCGCGTCCACGCCCAGCCGCTTCAGCCGCTGGCTCAGCGCGCCCAGGGCCTCCTCTTCCCACAACCGCGCCAGCGCCGCCGGGTCCTCCGCGAGGAAGCCCACCTCGTCCAGCAGCGTGCGCGCGAAGCCGCCCGCCGCGCACACCGCCTCCAGGTCCACCTCCGGCCGGCTGCTGTCCCGCAGCGACTCCAGCAGCACCGGTGGGTGGCTCCTCGCGAGCTGTTCGCGCAGGTCCACCTCCAACTGTGCCAGCGCGCCAGGGCGGGCCAGCTCGCGGTGCAGCGGACCTCTTCCGGTGAGGGTGAGTCGCACCGCGTGGCCGTCCAGCTCGGGCGCGCAGCGTGCCTCCACGCCCTCCATCGCCGTGGCCAGCAGTCCGTCCAGCGTGCTGACGCCGGACAGCGGCACCTCCAGCTTGTGCCAGCGCACGCCGTCCACGGGGATGAAGCGCCGCCGCATGCCGCCGTCCTCCACCTCCACCAACATGCAGCCGCGCGGGCCGGTTTCGTTCGCGTGCCGGCCCTGCGGGTTGCCGGGGTACACCGCCACGCCGCCGCCGGGGAGCATGTGCTCGGCGCGCGTGTGGACGTGGCCCAGCGCCCAGTAGTCCAGTCCGCGCGAGCCCAGGCCCGCGGTGGTGCAGGGCGCGTAGTTGGCGTGGCCCTCCGCGCCGCCCAGGTTGGCGTGCAGCAGCCCCACGCTGAAGCCGTCCCCGGTGCGGCGGAAGCGCGCGGAGAGGTCGTCGCGCACCTCCACGTCCGGATAGGAGATGCCCTGAACGCGGCACAGTCTCCGGCCCTCGCGCTTCACCTCCACTTCTTCCCAGTCCGGGCCGAACACCTTCACCGACGGCGGAAGCCCCAGTGCGCCGGTGTCTCCGCTCAGCGGGTCATGGTTGCCGTGGACGATGAAGGTGGAGATGCCCGCCGCGTCCAGCCGGCCCAGCTCGCGCCGCAGCGCCAGCCGCGCGCGCACCGAGCGGTCCTTCACGTCGAAGAGGTCTCCGGCGAGCAGCAGGAAGGCCACCCGTTCTCGCAGGCACACCTCCGTGATGCGCGTGAGCGCTCGGAACGTCGAATCCTGGAAGCGTCCCAGGAGCGGTCCCTGGGTCGCGACGCCCCGGAAAGGCGTGTCCAGGTGCAGGTCGGCGGCGTGAACGAACTTGAAGGGCATGGCGCGCCGCACAACGTACCCGATGCGGGCGGGTGACCTGACATTCCGGCCCGGACGCACGGTCGCTGGCCGACAGCGACCCCTCCCTTTGTGCCCGGGTGGCGTCGACTCGCCGCCACAATGGGTGTGACGGGTAGGACAGAGCCGAAGGTCCGGAGAGAATCCTCACGGGTCGTCGTGGCGGACTCGCCAGGTTGCTCTGAGCGAAGGCCCAGACGCGGAGCGGGGTCCGGGAGCATCCCGGACCCCGTGGGTTGCTTGCTCGCGGCGGTTCGCGAGCAGGCGGGCTACTGCTGACCTTCGGGGCTGTGCGTCCCGGTGTCCTGGTCGTTCATCATCCCGGAGCCTCCGGTGCCGGCGTCCTCGTTCATCATCCCAGAGCCGCCCGTGCCGGCGTCGTAGCCCTGCATCTCCTGGCCGGAGCCGCCGGTGCCGCCCATGTCGTCGCTGGGGCGCGGCTGGTTGCCCTGGCCGCTACCGCCGGTGCCCTCCGTGCCCGGGGTGGTCGTCCCTTGGTTGTCACGGTTCTGTTCCCTGCATCCCGTGACGGACATCGCCACCGCCACCGCACCGAGCACCATCCACCGATTGAAAGCCTGCATCGCGTTTCCTCCCTGAGTAGCGACTGGCCCAAGGCTGGAGGCGGCCCTCGCGTGTTGCACCCCGTCCCCTTGGCCGTTGCACACGCACGCCTGGGCTGCGGCCGGGCGGCCAGGGGCTGGCTTTCGTCGGAGGTGTCGCGGCCTCAGTCCACCCGCCGGAGCACGAGCAGTCCGTACTCCAGACCGCCGTCCATCAACGCCTGCTGCAGGCGCAGGTGCTCGCGGCTGGATTCGCCGCGGCCGGCCCGAGCGAGCGCACGCAGGGGATGCTGGGAGGGGTGTGCCGAAGCGCGCTCATGCACCATCAATTCCAGGGTCAGCGACCAGAAGCCCACCACGCGTGAGGACACGTCGTCGCGTACCTCCAGCTCCAACCCCGCGGCGTGCGCAGCGGACAGGTACTCATCGAGCGAGCCGATGCGCGTGCGCCAATACCGGTCAAAGCCGGGGGCCAGCTCCGGGCGGCAGAGGAAGCAGTCGGCGATGGCCAGCACGCCGCCGGCTTCAGCAGCGTCCGCGTGCGGCGGAACCACTCGGCGCGCGGCAGGTAGCAGGCGCTCTCCACCGCCACCACCGCGTCGAAGGCCGCGCGGCCCGGCACGGAGAGGGCGTCACAGAGGATGGGACGCACGCGCGCGCTCACGCCCGCGGCCTCCGCGAAGCCGCGCACCAGCGCGACATGCGAGGGCACGTTCGTCACCGCCGTCACGTGCGCCTGATGCTCGGTGGCCCAGTAGAGCGCGCCGCCGCCCAGGCCACAGCCGACGTCCAGCACCTCGCCGCCGTCCGGGAAGCGGCCCACGGCGCGCGCCAGCTCCACCAGCAGCGCTTCCTGCGCGGCATGGACCGTGTCGCGCAGCACCTCCGAGGACGCGCCGGGTGGCGGCACCACGTCCACCAGCCCGGAGTGATAGTGCACGCGGGGGCCGGGCCCGTAGCGTTGGAGCAGCCGCTCCGTCTTCGCCTCGTAGTACGCGCTCACCTCGTCGCGTCTCCACTCGGGTTGCACGGCTTCGGCTCTCATGACTCCCCTCTGGCAGCATTGGTTCGATGCGGCGCAGCGCCGCGTCCAGGCAGCGCAGGTCCAGTCGGCGCAGCGCCTGCGCGGCGGCGCGCGCCCAGGCCACCACCGCGTGACGGTCCGCCCCGGGCATGCTGGTGAAGCGCACGTCCCGCGTGCGGATGTCCTCCGCCACGTGCGCGGCCACGCCCAGTGCCCGGCCCGCCGCCGCCGCGCGGGCTCCAGCACCGTGCCCGCCCACAACACGCGCAGGTACGCGGCCCACTGCTGGCCGGCGATGCCCTCCGCCACCTGGCGGAACAACGGCGCCGTCCAGTCGCTGGCGCGCACCTCCAGCGCCTGCGGGCCGGCGGCCACCGCCAGGGTGCGGACCGCCTCTTCCAGCACCGGGCCCGGCAGTTGTGCCTGCGCGCCGCACAGCGTGGCGAAGGCCAGGTTCTGGAGGATGAACTGCACGCACGGCCCCACGCGGATGGGTGGGTCGTGGTACGTGCACTCGCCGTCGATGAGGTCGTCGGCGAGGTTGCCCGCGCTGAAGCTGAGGAAGAGCCCGGCGCCGCGCGCCATCAGGGCCTCGCGCGGCAGACCGGCCTCCGCGCCCGCCTCGTAGAAGAGGGACAGGGGGCCCGGCTGCGCCGCCTCCAGCGCCGCGAGCACGTCCCGCTCCGACACCTCCGGCAAGCCGAGCCGGCGAAGCGCGCGCAGCGACTCCTGGTACAGGGCTCCGCCGCTCATCGGTACTCCCTGGGAAGGACCATGCGGAGCACGGCGCCGCCCCCTGCTGCGTTCTGCCGGTGCAGCATGCCGCCGCTGGCGCGCAGCAGGCACTCGCTGGTGTAGAGGCCCAGGCCCGTCGCGTGGGACTTGCTGGTGTACAGCGCCTCGGCGGGGCGGCCGAGCTGGCCGGGCGGGAAGCCGGGGCCATCATCCGTGATGGTGACCTCCAGGCGCCCGCTGAGCGGCTCCACGCGCGCATGGATGTGGACCCGCGCCGCGCCTTCCTCGCCGTTGCCCTCGCAGGCGTTGAGCACCAGGTTCTCCACCACGCGGCGCAGCGTGGGCGCGCCGCCGCGCATCAGGGCGCGCAGGGGCGGGGAGGGCGGCTCCACCTCCACCTGGATGTCCACGTCCGGGAAGCGCAGGCCCACGCTGGCCTGCACCGAGTCAAGCACCGGCGCCAGCTCCACGGGCTCCGGCTCCACGCCGGCATGGCGCCGCCCCTTGTTGCGGGCGTCCATCATCATGTCCCGTATCTGCGTCAGGTTGTCGTTGAGCTGCCGGAGCAGGTCGTCGAACTCGGTGCGGCCGGGGCCCGGGCGGTGCGCGCCCACCACGGCCAGCATGTCCGCCGCGCTGCCCGCCGCCATGAGCGCGTTGTCGATGTCGTGGTGGTAGCCCAGGATTTCCGACAACGCCTGCGACAGGCGGCCCACGTCGCGCTCCTGCTGCTCCAGCAGTTGCGCGTGCACGGCGGCCCGCAGGCGCTCCGCGTCCGCGCGGGCCCGGTCATGCTGCACGGCGAAGGTCCCCAGGTAGAGCTGGGCGGTGAGCGCCGCGGGGCCGATGACGCCGAAGAGGGCGGTGTTCGTCGCTGCCGCGCAGGGGCAGGGCCAGCGCCAGGGCCAGGGCGGTCCCCAGGGCGAGGAAGGGCTGGTGCGGCGTCACCCGGTGCAGCCGTCCATGGAAGGCGGTGGTGAAGAGGAACAGCGAGGCGATGACGGCGGCCCCTGGCGGCGCCGACAGGGCCATCAGCGCGGCCACGAAGAAGTGCATCGTCGCCACGCCGAAGATGAGCCACACCCAGCCCCAGGGCTCGATGCGGCGGCGCCGCCGGTGGACGAGCGAGAACAGGATGCCGCTGGTCAACATGGGCGCGGCGCACAGCAGCGCGGTGCCGAAGTGGATGCCGAAGAAGCTCCGCGCGCCAGGGGCCCAGGCCGTCATGGCCAGCAGGCTCGGCACGAAGGCACAGAGCGCGAGCCACGCGCCCAGGCCCGAGGCGGCCAGCACCTCCGCGGCATCCTGGGCGCGCGTCCACCGCCGGAACGAGGACAGGAGGGCCTGTCGCCCGGCGGAGCGCGGACTCATACGGTGGCGGACAGGATGTCACCCGCCGTACCCAGGCTGGACGACTCCTCGGTGGCGCGTTCGGCCCGGAGGTTCAGTTCGTTGACGATGTCCGCGTTGCCGCGCTGGAGCAGCTGCACCGACACCTCGCCGCCCGCGAGCACGTGGTGGAGGGCCTCCACCACGGGCCGCAGGGCGGGGTTGAGCGTGCGCGCACCCAACGGACCCTCCACCGCGCCCAGCTCATTGCAGCGCGCCAGGTAGGCCGTCAGCGCGTCGTCACGGACGGTGTCACCGCGCTCGCCACCGTGCGCTGGCTTGATCGCACGGTTTCGAGGCCGCGGCGTCGCGAGCGCGCCCGTGCGGGCATCCCAGCGCGGTGGGCATTCTCGTCGCGTGCGAAGTGGATGGAACCGGATTTCTCGGACTCTTGGCGTCATGCTGGCTCCCCCCCGGGGCCCGGCACAGTCGTTTCACCCCCGAGCAAAGCGAAGGCGCCCCCGCGCCGTCAAACTCCCGGCCAGGCGAGTGTTGTCCAGCGTGTTCTCTTCACCCTTCAAGGCAGGCGGGTGATACGGGATGGACAGTGGGTGCGGTGGAAGAGGTGCGCGGAATGTCTCGAGTCTTGACGAAGCCGGGGTCGGTCACGGTGGCGGTCCTGACGTTGCTCGTCGCGATGGCCTCCATCCAGACGGGCGCTTCGTTGGCCAAGCAAGTCTTCCCCGTGCTGGGCGCGGCGGGGGCCACGGCGCTTCGCGTGTTCTTCGCGGCGCTCATCCTGGCGGCGGTGTTCCGGCCCTGGCGGCAGCGGCTCACCCGCAAGGACTTGCGGGCCGTGGCCATCTACGGCGCGGCGCTGGGCGGGATGAACCTGACCTTCTACCTGGCGCTGGAGCGCATCCCGCTGGGCATCGCCGTCGCCATCGAGTTCACCGGGCCGCTCGCCCTGGCCATCTTCTCCACGCGCCGGGCGCTCGACTTCGTGTGGGCGCTGCTGGCCGTGGCGGGCATCCTGCTGATTCTGCCGCTGTCGGAGACGTCGCGGTCGCTGGACTGGATGGGCGTCTTCTGGGCGCTGGTGGCCGCCACCTGCTGGGCGCTGTACATCCTCTTCGGTCAGCGGGCCGGAGGCACCGTCCACGGCGGCACGGCGGCGTCGCTGGGGATGTGCGTCGCGGCGCTGCTCGTCATGCCCTTCGGGGTCGCGCACGCCGGCATGAAGCTGCTGGACGTGTCGCTGCTGCCCATCATCCTGTGCGTGGCGGTGCTGTCGAGCGCGCTGCCGTACTCGCTGGAGATGTATGCCCTCAAGGCGCTCCCCACGCGCACGTTCGGCATCCTGATGAGCCTGGAGCCGGCGATGGCCGCCGTGTCCGGGCTGCTGCTGCTGAAGGAGCGGCTGTCGCTGGTGCAATGGGCGGCCATCGGCTGCATCATCCTGGCGTCCGTGGGCAGCTCCGCGACGTCTCGCAAGCCCGTTGAAGCCGTCGCCGCGAGCTGACCGGCAGGGGCGTCGACGCCGTTCTCCGGGGCTGGGCCTGTCTTCGGGCTCGCAATGGGGCCCGGCGCCGGGCTAGAGGACGGCCTCATGCGTGACCGAATCCAGGCCGTGCTCCGCCAGCTTTCCCAGACGCCCGAACTGGAGGCGCGCTGGCTCCACACCCTGTCCCTGATGGAGTTCATCGGCGCGCGGAAGATTTCGCGCACCGTGGCGGACCGGCACCCGACGCTGGAGGTGCTGGGGCACCTGGCCGACGAGACGCGCCACGCCTTCGCCTTCAAGCGCCTGTCCGCCGAGGTCGCCGGCGCGGAAATCACCACGTTCCTCTGCCCGGAGGCCGCGGGCCGCTACTTCCAGGCGCTGGACCACGAGCTGGCCACCTGGGCGACGTCCTTCACGGGCGCGCCGGACGTCTATCTGCACTACCTGCTCACGACGACGGCCATCGAACGGCGCGCCATGGTGCTGTACCCGCTCTACAAAGCCGCGTCCCGCCAGCCGGCCGTGCGCGAGGAGCTGGGGCGCGTCGTCACCGAGGAGCAGAGCCATCGGCGCACCATCGAGGATGCGTGTGTCGAGCGCCTCACCGCCGTGGGCGCCACGCTGGATGCCGCGCTGGCGCTGGAAGAGCGGCTCTTCGCGGCCTTCATCGGTGAGCTGGAGGCCACCGTGGCGCGAGAGTCGGGCGCCCAGGCGGCCTTCGTTCCGGCGCCCGGCGAGGACGTCGCGTCGCGGTCGCCGCAAGGGTGACTACAGCGCGTCGTCGTCGCTCACAGGCGCGCCCGTGCCATGGGCGCCTGACAGGACAAGCGTGCCGTCCATCAGCTCCGCGCGCAGGTTGCGGGCCTTGCGCGCCCGCTTGCGGCTGAGCTCCACGCCCACCGCGTCCAGCCCCAGCGCGTTGGCCACGGCCAGCACGGTGCCGTGGCCACAGAAGGGGTCCACGACCGTGCGCGTGCGGGTGTGCTCCAGGATGAAGCGGCACGCGATGAGACACGCCTCCACGCCCATGCCGCGCGTCCACGTCACCTCGCCCGCTTCGGGCAGGACGTCCGGCGTGGACTTCGCCATGTCCACGCGGACGCCGCGCGAGAAGCACAGCATGTGGGAGTACGCGGGCCGGCCGAACGTCACCGTCCCGGGCGGCCGCCGGCACACCACCTTGTGCCAGAGCAGGTCGACGCCCACCTCCTCCGCGGCGCGAGCCACCAGGTAGCCCTTGTCCACCCAGGTGCCCTCTTCCTTCACGTCCGTCTGGTAGAAGATGGCCACGCCTTCGGGCGGCACGCGCGCGAGGATGAGCGCCGCGGCGCGGATGAACCAGGCCTTCCACTCCGCCAGCGACAGGGACGGGAACTCGGACCAGTCCGGCAGGGACGCGATGGCCGAGCTGCCCTTCAACACCGGCCGCGCCTCCAGCCACACGAGTGCGTCTTCGCAGTACACCGTGCGCTTCGCCGCGCCCGTGGCGCCTGCCTGTTCGTCCACCATGTGGTGCCGGAGTCTGCCAGAGCCGCGCGCACTCCGCGTCGGGCTGGTCAACACGCCCAAACCGTGGCTTGCTAGCGCTTCTGTAGATTTCTACAATCCTGTTTTATCTCGTTGCGACGGAGAGACGGAATGCCCACGATTTCAGCGAAAGACGGGACTTCGCTCCACTACCGTGTCGTGGGTGAGGGTCCGCGCACGGTCATCCTGGTCCACGGTTGGATGGTATCAGGCGCGGTCTGGGATGCGCTGGTGGAGCGCCTGGACCTGACGGGGCTGCGGCTGGTGATTCCGGACATGCGGGGCTCGGGTCAGTCAGGCCGGCCGGACGGAGGCTTCAGCCTGGAGTCGCTGGCGCACGACGTGCTGGCCGTGGCGGACGCCGTGGACGCGCGGCGCTTCACGCTGGTGGGGCACAGCATGGGCGGCCAGTTGGTGAAGTGGGTGGCCGCGGAAGTGCCGGCGCGCGTGGAGGGGCTGGTGCTCCTCAACACGGTGCCCGCCGCGGGTCTTCCGCTGCCTCCGGATGCGGCGGGGCTGTTCCGCACGTCGGCGGACAGCCGCGAGAAGAAGCAGACCATCCTCGGACTCGCGTGCAAGCAGCTGTCGCCGGAGGCCCTGGAGGCGCTGGTGAAGGACTCGATGGGCGTCAGCCCGGCGGCCATCGAGCACGTCTTCGACGCGTGGACGGCGGGTGGCTTCGCCGACAAGCTGGCTTCGATTACGGCGCCCACGCTGGTGTTGGCCACGGACGACGCCTTCCTGCCGGCGGCCTTCCTGCGGGAGGCGGTGGTGGCGAGGATTCGCGGCGCGCGCCTGTCGTACCTTCCCGGCCCCGGTCATTACCCACAGGTGGAGCGCCCGGCGGAGACGGCGGCGCTGGTGTCCGCCTTCCTCGCCGGCTCCCTGCCGGCCTGAGCGCCCGCTTCGAGGAGGCAGCACGATGGCCTGGAGCATGTCCTTCGAGTACGACGCGCTGAACGACGTCGTCACCGCCTACTTCACCGACTGTGTGTTGGTGAGTGAGGCGGACGTCCTTCGCTGGCGGAAGGAAGTGGAGGAGCACCTTTCCAAGTACCCGCCCAAGGTGGACCTCCTCATCAACCTGGACGGGCTGGTGGTGAAGTTCACCGCCGGCCGCGTCTTCGGCAAGGAGCGGCGCGAGGTGCTGGAGCGCTACACGCACCGCTCGTACCGCTTCGGTGGTGACGAGATGACGCGCATGTTCGTGCTCACCAGCGGCGCCATCAACGGCGCGGCCGTCAATCACTACGCCACCCGCGACGAGGCGCTGGCCGCGCTCCAGGCCGAGCGCGAGGCGCTGCGCAAGCGGGGCTTCTCGCCCTTCGGTGGTGGCTTCGCCGGCAGCAAGGTCTGAGCCTTGCTCCACAGCCTCATGCGCGGCGGTGCGTCTGAACACGCGCCCGTCGATGGCTGTCGTTGATGTCGTGGGCGCGTGGCGAGTTGAGGGGGCCTCACACGCCCGCGAACCACTCGTAGCCGCGGTCCTCCCAGTAGCCTCCGGTGGGCTCGGGCAGGAAGTTCACCTCGGTGAGGTACTTCACCATCTTGTAGCCCAGCTTCACGCCCGAATAGAGGCGCAGCGGCGCGCCGTGGCCGGGCGTCAGCGGCTGGCCGTTCATTCCGTAGGCCAGAATCGTCTGCGGATGGAAGGCGCTGGGCCGGTCCCAGGACGAGTAATAGCCCGCGTCGAACGAGCGCAGCTCCACGTAGTCCGCGCGGGTGTCCGCGCCCACGTGCCGGGCCAGCTCGCTCAGGCGAACGCCATGCCAGGACGCCACCGCGCTCCAGCCTTCCACACAGTGGTGGCGAATGCGCAGGTCCGTGCGAGGCAGGCGCTGGAGGGTGTCCAGCGTCAGCACGGTGGGGTGCGCCACGAGCCCGCCCACTCGGAGCGCCCATCCCGAGGGCGCGAGCGGCACCGTGTCGGAGACGAAGTACTCGGGGAACTTGCCTGGAGGCGTCGTCTCTTCGGGTGGCAGCTCCGGCGCCAGCCGGCGTTCATCGAACAACACGGCCTGCGCGCGCGCGTTGAAGCGCTCCATGACGCCCAGGAAGCCCTCGCGAGGGCGGCTGCTGTCACACGCGCTGGCCGTGAGCGCGGTGGTGCCCAGCAGCGCCGTGCGCCGCGTGAGGAGGTGTCTAGGCATCCGGTTTCCTTCCGCCCGTCACCATCTCCGCCAGGCTTCGCGGGTGGAGCAGCACCAGGGCGATGTGGCCCACGGTGAAGAGGGCGAGCAGCGCCAGGATGACGAGGTGGATGGCGCGCGCCGCGTCATAGCCGCCTAGCAGCGAAGTGAGCACGCCGAGCTGCACGGGCTTGTAGAGGACCAGCCCGGAGAGCACCGCGAGCAGCCCCAGCGCCAGCGTGCCCGTGTACGCCAGCCGCTGAAGGCCGTTGTAGAGCCCCTGCGCGGGTGCGTGCTTTCGCACGCGCAGGTAGAAGGCGAGCGTGTCCAGGGCGTTGTGTGTATCGCGGCGGGGCAGGAAGAGGCGGCGGCGCCACTCACCGCTGAGGGCGAGGTAGAGCACGTACGCCACGCCGTTGAGGGTGAGGAACCACGCGAAGGCGAAGTGCCAGTGACGGGCGCCGGCCAGCCAGTTCCCCAGCCGCATCCATTCGGGCGGAGGGATGCCCTGGAAGGGATACCAGCCGTAGGGCCGGCCCTGTGGTCCGAGCATGGGATAGGCGACGAGTATCTGGAGTCCGCTGGCCGCCATGATGAGCAGCAGCGGTACGTTGAGCCAGTGGGTGACTCGGATGAGCCACGGCTGAGGCCTGCGTCGTTCAGGGGCTTGCACGCGCGCGGAAGAAAGCACCCAGCGTCACGCGGCGTGGGTGCGGCTCGTCCCGCGTTGGTGGACAGCCGTCATTCAGGGCGGGTGCCGCTCTCCCTGCGTCGACGTGAGGACGGGCCCTGGCCTCGCGGGGCAGGAAGCGGCGGCGGATTTCAGCGCGCACGATGCGCTCGGGCCCGTTCGTGCAAGTTGCAACCTGGAGAGTGGCGGCAGGGACACAAGCCCCTGGAATGACAGGGGGCTCGTGAGCCGTGGTCGGGCACGGCGCGTGCTCTTGAGGAGACACGACCATGCTCGCTTCTCCACTGCCATCCCTGGTGTCCTCCCTGTTGTTGTCCCAGGCCCCTTCGCCGGAGTCGTCTCCCGATGCCGAAGCCCCGGGCCTGCTGTCTCGCCTGGAGGTGGAAGGCGGGGTGGACGTCTACTTTGGCTACAACGCCAATCGCCCCGCCGACGGTGCCAGTTTCATCCCGGGCACGGGCACCACCGCCCGGCGGGACAACGAGGTCTCCATCAACCTCGCGTCGCTGGGCGTGTCGCTCGCGCCCGAGCCCGTGGGCTTCAAGGTGCTGTTGGGCTTCGGCACCGGCATCGAAGTGCTGCACCAGTCCGAGCCGGAAGGCCCGGCCATCGGGCCCGAAGTGTGGCGCCATCTCCAGCAGGCCACGGTGTCGTACGTGACGGGACCTCTTACGTTGGAGGCGGGCGTCTATCCCAGTCACATCGGTCTGGAGTCGTTCCAGTCGCAGCTCAACTGGAACTACACGCGCTCGTGGATGGGCGAGCTGTCGCCCTACTACCAGTCCGGCCTCAAGAGCACCTGGGCCTTCGATGGCGCGTGGAGCGCGCAGCTCCACCTGCTCAATGGCTGGCAGACGATTGGGGAGAACAACCGCGGCAAGGCGCTGGGCACGCAGGTAGCCTATGCGGGCCCACGGTTGTCCACCGCCCTCAACACCTTCGTGGGGGAAGAAGGTGACGGTGGCCTGCGACTCTTCGTGGACGCCGTGGCCACCTGGAAGGTGACGCACGCCTTCGCGCTGGCCGCCACGGCGGACGCGGGCGGGCAGGCGCGTTCCGGACAGTCCGCGGCCTTGTGGTACGCGGCGGGCTTCAACGCGCGGATGCAACTCTCCGACGCCGTGGCCGTTGCCGCCCGGGTGGAGGCCTATCGCGACGAGGACGGGCTCATCACGGGGGCCGTCCAGACGTTGGCGGGCGGCACCCTCACCCTGGAGTTGAGGCCCGCAGAACACCTGGTCCTCAAGGTGGAGGCGCGCCGCGACACCTCCACCGCAGACGTGTTCACCGGCCGCGCCACGGGAGGGGATGGCGCGCCCACGCTCGAGGACGCCGAGACGCTCGGGGTGCTCAGCGCCGTCGCCTGGTTCTGAACAGGAGCCCCATCTCATGGACCTCGTGCTCGTTCTGGTCACCACCGCTTTCTTCGCGCTCGCGTGGGTCTACGTCCACGGATGCGAGCGCCTGTGAGGCATTGCCCGATGACTTTCGAATACGCCGCTGGCGCCGTCCTGGCCGTGCTGCTCGGCGCCTACCTCATCTACGCGCTGCTTCGCCCGGAGCGCTTCTAGGCCCCCGCCATGTCCTTCATCGGTTGGTCGCAAGTCCTGTTGTTCTTCGCCCTGGTGCTGGCGGTGACGAAGCCGCTGGGGGCCTATCTCTTCCGTGTCCTCGAAGGGGACCCTCGTCCGCTGCCGCGCGTGCTGGGGCCCGTGGAGCGCCTGCTGCTGCGCCTGTGTGGCGCGGCGGACCGGCGCGAGCAGACGTGGGTGACCTACGCGAGCTCGCTGCTGGCGTTCAGCCTCTTCAGCGTCCTCATCGTCTACGGCCTCCAGCGCGTGCAGCACCTGCTGCCGCTCAACCCGCAAGGGCTGGGAGCGGTGGGGCCGGAGCTGGCTTTCAACACCGCCGTCAGCTTCACCGCGAACACCAACTGGCAGTCATACGCGGGTGAGTCCACGCTCAGCTACCTCACGCAGATGGTGGCGCTGGCGTGGCAGAACTTCGTCTCCGCCGCCGCGGGCATCGGTGTCGCGCTGGCGCTGGCGCGGGGCTTCACCCGCCGGCCCGGTCCGGACGGACAGAAGACGTTGGGCAACTTCTGGGTGGATGTGATGAACGCCACCCTCTACGTGTTGCTGCCGCTGTGCCTGCTCTACGCGCTCTTCCTGGTGTCGCAGGGCGTGCTCCAGAACTTCGCGCCCGATGCCCAGGTCGTGACGCTGGAGGGCGCGAGTCAGACGCTGGCGCAGGGACCGGTGGCCTCGCAGGAAGCCATCAAGACGCTGGGCACCAATGGCGGCGGCTTCTTCAACGCCAACAGCGCGCACCCCTTCGAGAACCCCACGCCCTTCACCAACCTGGTGCAGATGCTGTCCATCTTCGCCATCCCCGCGGCCCTCACGTACACCTACGGGAAGATGGCGGGAGACACCCGGCAAGGCTGGGCCCTGCTCTCGGCGATGTCCGTCCTCTTCCTCGTCGGCGTGGCAGCGGTGTACGCGGCGGAGTCCCAGGCCAACCCGGTGTTGAGCGCCGCGGGGCAGGTGGCGCAGGCGGGAAACATGGAGGGCAAGGAGGTGCGCTACGGCGTCGCGGCCTCCGCGCTCTTCGCCGCTGTCACCACCGCGGCCTCGTGCGGCGCGGTGAACGCGATGCACGACAGCTTCACGCCCCTGGGCGGCCTGGTGCCCATGGTCAACATGCAGCTGGGCGAGGTCGTCTTCGGTGGCGTGGGCGCGGGCCTCTACGGCATCCTCGTCATGGTGGTGCTCAGCGTCTTCATCGCCGGGCTGATGGTGGGGCGCACGCCCGAATACCTCGGCAAGAAAATCGAGGCGCGGGAGATGAAGCTCGCGATGTTGTACGTGCTCGTCTTCCCCCTCTTCACGCTGGGCTTCAGCGGGCTGGCAGCCGTGCTGCCGCAGGGCGTGTCCTCGCTCAACAACGCGGGGCCGCACGGCCTGTCGGAAATCCTCTACGCGTACACCAGCGGCACGGCGAACAACGGCAGCGCCTTCGCGGGCCTCAACGCCAACACACCCTTCTGGAACATCACCCTGGGCGTGGCGATGCTCGGCGGGCGCTTCCTGATGATGGTGCCTGCGCTGGCCATCGCCGGCTCCATGGTGGGGAAGAAGGTGGTGCCAGCGGGCCCGGGCACCTTCCCCACGCACGGCGCGCTCTTCACCGGTCTGCTGGTGAGCGTGATTGTCATCGTCGGCGCGCTCACGTTCTTCCCCGCCCTCTCCTTGAGCCCCATCGTCGAGCACTTCCTCGCCGGGGCCGGAAAGCGCTACTGAGATGTCCTCGCCTGCTTCGAAACCGGCGTCGTTGCTGGACGCCTCGCTGCTCAAACCGGCGCTGGTGGACAGCCTGCGCAAGCTCCACCCGCGCGATGTGGCGCGCAACCCCGTCATGTTCGTGGTGTGGGCTGGGAGTCTGCTCACCACGGTGTTGGTGGTGAAGGACGTGGTGTCGCCGCGCCCGGATGCCGCGCCGCTGGGCTTCACCGTGCAGGTGACGCTGTGGCTGTGGTTCACCGTGCTCTTCGCCAACTTCGCGGAGGCCGTGGCGGAGGGCCGCGGCAAGGCGCAGGCTGGCGCCCTGCGGAAGATGCGCAAGGAGACCACCGCGCGCCGCTGGAAGGACGGGCGCGAGGAGCGCGTGCCCGCGCCGGACCTGCGCAAGGGTGACGAGGTGATTTGCGAGGCCGGGGACCTCATCCCCGGTGACGGTGAGGTGGTGGAGGGCATCGCCAGCGTGGACGAGTCCGCGATTACCGGCGAGTCCGCGCCCGTCATCCGGGAGTCGGGTGGCGACCGCTCGGCGGTGACGGGCGGAACGAAGGTGCTCTCCGACCGCATCCGCGTGCGCATCTCCGCCAACCCCGGCGACTCCTTCCTGGACCGGATGATTGGCCTGGTGGAAGGCGCGGCCCGGCAGAAGACGCCCAACGAGGTGGCGCTCCACATCCTGCTGGTGGGGCTCACCCTCATCTTCCTGTTGGCGTGCGTGACGCTGGTTCCGCTGGCGCTTTACTCGGGCGTGCCGCTGTCGGGCACGGCGGTGGTGGCGCTGCTGGTGTGCCTCATCCCCACGACGATTGGCGGCCTGTTGAGCGCCATTGGCATCGCGGGCATGGACCGGCTGCTGCGCAAGAATGTGCTGGCCATGAGTGGCCGCGCGGTGGAGGCGGCGGGGGACGTGGACACGCTGCTGCTCGACAAGACGGGGACCATCACCCTGGGCAACCGCATGGCCACGGAGTTGCTCCCCATGCCGGGCGTGCGGATGGAGGAGCTGGCCGAGGCCGCGCAGCTCGCCAGTCTCGCGGATGAGACGCCCGAGGGGCGCTCCATCGTCACGCTGGTGAAGGACACGTACAAGATGCGTCCGCGCGAACTGCAGGCGCACCACGCCACCTTCGTGCCCTTCACCGCGCAGACGCGCATGAGCGGCTGTGACCTGGTGGACCCGAAGCCGCGCAGCATCCGCAAGGGCGCGGTGGACGCCATCGTCACGTACGTCCATTCCCAGGGGGGCACGGCGCCGGAAGAGCTGGCCCATGTGTCGGGCCGTATCGGCGACGCGGGTGGAACACCGCTGGCGGTCGCGGACGGTGCGCGATTGCTGGGCATCATCCACCTGAAGGACGTGGTGAAGGGCGGCATCAAGGAGCGCTTCGACCGCTTCCGCGCCATGGGCATTCGCACGGTGATGATTACGGGCGACAACCCGCGCACCGCCGCGGCGATTGCACGCGAGGCGGGCGTGGATGACTTCCTGGCCGAAGCCACTCCCGAGGCCAAGCTGGCCCTCATCCGCACCGAGCAGGGGCGCGGCAAGCTGGTGGCCATGACGGGCGACGGCACCAACGACGCGCCCGCGCTGGCCCAGGCGGACGTGGGCGTGGCGATGAACACCGGCACCCAGGCGGCGAAGGAGGCCGGGAACATGGTGGACCTGGACTCCAATCCCACCAAGCTGCTGGAGGTGGTGGAGGTGGGCAAGCAGTTGCTGATGACACGCGGCACGTTGACGACCTTCTCCATCGCCAACGACGTGGCGAAGTACTTCGCCATCCTCCCGGCGCTCTTCATGGGCGTGTTCCCGCAGATTGCGCCGCTCAACGTGATGGGGTTGTCCTCGCCGTTCAGCGCGGTGCTGTCGGCCGTCATCTTCAACGCGCTCATCATCATCCTGCTCATCCCCCTGGCGCTGAAGGGTGTTCGCTACCGCCCGCTGGGCGCCGAGGCCCTGCTGCGGCGCAGCCTGCTGCTGTACGGCGTGGGCGGCGTCATCGTTCCCTTCGTGGGCATCAAGGTCATCGACGTACTGCTCGGCGCCGTGGGCCTGGCGTGAAAGGACTTATCCCCATGTTCTCCACATTCCTCACGGCCCTGCGCACGTGCGTCGTCACGATGGTGCTCACGGGCTTGCTGTACCCGCTGGCCGTCACCGGGCTGGCGCAGCTCCTCTTTCCGGGGGAGGCCAACGGCTCGTGGGTGAAGGACGGCCGGGGCCGCGTGGTGGGCAGCGCGCTCATCGGCCAGGGCTTTACCCGGGCGGGGTACTTCCATCCGCGTCCTTCCGCCGCTGGCGCGGGCTACGACGGCGCGGCGTCCTCGGGCAGCAACCTGGGGCCCACGTCGCTGAAGCTGAAGGAACGCGCGACGGCCGAGCTGGAGCGCCTGCGCCGGGAGAATCCGGATGCATCGGGGCCCGTTCCCGCCGAGTTGGTGACGACGTCCGCGTCCGGGTTGGACCCTCACCTGTCGCCGGAGGCGGCGCGCTGGCAGGCTGCGCGGGTGGCACGGGCCCGCGGCGTGGCGCTGGAGCGGGTGCTGAACGTGGTGGACGCGCTGGTGGAGGGGCGGACCTTCGACGTGCTGGGCGAGCCGCGCGTCAACGTCCTGCTGTTGAACCTCGCGTTGGACAGGCGCTTCGGGCCGCTTCCGGACGCGGCGCCAGGCGTGGGGGCGGGGCCTCGCCGGGCCAGGGCGCACCTTGAGCGGCGTGGGGGCACGCGCATTCACCACGTGAGATTCACCGGGCGCGAGGGCATCCTCCGCCCGGCGTCCCACCGGATGGGCAGAGGATGACGATGACGCGGCGCTCGCGCGCGGAGGACTTCCTGGAGCTGGTGGAGCGGGGCAGGCGTGGCCGGCTCAAGCTCTACATCGGCTTCGCGGCCGGGGTGGGGAAGACGTACCGGATGCTGGAGGAGGCACACGCGCTGAAGCGGCGTGGCGTGGACGTGGTGCTGGGCTTCGTGGAGCCACAT
The DNA here is from genome assembly GCF_032612255.1 of Myxococcus sp. MxC21-1. Classification (NCBI taxonomy): domain Bacteria; kingdom Pseudomonadati; phylum Myxococcota; class Myxococcia; order Myxococcales; family Myxococcaceae; genus Myxococcus; species Myxococcus sp. MxC21-1. The sequence goes on from NZ_CP123278.1 coordinate 204,321, forward strand.
GACCGCGCGGACACGCAGGCGCTGGTGGAGGGCCTGGAGGTGGTGCCGCGCAAGCAGTACACCTACCGCGACGTCACCGTGGAGGAGATGGACCTGGACGCGGTGCTCGCGCGCAAGCCCCAGGTGGCGGTGGTGGACGAGCTGGCTCACACCAACCTTCCGGTGTGCCGCCACCGCAAGCGCTACCAGGACGTGCAGGCGTTGCTGGACGCGGGCATCAACGTCATCGGGGCCTTCAACGTCCAGCACCTGGAGAGCCTCAATGATTTGGTGGAGCGCGCCACCGGCGTCGCCGTGCGGGAGACACTGCCCGACAGCTTCCTCAAGGCCGCCGACCAGGTGGTGAACCTGGACCTGGCGGTGGAGGACCTGCACGAGCGGCTCCGGACGGGGAAAATCTACGCGAAGGACAAGGTGCCGCGGGCGCTGGAGCGCTTCTTCACGGAGGAGAACCTGGCCACGCTGCGCGAGCTGGCGCTGCGTGAGGTGGCGGAGAGCCTGGACCGCGCCACCGCGAGGCCGCCTCCAGGGAAGGGAGATGAAGGTTCGCAGCGGAGCGCGGCCTGGGGCCGGGTGCTGGTGGCGCTGTCGAGCTACCCCCGGCACGCCGCGACGCTCTTGCGCCGGGGCTCGCGGATGGCGGGCCGGCTGAACACGGACTGGTTCGTCGTGTACGTGGAGACGCCGCGCGAGGCGCCGCACCTCATCGACGCGGAGGCGCAGCGGCATCTGCTGACGAACATCGAGAAGGCGAAGGAGCTGGGCGCGGAGGTGGTGCGCCTGAGGCTCGGGACCCGGTGGAGGGCATCCTGGACTTCGCGCGCTCGCACGGCGTGGGCCACATCATCGTCGGCCGTTCGCATCAGCCGTGGTGGAAGCAGCGGCTGGGGCGCGCGGTGGACATGAGGCTGGTGCGTGAAGGCCGGGGCTTCGACATCCACGTGGTGGCCTTCGAGCCGCGCGAGGAGGGACGCCGCCCATGACGCTGCGAGCCCGGTTGTTGTTGGCGCAGGCACCCCTGGCCCTGGCGCTGTTGTTGGTGGGCATGGTGGCCGTGGTGACGTTGTCCCAGCTGGGGCGTTCTGGGCCTCGGGTGCTTCAGGACAACTACCGCAGTGTGCTGGCCGCGCAGGAGATGATGGCGCAGCTGGAGCGCATGGACAGTGGGGCGCTGTTCATCATCGCGGGTGAGCGGCAGCGCGGGCTGACGCAGCAGGCGGCGCAGCGCGCGCGCTTGGAGGCGCAGTTGCGGGTGCAGGAAGGCAACGTCACCGAGCCCGCCGAGGATGCGGCGACGCTTCAGTTGCGCACGGCCTGGCGGCGTTACCAGGAGGCCTACGACGGGTTCCTCGCCCAGTCGTCACCAGAGGGGGCGCGGGAGGCGTACTTCGGTGTTCTCGAGCCGGCCTTTCAGGAGGTGACCGGAGCGGCCCGGGCCATCCTGGACCTGAACCAGGACGCCATGGTGCGCAAGAGCGAGGCGTTGCAGCGGCAGAGCGCGCGGGTGAACACGGTGATGGTGGCGGCGGTGATGGTGGCCTTCGTGGTGGGGTTGTTCGCCTCGCAGTCGTTGACGCACCGGGCGCTCCGTCCGGTGTCGGTGCTGTCGCAGGCGGTGCGCCGCCTGGGCGAGGGCGACTATGCGGCGCGCGCGGTGGTGGACGGACAGGACGAAATCGCGCAGGTGGGGCGGGACTTCAACGCCATGGCGGAGGCGCTTCAGCAGTACCGGCGCAGCAGCCTGGGAGAGTTGCTCCAGGCGCAGGCGGCATCACAGGCGGCCATCGACAGCCTGCCGGACCCGGTGGTGGTGTTCGGCGCGGACGGAGGGCTGCTCAACGTCAACCGCGCGGCGGAGGACGTGCTGCGGCTGTCGCTGGAAGCGGGCGGGGACATGCTGGGGAGGGTGGTGCCGGAGGCGCGCGCGGTGCTGGAGCGGGTGCGTGAGCACGTGTTGACGGGGCGAGGGACGTATCAGCCGCGCGGGTACGAAGAGGCGGTGCGGGCGCCGCTCCCGGACGGGGACCGGTGGCTGCTGGCTCGGGGAAGTCCGGTGCATGGCGAGTCAGGGGAGGTGGTGGGGGCCACGGTGATTCTCCAGGACGTGACGCGGCTGCGGCGCTTCGACGAGCTGAAGAACGACCTGGTGGCCACGGTGGCGCACGAGTTCCGCACACCGCTCACGTCGCTGCGCATGGCGCTGCACCTGGTGACGGAGGGCGTGGTGGGGCCGGTGACGGAGAAGCAGGCGGACCTGTTGTTCGCGGCTCGCGAGGACTCCGAGCGGCTGCAGGGCATCGTGGATGACCTGCTGGACCTGTCGCGCATCCAGGCGGGGCAGCTCCAGTTGGAGATTCGCCAGGTGCCCGCGGAGGCCTTGGTGGACGCGGCGCTGGACGCACAGCGCGCGGCGGCGGAGGAGCGCGGGGTGCGGTTGTCGAAGCAGGTATCGCTGGATGTGGAGCCGGTGGACGCGGACCCGGAGAGGCTGGGGTTGGTGCTGGGGAATCTGGTGGGCAACGCGGTGAAGCACACGCCCCCGGGAGGCGAGGTGGAGGTGCACGTGTGGCAGGAGTCGCACGGGGTGCGCTTCGAGGTGCGGGACACGGGGGCGGGGATTGCCTTGGAGCAACAGGCGCGCATCTTCGAGAAGTTCTACCGGGCACCCGGCGCGCCCTCGGGCGGCGCGGGGCTGGGGCTGTCCATCGCGAAGGACATCGTCCAGGCACACGGCGGGGAGATTGGCGTGGTGAGCACGCCCGGCCAGGGCAGCACGTTCTGGTTCACGCTGCCCCGGCGGGAGGCGTCCGGGCCGGCGAGCGCGTGAGGACGTATCTCAGGCGCCTTCGAGCGGCGGAGGCGGGAGGAGTTCACGCACCTCGCTGATGAACTTCGGCACGGACTTCGCCAATCCGTTCAGCAGGCGAGGAAAGGTAATGGGCGGGTTCTTCAACATCTCTGCCTGAGCGCGGAGCACTTCCAGCATGACGCCGGGGGACTGACTGAGGAGATTTTGCAGGAAGGTGTCCGCGTCCTGCGCCTGCATGGCTCGGGGTAGATGCTCAGAACCGAAGTCGCGCAGATTGTTGGTGACGATGGTCTGCGCTCCGACGTGCACTGCCGCCGCAAGGACATGCCGGTCCTTGGGGTGATTCGTCATGGCCGGGACGAGGCGCTCGTAGCCGGACACCAGCGCTTCGGGAAAGTGCCTGCGCATGGCCGAGACTCGGCGTTCAGCCTGAGCCGAGGTGAGCCCGAGCTGTTCGACCAGATTGCGGCGCACCTCATCTAGGATTTCCTCGGTCCAGTAGATCTGGATGAGGCCCTCGTTGGCGACGTTGAGAAGCATGTCGCAGAGAGAGACCGGAATCAGGACGTTCGCATCGAGAACGACCGGGAACGGAGCAGGGTTCACGCCCTAGTCGTCCCTTCTCTGGACGGCGGCTGTCAACGGTGGCGCGTCAGCTCGCTCCGCATCGAACTGAAGATAGCTACCAGCTTGCTACTCGTCGAACTCGGGATAGCCACGAGCTAGCTGCGTGTCCTGAATCATTTCGGCCAGCTGCGCACGGCGCTCCGCTTTTCTGCGGGCACGGTACTCAAGCACGTCCTGGGTGTTGACGCGCCGATGGGTACCGGTTCGGTGGAACGGAATCTTTCCCTCGTCGAGGAGCTGCACCAAGTATTGGCGCGACACGTTGAGCAGGTTGGCGGCCTGCTGCGTGGTGAGCTCCTTCTGGACTGGGACGATGGAGACAGCGTCCCCCGAGGCCAAAACGGCCAGGAGCTGCTGAAGCAAAGTCAGAACGTCCTTGGGAAGAGGGAGCGCCTCATGATTGGGACCAAGGAGCGTGAATCGCGGCTGGGTCCCCGCCCCGTGAAGCGTCTCGGTGATCAACTTGGCTAGTTGCTGGACCTGCCCCAGGGTGCCCTCCGTGGCAGCCACGGGCTCTGAGACGCGCACCGGAGCGTCGTCCTTCACGGGATTGATGGTGGAAGGTGACATACGGGCCCCGTGGGACGCCTCCTGAACGGCGCTTCGAGATGTCATGCGCGCACCGCTGCGCCCCGCAGAGAGTGCACTGCGTGCGCTGCACGCGTCTAACGGTGTAATACGGGGTATTACTCGACGCAAGTGCAGGTGAAGCCCGTTGCTAGGTGGCAGCTAGCCAAGAGCAAGTCGGCAGCTAGCTGCCCTAGGTGCAAGCTCACAGTGTGTGCCAAGCAGGCCCTCAGGCGTTCGCCTGGCCCTGGAGCTTCTGCATCTCCTCGCGGCGGACCTCGGAGGCGGTGCGGACGATGTCCTTGCACGACATGCCCAGATCCTCCTCGGTGACCTTCTGACCGAGCTTGGGCAGCACGTCTCGTTCCTCCATCGTCACGTGCTCCTTCACCACCTTCTCCAGTTCGCCGAACAGGGAGACCAGCTTCTGCGGGTCGTTGCGCGCGCGGATCATCTGGGCGATGAGCTCCGTCATCTCCCCGTGCTCCTCGACGGAGTCCTGAATCAGCTTCTCCTCCACCACCCGGCGCGCAGCGGGGTACACCCAGCGTTCTTCAATCGTGGTGTGCAACGTGAGCGCCTCCGCGAGCTGGATGCCGAGCTCTCGCTTGCTCTCGTCGTCCTTCGCCGCGCGACAGGCCTCGAACAGCGCTTCCAACTCACGGTGCTGCTGAATCAACAAGTCAATCACGTCCACGTCTGCGCTCCTTGGAATCGGTTCTGTGTCCTCCAAGGCTCCGCATGCGCACAGGACGCCGCAATCGCCGCTCCAGGCACGCGGCGGAGCCCCGCCCGGTCGGCTTCCCTGAAACTCCGGCCCGGCACGCGTGCGACCGCTGTGCCGGCACGCGCGTTCTCGGCTGACGTGGATGCGGGCATCCGGGGCCCTTCAGCCCTCGCCCGACTCGTACTTCTTCCGCTTCCGCCACAGCGTGGACGCGTCGATGCCCAGCACCCGCGCCGCCTCATCCAGCGTGGGCGCCGAGGCCATGACGCGCAGCACGTGCTCGCGCTCGATGTCCTCCAGCGTGTGCGGCCCGCCCAGGGTCATCACCGGGCTCCCCGCCGAGGCGATGCGGTCGGGGAACGCCTGCGGCTCCAGCACCTCCGCGGGCCAGACGATGAGCGCTCGCTCCATTGCATTCCGCAGCTCGCGCACGTTGCCCGGCCACCCATAGGCCAGCAGCATCTTCTCCGTCGCGGGCGACAGCTCCGGCGGTGGGCGCTGCGCCGTGCGAGCGAAGAAGGAGACGAAGCGCCGGGCCAGCGAAAGCAGGTCCTCCGGCCGCTCTCGCAGCGACGGCAGCTTCACCTCGATGACGTTCAGCCGGTAGAGCAGGTCCTCCCGGAAGCGCCCCTCGGCCACGTCCTTCTCCAGGTCCCGATTCGTCGCCGCCACCACCCGCACGTCCGCCTTGCGCGTGCGTCCCTCGCCCAGCCGTTCGAACTGCTTCTCCTGGAGGAAGCGCAGCAGCTGCGCCTGGAGCCCCGGGCTCATCTCCGCGATTTCATCCAGGAACAGCGTGCCCCCTTCCGCCGCCTCCACGCGTCCCGGCTGGTCCTTCACCGCGCCGGTGAACGCACCGCGCACGTGGCCGAACAGCTCGCTGGCCAGCAGTTGCTCGGACAGCGTGGGACAGTTGACGGTGACGAAAGGCCGGCGCCGCCGAGCGCTCATCGAATGCAGCGCGCGGGCGAGCACCCCTTGCCGGTGCCACTCTCCCCCGCAGCAGCACCGCCGCGTCGGACGCCGCCGCGCGCGTCAACAGCCCGATGGCCGCGTGCATCGCGGGCGAGGCTGTCTCCAACGTGGCCTCTGGCACCGCCTGGGAAAGCTGCCCCTCCAGGTTCTCCAACTGCGATGCCAGCTCCTGGTGCCGCCGCGCCTTCTCCACCGCGTGGCGAATCTGCGCGGGCGTGAAGGGCTTGGGCAGATAGTCCCGCGCCCCGCGTCGCATCGCCTCCACCGCCGTGTCGAACGTGGCGTAGGCGGTGATGAGCACGACGTCCAGGTGGGGAGACTCGGCCAGGAGGCGCGGCAACAGCTCCATTCCGCTGGCCGTGCCGAGCCGCAGGTCGACGAAGGCCAGGTCGGCGGGACCTTGCGCCAGCGCGGCCAGCGCGGCCTCGGGGTGGCCGCCTCGCGGACCTCACAGCCGAAGCCCTCCAGGCACACGCGCAGGGTGTGGCGGATGTTCCGCTCGTCGTCCACCACCAGCACCCGCATGGGGCGCTCTCGGATGTCCATGATTTCATCCTAGGAGCAATCCGCGCCGCCGCGCGGTCAGACTCCCGCGCAGCGTGTGGGAGCACGCGCAATGGCAGCCCGGCTGTTGGCGGTTGCCGCACATCCGCTGCACTCCGTGCTGGCGTTGCTCTCCGGTTTGGGCTGGAACAGGGGGCGTATGCGCTTGATGGGGATGATGGCAGGCGGCCCACCGCCCGAAGACGGTGAAGAGGAGAACGTCTTCTCCCGAGCCCGGGGCCCCTCGCTGGCCGAGAAGCGGACTCGGAAGGCCGTGCTGGTGGGGCTGGTGCTGCTGTTGCTCGGCGGCGTCTGGCTGTACCTCCAGGGCGGGGAGAACCGGGCGCTGAACGCGCTGTCTCCCGCGCAGCGGGCCTCGCTCTTCCAGGAGACGCGCGACTCCTTCCGCGAGATGTGCATGGGGGATGCGGGCACCAGCCGCTTCCCGAAGCGCTGCGCGCAGATGGCGGACTTCCTCACCCGCTTCACGGAATGTGACGCGACCTGCCAGCAGGAGATTGCGCCCGCGCTCCAGCGCTCCGTGCGCTGAGACGGGGCTCCACCGGGGAAGCGACGGCCCGCCCTCCTATCCGGAGCGCGCGGTGAAACCGGGCGATGGGTTGGAATGATCTCCCGCAGGTGGGGTCGGGTCCTACCCGTCTTTCACGGCGCTCCGCGTCCGTCTGAATGACACGGGTGGTGAGAGTTACCAGCCCGCAGACAGTTGGCTATCCTACGACGCGCGGCGTGAGCACCGGCCGCGCGGGTTTGTGGCTCCCACGGGAGTTCACGGAAGGATGGCGACATGTGCTGGCGCAGCGGGCCCTGGAAAACGGGGTGGCTCTTCCACAGCCGGATTCTGGCCGCGGCGCGCGGCGGGGAGTCGCGGGCGTTGAAGGGTGCTCACGGTAGCGGGGAGGCCAGCGGGTGCGTCTGAAGCTCAAGCAGAAGATGATGTTGTTGCCGGCCGTTGTCGCGGTGTTCCTGGTGGCCATCCTGGTGGCGTTCATCGCCCTGGGCGCGCGCTCCGGTGGCGTGTACGCGCGCATCAGCAGCTCGCAGGTTCCCACCATCGAGCTGAACCGTGAGGTGATGCACCGCTTCCCGGGCCTGCACCGCAACGTGCTGGCGGCGGTGGCGGCGAAGGCGGGAGGGTTGGAGTCGTTGAGCGCGGAGGTGGACGACCTCCAGTCGAAGCTCGACCTGACGAGGGCCGTACCGGGCGCGAACCTCCAGCGGGTGGATGAACTCAAGTCGTCCCTGGCCACGTACTGGAGGAACTCCAGGGCGGCGGTGACGTTCGCGGTGGAGGGGGACGCGCAGGCGGCGTCCGCGCTCGCGAGGGTGGAGTCCCTGGCCGCGGGGCTGTCCGATGAGCTGGAGAGGGCCGTGGAAGCGGATGGCCAGGCCATCGCGACCTCCTACGCGGAGGTGGCCGGGCTGCACCGCGCCACCACCTGGACGGTGTGCGTGCTGGTGCTGTTGTGCATCGCGCTGACGGTGGGGCTGGCCTACTGGCTGCACCGCGAGGTGACGCTGCCGCTGGCGAAGCTGACCCACGTGGCCACGCGCATCGCGGAGAAGGGCGACCTGACGCAGGCCATCGACGTGAGCGCCCACGACGAGGTGGGCGAGCTGGCGCGCGGCTTCCAGGTCATGGTGACCCGGCTGCGCAACGTGCCCACCACCATCCAGACGGTGGTGACGGACCTGACGACCGCGGCGAAGACGCTGACGCAGGCCAGCCAGGAGCAGGTGAACTTCCTCACCAACCAGTCCCGCAGCCTCACCGAGGCGAGCACCACCATCGCCGAAATCGCGCAGACGTCCAGCATGGCCTCCAGCCGCGCGGAGATGGTGCTCCGCGTGGCGGGACAGGCGGACGCCTTCAGCGCGTCCGGTCAGGAGTCCATCGAGAAGAGCGCCGAGGGACTCCAGCAGATTCGCCAGCGCGTGGGCGCGCTGGTGGGCAGCATCGGGCACCTGAGCGACCAGGCCGTGCACGCCGGTGAAATCATCGGCAGCGTGAAGGACCTGGCGGACCAGTCCAACGTGCTCGCGCTCAACGCGGCCATCGAAGCGGCGCGCGCCGGGGAGCAGGGCCGGGGCTTCGCGGTGGTGGCGCGGGAGATGCGCTCGCTCAGCGGCCAGTCGCTGCAGAGCACCCAGCGCATCGGCAAGATTCTGCTCGAAATCAACCAGGCCATCCGCCAGACGGTGGGCATCGCCGAGGGCGACAGCGAGAAGATGGAGGAGGGCATCGAGCAGGTGCTCGCCTCGGCCAACACGCTGAAGGAAATCACCACCGTGGTGCAGGAGAGCAGTCAGGCCGCGCGCCAGATTGTGGCCTCCGTCACCCAGCAGAACGCGGGCATCGCGCAGATGACGGAGGTGATGACCACGCTGTCCTCCATGATGGCGGACGTGGTGACGGCCACGATGACGGCCGAACAGGCGGTGGCGCAAATCAACGCGTCGCTGGGACAGCTCCAGGAGCTGTCCACCGGCTTCCGCGTCTGACGCCGCCTCGGGGCCGCGCGGGTGCCACCGTCCTGGGTGGCACCCCGGCTTGGGGCTCGGCTCACTCCCCCTGCATCAGCCCGGTGACGCGCCCGTCGTCGTGGACGGTGACGCGGCGGGCGGCGGGCTCGCGTGGCAGGCCGGGCATGGTGAGGATTTCTCCAGTGAGCGCCACCATGAAGCCCGCGCCCGCGGACAGCCGCACCTCGCGCACGGTGAGCGTGAAGCCGCGCGGCCGTCCCAGCTTCGTGGGGTCATCCGACAGCGACAGATGTGTCTTCGCCATGCACACCGGCAGCCCGGCGCCGCCCAGCTCGCGCACGGCGTCCAGGTCCTTCTTCGCGCTCGCGGTGAAGGCCACGTCGTCCGCGCCGTAGACGGTGCGGGCGATGGCGGCGACCTTCTCCTCGGGCGACTGCGCCACGTCGTAGAGGAAGCGCGGCTGGGGCGGCGCGGCGTCCGTGCCGTCCAGCATCTCCAGCACGCAGTCGGCCAGCTCCAGCGAGCCGTCACCGCCCCGCGAGAAGCCGTCACACACGGCCGTCTCCACGCCACGGGCCTTGCCGAAGGCGCGCAGCTCTTCCAGCTCGGACTCGGTGTCCTGCGGGAAGCGGTTGACGCACAGCACGGCCGGCAGGCCGAAGGCGGCCACCGACTCCAGGTGCTTCTCCAGGTGCGCGAAGCCGCGAACCAGGGCTTCGCGGTCCGGCTCGGCCACGCGCGCGGGGAGGCGCCCCCGTGGTGCTTCAGCGCGCGCAGCGTCACCACCAGCACCACGCCCCGGGGCCACAGCCCGCTGCCGCGGCACTTGATGTCCAGGAACTTCTCCGCGCCCAGGTCGAAGCCGAAGCCCGCCTCCGTGATGACTTCATCCGCGTAGGCCAGCCCCATGCGCGTGCCCATCACGGAGCTGCACCCGTGCGCGATGTTGGCGAAGGGGCCCGCGTGCACCAGCGCGGGGCCGCCCTCGCGCGTCTGGGCGAGGTTGGGCATCAGCGCGTCCTTGAGCAGCGCCACCATGGACGCCGCCGCGTCCACGTCCCGCGCGCGCACCGGCTGGCCGTCCCGGGTGTGGCCGATGATGACGCGTCCCAGCCGCGCCTCCAGGTCCTTCAGGCCCTCCGCGAGCGCGAGGATGGCCATGACCTCGCTGGCGGCGGTGATGTCGAAGTGGTCCTCGCGTGGCACGCCCTGCGCCTTGCCGCCCAGACCGACGATGACGTTGCGCAGGAAGCGGTCATTCATGTCCAGCGCGCGCCGCCAGCGCACGCGCGTGGCATCCAGGGCCACCGGCTGACCGTAGAAGACGGCGTTGTCCACCAGCGCGGACAGCAGGTTGTTGGCGCTGGTGATGGCGTGCAGGTCACCGGTGAAGTGCAGGTTGATGTCGGCCGCGGGCTCCAGGCTGGCCTGCCCGCCGCCGGTGCCGCCGCCCTTCACGCCGAAGACAGGGCCCAGTGACGGCTCGCGCAGGGCCGCCACCGCGCGGCGCCCCGCTTGCGCAAGCCCATGGCCAGCGCCACGGACATGGTGGTCTTGCCTTCGCCCGGTGGCGTGGGGTTGATGGCGGACACGAGCACCAGGCGTCCCTGCCGGCCGCCCCGCTTGCCGAGCGCGTCCAGCGACACCTTGGCGCGGTGGGTTCCCCACGGCAGCACGTCTTCGGGAGACAGGCCCAGCTCGGCGCCTACGTCGGTCATGGCTCTCAGCGTCATGCGGGGAATCTCCGTGCGGAACTGGCAGCGGTCAACGGCGGAGACGCGTGCCTGCTACAATTCAGGGCCGTGAAGCCTCTCGCACGTGTGTCTGGATTCCTGCAGGTCTGCATGAGCGGCGTCAGCCCCGTGCTGGCGGCGGACCAGCGCGACATCGAGACGCGGTCCGATGTGTCTGTCGGAATGGATGTCGGGCCCGCTGGTCGCAGGTCCCATCACCGAGGACTGCTCCTAGCGCGCGTCAGTCCAGGCGGAAGCCTTCGGGGGCGCGCGGGTCCTTCCTGTCATACATGTTGAGGTACATCATCACCGGCTCCTCCAGCCCGTCGTAGGTGACGACGTACACGTCGAGCATGCCGCTGCCGAACGGCGAGCCCTTCGACTCGAAGGCGCAGCAGCTTCCTTCCCGCTCGTAGCGGACCTTCTGCCCCTCTGGCCCCCGCAGGTGCTGGAGGTATTCGTGTTCCCCTTCGACGCCGCCGCCCACGTGGATGGGGTCGTCCTTGCTGTAGCCATATCCGGAGGGCGCGCTGGGCGTGGCCTCGGGGGCCGCCGCTTCCGTCGCGGGCTCGTCCGGCCGGGTGGCGCCAGCGGTGGAGGCACAGCCCGTGGCCAGCATGGGCACCAGGAACAGCATCGCGAGGCGGGAGGTCGTCATGTGGCGGAAGCCTACCGCTTTCGCACGGCAAGCGGCCTGGGAGTCGGAGCCCCTTCGGCGGTGGCAGCCGAGCAGGGGGACCCCTTTCATGCCCTTGGCGGGCGCCGCATCTTTCCGCCGGAAATGTCCCGCCAACGAGGCCGAGGAGCGCCCATGTCGAAGGCCCACATCCATGAGGAAGGACGGAGCGGATGGGGCGCGCCGGGGCCTGCCGAGGCCCGTCACCCGAGCGGGTCCGACTTCGCTCCAGCGCTGCTGAGATTGGGGCAGGCGCTCCAGGCGGCGCTCATCGTCGACGCGCACGGACGCGTGGTCTGGATGGACGATGCGCTGACACACGCCACCGGACCGCAGGGTGAGCCCTTTCAGGCGCGTCCCATGGCCGCGGTGCTCGCTCGGCTGCCCTGGCTCGCGCAGGCGATGCGGCCCGCGCTCCAGGGCAAGGCCGGTGTTCACGAGGAGCCGGGCCTGAAGGCCTTCGTCCTGCCCGTGTTCGATGAGCAGGGGACATTGTTGGGGGCCTGCGCGCGCCTCCAGCTTCCTGAGTCCTCGATGGGGCAGGTCGCCGAAGGCGGTGTGACGCGGCACGCGCCGGAGAGCCTGGCGCACATGAACTCGGTGCTGCGCGCCACGTTCGACTCGATTGCGGAAGGCGTCATCGTGGTGGACCTGAACAAGCGCGTCACGGCCTTCAACAAGCGCTTCCTCGACATCTGGGGGCTGACCGAGGAGCTGATGGTGGACCGCGACGCGGAGCGGGTGCTGGTGCGCGCGGCGGGCGGCGTGAAACATCCGGAGTCGTTCACCTCGCGAATCCGGGAGCGCTTCGAGCCGTCCGAAGAGGTGGACGTGGAGACGGTGGAGTTGCTGGACGGGCGCATCCTGGAGCGCAAGTCGCTGCCGCAGCGGATGGGGGGCGCCATCATCGGCCGCGTGTGGAGCTACCGCGAGGTGACGGCGGAGCGGCAGGCCGAAGCCGAGCGCGAGCGGCTGCTGCGCGAAGCCCAGGAGGCCATCCGCGTGCGGGACGACTTCCTGTCCATCGCCGCGCACGAACTGAAGACGCCGCTCACGCCGCTGAAGCTGCACCTCCAGATGCTGCGGCAACACGGCGCCGAGGGGGACGGGGCCTCCGCCCGGCACGTGGACAAGTCGTTGATGCAGGTGAGCCGCCTGACGGGATTGGTGAATGACCTGCTGGACACCTCGCGCATCCAGGAAGGGCGGCTGACGCTGAAGCACGGGCCCGTCGTGTTGCAGGAGCTGGCCCATGACGTCGTCTCCGAGATGCGCCTGTCCAGCGCGCACCACCGGGTCGAGTACGAAGCGCCGGAGGCACCCCTGGTCGTCCTGGGCGATGCGGACCGGCTCGCGCAGGTCCTGGTCAACCTGATGGAGAACGCCTTCAAGTACAGCCCCAGTGGGGGAACGGTTCGCGTCCGGGTGGCTCGGGAGGACCGCCACGCCCATGTCTCCGTCCAGGACGAAGGCATGGGCATTCCGCAGGACCAGCAGGCGCACCTCTTCGAGCGCTTCTTCCGCGCTCGCAACGCCCCCATCTCCGGCTTTGGTGGGCTGGGGCTGGGGCTCTACATCTGCGGGGACATCGTCGAGCGGCATGGCGGCCGTCTGTGGGTGGAGAGCGTGCTGGGCCACGGCTCCACCTTCCGCTTCACCGTGCCGCTGGCGTCCACGTGACGGTGCCTCACCGGGGCAGGGCTTGCGCGGCCTGACGCTGGCGGGCCACGCGCAGGCGCCACACCGTCACGTGAATGCCCACGGCAAGAGGCGCCACGCTCCAGAGCCACAGCCGCTCCGTCCACACGCGCTCACGCAGGGGCGCGGGAACCTGGGCGCTCAGGAGGAAGGCGGCGGTGGTCAGCACGAACACGGCGAAGCCCTTGCGCAGCAGCGTGGGGGACACGCGCCCCGCGAGCCTTCCGCCCACGAGGCTGCCCGTCATCGCGGCCAGGAGGACTTCGCCGGTGAGCATCCAGGGCAGGTCCAGGTGGCCCAGGTGGCCCACCAGGCCGGCGGCGCACTGGAGCGCGATGACCACCAGGGACGTGGCGGTGGCGACGGGCATGGGCAGCCCCGCCAGTGACAGCGCGGGCACGATGAGGAAGCCGCCCCCGGCGCCCACCAGTCCCGACAACACGCCCACCGTGCTGCCCTGTGCGAGCACGCGGGGAGCGGGGAGCGGGGAGACGCTGGTGGCGGCGGGCCCGGCTTCCCGGCGGCGAAGCATGGCCACGGCGGCGGCCACCATGACGCCCGCGAACAGGAGCAGCAGCGTGTCGGGCGCGAGGTGGGGATTGAGCCGGCCACCGAGGAAGGCTCCGCCCATGCCCCCTGCGCCGAACACGAGCGCGGTGCGCCAGCGGACGCGGCCCGCGCGCGCGTGGAGGAAGGCGCCACTGGCGCTGGTGACGCCCACCACCACCAGGGACATGGCGATGGCCGTCCGAGGCTCGACGTCGAGCACGTAGATGAGCAGCGGCACGATGAGGATGGAGCCGCCACCTCCGAGCAGGCCCAGCAGGATGCCCACGAGCGCCGAGCCCGCGATGCCCGCGTACAGCATCACCGCTCGCCTTCCGCGCGCGCGACGGCGAGCAGGTCCCGGTATGTGCGCAGCAGGTGCTCGAAGGCGGCGGTGTCCCGGACATCCGTCGGCCGCGCGGCCTGGAGCGCGTCGAGCACGGCGGTGAGTGCTTCCCGAGACGGGGTCGTCAGGGGGCACGGTGGGCCCTTCATGGGGCGGAGGTGTCAGGGCGCGGTGGAGGCCGTCGAGCAGTCCATCGCGGACGGTGCCCAAGGTGGGCACCGTGTGGGGGACGGGGCGCACCACGGGCAGCCGCGCGGTGTTCCACGCGAGCATCCCGCCTCGCAGGTTCATCACTCGAGTGAAGCCCAGGGTGACCAGACTCGTGGCCGCCCTCGCCGAGCGCGCCCCGGAGCGGCAGATGAGCACCACGTCCGTGTCACGCGGCCGGTGTCGACGACGTCCGGCACCGTGGCCAGCGGGGCGTGCCGGATGCCCGCGACGTGGCCCAGGATGCCGTCGAGCTCGGCGGCCTCACGCACATCGACCAGCGTGAGCTCGGAGGGCAGGCACGCCGCGAGCTGCCCCACGTGCACGTCGCGGTATCCCGCGGGGTGGGGCGTGGCGTTGTCGAAGAGAGGATGCATGAGGGCTCCGCGTGGCTTCAGGCCTGGAGGGAAGGTGGGGGCGGCGTGTGTCCGCAGGCCCGGTTGGCGGGGACGGCCACATCCAGCTTCCGGGGTGGCGGGAGCTGGAGCGCGTTCATCAAGACGATGAAGTCCGCGCGCGTGCGTCCGGCGAGCCGGGGGTTGTGCTGCTTCTCCTCGCCCACCGTGGACATGGCGTGCCCGGCATAGTCGTGGCCGGGGTAGACCGCCGTGTCGTCGGGCAGGGTGAAGAGGACGCGGGTGATGGCGTCGTAGAGCTGGCCCGGGTCGCCGTTCTGGAAGTCCGTCCTTCCGGTGCCTCGGATGAGCAGCGCGTCTCCGGTGAAGAGGCGGCGCTCACAGAGGAAGCTCAGGCTGTCGTCGGTGTGTCCGGGCGTCTCGAGGACACGGACTTCGAGGCCGCCCACGCGCACGATGTCTCCATGGTTCACCGTCCGGTCCACGCAGGGCGCGCCGCGGCTGGAGGCCACCACGGTGGCGCCTGTCCGCTCGCGGAGCACACCCGCGCCGGTGACGTGGTCGGCGTGGACGTGCGTCTCCAGCACCACGGACAACGTGAGGCCCAGCTCCCGGAGGAGCTTCAGGTCGCGCTCCGTCTGTTCCAGCACCGGGTCGATGAGCGCGGCGGCGCCCGTGGCCTCGTCGGCCAGGAGGTACGTATACGTCGAGGTGTCCGCGTCGAAGAGCTGGCGGAAGAGCATCGTTCGCCTCCGTCGGAGTGGGGGTGCGAGGCCGTCATTGCCAGTGATGTGCCAACAGGCGTGGTGATGGAGGTGGCGGGGCTCGGGTCGAGGGGGCACGGGGTGCCGGCACCGCGGAAACGGGCCCTGCGGGCAAGACGGCGTGCTCTCGTGAAACGCACCTGAAACAGGCGTGAAACGTCGTTTGAGGGCCATGCTCGTGGTGTTTCGTGGCCGACGCCCGCCCGTCGCTCAGCGCTCCGCCGCCACACCCAGGTCGCGCAGGCGCCGCCACAGCGTCACGCGGCTGACGCCGAGCAGGCGCGCGGCCTCGGAGCGGTTGCCGCCCGCCTGGGCGAGCGCGGCGCGGAGCCGCTCCGGTTCCAGCGAGGCATCCGGAGGAGGCTTCGTCACGGGAGCGGCCTGCCGCTGCTCGGAGAACTCCGGTGGCAGGTCCGCCTCTCGGACCACCGGGCCTTCGCCAATGACATAGGCGTATTCCATCACGTTGCGCAGTTCGCGCACGTTGCCGGGCCAGGGGTGCTCCTCCAGCAATCGGCGGGCGCCAGGAGAGAAGCGCTCCACGCGGCGGGCGCCTCGCTGGTGCAGTTCCTCCAGGAACCGCAGGGCCAGTGGGAGGATGTCGCCTCGTCGCTCCCGCAGCGTGGGCAGGAAGAGCGGCACCACGCGCAGGCGGTACATCAAGTCCGCGCGGAAGCGTCCCGCCTCCACTTCGCGCCGCAGCGGCCGGTGCGTGGCGGCGATGATGCGCACGTCCACGGGCACGGGCTGGCGGCCTCCCACGGGGATGACGGTGCGTGTCTCCAGCACGCGCAGCATCTTCGCCTGGAGGTCCAGGGGCATCTCCGCCACCTCGTCAAGGAACAGCGAACCCTTGTCCGCGAGGCGGAAATGTCCTGGGCTGTCGCGCACCGCGCCCGTGAAGGCGCCGCGCACATGGCCGAACAGCTCGCTCTCCAGCAGGTTGGGCGGCAGCGCCGCGCAGTTGATGGCGCGAAACGGCCCGCGCGCCCGTGCCGACAGCGCATGCAGCGCGTGAGCGATGTGCTCCTTGCCGGTGCCCGACTCCCCGCGAACGAGCACGCTGGACTCGGTGCGGGCCACCTTCTCGACGATGCGGAAGACGCGCCGCAGCTCGGGCGCCTGGGTCCACAGGCCGTGGAACACCTCCGCGCGACCGTTCGTCTCTTCCACCGCGTCAGGCGAGACGAGCAGGGCCCACCCGGATGCCCGAGGCCCTCGCGCCAGGGGACGGCGCGCACCCGCACGGACTTCGAGCGCCCACCCACGCGCAGGCGGACGGAGGCCTCACGCCCGTTCTTCAAGACGGCGTCCAGCGGCTCCGTGCCATCCGCGCGCCCCAGGACTTGCGCCAGCGGCGTTCCTGCGCGCAGCGTGCCGCCCAGCAGGGCTTCGAGCGCGGGCGTGAGCGCGGTCACCTTCCGCGCGTCGTCCACGAGCAGCACGGGGCCCGCGAGGGCATCCAGGGCGGGGAGCGCGAGGTGGGAGGTGGGCATCGTCGGTGCATAGCCCGGCTCCCGCCGTCTTATGCAAGGCCCCGCATCATGAATGCCCAGTAGAGGCGTGGCAGGCCGTACTTCTTCATCAGCCACATGTCGCGCCGCTCCTGCAGGGTGTCGATGAAGGGGATGGTGGGCGCGGGCTTGCCGTCGTAGTCGAACTCGGCGAGCAGCAGGCGCCCGTAGCCCGTGGTGAGGGGGCAGGACGCGTAGCCGTCATACCGCGCGGGCAGGGGCCGGTCCTTCATGCAGGCCAGGAGGTTCTCCACCAGCACCGGCGCCTGCTTGCGGATGGCGGCGCCCGTTCGGCTGGTGGGCAGGTCCGACGCATCGCCGAGCGCGAAGACGTTCGGATGGTCCGGGTGCTGGAGCGTGTACTTGTCCGCCTTCACCCAGCCGGCATTCGGACCCTCCCGCCAGGACAGCGGGCTGCGCTTGATGAAGTCCGGCGCGCTCTGCGGCGGGGTGACGTGCAGCATGTCGTAGGCCAGCGTGAGGCGCTCCGTCTGCCCGTCGCGCGTGGCCTGGAAGGTGGCCTCGCGCCGCTCGCCGTCCACGGCGATGAGGTCGTGCTGGAAGCGGGGCGTGATGCCGTAGCGGTGCACCACGCCCTCCAGCACGGAGGCGAAGGGCTTCACGCCGAAGATGGTCTTGGCGCCGGAGCCGAAGACGACGCTGGTGCGCTCCATCACGCCGGTGCGGCGGAAGTGGTCCGCGGCCAGGTACATGATTTTCTGCGGGGCCCCGGCGCACTTCACGGGGGTGGAGGGCTGGGTGAAGAGCGCGGTGCCGCCCTGGAAGTTCTGGAGCAGGCGCCACGTCTTGGGCGCGAGCTGGACGTCGTAGTTGCTGCTGACGTGCGGCGTCTTCAGCGCTTCGCGCAGTCCCGCGACCTTGTCCCAGTCGAGCTGGATGCCAGGGGCGACGACGAGGAAGTCGTAGCCCAGGCGGAGGCCCCCGCGGGTGAGGACCTCCCTCGCCTCCGGGTCTATCTCCGTGGCGGCGTCGCGCACCCACTTCACGCCGTGCGGGATGAGGCGGGACTCGTTGCGCACGGTGTCCTCGATGCGCGCCTCCCCGGCGCCCACCAGCGTCCACAGGGGTTGGTAGTAGTGGTGCTGGGAGGGCTCGAGGACGGCGACGCCCTTCTGCCCGGCGCGCGCCAGCCGGGCGGCCACCGTGATTCCGGCGGTGCCACCTCCGATGATGAGCACGCGATGGTGTTCGCGTACCGGCACCACCACGGGGCTGGACGGCGTCACCGAATCCCCGCGGCCAAAGTCCTCGCTCGTCTGCATGTCGCGCGCTCCCTTGTGACGCGTGAAACGGGCAGGAAGCCCTAGCAGGGCGCATGCCACACTCGTCCCCGAGGGCAGGCCCCGGGTGACGAGGTGAACACGTTGTTTCCCGACCGTTTCAGCGTGTTTCAGGGAGCGCGGGCCGCGGGCCCTACTTCCCGAAGAGGCCGCGCAGGCGCTTCTTCGCTTCGTCCTCGGCGCGCTTCTTGGCCTCGGCCTCCAGGCGCGCCTTCTCCTCGGCGGCCTTGGCCTCCAGCTCCTTGCGCCTGGCCTCGGCTTCGGCGCGAAGCTTGTCCTCGCCGCCTTCGATGATGCCCTGGACCTGCTGGCCGCGCTCGCCGCCAATCAGGTTGCCCGCCAGCGACGAGGCCGCCAGCTTCGCGATTTGCGTCACCGCCGGCTTCACGTCCAGGCTGGTGACCTCCGGCTTCCACGCGGGGCCCGTCAGCTTCAGGCCCACGGGGATGGCGGCCGGCGGCGTCACCTTGCCCAGCGTCAGCGTCTTCACCGTGGAGGGTGTCAGCGCCACGGAGCCCGTCAGGTCCAGCGAGCCATCCAGTCGGATGCCGCCGTCGAAGCTCAGCTCCGCCTCCGGCCGCGCCCACGTCAGCGGCTTGGAGAGCTGGGCCACGCCGTCCTTGATTTGAACGCTGAAGGGCAGGTCACCGCCCAGCTTCGTCACCTGCTCGTTCTTCAGGCCCTTGGCCGCGATGGGCAGCGCCTTGGCGAGCGGCTCGGACACCGCGGCCACCAGGTCCTTGCCCAGCAGCTCGCCATCCAGCAGGTCGCCGTTGATGCCGCCGAGCAGCGTCTGCTTGAGCTGGTCGGGCGTGTAGCCCACGCCCTTCACGTCCACGTTGCCGTTGAACTTGCCCGTCACGGCCTTCTGCGGCGTGAATTGCGTCAGCGCCTGCTCCACCGCGACGCCCTCCACCTTCACCTTCGCCTCGAAGGGGCGCTGCTCTGGCAGCGGGCCCAGGCGCATCGTGGTGCCGTCCGCGACGATGCGTCCGCCGTAGACGCCCGTGGAGAACTTCTCCACCGTGATGAGGTCGTCGGTCATCTTCACCACGCCCGTCACCTGGGTCATGGTCATCTCCATGTAGCGCAGCGTGCCCACCGCGAAGCGGATGTCGCCCCGGTAGCCGTTGAAGCGCGTCGGGTCATCCGACGGTGGCTCCTCCGGCGGCGGACCGCCGCGCGCCTGGACTTCCTCCTCGCTCATCATCAGCGCGTCCGCGTCCAGCTTCTGGCTCTTGAGGTCCGCGGAGAACGTCGTCGTCTGCTTCTTCCCTGTACCCGCGAGCGCGAAGGCCGCGCTGCCCGTCATCGTGTCCTCGAGCACGTTCGCGGTGAGCTTGGGGATGTCCACCTTCATGCCGGAGCCCTTGCCGGGCGCGTAGGTGCCCGCGGCGCTCAGGTCCATCCGCTGTCCCGGGGCCTTGTCCACCAGCAGGCCGGGCCGCAGGTCGATGCCGCCCAGGTCCGCCTTCGCGTCGAAGCGCAGGGCGCCGCCCGTGGCCGCCGCGCCGGAGACCCGCGCGGAGAGCTTCATCGCGCCGCCCGCGTCCTTGGTGAGCTGGGCCGGCACGCGCAGCCGCACGGGCGTCAGGTCCACGTTGACGTCGATGGCCTGGGCGTCCTGCGTGCCGCTGCCGCGCACGTCCAGGCCGATGGGACCGGCAATCATCCCGTTGAGCTGCTTGCGCAGCGGCGGGTAGTAGTCGGCGAGCGCGGCCGGGTCCAGGTTGCGGCCCGTCAGCTCGAAGCCCTCCACCGCGGGCTTGTCGGTCAGCAGGCCCTTCACGCTGCCCTTGCCGGTGATGCTCGCGGGGCCCAGGTCCACCTTCAGCTTGTTGAGCGCCAGGTCACCCGTGGTGATGTCGCCCGCGACGTCGGTGTCCATGACGACGTCCAGCGCCTTGCCGCCCTCGGAGCCGGTGAAGCTCAGGCCCAGGGCCTTGATGATGCCCACCAGCTTCGTGGGGCCCTGGCCGCCGGGAACGGCGCTGCCCAGGTCCGCCTGCCAGTCCGCGTCCAGCGTGCCCGCCCGCAGGCCGATGTCCGGCGGCAGGAAGGGCCCAGCGGGGCGAGGTCGATTTTCTGCGCCTTCAGCGTCACGCGCTCGGGCGTGGGGACCAGCGTGGCCGGCAGCGGCGCGGCGTGGAGGGACACCTGGAGGTTCTGGGTGTCCGCGAGCACGGCGGCGGCCAGGTTCACCACCAGCGGCTTGCCCACCCGGAGGTCCTTCACTTCGATGTCCAGGTCCTTCACGCCCAGCTCGCGGGCCTGTGCTCCGGCGCCGCGGTCCACGAAGCGGATGGCGCCGTCGGTGAGGGCCGCGCGCTCCACGTGGACGCCGGAGAGGTCCATGGGCTGCGACTCTTCAGCCGGGGTCTCCTCTTCCTTGGGCTGCTGTTCTTCCAGCCGCTGGAGCAGGCGCTGCACGTTGGTGGTGCCGTCGGCGAAGCGGACCAGGTTGACGGTGAGGCCGGAGACCTCGGCGTTCTTCACCTGGATGTCCTTGCCGCTGGAGGACAGGAGCGGGCCCGCGGCGACGCGGACGTCAATCAGGGCCAGTTGGGCCAGCGGCAGGTCTTCCCCTTCGGCGGGGCCGACGGTGACGTTCTCCACCTGGGCGCCAATGGTGGGGAAGAGCTTGGTGGAGATGTCCCCGATTTCGATGGGACGTCCCAGGAGCTGGGAATAGGTGGCCGCCTGGTCGCGAGCCGTCTTCAGCAGGATGGCGTCCAGTCGCCAGAGCGCCACGGCCACGATGATGACGAGGAGCGCGAAGACTCCTCCAAGGACATAGGGCCAACGGCGCTTCTTCTTCACCACGGTGTCGGACATCGCTTGAAACCTCCTCCAGCGAGCGGGCCGCAGGCGCCGGCCTGTGCGGTACCCGACGGGCAGGCAGACGCTTAGCCCAGCCCCGGCTCGTCCGCACGCGTCAGACGCGCCAGCCCGCGCCGGGACAGCAGCATGACAGTTCTGCCCAAGACGACGCTGGAGGCGGGGAGAAATGCACGGAGGCGTACAATTCGGAGGACGGACGGTCGCTCTGGGAGCACGAAAAAGGGGGCACCAGCCGGCTCCTGGTGCCCCCTGCCACTCGACAGTTCTCCGATGTGGGCACCCGGCGCCAGGAAGGGAAGGGGGCCAACGCCGTCCCGGTTGGCCCCTGGGGCCGGCAGCGCCGAGGGCGGGCAGGCGCCTACCGCTCAGAGCCCGCCGTTGCCGCTCATGTCACACATGCCCGCCGGCCGGATGCGCAGCGCGCGCAGCTCGCGGCCGTAGTCGGCGTTGTCGCTGGCGACGAAGTAGAGGTCCCACCCCGAGCGCACGAAGTTGTTCGGGTCCGAGTGCATGGCCCCCGGCGCGATGCCCTGCACCTCGAACACCCCCGGCTCGCGGGTGTCGCTCACCCACGCCTCCCGGCCTCCGGCCTCCGTGTGGGCGCTGAAGAAGAGGTACTCCTCCACGGCCGTCAGCTCCGCGGGCTCCGAGCCCAGCGCGCCCACGGCGATGTCGGCGTGCAGCTGCGTCCCCGCGCTCGTCCCGTCGCTGCTCCACAGCTCGCGGCCGTGCACCCCGTCATCCGCGACGAAGAAGAGCCGGTCCTTCACCACCGTGAGGCTCGTCGGCTGCGACGGCACCGGGCCCGGGTAGATGTCCTTCACCCGCGTCGTGCCGGACGTGGTGCCGTCGCTGCGCCACAGCTCGAAGTCCGCCCCCCCGGCTCCCGTCGCCGCGCTCAGGAAGAGCTTGTTCTTGTAGGCGACCAACCCCAGGGGCGCGCCGACGAACGTGTACACGTAGCGCGCCCAGCTCGACGTGCCGTTGGTGACGTAGAGCCGCGTCTGCGGCGCATCGAAGTTCCAGGTGAAGAACAGCTTGTCCCCCACCGGCGTCAGGTCGCCCAGCATGTTCTCCTCCGTCCCGTCCACCAGCCGCACGAAGCTGGCGCCATCGGTCCGGTACAGCTGCACCCGGCTCGACTGGCGGTCGGTCGGTGAGAAGATGCTCACCTTGACGTAGAGGGCGTTCGACCCCGCCACCAGCTCGAAGTGGCTGGAGACCAGGTCTCCCTCCGTGCTGAAGTCACGCAAGAGGAAGGTTCCCTCCTCCGTGCCATCGCTGCGCCACAGCTCGCGGCCATGCACTCCATCGTTCGCCGTGAAGTACAGCACGCCGTCGTAGAAGGTCAGGTGCTCCGGGTCCGAGCCCAGCCCACCCGGCGAGATGTCCTTCACCAGCTCCGTGCCCGCGGTGGAGCCATCCGTCTTCCAGAGTTCGCGGCCATGCACTCCATCACTCGCCGCGAAGTACGTCGTCGTCCCGCCCTGGAGGAAGGGGCCCGCGTCCGAGCCCGGGCCTCCGGAGTGCACGTCCCGGAGCGGATGCGTCCCCGAAGCCACGCCCGAGCTCATCCAGGGCTCCCGGCCCCCCACGCCATCCGTGGCGGAGAAGAGGAGGACCTCGTTGCCGTGGGTGAGGTCCCGCGGATGGGAGTGCCCCGCGCCCGGGATGATGTCCCGCACGAGCCGGGCCGTCGTGTCGCACAGGTCCCAGCCGGAAGCCGCACCCAGGCGCGCGGTGTCTTCACGGCTGGCGGCGGCTTCCACCTCCCCGTGCTCCTGGCGAACCGGGTAGGGTGCTTCGACGCCGCATCCGAGGGTGGCGATGCCTGAAACGGCGGACAACAGCAAAGGAAGGCTCTGTGCGCGAAGACGCATACTCACTCCTTGTTGCGGTGGCTGGCTGCGGTGGGGTGCCGCGGTCGCGCAATCTGGCTGGGATGTGACGAAACCCAAGCCGTCCGCGAGTCGGTCCAGGGCTGTCATTGCGTGACAGTCGCCCTCCGCGGGCGCCTCGGCGTACGAGACCGGGGACCTTCAGCCGACAACCCGGGCGAGCGCTGTTCGAAGAAGAAGCATCCAGAGCGCGCTTCCCGCTTTCCGAACCGCCGTCCCATTACGAGACTCGACGCGCCATGCGCATTCGCTCCGCATTCGTCCTGTTGGCCTGTGTCTCCGCTTGCGCTTCGCGCTCGGGGGCCGGGCCGGAGTCTTCCTCGGCCATGCCCACCGCTTCCGTCTCCGCCGCGGATGCCGACTATGTCGTCCTCGCGCGCGAGTACCTGGATTGGTATGCGGCGGCGCATCCCACCCGGGCCACGCGGCTCGGCTATCACATGCATGACGCCCACCTGCCGGACGTCTCTTCGGGCGCGCTGAAGCGCAAGGCGGAGGCGCTGCGCGGCTGGCTGACGCGCCTGGAGCAGGTGGTGGCGCGCGGTGGCCTGTCGGGAGACGCGGCCGTGGACGTGCGCGTGCTGGAGAACGCGATGCGCGCCGACCTGCTGGAGCTGGAGGAGGTGCGCCCCTGGGAGCGCGACCCGGGCTTCTACGTGGGCATCATCTCCAGCGGGTTGGACGGCCTGTCGTCACGCGAGTTCGCCCCCGTGGCCGAGCGCATGCGCGCCATGCGCTCCCGGATGGCGCGCATCCCTGGCGTGCTCGACGCGGCGCAGTTCAACCTGAGCGGCGTGCCGAAGCTGTGGGCGGAGTACGCGCTGCGCGACGCGCGCGGCACCGTGGCGTACCTGCGCACGGACCTGCCCCGGGCCCTGACGGCGCAGGGGTATGCCCAGGTGCCGCTGAGCGAGCGCGCCGCCTTCTCCGCCGCGCGTGAGGAGGCCGCGCGGCAGATGGAGGCCTTCGCGGTGTGGCTGGAGCGCGAGCTGCTGCCCAAGGCGGACGGCGACTTCCGCCTGGGGCGCGAGCGCTTCGAGAAGAAGCTGGCGCTGGAGGAGCACGTCACGCTGGACGCGGACGCGCTGCGCGACATCAACGAGCGCGCCATCCGCGACTACAAGGCCTGGGTGGCGCGCGAGGCAGCCCGGCTGGACGCCACCAAGACGCCCGAGCAGGTGATGGCGGAGCTGGTGAAGGACCACCCGAAGGCGGAGGAGCTGGTGGCGTCGGCGCGGGCGCAGCTGGTGGAGCTGCAGCGCTTCGTGCGCGAGCGGAACATCCTCACGCTGCCGTCGGACCGGCTGCCCGTGGTGCGGGAGACGCCGCCCTACGCGCGGCTGGGCTTCGCGTCCATGGACACCCCCGGCCCCTTCGAGACGAAGGCCACCGAGGCCTTCTACAACATCACCAACGTGGAGCCCGGCTGGACGCCCGAGCAGAAGGCCCAGCACCTGACGTACTTCAACCGCGCGGGCCTGCTGGGCATCACCGTCCACGAGGCCATGCCTGGCCACTTCGTGCAGCTGCTCTACGGCGCGCGGATTCCCACGGACGTGCGCAAGGTCTTCACCCCCGCGTCACTGGTGGAGGGCTGGGCGCACTACTCCGAGCAGATGATGGTGGATGAAGGCCTGGGCAATGGTGACCCGGTCGTGCGGCTGGGGCAGCTCCGCCGCGCGCTCCAGCGGCACGCGCGCTGGTACGCGGCGCTGGCGCTGCACGTGTACGGAGAGCCCGTGGAGGCGGTGGCGAAGCGGTACGCGGAGATTGCGTACTTCGAGCCCTTCCCCGCACTGCGCGAGGTGGAGCGCGGCACGCTCGACCCCACGTACCTGTATTACGCCGTGGGGCGCATGCAGATCTTCAAGCTGCGCGACGACTACCGCCGCCACCTGGAGTCGCGCGGGAAGACGCTGGTGCTGAAGGACTTTCACGACCGGCTCCTCCAGCTCGGGCTGCCGGTGTCGCTCGCGCGAGAGGTGTTCCTGCCGGGCGACACGGCGCCGTCGCTGGAGTGAGCCGCGGATTACAGCTCGATGACCCGGGGCGTCTCCTCCTGCCCCGCCTGCGAGCGGGAGGCGAGCCCCTGGAGGTTGAAGCCGTTGGGCGCGTGCACGGCGCCCGCGGTGTTCGGGTCCAGGTAGAGGCTCACCGGAGCGGCGAGCCCGTCATACGTCACCTCGAAGACCTCCAGCTCGGTGGGCGCGCCGGTGCCGCAGCAGGGGCCCACGCGGCGCCGGGCGATGCGCTGGCCCTGAGGGCCTCGCAGCAGCTCCAGGAAGGCCATCATCCCCCGGTCACCCCAGCCGACGCGGACCGGGTCCTGGGGGTGGAGGCCGTACTCCACCCCCTCGACTCGCGGCGCCGTGGCGCGGGGCTCTGGCGCCGCGGACTTGTTGGTTGATGCACACGCAGCCAGGAAGAGCATCCCGGCACAAGCGGCTCGAAGCAGCGACATTCCGACCCTCCCCACCACCACCGTCCCGCGGGGAAGATGTGGCCGGGTGGCGCTCCGTGCATCCCGGTAGCGGGGCCGGCCGTTCACCGGCGGACGTTGACCGCGCCCGGCGTCACTTCTTCTTCGGCGCCGTCCCCGACATGTCGCGGATGAAGACGCGGTCGATGCCGTGGATGCGCAGGGCCACCAGCTCGTCCGGCGTGACGTTGGGGTAGCCCGCCTCGCGCATCTGCTTCACGAACTCGGGCGTGACGCCGTGGATGCGGAAGGCCAGAATCTGGTCCTGGGTGAGGTCCTTGAAGCCCAGCTCGCGCATCTGCTTCACGAAGTCGGGCGTGACGCGGTGGATGCGGAAGGCGATGACGTCATCCGCGTCTGTGACCTGGAAGCCTAGCTCGCGCATCTGCTTCACGAAGTCGGGCGTGACGCCGTGGATGCTCATGGCCGTCAGCTGATTCCAGGGCAGCTTCGCGAAGCCGACGCCGGAGAACTCCTTCACGCGCTGGGGCGTGACGCGGTGGATGCGGCTCTCGACCAGTTCCTTGAACGACAGCCCGGGGTAGCCCGCGTCGGACAGGCCGCGCACGTACTCGGGCGTCACGTCGAAGATGCCCGCCTGGATGAGCTCCTCCATGCTGAGCTGCTTGTAGCCCAGCGCGGCCAGGGCCTGGATGCGTGCGGTCGTGACGTTGGTCGCCGCCAGCTGGAACTGCGCCTCGGGCGTGATGTCCGAGTAGCCCAGCGTGGCCATCTTCTTGAGGAAGTCGCTGCTGGCATCGAAGCGGAAGTGGCCCGCTCCCTGGCTCTCCTGGAACTGGCCTTCGAAGCGGAAGGTGCCGGCCTCGCGCGGCAGGGTGAAGGTGGTGGCGCCGCCCGTGGTGGACAGTCCCTGGAAGGACGCCAGGGGTTCCGTGAAGCCCATGTTGCGGTGTGGGCCCTGGCGGAGCTGGAGGTTCAGGGTGGATGGGGCGCTGCTCTTGGGCGAGGCCGACCAGGTGCCGCGAGGCTCGAAGGTGGAAGAGGCCGCGATGGCGGAGGTGGCCATCAACAACAGGGCCACGAGGGACAGGCGTGACGACATGAGACGCATGGTGGGCTCCTTCGGGTAGACGCCTCCCGTGCGGCGCGCGTCGGATGGGACGCGCGCCGAGCGGGGGGCAATCGAGACGTGTTGGGTGATGGGGCGCGGGACGAACGGCTTACTTCGAGCCGGTGCCGCGCATCTTTCTGATGAAGTCCGCGTCCACGCCGCCGGTGCGCAGCCGCACCAGTTCGTCGACGGAGAGGTCCTTCAGGCCTGCGTCGTGGAGCTCACCCAGGAAGTGGGCGTCCACGCCCGTGGCGCGCAGCCGCTGGAGTTCCTTCGTATCCATTGTCTGCACGCCCGCCTTGCGAATGCTGGCGAGCCAGCCCGGGTCCACGCCCACGGCGCGAAGCTGCATCAGCTCCCGGGCCTTCAGCTTCGACAGGCCGTGCTTGTTCATCTCCCGGATGTACTCGGGGTTCACGCCCACGGCGCGCAGGTGGGCGAGCTCCTCCAGCGACATGCCGGTGTAGCCAGCGTCCTTGAGGCCACGGACGAAGTCCTCGTCCACGCCCACGGCGCGCGCGTGGGACAGGGCCTTCGGGTCATCGACGTTGAAGCCCGCGGACTTGAGGGACTGGATGTACTCGGGCGTGACGCCCAGGTGCCGCAGGCGCGTCAGTTCCTTCGCTTCCAGCTTCCGGCCGAAGCGCGTGTTCATGTCCTGGACGTAGTCGGGGGTGATGCCAGCGTGGCTCATCCTCACGAGGTTGGAGACGGTCGGCGTGTAGCCCATGGCCGTCAGTTGCTGCACGCGCTCCGGGGTGATGCCCGCGTTCTTGAGCGCGATGAGCTGCGCCACGGAGAGCTGCTGCCCCGCGCCGACCCGCGTCTGCTGGTCCAACTCACGCTGGGCGCGCGAGCCCAGGCTCCGCGCCGGAGGCGCAGGTGGCGGGGTGGGGCCCGGGGCTGACTGGAGCGCCACGGCCGCGACACTGGCCGGAGGAGCGGGAGGCGCCGGGGGCGCGGGCGGTGCCACGGGTGTGGGCGCGGGCGGCACCGGCGGGGTGAGCGAGAGCGCCGGGATGGGCGGAGGCTGGCTGAGGACGGGCTCGTCGCCCGGTTGCGGCGCGGCGTCCGTCTGTCCCAGCAGGAGCGACGTCAGCGGCGCGGCCACGGCCGGCTGCTGACCAGGGTGAGCACGGAGGCACCCGCCGCCCAGCGCGAGGCGCAGCGCGACGTGGGCAGGGTGATGAGCCGCCGCACGCGCTCCGGCAACGAGCCGCCCAGCGCGGACATGGCGGGGCTCGGCGCTCCCGGCAGCACGCGGAGCGTCTCGAGCGCCGTCAGCGCCCGGGCGTAGGAGACGGAGTTGCCGCTGGCGGCCACCGCGACGTCGTCACAGCAGTGCTCCCGCTCGACGCGGATGACGTGGGAAATCCAGCGGACCGCCGGGTGGAAGAAGAGCAGCGTCTCCACCAGCACCTGCGCCAGGTTCACCGCGAAGTCATGACGGCGGATGTGGGCCAGCTCATGGGCCAGCACCATCTCCAACTGCCGGGCAGGAAGGCCCGCCAGGGTGGACACGGGCAGGAGCACCACGGGCGACAGCCAGCCCACCGCGGCGGGCACGTCCACGTCGGAGGACTGGAGCAGCCGCACCGCGCGGCGCAGGCCCAGGCGTCGCGACAGGGCATCCAGCCGCTCCTGCCACGCTTCGGGCGCGGGCAGGGCCCGGTCCGCCATCCGGCGCAGCTTCATCCACTCCGCCGCCATCCGCCCCGAGCACAGGCCCACGCCCGCCACCCACGCCAACACCAGCCAGTGCAGGTGCGCTTCCACCTGGGACAGCGCGCGTTGCAGCAGCAGGCCGGCCATGACCAGGAACGAGCCCAGGCCCGTCAGCAGCGTGCTCTCGAAGCCGCTCGCGGCGCCGTCCTCGGCCATGTCCGCGTCAATCCATGCGGGCGACGCCGCGGCGGGCGCCACTCGCCGGCGGGCCGCGCCACCTGCGTCACCGTCTCCTCCAGGCCCCGCGCTCCCAGCGCAGAGGGCAGGGACTGCGCGCGCGGCATGGAGGTGTCCACCGCCACTCGCGCGGGCGCGCCGTGGAAGTGCTTCCACCCGGAGGCCACCGGCAACGCGAGCGCGAGCACCAGCGCCCCACAGGCCAGCGCGTAACGTGCATGCGCCGCGCGCCGCCCCACCGTGACGAGCGCCACCGCCAGCGTCAGCGCCACCAGCGTGCCCTGCCAGAGCGAGTGCAGCAGCGCCCACCCCAGGGACTCCATCAGCAGCCGGCTCATTCCTCGCCTCCTTCCAGGGTGTCGAGCAGCCGGCGCAGCTCCGCCAGTTCCTCGGGACGCGTCTTCTTCGACGACAAGGCCTGCATCGCCAGCCGCGCCGGAGAGCCACCGAAGGCGCGGTCCACCAGGTCCGTCACCAGCTGCCGCTGGGTGCGCTGCTCCGTGGCCCGGGGCCGGTACACGTGCGCGCGCTGGGACTCGTCACGCTCCACCAACCCCTTCTCCGTCATGATTTGCATCAGCTTCAGCACCGTCGTGTACCCGGTGCCCTCCGGCTCGTCGCGGGTGAGGGCTTCGTGCACCTCGCGCACCGTGCTGTCGCCGCGCGCCCAGAGGACCCGCAGGATGGCCAGCTCCCCATCCGTGGGACGCGGCAGCTTCGTCTCACTCATGATGCTTCCTTCCGTGACTCGATTGCCTGGACCTATATTACGAATGGGTTCGTAGATGTCAACGAAGCCCTTCGTAGATGCGGTCCGTCAAAAGCCCCCTGCCTCTGGGTGAGGGAGGGGGCTTGGGGGGATTCAGGCGGGTGCCTGGCCGTCAGCTTTCCTGCCGCGTCGCGGGCTCCGGCGGCGTCTGGGCGGCGGCCTGATTCTCCCAGAAGCGGCGCGGGTGGCCGTCACCGCGGGTGCCGCCGGAGAGCCGGTCCACCCAGGGATACCGCTGGGCCTCCTCGGCCGTGTAGCCCAGGTTGAAGACGGTGGGGCTCTTGGGCTTGTCACCCGACTTCTCGTAGAAGGTCCCGAAGAGGCGGTCCCAGAAGTAGTTGGTGATGCCGTAGTTGCCCTGCTCGTTGTGGAAGTGGTGCGACAGGTGCAGCCGCTTGATGTCCTTCAGGAACTGGGACTTGGGCGTGTAGTTCAGGTGCTGGATGCAGTGGCAGAACTCATAAAAGCACGTAATCACCATGGCCCAGCCCAGCGCGGCGGCGGCGCCCGCCTTGCCGCC
Organism: Myxococcus sp. MxC21-1; assembly: GCF_032612255.1. Lineage (NCBI taxonomy): Bacteria > Pseudomonadati > Myxococcota > Myxococcia > Myxococcales > Myxococcaceae > Myxococcus > Myxococcus sp. MxC21-1. The sequence goes on from NZ_CP123278.1 coordinate 233,693, forward strand.
GATGAGATAGCCAATGGGGGCAATCACGCCGCCCACGGTGGGGAGCACGTTGGCCAGCGCGCCGAAGAGCACGCGCAGGTCGTGCGGGTCCTGGTGGTGGTCGAAGTGGATGCGCTTCCACGTCGCCGCGGTGAGCGGTGACTTGTAGAGGAAGCGGCTGTGCAGGATGTGCTTGTGCACCAGGTACCAGCCGAAGGGGAACGCCACGCTCGCGGCGAGCATCGCCAGCAGCATGCGCAGCGGGTTCTCGAACCACTTCACGGCCAGGACCAGGCTGATGATGCCCACGGTGATGTAGGCCACCACCGCGTAGTAGGTGAAGAACGAGTAGATGAGGTCGCCCAGCGTCATCCGGTCCAGGTTGTGCTTGCGGTTCTTCAGGAACGAAAAGGGTGCGCTGACTGCCACGGTATCCTCGCAGGGAGCCGCTGCCCCCCAGGGAGGCAGACGAAGCAGGAGTGTGTGCGCGCCGTACCCGCCGGCCACGGGGCTTACGGCGGTGCTGTCAGTACCAGGGGCCCTTGAAATTGCCGCATCCTGAAGGGCGCCCCATAGCGTTTTCCTGGAGCAGGTGAGAAGCAACCCTGCTGAATGAACAGGCGGTGTGTTGCCTGCCTGCCCAGAAGCCCGCCCAGGCACGGGCTTCCTTCGCGTCCGATAGCAGCCCACTTTCCTGGAGGCCAGGATGACTTTCCGGGAGGCGCGGATGGCGGAGCACGAAGGGCAGCAGACACCCAGGACGAAGGTCCGCAGGCGCAGGACACCGACTCCCAAGGCAGTGCGCACTGGTGAACGGAACGCCGGGCAGGACCGGGGCAGCATCGCCCTGCGTCGCACGGCGTCAGAGTACCGGGCCACGGCGGAGGAGCAGGCGGCGCGCGTGCGTGAGGAAATCGAGGCGGCGCTGGTCCAGGCCCGCAGCACCCGCGAGGCCATTGAACAGCGCATCGCGGATCAACTGCACGCGCCGCCGGTGAGCCACACGCCCCCGCCGCGGCGCAAGCGCGCCACCCGGGCGTCCCGGAAGAAGTAGCGCGTCGTTCAGGGGCGACGCGCGTGGGGTTCGGCGCGGCCACGGGGGCGACGTCGTCGGGCCCCGCGCTGGAGGAGGGCTCCCCCAGCTGCTTCAGCTTGCGCGCAAGGTCCGCGGCCTGCGCGCCCTTGGCACCCAGCTCGTTGCCCTGCACTCCGATGAAGGAGACCCGGGCCCGCTCCAGCAGCGCCACCTGCGCGTGGAGCTGGGCCAGCAGCCGCTCCTTGCGGCGGGCCAGCACGTCCAGGTGGTTGAGCTCCTCACCCAGCGAGGACGCGGCCAGCTCCAACTGCCGGCGGGCCACCGCGTCCTGCGTGGCCGCGGCGCGCTCCCGCAGCTCGCGCACCTGGGCGTCCACGTCGTTGGCCACCACGGAGCCGAGCTGCGCCTCCAGCCCGAAGTGGACCTCCGCCAGTGAGAAGCTGTCGCCCGTCATCTTCTCCAGCACGCCCAGCAGCTCCGTGCGCCCGGTGCTGGGCGGCATCTTCGTCACCACGTCCTTGCATTGGCGGTAGAGCGTCAGCGCCCGCGTGGCCAGGGTGCGCGAGTCGCCCTTGAGCGCGTCCTGCAACTGGCGGCCCCTCGCCTCCACCGCGTCCAGCTCCACGCGGAGGTGGGCCGGCAGCGTGCCGATGCTCCAGAAGAGGCCCACGACGAGGAAGCCCACCAGCGCCGACAGCAGGCCGTCGCTCCCCAGGAAGCGCGCCTCCAGCACCTGTTGGACGTAGAGGCCCAGCGGGACGAGCACGCCCGCGGCGGCGGCGCTGGTGGCCACCGCGGCGGGTTGTCCTGGCTGCTCCCGTCCATGGCCCAGCCAAGCCACCAGCGCCGCGGCGAGCGCGCCCGCGAGGCTCACGGGCAACGGCTCCGGGGCCCGGAAGAAGTAGGGCAGGGCGGGCAGCACCGTCAGCGCCAGGCGCAGCGCCAGGGGTGGACCCCGGTGGGCTTCACGCACGCCTGCGCCGCGGCCACGATGGCGAGGTACTCCGGTGTCAGGTGCAGGTGCGGAACGGCCCCCGCGACCAGGCCCATGCAGGCGGCACCTCCCAGCGCGCGGAGCGTGCGGGTCTCGAACTCCTCGCGGTGGAAGTACTGCACGGAGAGGGCCATGGGTTCACCGTCCTGCTAGTACGAATTGTTCTGGCCGAAGTTCTTGATGGACTTCTTGAGGAGGTTGCGCGACTCGGCCTGCGCCTCCTCCGCGCTGGACGCTCCGGCCAAGGCTGCCTGGGAGCGGTTCACGTCCGCAAGCTCCCCGGACAGCGCGGCCGCGGAGGTGCCGAAAATGGTCCGGGCGTTGTCCAGCAGGCTACGGGCCTTCGCCTTGTTGCCGCGCTTCATCTCCTCCGCGGCGGCCACCATGTGCTGGGTTCCCAACGCCCGGACCGCATGGACGCGCACCTCCTTGTCCAGGTAGTCGCGCACGAGGTCCAGGTCGCTCGTCACCTCCGCGGTGAGCTGCAGCGCCGTCTCCGCCGGCAGGTCACGCGCCACGTCGACGTAGTGCACCCGGGCGTTCAGCAGCGCGAGCGCGCCGGCGGTCCGCGGGGTGTTCAGCGTCAGCTTCGCCATGATGCGCACCGTCTGGGCGCTGGCCATGTCGTACAGCGGCACCTTCAGCACGTTGCCCTCGCGGAAGGACGTCATGCCCATGACCTCCACGTGCCGAACCTCGGGTGGGACGTCCAGCCGCAGCTCCACCATTCGCGCCACGGTGCTGGTCGCCTGGTCCAGCTCGCGGGAGAAGACCTCCGCCAGCCGCGCCGAGTCGTCGATGAAGCCGGAGAAGCCGCCCCCCTGCTCGGCCATGCCGCGCATCAGCGTCTCCTGGTAGTCCCGGCCCACGCCCAGCGCGCTGACGGTGATGCCGTCGCGGCGCAGCTGGCGGACCTGGTCCAGCAGGCCCGGCTCGGACACGATGCCCGTGGTGGGCTGTCCGTCGCTCAGCAGGATGGCGCGGCTGACGCGGTATTCGCGCATGTGGGGCCGCAGGGCGTTGGCCGCGGCGTCGAGCGCGCCGCTGATGTTGGTGCTGCCGTCATCCTGCAGCCCGGAGATGAGGGTCAGCAGCTCCGCGCGCGCTTCTTCCGTCATCCGCTGGCTGGGCTGCACCCGCACGTCGGTGCCGTAGTCGATGAAGGCGAGCCGGTCCTCGGGCGTCAGGCGCTGCACCAGCTCCGTGGCGGCGCGCCGGGCGTCGGCCAGCTTCTGGCCGTTCATGGAGCCGGAGCGGTCCAGCACCAGCGCCAGGCTGACGGGCACCCGCTGGCCGGTCTCCGCCGGGCGCGCCTTCAGCTCCAGCCACGCGAAGGCCTCGCTGGGCCCCGTCTGCACGTACGCGCCGGACAGCTTGCCCGCCATGTTCAGGGCGCCGTCCTCCGGCTTGGACGTCACCAGCGACAGCGTCCGCGTGGCGGGCGGGTCCTCCGGGCGCCGCACCGTGTGGCTGGTGTCCGTGACGGCGGGAGGCGGCGGTCCGGGCGGCGTGGGCGGTGTGCCCAGCAGGAGCGCACCCACGGCGAGCACTCCCGTCGCGGCGACCAGCAGCAGTGAGCGGTTCATTCAGGGCCTCGAGGTTGGAGGGATGCGGCACACTCGCCTGGAGTCACCCGAGGCCGCATCGGTCACCAGGAGGAGGGTCCACCCGTTGCCCGATACGACCTCCGGCCACTGGCGCAGGCACCGGGTACGGATGCGGTGACCGCCCAGATAGCTCGTGCGCCACAGCGGAGACATCGCCTCGGCTCGCCGCGCGCCCCGCGGAGCCCCGGGCGCTGTCCCTGGAGACCGCCGCCGTGTGAGGCGCGAGGCCGCGGGCTCCAGACATCAACTCCTTCGCGCGTTGTAGTCCGCGGCCTACAGCGCCAGTGGGCGCCGCTCGCCCTTTCGCGCACTTGGCGCGGGCCCGGGCCTTGCTTTGGAGACTGTCGAATCCCCAGCGAAAGGTACGCGCCCATGAGCGTTGGAGCGGCAGGAAGCGTCAATCGAGGCGGCATCAGCGAGCAGGAAGCAGCGGCGCGGAGGGCGGCGGAGGCGGCGCGGAAGGCGGCGGAGGCGGCGCAGAAGGCGGCGGAGGCGGCGCGGAAGGCCGCGGAGGCCGAGAAACTGGCGCAGGCCTCCTTCGAGTCAGGGGCTCCCGTCAGGCCGAGTTCGACAAGAGGCTGGGCACCGAGGCTCCGGCCACGTCGCTCCTCACGGAGAACACCCGGGATGGCCAGGTGAACTGCCTGGACGCCGCCGCCGCCTGGGCGGACAAAGCCACGCCTGAGCTGCGCGCGCGCTCGGAGATGGTCTTCCTCAAGGACACGCGCCCCGGCGCGGAGGGCGAGTCCGGCCACGTCGTCGTCCGCCAGGGAGAGCGGGTCTTCGACCCGACGACGAACACGTCCTATGCGTCGATGGAGACCTACAAGAAGGCGCAGCCGCAATACACGGAAGCGGGCGGCGTCTCCGCGACGCACCTCAAGCGCATCCTCGACGCCTCCCCAGGCTCGCCCGAGCGGGCCAACGCGCTCGAGAAGGCCAGGGTCTCCCCCGAGCTCCAGAAGATGATGGTGGCGGACCCGGAGAAGGCCTCGCCCGAGGACACGGCGCGCACGGACCTGGAGGCCCTGCGGTTGGATGCGCCGGACAAGCGCTACAGCGAGAAGTTCGACGGGCTGAAGGAGAAACTCCTGGCGAACAAGGACCCCGCCTACCAGAAGGAACTGCTCCGGCTCGCGCAGCCGTGGATCCAGAACAACATCTCGGACCTGTCGGGACGCTACGACCCCGCCCGACACAGGGCCCGGCAGTTCGCCGAACTGGCCAGTGGCCTGCCGGATGACCTCCAGAAGTCGCTCGCCAAGAGCGTCGCCGCGGGCATCAAGGGGGGCTCGGTTCCAAACGTCGACCTGGCGAAGACGGGGAAGTTCGACCTCCATCTCCTCCAGGCGCTGGGCCCCACCCAGGGAGAGGGCATGGCGCGGGAGCTCACGCAGCAGATGAAGACGATGCGCGAGCGCTTCAGCGCGGCGAAGGAGGCGGTGGAGGGCCTGAACAAGCAGCTCGCCGCACTGACCGTCGGCTTCGGTGGCGCGATGACGGCTGAGCAGCGCACCGAGGCCATCAATGCCTTCAAGAAGAGGCACGAGCAGGAGTATGGCGAGTTCGAGAGCGCCGCTCAGGGGCTGAGCAACGCCGTGGCAATCGCGGGCGACATCGCGAAGCCGGGAGACTACGTGCCGGGCGAGGTGTCGGAGAGCACGCACCTCAAGGAGGAGGCCAGGAACGTCGTGAAGGAACTGGGCGCCTTCGTCAACACCGACGCCGGGCAGAAGCTCATCGACGACGCGGTGAAGAAGCAGCGCATCGGCGAGCCCTCCTTCCTGGATGACCTCTCCGAGGTCCTAGATGACCAGAAGACGCTCAAGGAATTTGGCAAGGACATCCTGGGCGACATCAACAAGGGCCTGACATACGCGCTCTCCAAGTCCCTGGGCGCTCAGGCTCTCAGCGACGCGATGAGCGGTCGGACCGTGGACACCTCCGTCGCGCTCAAGACGTTCCGTGACGGGCTCGAGAAGAACGCCGCGCTCTTTGGCATCGACCCCGAGGAGGACCTCCCCTCCGTGCAGAAGGCCTTCGACTCCCTCCTGGAGGGAGAGGATGGCGCCATCGAGAAGTTCCAGACGACGCTCAAGGACTTGGAGCTTCAGCCTGCTGGCGCGGTGGGGCTCGCGGGGAGCGGAGCCCCCCTGAGGGGCCTGGCCGTCGTCGCCAGCCTCATCGGCGCGGCCAAGGACGGCACGGGCATCGCCAAGAGCCTGTCCGAGAAAGACGGGCCGCGCATCGATAAGAGCAAGCTGACCGGTCAGATCACCAAGCTCCTCGGCGACGGCACCTCGCTCTCGGGTGACGGCGGCGTGTTGGCCATCGACATCCTGAGAGCGGCCACCGGGCGAGACAAGATGTGGGGCGGGGCGCAGCGCGTGTTCAAGACGCTGGGGCCCGTGGGCGGGCTCATCGGTGCGGTGGGAGACGCCATCGGCGCGGCGCACGCGGCCAAGGACGGGAACAAGCTGGAGTTTGCGAGCAAGTCCATGTCCTCATTGGGCGGTGGGCTCCTGGCCGTCTCGGCGCTGTCCGGGGCTGTCCCCGTGGCGGGCCAGGTCATCGGGGGCTTGCTGTTCGCCGCGGGAACCGGCTTGAACATCTACTCGGCGATTCGCGACGACCGAGTGAAGGGGGAAGACACCAAGGCCTTCCTTGAGGCCGCGGGGATGCCGCCGAAGCTGGCGGAGAAGATCGGGGACCCGAAGAAGGCCGCGAAGGTGGGGCAGTTCCTCAGCCAACTCGCGGCGCGGAGGGACCTGTCGCCCGAGGCGCTGCAGGAGAAGCTGTCCCAGCTCAACGACATCCAGGTCGAGACCCTGGTCAAGGCCGCCGAGCACACGGAGATGGACCAGAACGGCTTCGTGGACAGCGACAAGGACGACGGCGCCTACCTGGACTCGGATGGCAACTCGATTCCCAAGGAGCGAGGAGATCCGAGGGCCATCAAGGACAAGCTCGGCAGCATGGATGACGCCATCAACTACCTGTGCCTGAACGCTGTCATCGTGGAGACGGACCTGGCGGGCAATCCGCGGACCAAGCTCTACCCCGCCGTCAACGTCCCCACCTACCTCACGCAGTAGCGCGCACGCGGGCGCCCGGTAACCCGCTGGTGCATGGACGGGCGCCTTCGCTCGCATATCGAACATTTCCTGAAATCCGCGGGTATGATGCGGGCGTGGCAGCGCATGGACAGCATCGAGCAGCGCGGGCCGTGCGCCTCCCGGGCCGTCGCGCCCGCGTCCACGGGGAGGGCCCGCGTCATGGCGCCCGATGCTGAACTGGGCATGTTCGGGCGGTACCAGTTGCGCTCACGTCTGGCGCGCGGCGGGATGGCGGAGTTGTTCCTCGCCGTGCTCCCCGGGCCCGAGGGCTTCGAGAAACCCGTGGTCATCAAGCGGATGCTGCCGCAGCTCGCCGCGCAGGAGTCCTACCGGCAGATGTTCGCGCAGGAGGCCCGGCTCATGGCCACCTTCGGGCACGGGCACGTCGTCTCCGCGTTGGATTATGGCGTGGAGCAGGGAAGCCCCTACCTGGTGCTGGAGTATGTGGACGGTGTGGACCTGGGGCGGGTCCTGGGCGCGCGGCGGGTGTTGCCGCCGCCGCTGGTTCGCTACGTGGGGCTGTGCCTGCTGCGTGCGCTGGAGCACGTCCATGGCTTGCGCGACCCTCGGGGCGAGCTGCTCGGCATCGTCCATCGGGACATCAGCCCGGCCAACGTGCTGCTCGGCCGCACCGGGGATGTGAAGCTGGCGGACTTCGGCATCGCCAAGGGCCTGCGGACGCCTTCGCACACCGCGCCGGCAGCACTCGCGGTCGGCTCCGGTACATGTCCCCCGAGCAGGTCCGGGGCGGACCGCTCGATGGCCGGGCGGACCTCTTCTCGCTCGCGGTGCTCCTCTACGAGGCGGCGGTGGGCCAGGGGCCGTTCTCCGCCGCCAATGACGCGCAGCTCCTTCTCGCCGTGCGTGATGCGCGGCTGGCGCCCACGGATGACCTGCGGCGCGCGTGCGGCCCCGCCCTGGCGGACGTGCTGCTCCAGGCCCTGCGGCCCCACCCCGCCGAACGCTACACCTCCGCTGACGAGATGGCGCGGGCGCTGGCGGCGGTGGATGGGGCAGGGGAGAGCGAGCAGCCGTGGCATGTGGCGGAGGTGGTGGCGGAGACGCTCGCCTCGGAGGGCCCCGCGCCCGGCGCTGTACGTGAGCGCGGTCCGTTCTCGGCGCTCCTGCGCGAGGGACTCGAGGACGAGCCATGAAGCGGCGGGGGAACCTGGCGCCGGGCCTGCTCCGCGCCGCGACAAGGGAATGAGCGCGAGCATGTCAGGGCATACCGAAGTCATCTCCACACAGGACACGACGGGCGGGCTCACGGTCCGGAGGGCGCGGCTCCAGGTCTCCGCGGGCCCCGACGCGGATGCGGAGGTCGCCTCGTCCTCCGAAAAGCTCACCATCGGCAGCGCGCCAGGGAACGACCTGGTGCTGAGCGATTCCACCGTGTCCCGCTTCCATGCCGAGCTCGTGAGGGAGCGCGGCGGCTACAGGCTGCGCGACCTGGAGAGCACCAACGGCACGCGGGTGGACCACGTCCGGATTACGGACGCGTATGTCGTGGATGGCTCCACGCTGACCTTTGGCAACACCGCGGTTCGCTTCTCGCTGGTGGCCGAGCAGGACGTGGTGCCGCTCCACCCGGAGCCGCGCTTCGGGCGGCTGGTCGGCGAGGGCGCGGTGATGCGGGCCTTGTTCGCGCGGCTCGCGCGGCTGGCCGTCACGGATGCCACCGTGCTCATCGAGGGCGAGAGCGGTACAGGTAAGGAACTGGTGGCCGAGGCGCTCCATCAGCAGAGCCCGCGTGTCTCCGGCCCCTTCGTGGTGGTGGACTGCGGCTCCATCCCGGCGGAGCTGGTGGAGAGCGAGCTCTTCGGCCATGAGAAGGGCGCCTTCACCGGCGCCACCCACGAGCGGCGCGGGGCCTTCGAGGCCGCTCGGGGCGGGACGCTCTTCCTCGACGAGATTGGCGAGCTTCCCCTGGCGGTGCAGCCCCGCCTGCTGCGCGCCCTGGAGCGCCGCCAGGTCAAGCGCGTGGGCGCGGATGCCTTCCGGTCCGTGGATGTGCGCTTCCTGGCGGCCACCCACCGGGACCTGCGCGCCGCCGTCAACCGAGGCGAGTTCCGGGAGGACCTGTACTTTCGTCTCGCCGTGGGCATGGTGCGCGTGCCCCCGCTGCGCTCCCGCTTGGATGACCTGCCGCTGCTGCTCCGGCACCTGTGGGAGGAGACCTTCCGCACGCTCGGACTGTCGCTGCGACCCTATGCGCCCCCGAGCCCGGAGACGCTGCGTCAGCTCATGTCGCTGCCCTGGCGCGGCAACGTGCGCGAGCTGCGCAACTTCGTGGAGCGCAGCGTGGCCATGTCCGGCGCGCTGGCGACCGCGTTCGTCCAGGGCTCACCCTCACCGTCCGCCGAGCCGGCCCTGCCCTCGGTGCGCGTGGATCTCCCTTACAAAGACGCGAAGGAGGCCTGGCTGGTCTACTTCGAGGAGACCTACCTGCGTCAGCGCCTGCGCACCGCCGGCGGCAATGTGAGTCAGATGGCGCGCGAAGCCGAGGTGGACCGGGCCCACGTCATCAAGCTCCTGCGCAAGCACGCGGTGCGCTGAGTCACCTGGGGAGCGAGGCGCGCGTGCTAGATTCCCTCATCACGATGCCGCGGTGCTCGAGGTGCCAGCGCGAGTATGGGGAGGGCATCATCTACTGTGCCCTGGATGGTGAGGCGCTGCTTCCGATGGTGCTCGAGGGCCGCTACCGGCTCCTGGCTCCACTGGGCGAGGGAGGCATGGGGGTGGTCTACCTGGCCGAGCACATGGGGCTGGGCAAGCGGGTGGCGGTGAAGGTGCTGCGGGGCGAGCTGTCGCGCGAGGTCACCTTCCGCCGGCGCTTCGAGCAGGAGGCCATTGCCGCCAGCCAGATTGGCCACGAGCACATCGTCGACGTGACGGACCTGGGGCGCACCCACGGCGGCGAGTACTTCTACGTGATGGAGTTGCTGGAGGGCCAGAGCCTGGGCGCGGTGCTCCGGCGTGAGCGCATGCTGCCGCTGGAGCGGGCCGTACGTATCCTCGCGCAGGTGTGCCGGGCGCTGGAGGCCGCTCACGCACGCGGCATCGTCCATCGCGACGTGAAGCCGCAGAACGTGATGCTGCTGTCGCGCGCGGCACAGCCGGACTTCGTCAAGGTGGTGGACTTCGGCATCTCCAAGGTGCGCAAGCTGGAGGGCGGAACCCTGACCGAAGCCGGCGCCATCCTGGGCACCGCGGGCTACATGGCGCCCGAGCAGGTCTCGGGAGGCGCGGTGGACGCCAAGGCGGACGTCTACGCCATGGGCGTGCTCACGTACGAGCTGCTCACCGGCACGACGCCATTCCGGGGGGAGAACGCCTTCGCCACCATGCTCCAGCATCTGGAAGCGACGGTGGAGCCTCCTGGCCAGAAGTTCCCGGAGCTGGGCCTGCCCGCGGCGCTGGATGAGCTGGTGTCGAGGGCGCTCGACAAGGCGCCCCACGCGCGCCCCTCCATGGCCCGCTTCCGCGAGGAATGGAGGCACTCGCCACGGGGCCCCGGCCTCGCGAGGAGCGGGCGACGGTGCGGGCCGCGAATGCCGCCCCTTCGCAGGAGGCGCGGCCGTCACCCGCCGCCATTCGTGACGCGCCGGCGCGCGAGCGCGTCTCCGTGGCACGGACGAGGTGGGGATGGGGCCTGACGGGCGGGGGCCTGAGCTTGCTCGTGGCCATGGCCGGGCTGCTCGCCAGCCGCGAGCCTTCAACGCCGGCTCGGGTGGCGGCGCCTTCATTGCCTGTCCAGACTCCATCGCTGGCTCCACCGCCGCTGCCTCGTGTTTCCATTGTCTCCAGCCCTCCAGGCGCCACGGTGACCGAGGCGGGCCGCGTGCTCGGGACGACGCCGCTGGAGCTGGACAGTCTGGTGGATGGCGGAGGGCCTTGGGTCCTCGTGCTGGAGGGGCACGCCCTCGCCTCCGTGGAGCGCCTTCCTCATGGCGGGCGGGTGGAGGTGACGCTGCGGAAGCTGCCCGCGTCGCATGTCCCGAAGCTGCCCTCTCCCGAGCCGAAGAAGGTTCGGGACCTCAAGCCCAATCCCTTTCATTGAGACGATGATGGTTCGTCACCACGCAGCCCTCTCTCCCATCCTCCTCGCGCTGCTGCTGGTCCTGACCGGCATGGACGCACTCGCGGCCGATGCCGCCGCTCGGACCGCCGCACGCCGCGCCTTCGAGCGTGGAGCCCGTCTCTACCAGCAGGCCCGCTATGCCGATGCCGCAGCCTCCTTCGAGGAGGCGTATGCGCGGCTGCCCAACGGGGTGGTCCTCTACAACCTCGGCCAGTGCTACGAGAAGCTCGATGCGCCGGACAAGGCGCTGAGCGCCTATCGCGAATACCTGCGGCTCGTGCCCAAGGCGGTGGACCGGGAGGGGGTCGAGCGCCGCATCGCCCACCTCGAAACCCAGCTCGAGGCCGCGCGCCGGCCGTTGGTGACCGTCAACAGCGAGCCCTCGGGGGCCCAGGTGCTCCTGGATGGTCAGGCCCGGGGGCGGACGCCCTGGAGCGCGCCCGTGGAGGTGGGCAGCCACGCGCTCGAGCTGACCTTGCCGGACCACCTGCCGCTGAAGCGTGGCCTGGAGGTGCGTGAGGGCGAGCCCGTCCAGATGCATCTGGTGCTCGCTCCCGTGCCCGTGCTGGCGCCGAGGGCGCCTGCTGGCGTCGTGGAGGACGCGCCCTCGCGGGGGCGTCCCTGGACGTGGGTGGCCGCCGGGACGGCCGGGGCGCGGCGGCCGCGGCGGTGGTGCTTGGGGTCATGGCGCGCGCCGACGCCCGGGAGTTGACGTCGCGTCCGCACGAGCGGGCCGAGGTCCAGCGGCTGCGCGACTCGGCGAGCGGAAAGGCGCGGGCGTCGAATGTCCTCTATGGCGTGGCGGGCATGGCGGCGGCGGTGGGCGTCACCTTCTTCTTCGTCGAGGGGAGCTTCTGACATGCGCGCGGTCTGGATGATGCTGGGCGTGTTGTGGCTGGGGTGCTCCGTTCAGCTCACGGGGGCGCCGTGTCTGGACGACCTGAACTGCCTGGAAGCGGAACACTGCGGGCCGGAGTCGGTGTGCGTGAAGGGCGCCCGGACGGCACAGATGCTGGGGGAGTCCTGCCACGCGGCGATGCGGAGCATCGCGGCCCGCGTGAGCGAGTGCCTCAGTGGCTCCGTGGAGGACGTCATCAAGGTGATTGGCCCCACCGACGTCTGCCGGTCGGTGGAGGCGAGCGTGGCGGCGGGGCGGCAGGTGTTCCGGCCCGAGGCGTTTGGTGCCTGCGTGCGCTACCTCCGGCAGGACAGGCCCTGTGGAGAGCTGAGCCTCGAGATGCTCGCACAGGGCTCGCTGCTGGAGGGCTGTGAGGCCTTCGCGCCCCAGGTCGCGAAGGGAGGTGCGTGTGGCAACTCCGCCGACTGCCAGGACGGGTGGTGCAGCGCCACGGAGGCGTGCCCCGGTGTGTGCCGCCCGTTCATCCCTTTCGGCGAGGCGTGTGCTGCCTCCGGGGACCCGTGTCAGAGGGGCTCGTCCTGCGAGGGAGACATCTGCCGCCGCTACGTGGGAGAGGGCGAGCGCTGCGGTCTGGGGGGACAGTGTGAGCTGGACTCCAACACGTATTGCCACGACGGGAGGTGCGTCAAACGCAGGACGGAGGGCGCTTGCGAGGAAGATGAGCAGTGCTCGCTCCGGTACCGATGCGTGAAGACCCACCCCGAGTTGGGCGGCAGCTCTCCCAAGGAGTGCCGGCCCGTGAAGGCGCCGGAGGAGGCGTGCGAGCCGGACGTCGGAGGCTGTGAGCTGTTCTCCTATTGCGACAGGGGGACCCGGCGCTGTCGCTCATGGCCGGGCCTTGGCGCTCAATGTGGCAACCTCAGCGATACGGGCGAGTTCGTCTTCTGTCTGGAGAGCCGCTGCGACCCCTTCCGTCTCAACCCCGTGTGCGAGGGCTTCGCTCCCGTGGGAGGATGGTGCATGACGAGCGTGGAGTGTGGTCCTTCCAAGGCCTGCCGGGACCGCCGCTGTGTTCCCCAGTGGTGTGGATGAGCCCCTGGAGCAGTGCGCCGCTCAGGCGTCGTGCGCCGGCTGTCGCTGCCGGACGAGCTCCTCCACCACGCCGCGGACACGGGCTTCGTCGAAGGGCTTCTCCAGCAGCAGGTTGGGGATGCTGGCCAGGAAGTCCCGTGCGCCCGAGGTGAACGCGCCACCGGAGACGAACACGAAGCGGTGCTCCAGCCCCGCGTACTCGCGCCGCACGGCATCGTACACGTCGCGCCCCGTCAGGTCCGGCATCATCACGTCGCACAGCACCGCGTCCGGTTTCAGCCCGCGCTCCAGCAGCTCCAGCGCCGGCGCCCGCTGCACGCCACGTCCACCTGGTGCTCGCGGAGGATGCGCTGCAACACCCGGCCCACCGCGGGCTCGTCATCCACCACCAGCACCCGGCCGCGCGGCGCGCGCGGTGCTTGTCGCGAATCAGGCTCCGAGGGCTTCGCGCGCTCCACCGTCTCCGGCGTGGGCAGCACCACCCGGAAGAGGGTGCCTCGCTCCGGCTCGCTGTCCACGGTGATGTCGCCGCCCAGCCCGCTGATGATGCTGTGGCAGATGGACAGGCCCAGCCCCGTGCCCACGCCCACCGGCTTGGTGGTGAAGAAGGGGTCGAAGATGCGGTCGATGACCTCACGCGCGATGCCCACGCCCGTGTCCGCCACCTCCACCACCACGCGCCCGGCGCCGTCCACCCGCGTGGCCAGCCGGATTTCGTGCCGGTGCGCGGCGCCCTCCGGAATGGCCTGCGCCGCGTTCACCACGAGGTTGAGGAACACCGGCTGAGCTTGCCCTCGTTGGCCATGACGGGCGGGATGTCGCCGTAGTCGCGCCGCAGCTGCGCGCGGTGGCGGATTTCGTTGGCCGCCATCATCGCCACCGACTCCAGCACCGCGTGCACGTCCAGCGGCGACACGCGCTCCTCGTCCGGCCGGGAGAACGTCTTGAGCTGGCGGACAATCTGTCGCACGCGCTCGGCGCCTTCACAGGCCTCTTGCAGCACCTCCTGCCATTCCCCCAGGTCCGGCTCGCCCTTGAGCCGCGCCTGGAGCGCCGCCGCGCCGTCCCCGGGCGGCAGGCTGCGGCTGAACTCGTCGGACAGGAAGCCCAGGTTGGACAGCACGAAGGCCAGCGGGTTGTTGATTTCGTGCGCGATGCCCGCCGCCAGCGTGCCTACCGACGCCAGCCGGTCCGCCAGCGTCAGCCGCGCCTGGAGCTGGCGCTGCTCCGTCACGTCGCGGGCAATGGACACCACCGCGGGCTGGCCGTCGAAGCGCAGCGGCAACGACACCACCTCCGCCACGCGGGTGCGCCCGTCCCTGCGCACCAGCCGCCGCTCGCCGGTGAGCGCGCCGGCCCGCACCGCGTCCGGGCTGCGCATGTCCCGCACGAACTCCGTGAGGGGGCGGCCCACCAGCTGGTCCGCGCGCTCGAAGCCCAGCGTGGCCACCAGCGCCGCGTTGGCGTAGACAATCTGGTTGTCCCGTTCGATGGCCGCCGCGTCCGGCACGCCCTCCAGCAGCGCGCGGAAGCTCGCCTCCGACAACCGCAGGGCTTCTTCCGCCTGCCGGCGCTCGGTGATGTCGCGCGCCGGCCCTCCACCGCCACCATGCGTCCGGAGGCGTCCGTCACCGGCGCCACCACGTGCTCCAGCCACAGCGTCCGCCCGTCGGGGTGGAGGAAGCGCACCACCACCGGCGCGCCCTGGAAGGGCTCCGGCGCTTCCAGCAACTGCTCCATCAGCGCGCGGTCCTCCTCGTGCACGCGCCGGTACCACAGCTCCGCGTCCGCATAGTGCGCCACCGGCCCGTAGCCCAGCTTGGTGTGGGCCACGCGGCTGACGTAGGCGAAGCCGCGCGGGGCCTCGCGCCGGTACACATAGAGGACGTCCGACGCGTTCTCCGCCAGCTGACGGAAGCGCCGCTCGCGCTCGCGCAGCGCCCGCTCTGATTCGCGCCGCTCCAGCGCCATGGAGATGGCGCCCGCCGCCGCCGACAGCAGGTCCACCTCCAGCCGGTCCCACCGCCGCGCCTCCGCGGTGTTGTCGAAGCCCACGAACCCCGTCAGCACGCCGCGCACGCGCAGAGGCAGCACCAGCAGGGACAGGATGCCCTGCGGGTCCAGCAGCTCCCGCTCCGACGCGGGGAAGCTCTCCACCAGGCCCTCGATGACGTCGCCCCGTGACAGCGTCTCCGTCCAGCGCCGCAGCGCGGGCTCCATGGGCACGTTCTGGAGGTCCGGGTTGTCTATTTCGGGCTTCACGCCGGGCGCGCACCACTCCGCGCGCTGGCTGCTCAGGATGGCGCCGTCCTGTGCCCGGTGCAGCTCGAACACGTAGACGCGGCTGGCGCCCGACGCGTGGCCCAGCGGCGCCAGCGCGGGCCCGTAGAGGTCGCCGCCATCCTGCGTGGCCAGCAGCCGCTGCTGCATGTCCACCAGCGCGGTGAGGTAGCGCTCGCGCCGCGCCAGCGCTCCGTCCGCCGCCTTGCGCTCGGTGAAGTCGTTGAGCGTGCCCGCCGTGCCCAGGATGCCGCCGTCGTCGTCGTGCATCAGCCGGGCGAACACCTCCACCCAGCGGTAGCTCCCGTCGCGCGTGAGGTAGCGCATCTCATGGCGCACGAACTCCACTTCCCCCGCGAACAGCTTCTGGAGCGGCTCCGGGTCGCGCTCCCGGTCATCCGGGTGGAGGAACTCCGAGAAGGAGCGGCCCAGGCTCTCCTCCACGCTGAAGCCGGTGATGTCCGTCCAGGCCGGGTTGAGGAAGGTCCACGTCCCCGCCAGGTCTGTCTGGAACACCACTTCCCGCAGGCTGTCGATGACGCCTCGGTAACGGTGTTCGTTGGAGGTCCAGTCAGGCGTGGAGTGCGGCTTCTGCATGATGGAACTCGAGAAAGTGGGCCGCGCGGGTGGACGCAAGGTCACCCGAATGCGCTACAAAGGGACAGAGAATCTGGATTTCCGGGCAGGCAAGCAAGGGGGCTTCGATGACCCTGGCAGGCGCGGGATGGGGACGGCGCCCCTTCTGCTGTTCTGTGGAAACACGGAGGCTGCCCTTCGTCCGGGGAAGGAGACATGCCTCCATGTTGCCTCTGCTCGCGGGAAGTCCCTCATGGCCTCTGGAAGCGCCCCGCTTTCGATGACGCATCTGGACTCCGAAGAGGCGGACGCCCTGCTGAAGGAGGGCGTTCTCCGGTTGCTGCTCGAGCAGGCGGGCGAGGCGCTCGTGTTGGTGGATGTCACCGGGCGTGTGCTCGCCTTCAACATGGAGGCTGGGCGTCAGTTCCGCATGAGCCGGCCCGAACGCGCCGAGCAGGGTTGGTTGCCCGGTTGTGTATGGACGCGTGCGGAGGATGCGTCCATGTCGGTGGAGGTGCCGCCCCTGGCGCGCGCGCTCACGGGTGAGTGGGTGGCGGAGGCTCGCTGGCGGGTGCGCCGGCCGGATGGGACGCACGTCCTGCTGCGCGCCTCCGCGGTGCCGCTGGAGCACGACGCGGGCCCGACGGCTGGAGCGCTGCTGCGCGCATGTGAAGTGGCCTCGGCCGTGGGGCTGGACGCGGTGGGCTCGGCGCGGCTGCTGGCGGAGGCCGGTGCGCTGCTGGGCGCCGCGTTCGACGATGAGGCCGCGCCGCGGTTGCTCCGTTTGCTGGTGCCCGCGCTCGCGGACGCGGCGGTGCTGTACCTGGGCCAGCCCGGCGGGCCGCCGCGCCCGGTGACGGCGCTGCACGCCGAGCCGGAGCGCCATGGCCTGCTGGAGGAGATGCTGCGCTGCTACCCATTGCCGCCCGAGCGCGTGCTGCCGTTGTTCGGCACGGGCCAGTCGGAGCGGTTGCGGGTGACGGAGGCCCACGTGGAGGCCGCCGCGCGGGACGCGGAGCACGCGCGGCTGCTGCGGGGGCTGGGCCTGCGCTGCTACCTGGGCGTGCCGCTGGTGGCGCGCGAGCGCGTCATCGGCACGCTGGCCCTCTTCCGCGCGGATGAAGCCCGTGACTTCAGCGCGGAGGAGCTGCGGCTGGCGGAGGAGGTGGCCCGCCGCACCGCGCTCTCCGTGGACAACGCGCAGCTCCTCCAGGAGGCGCGCGAGGCGGTGCGCCTGCGCGACGAGTTCCTGGGAATCGCCAGCCACGAGCTGAAGACGCCGCTGACGCCGCTGCACCTCAAGGTGCAATTGCTGCAGAAGCAGGTGGATGGGATGGCGGCCCACAACCAGCCGGTGTCCGCCGAGCGCGTGTCGGAGACGCTGGAGGTGGTGCAGCGGCAGGTGCGCAAGCTGACGAGCCTGGTGGACAACCTGCTCGACGTGTCGCGAATCACCGCGGGCCGCCTGCGGCTGGAAGTGGAGGAGATGGACCTGGCCAGCGTGGCGGCGGAAATCCTCTACCGCTTCGCGCCCTCCGCCTCGCAGCTGAAGTGTGAGCTGGAGCTGCACGCGCCGGCGCCCGTCATGGGCCGGTGGGACCGGCTGCGGCTGGAGCAGGTGGTGACCAACCTGCTGTCCAACGCGCTGAAGTACGGCGCGGGCCACCCCGTGCGCGTGGTGGTGGAGGCGGAGGGGCTCACCGCCCGCCTGACGGTGCGCGACGGCGGCATCGGCATCTCCGCGGAGGATTTGCCGCGCATCTTCGAGCGCTTCGAGCGTGCGGTGAGTGACAGGCACTACGGCGGCCTGGGCCTGGGGCTCTACATCACCCGGCAGATTGTGGAGGCCTTCGGCGGCACGGTGCGCGCCACCAGCGAGCCGGGGCGGGGCTCCTCTTCGTGCTGGAGCTGCCGCGCGGCGACATCCCCGAGGAGTGGCTGACGGCGCACGGCGCGCCGGAGCCGTCGTCGTCCTGACGCGCTAGGCCGCGCTCGCGGAGGCCGCGGGCTCGGTGTGGCGGGGCAGCCGTACGTGGAAGCTGCTGCCGCGCTGGGGCCCCGGGCTCTCCGCCCAGATGGCGCCGCCGTGTCGCTCCACGATTTCGCGGCAGATGAAGAGGCCCAGCCCCAGTCCGCCGAAGTGGCGCGCCTGGGCGTTGGACGCGCGCGCGAAGGGCCGGAACAGGTCCGCCACGTTCTCCGGAGGGATGCCGATGCCCTCGTCGCGCACGCTCAGCAGCACGTGCGTCTCCGCGGCCTCCAATGACAGGCGCACCGCGCCGCCGTGGGGTGAATAGCGCACGGCGTTGCTGACCAGATTGGTGAGCACCTGCTCCAGCCGCAGCGCGTCCCAGTCGCCCTCCACCGGGTGGGCGGGGACGTCCAACTCGAAGGTGACGCCGGACTCGGTGCGCAGCTCGAAGCGCTCCAGCACCTCGCGCAGCAAGGGGACCAGGTCCAGGCGCTTGCGCTCCAGCTCCAGCCGCCCGCCCTGGATGCGCGCGGTGTCCAGCAGGTCATCCACCAGCCGCGTCAGCCGCTCCGTCTGCCGGGCCATGGAGCGCAGCGCCTTGAGCAGCCGCTCGCGCTCCGGGAAGTCTCCGCTCTTCTCCAACCGCTGGAGGGTGAGCGCGGCGAAGCCCTTGAGCGGGGTGAGCGGCGTGCGCAGCTCGTGGCTGGCCACGCTGAGGAACTCCTCGCGCGCGCGCACCGCCTCCTTCAGCTCCGTCTGCGTGGCGCCCGTGCGGGCCGCCATCTCGTTGAAGCCGCGGGCCAGCTCGCCCAGCTCGTCGTCCTCCTCCACGTCCACGCGCTGTGACCAGTCGCCCGCGGTCAGCGCGGCGGTGGCGGAGCGCAGATGGTCCAGGCGGCGGATGACGTCGCGGGCAACCAGCTGCGACAGCAGCAGGGCCATGAGGACACCCAGCAGCACCAGCCCCACCACTGCGGCGCTCATGCGCGTAATCGCCGCGTAGGCCACCACCAGCTCCTGCGTCACCAGCACGCTCCA
Organism: Myxococcus sp. MxC21-1; assembly: GCF_032612255.1. Classification (NCBI taxonomy): domain Bacteria; kingdom Pseudomonadati; phylum Myxococcota; class Myxococcia; order Myxococcales; family Myxococcaceae; genus Myxococcus; species Myxococcus sp. MxC21-1. Next base: position 252,323 of record NZ_CP123278.1, read on the forward strand.
CTCCGTGCCTTCCACGGGGGCCTCGGCGGCGAGCATGCGGCGGTCCGCCGCGTCGAAGGCCTCCAGCACGCCGATGCCGGGACGCAGCAGCTCCAGGCTGAGCGCGTCCGGCAGGTGGGCTTCGCCCAGCAGCGGCGCGCCGGGCGCGGTGTCGCGCAGCACCTTGAGGCCGCGCCGGTCCAACACCTGCACGCGGAAGCGCCGCGACGCGGGCGTGGTGGCCTGGCTCAGGCGCTCCAGGGACAGCAGGCCCACCAGCATGCCCCGCACCTCGCCGTCCTCGCGGAAGGGCTGCGTCACCGCGACCAGGGGCTGGCCGGGCGGACGGATGAAGGGCGGAGACACCTCGGCGCCCCGGGTGAAGGCCGGGGGCAGGAAGTCGCGCGGCTCCAGGTTCCACCCCTCCACGCTGGGAGACGCGGCCAGGATGTGGCCCTGGGTGTCCACCGCGAGCGCCGCGTCGAAGGCGCGCTCCTGGGCCACCAGGTTGACCAGGTAGGGCTCCAGCCGCTCCGGCGCGGCCTCGGCGAAGGCGGCGCGGAAGCCCGGGGACTCCAGCATCAGCGCCAGGGACTCGCCCGCGTCGTCCAGGTAGCGCCGCAGGAAGTCGGCCTCGCCCGCGGCGGCGCGCTGCGTGTCGTCGCGCACCTGCTGTTCAATCGCGTTCTGCGCCAGGTACGCCGCCAGCCCGCCCAGCGCCAGCAGCGGCACCAGCCCCGCGAAGGCCAGCCCGCGCAGCAGCTTCCACCCCACCGTGCGAGGCGCGCGCGGCCGCCAGTCCAGGGCCTGCGCGACACAGGCCAGGGTGAGCACCGCATACACGCTGGCGCCCAGCCATGAAGCCCCCGGCCCAGCGCGTACGCGAGCAGGGCGAAGGGCACCGCCAGCCCGCCCATGAACAGGGCCGGCAGCCGGCGGTGGATTCGGTGGGAAGGCAGCAGCAGGCCTACGCCGCACACGGCGAAGAGCAGGCCCACCAGGGGCCGGAGGGGCGCGAGGTGGGCGTAGACGGAGAGCGGGAAGCGCTCGGGCACCACCAGCATGGCCACGCCGAACGCCGCGCCGGTGAGCGCCGCGAAGGTGCGCAGCACGGGCCGCTGGCGCATGGCGGGCCAGGCCTCCAGCACCACGCCGCCGAAGAGCACCGGGTAGAGGACGATGCCCGTGAAGCTGCCCGGCAGGACGTTGAGCACCCACCAGTACAGCGCCATGGCCGCGCCCAGCAGCAGGCGCCCCGTGACGTCCAGCCAGCGCGGCGCGCGCGGGTACAGCAGCGCGCCCATCAGCATGATGCTGCCCGTCAGGTACGTGAGGCCCAGCATGCGCACATACGGGTAGAGCGGCCGGAAGGAGGCCACCCGGAACTCGTACGGGACGTACGTCATCAGCACGCCGAACATCAGGCCCACGACGGCGGCGGGCCAGGTGAGCGGCAGGTGGGCCGGTGGGAGCAGCGCCTGGATTTGCGGTGAAGGCGAAGAAGACATCTTTGCGGATTCACGCGCGACGGGCGCCATGGGTGCTAGTGCCCCCCGGGCTTTCGTCGAAGGCTCGACATCACGCGACCTCGAGCACCGTCCACTCGCGGACCTCGCCCGCGAGCATCACTTCCACGGTATCTCCCGCCTTTCGGCCCATGAGGGCGCGCCCCACGGGGGAGGCGGGGGTGATGACGGACAGGAAGCCGTCACCGCCCGGCCCCGTCAGCTCGGTGCCGGCGCCCGCGGGCAGGACGAAGAAGGTCCGCTCGGAGAAGCCCTCCTCGTCCTCGGTGCTGACGTCCACGATGGCGCCCAGCGCCACCGGCCCCTGCCGGGGGAAACGTGGGAACTCCGCCTGACCGAACTTCGTCAGCGCCTGGAGCTCTTCCTGGACCCGGCGGGCCCGCTGGGCCGGCCGGTGGCGAGGCTGCCGAACTCCAGGGCGGCGCGGCCGTCCTCTTTCTTCTCGGACTCCGTGGCCAGACTGCGGGCGGCCTCGCGGGCCTCCGCCTCGGCGCGGTGGGCCAGCCGGTCGCTCTGCTGGAGGCGGTCCGCGAGCTGGCCCAGGAGTGCATGCTTGTCGAGTCGCATGGGTGGTACAGAACTGTAGCGTCCATGGCGGACACCTCCAGTTTTCGGCCAGTCGCCCCCCGCCCGCTCGGGCTTAGAGTGGGGGCATGACACCCCAGGAACTCTCGGAGAAGGCCCGGCAGCTCGTCGCCGAAGGCGCGGTGCTGCTGGATGTGCGCACGCCGCAGGAATTTCAGGAAGGGCACCCCGAGCCCGCCCGGAACATCCCCGTGCAGGAGCTGCCCCGCCGGCTGGCCGAGGTGGGCCCGCCCGGCACGCGCGTGGTGGTGTACTGCGCCGCCGGTGGCCGCAGCGCCCAGGCCGTGCAGTTGCTTCACGCCAACGGCTTCCCGGACGTCTTCGACCTCAAGTCCGTGAAGAACTGGTAGCCAACCGGGGGCAGGTGACACGGGCGTCCGGTTGGAGCAGGGTTCGCCCTCCGGCCATGAGCCGCACGGCTGGCTTCCTCATCGTGGCGTTGTCGGGCGTGTGTTTCGGCGCGCTGGGCCTCTTTGGCCGCATGGCCTATGCGGCGGGCACGGACGTGGCCACGCTGCTCTTCCTTCGCTTCTCCATCGCGGGGGCGGTGCTCGCCGGTGTCATGGTGCTGCGCCGCCAGCGGTGGCCCCGGGGTGGGGTGCTGGGGGCCTGGTGCTGCTGGGCGCCGCCGGGTACTTCAGCCAGTCCGGGGCCTACTTCTTCGCCCTGCAGCACGCACCCGCGGGGCTGGTGGCCCTGCTGCTCTACTCCTTCCCCGCGCTGGTGGCGCTGGTGCAGCGTGTCGTCTTCAAGGAGCACCTGGGCCGGGTGAAGTGGCTGGCGGTGGTCCTGTCGGTGGGCGGCACGGTGCTGACAGCCGACCTGTCCCAGGGCGGCGCCACGCTGCCGGGCGTGCTGCTGGGCCTGCTGTCCGCGCTGTTCTACACCGTCTACGTCGTCGCCAGCGGCCGGGTATCCGGTCGGGCGGGGCCGCTGGCCTCCAGCACCGTCATCCTCTGCTCGGCCGGTTTCTCCTTCGGCGTGGCCATGCTGGTGCGTGGCCCTGCCTTCCCCGGCTCCGTCACGGGCTGGGCCGCGGTGGTGGGGCTGGCGCTGGTGGCCACGGTGGCCGCGGTGCTCCTCTTCTTCGTGGGCATCCAGCGCATTGGCCCGGTGAACACGTCGCTGGTGTCCAACCTGGAGCCCCTGACGGCGGTGGTGCTGGGGGCGCTCTTCCTGGACGAGCAGCTCACCCCGCGCCAGGTCCTGGGAGGCGTTCTCATCCTCGGGGCCGCGGTGATGCTGGCCCGCGCCGATGTGCCCCGCGCCTCCCCGGAGCCGCCCGCGGGAGGCGGTGCTCCGGGGGCGGTGCCCGGTTAGTCCCGGGCACGCGACTTCCTCCGTCCTACCAGCGCGTCACTTCGCGCAGGAAGCGGTGCACGTCCTGGTTGAAGCGCCGCGGCTGCTCCGCGTGGGGCGCGTGGCCGGTGTTCGGGTACAGCTTGAACTCGGCGTCCGGCAGGGCGTCCACCAGCGCCTGCTGGTCCTCGACGGAGAAGAAGCCGTCCTGGTCTCCGCCAATGACGAGCACCGGCACGCGGATGTGGTTCAGCCGCGCCGAGTGGTCCTCCGCGAGCAGGCCGTCCAGCGCGTCCTGCCACACCCGTGCGGGCACCTTGCCGCTCTCCGACACCATCGTGTTGATGTACGACGCCGGAACAGGGCGCACGAAGGTGCTCTCCTGGAACGCGCGGATGAACTCCGGATCCACCGTGCCCTCGAACGTGTCCACGATGGACTTCAGCTCCAGCGCCACCGGGTTGCCGGCGACGGTGGGCGCCGAGCCGACGAGCACCAGTCCCTTCACGCGCCGCGGGAAATCCAACGCCACCTGCTGCGCGATGAAGCTGCCCATGGAGTGGCCGACGAGGATGGCGCTGCGCTCGCCCACCGCTTCCAGGAAGGCATCCACGTCTGCGGCGAAGGACTGCTGCGTGTAGCAGCACGCCGGGCGCGTCGAATCCCCGTGGCCGCGCTGGTCCAGCACGTAGACGTGGTGGTCGCGCGGGAAGGTGCGCAGGTTCAGGTCCCACGTGTGGTTGGAATCCGAAAAGCCGTGGAGGAACACCACCGCGGGGCCCAGCGGCAGGCCCTGCTCCACGTAGCGCAGCGTCACGCCGGTGCGCAGGCGGACGGAGCGCTCACGGGGCGTGCCGAACAGCTCCTGCTCGGTGGAGGCCACCTCGGCGCCCTCGGGTGCCAGTCGCAGGTCATTCGAGTCGGACTCCGGCGCGGGACCACAGGCGGCGAGAACGGGAAGAGCGAGCAGGGCGGCGAGGAGCTTTCTCATGCGTGAATGCCTCGAGGCTCTCCGGCGGGAAAGTCCGCCGGTGCATGGAGAAGTCTACGACTACCTCTGACATCGCCTCGCTGTAGGTGACTTGCGGGGTGGGTGCGCACCCGTTTTTCAGAGCTGAGAGCCAGCGGGAACCCGCTCAAAACGCACCGTGGACGGAAGGTTCTCGCGCGGGCGTCGCGTCTGTCACGGCCGTGCAACACGGGCCCGCGTAACCTTTCGGCCGCCGCCTTCGTGGTGTCGCTGAATGCCCGGCGTTTCACCGGGCCATTTCGGTGGAGGACGGCACATGAAGGCACCTCGAGTGGCGGTCATCGGCGGAGGACTGGGTGGCCTGTCGGCGGCGGCGCTGCTGGCGCGGGGCGGTTGCGCGGTGACGCTCTTCGAACGCTCGAAGCACCTGGGAGGCCGGGGACAGACGTCGGACGTGGAGGGCTTCCGCTTCAACCTCGGGGCTCACGCGCTGTACCAGGGGGGCGCGGGGATGCGCGTGCTTGGCGAACTGGGCGTGAAGCCCCCGGGTGGCATGCCCGGCGCGGGCTCGTATCTGCTGAGTGGCGGACGCCTGCACACGATGCCGCGCGGGCTGGTCTCCATGCTGACCACGGATGCGCTGGGGCTGCCGGGGAAGCTGGAGCTCGCGAAGCTGCTCGCGGGGCTGGGACGCGTGGACCTGGCGCCGCTGGCGAACATCACCACGCGCGACTGGGTGGAGCAGCACCTGACGAACGCGGACGCCCGCGCCTTCATCCTGGCGCTGGTGCGGGTGATGACCTACTGCGCGGACGTGGACGCGATGAGCGCCCAGTCCGCCGTCGCCCAGCTCCAGGCGAAGCCGGCCGTGCTCTACGTGGACGGCGGGTGGAGCACGCTGGTCTCCGAGTTGGAGACAAGCGCGCGCGATGCGGGCACGCGGCTGGAGCTCTCCGCGCGGGTGAGCGCGGTCCTGCTGGCGGAGGCGGGCTCGCGCGTTCGGGGCGTGCGGCTCGCGGATGGGACGGAGCACGCGGCGGACGCGGTGGTGGTGGCGGGCGGGCCGGGTGACATCGCGGCGCTGCTGCCCGCTGACGCGCTCCTGGCGCACGACGCGGCCCGCGCCGTGCCGGTGAAGGCGGCCACGCTGGAGCTGGGGCTGTCCCGGTTGCCCCGTCCGGACGCGCTGTTCGCGCTCGGTACGGATGGCCCCTGGTACGCGTCGGTGCACTCCGCGGTGGCGAAGCTGGCGCCGGAAGGCGGCGCGATGGTGCATGTGATGCAATACCTGGGCGGCAGGGGCCCGGAGGCGAGCGAGGCCCGCTTGGAGAAAGTGATGGATGCGCTGCAACCCGGCTGGCGGGCGTCCGTGGTGGCGCGCCGTTACCGGCCCTCCCTGCTGGTGTCGCACTGGCTGCCGACGGCGCGGACGGGGGCCTGTGCGGACGCCCCTCGGTGGAGGTGCCGCATGTGCCTGGGTTGTATCGCGTGGGAGATTGGGTGGGGCCGGAGGGCTTGCTCGCGGAGGCGTCCTTCGCCAGCGCGGAGTCGGTGGCGCGCGCGCTCGTCCCGAGCCAGCAGGTGGCGTCACACCGGGCAGTGGGGCGCTGACGCATGGACCGCTCCGCGCGCGAAGGACTGGCGCAGGCCGTGCGTGAGCACGAGCGCTTCCTGTGGGGGCTCTGCTACCGCATGACGGGCGTGTCGGCGGACGCGGAGGACCTGGTGCAGGAGACCTTCGCGCGCGCCCTGGCCTCGCCGCCCGCGCGAACGGAGGCGCTGCGTCCCTGGCTGACGCGGGTGGCGGTGAACCGGCCCGGGACACGTTGCGGCGGCGCAAGCGCGAGGGCTACGTGGGACCCTGGCTGCCCTCGCCGCTGGACACGGGAGAGGAGGAACTGCCGCCCCCTGGCGTGGAGGCGCGGCTGCCGGGAGGCGGCTCCACGGAGGGTCGCTACGCGCTGCTGGAGAGTGTCTCCTTCGCCTTCCTGCTCGCGCTGGAGGCGCTGTCTCCCAAGCAGCGGGCGGTGCTGCTCCTGCGCGACGTGTTCGACTACTCGGTGCGCGAGGTGGCCGAGGCGCTGAACCTGCGCGAGTCCAACGTGAAGGTGGTGCACCACCGCGCGCGGGCGGCGATGGCGGCGTACGACCGCGCCCGCTGCCTGCCGACGCGGGAGTTCCAGGCGCGCGCCCGCGCCGCGCTGGAGGGCTTCCTGGGCGCGCTGCTGACGGGGGACGTGGCGGCGGCGGAGGCGCTGCTCGCCGGCGACGTGTGCGCGCTGTCGGACGGCGGTGGCCAGTACCGCGCCGCGCGCGTGCCAGTGCTTGGACAATCGCGCGTGCTGCTGCTCTACCGGCGGCTGATGGAGATGCGGGGGCGCCCTCCGCCGTGGAGCTGCGGATGCTCAACGGCCTGCCGGCGGTGGTGGCCGTGTTTCCTCCGCCCCAACGCGACCCGCAGGCGGGCACCCAGATGGTGGTCCGCGTGGAGCTGGCGGCGGACGGGCGAATCACCCAGGTCCACTCCATCCTCGCGGACCGCAAGCTCGCCGGGCTGCGCATGCCCGTGCCCGCCTGAGCGCTCCGGCGGCGCGTCAGCTCGCCGGGCGCCGGGCGAGGATGAGCTCGCTCACGCCCTGGAGCCGCTGCACGCGCCGCTCGATGTCGAAGCCCGCGCGCCGCACCAGGTCGAACGTCTCCCGGTCCAGCCGGCACCCGCCGCTCACCCGCATCCAGGCGGGGGTGAGCAAGTCCTGCACGGTGGCCAGCGCTGGCGAGGGCGCGCGCACGTGCTCCAGCATGCGCAGCGCGCCGCCCGGGCGCAGGACCCGGAAAATCTCCGCCAGCGCCCGCGCCGGGGCCTCCACGCTGCAGAAGACGAGGCTGGACACCACGGCGTCGAAGGAGGCGGCGGGGAAGGGCAGGGACTCCACGCTGGCGTACAGCAGCCGCGCGTCGGGCCGCCGTCGCTGGGCGCGCGCGAGCGCCGCTTCGTCCACGTCGATGGCGGTGACGGCGGTGACGGTGTCCGGGTAGCCGGGCAACGCCAGGCCGGTGCCGGTGCCCACCTCCAGCACGTGGCCGGCCAGGCCGCGCACCAGCTTGCGCCGGGCGGCGGTGAGGCCCAGCCAGCCCAGGGGCGTCATGACTGCGTCGTACGCGAGTGCCTTCATGCGAGCAGCCTCCTCGTCAGAAACACGCGGGCCCGGAAGCCCGCCGCGGATGCGCCGGAACTCCGGGCCCATGAGACGCCAGGCTGCCGCGAGAAGGGCAGCGGACGTTGCGACCCTACCGCGCGCCCACCGTTCCCGGGCTCTTCGGCGACGACGGCGGCGGCGAGGAGGCCGCGCCCGGCGCCTGGGGCCGCAGGACGCCCCAGATGCCGTAGAGCGCCAGCGCGATGCAGCCGTACTGCGCGGGCGTCAGTCCGAAGTAGCGGGCGTCCACGTAGGCCATGTCCGTGGCGCGCAGGAAGTCGAAGAAGAAGCGGCACGCCGCGTACAGCACCGCCAGCAGCGGCAGCAGGCGCCCCTTCAGCTTCCCCGCGTTGCGCAGGGCGTACAGCACGCCGCTGATGGCGAAGAGCGCCATGGCGTCGTACATGCCCAGGTCGTGCCGGGGGCCACCGGGGAAGGCCACCGCCAGGAAGAAGTCCGTGGGCACGCCCGGGTGGTCATGCACGGCGAAGCAGCCCAGCCGCGCCACCGCCCAGCCCGGCGCCACGCCCAGGGCGAACGAGTCCGCGTAGTCGGAGAAGCGCAGCTTGCGGACCTTGAAGAACACGACGGCGGCGAGGATGCCGCCCAGGAGGCCACCGAACGAGGACAGGCCATCCCAGACCTTCAAAATCTGGAACGGGCTCTTGGACAGCTCCTCCGGGTGGTAGAAAAACAGGTGCACCCAGTGGCCCACGACGACGCCGACACCCACGCCCCAGGGCGCGAAGTCGGCGAGCGGCTCCGGGTTCAGGCCTTCGCGCTCGGCGTTGCGGCCAAGCAGGCGAGCGGCCAGCAGGATGCCCACCGCGACGAGGATGCCGAAGGGCTCGATTTTCAGGGGCCCCAGCTCAATCGAGGGGGCGTGCCAATAGGGAATCACGTCAGGCGGCTCCAGGGGATGCGAACGTCCCTCCCTTAATCCGGGCGGAGGGATGTGGGCGAACAATTGTCGGAACGGAGTCTTTCCCGGCCTCGTCTTCTTGGAGGTCGGGTGGAGGACACCGCTCCTGTGTGCCTCCGGGCACCTCGCTCGTACCCGGGAGGGAATCACTCCCACTTCCGGACGTTCGCGCAAGGCCAGTTAGAACCGAATTAATCCATTCGTGCGTGTACTACGGGAAATCCGTGGTTTTTTGTCAGGCCCTTCCTGTCCAATCGGACGGGAACGCAGGGCCTCTCTGGAGGAAGGGGGACAGGCATGACGCCGCGAGCAGACTGTCACGTCGGGCCGGGCGCGCGAAGCAACGCGCTGCGGACGTGCGCGCGCTCCTGGCTGCGCCACCCTTCGCCCGGGCAACTCCTTCCACCCGCCGGGCCGGAGGTCCCGGGGGACGTCGCCACAGGCACGCGGCGCGGAGGTCGCGCTGGTGGGCCACCCCTGTCGGAGGCGCGCGGCCACGGGCGCGGCCCCATTGCCCCTGTCGCACGCGCGAGGCTCCGCACGCGACGGGTGCTGACCTGATGCCGGATGACCTCGCCTCATGCGTCCGGCGTAGCACGGTGGTTCAAGGAGCACACAACTCATGAAGTCCTACCTGTTGGTTCCAAAGGAGTCCATCGAGACGCAGGCTCGTGTGGGGCCTCGCGGCACGGAGCAGGGCGAGCGCGTGCTGTCGCGCACGACGGCGCTGCGCTTCGCGGTGGCGAACAAGGCGCCCGACGCGTTGTTCGCGCTCGGACTGCGGTCGGCCACGCTGCCCGGCGCGCGTCCGCCCGTCAGTGGACAGGAAGAGCGCCGTCGGAAGGGCAAGGGCGCGAAGTCGGCGCGCACGGGCACCCGCGGCGCGGACGCCTCCACGCCGCCCATGCCGGGCGCGACGGTGGCCGAGCAGACCGGCGCGGAGCCCGGCAGCTACCGGTACATGCCGCTCATCGGTGCCACCATGGCGCACTTCTACGAAGACCATACGGAGAAGGAAGCCCGCGGCGCGCTGGAGCGCGACTTCGAGTTCATCCCCGACGTCGTCCCGTTGTCCTTCCCCGGCCCGGTGTCGGCGGGACAACCCGGACCGCGCAACCGGGGCATGTCCTCGCTGGCCGAGCGCGAGTGGCCCGACGAGTCCGGCGTTCCCCTGGCCCACGCCCAGGGCATCCGCGGCGCCGGCGTCATGCTGGGCATCCTCGACACCGGTGTGGACGCGGACCACCCCGAGCACGCGGCGCGCGTCATCCAGTTCCGCTACGTGTCGCTGTTCCCCAACTCGCCGCACAATCCGGCGCGTGACATCCGCGGCTTCGACCCGGACGGCCACGGTACGCACGTGTGCGGCATCGCCGCGGGCGTGCACCACGGCGTCGCCCCGGAGGTGGACCTCTACGTCGCGTCCGTCATCGAATCGGAGACCATCCGCACCAGCCTGGGCCGCGTGGCCGCGGGCATGGAGTGGCTGCTGCACCAGTTCAGCCGCCCGGAGAACTCGACGCGGCCCGCGGTGGTCAACCTGTCGCTCGGCTTCCCGCTGATGCCGCCGCCCGGCATCTCGGAGGCGGACTACAACCTCAACCTGCGCGCGCTGCAGACGATGATTCGTCGCCTGCTCGACAGCAATGTCCTGCCGGTTGTGGCGGCAGGTAACAGTGGGCCCGACACGGTTGGTTATCCAGCCGCCTTTCCAGAATCACTGGCTGTCGGCGCGGTCGACTTCGAGCGTAACGTGGCCACATTCTCCGCGAGTGGCACCGTGGGTAGGCGCGTCGTGCCGGACATCATGGGGTATGGGGTGAATGTCTATTCCAGCACGGAGCGTCGTTGTAACAACCAGGCGTTCTACGAGCGAATGAGTGGCACGAGCATGGCAGCGCCTTATGTAGCGGGTATCGCGGCGCTGTACCGTTGCCGTGCCCCTGACTTGACGGCGCTCGAGGTGAGGGATTTGATCCTGTCGAATGCGGTGAAGCTCCCTCGGTCGGGAACGCACAAGACAGGCAAGGGCCTGGCCGTATTCAGGTGACGGTGGTGGTTGAAGCCGGGGTCGGCGCCATGGGAGCGCCGGACCCGGGAGAGGATGAGGGCCATGGGCAGGAAAAATGGCGAGTGGGGGGACGTCCGGGTCGGCGGCGTCCCGGGTCTGTCCGCGCGCGTGCGCCCATTGCCGGGCGCCGCAGGTGCGGACACGCAGCCCGACTGGATTGACGTGACGGTGATGCCCCGCGAGGAACCCGCGGCGGCGTCGCGTAGACGCACGTCTCCACGGCCGCCCGTCCGCTCCCGCGCGGAAGTGCACCAGGCCGGCCTGGCCGAAAGCGCGCAGTTCCACCAGAGCCTCATGCGCTGGCTGGAGGCACACCATCTCCTGGGCGCGGTGCGCTCGGTGAGCGAGCCGGGCTCCATGCCCATGCTCCACCTGCGCTGCGCGCCGCGGGTGCTGGACCAGCTGCGCCGTGCCCCGGAGTTCGAAGCGGGCACGATGATGCCCCTCGACCTCATCTAGCGGTGGGTGCCCCTCGCCTCGCACCCCTGGTCTGGGACTCCCTCCCTGTCTGAAGAGGGCTGCCCGGGTGGCCCTGCCGCCACCTGGAAAGGCGCATGTTCCCGCCTTTCCCGAAGATGTGGCCGAGCCTTCGTTTCCGCTACTGAGAACCGACGGCTCCGCCGCTTCTTCCTGAATAGCTTGGAATCTCGTGATTAGCCCGTCGTCCTGCCAGTCGTCCGCGAGTCGAAGGGTGACGTCGGGTGGCGGACGGCGTGTCCGTGGCGCTCGCCAGGGGAGGCGGGAGGGCGCCCGGTCGTGAGCCGGGCAGCCTGACCGCGCGAGCTTGCGTCAGCGGAAATGTGCGGGGCTGGCGGGCACGTCGCCTACCTCGCCCAGGTTGTAATAGAGCGTCTGGGTGGGTTGCTGGCTGGGCCGGATGGTGAACCAGCCGCCCCAGGGCGTGTTGTTGCCCAGCAGGACCTTGCGCTTGTACAGGGCCAGGTCGTCGGTGCCGTCTCCGTCGAAGTCACCCACCACGGGCTCGTCGTCGCACTCACCGAGGCTGGCGGTGATGAACTGCCCATCGGTGCTTCGCACGTACTTGAAGGTGCTGGGCGCACCACAGGTGCCCGTCTTGTAGGTGCCCATGTCGGCGACGCGGTCCCCGTCGTAGTCGGCGACGACGGGCAGGGCGCCCACGGGGCCCTGCGGGTCCGTCCAGTATTTCTGGAGGGTGCTGGAGGAGAACCACGTGTACCAGCCGCCCCAGGAGGTGCCGCCGCCCAGGTCGACGCGCTTCTTGAAGACGGCGAAGTCCGTGTGTCCGTCCCCGTCGAAGTCCCCGCTGACGGGCAGGTCATCGCACTCGGCGCCGAGGGAGAAGGTGGTGACGGCGCCGTTGTGGGACGCCCGGTAGATGAAGAGGTCATCCTGGGTCTGGCAGCTCGTCGGGGCCCGGTACACGCCGAAGTCGGTGCGGCCGTCGCCGTCGTAGTCGCCGACCACGGGCACGTCGCCCACTTCGCCCAGCGTGTCCCAGTAGTCCTTGTTGTCCCGGCTGGAGTGCCAGGCGTACCAACCTCCCCAGGTCGTGGCGTTGGGGAGCAGGACCTTCTTCGTGTAGACGGCGAAGTCCGTGTGTCCGTCCCCGTCGAAGTCCCCGCTCAGGGGGAGGTCGTCGGTGAGGTCTCCCAGGTCGAAGCCCACCTTGCGGTCCACGGCGCTGCGCAGGACGGTGAAGTGGCTGGGCACGTTGGCGGTGCTGGATTGCGTGTAGACGGCGGGGTCCGACTTCCCATCCGCGTCGAGGTCGCTGGGGGGCCTCCGGTCCGGCGCGTCGGTGTAGACATGGACGCCCCAGGGCCCGAAGTCATCCGTCCAGGAGGCGCCGGGTGAAGGGACGCTGGCGGTGTATGCGCCCGTCCGGCTTTCGAAGAGGACCCGTGGGCCGCCTGGCGCATGGGCCTTGTTCCAGTTCGACACCTGGAACGACACGCCCTGGAGCGGCTGGTTCGTCTTGTTGGCGACGATGAGGTAGCGCCGGCCGTTCACCTCCCGCAGGGTGCCTTCGACCTGCGCGCTGAACGCGGCGGAGACGCTCCAGGTTCCCGGCCCCGCGGCGATGGCGTTCGCGACGAGCGCGGGTTCGAGGTCTCGAAGCTGGCTGGCGAGCCGCTTGATGTGGTCCCAGAGCAGGGAGGAGCTGCCGATGGCGTCGGTTCCCCACCACCAGATGCCGCGGCTGCCGTGGATGATGGCGCTGTACGCCTGGAAGCGGAGCTCTTCGTATTCGGGCCGCCGGCCGCGGCCGGGCATGCCGTTCCAATCCCAGCAGCACTCATTGAAGCCCTGGGCTTCCAGCACGAAGAACATGGGGGCGGCCGGGACGAACGGCGCGACGCCATCCGCGTCGTACGTCGCCTTCATCCGGTCCAGCGCCCCGCCGATGGCGTTCTGGTCGATGAGGGGGAACGGAATCCCCGGCTCCTGGGGGTAGTTCGTGTTCGCGTTGGTGTTCCAGTTGTGGTTGTAGACGGGGTAGGTGTCCTGGGACCACATGTCCGCGATGAGCCGCCACTTGCGTGCGAGCCCGACGTTTCGTGGATGGTTCTCCGGGATGACCGCTTCATTCGCCCACATCAGGTGGTGGGGGTCTCGCGCCCGGACGAAGTCCTTGTAGCTCAGCGCTGCTTCGTAGGAGGGCCACAGCAGGAGCCCTTGCGTGTGGATGACGCAGCCATCCGGGTCCAGTGGCCGTGGGTCGTTGACCCCCGGAAGGATGCAGGCCTCGCGGCTCCAGGCGGCCTCGTCCTGGTGCTCGTAGAAGAGCAGTGAATCGGCGTGACGAATCTCGGCGATCTTCTGGTCCAGCGGAGAGCCGATGACGTGGAACTCCGTGAAGTGTGACCAGTCTATCTTGCCCGGGCCGTAGGGCTCCGGCTCGTAGTTGTACGCGAACGGAACGTAGTAGACGCCATAGCCCTCGGCCCGCGTCAGGTCGTTGAGCCCCAGGTGCTGCATGCGTGTGCGGACCGTATTGATGCCGGCGCTGGCCAGCTCACTGAGCGCGAAGGCGTCTTTCTCGCGCGCAATCCCGGGGTGGTACGTGGGCGTCGTGCCGTAGTTGGGGTAGCTGTCCGCGTCGTAGTCCGGGTAGTCATAGACGCCAATGACAAAGAATGGCTTTCCATTCTTTTGGAAGACGGGAGTGTCATTGGCCAGGGCCGCGGTGGCACCGAGGGCGGCGAGGAGGAAAAGCTGTCTGTTCATGTGAAGGAACATCCTGGGGGAGCGCTGGAATTGCGGCGAAAGAATTTCACTTCGAGTCGAGGCACCGCGGCAGTCGTTGCGCGGTGAGGGCTTTCCCTATCCCAAGGGGCTGACGCCGGCCCGATGAGAGGCGTGGCCAGGATGGCCCTGCCTTGCTGGGAGTTCTGGTCGCGCTTGATTTACTGGGAGTGCATGCGGGGGAGCCTGGCGAGGGCGTGGGCGGCTGTGCGGGATGTGGCGGGAGTGGGCGCGCCTGTCTCCCTGTTCCGCAGTGTCTCGCTGACACCCGCGTCACGCGGTGTGACGACCATTGCACACGCGCACAGTCGGTTCGCCCCCATCTCGTCCCAGCGTCGCCAGGAAAACCAGGGACCTGCGTTTGTTCGTTGAAAGGCACGAAGGTTGCCTTTCGCGATGACTGGACGCGAGCCCCCGGAGTCCATCCATGCCACTGGCGATGAAACCCTCACGAGGTGCGTGCAACCCTTCTCACCCGGAGGTGGCGCGATGACGGCCTGGAATCCAGGAAGCTCGTGCCGCTGCTGCCGACGCAGGCGCTCCCCCCGGGTGTCCCGCCCGCCCGCCACCTCCAGCGCGCCGAAGGCGGCCCGCCTGCCAGCGCCGCGGCGCGGTGCGTGGCCGGCAGGCGGTGCGGGTGCCTGGCCTCGGGCCACCGCAGCGTCCGGCACCGCGTGGAGCGGATTCGCCGCCAGACGCATTCGTGGTGGTGACTGGTGACGCCAGTCACTTGGGGATGAGCGGTATCACCGGCGTTCTCGCCCGGAGGCATCTCCGGGTCTTACGTAAGTCACTGAAATCAGGGATGTTTTTCGGTGGGCTGTGCCGCGGTGCGGCAGGCACGGGAGATGCTCTGGTGTCAGGAAGTCACCTGCCTCCCGCTCCCGAGGCCCCCATGGCCCCGCGAACTGCAGACGCGTAAGGACAACCTCAACCGCGCGGACTCCGGCGTGGTCCACCCGGACCTGCAGGGCATCCGCACGCGCCGTGACAATGGCCAGTCCGGCGCGGACTTCGCGGACTTCACCCTGGACGCGCGCAATTCCACGCACCAACTGATGAGCAGCCCAACGGCCGCCGGATGATGACGGAGCTCGACGGCTGCACCCAGGCGGTAAACCCTGGCGTGACGGGCACCCTGCGCAACCCGGTGCCGGTGGCGGACATCTACTCGGGCCGCAATGCCTCGCTGCCCAATGCGCAGGCGCCCCGGAACGACGGTACGTTCGAGTCGACGCGCCCGGCGTACCGCTTTGGCGGCCAGCCCGGCGCGGGCCGGCCCAGCGACATCAAGTCCAACGAGCAGGGCTCGGGCTCGCACGTCGCCAGCCTGGGCCACGAGTCGGTCCACGCCGGCGCGGGGCCCACGGGCTCCAGGTCAGCCCGCTGGCGGCCAGCAAGCACGCCGACGCGCCCGTCTTCCACCAGCAGCCGCAGTTCACGGGGGCCATGAAGCAGACGGTCGATGACCGCCTGCGCCTCACGGAGGAGTTCGAGACGGTGGGTCTGCGTCCCACGCCGCATACGCGCACGGGCTGGGCGCCCAGCGACAACATGATTCACGCCGAGCGCGGGCTGCCGCTGCGCCAGGACTACTCGGGCATGCGGCCGGGCAACAACAGCAACACCACCCACCTGAGCATGTTCGACGAGGGCTCGGACAGCCGGAGCTTCTTCCAGCGCCTGCGGGGCGAGCCGTCGCCCGTCGGCGGGATTGTCTCCGATCTGGAGCGGTGAGCCCGGGGGGATGCCCTCGGGCCCACGCGGCGCGGGAGCTACTGCCGGACCAGCTTGTAGGCGGTGATGGTGCCGTTGAAGCGGCCGATGCCCGTGATGTCCCCGCGGGCATTGATGTCCTCGGCGCTCAGCAGCGTCCACCCGCTGTCGGCGGGCAGCACGCTGTTGAGGTCGTGAACCTGCCCGCCCACCCAGGCGACGGCGGCCGCGGTCCCCAGCGTGGTGTTGCCGTAGTACTGACCGACGTAGCCCACGACCCATCCCTCCGCGTTGATGCCCTTGGCCTCGCTGTGGACGGCGGCCGGCAGGCTGGGCAGCGTCCCCAGGCTCCGGATGGTGCCATCGCTCCAGACGAAGGCGTTGTAGATGGGCGAGCCATCGGCGGTGGCGCCCACGACCGAGGAGCCCACGACGGTGCTCGAGTCGTTCACGTCATACGCCTGGCTGGCGCGCGAGACGTCCAGCGAGCCCAGGTTCACGCGGGTGCCGTCGTGCGTCCAGAGCGTGGCGCGCGTCACGCCCTGGGCGTTCTTGGAGTACCCCGCCACGTCGCCCTGGGCATTGATGGCCCAGGCGCGCGCCAGGGTGGTGCCCAGCCCGTCCAGTGAGCCGAGGTCCGTCATCGTCCCCGCCTCCCAGCGGAAGGCGCGGCTCGCGGTCCCCGTGGACGAACTGCCCACGATGACGCCGCTGTCGTTGATGTCCGTGGCGACGGCGGTGGCGCCGCCCAGCGTACCCAGGTCGGTCAGCACGCCAGCTTCCCAGCGGAAGGCCCGGGGCGCATCGTTGTCGCTCTCGCCCACCACGACGCCGCTGGCGTTGATGCCGTAGGCGCGGCTGAAGGCGTTGCTGCCCGGCAGGGTGCCCAGCTCCGTGAGGGTGTCGCTCCCCCAGTGATAGGCGATGAGCGGCGACGGCGTGCCGCCGACGATGGCGGAGCGCACGTTCCCGACGACCTGCCCCGCGTCGTTCAGGGCCTGGGCGTAGCTGCCCGTGCCCCCGGGATGGCCAATGGGCACCAGGGCGTAGTCAGGCAGCTCCACCTGCCCGGGCTGCTCCTCCGGGACGCAGGTGCCGTCCTGCTCGACGTAGCCCGCGTCACAGTGGCAGTGGTCGCCGTGGGCGTGGCCATGCTCACCGCAGTCGGGCGTGGGCTCCTCGGCAGGGACGCAGGTGCCGCCCTGCTCGACGTAGCCGGCGTCGCAGTGGCAGTGGTCGCCGTGGGCGTGGCCATGCTCGCCGCAGTCCAGCGTTGGCGTCTCGGGGACGCAGGTGCCGTCCTGCTCGACGTAGCCGGCGTCGCAGTGGCAGTGGTCGCCATGGGCGTGGCCGTGCTCGCCGCAGTCGGGCGTGGGCTCCTCGGCGGGGACGCAGGTGCCGTCCTGCTCGGTGTAGCCCTCATCGCAGTGGCAGTGGTCACCGTGCAGGTGGCCGTGGCCACCACATTCGTCGACGGGCTCCTCGGTGGGGTCGGGCGGATTGGAGTCGTCGGACCCGCAGGCTCCAAGGAAGAGGGCCGTCGCGGTCAAGAGGGCGAGTTGGAGGGGTCGTAGTTGCATCGCGAGTTCCGGCTCAAGGGGGGGATGCCGCGGACGAGCGGCGCACGTCACGCGGTCGGCGACATATGTCACGACCGCGCTGTTTGAGCAACCGTGTTACAGTAGTTCCGGTGTGGTGAGAGTCGGGAGGCGCCGGGCGCGGCCGTTGGATTTCCCGCACGGGCCCGGCCGCGCACATTGGCGCTGTATTCGCTGGATGACAGGGCGCGCAGGAAAACGCGGCGCCCCCCATCCCAAACGCACGGCGAGTGACGATGGATTGCCGCCCCTGGTTCGACAAAGAGGGCGGTCATGGACGGACTTCGAGCAGGCGCCGTGGTGCTCCTCACGTGCGCGGGCATGCTGGGCGCATCCCCTTCCTGGGCGCAGGCGCCCCTGGAGGAAGAGCCCGGCGAGGTGCTCTCCGAGGACCAGTTGGAGGCGCTGCTCGACTCACCCGTGGCGCAGCCGTCCGACGGTGAGCTGTCCACCGCGGCCTTCGGGCCGGAGCAACTGGCGCCGTACTTCGCGGAAGGCACCCTGGCGAAGGCCCACGCGGAGTTCCGGCGCGGGCGCTACGCGCGGGCGCGGAGCCTGCTGGCCCAGGAGGAGGCCACGCCGCAAGTCCGCTTCCTCATGGCGCAGAGCGCGCTGCTGGCGCGCAACCACGCGGTGGCGGCCGAGGAGTTCGCCGCGCTGGCGGACGGCTACGGCGCGCTGCGCGACCACAGCCTGCTGCGGGCCGCCCAGGCCAACGAGCGGCGGCGCAAGCTGGACACGGCCGCCGGGCAGTACCGCGGCGTGAGCCCGGGCTCGCCGCTGTACCCGGAGGCCCGCTTCAGTCTGTCGCGGGTGCTCCAGCGGCGGGGGACATTCCGGGCGCGTTGACGGCGCTCCAGGAGCTCATCGACAGCCGCCAGTCGCGAGGGCCGGACGCGCTCCGGATGAAGGCACTGCTGGCCATCTGCGACCGGCGCGCGCGCAAGGGCAGTACAACGCCGAGCACCGCGCGCTGCTGGAGGTGTGGGCCACCAGCCCGCTGTCGAACGAGGCGCGCCGCGCCGAGAAGCGGCTGAAGGGGTTGCCGCTGCCCCTCAAGTGGCGGGTGCGCCGCGCGGAGGCGCTGGTGGAGCTGCACCGCAACCATGCCGGCATGGCGCTGCTGGACAAGGTGCTGCCGCACCTGGAGATGCCGGACGAGCTGGCCTGCCGCGCGCACCTCACCTACAGCCGGGCGCTGCGGAAGGAGCGCAAGCACCGCCGTGCCATCGAGGTGCTGGAGCCCATGGTGGCGGGCTGCACCGCGTCCGAGCAGCGGCCGCAGGCGCTCTACATCCTGGGGTACTCCCAGTCAGTGGTGGAGCCGAAGGCGGCCGTCACCACCTACGCCACGCTCGCCCGGGACTACCCGGAGCATGGCTACGCGGATGACGCGCTCTTCTTCGAGGCGTGGTTGCTCCAGCGCACGGGCGACGTGGAGACGGCCCTGGCGCGCTACGAAGAGGCCGCGCGGCGCTATCCGGCGGGGAACTTCGCGTCGGAGTCGCTCTTCCGTGCCTTCTGGCTGCACTCCCGCAAGGCCAACGCCCCGGCGGCCCTGGCCGCGCTGAAGGCGGTGGAGGACCTGCCCGAGGCGGCGCGCACGGACGAGGCGCTGTGGCGCTCGCGGTACTGGCGTGCGCGCATGCAGGAGTCCGGCGCCTCGGCGCAGGCGGCGCTCGATGCGTACGCGCACATCGCCGCCGAGCGCCCCGCGGCCTGGTACGGGATGCTGGCCCGCTCACGGCTCGCGCTGCTCTCACCGGAGCGCGTGGCGCGGCTGTACCCCAAGCCCGCGCCTCCCGAGGTCATGGAGGGCACCGGCGGCTCCGGCCGCGATGACGCCCCGGCGGACGAAGCGGTGGAGGAGGTGGGTGAGTCCGAGGAGATCTGGCCGCTGCCGCCCGGCGCGCTGGCGAAGGACGCGCGCTTCAACGCGGGCGTGGAGCTGATGCGCCTGGGGCTGCCCGGCGCGGTGGAGGAGTTCCTCGCCGTGGATGCGCGCGCGCTGCCCGAGGCGCCGGCGCGGCTGCTGTATCAGACGCTGAAGCGCACCGGCCGCAATCGGGCCGCGCGGCAGGTGGCGCGCACCTCGCTGAAGCAGGAGGTGCACGGTCCGCTGAGCGCCGCGTCCCGTCCCATCTGGGAGGCCACCGGCCGCTGGCGTACCGCTCGTCCATTGCCCGTTACGCGCGGGCCCACCGCGTGGACCCCGACCTGCTCCAGGGCCTCATCCGCGAGGAGAGCCGCTTCAATGCCCGCGCGCGTTCGGCCACGGGCGCGCTGGGCCTGGCGCAGCTGATGCCGGCCACGGCGCGACAGGTGGCGGACTCACTGGACATGCCGATGCCGGGTGAGTCCGCGTTGCTCCAGCCTCACACCAACATCCGCCTGGGCGCGGCGTACCTGGGACAACTGGTCAAACACTTCGGCGGCAACGTGGCCTACGCGGTGGCGGCCTACAACGCCGGGCCGCGCGCGGTGGAGCGCTGGCGGCATGCGCTGCCTGAAGCGGAGCTCGACGAGTGGGTGGAGCACATCGGCTTCGAGGAGACGCGCGAGTACGTGAAGAAGGTGCTCGGCAGCTACAGCGCCTACAAGCTGCTCTACGCGGACGAGCCCGCGCTGCTGAGGGACATGCGCCTCAGCGACGCCAGCCGGCGATGAAGCGCGGCATCCCAGCGGACCCTCCAGGCGGCACGCTGCCGTGCCGCCCGGAGGAGGAGGGGGCTCAGAAGTTGAGGCCGCCGTCCACGTCGATGGTGCGGCCGTTGAAGTAGTCGCACTCCAGGATGAACTTCACGGCGAGCCAGATGTCCTCGGGCACGCCGATGCGGCCCACGGGGATGTTGGAGACCAGCGCGTCGCGGGCCTTCTGGTTCATGCCCTGCGTCATCGGCGTCTCAATCATGCCCGGGGCCACCGCGCCCACGCGCACGCCGAAGGGGCTGAACTCGCGCGACCAGGTGACGGTGTTGGCCGCCAGCGCCGCCTTCGCGGACACGTAGTTGGACTGGCCGCGGTTGCCGTGGCGGGCAATGGACGACATGTTGACGACCACGCCACCCTTCTGGCCGGACTCGGCGACCTTCGCCACCACCTCGCGCACCATCAGCGTGGCGCCCGTGAGGTTGACGCCGATGACGGCGTTCCAGTCGGCGGTGGACAGCTTCTTCACCTCGCCGGTGGTCCGGTCCTTCTTCACCAGCAGCGCGTCACGGAGGATGCCCGCGTTGTTGATGAGGCCGTTGAGGCCGCCCATGGCGCCCTGCGCCCAGTTCACGAAGGAGACGATGTCCTCCTCGGAGGACACGTCCAGCTTGCGGCGGTGGATGCCGGCGGGCAGCGCGGCGAGGCGCTCCTCGGCCACGTCACCCACGGCCACCTGGGCGCCCGCCTCGTGCAGGCGCTGCGCGAAGTGAGCGCCCATGCCCTGGGCGCCGCCCGTGACGATGATCTTCAGGTCCTTGAGCTGCATGTGTCTCTCCGGCAGGTGGGGTGATACGAAATGCCGCGCAGGGTACGAAACCCCGACCGCGCTGGCCAGCGGTGAGCGATGTGAAACCTGAATCAATCTTCAACTTTGCTGAAACGAAAAGCGCCGCGTCGTTTCCGACGCGGCGCGGCAAAGGTGCTCCGCCAGCGGCTCAACCCAGCTCGGCGGCAATCACGGCGCCCAGGCGGCGCATGCCCTCGGTAATCAGCTCCGGCGGGCGGTTGGAGTAGTTGAGGCGCATGAACTCCGGGCGCGGGTTGTTGGCGAAGAAGGGCGCGCCCGGCACGAAGGCCACCTTCTGCTCCACCGCCTTGGGCAGCAGCGCCTGGGCGTCCAGCCCGCCGGGCAGCTCCACCCACAGGAACATGCCGCCTTCGGGGTGCGTCCACTGGGTGCCCGCGGGCATGTGCGCCTGGAGGGCGTCCAGCATGGCCTGGGCGCGCTCGCCGTAGACGGGGCGCAGCGACTCCAGGTGGGCCGCGTAGTCGAAGCGCGCCAGCAGCTTCACCACCGCGCGCTGAGCCAGCGTGGCCGTGTGCAGGTCGGTGGACTGCTTGGCGATGGCCAGGCTGCGCACGAAGTCGCGCGGGCCCACCACCCAGCCCAGGCGCATGCCCGGGGCCAGCGTCTTGGAGAAGGTGCCCAGCGACACGACGACGCCCTCGTCGTCGAAGGCGGACAGGGACGGCAGGTGCTCGCCGCGGAAGCGCAGCTCGCCGTACGGGTCGTCCTCCAGGATGAGGAAGCGGTACTGCTGGGCCAGGCGGACCAGTTCGCGCCGCCGCTCCAGCGACAGGGTGGTGCCCTTGGGGTTCTGGAAGTTGGCGACCACGTACACCAGCTTGGGCTTGTGCGTGGCCAGCAGGCGCTCCAGGTCGTCGGTGCGCATGCCCTGGTCGTCGCTGCCCACCGTGGCGAAGCGCGCCTCATAGGCGCCGAACGTCTGCAGCGCCGCCAGGTAGCTGGGGTTCTCCACGATGATGAGGTCACCGGGGTCCAGCAGGACCTTGGCCACCAGGTCGATGCCCTGCTGCGAGCCGTTGGTGATGAGCACCTGGTCCGCGTTGGACTGGCGGCCGCGATTCTGGAGGTGGCCGCAAATCCACTCACGCAGCGGGCCGAAGCCCTCGGTGGTGCTGTACTGGAGCGCGGCGCGTCCCTCGGTGGCCAGGGCCTCGGCGTGCGCCTCGGCGATGGCTTCCAGCGGGAAGAGCTCCGGGGCTGGCAGGCCTCCCGCGAAGGAGAGGATGTCGGGCCGCTCGGCGACCTTCAGGATTTCGCGCACCGCGGACGTCTTGATGCGGGACATCCGCTGGGCCAACCGCCATACGGGCGGCGGGGGAAGGGGGGCGCTCATCGCGTCGGCGCTCATACGTCACGCTCCTTTCGGGGTCTGCGGAGGCACGTGGACATGCGTGTCCTCCTTCATGGACGTCAGGACGATGGTCGTCTGCGTGCGGGTGACTCCCGCGATGGTGCGCAGCGTTCCCACCAGAAGGGAGTCGAGCGAACGGGTGTTCGCCGTCTTCACCTTGAGAAGGTATGAGTCCTGGCCCGCCACGCGGTGGCACTCCAGGACGTCCGGCAGCGACAACACCTTCGTCAGGAACTCGTCGAAGTATTTCGGGTGCTCGATGCTCACGCCGATGAAGGCCGTGATGTCCTTGCCGAGCTTCGCCGCGTCCACACGAGCCGAGTAGCCCGTGATGACGCCGCGCTCCTCCAATTTGCGGATCCGCTCCGCCACCGCCGGCTGGGACAGCTTCACCGCACGCGCCAGCTCCAGCTGCGTGGCGCGGCCATCGCGCTGCAACATGTCGATGATGCGGTGGTCTAGTTCGTCCAGGAACATGGGGGCGTTTGCCTTGAATTTATAGGCACTTTAGCGGGATGGCAGATAATTTATATTTGATGCTCCAAGGGTGCAACCTCGAATGTGACGTCCATTCGCACCGTGAACTGTGTCGATGCTGACAGTGGAAAGGTGTGTCCGTCCGCCGCGGGACGCCTCGGCTGGACGGTGGCGCGAAGCTGGGGCGAGCCAGGTGCGGTGGCACCTGCCCGGGGCTCGTTGACGCCGCGCATTGTGTCCGGATGAACGGAGGGCTGGCGCCTGACTGTTCACGGCGCAGCGTGCCCACCGATTTCCGGAAAGCGCTCATCGGTTCGAGGCCGCACGCCCGCATGGGCTGGGTTGTTGCGATCGAGCGGCGCATGCGTGAGGCGCACGAACCAGCCCCCGTCGCCGTGCGCCGTGCTCGCGACAACAGGTCCGCGTCACGGGCCGGGGCCGGGAGTCCGAGCGCTTTGGGGCAGGGCGGCAAAACATGGGCCGCGGGCTCGCCGCGTGCATCCAGGAGGTCCTGTCGGGTCTGCCGTCTCCCTTTGAAGGGGATATCTACGCCGACCTCAATGGCGAGCAGTGGCAGTCCCATGGGTGGGGTTGCGTGCGCGTCCACCTCGGTGCGCGGCTCGGGGCGCCTCGGCTGCACCTGCCCGGCGGCTATGGTGGGAGACGTAGTGCCTGCCAGTGGCGTGCTGGGGGGCTGCCTGGCGGCGCACGACCTCTCGCGAGGCCATTGCCGACAGTCCTATGTGTTTGTGATTTCCAGCTCCGAGCGCGGTGCGGTGGGCTGCATGTCGCTTCGGAGGAGCCACGCATGAGCGCCGTGTGTCTACCCGTCTACTCGGTGTCACCGGCCGTCACTCAGGCCGAGGATGATGGGGCATGTCGTGCCCGCGCCGCCTCCTGCGCGGCACGTCCCGACGCGCAACGGCTCCCGTCGCGTGAGCACGTGTACTGAACATTCAGAGTAGGCTTTGCACACGTCAGCGCCGCACGAGTGCTGACGCCGTGCGTCGAACGTGCGGTTTGACGCGCGGAGCCATCGACCGTGCTTTGACACCCTCCCTGCCGGGTGCTACCGCTAGGTGAAACATGAATCGGGCTTCATCTTCTCAAGACCGCTCCGGACCCGTCACGCCGCGAGGCCAGAAGACGCGTGCGAAGCTGTTGAAGGCCGCGGAGTCGGTCTTCGGTGAGAAGGGCTACGAGCGCGCCTCCATCGCGGACATCACGCGCAAGGGTGGCGTGGCGCTCGGGACGTTCTACGTCTACTTCCCCGACAAGCAGTCCATCTTCGTCGAAGTGGTGGACGAGCTGGGCACGCGCCTGCGCCGGCTCATCGCCGAGTCCGTGGCCGGCTGCGAGGACCGCGTCGACGTGGAGCGCCAGGGCCTGCGCACCTTCTTCCAGTTCGTGCGGCAGCACCCCAATCTCTATCGCGTGGTGCGCCAGGCGGAGTTCGTGGATGAAGCCTGCTACCGCCGCTACTACGACCGCTTCGCTCGCGGCTACGTGAGCGGGCTCACCCGCGCCATGGAGGCGGGCCAGGTGCGGCGCATGGACCCGGAGGCGCTGGCCTACTGCCTCATGGGCATCAGTGATTTCCTCGGCATGCGCTGGGTCCTCTGGGAGGAGGACCCGGGGCTCGAGCGCGTCCTCGATACCGCGATGGCGCTCATCTCCCACGGCCTGGACCCGCGCGCGTCCACGGGCCGCAACACCGTGAAGTTCTCCGCCGCTTCGAAGCCGAAGCCGAAGCCCAAACCAAAGCCCCTGAAGAAGAACACCCTGCGTCCCGCCCGCCGACCGGCGCGCGGCGCCCGGAGCTGACGAACATCCATGCGATACGCCCAGATTCTCTCCACTGGCCGCTACGTCCCCGAGAAGGTCCTCACCAACGCTGACGTCGAGAAGATTCTCGGTGAGAAGGTGGATGAGTGGCTCCAGCAGAACGTGGGCATTCGCGAACGCCACATGATGGCGGATGACCAGGCCACCTCCGACCTCTGCGTGGGCGCAGCTCGCCAGGCGCTGGAGCGCGCGGGCACTAAGCCGGAGGAGCTGGACCTCATCATCATCGCCACCGACACCCCGGACTACCTCAGCCCCGCCACGGCCTCCGTGGTGCAGGCGAAGCTGGGCGCGGTGAACGCCGGCACCTACGACCTCAACTGCGCGTGCGCGGGCTGGGTGACGGCGCTGGACGTGGGCTCGAAGACGATTGCCGCGGATGACAGCTACCAGCGCATCCTCGTCGTGGGCGCCTACGGCATGTCGCGCTACATCAACTGGAAGGACAAGAAGACCGCCACCCTGTTCGCGGACGGCGCGGGCGCGGTGGTGCTGGGCGCGGGTGACACGCCCGGCTTCATGGGCGCGAAGCTGCTGGCCAACGGCGAGTACCACGACGCGCTGGGTGTCTACACCGGCGGCACCAACCGCCCGGCCACCGCGGAGTCGCTGGCGCTCACGGGCGGCAAGCCCGCGGTGCAGTTCGTCCGCAAGTTCCCGGCGACGTTCAACACCGAGCGCTGGCCCATGCTGCTGGACCAGCTCCTCAAGCGGCAGAACCTGAAGCTGGACGACGTGAAGCAGTTCGTCTTCACGCAGCTCAACCTGCGCACCATCGAAGCCACCATGAAGATCCTGGGCCAGCCGATGGAGAAGGCCCACTACACCATGGATAAGTGGGGCTACACCGGTTCGGCCTGCATCCCGATGACGCTGGATGACGCGGTGGTGCAGGGCAAGGTGAAGCGCGGCGACCTGGTGGCCCTGTGTGCCAGCGGCGGCGGGCTCGCCATGGCCTCCGCCCTCTACCGCTGGACGGCCTGAGTCACGCCATGACGGAGGGCGCGCACATGTTCATCGGTGACTGGATGGGCCGTGGCGCCCTCTACTGGCCCGACAGTGTCGCGGTGGTGGACCCGTCCCGGGGTGACGCGGGCCGCTTCACCTACCGCGCGATGAACATGCGCGCCACCTCGCTGGGCGGCTGGCTGCGTGACGTGGCCGGCGTGAAGAAGGGCGACCGGGTGGGCATCGTGGCCCACAACGGCGTGGAGTACCTGGACGCGCTGTTCGCCTGCGCGAAGATTGGCGCCGTCTTCGTCCCCTTCAACTGGCGCCTGCACGCCGCCGAGCTGGCGGACCTGGTGCGCTCCATCCGTCCCGGCGTGCTCCTCTTCGGCGACGACTTCCGCGACACCGTGGCGGACGTCCGCGAGCGCCTGGGCGGCGGCCCCCGGCTGGTGTCCCTGGAGTCGCAAGGCCTGCCGGGCGCGGACGCCTACGCGGCGACGCTGGCCCACGTGCCGGGCTCGCCGGTGACGCAGGACGCGGTGTCCGAGGAGGACATCCTCTGTCTCATCTTCACCGGCGGGACGACGGGGCGCTCGAAGGGGGCTCGCGTCAGCTACCGCATGGTGGCGTGGAACACCCTCAACACGTTGGTCCACGAGGTGCGGCCCGGCGACGTCACGGTGACGCACACGCCCATGTTCCACACGGGTGGATTGCTCGTGTACACGCTGCCGCTGCTCACCGTGGGCGGCACCGTCGTCCTCATGCGCCGGTGGGAACCGGAGGCGCTGCTGGACCTCATCCCCCGGGAGAAGGTGACGCTCTTCTTCGCGGTGCCCACGCAGTACCAGCAGCTCCTGGAGTCGCCGCGCTTCAAGACGACGGACTTCTCCTCCGTGCGCTTCATGACCAGCGGCGGCGCGGCGCTGCCGGTGCCGCTCATCCAGGCGTGGCAGGCGGTGCACCCGGTGCCCTTCAAGCAGGGCTTCGGCATGACGGAGTTCGGCCCGGGCCTCTTCAGCATGGGGCCGGAGTACGCGGTGTCGAAGGCGGGCTCCATTGGCCGGCCCAACTACTTCATCGCCGCGAAGCTGGTGGATGACGACGGCCGGGAGGTCCCCACGGGCGAGGTGGGTGAGCTGCTCCTCAAGGGCCCCTCCATGTGCTCCGGCTACTTCGAGGACGATGCCGCCACGCGCGAGGCGATTGACGCGGAAGGGTGGCTGCACACCGGCGACCTGGCGCGCGTGGACGCGGACGGCTTCTTCACCATCGCCGGGCGCAAGAAGGACATGTTCATCTCCGGTGGAGAGAACATCTACCCGCTGGAGCTGGAGTCCGCGCTGTACGAGCACCCCGCGGTGGCGCAGTGCGCCGTGGTGGGCGTGCCCGACGAGAAGTGGGGCGAGGTTGGCCGCGCCTTCGTGGTGTTGAAGCCGGATGGGAAGGTTTCGGCGGAGGCGCTGTTGGAGCACCTGCGGGGACGCGTGGCGCGTTTCAAGGTGCCCAAGCGCGTGGAGCTGATGGACCGCCTGCCCATCTCCGCGGCCGGAAAGATTCTCAAGCGTGAGCTTCGCGACGCGGCCGTGGCCGCGGACCGGGACCGCTCGCGTCATTGAGCGTGAACGCACCTTGAAGGACGGGCCACGCCAACGGTGGCTCGCTGCCTGTCGACTGTCGCGTCAGCCCGGCGATGCCCGCCGGAGGAAGAGGAGCAACCCATGAAGAAGATGCTGCTGTCCGCGGTGATGACGTCTGCGCTGTCCCTGGTGGGCTGTGGTGAGAGCGACCCGGTGGACAACACGCCCAACCTGAGCACGCCGCAGGGCATCCTGGCGTTCGTGGAAGGCAAGACGCTGACGATGACTGGGGCCAACATTCCCAGCCATCCGAACGGTTTCAGTGAAGACATCAACTTCGGTGCCAGCTCGCAGTGTTATCAGAGCGTCACCATGACGGTGCAGGGCGGCAACTTCCGGGTCGACAGCATCCCGGGCACCATCGAGGGCGCGCCGAACGCGGGCATGTCCGGCACCTGCAACCCCGAGCTCCCGCAGAACGCGCTGACCTTCACCTCGACCGTCGTGAGCATCGAGAACGTGCAGGGTGACGGCGAGTGCTTCGACGTCGCGTTCACCTTCCCGGGCTTCCGGCAGGTGGGCCGTGGCGCGTTCTCCGCGGACCGGCGAACGCTGGACTTGGAGCTCTTCTTCGAGGGCGGCGCCACGGGCGCCAACTGCGCGGCGGGCGGTGTGGGCTCGGCCACGGTGAACCAGGTCATCGGGGGCGAGAGCCGGCCGTTCGAGGGCAAGGCGGTGCAGCGCTACACCATCGGCGGCTAGCGTGAGTCCCGCCGGAAGGGAGGCGTGCTCCTCCTCCCTTCCGCGTGGGGCCCGTGCCCGGCGGGTGCCGTGTGGCGCGGGCGCGGCAGGGGTGGAGCACGGCCTCGCGAGGCGGGCAGTCCGCGGGCCACGGAAAAAGTCGAGCACGCAGACGTTCGCAGTCCGGCCGGAAGGCTGGGAGCGCCCCCGCGCATGGGGCCGAGGTGTTTATGGCACGGTGGTGGTTGTCCGAGGCACGCAGGGCGGCGCGGCGGTCCGCGGGAGCCCTGGCGTTGGCGCTGGCGGGTGTGTCGCTTCCGGCGGCGGCGCAGAGCACGCCCGTTCCCGGCCTTTACTACGGTGAGTGGAACGACGAGGCGAACCGCGACGAGGACGCGAAGCCGAGTCAGTTCAGCCTCATCAACTACTTCTTCACGCGTGTGTCGGTGCAGAACCAGGTGGGCGACCCGGCCGGCCTTCGCGGCGTGTCGCTGGGCCCCATTGGCATGCCCGCGGGAAGCGCGGTGCGCGCCGAGCCCGGCCTGTCCGCGTACTTCATCGAGCAGCGGTGGATTCCCGTCATGGAGTACAGCCCCCACTTCGTGGACGGGCTGGCCTCCTTCCGGGCCCAGTTCGAAATCGACTACATGTGGGGCCGGTCGGCCAACGCGCTCCAGCAGAACGAGGGCGGCGGCTTCAACGCCGACCAGGTCAACATCCAGACGAAGAACGTCAACGTCGCGCTGTATCCCACGCGCAAGCCGCGTGAGCTGACGTTGCTGGTGGGCACGCAGCCCGTCTACGACAACGTCTACGACCCCACGCGCACGCCGCTGTCGGACATCACCCGCACCGGCTACAAGATGAGCTTCCTGGGCAGCGATGCCACGGGCATCTCCCTCTTCAGTGGCTACAAGGGTCTGGCCAAGCTGAGCCTGATGCCGCTGGGCACCGCGCAGGCGGACAAGGGCACGCGCAACGACCCGCGCCTGAAGTACATCTGGCTCATCACCGGTGACTACGTCTACCCGGTGCGGCCCAACACCAACGTGGGCCTGTCGCTGTGGTTCCTCAACGACCAGACGAAGGGTGACGCCTACGCCTTCGAGGGCCTGGTGAAGAGCGGTCCGTCCTCCACGGGGCTCAACACCTTCACGGGCACGGCGCGCTTCGACATCGCGCGGCCCACGGGCAACGTCTTCTGGGCGGGCGCCAACTTCAACCACAACATCGACTTCCGCACGGGCCGGTTCGGCGCGTCCGGCTTCGTCATGTACAACGGCGGCAAGTACGTCAGCGACGACCCGGAGCGCTCCGCCCTGGCCGAGCTCAACATCTCCGGCCTCTCCGCCAACCTGGAGCTGATGTACCAGTGGGGCCGCGGGCCCGCGGACATGCTCACGCTGGAGGGTATGTACACCACTGGTGACGACGACCTCTCCGACAGCCGTTACACCGGTGCCTTCACGCTCAACCAGTACGGCCTGCCGGGCGCGGTGTGGTTCAACCACAAGATGCTCATCCTGTTCCCGTTCACCAGCACGGTGAACAACTACACGGGCGCGGTGACGGACATCTCCAACCAGGGCTACGGCATGCGCGCCGCCATCGCCACCGCGGCGTGGGACATGGTGCCCAACAAGCTGAACCTCAAGCTGGGCGTGGGCACCGCCACCTCCGACGCGACGCCCGTGCGGTGGACGCCCGAGGTCGAGCGCGGCCGGTACATTGGCACCGAGGTCAACGCGGAGCTGCGCTACCACATCCGCTACCTCATGACGGCCGGCCTGCACGCGGGCTACCTGTTCCGGGGCAGCTTCTACGACGGCTCGCCCACCATCCGGACCAATCCCTTCTCCGTCTTCACCACCTTCACCTGGTACGCGTTCTGACCATGAGCACCTCCCGCGCATTCACGGCCCTGCTCCTCGCGGCGGGGCTCTCCTCCGCCGGTTGCGTGCGCTCGTACGCGCACCAGCCCGCGCTCTCCTTCCAGGATTTGGACTACACCTCCGAGGGCTCGAAGCAGCCCTGGCCGGTGAAACGGATTCCGCTTCCGCGCACCGCGAATCAGTACGGCATGGCCGTGGTGCCCCAGATGGCCTACGTCGACATGCCCGGCAGCGGCCCGGACGCGAAGGCCGTCGTCTTCATCCACGGCCTGGGTTCGTACCTGAAGTTCTGGCGGGCGCAGCTGGACGCCTTCCAGCAGCAGGGCTACCGCGTCATCGCGGTGGACCTGCCCGGCTACGGCAAGTCCGACAAGCCCGGCACCTTCCCGTACACCATGGAGGCCATGGCGGACGCGGTGCTGGAGCTGGTGGACGGCCTGGGCCTGGACAAGCCCGTGCTCGCCGGTCACTCCATGGGCGGGCAGACGTCGCTCTCCTTCGCCATCCGCTACCCGGAGTCACTGAGCGGGCTGGTGCTGGCGTCGCCCGCCGGCTTCGAGAAGTTCAGCTGGCGGGAGAAGGAGTGGTTCGCGCGGGCGATGAGCTCCGAGTTCATCAAGTCCGCGCCGGAGGCCAGCATCTGGGGCAGCGTGCGCCAGGCCAACTTCATGCACTGGCGGCCGGAGCTGGAGTGGCTGATTGAGGAGCGCGTGCGGCTGGCGAAGTCGCCCGAGTTCGACGCCTACGCCTACGCCAACGTGCGCACGGTGCGAGGCCTGTCCCACAACGACTTCGTGCGCGACAACCTGCACCGCGTCACCGTGCCCACCGTCATCATCTACGGCACGGATGACCGGCTCATCCCCAGCCCCTTCCTCCACGGCGGCGAGGCGCGCGGCATCATGGAGTACGGCGCGTCCCACATCCCCGGCGCGAAGCTGGTGGCGCTGGAGGGCTGTGGGCACACCGTGCAGCTCGACTGTGCGGAGCGCTTCAACGAGGCGGCCTTCGCCTTCGTCCGCGACGCGGCGGCGGGGCGCATCGAGGTGCCGTCCGCTCCCGCGAAGGAGGAGGCGCCGCGGCCGGAGTCTCCGCCCGCGCCGGCGTCCGAGCCGCTCACGCCGGAGCGCCTGCCTCCGCCCACGCCGGGCCAGGAAGGCGATCCGACGCCGGGCGTGCTGCCCCAGCCGTAGTGGGGTGTTGAGCCGGTCCACCTCCACCCTTTCGCGAGGGTGGAGGCGCCGGGGGCGGAGGACTACGGGATGGTGTGGTTGACCACCATGTCGTACTGAACCTCGGCCGTCAGGTCCTTCGAGTTGAAGTGGCCGTAGGGGTAGCCGGTGTAGCGCTTCTCACCCGTCTGCCCGGGGATGCGCGACGTGTACTCACCGTAGACGATGCCGTCGTAGCCGATGATTTCGTCCGCCGTGGAGTAGATGGTGTAGCGGAAGGCGCCCTCGTAACCGCTCGTCGAGCGCAAGTCATTGAGGTACGTCGAGCGGCCGGTGACGCTGCCCCAGAAGAGGTAGCCCGGGTACAGGCCGTTGGTGGAGCCGCAGGTGGGCGTCGACGGGCCGGACATGTAACAGGACGTCAGGCCCAGGTTGGCGCCGGCGATGCCGACGAAGGTGTCCACCGAGGACGTGAGCGGCGCGCCCACGTTGTATGTGCCGCCGTCCGCCGCGTCGTGGGCCGTGCCGCCGAGGATGGCCTTGCGCGCCAGCGTCACGCCCATGGAGTGGGCGATGATGTCCACCTTCGAGGCCCCGGTGTACGCCTTCACCGCCTCGATGAACTTGCGCACCTTCATCACGTTCTGCTTCGAGTGGTACTGGTTCGCCGACTGGAGCGCGTTGGCCGGGCCCCACGTCGTGGCGTACAGCTCGCTCGTCTTGTAGCCCCGCGAGTGGAAGTACTCGAGGGAGTTCGTCCAGCCCGTCTGGGCGAAGACCGAGCCCACCGCCTTGTCCGAGTTGCCGTGGATGAAGATGACGGGCTGCTTCGTCACGGTGTCGGAGGCGCTGGCCTTGCCGCCGTAGCTGCCGCCCGTGAGGTCCGTGCGAACGAAGTCGTAGCTGTTGTAGCCGTTGGACGACAGCCAGTTCCGGAAGTGCGTGGTGGCGCCGGCGGTGGAGACCGCCGCGGCTTCCACCTCGCCAAGCGCCTCTTCGTGGGACGCGATGTCCTCGCCGCAGCCGGTGGTGATGCCAAGCAGCAGCGTGCTCGCGAGATACAGCGAAGGCCTCAATCGCATGGGCATACTCCTCTGTTTGTTTTTGGAAGACGCGTCCGGAACAGGACCTGTCCTCGAGCGCGATACAGAGTCTAGAGACATCTCACGCGAGCGTCTTCCGTCGATTGGACGTGCACTGACGTTGTCGCGCTGCGTCGCGTGGTACTCAACGGGGTATGCGCGCACGCAAGGTCGTCATCCGCAAAGCCGGTGGGTACGAACAGCTCCACATTGAAGAGGTGAATCAGGTTTCACCTGGAATCGGAGAGGTCCGGGTGGCCACCGAAGCCATCGGGGTGAACTATGCGGACTGTGTCATCCGCATGGGGCTGTACGCCTCCGCGAAGGAGTACGTGGGGTGGCCCATCACCCCGGGCTTTGAGTTCGCCGGCCGCGTGGAGGTCGTGGGCGAAGGGGTGGAGGACCTGGCCCCCGGCGCGCGAGTGTTCGGCGTGACGCGCTTTGGTGGGTACTCCACCCACGTGACGGTGCCTCGTCACCAGGTGTTCACATTGCCCGCGCGGCTGAGCATGGAGCAGGCCGCGGGGTTCCCCACGGTGTTCCTCACCGCGTACTACGCGCTGTTTGAGCTGGCGCACCCGCGTCCGGGGGCCAACGTGCTGGTGCATTCCGCGGCGGGCGGCGTGGGTGGGGCGCTGCTCCAGTTGGGCCGCATCGCCGGGTGCCGGATGGTGGGCGTGGTGGGTGGGACGCACAAGGTGGAGACGGCTCGCGCGCAGGGGGCGGAGGTCGTCATCGACAAGAGCCGGGAGGACTTGTGGAGCGCGGCCAAGAAGGCGGCGCCCCGTGGGTATGACGTGGTGCTGGATGCGAACGGGCCGTCCACGCTGCGCGACAGCTACAAGCACCTGGCGTCGCCGGGGAAGCTCGTCATCTACGGCTTCCACTCCATGCTGCCGCGCACCGGTGGGCGGCCGAACTACGCGAAGCTGGCCTGGGACTGGCTGCGCACGCCCCGGTTCGATCCGCTCTCGCTGACGAACGACAACACCAGCGTGCTGGCGTTCAACCTGTCGTACCTGTTCGAGCAGCGCGCCGTGCTGGAGGAGTCCATGGCGCGGCTCTTGGGCTGGTTGGAGGAGGGGAAGCTGGTGCCGCCACCGGTGAAGTCGTTTCCGTTGGACGCGGTGGCGGATGCGCACCGGGCACTGGAGTCCGGCGGCACGGTGGGGAAGCTGGTGTTGGTGCCGTGAGGGCGTGCTTCAGAGGGGGAGCTGCGCGCCCTGCAGGGTGAGGAGGCTCTGCGGGACGACCCATGCCGCCTCCGGGTCGGAGAGCACGCCGAGGTACGCGCCCGGCACCACATGGGGGCCGTGCGCCACCGGGACTCTCAACCGGAGGGGCACCTTTCGCGGCGCTGGGTGGGACGGGTGCCACGGGGTGACGTGGAGGTCGAGCAGGTAGTGGGTGCCGCGGCCGTCGCTGTCCCGCACCTGCTCCACGATGGCCGAATCCGTGATGCGCGCCCACGTCAGGATGGCGCGGCGCACGTGCTCAACGTGTTCGGCCTGGTTGTGCTGGCGGGCTTTGCTCTCCTGGCTGAACCGGAGCGCGGCGAAGATCCACGCCACCAGTCCACCGATGAAGCCCACCATGGCCACGGCGCGCTCGTTTTCGTAGAGGGCGTAGGCGCCCAGTAACGGAAGGCCGATGCCGATGACGAGGGTGTTCATGGTCCCTTGATAATGCGCGGGCGGCTTCGGCTGAACGCGCAGCGGTGGAGGCGGCCACGGTGGCGTGGCGCCCTCGGCGAGGGTCGACGGCGCAGGGCTCAATGCAACGAGCTGGGTTGTGTGGTGCGCGAGCATGTTCGTGACGACTTTCTGTGTGCCTGGGATGACGGACATTCAGGCCGTGCTGTGTGTGTCCCGGCACGTACTTTCAAGCACGCGACGGCACGTCCGAAAGCCCCATTCTATCGAGCGGGCCGAGGCGCCTGTTGGGGAGCGGCGTCCTCCGCGGGAGGAACCTGGGGGCGTGCGCGCTGACGCTCCCGCATCATCGCGTCGATTCGGCGGCCCAGCGCAGGGATTCGCTGCGTGTCGCTGATGGACGTGCTGACGTAAGGGAAGCCGTCTTCGTCCTTCGCGAAGTCAGCCGCGTCGGCCACTTTCGCGTCGTAGTAGCGGTAGCCCAGGTTGGACAGGAACACGACGATGTATCGGCGCCAGGGCTTGCGGGGCAGGGAGCGGACGATGCCGCCGGGTTCAGCTAGCGTGGATACCATGCCCATCGTCCATGACTGGCTGGCCCGGCGTGCCGCGCTGGCCCCTGAGCCTACCGCCCTCATCGACGCCGACCATGGCGAGCGACGCATCTCCTTTCGTGAATGGAACGATTCGGCTTCGCGTACCGCCGCTTTCCTCCACCATGCGCTGGGCGTGGGGCGAGGGGACCGTGTGGCGGTGCTCGCCTACAACTGCGTCGAGTTCCTCGACCTCTTCTTCGCGTGCGCGAAGCTGGGCGCCGTCCTTCAGCCTCTCAACTGGCGGCTGAGTGCCACGGAGCTGGGTGGACTGCTCGCGGATGCCGAGCCGTCTGTGTTCGTCTTCGGGCCGGAGTTCCGAGCCCAGGTGGAGGCCGTGCGGTCTGGTGCGTCCTTCGTGCGCCACTGGCTCAGTCTCGCGGCTCCAGGGCCGAGCGAGCGGGCCTTCTCCGAGCGCGACACGCAGACGGACGTGGCCCTTCCTCCGCTGGAGCTGGAGGAGGATGCTCCATGGGTGCTCTGCTACACGGGCGGAAGCACCGGTCTGCCGAAGGCCGCGGTACTCACGCATCGCTCCATCACCGCCAACGCGGTGAACACGGTGATGGGCTGGGGCCTGACCGCCGATGACGTGGCGATCCTCAACGCGCCGTTGTTCCATGCCGGAGGACTCAGCGTCTTCACCGCGCCGCTGGCCTATATCGGCGGCGCATCGGTGGTGTGCCGGGGCTTCGATGTGGAGGGCGTGTTCGACCTCGTGCAGCGGGGCGTGGTGAGTCTCTTCTTCGGCGTGCCCACCATGTTCATCGAGATGCAGCGCCACCCGCGCTTCGATGCCGTGGACCTGTCACGCCTCAAGCTGGTCATCAGCGGCGGCGCGCCCTGCCCGGCCCCCGTCTTCGAGCGCTTCTTCGCTCGGGGCGTGGACTTCAAGACGGGGTATGGCCTCACGGAAGCGGGCCCCAACAACTTCTGGCTTCCGCCGGAAGACGTGCGCCGCAAGCCGGGGGCGGTGGGCGTTCCCCTGTTCCACGTCGAGGCTCGCATCGACGGTGAGACGCAGCCGGGCGATGTGGGCGAGCTGCTCTTGCGAGGCCCTCACCTGTGCGCGGGCTACTGGCGCCGTCCGGAGGACACCGCCCGCACCTTCGCGGACGGCTGGCTGCACACCGGTGACCTGGCCACGCGGGACGCGGAGGGATGCTTCCGCATCGTGGGCCGCAGCAAGGACCTCATCATCTCCGGCGGAGAGAACATCTACCCGTCGGAAGTGGAGAGCGTCCTCGCGGGGCATCCCGATGTGGCCGAGGTCGCCGTCATCGGCGTGGCGGACCCCAAGTGGGGGAGACGCCGCGCGCGCTCGTCGTCGCACGGCCGGGCACCGCGCCTTCGGCGGAGGCCCTGCTGCGCTTCTGCGACGGACGGCTTGCTCGCTACAAGACGCCGAAGTCGATTCGTTTCGTGGACGCCCTGCCGAGGACCTCCGCCGGCAAGGTCGACCGGCGCGCGCTCGGTGCCGCGCACGGCGCGCCCTGAGTTGCCCACAAGTCCTCCCCAGGCCCGTGTCCCTGGCGGCTGCGCATCCGTTGTCGGCCGTCAGGAGGAAGCGCGTTCGGGAACTTGAACCACGCGGCTTCTTCCGGTGCGGCGCGTGGAAGCGTCGCGGAGCGGGGGATACATCCCGACAGCAACACGCAGAATGAGAGGACCTTGAACTTCATTGGGGGCCAACGCACGCGGCGAACCAGATGCTGGCGAAGAACTGGCACCGTTCGTGGCCCAGTTCTGGGAGGTTGGGGGCCATGTGGGCCGCGGCCAATTCACCCCCGCGACGTGAAGCGTCCGGCCAGGTCCTTCAGCTTGGACGCCCGTGCCCGGAGGTCTTCCACGGAGCGGGCAATCTGCTGCACGCCAGCCACCGACTCCGTCGAGCGCACCGAGAGCGCCTGGATGCTCCCGGCGATGCTCTCCCCCGACGCGGACTGGCGCGTGTTCTCGTCCGCCATCCGCTCCACCTTGCCGCCAATCTCATTCACGCCGGCGAGCAACCGCGACAGCGCGTCTCCCGCCGTCGTGGACAAGCCCAGCCCTTCTTGCGCCGCCGTGGTGCCCTGGCGCATCAGGTCCGCCGCCGCCCGCGTGTCCGCCTCGCTCCGGCTCAGCAGCGTCTGCACCTGCCCCGCCGCATCCCGCGTCCGGTTCGCCAGCTTGCGCACCTCGCCGGCCACCACCGCGAAGCCCTTGCCGTGCTGGCCCGCGCGCGCCGCTTCAATCGCGGTGTTCACCGCCAACAACTGCGTCTCCTCCGCTACCTGCTGGATGAGCCGCAACATCTCCGCCGTCACCCGGCCAGAGGCCTGCAACCGCTCCACCGTCCGCGCCGAGCCTCCACCACCTCCACGATTTCCGCCATCTTCCGCAGCGCCTGTCCCACCGCCGCGCCACCCTCGCGCGCCACCTGACCGTTGTCCGCCGCCGTCTTCGCCGCCGTGCGCGCCGCCTCCGCTCCCTGCGACACCCGCGCGCTCATGCCCTGCACCGTCTGCGCGGCGCGCTGGAGTGAGTCCGACTGCTCCCGCGTCGTCACGGACAACGCCTCCGCGGAGGCTCGGATGCGCTCCGCGTCCGCCGCCGTGGCGCCCGCCGCATCCACCAGCGCCGCCACCACCTCGCGCAGTCCCGTCACCATGGTGTTGAAGGCCGCCGCCAACTGGCCCACCTCGTCCGAGGAGCGCACCTCCACCCGGGTCTCCAAATCACCGCGCGCCACCCGGTGCGCCGCCTGCGCCAGCTCCCGCACCGGCCGCACCACCCGGCGCGACAGAGATGCGCCGGCCATCAGCGCGAGCGCCAGCGCGCCGCCCACCGCCAGGAGGATGCGCTGGCGCACCGCCGCCACCTCGCGCTCGATGTCCTCCACGTACACGCCCGTGCCCAGCACCCAACCCCAGGGCGCGAAGAGCTTCACGTAGCTCTCCTTCGGAATGGCCTCCGGCGAGCCCGGCCGCGTGGCTTCGTAGGACACCGCGCCCTGGCCCTGGGCCCGCGCCAACGTGACGATGTCCACGAACACCGGCTTGCCGCGCACGTCGCGGTAGCCCTTCAGGTCCTTGCCCAGCATGTCCGGCAGGTGCGGATGCATGACGAGCCGCGTGTCCAGGTCGTTGACCCAGAAGTACTCCACCTGTGAGTAGCGCAGCTGCTCCAGCAGCGCCGCGGCCTGCGCCTGGGCCTCCTGTCGCGTCAGCGCGCCCGACCGCTCACGGGCCTCGTAGACCTCCAACACGCCGTAGGCCGTCTCCACCGCCTGCTTCAGTCCCAGGATGCGGTCCGCGCGAAGCTGCTCCCGCAGCTGCGGCAAGACGAACCCCAGGATGACGACGAGCAGCGGCAGCGCCACCACGCCCATCGCCACGCACAGTTTCACCAGCAAATTCCGGCCGACCGCCATCGGCCTTCAGCGTATCCGCCGCATCGTCACCGCGCTCGTTCACCTGAGTCTGGAAATACCCCCGGTGTCAGTCCTGCCGGGGGTTCGCACACCCGGTGAGGTCTCCTGCGATTCATCAAGTCCTGTATTTCCAGATAGATATGAAGCGTGGTGAAGCGCTTCTGCGCACGTTGAAAACATGAACCAACCCTAGAGGGCGGGACAGCGTGCAGGACTCGACGGAACCGTAGGAAAGTCGCCGCACAACGTGTCAGGTTCTCCTGCCACCCAGGTGACTGCATGGGTCCGGAAGGCATGTGGAGGCCTCGCACTCGACGTTTTCCGTCGAGAAAAGGCATCGGCCGCGCGTCGTGGATGGACTCGCGAAGTCCACCGCGTGCACAGCAACCCTATGGGTGAACAATTGGAGACTGACCCGGCAAGTTCTGTCTGTCTGCCCCCATACGTCCTATGCCAGCGGCCAAACGTTCCGGGTCGGTAAGGCATGGACAAGAAACTCGCAACCACAATCGGAGCTGCCGCGCGCGTTGCTCGCAC
This sequence comes from Myxococcus sp. MxC21-1, assembly GCF_032612255.1. Classification (NCBI taxonomy): domain Bacteria; kingdom Pseudomonadati; phylum Myxococcota; class Myxococcia; order Myxococcales; family Myxococcaceae; genus Myxococcus; species Myxococcus sp. MxC21-1. The sequence goes on from NZ_CP123278.1 coordinate 290,219, forward strand.
CCGCCTGGAGCTCACCCAGGCGGACGTGGCTGAGCGTATCGATGTGGCCACCGAGGTCTACGGGCGCTTGGAGCGCGGCGGGATGCTGCCCAGCGTGCAGACGCTGCTGAAGCTATGCCACGAGCTCCACGTCTCAGCGGATGAGCTCCTGGGGCTCTCCGCGAACGCCGTCAACGGGGGCGCGCGTCCCGGTGAGCCGCCCACCTCGCCGCAGGAGCGCCCCGAGGTCCGGCGCCTGCTGCGCACCGTGCGTCCGCTGGAGCCCGCGAAGGTGAAGCTGTTGGGGCTGGTGGCCAACGCGCTGAACCGCCGCTGAGCCTGCGCCGCTTCAATCCCTCACAGCTCGGAGAGGAGTCGGTTCAGCTCGTCAGGCTTCACGGGCTTGACCAGATGCCGGTCGAACCCGGCGCGCAGTGCCTGGTCCTGTCCCTCGGGGCTGCCGTAGCCCGTCATGGCCACCAGCCGGATGTCATTGCCCACCTGGGCGCGCAGCGTCTGCGCCACCCGGTAGCCGTCCAGCCCTGGCAGGCCGATGTCCACCAGCGCCAGCTCGGGCGGCTGCGCCACCGCGAGCGCCACGCCCTGGAGGCCGTCCGGCGCCACCGCCACCTGGTGGCCCCACAGCTCCAGCAGGTCGCGCATGGCCTGACGCGCGTCCGAGTTGTCCTCCACCACCAGGACGCGCCGGCCGCGGCGGAGGTCCACCGCGTCGCGCGTGGGCGCGGACTCGCCCATCGTGGGGTCCAGGGGCAGCTTCACCACGAACTCGCTGCCGTGGCCGGGGCCGTTGCTTCGCGCCGTCACCTCGCCGCCGTGGAGCTGGATCAGCTTGCGCACCAGCGTCAGGCCAATACCCAGGCCGCCGCGCGAGCGCTCCAGCGAGGTGTCCGCCTGCGCGAACAGCTCGAAGATGTGCGGCAGCACCTCCGGCGGGATGCCGATGCCAGAGTCCTTCACCCGCACCACCGCCTGGGCCGAGCCGCCCACGCCTTCCAGTTCCACATGCAGGTGGACGCCCCCCGCGTCGGTGTACTTGATGGCGTTGTCGAGCAGGTTGGTGAAGACCTGCTCCAACCGCGTGGCATCCGCCCGCAGCCAGAGCGGACCGGAAGGCAGCGAGACGTCCAGGCCCAGCCCACGCGAATCCGCCATGGGCTGCGCGATTTGGAGCACCTGCCTCAGCAGGGGCACCAGGTCCACGTTGCCGGGGCGCAGCTCCACCTTGTCGCGGGTGATGCGGCTGACGTCGAGCAGGTCATCCACCAGCCGCGCCAGGTGGTTCGTCTGGCGCTGGATGATGCCGCGCATCCGCGCTTCCTTGTCATCGCTGGTGGGCCTGCGCTCCAGGATGCCAATGGCCGTCATGATGGCGGCCAGCGGGTTGCGCAGCTCATGCCCCAGCATGGCCAGGAACTCGTCCTTGCGGCGGTCCATCTCCGCCAGCTCGTTGGCGCGGTTGCGCGCCACCTGCTCCGCGTGGCGCAGGCGCAACAGCGACTTCACCGTGGCGATGAGCTCCGCGCCTTCGAAGGGCTGGGTGAGGTAGGCGTCCGCGCCGCCGTCCAGGCCGCGCACCTTCTTGTCGGAGGTGACGAAGGTGGCGGAGGTGTGCAGCACCGCCATGGCCGCGGTCTGGGGATTGGCGCGCAGCCGCTCGCAGACCTCGTAGCCGCTGATGTCCGGCAGCTTCACGTCGAGGATGACGACGTCCGGGCGGTGTTGCTGCGCCATCAGCAACGCGCCCATGCCGGTGGCCGCCTCCAGCACGTTGTAGCCCGCCAGCGAGAGCAGCCGGCTGACGAGGTAGCGGCTGGCGTCGTCGTCGTTGACGTTGAGGACGGTGGCCAGACGGGGCTCAACCACGGCGGCTTGCCTCCTGCGGCAGCGCTTGGGAGCCCAGGCCGGCCTTGGACAGTGCGTCCCGGATGCGGGTGATGGCCACCTCGCGGCTCAGCGTGTGCTTGGCGAGGATGGCGGCCGTCTCCTTCGCCAGCCGCGAGCGCTCGGCCTCCTTCAGCTCGTGCGAGGTGTGGAGGATGACGGGGACCTCACGCGTGCGCGGGTCCGCCTTCAGCTCGTCCAGCACGTCGAAGGCGGTGATGTCCGGCAGCACGAAGTCCAGGAAGATGAGGTGCGGGGACTTCTCCCGCGCCAGTTGGACGCCTTCCTTGCCGCCAGACGCCTCCAGCAGGGCGTAGGGCATGTCCTTGAGGAGCTGCTTGAGCAGGTAGCGGTGCACATCATCGTCGTCGATGATGAGGATGCGCTCCACCGGACCGGTGCGGGCCATGGCTTGCAGCTTGCGTTGCAGCCGCACCTCGTCCACCGGCTTGAGCCAGAACTCGTCGGCGCCCAGCGCGCGGGCCTTCTGCTCGCGGTCCGTCACCGTCACCACCAGGATGGGGATGTCGCGGGTGGCCTCGTTGTTCTTCATGTCCGCCAGGAAGCCCCAGCTCGTCTCGCCCTCCAGCATGACGTCCAGCACCATGGCGGCGGGGCGCACGCGCTCCAGCACGCGCCGGGCCTCATCCGTGCTGCGCACCGGCAGCACCTGGAAGCCGGAGCGCGCCAGGTACTTCTCGTAGAGGAAGAGCGTCTGCCGGTCGTCCTCCAGCACCAGCACCGGGGCCCGGCTGGGGTCCAGGTGCTCGCTGCGCTCCGTCAGGCCGGTCATCTCCGTGACCTCCAGGTGGACGCGCGGGAGGGTGACGGTGAACGTGGCGCCCTGTCCCAGCGCGCTCTTCACGGTGAGCGTGCCGCCCAGGAGCTCCGTCAGCCGGCGCGCCAGCGGCAGGCCCAGGCCGGTGCCCTTCGCCTTGCGCTGCAGGTGGCTCTCCACCTGTGAGAACTCCTCGAAGATGCGCTCGTGGTGCTCCGGCGCGATGCCAATGCCCGTGTCCTGCACGGTGAAGACCACCGTGTCCCGGGGGCCGGGCGCCGCTGACACCGTGACGTGGCCGGACTCGGTGAACTTCAGCGCGTTGGACACCAGGTTGCGCAGCACCTGGCTCAGCCGGGATTCGTCCGTCTCCAACTCCAGCGACGCGTCTGGCTCCACCAACCGCAGCTCCACGGGCACGCCAGGCGGCAAGAGCGGTTTCATCATGCCGCGCAGCGCGCTGAGCGCGTCGTGCACCACGAAGCGGCTGTGGCGCAGCGCCGCCTTGCCGGCCTCCATCTTGGAGAGGTCCAGCAGGTCATTCACCAGCTCGAAGAGGGCCTCCGCCGAGTTGCGGATGAACTGGACCTGCTTCTCCTGCTCGCCGCTCAAGGGGCCGTTGATGGGGTTGAGCAGCACCTTCGACAGGCCGAGGATGGAGTGCAGCGGAGTGCGGAACTCGTGGCTGACGTTGGCCACCACGCGGCTCTTGATTTCCGCGGCCAGCTGGAGGCTTTCGGCCTTCTCATCCAGCGCGGCGTGGAGGCTGCGCACGCCGCGGTTCGACTCCTCCAGCTCGTTGTTGAGGCGGGCCAGTTCGTCCGCGCGGCGCTTGAGCTCGCGCTGCTGGCGCTCCGTCTCGCGGTGGAGCGCGGACAGCTCGCTCAGGGTGGTGCTCACCCGCTCAAGCGCGCTGCCGTAGTCCTCCGGCACCAGGCTGCCCACCAGCAGCACGCCTCCGTCATGGGGCCGGGCGCGGAAGGCGAACGTCGCGGGCACCTGGTCCCGGCAGAGGATGAGCTCCCAGCCCTCCACCTTCTCTTCGCGCGCCTGGACCAGCAGCCGGTCCACCTTCTCTTCGGTGCCCTGGGCTGCCAGCCCACGCAGCGGTTGTCCGGGTTCGGCGGCGAGGGCGTTCCGGGCGCGGGCGTCCACCCAGGTGAGGGTGCCGCCCGCGTCGCAGGCCAGGGCGACCTCGCGGCTGAGGTCGTCGAAGAACGGCGGCTCGGCGGAGGCGGGAAGCCTCATGAACGAGTCTCCTCCCAGGACACCCCCGCTTCGGAGAGGAGTGTCCGTGCTTCGGGGTGACGTGAGCCCAGCACGGACTTCAACATGCCCAGCACACTGGGAAATGCCAGGAGGCCAAATCCGCGCCGTGGCCAGAAGCCGGCGTACCAGCGCACATGGTCGCCCAGCAGGTCGGGCTTCCCGGCGGCGAGCGCGTCGGCCACGTAGGACAGCTGCAACTGGAGCTCTTCCTCCAGGCGGGGCTGGTCCTCGGGGATGATGTAGAGCGTGAGGCGCGCCGTGGCGGCGCGCGCGAGCTCGGGCGCCTCCTCCTCCAGCAGGCGGGCTGGGCCCTCCTGGTAGCGAAGGGCCTGTCGCGCGGCGCCCACGTAGTCGTGGGGTTCGCTCCCGGGGCCCCAGCCTTCCGCTTCCAGCGCGGCGGCCAGCCCGGCGAAGTGCCGGTCCAGATGACGCGAGCACATGCCGCGCGACACCAGCAGGGTGCGCAGCCAGCGGGCGTAGCCCTCCAGGACAGAGGGGAGGTGCTCGTCCAGGGCCTGCACCAGGTAGCGGATGTGGAAGCGCGCGTCCTCGTCACCGAAGCGCTGCGCGCGCTCCAGCCCGTAGCGGGCGGCCCAGAAGGGGTCCTGATAGAGCGCCTCCTGAGAGGCGGTGGCCAGCCGGTCCGCCCGTGCTTCCACGCTCTTGCTCACGCTCTCCATGGTGCTTTCAGACTCCCAGGGCCCGACAGGCGGACGCGACGAACTGCCGCGCGTCCTTGCCGAAGAAGTTCACGCCCAGCTCCTCCTCCAGTCCGGGGGCCCAGTTGAAGGCCATGCCGCCCACGGCGATGGGGACATCCGGGAGTGTCTTGCGCACGTGCGCCACGGCTTCGCGGAGCGCGGGCAGGTGGTACGTCATCGTCACGGAGAGGGCGACCAGGTCCGGACGAAGCTCGTTCGTCATGCGGGCCAGGTGCTCCGGTGGAACGTTGGCGCCCAGGAAGCGCACGTCGAAGCCGGTCATCTCCAGGAAGTCACTGGACATGCGCGCGCCCACTTCATGCAGCTCGCCCTGGACGCAGGAGACGAGGACGACCTTGCCGTTGAATGGGTCCCTGGGCAGGTGCCGGTACAGGTGCGCGAGCGCGAGCTGGGAGACGGCGGTCGCCAGGTGCTCCTGCGCCACGGAGATGACGTTCTCCTGCCACAGCCGGCCGATTTCATACTGGGCGGGCTGGATGACCTCCAGGTGCAGCGTCTGGAGGGGGATGCCCCGGAGCAGTCCCTCGTCCACGAGCAGCCGCAACGCCTCGCGCCGGTTCCCGGCGAGCTGCGCTGCGAGATACGCGTTCAGCAGGCCCGACAGGGCGGAGTCGTTGGAGGTGAGCACGGGCGCCGTGGAGGGGAGGGCGAGGGGGCAACGTACCGGGGTTGTGTTTCTCAGTTACAGCGAACTGGCCCCGATTTCATCGCCAACCTGACAGTGCCCGGCCCTTCTTTCACGCGCTCGCGTGTCTGCTTGCTTGTAGCTTTTACCGGATCGAAGGGCGGCATTGTACCTGGGTACAAGGACGCCGCGCTGATTCCCGAAGAGTCCCCAGGAAACTCGGGACTGAAAAGTCCGAGTGACAGTTCTCCGAGGCCGCGGTGTTTCCCTGTCCGCGGCAACCGAGGGAGGCGAGCGAGCGGTGTCAATCGATGTGGAGGCCTACTACCGGCGCTATGGCCCCCAGGTGCTCCGGCGCTGCCGCTTCCTCTTGCGTGACGAGGAGAAGGCCGTGGACGCCATGCACGACGTGTTCGTGCAGTTGCTGCGCTACCAGGGCGCGCTGAAGGACGCGGCGCCGTCGAGCCTGTTGCACCGGATTGCCACCACGGTGTGCCTCAACAGGCTGCGCGGCGCGAAGCGGCGTCCGGAGGACCGGGAGGACGAACTGGTGCTGCAGATTGCCTCCGCCGACGACACCGAGTCCCGCACCGCCGCGCGCGGCCTGCTGGACCGCCTCTTCGGCCGGGTGCCCGCGTCCAGTCAGGACATCGCGGTGCTGCACCTGGTGGATGGGATGACGCTGGAGGAGACGGCCCGCGAAGTGGGGCTGTCCGTGTCCGGCGTGCGCAAGCGCCTGCGGGCGCTGACGGCAGTGCTGCAAGAGCTGGAGCTGGAGGCCGCATGACATCCGCCCACCACCGCACCCCGGATTGGTTGCTGGAACGAATCGCCCTGGGCGAGCTGCCGCCCGCGGAGCTGGCCGCCGCCCGCGCCCGGCTGGCCGAGGAGCCCGACGGCTTGTCCCGGCTCGCGGCGCTGGAGTCCGACACGCGCGCCACGCTGGAGGCGCTGCCGCCCGCCCGGGTGGTCCGCGAAGTGGAAGCGCGCGCGGCCCGGCAGGACGCGCCCCGCCCGGCCTTCCGCCTGTCGCCCGCGTGGGGCCTGGTGCCGGCGCTCGCCGCGGTGGCGCTGGTCATGGTGGCCCTGCCTTCCTCGGAAACCGGGCACGGCACGGCCCCGGGGGACACCCGGGAGGTCACGCGCATCAAGGGGCTGGCGCCGCAGCTCGTCATCCACCGGCAGTCCGCCGCCCGCCCGGAGCGGCTCGCCGACGGGGCCGCCGCCGCCGCGGGTGACGTGGTGCAGGTGGCGTACATCGCCTCGGGCCGCTCGCATGGCGTCATCGTCTCCCTGGATGGCAACGGCGCCGTCACCCTCCACGCGCCGGAAGAGGGCTCCCGGTCCATGGCCCTGGTGCCGTCGGGAACGCAGGTGTTGCCGCGCGCCTACGAGCTGGACGATGCCCCGGGGTTCGAGCGTTTCTTCTTCGTTTCGTCCGATGCGCCCTTCGACGTGGCGGTGGTGCTGGCCGCCGCGGAGGCACTGGCTGGAAATCCCGACGCCTCCTCGGCACCTCTGTCATTGCCCGGGAACTTGACGCAGGCCTCCCTCACGCTGGAAAAGCATGAGTGATGAAATCCTTTGCGCTCCTCGCATTCGGGCTGTGGGCGGGGACAGCCACCGCTGAGTCCCGGTACGCACCCCGCCTTTCGCTGATGAGCGAGCGGGGGGCCTTCGCCCTGCAGCCGGGGGACGAGGTCTCCGAGTCCTCCTCGCGAGGGCTGCGCCGGGGCTCCACCCACATGGAGTTCTGGCTGAGCGACATCCAGGTCGCCAACATGGGGGTGAAGCTGGGCGGCGGGGCCGTCTACTTCACGCTGATGGCGGGCCTGGAGCCGGGCCGCGACGCGCGCTTCAGCTTCGCGGCGGGCGTGGGCGGGCACATGACGCTGTCCCAGCGGCTCTGGGTGGACCTGGACGTGACGGGCGGCGCCGTCCAGCCGGTGCGCAACCCGCTGGAGGGTGACGGCGGCAATGTGCTGGGGCAGGCCCGCTTGATGCTGGGCTTCCAGCTCATGCCCCGCCTGGCCGTGTTCGCCGGGCCCACCTACAACGCGTGGTTCTCCTGGGGCGAGTCGGACTTCGACTCCATCACCCGGCTGTCCGTCCGGGAGACCCATCCGGAGCCGGATCAACGCCTCCAGCACTGGCCCGGCATCCAGGTGGGCCTCCACATCTGAGGCCCGCCCGGAAGGGTGGTTTCAGTTTTCGACCTTGCTGGCGCGCAGGACGGTGGCCGCGCCCGCGGGGCCCGCGTTGGGCCGCGTCTCCAAGGTGCCCTGAATCTTGAGCCCGGTGCCGTCCAGCGTCTTTCGGATCAACGCCTCCGTCTGCTCGTCCGAGCCCTTCGTCACCGCCGACAGCTCCAGCTCGTGCACGGGGATGGGCTCCGCGTCCGGCTTGTCCACCGGGAAGGCGTTGTAGGTGGGGCAGGGCGGGGCGAAGCAGCGCACGCCACTGTCCTTGACGATGTAGACGGCGCTCTCACCCGGCTTGGGCTGGGAGTCATGGCTGGGCGGTGGGGTCATGGTGGGCGTTCCGTTCTCGCTGGAGGGGAGGCCATTCTCGCTCGCCGGTGGCGAGGACGTCGCGGCGGGCGGCTTGCTACATCCGGAGACGAAGCCTAGGACAAGGGCGGCGAGCACCAGCGAGCGGCTGTTCATGAGGGGCTCCAGGGGAGGAAAGAGGCGCCAGTGTGCTCCGGCTCGCTGCCGGGGGCCAGTCTGTCTCGCGAATTGGTGACTGGCGGTCAGTTGCAGGTGGACATTGATGCTCCCGCGTCGCTCAGGGTTCGTTGACGGAGGGGAGTGCAGGGGCTACATCCGGCCTCGTAGATCGGCCTTCGCGGCCGAGACCCGTAAGGACGCCCTCCGATGGAATTCCGCATCGCCGCCGACGAGCTGAAGAAGGCCCTCTACCGCGCCCAGGGCATCGTGGAGCGCAAGACGACGATGCCCATCCTGGCGAACGTGCTCGTCACCGCGAACAAGGGCGGCATCACCGTCACCGCGTTCGACCTGGACATCGGCGTCGTGTCCGAGCACCCGGCCGAGGTCATCAAGACGGGCGCCGTCACGCTGAGCGCCAAGTACGTCTTCGACATCGTCCAGAACCTCCCGGACGCGCAGGTCACGCTGAAGAAGCTGGCCAACAACTACGTGGACATCTCCAGCGGCTCGGCCCACTTCAAGATCGTGGGCATGGCGGCCGAGGAGTACCCCAAGCTGCCGAAGGAAGAGAACGCGCCCCTGGTGCAGGTGGGGGGCAACACGCTGCTGGAGATGATCAAGAAGACGCAGTTCGCCATCTCCAGCGACGAGACGCGCTACATCCTCAACGGCGTCTTCTTCGAGCCCCAGTCCACCGGCAAGGTCCGCATGGTGGCGACCGACGGCCACCGGCTGGCGCTGGTGGAGCGCGAGCTGCCGGGCGACTTCAAGCTCAAGAGCGGCGTCATCATCCCCCGCAAGGGCCTGATGGAGCTCAAGCGCCTGCTGGATGAGGCGCCGGACGCGGAGTGCTACCTGGGCTTCGCGGAGAACTCGGCGCTGTTCAAGAAGCCGGGCCTCACCATGGTGATGCGGCTCATCGACGGCCAGTTCCCGGAGTACCAGCGCGTCATCCCCAAGGAAGGGGAGAAGGTCGTCCTGGTGCCCAAGGTGCGCCTGCTGGAGAGCCTCAAGCGCATCGCCCTGCTGTCGGCGGACAAGAGCAACGCGGTCCGCATCGGCCTGGAGGAGAACCAGCTCATCATCACCGCGAGCAACCCGGACCTGGGCGAGGCCAAGGACGTGCTGGAGCTGGCCTACCGCGGCAACGGCATCACCATCGGCTTCAACGCGCGCTACCTGATGGATGTGCTCGCCGTGACGGAGACGGACGAGGTCTCCTTCGAGCTGGGTGACGAGCACAGCCCGGGCGTGCTCCACGCCCCCGGCGACCGGAGCTTCACCGCCGTCGTCATGCCCATGCGCGTGTGAGTCGGGTGGGCTCCCTCGAGAGGGCCCGCACCGTTCACTCGTGACGCGATAGGCCCCCTGGGGGCCTGACACCCGGCCGGTGCCTTCCTATGGTGAGGGCATGGCCACGCACCCGGACAACCTGCGCGCCCGGCTGGAGGACCGCGCGGACCTCCTGGAGGCCACGCGTCTTCGCTATCGCGCCCTGCGCGGCATGCTGGCGTCCTTCTTCTGGAAGCAGCGGGTGCGCTCGGAGTTCGAGCTGCTGCTGGAGGTGGCGCGCACGCAGCCGGAGGTGGACGCCACCCTGGCCGCGCTGAAGCGCCGCGCCGCCGCGGAAGGGTGGCCGGCGAACGCCGCGCCCATGAAGCTGATGCGCGAGGTGGAGCGCCTGCGGGAGGACGTGCGGCGCGTGGCCTTCAAGCGGCTGCCCGCGGAGGGCCGGCCCGCGACGCTGGGCGAGGCGCTGCTGAAGTTGGAAGAGACGGTGCTGGAGGCGGGGCCGCTCCTGGGGCGGCACATCTGGGCACGGGCGGTGGAGCTGTTGCCGCGCAACCTGCCGGAGCTGCGCGCCGCGTGCGCCGCCGCGGAGGTGTTCGAGCACGTCTTCAAGCGGCCCGCGCCGGAAGGGGTGCTGCCCTTCACGGTGGAGGAGGCGGAGGCGCTTCAGCGGGCCTTGCCGCTGGCGGAGACCGCGCTGGCGGCGCTGTGGCAGCGGCTGGAGCACTTCGATACGCGGGGACAGGTGAAGGGCTTCCTGCAGGCCCGCGTCTCGCGCGCGCCGCAGCGGGTGCCTCGCAGCGGACCGGAGCTGCTGCTGCACGCGGCCTTCTGGCGGGGCGTGGCTTGGGCGCGGCTGCGCGCCTCGTTGGAGGAACGGCTGGCCCCGGTGGTGCCCGCGGACGCCGAGGTGCCGGCGCTGTTGGTGTGGCTGGCGGCGCGCGAGGGGCGTTTCGAGCGGGGCGCGGAGCCTCGGATGGGCGAGCCGGGGCTGTTCGCGCCCGAGGCGCCGGCCCGCAGCCGCGGACGGGCGGGTCCGTAGGGCCGCGCGGCGTGGGCGTGGAGGGGGCCGGGGAGGTGCGGCTTCCAGCCTGCGAGGTTTTTGGCGAAGGGCGCGCCGGGCTCTTCGAGCTGGCCGCGCAGCTGGCGGCGCTGTCTCGCGAGCGTCCCGTGGGCACGTGGGATGAGGAGACCGCGTGGGCGCGGCTGTGGAACGCGGCGCAGCGGGCTCGAGGCGAGCAGGGCGAGGACGTGGAGCGGCTGCGGGATGCGCTGCGGCTGTTCATCCTCCTTCGCGGCCAGGGACAGACGCCCGCGCGCCTGTTTTCTCCCGAGCGGGCGCGGGTTCCCACGGTGGAAATCGAGGCCGACGCGGGGGCGGCCGTGAAGGACCTTCCCGCGCTGGTGCATGCGGCCCGCGCGGCGGCGTGGCGCGGGCGCTAAGGCCGCGGCGCGGGGGCCAACGGCGGAGGCCGGCATTGGCCGTGTGGGGCTTGCTTTCAGGGGTGTCTGTGGCCGCGCGGCGGCGTGGCGGAGATGCCCGCCACCGCGTGTGGGGCCGAGACAGTCACGCGGGCGACAGCGTGGCGTGTCCGGCCTGATGCGCACTGACAGGCAGCAGCCGCGAGGCCAGGCCCGCGAGGAGCGCGTCCTCTGTCAGGGCCACGGCCATGTCCGGAACGCCCAGCTTCTTCGTGGCGGTGCGCCGCAACGAATAGAAGGCCCAACTCGATGCCAGCGCCGCCAGGGCGCCCAGGGCCGCCGCCGCGAGCCGCCCACCGCGTTGGCGCTCCGTCGTCACCGAGGCCGCGGCCAGGGCGCCCGACAACATCCGGCCCGTCAACGGCACGGCGGCGACACGCGGGGGCGCCATCGGCAGCTTGTCCGCGACAAGCTCACCCACGGCGAGCAGGCCCAGCACGCGCGGCGTCCACGGATGCGCCAGGGTTCTGGCGAGCCGGTCCTCGCTGTCGGGCTGTGTCTTCGTCAGCCAGCGGCTCGCCAGCGCCGGCGCGCTCATGCTCCGCATTCCCGCCAGCACGCCCAATCCCAGGGCCCTCAACCCGTGTGCTCGATTCATGGCCTCTATCTCCTCCTCCAACTGCGTTTCTCGCCGCCCTGGCGCCCGCTGCGCGAAGAACTGCACCGGGGCCGTCCCCAGCGCATGGCCGGCGTGCGCCAGCCGGCCGTGGCTCGCGAGCTGACCGACGAGCTCCGGGTGCTTCAACGCCAGCTCGCGCACCCGCACGTGTGTCAGCCGGTGCCACGCGCGCTGATAGCGCGGAGCCACCATCGCGAAGCCCAGCCGGCTCCACCAGTTGGGGAACTGGCCGGGACGCCAGGCCGCCTCGATGTGGAAGCGCACCTCGCCGCTCTCGTGCTCCTTCTTGAGCAGGAACCACTCGCGCCCGGCCTCGATGTGTCCATGGAGCGTCTCGAAGCTGAAGCCGAAGACGCTGCACCCCTCGTCGTGCTCCTCGCGCGTGCCTCCCACCCGCACGCCGCACAGGTAGCGCAGCTGCTGCCCCAGCGCGCGCAGCTCCAGCAGCACCGTGCGGCCCTGCATCGGCTCCTCGTCGGAGAAGTGCCAGGCGACGATGCGCGGGTCGGAGAAGTCGAAGGTCTCCAGCACCTGCTGGGCGCGCTCGAAGAGTCCGCCCGGGACAGGGCGCCCTGGCGACTCGCGGCCGAGCACGCTCTCCGAGTGGACCTGGCTCCACCCGCCCTGCAGCGTCATCTCTCCGGAGACCTCCGGGAAGTTGCGCGCCAGCGTGCGAGCCCGCGCCAGCCGGGGCACCATTTCCTCTTCCGTCCAGCCGGAGAACCAGCGCCACTCAATCATTGTCTTCCGTCTCCCCGCGCCAGGAAGGTGGGCCCGTGGGCGGTGTCGCCGCCGGGCGGTTCGTCCTCCAACTCGGTGGTGTCCGCGTGGATGACGCCATGCACCCCGTTACCGGCCGTCAGCGCGGCGCGCAGGACGAACTCGGTCCAGGTGTTGGTCTGCATGGCGTCTCCGGCGGTGACGAAGCCGAGGTAGTGGAACGTCGAGCCGGAGCGCGCCCGGCTGCGGATGTGGAAGATGACATCGTCGCGCGCGTTCCGGTAAGCGCCGAAGGTGATGCGCCCCGCCTCCGGGTGCCCGTGGAGCGTGCCGAGCGTGAAGCTCTGGGCGTCCTGGTGGATGACGCGCACGGCGAAGGTGCCCGCGCCCTGAATCTTCACCGTCAGCTCGTCGCCCAGTTCCAGCGGCTGGCCCCCGCGTTCCGGGTGTCCGCGCTCGAAGACGCAGAGTTCGGACGGGGCGAACTCGGCGAAGCGCACGGCCACCCAGCGCATGAGCTCCTTGGGGGAGACCCGGCAGTCGCGGATGACCGCCCAGTAGTCGCGCTGGAGCAGGGGGCCTGCCCCTTCTTCAGGGAGCTGCAGTTCGCCTGACGGGTTGGCATCTGTGTGCATGAACTCGCTCGCCATCTCGCCGTTTGCCTCCATCGGTCACACCATGATGGGGACCTCTCCGCTGGGCTGCATGGCGCGGCTCGGCGGAAGAGCAGTGCATGCGGCGGGCCTGTCTGCCCGCCCTGGGAGGGAGCATGGAGATGGACGTCAACCCGGCGAGCCGGGCTTCGGAGCATGAGTACATGGACGTGCCCCCGGTGGTGCGAGCGGAGCACGCCGAGGCGTCACTGACGCGCTTGATTGAACAGCAGACGGCGAAGGTGCCCTCGCACGTGTTCCTGGTGGCGAGCCTCGCCTCGATGGGCGCTTCCTTCATCTTGGAGGCGGCGGGACGCTCGCGCCCCAGCCGCTTCATTGGCCAGTGGGTGTCACCCCTGCTGGTGATGGGCGTCTACAACAAGCTGGTGAAGATTTTCGGGCCTCGGTGAGGCTGTGTGCCCATGCGGCCCATCGCGTCGTGGTGAAGAATGAGGTGGAGGGGGCACGGAAGGTGAGAAGCCGAGGGCCTCGTGGCGTAACGTGCCGTTCCAAACAGGATAGGGTTCGCTTGAGATGCGCATCCATCCTGGTTTGGGTCTTTCACTGCTTGTTGCGTTCTGGTTGGGGTGCTCCACCACCGCAAAGACTCCCATTCAGCGAGCAGCGCACGCGGCGACGGAGGCGTGTTCCGCTTCGCATGAGGACCGTTGCGTCAGCCTCCTTTGCGAGGGGGACTCATGTGGCTTCTACCGCTGCGAGGACCTGTTCGGTGAAGTGGAGTTGGCGCGCTTTCCTCCCGCACGTCCGCCTGTGGCCGCGGCAGCGCCGGGCAGTGGACCTCGGCGAAATTGGGGAGGTGGGCAGCAGCTTCCACGCGGGGCTGTCATGGTCTTCCCCAACTGGAATGGTGGTTCCTCGCAGGTCATTTCTCCGTCGCACCGTCTAACGCCCGGTCGCTGGGAAAAGCACCACATCTTCCCGCAGGCAGAAGACCTGGCTCGATGGTTCGAAGGGCAAGGCGTGAAAATCCACAGCTACACCATGCCCATTCCTCGTGACGTGCACCGGCGGATTCATGGGCCCCTTGGCAATGGTGGCGCGTGGAACAAAGCATGGCGTGAGTTCCGGGACCGGAACCGGAACGCGAGCGCAGAGGAGATTTTCAAGCATGCGGGGGAGTTGATTCATCGCTTCGAGCTCATCGGTGGTCCGATTCAGCCCTATTATTCCCGTCCTGGCGCGTAGGGACCCATGACCCGATTCTTCTGGTTGCGCGAAGACGAAGCGGCAACGGCCGCCTTCAGTGGAAGCTTCAACGCCGCGCACAAGTGGAGTCTGCCCGGCGTGAAGTGCTCTGCCTGTGGCACGACCTGGAGTTCCTGGGGGAACCACTATCCCCTCGTGGACCTGTCGCAGCTGCCGGAGCGTGCCGCGTTCGAGAAGGCCCGGCCGGAGCCGTTCACGGAGTTCTCCCGTCTTCGGGAACTGGTACGCCCCTTGGCTCCTCCGGATGCGGAACTCCCCCCTGGCGCGGCCTTCGGGCCATTGGTTGGCACTGCGTCCGGCGAATTCGGTCCATTCACATGGCAGGGGACTTCGCTATTGCTCGTACGCCGCGATGCGCTGGAGCGCCTGCAAGCTGAAGGCGTACGCGGTCTGCTGGGCGGACAAACGGAACTGCGATTCCGCAAGAAGGAGTCACCGGAGTTACTGGACCTCCAACTGGAGCCACGCGGTCTGCTGCATCCGGATTGCATCCCATCCGACGCATCGCCGCCGTGTCCAACCTGCGGGCGGAATGCCTTTGCTCGGCCCGATGCCCCCATCCTCGCTGCAGCTTCGCTCCCGGCGGACGTGGACGCGTTCCGGCTCGTGAACTTCGCGACGATGATTATCGGGACCGACCGGTTCGTGGATGCGGTGAGGCGCCTCGGGCTGGAGGGGATCGCTTGCCGGGAACTTCCTACCCGCTGACCTCGACGACACCCAGCGGCAATCCCTGTCCGTTCACCAGGGCCTCGAAGCGGTGTGGCCCGGCGTAGTGCTTGCGTGTGGAGAGCTGCGCGAAGGAGACGCGCTTGCTCACCGTCTCCGCTTGTCCGGGGCCAAGCAGCAGCTCGCGCACCTTGAACACCTTGGGCCGCGCCTCGCCGTTCGCCTTCTGGAAATGCACCGCGAGGTCCACCACCAGCGTCTGCTGCTGCTTCGAGCGGTTGGTCACCTCGAAGTGGACCTCCACCGTGTCGCCCAGGGCCGCGCGGCGGGGCAGCTGCGTCACGCGGGCCTCGATGCCTGACGGCGGCCGAGCGCCCACCACCGCCAGCGCCGCGGGCTCTCCGCGCTTGATGGACGAGCGCAGCGCATGGCGCACCAGCCACTCCCGCTCCGGCGTGGCGTTCTTCATCCACGCCGTCGCCACCTGCACCAGCAGCGCGGGGTGGTCCTTTCCGATGTCGTTCAGGTTGTTGGCCACCGAGCGGCGCACGTACAGCGCCGGGTCGTCCTTCAGCCGCTCCAGCAGCGCGAGCACGGGTGTGGGGTCCTTCTGGAACTCGCGCAGCCGTGAGGCCCACGGCAGGCGCGTGCGCGTGCCCTCTGACACGAGCCGCCGGACATGCTCGCTCGGGTCCTCTGTCCACTCGCGCAGGCGGGCCAGCGTCTTCGCGGTGTGCCGCTCCAGGTAGGGCCGGATGGAGAACTCCGCGGTGAAGCGCTGGGTGAGCGCGTGCTGGGCGCGCATGGACGGCTCGAAGTGCTCCAGGCCGCGCTCCGCCACGAAAATCGTGTGCGGCAGGTAGAAGAAGGAGGCCATGGCTCCGCCCTCCGTGGCCTCCGTCCGGGGGCCGAGCGAGCGCAGCAGCACCTCCACCGCCTCTGGGTAGTCTTGGGGCAGCGCACGGTGCAGCGCGCCAGCGATATGTCGCGCCCGGTCCATCAACTCGTGGCCATCCAGGCCCTTCGCGGCCTCTCGGATGAACGCAGCGCGAGGGAAGGTAGGCGCCGCGGCGTGGAGTGACGCGCCGAGGCGTTCGACGAGCCGCGCGTCGAAGAAGGTCTTGAGGTGGTCCGCCATGGGGCGCGCATCCTGGCATGGGCTCGCCGGTGCACCAGCACCATGTGCGTGCCAGGGGGCGCGGTGGGCAGGCGGCTGGTCAACGGTGGACTGGGCAGCCCGGGGTGGCTCTGCTAGGCCCTGGCCCCGTGGCGACGCGAACGGGCCAGCACTGGAGTCAGGACACGCGCAGCAGGCCCGTGGTGACGGAGCCCCGCTCCTTGCGCGAACAGCTCTCCGAGGTGCCGGATTCGCTCGCGCTGCTCGAAGGGCTGTTCACCCATTCGCCGGTGCCCTACGCCGTCTTCACCTCGGACGGCCACTGCCTGCTCTCCAACCCCGCCTTCCTGGCGATGTTCGGCGCGGCGCCGCCACCCGAGTACAGCCTCTTCAAGGACGAGCTGCTCGCGCAGCTGGGCTACGCGAAGTTGCTCCAGCGGGTCGTGTCGGGCGAGCGCGTCCAGACGCCGGTGTTCTGGTACGACGTGAAGGAGTTGGCGCACGTCCGCGCGCCCGCCGAGGCGCGGCGCATCGCCATCTCCTGCACCGGCTTCCCCCTGGTCTCCTCCAGCGGCGGCGTCACGCACCTCGCCGTGGCCTACAAGGACATGACGGCGGAGCTGGCGGCCCGTGAGGCGGCGCAGGTGGAGCGGCGCAACCTGCTCCAGGTCTTCACGCAGGCGCCGGTGGCCATCAGCGTGCTGCGCGGCTACGAGCTGCGCTACGAGTTCGCCAACCCGCTGCTCCAGAAGCTCATGGGCGGACGCGAGCTGACCGGGCGCACCCAGGAGGAGGCCATTCCGGATTTGTCCCGGGAGCTGCTGAGCCTCCACCGGGGCGTGCTGGAGACGGGCGAGCGCGCCACCGCGCGGGAGTACCCCGTCACCATTGACTACGAGGGCGCCGGCCGCGTCGAGACCCGGTTCTGGAACATCATCTTCGAGCCCCTGCGCGACGAGCGCGGCCTCGTGGACGGCCTGGTGACGCTGGCCTTCGACGTCACCGAACAGGTGTTCGCGCGCCAGGCCGTGGAGAGCCAGCAGAAGTGGCTGGAGGCCGTGCTCGACCTGATGCCCATGCCGGTGGTGATGGCGGACCCGGCCAGTGGCGACCTCAACTTCTCCAACGCCGCGGCGGACCGGCTCTACGGCCTGCACATCCCCAAGGACGTGCCCGCCACCGCGTTTGGCGACCACTTCCACGTCACGGACCTGGAGGGCCGCCGGCTGAGCGTGGATGAAATGCCCTCCAACCGCGCGGCCCGGGGCGAGCGGCTGGACGGGCTGGAGGTCCACTGGCACACGCCCGCGGGCCAGTACGCCCTCAGCATCTCGTCGGAGACGCTGCCCGCCATGCATGGCCACCCGTCCGTGGTGGTGATTCCCTTCCTGGACATCACCCGCCTGAAGACGGTGGAGCAGCACCTCCAGGAGGCCGTGCGTGCCCGTGACGAGTTCCTGTCCGTGGCCAGCCACGAGCTCAAGACGCCGCTGACGTCGCTGGGGCTGCGGCTCCAGTCCTTCGTGCGCGCCATCCACGCGGACCCGGAGTCCGCGTTGGCCCAGCGTCACGGGCGCGAGGTGGAGGCCATGCGCCGGCAGGTGACGCGTCTGGCCGAGCTCGTGGACGGGCTGCTCGACGTGTCGCGCATCAGCACCGGCCGGTTGAAGCTCCAGTTCGAGCCGGTGGACCTGCCCTCGCTCGTGCGCGAGGTGGCCACGCGTTTCGAGCTGGAGGCCGCGCGCGCCGGCTGCGAGCTGCACATCACGCGGGCGGAAGGGCTCGAAGGGGTGTGGGACCGGCTGCGGCTGGAGCAGGTGGTCTCCAACCTGCTGTCCAACGCGCTCAAGTACGGCGCGGGCGCACCCGTGCACATCGACGTGGCGTCAGGGGGCATGGGCGCCCGGCTGTGGGTAAGGGACCGGGGCATTGGCATCGACTCGGAAGCCCACGCGCGCATCTTCCAGAAGTTCGAGCGCGCCGTGTCCGAGCGGAACTACGGCGGCATGGGCCTGGGGCTCTATGTGACGCGCACGCTGGTGGAGGCCCTGGGCGGCACCATCCAGGTGGACAGCCAGCCCGGCGAGGGCGCCACCTTCGTGGTGGAGCTGCCGCTCCAGCCCGCGAGATAGGTCCCCCGCCGGGGAGCGGAGAGGTTATACGGAGGGGGCCGTGCGCCTCCTCGCGCTTCACGTCCACGACTTCCGGAACCTCCCCCAGGTCCAGCTCACGCCCAGTGCCCACGCCACCATCGCGGTGGGGCAGAACGGGCAGGGCAAGACGAACCTGCTGGAGGCCCTCTACTTCCTGGCCACGCTCAAGCCGCTGCGCGCGGGGCGCCTGTCGGAGCTGGTTCGCTGGGGCTCGCAGGGCGCGCGGGTGACGGGGCGCTTCCTGCTCAAGGGCGCCGAGCGTGAAATCGCCGTGGAGGTGGGCGGCGGCACGCGGCAGGCCTTCGTGGATGGGAAGAAGGCCTCCAGCCTGGAGGACTACTTCGGCGGCGTGTCCGTGGTGGCCTTCACGCCGGATGACCTGGAGGTGGTGAAGGGCGGTCCGGACTCACGGCGCGGCTTCCTGGACCGGGCGGTGTTCAACCGCTTCCCCGCCTTCCTGCGCGAGAGCCGCGAGTACGCGCGGGCCTTGAAGAACCGCAACCGCCTGCTGCGCGAAGGGCACACCGTGGACGCGGTGTACCTGGAGGCCTACGACGAGACGCTGGCGAAGGCTGGCGCGCGCATCTATTCGCGGCGGCGCGCGCTGATGGCGGAGCTGGCGCCCAGGGCGCAGGCGACCTTCGCTTCCATTGGCCGCACGGTGGACCCGGCCGTGTACAACTACCGACCCGCGCATCTGGAGGGCGACTTCGCCGCCGCGGACGAAACGGCGCTGGCAGCCATGCTGCGGGAGAGCCTCTCCGCGCGCCTGCGGCGGACATGGAGCGGGGCTTCACCTCGGTGGGGCCGCACTCGGACGACGTCTCGGTGACGCTGGGAGGCCGCAGCGCGCGGGCCTACGCGAGCCAGGGACAGCAGCGGGCGCTGGTGCTCGGCTGGAAGATCGCCGAAATCGAGAACCTGGAGGCCGCGATGGGCTTCCTGCCGCTGCTGCTGCTGGACGACGTGTCGAGCGAGCTGGACCCCGAGCGCAACGCCTACCTCATGGGCTACCGGCCCAGAGCGGCGCGCAGGTGGTGCTCACCACCACGGACGGTTCGCTGGTGCGGGGCGCGGCGGCGGACGACACGCTCTGGCTCGACGTGCACGGCGGGCAGGTGGCGGTGCGCGCGGACGCCGAGCCGCCCCCTGCCAGCTGAAGTCACGGCGTCACGCGCCGACGGTGCCAGGGCCAGTGGACGTGGAAGCGCCGCTCCGTGTGGTGCGGCACGTCGCCCGGCGCCACGTGCTTGAAGAAGGGGAAGCGGTACTCCGCCCAGAGCACGCCGTACGCCACGGCGAAGAGGAAGGTGGCCAGTGGCAGCCACCACGACGTGCCCACGGCGAGCGCGACGATGGTGAGCAGCAGCAGCACGACGCCGATGCCCAGCGACACGTCGCGCAGCCGCTTCGACTCGCTGAAGGCCATCCCCATGGACACCACCGACAGGAGCAGCACGGAGACAGCCAGCCAGTAGCTGTGCCGTGTGTACAGGTTGGCGATTCCCAGCAGGAAGAGGCCGAGGCCGAATATCGCGAGTCCGCCGTCCATGAGGGTCCTCCTTGTCCGTGTGTCGAGCGTGGGGCACTGCTGTCCGAGCCGGACGGCTTGCGTGCGTCGGGACAAAGTTGGGGCCGCGCGGCGTGGCCGGGGACTGCCCGCGGATGGACGCTCGCGCAGACCGGTTGGTGCCATGGCGGACGGCCGGCGCACCTCGGGTGGCGGGAATGTGACGTGCCAGGATGGATTCAGAGGTGTGACAGTGGACGTTTGGCCCCCACCGCACGACATGGAATTCCTTGCAGGTGCGCGACTTGTGACGCATGACTTGGTCGCAGGGCCGGAAGAGAGCCACGAAGAACGGTGCCATGCCGCGGATGACGTTGCTGTGCCTGCTGGTGGTCATGCCCCTGGCGGGCTGTCACAGGACGACGTTCGAGGATTCCGTCCTCACCAAGCCCGCCGTGCGCTACCGCATTGGCAAGCTCCCCGCGTATTGGGAGCAGGTGCGGCTGGAGGACAACGACCTCGCGTTCGCCGAGGAGGGCACCGGTCGCGCGCTCTCCGTCAACGCCACGTGCCAGGGGCATGATGACCCGTCGCTCCAGGTGCTCACCCGGCACCTGTTGGCGGGCTTCACGGAACGACAGGAAATCGCTGAACAGCGCATCCCCATGGATGGGCGCGAGGCCCTGCGCAGCCGCCACCTGGCGAAGATGGACGGCGTGCCCGTGCAACTGGAGCTGGTGGTGCTGAAGAAGGACAACTGCGTGTTCGACTTCACCTACGTGTCGCCGCCGGAGCTCGCGGACGGGCGCATGGCGGACTTCGACGCGCTGCTGGCCGGCTTCGAATCGGAGCGCAAGGGATGACGACCCGGCAGCCCGAGGTGGACGCGGCGGCGGCTTCCGGGCCCCCGAGCCTCATGGACCGGGCGAAGGAGCGCCTGGAGTCACTGGGCGCCCTGTCGCGGATGACGGGGCAGGTGTTCAGCCGCGCGGTGCGTCCGCCCTATGACTGGCGCGGGCTCGTGTACCACACGGAGTCGCTGGGCGTGCGCTCGCTGCCCATCGCCCTGCTCACCGCGATGTTCGCGGGGCTCGTCATCTCGTTGCAGTTCGGCTACTTCCTGTCGCGCTTCGGCGTGCAGTACACCGTGGGCCGCGTGGTCATCCTCACGCTGTTCCGCGAGCTGGCGCCGGTGCTCACCGCGCTCACCGTGGGCGCGCGCATCGGCAGCGGCATCGCCGCGGAGCTGGGCGCCATGACGGTGACGGAGCAGGTGGACGCCATCCGCGCGCTGGGCGCGGACCCGCTGCGCAAGCTGGTGGTGCCCCGCGTGCTGGCGTGCCTGATTGTGCTGCCGGTGCTCACCGTGTTCGCGGACGTCGTGGGCCTGGTGGCGGGCGCGCTGGTGGTGAACTTCCAGTACGCGATTACGCTCAACCTCTTCTTCCAGGGCGCGCTGGACGCGGTGCTGATGCCGGACTTCGCCTCGGGCGTGTTCAAGGGCGCGGTGTTCGGACTCATCATCGGCCTGGTGGGTTGCTTCCGCGGGCTCACCGTGGAGGGCGGCACGGAGGGCGTGGGCCGCGCCACCACCCAGACGGTGGCGACCACGTCCGTCTCCGTGTGCCTGGCGGACTTCTTCATCACCCAGCTCACGCTGAGCCTGTGACGTGCCATGCGCTCCTCGTCCCAGACCCCTTCCGAGTTCGCGTTCCAGCCGCCCCGGCCGGGTGAGCAGCTCATCTATTTCGAGCACCTGACGAAGGCGTTCGGCGCCAAGCGCGTCTATGACGACATGGACCTGGACGTACGCGCCGGTGAGACGCTGGTGGTGATGGGCGGCTCGGGCACGGGCAAGAGCGTGCTGCTCAAGTGCCTCATCGGACTGCTGTCGCCAGACACCGGACGCATCCTCTTCCAGGGGCACGACCTGACGCGCTTCACGGAGGAGCAGTTCATTCCGGTGCGCCGGCACGTGGCCATGGTGTTCCAGGGCGCGGCGCTCTTCGACTCGCTGAACGTCGGGGAGAACGTGGCGTACCCGTTGCGCGAGCACTTCCCGGACATGCCGGCGGACGAGGTCCGTGCCCGCGTGGCGGAGAAGCTGGCGCTGGTGGACCTGCCCAACACGGAGCGGCTGATGCCCTCCGACTTGTCGGGCGGCATGCGCAAGCGCGTGGGGTTGGCGCGGGCCATCGCCACGGAGCCGGAGGTCATCCTCTGGGATGAGCCCACCACGGGCCTGGACCCCGTCACCACGCAGTCCATCAACGTGTTGATCAACTCGATGAAGACTCGGCTCGGTTGCACTTCCATCGTCGTGACCCACGACATGGTGAGCGCGTTCACCGTGGGAGACCGCATCGCCATGCTGGCCAATCGGAGAATCGTGCAGGTGGGCAATCCGCGGGAGATGCTCCACTCCACCGTCCCGGAGGTGCGTGCCTTCCTCGACGCGCGCCGCGTGGAGCTGTTCCCCGGAGGCGCGCCATGAGCCTGTTCTCTCCCGCTGGAACCGAGCGCCGCCTGGCGCTGCGCACGGGGCTGTTCGTCGCTGTCGGTCTGGCGGTCGCCAGCGTGGTGGTGATGGTCATCGGCCAGCAGTCGCGCCTGTTCGAGCGCAAGACGATGTATCGCGCCTACTTCGCCAACGTGCAGGGCCTCAGTGATGAGTCGCCCGTCTGGCTCGGCGGTCTCAACGTGGGGCGGGTGACGGACATCGTCTTCTCGCCCGACCCGAATGACCCGCGGCTGGAGGTCCAGTTCCAGGTGTCATCGCGCTACACGGACCGCGTGCGTCAGGACTCGGTGGCGCAGTTGTCCAGCATGGGCGTGCTGGGTGACAAGGCGGTGGACATCTCCCTGGGCAGTCCCACGTCACCGCCGGTGGAGGCGGGTGGGGTGCTCAAGTCGTCCACGAGCGGTGACTTGTCCGCGCTGCTCAACGGGGCGTCGCAGGTGATGGAGAACTCGGTGGCCATCAGCAAGTCGCTGCGGGCGGCGGTGGAGACGTACGCCAACCCGGAGATGGCCAGTGACGTGACGCGCGGTATGGCGGCGCTGCGGGCGCTGCTGGAAGAGGTGGAGAAGGGCGAGGGCGTGCTGCACGCGCTCATCTACGACAAGCAGGCCGGGCGCGAGGTGCGGGGCCTGCTGGCCAACGCGTCCAGCGCGGCGGCGCGGGTGGATGGCGCGGTGGGCGAGCTGGAAGGGATTCTGCGCGAGGTGCGCACGGGAGACGGCACGGCCCACGCGCTCGTCTACGGCCAGGACGGCGCCAAGGCGCTGACGGAGCTGGGTGCGGCGGCCGGGCAGCTGGCGGGACTCATCGAGGATGCGAAGAAGAGTCCCAACGGGGCGGTGCACCAGCTGGTGTACGGCGACGCGAGCGGCATGTTCGCGGACCTGGGCAGCGCGGCGGCGGACCTGAAGAAGATTACGGCGACCGTGGCGAAGGGAGACGGCACCGTGGGCGGGCTCATCAGCGACCCGACGGTGTACGAGGACCTGCGCGAGGTGATTGGCAACGTGAAGCGCAACCGCATCCTTCGTGCGCTGGTGCGCTTCTCCCTGAACAACCGGCAGGATTTGGAGCAGGTGGGCAAGGTGGAGGGCGTGGAGCCACGCTCCGAAGCGCCCGCCGCGGCTCCGGCGGCCCCAGGGGTTCCTGAGGCGTCGGCGGCTCCCGCTGCGATGGAAGGGGCGACGTCCCAGTCGAAGTGACGCCTGGGGCCGGAGCGACGCGCGGTTTCAGTCCGTGAACTCGCCTTCACCGCGTGTCAGGAGGACGGCGGCGGGCTGCCCCGCCTCCGAGAGCGAGCTTAGTAAAGTGTGCGCGCCGGTCGCGTGGCCCCTGAAGAATCCCCAGGCCGCCGCCGCGAGCGACACCGGCGCGGAGGCCGTGCCCGTCTCTCCCAGCGAACTCGCGATGTGCAGGACGCGGCAGTGTGGAATGTCCAATGCGTCGGCGAGCAGCACCTGGGCATGGCCCCAGGCCTGCGCCCTCCAGGCCTCTCCGTTGAGGTCGAGGTAGAGGTCACCCTGGAAGCGCGGTGAGGGAGCGGGGAGGACGCGCTGAATCGACTCCGCGAGCGCGCGTCCAAGCTGAGCGAGCGTCGCGCCTGCCTCCGGGGGCCCGCTCAACGCCACGGCCTCCACCTGCACGGCCGAGGCGCTGCCCCGCGCG
This sequence comes from Myxococcus sp. MxC21-1, assembly GCF_032612255.1. Lineage (NCBI taxonomy): Bacteria > Pseudomonadati > Myxococcota > Myxococcia > Myxococcales > Myxococcaceae > Myxococcus > Myxococcus sp. MxC21-1. The sequence continues at coordinate 313,792 of NZ_CP123278.1, forward strand.
CGGGCCGTCACGGGACGCTCCAGCAGGATGGCGGCCCCGGCTTCACCCGGCATGAGGCCCACCTGCCGCCGGGGAGACTTGAGCCGGCGGTGGTAGGCGAGCCACGCGAGGCTCTCCGGGTCCACGTAGGAGTCCGCGGCCAGCACGAGCACCCGGTCCACGTCCCTGGAGGTCAGCATGGCGTCCGCTTGTTGGAGCGCCGCCGCCAGGCCGCAGTGCCCCAGCGCGAGCGCTCGTGTCTTCTCTCCCCGGAGGGGAACGTCCATGAGGGACACGAGGGGGCGCAGATAGAACGTCTCGAGCGCGCCGGGCAGTGTCTGAAGAGACCAGCCGAACCGTGCTTCATCGATGAGCGGCGCCAGGACGAGGAGCCCGGTGCGGTGCCAGAACGGAGTGTCCGTGGGAGGAGGCATCGCGGCGGTGTCGCGGAGGTCGTCGAAAGCACCTGACGCCAGCCGTACCCAGGCGCCCGTCTGGAAGAACCCATCCGCGAAGGGCGCGGCGGGAAAGCCGGTGACGGGAATGGCTTCGCCCGGTTCGTCCTCGACGGTGAAGGCCGGAAGGGGCCTGGGCTGGGAGAGTCCCGCGCGCAGGGCGGTGCAAGTTCCCACGACGCCATTCCCCACGGAGGTGACGAGCCCGAGCCCCGTGACAGCGAGCTTCACGGACTCCTCCCTGGGACGTCTGTCGAGCCCTGGATGGAGATGACGCGCTGTTGCCATGACCCTGGATGCGGGAGCCGGGCCCGGTCGAGCCGGCGGGCCACGGAGGGGGCCAGCGGGTAGTGCAGCTCGGTGGGCAGGCGCGCGCGCTCGGCCAGCCGCAGCAGCGCGAGCACCTCCACGGAGAGGTGGGCCGTGGTGGTGGCGTCGTCAGGGGAGAGGCGCTCGGCTTCGATTCGTTTGCGCAGCTCGCGGGCGCGGGCGTCCAGCAGGCGGCCCAGGTTCTCCTCGAAGCGCTGGGCGTCCGCGGCGACGAGCGCCTGGCAGAGCGGGAGCCGCGCGTCGCCGCCTGCTGTCGGGAGGCCCTCGTAGCGGCTCATGGCCACCTCGAGCCGGGCGGTGGACGCCGCCAGGGTGAAACGTTCCATCAGGATGCGGACGTAGAGGAAGTCGTCCTCGTACTCCTCGCCCGAGTTCCAGGTGGCGCGGGAGTGCTGGGCAATCTCACGCTCCGCCTCGATGTCGTTAGAGGCGATGGCATCGAAGTAGGGCTCGGAGCGGCTCGTCGTCTTGGCTGAGTCGTCAGTGCCCTGGAGGAAGAAGAGGAAGGCGCGCGCCGAGCGGGAGAGCTCCTCGAAGAAGCCGTCTGGTAGGCCGGAGAGGAAGAGCTGGGCAATGCCCATGCGCCGGTAGAGGGTGCAGACGCTCATCATCTGCGCCTGGGTGACTTGCCGGGCGAGGACTCGCGGCAGGACCATCTGAAGCTGGATGAGGCTGTTCTTCTCGATGAGGGGCAGGGGCGTTCGCACCATGGCGAGGAGGGCGCTCGTCGGAGTCGCTCAGGCCTGTTCCAGCTTGGTGAGGTAGACGTTGGTGGGGTTGAGTTGCTGCAGTTCGTCCACCAGCTTGTGGCTCAGGACGTAGACGTAGGGGTCCTCCTTGATGCGGAAGAAGTCTGGGGCTGAGCGGAGCTTGTTGCTATCGAGCACGTGCTTCCGGATGCCAATGATTTCCCCAGGCATCTCCTTGGAGTATTTGATTTCACTCTTTTCTAGATGCAGGCAGTCGAAGGTGCCCAGTGGGTTGATGATGAAGTAGTCCCGGCTGGCCACCTGCCCTTTGTGGTCGAACAGGGTGAAGTTGAGGCACTCCATGGGAACTCCGGTGCGCTCGAAGACCTCCTTCAGAGCCCGTTCCACGACGACATAGTGAGAGGCGATGAGCGAGGCCAGTTTGCCTCCGCCATATTTGCTGCTCATCTGCCACTCCGCATCCGGCGGATACTTGTCGCCCATGGGGTAGCCCTCCCCCAATCGATGGCTGAACATTCTCAGGCCCTTGGGCTCGCGTTCGAGCATGCAGAGACTGCGATCAACGGTGGGACCTCGGGTGAGACTGAAGTAGTCCATGGTCAATCTTTAGAAGGCAGGGATTCGCGGCATGTCCGAAATCGGCTCGCCTGGATGGGTTGTTCCAAATTCAGTGACACTTCGGAAGCACGTGTTGGAGAGTTCTTCGAGTTCCTCTTTGGAGAGCTTGAACTTCGACGTGTCGCAGTTCTTGCGGAGTTCCGCGTCGCAGGCTTTCGCGTAGCGATTGATGATGGGCTCCAGCCTGTCCTGGACGTTCCAGTTGTAGCCCAGGTGGTCGAACTTGGGGCTACCTTCAACCATCCAGGAGCCATCCTCCAGGATGAGGTGCCGGGGGAGGCCCAGGACGCGGGCCACCTCCAGGTCCTGCGGCAGGATGATGACGTTGATGTGGTGGTTGATGTTGTATCCAGCGCGCAGGAGCGCCAATCGGATCAATGACTGGCAATCGGCATCTTCGACTTCCGCGATGGTCTCGTTGAAGAGCCCCTTGGGAATCAAGTGATGCGAGTTGTGCCAGTACGGCCACGTATGCTTCGAGAAGTTCTGTCCGCGGGGGATGGGCCTGCCCGCGGCATCCTCCATGTTGTCCCGGGTGGGGCCGTCCAGGTGCCAGTCGCCCGGCTCCGGCAAGCGGATGACGGCGCCGTACTGTCCCGGGTAGAGGTTCCCCCGGTTGCTCAGGTACGCAGACGTGGCCAGCAGTCCCATGGGGGCGGGCTTCTGTCGGGCTCCCGCCGTGGGTGTCTTGTCGTAGAGCGCCGTCCGGTTCCGCTTTGACTCCGTGAGGGCCTGCCAACGGTAGGAGCAGGTGCTGGGATCGAGGCTGGCATCGTGTCCCGTCAGGCACGCGCCACCCTCGGTGTCCTCCTTCACCACCACGTGAGGGCAGGTGCCGTCTGGATTGATGACGTGTTCGTCGGTGCTCTTCCCCATGGCGCTTCTCCGTGCCGTGTCCGGCTACTCCACCTTCTCCTTGCAGATGAGGCAGTACGGCTCACCCGCTTCCTTCCCCATCGCCACCACGGGAGGCTGGATGAGCGGAAACGGCGGCGTGTTCTTGTCGTTGTGCAGCATCAAGTCGAAGGCGCGTGCCACGTTCTTCCCTTCGAACTTCACGTCGAAGGAGTAGTTGACGAACTCCGCCTTGCCCTTCGTCTTCCCAGAAGCCACGCCACCACCGGCCGTGCCGGCCTCGTCTCCGGTGCTCGTGCTGAAGTTCGAGTCCTTCAGGCACGCGGGATTGCCCTCCACGGACACGGTGCTGCTGCCCTGCGCCGTGTCCGCCGAGCGCGCGACGTTGGGATAGGGAATGGGGACGGGCCCCGCCGGACTGGGCGTCTTGCACACGTCGGGGAAGGCCACCGTGGTGCCATTGCTGGCCTTTGTCACCACGGACATCTTGTTCACGCCAACGGTATTGCTCATCTCCAACCTCCCGTCCGTTTCTCAGCGGCTCATCCAGGTGGCGAAGGGCCGCAAGGAGGCCCCACGGCTCCAGCTTCGAGCCTCCGCTGCCTGCCGGCGTTGCACATGCAACCATCCGTGGGGCACTACCGCGTATTGGCCTCCGGTGCGGATGGCCAACTCCAGCGCCAGCGGAGGCCGACGCCGCATGGGCAGCGTCTCCAGTGCCTCCACGAGGCTCGTGGCGGTGAAGGGCCGGCCGCCGAGGACGCGTGACTCCGGCTGGAGGTGCTTGCGCGCCTCGCTCCACCAGCGCTCCACCGCGGCGGCGCAGGCAAGCGGGAGCGCATCGTCGGGACCGGGCGTCAGGGGTGCGTGGAGGTCCTCCTCCAAGGGGGCAGCAAGTCGTCCTCCTCGTCGCGCTCCCGGAGCAGGTCATCTTTCAGCGCCAGCCCGGTGATGGCGCTGAACGCCTCCGCGGCCCGGCCTCCCAGCAGCGGGTCCTCCAGCCACGGGATGCAGGCATCGGCGGCCGCGGGCCGTCCGGAGAAGCCCAGCGCCCACAGGACATCGGGTCTCAGTGCCGGTGCGTCCAGGAGCTTCACCAGCCGGGAGAGGTCCTCGTCCGCTCCTCCCAGCGCGAGCAGCAGCCGCGCGGTACGGCCCATCGCATCCGGAGCCTCCGCCGCCGCCTGGCAGGACTGCCGGGCCAGGCGCTGCGCCTGGACCAGTCCAGCCTCCAGAGCCGCCGCGCGGAGCTCGGGCGCACCCGATGCCAGTCCTTGCCGCACAAGCCCCGTCTCCGCGTCTCGCGGCCAGCGCCGCGCCGCTCGCAGTGCCGTCAGCCGGACCACGGGCTCTGGATGCGTCAGCGCCCTCGTCAGCAAGTCACGTCCGGGAGGTTGCCCTTGGAGGAGCAGGGACTCCAGCGCCGCCGCCTGGACTTCAGGCGGCTCCCTGGGGCCGAGCAGCGAGACGAGCGCGCGGGCCAGACCGGGCCGTTCACTGAGCGACAGGGCCTCGGCCACCCAGCCTTGTCGCTCTGGCGCGCCCTCCCGCAGTTCCTTCAGCACCACCGTCAGGCCCTGGGGCGTTGCGCTCGCGAGCAGCGCCAGGGCCGCCACACCCACGCGTTCCCGGTCATCTTCCTGGAGATTGGGACGCAGCAGCCGCTCGGCCACCCGCGAGGAGCCGTGCGCCAGCATGTCGACGAAGGCGCGTAGCCGCTCCTCGTGAAGCTCCGCGACCTGCTCAGGCAGGAGCGTCGCCGACTGGAAGAAGAACGCACGCTGCTGCCACTGGTAGCGCGCCTCGTCGAACGCCTCCTCCAGGAGGTCCCAGCGCGGGCTCGGGTCCGGACGAAATGCCCACATGGTCAGCCACGGTCCTTCGCGTGCGCGCTGGAGGACTGGGCGTCGTCGCTTGCCATGCGCGCCGCGCGTTCGTTCGGTGTCGGGTGGCCATTCCGGAGGTACGGCATGCGCTCCGCGCAGGCGTTGATGACGGTCGACCTCACGCCTCTCCCCGGCATGGATAGCCCCCCTGGCTGTCCTTGAGGTGCCAGTGTGCCTTTCGCTTCAAACCCTGTCGAGCGGCGCTCTTGTGGGCGGGTATGGGGGGCGAGCAGGTGCCCTGGCACGACCCTGTTGTGCATCCACGGGAGGACTGTCCCTGGCCTTCATGTGCCCAAGGCACTAAGACGGCGGCCCTCCAACGCGCCGCTGCCGGAGCGCGCGAGGTTGGTCCGCCGCGATGAGCTCATCCGCTGTTTCCTCCCCTGTGGCTTCCACGCCCGCGCGCCCCACCTCTCGCATCTGGGCGGGGCGGGTGCTGCTCTTCCTGGGCTTCTTCGCTGCGCTGGCGGCGTTCCCCGTCTACACGCCCTTCGACTCCAAGCTGACGCTCCCCACCACGCTGTCTCTGTTGCGTGAAGGGAACCTCGACCTGGACGAATACGCCCCCACCTTCGAGTCGTACCGTCACGGCCTCTACGAGCGTGACGGCCACCTCTACAACTACTTCCCCCTGGGCCCTTCCCTGGCCGCCGTGCCCATGGTGGTGCTGGTGGATGGCTTCGTGCGCCTCGCCACGCCCGTGGGCAAGCTGCACCCGGCCCTGGCGAAGCCCCTGGCGCATTGGCGCCACATCTACGACGCCACCGGCGGCGTGGACCTGGATGCGTGGAACGGCCCGCAGCGCCTCTTCGCCTCCGCGCTGACCGCGCTCGCTGGCGTCGTCATGTTCATGCTGGGCACCGCGCTGCACCTGTCCCGCCGGCGCGCGCTGCTGCTCGCCGCCGTCTTCGTCTTCTGCACGCCGCTGCTCTCCACCGCCAGCCGCGCCCTGTGGCAGCACGGCCCTTCGCTGCTGTGCCTCACCCTGGTGCTCCTCGGCCTCGTCCGCGCGCGCGAGGCTCCGCGTCACGTGGCCTGGGCGGGCATTCCCCTGGCGCTCGCCTACGTCATGCGGCCCACCAACAGCCTCTCCGTGCTGGTGCTGTCGCTCTACGTGCTGTGGACCTATCCGCGGCACGCCTGGAAGTTCTTCGCGGGCGCGCTCGCAGTGGCCATCCCGTGGGTGACGGTGAACCTCATCCACTACGGCTCCGTGCTGGCGCCTTATTACGAACCGCAGCGCCTGGAGCTGTCCGCCTCTCGCGTGGCCGAGGCCCTGGCCGGCAACCTCGTGTCCCCCGCGCGCGGGCTGCTCGTGTTCACCCCCGTGCTCCTCATGAGTGCCTGGGGCTTGTGGATGGACCTGCGCGCTCGGACCTTCACCCGGCTTCATGCCGTGCTGGTCGCGGTGGTCGCGCTGCACTGGGCCGCCATCTCCACCTTCCCGCACTGGTGGGCAGGGCACTCGTATGGCCCGCGCTTCTTCACGGACATGGTGCCCTACCTCGTCTTCTTCCTCGTCCCCGTGGTGCGCGCGCTCCAGTGGAAAGGCCCCGAGGCCCGGCGCGGCCTGACGGCCACCTTCGCGGTGCTGGCCGTGCTGAGCCTGGTTCTCCATGTCCACGGTGCCAGCTCGCGCGCGGTGTACCGGTGGAACAGCTTGCCGCTCGACGTGGATGAACACCCGGAGCGGCTCTGGGATTGGTCCGACCCGCAGTTCCTCGGCCGCCGCTGAGCGCTATCCGCCGCGTGCGTGCCGCGCCAGCGCGCGCGTCAGGTGCCCCGCCACGTCGGTGCCGCCGCGCGCGTCGAAGCCCAGGAACATCGCCGAGCCGTTCAGCTCCAGGACGCGCGGCGCGCCGTCCGCGTCACGCTTCAAGTCCATCCCCGTCCAGCGCAGGCCCAGCACCTCGCACGCCTTCACGCAGCCGTGAGCCACCTCGGGAGGCAGCGTCACCTGCTCGATGCGCTCCTCGTGCTGCCGGAAGTCGAGCGATGAAGAGACGATGCGCAGGCTCGCGATGACGGCGCCGTCCAACACGTACACGCGCAGGTTCTCACCCGGAAGCAGCTCCTGGAAGGTGACGGGCGCGGCGGAGAGCGCCGCGAGGCGTTCGTCCGTGAGGTCTGCTTCACGCAGCTCCCGCGTCGCCGCGCCGCCTGCGACGGGCTTGTAGACCACGCGTCCTTCCCTCGCGAAGCGGCGCACCGCTTCCGCGTCATTCGTCCACAGCGTCCGGGGCACGGGGAATCCCGCGTCCCGGAGCGCGGCGAGCTGCGCGGGCTTGTGCATGCTCCAGTCCGAAGAGGGCGGGTTGTAGAGCGGCACGCCCAGCCGCTCCCAACGGCTCAGCAATCCCAGGAGCAGCGCGCTCTTCTCGCGGAACGCGGTGAGCGTGGTGCGCCAGTCCGCGTCCATGGCCTCCTGGGCATCCACGCCGAAGGCCAGCGGGTGCGCATGCAGACCGCGCAGGTACACGGCGGCTGGTCGTCCCAGCTCGCGTCCGTCCACGACGATGCCGTCCAGCGACTCCGTGAGCGACAGCCGCGTCTCCTCGGGGAAGGCCCGCGTGTCCACCACCGCCGTGTCCACGTCCTCGGCGCGAAGCCGGCGCGCCACCTCCTGAACGTGAGCGTCGCCGCGCGCACCCAGCAGCACCACCGTGCCTGTCCGTGTCACGGGCGTCCTCAGCGTTGGAGTTCGCCGCCGTCGCCGGTCTCCTCACCCACCTGCATCGTGGTCACCTGCGCTTCCTCCTCGGGCTGCGGTTCGGGGGACGCGGGCGCCCAGTCCCGGATGAACAGCGCGCGCGGCGGTTTCGGCGGAGAAGTCTTTGGCATGGTGCCTCCAAGATGCGGACGGGCCTCGCGCCGCACCAGTGCTGGCCATGGAGCGCCGCGTCACCCGGGCTGAATGCGCCACTTCGTCCACCGCCCCACGATGGACCCGCCAGTGCCCCCCCGTATCGGCAGCGTCGGCTGTTCGTTTCCGGTGACTTCCACCGCGCGCCTGGGCTCCAATCCGTTTCATGAAAGCTCTTGCCCTGCGTGAGGACCGCTTCCTCGATGTGCTCCGGCGGCTCATCGCCCTGACTCCGAAATTGCAGAACAACCCTGGCGCGGGGCTGGTGCCCGAGGAGCGGCTCGCCGCGCAGGTGGTGCTGGACACCCTGGCGCCGCACATCGAGAGCGGCTTCATCCAGGCGGAGTCCGTGGCGGGTCCGGGCCAGGCGTCGCGCCCCTGTCTGGTGCTCACCGTGCCGGGCGAGGGGAAGGCGCCATCGGCTTCGTCGGCGCGCACTTCGACGTGGTCCCCGCGGACCAGAAGGCGGAGGGCTGGGAGCGCAGCCCCTTCGAGCTGTGGGAGGGCCCCGGCGGCGTGCTCTACGGGCGCGGCGTCACCGACTGTCTGGGGCACGTCGCCGTGCTCACCGACCTGCTGGCCCAGCTGGCCGAGCGCAAGGTGCGCCCCAGCCGCACGCTGAAGGTGGTGCTCATCTCCAACGAGGAGTCCTCGGAGCTGCCGGGCCTGGGCCTCAACTACGTGGCCGAGCAGGGCATGCTCAAGCCGCTGGACGGCCAGCCGGTGTACTGGCTGGACAGCGCCAACTTCGGCCCCACGCTGGGCACGGCGGGCGTGTCGCTGTGGGAGCTGAAGGTGACGGGCGTGGGCGGCCACTCCGGCATGCCGCAGAACTGCGTCAACGCGCTGGAGCTGGGCATGGCCGCGTCGTTGGAGCTGGCGCGCTTCTTCCACGAGCGCTTCCCGCCCACGGAGGACGAGAAGCGCTGGGGCTTCCTGTCGTCCTCCAGTCTCAAGGCCACCGTGGTGGAGGCGCCCAACACCAAGGAGACGAAGGTGCCCGCCGACGTCGTCCTGCGCGGCGACATCCGCCTCACGCCCTTCTACGACCTGGCGGAGGTTCAGAAGGCGGTGACGGACTTCATGGCGGAGCTCGACGCCCGGCTGGCGCGCGACGACGCCCCCGCGCACTTCCCGCGCACGCGCACGGCGGGCGGCAAGCGCGGTGAGCTGGCGTTCCGCTTCCAGGGGAGGGGACCGAGGGCATCGCCTGCCGGCTGGACTCGGAGGGCCTGCGCGCCCTGAAGGAGGCCATGCAGGTGGTGCGCGGTGTGTCGGCCACGCCCTTCTCGCTCACCGGCTCGCTGCCGCTCGTGAGGGACCTGCAACGACAGGGCTGCGACGTGCAGATTACGGGCTTCGGGGACATGCAGTACTACCACGCCCCCAATGAGCAGGCCCGGCTGGAGGACTTCCGGCAGGGCTTCGCGATTCTCCGCGAGCTGCTCGTCCGCCTCTGAGGCAGGGCGCGTCCGGTGGCGTGCTGTTCGGAAATGTCGGGACATTTCCGAACAGCGCGCACCGGACACTCGCCCGGAGCACATGTGCGTGGACAGCGCGGCCGGGGACCGCCACAGTCGGTCCGGGCCGCGGGCACCTCCGCTCGCGGCGGCTGCGCGAGAGGAGTGGTGACGCCGTGAGAGACTTGCTGATGATTCCAGGGCCGGTGGAGTTCGAGCCCGAGGTGCTCCAGGCGCTGGGCGCCCCCACCCTCAGCCACACGGACCCCGCTTTCATCGCCGTCTTCGGCCGGGCCCTGAAGCGGCTTCGGGAGGTGAGTCTGGCGCCCTCCGCGCAGCCCTTCGTGGTGTCCGGCTCCGGCACGCTGGCCATGGAGCTGGCGGTGGCCAACCTGGTGGAGCCCGGGGACGCGGCCCTGGTGGTGAACACCGGCTATTTCAGCGACCGGATGGCGAAGATTCTCGAGCGCCACGGCGCCCAGGTGACGCACGTGCGCGCCCCGCCGGGAGACGTGCCCTCCCTGGACGCGGTGGAGACGCACCTGTCGAAGGGTGGCTTCAAGGTGCTGTCCATCACCCATGTGGACACGTCCACAGGCGTGCTCGCACCCGCGGAGGCGTTGGTGCGGGCCGCGCGCAAGCACGGCGTGCTGTCGGTGGTGGACGGTGTGTGCGCCACCGCGGCGGAGACCTTCCGCCAGGATGCGTGGGAGGCGGACGTGTACCTCACGGCCAGCCAGAAGGCGGTGGGGGTTCCTCCCGGCCTGGCGCTGCTCACCGTGGGCCCGCGGGCCATGGAGGCGGCGCAAGCGCAAGACGCCGGTGGCCAGCGTCTACGCGGACTTCGCGGAGTGGCTGCCCATCATGGAGGCGTACGAAGCGGGCAAGCCGGCCTACTTCGCCACCCCGCCAGTGAACCTGGTGGCCGCGCTGGACGTGAGCCTGGGGCAGATTCTGGCCGAGGGCATGGACGCGCGCTTCGCCCGGCACCAGCGGATGGCGCGGGCCTTCCGCGCGGCGTGGAAGGCCATGGGCCTGCGTCTGTTGCCCACCTCCGACGCCGTGGCCGCCAACACGCTGAGCGCCGTGTACTACCCGGACGGCGTGGACGCGGCGCTGGTGAGCGGGGTGAAGGGGCAGGGCGTCGTCGTCGCCGGCGGCCTCCACCCGGACCTCAAGACGCGCTACTTCCGCGTGGGCCACATGAACCGCGTGGGGCCCGCGGACGTCCTATCCACGGTGGGCGCCCTGGAGCGAGCGCTCATCGGCGCCGGTCATCGCTCGGAGCCCGGCGCCGCCGTGGCCGCCGCCCAGGCGTCCCTCATCACGGGCTGAGCCCGACCTGGGGCATCCGCCCCCGTTCGTTGGCTGGCGGATGCTCCTCTCGGCCCGCGGGGCGAACCGGGTTTGATTCGACAGTACCGGAAAAATATGCGATTGTTGGCTTCCCGGAAGTGGGGGGAATCTTGTGAGCCCGGAAGCATCCGCGAAGTGAGGTGGCGGAGTGTTCCCTGGGCGCCTTGGAAGAGCCCCTCGGGGAGATGACCATGTACGCGGGTTACGAATCGAGCGCGGGTGGTGGCGCGGCCTGGGAGCTGGAGCTGCGGCGTCTGGCGGCCACCGACGACGACATGGCGCGTGGGATGTTCTTCCAGGGCACGCTGGACGTCGTGGGTTTCCTGGGAGGCGAAGGCGCCGTGGCCCGCTGCAAGGGGGTGGCCGGCATCTGGGAAATCAACCTCCTCCACATGTACCCCATCACCCGGTTCCTCCGGATGTCATCCACGGCGGCGCGGCTGTTGGCCCCGCAGTTGGACGGCTTCGAGGGCGTGCTGCGGCGCATGGGAACGCAGGCCACGGTGGACTTCGTGGCGTCCGTCTTCGGACGGGAGTTGATGCGAACGGCCAGCGGCAAGCCGCGGCTGCTGTTGCAGTCGCTGGGAGAGGCCTACCTCGCCGCGGTGACCTACGGTGAGCGCTACCCGCTGTGGACGGGGGAGACGAGCGCCCGGTTCATCATGCGGCGTGACTTCATGCCCGCCGCCTACCACGAGGGCGTGCTGCACGGCGTGCTGGAGGCGGTGGGCGCGCGTGAGGTCCGGGTCCAAGGTCGCCGGTGGGGCTGCTCGACAGCGAGTACGAGCTGTCCTGGAAGTAGGCGTGGCGGTGCGCCCCGGCGTGCTGGTGGAGGGCGACCTGCCCCGGCCGGACGGCCATGAAGTGCCGCGCCGCATCCGCGCGGACGCGCACACCCGGATGTTGCCGGTGGCCATCTGCTCCGCGCCGGCGGAGGTGGCTGTCCTGGCGTGTGGCCCACCTGGGCCGTGTTCAGGTGGCTGACAGAGGGAACGGAAATTCAGAGGACCCGGTGAAGCATGGCTTCGAACGCTTCGGACGGGCGGTAAGCTCGCGCTCCCATGGGGGCCGGGCCTGGGCCGGGCCGCGCGAAGGAGGGGCGCGCGCTTCGCCCTGGATTTGCCGTTGGAGAAGGAGAGGCGTGAGTGAGCCGGCCGTTGCTGGTGGTGGATGACGACGCGGACCTGCGCGAAGCCCTGGAGGAAGTGCTTCGTGACGCGGGCTACACGGTGCTGGGGGCCAGCAATGGCAAGCACGCCCTGGAGGTGCTGGGCGCGGCCACGGAGCTGCCGGGGCTCGTCCTGCTGGACATGATGATGCCCGTCATGGACGGAGGCGGGTTCGCGCGGGCCATGCGCCAGGTGTCCGCCTGGCGGGACATCCCGGTGCTCGTCTTCTCCGCGTCAGCGAATGCTCGCCAGGTCGCGGATGAGATTGGCGCTTGCGGCCACCTGCGCAAACCCGTGGACGTGGACACACTGCTGGACGCCGTCAGCCGCCATCTGTCGGCGTGAAGCAGGCAGGCGGGTCCTGTTTGACGCTCCGCGTTCCCCCCGGTTGACGCCTCGAAATCAGGTTGGTAAGTGCCAGCTTAACACTTTACGTGGAGGGCCGGATGCACACCAACGCGCTCGCGCTGCTGATCTTGCAGCTCATCGTCATCATCGGCTTGTCGCGGCTCATCGGCCGCGGCGCGCGGTGGTTGGGACAGCCGTTGGTCATCGCGGAGGTGGTGGCCGGTATCGTCCTGGGGCCCTCGCTGCTGGGCTGGCTGGCGCCGGACATCATGAACGGGCTGTTCCCGGCCTCGTCCATGCCGGTGCTGACGATGCTCAGCCAGGTGGGCCTGGTGCTGTTCATGTTCCTCATCGGCCTGGAGCTGGACCCCCAGCTGCTCAAGGGCCGGGGGCATGCGTCGGTGGCCATCAGCCACTCCAGCATCGTCGTCCCCTTCGCGCTGGGCGCGGGCGCGGGCGCGCTGTGGCTCTACAAGAGCCTGTCGTCGCCAGAGGTGCCGTTCTCCTCGTTCGTGCTCTTCATGGGCGTGGCGATGAGCATCACGGCCTTCCCGGTGCTGGCGCGCATCCTCACCGAGCGAGGCCTGCTCCAGTCGAAGGTGGGCACGGTGGCCATTGCCTGCGCGGCGGTGGATGACGTCACCGCGTGGTGCCTGCTGGCCTTCGTCGTCTCCATCGTCCGTGCGGCCAGCCTGGCGCAGGCGGCGCTCACCACGGTGATGGCGCTGGGCTACATCGCCTTCATGCTGATGGTGGTGAGGCCCTTCCTCGCGCGCCTGGGCGCGCGGGTGGCCAGCCGTGAGGGACTCACCCAGAACGTGGTGGCGGGCACGCTGGTGTTGCTGCTGGCGTCCGCGGGCGTGACAGAGCTCATCGGCATCCACGCGCTCTTCGGTGCCTTCCTCTTCGGCGCGGTGATTCCGAAGGAAGGCCGGCTGGCGGAGACGCTTGCGGAGCGGTTGGAGGATGTGGCGGTGGTGTTGCTGTTGCCCGTCTTCTTCGCCTTCAGTGGTCTGCGCACGCAGATTGGCCTGCTGAACACTGCGGAGGACTGGCTGACGTGCGGCGTCATCATCGTGCTGGCCTGCCTGGGCAAGTTCGGCGGCAGCGCGGTGGCGGCGCGGATGACGGGCCTGCGGTGGCGCGAGGCGAGCGCCATCGGCATCCTGATGAACACGCGCGGGTTGATGGAGCTCATCGTCCTCAACATCGGCCTCGACCTGGGCGTCATCTCACCCCAGCTGTTCACGATGATGGTGCTGATGGCGCTGGTGACGACGTTCATCACCACGCCGCTGCTGAAGTGGATCTACCCGCTGGAGGAGATTGCCCGCGAGCGCGTGGTGGTGCCGCTGCCGGTGGAGCCGGGCCCTCCGCCCTACAGCGTGCTGATGTGCGTGTCCCACGGGCAGGCGGGGCCGGGCATGGCCACCCTGTCGCGCTCGCTGACGGGGCGTGAGGAGGGCGCGCGGCTTCACGCGCTGCACCTGGTGTCCCCGGAGCGCGCCTCCCTGCGCCCGGCGCAGCAGCGGGACCCCGAGGAGGACAGCGCGCTGACGCCGCTGTTGTGGCGGGCCGAAAGCCTGGGACTCTCCGTCCGGCCGTTGTCGTTCGTCTCCGCCGACCCGGCCCAGGACATCTGCCGCACGGCGAAGGCCCGGCGCGCGGACCTGGTCCTGCTGGGGTGGCACAAGCCACTCTTCAGCCAGACGATGCTGGGCGGCACGGTGCGTGAGGTGATGCAGGAGGCCTGTGGCCCGGTGGCGGTGCTGGTGGACCGGGGCCTGTCGGACATCAAGCGCGTGCTGGTGCCCTTCGTCGGCAGCCAGCATGACCGCGCGGCCCTGGCCCTGGCCCGGCGGCTGAATCAGCAGGCGGGCGCCGAGGTGACGGTGCTACACGTGACGTCGGACCTCGGCGGCAACGGCGGGGCCCGGTCGCAGGTGGAGGCGCTGTTTCCGGCGAACGAGGGCGGCGTGACGATGAAGGAGGTGCGCAGCGACGCGCCGGACGAGGCCGCCCTGGGTGAGGCGCGCCACGGCTATGACCTGGTGATTGTCGGCATCGGCGCGCAGTGGGGGCTGGAGGACAAGGTCTTCGGCCTGCAGCGCGAGCGCATCATCCGGGACGCGCCGGGCTCGCTGCTGGTGGTGTGTGACGCGTCGCCCGCCACGGCGGCGGAGCCCTCCTCTGAATCCTCCAACGACGGGGCCAGCGCGGCCCGGGTTCTGCCCGCGAGGAGCTGATGCACCTGGGAGCCACCCTCCGACTGTTGCGCACGGATGCGGGCCTGTCGCTGCGGGACTGGCACGCCGAATCGGCGTGTCCAGCGCGTACCTCAGCCGGGTGGAGAACGGCGTGGACGCGCCCCCACGCCCGAGCGCCTGTCGGCCATTGCTCGCGAGCTGCGAGTCCCGTCCTCGGTGCTGATGGACGTGGCCAACCGGATGAGTCCGTCCGTGGCCGCCTACCTGGAAGAGGTGCCGGGCGCGGGGCCCTCTTCCTGGACATCGCCCAGCGGCGCCTGTCCGGGTTGCAACTGGCGCGCGTGCGCGACTTCCTGGACGCGGAGTTCCCCGTGGCCCAAGGGCGGCGCGACGCGCCCGTGCCACCGCTGGCGCCGCTGCTGGCGCCAGAGCGCATGGTGTTGCAGCTGTCCTGCGCGGGCTGGGACGACGTGCTGGACGTGGTGGCGGAGCGGCTGGCCTCCTCGCAACCCGGCGCGGACGTCGCGCGGGTGGTGGGCGGCCTGAAGCGGCACCGGGAGGAGTCCTCGTGCGCGGTGGGCGGCGGGGTGGCGGTGCCACATTCCTTCCTGCCGGCGCGGTGCCCACCGCGGCCCTGGTGACGCTGGCCACGCCGCTCGCGGGCGATACCCCCGACGGCAAGCCGCTCCGCGTCGTGGTGGCCATCCTGGACGCGGAGCGGGGCAACCCCAGTTGGTGCGGCTGGCGCATCTGGCGCGGCTGGCGTCCCATGGGCTGGCGGACCGGTTGTTGGGACTCAGCCAGCCGGCCCAGGTGCTCTCCAGTCTGGAGGAGCTGGAGGCGCTGCGCTGACTCAGGGGCTCATGCGGCCCCAGGTCTCCCACGCGCCCAGATCCCGGTAGCCCAGGCGCTGATACAAGGGCTTCGCCTCCGGCGTGGCCTGGAGCACCGCGGCCGTCATCCCGCGGATCCGCGCCTGGTGGTGCAGCCCGCGCATCACCTGCGCGGCCAGCCCCCGGCCCCGGGCCTCGGGCACCGTGGCCACCATGTAGATGCCCGCGGTGTCGCCTACGTCCCGGGCCATGCCACACGCCAGGGCAACGCCCGCCTCCTTCGCGACCAGCGTGTGCACCGGCAGCCGAGGCGGCTGCAGCCGGCGTCGAGCTGGCTCCCGAGCTGGCCCCACGTGCGCTTGTTGATGGCGACCATGTCATCCTGCGTCTCGGAGACCTCCAGGGGAGGTCCGGCGGGGCGTCCGGCACGTCCCCCAGCACCAGGCCCATGGCATCCATCCGGACCGCGTCGGGGGTGAAGCCGGCGTCCTCCAGCACCCGCCGGCCCTCGGTGTCTCCGGGCAGCAGCACCACGCGCCAGCCGGGCAGGTCCAGGCGCAGGTAGAAGTCCGTCAGGGTGGGCAGGGCGTCGCGCAGCGCTCCCGGGCCGTGGAAGAAGGCCTGCTGGGCCCGCGCGTGTTCCGGGTGCCCCGGCAGACAGAAGGCGTCCACGCCTGGCAGGCCCAGGTGCCGCAGCGTGCCGCGCTCCCGCTGAAGGTGCTTGAAGGCGATGACGTTCGACAGCAGGCGCGCGGACAGCTCGGCATTCGTCATGGGACTCTGGAGCGTAGGGCACGCTCCGCCCGGCGGAGAACAGACGCAGCGCTCAAAACCGCGCACCGGCGCGCCGGGAGGATTAGGGTGCAGGGGCACCCATGAGCAGCCCGCGCTTCTACGCCTTCGACCCTCGCGCCACCCGCATCGCCCTCTTCGTGGGGGCCTGCGTGCTGGCCGTCCTCACCGCCTGGGCCCTGGCGGATGCCCGCGACGCAGGTGGCGTCCAGGCCATGGCCCGCGCCGGCGTCTCCGCGGGGCTGATGTTGACCTTCCTGGTGTCCTTCCACCGCCTGCGGCCCCGCACGGGCTGGGGCGTCACGGTGGACGCGCGGGGCGTGCGCGTGGCCCGGCCCTTCAGCCAGAAGGAGCTGGACCTGCACTGGGGGCAGATTGACCACGTGCGCCGGATTGGCCGGAAGGGGAGCGTGCTCGCCCTGTTCCTCAAGGAGGAAGGCCGAGTGCTCGTCACCCGGCATCTCTTCGCCCGCAAGGCTGTTTTCGACGAGTTGATTTCGGCGCTGGAGGACCGCCTCCCGCCGCCCCGTTTCGACGCCTGAACACCCCGTTTCCCGGGGCGGCCTCCCAGGCAGGCGGCCAGGCGGATTTCACGAATGTTTACGCAGCCTTGCGAGTCCTCGTTAACCTTGTTCGACGTGCCTTGAAGTGGTACGCACGGACCTGTTGCAAGGCTCCTTTTCCCAAGGACAGCTTCACATGGAAAAGACCCCCGCTACCGGCTCGGCGGTTGCTCCGCCGCCCGTGGAGTATGGGACGGACAGCATTACCAAGCTCGAGGGCCGCGAGGCGGTCCGGAAGCGCCCCGGCATGTACATCGGCGACACGATGGCCTACGGGCTCCACAAGCTCGTGTACGAGGTCGTCGACAACGCGGTGGACGAGTCGCTGGCCGGGCACTGCACCGACATCGAGGTCGTCATCCACGTGGATGGCTCCCTGAGCGTGCAGGACAACGGGCGCGGCATCCCCGTGGGCCCGCACCCCAAGTTCCCCGGCAAGGACACCCTGGAGGTCGTCCTCACGGAGCTGCACGCCGGCAGCAAGTTCGGCAACGGCGCGTACAAGGTCTCCGGCGGCCTCCACGGCGTGGGCGTCACCTGCGTCAACTTCCTCTCGGAGTGGTTCAAGGTCCGCGTCCAGCGCAACGGCGTTGTCTACGAGCAGTCCTACGCGCAGGGCATCCCGGACACCCCGCCGCGCGAGGTGGGCACCACCGACAAGCGCGGCACGCACATCGCCTTCAAGCCGGACGCCACGGTGATGGAGTTGGTGGAGTTCAACTTCGAGACGCTCAGCCAGCGTCTGCGCGAGCTGGCCTTCCTCAACGCCGGCCTGCACATCGTCATCCGCGACGAGCGCACGAACAAGGAGCACGACTTCAAGTTCGACGGCGGCATCTCCTCGTTCGTGGAGTATCTCAACAAGTCGAAGCAGACGCTCCACGACAAGCCCATCGCCTTCAGCACGGAGCGCGAGGGCGTCACGCTCGACATCGCGATGCAGTGGAATGACGGCTACGACGAGCGCATCTACACCTTCGCGAACAACATCAACACCCACGAGGGTGGCAGCCACCTGTCCGGCTTCAAGGCGGCGCTGACGCGCACGCTCAACAGCTACGCGGAGAAGGGCAGCCTCTGGAAGGACCTCAAGGAAACGCCCACCGGCGAGGACGCGCGTGAAGGCCTGTCCGCCGTCATCTCCGTCAAGCTGACCAACCCCCAGTTCGAGGGGCAGACGAAGACGAAGCTGGGCAACAGCGAGGTGAAGGGCCTGGTCGAGCAGATGGTGAACGACCAGCTCGGCTCCTTCCTGGAAGAGACGCCCGGGGTCGCCAAGAAGGTCGTGGCGAAGATTGGCGACGCCTGCCGGGCGCGTCTGGCCGCGCGCAAGGCGCGTGAGACGGTGCGCCGCAAGGGCGTGCTGGACGGCGGCGGGCTCCCCGGAAAGCTGGCGGACTGTCAGAGCCGCGACCCGAACGAGAGCGAGCTCTACATCGTGGAGGGCGACTCCGCAGGTGGCTCCGCGAAGCAGGGCCGGGACCGGCGCAACCAGGCCATCCTTCCGCTGCGCGGCAAGATTCTCAACGTGGAGAAGGCCCGCTTCGAGAAGATGCTCACCAGCGCCGAAATCGTGACGCTGATTACGGCATTGGGCACGGGCATCGGCGCGGAGGACTACGACCCGGAGAAGGCGCGCTACCACCGCATCATCCTGATGACGGACGCCGACGTGGACGGCAGCCACATCCGCACGCTGCTGCTCACCTTCTTCTTCCGGCAGATGCCGGAGCTCTTGCAGAAGGGCTACCTCTACATCGCGCAGCCGCCGCTCTACAAAGTCACGCGCAACAAGAAGGACCAGTACGTCAAGGACGAGCACGCGCTGAACGAGTACCTGCTCAAGATTGCCTCCGAGCACGCGCGGGTGCTGACGCCCGAGGGCGAGCTGGGCGGCGCGGAGCTGAAGGCGCTGCTGGAGAAGGTGATTACGTACGAGGAGCGCCTGGAGAAGCAGGCCAAGCGCCGGGACGCGCGCGTGGTGGACGCGCTGGTGCAGGGCGCGCGGCTGACGGCGGAGACGCTGACGGACGAGGCGGCCCTGGAGGCGGCGGTGAAGGCCGCCTACGACACCTTCGAGCGCCGCATGCCGGACGTGCTGGGCCGCGTGCGCCACGAACTGGTGCAGGACCCCGAGCACCACACCAAGAAGCTGGTGTTCCACACCGACGTGAATGGCGCCATGCGGGAGACGGTGCTCGACCACGCCTTCCTGTCGTCGCCGGAGTACCTGGAGCTGTCGTCACTGCGCGACGCCTTCGTGGCGCTGGGCAAGGCGCCGTACAAGGTCCGCGTGGACGCGGGGGAAATCACCGTCTTCTCCGTGCAGGAGGTGCTCGCCGCCGTTCGCAAGGACGCGCAGCGCGGCCTGGGCCTGCAGCGCTACAAGGGTCTGGGTGAGATGAACCCGGAGCAGCTCTGGGACACGACGATGAACCCGGCCACGCGCACGCTGCTCCAGGTCCGGGTGGAGGACGCGGTGGAGAGCGACGAAATCTTCTCGCTGCTGATGGGCGAGGCGGTGGAGCCGCGGCGCGAGTTCATCGAGCGCAACGCCCTGGACGTGCAGAACCTGGACATCTGAGTCCGTCCCGAGGAAAGACGCGTGGGCCCGGTGCCCCTCGGCCCCGCGCCCACGTGCCTTTCCCGTCCTTGTCGAGCCGGGCCTCCGCGCTGCCGGGCCCTCGCTAGCCCTTACGTCAGGAAGCTGGCGCCCTTCGCTGAAGCCACGGGGCGCCGGTCCACCGTAAGGTAGTCACCGTTCCTCCGGCCCAGCCCGGCATCCTCCGCGGCGCGGCGAGTGCTCGCCTCGCCTGTCGGCGCCCCAGCGGGTGCGCGGTGGGCCGCCTGTGTGCCTGCTACCGCTCCGAGCGGCGTGAGCCCTTCAGGGCCTCCGCGCGCTCCTTGCCGGACATGGCCGTCACGTCGACGATGTCCACCTCGAAGGCGCCCCGGTTGTCGTTCACCTGCATGTCGGGGAAGGTGCAGTGCAGGTTCTCCGTGCCCGTCAGCTGGTAGCGCTTGCCGGTCTGGAGGATGCGGTGGGTGGCGCGCACGGATTCGGGCGCCGGGCCGCGCTCCATGCACAACACCTGGCGGATGCGGCCGTTGGGACCGGAGCGCAGCTCCGCGAAGTCGTCTCTCACGGTGAGCAGGTAGGTGGAATCCGGGTTGAGGCCTCGCAGCACCATCTGGTGCTCGGGCTTCAGCGGCACCGCGTTTTCCTTCGCGTCGAAGGTGAACGAGCGCGGCGGCACGTAGGCGGACTGGCGGACGTTGACGCGGATGGCGCCGCTGTTGTCGTCCAGTCCGCCGTCATCCAGCGCGAAGACGTGGAGCTTCCGAGCGCCCTTGATGGTGCGCGTTGACGTGCCGAGCAGGCCGAAGCTGCTGTCCACCGGCCCGTCGCCTTCGATGAAGTAGGCCAGCGTGCCGGAGGCGGTGCCCCGGCCTTCGGCCAGGGACGCGCTGCCCTGCGTCCACACCGAGTACGTCGTGCCGGGGTTCAGCTCGATGCTGGCGGTGTTGTATTCGGGCAGGGGGACGGCGTTGTACTGGGGGCGCAGCACCAGCACGCGGGTGGGGTAGTCCACCTCGTGCATCGTCCGCTGCGGCGTGTCCTCCTCCACGGGCCCGTCCTGTGCGACCGCCACCTCCGTGCGGGCGCCCGCGTCCACCGGCGCGCTGGGGCCCCCGTCCTCCGGTGTGGCGGCGCCTTCCGCCACCACCGCGGCGCTCGCGTCCCCTGGCGCCGCCACGGCCACTTCGACGGGCGGCGGGGGCGCGGCGATGGGCTTCAGCTCCGCCGTCAGCGGCTCCACCAGGTTCGACGTGGGCGTGAAGCGCTTCGTCCAGGGCAGGTGACCGGGCAGTGAGAGGGCCAGCGTGTTGGCCTCGCCAATCTTGACCTCCACCATCAGCGGCGTGACGCCCTTGATCACCTGGTCGTTGAGCCGCACCGTGGCGCCCGCGGGCTTGGAGGCGAGCCACAGGGTGGTGGTGGATGCGTACACGTCGTCGAACGTGGACTCGCGCGCGATGACGAGCTTGTAGAACACACCGACGAGGAACAGCGCGGCGGTGGCGTAGATGACGGACATCGTCACGACGCGCGCCTTCTCCTTCCCCTTCGCCACGCGCGCGGCTTCTTCGCGCGCCAGCGTGTCCCGGGCGTCGTCCACGGAGGTGCGGTAGCCCTTGCCCGTCCAGGTGCCCACCGGATGCGCCTCGGTGGTGGGCGCCTTGCCCTTGGCGGCGGGCACTTCGATGGGCGTGTCGTGCGGCGCGGCCTGGGTGGGGGCGGGCGCATCACCCGCGTCAGTGCTGGGCTCTTCGTCCAACGCCGGCACGGGGGCCCGGGGCGCTCGGAGGTGTATGTCCTGCGGACGCCACCCTCGGAGCGGGGGAGCTGGGACTGGGTCACCCGCCGCACGCCGCTGCTCGTGGGGCGGCGTGCTCCCGGGGTGCTCGCAGCGGGGCGACGGCCTCCTTCGCTGCCGGGCCGTCCGCTGTCGCTGCCAGGGCGGCCTCCGTCACTGCCCGGGCGGCTGCGCACGCCGGGGCTGGAGCCCCGCGAGGCGTTGCTGGACGGGGGCCGCGCGCGTCCCTGGGACGCCGTTTCGGTGACGCCCGTCTGCCAGGCGGCGAGCTGCTCCTGGAAGGCGGGGGACACCTCCACCCGGCGGCCCTCGGCGGCCAGTTCCTCCGGGAAGAGGTGCGCCATGAGCTGCGACAGCAGGGTGGGGGTGAAGCGCGGGTTGTCGCGGTAGAGCAGCTCCACCAGCGACTCGCTCAAGTCCTTCGCCGTCGGGTAGCGCGCCTCACGGTCCAGCGCCATGGCGTGGGAGATGACCGTCTCCACGTCCTCGCTGACGGTGGGGTTGAGCGCGGACGGCGGCAGGCGGTCGCCCATGAGGATGCGGGGCAGGACGGTGACGAACTCCCCTTCATAGGGACGCTTGCCGCACACCATCTCGTAGAGGACGACCCCCGCGGCGTACACGTCGGTGCGCGCGTCCAGGTCCTGCCGGCCCTGGGCCTGCTCCGGGGAGAAGTACGGGTACTTGCCCTTGAGGGTGCCGGGAGACGTCTTCGCCTCCACCGCGCTCGTCACCTTGGCGATGCCGAAGTCGATGACCTTGACCTCGCCCTCATAGGAGATGAGGACGTTGTCCGGGGACACGTCGCGGTGCACCAGGCCCAGCGCCTGCCCGTCCTCGCCCACGTGCCGGTGCGCGTAGTCCAGGCCGTCACACAGCTTGCTGGCCACATGGAGCGCCAGCGGCTCCGGGAAGGATGCCATGCCCATCCGCTGGGCGCGGCGCAGCACCTTGGACAAGGGCTGGCCCTGCACCAGCTCCATGGCGATGAAGTACTGCCCGTCCACCTCACCGAAGTCGAAAATCTGCGCGATGTTGCTGTGGCTCATGCTGGCCACCACGCGCGCCTCGCCGACGAACATCTCGACGAAGTCCGCATCGTCGACGAAGTGCGGGAGGATCTGCTTGATGACGCAGGGCTTGGTGACGCCCGCCGCCCCCGTCATCCGCGCGCGGTAGGTGACGGCCATCCCCCCCGCGGCGATCTTCGAGAGGAGGACGTATTTGCCGAATTGCTGAGGGCTGTTTTCCGCCACGGGGTAGGAGCATACCTTCCTTCCTGGGAAAGTCCCGGTTCCGGATTGCGCTCTGTGCGAAGTTTTTCAGGGTTACCAAGGTGTGAGGCTTCACATTTCTTCACGCGGGGCGCCTGCCGTGGGCCGCCCTGGCGCGGTTATCTAGCGGACCTGCCTGCGCTTGCCGGCGGGCGGGGGCGGCCGGCCCCTCGCTGAGAAAGAGGCGTCGCCGATGGTGTCCGAGCTCCCCCTTCGCTCGCGGTGGGGCGCCGTGTGTCTGAGTGGAGTGCTGCTGTTCTCGACGCCGGGCACGGCCCGCGCTGGGGACGGGCGCCCGGAGGTCCCGGTGGATGCGCCCCTCCAGGCGCAGGTGGGGCTTTCCCAGCAGTCGTTGGCGCAGGTGCCCCCGCCGCCCCTGGAGCGCCCCGATTTCAAGCCGCTCGCGGTGGCGGTGGCGGTGGTGCCGGGGTTGCTCTTCCATGGGCTGGGGCCCCTGGTCGCGGGGGACCGTCACACGGCGAAGCGGCTCTTCGCGTTGGAGGGCGCGGGCCTGGGGCTCATCGCGCTGGGCGGGGTGCCCATTGCCCTCACGGGCGCCTCGCGGCGCACCATTGCCCCGCTGTACGCGGTGACGCTGGCGGGCTTCAGCGTGCTGGGCATCTCCGCGCTGGCCAACCTGTATGCGGTGACGGCGCCGGCGTTCGACGCGGGCGTCGCGCCGCCCCTGCTTCCTCCGCTGGAGTTGGAGGTGGGCTATCAGTATGTGAATGACGCTGCGTTCGACTACCGCCACTTCCTCACGGTGGGAGCGCAGGCCCGCTTCGACTCGCTGCGCCTGCTGGGCTCCGTGCGGGTGGACCCTTCCGAGGGCAACACCCAGGTGCGCCTGGGCGGGGCGTGGCGGCTGTTGGGCGCGCCGGAGCGCGCGCTGTCGGGCACGGATGGCAGCGCGCTGGACGTGGAGGCCTTTGGCCAGTTCCACCGCTACCCCACCGAGGGCTTCGCGCTCATCAGCGGAGAGGTGGCGCTTCGGGGCCGGCTGGCCATGTCGCGCATCAGCCCGGCCATGGCGGGCTCCTTCGCGGAGGTCAGCGTGGGCACGTCGGCGGAGGCCTATACGTACCCCGGCGCGGTGAGCGACGGGAACCTGCACGAGCAGCTGCTCTTCACCTTCGGCTACGGCGTGTGGCTGGGCCGGGGCGGGCCGTTCCGGGGCGAGGCGATGCTCTATTACGACCACCGCAAGGACTCGTTCGCGGGCGGCATCCGCTCTCGCGGCGGCGGAATCGTGGGCGCCTTTGGCCTGAGGGGCCGGGCGCTGCTGACGGATGACTGGGGTGTCGCCGCCGAGGTGCAGGGGGCGGCGCGCTCGTGGGCCGGCTGTCGTTGATTCGTGCCCTGGGAGGTGAGCGGTGATGCGTGTGGGAGTGATGGCGGCGCTGGTGGTGGCGGGGTGCGGCATGCGGCCCGCGGAGAACCGCGCGATTGCGGATTCCAAGGTGGGCCAGGCGCAGCAGGGCGGGGTGACGCTGTCGGTGGCGGACGGGCTGGCGACGGTGCGCGAATTGGCGCCGGGTACGCTGGTGCTGTGGGGCAACGCGCCGGCCTTCACCGCCCGCATCGACGTGGGCGCCCAGGCGCCGTCCGACTGGCTGGTGACGGTGCGCAACGCGATGCCGGACGCGGTGCTGGTGGCCGAGGAGGAAGGGCGCGCCGCTGGCGCAGGAGGCGCTCCCGCAGGCGCTGCCCACCGTGAAGGTGTGGCGCGTGGCGCTGCGCGCGGGGACGACGGCGCGGCTGTCCGTGGCGCCGCCGGATTCCGAGTCGCGCGAGCCCTTCCGCTTCCTCGCGCTGGCGGACGTGCAGGAGGCCCTGCCGCGCGTCGGGGATATCTACGCGCGCATGCGGCGGGACGACGCGGCGCGCTTCATCCTCTTCGCGGGCGACCTCACGGAGTCAGGCACGCGCGATGAGTTGACGGAGTTCCAGGAGCGGCTGGAGGCGGGCTCGCGCATCCCGCTGTACGCCACCCTGGGCAACCACGAGACGTTCACCCGCGACGCGGCCGAGTACCACGCGCTGGTGGGGCGCGGCAGCCAGAGCTTCGTCTTCAAGGGGTGCGCTTCTCGGTGGTGGACTCCAGCAACGGCACGTTGGACCCCGGCGTGGAGGAGCAATTGGAGGGGTGGCTGGCGGCCTCGCGGGACGGCACGCACGTGGTGGCCATGCACGTGCCGCCGCAGGACCCGGTGGGCCTGCGCGGCGGCGGCTTCGCCAACCGGGGCGAAGCCGCGGGCCTGGTGGGGAAGATGGCGCGCGCGGGCGTGGACCTCACGCTCTATGGGCACATCCACTCCTACTATTCGTTCGCCAACGCGGGCATCCCCGCCTTCATCTCCGGCGGCGGCGGCGCCATTCCGGAGACATTCGACGGGGTGGGCCGGCACTACCTGTCCGTGGATGTGAGCGCGGACGACGGCTTGCAGCAGGCGGCGCTGGTGCGCGTGGATTGATCCGCAGGGGTGCTGTTTTAGCCTACCCTCTTGATCTGACACTGAACATCTGGGCAGATAGGGGCCACCTTCCCGCAAGGAGCCAGGAGGCCCGCGCATGTTCGACTCGAACGAGAACGACCCCATTTCCCCGGCGCTGCGTGCGCTGCTCGAGCTGTTCACCACGGAGCTGGCGGAGGTCCGCTTCCCGGACATGAACGGCGAGGTGCTGGACGCCGCGGCCGAACAGGTGCGGGCGCAGGCGGAGGCCGTGGCGCGCGCGCAGGCGGCGCTGGAGTCCGCGCGGCAGGCGCTGCACGAAAGCCAGGAGGCGTTGCTCCAGAAGGGCCAGCGGGCGCTGGCGTACGCGCGGGTCTTCTCCGAGGAGAACGTGGAGCTGAGCGCGCGGCTGGACGGCATCCATCTGCCGCGCGCGGCGCGCAAGGGCGCCCGGGCTGACGGCGGGGCGGTGGACTCCGCGAGCGCGGCGCAGGGCAACGATGAGAACGCGCCCCGCCGCCGGGGCCGCCCTCCCAAGGCCCGCGCCGCCGCGGGTGCGTCCCTGTTCGCGGATGGGTCCTCGCCGGAGGCGCTCGCCGCCGCGGCGCACCACACCGGCAACGGCATGTTGTCCGAGGCCTGAGCGGGCCGCGGATAAACGAAGCCGCCCGGTGTGTCGCGGCCACCGGACGGCCTCGCGAGGACTGGCGCGTCAGTTGGGCAGGAACACCGCCCGGACGCAGCCGTCCTGCTTCTTCTTGAAGAGCTCGTACCCCTTCGGCGCGTCCTCCAGGGAGAACCGGTGGGTGGCGAGGAAGGACGGGTCCAGCTCGCCCTTCACCACGTGCTCCAGCAGGCGCGGCAGGTACTTCTGTCCGTGCTGCTGGGCGGCGCGGACCGTGAGGCCCTTGTTCATGATGGCGCCCAGGGGGAACGCGTCCATGAAGCCGTAGACGCCCACCACGGACAGGATGCCGCCCTTGCGGCACGCGAGGATGGCCTGCCGCAGCGCCTGCCCCCGGTCCGTTTGGAGCCGCATCGCCTGTTTCGCGCGGTCATACGCGGCGCCCACGCCCGTACCGTGGGCCTCCATGCCCACCGCGTCGATGCAGGCGTCGGGGCCTCGGCCGCCGGTGAGCTCCTTCAGCACGTCGAGGACGCTGTCCACCTCTTCGTAGCTGATGGTCTCCGCGCCCACCTTCTCCCGCGCCAGCTTCAGTCTTTCGGGGAAGCGGTCGATGCCAATCACCCGCTCGGCGCCGAGGAGGAACGCGGCCTTCTGTGCCATCAGCCCCACGCCGCCGCAGCCCCACACGGCCACCGTCTGGCCGGGTTGGATGTCGCAGAAGTCCGCGCCCATGTAGCCGGTGGGCACGGCGTCGGAGAGGAACAGCGCCTGTTCATCCGTCACGCCTTCGGGCACCCGGAAGCAGTCGTTGTCCGCGTGAGGGACGCGGACGAACTGTGCATGCGCGCCCGCGTAGCCGCCGAAGGCGTGGGTGTAGCCGTAGATGCCTGCCGTCTGATAGCCGAACAGCGGCTCCTGCAATTCGCCCTTGGGATTGGTGTTGTCGCAGAGGGACCAGAGGTCGTGCTGGCAGTACCAGCAGCTGCCGCAGCCAATGAAGGACGGGACGACGACGCGGTCACCCACCTGGACCTTCTTCACCGCGGGGCCCTTCTCCACGACGGTGCCCATGAACTCGTGGCCGATGACGTCTCCCTTGCGCATCGTCGGGATGTAGCCGTCGATGAAGTGGAGGTCGGAGCCGCAGGTGGTGGACATCCTCACCTGGAGGATGACGTCGTGCGGGTTGACGATGCGAGGGTCCCCCACCGTCTCCACGCCCAGGTCGTTGATGCCGTTCCAGCAGAGTGCGCGCATGGACAGGTTCCTCAGAAGGAGTAGCCGCCCTCGCGAGCGGCGGGGTTGGGCCGGGTGGTGGGAATCTCGCCGGTCTCGACGAGGCTCTTGAATCGTTTGAGGGCCTTGAGCGCGAGCGCGGCGGGCACGGCGCCGAGCAGCTGCACGGCCTTCTCGCCCACGACGCCGCCCGGCGGGTCGAAGACGAAGCGGAGCGTCACTTCCGTGCCCCAGTCCCGCGGCGCGGGGCGGAAGCGCACCCAGCCTTCGTTGGGCAGGGCCGTGTCCCCCACGGATTGCCAGCGCAGCAGCTCACCCGGGTTCTCCTCCACCACCTCCGCGTCCCATTCGAGCTTCGCGCCGAGCACGCCCGGCACCTTCCAGTGCTGCAGGCCCTCGCCGGAGGACGTGACGTCGGCGAAGTGTCCCATCACCTGGTTGAGCGTCTCCGCGTCGCACCAGCGGCGATACAGCGCCTCCGGCGTGCCTTGGATGGTGATGGAGCGCTGGAGCACCGTCAGTTCGACGGTGGCGTCCCGGCCACGTTGCCGGCGGAGCTTCCGGACGATGACGCCGTGCTTGTGGACGTAGGGTTCCTGCTCGGTCCGGGTGCCGCGGAAGAGCAGGCCGCCACCGGCCAGGGCCATGGCCACGCCGCCCAGCTTGCCTCGCCGGAGGCCCAGCGTGAGCAGGGCGCCGCCCGCGAGCGCGGAGACGAGCTGCGGGAGGCGCTCCTCCGATGTGCGCTGGAGGCCGCGGTCGGGCCGTCCCCATCGCTGGCTTCCGAGGCGTCCGCCACGTGGAGACATGGCGGGAAAGCGGGCTCCTGGCTGCTGAATCGTGTCACGCATCGCGGTGGCTCCTCCTGGGCAGGCAGGAGTCGAGCCCGCCACCGGAAACGTTGGGGGAGCCACCGGGGATGACAACCCCGTGGGCGCGTGCCGCGCGGGGTGAGGGGCCCAGGGCCGCCAGCAGGCTCCAGGCCCTGCAAAGGCCACGGCCCGGCCGGGTGCCGTCGCCGGAGCCCCCTCCGCGCGCTGCACTCGACCGGGCCATGGGACCGGGCTCCCCACCCGCGTTCGGTGGAGGGGCCCGGCTCAGCTCTGCGTGGGGACGTCAGTCCTGCGGGAAGGCCGTCCAGCCGGCCAGCCAGTTGGTGGTGCCCACCGCGCCGACGAAGCGCGCGGAGGTGTCGAAGCCCGCCGGCGGCGTGGCGGCGGAGTCCGGGTTGAGCGCGGGCGAGCCGGCCACCGGCATGAAGTTCGGCGCCGTCAGATGGGTCGCGTCGGTGAGCTGCGGATCCACCACGCGGTTGTTCAGCGCGGAGGCGAGCACGCGCTCGGGCTCGTTGAAGTTGGACACGTCCGGGTTGGTGATGTTGCCGCCAGCGTCCACGGTCGGGTTCGGCGCCGCGGGGATGGAGACGGTGTCGCCGCGGTTGTTCCAGAAGAACGTGTTGCGCAGGTACAGCTCCGGCGTGGCCGCGTTCCACAGGGCCGCGGAGGCCGTGCCGCTCACGTCCACCGCCAGGTCGGCGAAGTGGGCCACGATGACGTTGTTCAGCTTCCCGCCCGCGCCGGTGTTGAACACCATGCCCGACTGCGCGGGGCTGGTGCCCGCCGGACGGCCGGAGCCAATGAAGGTCGCGTTCCAGATTTCCGGCGCGGACCGCGGCGTGGCCGCGTTGTCGTTCTTGTTGCCGGAGGCCTCGATGCCGAAGTTGCCCACCACCGCGTTCTGCTGCGCGATGAAGAACTGAATCTTCCCGTTGTAGCCCAGGTCGTAGTCCAGCGAGTCATCGTCCGTCTGGGTGACGACGGCGTGCTTCAGGTTGGCCGAGCCGCCGAAGAACTCCACGCCATCATCCGCGCCCATGTGGACCTGGATGTAGTCCAGGTCGGTGTCCGAGCCGCAGCCGGCCACGGTGAGGCCGTTGAGCTCGTTGTCCTCGGACAGCTCGAAGCCAGCGAACTCGATGCGCGCGTAGTTCAGCTTGCCGCAGTCGTGCGCGTCGTCCGGGTTGGCGCCGCCACCGTACTGGGTCAGCGGGTTGTTGCCGGAGGCGAAGAAGCCCTCCACCGTGTTCTCGCCGCCCGCCACGTTGATGCGGCCCTTGCCGAGCAGCACCACGCCGCCCCAGTTACCGGGCTCGCGGCTGCCCTCGGGCCGCGAGCTGGTGAAGACGATGGGGGCCTGCGCCGTGCCCACCGCGTGAATCTTCGCGTTGCGGGTGATGATGAGCGCGCTGCCCTGGTCGCCCAGGATGCGGGTACCCGGCTCGATGGTGAGCGTGCCGCTCTCCACGAAGATGTAGTTCTTCAGCGTGTACGTGACGCCCGCCTTCCAGGTGGTGTCCTGGGTGATGTTGGCGGACACGCTCTCGGTGGTGTCCGTCGGCGGCGGGTTGGGGTTGTTGGGCGTGTTGTCGTCGTCGCCGCAGGCAGACGTCAGGGAGAGGGCGGAGAGCGTCAGGAGGGAGGCAAAGAGGCGCTTCATGGGTGTGCTTCCTTCTGCGGGTTAGAGGGACCAGCCCAGCGACGCGCTGAAGGCGACGCCGGGTTTGTACGTCTGCACGTCCACCGACTCCTGGCGGAGGGTGACGCTCGAGTTGAGGAGGTTGGCCGCGGTGAGCTTGAGCTGCGCCGAGCCGAGCTGCTGGGTCAGCGAGATGTCCACGCGGTGGAAGGGCACTTCGTAGATGTCCGGCAGGCCCTGGACGCCCACTTCGCTGATGCGGCGGCCATACACGTTGTAGAGAACGGTCAGCTCGGTGCCGCTTTCGGGGCGCGAGTAGCCGACGTTGAGGTTGATGACGTACGGGGACTGGCCCTGGAGGGGACGGTTCCGGTTCGTCTGCGCGCCCACCACGTTGGGGTCACCCAGGTCCACGTCGGACTGGATGAGCGTGAGGTTGGCGCCCACGCGCACGGCCTTCAGCGTCTCCGTGAGGCGGGCCAGCGACGCGCGCGCCTCCAGCTCCAGGCCGTAGGTGTTGGCGCCCGCGGCGTTCTCGAAGCTGAGGTCCCCCGACTCGGGGTTGCGGATGACGCGCTCGATGGGGTCCTGGAAGCGCTTGTAGAAGGCGCTGGCGGCCAGGACCTCGTTCTCACCCGCGAACCATTCGACGCGCGCGTCGATGTTGTGGATGCGCGTCTGGAGCAGGTCCGGGTTGCCGGACACGTTCCGGCGGCGCACGAAGTCGAAGTAGATGAACGGTGCCAGCTCGCGGAAGGTGGGCCGCGCCAGCGTGTAGCTGTAGCCGGCGCGCACGTTCACAGTGGGCGTCAGCGCGTAGATGGCGTTGAAGGCCGGCAGCAGGTTCATGTACTCGGAGCGGTTCTCCGCGCCGGAGGCGCCGGTGAACGGGTCCTTCAGCGTGAGCTGCTGGGTGGAGGACTCCACGCGCAGGCCGCCCACCAGGCGGAGGGCGTCCGTCGGCTGGACGTCCGCGGACGCATAGCCGGCGAAGATGCCCAGGTACGCGTCATAGGCATCGTCCGGCCGGGTGTTCTCGCGCACGCGGATGCCGGTGCCCAGGTTCTCCGGGGCGAAGAGCTGCTCGGGGGGGAGCGTGCGGTCCACCGGCGTGGTGCCCAGCAGGTAGCGGAAGCGGCGCGCACCGAAGTCACGGAAGGACACCTGGGTGAGCCCGCCCACCTTCAGCCGGACGGCGGAGAGGGGAACGGTGACGTTGACGCTGCCGCCCGTGGACGTCTCGCCCAGCTCGGCGAAGAAGCGCTCGCCGCTGTTGGGCTGGTTGGGGAAGGTGGGCGTGCCCGACGGCGCGGAGAGGTTGTCGCTGTAGAGGGTGTCGCGGGTGTCGGGCTCGTCGCGGTCCACGCGGGACAGGTTGGCCTGCCAATCCAGCTCCGCGTCTCCCAGCAGACCCAGGCGGTGGAAGCCTCGGAGCTGGTTGAAGAAGAGCTGCCGGCTGACGAACTGCAGGCGCGTGCTCTCGTAGCTCTCACCGCGGACGATGTTGCTGCCGCGCGCGGTGAACGTGCGGGTGTCGGTGCCGCGGGTGTAGAGGCCGAACCAGGTCAGCTCGTTGTCGCGGTCCAACTGGAAGCCGACGCTGCCCAGGCCGCTGAGGCTGGCCGTCTCGAAGCCCTGCGTGCTGCGGGCCGCGTCGCGGGCGTTGAGCGCGCCCGTCTCGTCGCGGTCGACACGGGCGAAGGTGCCCTCCTGCACGCCGTCGCGGTGACCGTAGTTGGCGCTGGCCAGGTAGCCCAGCCGGCTGTTGCCGAAGCGCAGGGTGTCGCCCATGGACACGCCCAGGCCCATGTTGGGCAGCGCGGTGGTGCGGCGCGCCTGCCAGATGTTGGGGAAGCTGCGGTACTGCTGCTCCAGCACGTCGCTGGACTCGCCCGACATCCCCAGGCCGCTGTCGCGCGGAATCGCGTTGGGGAGCTGGCGGCTCCCGCTGGGGAAGCCCAGGTTCTCACCGAAGCCGCCCTGGGCCTGGCTGTTGCGCTCGCGGAACGTCGTCTCGGAGTCGCCGCCCAGGCTGATGCGCGGCTTGAGCTCGAACTCGCTCGGGTAGGAGTTGGTTTCGATGAGCAGCGTGCCGCCGGCGAAGGTGCCAGGGAGGTCCGGTGTGTAGCTCTTCACCACGTTGAGGTTGGCGAGCAGGCTGGTGGGGAAGATGTCCAGCGGGACGCTGGGCTCGTCCGGCTCGGTGCTGGGCAGCAGCGCGCCGTTGAGCAGCGTGGTGCTGTAGCGGCCACCCAGGCCGCGCAGCAGCACGTAGCGGCCGTCCACCACCGTGGCGCTCACCACGCGCTTCACCGCGTCGGAGGCGCTGGAGTCCGGCGTGCGCGCGATTTCCTGCGCGCTGATGGCGTCCGACACGGCGGCGGCCTTCTTGCGCTCCTGGAGCAGCGCGCCCTCGGCCCGGCGGTCCGCGCGGGCCTCGACGACGACTTCCTGCACCGCGCCTTCGTCCGCGCCGAGCGCGACGTCCAGCTTCGTCGCCTTGCCCTTCGTCACCACGACGCCGGTGATGCGGCGGCCCTGGTACACGTCATAGAAGACGCGCAGGTCGTACTTCCCGGGCGGCAGCGCGACCCGGTAGAAGCCATCCAGGTCGGTGAGCACCTGCTTCTGGGCGCCCGCCACGACCTTCACGGTGGCCTCGATGAGGCCCTCTCCGTTGGCTTCGTCCGTCACGCGGCCGTAGATGCCGGTGAAGCCCGGGGGCGGCACGGCGGACTCGGCCAGCATCGCCTCGTCGCTCATGGCCTCCATGGACGCATCAGCCGGCGCTGCGGGCTGCTGCGCCGTGGGGTCGGCTTCGGTGCCGGGTTGCTGCGCGGTGGGGTCGGCTTCGGTGCCGGGTTGCTGCGCGGTGGGCGAGGGCGTGACGCCCGGCTGCTGCACGGTGGGCGAGGGCGTGGCGCCCAGCTGCTGCGCGGTGGGGTCGGCTTCGGTGCCGGGCTGCTGCGCGGTGGGCAAGGGTGTGACGCCCGGCTGCTGCACGGTGGGCGAGGGCGTGGCGCCCAGCTGCTGCGCGGTGGGCGAGGGCGTGACGCCCGGCTGCTGCACGGTGGGCGCGGCCTCGGTGCCGGGCTGCGCGGCCGTCGGCGGCGTCACGGTGCCAGGCTGCTGCGCGGTGGGCGCAGGCTCCGGGCCTGGCTGCTGCGTGGAAGGATCATCCGCGGTGGGCGGAGCGGCAATTCCAGACGGCTGCGTCGCGGTGTCCGTCGGCTGCGACGGTTGGGTTTCCTCGGATGGGGGAAGAGGTTGCGTGACGGGGGCGCCCGCGGGAGCGGGAGCCGAACCCGGAACGCCGGGCGCCTGTGCGAACACGGGCGTAGCTGTCATGACAAGCGCAGCCAGAATGGCGCGCAAGGGGGCAGTGCGAGGCAACACGACACTCCTTGCCGAGGTGCGCGTAGAGAACGCGACACGCATGGCATCTGGATGAAGAGGCTGTGACGATTCAGGCGGCGGACCGCAAACTGGGTGTCACGGTCCGCCGCGGCACTGCATCAATCCGCGAGCTTGTCCGGCAGCACGCCGACCGTGATGTCCCCGCCTCGCGCGAGGTCCAGCACGTCCATGGCGGCGCCGTACGGCACATCATCACTGGCGTCGAAGAACACAATCTTGTCCGGGCGCGCGTTGAGCATGCGCTGGAGCCGGGCCACGACCTGGTCGCGGGGCACTTCTTCCCGGTTGATGCGCAGCACGCCGGACTTGTCCACCGTGAGGACCACCGGTGGCTTTGCATCGGGAGGAGGCGTCGGGGCCTCCTGGTCATCGCCCTTGGCGGGCACCGTCATCCACATCTGCTTCGTCATCAGCGGGGTGACGACCATGAAGATGATGAGGAGGACGAGCACCACGTCCACCAAGGGCGTCACGTTCATCGCCGGGCGGATGCTGCCCTTTCCGCCTCCGAGGTCGAATGCCATGGCGTGCGCTCCTAGTTCTTCTGCTTGTCGACGACCTGCAGGTTGATGCCGGGGAAGCCCAGTTCCTGCATCGCCTTGAAGAGGCCGCGCACCTCGGAGTAGCGCACGCCCCGGTCGGCCTTGAGCACCACGGGCGAGTCCGGGTCCTTCGCGCGCACGGCCTTCAGCTCGGCCATGAGCGCGTCGCGCTCGAGCTCCTGGCGGTCCAGGAAGAAGGCCCCGGTCGCGGACAGGCTCACCGTGGTGGGTGTCAGCTCCTTGTTCTCCTTGTCCGGGTTCGTCGCCGTGGGCAGCTCCACCGCGGCGCCGGACTCAATCTGGGGCGTGACGACCATGAAGATGATGAGGAGGACGAGCACGACGTCCACCAGGGGCGTCACGTTCATCTCCGGTGTCAGGCTCCTACGCGGGGTGGACATCGCGGGACTCCTTGCGAGCAGCCAGCTCCGGGCCCGTGGCCACCGCGGCGCCGTTGGTGGCCACGGGCTTTTGCGGCCCCAGGTCCTCCAGGTAGTCCATGAACTCGCTCCGCGCGGCGTCCAGGGAGAGCTGGAGCGAATCCGCGCGGGTGGAGAGGAAGTTGAACATCAGCACCGCGGGGATGGCGACGAGCAGACCCAGCGCCGTGACGACGAGCGCCTCAGCGATACCGGCGGACACCGCGCCCAGGCCGCCGGAGCCCTCCTTGGCGATGCCGGAGAAGGCCTCGATGATGCCCACCACCGTGCCAAGCAGACCGACGAAGGGCGCCACCGAGCCGACGGTGGCGAGCACGGACATGCCACGGCGCACGTCGGCGCTGACGCGCTCGTTGATGCGGACCAGCTCACGGCGCGTGAGCTCCACCGGGCCCAGCTTGCCGGCCGGCACGCGGGACTTCGCGAGGAAGTGCTTCATGCCACCGCCCAGCAGCATGGCCAGGTGGCTGCCCTTGGTGGCCTCCGCCTCCTTCACCAGCGCCTCGTGCTGGTGCTGGGTGAGGAGCGGACCGGCGCGGGACGCGAATTGCTTGGAGATGGAGCGCGAGCGGAAGAAGACGAAGAGGCGTTCGAAGAACACCGCGAGGGACGCGACGGCGAAGAGGATGAGGGTCCACGCGATGCCCAGCGCGAACACACCCATGTGGTTGTAGATGTCCCTGAGATTGAAATTCATGACGGGTTGCTCCTGGGGGGCAGGTGCGGGTGAGGCCTTTTCGGCTTACGACTTGAGACGGAACGGAACCTTGAAGATGCGGAACACCGCGGTGGGCTGACCGCCGACGACCGCGGGCTTGAAGCGCCACGTCTTCGCGGCGGCCATGGCCGCGCTGGCGAAGGGCTCGTCGCCGCGCATCACCTTCAGCTGGCTGACGCGGCCATCCACGCCCACCACGCCCTTGAGGATGACCATGCCTTCCAGGCCCTTGGAGCGGGCCTCGGAGGGGTATTCGGGCGTGAGGTTGGAGGACAGGGGCTCCGGCGGCGTGCCGGACTCCGGGAGATTGATGGGCGCGACGCGACCGCCACCACCGGCGAGTGTGTCACCGCCGGGGACGCCGCCCACCACACCGCCGGGAAGGAGCGCGCCGGTGCCACCCACGGCGATGGGCGCGGCGGCCACCGTCTCCGTCGCGGCCTCGGGCGGCTTCTCCAGCGGCACTTCCTTGGGAACGACGATGGGCGCGGGCGCCACGGTGGGCGCGGCCGGCGGCGGCGCCTTCGCGGCGGCGGGCGGCGCGGGCTTGGGGGCCAGCTTCGGCTTGGGAGGAGGAGGGGGCGGAGGCGGCGGCTTCGCCTCGACCACGGGGGGTGGCGGAGGAGGGGGCGGCGGACGGAACACCACGTCCGTGCCCTTCTTCTCTTTGATGACTTCCGTCACCTTGCCAGCAGCGGTGACGGCGGCGATGCCCATCAGCGCGAACACGGCGACGGACGCCGTAGTGGAGAGCGCGAACCGCCGCGCTGATTGGACGTCCGGGCCGCTGTCGAAGGTCTCGAACATGACTGGACGCGCATATAGCGACGCCATGTGTCGGGCCTGTCCGGGGCCCGTGACACTTTGCTTCCATCAAATTGACGGGAGCGTCACGGCGCGAGCCCGCCACCAAAGCAACGTGGCAGGCGTGACACGGCGTCGGCGTCCGCCACCGCTCGCGGTGCGCCCATGCGGCGCATCTGCGACAGCAGGGCGATCAGCAACGCGGTGTAGACGAGCGCGAAGGGGCGCCACAGGAGGACGTGGCGGCTCCATTCCGCGCCCAGTCCCGAGTCAGAGACCAGGAGACCCGTGAGGGCGATGAGCGCCACCAGCACCAGGTTGGGCCGGTGGCGGCTCTCCACCGCGGCGCGGATCAACGGCCAGGCCAGCACGTAGTTCGCGCGCCACGCCAGCGGTGACAGCAGGGTGACACCCAGGCAACACACGGCGATGAGGTCCGCCGGCCCGGGTCTTGCCCACACCACGGCGGCGACGAAGAGGACCAGCGCCGCGGCCTGCGCCAGCGACATGTCACCGGGGGCACCACGGTGTCGGGCGGGTACACCAGCGCCAGCAGCACGGTGGGCAGGCCCTGGGTGTTGGACTGGAGCGCCCAGGGCGGCGTGGTGCGCGCCAGGGTGTCGCTCCACAGTTGGAACTGGACCAGCGTGCCGTCCCAGCCGTAGCGGGCGAGCGTGGGCAGGGTGAGCACCCCGCCCACCACGGCGGTGGCGCCGATGACGCGCCAGTGCCGGCGCCACAGGAAGAAGAGGCCGACGAGGGCGGCGGGCGGCTTGAGTAGGAAGGCGATGGCGAAGGCGGCGCCAGGGCGCCACACCTGTCCGCGTTCGGCGCCGAGCGTGCACAGGAGGATGAGCAACAGGATGACGGCGTCCACCTGGCCGTAGAACAGCTCGAAGGTGAAGGCCGGCAGCAGGGCCAGCGTCGTCAGCGCGGGCGCCCAGGCCCAGGGCGTGGCTTCCCCGACGAAGGCGTGGCGCGCATGGTGAGGCGGGCCACGGCGGCGAGCGCGGCGATGGAGCCCAGGTTCCACAGGGCCACGGCGGCGCGCGCGGGGAGCAGGGTGAAGGGAAGGAAGAGCGGCGCGGTGATGGGCGCGTACTTGAACGGCATGTGGCCGTCGGACAGGCGGTAGATGTCCGTGGCTTCCCAGAAGCGCTCCGCCGCCATGAGGTAGACGCGGAAGTCCACGCCCCGGCGGGGATGCTGGCCCACGGCGATGGCGGCCACGGCCAGGACGGCCAGCACGAGCCACCAGGCCCAGCGCGCCCAGCGCGCGCTCACTCCAATGGATGTCCCCTCACCCGCGGCCGGTGGGGGGATTCGGAGCTGGAGGGCCCCGGGGCGACGGCGGTCATCGGTAGGGAGGGGTGGGGTGGGCAGCGGCACCATTCCACGCCCACCCCCGCGCACGCAACGGAGGGGGGCGGCGCTAGAGGCCGTACGTCTCCAGCAGCTTCAACCACACCTCGCTCATGGTGGGGAACGACGGCACCGCGTGCCATAACGTGTCGAGCGGTACCTCTCCCGCCACGGCGATGGTGGCCGCATGGAGCATCTCTCCCACCTCCGGCCCGGTGAACGTGGCGCCCACGAGCACCCGGCGCTTCTCGTCCACCACCCACTTCACGGTGCCCGTGAGGCCCTTGCCCACCAGCGACGTGCCGGGCACGTCCTGGAGCTGCTGCTCCACCGTGCGCACCGGCAGCCCGGCCTCGCGTGCCTTGGCCTCGGTGAGGCCCACGCTGGCCACCTGCGGGTGGGTGAAGACGACTTGTGGGGTGGCTTTCGCGTCCGCCCACGCTCTTGCCTGCTTGCCCGCGATGACGTCGCCCACCATGCGGGCCTGGTACTTGCCCATATGGGTGAGGAGGTTGCGGCCATTGGTGTCGCCGCACGCGTAGAGCCAGCCGCCGTCCACGCCCTTCGCGCGGAGCTGGTCATCCACCTCCACGGGCTTGCCGCCCTCGAGCCCCACTGTCTCCAGCCCGATTCCTTCCGTGCGGGGCACGCGGCCCATGGCCACCAGGATTTCGTCCGCGACGACCTGCTCGCCATTGGACAGCGTCACCGTCACCTCGCCCTTGCCGCCGGGCCGCTGGACGCGCGTCACGTTCATTCCCAGCAGGACGCGCGCGCCGGCATCTCGCAGCGCCTGGGCCACCTGCTCGCTGGCGAAGGGCTCCGCGCGGGACAGCAACCTCTTTCCGCGCTGCACCAGCGTCACCTCGGAGCCCAGCGAGCGCCACGCCTGGGCCAGCTCCACCCCGACCGCGCCGCCGCCCAGCACCACCAGCCGCTTGGGCACCTGCGGCGCCGGTGCCCTGGCGGTTGTCCCAGGGCTGGGCGTCCTTCAGCCCCGGGATGTCCGGGATGCGCGGATGGCTGCCGGTGGCCAGCACCACGGCTTTTCGGGCCTCCAGCTCCCGCACGGTGCCGTCCTTGTTCTCCACGCGTACCTTGCGCGGGCCCGTGAGCTTGCCGGTGCCCCGCATCACCCTCAGCTTCGCGCCCTCGGCCCACTTCACCTGGGAGTCGTCCTGGTAGTTGTTGACCATCGAATCCCGGTGGGCCAGCACCGCGCGCGCGTCGATGCCCTCCTGGAGCTTCTCGCGCACGCCGGCGGCATGCTCCGCCAGCCACCGCGCTTCGCTCGGGCGCAGCAAGGCCTTGCTGGGGATGCAGGCCCAGTACGAGCACTCGCCGCCGAGCAGCTCATGCTCCACCAGCGCCACCGACAGCCCGGCCTCCGCGGCGCGCGCACCGGCGACCTCACCCGCGGGGCCTGCCCCAATCACCACCACGTCGAATGCTTCCGCCATGTGCCTTCACCTCGTGCCCGCTGCGTAGCGCGGCGGCGGGCCATGCCCACGGCCGCGTTGAGACGCACGTCCGCTGCTGGAAAGTGAGGGTGGTCACCCGCCGACACCGGACACAGGGCACGGGCCCGAGGGGTGGTTGGCTGTCAGGTCTGCCCGCGTCCTGCCGTCCGGGGCTGTCGCTTGACGCGGGCAGGGTGGCGGTCACATCTTGCGTGCGCAGCATCACGGTCCGCGCGGGAGTCACGCACGCGGCGGGAGGTGTGCCATGGGACGTGTCTTGAATGGAGTCTCGGGTCGCTCCGCGCTGAACGTGCTGAACCGGGTGGGCCGCCTCCCTCGCTGAGCGGGACGGAGCGCGCTTCCAGGGCCTTGGATTCGGCATGTGCGCGGAGCCTTTGTCTCCGTGCAATGGGCCGGCGTGTGTCTCGTGCGTCGCTGACGGCTTGAAGCCGGGCGCGCACGAGGGGCACGCGCGGCCTTCTGGGAACCGTTCGTCCTCTCATGTCCTCTTCCAGGAATCGCCGTACCTCGTCATCGCGCCATCTGCGCGTGCAGTCCCATCTGTCCCAAGAAGTCTCCCGCACCTTCCGGGGGGAGCTGTCCGACCCGAGGCTCGAAGGCGTCGCGCTGACGTCCTTCGAGCTGTCGCCGGACGGCCGCCTCGTTCGCATCGGCTACACCGTCACGCCCGAAGCCGCGGCTGCCGGCCTTCGTCCCCTGCAGGCGGCGCTCGAAGGCGCCAGCGGCTACCTGCGCTCGCAGCTCGCGGAGCACCTCGACCTCAAGCGCGTGCCGCAGCTTCGCTTCATCTACATCGGCGTCTCGGAGCACACGTCCGGAGCGGCGGAGGAGGGCGAGTCATGATGCCCCGTCTCCTTCCGTCCGCGCCGGGCTGCAGGCCCATCCTCGTCTGGGCCCGAGCGCTGCCTCCCGGCGCGGAGAAGCAGCTGCGTCACATCGCCTCCCAGCCCTATGTCGTGGAGCACGTGGCCGCCATGCCGGACCTCCACGTCGCTACCGGCATCGCAGTGGGCACCGTCTTCGTCACCGAGCACCACGTCGTACCGGGGGCCCTGGGCGGAGACCTGGGCTGCGGCGTGAGCGCCTGGCGTTTCCCACTCACCTCGGGCCTTCCCGGACGGGACCTGCTGGCGCGCGTGCTGTCTCAGTGGGCCGAGCGCATCCCCGTGGGTGACGCCGCCCACCGGGGCCGGGGGCTGCCCTTGCCCCCGGCGCTGGAGTCACCGCCCCTGTCCACCCAGAAGCTGCGCCATGCCTGGGAGCGGCTGGCGCCCAGACACCGGCGACGCTCGGGGGCGGCAACCACTTCCTCGAACTGGACCGGGATGCGGACGGGGCCCTCTGGCTGCTGCTGCACACCGGCTCGCGGGGCGTCGGCGCGGCCATTGCGGACCACCACGGGCGGGTGGCCCGGGCGCTCGGGGAGGGCGGCTTGCCGGCCCTGGACATCCACACCGCCGAGGGCGCCGCCTGCCTCGCCGACACGCAGTGGGCCTGCCGCTTCGCGCTCGCCAACCGGGAGGCCATCGCCGCTCGCGCGCTGGACGTCCTGGAAGAAGCCCTGGGCGTGGCCGCCGACCCGGCGTCGGCCGTGGACGTGCACCACAACCACGTCGCCCTGGAGGAGCACGGGGGCCGCATGCTGTGGGTCCACCGCAAGGGCGCGGTGGGGCTCCAGGCCGGCCAACGCGGGCTCATCCCGGGTTCCATGGGGACGGCGTCCTACGTCGTGGAGGGCCGGGGCGAGCCGCGTGCCTTCCGCTCCTGCTCACACGGGGCGGGCCGCGTCCTCACCCGTGCCGAGGCACGGGCGCGCATCCGCCCGGCGGCGCTGGAGCACGTGCTGCGCCGCGTGGTGTACGACAAGGGGCGCGCCGCCGCCCTGGTGGAGGAGGCACCTGCCGCCTACCGCGACATCACCGAGGTGCTGGAGGACGAGGCCGACCTCGTCCGGCCGCTCCTGCGCCTGACACCGCTCGCCGTCCTCAAGGGCTGACCGGGAAGGGGGAAGGCCGCTCCTGGCGAGAATCCGGGGGCGGCTTTACTCCAGGTGTAATGGGATAGCGACAATGCGCCCGGCTTCAGCCGTCACCGGGGCCCGGGCGAGGGGTCCAGTGGCTGACATTGCAGAGAACCGCGTCAGGGGAGTTCCCCGCACCCGTCGGGATGCCGTACACTCGGACACCAGAAGTACACGAGAGAACCTGCTGGGGCGTCGTCTAATGGCAGGACATCAGACTTTGACTCTGAGTATCAAGGTTCGAATCCTTGCGCCCCAGCCACTCCGCTCCGGGGGGACGCGGTAGCCATGCGTCCGTCCCGTGCATGAAGGACGGTGGGCCGATGCCGCAGAAGACACTCCTTCTGGTCTCCGTGGGTAGCCCGCCAGCCTCTCTCTTGAGGGACTTGCAGGACCCGCTGGCGGCGCAAATGGGTGTCGCGGCCGTGGTGTCGAAGACGGTATTGCCGACGCCCGCCTACGCCTTCAACAAGGACCGTGGCCAGTACCACTGCAACGCCATCATGCGGCGGCTGACGCCCATGCTGGAGCCCGGCCAGTTCGCCGTGTTGGGCATCTCCGACGTGGACCTCTTCGTCCCGGACTCGCCTTTCGTCTTCGGGGAAGCGGACCGCGAATCGAAGACGGCGGTGATGAGCCTCCATCGCCTGGCCCAGGGCGCCGCCAGCGACATGTTGCGGCGCCGCGCGCAGGTGGAGGTGGTGCACCAGGCGGGACACCTGCTCGGGTTGTCCTACTGCGAGGACCCTCGGTGCGTGATGTTCTTCGCGCAGACGCCGCAGGACTGCGACCGCAAGCAACTGTCGCTCTGCAACCTCTGCCGCAACGAGCTCCAGAAGCTCAACCGCTGACCTTGACCGTGCGTTGAATCACCCGTGGCGCGTTGACGTCAGTCCCGGTGCGCTCTGTAGTACGGGGCTCTCTATCGGCCGGGAAGCGGAGTGATGACGATGACGGGCAAGCGGAGGTTCCTCGGAGCGGTCTTGGCGGTGGGGATGTTGGGGGGCTGCGAGCCCCTGGACGACGGTGGCGGCGGCGGCATCGGGGACGTCCTCTTCACCCGCGGCTTCGCCTTCGTGCGCGAGGACGACCGCAACGTCTTCGTGGTGGACGACAACGGCGACGCCAACAGCCCGCAGCGGCTGACCAGCGTGGGCGGCGCCTACTGGCCTTCCGTGTCGCGCGACGGCCGCAGCGTGGTGTTCGTCCAGCGCAGCGGTGGCACCACCTCGCTGCTGACGGTGCCCACCTCGGGCGGCACGCCCTCCACGCTGTTCCGGGCGAATGATTCGACGTGCGCGCGCGGCTGCTCCAACTTCCGCACGCCCACCTTCAGTCCGGATGGACGCAGCGTCGTCTTCGTCTTCTCACCGGGCAACAGCTCCCAGACGGCGCTGGCGCGCATCAACACGGACGGCAGCGGCTTCCAGGAGCTCACGCCCAACAACGTCATCGCCTACGGCGCGCCGTCCTTCCTGCCCAACGGGAGCGCGGTGCTGGCGGGCGCGGGCAGCGGGTTGAACCAGCTCGACCAGCTTGCGCACGTGCCGCTCAACGGGGGCACCATCACCTACTCCTCCCTGAGCGCGGGCGTGCAGTTCGTGGAGAACCGCGTGGCGGTGTCTCCGAACGGCTCCCAGGTGGCGCTGGATGGGCGCCTGTCCTCCGGTGGCACGCGCATCTTCGTGGGGCAGTTGTCGGGCTCGAACGTGGGGGCGCTCCAGCGCGTCACCAGTGGCGGGGCGGGCGAGGAGTCGTGGCCGAGTTGGACGGGCGCCAGCCAGCTGGGCTTCCTCATCAGCGCTGGCGGGAGCGACACGGGCATCTACCGCGCGAACCTGAGCACGGGCTCGGTGTCGCTGGCGGTGCCCAGCGCCGCGGAACCGTCCTACGGGCCGATTTGACCTGGAGCCGCTGACCTCGGACCCGGTGGGGTGGCGCCAGCGCCGCCTGCCTGGCGTCCGAGGGAAGGCGGTTCGGGCCGGATTCGCGCCGTGGGAGGCGCCTGCGGTAGCCTGACGCATGGAGATGCCGGCATGAGCGAGTCACCCGACAGCAGGTCCCTTGCCTCTGGCGCGCAATCCCAGGAGCCCATCCTGGGGAGCCGGGCCGGCCATCTGGTGGGCGTCGATGCCAGTGGCGCGGTGCTCGTGGATTTTCCGGGGAACCCCTCGGGCCCGGTGGCCGCGCGGCTCGCCGTCGTCGTGGAGCCGAAGGCGCTCCAGGCCGCCGTCGCCCAGCGGCAGAAGGCGGTGCTCCTCTTCGAGAACGGAGACCCCCGGCTGCCCTTCGTCATGGGGCTCATCCAGGAGCCCAGCACGACGCCGCTGTTGGACGCGTTGCTGGAATCACCACCCCCAGAAGCCGCGCTGCGCCCGACAGAGGCCCATGTCGACGGCAAGCGCGTCGTCATCGAGGGCCAGGACGAAGTCGTCCTCAAGTGCGGGGAGGCCAGCATCACCTTGCGCCGCAACGGCAAGGTCATCGTGAAAGGCACCTACCTGGAGTCGCGCGCCTCCGGCACCCACCGTATCAAGGGCGGCACGGTCGAAATCAACTGACGCTCCGGACGTAAGGCGACCTGCGTGGACGCCACGTCCAACACGACGCGGTATGGGCGGCCGACGGGCGGGGGGCGCAGCTTCCCTGCTGGGCGGCGTGCTGTGAGCCAGGGCGCCGAGCGCCCGGGGGCAACTGGCGTCCCAGAGCGCGAGGCGCGATGCTGCCGCGCGGAGGTCTGACGATGTCCCTCTTCGATGCCGTGCTGGCGGGCGACCGTGACGCCGTGGAGTCCCACCTGTCCGCTGGAGCGGACCCGAACCCCTTCGACGAGGAGGGGCGCACGCCGCTGATGGCCGCGGCCCGCGCGGGGCGAGCGGACTGGTGCAACGCCTCCTGGAGGCGGGAGCGGACCCCGAGCTGACGGACAGCATCGGCGAGTCCGCGCTCATCATGGCCGCGGCGCACGGGCACACCGAGGTCTGCCAGTGGCTGATGCCTCACGCGCGCGCGGATGACCAGGACCTGGCCCGCACACTGCTCTCCGGCCTGGGCATCACCGACCTGCGCTTGGACGCGCCGCCTCCGCCGGACAACAGCTTCCGCCGCAAGCTCGCCTCCGCGGGGGCGTATGTCTCCGGCAAGCTGGGGGACGACGGCGCCACGAAGCGGCTGGAGCGCGTCCTGCGCTCGGAGAAGCAGCGCAAGCCCTGAAACGACGAAGGCCCGGGGCTTCACGGTGGAAGCCTCCGGGCCCTTGTGTGAAGCGAAGCGGGCGGGCCCTTCAGCAGGCCCGCCGCACCCCTGGCACTACTCCGGCTTGGCGCTCACCGTGGCGCTGGGGGCCACGGTGCCCACCGCGCCGCTCTTGGTCTCCAGCGCGTCGGCGACCAGCTCGGTGATGTCCTTGATCTTGATGTTCTCCTCACGGCCGGTGTCGTTCACCGCGTCGGAGAGCATCGTGGAGCAGAACGGGCACGCCACCGCGACGATGCCGCTGCCGCCCTTCTCCTTGTAGTCGCCCACCTGGCCCGGCTTCTTCTTGTCCGCGGCGTTGGGGTAGGGCGTGTTCGGGTCCTCGGCGTGCTTCAGCGTGAGCGCGGCCTCGTTCAACCGGTTGTGGTTGATGCGCGTGCCAATGTGCTCCTCCATCCACATGCGGCCGCCGCCGGCGCCGCAGCAGAAGCCCTCGCGCTTGCTGCGCTGCATCTCCACCACCTCGAGCCCGGGGATGCTGTTGAGCACCTCGCGGGGGGCGTCGTAGACGCCGTTGTGGCGGCCCAGGTAGCAGGGGTCGTGGTAGGTGAGCTTGCTGTTCATCACCGCGGAGAGCTTGATGCGCTTCTCCTTCAGCAGCTCGTTGATGAGCTGCGTGTGGTTGATGACGCGGTACTCGCCGCCGAACTCCGGGTACTCGTTCTTGATGGTGTTGAAGCAGTGCGGGCACTGGGTGATGACGGCCTTCACGCCCATCGAGTTCCACGTCTCGACGTTCGTCTTCGCCATCGTCTGGAACAGGTACTCGTTGCCCATGCGGCGCGCGGAGTCGCCGTTGCACATCTCCTGCTTCGACAGCGTGGCGAAGCTCACGCCCGCCTCGCGCAGAATCTTCACCAGCGCGCGGCTGACCTTCTTCTGCTTGTCGTCGTAGCTGCCCGCGCAGCCCACGAAGAAGAGGTACTCGTAGGGGCCGCCGTCGTCACCCCACGTGGGGAGCGCCAGGTCCTCCGCCCACTCGTCGCGCCGGTCCTGGCCCAGGCCCCAGGGGTTGCCCTGGCGCTCGATGCCCTCGAACACGCGCTGGATTTCGGGGGGGAACTCCGCCTTCACCTGCACCTGGTAGCGGCGCATGTCGATGAGGCGCGGCACGTTCTCGATGAACACCGGGCAGGCCTGCTCGCACCAGCCGCAGCTCGTGCACGCCCACACGGTCTCCGCCGACAGCGCGCTGCCGATGATTTCGGGCAGCGGCTCCTTGATGCCATTGGGGCCGTAGCCTTCCTCCACCCACTGCTCGTTGTCCCAGATCCAATGCTTCAGGTCCTGGTTGACGCCCTTGTGGGTCAGCGGCTTGCCGGTGATGTACGTCGGACAGTGCGTCTGGCAGCGGCCACACTCCGTACAGGAGTAGAGGTCCATGCCCTGCTTCCACGTCAGGTCCTTCACCGTGGCGGTGCCGAAGTCCTCCTTCTCCAGGTCCGGCGTGGGCAGCTTGCCGGTGGAGTGGGTGCGCTGGAAGAAGACGGTGGGCAGGCCGGTGATGATGTGGAAGTGCTTGCCGATGGGCAGGAAGTTCAGGAACGCCAGGATGATGACCAGGTGAACCCAGAAGCCGGCCGTGCCCACCACGTGCGCGGCGGTGGCGCCCAGCGGCATCATCGCCAGGCCCGTCAGGCTGGTGAACGGCTCCCACCACACCAGCGCGGCGGGGGACTGGGGCACCTGCGCGGCGCCCACCTGCGCCTGCGCGGCGTGCGCGGCCACCATGTGGCTGCCGCCGAACAGGAACTCGGAGACCATCAGCCCGCCGATGAAGCACAGGATGAGGTACGCCTCCCACGACGGCGTCAGGCGGTCCGGCTTCACCTTCCAGCGGACCCAGATGTAGTAGGCCACGCCCAGCAGGGCCAGCGCGGCGACCACGTCCTTGGCCA
This sequence comes from Myxococcus sp. MxC21-1, assembly GCF_032612255.1. NCBI lineage: Bacteria > Pseudomonadati > Myxococcota > Myxococcia > Myxococcales > Myxococcaceae > Myxococcus > Myxococcus sp. MxC21-1. Next base: position 358,598 of record NZ_CP123278.1, read on the forward strand.
GCAGGTAGAGCTTGTAGACGAAGAGCAGCGCGGATTGATCCGCCCAGAACGGGTGGCCCAGGTCGGTCAGCACGTCCAGCGCCGTGGTCGAAAACCCCATGGCGAAGAGCATGATGGTGCGCAGGGCCAGCACCATGAAGGCCGCGTAGATGAGGACGTGGAACAGGCCCGGCGTGAACTCCTCCGGGTCCACCAGTCGCTTCTGGCCAAGGCCGAAGCGCACCAGCTGCGCCACGCGGAAGGGGATGTTGTCGAGCCGGTTCTCCTTCTTCATCGCGAGCAGGACGCCCACGCGACCGGACATGGTCATGACGAAGATGGGAATGGCGAGGGCTAGCAACAGGCCGGTGATGATGGGACTCATGGGACTCTGAGGACCTCTCGGGCGCCGCGGCGGATGAGCCCGGGCTGCCGCGTCGCGGCAATTCTTGAGTGCACTTCAACCCTAACAGGGGTGATTCTCGAATCAAGCACCCTGCTGCCCCAGGTGTCCTTCACTGGAGAACGCGGCCCGGGTCCTCTGGGGAGTGAGCGGCCATCGCACGGATTTACCAGTGGCGGACGGCAGCCAGGCATCCTTTGAAAATACCCGGCAGTAAACCGCTGTGGGGGTTCCTTTTTCGGGCCCAGGGCTTACCTTGTGCGATTGCCACGGGCACTGTCTGGCGTCTGACTGTTCGTAACTGCCTGTAAATACGAACACTCTTCGCTGGAGGGCAGGCAGGTAGGCAAGCGGGCGACATGGCCCCCGAAACTTTGAGACCCCAAGGCCTTTACAACGCGAGGCGACATACTCAACATGGTCGGTAAATCGGTCAACGAATAATGGAGCGGGCCTCGCATGGGGCGAGCCCGGGTCGACCGAAGCGGGATGCCCCCCTTCACCTGGGTGGCCTCCAGAGGAGCCGGCGATGGTTCACGACGACACCACGTACATGGACGATGAAGGTTTGCCTTATGTGGATCCGCGGCAGGACGGTGGCGCGGAGTCTTCTGAGGCCGACGAGGGCGCGCCCGGCCGCCGTTGGGGCTACTCCGAGGAGTCGTGGGGCGGCTGGACTGCGGCCGAGTAATTCGCGGCCCCCGCGGCCGGTGGACGCGCGGGGGCACTCGCGGTAGCCGGGGCAATGGATACCCGCGTGGTGGCTCCCCAAGTGAGCCCCCGGGCCCCCTTGCTCCAAAGCACGACTCCCGACATTCTCAGACCCCGCAGCCTGCCCGAGCGCGTCCCCCTCTCCCGTGCGTTGTGGCCCATGAGACTTCCGGCATCGGGGGCGGTCCGCTCCCGCAGATTGATTCGCGGCACAATGCCTCGTGCGACCACGGGGGAGTACGTATGAAGCAGACGGCCTGGGCAGTGGAGCGTGACGCCGAGCATGGCCGCGAGGTGCTCCTCCTCGTCACCCTGGAAGCCGACGCCGACGCCCCCCGCGCACCCGTGGCCATCAACCTCGCCTTGGATCGCAGCGCCTCCATGCGTGGCGTGCCGCTGCTCGCCGCGGTGCAAGCCGCCCAGGCGCTCGTGGAGCGCGCCAGCCCACGCGACTACCTGGGCCTGCTCACCTTCGACGCCGAGCCCGAGCAGGTCCTCCCCATGCGCGCCATGGACCCCAATGCCCGGGCGCAGCTCCTCAAGGTGCTCGCGCGCCTGGAGTCCGGCGAGGGGACCGCCCTGCACGAGGCCGTGGAGCGCGCCTCGGAGTCCGCCCGCCGCGTGCTCGTGCCCGGCGCCCGGCCCCAGGTGCTGATGCTGACCGATGGCGAGCCCTCGGTGGGCCCGTCGCAGCTCGCCGAGTTCAAGACCCAGGGCGCCCGCATCGCAGAGTCCGGCGTCATGCTCCACGCGCTGGGGCTGGGCCGCCACTACCTGCCCGACATCCTGGAGGCCCTCACCAGCCCCTCCGGCACCGGCTTCGTGCACGTGGATGACCCGGAAGGTCTGCCCATGGCCGTGGGCCAGCTGGGCGCCGAGCTCTTCGGTGAAGTCGTCGCCGACGCGCGCGTGCACGTGCTGCCCTCGGGCTTCGCCGACGTCCGCTGCCGCCACCGCTATCCCTCGCGCGTGGAAGGCGACGCCATGAGCGCCACCCTGGGCGCCATCTCCCAGGCCTTCCCGCGCCGCGTCCTCTTCTCGGGCATGTTGGGGGATGCGGAGTGGAACCTGGGCGTGTCCACGTCCTACTCCGAGCGCGGCGATACGCGGCGCATCAGCGTGCCAGTGACGCGTGTGCTGCCCGACAGTGACGCGGGCCGCTTCGTGCGCGCCGTGTCCGCCGAGCTGGACCTGGTCGCCGGTGAAGCCGCTGCGTGGAAGGCCCTGGGCCGCCGTCACCAGGACGCCGCGGAGCGGGCGCTGGAGGCCGCGGACGTCGCCCTCTACAAACTCGCGCGGCTCGGCTCGGCGGAGGTGCCCGCGCAACGCCACGTGGAGCGGCTGGCGGACCTGCGCCGGGTGATAGAGCGCCGGGCAAACAAGCTCCCCGCGCTGGTGATGCGCCGCGCGCACTCCGAGGTCTCCCGCATCACCATGAGCCGCGTGGGCCCCGCGGCGCCCGCGCTGCTGCCCTGGAAGACCGAGGACTGACGCCCGTCGCTCGGCTGCTCTTGTGGGTTCATGACGTTACCTCTGTGACGCTGTAACCCCTCCTGCTCGGACCGTCCGCCTGGGAGTGGGCGTGGCGCGTCATGCGAGGGGAATGCCCGCCTGCCCGGATGGTTCACTGTGCTCGGAGGCACGTGTCTGCCGCTAGCGGGCCGGCCTCCTCTGGGTTAACGGGAGTCGCATGACGCATCAGCAGTCCAAGAGGCTCGGCGTTGTTGGTGGAATCGGACTGCTGCTGGTGGCGGCGGTCGCGTGGGCGGACCTGCCTGCGTCGGCGGTGGCATCGAGCGCGCCGGACGAAGGTGACCCTCGCATCGAGGGTGCCCTCCTGGTGGACGCCACCCAGGTGAAGCCGGGAGACACCTTCCGGGTGGGCGTGCGCTTCCGGTTGGATCCGGGCTGGCACGTCTACTGGAAGAACCCGGGCGACTCCGGCCTGGAGACGGAAGTGGCGTGGGACACGCCCGGCGTCACCGTGGGGCCGCTGCAGTGGCCCTTCCCGCAGACGTTCCGCACGCCCGACGGCTTCATCACCACCCATGGCTATGACGGTGAGGCCATCCTCGTCGCCGACGCGAAGGCCGTGGAAGGACCCTCCACGGGTCTGCTGACGGTGTCCGCCGCCGTGGAAGCGCTGGTGTGTGAGGTGCACTGCATTCCTGCGGAGCTGATGCTGACGCGCTCCATTCCCCTGGGTCCCCAGACGGTGCGCGACGCCGAGACGGCGGCTGTCTTCGACACCGAGCTGGCCAAGGTGCCCCGTCCCGCCAAGGACAGCGGCCACGCGGCGACGGTGGCGCTGGATGCGCCGCAGCTCACCGCGGGCCAGGATTTCACCGGCACCCTCACCCTGACGGCCTCGGGTGGCGCGGCGGTGCCCGCGGTGGAAGGTGACTTCTTCGTTGCAGACCGCATCCCCGGCGTCGTGCGCGTGGGGTTGGCCTCGGACGGTCCGGGCCGCTTCAAGCTCAAGGGCAAGGCGGAGCCGGACGTGCAGGCGTCGGCGCCGGGCCTGACGGGCGTGATGCGCCTGGGCACGGCGGCCACGGGCTACCAGTACCTCGAGGTGGCGGCGCCGCTGGCCCCCATGGTGGCGGCCGGTGGCGCGGCTGGGACGTCGGCCGCGGTGAAGCCGCCGTCGGTGAAGGACAGCATCGCGGCAGTGAAGCCGGTGGGCGCCGCCATCGCCACGCCGCCCGCGGCCGAGTCGTCCATGGGCCTGGGGCTGGCGCTGGTGTTCGCCTTCTTCGGCGGCGCGCTGCTCAACCTGATGCCGTGCGTGTTCCCCGTGCTGGCGCTCAAGGCCTACGGCTTCACGCGCATGGTGCAGCAGGAGCGGGGCCGCGTCGGCGCGCATGCGGCGGCCTACGCGGCGGGCATCATCGGCACCATGCTGCTGCTGGCCAGCGTCGTGCTGGCGGTGCGCGCGGGTGGCGCGAGCGTGGGCTGGGGCTTCCAGTTCCAGGAGCCGCTCTTCGTCGCGGGTGTGTGCGCGGTGTTGGTCGCCTTCGCGCTCAACCTCTTCGGTGTCTTCAACGTGGGCCTGGACGGCACGGCGCTGGCGGGCAAGGTAGACCAGAGCCACGGCCTGATGCACAGCGCTGGCGAGGGCGTGCTGGCCGTGGTGCTGGCCACGCCGTGCTCGGCGCCGCTGCTGGGCACCGCGGTGGGCTTCGCCTTCGCGGCGGGCCCCGTGACGGTGCTGGCCGTCTTTACCGCGCTGGGTCTGGGGCTCGCGCTGCCCTTCTGCGTGCTGGTGCTGGTGCCCGGACTGGCGAAGAAGCTGCCCAAGCCGGGCGCGTGGATGGAGCGCTTCAAGCAGGTGCTGGGCTTCGCGTTGCTGGCCACCACCGTCTGGCTGGTGTGGGTGATGGGCGGGCTGGCCGGCGTGGACGGCATGGCGCGGCTGCTGGCGTTCCTGGTCGCGGTGGGGCTCGTCACGTGGCTCTACGGCCAGGGGCAGGCGCAGGACGGCGTGCGCAAGATGGCCACCGTGGCGGTGGCCGCGGGCGTGCTCGTGGCGTCAGGGCTGCTGACGTTGCGTTTCGATGACCAGGACCCCGTGGAGGCGCCTCGGCTCGGGTCCACGGTGGCGCAGGCGCAGCCGTGGAGCGCGGACGCGGTGAACGCGGCGCTGGCGGCGGGCCAGCCGGTGTTCATCGACTTCACGGCGGACTGGTGCCTCACCTGCAAGTTCAACGAGCGCACCGTGTTGTCCACCGACGAGGTGCGGGACGCCTTCAACAAGCACCAGGTGGCCTTCTTCATCGCGGACTGGACGCGCCGGGACGCGAGCATCACCACCAAGCTGGCCGAACACGGCCGGGCCGGTGTGCCCATGTACCGGTGCTGAGCCCGGGCGCCCCCGACAAGCCGGAGGTGCTGCCGGAGCTGCTCACGCCGGGCGTCGTGGCGGACGCCGTGAAGCGCGCGGCGGAGTGTGCACCCTCGAAGCTGGGCAGCGGCGCGAACGTCCTCTGCGCCGCGGGTTTCCCAAGCCACTGAAGTCGTGCTGTCTTCCCCGCAATCCCCAAAACTCTGGAGGAACGCCATGAAGCAGGTCTTCACAGCACTCGCGCTGGGCACGTTGTTCGTGGGGGCGCCCGCCCTCTCCGACGCGGAAGTTGGCAAGCCCGCGCCGACGTTCACGCTGAAGGACGAGTCCGGCAAGGAGCACACGCTGGCGCAGTACAAGGGCAAGGTCGTGGTCCTGGAGTGGACCAACCCCGAGTGCCCCTTCGTTCAGCGGCACTACAAGAGTGACACGATGGTCACCACACTGAAGGGCTTCGATGCGAAGAAGGTGGTGTGGCTGGCGGTGGACTCCACCGCGCACAACACTCCGGAGAAGTCCGCGGCGTGGAAGAAGGAGGAGGGCTTTCCCTACCCGGTTCTCCAGGACGCGAGCGGCACGGTAGGCAAGTCCTATGGCGCGAAGACGACGCCGCACATGTACGTCATCGATGAGACGGGCGTTGTCCGCTACGCGGGCGCCATCGACGATGACCCGCGCGGCAAGAACGCCAAGCCGGCCAACCATGTGAAGACGGCGGTGGACGCGGTGGTGGGGGGCCAGCAGGTCCCGACGAGCACCACCACGCCCTACGGCTGCTCGGTGAAGTACAAGAGCTAGCGCTGGCTCGGCGGTGTGGATTCCCGAAGGCCCTCGTCCCTGCTGGGGCGGGGGCCTTCTGCTTGGGCGGCAGGCGGCGGCGCCATGGCAGGTGCCTTGTCCGGTGCGAGGGCGGTTCGGACCTTTCCCTCTGAAAGGGGAAATGACCATGGCTGACAACAAGGGCAGTCCGGTACGGGGCGACGAGCGGATGGACACGACGCGCCCAGAAGAACTGGAGCGCGAGGCGCGGCACCAGAAAGGCCCGGTGCGAGGCGACGTGACGGACGAAGACGTGGGCGAAGACCGCATCCTCCAGAAGGGGATTGGCGGCTACGGCGCTCAGAAAGGCACCGAGCCGGCGCGCGAGGCTCCTCCGCTGAGTGACGACCACGGACGTCATTGAGGTGCGGGCCTGGGGACAGCCCGCACGCCGGCAAGGCCGCGAAGAAGCCGGCCGGGGGCTGAGGCGCCATCCCGCGACGACGTCATGGGCGCTTGTTGGACCCGCGCGGTGCGCCGGTGTCCCGTGCTCCTGTTGCGCGGAGGTCGTGCGCCCGGCCTCGCGTGGAATCGTGAGCAGCGAGCACAGCGCTCCCACGGCGCACAGGCCGGCGGACACCCAGAGCGCGCGCCGTGTGCCCACCAGGAAGTCCATGCCGGTGTCGCCAGCGAGGCCGCCCAGTAGTGGCAGCAGCGCCACCGCGAGCAGGCCGGCGATGCGGGCCACGGCGTTGTTCACGCCGGAGGCGATGCCCGCGTAGCGGTCCTCGACGGCGCCGAGCACCACCGCCGTGAGCGGGCCTACGGTGAGCGCCAGCCCCAGTCCCAGCACCAGGATGCCGTGCAGCACGGTGCTGACGTAGTCACCTCCACGCTGGATGCGCGTCAGGAGCGCCAGCCCCAGGCCCGCGAGCAGCGGCCCCGCCGTCATCAACGGACGTGCGCCGATGTGCCCCGCGAGCCGCCCCACGGAAGGTGAGAACAGAAGCAGCATCAGCGTGATGGGGAGCAGCGCTGCTCCCGCGCCGAGCGCCGAATAGCCGAGCTGCTGCTGCAGGGCGAGCACCACCAGGAAGGTGGCGCCTCCGAGCGCGAAGTACACGACGAGCGTGGTGAGGTTCGCGCCGGAGAAGGTGCTCGAGTGGAAGAGGGTGAGCGGAAGCATGGGTTCCCGCTGCCGTGCCTCCAGGACGAAGAACGCGGCCAGCAGGACGGCGCCTCCGGCCGCGGCGCCGATGGCCGCCAGGGGCCAGCCGTGGGCGGGGCCTTCGATGAGCGCGTAGATGAGGCCACCCAGCCCGAGCGCCGCTGTCACCGAACCCGCGACGTCCAGCCCGCGCGCCCCTGCCTTCGGCGCGATGTCCGGTACGTGGCGCAGCGCCGCCCACGCGGTGAGCGCGGCCAGGGGCACGTTGAGGAAGAAGACGAAGCGCCATGAACCTGCGTCCACGAGCCACCCACCCAGCAGCGGCCCCACGGCCGTGGTGACGCCGGACAGTCCGGCCCAGGCGGACACGGCGCGTTGCCGGTCCTGAGGCGGGAACGACGTGCGCAGCAAGGCGAGGCTCGCGGGCACCAGCAGCGCGGCTCCCACACCCTGCGCCGCGCGGAAGGCGGCCAGCGTCCAGGTGTTGGGCGCCAGGCCGCACAGCACCGACGTGACGGTGAAGGCGAGCATGCCGAGCAGGAAGACGCGTCGCTGGCCCTTCGCGTCGCCGAGCGCGCCCCCGTGAGCACCAGGGAGCCGAGCGTGAGCAGGTACGCGTCCACGGCCCATTGGAGGCCGGACAGGCCCGTGTGCAGCTCGCGGCCCATGGCGGGCAGGGCGACGTTGACGGCGGTGGAATCGAGGAACGCCATGCCGCTGCCCAGCACGCTGGCGAGCAGCACCCCGGCCGCGAGGACTGTCATAGGCGACGGTGGTGTCGGGGGCGTTGGTGGCCATGTGGCTCTACCGTGCGCCCGGGGCTCCGCGCGTGCCATCCGCCGCTGCGGGGTGGGGACGTGCCTTCAGCGGCTCGCCATCCCGGCTGGTGCTCACTGAAGGTCCTCGCACCCAATGCCTACGCTGTAGAGGGCACTGGTCGCCCCGTCACGGAGAGGTGTCACATGGAGCCGATTTGCGAGCACATCCAACAGGCCGGAGACCCGCCGCCGCGCTCGCGAGGCTGCGAGGAATGTCTGGCCATGGGCTCGAGCTGGGTGCACCTGCGTCGCTGCCTGAGCTGTGGCCATGTGGGATGTTGTGATTCCTCGCCCAACCGGCATGCGACGAAGCACTTCCAGCAGTCGGCGCATCCCGTCGTCCAGTCCTTCGAGCCGGGGGAGGCGTGGGCCTGGTGCTACGAGGACGAACTCTTCACCGAGCACCGTCCGGCGCCATCGCACGACGCGCGGCTATGACGTGGGCCGTCATCCGCTATCATCCTCGGGCCCGTTTCAGCTCGTGGGAAGAAAGGCGCGGCACCGCACCATGGACGCGTGGACTCTCGAAGGCTCGCGCATCACCGACCCGGACACGTTGAGCCGCCTGCGCGAGATGCTGGCGAACAAGAGCCCGCTCATCATCGAGCACCGCTTCTACCGGGAGACGCGCGCCCCGCACCGCTTCATCTGTGACGATGCCGACGTGCTGGACGAGTATCTCCAGGAGTCACGTCCTGGAGACTCGTTCTGCGTGTGGTCCTACAAGAGCCTTTGTCGGGGCGACAACCTGCTGCTCCAGGGGAAGATGCCGGACGCGCAGGGGCGGACGCCGGGCGGCGTGGCCTGAGTCAGGCGGCCACGGGCTCGATGCGCGGTCGCGTCCGTGCCCGGGCCGTCTTGCGGCCACGGCCCTTGCGCAGCAGGTCCAGCGTCACCTCGTCCTCCGTGGCCAGCGCCATGAGCCGCTGGAGGTCGTCCACGCTGTTCACCGGCCGCTGATTGATGGCCAGCAGCAAGTCATCCACCTGGAGTCCGGCCTCGTGGGCAGGTGTCCCGTCCTGCACGCGGAGCACCTTCACCGCGCGGGACTGGCCGTTCTCCCGGGTGAGCCGTGCGTCCAGGCTCACCGCCGTCGCGGCGATGCCCAGGAAGCGCCGGTCCACCTTGCCGCGTTGGATGAGCAGGCTGGCAATCCACGCCGCCGTGGTGGCGCTCACCGCGAAGCCGATACCTTGCGCGTAGGGCAACACCAGCGTGTTGAGGCCCACCACCTGTCCTCGCATGTTGAGCAGCGGCCCCCCGGAGTTGCCCGGATTGATGGCGGCATCCGTCTGGAGCATGCCCTCCAGCATGACGCCATCGGGCAGGCCGATGCTGCGGTTGATGGCGCTCACCACGCCCAGCGACACGGACTGCTCCAGGTGGAACGGGTTGCCAATGGCCATGACGAGCTGGCCCACGCGCACCGACTCGGGCTCGGCGAGCGGCAGGGTGGGGAAGTCACCGCCCTCCGCGCGGACCACGGCCAGGTCGGTGGGGGCGTCGCTGCCCACCAGGGTGCCGCGCAGCTCCTCTCCGTTGGAGAGCTGGACGGTCAGCTTGCGTGAGCCGCGCACCACCACGTGGCGGTTGGTGAGGACGTAGCCGTCCGGTGTGAGGAAGAGGCCGGTGCCGTGGCCGCGTGCATGCTCCACGCCCACGACGGCGGGCGAGGCACGCGCCACCAGCGACTCCAAATCATCCGAGAAGTGTTGCAGCAGTTTCATGGCGGCCTCCCTTCACGCGCGCTTGCCCACGGTGATGGGGACTTCGCGAACCTCTCCGGCCCGCAGCACGCGGACCTGGAGGGTGGTGCCCACCTTCTCGTCGCTCAGGGCGCCGAGCAGGTCCTCCACGCCGTGGAGGGGCTGACCTCCCAGACTCACCAGGACGTCTCCGAGCAGCAGACCCGCGTCATGCGCCGGGCCGTTCGGGTCCACGGAGAGGCAGATGAGGCCGTGCTCGTTCCCCGTGCCCAGGTGTGGGGGCAGACGCACGGGGGAGGCGCCCACGCCCAGGTAGCCACGCCGGATGCCCCCGTGTTCCTTCAGCGATGCAATCACGCGCGTGAGCGTGTCCGTGGCGATGACGACGGCGGCGGTGCGAGAGAAGGCGGCGCTGAGCAGACCGACAAGGCGTCCCTCGGTGTCCACCAGCGCGCCGCCGGAGAAGCCGGGCGGGAGGTCGGCATCCGTCTCCAGGGAGCGCTCCACGCGGCCTCCGGCATGGGTGCGCCAGCCCTCGCCGTGGGTGCTGACCATGCCGAGCGTCGCGCGAGCCGTGCGGCCAGGGCGGCCCACGGCGATGACGAGGTGACCGACCTTCACGTCATCCAACGGCGCGGAGGTCAGCGGCGTGAGGTCGGTGGCTTCGGCCTTGAGCAGGGCCAGGTCGGTGCTGGCGTCGCGGCCGACGAACTCGGCGGAGACGGTGCGGCCATCCGGCAAGCCGATGGGGAGCGGGCCCTCGTGCTCCACGGCCTGGCTGGTGGTGAGGATGTGGCCCTCGGCATCCCAGACGATGCCGGTGGCGCCGCGCCTGCGCCGCGTCTCCACGCGGACGATGCCAGGCGCGGTGCGCTCGACGACGGAGGCGAGGGACTGGGACAGCGACTGGAGGAGGCCGTGGGACATGGTGTGTTCCTTTCGAGGCACAAGGTAAAGGCCTCGAAAAGGCGCCACATCGGCGGACCGGCCAGGTCGGGAACCTACCCATTCGGGGAGGTCACCTCGTCATTGGTTCAGCCTGCCTCGCGGAAACGCTCGTAGCGCGCCTCCAGGTACTCACGGCGCGGCCAGAAGATGCCCACTCGTCCTGCCGAACTTGCCTCGCCTCTGCACTGGACACCTCCCGGGATGCACGCCGCTACGTCGTGCATCCCGACTGGTGCATTCACCGATTGGGACCGCCCCTCAAATGTCCCGACATTTCCGAACAGCGAGGTGCAAGGCCGCGCCGGAGGGGACAGGGCGGACGGCCTGATTCGCGCGTCATCTGCCTGGAGGCGGGGGGCTGTCTGCTCTGCGGCGACCGGCCCACCAAGGAAGCGGTCCACGCGACTCCAGCCCTGCTGCTTCCCCCCGGCCCGCGCGTCCCTACGTTCTCCAGGAACTTCACGATGGCGAACGAAAGGTCAGCCCCATGGAACAGTCAGGCGAGCGCATCATGAAACAGTCGCAGGGTGTCATCCAGGGAGACCGCCGGGAGTTCGAGGAACTGCTGAAGCACTATGACACCGCCCTCCTCACCACCCGGGGTGCGGACGGACACTTCCACACGCGGCCCATGGCGGTGGCGAAGAAGCACAAGTCCGGCACCGTGCTCTGGTTCGCCACCTGGACGGACACGCAGAAAGTGCAGGACCTGGAGTCGGACCCGCACTGCTCGCTCGCCTTCCACGCGTCGGAGGACAGCGCCACGTATCTCTCCGTGTCGGGCGTGGTGGAAATCGTCCGCGACCGGAGGGCCATCCATGACTTGTGGGAGCCCGGCTGGAAGCCCTGGTTCCCACAGGGCCCGGATGAGGGTGACATCGCCCTGCTGCGCTTCACGCCCGAGCACGCCGAATACGTCCACCCGGCCGGCGGAAAGCTCAAGGTGCTCTTCAGCACCGCGAAGGCGTTGGTGACGAAGCAGCGCCCCGACATCGCGCCCAAGAAGGAGTTGGACCTGCACTGAGCCTGGGCGAGCGCCCGGTTACCGCCGTTCCAGCAACGCGCCGCCCGGCCCGAAGCCCAGTGTGAGACACAACACGCGTGAGTGGTTCGCCAGCCGCGAATCACCCCGCGCGGCCTCCGTGGCCAGCTCCGCGTCATTGAGCACCAGCGCCGTCCCGCGGCCCTCGTTCCCCATGGCCGCCTGGAGGATGTCCGCCACCAGCGACTCGTGGCCTTCCCAGCCGTAGGTGCAGCCCCCGGGGACCAGCGACGCGTCCAGCGGACACGGCAGCGCGAGGCACAACGCATCGGGCAGCCGTGCCGAGAACACGCGCAGGGCACTGGCGATGAACGCCACCGCTGCCTTCACATGTCGCCGGTCCGGAGGCCGCGCCATGCCGATGAAGTACCGGGGCAGCAGCGCGGTGTCGCGCTCGAAGATGCGCGGGTCCGCTGTATGACTCACGCACTTGATGCCCGTCTGCCCCACGTCGAGCGCCACCGGATGCGCGGGCGCGAGCGGCGCCAGCAGACGCAGTCCCGCTTGGGCCGGAGCGAAGAGTGGACGCTCCGCCACGTACACAGGGCAGGGAAGCGCGGTGGACACACCCGAGAGCATGGCACCGAAGCCCTCCAGGCACACCAATCCGCCACTGAGCCACACGGCATCCACCGCGTGCCGTTTCACCAGCGTGGACAGCGCCACCGCGAGCGCCGGGCCCAGCCTGCCCGCGAGCGCCGGCTCGGGAACCCCCGCGCGACGGTCCGCATCCACGCGAGGCGCCCCGAGCAACTCCCACAGCTCGCGCCCCATCACGGGCAGGTTCCACACCTCCAGCGGCGACACACCCGGCAGCACCAGCCGCCACACGTCCCAATCACGCATGCAATCACTCACGCCACGAGTCGGAGGATGCGTTCAGCGGCGTCCTTCGCGCCGTCACGCGCCTGGTAGGACGCGGCGATGCCGGCCACCCGCTGTCGCAGCACCGTGCCCGGCTCCAGCAGCTGTCGCAGCGCTTCGCGGCAGTCCTCCACGGAGAGCGAGCGCGGCGCCCGCACGAGTCCCGCGCCCGACTTCTCCAGGAAGTGCGCCTGGATGGGTTGGTCGTTGCAGACGGGCAGGAGCAGCATCGGAACGCCTTCGGTCAGCGCCTCCATGACGGAGTTGGCGCCGCCGTGAGATACGAGCACGGAGACTCGTGATAACAGTTGTCGCTGAGGTGTGTATGGCACGGCGACCACGTCCCCGGGAAGGCTGTGAACAAAATCTGTATCAGCCAACTCACCCGCGCTGAGCACCACGGTGACGCCCAGGGGCGCGGCGGCCTCGGTCATCGTCTGAAACAAATCGGGTTGCCACGAAATCTGGCTGCCGAAAGACACGTACACCACGGGCTTGGAGCCCAGCCGCTCCCACGGGAAGTCCACCTCGTCACCGCGCGCCTCCGGAGGCTGTGACGGCCCGACCAGGTGTGTGGCGGGAGGCAGGCCTGCGTCGGAGCCCAGGAAGGCCTCGGTGGCGAAGATGACGTTGAGGTCCGGCGACAGGCACTCACAGTTGCGGAAGCGGGCATCGAAGCCGTGGCGGGCGAACAGGGCCTGTCGCTCATCGGCCAGCGCGCGCACGTTGCGGCGCAGGCCGTAATCGATGGGCGGCTCCAGGAGCGACAGCGCGGAGGACACGCCCACCCAAGGGATTCGCAACGCATGGGCGGCCAGCACGGCGGCGTACTGCATGCCGTCCAGGGCCATGACATCCGGACGGAAGCGCTCGACGGCCTCGCGCACCGGCGCCAGCAGCGAGGGCACGGCGTCAAGCAGCAGGCCGCGAATCCATTGCCCCAGCGCCGCTTCATCGAGCACCAACCGCGCGAGCGCCTCGCCTCCCGTCTCGATGGCGGGCACGGGCGCCTCGGCGTGGGGCAACGTCAGCACCTCCACGCCCAGCCGCTCGAGCTGCGGCGCGGGCTCGGGGATGCACAGCCAGCCCACGTGGTGGCCCATGCGGCGCAGCCACTGCGCGACACCGGCCATGGGGTTGAGGTGGCCCTTCTCGGGGGAGGTGGCAATCAGGATTCGGGACATGGGGGACGGGCGCTGGCGTGGGCGTGGAGCATGACGAGGGAGCACAACCGCATCAACAGCCGGTCCATGGCACTCGCCTCGGGAGCGTCGGCGGCCAGACGTGCGTAGCGCTCCAGCAGCGCCCGGGTCGCGCCCGCGTCGACGCACTCCAACGGCGCCAGCCGGGCCGGTGTGAGCCATTCCCGGTACAGCTCCAGCCAACGCGCGCGGACGGGGCTGGAGAGCGCGGTGTGCGCATAGCGCGGTGTCTTCCGGGCCCACCGGACCTCATCCGGCACCAGCGAGCGCACCGCATGCCGGAAGAGCCACTTGCCGGCCCCGTGCCGCGCGAGCACGCCCAAGGGGAGTCCCAGCGCCACGTCCGCGAAGTCCGCGTCCAGGTAGGGCGTGCACACGTTCACGCCATGTGCGCTCGCGCTCCGGAGTTCGGGAGGCAGCACCAGCTCCCACAGCACCCAGGCCGCGTAGCGGACCTCTTCGGGGTGATCCTCATCACCGGAAGCCAGCTCCGCGTCCCACGGAAGGCGAAGTACCCGCTGATCCACCCCCAAGTTGTCCACAGGCCCTGGGTGCAGCACCTCATGCACGAGGCGCCGGTCCTCCGTCACACGGGCCGCCGCACCCGCGAGCGCCGCCGGGTTGCCCATGAGCACCTCATCCGCGCCCGCGCCGCTCAGCAACGTGGAGGCGCCCTGCCTTCGGGCCTCCGCGTAGAAGGCATGGCTGGCCACGGCGCGGGCGTTGAGGATGGCCGTCTCCTGGCTCAGGACGGCGGGCTCGAACAGCTCTGGCAGCACCGCGTCCGGAACGGACACGTCGACCAACTCGACTCCCGCCGTGTTCGCCACCGTCCGGGCATTCCGTCGCTCCGTGGCATCCGCGAAGTGGACATCCATGGTCCAGGCGCGCACTCGCCCGGGCGCCTGCCGCGCGGCCAGGGCGCACAACGCGGCGCTGTCCACGCCGCCGCTCAGGCTCACGTCCACCGCGCCCGCCGCCGGTGTTTGCCCACGCTGTCCGCCAGCGCGGCCACGAGCCGTTCCGCCAGCCTGTCTTCATCCTCACGCGTCTCCGGAGTCCCCTCGCTCCGACGCACGCGAGGCAATCCGCCCGGAACCCGGCGCACGCCCTGGAACACGCTGCCGTCGGGAGGCAGCGCATGGCGCAGGAATGCAGCGACGGCCTCCGGTGCCAGCCCCGAGGGATTCAACCGCCACACAGACGGCGCCAGGCGCGCCGATGACTGGTAGCGGGGCAGGGTGGCGAGCATTCCGCCGGAAGCGTGAGACACGCGGGTACTGTGACAAGCGGCAGGGGCCCCGGGCAACCTCGTATAGTCCCGCCGTGCGCTACGAGCTCCAAGATGGACGCATCCTCACCTGGTCCCTGGAGACGCATGTCGCCACGCACTGCAACCTGCGCTGCGTGCAGTGCTGCCCGCTGTCACCGCACCTGCCTGCCTGGTCCGTGGACCCCGCCGCCCTGCGCCATGATTTGCGCCAGCTGGCCCGAGCCCTCCGGCCCAACGTCTTCAAGCTCACCGGCGGCGAGCCCTTCCTCCACCCCGACCTGCCCGCGGTGCTGGACGCCGTGCGCGCCTCGGGCATCTCCCCGCAGGTGTCCGTCACCACCAACGGCTTCCTCGCGCAGAGTGCCCCCGATGCGGTCTACGAGCGCCTGGACCGGATGACCCTGTCCGTCTACACCTCCGCGCCGCTGCCGGAGCGCTCCATCGCCCGCATCACCGAGCGCTGCGAGCAGCACGGCGTCTTCCTCACGGTGAAGCGCATCGACGCCTTCCAGCAGCTCACGCCGGAGGCGCCGCACGACTCCGAAGACGCCGTGCGAGGCATCCACGCGCGTTGCTGGTTGAAGGTCCGCTGTCACCTGGTCCACGCGGGCCGCTTCTACGCCTGCACGCGTCCGCCGCACGTGGCGACGGTGCTCGGCGGCACGTACCCGGAGATGCCCGCGCTGGGCGAGGTCGACGGCGTGCCGCTCGACTCGCCGGACCTGCTGGGCCAGATGCTCGGCTACCTCGAACGGGAGACGCCATTGGCCACCTGCCGTTACTGCCTGGGCGGCGACGGCGCATGGCAGCCGCACGCCCAGCTTCCTCGTATTCGAAGCTGAAGGGGCCCCCAGCCTCGCTTCATCTCACTGGCCGCGCGGCTGGGACGCCTTGGGCAGCGAGGACTGCATGGACGGCGGATAGCGCCCACCTGCGGCGACGCCCGGAGGCGCGACGGCGTTGATGGCGGCCACGTCCTGGTCCGTGAGCGTCACCTCCAGCGCGCCGAGGTTCTCGTCCAGGTACTTGCGGCGTTTGGTGCCGGGGATGGGCACCAGGTCCTTCCCCTGTGCCAGCACCCACGCGAGCGCGAGCTGCGCCGGAGTGCATCCCTTCTCCTTCGCCAGCCGCTCGATGTGGCCGACGAGCTCCAGGTTGCGCGTGAAGTTCTCCCCCTGGAAGCGGGGCGAGAAGCGGCGGTAGTCGTCCTGCGCCAGGTCCTCGAAGCGCTTGATTTGCCCCGTGAGGAAGCCGCGTCCCAGCGGGCTGTAGGGAACGAAGCCCACGCCCAGCTCGCGGCACGCCTGGAGCACGCCGTCTTCCGGCTCACGGCTCCACAGGGAGTACTCGCTCTGGAGCGCGGTGATGGGATGTACCTTCGAGGCCCGGCGCAGCGTGTCCGCGTCCACCTCCGACAGGCCGAGGAAGCGCACCTTGCCCTCGCGCACCAGCTCCGCCATGGCGCCCACCGTGTCCTCGATGGGCGTCTGCGTGTCCAACCGGTGCAGGTAGTACAGGTCGATGACATCCACGCCCAGCCGGCGCAGGCTGGCCTCGCAAGCGTGCCTCACGTACTCCGGCCGTCCGTTGATGCCGCGCTTCTGCGGGTCCGTGGGGTCGCGGACGATGCCGAACTTCGTCGCCAGCACGATGTTCGCCCGGTGCGGCTTGAGCACCCGGCCCACCAACGTCTCGTTGGCGCCCGACCCGTACATGTCGGCGGTGTCGAAGAAGGTGATGCCCCGCTCCAGCGCATGCAGCAGCGTGGCCTCCGACTCCGCGTCATCCCTGCCCGCGTAGAAGTCGGACATCCCCATGCAGCCCAGGCCCAGCGCCGAAACGGTGGGGCCCTGCCTTCCCAGCTTCCGAGTCTCCATGTCCCTCGCTCCTTCCTCGTGGTGACGCCCCTCTAACTGGAGACTCCCGGCCGCGCATGACCTTCGCGTCTGGAAACGACCGTCAGGGGGCCTGACGAGCCTGCTCCGTGCCCAGGTGGCTGGGCAGCTCCACGGTGAAGGTGGAGCCTCGCCCCAGCCTGCTCTCCACGTGGACCCGGCCGCCCATGGCCTCCACCAGCGTGCGGGTGATGTACAGGCCCAGGCCCAGGCCCCCGTAGTTGCGCTCGGACACGGCGCGTTCGAAGCGGCCGAAGAGGCGGGGCAGATGCTGGGGCTCGATGCCGATGCCCTCATCCCGCACCGTCAGCTTCGCTCCGCCGTCATGCGGCTCCAGGCGCACGTGGATGGGCCTGCCGTTGCCGTACTTCACGGCGTTGTCCACCAGGTTGGTGATGACCTGCTCCAGCCGCAGCCGGTCCCACCGGCCCAGGATGTCGAAGTCTCCTGCCTCCAATTGCAAGGAGGAGCCGGTGCGCGCGGCCTGGGGTTCATACCGGGTGACGACGTCCCGGACGAGCGACCCCAGCTCCAGTTCCTCCAGCTCCAGCGAGAGCCGTCCCGCGGAGATGCGCGACACGTCGAGCAGGTCGCCCACCAGCTCCGCCAGCTTCTGCACCTGCCGTGCGCCCACCGCCACGTAGCTCTCCACCAGGTCGCGAGGAACCGGGCCCGGGTTGCGGGCCAGTTCGCGCGAGAGCGCCTGGAGCTTCAGGCTCAGCGGGGTGAGCGGCGTCTTCAGCTCGTGGCTGGCAATGGACATGAACTCATCGCGCAGACGGATGGCCTCCCGAGCCTCCGCATAGAGCCGGGCATTCTCCAGGGAGAGCGCGGCCCGGTGTGCCAGCTCCTTGGCGAACGCCAGGTCTGACGTCGAGTAATGCCGGCCGGAGTGGGCGTGGATGAAGCTGAGCACCCCCAACACCTGTCCGCGCGCAATCAATGGCACGGAGATGTAGGAGACGGGCCCTATCGCTTCCAGCACCCGGGCGTGTTCCGCGTCGTGCGCGAGCTCGTGAATGCGCTCCCGGGTCAAAAGCTCGACGTGGACCGTCTCCGCCTTCAGCAAGGCGCCCGTGGGGGGATGCCCCGGATTGCCGCTGGGCTGCAATCCGAAGCGGAGGAGGTCCTCGGCCAGCGCATCGTCCTCAAGCCGGAAGTGCGCCGCCTCCAGCCGCCGGAACGTCCCATCCGGCTCCGCCACGTCGACGAGGCACCAGTCCGCGAACGTGGGCACCACCAGCTTCGCCATGTTCCGCAGCGTCGTCTCGTCGTCGAGCGACGACGCCAGCACCGCGCCCGACTCCGCGAGGAGCCAGTCACGTGCCTCGGCCAGCTGGAGCTCGTGCGTCAGGGCCTCGGCGCGCTGTCGGGCCCGGACCAGGTCCGTCACGTCGAACCCGAAGCCGGCGATGCCGTCGACCTCGCCCTGCTCGTTCCGCGTGGGTTGATACACGATGTTGAGATACGTCTCCTGTATCTCGCCATTGGGGGGCTTGCGGGGGAACGGCACCGCGTTGCCCGTGAAAGGGACGCCGGTGCGGTAGACCTCGTCCAGCAGGGTGATGAAGCCTCGCGACTCCGTCCACGGCAGGGCCTTGCTCGCCTCCTGGCCCACCAGCGTGTCCGTCCCCATCAGCATGTTGTTCATCGTGTTGGAGAAGGAATAGATGTGCCGGGGGCCATGCATGAGGATGAGGCCGGCGGGCGCGTCCCGGAAGAGCGCGTGGAGCTGGGCCTGTCCGGCCTCCGCCTCGCTTCGGGCTGCCCGCTCCCGCTCCAGCAGCCACGCCCGCTCCGCGTTGGCCTTGCGCAGCATGACATTCAGCTTCGTCATCAGCAGCGCGAGCACGACGAAGACCGCCAGCGAGACAGCCCCTCCAGGGCCCGGCATCAGGTTGAGCAGTGGCTCCAGGAAGTAGAAGTCCACCACCACCACCGACATGAGCGTCGTCGCCAGGGCGGGGCCCCAGCCGCCCCACCAGCCGGACACCATCACCGCGCCGAAGAAGAACAGGAACGGGGTGGCTGGGATGAACGACGCCACGCACGTCTGGATGAGCCACGCCGCGACGAAGGCGAGGAGCGCGACGCCATAACGTCCGGCGCGTGAAGCCCAGAGTGGGTGATGTCGTTCCGGACGAGCGTGCATGGTCAGGGGCGGGCGCCCGGCCGGCTGCATGCATCCCGCCGGGGAGGAACCGCGCACTTCTCAGGTAAGCACCGGAGCCCACTGCATGACATCTTGCTCGCCGCGCTGGCATGCAAGGCTGCTCAGCGCAGCCGGCGGAACGGCTGTGGCTTGGTGCCCACGGCCAGCGCCGATACCTCCACGTGGCACACGTCCAGGCTCGGCTGCGTCCAACCCAGGTTCCGCAAGGCGCCGGTGAGCCGCTCGCGCAGTGGCGTCACGTCCGCATGGCTTGCTCCCGCCAGCTCCAGTTGGAAGCGCGAGACGTCCACTTGTGTCAGTCGGAAGCCACGCAGCGCATGGTGCTTGAACACCCAGGCCAGCGCCCAGGCGTCCACCTCCCGGCCCGAAGGCGTGGCGAAGTGGCAGGCCCCACGTCCGCCGAAGTGCTCCAGCGTCCACCCATGAAACCCACAAGCGCAGGCGTCACGCCGCACGCTGCCCGCGTCGCCCGGGAGGTAGCGCAGGAGCGGCAGCACGCTGGGACGCAGCCGCGTCACCACCACCTCGTCCAGTTCGGGCTCCAACCAGACATCCGGAGCCAGGACGTGGAACCGGCCAGGCGCCTCGGGCCGCAGGCACTCCCAGGCCAGTGGTCCCGTCTCCGTCGTCGCGTAGTAGTTGAGGACAGGCGCGGGCACCGCGTTCGCCAGCTCCGCGCGCAGGCCGGCGGGCAGGTGCTGCGCGGAGGTGAGCACCAGCTGGGGCGAGGGCACGTCGCGCTGGGCCGCCAGCCACCGCAGGCCTTCCGGGTCGGAGAAGAGCACGGCGGGACGTACGCGGCGCAGGCGCTGAAGCGCGTCCTCGCGAAGGACGGAGATTCGGTGCAGCGCGCCGTCGTGGAGGATGGGCAGGCGCACCGAGTACTCCAGCCCGCCCGGCAGCGCGTCCAGCAGCACCACCCGGGGATGCGGGGGCAGCGCCGCTCCCGCGCGCGCCACGAGGAACCGCAGCACGGCCCACATGTGCAGGCAGTCGCGCCGGTCCCTCACCACGTTCACTGGCGCTCCGGTGGACCCGGAGCTCTTCACCATCACGCAATCATCGGCGTCCGCCGGCAGCGTGGGCACCGCGTCCCAGTTCGCGGCCAGGGCCTCACGGTCCAGGAAGGGCAGGTGGCGCAGGTCGTCCAGCGTCTGGAGGTCACCCGGGTGGATGCCCGCCGCATGGAGCCTCCGGGCGTGGTACGGCGAGTCCCGCAGGGCACCGCGCAGGAAGGACAACCGGGCGTCCAGGTCCGCGCGGGCCGCGTCCTCGTCAGCCAGGGACGCGAAGCGGGCCAGTCCCTGGGCGATGGACTCGGCCCAGGGGATGTGGGGGCGCTGCGAGGCGGTGTCCCGGCGGATGTTCGCGCGAGGCGCGACGCGCAGGTCCGCGGACAGGACTTCCGTCACTCTCGCCACCCACGCGCCTCCGTGGCGCGCTGCTCCGCCTCGCGGAGGGCCTGCTGGCGTTTGTCCGCCTCCTTCTTCCGGGCCTCCTCCGCGCGCCGCATCTCCGCTTCCGCCTTGCGGTAGTCCAGTTGTTCGATTCGCGCGACGGAGCCCTTCGGGGACTCGCCCTTGCACTCGCCGCCCACGACGCGCACCCACTTGCGAAGGAACTCCTCGCGGCGGAAGGTGTTGGAGCGAATCATCTCCGCCGTCAGCGGGGCCACGTCCTGGAAGAAGCGCTGCAGGAGCGTCGTCGCGTCGTCATTCTTGGTCAGTGCCTGCACCGTCTCCTGCCGCAGTGCCGAGGACACCAGCACGTGTGCGAGCATCACCACCTGCTCCCGCCACAGCGGGGAGCGGGCCTGGTCCTCCAGCGCGCCCCAGTCCGCGCGGGACGGGGGGCGGACCTTCGCGAGCCGGAAGGTGTCGCAGATGATGGCGAGCGCCAGGTCATGCGAATACGGCGACACGATGGGGGCTGCCTCGAGCTGCGTCTGAATCTCGCGGATGTCGAAAGCCATGGGACTCAATTCTCCAGCAATGCCTGGGCGAGGTCGGCGGCCGCCTTCGCGAAGTCGGAGGGCCAGTGCACCACCACCAGCCGGAAACGGCGCTCGCGCAGCAGCGGCGCCAGCGCCTGCCGGGCGCGTCGTTCGTCGGGAACAGCGAGGATGGCCACCACGAGGCGCGAGCGCCGGATGGACTCCAGCACCGGCGCCAGGGGCTTCTCCGCGGTGACGTTCGCGAGGAAGTCGCTGTCGGAGATGATGATGCGCAGCGCATCGGGCCGCTCGCGTGACAGCGCGTCCATCACGTCGAAGGGGAACTGCGTGCCTCCGCCGATGTAGCTCAGCAGGAAGTCGCGCGCCTTCTCCTCGTCGTACATCCACGGCGACACCTGTGGGTTGCCGTGCGAGTACACGATGCCGCGCACCGTGGCCTTCTTCCGCAGCGCGGAGGCGGACAGCACCTGGGCCGCGAGCGTCATCGCGTTGAGGCTCAGCTCCGGGTTGGGCATGGAGCCGCTGGTGTCCAGGTAGATTTCCACGGACGGCGCGCCCAGCTCGGACGGGGGCGGAAGGTCCGCCTCCAGCTCGCGGCGCAGCGGTGACACCGCGGCCAGGTGCCCCTGGGACAGCACCGTCAACGTCCAGTCGATGCTGGACGGGTCATCGCCGTACTCCCACGCCTGGGGCGTGGTGCGCAGGTAGGGCTCCGGCTGGGAGGGCGTCGTGGGGAGCTTCAGGAGGTGCCGGTCCACCAGGCGCCGATAGTGCTTCGCGACGAGGGCCTGCCGCAGCCTTCCGCCCTGCTTGCCGGGCAGGTGTTCGGTGACGCGGTGGATGGAGTCCAGCTCGTCCTTCTCCTTCGAGCGGGTGCTCAAGGGGGCCAGCCAGCCCCGCTCCTCCGCTTCGTCCAGGGCGTCGTCCCAGCGACTGCTGCCGTGGATGGCGGCATCCAGGTCGTCCACGTCCGGCACGGAGACGTCCCCGCCCAGCGGCAGGCTGAACTCCAGGTCCGCGGGCTTCTCGATGTAGCGGATGAAGGTGGCGCAGAAGTAGAGGAACTGGAGCTTGCCGCTGGGCAGCGCGTAGAAGGTCTGCGCGAACATGCGCGCCTCGGCGCGAACACCGGGGTAGCGCTGCTCCATCGGCTCGAGCTGCGCGGCGGGCACCAGATTCCCAGGGGGCAGGCCCCACAGCTCCTCGTAGATGGCCAGGTAGAAGAAGAACAGCGGCGACATCTCGCCGCCCTGCACGCGCTGGAAGCCCCGGTACACCGCGCACAGCGCCTCCGCGTGCGTGCGGCCCACCACCTCGTTCACCTGCAAGTCATAGAAGAGGTTGGTGAGGGACTGCTTCAGGCCAGGAACCAGCCGCTGCTCCTGCACGCGCAGCTCCGCGTCCCAACCCAGCGTGTGCGGGAAGCGCGCGTGGTGACCGATTTCATGCGCCAGCACCGCCGTGAGGCTGCCCGTGGCCTCCATGGCCTCCAGGAGCTTGAAGTTGACGAAGACCTGGCGCTTCACCAAATCGATGTACGCGAGCGGCTCCTGGGCGTGGCTGGCGTCGGGGTGGAAGCCCACGTGCGGCTCGGGTGGGCTGAGCTGCACGCGCACGTCCCACAGGGCCTGCGCGTCGCGCCAGCCCGTGGCCACTTCCTCAGGGGTGATGTGCCGCCGCGACAGACTCATTCCGGGACGAACACCAGCACGTGCTGGGAGGTGTGCAGCGTGGCCGCCACCCGCCAGTCATTGGACAGGGTGGCGAACCACGCGTCCGCGCGCGGGTCCTCCCGCAGCGCCTCGTCCAGGTGGGGACTCTCCGCGTGGGTCTGCTCCGGCACGTCGCGGCAGCCCATGGCGCCCAGGCTGATGGGCGTCTCCGCCAGCCAGATGCCCTGCGTGGCCGCGTCGCGGCCCGCCACGGCTTGACGGTGCCGGTCATGGACGCACACCACGGTGGGGGAGAGGAAGTGCATCGCGCCGGGGAGGAAGCGGCTGTCCTCTTTCGACAGGTCCACCCAGTGCGCCTGGGCCCGCGCGGCCAGTGGCGTGTCGGGCGGCTCCAGGGCCACGGAGGAAGTCTCACGCAGCCGCGCTTCAATGTCCTGGAGCGACGTCAGCTCCCGGCCCACGCGCCAGAAGATGCGCTGCACCCACGGCGGCGCGGACTCCAGGTTCTCCCCCAGGTTCCACAACTGGGCGAACACCTGCGAGCGCTCCGCCGGGGGCACGGCGGCCAGCAGGCGGGGAATCAGGTCCGACCAGGCGAGGGTGAAGAAGTTCTGCCGGCCCGCGCTCGTGGGGTACAGGTAGCCCAGGCCAATGGCTTCCGCGCCCAGCTGGAGGTAGGCGCGCAAGAGCTCCTCGCCCTGCGCCGCCGGTGTCCCCGCCTCGGACAGGGCTTGTCCCAGCCGCTGCGCTGCGCCGCCGGTGAGCTCGCGCCACAGGGCGGAGTCCCAGCGCACGAACCGGGCGCGGGCATTGGCTTCCAACGCGTCGGTGAAGGTGCTCATGGGCGACCGCCCGGGTTCTCCTTCAGCCACGTCGCGTAGTTCCGGTAGCGGCTGTACAGGGACTTGAGGTGGATGACGTCCTCGTAGACGGGGCCGGACAGCTCGTGCCGCGTGAGCAGCTCCTTCATGAGCACCGTCACCTGGTTCATGCGCTTCTCGGTGGTGCGCAGGTCCACGCCGGACAGGCCCTTGTCCAGCTCCTGGCGCAGCGTCGTCACCTTGCGCCGGATGGGCGCGTGCGTGTCGTAGTGGCCCATGGCCATGTCGAACATGTTCCGCAGCCAGGCCACGCGGTCCTGGAGGAGCATGCGGTGGCCCTTCACCTCGAAGAAGGCGCTGCGCGGGTTGGGCACCAGCTTCTCGTGCAGCACCCAGGGGGCAATCTGCCGGAAGTCCTCCAGCTCCACGGCGCTGTGGCCGCGGAAGAAGGCCATGGCCTTCGCGAAGTGGAGGATGGTCTGGTACGCGCGCACGCTGACGCCGTTCTCCGTCTGCGCGCAGAGGTGGACCTTCTTGTCCAGCGGGCACTGCTCGTTGCACACCGCGGCCACCGTCTGCCCGGCCAGCTTGAGCGTGTCCTTGTGCTTGAACTCGAAGCGCGGCGAGGCCATGCGGCAGAAGTCCAGCTGCCCCAGGAAGAAGGCGATGCGCTCCAACACGTCCTTGGGCACCTCCACTTCCAGGATGGCGGCGTAGGCGCGCTCCAGCTCGCCGGGCGTGAAGACGATTTCCTTGGGCAGCAGCTCCTCGGGGGACTTGTCGGCCTCCAGGCGCTGGAGGAGCTGGTCCATGAACCCCGAGTTGAAGGGCACCGCGCGCACCACCACGTCGATGCGGTCCTTCAGCGCCTCGATGACCTGGAAGGTGCCGCCGCCCTGGTCGTCGTTGGCGGTGAGGAACCAGGACGAGCGGCCCGCGTAGACGTACTGGTCCATCATCTCCGCGTAGCCCTCCGCCATGAGAGACAGGAGCGCGGACTGCGTCTTGGTGGGGATGCGGTTGTACTCGTCGATGATTTTGACGCGCTGGCCAATCCACTTGCGCCAGCTCACCTTCACCGCGGACAGGTCCTCCGCCTTGAGCATGTCGGAGGGCAGCGGCGCGCCCAGCAGGTCCGCGATGGAGAGCTGCGGGTGCCCGCGCTGGATGCCGCGGTGGACCTCGTCGCGGCCCATGCCGGACAGCAGGGCCATGAGGATGGCGGACGTCGTCTTCCCGCGTCCCGGTCCGCCCACCAGCAGCGCGCGCCGGCAGGTGAAGAGGGTGAGCAGGGGGATGAGGACGAACGAGCTGTAGCTGGTGTCCTCGGGGAGGTGGAGCTCGTCACCCGCGGGCGTCTTGAGGGACGCGGACGAGCCGAACTCCAAGTCATAGTAGGGACAGATGACGGCGTTGTTGGTGATCCACCAATACGCCTGCCGCATCTTGTCGTGGAGGCTGCCGCCGTCGCGCTCGGAGAGGTGGACATTGAGCTGCTTGTCCGCCGTCGCGCGCCCGGTGAGCAGGCGCGTCACCCAGTCCTGGTTGGCCATGCGCGCCGGAGCCTATCACCCAGGGGAAACGCGACGTAGCACCGTCGCGTGGCGGCCCGTAGCCTACAGGGTGACCAGGCCCAGCTTCGCCGCGCGGACCACGGCCTCCGTGCGCCGCTGGACGCCCAGCTTGGCGAGCACGGCATTCACATGGAACTTGGCGGTGTGCTCGCTGATGTCCAGCCGGTCCGCGATGGCCTTGTTGGACAGCCCCTCCGCGAGCAGCCCGAGCACCTCGCGCTCCCGCGGCGTGAGCGCGTCCGGCGCGGTGGCCTGGGCCGGTAGCGAGGCACGCGGCGTGGCGCGCAGCTCCGCGAGCGCGGGGTCGAACACGGCCAGTCCCCGTGCCACGGAGAGCAGCGCGGCGACCAGGGCGGAGGGCTCCGCGTCTCGGAACAGCAGGCCCCGCGCGCCCGCGCCCAGGGCCGCCTCGCCCGCGGCTTCATCCACCACCAGCGCGAGCACCGGTGCGCCCAGGTCGGGACCCTCCATGTTGGACGGGCGCAGGCCGGTGTCCCACAGCACCGCGTCGGGTGGCTCGCCGGGTTGGGACTCCAGGTCCACCTGCGTCCCGGCCGCCACCTCGAAATGCACGCCTGTCTGGTCGCTCAGCGCCCGGGAGAGCGCCCCCCGGGCGAGCGGGTCCTCCGAGACGAGGAACAACCGGAGCGGTGAGGGGGATGCGGCCAGCACGGGACTGCTTCACTAACCGGCCCCCGCGGCCGACGCTGTCCCAGTGCGCTCAGGGGCCTCGCAGCCGCGACATGAGCAGGAAGCCCACGGCGAGCACGAGGAGCACACCCACCACGGCCCACAAGGCGACGGAGCACCCAGGGGATGACTTCGAGACGATGGGCAGCTTCTGTGTCCGGAGGTCCTCGGTAATCTGCGCGAGCAGCCCTGCGTCGTAGGACACGGGCTCGCCCTTGCGAATCTTCCGGCCTATCTCCTCCAGCTCACCCCCAGGCAGGTAGCGCTCCGTGAGCAGCAGGCTGCGCGCCTGGAGCGCCCGTTCGGTGCCGTGGGCGGCGGGGTCCAGTCCGCAACCCGTGCAGGGGGTGAACGCGCCCACCTTCGAGTTGCCACACCGCACGCAGACAGCCAGGGTCATGCGCCTACCCTAGCGCGAATGCCCCACGAGGAGCGGCCCGCCATGCCTCTCGGGCCGCTCGCGGGCGTCACGTCAGGGGGCCAGGTTGCTCAGGTGCTGCCGGATGTGCGCCACGGACGTGGTCATCGCGGCCCGGCTGGACGCGAACTTGTAGGCCGGGTTCCACGTGTGGCCGCTGCCGTAGCACCAGCTCAGGCCCTGGACGACGCACTGCTGATGGACCTGCGGGTACTGGATGGCGAAGCCCACGCCGTGGTTGCGCAGCAGCCACGACTTGCGCAGCGCCAGGTTCGTCGTGTTGACGATGGTGGAGTGCTCCACACTCCCCGCCGCGAAGCCCGCGGTGCGCGCGGTGTGGTCCAGAATCTGGGCGATGCTCCAACCCTCACGCGCGTAGAGCTGCCGCGCCGTGTTCTCGACGCTCGCCTGCGAGTGGTAGTGCACCTGCACGCCGGACAGGCCCACCTGCCACGGGCCACCGTTGTTGTTGCAAGCCTCCAGCGGCCAGATGACCCGGTCTCCCGTGGACGTGTTGCAGATGGAGAAGGACTGCGGGTTGGAGCTGGGGTTCGGGCGGTTGGGGCCCAAATCCCAGATACCTTCCTTCATCGCCCACCACGACACGAGCGCCGCCTGGTCCAGCCGCTGGGCCCGCGTCCCTGAGAGCCGGGGCACCGTCTTCGCGGCCACCCAGCGCAGCCACTTCTCCTGGTCCTTGCTGAGCGCGTAGCCATTCACAGACAGGCTGGGCACCTGGTCCCAGTAGTCACCATGGGACCAGCCCACCTGGCCATTGACGTTGACGCGGTAGAAGCCGTTGCTGGGCGTCTCGCTCACCACCGTGGCCTGTTCGCCAAGGGAGACCAGCCGGATGCTGGCGTTGGACGTGGAGGGGCCGGTGCGCAGGTAGACGTTCTCCACGGCGCGGATGC
Source organism: Myxococcus sp. MxC21-1 (assembly GCF_032612255.1). NCBI lineage: Bacteria > Pseudomonadati > Myxococcota > Myxococcia > Myxococcales > Myxococcaceae > Myxococcus > Myxococcus sp. MxC21-1. Next base: position 385,427 of record NZ_CP123278.1, read on the forward strand.
GCGCGCCAGCGAGGATGCCGAAGAGCAGCGAGGACTCGGTGGTGCCGGTCTCCTCGACCTCGCCCGGCGTCAGGCCGGCCTCTTCGGGAGGAAGGCCTTCGCCACATGCGAGGCTGAACAGCAGGAAGGATGACGCCAGGAAGGCGCGAGGGGCACGGCGCGTCGTGACGGACATGGGGTTCTCCAGGAGGGGGAAACAGTGCCGGGCCCTCGTGCATGGCCTGTGCCCCGCCCCGTCCCTGGGAGGCGCTCGTGGCAGGTGACCACTTTGTGGTCATTCCATGCGTCAGGTGACCGGTTCCGGCCGCGCAGTGGCGTGGCGCTCCGGGGCGGAGGCACGCGGCACAGCCGCTGCAATGCCTCGCCGCGTCCCATCCGGGACACCCGCAGCGCACCCCTCAGGAGACGCCCCATGGATGAACAGTCGCTCGCCCCCCGCCAGCGCTTTCCGCGTTGGATGCTGGCTGGTTGGATGGCCACCGCCGCCTTCGTTGGTTTCCGCTATGTGCCCGCGGCCAACGCGTCACATTCGCATACGGGCTGGAACCAGATTCACATCGCCACCATTCATGGCAACAACGGCCCGGCGGGTGGAGGCAGCGGGCCGGGGTCGCAGGACGAAGAGTACTGCGTGATGTCGGAGACCACCGCGCTCCCGGCCGCGACGATTGCGCCCTTCATCGAGCAGACGCTGGCGAAGCTGGACTTCAGCGTCGTCTGGGATGGCGCGGCGGACTGGCGCGTGGACCTGTGGCGCACGCAGAAGTTCTGCAATCAGTACGCGACGGCGGACCGCAACCGCATCGAGCTGGAGTTCCGCATCCGCGAGTCCTGGGCCGCGCTGTGCGGCGGCGAGCAGTACGCCTGTGTCACGGCCGTGAATCCGGTGACGGACTCCAGCGGGCGGCACCAGCACTACATGTACATGAACGCGCACCTGAAGCGGGAGCAGATGGCCGCCATGGGCGAGCGCGCGCGCAAGTTCATCAACCACGAGACGGGTCACCTCGTGGGCCTGCGAGACCCCAGCTACTACGGGGACTGCATGCACAGCGTGATGCACAACAACCTGTACGCCAGCCTGGGCTGCACCGACCCGGTGTGGCACCCCACGCCGTCCGACTTCGTGTCCGTGCGCAACATCGCGAACCGCGCCAACTGAACGCCGTCATCCCTTCGACATGAGGAACTTTTCCATGAAGCGATTCCCTCTGCGTGAGTTGGCCCATGTGGTCGCGATGTCCGGTGTCGTCCTGGCGGCGGTGCGCTGTGGCCATCCCGAGGACCCCCACGCGCACGATGACGCCTCCCAGTTCAACGTGCACAGCGCCCTGCTGACGAGCAACCGCGACGCCTTGCGCCTGTGCGTGCAGGAGTCCACGTCGCTGCGTGGCAGCTCCGCCCGCATCACCGAGCGGCTCGGCGCCAGCCTGCGGACCGTGTCCGGCCATCCCGACTGGGAGGCCGCGCGTTTCGGTAGCAAGTCGCCCACCATCGAGCAGGGCTGTCCCGGACCGGCGCTCGCGCTGGAGCGGCTGGAGCCCAAGGAGTCCATCATCGGCCCGGGTGTCGCGTTGAAGCCCAGCCGCTACCGCACCTTCATCCACGTGCTGGATGAGAAGACGGCGGACGTGGTGCTGGGGGAGCGGCAGGTGGACCGCGCGCCGGCGGAGTTCCTGCGCGTGGACGACCATGTGCTCGCGGAGGTCTCCACGGCGCTCGTCGTACGTGAGTCGTACCTGGACCACCCCGAGTTCGCCGCGCGCTGGCTGACGGGCGCGGTGGGGCTCCAGGCGATGGAGGCGGGCCTGCCCGGCGTGCTGGGTGACGTGTTCGACAAGCCCGTCACGGATATCTCGTCGCTGGCGAAGCCCGCGCTCGACCCGACGCACTGACACGTCGGGGGCTCAGGCCCTGCGAGCGCGCGGCGCGCGGGTGGGCCGGGCGGGAGGCGTCTCCAGCTCCCGCCCGGACATCCGGCGCAGCTCGGCGTTGCCCAGGACGACCTGGGTCAGCCGGGAGCGGGAGATGCGCAGCGCCGACGCGGTGGCGACGACGTTGCCGCCATTCTCCACGAGGCTCTGGGCGATGCACTGCCGCTGCACCTCCGCGAGGAAGTCGCGGAGGGAGCCTCCATGCTGCCGGAAGAGCATGGGGATGTCCGTCATCGCCGCGGGCGTGGGCCGGGGCTCGGCGCACTCCAGTGCCCGCTGCAAGAGCGGCGCGAGCACCGCGCCACCAATGGCGGGTGCATCCGACAATACGTCCGCCGCGCGAACCAGGTTATGAAGCTCGCGAACATTGCCGGGCCACGGGTGGGCGCGCATCAACCGCGTGGCCTCGGGAGTGAACGACTTCGGCGCGCCCCCGCGCTCCTGTGCCGCCTGCTCCAGGAAGTACGTGGCCAGCAGGAGCACGTCTTCATCGCGCTCGCGAAGGGGCGGCAGCTCCACCTGGATGCCATTGAGCCGGAAGAAGAGGTCCTGCCGGAAGTCGCCCGCGCGGACCGCCTTCGCCAGGTTCCGGTTGGAAGCGGCGACGACGCGCACGTCCACCTGGACCGTCTCCGCGCCGCCCACGCGTTGGAACGAGCGCTCCTGCAAGGCCCGCAGCAACGCGGCCTGTCCCCGAGGGCTGATGTCGGCCACCTCGTCCAGGAACAGGGTGCCGCCGTGGGCCTGCTCGAAGCGCCCTCGCTGGCGTGCCATGGCCCCGGTGAACGCGCCGCGCTCATGGCCAAACAGGTCCGACAGCAGCAACTCATCGTTGATGGCCGCGCAGTTGACGGCGACGAAGGGACCGGAGGCGCGCCGGGACAGGTCATGGATGGCGCGCGCGGCCAACTCCTTGCCCACGCCGGTTTCACCGAACAGCAGCACGCTGGCGTCGGAAGAAGCCACCTTGCGCAGCTGCGCCACGGCCGAGCGGAACACCGCGGAGCTGCCGCGCAGGTACGGCGGCGCGAAGCCGTCTTCCGTGGGGGACTCACCCAGCAGGGTTCGCAGCCGGGGTCTGTCATAGGCGCGGCGGAAGCGCTGCTGGGCCTCGGGTGGCAGCGCGTCGATGAGCCGCCGCCACTCCGCGAGCGCCGCTTGCCGAGCGCTCAGCCGCTGCGATTCGGTGCCGCCCGCCTCCGCCAGTTGCAGCGTGAGGACGCGGACCCGCAGCGTGAAGTCCTGGGCGCTCAGTCGGTCGGGACGTGCGCTCGCGCGGCGCAGGGCCCGGCGCGCACGAGCCATATCGCCATTGGCGAAGGCAACGCGGGCATCGAGCAGATGGAGCCGGGCGGGCTGGGTGGCGCTGTTGCGCAGATAGAGCCGCTGGGCCAGGGCATCCAGAACGGAAGAAGCCTCCTCCGCCCGTTCCAGCGCGAGCAGGGCTTCCACGCGCAGCCATCCGGTGGGGATGGCATAGAGGTGGGGCTGCGCCGTCTCCTCGTCGCCGCTCAACCCGTCCAGCGTGGTGAGGGCCGCCTCCCATTCGCCGCGGGCGCAGTGGAGATGGGCGCGGCTCAGACCCACGGCCAGCCGGGCCTGGGGCGAATCGGGTGCGCGCGCCGCGAGCGCTGCCAGCTTGCGTTCCGCCTCGGCGGTATCTCCCAGGAAGCAATCGGTGGCGATGGCCTGTGGGTAGGCGGAGAGCTGCTGAAAGGGGATGTCCAGGCCCGGCAGGGCGAGCGTGAGCGCGGACTGGGCCTCCAGGTGGCGGCCCTCTCGGGAGTAGGCGAGCCCCAGGCCCAGCAGGGCCACGGCCTCGAAGGGGACCTCGCCGCACAGCAGGGACAGGGCGGCGAGCCCCAACTGGATGGCGGCGGTGTTCTGCTCCGCGCGCCGGGCCAGCGTGGCGAAGGCGACCTTGGCCAGTCCCACCAGGTCGTCCAGTCCGGCGGCGCGAGCCTGTCCCTCCACGGTGGTGAACAGGCGCCGTGCCAGCGTGTCGTCGCCGGCATCCATCGCCACGCGTCCCTCAAGCACCGTCATCATCAGCCGAGAGAAGGCGTTCTCCGGGCCCGCGAGCGCCGGATGCGCCTCGCGCGCGAAAGCAATGCCCGCCTCTCGTTGTCCGGCGTCGAGAAGGAACTGCAGATGCGTGGGCGCCAGGAAGCCATGCGCCTCGGAGATGCGGCCCGCGAGTCCTTCGGTGCCCAAGGCCCAGGCCACCAGCGCGTGGCCGGACGCCACCTGTCCCCCTCTCACGAGGACGTGCGCGGCCGTGGCGAGCAAGGCACTGGCCCACCGAGCCTGCTCACCCCAATGGGCGAAGTTCCAGGGCGCGGGCATCACGCTGCGCGAGGGCGTGGGCTCCAGTGCCCACAGGATGCCCTCCACCATGTCCGCGGCGCGTCCCGTCGCCTGCTGCAGTCGCTCACGTCCCTGACCCAGCGGGTCCGCCGCCAGCACCAACAGCAGGGCTTCGTCGGAGGCCTCGGCCAGCGGAGCCAAACGGGCGCAGGTCTCGCGGACCTCAGCCACCTCCAGCAGGTTCACCGCCATGTCGAGCGTCGCGGCCCTGGCAGGCGCCAGCCGGTGGCCCGGAAGCATCGTGCACAGCCCAGCCTCACAAGCGAGCCGGGCACCCTCATGGAGCGATGTGCCCAGCGCCTCGGCAAGCGTATTCACGGGAAGTGGCCGAGGCGCAGCACAGGCGGCCAGCACGGTGAGGCGGCGCAGGCGCGCGGGCTCGCGACGTGCGGGGTGCAGCAGGGAGGCGATGGTGTCATCAGGAGAGACAGGCACAGTCGGAAAGCCTGATGCCGCTCCGACAAGCCATCAAGGGGCCCCCGCCGAGACAGCGGACACGAGCGCAGCGCCGCTGGAATGCTTCAGCAAAGCGGTTTCAAGTGAGGCGGTTGCCTGTTCGCAGGCCGTGCGGCGGGGCGCGGCTCAGGCCAGTGTGACGCCGTGCCCGGGTGCATCCGTTGGCAACTCCAGCCGTGCGCCCGCGTACCGGGCGCCGCCTTGGAAGGGGTGGCTCGCGATGAACAGCGGCGTATCCAGGTCGGCGTAGGTGAAGCCCCCCAAGCCGGCGGCCAGGTGCGCGGAGGCGGACATGGCCAGCACGCTCTCCACCATGCCGCCCACCATGAGCTCCAGGCCCGCTGCGCGAGCGAGGCTCCACATCGTCAGTGCCTCGACGACGCCACACTTCATCGTCTTGATGTTGATGGCATGCGCGGCGCCTTCCCGGATGAGTCGCAGCACGTCCTTCGCCGAGCGCGCCGACTCATCCGCGCACACCGGCACGCGCGAGCGGCGCGTGAGCTCCGCCATGCCGGCCACATCATGCGCGGGCACGGGTTGTTCGAAGAGGGCCAGGGGGACGTCCGCGCGCGCCAGTTCCTTCAAGAAGGCGAGCGCCTCGGCCACGTCATAGCCGCCGTTGGCATCCGCGAAGAGCCGGGCCTGAGGGGCCACTTCATGAATGGCCACCAGCCGTGCCGCGTCCTCGACGGGCGGCAGCGCCCCGACCTTCACCTTCAGCGTGGTGATTCCCCGCGCCAGGATGGCCTGCGCGGACGTTCGCGCATGCGCCACGTCTCCCGCGGTGACCGTCATGTCGATGTCCAGCGCGGACTGCGCGCCGCCCAGCATCACGTACAACGGAACGCGGTAGTGCCGAGCCAGCGCATCGAGCAGCGCCGTCTCCACGGCGCACCGGGCGGAGGGCGCCAGCGCGAGTGAATCCCCCAGCGCCTCGGACGTGGGCCGCCACGCGCGAGCGTCGCGTCCCACCAGCCCCGCGCGCACCTGTTCCAGGGCGGCCAGCGTACTGGCCTGTGTTTCTCCACTGACGGCGGGGAAGGGGGCGGCCTCGCCCAGGCCCTCGGAGCCGTCCGCCAGGGTGAGCCGGACCAGGACGTTCTCCGCGGCGTACTGCGCGCCGGTGGCGATGGCGAAGGGCTCGGTGAGGGGGAGGTGCAGCGGCTCGAAGCGGACGGCGGTGATGAGGGTGGGCGTCATGGGCGGCCGAGGAGCCTAGCCGCCCGGGCCTCCCCTGCGCGCGCGAGCCAGCTCAAGCGGCGGTTGGCCGACAGACACATGGGAACTGATACTGATACATGTCTGCCGCGTGTACTTGTGACGGCCACGTATTCGTGTCGACATGGAGCCATTCTGAACGACCGATTCCAGGCGGCTCCGGCGCCCGACATGGATGTGCTGCTGGTGGCGCTCGAGGAGGCGGAGCGGCACCAGCCTGAGGGCTGCATGGTGTTGCACGCCGTGCGGGACGCGGCGGGAGCGCTCGTCGACTTCCAGTGGGCCTGGGCGAATCCCGCGGGTGCGCGCGCACTGGGGCACGCCGCCCCGGAGTCGCTGAGAGGCCGGCGGCTGCGCGAGCTGATGCCGGGCTCGGGCCTGGCCTCCCGGGTGGACCTGCTCCGGGACGTGGTGGAGGCGGGCCGGCCGGCCGCGGACAGCTTCCAGGAAGGGGACGTGTGGCTCCAGGGAACGGCGGTGCCGCTTCGGGACGGTGTGCTGCTGCGCCTGCGTGACATCACCAGCGCCCTGCGGTTGGAGGAGGGCGTCCGCGAAACCCTGGACTGGGTGCGGAGCATGCTGGAGGCCACGCCCGACGCGTTCTTCACGCTGGATGCGGACTGGCGAATCACCTACGTGAACCACGAGGCCGCGGCCCTCAGCGGGCGTTCACAGGAGCAGCTCTTCCGGCAGATTCTGTGGCAGGCGTGCCCGGAGTTGCTGGGCACGCGGATGGAGCGGGAGCTGCGCCGGGTCGCGAGCGGCGCGGGCCATGCCATCTTCGAATGGCGCGCCACGCCTGGACGCTGGCATGAGGTGCATGCCTGGGGCGCCAACGGCAACGTGTCCATCTTCGGGCGGGACGTCACCTCCAGGAAGCAGGCGGAGGCGGAGCGGGACGTGCTCCTGTCTCGCGAGCACTCGGGCCGCCTGGAAGCCGAGGCCCTGGTCCACGAGCGCACCCGCGAGCTCATGGCCGCGCGTGAGCGACTGGTGCAGTCGGAGAAGCTGGCCATGGCGGGGCAACTCGCGGCGGGCGTGGGGCACGAAATCAACAACCCGCTCTCCTACGTCGTGGGGAACCTGCAGTTCGCGCTGGAGCAGCTCGAGCCCTCGCGGCGCAGGGCGCGGTGCGTGAAGCATGGGCCCGCGCGCTGGGCGAGGCGATGGAGGCCCTGCGCGAGGCGAAGGAAGGCGCCGAGCGCATCCGCACCACCGTCCGCGACTTGCAGACCTTCGCTCGAGCGGAGGAGCCGCAACTGTCGCCCGTGGACGTGCACGCGGCGCTGGAGTTCGGCCTCTCCATGGCGATGCCGCACCTGCGTCACCGGGCCCGCGTCGAGAAGCGCCTGGGCCCGGTGCCCACGGTGATGGCGCACGAGACGCGGCTGGGGCAGGTGTTCCTCCAACTGCTCGTGAACGCCGCGCAGGCCATCCCGGAAGGGGACGTGGCGCGCTACCAGGTGACGCTCTCCACCTGGAGGGACGGCGCGACGGTGGTGGTGGAGGTGGCGGACAACGGCCACGGCATGGCGCCCGAGGTCCTGGAGCGCGCCTTCGAGCCCTTCTTCACCACCCGTCCCTTGGGGAGGGCGCTGGACTCGGCCTGTCCACCAGCCTGGGCCTGGTGCGAGGCATGGGGGCGAGCTGTCGGCCTCGAGCGCGCCGGGGCTGGGCAGTGTCTTCCAGGTGCGGCTGCCCACCACCGACGCGGACGCGCCAACCGTGCGGGTGGCGGAGGACAAGGACCTTCCCGGGCGGAAGCGGGTGCTGGTGGTGGATGACGAGCCGCTGCTCGCCTCGGTGCTGGGCCGCATCCTTGGCGTGCGTCACGAGGTGGTGGTGGTCCACAGCGGGCGCGAGGCGTTGGATACGCTGGCGCGCGACGCGGACTTCGACCGCATCTTCTGTGACTTGATGATGGGGGACCTGACGGGGATGGACGTGTACGACGCGCTGTCCTCGCGTCAGCCGGAGCTGCTCGCGCGCTTCGTCTTCATGACGGGCGGAGGCTTCTCCGAGCGAGCACGGACCTTCCTCCAGTCGGTACCGGTGCCGCGCATCGAAAAGCCGTTCGAGCTGGGCGTCCTGCACGCGCTGGTGGAGGACGCCCCGCCGCGCGCCGGTCCCTGACAAGGGCGGCCGGCGCGCGAATTGGAAGCGGTGTGATTACAACTTCACTTCTTCCCGGTCGGGCTGGGTGATGTAGCCGGAGCCCGCGGCCACCAGCTTGGCCATCAGCTTGTCCATGCCGTTGGAGCGGGCGAAGGCCATCTCGTTGCGGGTGGCGCCCACCAGGGTGAGCAGTTGCACCTTGCCGCTGGGGAGCACGAAGTGGTCGGGCCGGGACGGGTCCCGGACGAACACGAAGCCGCTCAGCTTGGACTCGCCACCGTCCAGGGAGCCTTCCACCGGGTAGCGGTGGCCCATGGCGAAGGCGCGCAGGGACACGAGGTTGTAGGCCATCATGTCCAGCAGCCGGAACACCGGCCACTTCGCCTCTTCGGGCGAGTGGATGACCATCTCATAGCCCAGCCCGCTGGGCGCGCCGTCGGGGATGTCCTCGCCGGGCGCTACGGTGAAGGGGTTGGACAGTCCGCTGGTGACATAGGTCCAGTAGGGGTAGCTCTCGCTGGGCGGGGAGACGCGCACGCCCATGGGGCCCCAGTTGGGGTCCGCTTCCTGGACTTGGGCCAGCTCACTCTCCATCCACGCTTGGATGGCATCTGTCTGGTCGAGCGTGAAGACGCCTTCGTCAATGGCGCCGAACATCTTCGGATACTCGACTTCGTCGCGGTCCGCCCAGCAGTCCTCGTACCACTGGATGAAGTCTTCGTCCGTCTCCGGGGCTTTCATGGCGATGACACTCTAGAGGCTCACCCCGGTTTCACAACTTCAAGTCGCGGAGAGGCCTCTTCAGGCTGACAGTCCGGGGGGCGTTCAGGTGCCGGTGGCCCCTTGGGTGCCCGGGGAGGCGGCCAGGGGCCAGGGTTTCAGCCCGCAGATGCGCTCGGCCTCCTCCACGGCGGGCGCCAGCCGTGCGTACTCCCGGCGGAGGAAGCCCCGTACCGCGCCGTCCAGTGTCTTGTCGAAGATGAGGTGGGCGCTGTGCACGGCGGTGGGCTCGAAGCCCCGAGACACCTTGTGTTCACCCCCAGCGCCGGGCTCGAACACCTTGCGGCCGGTCCGGATGCAGTCCTCCACGGAGTGGTACAGGCAGACGTGGAAGTGGAGGAAGGGGTGCTCCTCGAAGGCGCCCCAGTAGCGGCCATAGAGGCGCTCCGGGGTGGCCAGGTTGAAGGCGCCGGCGATGACCTGCTGGCCGCGCACCGCCTCCACCAACTCCACCGAGCCCGGCATCGTGCGGAAGACCCGCGCGAAGAAGTCGGGGGTGAGCTGAATCTGCCCCCAGGCGTGGCGCTCGCAGGTGGAGGTGTAGAAGCCGTAGGCACGCCGGGCGTGCGCCTGGGAGAGCTCTTCGCCGCGCACCGTACGCAGGGAGATGCCCTGGGTGGCCGCGGCCCCGCGCTCGCGCTTGAGCTGGTTGCGGCGCTTGGAGTCAAAGCGCGCCAGGTAGTCGTCGTAGCTGCCGTAGCCCGGGTTCTTCCAGTGGAACTGAAGGGTGATGCGCCGGGCGAGCCCCTCGGCCTCCAGGAAGTCCGCCTCGTCCCCCGTGGGATACAGGACGTGAACGGAGGAGCAGCCCGCCTCCTGGGCGCTCCCGGCGGCGGCGGCAAGCAGGGTCCGGCGCAGCGCGGGGACGTCCTCGCCCGGGGCGATGAGGAAGCGGGGGACGGTGGCGGGGGACAGCGGCCCGCCCACGACGAGCTTCGGGTAGTATTCGACTCCGAGGCGGGCGGCGGCATCCGCCCAGCCGAAGTCGTAGATATACTCGCCCATGCTGTGGAACTTGAGGTACGCGGGCGCGGCGGCCACCAGCTTGGGGCCACGCCATAGCGTGAGGTGATGCGGCGCCCAGCCCGTCTCCTCGGTGGCGCTCCCGCTCTCCTCCATGGCCGCCAGCCAGGCGTGCCGGACGAAGGGCGGGGCGTCAGGGCCCACGAGCGCGTCCCAGCCTTCGGCCGGGGCATCAGTCACTGCTTCGAGGATGCGGAGACGGAGCGGGGTATCGGCGGGCACGGGGGCACTCTTAACGCGCCCCGCACGTGCCCGCCGTGTGTTGCTGGCCTGCCCGTCAGGCGGCCGGAGCAGCGCTCCCGGTGCGTGCGGCCTCGCGGGTCTCCGGCCAGACTGCACGCTGCGGGGTGGCGATGCGGATGATGCGCAGCAGGGCCAGCACGCGCATCACCTGCCACGTGGGGTCCAGCTCGAACTTCCGCGCCGCGAAGTTGGGGCTGCTGCCGTACTTGTGGTGGTTGTTCTGGAAGAGCTCCCCCATGCAGAGGAAGTCCATGGGCAGGGAGTTGCGCGACTTGTCGGTGCTGTCGAAGTTCCGGTAGCCGTACTTGTGGCCACACCAGTTGACGATGGCGCCGTGCACCGGGCCCATGAGGAAGTGCAGGGGCAGCAGCAGGAACTGCCAGGGCGAGGTGGCGAACGTCACATAGAAGGCGGAGTAGAAGGCCACCCAGCCCAGGGTGGCGAACCACGAGGTGCGCAGCGTGGTGTCCACGAGCGGCCACTCCGGGTAGCCGCCCAGGAAGCGGGCCTCGGGTTGACCGCGGCCGGCCGCGTAGTCGTCGTAGCGCGCCTTGGTGTGCCACATCATCCGCGCCACATCCTTGAAGAAGTGGGGCGAGTGCGGGTCCTTCTCGGTGTCGGAGAAGGCATGGTGCTCACGGTGGAGGATGGCGTACGCCTTGGGCGACAGGTAGGACGAGCCCTGCACCAGGTAGGTGAGCAGGTGCATCACCCGCTCCGTCTTCGGCCCCATGGTGTACATGCGGTGGGCCGCGTACCGGTGCTGGAAGAAGCTCTGGAAGAACACGCAGAGCAGCCAGTGCGAGACGAAGAAGATGAGGACGGCCATTCAAGTTCCCGGGTCAGTGACTGAACCGGGGTAACACTGGGCATGTCATGGCAGCGTCACGCGGGACGGAAGAGCGGCGGCCCTGCCCTGCGGGGCGACGGGCCCGCTCGCTCCCCGCTTCAGGGGGCCATCAGTAGAACGCGCCGTGGCATGACATGACGCGCGGCGGCGCGGCCCACTCTTCCGGTACGGAGGGGGCACGGAGCTCCAGGAGAGGAGTACACGCGTGAAGCGGGCGGACATCGTCGGATTGGACAAGGCGCACGTCTGGCATCCCTACACGGCGATGGAGGCCTACATCGCGGAGACGGATCCGCTGGTGGTGGTGCGCTCGGAAGGGGCGTACCTCCATGACGCGGACGGCACGCGCTATCTGGACGCCAATGGCTCCTGGTGGGTGTCCACGCTGGGCCACCGTCACCCGCGCCTGATGCGCGCGCTCGCCGAGCAGGCCGCCGCGCTCCCACACGTCTCCCTGGCGGGCATCACCCATGAGCCGGCGGCGCTCCTGGCGTCGGAGCTGGCGGCCATCGCCCCCGGTTCGGACCGCCTCGGCCTTCCCGCGTCCGAGCGCCTCTCGCGCGTCTTCTATTCAGACAACGGCAGCACGGCGGTGGAGGTGGCCATCAAGATGGCGGCCCAGTTCTGGGCGCAGAATGGCCAACCGCGCCGCACCCGCTTCATCACGCTGTCGGGGGCGTTCCACGGCGAGACGATGGGCGCCACCAGCGTGGGGGGCGTTCCCCTGTTCCGGGAAGTCTTTGGCCCCCTGCTCTTCGACGTGGTGCACGTCCCCTCTCCGGCGGAGGAGGGGGGCTGGGCGCGTGCCTTCGAACAGGTCCGGTCCACCTTGCGTACGCGCCCGGAGGAGATTGCGGGCGTCATCCTGGAGCCGGTGCTGCAGGGCGCGGCGGGCATGGTGATGTACTCGCCGGACTTCGTTCGGGCGGTGCGCGAGGCCACGCGAGAGGTGGACACCTTCCTCATCGCCGACGAGGTCTTCACGGGGCTGGGGCGCACGGGCGCACGCTTCGCGGTGGACCTGGCGGGCGTGGTGCCGGACATGCTGTGTCTGGCGAAGGCCCTCTCGGGAGGAATCCTGCCGTTTGGCGCCACGCTGGCCTCGGAGCGCGTCTTCTCCGGCTTCCTGGGGGCGTCGAACCGGGCGCTGTATTACGGGCACTCGTACTGTGGGAACCCGCTGGGCGCCGCCATCGCTCGGGAAGTGCTGGCCGTCTATCGGGACGAAGATGTGATGGGGCAGGTGGCGCGAAAGGCCCCCCACGTGAAAGCCGCCTTCGAGCGGATGGCCGCCTCGATTCCGGGCCTGATGCGCCCCCGCGCCGTGGGAATGGTAGGAGCGGTGGACCTGGGCGGTGGTGGCTACCTCGCTCGAGGAGGGTGGCGAGTGTACGAGGCCGCGCGTCGCCGAGGGCTCTACCTGCGGCCCATGGGAGACACCGTGTACATCGCGCCGTCACTGACTATCTCTGACGAGGCGCTCGAGGAGCTGCTGTCCGGAGTGGAGGCGTCCCTCCAAGAAGTCGCTGGCGGCTGAGCCTGATGGATCCGCTGCCTACGAATGTGTGGGAGCGAACGGAAGGGTGGTTGACAGGTCGCGCGTCACGGGGATAGAAGCCGCGCCCCGCCCGACGCAGATCCGGGCGGGGAGCTGACAGCAGAATAAAAGGGTCGATGAGGATTGTTGACCCTGGACGCGGCGGTGGTAGAAGCCGCGCCCCCTCCGGACGGGTGGCTGATCCACGCGCCTCGACGGAGCAGCAGCAGGAAATAGAGGGCTCGACTCGGAAAGTTGATCCCAGGGGTGGTGGTGGTAGAAGCCCTGAATCTCACGAAGAAGCCCGCGCGCTGGCGCGGATCCGCTTCGAGTGGGTCGGTAAGAAAATACGGAATACGGCGGTCAACGCAGCGAGTTGACAGGAGACGCGGTGGTGGTAGAAGCCGCGCCCCGACGAAGAAGCCCGGAAGCAAGGGCGGAAGAGTCGAGGGAGTCAACGAAGCAGCGGTTGACAGGGAAGGCGGCGAAGCGGTAGAAGCCGCGCCCCTCTGGAGGAAATCAGCGGAAGCCACTGGGCGGCGCTGAAGACTCCGGAAGCCAGCAGGACGGCGAAACAGCAGCTTGACAGAAGACGCCGAACTGAAATAGAAGCTGACACCCCGCTGGGCAGGAAAAGACGGCGAGGCAGCAGCGAAGAAGACAGTAGCAGGAAGTCGCTTTCGAGACAAGCGACTCGCTCTTTGAAAACCAAATAGCAAGCCCAAGAAGAAGCTAGATTGCGGAAACCGCAGTCAATTTCTTAAGACGGTGCCAGCCAGGTCGCGCTGCGAAGCGCAGCCGGCAGCACTGTAACGAATCAGCGAGTTTCAGGTTCCTTAGCCGGGCCTGAGACTGACGCCGGTTCAAATCTTCAAAAATTCAATTGGAGAGTTTGATCCTGGCTCAGAACGAACGCTGGCGGCGTGCCTAACACATGCAAGTCGAGCGCGAATAGGGGCAACCCTTAGTAGAGCGGCGCACGGGTGCGTAACACGTGGATAATCTGCCTGAGTGCTCGGGATAACCAGTCGAAAGATTGGCTAATACCGGATAAGCCCACGGTTTCTTCGGAGACTGAGGGAAAAGGTGGCCTCTGTATACAAGCTATCACATTCAGATGAGTCCGCGGCCCATCAGCTAGTTGGCGGGGTAATGGCCCACCAAGGCAACGACGGGTAGCTGGTCTGAGAGGACGATCAGCCACACTGGAACTGAGACACGGTCCAGACTCCTACGGGAGGCAGCAGTGGGGAATTTTGCGCAATGGGCGAAAGCCTGACGCAGCAACGCCGCGTGTGTGATGAAGGTCTTTGGATTGTAAAGCACTTTCGACCGGGAAGAAAACCCGTTGGCTAACATCCAACGGCTTGACGGTACCGGGAGAAGAAGCACCGGCTAACTCTGTGCCAGCAGCCGCGGTAATACAGAGGGTGCAAGCGTTGTTCGGAATTATTGGGCGTAAAGCGCGTGTAGGCGGCGTGACAAGTCGGGTGTGAAAGCCCTCAGCTCAACTGAGGAAGTGCGCCCGAAACTGTTGTGCTTGAGTGCCGGAGAGGGTGGCGGAATTCCCCAAGTAGAGGTGAAATTCGTAGATATGGGGAGGAACACCGGTGGCGAAGGCGGCCACCTGGACGGTAACTGACGCTGAGACGCGAAAGCGTGGGGAGCAAACAGGATTAGATACCCTGGTAGTCCACGCCGTAAACGATGAGAACTAGGTGTCGTGGGAGTTGACCCCCGCGGTGCCGAAGCTAACGCATTAAGTTCTCCGCCTGGGAAGTACGGTCGCAAGACTAAAACTCAAAGGAATTGACGGGGGCCCGCACAAGCGGTGGAGCATGTGGTTTAATTCGACGCAACGCGCAGAACCTTACCTGGTCTTGACATCCTCAGAATCCTTCAGAGATGAGGGAGTGCCCGCAAGGGAACTGAGAGACAGGTGCTGCATGGCTGTCGTCAGCTCGTGTCGTGAGATGTTGGGTTAAGTCCCGCAACGAGCGCAACCCTCGCCTTTAGTTGCCACGCAAGTGGATCTCTAGAGGGACTGCCGGTGTTAAACCGGAGGAAGGTGGGGATGACGTCAAGTCCTCATGGCCTTTATGACCAGGGCTACACACGTGCTACAATGGCCGGTACAGAGCGTTGCCAACCCGCGAGGGGGAGCTAATCGCATAAAACCGGTCTCAGTTCAGATTGGAGTCTGCAACTCGACTCCATGAAGGCGGAATCGCTAGTAATCGCAGATCAGCACGCTGCGGTGAATACGTTCCCGGGCCTTGTACACACCGCCCGTCACACCATGGGAGTCGATTGCTCCAGAAATCATCTCACCAAGAGGTGCTCAAGGAGTGGTCGGTAACTGGGGTGAAGTCGTAACAAGGTAGCCGTAGGGGAACCTGCGGCTGGATCACCTCCTTTCTAAGGAGACCGGGCATCGGACAGCGTCTTCGGACGCAGTAGGCGATGCCAGCGACTTTCGAGTCGCGTCAGGTCAACCAGGTCAACGTTTCCGAATAACAATCTAGTGACTTACTCTGGGCTTGCTGTTTGGTTTTGAAGGACTGAGTCGAAGCGACTTGGCTCTTTGAGAATGAAGGACGCTGTAGGGTTTGCCGACGCGGTAGCCCCCTGGGCCTATAGCTCAGCTGGCTAGAGCGCGCGCCTGATAAGCGCGAGGTCGGTGGTTCAAGTCCACCTAGGCCCACCATTTTCCTCCCTTAGGAGGAGGAAAGCGGTGACGCGCACCAGCATGGTAGAATGGCCGTGGGCAATATTCCCGGGGCTGTAGCTCAGCTGGGAGAGCGCCAGCTTTGCAAGCTGGATGTCGTCGGTTCGATCCCGATCAGCTCCACACAAGTTTTCTCTGAAGTTTAGAGAAGCGTTCTTTGACAAGTGCATACGAAGGGTAAGTTCAATTTCTGCTGAGAGAAGTTCTCGCAGAAGCCCTGACGAGAGTACCCCGCTGACGCCGTGAGGCGAAGGTGAGGAAGGAAGTCAGGTGCTTTTGAATCAAGCGTAAGTAAAAAGAAGTCTTCCAGGCTTGCTGCGAAGAGCAGGAGTCTGGGCCTTGGTTTCGAGTTTCGACAATCCGCCGGGAGGCGGGCGTGAAACAAGAGATTAGGGCAAGTAAGCTACTAAGGGCGTGCGGTGGATGCCTAGGTGCCAAGAGGCGATGAAGGACGCGGGTGGCTGCGAAAAGCCCCGGGGAGCTGTCAACCGAGCGTTGATCCGGGGATGTCCGAATGGGGAAACCCAGCGCTGCGAATAGCGGCGTTACCTTTCACTGAATACATAGGTGGAATGGAGCTAACCAGGGGAAGTGAAACATCTCAGTACCCTGAGGAAGAGAAAACAATGAGTGATTCCCAAAGTAGTGGCGAGCGAAATGGGAGAAGCCCAAACCGAAACCACGAAAGTGGCGTCGGGGTAGCGGGTCCACGGTAGGACTTTGACTTGCTAGCGGAAGCCTCTGGAAAGAGGCACCAAAGAGCGTGATAGTCGCGTACGCGAAAGCGAGTTGGAGCTGAGTGGGTTACCCAAGTAGGGCGGGACACGTGCAATCCTGCCTGAATCAGCCGGGACCATCCGGTAAGGCTAAATACTCCTTGGCGACCGATAGTGAACAAGTACCGCGAGGGAAAGGTGAAAAGAACCCCGGTAAGGGGAGTCAAAAGAACCTGAAACCGCATGTCTACAAGCAGTTCGAGCACTACGGGGCAACCCAGTGCGAGAGCGTACCTTTTGCATCATGATTCGGCGACTTAATATACGTAGCGAGGCTAAGCCGTTAGGTGGAGCCGGAGCGAAAGCGAGTCCGAATAGGGCGTATAGTTGCGTGTATTATAACCCGAAGCGGGGTGATCTACACATGGCCAGGTTGAAGTGCGGGTAACACCGCATGGAGGACCGAACTCGTGAAAGTTGAAAATTTCTGAGATGAGCTGTGTGTAGGGGTGAAAGGCCAATCAAACTCCGTGATAGCTGGTTCTCCCCGAAAGATATTTAGGTATCGGCTCGGGCAATTCAATGCCGGAGGTAGAGCACTGGAACGGCTAGGGGTCTCACCAGATTACCAAACCGTACCAAACTCCGAATGCCGGCAATTGTTATCCCGGGACGCAGTCAGTGGGTGATAACGTCCATTGGCAAGAGGGGAATAACCCAGACCGACAGCTAAGGCCCCCAAATCTAGTCTAAGTGAACACTAGAAAGGATGTGGCAGGTCATTGACAACCAGGAGGTTGGCTTAGAAGCAGCCATCCTTTAAAGAAAGCGTAATAGCTCACTGGTCAAGACAGGCCGCGCCGAAAATGTAACGGGGCTCAAGACTAGTGCCGAAGCTTCGGGTCACACGTAAAGCGTGTGGCGGTAGGGGAGCGTCCCAGTTGCAGCGAAGGTCGACTGAAAAGGCGGCTGGAGCGGCTGGGAGTGCTGATGCCGAAATGAGTAGCGTTAAAGGGGTGAGAAACCCCTCGCCGTAAGCCCAAGGTTTCCTGGGTCAAGTTAATCTTCCCAGGGTTAGTCGGAACCTAAGCCGAGGCCGAAAGGCGTAGGTGATGGAAAGCGGGTTAATATTCCTGCACCATCTTGTGAGCGTTGAACTAAGGGAGGACGGAGAAAGCTAGGCGAGCTGACCGGTGGTTGTGTCAGTCTAAAGGCGTAGGGGTGTCGCGTACGAATAAAGGCGCGGCAGCTATCCCCGAGACTCGATGGCGCCCCGTAAGGGGTAAGTCGCTGATGCTCTGCTTCCAAGAAAAGTCCCGTAGGGAGCTTACAGGGTGTCCGTACCGTAAACCGACACAGGTGGGCGAGGAGAAAATCCTAAGGCGCTTGAGAGAACTCTCCTCCAAGGAACTAGGCAAATTTCCACCGTAACTTCGGAAGAAGGTGGGCCTCTGGTAGGTGAAGGCGTACAGCCGGAGCTGAGAGAGGTTGCAGAGAAATGGCGGTAGCGACTGTTTACCAAAAACACAGGACTCTGCGAAGGCGACAAGCCGACGTATAGGGTCTGACTCCTGCCCGGTGCTGGAAGGTTAAGGGGATTCGTCAGCCGCAAGGTGAAGCGATGATCCGAAGCCCCAGTAAACGGCGGCCGTAACTATAACGGTCCTAAGGTAGCGAAATTCCTTGTCGGGTAAGTTCCGACCTGCACGAATGGAGTAACGACTTCCGCGCTGTCTCGGAGAGGGACTCAGCGAAATTGAAATAGCTGTGCCGATGCAGTTTACCCGCAGCAAGACGGAAAGACCCCGTGAACCTTTACTATAACTTGACAGTGACACTAGGGATTGACTGTGTAGGATAGGTGGGAGCCTTTGAAGCCGGGCCGCTAGGTTCGGTGGAGGCAACGGTGAAATACCACCCTGTTGATTTCTGGTGTCTAACCATGTCCCGTCAGCCGGGATTGGGACACTGTCTGGTGGGTAGTTTGACTGGGGCGGTCGCCTCCCAAAAAGTAACGGAGGCGCGCGATGGTTCCCTCAGCCCGATTGGAAACCGGGCGTCGAGTGCAATGGCATAAGGGAGCTTGACTGCGAGACGGACACGTCGAGCAGGTGCGAAAGCAGGTCATAGTGATCCGGTGGTCCTGAATGGAAGGGCCATCGCTCAACGGATAAAAGGTACTCCGGGGATAACAGGCTTATCTCCCCCAAGAGTTCACATCGACGGGGAGGTTTGGCACCTCGATGTCGGCTCATCGCATCCTGGGGCTGGAGCAGGTCCCAAGGGTTTGGCTGTTCGCCAATTAAAGC
The DNA here is from genome assembly GCF_032612255.1 of Myxococcus sp. MxC21-1. Taxonomy (NCBI): domain Bacteria; kingdom Pseudomonadati; phylum Myxococcota; class Myxococcia; order Myxococcales; family Myxococcaceae; genus Myxococcus; species Myxococcus sp. MxC21-1. The sequence goes on from NZ_CP123278.1 coordinate 403,706, forward strand.
GGTACGCGAGCTGGGTTCAAAACGTCGTGAGACAGTTTGGTCCCTATCTGCTGTGGGCGTAGGATACTTGAGAGGCTCTGACCTTAGTACGAGAGGACCGGGTTGGAGGCACCGCTGGTGTACCAGTTGTCTCGCCAGAGGCATCGCTGGGTAGCCATGTGCCGATTGGATAACCGCTGAAAGCATCTAAGCGGGAAACCGACCTCAAGACCAGGTATCCCGGGCGCAAGCCCCTGAAGACCCGTCGAAGACTACGACGTTGATAGGCCGGGTGTGTAAGCGTGGTAACACGTTCAGCTAACCGGTACTAATTGGTCGTGAGGCTTACTTTCCCCATTCTCTTGCATGCCCCCTCAAGGGGAGTAAGGGACTCGGGGCCAAGGCCGAGGCTTGAGTGCTTTTGGCACTCGCCTGGAAGACTCACACTGCGCACAGCGAGACTTCGCTCAGCAATGAATTGAAACTTACCCTTTGTATGCACTGTCGCTTGTTTTCCGGTGGCTATGTCGGAGGGGTCCCACCCGTTCCCATCCCGAACACGGAAGTTAAGCCCTCCAGAGCCGATGGTACTTCGCGGGAAACCGCGCGGGAGAGTAGGTCGCTGCCGGATTCTTTTGAGAAACCCCCGGTGTCCCTCGTGGACACCGGGGTTTCCGTTTTGGGCGTGTGGGGTTTCCGCGCGTCACCGCGGGCGCTGGGCCAGGCGCCGCATGCGCAGCCGGCGCACGCCCCCACCGCCAGCAGGGCCGCCGTGGTGGCCAGCACCAGCAGGTGCTCGGCTCGCGCCGCCCCTTTCGCCACCGCGTCCACGCTGTGCGAGAAGGCGTACCCCAGCGCCACCACCACCGGGGCGCTGAGGCACAGCGCCAATCCGTCCCACAGCAGGAAGTCGCGCAGCCGCATGCCATGCACTGCGGCCATGATGAACACGGCCCCGCGCAGCACCGAGAGAAAGCGCCCCACGAAGATGCAGCGCCCGCCGTGGCGTGCGTAGAGCCGGGCCAATCGCTCGCGGCGTTCCGGCGGCAGGAGCTTCTTCATCCGTGGATGCTCGTACAGCGCGGGCCCCAACCTTTGGGCGGTGAGGAAGAGGGCCGTGTCGCCGCAGAGCACTCCGGCCACCGCGACCGCGACCGCCAGGGCGATGGGCAGGACGTCCCGGTGCGCGAGGATGCCCAGCGACAACAGCACCAGGTCTTCTGGAATGGGCACCCCCATGCCTCCGGCGACCAGTGCGGCGAAGAGCAAGGCCGCTGTGCCATGGGTCAGCAGCCATGGGAGTGGACCCGCGGCCATCGTGTCCCCCCTTTCAGGGCGTCATTCAGGTTCCGCAGGGTGGATTGCGCGCGCCGCCCTGCGCTCCTGCCGGAAGAGGAGGACCTCCCGGGCGATGATTTGAAGGGTCGCGGCCACGGGCACCGCCACCACCGCGCCCACGATGCCGGCCAGCTCCGCGCAGAACAGGACTGCCAGGAGGACGAGCAGCGGATTGACGTGGACCGTGCGTCGGAAGACGAGTGGGGCCAGCACGTTGCCCTCGAGGGGCCCGTACAGCAGGAAGTAGGCGAGCGCGCCCGCCGCCGCCCAGATGCCCTGCGTGGCCCACGTCAGCAAGGTGATGACGCCCCCAGCGATGAGCGGCCCCACATAAGGGACCAGGCTGGAGAAGCCACTGGCGATGCCCAGGGGCAGGAAGTACGGCAAGCCCAGGAGCGCCAGCGTCACCGTGGTCAGGGTGGCGTTGATGGTGCAGATGAGCACCAGCCCGGACAGGTAGCCGCCCGTGGCGCTGTAGATGTTGTGGAGGACCCGGACGTATCGCATCCGGTGCTCGGGGCCGACCAGGGTCAGCCCCCTGCGAATCAGGTCTCCTCCGAATGTCAGCATGAACACGACGAGGAAGAAGACGGTGAGGGCCGAGATGACCACCCCCACCACGCCTCCGATGGCTCGGATGAGCAGCGTAGGCAGGGCGCCGGTCGCGAGCCGGGGAGTTGCTTCCTCCAACCGCCGCGCCCAGCCGAGCGCCTGCAGCCGGTCGCTGAGCACCTGGATGAGCCGAGAGCTTCGCAGTTCCGCCATCAACTGCGGCCACTGGCGAACCAGGGCGTCCAACTGGTCCGCCGCGGCCGGAATCACGAGCAGCGCGAGGGCGGCGACGACGACCAGCAACGCCGTCATCACCAGGGCAATGGCGGCCAGTCGAGGCAGCCTGCCGCGCTCCAGTCGCGCGACGCCATGTTCCAACGCGAGCGCAAGGATGGTGGCGATGCCCGTCAGTGTCAGCGCCACCCGCGTCTTCGCCACGAAGGTGACGAGTACGACCACCGCCAGCACGGAGGCGCAGACGGTGAACACCGTCGTCGGTGTGACTTGCGAGCGTTGCCCCCCGCCGTCTCGCTCCGCCACCACCGCCCACGCTCCCGTGCCATAACGCTGCCCCCGACGTGCCCACCCTGCCGGGAACGGGCTACCCACCCCGCAGTTCAGGGTCGTTGCGGACCTGTTAAGGAGGCTCGTGGGGACGGATTCGCGACGGCCGTCCGCGTGGCTCCCCTGCGCCTCGCACGCGTGGATGGAGCGAGGCGCTGAGCCCTTGGGGCTCACGGTGCGTCAGTTGCGCGACGGGTAGATGCCTTCCAGCGCGATGATGAAGTTGATGCACAAGAAGGGCGACATGTTGTTGTGCGGCTGGCTTCCACCCGCGACGCCGATGGCCGCGGGGTTCATGGTCCCGTCGATGGGGGCAGCCCGGTAGTTGAGCACGGTCGCCGTGGAGTCCGCCGCGAGCACGGTGCCAATGGGCGTTTCGGTATCGCCGTGCTGACTGCTCACATTCAGGGTGTGATTGTGCGCCGGCATCTGCGTCGAAATCAGCGTCACGGTTTCGGTTCCACCCTGTTCGCCCAGCGTGCGGGGGGACAGGCCGGGGCCCTGGCCCGGCTGCATGGGATAGCGGCCCCGCAGGTCCGGCAGGGCGAACGTCGTCTGCCCATTGCCTCCATAGGTGGTGCCAAGAATGGAGAAGAGCGCCGAGTTCTGGGCGATGGAGAGAAGCTGCCCTTGGCAGAATGCCCAGCCCCGCGGAGCGAAGTTGCCTGCGAACATCATGATCTGACCGATGAAGGGCTCTGACACGTGCGTCTACCTTTCGAGGAGAGGACTGCGCTTGCTGCGCTTGCTGCGCTTGCTGCGCTTCCTCCCTGAGCAAAGGTCCGGCCAGCGCTGAAATCGCGCGTGTTTCATGTGCGTGCGACGGCGGCATGCAATGAAACGTGAGACGCGGTGCCTCCATGTCTCGCTGTGTCACGCGCGCTCGTGCGTCCGATACAGACGCGCATGCGTCCAACCCAGACGCCGTGGCGCATCCGCGTGCCGATGAAACGCGGGTGCGTCTGACCCGGACGCCGGGGCAATGCCTCGTGGGTTCTCTCCTACGAGAGAATCTGCCCGGTTACCGCCGAGCCTCTTGGGGGCGCCCCGGTCTTCTTGGCGTGGCGTGCGGCTTGCTCAGAGGCCTGCGGCGTGACGTTTCACGACGAGGAGGCCGGCAGATGACGCAAGAGAACTGGCGACGCCCGCTGTATCAGAAATGGTTTCAGGCGCTTCCGTTGACGGCACTGCTGGTGCTGTCGGCGTGTGAGGAAGGCACGCCAGGACCGCAGGGGCCGCAAGGTCCCGCGGGCGCAGAAGGCCCTCCGGGAGCGCCGGGCGCCGAGGGGCCCGCTGGTCCTCAGGGCGAGCCAGGGACGCCTGGCGCTACGGGCCCACAGGGGCCGCAAGGTCCTCCGGGCCCGGCAGGTGGGCCGGAGGGACCTCCGGGGCTGACGGCGCTGGTCCGGACCGACTCCGAACCCTCTGGTGAGAACTGCGCCCAAGCGGGTGTGGTGGTGGAGACGGGCATCGACCTCAACCGGAACGGTGAGTTGGATGATGAGGAGGTCGACGCCTCGCTGACCCGTTACGTGTGCAACGGGGCACAGGGGCTCATGGGGCCCGAGGGGCCGCAGGGCGCCATGGGCCCGCAGGGCCTCCGGGGTGAGCAGGGCGTGCAGGGGCCAACCGGTCTTCAGGGCGAGACGGGCATGCAGGGTGAGCGGGGACCGGAGGGGCCCGCTGGCGCGGTCGGACCTGCCGGGCCGGCGGGACCGCAGGGCTCCGAAGGACCTGCGGGCCCGATGGGCCCAGCGGGTGCCACGGGCCCCCAGGGGGATGTCGGTCTGGGCACGGTGACGCGGACCACCGTGGAGCCGGCGGCCGGCAACTGCGCCACCGGTGGCGTGCGGCTGGAGATGGGCGTCGACGCCAACCGCAATGGGACGCTGGATGCCGGCGAGGAGAATGTCGCGCTCACCCGCTTCGTGTGCAACGGGCCGGCGGGACCGCAGGGAGGGCAAGGTCCCGCGGGCGCGACGGGACCTGCAGGGGCCCAGGGCCCTTCGGGACCGGTGGGTCCGCAAGGTCCGCAGGGGCCCACGGGCTCGCTGGGCGCCTACGGTGATGGGTCGGCTGGGGCGTACAACGTCCCCAGCGGCAACACCGTGGATCTGACCACGGCCTCTGGCTACGGCACATTGGCCGGCCGGCAGCACCTCCAGTTCACGAACGTCACCATCTCCGGCACGCTGATTGTCCCGAGTGGAACGGTCATCCGGGCCACCGGCGACGTCACCGTCAACGGTACGATCATCGTGGACCCCAGTGCCGAGGACAACGGAACCGGGCCTGCGGAGGCAGGCGTGGCGCGTGCGGCCGCAGGCGAGCCCCAAGGAGGGCGTGGGCTGTTGCCGCTCCAGGCCGCGCAGCTCCTGCGACCCGGCGGCCTGGGCGGCGGCGCGGGGGCCAAGCAGGTCGGTGTGGCCGGTGGCCGGGGTGGCGGCTCCCTGGTCATTCTCGCGCAGGGAGCGATCCGCATTCCCCCGGGGGCGCCATCAATGCCAATGGTGAGGCGGGTGGAACCGCCGCCAACCTGCCCGGCTCGGGCGGTGGCGCGGGGGCGCCGTCGTCCTCGTGGGCAAGGGCTCCATCACCGTGGGGGGATTCGTCCGAGCGGTGGGGGCCAATGGTGGCGCTGGCAACAACGCGGGGGCGCGGGCAAGGGCGGCGGCGGCGGCGGCGGCGGTGGCATCGTCCAGCTCCTCTCCAGCACGACGCCCAGCGTGACAGGCGGCATTCTGGTGACCGCGGGGCCGCGGGCGCCACCGCGAATCCCACGGGCGCAAGCCGGCCATCTCCGCGGGCGGTGGGGGCGGCGCGTGCGGTGGAAATGGTGGCTCGGGTGGTGGCGGGACGCTGGCCGCGCCTCAGCCGTCCGAGGCGGGTGCCGCCGGATATGACCTCCGGACTGTCACGCCCACGCCAGAGAACGTGTTCCTGTAGGTCCTGGCGGTTTGGGGGGATGCGGGCGGCTCGCGGGCAATCAGCTCGCGGGCCGTTCGTGTTTCCGGAGCATGGTTCCGCTGTGCATCAGTCCTGACGTGGTGCGGGGTTCCACGTCATCGCGACGTAAGGGGCGGCGGCCTCCTCGGGAGGCTCGGCGTCCACCTCGAAGCCCAGGCGCTCGTACAGCCTGCGCGCGGGGTTGGTTCGTAGCACTTGCAGCCGGAGGGGGACGCCTGCTTTCCCGGCCTCGTCCCGCACCTGGGTCAGCAGCCGGGTCCCCACGCCGCTGCCTTGGTGCGCGGGCAACAAGGCGATGTCCACCACCCGCCACGCCGCCGCGTCCTTCGCGACCAGCAGGCGCCCCACGGGTTGGCCTTGGAGACACACCACCTGGTGGTCGGCGCGAGGATGGCGGGCGGCCCAGTCGTGCGACTGCGCCACCCACTGCATGCGGAGGAAGGCGTCGCGCTGTGCGGGCGCCCAACCCCAGGCCGCGAGCTCGGACTCCCGGGTGCTGGCGTACAGCGCGAAGAGGAAGGGGTCGTCCGCAGCCGTCGCGGCGCGCAGGTCGATGGACACGGTGGCGAGCAGCATGGCTCGACGGGCGACGACGCGTCCATCAGCGGACGGCCACCGCGGTGCTTCGTCATCCGCCCAACGGCGGATGCAAGCAGCGGTAAATCCGGACGTCCTCGCAATCGTGGTTGGACGTCAGACCCGGATGAGATTTTCGGGAGCAGTTCCCGAAGGAGCCACACGATGAAGAAGACGCGAGACGAGGCACTGAACCTCCAGGAAGTGGGGGACATGGAGGCGAGGTGGCGGGGCCTCGCCACCCAGTTGCTGGAATTGGGGGACGACGCGATGGATGCGCAGCTGCTGGTGGCCTTCCGCGCCGCGCGTGAAGAAGGGGTGGTGCCTCCCGATGCGGGCTTCTTCCTGGTGGCCCACATCCTCACCTCCATGGCGGACGAGGCGATTGGTGACGAACCCCGCGTGTGCCGCCTGGCGCTGGAGCTGGAGTTGATGGAGCGGGAGTACGGCGTGGAGCAGGGCGTCTGGCTCAGCGGCGAGGAGACTCCACCCGAGGACTGGGAGGCCCTGCGCGCGGCGTATGAGGCCGCTTGCGACGAGGCCCGCGCCACCTTCTTCACGGCCTATGGCGAGGAGGAGATGGCCCGCCTCTACCTGGATGACCGCATCTGCTTCCACCGCCGCTTCGAGAGCGGGCGCCGCTTCTTCCACGGACTGCCCATGCTTCCCGAGCACCTACACTGACTCTCCGTTCTCAAATTCTCTCATTCAAATGATGTGAGCCGTCTTTCACGCATCTCAGGCGGAATGTTGCGGCTACAAAGTTTGGATTAGCAGGACTTCAAGCTAGCTCAACGCTGCGTTGGTGAGGCGGCTTGCGGCGTCCTGGCATTTTCCTTCGCCACACCCTATTCCGGCGCTCGCTTCCGGGTGGCGGGTGGAGTGGCGGGGAAGAAGTCAATGCATACCATACCCTCGGTGTGAAGACTCGAAACTCCAAGGCGAGTCTTCAGCAGCTTCGCTGCTCGGCGGCGCGCGTCTCTGGCTGAAGTCCCCTCCAAGGACCCGGGGCCGCGCGCCGCCGCTCTTTTTTCCGCGGGACGGTGGCTCGGGCCGTCAGGCGGCCTGCGGCGGGTGGTGGCGCTAGATTCGCGCGCCATGACCACCGACTCCGCCCACCGTCTCCTGGACCTGCTGTGGGAGCGCTACGCCGCGGAGGTGCCCTATGCGCGCACCTTCGTGCAGCTCTCCGGGGGCCGCTTCCGCAATGACCACGTCGCGCTCCGCTCGCTGGCCCGGCCCGGTGGTGGCATCGCGCTCTTTTCGCAGCCCTTCATCCGGCTCGGCTGGAAGGCCGCTGGGGCGTACACCTTTCCGGATGCGCACCTGTCCGCCATCTATTTGTCACATCCGGCGGGGCTGCCCCGCATCTTCATCTCCGAGCTGAAGCAGGAGGAGCTGTCCCCGCGCGCTCGCGAGCTGCTCGCCCGGCTGCCCGAGGACCCCGCACCTCCCGAGGATGATGTGGACGCACTGGCCGCGTGGTTCGGCCCTCCGCCCCCTCCAGACGAGGCCGCGCTGCTGGAGCTGGAGAAGGAGTCCCAGTATGGCGCCTGGCTGCTCGCCTTCGGCCGCAAGGTGAACCACTTCACCGGCTCGGTGGACGACGTGGAGGCGTGGCAGAAGCGCATGCGCGAGGCAGGGGTGCCGATGAAGGCCGACATCGAGGGTGCGCCTGGGACGTCGCTGCGGCAGACGGCCACGCAGGCAGCGCCGCTGCCCGTGCCGCTCAAGGGCGGTGGCTCGCGCTCCTGGCCCTACGCCTACTTCGAGATTGCCCAGCGCACGCCGGACTTCGACGGCTTCCTGGGCTCCCAGGCCCGGGCGCTCTTCGACATGACGAAGCGCGGCGAGTAGCCCCGGGTCATCCCCGCCGGCCAGGGGCAATCAGCGCGTTGAGGACGTGGTCGCGCCACTGGCCGTCGATGAGCAGGAGCTCCCGCGCGATGCCCTCCACCTGGAAGCCCAGGCGCTTCAGCACCGCGGCGCTGCGCAGGTTCTCCGGCAGGTGGTTGGCCTGGAGCCGGTGCAGGCCCATGACGTTGAAGGCGTAGTCACACAGCGCGCGCAGGGCCTCCGTCATCAGACCCTGGCCTTCGTAGTGGTGGTCCAGGCCGTAGCCCAGGTCCGCGGACTGCAACGGGCCTCGGCGGATGTTCGTGAGTGAGATGTTGCCGATGATGGGCGACAACTGGATGGGCTGGTTTCGCGGCAGCAGGAACACGCGCAGCGACAGGTCGAGCCGGAAGTCCTCGCGGTCCTGCGCCAGCCGCGTGCGCCAGTACGTCACCGAGAAGAAGTTGGCCGGCCGTGCCGGTGACACGGTGGAGACGTGCTCCCGGTTCGCCTCGTGGTACGCGAGCACCCGCCACGCCGCATCCGGTGGGAGCTGCACCAGATGCAGGCGTTCGGTGCTCAGCAGGTTGAAAACTGCGTCTGGGCCCATGGCGGGCATTCAACTCCGGCGTCCGTGGGATTTCAGCGCCGAGGCGTCGTCGGGGGCTCGGCGCCGCTGCCGCCAGTGGCCTCCTCTCCTCCACGCGGGAGGATGATTTCAACGCGCCGGTTGTTGGCGCGGCCCTCTGGGGTGGAGTTGTTGGCGATGGGGCGGTACTCGCCCAGGCCGCGCACCTGGATGCGGTCGCGACTCACGCCCTGGCTGATGAGGAACTCCCGCACGTGCTCCGCCCGCTGATAGGACAGGGCTTCGTTCATCGCGTCCGAGCCCATCGAATCCGTGTGGCCTTCGATGACCATGGGACTGTCGGACACCTTGAGCGCGTTGGCCACCTCCGTCAGCTGCTCACGCGCCGTTGGGAGCAGGTCCACGGCGTTCGACGCGAACAGCACCTGCCCTGACATCGTCAGCACCAGGCCTCGCGCCTCCTCGCGGACCTTTACATCGCGCGCCGTCGACTCCAGTTGCGCCAGCGCCTCCGTGGCGCGCCGTTCCGCGTCGAGCCTCGCCTGTCGCTCGCGTTCCAGCTCCCGCTCCACCTGGCGCCGTGCCTCCTGCTCCGCTTCCAGCTCCGCCGAGCGTTGGAGCAGCTCGTGGTTCTCCTGGGCCAGGCGCCGGGATTCGGACTCGGCCCGCGCCCGGCGCTGCTCTTCTTCCTGAAGCCGCGTGGTCTTCTCCGCCAGCCGCCGCGACTCCGCCTCCTGCTGCTGGGCCAGCCGCCGCAGCTGTTCCGCCTCGTGCTGGCGCCGCTGGGCATCCATCCGCATGCGCTCGGCTTCCTGCTGCTGCGTCACGGCGTGCTGCCGGGCCTGTTGCTGTTGCTGGAGGGCTTGCAGCCGCTCACGCTCGGCCTGGGCGAGCTGCTGCCGGGCCGCATCCAGCTCTGCCTGCGAGCGCTGCCACTGCCGCGCCTGCGCTTGCTGGAGCGTGGCCTGGGCCTCCGCCTGACGCCGCGCCGCCGGTCCGCGGTGCCGCGTGCCCCCGCCGTCTCGGACTTGCGCAACGCCACGTAGGACAGCGAGCGGGTGCGAGGAGAGTCCTGGCTGCGGTCGTACTCCCGCTCGGCTTCCAGCAGCGCATCTCGCGCCGCCGCGACGTCTCGAGGACGCTCTCGGCCCTGGGGGCTGGTGGAGACCTCCTGGTAGGCCGCGCGCGCGTTGAGGAGCTCCTGTGGCGGTGGTGCGTGTGCACACCCCACGGCGGCCAGCGCCGTGACGCCAGCGAAGGCCTTCCATCCACGCTTCAGCATGTCGCTCTCCTGTCGAGGTTGTCTGCTCACGGCTGGCCGCGGCGCAGGGACTCCGCCTGGGCGGCCGTGCGTCGCGACGCGCGCTCCAGCGGGACGGCCCGGGCCAGCGCCTGCGCCAGCTCCGCGTCCGCCTCGGCTTGCATGAAGCGCAGCTCCGCGGCTTCCTGTTCGCCTTCCACCCACAGCCGCTCCGCGTCGGCAATCTGCTGCCGGGCGAACTCCAGGTGGAGGGCCGCTTCCGGGACTCGGGCGGCGCCTGCGCCTTCCGCCGCGCGCAGCGAGGCTTCCGCCTGCACACGGTGCTCGTTCGGCGCGGGAAGCACCTGCCGCCCGGCGCATCCCACCATCGTCAGGCCCAGCAGCACCGCCGCCAGCTTCCGGCGCATGGTTTCACCTCCTGCCGCTCGAGGACGTGGACACGCGTCATGGCGCGCCCAGACGTAGAGGTGAGGCCTCGGAAACAGGCCGGCAATCCGACCGTGGCAGGGTTGGCCGAAGGGCGGGCGGGCAGCCGGCAAGCGCCTTCCGGGCGCACCGGGGCACTGGCCGGCGTGCGCCACCGGGGGTAGAGAGGGCGACATGCGCCTGCACCTGGTCGACGGCACCTACGAGCTCTACCGCGCCCACTTCTCGCCCCGTCCGGGCCATGCCGCGCCGGATGGACAGGACGTGAAGGCCACGGTGGGGCTGATGTCCTCGCTGCTCGCGCTGCTGCACGACGCGGACGAGGCGGTGACGCACGTGGCGGTGGCGTTCGACAACCCCATCCGCTCGTTCCGCAACGCGCTGTTCGACGGCTACAAGAGCGACGAGGGTGTGCCCCCGGAGCTGCGCGCGCAGTTCGACCTGGCGGAGGAGGCCGTGCGCGCGCTGGGCGTCACCGCGTGGTCCATGAAGGAGCAGGAGGCGGATGACGCGCTGGCCACCGCCGCGGCGCGCTGGGCGGACGCGGTGGAGCAGGTGCGGCTGCTCACGCCCGACAAGGACCTGGGCCAGTGCGTGCGTGGCAGCCGCGTGGTGCAGGTGGACCGGCGGCAGGAGAAGGTGCTCGACGAGGACGCGGTGCGCGCGAAGCTGGGCGTGCCCCCGCGAGCGTGCCGGACCTGCTGGCGCTGATGGGCGACGCGGCGGATGGCATCCCCGGACTGCCGGGCTTCGGGGAGAAGGGCGCGTCGGCATTGCTGAGCGCGCATGGCCACCTGGAGGACATCCCCGCGGAGGCGTCCGAGTGGAAGGTGCGTCCCCGGGGCGCGGAGAAGCTGGCCGCGACGCTGCGCGAGCACCGTGACGCCGCGCTGCTCTACCGCCGGCTGGCCACGCTGGTGACGGACGCGCCGCTGCCGGGCACGTCATCGCTGGAGGACCTGGCGTGGAAGGGCGTGCCGGCCGCCGTGTACGAAGCGTTCTGTGACCGGCTGGGCCTGACGACGCTCAAGCGCCGTCCCAAGCGCTGGACGCCGTGAGCTCGTGCACGGGCAGCGCCGTGGGCGCATGGCGTGGCAGCCGCACGGTGAAGGTGGTGCCCGTCTCCTCCTGGGAGTGGGCCTCCACCGTGCCGCCGTGGGCCAGGACGATGCTGCGCACGATGTAGAGTCCCAGGCCGATGCTGCGCCGGCCCTGGTCCTCCGGGCGCACCGTGGCGCGCTCCAGCGGCTCGAAGATGCGCGGCTGCCGCTCCAGGGGAATCGCCGGGCCCAGGTTGTGGACCTCCAGCACGACGCCGTCGTCATCGCCTCGGGACGTCACCCGCACGGGCGTGCCGGGCGGGCTGTACTGCAAGGCGTTTCCCACCAGGTTGCCAATGAGCTGCGCCAGCCGGTCCGGGTCCCACGTGCCCAAGCCATTTCCGGTGCGTTCCGTCGCCAGGTGACGGTCGGGCCAGCCGGCGTGCACCTCGTCCAGCACCGTGCGAACGACTTCGTGCAGGTCCATGGGCTGCGGGTACACCGGAAGCCCCGTCCCCTGGCGCGCGCGGGTGAAGTCGAGCAGGTCGCGAATCATCCGCGTCGCGCGGTCCGCCGAGCTCCGGATGCGCTGGGCCTGACGCTCCTGCCGCTCATCCAGCGGTCCGCGCTGGAGCATCATGGACACCGCCAGGGTGATGGCCCCCAGCGGGTTGCGCAGGTCGTGGCTGACGATGCCGATGAGCTGCCGCTCGAAGTCCGCGCGGGCCTTCATCTGCTGCGCCAGCTCCGACTCCTTGTGCCGCGCCAGGACGGAGTCCGTGACCTCCACCGCGAACAGGATGACGGCCGCCAGCCGTCCGCTGGCGTCCCGCATCGGCTGGTACATGAAGTCGAAGTAGCCCTCCGGCGGAAGGGCGCCGGGCACCTGGGCGATGCGCACGGGCAGCTCCCGCGCGCTGAAGGGCTCGCCAGTGGCGAAGACGGTGTCTAGCAGCTCGAGGACGTTCTGCCCCTCCAGCTCCGGCAGGGCCTCGCGGAGCGTGCAGCCCACCAACTGCCGCTGGCCGAAGCGCTGCCGCAGCCGCGCGTTGGCCACCACGCAGCGCTGGTCCGGCACGCTCAGCACGCCGAGCAGCGCGGGCACCTGTTCAAAGAGCGTGGCCAGCATGGCGCGCTGCCGGTCCGACTCCTCCCGGGCGCCGCGCTCCAGCTCCAGCAGCCGGGCCCGGGCGGCCTCGGCCTCCTGGCGCACGGTGACGTCTTGCATGGCGCCCACCACCTGCGTGGCCTTGTCCTGCGCGTCGCGGATGATGTGGCAGCGGTCCGCCACGTAGGCCCAGGAGCCGTCTCCGCGCTGGAAGCGGTAGGTGGCCTGCCACTCGTGCTCGGGGCCTTCCAAGGTGGCCTGGAGGCTGGCGACGACGCGCGCGCGGTCGTCCGGGTGCAGCCGTTCCTCCCACCAGCGATGCTCGTCCCGGATGGTGCCGGGGGCGTAGCCGAAGACTTCGTGCAGGCCGCTCGTCCAGTCCGTGAGGCCCGTGCGCGGGTCCCACTCCCACACCGCGTCCCGCGTGGCGCGCGCCGCCAGCCGGAAGCGCAGCTCGCTGCGCCAGGCGCGCTCCTCGGCGGCCTGGACCTCCGTCAGCGTGCCTTCCAGTTGCCGGCGTCGCGCCCGTTCGTCCTCCAACGTCTTGCGTCGCGTGCGCTCCCACTGCGCCAGGGCCTGGACGCGCGCGGCGAACTCCACCGGGCGGAAGGGCTTGAAGACGTAGTCATTGGCCCCCGCGGACAGGCCCTCCACCACGTCCTCCGCGCGCGTGTTCCCGGTGATGAGCAGGACGGGGACGTGCTCGGTGGCGGGATTGCTCCGGACGAAGCGGCAGACCTCCAGGCCCGACATGCCGGGCAGGTGCCAGTCCAGCACGAGCACCTCGGGAATGGGCCCCTGCGTCAGGGACTCCAGCAGCGAGGCTCCGTCCAAGAACCCGGTGACCCTGTAGTAGGGCTCCAGCGCGCGGCAAATGGCCTGGGTCTCTACCGGACTGTCGTCGAGCACCCAGGCCACGGGGGGGGGTGCGACGCGGGGGGGAATGGGCACGGGTGGCCGGCTCTAGCAACCGCCTCTCTCCCAGGTCAAATCTTCCAGGGCAAGCGGACCCTGGAGCGCCTGCCTCTCTGTCCGCCGGAGGCCAGCCGGGCGTTTCGAGGGGAATGACGAGTCTCCATGAACCCGGGCGCTTCCAGCGGTAGAAAGAAAGCATGTCCGTACAACTGAAGATGCCCACCGAAGACGACTGGGTGCCGAGCCCGGACGACCTGCCGTACCACCGGTTGGGCGGCACCGACGCGGCCATGGCCCTGGCCGAGGCTTTCTACGACGCCATGGACGCCTACGAGCCGGAGCTGGCGCGCCTGCACGAGTTGGACGCCGAGGGCCGGGTGAACCGAGGCACGCGTGAGCGGTTCGGCTTGTTCCTCGCGGGATGGCTGGGCGGGCCGCAGGACTACACGGAGCGTCACGGCCATCCCCGGCTGCGCATGCGTCATGGCCACCTGTCCATCGGCGTCGCCATGCGTGATGCGTGGGTGCGCTCCATGCAGCGGGCCATGGACGCGCGGGGCATCACCGGGGGCCTGCGCCGCTTCCTCGATGCGCGCTTCGCCCACGTGGCGGACTTCCTGCGCAACGTCGAGGAGTGAAGCGCGCCCACACCGGAGCGTCAGGCCCGGCGTAGGGCGAGCACGCAGAGGCGCCGGGTCCGACGAGGCTCCGGGCGGCGCGGGCGGGCGCCCGGGCGCGGCGGCAGGTGGGCCAGCGACTTCACGTCATGCACCAGCCGCAGCGTGGCCAATCCGCGCACGGCCCACCAGCCCGGGTCCGGCTGCCGCCACCCGAGCCCCATCTGCGCCGAGGCCGGGTAGACGTGGTGGGTGTTGTGCCACGACTCGCCCATGCTCAGCAGCGCCAGCCAGCCGGCGTTGCGTCCCTGTTCGGCGCAGCCCGGCAGTTCGTAGGGCTGCTCGCCCTCCACGTGGCTCACGTAATGGACGCACCAGAAGCCGTCCTGGGTGAGCGCCAGCCGCACCAGGATGCCCCAGGCCACCCAGGGCGCCCCGCCCAGTGCGTACAAGGCCAGGGCGAGCGGCACCTGGAGCCACAGGCCCGCGCGCTCCAGCCCGCGGAAGAACACGTCCTGCGTCACATGGGGCGCCGCTGGCACGTCCGCTGCGCCGCTTCGCGGGTGCGGTGTGGAAGAGGGCGTAGGCCATGGCGCGCGTGAAGCCCTCGCGGTAGCCGAAGTAGGGCGGACAGTCCGCTTCCGGCTGGTTCTGGTGGAAGTCGCGCAGGTCATGCATGCGGCTCATCGCGATGGGGCCGCCCAGCCCGGCCAGGGTGCCGAGCAGCGCCAACGCGCGCTCCACGGGCGCCGAGGCACGAAAGGCCCGGTGGATGAGTCCCCGGTGCAGGCCCACCGACACGCCCAGGCACATCGTCACCGCGGTCATCCCGGCGAACACCGCCACCGCGCTCCACGAGAAGAAGCAGGTGCCCCCCACCAGCGCTCCCGCGTGCAGGAGGCTCCAGCGCAGCACCTTGCCTCCGTCCAGCCTCGCCGTTCCCCACCGCGTGTTGCCCGTCTCCGCCATGGCCCGCTCCTTTTGGAGGGGCGCCATCGCAAGGGGCCTGCCACCAGAGGACGGGCCTGTTTCCGCGGGGTTGCGCGCGCGGGGTGGGCCTGGGTGTCAACGTCGTTCACGGCGCGTGCCCACGGCGTGGGCGGTGGACTCCCGCCGGCCCCTCCCTGCCGGGATGCCCACCGCGCCGAAAGCAATTCCCGGGGGTTACCCCAAGGTGCATGACGGGCCGGTATCCGGTGTCCACACTGCCGTTAGTCAGCTGGGGATGAAACCGTACGAGGAGGTCTCCACATGAAGCGCATGCTGATGCCGCTCCGCCGGAGCGTGCTGGTGTTGGGGGTGGTGCTGGGGGCAGGCGTGGCGATGGCCGAACGGAAGCAGGACGCCATCAACATGAAGATTGCCTACCAGTCGTTCAACCTGGAGATGACGCCAGAGGCGGTGACGGGGGCGGACTTCCAGGTGGCTCGCTCGCCCGGGATGCTGAAGGGCCGCGGGCTGAAGGGCAGCTTCGCCCTGACGCTGAAGGACGGGGCTGTGGAGGGCGCCGTCGGCGGCGCGCCGGTGAACCTGACGGTGACGAAGGAGGGGGACGCCATCGTGGCCAAGGGCGGATTTGGCGGACGCCCCGTCAACCTGAAGCTGAGCCCCAGCGAGCTCACCCTCTACGTCCGTGACTGTACCTACCGGCTGAAGGCGCAGAACACGAACCGCTTCTACACGGGCCGGCGCAGCTGCGACCGGGCCATGACGCCCGACTCGGAAATCTGGCTGCCGGACGAGTTCCTCGCGGCGAGCCCCGAGGAGAAGGCCGCCATCCTGTTCCTCGCGCTGTGAGGGAGGCGCCCGCGCGGGTGGGCCCTGGGCGTCCTCACCCGCGCGCACGCGGCAGCACCACGGTGAAGGTGGAGCCCACGCCCAGCTCGCTGCTCACGGTGACGTGGCCACCCATGGCCTCCACCACCTCGCGGACAATCCACAGCCCCAGGCCGACGCCGCTGTAGTCCCGGCCGGACACGGCGCGCTCGAAGCGGTGGAAGAGGCGGGGCAGGTGCTCCGGCGGGATGCCGATGCCCGCGTCGCGCACGTCCAGGCGCACGTGGGTCTCGGTGCTGGACAGCGCCACCTGGACGGGGTTGCCCCGCCCGTACTTCATGGCGTTGGACACCAGGTTGGTGAGCACCTGGTCCAGTCGCAGCCGGTCCCAGTGGCCGTGGGCCTCCAACGGCAGCGTCAACGTCAGGTGTGTGCCCGCGCCCGCCAGCTCCGGCTCGAAGCGCTCCGCCACTTCGCGGACCAGGGCGCCCAGGTCCAGCGGCTCCGGGTTCAGCTCCAGCCGTCCGGCATGGATGCGCGACACGTCCAGCAGCGCGTCGATGAGCTTCGCCTGACGCTTCGCCTGCCGGCCCACCAGGTCCAGCCCCCGGTGCAGCCGCTCCCAGGGGACGGCGTCCGGTGAGCGCTCCAGCGCGGTGCGCAGGTTCTGCACCTGGAGCTGGAGCGCGCTGAGGGGGACTTCAGCTCATGGCTGGCGATGGCCAGGAACTCCTCGCGCGCGCGGATGGCCTGGCGCGCCTCGTGGTACTGGCGCGCGTGGTTCAGGGCGAGTGACGCCCGGCGCGCCAGCTCTCGAGCCAGTGCCATGTCCCGCGCGTCGAAGGTCCGTCCGGTGCGCGAGAAGACAAGCGCGGCGCCCTTCCGCCCCGGCCACGCCAGCGGCACGCCCAGCCAGGACGGCGGCTGTGCGTCGTGCAGCGCCGGCTCTCCGGACGCGATGATTCGCGACACCGCCGCTTCGTCCGGGACGTGAGGCGTACCCGCATCAAGGGGCTCCCGCGCGTCCAGGCCCGCGGCCACCACGCATCGCACCTCGCCCGGGGCCTCCTCGAGGAACACGCGGCAGGAATCCGCGCAGCCAGGCACGGCGAGCCGCACCAGGTGCTCCAGCGTCGCGTCCTGCTCCAGGCTGGCGCCGAGGACTTCACTGGCCTCTGACAGGAGCTGTCGGTGGGCCTCGCCCCGGCGCCGCTCGGTGACGTCCACCAGCATGCCCAGGCACTGGGCGGGACCGGTGGTGGACGGTGGCATGGGCGCCGCCCACAGCTCCACGTGGAGGGGCGTGCCATCTCGCCGGTGGAGCTCCAGCTCCAGACAGGGTGGCTCCAGGCCCTGCGTGGCCTGCTCCTGATGGCGGCGGAACTTCTCCCAGCGGGCGTCGGTGGCCCAGGGAGCGCGGCGGCCCAGCACGTCCTCCCGGCTCCAGCCGAAGAGCCGCTCGGCGGCGGGGTTCCACAGCCGCACCGTGCCATCCAGGTCCATCAGGTGGATGGCCAGGGGGGAGACCTGGAGGATGGCTTCCAGCATCGCTGGACCTCGTGCTCCGGACCGCCGGGCTTCTGCCTGACCAAGTGCCGCCACCATCGTCATCGAGTCCCCCCACCCATCGTGTTGCATGGGAGCATGGCTGTAACGGGGCGAGGAGCGTCCCTCCAGGCAGGGCGGCCGTGCCGTCGCGAATGTCGAACATCCCTGGCCTGGGAGTGTTCGTTCCAGACGCACTCCCCGCCCTAGGGCCCTGTGACGCCGAGGCGGGGAGGCGTCAGGCGCACAAGGGAATACTCCGCGCGCGACACGGTGGCGGTTGCTCCAGGCCCGGGTTCAGCTAAAGCGCGGTTTCGTGAAAGCGACCACCACCGGAGTGCCGGGCGGCGAAGACGTCAAGAAGGGCCCGGACACCTTCAAGCGCTCGGCGCTGCTGGCCCTCGGGGCCTTGGGCATCGTCTACGGCGATATCGGCACGAGCCCGCTGTACGCGTTGCGGGAGTGCTTCACGGGGGCGCATGGGATTCCGCCGACGCCCGCGAACGTGCTGGGGGTGCTGTCGCTCATCTTCTGGTCGCTCATCATCATCGTGTCGGTGAAGTACCTGCTGCTGGTGATGAAGGCGGACAACCGGGGCGAAGGCGGCATCCTGGCGATGATGGCGCTGGTGATGCAGCGGCAGCGCGCGCAGCCGTCCCACCGGACGCGTCCGGTGTTGATTACGCTGGGCATCTTCGGCGCGGCGCTCCTTTATGGAGACGGCATCATCACGCCGGCCATCACCGTGCTCAGCGCGGTGGAAGGCCTGCATGTGGCCACGTCCGTTTTCGACCCCTACGTCATCCCCATTGCCCTGGTCATCCTGGTGGGGCTCTTCCTGGTGCAGCGGCACGGTACCGCGGACATCGGCGCTGTCTTCGGTCCCGTCATGTGCGTCTGGTTCCTCACGCTGGCGGGGCTGGGCGTGAAGGAGCTGGTTCACAACCCGGCGGTGCTGGGGGCGCTGTCGCCCTGGCACGCGGTGGAGCTGTTCCGCCACAACCACCTGCATGGCTTCCTGGTGCTGGGCGGCGTGTTCCTGGTGGTGACGGGCTGTGAGGCCCTCTACGCGGACATGGGCCACTTCGGCCGCAAGCCCATCCAACTGGCGTGGTTCTCCATGGTGCTGCCGGCGCTGATGCTCAACTACCTGGGGCAGGGGGCGCTGCTGCTGCGCGACGCGAGCGCCGCGCGCAATCCCTTCTTCCTGCTGGCGCCGTCCTGGCTGCTGTACCCGCTGGTGGCGCTGGCCACGGTGGCGGGCGTCATCGCCTCGCAGGCGCTCATCGCGGGGGTGTTCTCCCTGACGCGCCAGGCGATGCAGTTGGGCTACAGCCCGCGCATGGAGGTGGTGCACACCTCGGCGGAGGAGATGGGGCAAATCTACCTGCCCGGTCTGAACTGGGCGCTGCTGGTGGGCGTGGTGGCGCTGGTGCTGGGCTTCCGCTCCTCCAGCGCGCTGGCGTCGGCGTACGGCATCGCGGTGTCCACGGCCATGGTCATCACCACCCTGATGGCCTACGTGGTGGCTCGGGAGCTGTGGGGCGTGCGGCGGTGGGTGGCCATGCCCGTGGTGGGGCTGTTCCTGACCGTAGAGCTGGCCTTCTTTGGCGCCAACGCGGTGAAGGTGGCGGACGGCGGCTGGTTCCCGCTGCTGATGGCTGTCGTCGTCTTCACGCTGATGACGACGTGGAAGCGGGGGCGCGACATCCTGGCGGCCAAGCTGCGCGCGTCCAGCATCCCCCTGAAGGAGCTGCTGGGCAGCTTCGGCGACCACCCTCCGGTGCGGGTGCCGGGCACGGCCATCTTCATGACGGGCAACGCGGAAGGCACCCCGCCCGCGCTGCTGCACAACCTCAAGCACAACAAGGTGCTGCACGAGCAGGTGGTGCTGCTGACCATCCTCTCCGAGGAGCTGCCGCACGTGCCGCACAGCGAGCGCGTGGAGGTGGAGCCGCTGGAGCAGGGCTTCGTGCGCGTGGTGGCGCGCTACGGCTTCATGGAGAACCCGGGCATCCCCGACGTGCTGAAGCGCTGCCGCGAGAAGGGGCTCCAGTTCCAGCTGATGGGCACCAGCTTCTTCCTGGGACGGGAGACGCTGATTCCCACCAAGCGCCCGGGCATGGCCGTGTGGCGCGAGGCGCTGTTCGCCTGGATGAGCCGCAACGCGCGCAGCGCCACCTCGTACTTTCGCATCCCGCCCAACCGGGTGGTGGAGCTGGGTGCGCAGGTGGAGTTGTAGCCCCGTGAACGCCTGAGCCGGGGGCGGGTGTGCTTCACCCCACATCTGCCTTGACTCTTTGCGTTGATTGGCGATTCTGTGTCCTGGGCTGCGCCTCCCTGCCACATTTGCGTCCAGCTTTACCTCTCGGACGGAAAATTATGGCAGGAAGCAACAAATCGGACCGTATGCCGATAATCATTTTCGTCCGCCGGAATTTGTCTTCTGTCGGCGGAACGAAGCTCGGCATCTCGAAAACTGGTGTCCCCCGGCACCCCTCGTCCGAAATCAGGTCAGTCCATGCTCCTCGACATTGCGCCCTCGTCCGCGAATTCCGCTGTTGCCCCTGTTTCTGCCTGGGCTTCGTCGGAGCAGACGCTGGAGACGCTGTCGGGGCTGGCGCCGCACACGCTGCTGACGCACGCGGACCTCTACCCGCGCATCTGCGTGCGGGACCCCTACTACGCCCTCAAGGACGTGACGGTGATGGGGGAGGGCGAGGTGGTGGCGCGCATCCCGGTGCAGCAGGACCCGGACGCGGAAGCGGGCCCCATTGGCCTGGGTGAGGCGGGGCGGCACCTGGCGATTCTGGGCTCGTGCGCGTCCGCGCTGATGTCGCCCAAGGATGGCCAGCACTTCTACGGCGTGCGGCGCGCGCGGGCAGTGGCTGCGCCCGGAGCCCATGGCCCGCGCCACGGACCTGCTGTGGGGGCTGGCGAAGGCGGAGTTCACCGGCCGCCGCTCGGCCACCGCGCACACGCTGCTGTCGCTGCCGGACGGCACGCCGTTCTTCCGCTTGGAGGTGGACTACAACGTGCTGTCCGCCGCCGCCTTCACGCGCCTGTTCGGCGAGGCCCGGGTGGACATGCGCCGCGAGCCGCGCCGCGACGACGGCGTGCAGCGCACCCCGAGGAATGGGCCAAGCTGCGGCAGAACCCCTACAGCAAGCCGCTGGCGCTGCGTGACTGGCGGCCGGATGGTGAGAGCCTGTCGGCCACGCTGGGGCCGGTGACGGCGGAGATGTGCAAGGGGCACTTCGCGCTGCACCCGGTGATGCCAGTGGCCGTGGTGGCCAGTGGGATGACGCGCGTGGCCACCACGCTGCTTCGCCGGCTGGAAGGGGCGCCGTGGGCCCGCTGCGTGGCGAAGGACGTGCGCCTGAAGGCGGACACCCTGGCCTACGCGGGCCAGACGGTGACGTTCGGCGCTGTTCGCAGCGCGCACGACGGTGACGCGCACACCTTCACCTGCCAGGCGTCGGTGGGCGAGCGCGTCGTCGCCGAGCTGGACGTCACCTACACCCGCGTGGACTGAGCGCCACGCCTCAAGCCCACTGGATGTCGTAGTCCGCGCTGTCGATGCCTCGCGGCGTCGCGCGCGCGGTGCCTTGCAGGCCCAGCACCTTCAGTGCGCCGGTGAGGATGCCCTCGTGGTAGGCGGGCGGCAGCATGTCCCGGCGCATGTGCAGCGTGCCGGAGGTGGGGCCGGTGGGCACGTAGTCGCGGCTGCCGTAGCTGACGGCCGCGCCGTAGCCCATCTGCGCGCCCGCGAAGAGCTTCTGCGGGTCCCCGCGGGAGATGATTCCGAAGATGAGCATGCCCGGCCCGGTGGAGAAGCGCGTCACGTCCTTCTCGCCGCAGGCGTGGAAGACGGCGTCCTCGGGCCCCAGCAGCGGCTCCAGCGCGTCCGCCGCGCGGTAGAGGAGCGTCAGGAAGTCCCGCGCCGGGTACGTGAGCAGGTCGGTGTACGCCGCGCCCAGCGCCCCTGGCGCACCGTCTCCAGCGCCGTCAGGCCCGCCTGCTGCTGGACGAGGCTGAGCACCGACTTGAAGAACAGCCCGCGCACCGAATCACCAGGGTGCACGGCCGCGAGCCGGGCCTCGAGCTCCGCCTTGTTGGACGGCATGGCGCGCCTCCTCACACCTCGTCGAGCAGCACCGGGGCGAAGCCCGCCGCGTCACACGAGGCCAGCACGTAGCGTACGCCGCCGCGCTCGCCCGTGAAGCCCGCGGCGATGCCGGCCGCGTGCAGGTGGCCATAGACGCACACCTTCGGTCCGAAGGCTTCAATGGGCTCGCTGAAGGCGGTGGACTTCTCGTTCGCGTACACCGGCGGGAAGTGCACGGCCACCACCCGCACCAGCGGCGTGGCGCTGGCCGCCTCCTTCTTCTTCGCGTCTTCCATGGAGGCCATCAGCCGGCGCGTCTCCCGCTCCACGTAGCCGGTGTCCGCCGCCTCGTCCCCCATCTCCCCACCGGGCATGGGCGGCGCCTCCGGCGCGGTCCACAGCCGGCTGCCCGCAATCACCCACGGGCCCATGACGACGGCGTTGTTGTGGAGGAAGCCCTCCAGGGTGCGGAAGGGCTCCAGCAGCTTGCGCAGCTTGGAGGCGGAGTCGCCCCACCAGTAGTCATGGTTGCCGCGCACCAGCACCTTGCGGCCCGGGCGCGCGTCCAGCCACGCCAGGTCATCCATCACCTCGTGGGCCCGCGTGGCCCAGGAGATGTCCCCCGCCACGATGACCACGTCCTCCGGAGCCACCCGCTCATCCCACGCGCGCTGCAGCGGCAGGGGGTGCTCGGACCACCCGAAGCGGTGCATGTCCTTCTGTCGCGTGGAGGGCAGGTGGGTGTCGCCGATTCCGAAGAGCCGCATGGCCCCCTCATAGCGGAAGCCCTCGCCCCTGTCGGCACCCTCGTCCTATCCCCTGCATCCGGTGTCACGCCAAAAGGTGGGGAGAACTGGAAGTGTTGTAAAATAGCTTTACGTTGAGTTGTCTCGAAACACGTCAGTGCGACATCGGTTGGCCAATCCGACGCCTGGGTTGTCAGGGCTTACATGTGCGTCATCCCTGATTCCAGGGGGTTGCGCCGTCAGGGGCCCGGGTTCGGGGGCGGATTTCTTGACAGGAAGGTGGAGCATCCATGCTCCACCTGGGGTCGAGAAAAAGAGGTGCTCCCTGGGAACGCGTGGCTGGCATGCATGGTGCTCAGGCATGGCGCCCTGCGCCGCTCCCGTGGGACGGGAGCGACCGTGGAGCTGCTGACCCCCCTTCAAGGAGTTTCCATGCACGTGTTGCGCAAGACGTTCGCGGTGACGGCCGCGGCCATGGCCCTGACGGCCTGTGGCCCCCAGACCGAAACGTCTCCGGAAGAAACAGCACCTGAGTCGCAGGTTCCCGCAGGCGCGGTGGACGACGCCGCCCGCGCGGTGGCCGACGCGGCTCGCCGCACGCCCAACGAACTGGACGCGCAGTTCGCGAAGGCCGCTGCTGAGTTCAACGTTCCGGTGAACCTGCTCAAGGCCATCTCCTACGCGGAGACGCGCTGGGAGCACGTCCGCGGCGAGGAGGAGTTCGAGGGCCGCCCGGCGGCCTTTGGTCTGCTGGCCCTGCGCGGTCAGCTCATCACCGACGGCGCCGCCCTGGCGGGTGTGTCCGCGGACGCGGTGCGTGACGAGCCGCTGGCCAACCTGCGCGCCGGCGCCGCGCTGCTGTCGAAGTACGCCGACGAGGCGGGCATCGACCGCGCGGACCTGGGCGCGTGGGCCCCGGTGGCCGTGCGCCTGACGGACATCTCCGACCCGGACATCCAGGCGCACTACATCCACAACGACGTGTACTCGGTGCTGCGCGAGGGCGCGGGCGCGTTCACGCCGGCGGGCAAGGTGGCGGTGTCGCTGGATGCCACCCAGGTCGAGCCGAAGTTCGCCCTGCCGAAGATGCAGGCCCTGGCGGCCGGCCCGGACTACGCGGCCTCCATCTGGCGCCCCTCGCCCAACTACAACGCGCGGCCCGCTGGCATCGGTCAGCAGATGGTCGTCATCCACACCTGTGAGGGTGGCTACTCGGGTTGCTGGAGCTGGCTGACCAACTCCGCCGCGGGCGTGAGCGCGCACTACGTGGTCAACGAGAGCGGCACCGAGGTGTCGCAGCTGGTGCGTGAGTCGAGCCGCGCCTGGCACGTGGCCGCCGCCTACCGCAGCAGCCTCAACGGCGGCGTCAAGTCGCACCTCAACGGCCGGTCGACGAACGACTTCTCCATCGGCATCGAGCACGGTGGCTACGCCAGCTCGGCCTCGTTCTCCACGGGGATGATCAACACCTCCGCCAAGCTGACGTGCAACATCACCCGGGACCAGGGCATCCCGCGCGACAGCTACCACATCGTGGCGCACGGCCGGCTGCAGCCGGAGACCCGCACGGACCCGGGCCCCAACTGGCCGTGGTCCACGTACATCAGCAAGATTCGCAGCGAGTGTGGTGACGGCGGCGGTGGAACGAACCCGGTCATCGTCGTGGACAGCAACAACGCCAACAACGACTCCAGCAAGGGCTACATCGCGGTGCCGTCCTCCTGGGCGCGTGGCACCAGCGCGGGCTACTACGGCAACGACTACTACTACGCCTCCACGCAGCCCATCTCCGAGCCGGCGGTGTTCCACTTCCACATGCCTGCGGCGGGCAGCCGGACCATCCAGGCCTGGTGGGTGCAGGGCACCAACCGCTCTCCCGCGGCGCCCTTCATGATTACGCACGCGGGCGGCAACAGCACGGTGACGGTGAACCAGCAGACCAACGGCAGCAAGTGGGTGACGCTGGGCACGTACAACTTCAACGCCGGCTGGAACAAGGTGCAGCTGAGCCGCTGGGCCACCGAAGGCTACGTCGTCATGGCGGACGCCCTCCGGATTCAGTGAGGTGGTGATGCGGGGCCTTGAACGGCTTCAACGTTCCTGGCCGTGGCGGGCGCGGTGTCTGACCGCGCTCGCCGTGCTCGGTGTCGGATGTTCCGGCCGGTGTGGCGGGACGTCCGGCTCCGGGCCGCTGTCCAAGGAGGAGGCTCGCGCCATTCCAGGCGCGGTCATCTTCTTGTCGGAGCGGGCAGGGCGGAAGGATGTCTGGAAGGTGAGTCCGGAGGGTGTGGAGACGCAGCTGACGCGCGGCGAGGAGGACGTGTACCCCGGTCCCCTGTCGCCGGACGGCAAGTCGCTGCTCGTCATCTCCGCGACGGAGGAGGACGGGCTGCACCGCCAGCAGATGCGGGTCCTGCCGCTGGATGGCAAGAGCCCGGCGGTACCGCTGCACCCGCCCCGGGCGCGTGCGCGCAACGCGAGCTGGGCGCCGGATGGCACCTGGTTGGTGGCCGAGTCCGACGCGGAGGGCTTCAGTGACGTGGTGCGCCTGGAGCCCCGTGAGGGTGTGCCGGAGGTGCGCCTCACGCAGGTGCCACAAGGCTGCTTCGAGCCGGCGGTGTCTCCGGATGGGAAGGAGGTGGCCTTCGTATGCAGCCGCGAGGGCGACCCCGAAGTCTACGTGGCGAACGCGGACGGCAGCGGTGAGCGCCGCCTCACCTTCTTCCACCATGAGGACCGCACGCCGAAGTGGAGCCCGGACGGCAAGTGGCTCGTCATCGTCAGCGATCGCGAGCGCAAGGACCGGCTGTACTTCCTCCGCCCGGACGGTTCGGACCTGCGCGCCGTGTCGGGCGAGTCCTTTGAGGGCGACGAGCGCGAGGCCGCCTGGAGTCCGGACGGGCAGCGGCTGGTCTACGTGAGCCGTCTGCCGGATGGGAACGCCCGCATCTGGATGGTGCCGGTGGCGGGCGGCGCGCCGGTGGCCCTGACGGACGGCAAGCACCGGGACGACATGCCTGCGTGGAGTCCGGACGGGAAGTACCGGCCTTCGTGTCCGAGCGCCAGGGCGACACGGACGTGTACCTCATGCGCGCGGATGGCAGCGGTCAGACGCGTCTGACGACCGCCAAGGGGCCGGACTGGCTGCCGCGCTGGGCCCCTACGCGCTGACGGCCGAGCCGTCTCCCGCCGCCGGGGCCTGGTCATCCGGGAGCTGGAGCGGGAGCGGGCTCGCGCCGGGCGGGGCCACGGGCAGGCTGAAGCTGAAGGTGGAGCCCTGGCCGGGCTCGCTCTCCACCCAGATGCGCCCACCGTGCGCTTCGATGATGAGGCGGCTGATGTACAGCCCCAGCCCCAGCCCCTTCGTGTCGGACGCGCCGCTCTTCTGCGTGCGGAAGTACTTGTCGAAGACGCGCGCGGCGTCTTCCGGGCTCAGCCCGGGGCCCAGGTCCTTCACCGACACCACCACCTGTTCCGGCTGGAGCTGGGCTCGCACGGTGATGGGCTGCCCACCGGGGCTGTACTTGGCGGCGTTGCTCAGCAGGTTGGCCATCACCCGCTCCAGCCTCGCCGCGTCCATCCAGATGGGGGGCAGCGCGCCTGGGACCTCCAGGTGGAAGCGCTCGCGCACGTCGGGGGCCACGTCCCGCTCCATCACCTCTTCCAGGAAGCGCGCCAGGTCCCGGGGCTCGCGGCGCAGCGTCTCCCGCTGGGACTCCAGCCGCGAGCCTTCCAGCAGGTCCTCAATCATGGTGTTCATCCAGGCCACGCTGCGCTGGATGGACTCCGTCATGGATTCCTCCCGCTCCAGGTTCCGCTCGCGCAGGGCGCGCCGCAGCAGGCCCACGCGCAGGCTGATGGTGTGGAGCGGATTGCGCAGGTCGTGGGAGATGAGACTGACGTATTCCTCGCGAAGCCGATCCAGCTCGTGGCGCGTCGTCACGTCCTGCGCCGTGGAGACCACGCCGCGCACCTTTCCGCTGGGGCCGAAGACGGGAGCCGCGGTCATCAACACCGGCAGCCGGCTCCCGTCGGGGTGGAGGATGAGGAACTCCTCGGGCCCCGCGAGCTGGCCCGTGAGCAGCGCGCGGACGATGGGCACGTCCTCCCTGCGGACCGGCTTGCCGTCGGTGGTGAGCACGATGGGGTTGACCCCCGTCATCTCCAGCGACGCGCCCTTCAACGGACGCCCGAGCAGTTGCTCCGCGACGGGATTGGCCACCAGCCCGCCGCCGTCCGCCTGCGCGAAGACGATTCCCACGGGCGTGTGGTCCAGCAGGGCCTGCACCGGCTGCGCTGCATCTCCGCTTCCTCACGGGCGCGCTGGACCTTGGCGAGGTACCGCTCCCGCTCCGACACGTCGCGGACGACGGCGAGCACGCTGGGACCCTCCGGGCCTGACACCGGGCTCAGCCGCACCTCCAGCGACAGCAGGCTGCCGTCCTTGCGGCGGCCTTGGATGGCGCGCTCGCCCAAGCCGGTGTCCAGGCTCCGGCCACCGAAGAGTCCTTCGGGGACCAGCACCTCCACTTCGCGTCCCAGCAGCTCCTCGCGCGGGTAGCCGAACACCCGCTCCGCCTCCGCGTTGACGAAGCGCAGCAGGCCTTGCGCGTCCACCGTCAGCAGCGGCGCGGGGTGGTCTCCAGCAGGCCCCGGTAGCGTGCTTCGGAGGCCTCCAGCGCCGCGGTGGCCTGTTCGCGGTGGGCTTCAATGTGGTCCAGGGCCCGCGCGGACAGGAGCACGAGCGCCGCGCCGCCCGCGCTCACGAAGGTGGCGAAGATGGGGAGCTTGGCCTCCAGGTTGATGGCGCGCACCTCGTGCAGGAGCATCAACACCATGCCCAGCACCGAGGGGCCGAGCAGCGTCACCGGCACCAACCGGCGTGCGAGGAAGCCGCCGAGCGAGTCGCGGGTGATGCGGCTCATCAGCCCCAGCCCCGGCCGTGCGCAGAGCGTGCCCACCGCCAGCAGCATCAGCGTCAGCGCGGTGGGCAGGCCCATGCTGCGCTCAGCGAGGAAGGGCAGGGTGCCCACCGTCAACAAGGGGCCCATCAACAGGCCGTTGAGGCCCAGCGTCGAGGTCACCAGCGACAACACGACCAGCGTGTCGCGCAGCCGGACGGAGTGGCTCCGCTCCGGGAGGGCCAGGGCCATGCCCAGCAGCGTCATGCAGGTGGCGGAGAGGGGAGAGGGCCGAGGGAGCACCGACGAGGCGTGTCCATCGAGCAGGCGCAGCATGAGGTGCTCCATCCCCACGTCCCAGCCGGTGATGTCGCGCAGGAGACTCACCGCGCCAATGACCACCATCACCAGCGCGCAGGCGGTGGCCGTGGATTCCTGATGGCGGAACGGGCGGGAGCGCAGCCGCAGGCCCAGTGCGGCGCCGCCGAAAATCATGGCGATGCCCGTCACCGGCGTCATGGGGATGCCGGCCACGCCGGGCCTCAGCATCTCCACATCCCAGGCCCAGCCCAGGAGGTACAGCGCGCCCACGAGCGGGGCGCCCAGCGTCGCGAGCCAGGCGATGCCGTAGGCCATGGCTGCGCTCCGACGCTGCGGCCTCCAGCACTCGTTCATCGTGGCGTCCCCCACGAACGCACAGGGCTCCTCCCGTGACGCCACCGGCCCGAGGCCCCCGGTCGAGACGCTCCAGTGAGAGATGCGTCGCGCCCTTGCTTCCGGCATCGGACGCGAGTGCGGCGCAGCGATGGGTGCGGACGGTGGGGGCGCCGCCAGTCATTGGCTCGGGCCGTGCGCGCCTCCGTCGGAACATGGGGGCGGCCAACGCGCGGGGCAGCAGACCCCGAGCAGCCGAGTCGCGAGCGGAAGGCCGGGCGCCGCGCTGTCTAGGGAGGCGGGTGGAGGCCGGGATGGACAGTGAGCACCAGTCCCCAGCCCGGCGCCACGCCCACGTTGCGCGGCGTGTAGCCGTCCGTGCCCGTGACGGACAGGAGGAAGGCCTCCGCGTCCGCGCCCGAGTGGACGTAGACGAACAATCCGTCCGGGCCGGTGCCCTCCTGGTTCGCGCCCTGGAGGTCGGCGGTGGGGTAGTAGATGCGACCGGCCAGCGCCTCGCCGTCGGGGGCGACCTTCGCGCCAGCGACGGGATGGCCGCTGGCATCCACCACGCGCCCCAGCACGAAGCCGGCGTCGCGCAGGGTGGCCGCCCGGTTGTCGGTGTGGCCCCGGATGGCGCTCTCCCCACGGCGACGCTGAGCGCGTCAAGGAAGGCGTCCGGCAGCGCCCACACGCGCGCGCCGATGATGTCCGTGCGCGGCCGGGCACCGGTGAAGGCGGAGTCGTAGACGACGGTATGGGCGGGCACCAGCCCGCGGCCTCCGCGCCCACCGCGAGGCTCAGGTGCATCTCCCGCACCGCCACGTCGCGCACGGTGAAGGCGCCATCCGCGGCGGCCGGCGCGGTGCCGAAGGTGGCGTTGGCGTCATTCACCGCCAGCCGCAGGGGCTCCGCGGCGGTGAGGGGCGCTCCCTCCAGCGTGGGCAGGGGCAGGCCCCGGGCCTCGAGCAACCGCCGGGCTTCGGGGAGCAACTCCACCGTGCCGCTGACACCAATGCGGAGGTTGTCCAGGTCCACGGCCTCGGCGTCGTCGGTCTGCACGCCAGGGTCGGGTGTGTAATCGCCAGGGCCGCAGCCCAGTGAGAGTCCCAGCACGGCACATGGAACCATCAGGAGAGGACGCATCATCGCGGGAAAGCTCTCCACGGCCTCACGTGGCGGCAATCCACCCCACGCTCCGTTCGTCCCCTGGTCGACGCCGCGGTGGTGTTGGCCATGGGGCTGGAGGGTGCCGCGCTGTCCGAAAAACATCAGCGCCGCGCCCCAGAGTGGGACGCGGCGCCGTTCATGTGGAAGCCAGGTGTTGTCCGCGGGCGTGGCCCGCCTCAGCGCCAGCGGCCGTTGCCGCCGGAGGAGGACGACGAACCCGATCGGCCGGACGGAGGCGCGCTGGAGCCCGAAGACGACTTCCCGCTGCTGCTACCTCCGCGTCCCCAGCCACCGCTGCTGGAGCTGGAGCCCGAGCTGCTGCTGGAGTTCCGGTTGCTGCTGCCGGAGCTGCTGCCACCGCGTCCCCATCCGCTGCCGCTGGAGCTGGAGTTGGAGTTGCTGGAACCCGAGCTGCTGGAGCCCGAGCTGCTGCCTCCCCGCGTGTTCCAGCCGCTGCCGCTGTTGGAGTTGCCGCTGTTGGAGTTGCCGCTGTTGGAGTTGCCGCTGCCCCAGCGGTTGCCGCTGTTGTTGTCACGCGAGTCGTCGTCCTTCGGCGCGGCGTTGTTCGAGCTGCGTCCCGCGGGAGGGCTGCTCCAGCCGCTGCCGGAGTTGTTGCTGGGCGCGGCGTTGTTCGAGCTGCGTCCCGCGGGAGGGCTGCTCCAGCCGCTGCCGGAGTTGTTGCCCTGGCCACGCGACGGCCGGTGGTTGCCGCCCGAGCTGGAACCGCGCGGCGTGGTCCAGCGCGTACCTCCCGGGGAGGCCGGGTGCCGCTGTACGTGTTGCCGGGCACCACGGGGCGGTTGGAGGGCGCGTCGCCGGGCGCACGTAGCCGTAGCCCGCGGAAGCGCTGTGCGTGCGGCTCCACACGTAGCCGCGGTTGCGCTCGTAGCGGTAGATGCTGCCCGAGCTCGGGTAGTAGTCGTGGGAGTGGCGCCCGTGCATGTTGCAGAGGCCGCCGTGCGCGTGCGGGTGGTCGTTCCAGTACCAGACCACCGACGGGCCACTGTAGTAGTACGCGTCGTCCGAGTAGACGTAGTACGTCGTGGTCGGCTCGTAGTCGTGGACATGCACGTGCGAGTACGGGCACCAGCCGCCGCCGAATTCATCGGGGATGGGGTGGTCGCTCGAATAGCTGTACTCGATGACCTGAACCGGGGCGTGGTGCCGCGCCGGCCCGTGGACGTGGGCGACACAGCCAGTGCCCATCATCAGGGCAAGCGGAACGGCGAGGGCGAGCAGGCGGCGCATGTGGTGACTCTCCTGGGCGGAGTGGACGGCCGGGCCGTCCACCTTGCGGCCACGCGAGGAAGACGGCCGGGCGTGGAGAAAATTCACGCCCGGGGCAGTCCCGCTTTCGTCCACCCGCCAGCCCGAGGATAACGCCCTTCGTCCTCTGGTGGACACCGCCTGGGTGGTGTAGGGGGAAATGTGCGTGCCGCCTGTCCCAGAAAGGTGAGCAGCGGCGCGAGGGGAGACGCACCATGGCGGAGACTGAGTTCACTTCGGGCGCGAGCTGTCCGCTCCACCCGGGATTCGATGCGGTGGGCACCTGCTCCCGCTGCGGCAACTTCATGTGCCGCACCTGCGGCGAGGGGGGCTCGCAAGCCTGGTGCCCGGCCTGCCGTCAGCGCGAGGGCGTGGGGCAGGCCTTTCCGCTGAACCGCGAGAACTGGAGCGTCTCCGGGTTGATGGACCTGTCCTGGGATGCGTTCAAGCGCGAGTGGGTGATGCTCTGTGTCGGCGTGCTCATCTTCCTGGCGGGCTCCTTCGCCGGGCAGGTCGTCTCGCAAGTCTCCTCGATGGTGGGTGGCGCGACGGGGAACATCGTCATCACCGTCCTGGGCTTCTTCATCGGGATCATTGGTTCCTACGCCATCCAGGGCGGGATAACGCTGGGTTTTCTCCGGATGAGCATGGACGTGCTCAGCGGACGGCGCGCGGACCTGGGGCGGATGTTCAGCCAGTTCGGCAAGATTCCCACGTACCTGGGGACGCTGTTCCTGTCCTTCCTGTTGATGCTCCCGCTCCTGTTGCTCATCGTCGTGGGCGCGTTGGGCGCGGGGCTGGCGACTGGCACCGTGTCCTGGTCGGAGCTGATGGCGCTGAAGGACCTGCCTCCCTCGGAGCTGGACGCGGCCGTGACGCCCCTGTTGCCGGGCTTCGCGGTGATGGGGTTCGTGGCCTTCGCGCTCTACGTCTTCCCGGGTGGGTGGCTCCTCACGCCGCTCATCCTGATGCAGCCGGAGCTGGCCCGGACCGAATCGCCCGGCGCCGTGGAGACGCTGCGCCGCTGCTTCGCCTACTCGCGCGGTCAGCGCCTGCCCATGATTGGAACGGTGCTGCTGGGGGGCTTGCTCGCCATGGTGAGCGTGTTCCTCTGCTGCGTGCCCGTGATTCCCGCCCTGGGCTTCTTGCAGGTGCTGATGGCCGGGCTCGTCATGGCGCTCAGCAGCAGCGCCGAAGAGGCCTGAGCCTTCCCTCCACACGGGGCCTTGCGCGCCCGTCGCGCGCAGGGCCTCCGGAAGGGTGGGGCGCCTCAGTGCACCACGCGCTCGGGTGAACCCGAGCGGGGCACGGACACCTTGCCCAGGCACGCGAGGATGTGCTCGCGGTACTCGGCCAGCTCACGCAGGCCGCACAGCATCCACCGGCCGCCGATGACGAGCGTGGGCACGCCCCGCACGCCACGGTGGGTGGCATCCCGGTGCTCGTCGAGGATGAGGCGGCGCGTCTCCTCCGAGCGGAAGGCCGCGGAGAATTCGTTCATCGCCGGCCCACGCGCGAGGCCAGCTCGAACACCACGTCCGGGCGGGACACGTTGACGCCCTGCTCCAGCGCCGCGCGCTGCATGGCGCGGGCGAGGAACGCGCGCGCCTGCGGGCCCTGCAGCCGCGCCGCTTCCAGTGCCGCCAACGCCGGCACGCTGGTGCGCGGTGGATCTCCCCCGAGCCACAGGTCCGTGGACAACATGCGCGCGGCGGCATCCGGTTCGCGCTGTGCGCGCTCGACCTCTTCCACCAACGCGCGTTGTTCGCGCATCGTGGGCAGCACGTCATGGACGCGCAGCGGATACGGCCTGACGCTCCAGCGAACGGCTTCGCCCAGCTCCTGGCGCAAGACATCGAGGCGCAGGTCGGCGAGGTAGCACCAGGAACACAGCACGTCCTGGTAGACGGTGATCTGCAGCGGCTTGTGCAGCGTTTTCATTTGAGGGCCGCCAGATTAGAGGGGCACCCGCGTCGCTGCCAACTCCTCAGGACACGCGGGCCACGGAGGCATTCCTGAGTTCCTGAGGAGCATGCAAGGTGCCTTGCCCCGGCTGTGTGTCTGCTCGAAAGCAGGCGAGCAACCTCACGTGACCCGGGTTCGCGCTCACCCGGCGCGCTTCGCCTCGGCGTACTTCAGCGCGTGGTCGATGATGGCCCCCGCGATGTCCATGCCCGTGGCGCGCTCCAGGCCCTCGAAGCCAGGGCTGGAGTTGATTTCCATCAGCCGGGGGCCGGCGCGGCCCTCCAGCATGTCCACGCCCGCGACCTCCAACCCGACGACGCGCGCGGCCCGCACGGCTGCTTCCGTGTAGGGCTCGGTCAGCTCGATTGCCTGCCCTTCGCCGCCGCGGTGGATGTTGGAGCGGAACTCGCCGGACTTGGCCTTGCGCCGCATGGCGCCCACCACGCGGTCACCCACGACGAGGGCCCGCACGTCCCGTCCCTCGCTCTCCGCGACGAACTCCTGGAGCACGATTTCCTGTCCCAGGTCCCAGAAGGTGTCGAGGATGGTCTGCACCTCCGACAGCGTGTGGGCAATCATCACGCCCACGCCCTGGGTGCCCTTGATGAGCTTGATGATGACGGGCAGCCCGTTGACCTCCTCCACCAGCCGGCGCACGTTGCTGCGGTCGTGCGCCATGACGGTGCGGGGGATGTCCAGCCCGGAGCGCGACAGGTACTGCAGCGCGCGCAGCTTGTCGCGGCTGCGCGCGATGGACGTGTGCGGGTTGAGGACGGGCACGCCCATCATCTCGAAGTGGTTCACCACCGCCAGGCCATAGGCGGTGATGGACGCGCCGATGCGCGGCACCACCACGTCCACGCCACGCACCTCCACGCCGCGGTACGTCATGCGCGGTGCGTCTTGTGCGAGCAGCAGGCAGCAACGCAGCGTGTCCAGCACCAACGGGCGGTGGCCCCGCGCGCGGATGGCGGCCACCAGCCGCCGCGTGGAGTACAGCGCGCGCTTGCGGGACAGGATGACGACCGTCTTCTTCGCGTGCCCTCGCCGGGGGCCCGTTCGGGACGGTCGAGTGCCTGGGACCCGGGCAGGACCGGGACCTTCTTCGGCTTCACTTTGCGCGGAGGCATGGGCGGGGCGCGAGAGCCTAGCACGGACGCCCGCGAGGGGCGGGCCTCGTGGGGGGCCTTTGCTATCCTCGTGCGAAGATGAGTGCTCCCCCTCTGCACCCTGACGACATCCACACCAGTCCCGGCGACGTCGGACAAGACCTGAACCACTCTCCGTTGTTGAGCGAAACGCTCGTGGTGGACCCGCGCACCACGGTGAAGCTCCACAAGTGCCGCCTGGCCGTCACCTCCGGACCGGACACCGGCCGCTCGGTGGTGAGCGACAAGGAGCGGCTGCGTTGCGGCGCGCATCCAGGCAATGACCTGGTGCTGGTGGAGGACCGCACCGCCAGCCGTCACCACTTCGAAATCCAGTTCACCGAGCGCGGCTATCTGCTGGTGGACCTGGGCTCCACCAACGGCACCTTCCTGGATGGCCGGCGCATCGAGCGGGCCTACCTGTCACCGGGCTCGCAGATTCGCGCGGGCTCGTCGGTGCTGACCTTCGCGCCACTGGATGAGGAAGTCACCATCGAGCCCGACCGCGAGGGCGAGCTGTGCGGCATGGTGGGGCAGAGCATGAAGATGCGGCAGATATTCGGCCTCATCAAGAAGATCGCCCCCATGGGTGTGTCCGTCATCATCCAGGGTGAGACGGGCACCGGGAAGGAGCTGGTGGCGCGCGCCATCCATGAGCTGTCCGGCCGCACGAAGGGGCCCATGGAGGTGCTGGACTGCGGCGCCATTCCCCCCAACCTCATCGAAAGCGAGTTGTTCGGCCATGAGAAGGGCGCCTTCACCGGCGCGGTGAGCAGCCGGCCAGGCGCCTTCGAGCGCGCGCACGGGGGCACCATCTTCCTGGATGAGCTGGGCGAGCTGCGGCTGGACCTTCAGCCCAAGCTGCTGCGCGTGCTGGAGAACCATGAAGTGCGGCGCGTGGGCGGCAACGACGTCATCGAGGTGGACTGCCGCGTCATCGCCGCCACCAACCGCGACCTGATGAAGGAGATTCAGGGCGGCGGCTTTCGTGAGGACCTCTACTTCCGCTTGTCCGTCATCACCATCCAACTGCCGCCGCTGCGACAGCGCCGCGACGACATCCCCCTCATCCTCAAGCGCGCGCTCGCGGACCCGGAAGTGGTGGGCAAGCACGGCAAGAAGCGCTTCTCCGCGGAGTCCCTGGGCCTGCTGATGTCGTATTCATGGCCCGGCAACGTGCGTGAGTTGATGAACGTGTTGTCTCACGTCCTCACTTTCAGTGAGGGCGAGGAGATTCAGCCCGCGCACCTGCCGCCCCGCGTGCGGGGACAGGTCCGCGAAGGGCCGCTGCCCTTCAACGAGCACCTCTCCTTCAAGAACGCCAAGGAGCAGCTGCTGGAGAACTTCGAGCGCGAATACATCACCAGCGTTTTGACGCGCTGCGAAGGAAACCTGTCTCGCGCCGCGCGTGAGAGTGGGCTCCACCGGAAGTCGATTGAACGGTTGGTGAAAAAGTACCAGCTGGATACAAAGGGGATGAAGTCGCGCTAGCCCCATGAGTCAGCGGTGGATGCTGTAACTCGGTTGTTTCACGCCAGAAAAGCGCGTTTGTCGCAGCGCCGTGTTCTCCTGTTCGCGATGCAAGGAACGCCCCGTCAAGTTGACGTATGTCCGATCGCAGATGAATCCCCGGAACATACGCTCGCCATGAATTCACAGCGTCCGAGCCGTGGGAGGCAGTCCGGTCAGGCGATGGTGGAGGCGGCTTTGTCGCTTCCGCTCGTCGTGTTCCTGGTCTTGGGCACGCTTCAGCTGTTTCTGATGCTGCAGGCGCGCGTGCTCGCGCAGTACGCGGCCTTCCGCGCGACGCGCGCGGGCAGCGTGGCCCACGGCGAGTGCGAGCGGATGAGCCACGCGGCCATCCTCGCCTTGTTGCCTTCGTTCCACTCCTTCATCGGCATGCGCACGTCGCAGGTGGGCGGGGAGCACGGCGGCGGTGTGGGCGCACCCGAGCGGCTGGCCATGGCCTTCGCGCCGCGCCGGGACAACCGGTACCGGGCCGGGCTGGACGGCGTGCACACCGGCAGCATCGTGTGGATCAACCGCAGCCTGGCGGGCGGCGGCGTGGACAGCCCGCAGGACCGTGAGTTCGACGAACCCGGGCACCTGCGGCGCCTGGAGGTGCGGCTCATCTATTGGTACCCGATGCGCATCCCCTTCGCGAACTGGGTGATGTCGCGGATGTTCCTCGCGCAGCTCGGCATCCAGGACTACACGGACGCCAATCCGCTGGTGCTGGCCGAGCGCGAGGCGAACTGGGGCGCCGGTGAGTTCCCCAGCCCCTACGCCCTGGCCGCAGACGTCCGCACGGAGCTGGCCAACCGCGTTGGCCGCCGTGAGTACGTGTTCCCCATTGAAACCAGCTTCACCATGCGGATGCTGACGCCCGTCAAGGCGCGTCATTTCGCATCCATGGACTGTCCCCGATGAATCGCTCCCATTCCCGTGGCCAGACGATGGTGCTGTTCGCCCTCAGCATGCTGCTGCTGGTGCTGATGGTCACCCTGACGCTGTCCTTCTCCATGAAGGTGCGTGAGCGCATCGAAGCCCAGACGGTGGCGGACGCGGCGGCCTTCTCGAACGCGGTGGCCACCGCGCGAACCTTCAACAACATCGCCGTCATCAACCGCGTGCAGATTGCGCACGCGGTGGCGCAGGCGGGGGCCGCCAGCCTGGTGAGCTGGGCCAGTCTCTACCGCGCCCATCTCAACGCCGCACGCGGTGGCTACAGTGACTGGGAGTGGCCGTATCAGCTGAACATCATCACCGGCTGCCCCTGCGCCTGGAAGAGCTCGTCGTGCGCGCGGCGCTGCCGGTGCGGCATCAAGGGCGTGAGCGACCTGGGCAAGCTGCAGAACGAGCTCCGCGAAGAGGACGACCGGGTCGACAGGGTCTTCGAGCGGTACGAGGGCCTGGTGGCCATCCAGATGCGCGGCCACCAGCTGGCGCAGAACGCGCTCTACGCCGCCCAGCAGCAGAACTTCCAGGAGCTCAAGAGCGCGTTGGACTCACAGCGCTTCGCCAATCAAATCGTGAGCAACGTCCAGCCGGGAGCGAATCCTAACGACTCCGCGTGGCAGGTGCCGTCCATTGGTGGCGTCAACAACGACGAGCTCACCGGCGGCGCGGCCTGTACGAGCGATGGCGCGGTCTGTGACCTCCCGGCGACGGTGCAACACGCCGTGCATGCGGCCATGGGAAGCCGCGGCTTCTCCTTCGTCTCCCATCGGCAGACCCTGGACTACACGCTGCACACCCTCAATCTCATGGACGTCATCGATGCGCCCGACCTGGTCATCGTTGCCGAGGCAGAGGGGACGACGCACTTTGGCAAGAAGGGGCGCGACATGCCGATGCTGCCCCCGTATGCGCCCGCTATCACCGCGGAAGACGAGGGCAGCGTCTTCTACATGTACGACCACACGGGGAACGGTGGCGGCTCTCCCTGCCCGTCCATGGTGGGAGGCGTCGAATCGACCGAGGCGAGCCTCGTGACGTCCGGAGGGATGATGCCGTCGCCGGAGCACACGTGGACGGGCGGCCGCGACGACCGTCCCATGATGCGTCACATGCTCATGCCCTGTCTGAATCCGGTGACGAGCTGCCCCGGCATCTGGCCGCTCTTCCTGGACTACAACCTTGTTCAGCTCCTGGATGGTGGGGACAACAACTTCGGCCAGCCCAAGAACTTCGCTGTCGTGCAGCGCAACCTGCGCAGCCGCCAGCTGGACCCGTGGGACTACTCCTTCCGCTTCCGCTTCTCAGGTGCCGGTTCGGAGTACGACAACCGCAGCTTCCAGATGGCGGACGGTACGCCGAACGACGTCCAGACGGCCATGGCGACGGGTATCGCCTACTACCACCGGGGTCGGAGCCTCGGGTTCAACCACTGGTCGGAGCCGCCCAACCTCCTCAACCCGTACTGGCGGGCCACGTTGGTGGCCGCGGACACGGATGAGTCCGGCCTGGATGACGCCGAGTCCACCCTGGGCCTCAGCGCTCCCGCCGCTGCCCGGGCGCTGAGGGCCTTGCGCAACGTGGGCTTCAGGGGAGTCCAATGATGAAGAAGACCCTTCGTTCCCGGCAGGCGCGCGGTCAGTCGATGGTGGAAGCCGCCATCGGCGTCACGCTCTTCGTCACCGTCGTCGCCTTCGGCATCCACTTCGCCGAAGTGGGCTTCTTGTCGCTGAAGGTGCAGGAGGCCGCCATCTCCGCGCTCTGGGATGGGACGCACGGCGAGATGCACCTGCTCCCGCTGGACTACGACCCCGCTGGCGACTCCATGCGGGACGCGGCGAACGACGCGCAGGCGCGCTACGCGGACTTCAATGGCTTGTCCGCCACGGCGGGCGCGGGCATCACCCAGGCACTGACGACCGGCAACGGCATGACGGTGTCGTGCGACATGGGGGCGGGAGTGGAGTGGGGCGGCGCGACGGCCACCCGGGTCGTCTACCGCGACAATGGAGGCACTGCGTGCCGTGCCCAGGCGTCGCTGAACGCGTGGCGCTTTCCACGCTCCTTCCTCGACCAGGGGGAGGAAGGCCTCTACCAGAAGCGGAACATGGAAGATGGCCTGGCCAGTCTCCAGGTTTGCGCGGTGGGGCGTCCGGTGGGCGGACGGTGCGCCGGGAGCTACTCGATGCTCATCGACGACTGGGGCCTGGCGGGTGAGGTGGAGTCGGTCACGTGCAACATCCTCATGCAGGATCAGCTGATTCCCTGCACCAACGCGCCGCTCCACGCCACGGTCTTCACCACCTATACGCCCACGGTGATGCCCATCCCAGGAGCGGCCAGCATGCTCGCCGAGCGGGCGCTCTTCATGAACCCGCTGCCGCTCACGGCGCTGGCCATGGTGGGACTGGGGATGAAGGAGAAGACGATGTGGCTCAGCGCCGCGGGGGAGGAGTCGCTGTTCACGCAGTTTCCCCTCCTGCGGGACCCCATTGGCATGGGCAGATGGACCACCACGCCGGGTTCGCTCTTGAGTGGAATCACCACGATGCCGTACGGGCTCGGCTACATGCGCCGGGAGGGCTGCTTCCTGGGCAAGGACTGCGACTGACATGATGCGTTTCAAGAAGTGGCTTCAGCTGGGTGTGGCATCGGTGCTGCTTGCGTCTCCCGCTGCCTTCGCGGCCGGTGGTCGTACGGAGTGCGACGCGGATTGCAGCGACAAGGCCGGGACGGCAATGTCGCAGTGCACCGCGAAATGTCCCCCGCGGGGCCGGGACATGTCCTGCACCATCAAGTGCGCCGAGTCGTTCAAGAAGCAGTTCGACACCTGCTCGAAGCGTTGCCCCAAGTCGAAGACCCCGTTGCCGCCCGTGGACGTGCAGCAAGGCGACGTGGAGCCCCAGGTCATCGAGGTCGAGTCTTAGGCGTCAACGGGCCGGCCAGGGGGGACGGCCACTTCGTGGAGTGACGGATGAAACAGGTGCTGCAGGGACTCCTGGCGGGAGTGCTGGTGTTCTTGGCCGGGGAGGCTCGTGCCCAGCGCCTGCCGTTCACCTGGGACGTGCCCAAGGTGGTGGCGGTGGTGGACGTGCCGGGCGTCATCGTCTCGGAGGGCGTGCCCGTGCGCATGTCCGCCGTGCTCAGCAAGGAGAAGCCGGAGGTCATCGGGCAGCACCTGGTGTCGCGCTTCCAGGCCTGGGAACTCCATGTCCCCAAGGCGTCACTCCAGCCGCAGCTCTTGCGCGAGACGATGATTACCGCGCTCGACACCAAGCAGTTCATTTCCTACACGGCCATCCTCCAGGCCAACCCGGACGGCACCACCACGGTGTTCATGGGTGAGGCCAACCTCGGGCAGGGGCGGTTGCAGCCGCAGTCCACCGTGGCGCCGGTGTTTCCTGGCGCGACGGACATCCTGAACGCGGAGCTGGAGTCGTCGCGCACCGTGACGTACGCGGTCTCGGTCGGGCAGTCCGAGGTAGAGGCCTTCTACCGGACCGAGCTGGGCAAGGCGGGCTTCCTGGAAGAGGAGCCCCGGCTGTTCCGCTCGCCGAACGATGAAATCAAGCTGTCGTTCTCCTCCACGAAGGAGGGCCGGCTGGCGGTGGTGGTGGTGCGCCGGACCGTCGCCCAGGCGCCCGCGAGCCCCGCCGCGGATTGAAGCCCTGTAGGGAGCGTGTTACGGCCGCTGTCGACATGAGCGACACGCCCCCCAAGGACAAGGACTTCAAGGACTCGGTCAACCTGCCGCGCACGGATTTCCCCATGAAGGGAAACCTGGCGCAGCTCGAGCCGCGCATGCTCGGCTGGTGGGCGGAGCGGGGGATTTGGGGGAAGATTCTGGAGCAGAACGCGGACGCGGAGCCCTTCGTCCTGCCTGATGGTCCGCCCTACGCCAACGGCCACCTGCACGCGGGCCACGCGCTCAACAAGGTCCTCAAGGACATCGTGGTGAAGTACCGGAACATGTCCGGCGGCCGGTGTGACTTCATCCCCGGCTGGGACACGCACGGGCTCCCAATCGAGCAGGCGGTGGAGAAGCGGCTCAAGGACAAGAAGATCGACAAGCGCACGCTGTCTCGCGACGCCTTCCTGGAGGCGTGCCGCGCCTACGCGCTGGAGTTCGTCGACATCCAGAAGGCCGAGTTCCAGCGCCTGGGCGTGTTCGGCTCGTGGGAGCAGCCATATAAGACGCTCGACTTCACCTACGAGGCCCAGGAGATTCGCGAGCTGGCCGTGTTCGCGAAGCGGGGCATGCTCTACCGCCGCAAGAAGCCGGTGTACTGGTGCTTGTACGACCAGACGGCGCTGGCCGAAGCGGAGGTGGAGTACGAGAACCACACCTCGCCCTCTGTGTACGTGGCCTTCCAGGCCGGCGCGGAGCTGGCCGAGCGCGTGCCTTCGCTGAAGGGCAAGGACGTGGCCTTCGTCATCTGGACGACCACGCCGTGGACGCTGCCGTCCAACCTGGCCGTCTCCGTCAATCCGGAGTTCGAGTACGTCTTCTACCAGCTGGGCACGCGCGTCATCTGCGTGGCCCGGGAGCTCTTGCCCAAGGTGCTGGCGGAGGTGAAGGCGGACGAGCTGGCGGTGAAGCACGTGGAGCTGCCCGGGGGTGAAGTCTCCGCGGCGGCGTTGGTGGACCCGTCGCGCATTCTCGCGTACGCGCGCGGCGAGGAGCTGGAGCACCTGACGTACCAGCACCCGTTCTACGAGCGCCGGGGCCGCGTCATCCTGGGCGAGCACGTGACGCTGGAGGCCGGTACGGGCCTGGTGCACACCGCGCCGGGGCACGGCCAGGAGGACTACGAGGTCGGCCTGAAGTACGGGTTGGACATCTACAACCCCGTGCGTCCGGACGGCCGCTACGACGACACGGTGGGGCCGGTGTTGGAAGGCCGGCGCGTGTTCGATGCGAACCCCGTTGTCATCCAGTTGCTGGTGGAGAAGGGCGCGCTGCTCAACGGCGCCACGGACACGGTGGCGCACACGTATCCGCACTGCTGGCGCTGCCGCAATCCGGTCATCCTGAGCGCGACGTACCAGTGGTTCATCCCCATGGACGCGCCCTTCCATGGGACGCAGACGTTCCGGCAGGTGGTGCTGGAGCAGGTGGACAAGGTGCAGTGGGTGCCCTCGTGGGGGCACAGCCGCATCCGCGGCATGTTGGAGACGCGGCCGGACTGGACCATCAGCCGGCAGCGGACGTGGGGCGTGCCCATCTGCATCGCCTACTGCGAGGGCTGCGAGGAAGCCGTGGTGTCGCCGGAGCTGATGGAGCGGGTGGCGGCGGCGGTGGAGAAGGAGGGCGTGGGCGTGTGGTACCGCACGCCGGTGAAGGACTTCCTGGGCGCGGACTTCCAGTGCCCGCGCTGCGGCAAGGGTGAGTTCCGCCGCGAGACGGACATCCTCGACGTGTGGTTCGACTCGGCGTGCATGTTCTCCGCGGTGCTGGAGAAGCGGCAGCGGATTTCGGCGGACCTCTTCCTGGAGGGCAGCGACCAGCACCGCGGCTGGTTCCATTCATCCATGCTGGTGGCGGTGGGCACGCGCGACATGTCGCCGTACAAGGCCTGCCTCACGCACGGCTTCGTGGTGGATGGCCAGGGCGAGAAGATGTCCAAGAGCCGCGGCAACGTGGTGGCGCCGGACAAGGTCATCCAGCAGTACGGCGCGGAGGTGCTGCGCCTGTGGGTGGCGGCCAGCGACTATCGCAATGACGTGCGCCTGTCGGACCAGATTCTGAAGGGCCTGTCGGAAGGCTACCGGAAGATTCGCAACACCGTCCGCTACGCGCTGAGCAACCTCTACGACTTCGACCCGGCGAAGCACGCGGTGCCGGAGGCGGAGCTGCTGCCGTTGGACCGCTGGGCGTTGGGGCGGCTGGCGGAGGTGGTGGCGCGGGTGCGCAAGGCGTACGAGGACTACGAGTTCCACCTCGTCTACGCGACGGTGGTGGACTTCGTCGCCGGTGACTTGTCGGCGGTGTACTTCGACATCCTCAAGGACCGGCTCTACACGTGGCGCGCGGACGGGCAGCCCCGGCGCGGCGCGCAGACGGTGCTGTACGAGGTGGCCTCGGTGCTGCTGCGCCTCCTGGCGCCGGTGATGAGCTTCACGGCGGAGGAGGCGTGGCAGACGCTGCCGGGCAAGCCGGCGGAGAGCGTCTTCCTGGGCGGCTTCCCGGTGGTGTCCGCGAAGTTGGACCCGGCGCTGGCCGAGCGCTACGCGAAGCTCTTCGCGGTGCGCGGCGCGGTGCAGGGCGTGCTGGAAGCGGCGCGGCGGGACAAGCGCATCGGCTCATCGCTGGAGGCGCGGGTGGTGCTGACGGCGGAGGGCGCGGCGCGCGACTTCCTCCAGGCGAACCTGG
This sequence comes from Myxococcus sp. MxC21-1, assembly GCF_032612255.1. Lineage (NCBI taxonomy): Bacteria > Pseudomonadati > Myxococcota > Myxococcia > Myxococcales > Myxococcaceae > Myxococcus > Myxococcus sp. MxC21-1. The sequence goes on from NZ_CP123278.1 coordinate 445,583, forward strand.
CCGAGCTGCCGGGCCTCTTCATCACCAGCCAGGTGGAGCTGGCGGACGTGAAGGGGACGCGGCGCAGACATTGGAAGTGGCGCAGGCCTTCGGCGAAGGCGTCCGCGTCACGGCCGAGGTGCTCCCAGCACACGGCGAGAAGTGCCCGCGCTGCTGGACGTACTCGGAAGCGGTGGGGCAGGGCGGCGACGTCTGCCTCAAGTGCCGCGAGGCGCTGGCGGCGTAGCGTGCCGCCTTCGAGGCGCCCTCCCCGGCGGGTGTGTCCGGGGAAGGGTCCTCTTCAGGCGTCGGCAGTGCTCAGTTCACGCACTCGATGACCTGGTTCTGGGTCGATGCGTAAGGGTTGCAGTCCAGCACGTTGGCGAGGCCCGTCCGTGGCTCCACCTGGATGAGGCTGCGCTGCCGGCCCGACGTGAAGTCGAAGCGGAGGTTGCCCGGGGCCGCGGCGTCCAGCGCGGGGAGGTCATCGAGAAAGTCCCGCATGCAGGTCAGGTCGCCCGGGCTCACGGGGCGGCCGGTGCCGGGCATGTAGCAGAGCCCGTGAATCGCGGACGCGTTCATGCTGATGGGAATGACGATGTCCGGTCCCAGCTCGCTGCAGCAGTCCGGGTTGGCGCGGCAGGTGGTGTTCTCACAGCCGTTCGCGGGGCAGCTCGCGTTGTCCCATTCATTGTCGCACCGGAGCTGTTCCCACCGGGCCACCGTGCGCGAGGTTCCATCACCGCGAGGGACGTTCTCCTCCACGACGATGCGCACGGGTTGGTTGGTGGTGAGGGCGCGCTGCCGGGCACGGAGCGTGGAGGCCCACAGCTCGCGCGTGGCCTCATTCTCGCGTTGACGGTTGACGGGCGTCTGGATGCCCATCAGCGCCGCTGCGAGCAGGATGCAGGCGATGGCCACTGTGACCATCATCTCCAGCAGTGTGATTCCGCGTGTGTGCCTCATGCTCAATTTTCCGTCAGGCGGGGCTGCAGGCTGCCTGCCGCGAAGTTCCGGAGCGTCACCCGGAAGGTGAAGGTGCGTCGCTTGAAGCCGTCAATCGGGAATTCTTCCGCGTCCACGCGGATGGGCCCGTCCGGGTCGAAGGCCTGTCGGTCCGGCCGCGGCGTGCGGACGACCAGGGTGACCTCCACCTCACGGATGCGTTGCCTCAAGCGGAGGCGCAATTCCTCGTCCGTCCCGGGCGCGCCAGGCTCCGATGGATGCACTTCGATGGGACAAGTGTCGATGGTGCATTCATCCAAGGAAAAGAGCCGACCGTTCTCTCTATCCGGGAACCAGCGCATGCCGCCGAACGGCTCTGCGATGGCCGCGACCCCCAGCCGCACCGTGAGGCGCTCGACATCTCGACTCAAGACCACCCAGTTCGCCGCGCCTGGGCCCAGGTACTCCAGCGTCGGAGTTCCACTGGCCCAGTTCACTCGGTAGGTCGCGCTCTGGGCTTGCATGATGCGCCAGGTGTCCTGCCGGGGATCATTGACGCTCCATCTCGAGTCAGCCGGCTCCGCACAGGGGCCGTTGTTTGTATTGTCCGTGCCGAATCCTGGCTCAGCCGTGATGACGTTGCTGCCCGTGTCCACATTGGTGACGCGCACATGGCACGCGATGTCCTTGTTGGGATTGACGACGAAGGCGGGAACCCACGGGGTGGTCGTGGGCTGGAGCCTTGTGGACGGGTTCATGGACGTGCAGAAGCCCTGAACACCGGAACGCGCGGTGCCCGTCGCCGGAGGAGGAGGGCCACCGCACGGCGCCATGGTGACCATGCCGCGTGTGTCCCCCCAGTGAAGTTGCAGCACGTCCGACACGGATTCTTCAAGTGGGCCCGCGGGAGGGAGCGCGAAGCCCGGATCCTCGGGAAAGGGGCGAGTTGCGTCCGCCGTCGCCAGGTCCGGCTCGGTCCACACCTGGATCGCCGTCTGCACACGCATGTCGTGGAACGTGATGCGGCTGTTCCCCATGCCCGCGCCGGCGCGTTGAAGGTCAGCGGCAATCAACTCCTTCACCGTGCGCCCGGTGACCTGGGCCAGCATCGTCTGTTCCTCGAAGAGCGCACGGCGCTGCATCTGCATGGCGGCCACCAGGCCCGCTCCAAGCACGATGAGGCCAATGGTGCTCGCAATCATCACCTCGAGCAACGTGAAGCCGCGGCGGGCCCTGCGCTGAATCCGCATGGACGAACGCTTCACGGAGCCACCCTCGTCTGAAGCATCACCACCTGACGGTCGCTGCGCTCCTGTTCCTGCCAACTCACCAGGACGCGCACGTGGGCGACGTTCCCCCGGGAGTCGGGAGTCCCTGGGACCAGGTCTCGGGTGAGGTCCTCCGGAACGACGGAGCCTGGCTCGATGGTGGTGACTTGCGAAGGGAGGTCCACATCCACGACGACCTGGTATGCGCGCGCGATGACCTCCGGGTTCGCGGGCGGCACGCGGCTCAGCGCCCCCGCGCTCGTCTGGAAGACGGTGAAGGTCTCATCCAGGCCCACCAGATTGAGGCACGGCGGGTCCAGTGTGCAGCCCAGCATGGTGATGTTCTCCAGGGTCTGCTCGGCGATGAGCTGCGCCTGCGTCGCACTGAGGCTGCGGCGGTTGGAGTAGCTGGTCTGGGTCACGACCAGCATCGCCGCGCCGATGCCCAGCAGCAGGATGGCCATGGTGGCCAGCACCTCCAGGAGCGTGATGCCCCGGGCGTGCTGGCGCTGCTTCATGGAATTCACTGCTGAATCCTCCCGTCCGGGCTGGGGGCGTAGATGAGCACCTTCGAGCGTGCCGCCCCGCCAGCGATGGAGCCGGTGTTGTAGGTTCCATCGCCCAACACGTCGATGTCGCCCCGGGCCTTGGGAATGATGACGTGCCCGTCATGCACCACGGGCGCATTCACCGCATGCCCGCCGAGCGAAGCGCTGGTCATGGCGGGCGGGTTTTCGCCATCCGGAAGCAGTCCGGACTCGTAGAAGCGGCCACTCTCGGTCTCGCTCAGGTTGCAGATGTCCGCCGCGGCGCCCACGGCGGTGGTCGCATAGACCTTGTCTGCCGCCAGGGCCACGCCACCCCACACCGCCTGGCCCGGATCCAGTTGCTGCACCCACAGGGGCTCCAGCAGTTCGCACGCCTTCCGGCCGGTGGGGTCGGAATCCTCGAAGGCCAGCAGATGGTAGCGGTAGCTGTCCTTGTTCGGCGGACCATCGGAGAACTCGTCCGGGTTGTCTCCCGTGCCGAAGTAGAAGCGCACCACGGGGCTGCCGCCGTTGCGGAGGACGTTCACCCCCAGGTTGGAGTGAATCTGCTGGTAGATGGGGTCCTGTCCCGTCGCGGCGTCCGGGTGGCTCGCCAGCGTGGACGGCGCACTGGCAATCCTGCAGGTCTTCACCTTGCGACCCAGCGGTGCACTCGGACTCACCTGGTCCAGATTGATGCGGTAGACGCTGCCCGCCGTCGTGGGCACGTACATGACGTCGTAGTTACCATCGCGGTCGATGTCCACCAGTGCGGTCTCCGCGGCGATGCCGGAGCCCCGGTCCAGGGTGATGATGCCGGCCCTGGCTCCACCGGGCGACGCGCCGAAGTTGAGCGGCTGCCCCGTCTTCAGGTCGATGAGATAGAGCGCACCGGCGTGCGTCGGCGACGCCGGAACGTAATCCGTGCCCACGATGGCGGCCCACTTCCCCTCTGCCTCTGAGCCCCACTTCAGGCGGCCAATCGAGGGCGCATGGCTCGAGCCAGCGTTGTCCGGGAGTTCGACGCTGGGGTCGGCCAGCTTCGCCGTGGAGAACGCGTGGTCGATGCTGGTGTCGCGGAGGTTGAACTCCCAGAGCGGCAGGGGGTACCAGGCGTCATTGGGGTTGGTGATGTCGAGCGCGACGACGGCGGGGCTGTTCTTTCCGGACGCGCTGACGAGCACTGTCTTCGCGCCCTCCGTCTTTGACGCGGAGGTCATGGGCTTCCACTCGAACTCCCCATTGATGCCGAAGTCCACGTTGGCGAGGCTGGGTGAGGCATCCATCGCGGGCCTGGCCAGGTTGCCCGAGCCATTGAAGCGCACGTAGAGGTTGCGATAGCGCTCCAGCAGCATGCGCGGCATGTACGTGAAGCGATCAGCGCCTGAGCCATAGTTCCGCTCATGGATGCTGCCGGGGCCCGCGCACGTTCCGGTGGTGTCGAAGTAGCCGCGTACCTGGGGCGAATTCGGAAGGCACTCGTCGTAGGTGGAGTTGCGGAACGCGCCCGCATCGAAGGCGTGCAGGTAACCGTTCATGGTGCCGACGTAGGCCACCGTCGGCCGTTCGGCGAGCGGCTCCATGAAGTTGCGGCGGTACAGGTCCATCTCTCCCGCGCGAGCGTTCAGGGCCCAGCCGTCGAGGTACGGCGGCACGCTGATGGCGACGGTGGACATGTTGATGCCACCCAACGCCCAGGGCCGACGTTGGCTGCCGTTGAGGCGTTTCTCCCAGCCATACAACCACTCCCTGAAGAAGTTGCGATCGTTGGCGGGGCCCTCCACGTGTTTATCGGGAGCGGTGATGGAGGGCGTGCCGCACTTGCCGTCGTTGTTGAGGTCGTACAGGTACCGGCCGTTCTGCTCCAGGTCGCAGAGCGCGTCCGGGAAGAGCGGACTGGTGCTGCTCGTGTCCGTCATCAGGTCGGAGATCGTGCTGCGGTTGCCCGACGCGTTCATCGTGAAGAGCTTTCGATCGAGCGGGTCGGAGCCGCTTCCGCTTGTGCCAAAGGACAGCGCCATCACCCGGCCCGCGTCCCAGCGTTCCCTCTCGCCAGCGGTGCCGCTGACGGGGTTCTCCGGGTCATAGAGCGTGCGGAAGTGGAGTCGCCCGCGGACCGTGAAGTCCTTGTTGCCGTCATAGGCCCGGACCCCCGGCGCCGGCATGCCGTTGCCTGGCCACGTGCCGGCCCGGCCCCAGGCGCTGCCCGGTGTCTCGTTCACGCCCCAGACGATGGCGTTACCCACCGTGGACGGGGAGGCGCGCGAGTAGCTGCCGGCACGGACGGCCTGATAGCCCACCTCGACGTCATCGATGATGGGGCGGCACAGCTCGTTGGGGCTGGTGATGTCCACCTTCCAGCAGAGCTGAGAGCCCGTGAAGCCCATGGACATGATGTCCAGCTCCACCTCCTGGGTGGGCGGCGTCGTCTCGGGGAAGACCACCGGGAACCAGGTGGGCTGCTCCGGGTTGGGGACGCACTCCATCTCGCCCGTGTCCGGATTGGGCTCACAGATACGGCAGTCCACCGCCAGTGAATAGGTGATGGTGGGCTCGGGGCCATCCTCGGGCGTGCAGGCGCCCGCGACATCCTCGGAGAAGCAGGGCGGCCCACCGGTACATGTGCGCGGGTGGGGCGCGAAGTCGTCCTGGCGCTTGAAGCGCACCTTGGTGATGACGAAGTCGTTGGCGATGTCTGGCGAGAGGTCGCCGGACACCGTGGCCGAGCGCGTGCTGCCGCCGTTCTGCTTGTTGATGACGAACACCACGTCGTTGAAGTCGCGGTCACCACCGCCGGGGATGTCCTCGAAGCCCAGAATCCAGCGGAAGGGGTCCGTGGTGGGTGCGCCCACGATGACGTGAGGCATGGGGTTGCGCACGCCCGGGGGACGGGGAATCGTCACCTTCTCCATGGGCATCACGAGGTTGCCGTAGAGTTCGTCGTTCGCTAGGCGGTACAGCGTGGTGCCCCACTCGTCGATGGGGCCGTCCAGCCAGCCGCAGTAATACTCGTTGGTGCCCTGGACCCGGCAGGCCTGCGCGGGCGTGCTGGCGGGGTTGTCCCGGTTGCAGCCCTCCAGATACTGGCACCCGATGTTGCGCTCGGCGACAACCGTGCCGCCCTCGGGGTTCTGGTCCATGTTCCAAGCGGACTTGGAGAAGAAGACGTTGATGGACGTGCGCAGGTGCAGCGCGCACCGGCCATCCGGGTCCTGCTTCAGGCAGGGGAAGACATAGCCTTCGCGGGGGCCATGGTTGCTCTGGTAATAGACGGCGATGAAGAAGATGACTTCCTTGCCACCTTCAATCATTCCCATGTCCACGGTTCGGTCATAGGCCGTGATGCCCTCGTCCGGATTGGAGCCGGCGCGCGGCAGGCCTCGCGGGTCATAGTTGGAGACGTCGTAGTCCGGGATGCCTTCTGAGAAGTCGCCTTCATCCTTCACGGGCGCCAGGTCCCGGTAGGTGGCGTAGCCGTCGTCATCGTCGGCGAGCAGGAACACCATTCGCCCCAATCCCATGTTTCCGTTGGCCGCCGAGGGGGGCTCCAGGAGGTTGGGCAGGTGGGGGAAGAGGCCTCCATCAGAGAAGCTGAGATTGGTGATGGGATCCGAGGCGAATTCGCCAATCTGGTCTGTCCAATTCCATTCGCCGCCGAGGCCGGGCCGGGCATCCGCCAGCCTGATGTTCTCCTGGAACGTGTTGCCGCAACCCGCGTTCATTGCCAGCTCAGGCTGGTTGTACGTCTCTCCGCCCGAGGTGAAGTTTCGCGTACAGCGACGGGCACTGCCGATATAGGGGCGGGACTTGGTGCCGTTCCGGGGCGCGAGGTTGAACAGGTCCTCGTGCAGGTCCAGGATGCCGTTGTTGTTGGTATCCAGCAGGTTGCCGTTGGCATCGACGTACCCACGCTCTCGCAGGTCGTCCATGTAGACATAGCCGAGCGAGTGCGAGGCACCGGCGGACTCGTACACGTAGCTGATGGTGACGTTCTGGTCGAACGGGAAGAAGATGTGCTCGGAGTTCAGCGCCGTACGGTTCGTGTTGAGCTGGAGCCGGGCTGGATTGTCCTCGGTGATGAGCATGGTCGACGCCTGGATCTCCAGGTTCTCATCACTGAACTCCGGCTGTTTGTTCTGAGCGAGCTGGTCTTCGCACAACTTGGCCGGGGCTTCCGAGGCTGCCTGGGCATAGGCGACCGGCGCGGCCAGCAATGCGAACGCAGCGAGCGTCTGGGTAAGGATGCGCATCACTTCTTCCCCTGGGAACGGCGGGACGAGTCATTGGCCTTGCGTTGCTTCTGCGCACGGCTCGCGGCGAGGTCTTCCTTGAGCTGCTGACGCAGCAGCTCTTCTCGCGAGGGCGGAGTCGGATGGATGCTGACCGCCAGGTAGTTGATGAGCAGGTCCCGGTCGGCTTCGGGCAGCAGGCGCGTGTCGCAGTTCGTCTTGGGCTTGAGCTGGGTGGGGCCCGCGATCCACGTGCGAAGTTGCTCGGGGGTGCGCTGAGGAACGAGGGGACCCAAATCAATGTTTCGGCCGCGCTTCTTGATGGGGGTGGGCTTCTTCGCGGCGGTCGCGTTCTTGCCGCTGCCGCCCTGGGCCTGAGGCGTGATGACGTGGCAGCGAGCACAGGCCTTGTCGAAGGCCAGTTTGCCTTCATTCGCGGCGCCAACGGCCAGGCCAGGCACCAGCAAGAGCGATAACAGGGAAAGTCTTTTCATGGGGTGCCGGATTCGAGCGTCGTGACCTTGTCACGGGTAGTGGGCGAACTGCCCCCGCTGTTGTAGGTGTTGTCGGAGCCGCCCCCCGTCATCACGGTGCCGGGGCTGGTGACGGCAGGCGCGTTCTCGTTGGCGATGAGTGTCTGGATGACCGCCCGGGTGGGACGGCTGCCCGCGGGGCCCACCACCTCGCCCACGGCGATGAGCCAGACCTGCCCGTTGAGGTCCGTCAGCCCGTCTGGGGGGCCGTTGTCGTCTTCGTCATCGCGAACGAACACGCGGTAGCGCACGTTCTGCTGAAGAGGGAAGGCCGCGTAGGCCTCGCCGCCAGGACTCTGTCGCTCCCCAGGAGCAAGGTCCGCTGGATTGATGGCCAACGAGTTCCACGAGCCAGGGACGCCGGGGCCTGGGAGGACCTCCAGGTATGGCCGGGCTCCGCCGTTCAGGCCTGGCTCGTTGACCAGCGGCATGCTGGCGAGGGCGTCGTTGTACATCTGATTCCTCCCCAGCCGGATGCGCATCGCCTCGCGCCCCTCGGCCAGGCCCGCCTCCGCCGCGAAGTACGCCTCCTTGTAGCGGCGGCCATCACCCTGGACTTCCGCCTCGCGGCTCACCACGCCGTAGCTGAGGAGCACCGCGAGGGTGACCATCGTGACGACGCCCATGGCGAGCAGCAGCGTGAAGCCACCTTGCCGCCGTCGGGCTGTGGGACGTTGCACCATGTCGCGGGACTCCCTTGGACTCCGGCCCGTGAGGGCGATGCCAGTGTTGCGCACTAGGCAATTGCCATGCCTGAGCGGCGGCGCTGTAACTGGCCGGAACTCGTGGACGACACTTGGGTCGTATTTCAGGGCTGAGTCTCAAGAGACCTCGCAAGAGTTGCGGAGTTGCAATTACTTGCGAGGTTTCCGTTACGCCTTGGTGACTTCTCGGGTTCCAATGTTCTGAGCGAACCGGACGCCTAGGGGGCGCCTTCGAGCTCGCGCAGCCGGTCCACCAGGGCCTGCATTCGCTGGTGGTGCGTGCCGGCCCAGTAGACGCGCTGGCAGTCCGGACACTGCTGGAAGCGCGAGTGCCGCTCCGCCACGCGTTCGGGGACGCGGCCGGCCACCTCGGACGGCTCGGCGGAGGTCAGCGCGGCGTTGCAGGCGACGCAGCGCGAGAAGGGATGCATGCGAGACGTCAGCCCGTAGCGGCGCACCACCTCAACCAGCTGCTCCGCCGGATCCGTCGAGCGGGGGAAGTAGCCACGCAGGACTTCGCCGCGCTTGAGCACCCCGATGTCACGCGAGAGGAGGATGCGGTCCTCGTCATGCGAGAGCCGCGCGAGCGTGTCGTCCGCGAAGTCGTTGCGCCACAGGGCGTCGAAGCCCAGCATCCGCAAGAAGCCCACGAGCCGTCCCAGCCCCACGTCGAGCACGAAGCGGGGCGTGTCCTGGAGCGGAGGCCCCACCCGGACGCCGGGCGCCTCGTCCATGGACGCGGGATAGACCTCCACGCACGCGCCCGGCTGCACCCGGTGGGTGAAGTCCACGGCCTCGCCATCCACACGCACCACGTCCACTTCCGGGTGGGGCGGACCCAAGGCCTCGATGAGGTCCTTCACCGACGGGCGGCCTCTCAGCGCGTGGCTGAACGTCTGATGCCGGTGCGCGGGAGACAGGAAGTCATTCAGCGCGCCGTGGAAGCGCATCGTCACCTGGGCCTTCGGCTGTCCCATGTCCACCCTCCGGCCCGCGTTGTCGTGGCCCTCCGTGCTTCACGGGGATGTTTCTGTGACTGCCGTGCCGGGTCCGCCAGACTTCCTGTGACGTTTCCGGGTGACTGCGTAGATAAAATCGTTCAGCTGTGCCATAAGTCACAAGATCGTCACATCGAGGGTTCCTATACTCCCGCCGCCGTCCGCACCTGGGTGTCGTCGGCGATTTCCCCCCTCTCGACTCCTGAGTCCGACAGCATGAAGAAGACGCTCACCTCCCTCCTGTGCGCGGCGGTTTCGCTCACCCTTCTTTCCCTGGCGTGTGGTGAGGGCAGCCCGCCTCAGGTGCCGCAGCCGCTCGAGGATGGAGGGGTTCTCTGGACGGAGTGCAGCCCCGAGGGCGCCAGGGAAGACTGCTCGCAGGGCGAATCCTGCATCTTCGTCGCGTCCCATGACCGCCACCTGTGCGTCCGGGCCTGTGATTCTCAGACCGCGTGCGAGCACCCGGATGCGGTCTGCTGCCCCTCGTCCGGAGAGGGGGCCGAGGGCGGCCACTGCGTGCCGAGCAACGCGTGCGTGCCGACCGACGCGGGCGTGGACGGCGGTTCGAACGAGGAGACGGACGGCGGCGCCCTGGAGGATGGCGGCACGTCCACCGATGATGGCGGCACCCAGGAAGAAGACGCGGGCGTGGATCCGGAGCCGGATGCCGGCACCGACCCCGAGCCGGACGCGGGCGTGGATCCGGAGCCGGATGCTGGCACAGAGCCCGACGCGGGCACGGATGCCGGTACGGACGCGGGGACGGATGCCGGCACCGACGCGGGGACCGACGGCGGCACGGACGCGGGCCACACCCCCATTCGCGTGATGGCGTCCAACCTCAGCAGCGGCAACTACCAGTCCTACGATCCGGGGCACGGCATCCGTCTCATCAAGGGCGTGGATCCGGACATCGTGCTGATGCAGGAGTTCAACTACGGGAGCAACTCGGCGGCGGACATCCGCTCGCTGGTGGACCAGATTGCGCCGGGCTTCCACTACTCCCGCGAGACGGGCGCGCAGATTCCCAATGGCATCATCAGCCGCTGGCCCATCATCCAGTTCGGCCAGTGGCCCGACCCGCAGGTGTCCAACCGGGACTTCGCCTGGGCGCGCATCGACATCCCGGGTCCCCGCGACCTCTGGGCGGTGAGCGTTCACCTGCTCACGTCCAGCTCCAGCAACCGCAACGCGGAGGCGCAGGCCATCGTCAATCAGGTCCGCTCGCAGATTCCCGAGGACGACTACCTCGTCATCGGCGGCGACCTGAACACGGACAGCTTCAGCGAGTCCTGCTTCGCCACCTTCCGGCAGGTCGTGACGACGGCGGGGCCGCACCCGGCGGACCACAACGGCAACACGGGCACCAACCGCAACCGCAACAAGCCCTACGACCAGATTCTGGTCGACCAGGACCTGCGCCAGTACCAGCAGGCGACCGTCATCGGCTCCAGCACCTTCCCCAACGGGCTGGTGCTCGACAGCCGCACCTACCGGCCGCTGTCGGAGATTGCCCCGGTGCAGTCCGGCGACAGCAGTTCCTCCAACATGCAGCACATGGGCGTGGTGAAGGACTTCCTCGTCCCCAACTTCTGAGGGGACACCCTTTCTGGCGGGTTCGCGGCGGCCATCCTGGGCCGCCGCGGGCCTCGGCTCAGAAGCTCCACTTGTGCTTGTTCCGCTCGATGAAGCGCGCCACGGGAGGAATCCGGGCGATGAGCGGCGTGAGCACGAACACCGCGGCCAGGCGCAGCGGCTTCACCACCTGCGACGCCGCGTAGGCCGCCGCCCAACTGCCCGCCTTCTCGCCGGTGCTGCTGGGCTGGAAGCCGAACTCGATGGCGGCATAGAAGCCGACGATCACCAGGCCGAAGATGACGTAGTTCACCACCAGCGCCAGCGGCCCGAATTCGAGCATCAGGTTCTTGAAGCGGGCCATCAGCGAGGGCTTCGCTGGCTTGGCCGCGGCCTCGGTGGGTGGGGGCGTGTCGGAGACTGAAGGATTCACGTCGGGCTCAACAGGCGGCATGGTGACACCATGCCCCAATCCCGTGCCGGCCGGGAGATGGAGCGAGCGGACAAGGAAGGGGTGGGTGGGCACTCTTCGTTGTCAGGACTCCGGGGAGCGGGATAGAGGAGGGCGCGCGACATGAAAGTCTCCCATCGATTCGTCCTCCTCGTGATTGTCGCGGTGCTCGCCGCAGACCAGGTGACCAAGTACCTGGCTGTCTCTCGGCTGACGGATGCCCTGGATGGGCGGGAAGGCCTGGCGCGGGTGACGGGCTTCGTCACCGAGCGGAACCTGGACAACCGCCCGCCGCCCGAGGACGGCTCGTACCGGGTGTTGCGGCCCTATCGCTTCATCGAGGACTACTGGCACTTCCGCTACGTGGAGAACCCGGGCGCGGCCTGGGGCATCTTCGGCGACATGCCCGAGGGCGTGCGGCGCCTCTTCTTCCTCGTGGTGAGCCTGGCGGCCATGGGCTTCATCTTCGTGATGTACCGGCGCACGCCCATGGAGCAGCGGCTGGCCCGGGTGGCCCTGGCGCTGGTGACGGCTGGCGCGCTGGGCAACTTCGTGGACCGGTTGTTGCGTGGCTACGTCATCGACTTCATCGACTGGCACTGGCGCAACCAGCCGGGGATGCGCTGGCCGACCTTCAACGTGGCGGACGTGGCCATCACCGTCGGGGTGAGTCTCATGCTGCTGGACTCGCTGCGGGCGCCGAAAAGCCCCAATCCGTGACGGGCGGGCGGCGGCTGGTGTAAGTCCCGGCCCGTGCCGCGCAAATACATCATCCTCCTCGCCGTCACCCTTGGCGTCATCGTGCTCGACCAGTGGACGAAGTACCTCGTCGTCCGCGAGCTGACCACCCAGATGGAAGGCAAGGAGCGCCTGGGCGAGCGCCTGGCCGCGATGTACTCCGAGCCGCCCCCCAGGGGCTTCACGGGGATGCACTACCAGCCCCGGCGGCACATCGAGATTTCAGAGTCGTTCTTCCGCATCCGCTACCTGGAGAACCCGGGCGCCGCGTGGGGCATGTTCCGGAGCATGCCGCCGGAGGCGCGGGTGCCGCTCTTCCACGTGGCCATCATTGGCGCGCTCATCCTCATCACCTTCAGCTTCCGCAAGCTGACCGGCACGGACCCGGAAGAGAAGTGGGCGCTGTGGGGGCTGCCGCTGGTGCTGGGCGGCGCGCTGGGCAACTACATCGACCGCATCGCCCGGGCCTTCGTCATCGACTTCCTCGAGGTCCACTGGTTCGACAAGGCGACCTTCCCGTCCTTCAACGTCGCCGACGCGGCCATCTGCATTGGCGTGGGCATGCTCATCGTCGACTCCTTCGTCCGCAAGGAGAAGCCGGCCCAGGCCCCCACCCAGGCCTAGGCCGCCGAATCGGGCCGAGCAGCCGGGCGGGCCCGGATGCGCGCATGCGTGTCGTCCCGCCCGCGCAACGAGGGTAGCCTTCGTTGCCATGCTCCCCGTCCTCGTCCACCTCACCTTCACTTCGCTCTGGTCGCAGCTCCTGCTGTACGCGATGGCCGCGGGCACGGTGGGCTACGTCGTCTTCAACGGCTGGCGCAGCGCCGAGGGTGAGCTGGATGCCCGCACGGGCACGCGTGCGCCAGTGTCCTCGCAAGACCGGCTGCTGCGGGCCGCGGGGTATGGCGTCGTGGGCGCGGTGCTGGCCTGGTTCGCCCTGCAGTACGCGCTGCCGCCCGGGGCCTTTCCGGGCGCCAAGGGCGAGGGCATCCCCGTGCACACCTACGGCCTGCTGCTGGCCCTGGGCTTCATCACCGCGGTGACGGTGGCGGGACGGCTGGCGCAGGACGAATGGCGCACGCTGGAGCTGAAGGACGGGGCGTGGGTGGACGTGGAGGGGCCGAAGAAGCGCGAGCAAATCATGGACATGACGGTCTGGATTCTGCTCGGCGGCATCGGCGGGAGCCGGCTGCTCTTCGTGCTCGTGAACTGGCAGGACTACGCCCGTGACTGGACGCAGGTGTTCTCCCTGGGCGGAGGGCTCGTCTTCTATGGCGGCTTGATTGGCGCGTCCGTGGCCGCGTTCGTGTTCGCGCGGATGCATGGCCTGGACTTCTGGCGCCTCGCCGACGTGTGCATCCCCACCGTGTCGTTGGGCCAGTGCCTGGGCCGCCTGGGGTGCTTCAGCGCGGGGTGCTGCTGGGGGGACGTGGCGCCCGCGCATGCCGCCACCGCCGTGCACTTCCCCGGCAGCGGGGTGGCGCAGGACCTCCTGGGCGGGACGGGCAACACGTCCAGCCTGGCGTATTCGTCCCAGCTCCAGGACACGCGGTACGTCGTGGAGGCCACGGGTGAAATCTTCCACCACGCCGCGCCTGGCGCGGTGCGCATCTCAGATTGGGTGGCGCAGCAGGGCCACACCCTGGGGGTGTACCCCACCCAGCTCTTCGAGTCCGTCGGGCAGCTGGTGCTCTTCGTGGGGCTGCTGTACGCCCGGCGCTACCGTCGCTTCCATGGCCACGTCCTGGCGTTCTGGCTGATGGCCTACGCGGTGCTGCGGAGCACGGTGGAGCTGTTCCGTGGGGATGTGGAGCGCGGCACGCTGCACGGCCTGCTCCAGTCGCTGGGGGCCGGGGAGCTGGCGGCGGCGGTGCCGCTGGAGGCGTGGTACAATGTCTCCACCAGCCAGTTCATCTCCCTGTGCATGTTCACCTTTGGCGCGGTGCTGCTTGCCCAGAAGGGCCGCCGCCGGGAGAGCGAGGCGGCAAGCCTGGGGCCTACCCCCTCGGCTGCGTGAGGTTGAATCGCGCGGGCCTCTTGGGGACACTCTGAGGAGTCATGCCGCCCCCCGACGCCCGACAGTCCGGTTCCAAGAGCTTCGCTGGCAGGTCCACCCCGGCCGACCCCGGCTCCAGCGAGGCCGTCCTCCAGGAGTGCGAAGCCCTGGAGGCGGAGGTCGCCGTCCTCCGCAATCTCTACGAACAGTACTTCCTGGGCAACGAGCGTCAGGCGCCGTCGCGCGCTCACGAAGACCTCAAGAAGCGGATGAACAAGCTGAAGGGCGCGTTCATCCGCAGCACCTCCGCCAAGTTCCGCGTCGCCGGCCTGTACAACAAGTTCCTCACGTACGAACGGCTGTGGGCGCGCACGCTCCAGGAAATCGAAGCGGGCACCTATCGCCGGGATGTCTTCAAGGCGCGCCGCCGCGCGGAGGGCCGGAAGGCCGGCGCGACGGGCGCGGCGGGCCAGAAGGGCGTGGTCGAACTGCCGGAGGACATCTCCGACATGGACTTCGAGGAGGTGGAGGAGTTGATCCGCCCCCGTCCTGTCAATGAGCCGCAGGTGGCCGCCAGCTTTCTCCAGGCCACGGGTGGAACGCCGTCGAAGGGCCCGCCCGCGGTCGCGCCGCTGACGCCCGCCATCGCGCCCGTCATGCCCGCGGTGGGAAGCACGCCGCTGCGAGGCACCCTCCGTTGCGCCGCTGACGGGGATTCCCTCCGTGGCGCCCGTGGCGGGGACACCGCCGCGCGGTCAGCCCACCGTGTCGTCCGCGGTGGGGGCACGCCTGCGCACGGCACGTCGGTGGCGCCGCCGGGCATGGCGGCGAAGGCGCCGGGCGCCGTGGCCAGCACGCCGCCTCCGTCGCGGCCCGTGGCTGCTGGCGCCGGGAGCATGGCTCCCCCGTCGAGGGCGCCCGGCACGGGCGCGGCCGGCAGCATCCCTCCGCCGTCGCGGCCCGCGTCGACGCCGCCTTCCTCCGCCGCGTCCCGGCCTCCTTCGGCGAGCGGCGGAGGCGGGTTGGCGGACGACAAGCTGCGTGCCGTCTACGACGCGTACGTCACCGCGAAGCGTCGCTGCCAGGAGGACACGTCGAAGCTGTCCTACGAGTCGGTGGCGGCCACGTTGCGCAAGCAGGTGCCGGAGCTGCTCAAGCAGCACAACGCGAAGGCGGTGGAGTTCAAGGTCGTCATCAAGGACGGCAAGGCGTCGCTCAAGGCCGTGCCGAAGTAGACGTCACTGGACAGTGTGCGGGGGCCGCACGTCGTTGGCTGGACGCAGGTGTGTGCGCGCCCCCTTCCGCTGCCGACCTGCCCCCCGCGCCACCAGTGTCGGGAATCGTCGCCTGCTGAAAGAACGACTGCCTCTGCTGCTGGAGCGGGTTGTCGCCCCGGGGGTGCCTCCCTAGCTTGCGTTTCGCGTAAGCGGCCGGTGGGCGGCGCGAGACACTGCGGGAGGCGACGTGGGGATTCGGCGGAGGTGGCTCGGGCTTTCCATGGTGATGGGACTCTCACTGGGCACGGGGTGCATGTCGCCCTCTCAGGAGGCCCAGGAGCGTCTCGCGGCGCTGGAGGCCGAAGGCGAGGCGATGGACGCGGTGCTCGACTCCGTCGAGGAGCGGCTCCTGGGCAACCAGGCCATGCTCCAGACGTGGCAGGAGCTTGGCCGCCGCCACCAGCAGGTGACGCAGCTGCACTGCGAGTCGTCCGACCCGCACATGGTCGCGATGATGAAGCACTACAAGAAGCAGGAGGACCGCGCGCGTCAGCTCAAGCGGCGCGGCAGTGGTGTCGCCTCGGTGGACAAGGCGGTGCTCACCTCCGGCAAGGCGCCGCGCGGCAACAACTGACGGCGCTCAGACGCTGAGCCATTCGCGGAAGCGCTGCGACTGGTGGCGGGCGCAGCGACAGGACGAACAGCGACGAAAGGGGGTGGCGAGATGCAGCCCATCTGCAAGCCGGGCGAGGACGGGATGCCGCCGCCGAGCCTCATCGAGCGCGGCCTCTGTCGGCCAGCGCCTTGAAGGGGCTCAGCGTCGTCGCAGAAGCCACGCGCGAGCGGAGCGGTCCATCGCGGCGACGGCGCGGAGGAAGAGGCTGGGGGACATGCGGCGCAGGCGCCAGCCCCAGCGCGCATCCGCCATGGGGACGGTGTAGAGGCTTCGCGCGTCCACGGCCTTCAGGAGCCTGCGCGCGACGACCTCCGGACCCATGCGGGCCGCATCCATCATCCCGACGGCGAGGGCGCGCAGCGTGTCGTTGGCGTAGGCGCCCGAGCTGGCAATCTGGGTGCGGAAGAAGCTGGGGCACGCCACGGTGACGCCGATGCCGGTGGCCCTCAGCTCGGCGTGGAGTGTCTCGGAGAGCGCGACCACGCCCGCCTTGGACACGTTGTAGGCCGCCAGGTCGGGCACGTACACGAGCCCCGCCGCCGAGGCGATGTTGAGGATGTGGCCGGACCCCTGCCTGCGCATCCGGGGGACGAAGACATGGCAGCCGTGGATGACGCCCCACAGGTTGATGTCCAGCACGCGCTTCCATTCGGAGAGCGACAGCTCGCCCACTGGGCCCGCGCTGACGACGCCCGCGTTGTTGACCAGCAGGTCCACGCCGCCCAGGAGCCGCTCCGCGGCGTCGGCCATGGCTTCGACCTGGGCCGGCTCGGTGACATCACAGACATGGACGTGGGCTTCGCCTCCCGCGCGGGTGACGCGCAGCGCGGTCTCCTCGGCGGAGGCGGCGTTGATGTCGGTGACGAGCACGCGGGCCCGCCTGCGTGCGAGCTCCTCGCAGAGTGCGCGGCCCAGGCCGGTGCCTGCGCCGGTGATGACGGCTCTTGGATGGGATGGAAGGCTCATGCGTGTCGTTGGCGCTCAGCATGACCCTGTCGCGGCCTTCGCCGCCATCACCCCGGCGGCGCCTTGACGCGAGCACCCAGAACGGCCCTGACACCGGGTGTTCCATGACACACCTGACATCCCTGTCCCAAAATCGCGAACGCGGCTCCTGGCGCCAGGCAAGCGAGCGGGGCGTCAGTGACGACGCGGGCGAATCCGGGTACAACCGCCGCCGTGAGACGCGCCTTGTGCGGAGCGTTCGCCGCCATCGCGGTGGGCCTCTTCGGATGCAACGACTTGGAAGTCTGTGGCTCGACGGCCAGCGACATCACGCGTGATGGCGGGGAGCCCTACCGCTGCGTCACGGCCGAGGACTGCCCGCGCACCTCGCGCGTCAACGTCTGCGTCACCGACGTCTCGCCAGTGGAAGTCTGCGTCCGCTGTCAGGACACGAAGTGCGTCACCGTGACGCCGGAGGCCTGCGACTGATGAAGTCCTTGCGGCTCGCGCTCGCCGTGCTGTCCCTGGCCGCCACGGCGTGCCGGGACAAGCCCGTGGACCATCTCCAGCGGGCCCGTGATGCCACCTTCGAGAAGCGGCCCGACGAGGCGCTCGTCGAGTACCGCAAGGCCTTCGACGCGCTTCGCCACGACTCCTCACCGGAGGCGCTGGTGCTCCGCGCGCGCGCCCTCAAGGGGGCCGCGGATGTCTACTGGCTGGAGCAGCGCAAGGTGAAGGAGGCGGTGGGCGTCTACCGCGAGCTCATCCAGCAGTGCCCCGAGTCGCCGGAGGCGCTCGAGGCCCGCATCATCCTGGCGGACCTGCTGCGCGTGCATTACCGCGACCTGCGCGGCGCCATCGACCAGCTCACCGCGGCCCTCAAGCTCAATCCACCGCAGGGCGCGGAGCTGCACTACCTGGTCACCAAGCTCTACTTCGAGCTGGGCGACTATCAGCAGTGCGAGCTGGAGACCCGCCGAGTCATGGAGCGCTTCCCCACGAGCGCCTACGTGGATGACGCCCTGTACCTCCAAGCCCAGGCCATCGCGATGATGGAGGGCCGCCGCCAGGAGGCCTCCCGCACCTTCGCGGACCTGCGCACGCGCTTCCCGGACTCCGAGCTGGCGCCGCACGCCCTCTTCGAGATGGGCAAGCTGCGCGCCGACGCCGGAGAGAACGAGAAGGCCATCGAGACGTGGGTGGATGCGCTGAAGACACACCCCGACCCCGCGCTGGTGCAGGACTACATCGCGAGGGCGCGTCGGCGCATCGCCAACACCACGGCCGCGGGCGTGGGGCAGCGCGAGGTGGCCTTCGACCGCGTCCGCCCGGCGCGTACGTCGCTGGAAGCCGTCGGTGGCCGCCCCGAGGAAGCCGCGCACGAGCACGACTGACGCGGGGCGGACACGCCGCCCTACGCCGGGACGTCCAGCGTCGCTTCCAGCAGGTTCGCGGGGCCGGCCCCATCTCCGGAGAGGGCCGCCAGGAGCAGCCGCACGCGTCCCTGTTCCACCCGGGCATCGACGCCCGTCACCGTCACGTGGCCCTCCAGCGCGTCGAGGAACTGCGGCGAGCCATCCGGAGCCAGCACGCCCACCACGGAGCCGCCCACGGCTGCCGTCGGGCCGGTGCTCCCCGCGGTCGCGGTGAAGACCATCCGCCCGCCAGGAAGCGGCGATGCCGCCGTGAAGGACAGCCGCATGCCTCCGGCCTGTCCCAGCTCCCAGCGGCGCGTCATGCGCACCACGTCCGGGCCCAGCGCGCCGGCTTCCAGTCCGCGCAGCACCCGCTCCGCGTCCAGGTCCACGAGCGCGTCGGTGCCGGGCTCGCCGCTGCCGCGCTGGAGCAGCCGCATCAGTCCGCCCGACATCGCCGCCCCAGCGATGCGGAGCGGTCCGAACTCCCGGCTGAGCTGGGTGTACAGCGCGGTGACGTCCACGGGCCGGGCATCTCCCGCCAGGGTGCCGTCCGCGCCCAGGGCGACCAGCGCGCCGCGCTGTCTGCCCGAGGAGGTGCCCGACGGCAGCATCAGCAGCGAACCGTGGGGCGCGCTGCCCTGGGGCACCAGCAGACAGGGCACCTCCAGGTCGGGCTGCGACGACTTGAGGGAGACAGACGCGTCGGGCTGGTGGTTCGCGACAAGCACCACGCCATGACCGGGGCTTGCCTTCGACAGGGAGAACGCGGCCAGGTGCAGCGGCTCATCCGCGACGGTGTAGAGCCAGTCGCCCGAGCGGACCAGTCCGCTCGAGGCGGTGACGTGAGACGGACGTCCTGGCGCGGCGGGCGCCTCCAGGTCGAGGGTGCGCCGTGGGGTCAGGTGAAGCATGGCCGTGTCTCCCGCGAAGCCGCGGCCTCACGGGCCCCGGCGCTTCAGAGCAGCGTACCGCGCAGCAGGAGGCTGGCGACGGTGAAGTAGATGAGGACGCCGCTAACGTCCACCAGTGTGGCCACGAAGGGAGCGGAGGCGCTCGCGGGGTCGAAGCCGAACTTTCGCAGCACCAGGGGCAGCATGGAGCCGGCCAGGGTGCCGAACGTCACCACGCCCAGCACGGACAGGGCAACGGTGATGCCCAGCACGAAGGCGTGCTCCCCGTAGACGCCGGAGATGGAGTTCCAGATGAGGATGCGCGCCAGGCCCACCACACCCAGCACCACGCCCAACACCAGTCCGGAGAGCAGCTCGCGGCGCGCCACGCGCCACCAGTCCCTCAGCCGCATCTCGCCCAGCGCGAGCGAGCGGATGATGAGCGTGGAGGCCTGACTGCCGGAGTTGCCGCCCGAGGAGATGATGAGCGGCACGAAGAGGCTCAGCACCACGGCGGTGGCGATTTCGTCCTCGAAGCTGCTCATCGCGGTGGCGGTGAGCATCTGCCCGAGGAAGAGCACCAGCAGCCAGCCGATGCGCTTCTTCAACATGCCGAAGAAGCCGGTTTCGAAATAGGGCGCCTCCAGGGCCTCCATACCGCCGGCCTTCTGGATGTCCTCGGTGGCCTCTTCCTGGACGACGTCGACGATGTCGTCCACCGTGACGATGCCCTTCATCCGCTGCTGGACGTCGAGCACGGGCAGGGCCATGAAGCCGTGCTCGGTGAAGAGCCGGCTCACGGCCTCCTGGTCGGTGTCTTCCGACACGGTGATGACGTCGCGCTGCATGACGTCCGCCACGCGCTTGTCGCTGGCCGTCTGGAAGAGCTGACGCAGGGACAGCACGCCCAGCAGGTGCTGTTCGGCGTCGAGCACATAGGCGTAGTAGACGGTCTCCACCCGCTCCCGCGCCTGCTTGCGCAGGTAGCTGATGGCCTCGTCGATGGACATGTCCGGCCGCACGCGGGCGAAGCGCGGATTCATCAGACCGCCGGCGTCGTCCTCCGCGTAGGCCAGGAGCACGTTGACTTCGCGGCGGCTGGCGTCGTCGAGCTGCGAGAGGATGGACTCCGCCTGCTCGGGTTCCACCGCCTGTACCAGGTCGGCCAGGTCGTCCGGGGGCAGCAGCCGGACCCAGGTCCGTCGCTCTGCCGGCTGAAGGTGGAGGATGAGCTCCGCCTGCTCGCGCGCCGACAACGCCAGGAAGAAGTCGTCCGCCACCGAAGCGGGAAGCAACCGGAAGCCCTCCAGCCGCTCATCGATGGAGAGCACGGGCCACGCCTCGTGCAGTTCCTCCATGGAGAGCGCGGCGCTCTGGGGGCTTTCCATCATGGGGGCTCACCTCCGGGCGTGTAGGGTGGAGCGCGTGGTGCCGCGGCGCGCGGGCCTCTCTACACCCGGAAGGCCAGGTATCGCGAGAGGCAGGCAGGCGACATTTCGCGCTTTCCTTCCGTGTGTGCCCCAACCGTCTCGTTATTTCAACGAAGACGCACGCCGTTCGTACACCCGCGTCCCACCGAGGCCCTGTCCGCCGCCGGCCTCCCAGTAGAAGCGCGGAGAGAGGGTTCGCAGTCCGGGAGACAGGTCCGCGTTGCCTGGCAGCAGCTCCAGTCCCAGCGGGCCCTGGGACTCGGGCGGCACGGGCACTGCGGAGCCGACGCGGGACTGCCGCCACTGGAGGAAGGGGATGGCGAAGCCGGGGCGGAGGGGCGCGCTCACCAACTCGAGCGGCGCGTCCACGACCAGGGTGCCTCGTTCGGTCAGCGCGCCATCCACCGCGGCCCACCGGTACAGCGTCTGTCCTGGCTGCGGCAGGAGCAGGGTGTCCACGCGGGTCCACACCGCGCCATCCTCGATGCCCGCTGGCACGCCCGGCAGGCGCTGACACGGCGCCTCCGAGGCGACGAAGGCCCCGCTCGGGCCCAGCCGGAACGTGCACGCGCGGCTGTCGGGTTCCTGCGTCACCTGGATGACGCTGACCGTGTCGGGGCCCAGACGCACGAGCAGGCCCAGCACCATGTCGACGCCGAAGGGCAGCTGGTTGACCCGTCCCCACGGAGTGGGGGTGGCACCGATGACGACACCTTCCGAGGTGAAGGCGAAGCGGTGCAGGCGCTCCGAGTCGAGCACCCACAGCTCATCCGCGGTGGCGAGCCGGTTCTGGATGACCTTCACGGTGTCGCGCTGGTTGAGCAGGAGCGAACCGGTGAGCTCGAGTTCCGAGCCGGTGTCGACGAAGCGGCGCACCCGGTCCTCGCCCACGACCCAGACGACATCTCCCGCGACGGCCACGTCGGGCATGCCGGAGACGCCGCCGAGTGGTGTCTGGGTTCCGTTCGACGCGTGCACCGCCACGCCGTCACACAGCCAGGTGCCATGCGTGGTGCGGTCCAGTTGCGTGCAGCGGGGCAGCGGGAGCACTGTCGGCGCTCCTCCGGTCCACGCGCGTGACACGTAGGCGCCGAACTGCTGGAGGCTGCCCACCGGGGCGAAGGCGACGCGGACGTGGTGGCGTCCGGTGGTCGTCGGGGTGAAGCGGACGGTGGCCGCCTGTCCATTGCCGGTGAGGGACGCCTCCGCGGCCACGGCGTGGTTGTTCGGGTCGAACACCTCCGCCGTGATGCTGTCGGGGACCTGGGAGGTGTCGGGGCCCTCACAGGTGGAGTTCAGGCTCGGCTGGACGTGGAGCTCCGCGGGGACCTCCAGCGACAGCAGGGGCGGGGTCTGTCCCATGCCTCCTGGCAGCGGGACGACGCCGCATTCATCGCCGGTGTTCGCACACCCGGACAGGGACAGCATCGCGGACCATGCGAGCAAGCAGGGAACGGTCTTCATCGAGGGGGGCGCCGCCCGGGTGACCTCGGCCTGGGGGAGGCGGCGCAGGCTCCAGGGCCTTCTTACCCCATCCGCGGGCCGGGCCGGTGACAGGCGTGGCGCCGTGTCAGGCCCCGTGCTTCCAGCGCGTCATTTTTCACAGAAAGGAGCGGTGACATGCAGACGACGAACCTGACGAGCCCGATGAATCCCGACACCTTGAACGACACGGTCATCGGCATCGGTGTGCTCGCGCCCGTCGCCCTGCTGCCCGCTCCCGTGCTGCCCGGTCTACCCATTGGCGGTAGCTGGCCCGGACTCTGACGCCTTTCGCCCGTCCATCGACGTGGCATGGCAGGCCAGAGGCCGGGCTCCCCGAGGGAACCCGGCCTCTTTCTTTTCCGGGTCGTGGCAGCACATGCGGTCGTGGCCGAGTGGTCAGGCCCCTGGTCGCCATCCAGGTGAACACGGGTTCGAATCCCGTCGACCGCTTTCCGGCAGCCCACTCGGGTTGCCGTCATCGAAGAACGCCGCGGTAGCCCAATTGGTAGAGGCGCTGCACTCAGAATGCAGAGGGTGCGGGTTCGAATCCCGCTCGCGGCAAGGTTGTTTCCGGGACGTAGCTCAGCTTGGACAAGAGCGCGCGCTTGGGGTTCGCTGCTACTACCCCTCCATTGGAGAGCAGAGCTCCACCAGGACGCCGTTGAGGTCTCTCACGTAGGCCACCGTCTGTCCCCAGGGCTTCTGCTTGGGAGGTTGCGTCGCCTCAGCGCCCGCCGCCACGGCGCGCGCGTACGCGGCGGCCACGTCGGCGGTGACGAGCGCCAGTTCAATGGCCGCGGCCTCCTCCTTCGGCCGCAGATGGCGCACGGTGAAGCCATGCTCCTTCGCCGCGCCTTCCTCGACGAAGGCCAGGGCGGTGGTGCCTGTCTCCATCTCCGCGTAGCCACCGCTCTCGTGGATGAAGCGGCGCGCCAGTCCGAAGGCCTTCTCGTAGAAGGCGATGGCGCCGCTCACGTCCGGTACGTAGAGGATGATGTAGCCGAGCTTCATGGCGGACTCCTGTTGGTCAGTGGGACGTCTGTGTGAGTGCGTCGTCACACGGATGGCACGGGCCTGTCTTGAAGGAATCGGACAGCGCTCAACCCACGAGTGCGGTGGGCGACACGCCGGCCAGTTCCCGCACGTCTCGTGACAGATGCGCCTGGTCCGCGTAGCCGCATTCGAGCGCGATGTCACACAGGTCCGTGCCCTCACGGGAGTGCAGCAGGGACACCGCCCGTTGGAAGCGCAGCACGCGCGCGAGCAGCTTCGGCGGTACGCCGGCTTCGTCCAGGATGTCCCGGTGCAGGGTGCGCTCACTCACGCCCAGCTCGCGAGCGAGCGCGGCCATGCGCACCTGCCCCGATGAGGCTTGGAGGTGTCCCAGTGCCTGGACGGCGCGCGGCTTCGCCATGCTCCGGAACGAAGCCCAGCGTCGGGCGATGGTGCGCTGGAGCAGGGCCATGGCCTGGGCGGGCGAGGCGCAGTCTTCCATCCGCCGCTGAAGCTGCATAAGGGCGGGCGAGCAATCCTGGGCGGAGACGTTGAGTCCGCAGAGTTCACGCGGACTGACACCCAGCAGGGCCTGCGCCCAGCCGGGACGGAGCCTGACGCCCAGGCTCACCCCGCCGGGCTCGAGGTCGACGAGGATGAAGCGCTTCATGGGGCCGACGACGGCCAGCCGGGGGGCGGTCAGCCACACCGGGCCTGGGGCATGTTGGAATCCGAAGATGAGGTCGGTGCAGCCATCCGGAAGGACCCGGTGCTGCCGGGGGAGGGGGACGTCGTGGGGCTTTCGGGGCACCCAGAACTGCCAGAACGCGTCCACCGCATCCGCCATCTCGATAGGCGGTGCCCACTGGGTGTAGCCCTGCTGCTGCGCGTCCTCCGCCATCGCGTCCCTGTTTTCAGCCCGTGCACAGCCTGTCAGGCCCTGTGCGGCCATTGCGTCCATTTCCCGTGAAAGGAGCGGTGGCCATGAAGACGGCGAACCTGACGAGCCCGATGAATCCCGACACCCTGAACGATACTGTCATCGGCATCGATGCGCTCGCACTCGCTGGCCGGGCCACCGCTCGTGATTCCAAGCGGGGGGCGACCTCCCGTCGAGATCTCCCGCCTGGGTTCTGACCCACCGTGCCCCGTCGAAGGACAGGGCATGGCAGGCCAGAGGCCGGGCTCCCCGAGGGGACCCGGCCTCTTTCTTTTCCGGGTCAACCCCACTGCTCCGGGATGCGATTGGAATCGCAGCACGGCCGTCTACCGTGTGAACAGGGTTCGATTCCCTGTCGGAGCGCTCATCCCCGAGGTGGCGCCCATGAATCCCCTCCCCATCGAGTCCGAGCCGGAAGACCTGTTCGACGGCATCGCTTCCTTCTGACACCGCGCCCCGTGGCTGGGGCGCTCTCGCAGTCGCAGTTCCGGTCTTGTAGCTCAGAGGATAGAGCACTCGGTTGCGGACCGAGAGGCCGCAGGTTCGACTCCTGCCAGGACCATTTTTCTACTCAGTCATTACGCATGGTTGGCCACGGCCTCCGCCTGTGTCGCACGTATGTCGCACGCGGGCGTAAGCGGGAGGTCCAGCACTCGCACCGCGTGACGACGCGTGTCGGGACTGAGGTGGGCATACCGCTCCGTCATGTCGATGGTGGCGTGCCCCATCAGCTCTTGGATGACCTTCAGGGGGACGCCCCTCATCGCGAGGTGGCTCCCGTAGGTGTGGCGCAGGTCGTGCCAGCCGATGATGCCTTCCTCTCGCGTGATACCGGCTCGGCGGAGTGAGCGCACGAGAGGCAGGTCCATCTTGCCCGGCGTGAGCGGCTTCCCATCTTCCTGGCAGAACACGTAGAGCCCACGAAGGTGTCGATGCTCCTTCAGCGCGTCCACCGCAGAGGAGGGCAGCTCCACCGTTCGCTCGCGGCCTCCCTTGGGCACGTCGGTCACGCCACGCCAGATCGCCCGGCGCACGTGGAGAAGACCGCGCTTCAAGTCCACGTCAGCCCACTGGAGCCCGATAAGCTCCCCTTGCCGCAGGCCCGTCTTGCTGGCCACCAGCAGCACCGGCCTCCACTCCGGCTCGGCCATGGAGACCAGCCGTTCGGCCTCCTCGAACGTGAGGAAGTCGAAGGACGGCTTGGGGAGATTCCTGAAGAGCTGCACGCGCGGAGCCTGCGGAATCACCTCTTGCTCCACGGCGACGCGCAGCAGCTTGCTGAGCACCGTGAGGACGTTGTTGATGGTCTTCAAGCTCAACGCCTTGGGGGCGTCTCCCTTGCGCTTGCGAACCGCTGACCGTGAAGCGGTCTCCTTCCGGACGCGTGACGCCGACTTCTTCTTCCGCATCAGGGACTTGAAGTCTTCGATCTCCGCCAATCCGATGCTGTTCAGAGGCATCTCACCGAAGAAGGGGGTGAGGTGGTCCCTCAGGACCTGTTGCTTGTGCGTGACGCTGGAGTGCTTGTTGTTGTTCTCGCTGTAGGTGAGGAAGCGCGGTGCGAACTTCGCCAACGTGAGCGCGCAGCTTTCCTCCGTCTGCATCTCCTTTCCGAAAGTCCCGTTGAGCAGGGCGTTGCGCAGCTCGCGTTCGTATTGTTCGGCACCCCGACGGGTCTGAACGGGCGAGACCTTTACGACTCGCTGCTTCCGTCCGTCCGCGTGCTGAAACACGAAGTCCACTTGCCACGCCTCCTCAGACTTTCCTTCCTTCGTCGTCCACTTCCGCAACCTGACGCTCATCGTTGACTCCCGAGCGCAGAATCACGGCCCTTACCTGCCGGGCATTCTACCAATGCTGCGCGGCGGATGCGGACCGCTTTACCGATGCGGATGACCCCGGGGACTTGTCCGAGCCGGATGGACTCATAGAGCGTCTTCCGATTCACGCGCAGGAGTGCTGCGGCTTCTTCCACGGTGAGGAAGTCGGGAACCCCGGGGCGGGCCACCGCTGCGAGCACAGAGGCCTTGCGACAGGTGCTGTGGCTCATGAAGGTTTCCCCAGCAGTCGGTCCCGCAGGGAGCGCGTCCGCGCAACGTGGGGATGGGCATTCGAGGCTGATGGGAACGGAACGACCTTCGCGTCGTAGGTCGAAGGGGCATCGCTCCCGCTCACGTGCCATGGCGGAAGCCAGCCCCGCGCTTTGCTGTCGCGTTGCTCAACCCAACCCGCTGGCTTCAACGCGGCCAGGAAGGTCCGTTTCTGTGGTGCGTGCTTCTGTCCGGTGGACTTGCAGAACCCCACCAGGGCCATGAAGAGGGCGTCATTTGTGAGCGCTTGGGTCTTTCCGACTCGGGGCCCCGTGCTCGTGGTCCAAATCGAGGCGAAGTAGGGGACGTGTGTCGCCCAATTGTAGAGCTGTCGGTCTGGCTCAGGGCTCTCGCTGAGTTCACGGAGGAATTGCTCCGTCACGGGCTCGCTGAGCTGCTGGAGTTCATCGCGGGATGCGTTCGTGTGCGGTCTGCGGACGCGCTTCATGTCCACCGCGCGGGTGCTCATCTCGTAGGCGAAGGCGGCCACCTGCCGCATGAACTCTCGTGTGAAGGCGTCATCCGTGCCCGGAGCATGGAGCGACTCCAAGAAATCGCGGTGGGACAGCCCCAGGTCCGGGTGTTGGTACTCGGCGGGCTTCGTCCTGTTGTGGAAGACCGTCCATCGCCGGTCGCTCTCCTCCAGTTCGATGGGCTTGGAGCGGTTGGTTGCCGCGATGAGCGCGACG
This sequence comes from Myxococcus sp. MxC21-1, assembly GCF_032612255.1. Classification (NCBI taxonomy): domain Bacteria; kingdom Pseudomonadati; phylum Myxococcota; class Myxococcia; order Myxococcales; family Myxococcaceae; genus Myxococcus; species Myxococcus sp. MxC21-1. The sequence continues at coordinate 472,299 of NZ_CP123278.1, forward strand.
CGGTTGACCGCTGGAGTACGGGCAACGCCCTTGCTCTCCAGGAACACCTCGCCATCGGTGATGGTCGCCTTGAGACCGTCGCCCAGCGACCCACCACGCTTGTGGTTGTCGAGCAACTCGTTGGCGAAGACCAACAGCTTCGTGGCGAAGTGGTGATTGTAGGGCTTGGCGAGGTCGGCTTCCCCAATCTGGACGCAGTTCGCGGGGCCGAGTACGTGCGCCAGGATGCGATAGAGCACGTTCTTTCCGGTGCCCGGGGGCCCCTGGAGCAGGACCGCGGTTCCCGGCTTGGAGCCTGGGTTCTGCACCTTGAACGCAATCCAGTTCAGGAGCCAATCAAGTCCGGCATCGTCCTCCGCGAGCCAGAGAAGGACACGTCGCACGTCGGCCCAGTCCCCCGGCTCAGGGGCGAGCGTAGGCGCCTCCCAGGTGTTGACCAGGAGCGTTTCGTCCTCGCGCGGCAACAGCTCGGGGGCGTTGGGGCGGCATTCGAGCCCCATGACTCCGACGCAGAGCTGCGGCACGTTGGGTCCTACGGCCAAGGGGCTGGCACCTCTCGGCCACGAGTCACGTGGGGGAAGAAGCTGGCGCAGTATCAAGTAGTCCTCGGCGGCCTTCTGGGTGAGGAAGTCCGAGCTGAAGGAGCGGCCACCCGGTCGGCGCGACAGGTAACGCTCCAGGGGGACGACCTTCACCAGAGGAAGTCTCGCAACAACGGCGCGTGCAGCTTCTTCGTCGGCGTTCGAAGTGGCCTCATTTTCGGGAGGGCAGTTCGGAGTCATGAGGCGCTCCCAGTTCGGTGGTTGGAGGTCGCCACGAGCAGGACGGTTCGACGCCATGCGGCTTCTTCCGCCTCGCGATTGGCCTTCCGCTGAAGGTCCCACTGCTGGAGCTTGGCGCGTGCGCCGTCCAGTCCTCGAAGCGCCTCCCCCCAGACGTCGCGGGAGGGCTCCAGCTTGCCGAGCGCATCCAGTGAGCGCTGGGCGATGGCGAGCAGGCTCTCCGAGCTTTCATCGGGCGAGGCAACCCGGGCCAGCATCTCCGTCAGGCGGTTGATGCCAAGGTGGCGTTGCCCGTCGAGCATGAGCACTGCGCCTGCGTCCATCTGCGCGATGACCTGGCAGTAGTCCTTCCGTTTGAAGCGGCTCAGTCGCTTGCGAATGACCTGGAGGTCCACGGAGGCCGCTCCGGCGACCTGCCGCACGCTGGGGCGCTCGATGTAGCGGGCGAAGGGTTGGCGCAGCATGGGGCCAAACAGCGCTTCCACGTCGAGTGGTTGGCCTCGGTGATGTTCGGGAGTCGGGCGCGGTGTGGGGTTCGCGGGGTTCCAGCTCGGCAGGTAGTAGAGGCGCGCCACATCCTTGCAGGACGCATCCGCCTTCAACGCGGCCGTAGCCTGCGCCGCGAGTCCCAAGTAGTCCATGAGGTGCGGCCAGAGGCTGTCGGCCCACCGGCTTGGCGAGCCAACCGCGACGGGCTCACTGAATGGGAGGACGACGCGGTAGCGGATGGGCTTGAAGTGATGCCCGTAGGAATGGGTCGGGTATGCGAGGAACCAGAGGCCACGCTGGCGAAGGCTCGCGAGCCACGCGTCCAACGCGGCCAGCTCCTCGCCGTCGAAGTCCACGACGGCCAGGGCGACGTGCGAGAAGTTCGCATTGCGCCTGTATGGCGTGGGTGTGGGGTCGCCGCCCTTGCCCTCGTAGAGCCCATTGGCGCGAGGTGGGAGAGGCTTGGCGGGGATGACGGCGTGACCGTCCTTCTCCGTGCGAAGCGTCGGGTCCAGGGCGTCCTCGAAGAACTCCGACATGAGGCCATCGATGGACGAGAACTCCCGGACGGAGAGTTGGTCTGGCTGGAAGCGCGAGGGGGTGATGCAGAGAGTCCAAGTCATGGGGCCCGACGCTGGGGAGTTCGATGGATGCACGACGACGGCGCGGTGTTGAACAGGGAGTGGCGACACTTCGCGGGGGTGTGACGGACGCCCCGGCGCTGGGTGTTCCGTCACAGCTCCGTCATGGCTTTTTTCACTCTGTAGGTGACGGAGTGACGGAGACCTCTCATTCCTAAGAGAAGAAAGAAGAAGAGGGAGAGGGGACCATCGTCCGTCAGTCACAGCGTCATGGCCCCGGTGGGGTTGGGGACAGTGCGCGCTCATTCGCCCTTCCCGACAAGGCTGTAGGCCCGAGGCACCGCGCCGCGAACGCCGGGCTGGTACTTGGAGAACTCGCGCACCACGCCAGCAGCGACGAGCACCGCGAGGCAGCGCCGGATGGCCTGCTCTCCCGCTCCGAGCGCGCCGCACAGCTCCTTCACGGTGCGCCCGTGGGGGCCTGCGTCGGTGAGCGCTGCGACGATGCGAGGGCGGTACTGCTCGACCTGTTCAATCATGTGCTGGGCTCCTCAAACGGTGTTGATGGGGACGCCCGCCGCGCGTGGTCCACTGGACTGTCAATGGCCACGTCTAGCGGTGTCCTTCCCCCGGTAAATGCGTGCGGCTTTTGCGGGTGGCCCACGCGGCCATTTCCGGGCCATTTTTCGGCCACGGCTGACTGGATGTGGTCTCAGCTAAATGGGTGCGGATTCCGTGGGTGGCGCGGGCGACCTGCGAAGGCCCCCCCGGCTCGGATTTCCGATGGGTGGCCACTCAGGACCGTGCTTGGCGGTGGTACACGCTGAGAAAATCCCGCAGAAAATCGCGAGGCTCCCTTGCCGCGATGTGTTCAGCGTGGCGCGGTGGTTCCGGAACTTCCTGAACACATGCCGCATGGGGACCGCGTGCGCCGAGGGGAGTTTTGAGGGGCGCGGGGCATAGGTTTAGAGAAAAACCGCAGCCTCCTTCGTGCCAGGACAAACGGAGAAGGGCTGGAAGCCGCGCTCATCCTGGTACGGTCCTGCCATGCCCCCTGGAGGTCGTCCGCGCGTGTTCTTGTCACTTGCCCGGCTTGCCCTGCCCCTCGTGCTCCTGGTGGGCCTGACGGCTGCGGCACAGCCCCAGGATGCCCTCCGTGGGCGGGAGCTGAAGCGGCGGCGGGTGGCGTTCTCGGCGTCCACGGCTGGCAACCCCGTGGCGCTTCACGTCGCGCCGGGCTACCTCACCGCGTTGGAGTTCGACTCCCCTGTGGACCGTGATGCGGTGGTACTTGGGGACCCTGGGGGGCGACTCGCGCTGTTCGAGGTCACGTCACGAGCCATCTTGCTCAAGCCCGCGATGGAGCTGGGCCCCGGGCGAGGTGTGGAGCTGACCATTCCGTTCGCGGATGGGGCCGCCCCTGCCCGCGTCGTGCTCTCGCTGGTCACGCACCCCTCCGAGGTCGACGCGCAGGTGATGGTGTCGCGCCTCCCACGCACGGCGGAAGCGATTCAGGCCGAACTGGACGAGGTGCGTGCCACCTGTGCGGCCAAGGATGCCGAGTTGGAAGCGCTCCGGGCCCGGAACGTGGCCAGTGGCCCTGCCGGGATGATCCTCGCGGGGTTGCTGAACGATCGAGGATTCAAAGCCGGAAGCCCTGAGAGGTTGCTGTCGCAGGGAGGGGGGGATTTGGTCTCGCGGGATGTTGTGACGTACCGATCAAGTGGGTGGGGAGCTGTGTCCCTATGGGTCCGCAACATTGGCTCTCACCCTTGGACGCCCGTGGAGGCACGGCTCACCGTGGCTGCGAACGGTGAACGCATCAACGTGCTCGCGGTGCGCATGAAGGAACCTCGGATCGAACCGGGTGGGACAGCCCTTGTGGTGGTGGAGACTGGGGCGCCCAACTGGCCGGAAGGCGCGGCGCTCCGGTTGGAGCTGCGCGACAACGACGGGGGTCGCCGCCTTCTCATTCCTCGACTCCCGTTCTAGAGCGTCGAACAGTTTGGGTCACGCCGCGCGCAGGTAGCGCGCGGCGACCTCAAGGTTTTGGACGGCCGCGAGGCGCCTGAGATCAAAGAGGTTGCGGCGCGTGCCTCGATAACGGGCCTTCGGCCCCTGGCGGTTGGCGAGATGCGCCAGGCGATGCTCGACACCGACACGCTCGCGGAGTTGTGCGCGGCCCGCGCGCGACTGCAGACGTGAGCGAAGGCGCTTCTGGAGCCGCTCGTCGTCGCCCATCGTGACGCTGCGCCCTCTGCCGGACGCCGCCTGGGTACAACTCGCGCGCAGCTTGCACGGCCCGCAGGCTTCCGGGTCGAATTGCACGACGGCGCCGGGCTCGAAGGGCTCCACCTCGCCAGCAGGGCACGTGAGGGTGCCGTCGCGGATGTTCACTTTGAAGTCACGCTTGCCGAAGAGTCCGGGCTTCGCGCTGACTCCTCGCCACGGACGGCAGACGACGTCGCCACCGCTGGTCAGCACGTCTTCGGTCATTGAGCTGTTGAGGTACGCCCTGTCGATGAGGAGGACGTCGGGGAAGAGCTCTTGGTGGGCCATGTCTTCCTGCAGTGCGCCCGTCGCCTCCTCTTCGGGGCGGTTGGCTGGCGTCACGGCGCAGGCAACCACGAGCTCAGTGTCGAGGTCGGTGCCGATGTGCTGCTTGTAGCCATTGAAGCGTTTGCTCTTGCTCTTGCGCCCGTGGCGCATGTCCGGGTCCTCGATGGAGATGCGCCTGTCGGCCGCCACACCCTGTCGAATCCGCACGCCGCCCTCGGGGCGCGGCTCGAGGTCCTGTGCCTTCACCTGCGCGAGCGCTTCGATGTAGCGCGTCAGCGGAGCAGCGGCGCACGACTTCGACTGCCTGGCCACCCAGGCCATGAGGCGGTCGAGCTGTCGGCAGAGCCGATTGAGTGCGTCGACCTTCGCGTCGGGCGCGCTCCAGTCGATGTCGAGGCCGGCCTTGATGCTGCTGGCCATCAGCAATGGCGCAGCGGCCTGCTGACACACCTCCTCAACGTCGGTGCCGAGCACGAGCGCCATGCTCTCGGCCACCTTGCGGCCTGCGTGGCCGAGCAGGTTGATGGTGTCCTCAACCCGCCCGGCCCCTTCCAGAGGGCGGCTGTCGACCCCCACTCGCAGCGTCTTCGGCGTCTTCTTCGGGTCGAAGCCCTTGGTTCGCTTCGCCACCTCGACGGTGCGCTCCAGCAGCCGACGGTCCATCTCGGTCGCGATGAGTCGCTCCCTGAATTGCTGCAGCCCGCCCTGGGAGAAGGCGGGCTCGTCCTCATCCGCGCCGAGTCGGTCCAACACCATCCGCCACCGGCTGTCCGTGCCCGACAGGCACACGGCTTCGGCGTCCGAGGCCTGCGTGTAGGCCTGCACCAGCAGCGCCATGCACATCATCGCGGGCGGCTGCGGCTCTTGGCCCTGGCCCGTCTGTCGGTACATCGCTTCGAGCTCGTCCTGAAAGGCCTCGTCGAACAACTCGTGCCGATGCTCGCGCAGGAAGACGAAAAGCTTCCTGCTCTTCCCCGCCAGCCTCAGCAGGCGCTGCTCCCGTGCGCTCTGCTCCACAGCCGGCTTCCAGCGTTCCATGCGCCACCTCCAAAGGTGGCGACCTGACCACGCGACGACAGCCCGCGTCGATCTCCTGCCGCTTGCCTGCTCCCTCGCCGTAACCTGATCGGCGCTCTAGAACCGCCTTCCATGTTGATCGGGTTGAGTCCGGCACACCTGCAACCTGGGCAGACGGTGGACGGCTGGCGCGTCGTGAAGCCGCTGGGCGCGGGGAGCTTCGGCGCCGTCTACCTCGTGGAGAAAGAGGGCCACCACTTCGCGATGAAGATGGCCATGCACCGGGCCAGTAGTGGAGACGCTGAACAGGCCGACGCGCGTCTGCTGCGGGAGATGGTCTGCCTGTCCCAGGTGAGCGGCCACGCCAACGTTGTGAAGGTCCACGCCCACGGGCGTTGGCAGCACCCGACCCAGGGGTGGCTCTACGTCGTGCTGGACTACGTGGAGGGCTACACGCTGGGGGAGTGGGTAGAGAAGACGCACCCTACGGCGCATGAGGTGGCCCGGGTGTTCGGCAAGCTTTCGGGCGCTCTCGCTCACCTGCATTCGCGTGGCGTCTTTCACCGCGACTTGAAGCTGGGCAACATCCTCGTGCGCGCCACGGATGGTGAGCCCTTCATCCTGGATTTCAGCGCAGGGGATTACACGCTGGCCCCGGAACTGACGGACACGCCCTTGCCACCTGGCACCCGGCGCTATCGCTCCCCTGAAGCGTCGCGCTTCCTTCGCGAGCATGGAGACGAGCACGACGCGCGTTACGAGTTCAAGGCGACCGACGACGTGTACGCGCTGGGCGTCTGCCTCTATGACGTGCTGACCAATCCCCGGCCTTTGAGCGAAACGCCCCGCGTCCTGGTGGGCGCCCAGTGGCCTCCCCCCGCGCCGCACGCTTTGAATCCTCGCGTGCCCGTGTCCTTGAGCGCTGCGGCCATGCACTTCATCGAGCGCCACCCCGAGAAGCGCGCTCCTTCCGCCGAAGTTATGCGGCGCGAGTTGGACGCGCTGCTACACGAAGAGGGCGAGGCGTGGACGGCGACGTTGCATGTCCCCACGGCCCACCTTCCGCTTGCCCTGGACGTGGCGCATAACGACGTGCCCCAGGACGAAGCACCGCCATCAACGCCGAAGCGTGCCCCTGGGCGACGCGTGGCGGGCGCTGTGGCATTCCTGGCGCTCGTTGTGGCCTCGCTGGTGGGCTACGTGGCTCTACGCCCCACGGCCCCAGCACAGCAGGCCCAGCGGCTTGTGGAGCCCCCGCGCCGCTCCCATCAACGGATGCTGGCGTCGTTGAGTCGGTGGCCTCCTCCGTCCCTCCTACACCCCCTGTGTCGTCCCCTGGGGTAGCTTTGCCCCCTCCCGTACCTGTCGAGAAAGAAAGCCCTCCCGTGAAGCGCGCTCCCGTTCCGATGTCCCCTCTCGCCGAGTCCACCGCCAGGAAGCCAAAGGCCCTGGCCTCCCGTCCGAGCTGGCCCCCCTCTCCGTGGGCGGGGTTCCTCAAGACGTGCGCGGGTGCGACCGCTGTCGCCGCGCTGTCCATGGGCTGCCCTGGTGCCCAATTACGTCCCGAGCCCGGCGCCTGCCCTTCGGAGGCACGCGACGCCATGTTCAACTGGGCGAACAAGAGAGGGCTTCGCTTGGAGGTCGGGGACAGGGTGATGTTGACCCTGGACATTCGCCAACCCGGCGACATCGGTGAACCGGGCTCCTATGCTGACGGCCCAGTTACCGGCGTGGTGAACATCAGCAACGTGCGCGGATTGCCAGAGGGCACGCGGCTGTCGGGCTACTTGTGGACGGGCGGGGAGTACCTCGTGGGCCGCTACACGGAGGCTCATCTCTCCGATGGGCGCGCAGTTCCTGTGTGCATCGTTCTGGGAAAGCGTGGGTACGTAGAGAAGGAGGACTGGTCCAAGCCAGGGGCTGCGGTGGTGGGGCGAAGTCTCCCCGCGTATGCCGTCGAGCGTTGGCCCTAGTTTTCCTCGGGAAACGTAAAGGAACTTTGCAAATTCGACCTGTCTCTGTTCACTTGGAGTGAATGAGATTTCCATCTTTTTAGACCTGACACGTCGTTCAACTCGGAATGGGCTGGCAGTACCTTGAGTTTGCCTTTGCGCGAATCCCTCTCGCGCGGGCACTCGGAGCTTCCTGCCCATGTCCAATCCGTCTGACTCTCGGCCTGCCGGGAGCGCTGTCCTATTCACCAACGGCGACACCTCCTACGAGTTCTTCCGGGACTTGGGAGAGGGGCGCGTAGGGGAGCGAATCCTCCTTGCGCGGACCCGCACGCCCAAGGGCCTCGGTGACTGCGTGGTGCTCAAGTGCTTGCCGGTGCCGAAGTCCACGGACGCGACGGAGAAGTACCACCGCGCCCGTGCCCGCCTGGAAGAAGAGGTGCGGCTGGCGCAGTACCTTCGTCACCCGCGCATCGCGCGCGTCCATGGCCTCCATGAAATCCCGCAGGGTTTGTGCGTGGCGATGGAGCATGTGGAGGGGCTGTCCCTCAACACGTTGCTGGCCGTTGCCCAGGCGCGCGGGCGCTACTTCTCCGAGGCGTTCATTCTCTACGTGGGCGCGGAGGTCGCGGCGGCGCTGGCCTATGCGCACGAGCGCACGGACGACGCGGGCTTTCCGCTCGGCATCGTCAACCGTGACGTGAATCCCGCTCGAATCCGCGTGGGGCCCCATGGTGAGGTGCGGCTGACGGATTTCGGTGTGGCCCTCTCTCGTCTCTCGGGGCGGCTGGCCACGTCCCTGCCGCGCCCCCAAGGTGAAGTCCTCTACTCGGCACCGGAGATGTTGCTGGGCGAGGTGGTGGATGCGCGAGCCGACGTGTTCTCCCTGGGACTGACGCTGTTGGAGTTCGCCACGGGCCGTCACCTCTACGACCCGGGCCATGTCCGCATTGAAGAGGTGGAATCGCGGATGTCGAAGCCGGAGCGGGAGCAGGCGTTCTCGGCTTCGGTGGCGTCAGTGGTGGCGGAGCTGCCCGACTTTGCTGAAGACGCCATCTGGTGCGCCATGGCATTCCGCTCCGACGACGTCGAGCAGACCGCGCGAGGGCTCTCCGTGCCCCTTCGGGACATCCTCCACACGATGCTGCGCAGAAGTCCTGCTGAACGCTTCGGGACGGCTGCTGAGCTGGAGGTCATCTTGCGTGCCCAGTTGGCGCGGCTGGGGCCCTACACCCGCGAGGATGCCTTAGGAGAGATTCAGCGGGCGCTCGCGGATGCCAGTGAAGGACTTTGGGACTTCGAGGTGCCCAGCGATGAAGGAGGCATCACGCCCCCTGTCATCACGGAGCGGGGTGGCTACGAGCCCACGACGGAAGCGCCGTCCCCCCGAGGGGGTGCACGTCGCACCTCGGCGGGCGCTCTCCACCCGGACGACGTGCCAACGGAGCCCGGCGCAGGCCCCCGTCGCGCGTTGACGAAGCAGCCGACCGTTTAACGGCGGCCCTCAATCCCCCTCACCACTGCTGATTCACCACCGGCCCGGCGCAAGTCGAGGAGCCAACCGGGAGACGTGTGTTTCTCGTGCCTCATTCCGGGGCACGCACAGGAGGCGTGTATGCACAGGAAGCGAAGTTGTCTGGCCGCGCTGTTGCTGCTTGTCTTGCTCCCCTTGCCGGGATGGGCCTTGGAGCCGCCCTTGCCCGAGGAAGAGACGTCATCCACCGCAACGACTTCGCCCCCGCGCAGGTGGAACTACCTGACGCGCCTGGAGGCGACGACGTTTGCGTTCCTCCCTCGCGCGGGCGCAGGTGGTGATGACGGCTTCATCCAAGTGGAGCCCACGCTCATCATCGACGGTGGCCCCGAGTTCGGCGTCAACGTGGGCGCTCCCGTGCGCTTCCGGCTGTGGGGTGGTGGCGAGGGCGCGGGGCTCGTGCGTCGCGAGGATTGGGACTCCCTCTCGGACTGGGGGCAACTCGTCCGTGGCCTCAAGTTCGGCTCGGACAGCGCGCCGCTGGGGGTGTGGTTCGGTGGCCTGGACAGCTACAGCCTGCTTTCCGGGCATCTGGTGCGCCGCTACTCCAACCGCGCGAATCCGGACTACCACCCGGCGGGAGGCTTCCTCACAGGCACGCTGGGGCCCCTCTACACGGAAGCGTTCGTCTCGGATGTTCTGGGCGCGCGGCTGATGGGCGCGGAGTTCTCCCTGGACATGGAGCACGTCTTCTTCGGCAAGCCCAGGCAGCAGGGGCGCTACACCCTGGCGCTGTCCGCCGTGCATGACTGGGGGCGAGCGGGTGGACGTGCGCCATCGGTGACGTTGGCGCACCTGGACGCAACTGCGGTCGTCCTGGTGCGTCCAGGGTTTGAAGCCCTCATTGTGGCTGGCTGGGGCGGTCGCCCTGGTGAGAGTGGCGCGTGGGGGGCCGTGGTGGGCGTGGGCGCGGACGCCGTGACTTCGACGCTGGACATGACCCTGCGACTGGAGGTGCGGAGTCAGCAAGGCGGTTTCCGGCAAGGCTTCTTCGGTCCCGACTACGAGTTGGCGCGCTTCAACGCTGCGGGCCCGGATGGCGTGGCGCTCGCGGATGCTTCGTTTCCCGATGGCTACTCGGCTTATGGCGAGGCGGTAGTGGGCTGGGACGCCGTCAGCTACGGGGGCCTCAACAAGCACCTGAAGCTGTCGCTGGGCGCGGAGGCGTTCTCCTGGGGGCGCTTCGACGTCGACGGGCACGTCGCGGTTCAGCTCTTCGAGCGCAGCCTGGAAGTGGCGTTGAAGGGCTTGGGCGTGGGCATGGGGCAGCCAGGGGCGCGCTACCTGGGAGCGGCGGAAGTGCGCTGGCGGTTCCTGGGGGGGAAGCTCTACGCGATGGGAACGGGAGGCACGCTGCTGTTCCCCACGGCGGAAGGGGGGCTGCGACCGGGGGCCTTCGCGTCGGTGGGCCTGGGGGTGGACAATGCGCGCTAACGTCCTGCTGTGGGTGGCGGTGGTGGTGGCCACGGGATACGCCACGCTTGTCCCCGCCAAGGCCCAGGCTCACGCCAGGGGCACTGCGTCTCATCGGAGTGCGCCGCTGGTGGAAGCTCTCCCTGCGTCGTCATCGCCCCTCGGCGTGGCCGCGCCCGACGAATCAGCGCGGCTCAATCGTCGCCGGATCCCCAGAGATGAATCAACGGGAGCAGGAGCGGGCACAGTGGCGCCAGCGGTGGGAGGTTCCGTCCCGAGTGGCCCCGCGCGTTTGGATGCATGGGACGCGCTGCTCGCGCGCGCGGGTATTGAGGAGCGCGACGCGCGCCCGATTTCAGGAGGCTCGCTGACCCCAGCCCAGGCGGCGCGGCTGGTGGAAGCGTTGTTGGGGAAGCCGGTGACGCTGGCGCAGTTCCCCTCTCGCCTCGCGGTGGGCCACCTGCTGCGCAAGGCGCTGGAAGAGGGCGAGCTATCGCGCACTGAACTGCTGCGCCAGGTTGAGCGCTTCTCCAGCGTGGCGGTGCTGCGGCCTGACGGCTGCCTCGCGTGGGTGCGCAGCGGGAAGACACAGCAGCGCGCGGCTCCCGTCGAGTGGCGAGACGGTGGCTTCCGCGCTCACGGCTTCGAGCTGGGCCGTTTCTACGATGGACGCACGGGCGTCTACCGGCTGCTGGACGACGCTCTGCGAGAGGTGGATGGGCGACCGTTGGCGGACGTCCACGACGACGCGGATTATGTGGGGCGCACCCTAGACGGGGCCGAAGTGGCATTCGTGAAGCTGGCGCTCTCAGTGGGCCACTTTCTCACCTACCCGCTGGACAGCATCGCGGCCCTCAAGAATCTGCCCGCTGGTGTGGCGGCGCTCATCGAGTCGTCACCGGAATACTTCGAGCGCTTTCGTTACATGACGCGTGGCGAGCAGATTCAGGCCGTATCCGAATTGGCCACGAACCTCGTTCTCACGACCGGCACCGCTACCGCCACGACGCGCACGGTGACAGGGGCGCTGGCGGGAGCGGAAGCCATGGTGCCGCGGGTGGCCCTGTCGGCGCAGGGCGCATTGACCATCGAGCGCGTAGTGGTGCCCGTAGGGCGCGCGGCGTCGGTGCTTGGAGGAGGTTCGGGAGCCGTCATCATCCTTCAGCGGGGCGGCACAGTAGCAGCGGGCGAGGGACCTGCGAAGGAACCGGGCCAATGGGCACCCGTGAACGAGTCCATGTCTCCGCGAGCGCGGCGCTACCAGGAACAAATCACGGGACACTCCGCCGACGAAGCATACTGGGTTGGTGGGACGAGCACGAAGGCGGGGGGCGTGAAGTTCGATGGATTCAAGGATGGTGTGTTACTGGAGGTAAAGGGACCGGGATACGCGAAGTTCTTCGATGGGCTATTGCCCAAAGAATGGTTTCGCCACTCCGGGGCACAGGGCCTCGTTGAGCAAGCAAGGCGGCAAGGTGAAATGGTCCGTGGGCTTGACATCCTGATTGAGTGGCATGTGGCCGAAGCCGAGGCTGCTTCTGCTTTCCGAAGGCTCTTGGACGGCGCGGGCATCGAGGGCATAAAGGTCCTTCACACCCCGGCGCTGTGAGGAGAGAACACCATGGCCACACCGCTCAAGGCCGCTCCCCATCCCGAGACCTACTATGCCGGGGCCTACTGGGGGCCTCGTAAGGAATCACCTGAGGATTGTGCTGTACGCACGGCAGCCTTGCTCACCTCCCTGGCAGAGTGCGACCAGCTACTCTCCCGCTGGTACAAGCCCAGCAAGTCACGCAAGGACGCACAAAAGTACCCGCTGATGCCTCCAGAGGTGCCGACTCTTGCTGAGCAGTTCCGGCGCGGCGTGAACCGGGAGCGAGGTGGCCCAGTCATCGAACAACTGGGCTTCAGCTCTTGGTTTGGCAATGGGGGCGTTGGTGCGGATGGCGTGGATCTGCGGCTCACCTGCGGCGCCTACTCACAAGCCGTTCCCAACTCGTGTGTACTAACGCTCCCAATCCATGGAGCGAGCTCGGAACGGCTGATCGAGGCATCCGTGCTGTCTCGGATCGTGAGCAGCATTGCATCTGCTTGGGACGCAGATTGGGCCCTCGTTACGTCGTGGGAGCATCGCGAGTCGCTTACCGAAGAACTCCGGACAGGGACGTTCGTTGGTTGGGTCACGTACCTGTCCCGGCGACGCGGAGGGGTGCCGCCGTTGCCGGCTCCTGTTCGCATTGAACAGGTCGAAGACAAAGGTACGCTGGTTGTCCTCACCCCCGAACGCTTTACCGCTGCAAACTCGGAGCATCTGGCGCTAGCGAAGCGAGTCAGGGAGTTGTTGGCGCGCGCGGGATTGTTGAAGCCTGTCCTGGCCACTCCATAGCTGCACGTCACCAGTCCTCTCCGGTTGTCGGCTGGTGTATCCCCATTTCGAACGGACAGGTCCCTAATGCATAGGACTAGCCTAGATAGGACGCTGGAGAATGAGATTCTGAAGGAGGCGTTGGAGCTGGCGCGCCTCAAAAACGGGCGTCGCTGCCCGACTTGCCGCCCAAGGACGGTACCTGGTGAAGGCGGTGGTCGAGGCCCTGGGCGTTTCCAGGAGCAACCTCGTCCTCCGGGGCAGGCCACTGGCCCAGAGGCCTCCTCCAAGAAGCCACGGGGGGCTTCTATTTCAAGAGCATCAACGATGCCTTGTTGACAAGGATTCGTGCCGTCACCGACGAGCGGACCAGATGCGGCTACCGTCGTGTCACGGCCCTGGTGAACCGCCAACGCGCCTCCGTGAGGCGGGGCAGTCTCGGGTGAATCCAACAAGAGGATGTCCCGAGTGATGAAGGACGCAGGACTGCTGTTGGCGCGCCACACAGGCAATCCTCCAGGCACCCACGAGGGCAGGGTCGCCACCCTCAAGAGCAACCTGCGCTGGTGCTCGGATGCCTTCGAGATTCGTTGCTGGAATGGGGAGAGGGTCCAGGTGGCCTTCTCGCTGGACTGCTGCGACCGCGAGGCCGTGCGCTTTGTCGCCACCACCGGCCTCACCGGCGAGTTGGTGAGGGACTTGATGGCTGAGACGCTTGAGGCCCGCTTCGGCGCTGGCTGCCGGAGAGCACCGCACCCGATTGAGTGGCTCACCGACAACGGCCCGGCCTTCACGGCCCACGAGACGCGCGAATTCGGGGCCAGCCTGGGCGGTCTCTCATCCGACACCATGTCGGCCTACTCACCCGAGAGCAACGGCATGGCCGAGTCCTACATGAAGATCTTCAAGCGCGACTACGTGTACCTGCCCCGTCTGGACCGTGCCGATGTGGTCTTCAAGCAGCCGCCCTGCTGGTTCGACGACTACAACACTGTGCACCCGCACAAGGCTCTGAAGATGCACTCTTTGCCCGAGGTCCAGGCTCGCGAATTCACCTCACTGACTTTTTTCGGGCGCCCTCTCCCTTCGTGTGGTTTCCCTCGCAGAGGGAAGGGAGACACGGAGAGCTGCCAGCCCGACTCCTACGGCAGGGAAATCTCACTTTGGGGCTTGCTATCACCAATGCCTCAGGTGTCCTCGCCTCGGAGATAGAGCGGCGGAGCGGTCATTCGCGCAGCATCCTTGTCAGACTCGACTCCACACAAAGTGCGGAAGAGCCATTTGTCGGGGGCAACTTCACTGTGTCACTTCGTGATGGGGCCGAGAAGATTGCCTGGCTCCGGCAACTCGACGAGCGGCACGTTCGCAGCTCTCAGGATTGCCAAGTCATCATCGAATAGCGACGTCAGGATTATGACCTGTCCGACCTCTTTTACTTTTGACCTTGCTGCAATGAAATTGCACCACGCTTTTCGGTATTTTTTATCAGGATTTTGCTGCAGGGGTTCGTCCGCGACTAGGAATCCTGGATGCCAACCTCCATTACGAACAGCTATGTCCATCAGTGCCCATATATAGGATAGGACAGTACGCGGTTGGTCGCTTGCAGAGCCTAGTGAACGGAGTCGCCTGTTACCGACAAGCGGGACATAGCGGTCATCGAGGCGCACTTCCTTGAGTTCGCGAACAGCGTCGCCGTGACCGATTGCACCGAGAAAGGCCCGAAACTCTGACTCAAACGCCGCTACGATTTTTTTCTCTCGGTTTTGAGCATCTGCGTTCGGCTTCTTCGCGGTTTCGCTTCCCACGTCGGTGAGCCATTTTTCAAGCTCGATCTGTAGGTTGAGCAGTTGGCTTTCGAGAGTCTTCGCGCGATCCAGATCCCGTTCCGCAGATAGAATACTCGACGTAATGTCCGCGATCGCTTCGGCATTCGGATTACTCGCGTCAGCAATCAACCGGAGCGCGCGTTGGGAGGCAGCGTACTCGCGCTCAATTTCACGAATCTCGGCAAGTAGTTTCTGCATCACGAGATCAGTCTCGCGAATGGAGTGTCGAAGCGCCTCAGCATCACGTTTCGCGCTTTCGATTGAGGCCGCGACTTCCTCCAGTGACTGCGCTTGGAGCTCAAAATTGGAAGGCTCGATTGTGCTGTGACACGTCGGGCATTCAGCGCGATCAAAGAAGCCGACGTTCGACTGCTTCAGTCGAAGAAGATCTGCGGCGGAACTCACACGTTCTGTTGTCGCGCTATGCAGGTTTCGCTGCGAGGCAAGTTGGCGTCGGAGAATCTCCGATTGCTCTTGCTTATCGTGTAGCGCGTGCTTGAGCGCGACGACTTTGTTCGACGCTTCAGCCGCCGCAGCATCCTTCGCCTTCGGCGCTGTTGCAGAGTTTAGCCGTTCTTGCAGATGTCTCACTTTCGAGGTGAGTCGTTCGTGTTCGCCCGCGAAATTCCAGCCGACCTGCGACTCGAAGAGGTCGCGCAGTTTTATAGTGCGGTACTTGTCGGCAATCTCGGATAGCGAACCTGCTCGCCCCGGGAGGTGAACTTTGAGTCCGTGCCCGACGGCGACTGATGACACTCTGTCAGCCCAGTCAGCAAGCTCTCGCTTCCTGAATGTCTCGTCAAGCTCGCCACGCTGGGTGGCTAGCCGTGTGGCAAGTTGATTCTCTAGGCCAAGGAGGTACTCAATCGTGGCCTCTTCCAGTTCAAGTTGCTGGTAGCGATGTGTTTGCAGTGATTGAATGTGCGACCAGCCGGCGCGTTGCTCGATAAAGAAGAGTGAAGCGAGGTTTTCCAGATAGAGCGGGGACTCCCTTCCTTTCGGAGTGAGGACGTGTTTTGCTGGCATCTTTGCTAATCGAAACAAATTTGCCTGCAACCCGCCGACGTCATCGACGAATGTGCCGTGTCCGACGAGCAAGTTCCTACGTTCGCCGGTGGCTTTCATCTCCATCTCGACGTACTCGACTCTGCCTCCGACGATTGGACGCCGAAGTATTATTTCCACATCGTTGATTCGCAGTTCGAGGAACGCTACTGCAGAGAGCACGTCTGCGTACTTCTCATCCGGATAGGCCATCCGGACTCGTGCCGCTTCGCTAAAGAGCCCCGGATCGTTCCGCTGCATTCCGTAGAGTGGCTCCAGTCCAAGGCACCAGGCTGTGGCGGCTGCGGTCGTGCTCTTTCCGTAGTTGTTGTGCCCGTGAATAACCTGAAGGCCTGGCGCGAACTTCAACTCTCCTATGAAGTCGCCTCGCTCCGACTTTCCCTGAATCCCTGCGCGAATGAGAGTAATCATTGGACGCCCAGGCTAGTGAGTGTGGGCATATTGATGGCTAGTGCGGACAGCGCAGAGCGCTCCCGGCGGAACATGTCTGCGAAATGAATAGTCTTCAGTAGTTCCGTTAGGCGACTCTTGCGATGAGGAAAGAAGCGCACGTTTTTGTCTTTGCGCGTAATCTCTCCGAGGGCGATCAGGTATGCGATAACGCCGTCCGGGACGGCATCTGTCAAGAATCCCCTAGGCAGTAGAGGCCAGCTTTGTAGATCTAGCTGAGGCGCTGTTGATTGGTGTTCGCGCCACACAAGGTATTCCTTCACCAACTGAGGCCGCGCGGCGATAAATTGACCAAACTTTAGAAGCGTCGCGTTGATGATGCGAACTTCTTCTTGGGCTCGGTCTGGCTTCGAAAGCGCATCGAGCGAAAGGGCGGCAACACTTATGCCGTAGAGCAAATCAAACTGTGGCGGGAGTGCTGTGCGGGGCTTCTGTACCCGAGGGGCAAGCCCGGCTTCTCGCAGCAGAGCCATTAGCTCCGCAATAGCGTCGAAATTCGTAGATGACGGGTTCATATGTTCGGGCGCCATTCGATGCCACATTCGCCAATAAGTGAAGCGACTACCTGTTTCGCGACACTTTGTGCTTCGGCTTCTGGGAGCGGAACCTCATTCATGAGCCGTTTGCAAACCAATTGCTCGAACTCAAATGTCTTCTTGATAGCTTCTTCAATCGGAATTCCTAGGTAGTACATTGCTGCATCTCTGCGAATACTGGTCGTAATTCGATGGATTCGTAGGTGATCATTGGGCAGTGACTGGTTTAGGCGCTCTAGCAACTCCAGGTGGGCGAGCCATTCCTTTCTCAGCGCTGCGTCAATGGGGCTAATGCGGGCGGCTCCGAACTTCTGCGCGAGAACATCCATTTTCTGCTCGAAAGCGGTCAGCTCTGGAGGAGTTGAAGGCGCAGCGCTGGGCGCAGCGAGTAGCTTGAGGAGCGCAGCCAGCTCGATCGTGGCGTGAAAATCTGGAGGAACTGCAAGTCGATTTGTGATCTCGTCTGGGCCTTCGATAGTTAGGCCGCAGGTTTGGTCTATGAAGCGGCACTGACTTTGTTTCTTGATTTTCTCGAAGTAGTCTTTGAGCTTCTTGATGGATGTGTGGTGTTTGAAGGTGTTGCATACTAGGTATATGTGTTTGATCTTTTTGCCCTGTGGGAGAATGTTCTCAAGTGCCTTGTTCTCCTTGGGCGCGAGTTTGACCTTCTTCTTTCGATCGAATTCGCACAGCCTCAGCAGGTCGCCCTTGAACTTGTCGACTAGCGCCGAGGCGAGGGCCTTGGCATCCTGCTTTTGGGCATCCTCAATGCCGTAACAACAGTAGCCGTGTGTGTCGGACTGTGCCAGTCCGTCCAGACCTCCGTCCCCGTGCGGAGCTGCAGGGATGGCCTGGAAGTCGTGGAAGTTTTTACTGACCAAGCTCGTGACGGCAGTCTGAAACTCGGTGCCGTCGAGCAGCGACAGTTTTAGTGAGCACTCTTTCAGAGTTGGAATCACAGTCCTGGCCCAGATGGCTTCGGGAACTAAACGTCTCCCTGCACCGTGAACCTAAAGGGTTCTTAGTGCACGCTGCAAGTGCACTTCGGGAAAATCGCATTCAGAGAGGAGGCCAATATGCCCCAATAATGATGACCTGCGATTCCGCCTTCCCGCTGTTGAAGGCCTCTAGGAGTCTGTCGCGGTAATCGCGACGGGGCCTTGCCCGGCAGGAGCTGAGGGGGCTCAATGCCCCCATGAGCAAGAAGTTCCGCCCCTGGAATGTGCAGCAGGACTTCCTGCTGCCGCCGTCGCTGCTGGACTGGCTGCCGGAGCACCACCTCGCGCGTTTCGTGCTGGAGGTGGTGGAGGAACTGGACCTTGCCCCCATTTACGAGCACTACGAGAAGCAGCTGCGAGGCTACCCGCCGTACGAGCCGAAGATGATGGTGGCGTTGCTGCTGTACGCGCCTCAATGGTCACGTGAAAACCGGCCAAAGAGGGTCCCTTCAAAACCGGCCAAAGGAAGAGGACCGAGACAGGAGGACTCCTACCCCGCGGACTCGGAGGTCCGCAACTCCATGGCCCCCTTGGTGCGCCAGCTGCGGGGACCGAATTGGACGACGTGAGCATGGTGGAGCAGACGGTCGAGCATGGCGGCCACGGCGGCGTTGTCGCCCAGGAGCTTCCCCAGTCCTCCACGGGCCGGTTGGAGGTGATGAGGGTGGAGGCCTTCTCGTAGCGGCGCATGATGAGCTCGAGCAGGTCCTCGGCGGCGGTGGCCGGCAGCTTGCGCATGCCGAGGTCATCGATGATGAGCAGAGGCGCGCCGGTGAGCGCATCGAGCTTCTGGCGTCGGGTGCCTTCGAGGCTTGCTTCGGCGAGCTCCTCGAGCAGGTGGTGCGCCTCGCGGTAGAGGACGCGGTGGCCCTGGGACTGGATGACGGCGCGGCCGAGGGCCTGGGCGATGTGACTCTTGCCGGTGCCTGGAGGGCCGAGGAAGAGCGCGTCCTCGCGTCGCTCCACGAAGCCGCCGGTGGCCAGCTCGAAGACGAGGCGGCGATTCATCTTCTTGTTGAAGTCGAAGTCGAAGCCGTCGAGCGTCTTTCCCGCGTCGCGGAAGGCGCCCTGCTTGAGGCGGCGTTGGATGAAGCTGTCGCTTCTGCGAGTCAACTCGTCGTTGACGAGGGCGGAGAGGAAGTCGAGCGGAGCGAGCTTCTCGGCTTGCGCCTGGAGGATGCGAGCCTCGACGGCCTGGGCCATGCCGGACAGGCGCAGGGTGGTGAGGGCGCGGGTGATTTCGACGAGATTCATGTCTCGGTGTCTCCTGGGTGAGGGGTGGGTTGAGTCAGACGGGCGATGACGTCGCGGTAGTGGGTGAGCTCGCGGATGAGCGGGTCGACCTGGCGCAGGGTGACGGGAGTGGGCGTGCGTCTTTCGAGGTAGCGGCGCACGAAGCGGTAGGTGGGGACGCCCACCTCGAGAGCCACCTCGCAGGCGTCGTCCAGGGCAGCGGCGCCGTGCTTCTTCGCCAGGGACAGCACGCCCAGGATGCGGCGGGTGCCCGTCTCACCTTCTCGGCGGTGCACCTCGGCGCAGAGGGCGGCGACGCTGCGTCCAGCCCTGGCGGCGCGCTCGAGAAGTTGCACGGTGGTGCGCGGCGCGTGGGAAGGCCTGTCCTCCTCGCGTGTGCGGTGGTGGCCGCGAGGGGCCCGGGTGTGCTCCCGGAGCAGTTGCCCCGAGGCGGGCAGCAGCAGGCGGACATGGAGGCTGTCCCACTGCACGTGCAGCTTGCGGCCGATGTGGCCCGGGGGCACCGAGTAGTACGCGCCGTCCACCTCGACGTGTCCGTCCAGGTGCACCACCCGCTCGCCGTAGGCGTAGTACCGGAAGGGCTCGACGGGCAGGGGCTGCAAGTGCGGACGCTCCTCGCAGAACATGGCCGCCACCTGGCGCTTGGTGGTGCCGTGGATTCGGGTGTCCGCCCACTTCGCCTCCCACGCGTCGAGGTAGGCCTGGGCGGCCTCCAGCGACTCGAAGCGCAGGCCCTTGAGGGGCGTGCGCTGCGCGTGGCCCACCGCGGACTCCACCTTGCCCTTCCTGTCCGGGTGGCGGACTCGGGCCGGCAGGGCCGTGCATGCGTAGTGGGCCAGCACGTCCCGGAAGAGCGGATTGAGGGCTGGTGGAGTTGCCCCCGTCAAATCGGACAGCTCAGGCTTGGGAATTAGCAGTACGGAACTCGCGGGGTGACATCATCTTCAATCCTCGATGAGGGTGGCAGCGGTTGTAGTCGTCGAACCAGGCGGGCAGCTGGGCGAGGACGTGGGGAGCCGAGGGCAACTCATTGACGTACACGTAGTCACGCTTGAACGTCTTCACGAAAGCCTCGGCCATGCCGTTGCTTTCCGGGGAGTAGGCGGGCGTGGTGCATACCAGCAGGCCGAGGCTCCGGCCGAAATCGCGGGTGTCCGTGGCCGTGTAGACGGGCCCGTTGTCCGACAGCCACTCCACCGGGTGTGGCACCCTCGAGGTGCCCGGGCCGAAGCGGGCCTCCACCGTCTCGGCCATCAAATCCTGGATGGTGAGGCCGGTGGGGTGCTCGGCGGACGCACGGTACGCGATGAGCTCCCGGTCGCAGCAGTCGAGGCTGAATGCCACCTGGACGCGCTCGCCGTTCCAACAGCGGATTTCGAAGCCATCGCTGCACCAACGCAGGTTGGACTTCAACGTGATGATGGTGCCCTCATGGGTGCGTGTCGGCTTCCCCGTGTGCCTCTGCAGGAGGAGCTGGGCGTCGCGCATGAGGCGGTAGGCCCGCTTGTGGTTGACGGGCGATTTCCCCGCCGCCCGGCGCTGCCGGTTGAGGAGGGCACAGGCTCTGCGGTAGCCGTACGTGGCGCGCTCCTGAGCGACGGCCTTGAGTCCCTCCAGCACCTCGGCGTCAACATGGGCGTCTGGGTTGCGGGGCTCCCGAGGGCCCAGGGGCCGGTGCAGGGTGGAGCGGGCCACGCCGAGGGCCCGGGCCACCGCGCTCACAGAATGCCTCCCAGCTTGGACAAGGCCGCGGGCGACAGTAGTTTTTTTCGCGGGCCAACTCCACCGCGTCCCGGAGCACTTCCGCCTCCTGCGTCTTCTTGCCCAAAAGCCGCTGGAGCTCACGCACCTGCGCCTTGAGCGCCTGCACCTCGGACTCGGGCACCACGGCCTCCCCGGCCTGCAGCCCGGATACGCCGCCCGCCTCCTTCAGATGCCGCCAGCGGAACAACTGGCTGGGGCTGATGCCGTACTTCCGTGCCACCAGGGACACGCTGCTGCCGGCGCCTCACTCTCGGTCACCAGGCGCAGCTTCTCCGCCGCTGAGTACCGCCGACGGCGCTTGCCCTTCTCCGCCCCCTCCGGGGCTCCTTCTTGGGTCTTCTTCTCCATCGTCAGACTCGCTTTCTAGCCGAACGAGCCTGTCCGACTCTTCAGGGGGCTACACCAGCTGGCTCATACACGTCGGCCGCCAGCACGCCCTCACGCAGGTTGTCCAGCACCACCGTGCGAGTCACGCCCCCAGCCGACGGAAGGCCTCCTCGTGCAGCTGCGCCCACGCGCGGCTGGAGGACTTCCAGCACAACAGCCGCACCGACTTGCGGCTGTAGCCCAGCGTCATGACGAACATGCGCGTGCGCCGGTATTTCCCCGTCTCCGGGTGGCGCACCATGGGCCCCTCCCCATAGTCCACCTGGGCTTCCTCGCCCGGCGCCGTGTGGATGACGGCCTTGGCCTCCGGGCCCTGGCTGTCGCGCAATGCCCGGACGAAGCGGCGCACGCTGATGTAGCTGCCCGTGTAGCCCTGCGTGTCGACGAGCTCCTCGTAGATGGCGCGTCCGTTGCGGCCCACCTCCATCCGCTGCCGCACCAGCTCGACGTAGGGCGCGACGATGCTCGCCGATACGTGCCGGACTCCGGCTCGGCTGCGCGGCATGGAGTCGGTGGTCCCCTCATTGGCCGGTTTTGCTCCGGCGGCCTCGGCCGCAGGCTCGCTCGCCGCGCTCGCCTCGGTGGTCCCCTCATTGGCCGGTTTTGACTTGCCCCACCGACGCGGTGCACGGATGCCCACGCCCGCGGCCTTCAGGTAGCCGCTGGCCGTCTCACGGCGCACCCCCGTCGCGTCCTCGATGCGTCTCAGACTCCAACCCAACCGCCCCAGGGCGATGACCTGCTGCTTCTTCTCGTCGCTCAAGACGTTGCCCATCCCCCGGGCGGACTCCACGTCCTACCCAGGCGTCAACGTCTCGGCCCTCCCCATTGGCCGGTTTTCAGGGGACCTTCATTGGCCGGTTTTGGGTGACCACTGAGGCGCGTACTGCACAGGGGTGACGTCGTCTCGGAAGATTGAGAGGAAGACGCGGGAGGACGTGGCCTTTCGCGTCCTGGCGGCGAACCAGTCCCCGGACCACTCGAGGATTTCAGAGTTTCGGCGCCGGCACGGGGCGCACTTCGAAAACCTCTTCGTGCAGATGCTGAAGCTGTGCGCGAGGGCGGGGCTGGTGAAGCTGGGGCACGTGGCGCTGGACGGCACGAAGCTGAAGGCGAACGCCAGCAAGCACAAGGCGATGAGCTACGAGCGGATGCAGAGGGAGGAAGAGAAGCTGCGTGGGCAGGTGAAGGAACTGCTGGCGCAGGCGGAGGCCGTCGACGCGGAGGAGGATGCCCGGCACGGCACGGGCAAGCGGGGCGATGAACTCCCCGAGGAGCTGCGGCGCGCGCAGTCGCGTCTGCAACGCATCCGCGAGGCCCGGCAGGCGCTGGAGGCCGAAGCCAAGGCTGCCGCGGAAGCAGGCAAACGCAAGGATGATGACGACGACGAGCCCCCGCCGCCCGCCCAGGACTTGCCAGGCCACACGGTGCCCCACACGGCCGAGGGGAAGCCGACGCCCAAAGCGCAGCGCAACTTCACGGACGCGGACAGCCGAATCATGAAGAGGGCACAAGCTTCGAGCAGGCCTACAACGCGCAGGCGGCGGTGGACTCGGCGCACCAGGTGATTGTCGCCCAAGCCCTCACCAACCAGCCTCCGGACGCCGAGCACCTGCCGGCGCTGGTGGACCGGGTGGCCGAGCACCTCGACGAGGTGCCCCGGAAGCTGAGCGCGGACGCGGGCTATTTCTCCGCGAAGAATGTGCGCTGGCTCGAGTCGGTGGGCGTCGAGCCATACATTGCGACGGGCCGCCAGAAGCACGGAGAAGCGCCACCGAAAGTCAGAGGCCGTCCGCCTGCGGGACTCACCCCGAAGGCGCGGATGGCCCGGAAGCTGGCGACGCAGCGAGGCAAGGAGGTGTATCGAATGCGCAAAGCGATTGCGGAACCCGTCTTCGGCCAAATCAAAGAGGCGCGCGGCATCCGAACCCTGCTGCGGCGGGGCCTGAAGGCGGCCCGGGAGGAGTGGGCTCTCATCTGCGCCACCCACAACCTCCTCAAGCTCTTCCACGCGGTGGTCGCTTAGCGGCGGGCTGCCTCAATCAGGCGGCCAGCCGCCTACCTCGTCCGCGCTCGCCTCCTGCCTCATTACCGCCACAGACTCCTACAAGTGGTCTCAGAATTGGGCGAGCAGGCAAGGGGGCGATGCTCAGGCCGCTGATCGACATGGAGGGGATGGCCATGTTCGAAGCTGACCGGTGGACCTGACTGATGAACAGTGGAGCCTGATTGAGCCGCTACTCCCCGCGAGGAAGCTGAAGCGGGAGGACCGGCCTGGGCGAACGCCCACGCCCTCACGGGCGCTGTGGGCCGGCATCCTGTGGATTCTGCGCACCGGGGCCCAATGGAGCGAGCTGCCGCGGGAGAAGTATCCGCCCTACAAGACGGTCCACCGCTGGTTTCAGGGCTGGGTAAGGGACGGTACCTTCCGCGCCGTCCTGCGAGCCTTGGCCCTGGACCTCAAAGAGCGCGGAGGATTCG
Organism: Myxococcus sp. MxC21-1; assembly: GCF_032612255.1. Lineage (NCBI taxonomy): Bacteria > Pseudomonadati > Myxococcota > Myxococcia > Myxococcales > Myxococcaceae > Myxococcus > Myxococcus sp. MxC21-1. The sequence goes on from NZ_CP123278.1 coordinate 495,755, forward strand.
ACCTGGAGGAAGGCTTCGTCGACGCGTACTTCGCCTCGGCGAAAAAGGGGGCCCTGCGTCGGGAAAACGAAGCGGGGCAAAGGGACGAAGGTCATGGCAGCTGCAGACGGCGCTGGTCTTCCTCTCGCCATTGGCGCGGCAAGCGCTTCTCCCCACGAAACCAAGCTCCTCGAAGCTACGCTCGACGAGAGCCTCATCGACGAGCTTCCCGAGCGGCTCATCGGCGACAAGGCCTATGACGCTGATAAACTCGACGAGCGACTGTGGCACCAGCGGGGAGTGAAGCTGATTGCCCCGCACCGTCGAGGGCGCAAGACGAAGACTCAGGATGAACGTGAGCTGCGTCGATACCGCCGCCGCTGGAAGGTAGAGCGGCTTTTCGCCTGGCTTCAGAACTTCCGTCGTCTCGTCACCCGCTACGAGGTGAAGGTGGAGAACTTCCTCGGCTTCCTCCACCTCGGCTGCATCCTCATCCTCTTGAGGCAATTCTGAGATCACCTCTAGTCACTCCTGACCTCAATTGGCGTGTGCTGCGCCTGCTTTGGGGCCCGGGGCAAGTTCCTTCAGGCTGCTCTCATGTGGTCAGACGCACAATCGCTGCGGAGTGGCGTGCTGCTGAGCCGCGGGAGGCTACCGTTCATGATGAGGGGGCGCCTAAGCGAAGTCTAACTGAGGAGAGTGCCAGAGGGATAGGGGCCCGTAGAATGGCGAGGCGTTCTGGCGGGGCTCCTCAATGGATACTCCCTTTCGGTAGACGGTCTGTGCAGCCCTCTTGGGTGCACACCTACCCAGGGTGCGCGGCCCCGGGTGTGGTACGTCCTGACTTTGATGGCTGTCTTATGCAACAGCACCATGTGGCCTGGGGGGTAGCCCCATTTCTATTGGACAGGGCCCCAACGCACAGGAGAGTTGGTTACGAATGTAGCCGGAGTGAGAGGGGCCAACTGGCTCGTCCCAGATGTCGTCGGTTTGACGCCGCTTAGCGGAAGAGGAAGGTGCGGAGCAGGGTAGCTCTTCGAAGACCGTCACTATTGACTGTCGTCGAGCTTGTTGTTCACTGGAGGCGGCAGGCGGAGGAGGGCGAGGTCCATGCGAAGGGGGCGTTTCGAATCTGCGGTGACCCGGTTGCGGCCTCGGGAGAGGGGGCTGGAGCGGCTGCCGGGCAAGAAGACGCTGGAGATCGAGATTCAGGAGGGGGCGTTGGCGTTGACGCTCCACAAAAGCGGGCCGCACTGCCCGATTTGCCGCCTAACGGTGGTACTCGGTGGAAGCGGTGGTCGAGACCCTGGGCGTCTCTAGGAGCGACCTTGTCCTCCGAGTGCAGTCTGCCGCTTCAAAGGTCCCCAGTCGGCGCAGCCCTAGTTCAAGCGTACTGTCGAGGCCCTACGGAGGAGGGGTGGTGCCGTCGCCGCAGAGTGGGCCAGCTATGGCTATCGCTGTGTCACGGTAGTGCTGAACTGGTGCTTTGCCTCCGACAGGCGGCCGTGGGCGAAACCCAAGCGGAGGTACCGGATCCTGAAAGCCGCAGCTCTGCTGCTTGCGCGCCAAACTGGCAAGCTCAACAGCACCCACGACTGATGATGAAGTCACCCCGCGAGTTCCGTACTGCTAACTCTCACCCCTGAGCTGTCCGATTTGACGGGGGCAACTCCACTATGAACTTCACTCCCGGGAGAGGGCGATGAGCAGCGGAGAGGCGTGGCGGGGCGACATCAAGGCGCGACTGTACGAGAGGGTGCGTGAACGGGGCTTCGGCTCACTCATCGCCTTTGCCGAAGCGCGCCCTGCCATTCCGCTGTATGCCCTGGCCGACGAGCTTGGCAACGACGTTGCTGCCGTGCAGATTCTAAGCGGCTTGCTGTACGAGGCGGAGCAGCGCAAGCAGGTCACTCGCTTGGTTCGTGACGTCCTCGTGCGCGAGTTGGCCGAGAGGTTCCCGAATGGCTGGCCGGACGTGCAGGATGATGCAACCCGTGGAGATGTTGCGCTGGGGCTCGGGTCGTGGTTCGCCTACACCCCAGTAACCCACAGGGCTCGCGTTGACCGGGTAGGGAATGCTCTTCTCGCCAATCCCCCGCCCACCGGCTGGCGCCCGCTCGGTCCTGACGACGATCTTCTGAGGACACTCCTCCCCGACGAAGAAGCGTGACCAATAGCGGCGGCCTCGCAATCCGCTGAGGGAGGTGCCGCATACCTGTCAGGCTCGCGAGCGCTACGTCCACACTCCATGGCCTCAACTGTAGAAACAAGAGGGGCCGAGCCATCGCAACTCGGCCCCTCTCTACGCGGGCTGAAGACCGTCTCTGCCAGGCCCCGCCATGTTGCACGTATGTCGCATGACCCTGCGGAACGCGCTGGAACAGGGCGGGACGTCGGGGGCCCTGACGGGAGTCGAATCTGGGGTTCCCAGAGCGGATGCGAGGTAAGGGCGCGACTCTGCTGGGTTTGCGCACCGACCGGCCGCAGGTTCGACTCCTGCCAGGACCACTCCTCCTTCAGTTGTCTGGTGCACCGTGGGTATGGCAAGTGAGGGCCACTCCGTCATGGATGACGCGACCTCCCTCTTGCTGGACACTCCGTGAGCCCGGTCACCCTGCAAATCAACCTCGCGCCCACGGACTATCCGCACGCGCGCCTCATCCTTCCGCATCAGTTGCGCCAGCTCGGGCCCTCCGTGCAGGAGGTGCTGCTCGTGCTGGACCTGCACCGCAGTCAGGGCAGCCGCTTCGCGGGTGCGTGGCTGGAGCGAAAGCCGAAGATGGACGCGCTGCTGTCGGAGCTGTCCTCGGCGGACCCGCGCATCCGGCTGGTGGAGGTGGACTACTCCCCCGCCGCCACGAAGGCACTCTCCGAGCAGTTCTTCGGAGGCTCCCGGCTGCCCATGAAGGATTCGCGCGGCGGGCCCTTCCATTCCTACTTCTTCGGGCTCGCGGCGGCGAAGCACCCGCACGTGATGCACCTGGATGCGGACATGCTCATCGGCGGAGCGTCGCGCGCCTGGATGGCGGAGGCGGCCGCGCAGCTCGCGTCACGCGAGGAGTTGGTGAGCTGCAGTCCCTTGTCGGGCCCGCCGCGCGCGGACGGGACGATTGCGGGAGACAGTCGCTGGTACGAGCCCGATGCACAGGGCTCCCATGCGTTCCGTTTCCGGCGCTTCAGCAGCCGGGCCTTCTTCGTGGACCGCGATGCACTGGTGCGCCGGGTAGGCCCGCTGCAGGCGAAGCTGGCGCCGCCCATTCACGTGCTGCGTGCCTTGCGCGCGGGCAATCCGCCGTACCGCGAGCCGGAGAACCTGGTCACCCGGAGGCTCAATCGTCGCGGCTTGTGGCGGCTGGACTTCCTGGGCGCCGCGCCGGGCCTGTGGACATTGCATCCCCAGTACCGTTCGCCCACGTTCTACGAGCGGCTGCCGGAGCTGATTTCGCGCGTGGAGTCAGGGGACATGCCTGACGCCCAACGCGGCCAGGAGAACGTGCACGACTGCCTGGTGGACTGGTCCGACGTGAGGGCCGCGCGGCGGAAGTGGTGGCAACGCGGGTAGTGTCAGCACTTCCGCCCGGGGCCCCTGGCGTCAGCCCAAGGGCGACTCGGAGGTGACGATGCCGTCCAGGTCCGCGTAGACGTAGTGGCCGGGGCGGAAGGTGACTCCGGCGAAGCGGACCTCCACGTCACGTTGTCCCTCGTTGCGCTTGAGGCTCTTGAGCGGGTGGGTGCCCAGCGCCTTGACGCCGATGCGCATGCGGCCCACGTCCTCGGCGTCTCGGATGCAGCCATTCACCACCACGCCCGCCCAGCCATTCTGCTGGGCGAGCAACGCGAGCTGGTCTCCCACGAGCGCGCAGCGGCGGCTGCCTCCGCCGTCCACCACCAGCACCCGGCCCTGGCCGGGCTCCTCCAAGGCCTTGCGCACGAGGGAGTTGTCCTCGGGCGCCCGCACCGTGCTGATGGGACCCGCGAAGGTCCGGACGCCGCCGTAGTCCTGGAACCCAGGCTCGGCAATCTGGAACCGCGGCGTGCCCGCGTGGGCATCGCAGAGGTCGGCCGTCTTGAAGTCGGTGAACGTGCTCATGGGCTTCGAGCCTTCTCAGGCCTCGCGGGACGACGCAACGTCCAGGGCGCGGAGGTCCTCCTCCGTCAGTTGCAACGTGAACGCACCCAGCAGTTCCTGTGTCTGGCTGGCGGATGTCGCGCTCGCGATGGGCGCCACGATGGTGGGCTGAGCCGCGAGCCACGCGAGCGCGACCTGGGCGAAGTTCGCTCCCGGATGCCGGCGCGTCACGGCCTCTAGGGCATCAATCACCGCCCAGCCGCGCGCGTTTCCATACTGCTTCAGAACGCCTTCGGCGCGGGCCGACTTTGGAGGCGGCTGGTCCTTGCGGTACTTGCCCGTCAGGAAGCCCGAGGCCAACGCGAAGTAGGGCGCCACCACGAGCCCTTCCCGCTCGCAGATGCCCCGGAGCGAAGACTCGAAGTTCTTGCGCTCGACGAGGTTGTAGTGCGGTTGCAGCACCGCGTATCGGGCGAGGTTGTTGCGGCGGGACACCTCCAGCGACTCGGTGAGCCGCTGCGGGGAGTGGTTGCTGGTGCCCAGTGCGCGGACCTTGCCGGCGCGCACCAGCGCGTCGAAGGCCCCCATCGTCTCCTCCACTGGCGTGTCCAGGTCCTCGTAGTGCGCGTAGTAGAGGTCGATGACGTCCACCTGCAACCGGCGCAGCGAGGCCTCCACGCTGCGCTGGATGTGCTCGCGGCCCAGGCCCTTCCCCAGCTCCGTCTGCGAGCCCACCTTGGTGGCGATGACGACGCGCTCCCGAGCGCCGCGCGACTTCAGCCACTTGCCGATGAGCGTCTCTGACTCGCCGCCGCGGTTGCCGGGGACCCAGCTCGAATAGACGTCCGCCGTGTCGATGAAGTTGCCGCCGTTGTCGACGAAGGCATCGAGCACCGCGAACGAGGTCGCCTCGTCGGCTGTCCAACCGAAGACGTTTCCTCCCAGGCACAGGGGGGATACCTGAAGGCCGGTGGTTCCGAGCGCCTTGCGTGCTTCGAGCTTTGTCTGGGGCATTGCCTGTCGCTCCCTCGGTGAGTGGTAGGCCCGCGGGCCGTGGCCGGCGTAGCTAACGCGTCCCGAAGCAGGGTGCAGGTCAAAATGCCCCCGTTCATCGGCGAGAGTGTCGCCGTGTGGTATCGAGCATTTCCCACCGCTGGGGATGCTCCGCGAGCAGTGCAATCCAGGGATTCACTTCGTCTCGAGCCGCGGCGTTCGTGTCACGGAGCCGCTCGAGGACGGGCACGGCGCGGCTCAGTCCCAGCCGGGAGATGGATTCCAGCAGCGCCTCGCGCACGCTCGTCTCAGGTTCGGCGCTGTAGCGGGCGCCGAGTGCATCGAGGCTCGCGGAGAGCTCTGCCACGGGCGAGGTCGCCAGGGCCCGTGCAGCCGCGGCACGCACGACGGGGGACTGCGCTGACTGGAGCAATGTACGGACCTGCGCCACGGACGGTCCTCTCACCGCTTCGATGGAAGACGCGCCCAGGAGTCCCGCTGCCGTGGCCGGGTCTTCCGCGACCGTGGCCAGCGACACCGCTCGCTCCGCCACCACGCGGTAGCGCCCGGCGTTGCGAGCGGCTTCCTCCCGGAAGTTCTCCACCGCGGCCGCGCGGACTTCTGGCGCTGCGTCCGTCACCCAGTCGCGGTAGACGTCTCGGCCCTTGAGGACCTGGATACCCAACAGTTGGGTGGAGGGCTCCCCCGTCTGTTGCAGTGAACGAATCAACACGGCACGCAGGCGCGCGTCGGGTGTCTCACTTGCGCGGTCCACCAACCGCTCCAGGATGCGGGCCTGTCCATCCAGCGCGTAGCGCAGCACCCAGGTGTCGGAGAGCAAGGCCAGCACGTCAGCGTCCTGCTCCTTGCTGAGGTGCTGCCAATGCACGTCCTCGGACAGGGACTCCACGAGTCCGCGGAGTTGTTCTCGCACGTAACGCCGGTACGCCGGTGAGGCGTGGCCCTGGCGATACTCCGCGAGGAGCGCGGTGAACTCGCACGGCACTTCCTTCAGCGGCTGCGCATGGGCGGGCAGGGGCGGGAGCGTCGAATGTCCGGCGTCAGCAGCCTGCGGCGTCGAGGCATCGAGGACAGGGGCGGTGTTCCTTTCTGGAGCACGCCAGAGGCGTGTGCCCACCACGGCTGCGCCCAACGCCCCGGCGAGGAGGACCCAGCCGAACCTTCCACTCGGATTCCTCATGGCGTCAGGGCCTCCACGTCCTCAGGGCAGCGGTGATACACGCGCTTGTTCAGCCACAGCCGGTCGAAGTCCACGTGTCCCGCGTCGTAGAGCGCCTGGAAGTCGGCGACGTCTCGAACGAATCGGCGGTCCTGCTTCGAGTAGTCTCGCACTTGGGGAAGGGCCTCGGCGCCACCGGCCCGGAGCGTGTATCGCAGGAGCGCCCAACGCGCGCACAGGCGCTGCTCTCCAGGGAACGCGGCGCTGAAGTGATTCAGCACCGCGCGCGTGTCGCGGCCATCGGACAATGCCAGGGCCGCCAGCTCCCGGACGTTGGCGTCTGAGTCATTTTCGAGCACCCAGGCCAATTGCTCCACGGCCCGCGCATCCAGTCGCACGGACAAGGATGCGGCCAGCTCCACCGCCAGGGCGCGGATGTGATGGTCCTCGGACTCCCGCGCAAGTGTCAGGAGTCGAGTGAGGTAGGGCTCCTCCGAGCCTCCTGCCTGGAAGTCGTTCTTCATCACCCTGCCCAGGGTTCTCACCGCGAGCAGGGACACGCCCTGAGGGGCCGTGCTTCTCCTGGCCAACGCCATCAGCCGGTCCTGCGCAGGGGCGCCGAAGCGCGCCTGTGTCTCCAGTGCCTGCAGCGCCTGTGCGCGGTGGTCGATGGATGCGTGTTGCTCCGCCATCGTGAGGAGCCCCTCGGCCACCCGTGCATCCCTCACCGAGGAGGCTTCACGCAGGCCCGTCAGCAGCACGGAGGCTTCGGGCGCCGGTGCGGTGTCAGCCCAGTCGAGCACCTGAAGCGCGGCCTGAGCGTCTTCACCCAGGACTTCCGGAATCCGCTCGGTGAGGAAGGTGAGGGCGGCGGCGTCGTTCTGCGCCAGGGCCTGCTGGATGGCGGCTCGCACCGTCGGCAGCCCGTGACGTTGTTCGAAGTCCAAATAGCCCGCGCGGCAGGTGAGGCGTGGAAGACGTTGGAGGGGCGGCTTGGCGGCCATGGCGGGGGTGATGCCACACACGAGGAACGGCCAGAGCGCGCGGGCCCAGCCTCGGACTCGTGTGCGAAGGGCCTGGCTGTGGGGAGGGGAGGCGGGCATGGCGCGTGTCGAACCCCGGACGATGCGTCGCTGAAACCATCCAATTTAGTCAGATTTACAAGAAAGACGGTTTCTTCCGCACTGCCTGAGACTGTCCATAATGTGTCGACGACGGCACGAAGAAGCGGGGGACATGGGAGCGGGCGTGCGGGGACACAGACTGCCTCGTGCCGCATGTTATGGAACGAGCCATGAACCACGCTCACAGTCAGGCTCTCTTCGCTCGCGCGCAGGCTCGCATCCCCGGCGGAGTGAATTCCCCGGTGCGCGCCTTCCGAGGCGTTGGCGGCGACCCTGTCTTCTTCCGTGAAGGCGCAGGTGCCTGGCTCACGGATGTGGACGGCAACCGCTACGTCGACCTCGTGGGGAGCTGGGGACCGCTCATCCTGGGCCACGCGTATCCGCCCATCTTGGACGCCATCATCGACGCCGCGCGCCGGGGTTCGTCCTATGGCGCGCCGCATGCGGATGAGGTGGAGTTCGCGGAGCTCATCTGCGCCACCATGCCCGCGGTGGAGATGGTGCGCCTGGTCTCCAGTGGCACCGAGGCCACGGTGGCGGCCATCCGCGTCGCGCGGGGCTTCACCGGCCGCGAGCACATCCTCAAGTTCGAAGGCTGCTTCCACGGCGCGGGAGACCCGTTCCTGGTGAAGGCGGGCAGTGGCGTGGAGACGCTGGGCCTGCCGGACTCTCCGGGCGTGCCGTCGGCGCTGGCGAAGCTCACGCTCACGGCGCCCTTCAACGACCTGGCCGCCGTGGAGCGCATCTTCGCGGAGAATGGCCAGGACATCGCCTGCGCCATCATCGAGCCGGTGGTGGGCAACATGGGCGTGCTGGTGCCGAAGCCGGGCTACCTCGAAGGGCTGCAGGCGCTCTGCCAGAAGCACGGCGTGCTGCTGGTGCTGGACGAGGTCATGACGGGCTTCCGGCTGTCGCGAGGCGGCGCGCAGGAGCTGTACGGCCTCAAGCCGGACCTCACCACCATGGCCAAGGTGATTGGCGGAGGCATGCCGATGGGCGCGTATGGTGGCCGCCGCGACATCATGGAGAAGGTGGCTCCCGCGGGCCCGGTGTACCAGTCCGGCACGCTGTCGGGGAACCCGGTGGCGGTGGCGGCGGGCCTGGCGTGCCTCAAGGCCCTGGCGGCCCCCGGCACCTACGCGCGGCTGGAGGAGGTCAGCCGCATGTTGGAGGTCGGCCTGCTCGCGGAGGCGAAGGCCGCGGACGTGCCCGTCACCGTCAACCGCGTGGGCAGCATGCTCACGGTGTTCTTCACCGGTGAGCCCGTCTACGACTACGCCAGCGCGAAGAAGGCGGACACGGCGCGCTTCGGGAAGTTCTTCCACGCCATGCTGAACGAAGGCGTCTACCTGCCGCCCAGTCAGTTCGAGGCGGCGTTCGTGTCGCTGGCCATTGGCGAGCCGGAAGTCGCGCACGTCCTCGCGGCGGCGAGAAAGGCCTTCCGTTCGCTTGGCAAGACCGGTTGAGCCCGCGCCCCTCGAGGGGCCCGTTCGCTTCGGTCCCTATACCCTCGTGCGCCGCATCGGCGCCGGGGGGATGGGAGAGGTGTTCCTCGCGCGTGAGGAGGCGCCTCGTCGTGCCTGTGTGGTGAAGAAGGTCCTCCCGCAGCTCATGGCGAGCCCGCAGTTCGCCGGACGCTTCCGGGATGAAGCCCGCGTCGTGGTGCGGCTGCACCATCCGAACATCGCGCGCGTGTACGCCATGGGCGAGGTGGAAGGGCAGCTCTACCTGTCCATGGAGTACGTGCAGGGCAAGACGCTCAGCCGGCTGACGTACCGGTTGCGGCAGCTCGGGCGGACGCTGCCGCTGGGCATCATGCTCCACCTGGGCCAGCGGCTCTGTGAGGGCCTGGCGTACGCGCACGACGCGACGGACGAGTTCAGCAATCCGCTGCACCTGGTCCACCGGGACTTGTCTCCCGCGAACGTGTGCATCAGCTACGCGGGCGAGGTGAAAATCATCGACTTCGGCGCGGCGCAGTCCACGCTGAAGGAGCAGCAGACGGCGCCCCGGGTGGTGATTGGCAACCTGACGTACATGGCACCGGAGCAGGCGCGGAAGCGCTTCGTGGACCGGCGCGCGGACGTGTACGCGGTGGGCGCGCTGCTGTGGGAGTTGTTCGCGTGGAAGCCCCTGGCGCAGCGGGGCGACCCGGTGGAGCGGTGGCGGCGCGCGGCATACCCCCAGTGGGAGCCAGCGGGGAGCGTCCGGCAGGGCGTGCCTACCAGCGTGGATGCGTTCCTGATGCGCGCGCTGGCCTCCGAGCCTGACAATCGCTTCCCGGACGCGGCCGCCATGGGCGCGGAGCTGGCGCGGATGAAGGCGAAGCTGGCGCCCAACGTGGGGGATGCGGATGTCGCGCGCCTCATCGCGGCCGCGTTCCCCCGCGAGAAGAAGGCGGAGGAGCTCGTGCTCCGCGAACTGCTGCGGGAGCCGCGTTCCCGCGCGCTCACCGAGCCCGCGTTGGCCACCGTGCTCGCTCCACCCACCGCGCTCGCGTTCGAGCACGAAGGCATCGACGCGCCCGAGGACTACGTCCCGGCCGAGCGTGGCGACGCTGAGACTTCGAAGGCGCCGCCGTCCGCCCACGAGCCTGATGCGAATGTCCCAGCCGCGCCGGATACCTCTGGGCGAGGCACGCCAGCGAAGGCAGCGCATGACGCGGATGAACTTGAAGTCACGGTGCGAGGGATTCCTGGAAGGGCGCCGGAGGTGCCTCGCGCTGCCAATGCGCCTCGCGTCACCGCGCTGTACGGGACGGAGGACGAGGCGACCGTGGTGGAGGGCGGAGCCTCGCGAGCGCGACGGGGCCTTCCCGGCGGCGAACGGGCACACCTCGATGTGGAGGGGAGGCCACCGTCGTCCATCCATCGCGAGGTCCGGTCGCGAGCGCGCCACTCGGTGCGGACGAGGAGCCGACGGTCGTTCAGCCCGAGCGTGCCCGGATGGCGGCGGACGCTGGCGTGGCGTCGAAGTCCGAGGTGGTCCCTGGGGCCGCGAACTCCGGAGCCAGCCTGGGCGGAGACGCGGCGGCCACCGAAGCCGTCGATGCGGCGAAGCTGATGGTCGCGCTCGAACGGGCGGAGGCCAGCCGAAGCCAGGGCGCCCGTGCCGCCGCGTCCGAGGATGTCACCGTGACGGAGGTGAATCCCGCCAGGGCGCTCCAGCCCTTGCCGCCCCAGGCCGCGCAGTTGCGCCGAGCCACCCGCGAGACACAGGTGGGCTTCGGCGTGGACATCTCCCAAGCGGTGGATGCCGCGGCGGTGGAGGCCCGTCGTCAGGAGTTGGTGCGCGCCATCACGGGGGATGAAGCGCTGCCCGTGCCAGAGCCCGAGGAGGACTTCGGCACAGGGCTTCGCGGTGGTCGTCCCTGGCTCGTCGCGGGGCTCTGCGCGGGCGCGTGTGCCCTGGGGCTCGCGCTGGCTTGGGCGCTGGCCTGAAGCCAGCCGCGGGCGTCAGCTTCCCCAGGGCAGCCGGTAGCTGAAGCCCAGGCTGAGGGTGGCGGTATCAATCCAGTTGCTGGTGAAGCCGTCGCCAAACTCGTCTTCGTTGTCGTCCGACGTGCCCCGCGCGCCGCCGCCCAGGTAGCGCAGGTTGAGGAACACATCCACCTTGTCGGTGAGGCGCACGCCACCGCGCAGGGACGCGTCCAGCAGCGCGCCCGTGGTGTTGGAGTCACTGTCGCCGTTGATGATGGCTGTGGGCGCGTAGCTGCCGTCCGCCTCGAAGCCCAGCCACCAGCCACCACCCAGTCCCCACCGTCCGCGCACCTTCAGCAGCGGCACCGGCCCCACGTCCCGCGCGGTCCGCCGCAGCGTCCCGTCCGCGGAGGTGAAGACATAGTTCGCGTTGCGCAGTTGGAGCGACACGCCCACGGACAGCTCGCGGTCCGGACCGGACAGCAGGTCATACAGATAGCTGGCCCGATAGAAGGGGAAGCTGTAGCTCACGTCCAGCGGCGTGCCCGCGGGGAAGTCCAGCGCGTCGATGCGCACGTCCCGCTTGAGCACCACCTGTGTGTCAATGGCCAGCGGCTGGTAGAGGAACACCACCGAGTGCCGGCCCTTCAACGTCAGCTCCGCCGACAGCCGCATGAAGTTGTAGAGGTTGTCCTGTCCGCCGTCGTCCGTGTAGCGGAACAGGGTGCCGTCACTGCCCTGGCGGATGCTGTGCGCCAGCACGTCCAGGAAGCCCAGCTCTCCCACGAGCTTCAGCTGCACCCGAGGCTCGTCCGGAGCTGTGGGCGTCTGGGCCTGGACGGTGAAGGTGCTCAGACAAAGAAGGACTCCCAGGACGGCGGCATGGCGGTGCATTTCTGCTCCTCGCGAAGGGATTTGCGCCCCGGACGCGTGAGCTTCAAGTGCGTTACCAGCCTTCGCTTATCGCTGCGGCGGAGGTGTCCAGCGGGAGATAGAGCCGGAAGGTGGTGCCCTGGCCCGGCAGGGATTCCAGCGCGACCCGGCCCTGGTGCGACTCGATGATGCGCTTCACCACTGCCAGCCCCAAGCCGGTGCCCTTGGCCTTGGTGGTGAAGAAGGGCTCGAAGATGCGCGCCCGCACGTCGGGGGAGATGCCCGGCCCGCTGTCCACGAACTGAACTTCGACCTCGGGAGTCCCCGTCGCGCGCCGGACACTCGCGCGCAGCATGCCGCCCTGAGGCATGGCCTGCACGGCGTTGATGGCGAGGTTGAGGAAGGCCTGACGCATCATCCGCTCGTCCACCGTCACAGAGGGGACATCGTCCGCCAGGTCCAGTTCCACGCGCACCTGGCCCGGTGCCTCCGCCAGCGCGCCTCGCACCGCGTCCTCCACCAGGGGGACAGCGGCACGGCATAGGGATGCGGCGCGGGCGGCCGCGCGAAGGTGAGCAGGTCCGCGACGATGCGGTTGAGCCGGTCCGACTCCTCCCCGACGATGTCCAGCAGCGGCACCGCCGCGCTGTCCGGCCCGACGATGCGGCGGATGGACGCCACCGAGTTGAAGATGGCACCCAGTGGATTGCGCACTTCGTGGGCGACCACGGCGGACAGCTCGCCCAGCGCGGCCAGCCGTTCGCGGCGCACCAACTGGGCCTGCGTCCGGGCCAGCTCCACGTAGCTGGCTTGAAGGTCCTCCACCAGCCGCGCGCCCTCGCGGGCCAGCGCCAGTTGGTTGGCGATGGCGCTGGCTCGCTCCACCTCCGCGAGCGTGAAGCGCCGTGGCCGCCGCGTCTCCACCGCCATCATCACGCCCATGGGGCGCTCGTGGACCACCAGGGGGAGCACCAGGAATGCTCGGGCACCGGGCAGGCGCCGCACCTCCTCGTTGACGCGCAGGTCGGAGCGGGCGTCCTCCACCATCACCACCTCGCGCGTGTGGAACGCCACCGACGCGAGTGACGCATCGGCCGGGAGGAGTGGCAGGGCGGGCCCTTGAAGCTCGGGTGAGCCTCCCGTCATCGCGCGAAGCTGGAGCCGTTCTCCCGAGGCATCCGGCAGGAACACGTAGGCATCCGACGTGTCCACGATGCGCGCCAGGCTGGTGGCGCCAATGTGCAGGAGCTTGTCCAGTTCCAGGGTGGCCGCCAGCGCCTTGGCCACCTCGTGCAGCAGCGCCAGGTCCTCGGCGCGGCCACGAAGCTCATGCAGCAGCCGGTGGGATTCGATGGCCGCCGCGAAGTGGCTGCCCATGGCCTGCAACGTCTCTCGTTCGAGCGGCGTCAGGGGCCGCCGTTCCCGGAAGAGGGCGGACAGGGTGCCCACGCCCCGCGAGCGCACCCGCAAGGGCACGACGACCACAGTGCGGAAGCCCTACCGGCGCAGTTCCTCGCTCAGGTCGTCCGGACAGGACTCCACCTCGCGCTCCAGTGGGATGCCTTCTTGTTGCGCCTGGAGGCACAGGTTTCCATCCCGCCAGCGCCGCGTGAAGTCCTTCGCGCCTGCGGTGTCCAGGCCGCTCGAGTACGCGAGCTCCACTTCGCCGTCGTCCGCTGGCAGGAGCACCGCCACCGCGTCGCAACCCAGGAGCCCGGCGATTTCGTCGGTCCCCGGAGCGAACAGGGCCTGGGGGTGCGGCGCGGAGGCCGTCACCGAGGCCAGGCGGTTGAGCGCCGCCAGCGCCGTGTTCTGCGCGGACAGGCGGGAGATGGTGAGCGCCGCGTCCAGCGCCGCGGACACCTGCGCGCCGAAGAGGCGCACGGGTGGAAGCTCCTCTTCGCGCAGCCAGTCCGCCACCAGCGCGAGCATGGCCCGGGGCTGGCCCTCCACGTCGATGCGCACCGCGATGGCGCGCGTCTGCCCGGCGCGCTGGATGCCCTGGCGAACCAGCACGCCCCGGGCGCCTCGGAGGAAGCACTCAGCCTCCTGGGGCAACTCGTCTGTATAGGCCGCGCCGTCGCGCCAGGCGCGCTTCAGCAGGGAGGCCACTGGCCCACCACATCCCGTACCCAGCGGCCACTCAGTGCCGCGGCTTCCGTGGGCACCATGCCGGGCGGCACGAACGTCTGCCCCAGCCGGACGCCCAGCCGGTCTGGCGAAAGCCACGCGCAGCCAAGTCCCAGCTCCTCCACGCTGGAGAACATCCTGCGCAGCACCTCGCCCTCGGTGCGCAGGGAGGGCAGGCTCGCGCCCAGCTCGGCCAGCCGCTGGAGCACGCTGCGGCGCCGGGCCCTCGCCGACACGTCGCGTACCAGCACCACCCACTCCGTGCCGCTGGGGATGACGGTCAGCTCCACCCGCCGCTCCCCTTCGGTGGTGCGCAGCATCGTCTCGTACGTGGTGGGGACGGGCTCGCCGCGCTTGCGACGGGCATGGCGGGACGCCAGCTCCGCTGCGCTCTCCGCCGAGACGAGGAGCGTGGCGGGCTCACCCAGCACGCCCTCGCGCGGGTAGCCCGACATCGTCACCAGCGCTTCGTTCACATAGACGAAGCGGCCGTCACGGACGACGCAGACACCCACGGACATCGCATCGAAGGGGCCGTAGGCTGCCCCGATTTCGGCGGCGGTTTTCACGGCAGGCCTGACTCTTCCACCGCTGCCAGTCCGTGCGAAATTGCTGACCCGCCGCTTCGCCCACCAGCCCACATCCCGGTGCCAGCCCTGCGGCTTGTACTTAGAACGGGCCCGGCCGCGCAGGGCAGCCGAGCCCGTGTCCTCAGGGTGGCTGTCGCCCAAGCAGAATCAGGCGGGAGTGGCCCCGGGGGACTCCGCGCCGCGGTGGTGGACCTTGGTGTACAGGCCGATGAGCTCCGCCTGTCCCACGATGTGGCCTTCCATGGCCTCCCGGAGCTGTGTGCGCGTGGCGCGGCCCAGGTCCGGCAGCACCGTGTCCAGGGCGAACAGGCGGAAGTAGTACCGGTGCATGCCCACGGGCGGCATGGGGCCCCCGTAGTTCTGGCGGCGGAAGTCGTTCTGACCCTGGCGGGCGCCCTCCGGGAGGACGTCCGGCGTGGCGCCTTCCGGCAGGCCCTGGGCCGAAGGTGGGATGTTGTAGACAACCCAGTGGGAGAAGGTCATCTGGGGATTGCGCGGGTCTGGCGCGTCCGGGTCCTCCACGATGAGGGCCAGGCTCTTCGTCCCGGCGGGCATGTCCGTCCATTGCAGCGGCGGTGAGATGTCCTCGCCCTCGCCGGTGTAGGCAATGGGGATGAGGTCGCCGTCCTTGAAGCGGGGGGACGTGAGCACGAGCGGCTTCGGCATGGAGTCCTCCAGAGGTGTCGCGGTGGGTTGACGCGTGTCGGGTGCAAGCTGGCGACGCAGGCGCCCGGACGCCGAGGAGCGGGCCGGCAGGCGCCCGGAGGCCGGCCACCCGGGCCTTGGGGCAGGCGCCCCCATTCCCATGCGCCTGCTCAGGCCGCCGGGCTCCAGCGCCTCACCCAGAGGCGAGCCCGGGCCCTGGCGAGCCCACGGGAAGGGCCCTCGATTCCATGCGGGGCAGATCGGCGGTAGCTGAGCTTGCCGAAGCGGCAATCGCCACTGGGGGCCGGGGGGCCGCTGCCCATGGTACCGGTTGCGTGTGCCGCGTGTTCGGTGTTAAGCGGCGCCCCGCGTAGAGGGGTTGGGGCGGCGGGGTTGGAAAAGCGAGGTTTTCCCGGGGTTTGGGGAGGCGTCCGAATGGAAGTGAAGGAGCCCCGGAAACCGGGCGGTTCGGACGGCAGCGAGTTGGGGGAGACGGCCCGGCAGATGAGGGCGGCGCAACCCTACATCGCGGCGGTGTGGAAGCTGGTGGGTGGAGCGGTGGTGGGCGTGCTGGGCGGCTACTGGCTGGATGGGTGGTTGGGGACGGGCCCCTGGTTGCTGGTGGTGCTGAGCCTGGTGGGTATCTGCGTGGGCTTCTATGGGTTCCTCCATGAGATGGCCCGGCTGGGGAAGCGGAAGTGACGGCGCGGGGCGGCGGTAGCGGGATGGACTCGTTCAAGAGTCATGCGGCGCTGGAGGGTGGCGTGGCGGTGGTGGGCCTGGCGCTGGCGGCGTTGATGCCGCAGGTGGTGGAGGACCGGGTTTCGGCGGTGTGGGGCGTGGGGCTGGCGGCGGTGACGGGCGCGGTGGCGCTGGTGCTGAAACGGCGGGCGGTGCGGCAGGACCTCAACGCCGCGCTGAAGGTGGTCGGAATCATCTTTGGCCTTCGGGCCGTGGGCGTGTTGGCGGGGCTGTTGGGCGTGGTGTCGCGGGGAATGGCGGCGGTGCCGTTCATCGCCGGCTTCTTCGGCGTCTACTTCGCACTGCAGTGGATTGAAGTGAGCTACGTGATGGCCGCGTCGAAGGAATCGGCGGGCGGAGACGAGTGATGCGCAAGGCAATGGTGCTGTTCGCCAGTCTGTTTGCTGCCACGGCGTGGGCCGCGGGGTCTGAAGACGACGTGCCGGGGTACATCCTCCACCACGTCGTGGACTCGCCCTACCTGGAGATCGAGGTCCCGCTCAGCAGCCCCATCCACGCGTTTGACTTCCCGCAGTGGCACGTCCCGCTGAAGGCCGGCGCGTGCGCGCCCCGGATGACGGAGCACGGTGAGGAGATTCCGGGCTTGATGGACGGCTGCCTGGACATGTCCATCACGAAGCACACCCTGATGATGTGGCTGGCCGCTCTGCTGCTGATGGCCACCCTGTTCATCTGGGGCAACCGCGACAAGACGAAGTTGGTGCCGCGCGGCGCGGGCGCCAACATCCTTGAGATGCTGGTGCTGTTCGTTCGTGACGAGCTGGCCATCAAGAACATCGGCAAGGAGGAGGGCCCCCGCTACGTGCCCTTCCTGCTCACCGTGTTCTTCTTCATCCTCTTCATGAACATGCTGGGCATGGTTCCCTGGATGGCGACCGCCACCGGCAACCTGGCTGTCACCGCGGCGCTGGCGCTGTGCACCTTCGTCGTCACCCAGGTGGCGGGTATTCGCGCGGCGGGTCTGGGCGGCTACCTGAAGCACCTGACGGGTGGCGTGGCCCCCTGGTTGTGGCCCATCATGGTTCCGGTGGAGGTGCTGGGTCTGTTCACCAAGCCCTTCGCCCTCACGATGCGTCTGTTCGCCAACATGCTGGCGGGCCACATCGTCTACTTCTTCCTCCTGGGCCTCATCTTCCTCCTCGGCCACCCCGCGGTGGCGGCGGTGAGCGTGCCCTTCGCCTTCGCCATCTTCCTGCTCGAGCTGTTCGTGGCCTTCGTGCAGGCGTACGTCTTCGCGATGCTGTCGGCGCTGTTCATCGGTATGAGCGTGGCCATGGGTCACCACCATGACGACCACGGCCACGACCACCCGGAAACGGGCCCCAGCCACGACCACGGCAAGGCGCACCACGCCTAGGCGGTTCTGACGAGTTAGCGGGGCGCTGAAGTCCGGTGCCCCGGTCGAAGACCCGGCGGTTCGAAAGGCCGCCGGAGGTAGTCCTCAAGGGACATCACGACCCCCCCACAAGCGGGTCCACGCTACGAAAGAACAAGTGTCACCATGACCAACCTCGCTCTTGCCTTCCTCGCCGCCGGTCTGGGTGCCGGTCTCTCCATCATCGGTGCCGCGCTCGGCATTGGTAAGCTGGCCGCCGCCGCCATGGACGCCACGGGCCGTCAGCCGGCCGCGGGCGGCGACATCCGCACCACGATGATCATCGCGGCGGCCCTCATCGAAGGCGCCACGCTGTTCGCGCTGGTCGTTTGCATCCTGCTCGCCACCAAGGCTTAAGGCGAGCGCAGGTCGAGTCATCGCTGGACGGTCGCCGGTGCCCGTAGGGAATTCCACCGCGGGCGCCGGCCGCTCCTGCCGCGGAAACCGAAGTCTTCGCAGCATCCCTCCCTCACGCTGGACATCCCGCCATGTTCCTGCCCTCCGTCCTCGCCGCCAGTAACCTCGTGAAGGTCCAGCCGGGCCTCATCTTCTGGACCCTGGTCACCTTCGTCATCGCCGCCGTCGTCCTGAAGTGGAAGGCGTGGGGCCCCATCCTTTCGCTGGTCGAGGAGCGCGAGAAGCAGATCGCCAGCTCCATCGAGAGCGCCAAGCGTGAGCGCGCCGAGGCGGAGAAGCTGCTGGCCGACCAGAAGACGGCCATCGCCGAGGCCCGTCGCGAGGCCGCGGAGATGATGCGCCGCAACACGCAGGAGATGGAGAAGTTCCGCGAGGAGCTCATGGCCAAGAGCCGCAAGGAGGCCGAGGAGCTCAAGCTGAGCGCGCGTCGCGAGATTGACGAGCAGAAGGCGAAGGCCATCGCCGAGGTCCGCTCCATGGCGGTCGACCTGGCCATGGAAGTCGCCGGCAAGCTCATCAGCGAGCGCATGGACGACAGCAAGCAGCGCGCGCTGGCCGAGCAGTTCGTCCAGGGCCTGCCGCTGAACAGCACCAGCGCCACCGGCGCCGTGCGCCGCACTGCCTAATCCCCTTCTTGGGGAAGCGCGCCCCCCGGCGCGCGTGTTCCAGGGAATCACCATGGGTCTATCCATCGGAATCGTCGGGCTGCCCAACGTCGGCAAGTCCACCCTGTTCAACGCGCTGTCGGCCGCGGGCGCGCAGGCGGCCAACTATCCCTTCTGCACCATCGAGCCCAACGTGGGCGTGGTGCCCGTGCCGGATGACCGCCTGGACCAGCTGTCCGCGCTCATCAAGCCGCTGAAGAAGGTGCCCACCTCGCTGGAGTTCGTGGACATCGCCGGCCTGGTGCGCGGCGCGTCCAAGGGCGAAGGCCTGGGCAACCAGTTCCTGGGCAACATCCGCCAGGTCAACGCCGTGCTCCACGTGCTGCGCTGCTTCGAGGACGACAACGTCACCCACGTCGAGGGCGGGGTGAATCCGGTGCGGGACCGGGACGTGGTCGACACGGAGCTGTGCCTCAAGGACCTGGAGACGGTGGAGAAGCGCCGCGAGCGCTCCTTGAAGAACACGAAGGTGGGCGGCAAGGCTGGCGAGGAGGCCAAGGCCGAGGTGGCGCTGCTGGACCGCATCAAGGCGAACCTGGACAACGGCATCACCGTGCGCGCCCAGAAGCTCACCGAGGAGGAGAGCGCCGTCATCCATGACCTGTTCCTGCTCACCGACAAGCCCGTGCTGTACGTGGCGAACATCGGCGAGTCGGAGCTGGGCAAGGAGGACGCGAATCCCCACGTGAAGGCCGTTCGGGAGATGGCCGCGAAGGAGGGCTTCGAGGTGGTGGTGCTCGCCGCCGCGCTGGAGTCCGAAATCCAGCAGCTCCCGGAGTCGGAGCGTCCGGGCTTCCTGGAGAGCGCGGGCCTGTCCGAGCCGGGCCTGCACAAGGTGGTGCGCGCCGGCTACAAGCTGCTGGGCCTGTGGACGTACTTCACCGTGGGCGAGCAGGAGTGCCGCGCGTGGACCATCCACCAGGGCTACAAGGCCCCGCAGGCGGCCGGCGTCATCCACTCCGACTTCGAGCGCGGCTTCATCAAGGCCGAGGTGATGCGCTGGGAGGACCTGGTGAAGCTGGGCAGCGAGTCCGCCGTGAAGGAGAAGGGCCTGCTGCGCGTGGAAGGCAAGGAGTACGTCGTCCAGGACGGCGACTGCATGCACTTCCGCTTCAACGTGTAGCGGTCAGCACACGGCAGTCATCGCGGGCGCTGTGCTTCCGGACGGTTCAGTCTGGAGGCGGCGCCCGCGAGCCGTTTCAGGGCCTGGCGGCTCAGAAGCCGCGCGGGCCTTGCAGCACGGTGTAGACCCAGATGCCCACGGCGATGAGCGCCAGCACGGTGGTGAGGGTCGCCGTGCGCCGCATGCGCGGGCGCTCCTCCGGCGGGTGTTTCGAGGCGAAGAACCACATGCCGCCGACCCGCAGGACGAGGAACATGAGGAGCAGGAGCGGGCCGACCACCTGCCAGCCCGAGGGACGCATCAGCACCACACCCCAGGAGGCGAGGAAGGCGACGTTGCCGAGCAGGGAGGCGATGGCGAAACGGGGATATACGCGTCGAGTGTCCACGGCGCGGGAGTTTCCCCTCGCGCGTGCGTGGCTCCAACGACGGACTTCGTTGGGTGCGCGGCAGGCGACAGTGGTCGTTGGCGCAGTCCCGCGTCACGCCGCGCCTGGACGCTTCGCTTCCACGTAGCGGGCCCGGGGGCGCAGCAGGTGGCCTTGCTCGCGTTGCTCCAGGACGTGGGCCACCCAGCCCGCCGCGCGACCCACGGCGAACAGCGTGGCGCCCGCGCCTGGAGGAAGGCTCAGCGCACCGGCGAGCATCACCAGCCCGAAGTCCACGGACGGGGGCGGATGTCCTGCCGCGCGCATGGCTTCCAGCACGGCGCTGGCGATGCGGACACTGGGGGCCTCGGGGCTCACGGCACGAGCGGCCTCCACCAGCGGTGGCGTTCGCGGGTCTCCGTCCGGGTAGAGCTGATGGCCGAAGCCGGTGATTGCCTCCCCGCGCCGCAGCCGCTCCCGGATGACCTCCGCGGCACGCTCTGGCCGTCCCACCTCCACGAGCAGCGCCTCCACGCGGTCGCAGGCCCCACCATGCTTGGGGCCGGAGAGCGCGGCCAGCGCGGCGCTCAGGCAGGCGTATAGGTCCGCGCCCGAGGAGGCCACCACGCGCGTGGCGAACGTGGACACGTTCAACTCATGGTCCGCGCACAGCACCAGCGCGCGGTTGAGCAGCTCCGGTGCGCGTTTCATGCGGGTGGTCCAAGCGCGCGCCAGGGATTGCGCCACCGTGGGCTCGTTCAAGGCTTGCGTCACCCGCCCCGGCGCGTTCGCCACGCAGACCCAGGCGGACAGGTGGCGCAGCAGCCTCCGGGCGCGGGCCCGCTCCTGCTCGGGCGGAGAGGCAAAGCGCGCCGCGTCCCGTGCGCCTAGGAGCGGCACCAACGCAGACAGTGCGGCCACGGGAGGTGTTCCACGGGGCAGCAGCTTCGCCAGCTCGGACGGTGGAAACGCCGGCTCGGGTGAGGGCCACCGTGACGCCTCTTCGGGCAGCGTGCCCGTCCACAACAGCTCGGCCACGTCCTCGAACGCGCGTCCCTCCACTGCGAGCGTCACCGCCGAATGGCCTCGGTACGCGAGCCCCTCCGCGCCCACGCGGGACACCGACGAGTCGATGACGGGCTCGCCCCAGCGCAAGGCGCCCGAGGCGACTGCTGCGTGTCCCGCTCTCGCGTCATGCCGCGCTTTCAGGCGCTCCAGGTCGGAGCGCACATAGCGGTTCTCCTTGGTGCCTCGCTCCGGCACGCAGCGCACGAGGCCTCGGCTCACGTAGGTGTAGAGCGTGGCTCGCTTCACGCCCAGGAGCGCGGCGGCCTGTGCCGCGGTCACAAGCTCCTCCTCAGGTCGATGGTCGAATCGAGATTGAGAGCGTCCGCCCTTGGGCCTACTCATGTCTCACGCACCTCCGCGAAGGCCATTGTCGACTCGACTGGATGACGTGTCGATACGTCCCAGGTCGGCGGGGCCCGCGTGTGCCCGCGAGGAGAGGAGCCTGTCATGCAGGTGGACTTCGGACGCACGTCGTCGGACTACATGAGGCACCGGGCGGGCTTTCCGGAGGCCTTCTTCGAACGGCTCGATAAGGAGGGCCTCCTTCGCCCGGGCCTCCGCGCCGTCGACCTGGGGACGGGCACGGGCACGGTGGCCCGAGGGTTGGCCCAGCGCGGCGCCGTGGTGACGGGGCTGGATGTGTCCGCGGACATGCTGGATGCCGCCCGTGGGCTCGCTTCTGGAATGGGGCTGGGCATCGACTTCCAACAGGCGCCCGCGGAGAACACGGGCCTGCCGTCACAGGCGTTCGACCTGGTGGTCGCAGGACAGTGCTGGCACTGGTTCGACCGGCCCGCCGCAGCGCGTGAGGCCGCGCGGTTGCTCGTTCCCGGGGGCCGTCTGGTCATCGCCCACTTCGACTGGCTACCGCTGCCCGGCAACGTGGTGGAGGCCACCGAGTGGCTCATCGAGCGCTTCAACCCGGGCGCTCCCGCGCCCTTCGTGTCCTTGAGCCAGTCTTCCGGTGTCTATCCTCCGTGGTTCCGCGACGCCGCCGAGGCGGGCTTCACCCAGCTCACCTCGTTCTCCTTCGACGTGTCCGTGTCGTACAGCCCCCGCGCGTGGCGGGGCCGCATCCGCGCCAGCGCGAAGGTGGGCGCGTCCATGCCTGCGAGCGCGGTGAGCCGCTTCGATGCCGCGCTCGCGGACCTGCTCGCCGGGCGCTTTCCGGCGGACCCGCTCGACATTCCCCACCGCGTCTTCGCGCTGCTCGCGACGCGACCCTGAACAGGAGCACCCGTCCATGTCCTCGCATTCTCACGTCGTCCACGAGCCTGAGCTTCCCTGGACCGAAGTCACGCAAGGTCCCCGGGTGGAGTACCGCCGCAAGCAACTGGGCGCCGCCGCCAAGGGCCGCAAGCTGGGGTGCAGCTTGATGGAGCTGCCACCCGGCAAACACGCGTGGCCGCGGCACTACCACCTGGCCAACGAAGAGGCCTATTTCATCCTCGCGGGCACGGGCCGGCTGCGGCTGGGGGACGACACCCTCGCCGTCACGGCGGGCGACTATGTGGCGCTCCCGGTGGGGCCCGGGGGCGCGCACCAGCTCCTCAACGACGGGACTGAGACGCTGCGCTACCTGGCCTTCTCCACCATGGTGGAGCCGGACGTCATGGTGTACCCGGACTCAGGGAAGGTGGTCATCTCCGCGGGCAGTGCTCCCGGAGGCGACAAGGCCGCTCGGACCCTGTTCACCACGCTGCCCCTCTCCGCGGAGGTGGACTACTGGAGCGGCGAGGAGCGATAGGCTGTGGGCCGAGATGGCCCCATTGCTCGACGTGCTCACCCGGGAGCGGCTCCTCAAGGACCGCGATGCCGCCGCGGCGCTGCTGCCGCGTGGCGAGCCTCCCCATGTGTCCATGCTGCGCCTGTGTGACGCGGGCCTGCTCGAAGGTGGCTTGTCCGTGGGGTACGGCGTGCGCGCCGACGAGCTGGTGGGGCCGCTCACCACCGCCATGGGCGGCGCGGCCCGCCGCTTCAAGGTGCTGGACGTGCGCGAGCGCCCCGTGCTGGAGCTCCACGTCATGGCTGGCGACGTGACGGAGCGCTGGGAGGTGGAGGACCTGTCCGCGCTGGTGCACAACCTCAACAGCCTCTACCGCGATGCGCCGGACGTGCGCGCGGTGGCCGAACTGGGCGAGTGGGAGGATGCGCTCCAGCTGTGGTGCGTGGACAAGCGTGCCCTGCCGAGGCTCGCGCGCCAGTCCTTCTTCGCACCGCGCAACGCCCGGGCGCTGATGAACCCCTTGGGCGAGTGAGTCTTCAGGGGGCCTGCACTCGCGGTAGACCCGGCTTCTGAGGCAGCATGTGGGGGCATGCGCTTCGTCCTGTCCTGCCTGCTCGTGTTGCTCCCGGCGTCCCCCGCGCTGGCGGAGCTGGATTCCTTCGGCCTGGGCTCGGGCCGTGATGGCGCGCTGTCCGTCACGACGGTGGGGCGCGTCCTCAACGCCGCCACGCCGCTGACGGACCTCGTGGTGGTCGGCGCCCACGACGTTCCGGTGCAGCGCGTTTCGGGCTTCACCGTGGGCACGCTGGTGCTCCTCCACCAGAGCGGCGGGTCGGAGGAGGCCGTGGTCTCCAGCGATGGAGGCACCCTGGCGCTTCGGCGGATGGGCCACTGGGAGCTGGCGCGCGTGGAGGCGGTATCGGAATCGCCGCCCGGGCTGCGCTTCTCCGCGCCCCTGGTGCATGCCTATGCCGCGCCGGGCGCGCAGGTGGTCTCCGTGCCCGAGTACACGGACGTCCTCGTGTCCACGGGTGCCTCGGTCGTGGCCCGTCCATGGGATGGGCGCAGCGGCGGCATCCTGGCCTTCCTCGCCACGGGCAGCGTGACGAACCAGGGCCTCATCAGCGCGGAAGGAATGGGCTTCCGGGGCGGGCTCTTCGTCAATCACACGGACCTCCTTGGCTGCTCCGACCTGGACAGCCCTCCCGAGGCAGGGGGGGCCTACAAAGGGGAGGGCCTGCGGATGGGCCGCTTCGGCACGGCCTCGGGGCGTGGCTCCGTGGCGGGTGAGGGTGGCGGTGGCAACTGCCACAACGCGGGTGGTGGCGGAGGCGGGAATGGGGGCCGGGGCGGTGTCGGCGGCCGCACGTCGGAGGCGGACATGATGCGGGACGTGGGCGGTTTCGGTGGCGCGCCCGCGAAGTACTCGCTCATCGACACGTTTGTCTTCGGGAGTGGCGGTGGCGCGGGGGAGGGCAACGATGACCTGGGCTCGAGTGGCGGCGCGGGCGGCGGAGTCGTGTTCATCCGGGCCAGGGCGTTCTCGGGCGCCGGGCGCTTCTCCGCGGATGGGCTCGCCGCCAGCCACACGCCGGGCGACGATGGCGCGGGCGGTGGTGGCGCGGGGGGGCCTCATCCTTCGCGCGCAGGACGCACTGTCCTGCGGGAGCGCCCGAGCCGCGGGCGGCAACGGCGGCAACGTCAGCTACCCGGGCTGGGTGCTCGGCCCGGGTGGTGGTGGCGGCGGCGGCGGCGTGCTGCTGCAAGGGACGACGGCGTCGTGTCCCAGGAGCGTGTCGGGCGGCGCTGCCGGGACCCTCACCCCGTCGGATGGCGGAACGCATGGCGCGGGGACGGGGAGCGAAGGCTTCGCCGAGGAATACCACGTGGCCTACCGCACGCCCGGGACGCCGTCTGTCAGCGCTCCCGTGTCTGGAGCGGTGGGCGTTCCTCACCGTCCTCGCTTCGAAGGCCGGGCGGACCCTGGCGTTCGAGTCCTCGTGTTCGTCGATGGCGTGGAGCGGCTTCAGGTGAGCTCTGGCGCGGATGGTGTGTTCATCGCTGGCATCCCTCCGCAGCAGGCGCCGCTCGATGTCGGCACGCGCACGGTCCACGTGGTGACGGAGGCGATGGGGGCGTACAGCGCGCCCTCCGCGCCTGTGTCGTTCTCTGTCGCGGCCACCCTGGAGGATGGTGGCGTGGTGGTGGAGCCCATCCTGGTGATTCCGCAGGACGGGGAGACGGTGGGAACCACGCCGCTGTTCGCGGGCGTCGCGCCCAACGGGCCGACGGTGGGCATCGAGGTGGACAATGGCGCGGAGGTCATCATCCCCGTGGATGGCGCGGGCCGCTTCCGCTACCAGTGGCCTGCTGAGTCGCCGCTGGCGCCGGGCCCTCATTTCGTCACCGTTCATTCGCACAACGAGGCGGGAATCAGCGGGCCCTACTCGCAGCCCATCCGCTTCGAGTCCCAGGTGGTGAGCGGCGAGGGTGACGGAGGGACGTCCGGGCAGGATGCGGGCACGTCCCAGGGAGATGGCGGCACCCAGGTCCCGGAGGACGGTTGGCCGGTGCTGGTGGTCCCCGCTGATGGCGAGGTGGTGGACTCCACGCCGCTCTTCGCGGGCGCGGCGACGGCTGGCGCCACGGTGGTCATCGAGGTGGACGGCATTGAAGTCGCCACGGTGACGGCCGATGACACCGGGGCCTTCCGTTACCAGGTGCCCCGCGAGAGCGCGCTGTCCGTGGGCTCGCACGATGTCGCGGCGCAGGAGCACCTCGTCACCTCCAGCCGCGTGCCGGCGCGCTCGCGGACCACGGGCTTCGAGGTGCGGGGCCCGCGGCGCTCGACGTGGGGTGTGGCTGCGGCGCATCGCCCGTGGGCGTGGTGGGCTCCTGGGTACTGCTGGCGGGACTGGCCGGCCTGTCACGGCGGCGGCGCGGATAGCGGTCCGCGAACGGCCGGCCTGCCCGGTGCGCTAGTCGTCGCCGAGCAGGCTGCCCAGGCCGACACCCCCAGCACGCTGCCCTCGTCGCGAGCGCCACCCGGGCGCGAGGCGGAGAGGATGCGGCCCGCGAGCCGGCTGAACGGGAGCGACTGGAGCCACACCTTGCCGGGGCCGCGCAGCGTGGCGAAGAAGAGGCCCTCGCCGCCGAAGAAGGCCGTCTTGATGCCGCTCACCATCTGGATGTCGTAGTCCACGGTGGGCTGGAACGCGACGATGCAGCCGGTGTCCACGCGCAGCAGTTCACCCGGGCCCAGCGTGCGCTCGTGCAGCGTGCCGCCGGCGTGGATGAAGGCGAGCCCGTCACCCTGGAGCCGCTGCATGATGAAGCCCTCGCCGCCGAACAGGCCGGTGCCCAGCTTCTTCTGGAAGGCGATGCCCAGCGACACGCCCTTGGCCGCGGCGAGGAAGCTGTCCTTCTGCGCGATGAGTTCGCCGCCGAGCTCACGCAGGTTCACCGGGATGATTTTTCCCGGGTAGGGCGCGGCGAAGGACACCTTGCGCTTGCCGCCACCGCTCTTGTTGAGGAAGACGGTGGTGAAGAGGGACTCACCCGTCAGCAGGCGCTTGCCCGCGCCGAGCAGCGAGCCGAAGAAGCCGCTCGTCTTCTCCGAGCCGTCACCGAAGATGGTCTCCATCTCGATGCCGTCCTCCATGTACATGAGGGTGCCGGCTTCGGCGACCGCGGCTTCTCCTGGGTCCAACTCCACCTCGACGAACTGCAGGTCCTCGCCGTAGATGTGGAAGTCCACTTCGTGCATGCGTGCCATGGATGCGCTCCGTCGTGAGGGAAACGGCGCGCACCATAGCCGCCCAGCGGTGGGCTACCGCGACAGAATCAAAGCCAGGGTGGCCACGAGCCGCGCGTCGTCGCCGCCAATGGCAGGCGGAATCGACAGCGATACCGGGTTCTCCAATCCGGCGAGACACGAACGCCAGCCTTGATAGCGGCCTTCCTCGGAGGCCTTGAGCTGGTAGCTGCACCGGCCCACGTCGCCCTCGAACGTCTGCGGCGTCACCTGGAAGTCGGTGAGCTGCCCTCCGAACGTGCCCTTGGCGCGCAGGGCTCCTTCTTCCTGCGTCATCCGCAGGTCCACGGGACCACTTCCATAGATGCCGCGGATCCGCGTGGCATCCAGCGTGAGGTTGAGCGGCCTGCCGAAGGCGCGGCCTCGAAGGGAGCCGTCGCTGAAGCCGACCTGCAGGTCAGGGCTGGTGAGGTCGCGGTCGGTGACACGCGCGTTGAGCGCGACCCGAGGCGTTCGCAGGTCCAGGTACTGGACGGGCTGGGCCCAGGCCGAGCCAGCCGCTGCAAGCAGTGCGGCTGTGAAGATACGTGAAGTTCTCATGCTTTGAACGTAGCTGGCTCGCCAACCCGTCACCCGTGTCTTAGGTGTGGTGCACGAGATGAGGCGTTGGCCCGCCTGGCGTACGGGCGGGTTGCCGGGCATCGGCCATAGGCGGTCGTTATGTCCCCGCGTTCCGGGCGCGGTCATGGCTGGCACCGGTGAGAAGGAGGTTGTCGTTCGTGGCGGAGCTGACCCCAGGTGTGGAGCAGGAGGCCCGGCGGCCCAGAGTGTCCCTGTCGCTGGCATTGCGGTGGTTGATGTCGCTGGGTGGCATCCTCACGTTGATGGGCGGGCTGCACGCGTACATCGCGGTGCGCCTGTTCGTGAGCCCGCAGCTGCCCCTGCCGTGGGCATGGGTGGGGCCCGTCCTGGTGGCGCTGCTCTTCCTGTCGCTGCCGGTGGGAATGGTGGTGTCGCGCCGCGAACCGACCCTCTGGGCGCAGGTGCTCCAGTGGACGTCCTACGTGTGGCTGGGCGCCTTCGGCATCCTGCTGAGCGCGGTGGTGGTGGCGGACCTGGTGGGGTTGGGCCTGTCGTGGTCGGGCGTGGTGACGGACGCGTTGGCACTGGCCCGGGGCAAGGCCCTGGTGGCGGTGGGGGTGACGGTGCCGGCGGTGGTGTACGCCTTCATCACGGCGCGTGGCCGGGCGACGGTGGAGCGGGTGACGGTGCCGATGGCGGGCCTGGCGCCCGGGCTCAGTGGCCTGAAGGTGGTGCAGATTTCGGACATCCACGTGGGGCCCACGTTGGACGGCCGCTGGCTGCGGCGCGTGGTGGAGCAGGTGAACGCGCTCCAGCCGGACGTGGTGGCGGTGACGGGCGACCTGGTGGACGGCACCGTGGACGCGCTACGGGACGAGGTGAAGCCCCTGGCGGAGCTGCGCGCGTCACTGGGCGTCTTCTACGTCACCGGCAATCACGAGTACTACCACGGGGGACCGGCCTGGGCCGCGGAGGTGGCGCGCCTGGGGCTCACCGTCCTTCAGAACGAGCACCGGGTGGTGGAGCGCGACGGGGCGCGGCTCACCATCGCGGGGGTGACGGACCATGACGCGGGCCACATCATTCCCTCGCATGCCAGCCGTCCGGAGCTGGCACTGCGCGGGGCGCCGCAGGGCGTGCCGCGTCTGTTGTTGGCCCACCAGCCCCGGTCCGCCCTGCGCGTGGCAGAGGATGGGGTGATGGTGGACCTGCAGCTTTCCGGGCACACGCACGGCGGACAGGTGTTTCCCTTCATGTTCCTCGTCAAGTTGCAGCAGCCGGTGGTGCGCGGTCTGGCAACCATTGCCGGGGTGCGCGTCTATACCCACAGGGGGACAGGCTATTGGGGGCCGCCGCTGCGGTTGGGGCCCTCGCCTGAGATTGCGGAACTGACCCTGGTGTCTGCCCCGGGTTGATTGCGCACCATGTGCAACTGTTGAGTGTCCGCCTAGAGTCCGGGGCCTTCTTTACTGAAGAGGGTCACTCCCCTGGATCTGGCAACGCTCAACAAGCTGCTCGCAGTCGGTGTGCAGAACGGTGCATCGGACATCCACTTCCGGCCGGGGGACCCGCCCATCTACCGGGTCAATGGCGCGCTCCGGCCCTTGAAGATGGAGAAGCTTCACGCGGACCACACGCGACAGGTGGCAGTCCATGTCGTGTCGGACCCCGAGGTGAAGAAGCAGATTGACACGCTTCAGGAGTGCGACGCGTCCTACAGCCTCCCAGGCGTGGCGCGCTTCCGGGTGAATATCTATCGGCAGCGGGGCTCGCTGGCGTGCATCCTGCGCATCATCCCGGATGAAATCCCAACCATTGACGGGCTGGGATTGCCGCAGGTGTTGAAGAAGATTGCCGGCAACGAGCGCGGGTTGGTGCTGGTGACGGGCGCGACGGGCTCTGGGAAGAGCTCCACGCTGGCGGCGATGATTGACCACATCAACCGCACGGAGAACCTGCACGTCCTCACCATCGAGGACCCCATCGAGTTCATCTACAAGAACATCAAGTCCTCCATCTCCCAGCGGGAGATTGGTCCGGATACGCAGAGCTTCGCGATTGCGCTGCGCGCGGCGCTGCGCCAGGATCCGGACGTCATCCTGGTGGGCGAGATGCGCGACACGGAGACCATCGACATCGCGCTCAAGGCGTCGGAGACGGGCCACCTGGTGCTCTCCACGGTGCACACGACGGATGCGTCACGCACCATCAACCGCCTGGTGTCGGTGTTCCCCGCTGAAGAGCAGACGATGGTGCGCATGCGCCTGGCGGACTGCCTCAAGGCGACGGTGTCACAGCGCCTGCTGCCCCGGGCCAGCGGCAAGGGCCGCACGGTGGCGCTGGAAATCATGGTGCAGACGAAGACGGTGGAGCAGTACATCCGCGACGACCGCGCCAACGAGCTGAAGGACGTCATCGAGAAGGGCCGAGACATGTTCGGCATGCAGTCCTTCGACCAGCACCTGACGCAGCTCTATCGGGAGGGGCTCATCACCCTGGAGACGGCGCAGAGCGCGGCCTCCAACCCGGCCGACTTCCAGCGCGCGCTCGAGTTCGAGTGAGCGGCGCGGCTGTTGCCCTGGGAGAGCCCGCGAAGGCCGCGGGCACGCGGTAGTCCCCGTGGAAACAACAGGGTCATCCCAGACCCGATACGCCTGAATAGGTGTTACTTCTGACTCACTGAACGGGTGTGTCAAGACGCCCAACTCCACGGGGTTCGAGCTCACGAAAAACAGGAATTACTCCCGAAAATTGAAGCAAAGGTTGATATTTCCGCTATTGCTGGTTATTGTCGCGTTGTGTCCAGCGCTCCCGCCCCCCTGATTCGCCGTGCGCAGTCCCTCCTCGATGCCCGCCATCTGGTGGAGGCTGGCGCACTGCGTCTTCCCATTGAGCCCACTCCCGCGCCCGCACGGCGTCACCGGAGCGTGCCCAAGGGGCCTCGGGTGATGCTCGTCTCGGAGGAGCCGCTCTTCCGGCTGGCGATGGGCCGCGAGCTGGCGTCAGACTTCGAGCTGGTCCCCACGTTGGGCATCGCGTCGGCGGATCGTCGGATGGACCTGGGCGTGGTGCCCGAGGCGGTGATCGTGGACCTGGACTCCGTGGAGCGAGCAGCCGTGCCGGCCTTCCTGGCTCGGCTGGTGGAGCGCGACCTGGCGGGGCCACGCATCCTCGTGTCGTCCTACTTCCGTCCCGAGGTGGCGGCGGCCTACAGCGCCTCCAGCCTCACGCACTTCGCGCTGTCCCGCCCGTGGCGCCCGGGCGCGCTGCGCTCGCTGGTGGAGTCCGTCATGGGGCTCTCCGGGCTGCGCGCCATGACGGCGGGGCGCTGAGGAACATGGCATGAGCCACGCGGCCACCTTCTCCGAGCGGCTGGTGGATGCGGGCCGGGGTCTGCTCACGGGTGTCTCGAGCGCGTCGGTGGGCGTGGCTCGCAGCGTGGGCGTGGTGCTGAAGGCGATGGGCGGAGGCGTGGCGCAGTGCGCGCGCGGCCGGCCTCGCGAGGGACTGCCCCAACTGGGCCAGGGCCTGACGCGCGTGGCGCAGCTTCCCGCGGATGCCGTGTTGATGGTGGGCGGGCGCGTGCTCAGCTCGGTGCAGGTGCTGGTCGGTCTGGAGCCGCCGGGCCGCCGCCTCTCGGCGGAGGAAATCGTCCGCCTGCGGCCCATCTTCGGGGACAGCCTGAACTACGCGGTGGTGCGGGTGAAGGTCGGCCGGCTGGGCCTGCTGGGCCTTCCCGGGCGGGCCTTCGCGCACGGCAACACCGTCTTCGTCCCGCCTCGGAGTGGGGGCGTGGACTTCGGCCTGCTCGTTCATGAGCTGACGCACGTGTGGCAGCACCAGCACGGCGGCACGGCCTACCTGAGCGCCGCGCTGGCCGCGCAGTGGTCCGGCGATGGATACGACTGGCGCAAGGGCGTGAGCCGCGAGAAGCGTTGGGCCCAGCTCAACCCCGAGCAACAGGCCCAGCTCATCGAGGACGCCGCCGTCGCCGGCCTCATCCCCTTCACCACGTCTGTGTCCCCGCGCATGAAGCTGCGGGGCTGGTCCGACGCGGCGCTCGACCTGCTGGATGAGGCCGTGGTCTGCCTGCACGCGGGCCGCGGCGCGCCCTGAGCGCTCACCGCTTGGGCGGGTCGTGCTCGGAGAGGAGCCGGGACGCTCCTTCCGGGAGGGCCTCGCGAAGCCGGCGTGGTGTCCAAGGCGCCGCCGAGCGCGCGCAGCCCGCTCATCCAGGCCGCGCTATCCCTGGCGCCGCGGCTCTGAGTCATCACGGGGGCCTGAACGCCAGCGGGGCCCCGGGCCCGACGAGAAGGTCGGACGCGGAGCCCCGTGGGTGCTCGCTCAGGTTCGGGCGGGCGCTCAGCCCCGGTACTGGTGCACCGCCATGATGGGGTAGTTCATGCTGGAGATGGTGACGCGCTGCGAGCCATCCGAGTTGACGTTGTTGGAGCCGATGAACGTCGGCTTGCCGTCCTTCCAACCCGCGAACATCACCACGTGCTGGCCGCCGTTGGTCTTCATGGAGACCACGTCACCCGGCTTCGCGTCCTTCAGGTCGATGCGCTTGAAGTTGGGGTCCCTGTCCAGCTTGGCCATCAGGCCCATCACGCTGTTGTCGTGCTGCGAGTCGGAAATCTGGCCGGACTGCTCCAGCACGGCGGACACGAAGTTGGCGCAGTTGACGTTGTTGGGGACCCAGTCCTCCATGTCCGCGCCCACGCCGTTCTTCTCCAGCTTCAGCGAGCCCGCGTTCTTGCCCAGGTGCTGCGACGCGATTTCGAAGGGGCTGCCCTTGGGGCCGCGGACGCCGGGGCCGGAGCTGCTGGGGCCCTGCACGTCCTGCGCACCGCCGCTGGTTCCGCCGCCGCCCGTGGCGCCACCCGCGCGGCCCGCGGAGCCGCTCTCGAAGGAGTCCTTCGAACCGGGGATGTTCAGCGACTTGCCGGCGTAGATGAGGTCCGCGTTCTTGATCTGCGGATTCGCCTTCATCAGCGCGCTGACGCTGGTGTTGTAGCGCTGCGCCAGGTGGGAGAGGGTGTCGCCCGACTTGATGCTGTACCTGTTGCTCATGGGGGGCTCCGTAGGGTCTGAAGCGGCGCGAGGGCGCCGCATGTACGTCTTGCACCTATTCTCGGAGCCTGAGACCCGGAGTTGCGTGCCTCTTGATTTTCAAGGCCAGCGCCCCGGAACCCCCCGTGATTCCAGCGAATTCTCCAGAAGGTGGGTCGAAAAACACTTCAAAAGCGTCCTGGCGTCCGCGGAGGCTGCCAGCGCCAGCGAGCTGCCCTACCTTGGGCCGCATGAGCGCGCTGTCCCGGAGATTGAACCTGGACTGGGTGCTGCCCTCGCTGGCGGTGGGGGGCCGCTTCCCCATCGATACGGCGGAGCACCTCGCGGGGGCGCTTGGCATCCGCTGTGTGGTGGACGTGCGGGTGGAGGCCTGTGACGACGAGCACGTCCTGCGCGAGCACGGCATCACCTTGTTGCACCTGCCCACCGAGGACCTTCGGGCCATCCGTGGCGACCGGCTGGATGACGGCGTCGCGTGGGTGACGGACCAGCTGGCCCGGGGCAACAAGGTCTACATCCACTGTGAGCATGGGGTGGGGCGCAGCGCGCTGCTCGCCTTGTGCGTCCTGGTGGCGCTGGGGCATCCACCGTTGGAGGCGCTGTCCCTGGCGAAGCAGCGGCGCTGGCAGGTGTCACCCAGCACGGAGCAACTGCGCACCTTCATGGCGTGGGCGGAGGCCTGGCGTCAGCGGAACGCGGCGACGTGGCGTGTGCCCAGCTTGGAGGAACTGGCCGCGATTGCGCACAGCCACCTGACCCAGCCGCCTCCCGCTTCCCGCGGGAATGAGGACTGAGGGAGCGCCACTAGGGCCGACTTCCACTCCTGGAGTTGCCGCGCTTCCACCGGCAGGCCTGCCTGATTTTCCAGTAGGGGGCCATGCGCTGACCGCCGCGTCCTACGACGCCCACGCTCCAGACGAGGCGGCTCGGCTGCGGCTCGCTACGCGGAGTTGCTGCGTCGTGAGCTGGCCCCGGCCAGCAGCCGTCCTCGGATGGGCGGAGTGGGTGTGGACGCGCGGATGTAATGACGCGCAATCCCGGCTTTACTGTCGTCCCCTGACATCTGGTGGCCCGCGGATGCGGAGGCGCTTGAAGCGGGCGAGGGCTCCGCGCATGGTGCTGGTGTGAGCTCCATTCCTCATCCTGACTTCACGGCCGCGCGTTTCGCCTCCTGCCCGGACGCGCGCTTCCAGCCTGCGCCCGCGGACGGCGTGTTGCCGGAGGGCTTCTTCACCACGACGAATCTCCCCACCTACGTGCGCGTGGGCGGCGCGTGGCGCATGCCGCGCGAGCCGCGCATGGACGGGGCGCTGGTGCTGGATGTGCAAGGCGAGCTGTGGATTCGCGAAGGCCGTCGCGTGCGTGCGGGCGAGCGCGTGGTGGTGGGCCTCGCGGAGGACGGCAGCGAAGGCGTGTTCGTGAACGCCGCCTACCTCGCGGATGAGGGCGAGGGGGAGTTCAAGTTCATGACGAGCGCGGTGTCCCGCGAGAAGCCCATCGACTACGCGCACATGGCCCGGGTGCTGGTGGACGAGCGAGAGCGCGGGGGCTACCCCATCTGGGTGACGGGGCCGGCGCTGGTGCATTCGCGGGCGCGCGCGGACATGACGTGGTTCGTCGCCAATGGCTTCGTGGGCGCGCTGCTGGCGGGCAACGCGGTGGCGGTGCATGACATCGAAGCCTCCATCTTTGGCACCACGCTGGGGATGAGCGGCTCGGGCGAGGCCACCTCGGGCGGCCACGGTTTGCACATGCGCGCCATCAACAAGGTGCGGGCGGCGGGCTCCATCGCCAAGGCAGTGGAGGCCGGGGTGATTACCAACGGCATCATGCACGCGTGCGTGGTGCACAAGGTGCCCTTCGTGCTGACGGGCTCCATCCGTGACGACGGGCCGCTGCCGGACGTGGTGACGGACAACCTGGAGGCGCAGGTGGCCATGCGCGAGCACGCGGTGAAGTCCACCATGGCGGTGATGATCGCCACGGCGCTGCATGCCATCGCCACCGGCAACATGCTGCCGGCGTTCGTCACGGAGAAGGACGGCTCGCTGCGGGAGCTGCCCACCATCTGCGTGGACTCGTCCGAGTTCGTGGTGAGCAAGCTGAAGGACCGCGGCACGCACCAGGCCTTTGGCGTGGTGACGAACGCGCAGGACTTCATGCATGTCCTGCGGCTGTACGTGGAGCGTGACCTGGCGGCGCGCGGGCTGCCGGTGCCGGGGGACGCGCTGAGGAAGTAGCGAGCGCCTCCCGGCCGCGACGGCGGGCCTGGCACCGGTGGCCGGCTCGCCTGGGGGCTTCGCGTCAGAACGACTCTTCCGGCACCTCCATCAGGTCCAGGTTGCCGTGCTCCACCATGCGGGCGGCGTGGGCGACGCCGGGCAGCACCTCGTGGCAGAACCAGCGGGCGCTGGCGAGCTTGCCCACGTAGAAGGCGCGGTCCCCGGGGTTGCTCTTCATGCGCTCCAGCGCGACCTCCGCGTGGCGCACCAGCAGCCAGCCGATGACGACCTCCGCGACGGCGGCCAGCACGCGGTTGCCCTGCAGGCCCACGTGATAGACGGACTCGCCCAGCTTGCCCATCAGCGTGCCGAGCATCGTCTCCAAGTCGCCCAGCGCGCGGCCCAGCGCGGCGCGCTCGGCCTCCAGCTCCTTGCCCTCTCCAGTGCGCTCGGCCGTCTCGCGAATCTGGGACAGCAGGCCCTGGAGCGTCGCGCCGCCGTCACGCGCCACCTTGCGCATGAGCAAGTCGAGCGCCTGGATGTGCGTGGTGCCCTCGTAGAGCGTGTCGATTTTCTGGTCCCGGATGTACTGCTCCACCGGGTAGTCCTGCAGGTAGCCGGAGCCGCCGTGGACCTGGAGCGACAGCGCGAGCAGCTCGTAGGCCTTCTCCGAGCAGTAGCCCTTCACCAGCGGCAGCAGCATGTCGTTGAGCGTGTCCAGCTCACCCGCTTCGGTGGCGCGGTGGCCGCCCTTGCGCTCCACTCCGTCCTGGATGAACGCGGTGTAGAGGCACAGCGCGCGCATGCCCTCCGCGTGGGCCTTCTGCGCCATCAGCATGCGGCGCACGTCGGGGTGACGGAAGATGGGCACGCGGGGCGCCGTCTTGTCCCGGGCCTGCATCAGGTCCGCGCCCTGGAGGCGGTCCTTGGAGAAGGCCAGCGCGCGGCCGTAGCCGGCGGACAGCGTGGCCATGGACTTCACGCCCACCGCCATGCGGGCCTGCTCGATGATGTAGAACATCTGCCGGATGCCGTCGTGGACCTCGCCCAGCAGCAGGCCGCGACAGGGCTTCCCGTCGCCGAAGGTCATCTCACAGGTGACGGAGCCCTTCAGCCCCATCTTCTTCTCCAGCTTGGTGCACACCACGCCGTTGGCTTCACCCAGGCTGCCGTCCTCATTCACCCAGTACTTGGGCACGACGAACAGCGACAGGCCCTTGGTGCCAGGCGCCGCGCCCTCCGGACGCGCGAGCACCATGTGGATGATGTTCTCGGACATGTCCGAGTCACCGTTGGTGATGAAGCGCTTCACCCCTTCGATTTCCCAGACATCGTCGGAGACGCGGCGGGCCTTGGTGCGGGCGGCTCCCACGTCACTGCCGGCGTCGGGCTCGGTGAGCACCATGGAGCCACCCCAGCGGCGGTCCAGCATGTGCGGCAGGAAGCGCTGCTTCTGCGCGTCCGTGCCCAGCCGGTCGATGATGCGCGCCAGCAGGTTGCCCAGCGTGTAGAAGGCCAGCGAGGCATTGGCGCCCACCAGCAGCTCGAACGCGGCCCAGCCCAGGGAGGGCGGCGCGCCCAGGCCGCCCAGGTGTGGCGGCTGCTCCAGCAGGTGCATGCCCGCGTCGAAGAAGGCGTTCATCGCCTTCTTCAGCCCGGGCGGCAGCGTCACCTCGCCATTCTCGAGCTTCGGCGGGTTGTGCTCCGGCTCCTCGAAGCTCTGGGCCAGCTCGTTGGTGCTGAGCTGGGCGAACATCTGGAGCATCTGGCGTGCGGCCGTCTCGTCCAGGTCGCCAAAGGGTGCGTGGCCCAGCGAGGCTCGGCCGATATCGAGGAACTCGAAGAGGTTGAACTCGATATCGCGCAGGTTGGGGACGTAGTGGTTCGAAGACGACATCTCAGGCTCCTCGCGGGTGTGGGGCCGCGAGGCTAACCCGAGATTGATTTGCGAGTCAGTGACTCTTGAGCTGCAGGGTGGGTACCGCGCCCTCGCCGAGGACGAGGTGCACCTGCCCCACCTTGGACGCGAGGTCCTTGTAGGCCTCCAGTTCCTTGAGGCGCACCAGCAGCGGGTTCTCCGCCAGCACCTTGGCCGTCTGCGCCATGGAGCGGGTGGCGGCTGTCTCCTCGCGTCGCAGGATGACGTTGGCCTCCGCTTCCTTCTGCGCCTGGATGACGCGGTTGAGCAGCTCCTTCATCTCACCCGGGAGGACGACGTCCTTGATGCCGAAGCGCAGCAGGTCCAGGCCCACCGTGTGGGCGCGGTCCTTCACCTGGGTGAAGAGGCTTTCGGCCACGGCTTCGCGCGAGGCGAGCAGCTCATCCAGCGTCCGCTCCGACACGGCCTCGCGCGCGGCCAGCTGCATGGCCAGGTAGAGGACGTCATCCGGAGCGCGGGACACGACGGCGAGCCGGCGCGCGTCCGAGACGCGGAAGGCCGCTGACAGGTTGAGGCGCAGCGTGACGCGGTCCTTCGTCATCACCTCCTGGCCGGTGACGTGGAGCAGGCGCTCGCGCAGGTCGATGACGGCCAGATGCACTTTGCGGGCGACGGTCCACGCGGCGTGGCGGCCCGGAGGAAGTTCGGCGTCCAGCACGCCATCCACGTAGCGGAGCACGACGGTGCCCTCGGTGGCGGTGGCCTCTGTGTAGTCGCTGGCGGGGACCAGGGCACGCACGTCGTCACGCAGCGGCGCCGTGGTGACACCCGAGGTGTCCACGCGCTCCACGCGCACGGTGGGCGCGCCGGGCGTCAGCTGACGGCTGGGAAGGCGCTCCACCGTCCACACCGGTGCAGGCCCCGGCCGAGCCACCGCACGGGACGGCCCTTGTGGAAGAGGATGGCGCGCTCGTCGGCGCTCAGCTCCACGACCTGCAGGTCCGTCTCCGGGACGAGGGCCAGGAACGCCGGGTCGAACTGGACGAGCGGCTGCTCGGTGCTCACGCGCACCAGCCGCACTTTTCGGAAGGGGTGGAGTAGCCAGTACCGGCCGGGAACGAGGTAGCGCTCCGGCTTCTCGTCCACCAGCACGAACGCCCGCTCATTCTGCCCGATATCCACACGCATGATGCTCATCGCGCACCTCCTTTCCCCCTCCGGGGGAGCTTGAAGAACCGGGACGTTTCAGTGCGCGTTGTCGCGCGTGTCCCGGGTACTGCTGAAAAGTGAGGGCCCCACCGTTCACGGACGTGGAGCGCGGACTGTCTGTCCTGGCCGCTTCCTGGCTGCTCGCGCCTGCGCGCCGGGCACCTCCGCGGACGGCGGCAGGGGCTTCCGCAGACGGCTCGGAAGGGGCCCTGTCGCCCTGGCGGAACGCCGGGCATCGAGGTGGGAGGAGTGGGAAGCGGTGGACCCGCGCTCACGTCAGCTCGCGGCGGAACCCTCTGGATTGAACGAAGGAATCGAACCTTCTCCGCAGGATTTGGACCTGTGCTCTACCAGTGAGCTAGTTCGGAGCCAGGCGCATCTGGCGCCTGCTGCCTGTTGGACCCGACGGGGGCCCGGCCGGGCGGTCCGATATGAGGAAACCACTGCGAGCGATGGACACGGGAACACCCTCGCCGGCACCTGGGCGCAGCGCGCCCCTGCCCGGAGTTGGGAGCCCGGGGACAGCCCCATGACGCCTCTGGATTCCGCCGAGGTCGAGCGACGGGACGCGGCGTGGAGTCTGACATGGCGAAAGGCGCCGGTGTCCAGGCTGCCCTTGCGCATGCTGGAATGGGCGGGTCGCGCTCCGCATCGGGCCCCAGGCATCGGAAGTCGGGCGCCGTGCCTTCCTATTCGCATGTGCGAGGAGTGGTTCCATTGCGTCAGTCGAGACTTGTTCCGATGGGCGTCGCCCTGCTCCTGCTCCAGTGGGCCTGTGTCGCCGGAAGGGAAGCTTCGTCATCGCCGGAGACGGGCGCTGCCTATGTCGTGTCGCCGTCCGCTGAAGGGCAGGGGGAGTCCCACG
This sequence comes from Myxococcus sp. MxC21-1, assembly GCF_032612255.1. Classification (NCBI taxonomy): domain Bacteria; kingdom Pseudomonadati; phylum Myxococcota; class Myxococcia; order Myxococcales; family Myxococcaceae; genus Myxococcus; species Myxococcus sp. MxC21-1. Next base: position 533,844 of record NZ_CP123278.1, read on the forward strand.
GTGCCTTCTTTCCCCTGGGGTGGGATGAAGGTACTGGGTACGCCGGAACGGAACCACTCGCGCTCCGGCCGGTGAGGCGGGGAGGCGGTGGTCGCCCAAGTCGCCAGCCGCCAGCGCTCAATCCTCGGCCATCACCCATGCAGACCCAGGTCACTGCTCGCCGGAGCGCGGACCATGCGGTGGTCGTCCAGGCTCGGCAGGTTTATCAGCAGCGGCTGCAGACGGCTCAGGCGACCTACCCGAACAGCATTGGGTATGAGAACCACCACTTCATCCCGTTGTACCTGGGCGGTGCGAGTAACGGGCAGACGTACCGGTTGCCGACCGCGTACCACAAAGCCGTGACGCAGCAGTTCCGCCGAGCCTGGCCGTATGGTCAGGGGCGTCGACCCACACCGCAGGAGCTTCGCATTCCATCCCCCAGTTGATTGGCATCACGCCTTGAGCATGCGAGAGACCATCGAGTTCAGAATCGCCGAGCGGGATGCTCGGGAGCACCTTGACCCGGGGCTCGGCGTCTCGTTGGGCGGCTCCATCCGCAAGGTGGTGCTGCCCGTCGACGATGCCTGCGTCGCACGGATTGCACAGCTCAACCACGCTTACGCGAAGCAGGGTGGCGCGTTCTTCATGTCCTGGCGCCTGCATCGGCGCTACACGGCACGGGAGCTTCAAACCGCGGAGGTGCTCAATCTCGTCGTTCGCGCGTACTTCGAGCCGACAGGGGCCATGTGCGGTACGGCGTATGATGAGGCATCCACCTGCCGGCACTGTGGCGCAGGCGCTCGGCAAGTCTCCGACCTCATCCTCGACACCCGACGCATTCCGAAGGGCAAGGACGTCGCCCAGACCCTCGCTGGAGAGGTGGTGGTGTCATCACGGCTCGCGTCGGCCTTCCAGATGCACGGTCTTCGCGGTGCGGAGTTCCGGCCGGTGCTTCATCAGGGGAGAGGCAAGCTCCTTCCTTCGGATTGGTTCCAGCTTGTCGTCACTTCGAAGCCCCTGACGCTGAATGCGAGGACGGTGGCGGGAAACAATCCGTTCGACCTCGACGAGCGCAACGTATTCCGCTGCCCCTCGGGACACACTGCTGGCCTCAACCAGATTTCGGAGCTGTACGTCGACCGAGCCAGCCACGATGGCGCTGACCTGTGGGTGACCGATAAGTTGTTTGGCGACCGGCGTGGAGAACTGAGGCCCGAGCCGCGCTTGCTCATCTCCCCGCGTCTCCGCGACGCACTGCAGGCGATGCGTGCGCAGGGGTATGCACTTGAGGCCGCCCACTTCGTGTGAAGGGGCAGCCCGCGGCTGCGTGCCTCGGCGCTACTTCACGGCGTCAGCGTCCTGGGGCACCAGTGGGATGGGCGCCTTCGCTGTCTGCTGCGCGGGCGTTGCCAGGATGGCCTCCTCCGGCTCGGCGGGCTGGAAGGATGGTTCAGGCTTCATCTGCGTGCACTCAGACGCGTTCCGGACACCCGGCCGCTTCTTCTTTGAGGACGCGCGTGACTGATTCGCCTTCGCCTTCGTCGCCGGCGACAGTTCGCACATGAGTGGTGTGTCGTCCGTGGTGTCGATGATGGGCTTCACCACCCTGGGAGGTGGCGCGGTCTGAGTGTCCTGCGACGACGAGCTCCGTCGTGCCGAGGACGACACGTCACCCCGGAGCGCCGCGTCGCTGCGCTGCGTGGAGTCGGTCTGCGTGTTCGCCAGCCCCTCGCTGCTGGACGTGGAGGTGGCCGTCGCCACCGCCGAGGGCGCGGGCTTCTTCGCTGCTTCGCCCAGTGCCTCCGCGAGCAGGTTGTTGCTCTCATGCATCTGGTTGCGCGCCCGCTCCATGCTGGCGTCGTGACGCGTGAGCTGCTCCGTGAGGATGGCTTGATGCTGGTTGCGCTCCTTCTCGATGCTCGCCTTCAGCGTGTCCCGCTCCCGCGCCACCTCGCTCAGCCGCTGCTCCAGCGCGCCCTTCTCCGTGTTCAGGATGGTCTCCGCCCGGGCCATGCAGGCTGCGAGGACCTTCTCCTCGGACTCCCGCTCCGGCAGGGGTTCGCTCCGGTTCCATGCCACCAACGCGCTGCTCTGCCAGCGGTAGTCCGTGTGCATCACGCACTCCTGCACCAGCCGCGTGAGCCGGTCCTCGGACCACACGGGCACGGGCCGAGCGCAGGGCCCCACTTCCTCCTTGAGCGTGGAGGGAAAGGCCCGGGTCTGCTTCACCCAGCAACCGTCCCGCTGCTCCATCCGCACCGAGGTACACGCGCTCGCCACCATCGCGAGCGACACCGCAGCCACAAGCCTCATGTCTCCCTCCGTCCCCTACGCCCATTGGCCCGTGCTTCTCTGCGGGACGGTAGGAACGGCAAGGGCCCGCGCCCATGCCCGTGAACCCTGGAGCCGTGTGGGAATGTCCGGGGACAGACCTTCAACGGCAGGCGAGCGAGCGTGGAGCGACCCACCACGGTGTGTTGGCCAACGCTCCTTCCCGTGTGGGCGAGGCACAGTCACATCGCCCGCGCCTGCCCGGTTGCTCCGCGAGGCCGCTCAGCGGAGCAGCGCTTCCGTGTGGCCTAGCAGCTCCGGCCCACCGGGCTGTCCGTGCCCCGGGACCACCACGCGCGCCTCCGGAAACCGCTGCCGCGTCCGCGACAGGCTCGCGGGCCAGGCCGCCACGTCCGCGTCCGCGACGTTGCCCAGGTTCGTCGAGGCGCCGTCCTTCACGAAGCAGCCGCCGAACAGCACGCCGCTGTCCCGGTGCCACACGACGATGTTGTCCTTCGCGTGGCCCGCCCCCGGGAAGAAGAGCTCCAGGGAGCCCACCGTGCTCGTCTCGGCGAAGGTCTCCGTGGGGCCCGGCAGGCCCAGGGACGTGGCAATCCGTGCCGTCTCCTCCAAACCATGGACGGGGATGCCATGCGGGACGAGCGCCGGGACACCGCCGAGGCGATCCTCATGGAAGTGCGTCACCACCGCCGTGCGGACCGGACGCCGAAGCGTGTCCCGGGCCCAGTCGAGCAGCAGCGCGCCCTGCCGTGCATCCCAGCCCGTGTCGATCAGCAAGGACGTTTCACCGTCCTCGATGATGAGCCCGTTGGTGGAGACGCGGCCGAATGGCTTCAACGTCACCACCGTGACGTGCAGCCACACGCCAGGCGCGAGCTTCCGCACGCTCACGTCATCCGCCAGCACGTATTCGTCCGGACCCTGGGACTGCGCCTCCACGGGGATGTTCCGCTCCATCGTCGCGGCCGGCGTGGAGCGGGTGCAGGCGGTGCTCAGGGTGATGAGAAGAGCACCGGCACAAAACCAACGAAGGGGAAGCAACGTCATCGTCAAGAGGCCTCGGCAGCGGCGATGCCGCGTCGGAGTGGAGGAATTCGAGCGGCACACCAAGGCGGGCCTGGGACCAGCGCGGTGTGCCCCGGTTGTACCGAATCAGTGCGCCTCGGAGAGATGGGAGGTGGTGAGCCAGCCCTTGCCGTCGAACCGGTAGCGCCAGGTGGCATTCCCCTCACCCCAATCGACCAGTCCCTGTCCCGGGGGCAGGGACGCGTCATTGGAGACATCGCGCTGAAGGCAGCTCAACTTCCGCGGCAGCGTCTGGACTTCCCGCAGGTGCCCGCCTCGCGTGAAGAGAACCCGCACCGGGACGGGCCGGTTGCACGAGTATCCCTCGCCCGGAAAGGCATAGTCCTGCTCTCCGTCCTGGTCGAAGTCACCCGGTACGCACGGCCAACCGTTCTTTTGCAGGGCGTCCAGGTCCACGCCGATCTCTCGAAGGTGGGGCGCCGCGTCTCCGACGTTCCCTACGCACAGGCACCGGAAGTTCGTTTCCGGGTCGCATCCGCTCTCCACGAGCGCAATCGACACGCTCGGCGGCGTTGTGTCGCCGCGGAGGGGGGCCTCCGCACAACCCACGGCCATTGCCAGCAGAGACGCCCCGATGCAGGTCCAACGCAGCCGAATCACGTGTCGATGCCTCCTGGGAGGAGTCCAGTGCAAGCCTCGTGCACACCTTGGAGTGGCCGGGCTGTGGCCCTCAGGCACCAGAAGTGCGGTCCTGGAGCCACGCGCTCAGCGCCGCTCCACCTCCCACCACCCGAACCACATGGTCCGCTGTTCCGTGAGCTGCACCCAGCCGGGCGCATGCGCGTACGTGCGTGGGAGCAGCCCTGCTTCCGTGACGGCCCGGGCGGTCTCCTCGAATGAGTACAGGTGCAGCGTCACCGCCGGCCCCGCCGTTTGAATCGGCTGCACGGGCGCCTCGTGCCCGTCCAATCCCGGCCGCCGCTCCAGCACGGTGAAGAGCAGCTTGCCGCCCGGCTCCAGCGCCTCCGCGAGGTGTTTCAGCACGCGCGGCAGGTCGTCGCAGAAGTCCAGGCAGCCAATGGCGAGCGCGACGGTGAAGCGGCCCCAGTCGGGAGGAATTGGCTGGTGGTAGCTGTGTACATGCCACGCGCCACCCGGCCGCGCTGTCCGAGCCAGCGCGAGCATGTCCTCGGAGAGGTCGGTGCCAACCACGGCGATGGAGACGTCCAGTCCGCGGGTGTGAAGCCCCGGCCCACACCCCACGTCGAGCACGCGGGCGCCGGGCGCCACCACCGCCGCGAGGAACCGCTCCACCCGCTCCTCGTACCGGTGCAGGGCGGGGAAGAGCGCCTCGTAGGCCGAGGCAATCTCACCGTACACCTGCTTCACGCCCTCTTCCTGTGCATCCCGCGACACGGTTCCTCCGGCTCGTGCGAGCGCCCTGGCGGCGGACCTGCTTCGCTCAGGCACCGGCATGCCGCACCCGCCGGGGAAGGCCTCGGCGGGGAACCCTAGCATGCGGCATCTGCTTCAGTCCGCGACCTGCCGGAACACCGCGAGCGAGCGACCGATGAGCTCGAACGTCTCACCTTTCACCGGCTCCGGTCCCCGGTTGTCGTCGGTGGTGCAGAGCTCCAGCTCCCATCGCTGGCCCTGCGCGGCGGGCGGCAGCTTGTACGTCACCGGCTCATGGTGCGAGTTGAGCAGTATCAGCAGCGCGTCACCGATGATGCGCTGCCCGCGCTCGTCCGGCGTGGGGATGGCGTCGCCGCCCAGGAGGAATGCCAGCGAGCGCACGAAGGGCTTCTCCCAGTCCTCCGCCTTCATCTCCGAGCCATCCGGCCGGAACCACGTCAGGTCCTTGTGCTCGGAGTCCCACAGGTGCTGGCCCTTGAAGAAGCGGCGGCGCTGGAGCACCGGCTGGCGGTGGCGGAAGTGGATGAGCTTGCGCGTGAACGCCAGCAGCTTCCGCCGTCGCTCATCCAGGTTCCAATCCACCCACGACAACTCGTTGTCCTGGCAGTACGCGTTGTTGTTGCCGCCCTGCGTGCGGCCCATCTCGTCACCCGCGACAATCATCGGGATGCCGGTGGACAGGAAGAGCGAGGCCAGCAGGTTGCGCTTCTGCCGCTCGCGCAGGGCGATGACGTCCGCTTGGTCCGTCTCACCCTCCACGCCGCAGTTCCACGACTGGTTGTCGTCCGCGCCGTCACGGTTGTGCTCGCCGTTGGCCTCGTTGTGCTTGTGGCTGTACGTCACCAGGTCGTGCAGCGTGAAGCCGTCATGCGCGGTGACGAAGTTGATGCTCGCCTGGGGCCGCCGGCGCGCCTCCGCGTACAGGTCCGCGTTGCCCGTGAGCCGGTAGCCCATCTCACTGGCGAGGTTCTCATCGCCCTTCCAGTAGCGGCGCAGCGCGTCCCGGTACTTGCCGTTCCACTCGCGCCAGGGCGGGGGGAAGCCGCCCACCTGGTAGCCGCCGAGGCCCACGTCCCAGGGCTCGGCGATGAGCTTCACGCGGCCGAGCACCGGGTCCTGGTGGAGAATCTGGAACAGCGCCGCGTCGCGGTCGAACGCGCCTTCACCCGTGCGGCCCAGCACCGTGGCGAGGTCGAAGCGGAACCCGTCCACGTGCATCTCCGTCACCCAGTAGCGGAGGCTGTCGATGATGAGCCGCGCCGCCTGTGGGTGGGACGCGTTGATGCTGTTGCCGCACCCGGTGAAGTCCAGGTAGTGCCGCCCGTCTGGCATCAGCCAGTAGTAGCTCGCGTTGTCGATGCCCTTGAGCGACAGCGTGGGCCCCAGGTGGTTGCCCTCGCAGGTGTGGTTGTAGACGACGTCGAGGATGACCTCGATGCCCGCGGCGTGCAGGTCCCTCACCATCGCCTTGAACTCGGCGACGGCGGCGCCAGGCGTCTTGCGGCTGGCGTAGTACTGCTCCGGCGCGAAGTAGCCCAGCGTGTTGTAGCCCCAGAAGTTGGACAGCTTCTTGTCGTCGAGGAACGAGTCGTCCGCGAAGGCATGCACCGGCAGCAACTCCACCGACGTCACGCCCAGCTTCAGCAAATGCTCGATGACGGGCGGGCAGGCGAGGCCCGCGTAGGTGCCACGCAGGTGTTCGGGCACGCCGGGGTGGCGCATGGTGAGGCCGCGCACGTGAGCCTCGTACAGCACCGTCTCGCGCCAGCTGATGTCCGGGCGCCGGTCATTGCCCCAGTCGAAGTAGTCGCTCACCACCACGGACTTGGGCACGCCCGCCGCGCTGTCGCGTTCGTCTCGCGCCAGGTCCTGCTGCTCGTGCCCCAGTGGATAGCCGAACACCGGCTGGCGCCAGTCCACGTCGCCGTAGAGCGCCTTGGCGTAGGGGTCCACCAGCAGCTTGTGCGGATTGCAGCGGTGGCCCTTGGCGGGCTCGTACGGGCCATGAACGCGCAGACCGTAGAGCGTGCCTGGCTCCAGGCCAGGCACGTAGCCGTGGTGCACGAAGTCCGTGGACTCCGGCAGGCCGAACCGTTCGATTTCGCGCGCCGGGTCCGCGGGGGCGAACAGGCAGACCTCCACGCGGGTCGCGACCTGGGAGTAGATGGCGAAGTTGACCCCTGAACCATCGAAGGTGGCGCCGCGAGGCCAGGGCTTGCCCGGCCAGACTTCCCTACTCATTGCAGGCTCTCGATTCTGATGGAAAGGCCTGCTCAATGTGGGATGGCACCTCTGGGCTGGCAAGCGTCACGCGGCGACAGCGTGGTCCAGTGAGCGCCAGGTCCCCAGCGCCCAGTCCTGCTCGTCCGGGTCGTCGAAGCTCACCACGCACAGGGCGCGGCGCTTGCCCGAGGTACACAGGGCGGTCAGCCGGCACTCGCCCGGCTCCATGCGGAGTGAGGCCCGTCCGCTGACCCGCTTGCCGTGGTGCTCCAGGTCCATCGCGCGGCGCTCCATGAAGGAGGGCATGAGGCTGTCGGCGCCACCGTCCTCCAAGGGGACGAAGCGCACGCTGCGCCGATGGTCCCGGGCCACCCATGTTCCATCCTGCAGGTGCGCCTCCGCGAGCGACCCCGGGATGCGAATCTCCCAGCCCGCTGGCAGCGCCACCTGGACCTCACCGCGCCGGTAGCCCATGGGCGGGCCGCCGGTGCCTGCGAGGCGCGCTGGTGGACTTCCTCGGCCAGTGTGCCGCCCACGCCCAGGAAGCCGAGCACCTCCTGCCACTCCCGCCACGGATAGGCCAGGGACGGGTCCTCGCGCCAGGCCTGCTCCAGCAGGCGGGCCACGTCACGCATCAGGTGGCGCTCGTCGTCCAGCAGCGGTGGGCGCCAGACCACGTCCGTCCACAGGCGGCACCGGGCGCGATTGAGCCGCATGCGCGCGTCGATGCCCGGCGTCCACCAGGGGAACACGTCGATGCCCCTGCGCGGGTCCTCGTAAACGTCCACCAGCCAGCGCGTGTCGCGAGGCCCCAGCGGCGTCAGCAGCGCACCGGGATATTCGAAGGTGTGGCCGAAGCGCATGGACAGCGCGAAGCCGGACTCGCCCTGGCGGCGCATGCGCAGCACCCACCCCACGGCTTCCTGGAGCGACGCCAGCATGTGCACATCCACGGGCCCGGCGTCTCCCGTGTGGAAGTAGCCGGTGGGGTCGCCGCCCTTCGAGGACGCGCGCTCAGCCGCCCAGACGATACCGAGCGCGTCACCCATGGCCCTCAGTGTGTCGCAGAGGAAGCGGTGGTAGCCGGGGCCCACGGTGGACGTCTCCGCGGACACGGAGACGTGGGCGCCCGAGGTGGCCACCAGCGCGACATCGCCCGCCGCCGGGTGCAGCCGCAGTCGGAGCGTGGGAGCGCCCAGGGGGCCGGTGCCCAGTACGGCGCTTTCGAGCAGCTCGACATGGCGCTCGTGGAACCACGACGACATCCGCTGGAGCCAGGGGATGGGGCCCTCGGGAGGGGAGAACAGGTGTTCGCTTTCCCGTCGCCTGCCGGCCAATGCCAACTTCACGCTCATCACATCCCACCAGATTCTGAACCGTGCTTCAGGTTCGGTTCACTATTTCAGCGTGGCTCTCCTCGACGGTGCCACCGACGGGCAGTGGCTGCCCGCTCGTCCTCAACGTGGTCACGCACGGCAGGCGTGGGTTCATCCATACGGCGGGCCGTGCGCGGGCAACCCATCTGAAGTCATGAGCATCCGTCCAGGCAGGCGGTCAGATGCCAGGTGCCCATTTCGGAGGGGGGCTCCAGGTTGGAGGAAAGGAGGCCGCCATGAGCAAGAAGGACGTGTTGCACATTCCACCTGAAGCCATACCCACCGCGCCTGATCGGAATGCAGACACCGAGGACGAGGAGCGCTCGCCGCGCGGCAGTCCGCCCGCGTTGCAGCCGGAGGGTGGTCCCGCTGGCACGCCGGGGACGGGTGGCAGCCAACGCATCATCGAGCCGGTGAAGTCACCGCAGCCGTATCCGGGCTTCAGCGTGAGCTGAGTCCCACGCTGATGACACAGGGCGATGCCCGCGGCACAGGCGCCGCGGGCATCGTCTCTTTCGCTGTCGTGGCGTGCGCCACAAAGGGCAATGCCCGCGGCACGGTCGCCGCGGGCATCGTCTCGTTGCCGTGAAGTGCGGGCCGGCTTAGCGCGTCGAGCCCGTCTCCGGGAGCGGCGTGGGCGGCGTCACCCGGGTGTCCGGGTCCGTCATGCCGCTGCCGCCGGTGCCCGGCTCCAGCGTGGAGTCGTCATTGGCATCCATCTCATCGGTGTCCGTGTTGTCGAGCGGCTCCACGTCACCCGCGCCGCCGGTGCCCGGCTCGCTGCTCATGTCCGGGTCCAGGTTCGGGTCCACCTCCGTACCCGTGCCGCCGGTGCCCGGGTTCAGCGTCGGGTCCGCGTTCGGGTCCACGGTCTCCGACTCGGGCGACAGGGCCGGGTCATCCATGCCCGTGCCGCCCGTGCCAGGTGGTGTCGTGGTGTCCGTGCGGGTGTCCGTACTCGTGCCGGTGTTCGGGTCACTCATCGTGCCCATGCCGCTGGTGTCAGTGGTGTCTGTCGTTTCTCGGGTCGCGCTCGAGTCGGACTTACAGGCGGTGCCAAACGCGAGGGCACCGGCGGCGAGAGCGGCAAGGACGGCCTTCGTCTTGAGGAGCTTCGTCATGGTTCGTTCTCCGGTCGGTTTGTGTCTGACTGCTGCTGGCCGGGAACGTGAGCAGCCGATGGGCGGTCTGCTAGAGGCCCCTCCCATGGCCGCCTGCTCTTCAGGCGGCGGCGGAAATGAGACGCGGGGACGGCTTGCCGTGCGGGCAATGTCTTTCAGTCGGCGCTGTTGGGGCCCACCAGTCGCGGGCGGTCGTCTCCCCGATTGCCCTGCGCGCGTCTGCGGAGCGAGTCACGCCAGTTCGGCGTCAGCAAGGGACACTCCGCCAGCAGCGCGGCGTCCTCCGGCGCGTGGCCGTGCATGGCGTGGTTGGCGAAGGCGACGGTGAAGGTGGGAAAGGGGCGCTCGAGCAAGGCCATCGCGTCGCCTTCCTGGACGGGCCCTTCCTCCAGCACGCGGTAGTACCAGCCGGTGCGGCCGGTCTGCTGGAGCAGCAGCGACAGGTCGCGCTGTCCCCAGCGGCGCGCGGGCTTCCAGCAGGGCTGGCGAGGTTGGGATACCTGCACGCGTGCGCCGCCCACGCGCAGCACGTCTCCGATGCAGACGTCCGCTTCCGTGACATGGGAGAGCACCCAGTTCTCGCCGAACGCGCCGGGGCCCACGTCGGCGCGCGCCGGCGTTCGCGCCAGAAGTCGTAGTGCGTGACGGGATAGGCGAAGACCGCCTTCTCCGGGCCGCCGTGGACCTTGCGGTCCGCCTGGCCATCTCCGGCGAGCCCCGTGCGTGACAGCCACACCGGGCCCGTCACCGGCTCCTTGAAGATGGCGCTGGTCCAGGGCCGCTCCAGCGGCGAGGCGGCGCCGGCCACGCCCAGCTCCCGGGGCATGCCCACTCGCAGCGACAACAAGCGCGTCACGAGGGTCTCCATGCCCGCGGACAAAGCAGGCGCGGACGCGCCTGTCCAGGATGGCAACGCCCCATCCGCGGCGCCGCGAGTCCCGCGGTGCCGGATGGGGCGCTGCTTCAGGGGGATGCCGCGAGGGCTAGAAGCCGGTGCCGCCGTCGTTCATGACGCCGGAGGGCGCGGGGACGGTGTTGGACGTCCCGGTGCCCGTCGGAGTGTCGAGTCCGGGCGTGGTGCCGATGCCGGCGTGGGCAGCACCCCGGAGCCGCCCGTGCCCGCGTCCGTGTTGTAGGGCGTGGTGCCCGGAACGGTGGACGTGGCGCCCTCCGCGCCCGTGTTGTAGGGCGTGGTGCCCGTAGCGCCGGAGCCGCCCGTGCCCGGCGTCGTCGTGGACGTTCCCGGGGGCAGGGTGTTGGGGTTCGTCGCCGGGGGCAGGGTGTTGGGGTTCGTGTTCGTCGAGCCCGTCTGCGGCGTCGTGCCGGGGCCCGTGCCCGGCGTGGTGTTGCCCGGCGCGGTGCCCGGCGTCACCGTCTGTCCGGTGGACGGGTCCACCTGCGCCACCTGCACCGGAGCCTCCGTCGCGCTACACGCGGTTCCCAACGCCAGGGTACCCGCCAGTGCCCCGGCCCACATCCAACCCCGCTTCATCTGCTTCGCCATGCTGCTCCCTCCGTCGTGGGTGTGTGTTTCAGCTTGCGTGCGTGGGCTCGCCGCGCCCCGAATGGCGCGGCGGCTCCCGTTTCTGCGATTCCTTTCGGGCGGAATGGCGCTTCAGCCTGCGCTCCGACAGCACCAGCAGCAGGGCCGGGAAGGCCACCAGCATGATGAGGAGGTTGGTGGCGAAGCCCAGATTGGCAAGTGCGCCAATGGAGTTGAGGCCCGGGTGGTCAGCGAGGAAGAGTGCACCGAAGCCCATCGCGCTGGTCAGCAAGCCGCCGCAGATGGCCTTCCCCGTCTCCGAATACACCGACACGAAGTCATGGCCCGGTGACGACAATCGCGTCAGCAGGTGCACCCCCGCGTCCACCGTCGTTCCGATGAGAATCGGGATGACGAGGATGTTGAGGTAGTTGAACTCCAGCCCCAGCAGCGGCATCAGCCCCAGCAGCGCCACCAGTGACACCACGGTGGGCGCCATGCACAGCAGGGCGATGCGCAGGCCGCCCAGCGTCAGCCACATGGCCAGCAATACCGCCAGCGTGGTGCCGCCGAGGATGAGTGGTGCCTCGTGCGTCACCATGTCGAGGATGTCCGCCATCACCATGGATTCGCCGGCCGCGGAGACACGCGTGCCTTCCGGTGTCCCCACGCCGCGAACCTCCCGCGCCAGCGCGCGGACCGCCATCCCGTCCGACTGGTTCACGGACGGGTAGACCATGACGAATCCCCCCGACGTGCCCTGCCGGCCCAGGAACTGTTGCTGGACGCTCGGCGGCAGGTCGTCACGGGTGAAGGGGGGGGAGGCCGCCTGCCTGCGCAGCGATGCCACCTGCTCCCGTTGCCGTGCATCCAGCCGGTCCTCCGGGACGCGCTCCAGCAGCCGCGCGATGTCCTGGAGGACGCGCTGCTTGCGCGGCTGGTCCTCGGGGACCAGCGAGGACAGCGAGGCCACGAAGTCGATGGTGGAGTCCTTGCCCCGCTCGCGTTGCCGTGCTTGGAGCCGCTCCACCATCGCCTGCTCCTCCTCGGGCGATTGGGTGAGCACCACCACCGGTGTCTGCGAATAGCCGATGAGCCGGTTGACCTCGCGGTCCAGCGTGAAGGACGGCAGGTCCTGGTCCTCCAGCGAGCCGAAGTCGAAGTCGAAGCGCACGCGCCCCGTCTGGCTCAGCAGCCCCAGCAGCAGCACGGCGGACACGGCGGTGATGACGTGGCGGCGCCGCATCAGCAGCTGGCCCGTGGGGGAGTGCGCGGTGGTGACGGAGGAGCGCCGGGGTGTCCACCCCCAGCGCGAGGCCAGCCCCAGCAGCGCGGGCAGCACCAGCACGTAGGCGGCGATGAGCACCACCATGCCCACGCCCGCGATGACGCCGAACTCACGGAACGCGCGGAAGCGCGAGGCGCCCAGCACGAAGAACGTGACGGCCGCCACCAGCGCGGAGACGAGCGCCGCGCCGCCAGTGTGCGTGAAGGACGCGCGCGTGGAGGCCTCGGACGTGTGGCCTTCGCCGCGCAGGTGCAGGTAGCGCCCCAGCAGGTGGATGCCGTGCTCCAGGCCGAGTCCTCCGAGGATGGCGCCCAGGAAGCCCGTCAGGAGATTGACCTCGCCGAAGACGAGCGCCACCAGTCCGTACGTCCACGCCAGGCCCGCGCCCACGGGCGCCAGCACCAGCCCCACCGCCAGCGCGCTGCGGAAGTGGAAGAGGAGGTAGAGCAGCATCAGCGCGGTGGCCACCGCCGAGGCCACGCCGATGTCGCGCGCAATCTGCTTCTGCTGGTCCAGCTTCTTCTGGAAGGTGCCGGTGATGTCTACCTTGAAGCCGGGCCCGTACTTCGACAGGTCCTGCGCAGCGAGCAACCCGCGCACCTCATCGGTGACCTTGCGCGAGAAGCCCAGGTCCGCGGACGTGGTGTCCGGCTTGGCCAGGAGCACGATGCGGCGCTGGCCCTCATCCAGGTAGTAGTCACCGTGGCTGGTGGCCAGCCGCTGTCCGGCCCCGCCCGTGTACTTCGCCTCCAGGTCGGAGAAGTCCAGGGACGGCGGCTCCTCCTCCACCAGCGGCACGTAGAGCGGGTTGGCCTGCTGCTGTTCCCACTGGAGCCGCGCCTCCAAGCGGCGGTGCACCTCCCGCAGGTCCTCTTCCGACAGGAAGTACAGGGCCCGGTCGCGGAAGAAGGCGCCGGGGCGCTGCGCCTCGACGAAGCGGATGCCGGGCAGGGCTTCCAGCTTGGGCGCCAGGTCGTCCGCGAAGCGCTTCAGGGACGCGGGGTCCGCGCCTTCCCCCACCACCGCCACCCAGCCGAGCGCGCCGAAGCGGCGCTCCAACTCCCGCAGGTCCTGCACGCTCTCGAAGGAGGACGGGAGCAGGTCCACGAGGTTGGCGTTGAGGTGCAGTCCTCGCGCGAGGAAGCCGCCCAGGGCGGCCAGCACCAGCACCAGCAGCAACGCCAACACCGGACGCCGGTGGTTGTGCGCGGCCATCGCGCCCAGTGCCTGCTCCACGCGCCCCATCCACCGCGGCTCGCCCGGAGGTGTCGTGTCGTTCGGATGCGGTTCCATCATCGGCCCGCGGCCACCACCCGCGGCCCCGGACCTCCCGGTCGCGCGGAGGGCGGAGCGGCCTCCCCTCCCTCGTGTGCTCGCATGCGCGAGCCCGTGTCGCCGGGGAACGTGACCACGGTGGGGGTGCGATGCAGGCGTCCACGTCCGCTTGTCTGCCCACCAGGTAGGGACAGCCAACAGCGCGGATGGGGGCCATCCAACCCGTCACATCCTCCAGGGCACCGGCGTGTCGGGTGTCACAAGCAGGCGAGCATTCGCTCAAGGGACGCGTTACATGAGGCAGGTGATTCGTAGCCTTACTTTCCGCCTCACGGCATAAACGCGTTGACTCTCCCGTTAGCGCGTGCCCAAGGTGTCCGGCGATTCGGCCAGTCAACAGATGCAGGTGTCGCAAGCATGAGTGAGAAGCGTTGGTCGGAGCGGTTCGAGGGCGTCATGGGCCGCCTGGCGGTGCGGAACCACCGGAAGCCCTTCCAGGCGCTGCTCCTGGCTCTGGTGCTCACCGTGCTCGGCGCGTACTTCGCCAGGACGCTGACGCTCAACGCGGACTTCGTGGGACTGCTGCCGAAGAACTTCCCCAGCGTTCAGGACATCGAGAAGCTGCGCAAGCGCTTCGGCGGTCAGGGCAACGTGGTGGTGGTGGGGATGGGCGCGGATCCGGAGGTGCTCAAGCGCTTCGCGGACGACATGGCGCCGAAGCTCGGGGAGCTGTCGGAGATTCGCTACGTCTCCCACCAGCGGCCCCGGTCCTTCTTCGACGAGCATTCGCTCTACTACGTGGACGTCGACGACCTGGAGACCATCCAGGAGCGCATCGACGCGCGCATCCTCTGGGAGAAGCAGCAGGCCAATCCGCTCTTCGTCTCGCTGGTGGAGGAGGACCCTCCGTCAGTGGACTTCGCTGACATCGAGCAGAAGTACACCGGCCGCGCCAACCAGCGCCTCTCCGGGCAGGGCGACCTCTATTACATCAACCCCACCGAGCGCATGGTGGTGCTGATGGCGAAGCCTCGGGGCAGCGCCGCGGACCTGAACTACTCGAAGAAGGTCGTGGGCCAGGTGGAGGACTTCCTGGCGCAGCAGGACCTGTCGAAGTACGGGCCCGGCTTCAAGACGGCCGTCACCGGCACCTTCAAGAAGAAGATTGATCAGCAGCGCGTCATTGTTGGCGACCTGGCGAGCGCGTCCACGCTGGCCATGGTGTTGCTGCTGGCGTACCTGGCCTTCCACTTCCGCAGCGCGTTGTCGGTGGGCCTCACGATGGCGCCGGTGATGGCGGGCCTGGGCTGGACGTACGGCTTCGTGGGGCTGGCCTACGGGCAGGTGAACCTCCTGACGGGCTTCCTGGCGGCGGTGCTGGGCGGCCTGGGCGTGGAGCACGGCATCCACCTGTTGGGGCGCTACACGACGCTGCGCTCGGAGGGGATGAACTCCGAGGAAGCGGTGGATGAGTCCTTCCGGCACACCGGCTTCTCCTCGCTCATCGCGGCGCTGGTGGCGGCGCTGACCTTCCTCAGTCTGGCCATGTCGGAGTTCAGGGCGTTCCGCGAGTTCGGCATCATCGCCGCGGTGGGCATGCTGGTGAGCATCTTCTCCTACGTGCTGCTGCTGCCCGCGCTGCTGGGGCTGGCCACGCGCTTCGGCTGGTCGCCGCGGGTGCAGCAAGAAGGGGCGGCCGGGCCGCTGAGCCTGCTGGCGCGCTGGCTGCCGCGCTCCTACCGGGGCGTGGGCATCGTGGTGGGCGTGGGCGTGCTGGCGCTGGTGTCACAGGCGTACCGCATCTCGTTCAACTACGACTCGCGCACGCTGGAGGACTACAAGCAGGCGTCGGCGGTGCTGGACCAGAAGGTGAACGACATCCTGGGCTACTCGCAGACGCCGGTGGTGGTGCTCACCGATTCGCAGGAGATGGAGCGCGAGGTGGTGCGCCAGTTGGAGGCGCGCAAGGCGGCGCGGGGCAAGGAGTCCACCATCGACTTCGTGGGCGCGCTGGATGACCTGGTCCCCAAGCGTCAGGACGAGAAGCAGGCCATCCTTCAGGCCATCTCCGCGAAGTTGGAGAAGCTGGACCCGGAGCGGCTGCCCGAGGACACGCGCAACACGCTGGTGCGCGCGCTGAACATGGCGAAGGCGAAGCCCTTCACCCAGGAGGCCCTGCCCACCAGCGTGCGGCACCAGTTCGAAAGCCTGGATGGCAGCACGGGCGGCGTGGTGCTGGTGTACGCCGGTGGCGTCAGTCTGTCGGACGGTGAGGGCACGCGGAAGTTCGCCAAGGAAGTGCGTGGCCTGCAGATGCCGGACGGCAGTCAGGTGTCGGCGGCGGGTGAGGCGCTCATCCTGGCGGACATCCTGGACATGGTGTCGCGCGAGGGGCCGCGCATCCTCGCGGCGGCGGTGCTGAGCGTGCTGGTGGCCATGTGGCTGACGCTGGGCAAGCTGCGCACCGCGCTCATCTGCATGTTGCCCACGCTGCTGTCCGTCGTCGGCCTGGTGGGGCTGATGTCGCTGCTGGGGCTGCAGTTCAACTACCTCAACATCATGGTGCTGCCGGTGCTGGTGGGCACCACGGTGGACGCGGGGGTGCACCTGGTGCAGCGGCTGGGCGAGCGCGGCGCGGACTTCGTCTCCGTGTACGCGGAGACAGGCCGGGCGATCATGGGCGGCCTGCTGACGAGCGCCATCGGCTTCGTCGCGCTCATCCTGGCGAAGCACCCGGGCCTCAACTCCATTGGTGACCTGGCCAACCTGGGCTTCGGCATCAACATGGTCATCGTGCTGCTGGGCTTCCCGTCGCTGCTGCTGCTGGTGGAGCGCTGGCGCCGCAAGCACAGCACGTCCTCGGAAGAGCAGACCGAGCAGCCCGCGCCGGAGGCGTGAGGGCCGCTGGCCGCTGGCTGCTTCGCTCGATATGAGTGCCTCGAGGTGGGCGATGACGCGGATGTGGATGCGGAGCAGTGGGCAGCGGTGGCTGATGCTGGCGACCGTCGGGGCGGCGGCCCTGGCCGGCTGTCGTCACGGTTCGGAGCGCGAGGAGAAGAGGGGCGAGACGCGCTGTGCCGAGTCTCGGAACCTCACGTGTGTCACCGGGGTGAACTGCACCATGGACCGCGAGCGCGGCTGTGAGGTGTGCCGGTGCTCCACGGCGAGCGGGCTGGAGCCCACCGATAATCGCAGGCCCGCGGCCATGGAGCCGGAGCGGCGCTGGTAGTCGCCGCGTGCTTCAGCACCCGATGACGGGATAGTCCGCGGGGCGCAGGAGGAGGCGCCACGCGTTCCCCTCGCGGAAGAGCAGCCCGGTGACGGCCTGCCCCTTGAGTCCCACGTGGACCAGGTACTGCGTGTCGCCGCCGACGCGCAGTGAGGCGACGAGCTCCGTGGTGGCCTCGCCGTAGTCCGCGAAGCTGACGACGAGTGGCCGCCGGTCGACGTAGAGCAGGGATGCGCCAGGGGAGTCGCCCGGCGCGATGTGCGGCGCGCCTGGGAAGCACTCCAGCCGGGTGAAGGGGCCCTGTCGTTCCTGCGTGCACGAGTCCAGCGGGACGCGTGTGTCGTCGTTCTGGCCATCGCGGCTGGACTCCAGCGTCACATGCCCTTCGGGCGAGGTCTTCCACCGGTAGCCAGGGGCGGGGATGCCTGCGGGCGTGAAGGGGTCGGCGCCTTCGTCCACGGGACGCTCGAACGCGTCCGAGGTCCACTGCCCCGGGACAGGACGCTCCCGCTCCGTCTTGGGCGCGGGCATGCTCACCGTGCCGGTGACGGTGCCCGCCAGGGCCACGATGTGCTCACCGATGTCCGGCGTCCCCTTCGCCTGTGTGTAGACGCCCACGGTGTGGCAGACGGGCGGCAGGTCCACGTCCTCTTCGACCGTGCACACGGACTCCGTCCGCTGGAAGCGCGCCACGGCCATGCCCTGCGTGCCGACGAGCGTCATGACCTGGAGCCGTGAGGCCACGTCCTCCGGCGCCTGCTCGCCCAGGACGACGCGGGCGGTGCGGCCGGAGACCGCTTCAATTTGATACGGCGCGGTCCACCGCTCCTCGGCGGCGGCCCCGAACGAGGCCAGCGTGACTCCCAGCACCATGGCGTAGCGCATGACGTCCTCCTGATGAGGGCTGGGATAGCAACGCGCGTACCAGGGACTGGAGGCTCGGACTGCGGCCCGCCAGCCACACCCTGGTGTCAGGCCGCCCGCCGTGGCGCCGCTCGAGGGCGTGCCGCAACGAACGCGCGAATCCGCCGATTCGGCGTGAAGCCGCGCCCTCCCGGGGCCGGGGGCCGCCGGTTAGCACTTCTCCATGACGAATCGGGCGGCGTGGACGCGCCGTGAGGCCCTGGCCCTCGCGGGGCTGGGACTGGCCGGTGCCGCGCTGCCCCTGGGCTGCAGACACGCAATGGACGCGACGAGGAAGGATGACATGGAGCGCAAGGACGTGAAGGACGTGGTGGTGGTGGGTGGTGGCCCAGGCGGTTTGAGCGCGGCGCTGGCGCTGGGGCGTGGCCGCAAGAAGGTCCTGGTGTGCGACGCGGGGACGCCTCGGAACGCGGCAGCAGAGGAGGTGCACACCTACCTCACGCGGGATGGCATCCCGCCCCGAGAGTTCCGGCGTGTCGCCTGGGAGCAGATGCGCCCCTATGACGTGGAGCTGCGCGAGGCGCGGGTGCTGAACGTCGAGCGCGCGGGGACGGTGTTCCGCGTGGCGCTCGAAGGGGGCGGCGTGGTGGAGGCTCGCCGGGTGCTGCTGGCCACGGGGATGGTGGACGTGATGCGCGAGCTGCCCGGTTACGGCGACTTGTGGGGCAAGGCCATCTTCCAGTGCCCGTTCTGCCATGGTTGGGAAATCCAGGACCGGGCCTGGGGCGTGCTGGCCACGAACGAGGTGTCGCTCGACTTCGCCGTGATGTTGACGGGGTGGACCCGCGACCTGGTGGTGTTCGCCATGGACGGTTTCGAGGTGCCCGCCGACAAGCGTGCGCTGCTGGAGAAGGCGGGGGTTCGGCTCGAGACGCGGCGTATTCGCGGCCTCATCGCGGAAGGGGAGAAGCTGGATGCGGTGGAGCTGGAGGACGGTACCCGGGTGCCCCGGGAGATTCTCTTCGACCGTCCACCCCAGCGGCAGTCGTCGCTCGTGCAGCGGCTGGGGCTCGAGCTGAACGAGGAGGGCTTCGTGAAGCTGAAGGGCCCGGGCGAGACGTCGGTGCCGGGCATCTACGCGGCGGGGGACCTCGGCACCCGGGCGCAGGCGGCCATTGTGGCCGCGTCCGCGGGGATGATGGCGGCGGGCATGTTGAACCATGACCTGAACCTGGAACGGGCGGGCGCCGCGCATGGACCTGCTCAGGGTTGAGCCCGGCGGCTTCGCTCGCTACGAAGGGGCGATGCCGTCCGAGCCACAACCGCCGTCCTGGGGGCCCGATTCGTCGTCGCGCCTGGACTTCGAAAAAGGGCGGCTGCCGATATGGGCGGGGCGCCTTCAGGTCCACCCTCGGGGCGGGCGCGCCACCGCCGTGCACGCCTACGCCGTGGTGATGCTGGTGACGCGAGGCGAGTCGAAGATGCGGCACGCGGGGGACCTGGTGGTCCGGGCGGGAGACGTCCACCTGATTCCGCCCGGAGATGCGCACGGCGCCGGCGCTTCGAACGCGGAAGGGTGGGGCGTGGCCTTCCATCCGGATGCCTTGGGCGAGGACGGTGGGGCCGCGAACCGCCTGGGGCCGTTGCTGCGGGTGCGCAAGGGCTGTCACCCCGTGCTGCGGCCCACGCTGCCGCAGCGCCGGAGGCTGGCGCGGTGGATGCGCCTGCTGTCGGAGGAGGTGGCCCGGAACGAGCCAGGGGCGAGGAAGCCGCGCGCTCGCTGCTGCGGCTGGTCCTCATCGAGCTGGAGCGCATGACGGCCCAGACGGGTACGAGTGAGCCGCCGTCCCTGGGGCTGAGCCGCAAGGCGCTCACGTACATCGAGACGCACTGTCTGGAGCCGTTGTCGCTCGCGCAGGTGGCGAAGGCGCTGGGGCGCTCCTCCGCGCATGTCGCGGGCGTGGTGCGGCAGGAGACGGGCCGCACGGTGGGCGAGTGGATTCTGGAGTGCCGGATGGCGGAGGCGCGCCGCCGGCTGCGTGGCACGGACGAGCGCGTGGACATCATCGCGGAGCGAGTGGGCTACGCGGACGTGACGCACTTCATCCGCCAGTTCCGCCGCGTCCACGGGGTGACGCCGGCCGCGTGGCGGCGCAAGGCGACGGCCGGGGCTCCATGAGCCGTCCCCTCCGAAAGTCACGGAGGGGGATGCCGAGATGTGCGGGGGTGAAGTAAGGGTTCTCTCTGGGCCCGGAGCCGAGGGAGAGCCATGAAGAAGGCGCTGGTCATCGTCGTTGGCGCAGCCGTGCTGCTGCTCGTGTTCATGTTCGTCGCCGGTGAGCAGCCGCCGGGGCAGCCGGAAGCCAGCGGTGGTGGACGCCAGTTGGACCTGTCGGGCTTCGACCCGGCCCGAGTTTCCGGGCTGGAGCTCTCGGGCGTCCGCCGCGCCACGCTGCAGCGGGACGGCAGTGGGTGGACGGTCGCGGACCCGGGCTCGCCGGAGAGCCGCTTCCTGGCGGACGAGGCGATGGTGAAGGGCGCGCTGGAGTCCCTGACCCGGGTGGCCGGGGCGAAGTTCGTCACCGGCGAGGCCGACCGGCTGAACGAGTTCTGGCTGGATGACGCGCGCGGGCTGAAGGTCCGCATCCTCCAGGAGGGCCGCCCTCCGTTGGAGCTGGTGCTCGGGAAGGATGGGGCGTCGAACGGTGGAACCTACGTGCGCAAGGCGTCCAACGCGGACGTCTTCGAGCACCCCTCGTTGTTGGGCTGGTTGTGGCGTCGGCGCGTCATGGACTGGCGTGACGCGCGGCTGGTGCGGGGGGCGCCCGGGGACATCACGCAGTTGGTGTTTCGAGTCGGGGACGAAGCGCCGGTGACGGTGACGTCGAATGGCGCGCCCGGCGGCTGGCGGCTCGCGGAGGGGACGCAGGTGCCGGAGGGCTTCCGGTTCAGCGCGCACGTGGTCGAACAGGTCGTGCGGGACTTGTTGGAGGTCGAGGCGCAGGACGTGCTCTCGGGGGAGGCCGCCACGGAGGCGAAGGCCGTGCTCGCCCAGGCGCATGACACGGTGGAGGTGCGCCTCAAGAATGGGAAGACGGTGGTGTTGCGGCTGAGCCGTGCGTCGGAGTCCCAGGACACCGTCTTCGTCCAGTTGGAGGGAGATGCGCGAGTATATGAGGTGTCCGCGGTGGCGGCATCGCAGGTTCGCAAGCGGCTGGTGGACTTCCGCGACCTGCTCCTGCTGCGGTTCGCGTTGGAGAAGGTGAACCAGGTGCGCATCCAGGCGGGTGACACGACGGTGGTGGTGGCGAAGGAAGCGCAGGGCTGGGTGCTGCGTGAGCCGCAGTCGCCGCCGGAGTCCTTCCGGTTCGACGCGTCACAGGTGGAGGCGCATCTCCTCTGGCTTCAGCGGCTCGAGGCCTCGCGCCTTCTCGATGCGGCGGTGCAGGACGCGCAGGCGGGCCTGTCTCCGCCCGTGGCCTTCGTGGAGGTGCGCGAAGAGGGCGGCGCCGTGCAGACGCTGTGGCTCGGGAATGCGGTGCCGGACGCACCGGCGGGCTACCCGGAGGTGTACGCCCGAGGCTCGCGCGACGGCTTCACGTATGCCGTGGAGGACAGGGCTCGCGCTTGGTTGTCGCGTGGCCTCGCGCTCTTCAGTGGGCCGTAGCATCTGCACGAGCGAGCTAGCGCTCGCTCAGAATCCGCCCGTGCCCATCGATGGCATACGTCGCGCCCGCGTCCATGATGGGCGCGTCGAGCTCGATTCCGCATCGGGAAAGCCTGGGCAGGAAGCTGACGAAGTAGAGCTGGTCGTCGTGCTTCAATACCGTCACGTCGTAGGTGCTTCGCTGTGACAGGCACCGTGCCAGTTCCTCGGTGCGGGCCTCTGCCTTGGCATCCGGGGGCAGGAAGTCGTTCATCGCGACTTCGAGTGCTGCCAACGCTGGACCGTCCAGGTGCGTTCCCTGATCCATCGAGTCAGGGAATGTCACGTTCGCTGCCTCCTCCGGCGATGCCCGCTCGGCTTTGGGGAGCTTGTAGTAGCCAGACAGGGCGCAGCCGTGCTGCAGGTTTGAGCAGGTAATGAGTGCGACCAGCGGAAGCATTTTCATGACGAGGTTCCCATCCTTCGGCGTTCCAGCCCATGCTCTCGAATTTCTCGCCACGGAGTGGGAAGCGAGCTGGCATCGGCAGCAGTCGAACTGGAGGCTACGTAGATGAAACCAGTCGGCTTCATCATCCTCATGAGCTTCATGAGTGGATGCATGTACCTGCGGTCCAAGACGCCAGTTGCGCCGCCCGAGGTCTCCGCCGGTATCCAGTTCCCGGAGTGGACAAAGGAAGCCTCGACCACCGTGGATGGCACTCAGTTGAAGGCGCTCCAGCTCGCGATGGAGGACTTCCTGCCTCCCGGAACGAAGCCCCCCAAGAACGCGGATGCCATGACGCAGTGTCTCTATCGCATCGAGACGTATGACGCCTGGCTCCAGCGGGGCGAGAAGATGACCTTCGTTCACTTCACGCCCAGGGAGCAGGAGCGCTGTGGCCTGCGGCCGGAAGTCATGGACCCTGGCGCGAGCTATGCCATCAGCGATGACGGCGTCATCTTGAAGCGAGACTGAGCTGGGCGCGGCCTACGCCGCCCGCTCGGACGTCCGTGCCTGCCACGCGGCGACAAAGTCCGCGAGCCCGTTCAGCTGCCGGTCATTCAGCGTGGACTGCCACCGCGCCTGCCGCAGCTCGCGGTACGCGGCCGGCGCCTCCCAGCCGCGCGCCACCATCACCGCCAGCCCCACCAGCGGGCCCCGGCCCACGCCGTGCTCGCAGTGCGTATACAGCGTGCCGCCCTGCTTCAGCCGGGGCAGGGCCCATTCCACGCCCCGCATCAGCTGCTCCACCGACGGCGGATAGCGGTCCGTCACGGGCAGGTTCAGCAGTTCGATGCCCAGCGCCTTCAACGCCTCCGCGTCGTCACAGCGCTCACCCCGCACGTCAATCACCGCGGTGATGCCGCGCGCCTTCAGCTCCGCGTACCGCGAGCGAGGCACCGCGCCACCCACGTACAGCCAGTCATTCACCTGAGACACGTTCAGCCCGCGCCCCGGCAGCTTCGTGGTCCACTCCACGCAGCGCGCCACTGAGCGCAGCACCTGCTTGCGCACCCAGCCGCGCACACCCGGCACGTGGTGCACTTCCCGCAGCAAAGCAAAACTCACAGGTCGCCCTCGAGCGTTACTTCCATCAGCCCCGTCACCGGTGCCTTGCCCTCACGCTCCAGCACCGCCCGGTGCAGGTACGTCACCGGCGAGCCCACCACCGAGCGCACCAGCCCGCCCAGCACCGCGCCCAGATCCTCCACTGGCGCGCTGCGCTGCATCAGCGAAGTGGAGCGCAGCACCATGGCAGAGGCGCCATCCGCGAACAGCTCCACCGTCCACGAGCTCCGCTCCTTCACGCCTTCCCGCGCGAGCGTGAAGTGCTCCAGCAAGCGGGCCTTGGCGCCTTCCTCCCACGCGTACACGGGGCCGTATTCACCGTCCTGCCCCTCACGCGCCAGCAGCACCAGCTTCTCGCCGCCGAGCAGCGCCCGGAAGCGCACCCACCGCTTCGCGAGCTTCGCTGGCGCAATGGTGGAGCGCGTGTGGTCCGCGTACCCGCCACCCGTGTAGACGACGTCCTCGCCCTTGGGCCGCTTCACCGTCGCCTTCAACGCGCTGAAGGCCAGCGTCACCTCGTGGTGGTAGCGGTCCTTGCCCACCTCCACCTCGGTGCCTTCCTGGCCCTGGGGCGTCATGGGCGCGGCGTACTCCAGCAGCACCCGCCCGCCATCCAGCGGGACTTCCACGCGCGTGGCCCCATCCGCGGAACGGGCCGAGCACGGCCCCATCTTCAGCGTCGAGCTCTCCGCGTCATAGCGCCAGTCACGCGTCTTGACCTTCGTCTGCGCCGACCAGGCCTTCTGCCCCGGCGTCAGCACCGTGGTCCGGCACAGTCCGGTGCGCGAGCCGGGACCGATGTTCGTCACCGTCAGCTGCACGAAGATGAAGGTGCCGCCGTCCAGGTCGCCGATGAAGGTGAAGTTCTCCCCGTAGTTGTCACTGGGGGACAGCTTCGGCTCCAGCACCGCGCCCGCCGCCGCCACCGAGGGCAGCACGAGCGCGGTGGCCACAGCCAGGCCCTTCAGCGCCTGGAGGCGCCCTTCAGGCCGCATGGGGGCGCTGCTCCATGAGCGCGTCCTCGGAAGCCGCCGCGTCGTTGTTGAAGACGTAGTCCCGCTGCAGCGGCAGGTTCCACGCGAAGTACACCACGCCGCGCACCAGCCACCACCCCAGCGCATAGGCCAGCTGCGGGTGCAGCGTCAGCAGCGCCACGCCGCCCGCGTTGAGCAGCGCGCTGGTTCCACTCACCACCGAGTAGCGCGCCAGCTGCCGCGCCACCGGGCCATTGCTCTTGAAGGTGAGCACCCGGTTGATGGAGTAGTTCACCACCGCGCCCAGGCCGCAGCCCAGCACCGTGGCCCAGGCGGGCAGCATGCCCGCCCACTCCACCAGCGCCAGCACCAGCGCGAAGTCCACCGCCGTGGCCACCGCGCCCGCCAGGGCGTTGAGCCCGATGATGGCCTTGCCGGAGCGCGCCTCTTGACGCTTGGGCGCCAGCGCCTTCACCAGGTTGCGGAAGCGGGAGAGCGCCGTGACGTTGCTCATGACGGCCACGAAGACGAGCCCCACCACCGCGAGCCAGTGCATGGGGTGCTTCTCCTCGGGCCAGAAGACGGCCTCCAGGATGGGCGACAGCGCCGTGCCCGCGCCCATGAAGAGCACCCGCTCCAGCCGCTGCATGGCGCCGTCGCGCACGTTGACGCCCAGGCCTTCGCCCTTGGCGCGCACGTAGGGCACCAGCGAGGAGCCGAGCAGCGCCATCAGCGCGGGCAGCAGCACCCAGGTGTCCCGGTAGTACCAGGCCAGACCCATGAGCATCGCCGAGTCCACGTACCGGTCCAGCACCGAATCCAGCGCCGCGCCCGCGGGTTGGCCTCCTTGCGCGTGCGGGCGATGCGCCCGTCCATCACGTCCAGGATGCCCGCGAACAGGAAGAGCCACCCGCCCAGCGCGAAGCGGCCCGCCGCCACCGCCACGCCGGAAGAGATGCCCAGCAGGCCCGACAGCATGGACAGCGCGTTGGCCGGCAGACCGGAACGCAGAATCACCGCCCACAGCGGCTGGATGACCCAGAAGAAGTAGTGCCGCAGGAAGAAGCCCACCAGCCCGTTGCTGCCGCGCTTGAGCGTCTCCTCGTCGCGGGGAATGCCCTTGAAGGCGCAGCGGATACAGAAGAGGAGCAACCCGCCGATGAAGTACGTGCAGGCGACGATGGCCGGTGCCAGCGCCGTCCAGATGCGGGCGGACGGAGACAGGTTTCCGGTCAACCACGCCATCAGGTTCTCAAGCACGGGTGTCTCCTCTTGTAGTCAACGACACGGCCCACGGTGCGGTGGCCGCCCAACGGGCGTAGACGCCTTCGACCGCCAGGAATGCAACCGCCGCCACGCCCAGGCCCGCGAGCACGTCCAGGATGTAGTGGTGCGTCAGGTATACGGCGGAGAAGGCGACGAGCAACGCGAACAGCCCGGTGGAGATGCGCCACGCCCAGCCGCGCGACCACACGAACAGCATCACCAGGAAGGGGTACGCCGCGTGCAGTGAGGGCATGGCCCCGAACACGTTGGTGCTGCGCGAGTAGAAGCTCGCGAAATAACTGATGCCCAGCAGCTCGTCGAAACGGGCGGTCCCCGCGGGGTTGGGGGGCGCGGCCAGGTCGGCCGGTCCCGGGCCGTACTGGAGCACGTACCAGGGCGGCGCGGCGGGGTAGAGCACGTAGATGACGACGCCAATGGCGTTCGCCGCCAGGAAGCCCCAGCACAGCCTTTCGAAGAGCGAGTCCTTCTTCACGAAGAAGAAGATGGCCAGGATGAAGACCTCGTACAGGTACGCCGCGTAGGCGAAGCCGCACAGCAGGTCCAAGGCCGGGGTGAAGCGCGTGGCCCACCATTCGGGCCAGTGGGTGCCGCCGGGCGCCGGGAACCACTGGCGCTCCAGCTCCCACAGGTCGCCCGTGTGGATGGGGCCCCGCAGGAACAGCCAGAGCCCCTGGCTGTCCAGCAGCATCCCGGTCAGCCAAAGCGCGAGCCCACCGCGGAGGAAGCGCTGAAGGCGGGGGCCCGACCAGGCCACCCCCAGAATCAGCGCGTCCGCCGCGACGTGGTCCCACCGCAGCCGGCCGGTGGCGTACACCAGCGTCAAGTGGCTCAACCCCAGGACGGTGGAGAGCCACGTGAGCGCGGTGACCTTATTTGGAGAGCGGGAGGTCATCTCCGTAATAGTCGAGCCCGAGGTGGGTGATGGGGTCCTCGCCCGCGACGACGCGCAGCGTGTTCTTCAGCTTGGTGAGCTGGATGAAGAGGTCGTGCTCCACCGGCAGACCCGGCTGCGCCATGGGGGTCTTGAAGTAGAAGGACATCCACTCCTGGATGCCGCGCCACTCCAGCCGCTTGGCCAGGTCCAGGAACAGCGCGATGTCCAGCACCAGCGGGGCGGCCAGGATGGAGTCGCGGCAGAGGAAGTTGACCTTGATCTGCATCGGATAGCCGAGCCATCCGGTGATGTCGATGTTGTCCCAACCCTCCTTCGCGTCGCCGCGGGGCGGGTAGTAGTGGATGGACACCTTGTGCGCGTACTTCTTGTACAGCTCCGGGTACAGGTCGGGCTGCAGGATGGTGTCCAGCACGCTCGACTTGGTGACTTCCTTGGCCTTGAAGGCCGCGGGGTCGTCCAGCACCTCGCCGTCGCGGTTGCCCAGGATGTTGGTGGAGAACCAGCCATCCAGACCCAGCATGCGGGCCTTGAGCGCGGGCGCGATGACCGTCTTCATCATCGTCTGGCCGCTCTTGAGGTCGCGGCCGGCGACGGCCACCGACTCCTGCCTGGCCAACTCCTGGAGCGCCGGCGTGTCCACGCTGGCGTTGGGCGTGGCGTTCGCGAAGGGCACGCCCTCCTTGATGGCCGCGTAGGTGTACAGCGCGGTGGGGTTGATGTCCGGGCTGTTCTCGTCCAGCGCCTTCTCGAAGGCGGCCAGCGTCTTGAAGGACTCGGGCAGCGGACGGAAGGTCTCCACGCTGCTGCACACCACCATCACGGCGCGCGTCGCGTTGAGCTCCTTCTTGAAGTCGCGGATGTCCTGGCGCAGCGCTTCGATGCTCTCGCGGTGCGTCTTGGTGGCCTTGATGTGGTTGGCCTCGATGCGGCGCACGAACTCAGGGTCATGCACGCCCTGCTTCGGCTTGATGCTCTGGAGGAACGGCTTCACCTCCTCCAGGTGCTTGTCGCTGAGCACGCCCGAGCGCACGGCCACTTCGTACGCGTCCTCACGGATGATGTCCCAGGCGCCGAAGGCAACGTCCTTCAGCTCCGCCAGAGGAACCAGCTCGTTGAGCTTCACGGTGCGCCCGTCGGTCCGCTTCCCCAGGCGGGCGGTGCCCATCTGCGTGAGCGATCCAATGGGGTGACCCTTGCCCTTGCGCGCCAGCTCGACACCCGCCATCAGCGTGGTGGACACAGCGCCCAGACCCGGAATCAAGACCGCGAGCTTGCCGTCCGGCTTCGCGACCGACCTCTTGTTTTCCATCGTGATGTTCCTTCGTTAGACGTATTCGAGTCGGCCGTATGCGGGTCGGTACGATACCGGTCGTGCATGCGGAAAATCTCGAAAGCGGATGGTTGATACTCTAAAGCGTTCGGCACTTCAACGTCATGAGCGTGGCGGCTCTTACCACCCGAGGGCGCCGCACTCATGGATCAGGCCAGCCCGAGGTACAAGGCGAGGCGATCGACGCTGTCAGAGAAACACCAGGTCGTCAGAAGGACGACATCCACGGCACACTCCTCGGACAGGTTCGCCATGGGTTGATGGCGACCCACCCTGCTTGAAGGATGAAGAAGGTGTCAGTGGGACAGGGGGAGGCGGAGCCGTCGCGAGGCGCCGTCCTACCTTGATGACGGGTCCATTCCGGTGGGCCCGTCCGGCTCAGTGGGGCAGCGGGGCGCTGTCGTCCAGGTCGAGCTTCTGGTGGTCGCCAGGTGCGTAGGGCTGTCCGGTGAAGGCGGCCTTCACCATGCCGGTGAGCTGGACCATGCGGCTGCTGGGCGTGTCCCAATACTCGGCCTTCTCCACGCGGACGCAGAGCAGGGCGAGCTCGGGGTCGTCCAGGCCGTCGGGGAACCAGGCCTTGAGGGTGGGGTTCCACAGCGCGCGGGCCTTCTCCTTGTCGAGCACCAGCCGGCAACGGCCGCTCACGGAGACGTAGCGGTCCCGGGTCGGGTCCGAGTACGCGAGGTTGACGTGGTGGTCGTGCGTCACCTCGTCGACCTTGGGGGAATGCTCGCGGGTGAAGAACCAGAGCTCTCCGTCGAAGTCTCGCGCGTGCGTCCACATGGGGCGGCTGCGCAGGCTGCCATCCGCTTCCACGGTGGTCATCATCGCGACCTTGATGTCCTTGATGAGGTCATCGAAGTGCTCGGTGACGTCTTGGGTGTCCTTTTTCTTCCTGGCCATCGCTGCCTCCCTTGGGAGCACAAGGTAGGCAGCGTGGAGGTCGGCGGGCACATGGCGGTGGGTTGGCCGCCGCCAGGGCAGGCGGGCCTGTGGTAGGTGGCCGGGCAGGAAAGCGAGGGTTCGGATGCTGAAGACGGCGTGGAACGAGTGGAGCCTCAAGGCGCTGCAGCTGGAGACGGCGGTGCTGGCGCTGGAGGAGATTGACCTGCCCGAGGAGATGCACGCGCTCCAAGAGGCGGCGGAGGAGAAGCTGCTGGCGCTGGCGCGCGCGTGGAAGGCCCGTCAGCCGCAGCGCGAGCCGCGCACGTGGGAGCGCCAGACGCTGCCCGACGGCATGCCTCGCGACGCCGAGCTCAAGGACCTGGTGGAGGGCTTCAAGGAGGACGGCAAGTCGTGGACGCTGCTTCGCGCCACCAGCGACATCAAGGAAGTGGTGGAGACGGTGGTGTCGGAAGGCCGCGCCTGCATGGCCGCGGGCGGCGAGTACTACCTGGGCCAGTGGGACGCGAAGGAGTCCGTACTGGAGGTGGGCCGCGACGACGAAGCGGACGAGCCCGGCACGGGCCTGGTGCTGGAGCCCACGGGCGAGCTCCAGTACACGCCGGATCCGGAGCTGTAGCCGCCGCTCAGCCCTCCAGCTCCTTCACGATGCGGGCGCGGAGCTTCTCGTCGGGCATCCGGCCGAAGCCCGCGCGCACGTTGTCGGCGGCGTGCGAGGGTTTGCGGGTGGCCGGCAGGGGGCAGTGCACCGCTGGGTGCCCCAGGATGAACTTGAGGAACACCTGGGCCCAGCTGGTGCAGTCGATGTCCGCGGCCCAGCCGGGCAGGGGACGGCCGCGCACGCGCTCGAAGAGGGTGCCGCTGGAGAAGGGCTGCATGACGAGCACCGCCACGCCGTGCGCGGCGGCGGCGGGCAGCAGGCGTTTCTCCGCGTCGCGCTCCAGCACTGAGTAGGGGAGCTGGACGAAGTCCGGCTTCTCCTCGCGGATGATGCGCTCCAGGTCATCGAAGGCGCTGCGGGCGTAGTGCGTGATGCCGAGGTAGCGGATGGCGCCGCGGGCCTTCCAGTCCCGCAGGACGGGCAGGTGCGTGCGCCAGTCCACGAGGTTGTGAATCTGCATCAGGTCCATGCGGCCCTGGCCCATGCGCCGGATGGACTCACGCATCTGCGCGATTCCTTCGTTCTTGGCGGTGGTCCACACCTTGGTGGCGAGGAAGGGCGTCTTCGTCGCGTCGAGCTTCCGCAGCAGCTCGCCCACCACGGATTCCGCGCGGCCGTACATGGGCGAGGAGTCGATGAGGCGCGCGCCCGAGTCGAGGAAGGTGCGGAGCACTTCGGCCAGGGGCGCTCGCTCGCCCGGTGCGGCGTCGAACGTCTGCCAGGTGCCGAGGCCGATGACGGGCAGCGCTTCTCCCGTGCTGGGAATGGGGCGTGTGAGCATGGCATCTCCTCGGCCGCGCGATGGCGCGGCGGTTTTCTCCGGGGCTTCACGGTGGACGGGCCCGGTGCGGCCTTCTTCGCGGGCTGTGAGGCGGCGACGCCGGGCAGGAGCAGGCCACCCAGGGTCGCGGTGAGCACGTCGCGGCGGGACGGGGCACGGGAGGACATGGCGGCCGATGTTAGCGGCTGCGCTGAAGTGGACAGGTGACAGTTCCGCGCGGTGCCGGTGTTCTCTTGCACGAGCGGGGCGACGACGCCTCCCGATGATTTTTCCTGGCCCGGGTGCCCGCGCGATGCGGGCCGGGCCGCATTCAAAACAGTCCAGGAAGGTCCAGGCGATGAATCGCAAGGTCTCGGTGTGCGCGGGGATGATGGCGGCGGTGGTGGCGTTCTCGGCCTCCGCCGAGGAGACGGCGGGCGGGCCGTCCTCGAGCGCCGCGAGCGGAGCGGCGTCTGTCGATTGGCCGGGCGTGGCGCGCGAGCTGTCCGCCCCGCCGCTGGTGGCCGCGGCGGAGCAACCGGTGAGCCACACCTTGGCCGCCGGGGCGCCCTCGGGGGACGCGTCAGCGTCCGGCGCTGTGAGCCCTGAGGCACCGTCGAATGGCGCGTCCACCATGCCCGTCGTGCCTGACGGTGCCAATGCGCCTTCGGCAGGCGCGCCCGAGGCGAAGGCGGAGGCCGACGCGAACGAAGTGCACATTCCGTTCAGCCTCACCCTGGTGCCGGGGCTGAGCACGTCGGGTTTCCACACCGGCAACGTGGTCAACAACGTGTCCATCGGCCTGGTGGCGACGCATGCGAAGCGGGTGGACGGCCTGGCGATGTCGCTGGCAGGCAACTGGGTGGGGGAGGGGGCTGAGCGGCGCGCAGCTCGCGGTGGGCGCCAACCTGGCCCGGGGGCCGGTGACGGGCGCCCAGTTCTCCGTGGGCGCCAACGTGGCCGGCGCGGACCTGCTGGGCCTCCAGTCCACGGTGGGGGTCAACGTGGTGCGCGGGAACGCGGAAGGCGCGCAGCTCGCGGTGGGTGGCAACATCGCGCCGGGCGAGGTGAATGGCACGCAGGTGGCCGTGGCCGTCAACGTCGCGGGGAAGGGCCTGCTGGGCGCGCAGCTCGGCGTGGGCGCCAACGTGTCGGGCGGCCCGGTGCGCGGGCTCCAGGCTGCGGTGGGCGCCAACATCGCGACGGAGCGGGTTCACGGGCTCCAGGCCGCCGCGGGCCTCAACGTGGCGGGGCAGATGACGGGGCTCCAGATGTCCTCGGGTGTCAGCTACGTGCGGAATCTCTCCGGCGCCCAGCTCTCCATCATCAACGTGGGCGGCGAGGTGGATGGCGCGCAGGTGGGCATCGTCAACATCGCGAACAACGTGGCGGGCGCGCAGGTGGGCATCCTCAACGTGGCCCGCGAGTTGGACGGCGAGGCGGTGGGCATCCTCAGCTTCGTCGGTGGCGGTCAGGCGCATGTGCAGGTGTGGGCCAGTGACGTGGCGCTCACCAACGTGGGCGTGAAGCTGGGCGGCCGTCACATCTACTCACTGTTCACGGTGGGCTACAGCCCCTCCATCGACGAGGACCGCCGCCGTTATGTCATGGGCGCGGGCCTGGGCGGCCACATCCCCGCGGGCCGCTTCTTCTTCGACATCGACGCGGTGAGCAGCACCGTCCACACGAAGCGGCTCTTCGACGACTCGAAGCATGTCCTGGCGCAGCTCCGGTTGACGGCGGGCTGGCAG
Source organism: Myxococcus sp. MxC21-1 (assembly GCF_032612255.1). Classification (NCBI taxonomy): domain Bacteria; kingdom Pseudomonadati; phylum Myxococcota; class Myxococcia; order Myxococcales; family Myxococcaceae; genus Myxococcus; species Myxococcus sp. MxC21-1. Next base: position 565,199 of record NZ_CP123278.1, read on the forward strand.
GTGGCGCGGCACTTCGCGGTGTTCGGTGGCGTCAGCGCCAACACGCTCGTCACCTGGGATGACAGCGACCCGTGGAAGGAGCTGGGCATCGGGCCGCAGTGGCGCCACGTCGCGGACGAGGGCCGCACCACCGTGCGCATGTGGCCGGGCCTGCTCGCGGGGGTGCAGATTTGAGGAGCCCCTCCCATCTTCCTCCCGGGTGCGCTGCGCTGGAGCGCGCGGCGCCAGGGGTGAAGCATGGAAGGGAGCATGCGCGCGATGGTGCTGCGCGAGGTCGGGCAGCCCCTGCATGAGACGCGGCTGCCCATTCCTCGTCCCGGCCCGGAGGAGCTGTTGCTCCGCGTGCGCGCCTGCGCGGTCTGCCGCACCGACCTGCACGTCGTGGACGGTGAGCTGCCGAAGCCCAAGCTGCCGCTGGTCCCAGGCCATGAAATCGTGGCCACGGTGGAGGCAGCGGGCGAGCGGGCGACGGCCATTCCCGTGGGCACGCGAGTGGGCGTCCCCTGGCTCGGCTGGAGCTGCGGCCACTGCCGCTTCTGTCTGGCCGGCCAGGAGAACCTCTGCGAGCAGGCACGCTTCACGGGGTACCAGCTGGATGGTGGCTACGCGGAGTTCACGGTGGCCCACCAGCGCTTCTGCTTCCCCCTGCCGTCCGAGTACACCGACGTCCACGCCGCGCCGTTGATGTGCGCGGGCCTCATCGGGTTTCGCAGTCTCCGCATGGTGGGGAGCGAGCGCCGTCTGCTGGGGTTCTACGGCTTCGGCGCCGCGGCGCACCTGCTCATCCAGGTCGCGCGCCACCAAGGCCGGCGTGTCTTCGCCTTCACCCGGCCGGGGGACGTGGAGGGCCAGCGGTTCGCGCGGGAGCTGGGCGCGGAGTGGGCCGGGGATTCGGACACCGTGCCTCCGGAGCGGCTGGACGCGGCCATCCTCTTCGCGCCCGTGGGCGCGCTGGTGCCCGCCGCGCTCCGGGCGGTGGACAAGGCCGGCGTGGTGGTGTGCGGCGGCATCCACATGAGCGACATCCCCGCGTTTCCCTACGCGCTGCTGTGGGAGGAGCGGGTGGTGCGCTCGGTGGCGAATCTCACCCGGGCGGATGCGCTGGACTTCCTCGCGCTCGCGCCCAAGGTGCCGGTGCGCACCCGGGTGCAAACCTTTCCACTGTCCGCCGCCAACGACGCCCTCACCGCGCTGAGGCGAGGCCAGGTGCACGGCGCGGCGGTGCTGGAGGTGGCGCCCCTGGGTTGAGCGCGGAGCCGGGCGGGCCTACATCCGCCTCTCAGGGGGGTGGGGCAAATCGCCCCGCAGAGACTGCGCGGTGTCCCATTTCGCCGCAAACGCAGCGTGTGGCTTGCGTGGCGTTTGATGGAATTTCGCGGACCTGGCGCGCTGGCCGCGCAAATGCATCCGGAAGGGAAGGCAACCCGATGCCCCCTTCCCGGGGGCACCACCACGCGAGGCGGACGATGAACCGAGCGCTGCAAATCACCTATCGGGGCATGGAGACGAGCGAGGCCCTGAGCGAGCACATCCGCGACCACGCCGGCAAGCTGGAGCAGTTCTACGACGGCATCGTGGGGTGCCACGTGGTGGTGGAGGAGCCGCACCGGCACAAGCAGCACGGCAGGCATTTCCATGTGCGCGTGGATGTGAGTGTGCCAGGGAGGAACATTGTCGCCAGCCGGGATCCGCAGGCGCGCACCGGGCACGAGGATGCCTACCAAGCGGTGACGGACGCGTTCGACGCCGCCAGGCGCCAGCTCCAACACTACGCGGACGCGCTCAACACGCACCACGGGTGACGGTGTCGCTCGCGCGGCGCTTCATTCCCATTACAGACATCCAGCTGGGCGGTCGCGCGACGCACATTCCGAACATTTGCCATTCAAACCCATGACAGACCTGGGGGGCTGGGCGCTATCGTGTGGCTTGTCACGCCATGAAAGCCCAGCGCCTCCAGGTGCTGCGGGTCGACGCCGAGGCTCCCCACCTCGTCACCACCGCCGCCGTCCACTCGACAGCCTCACTTGCCAAGTCCGCCACGGTTCCGTGCGCGGGGCGCCTGCGTGGGTCGTGGGCGAACCCGGGGGTGAGCAATGAGGCGCCCCGGGGGCAAGCGCGGGTGGTGGGTGGTGACCGGCGTCGTCTGGCTCGGTGGCATCGTGGCGGGCTCGCTCGCCATGGCTCGCTATTCCCTCACGCCCGGCGAGTCCCTGGCGGCACCCGCGCGCTGGCCCGGGGACTCCACCGTGCCACGCGTGGAGGGCCGTCCCACGCTGGTGATGCTGGCGCACCCGCTCTGTCCCTGCACGCGCGCGAGCATGGGAGAGCTCTCGTTGGTGATGGCGAAGGCACAGGGGCGGCTCGACGCCTTCGTGCTCTTCCTCAAGCCCGAGGGCACCGGCAAGGATTGGGAGCAGGGCGAGCTGTGGCGCTCCGCGGCGGCGATTCCGGGCGTCACCGCCCTGCGCGACGAGGGCGGCGTCCAGGCGGAGCGCTTCGGCGCCGTCACCTCCGGTCAGGTCCTCTTCTACGACGCGGGTGGGGCGCTGCGCTTCAGCGGCGGCATCACCACGGCCCGGGGCCACGCGGGCGACAACGCCGGGCGCGCCGCGGTGGAGGCGCTGCTGGGTGACGCGCCGGCGGAAGCGTTGGCCGGGCACGCCGTCTACGGCTGCGAGCTGGAAGACCCCGCGGGAGCGCGCCATGAGCCCGGCGCGCGACGAGACGTCCAGCCCGCCCAGTCCGCCCATGGCGCTCAAGGAGCGCGCCGCGCGGCTGTTCCGCGAGCACCTGTCCGCGGTGCGCGTCCGCACGGACCGGCTCTTCGCTGGGCTGATGCTGGGCCAGTGGGCGGTGGGCATCGTCATCGCGCTGTTCGGTCCGCGGGGCAGCGGCGCGCAGCTCCAGGCGGCCGTGCTGGTGGGGACGCTGCTCAGCGCCTTCCCCATGGTGATGGCCCGCTGGCGCCCGGGCTCCACGCCCACGCGTCACGTGGTGGCCGTATGCCAGGCGCTCTGGTCCTCGCTGCTCATCTACCTGACGGACGGCCGGGTGGAGACGCACTTCCACATCTTCGGCTCGCTGGCCTTCCTGGCGCTGTACCGCGACCCGTGGGTGCTGCTCACCGCGAGCATCACCACCGTCGTGGACCACGTGATGCGCGGCACCCTGTGGTCACACTCGCTCTACGGCGGGCTTCCGCCGGAGCTGTGGCGGTTCGTGGAGCACGCCTTCTGGGTGGCCTTCATCGACGTGGTGTTGGTGTATTCGTGCCGGGGCATGTTGCGCGAGCTGCGCGAGGTGGCGGTGCGCCGGGCGGAGCTGGAGCTGGCCCGCGAACGGGAGCACGCGAAGGCGCGCGAGCTGGACCGCGCCCTGCGCGAGCTCAGCGGCTTCCAGGAGCACCTCATCCGCGTGGAGAAGCTGGCCGCGGTGGGGCAGCTGGCCGCCAGCGTGGGGCACGAGCTGCGAAACCCGCTGGCCGCCGTGCGCAACTCCCACGCCTATCTCTCCCGGAAGCTCACGAGGGACCCAGCAGGGGCCGCGGATGACCCACGGGTCCCCCAGTTCCTGGGGCTGATGGAGCGCGAGCTGAACGCCTGCGCGAAAATCATCTCCGACCTGCTCGACTTCGCCCGCGAGCGTCCGCCCGCGCTCCAGCCGTGTCCGCTGCGTCCGTTGGTGGACGAGGCCATTGGCGTGGTGCCGCAGCGGGATGGTGTGCGAATCGTCAATGACGTGCCGGAGTCGTTGCCGGTGCCACACCTGGACAAGGAGCAGTTCCGTCAGGTCCTGGTGAATCTGGTGCAGAACGCGGTGGAGGCCATGCCCGTGGGGCGCAATGGAGTGGTTTCAGTCGTAGCGGAAGGTGGAGACGCGAGTCCCTGGCGCATCCGGGTCATGGATGACGGCGCGGGGATTCCTCCGGAGGTGTTGCCCAAGATTTTCGAACCGCTCTTCACCACGAAGACGCGTGGCACCGGCTTGGGACTGGCCATTGTCGCCAACATGGTGCAACGTCATGGCGGCACAATCTCTGTGCGCAGCGAAGCGGAGCGGGGTAGTGAGTTCCTCATCGAACTCCCCGCGGCAGCGGCGGCCCAGGCCGCATGATGGAGGACGTCGCAGTGGCCCCCGCGCGCATCCTGCTGGTCGACGACGAGGAGTCGCTTCGCATCACCTTGGCCGCGAACCTGGAGCTGGAGGGCCACACGGTCCTCGAGGCGGCCAATGGTGAGGAGGCCTTGCGCCTCCTGGAGAAGCAATCCGTGGACGTGGTGCTCACGGACATCCGCATGCCCGGCCTGCACGGCGTGGAGCTCTTGCGCCGCATCAAGCAGGAGCGCCCCGACATGCCGGTGGTGTTGATGACGGCCTTCACGGCGGAGGAGCTGGTGGATGACGCGCTCGCCGAGGGCGCCTTCACCGTGCTGCCCAAGCCCTTCGACGTGGCGCACGCGCTGGACACGGTGCTGCGCGCGGCGGCGGCGCCGCAGGTCCTGGTGGTGGACGACACCGAACAGGTGGCGCGCGGCATGGTGCGCGCCCTGAGCACGGTGGGGCTGCGCGCGCGCGCCGTGTACAGCGGCGAGGAGGCGTTGTCCTCGTTGCGTTCGGGGGAATACGACGTCTGCGTGCTGGACCTGGTGATGCCGGAGATGAGCGGGCCGGAGCTGGTGTCCAAGGTGCGCGCGGCGAACCTGTCCGTCGCCATCATCGCGGTGTCCGGCCACGTGGTGCCGGAGATGCTCCGCAGGGTGGCGGCGCAGGGCGCGGTGGTGTGTATGACCAAGCCGGTACCGTTGCGTGAGCTGGTGCAGGCGATTGCAAGGGTGCGAGGCCGGCCTCAACAAGGGCTGCAAGGCGCGAGGATTTGACCCATGGCAGGCAGAGACCTCCAGGCGCGTGAGCGGGCGGCGGTAGCGGACGTGGTGGCCTCCACCCTGCGGCACGACCTGCGCAACAAGCTGGCCAGCATTCGCAACGCCTCGTTCTACTTGATGCGGCAGGTGAAGAAGACGGACCTCTGGAGCGCGGACCCGCGCGTGGAGACCTTCTTCCAGCTCATCGAAAAAGAGCTGACGTCCGCGGAGGACGTGCTCTCCAAGCGCGCGCCGCCGCCCACCGGTGGCACGCGTCCCCGGTGCAGCGCCCGCGATGGCGTGGAGCACGCGCTCGCCGAGGCCCAGGTGCCGCCGTCGGTGGAGGTGGTGCGCGACCTGAAGGAGCAGGGCGGCGTCCCGCTGGAGGTGGAGGACCGGCGCTGCTGGTGCGCTGCCTCGTGGACAACGCGCTGGAGGCCATGCCGCGCGGCGGGACGCTCACGGTGCGCACGCGGGACGCGGAAAGCGGCGTGTGCCTGCGTGTGGAGGACACCGGAGAGGGCCGGCGGCGGAGGCGTACTCGCGCGCCCTGGAGCCCTTCTTCACCACGCGGCCCCACCACGCCGGGCTGGGGCTGAGCATCGTCCACCGGACGGCCGTGCGGCATGGCTGGCAACTGGACCTGGGCGCTGGCCCCTCTGGGGGCACCTACGTGGAAATCCAATTCACGGGCCCGGAGGCGGGGGCCCATGACCGGAATGACGTGACTCGGGGGAGCAAGTGATGGAGACGAACTGGACGTTCGGGCGTTGCCTGCTGCTCGTGGAAGACGACCCTTCCAACCGGATGACGCTGTCCGCGCTTTTGGAGGATGCGGGCTTCGCGGTCGTCACCGCTGGCTCCTATTCGGAGGCCGCGGGATTATTGAACCGGCCTCGCGCGTATGACGCCGTGCTGTTGGACCAGAGCCTGGGTGACGGCTTTGGGACGGGGCTGATTCCGCTGGTGCGCCACCACATGCCGAAGACCAAGGTCGTCTTCGTCACCGGTCATGACGGGAAAATCGACATGCCGGTGGACGCCGTCTTCCGCAAGGGCGGCCACTTCGACGACCTGCTGGCCTTCCTTTTCAAGCTGTTGCCCCAGCGCCCGCTGGGTGCCTGAACGCGAGGTTCCAGAATGCTGCTCCCTTCCGTTTCCGAGCGCTCCGCTCTCACCCGACGGCGGGAGCAGCTGGCGAAGGCCCTGGGGAGCGCAGCCGCGCTGCTGGCGTCGAGCCGCCCCCGCCCGCGCAACTACGCCGCCGACCAGTTCCCCTTTCGGGCGTCGAGCCACTTCCTCTACCTCTTCGGGCTCGCGGCGCCGGACGGCGTGGGCCTGTATGACGGCCAGGGCTGGACGCTGTATCTGCCCGAGCCCGGTCCCGACGACGCGCTGTGGGACGGCGCGGTGCCCGGCTTCGCTGAAATCGCGGAGCGGACGGGCTGTACCGTGCGCTCACGCGCCGAGCTGCCCGCGGCGCTGAAGGGCCGTGACGTGGCGACGCTGCCCACGCCGGACCTGGAGACGTGCCTGGACGTGGCCGCGCTGCTGGGCCGCGAGGTGCGTCCCGGCCACCTGGCGACGGTGGACGTGCCGCTGGCGGACGCGATGATTGCGCTGCGGCTTCGCCATGACGACGCCGCGCAGGCGCAGCTGCGTCAGGCCGCGGAAGTCACGGTGCTGGCCCACATGGCGGGCATGCGCGCCACGCGGCCGGGCATCCTGGAGGCCGCGGTGCGCGCCGCGATGGAGGCGGAGTTCGTCTCGCGTGACGTGCGACCGGCGTATCAGCCCATCGTCACCGTGCACGGCGAGGTGCTTCACAACCTGCGCTATGACCACACGCTGCGCGAGGAGACCTGCTGCTGGCCGACGTGGGCGGTGAGAGCCCCGCCGGCTTCGCCTGTGACGTGACGCGCACGTGGCCGGTGACGGGCCGCTTCAGCACGACGCAGCGCGAGCTGTACGACGTCGTGCTGCGCATGCAGAAGGCCAGTATCGACGCGGTCCAGCCGGGGACGCGCTACCGCGACGTGCACCTGGCCGCACACCGGGAGATGGCGCGAGGCCTGGTGGCGCTGGGCATCCTCCGTGGGGACCCGGAGGAGCTGGTGGTGGACGGCGTCACCGCGCTCTTCTTCCCGCACGGCGTGGGCCACCTGCTGGGGCTGGACGTGCATGACATGGAGGACCTGGGAGACCGGGCGGGCTACGCGCCGGGCCGCACGCGCTCGCCGGAGTTCGGTCACCGCTCGCTTCGCTTGGACCGGGATTTGGAGCCCGGCATGGCGGTGACGATTGAGCCGGGCATGTACCAGGTGCCCGCCATCCTGTCGGACGCGCGGCTCATGGCGCGCGCGAAGGACAGGCTCCAGCGCGACGTGCTGGCGCGCTACGCGGACGTGCGCGGCATCCGCATCGAGGACGACGTGCTCGTCACGCCGGATGGCAACGAGGTGCTCACCGCCGCCATCCCCAAGGAGGCCTCGGACATCGAGGCCGTCATGACCAGCTCTGCCCGTCCAGCTCCGGGAAGGTGACCTGGCACTGGCCGGGATTCACGCCGTCCACGCGCGCGTAGCCATTCTTGTTGAGGGTGCCTTCGCGCGTGCTCCCATCCGGGAGCGTCACCAGGTAGCGCGCGTGGGGGATGGGGTTTCCCTCCTCGTCCTTCAGCTCGATGGCCAGCCACGTCTGTTCCTCGACGGGGGCTTCCTCGGACGTCAGCGGCGGTGGTTCCGGCCAGGGCGTGGGTAGCAGCACCGGCCGCGCCATGGGGAGCGCCACCAGTTCTCCATGCACGAAGGCCTCGGTGAGCCGCTGCTGAAGGCGCTGCTCGTACCGGCCGCGCTCCAGGCCGGACAGCCCCAGCGGGCGGCTGCCTCCGAGCGCTTCGTACATCGCATACAGCGTGTGCGCGGCGGAGGTGGCCAGCCAGCGCTTCAAGGCGGAGCTGACGAAGACGTCGGGCACCGGTGCCTGCGGGTGCTTCAGCCGCTCCAGGTCGACGGACGGTACGATGAGCCAGTCTTCCCCCTGGGCCGGCAGGCGCCACCGGCGCTCACCGTGCAAGAGCTGCATCATGACGGCCTCCCTGTCTGGGAGTGTATCAGGATGCGCGCTCCGCGTAGGAGGCGCTGCGATGTGAGGTGCGCGGCGCCTGGCGCCGCGCATCGGGGTGTGGGTTGTGGAACGTCTCAGTGGGACGTCAGGGCAGCGCTTACTGCTGCTGCGGTGCGCCTTCGGGCCCCTGCTGAGCCTCGGTGGGCGCGGCCGGGCTGCTGTGCGCGAACACCATGAGCCACTTTCCGTCGCGGCGCTGCCACACGTCGGTGAAGTACACGGCGTCGGTGACCTCGCTGCCGTCGGTCATGCGCAGCTGCGAGCGCTGGATGCCGGCCAGCACGCCCGTGTCACCGAAGACGTGAGACTTCATTTTTTCGGCTTCGACGGACGTGATGTCACCGGGGATTTCGGCGATGCCCACGATGAACGCGTCTCGGTTCATCTCCGCGCCGTCCGCGCCGCGATAGATGAAGTCCTCGGTCGTGAGCGACTTGATGGCCTCCAGGTCCTTCGTCTGGATGGCGCGCATGACGCGGCCTTCGAGCTCCGTCAGCGTGCGAATGTCGTCGGTGGAAGTCGTGCTCATGGGTGACTGACTCCGGGTGGAAACATGACCGCACACAGAGGCGGCCAGCGGGGTGGATGCAGGCGTGATTGATACATGAGGTGTCGTGAGTCCGGCGCGCATGCTCGCGTGCGGAATGAATCTCCAGAGCGCGAAGTTGCGGGGCCGCGTGCGCCATCCGCCGTGAGTTGACCCGGTGAAGCAGTGGACAGGCGCGGTGCCTCCAGGGGGCACAGCGTTCTAGGACGAACAGTGGGGGGTGGCGCGACGAGGACCGGTTCCTACGTTGCACGCCCAGTCGAAGTCAGGGCCGGTGAGTGCAGCGCGGGCGAGGGAGGGCGTGTGGACGAGCTTCTTTCCGGAGCTGAAGGGCAGTTCCGTACTCAGGGCAACGGCACTCCAGGTGCGTTGGAGCCGCGCGGCACGGTGAGCGTGAGCGAGGCGCTCGAGGGAGACCTCGACGCGTATCTCGACCGTGAGCTTCTCGAGGCGTGTGAAGACGACGCGGCCGTGGAAGACCCTGCACCCGTGACGGATGTTTCCGCGAGCATGCGCGCGCTGCTCGCACTCGCGGAGGAGGAGACGGAGTGGCTGGAACGCCTGCCGTCGTCCACCTCGCACACGCTGGACGTGTTGCCCGAGCCCACGGTGGAGATTCCCGAGTGGATGCGCACTTCGCCTGGAGCGAAGAAGGTGACGTCCCTGGGCGCCTTGTTGCCGCCGCGTGCGGAGAATGTGCTGGCGCGTGCGCCGGATGCGCCCATGTGGGGTGATGCGCCGCCGCATGCGCACCTGGAATCCGCGCGGTGGCGCGCTGCGAGCGCGACCGAGACAGGCCGTGTCCTGGGACTTCGTCCTGGGGAGTTGATGGGCGCGGCGGCCGTGGGCGCGCTGGCGGCGGGCCTGATGCTGGCCGCGGGACTCTACGTGCGTGGTGACTTCACGGGGACGCAGGTGCGCGTCGATGATGCCATGCGGCGCACGGCGAACGGCGCTGTCCTTGGTGCGAGCGGTGACGCCCAGGCGGGCCTGTCCTCGGCTGGCGCCGGCGTCGCGATGAGCACCGCCGCTCCGTCCGGGCACACCATTGGAGCGAGCACGTCCACTCAGGCCGCCGTGAGCGGTTCATCGCCGGACGCGGTGCTCGCTGCCTCGTCGCACGTCTCCGGTGCTGCGTGGTCCGTGGCTGTCTCCAGCACGCAGCCGGGCATGGGTTCGGCGCTTCTTCAGGACGCGGCGAAGGGACTGCGCGCCTCCGTGCCTGCCTCGGAGCCGGTGCGAAGCCCGGGCACGCCCGTGGCGGAGTCGCTCGCGGTGGTGAGCCCCGCGCCCATCAAGCGCAAGGCCCTCGCGAAGCCAGACGCGGCGGCGGCCCTGCCGCCCGCGCCCGTCGAGCTCGACTTCGGAGACACGGGGGCGGAAGGCGCCGCGTCTCAAGACGCCATCGCGACTTCACCGGGTGATGTTGTCGCGGAGGCCGTGGAGGAGGACACGTCGGAGAAGGGGCCGTACGCTGACCTCGATGAGACCTTCGCGCGCGAGCTGGGGTTCACGGAAGACGCGGACGCGGAGGTCTCGAAGGCGGAGGAGCCCGCGCGCACCGTCTACGTGCCGCCCGCGGTGGACGTGAAGGAGCACCTCACGCCGGAGGACGTGAAGCAGGTGGTGCTGACGAACCAGCCCGCCATCACCGCATGCCTGCGTTCGCACGCGCAGGGCACGCCGATGGAGGCCGGTGGCCGCTTCATGGTGCAGTGGTCGGTGCTCCCCAGCGGTGAGACGCTCAACGTGTCCATGGACACCGCCGCGCTGCGCGCCACGCCGCTGTCGCGCTGCATCGAGGACGTGGTGCGCCGCTGGAAGTTCCCGGTGCATCAGGTGCGGATGCAGGAGCCCATCCGCTTCCCCTTCATCTTCTGAGGTGCGCGCGGACCACTGGCTTCTATGCTTCCACCTGGAATGCCAGCGACCGAGCCGCCGGAGCCCACGGAGTTGCACGTCTGCCACCGCTGCCTCGTGCGGTTGGAGGCCAGCGCCGGTGGCGTGGACCTGCCACGCCGGCTGCGGGAGGCCCTGGCGGGACGGGGCCTCGCCGAGCGGACGCGGGTGATGGCATCAGGCTGCCTGGGGGAGTGTCCCCGGGGCCTCGTGAGCGTGCTGGTGCTCCCGGACAGTGGCTCCGGGGCGCACGTTCAGCTCATCGACCCGGCGAAGGACGGAGCGGACCTGGCCGAGCACGTCGGCCGGCTGCCGGGTGGGCAAGACGGGCCCCCGCGAGCTGGGCGGCCTTGAGCAGCGCTTCCACCATGGGCACGCAGCTCGCCTCACCCTTGCCGGCGATGGCGTAGGCCGTGCCGTGGTCGGGAGACGTGCGCGGCACGGGCAGGCCCAGCGTCACGTTCACCGTGCGCTCGAAGTCCAGCGCCTTGGCCGGGATGAGCCCCTGGTCGTGGTACATGGCCAGCACCGCGTCGTAGCGCGCGCCCACCTCGTCGGGCTTCGCGAAGAGCCCGTCCGCGGGGATGGGCCCATGCGCGTCCACCCGGGCCGCGCGGGCCTTGCGGATGGCGGGGCCAATCACCTCCACCTCTTCGCGTCCCAGGAGCCCACCTTCGCCCGCGTGTGGGTTGAGCCCCAGCACGGCGATGCGCGGCTTGTGGCCCACCACCGGCTCCAGGCTGCGCGACAGCAGCTTGAGCTGCGCGGTCAGTCCGTCCACGGTGAGCAGGCGCGGCAGGTCCGCCAGGGGAACGTGGTTGGTGGCGAGCGCCACGCGCACGCGAGGCCCATCCATCAACATCATCACGTCCACGCCGAAGGCCTCCGCCAGCACTTCGGTGTGACCCATGAAGGGGATGCCCGCGCGGGAAATCTGCTCCTTCGACACGGGCGCGGTGCACAGCGCGTCCACGTGTCCGGCCCGCATCGCGTCGATGGCCGCCGTCACGAAGGCGTACTGCGCGCGGCCGCCCTCGCGCGAGGGCTTTCCGGGCACGCGGTCCTTCTCCGCGAGCCGCGTCACCTCCACCACGGTGGGGCCTTCCACGCGGCCCAGGGCGGAGGGCTCCACGCGTGCGTAGCGGCGGATGGCGGTGAATCGCTCCAGCGTGGGGCCGTCCCCGAAGATGACGGGGACGAGCACCTTGCGCACGGAGGGCTTCGTCAGGGCCGCGGCCGTCACCTCCGGCCCGATGCCCGACACGTCCCCCAGGGAGATTCCGACGAGCGGAAGGCCCACGGCGGCTACAGCTTCACGTCGACGTTGGCCTTCTGCCGTAGTTCCTGCACGTACTGGTCGAGGAACTTCTCCGTCTTCTCCTGGAGCAGCTTGCCCTCCAGCTTGGAGCGCATCTCCTCGTAGGACGCGGCGGCCACCGTGCGGCGCTCCTCCACCTTCAGCACGTGCCAGCCGAAGTTGGTGCGCACCGGCTCACTGACGCCGCCCTCGGGGAGGCCGAACGCGGCCTTCTCGAAGGCTGGAACCATGACGCCCCGCTTGAACCAGCCCAGGTCACCGCCATCCGCGGCGCTGGGGCCTTCGCTGCGGGCGCGGGCCAGCGAGGCGAAGTCCATGCCCGGCCGGCGCGCTTCCGTGGCGATGGCCTCCGCCCGCTTCTTGGCGGCCTCCACCTGCTCCGCCGTGGCCTTGGCGTCCACCTGGACCAGGATGTGGCGCGCGTGGACCTCCGAGTCACCGCTCTCCATGCGCGTGTACTGCGTGTACGCGGCCTTGAGGTCCTCCTCGGTGATCTTCACCTGGGGGCCCACCTTCATGCGCAGCAGGCGGTCACGCAGGATGCGCTTGCGCATCATGTCCCGGTAGGTGGCCATGGTGAGGCCTTCACCCAGCAGGAGCTGTTCGAACTGCGCGGGGTCGGTGATGTTGTTCTGCTGGCGCACGTCCGCCACCAGCTCATCCACCTCTGCCTCGGTGGCGGTGATGCCCAGCTGCGCGATTTCGGACTCCATCAGCTTCTCGCCGATGAGGGTGTCCAGGGCCGTCTTCATCAGCTGCAGCCGCTGCTCGCCGCGCTTGCGCGGATCCGGGTCGTTGACGCGGGCCATCTCCGGCGCCGCGCGCTGCTGCACCTCGGACAGCGCGATGATGTCGCGGTTCACCACCGCGGCCACCTTGTCCACCAGCTCCGCGTGCGCCGCCCCGCCGCTCCCCAGGAGCGCCACCGCCGCGATTGCCGCCACCAGCTTCTTCATTCCCGCCATCCTTCCGTACCACCCCGGGCGCGTCCAACCGCCGCCCCGGTCTTCGATTTCGTCGTCACTCCGCCGTCGCCTGCTGAGGCGCCGGACGCCCGCGGATGGCCTGCAACGTGGCCTCGTTCACCTGGACCTGCGCCTTCTGCCGCAGCTCCTGTTCGAACGTCTCCTGCGCCTGCGACCGCTTCTGCTCCAGCAGCTTGCCCTCCACCAGCGAACGGACTTCCACGAACTCCCGCTTGCGCGCCGGCTTGCGCTCCAACACGCGGAACAGGTGGAAGCCGTACTCGGTGGACACCACGTCCGAAACCTGCCCCACCCCCAGCTTGAATACCACCTCGTCGAAGGCGGGCGGCATCTGCCCTCGGGGGAAGAACCCCAGGTCGCCCCCCACCTTGGCGTCCGCGCTGAGCGAATACCTGCGCGCCAGGTCCGCGAACTTCTTGCCGGACTTGAGTTGGGTTTGCAGCCGCCGTGCCTCGTCCAGGCCCTTCACCACGATTTGCGCGGCGTGGACCTGCTCGGGCTCGTGGAAGTCCTTCTCGTGCGCGCCGTACCAGGCCCGCAGTTCTTCTTCCGTCACCGCCACGCGCGAATAGACGTGGCTGGCGAACAGCTTCTCGATGGTCAGCCGGCTTGCTTCCCGCGAGCGCAGCTCCGCCATGGAGAGCTGCCCCTGGGCCAGGACCTCGTTGAAGTTGCCCGCCGGATAGTCCCCGGACAGCCGCAGCACCCCCCGGTCCACCTCCTCCGGGGTGACGGTGATGTTGTGCTTGCGAGCCTCCTGCAGCAGCAGCATCCGGTGGATGTACGTGTCGAGGAGCGCGCGCTTGAAGGGCTCCACGTCCTCCAAGGTGCGCTGGGACATGTCCGTCAGCGCCAGCTCGCGCCACAGCTCCTGTTCGAAGTCCGCCCGGCTGAGCACCTCGCCGTTGACGCTAGCGACCACCAGGGCCTCCGGCGTCTCCATCACGGGCTTGGTGCAGGCGGGCATGCCGACCCCCGCGGCCAGGGCGATGGCGAGTGGGACCAGGAAGGCGCGGGTGGGAGAAAAGCGCATGCGCGGGGCCTCGTGAGGGGGAGGGCTCCAGATTGGCAAGCCGTCAGTCATGGCGCGAGGCCCGTTCCGGTAGCACGCCGGGCAGGGCCGGACAACCTCACCGGGCCTACGGCTGCGTCGCGTGTGCGGAGAGGAACGCCTCCACCAGGGGGAAGATTTCGTCCGGGGCCCGGCGGCCCAGGACCAGGTCCGCGTGCCCGTAGTCCGCCCCGAAGCCGTGGGCCTTGCCGGCGACGAGGACCTTCACCGGCCCGCCCAGGTACTCCTTGGCGCGCGCCACCGCCATGGGCGGAGCCAGCAGGTCCTTGCTGCCCGCCAGCAGCAGGAAGGGGATGGTCACCCGGGGCAGGGACTCGCGGTAGTCGAACTCGCCGTTGTAGGACGTGAAGCGGTTGGTGGTGATCCACCGCGCGAACTGGCGCCCCACGCCGCCGGCGATGTCCGCGGGCACGTTGGCCAGCGCGCGCCGCACCACCTCCGTCTCCATGTTCTCCGCCAGCATCATGTAGCGGCTCATGGGCCCCGGCGGCGCGCCGAACAGGGCGATGCTGGTGACGCGGCTGGTGGGGATGACCCGCAGCTTCAGCACCGGCTCCACCTTCTGGATGAAGGTGCGCAGGCCCGGCTGCACCGCGAAGGTGAAGGGGCTGCCCAGGGTGACGGCCGCCCGCACGGGCGCCTGCGGCGTCTTCGCCAGGTGGGCGTAGAGCATCAGCCCGCCCTTGGAATGACCAACCCAGAGCACTTCCTTCGCACCTGTGGACAAGACGGTCCGCACCGCGGTGCGCACGTCGTGCTCGGCCTGGTCATCGAAGTTGAAATCCGGGCAGTCGCCCGCCAGCCCCCGGCCCCGCAGCTCCAGCACCCACGTTTCGAAGCCGGACCGGGCCAGGTAGCGGGCCAGGCTGTACTGCTCGTCGAAGTCCATGTGGAAGCGGTTGGCCCCCAACCCGTGGCAGAGGATGACGGGCTGGGCGAAGCGCTTCTCGCCTCGGGCGTGGTAGCGGCCCAGGGCAATGGAGGCCCCGTCGTCCGTGGGCACCCGGTACAGCTCGTCCGGGCGGAAGGTGAGCGTCAGCAGCCCCTCCTTCCCGCGCACCATCGTTCGCGAAAAGAGGTCCGCCATCCGACCCAACCGTGCCACCTGTCGACGAGTCACGTCGCCAGTCTAAGCCGGACCGCGGGGCCATGCCGTGTTCATTGGTGAGCAAGCACCCGCCCGGCAGGACTGTTGCAGGGAGATGTAGGCAACGACTCGAAGGAGGTGGCATTGCGGCGGAAACCGGCTTGGAAGGAAATGTGGTCCTCCCTTTTCGCCACCGTTTTTCCCACGGATACCCTTTTGGCGGCCCTTCGGAAGATGGAGCGGCACCAGGTGCGGTTGTTGGGCGTGGTGGGGGAAGGGGGAGGGTTGTTGGGGTTGGTCAGCGAGGAGCACATCCTCGCGGCCTGGAGGGGAGATCCGCTGGCGCCGGTGTCCGGCGTCATGGCGCGGGCGGGGGTTCCCGGAGAGGCGCGGGCGGGGGCGCGGCGGTCGCGGCTCCAGGGCGCCCAGCCTCACGGCGCGGGGTGAGACGGCGGTCCGCGGGGGCGGTAGAGTGCGGCACGCCGTGCCGGACGAATCGCCCTCGTGGACTGTCTACATCCTGCGGTGCCGTGACGGCACGCTGTACACCGGCGCCACCAACGACCTGGAGCGCCGGCTGGCCACCCATGGCCGGGGGCGCGGGGCGGCGTACACGCGGGCGCGGCTGCCCGTCACCCTGGTGTGGAGCGAGGCCGCGGGGGACCGCGGCGCGGCGCTCCGGCGGGAGGCCGCCATCAAGCGACTGTCTCGCGCGGAGAAGCTGCGCATGCTGGGGCGCCCCTGAACGTTCGTGGCACGCCAGTGGGGCAATACCTCTCCCGATACAGGCGCGTTACTCTGGCGCCACCAACCAAAGGGGCCGGTTCATGTCTCACTCGTACTCGAAAGTGTTCGGGGCGCTGGTGCTGTTGGGGCTCGCTGTGTCCTGCCGGGCCAATCACGCTCCCAAGGTCTCCACGGGGCCTCGGCCTTCGCCGCAGGTCGTCGGGCCGGGGGGCGTGGTGTCCTTCGTCTTCGAGGTCGAAGACCCGGACGGGGATTCCATGACCTTCCAATGGGAGCAGCTCCCCGCGGAGCCCGCGGGCACCTTCAGCGACGCGACTGCGCGCAACCCCACGTGGGTGGCGCCCGAGGTGTCGGAGACGACGACCTTCGCCATCATGGTCACCGTGGAGGACAGCGAGGGCGATGCCATCCTGGCCCAGGGGCCGGGCGTCATCGTCCACGCGGCGGCGTCCCAGGCGCCCTGAGCGCCGCCGGGCCGCGCGTCAGGCGGTGGCGCGCGGCTCCGTGGGGGCGGCGTCTGGTCGGCCTGCACCCGGGCCTTCCGGTGTGAGCGGCGCACGACGACCACGCCCAGGATGAGGAAGAGGCCGGCGCCCACGCCCCCGCCGATGACCTGGTACGAAATCAGGTCCGCGGACGTCTTGCGGACGACCTCGGGGAGGTTGCACATCGTCTGGGTGGCGTAGGGCGTCTCGTTGTACCAGCCCAGGTAGTTGGGCCCCAACCAGGAGGCGACCACGAAGCCCAGCAGGGCGCCCGCGAGGATGAAGTTGAGCAGCGTCTTGGCGGCGTTCATCGGCAGGCACCTCGGCTGGTTGACGTCGGGGCGTGCTTAATATGTGCACGCCAGCGCTGCAAAGCGCGGAACGTGTTAAGGGGGTGGACGTGCCGCTGCTCCCGCTCGCCATCCTGTTCGCCGCTCTCGCGCTGGGCTGCGCCGCTACCCTGCTCGTCCACGCCTTCCGGCGGAGTGTGGGCACGGGGGTGATGGTGCTGCTGATTCCCTGCTACATGCTCTTCTACGCCTTCAGCCAGTTCGAGCACCGGCGCAAGGGCCTCATCGTCGCGGGCTTCATGGCCAGCACCGTGCTGGCCGCCGTGTTCCTGGGGCTGGGCCTGCACAGCCTTTCGGCGCTGGCCTCGCGCTCCCCGCCCACGGGCTTCTGACGGCGGGGCGCCCGGCGTGGAAGGCCGCGTGCGGACACCCGTCGGCGCCGTCTGCGCCACCCACCCGGACGAGGCCGCGGTGGCCACGTGCGCGCGCTGTGGTGGCTTCCTGTGCGGGGACTGCACGGAGCTGGCGGGCGAAATGCCTTACTGCGCGCCCTGCGTGGCGGTGCTGCGCAGGGAGGCGCGTCCGTCGCGGGTGATTCAGGTGGCGCTGGTGCTCAACGTGGCGGGGCTGATGTGTCTGCCATGCTCGCTGGCGTTGCCGCTGCCCACGCTGGTGGCGGGGCTGGCCGGCGTGGTGCTGGGCCTGCGGGAGTTGCGGCGCATTGCCCGGGGCGAGGGCGCCGTGCGCGGACGGACCCTGGCGCGGGTGACCACGGGGCTCGGCTGGGTGAACCTGGGGCTGGCCTCGAGCTGGCTGGCCGTCGTGTTCTGGGGCTTCGGACCTTGAGGGCCGGGCGCCGCGCTCACACGCCGCGCGCGTTCGGGTCCCACATGTACTTGTGCATCTGCAGCTGGAAGCGCACGGCGAGCCTGTCCTCGATGACCCATTCGGCGAGCTCGCGCGGGTGGAGCTTGTCGAACACGGTGGAGAACAGGCTGCCGTAGGGCTTCTGGAGCAGCTGGTGCTCGGCGATGAGCGCCTTGGCCCAGTCGTAGTCCTCGCGCGAGCCGATGACGAACTTCAGCTCGTCGTTGGCGTTCATCGACGTGAAGTTGCGGTAGTCGTTGCGCAGGTGCTCGCCCGAGGAGGGCGTCTTCATGTCGACGATTTTGTGCACCGCCGGAGGCACCAGCCGCACGTCGATGGCGCCGCTCGTCTCCAGCAGCACCTTGAAGCCGGCGTCGAGCAGCGCCTCCATCAGCGGGTAGACGCCAGGCTGGAGCAGGGGCTCGCCGCCGGTGACCTCCACCATGGGCGTGCGCAGGTCCCGCACCTCGCTGACGATGTCCGCGATTTTCCGGCGTGCGCCGCCGTGGAAGGCGAACTCGCTGTCGCAGTAGGTGCAGCGCAGGTGACAGCCCGTGAGGCGGATGAAGGCGCACAGCAGCCCGGCGTGGGAGGACTCCCCCTGGACGCTGAGGTAGATTTCCTTCACCACCACGGAGTCCGCGGTGGGGACGCGTCGGGGCTCGATGTGTGGGCGCGCTGCGGGCATGGCTTCTTCGCTGATTCGAGGGAGGCGTGCTTCAACCCCAACCTGCCGCGCCAGGTCAAGCGCGGCCTGTTGCCTCGCCTGGGGAGGGGTCAAGGGGCGGCGGGGCCCTTCACGCGCTCGACGAAGGCGTCGATGAGCTGCCGGGCGATGCTGAGCTTCGGCGGGATGCGCGGGAGGTTGTCCGGGCTGAACCAGTGGGCCTCGGAGATTTCCTTCTGGTCCACGGTGATGTCGCCGCCCGCGTACTCGGCGGTGAAGCCCACCATCAGCGAGCGGCCGAAGGGCCACGGCTGCGAGCCGAAGTAGCGGATGTTCTTCACGTCGATGCCGACTTCCTCCTTCACCTCGCGCGCCACGCACTCCTCCAGCGACTCGCCCGGCTCCGTGAAGCCGGCGAGCGTGCTGAACATGGGCTCTGGAAACTGGGCGTTGTGCGCCAGCAGCATCGTGTCGCCGCGGGTGATGAGGACGATGATGGCGGGGGCGATGCGGGGATAGAAGGGCGTCTTGTCCACCGGGCAGCGGCGGGCGCGCTCCCCCGGAACCAGATGGGTGGGCTCTCCGCAGCGGCCGCAGAAGCGGTGGGTGAGGTCCCACTCGGCAATCGCGAGCGCGCGGCCCGCCACGGCGAAGCGGGCGTCATCCACTCGCTTGAAGAGCGAGCGGGCGGCGACGGCCTTGTAGCCTTCCGGCGGGACGAAGTCCTGGGTGAACCCCGCCGCGTAGCAGTCCAAGCCGTCCAAGGCTCCCAGGTAGTGCGCGGCGGCGGCGAGCTCCGGGAAGGCCGCGCCGGTGGGAATGGCGACGCCGTCCGCATGCTCCTGGACGAGCACGTCCATGCCCCGGGCGAGGAAGAGCAGGGCGCCCTCGCGGGGCCGGTCGGGCGGGGTGTGGTCGGGGACGAAGCGGGGGTGGAGTTCACGGGGCCCACACTAACGGGCCCGGGCCGGGTGTGCAGGCGTTGCGTGCGCTTCGGCCCTGGGGTGGTGGTGGGCTCAGCGGTCCTTCTGGATGAGCTCTACCTTGTAGCCGTCCGGGTCCTCGACGAAGGCGATGACGGTGGTGCCGTGCTTCATGGGGCCGGGCTCGCGGACCACCTTGCCACCGGCCTTCCGGATGGCCTCGCACGTGCCGTGGATGTCACTGACGCCCAGGGCCACGTGGCCGTAGGCCGTGCCGAGCTCGTACTTCTCGACGCCCCAGTTGTACGTGAGCTCCAGGGCGGGGTGGGTGTCCTCGGGGCCGAAGCCCACGAAGGCCAGGGTGAACTTGCCGTCGGGGTAGTCGTGACGGCGCAGCAACTTCATGCCGATGACCCGGGTGTAGAAGTCGAGCGAGCGCTCGAGGTCACCGACGCGGAGCATGGTGTGCAGGATTCGCATGTGGGCTTCATAACGCCATCATCGCGTCGCGTCATGCGTCCCCGCCGCCTGCTGTCCGATGGCCTCAGGGCTTTTCCTCGGACTGTGCCTTGGGCGGCACCGCGAGTGTGCCCACCTCGACATGGGACGACGTCAGCGGCTTGCCGTCCGCGCCTCGTCCGCCGATGCGTGAGCCATCACCCCCGGCGTGCCACAGGCCCACCAGGACCTTTCGCTCGCCCGCGTCCCAGTCCTTCGTGGACACCGAGAAGGCGTCCCGCAGGAGCGTGTCCCGGGGCGCCTCGGCGAAGAAGTAGGTGCCGCCCAGCACCGGGTGGTCCGCGTTCTTCCGCTTGCTGCCGGGTGGGCCGGGGAAGTGGACGAAGATGCCCGCGGAGCGAGGCACCGGCCCGGTGACGCGCCAGTAGAGCACCAGGTGGAGCAGCCCTTCCGCGTCCGGCGCCGACGGTATCTCCGCGCCCACCAGCTCCACCGGCACGTCGAACCGCGCGTCCACGGGCTTCGCGGTGGGCGGCAGCGCCGCCATGCGTATCGGCGAGCCATCCGCGTTGAGGGGCACCGCGCGCGCCAGCGGCTCAGGTGACGTCGCCAGCAGCACGCCCCAGGCCACCAGCGGCACACACGCCACGCCGATGGCCGCGGGCCCCAGCCGCCCGCGCAGCCGCCAGGCCACGAAGCCCAGACCCAGCCACGCGAGCGCGGAGACCAGCGCTCCGCCCAGCCCGGAGCGCGGCAGGAAGCGCAGCACCACGCGGTGCGTCCCTTCCGCCACGCGTACGCCGAGGAGCCCGTCCTGGGACACCACCTCGCCCTCCGAGGACTTCCAGCCCGGGTGCCAGTTCTGGTTCACCAGCAGCACCGTGGGGCGCGTCGCCGTCACGTCCACCGTGACGCGGTTGGGGTCCACTCCACGCGGCGCGCGGTGCCCGCGGAGGCGTCCTCCAGGTACTCCTCCTGGGGCAGGTCGCCCCGCAGGCGCTCGGACATGGGGACAGGCCACGCTTCGCCACAGGCGATGGAACCTCGGTTGAGCGCCAGGAAGTAACCCTGTGCCCAGCGGTTGCCGCGGGCCTGGGCGAAGGGGCGCTCCGTCTCCTCGGGAACGGGGCCGGGCGCGGGCACCATCTGCGACCAGCGGCTGAGCCGGTCGAAGGCGCGCACCTGGAAGCCCCAGCCCACGGCGATGACGACGCAGGCCACCACCGCGGCGGTGGGCCACCAGGATGTCGCCGTGCGCGCGGCCGGCACGCGCCACACGCGCACCAGCAGCACGGCGAGCCCCAGCGCCACCAGCTCCGCCAGGAAGAGCCCCGCGGGCACGAGGAAGCGCTCCGGATAGCGCAGCGTTCCGAAGACGGGCAGCAGCCGCAACGCGCCGAACAGCGAGGGCACCGCGGCGTAGCCGGCCGCCATCCACACGCACAGCGCCGCCAGCACCGCCGGGTACAGCGCGCGGCGCCGGCCCACGCAGCCAGCGGAATCAGCGCGAGCACCGCGGGCGCGAGGAAGAAGTTGCCCGGGTCGCTGTAGCCGGAGCTCGCCGGCATCTGGAGCAGCATGCGCGCCAGCTCTTCGGCGGAGTTGCCCGGCGTGCCCGCCATGATGCGCGGCGCCGAGCGCATGGTCTCCACCAACGGCCACAGCCGGAACGCGCAGGCGCCCAGGGTGAACACGGCGGTGGCGCCCAGGGCCCACAGCGCGGACTTGCGCCGCGGCGTCCCGCGCAGCCCGTACAGCGTGCGCCCGGCTTCCAGCGCGACGAAGAGCGCGCCCATGGGCACCGGGTACGTGCCGCCAAAGCCCAGCAGCACCGCGAAGGTGCCGGCCACCACCGCGGCGCCCCGGAGATGGCCCTCCGCCGCGCGGCGCGTGCCCCACAGCAGCCAGGGCAGCAGCAGGAAGCCCGCGAAGTTGAGCCAGCCAATGGACCACGACAGCGCGGTGAAGCCCGCCAGGCCGAACAGCGGCGCCGCGCCGAGCGCCCCCAGCGCGGAGCCCACGCGCCGCCGCGCGTAGTGGAAGAAGCCCTCCATGCCGAGCACGAGGAAGGCCCAGAGCAGCAGCGGCTCCGCCGGCCGCGCGCCCATGAGCGCGGACACGAGCAGCGTGGGAGACGCCACGCGCGTCTGCGGACTGCCCAGCGCGTATTGCCCGCCGCAGGCCCACGGGTTCCACAGCGGGAGCTGCCCGTAGTGCGTCACCGTGCGCGTCCCCGCGTCCTCGTACGAGTGCAGCAGGTGCGCGTCGCGGAAGTCGTTCATGCCCCCGGCCTGCTGCAGCGGGCGCCGGCGGCGGCCAGCGCCAGCGCGGCGAACAGGGCCAGCCGCACGCTGGTGAGGGTGGCGGCGCGGTGGGCGAAGCGGAGCAGCCTGCGGGGAGGGGGCATCATGGGCGAGGGCGCCGGAGCTCAGTCGTAGAAGGGGCGGGGCTTGCAGGGGCTGGCGGTGGCCTTGCGCGGGGGCAGCACGGGCTGGCCGTGCAGCTCCTCGTCGATGGCGCCCAGGACGTCCGTCACCGGCACGCGGCGGCGGCGGGCCTCGTCCAGCGCCCACTGGCGCTCGGACGCGCCGAAGTCATCGTCCTGGGACCAGCGGTCGCCGGGGAAGGACTGGCGCGACTTGCGGCGCCACTCTGGCTCCTGGCTCGCGGCGGCGCGGCCCACCAGCTTGCGCTCGGCCGCGTTCAGGGTGCGTTCGCGCGGCGGCAGCTCGGCCGTGGAGGCGCGCACCACCGCGATGGCACCGCACAGCGCGAAAGCCAGCCATCCGACCTGTGCCGTTCGACGCCACCTTGCACCCATGAGGGCGCTCTACTCCAATTCAGCCCCGGCCGTCCTCATCCGCGTCGGCGTCCAGGCCATGCGGATCGGCGAGCACCCGGCGCGCTCGCTCCATCAGCTCCACCACGATTTGTCCGGCGGGCAGCACGCTCTCGATGCGCGCCATGCTGGCGCCGCTGGCAGGCATGGCCATCTCTTCCAGGTCCCCCTCGGTGTCCGGGGTGGGCACGAAGGCGCTGTGTCGCGGCACGTCGACAAGGGGGCCGCCGCCTGGGGTCCCGGGGAACAGCCGGGTGGTGCCGACGCGCTCCGGTGTCGCCATGGGCATGGGCACGCGGCCCTCACGTCCCGTCCACTCGCGCACCACGCGGTTGCGCAGCACGCGCATGCGATGACCCGGCCACTCCCGTCCGAAGACGGTGGTGACGTCCGTGTCTCCCGCATCCCCGTCGACGATGCGCTGCTTGTAGGCCGGGTGGGCATGCGCTTCCACGGAGGCCACCATGCGCGTGCCCACCCAGACGCCGTCCGCGCCATGGAAGAGGGCGCGCGCCGCGCTGAGCCCGTCGGCGATGCCACCCGCGGCCAGCACTGGCACCGAGTCCGTCAGCGCGCGCAGCTCACGCACCAGCGCCAGGGTGGGCGTGGTGCTCTGGTTGAGGCCGGACGCCTGCCGGCCCTGGGCGATGAGCCCGTCCACGCCGAGCGACAGGGCCTGCCGCGCCATGTCTCCCGACGGCGCCTGGACCCAGACCCGGATGCCCGCGGCCCGCAGCGCCGCGACCCACTCCGAGGAGGCAGGGCGCCGTGGAAGGAGACGATGGGCACGCGCCGGGCGATGCACACCTCGATGTGCTCGCGCGTGGTGGAATGCCGGCCCTCCCGCTGGGCCATGAGGAAGTTCACGCCGAAGGGGCGCCGCGTGCCTGCCTGGATGGTCTGGAGCCGGACATCCAGGACGTCCGCTGGTTCCGGCGCGGCGCCGAGCATGCCCACGCCGCCCGCTTCCGATACGGCGATGACCAGCGGCGGCAGCGACACGAAGGCCATGCCGTCGCTGACGAATGGATAGTTCACCCCCAACTCACGCGTCAGCCGCGTGTGCAGGGTGTTGCCTTCCAGGACATAAATCGGAGGCCGCCGGGGCTCAGGACTCGAGTCACTGCGCTCGTCGTCGGGCTCGGATTCACGGGAAGAGGGCGGGGAACGTCCGTCATTCGCTCCGTTCATCGGGTCTCCTGAAGCTGGCGGGCTCTTCGGCTTCTCCAAGGTTACCAGCAACCCTCTCGACCTAGAGGCGGGGAGCGGAAGAGGGCCTTCCAGGTTGGTTGCCGGGTAACAGCCGCGCGCCGGGCTTGGAGAGTACGGGACTTGAACCCGGGGGTAGTGCAATAGCAAACCCCAGGCAGGACGCGCTGTTACCCGCTATCGCCTTGATCTCACGTCGGTTCGTTGTGCCCGCCCTATCCCTGTCTCGCCCCGTCTTGTCCCGTTCTCAGCCCCGCTGGAGGGGCACACTGGGGGCACATGCGGCCCACCAGGGGCAACTCCCAACAAGCAGCCGCGGTGCGCTGGCGCTGGAGCGGCTGTCACGAGCGGAGGACGGCCGCATCGCCTATCGGATGAAGCGCCCGCTGCCGGACGGCACCACGCACCTGCTCTTCACCGGGCTGGAACTGTTACGGCGTGTAGCGTCCCTGGTACCTGCGCCTCGGGCAAACCTCACGAGATTCCACGGCGTCTTCGCTCCAGGCGCCAGACTGCGGCCATTTCTGGTCCCTCAAGCAGGTGCGCAGGAGGCGAGCGCGGGCATGAGGCAGCGGCCAGGAAGGAGCGGGTGAAGGAGAGGACACCGCGAGTGGACTTACGCCGAGTTGCTCAGGAGGACGTTCGACATCGACGTGTTCGGCTGCGTGAGGTGTGGAGGCAGGCTTAAGGGTGTTGGCGAACGTGAAGGGGGCCCCCGGGGAGCGGGCGATTGTGGAGCACCTGGGCTTGCCCACGGCCTGTGCGAGGTTGGCCCCGGCACGAGGGCCACCCCAGGCCGTGTGGTGTTGAGGCTCAAGACAGCCAACAGGCCAAGGCTGCTGCCACGCACCTGATGGGAGCGCGGCCTGGGCAGGCGTGTGCCCCAAGGGGGCTCAAGCGGCCTGTCCACCGGCCGGGAGCATCGCTCGGGCGGCCCCGTCAGCGGCCCTCCTCGGCCCCTCTGCACCCTCCCTCCCTCAACAGGGCCCCCATTCCTCTTATGCGCCTGTGTTGACTGGCTTTCCGATAGACTCAATAATTGTAGACAATGATTGAAACAGCACGCTTGTTCGTAAAAAAATGGACGCCCGATATGGCAGAGGCTTTCTTGGATCTTTCGCAAGATCCAGGATTCACGTTGTTTCCCATCACAGATTATCGCCAAAGCAGTGTTGAATCTGCGCGCCAATGGATCGAAAAAAATGTGGGCAAGTATGCGGTGCTTGAAAAAGCCACTGGCAATTTGATCGGCATGGGTGGACTGACTCCTTGGAAGTTAGAGAATGAAAGTCTCGTCGATCTCACATATCGTTTACGAAACTCCGCTCACGGTAAAGGCTATGGTTATGAGCTTGCGCAAGCTTTAGTAAATTATGGCTTTCATAATTTGCAACTCAAGCAGATCACGGCAGCGATCACTCCCGACAATATTCCCTCTATAAAATTGGCAGAGAAATTGGGAATGAAGTTTGATTGCCGAATTGAGTTATTGGGTGTTCCGACTGATCTCTTCAGGCTTTTTAACCAGGAGCAAAGATGAGCGAGAATGAATTAATCACAGGAAAATGTCTTTGCGGATCGGTGATTTGAGGCTTTCGCACCGGCAAAGACTTTTGAAGCTTGTTATTGTGGAATTTGCAGAAAATGGGGCGGTGGTCCCGCGCTGACTGTGGATGCTATGCGCCACTACGACGGGACCGGGAGCGTGGACTACCGCGTGGCGGACGCCTACGTCCTGCCCTTCGACGACGGGTGCTTCGACGTCGTCACCTGCATGGACTTCCTGGAGCACGTGGAGGAGCCCGCGCGCGTGGTGGCGGAGGCAGCGCGCGTCCTGGCCCCCGGAGGCCTGTTCTTCTTCCATACGTTCAACCGCAACTGGCTCGCCGGACTCATCATCATCCAGGCGGTGGAGTGGTTCGTGCCCAACACGCCCGACCACCTGCATGTGCTGAGACTCTTCATCACCTCTGAGGAACTCCAGGGCCACTGCGAGGCGGCCGGCCTGCGCACGCGGGAGCAGGTGGGGTTGCGGCCCCACTGGCGCTCCCGTGCGTTCTTCCAATCCCTGCTCACCCGGCGGGGGCCTCCGACTTCCGCTTCGTCTTCACGCCGTCGCTGCACCTGTCCTACCTGGGCTTCGCCGTGAAGCCGCCCGCCCTCCCGACCTGAGTCCACCGCCGCGCGAAGGCGCGGTTTCATCTCCCTTTCCGGCGCGACGCCAGGAGGGACGCGGAGCCACGCATGCCCCACGCCGCCCAGGAACTCCTTCCCACCCTCATCCGACTCGCGAGCGCGGTGCCAGGGCAGTCCTGGTCCCAGCAGGACCTCTACGAACAGATCTTCCGTCCCTGGTACCGGCGACTGCCCGACGCGGAAGCGATCTTCCAACGCTCGGGCGTGGAGCGCCGCGGCCTCTACCTGGACTCCTTCGAGGCCATGAGCACGCCGAGGATGCCCACCGGGGACCGGATGCGGCTGTGGAAGCAGGGCGCCCTGGAGCTGAGCCGACGCTCGATGACGGAGGCGCTCGCGGGCTTCGACACCACACGTTCGCTGGGGAGCCTGGTGATGGTGAGCTGCACCGGCTACGACACCCCGTCACCGGACCTGTTGCTGGCGGCGGAGCTCGGCCTGTCCCCCACCCTGCGCCGGACCTTCGTCGGACACATGGGCTGCTTCGCGGCGTTCAACGGACTCAAGGTAGCCCTGGATGCGCTGGCCGCCCGCCCGGACGAGGCCGCGCTCGTCGTGTGCACTGCCCGCCGGGGAAATGGACCCAGAATCACTCTTTGCCACGGGTGCATCGCTGGACTCCGACGGCGATGGTGTCGCCAATGCGGACGACAACTGCATCGTGACCGCGAATCCGGGACAGGCGGACCTCAATGGCAATGGACTCGGGGATGCCTGCGAGCCTGCCTCCGCCGCGACCGACTTGTCAGCGACGATTTCCGCCTCGCCATCGACGGCACAAGTGGGCTCCAACCTCACGCTGACGCTCACCGTGACAAATGGCGGAACCAGTCCCGAAGGTCAGGTCTTCCTCTCACAGGTCCTGCCCGACGGCGTGACCTTCGTCTCTGTGACGTCCTCGCAGGGAAGCTGCCAACGCAACGGTTCGGCGGTAGGCTGTGATCTGGGGGCATTGGGCGCGAGCGCCAGCTTGACCGTGACGGTGGTCTTGCAGCCGCTGAGCATTGGGATCATCACCACCTCCGTGGAGGGCACCAGGTCGCTGGTGGACATCGGTCCAAGTCCGATGTCCACCGGGGGCTCCTATTCCCCCTGGTCAGCGAGGCCGTCGGTGAGACTGGAATCAAAGGTGCGAAGGGGGCTGAGAACAGCCGCATTGCTCCTGCTCCTCGCCGGAGGATGCCGGAGCCCATCCCTGCTCACCGACGGGCGAACCCATGAAGCCCTCCCCGGACAGGAAGCCTCGCCCGCCAGGCGCATGGGCGGAGGGCCCTGGCTGCTTCAGGTCCGCAAACAGGACTTGTGGGTCCGCACCCCTGCTGGGGACAGCGAGTACGCACTGACACGGACCGGGCGGGTGGTGGCCACCCGCCCCTACGGAAACGGGCTGGGATGGAGCGGCGTCGCCATCTCTCCCGATGGGCGCCAGGTGGCCTATGTCGAACGCCCGGAAGCGCAGGAGCACGAATCCCCGGGCCGATGGGCCGTCCTGTGGATCGTCAATTCGGATGGCTCGGGTCGACGCATGCTGCTGGACCTTCGCGAGCACGCGCTGACTCCGGGGCCGTTCCGCGCGGGCCCCATCCTCTGGTCCTCGGATGGCGCCCGGATCGCATTCTCCCTGGAGTCCTTCGCGCGAACCGGTCCGGAGTCGCGGCCCTGCCCGCTCGCGGAGGTCCACACGGTGGAGGTGGGTTCGGGCAAGGTGGAGCGGCTCTTCGAGAGTCCAACGCACGGGATGCTCACCCCCCGAGGGTGGAGCGCACAGGGGACCGTCTCCTTCTCGCTGCTCTCCTGTGAGGCAACCGCCGAGGTCGGGAAGGACGGCCGCTTCTTCGAATTCGAGCCAGGAAGAGGCATACGAGACACGCACGCGCGCGGTGCGGTTTCCTCCGACGGGGTGCATACGCTCCTGCTGCCAGCGACACCGGAAGCCGGGGTTCCCACCGCATTGCTGGATGGAAGGAAGGTGGATGCCCCTTCCGAGGTCGACACCCGACTCCTGCGCCACGTGGCCTGGATGCAGCACCAACCCGTGGCCTATCTCACGACCTACTCAGGACAGCCTCGCTCCTGCGCCTTCGACCGTGTGCCCGCGCCAGCGCTCTTCCAGGCGAACTTCGACGCGTCGCGACCGGGCATCGAGCCGAGAACGGGACTGGGTGGACTCATGGTCCTCGCGTTCTCACCCGACGACGCACACGTCCTCGCCGCGACGGTCCTGCTGCGCTCCCAGGCAAGCGAGGTGTGCTGGCCGGACACCTTCGATTCGCTCCTGGTGATGGAACGCGTCCAGTTGCAGAACAGCCCCACCCTGACCGCGCTCTCCGCTTCCAGCATCCGGCTCGACGTGCCGGCATCGCAGATGGGACCAGAGCTTCAGGGCTTCGTGGGCTGGGTGCGGTAGCACTCGAACCCACGAAGAACGCAATTTTTCGGCTCGGCCTTGCAAGCAACGCCTCACTACCATGCGCTGGTGCCGGAAGGCGTCTTCGTGCCGGGGGAGGGCGGCGAGCGCTTCGAGGTGTTGCCGCCGCCCACGCAAGGACCTGCATGCCAACGACAGGCAGGGACTGGAACGGCGATGCCGCTACGGGGCGCGCGGTGCGCTGGCGCTGGAGCGGCTGTCACGAGCGGAGGACGGCCGCATCGCCTATCGGATGAAGCGCCCGCTGCCGGACGGCACCACGCACCTGCTCTTCACCGGGCTGGAACTGTTACGGCGTGTAGCGTCCCTGGTACCTCCGTCTCGGGCAAACCTCACGAGATTCCACGGCGTCTTCGCTCCAGGCGCCAGACTGCGGCCATTTCTGGTCCCTCAAGCAGGTGCGCAGGAGCGGTGTGCCGGTGGCCATCACCGCGTGCGCCCTGACCGACGGAGACTTCGTGAACAGGTTCCAGCCGCCCGTGGACATCGGCTGCGTGCCGGATGACCTGGGCCAGGGTTGTGGAGCCGCGCGAGCCGATCGCGTGTTGACGGTCAACCTCGACGCAGCTCGCCCTGCATCGCTGCTGGTGGTGCGCGGCATCACCGCCGATGTGGTCGCCGAGATCTCGGTCGACGGCGAGTCCTGGGCAGGCGTTGGAATGGACGGCATCGTCGGATCGTTCATCCCCGCGACCAGCGCCCGCTACATCCGCCTGCGCAGCAAGGCCGACAACGGCGGGCTGCTGCTGAGTCTGACCGAGCTCTCGCTGTGGTGACGCCGTCCCCAAGGCATCGGTGCGCTGGCTGAGCGATGGCGCATCCCTGCGGTCGACGGTCGAGATACCAAGAGTGCGCTTGCAGGGCGAGCGGGCGGACGAGCGGACGCTGTCAGGGCGCAAGGCAGCTCGAGCGTTGACATCCACGGTCAAGTCTGGTGAAGGTTTGACCCCATAGGAATCCGTTCTCGCGCGCTCAGGTATGCGAAACGCTCCTGCGTCGATGGCGCCCTCGCTCGCGTCCGACGTTCCTTGCCCCGGCCTCTGCGCCGCTCGGCATTCCATCCACCCGGAGTCCACGGACTCCGGTGCATGGGGCGCGTGCGCCCACGTGCATGAACCTGCGGGACGGTCGCCGGCGCCCAGCTGCGCCGGGCAGCTCCCCTGCTCGAGGTGTGTCCAGATGGCTCTTCGTGTCGCGATCATCGGAGCTGGCCCCAGCGGCTTGGCCCAGTTGCGTGCGTTTGAATCCGCTGCCCGCAAGGGAGCGGAGATCCCGGAAATCGTCTGCTTCGAGAAGCAGGAGGATTGGGGCGGGCTCTGGAACTACACGTGGAGGACCGGCCTGGGACGCTACGGCGAGCCGGTGCACGGCAGCATGTACCGGCACCTGTGGTCGAACGGTCCGAAGGAGGCGCTCGAGTTCGCCGACTACTCCTTCGACGAGCACTTCGGCCGGCCGATCCCGTCCTATCCGCCGCGCGAGGTGCTCTACGACTACATCCGCGGGCGGGTGGAGAAGTGCGACGTCCGCAAGTACATCCAGTTCAACACCATCGTTCGTTGGCTCTCCTGGTCCGAGGAGACCCGGAAGTTCACCGTGGTGGTCGACGACCTCGCCAAGCGCGAGGTCCGCGAGGAGTCGTTCGACCGCGTGGTGAACGCAACCGGCCACTTCTCCACGCCGAACGTGCCCTTCTTCGAGGGCATCGACTCCTTCCCCGGTCGCGTGCTGCACGCGCACGACTTCCGCGGCGCCGAGGAGTTCGCGGGAAAGAATCTCCTGCTGATCGGGAGCAGCTACTCCGCCGAGGACATCGGCGTGCAGTGCCACAAGCTGGGCGCGAAGTCGGTGACCATCAGCTACCGGTCCGCCCCCATGGGCTTCAGGTGGCCCATGGGCATGAAGGAGGTACCACTGGTGAAGCGGTTCGAGGGGAACCGCGCGCACTTCGCGGATGGGACCTCCGCGACGCTCGATGCGGTCATCCTGTGCACGGGTTACCAGCACAAGTACCGCTTCCTTCCCAATGCGCTGCGCCTGGAGAGCCACAACCGGCTCTACCCGCCGGGGCTCTACAAGGGCGTGTTCTGGCAAGGCCAGCCGGAGCTCGCCTACCTGGGGATGCAGGACCAGTACTACACCTTCAACATGTTCGACGCCCAAGCATGGCTGGTGCGCGACGTGATCATGGGGCGCACCGCGCTGCCGTCCGCCGAGGAGCGCGAGGCGGACATCGCGGCGTGGGTCGAGCGCGAGGAGGGGATTCAGGATTCGTTCGGGGCGGTGGACTTCCAAACCGCCTACATCCGGGACCTGCTCGACCGCACCGACTACCCGGGCTTCAGCGTGGAGAAGGTCGCGGAGCTGCTGAAGCAGTGGCTGCGCGACAAGCAGGAGGACATCCTCGGCTACCGCGACCGCACCTTCACGTCGATCGTCACCGGAACCCGCGCCACGCCGCACCGTCGCAAGTGGATGGACGAGCTGGACGACTCGGCGGAGAGCTTCCTCGCCGAGGCCCCGGTGCGCAGGACCGGGTGAGGGGCCCCGGAGGGATGGGCCCCGGCGCCGGGGCCGCGCGGCCAAGAAGCATCGCTCGACGATGACCTCCTTGGGCCTTCCGCCGCCGGCATCCCTACAGGCGGCAATGGGCGTTTCCGTGCAGGCATTGGCGTAGACGGGGCGACAGGTCCGCAGCGGTGGACCCGGCGGCGTGGAGGGCCTCGTCTTCGGCGGAGCGCTCGAGGCCCTCCGCTGCGGAGAGACGCGCGAAGGCGCAACGGAACGGGGCCTCAGGGTTCCTCCATTCCCGGAGCTCTCGCGCCACCTCGCCAACTCCTGCGCGTGCAGTCACCGGGTCCGGATGGAGAACGGCGACGCGTCCGGCCATCGTCTCGTATCGCCCGGAGACCCGAGAAGTCCCCAGCGCAGATGTGGACCTGCTTCACGCATCCCCGCGCGGGCGCTCATCGTGTGGCCGGCGGAGGTGTTGGAGCCGCAGGCGTTCCCGGACCGCATCGCCGCTGCGGCGGGCTCGGTGGTGGCGCTGAGCGGGCCGCACACGCTGGAGGAGGTGGAGCGCGAGCACACGCTGCGCGTCATGGCCTCCGCGCCCACGCTGGGCGAGGCCGCCAGGGTGCTCGGCATCGACGCGCTCACACTGTGGTGCAAGTGCAAGGAGTACGAGTCCGGAGGCAAGGGCGAGGGCTGAGCGCACCGCATGGCGCGAGCAGCCCTCGCCGCGGACCGGTCTCAGCCGGCGACTCCGGCGGACCAGCGCTGCGTGAGGTACAGCTCCACGAGCTGCGCAGTGGTGAGCTCGTGCTCCTCGCCCACCTGGGTGCGCTCGGTGGTGACCCCCACCTCGGCGCCGACCACGCCGGCGTGAACCCCGACACCGATGTCACCGTTCACAGTGGTCTTGTCCTGCACGGTGGCCTTGATGTCGACCTTGCCGCCAAGCTGCGTCACCGCCTGACCCACGTCGCCGTTGGCGATGCTGGTGAACGCGCCGCTGTTCGCGATGTCCTCGAGGTTGCCGCTGATTTCCACATTCACCTCGCGGCCCATGCTCCCGCCCAGGCCGAGCGCCTGCGCGGAGCCCTGGCGCGAGTCGGTGAGCGTCACCTTCACCTCGCTCGACTGGCCCAGCTGTTGCGCGGCGCTCTTCGGGTCCCTCAGGAAGTCGTCCAGGTTGAAGTTCCCCGACAGGTCGATGCTCTGCTCCAGCTCCACCTTGAGCGACCCCTCGACTCCGGCCGAGGCACTCGTCGGCAGCGACGCGCTGGGGCCGCCCTTGCCCTGGCTCGGAACCCCCAGGCCCACGTTCGCGCCCACGTCGGCCGAAACGTCCTGCGACTGGGTGAGCGTCAGCGACGTCGGCTTGCCCCCTCCATCTCGATGCGCGCCGTGGTGGACTGGTTGATGTCCACGCCCGCGCTCGCGCCCGCGCCGAGCACGTCCTGCAGGCCCTTCATGCCCAGCTCGCCCGCGAGGTTCCCCTCCGCGCCCAGCTCGAACTCCACCGCGCTCACATTGTCGCGCAGGCCCGCCAGCTCCGACCGCGGGTCGCCCAGCACGAAGTTCAACCCCAGGCCCAGCAGGGGGTTCTGCCCCGAGGCGCCCGACACGGCGGCGTTGGCCGCGATGATGCCAGCGGCGCGCTGGGCCTCCTCCAGGGTGTCGAACTTGTACTCCACCGTGCCGCCCGCGGTACCGAACACGCTGGCGCCCGCGTCCGCCGCCCCCTTGCCGCCCATCTTCCCGATGATGCCCGCCCCCACATCTCCGCTGGCGGAGACGGTGTAGCCCCCGCCATCCTCGGCGCTACGGCTGACGGTCAGGTCACCCTTGCCGGTGATGCCGACGGCGCAGACATCCACCTCGGCATTGAGGCCCACGGAGACGCTCTCGCCCGGCTTGAGCTGTTCCACCTGCGTGTTGAAGTTGAGCGCGTCCTTGGCCGCGCCCACGGTCTTCGCTGAGTCGCGCACCGCGCCGGCCGCGCCCTGGAGGATGCCCCCGGCGAGGTCCTGGGCGAAGTCCTGCACCGGATTCTGCGCCGGCGCGTCCTGGATGGCCTGCCCCAACTGGTCCAGCCCGTTGGCCAAGACGTCCGTCGCCTTGCCCAGCTCCTCGCCCACCTTCTGGGCCGTGTCATTAATCGCTTCGCCCGCCTTGGACCTCAGGTCCTCGAAGAAGTCGCCCACCGTCTCGCGGTCCTTCTGCTTCACGTCGCGCCCGCTGTCGCCCGGCGCCTCGTGTCGCTCGAAGACGTCCTGCGTGTGCTTCTTGGCGACCGACTCAATCTGCTCCGTGGTCTTCGTCGCCGTCGCCGCCGCCTCCGCGGCCTTCTTCGCGGCTGCCTCCGCGGCCTTCTTCGCGGCCGCCTCCGCCGCGCGCTTCGCCGCTTCCGCCGCGCGTCGAGCGGCATCCGCCGCGCCACCGATGATTCCGCCGATTCCCATGGGATGTCCTGGTTGGGGCGGGCGTCCGCGTCCTCCTGCTCCTCACGGAGTGAGGCGGGCACCGCCGGTTCACTGGGGTTGGGGTGGGAGCGCGAGGGGTGTCATGAAGCGAGTCGCCCGTTCGCGCGGGAGTGCGAGGCATGCCGCCCCGACACGCCCTCCTCGAGCTTCAGCAACGGCCTTCGTCCTCTGGACGCATGCGGGTTCAGCACCATGGACTGAGGCCCCCCGCGAGATGCGAGGACGTGGACCACGACATGGAAGGCTCCTGCCCGGGGGATGGGCATTCGCATCGAGGAACTTCCGTCATTTTCCTGAGGCTGCGGCGAAAGTTTCGTCGGTTCTTGAGAATTCGGCGGCGGGCCCTGTGGCTCTTTGAGCCTCCCGCCGCGGCCCAGCGGAAGCGCTCCCCTGTCCCCTCCTCGCACGGGACGGGGGCACGGCGAGGCGCGCGATTGCCGCGGCAGGGGCGCATGCGGACCGTTGGGGAGCGACCCCATTGAAAGGAGCGCACCCGTGGACGTCATCGGCCTGTTGAGTCAGCAGCACCGCGAAGTCGACGCACTGTTCCTGGCGTTCCGCAACGCCTCGGACGACACGAGCCGCAGGGAATTGTGCATCCCGCTCGCGGAGGCGCTCATGCTGCACTCCACCATCGAGGTGCGCTGGGTCTCCCCGAAGGCCTCGCGGGTGGTGGGCGACGAGAAAATCGAGCACGCGGAGTAGGAGCACCAGGAGATGACGAAGCTCCTGGGGGACATCGTGCGGATGCGCGACGACATGAGCGCGGTGAAGGCCAAGGTCGGCGCGCTGGAGACGGTGGTCAAGCGACACATCGCGGACGAGGAGAAGAACATCCTCCCGCAGGTGGCCAGGAACATCACCGAGAAGGATCTCGGCATGTCCTGCAAGGACCTGGTCCGCGATGCCTCCCGGATTCGGCGTGAGGAGATGAGGGACTGGGGCGGCGCGTCCCTCTGACGCCAGCCTTCGCGGCGCACCCCGGGGTGTCGCGGCGTCCTGCTCCGACACCACCGGGCCTCTTCGTCTCGCGCCTCGCGACGGCGCCCCCGCCGACGGCTCCCGGCGGGGTGAACCAGAACGTGCTGCCCCGACCTGGCGCGCTGACCACGGCCACATTGTCGCGAGCCAATCCAGCCCGAGTCTTCGCGACCTGGTCCGATGTGGAGACCAAGGCCCAGTGGTTCATCGGGCCGCACGAGCGGTGGACGCCCGGGAAGCGCGAGCGTCCCTCAAGCAGGTGCGCAGGAGGCGAGCGCGGGGTATGAGGCAGCGGCCAGGAAGGAGCGGGTGAAGGAGAGGACATCGCGAGTGGACTTACGCCGAGTTGCTCAGGAGGACGTTCGACTTCGACGTGTTCGGCCGCGTGGGGTGGGGAGGAAGGCTCAAGGGTGTTGGCGAACGTGAAGGGGCCCCGGGGTGCGGGCGATTGTGGAGCACCTGGGCATGCCCACGGCCTGTGTGAGGTGGGCCCCGGCACGAGGGCCACCCCAGGCCGTGTGGTGTTGAGGCTCAAGACAGCCAACAGGCCAAGGCTCCTGCCACGCACCTGATGGGAGCGCGGCCTGGGCAGGCGTGTGCCCCAAGGGGCTCAAGCGGCCTGTCCACCGGCCGGGAGCATCGCTCGGGCGGCCCCGTCAGCGGCCCTCCTCGGCCCCTCTGCACCCTCCCTCCCCCTCAACAGGGCCCCCATTCCTCTTATGCGCCGAGGGGGCCGTCGAGGGGTTGAAGGGACTGGGCCTCCCGGAGGCGTACAAGGCCGCTGTGCTGGCGCATCGCGATGCGCTCAACCTCTATCGGACCTCGAACCGCAACTGGACCTACTTCAGCCCCGCCGCGGCCATCTCCGCCGGAGAGCGCACGGGGCGCTTCCGGCTGGGGGAGGACCAGCTCGTGGTGGACGCGGAGGGACAGAGCTGCATCTCCTACGAGGACTACGCGCTCGCGCTGCTGGACGAGGTGGCGCTGCCCCGGTTCGTGAAGCGGCGGTTCACCATCGGGTATTGAGCGGCGCAGCTACTCGTCCAGCTCCGCGCGCGAGCGGCTTCGGGGCTCCAGTCCCAGGGCAATCTCCTTCAGCTCGAAGGTCAGCTCCCGGATGGGAAAGGGCCGCACGTTGCCGAGGACAATCACCGTCAGCTGGTCCTCGGTGTAGTGGTGGAGGTTGGAGAGGAACCCATCCATGGAGCCGCCGTGCCGCACCAGCACGCCGCGCTCCTTGCCGCCGGGGCTCCGCTGGTACTGCTGAATCCGGAAGCCATAGCCGTAGTAGCCGAGCGCGCGACTCTCTCCCGTGAAGAGCCGCTTCCTGCTCGGGGCGGATACCAGCCCCGAGCCGAAGAGCGCCTGGTCCCAGGCGTACAGGTCATCCACCGTCGAGTAGATGTCTCCGGAGCCCAGGGCATAGGAGACGTTGTTCTCGTCGCGCGAAATGCCCAGCAGCTCCTTCGCGTAGCCGAAGGCCCGCTTGGGCGGAACGTTCGTGCTTCGCTCGATGCCCGAGTCCGTCATCCCGAGCGGGCCGAACGTCTTCTCCTGGAGCACCTCCGCGTAGCGCTTGCCCGTGACGGCTTCGATGATGAGGGCCGCGAGGTGGTAGTTCAGGTTGGAGTACTCGTGCTTCGCTCCGGGCTTGAACGAGACGCGCGCGGTGTTGATGAGCCGCAGGATTTCCGCCGAGGAGACATCCGTCTCGGCTTCACGTTCCACCAGCGAGTCCAGATGAGTGGGCAGGCCGGACTGGTGCTTGAGCAGCAGGTGGAGCGTCAGGCTCTTGCCCAGGTCCGCGCGGAGCTTCGGTAGATAGCGGGAGATGGGGACGTTCAGGTCCAGCGTGCCCGCGTCCACCAACTGCATGACCGTCACGGCGGTGAAGGACTTGGTCAGCGAGCCAATCAGGAACTGGGAGTCGACCTGGTTGGCGCGCCGGCCCTTCTCGTCCGCCAGGCCATAGGCGGCACGATGAAGCACCTTCCCGTCCTTCCCGACGAGCACCGCGCCTCGGAAGCCCTCCTTGTCGACATAGGACTGGAGGTGGGCATCCAGCTTCGCGGTGATGGAGGCCTGGGGCGCGCCCAGTGCCTGGGAGCTGAAGCACGCGACGGCGAGAATCGAGAGGAGCGGAGCGCGGAAGGACATGTCGGGTATGGGGCCTAGTTGTTGGACCAGATGACGGAGGCAATCTTCCAGCCGGTGCCCGTATTCACCAGGTGCCAGCTCTCCTGGCCGCGATTGATGACGCGCTCGCCCAGGTGGAAGGTGAACTCGAAGGAGACCGAGGCGATGGTGCCGTCCGTGTCGACGCG
This sequence comes from Myxococcus sp. MxC21-1, assembly GCF_032612255.1. NCBI lineage: Bacteria > Pseudomonadati > Myxococcota > Myxococcia > Myxococcales > Myxococcaceae > Myxococcus > Myxococcus sp. MxC21-1. The sequence continues at coordinate 601,502 of NZ_CP123278.1, forward strand.
GACGTTGGTGAACTTCTCCTCGCTACGCTCCGGGTCCGCCACGATTTCATCGATGAACGTCGTCGGGTTCTGCCGTGCATCGAGCTTGAGCCGGGTGGCCTTGGGGTTCTTCTGGAGGCGGCGCTTCAGGAGCTCCTCTCCATCGACGGACTGCCACGTGGCGTCCTCGCGCAGGAACAAGCCGAGGAACTTCTTCCGGTCCTTCTGGATGATGGCCTCGCGGAAGTCGTCGACCACGGCGGTGATTTGCTGCCGGGCGACGGCGGTGTCCTTGAGTTTCTCCTCGGCGAAGGCGGGCAGGGACACAAGGCAGGTGAGCAGCAGGAGCGACAGCTTCACGAAGGACTCCGAGGCGAGGTGGCGGGGTGTGTTCGCGCGGCCGGCCAGCAACCCGGGCACCTCGCGATTATTCCGTCGCCTGACCTCATGAAGCAGGAATGGCCCGGCCTGAACGAGCGCCGGGCCATCCCTGTCCACGCGTCACCGACGCGCCCGCCTCATTCGCAGGGGTTGCCGTTCAGCGTGCAGTTGCTCCCTCAAGCAGGTGCGCAGGAGGCGAGCGCGGGGCATGAGGCAGCGGCCAGGAAGGAGCGGGTGAAGGAGAGGACATCGCGAGTGGACTTACGCCGAGTTGCTCAGGAGGACGTTCGACTTCGACGTGTTCGCCTGCGTGAGGTGTGTGGAGGCAGGCGGCGGGTGTTGGCGTACGTGAAGGGGGCCCCGGGGTGCGGACGATTCTGGAGCACCTGGGCTTGCCCACGGCCTGTGCGAGGTTGGCCCCGGCACGAGGGCCACCCCAGGCCGTGTGGTGTTGAGGCTCAAGACAGCCAACAGGCCAAGGCTGCTGCCACGCACCTGATGGGAGCGGGGCCTGGGCAGGCATGTGCCCCAAGGGGCTCAAGCGGCCTGTCCACCGGCCGGGAGCATCGCTCGGGCGGCCCCGTCAGCGGCCCTCCTCGGCCCCTCTGCACCCTCCCTCCCCCTCAACAGGGCCCCCATTCCTCTTATGCGCGCGTGACGTCGATGACCGGTTGGATGCTCCTGCTGTTGGCGATGCTCGCGCCGATCGGCGTGCAGGCCCAGACCCCCGAGGCCGCGGTGGTCGAGGCGGTTGCCCAGGACGCGCACGCCAGCTTCGCTTCGACGCTCGCCATGCCTCCCGCTGACGGCGAGGCGCAGCGCGCAGGCACCTCGCTCCTGGGCGTGAACCTGCCTCGCTTCGCGGTCGCGTCGCTGAGTGGGGCCGCCGGCGGAGCGCTCCTGGGCACGGGTGGCTACCTGATCGCCAATCTCGCGATGTGCGAGGGACGGATCCAAGGCTTCTTCTCCTTCGCGGCACTCGTCACGGGCGGCACCATCGGTGCCGGGCTGGGCCTGCTGGGCGGGACCCTGCTGGTGGGCCACTGGATGGCGGCGATGGCGCTTGGTGGGGCGTGCTGGTGGGCATGGCCGTCGGCATGACCGTGGGCACGACGACCATGCAGCTTCTCGATCCCTCTCACGCCGGCACCGTGTTCGATGCGACGCCCGTGGGCACGGTGCTGCTCGGCGCGCTCGGCTACGAGCTGACCTCCCACCACAGCGCGAAGCAGTTTCGCTCCACGCGGCTCTCCGTCGCGCCGACGTTGCTCCCGGGCAGCCGCGGCACGGTGAGCATGGGCGTTGCGCTCAACGGCACCTGGAACTGAGCGCGCCCGCGCGGCGATGTGGCGGGTCGGCGCGGTTCACCCGCGTCCGGTCCGGCGCGTCGGCGTCCCTCAGGGCGCGGCGGCCAGCGCCTGGGCCTTGGCCCTTCGGCCCCGCCACCAGAGCGCCAGGGTGATGGGAGAGACGAGCACCAGCATCATCAGCGAGCCGACCACCGCGCCCGCAGTGAGCGCTGCGGCGAAGCGAAGCGCGGCGCCGAGGCCCGCTCGGTGGGGACCCGCTCCGATCCCGAGCTCCGCGCGCAGGTCCTCGACGTTGCGCTCGAGCAGCGCCTCGTAGTCGCGCCCGTAGGTGGACTGCTCGTCGAGCCCGCGGACGAACGCGCGCCAGGTGCGCACCGGGGCCGTCAGCAGCCCCCCCGGTCATGCCCGAGAGGTTGAGCACCCAGGCCGCGTGGAAGTCGCCGCAGCCCGCGCCGATCTCCCACGCGGAGATCTCGAACTCGCCCGTGAGGTCGGTGCGATAGCCGGTGAGGACGTGGTGCAGATCGTGGAAGCGCACCGCGCGCTTGCGAGCCTCGGTGTTGGGGAGTGGGAAGGGGAGGGGGCCGAGCTTGAAGTCGACCCAATCGGACGCGTACCCGCCGTCCTCTCCGAAGCCGCTCTCGTCGAAGTAGCGTCGCAGCGCCGTGGCCATGGTCTCCATCGCGTGGACTCCCTCGCAGCGGGCGCAGCTGCCCCGCGGGTTCGCAAGGAGTCTGACGCGGAGACCTCCGTGCCGCACGTCGCGTCCGAGGAGAGGCATCAGGCCCGGCGATGCGCGCGGGGACCGGTGCTCATGCTCTGGCCCGCGGGGGTGCCTGGGCTTCAGGCGGGACGCCGTGTGTACGACCGCGTGAACGGGGGCACTGAGCGCGAGCTCCCAACTCGGAACAGCAAGGCCGGCCATGGGGACGTGCCCCACGACCGGCCTTGCTCCTCGGCGTGTCGACGCGGTCCTATTTCAGGGGCACGCGCTTGAGCTTGAAGGGCGAGGGGCTCTCGCTCATCGTGAAGTAGCTCGCGCCGTTGGCCTCGTACTCGATCGCCTCACCCTGGCCCTCGGTGGTGTCGGTCAGCGTGACGGGCGTCGCGAAGACGGCCGACTCGAAGCCAAGTCCCGGCGTCGAACGGAACTCGTAGACAGTGCGGTAGGTGCGAAGGAGGAAGCGATCCGCGCATGGGTGGATCGCCGCCGCGGTCGCGGCCGAGAAGTTGGCGTCTCCGTTCAGCGGCAGCTGGATCGTGTGGACGTGGATCAGCGTGGCCTGCACGCCCGGCGTCAGCGGCTGGGGGAACTTGTACACGCCGCTCTGCCCCGTGCCCCCGTTCTTGGTGACGACGTAGATGTCCCCGGTGGTGGGGTGCACCATCAGCGACTCCGCGTCCTTCGCGCCGTCCGGATAGACGAACGGGAAGGCCTCGGCGACGAGCCCCCCCGAGGTCTGGCCGTTGGCGAGATCCGGCTCGGGCACGCGGTAGATCGTGAACGACGTGGGGCTGCCACCCGGAGGGAAGTTGGCGCTCCACTTCCCGATGTCACCAATGAAGATGCACGAGCCGCTCGGGCAGGGCCCGGTTGCGAGGTCCTCCCAGTCGGCCGGCGTCACGTTGGTCACGTTGAACGTGCCGATCGTGCTCGCGTTGAGCGTGTCGATCGCGACGATCGCGGTGGTGTCCTCGTTGTGCACGTAGAGCGCGTTGCCGACCACGCGGCTCGCGGCCAGGCCCGAGGGCTCCACGATTTCCGGCGCGGTCACGGTGCCCTGGAGCGTGAAGGTGCTCGCGTACGTGTCGCCGACCATGCAGGTGGGGGCGTTGGCGGCGCGCAGGACGATCACGTGCGCGGTGTTGGTCTGCACGAACGCGGAGCTGCCGGAGAGGCCCGTCTGGAGGCCCGGCGCGGTGAGCGACCGGTAGGCCGCATTGAAGAGCAGCCCGTTGGTGTGACCCAGGCACGCGTCGAAGGCCTCGGTGAAGCCGAGCGGCGGCTCGATGCCGGTGGCAGGGCAGGTGGCGTCCGGCCAGACCTGTGAGCCGTACCAGACGGCGAGGCCACCCGCGCTGCCGGTCACCACGTCGGGCACGGTGAACGACGCGGAGTCGCCGTTCTTCTGGCCTGCGTGCACGTCGATGGGCTGGACCGGATCGACGCCGCTGAAGGCCTCCACGCTCCCCGCCATGTGGGTGGTCGCGTCCAGTCCGAACGCGTAGCTCGCAGGCTCGGAGGCGCCCGCGACGCGGTAGAAGATCCAGGTGCGGATGGCCCAGGCGCTCTGCTCCGAGCGCAGGAACGTCCAGCCGGCGGGCGGCGTGACGGTCGCGGAGATGTTGTTGCGCACGGTCACCCGCGCGATGAGCGCGTCGTTGGCCTCGGTCCCCGACGGCTTGGGGATCGACAGCGAAGCGATCGACAGGCCGCTGTGGTGCGAGCTCCCACGCAACGCGACCCCGAGGACGGCGCGACCTCGGCGCGGCGAAGGGCGACGACCTGCGCGACGTTGGTCTCGGCGAACGTCGAGCTCCCGTTGAACGGTCCCTGGAGGCCGGCACCGGCGAGGGGCATGAAGGCGGCGTTGAAGACGAGGCCCTGGGACGAGGACACCAGGCAGGTGTCGTAGGTCTCGGCGAAGCCCACGGGGGCTCGATCGCCGGGGTCGGACACGCGGCGCCGGTCCACGCCTGCGCGCCGAACCAGACGGCAGCCCCGCCCGCGGTCGAGGTGCTCAGCTGCGGCGTAGTGAAGGCCGTCGAGCCGCTGTTGCTCTTGCCGGCGTGCGTGTCGATCGGGTTGGCCGGATCGACGCCGGCATACGCCACGAGGTTGCCGACGAGGTAGCTCGCGATGGCGCTCTGGAAAGTGTGGCTCGCGGGCTCGCTGGCGGTGGCGACGCGGACGAAGACCCAGCCGCGGATGCTCCAGGTGCTCATGTCGGTGCGCACCAGCGTCCAACCTGCAGGCGGGGTGAGCTCGGCGCCGATCTGGTTCCGGTTCGCAAGGTGCGCCAGCAGCACGTTACCGGCGGCGACGCCCGGAGGGGTCGAGAGGGTCAGGCTGGTGACCGTCTTGCCGCTCGCGTGCGTGGTGCCGACGAGGGAGATCTCCTGGGTGGCCGGCGGCTGGAGGGGACGCAGCACCACCGCGTGCGTGATGTTCGTGTTGGGAAGCGTGGAGCTGCCGGTGAAGGCGGGCTGGGCACCTGCGGCCCCGAGCTCCGAGGTGGCGGCGCTGTGCAGCACGCCGCGCGACGACGAGACGAGGCAGGTGTCGAGCTGCTCGGTGAAGCCCGTCGGAGGGGTGTGGACCGCGGGGCACGCGGCGCCTCCCCAGACCTGGGCCGAGAACCACACTGCGAGGCCGTTCGCGGACGACGTGGTGGCGACGGGCAGCGCGAGGCTCGCGCTGTTGCCATTCTTCTGGCCCACGTGCACGTCGATTGGCTGGATCGGATCCGCGCCCGACACCGCGACCAGGGTGGCCGCCATGGAGCTGGCGAGGTCGAGGGTGAAGGTGTGACTGCTCGGCTCGGCCGCGCTTGCCACTCGGAGGAAGAGCCAGGACTTGATGGCCGAGGCGCTCTGCTCGGAGCGCAGCAGCGTCCAGCCAGCGGGTGGGGTGGCGACGGCGGCGACGGCCTCGCGATTGCTCAGCTGCATCACCAGCACATCTCCGGCGGCCGTACCGACGGGGGTGGGGATGGAGAGGGCGGTGATGGCTAGGCCGCTCGCGCTGGTGGTTCCTCGCACGGAGAGCGTGGAGAGGCCCTGGGCCGTCGTCGCATCCTGTACGTCGTCGGGCTGCGCGAGCTCAGTCGTTCCACAGGCGGCCATCAGTAGGGCGGCCGCGATCCACAGACTTCGGAATGGGGGCATGGGGTTTCGATCGGGTGTCGACTCACCGGACTGGAGGTCCGGGACTCGGCCATGTGAAGGACCCCGAAGCGAGAAGCGCAATCGACTGTCATGACACGGGAAAGCTGCCGTGAAACGGTTGGGATCGTTGGGTGGGATCGAAAGAAGGTGGCAGTCCTGTCCATGCAGTCACGCGGAGTCCTTGGAGAACGCGAAGCCCAAAGACACCTGCGCACGGTGCAAGGGCGCGAAGGGCGGTCGGCACCCCGAGGGGTGGGCATTCAGGCAAGCCTCGTGACCGTGGCTGTGACCGGCTCGTGACGCCGGCAGAACGGTGCTGACAGCTTGTGATCTGGAGCGTGCCCGAGGGCTTCTTGTCAGCGTCCGAGCACGCGCCGAGCACGGCGCACGCGGCGAGTACGGCGCATCGATGGAGGGCCACCCCAGGCCGTGTGGTGTTGAGGCTCAAGACAGCCAACAGGCCGGCGGTTCCTGCCACGGCATCAACTGGCGCGTGGGCGTGCAGGGCGTGCAGTTCGCGGCACTGGACGTGGCCACGGGCGGGCTCGTCGCGGCGTCGGAGTGGATTCCCCTGACGCCGTGAGCCAGCATGGGGTGCAATCCTCGAAGGAGCACCCGTTGCTCCTCCCCTCCGAAGAGGTCGCCCGGAATGACGCTCTTTCGTGCCCATGCAACGCCCCGTCGTCTCGCGCGGCTGCTGCTCTGTCTGGTGACGGCCGCGACAGGCGGATGTCGCTCCGAGGGCGGAGAGGAAAAGCGCCCCGAGCCATCCCGGACGCCGACGGAGGCCCCCGCGGCGGAGCAGCCCGCCGACCTCCATGGCCTCGGAGGGGTCGAGGGCGTGCAGGCCTCGTATGACCAATCCCGTCAGCCTGCCAGGTTCATCGCCGCGCTGGGAATTACGCCGGGACAGCGGATTGCCGATGTCGGAGCGGGCCTGGGCTACTTCACGCAGCGACTCTCGGAGGCCGTCGGTCCGGCGGGACAGGTGGTCGCGACCGACATCAACGACGAGGCCCTCAAGCGGCTTCGCGCACGGATGTCCGAGCGGAAGAACGTCGTGGTGCGCAAGGTGGAACCGGACGAGCCAGGCCTCGAACCCGGCGCGTACGACCTCATCCTTCTCTCCGAGGTGGACCACTTCCTCTCGGACCGTGTGGCCTACCTGACCAGGCTGCGTCTCGCCCTCACCCCGAATGGCCGTATCGCGGTGACGCACCTTCGGGCGATGCGCCCGCCGCTCGTCGCCGCCGCCCAGCAGGCGGGCTACTCCATCGTGTCCGAGTACGACGGCCTTCCGGACCACTACCTGCTGTTCCTGCAGCCCGCGTCCAGTCGATGACCCTGAGGGAGCGGCGGCGCGAGGGCCTCGCCTCGCGCGGGTGACGTTCCACGAGGGCTCGTGCACACGCACGGGCCCTTCGTCGTTTCAGGCGACGGTCCATCCTCGGACGTCGTGGCGAAGAAAGACCTTCGAGGGCTCCGCCTCGACGACGCGGGTGGCCATGGCCCTCAGCCGGAGCTTGTCCCGCTTGCTCAGGTCCCTCCAGGGCAAGAACAGGTGCGAGTTCCGCGAGCGCCAGAGCACCACGCCCCTCCAGCCACCCTTCATCGCCTGGTCGTGAAGGAAGGAATCGAGCTTCTGGGTGAGCGTCACGGGCTTCAGCTCGGGGCTGAGCAGGAAGTCGAGCACGGCAACCTGTCTGGATTCGACGGCCCTCACGATGGCGCTCGCGACGACCACCGAGCGCAGGTTCGGGAAGGCCTGCTTCGAGAGGATGGCCTGGACCTCGCTCACGGCCCCTTCGTCGATGGCGCGGTAGAGCGTCTGGGTGTGCCGCTTCTCGCGCGAGACCGAGAAGCGCCAGAGCAGGACCAGCGCCGTGAACGGCAGGACCGCCAGGAGCCACTCCTTCAGCGTCGTCATGCGTCTGTCATAGCATCGGGTCCTGGCTTGCAGGGGAGGCGTCCCGGGTGGCTTCGAAGATGCTGGCAGAGGGCGTCGCGGCCCGTGGACTGGGCTTTGCGGCGCTACCCTCACCTGACATTGTACCGGCTGCCACCCTACAGCCCGCAGCTTCAGCCTGTTGAGCGGCTGTGGCGCCCTCTGCGCGGACGCACCACTCACAACCTGCTCTTCGACGAGATGACCGAGCTTCAGGACTCGTTACGCTCGGGGCTCGCCTACCATCGTGCGCGGCCCCAGGTGGTGCTCAAGCTTCTCGGCTCTCTCTGGAACCCGACCACATCCGCCGAGGCGTGAATGCGGACATCAAGAGGGCGATGGAGCGCGCGAACGTCACGGGAGCAGAGTTCGAGGAGGTCCAGGCGCTCGTAGGTCCGCTAGGCCTCGAGTGTCTTGCGCATGTTGCGGTGGGGGACGCCCACCTCGGTGTAGGGGGCGCCGAAGACGGCGTAACCCAGCCGCTCATAGAACGGGACCGCCGGTTCGCGCGCGTGCAGGTGGACATGGGTGAAGCCGCGCCGCACCAGCTCCACTTCCAGCGTACGCACCAGCCGGGCACCCAGCCCCTGCCCTTGGAGGTGGGAGGCCACGGCCATCTGGAACAGCCGTCCGCCGTGGGCATCCTCGGGGTTGAAGAGGACGCAGCCGAGCACCCCCTCCTCCTGGTGCGCCACCAGGTGCAGGCTCTCCGCCTCGAAGGGAAAGGCGACGTCGTCACGGGTGAAGCCGAGCGGCTCGCGCAGCACGCGGAAGCGCAGCTCCAGCTCGCCCGCGTAGAGCGGATGCGCGGGGTGGATGAAGGCGAAGGTGGCGCCGGCCGTCACGTCAGAAAGTCCCCGTGAGCTGGAGCGTGAAGGTGCGGCCGTACTGGGGCACGGGGGCGATGGAGTTCTCGTCCGACACCGGCAGCGAGTAGCGGGTGTCCAGCAGGTTGTGCACGCCGGCGAAGTAGCGCAGGGGGCCGTAGTCACCCGACAGGCCGAAGCCCACCAGCAGGGCCTCGCCGCTGTCCGCGCCGCCCGGGCCGGTGGGCCGGGCGCTCTGGTAGATGGCCTGGGTGGCCACGCGCATGTCGCCGGCGCCAATGGGCAGCATCATCCGGCCCGCCACCAGGTGCGCGGGCGCCGCGGAGGCCACTTCCTCCGAGGCGTTGCGCAGCGTCACGTAGGAGTAGCTCACGTCCACCAGCAGCCAGCGGCCCGGCTGCCAGTGCACGCCGGCCTCGGCGCCCCAGGCGAGCGTGGTGCCGTCGGTGTTCATGAAGCGCAGACAGGCGGCGGTGCCGCAGTCGCCTGAAGCCGCGTCCTCCGCGGTGAGCTGCACCAGGCTGGAGATGCGGTTGTGGTAGCCGGCGACGGTGAGGCGCAGCTCGTCCGTCAGGTCGTGCGAGTGCTCCAGCTCGAAGGTGGTGATGGTCTCCGGCCGCAGGTTCAGCGCCGCGCCCTGGGAGATGCCGTCCGCGTAGTAGAGCTCGTAGACGTTGGGCGCGCGGAAGGCGTTACCCGCCACCAGCTTGGTGAGGCCCCGCTCGTAGGGCCGGGCGATGACGGCCAGGCGCGGGGTGATGGGCGTGCTGTCCAGGTCCACGTACTTGTCCAGGCGCAGACCGGCCGACACGCTCAGCCGCGGGTGGATCTTCCACTCGTCGAGCAGGTACGCGGACACCAGCGTGCGCGCCTGGGTCTCCAAGGGCAAATCACCGGCGTCCTGCCGGACGCGGAGCTGCGCCTGCCCTTCCACGCCGAGCGTGAAGACGTTGCCCTCGAACAGGCCGATGCGCGCGCGGGCCTCGCCGGTGAGCCAGTCCGCCGCGCCGCCCTCGGTCCGGGCGCCGCCGTCCTCCTCCGGGTAGACGTAGGTGCCCTCGTAGCGGCTGATGTCGAACGCGCCGCGCACGGACAGGCTGAAGCGCTCGGTGAACTGGCGCTCGTAGCGGGCCTCGGCGAAGGCGCGCAGGTCCTCCACGATGTTGCCCTCCGTGCCGGGCACGGTGCCGTAGGGCGCGGTGGGCAACTCCTTGGTGCGCACGTTGAGCTGGGCCTGGAACGACAGGTCGCCCACGCGGGCCGGAGGAGCCCCGGCGGCGCGCTCCGCGTCCAGCCCGGTGATGATGGGACCGCTGGAACCCAGCCGGGTGGTGTCCGCGCCCGTGGACGTCAAGGCGGCGGCGCTCACCAGCACCGACCGGTTGCCGTCCTCCCACGACGCGGTGGCGTGTCCCCGGGTGGTGCCGAGCGCGCCCACCGCGCCCGTGACTTCCAGGTGCTTGTCCGAACCCAGCGACTCACGGGGGACCACGTTGATGACGGCGAAGAAGGCGCCCGTGCCGTACAGGGCGCTGCCAGGGCCGCGCACCACCTCGATGCGCTCCACTTCCTGGATGTCCACGCTGAGGTCGCGGGCGGCGAAGCCCTGGCCGGCCCAGACGTCGTTCATGGAGTGGCCATCCCAGAGGATGAGGATGCGCGTGTTGAGGTCGCCCGGCGGGGAGAAGCCGCGCACGCCCATGTACGTATAGGTCCGGTCGTCGGTGAGATAGAAGCCGCGCACACCGGCCACGGCCTCGGCGACGGTGCGCCAGCCGAAGGCGCGCAGCTCCTCCTGTGTGAGCACGGTGGTGGAGGCGGGCGCTTCGTCGACGGCGACCAGGCTCTTCGATGCGGCGCGCACCGGAGGCGGCGCGTAGCGCAGCTCGGCGTGGACCTTCACTTCTTCCTCGGCCACCACCTTCACCGTCTGGCGGAGCGGGCGCACCTCGCGGCTCTCCACCTCCAGCGTGTGCTCGCCTTCGGGGAGGGTGACGACGGTGGGGGTGAAGCCGGCGGGCTTGCCATCCACGCGCACCGTGGCGCCGTCGCGGTTGGCGGTGACGACGAGCCGCCCGGTGGGCCGGTCCTGGGGACGCAGCGCCACGGCGACAGGCACGTTGCCGTCAGCGGGGACATCCACCACGTACTGGCTGGGCGCGTAGCCGGGGGCGCGCACGTGCAGCACGCGCTGGCCGGGAGGCAGCCGCACGCGGCCGGGCACGCGGGCCAGGATGTTGCCGTTGGGGGCGTCGCGAATCTCGGCGCCCTCCGGCGTGCCCGTGATTTCCACGCCGCCGGTGATGAGCGTGAGGTCGAAGGTCTGGTCCGTCTCACGGCCGCGTACCAGGGTGAGCGTGGCTTCCGCGGCGCGGTAGCCTTCCTTCTTCACCATGATTTTGTGACGGCCGGGCGTCAGCGCGAGCGTCTGCGGAGAGCGGCCCCGGCTGCCCAGGTCCATGCGATCCACGTAGACGTCGGCGCCCTTGGGGTTGGAGGTGACGCGCACCAGCGCGACCTTGGGACGGAGCCGGTCCACGGAGCGGGAGACCTCGGCGGCGTCCTCCTTGGGCAGGTCCTCTGCGAGCAGGTCGTTGTAGTAGCGGTACGCCTCGTTGAACTTGCCCAGCGCCTCGAAGCAGCGGGCAATGTTGAAGAGGACGTTCCGGTTGGGCACCAGGCGGTAGCTGGTGAAGTAGGAGCGCAACGCCTCGGCGTACTGCCCCTTGGAATAGGCATCGTTGCCGAGCTCGAACGCGATGTCCGCTTCATCCGCGTTGTTGTCCGCGAGCACGGGCGCGGACAGGAGGAACACCGAGAGGACGAACGCGAAAGAACGGGAGGAACGCATGGGACGCCAAGCATTCTTCCCTCTCTGGCGTGAGAGGTCCATGGGGGCTTATGGGTTGGCAACAGGGCGTCGGACCTGATGGGTAATGTCGAGCCTGGACATGCAACGAGGAGTGGGGTTCCACTCCGGGGAGGCGGGGGCCATGATTCAGGAGCTGTCGGCCATCACGGTGAGAGAGGAACGGGACACGGGAATGGGCCACGAGACGAAGCGCCCGGCGACCTACGAGGACCTGGTGGCGCTGCCGGAACACCAGGTGGGGCAGATTATCGACGGGGAGCTCATTGCCCAGCCGAGGCCGGCGAGTCGACATGCGCGGGCCACCACCCGGCTGGGTGGAGAGCTGTACGGCCCCTTCGAACGGGGACGCGGCGGGCCTGGAGGTTGGTATTTCCTGGATGAGCCGGAGCTGCACTTCGGCGCGGATGTCCTGGTGCCAGACCTGGCGGGCTGGCGCCGCGACCGGATGCCGGAAGTCCCGGATACGCCCTTCTTCACGCAGCCACCGGACTGGGTCTGCGAGGTGCTCTCGCCCTCCACGGCTTCCCTCGACCGCTCGCGCAAGAAGCGCATCTACGCGCGGGAGGGCGTCGGGCACGTCTGGCTCGTGGACCCTCAGGCGCGGACGCTGGAGGTGTTCCGGCTGAGCGGGGGACAGTGGCTCGAGCAGGGGACGTGGTCGGACGACGAGCGCGTCCGCGCCGAGCCCTTTGAAGCGGTGGAGCTGGAGCTCGGCGTGTTGTGGCTGCCGGAGGCGAAGGCGAAGTGACGCCGCCTCCGCCTCAGTGCACCACGCCCCGCGCGGACATGGCCGCCTGAGGCGAGGCGGAAGGCTCGCGCATCAGCTTGTCGCCCGCGGCCTGGAGGACCTGGGTGGTGGCACCCTCGGGGTCGCGGAAGAAGGAGGGCGTCCACATCCGCACGAGCTGCCAGCCCTGGCCTTCCAGCACGCCGGTGCGGAAGAGGTCCCACTCCACGCGGTCCGCGGCCTTGGGGTAGCGCGTGCCGTCACACAGCACGCCGACGGTGACATCGCCTGGGCGGGTGGGGTGCCGGAGCGCGACGTCCACGCAGAAGCCGTCATTGCCCCAGTGGACCTCCGAGGACACGCGGTGCTGCGTGGCCAGATGTCCTGCCAGGGCCTGCGCGAAGGCCGAGCCCGCGTCCGTGGGCCTCACGAACACCTCCGCTGTCTCGGCGGGCCGCGACGCCTCGGACACGGTGTCCTCGGGTTCGCGGCGGGCCTCCTGGGCGTAGGCCGATTCCAAGGCCTCCGCGAAGCGCAGGTACGCGAAGAGGAGCCAGCCGCCGTTGGGCTGCCGGCCCGCTTCCATGGGGGCGCGGACTGGTAGGACTCGCGCGGAATCGAGGTGACGAGGTGAATCTGCTCCCGCGCTCGCGTCACCAGCACGTTGAGCCGCCGGCCTCCGCCCGCGCTGCCCAGCGGACCGAAGCGCCGGTAGAAGCGGCCGTGCCGGTCCGGGCCGTAGGTGGTGCTGATGATGAGGTGGTCTCGCTCGTCGCCCTGGACGTTCTCCAGATTCTTCACGAAGAGCCCTTCGAATGAGCCCGAGCCCCGGCGCACGCGCGCTTCGGCCAGCCGCGCCGCGAAGGATGCATCGCTGGCGGCCATCTCATCGAGGACGTCGTTGATGGCGTCGCGCTGGGTGAGGTTGAAGCACGCGATGCCAATGGACGGCGGCTGCGGCCGTGAGAGCAGCTCCTTCACCAGCGAGCCCACGGCGCGAGCCTCCACCAGGTTGGCGCGCTTCTCATAGGTGCCGCCCACGGGGAGCAGCCGCAATGGCGCGTGGGGCACGCTGTGGGACGGGTGCGCGGGAATGGCCTGGAGCCGCTTGTCGTAGAAGTGGTCGTTGCTGAAGGCGATGAGGTCCGCGTTCTGGGAGCGGTAGTGCACGTCCAGGTAGCACTGGTCGATGTCGAGGTTGAGCGCCGCCGACAGCAGGTCCTCCACCTCGGATTGCTGCTCCTCGAAGAGGCCCTGCTCGCTTTCGGCCTCCTGCTCCGCGTTCTGCACCACGGCGGATTCGAAGAAGCGTGTGGGTGGCAACTGCTTCGGGTCACCGGCGATGACCACGCGGTGGGCGCGGGTGAGGACGGGCAGGGCCTCCTCCAGCCGGCACTGCGAGGACTCGTCGAAGATGACGACGTCGAAGATGGGGCGGCGGGGGAAGATTTGCGCCACGGTCTGCGGGCTGGCCATCCACACGGGGCGGACGTCGAAGAGCGGGTCGCCCCCTTCGATGCCTTGCCCGGTGGCGATGACTTGACGCACGCGCAGGGCGCGCTCTCCTCGCAGCATCAGCCGTCGGCGGAGCTCCGCGCCCTGCCCGTTGAGCCGGCCGCCCGTGCCCGCGAGCAGCCGCTCGCGCTGGCGCTGCGTCCAGCGGTGGACCAGGGCGTCGCGCACGAGGACCCGCTTCTTCTCCTCCAGCACGCGGTAGTGCGAATGGGTCGTGCGCACGCGCTCGGCGTCGATGCGCTGGAGCGCTGGCGCCTCCTTCAGTCGCGCGGAGGCTTCCGCCGCCAGCGTCGCCTTCAACACCGCGCGCCAGCCGGCCTCGGCCTCCGCGCCCTGGCGCGCCAGCCGCTCCACGGCGGACTCCAGCGCCGGAGGCATGCCCGTCAGCACCGCGCGCATGCGCAGCAGACCTTCCACGGTGGGGAGCCGTGACACCAGGGCGGTGGTGACGGATGCCAAACGCTCGCCCGAGCGCAGCCCACGCGAGCGCGAGTCGAGCCACGACGCGGAGAAGAGCCCCGCTTCGGTGAGCCGGGCTTCCAGTCGCGCGACGGCGTCGCCTCGGGCCGCGGACAGCCGCAGGCCCGCCAGCAGCGCCGCGCGAGCCTCCGCGTCCGCCGTCAGGGCCGCCCGCACCGCGTCCCGGCACGACGCGAGCAAGGGCGTGCGCTCCAACTCCTGCAGCAACTCGAAGAGCGCCGCGTGGGTGCGAAGCGTCTGGGACAAGGACTCGTCGGTGAGCGTCGCGGTGTCGCCCGGGACGAGCGTGGTGCGGTGGTACTCGGTGAGCAGCGCGCGGGCCTTCACGCCCGTGAAGAACCGCGTGACGCGCTCCGCGGCGAGGATGCTCAGCGTCAGACCGAACTGCTGGAGCACCCGGCGCGCCCCGGTCTTCCTCGCGAAGTAGAAGAACGCGTACCACTTGCGAGCGATCTCCAGGTACGAGCCCAGCGCGGCCATCGCGGTGGCCAGCACGCTCAAGGCCTGGGGCTGCTCGCGGTGGACCAGGGCCAGCTCCGCGTCCAGCGGCCCTTCCGCGAGCGCCTGCCGCTGTGCCGCCAGCCCGTCGAGCTGTGTCCGCGCGGCCTGGACCGCGTCCGGCGTCGCCGAGCCCCAGCGCGCGAGGACGTCCGGACGGGCCGACTCCAGCAGTGGTGCCAGCTTCTCCGCGAAGGCGGCGCGCGCCGCGCCCTCCGCCCGAGGGTCCGCGCCGAAGACAGGAACGTCTGGTGACACGAGCGCATCCGCGTCCCGCGCCGCGCTGTCGACAGCGCTCAGGCGCTCGCGGTAGGTGGCCAGCGGCGTCGCCGGTACGTGGCGAGCTCCCCGCCTAGGGCCTCGCGCCACGGGTTCTCCGGATAGCCCTCCTTGCCGCCGCGCTCCAGCACCTCACGCACCTCGCGCTCGTGCGGCGTCACGTCGCCCAGCCGTGCGTGGGCGAGGCTCGACAGGGCGGGCGTGAGCGCGGCGGGGGCCTCCACGGAGAACCACTGGCCCACCAACTCGTGGAAAGAGGGCGCGGTGCCTCCGTCGGGGCGCTCGGAGAGGGCCCGGTCGGCGGCCGTCAGCTCGTCATGGAGGGACTGGAGCTCCGTGTCGATGCGCGCCAGTTCGTTGGCCACGGCCGCGTCGGTCCGTGTCTCCGGCAGCGTGTCGAGCTGCTCGCGGATGCCCATGTAGAGGTCGCGCTGGTCACGCTGGGCGTCGTGGACGACGGCGCACAGGTGTCCAAGGCCGAGATGGTCCAGGCGGTGCTTCACCACGTCCAGCGCGGTGCGCTTGTCGCAGACGAGCAACACGCGCTCCCCCGCGCGGTGGTCGCCAATGGCATTGGCGATGGTCTGCGACTTGCCCGTGCCCGGAGGCCCATGGATGACGAGCCCCCGGCTGCTGCGTGCCAGCCGCACCGCGCGCGCCTGGCACGGGTCCGCGAGTGTGACGAGCCGCTCCTCGCCCGTGCGCTTGAGTCCCTCCAGGTTGGGCTCGCCGCCGCCGTGTCCCGGGGGCAGGCCGAGAGAGACATCCACGCGGAGGAAGCTCTCCAGCGGGCCGGAGATGGGTTCTCCGTCCAAGAGCGCGCGCATGTCGTCCACGAGGCTCTGGTTGGACAGGGGGTACAGACCCAGCACGGCGCTGGGGAGGATGGCGGCCTGGGGCTGGGCGTCGTCGCCACGCGGAATGGGGGCCAGGAGGGTTTCCGGCGTGAAGGGGGCCGGCGCGGGCAGCTCCATGGCCTTGCACACGGCGGCCACCAGTTCGTTCAGCTCGCGCCACGGGTCCTCGCCCGCTTCATCCGCGAAGAGGTCGCCCAGCCGCTGGCCCGTCTGCTGCTCCAGCCAGGCGAGCAGCGCGGTGTTGGGGGCCACCCGGTCCACGCCGGCCTCGGCGCCTTCCAGCTCCACCGACGGCACGCGGCCCTTCTTGAGCGTGAGCCGCACGGGGATGAAGGCGATGGGGGCCAGGATTCGCCGGGTGCCGAAGCCGCGCTTGTCCTTGGCGCCCGGTGGCAGGTGGAGCAGGGGAAAGCCCACGTGAAGGACGTGCGCGCCGGTGTCCTGCTCGAAGGTACGGGCGTCCTCGACGATGGTGGCCAGCTTGCGGAGCAGGTCCTGCTGTTCCTCCTCCGCGCGGGAAGGCGCGGGGGCCTCATCCGGCGGAGGCGCGTTGTCGGGACGCGCGTGGCGGGAAAGCCCTTGGGGGGTGTCCAGCGGAAGCGCGGCGTCGGAAGCCACGTCGCGGGAAGGGACGTGGTTTTCGTCCAGTGCGTGCGCGGCCTTGGGCGCCGCGTCCGGCAGGTCGTCGGCATCCGTCCCCGTGGCATCGTCGTCCTGGGTGCGAGCGGCGCGGGCCTGGGCGGAGCCCTTGCGTGGGCGAGCCTCGGGAGGCGGAGGCGGCGGCTTCACCACGAGCCGGGCCTGGGCCTTCTCTCCGAGCAGGGCGGCCAGCAAGGTGTGGGGCGCGGTGCCATCCAACCGGCTCAGCGTGGCGAGGTCCACGCGCTGGCGGCTGTTGTGCGGCCGGCTGTTGAGGCTGGGGCCGGATGCGAGCGCGGCGTAGAGCCGCTCAAGCATCTTCTCAAGGACGCGGTTGCGGGGCTCGGGCGACAAGGCGGCACCTCTCGACGGGAGGGGAGGCCGCTGTCTCTATCACGCGAGGGTGGCCCTGGGGCCGGGCTTCAGCCCGCCAGCGCGGCGGCGAGCGCCTGCGCCGCGGCCTCCAGTTCCTGCGCGGGGAGGTGGTCGGAGGCGGGGGCATCGAAGGCGGCCCGGCCCCAGAGCCGCTGCGGCGTCTGCGAATAGCGGGGGACGAGGTGCAGGTGGAAGTGGCGCAGCACATCGCCAATGGCGAAGGCGTAGGCGTGTTCGGCGCCCAGTACCTCGCGCTGGGCGCGCATGACCCGGGCGGCGAAGGGGCCGAGCTCGCTCGCCGCGTCTGGCTCCAGGTCATACCAGGCGCGCACGTGCCGGGCGCTGGAGATGACGACCCAGCCGGGCACGGGGCTGGGGCCCGCCACGCCATGCAGCACCAGTCCCGGCGCGCGCGCGATGACGCCTCCCACGGGTCGTGTTTCACCGCGCACGATGGCGCAGCCGAGACATGGGTCATTCACATCCAAAACATCCGGCATGGGCTCACGCTAGCAGTCCGGGGAAAGCCCGGGTGGGTCACGCCATCGGGTCAACGGTGACTCATGTCCATGAGGGCATACGGGGTTCTCCGAGTGATCCGTGACACACCCGGTTACGGGCGTCTCGGCCGATGAGAACCCGCTTTGAATCAGGGGGGGCTGCTTGACGGAACGGGCAAGTGTCGGAGAGTGTCCGGCCGACGCCTCATGAAGTGTTGAGGCGGCGATACTTGGGGACTTTTCTTTCAAGGCGGGGATGATGAAGAAGCATCTGGTAATGGCCGTGGTTCCGTTCCTGGCGTTCGGTTGTGGAGACGACCTGGTTGACGCGGACGGAGACGGAATCGCGGACGGCGTGCGCGAACCGGACACTGTGACGGTGGTGACGCCAGCCAATCCCAAGGGCACGGTGTCCGGCCAGGTGCTGAGCACGGACCTGCGGCCGCTGACCGAGGTCACGGTGGAGATGACCATCGGCAGCTCGGCGGAGCCGGTGTCGGCCATCTCGGATGCGAAGGGCAACTTCACCTACAAGAACGTCCCGGCCGGTTCGCACGTGCTGCTGACGTTCTCCAAGGCGGGCTATGCCACGCTGCGCGCGACGGCGCAGGTTCCGTCGTCCGCGGGCAACGTCCCCATCAACAACGGCAACGCGAGCTTCGGCCCCATCACCCTGGCGCGGCTGGACGGCACGCTGAACTTCCTGGTGGTGACGCCGCAGGGCCGTCCCGCGGCGGGTGTTCGGGCGACGCTGGAGGCCACGCCGGCGGGTGCCATCTCCAACGGCGATGAGTCCTCGTCGATGGTGAGCTCCGTGGTGGTGGAGGCGACCGCGAACGAGCAGGGCCTGCTCACCTTCACGGGCATCCCGAGCGCTGCTGAGCTGGCGCGCCTGCGCAACGGCAACGGCGAGTACAGGCTGTGGGTGTCACCCATCGACGCCAACGGTGACGGCATCCCGGATACGGGGGGCTACGTCAGCACGTATTCTGGGGCCGAGGTGGTGGCCAACAGCACCACGCGGCTCATCAGCCTGCCGTACTCGCGGCCGCAGAACGTGCCGCTGAGCATCGAGAGCAGCAACGTGGCCAGCCTCCGGGGCGGCGGCGCTGACTTCCATCCTCTGCGCAACCTGGTCCGCCCGGGCGAGCTCATTCACCTGTTCTTCAACCAGCCCATTCAGCAGGGTTCGCTGCTCGTTCGCATGACGGACGAGTACGCGCGGGAGTCGCTGGGCGTGACGGCGACCGTGAACAACGGTGGCTACAGCGCGACCATCAACCCCGGGGGCACCGTCGAGGGCAAGGAGTACAACCTGGACGTGCGCGCGGTCTCCGCAGAGGGCGGCTCGCTCTATAGCACCATGGGTTACTTCTTCGCCGGTGCTGCGACTGGTCCGCAGCAGGCGACGGCCATCGCGGAGGCTCGCTACCAGGAGACCTCTGCCATTGGAACGCCGACCCTCAATCCCGGTGAGCTCGTCTACATCAACTTCTCGCACCCCGTCGCGCGCACGTTCACCTCGGGACAGCACGTCCAGGTGTTCTTCGACGCGGATATCAACAACAGTGGTGCCCCAGGAGATGCCGTGGGGGAGGTTGGGTACCCCATCGGGTTCGACCTTTACATCGATGAGCCTGATCGTCCGGTGCCGACCCGCACGCCTGCTGAAACCCCTGTTTTCGACATCCGGCTGTCGAACTACAGCACCCGTTACTACTTCGTGTACGCGGGTACGGTGGCACTGACTCCCAGCTCGGCTCCGCTGCAAGTGGGTTTCTCGGCGCTGGGTAGCCGTGAAATCAATGGCACCTACGAGAACATCTGGGGGCAGCCGCTCTCGACGGACCTCTCCATCCGGGGCATCGCTGTGCAGCCGCCGGTCCCGTGAGCTTGCGATTCATCGGTTGATGCTGGGCTGAGCCTCAGCACTGCACCCCTATGGAGCGCGTCTCCATAGGGGTGTCGTCTTTTGAAGCTTGGAGCGCACAGGTCGGACAGGGAGTCCATCTATCTGGACCCAGGGTCCAAGGCGTGGCGTGCCTCGGGTGGGAGCGTCCTGCTCCCGACCAGTAAGTCATCGATTATCCAAGCCTTTGGTGGCAGCAAAGTCCACTTTTGCTGGGAACGGCTGCTGCATCCGAAAGCCAGATACATGAGATTCATCCGACTCCTGTCAGTGTGGTTCTGTTCCTTGCTTTGGGCCTGCATCAACGTGCCGGAAGTCGATGTGGTCCCTCAAACGCCTGACGCAGGTCCTGTGGCTGATGCGGGGGGGTCGACTCCCTCGGTGAGGCTTGAGTTGTCGCGGACCGTGACGAATAGAGACGTCTGGGTTCGTGCCTCTGTGTCGGGGGATGCGCCAGACGCCGTTGAACTGTTCGTCGACGGGAATTCGGTCGCCTTGCTGCCTCCGCCTCGCTACGAGCTGCGCTGGAGCACGGAGGCCCTGGATGAGGGAATTCATAGCTTTGCAGCGAGGGGCACCATCGGGGAACTCCGGGTCATGAGCGATGCGAACACGCTCACTGTGGACCGGACGGCACCGAGGCTTGTTTCGCAGACCCCCTTGCCGGGGGCTCAGACAGCATTGGTTCGCCATCCCATCCAGGCCGTATTCTCCGAGCCTATTGAGCCCGCCTCTGTCACGACAGACTCCGTGAAGCTCTGGTCGAATGGCAGCGAGGTTCCTGCGGAGTTGCAGCTCTCCCCAGAGCGTACTTCGCTGACGTTGCGGCCTCTGGGGGCCGTTCCGGTCGATACGGTGATGTCCGTGACGCTCACTGAGTCAGTGACGGACGTAGCGGGAAACGCATTTGCCGCCCCCGTGGTCTCCTGGGAGTGGACGTTCCCGGCCTATCTCTCCATGGGCGGTGGTCTTGCTGCTGATCCTGCAGGATATTCCAATGTGTATTCGCCGTCGCTTGGGTTTGATGCGGCGGGTGACCCCATTGTTGCGTTTGTTGATGGCGCCAGGCCTGGGAATTGGGGCGTCCATGTCAAACGGTGGAATGGGACTTTGTGGGAGCCGTTGGGAGAGGTGTTGGATGCGAATGACGGTGAGACATTTGTTCACTCATACGTGCTCCAGATTTCTCCAGAAGGAGACCCAGTCGTGGCCTGGACGGAGGGGACGGAGGCTGGGTACATCAATGTGCATGTCCGCCGCTGGTCCGGAAGCCAGTGGTCCGCTGTAGGGGGGCCTGTCGAGACGCGCCTGTCACAAGGAATCATCGAGATGTTCCAGTTCAAGGCGAACGCTCGTGGCGACATGGCGATGGCTTTTCGAGAAAAGAACTCGAATCAGCAGTCCCAGATATCCGTCCTGACTTGGGGAGGCTCTGCTTGGGTGCCGCTCGGTGGGGCTCTCAAGGTCGACCCCACATGGGAAGTCTCCAATGTGGGGTTGTTGCTGGATGTGTCGGGACGTCCAGTTGTCGTCTGGTCCGAGTCCAACCCGGGTTGGAGCGTCTCGAAGACGTATATCCAGAGGTGGAACGGTGGTGCGTGGGAGTCCCTAGTGACGCCTATTGATGGGCCGCATCGCAGATATGGCCTGGATGGGGATGGCAACCTGGTTCGGGCCGTCGCGTATATGGACATCCATGGGGCACAGGCTGGTGGGGTCCAGCGATTTGATGAGGCTCACGGATGGGTCAACCTTGGTGCGCCTGCCGGCGGCCTGTTTCCGGGGGCTACGGATGCGCTGATCGGGGGGCTTGGTGTCGATACTCAGGGCCGACTGGTTGCGTTGCTGGGCGAGCCTGAGATTGCTGATGGGCCTTGGGTTACCTATCTCCGCCGCTGGGACGGCGCTGCATGGGGACCGTTGGGTGGTTTGCTGCGCCCGCTGCCAGGAAGGGTCCCCACTGGTCATGGTGTTGTTGCGCTGGACGCACAGGACCAACCTGTTCTGGCCCGCATAGAGGCGGCCGAAGGCACTCCCAGCCAGCACCACCTCTACGTCTACCGCGCCAACTATTGACCACCCACCGTCCGCCCCACCTGTTCTCCAATGAACACGTACTGGCACTCCGGTCCGCATTCGTTGAAGAGCCGGGTGGGGTGGGCACGTCGGGAGGGGCGTGTATAGATTGCTCAACGCCCGTTCCAACCCGAGAGGCGTCTGTCCCATGAAGAGCACGGCGATGACAGTCCCGGCAGAAGACATGCCAACCGCCAAGGAGCCCGCGGCGGGGGGGAACAAGAAGCGTGTGCTCGTGGTGGACGACTTCGACGATGCCCGGGAGATGTACGCGGAGTACCTGGAGTTCGTTGGCTTCGAGGTGGACACCGCCCGCAACGGCGTGGAAGCGGTGGAGAAGGCCAGCGAGGGCGAGCCCGACATCATCCTGATGGACCTGTCCCTCCCCGTCATGGACGGCTGGGAGGCGACGCGGCGCATCAAGCAGGACTCCCGCACCCGGGACATCCCCGTCATGGCCCTCACCGGCCATGTGCTCGCGGGGAACGCGGAGCATGCCCGGGACGCCGGCGCGGACGAGTTCGTCGCCAAGCCCTGCCTGCCGCAGGATTTGGAGAACAAGATCCGAAACATGCTCAAGCCGAGCAAGGGGAAGGTCCGGGGCGGCTGAGGCCCAAGGACAACACCACTGCTCGGCAACGGACACTCCAGCGGCCCTGGCGTCCGGGAGTCTCCTCCCTCGCGGCCCGTTCAGTTGACCCCTGCCGGACGGATGCATAGGCACCGGGTGTGGGCTCTCCGGCCGCCTCGCCGCCTCCTGATGCGTGGACTCCTCCCCAGGAGTTCGACGAGTACCGCCTTGTGCGGGCCATCGGGCGTGGGCGCACGGGGCGGGTGTTCCTGGCCCATGACACGTTGCTCGAGCGCCCCGTCGCCGTGAAGTTCATCCCCGCCCTGGGGCCCAACGCCCTGGCGCGGTTTCTTGTGGAGGCCCGGGCGGCCGCGCGCATCCAGCACCCCAATGTCGTCACCCTCTATCGGGTGGGACAATTGGAGGAGCAGCCCTACCTCGTCTCCGAGTTCATTCGGGGGATGAGCCTGGACCGGCTGCCCAGGCCCCTGCCCTGGGAGCGCGTGCTGTCCATGGGGCGGGATTTGGCACGGGGCCTGAGCGCCGCTCACCGGCGCGGGGTGTTGCACCGGGACATCAAGCCCGGCAACGCCGTGCTCACGGAGGCTGGCGAGGTGAAGCTGCTCGACTTCGGCCTCGCGAAGCTCCTGGACCGGGCCGCAGGGGCGGGGGATGGCGCGCCGCCCGCTTCCGGGACTCCGCCGCCGGAGCTGCCTCCTGACCTGGACCCGGAGGCCAGCCCCAACCTGGGCGCGCGCTCGCTGGACGGAATCTTCCTTCCTTCGCTGCCGCGCGGCTCGCTGGTGGGGACGCCGTATTACATGTCCCCGGAGGCCTGGGCGGGCGAGGCGCTGACGGCGCGCAGTGACGTGTACTCACTGGGCGTCGTCCTGTACGAGTTGTGCGCGGGCAAGGGCCCCTTCCGGGACGTGCCCTGGCGCGAACTTCCGGCTCAGGTGCGCCACCGGGATGCCAGCCCCCTGGCCCAGGTGGTGTCCGGTGTGGATGCCGGGCTCGCCGCCGTCATCGACAAGTGTCTGCGTCGCGAGCCGTCCGAGCGTTACGCCACCGCCTCACAGCTGCTCGATGCCTTGGACGCACTGACGCGTGACGACACCGCCCAGGTGGTGCCGGAGGGCAATCCCTACCGCGGCCTCCAGGCCTTCGAGGAGGAGCACCGCGCCGTCTTCTTCGGCCGCCGCCGCGAGCAGCGCGCGGTGCTGGAGCGGATGCGCTCGGAGCCCTTCCTGCTCATCACCGGTGATTCGGGCGTGGGGAAGTCCTCCCTGTGCCTCGCCGGGCTGCTCCCCGCTGTCACCGAAGGGGGCCTGGAGGACGGGCGTCGCTGGCGCAGCGTGCGGCTGGTGCCGGGCCGCAGGCCCCTGGCGGCCCTGGTCGCGGCGCTCGCGCCTGTGCTGGAGACGGAAGAGGAGACCCTGGCCGAAGCCCTGCGCGCCGAGCCCACGTCCCTGGTGCGCCGGCTCCGCGTGAAGCAGGGGGCCCAGGAGGGGCTGCTCGTCTACGTGGATCAGCTCGAGGAGCTGGTGACGCTGGCGCCGCCGGCCGAGGCGGAGCTGGCGGGACAGGCCCTGGGGGCGCTCGCGGAGGGCGCCAGTGGCGTGCGCCTGCTCGCCACGGGGCGAAGTGACTTCCTCACCCGGCTGTCCGCCGTGCCCGGGCTGGGTGCGGAGGTGCCGCGCGCGCTGTACCTGCTGCGCGCCTTGTCGCCCGAGGAGACGCGGGAGGCCGTGACGGGCCCCGCTCGCGTGAAGGGCGTGCGCTTCGAATCCGACGCGCTGGTGGATGGGCTCGTCACCTCCACCCTGTCCGCGGCGGAGGGCGGCCTCCCGGTGCTCCAGTTCGCGCTGGCCGAGATGTGGGAGGCGCGCGACGCGGCGGCGGGTGTCATGACGCAGGCGGTGCTCGATTCGCTGGGCGGCGTGGAGGGCGCGCTCGCGCGGCACGCGGATGCGGCGGTGGCCCGGCTGCTTCCGGACCAGCGGGTGGCGGCCCGGGGCGTGCTCCTGCGGCTCGTCACCGCGGACGGCACCCGCGCGCGGAAGACGGACCGCGAGCTGGTGGGGGACGACGCCCGCTACCGCGCCGCCCTGGAGGCGCTGGTGCACGCGCGGCTGCTCGTGGCGCGCGAGGCCCAGGAGGGCACGTCCTACGAGCTCGCCCACGAGGCGCTGCTCTCCGGCTGGGGCACGCTGGCGCGCTGGCTGGCCGAGGCCTCCGAGCGCCGCGAGGTCCAATCCCGGCTGGAGGCCGCCGCCGCGCACTGGGAGAAGCTGGGCTTCCCGAGCGAATCCCTCTGGGGCCCGCGTCAGCTGGAGGAGACGCGGGTGCTCGACACGGGAGAGCTCACCCGTCGCGAGCGCGACTTCCTGAAGGACTCGCGCCGCACCATGGTGCGCAGCCGGCGGACGCGGCATGCGCTGGTGGTGGGCTTCGTCGTGTCCCTGGGGCTCGTCTACGGCGGGCTCAAGCTGAGGGAGCGTTGGAGCCTGGACCGGCAGGTGCGCGAGGAGCTGGGCCAGGCGGCCCAGGCCTTGAGCGCCGTGCGTCAGGACTGGGGCAGGCTGCGCGCCGAGCGTGACGAGGCCTTCCGCCTCTACGGCACCGGCCGCCGCGCCGACGCGGACCGGCACTGGAACCGGGCCGGTGCGCAAGCGGGACAGCTGCGCGGCCGCTTCGACGAAGTGGCCGGACGGCTGGAGCGCGCGCTGGCGTTGGCGCCCGGCCGCGCCGACGTGCGCGAGGCCCTGGCGGACTTCCTCTACGAGCGCGCCCTGTGGGCCGAGCAGGACGAAGACGCCTCGGCGCTGCCCGCGTTGCTCCAGCGTCTGCGGCTCTATGACACGGCGGGCACGCGCTGGCGGCGCTGGAACGCCGCGGCCAGCCTCACCCTGGAGACACCTGTCCCAGGGGCGGAGGTGGAGCTGCGTCCACTGACGCGCGATGCGCAGGGCAGGTTTCAGCTGGGAGAGCCCCTGCAAGCGGACCCGGGGCGCTGGCTGGACGCAGCGGTGGCGCCGGGCACGTACCAGATTTCCGCGCGCTCGCTCGGCTACGAGCCGGTGGTGCAGTGGGTGCTGCTGCGGCGAGGCGAGTCGCGGCGGCTCGGCGTGCCGCTGCCGCGCATGGGCAGCGTGCCGGAGGGCTTCGTCTTCGTGCCGCCGGGCGAGGTGAAGTTCGGCAGCGCGGCCGAGGCCAGCGTGCGCGAGTTCTTCAACGCCGTGCCCCTGCACTCCGTGGACGTCCCTGCCTTCCTGGTGGCCCGGCATGAGGTGACGTATGCCGAGTGGCTGGCCTACGTGGAAGCGCTGCCGCCCGCGCAACGCGCACAGCGACTGCCGCGCGTGGGAACGGGCGGCTACGCGGGCCTGCTCACGCTGGGGAAGGTGGACGGCGTCTGGCGGTTGCGCTTCCAGCCCGGGAACGAGCCCTACATGGCGCGGGCCGGAGAGCCGCTGCGCTACGCTCGCCGCACGTCGCGCGCGGAACAGGACTGGCTGCGCTTCCCCGTCAGCGGCATCACCTTCGCGGACGCGGAGGCCTATGCCGCGTGGCTGTCGGAG
The DNA here is from genome assembly GCF_032612255.1 of Myxococcus sp. MxC21-1. Lineage (NCBI taxonomy): Bacteria > Pseudomonadati > Myxococcota > Myxococcia > Myxococcales > Myxococcaceae > Myxococcus > Myxococcus sp. MxC21-1. The sequence goes on from NZ_CP123278.1 coordinate 626,711, forward strand.
AGCGGCCGCGTCCCCGGCGCCCGGCTCTGCTCGGAGCTCGAGTGGGAGCGCGCGGCGCGCGGCGTGGACGGGCGTGAGTATCCGCATGGCGACACCCTGGCCCCGGACGACGCCAACATCGACACCACCTACGGCAAGCAGCCCGGAGGCTTCGGCCCCGACGAGGTGGGCAGCCACCCCGCATCGCGCAGTCCCTTCGGCGTGGACGACATGTCCGGCAACGTGTGGGAGTGGACCCGCTCCTGGCTGGAGCCGGGCAAGGCCGTGGCGCGTGGGGGCAGCTTCGCCTTCGCGGCGACCTCGGCGCGCGCCTCCAACCGCGAGCTGCCGGAGCCGTCCCTGCGCGACGTGACGGTGGGCATGCGGGTGTGTGCGGACGTGGCATCCGCCGCGCACCCCTGAGCCCGCCTGCTTGCCCTACATCCGCTCCGCGCGCTACCGGACGGAGGAACCCTGTGTCCGCCCTGGCGTCTGGGGCGGGTGATGCGCAGTGGACGAAGCAAGTGCCTGCGGGTGCTCAGGCGAGTTGCTGGGCGGGCGGCTGCTGCGGACATTGATTCCGTGGTCGGGCCGGGAAGGTGGTGGGTGATGGGTGCTTGGAAGCAGACGGTGGCGGCGCTGGTCAGCGCGGTGAGCATGGTGGGCTGTGCGGGGAACGTGACGGAGCCGGTGGCGCTGCGCTCGGGCGTGGCGGAGCTGGCGGCGCCGAACGGACGGAACCTGAATGGCCGCAACCTGAATGGCCGCAACCTGAACACCTCCGAGCTGGGGCAGCTGCTCGTGTCCGTGGACCTCGCGGGCGCCCGCATCGCGGAGGAAGTCCTCGGCGCGGTGCGGCTGGAGGAGCGTCTTCCACGGCGTCGCCTCCAGCGGCCCGGTGTCCGGCCAGTCCTTCCTGGGCGCGCGCTTCATCGGCAACCTGAGCAGTGGTGACACCGTGGAGCTGCGCGTTGACGGCATCGAGCCTGGAGTGGGCGCGGACGCGGACGTCTGGGCGTACCTCGTCTCCTACTACGACGCGGCGGATGCCCTCTGGAAGCCCGCGTGCGCGGCGGCGGACGGCTCCGCGCTGAGCGCCATTCCCGTGGCGGGCCGGTGGGACTACCGTCAGGGCGTGCCGGGTGGCGGCGCGAAGGTGGATGACGCCGCGCGCTTCACCTTCGCCTGCGAGGGGGCGGCCATCGCCAAGTGCGTGCGCTTCGGCTACCGGCCCTGGGGCACCACGGCGGACGGCTTGAGTCTGGCGGACCACCACCAGGCGTGCACGCGCATGGTGCGCGCGGACTTCTGCGGCGACGGCACGTCGCACACCACGGATGGCCAGTGGGTGAACCTCCATGACGGCGTGAACGTGCAGACGGATACGGAGGCGTGGCTGCACGAGGCCGAGTGGGACGCCGACGGTGCGCGCTGCTTCACGCAGACGACGCGCGCGGCACAGGCCGTGAGCTGCCCGGGGCAGACGCAGCGCACCCAATGCGGCCAGTGGGCCCACTTCCAGGCCGGCACGCTCATCATGAGCGAGGTTCCTCCCGCGCAGTAGGCGCCGTCCGCTTGGCGTGCCTGGGAAGGCTCGCCAGCCCGTCAGCCCGGCCTGCTTGCTGGCGGTGGACCTTGTTGTCCTCGGCTACCGGGGGCAGGGGGCCGACACCATGGTTAGCCGGCTCGCCGTGGGGGGCGGGGATGGGAGACGCGCTGTGAGACGGGCTCGAATACGACAGGTCTTCGGCGGAACCTCGGCGGGGATTCTGATGGGGCTCTGCGCCCTGTCCGGTTGCCGCAAGGGTGAGGACGCAGCGCCCGCGCCTCGACAAGAGGAATTGGAGGTGATGCTGGGCCAGGAGAACGTGGCCCGCGCCGAGGTGCGGCAGTTGCGCTCCGGCCCTGGCATCTCCGGCAACCTGCAGGCGCGCACGGCGGCGGCGGTGCGCGCGGAAGTGGGCGGCACCATCCTCGACATCAAGGCCCAGCAGGGCCGGTGGTGAAGAAGGGCGAGGAGCTGGCGCGCATCGAGGACGTCACGCTGAAGGACCAGCTCATCGCGGCGTCGGCGGCGGTCCGCACGGCCCGCAGCGCGCTCCAGGTAGCGGAGGCCGAGCAGGAGCGCGCCACGAGGCTGTCCAAGGCGGGCGTCATCACCCAGCGCGACTTCGAACGGGCGGAGCTCTCCGTGGAGCAGGCCAAGGGGCAGCTCGCGGAGGCGCGCTCCCGGCATGCCCTGGCGCAGGAGCAGCTCAACCGCGCGCGCGTCGTGGCGCCCTTCGCGGGCGTGGTGAGCGAGCGGCAGGCCAGCGCGGGTGATGTCGTCCAGCCCAGCGCGCCGCTCTTCACGGTGGTGGACCCGCGCACGTTGCGCCTGGAGGCCTCCGTGCCCGCGGCGCAGCTCGAACAGGTGAAGGTGGACACGCCGGTGGAGTTCCACGTGACGGGCTATGGGGACCGTGCCTTCCGCGGCACGGTGGAGCGCATCAACCCGGTGGTGGACCCGGCCACCGGCCAGGTCCGCATCTACGTGGCCATTCCCAACACGGACCTCCAGTTGCTGGCCGGCCTCTTCGCGGAGGGGCGCGTGGCCTCGAAGGGCACGCAGGCGGTCGCGATTCCCATCGACGCCATCGACGACACGGGGACCGAGCCCGCCGTGCTGCGCATCCAGGAAGGGCGCGTGCAGCGGGTGAACGTCACATTGGGCCTGCGCGACGAGGTGGCGCGGCAGGTCGAGGTCCGCTCAGGCCTGGAGGACGGCGACGTGGTGCTGCTGGGCGCCGCGCGGAGCGAGGTGGTGGAGGGCGGGCGCGTGAAGGTGTCGCCCCCGCGGCCTGACTCGAAGCCCGTGGAGGAGGCGGGGCCCGGCGTTGGCGGCTCGGAGGCACCGTCGGGAGCAATGCAGCCCACGCCGCGGCCCGCGTCCACGCAACCACCGGCGGAGGACGCTGCGCCGTCCCACTGATGCGCCAAGCCTGGAGTCACGTCCGTGTTCATCTCAGACTTCGCCATCAAGCGTCCCATCATCACCATCACCTCGATGCTGGCGCTGGTGGTCTTCGGTCTCGTGTCGCTGGGACTCCTGGAGACCGATGAGTTTCCCGACGTCCAGCCCCCGGTGGTGAGCGTCACCATCGTCTATCCAGGCGCTTCACCCGAGACGGTGGAGCGGGAAATCCTCGAGCCCATCGAGGACGCCATCTTCGCCATCAGCGGCGTGGACCCGAAGGAGACGACGTCCATCGCCACCGACGGCCTGGCGTCCTTCACGGTGTTCTTCGACTTCGAGAAGGACATCCAGGAAGCGACGCAAGACATCCGGGACGCCATCTCCAGCAAGCGCGCGGACCTGCCACAGGAGATGGAGGAGCCCATCCTCACGCGCTTCGACCCGGCGGACCAGCCCATCGTGTCGCTGACGCTCACTTCGGAAGGGTTGGACGTCGCGGCGCTGTCCCTGGTGGCGGACCCGACGGTGGTGGGCGAGCTGCGCTCGGTGCCCGGCGTCGCCCAGGCGGAGGTCGTCGGTGACGTGGCGCGGGAGATGACGGTGCAGCTCAAGCCCGAGGCGCTCCAGGCCGCGGGCTTGTCGGTGGCGGAGGTGGTGGCGGCGCTCCAGGCGCAGAACTTGGCGGCGCCGGTGGGCCGCATCAACGCGCCGCTGACGGAGGAATCCATCCGCCTCAAGGGACGCCTGGAGAAGGTGGAGGACTTCCGGACCATGGTGGTGGCCTCGCGCAACGGTCAGGCCATCCGCCTGGAGCAGGTGGCGGACGTCTTCGTCGGCGCCGAGGAGCCACGCACCCTGGCGCTCTTCAACGGCGCCCAGGCGGTGGGCATCGACGTGCTCAAGGCCCGGGGCTACAGCACCACCGAGGTCGCGGACGCCGTGCGTGAGCGGGTGCAGGCGCTCCAGCAGCGGCTCCCCGCGGGCGTGAAGCTCGAAATCGTGCGCGACGCCGGCGTCCGCGTGGAGAACGCCGTGCACAACGTGCAGTCCGCGCTGGTGGAAGGCGCGCTGCTCACGGTGCTGGTCGTCTTCGTCTTCCTCAACTCGTGGCGCTCCACCGTCATCACCGGTCTGGCGCTGCCGGTGAGCGTGCTGGCGTCCTTCATCAGCGTGTGGGCCTTCGGCTTCACGCTCAACACCATGTCGCTCTTGGGCCTGACGCTGGCCATCGGCATCCTCATCGACGACGCCATCGTCGTGCGAGAGAACATCGTCCGCCACGTGGAGATGGGGAAGGACCACTACACGGCGTCACGCGAGGGCACCTCGGAGATCGGCCTCGCGGTTTCGGCGACCACCTTCTCCATTGTCGCCGTCTTCGTGCCCGTGGCCTTCATGTACGGCGTGGCCGGCCAGTGGTTCAAGCCCTTCGCCCTCACCATCGCCTGCGCGGTGCTGGTGTCGCTGTTCGTGTCCTTCTCGCTGGACCCGATGCTGAGCGCGTACTGGCCGGAGCCGCCCAGGAAGGAGAACCCGGGCTTCATCACCCGGACGCTGAACCGCTTCAACGCCTGGTTCGACCGGCAGGCGGAGCGCTACAAGCACGTCATCGCCTGGGCGCTGGACCACCGGCTGGTGATGGTGCTGGTGGCGGTGGGCTCGCTGGTGGGCGCGCTGGTGCTCCAGGGCACCGTGGGCGGCGCCGGCTTCGTGCCGGTGAGCGACCGCGCGGAGGTGGAGTTGCTGGTGGAGACGCCGCCGGGCTCCAGCCTGGAGTACACGCGGCGCAAGGTGGACGAGGTGACGCGCACCCTGCGCACCCACCCGGAGGTGGACTACACCTACGCCACCATCGGCGTGCCCCTGGCGCTCAGCGCGCCCGGCGTGGACCAGGCCCTGGTGTACGTGCGGCTCAAGCCGAAGGCGGAGCGCGACGTGAGCCAGGACGCCTTGGGCGTCCAGTTCCGCGAGGAGATGAAGCGCATCGGCGGCGCCACCGTCTCCGTCTTCACCTCGGGCTTCGGCGGAGCCTTCAAGCAGCTCCAGTACGAGCTGCGCGGTCCGGACCAGCGGGTGCTCACGCAACTGGCGCAGCAGGTCCAGAAGGAAGTGGCGCAGGTATCCGGAGCGGTGGACGTGGGCCTGTCCACGCGAGGGCAGAAGCCGGAGCTGGAGGTGGAGCTGAACCGCGGGCTCGCTGGACAGTTGGGCGTGACGGTGGGGCAGGTGGCCCAGGTGCTGCGGCCGGCCTTCGCGGGCCTGGACGTGGGGGACTGGGTGGACCCGATTGGGGAGACGCGAGACGTCATGGTGCGGCTGGCTCCGGGTGCGCGTGACAGCCCCCATGACTTGTCGCAGTTGCCCATCTCCGTGGGCGCGGCGGCGGGCGGGCCGCCCCGGCTGGTGCCGCTGGGGCAGGTGGCGGACATCCGTCAAACGTTGGGTCCGGCGCAGGTCACGCACTTGAACCGCGAGCGCGTCATCAACGTCCAGGCGAACGTGCAGGGGCGCTCGTTGTCGGAGGTGGGCGCGGACATCCAGAAGCGGCTGGACGGCGTGAAGCTGCCGCCGGGCTACACGCTGACGACGGGCGGCGAGTCCGCGGACCAGGCCGAGGTGTTCATGCGCGTGTTCATCGCGCTCGGCATGGCGCTGATGCTGATGTACCTCATCCTGGTCATCCAGTTCGGCTCCTTCCTGGACCCGCTGGCCATCCTCATCTCGCTGCCGCTGTCGCTCATCGGCGTGGTGCTGGCGCTGCTCATCACCGGTGACACGCTCAACCTCATGAGCCTCATCGGCATCATGCTGCTGATGGGAATCGTCGCGAAGAACGCCATCCTCCTCATCGACTTCGCCAAGTGGTCGCACGAGAAGGGCATGCCCCTGCGCGAGGCGCTCATCGAAGCGGGCCGCATCCGTCTGCGCCCCATCATCATGACGACCTTCGCGCTGGTGGCGGGCATGGTGCCGGTGGCCATCGGCGCGGGTGAGGGCGGCGACTTCCGCGCGCCGCTGGGACGCGCGGTGATTGGCGGCACGCTGACGTCCACGCTGCTGACACTGCTGGTGATTCCCACGGTGTACGAAATCCTGGTGGACGGCCGGACGTGGTCCACCCGCATGCTGCGCAAGCTCTTCCGGATGAAGCCTCCCGAACAGCGGCCTCACGTTCCGGGCGGAGGCGGCGGCCGTGGAGAGCCCCGGCCCGCTCCTCAGGCGCGGCACGATTGAGGGCTCGGCAACGAACGGGCGGGTTCCGGACGACAGGACGGTTGGCGCATCGCACCCGGGGCCGTAGGGTCAGCCCCTTCCGCCATGTCTCGCGCCTTGCTGCCTGAAAATCACCACCGACTCGTCACCGAAGCCCTGGCCGCGCTCGACGTCCGCAACTGGGTGCTCAGCATCCATGACCCGAGCTTCCCCAGCCTTCCAGAAGAGGACACGGGCTGGGGCTCGCCGTACTCGGAAGGGGCGGCGCGCTTCCTCGTGTTCGCCCGGGAGCTGGGCTTCAACGGCATCCAGCTGGGGCCGCAGGGGCAGGTGACGGAGTTCAACGCCTCGCCGTATGACGGCACGCTCTTCTCGCGAAACCTCCTCAACGTGGCGCTCGCGCCGCTGGAGGCCCCCGAGCCCTGGGGCGCGCTGCTGCCACCGGGCCGCGTGGCGCAGCTCGCCGCCAGCCGCCCTTCGGCGCTGCCCCCGGAGCGCGCTTCCGTCACGCCTTCCGCGCGCAGACCACCCTGCTGAACGAAGCGTGGCGCACCTTCCAACAGAAGCGTGCGGCGCCGGACGCGGCTCCGGCCATCCAGGCACTGGCCTCGCGCTTCGACACCTTCCGTCAGCAGCACCGGGCCGGCTGGTGCGGGACGCCCTCTTCGACGTGCTGTGCGAGGAGAAGCGCGAGCCGGACTGGCGGCGCTGGGCGGACTCGCTGGACGGTCGGCTGTGGAACCCCCGTCCGGAGGAGGAGGCGGCGGCCGTCGCGCGCCTGACGCAGTTGGAGCTGCGCTACGCGGACACGCTGGAGCGCTACGCCTTCTGTCAGTTCCTGGTCCATGCGCAGCACCAAGGCCTGCGCGAGCGCGTGGGCGCATGGCGCCTGAAGCTGTACGGCGACCTCCAGATTGGCCTGTCGCCGCGCGACGCGTGGGCCTGGCAGGGCCTCTTCCTGCGCACCTACCTCATGGGCGCGCCGCCCAGCAGGACGAACCCGGACGGCCAGCCGTGGAACTATCCGGTGATGGACCCGGAGCAGTACTTCGAGCCGGACGACGCCGGGACGAACGCCGGGAGCCGCAACGGGCCCGTGCTGCGCTTCATGAATGCGCGCATGGACAAGATGCTCGGCGAATACGACGGGCTGCGGCTGGACCATCCGCACGGGCTGGTGTGCCCGTGGGTGTACCGCGCGGACCTGCCGGACGCGCTGTGGTCCGTGCAACATGGAGCGCGGCTCTTCTCCTCACCGGACCTGCCGGACCACCCGGAGCTGGCGCACTTCGCGCTCGTGCGCCCGGAGCAGGTGGACCGCGCCGTGCCGCGCTACGCGGACCGCTGGGTGAAGGACCTCACGCCTGAACAGGTGCGCCGCTACAGCGTCCTCTTCGACACGGTGGTGGAGGCGTCCCGGCGCAACGGGCGGGAAGTGGGCGACTTGCTCGCGGAGGTGCTCAGCACGCTGCCGTACCCGCTGGAGCGCGTGCTGGCGCAGTACGGCCTGGGCCGCTTCCGCGTGACGCAGAAGGCGGACCTGCACGACCCGTCGGACGTGTACCGCAGTGAGAACGTGGGCCCGGAGGACTGGGTGATGGTGGGCAACCACGACACGAAGTCCCTCTGGCGCCTGGTGGCGGACTGGCAATGGAAGGGCACGCTGCGCGCGCAGGCGGAGTACCGGCCGCGCGCTTGTGCCCCGAGCCCGCGGAGCGCGAGGCCTTCGCGCGCGAGCTGTCCACGAGCCCGGGACGGTTGGCGCAGGCGAAGGTGGCGGACCTGTTCGCCAGCCGCGCGCGCAACGTGATGATGTTCTTCACCGACCTGCTCGGGATGCCGGAGACGTACAACGCGCCCGGCACGGTGGATGAGCGCAACTGGTCCCTGCGTGTGCCCCAGGACTGGGCGCGGGAGTACCGCGAGCGGTTGAAGGGAGACGCCGCGGTGAACCTGCCCGCGGCGCTCGCCATGGCGCTACGGGCGCAGGGGCTCCGGCGCGCGCGCGGCACCAGCGCTTGCTGGAAGGACTGGACGCGCTGGCCCGCGAGCTGCGGGCCGGGTGACGCTTGGGCCCTCAGTGCTTCACGTCCACCACGAGGCGAGTGGGGTCGCGCAGCTCCATGACGCGGAAGTCGGTGGGGGCCTTGTTTCCCAGCACCCACGTCACCTCGGCCTCGAAGTCACACGTGCGCACCAGCTCCAGCAGGGTGGGCAGCTTGGGCTTCATCTCCAGCGCGGCCACGGTGGCCCGGCCCTGGTCGTCATGGCCACGCGCGGGGGTCAGCGTGACTTGGAGGAAGCCCTTGCCGGCCAGCGGCGTCTCGTCCCCGGAGCCACACTGGATGATGGGCTTGTCCACGTACTGGAGCTGGTAGCCGGGGACCTGCGTCCCGTCGAACTCGAACACCACGCGGTCGAAGTCGGCATGCGTGCCAGCGCGCACCGAGCGCAGCGTCACCGTCTGGGCCGGGCGCCGCTTCATCGACACCGGGGTGGTGGTCCACTCGCGGTTCTTCGGGTCCTCGGCGGGAGCGTCTCCCGCGGGGGCGTCCGAAGGCGACTCGGTCTCACTCGGAGGCGCGCCGGCCACTTCCTCATCACCCATCGAGGCCGTGTGCACGGGTGGCTTGGCGGCGGCCTCGCCCTCGCGGGGAATGGTGCCCAGGGGCGGCGAGGTGGGCGGCGCTTGGACCTCGGGCTGGGGCTGCGCGCCGGTGGGCGCCGCGGCGGGTTCCTCCTTCTTGGAGCACCCGGCGAACGCCAGACACCCGGCCAACCACAGCGACGTCATCCTGCGTCCGGACCGCGTCATCATTCCCCTCCTGCCAGGGCCTGCGAGTTCGGGACTGCGGCCCCTCGTCTCGCACGAGCGGCGGCCCGGGGGCCAGTGTCACGAGGGGAAAGCGGGCAAAGATAACACCCGTGGACGACCCCGGGAGCGCTGGAAATTTCCACGGAGAACCGGTTGCCCCGGAGGGCCACCGTCACCACGAATGGATGACACAGGACGATGGGGCCGCGACTATCGTCCGCGCCGCAAGTCGTCCGCGCGGCCCCCGAACGCGCACGAACCGGAGAGCATCCTCCCATGGCCCCCCTCGACCTGACCTCTCTTCCCCGCCCCTCCAAGGACGACGCCACCGTGGGAACGATGGCGCGTGGCATCGTCGGCAGCGAAATCCTCCGCATCGCGGCGGAGATTCGCGAGCGGATCGCCAAGGGCCAGAAGGTGTGCAACCTCACCGTGGGCGACTTCAACCCGCGCGAGTTCCCCATCCCCGACCCGCTGCGGGAGCACATCACCGCCGCGCTCCAGGCGGGCGAGACGAACTACCCGCCGTCGGATGGCGTGCTGGAGCTCCGTCAGGCCGTGCAGCGCTTCTATGAGCGCTCGCTGGGCCTGAAGTACCCGCTGGAGGGCATCGTCATCGCGGGAGGCGCGCGGCCCATCATCTACGGCACATACCGCAGCGTGCTGGACGCGGGGGAGACGGTCGTCTACCCGGTGCCCTCGTGGAACAACAACCACTACGCGCACATGCTGGACGCGAAGAGCGCGGTGGTGGTGACGGACGCCGCGCGGGGCTTCATGCCCACCGTGGAGCAGCTGGCGCCGCACCTGGGCGCCGCGCGCCTCTTGTGCCTGTGCAGCCCGCTCAACCCCACCGGCACCATGATTGAGCCGGATGCGCTGGGCGCCATCTGCGAGCGCGTCGTCGCGGAGAACCGCGAGCGCGAGAAGCAGGGCCGCAAGCCGCTCATCCTCATGTACGACCAGATTTACTGGGTGCTGAGCTTCGGCGCGGCCCGGCACGTCACGCCGGTGTCGCTGGTGCCGGAGGTGGCGCCGTACACGGTGTTCGTGGACGGCATCTCCAAGGCCTTCGCCGCCACGGGCTTGCGCGTGGGCTGGGGCGTGGGGCCGCCGACCATCATCGCTCGCATGCGGGACGTGCTCGGCCACGTGGGCGCCTGGGCCCCCAAGGCGGAGCAGGTCGCGGTGGCGCGCTACCTCGACGACACGGCGGCGACAGAGACCTTCCTGAAGGGGATGCGCAAGTCCGTGGAAGCGCGGCTGGAGGCCTTGCACAAGGGGCTCACGCGCATGCGCGAGGCGGGGCTGCCGGTGCAGCACATCGCGCCGCAGGGCGCCATCTACCTGTCGGTGCGCTTCGACCTGGTGGGCAAGGGGGGGCTGCGCTCCAACAATGACATCCGCAAGCTCCTGCTGGAGAAGGCGAACCTGGGCGTGGTGCCTTTCCAGGCCTTTGGGCTGGACGCGGACACGGGCTGGTTCCGCCTGTCGGTGGGGGCCACGTCGGTGAAGGAAATCGAGGAGGCGCTGCCCCGGGTGGAGGCGGCGCTCCGCGAGGTCCTCTCTTCCGGCGCGTAATCCTTGCGACATCTTTCCGCCGCGCTCGTTCCATCATGGAGGTCCTGGGAATACGTTGCCCGGGGCCTCGTTGGGCCGCTCACGTGAATTCCTCCATGCTCAGGCGATTCGTGGACGTTCGGGACGAGGAAGTCGGCGCCGTCCGCTGGTCGTTCCTGTATTTCTTCACCCTGATGTGTGGCTATGCCATCCTCCGGCCCATCCGCAACGAGATGGGCACGGCGGGCAGCGTGAAGGGCTTGGATTGGCTCTTCACCGCCACCTTCCTGGTGATGCTCGCGGCGGTGCCTGCCTTTTCCGCCCTGGTGTCGCGTTGGCCCCGGCGGGTGGTGATTCCTCGCATCTACCGCTTCTTCCTGCTCAACCTGCTGGGCTTCTTCGTGCTCTTGAAGCTCGGGGTGGCGCGGGAGACGGTGGCGCGCGTCTTCTATGTCTGGTTGAGCGTCTACAACCTGTTCGTCGTCTCCATCTTCTGGAGCTTCATGGCGGACGTCTTCGCCAGCGGACAGAGCAAGCGGCTCTTCGGCTTCATCGCCGCGGGTGGCACCACGGGCATGCTGGTGGGGCCCTTCCTGGTGGGGCGGCTCGCCGAGCCGGTGGGCCCGGTGAATCTCATCCTCATCTCGGTGGTGCTGTTGGAGGTGAGCGCACAGTGTGTGCGCCGGCTGAGCGGCTGGGCCCAGGACGTCCAGCAGCAGCCCGCGGCGGCGCAGGGCCCGGTGGGCGGCGGCGTGCTCGCGGGGTTGCGGCTCATCGTGACGTCGCCGTTCCTGCTGGCGCTGGGGCTCCAGGTGCTGCTCTACGCGGCGACCTCCACGTTCCTCTACTTCCAGGAGGTGCGGCTCGTCGCCGCGCTCGGCAACGACGCGGCCAGCCGCACCGCCCTCTTCGGTGACATCGACTTCTACGTGCAACTGGCGACGCTGGGGTTGCAGACGCTCGTCACGGGGCGCGTCATCTCCTGGCTGGGGCTGGGGGCAGGGCTCGCCGTGGCGCCGGTGGTGACGGGCCTGGGCTTCCTGGGGCTGGCCGCCATGCCGGTGCTGACCGTGCTCATCCTGTTCAAGGCGGTGCGCGGCGCCAGTCACTACGCGCTGGAGCGGCCCTCGCGCGAGGTCCTCTTCACCACCGTGGACCGCGAGGCGCGCTACAAGTCGAAGAGCTTCATCGACACGGTGGTGTACCGCGGCAGCGACACGGTGAGCGCCTGGCTCCAGGGGGCCTCACGAAGCTGGGCCTGGGCATGACGGGCCTGTCGCTGGCGGCGGTGCCCCTGGCCGGGCTGTGGCTGGGCGTGTCGCTGTATCTCGCGCGCCACCAGCGGAGGCAGGCGGAGCCGGTGCCGGCCGCCGCGCCCGAGGCGCCGGTGTCCGAAGAGGTCGCGGCCCGCTAGCGGCCATCCACACGAAGTCAGTCCACACACGCAGGAGGAATCCCGCATGACGCTGTCTCGCAGGAGTGTGATTCAGGGAGCGGCCGCGGTCGGCTCGCTCTGGGCCATGGGGTGCGCCACCACGGGCACGTCCGGCACCGCCGCGTCTTCCACCCAGGGGCAGGGGAGCAGTCCTCCGCGCCCGCCGCGCCGTTGCGCATCCTCATCCTGGGCGGCACCGCGTTCCTGGGGCCGGCGCTGGTGGAGTTCGCGCGCTCGCGCGGCCACACCATCACGCTCTTCAACCGGGGAAGACGAAGCCGGGCCTCTTCCCGGACGTGGAGAAGCTGACGGGCGACCGCGACCCGAACAAGGGCGAGGGCCTGAAGGCGCTGGAGGGCCGCAAGTGGGACGCGGTGGTGGACACCTCCGGCTATGTGCCGCGCATCGTGCGCGCCTCCGCGGAGCTGCTGGCGCCGCACGTCCAGCACTACACCTTCGTGTCCTCCATCTCCGTCTACAAGGATTTGTCACGGCAGGGGCTCGACGAGACGGCCCCCGTGGCCACGGTGGAGGACACGGCGACCGAAGACGTGGAGAAGCACTACGGCGCGTTGAAGGCGCTGTGCGAGCAGGCCGCGGAGACGGCCATGCCGGGCCGCGTCTTCAACGTGAGGCCGGGCCTCATCGTCGGGCCGGATGACCCGTCCGACCGCTTCACCTACTGGCCGCTGCGCGTGGCGCGCGGGGGCGAGGTGCTGGCGCCCGGCGACGGCGTGGACCCGTTGCAGTTCATCGACGCGCGGGACCTGGCGGCGTTCATCATCCGCTCCGTGGAGGCCCGCACCACGGGCATCTTCAACGCCACCGGCCCCAGCCAGGACCTGCTGATGCGGGACTTCCTGGAGGCGAACAAGACGGCCCTGGGCAGCGACGCGCGCTTCACGTGGGTGGACACCGACTTCCTCACGAAGCACAAGGTGGAGGCGTGGTCGGACATGCCCGCCTGGATGCCGCGCAACGGGAAAGAGGGCGGCATCGGCAAGGTGAGCATCGCCAAGGCGCTGGCGGCGGGCATCACGTTCCGTCCGGCCGCGGAGACGATTCGCGACACGGTGGCCTGGTTCAAGACGCTGCCTCCCGAGCGTCAGGCGAAGCTGCGCTCCGGCCTGTCCGCCGAGCGCGAGAAGGAAGTGCTGGCCGCGTGGCACCAGGAGCGCGGCACCGCCAACGCGGGCTGAGCGGGCCTTCGAGCGCGGGGACGGGCGGATGGGGGCGGGGTGAGGCGCCTCCTCGCACTGCCCGTCCTTGCGTCCGGGGATGCGGGTTTGGCAGGAAGGGTGGGGCAGCGCGGCTTGCTGCCTGGGGGAGCGACCATCATGACGCCCGACCTGCTGAAGGACGCCGTATCACCCATCCTCCGTGTGCGCGGCACGTCCGTGCTGCTGGCCGCGCTGCTGGCCGCGTGTGGCGGCAAGGACGTGCGGCCGGAGACGCCGCCCGCGGGTGACTGTGCGCCGCTCCGACTGGAGCGGGATGTGAATCTGGAAGGCTTCCGCACCGACCGCTTCGAGTGGCACGACGCGGACTGCAAGCCCCGCTCGGCGTCGCTGGTGCGCAATGACGCCACGGACCCCAAGGGATGGACGGGCGGCTACCTGCGCCGCTACACCTACGAGGTCGCGGGCGCGACGCGCGTCTGTGATGGCTCGGACGGCATGGTGCCGGGCTGGGGCATCGTCGCGAGCCACCTGCGCGTCAGCCCGCCGTGGGGCAACTGGACGCAGGGCATCCGGGGCACGTGGCGCACGCGCTTCGAGGGCCGCCACCACGCGCTGCACGAGTTCCGCTGGCCCATGGAGCTTGGCGGCCACGTCGTCGACGTGACGGTGCACTACCTCTTCGCCACCGGGCGGAGCCATCCGCTCTATGCCATCACCCATGATGCGTCCGGCGCGCCGCCCGACGTCATCAACGCGGACGTGCGCTCGCCCTACGGCGACATCGTCTTCGATGGGGACGGCAACGCGGACATCTCCGGCGTGGGCTGGGGAGACCGCTACCGCTTCGTGACGCTCGGGGCGGGGCCGCTGACGCGGGCGAGCGGCTGGGACTACCGCGAGCCCAACGTGGTGCCCTACACCCGCATGTGGATTGCGTCACCCGACGCGGAGATGGGCGTGGTGCAGACGCAGACGTGGGCGCAGAAGCCCGCGGGCGGCTACTGGCAATACCCGTCCTGGGGGCAGGTGGACGAGGACGGCCCCATGCCCGAGGACTGGAACTGGACCTATCAGCTCAACCAGTACGAATTGCCCGCGCAGGGCCCCACGCGCTCGCACCGGATGGCGTGGGGGAGCAACTTCGGCGCGGTGGGCTTCCGCGAGTACCCGCGCTACAGCGACGACGCCATGCTGTCCGGCTACCCGTACCAGAGCTACTCCGTCTTCATGGTGCTGGGCACGCACACCTCGAACCCGGTGCTGCGGCTGGCGGCGGAAGTGGAGGCCTGGCAGGGCGTGCGGCTGACGGCCACCGAGGGCCGCGTCCTGGACCGGGGCCCCGGTGGGGTGGGGCGGGATGACTCCGTGGCGCGGGATGTGCCCGGCTACAACCCGGTGTACGCCACCTGGGAGGCGGAGGTCGGCGCCGACAACCGCGCCTTGCTGCGCTTCGAGACGAACGGCCGCGCCCTGGCGAATCCCGTGCTGGTGCTGCACGGTTACACCGCGTCCACGCCGCCCACCCGCGTCACCCTGGATGGCCAGGCGCTCTCCGCGGACGTGGACTACTTCGCCTCCGTGGACGACGCCGGCAACGCGCTGTGGCTCACCCTTCACCGGACCGTGACGGGCTCGGCGGCGCTGTTCGTGGAGTGAACACCCGGGCCGGGTGCCCCGCAAAGCAACGAGGGATGCCCCGATGGACTCGGAGCATCCCTCGGATTTCGACCCATCTATCGGGTTCGCCCTCCCCCTCTGGCGAGCGTGACCCCGGGTCCCCCTTCCACAGACGTTGCCGCCCCCGCGGCGCCGTCTTCCTACCCGCCCTTGGTGTGTGTCCGGAGGGCCTTGGACCCCTCCAGCGAAACTGCGTGTGACACCTTCCCCCTACACCGCTTACGGCCCCTTCAGGTGCGCGTGCCCGGTGCCCCCAGCACCGTCACTCGGGGGAGCCGAGGCCCCCCCTTCACCTGTCCTGCTGCGTCCCAGGGCACCGCGGGCCGTGAGAGCGCCCGCAGCCGTGCCTGTGTCTGAGCGCGTCCGAACGTTTGCGGGCGCATGGACGCCACCCGCGTTACGTCCCTCGACTGGATTTGGATGGCTTCCGTCACGGCTGAATTCGCCAGGACCGCCAGCTGCGCCCGCTTCGCCCCCGCGAAGGTGGCCAGCTCCGGAATGACGATGCCCTCCAATGCCCCCCAGTGGCCTCGAGCCACTCCCCCGGGAAAAGCGCCTCGGCCGTTGAGCCGTGGCCCTGCTTCCCTTGTCGCCGTGCGACACTGCACCGAGCCTCGTGTTTCCCCCAGATGCCCCCCGGCCCGGTCCATACGCGACGTGCGACATGCGTCTTCCCCCCGTTCGGTCCGCCGAAGTGACTGGCGACAAGGGCATACTGGCTCAGACCCAGGATGGAGTTTTCCGCCTCCGCGCCAATTGCTTGCGTGAGCGCGCCAGCGTGTCTGGCGTGTTTCAGTGGGTGTTTGCGGGGGGGATTTTCCGCGCCTTCTCAGAGACCTGGAAGGTGGCGGGTGGGACGTGGGGCGAGCAGGCACCACGGGTAGGGCGATGCGGGACTCGGAGATGTCAGCCTGACACGATAGGGGAGGGGCTCACACTGCGTCTCCAGGCTCCCTCCCTGGGGGGTGGTGTGGTGGGCGGGAGGGGACAGGGCACATGAGGTGGGAAGAGATGGGCGAGACGCCCCGGGAGGACAGGCGCGGAGGCAGGGACGGCGGTGCGAAGGCGTCCTCCGGTCGCCCCTCCCTGCTGGCCGTGCTGGCGGAGAAGCCCTCGGTGGCGCGCGACATCGCGCGGGTGCTGGGGGCGAACGAACGCGGTGAGGGCTGGCTGCGCGGCAATGGCTACGTGGTGACGTGGGCCATCGGGCACCTGGTGGGCCTGGCGCAGCCCCATGAGATTCGCGCGGACTGGAAGAAGTGGAGCCGCGCGCTGCTGCCCATGCTCCCGGCGGACTGGCCGCTGGTCGTCTCCAAGGAGACGCGCAGCCAGTTCGAGGTGGTGAAGCAGGTGCTCAACGCGCCGGAGGTGTCCTCGGTGGTGTGCGCCACGGACGCGGGGCGCGAGGGCGAGCTCATCTTCCGGTACATCTACGACGCGGCGAAGTGCCGCAAGCCGGTACAGCGGCTGTGGGTGTCGTCGCTGACGGAGCGGGCCATCCAGGACGGCTTCCGCCGGCTCGCGGACGGCCGTGAATACGAAGCGCTGGCCGCCGCGGCCATGGGGCGCAGCCGGGCGGACTGGCTGGTGGGGATGAACCTGTCGCGCCTGTACACGCTGGCGCACGGGGGCCATGGAGAGATGCTGAGCGTGGGCCGGGTGCAGACGCCCACGCTGGCCATGGTGGTGGAGCGCGAGCTGGCCATCCGCGACTTCGTGCCGCGTGACTACCTGGAGCTCGTGGCCACCTTCGCGCCCAGGGCGAAGGGGTTCCGCCGGACGCGCTGTACAAGGGCACGTGGTTCCGCTCGGGGCCGGATGGCAAGCCCGTGGCGCCGCCGGGCTTCGAGGGCGTGCGCGAGGCGCGGCGGCTGGATGCGAACGGCGTGGAGGCGCAGGCCATCATCGACCGGGTGCGCGCCGGGCGGGCCCTCATCGAATCGCTGGAGTCGGAGGAGAAGAGGATGGCGCCTCCGCTCCTCTACGACTTGACGGAGCTGCAGCGGCACGCCAATCGGCTCCATGGCTTCAGCGCGCAGCGCACGCTGGAGGTGGCGCAGGCGCTCTACGAGAAGCACAAGCTGTTGAGCTATCCGCGCACCGCCAGCCGGCACCTGTCGCGCACCGTGGCGGACACGCTGCCGGAGGTGGTGAACGCCATTCGCGGGCCCTACGAGGAGGACCTGGCCGTCGGTACGGGGGCTCGGGCGCTGGGCAAGCGCTATGTGGATGACGCGAAGGTGACGGACCACCACGCCATCATCCCCACGCCCACGGCGCCGGGCGGGGTGCGGCTGTCTCCGGACGAGCAGCGCGTCTATGACCTGGTGTGCCGGCGTCTGCTCCAGGCGTGGCACGAGGACCACGTCTGGCGGGTCACCACGGTCATCACCGCGGTGACGTCGGCAGGGGCGCCGCCCGTGGTGGACCGCTTCCAGAGCACGGGCACCCAGGTGGAGCAGGTGGGCTGGAAGGTGCTGGACATTGGCGGCGGACAGAAGGCGCCGCGGCTGAAGCCGGAGGGGCGCAAGGGCGAGGACGCGGAGCGGGAGCCGGAGGACGAGCCCCAGACGCTGCCGTCGGGGTTGGCGCGCGCGCAGCCGCAGTCCGTGGAGGACGTGGAGGCGGTGAAGAAGCGCACGCGTCCGCCTCCGCGCTTCACGGATGCGACGCTGCTGACGGCCATGGAGTCGGCGGGGCGGGCGCTGGATGAGAAGGAGCTCGCGGACGCGATGCGCGAGACGGGCCTGGGGACTCCCGCCACCCGCGCGGCCATCATCGAGGTGCTGCTGGACCGCGAGTACCTGCGCCGCCGGGGCAAGGTGATGGAGGCCACGGAGAAGGGCATCCATCTCATCCAGGTGGTGCACCCGGATGTGAAGACGCCGGCCATGACGGGCCAGTGGGAAGCGTGGCTCCAGCGCATCGAGCGCGGCGAAGGCCAGCTCGATGAGTTCATCCGTGGCATCGAGGCGTATGTCATCGAGGTGGTGGGCCATGGCGCCACCGCGCCGCAACGGCCTCCGCGCAACGAGGTGTTGGGGGCTCCACCTGGAGCAGGTTGGGGGCAGGGCGGCGCGGCGCAGGTGGCGAGCGAGGGCGCGGCTGCGGCGCACGGCGCTGGCGCGGGAGCGCGTGGCCCTGGCGGGCAGGCTGTGCTCGCGGAGTCCTCTGCTGAGCGCTTCGGGGATGCTTCGGCGGGGGTGTCGGGGCGTGGCCGGCAGGGGGCGTTCACGGAGGCTTCTGCCGAGCGCTTCGCGGATGCCGCGCCGGGTGTGCCGGGACAGGGACGCCAGGGGGCGTTCTCGGAGGCTTCGGAGCCGCTCTTCGGGACGCGGCGGAGCAGGACCTCGGGCTCCGTGGGGCGCTCGGAGCCTCATGGCGAGCCGCTGTCCTCCACCATGTCACCGGGCGGAGGAGCCGCCTCACGTCTTCCGCGGGCGGACGGCGCGGGCTGGAACGCCGGGGCCTGGGAGAACACGGGCGCCGCTCGCGCTCCAGTGAACCGTGCGAGGACCCCGGCGTCAGCCGCGTCCACCGGGCAGCGGCCGGAGCGCGTGCGGCGCGCACCGACGGCGCCCGAGGCGCTGCGTCCGCTGCTGAAGGAGGCGTTCGGCTTCTCGGACTTCCGGCCGTATCAGGAGGCCGTGTGCCGCGCGGCCACGGCGGGAGAGGACCTGCTGCTCGTGATGCCCACGGGCGCCGGCAAATCGCTCTGCTACCAGTTGCCGGGTCTGGCGCGCGCGGGCACCACGCTGGTGGTGAGTCCGCTCATCGCGCTGATGGAGGACCAGGTGGCGCGGCTCCAGTCGCTCGGCTTCGCGGCGGACCGCATCCACTCCGGAAGAGACCGGGCCATGTCGCGGCAGGTGTGCGCGGACTACCTGGAGGACCGGCTCGACTTCCTGTTCATCGCGCCCGAGCGGCTCGGCGTCCCGGGCTTCGTGGAGTTCCTGGCTCGCCGCACGCCCGCGCTCATCGCGGTGGACGAGGCCCACTGCATCTCCCAGTGGGGGCACGACTTCCGCCCGGACTACCGGCTCCTGGGCGCGCGTTTGCCCCTGCTGCGCCCCGCGCCCGTGGTGGCGCTCACCGCCACCGCCACGCCGGACGTGCAGCGGGACATCGTCCAGCAGCTCGGCCTGCAAGGCCCCGGGGGCAAGGCGCGCACCTTCATTCACGGCTTTCGCCGCACCAACATCGCCATCGAGGTGCGGGAGCTGAACCCCGGCGCGCGCGGCGACGCCATCCAGGGCCTGCTCGAGGACGAGGAGAACCGGCCCGCGATTGTCTACGCGGCCACGCGCAAGCACGCCGAGCAGCTCGCGGACCAGCTCGCGGGCGAGTTCCCCGCCGCCGCCTATCACGCGGGGCTCCAGCCTTCGGAGCGAGACAGGGTACAGGCCGAGTTCCTCCGGGGCTCGCTGGAGGTCATCGTGGCCACCACGGCGTTCGGCATGGGCATCGACAAGGCGGACGTGCGCACCGTCATCCACGCGGCGCTCCCCGCCAGCCTGGAGGGCTACTACCAGGAGCTGGGCCGCGCGGGCCGCGATGGAAAGCCGTCGCGCGCGGTGCTGCTGCATTCGTACATCGACCGGCGCACGCACGAGTTCTTCCACCGGCGCGACTACCCGGAGGCGTACGTGCTGGAGCGGCTGTTCAAGTCCACGGCGCCGCAGCTCGAGCCCAAGGCCGTGCTCCAGGGCCGCGTGCGAGGAGACCCCGAGGTCTTCGACAAGGCACTGGAGCAGCTCTGGATTCACGGCGGCGTCGTCATGACGCCTGACGAGACGGTGATGCGCGGGAAGCCGGGCTGGGCCGCGTCGTACTCGGCCCAGCGCGATCGCAAACTGCTGCACCTGGAGCAGATGGGGCGCTACGCGGAGGCCCATGGCTGCCGCATGAAGCAGCTCGTGGGGCACTTCGGTGACACCCAGGATTCGGGTGAGCCGTGCGGCCTGTGTGACGTCTGCGCGCCGGAGGCCTGCGCCACGCTGCGCTTCGCCGAGCCGACCTCCGCGGAGCGGCACGGGTTGGAGCGCATCCTGGAGTCGCTCCAGGAGCGGGATGGACAGGCCACCGGACGGCTCCACCGCGAGTTGTTTGGAGAGTCCCTTCCACGGCGCGACTTCGAGCGGCTGGTGGGCGGGCTGGTCCGCGCCGGGCTGACGCGCTTGGAGGTGGACTCGTTCGACAAGGACGGGCAGGTCATTTCGTTCCAGCGCCTCGCCCTGACGGACGAGGGCCGCCGCACGCGCGCGGTGGACCCCCAGCGGGTCGTCCTACCGTTGCCCCTGGAGAAGGCCGCGAAGCGCAGGCGGGGCAAGGGCGCGGAGAAGGGCACCGCGAAGCGGTCCTCGGTCAAGAAGCGCGCGGTCCGCGCCAAGGCCGGGGCCGCGACGCGGCGCACGGCATCCGAATCCGATGAGGAAGACCCGCCGACGCACTGGCGCGCGAACGCTCCCTCGAAGAGCGCCGTCGGGGCGCCGCGTGCGTCCCGGAGCACGGGGGCTCCGAGTGCCTCCGCGCCGGGCCGCCGCGCCGCGGCCGAGCCTTCTCCGAAGATGGTGGAGGCCTTGAAGGCCTGGCGGCTCGCGGAGGCGCGCAAGCGGCGCGTGCCCGCCTTCCGCATCCTCACGGACCGGGTGCTGGAGGCCATCGCGTCGGCCTGTCCGGAGAATGGCTCGGAGTTGATGGCCATCCACGGGGTGGGGCCTTCCCTCACGGAGCGCTACGGCGCGCAGATTCTTTCCCTCGTGGCGCGCAGGAGCTGAGCCCGGGCGCCTCGCGGAAGGAGGCGTCCTTCCCACGAAGGGAAGGGCGCTTCCCTCCGCGCGCCACGGAGATTCCAGCGCAAGTCCGGGGGCGGGGCGCAAGGGGCCGCGTCTCCACGCCCGCCGGAACGGGCAGCGTGCGTCCAGGCAACGAATCATCTTCACCGTGCTGCCGGGCAGTGCAGGCGGCGTCCGCCCATCGTCACGTTCGTCCGGCCAAACCAGCGGACTTGTGCGCGGACGCAGGGCGAAGGGGGGCACGCGATGGAACTGGGCTTCGAGACGATTGGAAACGCCACGCTCATCTGCCACGACCACGGTCCGGTGCTGGTGACCGACCCGTGGACGGACGGCAGCGCATACTTCGGGAGTTGGACGCTGTCGCATGAGATTCCGGCGGCGCAGCGCGAGGCCATCCAGGCCTGTCCCTACGTGTGGCTGTCTCATGGCCACCCGGACCACCTGAGCATGGAATCGCTGAGCGCGCTGCGCTCACGCACGCTGCTGGTGCCCAACCATTTCGGCCACCGCATGCGCGATGACCTGCGCGGGCAGGGCTTCAAGGTGCACGTGCTGGCGGACCGGGTGTGGACGCAGCTGTCACCGCGCATCCGCGTCATGTGCCTGCCGGATGTGAACCAGGACGCCGTCCTGCTGGTGGACATGGACGGGCGGCTGCTGGTCAACCTCAACGATGCGGGGGACCGCGGGGCCAGCCACTTCGTGCGCAAGGTGGTCAGCGGGTATCAGGAGTCGTATCTCCTGGCCCTGTCCGGGTATGGCGACGCGGATATGATCAACTTCTTCACCGAGGACGGGCAGCGCATCGCGCCCCATGCCGCGGCGAAGACGCCCGTGGGACGGACCATTGCCCGGCAGGCGGAGTTCTATGGGGTGCGCTACTTCATCCCCTTCAGCTCCATGCACAAGTACCAGCGGGCCGACAGCGTCTGGGCCTCCGAGTACACCACCCGGCTGGAGGACTACGGCCGGGGCTTCGAGTCTCGCACCTGCTCGCTGCTGCCCGCGTTCATCCGCCACGACTTCAGCCGCGGTCAGACGGAGCGCATTCAGCCCCGGGAGCGAGTCCTGCGCCCGGTGGACCCCAAGGCCTTCGGTGACGACTGGAGCGATTCACTGGACACGGACGATGTGACGGCGCTCACCACCTACTTCCTCGGCGTGGAGCACCTGGGGCGCACGCTCGACTTCCTGCGCTTCCGCGTGGGAGGCCGGGAGCACGTCATCGAATTCCAGAAGCGCCGCTTCCGCCGGGGCATCACCTTCGAGGTGCCACGCGGCTCGCTGATGTCGGCCGTGCGCTACCAGGTCTTCGACGACCTGCTCATCGGCAACTTCATGAAGACGACGCTGCACGGCGACTTCGGCGCGGGGCGGCTCTACCCGGACTTCAGTCCCTATGTGGCCAAGTACGCGGACAACGGGCAGGCGCGCACGCGCAACGAGCTG
Organism: Myxococcus sp. MxC21-1; assembly: GCF_032612255.1. NCBI lineage: Bacteria > Pseudomonadati > Myxococcota > Myxococcia > Myxococcales > Myxococcaceae > Myxococcus > Myxococcus sp. MxC21-1. The sequence continues at coordinate 648,774 of NZ_CP123278.1, forward strand.
CGGACCTATTTCGCGGACTACCGCAAGCGCGACCCGCTGGGCTTCCTGCGCGCCAAGGTGGAGACGCATTGCGTGCGGCCCCTGCAGACGCAGTCCGCGGAGCTGCTGCGCATGCTGCTGCCCCAGGATTCGCGGGGCTACCGCGCCGCCAAGGAGACCTTCTGGCGGGTCCGGCGCGCCCTGCTCTAGAGGTACGGCGACAGCAGCCGCGCCAGCCCATCCCGCAGGCGGATGGGCAGGGCGCGCGCGTCCACCTGCTCCAACGTGAGGGGCCGCGCGTTGCGCAGCCGCGCGGCCACCACGCCCTCCAACTGCATGGCCAGTGCGGTGTCGTAGCACTCCACGTTGAACTCGAAGTTGAGCCGCAGCGAGCGCGGGTCCCAGTTGGCCGAGCCGATGAGCGACCACACGCCGTCCACCACCATCAGCTTCGTGTGGTCGAAGGGCGGGGCGGTGAGGAAGATGCGGCAGCCCGGCCGCAGCACCTGCCACAGCTGCGCCCAGGCGGCCCACTGCACCAGCGGAAGATTGCCCTTCTCGGGAAGGAGGATGTCCACCTGGACGCCGCGCAGCGCCGCCACGCTCAGCGCGGTGATGAGCGCCGTGTCCGGGAGGAAGTAGGGCGTGACGATGTGCACCGACGTCCGCGCCGTGGCCAGGGCCCCCAGCAGCACCGTGCGCAGCGTCTCGAAGTCCTCGTCCGGGCCGTCCGCGATGCCTCGCGCGAGCACGGTGCCCGCTTCGGTGAGCGGCGGGAACCAGGCCTCGCCTGTCAGCCGCTCGCGCGTGGTGAAGGCCCAGTCCTCCGCGAAGGTCTCCTGGAGCTGCCCCACCAGCGGTCCTTCGACGCGGAAGTGCAGGTCCACGGCGGCATGTTCGCCGGGCCAGAAGGCCTTGCGGATGTTCATGCCACCCGTGAAGCCCACGCGCCCGTCCACCACCATCAGCTTGCGGTGGTTGCGCAGGTTGGCGAAGGGCAGCCGGTAGGGCATCAGCGACGGCAGGAAGCGCGCGGCGCGGACGCCGGCTCGCCGCAGCCGGCCCAGGATGGGCGGCCACGTGTAGCGCGAGCCCACCGCGTCCACCAGCACCCGCACCTCCACGCCCCGCTTCACCGCGGCGCTCAGCGCCTCCACGAAGCGCCGGCCCGCCACGTCATTGTCGAAGATGTAGCTGCACAGCGACAGCGTCGTGCGCGCCGCGTCAATCGCCTCCAGCATGGCGGGGTAGGCGTCCCGGCGGGACTCCAGCACGGTGACGCGGTTGCCCGGCAGCAGCGGCCGTCCCACCACCGCGTCCCCCAGCCGCACCAGGGGTGCCAGGGGGCGGCCTCGGGGTGGGGCCCGCTCACCGTCTCCGCCTTCATGGGCGCCACCTGGAACAGCGGCGGAAAGCGGCCGTGCTCTTGTTTCAGCATCAAGGACCGTGCCCGGCGCCGGATGCGGTTGATGCCCAGCAGGACGTACAGCACCCCGCCCAGCACCGGCACCAGCCACGCCAGCCCCACCCAGCCCACCGCGGCCCGCACGTCCCGCTTGTGCAGCACCGCATGGGCGCTGGCCACCACGCTGATGAGCACAGTCAGCGCCGCCACCACATGGGGCAGGCCACCTCCAACCACGCGGGGATGTCGAACAGGTGCATAGCGAACGGCGGGGTCCTCCTGTTCCGCCTATCACGCCCGCATGGAGCGCGCAGTCCTCAGCGCCCCCGGGCGTCGGGAATCAACCCCCCGCGGCCGTCTTCCCCCGTGTGCCGGCGTTGGCTGAATGAATCCGGCCCTGCTGCGGTGAGAGGGTTGACGCAGGCTGTCTGGGAATGCATCTTGCCAATGTCTGGCGTTTTGCAACGGGTGGTTTCCCCCCCGGGCGCAGCGGACCTGACCCACGGGGCAGGTGACCGACAACCAGACAGCACTGTCTGGTTTGGATGCAACTCCCTCGGAAGACGCGATTCCTCCGTGCCGACGCCACGTTGCCGGGCGCGCCGTCAGGAGAGTTTACGTCCTTTGACTCCAAACATGGAATGTCTTTAGTCCATGCAATGTCATGAAAGCTTGATTTGTCCTCTGGGCGTCGGATTGGCGCGGCGGTTGCTCAAGGGCGGAGCGCTCCAGGCCGCGGCTGGCGGAATCGCCGGGCGGCGGGTGCGTCCCCCGAAGTAGGCGTCAGAGGAAACCCCAAGATGCTCAAGTTCCGCTCCGTTGCGCTGGTTGCTGGTGTGGCCCTTCTCGGTTCCGCGTGCGGTGGCCCGGAGGCCTCCGAGTCCGAGCCGACGAAGATGACGTGGGAGGAGTTCCGGGCCTCGGTGTACGAGGATCCCGAGGGCAAGCTGATTTTCGACGGCGACATGGCGCTGGACAGCGAGGAGGAGCTGCGCGCCTTCTTCGACAACCACGTCGCGGCGGAGACGGGCACCAGCCGGGGCGGCCTGGCCGTCTACAACACCAGCCCCACCAAGGCCCTCAGCGGGGACGTGAAGTGGAGCGCCACCCAGGCGCGTAACCTCACGTACTGCGTCAGCAGCACCTTCTCCGGCAACAAGTCGCGCGTGGTGACGGCGATGAACAGCGCCACGGCGGCCTGGGAGGCCACCGCGAACGTCAACTTCACCCACGTGACGGCGCAGGACGGGGCCTGCACCGCTTCGAACAACAACGTGCTCTTCGACGTGCGTCCGGTGAACTCGGGCGGCCAGTACCTGGCGCGCGCCTTCTTCCCGAACTCGGGGCGCTCGGGCCGCAACGTGCTGGTGGACAACACCGCCTTCGGCCCCATCTCGCCCTGGACGCTGGAGGGCATCATGCGCCACGAGCTGGGCCATGTGCTGGGCTTCCGCCACGAGCACACCCGCTCCACGGGCAGCGGCTGCTTCGAGGACAGCGCGTGGCGCGCCCTGACGTCGACGTATGACCGCGCGTCCGTCATGCACTACCCGCAGTGCGCTGGCACCCAGACGGGCGACCTGGTGCTCACCACCCTGGACAAGCAGGGCGCTCGCGCGCTGTACCCGTAGTCCCACGATGCAGGACCGCCGCCCTGGCCGCGCCGTGAGGCCCGGTCAGGGCGGCGCGCTGGCTGGAGGGCACCCCGTGCTCGGGCGGGTGCCTTCCGGCCTCATCGTGCTCGCGTGGGGCCCGTCGTCAGGACGGCGCGCCGATGCTCGGCTCGTCGCCCGCGCGTTGCGACTCGAAGAAGATGAGCGTCTTCACGTGGTCCGCGTCCTCGATGTCCAGGCACTCCAGCTCGCCGCTCTCGCTCTCGTCCGCGTAGATGTGGTCGGGCTTGAGGATGCGGTGGGTGACCTCTCCGCCCGGCCGGCCCACGATGATTTCCACGGAGCCCTGGTCGCTCCCCTTCGACTCAAGGGCAATCTCCACCAGCGGCAGCCTGCCGGCGAGCGGCTGGTCGCCGAAGTCGATGCTCTCCGTCTCGATGCGCACCCAGTGGTCGCGTTCCAGGTTGCTTAGCAAGGCGAGGTAGTCCCCCCAGCCTTCCCTGGGTATCTCCCGAGTGTGATGCATGTGTCTGCCCTCCGGATTCCGTTGCTCAGCGAAACCGTAAGGCTTGTGCGTGCGGGGTGTGGAACGGGCCTGCTTCCCTGGCACGTCAGCTGGCCGGAAGGCGCGCGGCTACACCCGCCGCGCCTGGACCTCGCCGCCCTCCAGCGTCAGCCGGAGCGTGCCGTCGTTGCCCCGGTGGCCAAAGTGCTCGTAGGCGGCCCGTTCCAGCAAGGGGGCGAGCGTGGTGCGCAGCCCTCGCGCGCCCGTCTCCCGCTTGAGCGCCCGGGCGACCACGAACTCCCGCACCTCGGTGTCCACCTGCAGGCGCAGCCCTTCCTGCTCGAACTCGCGCTCATAGGCACGCAGCACGTTGTGCTGGAGGATGTCGCCCAGGGTGCCCGCGTCCAGGGGCGAGAAGGAGACCAGCCGGTTGAAGCGGCCAATGAGCTCCGGGATGAAGCCGTAGCGCGCGAAGGCGGTGGTCTGTTCCAGCTGCTCCTCCGTCACTCGCGTGGCGATGCTCTCCGACCGCGCTGGGAGCGGTTCGCGGCCGAAGCCCAGGTGTTCGCTCCGGGCCAACCCCTCCGCAGTGGCGCCCAGGCCACTGAAGGCGCCGCACGCGATGAAGGTGACGCAGGCCAGCTCCATGGTGTCGGGCCGCTGGCGGCTGGTGAAGCCGAAGTCGGGCGGGAAGTCCGCGCTGGGGGCGGACAGCATGTGCAGCAGGCTGCGCTGCACGCCGAAGCCGCTGACGTCCTTCGTGGTCTGCTGGCCGGCGAAGCGGCTGTCGGAGCGGCTGGTGGCGAGCTTGTCGAACTCGTCCATGCACACCACGCCGCAGCCGGCCCAGGCCGCGTTCCGGTCCGCGGCTTCGTACAGGCGCGACAGCAGCGTGCTCACGTCGTCGCCCACGTAGCCGGTTTCGGAGAACTGCGTGGCGTCCGCCAGCACGGTGGGGACGGCGAGGATTTCGCGGAACAGCAGCTCCACGAGGAACGTCTTCCCCGAGCCGGTGGGCCCCAGGAAGAGGCAGTTCTCCCGCATGCCCGGTTCAGGGGCGAGCCCCTCCAGGAACAGGTGCCGGATGCGGCGCAGGTGCCGGTACGCCAGCACGGATGCCGCGCGGCGCGCCTCCGCCTGCCCCCGGTAGCCCAGGTCCGACAACCGCTCGTCGATTTCGCGGGGAGAGAGGACCTCGATGGCGGCGATGCGCGCGCGCACGTCCTCATCAGGCGATCCGGGCAGCGGCTCCAGGCCAGGGTGGGTGATGCTCATTCCAGGGGACTCCAATCAGGGGCGGGTGGCCGCCGGAGGGCGCATCATCCTGGCGGGGCGCGGGGCCGACAAGGCGGGCCGCGCGCCCGCTCACGGCCGTCGTCCAGCCCGGGGTGTCGTCGTCACGAACACCGTCGGCCGGTCCCCATTCCTTCCGGGCGCCATGCCTACCCGTGAACATCCGCCGCGCGGCGGGCGCGTCCGGCCACACGGAGTGCTCCTCAAGGGCAGGGGTGACGCATTACAGGGACGTGCCCATGGGTCCAGCGGATGAGTCTCGGGCAGCGCGGTCGAAGGCCCCTCTCTTGGGGGCGTGGGTGGAGGCGGACGGGCGGGTGCGGTGGCGTGTCTGGGCGCCCGGCCACCAGCGCGTGGAGGTGGTGCTGCACGACGCGCAAGGCAATCCCGGCCGCGTCTTGCCGATGACGCCGGAGCCCGGCGACTGCTTCGGCGCGGTGCTGGAAGGGCAGGGCGCGGGGCTCCGCTACAAGCTGCGCGTGGACGGCGAAGGCCCCTTCCCGGACCCGTGGTCGCGTTCGCAGCCCCAGGGCGTGCATGGGCCGTCCGAAGTGGTGGTGCCCGACTTCGCCTGGACGGACGCGGGCTGGAAGGGCGTGGCGCCGCAGGCGCTGGTCATCTACGAGGTGCACGTGGGCACGGCCACGCCCGAAGGCACCTTCGAGTCGCTCATCCCGCGTCTGGCGGGCCTCAAGGAGTTGGGCATCACCGCGCTGGAGCTGATGCCGGTGGCGTCCTTCCCGGGACGCCGCAACTGGGGCTACGACGGCGTGAGCCTGTTCGCGCCCCAGCAGGCCTACGGCGGTCCGGAGGGGCTGCGCCGGTTGGTGGACGCCGCGCACGCGCACGGGCTCGCGGTGCTGATGGACGCCGTCTACAACCACTTCGGACCGGATGGGAATTACCTGCGGGTGTATTCGCCGCACTACTTCACCGGCCGCCACCACACGCCGTGGGGCGACGCGGTGAACTACGACGGCGAAGGCAGCGCCCACGCGCGGACCCAGGTGCTGGCCAACGTGGAGATGTGGATTGCCGACTACCACCTGGACGGCCTGCGCCTGGACGCCGCGCACGCCATCATCGACGACGGCACGCCGCACCTGCTCACCGAAGTCGCCGAGCGGGCGCGGGCCTGCGCGCCGGGCCGGCAGGTGCATGTCATCGCCGAGGACGAGCGCAACGAGCGGCGCCTGATGCGCTCCACGTCGGAGGGCGGCCTGGGGCTGGACGGCGTGTGGGCGGATGACTTCCACCACCAGCTGCGCCGCGCCTTCGCGGGGGACAGCGAGGGCTACTACCAGGACTACACGGGCAACACGGAGGACCTGGCGCGCACGCTGAACCAGGGCTGGTTCTACGAAGGGCAGGTGTCGAAGAACCTGGGCCATGCGCGAGGCACGAAGGCGGAGGGGCTGGAGCCCTGGCGCTTCGTCCACTGCATCCAGAACCATGACCAGGTGGGCAACCGTGCCTTCGGCGAGCGGCTGGGGCACGACGTGAGCCCCGCGGCCTTCCGCGCCATGAGTGGACTGCTGCTGCTGTCTCCCTACACGCCCATGCTCTTCATGGGGCAGGAGTGGAACGCCAGCACGCCCTTCCTCTACTTCACCGAGCACAACGCGGAGCTGGGCAAGCTCGTCACGGAGGGCCGGCGAAAGGAGTTCGCCGGCTTCGCGCGCTTCGCGGGCGCGGAGGTGCCGGACCCGCAAGCGGAGGACACCTTCACCCGCTCCCGACTGGACTGGGCGGAGGCGGAGAAGCCAGGGCATGCGGGCGTGCGAGCGCTCTACCGGGAGCTGCTCCGTCTGCGCGCGTCGGAGCCCGCCCTGCGCGAGACGGGGCGGGGCTCCTTTGCGGCCCGGGCCCTGGGGCCGGACGCCCTGGTGCTCGAACGGCGTGGGGGCGGCCAGCGCCTGCAGGTGTTGCTCAGCCTGCGCGGCGCGCTGGATTATCCGGTGCCCGCCGGCTCGGCGCTGGTGCTGTGGACTGAAGACGCTTGCTTCGGCGGCTCCGAAAAATTGCAGCCATTGAAGCGAGACACCGTGCGGTTGAAGGGTTCGGCTCTGGCTGTGATAAGACTTCCCGCCAAAGACTGATAAACGCGCCGTGTTTCATTGCATGTATCGCCGCAGGGCGAGCGGGCATGGCTGAAAACATGCTCAAGAAATGTCGTGGGAATTCCATATCGACTCAAAGGGTATTGGGGCGCGCAGTCCGTCGTTGAGTCGGTAACACCTCTGTTCGCTCCTGGAGAAAGCCTCCGCGCGCAAGCGCGGGTGCCTCCTTCCGGGCGGCCAGGAAAAATGGAAGTCCACGCGCCGCGGGGGGAACGCGGCGCTCCGGAAAGGCTCTTGGCCGCTCCGATGTGTCGCGGAAGCTCGCGGCCTCACTTGAGGTAGTCACTTGAATCGACAGCACTCGACTTCGTCCCTGGGGGGATGGAAGCGCTTCCGCACGTCTGTCACCGCGTTCTCGCTGGCCGTCGGCGCGTTCGCGACGCCCGCGCTGGCCGCCGGAGGCTTCGTCTCCGCCACCGCCAGCTCCTATGACGCTCCCACCCCTCCTTCGATGGCGGTGGATGGCAACAAGGCCACGCGCTGGTCGGCCTCCGGCGCGGGCCAGTGGATTCGCGCAGACATGGGGTCGGTGAAGCCGCTGAACGGCCTGGACATCGCCTGGTTCCGTGGCAACGAGCGCATCAACCTCTTCGACATCTCCACGTCGACGGACGGGACCACGTTCACCCGCGTCTTCGTGGGCATCTCCTCCGGGAAGACGGCTGAGTTCGAGCGCGTCACCTTCCCCACGGTGAACGCCCGTTACGTGCGCGTCACCTTCTACGGCAGCACCCAGACGACCTGGGGCAGCATCACGGACATGGCGGCCCTCTCCGGCGCCACCATCCCGGACCCGGACCCGGAGAATCCGGACCCGGAGAATCCGGACCCTGGCCCGGGCTCCACGCAGGACAAGTTCGGCGTGACGATGATCTACCCGACCAAGTCGGGCGGCGAGCAGTGGTTCCTGGCGGACAACGCGACGTCCGACAATCGCTTTGACCCGCAGAACACCATCACGCGCAACTCGGACGGCTCCTGGAAGATGAAGAACAGCAAGGTGCGCATGTCCGTGTTCACCTCCACGGGCTACAGCGCGTCCAAGATTCCGACCTACGACCGTGACGTGCTGGCCAGCCGAGGCTACATGCAGGCGGCGAACGACTGGCGGAACGTGGAGATGACGGGCTTCATCAAGGTCAACTCCACGTCCGACAACTCGGACAACTTCGCCTGGTACGCGCGTGGCGGAAAGCACAACGACAACCACTCGGGCTGCGAGGGCAGCGCCTACAAGGGCTCGCTGCACTATGACGGCCGCGTGCGCTGGCAGAAGGAGACGTGGCACGTCTCCTACGAGCAGGCGTCGTACAAGACGGGCACGTCCGCGCTCCGCGGCCGCTGGGTGGGCTTCAAGTCGGTGATGCGCAACACCAAGGTCAACGGCAAGGACGCCGTGCGCCTGGAGATGTACCTCAACGAGAACGCCGACAAGAAGACCTGGAAGAAGGTCTACGACATGGTGGACTCGGGCAGCTGGGGTGGCGACGCCAGCCACTGCGGCGGCGCGGTGAACGCCATGCCGATTACCTGGGGCGGCCCCATCGCGGTCTTCCGCTGGGACAGCGCCACCGACGTGGACTTCAAGTGGCTGTCCGTGCGCGAAATCCCCGCGGAGCAGTGAGCGGCTGACAGCAGTTGGCGCCCTACCCCGGTACTCCCAGGAGTGCCGGGGTGGGGCGTTTTCAGCGCATCCGATGGGGGCCATCAACGCCATCCGGCCTCCTGGTGGATTCCCGCTGTCGACAGGGGCCCCTCTCCCGTGTTCTGGATTCGGCCCGATATGGCCATGAACGTCCAGACCGCCACCGACTCGTCCGACCGCATCTGGGAGCAGGAAATCCTCCCCGCGCTCGAGCGCTACATCCGTATCCCCAACAAGTCGCCCGCCTTCGACCCGGACTGGGTCCGCTCCGGCCACATGGAGGCCGCAGTTCAGCTCGTCGCGGACTGGTGCCGCGCGCAAGCCCAGCACCTGCCCGGCCTGGTGCTGGAGGTGGTGCGCCTCAAGGACGAGAAGGGCCGCGAGCGCACGCCGGTCATCTACATGGAGGTGCCCGGGACGAAGGGCGACGACACCGTCCTCTTGTACGGCCACCTGGACAAGCAGCCGGAGATGACGGGCTGGCGCGAGGGCCTGACGCCGTGGACGCCGGTGCGCGAGGGCGACAAGCTCTACGGGCGCGGCGGCGCGGATGACGGCTACTCCGCCTTCGCGTCGCTCACCGCCATCCGCCTGCTGCGCGAGCAGGGCCTGCCGCACGCGCGCTGCGTGGTGCTCATCGAGGCGTGCGAGGAGAGCGGCAGCTACGACTTGCCGGCCTACATCGAGGCGCTGGCGCCGCGCATCGGCAAGCCGTCGCTGGTGGTGTGTCTGGATTCCGGCTGCGCCAACTACGAGCAGCTGTGGATGACCACGTCGCTGCGCGGCATGGTGGCCGGCAACCTGCGGGTGGACGTGCTCACGGAGGGCGTGCACTCCGGGGACGCGAGCGGAATCGTCCCGTCGTCCTTCCGCGTGCTCCGGCAGGTGCTGTCTCGCGTGGAGGAGGAGGGCACGGGCAAGGTGCTGGTGGAGGCCCTGCACACGCAGATTCCGGAGGCGCGGCGCGACCAGGCCCGCGCGGCGGCCAAGGTGCTGGGGGAGGAGGTCTTCACCAAGTTCCCCTGGGTGCCCGGCATCCGCCCCATGTCGGACGACGGCGCGGAGCTGGTGCTCAACCGGACGTGGCGTCCGGCGCTGTCCGTGACGGGCGTGGACGGCATGCCGGCGCTCAACAGCGCGGGCAACGTGCTGCGGCCCTTCACCACGGTGAAGCTGTCCATGCGCATCCCGCCGCGCGTGGACCCCAAGGCGGCCATGGAGGCGCTGACGGAGGCGCTGGTGAAGGACCCGCCGTACGGCGCGACGGTGACGTTCGAGGGTGAGAAGTCCAGCACCGGCTGGGACGCGCCGCCGCTGGCCTCCTGGCTGTCGAACGCGGTGGAGTCCGCGTCCGACACCTACTTCGGCCGGCCGGCCATGGCCATGGGCGAGGGCGGCACCATCCCCTTCATGGGCATGCTGGGCGAGCGCTTCCCGGAGGCGCAGTTCCTCATCACCGGCCTGCTGGGCCCGGGCAGCAATGCCCACGGCCCCAACGAGTTCCTCCACATCCCCACGGGCAAGAAGCTCACCTGCTGCGTGGCCAGCGTCATCGCCGACCACTTCAAGCGGTAGGCGACTTCCGCCGAGCCCGCTTCCCAGGCTGGGGGGCGGGCGCTTCGTCCAGCGCCTCGTCGATGAGGCGCACGGTGCGACGGTTCCAGGAGAACGTCAGGCGCTTGCCCGTCTCCGGCCAGTCGAAGGACACCGCGCCCGTGCGGCGGTCCTTCGTCAATGACAGACGCACGCCCCACTGGGGCGCCTCCTGGACGCGGTGGCGCAGGTCCTGGGCGACGGCGTCCACCGCGTCCCGCAGGGCCACGCCCAGGTTCATCAGGCCGAGCTGTTCGCCGTTCAGGATGTGCGGGGCAGGGGGCGGCGTGGACCCAAGTAACTGTTGCTCGCCCACGGGCCGGAAGGCCGCGGACGTGGGCGGCGCATCCATCATCAGCAGGGGACCGCCGTCCGCCTTGCGGAAGAAGTACGGCACGTCGTAGCGGCCCAGCTGCTCGCGCTCCTCGGGGCTGAAGCGCACGCGGCCCCGGTCGCTGGCGCCGGGCACCTGCCCTGGGGACGCCAGCATCAGGTGCTCCAGCGGCGCGTCATACGCGTCCGAGGGTTTGACGAGCACGCGGACATGGTGCCGCCGCGCCGCGCGCGCGAGGAAGGCCGTCACGCGTTCGTGCTCCATGAGCAGCTTGGTCCACACGTCGAACATGCCGCGCAGGAAGGGCAGCAGGTGGGCCGCGTAGCCCACGTGGCCGTCTGTGTCCGCCACCACGGAGCGGGCTTCCTCCCGGGCCCACGCGCGCCTTCGCGGGCGAAGCTGGAGCGCGCCGTTCCGGGCGGGGAAGAAGCACAGCAGCGGACCGCCGGTGGTGCACCACCAGGCGCGCCACTCGAAGCCGACGTGGTGGTTGCCGCGCCGGTTCCCCGCTGAAATCAGCCCTGTCTCCGGGAGCCGGCGCACGGGACAGAAGAACAGCTCCAGGTCCACCAGGTAGGGCAGGGGCTCGCGTTGCCCGCGCCGGACGCCCACCACCAGGTTGCTGCCCTGCAGGTCCGCCGCGCCCACGGCGAAGCACGTGCCGGTGAGGGCGCCCGCGTGGTGCCAGAAGCGCGCGGCCTGGGGCGGCGGCAGCTGGCAGCCGTGGAGCCTCAGTTGGGGCGAATCGCGGAGGACGCCCCACTGGCGGGGACGTTCAATCCAGTCCTGCCAGCTGTACGTGAAGGCGTCCCTGCCTCGTCCGCGCAGGACGCGAAGGGTGGGGAGCCGCACCGCTCCCGAGGCCGCCGGGAGCTGGTTGACCCAGGCGAAGAAGGCGCGTGGGCCACGCCGCTCCGGCTCCGCTAGGAAGAGGGCCTCTCCGCTCGCGGGCCGGGGCTTGTACGCCAGCGCGCCGCCCCGGCGGAACTGGACGCGCAGGACGTGCTGCCGTCCGTTGTGCGTCTCCTCGGGGGTGGCCCAGAGTTGGGTGACGGGGCCCTCGAAGCCCGCGCGGCGGAAGACGCCGGCCTTCAGGTCGCGTGCGAGCCGCTTCGCGAAGAGGCCGAAGAAGGCCAGGAACCCGTCCCTCAGGCGGAGCAGCCCTGGGTGGGGCCCCTGTGTCGCCGGGGTGGCGGCGCACAAGGCGAAGGCATCCGTCAGCACCGGGCCGAACAGCGCCGCGTTGGCGAGCCGCACGACGCGCGCGGCGAACAGGCCCGGGCACCGCCGGGCAATGGCGTCGCACCCGTCGCCCAGGGCTTCATAGAAATCCACCAGCGGCTGGAAGGCGGGCTGTGAGAGCAGGGCGCCCAGCCGCGCAGCGTCACGGGCGCCTTGGAAGGCGCGGGCCACCCGCAGCACGCGCTCGGGGCCGGGCCGGACAATGGGCGGGAAGCAGTCGCTGGCCTCGGGGCCCTTGCGGACGGCCGCCAGGAGGCGGCGGGTCTGCGGAGGAAAGCGGGGTGGGGCGGCTGGAGGTGTCGGTGCAAGGGATGGCAGCACATGCGCCCTTCGCGTCATCAGTCGGCCCTGGCCCGGTGGGGCGAAAATAGAAACGCGCGGCCCGGCGAGGCCGGGACGCGCGTGTGAAGTGTCCAATCAGGCGCAAGCGGCGGTGTCCTAGACGCAGTACAGGAAGCGCGAGCAGGTCCTGAACGCGTTGGCGGAACCTGCGGGCTTCGTCGTCTTGTCCTGCTCCCCACCATCGAAGTCTGACGGGTGGGTGAGCGCCCAGCGGTGGATTTCTTCACGCACATGATGCCGTGCCCCGTGCCGGCGTTCTGGTAGGAGACAGCGCTGTCCTCCATCCGAAAGGTCAGGTCCGACGATGAAACTCTATTTCAACCCCAGAAGCCGCGCGGTCATCGCCAAGTGGATGCTGGATGAGTGTGGCGCGCAGTATGAAATCGTCCCTATCGACCTCGAGAAGAAGGAGAACAAGTCGCCTGAGTTCTTGAAAATCAACCCCGCTGGGAAATTGCCAGCCTTGGTGGACGGAGACACGCGGCTGTTCGAAAGCGCGGCCATCTGTCTCTACCTGGCGGAGAAATTCCCGGACGCGCAGCTCGCGCCGAAGCCCGGTGACAAGGACCGCGGGCGCTACCTGTCGTTGATGGTGTACTCCTCGTCGCAGCTGGAGCCCTCCATGGGTGACCACCTGATGAAGCTGCCGACGGGGCCCGCGCGGGGCTGGACGGACTTCGAGACGGTGCTGAACGTCGTCGAGGGCGAATTGGGACAGGGCCCCTACCTGTTCGGTGAGCGCTTCACCGCGGCGGACGTGATGGTGGGTTCGATGTTCATCTGGATGCGCATCTTCGGCAGCCAGACGGGGCGTCCCGCGCTGGAGGCCTACATCGAACGGCTGCTGGCCCGCCCGAAGGGCATGAAGCTGGGCTGAGCGGCGCCTCGCGCGAGGTCGAAGGCCCGGACCTTCCGATGGGGACGTGTCCGGGCCTCCTGGCGGCCCCGGTGGGCCCGTGCGTCAGTCCAGAACGCCGATGGTCTTCGCGCGCGTGACGGCGCTGCCCACGCTGACGTAGCCCTTGTACCAGGACGTGTCCTTCGTCCCCAGCTTGTCCTGCTGGAGGTGCGCGTGGGGACCGGTGGAGTTGCCGGTGCCGCCGATGTTGCCCACCTGGCAGCGGTCACACGTGCGGCTGCGGGAGTCCGCCGTCTTGATGAAGTGCCACTGACGGAACGTCCAGCCGCTCGCCCAGGCGTGGCGCGCCTCGTTCTGGTTGCCGCTGCCGCTGCCGTTGCAGACGACGCCGGTGGTGCGGATGGTCACCGCCCAGTAGACGGAGCCCACCACGCCCGTCTCCGCGCCCCAGTAGTTGCAACGGCCGCCCGCGCCGATGTCCACCGCGCCGTGGAACTTGCCGCTGCTGTAGTTGGTCAGGGCCGTCACCGAGCCGGTGTGGGTGCCCTTGACGGTGTGCGCCGTCACGGACGCGGGGATGAGCGCCAGCGCGGCCAGCGCGGCCAGGGAGTTCTTCCAGGTGCTGCTATGCATGAGGTGTTCCTTTCAATGGACTGCCTGTCACGGAGCCTGCTGCAACCGCTGCTTCTCCCTCAGGAGCAGGCTCCACTCCTGAAGGCCCATGCCGAGAACCTGAATCCACGCGTCGGCCTCCTGCGCCAGGCGCGGGTCCATGGCGCGCAGGCGTTGGAGGTCGGGAATCGCGCCCTCGAAGCCGAGCTGCGCGACGCTCTGGAGCAGCGCCTTGCGCACGCCGTCGTCCGTCTCCTCGCGGTACATGGCGAGCAGGGACTCGCGGGCGCCCTGCATCTGCTCCGCCGGGACGCCGCCCAGCGCGTTGACGGCGGCCTTGCGCACGCTCGCGTCATCGCTGCGCAGCAGGGAGGTGATGCGGTCCGCGGACTCGGCGCTGATTTTCTCAGTGGAGAGGTTGTCCAGGATGCGCGCCGTCACCGCCGGGTCCGTGGAGGCCACCGCGGCCGTCACCGCCGTGTCCGCCGCCGGGCCGTACTGGCCGGCGTACACGTGCGCGTTGTCCTCGATGAGGTTGGTCGCCGCCTCCTGCCGCACCTGGGGCGACTCGTCCCGCACCATGCGCTCGTACAAATCACCGGTGCGCTCCAGCGCGCTGGTGCGCCGCATGGCCCGCAGCGTGGCGGCGCGCACGGACGGGTCCGCGTCGTGCAACGCGCGCTGCGCCACCACGTCCATGGCCTGGGTGTCCGCTTCACGTTCCGCGCGGGCCACCAGCGCCGCCGCCAGGTGTTCGGCCATGACGGGGTCTGTCTCCCGCGCGAAGGCGTCGCGCAGCTCCGCGTCCGGCAGCGTGACGGCGGCCTCGCGCAGCAGGGTGCGCAGGTAGCGCTGGTAGGACGGTGAGCCGGAGCCCAGGCCGCGGCGGATGTCATCCATCAACCCGCGCACGGAGCAGGTGCTGGCCCGGAGCGCGGGCTGTGCGTCGGTGGAGGCCGCGTGCGCGTGGGTGGACAGCAGGGGGAAGAGGGGCAGCGTGAGCAGAAGGCAGAGGCGTTTCATGGAGGCTCCCGTGCTCAGTCATGACCGACGAGGCAGCCGAAGGGGTCCTGGTCGGGCAGGCTGTTCCAGAGCCGGACGAAGTCGTGGAGCCCGCTCGCGTAGCGCTGTTCGAAAACCTGGTAGAGGGGCTGGAAGCGCGGGTCGGCCATCGCCATGTTGGCCATGACGGGCAGGGCGTCGCGGCCGGATGCGCGGGCGGCGAAGCGGAAGAGGGCCCACCGCACGCACGTCTCCTGCTCCCGGGCGAAGGCCTCGGCGAACAGCTCCAGCACCTGCTGGTTGTCTCCGGAGATGGAGAGGTTGTGCGCGGCGGCCTCGCGTCCGTCCGGGCTGCCCTCCTGCGTGAGCACCTTCGCGTACTGCGCGCGGGTGCGCTCATCCAGCACGGGCGTGGCGTGCATGGGCGTGGACAGCGCCAGGTAGCGAATCTGCTCGTCGGGGGACTCGGTGCCGATGGTGAGCAGCGCGTCCATGTAGGGCGCGGCGTTGCCCTTCGCCTCGAAGTCGCGCTTCATGACGCGGGCGATGGTGCGCGTGGCGGCCCAGCCCGCCTCGCCGGAGACGGGGTCCTTCGCGAAGGACGTCAGGGTGTCCAGCGCCGCCGGCTCGAAGCGCTTCTGTGTGTCCAGCGCGGACAGGAGGCCCGCGCGCCGACCGCCGTCGAGCGTGGCGTCCATGCCCTGCGCCAGCAGCCGGGTGGACACCTGGGCGTGGTGTACCGCCTCCGAGCCACGCAGCGCCCTCAGGAGGACGTCGAACTCGTCGGGCCCCGCGGTGCGCGCCCAGGACAGCACTTCGCTCGCTCGGTCCGGGTCCTGGCCAATCAGCTCCGTCAGGCGCCCCGCCAGGTAGTCCGCGACCAGCGAATCCCCCGATGCGAGCAGCGGCGCGGCCCACTCGCGGAAGTTCTCCAGCGTCACCGCCGCGTCGAAGCGCTCCAGCTCGCGCCAGCACACGGCCTCGTCGAAGCGAGGGGCGGCGGCTCTTCGTCGTGCGACCCACCCGCGCCCGCGCGCCCGCCGTGGCCTCGCCCGCCAGAGGCGGCCTCGCGGGACGCCGCGGCGGTGCCGCCGGCTTCGGCATCGGACGACGCGCCGTCGCCGCCACGCGACGACAGCAGCGCCGCGCCTCCCACGAGCAAGGCCGCGCCCGCGAGCCACGCCAGCGCCTTGGGCACGCGACGGCCCGGAGCGGGGCCGGCGGAACGGTGGAGGGATTCTGGAGTCATGGCGCCTGGGCCTGTGAGGGGGTCCAATCCCCCTGAGGGCCCAGCGCGCGCGCCGTCTCAGAAAATCATTTCGCGCGGATTTTCCCGCGCGAGGCTCAGCGGCCCGTCTTGATGCCCAGGCCGCCGCCGCCCTGGCCGGGACTGGCGGGCCGCTTCGTCCCGGCGGTCGGCGTGCCCGGGACGGACTTGCCGCCTCCGGCGCGCCGCAGCTCCAGGCGCAGCTCCTCGTCCGTGGCGGACACCTGCCGTGTCACGGGCTCGTAGCCGTTGAGGGCCAGTGTCACCGACACCGGGGCGGCCCCGGCCTCCAGCTCCAGGCGCAGCGGTGTCTCGCCGCGCTCCTCGCCGTTGACGCTCACCCGGGCTCCCGGGGGCTCGGTGATGACGGGCAGCTTCACGTGGCGCACCGGCTCGGGGGCCCTGCGTGGAGGCGGCTGCACTTCCGGCGCGATTTCCGGCTGGTGCGGCACGGCCACTTCCACCGGCGGACGGACCGGGGTGGCGTCCGCGGGCGAGCGGAAGAAGACGATGCCCGCGCCCGCGATGAGCAGGCCCAGCCCCGCCGTGGCCACCGGGAGCCAGGGAATGCGCCGGGCCGGCTCCGGAGGGGGCGGGCCAGGGGCGCGGTGCCTCGCGTCTTCTCTTTCGGCTGCGGCAGGGCGGCGGCCTGCCGCGAACGCGTCCCGGGGACGACGCCATGGGGGAGCCGCGCATGGCCCGCGACGCGGAGGAGCGCCCCGCGGGGCCCATCAGCCCCGGCACGCCGCTGAGCGACGAGTTGGAGCGCGAGTCCAGGTCCGCGTCCTCCGCGAGCTGGTCCAGCTTCGCCGGGTCCGTCTCATGGGCGATGCGGTCCGCGTAGAGCTCCCGCAGGAAGGCGGCGGTGCGCGCTGCTGGAGGGCAGCCGCAGGTTGAGCGCGTAGTCCTCCAGCGCCAGCCGGAAGGCGCCGCAGTCCGGGTAGCGCTGGTCCGGCGAGGGCGCCAGGGCCTTGAGCACCACTTCATCCAGGCCCGGCGGCAGGCGCGGGTTGAGCTGCGACGGCCGCGGCACCTGGCAGTCCTTCACCAGCCGCAGCGTCATCATGTCCGACTCGCCCTTGAAGAGGCGCTTGCCGGTGAGCAGCTCCCACATGACGACGCCCAGCGCGAACAAGTCACTGCGCGCGTCGATGGCGAGCCCGCTGGCCTGCTCCGGGGACATGTACGGGTACTTGCCCTTGAGGACGCCGGTGGCGGTGTTCTGGCTGCTGGTGGCTGCCTTCGCCACGCCGAAGTCGATGACCTTCACCCCGCCGTCGAAGCCGACCAGGATGTTCTGCGGCGACACGTCGCGGTGCACCAGCCGCAGCGGCTTGCCCTGGGCGTCACGCGCCTGGTGCGCGTAGTCGAGCCCGGCGGCCGCGTCCGCGATGATGCGGAGGATGAGTCCCACCGGCAGCGTCTTGCCCTGCGCGCGGGACGTCTTGTCCAGGCGGCGCACGTCGTCGCCCTGCACGTACTCCATCGCCAGACAGTGGCGGCCCTCAATCTCTGTCAGGTCGAGGATGGTGATGAGGTTGGGGTGCGTCAGGCGCGCTACGAGCCCCGCCTCGTCCAGGAACATGGAGAGGAACTCATCATCCTCCGCGAGGTGGGGAAGGATGAGCTTGAGGACGACAAGTCGCTCGAACCCCGTCCCATGTTCGCGGGCCAGAAACACCTGACCCATTCCCCCAGAGGCAATCTTGCGTAGCAGCTCGTACTTACCGAATGGCACAGCCATGTGTGCCCGCCAGGATATCGCTCTTTCTTAGCTCGTGGGAATTGCTCAGTCGCGAATTACCCCACAGGGTTGGGAGCGAGCAGGCAGGCAGGCGTGAGCGGCCTGCCCGGCTTTCCGGGGTGAGTCAGGCTTTCATCTTGTAGCCGGAGCGCAGGACGACGTACGTGAGCGCGGTGGCCCCCACGGCGACGGCGAAGAGGATGCTCCCGGCGCCCAGCGGCGAATAGATGCTGCGGCCGAGCATGCCGTAGCGCAGCCCTTCCACCATGTAGACCATGGGGTTGAAGAGGCTGACGGTGTTCCAGGGCGCGGGCAGCTCGCGCACGGAGTAGAAGACGCCGCCCAGGAAGGTGAGGGGCAGCATGACGAAGGTGGGGAAGAAGTTGATCTGCTCGAACTTCTCCGCCCACACCGCAGCGAGCATGCCCAGCACACTGAAGACGTAGGACGACAGGATGAGGAAGTACGCGGCCACTCCCGCGTGCTCCAGGCTGAAGCCGGTGAAGAAGGTGGCCACGGCCCAGGTGAGCAGGCCCACCACGAGCCCGCGCACCATGGCGCCGCCGATGAAGCCCGCCATCAGCTCACCGGGCCCCAGCGGCGCCACCAGCAGGTCCACCACGGTGCCCTGAATCTTGGTGATGAACAGCGAGGAGGAGCTGTTGAGGAAGGCGTTGTTGGCGATGCCGAGGAACACGAGCCCTGGCACGATGAAGTGCAGGTACGGCAGGCCTTCCACCGTCTGGACGCGGCCGGAGATGGAGACGCCGAAGACGATGAAATACAGCGTGGTGCTGATGAGAGGCGACAGGACGGTTTGCCCCGGCACGCGCATGAAGCGCCGGACCTCCTTCGCCAGAAGGGTCTTCATCCCAAGGACGTTCATGATGTGGGCTCAGGCGGCCTGCTGTGGGCGGCCACGGAGGATTTCGATGAGCACGTCCTCCATGCGAGAGCGGCGCGTCTCCACGTCGGAGATGAGCTGCCCTTCGGCATAGAGGGCGCGGAGCAGCTCGCCGGACGGGGCGCAGCCGTCGCGCTCCACGTAGGTGAGGGTGCGGCCGTCCTCGCTGAGGCGGGCGGCGAAGCGCTTGCCGGCCTCGGACAGGCCCGGCTGCGGCTGCTCGAAGGTGATGATGACGCGGCGCTCGCCGAAGCGGCGCAGCAGGGTGGCCTTGTCCTCCACCATGAGGAGGCGGCCCTCGTTGATGATGCCCACGCGGTCGGCCAGCTCCTCGGCCTCTTCCAGGTAGTGCGTGGTGAGGACGATGGTGGTGCCCTCCGACGCGAGCTTGCGCACGTAGGTCCACAGGTCGCGGCGCAGCTCCACGTCCACGCCCGCGGTGGGCTCGTCGAGGAAGACGAGGCGCGGCTTGTGTACCAGCGCCTTCGCGATGAGCAGCCGGCGCTTCATGCCGCCGGAGAGTGCGCGCGTGTACGCGTCCTTCTTCGCGTGCAGGTTGAGGGCGGTGAGCACCTCGTCGATGCGCGCGTCATTCGCGGGGCGGCCGTAGAAGCCCATCTGGATGCGCAGCGATTCGGCCACGGTGAAGAAGGGGTCGAAGTTGATTTCCTGCGGCACCAGCCCGATGTCGTAGCGCGGACCCACCGGGTCCTGGTCCAGGTCTTTGCCGAAGACGCGGATGCTGCCGGAGGACTTCTTCACCAGGCCGCAGACGCTGCCAATCATCGTCGTCTTGCCCGCGCCGTTGGGACCCAGCAGGGCGAAGATTTCACCGGGACGGATGGCGAGGTCCACGGTGTGAAGTGCCGTGAACTCTCCGTAACGCTTGGAGAGTCCCTGGAGTTCGAGGGCGGGGACGGACATGGGGCCCTTCCTGTAACACCTCCGGTCGCGCGGCGCTCGGCTTGTGTGCGGGCGTCGTGTCCGTCCCTGGCGACTCGCTAGCGCACGTCGGGCAGGGTGGCGCGTCGCGTTGTCCACCCGGTGTCACTCCCGCATGGTGATTTCCTGGAGCGTGCCCTCGCGGCACTGGAAGACCGCGAACGCATCCGCGCCCTGCTCCACGCTGGCGAGGCACCGCACGAGCGAACGCTGGCCGCCGGGGTGCTGGACGGTGCCGGCGTAGCGCCGGTGCAGGTGGCCACAGAGGGCCAGCCGGGGTTGGAGCGCGTCCACCAGCAGCCGCGCGTACGCGTTGCCGACGAGGTCGTGGCTCGCGCCGCGGCGCTGTCCCTGGAAGTCGGCGGCCTCCTCGGGCGGGATGATGCCGGAGGGCCAGTCATGCAGCAGGAGCACGTCCGCGCGCCCGAGCGCCAGGACTCGCTCGACGTCCTGTTCGTTGAAGAAGGTGAAGTCCTTGTTGGACACGTCGCCCATCGAGGCCAGCGGCGGGCGGGACTTGCAGAAGGTGGCTTCTCGGTGGATGCCGGACAGGCCCGCCACGCGGAGGCCGTTCAGCTCCACCACGCCGCTCCGGCCCAGGTAGTGGCAGTGCGGCGCCAGCGCGAATCCCTCGGGGTGCAGGTCGAGGTGGCCGTAGGGCTCGTGGTTGCCGCCGATGAAGTAGACGGGCCAGGGGAAGCGGCGTCGCCGCTGGTGGTAGGCCGCGAAGTCTCCCAGGTGCCTGTACTTCGTGGGTGCGGCCATGGTGGCCAGGTCGGCGTCGTGACGGTGGGGCTCGAAGTCGCCCACCTGGAGCACGAAGTCGAGCGGCCTGCGGCTGCGTTCCTCCCAGGCGGTGAGGTGACTCACCATCCGGTGCATGTGCCCGTGGACGTCGCCCACCACGGCGAAGAAGAACGTCTGGGAGGAGGACATGGCGGTTTCCGTTCCGGTTCAGGCTCGAGTCGCGGGCGCGGACGGGGGCGGTGCTTCGGGACTGACGGGAGGGCAGCGTGCGGTGGCCTTAGAGGGCTCCTGGCTGCACCGTTCGCTTTTCCACGCCGACGGGGCGGGCCAAGGGAGCGACGGCTTGTTCCGGGCTGCCCCCACCTGCCGGGGCCGGTCGTTCGAGCCCCACGGGGCTGGGGGACGCTCTCGCCTTGAGTGCGCTGTTGCACCCTGGTATCCGCAGGGCCCGCAGAGCCCTCACTCCACCTTAAGCAGGAAGGCCCAGATGGCCCAGAATTTCATCTTCACGATGCAGGACCTGCGCAAGGTCAAGAACGGCAAGGAGATCCTCAAGGGCATCTACCTCTCGTTCTTCCCCGGCGCGAAGATTGGCGTCATTGGCCCCAACGGCTCCGGTAAGTCGACGCTGCTGCGCATCATGGCGGGCGTGGACACGGAGTTCTTCGGTGTCGCCAAGCCGGACCCCAGCGCCAAGGTCGGCTACCTGGCGCAGGAGCCACAGCTCGATGCCTCGCTCGACGTGAAGGGCAACGTGGAGCTGGGCCTGAAGGAGATTCGCGCCACGCTGGACCGCTTCAACGAGGTCAGCGCGAAGTTCGCCGAGCCCATGAGCGACGCGGAGATGGAGAAGCTGCTGGCCGAGCAGGGCCGGCTGCAGGACGCCATCGACGCGGTGAATGGCTGGGAGCTGGACCGCACCATCGAGATGGCCATGGACGCGCTGCGCCTGCCGCCGGGCGACGCGGACGTGACGAAGCTGTCCGGCGGTGAGAAGCGCCGCGTGGCGCTGTGCCGCATCCTGCTGGAGAAGCCGGACCTGCTCCTCCTGGACGAGCCCACCAACCACCTGGACGCGGAGAGCGTCGCGTGGCTGGAGCAGGCGCTCAAGGAGTACAAGGGCACCATCGTCTGCATCACCCACGACCGGTACTTCCTGGACAACGCGGCCGAGTGGATTCTGGAGCTGGACCGCGGCGAGGGTGTGCCCTGGAAGGGCAACTACTCCAGCTGGCTGGAGCAGAAGCAGAAGCGCCTGGAGCTGGAGGAGAAGTCGGAGAGCCACCGCCAGAAGACGCTCAAGCGCGAGCTGGAGTGGGTGCGTGCCTCCCCGAAGGCCCGTCAGGCCAAGAGCAAGGCGCGCATCGCGGCCTACGAGGAGCTGCTCAACCAGACGCAGGACAAGCGCGACGCGACGGGCGAGGTCATCATCCCGCCCGGCCCGCAGCTCGGGGGGCTGGTGGTCGAGGCCAAGGGGCTGCGCAAGGCGTACGGCGACCGGCTGCTCATCGACGACCTGAACTTCAAGCTTCCGCGCGGTGGCATCGTGGGCGTCATCGGTCCCAACGGCGCGGGCAAGACGACGCTGTTCCGGATGATGACGGGCGTGGAGAAGCCGGACGAGGGCGAGCTGAACATCGGCGAGACGGTGAAGCTGGCCTACGTGGACCAGAGCCGCGACGCGCTGGACGGCGACAACTCGGTGTTCCAGGAGGTGAGCGGCGGGCTGGACCACCTGGACCTGGGCAAGGCGGGGCAGGTGCCCAGCCGCGCGTACCTGGCGGGCTTCGCCTTCAAGGGACAGGACCAGCAGAAGCGGGTGAAGGACCTGTCCGGTGGTGAGCGCAACCGCGTGCACCTGGCGAAGATGCTCAAGAGCGGCGGCAACCTCCTGCTGCTCGACGAGCCCACCAACGACCTGGACGTGGAGACGCTGCGCAGCCTGGAGGACGCGCTGCTCGGCTTCGCGGGCTGCGCCGTGGTCATCAGCCACGACCGCTGGTTCCTCGACCGCATCGCCACGCACATCCTGGCGTTCGAGGGCGACAGCAAGGTGTTCTTCTTCGAGGGCAACTTCGAGGACTACGAAGCGGACAAGAAGAAGCGCCTGGGCCCCGAGGCCCTGGAGCCGCACCGCATCCGCTACCGCCCGATTACGAAGAGCTGAGCCGCTGACAGTCCGGAGCCACCGTACCGGCAAGGTGCGGTGGCTCGACGGCACTTCATCTCAGCAAGCGTCGATGCACTCCACCGTGAAGAACGGCGTCACGTCCTCGGTGGCGTGGCAGTCCGGGTTCGCGCAGGAACAGCGCAGCGTCATCACGTACTCCGTGAGCGCCTCGTCATTGTAATACGTGTACGTACACGCCAGCCGGGACGACTGCGCCTCGGCCGTGGGCGTGTAGCCCAGGCCGCCGACGACAACGCCAGCGGGAGCCGCCAGCACCGCGAACGCCAAAAGCAGCTTCTTCATGTCGCTCTCCTGTTTCAGGGCCGGTACTCCCAGTGCCAGGGCTCGGACGGGACGGTGCGCGCGAAACCGAAGTTCTTCGCGTTGTTGGCCAGCCACCGGTACGTCGAGGTGCCCGTGCCGCCCGTGTTGATGTCCACCGCGATGCCGCCCTGGTGGTTGGAGTAGCCCGGAGGCGCGGCCAGGTTGCCCGTGCCGTTCTTGTACGCGCGGTACAGCGCTTCCTGCTCCGCCATGCTGCGGAAGCCGCTGTTCACCTTCAGGGTGATGCCCTGCGCCCGCGCCGCCGCGTGCATGCGGTTGAACGCCGCCGCCGCGTCCGAGCGCATCTCCTTGCCGTTCGGGACCGGCGAGAGCGAAATCTGCCGCGGCTTCCCGTTCACATAGCCCGTGACGACCCGACCGCCACCGCCACCGCCCGGGTTGGTGACAGGCCCCTGCACGTTGATGCCCAGCTTGTCCCACGTCTTGGGACCGACGATGCCGTCCGCCACCAGACCGCGGGACTGCTGGAAGGCCTTCACCGCCGACTGCGTCTTCGGACCGAACACGCCGTCCGCCGTGCCCGACTTGAAGCCCAGCACGTTGAGCCGCTGCTGGAGCGCACGCACCGGCTCACCCCGCGCGCCATTGCGCAGCGTGGGACCCGAGCCGCCCGCTCCGCCCGCCGAGTTGAGCGCGCTCCACGTCTTGGGACCGACGATGCCGTCCACCTGGAGCCCACGCGCACGCTGGAAGGCCTGCACCGCCGACTGCGTCTTCGGACCGAACACGCCATCCGAGGCGCCTGGATTGAAGCCCGCGGCCCTGAGCTTGTTCTGGAGCTGCGTCACGGCCGCGCCGCGAGCGCCGCTGCGCAGCGTGGGCGAGGCGGAGCGAGACGCGCTGCTGGACGCAGCCGCGGAGGTGCGGGCAATGGCTACCATGGGGGGCTCTTCCCTTGAAAGAAGAATGGAGTTGGAGCCATTTTCCCAACCGCTCAGAGAAAGTTGCCTGGGATTCCGTCAAAAACGCGTGTCAATCCCAGCGCGCGCTCATGATTGAGCTGTGTTTCGTGGCGTGACAGAAAATTTGCGCCAAGGTGACAGTGGACAGGCGGGATTTGTGGCATTCATTGTTGTGGAAATATTCTGCCTTCGCCGTCTTGTTTGTGATTGGCTGACGCGTGAGGGGGGGCGGTGGAGTCGCATGTTGGGCGCCCGGGACGCACCCCTGGTGTGGAGCCGCATGCGCAAGCCCCAGGCACCCAGCCCGGCGGCCGAGCAAGCCCTGGGGAAACCCCCGTCACGGTCGTTTCATAGAGAAAATCTCAGGTTCCTGAAGGAACAACCTTGGGAAGTGCCCCGTCGGAAGGCTGTTCTAGTCGGGTCGGGACAAGAAGTGGCCGACGAAGCTTGCATTCGTCCCACCCTGCTGAATGTTGTCCCCAAGGTTTTTTCTAGGGAGAGAGAGACTCATGAAGGGAAGCTTCGCCAAGCGCATCACACTTTTCGTCCTGACCAACCTCGCGGTGGTCGCGATGCTGGCGATCGTCGGACAGCTCATCGGGGTGGAGAACCTGCTCGCCCGCCGCGGCGTGGGGCTGAACCTTCCGGGCCTGCTCATCATGGCGGCGGTGATGGGCTTCGGCGGCGCCATCTTCTCGCTGCTCATCTCCAAGCCCATGGCCAAGTGGAGCACGGGGGCGCAGGTCATCACGTCGCCGCGTTCGGAGGACGAGCGCTGGCTGGTGGAGACGGTGCACCGGCTGGCCCGCGACGCGGGCATCGGCATGCCCGACGTGGCCATCTACGACAGCCCGGACATGAACGCCTTCGCCACGGGCGCCAGGCGCAACAGCGCCCTGGTCGCGGTGTCCACCGGCCTGCTCCATGGCATGAAGCGGGACGAGGTGGAGGCCGTGCTCGGTCACGAGGTGGCCCACGTGGCCAACGGTGACATGGTGACGCTCACGCTGCTCCAGGGCGTTCTCAACACCTTCGTCATCTTCCTCAGCCGCGTGGTGGGCTTCTTCGTGGACCGCTTCCTCAGCCGCTCCGAGGATGGCGAGGAGAGCGGCGGCTCGGGGCCGGCCTACTTCATCACCAGCATCGTGCTCCAAATCGTGTTTGGCATTGGCGCCAGCATGATCGTGGCCTGGTACAGCCGCCGGCGTGAGTTCCGCGCGGATGACGGGGGCGCGCAGCTGGTGGACCCGGGCGCCATGGCGCGGGCGCTGAACCGGCTGCGCATGCAGCAGGGGGAGCCGGCCATGCTGCCGTCCAACATGCAGGCGTTCGGCATCCGGGGCGGCGGGATGATGGCCCTCTTCTCCAGCCACCCGCCGCTGGAGCTGCGCATCCAGCGCCTGATGGACGGCAGCTGGAAGCGCTGACGCGAGCGCGGTGGTCGTCACCCCGGCGCATGTCACGAACAGGTGACATGCGCCGGGCTGTTCTGTGACGCGGCGACGGGGCCTGTGACGGTGAGGCAAAAACGAGGGCCCGTGCGTTGCGGTCGTTCATTCCGTCCTGTAACGGGACTGCAAACTCGAGTTCGTGCGCGCTTTCGCGCGCTGCTGGCAGTTCCGCGCCGTCATGACCCCCACTGCTTCGTTCCGCGCTGCTCTCCAGGTCCTGTTGTCCGGCTCCGCGCTGCTTCTGGCGCCCCTTGCCCACGCGCAGCAGGACGAGGCCGCGCCCTCGTCCGCCACCGAGCAGCCTCCCGCGTCAGCGTCCACGCCGACGCCGGTTCCCGAGGCGGCGATGCCCGAGTCGGAGGTGAAGCCCGAGGCGAAGAAGGAGGAACGGGCCTGGTACGACCGCATCCGCATCCGGGGCTATACGCAGTTCCGCTACAACCGGCTGCCCAGCTTCCGGGTGAATGACGAGCTGATCAACGACCAGGGCGACCGCTTCCTCGGCAAGAACACCGGCTTTGGCATCCGGCGCGCGCGCCTCGTGCTGTTCGGTGACGTCCACGACCGCGTGTCCATCTACCTCCAGCCGGACTTCGCGTCGGTCATCGGGGACCAGTACAACGTCACCATCATGCGGGACTGGTACGCGGACATCTTCCTGGACGCGAAGAAGGAGTTCCGTCTGCGCGTGGGCCAGTCGAAGGTGCCGTTCGGCTTCGAGAACCTCCAGTCCAGCCAGAACCGCCTCGCGCTGGACCGCAACGACGCCATCAACAGCGGGCTCAAGGACGAGCGCGACCTGGGCGTCTTCTTCTACTGGGCGCCCGACGAAATCCGGAAGCGCTTCAAGTTCCTCGTGGACAACAACCTGAAGGGCTCCGGCGACTACGGCGTGGTCGGCCTCGGCGTCTTCAACGGCCAGACGGCCAACCGCGCCGAGCGCAATGACACGCCGCATGGTGTCGTTCGCGTCACGTGGCCCTTCCTGTTCGGCTCGCAGTACGTGGAAGCGGGCGTGGGCGGCTACTACGGCCGCTTCAACCTCAATGCCTCGCCGCGTGACGGCGCGCCCTACGCGCTCGCCCGAGGCTCCGACATGGTGGATGCGCGCGCCATCGTCAGCCTGGTCATCTACCCGCAGCCGCTGGGCCTCCTGGCCGAGTTCAACCTGGGCCGCGGTCCCTCGCTGGGCGAGGGGCCCGTCGAGGGCCTGCTCATCGACAGCCGCCGGCTCCGGGGCGGCTATGCGCAGCTCATGTACAAGCTGGACGGCGTGCTGGGCGTGTCCCTCATCCCCTACATCCGGGGCACCCTCTATGACGGCGGCAAGAAGTTCGAGACGAACGCGCCGCTCTACGACGTGCGGGAGCTGGAGATGGGCGCCGAGTGGCAGCTCAACAAGGCCCTGGAGCTGACGGGCACCTACCTCATCTCGGACCGCACCTCGTCCCGCTATCCGTATATCCAGGAGCAGGGACACGTGACGCGCATCCAGCTCCAAGTCAATTATTGAGCAATGCTGGATGCTGCCGGGGGCTGTCACAGTCCTGGGACTGGCGCGGCGCGTCAGGGCTTGTTCATGGGTACTGGATTTGAACACCCTGGCTGTTGTTTGGCGGCTTGCGCAACTTTCGGACATTGATCCGGAAAATCATGGAGGCGTCTGACTTACTTCGCCCCCATGGAGCCGCTGATGACGGGTAGCAACTCCTATCGAATCCGCCAGGGTGATTCGCTCAGCGCCATCGCCCGGCGCAACAACACGACCGTCGATGCGCTGGCGCGAGCGAACAACCTCCAGAGCCCGGACCGCATCATCGCCGGGAAGACCCTGATCATTCCGGGCGCCAACGATGGTTTCGAGGCCAATGCGCCGCGCCCGGCCAACCGGCCGACGGGGACGTCACAGAACCGTGACAGCTTTGAGCCTGGCACCACGCAGGGCACCGTGGCGCAGGGCGTCACGCCGGCGGGTACCGCTGGGGTGTCTGGCACCCAGAATGGCTATCGCAACGTCGACCTGACGGCCTTCCGCCAGGGCGGGTCCAACTCCGAGTCCGCCATTGTCGTTGGCACCTCGGAAGGCAACCGCACGCCGAACGGTGGCTTCACGGCGAGCTACGGGGGCCACACCGACCCGGGCAATGCCAAGCACAACCGGGGCTCGTTCTCCTACCAGGGGGGCGGCGCGAACTCTCCGTCGCACGCGGACGAAATCTGGAACCGCGAGCTGGGCCGCGTCACGCCGCAGTACCAGCGCGCCGCCGAGCGCGCGGGCCTGGACCCGAACAACGCGCTGCTGGCCTCCACCTTCTACGACCTGCACACGCAGTCGCCCCGCGCGGCGCAGAACTTCCTCAAGCGCGAGCTGCCCAGGCTGGCGCAGGACCCGCGTGGCGTGACGCCCGAGGCGCTCGTCGACGCGCGCGTGAATGCGTACCGCACGGACAACGGGCAGATCAGCGCCTCCGGCTTCGACCACAACGAGCAGCGCCTGCGCGCCGACCAGACGCGGCGTGAGACGGCGCTGGTCCGGGCCCTGGACGCGCGCGGCTACCGCGACGGTGGTGGTGCGGTCGAGAACGCGCCCATCCCGCGCCCGCGTCCGGAGAACCTCACGTCGGGCACCACGGCGCTGCCCGCCGAGGTCCCCATCCCGCGCCCGCGCCCGGAGAACCTCCAGGCCTCCAACACCACCGGGGGCGCGACGCCCACGGACTTGAACGACACGGCGGAGATTGCCCCCGCGGCGGACCGCCCGGCGGTGCAGACGGCCACGCCGTGGGTCAGCCAGTACAACGCGTCGAAGGTGGAGCGCGCCGGTGACAAGGCCTGCTTCCGCGCCGCGGTAGTGATGGCCGCGGGCGCCGGGGCCACCGTGACGGGGCCGGACAACCGCATCCAGGTGGCCACCGGGGATGACCCGAACGGCGGCGTCACGGTGAACGCCGCGGCGGCGCGCCGGGGCCGTGAGTACATCGATGGCCAGCTCGACGCGGGCAAGCCCGTCGTCGTGGGCGTGGACCACCGCTCGGGCCGGAACTCGGACAACGTGGACGGCATCACCGACCACTTCGTGGTGATTACGGGCCGCGGCACGGACGAGCAGGGCCGCACGTACTACACGTTCCACGACCCGGCGACGAACCACCAGCAGCGCGGCGCGGACACCAACCCGAACAACCGCTTCTACGTGGACCAGGACACGGGCAACCTCTACCGGGAGGGGCCCACCACGGGCAACGTCGTCCAGCGGCACTTCGAGGTGTCGATGGTCCGGCCGAACGCCTAGTCGTTCCGCTGAGTGACGGGCGGGGCGTTGGGAAGCCCAGATTCCAGGCGCACCCGGGGCGGGGAGGAGTGACTCCCCGCCTCCGGGCGTTCAGTCAGGAACTGGGCCCGGGCGCGCGGCGCGATATGGTCGCCTGTGCCCCGAGGAGCCATGAACTTCGTCTTCATCTCCCCCCACTTCCCTCCGCATTACCTTCACTTCATCTCTGCGCTGCGGGAGCGGGGCGTCACGGTCCTGGGCATCGGTGACGCGTCCTACGAGTCGCTCCGTCCCGAGTTGAAGGCGTCCCTGCGCGAGTACTACTTCGTCCCCAGCCTCATGGACGAGGATGCGCTCACCCGCGCGGCGGGCTACCTCACGTGGCGGCACGGCCGCATCCACCGCATCGACTCGCTCAACGAGTCCTGGCTGGAGGTGGAGGCGCGCTTGCGTGGGGACTTCAACGTGCCGGGCCTGCAGCCGGAGGACATCCACCGGCTGCGCTCCAAGTCCGGCATGGCGGAGGTGTTCCACGAAGCGGGTGTGCCGCACCCGGACCTCATCCGCGTCCGGGACGCCGCGCAGGTGAAGGCGTTCGCCGCGCGCGTGGGCTACCCGCTGGTGCTCAAGCCGGACGTGGGCGTGGGCGCCGCCAACACCTTCAAGGTGGCCAGCGACGCGGAGGTGGACGCGGCCCTGTCCCATCCGCTGCCCACCACCTACGTGGCGCAGCCCTTCGTGCGCGGCACCATCGTCACCTACGACGGCATCGTGGACCGGCACGGCGTCATCGTCTTCAACCTCAGTCACGAGTACAGCGACGGAGGCATGGAGACGGTGGTGGAGCAGCGCGACATCTCCTTCTGGAGCCACAAGGAGATTCCCCCCGCGCTGGACGTGCTGGGCCGGCAGGTGGTGGCCGCCTTCGGCCTGCGCGAGCGCTGGTTCCACCTGGAGTTCTTCCGTCTGCCGGATGGCCGCTTCATGGTGCTGGAGGCCAACCTGCGACCGCCCGGTGGCTTCATGGTGGACATGATGAACTACACGTGTGACATCGACGTGTACCGGCTCTGGGCGCGGGTGGTGACGGGCGACCCGGTGGCGGACTTTCGCTTCACGCCGCGCTACCACGTCTGTCACAGCGCGCGCCGCAAGTCCCGCCGCTACCGGCACCCGCACGCGGACGTGGAGAAGAAGCTGGGCACGTCGCTCATCCTCCACCGCGAGCTGCCGAGCATCTACCACAGCCTCCTGGGCGAGGAGATGTACCTCACCCGCCACGCGGACATGGACGCCCTGCGGGACACGGT
This sequence comes from Myxococcus sp. MxC21-1, assembly GCF_032612255.1. Lineage (NCBI taxonomy): Bacteria > Pseudomonadati > Myxococcota > Myxococcia > Myxococcales > Myxococcaceae > Myxococcus > Myxococcus sp. MxC21-1. The sequence goes on from NZ_CP123278.1 coordinate 678,371, forward strand.
GCGCTTCATCCAGGACAAGGCGTAGCGCGCTCAGCGCTCCGTCCAGGTGAGCTGGTAAGTGGTGCTGTCCGCGTCCTCGTGGATGCGCGCCACGCGGGGGGACTCGGCGCCGCCCAGGCGCAGCAGGGATTCGAAGAGCGCCTCCGCGTAGCCGGGCGCGTCCACCCGCGAGTTCATCCGCATGGCGTAGGTGCTGGGGCCCTGTTCGGTGAGCTCCACCTCCGTGTAGTTGTCGGTGGCGCGCAGCGTCTGCGGCAGGCGCTGCACCAGGCGGCGGGGGCCGAGCAGCCGCATGACGCCGTACACCGCGCGGCCCACGACGGTGCGCCCGTAGCCCTGCACGTGGCGCTCGGCGAGCTGGCGGAAGGCCTCCTCCCGGGGCAGGCCCGGAAGGGTCTCCTCGACGATGACGTCGAGGCACTTTCCCCACAGCAGCACCGGGTAGCCCGGCAGCAGTGGCCGGTCCAGGTCGATGCCCGCCTGCCGCAACCGGTGCTTGAGGCGGGGTGACACGCTGCCACGCAGCCCGTGCTCGAGCAGGCCCTCCACCACCTGGACGTAGACGAGCCGCTGCTCCAGGGGAACCGCCCCGCGGTGCTTCATTCGAAGCGCCTCACCCCAGCAGCCAGCGCATGGCGGATGGCAGGCGCCGCTGCCAGTCCCGCTCGTGGTGCCCGCCGTGTGGATCCAACACCAGCGCCAGTTCGTGGTCCGCGTAGCCCAGGTGCTTGAGGTGCTCGTAGAAGGCGCGCGTGGATTCGCCGTAGTAGACGGGCACGCCGCTGGCGTCCGTGTACTCGTGGGCGCCCGCGTCCAGGTAGATGCGCGTCCAGCGGCGGCTGTGCGCCGACCAGGCGCCGAAGAGCTGGTTGGCGCCCCACGTCACGGTGGGAGACAGGGCGCCGATACGGCCGAACACCTCCGGATAGCGGCACCCGAGGTAGAGCGAAATCAGGCCGCCCAGCGACGAGCCCATGGCGCCCGTCCACTGCGGCTCCGGCCGGGTGCGGTAGGTGCGGTCCACCAGCGGCTTGAGGTGCTCCACCAGGAAGCGGCCGTAGGCCTCGCCGCGCGCGTGCATCGGGCTGCGCGGTTCATTCCACGGCGAATAGTCGTGCATGCGCCCCGCGCCCGAATCCACGGCGACGATGAGCCACGGCTCCAGGCTTCCTTCGCCCACGCCGTGCTCCAACGCGAGGTTGGCGCACCAGGTCTCGAAGAGGGCGGATTCGGGGTGGGCGAACACGTTCTGTCCGTCGTGCATGTACAGCACGGGGAACCGATGGCCCGGCATCGCATCGTATGCGTGGGGGGTGTAGACGCGCACGGTGCGCGCGAAGCCCTCCTGGGGGGAGGGGAGGTCTCGGACGATGTGGACGTGGCCCATGGGAACCGGGTGCCAGCATACCTGGAGGGGGTGACCGGTCGGGAAGCGCTGGCCCCGGGGATGCACAGGCGACGGGCGGACCGCGCGGTGCTCCCAGTCTGCGCGGAATGCTGTTTGATCTGGAGTTCCCTCATGGAGCTGGAACACCCGCACCTGGCGGTCCTGCTGCTCACCACCGAGGCCGACCTGCGCGAGGCGCGCGAGGCCTTGGATGGCAGCGAGGAGTCACGCCTTCGCTACGTCGCCGCGGAGAGCCGCGCGGAGGCCGCGTACTTCCTGGCGTGGGACCTGCTGGAAGTCGACCCGCGCATGGGCCGGGCCTGAGCGCCTGGTCCGCGTGTCCCGCCTTTGGACGGCGCGTCCGCGTGCCGGACGACCCGCGGGCAGGGGGCTGCTGTAGGGAATCATGGTCCCGGATGTGCACAAGGCGCGGTGCGTGCGTCGGGTGCTCTGGGTGGGATGGTGTTTGGGTTGGTGGTTGGCGGGCGCGCTGCCCGTGCATGCCGCGCCGTATGAAGTGGAGCCTGAATCCGTGGGCGCGCAGGACCTGCTCGCGCTCGTGGAAGAGGGCGCCATCTCCGCCGAGACACTCTCCGCGCTGCTGGCCTTGCGACGGACAGGCGTGGACCTGGGGCTGGCGTCGCGTGCCTCGCTCTACGGCTTGCCGGGGCTGACGTACTCGGACGTGGACGTGCTGCTGCGGTCGCGGGGAGAAGGCAGCGCCGCGGGTGGCGCGTTGACGGAGGCGGCGTCGCGGCGGCTCGCGCCGTTCCTGGACGGACGCACGCCAGGGCGGTTGTCGGGTGACGCGCGGTTGATGATGGCCTTCGCGGCGTCGGATGGGCTGCCGCCACCGCTGGCGTTGCAGGTCCGCGCTGGAGGCTCGCGGGGCTTCGGGTGGGACTGATGACGACGCTGGCCCGGCGGACGCTGGCGCCTCCGCGCAGGGACGCGCGGCGGCGTGCCTTCGTGGTGGAGGCGCCCGGGACGTCCGTCACGCTGCCCAAGCTGTACGTGCAGTGGACGGGAGCGCGCGCGTCGCTGCTGGCGGGGACGTACCGGCTGGGCTTCGGGCAGCGGCTCACGCTGGACACCACGGCGCTGCCGTCACCCGACGGGTTCCTTCCTGACGATGACGTGCGCCCTCCGGCGGGCTTGGAGCGCGCGTGTCTGGTGGGCAGCGCGGGTTGCGAGCCCGAGGAACGCCTGTCGGACGTCACCCCGGACTTCCGCTGGGACGAGGGCTTCCGGGGCGTCGCGGGCACGGTGCGAGGTCCGCTGGGGGCGTGGGCCGCGCTGTCGCTCACCGGCTTCGGCTCGTATCAGTCCCGTGCATTGGCACGGCATGCGGTGCTGGACCGCTCGCTGTGTCCGTCGTCCGCCCGTGGCGTGTGCAAGGCCCCTGACGTCTGGGTGTCCGTGGCGGAGGGCCGGTGGGAGAAGCTCACGGCGCGGACGCTGCCGGGGATGTTCCGAGAGCTGGCGGGCGGTGGCAACGCGACGCTGGCGCTGTCGTCGCGGAGCCATGTGGGGCTCACCGGTTGGATGGCTCGGCCCGTGTGGGGCCAGGAGGGGGCGCAGCTCGACTTCCAACCCAACGCCCGCTACCCGGCGGGCGGTGCCTTTGGCGCATTCGGGCTCGATGCCGCGTGGGGGCGTGGCGCGCTGGACGTCTTCCTGGAAGGCACGCGCAGCTTCGATGCCGCGCCGGGTGGCGGCGGGGACTTCGGTGCGGTGCAGCGCACCGTGCTGTCAGGGGCGTCGCGCGAGCTGGAGCTGTCGCTGCGCTACTACGGGCGCGGTTTCGCCAATCCCTACAGCGGCGCGCCGTCAGGCCCGGATGCGCTGGAAGGCCTGCGCGTTCGCAACGAGCTGGGCGCCCGGCTGCGCTACCTCCACCGTGAGGAAGGCGCATGGCGGCTGCGAGGGCAGGTGGACGCCTGGACGCTGCCCGCGGATGGGGCGGTGTCCGGGAGCGCGGGCACGCTGCACGCGCGTGCCTCGGTGCGCGGGGACCTTCGGGTGCGGCCCTGGTTGCAGCCCTCGCTTCAGGTGGAGGTGCGTGACAACGGCGTGGGCGGGATGGGGGCGTGCGCGGATGACTCGCTGCCCGAGCAAGAGGTGGCGGACCTGTGCGCCAGCGCGCGGTACGGCGTCACCGCCCGGGTGCGCTCCGACGTCGCGAAGGGGTTGACGGTTTCGCTCCAGTACGGACACGCGCGCGTGCAGGCACCCGAGACGAAGGGACTTCGCTACGACGCGCAGGCCGTGCTGGATGTCCGCGCCCAGCCGCTTTCGTCGCTGAAGTTGCATGGGCGATTGGTGTGGAAGGACCAGGACCTCTCCGAGCGCAGCCGGCTCCAACAGGAGCTGCGGACCGCGTTGGATGTCGCGTGGAGGGTGTCGAGCGCCGTGTCCGCCCGGGGCCGGTACGCGTGGGTGCTCGACTTGAAGGACGCGCGCGTGGCGCGTGTGCCTCCTGACCCGCCGCGCCACCTCTTCCACCTGGAGTTGGAGACGCGCTTTTGACGGAGCTGAACGTGAGGGGGCAGGGAATGAAGGGCTGGGGCAGGTACTTGGGGTGGGGCTGGTTGCTGGGGTTGGCGGGCGCGTGGGCGTGTGGTGGCACGCCCCTGGACGAAGCCGTGGACGCGGCGTGCGCGGGGCTGTTGCCCGGTGATGTCGCCATCACCGAGTACCTCAACGACCCGGTGGGGACGGACACGGGCCAGGAGTACGTGGAGCTGCACAACCCCACGCGCGGCCCCGTGGACCTGTATGGGCTGACGCTCTACGCGTCCCGCGCGGATGGCTCGCAGGAGACAGCCTATGCCGTCCTCGAGGCGCTGACGGTGGCGGCGGGAGACTACCTGGTGCTGGGCGACGTGCGCGACGGGCCGGTGCCCGCGCATGTGGACCACGCCTATGGCGACGGGCTGGGGGCGTTGGGGAACTCGGGCGGACGGCTGGGCATCCGGTGTGGTGAGCGGGTCCTGGACGAGGTCCCGCTCTCCGCGCCCGCGAAGAGCGGGGCGTCGCGCATCTACGACGGCCGCCTGGTGCCGGACATGGCGGGGAACGATGACCTGGCTCGCTGGTGTGACTCGCCCGACGCCGGTGCCGGCGGGACGTTCCAGGGGAGTCCTGGCGCCGCGAACGCACCCTGTGGCCCCATGGGTGACGCGGGTGTCCCCGAGGACGCGGGCGTGGTGGCGACGTGCAGGCCCGCGGGCGCCGATGCCGTGAGACCTGTCCTGCTTCCGGCGCCTGGAGACCTGGTCATCACTGAGGTCATGGCCAATCCGCGTGGCGACGACACGTTGGGGGAGTGGGTGGAGCTGCGAGCCACGGCTCCCGTGGACCTCAACGGCGTGACGCTGGTCGCCGAGGCGGGTGAGGCGACGGTGAAGGCGGAGGGTTGCCTGTCGCTCTCGGCGGGGGAGTACGCGGTGCTGGCCCGTCGAACGGATGCCACCCTCAACGGAGGGCTTCCTATGCCCATGGCGACGTTCAACATGGACCTGCGCAATGCGGGCGGCCGGTTGCAGGTGAAGGCCGGGGGCGTGGTGCTCGACGCGGTCGATTACGGTCTGGCGGTGGATGGCGTGGCCACGCAGGTGTCCGCACCGCTCGCGGATGCTGCCCGGAATGACGCGCCCTCCGCATGGTGCGCAGCCACGGCCGCCTATGGCTCGCGCGGCAACGTGGGGACGCCCGGTCGTGGGAATCGTGTCTGTGAGGGGGCGGGGGCACGCCGGGCGGCGTTGGCGACGGTGGAACCTCCGATGGCGGCGCGGATGCCGGGACGCTCGAGGACGGATGTATTGACCGGACCACCGGAAGGACGCGTGCGCGCAGGGGGCCCGATGGGGGCTCGCTCGTCCTCACCGAATTCATGGCGGACCCACAGGCGGTCGCGGACGCCATGGGGGAGTGGGTGGAGGTGCTCGCGCTGCGCGACGTGGACCTCAATGGTGTGTCGCTGTCCAACGAGAGCGGAGGCCGCTCGACGTTCGACTCGGCGCTGTGTCTGGCCGTGAAGGCAGGAGGCCGCGCCGTCCTGGCGCGAAGTGAGGACGCATCCCTCAATGGCGGGCTGCCCGCGGTGCTCGGCACCTTCAACTTCAACCTGGCGAATACAACGGGCAGCCGGAAGCTCGAGCTCTCGGTGGACGGACGCGTGCTCGACGCCGTGTCGTGGACCGGCGCGGCCATCCCAGGTGTGTCCTCACAGCTCGACCCCGGGCGCAGTGACCCTCAACGCAATGACTGGCCCGGGAGCTTCTGTCCCGCCCCCGAGTCGGCCCGCTATGGCCGGGGAGACCGGGGCACGCCAGGAGGGGTGAACCGCGCATGCGCGCTTTGATGAAATGTGCACTGGCCGGGTGGCTGGCGGCTTGTGGTGGGGGGGACGCGGAAGTCCCTTGTGGCCCCGCGTCAGGACGGGTGGCGGAGGTCCTGGATGGGGACACGGTTGTCCTGGAGGGCGGCGAACGTGTTCGCTACCTGCTCGCGGATGCACCGGAGCGCACGGGCGCGGGCGGTGACTGCTTCGGTCCGGAGGCGCATGCCTTCAACCGGGGACTCGTCGAGGGCAGGCGGGTCGTGCTGACCTATGGCGAGGCGTGCGAGGACCGCTTCGGCCGGCTCCTCGCCTACGTGTCCGTGGAGGGGCGCGAGGTGAACACGCTGTTGGTGGAGAGAGGCCATGCCTGCGTGCTCCACGTTCCTCCCGCGGGTCGTTCGAGACGCGCGGAGTTCCAGGCACTGGAGGCGCAGGCCCGGCTGGCGAGGCGTGGTGTCTGGGGGGCCTGCGTGCCCGTCCCCTGTCAGCGGTGAGCCACCTGTCGGACGAGGCACCGCCGTGGCTGTCTCTCCCGCGAGGCATCATCCGAGCCCGACTCGGAGACGGGCAGTCCCGCCGGGGGATGGGATGTATCCCAATGATAACAGCCACGCGTGGCCCGCATGGAGAGGGCGGGCGCTCCTGGTTGGGGGGCTGGTGAGGACATGCCAGGGCAATCATCGACCACGAAGGCGCGCGCATGAGTCCAAGCGTCACGCCGACGCTCTCACTGCCGGACGTCTTGGATGTCCTGCGGGAGGACATCACCCGGCGCCTGATAGCGGGGGTGGGCGCCGCGCTCGGAGCGCTCGCGCCGCTGGCAATCGCGGAGGCGGGGGCCCTCCACCAGCTCGTGGGGAGGCTCGGGGCGCTGCTCCGAACCCCTCCGTGGCGGCGCGACTGGCGGAGGCTCGCACCCTGGGCCGTGAGTATGGACGTGAGCGCTACCGGCGGGCTTCGGCATCAGCTCGCTGGTGCTCGAGTATGGCGCGCTTCGCGAGGCCATCCTCGAGAGCCTGGAATCCGTGGGCTGGGTCCCCGAGCTCGCGGGGCTGCGCGCGCTGGCCCAGGTGCTCGACGCGGGGCTGGCGGAGGCGGTGGGTCAGTCCTCGCTGGAGGACGAGCGCACCGCGCGGGCGACGGGGGCCTGGCTGCACGGGCTGCTCGACCACGCGCCGACGCTCATCTACGCCAAGGACACGGCGGGCCGGTACCTCTACGTGAACCACGGTTTCGAGAGGGCCTCCGGCAAGCTCCGGCGCGACGTGATGGGGCGCACCGACTTCGACCTGTTCTCCGCGGAGGTCGCCAGCACCTTCACCGGCAATGACCGGCAGGTGCTGGACTCCGGCCAGCAACTCACCATTGATGAGCATGTGCCGCTCCTCGACGGGCTGCACGTCTTCCAGTCCCTCAAGTTCCCCCTGCCGGACGCGGAGGGGCGCGTCGTTGGCGTGTGTGGCTTCTCCACCGACTTCACCGAGGCGAAGCGGCTGGAGCGCGAGCGGGACGAGGCTCGCGAGCACCTGCGCCGCATCATCACCCAGTTGCCCGTCATCCTCTGGGCCACGGACGCGCAGGGCATCATCACCCTCTTCGAGGGCGAGCGGCTGAGCGCGCTGGGATTGGAGCGAGGCGCCTACGTGGGACGCTCCGCGTTCGACGTGTACCGCGACCGGCCGGACCTCGTGGCCGCCACGCTGCGCGCCCAGGAGGGCCAGTCCTTCACCCTGGAGGTGGAGATGGCGGGCTCCTATTTCATGACGGGCGTCTCCCCCGTCATCGGGCCCGACGGCAGCGTGGTCAGCGTGGCGGGCGTGTCGCTGGACATCAGCGAGCGGCGGCGCGCCGAGGAGGTGCTGCGCCAGTCGGAGATGCGCTACCGGCTGGCCACGCTGGCGACCAGCGACGTCATCTACGACTGGGACCTGGACGCGGGGACCGTCGAGTGGAGTGAGCTGGCCGCCGCCCAGTTCCGGCTGGCCTCGCGCGCCCCGCCGCGGGACCTCGCGTGGTGGACGGAGCACATCCACCCGGAGGACCGCGAGCGGATTGCCCGGGACATGCAGGCCGTCATCGACCAGGGCGCGAGCCATTGGGCGGACGAGTACCGCTTCCTGCGCGGGGATGGCACCTGGGCCGTGATCGCCGACCGGGGGCAGGTGGTCCGGGACGCCGAGGGCCACGCGGTGCGCATGGTGGGCGCCATGCAGGACATCACCGAGCGGCGGGCCACGGAGCTGGAGGCGAAGCGGCGCGCCGAGTTCGAGCAGCTCCTCATCGGCATCGTCAGCCACGACCTGCGCAACCCCCTGGCCGCCATCAGCATGTCCGCCACCGCGCTGCTGCGGCGAGAAGGCCTGGATGAACGGCTCCGCAAGGGCCTGGGCCGCATCCTCTCCAGCGCGGAGCGCGCCACGCGCATGTTGAGGGATTTGCTCGACTTCACGCAGGCCCGGCTGGGTGGTGGCATTCCCATTGAGCCCCGGTGGCTGGACCTGCACGAGCTGACTCGGCAAGTGGTGGAGGAGGTCCGGCTCACCCGCCCGGAGCGGACGCTGAAGCTGGAGTGCCGGGGAGACGGCTACGGGCTGTGGGACGCGGACCGGCTGGCCCAGGTCATCACCAACCTGGTCAACAACGCGCTCAGCTACAGCCCGGAGCACTGCCCGGTGCGCATCCGCACGCATGGACTGCGCGACGACGTGCTGCTGACCGTCCACAACGCGGGCGAGCCCATTGAGCCGGAGCTCCGGGCCCGCATGTTCGAGCCGATGAAGCGCCCGGAGCGCAAGGGCGCCCGGGGTGGCGGACTGGGGCTGGGCCTCTTCATCGTGAAGCACATCGTGGATGCCCACGGCGGCGTGGTCCGCGTCCACTCCACGGAGCAGGAGGGAACCACGTTCCAGGCCCGCCTGCCCCGCCGGCCCATGCCGCCTGCTCGCCCGGACGTCGACGCTCCGTGACACCGTGACACTTGCTCCAGGGGGCCCAGCCCGGCTAGCACGGGGTCCGTGGTGACACGTCTTCCCTGGAGGGTTTCATGAAGAAGGTCCTCATCGGACTGGGCATCGGCTGCGGTGTCTTCATCCTGGCGGGCATCGGCTTGATGCTGGCGGGTGGCATCTGGGCCAAGAACAAGTTCGGCGGCAGCATCGAAGCCATGCAGGCGATGCAGGCCCAGGAGCAGGAGCTGACACAGCTCAACGCCAGCAATCCATTCAAGGCGCCCCCGGAGGGGCAGGTGCTGCCGTTGGACGAGCAGCGGCTGCTGGCCTACCTGACGGTGCGCGAGTCGGCGCTGCCGGCCTTCAAGGCCTTCGAGGCGAAGTCCAAGGAGTTCGAGGCCGAGCACGCGGGCGAGGGTGACGAGAAGCCGGGCTTCAACGCGGCCGTGGACGCCGCGGGCCTGTTCATGGGGCTGATGGCGGACGTGCGCAAGGCATACATCGCCGGCCTCAAGGCGCAGGGGATGTCGCCCGCCGAGTTCCAGAGCATCACCACCACCGTTTACGCTTCCATGGTGGCGGACAGCCTGGACCAGATTGGCGCCGCGGCGGAGCAGGGCCGGAAGATGATGGTGACGCAGCTGGCCGAGGTCGACAAGCGGCTGGCGGACGACTCGCTCGCTGACGAGGAGCGCGCGCAGTTGGAGGAGGCCCGGGCGCAGCTCCAGGAGACGCTGGACGCGATTGAGGAGCCCGGCGCGAACGAGGAGCAGCCGCTGTCCGAGGCATCCAAGAAGGCGGCCGCCGCCAACGTGGAGCTGCTGAAGAAGCACAAGGAGCGCGTGGAGCTGATGGCCAACGTGGCCTTCGACGGCTTCGTGCTGGGCGGCGCCGGCGCCGACGGTCAGGCCGCGGGCCTGGAGTAGCCGTTCCGCCGTGTCAGGGGCGTTCCCGGCTCAGGCCTCCCGTTCCACGGGGGCGCCGGGCCGGGACGCCGCCGCCGCGCGTGCCTCCCTCCGCCGTGCGGGCTGGCTGGCCCACACCGCCCCTGTGTTGAGCTTGACGATGAAGGACTTGTCGTAGCCCGCCTGTGTCACCGGCGGTCGCCTGGCGTTCCAGCGGAGGGCCGTGTTGCCGGACTGCTCGGCCAGGTCCACCGCGAGCAACACCCGCACCACGCCCTGAAGGCAATCCACATCCAGGGCGGCACGCTCCGCAGGGCGGGAGTCAACCGATGCATGCCTGCCTCCGCGCGGGCGTGCGCACCCGGGTTGTGCGCCGCGTTGCAGTTGCAGGCGTTTTTCACATGCGCAATGGATTGCGCCCGCCAAAGGTAGGCGTGTGTGGCCTTCCATCCGCCCGGCGTCTCCCTTTGCGGCCAGCCCTCCGTGAGATATGCAAGCCATTGAACATGTCGAAAGTCACTTCGCGCGGGGAGGGGCGCGTGAACCTGTGAGGAATGGAGTTGGACGTCTGATGAACAAGGTCATCTTCGCCTGTGTACGCAACGCTGGCCGCTCGCTGATGGCGGAGGCGTTCTTCAACGTGATGGTAGACCCCCAGAAGGCGCGCGCCGTCTCCGCGGGGACGCAGCCTGGCGACAAGGTGCATCCCGAAGTGCTCGCGGCCATGCGGGACATCGGCATCGACCTGCAGGACGTGAAGCCCCGCCTGCTCACGGACGACCTGACCCAGGACGCGCAATGGCTCATCACCCTGGGATGTGGCGAGGCCTGTCCCCAGGTGCCGGGGCTCCAGCGCGAGGACTGGCCGCTGGAAGACCCCAAGGACAAGTCGGACGTCCTGGTCCACCGCATCCGCGACGAGCTGGCCGCCCGCGTGGCCGGACTGCTGGAGCGCGAAGGGTGGATGCGCGCCGGTTAGCGCGGCTTCGAACGCGCGCTCATTCCAGGTGGTAGTTGAAGGGCAGCTCGACGGTGACCCGGTCGCCGAGTTCCGGCGGTGGCGGTGGAAAGGGCGCGGCATGCCGCACCGCCTCCTGCGCGGCTTCGCACAGGAGGGGGTGGGGACAGGGGCCCAGCACCCCCAGGGCCACCAGCTGGCCCTGCACGCCCACGGAGATGCGCAGCACCAAGGACCCTTCGATGCCCGCCATCCGCGCCTCGTGGGGGTAGGGAACGTCCTCGAAGCGGTCGCGGAACATCTGTTCGAAGTAACGCCGGGCCATGTCCTCGCGGTGGTCGGGGGCGGTGGCGGGTGGCGGCTCCACGAGCAACCCCGGGAAGCCGGGCCCCAGGGCGCGCTGGGTGATGCCCGCCACGGCGCGGCCCGCCAGGCTGTCACGGTCATGGGCTGGGATGCCGGCGGGGCGCCCGACGGACAGCGGCTCCGCGAGCTCGGAGGCGCGCGGTGCCGCGACGGGGCGCGGCGGTGAGGGGGCGCGCGAGGGGCGAGGCCTGCGCGCGGTCCGGGACCGGAGAGGCGCGGAGGCTGGCCCGGTGACGTCCCCCACCGGGGCCGAAGGTGGCAGGGCGGTCAGGCGGAGCACGAGGACTTCTCCCCGGGTGGTTTCGCCTTCGAGCCGTCGCGGCGTGCCGTGCCAGAAAGAGGCCGCGCCGATGAGCGCCGCGGCGTGCAGACCGATGACGGCCAGGACCAGCATCAGCGTGCGTTGACGGCTTCCGGCCTCTGTCTCGTGGCCACGGAAGGCCGAGGCGAACAACACGTCCTCCGGCGGGCGGGCCTTCGCTGGTGCGTCCGGCATGGTGTGCCCCTCTCCCGCCCGCGTCTCGCCACGGGATGGGGGTAGTGGCGTGCGTGTCGGGCGTGAAGGGTTCCTGGGCCGCGGGCGTGTGCGGCGGTCCGCACTCCGCCGGCGCGGTGTCGGGCGGCCTTCAGTGCGGGGACACCGGAGGACGGGGTTTGCGGAACACCACGGTGAGGTTGTTGCTGGGCATGTCCACCACGCGCTCACGCTCCAGGCCATGCAGGGCGGCCTCGGCGGTGACGGCCTCCAGCGACCTCACGCCCCACGCCGGGTTCCTGGCGCGGAGGGAGGCGTCAAACTCCAGGTTGCTGGGGGCCGTCTCGCGGCCCTCGACAAAGTAGGGGCCATACAGGACGAGCAGCCCGCCGGGAGGCAGCACCCGGCCCGCGCCCCGCATCAAGCCCTGACAGGCCGTCCAGGGGGCGATGTGAATCATGTTCACGTTGAGGATGACGTCCGCGGCCGTCTCCGGCCAGGACTCCGCGCTCGCGTCGAGTCGGCGCGGCGGTAGCAGGTTGGGCGGGCCTTCCTCGGTGCGCCACGCCTCGATGCTCTCCAGCGACTCCGCGTCCACGTCGGTGGGCTGCCAGAGGAGGTGGGGGAGCGCTCGGGCGAACCACGCCGCGTGTTGGCCGGTGCCGCTGGCCACCTCCAGCACCCTGCCAGAGGCGGGAAGGACTTCGCGGAGGACAGCGAGCAGGGGCTCGCGATTGCGTTCCGTGGCCGGGGCGTGACGCTTCATCCCCCGGGTTTCGCACATCCGCCGCGTTCCGTGCGAGCGCCGCTGGCCGCCTGCGTGGGCCAGCGGACGCATGGCGTTCAGTCGGGCCGCCAGCGCTCGATGCGCGCGGGGGCGTCCCATCCTCCACCACGCGGTACAGCGCCACCGTGCGTGCGCCGGACTGCGCGTCCACGGTGTGATGCACGAGGAGCGGCGACACGGGAACGTTGGGAATCGCGGCGCGCACCCGCTGGAGCGCGGCCTCGGGCGTCTGTGCCTCGAGCACGCCCGCCGTTCCGTGCCCTGTCAGCGACGCGTTGATGAGCAGCTGCAGTTCCTCGTCCGTGCGGACCTCGTCCGCGAAGACCAGGTCCGGGTCCTGCCTCAGGAACGCGCGGAGTGTGCCAGGCATCGTCATCTCACCTCCGGGCTGGACGATGCTGAAGCGGAGGTCCGTGGCGCGGGGCGTCTCCAACGCGGCCAGTCCGCGCACACCGTCCGGGAGTGCCTCGATGGCCGCGTGGAGCGACGTCGTCCGCCCCGAGCCACGCGCGCCGGTGAAGAGCACCAGCTGCCCCTGGAAGAGTGAGTCGAGCCGGAGGAAGCGCTCCGACAGGAAGTCGGACTCCTCGGCGGACAGGGGCAGCGAGGCGAACGAGGGGAACGCGTCCCGTGTCCGTTGGTCCCGGGCCACGGAGATGACCCACGGGCCCAGCGCGCCCGGCTGGAAGACGACCCGGAACTCCACCTCCGGGCTGCTGGCGTCGTAGGGGAATGGCACGCTGCCCCGGTCGGGCCGCCGGGCATCGGCGCCGCGTTTCGCGAGCGCCGCCATGGCCTCCGTGAGGGGCCCGTGGAGCGACAGGTCCAGGGCGTGCCGCACCACGCGCTTCTCCGCGCCGAGCAGCCCCGGTGGTGCTGACGTGTCGGGGACGTCATGGAAGAAGAGGCTGATGCCCGCGGCGTCCTGCTCGTCTTCGAGCGTGTCCGCCCACACCGAGAAGTGCGCGGCCCGCGTCTGCCCGGCGATGGCGTAGAGCGCCCGCGCGGCTTCATCGAAAGTTCGCGCTGCGGGCGGCGTGGCCACGGAGCGGTCCTCCCGGGCCAGCGTTTCGAGCAGTCCTGCAATCACGGCGGAGATGGGCGAAGGGGTTGGACTCATGGTGTAACTCCGATGCGGAGACGGCCGATTCTCTCACGGGAGACACCCACCGAAGCGCACCTTCTCTCAGGCGCACCACCCATGCACCGACGTGTCGTGGTCCTCGCCTTCCTCGCTCTTGTTGCCACGGCGTGTTCGGATGCCTCGGAGGCGGGGCCGGCGGACAGCGGCACCGTGCTTCCGGACGGCGGCGGCGACGCGGGCACGCCCACCCGCGCGCTGGAGCTGTGGACGGCCCGGGCCACCCTGGCTCCCGGGACGCCCCCGGTCACCTACGCGGCCGGCCGCCTGGTGATGCATGACGGGCAGCTCTACCGGGCCCGTTCCGCCAGCACGGAGCAGGTGCCTCCGGAGCATCCGGCCGTCTGGGAGCGGCTGCCCCCGCCGGTGGACGACCTGCGCACCGCCCTGGGGAGCGAGTGGACGGAGCGGGGCGTGGGCCTCCAGCCGTGACTCCGGGTCCGGGTCCGGGCTGGAAGAAACGTTCCGTCCACGCCCGTTTGTTTCCCACCCGGCAATTCCCAGCCCCCCGGGTCGAGCGGGGGTGTCACCCTCAGGTGGTCCCTGGGGGGTACATTGGGGGCATGGTTCCACGGCAGGTGGACGGGTCGGGCGTTATCTCTGGCGTTACCGTCTCCCAAAGAGGAAAGTTCACCCAGGGCTCCCCTTCCTGCCGGGCGAGCGGGCACTGGGGTGTACTCCTGCGCCCGCGGGTTACACTGCCAGGCGTGGGTCCCAAGCAGGGCGGGGCGCTTCACATGTGTGTACGGTCCCTTGTTGTCGCGGACCTGCCTGCCACACCTTTAGGTGGGCAGGCCTGAAACCCAATTCGGAGGAGAGTCACCATCATTCGCGAACAGAGAAGCAGCCGCGGCGGGAGCCGCGACCAGAGAACCAATCGTCGCATCCGTGCCCGTGAGGTCCGCGTCGTCGGGTCTGACGGTAGCCAGCTCGGGGTCATGCCTCTCGAGGCGGCCCTGGACCGTGCCCGGACCGAGGGGCTGGACCTCGTTGAAATCAGCCCCATGGCCAGTCCTCCGGTCTGCAAGATCATGGACTACGGCAAGTTCAAGTACGAGGAGAAGAAGAAGGCCTCGGAAGCGAAGCGTGCCCAGGTCACGGTCCTGCTCAAGGAAGTGAAGCTCCGTCCGAAGACGGAAGAGCACGACTACGAGTTCAAGGTCCGAAATACCCGCCGGTTCATCGAGGACGGGAACAAGGCGAAGGTCGTCATCCAGTTCCGTGGGCGTGAAATCACGCACAAGGAGCAGGGCACGGCCATCCTCGACGACGTGGCCAAGGACCTGAAGGACGTGGCCGTCGTGGAGCAGATGCCCCGGATGGAAGGGCGTCTGATGTTCATGATCCTCGCGCCCACGCCGAAGGTGGCGCAGAAGGCCCGCGAGCTGGTTCGTCAGGCCGCCACCGCCGCCAAGCGGACGCCTCCTCCGGGAGCCCCGGGTGCGGGCAAGCCGGCGGGCGCCAGCAGTGGCGCTGGGGAGAAGGCGGAGGAAGCGGACGAGGAGAAGAAGGAAGCGCAGGCCGCGCCGGCAGCAGCCGAGGCGCAGATCCCGACGGCGTCCTGAGGGATTGCCGCCACGCGGTGGGTCTGGGTTCCCACCGCGTGCGGCGCCTCTCGAACGTGGGGAAAGTGTGGCCGCCGCCACACGGGCAGGCAGCCAGGCGTGGCTCGCCGCCCACAGGTCCGGCGTGGCTTGCCAGGGAAAGGCCGCCCGGGAGGCTGGCAGGCGACTTGAAAAGGAGGGTACTGCTGCCGCAGTCTGTCCGCCCGCGAACGCTCGCGGACCTCCTTTCATCAAGGACGCGTGATGCTGCCTGTCCTCCTCGCCGTGCTGCTGGCGCAGACGCCCGCATCCAATCCCCGTCAACAGGGCGTGCCCATTGGCAAGGGCAAGACGCTCCCTGTCGTCACCTTGTCCGCGCCGTCGGGTGGATGGACGGTGGACCGGATGATGCTCATCGAGGGCACCGTCAGCGACACCACCATTGACCCGGTGGTGGTGTCCATCAACGGCGACCGCTACCTGATGCGCACGTACCGCGGGCGCTTCAGCCGCAAGTTCCCCGCCGCCAGCGGCAAGAACGTCGTCACGGTGATGGCCACCAACCAGGCCGGCACCGCGCGCACGCAGGCCACCAGCTACGCGCAGATTCCGCCGGTGCCCTTCAAGGTGGTGCTCACCAGCGACACCGACGGCGTCTACACCGACCTGCACCTGTACGAGCCCACCGACGCCAGCGCCAAGGACGGCACCCTGGACGTGCGGAAGATGGCGCACGTGTACTGGGCCGACACCGCGAGCCCCTCCGGTGGCACCTTCTTCCTCAACTCGCAGGGCGGTGACTTCGACCAGCCCGCGTATGGCCCGTACCTCTACATCCACCGCTCGCCGCCCAAGGGCGTGTATCTGGTGGCCACCAACTACTGGCCCAGCGGTGACAAGGCCCACACCGTGGCCACGCTGAACCTGTCGCTCTTCGAAGGCACGCCGAACGAGATTCGCCGCATGGTGCGCATCCCCCTGGCCACGCCGGGCACCACCCGCGTGCTGGCCTGGGTGAACATGCTCGGGGATGGGCAGGCCGAGGTGTTCGTGCCCTCGCAGGACCCGCGTCCGAAGCACGCCGCGTGGCCGAAGAACCTGGATGAAGCCCTCAAGGCGCTCCAGTCCAATGGGGATGGCGGCGGCGAAGGCGAGTACTGACGCCTCCGTCGTCCGGGGTCTCCATGTCCATGCGCCGCGTCCTTCCCGTGCTCTTGCTGCTCCATGCGCCCGCGCCTCTGGCGAACGGAACGGTCGGGGTGCGGCCGCTCGTGTCGGCGCCGTCGGGCTCGGATGTGAAGCCGCACGACGCGGAGGCACCCACGGCGCCCGAGACGCGCGACGTGCTGCTCCGCCGGTGGGTGGCGCGCGTGGCGCTGGCCCAGGTCCGCAAGCAGGACGCCGCGTGGCATCCGGACCAGCGTGACTGCGCGGGCCTCATCCGCTTCGCCTTCCGTTCCGCGTACAAGCAGGTCGCCGCGGAGCGCCTGTCCACGCCGCTGTGGCGTGACGGCCGGGGCCGCCCGTCCGACTTCGCGGACGCGGAGGTGCTGCTCCAGCACAGCTTCCAGTTCCTGGGCCGTGACGACGCCACCCGCGAGTCGCTGCGCACCGGCGACCTGCTCGCCTTTCGCCAGGAGCAGGACGCGGGCCCCATCTTCCATCTGATGCTGGTGGTGCGCCCGGAGGACCGGGCCCATGCGCCCGCGCGCGTCGTCTACCACCCGGGGAGAAGGGCGCCGCGGTGCGCACCGGCGTCCTCCACCACCGGCCACCGAGGCGCCGCTGGAGTGGCGCCCGGTGCCGCAGAACGCTTCCTTCCTCGGCTTCTTCCGTTTCAAGGAGTGGATGTCATGACGTCTCCCAAGAGTGGCCCGCCCAAGGCGCTGCTCATCGGCGTGGTTACCGTCCTCGTGGGCGGCGCCGTGGCCGGAGCCTTCTTCCTGGGCCGGCGCAGCGGGCAGTCCGGCGACGGCGGTGGCACGGTCACGAACCTGCTCGGTGGCGAGCGCAAGGGCCCGCCCAGCGCGGGCGCCGGCGTGGAAGGCATGCCCGAGCCCGCGATGACGGCGCTGGAGGTGCCCGGCACGGCCGCGCCTTCCGCCCTCTGGGTGGACGTGCACCACCCGGGCAAGGTGCGGGATGCGCTGGCGGCCAACGTGTGGCTGCGCGACCAGCTCCAGAAGCCGCTGGGCCAGGGCTTCGTCGGTGCGTGGGCCGCCTTCTTCGGCTCCACCGGCGAGGACCTCCGGGCGGGCTTCAAGGGCGCGGTGCTGGACCTCTTCGCGGGGCAGTTGTTGGACGCGCCCTTCCGCGTGACGTGGTTCGCCGGTGACGCGCGCTCCAGCACGCCGGCCTTCATCCTCCCCAAGCCGGGCCGCGCCGCGACGTCCGCGTACGAGGCGCTGGACGGTGTGGCCAGCCGCGGCGGCATGACGGCGCCGCACTGCCCGGGCGGCGGTTCGGAAGGCACCTTCGAGATGAAGCGCTGGCTGGTGGCGGAGCAGACGCTGTGGGCGGGCCGGCTCAAAGACAGGCTGGTGCTCGCGCGCCACCCGGTGGCGGTGCTCCACGGCCTGTGCGCGGAGCTGCCGGCGCTGAAGGCGAAGGACGGCGTGGACGTGGAGTTGGGTTACGACCCGGAGGCCTATGGCCGCGAGGTGCAGCTCTTGTCGAGCGTGGTGGGGCTGGCCCCGGGCACGCGGCTCCAGTTCGGCGTGGAGGCGGGACGGCTGGTGGGCCGGGGCATCGCGGGCGAGCTGCTGGACGGCCCCGCGCGCCTGGACGCCGCGCCTCTGTCCGACGACCTGCTGAAGCTGGTGCCGGAGGACACGCCGGTGCTGCTGGCCTTCCAGCTCAAGCTGCCGGAGTCGTTGGACCCCGAGACGCTCAAGGCGTACTGGGCGAAGGGCGGCGGCAAGGGCCCCACGCGCACGCGTCAGGTGGCGCTGGTGTGGACGCCGCGCGGTGATGCGAAGCTGCCCGTGGAGCTGGCCGTGCTGTGGGGCCGCACCGACGACGCTGCCGCGCTGGAGGGCCTGTTCTCCGGTGGCTACAACCGGCTGGTGCGCGGCACCCACTGCAACCACGTGGTGCTGGCGTCCAACGACGCGGAGCTGGAGCGCCTGCGCAAGGCGTGCGCGGGTCAGCAGCCCAACATGCTCAACGCCGTGGGCCCGGTGGTGGCGGGGCTGCGCGCGCCCACCTCGGTGGCTTTCGGGGTGAACACGGGCCGGCTGCTCAGCGGGCTCACCATGGATGGTTACCTGTCCGAGTTCCGGGTCAGCCGCAACGCGCCCATGCCGAGCGCGGCGCCCCCGGAAATCGAAGCGGCGCGGAGCGACCTGGAGTCGCTGCCGTACCTGGGCCTGCGCGGCACCGTGCAGGGCGATTCGCTGGTTCCTGGAGGTTTCGGGTCATGAAGTGCCTCATCCGACTGGCGGCTCTGTCCGCGCTCATGCTGTCCGGCGTGGCCCTGGCCAAGCCGCTCTACATCACCGTCCCGCGCTCCTATGGCACCCAGGAGCCGGTGGCGGTGGACGTCGCCTTCGAGGACAAGGGCCCCGTCGAGCTGCGCGTCCTCAAGCCGGAGAACCTGGACGCCTTCATCCGCGCCCAGGGAGATTTGCGTCGCGCGTACCAGACGCCGCCCACGCTGAAGAACCCGGGCCGCGCGCTCAGCCGTGGCTTCAACGCGGTCCGCACGCCGGGCATGTTCCTGCTCGACACGCTCAACCCCGCCTTCCGCGACGAGGTGGGAGAGGTGCTGCCCCGCGCGCCGCAAGCGTCGGGCTCCGGCGAGCCGCTGGCGAAGGTGGCCGAGGGACCGGAGCGCCTGGTGGGCGTGCCGCCCGGCTTCACGGTGACGCGCAGCCAGTGGCTGAATCTGGACCTGGGCGGCGCCGAGCGGGACTTCAACGTCCCCGGCTTCAACGCCAGTGGCCCCAGCGGCTTCCAGGAGCGCCGCGTCACGCTGGCGCCGCTGCCCGCGGGCACCTACGTGCTCCAGTTGGTGCAGGGCCGCGTGGAGGGACAGGTGGTGCTGGTCGTCAGTGACTTGACGGTGCAGCTCAAGCAGACGGATGGCCAGGTGCTGGTGCGCGTGGCGGGCCGGGACCAGAAGCCGCGCGAGGGCGCCGAGGTGCAGGTGTATCTGCCCAAGGGCAAGGGCCCGGTGGGGAAGACGAACGCGAAGGGCGAGGTGACGCTGGAGGTGTCGGAGCCGCGCGTCATCGCCACGGCGACGGCGGGTGGGGACACGGCCATCGTCGACACGGACTTCTACTCCGCGCTGGCGGTGGCGCCGGACGTGTTCATCTACAGCGACCGGCCCATCTACAAGCCGGGCCACGAGGTGAAGTTCCGTGGCGTGGTGCGGCAGCCGGACACCTTCCTGGCGCGCCTCTTCACGCCGAAGAAGCGCCAGGTGCAGGTGAAGCTCGTCTCGCAGGAGGGCCGCGCGCTCACCACGCGCGCCTCGGTGGACGAGTTCGGCGCCTTCCACGGCACGCTGAAGGTGCCGGACGACCTGGGCACCGGCGTGCTGCGCGTGGAGGCGGAGGTGGACGGGCACCCGCACCAGGGCGAGGCCCGCGTGCAGGACTACGTGAAGCCGACGTTCTACCTGGAGATGGAGCCCGCGTCGGAGACGGTGGTGCCCGGCCAGACGCTGCGCGCGAAGGTGCGTGCCCGCCGCTATGCCGGTGGCACGCCCGACGCCACGAAGTACGAGGTGTTCCTCTACCGCAGCCTGCTGGACGCGCCCGCCTGGGTGGATGACGCGGGCAAGGGCGGTCAGGGCAGCGACGTGACGTACGGCAGCGCCTCCACCACGGAGGGCAAGCTGAGCGTGCCGGAGCGGCTGTACTCCTCCGTGGAGGCGCGCGGCGCGTATGAGGACCCGTGGTCCAGCGCCAGCGCCTTCGACGCCAACGGCGAGGCTGAAATCGATGTGGCCGTGCCGGCGCTGGCCGCGGGCGAGGAGCGGCTGCCGTACCGGTACTCGCTCACCGTGCGCGCGCGCGATGACCAGGAGACCTTCGCCAACGCCACGTCCGCCTTCTTCCTGTCGAAGGTGGAGGTCCTGGGCCTGGCGCGCTACTCCGACGCGGTGGTGCCCAAGAGCGGCGACGCGACGCTGGCGATTCGCGCCACCACGCTGTCGGGCAAGCCCTACGGCGTGACGCAGGGCGAGGTGGAGTTCGTGCTGCGCAAGGCGGATGGCGCGGAGAAGAGCCTGGGCAAGCGCTCCTTCTCCACGGCGGCGGATGGCACGCACCGCGAGAAGGTCCCCACCTCGGACGTGGGCACCGTGCTGGCGCGCGTGGTGGTGAAGGACAAGAACGGGGAGACGTGGCAGGGCGAGGAGTCGCTGCTCGTCATCGGCGGCGCGGACGAGCCGGTGGCGCGCGTGCCCAACCTGACGCTGGCCTCGCTGTCCGGGACGCTGGCGCCGGGAGACACCGCGAAGCTGGTGGCGCTGATGCCGGACAGCTGGTGCTCGGGTGGCCGTGACGCGGGCCCGGTGTGGGTGACGCTGTCGGGCGCCTCGCTCTACGACACGCAGGTGGTGGAGCTGACGGGCCGCACGCTGGTGCACAGCTTCAACGTGGAGAAGCGCTTCGGCAGCGCGGTGTACGCGTCCGTCGCGTACCCCACGGCCACGGGCCGCTGGGAGGAGCGCACGGTGGCCTTCCGGGTGATTCCGCGCGAGCGCACCCTCACGGTGGAGCTGCAGCCCCGCCGCGCGGAGGCCACGCCGCTCACCGAGCAGAGCATCGACGTGCGCGTGGTGGACCACGAGGGCCGCGGCGTGGTGGCGCAGCTGTCCGTGGGCGTGGTGGACAAGGCCGTCTACGCCATCCAGAGCGAGTTCCGGCCCAAGGTGCTGGACTTCTTCTACCCGCCGGCGCGCAACAACGTGTCCAACTTCTTCTCGTCGGAGTTCCAGGGCTACGGCTACGGCGAGGCGCTGGCGCGGAAGATGGCAGGGCTGCCGGACCACGCCTTCGCCTCCATCAAGCCGCCCAGCCGCCAGACGAAGGACCTGGAGCGCGACACCGCGCACTGGGACCCGGCGGTGGTGACGGACCGGGATGGCCGCGCCACGGTGCGCTTCACGCTTCCTCCAACCAGACGCTGTGGGTGGTGACGGCGGTGGCGGCGGACACCTCCGGCCGCTTCGGCGAGGGCACCTCCGAGTTCGCCACGCGCGGCGGTCTCAACCTCTACGCCGCGCTGCCGCAGTTCCTCCGTGAAGGCGACGAGGCGGTCGCCTCGGTGCGCCTGTCGGCGGGGAGAAGTCGCCGGCCAGCCAGTTGCTGGACGTGAAGCTGGCGTCGCTGGGCGCGCTGAAGGCGGACCAGTTCGAGCACAAGGTGGAGCTGGCGAAGGGCGGTGAGCAGGTGGTGCCGCTGACGCTGAAGGCCGCGTCCACGGGCGCCGCGCAGCTCACCGTGAATGTTGCGGGCGGCAAGGACTCGCTGAGGGACCTCAAGCGCTTCGACGTGGGCCCGGCGGCGGTGGAGGACGAGGTGAAGGTGAGCGCCTGGGGCGGCGGTGCGCTGGAGGTGCCCGCGCCTCAGGAAGCGACGCTGGCGCGCGTGGAGCTGGTGCTCCAGCCGTCCATCGTCGACGCGGCGCTGTCCAACGTGCGCGAGCTGCTCACGTACCCCTACGGCTGCCTGGAGCAGTTGGTGTCCACCACCGTGCCCAACGTGGCGGTGTACCAGGTGCTCCAGAAGGCGGGCGCGCTGGCGAAGCTGGACACGGACACACAGGCGCTGCTGGCGGAGGCGCGCAGCCGCTCCGTGCAGGGCACCGCGCGCATCCTCGACATGTCGGTGAAGGGTGGCGGCTTCACCTGGTTCGGTGGCTATGAGACGCCGAGCCTGCCGCAGACGCTCATCGCGCTGGATGGTCTGGCCTACGCGGCCGAGGCGGGGCTGGTGGACCGCGCCGACCCGCGCCTGGTGGAGAGCGCCCGCTGGCTGGAGGCGCAGGAGGGCCTGCCGCCCGAGTACGACGCCACGCGCGCCTACGTGCTGGCGCGGCTGGAGGGCTCCAAGCAGGCCGCGCGCGTGCGGGCGCTGGTGCAGGGCGCGGAGGGCGGGGATCTGTACCCGCTGGCCCTGGCGGTGCTGGCCGCGGAGAAGGCCGGCGTCATCAAGGAGCCCGCGCTCCAGACTCAAATCAACGCGCTGGTCGCGCGCAGCGCGCAGGGCTACGCCACGCTGGCCGCCCTTACGCCGGGCCAGCCGCTGGAGCAGTCGGAGGCCTTCTTCCGCTTCCCGCTGCGGCGCGTGGGCATGACGGCCATCGCCGCGCATGCGGCCTCGTTCGGCACGTTGGACATCACCCGCGCGCGCCGCCGCATCCTGGAGCTGCTGTCCGAGCCCGACCTGTCCACCTTCGACCGGAGCACCACGCTGCTGCACTCGCTGTGGCTGCTGGAGCGCGACGCGAAGGCGATGCAGGGCATGAAGGCGCCCGAGGTGAAGGGCGTGAAGACGCCGGTGAAGTTCGCCCCGCGCGGCCTGGGCCTGGTGGCGGTGCTGGCGCCGGGCACGCGCACCGTGGACGTGGGCGGCTTCGACGGCGTGGCCACGCTGCGCGCCACCACGCGCACGCCGCTGTCCGCCGTGCAGCCGAAGGCGGAGGGCATGTCCATCCAGCGCGCCTACTACGTGCTGCGCGAGGGCGGGCAGGTGCGGCTGGGCGCGGGCGACACCGTGTCCCAGGGCGAGGAGGTCTACGTGGAGCTGACGCTGGACGCGCGCGGCGACAACCGCGTGCGCTCGGCGTACTACGTGGTGGAGGACGCGGTGCCCGCGGGCTTCGTGCCGCTCCAGGAGGACAAGGCCTTCCGGGGGCCGCCGCACTCGCTGCCGCTGGTGCCCGAGGCGCTCAAGCGCCGCGTGCTCAACCCGGAGCGGGCGACGTTCTTCTTCGAGGAGCCGGCCTGGTGGAGCGACAGCCCGCGCACCGTGGGCTACGTGCTGCGCGCGCAGTTCGCCGGCACCTTCTCCGCGCCGCCCGCGCACATCGAGGACATGTACGCCGCCAGCATCCACGGGCGGACGGCCGCGGACTCGCTGAAGGTGGTGCCCTCCAAGAAGCACCTGGGCGACCTGTAGTCCATGGGGTTGGCCGTCACGGTGGCCGTGCTGCTGGCGGCCACCCCCACCTTCGTCACTCGCGGCGACGTGACACCCGAGGCCGGGCTGCGCCGCGAGGCCGAGGCCGCCTGGAGTGCGCTGGAGGCGCGTTACGTCCAGGAGGCCGGAGGCGCGCCGGCGAAGCCCCGGCCTCCATCGTCCTCCAGAAGGGCGCGGCGCTGACGCCCCAGCGCAACGGCCAGGGGCGCCCGGGGCTGGTGGAGCTTCGGCAGAACACGCCGGGCGTGCTGGATGAGCGGCTGCGGCTGGCGCTCCGGCACGAGCTGGCACACCAGTTCCTGTGGTGGGCGTGTCCCCAGTCCAGCGAGGACCGCCTCTTCCACGAAGCCTTCTCCGTGGCGGTGAGTGGCGAGCTGCCCTCGTGGAAGGAGGGGCCCTATCTGTCGTTGTCCCGCGCGGCGTCGGTGCTGGCCGGGGCGCCGGAGGTGGACACGCCCCGGGCCCGCCGCGCGCTGGCGCGGCTGCTGAGCGAGTCCCCGGGCTTTCCTCCGGCGCTGTCGCGCAGGCTTCGGCAGTGCCAGGACGGCGCGCGGTGGGCGTCGCCGCTGTCCATCGACGAACTGGCAGGCGTGGGCGTGCGCGAGGCCCGGCCCGCGACGGTGGTGGTGAGCCGCCATTCGGGAGAGGTGTTGCTGTCGGAGGGCGACGTGCGGCGCGCGCTGCCGTACGGCTCGGTGCTCAAGCCCTTCCTGTACGCGGCGGGCGCGGAGCACCCGGCGCTGCCACCGCGCCCGGGCGTGCCGGAGTGGGGCTGCGGCGCGGGGTTGCCGGCGAAGGTGGACGCGCGCACCGCGCTGTTGCGTTCGTGCAACGGCTACTTCCTGGACTGGGAGGCGCGGGGTTCTGCGCCCCGGGCCTTCGGCGCGTGGGGGCCGGTGCTGGCCTCGGTGGGACTGACGGGCCTGCCGGAGGACATGGCGGAGGCGACGGGGCTTCGCTCCACGCTGGCCGTGTCGCCCTGGGGCGTGGCGCAGGCGTACCGGCTGCTGGCGGAGGCTCGGCCAGATGTGGTGGCGCTGCTGGCGGACAATGCCGCGCGCGGCACGCTGGCGGATTTGCCCGCATCGAAGTCACTGGTGGGCGTGGCGACCAAGACGGGCACTGTGCGCGACGCGGCGAGCCGGCCCCAGTTCGGTTGGATTGCCGCCGTGGACCCGGATTTGGTGGCGGTGGTGGTGCGGCCCGGCGCCATGCCCCGCCAGTTCGCGGAGGAAGTGCCCAAGGCGCTGGCGCGCGCGCAAGCAGGCGGGCCTGGAGGCCGCGCGCGTGCAGGTGCTGGGGCTGCTTCCACCGGGGGACGTCGAGGCGCGGTGCTCCGGCGCGGGTTTCGCACTGGTGGAGGGTGTGCCGCGCGCGGGCGCGGAGACCTGGGCACCCCTGGCATCCCTCACCCAGCGTGGCGCGGCCGTGTGTCTGGGCGCGCCCTGGCGCGTGCGTTTTCCCGGTGGTCCCGCCGAGGGCCGTGACTACGCGGGCGTCTTCATCACCTCCGAGCCGCCGCCGTACCGGCCGCCGCCGGGCGTTCCCACCACCCCCAGCGCCATGAAGGCGCGGCGCGGCTCCGACTTCGTCTTCCGCACCACGCGCCTGCAATACGCTGCGGGCGTGGTGTCCGCCGAGGACGTGACGCTGACGGGCGAGGCTCGCGTGGCGCTGGCGCGGGTGGTGGCCCACAACGAGCAACATGGCCACAGCCGTCACCCGGGGCGCCCCGTCTGTGACACCACGCACTGTCAGGCCTTCCGCGGCACCGTGCGCGTTCGGTCCGAGGACGCGAAGGCCCTGGGACTGGCGCCGCTGAAGTGGCGCAAGTGGCTGACCTTCTCCCAGGGCGGGGAGGAGCCCTGGCGGCAGGCGCGGCCCCGCGCGGAGGTGGAGCGGCTGTTGGGGCGCGGGCTGGTGTCGCTGCACTTCAAGGCGGGGCGGGTGCACTACCTGCGCGCGGAGACGGATGGCGACGCGACGTTCGACACCGCGCGCTCGGTGCCGTGTGACTTGCTGCGCTCCGGTTTGAAGCTGCCGTCGTGCCCTCGCACCGCGTCATTCAATGGCGAATCACTGATGTTCGAGGGCCGTGGCCGTGGCCATGGCGAGGGCTTGGATGTCGAAGCCGCCAAGGCCGCGGGGTCGGGCAGCGACGTGATACTCGATGACGCATACGGACAGTGAAGATAGACAAGAAAATTTTGATGCGTCTATCTGGTTAAACAGTTTAAAACTGAATTGCATGAAATTGTGTCAGGGCCGGGCGTAGAGTGGCTTGGCCCGTCCTTCCCGGCGGGCACTCATCGTTAGGAGTGGTCGCCCATGCGCATCACCCGTACCGCCTCTCGCAGAAAGCTGTTCGGCGCGCTGCTGTGTACCCTCTCTGTCGCGGCCTGCGGCCCGGCGCCCGAAGGAGAGCCCTCCGGTGAGAAGTCCCCCGAGACGGGTTCGCAGGAGCATCCCGTCGTCTATGGCCCCGACAACCGCACGGACGTCTATGCCTATCCGGCGTCCGTGCTGCGGACCCGGGCCGAGAAGTCCACCGTGGCGCTGATGAATCCGTCGGACTTCAACGTCTCCAATCCCAACAACGTCACCTTCAATGCCAGCACGCTGCAGAGCGCCTACAACCTCTGCTCCACGCAGCGCTTCCTGAATGACCCGACGCCGGCCTTCTGCTCGGGGACGCTCATCGATGATGACCTGGTGCTCACCGCGGGGCACTGCATCACCAGCGCGTCCGCCTGCGCCAACACGCGCTTCGTCTTCAACTTCTACCGCACGTCGGCGACGACGCTGCAGACGGTGACCACGGCCGACATCTTCTCCTGCCAGTCCATCGTCGCGCGCCAGCAGGGCACGGTGGGCGGCCGCAACCTGGACTTCGCCGTCGTCCGGCTGGACCGTCCCGCCACGCCGCGCTTCGAGCCGGCGCCCGTCCGTCCGGGCAACACCGCCCTGCCGCTGAACACGGGCGTGTCCGTGATTGGTTCCGGCAGCGGCATCCCGTTCAAGATTGACGACGGTGGCTGGGTGCGAGACGCCCGCGCCGGCACGCTGGACTACTTCGTCGCCAACACCGACACCTTCGGTGGCAACTCGGGCTCGGGCGTGTACGAGAACAACAACGTCACCGTGGCCGGCATCCTGGTCCGGGGCGTGACGGACTACGTCAGCCAGGGCGGCTGCAACGTCGTGAACCAGTGCACCGACACGGGCTGCGGTGGCGAGTCCATCACCTACGTGCGTCCCGCCATCGACGCGTACTGCGCCGTCGCGGGCAGCATGCGCCTGTGCGGCACCACCGAGCCGCCCCCGCCCCCGCCGGTCAAGACCTTCACCTTCTCCGCGACCAACACCAACAGCGCGCAGCAGAACACCACCAACGTCAGCGTGACGCTGGCGGCTGGCCAGACGCTGTCCTTCGGCACCTGCTCGCTGCCGCAGGCCACGGCCACGGGCGACACCTACCTGCGCCTGTACAACACGGCGACGAACACCCAGGTGGCGGCCAACGATGACTCCTGCAGCCTGCTGTCCTACGTGTCCTTCACCGCGCCCGCGGCGGGCACGTACCAGATGCGCGTTGGCTGCTACTCCAGCGGCAGCTGCAGCGGCACGGTGGCCTACTCCATCCAGTAGCACCGC
Source organism: Myxococcus sp. MxC21-1 (assembly GCF_032612255.1). Taxonomy (NCBI): domain Bacteria; kingdom Pseudomonadati; phylum Myxococcota; class Myxococcia; order Myxococcales; family Myxococcaceae; genus Myxococcus; species Myxococcus sp. MxC21-1. The sequence continues at coordinate 705,037 of NZ_CP123278.1, forward strand.
TTTGACGTGAGGGCGCGGGTGGCCCTGCCGCCACCCGCGCCCGTAGCTTCGCAGACAACACCTCGCCTCCCCTTGTTGCTCGCGTGTCCTCGCGTTCCCCGTGGCCTCCCTCTGGAGCGCGGGTGGAGCGCCTCCGGCACGCGCCGTGCTCTGGGCCTCCGCCGGGCCGAGCCCGGAGCCGGTCCCTCAACAAGGACGACGCGTTACATGAATCAGCGGAAACACACGAAACAGCTACGCCGCCAGCTGCGTTGGGCGGGCTTGTCCGCGACGGTGCTGGCCGCGCCCGCGAGCTTCGCGCAGGACTGTCCCAAGCCCACGTTGCAGCAGTGCGTGGACGCCGACTACCGCGCCAGCAGCTGCGGCAGCGTCCACGACGCGTACTGCCAGGGGGTCGTGGAGTCGGAGTGGAAGGCCGGTTGGGAGGCTGCTCCCAAGCGCGTGGCGCTGCTGCCCGAGGAGCTGGGGGGTGGGGTGGACACGGTGGCCTACGCGCCCCACGTCCCGAAGGACACGCGCTTCCAGGGCATGGACCAGAGCATCATGGGGCAGGTGCTCAAGGGGCAGATTCTCTACCGCAAGGGCCTGGAGAACCTGACGAAGGAGGAGCAGGCCTACCTGTCTCGGATTCAGAGCTGGGAGAAGGACGGCACCCAGGTGACGTCCTGCCAGGAGTTCGTTGACGAGAAGTACCTCGACTTCAGCCGCTTCGAGCGGCAGGCGGGCCGGTACGGCGACGACTCCCGCGCCTTCTTCAACGGCGCCTTCGGCAAGGAGGGCATCGCGCATCGCGTGCTCTACAGCCGGGACCAGGAGAAGCTGGCGCCCATCTGGGACGGGCAGCGCACGGCGAAGAACGCGTACTTCCGCTTCACGCCCGGACGTTACCCGAAGGGCACCGACGGCTATGTCTTCAAGTCCGAGGCGGCGAAGCTGGCCAACAACCTGGAGGCGCGCAACTGGGTCGCTCCGTCGGACGATTGGCACCAGAAGCAGGCCGAGCAGTTCAGCCACATCGCGGATGACGTGCTCGACCACTACCAGGTGGAGCAGGAGTCCTTCACCGCGCTGCTGCGTCAGCGCGACGCCGTCTACGCGGAGTGGGCGCAGGCCTCGAAGGTCCTCCGCTCGCGCGACCACCAGACGGTGGAGCTGGACAAGCTGACCGCGGAGCGGCTGTACGGGTTGGACCAGGCCATCGAGGAGTCGCTGGTCAAGGCGCAGAAGGACGGCTGCCTCGACCCCCAGGGCCCCACGGTGTGTGACTGGAGCCCCCGCCGGTACAAGACGATGCTGGAGGCCGCCATGGCCCCGCGCCGCGAGGCCGACCTGCAGGCGTGCCTCTTCCTGACGGGCAACGACTTCGGTCCGGAGAGCTTCGTGCGCAACGCGGACAAGCTCCAGGTGAAGGGCCTGGACCGGAAGGACTACACGCTCTCCTCGTCGTTGCTGGCGCAGTACCTCGCCATCTACGGCGCCCACATCCACGGGCTGAACGAGCCGACGAACCCCTCCACGGGCGCGGTGCGGCACGGGGGAGAGGCCAGCGACAGCGGCTACGCGGGCGGCGACACCTTCGGTGGCGGCTACGACTACGTGGCCGGCTGGGAGTACGTCCAGCCGGGCTCGGGCCTGCGCACCAAGGCCCTGGGCGCCTGGTGTGACAGCGACGTGCGGCTCTACGGCGAGTTCAACGCCTATGCGAACGTGTTCGGCCCCACCCGGCACGAGATGGCGCACGTGAGCGGCGAGGCTGGCACGGAAGGCAATGGCGTCCGCCTCAAGCTGGATGCGCGCGTGCTGGGCACCTCCCTCTACAGCCACGACAAGCACTACCCGCTGCGCTTCACCTTCTATGAGGGCAAGCCCGTCTTCGACAGTGACGCCGCGAAGGCCTCCACGACCTTTGTCGTCGTGTTCGTCCCCGTCACCGTGCAGGGCGGCCTGTCCGCGGAGGCGGGCGTGAAGATGAACATTGGCGGCGCCGTCACCCGCAACTGCTCCGAAGACCTGCTGGGCGTGGACCTGTACGGGACCATCACCCCGTTCGCCTCGGTCAAGGGCTTCGCGTCCGTGGGCATCGGGGTTCCGGGCCTCCAGGTGGGCGTGAGGGGCGAGCTGGTCATCGCTCGCGTCAACGTGCCGCTCTACGGCGACATCGGCCTCTACCTGAGCTCGCCCTCGCACCCGACGAACCCGAACACGCTGTTCCTGCGGGCGTCGTCGAAGCTCGACGTCGAGCTGCGCTTCCTGGACGGCAGCATCAAGCTCTTCGGTGAGCTGCTCTTCCTGAAGGGCGAGACGACCATCGTGAGCTGGAGCGGCTTCGGCAACACCTGGAACATCTACAACGAGTCCAAGTCGCTGCCGCTGGTCCGCGTCTACTAGTCCGTCGCACCCCCTGGCTCGTGCCTGACGCGAGCCGGGGCCCTTCGCCGCCGCGGTGTGCCCATCCGCCGCCGCGGCGGCGCTCCTCCCTCATTGTCTGGAGTCCTTCATGCGTCGCTCGAGGCTCGCCGTCCGCACGGCCGCGCTGACCACCACCCTGCTGTTCGTGGGCGCGGTGCCCGTCTGGTCCTACTTCCACCCCGCCGCGCCGGAAGCCGTGGTGGCCGCCGCGCCCGTGAGCGCCTCCCGGCTGCCGCTCTACCGGTGGACCGTGGGGGAGGAGCGCACGTACCACTTCGTCTGGAACGACCTGCAGCGCGTGGCGCTCCCTGTTCCGCAGCAGGGGAGGCGCCCCAGACGATGGATGGCACGCTGGGCCTGGAGGGTGAGCTGACGCTCCAGGCCCTGGAGGTCCGCGCGAAGGGGGCGCGCGTGCGGCTGGCGGTGAAGCGGCTGGACCGGCACGACGCGACGCTCTCCGGCCAGGCGCTCTTCCCCGACGCCGCGGCCGTGCAGGCGCACCTGCCTCAGACGGCTTCAGCGTGGCTGGAGCTGGACGCGCGGGGCGCGCTCGTGGCCGTCCGGTTCTCCGACGCGGAGCCGCCCCTGTTCCGCCAGGTCGCGCAGACGCTGGCGGCGGAGTTGTTCCCCACGGAGCTGCGCGACGCCGCCGAGTGGAGCGCCGTCGAGTCCACGCAGACGGGCGAGGTGGAGGCGCGCTTCCAGTTCGACGGCGAGGACGCGCGCCTGACGCGCCGCCGCGCGCGCTACCAGTCCCTGCGGGCCGCCGCCACGGCGCCAGCCTTCCGGCAGTCGCTGAGCTCCCTCACGCACTTCGACCGGGACCCGGAGGGCTTCCTGGCCGGGGTGTCCCACGACGAAATCCTGGACGCCACGCACACCGATGGCCGTTCGCTGATGTCGCGGCGCGTCCGCCTGCGCCTCGCGTTCTCCACGCGTCAGCAGAAGCCGCTGCCGCCGGCCACGGAGGACAAGCCCATTGTCCGCGCGCCGTCGCAGGTGGCCTTCGAGGGCGACGAGAAGCTGGCGCTGACGACCAGCCAGGCCGACGGCATGACGGTGGACGCGGCGCTCCAGGTGCTGGCGTCCGCCACCGACCCCGGCGCCATCCCCGAGCTGGGCACCTTCGCGCGGCGGGCCATCGCCGCGCTCGAGCTGGAGCCCCACCGGGCCGGTGAGCTGGGGCAACTGTTCCTCCAGAAGGGCAGGTCTCCCGCGATGCGCGAGCTGATGCTGGACCTGCTGGCCGGCGCGGGGCACGCCGAGGCCCAGGCCACGCTGCGCGAGCTGATTGTCTCCCCGGAGGCCCGCGAGCATGCCGGCGCGCATGGGCTGATGGTGCAGCGCGCGGGCCTCCTCCGCGAGCCGGAGCCCGAGACGGGCCGGCTGCTGGCGCGGATGAATACGGAGGCCCGGACCGCCGGTGACGTCGGCGCCGAGCGCGCGTCCGCCTACGCCCTGGGCGCCGTCGTCTCCCGCCTGCCCGCGGGCAGCCCCGAGGTGACCGAGTTCCTGCGCCCGCTGGAGGACGCTCTGGCGCGCGCGGACAACGCCGAGTCGCTGGAGCACTCCCTGCGCGCGCTGGGCAACAGCGGCACGGCGCGCGTCATGGACCTGGCGTCGCCCCATTTGCGTGACGAGGCGCCCGAGGTGCGCTCCGCCGCCGCGGGGGCCCTGCGCACCGCGCCCCAGGAGGCCGCCACGCGCATGTTGCTGGACGCGTTGATGTCCGAGCCAGCGCGTGCCGTGCAAGGCGCGCTGCTGGACGCGCTGAATGCGCGCACCCTGGGCGCACCCGAGCTGGAGCGCCTGAGCGGCTGGGTCGTGGCGGGGCAGCTGGCGCCGGGGGCGAGGCCGCGCTGCTCAACGTCCTCACCCCTCGCATGGACGACAGCGCCGCCGTCCTCCGGATGCTCCAGGCCCTCTCGGTCCGTCCCGGCCAGCAGCCCGCCACCCGGGCCCGCGTCATGGCGCTGATGGCCCAGGCCTCGGCCAGCCGCGGCGGCTGAGCCCCTTCGCTTCAACCCACCCACCGCAGTCGAGGTCCTCATGAAACGCAGTCTCAACGGGCTGTTGCCCCTGGCCCTGCTTGGCTTCTTCCTGGCGCAGGCCGCCCACGCGGACGTCGTGGACGACGTGTGGCGCGGCACGAACATCCGGCTCAACGCCGCGCGCATCCGCGTGAAAGGCAATGACTACGCCACCGGCTACTGGCTGCTGCCGAAGGCGGCGAACACGCTGAACCTCAACGTGCCGGCGCGGCAGTTCGGTCTCAACTCGGACCTGGTGCTGCACATGTATGGCTCGCGCTCTGGGAACGTCATCACCTGGACCTTCGATGACACCTTGCCCAGCCGCTACAACCTGGGGGACTCCACCTACGTGACGCGGGTGCGGGGGACGCTCAAGGCCTACGCCCGGCAGGTGCGTGGCGCGGATGACCCCTTCTGTGACAGCGCCGCCTGCCCCCACAACGTGGAGCTGACCCTTGCGCCTGGCTCCAGCGCGAAGGTGAGCGGCTACAAGACCTTCATCTTCGACATCGACTTCACGGAGGACGTCCAGGTGAAGCAGTTCGTCGCATATGGCGGCGTCCCGCGCCCCCGGCTGTCGTCGATGGCGGTCGTCACCCCCAGCAGCCGTTGCCCGTCCTCGGGGCCCAGCGAGCTGTCCGGCGACGTGGTGCTCAGCAGCCCCGCGCCCACCGGCGGCATCCTGGTGGACCTGATGAGCGTGGACGCGAGCGTGGGCGTGCTGCCCGTGCGCGTCCCCGAGGGCCAGCGCTCCGCGCGCTTCACGCTGCGCCTGCCGCCCTACTGGACGGGGCCCACCGTCGTCTACGGCGCGTCGGGCGGCGTCCGGAAGAGCGTGAAGGTGGGCGTGCGCCCGTGCCTGGTGCATGTCTTCCCCTTCGTGCGCTGGTACCTCATCGATTCGCTCTACGCCCCCGCGCACCTGCTCAACGGTGGGGCGGTGATTGCCCGGTACAAGGAGGCGGAGTCGGACGTCCTGCTGACGGGCAAGGGCGAGGCGTACTGGCTGAACGAGGTGCTCGGCGCGGAGCAGGTGCGCGTGGCGGGCGTCAACTCGACGGGGGACATCTTCGGCACGGCATACACCTCCAAGGGCCCCAACGCGTTCCTGCTCCGTTCGGAGGACGTGAAGGCGGGCGCGGAGCAGTGGCTGGAAGGCTGGGAGGCCGTGACGGCCAACGCACACGGCACGCTGCTGGTGCGTGACCCGAACGACGGCAAGAGCATCTACCGCGTGGACGAGGTGGGGCCCGCCATGCACCCCGGCCTGTCCGAGCTGCTCCCGAGCCGCGTCCTCTTCAACGCGCTGGGGGAGGTGGCGGTGACGCTGGAGACGGAGAAGGGGCTCCGCGCCGCGCGCGTCTACGGCAAGGACGTGCAGGTGCTGCTGGACAACGAGTCCGAGGTCACCGCGCTGAACGACGTGGGGGTGTTCGTGGGCACCGCACTCGATTCGGACAAGCGCCCCCGTCCTTTCATCTGGTCGCGGCAGGAGGAGGCCCGGTGGCTGCCGATGCCCAAGGGCGCCGTGTCCGCGAAGGCCGTGGCCATCAACGACGGAGGCTGGGTGCTGGGGACCGCCACCGCCGAGGACGGCAAGACGCAGGTGTCCTTCCTCGCGTCACCCGACGGGAAGACGGCCACGCGGTTGGATGAGGTGCTGCCGGAGGAGTTGAAGAAGGCCGGCTACCGCGTCCTGAGGGCGCTCGCGCTCGCTGACGACTTCAGCGTGCTGGTGCAGGCCCTGGATGGACAGGGGCAGCGCGTCCACCTGGTGCTGAGCCCGTGAGCCGCGTCCCGGCCAGCACGACTTCCACTCTTCCACAAACAAGGACCTTCCTCGTGAAATCGAACCTTCCCCTTCTTCGGGGGCTGATGATGGTGTTCATGGCCCTCCTGGCGGGCTGCGGCGGTTGCCAGAGCAGCTCATCGTCGTGTTCCCCCAGCCAGTATGGAACCAACGGCTGTGCCTGCAGGACGGACTCCGCCAGTTGCAACGCCGGGCTGGTCTGCCGCAGCGGCACGTGTGAGCCGTGTGGCAACGAAGGCGGCGCTTGCTGCGTCAACGCGGGCACCACGTCCTGCAGTGGCACGTTGACGTGTGTCATGGAGGCCGCGGGCGAGCGCTGCCGCAACTGCGGCGAAGTGGGCGAGGCGTGCTGTGTCTCGTCGGGGAACAGCCAGTTCTGCCGCGCGAACGCCGTGTGTGTCAGCGGGAGCTGCCAGTCCGTGGCGGCGCACACCTGCGACCCGAATGGCACGGTGTACACGGTGGGCATCCAGGACACGAACCTGTGCGCCCGGCGCGTGGTGGAGGTCCGCGCGAGCTCGCCCGCGAACGCGCTCCAGTGCGCCAGTGCCAGCGGGATGCTGGCCGCGGATGAGACCGTCTATGAAATCCCCAACACGCCCATCACCGACTACGAGCTGTGCCTGGAGTCGCAGAGCCAGGGCCGGCGCACCACGAGCGTGCAGGCGTTCGAGGATTACAACGCGCTTCGCTGCGCGCGCTGGACGCGGTGTGGCGCCAGCGACCCGTGCACCAGCGTGACGCACGGCGCCTGCACGCCCTGAGGCGAGCGGGGACGGATGCGGGGCGGAGCGCGCGGAGGGGACGCTCCGCCCCGTGTCATGTCGGGAGGAGCCGCAGCACGGCCTGGGCCGCGCGTTCGGTGCCGTCCACCCCCTCCAGCGTCGCGGCCAGGGCGCGGGCCTTGGTGGCCACCTCTGGCTGGGACACCTGGGTGAGCGCGTGGGTGATGGCGTCGGCGCTCAGCGCGGAGGGCGGCACGGCGCGGCCCACGCCCAGCCGCTCCACGCGCCGCGCGTTCGCGAGCTGGTCGCCGCCGAAGGGCACGACGACCATGGGCCGCCCGGCCGCGAGCGCTTCCTGAACGGTGTTGTTCCCGCCATGCGTCACCACCAGGTCCACCTTCTGAAGCAGGGGCACCTGGGGGACGCGGCGGAACACCAGCGTGCGCGGTCCCGCGCGGGCCTGGAGCCGCTCGAAGCTGGCGCCCGCGCTGACCACCACGTCCACGTCATGCCGCGCCAGCCCGTCCAGGATGGCGTGGAAGATGTGCGGCTGGTCGTTGAACACCGTGCCCAGTGACACGTAGACGTGCGTGCGGCCGGGCCGGATGGCGGTGAGCGCGGGGTCATCCAGGCTCGCGGGCGCGGGCCGGGGCAGGCACGGGCCGGTCATCTCCACCGGGCCGGACAGCGGCTCGAGGCCGGGCTCCAGCGCCGGCGTCGTCGCCATCAGGTTGAGGTCGTCGGAGATGGGCGCCGCGAGCAGTCCGCTCGTCTTCAAGGGGACGCGCAGGCGCTTCGCGGCACGGGCGACACGCGCATCGAACCAGCGCAGCAGCGCGAGCCCCCGTTGCTCGGCCTGGGTCCATGCGGCATCGCGGGGGGCGTCGTCCTCGAGCCCACTCCCAAAAGGCGCCGCGCCCTCCACGGGGAACGGAAGGGCGGAGTGATACAGCGCCACATAGGGGCGCCGCGTCCTCCGGGCCGCGAGCAGGGCCGCGGGCATGAGGTAGTCCGCCAGCACGACGTCCGTCCCAGAGGCTTCGATTTCCTCGGCGATGCGCCGTGCGTGCCCCTCCATGCCGGTGGTGAACAGCCGGAGCGCCCACCCCAGCTCGTCGAGTCCCCGGGCCCGGGTGATGCGCGCGCCGTACCAGAGCGCGGCCGGAGAGGGGCGCAGGGGCACCAGCCTGAGCCCGTCCTGGCGCAGGGCTTCCGGAAGCTGGGCGGCGAAGCGCAGCGGCTCTGGCATCAGGCCGGGAAAGCGCGCCGGCGCCACGACCGTCGCGATGGCCGGTCGTGGCCGAGCTCACGCAAGCGCCCACCAATGGCGCGCAGTGCGTTGGTGTGACCCGCCGTGGGGTGGGCCGCCATGAGAATCCTCGCCATGGCGCCCAGCGTAGCAGCGCGTGTCCGCCCGCCCGCCGGACAGGCACTCCTCCGTGACGCGCCGTGACGTGGGGCCTGGACAGCCCGTGTCGTTCGTGATTGTTGGTGTTCAAATCATCTCCCTCCGGATCTAGAAGGAAACGACATGCGCCGTGGCTTCGCCCTGCTCCTGATGTTGCTGCTGCCCCTGCCGGGGTTCGCGCTGAATGGAGGGCTGGGCGAGCCCCCAGTGGATGTGGATCGCCGCACGCCCATGGCGACAGCGGCGGGCTTCCTGGACGCGGCCCACGCGCGGGACGCGGCGCGCGCGCCCCACTACCTGTCACTGTCCCACCTGCCTCCGGAGCAGCAGGCGGAAGAGGGGCTGCGGCTGGCGCGGCGGCTGGTGTTCGTGATGGACCGGATGCTGTGGCTGGACTACTCGAACATCAGCCAGAAGCCGGAAGGTGACCCGGCCGACCCCGTCTACGACTCGCTGGGGCAGATTCCGCTGCCGCGCGGTGCGGTGGACATCCGCCTGCAGCGTATGGAGCGCCCGGAGGGGGCCGTCTGGGTCTTCAGCGAGGACACGGTGCGCGCCATCGACACGCTTTTCACCGTGTACGGCTCACCCGTGCTGGAGAAGCTGCCGCCGCTGCTCTTCGTGCGGCCGGTGTGGGTGCTGGAGCTGTGGCAGTGGCTGGGCCTGGGTGTGCTGCTGGTGGCGGCGTGGCTGGCGGGCCGGCTGGTGGAGGCGGTGGCGCTGCGGGTGGGCTCGCGGGCGACGGGCATCACGCAGTCGGGGTGGGACGACCAGTTGGTGGCGGCGGGGAAGGGGCCCTTGCGGCACCCGGTGGCGGCGCTGGTGGTGGCCTCCGGCACGCGGATGCTGCTGTTGCCTCCGCCCGCGCAGCAGGTGGTGGACCTGGTGGCGCGCTCGCTCGTCATCGCGTCGCTGGCGTGGTTCCTCATGCGCTTCGTGAAGCTGGCGGCGGGCTTCCTGGAGCACCGCGTGGGCACGGAGAGCCAGGACGTGGCGCGCGTGCGCGGGCTGCGCACGCAACTGGCCGTCATGCGCCGGGTCATCGAGTGCACCGTGGTGCTGGTGGCGGGCTCGCTGCTGCTGCTCCAGTTCGAGGCGGTGCGCAACGTGGGTGTGTCGCTGCTGGCCTCCGCGGGCATCGCCGGCCTGGTGCTGGGCCTCGCCGCGCAGAAGTCCATCTCCACCCTGCTGGCGGGCATCCAGCTCTCCATCACCCAGCCGGTGCGCATTGGCGACACCGTCATCGTGGAGGGCGAGTGGGGCTGGGTGGAGGAAATCACCCTCACGTACATCGTCGTGAAGGTGTGGGATTTGCGCCGGCTGGTGGTGCCGATGAGCCACTTCCTCGACAAGCCCTTCCAGAACTGGAGCAAGGTGTCGCCGGACATCATGGGCACCGCGGAGGTGTTCGTGGACTTCCGCACGGACGTGCCAGCGGTTCGCGCCGAGCTGCGGCGCATCTGCGAGACGGACGGCGTGGGCCTGTGGGACGGCAAGGTGGCGGGCCTTCAGGTGACGGAGTGCACCGAGCGCACCATCAAGCTGCGCGCGTTGGTGAGCGCGCCGGATTCGGGCAAGGCGTGGGACTTGCGCTGCATGGTTCGTGAGAAGCTCATCGCGTTCCTCCAGAAGCAGCCGCATGGCCTGCCGCTGCTGCGCGCCGAGGCGACCCACGCGAACGTCCAGGATGGCGCCGCCGTCACGCTCGGCGTGGTGCCGCTGTCCGGGCCCGCTGGCGCCAACGTCGTGGTAGCGGCCAAGCGCCAGGACTGAGTCTCGTGTTCACGGGGCCCCATGGGGAGGCCCCGCCGGGCAGGCCGTGTTTGCCGTGGGCGCCACGCGGCCCCCACCTTCGGACATCGCTTCGTCGGGAGGTGGACATGACTGGAAGGCTTGGCAGAGCAGGCGGCGTGGCGGTCCTTGCGGCCCTGTGGGGCACCTGCCCCCTGCTGGGGCTCACCGCCCGGGCGGAGGCGCCCCAGCAGGGGCAGACGCGAAACGTCTTGTCAGCGCGGGACCTGCTCCTGGGACAGCTCGCCCTCTTCGACGCGAAGACCATCGCGGCGGGCAACCTGGCGTTGGAGAAGTCGGCCAACCCGCAGGTGCGGCAGTTCGCGTTGCGGCTGGTGGAGGACCACCGCCGGCACCTGCAGGACTTGAAGGCGTGGGGAAGCTCGCCGTCCATGGACATGGTGGTGGCGGACCTCACGCAGCCCCGGACCACCGCGGGGATTGGCGGCTCGGGGAGCAAGGACGGGGGCCTCATCCCGGGACCGAGTCTGCCCATGCAGCGCGCGGACGCCCGCCTGGAGCAGGCCGTGGCGTATGCCCAGCAGCACCTGGACGTGCTCCGCAAGGCGCAGGGCCAGGACTTCGACGAGGCCTTCCTGAAGCGCGTCATCGAGGACCAGGAGGAAGGCCTGCGGCTCGTGAAGCAGGCGCAGGCGACGTACAAGAACGATGGGGCGTTCACCCTCATGCTCGACAGGACGGGCAACCTCGCGGACCGTCATCTGCAGCGGGCTCAAGGGCTGAAAGAGTCATTCGAGTGAACGCGCCATCCATTCGCCCGGCCTGCCGGGTTGACGTGACGCAGAGGGGGCGCCTAACTCCGGCGGCATGAGGACCGCCGCGAGGCTGCTGTGGGTGTACCGGCCGGGGCCCTGTGCTCGTGCGCCGCGCCCGCGCCTCGTGTGTCGCCCGTGGCCCCCGAGGGCGCGACGCCCGTGGGCCCCTTCCTCCCCGAAGCCCGCGCATTATTCGAGGGGTGCACGCCGGTGCCGGACCGGGCCGACTCGCGGCTGTACCGCTGCGACGGCGTGACGGTGTGGCTGACCGAGCGCGAGGACCTGACGCCCGAGCAGGCACTGACGGAGGCCCAGGCGCGAATCACCGAACGGTTGGGGCCCGGTGCCACGGTGGTGGAGGAAGCGCTGCCGGGAGCGGGGCCCGTCGAGGAGGTGCCCTGCCGACTGGAGAACCTGGACACGCGATGCGCGCGCTTCATGGTGCCTTCTTCCGAGGGGCCGCTGCTCGTGTGGGCCGCGGCCGTGACGTGGGAGGACCGGGCGCTCTTCGCCGCGTGCAGCCACCGGGCCTCCGAGCCGCCGTATCCCGCCGTCTGCAACGGCGCGTTCACCCTGCCTTGATGCAGCGAAGGACGACATCTCGTGTACGAGCTCCAGGACGTCTCCAAATGCTACGGGGCCACGCAGGCCTTGCATCCGCTCAGCTTGAGCCTGCCGACAGGACGCACCACGGTGCTGCTGGGGCCGAGCGGCTGTGGCAAGTCCACGCTGCTGCGCCTGCTCAACGGGTTGCTGCCGTGTGACACCGGGCGCGTCCTCTTCGATGGCAAGCCGCTGCCCACGGGAGGCGATGCGCTGCTCGCGGTGCGCCATCGCGTGGGGTACGCGCTCCAGGGTGGCGGCCTCTTTCCGCATCTCACGGGCGAGGAGAACGTCACCCTCATGGCGAGCCACCTGCGCTGGCCCGCGGCGAAGGCGCGCGAGCGGCTGGAGGCCTTGGTGGAGCTGACGCGCTTTCCCACGGACGCGCTGGCGCGCTATCCCTCGCAGCTCTCCGGTGGCCAGCGCCAGCGGGTGGCGCTGATGCGCGCGTTGATGTTGGACCCGGACGTGTTGCTGCTGGACGAGCCCCTGGGCGCGTTGGATCCGCTGGTCCGTCACGAGCTGCAAGGTGACCTGCGCGGCATCTTCGCCCGGCTGCGCAAGACGGTGGTGCTGGTGACGCATGACCTGGCGGAGGCGGGCTTCCTGGGGGACAGCATCCTGCTCATGCGGGAGGGCCGCGTGGTGCAGCAGGGACAGCTCGCGGATTTGGAGGCGCGGCCGACGGATGACTTCGTCACCCGGTTCATCCAGGCGCAGCGGCCTCTGCCTGGCGGTGGGCTGGGAGGCGCGGCGTGAGGGTGGGGCTCCTGGTGTTGCTGCTCGTGGGGGCGTGTGGCGGGGCGTCCTCGTCTGGGGACGGCGTGCCCCGGGTGCGCGTGGGCTCCAAGAAGTTCACCGAGTCCGTCATCTTGGGGGAAGCGGCGGCGCAGCTCGCGCGGAGCACCGGTGCGCGGGTCACGCACCGGCGGGAGCTGGGCGGTACCGCCGTGCTCTGGGAGGCGCTGCGCCGGGGCGAGCTCGACGTGTACCCCGAGTACACGGGCACGTTGCGACAGGAGTTGCTGTCCGGGCGCGACCTGCCGGACGACGCGGCGCTGCGTGCGGCCCTGGCTGAGTCTGGGCTTCGGATGAGCGAGCCGCTGGGCTTCAACAACACGTATGCGCTGGGCATGAAGGAAGCGGAGGCCGAGCGGCTGGGCATCCGCCGCATCTCTGATTTGCGTGCCCATCCTTCGCTGCGCTTCGGTTTCAGCAACGAGTTCATGGACCGCGCGGATGGCTGGCCCGCCTTGCGAGACAGCTACCGGCTGCCGCAGCGGGACGTGCGCGGGCTGGACCATGATTTGGCGTACCGGGGCATGGAGAGCGGGTCGCTCCAGCTCACGGACCTGTACTCCACGGATGCGGAGATTGAGGCGTATGGGTTGCGTGTGCTGGAGGACGACCTGCGCCACTTCCCCGCGTATGACGCGGTGCTGCTGTATCGCGACGACCTGGAGGCGCGGGCGCCCGAGGCCCTGGCCGCGATGCTGCGTCTGGAGGGCCGCGTGTCCGAGGAGGACATGGTGAAGCTCAACGCGCGGCCCGGCTGGAGCGCGTGTCGGAGGGCCGCGTGGCGTCGGGTTTCCTCGCCACGGCGCTGGGGGTCACTTCGGAGGTGCGCGGGGACGGATTGGCCGCGCGCGTGTGGAAGCGGACGCGGGAGCACCTGTTCTTGGTGGGTGTGTCGCTGCTGGCGGCGATGGCGCTCGCGGTGCCCTTGGGCGTGCTGGCCGCGCGGCGGCCTCGGCTGGGGCGCGGGGTGCTGGGGCTGACGGGGGTCATCCAGACGGTGCCGTCGCTGGCGCTGCTGGTGGTGATGATTCCGCTGCTGGGAATCGGCTCACGTCCGGCGATTGCCGCGTTGTTCCTCTACAGCCTGTTGCCCATTGTCCGGAACACAGCGGCGGGGTTGGCCGGAATCCCACCCGAGGTTCGCGAGTCCGCGGAGGCGCTGGGCCTGCCCGCGCTGGCGCGGCTGTGGCGCATCGAATTGCCCATGGCGGCGCCATCCATCCTCGCGGGCATCCAGACGGCCGCGGTCATCAACGTGGGGACCGCCACGCTGGGCGCGCTGGTGGGGGCAGGGGGCTACGGCCAGCCGATTCTCACGGGCATCCGGTTGGATGATGTGCGGCTCATCCTGGAGGGCGCGGCCCCCGCTGCCGCGCTGGCACTGCTCGCCAGTGGCCTGTTCGACGTCGTGGAGCGTGTGGTGGTGCCTCGAGGGCTTCGGTTGGGCACGGCGGCGCGTTCGACGCGTTAGTCTTGCTCGTCGAGCCAGAAGAATCGGTTGCCGCTCGCGAGGGAACGCGAGCCTCTCCTGGACCTCCTTGATGTTGAGGTCGGTCCGTTCTACCGCGAGCTTGCCCAGGTCCAGTTGGACGCTCTCGACGAACCGTAACGAGAGCTGCCGCACGGCAGCCGTCGTGCTCCTGTCGTTGTCATGGCTCCTCTGTCATGTCTTCGAGCTGGCCTTCTGCTATCTCGCGATAGAGGGGCACCACTTCGATGGCGAGCACCTCCCGCATTTCCTGGCGGGCGCTGTCGAAGTCCCCGGCTTTTCGGTGACGCTTGGCACGGTAAAGCGCGTCGACAATGCGGTCGGAGCCTTCCTTGATGCGGCGCGCACATTCCAGCAGAAGGGCCTCGGCCTTTTCGGCCGTGGCAAGGGCTGCTGCCGCGTCGGCTTTGCCGATGCCTACCTCCGGCGCGGTGCGTTCCAGCATTTCCCTCACCTCCGCCGTGAGCGTCAGACGTTCACCGTCCCGCACGCGCCGCGCGAGGGCTCGTACTGGCTCCCACTCGAATTCATCCGCCATGCCCTGTTACCTCTTGCCCCGGCGGGGGCGGCACTTGTTGATGGGCCATTCCTGCTGGCCCTCGCAGTAGCGGAAGCAGGCGTAGCAGGAGCCCTGCCAGTCGTCGTCCTTGCACTCGGCGTAGGTCGCGATGCAGCGGCGCTTCCACTCGGGCAGGTTGGTGTTGTGGGCGTCAGCGACGTCCGGCGCGTCGGCCTCCGCCGCGACCTGGGAGCCCGCCATGAGCACAGCGGCCTCGGTGGCGGAGAGGCCACACGCATCCGGACCGAATCGCTGAATGCAACATGTCGCGCTGTCCAGACAGGCGGCTTGAGCGAACGCGTCTTGAGGGGCCATGTCGCGACGGCTGGAAATGCCAGTGGCGCTGCTGGAGCATCCCAGTGCAAGTGCCGCGAGCGCGTACGCAAGGGAAAGACGGGTGTTCCGATTGGACATGACGGCCGCATGTATCGGGTTCGTCACCCTGCGCGTATCACCCTGGATGAGTACTTCGGGGCGGGGTGCCCTCCGCCCTTGCGTCCGATAACGGCGAACGCCGTCAGACGGGCTCGGCGCTCGAAGCAGGCGAGGCTTCCGCCACCACCCTGGGCGCATCCGCCGCCAGGCCCGCCGCGCACAGCACCACCACCGCCATCCACACGAAGTCCGCCAGCAGCAGGTGCACCAACTGCATCCACACCGGCGCCAGCAGCAGCAGGTTGGTGACGCCCGCGCCCAGCTGCACCGCGTAGAGCACGGTGATGGCGGAGGCCGCGCGCCGCACGTCCTCTGATGGCCGCACCCGCGCCACCCACCGCGACGCCAGCACCAGGAACGCGCCCACGCTCACCGCGAGCAGCGGGTGCAGCACCCGCAGCTTGATGAGGATGTGCGCCGTCTCCGAAATATCCTGGCGCAAGCCCTCCGCCAGCGTGGTGGACGGGAACAGGGTGTCCCCCAGCGCCGCGATGGCGCCACTCACGCCCAGCACCAGCAGCCCCAGGATGCTCAGGCCCATCAGCGCGCCCGGCAGCCCCTGTCCCCGAAGGCTCAGGGGGGCGCGTCCCCGGGAGAACCAGATGACCAGCGTCTGCGCACCCACCAGCAGGAAGGTGTTCACCAGGTGCACGCCCATCCACAGGGCCCGGCCCACGGAGGCGTTGTCCGCCACGTACTTCAACAGCACGATGCCCGCGCCGACGAGCGCCTCCGTCATCATGAAGAACAGGGCCCAGGCCGCCGCGCTCCGCACCGGGTGGCCCTTGGCGTGCCCCCTCCGGGCCCAGACGTAGAGCGCCACCGCCAGAATCATCGCCAGGCCGCTCGTCAGCCGGTGCGTGTATTCGATGAGCGTCTGGACGCTGGGGGCCCGGGGGATGACCTCGCCGTTGCACACCGGCCAGTGGTCTCCACAGCCGGCACCCGAGCCCGTGGCGCGCACGAAGGCACCCCACAGAATCACGACCAGCGTGAAGGCAAGCACCCCCAGGCTGAAGGCCTGGAACCGGCGGGACGAGGCAGCGTGGGTCATCACGCTCCCCTTAACCCACTTCCACCCCCCGCCGCTGTCCCACACGTCTCTTGGGCGCTCACCCCGGCCATCAGCGCGGCTGCTCGGCTGTCGGGCCGGCTGGACATCCAGTGTATCCGGAATGATTCAGATGGATGCTGTCCTGCATCCATTGGATATGCCCGCCCCCTGTCCGGGCGCGCGGATGATTTCCATTTGAGTCAATCCGCCTCCCGGGCACTGGCACGCCGGGTGCTTAACACCCCCCCACAGTGCATCTGGTGCCGCGGTGGGCGCTGGAGACACACATCTTTCGCATGAGGCCGCTTCGGTGGCCTCGGCACCCCGGGTTGGAGTTTCCCCCCTCTTCGACCCGTGGGTGTGTTCTTCCAGAGACGTGGACGCACGCCTCTCTGGAGTCGCTTCCCACAGGGGTGTGGGGAAACAGGGTGGAGCGCATCGCGGGCTGAGGCCACGCTTCTGGCTTCAGCCCGCGATGCGCATCTGCTCCGCGCCCAGCACCGCGGGGAACGGCCCGTAGGCCATGGACCGCTCAATCACGTTGCGCAGCTCGCGCACGTTGCCGGGCCACGGGTGTGACATCAGCGCGGCGATGGCATCCGGCCCCAGCTGCGGCGGCTCCATGCCCTCGGGCGTGAGCTGCCGGACGAAGTGCCGGGCCAGCGCCACCACGTCCTCGCGCCGCTCGCGCAGCGGGGGCACGCGCACCGGCACCACCTGGAGGCGGTAGTAGAGGTCCTCGCGGAAGCGGCCCTCCCGGACCAACTGGCCCAAATCCCGGTGCGTGGCCGCCACCACCCGGACGTCCACCTCCACCGGCCGCATCTCTCCCAGCGGGAAGACTTCGCCGTTCTCCAGGAAGCGCAGCAGCTTGGGCTGCACCTCCAGGGGGAGCTCGCCAATCTCGTCCAGGAAGAGGGTGCCGCCGTGCGCGGCGCGAATGACGCCGGGGTGGTCCGTGGCCGCGCCGGTGTACGCGCCGCGCCGGTAGCCGAAGAGCTGTCCTTCGAAGAGGTCCCGGGGCACCGCGGCGCAGTTGAAGGCCACATAGGGCCGCTGCGAGCGCGTGGACAAGGCGTGCAGCGCCCGCGCCACCACCTCCTTGCCGGAGCCGGACTCGCCGGTGACGATGACGGTGGCGCGACTGGAAGACAGGCTCGCCAGCTCCGAGCGCAGCCGCCGCATGGCGGACGAGGCGGCGATGAAGCCCGGCACGTCCGCGTCCCGCACGTCCGTGTCCTCACTGGCGAGCGCGGGCACGTCGACCTGGGCGAAGCCGCGCAGGGTGGCGACCTCCAGCGCGAAGCCGCCCAGCCGGGACAGCGCCGTCAGCAGCGCGCGGCCGTCCGGAGGCAGGTGACCCGCGACGCCCAGGCGGAGCCGCCGGCCACAGCCGTCCCCGAACTCCACGGCCTCGGTGGCGGGCACGGAGGTGTCGCCGCCCAGCGCCGTGGCCCGGCCCTGCGAGTCCAGCTCCTCCAGCCGGGGCGCGCCGTGGGGGAAGAGCCCCTCCACCACGGCCAGCAGCTCGCGCTGGATGAGGGCGCGCCCATGCCGCGCACCGACAGCCGCTCGAAGGGCACCACCAGGGCCTCCGCGCCCAGGCGGGGCGCGCCCTCGGCTTCGCGGGCGGTGGCGTGGGGCTCGCGGGCGACGTGGTGCACGAAGTGCTGCGGGTGCACCACCATGCCCACGCGGCGCAGCTCCGCCTCGCTGGCGGCCAGCAGCTCGCCGGCGGCAGGGTCGCCCTCCATCCGCGCCAGCAGCGCCAGCAGGTGGCGCGTGTAGACGGACATGCACAGGTCGCCGGTGAGGCTGAAGGTGCCCAGCGCGGCTTCCAGCAGCGACCGGGCCTCGGCGGTGCGCCCGTCCAGGACGTGCAGCAAGGCCTCGAAGCGGTGGAGCAGGGCGGAGTGCCACGCGGAGGGCATGCGCTCCAGGAAGGCGCGCGCACGCCGCAGCAGCACCAGGCCCTCGTCCCGCTGGCATGCGTAGACGCGCGCATACGTCTCGTACAGCAGGCATTCGCGGCGCAGGTAGGGCCAGCCGCCCAGCTCCATGGCGCGCTGTCCGGCCGCGGCGAAGCCCTCCGCCGCGCGATGCGCGTTGCCCTCCGCGAGGTCGCCCAGCGACTCCGCGAACTGGGCATAGGCCCCGGTGAGGGCCCGCTGGATGGTGCCGTCGTAGGCCGCCGGTGCCGCGCCAGCTTGCGGAGACCCGGGGCCCGGCCACTGAGCAGGTACAGCCGCGCGCGCGTCACCGTCAGGTACAGCGGCGTCCAGCGCAGCTCCTCCACCACCGCGTCCGCTTCATCCAGCACGGCCTCGGCTTCCGCGAAGCGCGCCAGCCGCAGCAGGGCTTCGGCCTCCGCGCGCGCGGCGAAGATGAAGGAGAAGCCGCGGACCATGCGCCCGCCATACGCGGCCTCCCGCGCGCGGCGCACCAATTGGAGCGCCTCGGATGGCTCGCAGGCCTCGTCCAGCCGGCGCTGGGCCAGGAAGGCCAGGTTGCGCGCCTCCAGGAAGGCGTAGCCCATCCGCGCCGCGCCCTGCGCCACCTCGCGGAAGCGGCGCGTGGCCAGGGTGGCCTCGCCGCGCAGGGCCGCCTCGTGGGCGCAGGCGTCCTCGGCGAGCAGTCGCAGGGCCGGATCCTTCACCCGCACGAGCGCATCCTCCAGCCGCCCGGACCCGTGGGTGATGCGCTCCGCCTCGCCCAGGTAGAAGCCGCAGGCGACCTCGGCCATGCGCAGCTGGCAGCGCACCTCTGGGTCGTCGTGGTTGGCCAGCAGCGCCTCCGCGCGCGCCACGTACGCGGCGGACTTGTTCGCGTCGAACAGCTTCCCGTCCGGTGACGCGTAGAGGTTGGCCGCCATGGCGAGCACGCGCAGCTCCACCTCTTCGGGAAGAATGCCGGCGTCCGCGAACCCCAGGTGGGGCAGCAGCGTGGTGAAGGCGCCCCGGCTGTCCTCGCGGCCCCAGCGCTGGAGATAGGCCAGTCCCACCGCGGCCATGGCCTGCGCGCCCGGGGTGCGCAGCAGGCCCGAAGCCAACAGTGACAGCAGCTCCTCTTCGGCGGCTCGCCACTCGGCCCGCGTCAGGTGGGTGACGCTGGGGAGGATGCGTGCCAGCTCCTCGGGATGCAGCTCCTGCCGCTGGGACGCGGAGACGACGGGCGTGGGGGCCTCGCCTCGCGCGGCGAGCTGGCGGAGCGCCACGGCCACGCGGCCTCGCGGACGGCGGGCCTGGGGGCTTCGCTCGGCAGCTCCCAGCGGTAGACGGTGAGAGGGGTGACGCCCAGCAGGCGGGCAAACGCCGCGCGGCTCTGCTCACCTCGCAGGGCGCGGATGGTCTCGGGTTCCCACCCGGCGCTCTCCCCCTTCGCCTCCGGTAACTCCACGGCACCTGCCCCTTTTTTTCGCCCCCGCCAGCGCACATTCTCTACGGAGTTTCCCAGGGCGAATGCAAACGGTTGAGCATTTCCGTTTGTTGCACCGTGCATATGCAGCAGGCGACGAATGGCGCGCATTCCCTCCCAGCGGGGACGTGCCGTCGTTATCGTCACCCCGTGCCTCGCGGACGTCCCCAACCTCCGGTTTCCCCACCTTCCCGTCTCCAACATGAACGCCTGCTCAGGTTGGAAGACGCGCTTTCGGAGGGCCGTGCGCGTGAGGATGCGGCGGTGGAGGCCTGGGTGCGCCGCACCGGGCAGATGCCGCCCCGGAAGATTCGCCGGAAGTGGGAGAAGCAGTGGCGGCGGGAGGCGAAGCGCGCCGCCCGCCGCGCCGAACGGGAGGTGCTGTCCAACCGCTCTCGCAACCCCGTGCGGGGCGCCGCCTTCGTCGCGGCGTCGATAACGTGTGTGTTGATGGCCCTGGCGCAGCCCCGCCGGTTGTGGTGGCTGGTCTTCGTGGCCCTGGGCTTCTTCCTGGCTTCTTTGAAGCACCTGGAGCGTCCCCGGCGTGACGAGGGCCGCGAGCGCGACGTGCGAACGCCAACGCCCGCGGGTGCCTCGGAGGTGGAGGTGGACGCCCGGGTGGCGAAGGTGGACGCCCTCTGCGCCCGGCTGATGGAGGCCCTGCGCGAGGGGCCCGCGGTGCTGCGCGAGCTGGTGCATGCGCCGGAGCGCACAGTGGAGGCCCTGCGACAGGGCTGTCATGCACTGGTGCGCCGTGAGCGGGAGCTGCGGGCGCTGGCGCCACCGGATGAGGCCCAGCGACTGGACGCCGAGCGGGACGCACTGGCCGCGCGGGTGGCTTCGGAAGAGGACGCAGTGGTGCGGGAGCGGCTGGCCGGAGCGCTGGCCGCGCTGGAGTCGCAGCGGCGTCAGCGCGCGGAGCTGGCCACCGCGGCGGCGCGGCTCGAGGCGGAGCACATGCGCCTCTACTACACCCTGGAGAGCCTCTACGCGCAGGTGCTGCGGGTGCGCTCGGCGGACACCGCGGGAGAGGACATCGCCGGGCTGGGGCTGCGGCAGAGCGTGGAGCAGCTCGGTGCGGAAGTGGAAGCGGTGACGCAGGCGCTGGAGGAGGTCCACGCCGCGCCCGGCGGTGGTGGCCGGACGCGGACGCGGTAGACGCCTGGCGCTGGGGCGTGGGCCACGCCGGTGTGCTGTCCGGCGCGTCCACGTGGGACGCGGTTCGCGGTGAGCGAGGGGGACGGTCGGCCCCGGCGGTACGTGCGCGGTGTGTCCGTCAGGAGTTCCAGCACGCCACGCCAGTCCCTTCAATCTGGCAGCAACCGGTGAACGGTTGCTTGTCTTCAGCGGTCGCCACGGTGGCGACGCAGGCCATGCGCATTGCCGCGCGGATGGACCCGTGCCGGATGCGAGAATCAGGTGTGAAGACGGACTGCGAGAGGGGCGAGAATATCAGGCCCAGTCCTCGCCCCCGGCACTCAGCGGACCTCCGGGCAGACCCAGACGTTGCGCGTGCCCAGGGTGCGGCAGGTGCAGACGTAGTCGGACCAGATGCCATCCGTACACTGCTGCGTCGTACCCGGGCCGGAGCACGACGTGTAGTGGAGGTTCCAGCAGAACTGGAGCAGCGGCGGCCGGCTGGCGTCGGCGGCCTCCTGGCTCACGAGCTCCTCCGGGTCCACGTCCACCGACAGGTCCTCCGAATCGAAGTCGGACGAGGCGAACGCGGGCAGGGACAGGGACAGGGCGATGAGGAAAGCCTTCTTCATGGGACGGACTCCAAGGGGTGAGAGGGATTGCGGCTGAAGACGAAGCAACTCGAATCCTGGGGAGGCACCGCTATCGCTACCGGTGTGAGGCGGCGAGCGCCTGGGGCTCCTCCTGCGGTGCCTCGGAGGTGGCGGGAAGCAACGGGCCCCCCTCGTATTCCACCCCCTTGGGGTAGGGGAATTCCAGGCCATTGGCGGTGAAGGCCTCGATCAGCAGCCGGTTGAGAAGCCGCTTCACGTCGAAGTGTGTCCCTGGCTGCACCTTGGCTTCGATGCGCATGGTCATCCAGCTCTCGTCCATGCTCTCGATACCCAGGAGCTTGGGGATTTCGGACACCTTCCCCTGCGACAGCATGGGCACCTGCTCGCACACCTGGCGAATCACATCCATCACCTTCTTCAGGTCGCTTTCGTAGGCCACGGCCATGTCCACGATGGCCAGCGTCCAGCCGCGGCTGTAGTTGATGACATTCTTGACCTCGCCATTGCGGAGGATGTGAAGGCGCCCGAAGCGGTCGCGAATGCGGGTGATGCGAGGCGTTATCTCCTCCACCACGCCCTCTGTATCGTTGATGCGGATGTAGTCGCCGTTCAATATCTGGTCTTCGAAGAGCAGGAAGACGCCGTTGACCATGTCCGTGACGATGGCCTGCGAGCCCAGGCCCACGGTGAGGCCGACGATGCCGGCGCCAGCGAGGATGGGAGTGGGGTCCACGCCAATGTCGCTGAGCGCCATCATCCCCACCAGGAAGTAGACCAGGTATTTGGAGGCGCTCTGGATGAGGGCGACGAAGGTGTTGCGCCGCCGGGTCGCGTCATCCGGGTTGGGGCCGTCCACCTTGAATGCCCGCGCGATGAGCAGCCGGACGAACTCCACGACGACGCTGGCGGCGAAGAACAGGGCGATGACGCGGATGAGCACCGGCCCGTATGGCGCAAAGAACTCCAGGCCCTGGAACCGGCGGATGACGAGCGTCGCCACCGAGATGTAGACGATGGCCTCCAGGCTCTTCTGTCCCACCGGGAGCAGCCGGCCGAGGGCCAGGAAGTACTCCTCGTACTTCGTGGCCGTGCTCTTCGCCGCCCAGGTCCCGACCAGCCGCTCTGACGCCAGGTGCAGCAGGGACACCGCCAGCCGCCCGCCGCTGATGGCCAGCAGCACGAAGAGGGTGGTGCCAATGAGCCAGTCGAGCACGGCCGGGAGTTGCAGCGAGGCGAGCGCCAGGCCCACCGCGAAGTAGGCCAGCAGCAGTTTGATGAAGCCGGGCCCCAGCTCCATTGCCTTCTGGGCATGTGCCCTTTGCTCCGGGGGCAACTCCCATTCGTTCAACCTGCGTTCGATCCGCACCAAGAGCTGGCTCGCCGCGCGTTCCAGCACCAGGAAGGCCGCCATCAACAGCACCAGCAGCCCCGCTCCGCGCCCTACGTTCGCCAGCCCTTCCGCCGTCACCCCCCCAAGCAAGGCATTGAAGTAGGGAGCCAGGTCCTTCTTCGCCCACAGGGAAAAGCCCAGCACCGCGATGCCGGCGACCACCACCACGAAGGACAGGAGGGCGGCGCTCAGCCGGGCGCGCTTGCGAAGGGCGTCTGCCGCCTGCTCCAGCACCTTCAGGCCCACCAGCCGGATGCCCTGGTACAGCAGCGCACTGGAGGCCACCAGAAGGGCCCAGAGCGCGAACAGCATCAGTGTCACGCTCAGGCCGACAAGCCATGCGTTATTCAACTCAACCGTATCCGCGAGACGGAAGATCTCCATGCAACTGTTGCATATCATGCAAAACGGTTCGTTCGCGCGGAGCTGCGCTTCCGTCAGGGGCGGCTCCTGCGAGTGGGGCGCGGTGAGGCCACGCCCCGGCCGTTCCGCTGAAGGGGCGTCTACTCGCTGATGGCGCCGCGGGGCGGAGGCTGCTGCTTCGTCTCCTCCGCCGCGGCGATGCGGACGGACTTGATGTTGACGAACTCGTGGATGCCCACGTCCGCCAGCTCGCGCCCGTGGCCGGAGTGCTTCACGCCGCCAAACGGAAGCCTGGCGTCCGACGCCACCAGCGCGTTGACGAACACCATGCCCGCTTCGATGCCGTCGATGAAGCGCCGCTGCTCGGCTTCGTCCTGCGTCCACACGCTGGCGCCCAGGCCGAACGGCGTCGCGTTGGCCAGCTCCAGGGCGTGGTCCACGTCATGCGCGCGCAGCAGCGTGGCCACGGGGCCGAAGAGCTCGTCGTGGAAGGCGGGGGCCTGGGGCGGGGGCTCGGCCAGGACGGTGGCCGGGTAGAAGTTCCCCGGACCCTCCAGGGGCTTGCCGCCCAGGAGCAGCCTCGCGCCGGCCTTCACGCTCGCCTCCACCTGGGCATGGAGCCCGTCGAGGATGCCGCGCGTCGCCAGGGGACCCAGGTCCGTCTTCGCATCCATGGGGTCGCCCACCGTGACGCGCTTCATCCGCTCCACGAAGCGGCGCTCGAACTCGGGGTAGATGGCGTCGGCCACGATGAAGCGCTTGGCGGCGATGCAGGACTGGCCGTTGTTGATGAGGCGCGCGGACACCGCCGTCTCCACCGCCTTCTCCAGGTCCGCGCTGGGCATGACGATGAACGGGTCACTGCCGCCCAGCTCCAGCACCACCTTCTTGATGGCCTTGCCCGCGGCGGCGCCCACGGCCCGGCCCGCGCCCTCGCTGCCGGTGAGCGTCACCGCGCGCACGCGGCGGTCCTCGATGACGCGATGGACGTCGGCGGTCTCGATGAGCAGCGTCTGGAAGGCGCCGCGTGGGAAGCCCGCCTGAAGGAAGAGTTCCTCCAGGGCCAGTGCGCACTGGGGTACGTTGTGGGCGTGCTTGAGCAGGCCCACGTTCCCCGCCATCAGCGCGGGCGCGGCGAAGCGGACCACCTGCCAGAAGGGGAAGTTCCACGGCATGATGGCCAGCACGGGCCCCAGGGGCTGGTAGCGCACGAAGGCGCGGCCGGTGCCCATGTCGACGAGCCTGTCGCGCAGGAGGGATTCGCCCTTGTCCACGTAGTAGCGGCAGGCCGTCGCGCACTTCTTCGCCTCGGCCTTGGCGGCGTCGAAGGGCTTGCCCATCTCCTGCGTCATGATGCGGCCGTAGCGGTCGGCCTCGGCCTCCAGCAGGTCGGCCGCGCGCCGCAGCCAGGTGACGCGGTCGGCGAAGGTCGTCTCGCGGTAGGCGCGGAACGTGTCGGCGGCGGTCTGGAGCTTCGCCTCCAGTTCCTCGGCGGAGAGGGGCGTGAAGGTGCGCAGCGTCTTGCCGGTCGCCGGGTCGATGGTGGAAATGGCCATGGAAGTGCCTCCTTGGGGCCCTGTGATAGCAGCCAGGCGCGGGGAGACCGTGCCGCTCGTGGCCCGAGCGTCCAGCCGTTCACTCCAGGGCTTTCGTGGCCCCGGCCCCTCCTTTATATGGGGGTCAGGACTGGAGACTGCCATGGCTGACATCATCCGCGAGCGCCGCTTCAACTTCCTCATCGCCGGGGTGCTGTCCTTGGTCATTCCCGGCCTGGGACAGCTCTACAAGGGCCAGTTCCTGCGCGCCGTCCTGTGGTTCCTGATGGTGGGGGCCGGCTACTGGTTCTTCTTCATCCCGGGCTTCGTTCTGCACTTCTTCTGCGTCCTCGGCGCGGCCTTCGGCAGCGCGGGCAGCGACCGCATCCGTCTTCCCGGATAGCCAACGTTCCGCGCGGGAGACGTCCCGCCGGACGCCGGAGTGCATACAGTCACCGCCATGTGGCGGAGGCTCTGGCAGTGGATGTCGGGATGGGACGTGGCGGTGACGCGGCCATTGGGGCTGCTGGTGCTGGTGCTGGTCTGCTGTCTGAGCTTCATCGCCCTGTCGGACGAGGTGGCCGAGGGCGAGACGCAGCAGCTCGATGAACGCATGCTGTTGGCGCTGCGCAACCCCGAGGACCCGGCGCGGCCTCGCGGGCCCTGGTGGTTGCGGCGCACGGCGGAGGACGTGACGGCGCTGGGCGGCGTTCCCGTGCTGACGCTCGCCACCCTGGCGGTGTGTGGCTTCCTCCTGCTGGTGAGGCGCTACCGGACGCTGCTGCTCGTGCTGGGCGCGACGCTGGGAGGCGCGGGCCTCAATGTCTTGCTGAAGCAGTTCTTCGCCCGGCCTCGGCCGTCCGTGGTGCCGCACCTCACCGAGGTGGTCAGCCAGAGCTTCCCCAGCGGGCACGCCATGCTGTCGGCCACCGTGTACCTCACGCTGGGCGCATTGCTGGCTCAGCTCGCCGAGCGCAAGCGACTCAAGCTCTACGTCCTCACCGTGGCGCTGCTGCTGTCGTTCCTCGTGGGGCTGACGCGCGTCTACCTGGGCGTGCACTACCCCACGGACGTGCTGGGCGGCTGGGTGGCCGGATTGGCGTGGGCGCTGCTCATGGCGTTCTGCGCGCGGACGCTCCGCCGGCGGAGTCCCGCGCTGCGCGCGGAGGCCCGGCGCCCGGTGGCGTGAAGCGCGGCGGGCCGCGTCATGCCGTCCACCCCCTGGCGCCGTTCACTGCGCGAAGCTCCACGGTGCCGTGGTGCCTGGGCGTCCTGTGGGACCCTGGTCCCAGGCTGGGCGCCGTGAGAGACAGGGGCCCATGAGCCTGCGGGACTGGCTGTCGCGATGGAGCTGGGGCGGCGCGCCGGTGCCCGCCTTCTACGACGAGTCCTACCGGCTGCCCCTCACCGGCATCGAGTCCTCCGCGGGCATCGAGCCGCGCGGGGTGGACTTCACCACCGGTATCTCCTGGAGGCCCGCGCGCTGCGCACCCAGGACGTGCACCACCCGCAGCCGGTGAGCCTCGCCGAGCTGTCGCGCGTGCATGACGCCGCCTACCTGGAGTCGCTCGGCCAGCCGGAGACGCTGGCGCGCATCTTCGCCACCGACCCCGCCGACGTGCCGGTGGACGCGCTGCTGTCCAACCTGCGGCGGGTGTGCGGCGGCACGCTGGGCGCGGCGCGGCTCGCGGTGGCGCGCAAGGGCCCGGTGGTGAACATGGCGGGCGGCTTCCACCACGCCGGTCCGGCGCGCGGCGGCGGTTTCTGCGCGGTGAATGACATCGCGATTGCGCTCGCCGCCCTCCACGCGGAGGGCTTCGACGGGCAGGCCGTGGTGCTCGACCTGGATGCCCACCCGCCGGATGGCACGGCGGAGTGTCTGGCGGGACAGAAGCGGGCCTGGATTGGCTCGCTGTCCGGCAGCGACTGGGGCGCGTTGTCGCCCGAAGTGGATGAGACGCGCGTCCCCGAGCACACGGACGACAGGACGTACCGCCCTGCTCGACGGACTCCTGGAGCGCATGCCCCGGCCGGACGTGGCCTTCGTCATCGCGGGCAGCGACGTGCTCGCGGGAGACCGCTTCGGCCGCGTGGGCCTGTCCCTGGACGGCGCCCGTCGCAGGGACCGGGCCCTGGCGCGTGCCCTGCGTGGCATCCCCAGCGTCTGGCTTCCAGGCGGGGGCTATCACCGCGACGCGTGGAAGGTGTTCGCGGGCACCGTGCTCGTCCTCGCGGGGCAGGGCCGTCGCCGCATCAGGGCGCGCTACGACCCGCTGAGCGCGCGGTATCGGCGCATCGCCCGCTCACTGACGCGCGAGGGCGCGACGCCGCTGGACGAGCCCATCACCCAGGAGGACCTGGAGGGCGCCCTCGGCCTGAGCGGCGGCCAGCGCCAGCCGCGCATCCTCGGCTACTACACGGCGCAGGCGCTCGAGTACGCCTTCTTCCGCTACGGAATCCTCTCCTACGTGGAGCGGCTCGGCTACAGCCGGCTGCGCGTGGAGGTGGGCTCCGTGGGAGAGGGGGACCGGATGGAGGTGCACGGCTGGGCCGCGGGCCAGGAGCACCAGCTGGTGGACTGCGTCGTGGAGCGCCGCGTGCTGGCGGGGAGCCCTTCCTCTTCGTCAACTGGCTCAGCCTGCGCCACCCGCGCGCCCGCTTCAGAGAGGGGCGCTCGCGGCTCCCCGGCCAGGACGTGCCGGGCCTGGGCCGGCGCGCGAGGCGACGGAGATGTTGCTCGTGATGGCCCGGCGTCTCGTCCTGGCCGGCGTGGCCTTCCGTCCCATGTGGTTCCACCGGCGGCGCTGGCGCGCTCGCGCTTTCGTTTCCTCGACCCGGCGCGGCAGGGGCGCTTCGAGGCGCTGCTGCGCGACCTGGGACAGTTGCCCCTCCTGGAGGTCTCCCAGTCGGTGGTGGACGGCCATGTCCTGCTCAACGGTCAGCCCTACGCATGGGAGGCGAGCGACATGGTGTCGCGCCTGGAGCCCGAGGCCGGAGACGTGGAGGCCATTGCCCGGGAGCGCGAGCGCTGCCGCTTCACCTGGGAACCCACCCGGCTGGCCACCGGAGCATGATAGGGAAGGGGCGTGGACCTGGACGCGCTTCGCCGTGAGCAGCACAAGCGCCGGCTCTCCTGGATGCCGTGGCTCTACTTCGTCCTCAAGCCCCGCCACCGCGAATGGGCGGATGCCTGGCAGCGCGAGGTGCAGGCGCTGCTGCGCGAACTGGAGACGGTGGAAATCGCGGAGGGGTGCTTCATCGCCCCGGAGGCGCGCATCTTCGCCGAACCCGGACGCACCGTCTCCATCGGCCCCGGGTGCAGCATCGCCGCGGATGTCTTCCTCCACGGCCCTGTGACACTCGGGCCCCGGGTGAGCATCAACGCCCGGGCGAGCCTGGACGGCGGCGCCGCGGGCATCCGCATCGGCGAGGGCACCCGCATCGCCACCGGGGCCACCCTCTACGGCTTCGACCACGGCATTGCCCCGGACCGGCCCGTGCGCGAGCAACCCGTCACCTCGCGGGGGCTCGTCATCGGCGCGGACGTGTGGGTGGGGGCCAATGCCGGCATCACGGACGGTGTCACCGTGGGGGACCACGCCGTGGTGGCCATGGGGGCCGTCGTCACCCGGGATGTGCCGGCGTGGGCCATTGTCGCGGGCGTGCCGGCCCGCGTCGTAGGGGACCGGCGGCAGCGGCCCCGCTCAGGTGCTCCGGGTGGATGGGAGCCCGAAGACGGAGCGTGAACTTCTCCCGCATTCATTGACTTCCAGTTATTGAGACCCAATATGCTTCGGGTCGACGTCGCTCCGGGAGGGGAACCGCAGGGTCTGGATTCGCTCCCGGCAGCCGTAGGTGCTGTCAGGACTCCGGCCCCTCTCCGATGAGGCGCGAGGGAGGCCAGCACGTGGCAGACGAGCAACGGGACGCGGCGGTCATGGACGCTCCCGGGAAGGCTTCAGGGACGGCTCCCGCCGACATGGCGTGTGAGCTGCTCCCTCCCATGAAGTCGCAGGCGTCACACGCCGGGAGCCAGGTGGAGTCCGAGCGCTTCCGGCACCTGTCCGAGCTGCTGCATGAGGTGGTGTTCCAGCTCGACGCGCAGGGGCGGCTCACGGTGCTGGGCGGTGCCTGGGAGCGGCTCACCGGGACGCCCGTGTCCGCGTGGCGGGGCCGCGCGCTCCTGGAGGCCATCCACCCGGAGGACCGCGAGCGCGCCCAGGCCTTGCTGGCGTACACGCCCGGCACCCCCGTTTCGCGTCAGGAAGTGCGCGTGGACACGGGCGGCGGCCAGGGCATCCGCTGGGTGGAGCTGTCCGCCCGGGCCCTGGCCACCTTGCCGGGCGAGGTGATGGGGACGCTCCTGGACGTGACGTCGCGGCGCACCGCCGAGGAGGCCGTCACCACCCGCGAGCGCTACCTGGAAGCCATGGTGCAGGTGCAGCGGCGGATGATGGGGCACGAGCTGCCGGACGACCTCTACGGCGCCGTCGTCGAGCCGCTGGGCCACGTGTCCGCCGCCAGCCGCGTCTATGTCTTCGAGATGCACTTCGCCGAGGACGGCGCGCTGCTGGCGTCGCAGCGCGCGGAGTGGTGCGAGCCGGGGATTCCTCCCAACCTGGAGGACCCCAACATGCACGGCCTGCCCTTCGACGCGGCCCTGCGGCCCCACCAGTCCGAAAAGCTGCAGCGCGGCGAGCCGGTGCAGGGCCAGCCGCGCGACTTCTCGGAGCTGCTGGCGCCCATGCTGGAGGCGCAGGGCGTCCGCTCCGTGCTGCTGCTGCCCATGCACGTCCACGGGCAGCTCTTCGGCGTCATCGGCTTCGACAACTGCCGCGAACCCGAGTCCTGGGGCCCCATCGAGGTGAACCTGCTGTCGGGCGCGGCGGGCGCGCTGTCCCTGGCGCTGGAGCAGCGCTCGGCCAACGCGCTGCGCATGCGCACGGAGACGACGCTGCGGCGCACCGAGGCCGGCGTCCACCTGCTCATCGAGGCCTTCCCGGACCCGGTGCTGGTGCACGTGGGCGACGGCGTGCTGCTCTCCGTCAACCCGGCGCTGGTGCAGTACCTGGGCTTCCGCGACGCCTCGGAGTTGGTGGGCCGCCACATGCTGGACCTGGTCCGCCCCGAGGACCGGGGGCCGCGCAGCTCCACCTGAGCCAGGCGCTGGAGGGCAAGAGCGCGGCGCGCGTGGTGGAGATGCCGCTGGTGCGCAGCGACGGCGAGGTGGTGGTGGCGGACCTGGTGACGCTGGCCGTGGTGCTGGACGGCTCGCCCGCGCGCATCACCGTGGCGCGAGACTTCACCGAGCGCAAGCGCACCCAGGCGCAGCTCATGCTGACCGACCGCATGGCCTCCATGGGCCTCCTGGCCGCCGGCATCGCCCACGAGCTGAACAACCCCCTGGCCTACGTGCTGTCCAACCTGGACTTCCTCCACAGCGCCGTGGGCGGCGTGCGTCCACGGATGCTCTCCCCGGAGGACATGGTGGAGCTGCGGCAGGTGCTCGACGACGCCCGCGAGGGCGCCGAGCGCATGCGCCAGATTGTCCGCCAGCTGCGCGTCTTCTCCCGCGTGGAGGACGGCAAGGAAGAGTCGGTGGACGTCCACGCGGTGCTCGAATCCGTGACGCAGATGGCCGCCAGCGTGGTGCGCGCCCGCGCCCGGCTGGTGAAGGACTACGGAGAGGTGCCGCTCGTCCGTGGCAACGAGGGCAAGCTGTTCCAGGTGTTCCTCAACCTCCTCATCAACGCCGCGCACGCCATCGAAGAGGGCGATTCGGAGGCGAACGAAATCCGCCTCACCACCCGCACGGAGGTGGGCGGCCGGGTGATGGTGGTGGTGAGCGACACGGGCCAGGGCATCCCCCCGGAGCACCTGCGCCGCATCTTCGACCCCTTCTTCACCACCAAGTCCTCTGGCCTGGGCACCGGCCTGGGGCTGTCCATCTGTGACACGATTGTGACGGCGCTGGGCGGCCACATCTCCGTGGAGTCGTCGGTGGGCGCCGGCACCACCTTCCGCGTGGCGCTCAGCGCCGCGCCGCCCAAGGCCCCGGCGAACCGGCCGGGCGCGTGAGCGCTGAGACGGCCGGTGTCACCTCCGGCCCTCGCGCGAACTGTAGCTCTCTCGACGGCTCGTTCTTCCGGTACTGCACGCCCGCCCTGAAGCGTTATCCACTTCCACCCCGGGGGATGTCCCCTGGCGCCTTGGAGGCAGGCCATGCGCACCCACTTCGTCCGGCATCTGCTGGCGCTCTCGCTCGTGCTCGCGACGGGCGCCCAGGCGGCCAGCCAGCCCTGGCGGACCTCCCCTCATCCGGAGTCCTCCGCGTCCGGCCTGACGGGCGCGTGCGAAGACGCGCGGGACTTCCTGCTGGGCGCGGGCAGCGCCGACATCACCGGTCCCGCCGCCGAGGTGGGGATGATGGGCTACGGCATGCTGGAGCAGCAGACCACCGGCATCCACCAGCGGCTGCGCTCGCGCGCGTTCGTCATCGCCTCGCCCTGCAACGGCAAGCGGGTGGCCTTCGTCAGCGCGGACCTGGGCATGGTGTTCCAGGCGGTGAAGCAGCAGGTCGTGGAGCGGCTGCGCGCGCGTTATGGCGACCTGTACACCGACGACAACGTGCTGCTGAGCGCCACCCACACCCACTCCGGGCCCGGGGGCTATTCGCACTACACCTTCTACAACCTCACCACGCTGGGCTTCTCGCCGCAGAACTTCGAGGCCATCGTCTCCGGCATCGTCGCGTCCATCGTCCGGGCGCATGAGCGGCTCGCCGAGGGCACGTTGCGCCTGTCGTCGGGGGAGTTGTTCGGGGCCAGCCGCAACCGCTCTCCCAACGCCTACCTGCTCAACCCGGCCGAGGAGCGCGCCCGCTACGCGCACGACGTGGACACGCGGATGACGCTGCTGCGTCTCACCCGCGCGGATGGCACCGACGTGGGGCTCATCAACTGGTTCGCGGTGCACGCCACGTCCATGGGCAACGGCAACACGCTCATCAGTGGCGACAACAAGGGCCTGGCCTCGTACCTCGCCGAGCAGGCGCAGGGGGCCGGGGACACGTTCGTCGCCGCCTTCGCCAACGCGAACGAGGGCGACGTGACGCCCAACATCCTGGGAGGCACGAACGGCGGCGGTGCCAATGACTTCGACGACACGGACCTCTCCGGCCGCAAGCAGTACGACTTCGCCGCGAAGCTGTGGGCGGAGGCGAAGACGCCGCTCACGGGCGGCGTGGACTACCGGCACGTCTACGTGAAGATGGACGCGGTGGACGTGGCGCCCGCCTTCGCGGACGGCGCGCCGCGAGCCACCTGCCCGGCCGCCATCGGCGTGTCCATGCTGGCGGGGGCGGAGGACGGGCCGGGCGTCGGCGTGGAGGGCGTCACCTGCGCCGCCGGCCAGAATGCCTGGGGGCAGTTCAGCTGCTCGCTCGCCACCACGCCGTGCCAGGCGGAGAAGCCCATCGTCCTGGAGACGGGCAGCATGCGGCCCTTCCCGTGGACGCCGGAGGTGCTGCCCCTGCAACTGGTCACCATCGGCAACCTGGCGCTGGTGGCGGTGCCCTTCGAGCTGACGACCATGGCCGGACGCCGCCTGCGCGACACCGTGGAGACGGCGCTGGCGCCCGCGGGCGTGACGGACGTCGTCATCGCGGGCCTGTCCAATGCCTATTCGGGCTACGTGACCACCCGCGAGGAGTACGCGCGCCAGGACTACGAAGGGGCTTCCACGCACTTTGGCCCGTGGACGCTCGCGGCCCTCCAGCAGAACTTCCACCTGCTGGCCACGTCGCTGCGGGACGGCGCCGGTGTGCCTCCCGGGCCCACGCCCAGGGACCTGCGCAAGGAGCAGCTCAGCCTGCAACCCGGCGTGGTGTTCGACGACAAGCTCTTGTGGGTGGACTTCGGCGAGGTCGTCACCGACGCGCGGCCCACGTACTCGCGCGGCGACACGGCGAGCGCCACCTTCTGGGGGGCATCCCAAGAATGACTTGCGCCTGGAGGGCACCTTCCTGCGCGTGCAGCGGCGCGAGCCGGACGGCACCTGGACGGACGTGGCCACCGACGCGGACCCGGCCACGCGCTACCAGTGGCGGCGCGAGAACTGCGTGCCCACGTTGGCGTGCTCCCACGTCACCGTGACGTGGGGCATCCCCGACGACACGGTGCCGGGCACGTACCGGCTCGTCCACGAAGGCAACTGGAAGTCGGGCTGGGACGGCAACGTGCGGCCCTACTCCGGTGCCTCACGGCCCTTCACGGTGAAGTGACGCGCGGCCCGCGTCACAGCACCACCTCCGCGCGCATCAACGTGGACGCGGGCGTGGTCAGCCGGTGGGGCTGCACGCGGCGGATGAGCTCGCACAGCCGGGCGGATGGGTTGATGAACTGCACGCCCACGCCCGTGGACAACATGCCCCACGTTTGCGCCTGGGCGGCGTCCACGTGGCGCACCACCTCGCCCGCGCACTCCACCAGCTCGCCGGCCAGCAGCAGGGTGAACTCCAGTCGGTTGAACAGGCGTGGGAAGGGGTCCGCGCAGCACATGAAGAGTCCGCCCCGGCTCAGCTCCGTGCACAGCACCTCCACGTCGCCCGCGCCGGAGCGGCGCCGCACCCGCGCCACCCACGTCAGGGGTGGGGTGAGCGCGTTGGGCTCCGTCGCCGGGTCCTCCATGTCCAGCCACGCCAGGGACGGCACCGGCGTGTGGCTGCGCGGCGGCGGCGTCTGGGGGGACAGGGCGTCCGTCAATGGCTGGGCGGCGGCCAGCAGCAGGGCCTCCTTGAACTCCAGCGCGGTGGCGTAGCGGTCCTCGCAGCGGCGCGACAGCGCGCGCAGCAGCACCTCCGACAAGGCGGGCGGCACCCCGGGCACCAGCAGGTGCGGCGGCGGCGCGCCCACCGGGCCCGTGCCCAGCGCCAGCTCCACCATCTGCCCCCGCTCGAAGGGGAGCTGCCCCGTGGACAGGTAGTAGGCCGTCACCGCCAGCGCGTAGATGTCCGCGCGTCCGTCCACCGGCTGCCCCGCGGACTGCTCGGGCGCCATGTACGCCGGCGTGCCCAGGACGATGCCCGCCGCCGTCTCATCCTCACCCGGGTGGGGGCGGCGCGCCTTGGCCACGCCGAAGTCCAGCACGCGCAGCGACGGCGGCTCACCCGCGTGCCGCACTACGAAGAGGTTGTCCGGCTTCAAGTCCCGGTGCACCACGCCGCACCGGTGCGCCGCGTCCAGCGCGTCACACGCCTGCGCCAGCAGCGACACCAACGCGGCGGGCACCATGGGCCGGGGCAGGTGCGACATGGGCACGCCTTCCAGGTACTCCATGACGAAGTAGTGGATGCCGCCGGGCGCCTCGTTGATGTCGAAGATGTGGACGATGTTCGGATGGCCCACCACGTTGACCGTGCGTGCCTCCGCGTAGAAGCGCGCGCGCAGGCTTTCGTCCCGGCCCAGGTGGGGGTGCAGCACCTTCACCGCCACCCGTGCGCCAATGCGCGTCTGCTCGCCCAGGTAGACGGTGCCCATCCCTCCCGCGCCCAGCCGGCGGACCAGCCGGTAACTTCCCAACGTCTGGCCCGTGAGGTCCGCGGGAGGGGCTTCCGCGTCGCCCGTGGACAGATACACCTGCGTCCAGGGCTCGCCGCCACACGCCACATCGTGGGGATGCTCGGTCAGACAGAGCTCGCAGTGCATGGTTCCCTGAAGCAGACACCAGGGCGGCGCCCGGGCGCGCATCACCCCGGGCACGCACCGTCTGTCAGGTGGCAATGCGGCGCCGCTCCGTCGACCAGCGGACCGGTGACTCCTGCCGTGGGACGGCTGGCCTCAGCT
Source organism: Myxococcus sp. MxC21-1 (assembly GCF_032612255.1). Taxonomy (NCBI): domain Bacteria; kingdom Pseudomonadati; phylum Myxococcota; class Myxococcia; order Myxococcales; family Myxococcaceae; genus Myxococcus; species Myxococcus sp. MxC21-1. The sequence goes on from NZ_CP123278.1 coordinate 739,222, forward strand.
CGCGGCGAAGGGGGCGGCGTCGACGCGCACACCCACGTACGACGGGAAGCGTGGCACGCCGTCGTTGGACAGCTCCTGGTAGCGGAAGGTGATGATGGCTCCCACGGGGGCGGCGCTGCGCGCTCCGCGTCCGACAGGCCCGTGCCCACGCTGAAGCGCGTGCCGTTGCGCAGCTCCACCTCCAGCGCGCCCAGGCGGCCCTTGTGGCGGCCCGCGCCCGCCACGTGTCCCACCACGCGCGCTTCGTCGTCCTTGAAGCTCTTCACCTTGAGCAGCGTGTGGGAGCGGCCCGCCTCGTAGCGAGAGCCGGGCTGGCGCAGCATGAGGCCTTCTCCACCCAGCGACTCCACGCGCGCCAGCTCCGCGCGCAGGTGCGGCGTGCCGTTACAGCGCGCGTGGGCGTGCCACTGCGCATACGCGGGCTTCGCCTCCTCCATCCACTGCCGGCAGCGCTCCAGCCGCGCCTCGAATGTGCCTTCCACGCCGGGCGCGTCGAAGGCGACGAAGGCCAGCTCCTTCCAATCGTCGCTGCGGTCCTGTCGGCGGACGATGCTCACCGTGCGCTGGAAGCGCTTGCGCCCGCCGAACAGCTCACCGTCGAGCGGGAAGTCCGGCAGCCCCGCGGTGAACCACTCCGGCGCGAGGAACGCGTTGCCCAGCCGCGACCAGAACTGCTTCCCGTCCCAGTACGCGCGCACGCCGTCCAGCTTCTCGCTCATCCACCAGCCGGTGAGGTCCACGTCGTTCTCCCACGACTGGGCCAGCAGCAGGGGCGGGGCCTTGGTGTCGTCACTGGCCGACGTGCTCCTCGTCGGACGCGAGGGCCGCGGGCGCGCCGGACGCGTCACCGCCGATGCGCGCGTTCTCCGCGGCGTCTCCGCGCACGCGGCGCAGGTGCTTGCAGGTGCGCCGCTCGATGGCCACCGACTGGTTGCGCCAGGCCGGGCATGAGCACGAATACACACCGCCGGTGTTCTTGAGGATGTAGGGCTTGGAACCCGAGCCCTGAACCGAGACCTGCTCCCCGTCCGCGATGTCCGCCATGACCGACCCTCCGTGCCGCATCCGGAGCGGCGATGGGATGAAGCATACCCCCCGGGGCTGACGTTTCAGGACGTGATGCGGTGGGCATTCCGCCGCGGATGGGGTGGCGTGAGGCCGTTGGGCACCCCACGATGGGGAGTGGGCCCCGGAAGCAGGAGGAGTCGCGTCAATGGTCGTCATCATCATGGGGGTATCTGGAGCGGGGAAGACGACGGTGGGCCGCACCCTGGCGGCCGAGCTGGGCTGGCGCTTCATCGACGCGGATGACCTGCACCCGCGCTCCAACGTGGTGAAGATGGCCGCGGGCGCGCCGCTGACGGACGAGGACCGCGCCCCCTGGCTGCGCAAGCTGCGCGATGAAGTGGCCCGGGCGCTGGCGCAGGGCGAGGACGTGGTGATGGCGTTCTCCGGCCTCAAGCAGGCCTACCGCACGCTGCTGGAGGAGCTGGACCCCGCACACGTGAAGTGGGTGTTCCTGCACGCGCCGCATGAGGTGCTCGCCCGCCGGATGTCGCAGCGCCAGGGCCACTTCATGCCCGCGTCCCTGCTGGAGAGTCAGATGGCGGCCATGGAGCTGCCCTCGCGCGCACTCAGCGTGGACGTGACGCCGCCGCCAGCGGACATCGTGAAGCACATCCGTGACGAGCTGGGTGTCTGACGGCTGAACTCCCGCGTCGAAGCAGGAGGACAGCCCGTTCCTTGGTCACCCGGCTGGTGTATAGCGCTCTGTTGGGTTGCCACCTTTCCGCTTCACCCACCCTCGAGGACCCGCGCAATGCCCACCGCTTCGACGCCACCCATCTCCGCCCAGGATGCTCTTGCGCGCCTTCGGGAGGGCAATCAGCGGTTCGTCCTGAACGCGCGCAACATGGAGAACCCGCTCGGCCGCTCCGCCCGGCAGGCGCTGGTGGCGGGGCAGAGTCCCTTCGCCATCATCCTCTCGTGTTCGGACTCGCGTGCGCCGTCGGAGTACATCTTCGATCAGGGGTTGGGGGACCTGTTCGTCATCCGCGTGGCGGGCAACGTCGTCGCGCCGTCGCTGGTGGGCAGCGTGGAGTTCGCGGCGGCGAAGTTCGGCACGCGCCTGGCGGTGGTGATGGGGCATTCGCACTGCGGCGCCATCCAGGCCACGCTGGACTACGTGCGTGAGGGCAAGAGCGAGGCGTCCGAGAACATCCGCGACATCGTGGAGCGCTGCCTCGAGCCGGTGACGACGGTGGTGAGCGCCGCCGGGCCGAAGGCGGACTGGGAGTTCCTGATGAAGGAGGCCGTCCGCGCCAACATCCGCAACTCCTGCGACACTCTCCGCCATGGCAGCCGCCTGCTGGAGCGTCTGTGCCGCGAGGACGGCATGCGCATCGTCGGCGCCGAGTACTCGCTGGAGACGGGCGCGGTCGACTTCTTCAACGGCGTCTGAGAGAGGACACTTTCATGAAGAAGCTGGTCAACGCCCCTCGCGCGGTGGTGCGGGAGATGCTGGAGGGGTTGGTCTCGCTCGCCCCCGGGCAGGTGCTGCTGGAAGCGGAGTCGGTGGTGCTCCGCGCCGACACGCCTTCCGACGTCCGCGCGCGCAAGGTGGCTGTCATCTCCGGCGGCGGCAGCGGCCATGAGCCGGCGCACGCGGGCTACGTGGGCGCGGGCATGCTGGACGCGGCGGTGGCCGGTGACGTCTTCACCTCGCCCAGCACCGATGCCGTGCTGGCCGCCATCCGCGCCGTCGCGGGGCCCGCGGGCGCGCTGCTCGTCGTGAAGAACTACACGGGGGACCGGCTCAACTTCGGGCTCGCCGCCGAGCTGGCGCGGGCCGAGGGCATCCCCGTGGAGACGGTGGTGGTGGCGGACGACGTGTCCCTGCACGACACGGTGGAGCCCGCGCGGCGCCGGGGCATCGCTGGCACGGTGCTGGTCCACAAGGTCGCGGGCGCGGCGGCCGCGGCGGGCGCGGCGCTCCAGGACGTCCTCCGCGAGGCCACCGCGGCGGCGGAGGCGCTGGGCACCATGGGCGTGGCCCTGGGGCCCTGCACCGTGCCCGCGGCGGGCAAGCCGGGCTTCACCCTGGAGGAGGACGAAATCGAGCTGGGCCTGGGCATCCACGGCGAGCAGGGCGTGCGGCGCGTGCCGATGCAGACGGCGGACAGCCTGGTGGACACGCTGCTCACCACCATCGTCGAGGACCGGCGCATCAGCTCGGGAGACAGGGTGGTGCTGCTCGTCAACGGACTGGGCGGAACGCCGCCCATGGAGCTGGCCATCGTCGCCCGGCGCGCGCTGGCCGCTCTGCGTCAGGGCGGCATCCGCGTGGAGCGCGCGTGGAGCGGGACGTTCCTCTCCGCGCTGGAGATGCCCGGCTGCTCGTTGACGCTGCTGAAGGTGGACGACGCGCGGCTGGCCCGCCTGGATGCGGCGGCGGATGCGCCCGCGTGGCCCGGCGCGGGACGGCTGCCGAAGGAGCCGGGGGTGTACCGGCCTTCGTCCACGGCGTCTCCGGCATCGCTTCCGGCGGAGGCGCCGCAGCCGGGGATGGACCGCTTCCGGAAGGCCGCCTTGCGGGTGGCGGACGCGTTCGAGCAGTCGGAGCCCCGGCTGACCGCGCTCGACAGCGCCGCGGGCGACGGTGACCTGGGCCTCAGCCTGGTGCGTGGCGCCGAGGCGATTCGCGCCCTCCCGGAGGACGCGTGGACGAGCCCCGCACGCGCGTTGACGGCCATTGGCAATGCCCTGCGGCGCAGCATTGGCGGCAGCTCGGGGCCCTTCTATGCGACGGCGCTGCTGCGCGCCGCGCGCAGGCTGGCGGAAGGGCCCGCGGATGCCGCCGCATGGGCCGAGGCCTTCGACCTCGCCGTCGCCGCCGTATCGGAGCTGGGCGGCGCGCGGCCTGGGGACCGCACCATGCTTGATGCGCTCCGGCCCGCCGCCGACGCCTTCGCGAAGGGGTGCGCGGCGGGCAGGGGGCTCGCGAGGCCTGGGCCTCGGCGGTGCACGCGGCCGAGGCGGGAGAGGAGGCGACGTCCCGGATGCAGCCACGCCTGGGACGCGCCAGCTACCTGGGTGCGCGCGCCGTCGGTGTGCCGGACGCCGGCGCCGCGGCCGTGGTGGTGTGGATGAAGGCGCTCACACCAGGCATCGGCTGAGCGCCGTCGGGATTCGGACCTTCCGGCCTACTGCACCCAGCGTTTGCTGGTCTGGTACACGTCCATCAGGGGGGAGACCAGGGTGAGGCGCGGCCCCCAACGGGTGGCGTCCTCCAGGTCTTCAACCCGCAGGGATTTCAGTGAAAGAATTTCCGACATACAGGCCAGCGGCGCGTGCTGCCAGACCCGGGTGAGGTCGTCCGCCGTCACGTCGCCGATGAGCTCGCCGTGCACGTCGTCCACCACCGGTAGCCGGCTCAGGCCATACCGCTGCATCAGTGACAGTGCCCTCACCACCGTGTCCTTGGGGAAGAGCGTCACTGCCTTCGCCACCGTGTCCTCGCGCTCCACGTACAGTTCCGTCATCGCCGGCCTCGCCACCCTGTTGTTGCCCTGCGAGGCACCGTAGCAAGACAGTTGCCAACAACCGGGGCGTTGCCGGGTGTGGGCGGAGAGGCAGGCGAGGGCTGGCTCCTGTCGCCCGGGTGACACACTTCGTGGGACGAAGGCGGCTACAGCCGGATGCCCACCGAGGTCCGCAGCTGGGTGTCGAGCTTGGGCACGCCCAGGGGCGGAGAGTTGTCGAAGGTGAGGTTGAAGCCGATGCCCACCGAGAGGCGCTGGTTGGGCTTCACCTCGAAGATGGTGTCGTTGAGCAGGCGGATGTCGGCGGGGTTCGTCACGCGGGGCTGGGCGTAGAGCGTCTGCACCAGGAAGACGTTCTCCATGAACTCCAGCCGCCCCAGCACGTAGCTGGACAGGCGTGGGTCGGTGCGGAACTCCCCGGTATCCGGTTCGGAATCCCGGCGGATGCGCTCGTGCTCCAGCATCAGCGCGAGCCCCACCACCAGCGTGGCCTTCTCGTCGGTCAGCACCCTCACCCGGGGCCCCGCGCCCAGCAGGGCCCGGAACTGGATGCGGCGGAACTTGTCGAACTCGTGTTGGAGGAACACCTCGCCGGAGAGCCGCTCCGTGAATCCGTAACGGTAGCGGACGTGCTCCATCACCTTGCTGACGATGACCTCATCGGCGGCGAAGGCGTACTCCCCCCGGAGGACGGCCAGCCAGGTGTGCGTCTCGCTGCGCCACTGGCCCAGCAGGGCGCCGCGCACGCTGAAGAGGTCGGTGCTGCCCGTGCGCCAGTCCGCGCCCAGGTCCACGGCCGCCGAGCGCCCCGGTCCCGTGTTCTCGTCGAACAGCGCCTGGACGTTGACGATCTGCGCCGCCGCGCTCGCCGCATGAAGCCACACGAGTAGCAGCACCCACCTGCTGGATTTCCGTCCCGCCATGGCCCGGGTCTGCCCCGTCGGCCGGCATGTTTCAAGGGCTCCCGTGCCTCTCAGGGCAGGCGCTCCACCGTGGCCCCCGCGCGCTCCAGCAGCTCCCGATACCAGTCGAAGGCGCGCGCGGTCCGCTCGCCCAGGGCCTTGGCGCCCCAGAGCACGGTGAGGGTGCGGCAGGTGTCCGCGTTCGTCTTGGTGCGCTGCGCGTCCTTGACGGCGTTGGCGCACGGGCCCTCCGCGTCGAAGAGGCACAGCAGGCCCGCCAGGTCGATGCTCTGCCCGGACGCGTTGAAGACGTACTGCGCGCCCTCCGGGGCCACGCCTACGCGGAAGGGGCGGTGGCCCGGTCCAGGTCCACCACGCTGATGGGCAGGCCGCTGTGCAGGGACACCGCGTTGCAGGCATCCACGGCCAGGTTGATGGCGCCCAGCGAGCCGTCACCCGAGGCACGCACCAGGTACTCCGACGCGGGCTTGCCACGCCCGGTGGGCTTGTAGCCGCCGTGGCGGAGCATGTCGCGGATGGCGCCGCGCACGGTGTCGTCGCTGGACAGGGGCGCGGTGGCGCCGGGCTTCAGCAGGGCCACCAGCCACTCAGGGGAGGGCAGTCCGCCCAGCGGCCCGGGGAAGGTGGTGGTGAAGGCCAGGGTGTTCAGGGAGGGGTGGGCGTCGACGGTCAGCACGGCGCGGCAGTCTATGTCACGGCCCGAGTGGGGGCAGGTCCCACTTCCAGCCTGGGACCGGGGGCTCCCTCGCCTATCGGCTCCCATGCAAGAGAAGTCGCTTTCCAGGGGTTCGGAACATTCTTTCCGGGGCGGGCTACGTGGCATAAGGGCGCCGCACCCGCTTCCGGGCCCCCCGCACGCACATGATTCGTCTCGACAACATCAGCAAGCAGAACGGCCAGCAGATTCTCTTCATCGAGGCCTCCGCGGCGCTCCACAAGGGGGAGAAGGTGGGCCTCGTCGGACCCAACGGGGCCGGCAAGACGACGCTGTTCCGGATGATTACCAGCCAGGAGCACCCCGACGAGGGCCAGGTCGCGGTCGACCGGGGCGTCACCATTGGCTACTTCAGCCAGGACGTGGGTGAGATGGAGGGCCGCAGCGCCGCCGCCGAGGTGATGGACGGCGCGGGCCCGGTGAGCACGGTGGCCGCCGAGCTGAAGGAGCTGGAGGCCGCCATGGCCGACCCGGACCAGGCGGACAACATGGACAAGCTCGTGGAGCGCTACGGCCTGGTCCAGGGGCGCTTCGAGGAGCTGGGCGGCTACGCGCTGGAAGGCCGCGCGCGGGAGATTCTCGCGGGCCTGGGCTTCACCCAGGAGATGATGGACGGCGACGTGGGCGCGCTGTCGGGTGGTTGGAAGATGCGCGTGGCGCTGGCCCGCATCCTCCTGATGCGTCCGGACGCGATGCTGCTCGACGAGCCGAGCAACCACCTCGACATCGAGAGCCTCATCTGGCTGGAGGAGTTCCTCAAGAACTACGACGGCGCGCTGCTGATGACGTCGCACGACCGCGAGTTCATGAACCGCATCGTGAACAAGGTGGTGGAGATCGACGGCGGCTCGCTGTCGACGTACACCGGCAACTACGAGTTCTACGAGCAGCAGCGGGCGATGAACGAGAAGCAGCAGCAGGCGCAGTTCGAGCGCCAGCAGGCCATGCTCGCCAAGGAGCTGAAGTTCATCGAGCGCTTCAAGGCGCGCGCCTCGCACGCCGCGCAGGTGCAGAGCCGGGTGAAGAAGCTGGAGAAGATTGAGCGCGTGGAGCCGCCCAAGCGGCGCCAGACGGTGCTCTTCGAGTTCCAGCCGGCGCCGCGCTCGGGCGACGACGTGGTGAGCCTGAAGGGCGTTCACAAGGCCTACGGCAGCCGCATCATCTACGAGGGGCTGGACTTCCTGGTGCGCCGCACGGAGCGCTGGGCCGTCATGGGCGTCAACGGCGCGGGCAAGTCCACGCTGCTGAAGCTGGTGACGGGCTCCACGCAGCCGGACACGGGCAACGTGGCGCTGGGTGGCAGCGTGAAGATGGGTTACTTCGCGCAGCACGCCATGGACCTGCTGGACGGCGAGCGGACGGTGTTCCAGTCGCTGGAGGACGCCTTCCCCCGCGCGGGGCAGGGCTCGCTGCGGGCGCTGGCCGGCTGCTTCGGCTTCTCCGGCGACGAGGTGGAGAAGAAGTGCCGCGTGCTGTCCGGTGGTGAGAAGGCCCGGCTCGTCATGGCGAAGATGCTCTTCGACCCGCCGAACTTCCTGGTGCTGGACGAGCCCACCAACCACCTGGACATGGCCACGAAGGAGATGCTGATTACGGCGCTCTCCCGCTACGAGGGGACGATGCTGTTCGTCTCCCACGACCGTCACTTCCTGGCCGCGCTGTCCAACCGCGTGTTGGAGCTGACGCCCGAGGGCATCCACCAGTACGGCGGTGGTTACACGGAGTACGTCGCGCGCACCGGCCAGGAAGCGCCCGGTCTGCGGAGCTGAAGCACCGCGAGGGGCCCGGCGTCCGCCGGGCACATCGCGCTTCACGGCGGCTCAGGGCTCCACGCGGCCCTGGGCCGTCAGGGCGCTTCGCAGCGCCCGCATCTCACCCAGCAGCTCCTTCGCCGCGCCCAGCGTCGCGGCCGAGGAGGCCACGGGCGCGGGCAGCGCTGGCTCGGGATGCTGCGGCTCGCCCAATCCGGCGTCCCGGTGCATGCGCACCCGCGCCATGATGACGTCGCGAATCTCCTCCGGATTGTCCACGCCCCGGAAGTGGGCCTCGTGCAGTCCTTCCGTGTGTGAGGCGTCCGCGTCCTGCGCGCCGCGCTTGCTGCCTCCGCCCGCCGTCTCCACCTTCACGTCGGCGATACCGAACAGCCGCTGGAGCGGGTTCTGCCGGATGGAGACCTGCTGGATGTTGGCGAAGGTCATCGTCTTCTCCTGGATGGAGACGAGCCCTTCCCGGATGCGCAGGCTGCGGTCGGAGAGGATGTACCAGCGGTACTCGTAGTCGAGCCACGCCACCAGGAAGGTGATGGGGGCCTGCACGGCGAACGCGAGCCAGGCGAACATCTCGAAGACGAAGAAGACCGTGTCCGCGTGCGCGTAGGGCAGGTGCGGGACGAACCGGTTCTTCACCGCCACCCAGGTGAAAATCAGGCCCACCACGACGCCGGCCTGCCGCAGGCCCCAACGGAGCAACTGGAGCTGGCGATGGGCCGGGGCGGCGCGGAACACGCGAACCGCCGCGCCTTCGGGGATGTGCGGCGCGGGGGCACCTTCAGCAGGCGCAGGAGCCAGGCAGGCGCGGCGTCAGACATCCTGCTTCTCCCGCGTGGCGCCGCCGTCCAGGCTGAGCCGCAGGGCGCGCACCTCCTCGGCAATCTCGCGGAGCGTGGCCGCCAGTGCGTCATGGTCACCGGCGGGCATGGCGCGTGCGCTCTCCTGCGTGGGCACTGCGCGCTCCCGGCTTCCCCGCATCTTCGAATAGAGGAAGTCCCGCATGGCTCCGAAGTCGGGCACACCTTCGATGGTGATTTCCGCCTGAGAGTTGCCGCTCGCCGTCTGGATTTGGATGCGCGCCAGCCCCAGCCAGCGCTCCACCAGGTTGCTGGACAGGTGGATGTCCTGGATGCGCGCGTAGGTGAGGGACACCTCCCGCCGGAAGAGGATGCCCCAGCGGACGGTGATGCCTTCGTCGTCCAGCGTGTAGCGCAGCGTCTGGTACTTGAAGTAGCGGATGAGCCCGAGGATGGGGAAGCCGGGCCCGGCCAGCAGCGCGCTGACGAGGTAGTAGGTGAGCAGGCTGCGGTGCGGTTGCAGCACCGTGGGCAGGCGCGACAGGAAGCCCCCGTCACCATCGGGGACCACCGTCAGAGGGGAAGGCGACCCCGGGTCTGTCATGTGCGGCTCACCAGCAGGCGTCTTTCGCGAGAGAGGTCTCAGGCATTACGGACCGGAGCATCTCTCATTTCACGCCTATTCGAACAACCGCCCCGCCAGCCGCGCCAGCTTCTGCGCCTTGCCCGTGAAGGGCGGGAAGAACAGGTGGACCAGGGACGTGCGCCCCTGGCGCAGCACGGCGCGCTCGTGGCTGAAGGTCCGGAAGCCCGTCTCGCCGTGATACGCGCCCACGCCGCTGGCGCCCACGCCGCCGAAGGGCAGGTTCGGATTCACATTGTGCAGCACCACCGTGTTGATGCACGTGCCGCCCGCGCGAGTCTCCCGCAGCAGCCGCTCCACCGTGGCCTCATCGTTGCTGAACACGTAGAGCGCCAGGGGCTTGCCGTCCTCGCGCACGTGCGACACCACTTCGTCCAGGGACTCGAAGCGCAGCACCGGCAGCACCGGTCCGAAAATCTCCTCGGCCATGATGGGCGCGTCCGGCGTCACGTCCGCGAGCACCGTGGGCGCGATGTATCGCGACTCCGCGCCCACGCCGCCGCCCACCACCACGCGCGCGCCGGCCTCCACGGTGCGGTCCATCAACTGGCGCACCCGCGTGAAGGCGCTGTCATCCACCATGCGGCACAGGTCCAGGCTCGCGCGGCGCGCCTCCTCGGTGCGGCCGTAGAAGCGCTCCAGGGCCTCCTTCATCGCCTCCAGCAGCGCCTCTTCCTTCGACGCGTGGACCCAGACGTGGTCGGGGGCGATGCACGTCTGCCCGCCGTTGAGGAACTTACCCCACACCACGCGCTCGGCAGCGGCGGCGACATCCGCCGTCTCATCGACGATGACGGGCGACTTGCCACCCAGCTCCAACGTCACGCTGGCCAGGTGCTTCGCCGCGGCCTCCATCACCCGCCGGCCCACGCGGGCCCCACCGGTGAAGAAGAAGTGGTCGAAGGGCAGCCGCAGCAGCGCCTCGCCCACCTCCGGGCCTCCCTCCACCACCGCGACCTCTTCTGGGGGAAAGACGTCCTTCACCAGCTCCGCGATGAAGCGCGCCGTGTTGGGCGTCTTCTCACTGGGCTTGCACAGGACGGCGTTGCCCGCGGCCACCGCGGCGACCAGCGGCGACACCAGCAGGTGGAAGGGGTAGTTCCACGGGGCCATCACCAGCACCACGCCCCGGGGCTCGTACTGCACCAGGCTGGACGTGCCGGTGAGCAGCAGGGGCGTGGAGACCTTCCGGGGCTTCATCCACGTCTTGAGGTGCTTCTGGATGGAGGCCAACTCCATCAGGACGGGGAGGACCTCGGTGGCCTCCACCTCCGCGCGCGGCTTGCGGAAGTCGGCGTGGAGCGCCTCGGCCAGGGCCTCGCGCCGGGCGACGAGCAGCGTCTTGAGCTGCTCCAGCCGGGCCAGCCGTTCCTTCATGCCGCGGCGCGCCACCTCCCAGCGATGCGCATGAAGGCGGTCGAACGCCTCCTGCACACCGTCCGGCATCCGTGCTTCTTCCAACTTCACCACGCGCATCGCCCGGCTCCTTCCGGAGGTGCCCCGGCCTGGGTTGCCTACTCCATCAGCCGGGTCGCGCGGGAGGCCAATTCCTGCGCCTTCCCGCGATACGGCGGGAAGAACACCGAAGCCAGCGACTTCATCCACTGAACCATCACTGCCCGCTCATGGCTGAACGTCTTGAAGCCGAAATGGCCGTGGTAGTTCCCCAGGCCACTGGTTCCAACCCCTCCGAACGGGAGGTTGGGGTTCGCGAGGTGGACGAGCACGTTGTTCACCACCGCGCCACCCGACGTGGTGTTCTGGAAGATGTCTTCCACCGCCCGCTTGTCCTGGCTGAACACGTAGAGGGCCAAAGGCTTCCCGCCCGCGCGGATGTGTGCGTAGACCTCTTCACGGGACTGGAAGGTGAGCACCGGCAGCACCGGTCCGAAAATCTCGCCCTCCATCGCAGGGCTCTCCGCCGTCACGCCGGACAGCACGGTGGGCGCGATATAGCGCGAGGGCTCGTCCGTCTCCCCGCCCACCTCCAGCTTCGCTCCCGCGGCCACCGAGCGCTCGAGCAGGTCCTTCACCCGCCGCCACGCCACCGGGTCCACCAGCCGCGTCAGGTCAGGGCTCGCCTGCCGCTCCTGCTCGGTATCGCCGTAGAAGCGCGTGATGGACGCCTTGAGCGCGTCCAGGAACGCCCGCTCCTTCGACGCGTGCACGAACACGTAGTCCGGCGCCACGCACGTCTGGCCGCCGTTGACGAACTTGCCCCAGCACAGGCGCTCGGCAGCGGCGGCGACATCCGCCGTCTCATCGACGATGACGGGCGACTTGCCACCCAGCTCCAGCGTCACGCTGGCCAGGTGCTTCGCCGCGGCCTCCATCACCTTGCGGCCGATGCGCGTGTTGCCGGTGAAGAAGATGTGGTCGAAGGGCAGCTCCAGCAGCGCCTCCGCCGTCTCCGCGCCGCCTTCGAACAGCGCCACCTCGTTCTCGGGAAACACGTCCTTCACCAGCTGCGCCAGGAAGCGCGAGGTGTGTGGCGTCTTCTCGCTGGGCTTGCAGATGACGGTGTTGCCCGCGGCGATGGCGGCCACCAGCGGCGACACCAGCAGGTTGAAGGGGTAGTTCCACGGCGATAGCAGCAGCACCGTGCCGCGCGCCTCGTAGCGCACGTGGCTGGACGAGCCCGCCAGCAGCATCGGCGTGCCCACCCGCATGGGCTTCATCCACGACTTGAGGTGCCGCACCGTGTGGTTCAGCTCCTCCAGCGTGGGGTGCAGCTCCGTCAGCTCCACCTCCACCGCGGGCTTGCGGAAGTCCGCGTGGATGGCGTCCGCCAGCTCCGCGCGGCGGGCGATGATGGCTTCGCGCAGCCGCTTCAGCCGGGCGATGCGTTCGGAGGCCGTGGTGCGGGACATCGTCCAGCGGTGCGCGCGCTGGGCTTCGAACACCGCGCGGATGCGCTCGGTGTCCGCGGTGGGCTGCGTGTTGGCTTGAGACATTGCTTCGAGCATGGGGTTCTCCAGGGGTGGGAAAGGGGCCTCAGCGGGACTCCAATCCGCGAAGAAGGGTGGTGAGGGCCGTCGTCAGCTCGGCGGTGAAGTCGACGCGCAGCGGCGCGGTGGGGCAGTGCCTCCAGCACCTCGCGCGCCACCGGCGCCACGTCCGCCATCTGCCGCAGGCCCGTCACCAGCGCGTGCAGGTGGATGAAGAAGCGCGGGCCTTCTCCGGCATGGAGGAAGGGCAGCCGCTGCTCCACCCGCGTGCCCGCGCGGAGCAGCGCCGCCAGCAGCCGCTCCTTGAACGGGCGGAGCTGCTCGGCCGTCACGTTCTGCTCCAGCACCGTCTGCAGCAGCGCGAGCAGCCGCGTCAGGGCCTCCTCGCCCTCCAGCGACTCGGCCACCGTGCGCGCCAGCCGGGGTCCCGTCCAGGCCGACGTGTCCTCCGCCAGCAGCCCGTCCAGCCGGGCGAACCACGCGAAGAGCAGGTCCTCCAGCAGCGCCAGGAACAGCGCCTCCTTCGTGGGGAAGTAGAGGAACACCGTGCCCTTGGCCAGCATCGCCCGGCTGGCCACGTCCGCCATCTTCACCTCGGCATAGGACGTCGCCTGATACAGGGCCAGCGCCTCATCCAGGATGAGTTGCCGCCGTGCCTCCTTGTCCTCGTCCTTCCGAGCTCGCTGGGGCAGGGCCCGATTCGCCTTCGCCGCTGAGGTGCTGGCCATGGCTCATGGATGAATGACCCTCGGTCATTCGTCAAGTGACTGGAGGTCATTTGTCCGCCAGGTGGCGGGGTGAGGGCGTGTGTGTTGGAGTGTGTCCCATGCGTCCCATCGAGGCGGAGCTCCTGTCGGGCAGCGCGCTGTACCGGGAGGTGGTGTTGGAGAAGCTGCTCCACGCCCGGGAGTCGGTGTGGATGGCCACGGCCAACGTGAAGGCGATGTTCGTGGAGCACGGCGGCCGTTTCGTCCCGCTGGTGGACGTGCTGGACACGCTCGCCGCGCGTGGAGTGGCGCTGCGCCTGTTGCACGCGGAGCTGCCGAGCCGGCCCTTTCGCGCCGCCTTCGACCGGCAGGCGCGGTTGGTGGCGGGGGCTTGTCGCTCAAGGTCTGCCCGCGCGTGCACTTCAAGGCGGTGGTGGTGGATGGCGCGTGGGCATACCTGGGCAGCGCCAACCTCACCGGCGCGGGGCTGGGCGCCAAGGGCGACTCCGCGCGCAACTTCGAGCTGGGCTTCGTCACCGAGGACTTCGACGTCATCGACCGGGTGACGGCGCTCTACGAAGCGGTGTGGAGCGGCGCCGAGTGCAAGGCATGCAAGCTCCGCGCGGTGTGCCCCGACCCCATTCTGCCCGCAGGCAAGCGAGCGCCCACGCCGCGCCGTCCTCGCGCGGATGCCCCACGTCTGGGCAAGGCGCGCCGTCTCCAGCGGGGCGCGAAGGCCGCCAAGCGCTAGGTTGGTTGCACTGGTTTTGCAGTGTTTATTGCTGAATACTATCAAGTCGCCATGAAAGTGCGGGAATCAGTCTGAAAGCCCGCTGCGAGTAGGAACTCCCGGAGTCCCGGGCGCCAGGTAGCGCACCCCGCGAGGTGTCAAAGACTTGCGCGTCACCCGCTGAATCGCGCGCTCCTGCCTGACAACGTTTGGGAATGTTGAGCGCCTGTGGTGACTGGCAGGGATTGCCGGCTCCAGGGCGTGACTACTCCGGGACTTCGGACGTGCCCGCGACGGGGCCCTTGCCGGGGGCTCCGGCCACTTCCTCCATCAGGGCCTCGGCGGGTGGTGGCGTGCCGTCGCCCTGCGGCTGCTTCTGTCGGTCCCGCCACGCGCTGGGGGACTCGCCCACCAGCTTGCGGAAGAGGCTGCTGAAGTGCTGGAGCGAGGCGCAGCCCACCTCCACCGCCACCGCGGTGAGCTTCATGTTCGACTCGCGCAGCAGCGACTGCGCCATGCGCACCTGCACCGCGTTGAGCTCCGCCTGGAAGGACGTGCTGGCCTCCTTCAGCCGGCGTTGCAGCGTCCGTTCGGACATGCCCATCTCCCGGGCCACGTCCGACAGATTCACCTCCGGCAGCCGGCCCCGCATCACCTGGTGCAGCTCGCGCAGCAGGGGAGACTGGCCGGTGGCCTCCGCGACCAGTCCGTTGAGCTCCGCCAGCAGCGCCGCGGCCTCGGCCTCCGGCTGCCCCAACCACTGAAGGGCGGTGTCGGGAGCGGTGAAGGCCCGGCTGGGATAGGCCCCGGACAGCAGCGTGTAGAAGCCGCCCACCACCGCGCCCACCACGCCTTCAGGCCGCACCAGCGCCTGTTTCAGCACGGAGGTGCTGAAGTCCTTCTCGCGGGGCTGCATGTATTTGACCAGGGCGGCAAAGGCCATGGGGTCCGCGGCCTCCAGCCGGCGCGCGTCCACCAGCGAGGCATGCGGCTTGGCGGGGGACAACTCCACGTCCAGCACCTGGACGAGCCGGCGCACCTCGGCCTCTCCGGGACGTCCCCAGAGGATGAAGCCGCACAGGTCCTCCGAGGCGTACCAGTGGAGGAAGCCCTCCCCGACTAGGTAACGGCCGTGGGGGTCCCGGAGGTAATCTTCGACTCCGTCTGCCGATCGCACGGCTTGGCAGAATAGCGCTTCACCACCCGTGCCACCCACAACGGATTGATGGGGGAAAGCCCGGTCGTCAGCTCTGGACGGAGCCTGGACGTCCGAGCGAGGTCCTCGGTGAGGGCCGGAAGCTCGTACCAGGGCACCTGCGGCTTCAGGTGATGGGCCTGGTGGTAGCCCGCGTTGAAGAACCACCGGTTGTAGAAGGCGGAATAGGACGTGGTCCCCAGGGCGTCCTTCTGCTCGGAGTCCGTTTCGAAGTGGGCCGCCAGGTTGAGCCAGTGGATGCAGAACTGCGTCACCAGCAGCACCCCCCACCAGGCCAGGCCCAGCGCGGGCTTCCACACGATGACCGCCAGCAGCGCGCCGTCCACCACCAGGAAATCCACCGCCAGCTCTAGCCGCTGGTTCTTCTTCTTCGCCCACTGCCAGACCTGGCCCAGCGTCTCGTAGGGCCACAGCCACGGCGTCAGCGCCGAGCGCAGGCAGTAGCGGAAGACGCGCTCTCCGGGACGGCGGCGGCCCCAGTCGCCCGGGCCGTCATCGTACCGGTGGTGGTTGAAGTGGTGGATGAAGTAGCCCCGGTAGGGGAACCCACACGCCATGCCCAGCGCACGGGACACCACCCAGTGCGCCAGCGGAGGCCGGGCGATGGACACGTGCATGTGGTTGTGCAGGACGGCGTAGTTCCAGAAGCAGATGGCCCAGCCCAGCAGGCACATGGCCAGCCGCCCCACCCAGGGCAGCGCGTCCCAGCTCCAGATGAAGGCTGGGAACCACCCCCACCACAACGCATGAACCGCGAGCTGCGGCAGGTCGGCTGAAGGGGGCGGGGGGCGGGCGGGGGTCATGAAGCATTCAGTACGCCCCCCCAGCAGCGGCTGCTTCACTCCACGCGCCAAGCGCTTGCGCCAGGGCGCAATCCGTCCGGCCCCTCACCACCCTTCAAGTCCCAGCCAGGGTCTTCACCGCCCCGGCCGGGTCTCCGCTGTATCGCTACGTCTCGAGCGCGTTCGCCACCTGCCCCAACAGGCGAAGACGCGGTGCGTCCAGCTTGCGCACCGTGCGCAGCAGCCGGCGGACTTCCGGGCGCTCACGGTATTCCGGCGGGTCCTCCGCCAGCGTGGGCGCGCCTTCCACGCCCGCCATTCCCAAGAGCACGTCCGACGAGCAGTTGAGCACCAGGCACAGCTTGCGCAACGTGCGGACGCTGGGAAGCATGTGGCCGCGTTCCAGGCGGCCATACACCTCGGTGGCGATGCCAACGCGCTCGGCCACGTCGGCCTGGGTCAGCTCCAGCCGTTGTCGCGCCGCGCGGACCGCGTTTCCAATGAGGGTTGCCAGTCGTTGTTCCATGGCGTGCGGAAAACCTGTCGAAAAGAGGGCTTCGTCCCCCCGCATCCAGGCGGAGAGGCTCCGGGGAGAAGTGACGGCCGTTGGCTGCCTCGTGGAACACAGATTACGAGTGGGGTCTGACATTCCGGGGCTTCCGGGAGGGCCTGCTGGAGCGTCCGGAATCGAGCGCTTCAACCCCTTGAGACGGATGTGTCTCGCGCGGCCCGCTCGTGCGCGCGGAAGCCGAAAATTCGGCCTGCGCGGCGTTGTCAATGACTGCCCGGGACGCGCTGAAAAAAGCCCTGGTGTTTCCGTGGTTTACGAAGTGAGGACGTCTGACGTAGGGTGGGCCCCCCGGTAGGTACCGGGAATCCGGTGCAAACCCCCGGTGACTCGGATCCGCAGGCCGCGCCGCGTGCCTCGCGGGGAGGCTGTTGAGGTCGTGAGCGACGAGCGTCCGGACGCGCTGCTCAAGAGCGCACTCGAAAAGATCGTCTACTTCGAGGCGCGTGCCCAACAGCTCCACAGCGAGCTGGCTTCGACGCGCGATGAGATGGAGCACCTCAAGCGCGAGCTCGCGGAGACGCACCAGCGCGAGCTGGGCCTGCGCCGTGAGGTCGCGGAGCTGGAGGTCCGCGTGGGTCGGCTCCAGGCCGAACGCGAGGAGCTGGCCCGGCTCAACCAGGCCCTGCGCGGCGAGCGGAACCAGATGATGGACAAGCTGCTGGACGTGGGGCGCATCCGCGCCACCGCCCAGGAGCGCGACGACGAGGACGACGACCTGGGGCTCGACCTGGCGTCGTTCATCTCCCAGCTTCGCAGCGAGGTGCTGCTGCGCGGTGAGGGGGGCCGGTGGCCCGCGGGCTGGTGGTCCCCACGCGGCGCTCGCCGGGGCCGCTGCGTGAGACGGCGGCCAGTGTCCCCGTGACGCCGGCGCCGGTGAGCGAGCCGCCCGTGGCCGCTGTCGTCGAGGACGACGGCCTGTCACCGGTGGCGCGTGAGGCGCAGCGCTTCCTGCAGGCGGGCCGGTTGGGCGTGAGCGCGGCGCAGCACGCGGAGCTGTCCTCGCACGCGGGGTTCGGCGGGCCGACGGATGAGACGTTGTTCGGGTTCTCCATCCGCGAGCTGTCCGCGCAGGATGGCGCGGCCCGGGTGCGTGCCGCGGAGCGCCTGAAGGCGCTGTCACAGCCGGCCGCCGCGCCCGCGCTGGCGTCGGCGCTGCATGCGGAGACGGAGCCGACGGCGCAGGTGGCGCTGCTCCAGGCATTCGCGTCGCTGTGCCAGGAAGAGGGCGCGTCGGTGGTGTCGCCGCTGCTCGCGTCGCCGGTGCCGGAGGTGCGCATCGCGGCGCTCAAGGCGCTCCTGACGCTGGCGCCGAAGGACGCGGCGCCGCATCTGGCGCAGGCGATGAAGGACCCGGACCGCTCGGTGCGCCGCCGCGCGTCGCTGCTGGCGCTGGGCCTGGAAGGGGAGACGGCGCGGCGGCTGGGCGAGGAAGCCATCCACGACGCGGATCCGGAGGCGCGCGCGCTGGCCGCGCTGGCGCTCGGCGCTGGCGCTGGGGAGAACGCGCGCACGCTGCTGCTGGGCGCCTTGGGTGACCGTGAGCAGCGCGTTCGCAAGGCCGCCGCGCAGAGTCTGTCGCGCATCCTGGGGCAGGACGTCTCGGCCGTGGTGGACCTGGACGAGACGCACCGCCGCCGGGAGATTCGCCGGCTGGCGACGTTGCCCGTGAAGCCCGTACGGGCGCGGCTGGAGCAGCCTCGTCCGGTGGTGGCTTCGGTGCAGGCGGTCGCGCCGGCAGTGGCAGTGGCCGCGGTGGTTCCGGCGCCGGTGGCGGCGGTCGAGCAGCCCGCTCACGCGGTCGTCGCGGTGGGGGCTGCGAATCGGCAGGCCGTCACCGTGGGCCTCGCGCAGGGCGCGGGTCCGGTGGGGCCTGTGCAGGGGCGAGCGGGCCCCGTGGGAGCGCCGGTGGCTCCGACGCCCGCACCGACGCCACAGGCCGCCCCCGTGCAGCGTCCGCCCGCGTCGGTTCCGCAGACCGCCGCCTCCGCACCGCGTCCGCCCGCGCCACAGGCCGCCGCTCCCGTGCAGCGTCCGCCCGCGCCACAGGCCGCCGCTCCCGTGCAACGTCCGCCCGCGCCAGCCCCGCAGGCCACCCCAAACCATTCCAGCCCCGCGCAGGCTCCGCGCGTGCCGGCCGCTCGCCTGTCCCCCGTCCAAGCGGCCCTGGTGGCCATGGGCGCGGTGCCCGGGCAGGCCGCCCCCGCGCCGCGTGTTCCCGCCGCCGCCGCGGAGCCGTCCCGTCCGGCGGCCCCCGTGCGCCCCAGTGCGTCACCGGTGGAAGTCCTCTGCACGCAGATGCTGGCCGAGGTCCGCGTCGCCGTCCGAGGCCGCTCGCTCGTCGAGCTGGCGGTCGCGCTCTCGGCGCCCTCGGAGCTCGCCCAGGAGGCGCTCACTCTGTTGTCCGCACGGGGAGCGGTGATTCGAAGGGGGCACAAATACTTCGCCGCTTGAGGCAAGGTAGCCGTCCCGCACGTCTTTCGAAGGGTCGTCCATGGAAGCGCCGACGTACAGCTCCAAGCAGGTCGCCGAGATGCTCGGCGTGTCCCCGAAGCAGATTCCGGAGGAATCGCGGAAGGACGCCTACACGCCGGACGACATCTGGGAGCTGCGCACCACGCTCGACCGTTTCCCGGCGCGGGTGGGCCACCGCCGCCAGCTCTTCCTGAACTTCAAGGGCGGCACCGGCAAGACGTCGCTGTCCACGTCGTACGCCTGGCGCCTGGCGGAGCTGGGCTACGCGGTGCTCCTCATCGACCTCGACAGCCAGGGCCACGCCACCAAGTGCCTGGGCTACGAAGGCGAGGACTTCGAGAAGACGCTCCTGGACGTCCTGGTCCGCAAGACGCCCCTGGCCAAGGTCATCCAGAAGTCCTCGCTGCCCAACCTGGACTTCGTCCCGTCCAACCTGACCATGTCCACGGTGGACCTCGCGCTGATGCCCATGGCCGGCCGCGAGTTCAAGCTGCGCAACGCCCTCAAGGACGTGGAGGCCCAGTACGACGTCGTCGTCTTCGACGCGCCGCCGTCCTTCGGCCTGCTCAACCTCAACGCGCTGATGGCGGCGAACGACTTGTTCGTCCCCGTGCTCGCGGACTTCCTGTCCTTCCACGGCCTCAAGCTGCTGTTCGAAACGGTGCAGAGCCTGGAGGAGGACCTGAACCACGTGCTCGACCACGTCTTCATCGTGGTCAACTCCTTCAACGCCACCTTCAAGCTGGCGAAGGAGGCGCTGGAGGCGCTCCAGACGCACTATCCGGAGTTCCTGCTGCCCACCATCATCCGGCAGTGCACCAAGTTCGCGCAGGCCTCCAGCGAGGGGCGGCCGGTGTTCGTCGCGGACCCCTCGTCCAAGGGGGCCAACGACATCCAGGCCATGATTGACAACATCCTGCCCCGGCTGGTGGCCGCGGCAGCCGTCGCCCAGACGAAGGGCACCCAGCAGGCCGGCTGAGAACCATGAAGAAAGCCTTTGAACAGAACGTGTCCCGCGCCAAGCCGCGCCTCCGCCTGGGCGCGCTGACGGGCCTCGTCGACCCCGTCGAGCCCACGCCTCCCGAGCCCGAGGCCGAAGCGGCCCCCGAGCCCGTCGCCGAGGCCCCCGACCTCTCCGCCGAGGTGCGCGCCCGCATCGAGCGCGCCCGCAGCCCGCGCCCCAGCGCCGCCGAGGCGATGGACGCCGCCCTGCGCGAGCCGGACGACGCGCCCGTCTACGAGGAGCCGCCGCAGGAGCCCGAGGCGGTCGCCGACGCGCCCGTGACGTACGGGGCTCCGCCGGAGGCAGAGGCGGAGGCGTTGCTCGACACCGAGCTGCACGCCGAGCCCGTCACCTTCGCCGCGCCGCCTCCGACGCTGCACTTCGACGCCGTCAGTCCTCCTCCGGAGGCGCACCCCATGACGCAGGCCTCGGCTCCCGTGTCCATGCCGCACGTCACCGCCACCGTCGCGGAGCCGGTGGCCCGTGTCGAAGCGCCGCCCACCGAGGTGGAGGTGCAGCGGCCGGCCCCGCCGCGCGAGGACGGGCAGGACTCCTCGGCCCGCCGTGAGCGACTGAAGGCCCGGCTCAAGGCGGTGCGGGAGAATCCGCGTCCGGAGCCGCTGCCCGCCACCGTGGCGGAGGCGGGTCAGCGCGCCGTGGAGCGCATCACCCACCTCCAGGCGGAGCTGGTGAAGGTGAAGGCGCTCAACCTCTCCCTCACACAGGACCTGGAAGTGTCGCGCCGTCAGGCGGAGAAGGCCACGGAAGAGGCCCGCCTGCGCATGGACGAGGCGCGCCGCCTGTCCTCGGAGATGGAGGGCCGGGTGAAGCTGCTGGCCGACCTGGAGCGCGAGCTGTCCGCGCTGGAGGGCGAGCGCGACGAGGCGCTGCTGTCGCTCCAGGAGACGCGGCAGGCGCTTCAGGCCGCTGCCAAGGAGCGCGAGGCCCTGGAAGAAGAGGTCGCCCGCGGCAAGCAGTCCCTGGTGGACAGCCTGGCCGAGGAGGAGCGGCTCGCCGGTGAGCTGGAGTCCGCCAAGGACGAGTCCATGTCGCTGCAGCGCGCGGTGGAAGCGCTCCAGGGAGAGCGCGACGTGCTGGCCCAGCAGGTGGCCTCGCTCACCGCCGAGCGCGCCGAGCTGCTCGAGGCGCGCAAGGCCCTGGAGTCGGTGCACCGGGCCCTGAGTCAGGCCACGGTGCGCTGAAGCCGCCCGGCTACTTCCCGTCCTTCGCCACGCCGCGTGCGTCGTTTCCACCGCGCACGGCGGCGAAGGCGGGGCTGAGCGGCGGCGAGCGGAGCCCTTCGGTGGCCAGTCCACTGAAGGCGCCAGCCGGCTGCTTCAGTGCCTGGACGTGCGCGAGGATGTTGCGCCGGCGCTCGTCCTTCCCCGGGTGGTTGGCGAAGGTGCTGCCCCCGTCCTTCGTCTTGGCCAGCAGGGCGAGGTAGTCGTCCGGCGTGTAGCCCGCGGAGAGCATCAGCTCGACGGCGATCCGGTCCGCCTCCAGCTCCTGCTCCTTGGCGTTCCCCTTGTCGGTGAGGTCGATGGTCTTCTCGCTCAGGTGGCCCAGCAGGCCCGGGTCCTGGTCCAAATCCAGCGTCCCATCGCCATTGCGGCCCGCGGAGAGCACCTTCACCGCGGTGGGGGAGAGCACGGCCTCGCCGTAGGTGACCAGCTCGCACGTCTTCACCTTCGCGTCGCCGTACTGGTGGATGGCGTGCTTGAGCGTGACGTGGGCGATTTCGTGCGCCAGCACGCCGGCCAGCTGTCCTTCGTTCTCCAGTCCCTGGAGCAGCTTCCGGGTGACGAAGACGTAGCCACCGGGAGCGGACGTCGCGTTGAACTGGGACGTGTCCTGGAGCACGCCGAAGGTCCACTCGAGCGTGGGCCGCGCGGATTGCGCCGCCAGGTTCTTCCCCACGACGTTGACGTAGCGGTGGAGCGCGTCGTTGGGGCCGTCCAGCAGCAGCCCGCCACCCCGCCGCACGTAGTTGATGGCCAGCGCGCCGCCCAGGGCGTACTCCTCCTGCACGCTGGGGGCGGCGCGCAGCTTCTTGCACGTCTTGGCTTCCGCGGACGCGGCGCTCAGCTTCCCCAGGAGGTTCTCACCCCGGGTGAGCGAGGACGCATTGAAGCCCTTGCAGGACGCCGTCAGCGCGCCCAGACCCACCAACGCGAGCACCTTCCAGCCCGTTCGCATCATCGGTTGCCGCTCCGCTTGTTCGTCCCGGCCTTCGCGACCGTGTCGCTGGCGCCCACCACTGGGAAGAGCCCCGCCGCCGTCACGTGCGCGGCGATGTCCGCCGTGGATACGGACTTCGCCAGCGTCTCCAGCGCCTGGATGTCCCGCACGGCCTTGCCGTGGTCGCCGCCCTTGTCCTTGCCGTACTGCTCCGCGCCCGGGCTGAGCGCCTTCACCGCGGCGCCACTGGCGACGAACTTCTTCGGGTCCACCTGCTGGGTGCCATTCCCTTGCGTCACCAGCTCCATGTTGGGCGGCGTGGTGGACAGGTTCGTCTGGAACACGAACCCCTTCTTCCCGGTGGCCGTGGTCACCCGGTGCCACTGCTTGTGCTTCGCATCCGCGCCGCCCCATGTCACCCGCTCTCCGGGCTGGAGCACCGCCACGGCGTTGTCCGAGCCGGACGGACTCGCCTGCACGCGCGTGTTCTTCGCCTTCACGTACAGCGGCTCGCCGACCTTCACGGCCGACGCCCCCGCCGGAATCGCCAGCGCCAGCAGGGCGGTGGTCCACGCCACCCGCGTCTTCATCCCCATGTCTCCCCGACTCCTTTCCGCACCGCTCACTTGTCCAGGTTCGCCACGCCGTCGAAGTCCTGCGGCGGCGCCTTCACATATCGTTGACAGCGCTCCAGCAACGCCTGCGTGGGCCCGTCCTCCGGGTCCTCCGCGCGGCGCGCATTCAGCACCGCTGCTGCTTCTTCGAACCGCGCCGCGCGGTAGAGCGCCAGCGCCGCGTGATATCGCTCCACCGTCTCCCGCTTGCGCGCGTCCAGCCCGCCCTTGAGCGCGAGCAATTCGTACACGGTGACGGCCTCCGTCTTGCCCGCCACGCGCACCCGGTCCAGCTCCCGCACCTCGATGTGCTCGCGCGCCAGCTCGTACGTGCGCGGGCCAATCATGATGACGGAGCCATAGGCCTTGTTCGCGCCCTCCAGCCGCGCGGCCAGGTTCATCCCGTCGCCAATCGCGGTGTAGCTGAAGAGCTGCTCGCTGCCGAAGTTGCCCACAAAGTTGACCGCGGTGTTGACGCCGATGCGTGTGTACATGTCCGGCAGCCCCTGGGCGCGGAACTCGTCGCGCAGCCGGTCCACCGCCGCCTTCGCCGCGAGCGCGCCCTTGCAGCCGCGCAGCGCGTGGTCCGCCTGTCGCATCGGCGCGCCGAAGAGACACACCACGGCGTCACCGATGTACTTGTCCAGGCACCCACCTTCCTTCAGCAGCGCCGCGCTCACCCGCGTCAGATACGTATTGAGCAGGCGCACCAGGTTGCGCGGGTCGTCCTTGAAGCGCTCGCTGAAGGTGGAGAAGCCTCGGATGTCGCTGAAGAAGGCGGTGATTTCGACATTCTCCCCATCCAGCCGGGGCAGCTCGCGCTGGGCAATCATCTGCTCCACCAGCTTGGGCTCCATGAAGCGGCTGAAGGCCTGCCGGATGAAGGCCGCCTCCTCGTTGGCCACCAGGTGGTTGAAGGCCACGGCGCTGACGCTGGCCAGCACGCCCGCCAGCGCGGGCAGGGCGGTGAGCACGTAGGTGTGCGTCAGTCCAAGGACGGGGCCCGTCACCCAGCTCATGCCGGCGTAGAGCCCCAGCGGCCACACAATCTCCAGCGGCGTCCAGCGCGTCGTCATCAGCAGCACCACCGACACGAAGGCCACCGCGAAGACGAGCGCCAGACTCACCCCCAGCGGTGCGCGGGTGATGAAGCGGCCGTTGCCCAGGAGCGTGTCCAGCACCGCCGCCTGTTTCACCACGCCGGGCTCATGCGACGAGAAGGACGTGGCCTTGACGTCGTTGAGGCCCACCGCGTTGCCGCCAATGATGACCACCTTGCCGCGGAAGACGTCCGGCGGCAGCCCCGTGGCTTGGCCCTGGCCCCGGTGCACCCACGCGTCGAGCACGGAGATGAGCGGAACGCTGGTGAAGCGGTCATGCAACTGCCCGCCGAAGTCGATGCCAGCGCTGCCATCCGCATCCACGGCGTAGGTGCGCGAGCCCAGGCGCAGCGTGCGCCCGGAGAACTCGATGGCGCTGGCGCCCAGCAGGCCCGCGGCCACGCGCACCGGCAGCGTCGCGAAGGCATTGGGACCATCCGAATAGACGAAGCGCGTGCGGCGCATGAAGCCGTCGGCGTCCGACTCCGGCTCCACCAGCCCGAAGCCATCCACCGCGCCCACCAGCACGGGAATGGGCGGCACCGGGTGGCTGGGGAGCCGCTCTCCCGAGGACGTCGCGTAATCCAGCGCGGGCAGCGTCCGGCCGTCCGCGCGCACCGGAAACGCGATGGCCCGGGCAAGCTGCTCGGGAGAAGCGGAGGGAAGGACCGCCTCCAGGGCGCCGTCCTCGAACGTCTCCGCGTCGGCTTCCTCCGGGAAGGTGTCCTCCACCTGAGTGGGGCCATCCACCACCACCGCCGCGCCGAAGTCAGCGGGGGGCAGCAGCGGCGCGTTCGAGTGGGTGGAGACCCCCAGGTAGAAGGGGATGGACGTCTCCTGGAGCACCTGCGCGAAGGCCAGGTCCATGGACTCGTCCGTGCCGCGCTCGTCCATGACGGCGTCGAACACGATGGCCCGAGCACCCTCGGCTTCCAGCTGTTCCACCACGCGCGCCCAGAGGTTGCGGCTGTAGGGCCAGCTTCCGAAGTTGAGCGCGTACTGTTCGTTGGCGCGGATGCGCTCCAGGCTTGGCTGGTCGATGGTGACCAGCACCACCTGGGATGACACCTCGCGCCGCTCGGTGAATCGCGTGACGACGGTGTCGTACGCCGTGCGCTCCGCTTCCTCCAGCAGGCCGCCCAGCTTCGCGTCGAAGTGAAGGCAGACGGCGGCCAGCGTGGTGGCCAGCACCGCCACGCCCAGCATCAGCCGCCAGTGGTTCTGCCACCGTGAACGGACCGTCTTCCAGCGCTCGCCTGCCACGTCCCCCTCTTGCGAAGCGTGCCGGAGTGGACACTACCCCAGCAGCAGGGGCGTGGGCAGTCACCTCGCATGTTTCGGTGTGTCGACCGTGCATTCACGGAGAAACCGGTGACGCCCGAGGATGGCCCCGGCAGGCATCCAGGCGGGCCACTGGCGCCTCTGACGTCACCCTTCCGGAAACCCGTGGACCGTTTGCCACATGTCGGTGCCGTCCGGACCTTTGCACTCAGTTCGACACGGATTTTCGCTTTCAAGGAGTCAGACGTGGCCCTGGATATCCTCCAAGAAAAAGGCGTTCCGCTCGACAAGCAGGTCTTCACCTGGAAGGACCTGGTCCGGCGCCCCTACAGCAAGCTGGATGACGACGCCTTCACCCGCGTGTGCGTCATCTACATGAACGGCATCATGGCGGACGCACTGCGGACCAAGCATGCCTTCGCGCGCATGAACCGCGAGCTGCGGGAGCCGCTGGCGTTGATTCGCCGCGTGGAGCAGTACGAACAGACGCTCATCAACTGGCTCAATCCTCCGGACCAGACGCCGCTGGAGACCACCCTGGGCTTTGAACAGGTCGCCATCGAGGTGACGGCCAGCGTGGCCCTGCGCGAGCCCGACCCCTACCTGGCCCAGACGTACCGGTTCGGTCTGCTCGAGGACTTTGACCACCTGTATCGCTACTCCGCGCTCTACGACCGGCTGGAGGGGAAGGACCCCAACAACATCACCCAGTCGTACACGGACATCATCCCTGGGCGGCCGACCTCCGTGGAGCATCGCCATCCGTTGGATGACCTGCGCCGTCCCTACGACAAGCGCACGGCGCACCCGCTGACGAAGCTCCACGCGATGAGCATCACCGCGGCGGAGAACCAGACGCACGACTACTACATGACGGTCGGCCCGTTCTTCAGTGACCCGGTGGCCCGCCAGCTCTACGCGGAGATTGCCTCCATCGAGGAGCAGCACACCTCCATGTACGAGTCGCTGCTGGACCCGGGCGAGTCCATGCTGGAGAAGTGGCTGATGCACGAGGCCTGCGAGGTCTACAACTTCTACTCGTGCGTGGCCTTCGAGAAGAACTCGCGCATCAAGGAGATATGGCAGCGCTTCCTGGACTACGAGCTGGGACAGCTCCACTACGTGAAGGAAATCTTCCAGAACGTGGAGAAGCGTGACGCGGCGGAGGTGCTCCCCAGCACGCTGCCGGAGCCCATCGGCTTCAAGGAACACCGCGACTTCGTTCGCAAGACACTGAATCAAGAGGAGGACATGGCCTCCAACGGACAGGACTACGTGCGGCTGGCGGACCTGCCGCGCGACCACCGCTCGTACATCTGGCGCGACCAGCTCAACTCCGACGGCTCCCCGTCCGAGACAGTGGCCGCTGGCTACAAATGGATTCCGGGCACGGAGCTCGCCGCGCGCACGCCGCGCATGGGCTCCACGTTCGAGGGAAAGAAGGTTCACTGACATGAAGACGACGACCAGCGACATGGGGCGCAACCGGACGGGCGTGGCCACCTCACCCATCGACAGCGCGGACATCACCCAGGAAGCGGAGAAGCATCAGCCCAGCCACCTGGGAGACGGCTCGCTCCTCCTCCAGGTCCGGCAAATCTACGCGCGGGAATCCGAAGGCCTGGGCAGCGTGCCGCCGCCAGTCAGCCTCAAGGGCGTGGCGAAGACGGCGGTGGACGCGCTCAAGGGCTCCAAGCCCACCGTCTTCATCGACAAGCTGGGAGAGCGGCTGGCCTTCGAGCGCAGCGGGACCCGGCTCTACGAAGGCGCACTCGCCAAGTTCGACGTCTACGGCAGCTGGGAAGGAGGGCCCACGCGTGAGGGCCTGGAGAAAATCTACAACGACGAGCTGTCCCACTTCCTCATGCTCACCGAGGCCCTGAAGTCACTGGGCGCCGACCCCACGGCGATGACGCCCAGCGCGGACGTCGCAGCGGTGGTGTCCCAGGGCCTGCCGCTGCTCATCGCGGACCCGCGAGCCAACCTGCGCCAGTCATTGGAAGCGCTGCTGGTGGCGGAGCTGGCGGACAACGCCGGCTGGGAGATGCTCATCGAGCTGGCCCGCGACCTGGGCCATGACACGCTGGCGGACCGCTTCCAGCTCGCGCTGGATTCGGAGGTGCAGCACCTCCTCTGGGTGCGTGGCTGGCTGGCCGCGGGCGTGAGCGTGGAGGCGCGCGGGGCACCTGCCCGCGAAGAGCGCGCGGGCACGCAGCCGCGGGTGTGACGCTCAGAACGACGAGCCCGGCTCCTGGAGGAAGACGGTCTCCTCCGGAGTCGTCGGCCGTCCCAGCGTCACGTTGCGATGCGGGAAGCGGCCGAAGCGCTGGATGATGTCCCGGTGTTGCCG
Source organism: Myxococcus sp. MxC21-1 (assembly GCF_032612255.1). Lineage (NCBI taxonomy): Bacteria > Pseudomonadati > Myxococcota > Myxococcia > Myxococcales > Myxococcaceae > Myxococcus > Myxococcus sp. MxC21-1. Next base: position 766,562 of record NZ_CP123278.1, read on the forward strand.
GGCATAGTCGAGCGCTTCCCGGCTGTCCGCGTGATAGAGCGCGAGCACCTCGAAGAGGGCCACGGACAGCCGCTGGTCGTTGACGGACTCGCTGTGCTCGAAGGGCAGGTACATGAACCACCGCCACAGCGGCGGCAGGGCCATGTCCAGGCCTCGCGCCAATCCGTGCCGGGCCACCTCGCGCGCCCGCGCGTCCGAGGCGAAGGCCTGGGGCGTGCCGCGGAAGAGATTGCGCGGGAACTGGTCCAACAGCAGGAGCAGGGCCACGCAGCTGCGAGGCTCGTCCCGCCAGTCGTCCAGCTCGCCCTCGGCGGCGCGCTCGACGGCGGGCAGGAAGCGGCGCCGGCATTCATCATCGAAGGCTTCGTCCCGCAGGAACCACCGCTCACGTGGCTGCCCGAACCAGAAGCTCAGGATTTCCTCTGCGCTCGCCATGAGACGCCTCTTCGTCAACGAGGGGAAGCCGCCTTGTACACCGGCGCCAGCCGGGGTGGCGGCTGGGTGGCGTCGGTACCACCTTCCACCCGACACTGGCGGGTGCTCCGCCAAAGGAGGACGCGGATGGACTGGACGCTGGAGCCGACGACACGAAACGTGCCTGACCCGGTGCGGCGCACGGCGCTCAACCCCACGCTGCGCAAGGAGTCCGTGGTGGCGCTGGGGGTCTTCGGCGCTCTGGCGTTTGGCGCGGCGGCCCTGGGCGCTCGCGTCAGCTCGGCGGACACGCGCTGGTACCGGCGTCTGCGCAAGCCCTCGTTCCAGCCGCCACCGAAGGTCTTCGGCCCGGTATGGACGGTGCTGTATGGCCTCATCGCCCTGTCGGGTTGGCGTGTATGGACGGCGCCCGCGGGCGCGGCCCGCTCCCAGGCCCTGGCCTGGTGGGGCATCCAGATGGGATGCAACGCCGCCTGGTCCTGGCTCTTCTTCGGCAGGCACCAGCCGCGCCGCGCCCTGGCGGACAACCTGGCGCTGCTGGCCAGCGTGACGGCGTATGTCGCCGTCACCAAGGATGTGGACCGCCCCGCGGCCTGGATGGTGGTGCCGTACCTGGGCTGGGTGGGCTTCGCCAACGTGCTCAACGCCGAAATCGTCCGCCTCAACCCCTGAGCCACCCTAGTTGCGCAGCTTCGACGGTTTGGGCGGGTTCATCGCCAACACGGTGGCGAAGTAGCGGGCCTGGCTCTCCGTGGTGCAGCGCACCTCCTGGATGCGTCCGCCCACCTTCACGCGGACGAGCCAGCCTTCATTGTCACGAGTCCAAGCAGGCGTGTCGGTCGTCATGGTCATCCTCCCTCGAAGTGCATCCTCCGCCTTTCGATAGAGCAGCCGCCATGCCAGCGCCGGAAGCGTGCGAATCCAGGCGCTTCCCCAGGCCTCCTGGCCAATGGAAGACACCCACACCTGTCATTTTTGCGGAAGGCGGGGTGGCGGAGTTTCAGTGGATGAGCTGTCCGGGTTCCTCGACGTTCGGCTGCACGGGAGCGCTCGCCATCAACGGCAGGGCGACATGGAAGGTGGAGCCATGGCCTGGCTCGCTCTCCACCCAGATGCGCCCGCCGTGGCGCTCGACGATGTCCCGGCTGATGTAGAGCCCCAGCCCCAGTCCCCCGAAGGAATGGGCGGAGGCGTTGCGCGCCCGGAAGTACCGGTCGAAGAGCAGCTTCTGCTGGTCCGGCGGGATGCCGATGCCTTCGTCGGAGACAGACAGGAGCGCCAGCCCGCCGCGCTGGCGCAAGCTCACGCGCACGGTGCCTCCATTCGGGCTGTACTTGAACGCGTTCTCCACCAGATTGGCGAGCACCTGCTCCATCCGGAAGGGGTCCACGCTCACCTGCACGGGCTGCTCGGGCGCGTCGAACCGCACGGTGTGGTCGCCGCGCTGGGGCTCGAGCTCATGGAGGACGTGCTCCACCAGTCCTTCCAGCCGGGTGGCCTCCCGGTGAAGGGCCAGTCGTCCCGCCTCGATGCGTGAGGAGTCCAGCAGGTCGTTGATGAGGCTGGTGATGCGCAAGAGGTACAGGCGCGCCTGACGCAAGGTGGACGACTCCACGCGCTCGCCACGCGCCAGCCGGCGCTCCAGCGTGGCCAGCCGGATGCTCAGCGGGGTGAGGGGGGTCTTCAGCTCGTGCGAGGCGATGGACAGGAAATCGTCGCGCACGCGGATGGCCTCTTGGGCCTCGCGGTACAGGCGCTCGCGCTCGCTCTCCGCGCGGCGGCGCTCGGAGATGTCCTCGACGATGCCAATGCCGCCCTCCACCTGTCCGGCCGCGTTGAAGCAGGGGGCGAAGCGGATGTGGACCGGCGTCTTCTTGCCGGAGGTGATGGCGCGGTACTCGCCTTCGTAGTCGCAGGTATGTCCCGCCAGCGTCTCCCGGACGCAGTGGAGGATGCTCTCGTCCCGGAGCGACAGGAGGTTGAGGCCCACCATCAAGCGCTTGGGCGAGCCGATGATGCTCACGAACAGCTCGTTGCACGCGATGACGATGGCGTCCAAGTCGAAGTAGATGATGCCCAGGGGCGCGTGCTCCACGACGGCGCGGAAGAGCGCGTCGCCGGGAACGCTCTCCGAATCGCTTCCGTGCAGCGTGCGCTCCACGGGCTCGGCCAGGGTGTCGACGACCTCGTGCAGGCGGCGGAAGTTGAGGACGATGCGCTCATCCCGGCCCTTGCCGGAGGCGCCCACCGTCAGTTCCACCATGATTTCAGCGCCGTCCTTGCGACGCGCGAGCACCCGGGTCGCTCGCCCTCCGAGCGCGGCCCGCCGGGAGAGCAGGTGGCGCAGCAGGCTCTCGCCTTCGTGGCGGTGCAGCCGCTGGGGAAAGAGCCGGGACGCCGGCTGGCCGATGAGCTCCTCACGCGTCCATCCCAGCAGGCGCTCCGCGGCGGCGTTGAGAAAGCAGACGTTCTCACCGGCGTCGCAGGCCACGAAAGGGTCCACGGCGGCATCCAGCCACGCGCTGAGTTCGTCGATGCCTGAGGCCATGCTCTCCTCGGAAACCCGCTGGTTATCGTTGCCAGCGTCCCGGGACATGGGAGCTCGAAACGCCTCGACGCGGAATGCGGAGGGCGTGTCCCTTTCCATACAAGTAGGCATTGGAGGCACAGCCCGCGCCTTCAACGTCGATGGTCGGCGTGCGGACGCCAGGTTCGACGTGCAGGCGAGCGGGCGAGCCCCTGTCTAGCGGCGCGTGGCCTTGCGTTTCCGGCCACCCGCCTTGCGTGCGGCTGTCTTCGTGCGCGCCGTGACCTGCTTTCGCGCCGGCTTCGCGCCCCCGCGCGGTGGACGCGGCGGTTCGGGTGGCTTCAGCGAGAGTCCTTCCAACCGCTCGCGCAAGGCCCGTGTCTCCTCCTTGAGGCGGTCCACCTCTTCGCGCAGTGATGCCACCTCGCGGGCCTGCGGTTCGCCTTCGCGCAGGAAGCGCACCGTCTCGCGCGCCGCGCGCCGGGCGACGGCATCCAACAGTGGCGTCTGCTCCAGCGCGGGCACCAGGCGTGAATCCCCCAGCGTGCGCGCCGCCTCGAAGACGCCCATGCGGACGCGGAAGAGCGGGTCGCGGAGCAGCTCCGCGAGCAGGTCCACGGCCTCGCGCTTGCGACCCGCGACCTCCGCCAGCTTCGCCACCGCGAGCGTGGCGGCGCGGCGCAGCGGAGCCGCGTGGCCATAGGCGGTGCGCGCCAGCACCACCGAGAAGGCGGCGGGGTCTTGAGACTCGGCGAGCCCATCCACCGCGCCCACGGCGATGACGTCCTGGTACGAGGGCCGGGTGCTCGCGGCCTCCAGGACGCCCAACGCGTCCGGCGCGCGCACGCGGCCATAGCTGCGGGCGGCCTCCGCCTCCACGAAGTAGCTGGTGTCACCGCCGTTCACCAGGGCGCGCAGGCGGGCTGTCACCTCCGTGTCGCGGCGGAACTCGCCCAGCGAAGCCACCACGGCGCGGCGCACGCGGGGATGCTCGGTGGACAGCGCGTCCAGGAGGCGCGCGCGGGAATCGGGGGTGCGGATGCGGCCCAGGGACTTCGCGCACGCGGCGCGAGTGCCCCAGAACAGCCGCGCGTCCGCCAGCGCCGTGCCCAGCGCGTCCACGGCGCGGGGGCTGCCGTCGCGTCCCAGGGCCACGGCGGCTTCGGTGCGCGCGCGCATCTCCGGCGCGGCACGCAATTCCTCCATCCAAAGGCCCGCGGACTTGTCCACCGTCAGCGTGCCGAGCACCCCGCGCCGAGGGTCCACCCGCACCTGCGAGGGCGCGCTGGGGCAGGGCAGGTGGAACGCGTGCTCCGCGTCCGTCACCTCCAGCCGGTGGACGGTGTCGCGGCCGTCCACGGTGAGCGCCACGTCCACCGGCAGCCGGAAGAGGGGCACGCCGTCCGCCGTGGACTGCGTCTGGCGCACCTGGAGGCGCAGCCGCGCTTCTTCGGCGTCGTAGCGGACGTCGACCTTCAGCTCGGGGTGGCCGGGCGCGAAGACGTACTGGTCGAAGAAGGCGTCCAGGTTGTGGCCCGTGGCGTCCTCGAACGCGCGGGCCAGGTCCACCGTCTCCACGGAGCCGTGGCGGTGTCGCGCGACGTAGTGGCGCAGGCCCTTGAAGAACAGGTCATCTCCCAGCCGGCGGCGCAGCTCGTGGAGGACCAGGCCGCCCTTTTCGTAGAGGTGCCGGTCGAAGACATCCATGGGCGCGTGGAAGCGGCGCGCGACAATGGGGCGGGCGTAGCGCTCACGCGCCTCGCTCAGGTAGGCCTCCAGGTCCACGAGCCGGTGCTGGTCGGCCTCGTCTTGCCCGTCGGCGCGCTCCTTCCAGAGCATCTCGAGCCAGGTGGCGAAGCCCTCGTTGAGCCAGCCATGGGGCCAGTCACGGCAGGTGAGCAGGTCCCCGAACCACTGGTGGGCCAGCTCGTGCGAGATGAGCGGCTCGGCGTTGTAGTCCGGCTGGGCGCGCGCGTCGTGGAGGACGGTGTCGGTGAGGCTGGTGGCGGAGGTGTTCTCCATGCCGCCCAGGATGAACTCGGTGACGAAGACCTGGGCGTAGCTGCTCCAGGGGTAGGGCTCGCCGGTGACCTCCTGGAAGACGCGCACCATCTCCGGCGTGCGGCGCACGCAGCGCAGGGCGTCCTCCTTGCGGCCCTTGGGGAAGAGGTAGCGCAGGGGCACCGTGCCAGCCGTGTCGGTGGCCTCTTCAAATTCACCCACCACGAGCGTGACGAGGTACGGCGCGTGCGGCTGCGCCATCCGGTAGTGCTGGGTGCGGCGGCCGTCGTGGACGCGGTCGCTTTCCAGTGTGCCGTTGGACAGGGACGTCATCGCCTCGGGGAAGGTGGCGATGACCTCGGACGTGGCCTTCTGGGCGGGCGTGTCCAGGCAGGGGAACCAGGCGCGCGCGTCGATGTCCTGGCCTTGTGTCCAGGCCTGGCGGGGACGGTGCGGATAGGCGGCGTCGGGCGCCCAGAAGTAGAGGCCGCGGCGAGGCCGGGCCGTGTAGCGGATGGCCACCTCACAGGCCTGCCCGGCGGCGAGCGGCGCGGACAGCTCCACGCGGACGTGGGCGCCGGAGTTGGAGAAGCGCGCGGCGCGGCCGTCTACCTGGACGTCGGACACGTCGAGGTCCACCGCGTCGAAGGTGAGGGTGTGGACGGGACGGACGGCGGAGACGCGCGTGGTGCACAGGCCGGTGATGCGGTGGGTGTCGAAATCGAGGTCGACCTCGATGCGGACGTGCTCGGCGCGGACCGGCCGCTCGGCGGCGTAGTGCTCGGTGGCGCCAGGAAGGGAGAAGGGGCGGGGGCCGGAGGGGACGGACTCGGAGGCGTGACGGTGGCAGCAGCGCATGGGCACTGGGGACTCTTCCGCAAGCTCGCGTCACCGTCGAGAAGGAGTGCACCCGGGGGCCGATGAGCGTCGTGTATCGACGAAGTCATGAAGATGACGCCAGGGGCGCGCCCCTCCCCACTGGAGCGTTCATGACATGCACCTGAACACACGCGGAACGGCGTCAACCGGGTAGTCTCTGACCACCGTGCAGTGGGTCCTCTTCTTCTCCGACAGACATGTGCGTGAGCAGCTCTTCGCCCGGGTGGATTCGACCCGTGGGTTGTTGCTGGTGACAGGGGTCCGGCACGGCGCGGCCATGCGTCCTCCGGAGTCGCGCGAGCCCTTCGCCACGCTGGAGCGACTCCATGGCGACGTGCTGTCGCAGGTTCTGGTGGCCGACGAGGGCACCACGGATGGGATGTGGAGAGACCCGCTGGGAGACCTGGGCGACCGGCTCCACCCCGGAAGCCGGGATGACGCCTACGCGGCGTCCACGGGCTACCTGTTGCTGCGGGACGGCCGGCCCGCGGCGGTGGTGCGCAAGCAGGGCACGCCGTTCGAGGACCTCTGGTTCCTGCAAGAAGCCCTGAGCAAGCTCACCCCTCGCGTGCCCCCGCCGGACCCGGCCCAGCGGCCAGGACGCCGCCGCGCGGAGCCCGCGCCCCGCTCACCCCCACGGCCCGCGAGCGGTGGCACGCACGCCCGCGCAGCGGGGACGCGAGAGCGGGCCGGCTGGGACGATGAGGCCACGCCCCCTCGGGGTACGCGCGTGCCGCCGCCCGCGCCGCCGAGGAAGGACCCGTGGACGGTGCTGGGCATCGCGCCCGGGACGCCCCTGGATGAGGCGCGCAAGGCCTTCCGGGCGCTGGTGGTGCAGTACCACCCGGACAAGGTGGCGCACCTGGCGCCGGAGTTCCACGCGCTCGCCGAGCTGCGCACACGGGAGATTCTGGACGCGTGGGAAGAGGTGGAGCGAGCGCTGTCCGGAGGGGCGTGAGCCCGCGTGGCTACAGCAGCAGTGATGTCGGCGGAGGCGTGATGAGCGTCTTGCCGCTGTCCAGGGCGAAGCGCGCGACGATGGGCATGTGGTCGGACAGCCCATGGAAGCGGCTGCGGAGGTCCCCGAAAGGAGACGTCTCCTGCGTGTCGAGCCAGCGCACGCCCGCGCCGGAGAACACGTGGTCCAGGTGCATCCGCATGTGCATGAAGCCGGCGGTGGGGAATCCGCGCGACACGTTCGGGTCAATCTGTCCCACGGCGGCCTGCGCGCAGGTGAGCCGGCCATCGGTGGTGAGATAGCGGTACACGGGCGACGCGGGCGGCGAGTTGAAGTCTCCGCACACGATGTAGGGCTCGTCGCCGGTGAGCCCTTGCATGAACTCCGTCAGCTTGCGCGCCTCGTGGAGTTGGTTGATGCCGCCGCCCATCTTGTCGCGCGTGGCCCAGAACTCACGGGCGAAGGGCGTGGGCAGGCTGAGGTGGGTGTTGAAGATGTGGAAGGGGTGCCTGTCCTCGCGGCGCAGCAGGCGCATGTGCGCGCAGATGCGGCTCTGCTTCCGGTCCTTGAGCCGTTGGACGTGGTGGTGGGTGATGGCCTGGGGGGCGCCCACGTTGTGCGTGGCCACCTCCAGCTTGCGCGTGTTCACCAGCACCGCCAGCCCCGTGGTGTAGAGGGACACCTCGCGGAGCTTGTAGTGGTGGGCGCGGAAGTAGAAGGCCTCGTAGGGCATCTCCCGGCCCAGCCTGTCGAACGTCTCCACCATCCGGCCCATGAAGGCGGTGAGCTGCGTCTCGCCCGGCTGTTTGGGCCGGTCGGCGATGTTGCTGCGGAGCGAGGACGTCTCCACCTCCTGCAGGCAGACGACATCCGGCAGCGGGTCCAGCGACGCCAACGCCGCGGCGACGCGCCGCTTGGGGCCCACGGTGCTCGCCAGGCCGCGGAGCATGTGGCCGAAGTAGCGGACGTTGTAGGTGACGATTCGCAGCGGGGATGGGCTCATGGGCAGCGCGTTGGCCCCTCCAGTGGGCCTCGGGAGGAAACTACTAACCGCCAGGCGCTCCGGCTTGGGATGGCGTCAGGCACCTGACACTCCTAGGGCCTGCCCGCTCGGCCGCACTGCTCGTGCGGGGAGGCGAGGACACCGCGCCAAGATGCTCTTCACCAGGCAACGACTGGAGCCGGGTTTCAGCCACCCTGTGGTTTTCTGCTGAGGGTTCCGGGCTCGCGGGGGGCGCCCGGCGGCCCGTGACGGGTCATCAGCGGTGTAACCGAAGGAGGGCTGTTCATGCGGGGATACACGTGGGGTGTTGCAATCGCATCCATGATGGGGCTCATCGGGTGCGGCGAGGACGACACGTATCTGTATGACGTGACGCTGGATGCGGCGGCGCTGAGCAACGTTCCGAACGAGTGCTCGGGCCAGCTCAAAGCACAATTTGAAGGAGACGGCCCGGCGACTGGAATCGAGGCCCAGCAACAGTGGCGCCTTCAGCGCGGGGAGATGGATTCGATGACGCTTGAGATGCCCGATCTCAACATTCGGGCTCCGGGTATCTCTGGGTACAGCGTGGACGCGGACGACGAGCCGGACATCTTCCACGGTTCAGTCGGCGCGGACGGTGGTTTTCAGTTCGTGCAAACCAAGGTGACGAACTTCGGGTTTGAGTGGGGGGCCTACCAGGCGTTCAGCATCGTCATCACGAGCAAGCACCTGGACGACACCATCCAAGGCCATCTGTGGTTCCGAAGTGAGCACCTGGTCGCGCCTCCGGAAGCCGATTGGGATGAGGCGGAATGCGTCGCGACCATCCCTTTCACGGGCAAGCGCGTGAAGGAGTAGGCTGCTCCGCTCGTGTCGCCGTGGCGCGAGCCCTGTGACGGAAGGAGCGGAGACCGATGCGTGGAGACCAGTGGGGCGCCATGGCCGCCGTGGTGATGGCGCTCACGGGATGCGGCGAGGACGACACGTATCTGTATGACGTGACGCTGGACGCGGAGACGCTTGCCCAGGTGCCGACGGAGTGCAGCGAGTTCGTCGAACCTGCCCAGGGGCCCGCGGTCGGCCTGGACGCGCAGCAGCGCTGGACGATTCGCCGCGGGGAGATGGACTCGATGTTCCTCGAGGTCCCCGACATCGACTTCCAGACGCCGAACAACGCCTACGTCATCAACGGCGACGGCGAGCCGGACGTGCTCATGGGCTCGGTGGGCGCGGACGGCGGCTACCAGTTCATCCACATCCAGACGCGCCTGGATGAGGAGCACAAGCTGTCCGCGCTGGGCAACGAGCACGCCTTCCGCATCGCCATCCACAACAAGGACCTGGATGACGCCATCCAGGGCACGGTCTGGGTCCGCAACGAGCACGTCGAGCGGGACCCCGTCAACGGCTCCACGATAGCCTCCGGCTGCGCCTCCGCCGTCCGCTTCACCGGCCGCCGGGTGACGGAGTAGCGCGCTTCATCCGCACCACCGAGTCCAGCAGGTGCTCCAGCGCCGCCTGGGGCTCGGTGCACAGGCCGGAGTGCACCGGCCCCGTCTGGATGATGGTGCTGCGCGGCGCCACCACCCAGTGCCAGCGCTCCTTCTGGGACAGCTGGCCAATGGGCCCCGAGCCCTTCCCGCCCTCGCACACGCGGCGGAAGCTCTCCAGGTGGCCGCGAATCACGTCCACGTCAACGTCGGGCCACAGCGCCTTCAACCGCGCTTCGTCCGGCTCCACGCGCACGCCCAGGAAGCGCTGGGTGGCGCAGAAGAGGACGACGCCCGCGTTGATGAACTCCTCGCGCTCCACGCGCGGGACGACGCGGATGATGGCGTAATCAAACGAGCTGGGCGCGGGCACGGTCCGCCTCCTCGATGAACGCGGGCACGGCTTCCAGCCGGCGCAGCAGCCGGTGGCGTAGGCGGCGCGGTGCGCCTCGGCGGTGGGGAAGGGGGACTCGGTGCTCGTGAGCCATGCCTCCGGAATGGCCCCGACGATGCGCTCCACCACCTCCCGGGTGATGCGCTCGCCCAGGTGCTTGCCGGCCTCCGTCAGCGCCGTGGCCCACGGCAGCAACACGTGGTCCTTGATGGGCGCGAAGCGGCCCTGGCTGCGCGCCTCCCAGTCGTCCCACGAATGGTGGAAGTACAGCGAGGCCCCGTGGTCGATGAGCCACAGCTTCCGGTGCCAGGTCAGCATGTTGGGGTTGCGTGGGGTCCGATCCACGTTGGTGATGTACGCGTCGAAGGCGACGATGCCGGACGCCTCCGCCGCGGTGGGCGCGGGGTCCGCCACCGGGTCGAACGTCACCGACGCCGGAAGGTAGTCCAGCGCCAGGTTGAGGCCCGCGCTGGCCTTGAGCAGCTCGCGAATCTCGGAGTCCGGCTCGTTGCGTCCCAGGGCCGGGTCCAGCTCCACCAGTACGAGCTCCGGCACCCGCAGGCCCAGCTCCCGGGCCAGCTCTCCGGCGATGAGCTCGGCGACGAGCGCCTTGGCGCCCTGTCCGGCGCCCCGGAACTTCACGACGTAGAGCCCCGCGTCGTCCGCCTCGATGATGGCCGGCAGCGAGCCGCCCTCCCGCAGTGGCGTCACGTAGCGCGTGGCGGTGACCGTCCTTGGCATTCCTGACCTCCCGTCCTCTCTCCTGGCGTCGTCCCTGGGGCGTCGGGCCGCGTCGCGGCATGTAGCATGCCGGCCGGGGGGGCGCTGATGCCGCCTCGGGCTGATCGCTGGAAACTTTGTCCGACACAATGCGACAATCATTTATCGGCGTTTTTTCTGCCCCCCACGGAGCTCCCCCACCATGGAAATCTCTCGCAAGCCGAAGTCGCCCGTGTCGCAGTCCACCCGCGCTGGTGACACGGCCAAGCCGGCCGCTGCGGCCAGGCCCGTGGAGAAGGCGCCGGTCCAGACGGCGAAGGATGGCTTCGACTCGGCGCCCACGGGTGGCGCGCGGGGCTCCAACTTCGTGGACCGCCCGAAGGGCAACTTCGTGGACCGCCCCACGGGCCTGCCCCAGGGCACCCCGTCGGCGCTGCCGGCCTCGGCCTTCACCTTCGGCTCCGGCCACGTCGCCGTCCGTCCCTTCGCGGCCCGCGCGCCCGTGACGCTGACGGCGTCCGCCACGCCCAACGCGAAGGTGAACGACCTCCAGACGACGACGTCCACCGTGTCCTTCGACCAGGACGTGAAGCTGGACTCGCTGAAGCTGAACCTGGACCTGGCGCACACCTTCAAGGGTGACCTGGTCGTCAAGCTGACCAGCCCCTCCGGCAAGACGGAGACCCTCCACAACCGGAAGGGTGGCAGCGCGGACGACATCAAGGGCAGCTTCGACCTGGCCGCCTTCAAGGGCGAGTCCACCAAGGGCACCTGGACGCTCTCCGTCGAGGACAAGGCTCGCCGCGACACGGGCACCCTGAAGAGCTGGAGCCTGGACGCCGCTGGCCAGACGACGGGCACGGGCCCCATCGAGGAGCCGAAGCCCCAGCTCTCTGGCCCGCCGGTCATCGCCGTGTTCGACGGCGGCGTGGACTTCAAGCACTCCGACCTGGATGACGCGATGTGGGTCAACCCGAACGAGGTCGCGGGTGACGGCATCGACAACGACGGCAACGGCGTCAAGGACGACATCTACGGCTACAACGTCGGCTACAACAGCGGCGACGTGATGCGCGGCAGCGGCACGGACCACGGCACGCACGTGGCCGGCATCATCGCCGCCGAGGACAACGGCGAGGGCAACACCGGCGTCGCCGCGGGCAAGGCGAAGATCATGAGCCTGGGCGGCCTGTACAACGGCGCGGACCTCCTCACGAACTTCGAGCGCGGCGTCGACTACATGGTGAAGATGAAGACCGAGCACGGCGTGAACATCCGCGCCGTCAACGCGAGCTTCGGCAATGAGTACCGTGACGCGGCCTCCGTGAAGCGCTGGACGGACGCGGTGCAGAAGCTGGCTGACGCGGACATCCTCCTGGTCGCGGCCACGGCGAACGGCTACGGCAGCAACCTGAACGACGTGGCGGACATGCCCGCCAACATCGACCTGCCCAACGTCATCACCGTGGCGTCCATGGACAAGAAGAACGACAAGCTCGCGGACTTCTCCTCCTACGGGGACAAGGTCGTGGAGCTGGCCGCGGTGGGCGAGGACGTGCTGAGCACCGTCCCGGGCGGCCGCTGGGAGGAGATGAGCGGCACCTCCATGGCCACCCCGACGGTGGCGGGCGCCGCGGCGCTGATGTTCGCCGAAAACCCCAACCTGACGGCCGCGCAGGTGCGTGACCTGCTGGTCCAGACGGTCGAGGTGGACTCCGACCTCAAGGGCAAGGTGAGCACCAGCGGCAAGCTGGACATCGAGGCCGCCGTCGCCGCCGCCAAGGCCACGCTCGAGGACGACCCCACGGTCGCCGGGCGCTGAGCCGGTCCTGAGATGACGCAGTGAAGCGCTCCCGGTGCCCAGGTGCCGGGAGCTTTTTCGTGCCCGATTTGGTTGCGCACAATTTAATTGCGCCCTACTTATCTCCCATGTCGATGGATGACCCGCTCAGCCTGGACCGGCAAATCTGCTTCCCGCTCTACGCGGCGGCCCGGGCGATGACGCAGGCGTATGCGCCGCTGCTGTCACGGCTGGGCCTGACGTACCCGCAGTACCTGGTGTTGCTGGTGCTGTGGGAGACGGACGGGGAGACGGTGAAGGGGATGGGGGAGCGGCTGTACCTGGACTCGGGGACGCTCACGCCGCTGCTCAAGCGGATGGAGTCCCAGGGCCTGGTGCGGCGGGAGCGGAGCGCGGAGGACGCGCGCTCGGTGCGCATCTACCTGACGTCCGAAGGGCGGGCCCTGCGCCGCAAGGCCACGTCCATTCCCGAAGCGATGGCCTGCAAGTTGGGGCTGACGCTGGAGGAAGCGACCCGCCTGCGCCGCGACGTCCAGCGCCTTTTCGAAGTGCTTTCTCAGTCGCACGTTGATTCCGCGAAGTAACGCTCAAGGAGAACACCATGGCTCCCGTCGCTCTCTCTCCGCTGTACAGCACCTCCGCCACCGCCCACGGTGGCCGCAACGGCCGCGTGAAGTCGGAGGACGGCGTCCTGGACCTGCCCCTGGCCATGCCCAAGGAGCTGGGTGGCGCGGGCGGCGCCGTCACCAACCCGGAGCAGCTCTTCGCGGCGGGCTACTCCGCCTGCTTCGAGAGCGCGCTGCGGCTGGTGGCGCGCATGCAGGGGAAGAACCTGGGCAACGACGCGGGCGTGCGCGCCACCGTCACCATTGGCAAGGCGCCGGACGGCGGCTTCGGGCTCGCGGTGGAGCTCCAGGAATCCTGCCGGGAATCCCCAATGACGAGGCCCAGAAGCTGATGGCGGCGGCCCACGAGGTGTGCCCGTACTCGAAGGCCACGCGCGGCAACATCGACGTGAAGGTCTCCGTCGCTGGCTAGTCGCACGTGGAGTGTTCAGGGGGCCGCGCAGGCGTTGGTATCGCGCGCGATGTCGGATTCCTCGCTGCCGGCTTCCGCGCCGCGTGCGTCGCTGGCCCTCATCGTGACCGGGAGGGCCATGTCATCGGCCGGCGCGAAACGAAGCCGGAGCACGCGCGCGCTGTTCGACGAGTGCGCGCGTGCCTGGGCACAAGGCGCCTACGGCGTGACGCCCGGCACCCACACGCCCCAGTCCGTCAGCTGCGTGCCGCCACCGCCGGGCGTGACGTGGTCAAGCAGCGGCTGGAAGCGGGCCTCGTGGGCCAGCCCGGAGAGTGCATCCTCCCAGGGGTCGGCGGCGTAGGCCTGGACGCGGACGTTGTTCGCCTGGGGCTGCGCCGTCTCGAACTGGAGCACCGGCACGTGGTGCGTGCCCACCGTCAGCGTCTCGCGCTTCGCTGGTGCGGCGCCCTCGGGGGCAGGGGGCCATTGCCGTGCGTCCAGTGACTCCCAGATGCGCGCGAGCACCGCCTCCTCCAGTGGCACGGCTTCCGCCTGGGCGAAGTCCGGGCACGCCGCTCCCGAGGTGGGCGGCGTCACCTGCTGACGCAGGATGAAGCCTCGCTCCGCGGCCGGCAGGTGCGCAGCACGGACGTGGTGCCTTCCGTCTCCATCCGCATGTCGAACCAGGTGCCAGGCCCCCAAGGGCGGGCGAGCGTCGGAGGCAAGCCGGTGGTGCCACCCTCCTGTCCCTGGCGCGCCTCCACCAGGGTGAGCTGTGAGCCGCCGCCCATGGCGAAGCCCGCCAGCGTGATGCTCGCGTCGAGCAGGCCATTGGTGAGGTACAGCGGGCCCGGCGTCGCCGCGTAGAGGCGGTTCTCCAGGGGGCCGTCGAACGCCCGCTTGTCGTTGAGGTAGCGCTTCGCTTCCCAGTGGCGGCCCGCGGCGGTGAGCTGCTCGGTGCTCTGCTTGCCCTCGCGGGGGACCTCCAGCGCACGCGACTCATCCGCTCGCACGGGCACGACCAGCGGCCGCGCCAGCATCGGCCGCCGCGACGGCGCGCCGCCATCCTCGGTGAAGTAGAGCGTCACCCAGACCCAGGGCAGCTCCACCGCCACGACCTCCAGCGTCACCACACCGGCCACCGCGGCCTCTGGCGCGGTGCCGGGCTGCTGCCGGCCCATGGCCTTGCGGTTGGCGGAGAAGGAATACGCCACGCGGTCGCCCACGCGAGCCCGCAGCCAGGGCGAGTTGCCGCGCCGCGTTGGCGTCTCCGTCTCCGTCTCGGTCTCCGACTTCGTCTCCGTCACGGGCTCCTGGGTGGAAACTTCCGGCGGCGCGGTGGTGCCCTCGGAGGGCGTGGTGTGGGGCTCCACGCTCTTGCAGCTCGAGCCAAGGGCCAGGGCCGCGCACAGCATCGCGGAGCGGGACAGGGAGGAGGCGACAGGCTTTCGCATTCGGGCAACCTCGGCGGTGAGGGGCATTGCGTCACCCCTGTCCGACCTTGATACACCGGGGTGCTGGCCCGCCCTCAACTTTCTGGAGTTCCGCGTCCCATGACCACGAACCTGCGCATTCGTCGTGTCGTCCTCTACAAGCATGGCGTCGGCTACTTCGAGCGCCGGGGAAAGGTGAGCGGCAACGACACGCTCCACCTGGACTTCAAGGCGCGTGACATGAACGACGTGCTGAAGTCGCTGACGGTGCTCGACTTGTCGGGCGGCTCGGTGTCGGCGGTGAGCTACGACTCCACGAAGCCGCTGGAGCAGCTCCTGGCGGAGGCCACCATCCGCATCCCGGAGGATGGCAGCCTCACGGCGCTGCTGGGGCAGATCAAGGGCGCGCGCGTGCGGGTGCGCGTGGGCGGCGCGCAGGTGGAGGGCTCCATCATCGGCCTGGACTCGCTGGCGGTGGCGGCCGGCGAGACGAGCCTGATGCGCCCGTTCCTGTCGCTGCTGGTGGGCGCCTCGCTGCGGACCTTCGACATCCTGGACGTGTCGGAGCTGGAGTTCCTGGACGAGGCGGTGCGCAAGGATTTGGAGTTCTACCTGGCCACGGTGCTGTCCTCGTACAAGAAGGACTCCAAGCGGATGGCCATCCTCACCTCGGGCCAGGGCGAGCGCGAGCTGTTCGTCAGCTACGTGGTGGAGTCACCGGTGTGGAAGACGAGCTACCGCATCCTCCTGGATGAGGGCGAGCCGCCGCTGCTCCAGGGCTGGGCGCTGGTGGACAACACCGGGGACGAGGACTGGGTGGACGTGAAGCTGTCGCTCATCGCCGGGCTGCCGGTGTCCTTCGTGCATGACCTCTACAACCCCCGGTACATGAAGCGGCCGGTGGTGGAGGTGACGACGGAGGCCGCCGCCGCGCCGGTGATTCCGGAGGAGAGCTTCGGCAGCGCCGGGGACATGATGATGGAGAAGGAGATGGCCGCGCCGATGATGTCCGCCATGCCCGCCGCGGCCCCCATGGCCGCGCCGCGCCGCTCTCGGGCGGAGAAGGCCATGGTGGGCGGCCCTGGCCGTGGAGGCCCGAGCCGGCGCGAGGCCATGGAGACGAGCGCCGCGGTGACGACGCTCACGAAGGAGGTGGGGGACCTCTTCGAGTACGGCGTGGACCGGCCGGTGACGGTGCACCGCAACCAGAGCGCGCTGGTGCCCATCCTGCACAAGCCCTTCGAGGGAAAGCGGGTGCTCCTCTACAACCGGGCCACGCGTGAGAAGAACCCCATGGCGTGCATCGAGCTGAAGAACACCACGGGGCTCACGCTGGAGGGCGGCCCGGTGACGGTGTCGGAGGACGAGCGCTACGTGGGCGAGGCGATGCTCGACACGATGAAGCCGAATGACCGGCGCTTCGTGCCCTACGCGGTGGAGCTGGGCTGCGTGGTGTCGATTGAGGACCACACGGAGGACGGGCCGGTGTTCCGCGTGGCGGTGAGCTCCGGGATGCTGGTGGCGGAGTACTTCCACGTGCGGCGCACGACGTACCTGTCGCGCAACAAGGGGCAGCGGGCGCAGGTGCTGTTCGTGGAGCATCCGCGCCAGGGCTGGGAGCTGGCCAAGGATGCTCCGGAGCCCGCGGAGACGACGGACGGCTTCTGGCGCTTCAAGCGGGAGCTGGCCGCGGGGGGGCAGGACTCGCTCACCGTCACCGAGCGCACGCGGGGGCAGCGCCAGTACCTCATCTCCAGCATGGGGTTGGACCAGGTCTCCTACTTCGTGTCGCAGCGCTTCGTTGACGAGAAGATGGCGGGTGCGTTGAAGGAGGTCGTCACGCAGCGCGAGCAGGTGGATGCGCTGGCAAAGGACGAGCAGCGCCTGCAGGAGGAGCGCAACCAGCTCTTCCGGGACCAGGAGCGCATCCGCTCCAACATCGAGTCGCTGAAGAGCGGGGCGTCGCAACGCGAGCTGGCGGACCGCTTCGTGTCCAAGCTCAACGAGCAGGAGGACCGCCTGGAGGCCATTGCCAGCGAGTTGGAGAAGCTGGCGAAGCAGCGGCAGGAGGCGCAGAAGGCGCTCAACCGCCGCATCCAGGCGCTCAGCTACACGGCGGACCTGTAATCCGCGGTGGGCTGCCCGGACCGCACCGGGCAGCCTTCGCTACCCGGAGACGATGCGCCAGCGCAGCGTCCCATCCTTGTCCGGCGTGACGATTTCCACGCGCGGATTCTTGGCGCTGGAGCATTCCAGGTACGCCCTGAAGCCCCCCGCCATCTCATGGAGGGCCACCGGCGTCTGGTAGGTGAAATGGCGCAGCAGCAGCATGCCCGTGCCGTTCTCCTCCTGGTGCAGCAGCTCCCCCTGGTCGCAGTAGGAGCGCCACATGCGCCGCGCCATCCCCAGCACCATGTTGGGCGTGGTGAAGCGCAGCACCATCTTGAAGATGGAGTGGATGTCTCGCAGGGTGACTTCGTAGCCCACCGTGTGGGCCCCCTCCGGCTTCCCGTCGAAGTGCCGGTCCACCACGTGCTGGATGATGCCGAAGTACGTCTCCACCGGCACCCAGCCCACCGCCAGCGTCGTGCGCGGGTCCGCGTGGGGTTGCAGCTCGGGAAGCAGCGACTCCACGGCCGTACGCGCGGTGTCCTCGCCGAAGCGCTCGTGCACGTAGGCCAGCAGGTTCTGGACGGTGAAGCCCTTGTAATTCACTCCGGACAATGAGGCTGTCACGCTTGCGATACCCCCCGCTCCAACCTGTGAGCCGGCCTTGGCTCACAGGAGGGTTGCGGCAAAGCCGCATGCTAGAGCACTCCACGACACGGCGGAAATAGCAGTACACGCCAATTCCCCGCGACAGCCACGTTGCGCCCTGGATTCCCCGACTGTCCTGAGCGCTCAGCGCTGGAAGGCGCGGTAGACCTCCACGCCGGCCACCACCGTCAGCCGCACCTCGGCGCCGGGCAGCGCGGTGACGGGCCCGTCCACCGGGTCCACCGACAGGGCCACGAAGTCCGCGTCCATGCCGGGCTGGAGCCGGCCGCGCCGGGCTTCGGCGAAGGACGCGTGCGCCGCGCCCACGGTGAAGCCCTCCAGCGCCTCCTGCCCGCTCAGCCGCTGCTCCCCGTACCAGCCGCCTTCCGGCAGGCCCCGGACGTCCTGACGCGTGCGCGCCGCGTACAGGCCCGCCAGCACGTTGGGGCGCTCCACGGGGAAGTCGCTGCCCAGCGCCAGCACCGCGCCGGACGCCTTCAGCCGCTGCCACGCGTAGGCCCCGCGGATGCGCTCCGCTCCCACGCGGGCCTCCGCCCACGGCATGTCGCTGGTGGCGTGCGTGGGCTGCACGCTTGCGATGAAGCCGCTGCGGCCCAGCCGTTCGATATCCTCGGGGCGCATGACTTGCGCGTGCTCCACGCGGTGCCGGCCGGACTGGAGCGTGCCGGTGGCCTCGGCCGCGCGCGCGAGCACGTCCAGCACCACCGTGTTGGCCCGGTCTCCAATCGCATGCGTGCACACCTGGAAGCCCCGCGCCATGAAGGCGCGCACGCGCGCCTCGTACTCCTCGGGGGACAGCAGCAGCAGGCCGCGGTGCCCGGGTTCGTCGCTGTAGTCCTGGTGCAGCGCCGCGCCCCGGCTGCCCAGCGCGCCATCCAGGGTGAGCTTCACCGCGCGCATCGTGAGCATGCGCCCCTCATAGGGGCCGTCCTTCAGGTACGTCTCCCGGTCGCCCGTCTGTCCATCCGCCATGGCGTAGACGCGCAGCGGCAGCTTGCCTGCCTTGTCCCAGCGCTGGAGCAGGCGGAAGGTGCGCAGGTCCATGCCCGCGTCGTGGACACCGGTGAGGCCCACTTGCGCGCCGCGCTGGAGCGCCGCGGTCAACTGCGCCGCGTGCTGCGCGTCCGTCGCGGGCGGCAGCACGGACTCCACCAGCTCCATGGCGTTGTCCACCAGGATGCCGGTGGGCTCTCCGCCCTCACCTCGGAGGATGCGCCCGCCCGCCGGGTCCTTCGTGTCACGGGTGATGCCGGCGCGGCGGAGCGCCTCGCCGTTGACCCACAGCGCGTGTCCGTCCACGCGGCTCAGCGCCACCGGCCGCAAGGGAAAGCGCTTGTCCAGGTCGGCGCGCGACGGGAAGGTCTTCTCCGGCCAGTCGTTCTGGTCCCAGCCGCGGCCCAGCAGCCACTCGCCCTGGAACGCGGAGGAGGGCGCTGAGGCGAGCCGCTCCAGGGCCTCCTCCTTGGTATCCACGCCCTGCAGGTCCACCGTCACCAGGCCGCGGCCCAGGCCCGCCGGTGCCCGTGCGCGTCGGTGAGGCCCGGCACCACCGTGGCGCCGCCCAGGTCCACCACGCGCGCGTCCTTGCCGGCGACCGCGAGCACCTCGTCCTGGGTGCCGGTGGCCAGCACCTTGCCGTCCTTCACCGCGAGCGCCTCCACCTGGGGCTTCGCCGGGTCCAGCGTCCGGATGCGCTGGGCCACGTACACCGTCGTGGTGGCGGTGGGCTCCGGCGCGGGGGCCGGGTTGTCATCCACGGGCGGCACGCGCCGGGTGCAGCCCGAAAGGCTTGTCAGAAGGAGTACCGCCCCGAGGAGTCCACCACCGAGTCGTCGTAGCGTCATGTCTGGCACCTGTCTGGAAGCCCGCGCCAATTCCTGGCGCGTCCGGCGCGACACTCTGGCGCACCTGGAAGGGGAGGCCAAGCATGGGCGTCCCCCTCCAGGCGCGTTGACGTCACTGCACGGTTACAGGTTGGTGGGGCAGGGCTGCGTGCGCGGCGAGCAGCCCGTGGACTCCACCTGGTAGGTCAGCTCGTACTTGCCACCGTGGCCTTCGAGAATCGCGGTGAAGGTGCCCGTCTGGCCACGCAGCGTGGTCCAGCCAATCTGCTCCTGCACATCGAAGATGTGCATGCTCTTGTCCCAGAGCGCCACCAGCTTGCCGCCCGCGCCCACCGTTTGCGTCGTGAACTGCAGCGGCGGCGGATAGGAATTCAGGGGGCTCCACTCCACCCGCTTGTTCGGCGTCATGTAATCGTCGTTCCAGATGACATCGGACTGATGGTCGCCGGTGACCTCTGCCTCCAGCCAGGCCTCGTCGTTGCCGTCGATGTCCGACGTGGTGATGCACTTCAGGGACAGCAGGTTCGCCCGCCAGAACAGCGTGTAGTAGGGCCAGTCGGGGTCGGGCTCACCGCCACCGCCGCCTTCACAGGAGGGGTCATTGCACTGCGCCGGCGGCGCCAGGCCGGTCTCCAGCAGCTGCTTCTCCAGCGCGATGATGTCCACCGGCTTCGCGTCCGCCGCCTGCGCGTCCACGCGCTCCACCGCGTCCGTCTCCACGGGCGTCGGCGACGGCTCCATGGGCTCCGTACCGCAGGCCGTGAGCGCGAGCACCGCGCCCATCGTCAACCCCAGCGTCTGTCGCTTCGTCTTGCTCATCCGCATCTGCGCTTCCTTCAGGTGTCTGGCCCCAGCAGCCTGGATACGCAGTGGTTCACGAAGTCTGGCAATTCACGGATGCGGAAAAGTCAGGCCCCCATCACGGATGGTTGGGATGGAGCCGGTGGCGCATCGACGTGCGCTGGTTCGTGTAGCGCGTGTTCTGGAACAGTTTGATGAGCGCCATGCCCGCCACGAAGCCGCCGATGTGCGCCCAGAAGGCGACGCCGCCGGACGCCTCCGCGCTGACCGTGTTGAGCTGGGGCAGGCCGCTGAAGAGCTGCACGCCGAACCACCACAGCAGCACCGCCCACGCGGGCACGGGGAAGACGCGGATGAAGATGACGATGATGAACAGCATGTTCACCCGCACCCGTGGATAGAGCAGCAGGTACGCGCCCATGACGCCGGAGATGGCGCCGGACGCGCCCACCGTGGGCACTGGCGAGCCCGGGTCCACCAGCAGGTGCGCCGCCGCCGCGGCCAGTCCGCACAGCAGGTAGAACACCACGAAGCGCAGGCGGCCCATGCTGTCCTCGACGTTGTTGCCGAAGACCCAGAAGAAGAGGCAGTTGCCCAGCAGGTGTCCCCAGCCGCCGTGCAGGAACATGGAGGTGATGGGGGTGAGGAGGTTGATGGGCTCGTTGTCCACCACACACGCCAGCCCATCTCCCAGGGGAACGGGGAGGCCCAGCGCCGCCTTGCCCGTCAGCTCGCCCGGCACCATGCCCAGGTTGCAGACGCTGGCGGCCAGCCGGTAGGCGTCCAGGCCCGCGCCCTGGATGAAGACCCAGACGAAGCCGATGGTGCCGAGCAGCAGGTACGTCACGACGGGAGTGCGGAGGGTGGGGTTGTCGTCGCTGATGGGAATCATGTGGGGGCCCCATCATGCGCGTTCCCCTGGCCGGGCGCGGCGGCGGAGGGGGCCTGGATGTGCGGCGCTGGACGCATGGACACCCATACGGACGGAGCGGGTGGGATGCTTGCCCAGGGAAACCATCCCCGGGGAGACTTGGCGGCGGGAAGAAGGTTGAGGGATGTTGAGCCGCCTCACACTCCCGTGGAGTCCTGAGAAATGAACCTGTCGATGCTGTCGCGCGGCGCCGCCGCGCTCCTCGTGGTCGCCGCGCTGTCCCTCACCACCACTGGTTGCGCCGGCCGCCGCCGCGAAGCCTTCCTGCTGGAGAAGGCGCGCAACCACGTCTACCGCAAGCCCGTGGCGGAGGTGTATCCGCAGGCGCTCGCCCTGCTGAAGGAGAAGGGCTACTCCTTCAAGACGGCCCAGAGCGGCTTCGAGGCCACCACCGAGTGGTTGATGCAGGGCGCCCCGTCGTCGCTGGGCACCACCCAGGTGCGCTACCTGGTGCGCGGCATCGAGAAGGGCCCGGGCCAGTGCTCGGTGGAGTTCACCCGGCAGCTCGTCACGCAGTCCGCAGGCGCCGCCAACACGTCCGGCCGCGCGAGTGACATCACCGAGCCCGCCGTGCGCGCCGACGGCGGCAACATCACCCGGGACGAGGCGCTGGAGTGGGAGCTGGTCCAGCGCGTGGACGCCGAGTCCGCGTCGGCCCTGCTCGCCGAGTCCGAGAAGATTCAGTAGCCTCAGTCCCTGAGGGGCAATTCGACGGTGAACCCGTCGAAGGCCACCTCCACCGGCCCCTGGTACTCCTCACGCGCCTGCGTGAGCAGCTTCGAGGGGTCGGTGTCGTGCCGGCTGGAGAGGTGGGTGAGCACCAGCCGTCGTGCTCCCGCCTCTCGCGCCACACGCGCCGCTTCCCGCGCGGTGGAGTGCCGGGTCTCCACGGCCCGCTCCTGTTCGTCGTCGGAGAAGGTGGACTCGTGGACCAGCAGGTCCGCGTCCTTCGCGGCCTTCACCAGCGCCGGGCACGGGCGCGTGTCCCCGGAGATGACCAGCCGGCGCCCCGGGCGTGGCGCGCCGAGCACGTCCTCCGGCTTCACCGTCCGCCCGTCCTCCAGCGTCACCGGCTCGCCCCGCTGGAGCTTTCCGAAGCTGGGACCCTCCGGCACGCCCAGTGAGCGCGCCACGTCCAGGTTGAAGCGCCCGGGCCGGTCGTCCTCCACCAGCGCGTAGCCCAGGGCGTTGATGCGGTGGTCCACGCCCACCGCGTGGACCGCGTAGCCCTTGCGCGGCACCACGTCACCGTCCTTCAGTTCGTGAATCTCCACTGGGAAGGACATGGACTCCACGCCCAGGTGGACGGCCTGGTGGAGCAGGCGCTTCGCGGAGGGCGGGCCGTACAGGTGGATGGGCTCGGAGCGCCCTGTCATGCCCAGCGTGCGCAGGAAGCCGATGATGCCCAGGTAGTGGTCCGCGTGGAAATGCGTGAAGAACACCGCGTCCACGGTGAAGCCGGTGCCGTAGCGCACCATCTGCCGCTGGCTGCCCTCGCCACAGTCGAAGAGGAGCAGGTCCGAGTGCGCCTTCACCGCGAGTCCGGACAGGTTCCGGTGCAGCGTGGGCTGCGCGGCGGATGTACCGAGGAACGTGAGCCTGAGGAGGGACATGCCGGCACTTCCCACGCGTTGAGGACCTCCCGCGCCAGGCAACCGCCGACGCGAGGGGGCCATTTACCAGGGTTGGAGGCACCCATGCTATGTGGCCGCCCCCGACCTCGGACTTCACCATGCCTGAATCCCTGACCTTCGCGCCGACTTCGGACCCTCGCCGCGTGCGCGCGCCGGATGGCCGCGTGCTCACCGTGCCGGACGGCTGGGCCCTGCTTCCCCCGGTGACGCCGGGCTCACCCGCCGCGTGAAGGCGGCGGGGCCCTCCTGGACCGTGGCGGAGAAGGTGGGCCGCAAGCTGTTCTCCCGGGGCGTGTGGGCGCCGGAAGCGCACATCCTCCACGCCCGCGCCGCCCTCGAGGCCGAGCGCGCCACCCCCGCCTACGAGAAGAAGCTGGCCGCCGGACGCGAGCGCCGCGCCCGCGAGCAGGAGGCCTACGAGGTCGACTTCGCCAACGCCGTGCTGCGCTTCCTCGCCTTCTCCCCGGCGTGGCTGCCGCACGCCAAGCGCATGGCGGTGCTCGTCGCCACCCATGCCACCCCCGTGGGCAGCGGCACCGTGGCCCGCACGGAGCGCATCCCCTGGAGCGCCGCGCCGAGGCCGCCGTCATCGCGTGGATGCGACATCAGACCACGCGCTACGACGACATGCGCATCGCCCGGGTGAAGGGCGCCCGGCGGGAGGTGCGCCGGGAACTGGCGGACATCTCCCGCGCCGTGCTGGACCTGCACCGCCGCGATACCCCCACGGGCCCGCCGCGTGCCCGCTGTGCACCGCGCTGACGCGGACCTGAGCGGCGGAACGCACCCACAGTCGCAGCTCTTGGGTTACTGACCCGGTGTTCAGAAACCTTGCGTGGTTAATGACCGGCGGGTTAGGAATCCGGCCAGCATGGCCCGTCCCGCCGACCCTCACGCTCGCAGTGCGCTGGTGTCCGCGGCCCGGCGGGAGTTCGCTCGCCGGGGGCTGAAGGGGGCGCGCATCGAGGACATCACCGCCGCGTGCGGGCTGTCCAAGGGCGCCTTCTACCTGCACTTTCCGTCCAAGGAGGCGCTGTTCGGGGAGGTGGTGGGCGCGTTCGAGTCCGGGCTGATGGAGATGAACGGGCGTCGCATGGCGCGCATGGAGGGCTTCTTCCAGGCGCACGGCATCCCGGGCGCGCAGGACCGCATCGAGCGCAGCGAGCGCTACCTGCGGTTCCTCCAACTGGAGAAAGAGCACGACCTGGAGGCCCTGGACTGGGTGTGGGAGTTCCGGGACGTGTCCCTGGTCCTCACCAGCGGCAGCCAGGGCACGGAGTTCGAATCCCTGCTGTGGCGCGTGACGGATGCCCAGGTGGAGCGCATCTCCCACGACTTCCGGCGGCTGCAGGAGGCTGGCGCCATGGACCCGGAGTTGGACGCGCGAATCTTCGCCTCCATCATCGTCGGGTCCTTCCTGCTGCTCTCCACGCAGATGGCGCGGCTGGATGAGAAGCCGGACCTGAACGCGTGGGCGAACACGCTCCAGCGGCTGTGCCAGGAGGGCACCCGTCCGGCGTCGCCCGCTCCGTCCAAGCGTGTTGCGCGCCGGCCCCGGGCCGCCGCCGAGAAACCCCGAAAGACCCCGAGGAAACGCTCGTGAAACCCAACCTGAAGCCGTCCGCTGTCCGCGTGTTCGCCGCGGCGGGCATGGCCACCGCCGTGCTGTCGCTGACCGCATGCCAGAAGGCGGATGCCTCGTCGTCGCCGCCCGCCAAGGGGCTGGCGCAGGAGGTGGTGCCCACGGTGAAGGTCGTCTCCGCGCGGACGGTGCGGGCCGCGCCGAGCGAGTCGGTGACGGGGACGCTGTTTCCCGCGCAGGGATTGATGGTGGGCTTCGAGGTGGGAGGCCGCCGGCGGTCGTCCGGGTGAAGAAGGGGCAGGGGGTGAAGAAGGGCGACGTGCTGGCGCAGCTGGACCCGGAGATTGCCGACGCGCAGGTGGCCCAGGCCGAGGCCGCGGTGGCCGCCGCGGAGGCCGCCTCCACCATGGCCGCCGACGTGGCCGCCCGCAACGAGAAGCTCCAGCAGCAGGGCGGGGTGAGCGAGGTGGCTCACCGCACCGCCAGCGCCAATGCGGCGCAGGCGCAGGCGCAGTGGATGGCCGCCAAGGCGCAGCTGGCCCAGGCGCGCGCGTCCCGCCGCCGGCACGACCTGCGGGCGCCCTTCGACGGCACCATCATCGACGCACCGGAGCAGACGGGCGCGACTGTGGCGCCGGGCACGCCGCTGTTCAACCTGGAGCGCCTGGACACGCTGCTCTTGAAGACGACGGTGTCGGAGGCCCTGCGCTCGCAGCTGGAGCCCGGCGCCAAGGTGCGCGTGGAGTCGGTGGGCGCGCGCGTGTCCTCGGACGAGGCGGTGGTGCGCACCATCCTCCTCCGCGGACCCCGCCACGCGCCGCATCCCGGTGGAGCTGGCCGTCCCCAACGCGGATGGCCGCTTCGTGGCGCACACGCTGGCGCGGGCGGTCCTCTCACTGGGCCGGTGCAGGACGCCCAGGTGCTGCCGGGCACCGCGTTGTCGGCCCTCAACGGGGACCATGTCTGGGTGGTGGCGTCCGGTCAGGTGCGCCGCGTGGACGTGCGGGTGTTGGAGCGGCGCGAGCAGGGCGAGGTGGTGGTGCTGGCGTCCTCGCCGCTCGACTCCGTCGTTGACCACCCCACTCCGGGCCTGTCGCAGGGCGCCCGCGTCTCCGTGAAGTAGGGAGCCCTCCCCATGCTGCTCAGCGACGTCTCCATCCGCAGGCCCGTCTTCACCGCGATGTTGTCGCTGTGCCTCGTCGTGCTCGGCCTCATGGGCCTGGGCCGCCTGGGCACCGACCTCTATCCGGACGTGTCCTTCCCGGTGGTGGTCATCAACACCGTCTACAAAGGCGCGGGTCCGGGCGAAATCGAAACGCAGGTCATCAAGCCCATCGAAGACGCCGTCGCTGGCATCAGCGGCGTGGACAAGATTCACTCCTACAGCCGGGAGAACGTGGGCATCGTGGTGGTGCAGTTCAAGATGACCGCCCCGCTGGACCGCGCGGTGCAGGACGTGCGCGACAAGGTCGCTGGCATCGTCAGCCGCCTGCCCCAGGACGCGGACGCGCCCGTCATCGGCCGCGTGGACCTGGGGGCCACGCCCATCCTCACCTACGCTGTCTCGGCGGAGCTGCCCTCGCAGGAGCTGCGCCGGCTCATCGACGACCGCGTGAAGCCCGCACTCGCGCAGCTGGAAGGCGCCGCCGAGGTGCGCGTCACGGGGGAGACACGCGCGAGGTGCAAATCGACATCGATTTGGACAAGGCGCGCGCGGCGGGTGTGTCCCCGCTGGGCATCGCCCAGCGCGTGGCGTCGGAGAACCTGGACCTGCCCGCGGGCAGGCTCCAGCTGGGCGCCTCCGAGATGACGGTGCGCTCGCTGGGGCAGTTCCAGAACGTGGATGAAATCCGCGACCTGCCGGTGGCGCGCAGCGCGACGGGCGCGCAGGTGCGGCTGGGCGAAATCGCCAGCGTGACGGACGGCGTGGCGGAGCGGCGCACCCTGGCGCGCCTCAACGGGCAGGACGCCGTCATCCTGGAAATCGTCAAGCAGCCGGGCTCCAACACCGTCGCGGTGAGCGAGGCGGTGCGGCAGGTGATGGCGCAGATGGGCTCGGTGGTGGGGCATGGCTTCCAGGCCACGCTGCTCATCAACCAGTCGGACATCATCCAGGAGAACGCGCACGAGGTCTGGGTGGCGCTCATCTTCGGTGGCGCGATGGCGGTGCTCATCATCCTCATCTTCCTGCTGGACGTGCGCGGCACCTTCATCTCGGCGCTGGCGCTGCCCACCTCCGTGTTGGGCACCTTCTTCGTGATGTACGTGCTGGACTACACGCTCAACCAGATGACGCTGCTGGGCCTGTCGCTGGCCATCGGTCTGCTCATCGACGACGCGGTGGTGGTTCGCGAGGCGATTACCCACCGGCTGGAGAAGGGTGAAGACCCGGAGAGCGCCGCGTCCAACGGCACCAAGGACGTGGGCCTGGCGGTGCTCGCCACCACGCTGTCGCTGGTGGCGGTGTTCGTGCCGGTGGCCTTCATGCCCGGCATCGTCGGCCAGTTCTTCCGGCAGTTCGGCATCACCATCTCCGTGGCGGTGCTGATTTCGCTGTTCATCTCCTTCACGCTGGACCCGATGATGTCGGCGCGGCTGGCGAAGCGGCGCGTGCCGGGGGAGGTCCGCCAGGAGAACGCGGTGGCCGCGGCGCTGCGCCGCTTCCTGGACGGCACCGAGCGCGTCTACGAGTCCATCCTCCGCTGGGTGCTGGCGCACAAGTGGACGACGATGGGCCTCACGCTGGTGCTGCTGGTGGTGTCCTTCGGAGGCGCCAGCCGTCTGGGCATGGAGTTCATGCCCGCGGAGGACCGCTCGCAGTTCTTCGTGGACCTGACGCTGCCGGACTCGGCCAGCATCCGGGAGACGGAGGCCCGCACCGCCGACGCGGAGGCGCTGCTGCGCCAGCTCCCGGAGGTGACGGACGTCTACTCCATCGTCGGCAAGGACGGCGATGTGAACAAGTCCCGCATGCGCGTGCTGACGGTGGGCAAGGACGCGCGCGCCAAGGGCATCCAGGTGCTGAAGGAGGACGCGCGCGCGCTGCTGGAGCCAGGGCTGGTGGGCACGCGGGTGAACCTGAGCGACCCGCCCATCCTGGAGGGCATGGGCGACTACTACCCCATCATGGTGCGCATCACCGGACCGGACCGGCGCGCGTCAACGAGGAGGCCGAGCGCGTCGCGGGCATCCTCCGCGAGCTGCCGGGCTCCGCGGACGTGCGCGTGGAGTCCAACCCGCCCAAGCCGGAGATGCAGGTGCTCATCGACCGCGCGCGCGCCAGCGACGTGGACCTGCACGCGGGCGCGTTGGCCACGCAGCTGCGGCTGGCCATTGGCGGTGACGTGGTGGCGAAGCTGCGCGAGGGCATCACCGAGACGGACATCCGCGTGCGCCTGTCGGAGAAGGACCGCGCCACGCCGGAGCGCGTGCGCCAGCTGGAGGTGTACACGCCCAGCGGCCTGCGCCCGCTGACGGACGTGGCCCGGGTGGAGATGAAGAACGGCCCCAGCCTCATCGAGCATGAGAACCGCGAGCGGCAAATCGCCGTGTACTCGCAGCTGGGCCCGGGCGCGGCGCTGGGCGACATCGCCCGGGAGCTGAAGGCGCGCGTGGCGGCCCAACCGCTGCCACCGGGCTACGCGCTCATCTACGACGGGCAGATGAAGAACCTGGACGAGCAGAACGACGCCTTCGGCGCGGCGTTCGGTCTGGCCTTCGTCTTCATCTACATGGTGCTCGCCAGCCAGTTCGAGTCCTACAAGCACCCGCTCACCATCATGGTGTCGCTGCCACTGGCCCTGGTGGGCGCGCTGCTGGGCCTGGTGGTCACGGGCTTCCACCTGTCCATGGGCGCCATGATTGGCATCATCCTGCTGATGGGCCTGGTGACGAAGAACGCGATTCTGCTCATCGACGGCGCGCTTCAGAACCTGCGGGAAGGCGACACGGTGGACGAAGCGCTGCTCAAGGCGGGTCCGCGCCGGCTGCGGCCCATCCTGATGACGAGCGCGGCCATGGCCATCGCCATGGTGCCCACGGCGGTGGGCACGGGCACGGGTTCGGAGTTCCGCGCACCCATGGCCATCTCCGTGATTGGTGGCGTCATCACCTCCACCTTCCTCACGCTGCTGGTGGTGCCGGTGGTGTTCGCCGGCATGGAGCGCCTGGGCTTCAAGCGCCGCCTTCCGCGCGACGATGCCGCCGCGCCGCCGCACCGGTGGAGCCCAAGCCCGGTCAGGCGGCCTGAGGTCCACAGGCTCGGGGGCGTTCATCCCCCGCGTACAGCGGCGCCATCGCATCCACGATGGCGCCCATCAGCCGCTGGCCGTCGGGCGTGTCCGGGCAGAGTCCGCCCCAGACGAGCGTGAGGCGTTCGGCCACGGGGCGGAAGTA
Source organism: Myxococcus sp. MxC21-1 (assembly GCF_032612255.1). Lineage (NCBI taxonomy): Bacteria > Pseudomonadati > Myxococcota > Myxococcia > Myxococcales > Myxococcaceae > Myxococcus > Myxococcus sp. MxC21-1. Next base: position 795,170 of record NZ_CP123278.1, read on the forward strand.
CATTCGCCCGCGCATGCGGACCGGCTCGTAGCTCTCCCGGCCGCCCACGAGGTAGTCCTCCTCTGGCACGCCGAACACGGCGTAGTAGGTGAGGTCCGGCGCCTGCGCGTCCTGCACCCGGTGCAGTCCGCTGGGGATGATGCAGCCCACCTCCGCCATGTGCCACGGGCCTTCACGGCCCTGGCGCACGTCCAGCACCTCGAAGCACATCTTCGACGCGGGGCAGCCCAGCTCTCCGGCCGTGAGGAAGTTGTAGTCGAGCCGCGGAATCTCCAGCATCTCGTCCAGGTCCGGGCGGCCGTCGCGGGTGAATCCCCACGGGCTGCCATCCCGCTTGTACGAGCGGATGCCGTAGGCGCCGTAGAAGACGTTGTACCAGGGGCTGTGCGGGTTGAAGTAGTTGGAGCACCCGGCCCGCTCCGGGAAGTCTCCGATGGTGAAGGCCACCAGCAGGTCCATCAGTCGCTTGGTGTCGAAGGCCATGAAGGGTTCATGCGCCACCGCGCCAATCGACCCGCGGATGGCGGGCACCGGTGTGGCGATACCGGCCTCCGCCAGGAAGTTCTTCTTCCCCGGCAGCGGCGTGGCTTTCATGGCCAGGATGGCGAGCTCTCGTTGCAGACCCATGGAATTCCTACCCCCTCGCCGCACATCCTAGCGGAGGAAGGGTACACTGCTGAACATGCCGGAGAAGCTCGTCTTCGAGCACACCTTGGAGGGTCTCTTCGTGCGAGGACTGGGGGCCCGCGTCACCCCCGTGCTCCGCGAGCGGCTGCGGGAGGTGGGGGTGGACCTGGAGCGCAAGCTGCAGCCCGCCTACTCCTTTGAAACATGGTGCTTCGCCGTGCGCGTGGCCGCGCGCGAGCTGCACCCGGACGTGCCCGACGACGTGGGCTACGCGCTGCTGGGTGAGCGCCTGGTGGACGGCTACCGGGAGACGGTGCTGGGCCGCGCGGCCTTCGGTGTGATTCAGCTCCTGGGCCCCCGCCGGTGCGTGAGCCGGGCCCGGCAGATGTTCCGCTCCGGGAACAACTACACGGAGACACGCCTGGACGACGTGTCCCCCACCGAAGTGGACCTGTGGATGAACGAGGCCGGGGCCATCCGCTACTTCACGCAAGGCGCGCTACGCGCGGGCCTGCGCGCCGTGGGAGCGCCGCATGCCGAGGTGCAGGTGCGCGCCTTCACCGACGAAGGCGTCACCTACCGGCTCACGTGGCGCAACGGCCACGAGGCCTGAGCCTGCTGGGATTCCATGGGCTGGAGCCGTCCTGCCCCCGCCTGGAGGTGTGTCTCAGCGCGCGGCGTGCTCCACCGCGCCTTCCGGAGCCGCGCCCAGGAAGTAGCGCGAGCGCGCCTTGGCGAGCTGCGAGTGCGCTTCCTCCAGCGACACGCAGTCCACCGTGATGTCGTTGTCCGCCGCCGCCGCCGAGGCCACCCGCGCCGTCTGCAGCCGGGCGATGGTGGAATCCGAGACGTGCGCGCACATGACGCAGCCCATCTGCCGGCCGTAGGCCACCACCTCTCCGAAGAGGCTGGCGGACTCCGGCTCCAGGGTCCTGAGCCCACGCATGTCCGCGAGCACCAGGTGTCGTCCTCCTCCGTAGGAGTCTGTTTCGTGACGATACCGGCTCGCGAAGTCCCGCATCTCGTTCGGCCTGACGAACCCACTCAACCGCACGGTGACGGTACGGCGATTCTTGTCATTGATGACTTCGAACATGCGTGCGCCCTCCTCGCGAGGCAAAGATTAACATGAAGACAAACGGGGTTCCATGCGGCCCTCCAGGGCAGGTCCATGGCTGGAAGGGTGTGCAAGCGTGTCTGGGTTGTCTGGCGCCGGTGGAAGTTTCCGCGCGCTGGCACCCGCATGGGGTGACGGCACAATCCTCCGCCAGGAGGTGAAGCCCGTCTGGGAAAGGCTCAGGCGCGCTGGCTGCTCTGGCCGGTGACGACGGCGGAGCCGATGAGGTGCGCCAGCCGCAGGGCCTCGGGGACGAGGCCGCGGTCCGTCACGCGCGCCAGCGCCTCGGCCACCCAGGCGGGCTCCGCGCCCTGCACCTGGAAGGTGAAGCCTCCCAGTTGGTGGATGGGGCCCGCGCGCTTCAGCTTCGCCCAGCGCGCGTCCGCGCGAGGCAGACGCCGCAGCGCGCGCTCCACCGCGCCCAGGTCCGGTGGCCGCCGCATCACCGCCACGCACGGCCGCTTCAGCCGGCTGGCCAGCAGGGGCAGGTCCACGACGTTGAAGCCGCCGAACGCAATGCCATCCAGCAGCACCAGGTGGAGCTGCGGGAGGAACTTCCCGCCTTCCAGCAGCCGGCACACCTCCCGCGTGGCGTTCCAGCCGTCGCGGCGCACCCGTCCCCAGACGAGCCCTTCGAAGCGAGTGCCGCCGCACACCACGCCCGCCAGGGGCACCGCGGCGCCGGGGCGGCGCGCGAAGGGGCCGTCGTCGAAGCCGATGACACGCGGGAAGCGGGGCAGGCGCATGGACCGCGCAGCCTCTCAGGGGGCGCCCGCAAAGAGAAAGCCCGGACTCGCCATCCGCGAGACCGGGCTTCCATGGCTTCGCCGGACCGCCGTTCAGGCCGCGCGAACGTTCTGCGCCTGCAGACCCTTGGGGCCCCGGCCTACTTCGAACTCCACCTTCTGGCCTTCCTGCAGGGTGCGGAAGCCATCCATGTTGATGGCGCTGTGATGGACGAACACGTCCTCACCGCCGCCGTCCTGCACGATGAACCCAAAACCCTTCGCATCGTTGAACCACTTGACGGTACCGGTTGCCATGAATCGCGTTCTTTCGTTCCAAAGCGGCTGGGGTGGCCGCGGATATCGCCCTCTCAGAAACTGAAGGGCCGTGCTGCGAGCCATAGTCTGCCCGGGGCGGGCCACCGAGTGGAAGCCCCCCTGGTCCCCCAGCAGCCAGGAATTCGCGGGTGGACAGGCTTCCTACCCTCGGTGCCCGGGCAGGCGAGGCGCGCATCGCCGTGCGTCACGGGCCGCGTGCCTACCGTAGTGGCGACTTCACGACGGCAAGACTGGAAGGAGCGCCACATGGCTGAACCGCAGACCCTGAGCCCGTCCACCCCCAGACTCGTCCCGCCCCCGGTGCCTCCGGAAGGGCGCTTCCGGCGGGGCGTGCGCCGCGCCATGGACCGGAGCGCCGCCGCTGGCATCATCTCCCGTCCGCTCCTGGGACGGCTGCCGTTGCGCCGGTGGGTGCCCCAGGACCTGCACTCGCTCATGGACTACAAGGGCGGGACGGCCTCGGTGGTGGCGGGGGTGTTGTCCGGAGATGCCGTGGCGAAGTCCGCGGGCATTGCCCTGGGGTCCACCATCCTCGGTGTGTCATTGTTGACGGACTACCGCATCAGCTTGACCAAGCTCATCCCCATCGAAGCGCATGAAATCGCCGACTATGCCTTTGGCGCCGCGTCCATCCTCTCGCCCTTCGTGCTGGGCTATGCGAAGCGCAGCCCGCTGGCCGCGGCCATCCACGTGGCGGTGGGCGTGACGACCGTGCTCGCGTCGCTGGTGACGGACTACCGGTGCCAGACGGGCATGCACCTGGGCGGCGAGCTGGCGACGGACCCGGGGGCGATTGGCGCGTGAGTGCCCCTGTTCCTCCAGCGCGCGGCAGCACCGTGCGCGGCGCGCTGGAGGCGGCGCTGACGTCCGCCCCGGAGAGCGGCCTCACCGCGAAGGACCTCTCCGCCCTGGTGGGCATCTCCGAGAAGGACGTGGCCGGACACCTGGAGCACCTGGAGAAATCCCTCAAGGTCCAGGGCGCCCGCCTGGAGGTGTTGCCCGCCTCATGCCTGGCGTGTGGCTTCACCTTCAAGGACCGCAGGCGCTTCACGCGGCCCGGTGCCTGCCCCCAGTGCCGCGCCACGCGCATCGAGCCGCCGGCCTTCCGCGTCATCGGTTGAAAGCGCCTGGGGACGCCGTCCCGGGCTCGGTGGAGATTTCACCATTCGGTTGACAATCGAGCGGTGATTGCAGGAATACTCAACCAACTGGATGAATATCGGGAGGGCGTCATGGCGTCGACAGGAAGTGACAAGGGTGCGCCGGTTGCCACGGCGATGATGATGATTCGCCGTCCCGTGGCGGACGTCTTCGCGGCCTTCGTGGACCCCGCAATCACCACGAAGTTCTGGTTCAGCCGGGGCAGCGCGCGGCTCCAGCCCGGCGGCACGGCGCAGTGGTTCTGGGACACCTACGGCGTGTCGGCCACCGTGAACGTGTTGGACTTCGAGCCCGGTGCCCGCCTGCGCATCGAGTGGGGCGACCCGGGGGCGATGACCTTCGTGGAGTGGACCTTCACGGCGCTGTCGCCGGACCGCACGTATGTCCGCGTCGTCGAGTCCGGCTTCCGGGGTGACGACAAGGCCGTCGTGGCGCGAGCGCTGGACAGCACCGGGGGCTTCAACCTGCTCCTCGCCGGGGCCAAGGCCTGGCTGGAGCACGGCATCGCGCTCGCGCTCGTCCCGGACCATGTCCCCGAGGACGCACGGCACCTCATCTGACGCCGCGGTTCCCCCCACCTCCACGCATGACCGAAGGCGCCATGAAACGAGACTCGCACGCCCGCCTGTTGTCCTCCGACACCGTCCGTATCGAACGCCTGCTGCCCGGCCCCATCGAGCGCGTGTGGGCCTATCTCACCGAGCCGGAGAAGCGCCGGCTGTGGCTCGCGGGTGGCCCCACGGAGACGAAGGTCGGTGGCAAGGTGGAGCTGCTGTTCCGCCACGCCGAGCTGTCGGAGGAAGGCGGCGCCCCACCGTCGCGCCATGCGGACATGGCACAGGGCCACGTCAATGTGGGGCGCGTGACGGCGTGTGAGCCGCCGCACCTGTTTGCCTATACATGGGCGGAGAACCACGGGGACCCGTCAGAGGTCCGCTTCGAGCTGACCGAGCGCGAGGACGGCGTCCTGCTGACCGTCACCCACGTGCGACTCGATGGCCGGGATGCCCTGCGCAGCGTGGCGGGCGGCTGGCATACGCACCTCGACCTCCTGGTCGACCGGCTGAAGGGACAGCGCTCGCCGGACTTCTGGGAGGCCTACGAACGCGTCCACGCCGAGTACGTCGCGCGCCCGGGCTTTGAGTAACGCGGTTGCCGGCGCTCCCGCGGTGCATCCGGGTACGGCCCTTGGAAGACCGCACCCGGAGGTCCATGTCTACTTCGGCTCTTCGGGGACGAAGCGGCAATCCGGGTCGGTGAGGGCGCAGAGCTGATTGCAGCAGCCATCCGCCCGGCAGCTGCAGGTGGGCTCCAGGATGATGGGCCTGCAGGTCTGGGCGTTGCCGTTGCAAGTCACGGTGCCGCCGTTGGCGCTGTTGGCCGAACAGGCGAAGCCCGTGCCAGAGCACGACTTGATATTCCCACCCTCGCACTCGATCTGCACGAAACAGTCACCGGTCAGCGCGGCCTCCTGCGTGCGGAAGTGGTCCTCGGCGGTGACGTCGTTACCTCCCTGGGGCTGCTCCTCGGTGGGCACAGGCCCGCAAGAGGTCAGCATCACCAGCGCCATGACGAAGATTCCAGCCATCGACTTCATGAGAACCTCTCTTTTGTTGGGAGATACCGCGGCAGGAAATATGAGAGGAATTCCCTGTCGTCAATGGTCTCGCTTTGTGATGGATGGGTGTCTTTTTCGACCGTTTGAGAGGGGTTTGTAGCCTTTTATGTCTCGCCCGGTGCGTCACCAGGCATAGTCCTCTGGTGCGGGCTTGTGGCCCGGGAAGATGTCATCCAAGCGTGACAGTGTTTTCGCATCGAGTGTGACACTGGCCGCGCGGACGGCGGCATCGAGCTGGGCGGACGTTCGAGGCCCGATGATGGGCGCGGTGACGGCGGGCTGGTGTAGCAGCCACGCCAACGCGACGTCTCCAGGCTCATGCCCGAGCTCGTCGGCGAGCGCCTCGTAGCGCTCGATGCGGTCGCGGTGCTTCTGGAGGGCTTCCTTGGCGCGTCCTTCCAGACGGCGCTTGCCCTCGCGCTCCTTGCGGAGCACGCCGCCCAGCAGTCCGCCCTGGAGGGGAGACCAGGGGAGGATGCCCACGCCGTGGAACTGCGCGGACGGAATCACCTCCAGCTCCACGGTGCGGGCCATCAGGTTGTAGAGCGACTGCTCGCTGACCAGTCCGGTGAAGTTGCGCCGTGCCGCCATGGCCTGGGCCTGGGCGATGTGCCAGCCCGCGAAGTTGCTGCTGCCGACGTAGAGCACCTTTCCCTGCGCCACGGCCACCTCCATGGCCTGCCAGATCTCCTCCCAGGGCGTGGCGCGGTCGATGTGGTGGAACTGATAGAGGTCGACGTAGTCCGTGCGCAGCCGCTTCAAGCTGGCATCCAGCGCGCGGCGGATGTTGAGCGCGGACAGCTTGCCCTCGTTGGGCCAGTCACCCATGGGCGCGTAGAGCTTGGTCGCGAGCACGGTGCGCTCGCGCCGCCGGTCGCCCTTGGCGAACCAGTTGCCGATGACCTCCTCGGTGCGGCCCTTGTTCTCCCCGAAGCCGTAGACGTTGGCGGTGTCGAAGAAGTTGATGCCGTGGCCGAGCGCGGAATCCATGATGGCGTGGGACTCCGGCTCCTCGGCCGTCCAACCGAAGTTCATGGTGCCCAGGCACAGCCGGCTGACGGAGAGCCCCGAGCGGCCCAATTGCGTGTACTTCATGGCGACTCCTCGATGGCCGGAGGCAGGCTCCCTCCACCGAGGACGGCCCGGCCGTTCACCGCCCCGCGGGTGCCGTGCATTCAGGGCATCCGCGGCGCATGGGGGCCAGGGGTTTGCGGTGACACCCACGCCAGGTGTCGGACAGCCAACCCGGGCGCGTGTCGAGGCGGCGTTGGTGCAACGAAAAAGGGCCACCGCCATGAAGGCGGTGGCCCTTGGGGCCGGCGGAAGACCGTAGGGCTTACGGGTACAGCGCGCGGGCGCCGCTGCGGTCGTCGCTGGTCAGCACCAGGTCACCCGTCTGGGTGCCGCTGCACTGCGGGTAGTGCATGACGGAGCTGGCGTCATACGGCGTCAGCGCGCGCCAGGCGTTGTCCTCGTAGCAGCCGGTGCTGGTGAGGCGGGTGTGCTCGTGGCGGAAGCCCAGCACGTGACCCAGCTCGTGGCGAAGCACGCCCTCCAGCGTCCAGGGGGCGATGTTCTGGAAGGACGTGGTCGAGATGAGGACGTTGGCGCTGCGGCGGGCGCTGTTGGGGAAGAAGGCGCGCGCCAGGTACTGGGCCGTGTTGGTCTGGTTCACGTCGAACACGACGTTGTTGTTGCGGTTGGTGCACTTCGAGTCTTCGGCGCTGACGTGGACGAACTTGACGTTGGCGGCCGCCTCCCACTCCGCCGCGGCGCTCTTCATCGCGTTGACCACGCGCGTGTAGTTGCCGCCGAACTTGGTGCTCACGCAGTACGTGAGGTTGAGCGCCTGGCTGGCGCTCCACTTGATGTCGCGTCCACCGCTGTAATACACGGCCAGCGCGCCCCGCTGGGTGCCAATGCCGCTGACGGATTGCTCGTAGAACTCGCGCAGCTCCGACTCCGTCGGCAGGAAGATGTCACCGTCGACGACGAAACCACCGGACTCGGGCTCCTGATACGCGCCGGCGCGGAACTCCTCGAACGAGACCTGCTGCGTCTCCTGCGTCTCGGACTCAGGGGCGCCGCACGCGGAGCCAAGGACGGAGATACCTGCCAGAAGCGCAATGGAGCGAAACTTAGCCATGGTGGACCCTCGGAGCGGATTCTCGGAATTGAAACAAAAAGCGAGAAGAAGACCCCGGCACCGGGAAAATGGACACACAGGTCTACGCGAATTCTGAACCGGGGCTTGAGTCTCACTGGAAGTGAGAGAGTCTGCTCTGACTCAGGGTGAATCGGCCCGCCTCGACGGCGGGCACCGGGGGCGGGTCATCGAAAAGAAATCCCCCGTGAAAAGGCGGTCGATTCACGGAGGTTTCGTTCGACCACGGAAGCAGGGAGGCTCTTCTCCCGCTCACCCGTGAGGCACGGACCCATGAAGTACCTGCTGATGATCTACGAGAACGAGAAGGCCGCCGAGACGCTGTCGGAGGCGGACGTCCAGCGCGTGATGGGGGAGTACGGCACCTTCGAGCAGGCCATCCGGCAGAGCGGGCACTTCATCTCGGGCGAGGAGTTGGAGCCGACGGCGGCGGCCACCACGGTGCGCATCCGCGACGGCAAGCGACTGACGACCGACGGCCCATTCGCGGAGACGCGGGAGCAACTGGGCGGCTTCTTTCTCGTGGATGCCAGGGACCTCGACGAGGCCATTGGCATCGCGTCTCGCATTCCCAGCGCGCGCAGCGGCTCCATCGAGGTGCGGCCTGTGCGGGAATTCACCATGCCCCAGGACTGACGCCGGGTCCCGCGCGGCATGATGGACACCCCCTCCATTCTCGAACGGGCGCACCGTGAGGATTACGGGCGCATCGTGGCCACGCTCATCCGCGTGCTGGACGGCGACTTCGGCGCGGCGGAGGAGGTGGTGCAGGACGCCTTCGCCGCTGCCTTGAATCAGTGGCCGCGCGAGGGCGTGCCGCGAGAGCCGGCCGGTTGGCTGATGCGTGTCGCGCGCAACAAGGCGGTGGACCGCATGCGGCGGTCCGCTCGCCTGGAGGCGCGCGTGGGCGAGTTGGAGGCGGTGGCGCCATCCGTGGACGACGCCGAATGGCAGACGTTGCCGGACGACTCGCTGCGGCTGCTCTTCACCTGCTGTCACCCCGCCTTGTCACCCGAGGCCCAGGTGGCGCTCGCGCTTCGTTGCCTGTGTGGGTTGACGACGGAGCAGATCGCCCGCGCCTTCCTCGTGTCGCCCGCCACGCTGGCCCAGCGGCTGGTGCGCGCGCAGCGGAAGATACGCACCGCGCGCATCCCCTACGTCATCCCGGAGCCCGAGGCGCTGGCGGAGCGCACCGAGGGCGTGCTGCACACGCTCTACCTCGTCTTCTCGGAGGGCTACGCGGCCACGGACGGGCCCGCATTGCTGCGAGTGGACCTCTGCGAAGAGGCCCTGCGCCTGGCCCGGCTGGCGCGCTCGCTGCTCCCAGGCAACGCGGAGGTGGCGTCCCTGCTGGCGCTGATGCTGCTTCACCACTCCCGCCGCCGGGCACGCGTGGCGGCGGATGGCGGGCTGGTGCTGCTGGACCGGCAGGACCGCTCGCTCTGGGATGGCGCGCAGCGGGACGAAGGACTGGCGGAGCTGGGAGTCGCGCTCGCCATGGGCGCTCGGGGGCCGTACACGGTGCAGGCGGCCATCGCGGCATTGCATGCCCAGGCTCCGCGCGCCGAGGACACCGACTGGGCGCAGATTGCCGCGCTGTATGCGCGGCTGGTGGGGCTGACGCCGGGGCCCGTGGTGGCGCTCAACCACGCCGCCGCCGTGGCGATGGCCCGCGGCCCCGAGCACGGATTGTCCCTGGTGGACGACCTGGAGGCCTCCGGACGGCTGGCGGACTACCACCTGCTGCCGGCCGCACGCGCGGACCTGCTCCGGCGTCTGGGTCGCAAGGACGAGGCCGTGAGTGCCTACCGGCGGGCACTGGCAAGGGTCCGCACCGCGCCCGAGCGGCGTTTCCTGGAAGCGCGGCTCCGCGAGCTGCTGGCGGAGTGAAGGCGCCCTCGCTGGCTTCTCGGTGGTCGCTCCAGCGCCTGAGTCAGTCCTCCGTCGATGACGAAGGAGGCAGCCGCTCGATGGTGGCGAGCCAGGCCTGCGCGCCCTCCGGGTCGGTCTGCTCGTAGTGCGCCTCCCGGATGGACTTCACGCGCCAGCCTTCCCCGAAAGCCGCGCTCAGTGCCTCCGGTGGAACGGCGCGCGGTCCGTCGCGGAAGTACAGCGCATGGTAGTGCCCGCCGGGCCGGAGCACGCTCGCGAGGCTGGCGGCGAACGCGGGCCGGTCTCCAGGCTCGAAGACGTGGAGCAGGGCCGAATCAATGACGGTGTCGAAGCGCCGGCCCAGCGTGGCCAGCTCCAGGGCGTTGCCCACACGCAGGTCCACGTCGAGCCCGCGCAGACACGCCGTCTCGCGTGCCCGCTGGATGGCCGGCTCCATCATGTCCACGCCGCACACCGGCAGGCCCTTGGCCGCCAGGAAGAGGGCGTTCTCCGCGAAGCCGCAGCCCACGTCGAGCACCTCGCCGGAAATCGCGCCGGCCTCCCACAACTGGACGAAGGCCCGTTGGGGCCGTCCGATGTCCCAGGGCGCGCCCAGCAGGTATGCCGAGCGGAAGAACTCGCGCCGGACCGCTGCCCCTTCATGCTCCCGCCGCATGCCGCACCTCGCCTTCCTGGGTTTTGTGAGCGCGATGCCGCGGAATCAGCCGGACCCCGAGCGGCTGGAGCGCGAGCGCCGGCCGGGGCCGCACCACGCAGCCCGGTGCCAGCTCCAGCCGGAACCGCCGTGCCACGCACGCGGTGATGAGCACCGTCTCCATCATCGCCAGCGCCGAGCCGATGCAGAACCGGGGGCCGCCGTTGAACGGGAAGTAGACGTACCGGTGCATGCGTTGGGCGTCCTCGGACAGCCAGCGCTCTGGACGGAAGGACTCGGGGGCGTCGAAGTAGCGCGCGTCGCGGTGGGTGACCCACTGGCTCACCGCCAGCATCGTTCCCGCCGGGACGTGGAACCCACCGAGCTCACAGTCGCGCAGCGCCTCCCGGCTGGTAATCCACGCCGGTGAGTACAGGCGCATGGCCTCCTTCACCACCGCCTCCGTGTAGCGCAGGCGCGGAAGGTCCTCGGCGCCAGGGAGCCGGCCCCCGAGCACCGTCTCCAGCTCCGCCACCAGCCGGGCCTCGGCCTCCGGGTGCTGGGCCAGCAGGTACCAGGCCCACACGAGCGCGTCCGCCGTCGTCTCGTGCCCGGACATGATCATCGTCGCCAGCTCATCGCGCAGCTGGGCCTCGGAGAGGGGCACCGGAGCGGACAGCAGCAGGGCGAGCAGGTCCGTGCGCGACTCCGGTTGCTCCCGATAGCGGCGCACGAGCGTCGCGAGCAGCGTGTTGAGCCGGCCCAGGGCGCGGCGCAGGCGGAGGTTGGTGGGCGTGGGCACCCAGATGGGCGGACGCAGGGGGCTGTCGGTGTGCCGCATGACGGCGTCTACGGCGGCGGCCACGTGGCGGGCCTCGTCGTCGATGGGCGTGTGGAAGAGGAAGCGGCTGACGATGTCGAGCGCCAGCGCGGACACGTCCGCGTGCACGTCCCGCGCGTCGCCCGGACACCACGTCTGGAGCATCGTTTCGGTGAGGGCCACCACGGTGTCACCACACGCGGCCACGTGCTTGCGATGGAACGCGGGCTGGACGAGGCGCCGCTTGCGCAGCCAGTCCTCGCCCTCGCTGTTCATCATTGCTTCGGGAAAGCCGCCTTTGTGACGCTTGCCCTGGCCCACTCCGGCGAGCTTCACGAAGTTGCCGTCGCCGTTGACGAGGACGCGTTCAATCAGGTCCGGGTGATTGAGGAGGAAGTTGCGCTTCCCCAGGCGCACCACGTCGCCGTACTCCCTGGCGCAGCGGGTGAGGAACCCCAGCGGGTCCTCGGAGAACTCCACCAGGTTGCCAGCAATGAAGTGGCCCTGGGGCCCCGGCGGAAGGCGCACCTGTGGCATGAAAGGGTCCTGGAGGGGGGAACTGCCGCTGGCGCAGATGGAGCGAACCATGCGCTCCACCCACGTCGACCAGCTCTTGAGACCCAACCGTCAGGGCACAATGCCTGACGGCTTTTGACTAGTAATAGATATACGGGGCGGAGAGCTTGTCCGCGCGAGCAAACCGCATCAGCACAGCCAAAGAGTACAGGGCCTTCTTCATGGCGAACTCCTGGTTTGAGATGGTGGCGTCTTGCTGTCTGCTGACGTCATGGCCAGCGCGGTGAAATGTGGCACAGCCCGAGAAGGCAGTGCAAGTGTCTGTGATTAGTGGAAACCCCTTGCTTCCCAGGCTGGTGCGCCGCGCCATCACCGGTAGTGGGTGGCAATCCAGTCGCCCTCAATCTGCTGCACGGAGATGTCCAGCTCGTAGATGGCGCGCAGGACGTCGGGGCGCATGATGTCCTCCGGGCGGCCCTGGAACGCGACCTTGCCGTCGCGCATGGCGACGATGTGGTCGGAGTAGCAGGAGGCGAAGTTGATGTCGTGCAGCACCAGCACGAAGCTCTTGCCCAGCATGTCCGCGGCGTGCCGGAGCCGCTTCATCATGGACACCGCGTGTTTCAGGTCCAGGCCGTTGAGCGGCTCGTCCAGCAGTACGTGGTCCGTGTCCTGGCAGAGCACCATGGCCACGAAGGCGCGCTGACGCTGGCCGCCGGACATCTCATCCAGGAAGCGGTCGGCGAGCGCGCTCAGCCCCATGTGCTCGATGGCCCGCTCCACGTGTTCGCGGTCCTGCACGGTGGGGCGGCCCTTGGTGTGTGGATAGCGGCCGAAGGTCACCAACTCACGCACCGTCAGCCGGGCGGAGATGTGGTTGTCCTGCCGGAGGATGGCCAGCCGCTTCGCGAGCGTGTCCCCCGGCGTGGTGGTGACGTCCAGCCCGTCCACCCAAACGTTGCCCGACGACATGGGCATCACCCGGCTCATCATGGACAGCAGGGTCGACTTGCCCGCGCCGTTGGGGCCGATGATGGAGGTGATGCCGCCCACGGGCAGGCTCAGGGTGACGCCATCCACCACCAGCGTTTCACCGTAGCGCTTGCTGACGTTCTTCGCCTCGATCATCTCGTGGCCTTTCTCATGAGCATCGCGATGAACACCGCCCCACCGACGAACTCGATGATGACCCGGGGATTGGTGTCCAGGCGGAAGACGCGCTCCAGGATGAACTGCCCGGCGACCAGGGCGATGGCGGCGATGAGCGCGGCGGCGGGGAGGACGAACGCGTGCTGATACGTCCGCATCACCGCGTAGGCGATGTTGGCCACCAGCAACCCCAGGAACGTCACGGGCCCCACCAGCGCGGTGGACACGGCGACCAGGATGGCCACCAGCGCCAGCACCCATGACACCGTCCGCTGGTAGTCCACGCCCAGGTTGATGGCGGCCTCCCGGCCCAGCACCAGGACGTCACAGGCGCGCAGCAGCCGCAGGCCCAGCACGGAGACCCCCAGCGTCAGCACCGCGGAGAGCAGCAGCAGGTCGTGCTCCGGGTCGTTGAAGCTGGCGAAGAAGCGGTCCTGCAGGAAGATGAACTCGTTGGGTTCGATGACGCGCTGGACGAACGACGACAGGCTCCGGAACAGCACGCCCATCACCACGCCGCTGAGCAGCAGCAGGTGGACGTTGCCCCGGGCCCTGCCGAAGAGCCAGCCGTGCAGCATGGCGGAGAAGGCCACCATGATGATGACCTCCGCGCCGAACAGGAACCGGGGGTCCAGCCCCGCCACGGTGGTGGAGCCCAGGAAGAACACCAGGCACGTCTGGATGAGCACGTACAGGTAGTCGAACCCCATGATGGCGGGCGTCAGCACGCGGTTGCCCGTCACCGTCTGGAAGAGCACCGTGGAGACGGCGACGGCGTAGCCCACCAGCAGCGCGGTGGCGACCTTCTTCCCGCGGAAGGGCAGCACGAAGTCCCACGGGCCGCTCACGTCGACGAGCATGAACAGGGCCATGAAGGCCACGGCCACGCAGCCCAGCACGAGCAGGGGCCGCAGGGGGGTGACGGGCGGGGCGCTAGCCGGCACGGGCGCCTCGCTTCAGCAGGAGGTACAGGAAGAGCACGCTGCCGATGACGCCAGCGATGGTGCCTCCGGGAATCTCATACGGGTGGCGCACCACGCGGCCCACGATGTCGCAGAGCAGCACGAAGGCGGCGCCGCTCACCGCGACCCAGGGAATGGACCTGCGCGCGTTGTCGCCCATGACCATGCTGACCAGGTTGGGGACAATCAGGCCCAGGAACGGAATCATGCCCACCGTGACGACCACCATCGCGGTCACCAGGGCGACGATGAACAGCCCCAGCGCGACGATGCGCGGGTAGTTCAGCCCCAGGTTGGTGGTGAACGTCTCGCCCATGCCGGCCACGGTGAAGCGGTCCGCGGCGGTGTAGGCGGCGCAGGTGAGGCCCAGCGTCACCCACAGCAGCTCGTAACGGCCGCGAAGCACGGTGGAGAAGTCGCCGGTGGTCCACGCGTTGACCGTCTGAAGCAGGTCGTACCGGTAGGCGAAGAAGGTCGTCGCCGAATCGATGATGCCTCCCAGAATCAGGCCCACCACCGGGACGATGAGGGCCGAGCGCAGGGGCATGCGCCGCAGCACCAGCAGGAACAGCGCCGTCCCCGCGAGGGCGAAGACGGTGGCCACCATCATCTTCCCGAGCACCGGAAGGCCAGGCGCCAGCAGGGTGGCGGTCAGCAGGCCCAGGCTGGCGGACTCCGCGGTGCCCGCCGTCGTGGGCTCCACGAAGCGGTTGCGGGCAATCATCTGCATGATGAGGCCCGCGACGCCCAGGGACGTGCCCGCCAGCATGACGGCGAACAGGCGCGGCAGCCGGCTGATGACCAGCACCTGGAGGGCGCGCTCATCCGGCTCGGGAGCGAAGAGGGCGCGCCAGGACACGTCACTGGCGCCAATCAGGAGGCTGACCACCGCCAGCGTGACGAGGACGGCGGCGGCGGCGAACGCGCGCTTCACGGTGGGGAGGGACTACTGGGCCTGCGTGTAGGCGCTCGCGACCTGGTCGCGCAGCTGCTTGACGGACTGGATGCCGCCGCCGGTCAGGTAGGTGACGCCGGGGTCCAGGTAGACGACCTGGTTCTTCTGCCAGGCCGTCGTCTGCCGCACCAGTTCGTTGTCCAGCACCTGCCGGGCATTGCCTTCCTTCTGACCGGTGGCGGCGTCCCGGTCGATGACGAACAGCCAGTCGGGGTTCTTCTCCCGGATGAACTCCGCGCTGATGGACTCGCCGTGCAGCGAGGTGCGCAGGCCCTCGGCGGCCTCGGGCACGCCGAAGTCACCATGGATGACGCCAAAGCGCGAACCCGGGCCATAGGCGCTCATGCGCCCTCCGGTGACGAGCACGACCAGGCCCTTGCCCCGGGTCGCCGTCACCTGCTGGAGGTCCGCCACCGACTTGCGCAGGTCCTCAATCAGGCCGCGCGCCTTCTCCTCCTTGCCGAAGACGCTGGCCAGCATCTCCGTGTTGGCAATCACCGAGGCGATGAAGTCCTTGCCGCTCATCGGCACGTCGATGGTGGGCGCGATGCGGGAGAGGTTTGCATACTTCGCGCTGGAGCGGCCCCCGGTGATGATGAGGTCCGGCTTCGCGGCCTGGAGTGCCTCGTAGTCAGGCTCGAACAGGGTGCCCATGCGCGGGTACTTCGCGTCCCGGAACCGGGTCAGGTGCTGGGGGAACATGTCGCCCGCCACGCCGTGGACGTCCACCTCCAGGGCCTGGAGGATGTCCAGCGCCACCAGGTCGAACACCACCACCCGCCGCGGCTTCAACGGGACGACGGTGGTGCCTTGTCCGTGCGTCACCGTTCGGCCCTCCGGCGCGGCAGCCTCCGCGGCGGGAGCGGACGCGGCGG
Source organism: Myxococcus sp. MxC21-1 (assembly GCF_032612255.1). Lineage (NCBI taxonomy): Bacteria > Pseudomonadati > Myxococcota > Myxococcia > Myxococcales > Myxococcaceae > Myxococcus > Myxococcus sp. MxC21-1. The sequence goes on from NZ_CP123278.1 coordinate 810,725, forward strand.
CGTCCGGGCGCTGGAACCTCACGCCCACCCACAGGACGGCCAGCACGACGACGACGGAAAGCAGGGCGAAGAGCGGAAGGGAACGCCTGTTGGATGGACTCACGGTGGTCGCTGGATAGAGTGATTTTGATTCTGCGAATCAGTTGCGCATCATAGATGCTTACGTCCGCACCGTCAAAGCCTGGGTGTTTCTTCTGAGGGGAGAGGAGGCTGGAGTTGCCCCCGTCAAGCTGGACAGCGCAGGGTGAGCGTTGGCGGAGCGGCTCGGCCGCCGCGTGCATTCGCGCGCCGGTCCGTCATGGAGATGAGGCGGGCAGGGCCGGGCGGATGTCTGTGTTCGCCCGCGCATGCAGGGGCATGAACAGCGCTCGGGCGCCGTCCGCGAGCACCGGCAGGGCCACTGAAGGCTGGAGGACGGCGCCCAGCCCTGCCTGGAGATGCAGGAGGCGGTTGAACTGCCGGTGCACGGCGGCGTCCCGGGAGCTGCGCTCCATCATCCGCCGGATGTACCAGTGCAGCACCCCCACGCCGGGCTTCCGCTGGCCGACGGCCTGCGGGTACTGCAGGTCGATGTTCGTGCCCATGAACCAGGGCAGGCGGATGGTGTCGGACAGGCGTTTGCGGAAGCGCTGGGCGAGTCCGTCGAGCGTCGTGGGGAAGCGCCTGGCCTGCTCTTCGATGCAGGCGTGGAGCAGCGCCGCGCCCTGGGCCGCCACCGACATGCCCTGGCCGAAGACGGGGTTGAAGGCACACACGGCGTCACCGACGATGACCCAGTTCTCCGGGAAGCGCGCGAGGCGTTCATAGTGCCGCCAGCGGCTCTCCTTCACCTTGTGCAGGGTGAGCGGTCCCAACGGCCGGGCCTCCCGCAGGCAGGCGTACAGGTCTGGCTGGGGCAGTGAGCGGGCGAACGCGAGGAAGCCTTCGTCGTCCGTGGGCGCGTGCTCACCGAAGTACCCATTGAGGGTGACAATCCAGCGGTCCTGCTCCACGCGGGAGATGAAGCCCGCGCGCCAGTTCACCGGCGGACACGGGTACTGCATGAGCACCTTCCAGTCCTCCTGGAGGTGCGCGGGAGGTTCGTAGAGGCGGGTGGTGTACGCGAGGTCCACCCGCACCTGTTCCTCTTCGGGACGTGCATGGCCCAGGGCCTCCAGCCACTGGGGTGCACGCGAGCCCCGGCCCGTGGCATCCACCACCAGCGCGGCCTCCAGCGGTTCCTCCACGCCGGCCTTCTTCAACCGCACGCCGGTGACGCGCTGGTGGGAGGCGTCCGTGAGCAGCCCTTCGACCGAGACGCCGCCGTGAAACTCGACGTTGGGCAGCGCCAGCACCCGGCGCAGCACGTGCCATTCCAGGAAGGGACGCGTACACACCAGCAGGGGGAGGCCCTGGGGGACGCGCGACTTCCAGACGCCGAAGTGGTGCCACGCGACGTCCCGGCTCGAATCGATGAGCGCGGCTCCCTGGGTCTGGAGGTCCTGGAGGAGGCCGGGGAAGAAGCGCTCCAGGAGGCGGTGACCCGCGTCCAGCATCACGTGGACGTGCGTGCCCTGGGGAACACCCTTGCGCGCCGCGTGCGCGCCGGGGAGCGAGTCCCGCTCCAGGATGATGACTTTCTCGAAGTGGTCCGCGAGCGCGCGGGCGCTCAGCAGCCCCGCCATGCTGCCGCCCATGACCACGGCGCTTCCAAAGCGATGTCCAGGCTCGTCCACGTTTCAGGCCCCCTGCGTTCCATCCGACGTGCCCGCTTCGGGAGAAGGCAAAGCCTTCTCTCGAAGCCAGTCGCCATCAGTGGGGACATTCCATGGCGTGGGTCTGACGTGTGCCGTTGGAATGCGCACGCGCTGCCCAGGCTGGACGTCGACTCAAAGCAGTTCGCAGCCGGGGATGCAGTAACGCACGTTGATGAGCGTGCGCGTGCCCGTGATGTTGGACTGACATGCCGCGTACTGGGTGGCGGGCTGGCCGTTCTGACGCGTGTTTCCGCACTTCGCCGTACAGGCCTGCACGTTCTCGAGCCAGTAGATGAGGTCTCCATTGGGGCAGTGCGGCGGGTAGCCCAGGCCCTGCTCGACGCTGACAGGGGCCTCACCCTCGGGGACGTCCAGGTCGGCCTCTCCGCCACCGCAGGCGATGAGCGACAAGGAGAGACACGCGGTCAGCGAGGCGATGAGACGGGAGGCTTTCATGGCTCGGCTCCTTCCAGGAGTGGACTCCAGGGATGATGCATCAACCACGTCATTCGCTGAAAGCACGTGCCGAGTGCTGCCGCGGAGGACAACCGCACCAGCACTTCCCATGGGGAGAACGGATGCTGCGGCCCGGTCCGTCGCAGCCGCATCGGATGTCGAAGGAGGTTCCCAACAGCAGTCGAGATTCATCGCGTCAGCGCCTGAAGAACCGGGCGAAGGGCGTCTCCATCGACCCGAGCGCGTTGCCTTGGCCAGACGCCTTGTCGGATTTCCTGAAGCGGCCGGCCCTCCAGGGCAATGGGCGTTCGCCACCTTGCTTCCCACCGTCCCCCGGTTTCGGGCCGGAGAGGCGTGGTGCACATGCGCGTTGGAAGCTGGTGTGTTCTCGCGGGGCTGGGGATGCTGGGCTGTGGTGGTGTCGAGGAGGACGTGAGCGCCGCCACCGGGGACGCGCGGGTCCAGGCACATGCCTGTGCTCCCGGGGGCACCGTCTACAAGGTGAAGGACATCCTGCCTCCGGGCGCGCCGCTCCCGTCCCCGAACGTGCCGGTGCCCGACTCACTGACGAATGTGCAGGGCACGCTCTACTTCGGGTCGGACCTCTACGGAGACCGCGCCACCCTGTGGCGCAGTGATGGGACCTCCGTGGGCACCGTGCCCGTGAAGGAGTTCATCGCGCCGGGACCGGGCTACCAGGGACTGAGCGGGTTCACGCCGGTGGGCGCCCGCCTCTTCTTCATGGTGAATGCGTCGCCATTTGGAAGGGAGTTGTGGGTCAGTGATGGGACGGGAGCGGGCACGCGGCTCGTCAGGGACCTCGAGCCGGGGACCGCCAGTTCCTCGCTGTCCTACCTGGGACAGGCAGGGGACGTGCTGACCTTCTTCCGGAACCCCTCCGCGGGGGCCGGGGTGTCGCTGTGGCGCTCCGATGGGACGGAGGCGGGGACGTTCCAGCTCATGGCCTACGGACCGGACCAGGAGGTGTCGTCACGCTCGCTGGAGGTGGCGGGGGCGCGCTTGTTCACCATGAGCAGCACGGGGGCGGGCACCTGGCTGTGGCGGACGGATGGAACGGCCGCGGGAACCATGCGGGTCAAGCGTCTGGACGCGGAGCGGATCTATCTCTCCGGCTGGGCGCGCACCGAGACGGGCGTGGGTGTCTTCACCTTCTGGGACTCGGGGGCCATCACCGAGGTCTGGAAGACGGACGGGACTCCGGGCGGCACCGTGCGCCTGGAGTCCTTCGGTGGCGATGTCCGGCTGCTGGGGGCCCTGGGTGGGCACGTCTATCTGTCGTCCGTGGCCGGGGGAGGGACAGCCTTGAGGGTGTCGAGGGTGTCGCTCGCGGGCGGTGGCAAGGAGACGGTGACCACGTTGCCCAATCGCTACGCGGGTCAGCCCGGCGCGTGGCCCTTCGCGCAGATGGCGGTGCGCGCGGGCGGGAAGCTCTATCTGTCCGTGGGCATCGGCACGCCTGGGCCCGCGCCTCGCGAGGTGAGCCTCTGGGTGACGGATGGCACGGCGGCCGGGACGCGGGAGCTCAGCCGGGGCCTGTCGACGTCCGATGAGTGGGCCTCGCCGCTCTTCGACACCGGCGCCGGGACGCTGCTCTTCAGCTCGAACGAGGGCGGCACGGGCCTGGAGCCCTGGGTGACGGACGGCACGCCCGAGCGGACAGGTCTCGTCGCGGACCTCAGTCCCCTGGGCGGCTCCTCGCCCGAGGCCTTCACCCGCGTGGGCGGCACCGTGTTCTTCCGCGCCTACTCCAACACCTGGGGTGACGCGCTGTGGGCCATGCCGACCAACGTGGCATGCCCCACCCAGGAGCGCCTCGCGCGCTGACGCGCCGTGACTGCGTGAGGCGGTGGATGGCGGCGTGCGTCCGAGTCTGCCTGGAGCAAGGCTCGACGCACGCGGTCGTCGCCGGTGTCGGGAAAGTCCCAGTTGTGACATGAAATGTAACAACCCGGCATCCAGACATCCGTGATGGGACTGGCTCTTGCCAGGAAATACGGGAGGATCCAAACGAGAGTCCTGTCGTTGCGCGCCTCGTCGTGTTGGTGCGAAATGGCTGCATTCACAGATGGGCCGTCGTGATTTGACCATGAGTCATGGTTGGATTATCTCTTCGTGCGCTGCTTCATGTCGCAGCCATGAAGCCTGTCGTCCATGCCGATGGTCTGAAAAGGCAGGGCCTCGCTGAGCCGTGCGACAGGCCCAGGTCCGGAGCCGCTCCTCTCGTCGTCCCGCAGTCCACCTCCACAAGGAAGGTCGCCTGTGAACAGTCCCATCCTGATTCTGGGTTTGCTCGTGGCCAGCGCAGGCCCGAGTCATGCCGCGAACTCCTCGCGTGAAAGGGTGGCCACGGTGAACTCCGCCAGCACCCGTGCCTCAACGGACCGCGTCTCCATGCAGGCGAATGGTGCGAGCCTGGTGGTCGAGCTCAAGACGGTGCGTGACCTCAGCGCGGTGGTCGTGACCGAGTCTTCTCCGGTGGCGTTCTGGCCCTTCCAGAAGAACGACGTCATCGTGCGCATCAACACGCAGCAGATTTCCCGCCCATCGGACATCCTCTTCGTCTGGCGCACCGGAGCGCCCTCGTCCTTCGAGTTCGAGGTCCTCCGTGGCGGCACGCGTATGGTGTTCACTGGCACGGCGGCGGAGTTCCCGGGGCTGGCCCTACCTCCCACGCCGGAGCCGCCCCCGCCGCCTCCGCCTCCGACGCCTTGAGTCCCCGGCGTTGCCCGTCTCCAATTCGTCGCGAGGCCCCGGTACGCCGGAGGCCCGCGTTCGCCGTTTCAGGTGTCTGATAAAGTCATTCAGTCATGGTGGCGGCGGGGTGTTTGTTTTTGCCGGGGCGCGTCTTGATATGTCGTGAGAGGGTCATGGACAATCAAGACGCCCGGACAGGTGATGCGTGAAGACCTGAACGGGTCGCAGACAAAAACAACACCCCCGGAGGTACGCATGGACGACTCGAAGAAGGGTTCTCGTCGTACGATTCGCGCACTCGCCTCACCGGCTGCCCTGACGGTGCTCTTCGGAGCCTTCGCCAGCAACGCCGCGACCCTGAAGCCCGTGGTGAATGACACCATTGGCGTCAGCAACGTCAGCTTCCCGACGACCGAGGTCCAGCAGCAGCAGCAGCAGCAACAGCAGCAGGTCGTGAAGCCTGGCACCATGGCCAGCGGCAAGCCGGTGATGCTCCAGTCGCTCGTCGCGGACCTGGGCCTCGCATAGCTCCACCGAAGTCTGTTGTCAGCGCTGCCTTCCTGTTGGGAGGCAGCGCTTCTTCGGGGGCATTCAATTCATGGGAGCGCTCCCGGCGCGCGATGACGCACAGCCTTGTCGGTTCAGCCCAGCACATGGAGGTTCTGGCCCATGGAAACGCCCTTGACGCAGCGGCCCGGTGACACCCCCCAGGAGGCCCGCGACAGCTCGCGACCGGACCTTCATCTCGTCTTTCCTCCGCAGTGGTCTCCGCTCCAGCCCTTCCTGAGCACCCCGTCGCTCAAGGCCTACCTGGAGCAGAAGGGCCACCGCGTCCACCAGGACGACTGGAACGTCGTCTTCTATCGCTGGTTCATCAGCCGGGCGCGCCTGCCCCTGGCGCGGGCGCGGCTGGAGCGCTTCATCGCGGCGCTGACGGATGAGCACCGCCTCTACCGCGCCCGGTGCCTGCAGGCGCTGGCGACGCTGGAGGAGTATGAGCAGCTCATCGTCCAGGTGGAGGGGCTGCGCACCGGCGATACCTACGGCACGGTGGAGCGCTTCAAGGACAGCGTGGACGCGCTCAAGGCGCTGCTCGCGGCGTTCTCCGCGGCGGAGCCCGTCATCGAGGTGGGGACGACGTCACTCCAGGACGGCGACGTCCTGGGCTCCATTCCGTCACTGCTCGCCTTCATCGACAACCGCAACGCCAACCCCTTCATCGCGTTCTTCGAGGAGCAGGTCGCGGGCGTCAAGCAGCTGCCTCGCTACTTCGGCGTGTCCATCATCGGCACCGAGCAGATTGTCGCGGGACTCACGCTCTGCCGTGTGCTGAAGCAGCGTCATCCGGACGTCCCGGTGCTGGTGGGGGGCAGCGTGTTCTCCCGCCTGGTGGAGAAGGAAAGCACGTGGGTCACCCAGCTGTTTGGCAGGTGCTTCGACTTCATCTGCCGGTACGAGGGCGAGCGTCCGTTGGACCGCTTTCTGTCCGTGGAAGACCCACGGGGAGACCGCCCGCCCAACTTCGCCTTCATGGAGGGTGAGAACCTGGTGCTGACGCCGCTGGGGGACTCACTGCCGATGAGCGAGGTCCCCACGCCGGATTTCGGGGGGCTGCCGCTGGATGAGTACCTGTCCCCCGAGATTGTCCTGCCGCTGCTGACGACGCGCGGCTGCTACTGGGGGAAGTGCGCGTTCTGCTACCACGGCATGATTTACGGCGACCGCTACCGCATGCGCGCGCCCGAGATGATTGCCAAGGACCTGGAGGTGCTCAACGCGCGCCATGGCGTCCGGCACTTCGCGTTCAACGACGAGGCGCTGCCGCCCAAGCTCTTTCGCATGTTGCCGCCCGCCGTCCCCAAGGGGCGCTACTTCTTCACCGCGCTCTACAAGTTCGAGAAGTACTTCACGCGGGAGGACTTCCAGAACATGCACGACATCGGCTTCCGCTCGCTCTACATCGGGCTGGAGACGGCGTCCGAGCGCGTGCAGCGCCACATGCGCAAGAACAACACGCAGAAGGTGATGGTGGACAATCTCCAGTTCGCGCACGACGCGGGCATCTGGAGCCATACCTTCAACTTCTTCGGCTTCCCCACGGAGACGGAGGCCGAAGCGGAGGAGACCGTCCAGTTCCTGCTGGGGCATTCGGACATCCTGCACTCGGAGGGAACGGGGACCTTCGTCTTCGAGCACAACGCGCCCATCCACCTGTCGCCCGAGCAGTTCGGCGTGAAGACCTTCAAGCCGCGCACGGACACCGTGCTGGACCTCTTCTATGAATACGAGCCCGCCACGGGGCTGGACGCGGCTGGCGCGCAGGCCATGCTGGAGCGCTACAACCGCCTCAAGCGCGAGCGGAAGGTCTACCAGCACGGGCACTGGGTGGACCGGGAGCACCTGCTGCTGCTGCTCAGCCGCTACGGGCGGGACGCACTGAAGAAGGCCTTCGCCGAGGTCGAGGATTCGGACCGGGGCTATTCCGCGGCGGAGCTGCTGCGGGGCTATGAATTCGACACGCCCGAGGGCAAGCGTCACTTCGTGGTGAACCGGCGGTTGCGCCGGGTGTGCATCACCAACGAGGACGCGGTGCGCATCGTCGGGTGGCTCCAGTTCGGCGCCAAGGTGGAGGACCTGCTCACCGCCTATCCCGCGCTGTCGGCCGCGCTGGACCCGGTGCCCGAGGACGTGGAGGAGCTGACAGCGCTGCGCGAAGCGTCCTGATGCCAGGCGTCCGTGTCCCTCGCTCCTGGAGGCCCCGGGCGCGAGGGACAGCGCCCCGTCATCGCTTCTGGATGGCGATGATGGGGTCCACGCGGGAGGCGCGGCGCGCGGGCAGCCAGGTGGCCAGCAGCGCCACGCCGCCCAGCAACAGGGCGAACACGCCGAAGGTCAGTGGGTCCGTCCCGCTGACGCCGTACAGCAGGCTTTCCATGTAGCGGGACAGTCCGAAGGCGGCGACGAGCCCCACGCCGATTCCCAAGCCCGCCATCTTCATGCCCTGGTCCATGACCAGCCGCACCACCCGGCCCGGAGGCGCCCCAAGCGCCATGCGGATGCCAATCTCCTGGGTGCGTTGCGAGACGAGGTAGGAGATGACGCCGTAGAGGCCCGCGGTGGCCAGCACCAACGCGATGAGCGCGAACGAGCCCAGGAGCGTGAGGCTCAGGCGCCGTCCCGCCACGGACTGCTGGATGATCTCCTCCATGGTCATGATGTTGTAGAGCGGCTGCTCGGAGTCCACGGCGCGCACCGCGCCGCGCAGCGTGGCCGCCACGCCAGCGGGCGCCGTGCGTGTCTTGAGCACCAGCGTCACCGCTTGGAAGTACCAGAGCGTGGAGCGCGGATGGTTGTAGGGGAGGTGGACCTCGGGGAGGGGCTGCTGGTCCAGGCCCGCCTGCCGCACGTCTCCCACCACGCCGATGATTTCCACGGGCTGGCCCCCGATGAGCAGCCGGCGTCCCACGGCCTCGCTTCCCGCGAAGTGCCGGCGGGCGAGGGCCTGGTTGACGATGACGACCTGCTCGGCGCCGCGGCCGTCGTCCTCGGTGAAGTCGCGGCCGGCCAGCAACGGTATCCCCAGCGACTTGAACAGGTCCGGGCTGGTCGTCCTGAACTCCGCGAACAGCGTCTTGCCCGGCTCCGCCGGCAGCTCTCCCTCTACTGCGTAGTCCCCGCTGGTCCACGCCGTCTGGATGGGCAGCAGGGAGATGAGCGCCGCGGACTCCACGCCCGGGAGCGTCCGGGCCTTCTCCAGGATGGGCTGGAAGAGGCGCTCGACGACCTCCTCCCGGGGGTACTGGTTCGGGGTGATGGGCAGGTGGGCGGTGAGGACGTGGCGTGGCTCCAGCCCGGGCTCGGTGCTTAGCAACTTCAGAAAGCCTCGCAGCAGCAGCCCCGCTCCCACGAGCAGCACCAACGACAGGGCCACCTCCGTCACGACGAGCGCGCCGCGAAAGGAGCGGTGCGCGCGCGACGGAGACTGCTTGGCCCCTGGCTCGGCGAGGCTGGCGCGCAGCGGCGTGCGCGTGGCCTGGAGCGCCGGTGTCAGGCCGAAGGTGAGCGCGCTTCCCACGGATATCAGCAGGAGGAAGCCGAGGACCCGCCCGTTGAGGGGAAGGTCCCCGGTGAGTGGGAAGGACGCCCGGACCAGGTTGCCCATGGCGTTCACACCCCAGGCGCCCAGGAGTACGCCCAGCAGCGCGCCCAGCAGCGACAGCAGCAGGCTCTCCACCAGGAGCTGCCGCACGATGTGTCCCCGGCTCGCGCCCAGTGCGAAGCGGACGGCAATCTCCTGCTGCCGCGTGGAGGTCCGGGCGAGCAGCAGGTTGGCCACGTTGGCGCATGCGATGAGCAGCACCAGCAGCACCGCGCCCTGCAGGAGCAGCAGCGTGGGCCGCACGTTGCCAGTCACCGTCTCCGACAGGGACACCGCCGCGGCGCTTCGCCCGGCTTGCTGCGCGGGGTGCTCTTCCTCGATGCGGCGCGCCACTTCCTTCAGCTCCGCGGCGAGCGTCTGGGGCGGGACCCCGGGCGCAGCCGCCCGAGGACACTCAGGAAGTGCGAGCCCCGGTTGTCCACCCGGTCCGCGGAGGGGACGAAGGGGATGAAGACCTCCATCCGGGCCCCCGCGGGAAAGCCCACCGCCGTGGGCAGGATGCCCACCACGGTGTGCGGCTGTCCGTCCAGCGTCAGCGTGCGCCCGACGAGGCCCGGGTCGGCTCCGAAGCGGCGCTGCCACAGGCCCTCGCCGATGACGACGACGGGCGCGGCCCCGGGCTGGTCATCTCCGGGCGCGAAGCCGGGGCCCAGCTTGGGCGGCGTGCCCAGGAGCTGGAAGAGGTTGGCCGTGGCCGCCACCACGTTCACCCGCTCCGCGCCCTCGGGCGTCATCAGGTTGCGGCCCTGGAACTCGTAGGCGGCCACGCCTTCCAGCGAGGGGAGCTGGGTGGACCAGTCCTGGTAATTGGGCCACGACACCGAGCCCCGCCACGTCGGGTCCCGCGCCGGTGTCGTCTCGAAGAGGCGAACGAGCTGCCCTGGCTCGTGGTAGGGCAGCGGGCGGAGCAGCACCGCATCCACCACGCTGAAGATGGCCGCGTTGGCGCCAATCCCAAATGCCAGACACAGCACGGCCACCAGCGTGAAGACCGGGTCCTTCCGGAGCATCCGCATCGCGAACTTGAAGTCGCTCGCGATGTCCCCCACTCCGTCGGCGATACGGGCCATGTCCACCTCGCGCGGGTAAGCCTAGCAAAAACAGCTCACCCGGCAATGAACCCAGGCCCGGAGGTGACGGGCGCGTCCCGCGCAATCAACCCTTCGTTCTTCAGTGCCTCCCAGAAGGCGTCTGGAATCGCGACCGTCATGGACTGCACGTTCGCCTTCACCTGTTCGGGCGTGCGCGCTCCAGGAATGACGGACGAGACGACAGAAGGCGCGGCGGCGAACTGGAGCGCGTCACCTCAGTGGGGAGCGATGCCCTGCTTCTCGCTGGGCGTCTCCGTGTAGATGGACTTGAACAGCGAGGCCAGTCCATTGACGGTGGAGCCGAAGGCCTCCACGCCCGCCTGTTTGTAGTTGCCCTTCTTGGCGCTTTCGAAGGCGTCCCGGCCGAAGTTCAGGGCCTCGCGCTGGTGGGCGTTGACCTCGCTGCGCTCCCCCGTCTCCACCTTCTTCACGTTGTCGATGACGCTGGCCTGGGAGCGCGAAGAGATGCCGATGTTGTGCCGGTCGAGAATCTGGTTCACGCCGCCGACCGCGTGGGCGTAGTCGCTCTGCTTGCCCTGCGTGGTCTGGTCGATCTGCTGCCGCATCGGATTCTGGAACGTGTGGTTTTGCTTGACCTTGAACATGGCGTTTCCCCCGTGGGCCTTCGCGGCCCCGCGATGTGTTTCTTGAAATGATTGTCGGGGTATGTGGGCGAAAGTTTCCTGTGTGCGCCTTTTCTCCCACGAAGCCGCCGGTCTGTGCCCGGATGGCATACAGCGTGAGGCGCCGGGTGCTTCAGGGGCCGCCCTTGGGCGGCGCGCGCTGAGGCGAGCCCTCCGCGGCGGCGCCATGCTTCACGGGACACGTCCTGGGGAAGGTTCCCAAGGATTCGACGGCGTAGCCATTCGGGTAGCTGCGGATGTTCGCGCGCTGCCGGGCGTAGGCGGGCTCCTTCTTTGGAGACAGCGCGTAGCGGACGAACGTGCCGCGCGCCTTGAGCGCCAGACGGAACACCTTTCGGCTGAGGCCAGACGGGTGGGGGTAGTGGAACGCGTCCAGCAGGGCGTCCTCCATCAGCGTGCGTGCGAAGAGGGTGACCAGCCGCTTGGGCGCGAGGTTTGTCGGCGGGAAGGTGGTGAGCAGCTCCAGGGTGGCGTCCGCGACGGCCTTGCTGCGCGCGTCAAAGGCGAAGTGTTTGGCTTCGTATCCGTCCATGAGCGAGGTGAAGGCCTCGTAGGTCTCCGGGATGTCCTGGATGCCCATGTGGCGGCCGACGGCGCGGTAGTAGTTCGTCCATCCCGTCACTTCATGCGGCGTGAACGGCCGCCATCCGAAGTCCGCAATCCAGCGCACGGGCGTCACCACGAAGGTGGAGAGCACGTAGCGCATGTCATCGTTGGAGATGTCATAGGCGCCGTGCATCTGGTTCATGCGCCGGAAGGCGCTCCGGCCTTCCTGGCTGGCCATGCCGTGCTCCAGGATGGTGTCCAGGATGAGCACGGTGTCGTCGTAGCGCTTCTGGGTGCGCTGGGTGAACTCGCCCGTGTCGTGCAGGAGGACGCCGATGCTGGGCACCGCGTAGGTGCGGAACAGCGCGAAGCTGAGCGCCTGTTCGACGTCCCAGGGGAACTCCCGGGTGGCGAGGATGCGGACGATGTCCTCGTGTTGGGTCTGGGCGTCGAGGCGGTCCGTGAGGTCGCGCAGCGCGAAGCGGTTCATCCATCGCTCCTCTGTGAATGCGAACGCGGAGTCTAGCCCAGACAGGGCCTGCCGCGCCCGCTGGCGCCGCGTCGGGGCCTCGCCCGCATGGTTGCTGACGCTCGCGCCCGGGTTGGCACCTTTCCGGCGGCGTCCGTCCTCGGGCGCCGGACCAAGGAGCAGCGCGCATGAACCTGGACCCTTCCACGCAGAAGTTCGTCTCGGACCTGGCGGCCTCGAACAGCCCGCCGCTGTATACCCTGACGCCAGAGCAGGCACGGGAAGTCCTCCTCGAGGCGCAGTCGATTCCAGTGCCCATGCCAGACGCGGACGTGGAGGAGCGCAAGCTGCCCGTGGGGCCCAGGGGCTCCGTCCGGACGCTGCTCTTCCGGCCGAAGGGGAGCAAGGAGCGCCTGCCGGTGGTGGTGTTCGTCCACGGCGCGGGCTGGGTGATGGGAGATGCCAGGACGCACGAGCGGCTGGTGCGGGAGCTGGTCAAGGGGGCGAATGTCGCCGCGGTGTTCGTGGACTATGGCCGCTCGCCTGAGAACAAGTTCCCCGTGGCCATCGAAGAGACCTATGCCGCGACGAAGTACGTGGCGGAGCATCCGGACGAATTCAACGTGGATGCCCGCCGCATGGCGCTGGTGGGAGACAGCGTCGGAGGGAACATGGCGACCGTCGTCAGCATGCTCGCGAAGGAGCGCGGGGGCCCGTCCATCCGCTTCCAGGTGCTCTTCTATCCCGTCACCGACGCCAACTTCGACAACGGCTCCTACCAGGAGTTCGCGGAGGGGCCGTGGCTGACGCGCAAGGCGATGAAGTGGTTCTGGGATGCCTACCTGCCGGAGGCCGGCAAGCGCGTGGACCCGCATGTGTCCCCGCTGCGGGCGTCACTGGACCAGCTCAAGGGCTTGCCCCCCGCGCTGGTCATCACCGACGAGAACGACGTGCTGCGTGACGAGGGCGAAGCCTACGCGGCGAAGCTCTCCGAGGCGGGCGTCAACGTCACCCAGGTCCGCTTCCTGGGGACGCATCACGACTTCGTCATGCTCAACGCGCTGGCGCAGACGCCGGCGGCGCGAGGCGCCATCGCGCTGACCACCACCAAGCTGCGCGAGTGGCTGCACGCGAACTGAGCCCGCCTTTCATTTTCTGAGAGCCAGCCGAGGAGACTGGCGAGCGCATGACGAGCGCCGGCTCTCCAAGGCAATGGCTGCATGCCGGCTGCCTCTCAATCTTGGCGCCTCCCCCCGCTGCATTGGAGGTCGCCATGAAGCGTCTGTCTCTCAAGTCCTCATTCGCTGTTGCCAGTTGCGTGAGTGGTATTGCCGCGCTGGCGTTCACGGTCGCTCCCGCGGCGGCGTTCGCGCAGGTTCCCCCGCCCGAGTTCACCCTGGTCGAGTGCATGCAAGGAAACCAGAGCCAGAACTACACGCCGGCCATCTCGCTCTTCGCCCGTCTGGTGGACGTGACGGGCTCGGGGCAGTTCTCGTCCTGTCTGGACGCGACGGCCCCCGGGATTGCCTTTGGTTCGTTCACCATCACCGGGAATGGCGTGGCGAGCTGTCTGATGGCGAGCGTGCCCACCCAGAACACCGTGACCTGGAATGACGGCTCCCAGAGCGTCATCGAATTCCTCGGTGGAGCGGATGTGCGGCCGGTGGGGATGACGATGGTGACGGTGCTGGGCCGGGTCTCCAGCGGCCGGTATGAGAATGCGCTCGCCATCAAGACGATGGACGTGTTGTCCGTGCCCGGGGTGACCCAGTGCATCCTCGGCGGCGTGAGCTCCGCCACGGCGAACGTCTCGCTGACCCTGCTGCGGCTGTTCTAATCGCTGTCTGCGTATTTGATTCGCTGGGGCCCGCGGGGCCCCAGGTCCTCAATGTGGACAGCAGGGCCGTGCTGCTCACGTGCTGAAGGCGTGGGCTCCGCGCCGGCTCCTTCTCAGGGCCTCAGTCGCAGGAGGAATCCATCCCGCGGGCGAGGGTAGGGCGTGCCTTCTGGAAGCGAGCGCGCCAACGCGCCCGCCGCCACCGTGTGGCCGCTCGAATCCACCGCCACCGTGCGCGCCAGGGTGGGGCTTGGACTGGTGAAGCTGCGCACCCAGAGCGAAGCGCCGTCCTCCGGGTGGAACCGGGCCACGTAGAGGCCCGCGGGCACGCCGCCGCCGCCCAAATCCAGCCCGCCATCATGCGAGCCCCCAGGGTGAGCTGCCCGGCATCATCCGTGGCCAGCGCGGTGGCGGTGGCCGCGAAGGAGCGCGCCCAGCGTTCCTTGCCATGGGTATCAAAGACAGTCACGAAGCCCTGATAGCCGTTGGAGGTGTGAGGCTTCCCCCGGAAGTAGAAGCGCCCGGAGAAGTTCCCTCCGACGAAGACGCGGTCGGGGCCTACCGCCAGGGCATTGGCGGTGCCCTCGGTGCCACGCAAGTCCCGGCTCCAGGCGTGCTCGCCGTCCGAAGACAGCTTCAGCACGAAAGGCGTGCGCTGCCGCACCGTGACGAGCGCCGGCCCGCCAAAGCAGACGGAACCCGCATAGGCCCCCGCGACGTGCACGCCGCCAAAGACATCCACCGCCACGGCCCGGGCCGTCACCAGGCCTTCGCTCCCCGCGGCCCAGGTGCGGCTCCAGCGCGTCCGGCCGCTGGCGTCCAGGCTCACCGCGAAGGCGGAGCGCTGGCCCTGAGGGGATTCCCTCACGCCGTCGCCGAAGTCGCGTTGGCCCTGGAAGTCTCCCACCAGCACCACGCCGCCAGTGCCGTCCGGCGCGAGCGCATTGACGGTGAGCGCACCCGTGCCGTCGAAGTTCCGCACGCGCTCCAGCGCGCCCTGGGGCGACAGCCGGGCCAGGAAGGCTCCGGGCGGGATTTTCACCGCGCCCTGCGCGAAGCCTGCGGACACGCCGCCCAGCCACGCGTTGCCTTCGCCATCCACGGTGAGCCCGCCCACGTGCGCGCGCGCGGTGTCTGTCTCCGGTGTCAGCCCATGCGCCCAGCGCAGGGTGCCTTCCGAAGAGAAGCGCGCCACCAGCAGGTGAGGCGCTCTTGATACGTGGTTGAAGGGCAGGGAGCCTCCCCAAGGTCCAGAGGCTCACGGTAGGTCGCCGCGACGAGGACGTCCCCGTCGGGAGCCACCACGGCATGTGGCGCTTCGCTGTCCCCCAGAACCAGCGGACGCGTCCACGCCAGGACCCCTCGCCCTCACCTGCAGCCGACCCCGCCACCTCCAAGCCCGGGGCGCGGGCTGCCGCGTGCGCCCTCTCCCCGCACCCCACGAGGAGAAGCCCGAACGCCAGCACCCCGATTGCCCATCGCCGCCGCCCCACCATCCCCGCCCCGGTCTCTCCCCCAACCCCAGCCCCGACAACCCCCTGCCCCTCAACCGGAGAACCTCTTGTGCAAGGGCATTGCCAGACGCCGTGATGGGGCGGCTCCCCTCTGGAGACGGGCGGAACATTGCCCTCGGGGCAGAGGCGGGTGTCGGCGCGCTGAAAAAACTCCCTGTCCGGCAGGGAACGTCGGGGGAAAAACGACGGACTGCCTGGCCTTGGGGGTAGGTGTGTGCCGGGTGCACCAACGCAAACGCCCGCCAGGTGGCCTGAGGGCCGCCGGCGGGCGCTGAGGTGCTTCCACCTGCTTCAGGGGTGAATCAGAGCACCTTGACCTGAATCTCCTTCAGCACCTGGTCCCCGCGCAGCACCGACACCGTCCAGGCGCCAGGCTTGTTCAGCCGCAGGCCCGTCCACTGCCGCGCGCGCCAGCCCTCGCCCTTGATCTTCACGTCCTTCGTCTCACGGACGACGGTGCCCTGCTTCGACTGCACCATGATGTCCTCGACGGAGTCGCCCTGCGGCACCAGGTAGGCCTGCCACAGCATCACGCTGGTGCCGGCCTTGATGCCTTCCGGGCCGACTTCCGCGATGCACTCGTACTTGTTGGGGCCTTCCTTGGCGACCTCGGTGCAGACCTTGGCCTCCACCAGCACGGGGCCCTGGCCCTGGCCCTTGTAGAAGTAGTTCCAGGTGTCACGCACCGCGTCCGCGTCCGGCGCCTTCACCTGCGCGGCGGCGGGCTCCGCGTCCTGCGCCATGGCCACCGGCGACATTCCCAGCACCGCGCACAGCAGGCCCCGCGTCAGCATCTTCGCCATCTCAAGTCCCCTCGCTCTCGTGATGTGACAGGCCCCCAGGCCCGCCTTGCCAGGCTGGGTCTACCACAGCCCGCGTCGCCGCTCAGCCGAAGAGGAAGAAGGCCAGCGTCACCAGCGGCAGGTACACGAGGAAGGCCACCAGCAGGAATCCCAGGAGCTCTTTGAACTCCAAGCGCGCCACGGCCAGCAGCGGCAGCGCCCAGAAGGGTTGGATGAGGTCGGTGGCCATGTCGCCCCACGCATACGCCAGCACCACCTTCTCCGGTGCCACGCCCAGCCGCGTCGCGGCGTCCAGGAGGTAGGGCGCTTCAATGGCCCACTTCGAGCCGCCGGAGGGGACGAAGTAGTTCACCACGCCGCTGTACAGGTAGACGATGGCGGGGAACGTCTCGCGCGTGGACAACGACACGAACAGCTCGCCGATGCGTTCCGTCAGGCCGGTGGCCTTGAAGATGCCGTAGATGCCCGCGTACAGCGGGAACTGGAGGACGATGCCGTGCAGCACGGTGCCGGCCTCCTCGCTGGCCTTGAGCAGCCGCGCGGGGGTGCCGTGCAGCAGCACCGCCAGCACCAGGAAGGTGAAGTTCACCACGTTGAGGTTGAGCGCGCGCCAGCCGCCATTCATCCACAGGTGCCGCGCCAGCCACACCAGCCCCAGGATGCCGATGACGGTGTTGAGCAGCCGCGAGTGGTCCAGCCACGAGGCGAAGCCGCGCTCGGCGGAGCGCGGGGGCGGGGTGAAGTCGCCCAGGGACTCCAGCACCGCCGGGTCCACGCGGACGGTGTTCTCCGGCTTGGGGTGCAGCACCCACGCCAGCAGCGTCAGCCCCGCCACCACGGCCAGCGTGAGGCCGATGTTGAAGGGCGAGAAGAGCGTCCTGTCGATGGGCAGCACGCCCAGGCTCTTCTCCAGGAAGTGGCCCGGCGTGGCCACCAGCAGCGGCGCGGAGGCGGACAGGCCCGAGTGCCGGTGGCGCCCAGGCCGAAGTACGCGCACGCCACCAGCAGCCGGTAGTCCACGTCTGGCCGGCGCTTCACCATGAAGCGCACGAGCATGGCGCTGGCCACCAGGGACAGACCCCAGTTGACGTAGGCCAGGGCCATGGAGACGAAGGCCATCCACGCCGCCGCGCCCCGGGGTGTGCGTGGCACCCGCGCCGCGCGCTCCAGCAACGCGCGCACGGGGCCGGTGAGGGCCAGCAGGTAGCCAGTGAACATCACCAGCGCCATCTGCATGGAGAAGCCGAGCAGCTCCCAGAAGCCGCCGCCCCAGGCGTCCAGCACGGCGGGCGGCGCGGCGCCGGCCCAGCCGGTGGCCAGCGCCATGGTGAGCAGCGTGAGCAGGACGGCGATGGCGAACGCGCTGGGGACGAAGCGCGAAGAGAAGCGGCCGAGGCTCTCCGCGATTCGGACAAGGGTCTCCACGAGGTGTCGCTCCTTGGCAGGGCCGGCACGTTACGTCATGCGCGGCGCGCCGGTGGCGCAATCCCGCCGCGAGTCCTGGCCGCACGAGCCCGGGCGCGCCGGCTCCCCTGGCCGCGGGGGTGCCCGGAGAGGGAGGGCGGAGGTTCCTTCCGCGCCGCACGGTGTCAACGCTCCAGGATGCGCCGACTGCTGAGACACCTGCGTTCCGTCCTCCGCGTCCGGCCAGGAAAGCCCGCCATTGGCGCGGGCTTGCGGACCGCGCTGGCCACCGCCGTGCCCCTGGTGCTCGCGTTCCTGCTGGGCGTGAAGGACGCGGGCTGGGGGGCTTGACCGGTCTCCTGGTGTCATTGGCCGACAAGGGCGGCTCGTACCGGACGCGTGCGAAGGAGCTGGGCGCGGTGACGCTGCTGGGGGCCCTGGTGGGAGCGCTGGGCGCGCCGGGCGGGTCCATGCCGTGGCTGGACGTATCCTTGATGTGGCTGGGGGTGACGGCGGCGGCCTTCGCGCGGAGCTACGGAGAGACGGCGGGCTCCGTCGGCGGGCAGCTCGCGGTCATCTTCGTCGTGTCGCTGGGCGCGCCCGCGGTGGGGGTGGATGCCGCGCTGGCCCGCGCCTTCTGGCTGCTCTTCGGCGGCCTGTGGGCCATGACGCTGTCCCTGGTGCTGTGGCCCTTGCGGCCCTACCGCCCGGCGCGGAGGGCCATCGCGCGCGTGTATGGGGAGCTGGCGGAGGCGTGCTGGGATCTGGGCCGCCTGTCGCGCGAGGGCGCCAGCTCCCAGGAGTGGGTGGAGGCCGCGGAGCGGCACATGGGCGTGCGGCCCCTCATGGAGCAGGCGCGCGCCACGCTGGGGGCCATGCGCGGCACCCACCTGGGCAGGTCCCGGCGCGGCGAGCACCTGCTCGTGTTGCTCGAGACGTGCGAGCCGATGTCCGCCCAGCTCATCGCCCTGGCCGAGGCCATGGAGGCGGCCGTGCGCGAGCCCCGCTTCCTGCCGCTGCGCGCGCGCGTGGACTCGCTGTGTGACGCCTACGCGGCCATGGCGAGCTGGGTGGAGCAGGTGCTGGTGCGCGAGCGAAATGAAGGCGTCCCGCGCGCGCCCCGGATGGTGCCTCGCTCGCGCAGACGGCGCTACCGGCCCGCTCCAGACATCCGGAACCGCGAGGACCCGCTGTCCCTCCACGTGGAGGCGCTCTTCGGGAAGCTGCGGGAGCTGGCGGGAGTGGCGCACGAGACGGCCGCGGGCCTGCTCCATGGCGACCCGGTGTCCGACCGCGGGCGGAGCGTGGTGGGCCAGGAGCCGCGGCGCGCGCGCTCGTGGCTGGCCCCGCTTCGCGACCACCTCCGCTCCGACTCGCTCGTCTTCCGGCATGCGCTGCGCGTGGGGCTGGTGGCGACGGCGGCGCTGGTGGTGACGCGGGCGCTGGGCATCCGCGACGCCCACTGGGTGAGCCTCACCGTCATCGCCATCCTCCAACCGTATTCGGCCATCACGGAGGAGCGCGCGCTCCAGCGCGTCGGCGGGACGCTGCTGGGCGCATGCCTGGCGGCGGTGATTGCCACGCGCGTGCATTCTCCTCCGCGCTGCTCGCCGTCATCGTCCTGCTCACGGCGGTGTCGGTGTCCCTCCTGCCCATCAACTTCGGTGCCTTCCAGGTCCTGCTCACGCCCGACTACCTGCTGCTGGCCACGTTGAGCTCGGGGGACTGGAGCCTCGCCGGCCAGCGCGCGCTGGGTGTGCTGGTGGCCTGCGCGCTGGCGCTGACGGGCGCGTGGCTGCTGTGGCCCATGCCGGAGCGCCGCCGCTTCCCGGAAGCCGCGGCGACCGCGTTACGCGCGGATGGTGAATACCTGCGCGAGGTCATCTCCCGACGCAGCGGCACCCGGCCCGAGGTGGGCGCCGCGCGGCGCACCTTCAGCCTGGCGCTGCTGGACGCGGAGGCGTCCTTCGAGCGGCTCACCGCCGAGTACCACGGCCCGCCCCAGCAGCTCGAGTCAGGCATGGCCGTCATCACCTATGCGCGCCGCTTCGCCACCGTGGTGACGGCCCTGGGCATGGAGCGGCCGGAGGCGGAGGTTCCCGACCAGTTGAAGCAGCTGGCGCACCAGGCGGGGCGCGCGCTCGACGAGCTCGCGGACGCGCTCAGCGACCTGCGCGTGCCGCCGCCCCTGCCGCCGTTGAAGGTGTCGTGCAAGACGGATGACCCCGTCTTCGGCGCGTTGCTCGAACGGGTGCCCCGCCAGCTGGGCATGTTGCACGGCGCCGTGTCGCGGCTCAGCAGTGGCTCGGTCCTGCGGTGAGCCGCGTCAGGGCCGGGCCTCCCGTTGCGCCGCCGCGGTCAGCACGGGCAGCGAGACATGGAACGTGGAGCCTCGGCCCAGCTCGCTGTCCACCCAGATGTGACCGCCGTGCCGTTCGATGATGTCCCGGCAGATGTAGAGCCCCAGGCCCAGGCCCCCGAAGCCGGATACGGGCGCGTTGCTCGCGCGGAAGAAGCGGTCGAAGAGGTGCGCCTGCTGCTCCCGGGAGATGCCGATGCCGCCGTCCGCCACGCTGAGCACGGCGTTGCCGTCCACGTGAGACAGGGAGACGCGCACGATGCCGCCCAGCGGACTGTATTTGACGGCGTTCTCCAGGAGGTTGGACAGCACCTGCGACAGCCGGCCCCGGTCGCCCATGACGAGGAGGTCCTCCTGGGGGAGCTCGCACATGAAGGCATGCGCCGCGCTGGCGCCGCGGAACTCCGAGCACGCCTCGTTCGCCACCTCCAGGAGCGACACGGGCTCGCGATGCAGCTTCAGCCGGCCCGCCTCCACGCTGGTGGCGTCCACCAAATCGTTGACCAGCGCGGACAGGCGGTCCACCTGCGCCATGGCCTTGTCCACGCGCTCGGGCGAGATGGGCTCCCTGGCCGCCAGCGTCCGCTTCAGCAGCTCCAGGTGGAGGCGCAGCGGCGTCAGGGGTGTCTTGAGCTCGTGGGCGGCGATGGAGAGGAAGTCGTCGCGCACGCGAATGGCCTCGTGCGCCTCGGCCAGCAGCCGCTCCTGCGCGCGCTGTGCGTGCACGCGCTCGGTGATGTCGCGGAAGCTCCAGACGCGGCCGGTGATGCGCCCGCGTCGGCGCTGGGGCAGGGAGTAGCGCTCCAGGATGCGGCCGTTGCGCAGTTCGATGATGTCGAAGCTCTCCTTCCATGGCGCCTCGTACAGGGCCTGGACCCGCGAGAAGAAGGCGTCCGGGGCCTTCAACTTCTCGCGCACAGCCGCGAGCAGCGTCGCGTCGTGCATGCAGGCCGTCGGTCCCGTCAGTCCCCAGAGCCGCTCGAATTGGCGGTTGCAGGCGGTGATGTGTCCGTCCCGGTCGACCACCAGCAGTCCGTCCGCCGTCGAGTCGAGCGTGGCCTCCAGCAGGGACACCGTCTGCTCCAGCCGCTCCTGGGCCTGATGCTGCTCGGTGACGTCCACCATGACGCCTTGAAGCCGGTGGGCGCGGCCGTCCTTGGACAGCACGGTGACGATGTCACGCAGCCAGACGACGCGGCCGTCCGCGGCCAGCATCCGGTATTCGAATTCGTGGGGAAGGCACTGCTCCACCGCGGAGTGGCAGTAGGTGGAGGCCCAGCCCCGGTCATCTGGATGCAGGTGCTCTATCCAGAAGTGAGGCTCCGTGAGCCACTGCTCCACCGGATAGCCGAGCAGCCGCTCCGCCTGCTTGCTCACGAAGATGAAGCGGACAGAGGGGTCTGCCTCCCAGACGATGCCGTCGACATTGTCGATCAGCGCGTCATGTCCACCCCGGGCAGGCGGGCTGACGTCCCCGGCTGCGTCGAGGCCCGGCTCCCTCTCCACCATGGCGCGCTCCCTCCCCTGGAGCGGGGGCTCTCCCGTGTCTCGGACCTTCTTCAATCAATACACCCAGGGGGCCCGGCGCCACCGGCCCCTTACGGCCAGGGGTGCATCGTCCGCCGAATCTCAGGAACCGGGCAGGCCGGGGCGCCCCGGGGCAGGGCCTTGCTTCCTCGCGGGGAATGCGCAGGCGGAGCCATGCGAGGATGGCGCACCGAGCCCGCCCCATGACGCCTCCTCGCCCCGCCCGCGCCCGTGTGCCGCCTTCCCGTGAGGACCGGTGGCTGGGGCGCGTCTTCTTTGGCCCCCGGCGCTTGATGTACGTGGGGCCGCTCGCTCCAACGGAGCCGCACGCCCACCCCACCTTTCAGGTCCTGCTGTCCCTGGACGCGCCGGTGCGCCTGCGCGACGCCCGTCAGCAGGAGGTCGAATGTCAGGCGGCCGTCGTTCCTCCGGACGCCGAGCACGCCATCGTGGAAGGCGCCCTGGCCGCGGTGCTGCTCCACGTCCCCGCGGAGGACCGTGGGTCGCCGGCTGGCGACGCTGGGCATTGGCGCGGACGCGGCCGCGTGGGGCGCGGCGGGCGAACGTTTGAGGGCCTGTGGCATCGGCCGGTTGCCGGTGCGCTGGTCGGAGGCCGAGGCGCAGACACAGGTCCTGCTGCGTGAGCTCCAAGCCGACGCGGGCGTCGCGAAGCCCACCCACCCCGCGGTGAAGAAGCTGCTGCGGCTGCTGCCAGAGGCGCTGGAGGAAGACGTGCGTCTGGCCACGCTCGCTCCGCGCGTGGGCTTGTCGGTGGGCCGGCTGTCGCATCTGTTCAGCGCGCAGGTGGGCTTCCCCTTGCGGCCCTACATCCTCTGGCTGCGCCTGCACCGGGCCGCCGAGCATCTGCAACAAGGCGCGTCCCTCACCGAGGCCGCGCACGCCGCGGGCTTCACCGACAGCGCGCACCTGAACCACGCCTTCCGCCGCACCTTCGGCCTCAAGCCTTCGGAGATTGCCGGCGTGGTGGAGTGGGTGCGCCCGCCTTCGCGATAGCGCGTTCTTACAAGCCGGCGGGGGCTTCGTGGCGCGAAGGTGGCGACATGACCGGGGAGCGTCCATGTCGATGAAGGCGAAGCTGCGCGCCGCTTTCGAAGCGGAGCTGCGCGAGGCCCATGAAGCGGAGTCGCGTGCGGAGCATGTGCGTGCCTGGCGGCACCTCGAGCGGGCCCACGTCCTCAGCCAGGCCCACGCGGGCCCTCACGTGCGGGTGCACTGGCGCATGCTGGGGTTCGGGTGGCGCCGGCGGAACGCCGCGGAGTGGGTGGGGCAGGTGGTGCGGCTGCTGGTCGCCGCGCCAGGCTCATGGCTCGGGCGGGCACCGCTGGGAAACACCGGTGGCGCGAACGTGGGCATCCTCACGCCCATGCCCATTCCCGACGACCTGCGCGCCCTGCTGGACGCAGACCGCTGAGGCCCATTCGCTGTTCACGGCTCGCGCGGTTCTCTTCTCACATTCCGAGGCGCGCGCTGGGGCGAATTACGGTATGGAACGGACATCATGTCCTCTTCCGAGCAACCGGCACGGCAGGACGCACGCGTATCGACTGGCGTGCCTGGGCTTGACGCCGTGCTGGGCGGCGGTCTCGTGTCGTCGGGTGTCTACATCTTCGTGGGGGAGCCGGGCGCGGGGAAGACCCTCTTCGCCAACCAGCTCTGCTATCACCAGGGACGCGCCGGCGCGCGCTGCCTGTATGTCACGCTGCTGGCGGAGTCCCACGCTCGCATGCTGGCCAACATGCGGGACATGGCCTTCTTCGACTCGGCGCTGCTGCCCGAGGGCGTCTACTACGTCAGTGGCTTCCGCACGCTGGAGGAGCACGGGCTGCCGGGGTTGCTGGAGCTCTTGCGGCGCGAGGTGCGCAACCACAACGCCAGCATCCTGGTGCTGGATGGCCTGGTGCAGGCGCAGGAGGCGGCCGGCAGCAGCCGCGACTTCAAGAAGTTCATCCATGAGCTCCAGGTCGCCGCCGGGCTGACGCGCTTCACGGCGCTGCTGCTCACCAGCGCCAACGGTCCCGCCGTCCATCCGGAATACACCATGGTGGATGGCATCCTGGAGCTGCGCGAGCGCACCCAGGGCGTGCGCTCCTGGCGCGAGCTGCAAGTGCGCAAGTTCCGGGGGAGCCCCACGCTGCACGGCGTCCACGCCTTCCGCATCACCAGCGACGGGTTGGAGGTCTTCCCCGGTTGGAGTCGCGGGTGCAGCGCACGCCGCCGCCGGACCCGGGCGCCCATCGCCTCCACTTCGGCGTTCCGTCCCTGGACGCGCTCTTCCCGGAGGGGCTGGCGGCGGGGTCCACCTCCCTGCTGCTCGGCCCGCCTGGCGCGGGCAAGACGCTGCTGGGCAGCAGCTTTCTGGCGGAGGGCCTGAAGCAGGGCGAGCACTGCCTGTACATGGGCTTCTATGAGCCGCCCAACCGGCTGTTGGGCAAGGTGGCATCCACGGGCATCGACCTGGGCGGCGCCATGGCGGACGGACGGCTCAACTTCATCTGGCAGCCGCCTTCCGAGTGCATTCTCGACGTGCTGGCGGACCAGCTCCTGTCGGACGTGCGGCGGCGCAACGTGAAGCGCGTGTTCGTGGACGGGCTCAGCGCCATGCAACAGGCCTCGCCCGAGCCCGCGCGCATCAATTCGTTCTTCGCGGCCCTCACCCAGGAGCTGCGTTGCACGGGGACCACCACGCTCTTCGGCATGGAGACACCGCGGCTCTTCGGTCCGGTGCTGGACGTCCCGATGGAGGTCGGTCCTTCCGCTGTGGCGGAGAACCTCTTTTTCCTGAGACATGTCGAGCTCGAAGGCCGCCTGCGCAGGCTGCTGAGCATCTTCAAGATGCGTGACACCCACTATGACCCCACCCTGAGGGAGTTCGTCATCACACCCCAGGGAATCGAGGTGCTGCCCCCCTTCAGTGTCGCTGTGGATACCCTGCTCACGGGACTTGCCCGGCATCCGGGCGCTGGCCATTTCTGAACGAACGTCGAGGAGTAGTACCACCCGTATGGAGACGGTCCTGGTGGTGGATGACGAGCAGGGCATCCTGGAAGCCCTGGCGGACCTCCTTCGAGAGGAGGGCTACCGCGTTCTGACGGCCTCTCACGGCCGTGAGGCGCTGGAGCGGATGGCGGAGCTCCGGCCGGACCTGGTCCTCACTGACTGGATGATGCCCGTCCTGGACGGACCGGCGCTCATCGAGCGCATCCGGGCTGAGCCGGCCTACAAGGATGTGTCACTCATGGGGATGAGCGCGGTGGACGTGTCCGCGCTGCGGCATCGGTATCCTGGCATGCCGTTTCTCCAGAAGCCCTTCGACATCCACGCGCTGATGCGACAGGTCCGCAAGGCCCTGGACGGAAAGCAAGGCTGAGCCCCATGTTCTACCTGCTCAAGCTGGGCCCCGTGCCACTCAGTCAGGGCAACACGCAGGTCCAGGTGTATCTGCGTATCTCCGACTCCGGAGAGCCCGCCGCGCCCGTCTTTGAATCGGACGACGGGGCGGGGCTGCGGGCCCTGCTGGAAGGGGTGGACGCGGCGGAGGTGCGCTGCGTGCCGGCGCTGGCCGCCGCGGGCGCGGAGCTGGGGCTCGCCGTGGCGGAGCCTTCACCGCAAGCGCTGTCATCCTGCGCGGCCATCGCGACCTTCGTGGCGTGGGGGCAGCGAGGCTTGTCCGGGCTTGGTTCGGACAAGGCGCTGCTCTTCGTGCAGGCGTCGACGGAGTACTGGGATGCGCGGCCCTGGACGCATTGGGATGACAGCCAGCCCTTCGAGGTGGCCGTCACCGGGCCGATGAACCACACCTTCGAGGGGTGCGTCTTCCACATGGGGGACGGGCGCGCGGGGCTGGCGCTGTACTTCAAGCCGGGCGCGCTGCAGATGTTGATGGAGATGCAGGCGTGCGGCCAGGGTGACGCCGCCACCAGCCTGCCCGCGATTGCCGTCACGCTGGACACGTCCCCTGCGTATGCCGTGGACGCGCTCACCGCCGGGGCGCGCGCCGCGCCTGCCGTTGCCCTTGAAGACGGGGCCGGATGGCATCAGCGTGCCGTCTCCGCTGGAGTCCCTGGTGCTGGTGGCGTCGTTGCGCGCGGTGGCCCGGCTGTCACCGGAGCAGCGCGAGGTGCTCAGCAGCGTCGTGGCCGGAGACGAGCAGATGCAGGTGCGCGTCCGCGCGCCCGCGCCCCGCGTCCGGCACTGAGCCTGCCCGCTCCGTCAGCGAGCGCACCGGCTTTCACACCGAGTAGCGCCGCGTCCGAGCCAGTGTTGGCTGCCGGACGAAGTCCTCCTGGAATGTCGCCTGATGGCCAGCCGGGCGTCCCGGGGGGACTGGTCCAAGTGTGCGAAAGCGCGAGAAAACACGCTCCAGCTGCGAGATTCCCGCAGGACGGCAGCCCGTGCTTCGCCGTCCCGGGACCGACCAGGAACTCATATGGCCACGAAGAAGGTTTCCTCCCGCCGTGCACCTGTCGCGGCTCCCCCTCCATCGCGAATCCGGGAGGATGATTCGCAGTCGCTCGACTCGCGCCAGTTGCTGCGGGTCCTCACCGCGGTCCGCAAGGGCGACTTCTCCGTGCGCATGCCGGTGGACAAGGTGGGCAGCGCCGGCAAGGTGGCGGACACGCTGAACGAAATCATCGAACTCAGCGAGCGCATGGCCCGGGAGTTCGAGCGCATCGGCAACGTGGTGGGCAAGGAAGGCCGCATCACCCAGCGCGGCGACGTGGTGGGCGCGCTGGGCTCGTGGGGCGACTGCGTCGAGTCGGTGAACACGCTGGTCGCCGACCTGGTGCAACCGACGACGGAGATGGGCCGCGTCATCGGCGCGGTGGCCAAGGGTGACCTGTCGCAGACCATGGCCCTGGAAGTGGATGGACGTCCCCTCCGAGGCGAGTTCCTCCGCACCGCCCGGCTGGTGAACGGGATGGTGGAGCAGCTTGGCGCCTTCGCTTCCGAGGTGACGCGCGTGGCCCGCGAGGTGGGCACCGACGGAAAGCTGGGCGGTCAGGCCAAGGTGAAGGGCGTGGCCGGCACGTGGAAGGACCTCACGGACAACGTGAACTCCATGGCCTCCAACCTCACCGCGCAGGTGCGCAGCATCGCCGAGGTGACGACGGCCGTCGCCAAGGGCGACCTGTCCAAGAAAATCACCGTCGACGTGCGCGGCGAAATCCTGGAGCTGAAGAACACCATCAACACGATGGTGGACCAGCTGTCGTCCTTCGCTTCGGAAGTGACGCGCGTGGCGCGTGAAGTGGGCACGGAGGGCAAGCTGGGTGGTCAGGCCGAAGTGAAGGGCGTGGCCGGCACGTGGAAGGACCTCACGGACAACGTGAACTCCATGGCGTCGAACCTGACGTCCCAGGTGCGCAACATCGCCGAGGTGACGACGGCCGTCGCCAAGGGCGACCTGTCGAAGAAGATTACCGTCGACGCCAAGGGCGAGGTGTTGGAGCTGAAGAACACCATCAACACGATGGTGGACCAGCTCAACTCGTTCGCCTCGGAAGTGACGCGCGTGGCGCGTGAAGTAGGCACGGAAGGCAAGCTGGGTGGTCAGGCCGAAGTGAAGGGCGTGGCTGGCACGTGGAAGGACCTCACGGACAACGTGAACTCCATGGCGTCGAACCTGACGTCCCAGGTGCGAAACATCGCGGATGTCACCACCGCCGTGGCCAACGGTGACCTGTCGAAGAAAATCACCGTCGATGTGCGCGGCGAAATCCTGGAGCTGAAGAACACCATCAACACGATGGTGGACCAGCTGTCGTCCTTCGCCTCGGAAGTGACGCGCGTGGCGCGTGAAGTGGGCACGGAAGGCAAGCTGGGCGGCCAAGCCGTGGTGAAGGGCGTGGGCGGCACGTGGAAGGACCTCACGGACAACGTGAACTCCATGGCCTCCAACCTCACGTCCCAGGTGCGCAACATCGCCGAGGTGACGACGGCCGTCGCCAAGGGTGACCTGTCCAAGAAAATCACGGTTGATGCCAAGGGCGAGGTGTTGGAGCTGAAGAACACCATCAACACGATGGTGGACCAGCTCAACTCGTTCGCGTCGGAAGTGACGCGCGTGGCGCGCGAGGTGGGCACCGACGGAAAGCTGGGCGGTCAGGCCGACGTGAAGGGCGTGGCCGGCGTGTGGAAGGATCTCACGGACAACGTGAACTCCATGGCGTCCAACCTCACGTCCCAGGTGCGCAACATCGCCGAGGTGACGACGGCCGTGGCGAACGGCGACCTGTCGAAGAAAATCACCGTCGACGTGCAGGGCGAAATCCTGGAGCTGAAGAACACCATCAACACGATGGTGGACCAGCTCAACTCGTTCGCTTCGGAAGTGACGCGCGTGGCGCGTGAGGTGGGCACGGAGGGCAAGCTGGGCGGACAGGCCGTCGTGCGCGGTGTCGGTGGCACGTGGAAGGACCTCACCGACAACGTGAACTCCATGGCGTCCAACCTCACGTCCCAGGTGCGAAACATCGCCGAGGTGACGACGGCGGTCGCCAAGGGTGACCTCTCCAAGAAGATTACGGTCGACGCCAAGGGCGAGGTGCTGGAGCTGAAGAACACCATCAACACGATGGTGGACCAGTTGTCGTCCTTCGCCTCGGAAGTGACGCGCGTCGCGAAGGAAGTCGGTACGGAAGGAAAGCTCGGTGGTCAGGCCATCGTGCGCGGCGTCGGTGGCACGTGGAAGGACCTCACCGACAACGTGAACTCCATGGCGTCCAACCTCACGTCCCAGGTGCGAAACATCGCCGAGGTGACGATGGCGGTGGCGCGCGGTGACCTCTCCAAGAAGATCACCGTGGACGTGCGCGGCGAAATCCTGGAGCTGAAGAACACCATCAACACGATGGTGGACCAGCTGTCGTCCTTCGCCTCGGAAGTGACGCGCGTGGCGCGCGAAGTGGGGACGGAAGGAAAGCTCGGTGGTCAGGCCATCGTGCGCGGTGTCGGTGGAACGTGGAAGGACCTCACCGACAACGTGAACTCGATGGCGTCGAACCTGACGTCGCAGGTGCGCAACATCGCGGAAGTCACCACGGCCGTGGCCAACGGTGACCTCTCCAAGAAGATCACCGTGGACGTGCGCGGCGAAATCCTGGAGCTGAAGAACACCATCAACACGATGGTGGATCAGCTCAACTCGTTCGCCTCGGAAGTGACGCGTGTGGCGCGCGAGGTGGGGACGGAGGGCAAGCTGGGCGGCCAGGCCGTGGTGAAGGGCGTGGCCGGCACGTGGAAGGACCTCACGGACAACGTGAACTCCATGGCGTCGAACCTGACGTCGCAGGTGCGCAACATCGCCGAGGTGACGACGGCCGTCGCCAAGGGCGACCTGTCCAAGAAGATCACCGTCGACGTGCAGGGCGAAATCCTGGAGCTGAAGAACACCATCAACACGATGGTGGACCAGCTCAACTCGTTCGCGTCGGAAGTGACGCGCGTGGCGCGCGAGGTGGGCACGGAGGGCAAGCTGGGCGGACAGGCCGAGGTGAAGGGCGTGGCCGGCACGTGGAAGGACCTCACGGACAACGTGAACTCCATGGCCTCCAACCTCACCACGCAGGTGCGCGGCATCGCGAAGGTCGTGACGTCGGTGGCCAACGGCGACCTGAAGCGCAAGCTGGTGGTGGACGCGAAGGGCGAAATCGCGGAGCTGGCGGACACCATCAACGGCATGATTGACACCCTGGCGGTGTTCGCCGACCAGGTGACGACGGTGGCCCGTGAGGTGGGCATCGAAGGGAAGCTGGGCGGTCAGGCCCGCGTGCCCGGGACGGCGGGCATCTGGCGCGACCTCACGGACAACGTGAACCAGCTGGCCGCCAACCTCACCACGCAGGTGCGCGCCATCGCCGAGGTGGCCACCGCCGTGACGAAGGGTGACCTCACGCGGTTCATCACTGTGTCCGCCCAGGGCGAAGTGGCCGCCCTGAAGGACAATATCAACGAGATGATCCGCAACCTGAAGGACACCACGCGGAAGAACACGGAGCAGGACTGGCTCAAGACGAACCTGGCCAAGTTCACCCGCGTCCTCCAGGGGCAGCGGGATTTGCTCACGGTGTCCAAGGTCATCCTGTCGGAGCTGGCGCCGCTGGTGGATGCCCAGCACGGCGTCTTCTACATCTCCGAGCGCGCGGACGGCGGCGACCAGATGCTCAAGCTGCTGGCGTCCTACGCATACCGTCAGCGCAAGGGACTGGCGAACACCTTCAAGTACGGCGAGGGACTGGTGGGCCAGTGCGCCCTGGAGAAGGAGCCCATCCTCCTGTCGGACGTGCCGGACAGCTACATCCGCATCGCGTCCGGCCTGGGCGAGGAGGTGCCACGCAACATCGTGGTGCTGCCGGTGCTCTTCGAAGGGGAAGTCAAAGCCGTCATCGAGCTGGCCTCCTTCCACACCTTCAGTGAGGTCCACATGGGCTTCCTGGAGCAGCTCACGGAGTCCATCGGCATCGTGCTCAACACGATTGCCGCCAACATGCGCACCGAGGCGCTGCTGAAGCAGTCGCAGGCGCTGACGGACGAGCTCCGCAAGCAGCAGGAGGAGCTGACGGAGACGAACAAGCGCCTGGAGCAGCAGGCCACTTCGCTCCAGCAGTCGGAGGAGCTGCTCAAGCGTCAGCAGGAGGAGCTGCGCAGCACCAACGAGGAGCTCCAGGAGAAGGCGAAGCTGCTCTCCGAGCAGAAGACGGAGGTGGAGCGCAAGAATGGCGAGGTGGAGCAGGCCAAGCTCGCCCTGGAGGAGAAGGCCGAACAGCTCAGCCTCACGTCCAAGTACAAGTCCGAGTTCCTGGCCAACATGAGCCACGAGCTGCGGACGCCGCTCAACTCGTTGCTCATCCTCAGCCAGACGCTCAGCGACAACGTGGATGGCAACCTCACGTCGCGGCAGGTGGAGTTCGCCAAGACGATTCACGCATCCGGCGCGGACCTGCTGGAGCTCATCAACGACATCCTCGACCTGTCGAAGATTGAATCCGGCACCATGGCCGTGGACGTGGGACCGCTGCGCTTCGGCGACCTGCGCGAGTTCGTGGACCGCACCTTCCGGCAGGTGGCGGACAAGAAGGGGCTGGAGTTCCACATCGGCCTGGGGGATTCGCTGCCCGGCGAGCTGGAGACGGATGCGAAGCGCCTGCAACAGGTGCTCAAGAACCTGCTGTCCAACGCCTTCAAGTTCACCGAGGCGGGCTCGGTGTCGCTGCACATCGGGCTGGCGAAGGGCGGCTGGTCTCCGGACCACGCCATGTTGTCCTCCGCGCCCTCGGTGGTCGCCTTCACCGTGGTGGACACGGGCATCGGCATCCCGAAGGACAAGCATCAAATCATCTTCGAGGCCTTCCAGCAGGCGGATGGCTCCACCGCCCGCAAGTACGGGGGCACCGGCCTGGGCCTGTCCATCAGCCGTGAAATCGCGCGACTGCTCGGCGGCGAAATCCGGCTGGAGAGCGACGTGGGCAGGGGCAGCGCCTTCACCCTCTACCTGCCGCTGGCCTTCATGGCGGAGCGTCCGCAGGAGGAGCATGCGCGCTGGGACTACCACCCGCTGGCCACCACGGTGCTTCCCGTGCCCCTCGCGGAGCCAGTCTCCGAGTCGCGGGTGTCTTCGCTGAGCCGGATGGACATCGATGATGACCGGAGCTCCATCCTGCCTGGAGACAAGGTGCTGCTGGCCGTGACGCACCTGGCGGACCATGCCGCGCGCCTGCGTGCCGCGGCGCAGGGCACGGGCTTCAAGGTGCTGGTGTCCACCGAGGTGGAGGACGCGCTGGACGCCGTCCGCAACACGCGGCCAGCGGCCGTGGCGGTGGACCTGGACCTGCCGGAGATGGCGGGCTGGGTGGTGCTGGACCGGCTGAAGCACGACGCGTCCACTCGCGCGCTGCCGGTGTACACGGTGTCGGTGGAGGACCACCGCGAGCGCTCGCTCAACCTGGGCGCCATTGGCCACCTGCGCGCGGCGGCGGACCCGGAGGCGGCGGTGGCCGCGCTGGAGTCCCTCAAGCGCTTCGTGGAGCGCAAGGGCCGCGGGCTGCTCGTGGTGGAGGACGACCCCGTCCACCGCCAGACGCTGACGGAGCTCCTGGGCAGTGATGACGTGCAGACGGTGGCGGTGGGGACCGCGGCGGAGGCCCTGGCCGCGCTGGCCGAGCGCCGCTTCGACTGCATGGTGCTGGACCTGGGATTGCCGGACATGCCCGGCACGGAGCTCATCCGCCGCATCCATGAGGCGCACGGCGCGGGCGGGCCGCCGCTCATCGTCTACACGGGCCGCGAGCTGACGCGCGCCCAGGAGACGGAGCTGCGGCGGGTGGCCGAGGCCATCGTGGTGAAGGACGCGCAGAGCCCGGAGCGGCTCCTGGAGGAGACGAGCCTGTTCCTCCACCGCTCGCCCTCGGAGCTGACCGAGCCCAAGCGCCGCATGCTGGAGAAGGCGCGCGAGAAGGACCCCTTGCTGGTGAACCGCAAGGTGCTGGTCGTGGACGACGACGTGCGCAACATCTTCGCCCTCAACACCGTGCTGGAGCGCTACGGCATGAAGGTGGCCTTCGCGGAGAGCGCGCGCGAGGGCCTGGACCAGCTGGAGAAGGACGCCGACATCGAGCTGGTGCTGATGGACGTGATGATGCCGGAGATGGACGGCTACCAGGCCATGCGCGCCATCCGCCGCATGGAGCGCTTCGTCCATCTGCCCATCCTGGCCCTCACCGCCAAGGCCATGAAGGGTGACCGGGAGAAGTGCCTGGAGGCCGGTGCGTCCGACTACATCACCAAGCCGGTGGACATCGAGAAGCTGCTCAGCCTGCTGCGCGTGTGGCTGCACGCGCCGCGGGGCATGCCGCCGCGCGGTTCGCGCACGGAGGTCTCCGGATGACGGGGCCCGGCGCGCGCGGCGCGGAGCTGGAGGCGCTGGAGGTGGACCTGTTGCTGGAGGGCGTGGCCCGGCAATGGGGCTTCGACCTGCGCAACCGCTCCCGGCCGCAGCTCTTGCGGCGGCTGCGGCACCACCTCCGCGAGGAGCGGCTGGACAGCTTCTCCGCGCTCCAGGCCCGCGTGCTGCACGACGCCGAGGCGCTGGACGCGTTGCTGCGC
Source organism: Myxococcus sp. MxC21-1 (assembly GCF_032612255.1). NCBI lineage: Bacteria > Pseudomonadati > Myxococcota > Myxococcia > Myxococcales > Myxococcaceae > Myxococcus > Myxococcus sp. MxC21-1. The sequence continues at coordinate 843,106 of NZ_CP123278.1, forward strand.
ACGCTGTCCTGCACACCGCCCGCCCTGTTCGCGGAGGCCGTCTTCTTCCGCGACTTCCGCACCCGGGTGGTGCCGGTGCTTCGCACCTGGCCCTCCGTGCGCGTGTGGCACGCGGGCTGTGGCACCGGCGAGGACACGTACGCGCTGGCCATCCTCCTCCACGAGGAAGGGCTGTGGGGCAAGTGCCGGCTGTATGCGTCCGACGCGAGTGAAGGGCTGCTGGCAGACGCGCGCACCGGCGTGCTGCCGCTGCCCACGCAGGAGGACGCGCAGCGCTACCTGGAGGCGGGCGGGAAGGGCGCGCTCTCCGACTACTACACGCGCGACGGCAACTGGGCGCTGCTCCAGCCCCGGCTGCGCGACGGCATCTTCTTCACCCAGCACAACCTGGCCACGGATGGCTCGTTCAACGAGTTCCACGTCATCGTGTGCCGGGACACGCTGCTGACCTTCAACCGCGCATTGCACGACCACATCCACGGCCGCCTCTTCGAGAGCCTCGCCCGCTTCGGCTTCCTGTGCCTGGGGCGCAAGGAGTCGCTGGCGCGCACGCCGCACGCGGGGGCCTACGAGATGCTGGAGGACTGCGGTCGCATCTTCAGGAGGGTGGCATGAATCCCTTGGGCCTGCTGGTGGTGGGGGCGCCGCGCTGCGCGGCGGCGGACGTGGAGTCGGTGCTGGCGCTGTTGCCTCCGCACCTGCCCGTGCCGGTGGTGTTGGCGCTGCACCGGGGCCCTCTGGACGCGCTGGCCGCGCCGCTGGGCCGCCGCTGCGCGCTGCCGGTGGTGGAGCCGGACGACAAGGACCCGCTGCTGCCCGGCGCCGTGTACCGGCGCCCGCGGGCTACCACTTGCTGGTGGACCGGGGCTGCGTGTCCCTGTCCGTGGAGCCGCCCGAGCATGGGCAGCGGCCCGGCCTGGACGCGCTCTTCGAATCCGCGGCGGACAGCCATGGCCCCAGGGCCGCGGGGCTGCTCTTCGCGGGGCACGAGGATGGGGGGCGGGCTTGCAGGTGCTCCATGCGAGAGGCGCCCGGGTGGCCGTGGTGGGCACGCTCCAGACGGGCGGAGATGGTGGTGAGGAGGGAGAGATGGCGCAATTGACGTTGGGTTCCGTGGGAGGGTGGCTCGCGCGGCTGGCCTATGTGCCGCGTTCCAAGGTGCTGCCTTGAGCGGCGCGCCCACGCGCGAGCGCCTGCCGGCGATTCCGGCGGAGCCCGTCTGCCTGCTGCTGGTGGATGACCAGCCGGAGAACCTGCTGGCGCTGGAGGCGACGCTTGCGCCCCTGGGGCAGCGGCTGGTCACCGCGAGCAGCGGCCGCGAGGCGCTGCGTCACCTGCTGACGCAGGACTTCGCCGTCATCCTCCTGGACGTCGTCATGCCGGACATGGACGGCTTCGAGACGGCCCAGCTCATCCGCGAACGAGAGCGCAGCCGCGGCACGCCCCTCATCTTCCTCACCGGGCTGTCGCGGGGGCCCCATCCGGAGCTGCGCGGCTATGCCATGGGCGCGGTGGACTTCCTGCTCAAGCCCTTCGAACCGGCCATCCTGCGCTCCAAGGTGAGCGTCTTCGTGGAACTGCACCGCAAGACGGAGCTGGTGCGGCGGCAGGCGGAGGCGCTGCGCGAGGCCCAGCAGCGCGAGCACGCGCGGGAGTTGTTGGAGGCGCAGCGGCGCGTGGAGGCCGAGCGGCTTCGTTCAGAAACCAACCGAAACCAGCAGCGCTGGCTGGAGGCGGCGCTTGCCGCGCTCCCCATGCCGCTGGCGTTGGTGGAGCCGGGAAGCGGCCACACCCTGCTGGCCAACCGGGCGGCGCAAGGGCTGGCGGGGGCTGCCTGGCCTACCGCGAGGCGCGCGCGCTGCATGCGGACGCATGCTTCCGCGGCGCGGATGGCCGGCTGCTCGCGGATGAAGACCTGCCGCTGATGCGCGCCGCGCGCGGTGAGGTGTTCCAGGCGTCCCCCGTAGAGTGGAACGTGGGCGGCCAGCGCGGTTCGGTGCTCGCTTCCAGTGAGCGGCTGCCTCGCATGCATGGACGCCCGGAGACCATGGTGCTGGGCCTCTTGGACGTGACGGCGCTCCGAGCCGCCGCTCGCCACGACTGGCTCCCCCTGCCGCTCACGGAGCACATCGCTACACTGGAGGCACAGGGTGAAGACACTGGCCCGCTCACTCGGCTCATCGAGGTGCTGCGGAACCTTCCGGGCTTGAGCACCGGGAGCCCCGGACAGGAGCGCGAGGAGGGCTCCTTGCGAGCAGAGGAGAGCAGCCAGGCGGGCAATCCTCCTCGGCCCGCGCGCTGAACATCACCGGTCGAGAAATGGTTGACGCACAAAATAACATGGGCAAGGTGGCCGTGTGAGTGACGCCGGAATCCCACAGCGGGTCCAGCGCTTCATCTCGACGCACATCGACTCCCTGGAGAAGCTGGAGGTGCTCCTCCTGCTTCGTGCGCACGCGGACAGGGAGTGGACGGCATCGGCGGTGAGTCTGGAACTGCGCATTACAGATGCTTCCGCCGCCTCCAGGCTGGAGGACCTGACGAACCGACGCATGCTGGTGAGCGATGGTGCCTCACCTCCGTCGTATCGCTACAGTCCTGAGTCGTCGGAGGATGTGCAGGCGGTGACGGAGCTGGCGGCGGTGTACGGCGCGAAGCGCGTCAGCGTCATCTCCTTCATCTTCTCGAGGCCGCTGGACAAGGTGCGGGGCTTTGCCGAGGCATTCATCCTGAAGAAGGACAAGGACGGCCATGGCTGAAGCAGTCTACATCCTGTGTGCGTTGACGAGCGTGGCGTGCGCGGTGCTGCTGCTCCGGGCCTACAAGCGCACGGGCATGCGGCTGCTCCTGTGGAGTGGGCTGTGCTTCGTGGGCCTGGTGGTCAGCAACGTGCTCCTCTTCGTGGACCTGGTGCTGCTGCCCGCCACCATCGACCTGTACATGCCGCGTGCCATCGCCACGTTGTCCAGTGCCTCTGTCCTGCTCTATGGCCTCATCTGGGACGCGTCCTGAGGTGCCGTGATGCTCAAACCCATGCTCAACGGTGCGGTGGCGATGGCGTGGCTGGCGAGCGCGCTGTTCTTCCTGCGCTTCTGGGTCCAGTCGAAGGACCGGCTCTTCGCCTTCTTCGCGCTGGCCTTCACGATGCTGGCGGGCAACTCGGTGGTGGCGGCGCTGCTGGACGCGGATGACGAGCGGCGCTACTACATCTACGTGGTGCGGCTCTTCGCCTTCCTGCTCATCCTCTACGCCATCTGGGACAAGAACCGCGCGAACCGCCACGGCCCCGGGTAGGGCCGCGCCGTTGTCTGGCAGGTCATCTGGCTGACAGTTGCCTCGTACCTGCGGCCAGGCACCGTTGTCGCAGGTGGAGGGGCGTCATTATCTCCGACACCCCATGTCGCGCCGCCCTTCTTCATCCTCGCGGCCCGCGTCCGTGGACGAGCGCGAACCCGAGCGGTCCGTCTCCACGGAATCGGACGCGGTGTGTCCGCCGCGAGGGCTGGAGTCCCAGGTGGGTGGGGCCGGGAAGGCCGTCCGCTTGCGCGGCAGTGACGACGCGGAGGAGCGCCTCGCGTTCCTGGCCAGCGCGGGCGAGCTGCTGTCGTCGTCCCTGGATTCGGGCACGGTGCTCCAGCGACTGGCGGAGCTGGCCGTGCCGCTGCTGGCGGACTGGTGCGCGGTGGACGTGCTCACGGCGGACGGGCGGGTGGAGCGGGTGGCCGCGGCGCACCGCCTGGCGGAGCAGGTGCCGCTGGTGCACGAGCTGGCACGCCTCCAGCCCCTGGACCTGACGGCCGAGGGCGGTATCCCGGAGGTCCTGCGCACCGGCAAGGCCGCCCTCCTGCCCGAAGTCCTGGACGCGATGCTGCCGGGCGTGGTGCTCACGGAGGCGCAGCTGGAGGTGGCGCGGCGCCTGGGCATCCGGGCGGGCCTCATCGTGCCGCTGCTGGCGCGAGGCCGCGTGCTCGGCGCGCTGTCGCTGGTCCGGGGCGACTCAGACGAGGGGCCCGGCGCGTCCGACCTGGAGCTGGCGTTGGAGCTGGCCCGGCGCGCCGGCCTGTCCCTGGACAACGCGCTGCTGTACGCGGAGGCGCGCGGCGCGCAGCAGCGCACCGAGCGCCTCCAGGCCGTCACCGCGGCCCTGTCCCGCGCGGCCACCGCCGAGGACGTGGCCGAAGCGCTGATGCGCGAGGAGCTGCGGCCCACGGGCCCGGCGCGCGGCGCGGTGCTCGGCATGCTGGAGGATGGCCGGCTGCACGTGCTGGGCTCCTTTGGCTACGCGCCGGCGGTGCTGGATACCCTGCGCGGGCTGTGGGCGGACCAGGTGCCCGGCGTGGACCGGGCGCTGGAGCAACTGGAGCCGCAGTGGTTCTCCAACCCCGCGGCGGTGCCGCGCGCCGTGCCCGAGTGGGCAGGGGACTTCGTCCAGGGCGTGGGGACCGGGGCCTGGGCGGTGCTGCCCTTGAAGGTGGAGCACCGCATCCGGGGCTTCCTGCTGTTCGCGTGGGACGGGCCGCAGGTGTTCCTCGCGGAGGAGCGCGGCTTCCTGTCCTCGCTGGCGCAGCAGTGCGCGCAGGCGCTGGAGCGCGCGGCGTTGTACGAGGCGCTGCGTGAGCGCGGCGGCAAGCTGCACCTGGCGCTGGAGGCGGGCAAGGAGGCCGAGGAACGGCTCTTCTTCCTGCTGGAGGCGAGCCGCGCGCTGGCCGAGCACCTGGACGACGTGGAGTGGACGCTGGAGCACTGGCGCGAGTGGCCGCGCGAAACGTGGCCACGTACTGCCTGGTGGAGCTGATGGGAGCGGACGGCGTGCCGCGCGGCGTGGCCGCGTCCCACCGGGAGCCGGAGCGGGACGGGGCGGTGCTGGCCTCGCTGTCCCTTCCCTGGGTGGACGGCACGCTGCATCCGGCGCGCGAGTGCTTCCTGTCGGGGGAGACGCGCTTCCTGCCCGAGGTGGGGCCGGAGCTGCGCGAGCGCATGTGCCAGGGGCCCGAGCACCGCGCGCTCCTGGAGGCGCTGAATCCACACTCGCTGCTCGCGGTGGCGGTGCGCATGCGGGGGCGCACGCTGGGCGTCATCACGCTGGGCACCGCGGCCCCCTGCCGCCGGCTGGTCACCGCCGACGTGGCCATGGCGGAGGAGCTGGCGCGGCGCGTGGCGGTGGCGCTGGAGAACGCGTCGCTGTACCGGGACGCGCAGGCCGCGGTGCGTCTGCGCGACGAGTTCCTCTCCGTGGCCAGCCATGAGCTGAAGACGCCGCTCACCAGCCTGAAGCTCCAGCACGGCCTCATCGACCGCGCCGCCCTCGGAGATGTGGGGGACAAGGTGCGGCCCCGGCTGGCCACGGCCGTGCGGCAGGTGCAGCGGCTGAGCGCGCTGGTGGACAGCCTGCTGGACGTCAGCCGGATGTCGCTGGGGCGGCTGAAGCTGGAGCCGTCCGACGTGGACCTGGGCCAGGCGGTGCGCGACGCGGTGGACCGCATGGAGGAGGTGTTCTCCCTGGCGGGCTGTCCGGTGCGGGTGGAGGTGCCGGGTCCGCTGCCGGGGAAGTGGGATTCGCTGCGGCTGGACCAGGTGCTGGTGAACCTGCTCACCAACGCGGCCAAGTACGGCGCGGGCCGGCCTGTCCTGGTGGAGGCGGCCTTCGAGGGCGAGGAGATGGTGCGGGTGTCGGTGCGTGACGAGGGCATCGGCATCGCCGCGGAGGACCTGCCGCGCCTGTTCGGCCGCTTCGAGCGCGCGGTGTCCGACCGGCACTATGGCGGCCTGGGACTGGGGCTCTACATCAGCCGGCAGATCGTGGACGCCATGGGGGGCCGCATCGAGGTGGAGAGCCGGCCCGGGCTGGGGTCCATCTTCACCGTGCGCCTGCCCCGGTCCACGGCACAATGCGCGCCATGGTGACCGTGGGAAGGGCGGACGTGCCCAAGGTGTTGTCGGTGGCGAAGCTGCGGAAGGAGTACGGCGGCAAGGCCGCGGTGGAGGGTGTCTCCTTCGAGGTGGGACGCGGAGAGATTGTCGGGCTGCTGGGCCCCAACGGCGCGGGGAAGACGACCACCATCAACATGGTGCTCGGCGTGCTGCAGCCCACGTCCGGCACCATCCACATCCAGGACCTGGACCTGGCGGCGCAGCGCTCCGCCGCGCTGGCGCTGACGAACTTCGCCGCCGTCTACTCGCCGCTGCCGGGCAACCTCTCCGTGTACCAGAACCTGCGCGTCTTCGGCCTCATCTACGGGGTGAAGTCCCTGGGGGCGCGCATCGCGGAGTTGCTGGAGCAGTTCGACCTGGTGAAGTACCGCGACGTGAAGTGCGGCGTGCTGTCCTCCGGAGAGCAGACCCGCGTGGCGCTGGCGAAGGCGATGCTCAACCGTCCGCACCTGCTGCTCCTGGACGAGCCCACCGCGTCGCTGGACCCCGCGACGGCCCGGGACATCCGCGCCCGGATTCGCGAGTTCGCCGCGCGGGACACCGGCGGCGTGCTGTGGACGTCCCACAACATGTACGAGGTGGAGGAGGTCTGCGACCGGGTGCTGTTCCTGGCGCGCGGCCGGGTGCTCCTGGAAGGAAACCCGAGGACGCTGCCCGGCGAGCACGGCCAGGCCTCGCTGGAAGAGCTCTTCATCGCCGTGGCGCGCGAGCCGCTCGCGCTGGAGCGGAGCTGACCATGCACCTGCACCGGGCCGCCGCCGTCGCGCTTCGCCACTACTACCTCCTGCGAGGGAGCCTCGCGCGCTTCCTGCCACTCTTCGCGTGGGTGGCCATCGACATGGTGCTGTGGGGCTTCATGAGCCGCTACCTCAACACCGTCACCTCTCAGGAATACAACTTCGTTCCGGTGCTGCTGGGCGCCGTCCTGCTGTGGGACTTCTTCATCCGCGTCATGCAGGGCGTGACGATGGTGTTCTTCGAGGACGTGTGGTCGCGCAACTTCCTCAACATGTTCGCGTCCCCGCTCACCATCTCCGAATACCTGGGCGGGCTGGTGCTCTCCAGCATCGCCACCAGCACCCTGGGCTTGTTGGTGATGCTGGTGCTGGCCAGCACCGTCTTCGGCCTGTCCTTCGCCGCGTACGGCGTGCTCTTCGTGCCCTTCCTGCTGGTGCTGTTCCTGTTCGGCATCGCGCTGGGCATCTTCGGCTGCGCGCTGGTGCTGCGCCTGGGCCCGGCGTCGGAGTGGTTCGTCTGGCCCATCCCCGCGCTGCTGTCGCCCTTCGCCGGCGTGTTCTACCCGCTGTCCACGCTGCCCGCGTGGATGCAGGCGGTGTCCCATCTGCTACCACCCTCGTATGTGTTCGAGGGTATGCGCACGCTCGCGGCGGGGGGCGCGTTCCAGGTGTCCACGCTGCTGTGGGGGGCTGGCCTCGCCGTGGTGGAAATCCTGCTCGCGTGTGCCTTCTTCACGCGGGTACACCGGCAGGCCGTGCGCACGGGACTCATCGCGCGATACAGCGCTGAGAGCGTGAGCTGATTCAGGACGTTTTCAGTCGTGCTGTCAACACGGGGAGGGCGTGCGCAAACGCGTGGCCGATGGGGCCGTGGGCGAGTCTAATCTCCGTGGTGGCTGTATCCGCGGGGGGCCGAGTCCTGGACGAACCGCGCTTGTGACTCCAGAAGCCGCGCCCCTGCCCGCGGACTGGTGTCGACATGCGCAAGGTGGTGGCTGAGGTCGTCGTGGATGAGGCCCGGCGTGGGTGGCAGCAATCGTACACCCGTACCTGGAGCATACCGATGCGAAGCCTCAAACCTGTTTTCTCGTCCGCGGTGGTGATGGCCCTGTGCTCACTGCTCGCGGGCGGTTGTGGCGGTTCACCGTCGGGCGATGAGCCGGACATGCAGACCCCTCAGAGCGGCGGGCTGGGCGGCAAGGCCGGCGAAGGAGGCCCTGGCTTCGGCGACGAGCCGACGTACCCCGGGGACGATGACGCCACGCCGGGCAAGGTCACCATCTGCCACATTCCCCCGGGCAACCCCGCCAACGCGCACACCATCTCGGTGTCCACGTCGGCCTGGCCGGCGCATGAGCGGCATGGAGACACGCTGGGCCCCTGCGAAGGCGGCGGCGAGGAGCCGGATGCCGGCAGTGGCGAGGAGCCGGATGCCGGCAGTGGCGAGGAGCCGGACGCGGGCACGGGCGGCGAGGAGCCGGACGCGGGTGCTCCGGTGTGCGCCCCCATTGGCGAGGCCTGTGGTGAGGCCGCCGAGTGCTGCCTGGGGCTGATGTGCGGCGAGGACAACACCTGCGATCCCGTCATCGGCTGACGTGGATGAACGCACCTCCCCGTCCGCACCTGGGCGGGGAGGTCCGCCGCGCTCGGCTCACGGGCGCGGACGCGCGTTGAGCGCAGCACACTTGCCGAGGCTCCAGACGGTGGCGCGACGTCCACCCTGGAGGTCCCGCGAGGCGTGCGTGCTCCGCCCAACAGAGCGGTCGTTGCGCGTTCGACGCACGCTCCGAAGTGCGTCGCGAAACGCGCCGTGACGGCGTTAGGGTTTCAGCTCAAGGAGGGGGACATCGGAGCGCCAGGACGCGCGTTCCGAACGGGCGCTGTCACCTCTTCCGAAACCCATTTCGCGCTGGCTCGTGCGTGGGCCCACTGGCTGCTGGCCGGAGCGGGGCGCCTATCGCGCGAAGGACGTTGGCATCATGTCCCGGTCGGACGTCACCACCTCCGTTCCCGTGTTCACCCAGACCTTCCGGTCCCCGTGTGGCTGTGTCCCCGCGCACGGGGAAGTCTGCGAGTGTCCGGCCCGGGCGGGCGCGCGTCGTGTGTCCATGGGGTGTCCGCCATCCTTCCTGGTGCCGCCCGCGAGGGAGGCCCCGCTCCCGTCCTCGGCGGCCTCGCTGGTGGGACAGCAGGTGGGCCACTTCCGGCTGCTGCGCGAGCTGGGCCGGGGGAGCCTGGGCGTCGTGCTGCTCGCGGAGCACGCGCTCATCCAGAAGCGCGTGGCCATCCAGGTGCTTCACACGCACGCGACGCAGGACCCGGCGCAGGTCGCTAAGTTCCTTCAGGCGGCGCGCACGCTGACGCTCATCCAGCACGCGCACATCGTCTCGCTTTACGACCTGGGCATTCGCGACGGGCGTCCCTACCTCGTCCGGGAGTACCTGGAGGGACAGAGCCTGACCGCCTTCGCGAACGGGCCGCTGGCGTCCGCGCTGGTGGTGGACCTGCTCACCCAGGTGTGTGACGCGCTGGGCGCCGCGCATGCGCACGGCATCGCCCACGGCAGCCTCAATCCCACCAGCATCTTCCTCATCCCCGACGCGAATGGCCGCCAGCACGTGAAGCTGCTGGACTTCGGCATTGCTGGGTTGCTCCCTCCTCCAACGGCGCCGCCGACCTGCCGGTGGCCGCGGACCTCTTCGCCGTGGGCGTGCTGGGCGCGCTGCTCGTCTCGGGCCGGCTGTCCTCGCGTGGGCACGCGGCGGAGGAGCCGCCTCATGGCCACGCTCGGGAGGTGCCACCGCTGCCGGCGGGCATCCCGTCGGCGCTGTCACGCGTGCTGCTCAAGGCCATGGCGCGCCGCCCGGGGGACCGTTATGCCAGTGCGGCCGAGCTGCGCGCGGCCTTGCAGGCGTCGGTGGCGCTCGACGGCGGCGTGGCGCCGCCAGAGGCCCTGGAGCTGGAGCGGCTTCCCAGTTGGTACACGCTCCGGGGGCCACCGGGGGCCGCGCCCGCCTCCAGGTAGGGCGGCCTGGCTGTCTCGGCGGGGCGTCATGCCTTGCGTCTGGCGGGGCCCTCCTCGTTAATCCACTTCAGCTCCCATGGCCTCCGACCCCGACGACAAGCTTCCTCCCCAGGGCCGCTTCAACCGCTTGCGCAAGCTGGCAGGCCTCTCCGTGCAGGTGGGCACGGATGTGCTCAAGAGCAGCGCGAAGCGCCTGTCCGGGAGCACGCCCGACCTGCTCAGCAAGGAGGCCGCGGAGAAGCTGGTCTCCACCCTGGGCGAGCTCAAGGGGGCCGCCATGAAGATGGGGCAGGCCATCTCCATGGACCCGGACCTGCTCACCCCCGAGGTACGGCAGGTGCTGGCGCGGCTGCAGAACCAGGCGCCCTCCATGTCCTACGCGCAGGTGTCGCGCGTGGTCCAGGCGGAGCTGGGTGCGCCGCCGGAGTCGCTCTTCCGCGAGTTCAGCGAGGAGCCGTTGGCGGCCGCGTCGCTGGGGCAGGTGCACCGCGCGGTGCTGGAGGACGGCCGGGCGGTGGCGGTGAAGGTGCAATACCCCGGCATCGACGTGTCCCTGGCCAACGACATGGCGAACCTGGGCATCGTGGCGAAGACGGCGTCGACGGTGCTGCGCGTGTCCGATGCAGGCGCCTACTTCCAGGAGTTCCGCGACGAGATGCTCCTGGAGTTGGACTACCGCCGCGAGGCCGAGCTGGCCGAGGGCTTCGCGCGCAGCGTGGCGAAGCTGCCGGAGCTGTGTGTGCCCGCCGTCATCTCCAGCCACAGCGCGAAGCGGGTGCTGACGCTGGAGCTGCTGGAGGGGCTCACCCTCAAGGACTGGCTGCCGACGAATCCCTCCAACGAGGCGCGCTTCCGCGTGGCGCGCCAGCTCATCCTCGCCACCTACGGGCCCTTCTTCGGCGCGGGCGAAATCCACGCGGACCCGCACCCGGGCAACTTCATGGTGATGCCGGACGGGCGGCTGGGCTTGCTGGACTTCGGCTCCATCAAGCGCTTCTCCCCGCGCTTCGTGGACGTCAACCAGCGCATGCTCCGGCAGACGATGCGCATGGAGCCGTTGGACATCCTGAGCCTGAGCCGGGAGGTGGGCTTCACCGTGGAGCTTCCGGACGAGGAGGCCGAGGACCTCATCACCGAGGTGCTGCGCATCGCCGGGCGGCCCATGCGCCTGCCGGACTACGACTACGCGGTCTGCGAAATCAACCGTGACATGCGCCACCACTTCTCGCGCAACGCGCCGCGCTTCCTGAAAATCAGGCCGCCACCGGAGGCGATGATGTTCTTCCGCTCCACCGGCGGGCTGGCGCAGAACCTGAGGCTCATCGGCGCGCGGGGGGACTTCCGCGCGGTCTTCCTGGAAGTGACGGACCTGCCCGCGTGAGGCCAGCGCCGCGCTAACGCGCGGCCTTCACGGCTTCCGAAGCCGCGGGCTTGAGGTGGAGCGCTTCCAGTCGCTGGGCCAGCTCCTCGCCCTGCACGCTCTTGCAGATGTAGCCGTCCGCGCCCGAGGCGCGCGCCAGGGCGCGCAGCTGGGATTCGTCCGACGCGGAGTAGAGGATGAACTTCGTGCCCTTGGGCGCCTGACCGCGCGCGAGCGTGAGCACCTTGTCGCCGCTGAGCGCGGGGATGTTCACGTCCAGCAACACCAGGTCCGGCTGGGTGGTGCGCACCAGGTTGGACACGCCCAGGGAGGAGCGGTGGGTGCGGACGTCGAAGCCGAAGGCGGAGAGGGTGCGCTCCACGAGGGAGAGCTGGTCCTGGTCATCGTCCACGATGAGGACGCGAATCTTCATCTCCGGCATGGCTTCCCCCTTCAGCGTGCGGATGGCACTGCGGGTGTTTCCTGACGGGGGAAGTATCCTCCAGACGTCATTCCCTGTCGCCCCCCACATGAGGGAATCCCCTTAGCGGGGTTGAATCGCAGGGGGCGAACAGGGGAGGGTGGAAGGGCCATGGAATCGGAACGCATCCGGGTGGCCATCCTGGAGGACCAGCAGGTCTTCCGGGAGGCCCTGGTGGCTGTGCTGGAAGGCGCGGGCATGGACGTGGTGGCGGACTTCGGGGAGCCCGCGCCGTTCTTCGCGCGTGTGCGCGAGACGCTGCCCCATGTCGCGCTGGTGGACCTGCGCCTGGAGCTGCCGGGGTGGGAGGCGTCCACCAGCGGGATGTCGGCGCTCCAGTGTCTGCATGACTTCTTCCCGGCGGTGAAGCCGCTGGTGCTGTCGGGCCACCGCGAGGCGGAGGTGGTGGAGCAATGCCTCCAGGCGGGCGCGGCCGGCTACCTGTGGAAGCAGAACGTGGGCTGCGCGGAGGTGGTGGAGGCGGTGGAGCGGGTGGTGCGTGGCGAGCGGCTGCTGCCCGCGGGGCTGGCGTGGCCGCGGCCGGAGGCGTCGCCGCGGGGGAGCTGGGCCGGCTGACGCCGCGTGAGCGCGAGGTGCTGGGCTACATCGCCGCGGGCGCGGACAACCTGCGGATCGCCGCACGCCTGGGCATCACCGAGCGCACGGTGAAGGCGCACATCACCGCCATCTACAAGAAGGTGGGCTCGGAGAACCGCACGCAGCTGGCGGTCCTCGGGTGCCAGTTGGGTGTGCAGCGCCCGGCAAGCCTCTGAGCCCGGAGGGCTTGCGCGTCAGACCGCTGGCCACTGGGAGCGCGCCACGACTGGTGGCACCGTCGAGGTGCCTGGGCGTCAGGCGCGCTCGCGCCTTCCCCCACGCCAGGGCGTCCGCTGGGGGCCAGGGCAGCGCTGCTGGCTGCCCTGGCCCACCGTGTGGAAAGCCGGTGCTTCAGCTCCCGGCGGCGCGCGGCGCGGGCAGGGAATCCCAGCGCGGCGCGCCCAGGTGCTGGAGGAACCAGATGCACGCCAGGTCCACCATCTGCGTCAGCGTGCCGGGCTCCTCGAAGCGGTGCGTGGCGCCGGGGATGACCTCCAGGCGCTTCTCCGTCGTCAGCGCGGCGTAGGTGCGGCGGTGGGGCTCCTGCGCGGACGTGTCCTCCGCGCCGACGATGAGCAGGGTGGGCGCGCGCACCCGGGCCAGCGCCGCCCCCGGCTGCGCCAGGCGTCCACCCCGGCACACCACCGCGTCCACCGCCTCTGGCCGCATCGCCGCGGCGGCCAGGGCCGCGGCCGCGCCCGTGTACGCCCCGAAGTAGCCAATGCGCAGGGCGCTGGTGCGAGGCGCGCGCCGCAGCCAGCGCGCCACGCCCGCCAGGCGTCCGCCGAAGAGGCCCAGGTTGAAGCGCAGGTCCCGCTCGCGGCAGGCCTCCTCTTCCGCCGCCGTCAGCAGGTCCACCGCCAGGGTGGCCAGCCCCTCGTTCTGCAACAGCCGGGCGACTTCCTGGTCCATGGCGCCGCGGCGGCTGCTGCCGTGGCCCCGGACCATCACCACCACGCCGGTGGCGCCCGGAGGGACCTGGAGCAGGCCCCTCAACTCCACTCCTTCCTCCACGGGGATGCGGACCTCTCCGTCCGCGGCGGGCGGCGTCCAGCCTCCCGTGCCTTGCGGCGGGGTCACCAGCCCGCGGACCGCCTTCTCCGAGCCTTCATCCGACCTGCGTGAACCCTGCTTCTTCATGCGGAGTCCCTCCTCTTCGTCGGACTGCGTCGCTGCCGTGCTGCACGCGCTACGGACGGGAAGATTGCAGCTGCCGTGCCAGGGTTTCACCGGACACGGGTGCGCCCATTCTACCAGCGCTTCCCTGGCGCGGTGCGGTGGGGCCGGTGACACCTGGCGGACAACCAGGTGACCCCACCTGTGGGGTCCTGTCGTTTTTACCGGTGGGCCAGGATGAGTTCGAAGGGGCCGGGCAGGACTTCGGCGTCCTTGAAACCCGTCTCGTCCAGGACACGCAGGTAGTGCTCCACCTCGCGCAGGCGGCTCACGCAGGTGTCCACGCCCATGAGGAAGTAGGACCAGAAGAACTGGGCAGCCAGCCGCTCCGGGGTGCGGAACTCCTCGCAGATGAGGACGCGGCCACCGGGTGGGAGCGCGTCGCGCGCGGCCACGAGCAGCGCGCGCGCCGTGTCCGCGGGCCAGTCATGCAGCACCCGCACGAAGCAGAGCGTGTCGTAGCCGCCGGGCAGCGGTTCCCGGAGGAAGTCTCCGCCCTGGAAGCCCAGGCGTTCGGGGAGAGTCCAAAGCGCTCGCGGGTGCGGGCCACCAGTGGCTCGGTGGCGGGCAGGTTGAACACGTCCACGTGAAGGCCCGGGTGCTCGCTCGCCGTGGGCGGCCAGCGTGCCGTCACCCCCGCCGACGTCGAGCACGCGGCCGCCGCGCTCCCAGAGCCGGTCGCGGTGGGCGCGGAACGTCTCCAGGATGGGGGCAGGCCCGCGGCCATGCTGGCCTCGAAGCCCGCCACCTGCTCGGCGGTGCGCGGAGGCCAGTCGAAGGCGGCGGGGGCATGGAGCGCTCACCGCGCAGCACCTGTGGAAGCTGCCCGTGCAGCTCGTGCCAGGCGTAGCGCTCCCGGTCCTTCTCCAGGGACTGCGGGCCCAGCACGGCCTGGGCGGCGGCGCGCAGGCCCGGGACGGCCTGGTAGCGCGCGGACTCCAGCGCGTCGGTGGGCTGCTCGCGCCGCACCAGCCCCAGGCTCTCCAGGCAGTCGAGCAGCTTGTAGAGCCGCACGGGCACCAGCCGGTGCCGCGCCGCCAGCTCTCCCAGGGTGACGGGGCCCGGCTCCAGGGCGTCCAGCAGCCCCAGGCCCAGAGAGGCCTCCAGGACGTCCACGGCGCGGGCGCCGTTGTACAGCAGGTGGAGCAGCGCGCGAGGGGTGGAAGCCAGGGCCGTGGCCTCCCCTTCATGGCTGTTCCACCTGCATCCTGGCCGCGTGCGCCATAGGGCAGCCGCCGCCGGGAGGGGCCCGGTTGGCACCCGGGGCGATGCCGCCCTCGCGCTGCCACCCGGACGTCAGCTCCAGCCGCACGTCCCAGAGCTGGCGGAACAGCGGCAGCATCATCCGCCCCGCGAGCACCTGCGTGGGCAGGCCGTCCAGCGCCTTCACGGTGCGGTCCACGCCAATGGTGCGGCGCACCAACTGGAAGTGGGCATGGAGCCAGCCCTGGAAGGCCTCGTCCATGTCCACCAACTGCTCGCAGATTCGCTTCAAGTCGTCCGGGCCCCCCGCGGTGTACACGGACGCCAGCGCCAGCCCGCGCCGCGCGAGCAGCCGGTCCAGGGCGCCTTCCAGCCCCTGCGCCACCCGCCGCAGCATGTTGTAGCCGGGGGACTCCTGGCCGCTGCCGTTGCCCAGGCTGCGCCGGATGACCTGGTAGGTGTCCGGCGTCATCGTCTCCAGGATGGCCAGCTCCTGCTTCACCGCCTGGAGCACCCGGCAGATGCGCTCCAGCCGCGACGAGGCGGCCCACAGCGCGTCCCGGTCCAACTCGGCTACGACTTCCACCGCCTCGCGCGAGGCCAGCTTCAGCCAGAGCTCCTGCGCCTGGTGCACCACCTGGAACATCAGCTCGTCGTGGGCGACGCGCTCGCCGTCCGGGGCCTGCAACGACAGCAGCGTGGGGGTCTTGAGGTAGACCTCGTAATCGAGCTCGCCCTTGCCCACCCACTTCTTCAAGAGGGGGTTGAAGAGGGGTTCTGCCAGTTCGAGTCGTAGTTTTTCGGCGTGACTGTAATTGATGGACGCGCTCATACGGCCCTCCTGAGTGGGGGGAGCTCGGAAGGTGTGGAATCGCGGGCCCCGTCCCAACGGGACCCGCGGGCATGTCATCCGGCGTTCAGGTGGTGGGAGCGGGCGTCGGGGTGGGCGGCCGGGGCTTCAGGTGGAAGGCGCGCAGGCGCTGTGCCAGCTCCTCGCCCTGCACGCTTTTGGAGATATATCCGTCCGCACCGGACGCGAGCGCCAGTGAGCGCAGCTTCGATTCGTCGGATGCTGAATAGAGGATGAACTTCGTCTTCGGCAGCGCGTACTGGCGCGCCAGGTTGACGACCTTGTCGCCCTTGAGCGCGGGGAAGTTCACGTCGATGAGGACGAAGTCCGGCTCCACCGAGCGGACGAGGTTGGAGACACCCAGCGCGGAGGTGTGCGTGAGCACCTCGAAGCCGTAGGCGCTCAGCGAGCGCTGTACGAGGTCGAGCAGGTCCGGGTCGTCGTCCACCACCAGGACGCGCGCTTTTTCTTCAGACATGGGTTCTCCCTAGATGCTTTCGAATCATCTCGAGCAACTGGTCACGATCAAGGGGCTTGGTGAGATACGCGGTGCAACCGGCCGCGTGTGCCTTGTCCTGATACTCCCGCCCCGCGTGTGCCGTCACCGCGATGACGGGAACATGGGCCGCGGCGGGTAGGGCTCGCAACCTGCGGGTGACTTCCCAGCCGTCCAGGCGGGGGAGCGACAGGTCCATCAGGATGAGGTCCGGGGCGTCGCGGATGGCGCGCTCCAAGCCGTGCTCGCCGTCCTCCGCTTCGATGACCTCGAAGTGGCCGTTGAGGTAGCGGCGGACGATGTCGCGGTTCTGCGCGCTGTCCTCCACATAGAGGATGCGGGCCAGCTTGCCGGCGCTGGCGGCGCGCTGGGACAGCAGCAGGCCCTTGGCCTGGGCGATGACGTCCTCCAGCGCGTGGCCGCCCTTCTTCACGAAGCCGGCGAAGCCGTCACGCAAGAGGGCCTCTTCCTCCGCGGAGAGCGTCTTGCCGGTGAGCACCACCACGGGCACCTGGAGCTTCTCCGCGCGCAGCCGGCGTAGGACCTCGAAGCCGTCCAGGTTGGGCATCATCAAATCCAGCACCACCAGGGCGGGCGGGGACACGCGCGCCTTGAGCAGGGCGTCCTCGCCGCTGCGGGCCTCGGAGGTGGAGAAGCCGGCGCGGCGCAGGTTGCGGCTGACCAGCTCGCGGGTGGCCGAGTCGTCGTCCACCACCAGCACCTCACCCACGCTGGTGGAGGTGCCGGAGGACTGATGGAGGCTGCGCTGCACCACCTCCACCAGGCGGTCTGGCTCCACCGGCTTGACGAGGTACTCGCACGCCCCCAGGGAGAAGCCGCGCGCGCGCTGCTCCTCCACGGAGATGAGGATGACGGGGATGCCGGCCAGCGAGGGCTCGCTCTTGAGCTGGCTGAGCACCGACCATCCGTCCAGCTTGGGCAGGTGGATGTCCAGGAGGATGGCCTGGGGCCGCAGCTCGCGGGCCCGCTTGAGGGCGGCGATGCCGTCCTCGGCCACCACCACCTTGAAGCCCGCGGGCTCCAGCTGTCCGGCCACCAACTGCTGGATGAGCGGGTCGTCATCCACCACCAGCACCGTGCTGCCCGGCTGGGCCATGGTGCCCACGTGCTGGGCCACTTCCGACACGGGCACGCCGCGCTCCAGGTGCGGCCCGCCGCCGTTGTCCGGCGTCTCCAGCGTGGTGGGCAGGCGCACCGTGAAGGTGGTGCCGCGGCCCAGCGTGGACGTCACGGTGACATTGCCGCCCAGCACACGGGACAGCTCGCGGACGATGGCCAGCCCCAGGCCGGTGCCGCCCACCTTGCGCGTGGTGGAGCCGTCCACCTGGCGGAACTTCTCGAAGATGAAGGGCAGCTCGTCAGAGGGGATTCCGACGCCGGTGTCCTCCACCGTCATGATGACTTCGTTGCCCGCGGGCACCAGGCTCAGCGCCACCTCGCCCGCGTCGGTGAACTTGGCGGCGTTGCTGAGCAGGTTGAGCATGATCTGCCGCAGCTTCAGCGCGTCCGAGCGGAGCATGCGGGCGGACGGGTCGATGTTGGTGGTGAGGGCCACGTCCTTGCCCTTGAGGTACTCCTTCACCGTGGCCAGGCACTCCTCGGCCAGCTCCTGCACGTCCACCAGCTCGGTGACGACCTCCACGCGGCCGGACTCAATCTTGGACAGGTCCAGGATGTCGTTGATGAGCGCCAGCAGCGTCTTGGCGTTCGTCTTCACGACGTTGAGGTCGCGGCGGCCGTGCGCCGTCAGCCGTTGGCCCTCCTCGCGCATCAGCAGGTCGCAGTAGCCGATGATGCCGTTGAGCGGGGTGCGGATTTCGTGGCTGAAGTTGGCCAGGAACTCGCTCTTGAGGCGGGCGGCGGCTTCGGCTTCCCGGGCGCGCTCCTCCTCGTTGCGCTTGGCCACCGCCAGCTCCTGGGCCAGCCGGTCCAGGTCCTCGTTCTGCTGACGGATGATTTCCATCTGCAGCGCGCGCTGCTGGTAGGACGCCAGCGAGCGGGCGGACACGGCGCGGGTGCGCTTGATTTCCTCCAGGCTGGCGGCGAGCTGCTTGTTGGCCGCCTCCAGCTCCGCCTTGGACGCGCGCAGCATCTCTTCGTGCTGCTTGCGCTCGGTGATGTCCTCGGTGACGCCCATCACGTAGCGGGCCACGCCGTGCTCGTCGAGCAGGGGCAGCTTGCGCGTGGCGAAGATGCGGTCCACGCCGTCTGCGCGGGCCACCTCTTCAAAGGACTTCATCTGCTTGGTTTCGAGAATCTCCGTGTCGATGGCGATGAACGACTCGGCCTGCTCCTTGGGGAAGTAGTCGTGGTCCAGCTTCCCCAGCAGCCATTCCTTGGTGACGCGGAAGGCGTCCGCGAACGTCTTGTTGGCCACCACCAGCCGGCGCGTGTCCGCGTCCTTCACGAAGAGGACGAACGGAATCGCGTCGATGATGTTCTCCATCAGGTAGTTGGTGCGCTCCAACTGCACCGCGGTGGCGGTGTGGCGGCGGCGGTCCGCCGTCATCCGCAGCTCGCGCTGCACCACGGGCACCAGGCGGCTGAAGCGGTCCTCGGTGATGTAGTCGAGCGCTCCGGCGCGCACGCTGGCCTCCAGCGTGGCCTCGCACCAGTCGCGCGACAGCACCACGAAGGGCAGCTCCTTGCCGTGCTTGCTCCACAGCGCCTGGACCTCGGCGAAGCCCATGTCGGGGACTTCCGAGCCGCACAGCACCAGGCCCCACGTGCGTGACAGCGCGGCCTCCGCCGCGGCCGCCGTGGTGGCGCGCTCCGTCACCACCGTCACGCCCGCGTGCTGGAGGGCTTCCTCCACGCGTTGGCACTCACGCTCGCCGGCCACGAGCAGGAGCGACGCATTGTCCGCCGGAGAGTCAGAGGGAGGCTGCGAGGAGGCCATGGCTCAGTTCGCCCCGAAGACCAGCGCGGTCAGCGTGGTGTTGATGTGGAACCCCGAATAGATTTCGAAGTGCACGTTCATCCCAGCGGCGGTGGGTGCGGCCTTCAGCGTTTCCGCCAGTTGCTGCACGGTGTTGGTGGCACTGGCGTACCACATGCGTCCACCACAGTGAAAAAGCAGGGCGGCCTGGGGGTTCTGGACCCTGCGGGGTACCTCGTCGGTGAAGAAGCTGCGCGTCATGCCGGCCATGTCGCCCAGCTTCATCAGCTCCAGCTCGGTGCCTTCCTCCAGCAGGTTGGCGAAGAGGATGGAGCCATCCTCCTGCGGGCTCCAGGCGGCGCGGATGAAGTACTCCCGGCCCACGCGCAGCGCGGTGGGGCGCACGGCGAAGCCCCGGGGCGTGCCGAACTCCAGCTCCTCCACGCTCACGCCCAGGATGTCCGCGTAGCGTTTGGCGGCCGGGTGCCCGTCGATTTCGAGCGCGCGGGTGTGGCTTTCATCCACCTTGGTGATGGTGAGCTTCTCACCGGTGGGCACGTACCAGTGGGAGCGGAGCGCGGCCCAGGGCGCGTTCGTCTTGAAGAGGGCCACCAGCACCGCGTCGGTGGCGACCTCGCCATCCACGTGCACCATGGCGGACTGCTTGGCCGGGTCGCGGTTGGCGTCGCTGGCGCCGCCGCCCACCAGCACCAGCGTCTGGCACTTCTCCAGGATGCCGAGCAGCAGCTCTTCCTTCTTGTAGCGGAAGCCGTCGTCAATCACGAGGCCGACGAACCGGCGCGGGTCCAGGTCCTGCTGCCGCACGCCCAGGTCCTCGCACGCGCGCTTGATGGAGGCCGCGCCCGCGCTGATGGCGTCCACGGACAGGCCGGTGCCCAGGCCCAGGCCCACCTCGAAGTCTCCGAAGAGGGCGCTCATCACCACGCTGCCCTCGTGGATGCCGGTGTTGTCCAGCTCGCCCGCGGTGGTGGCGCCAATCAGGCGCGTGCCCGCCGGCAGCCGTTGACGCACGGCGCGGTTGAGCGCGTGCTGGTCACGCTCCCGCGAGGCGAACATCGTCACCAGGCGGGGCGTGTCGCTGCCCAACTGACTCAGGAGGTCCTCCGCGGCGGCATCTGGCTCCCTCAACGTGGTGCGAGCCGTCTGCATCTTGACCTGAGCCATGGAGGAACTCCGAGGTGCGGGAGCGGGGGTTAGAGGCCGCTTCCGGGATGCCGAGTATGACAGGCGCCGGTGCACTGCTGGAAAGACTCGGCGCCGCCCCCCACATACATGCTCTCGATGGGTCCGAATTGCGCCACGTGACTGTCAGGATAGCTCTTGTGACAGGACAGGCAGGCGGCCTTGCTGGTGCGCTGGATGCTCTCCTTCGTCAGGTGGCATGACGAGCACTGTTGGAGCGGTGCGTCAAAGCGGTTGGACCGCGAGTGGATGAAGTGGGTGCGCACGAAGATGGGGCCCTCCAGCTCGAAGGCGAGCGGGGCGTGGCACCCGGCGCACGCGGCGCGGTTGTCGTTGGCGTGCAGCACCACGCCCAGCTCACCGCCCTTGCTGTGGCAGGAGGTGCAGGGGCCGGTGGTGTGCTTGGGCTGGGTGCGCTGCGGGGTCCCCACCTGGATTTCAATGGTCGTCGACCCGGGGAGGTCCTCGCCCAGGTACACGCGGCGGCCCTTCACCGTCACCAGGTAGGTGCCGGGGGCCGCGTTGTCCGGCAGCTTGAACTGCCAGGTGTCCGTGTTGGGTTGGTTCCAGAGGTTCGGGTCGATGAAGGCGCCGCCGAAGAGGACGTTGGCGAAGGGCAGGGTGGCGAACTGCGAGAAGACGCCGTCGCGCTCGGGCGTGGCCACCACCTGCTCGTCCACTTCGGGGTCCAGGAACGCCTCCAGCGCGACGATGGAGCGGATGGGCTGGATGTTCTGCGCTGGCCCGATGATTTGCGTCATCAGCATGCGCTCGCGGTGCTTGCGCCGGTAGTAGGTGGTCGTCGCGTCGAAGAAGGCCCGGTAGTACTGCAGCCCGGATTCGGTGCCGTCGGGGGCCACTTCGTTGTAGGGCGGCAGGTAGCCCTTCTCGTGGAGCCGGTTGCCCGCACCGTCCCGCAGGGTGAGCTGGAAGCTGATTTCCGTGCCGGGGGCATAGGTGCCGTCCGGGCGAGGCGGGGTGAGGGCCTCCACGCCAATGCGGAAGCCGTAGGCGTAGCGCGCGTCGCGCACCTGCTCCACCGGGATTTCGTAGGGCGCGGCCGGACGCAGGCTCCAGCGCAGGCGCAGCGTGCGGGTGTCGGAGCGCAGCGTGAGCGTCTGACGCTGGGCGTGCTCGTACGCGTTGCGCAGCTCCAGGATGGCCTCTTCCTCGAACTGGGTGGAGGCCGAGCAATCGTCCGGCGTGGCGCAGCCGGAGGCCGTCTGGATGCCGCGGAAGCGGCGGATGAAGAAGTCATCCATGCCCGCACGGCGCTGATGCTCGGTGCCCGCGTTGAGCAGGATGGGGACGCCGGTGAGCCGGCCGCGCGAGTCCACCGGCTCCACGATGAAGTGGCTGGGCAGGTCCATCCACGCCGCGTTCCGGAAGAAGCGGCGGCGGGTGTAGGGCCCCGGGGCGCCGATGGACTCCTGGTCCACCTGACGCACGCCCCACCAGCCCAGGCCGCCGAAGTCGCTCTGGGCGATGAGGTTGCGCAGGCCCTCGTCCTTGGTGGAGGTGACGAAGGTGCGGATATCAATCTGGTTGATGAAGAAGGTGGAGCCCTCGCGCACGCGCAGCGGCTGTCCCACGCCGTTCTTCACCTCGAGCGCCAGCGCCACCGCGGGCGTCTTGTTGCCAGGCCAGGGCCAGCCACCAAGCAGCGACTGGGGATCGGCGTCCAGCAGCGCCTTCTCCGCGGACCGCGTGTCCAGCGCGCGCGTCTCCAGTGCGCTCGTCTCCAGCGAGACCGTGTCCGGCGCCTGCGTGTCCAGCGAGGCTGCGTCCGGGGTGTCCTGTCCGCCGCAGGCGAGCATCAGCCCTGCGAGCGACGCGAGCAGGGCCCGGGGGGCTCCAAGTCCACCCATGGTGCAACTCCTCGTACGTGTAAAAGCCGACGCCGCCATGGCGCCTGGGGCCAGTGGGCCGTGTTACCCGTCGCCTGTGGGGCGGTGTGGGCCGGGCCTCTCCCGTTTCCGGGTTTCCCCGGTTCAGGTCTTTTTAGCCGTACGAAGATTATCTGCAACGAACAGATTTGTTCAACTTCTGGGAAAACAATCCGCCTGGGGTCAAAACTGCTGTGTTTTCAAGGAGATGAATGCCTGCCCCGCAGGGCTGCCTCACCCACAGGGTCATACCTGCACTTCATTCACTGAGCAGGATTCCTTGTTTGTCCTGCGGGGAAGCTCAATTGTGAATTCCGAGCCTTCCCCGGTTCGGCTCTGGACGTGGATGGTGCCCCCGTGGGCCTCGACGAGCTGGCGGACGATGTAGAGCCCCAAACCGGTGCCGGGGTGCTGCCCGCCGGCATGGACGCGCTGGAATCGGCGGAACAGGCGCTGCTGAGCTTCCACGCCAATGCCGATGCCGCCGTCCCGGATGGCCAGGCGGGCGCAGTGGGTGTCGGCCTGGACGCGCAGCTCCACGGGGTGGCCGCGGCCGAACTTGAGGGCGTTGCTCAGCAGGTTGGTGACGACGCGGTCCAGGCGCTGCCGGTCCCACTGGCCGGTGGCGCCTTCCTCCACGCGGATGCTGAGGGCGCAGCCCGCGGCGCTGGCCTGGTCGCGGTGGCGCTCCACCACCTCGCGCACCAGGTGCGCCAGTCCAGCGGCTCCGTGTCCAGCACCATGCGGCCCGCTGACAGGCGAGACAGGTCCAGGAGGTTGTGCACCAGCCGGCCCAGGCGCCGCGTTTCGCCCTCGGCTCCGGCCAGACCTTCGCGCAGCCGCGTGTCGGAGGTGCCGGCGCTCTGCATGGACAGGCGCCGCAGCCGCAGCTGGAGCGAGCTGAGTGGGTTGCCCAGGTCATGCGCGGCGATGCCGATGAGCTCCAGCGCGTCCTGCGCCTGCGCCAGCAGCCGGGCGTTGTCGAGCGCGAGCGCGGCGCGCGCCGCCAGCTCCTCCATGAAGGCCCGGTCCACCTCGCCGAAGCGGCGGTGCGTGCCGGTGGACAGCAGGCACAGCGCGCCCAGCACGCGGGAGCCCACCGCCAGCGGCACCGTGAGGGCGGACGTCACGCCCAGCGCGCACAGCAGCTCTCCGTGTGCGCTGCCTTCCAGCGCCGGCGGGAGACGGGCGCCGTCCAGCTCCGGGAGCAGCTCGCTGCGGCCCGTGCGCACCACGCGGGAGGGGCCCACCTCGCCATCCTCCGGACAGCGCAGCAGCGGCTCCCACATGCGGTGGGTGGCGGCGATGTCCTCGCAGGCCACCGCGTGCGGACGCACCGTGCCGTCCTCGGAGGGGAGGAAGAGGATGCAGGCGTCGGCCACCTCGGGCACGCACAGCCGCGTGAGGGCCTCGCCCACTTCGCGCGCGCCTGACAGCGGCTGGAGCACGCGGCCGGCTTCCGCGAAGAGCGCCTGGGCCCGCTCCATCCGGCGGCGCTCGGTGATGTCGCGTGTCACCTTCACGAAGCCGCGCAGCCGCCCGTGCGCGTCGTACAGCGCGGTGAGCAGCGTCTCCGCCCAGAAGCGGCTGCCATCGCGGCGCACCCGCCAGCCCTCCGCCAGCAGGCGCCCTCGCGCGCGGCCCGCTCACGGTGCGCGCGGGGCACGCCCGCGGCCACCTCGTCCACCGGGTAGATGCGGTCCGCGTCGCGTCCGGCGAGCTCCACCTCGGACCAGCCCGTGAGGCGCTCGGCGCCCGCGTTCCATGCCGTCACCCGGCCGTGCCGGTCCAGGAAGCACAGCGCATAGTCCGTCACTCCGTCCATGAGGAGCTGCAGGTGCTGCTCGCTGCATTGGTGGCGCGCATGCAGCGGCGCCAGCGCGCGGTGGAGCACGAAGCCCAGCGCCGCCACGCAGGCCAGACCCAGCAGCCCCGCCAGGACGGCCTGGGGCAGGGCGCCGTGGCCCGGGGGCATGCTGGCTTGCGCGTAGACGGCGGACAGCAGCGTCGCGAGCAGCAGCAACCCGGCGAACAGGCAGGCGGACAAGCCGGCGCTCACTCGCTGGGCGAACGTCCAACGGCGCATCATGTGGTGACTCCCCCCCAAGGCACCCTTCCGGGCGTGCCGTCGGTGAGGAAAGCATCACCCAGTCTGCCTGCTGGAAGACATCGTCCTGGTGGACGGGGTGGGTCCACCCCAGGGGCGCTCGGGCGGTGCGGTGCGGGCCTCTGGAGGGCGCTTCGTCCGACGAAAGGCCGTCACGGGAAGCCGTCATGGAATGGCCTTCGCCCGGACAGGGGGTTATGAGCGGACGCTCCATGTCTCTCGTCGAAGGTTCGAAGGTCCGTTACCTCCCGCAGCCCGAATGGGGTGTGGGGCATCTGTTGTCGCTGCAGGAGGAGGGCGCCAAGGCGCTCGTCGCCTTTCCCGCTCGGGAAGACGCCCCGGTGCTGGTGTCCACCAAGGGCGGAGCCCTGGTGCAGTACCCGCTGCCTCCGGGCGAGCCGGTCATCACCTACAAGGGTCGCCTGGCGCTGGTGGTGCGCGAGGAGCCGGGGGCGCGCGGCCTGCGCCGCTACGTGCTGCGCTACGTGGAGAACGACGAGGAGGACGAGCTCCCCGAGTCCTCGCTGCGCGCGCTGCCGCCCCGCTCCGACCTGCTGTCCACCCTGCGCGAGGGCCGCGTGGGCGAGGCGCGGGCCTTCACGCTGCGCAAGCAGGCGCTGGTGCTGGACGACGAGCGCCGCTGCGACGCGCTGGGCGCGCTGCTGGCCAGCCGCATCATGGTGAAGCCGCACCAGGTGGGCGTGGTGCAGCGCGTGTTGTCCGCCAGCCGGCCTCGCTTCGTGCTGGCGGACGAGGTGGGTCTGGGCAAGACGATTGAGGCGGGCATGGTGTTCAGCGCGCTGCGCCTGTCCGGACTGGCGCGCCGCTGCCTGGTGGTGGCGCCCAGCCACCTCACCGTGCAGTGGCTGGTGGAGCTGTTCCACAAGTTCAACCAGCTCTTCACGCTGATGGATTCGGACCGCTACGCGCAGTCCCTGAAGGAAGCGCCGGAGGTGTCCCCCTGGGCGCGCTTCCCCCTGGTGGTGACCAGCCTGGAGATGCTCCAGCGCAGCGAGGAGCACCGCCGCGCGCTGGCCGGTGAGGACGCCTTCTGGGATTTGGTCATCATCGACGAGGCGCACCACCTCAAGGGCGAGCGCGCCTTCGAGGCCGCGCAGGTGTTGGCGAAGAACACGTGGGGCCTGTTGCTGCTCACCGCCACGCCCATGCAGTTGGACCCGGCGGAGTACCACGGCCTGCTCACCCTCATCGACGCGGCCACGGCGCCCTCCGTCGCGGGCTTCGAGGAGCGCCTCAAGCGTCAGGAGGAGCTGTCCGCCGCGGTGCGCGCGCTGATGGAGGGCGGCAAGCCGTCCGCCGCGGTGCAGGCGCTGGCGAAGCGCTTCCCCGAGGACGCGAAGCTGTCCTCGCTGAAGGACCGGGACGCGCTGCTGCAACACCTGTCGGAGACGTACAGCCTCAGCGACCGGCTGGTGCGCAACCGCCGCGCGGTGGTGGGCGGCTTCTCCACGCGCCGGCTGCACCGCCACCCGGTGACGCTGCCCGCCGAGGAGCTGAAGGTCCGCGACGCCGCGCTGGCGGTGCTCGCCGGGGCCAGCCTGCGCGGCGCGCCGCTGGGCAACGTGCTGCGCCGGCTGGAGTCCAGCCCCGCCGCCTTCGCGGGCGCGGTGCGCGCCAACCCCGTGTTCAAGGGGCATGCGGACGCGCTGCGGCTGCCGTCGCGCGACGCGAAGTTCGGCGCCTTCCTGGGCGTGCTGCGTGGCATCTGGAAGTCGGAGCCTGGGGCGAAGGTGCTCGTCTTCACGGAGAGCCGCGACACGCTGGACGCGCTCCAGGCCGAGCTGGGCCGCGAGGGCGTGGAGGCGCTGGGCTACCACGGTGACTTGCCCCTGGTGGAGCGCGACCGGCAGGTGGCGCGCTTCCGCGACCCGGAAGGGCCCAAGGTGCTGCTGTGCACGGAGGTGGGCGGCGAGGGCCGCAACTTCCAGTTCGCGCACCACCTGGTGCACTACGACCTGCCCTGGAGCCCGGCCACGGTGGAGCAGCGCATTGGCCGGCTGGACCGCATCGGCCAGACGCATCCGGTGGAGATTCACGTCTTCGACCCGGCGGGCACGCTGGCCTCCGACGTGCTGATGCTGCTGGCGGACGCGGTGGGCGTCTTCGGCGAGACGGTGGGCGGCCTGGACGCGGTGCTGGAAGAGGTGGAGGCGCGGCTGGCCGAGCTGGCGC
This sequence comes from Myxococcus sp. MxC21-1, assembly GCF_032612255.1. Lineage (NCBI taxonomy): Bacteria > Pseudomonadati > Myxococcota > Myxococcia > Myxococcales > Myxococcaceae > Myxococcus > Myxococcus sp. MxC21-1. Next base: position 869,250 of record NZ_CP123278.1, read on the forward strand.
TGATGCCGCGCGAGGCCCGCATGGCCTACGCGCAGGAGCTGAAGGCCCGCGTGGAGGCGGCGCGCGCGCAGGTGAAGCGCGCGTATGACCCGCTCCTGGACGTGCGCAGCTTCGACCGGCCCGCGGTGGAGCGCCTGGTGAAGCGTGCCCAGGAGCGCATGGGCATCGAGGCCGACGAGGAGGACGAGGACGGCGAGGCGGAGGCGTCCGGCGTGGAGGATGGCCTGTGGGGCATCGCGCGCGACCTGGACGAGCGGCTGGAGGAGACGGTGACGGAGCTGGCGCGCCGGGTGGGCATCGGCGTGGACACCGACGAGCAGGTGGAGGCCTTCCAGGTGGCCTTCCAGTTCGGCCACGCGCTGAAGGTGGACGGACTGCCGGGCATCGACGTGATGGAGGACCGCACGCAGCTGGGCACCTTCTGGCGCGACACCGCGGTGGAGGCGGAGGAGCTGGAGTACTTCGCCACCGGCCACCCGCTGGTGGAGGCGCTTTTCGGCTTCCTGCGTGACGGCCCCTACGGGCGCAGCGCCTTCCGCTTCATCGAGCGGCGTGGACCCCAGAAGGGACGCGGCGTGGAGCTGCTCTTCCACGTCCAGTTGCCGGAGCCGGAGGACACGTCCCCGGGAGCCCGCGTGCCCAGCCGCCAGTTGGCGCGCTTCCTGGAGCGCACGTTGGTGCACGTCGCGGTGGTGGAGGCGGGCGGCAAGCCCAAGGCCGACGCCACGCTGCTGCCCGCGCTGGAGAAGGAAGGAAGTCGCTCAAGGGCGACGAGGTGTCGCTTGCCTTCCCCGGCTTCGCGGACTTCGTGGACGCGGCGGTGCCCGTGGGCCAGAAGGCCGCCGAGGCGGAGCTGGCGAAGCTGGCCACCCGGGCGCGCAAGGCCATTGAAGCCGAGCGCGACGCCGCCGTGGCCCGCCTGCGCCTGTCCCTGGGGCACCAGGGCCTCTCCACCGAGGCCGTGGAGGCGCAACTGGACGCGGAGCGCACCCACTACGCCCGGCTGCTGGACGCGCTGGCGGGTGCCAAGGTGGTGCTCGACTCCGCCTGCGGCTTCGTCCTCAACCGCTGAAGGCGCCCCGCCCAATGTCCGCTTGTTGACGCGCCATGTCGTATTTGCTGGGACTTCAAGAATTGCTGATTTTGTTCTCCTAGTGAAATCGCGCGTCTTCAGGACGCCGGGCCATTTGACCGATTCCTCAATCAACGAGAAATAGGATGGTGGAGGCTCGTATGATCCACCGAGGCACCCCACGCACACGACGTCAGTCGGGACAGGCCGCGGTGGAAGCGGCGCTGACCCTTCCGCTGGTGGTGTTCCTTGTCCTGGGGACACTGCAGCTCTTCATGATGCTCCAGGCCCGCATCCTGGCGCAGGTGGCGGCATACCGGGCGGTGCGCGCGGGCAGCATCAACCACGGCAACTGCCTGCCGATGATGCACGCGGCGCTGGTGACCATGCTGCCCACGGTGGCGCGCACGGACAGCTCGGAAACCCTGGCGGCGGCCTTTTCCCCCCGCCGTCACAACCAATTCCGGGTGCGCAATTCCTACGGGCGCGACTTCAACGAGCCGTTGATTGAAATCGTCCGGGAGTCACCGGATGCCGGCTGGGCGCAGGAGCTGACGGGGGGCGAGGACCTGCTCTTTGATCAGCCCACGGACAACGCGGCGGCGCTGCGGGCCCGCACGTTGGAGATACGCATGGTGGCCTGGTACTACATGCGCGTCCCCTTCGCGAACTGGGTGATGAGCCGCATGCTGCTGGCCCACTTCCGGCTCCGGCGCTACACGGCGGCCAACCCGCTGATGCCGGTGCAGCGCCGCTCCGCGTGGTGGGGCGAGACGAGCGCCACGCTGGGGCGCGACGGCTGGCCCGGCGGTGATTTGGGCACGCGCATGGTGCGCTGGAGCGACCAGGGACACTTCGTGTTCCCCATCCAGGTCAACGCGGCCATGCGAATGATGACGCCCGTCATGTCCGAGTACTTCATGGGAGGTCCCGCGTGCAATCTCCACGGCTCGTGAGGCACTCGCGGCGAGGCCAGGCGCTGGTGCTGTTCGCGCTGACGCTGCTGCTGCTGACGTTGATGGTGCTGATGACGCTGGGCTTCGGCATGCGCGCCAAGGAGCGCGTCGAAATCCAGATGGCCGCCGACGCGGCCGCCTACAGCCAGGCGGTGGCCACGGCGCGCGCCTTCAACGCCATCGCGGTGATGAACCGCGCCCAGGTGGCGCACATGGTGGCCATGGCCGGGACCCAGTCGCTCATCAGCCACAGCAGCCAGGAATACGCGGCGCACAACGTGGCCTGCCCCGGCTCCATCCCGCCGCCGGTGTGGTTCGCCGCGGACGCGGCCGCCGCCGTGCAGGTGCAGCAGCTCCAGGGGCGGGCCGGCAACCTGTTCCAGGCCGGGCTCAACATCTACGGCAAGCTCCTGAGCGAGCACATCGCGGAGCAGGAGCTCACCCGGCGTGTCGCGCAGGCGGTCAACTCGGAGCTCCGTGCGCCGCCCGCTGGCGCGGCCAAGAGCTTCTCCGAGCTCAATGGTGGCAACGACGTCCCGGAGCGCGACGCCGTCATCCAGTCCATCAAGGCGGGCACCTATGGCTGCGGCGTGGGGGACGGCGCGCTCTGCCCTTCGGGCGGCGGCACCCCCGCGCTCAACGCCACCATGGGGAGCATGGGGTGGACGTGGGTCCACAACCGTCCGGGAGGCACCGCCGGCTTCGGCACCGGCGGCGCCGCCATCTCCACCAGCTTTCGCCGCTACGGCTCGGTGTCGCAGATGGACCCCGCGACCTACCACACCGTGTCGGGCCGCAACTCGACGGCGCATGACCACGGGCGCGTCGTCATCCCCACGCGCTGCACCCGAGCGCCGACGCTTCCGCCCATCGCGACGGATGCGTGGGTGATGTCCGACGAGGAGCAGACGCACGAGGACCAGCACGTCTACGGCGCGCGCATGCCCCCGGGCCAGGCGCCGGAGGACGGCAAGCCAACCTACGAGACGCACACGCTGGGCGCGTGCTCGGTGTGCCCCGGCATCTGGCCCTACTCCGTTGGCTACAACGTGGACGAACTGCACGCGGGCGCGTCCAACCACTACGGCCAGCCCAAGCTGTACAGCATGCTGTACCGGGACTACGCGAGCGCGGAGCGTCGGGCCCGCCCGGACCCGTGGAACCTCTTCTTCCGCTTCCGCTTCGCGGGGACTGAAACAGAGTTCGACAACAGCAGTCCGCTGGGCCGCATCCGCCCCACGGGCCGCGAGGACGTGCACCGCAACCAGGTGGCCCTCTCCGCCGGCATGGTCTACTACCACCGGCCCCGGCCCGCGGCGCAGGGCGGCGGCTGGCGCGAGCCTCCCAACTTCCTCAACCCCTTCTGGCGCGCCACGCTGGTGAGCGCGGAGGGTGCCCGGGATGACCGGCCCGCGGACAGCCTGTCCGCTGCCGGCTTCTCCGGGCATGCGCGGGCGCTGCGAGAGCTCCACTCCGTGGGCTACCGGGGCGGTGGCCCCGGTGACAGGGGCTACTGACATGCGGGTTCGCCATGCACGAGGCCAGTCGCTGGTGGAGACGGCGCTGGGGGTGATGGTGTTCGTCACCATCCTGCTGTTCGGCATCTACTTCGCCGAGGTGGGCGCGCTGACGCTCAAGGTGCAGGAGGCCGCCAACTTCGCGATGTGGAACGCCACCGGCCGGGTGATGCACGACCCGCAGGACAACGAGTGGGGCCGACGGGGCACGGTGCTCGCCGCCGAGGCGGAGGCCAATGGCCGCTACGCGGACTTCGACGGACGTCAGCGCATGGGCCGCACGGGCGTGGCCGTCCAGCAGGCCATTGCCCGCGCGCAGCCCATCCAGGTGGATTGCCGCCCGGAGCTGCCGGGCACCGTGCGCGGCCTCTCCATGGCGGATGCCGACCCGGACCTGGCCGGCACCATCGCCATGGGGACGCAGGGCATGGGGTGCACCGCGTCCTCGAGCATTCGCGGCGTCCGGATTGGCCGCTATCTGGAGAATGGCCGGGAGGGGTTCTTCAAGGTGTCCCAGCGCCGGGCCGCCGATGCCTTCACGGTGTGCGCCGCCGGGCGCGCCTCGGGCGGCCGCTGCACGGCGCGCTTCGGCATGCTGCTGGATGACTGGGGGCTGGGCGGCGTGGAGGAGGGCCGGGCCTGCGCGCTCAACGTCAACGGCGCGCGCCGGTGCGCCAACCCGGACTACTACGAGTGGGCGCAGCGCGTGTACCGGGCCAACGGTGCGGCGGGTCACGCCGGCTCCGCGCTTGCGGCGATTACCGGCGCGGCCGGCATCAATGAAGACCAGTTCTTCATGAGCTTCCGCGGCGAGGAGGACAACTACGAGGAGAACCTCGGCTCCACGCACGCCGGCGGCCAGACGCGCTGGGAGGTGACGCCCTTCGACGCGCCCAACATCCGCTCGTACAAGGTGGGCCGCGCGAACCACTGGCTCGGGGTGCCGCGGTGACGTGGCGCTGGGGGCTGCTCGTCACGGCGTCCCTGCTCGGCGCGGCGCCGGTGGTGGCCCAGGGCACGGCGGCGAAGGCACCCGTGGCCGCACAGGCTCGGCGGGCAAGGCACCCGCCGCGTCCCCGGCACAGCCCGAGCCTCCCGCGCGGCCGCGCTTCGCCTGGCCCCGCGTGCAGGTCATCGACACCGTCGAGTCGAACGAAATCGTCGAGGCAGGGGCATCCCCGTCGCGCTGCGCGCCGTGCATGCGAAGGAGCGGATGGATGACCTGGTGCAGCGCTTCGCGGACGCCTTCATCCAGGCCGGCCTGCACCTGCCACCGGGCCACGAGCAGCCGCAGCTCGCCAGCGGCGCGGTGATGCTCACCGCCATCGATGGCCACCGGGGCATCACCTACACCGTCATCTTCCAGCCGCGGCCGGACCGCACCACGATGATGTACCTCGGTGAGGCCAATCACGCCCTGCGCAGGGACCCGGCGGCGGCGGGGGACTTCGCACCCATGCCGCCCCAGGCCAGCCAGGTGTTGCGCGTCAACAGCGAGAGCTCACGCACGCTCGCCTTCCACGTCCCATTGTCCGGCGAGGCCGTGGACGCCTTCTACGCCCAGGCGCTCACGCGCGCGGGCTGGAGGCTGGAGGAAGGGGAGACGTCCTTCTACGTGCGCGCGGGCGAGGAGCTGCGCGTGGTGCACGAGCCGGGCGAGGGGAACCAGCGGGCCGTGGTGCTGGTGTACCGCGGCGGACGGAGCGTGCCACCGCCGCCGCCTGGGCCCGCCGCTGTCGTGCGCTGAAGCTCAGGCGCGCAGCTTCTCGCGCAGCGCCTTGGCGCGGCCCTGCATGTCGGGATCCATGCTCGTCAGCTCGACGGACTTCAGGCGCTGGTCCAGGCTCTGGGGCACCTTGGTCTTCAGCTTGCCTTCCTCCCCGAGCACCTCCAGCTTCGCCAGCGCCTTGTCGACGATGCGCTCGCGCGGGTGGTCCAGCAGGCTGTCGAGGAAGTACGCGTCCTCGGGCAGCTCCGGGTACTTCTCCAGGTAGTCCACCACGGCCTTCACCCAGTCGGCGCGCGTCTCGGACTCGGTGACCTTCTGCATGGCCTGCTTCTGGGCCTTGCGCTTGCCCTCGGGGTCGAACGTCTTCGCCAGCCCCTCCGGCAGCTCGCCGCCGGTGAAGAGCGCGTCCGCGGCGGCCTTGTACTTCTGGTAGCTCGCGCTGCGCTCCAGCTTCTGCTGCGCGGGGTCATCCTGGCGGGAGGCGTACTTGCTGCCCTTGCCGCGCCCCGCGTCGATTTCGCGCCAGCTCTTGTTGCGCTTGCCGGAGAAGCCGCCGCCGCCGTTGTCGTCCCTGTCCTTGGCCATCCTTCATCTCTCCTTGCGAGCGCCCCACAGCGCCGCCAGTCCGCGATGGACGAGGCGCCGCACCACCTCCAGTTCCTGGGAGGACAGGGGCTGCTCCTCGTCCTGCTCCGCCTCGAAGAGCGCCTCGTCCGCGTAGTCCTTCAGCGGCTGAGGCACTGGCGGGGCATCCGTGTCCGCCTCCAGCACCGCCGGCTTGATGGACGTGAGTCCCGGCGGCCAGCCCAGCTCCAACATGGCGTACAGCTCGAGGAGCAGGTGGCGGGCGACGCCATATCCTTCGTCCGTGAGCGCCGCCGCGTCAAGCGCGCCCAGCAGCGCGTCCTGCCGGTTTTCGAAGGCATGGGTGAAGCGCGTGCGCGTCTTCTCGTCGTCCTCCAAATAACGCCAGGCGGCCTCCACGAATTCGCCCGTGGGCGCCCCCGGGTGGAAGGGCGCGGGCGCGGAGGCCTTCACCTTCTTCGGGCGGGGCGGGCGGGCCTCGTCTTCCAGCCGCACGTGCTTTCCCTCCGCCACCAAATCCCAGAGGCCCAGCAGGTTCTGGTACAGGCGCCGGGCGATTTCGGGGAGGGGAAGCGCGGCTCCTCGTCGAACAGCGCGGGGATGACGTCGCTGGGGGCGTGCCTTCGGCGCGGGCGTCCCGCATGCGTTCGAGGACCTGGGCGCTGTCCAGCCCGCTGCCGGCCAGGTCCAGCAGGCCGTCGAGCGTCTGGGCGCCCTCGAAGTGGCGGTGGAAGTCATCACCTCTGTCGCGGGAGCGGCTCATGTGGGCAGGCACGCTAAGCACAGCGGACGGGCGGGCGCACGCGGCTTCATGACTCGGCGGGCCATTCGCCCATCAGTTCGTCCTGGCGCTCCTTGGGATTGGAGGTCCACGCGTAGTCTTCCGGGACGTGGCCGCCTCCATGCGCGGCCCAGCCATCCCAGCTCACCTGCGCCTTCATGAAGGCGTCGGTGGGTTCGTCCGTGACTTCGGGGCGGTTGGCGGGGACCTCGAAGGGCGTCTCGATGGGCTCATTCGGAAGGGTGATGGCCATGGCTCAATCCTCCTGGTGTGAACAGTAGGGAGGTTCCAGGTGCGAGAGGAGCGGGGCCGACAGGCAGACGGGCGGTGGGTCGTCTTTCGTTTTAGGACCTTCGCACCTAGTCTTCGTTCAGACATGGCAGAAACCTCCGTGGAAACGTTGAAGACCGCGGTGCAGGCGCTCTATCGCGTCCACGCGGTGGAAGGCCCGCCCGGCGAGAATGGGCTGCGCACCGTCTGGCACCTGTGCCCGGACGGCGCGGAGCTGATGTCCCTGGTGGATTCAGAAGGGCGCGTGCGCCGGCAGGAGCTCACGCTGCTGGAGGACCACTACGTGTGGGCCAGCGGTGAGGGCGTGCGCACGGGCTACCTGGAGCGCGGCGGCGGCAAGCCCACGGCCGCGGCGGTGGTCCGGACGGACCCGGAGCTCGTGCCGCAGCGGCTGATGCGCGCCGCGCTCGCCATGGGCACGTACACGGGACAGGACCGCTACCTGCTCCACATGCAGCGGGTGCTGGCGCTGGCGCGCGAGGGCCTGGAGATGAAGGGCGGCCTTGTCCGTCCTCGGAGCCCACGCTGCCCGCCGTGGAGGCGCCCGTCGTGACGACGGCTCAGGCCGCCGTCTTCGACGTGCCGCCCGCTGCGGTGGCGGTGGTGGAGGAGGTCACGCCTCCGGTGGTGCGGCCCGGTGAGGGCATGACGATGCTGCTGGTGCTCGCCCTGGGGTTGCTGGTGGGGTTCGGGATGCTGGCGTTCATCTTGATGGGCTGAGCGGGGCTCACGTCTCCGGAGGGCGGCTGCGGCATGCTCCCCGAGGGGCCCTCGCCGTGTTCGGCGGGAATGGCCACCGGCGGGTGTTCCGTGGCGGAGTTCACCGGCTGCGCATCCAGCACCAGCAGCACGGCCACCGCGGTGGCGGGCACCAGCCGGGCGGACCAGCCCAGCGGCGTGTGGGCGTCTTCTCCGACGCGCCGGGCCATCAGCAGCGTCAGTCCCAGCACCGCCAGCACCCCGGTGCACGTCCACCGCAGCGCGCGCAGGTTCGCCGTCGCGGCGAGCCCCGCGGCGATCAACTCCGAGCGCTCCGCGTCTGGCATCCGCGCCAGGCTGGTGAGGAAGCTCAGCAGGTGGCGGGCCTCGAGCGCGCCCACCATGGCCACCGAGGCCAGGGCCGCGGAGACGCTGCTGGCCAGCAGCAGTCCGCGGTTGCGGGGGCCCGCGGCCTCCCGGAAGCCCGTGGGGCCGAAGTGCGCCAGCGCCAGTCCCAGCGCCAGCCCCAGCAGCAACGCGGTGCTCGTCCAGGCGCCCAGCAGCCGCGGCGCCATGGCCTCTCCCGTGCTGGTCGCCAGCACCAGGCCCGCCTCCACCGTGTCCAGCCGGGGCAGGGAGACCAGCACCCGGTCCATCAGGACCTCGGTGCCCATCAACCCCAGCATCCACGGCAACGTGGCCAGTCCCAGCATCGCGGACAAGGGCACCCGCCGCTCCATGCCGGAGCCGACCAGCGCCAGGGACAGCAGCGGCACCTCCAGCGCCAGCGCCAGCGCCACCAGCGCGGCGAATGGCCCGGCCGCCTGGAATGCGTGCGACACCCCGGCCATCCCCTCCAGCAGGGGACCCAGTGTGAAGCACCACACGAACACTGTGATGGGCACGGCCAGCGCCACGGCCAGGCCGGGCGCGAGACGAAGCCGGAGCGGAACGAGCATTTCAGGAGAGAGTAGTCTCTCCGGTTAAGCCTGTGAAATTAGACCGGGGGACGACCCACGAGCCAGTAGATGACGCTCGCCAGCCCCCCTGCGACGGGAGAGACGAGCACACCCAGCAGGTAGAGCTTGGGACACCCGCCGCCGCTGCAACCGATGCGGCCATAGGCGAGGACGCCGGCCAGCAGCAGGGGCACGTGCATGCCCATCAGGAAGACGCCCACACCGCGCAGCACGAGCCCGCGGTACCAGGTGCGTGTCCACAACCGGAAGACGACGGGGAGCAGCAGCAGCGTCAGGGTGGCCGCGGTGGCCAGGGTGCCCTGCCGAGCCGACACCGCCACACACGCCAGGGCCGCGAGCGCCAGGGCGGGGACGAGCAGCAGGGCGTTGAGGGACAGGGGCTCCCGGGGACGCATCGAAGTCAGCCAGGGACGCTGGCAGAGCGACGGTGGAGGTGCAAGGCCGGAAGCGGGAGGGGTGTCCGGCATCAGCCAGGGCCGCGCGCCGCCTTCACGCCGCGACGGCGCCTTCGCCCAGGAGCTGCGTGTACCGGCCCCGCAGGGCGAGCAGTTCCGCGTGGGTGCCGGCCTCCACCACGCGGCCGGCCTCCACCACGGCAATCAGGTCCGCGTCACGCACCGTGGACAGCCGGTGCGCGATGACGAGCACCGTGCGCCCCTTCATCAGGGCGACCAGGCCTTCCCCCACCGCGGCCTCGCTCGCCGCGTCGAGCGCGCTGGTGGGCTCGTCCAGCAGCAGCACCGACGGCCGGCACAGGAAGGCCCGCGCCAGCACCAGCCGCTGCCGCTGTCCGCCGGACAACCGGCCGCCGCGCTCGCCCACCAACTCATCCAGGCCGCCGGGAAGCGAGCGGACGAAGTCATCCGCGTGCGCCAGCCGCAGCGCTTCCCACAGCTCCTCGTCCGTCGCCTCGGGCCGGCCCAGGCGGAGGTTGTGCCGCACGGTGCCGGAGAAGAGCACCGGCTCCTGGGGCACCCACGCCACCTGGCCGCGCACGCTGGAAGGCTGGAGCGCCGTCAGCGGTGCCCCGTCCCACAGCACCTGTCCGCCCGACGTGGGCAAGAAGCCCAGCAGCACGGAGAACAGCGTCGTCTTGCCCGCGCCGGAGGGCCCCACCAGCGCCACGCGCGCGCCAGCGGGCACCACCAGGTCCACCCCGCGCAGCGCCTCGCGCCCGTCCGCGTAGGTGGCCCGCACGCCTTCCAGCCTCAGCTCGCGCGACAGCGGCCCGGCGGCGTCGCCCACGTCCGGCGCGGCCGGCTCGTCCGCCAAGGCGAAGAGGCGCTCCGCGGCGGCCAGGCCCGTCAGCACCTGTGACAGCGTGCCGCTGAGCGACTTCACGGGCTGGTACAGCAGCAACGCGGCGGCCATGAAGGAGAGCAGCCGCCCCGCCAACGCAGGGTCCGCCGCCACCGCGCGCGCGCCCCAGGCCACCGCCATGGCCACGCCGGCGATGCCCAGGAGCTCCACCGTGGGGCTCACCGCGCCGCGCAGGAAGAGCGAGCGGCGCATCTCCCCCAGGTACTTGTCCGCCTCCACCTCGAAGGCCTCCAGCGCCCGCGGCTGTCCGCGGAAGGCCTGCACCACGGGCAGGTTCTGGAGCTGCTCGGCGGTGAGCGCCGTCAGCGAGCCCAGCCGCTCCTGCGAGCGCGTGGCCACCTTCTTCAGCGAGCGCGCGAAGCGGTTGATGGGCAGCACCGTCACCGGCACGACGACGAAGGTGAAGAGGAACAGCGTCTTGTCGATGAAGAAGCAGGTGGCGAGCAGCGCGATGATCTGCAGCCCGTCCTTCACATAGGACGTGAGCGCCTGCGTCACGGAGAACTCGACCAGGGGGACGTCCGCGGTGAAGCGCGCCAGGAGCTCGCCAGAGTGCCGCCGCTCGAAGAACGCGGGCGGCTGGCCGAGCAGCCGTCCGTAGAGGAACCCGCGCAGGTCCGCCATCACGCGCTGTCCCAGCCGCTGCATCAGCCCGCCCTGGAGGAACTGGGCGGTGGCCTTCACGATGGCCACGGCCACGACGAGCAGGGGCAGCCGCTTGAGCAGGGCGTCTCCCGGCAGGGATACCCCGGCGACGGTGACGGGCTCGTGGGTGAGCAGCGCGCGCAGCAGGGGGCCCACCACCCAGGCATAGGCGGACGTGGCGATGGCCGCGGCCACGGACGCGCCGACACCCGCGGCGAGCAGCAGCCGGTACGGGCGGAGGTAGCCGAGGAGCCGACGATAGACGTGAGGAGAAGGACGGGGAGCCACTGTTCGGCGGCGGACTCTGTCACTGAGTCGCCAGAAGGTCCAAGGCTACCGGGTTTCGGGGGCTGGTGCCCTGTCGGCTGCCCTGCCACCGGGCGCTAGCAGCGCCCGGGCCAGTTCCATTGCCCACGTTCAACCCTGCGGACAGGTTCAGGGGAGCCATGGAAACCAATAACGAAAAAGAGGCCCTGTTCAATCCGGGCTGTGAGCCGGTGGTGGAGGACGAGGAGCGCCGGCGGCTCCTGTGGCTGATGGCCGAGTACTTCCGCACCATCGGTTACACGGACATCAAGGCGCGCCTCCCCGGGTTCATGCCTCCTCCCATCCTGTCGGGGACCATCGAGGACCATCGCCCCGACTTCACCTGTCGGCAGTCGGATTCGGCTCGCACGCCCATCATCCTGGAAATCGTCACCCCGCACATGGTGGACGAGCCCACGGCGGAGAACCGCTGGAGCCTCCTGGCCAGCGCCGCGAAGCTGTACAACGCGGAGCTCCACTTCGTGGTGCCCAAGTGGGCCGCGACGGGCGCGGTGGACCCCGGACTCAAGCGCAGGCTGGCCCGGATGGAGCTGACGGCCAACCGCGTGTGGACCGTCTGACGGCTTCCTCTCTTCCCGCCACGCCACCCGCCCGGATGCCCGCCCGGCACCGGGTGGGCGCGGGCGGCGCGTGTCCCCGCTGGATTGCCGGTGCGTTTCGCTGCGTTATAGTGACTCAAGATTTTACGCAGCGCAAAAAAGCACAGCAAATTCCAGGGGTTGTAATCAATGTCAGCGGCGGCGGGTCAGAAACGCGACTACTACGAGGTCCTGGGCGTCCAGAAATCTGTCTCCGCGCAGGAGCTCAAGAGCGCGTTCCGCAAGGTGGCGCTGCAGTACCACCCGGATCGCAATCCGGGGAACTCGGACGCCGAGGAGAAGTTCAAGGAGGCCTCGGAAGCCTATGAGGTGCTGAGCGACCCTGAACGGCGGGCGAAGTACGACCGCTTCGGGCACGCGGGCAACCCCTTCGAGGGCTTTGGTGGCGCCGGGGGCGGGTTCCAGGGCGTCAACATCAACGACATCTTCGGCGAGATTTTCGGCGACATCTTCGGCGGTGGCCGGGGTGGGCGGCGGACGAGCTCGCGTGGCGCGGACCTGCGCTACAATCTGGAAATCACGTTCGAGGAAGCGGCCTTCGGCTGCCGGCCCAAGGTGACCATTCCCCGGCCGAAGAAGTGCGACACCTGCTCCGGCTCCGGCAGCAAGAGCAACACCGGGCCCCGGCCCTGTTCGGCGTGCGGCGGCAGCGGCGAGCTGCGCTACACCCAGGGCTTCTTCGCGGTGTCCCGGCCCTGCGGTGACTGCGGCGGCACGGGCGCGGTGGTGCCGGACCCGTGCACGCGCTGCAAGGGCTCGGGCAAGGTGCCCTCCGAGGAGGTCATCGAGGTGGCCATCCCGGGCGGCGTGGACAACGGCACGCGCGTGCGGCTGTCCGGCATGGGCGAGCCTGGAGACCGGGGCGGTCCGCCGGGTGACCTCTACGTCACCGTCATCGTGAAGGAGCACCCGCTCTTCCAGCGCGAGGAGTACGAGGTCTTCTGCGAGGTGCCCATCTCCTTCACGCAGGCGGCGCTGGGCGCGAAAATCGACGTCCCCACGTTGGACGGCAAGGTGAAGATGACCGTCCCCAACGGCACCCAGTCCGGCAAGGTGTTCCGGCTCAAGGGCAAGGGCATCCCCCACCTGCACAGCCAGCAGCGGGGAGATCAGCACGTGCGCGTCGTGGTGGAGACGCCCACCGAGCTGTCGTCGAAGCAGCGCGAGCTGCTGGAGAAGTTCGCGGAGGCCTCCGGCGAGGAGTCGCACCCGCAGTCGAAGAGCTTCATCGCCAAGGTGAAGGAGCTGTTCGGCTGACGACGGTTGCGGGCGCGGGGCCGCGAAAGCGCGGCTTCCGTGCCGCGCCTGGTGGGCAGGCGGGCGCCGCGGCGCGGCAGGCCGCCGTGGGCACGGGCACTGCAAAACAGCGGATCCTGGCAGTGGAATCTTCCCCCGCTCGGGTGTCGACGGGGGCGCACCCCACTGCTATGCACGGCCCTGCCATGGATGTCCTGCCCACCCTGCGCCGCTCGCTCGTCATCGCCCTGGCCCTGCTGCTGACGGCCTGCCCCCGGTCCACCCGCACGCCCTCCGGAGGTGACACCGGCGGGGACCTGCCTTCGGGAGACCCGTTCCCCACGCGTCCTTCGGTGGAGGCGAAGAAGGACCCCACCGCCGACGCGGCGCTGGCGCAGGCGTCCCAGACGGCCAGCGCCACTCCGGACAAGAAGAAGGCCGCGGAGGCCTACCTGTCGGTGCGCAAGGCGTATCCCGCCACCACCGCGGGCCAGGACGCGCTCTATCAGGCCGGCGTCCTCTTCTTCGAGTCCAGGGACTTCGTCAACGCGCGCAAGAGCTTCAACGAGCTGCTCTTCGAGAACCCGCTCCATGCGCGGGCGGATGACGCCAAGCACAAGCTGGCCATCTCCGCGATGGAGGTGGGCGCCTACCGCGACGCGTACCAGACGCTCTCCAGCCTCGCCGAGCGCGCCAGTGGCGCCGAGCGCACCCAGCTGCTCAATGAGGCCGCTCGCGCCGCGGAGGGCGCAGGCCTCTACGGGCAGGCGCTGCAGATGGCGGTGGACGAGGCGGGCCGGCCCAGGGCGCTCAGGCGCAGGCCGCCGCGGTGGCCAAGGTGGAGGCGCTGGTGGAGGGCCGCGCGGCCTTCGTGGACATCGCCCGCGTGGCGGAGGGCCTGTCGCCGTCCAACCCGGCGTGGCCCGTCATCACCTTCAAGCTGGCGCGCGTCTACTACCACCTGCGGGACTGGACGCGGCTGGAGGAGACGCTGAACCGTTTCCTCGCCCAGGCGCCCGGCCACGCCTTCGCGCCGCAGGCCCGCGAGCTGCTGGCCCGCGCCACGCGCCGGGTGGAGGCCCGCCCCCGCACGGTGGGCGTGCTGCTGCCCATGACGGGCCGCTACCAGCCCATTGGCGAGGCGGTGCTGCGCGGCATCCAGCTGGGGCTGGAAGGCAGCGGCGTGGAGCTGGTGGTGAAGGACACGCAGGGCGACGTCAACAAGACGGGGCAGGCCATGGAGCAGCTGGCCTTCGACGACGGCGCCATCGCCGTGCTGGGGCCCCTGCTGGCGGATGACTCGAAGCGCGCGGCGCTGGTGGCCGAGGAACTCCAGGTGCCGCTGCTGACCATGAGCCGGCAGGACGGCATCACCGAGCTGGGCAGCTACGTCTTCCGCAACATGCTCACCAACGCGGCGCAGGCGGAGGCCATCGCCGACTACGCGATGAACGTGAAGGGCTACAAGCGCTTCGCGCTGCTGTACCCGAACATCCCCTACGGCGTGGAGCTGGCGGATGCCTTCTGGGACCAGGTGGTGGCGCGGGGCGGCGGCGTGCGCGGGGCGGAGCGCTATTCGCACGACCAGACGACCTTCACCACCGAGGCCAAGAAGCTGGTGGGCCGCTACTACCTGGATGACCGCGGCGACTACATCGAGGGCGTGCGCGACGTGCAGGGGGAGAACCTGGACGCCTTCCGCCGCCGCAAGGCGATGGAGAAGGTGAAGAGCGGCGTGGAGCCCATCATCGACTTCGACGCCATCTTCATGCCGGACGACTGGCGCCGCGTCAGCCTGGTGGCGCCCGCGCTGGCGGTGGAGGACATCGTCACCAACGCGTGCGACCCGCGTGATTTGGAGCGCATCCGCAAGACGACGGGCAAGAAGGAGCTGAAGACGGTGACGCTCTTCGGCGCCAACCAGTGGAGCAGCCCCAAGGGCCGCTCAGGGCTGCCGGAGCTGGTGGAGCGCGGCGGCAAGTTCGTCACCTGCTCGGTGTTCGTGGACGGCTTCTTCGTGGACTCGCAGCGTCCGGCCACGCGCCGCTTCGTGGAGCAGTACCGCGAGGCCTACCGGGCGGAGACGGGGCGGGACCCGGGTCTGCTGGAGGCCATTGGCTACGACTCCGGTCGGATGTTGCGGCAGCTCATGGAGCAGAAGGATGCACCGCGCACTCGCGCGCAGATGCGTGACGCGATGGCCAACCTGAAGAACTTCGACGGGGCCACCGGGCGCACGTCCTTCAACGAGAAGCGCGAGGCGGTGAAGCAGCTGTTCCTGTTGTCCATCGACAACAAGGGCGTCACGGAAATCAACGTCGAGAAGGAGCGGCAGAAGGCCGCCTCGGCGTCAGGAGGCTCAGGGACATGAAGTTCGCGAGGGGGGCGTTCGCACTGCTGGCGGGCGGGGTGGTGGCGGTGGGAGGTGGTGGCTGTGCACACGCGCCTCCTCGGGTGTCCCCGGAGCTGAGCGCCCGGTTGGAGTCGGAGCCGGGCACCTGGGTGTCCGGTAGCGCCTCGGGCCTTGGGCGCAAGGCCGTCCTCAACAACAAGGACTTCATCTGGGGCCTGGCCTTCGCGCCCCGAGGCGCCCGGGTGGCGTACTCGCGCCTGGGCAGCAAGTCCTACTTCCTCTCCGTCTGGGAGCTGGGCTCCGCCGAGCCGACGATGCTGGCGGACCCGGCCATCAACCCCTACGAGTTCGACGTGGAGGGCGTGGCCTTCTCCCCGGATGGCACGCGCGTGGCCACCGCGGGCAAGGACAGCGTGGTGCGCCTCTTCGACGCGGCCACCGGCGCGCTCGTGGCGGAGCGCCGCACCGAGGAGCCGCTGTCCGTGGTGGCCTTCCACCCGGAAGGGCAGTGGCTGGTGGTGGGCAGCTACAAGGGCCTGATGACGGTGCTGTCGGCGCCCGCGCTGGAGTACGGCTCCGAGGAGCGCGGACACCTGGGCCCGGTGACGGCGCTGGCCTTCGCGCCGGACGGGACGCTGTATTCGGGCGGCTGGGACAAGCACGTGCGGGCCTGGCGCACCTCCGTGGAGGGGCTGCGGCCGGGACAGGCGCGCATGCGCTTCGAGCGGCGCGCCGGCTCCGTGGTGCTGGGCGGCACGGTGAATGACAAGGCGCCGCTGTCCTTCGCGCTGGATGCGCGCGCGCCCGCGCTGGTGCTCACCAGCGAGGCGGCCGCCGCGGCGGGCATCGACGTGCCCTTCCTGAAGGAGACGGTCAACGTGCCGGGGCCGCTGGGCACCATCGCCGCGCGGCTGGCGCCGGCCCAGTCCCTGCGCTTCAAGTCCATGCGGGTGGAGGGCGTGGACGTCGCCATCTGCGACGCGTGCGTGCCGCAGGGCACCCAGGGCGTGCTGGGCGCGCCCTTCTCCGAACGGGTGGACGTGGCCTTCGACGAAGTCACGCAGGAGGCCGTGCTGTCGCTGAAGGGCGGCCCGCCCGAGGGCGCGGTGACGGTGGACGCGCTGGTGCTCGCGCGGCGCTCGGAGTTTCCTTCCCGGCCTACGTGAGCGACGTCACCGTGGACGCGCGCGGCCTGCGGCTGGGGGTGGGCCTGTCGGAGCAGAAGCCGGAGCGCGACCGCGGCGTGTACGAGCGCGAGCGCAAGGGCGTGGAGGAGCCGCAGGGCCCCTTCAACGCGGGCGCGCTGGTGGACGCGCAGTCCGGCGGTGCTGGCGAAGTGGCCGGTGCACCGGGGCGTGGTGGCCACCGCGGCCATCTCCCCGGACGGGCGCTCGCTGGCCAGCGGCGGCTGGGACAAGCGCGTGTACCTGTTCACCGAAGGTGACGCGGACGCGCGCGGCGAGCACCGCTTCGACTGGTCCGTGCGGCGCGTGCGCTTCAGCCCGGATGGGCGCTGGCTGGGCGTGGCCGCGTGGACGCCCCAGGTGGCCAGCCGCGACGGGGACAGCGACCCGGCGGCGGTGCTGCTGGACGTGGGCTATGAATCGCCCACCGTGCAGGGGCCGGGCACGGCCGGCGCGTCCGTCGCTCCGTAGTTCTCACGCCACCGCTCAGAAGTTGAGGTGGATGTCACCCGCGGGCATGCCGCGGGCCTGGAGCGTCGTCATCACGCCCCGCACCATCTCCTTCTGCCCGCAGAGGAAGGCCACCGCGGCCTGCACGGGCCCTTCACCCAGGTGGGCCTGCACATAGCCCGTGAGGCCCTGCCAGCCGCTGGCGCCGGGCTGGCTGACGGTGCGCACCACACGCACCCCGCCGGCTTCCCACTCGTGGAGTTCGTCCGTGTAGGCGAAGGCGCCCGGTGTGCGCGCGCCGAAGTAGAGCGTCACCTGGCGGTAGGCGCCGCGCTCCAGTTGGATGCTGGTGATGACGGAGCGGATGGCGGAGATGCCGGAGCCGGTGGCGAACAGGAGCACGTCCTGGCCACGGGCGCGCTCCAGCGGGAAGCCCCGTCCCTCTGGCCGTGACACGTCGACGTGGGCGCCCCGGGGCAGGTGGATGAGGGCGTCGGACAGCGGGCTGCCCACCTTGAGGAGGAACTCCCACTGCGTCCCCGGGCGGCCGGGCGGGGAGGCGATGGCAAAGAGCCCCTGTCCCACACCAGGCAGGCGCAGGTGGACGTATTGGCCGGGCCGCTCATGGGTTCCGGCCAGGGGCGTGCCCTGGACGTCCAGCACGAGGTCGGTGAGGCCATCTGCGGCGGGTGCACTGTCAGTGACGGTGGCCGGGTGCCAGTCGGGCATGTCGGGGTTTTAACCTACGCGCCCGGCGCGTGCCGCCCCCTGGTAGCCTGAGGGGGTGAAGAGTCTGCTCTGGACAATCTTGTTCATGCTGGGCCTGGCCGGCGTGGTGATTCCGCTGACGTACCTCTACACGGCGAGCAAGCTGCCGCCGCTGGAGAGCGAATTCGACGTGGAGAAGCAGCTCAAGCACAGCATCGAAGGCGAGCGGATGAGCCTCCGGGCGGGGCAGTCCCAGCGCAACCCGCGCCCCATCACCTTCGTGCGGCCGGACTTCTCCAAGCTGCCCAAGGACCTGGTGGCCCTGTACATCCGCCACCTGGAGTGCCCCCGGTACTTCCAGACGCCACGCGAGGACGGGCCCGCGTGGGCCTGGCGTCTGTTCCTGGGCGCCACCGTGGGCACGTCGCCGCCGGGAGACGGGGCGTGTGAGCGCGTCCTGGCCATGCGCATCGCCGCCGCGCTGGGCATCGAGGGCACGCGTGAGCGGTCGGTGGCCGCGCACCGCATCCACACCTTCATGCAGAAGGACCAGCTCATCGCGTACGACCTGTCCATCATCTACTTCGAGCGCGGCATCGTCGGCGTGGAGGACGCGGCCCTGGCGCTCTTTGGCCGTGAGCTGAGCGAGTTGAAGCTGGAGGAGCTCGCCGAGCTGCAACTCGCGCTGCCCCCGTACTCCGATTACTACGGCATCAAGATTTGCAAGAACCCCACGGTGCTCCGGCAGGACCGCAACCGGTTGCTGGAGGACCTGGCGGCGTGGCGGTTGGTGAGCGAGGACCGCGCGCGCAACGCCATGGCCCAGCCGCTGGCCTGCGCGCGCTGAGTCAGGCGCGGGTCAGCGAATCATCCCCGCCACGCCCGTCACCTTCTTGAGCAGGTCGATGCGGGCGGGGGCGCTGGTGTCGGCCCGCGCGTCGTCGCGGTACTTCGCCAGCAGGTTGCGCGCGGCGTTGGCCTTGGGGGCGTCAATCTTCCCGCTCGTCTCCAGCCGGTCCACCCGGCGCTCCAGCCGGTTGATGCTCTGGAGGATGTCCTCCAGCGTGGGGGCGGAGGCCTTCAGGGGCGAGGCGGCGCGACGCGGGTGTTCTCGGCGCGCGGGGCCGGCGGCGGACGCTCCACGCCGTCCGGCGGAGCCGGCGCGACGGCGGCGACGACCAGGGGCTGAAGCGGCACTTCCTCCACGGGCGCCTGCGCTGGCTCGGCGGGAGGCGGGGTGACCGCCGCGGCCTGCTGTGGCGCCGCGGCTTGCTGCGGGGGACCGCAGCGGCGTGCTCCGGCGCCGCGGCTTGCTGCGGCGTGATGGACGGCGGCACGAGCGCGGGGGCCTTCGCGCCGCGGATGACGACCGCGGCGGCGCCCGCGAGCAGCAGCACGGCGAAGCCCACGGCACCCACCAGCGGCAGGTGCTTGCGCAGCGGACTGCGGACGCCCGCGGCGCGCAGCTCCTGCGAGGTCAGCTCGGTGTTCAGCTCCGGGGGCACCGGCACCGGCGTGGTGGGACGGCGCGAGTCCACTTCCGCCACCGCGGCGGCCTTCTCGAAGCCGGGCGCGAGCGCGCTGGGGTTGGAGCGCGTGGAGGCCCGCAGGGTGCGGCGCAGCTTGTGGAGCTGCTGCCGCAGCGCGTCCGCGGAGTTGGGGCGCGTCTCCGGGTCCTTGGTGAGCATCTGCAAGATGAAGGCGTCCAGCGCGGGCGGCAAATCGGAGACGAACTCCGACGGGCGAGGCGGCCGCGCCTCCACATGCTTCATCAGCAGGTCCACTGGCGAGCTGCCCACGAAGGGCAGGCGGCCGGTGACGATTTCAAAGGTGACGACACCCAGGGCGTAGAGGTCCGTCATCGGACCCACTTCCTGGCCGCGCGCCTGCTCCGGCGCCATGTACTCCGGCGTGCCCACCACCATGTCCGTGCGCGTTTGCGCGGTGCGGCCGGTGGGGCCCTGGCCTCGCTTGGCGAGCCCGAAGTCCAGCACCTTCACGTAGCGCGAGCCGTCCGGCTGCTGCACCAGGAAGATGTTGCTCGGCTTGAGGTCGCGGTGCACCACGCCCGCGCCGTGCGCGGCGGCCAGCGCGGCCAGGACCTCGTCGAGCAGCGCCAGCGCCTCCTGCACCGGAAGCCGGTTCTTCTCCGTCAGCACCGCGTCGAGCGCCTGGCCCTCCAGGTACTCCATGACGATGTACTGCCGGCCGTCCGGCACCTGGCCGAAGCCGAAGATGTCGATGATGCCCCGGTGACGGATGGCGTTGACGGCGCGGGCCTCCGCCAGCAGCCGCTCCACCTGCTCGGTGGAGTGGGCCAGCTCCGGACGCAGCACCTTCACCGCCACGCGCTTGCCGATGAGCGGCTGGATGCCTTCGTACACCAGCCCCATGCCGCCCACGCCGATGCGCGAGCGCAGCTCGTACTCGCCCAGCTTCAAGCCGATGAGCGGGTCCCGCTGCACGGCCGCGGGCGGCTCTGAGGCCTGCACCACCACGTTCGGCTCCTCGCGCGGGGGCACGTCGAACGACGACAGCACCACCGTCCCATCGCGTGGGCACACGGTGGTGTCGGCAGGTACGGCCAGGCCGCAGGTATCGCAGATCAACTCGGAAGCCATCTCAAACCGGGAAGCAGCGTAGCAGGAGGACCCGGGTGGGGCGATGTGCTCCAGCCCGGAGTGCCTGGCCGGCGGTCAGGCGCAGCACGCAAGCGCCCTCCGGGCAGGCACCCCAACGTCGGACAACGGACGCTACGGGTTGGCACTGACGCAGTTGAAGTCCGGCATTCGTTCGCCCGTGCTTCCTTCGAGCCCGGGGCCGGCGCCGCCCGGACCGCCCGGACCGACCTGGAAGGTGACGCCGCCATCCGTGTAGCGGACCGTCGCGCCCGGGCCACACCACACGCCCACTGAGGGCCCACCGCCACCGCCTCCCCCTCCGCCGCCCGCGCCGCCCGCGCCGCCGGGACCGCCCGCTCCGCCCGCTCCGCCGGTCGTCCGGTGGATGATGACGCCTCCGTCGACGACGCCTCCGTCCCGTACGACCTCGCCGCCGTTGCCGCCGTGCCCGCCTTCACCTCCGGGACCTCCGGTACCGCCTTCGCCCCCTCGCCACCCGGGCCTCCACCGAGCGTGCGAAGGACGCTGCCTTCCTCCATGGCCGCCTGGGAGCCGATGAGCAGCAAGGAGATGGACGCGCCGCCACCGCCACCGCCGCCGCCACCCGCACCACCACAGCCGCCCGTTCCGCCCGCGCCGCTGCCGCCGCCGCCAGCGACGCTCACGTTGTCGATGTTGCAGCTCCCACCCGACCCGCCGCCACCACCGCCGGAGCCCGCCGTGCCGCCGCTGCCGGGCTCGCCTTGCTGGTCGGCGGTCCATATCCCGTCGCGCAGCACCCCCATCCCCGTGCCGCCGTCACCCGGTGTACCGGGGCCTCCTTCCGTGCCGCCCTGGCCCTTCTCGCCCGGGGAGGGGTTGCAGACGCACTCACGCCCGGAGCACGCGGCGTCTGGCGCATCACCGCCCGCGCCGCCCGCGCCGCCCGTCTCGCCAGGCCCGCCCGTGCCACCATCCCGTCCAGGAGAGCCGTTGCCGCTGCCAATCACACCCACGCCGCCCGTGGGTTCGATGCCATCTGGGCAGGTGATGGAGACAGGCGTCCCACCCATGCCCGTATCGGAGTTGCCGACGCCTCCGCTCTGCCCTTCGCCTCCGTCGGGGCCGCCCAGGCCCGTGTCCCCTGCCTCGCCAGGGGCGCCCTGGCCCCCGCGCCCGCGGCCAGGGTGACGTGACGCAGACGGACCCCGGAGGAGTCCACCATGCGCACGGCGATGGAGGGCTCACCGGGGCCGGTCGCGGTGGCGGCGCTGACCTGCACGTACTCCATCAGCACACCGGCGTCCTGGAGTCCCTGCACCGTCAACCCCAGCGTGCCGGCGTCGAACATGGCCACGCGGTTCGCGGCGCGACGCCAACCGCCACTGCGTCCGGCATAGCCGCCGTGCAGCGAGACGGGGACGTCCAGCACCAGGCCCGCCTCGTCGTAGGCGCCGCCCGCGAGGAACAGGTGGCGCGGGCCGCCATCCAGTTCGCGCAGCATCGCCAGCGCGCGGCCCACGGTGCGCAGCGGTGCCAGCCGGGTGCCCACGCCCGCGTCGTCATCCCCGTCCATGGGGTCGATGAAGAGCCCCGCGTCCGCCTGGCCATCCACGCCGTCACAGTCGGTATCGGCGAAGGCGTCGTCGGGAAGGTCCTCGCCGGGGACGGGCGTACAGGCGGCGACGTTGGGCTCGCAGCGTCCCTCGTCGCTGCAGCGCTGCCGTGCACCGTCGAAGTCGTAGCAAGCGCCCGCACCGAGCGCCGCCACGAGCGCCGTGCCCGTGGCGCCGAGCATCCTGGTCTTCCGCATGACTCTCCTCGAATTCAAGGCAACGTCCCGGACAGGCCCACCATGCCCCCACCGGGGACCACGGCGGCGGAGGGCTGTACCTTCGCGGGCAGCTCACCGGGCAGCAGGAACATCACCGCGCCTGTCACGAGCCCCGCCGCGCCCAGCCCAAAGGCCACCCGGCTCAGGGTCTGCGCCCGGCGGCCCGACGACGCGAGTCCATCCGCGTTGTCCAGCGGAGCGTCCGGCGTGCCGTCCTTGTCGAGCCGCGAGTACTTGTCGCCCGCCTGCAGGTAGAAGACGGTGCCCACGCCGGCCAGGGCGACACCGCCCGCGGCGGGCAGCCACGCCCAACGGCGCAGCGGGCGGATGGGCTCGGGCTCCAGCTCCGGGGCCAGCGGCTTCGCCTCCACCACGGCCACGGGCGGCGGGGGCGGCTCGGCCTGGGGCGGCGCCGGCGGCGGGCCGCGCAAGGCCGTCTGCGCCACGGGCACCACCGCGTCGATCGACTGGGTGAGCGAGTCCAGCAACTGGTCCTCGCTCACGCCGGGGATGAGGTGCTCGGTGACGAGCGCGCCGTCGTTGGCGGTGTAGATGCGCGCGCCCGTGCGATAGCCGCTGAGCAACTGGCCCAGCTCCGTCACCAGGACGAGCTCCGTCTTCCCCGCGGCGCCCAACGCGCGGATGCAGGAGGGCGCTGTGCGGTTGCAGCGCAGCAGCGGGCGGCGCTTGGACGCGGACAGCTTGCGGGTGATGTCCTCGATACGGACCACCACCAGCCCACGGGCCCGGAGCTGCTCGGCCACGTGCTCCTGCGCGAACTCGACGACGTGGGAGGGAGCTCCCGCCGCGTCAGGCGGTGCGACCAGGACGGACAGGGGCGGCGGGGGAGCCGCGGCGGGTGCCTGGGTGGCCAGGGTGAGCGCGGCGAGGAGGAGATCCACACCCAATCACTTTCCCCCGACCGGACCTCCTCGCAAGGTCGGGAATCACCGCCCGTGCTTCGGGTGAAACCCGCCGGGGCGGAGCGCGTGTGGTGGGAGGCCGCCCCACCGGCCCGGGGTCGTTTCCGACGCGCCGGGCCGGGTCATGGCTTCAGCGCCGAGGCCGCTCCGACGGGGCCGGGCGAATCTGGGTCTTCTCGGAGCCGCCATTCGAGCCCTGGGTGCTGTCGTCGTCCTCATCGGACTCCGGCGCGGGGCGGGACGGCGGGGGCGGCGCGCGCCCAGGGCTGGCCGTGCGCCGGTGGCCGGTTGGGCGAGGGTGCCCGCGAAGGCGGGGTGAAGGGCGGCGGCCGGCGCGGGGGCACCGTGCTGGGGCCGTCATCGTCCGCGAGCAGGTCCTCGGAGACCTCGACCTTGGCCTCGGTGGGGATGGCGGTGCGCGTCTCCTCGGGGGCCTCCGCGAAGGGGTTGCGCGTGGGCGGCGGCGTCGCGTCGTCGTCCATGGCGGGCGGCGGGCGCGGCGGCGCTGCGGGCCGGGCCACGGGCGTTGCGGGCTTCACGGCCGGCGGAGGCTCCGGCGGCCGGGCGCGCGCCGATGGCGGCGGGGTGGGGTGACTCGCGGGCACCTGCACCTGAACGGCTGGCGCGGGAGGCGGGGGCGGCGCGGCGGCGGCCTTGCCGGCCTTCGCGTCGCGGGCGTCCTGCTTGAGGCGCTGCTCGAAGGCGGCCCACTCCTGCTTGAAGTGGGCGGGGTCCGGACGTCCCTCCTCGCGGTGCTTGAGCGACGGGGCCCAGCGCACGGTGTACGACTCACCCGCGTGGAAGGTGGGCGGCGGCGGCAGGCCGTAGGTGGCCGGGTCGAAGAAGGACTCGTCCAGGTCGTGGAAGCCGTACGCGCGCGCCTTGCTGACGAAGTTGGGGATGATGCCGGTGGGCGCGTGGTAGCCCAGGATGTGGTCGTCCTCGTCCTTGGTGACGGGCGTGAAGACGAAGATGTCCTGGGTGCGGTAGTCGCCCTTCTCGTTGAGGGGCAGCACCTCCGACAGGGCAATCGTCTTGCGGCTGCCGTCGTGGAGGCGCTCGCAGCAGATGATGAAGTTGATGGCGCTGGCCACCTGGGCGCGCACGGCCACCATGGGCAGGTCCACGCCGGACATGAGGCACAGCGACTCGATGCGGCGCAGCGTGTCCGTGGGCGTGTTGGCGTGCGTGGTGGCCAGCGAGCCGCCGTGGCCGGTGTTCATGGCCTGCATGAGGTGGAAGGCCTCGCCGCCGCGCACCTCACCGACGACGATGCGGTCGGGGCGCAGACGCAGCGCGGAGTGGAGCAAATCGCCCATGTCCACCGCGCCCTTGCCGAACTTGTCGGGCGGCCGGCTTTCGAAGGGCACGACGTGGGACTGGTTGAGCTGGAGCTCGGCCGAGTCCTCGATGGTGAGGATGCGCTCCTCATCCGGGATGAGCGACGACACGATGTTGAGCAGCGTCGTCTTGCCGGAGCCCGTGCCGCCGGCCACCAGCATGTTGAGCTTGGTGGCGATGCCGGCCTCGATGAGGCGCGCCATCTGCGGCGTGAGCGACCCGAACTTCATCAAGGATTGGACCGTCAGCTTCTCCTTGAAGAACTTGCGGATGGAGATGGTGGTGCCCTTGCGCGCGATGGGCGGAATCACCACATGGATGCGGCTGCCATCCGGAAGGCGCGCGTCCAGGCGGGGGCGCTCCTCGTTGAGCATGCGGCCGACGAACTGGGCCATGTTGCGCGCGGCGCCGAGCAGGCCTTCGTCGGTGAACGATGCATCCACTTTCGTGAGCCGGCCCTTGCGCTCAATCCAGATGTCGGTCGGGCCGTTGATCATGATTTCCGACACGGCCTCGTCATCCATGTAGGGCAGGACGGGCTTGAGGAACGCGCGGAGTGACTCGGTGTACATCGTCATGGCGCCACCCAGGCTAGCGCGCTCTGGCCCCAGGGCCCAAGAACCCGCCCCGCCTGCCCGGCTGCTTTCTGGGGCAGGGGCCGCCCACCGCCGGTTTCCCGCGCGGGCGGGCGGAAAGCAGTGGGCGCTCCCGGGGCCCGGTGTTTCAATGCCGCCGCCGCTGGAATGGGAGGCGTGAGTGCTCGCGGAAGGGCTGCCGGAAGACTGGAAGCAGGAGCTACGCGCGGCGCTGGCGTCGCCGTCGTTTCAGGAACTGGAGCGCTTCGTCGAAGCGGAGCGGCGGGAGGCCACTGTCTTTCCGTCGGAGGAGGACCTCTTCTCCGCCTGCCGGCTCACGCCCTATGAAGACGTGCGGGTATTGCTGCTGGGCCAGGACCCCTACCACGGGCCGGGACAGGCCCATGGGCTGGCCTTCTCGGTGAAGCCCGGGGTGCCGCCGCCGCCCTCGCTGGTGAACATGTTCAAGGAGTTGGAGAGCGACGTGGGCGTGCCCCGCCCGAGGGACGGCTCTCTGATTCCCTGGGCCCGGCAGGGTGTGCTGCTGCTCAACGCGGTGTTGACGGTGCGGCAGGCGAAGCCCAACAGCCACGCGGGGCACGGCTGGGAGGACTTCACGGACGCCGTCATCCGCGCGGTGAGCGCCAAGGACGACCCGGTGGTGTTCCTGCTGTGGGGCCGCTACGCGCAGAAGAAGAAGAAGCTCATCGATTCGAAGCGGCACGTCGTCATCGAGGGCACACACCCCTCGCCGCTGTCCGCTAGCAATGGCTTCTTCGGCAGCCGTCCCTTCAGCGCCGTGAATGCGGCGCTGGAGTCCCACGGTCGCCCACCCATCGACTGGCGCCTGCCCGCCTGAAGGGACGGCGAGCTGCGTGAGACTCGGGCCGGACACACCGGGTCCGCGTTGATACGCTGCGGCGCGACATGACCGCTGCCTTCCTCGCTGCCACCACCCCCGAGCCGCTCTCTCCCAACCGCTACGGCATCCGCTTCACCGCGCCCTGGTACCAGGGCAAGGGCGCCTATGGCGGCATCGTCGCGGGGGCGACGCTGCGCGCGTTGGAGCACACCCTGGCGCAGGCCCAGCAGCCGGGCCGTCCCGTGCGCACGCTCACCGTGCACTTCTGCGCGCCCGCGGTGGAGGGGGAGGCGGAAATCCAGACGCGCATCGAACGGACGGGGCGGCTCGTCACGCACGCGACGGCGCGCATCGAGAGCGCCGCGGGTGTGCTGTGTGTGGCCACCGCCACGTTCGGCACCTCGCGCGGCGGCGCGACGGAGTACTTCGACGTGAAGCGCCCGGTGGTGCCGCCGCCGGAAGACGTCCCCGTGGTGCCGGACGACGTGCCCATGCCCACCTTCTGCAGCTTCTTCGAGTACCGCTTCTGCGTGGGCTCGGCGCCGTACTCCGGCGCGGACGTGGCGGAGACGGGCGGTTGGCTTCGCCCGCGTGAGCCCATGGTGCTGGACGCGCCGCTGTGCGTGGGGTTGATGGACGCCTATCCGCCGTCGGTGCTCTCGCGCGTGGAGGGGTTCCACGCGGCGGCCAGCGTGGACTTCACCGTGCACTTCTTCCACGACCTGCCGCGCCCGGACCTGCGCGAGGACGCCCACTTCCTGCGCACGGGGCGCTCACGGCAGGCGGCGGAGGGGTACTCGGAGGACTTCCAGCAGCTGTGGACCCAGGAGGGCGAGCTGCTGGCTCAGTGCCGCCAGTTGGTGGCGGTGCTGGGGTAGCACTCAGGCCGCGGAAGCGAGCTGCTTCACTAGCAGCCGCACCAGCTCCACGGGCTGGATGGGCTTGGGCAGCAGCTCCGCGCCGTAGCGGATGGCCACGGACACGAGGTCATCCAGCTCCTCGTGTCCGGTGAGGAAGATGAACGGCACCCGGCAGTCCTTCAGCTCGCGCATCACCGTGAGCACGTCGGAGCCATTCATGTCCGGCATGTTGTAGTCGCAGAGGATGGCGGAGACGCTGGACAGGTCCAGGTTGAACGCCTCGGCGGGTGACTGCACCGTCACGACGCCATAGCCCGCGCCCTGGAGGATGTCCCTCACCACCGAGAGCACGAAGGCGTCGTCGTCAATCACCAGCACGTTCTGCATTGGGCCCTCTCCGCGAGCGGTTCAGCGCATCCTACTCAAGCTTCTCCCACGAGCTTGTCATGTGAGACATGTCTCACGGCACGGGGCGGGAAGGACCCGGGGAGGGGATGAGCACCAAATCCTCCTGGGGTGGGATGAGGTATTCCGCACCCGTCTCGGTGACGACGGCCATCTCCTCCACGGCGATGATGCGCTGCTCGCCCTCGCCGCCGTCCGGCCACGCGAAGAACCCGTCGAAGGCGAAGACCTGCCCGGGCCGGACGATGCGCGCCGCCTGTCCCGCCGCGGGCTTGCCCTGCTGCGCGCCGGAGAGCGCCGGGCCCACGTCATGCGCCCAGTAGCCCACCGGGTGCCCCGTTCCCCACATGACGGGCGCCGAGCCGGCCTCGCGCATCCAGTCACGCTGGGCCTTGTCCACGTCCCAGCCGCGCACGCCGGGTTTCAGGGTGGCCAGTGCAATCCGGCTGCCTTTCTTGCCCTTCTCCCACTTCTCCAGAGCCTCCTTGGGCGGCTGCGTCTCGCCCGGCGCCAGCACGTAGGCGAAGCGCTGGATGTCCGTCACCCACATGCCGCCCACGCGGATGCCGAAGTCCGTCTGGATGAAGTCACCCGGCTGGATGACGCGCTCGGTGGCGTGGGAGTGCCCGCGCGTGGGGCCGCTCTGGACGTTGGGGTTCTGGTCCGGCGCCCAGGCGTCGCCCACGCCCAGTTCCGCCATGCGCTGGCGGAGGAAGCGGGCCACATCGACGTCGCGCGTCTTGCCCGGCACCACCGCGCGGTAGGCCTCTATCTCCATCTGGGATGTCAGCGCGGCGGCCTTGCGGAGGATGTCCACCTCCTCGGGCAGCTTCACGGAGAGCCACTCGGAGACGAGGTCCTCGGAGGACACCAGCTTCTTGCGCAGCGCGGGCGTCAGGGCCTTCTCCAGCGCGGCGCGCTGCGTGGCGGACAGGCCATCCGCCACCGCCACCGACGTGGACGAATTGACGGCGATGCGCTTCGGCTTCGCCGCCACCAGCCGCGAGGCCACCTGCGCGTAGAGATTCGTTCCGCGCGGCAGCGGCACCACCTCATCGAGCGGCGCCACGTCGCGGAGCGCGGTGGCCTCGCCTTCCGGTGACAGGGCCACGCCGCGCACGGCCGCGTCCTGCTTGAGGAACAGGAAGGCGGCGGTGCCTCCGGCGTTCTCACAGCCGACGTGGATGGCCAGCGGGTCGTTGTCGTTCTCTCGGCAGATGACCACCCACGCGTCCACGTTGGCGCGGACCATGGCCTGGGGCAGCAGCTTCTGGATGCGCTCCTTGCGGATGCGGGGCCAGGCGTCCTGGGACGCGATGGGGTCGGCGGGCGCGGCGCTGGCGATGGGGGCGGCGAGGAGCAGGGCGGAGAGCAGGGCGTGCCGGACGCGAGTCATGCGGGGAGCAGTCCTTTCGGGAAGGAACGCCATCATCCCCGAGCGCCCGGAGGGAAGGGACGCGCGCGGCGTGAAGTCGTGTGGCGTGCGTGCGAAGAACCGTGCGGAGCCCACCATCGGGCGGCACCATGCAAGCGTTGTCGCCTTGGCTCGTTTAAGGTGTGTCCATGGCCAAGAGCACGTCCCAGAAGCGTCCGTCGAAGGCGAAGAAGCCCGCCGCGTCGAAGGCGAAGGCGAAGAAGGCCGCTGCCCCGAAGAAGGCCGCCTCGAGGACCCGCGCCGCGCCCCGTCGCGCCAGCGCGCCGGTGTCCGAGCCCGCCGTCGAAACCCCTCGGGCCCCCGTACTGGAAGCCGAGCCCGTGCTCGCCGACGAACCCACCCCTGGGCGCCCGGGCCCCAAGGCGCTCCCGTCCGGCGAGACCGCGGGCCGCGTGTTGCCCTTCGAAATCGACCCCAAGCGCATGGAAGAAGGGCTGCGCAAGCTCCAGGGGGAGATGGTCCACTGGGCCAACAAGGGCCGCTACACGCGGGTGCGCTTCAAGTTCCGGGGCAAGCAACTGCTTCCGGACCTGCCGCTGGCCGCCGTGGTGGCCGCGGAGGGGCTCACGTTCTACTGGGGCGGCATCCTGCGCGTGCTTGTCGCCAACGTGGTGGGCGGCAGCGTGTTCCAGGTGGAGCTCGTGAATGACGCGGAGAAGCGCGTCCAGGCCGGCAAGGAGGCCTTGCTGTCGGGCGACGTGGACCAGGCGCTGGTGCTCTTCCGGGAAGCCGTGGCCATGGACCGTGACTTTCCCTCCGCGCACCTCAACGTGGGCGTGGCCTTGAAGCTGAAGGGCGACCGGGAAGGGGCCCTGGCCGCGTTCGAAAAAGCAAAGGAAAGGGACCCGGAAGGACCGGTGGGAGCCGAAGCCGAGCGCCTGGCTGCTCTCCTGCGTCCGCAGGGCTGAAAAAGGCTCGCTCAAGCGTTCAAAAAAGAGTCCCTTTCAGGCATCCCGACGTTCGAGGCGAAAGCCCCTTGTTTCCCCTGTTGACGCAGGGAAATCCAGGGGTTACGAACGCTCACTCACTGGATGGCGGCCCCCATTCGCGGGCCCCTCCGCAGACTTCCAGAGCTCATGGCTGACGACACGACTGACAAGCCGGCATCGCCCTCCGCGCCTCCCCCCCCGGACAGCGCTGGAGAGCTCATTCCCGTCAACATCGAAGACGAGATGCGCCGTTCGTATCTCGACTACTCCATGTCCGTCATCGTGGGGCGCGCGCTGCCCGACGTACGTGACGGACTCAAGCCCGTGCATCGCCGCGTGCTGTACGCGATGAATGACCTGGGCAACCTCCACAACCGGGCCTACAAGAAGTCCGCCCGCGTGGTGGGTGACGTCATCGGTAAGTACCACCCGCACGGTGACTCGTCGGTGTACGACGCCATGGTGCGCCTGGCGCAGGAGTGGAGCCTTCGCTACCTGCTGGTGGACGGCCAGGGCAACTTCGGCTCGGTGGACGGCGACTCGCCAGCGGCCATGCGTTACACGGAAGTGCGCATGGAGCGGCTGGCGGAGGACCTGCTGGCGGACATCGACAAGGAGACGGTGGACTTCGGTCCCAACTACGACGACTCGCTGGAAGAGCCGCTCGTCCTCCCGTCGAAGTTCCCCAACCTCCTGGTCAACGGCAGCAGCGGCATCGCGGTGGGCATGACCACCAACATCCCGCCGCACAACATGACCGAGGTCATCAGCGGCACGCTGCACCTCATCGACAACCCGGGCTGCACGGTCCGGGACCTGATGGAGTTCATCACCGGTCCGGACTT
The DNA here is from genome assembly GCF_032612255.1 of Myxococcus sp. MxC21-1. NCBI lineage: Bacteria > Pseudomonadati > Myxococcota > Myxococcia > Myxococcales > Myxococcaceae > Myxococcus > Myxococcus sp. MxC21-1. Next base: position 899,291 of record NZ_CP123278.1, read on the forward strand.
CCCCACCGGCGCCATCATCACCGGGCGCGAGGGCATCGTCCGCGCCTACGAGACGGGCCGCGGCCAGGTCACCATCCGGGCGCGCTCGGACATCGAGACCTCCAAGCGGGGTGACCGCGAGGCCATCATCTTCTCGGAGATTCCGTACCAGGTGAACAAGGCACGGCTCATCGAGAAGATCGCCGAGCTGGTGCGCGAGAAGAAGCTGGAGGGCATCAGCGACATCCGCGACGAGAGCGACCGCCAGGGCATGCGCATCGTCATCGAGCTCAAGCGCGATGCGATTGCGCAGGTGGTGCTCAACAACCTGTACGCGATGACGTCGCTGGAGACGACCTTCGGCGCGGTGATGCTGGCCATCGACGGCGGCCAGCCGCGCACGCTCAACCTGAAGGAGATGCTGGACCGGTTCATCGCGCACCGCCGTGACGTGGTGACGCGCCGCACGCGCTACGAGCTGCGCAAGGCGCTGGCGCGCATGCACATCGTCGAAGGTCTGCTCGTCGCGCAGGACCTCATCGACCTGGTGGTCAGCCTCATCCGCGCGTCCAAGGACCCGGACGAGGCGCGCTGGGGCCTGATGAACATCCTGTCGCCCGCGCTGTACGAGCACGAGCGCTTCGCGACCCTCCAGCGCATCGACTACGACAAGGCGAAGGCGCAGATGGAGCTGCTCGTCTCGCGCGCGCGCAACGAGGAGCCCAGCTACGCGGGCTTGGCACACAAGTACGAGGGCGCGGGCTTCAGCGAGGGCCAGGCACAGAACATCCTGGAGATGCGCCTGCAGCGGCTCACCGGCCTGCAGCGCGAGGAGCTGTTCCGCGAGCTCATCGGCCTGGTGCGCGACATCGCGCGCCTGCAGGACATCCTGGCCAACGAGCGCAGCCTGCTCAACGTCATCAAGACGGAGCTCGTGGAGATTCGCGAGCGCTACGGCGACAAGCGCCGCACGGAAATCACCGGCGCCGTGGATGAGATGACCAGCGAGGACCTCATCGCCGAGGAGACGATGGTGGTCACGCTGTCGCACACGGGCTACATCAAGCGCTCGCCGCTGACCGAGTATCGGGCGCAGAAGCGCGGTGGGCGCGGGAAGACGGGCGCTGCGACGAAGGAAGACGATTTCGTCAGCAAGCTGTTCGTGGCCAGCACGCACGCGTACCTGATGCCCATCACCACGAAGGGCAAGCTGTACTCGCTGAAGGTGCACCAGGTTCCGCAGGCCAGCCGCACGTCGCGCGGCAAGGCCATGGTGAACCTGGTGCAGTTCGGCGAGGGCGAGCGGCTGGCGCAGGTGCTGGTGACGCGTGACTTCCCGGAGAACCGCTACGTCTTCTTCGTGACGAAGCGGGGCGTGGTGAAGCGCACGGACCTGAGCGCGTTCGAGAACGTTCGCTCCAGCGGCATCATCGCGCTGGGCATCGACGACGGTGACGAGCTGGTGGCGGTGATGATTACCGACGGCAGCAAGGACATCCTGCTGTCGACGGCGTCGGGCATGAGCATCCGCTTCCCGGAGACGGAGGTCCGCTCCATGGGCCGTCAGGCCTACGGCGTGAAGGGAATCACGCTGGAGGACGGCGACGAGGTGGTGGGCGCCGACGTGGTGGAGACGGACGCGGCCATCCTCACGGTGACGGAGAACGGCTACGGCAAGCGGACGCAGGAGGCCGAGTACCGGCAGCAGGGCCGTGGCGGCAAGGGCATCATCGACATCAAGACCACCGAGCGGAACGGCAAGGTGGTGGGTCTGCTCCAGGTGAAGGAAGCGGACGAGGTGATGCTCGTCACCAACGGTGGCATGCTCATCCGCATGCGGGTGAAGGAAATCTCCGTCATCGGCCGCAACACGCAGGGCGTGCGGCTGATTGCCCTGGAGAACGAGCAGGAGAAGGTCATGGCCATCTCCAAGCTGCCCGAGAGCGACGAGTCCGAGGAGAACGGCGAGGCGGTGGCGCCGGCCGAGGGCGCGGTACCCACGGCGGAGGCCAGCGCTCCGGAGGCGACTGACGCCGCTGCGCCTGCGGACGCCACGGCGCCTGCGGAAGCCGCTGTCGAGTCGCCCCCGGCGTCCGAGGAGGGTGGCACCCCGGGTGGCGAGGAGCCCACGCAGGGCTGAGCCGTTCGTTGAATCGCCGGAAGGCTGACTGACGGGGGCGCGGCGGAAGTCGCGTCCCCGTTGTCATTCAAGGCTCATCATCCAGCAGGTTGAGTTGGCCCTGCGCAACGGCGCGGTAGTGCGGCACCTCCTCGGCGGCCAACACGTCCCGCATTTCCTGGCGGGCACTGTCGAGGTCACCCGCGCGCTTGTGCTGGTACATCCGGTGAAGCGCATTCACCATCCGGCTGGACCCTTCGCTGATGCGACGCGAGCACTCTCGGAGGAGTTCCAGTGCGCTCGTGTCCGAGGCAAGAGCCGAAGTCGCATCGGCTTGGCTGAGGCCCACTTCGAGAGCTGTTCGGGACAGGAGGTCCCGCACTTCGGCGGTGAGGACCAGGGGCTCTCCATCGCGCAGCACGCGACGCGCCAGGGTGCGAATCGGGTCCCAATCGAGTTCGTCAGCCATGCGCTACTTTCCCACGGGATAGCACTTATCGCCGGGCCATTCGTGCTGGCCCTCGCAGAGTTGGAAGCAGGCGTAGCAGTGTCCCTTCCATCCCTCCTGCTTGCAGTCGCCATAGGCACGAATGCACGTTCGTTTCCATTCAGGGAGGGCTGCGTTGTGTGAGTCATCCCACCGGGCTGGTGCCGCATCCGTCGCGGCTTGGGCGCCGGTCATGAGCACAGCGGCCTCGGCAGCGGAGAGTCCACATGCCTCGGGCATGCCGGGGAATCGTTGGAGGCAGCACGACACGGTGTCAGAGCAGGACGCCAGGGCATATGGGGCGCTCCTTTTCACGGTGGAGTGCGCGCCACTGGCGCACCCCAGTGAGAGGCTTGCGAGCACACATCCCAAGGATGTGGCTATGCTCTTTCTTGTCATTGAGAGCTGCTTATCGCAGTTCCGCCGGAAGCCGGCTGACATCCAGCTTCGGCACACCCACCTGCGTCACCGCCTGCGCACCGAACCAGTTCGCCAGCGCGGCGCAGCGCTCCAGCGGCAGTCCTCGCAGCAGTCCCAGCGTGAAGCCCGCGAGGAAGCAGTCGCCCGCGCCCGTGGCATCCACTTCCTCCACCGCAACCGTGGGCACGTCGATGCGCGCATCCGCCGTGAACACCGTGCAGCCCCGCGCCCCACGCGTCACCACCAGGCACGTCCGCTGACGCACCCGCTCGATGTCCATTGCCCGGGCCTCCTCCTCGCTGGCTTTCAGCACCCGAAGCCGCTCGAGCAGCCCCGCGAAAGGTGTGTCCTCCAAGCGGAGATTGAGCACCCGTCCGTCATCATCGAATGCCCGAATCAACCCCTGCGCATCCGCCAGCACATGCCGCGCCCGCTCAGAGACATGGAGCAGCGTCTCCGGTAGCACCTCACCCGCCACACCGCACGCCAGCGCCACGCGCGCGTCCACGGTGATGTCCTCCGGCAGGATGGGCTCCGCCTTCGCGCTCACGCGAAGCGTCCGGTCCTCCCCGTCGAAGTCCGCGATGAACTGCGTGGTGCGCGTCCCCGGAACGATGCGCGGCGGATACCGGACCTGGCCCGCGTAACGGAAGTCCTCGCCGGCCACCGCGGCCACCGCGTACTCCAGCCCCATCGCATCCAGGACGGACGCGATGTACGCCGCCGACCCGCCGAGCGCATGGGTTTCCCGCCCGGGGCCATGCCGGAGCAGGTCGTGGCAGTAGCTCCCCACCACCAGCACATCGCGCAGGGACACGTCACCCATGACGCGCGTTCTACTTCCGGGTGAAGTCCTTCGGCACGGGAACCCCCGCGGCCTTGTCGTCCGTCCAGGCGATGTTGAGAATCCACCAGCGCCGCCCATCGAAGACGAGCTGCAAGCTGTTGACGCCCGTGGTCATCACCGGCCCGTCCACGGTTTCACGCGTCTCATACGCGCTCAGCACCTGGACCATGTCGCCATAGCCAGACGCCTGCCGGCGCGTCTCCTTCTCGAAGAACCCCCGCTTGTCGAAGGCCACCGCGGCGGAGGTGGCATAGTCATCCGGTGTGAAGGGCGTGGCCGCGGGTCCCTTGCCGTCCTTGGACCGACGGATGGGAATCATCTGCGCGCCCGGGTGGAAGAGGGCGCGGAAGCGCTGCCAGTCGCGCGCCTGGCCCGCCGGGCCGCTGATGACGTCGTACAGCGCGGCGATGAGGGAATCGATGGAGCGCACGTCCTCCGGACGGGGCGCGGGTGCGAGCTGGAGCGCGCTCCGGGTTCGCTCGGCGGCGTCCTTCATCGGGTTGGGTGTGGAGACGGGTGGTTTCGGGGACGTGGGCGCCTGCGCGAGGGCGGAGGGCGCGGCGAGCAGGGCGGCGGCACAGGCGGCGACGACGAGCGGGCGCGGCATGGTGTCTCCACGGTGGCGGGAGGTTGCGGCCCGCGAGGCTACTCCGGGCCGCGAAGGAGCGCGGTCGTCACCTGTTTCGCGCTTCACCGGGTGTCCGCGCGCAATCGGTGGAAGCGGGGGAGGCCGTCCGTTAGGGTGCCGGCTCATGGTACGACTCCTCCTGGCCTCCCTGGTCCTGACCCTGGCCTCCCCCGCGCTCGCGGCGGAGACGCTCACCATCTACTCCGGCCGCAACGAGAAGCTCGTGGGCCCGCTCCTCAAGAAGTTCACCGAGAAGACGGGGGTCGAGGTGAAGGTGCGCTACGGCGAGACGCCGCAGCTCGCCGCCACGTTGCTGGAGGAAGGGGCGAAGACGCCCGCCGACGTGTTCTTCGCGCAGGACGCGGGGGCGCTCGGCGCGCTGGCGAAGGCGGGTCAGTTGCAGGTGCTGCCCAAGGAGACGCTGGACAAGGTGGATGCGCGCTTCCGCTCGCCGCAGGGCGTGTGGGTGGGCACCAGCGGCCGGGCGCGCGTGGTGGCCTACAACACGAAGAAGGTGAAGGCGGACACGCTGCCCAAGAGCATCCTTGGCTTCACGGATGCGAAGTGGAAGGGCCGCCTGGGCTGGGCGCCCACCAACGCCTCGTTCCAGTCCTTCGTCACCGCGCTGCGGCTGCTCAAGGGCGACGAGGCCGCGACGCAGTGGCTCAAGGGCATCCAGGCCAACGCGCCGCGCGTCTACAAGAACAACTCCGCCATCATCGAGGCGCTGGGGCGCGGTGAAATCGACGCGGGCTTCGTGAACCACTACTACCTGTACTCCGCGAAGAAGAACAAAGCGGACCTGCCCGTGGCCAACTACTTCGTCGCGGCGGGTGACCCGGGCGCGCTGGTGAACGTGGCGGGCGTGGCCATCCTCAAGGGCTCGAAGAACACGGACACGGCGAAGAAGCTGGCCGCGTACCTGCTGGACGCCGAGGCGCAGACGTACTTCGCGCAGGAGACGTCCGAGTTCCCGCTGGTGTCTGGCGTGAAGCTGGCCGAGGGCCTGCCGGCGCTCGACAAGGTGGGCTCGCCCGACCTGGACCTGTCCAAGCTGGATGACCTGCGCGGCACCGTGAAGCTGCTCCAGGATACTGGCGTCCTCTGATGCTTCGTCGTGCCCCGGTGGGATTATGGGTGGCTGGCGTGGCCATGGCCGCGCTGGCGCTGGTGCCCGCGATTTACCTGTGCGTGCGCGCCGCGGAAGCGGATGCGGACGCATGGGGCCTGCTGCTGCGAGACAAGACGTGGGGCCTGCTGGGCCGCACGTTGGGGCTCGCGGCGGCGGTGACGGGCTGCGCGGCGCTGCTGTCGCTGCCGCTGGCCTGGCTCACCGCGCGCACGGACCTGCCGGGGAGCCGTCTGTGGACGGTGTTGTTGTGTGTGCCGTTGGCGGTGCCCACGTTCGTCAGCGGCTACGTGCTGCTGGCGGCGTTCGGCGTGGGCGGCGCGCTGGAGGAGCCCCTGACGCACTGGGGTCTTCCGGTGCCGCCCGTGTATGGCTTTCCCGGAGCGCTGTTGGCGCTGACGGTGTCGACGTATCCGTACTTCTTCCTCGCGCTGCGCGCCGGGCTGCAGTCCCAGGACCCCGCGTGGCTGGAGGGGGCGAGGAGCCTGGGACTCACGCCCGCCCGGGCCTTCGTCCGCATCACCGTGCCCCTGCTGCGTCCTGCCTTCGCGTCGGGCGCGCTGCTGGTGGGACTGTACGTTCTCTCCGACTTCGGCGCGGTGGCGCTGCTTCAGTACGACGCTTTCTCGCGCGCCATCTACGTGCAGTACGAGGGCGCGTATGACCGCAGCTACGCGGCGCTGCTCGGGCTGGCGTTGGTGTCCGTGACAGTGGGCGTGCTGGCTTTGGAGCTGTGGCTGCGCGGCCGTGCGGGCTACCACCGCAGCGCGAAGGGCGCCGCCCGGGCTTCCTCGCTCGTACAGCTGGGCCGCTGGCGCGTGCCGGCGCTGCTCTTGTGCGGCGCGGTGGTGGCGGTGGGCGTGGGGCTGCCGGTGGGAGTGCTCGTCTACTGGGGCGTGCAGGGGCTGTCGGTGGAGTCGGGGCCGATGATGGGGCCGGCGTGGAACTCGGTGAGTGCTTCCATGCTGGGCGCGGTGGCGGCGGTGGTGGGCGCGTTGCCGCTGGCCTTCCTCGCGGTGCGCTACCCGAGCCGCCTCACGGTGGCGCTGGAGCGCGTGTCCTACGCGGGTTATGCGCTGCCGCCCATCGTGCTGGCGCTGTCGCTCGTCTTCCTGGGCGTGCAGGCGGTGCCCTTCCTCTACGGCACCCTGGTCATGCTGGTGCTGGCCTACGTGGTGCGCTTCCTGCCGCAGGCGGTGGGGGTGGTGCGGGCGTCGTTGCTTCAGCTCAACCCGCACCTGCCGGAGGCTGCGGCGTCGCTGGGCCAGCCTCCGTCCGGCGTGCTGTGCCGGGTGACGGCGCCGCTGCTACGGCCCGGGCTGCTGGCGGGCGCGGCGCTCGTCTTCCTCACGGCGATGAAGGAGCTTCCGGCCACGTTGCTGCTGGCGCCCATCGGCTTCGAGACGCTCGCCACGCGCGTCTGGGGCGCCACGGCCGAGGGCCGTTTCGCCGAGGCCGCGTTGCCGGCGCTGGTGCTGATGGTCGTCTCCACGCTGGGTGTGGGGCTGCTGGTGTCGCAAGAGGGCGGCTCGTCGCCGAGTTAAGCCAAAGCGCCCGGGCCCGCGGGAACGCGGTAGGGTGCGCCGCCCGCCATGCCTCTGCTTTCGCTCGACGACGTCACCCTTCGTTATTCCTCCAGCGGTACCGCCGCGGTGGACCGCCTGTCCCTGGCGGTGGAGCCCGGTGAAGTGTTGGCGCTGCTGGGCCCGTCGGGGTGTGGCAAGACGACGACGCTGCGGCTGGTAGCGGGCTTCGAGCGCCCCAACAGCGGCACCGTCACGTTGGAAGGCCGCACCCTGGCCAGCCCTGGCGCCTTCGTGCCGCCCGAGCAGCGCAGCGTGGGCATGGTGTTCCAGGACTACGCGCTCTTTCCGCACCTGTCCGTGGTGGAGAACGTGGCCTTCGGCCTCACCGCGATGCCGCGCCAGGAAGCCCGCGCCCGCGCGAGCAACATGCTGAAGCTCTTCGGCCTGGAGGGCTTCGAGTCGCGCATGCCGCACGCGCTCTCGGGTGGGCAGCAGCAGCGCGTGGCGCTGGCCCGCGCGCTGGCTCCCGGGCCGCGGGTGCTGCTGCTGGATGAGCCCTTCTCCAGCCTGGACAGCGCGCTGCGGGCCTCCACGCGAATGGAGGTGCGGCGGGTGCTGAAGTCGCTGGGGGCCACGGTGATGCTCGTCACGCATGACCAGCAGGAGGCCATGGCCTTCGCGGACCGGCTGGTGGTGATGCGGGCGGGGGCGGTGGAGCAGGTGGGCACGCCGGAGGCCGTCTACGCCACGCCGCGCACGGCCTTCGTGGCGTACTTCCTGGGCGGCACCAACCTGCTGCCGGGCGTGGGCTTCGGCAATGGCGCCCGGACGCTGCTCGGCATCCTTCCGGTGACGGGCGCGCCAGCGAAGGGCAACGTGCTGCTGTCGCTGCGGCCAGAGGCGATGCGACTGGTGCCGGACACGGACGGCGTCGCGTTGGGCGGCGGGCTGCGAGCGGAGGTGCTGGCGCGCGAGTTCCAGGGCCCTCCGCCGAGTTCACCGTGGCGTGCAACGGCCTGGAGCTCACCGTGCGCGGCGCGCCGGACCTGCCGCTGCGCGCGGGTGACCGGGCGAGGCTGGAGGTGGTGGGCCGCGCGATGGTGCTGGAGGACACTCCGGACTGAGCCTGGCTGTCCCCCGGGCGGCCGGACGGCGTACGCTAGGTGTGGGCCGAGGCCGCAATCACCCGGGTCCCTCGTGCGTAGAGGTAGGCATGAACATCGCAGGCCTTCGTGGTATGGGGAGCCGTTTCTTCCGGTACGTGCGCGACCCGCACGTAGCGCTCTGGCGGAAGCTCGCCGGCGTGATGGCGGTGGTCTACTTCCTGTCGCCCGTGGACGCGCTGCCGGACGTCATCCCGGTGCTCGGCTGGCTGGATGACCTGGGCGTGTTGTCCGCCGCCGCCTTCTTCATGGTGCGCGAGGTGCAGCGCCACCAGGTCGTCATCGCGGGGGAGGATGCGCAGCCGGGTGTCACCTCCCCGGCGCGCAGCAAGACGGTCTGAGTCGCCGGGTACCCCGTGACGCGGGGTGAGAGGCTCTTGCCGGGCCCCGGGCCCCCGTGGTTTGTGCGCCAGGAAGACTGTTGCACGGAGCCTGGATGTCCGGTTCACAGGGAAGTGTCGTTCTCATCACCGGTGCGTCGTCCGGCATCGGCAAGGCGTGCGCGGAGCTGCTGAGCGCGCGTGGCTACATCGTCTACGGCACCAGCCGCCGTCCCGCGGAGGCCGCGCCGCCGGGCTACCGGATGCTGGCGCTGGACGTCACCCAGGACGACTCCGTGCAGCGAGCCGTGGAGACGGTGCTGTCGCGTGAGGGCCGCATCGACGTGGTGGTGAACAACGCGGGCTACGCGCTCGCGGGCGCCGCCGAGGACACCTCCATCGAGGAAGCTCGCGCGCAGTTGGACGTCAACCTCCTGGGCGCGCTGCGCGTGTGCAAGGCGGTGCTGCCGTCGATGCGTGAGCGGCGCTCCGGCCGCATCATCCAGGTCAGCTCCCTGGGCGGGCAGGTGGGGTTGCCCTTCCAGTCGCTCTACAGCGCCAGCAAGTTCGCCCTGGAGGGCTTCACCGAGGCGCTGCGCCAGGAGGTGGCGGAGTTCGGCATCGAGGCGACGCTGGTGCAGCCCGGCGACGTGCGGACGCAGCTCACCCAGAACCGCGTGTGTGTCGCGAAGGCGGGCGCGGGCTCCGTGTACCAGGAGCGCTTCGAGGCCGTGCTGAAGGCCATCGAGTCCGGCGAGCGCGGCGGCCTCGTCGCCGAGGACGTGGCGAAGAAGGTGCTGGAGGTGATGGAGCGCGGAGCGCCTCACGTGCGCTATCCGGTGGCCCAACTGGCGCAGCGCGTGGCGGTGGTGGCGAAGACCGTGCTGCCCTCACGCACCTTCGAGCAGATCCTCATGTCCATCTACGGCCTGCGCCGCCGCTGACCGAGGCTAGAACCGGCCCACCATCGACACGCCCGTGCCCCCGCGTGGCGTCGTGAGCGGTGCCAGCGTCACCTGGGGCGCGTCCGGCGCGTCGAAGTCCCGGGTGAGGTACGTGGTGAGGGCCAGACCGCCCAGCACGCCGACGCCGCTGCCCACGAGGATGGCGTCTCCCGCGTCATTGCCCGCGGTGAGGTAGACGGCGCTCGCGCCCACCAGTCCGCCGAGGATGCCGCCCGCGTCGATGATGAGCATTCGGCCTCGGGACACCGGCACGTACTTCGACAGGATGGCCATTGAGAGGATGCCTGCGGCCGTGGCGCCCAGCTCGGCGGCGAAGAAGCTCTTCGTGTCATAGTTGTCCGAAGTCGCCAGGAACAGCGCCGTCACCGTGCCCGCCCAGAGGCCACCCGAGTTGGCCAGTGACACCTGTCCCGAGGTGGGGTTCACCAGGTGCGCCAGCAGGACGCCCACGCCGGTGAAGCCCGCTCCGCCGAGGATGGCGGCGCCCAAGGCATTGTCACCATCCAGGTCGAAGGCGAGCAGTGTCGCGACGCCGAACCAGAAACCCCACACGGTGCCGGAGTTGATGACGGCAGCTTGTCCGTCCGTCACACCGCCCCGGGTGAGCAGCAGCGAGCTGGCGGCGCCCGCTCCGGCGCCCAGCAGTGACACCGCGGCGTAACCCTGGCCGCTGCAATCTCCGATGGCGCACAGGAGGACGCCTTGTGCGACCCCGTGCAGCGTCTGCACCACGACGAGAGAGGCACGCGCGGCGTTGGAGCGAGGCTCTCGCCCCACCTCGCTCGCGGCGGCAGTGGCCAGCCGCCCCCGGGCGCGAGCCGTGTCCGGGAGAGCCGGGCCAGCTCGGTGGCATAGGGGTGCTGTGGACAGGCCGCGAGCACTCGCTCGAACAGCTCCAGCGCCTTCGCGTCGTTGCCGCTCACGAGCGCATCGAAGCCCGCCGAGTAATCCGCCTCGGAGCTCGCTGCACAGGCATCGGGCGTGGACACCAGGGGCGGCGCGGTGACTGTCTCCGGTGCCGTGGCCTCGGAAGAGGGCGGAGCCTCCGGGGGCTGAGCGGAGAGCGTGGCAAGCAGGATGAGCGTGGCGAGCGTCATGGCGCCCGTCACTGTATGCGAAGCGCGGCGGCGGAATGTATCAGCCAGGCCGCCGCCTTTTCGCGGTGCGTCAGCGCGCGGCCAGCGTATCGACGTGCTCGCGCAGGGCCACCTCGTTGCCCAGCCGGCCGTTGAGCCCGGAGAGCGGCTTCGCGGCCTGCTCGATGCGGCTCCGGGTGCGCGGTCCCGCCGCGGCCAGCCACGCCACGCCCAGCGCCAGCTCCGCCACCTGTGCATCGCCGCTCAGGCTGGCGGCCAGGGACAGCAGGGCCTCCACCGCCTTCTTCACCTGCGCACCATGCAGCGGATGGCTGCTGGTGATGCCCTCGCGCAGCAGCGTCAGCAAGGCCAGCGCCGTGGCACGCGCCTGTCGCACGGGCTCGGAACCCTCGCCGGTGCCGTCCCAGAGCCCGTTGGCGAGCTGCTGGGACAGCAGGCCCTCCGCGCCCGTGTCGATACCCCCCTCGGCCGCCAGGGACTCACCGAGGGACGCGTCGGATTCCTCGAACTCCTCATCCATCATCGGCTCTGGAGGCTGAACGCCGCCGAAGAAGTTGGAGAGGATTCCTCCCTTCTGGCGCTTCTTCTTCATGGCGTCGGCCTTGCCCTGCTCACGCCGCTCGCTCCTCATGATCATCCAGTCCGTGGTGCCGCCATCGGCATCCATCGGGGGCGCGCTCTGCGCGGGCGCGCGCCCGGGCGGGGTGATGCGCCGCACTTGAATCATCGGACGAGGAGCCCCAGGGGCGGGCGCGGCGGCAGACGGGGGCGGCATGGCGCCACGCGCGGCCATCCGCCCGCGACGGGGAGCGGCGCCACCGAGCGCGGCCTCCTCCTCCTTCTGCGCGCCGAACATGGCCCAGCCCGCGGGGGCGTTCACGGGGATGACGCGCGTCTTCGCCTGTCCTGAGTTCCGCCGGTCGCCCTTGCGCTCCTCCACCACCACGAACGAGGTGTACCGGGTGACAATCTGGTGCGCGACGGCCAGTTCGACGATGCGCTGTTTCATGGACTCCGCGCGGCGTCCGATGAGCTGGGCGGCCTCCCAACCCCGGATGCGCTCGGCGGCCCACAACTTCTCCACCGCCGGCCGGTCCGACACCGCGGGCAGGTCCACGCGGACGGTGAGCGAGAAGGGCTCCCGTTCCGAGCGCCCCCGCAGCGTCACCGTGCCCGTCCCGGGCGAGGCATAGCGGCCCAGCAGCGTCCAGGGCACGCCATCCACCAGGGGCGGTAGCTCGGCGGGTGCCAGCTCCACACAGTCCACGCCGTCGAAGCGGACCTCCAGCTCGGTGACACGTGGCGCCAGCGCACGGGAGAACTGCGCCACCACCTTGTCGTCGATGCGCTCGCCCGGGTGGATGAACTCCACGTCACCGCCCGTCTGCTTCGCCATGTCCCGCAGCAGCACGTCGCTGACGTTGGTGCCGATGCCGAACGAGTACACCCGCGCCGTCTTCCGCGCCTCGAGCACGGCGCGCAGAATCTCCGCCTCGTTCCCGACCTGTCCGTCCGTGAGCAGCACGATGACGCCGTCGGGCGCCGCCTGCACCGCGGCGCGCATGGGCGCGAGCAACTCCGTGCCGCCATCCGCGTTCAGCGCGGCCACCCAGCGGTCCGCCTCTTCGAGCGTGCGCTGCGTGAAGGGCACGGGCTCGGGCTGAAACGACTGGAAGCGATTCTCGAACGCGATGACGTTGAACCGGTCGCCCTCGCGCAGGTGGCGCAGGCACAGCCGGAGCGCGGCCTGGGCCTGGGGCAGGCTCTCACCGGCCATGGAGCCGGAGACGTCCACGACGAACACCACCTCCTGCTTGGGCGGCGCGGAGGCCATGGCCAGCAGGTCCGGCACCACGGTGAGCGCGAAGGTGCCCGGGCCTCCTCGCCCTTGCGGTGCGTGACGAGCGGCGTGAACACGGCGCTGCTGTCCGGGCTGCGCAGGCTCAGCACCAGGTCGCGGTCCAGGGACACCTCGCCGCGCGAGAAGCCGACGCGCACGCGGGTACCTTCCTCCCGGGTGGTGGTGATGGCGTGGGACGGGCTCTCCACCACCACCTCGCGGCCCAGGTCCACGAGCAGGTCCATGCGCAGGCCGTAGTGCACGTTGCCCACGGGCGGGGTGATGCGGTCCGCGTCCGGCACCTGGGCCGTGGGCTCTTCATTGCCGTGGCCGGTGCGGTCGCCTGTGGTCGCGCCGGGGATGTAGCGAGGCGCCACCAGCGTGGGGAGCATCCAGCGCACGCTGCCTTCCTCGGCGGTGACGGCCTGGAGGAACTCCACCTCCACCACGGTCTCCTCATAGGGCAGCAGGTTGCCCACCTGGGCGGTGAAGACGTTGCGGCGCTCCTCGTCGAGCAGCGCGGCGCCATGGCCGGCCGTGACGGCGTCGTCGTAGGTGCGGAAGGCCTCTTCACGCTCACGCACCACGCCTTCGATGCGCCGCCCGGCGCACGTCATGGAGAAGGCGGACAGCGTGGCATCCGAGGGAAGGGGGAAGGTGTAGATGGCCTCGACCGGCTGGTACTCCTCGTTGCGGTAGCGCTGGCGAACGCGGACGCGCGCGTGGCCGCCGAGGATCTCGCCCGTGACTTCGACACCTTGCAGGGGGACCTGCGTGCCGTTGCGCGTGTACAGCCCTGCCTTTTCGATGGTCATGGCTTCTCCCTTTCCTGGAACTCCGCGATGAGGGCGCGAACGCGTTCCGCGAGCGCCCGGGTCTTCGTGTCCGCTGCTTCCGAGACGTGCAGCTCCAGCCCCGGGAGCAGCTCCCAGCGCTCGTAACGATTCAGGCCCGTGGCCGGTCTTCGAGGCGCGTGCGGTGGCGCCATCGGGGCCGGTCCCGGTAGCGGCTGCGCGTGCACCGGGGGCGTGGGTGTCGCGTCCGAGTCGGCGAGCTGGCGCAGCTCATCGAGGCTCGAGCGCTGCAACTCCGCCTGGATGGCATCCAGGGGAAGGAACCGCGCCTGCAGGACGCGGATGGCCTTGAGCCGCACCCGGTGCTCTTCCCCGTACACGGTGTCGGGGCCCCGGAAGGGGGGCGCGGGAAGCAGGCCGCGTTGGACGTAGTAGCGCACCGTCCGCGGCGAGACGCCCACCGCCTCGGCCAGCTCCGTCAGCTTCCATTCGCTCTGTGTCTTCGGCGTGCTCACGGTTCAGACAGTAGGACCTGACATTTTTGGTGTCAAGTTGACACTGTCGAATTTGCGGCGACAGTGGCCAGAGCGCGAGGGACCTCGGCTCAGTGGCATCTCGACAGTGCTGCTGCCAAGTCTTGACACCCGACGCGCGGTGCTGCGCCAGGAGGTCGCCATCCTGGACCGGCGGCACGCCACCCTCGCCCGGGCGATTGCCTTCACCTACACGGCGCTGCTGGCCTTCGTGATGACGTCGCTGCTGTACCTGACGAAGCGGCAGACGCAGCGGCCCGAGGCCCTGCCGGTGGTGTCCTTCTCGGTGGGCGTGTTGCTGCTGGGCGCGACGGCGCTGCTCGTGCTGGCGTCGCTGCGGCTGAGCCGGCGGGCCATCAAGCTGGAGCGGCAGGAGCTCTTCGACTAGCGGCTGTCAGGACAAGCCGCCCGCGGGAGGGCCCTCTTCCTCATCCTCGGTGTATCGCCGGTCCTCATGTCCATCGTCGGCCCGCTCCATGTGGGCCTTCACTCCGCTGAGCGTGCGCAGCAGGTCGAGCGGGATGGGCAGGATGGTGTGATTGCCACCGGTGGTGATTTCCACCAGCGTCTGGAGGTAGCGGAGCTGGAGGGTGGCCGGGTAGCGGCCGAGGACCTTGGCGGCCATGGAGAGCTTCTCGGCGGCCTGGTGTTCGCCTTCGGCGGCGATGATTTTCGCGCGGCGCTCGCGCTCGGCCTCGGCCTGCCGCGCGATGGCCCGCTGCATCTCCGCGGGCAGGTCGATGTGCTTCACCTCCACGTTGGACACCTTGACGCCCCACGGGTCGGTGCGTGCATCGAGCACCTGTTGAATCTCGTGGTTGATGCGCTCCCGCTCGGAGAGGAGCTGGTCCAGCTCCACCTGGCCCAGGATGGAGCGCAGCGTCGTCTGGGCGAGCTGGCTGGTGGCATAGAGGTAGTCCTCCACCTGGAGCACGGCCTTGTCAGCGTGGATGACGCGGAAGTAGACGACGGCGTTGACCTTCACGCTGACGTTGTCCCGGGTGATGACGTCCTGTGGAGGCACGTCGCGGGCCACGGTGCGCAGGTCGATGATGACCATGCGCTCGACGAAGGGGATGAGCCAGCGGAAGCCCGCGCGTTTGAGGCCCACGAAGCGCCCGAGCCGGAACACCACGCCGTTCTGGTACTCGTTGACGATGCGCACCCCCGACAGGAAGAGCAGGAACAGGATGGCGACGGGGATGAGCACTCCGAAAAATCCGGTCAGTTGCATCAGGTCGGTACCTCGTCGACGAAGAGGGTGAGTCCTTCCATGCCTCGCACCACCACGTGCGCGCCGGAGCGGATGGGGGCGGTGGACGTGGCGCGCCAGCGCTCTCCATGAACGAACACCTCGCCGCTTTCCGGTGTCACCGGAGCCAGGGCGGTGCCTCGCTCTCCCACGAGCCCCAGGTCGCCACCTTGCTGGGGGAGCCGCCGTGTCTGCGCGCTCCGGTAGACGACGTAGGCCGCCGCACCTCCCAGCGCCACGGTGGTGGGCACCAGCCACGTCCACGACACCTGGAAGGAGCGGTCCACGAACCACTCCGGGTCGAATCGGTCCACGAGGAACAGTCCGCCCAGGCCCAGCAGCCCCACGCCCACGGCGCCGAGCAGCCCGCTGGTGACGAACAGCTCTGCGACGATGAGGGCCACGCCCGCGAGCATCAGCAGCACCGCGCCCGCGCGAACCGGCAGCGCGGAGGACGCCACCAACGCCAGGACCAGCGCCACCACGCCGATGAGCCCCGGGGCGATGGCGCCTGGATGTGACAGCTCCACCACCAGCCCCAGCCCGGCCACCAGGAACAGCAGGTAGACGATGGCGGGATTGGCGAGCGCGTGCACGGCGCGCTGGGACAGCGTGGGCTCCAGCGTGACGATGTGCGCATCCCGGGTGGAGAGCCGCACGGACTCGCCACCCGCCACCGTCACCTGTCGTCCGTCCGCCTGCGCGAGGAAGTCCGTCTCGGTGGGCGTCACGTATTCCACCACGCGCAGTGCCCGCGCGTCGTCCGCGGACACGCTGACGCTGTCACGCACGGCGGAGGCGGCCCACTGCACATTGCGGCCCCGCTGCTGGGCGATGCTCTCCGCGAACGCGACGGCGTCGTTCTCCACCTTGCGAGCCATTTGCTCCCCGCCCACGGCTTCCGGGGACTGGCCGGAGGGCCCACCACCGGATGCGCGGCTCCGATGTTGGTGCCCGGCGCCATGGCCGCGACGTTGGAGGCCAGCGCGATGAAGACGCCCGCGCTGCCCGCGTGGGCGCCGGAGGGGCCGACCCAGACGAGCACCGGGACAGGTGATGCGAGGAAGGCCCGGACGATGTGGCGCGTGGCCTCCAGCGAGCCACCCGGGGTGTCCAACCGCACGAGCAACGCGTCATGTCCCGCGGCCGTGGCGCGTGCCACGCAGTCGGACAGGTAGCCGCCGGTGCCGGCATCGACCACGCCCTCCAGGTCGCAGCGCGCCACGGTGGGCTGGCCGTTCCTCGTGGGGGCATCGGCCGCGGGTGCGAGCAGGCCCGCCATGAGGACACACAGGAGGGCCGGACCCGCGAGTCTCCACCGTGCCCGTTGGTGCATCTCACACCCCCTGGAGGCTGGCGGGGTTGAATGAAGCAGGGACGATGCCGCGCTGGGGCAAGGGGCGCAGGGCTGCCAGGTGCTTGATCAGCCGCAGGTGGTCCACGAGCAGCCGAGGCATGAGGAAGTGCTGACGCACGTGCTCGTGTCCACGCGCGCCCAGCAGCCGGGCCTCGTCGGGACGGCGGAGCAGGTGGAGCATGGCCTCTGCACATTCCTCCACGGTGTCCACGAGGACGCCGCCGATGCCCTCGGGCAGTTGCATGGGAATGCCGCCCACGCGCCCGCCGACGACGGGGGTGCCCTTCCACAGCGTCTCCGAAACGACGAGCCCGAAGCCCTCGCGCAGGGACTTCTGGATGACGACGTCGGAGACGGCCTGGAGCGCGTTGACCTCGATGTTCCCCACGCCCACCAGGTTGGTGAGGATGTGGATGAGGCTGTCGCCCGCGGTGGCGTCGCGGAGTTCCTCGTACACGTCCCAGCCCTCCGGGTCGTCCAGGGCCAGTGAGCCCGCGAGCGCGAGCTGGAGGTCGGGGACGTGGGGACGCACGCGCTGGTAGGCGCGGACGACACCGAGCGGGTCCTTCCACCGGTCGAAGCGGCTGACCTGGGTGACGAGGGGCCGGTGGGTGCGGATGCCAATCCACTCCAACACGTCGCGCGAGAGGGCCTCCGGCAGCGGGTGGTTCTTGGGACTGAGTGGGTCGATGGCGGGCGGGTAGATGCGGACGTCGGAGATGGGGAGCTGGGGTGGAATGAACTCCCGCATCGTGAAGATGGCGACGTCGTAGGCACGCAGGTAGGGCGACAGGAAGTCCCAGAAGGCCGGGTTGGGGTGCGAGGTGTCGATATGGCAGCGCCATATCCAGCGCGCATCGAGATGGGGACTCAGCGCCGCGAGCACGGCGGGCTGCGGGTCATGGACGAAGACGAAGTCGTAGTTCTCCGAATCCGTGACGAGCCGGTGGGCGTTGAGCTGGGCGTTGGCCAGGTAGGTGGCCTTCTCGGATTCGGTGAGTTCGCCGGGGGCGCCTTGCAGGCCGTTGTGGATGCGCTTGGTGACCTGGAAGAAGGTGTCGTCGCCGTGGATGATCTTCCAGTCCGTGACGATGCCCAGGTCGTTGTAGAGCGGGACCAGGGAGCGGAGGATTTCGGAGACGCCGCCGCCGTAGGGCGTGGCGCTCAGGTGCATGCACCGGGCGCCGCGCAGGTCCTCGGAGAGCCAGTGCAATTCGTCGAGGAGTTCGTCGGGAGCAATCCCGCGATAGGTGGCAAGCGAACGCTTGCCGATGTCCACGACGTCCAGCATGTCTTCGGCCTCCCGGGTGTGCGCTCCAGCGCAACGGTGCGCATGGGAAGCGGCATCATCCGCGCCGCGTGGCTGCCGGGCTGCTGTCCGGGACCGGGGGCAAGCGCTCGAAGGTGTGCCCGGGCATCCGCTGGTGGACGTTCGCTGTCGTCGACAGATTGTCGATGGAGGGCACGCTCCCTCGGGGCCGTCCGCAACTCGACAAGGAGGCTACATGCGCCGTGCCGTTCTTATTGCCCTGGGCGTGGCAGTTGCTGCGCCCGCTTGCAAGACCACGCAGCCCGAAGGAACGGAGAATCGTCAGCCCCTGATGGGCCCGGACCAGATTCGCGAGCCCGTGCAGACCGTGCCGGATACCCCCGCGGGCCCCGCGACGCCCCTGCCGGAGACCGACGCGGGCACACCGGAGACGCAGGAGACGCAGGAGACGCAGGAGACGCAGGCGGAGTAGTACTGCGGCGCCATCTACACCTTGGGAGACGGCGTCTACTACGCGAGTCACGGGTCGCCTTTGGGTAAGACGACGGGCGTCGTTGGCGCGGAGAAGCGCAAGTCCTGCATCCCACCGAGCAGTGTCGTTGATTCGCGCGGCCGAACCATGACCCTGGCGGACTATCACAGCCATCCCTGGTCTCCTTCTCCGATGTCCGTGTTCGACTTCCAGAACCGGACTCAGGTCTGGCTCATCCGCATCCAGTTCGACGTGGCCTGCACCGTCATGAAGTACGTTCCGCACAAGAACACCCCACGGCCGGGAGAGGTCTACGTGCGGCGAGAGCGACATTGGCGATTGGTGGGGTTGCTTGAGAGCGAGCGAGACAAGGAACTGGGAATCGTTAGGCCCGTGGAAGGCGACACTTAGGTGTCGGTGCCTGGAGTCGTCATGCGCCGCGTGGTTCTTCTGTTGTCGTGTGTGTCGCTATCGGCGTGCTCGCTGTTTCAGCGCCCGTTCCGCCCTGAGTACGCACCGCCCGAAGAGTCGGCGAGGTTCGTGTTTCCCTTGGGCTTTCCTCCGGGGGAGCACACCTTCATTCCAGCCACCATTTCCGCCGCGGTCGGGTTGGCGATGGACGACTTCTTGCCCAGGGGCGCGAAGCCGCCCAAGGAAGCGACACCCGATGAGGTGTGCCTCGCGCAGCGCAGCTCCTACGACGTGTTGGCGAAGGCGCTGTCCGACAGTGTTGTGTTGGTCTCGTTTTCGCCCAAGGCTGGGGCCTGTGTTCAGGAAGGCATTGCCCTGGATGTGGGCGCGACGTACGCGGTCGATGTAAGCGGCTGGCGCATCCTGGCCGTTCAGCGATGAGGCATGCGGAAGGAGTCACGGTGCAGGCGACCGTCTACCTGGCGGAGCGGGTCTGGACGTTGGATGCGGCGCGCCCACGGGCCCAGGCGCTGGCGGTGCGGGATGGGCGGCTGCTGGCCGTGGGGACTCGCGAAGAAGCGGAGGCCGCCGCGGGCCCGACTGCGCGCCGGGTGGACCTGGGTGCTGCCACCGTGGTGCCGGGCCTCGTGGACGCGCACGCGCCTGGGCGTCCTTCGACGACGCCCGGCGCGGCAGGCTGGCTCCGGGGCTGGACGCCGACTTCGTGGCCCTGTCGGAAGATCCGCTGGAGGGGCCCGCCTCCGCGTTGGTGAAGGCGCAGGTCCTCGCCACCGTGGTCGCGGGCGCGGAGGTGTACCGCGCGCCATCTCTGGCCTGAGCGCGGCGCCCTGGGGCTTACTCGCCGAAGATGTGCGAGCGCGCCGCCTCGGCGATGGTGACGACAGCGGGGTGGCGAATCTTCCGCTCGACAGTGATGGCGTAGAAGCAGGTCTCGATTTCGTCGGTGCGCCCGATAACGGAGCAGTTGAACTGACGCTCCACCTCGGCCTCGATGGCGCTGGGCATGGCGAAGACCCCGTGCCCGCGCTGGCCGAAGGCCTGGAGCAGCGCGCTATCATCGAAGTCACCCGCGATGACGGGGCGCAGGCCCTTGCGCTCGAACCACAGGTCCATGGAGCGGCGCGCGGAGGACTCGACTGACGGCAGCAGCACGGGCGCGCCATCCAGCGACTGAGGGAAGTTCTCCCTGAGTTCGACCAGCCTCCCCGCCGCGAAGAAGGACACGCCGCACTTGCCGAGCAAGTGATTGAACGAGCGCACGCTCACCGGCTCCGAGCTGGGCGCATCCGCGAGCACCACGTCCAGCTCGTGCAGGGCCAGCGAGGCGAGCAGCTGCGGCAAGGGCCCTTCGCGGCAGATGATGCGCAGCGACGGGCCTGCTTCGAGCGCGGGCTTGAGGAGCTGTTCGGCCACCAGCTTGGGGATGACGTCGAGCACGCCGACGTTGAGCCGCAGTTGCTGCCCGGGCGGCAGGCCGGAGACGACGTTCTTCAGCTCGTTCCCCAGGCGGAAGATCTCGTCCGCATAGCGCATCACCGTGCGGCCCACGTCGGTGAGCACCAGCTTGCGGCCCTGGCGCTCGAACAGCTTGTGGCCCAGCGACTCCTCCAGGAGCTTGAGCTGGCTGCTGATGGTGGGCTGCGCCAGGTGCAGCTCCTCGCCTGCCTTGGCGATGCTGCCCGCCCTCGCAACCGTCCAGAAGTACAGGAGGTGATGGTAGTTGAGCCAGCTCATACCCATAGAGATAGTCGAAGTGTTGCCGTTAAACTACCTAATTTTCTTATAGAGCTCCGGCCCTTAATTTCCTCTGCGTCGCGCCGCCGTGTGGGCGCGCCCAACCGGAGGAGGTCCATGGAAGCCATCAACCTGAACGTGTCCTTTGAATCCCCTGAGCTCGTGGTTCCGGCTGAGGTCACTGAAGCGCGCGTCCGTGAGCACCTGAAGTTGGTGCGGCGGTTGGCGTGGAAGTACCGGTGGACCGGCCTGTCGATGGAAGAGCTGGTGGCGGAAGGCAACGTTGGGTTGATGGAAGCCGCGGGACGTTTCGAGGAACGCGGGGTGCCGTTCGCGGCCTATGCCAGCCAGTGGATTCGTGCGCGCATCCGCGCCTACGTGGGCCGCAACTGGAGCATGGCGGGCGGCCGGGCGCCGTGGGTGGTGTTCCAGCTCCGGAGGGAGCGGTCGCGGCTGGAGGCCCGGTGGGGAGAAGGCCACCCGGAGGTGGAGAAGCGTCTGGCCGAGGCCTTGGGGAAGCGGGAGGACGAGGTGGCCCTCGCCATGGAGGCGCTGTCGCGGGACGTGTCGCTGGACGCGCCGGTGTCTCCGGACTCGGAGGCCACGCGGCTGGAGGGGCTGATGGCGGATGTCGACTCGCAGGAGGACCAGGTGGACCGGGCGAAGTGGGCGCGGCGGCTCCGGGCGAGCGTGGACGCGGCCTGGCCGGAGCTGGATGCCCGGGAGCGCGCGCTGGTGGAGGAGCGGATGCTGGCGGAGGATGGGGTGAGCGCGGAGCTGCTGGCGCGCCGTTTCGGGGTGACGGCGGTGCGTATCCGGCAGATCGAACAGGGTCTGCGGGTGAAGCTGCGCCACAGGCTGACGGCCGGTCTCACGTCCTGGGACGGGGAGGCGATGTCCCTGGCGGCCTGACGCCTGCCTGCCCAGGTGGCGGAGAATGCTGTTGACGGAGGAGGGAGGGGCTCGCTATGAAGGCGCCGTTCCGCGCGGTGCCCCATACGCCCAGGTAGCTCAGTCGGTAGAGCAGGGGATTGAAAATCCCCGTGTCGGTGGTTCGATTCCGCCCCTGGGCACTTAGCGGAGACGAAGGCCTCTGGACTCCAAGTCCAGAGGCCTTTGTCGTTTTGGGCGCCGTGCATCGCGGTTCCAGGGTGGCGCTCAGCTCGCGGCCCGGGAATCGCTGGCGCGGGTGGTTCGGCCCTTCCTGTGCGTGACGGAGGTGCCCTCGGCGGCCCCCCGCGCCTGGACGGAGGCTCACCCGGGCTTGGGGGACTCCAGGGCCCATCGGTCTTCATCGTCTCGCCAGACAGCGGCGCCCTGGTAGGTCCAGCCACCGGATGCGGTCTCTTGTGTGAACACGAAGGCTGTTTCGCTGGGGTGGTGGTCTGGGACGCGCAGCGCCAGGCGGCCGGGGGAGGTGAAGGCTTGCGCGTCCTTGATGAACAGGAACAGGTGGCCTTCATGGCGCCCCGTTCTGGGGGCCGTGCTCAATCCGAAGTGGGAGCTGAGCTGCTCCTCCGTGAGCGTCGTGCCCCGAGGAGGTGCCAGCCGTTCGGGTGGAATGACCTCGACGACCAGGGCGACGGGAGAGGTCGCTTCACCCGCCTGGAAGGACTCACGCAGGGGATTGTCGGAGCGGAGCAGCCAGTGCCCGTCTTGTCGGACGAGCCGCTTCACCTGGTAGCGGAAGCCTGTGATTGGGTCGGGGACCTGGACGAGGGCCACCCTCCCATCCAGGGGCCCCGCCCCCACGGCTTTCGCGTCGCGCATCACCAGCCAGTCACCATCGCGGATGGGGTGCGGGCCTCCGTCCATGGAATCACCAGACGCGCGCACCGCGAACAGTCCTTCGCCTTGCGCCCGGCTCGGAAGGCGGACCCTCGCCGCTTCCGGGGCCTGGTCGATTGAGATGGGGTGCTCCACGGCGCCCGCGGCCGCGCGCAGGCTGGGAAATGCGACCAGTGTCCCCCAGGGCGCGAGGGGCTCGGCTCGGCCCGAGCCGGGGCCGCGCTCCACCCGTCAGGGCCGAGCGTGAACCGGACGCGAAAGGCCGTGCCCGGCATTCCCGCGGTGGGGCCAAACCATTGGCGCAAGAGGTCCGGCAGTTGATTCTGTTTCGCGCCATCGGGCCGCGCGACGTTGACGGCAATCTTCACGAAGTCGAAATGCCAGCGCGCTCCATCGTCGAGCCGGACCGCGGTCGTTCCCAAGGGCAGGTCCGAGCGCGCACTCCGCACCGGGAGCTTGAGGATGGGGCCCCGGCTGTTCGAGATGACCCTCGCATCAAAGGCGGAGTCCTGCGCCTGCGCCTGTTGGCGGCGCCGATACTGTGCGAGCCGGTAGTCCACCAACTCGCGAGTCATGGCCTCGAAGGACTTCTGGGCCGATGGGGCCATGGGAAGGCGAGGGATGAACCGCTCTTCCTCGACGCGGAACCACTTCCCGCCCTTCGTCCACGCCTCAATGGGGTTCGACATCCAGTACGTGAAGAACCGGGCGGGATTCGGGAGCCGTGGGTCGCCCAGGGCCTTGACCGCTTCGAGGTCCCGGAGCAACTCGGGGGAGCGTTGGAGAATGGCCAGGCATCGCCGGGCAAGCTCGGGCAGCGGCAGCCCCTGTGCCAGGGCATCGGCTTCGAGCAGTGCTTCCAGTACGACCATCTTGAAGCACTGGCTCATGTTCGTGAGCTCGAGCTCCTTGAACCAGTCGCGGCCTTTGTCGAGGGTCCGAGCCTCGTCGTCCGTCAGGTCGCCCTCTGACTTGACGAAATCAAACCACCCCGGGTGCGCCTTGCGCAGCGTCGCGGGTGAGTACCCACGACGGTAGAGTTCTCCGATGGTAGGCCGCAGTCCCCGGGCATCGCGCAGCTCGCGGTAGACACGCTCGACCTCCTGCCCCCCTCCGGAGAGGAAGTGCCGGAGCATCTCCTTGGCTTCGAGCTCCACTTCCACGGTGCAGCCAGCAGGCAGCGCGGGTTGTCGGTCCGAGGTGAGAAAGTCACGCAGGGAGACCGGAGGCTTGCCCACGGCCAGCAGGGTTCGGAGCCGGTCGAGAAACAGCCGGTGATTCCCGACGAAGTCGATGAGGATGACCCGCTCTTTTCCCTCGGCCTTTCGCAGCCCTCGCCCGAGCTGCTGGAGGAACACCACGGGGGATTCCGTGGGGCGCAGCATCACCACGCGGTCGATGCTCGGGACGTCGACGCCTTCGTTGAACAGGTCCACTGCGCAGATGGCATCCAGCGTGCCATTCGCGAGCTGGCGCAGCGACTGGGCACGGTCCGCTGAGCCTGCCCCGGCGTGGACGGCCACGGCGCGAATCCCCTGGCCTCCCAGCCATTGCCGGACGAAGTGGGCATGGGAGATGGAGCAGCAGAACACGAGCGTGCGGCTGGCGGGATGCTTCTGCCACGCACGCCACAGTGTCTGCATGCGTGCTTCGGTCTCAACTGCCTGGGTCAACAGCGCCACGTCGAAGCGGCGGCTCTTCCAGGGGATGTTCTCGTAAGGCACCGTGTCCTTGAGTCCGAAGTATTCGAATGGTGCGAGCAGTCCCTCCTGGATGCCTTCTCCAAGGTCCGAGCGCCAGGCGAGGTGGTCATCGAAGAGGCCGAGCACATCGCCCTCGTCAGCGCGCTCCGGTGTCGCCGTGAGCCCGAGCATGAACGCGGGCTCCACGCAGGCGAGGATGGACCGGTAGCTTGCCGCCGTGGCGTGGTGGACTTCGTCCACGATGACGTAGTCGAACGCGGCCGCGAGGCGGAGCGCCTGAAGGTCTTCTGGCCGCGAGAGCTTCTGCACCGACGCGAAGACCACGTCGCCCGCGAGCTGCGCGCGTTGACCCACGTACCAGCCGAAGCGGAGGTGGTGCTGCTGGCGACGGAACGTCTCCGCTGCCTGGACGAGGAGCTCTTCCCGGTGCGCGAGGAACAGCACGCGGCTCGCTCGCCCCCGCTCCTGGCTGAACTGTTCCACGTCGAGCGCCGCGAGCAGGGTCTTCCCCAGGCCTGTCGCGAGGACGACCAGTGCGCGTTGCCGTCCCTCGCGCCGGCCACGCGCGAGCGCATCGAGCGCCTGACGCTGGAGGCTGTGTGGCTCGCGACGGGGCAAGGGGGCGTCTGGCTCCGTCTCACCTGCTGGGAGACGCAGTCGGGCCGCCGGTGCGCGGCGAGCGTATTGCTCGACCCAGTTCGCGTCCAAGGGGGAAGCCCGGCCCCACCAGCCCTCGAATGCATCCACCACCTCGTTCCAGGCCTGCGGGTCCCGGTCCCGCTCGACGCGCAGGTTCCATTCGACGCCCGTCTTCAGGGCGGCGCGCGAGATGTTGCTCGAGCCGACGTAGGCCACAGCGAGCCCGGTGCCAAGGAAGCGCCAGGACTTCGGGTGGAATGACGTGAGTTGGAGCTTCTCCACCTCCACGACGCGCGCTTCAAAACGGCCACGGCCTGGCTCCGCCTGGAGCGCGGCGTCCTCTTCCATCCAGTCGAGCAGCCGTCGAAGTGCATCCGCCTGGGTGATGGCCAGATAGTCACCTGTGAGGATGCGAACCGTCGCCCCCCGGGTGAGCGCGGCTTCCACGGACTCGCGCAGCAGCTCCAGTCCGCTGTCTTGCACGAAGGCCGCCAGGACCGAAATCTCCACCGCATCCGCGAACAGCGGCTCCAGGTGGTGCAGGAACGGGTCGTCGACGCCTCCCGTGGCCAGGGGCTTGTTTCGCCCGGCGAGGGAGTTGCCCTTGCCTGGAATGACGTGCCGGACTCCGCCGCGAGGGTCGTCCATGTCGCCCTGGAAGCGAGGGATGACGTGCACATGCAGGTGGAGCACCGTCTGGCCGGCCGCCGCGCCCACGTTGATGCCGATGTTGTACCCGTCTGGATGCAGCTCGCCATCCAGCCCGCGTTTCACCTCGTCCACCAGCTCGAAGATGGCGCGCTGTTCCTCGGTCGTGGCATCGAACCAGGTCGCGACCTGCCGCCGGGGAATCACCAGCGTGTGTCCCGGGCTCACCGGGAAGCCATCCCGGATGGCGAAAGCGAACGTGTTGGCCGCGACCCACTGCGATTCAGGGACCGACAGGAACGGGGAGGTCATCGTCACGGGGCGCTGAAGCTACCTGAGCATTCCGTAGCACTTACGGCACAGGGGCTTGTTCTTGCTGGCGGCGAAGTCCATGCCGCAATGGTGGCAATGGTTGTCTTCGTAGGTGGGGTCGTTGTATCGGCGCCAGACGTTGAAGTCGCTGTCGCAGTAGGGCCTCTCCGGGTTGAAGCCGATTGCGTCGCGGCAGCGGATGCAGAATCCCTGCGTGGCGTGCCGGGGGACGGGCGTGGCGCTCCTGCGTCGCGGCTCGGTGGCCGGCTTGAAGGGGACTTCCTTTCGGTGTGGGGTGATTTCGCTCTCGATGAACTCGCTGATTCTCACGTACTCGGCGCGACCGGCTGAGATGCAGATGCCGACTTCAATGCTGTTGTTGAAGGAAGACTCAATGAGGTTGAGCGACGTGATGAGTGCGTGGCGTTCGGAGTAGTAGAGCTTGGCGTGCAGGTCCCTGACGACGAACAGGCGCATGCCCGCTTGCATGAGGCTGACCAGGAGTTCCACGCCTTGCTGTGAGGGGCCCCGTGTGCTCTCGTCACCCTCGCGGATGACCAGGGTCACGGCCACCTCCCGTTCGAGGGCTTGACGAATCTTGCGCTCAATGTCTCGCAGTTTCTCGATGCTGACGTAGGGACTGATCAGCGTGACGTGCTCTTGGGCTTCATCGATGAGGCCGTGAAGTCGGCGGACCGTGTCGACTTTGCCCAAGACCTCAAGCGCATCGGCATCGCGTGAGCGAAAGAAGTTCTCGAACATGGGTGGGGCAGGGAATCAGGGGTAACGCACAGCGGCTGGAGACCCGTGGCCGCAGATGCTCTTGGAGTTCCTTGGCATACCAGTAATTCCAGGGCGCGAGAAAGGCGCCCTCGTTTCTCCTCCTTCGCGACGTTGCCCCATGATGCCGGGTGCACGGGCTGCCCGGAGCAGGGTAGAGAGGGAGCCGGAGGAACGAATCACGATGGACGCGAACGCAGTGGCGGAGCTCGAGAAGGCGGGCGTGAAGGTGGACCAGCCCGAGCGCCTGTACGTGGCGGTGGAGTGGGACGCGGACGGCAAGCACGTGCGTCCGGTGGGGGAGCGCGTCCAGATTCGCGCGGGCGAGCAGCTGGCCCATGTGACGCTCAAGCCCATCTCCCAGCTCTTCACCGGGGACGTGAAGCCCCCCAGCTTCGCCAAGGCGCCGCCGCCGGAGTACCAGCCCTTCTTCCTCCTCATCGAGGCCACCGCCGCCGGCTACTGCCGCGCCGTGCGCAACACCGAGACGGACCAGGAATTCGAGCGGCTCTACCGCCACCTCCTGCGCCGCCCCGACGGCACCGACCGCAACCCGCTCTTCTCGCACCTCCAGGGCGCTGTCCGCCTCTACATGTCCCTGCGCGACGTCAGCCAGGCGGAGTTCGAGGCCGTCATCCAGCGCCTCCACCAGTCCGCCAGGCACTTCCAGACGCACACGGGCAGTATCAACTACTTCCAGGAAGTGCTCCGCGAAGTGCTCGGCGCCTGAGCCGCCGCGTCATCCACCCCTCCTGGTCAACCCAGGAGGGTGGCAACTGGAATATCGTGCGCCGCCGCCCGTTTCCGGGCGCTCTTCCGACAGGAGCACGGATGTTCCGTCAGTCGTTACTCTGGACCTCGTGTCTGGCCCTGCTCGCCGGCCCCGTGGCCTGTGCGCAGACGCAGGGCGGCAAGCCGGTGGCGAAGTCCGCCGTGTCCGCCGCGCCCAGGCTCGGCGCCGGCATCGAGTCCCGCACCCTCAAGAACGGGCTCAAGGTCATCGTCTGGCCCGACCACGACATTCCCAATGTCGTCCTCTACAACTGGTTCCGCGTCGGCAGCCGGAACGAGTACCCCGGTATCACCGGCCTGTCCCACTTCTTCGAGCACATGATGTTCAACGGCGCGAAGAAGTACGGCCCCGGTGAGTTCGACCGCGTCATGGAGGCCAACGGCGGCGCCAACAACGCCTTCACCTCCGAGGACGTCACCGTCTACATGGACTGGTTCCCGCGCTCCGCGCTCGACGTCATCTTCGACCTCGAGGCCGACCGGCTCCAGCACCTGGCCATCGACCCCAAGGTCACCGAGTCCGAGCGCGGCGTCGTGTACTCGGAGCGCCGCTCCGCCATCGACAACGACAACATGGGCGCCCTGATGGAGCAGGTGCAGGCCACCGCCTTCGTGGCGCACCCGTACCAGTTCCCCGTCATCGGGTGGCCGTCCGACATCGAGTCGTGGCGCATCGAGGACCTCCAGCGCTACTACAAGACGTACTACGCGCCCAACAACGCCACGCTCATCTTCACCGGCGCCGTGACGCCCGCGGAAATCTTCGCGCTCGCGGAGAAGTACCTGGAGCCCATCCCCTCCCAGCCCGCGCCGGAGCCCGTCCGCACCAAGGAGCCCGAGCAGCAGGGAGAGCGCCGCATCGTCGTGAAGAAGCAGGCCCAGGCCCCGCTCATCCAGCTGGCCTACCACGGCATCTCCGGCAAGGACGCGGACGTGGAAGCGCTCACGCTGCTCCTGAGCATCCTCACCAACGGTGACTCCTCGCGGCTGCACCGCCGCCTCGTCGAGGAGGAGCGCGCCGCCCTCCGCGTCAACACCCACTTCAGCCCGGGCTTCGACCCATCGCTCGTCTGGGTCTACGCGGACTTGCCGCCCGGTGCTGACGTCGCCAAGGTGGAAGGACTGCTCACCGAGGAGCTGGCCCGCGTCGTCAAGGACGGCGTCAGCGACGCCGAGCTCAAGAAGGCGCGCAACATCACCCTGTCCCAGTTCTGGCGCAGCCTGGAGACCAACAACGGCCGAGGCCGCGCGTTGGGCGCCGCGGAGACGTTCCGCGGTGACTACCGCCAGCTCTTCGAAGCGCCCGGCCGCTATGAGCGCGTGACGCGTGACGATGTCCGCAAGGTCGCCGCGCGCATCTTCAACTCGCAGCGCCGCACCGTTGGCTGGCTCGTGCCCGCCGACGCGCAGGCAGCCACCCCCGACTCCCGCAAGGAGGCCTCGCGATGAGCGCCCCCTCTCCTGGAAGGCCGCGTTCACCACGCTGCTGCTGTCCTCCGTCCCCGCCGCGGCCCAGGGCTCCGCCGCTGCTCCGAAGCCCGCCACGGCGGCTGCGGCGCAGCAGGGCGTGACGCTCCCCAAGGCCACCACCGTCACGCTGAAGAACGGCGCGAAGCTCCAGCTCGTGGAGCGCAAGGAACTGCCGCTCGTCTCGTTCAGCGCGTGGGTGCGCGGCGGCGCCCTGGGCGACCCCGCTGGCAAGGAAGGCCTGGCCGCGCTCACCGGCGAGCTGTTGCAGAAGGGTGCCGGCAGCCGTGACGCGCGCCAGTTCGCCGAGGCCGTGGACGGCGTGGGTGGCGAGCTTCAGGTGGCCGCCAACCTGGAGGCCCTGGTCATCAGCGGCCAGTTCATGTCGCGCGACACCGGGCTGATGGTGGAACTGCTCACCGACATGCTCACGCGTCCGCGCTTCGACGCGAAGGAGCTGGAGAAGGTCCGCGCGCGCAAGGCCTCCGAAATCGCCGCCGCGAAGGATGGCGACCCGCGCATGCTGATTGGCGCGTACTTCCAGGCCTTCCACTTCGCCGGACACCCGTATGGCACGCCCGTCAACGGCAGCGAGGCGTCCCTGCCCGGCCTGTCCCGCGAGGACGTGCTCGCGTACGCGAAGAACCACCTGGGCGCGGACCGGCTCATCCTGTCCGTGGTGGGTGACTTCGACGCGAAGGCGCTCGCGAAGAAGCTGGAGTCCTCGCTCGGCGGCTGGGCGCGCGCCGCCACGCCCGCGCCCACCGTTCCCGCCACCGCCGCCTCCAAGGGCCGGCGCGTGCTGCTGGTGGACAAGCCGGACGCCACCCAGACGTACTTCTGGATTGGCAACACCGGTATCTCCCGCGATGACCCGGACCGGGCCTCGGTGCGGGTCGCGGAGACGGTGTTCGGTGGACGCTTCACCTCGCTGCTCAACACGGAGCTGCGCGTGAAGTCCGGCCTCAGCTACGGCGCCAACTCCGTGTTCATCCGTCACACGCGTCCGGGGCCCGTCATCATCGCCTCGTACACGAAGACGGAGTCCACCGGCCGCGCCATCGACCTGGCGCTGGAGACGCTCGCCGGCTATCGGAAGTCCGGCATGGATGACGCCATGCTCGCCTCCGCGAAGTCGTACGTGCTGGGGCAGTTCCCGCCCACGCTGGAGACCGGGACGCAGGTGGCCGGCAAGCTGTCGGAGCTGGCCTTCTACGGCCTGGATGCCAGCGACGTGGATGGTTTCGCCAGCGCCGTCTCCGCGACGACCCGCGAGGGCGTGCACGGCATCATCCAGCGCAAGCTCCCCGCGCCGGAGGACCTCACCTTCGTCCTCATCGGCAAGGCGTCGGACATCCGTGAGGCGGCTCGCAAATACGGCACCGTCACGGAGATGAAGATTTCCGACAAGCACTTCGCGCCGCCCGCGAAGCGCTGAGACTCGCCGCGCACCGCCGGACCTGGAGGTTGTCGGGCCGGCGGTGCCTTCGGGGCGGAATCCTCTGTCCCGAACGCAGCCCGTCTGGCCGCCCCGCAGGAGATGTCAGAGGCCCTCGGTAGGGTGCTCGGCGCTTCATCCTCCATGGGGGTCATATGCGTTTGCGTCACTGGTCGCTGCTGCTGGTGCCCACCTGTGCTGCCTGGCTTGGCTGTGCGGGTGGCGAACCGGGTTCCGCTTCGGACTTCGGCGACGGACAGTCGCCCGTGAGTACGGACCGCCCCTCGGGCGACGGAACGGGCACGGACGAGCCGCGGTCCGACGTCAGTGAGCCCGGTGATTCCGACGACGTGGTGTTGGTGACGCAGACCACGCGCTTCCACACGGCGGTGGGGGTCGCGGAGCGCCAGGAAGACCTCTCCGCGAATCCTCCTGAAATCTACGTTCCCTCCGGGAACACGTTCAGCGTCGTGTCGGGCTCGGCGTCTCCGGAAGGCTGGCGCTTCACGGGCATCCCGACCGGTGCGTACTACCTGCGAACGGGCAACAGCTTCGTCGTCACGTCCGCGCGCGCCGTCGACATTGGCAGCAACCGGCTGGGCCGTCCGGATACGGTCTTCAGTGATTTGTTCTGGTCGCCCGTCCAGGTGAACCTCGTCAACCTGGCGCCATGGGTGCCCTACGGAGGCGTGACGCAGCCGGGCTCGAGCCTGCAGGTCGCGTCCGCACAGGTGGACCTCTACGGGGGCGTGAACGTCTTCGACGAGGTGCTTGAAGGACAGACGCACCTGCTCAGCAACAACGCGGAGATGTGGGTGAGCAGCGGCTATGCGCTGCCTGTCTTCGAGGCTGGCCGGGGAGACCGTCTGTACGTGAGCCAGCACGGCCAGATGGACGCGGGGACGCTGCCGGACGGGACCCCGCTGGCATATTCGGCCCTGGTGCGCAGCGTGGAGATGGGGGCGTTCGACTTCGTCCCGGATGGCGTCACCCCCATGCCGCTGACGGGCGTCATGCGCCCCGTGCCGATGACGGAGTTCCCCATCGAGTGGCGCCTGCCGGACTTCACCCGGTATGCGCACGCGGTGCACCCGCTCGCCACGGCCAACTACCCCTCCTTCTTCGTCATGCCCGCGGCCCACGGCCTGAGCGACGGCTGGGTGGGGTACTCGGGGGAGGCGCTGTCCCTGATGTTTCCGCGGGGCACTTCGTTCAACTTCACCCGGCGCTTGTCGTACGGCAACCCGTTCCCATCCTCGTGGGAGATGGTGGGCGGAGCGCAGTACTCATTCCGCGTCCAAGCAGAGGTGCCGGGGGGCTCCGGGCTCTGGGCCTACCTGTCCGGCAACATGTATACCTACGAGCGACTGGATAGCCTCGTCGCAGGGCCCATCCTGCCGCGCGTGTCTCCGCCGCGTGAGCTGACCATTGACGGTCTGCCCGCCAGTGATTCCCGTGAGGTGGGCTCCGCGAGTCCCGTCATCGCGTGGCTGCCTCCCGTGGTGGGGTCACCCGCCGCCTACCGGATTGCCATCTACCGGTTCCGGGAGGATATCCGCACCAGCGTGCTGCATGGCAGCGTGACCGTGCCCGGCTCGCTCACCCAGGTGCGGCTGCCGCCCGGGACGCTGGCGCCAGAGGGCATCTACTACCTGCGTGTCTCGGCCGTGGAGGCTCCGTACTACGAGATGGAGCGCTTCCCGTTCAGCACCGTGGACCGGTTGCCCCAGGCGCGCGCGGACACTCTCAGCTCGTTCTTCACCACGCCGTGAGGCGTGGTCGCTGAACCCGGGGCCCGCTACTTCGCCGTCAGCGCGCGGTAGCGGGTCATGCACTTCTGGAAGCGCTGGTCCACCGAGCGCGCGAACCACGCGGTGGTCAGCTCCCGCTTCAGCTTCGGGCTCTGGAGCGTCACCCGGGGAAGCTGGGCGTAGGACGGCGATTCGCCCGTTTCCCGCTGGTAGACACGTTTCACCGCGCGGAACGTGTCGGTGGACTCGAAGTCCGGCTCCTTCTCCTTGCGCACGTCGCGGCGTACCTGACGCTCGCTGAGCTCCTCCGGGGCGAAGCGCTGACGGAAGGCGAGCAGCGCCAGCAGCGACTTGCTGTCCTCGCTGCGCGGCTGCCCCTGCTTGTCGTAGAGCTGGAGGTCTCCGTCGGGCGCCAGGGGGTGACCGGTGAGACGGCTCACCTGTGACTGGAGCGCGGCGTTGCGGGAGGCATAGACGCCCGCGTTGTAGTCCGCGAAGCGGAAGAGGGGCTCGGGGTATGCGGCCTCGTAACCCAGCAGCCGCGCGGTGCCGTAGCGCACGCCGCCGGCGCGGGTATACATCGACTCGCGCACCTCGGCCGGGTCCGCGTCCTCGCCCGCCTTCTGCATCGCATAGCGCACGCTCACCTGCATGGAGCCGGCGGTGGTGACGGGGTTGAACTCGTGCAGGTTCCCCGAAGCGAAGACGCCGCTGGCGAAGTCCACGACCTTGAAGGTGCTCGGGAATTCGTTCTCGTAGTACGCGAGCATGTCGCGGAAGAGCCGGTCCAGGTCGCGCTCGGTGCGCAGCGCGCGCAGCCGTTCGTCGAACGTCTTCTTGCTGCCCTTCGCCCGGCCTTCCAGCACCGACACCAGGACCTTGCGGCCCAGGGGGCCCAGCTTGTTCGCGTGCTCCTCCAGGCGCGCGCGGACCATCTTCGGAAGCCCCGCGACAGCCGGGTCGACCTTGTAGCCGGACTCCTGTTCGATGACGGCCAGCACCGAGCACACCGCGGGCGGTGACGGGGCAATCTCCTCCACCTCCAGCGCGGCCAGCACGTCGCGCGCCCAACCCTCGCGGTCCTGGAGCTGCGGCGGCATCAGCTTCGCGACCTGTGACGCGGAGAGCCGGGGCGGTGGTGGAATGGACGGCTGGGCCGAGCCTGCTCCGCGCGGCGCGCATGCGGTCATCGAGCCCAGTGCCACCAGCATGCCCAGCCAGGCGCGGCCACGGGGTGGGGACCCCGTTGGGTGCGGTCGCACATCGGTTGTCTCGTGGGCATCGGGGCCCGAGTCGCGGCGGGGCGCCTGCGTCCAGGTGGGCTTCGCAGTGAGTGTCACCCACAGGCCGCGCCACGCACTGCGCCAGCCGGACGTGTGGGACCGCGGTGGAATGGGCTCCTGCATGCGCTCGCCTCCGAGGCTTGGGCCCCGATATCTCAGGAGGCGCGCGGCGCTGGCGAAAGCCATGGGCTCTTGCGCTTGCCCGGTGCGCGGACGAGCGAACGGGCTTCAGGCGGTGATGACGCCGGGCAGGGCCTCCCTGTGGGCAGGCCCTACCACGGCGCGGGCTGGTCTCAGCGGCGGATCTGCACGTCGCGCGCGACGGTGCGGCCACCCATGAGGACGAACTGCGCACGCACTGGCGTGCCTTCCCGCAGTTGACGCAGCGGCACCTTCCGCCCCTGCCGCAGGCCACGGCTGCGCGGGTCCAGCTCCAACTCGTAGACGCCACCCTCCCGGTCCTTCACGATGAGGGTGTTCTGCTTCACCCGCGTGACGCGCCCGTTCACGGAGCTGGAGGCGATGATGACGTCCTCCAGGGGCGCATTGCCCGAGCCGCCCTGGCCCGTCTCCACCGTCGCGTCCTGCGCCGCGCGCGCCGCGCCCAGGTACCAATCCTCATCCTCCCGGGCCTGGACCGCCTCGGAGCCAATCATCACCCGGCTCGCGGTCGCCTGCGGCTGCGTCCGCGGCGCGGAGGACTCCGCCACGGGAGCCGGAGCGCGCACGGGTGCGCCCTCCAGCGGAGCCACGGACGTGTCGCTCAGGGCCGTGGGCGCTCGCGCCGGGGTGTTCAGCCGGGGCGCTTGTTCCTGTACCGCCATCGCGGGCTGGAGCGCCGCGGGCTCTGTCGAGCCCTTCACCGCCATCACGGGCTCGCGTTCAATGGCCCTGGCCGTCATGTCCGCTTCCACGCCGCTGGGCGCGACCACCGTCGCCCGAGGCTCCCGCTCACGGCAGCCCGTCGTCAACGCGAAGAGTCCCAGCATTCCCACCCACGCCCATCCTCTTCCCATCCTGTGCCCCTCGAGTTCCCACGCGTTCCGTTTCGCGGCTTCCAATGCAAACTGTGTGCGCCGGCCCCTCGGTGGGAGCCGTGCGTTGGAAATCCGCGATGACGATTGGACACTCGTCACGCCGCCAGCGCGCGGGCCACGGCCTTCACGTGTGAGCGCACCAGTTCGCGCGCGCCCATCAGCTCCGTGGCGTCCTTCGGCGCATAGCCCAGGCACAGCACCACGTCGTCTTCCGGCGACGCGCGCACGCCCAGCTTCACGTAGTCCACGGTGCGCGGCACGGGCTCGCCATCGGCGTCCCGGTTGAAGCGGCCGAACACCGTGGCGTTCGTGCCCCGTCGCGGCGCCGTCTCCTTCAGGGCGAACATCCGCCGTATCGCGGCGAGCGCCTCCGGCTGCTCCATCAGCACTTCCGGACGCGCGGGCCCGGCCAGCTCCCACTCCAGCAGGCGCAGGCAGCCGCGGACGAACTCCACGTCGGTGATGACCAGCCCGTACAGGTACCAGTCCGCGCAGGCCACCTGCACCAGCCTCGCCTGGGCGTCCGTCAGCCAACCGAACGAGGGACAGGTGAACGTCTCACAGACGGACGAGCGGTACACGCCGCAGTCCCGCAGGTCCGTCCCGCCCGTCACCAGGGGGTGGGCCAGGCAGCCTACCTGCTTGCGCTCGTTGTCCAGGAAGCCCAGCAGCGGACACACCCGCACGGCGGAGAACATGGGCTCGGCGCGCCGGGCCGCCAGCAGCTCACGGGCGGCTTCCTGCCACGCAGAGGCTTCCCAGGGCACGCGGCGCAGCCGCTCCGTCTGCATGGAGAGCTGCTCCGCCACGGCCAGGCGGGAATGGTCCCGGAAGTTGTAGAGGCCGCAGCAGGCTCCGCACGACGCGCCTCCACCGGGCTGGCACAGGTGGAAAGAAACAGTCACGCTTTACATCTTACGAGCTCCAACGATTCATGCAGGAGAATCGTCGGGGGCGTCGTCTCAGAACCATTCCGGGCGCATGCGCGCGTAGGAGTCCTCTCCTGTCCGGCACAGCCGGGCGAGCAGTGGCACTCGGGGCAGCTCCACCGCGAACCAGTACTGCGCCGCGGCCAGCTTGCCCTCGTAGAAGTCGGCGTCCGGGGCGCCGCGCCCCAGCGCCTCCTTCGCCGCCGCGGCCTGGGCCAGCCAGCGCCAGGCCACCGCGAGCACGCTGAACAGCTCCAGGAAGTCCGCGCTGTGCCGCAGCATCAACTCCACCTCGCCGGACATGCCCCGCGCGCCCAGCTCCGTCACCACGGTGGTGGTCTCCGCAAGGGCCTGTTCGAGCGCTTCGCCCCACTCCGGCGTCACGCCCGCCGTGCGTGCCCGCGCCACCGTGGTGCCCACTTCCTCCGCGAAGGACTGGAGCGCCGCGCCGCCTCCGGCCACCACCTTGCGCCCCAGCAAATCCAGGCCCTGGATGCCGGTGGTGCCTTCGTGGATGCTGTTGAGCTTCTGGTCTCTCAACCAGGCCTCGGGCAGGTACTCGCTGGAGTAGCCGTAGCCGCCATGCACCTGCACCGCGAGCGCATTGGCCTCGAAGCCGCGCTCGGCGGGGAACGACTTGGCCACGGGCGTCAGCAGGTCCACCAGCAGGCCCGCGCGCTGGCGCGTGGCTTCGTCCTGGCCATGTCCCGCGAGGTCCGCCTGGTACGACGCGGCGAGCAGCAACGACAGGCCCCCTTCGACGATGGCCTTCTGCCGCAGCAGCATCCGCCGCACATCCGCGTGTTCGATGATGGGCGTCTGCGGCCGCGTGGCGTCACGCACGCCCGTGGGCCGGCCCTGGGGGCGCTCACGCGCGTAGGCCACGGCCTCGTGGTACGCCACCGTCGCGGTGGCCACCCCGTTCATGCCCACCATGATGCGCGCCTCGTTCATCATCTGGAACATGCACGCCAGACCCCGGCCGGGAGGCCCCACCAGCCAGCCGTGGCAGTCACCCGACTCGCCATAGTTGAGGGCCGGCTGGGGATGCCCTTCCAGCCAATCTTGTGGATGACGCCCGCCACGCGAACGTCGTTGTCCACCAGCGTGCCGCCCTCCGGCCGCCGCGAGGGCACCGCGAAGAGGAGATGCCCCGCGTGCCGCCCTCCGCGCCTTCGATGCGCGCCAGCGTCAGGTGCACCACGTTCTCGCTGAAGTCCTGGTCCGCGCCGCTGATGAAGATTTTCGAACCCTGGATGCGCCAGCTGCCGTCCGGCGCGGGCGTCGCGCGGGTCCGCACGTCCGCGAGGCTGCTGCCCGCCTGCGGCTCGGTGAGCGCCATGGTGCCCGTCCATTCGCCCCGGTACATCGGTTCCATGAACGTCGCCTTCACCTCCGGCGTGCCGAACACCTCCAGCAGGTGCGCCGCGCCCAGCGTCAGGCCCAGCCAGGCGTAGACGCTCAGGTTGGCCGCCATGAGATAGGCGGTGGACACCGCGTGCACGGTGAGCGGCAGCTGCTGGCCGCCGACGTCGGGTGGGCGTGTGGCGGTGAGCAGGCCCAGCTCCACCAGACGCGGGTACAGCTCGCGCATCAGCGGGTGGACGTGGACGCGCCCGTCGCGGAAGGACGGGGGCTGGGCGTCCATGTCGCGGTAGGTGGGGTAGAGCACCTCGCGCGCGAAGCGACGCGTGCTGTCCAGCAGCAGGGTGAAGGTGTCGCGGGAGTGCTCCGCGAACGCGGGCAGGGCACACAGCGACGTGGCATCCAGCACCTCGTAGAGCTGGAAGTCCACGTCGCGGTCCGACAGCAGCGGATTCGGGCGGGGCGCGGTCGTCATGCCCCGGTGTTAACAGGCGCGTCAGTAGGACGCGAAGGCAGACTCGAAATCGAGGTCGTCGTCCGGAGCGTCGTCCCGGAGGTCGCGCACCGCGTCGGGCCGGGCGGTCCACTCGTCCGGTGGACTGTCGTCACCCACCAGCGGCAGGACGGACACGCCGAGCAGCGCCATGGTCAGGGCCGTCTCCATGGACTCCATCAGCGGCTCCTGGGAGCGGTGCCACCAGCGATGGTGCCCCCGCTTCCGCCGACGCAGCCGCTCCAGGCAGGAAGGGCCCAGCACCTGGATGCCAGCGCCGCCCAATGCGGTGAGCGACAGCCCACAGGCCATGGAGGACACGCCATGCGGCCGCCCCCGATAGGGGCGCAGCGGTGCGTGTGTGTCCAGGGGACGGGACGTCGCCGGCGGGGCCGCCAGGGGCCGCGCGGATGCACGCGTGCCCCCGCACGCGCCACGGCGCGGGACGAACTCGACGGGGAGATGGGCTCCACATGGGGGTGTCACGCTCCTCACGCGGCCTATCCCTCTCAGGCGATATCCGCTTGCGGAAGGTGGTGTCCCTCCCCCGAACCCGCCATGTGGGAGTTGCTCGTTCCCTGGCCGGAGGGTGGCAGTGCGGCAAAGACAAAGAGGGCCCGCCTGCCCGCCTGCTGATTCCCAGCCGCTCCGCGTACAGCGGGCGGACGCCGATGCCAACGTCCTCCATCGTCTCTTATCGCGTCGAGGTGACAGGCTTTGACGGCTGTGTGCCATGGCTCCCACGTTTGATGTCTTTGTATGGGAGGATTCTGGAGCTGTTTGTCATGGCGGGCGATGGGTCTGTCTGATTTGTCCGTGTCATGACAGGCATCTACGACCGCGGGGGCATCGACACGGGCCGCTGAGGTGCCCGCCTCCCTGGCCGCCCGGCGTGGGACCCATCCCGCCCGGGGACTGTCGGCTGTTGAAAAGCCGTCTCCCGCCAGGAGGGGGTGGCCCGTGCGGGCTGTTAAGGTCGGGTGCCTTCCATGACGCACCCCCTCTGTAGTCCTCCGGCTGCGGCCCCGGAATCCCAGCGCCCGGTGCCGGCGCTCCCTGGCGTAGACGCCTTGCAGTTGCTCTTTGAGGGCATCCCCCAGCTCATCTGGGTCACCCGCGCGGACGGCCACCACGAGTACTACAACGCCCGTTGGTACGCCTACACGGGGCTCACCCCCGAGCAGTCACTGGGGGCGGGCTGGCGGTTGGCGTTCCACCCCGATGACCTGGAGGTGGCGGGCCGGCGCTGGGCGGACTCCCTGCGCACCGGTGAACCCTATGAGGTGGAGTACCGCTGCCGCCGGCATGACGGCGTGTGGCGCTGGCACCTGGGACGGGCGCACCCGGTGCGCGACGACAGCGGACGCATCGTCAAGTGGTTCGGCACCTGCACGGACATCGAGGAGCAGAAGCGCGCCGCGGAGTCCCTGCGCGTGCTGGCCGAGGCGGGCGCGCTGCTGTCGTCGTCCTCGCTGGATTACGAGGCCACGCTCGCGGCGCTGACGCGGCTGGTGGTGCCGTCGCTGGCGGACTGGTGCGCCATCGAAATCGCCTACGAGGATGGCTCCACGCGCCAGGTGAGCGTGGCCCACGTGGACCCGGAGAAGGTGCGCTACGCGGAGGAGTTGCGCGTGCGCTACCCGCC
The DNA here is from genome assembly GCF_032612255.1 of Myxococcus sp. MxC21-1. Taxonomy (NCBI): domain Bacteria; kingdom Pseudomonadati; phylum Myxococcota; class Myxococcia; order Myxococcales; family Myxococcaceae; genus Myxococcus; species Myxococcus sp. MxC21-1. The sequence goes on from NZ_CP123278.1 coordinate 937,725, forward strand.
GCGCCATGAAGACCCCTCCGGCGTGTTGTCCGTCATCCGCACGGGGACGCCGGTGGTGCTCAATGATGTCCCGGACGCGCTGCTGGTGGCCGGGGCCCGTGACGCGGAGCACCTGCGCATCTTGCGGCAGCTGGGGCTGCGCTCCGCCATGATGGTGCCGCTGACAGCGCGAGGCCGCACCATTGGCGCGCTGTCGCTGGTGCACGCGGAGTCAGGCCGGCGCTTCGCCCAGGCGGACCTCCTGCTCGCCACGCAGCTGGCCGAGCGCGCTGCGGTGGCGCTGGACAACGCCCGGCTCATCAAGGACGCGCGGCGGATGGAGCTGCGCTTCCGCTCGCTGGTCACCGCCTCCACCCAGGCCGTCTGGGTGACGCGCCCCGACGGCGACATCGAGGAGGACAGCCCTTCCTGGCGCGCCTTCACCGGACGGACGTATGCGCAGTGGCGGGGACTCGAGTGGCTTTCGGCCGTGCACCCGGAGGACCGGGACAGGGCGGCGCGGAGCTGGTTCGCCGCGGTGGAGCAGCGCCGCCCCTACGACACGGAGTACCGCCTGTCCCGCCCGGACGGGCACTACACCCCGTGCGCGTGCGCGCGGTACCGGTGCTCAATCCGGACGGCGGCGTGCGCGAATGGGTGGGCACCACCACGGACATCTCCGCCCAGCGCCAGGTGGAGGACGCCGCCCGCCGTCTGGAACGTGAGGCGGCCGCCCGCAGGCTGGAAGCGCTGCGCGCGGAGGTGAGCCTCGCCCTGGCTCGCGAGGACGCCTTGCCGGAGATTCTCCAGGACTGCGCCGACGCACTGGTGACGCACCTGGAGGCGCAGACGGCGCGGCTGTGGCTGTACTCGCGCGACAGCCACACCTTGGAGCTGGCGGGAAACGCGGGCCCCACCGCGCCGCCGCGCGACAAGTGGATGCGGGTCCGGGTGGACGGCCCCAGCATGGTGAGCGAGGTGGCCCGCCTGCGCACCCAGCTCCGCGTGGACGACCTGACCCACGACACGCGCGTCCTGGACCGCGCCTGGTTGGAGGAGGCGGGCGTGCGCGCGTTCTCGGGCATGCCGCTGATGGTGCGTGGGCAACTGGTGGGGGTGCTCGGCGTCTATTGCAGGGAGCCGCTGGGCGAGGACGCGGCGGCCGCGCTGGCGGCGGTGTCGGACGCCATCGCCCAGGGCGTGGAGCGCCGCCGCGCCGAGGAGGGTCGCAGCAGCGCGCCCAGGAGCTGGCGCGCTCCAACGAAGAGCTCCAGCAGTTCGCCTACGTGGCCTCGCACGACTTGCAGGAGCCGCTGCGCATGGTGGCCAGCTACACCCAACTGCTGGGCCGGCGCTACAAGGGCAAGCTGGACGCGGACGCGGACGAGTTCATCCACTACGCGGTGGATGGCGTGAACCGCATGCAGCGGCTCATCCAGGACCTGCTGACCTATTCGCGGGTGGGCACGCAGGGCCGGGGCATCCGCCCATGCGACGCGGGACGGGCGCTGGAGCGGGCGACCGCGAACCTGCAGGCGGCCATCCAGGAGACACAGGCCTCGGTGGAGCACGGCCCGCTGCCGGCGGTGCTCGCGGACGAGACGCAGCTCACGCAGCTGTTCCAGAACCTGGTGGGCAACGCGCTCAAGTTCCACGGCGCCGCGCCGCCCCGGGTGCGAGTGCGCGCCGAGCCGCGGGGAGAAGAGGTCCGCTTCACCGTGCGCGACTGGGGCATTGGCATCGCCCCCGAGTACTTCGAGCGCATCTTCGTCATCTTCCAGCGGCTCCATGGCAAGGCGGAGTACCCGGGCACGGGGATTGGCCTGGCCATCTGCAAGAAAATCGTCGAGCGCCATGGTGGCCGCATCGGCGTGGAGTCCCAGCCAGGTGAAGGCACGGCCTTCTGGTTCACGCTGCCCGCCGCACCGTCCCATCCGGAGTCTTGAGACATGCGTCCCGACGTGACTGGCAGCCCGATTGAAATCCTCCTGGTGGAGGACAACCCCGGCGACGTGCGGTTGACCATTGAGGCCCTCAAGGAGGGGAAGGTGCGCAACCGCCTGTCGGTGGCGCGCGACGGCGTGGAGGCGCTGGCCTTCCTGCGACGCCAGGGCGCGTATGCGGACGCCGCCCAGCCCGACCTCATCCTGCTGGACCTCAACCTGCCCCGGAAGGATGGGCGCGAGGTGCTGGCGGAGATCAAGGTCGACCCGGCCTTGCGCCGCATCCCGGTGGTGGTGCTCACCACGTCGAAGGCGGAAGAGGACATCCTGCGCACCTACGACCTGCACGCGAACTGCTACATCGCCAAGCCGGTGGACCTGGAGCAGTTCATTTCCGTCGTGCGCTCCATTGACGACTTCTGGTTGTCCGTCGTCCGGCTGCCCCCCAGACCCGAGGCGCCATGAGCGACCGGAGCATGGATGGGCGCCCCCTGCGCCTGCTGCTGGTGGAGGACAACGCGGGCGACGCGCGGCTGCTCCAGGAGGAGCTGAAGGAGATTGCCACCGCGCGCTTCGACGTCCTCCACGTGGAGCGGCTGGCGGACGCGGTGCGCGTGCTGGGCGGCGCGGGCGTGGACGCGGTGCTGTTGGACTTGTCGCTGCCGGACGGGCAGGGGCTGGCCAACATCCCCCTGCTGCTCAACGCCGCGCCGTCGGTGCCGCTGGTGGTGCTCACCGGCACGGACGACGAGCAGCTCGCGGTGCAGGCGGTGCACGAGGGCGCGCAGGACTACCTGGTGAAGGGGCAGGTGACGGGGCCGCTGCTGGTGCGGGCGCTGCGCTATGCCATCGAGCGCAAGCGGGTGGAGGAGGGGCTCAAGCGCGAGGAAGCGGCGCGGCAGACGGCGGTGTTCCGCGAGCAGTTCCTGGGCGTCCTCGGGCATGACCTGCGCAACCCGTTGCAGGCCATCTCCGGCAACGCGGCCCTGCTGCTGCGCTACGGCGGGCTGGCGGAGCCGCAGCGCAAGGCCGTCAACCGCATCTCCATCTCCGCGGACCGGATGGCGCGGATGATCAACGACTTGCTGGACTTCACGCGCACCCGGCTGGGCGGCGGCTACCCGCTGACGCGCGCCCGGGTGAACCTGCACGAAGTGTTGCGGCAGGTGGTGGAGGAGCTGGAGGTAGCGCACCCCATGCGCCGCTTCGAGCTGGCCCTGTCCGGCAATGGCTGGGGCGAATGGGACGCGGACCGCATCGCCCAGGCGGCCTCCAACCTGGTGGGCAACGCCGTGCAGTACTCGCCCGAGGACACGTCCGTCAGCGTATCCGTGCGCGATGTGGAGGGCGGCGTCCGGATGGAGGTGCACAACTGGGGGTTGCCCATTCCCCAGGAGCGGCTGCCTCACATCTTCGACCCCTTCGTGCTCGCGCAGGACATGCGCAGCGCGCAGCGCAATGGGCTGGGGTTGGGGCTCTACATCACCCACGAAATCGTGCGAGCCCACGGCGGCCTGGTGCAGGTGACGTCCACGTCGGAAGAGGGCACGCGCTTCTGGCTGTGTCTGCCTCGCTTCGAGAAACCAGACAAGCTCTCGCGTTAGCCGCCCAGCCTGCTGGGCGAGCGGGCGTCCCTGCCAGGAACGGACGGGGAAGCAGCGCCGTGAACGGCGGGACGACACACCTTTCCAGGGTGAAGGCAACGTGGCCGTGCTCGCCTCTGTGGCGCACGGCCCCAGAAAGCGAGGGTCAGCTCATGGAAATCCTTGGTGCCGCCATCCTGGGAGTCGTCATCTTCTCCGTCCTCATCATGGGCGTGATTCTGGGCGGAGCCATGGGGAACAAGCAGGAGCGCAACCTGCGCGAGATTACCGAGCGGCAGCAGGCCGCTGGCATCACGGGCGACGTCACGATGAACGACAACGCCTTTGCTTGCCCATCGGACCGGACCGTTCACGCGTAGGGTGGGCGGCCGCGCGCGTGCCGTCCAGCTCAGGCCATGCCGTCCACCGGGAAGTGGGCGGCCACCAGGACCTCGAGCTGGCCGCGCACGGCCGGCGCCAGGCGCATGTGTCCCAACCAGCGCAGGTGTTCGGGCCGCAGCCGCGCGAGCATCCGGGCCACCTGACGGCGGCGGTGCTCGGGCGGGGCCTCGCGGAACCAGGCGGAGGCCTCCCGGCAGAAGAACGACAGCGCGTCCGCGGTGTCCAGCAGGGACACGTCCCGCGCGTTGGCGGTGCGCGCGTCGCGCGTCAGCAACTCCCGCACGCGCCGGCAGGTGGCGTCATCCGCGCCGGCCTCCTCCAACACCTGCACCGCGCGGTCGGCGCGAACCGGCGTCGTGGGTTGCTCCCCTTCATGGAAGAAGGCCGCGGCCTGCGGCGGAAGGTCCACATCTGGCCGCAGCCGGAGCGTCCATTGCCAGGCATCCACCGTGCGGTGGAACTCCGCGCGCACCCGGGGCTGCTCCAAATCATGCAGCGAGCGGTACCGCGCCAGCAGCCGGCTGAAGAGCGGTGTGGCGGAGGCCGCGTTGCGGCGCCGCACCAGACATTGGTAGCGGGTGAGGATTTCCAGCGCGGCCACGACGAGCGCCTCACAGCTCGCACCGTCCAGATGCAAGGACAGCCATTCGGTGCTCTCCGCCGCTTCGAAGACGCGAGCGTCCCAGGCGATGGGGTCGAAGGCTGGCGCGTTCCATTCGGAAGCGTCCAGGTGGAGCACGCGGCCCCCGCGCCCGGCGGCCAGGGGCGCGAGCTGCACGGTGGGAAACGTGTGCTGCACCAGCGGCCAGCCATGTCCGGCGGTGGGGCCCTCGGAGCGGAAGTCGGAGAGCAGGAGCTGGCGCAGCATGGGGGCCTCTCCCTTCAGGCGGAGGAGTCGCCCGTGCAGGTTGGGCCCAACCTGGCGTCAGGAGCCCCGCATGCCTACTCCCTCCAGGAGTCCCGGCTTCGCGTGGGCTGGTCAACAGAGGCTCCGGCGGTGGGGCGCGCTCCCTCGTCCCATGGAAGCGCGCACCGCCGGGGCCTGTCCGCGAATGACTGCTAGGGCCGGCCCGGGTCCGCGGGCTGGTTGAAGGCGTACGCGCTGGCACCCGGGGCCTGGTCCTCGTGGAACAGAGGGCACTTGGCGCAGGTGAAGCTATCCCAATCCTTCTTCACCGCGACGTCGATGCAGCCGCCGTAGAAGCGGCAGTGCACGTTGCGGTGCTCGTCGATGGAGAAGGACTCGGCCCGCAGCGGAAGGCGGAACTCGGTGGGTCGTGGCTGTGGACAGGACATGGTGCCTCTCTTGCCCCCCTCGTGGGACGTGTCATTCCTCTACCTGTCATTGCGCCGCGTCATTCCCGGCGCGTCCGGGGCCACCCGCGCCGTGCGGTCGCACGGACTTCATGGGGGCCAACAGGAAGGGGCTGCACTCTCTAACGAGGAGGGGCCCTGGCGCGCATCCACCCGCGCGCGTCCGAGGCGGGGTGGGGCGCGCCGCCCGGCTGGCGGGCGGGCGCTCATCCACCTGGGGGACGGCTCACACCTGAAGCGACTTCTCGACCTCGGACAGCTTGTAGCGGGCCATCGCCAGGTTGGCGCTGGTGCGGTGCAGGGCCACGTACAGGAACAGGCCCTCCTTGCCCGACAGCGGGCGGATGAGGTGGTACTGCTCGCCGAGCGTGATGAGGATGTCCTCGATGCGGTCCTTGATGCCCAGCATGCTCATGGCCTTCATCTTGGCGCGCACGACCTCGGTGTTGGCCGCCGCCGCCGTCTCGATGTTGAAGGCCGGGCTGCCGCCAACGCTGCCCAGGCACATGCCGCTCTTCGAGTCCGCCAGACAGGCCGCGAAGGCCCCTTCGATTTTCAGCGTCTCTTCCAGGGACTGCTTCACGTTCGCCATGACATCGCTTTCTACCAGCGGGTGGGTGGGTGGCTTCGGGACAGTGGAAATCAGCTCATCCAGGCCATACGTCAGTTGGCTGGAGTAGGTGCGCGGCTGCGGAACGAACATGGCCTGGGCGTCCGTCAGCGACAGCAAGGCCTCCAACTGCTCCGACATGTGGCGGCGCAGCAGGTCTCGCATGGTGTCCCGGGGAACCAGGCCCCACGTCACCAGCGTCTCGCAGAAGTTGCCCCCGCTCTGCCGGCACTCCGCCACCACCTGCTCGACGTCCTCGCGGCTGACCACCCGCTCCCGGATGAGCACCGAAGAGAAGTTGAGCGCACCCGGCCCGTTGAGGACCGCCCAGGCCACCTTCCGCGCCACCACGAAGATCCGTCCGGACACGGAGGTGGACCGGACCACGACCTCCCCACCGAGTTTGCTCTCCAGGGCCTCATGAAGCACGGTCCGTACGACCTGGCGAGGCGCTGAAGTCTGGGAGCGGGCGACAGATTCCATGGGGGAGGGTCCAGAGTGCTCCGGTTGGGAATGCGGCGGGAGGGCGATGAATCAGTCCATATATACAGCCAGGGCAAATCATCGCAACCGCACTGTAAATTCTGGCGGAATTTACCAGGGGTGGGGCGTTTGAGACTCATTCTGGGGTAGAGTAGCCCGCAGCGCAAGAATTCAAGGCCGTTGAAAAGCAGACATACATTGTCGCCGCGACGGCGGGTGAGGGCTCTTGGCGGGAGCGTGGGGGCGGTTGGCAATGGCAGACCTCCGGGGGAGGGGTGCTTGCCGGGATGGGGGACGGCCAAGAGGACGTCCGGAGTCTTCACCCGATGGGGGCTTTCCTCGAAGATGCAGGTGTGAACGCGTCTGCCCGAAGCCCCCGCCCCCCTCCTTCTTCGTCCCACCCCTGGTTGGGGGCCCTGGCCCTGGCCCTGGTGCTCGCGCTGTCCGGCTGTTCCGCCTTCTCCCGTGCGGTGAAGGAGGGAGACGCCGCCAGCCAGGAGCAGAAGTGGGCGGAGGCGGAGGCGGCCTATCTGCGCGCGCTGGCGGCGGACCCGGAGGCCTCCGAGGTCAAGGTGAAGCTGGGCAAGGTGCGCCAGGCCTGGAGCGAGGTGGTGCTGGCGGATGCGCGCGCCGTGCATGCCTCCGGGGACCTGGATGGCGCGATGAAGCGCCTGGTGCGCGCGCTGGAGCTCAACGCGGACAACGCTTCGGCGCGAGAGCTGCTTGGCGCCACCCTGGATGCGCGTGTGGCGGCGGGCAACGTGGCGTTGAAGGCGGAGCGGTTGCAGGACGCGCGCACGGAGTTCGACGCGGTGCTGTCGGTGGCGCCGGACCACGCGGCCGCCAAGCGGGGCGTGGACGGCGTGCAGGTGGCCTGGGCGCGGCGCTGGTTCGGCACGGGTGAGGGCCTGGAGAAGGCCGGCAAGCTGGGCAACGCGCTGGTGGCCTACGTCCGCGCGGACCAGGAGCGCGTGGGCGCCACCGCGGCGCGGGAGCGGGCCGAGGCCGTGCGCCAGAAGCTGCGCGACGAGGTGGCCTTCCTGGTGGTGGCCTCGCCAGTGGAGGACCGGGCCGGAGCGCCGGACGTGGCGCAGCGGCTGGCGGCCGGCCGGCTGGCGGCGATGCTGCCCACGCAACTGCCCCTGCGCGTGGTGACGGAGGCCCCGGCGGGCCGCGAAGGCGTGGCGCTGGATTTGTCACTGGAGCGGGTGCTGCCGCTCCAGGTGGTGGAGGAGTCGCAGCGCACGCAGCGCTACCTCGCCGGAAATCGCTCCGTGCCCAACCCGCGCCGCAGCGGCTTCGAGACCCAGCTCCTGAAGGCCGAGCGCACCCTGGAGGATGTGGAGCGCAAGCAGGCCGCCGCGCTGCGGGAGTACCTGCGCATGCAGGCGGAGCTGTCCATGGTGCGCGTGGCCGCGGAGCGCTGCCGCGAGCGGGAGCGCCGCCAGTGCCGCGAGGCCCTGCAGGATTGCGGCGAGGCCGCGCGCGAGGTCAGCGGCCCGGGGCAGTTCCCCAGCGAGTGCAACCCCTCACGCTGCGACAACAAGGCGTGTGTCGCCGAGGAGGTGCTGCTGGTGGCCAAGGCCGCCGCGTCCCTGCAGAAGGAGAAGGCGCTGGAGGAGGCGCTGGACAAGTCCGAGGGCCAGCGCACGCAGGTGCAGCGCCACCGCGACGCCACCTTCCGTGAGCCCATCACCGTGGAGGAGCCCATGTATTCGGACTTCGTGTTCGACGTGCAGCTCCACCGGCTCACCGTGACGGCCTCCGTCACCGCGGTGATGCGGGACCTCATCAAGGAGCAGCAGGTGCCCGCGCCCAACACGCAGGACTACGCGGTGATGCACGAGGACACGGCGCACAAGGGTTACGATCGGTACGGCGTGCTCGCGGACCCGGTGCAGCTGCGCAACGAATTGGAGCTGCGCGTGGAGGTGGGCGACAAGGCGGTGTCGGACGTTGCCCGCCGCGTGAAGGAGCGCTTCGACGCCTACCGCGGCAAGCGCGTGGAGGACGCCCGCCGCGGCATGGTCCGCCCCGGTGCCGAGGACGTGGTGGAGACCGCCGTGCGCGCGCTCTTGCTCACCGCGGACGCGCCGCCGCAGGACATCCTCCAGCCGCTGGGCCGTGCGCGCGGCCTGAAGCGTCCGGAGAGCCTGGTGGGGCTGTAGGGCTTCCGCTGGCATCGTCTTTTTTTGGGACAAGAGAATGTGGACAGCTGGCGAAGGGTGTCTTGTTTCAGGACGGTCTGTCCGAATTTCAGTCGGCCGTTCTTCTATGGGCAAACCCTTAGAAGCACTGTCGTTTCAGGGCGAAGCGTAAAGCCTGTTTACGAATGGCCGAGAGGTCTTGGAGTCCCGGTACACCTCGTTGAACAGGGAGCCATCAGAAATCCTGAATGACGGCGATGGCTTGGATGCTGGCATGGCGGCTGCTTAATCGGCTGCGAACCACTCATCCCAACAAGGATGTCCATGTCACAGTCCAAGTTCGTCGGCGCCCTCACGGGCCTGGCGCTGCTCGCCGGTTGCGGCGGTAGCGATGGCACCACCCCCGCCTCCGAGGAGACGCTCGGCCAGGGGATGTCGTGGGAGGAGTTCCTCTCCCAGGTGTATCAGGAGCCGGAGACGGGCATCTTCATCGCGGACGGTGATACGCCGTTCGCGACCGAGAAGCACCTGCGCGAGTTCTACGACAACAACGTCAAGAACGGGCAGCTCATCGTCCACCGCGTGGGCGGGGCGGACGCGAAGTGGAGCGACACGCAGAAGCTGAACCTCACCTACTGCGTGAGCACCACCTTCGGTAGCAACTACAACCGCATGGTCCAGGCGATGGCCTCGGCGACGGCGACGTGGGAAGCCGCTGGCTACGTGAAGTTCGTTCACGTGAGCGCGCAGGACACCAACTGCAACGCCAGCAACAACAACGTGCTGTTCGACGTGAGCCCCATCAACGCGGGTGGCCAGTACCTGGCGCGCGCGTTCTTCCCGGGCGACGCGCGCGCCCAGCGCAACGTCGTGTTCGACCCCAGCTCCTTCCAGCCCCTGGGCGTCTGGACGCTGGAGGGCATCACCCGCCACGAGCTGGGCCACGTGCTCGGCTTCCGTCACGAGCACACCCGCCCCGAGTCCGGCGCGTGCTTCGAGGACAGCAACTGGCGTGCGCTGACCACCTACGACGGCTCCTCCGTCATGCACTACCCGCAGTGCAACGGCACCCAGAACGGCGACCTGGTGCTGACCGCGAAGGACATCCAGGGCATCCAGGCGCTCTATGGCACGCCGAACGGTGAGCCGCCCCCGCCGCCCCCGCCGCCCCCGGAAGGTGTGCCCACCACGGAGACCCGCACGGGCTCGGTCGGTGCGAACGCGAACGTCCACTACGGTCCCTTCACCGTCGTTCCCCGCTCGACCTTCAAGGTCGTGATGACGGGGACGGGCTCGGGTGACCCGGACCTCTACGTCCGCTTTGGCGCGGCGCCCACCACGACCGCGTACACCTGCCGTCCGTACCTCGCCGGCGCCAACGAGACCTGCGAGCTCGAGGTTCCGGAAGGCGTGACCAGCGCGTACATCATGGTGCGTGGCTACTCGGCCGCCAGCTTCAGCCTGACCATCAACTACCTCGCGCCCCTGGGCGGTGGTAGCGGCACGCCCACGAGCGAGACGCGCTCTGGCTCCGTGACCTCGGGTGGCAGCCAGAACTACGGCCCCTTCAGCGTGAAGGCCGGCACCAACTTCAAGGTCGTGATGACGGGCTCGGGTGACCCGGACCTCTACGTCCGCTTTGGCGCGGCCCCCACCACGAGCGCGTACAACTGCCGTCCGTACCTCAGCGGCGCTTCCGAGACGTGTGACATCGCCGTGCCCGCGGGCCAGACCACCGCGTACATCATGGTGCGTGGCTACACGTCCGGTACGTTCAACCTGGCCATCAACTACACCAAGCCGTAGTCCAGGCTTCGACGTGAAGTGAACGACGGGCGGTCTTCCTCCACCGGAAGGCCGCCCGTTTCTTTTTCCGCATGTCGCTGGAGTCCGACGCGGCGGGCTGAGACGCTGCGCCCGCCATGGGGAACGTCATCGGGCTGTTGGGGGCGTGTATGGTGCTGGGCGTCCTGGCCCGGCACAGTGGGAAGTTCCCGGAGGGCTCCGCCGGGGCGTTCAACACCTTCGTGCTGTACGTGGCGCTGCCCGCGCTGGTGCTGCGGGCCATGCACCAGTTGGTGTTCGTGCCGGAGCTCCTGGTCGCCGCCTCGGTGCCGTGGCTCTACTACCTGGGCGCGGGGCCGTTCTTCCGGCTGCTGGGGCCCCGGCTGGGGCTGTCGAAGCCGTCCATCATGGCGTTGGTGCTGACGGCGGGGCTGGGCAACACCGCCTTCGTGGGGCTGCCCATGGCGGAGGCGCTGCTGGGTGCCAGGGGCCTGCCGGTGGCGGTGGTGGTGGATCAGCTCGGCTCCTTCCTGGTGCTGTCCTCGCTGGCCACGGTGGCGGCGGCCCGGGCGGGCGCGGACACGCCGCTGTCCCTGCGCCAACTCGCGCGCAAGGTGGCCACCTTCCCCGCGTTCCTGGCGCTGGTGGTGGCGTTGGTGACGCGGCCCTGGGCCTATCCCGTCTGGCTGGACGGCGTGCTGGAGCGGCTGGGCGCGCTGCTGACGCCGCTGGCGCTGTTCGCCATTGGCCTGCAACTGCGCCTGTCGGGCATCAAGCCCCGGCTGCCCGCGGTGGCCCTGGGGCTGTCGTACAAGCTGCTGCTGGTGCCGGCGCTGACGGCCGCGGGCCTGCTGGCCTTGCCAGGGCTGGCGCCCACGGTGGTGCAGGCCACGCTGCTGCAGTCGGCCATGGGCCCCATGGTGAGCGCGGCCATCCTCGCGGCCGAGCATGACCTGGACCCGGACCTGGCGGTGTTGATGGTGGGAGTGGGCGTTCCGCTGTCCTTCGCGACGGCGCCGCTGATGTTGATGCTGGCGCGCTGACGCATGCCCGGCTGCCCTGCGGCCTGCCACGCGGCCGGACTGCTGTCATCCCGGCATCGCGCTCCTATTTTTGGCGCATGGCTGAGCAACCACCGAAGGCCTCGGGCGCGCCCGGGGGAGACCCACGGCGGATGGAGGTTCGGCGGCCGGTCGCCGAGCTGGGCGCACGGGCCTATGCCATCCAATTGTTGTCTGACGCGCGAATCCCATTCCTCGTCGGCGGCGCCTACGCGTTCGCTCACTACACGGGCATCTATCGCGACACGAAGGACCTGGACCTGTTCATCCGCAAGGACGACGCGGACCGCGCATTGGAAGTGCTCGCGCGCCATGGCTGGAGCACGCAGCGCAACGTCCACGGCTGGCTGCACAAGGCCTTCTGGGACGACTTCCTCGTCGACCTCATCTTCGCGTCCGGCAATGGCATCACCGTCGTCGACGATGGCTGGTTCGAGCACGCGGTTCGCGCCCGGCTGCTGAACTGCGCGTGCAACGTGCCTCCGGCGGAGGAAATCTATTGGAGCAAGGCCTTCGTCCTGGAGCGGGAGCGCTTCGACGGGCACGAACTCACGCACCTGCTCCTGAAGACGGGGCGCACGTTCGACTGGCCGCGGCTGCTGGCGCGCTTCGACCGGTACTGGGAGGTGCTGCTCGCGCACCTGATGTTCTTCCGCTTCGCGTACCCCGCGGACCGCGACATCGTCCCGGAGTGGGTGATGCGCGAGCTGCTCTCCCGCGCCAACAGCTCGCTGGCGGAGGGCAACTGGGACTCGCAGCTGTGCCGGGGCCGGCTGCTGTCGCAGGTCAGCTACCAGGTGGACGTCGACGAGTGGGGCTACGAGGACGGCCGCGCCTGGGATGAGTCCGAGCGCAGGCGCGAGTGCGAGCCCGAAGTGGTGCCCGCCGCGAGCGGTACGTACGGCGGCCACTGAGCCACGGACCTCGCGCTCGCTTCCCGGGACCTTTCGAGTCCCGGCGTGAGCGCGCCAGGTCCGCGGCCCCTGCCACGGCTTCGGCGGAGCCTCACCTTCGGGCAGAGGACCCGCCGAAAGCAGGTGTCATGTGTCGCGGAGCGAAGCAGGGCCACGAGGTGTCATCGGAATCCTGGGCGCGTTGTGTCTGGCGCTCGCGCCCTCCTCGCGGGCACAGGTCGCCGTCACCGGACAGGGAGGACCGCTGCGGCTCGAAGCGGGAGCGCAGTCGGTGGCGCTGTCCCTGGAGGAGGGCGGTGTCGTGCGGGGGCCCGGCGTGGAGCTGCGTCAGCGCGGCGCCGCGCTGGTGGGACAGGTGCGTGGCAGTGACGTGGATGTCGGCTGGGCCAGCGGAAACCTGCTCGGACGCGTGGGGGAGGGCACCGTCGACCTCCGCGTCCTCGAAAGGACGCCAGAGCCGGGCCTGCGTCTGGAGGGAAACTTCGCCAGCCAGCCGTCGAGCCTCGTCATCGCGCCCTTCGCCATCGCTGGCGCCATGGGCGGATGCAACTACACGCTGTCCGTGAAGGGAGAAGGGTATTCGGGCTGGCGCACCTGCCAGCCTGGGACGACGCTCCAGCCGGGCCCCGTCTCCCTGTCCCTGCCCGAGGAAGTGCTGCGCCTCGGGCAGGGCGAGAAGGCGACCCTGCTGGCGCTGTTGCTGTCGGAGACGATGTTGCCGCCGTGAGGCGGCGCGTGCTCAGGCGAGCACGGTGGTGGCGAAGGACAGCTCCACGCCGTTGTCGCGCACGCGCATGCTGGGCTTGGACAGCCAGTGGCACCGCGGGCAATAGCTGTGCGCACCCGCCTGAGAGGCACGCACAGTCACCTCTCCACCGCAGAGCACGCAGCCGTCGGGGAGGACGAATTCGGCGAACCGCTCGCCGGTGTTGCTCTCGAATTGAGTCATGCTTCTGAGTTAACGCAGGAATCGCGGGGCACAAGGCGACCTGAGGTGTCCCCCGGTCGGGCATGGCCCTGCGGGCAGGCGGGCAGCCGAGCCCTCCTGCATTCCTTACGGGCCCGCCGCGCTTTGGTGGGTGGCCGACACCGCAACCCGGTGATGTCGCGTGTGCGCCCTGGCACGGGGATTTCAAGGGCCCGGGGCATGGATGCACAGGGTGCGGATGGTGGCATGGGTGGGGTGCTGCGGGTGGAGCTCCTCCATGACCGGCGAGGCTGGGGTGTGGAGGTGGAGACGTGGGCCGGGGCGGTGCGCCGATACCGGTATGGCAGCGAGGCCCAGGCCCGCTTCTTCGCCGCGGTGTTCGAAATGGGCCCCCGCGTGCTGCCGCCGGTGAGCACCGGGCGCCGCAAGCGGACCCGCCGGGCGGCCTGAGGCTCCGCGTCTTCCCTCTACCCTCGCGGGCTGCTTTCGGAGAGGCTACGGGCCATGAGTGACGCACCCAAGCCCTTCCTTCACCGTCCCAACCGCCAGCTCATCACCAAGGAGCCGGACCCCGCGGGCCGTTGGTCCAAGCAGTTCCCGGACATGATTGGCTACGCCAGCCAGGGCGGCGGCAAGGTGCCGGCCGACTTCGGCTGGAACACCAACCCCAAGCAGTGGCAGGAGGAGATGACGCCGGAGACGCTGGCCACGCGCTACGACGAGCTGCGCATCCTCCCGCCGAAGCCCGAGTCGCCCGCGCTGCCCGAGGGCGCGAAGGCCGAAGGCACCAGGCCGTAATCCCGCTTCAACTGAAGGGCAGGGCCGCGAGCCGCTCCCGGAACCGGCCGAGCAGCTCCCGCGCCCCTGCCTCCTCCAGCCCGTCGCCCGCCTCCTGCCTTGCCTTGCGCAGGAAGGCGTCGAAGGGCGCCGAGCGGCCCTGCAGCGCGCCCGCCGCCTCCACCGCCTCCGCCAGCACGCGCTCCGCGCCCCGTGAGCCCAGCGTGAGGTGCATGTCCGCCTGCTCCAGCTTCACGCCGCAGGAGGCCTACACCGCGCGGTCGTGGACGACGAGCCAGGTGCGCGTCACCTCTTCCATCTGCGCTTCCAACGCCGCGAGGTAGGGCTCCACCAACCCCGGTAGCGCGTCCGGCGCCAGTTCCGCCTGGGTGGCCGTGTCCAGCAGCCGGGCGCGCAGCTCCAGCACCTGGTGCTTCTGCGGCGTGCGCAGCGCCACTGACGCGGGAAGGGACACGAAGGCGGACAGGCTCTCCGCCACCTGCCGTGCCAGCACGGGGCGCGCGCGGGCCTCCGCCTTCGCCGCGCGCTCCAGCCGGCCTTGCAGGGAGCGGCGCAGGTCCGCCGCCGCCGTCCGCTTCCACCGACGTGGGCTCGTACTTCGCGATGCTCAGGTGCCCCAGCCGGTCGATGGCCACCGCCGCCGCGCGGTGCACGCGCTCCAGCCGGTCCGCGAGATGCCGGTCGGTCAATGCTTCCAGGAGCGACTCCAGGCGCGCGGGAAGCGCATCCTGGGGCAGGCGGGATTTGGGCTTGGGCGCTGGCAAGGAGCGGCGACCCTGGCGCACCGTCTCGAGCCACGCGAAGAACGGGGGGACTCGTCAGGGCCCCGGCCTCCCGGCATAGAGTGGAGGGAAGGGGAGAACCGATGACAATCCGCTTCCGGCGCCGCCGGCTGCTGGGGGGAGGACTGGCTGCGTTGCTCGTGGGGGGCGCGATAGCCTTTGCCTCCTGGGACGTCTGCCTTTCCGCCTGGGTCCTGCGAGGAGTGAAGGTGCCGAGCTGTCCGGACGGACAGTTCCGCCAGGTGGTGGAGGTCCATGGCTCCGGCCTGGCGCGTGGCGACACGGGCCAGGTGGTGGTCATGGCGCATGCGCTGGCGCCGCACCCGGAATCCGGCCAGATGATGAAGGCTCCGGTGACGAAGGGCACGGCCGCCGTGTTCCTGGTGGACGGGGAAGGGAAGGAGACGCCGCTTCCACTGCCGAAGGGGGCAGCGTGGATGCGCACCCCGGACGACCGGGGGCTGTCGGCCCGCGTGGCGCTGCCGGAGGTACCGGACGGCGACTACCAGCTCCGGGCTCGCGTCACCTCGCCGCTGGGCACGGACACCGTGGACGCGCCGCTGCCGCTGTATGCGAATGCCCTGGCGCATGTGTTGACGGACCGGCCCCTGTACGAGCCGGGCCACGAGGTCCTCTTCCGCGCGGTGGTGCTGAGGGCCAAGGACCCGGCGCCGCTGGATGGGCGGCCGGGGACGTGGGTGGTGCGGGATTCCACCGGCGAAGTGGTGCTGGAGGAGCGCGCGCCGGCCGGGCCCTGGGGTGTGGTGGCCGGGCGCTTCCCGCTGGACCGGGGCGCGCCGCAAGGACGCTGGACGGTGAGCTGGGTGAGCGGCGGGGCGCAGGCCTCGGCGTCCTTCGAGGTGAAGCCCTTCACCCTGCCGCGCTTCCGCGTGGAGGCGCGCAGCGCCCGGCCCTTCTGGCGCGCGGACGAGGTGCCGATGGTGGATGGGCAGGTGACGTATGCCTCGGGCGCGCCGGTGGCCGACGTGGAGGTGGGCCTGACGTGGAACATCCACGGTGACTGGCCCGCGCCCACGGAGTGGCATGCGGGAGGCCTGCCGGACCGCGCGCGCACGGACGCCGCGGGGCGCTTCCGCCTGTCGCTGCCGCGCGTGCCCATGGACCTGCGTGGACAGGCTCAGCTGGTGGCCCGTCTGGTGGCGCGGGACGCGGCGGGAGACCGCATCGAAGGCGGCGTGTCGCTGCTGCTGTCCGAGGACGCGCTGCAGGTGTCGGCGGTGACGGAGGTGGAGGGCGGATTGGCGCCGGGCTTCAACAACCGCGTCTACGTGCGCGCGACGACGGCCGCGGGGCAGGTGCTGCCGGGCACGGAGCTGACGGTGAAGCGCGCCTGGGACCCGCGCGACGAAGGCGTGCGCGCGATGACGGACGAGGACGGCGTGGCTGTCTTCCAACTGGACCCCGGGCCTCCCGTCAACGTCGTGGTGCCGCCCATGCCCGTGCGCCCGCCGCCGCCCGAGCCCACGGTGAGGCTGGGCCAGACGCGCAACCTGCTGGCGCCGGAGACGGAGGCCTCGCTCGAGGACCTGCTCGCGCTGGAGAAGACGTTGCCCGCGCTGGAGCCCTGTGCGCGCTTCGTGACGCGTGAGGATGGAGAGATGGAAGTCGCGCTCGGCCTGCGCGTGAGTGCCGCGGGCGCGGTGGTGGACGTGGTTTCTGGAGAGGACGCACTGCGCGCCTGTGTGGCCTCGGCGTTGCGCACCCGCGTGCTTCCCGCCGGGCGTGAGCGGGTCTTCCAGGTGAGCCTGGGCATCATGGACCCAGGCCTGCCTGAGTTGGCAGTGGAGGTGGAGGCGGCCATTGGCGCCCCTGAGACGCTGGTGGTCGCGCTGAACGACGCGGCCCTCGATGCGCGCACGTGTCTGCCTCGGGACCTGAGCATGGAAGCTCCGCTGCCCGCGGCGTTGAGCTGGCGGCTGGGGAAGGGGGCCTGGAGTCGCTGACGTGGGTGACGCTGCCGAAGCAGTCGAACGCGCTGGCCGCGTCCGCCCTGCCCTGCATCCAGGAGCGCTTCGCGCGCGTCCGGCCGCCCAAGCCCGAGTATCCGCAGAACGCCCTGGGCGTGGCGTACCTCACCGCCCGTCCGTCGGCCGAGAAGGGGCGCCGGGCTGTTTCCCAGGCCACCACCTTCCTGGGCTACGAGCTGAAGGTGAGCGGCACGCAGGGGGAGAGGCCGTGGGCGAAACGAAGCTGGTGCTGCGTCCAGCGGAGGTGCCACCCACGCGCCTGCGCGCCACGCCCGTGCTGGCGCGCGGCGGCGAGGAGGTTCGCATCGAGCTGATGCGCGGCCCCCAGTTCGAGGGCCCGCTGCCCGAGACCCTGGTGCTCCAGGCGGGCAACCAACGAATGGAAGAGAAGGTGGACAAGGCGACGCGCTCGGTCCGCTTCAAGCTGCCCGAGGACTTCGAGGGCTGGGCGATGACGTACTGGGAGGGCGCGCAGGGGCGGGTGTACGTGGCGCCGCGCGCGCAGCTCTCCGTGGAGGTGACGCCGGACAAGCAGCACTACGCTCCCGGCGAGCTGGCCCGGCTCCAATTGCAGACACGGGTGGATGGACAGGACGGTCCGGCGGCGGTGGGCCTCTTCGGCGTGGATGAGACGCTGGCGCAGCTGGCGCCGCTGCCAGGGCCGGACGCGCTGGGACAGCTGCGGCCGGTGCCCACGGTGGCCTCGCCGGCCTTCGGTGTCCTGGACGGTCAGGCGCTGGCCATGGGCCGCATCCGCGGGGCCAACGCGGCGTCGGCGGCGGTGCTGCGGGTGAGCGACGTGCCTCGGCGCGAGCACACGGAGCCTCGCGTGACGGTGAACGCGGTGACGGCCTTCGAGCCGGAGTCGGAGCTGACCGACCCCTTCTACACCGTGCTGGCGGAGTTGCACGCGCAGGTGCGCGCCTGGGAGGAGAAGGCGCCGCAGGGGCAGACGCTGGACCCCGCGGGCATGGCCCGGCTGTGGGAGGGCGCGCTGGCGGCGTGTGAGAAGCGAGGCGACAAGGTGACGGATGCCTTTGGCCGCCGGTTGAAGCTGTCGCGGCTGCCCGTGGACCTGCTGGCCCTCACCGACCCGCGGGCGGTGGTGTCCAGTGGCACGCGGCTGCCGGAGGACGTGGAGAACTGGAACGCTTGGGTTGCCCGGGAGGCGCCATGAATCGCTCGTTCTTCGCCGGGGTGGGGTGCTCCCTGGCGAGCCTGGTGGGACTGGTCATGTTCGTGGCGCTCTTCGGTGACAACGTGCGGCGCCTGTTCGGCGCATCCGCTGACGCGCTGGCGGGGGCGTCCGAGCCCCAGGCGTCGAAGAGCCTCCGCACCTTTGGTGGACAGAACTCCGAGTTCGACGAGGTGCAAGCGGTGATGGCCCCCCCGCCGGTCATGGCGGAGCAGCAGATGGAGATCGGGGAGATGGAAGGGGGGATGCTCGGGTTCTCGAACGCGCTCCGCAGTGCCCGCTCTGTCGTGGTCAAGGATGATGCACGCAAGGGCGGGGGCGGCGCGGAGGCAGACGCCACGCCCAGCCGTGCCTGGTTCCCGGAGACGTTCCTCTTCGAGCCCCTGGTGGTGACGGACGCGTCCGGCGCGGCGACGGTGCCGGTGCGCGTGCCGGACCGCCTCACACAGTGGCGGGTGCTGGCGCTGGCGCACTCGCGCTCGGGCGCGCAGTCCGGCGCGGTGACGTCCTTCACGGGCACGCTGCCCACGTATGTGGACCCGGTGCTGCCAGCCTTCCTGCGCGCGGGCGACGCCGTGCGGATGCCGGTGCAGGTGATGAACACCACGGACGCGGTGGTGGAGGCGCCCTTGAAGGTGGAGGTGCCGGGCGCGCTGGTGGAGGGCGGCAGCCGCACCGTGCGCGTTCCGGCGCGCGGCAGCGTGGTGGAGTACGTGACGGTGCGGGTGGCCACGCCGGGGCAGGTGGCGGTGCGCGCGACGCTGGGCGCCACCGACGCGGTGGTGCGGGACTTTCCCGTGTGGTCCACGGGGCGGCCGGTGGTGGAGACGCGCGGTGGCACGCTGGCGGCGCCGCGCTCGCTGTCGCTCACCGGGGCCGTGGACGCGCAGCCGGGAAGCGAGCGCGTCCGGGTGCGGGTGTTCCCCGGCGGGCTGGGCGTGCTGCGCTCGGAGTTGCTGAACGCGAGCGCGCGCGAGGACGCGGCCGGCGTGGGCTATTCGCTGCTGCTGACGGGCCGCGCGCCGGAGCTCCTGACCGCCCTGGGCGAGACACGGTCCGCGGAGGCGCTGAAGGCGCTGAGCACGCCCGGGCAGCGGCTGACGGCGCCCGTGCCTCCGGAGCCCGGTGAAGTGGACGTGGAGTCGGTACGGGCGGGGTTGATGCGGGCGACCCAGCGCGCGCTGCGGTGGAGCCGGGCGCCGGACGTGGCCACGGCGGCGCTGCTGGCGGAGGGCGCGCTGGCGCATCCGGACAACCCCGTGCTGGCCCGCCTGGGCGAGCGGCTGGCCGCGCAGGTGGCGGCGGCACAGCTTCCGGACGGCACCTGCCAGGGCGGCAACGGCTGGACGCTCCAGCGGCTGCTGGTGGCCACCGCGGACTGCACGCGCGCGGTGAACGCGGCGGCGGTGACGCCGGAGGGCAAGCGCCGCGCGGCCTTCTTCACCGCGCGGGCCTCGGGTGCGCTGGAGCGCAACCGGGCGCACGTCAAGGATGGCTACACCGCGGCGGCGCTGCTGGCGAGCGGCGCGGTGACGGGCTCGTTGCGGGACTCACTGCGCGAGCAGGTGCGGGATGCCGTTCAGCGGCGCGACGAGGGTGCCGCGTTCCTGCCCGTGGAGGAGGGCGTGGTGGACGCCGCGGGCGGCACGCCGACGGAGGCCGAGGCCACCGCGCTGGCAGTGCTGGCCCTGGAGGGCGACGCGAAGGCACCCGTGGCGGACCTGGGCGCCGCGTTGCTCGCCAGCTACGAGCCGGTGAACGGCTGGGGCAACGGGCGCGCCAACCGCCTGGCGTTGCAGGCCGTGGTGTCCCTCTTCCGCGAGCCGCTGCCCGCCCAGGTGCGAGTGGTGCTGGAGCGGGACGGCCAGGTCATCACCGAGGGCACCTTCGACGCCAAGGCCCTGCGTGAGGTGCTGTCCCTGGAGGCGGCGGCGCCGGGCTCCGGTGGCGCGCATACCTGGACGGTGCGCGCGGAGCCCGCGGTGCCCGGGTTGGGCTTCGCGCTGGCGTTGAGCGCCGCGGTGCCGTGGACGCAGCAGGCACAGGCCGGGCTGGAGTTGTCCGTGCAGGTGCCCTCGGACGCGAAGGTGGGGCAGCCGTCGGAGGTGACGCTCCAGGCCTCCACGCCGTCGGGCCTGCCGCTGGTGATTCGCCACGGGCTGCCCGCGGGCGTGCAGGTGGACACCGCCAGCCTGGAGGCGCTCGTGCGCGAAGGGAAGGTGGCGTCCTGGCAGAGCGAGGATGGCGCGGTGACGCTGCGGCTTCATCCCCGAGGGCCGGGCGAGCCCTTCCAGGCGCGCTTCCGCGTCATCCCGACGCTGGCGGGCACGCTCCAGGGCGGCGCGTCATCGCTGATGGCCCTGTCGCGCCCTGACCTGGTGTCCTACGTACCCCCCGCTACGTGGGCCGTACGCTGAAGAGAAGTCGCTGGCACTTCCTGCCCCCCGGGCCACTGCCCCGGCGCTGGGGGGCGCGTTATGTGTCGACTCGTGGTGACTTCACGGGCCTCCAAGAAATGTAGTCCGCGCTCCCAACTGGGCACCTACGCCGGGGATGCACAGATTTCCCAGCAGCAACACGGAGTCGCAACCGCTCCCAGGGTTGTTTCGTCGTGGGTGGCAAGCATGGAGCTCGACGGCGCGGAGAGGGACGAGCTACAGCGGGCGCTGACGAGCGCGTTTGCCTCGGTGGAGCACCTTCGCCGGGTCGTGGCCGCCACCTGCCGCAGGGATTTGGAAGCGCTGGGCGTCTCCGGTGGGCTGCGGGAGCGCGTCTTCGCGCTCATCCACATGGCGGAGGCGGAGGGCTGGCTGCGCGAGCTGATTCGCGGCGCCTACCAGGCCCTGCCCCGACACCCTCGCCTCCAACGCTTCGTGCAGGTGTACCTCGCGTCCGTCCAGCGCAGCATCCCCCGTGTCGGACTGGAGCGCATCTTCGGCAGCGGTCGTGCGGACGCCGAGCGTGAGCACTGGCGCAAGCGCCTGACCTCCATCGAGCGGCAGGTGTGCCGCGTGGAGCCGGAGGTGGGCGCGGCGCTGGGCACCGGCTTCCTGGTGGCCCCCAGCGTCGTGCTCACCAATTTCCACGTTATCGAGAACAGGCTGCTGGAGTCTCTACGGGTCCGCTTCGGCCGCAAGGTCCTCCAGGACGGGACGCTGCTACATCCGGGGACGGTGTACCGTGTGACGCGCTGTCTGGCGCGCAGTCCTTACAGCCCCGCGGACCTGATGCACCCGCGTCCGCGCGATGCCACGTCGGGCGAGCTGGACTATGCCTTCCTCGAGGTGGCGGGTGTCCCCGGCGAGGACCTGGTCGACGGGGAACCCCGAGGCTGGCTGGAGCCGCCCGATTCGCGGGAGTCCTTCACGCCCGGCAGCCTGGTGCTCATCGTCCAGCACCCGGCGGGCCAGCCGATGAGCGTCGCGCTCGATGAGTTCCTGGGCGTCAATCCGGGCCGCACACGCGTGGCGTACCGCGCGTGCACGGGGCCGGGCTCCTCGGGGGCACCCTGCTTCACCCAGGACCTGCGGCTGGCCGCGCTGCATCACAGCGGTGGGCCCCGCGTCCCGTCCGTGTCGGTGGGACACAACGAGGGCATCCCCATCGACACCATCCGCGGCAGCCTGTCCGGGAGCATGTTGAGTCAGTTGGGGTGGGGATAGGGCGCGAAGTGGAGGCATGGGGGGCGCCTGATACAGTCAGTGAATGCGTTCCGCTGGCACCCGTCCCGCCGTCACCCACTCCGCGTGGGGGCTCGTGCGTCTTCCGGCCCTGCTCCTGTTGCTCGTCCTTCCCTGGAGGGCCGGCGCTGAGCCCTCGCTGCGCGTGGCGGGCGCCTCCGCCAGCAACGAGGTGAAGCTGCGGACAGCGTCGGAGGACTTCCGGCACGTGCTGCGCGTGGATTTGCTGAGCGCGCCGGAGGTGGTCGGCGACGTGGCGGTAGCCGGCGGCGTGGCGAGAGGTGTGGACGGCGAGCTGCCCGGCGGCGTGACGGTGCTGGTGGATCCGCTCCAGTCCCAGGACGGCGTGCAGGTGCCGTTGCAGGCCGTGGTGAAGGAAGCAGAGGCTGGGGGCGCCACGGTGCCCATCTCCACGCGGCGCCCCATCCACGTCGAGCTGTCCGGGCGCCTGCCCGTCACGGGGGACTACACGGGCCACGTGGTGCTGGTGCACGCGCAAGGGCGGGAGACCACCGCGCTCATCGTCACGCGCGTGCAGGCGGTGCCCGCGGTGCAGTTCATCGCCACGTCGCCAGCGGTGACGTCCGCGGGCTGGGGCTGGGGCTCCATCGACGCCACTGTGCGGCTGCCGTTCAAGGAGACGGCGGGCGTGGGCGGGGTCGTGCCGGTGCCCCAGTTGCTGCAATTGCAGCGCAAGGCGCCGGACATGGACTCGGCCCTCATCCAGCCGCGCTTCCAGAGCGTGCGCTTCGCGCTGGAGGGCGGGAGGCCGGATGGCGGCAATCTGGATGTCACGTCGGTGGACGGCGGCATTCCCGTGAGCGCGCATGGGAGCGGCGCGCTGCTCTTGAACCTGCGGGGCCTGGAAGGTCCGGGCGAGTACACCGGCACCGTGCGCCTGTCCGTGCGCTCGGGCACGCCGGTGGAGCAGCCCTTCACCTTGTGGGTGAGCTCGCCCTGGTTGTGGGGCGCGTTGCTCATCGCGGCGGGGGCCGTGTCGTCGTTCGGTGTGCGCCTGTACTCGCAGCGCATCCGGCCCCGGACGCTGCGCTTGCAGCGGGTCATGGAGCTGCACCGCCGGCTCCAGGCCGTGGTGAGCGGGCAGGGGGCCCGGGCGCGGGAGGTGGGGCAGGTGATGCTGGGCCAGGTGGACGGGCTCGCGTCGGAGATTCGCCGGCCGGTGCGCGGCATCCGCGTGCGCGACGGGGACCTGACCGCGCTGGAGCCTCGTCTACGGCTGTATGGCGCGTGGTGTGACGCGTCACGCAAGCTGGACGCGCTCCCGGCCGAGCTGCGTCCGGAGCAGGCGAGCCAGTTGCTGGCGGAAGTGGAAGGCGCGCTGCGCGCAGAGGACACCGCTACCGAGCAACTGGACCGCCTCGCCGCCAAGGTGCGGGAGCTGGACGTGGACGGACTGGCGCGCGCCGGGCTGGAGGCGCGGTTGCAGGACATCGACCGTCAGGCGCGGACGCTGGTGGAGCAGCACGGTGAGGATTCGCTGGGCTTCCGGCTCAAGTATGAACTGCTGTCCCTGCTGTCGACCGTGCGGGAGGAGCTGGCGCGGGGCGCGCTGGACGCCGCCCGGCGCCAGCTGGAGTTCGCTCGCCGCTCGTACTTCGACATCCTCTGCGAGGAGCTGTCCGCGGCCCTGGCGTCCCGCACGCCGCCGCGAGGCTTCACGGAGGAGGAGTGGGAGGCCCTCACCCGGCAGGTGAACACACTGCTGGAGAGAGCCCGCGAGCGTGCGAACACCAGCGTGGATGATGCCGTCCGCATGTACCAGGGCGCGCATGCCGCCTATGTGCGCCAGCTCATCGTGGAGCTGCGCGGCGCGGTGGACGAGGCGCGGCAGGTCAGTGAGTCCGAGGCGCAGACGCAGGCGCTCGATGAGGTGGAGGTGCTCCTGCGCGAAGCCATGGGGCTTCTGGTGGCGGAGTCGTCGCACGAGGCCGCGGGGAAGTACGGCGAGGCGCGCGTCCGGTTTGTCTCCGCCAGCCAGTCCCAGCGGATGGCGAAGAGCTTCCACCTGGAATCGCTCGCGTCGGACGACGGGGGCGACGGTGCGCCCTCCGTGCCTCCTCCCACCGCGCCCAGCGGTGGAAGCATCCTCGCGCTGCCGGAGGCGCCCGCCGGAGGGGCGCCCGCGCTGGGCGACTTCGAGGGCATGCCGCTGCCGTCGCCGCGTCACATGTGGCTGGTGGAGCTGGGCGTGCTGGCGCTGCTCACCACGGTGGCGGTGGCGCTGGGGCTTCAGTTGCTCAATGTCTTCTCGCCCACATGGGGCGGTTTCGGCGCGGGCATGACGGCCTTCCTCTGGGGCTTCGGCCTGCACCAGGTGGGCAACGCCTCCTTCGAGGGAATCTCCGGCCTGCTGACACGCGTGGAGCGGCCGGCCACGCCTCCGCCGGCCACCTGAGCCGCGCGAATCAGCGCTGCCGGTCCTGGATGGTCTTCGCGGCGATGCGGTCCACCACGCCCGGGGCCACCAGCTTGAGGAACTGGGCGACGCGGGCCTTGGTGGTCATCACCACCTCGCGCTCGCGGCGCTCCATGGCGCGCAGGATGATGGCCACGCAGGTGTCCACGTCCATGTTGCCCGCGCTCTCGTCGTGCTTGCTCTGCCGCACGGGCTGGCCGTCCGCGCCCAGCGCGCTGTCGCGGATGTTGGTGGCGACGAAGCCGGGGCACACCACCGTCACGTCCACGCCGGTGCCGCGCAGCTCGATGCGCAGCGAGTCGAAGAAGCCGTGCATGGCGTGCTTGCTGGCCGCGTAGCCGCTGCGGTTGGGCACGCCCGTCTTGCCCGTGAGGGACGACACGGCCACCACCAGTCCGCGCCGGGCCTTGAGGTGGGGCAGGGCGTGGTGGGTGCAGTACACCGCGCCCAGGTAGTTGATGCGCATCAGCCGGTCGAAGAGGGACAGGTCCTTCACCTCGTCCACGCGCGCGTCCATCGTCACGCCCGCGTTGTTGACGAGCACGTCGACGCCGCCGAACGCCTCCACCGCCCGCTCCACCAGGTGGCGGCAGGCCTCCGCGTCGCCTACATCGGTGGGCACCACCATCGCGCGCCCGCCGGCCGACTCGCACCGGGCCTTCACCCGCTGGAGCGCTTCCTCGTTTCGCGCCGCCAGCACCAGGTTGGCGCCGCGTCCGGCCAGCACCACCGCCAGCGCCTCGCCAATGCCCGCCGAGGCGCCCGTGACGACCACTGTCTTTCCTTGCATGGCGCGCATTCTGACCCCTCGCCGTCAGAGCGGCCCGGAAAAAATCCGACCACCCGGTGACACTTCAATTCGGGCCCGGTGTTCCGGTCGCGCCAACGTGTTTCGCGAGGGGAAAGACACCATGCCGTCCATCGCCGTTTTCGCCCAGGCCCACCCGGAGCAACTGGGGTGGCTCAGCACCAAGCTGCTGGGGGTGACGCTCACTTCCGCGGAGTGGGTGCTGTGGGTGCTGGTGTGCCTGTCGGTGCTCTCCATCGCCATCATGCTGGAGCGCACGGTGTACTTCGCCCGTCACCGGCTGCCGGACTCGGAGGCGCTGGCGGTGCGGCTGTCGCGCGGTGAGCTGGACGCGGTGAAGGCCGCCATCCAGGGGCGTCAGGGCATGGAGGCCGCCATCCTGCGCGAAGGGCTGGCGTGCGCCGACCAGGGCGCGGACACGGTGGAGCAGGTGATTGCCTCCACCCTGTCGCGTGAGCGCCCGCGCTACGAGCGCTTCCTCTCGTACCTGGGCACGCTGGGCAACAACGCGCCGTTCATCGGTCTGTTCGGCACGGTGCTGGGCATCATCAAGGCCTTCAATGACCTGGGGAAGATGAACGCCCAGGGCGGCGGCGGGGCCATGCAGCAGACCGTCATGGCCGGCATCTCCGAAGCGCTGGTCGCCACGGCCGTGGGTCTGGCGGTGGCGATTCCGGCGGTGGTGGCCTTCAACGTCTTCAGCCGCCAGCTCAAGACGCTCACCAGCCGCGCCAATGCCCTGGGCTACGCCCTGGTGGGCAGTCTCCGCTCGGAGGCCCGTTAGGCCATGGCGGGCGGCGCGCAGGACAACGACGACGAAATCACCGGCATCAACGTCACCCCGCTGGTGGACGTGGTGCTGGTGCTGCTCATCATCTTCATGGTGACGGCCAACTTCATCGTCCGTGAGACGGTGGAGGTGGACCTGCCCCGCGCCGCGAACGGCGGTGAGACGGTGCAGGGCCTGGTCAACGTGGTGCTGGACAAGGAGGGCAAGTTCTTCTTCGACGGCACCGAGATGACCGAGAAGGAGCTGGAGGCGAAGGTCGCCGAGGCGGTGGCCAAGGACAAGGACACGCGCGCCATCATCAGCGCCGACCAGTCGCTTCCCTATGGCCGCGTCATGCGGCTCATCGACGTGGTGAAGGGCCAGGGCATCGCCAAGTTCGCGCTCAACATCGAGAAGGACGTGGCCCCCGCGGCCACGGTTCCCGCGCCCTGAAGCGAGGCATCAACGCATGAGCCAGGCGGTCCTCGACAACAGTCCCACGACGCCCTCACACGACCGCTCGCTGGCCGTGGTGGGCGCCTTCCTGCTCGTGTCGCTGGGGATTCACGTCGGCGGCTTCTGGGCACTGGGTGACGGTGACTCGCGCTTGCGCCCCGTGCCCAAGCGCCCCGTGGAGATGGTGATGGTGGAGGTGGTGAAGCCTCCTCCACCGCCCCCCGAGGCGCCGAAGCCGGAGGAGCCGCCCAAGCCGCCGCCTCCCAAGCCCAGGGTGGTGAAGCCGCCGCCGGTGAAGGTGGCCGTGGCGCCCAAGCCGCTGCCGCCGCCGCCCGTGGATGCGCCGCCGCCGCCCAACGACACCCCGCCCCCTCCGCGAAGCCCGCGCCCCTGGTGGTGGGCCTGTCGATGTCCTCCACCACCAGCGCTGGAGGTTTCGCGGCGCCCGTGGGCAACACGCTCTACGGAAGGACGGGCCCCACGGCGAAGGCGCCCCAGGAGGTGAAGGCGTACAGCGCGCCGAAGTACGCGCCCATCTACCAGGTGGACTCCGAGCCCACGGTGGCCTCCGAGGTGAAGATTCCCTATCCGGAGGAAGCGCGCCGCGCGGGCGTGGAGGGCACCGTCACGCTCTCCATCACCATCGACCACGAGGGCAAGGTGGTGGCGGTGAAGATTCTCAAGGGGCCCGGCTACGGCCTCAACGAGGCGGCGAGGGATGCCATCCGCCGCTTCCGCTTCAAGCCCGCCATCAAGGGCGGCGAGCCTGTCTCCACGGAGATGAAATACTCGTACACCTTCCTGCTCGATTGATGTCGCCACTCCCGCTGGGAGAGCGGCGGAGCACGGGCGTGCCCGGCATGTCAGGGGTACCCATCCCCACAGGCATTGCCGGGATTCCACCTCGCCATCGCTCCGTCTCTCTTTCAGCGGGAGCGGCAACCCCCTCACCCGTATGCTTGGACACGCCATGTCCTCCACCCTGAAAGCCCGAGGCGCGCTCGTCGCGGCCTCGCTCCTGCTGGCGGCGCCCGTGCTCGCGCAGGCACCCCAGGCCGGCGCGCCTCCCGCGGACGCGGCCACGCCACCCGCGGCGCAGACTCAGCCCACCATCACCAAGCCTCCCGAACTGGTGCAGCAGGTGGAGGCGCAGTATCCGCCCGAGGCGCTCGCGCAGGGGCTCACCGCGTCCGTGCGGCTCATCATCACCATCGCGGATGACGGGTCCGTCGCCGAGGTGCTGCCCACCGAGCCGGTGGGCAACGGCTTCGACGAGGCGGCCATCGCGGCGGTGCGCCAGTTCCGCTTCTCGCCCGCCGAGGTCGACGGCGTGCCCGCGCCGGTGCAGGTGGAGTACGTCTATCACTTCACCCTCACCGCGCCGGAGCCGGAGGCGGGCGCCGAAGCCGAGGAGGTCGAGCAGCCCAAGGCCACGCTCACCGGCCAGCTCATCTCCCGCGGCAGCCGTTCGCGCGTACCCAACGCCACCGTGCGTTGCGGCGACGACCCGGACGCGCCCGAGGTGATGTCCGACGAGGACGGCCGCTTCACGCTCGAGGTGCCCGCGGGCACCTGCGAGGTGCGCGTGGTGGCCACGGGCTTCCAGCTCTACCAGACGAAGGAGGAGCTGAAGGCGAACGAGACGACGGAGGTGAACTTCTACCTCGCGCCCTCGGGCGGCGGCCTGGAGACGGTGGTGCGCTCCGACCGGCCGAAGAAGGAGGTGGTGCGCCGCACCATCACCCGCGAGGAGGCGCAGAAGACGCCGGGCTCCTTCGGTGACCCCATTCGCGTCATCCAGTCGCTGCCGGGCGTGGCGCGCGCGCCCTTCATCTCCGGTGAGCTGCTGGTGCGTGGCTCGAACCCGGGCCAGACGTCGACGATGATGGACGGGGTCGAAATCCCCCTCCTGTTCCACCTGCTCGGCGGACCCTCGGTGGTCAACGCCGAGTTCATCGACCAGCTCGACTTCTTCCCGGGCGGTTACGGCAGCCAGTACGGCCGCGCGGTGGGCGGCATCGTCGAGGTGGGCACGCGCAAGGGCGCATCGGACACGCTGCACGGCTCGGTGAAGGTGGACCTGCTGGACGCGGGCTTCTTCCTGGAGAGCCCGATTACGGACGGCATCAGTGTGGCCGCCGCCGCGCGCCGTTCGTACATCGACGCGATTCTGCCCGCCGTCCTGCCGGAGACGGAGGGGGGCACGCTCTCCGTGGTGCCGCGTTATTGGGACTACCAGCTGCGCGTGGACTTCGGCGCGAAGCGCGGGACGCCCAACGACGACACGACCGTGACGGCGGGGGGCGCACGCAGCTCCGGCTACATCATGGCCTTCGGCAGTGATGACCAGCTCCGCGTGGTGTCCACCGGCCCCGAGACGGAGCGGGACCTGGAGCTGGACACGCGCATGAACTTCCACCGGGTGAAGGGCGACTGGACCTACCGCAAGGGCGCGATGTGGTCCGTCTTCACGCCCTTCGTCGGCATGGACCGCAACAACATCGACTTCGGGCTCGCGCGGCAGGAGGGCAAGACGTACACGCTGGGCGCCCGCGAGGTGCTGGGCATCGAGCTGTCCTCCGCGCTCACCCTCCGCACGGGTCTGGACCTCGTCTTCGAGCACGAGCGCTACGACGTGTCCTTCCCCGCGCCGGGCGGCATCGAGTACGTGCCCTTCCCCGGGGCCGAGCCGGTGGGCCAGCAGTTGGAGGAGCAGATTGCCCTGAGTGCCTTCGACGGCGCGCTCTTCCTGGAAGCAGACCTGCTGGTGGGGCGCTTCACCTTCACGCCGGGCGTGCGCGGCAACCTCCAGACGGTGGGCAACACGCGGAACCTGGCGCTGGACCCGCGGCTCTGGGTCCGCTACGCGGCGACCTCGCGTACCAACCTCAAGGGCTCGCTGGGCCTCTACAGCCAGCCGCCAGAGACGTTCCGCTTCATCACCGCGCCCTACGGCAACCCGGACCTCGCCTACCAGCGCGCGTTCCAGAGCAGCCTGGGCGTGGAGCACCGCATCACCGACGTGCTCAACGTGGACGTCACCGGCTTCTTCAACCGCCGCTTCAACAACATCGTGTCGCCCGGCCAGCTCGTCGCCAACGAGGGCGGCGGCGTCTTCACGCTGCCGTACTCCAACGACGGCATCGGCCGCGCGTATGGCGTGGAGGTGATGCTGAAGAAGGAGCGCGCCTCCGCGACGGACAAGTGGTCCGGCTGGCTCTCGTACACCTTCAGCCGCTCGGAGGACGGGCGCGCGGGGCCGCCGCCCCAGGGCGGAGGGGCCTTCGGTGGCGGCAGCGTGCCGGACGACTCCACCTATGGCCTCAGCCCCTGGGACCAGACGCACATCCTCACGATGGTGGCGGGCTATGTGCTGGGCAACGGCTGGGAGCTGGGTGGCCGCTTCCGCTACACCAGCGGCCGGCCCATGACGCCGCTGGCGGGCGGCCATGACGTCTACGACGCGGACCGCAACCGCTACAACGCGACGTTCGGTCCCTACTTCTCCGACCGCACGGGCGGCTTCCACCAACTGGACGTGCGCGTGGACAAGAGCTGGCAGTTCCAGAGCTGGACGCTCACGGCCTACCTGGACGTGCAGAACCTCTACAACGCGAAGAACGTCGAGTTCGTCTTCAACGACTACCGGTTCCGTCGGGAGTACGAGGTGCCGGGCATCCCCATCCTCCCCGTGGTGGGTGTGAAAGGAAGCTTCTGAGATGAAGACCCTGCTCGAGTATGGCGGCCTGTTGCTGCTGCTGGGGGCCACCGCGTGTGTCGATGTCGAGGACCAGCCTTCGCGCGTCCACGACTTCCGTGTGCTCGGCCTCGCCACGGAGCCGCCGGAGTTCATGGCGTCTGCTTGTGAGCTCAACCCGGCGACGCTGGATGAACTCTCCGAGCCCGTGACATACCGCGCGCTGCTGGTGGACCCGGCGGGCGAGGGCCGTCCCATCCAATACACGTTGTGGGCGTGCGCGGACCCCGAGGACCGGACGTGCGCGAACGAGTCCAACCGCGTGCTGCTCGCGGAGGGCACCACCGCGCCTGGTGAGCTGACGCTCAGCATCCAACCGGGCGCGGCCACGCTGGCGGATGACACGCCGCTGCTGGCGCGGGTGCAGGCGCTGGACCCCTACCGGGGCTGGGCGGCCTGCGCATGCCGCTGGTCCTCTTCACGCAGGCGGGGGAGGAGCGGGTGTACGCGCAGAAGCTGATGGTCTTCTGGTGCCCGGCCGTGGAGGGGATGCGGGCCAACGTGCAGCCGGTGATTCCGGGGCTGCGCGTGGACGACGTGGCCTGGGCCGCGGAGGCGCCGCTGGAGCTGCGGGGCGCTGGGCCCTTCGTGGTGACGTCCGAGGACGTGGTGGCCCTGCAGGAGACGTACGTGGTGCCCGGGCTGCGGCTGGAGGCGGTGACGCTGCGGGAGAGCTGGGAGATTTCGTGGCACGCGACGCTGGGCGAGTTCTCGCCGCAGGAGACGGGTGGCTCGTCCTTCGGCGGGCAGGAAGGCCGGCACCGCACGGAGTGGGAGCCGCCAGAGGGCGCGCAGGCGCAAGAGGTGACGTTCTGGGCGGTGGTGCGGGATGGCCGGGGCGGCAGTTCCTGGGTGGTGCGGCGGGCGCTCTGGAGCCCGTGAGCCGGGCTCGCTCGCCGGCCTCCAGTCGAGATATGCCGAGGGGACTCGCTTGAGGCCGGGCCGGGCCTGACGCGTGGGGTGGAACGCGGATGATGAGACGCACCACTGCTGGGGAATGGGGCCGCCGGTGCGGCCTGCTGGCCGCCGCCTGCCTGGGCGTGTGGGCCACGGTGTCCGCCGCGGCCACGCCGCCCCCGGCGGAGGAGCCCCGGTGACGCTGCGCCGCTTCGCGCTGCTCGTGGGCTCCAGCGAGGGCGGTGAGGGACGCGAGCGGCTGCGCTACGCGGGCTCGGATGCGCTGGCCATGTCCCGCGTGCTGGGGGAATTGGGCGGCGTGGCGGTGGCGGACCGCGTGCTGCTGCTGGAGGCGGACCGGAAGGGCCTGCTGGGCGCGCTGGAGCGGATGCGGGTGCTGGTGGAGGCCGCGGCCGCCGACGGCGTTCGCAGCGAGCTGGTGCTCTATTACTCGGGCCACTCGGACGCGGAGGGGCTGCTGCCGCGCGGTGAGCGGCTGACCTACGCGGCGCTGAAGCAGGGGCTGGGCGCGGTGCCCGTGGACGTGCGCATCGCGATTCTGGACTCGTGCGGCTCCGGCGCGGTGACGCGCTTCAAGGGTGGGGTGCACCGGCCGGGCTTCCTCATGGACGCGGCGTCGCAGGTGCGGGGCCACGCGTACCTCGCCTCCAGCTCCGCGGATGAAGTGGCGCAGGAGTCGGACACCATTGGCGCGTCCTTCTTCACGCACTTCCTGGTGACGGGCCTGCGCGGCGCGGCGGACGCCAGCGGTGACGGCCGCGTCACCCTGCACGAGGCCTACCAGTTCGCCTTCCATGAAACGCTGGCGCGCACGGAGCGCTCGCAGGGCGGTCCGCAGCACGCGGCCTATGACATCCAGCTGGCGGGCAGCGGCGACCTGGTGCTGACGGACCTGCGCACCTCGCGCGTGCGGCTCACGGTGGCGGAGGACGTGCAGGGCCGCCTCTTCGTGCGCGACTGGGGCAACCAGCTGGTCGCGGAGCTTCAGAAGCCCGCGGGCCGGCGCCGGCGCTGGGGCTGGAGGCGGGGCGCTATCAGGTCGTGCTGGAGCGTCCCTCGCAGCGGTTCGAGGCGGAGTTGACGGTGTCGCCGAAGGGGGCTCGGAGCTGCGCGCCGAGCACTTCGTTCCCATGACACTCACGCGCACGGCGGCGCGAGGCGGGACGGACATGCGGGCCGAGGCCCTGTCCACCGGCGAGCCGGTCGTCCTCGGCGACATGCCCTCCGTGCCCTTCAACCTGTCGCTGGTGCCGCCGCTGGCCACCACCTCGCTGTGGGGAGGCGGCGGGCGCAACCACCGGCGGTGGGTGTGCTGGGCGTGCGCTCGATGCAGCTTCAGGGGGTGGGCGTGTCCGCAGGCGTGGGGTGGGTGGACGGGACGGTGGAGGGGTTCCAGGTGTCGGGCGTGGCGAACGTGGCGGGCGGGGAGATTTTCGGTCTCCAGACGGCGTTCGGCGGCAACCTCGCCTTCGGTGGCGGGACGGGCGGGCAGGTGTCCGCCGTCTTCAACATGGTCGAGCGGGACTTC
The DNA here is from genome assembly GCF_032612255.1 of Myxococcus sp. MxC21-1. Classification (NCBI taxonomy): domain Bacteria; kingdom Pseudomonadati; phylum Myxococcota; class Myxococcia; order Myxococcales; family Myxococcaceae; genus Myxococcus; species Myxococcus sp. MxC21-1. Next base: position 969,990 of record NZ_CP123278.1, read on the forward strand.
ACGGGCTTCCAGGTGAGCACCACGGCGAACCGCGCGGCGGCGCGCCTCCGTGGCGTGCAGGCGGCCGTGGGCATCAACCTGGCGGAGCAACTCGCCGGCGCGCAGGTGGGCCTCATCAACATCTCCGGGGACGTCGCGGGCGCGCAGGTGGGGCTCATCAACGTGGCGGCCGAGGTGCGCGGCGTGCAGCTGGGGTTCATCAACATCGCGGATGACGTGTCGGTGCCCATCGGCTTCTTGAGCATCGTGCGCAAGGGGCGCTTCGTGCTGGAACTCTCCGCCGACGACGTCATGCCCCTGTCGGTGGGCATCAAGTATGGGAGCCGGACCGTCTATGTGCTGGCCACCACGGGCGTGGGGATTGGCGAGGACTCGCTGCGGACCTTCCTCAACATGGGCCTGGGCGTGCACGTCCCGCTGGATGCGGCGGACCGCTATTCGCTGGACGTGGACCTGTCGTACGGCAGCTGGCAGCCGAACTTCTATGGTTCGGGGCCCAAGAACACGCTGTTCCGGATGCGCGCCACACTGGGGTGGGAGCTCAAGCGGCGCTTTGCGCTCTTCGGCGGTGTGTCCCTCAACGCGTACGACCCGTCGTCCCAGGACGAGGACCGCGACGTGAGCTGGCTGCCGCAGTGGAAGCTGGGCCGCGGCCCCGGCGGCGTCCGGATGTGGCCCGGCCTTCTGCTGGGGGTGCGCATCTGAGGCGCATCCTCCAGGTTCAGCCGTCGCTCAGCGCAGCCACGCCAACACCGCCTGCGGCGCGTCCACGTGGACGAAGTGCCCGGCCTCCGGCAGCGTCTCCACCGGGCATCCCGCGGCCACCAGACGCTCCACGTCCGCGTCGCTCACATACTTCGAGCGGCCACCCCGAAGGCATCGCATCGGCGGCCCGTCCTTGCGCTCCACCGCTGTCCACAGGTCCGTGTCATTCACGCGGGAGTGCAGGCCCGCCAGTGCCTGCCGGTCGAAGCGCCAGCGCACGCCGCTCTCCACCGTCACCAGGTTCATCAGCAGCCAGTCCGCCAGCGGCTCCGACAAGCCACGGCCCGTGAGCTCCGCGCGCATCGCCCGGCGGTTCTCCGCCTGGGCCGGTGCCTGGAGCAGGATGCCCAGCACCTTGCCACTCTCCGACAAGTCTCCCGGGACAGGCCCCGGTGCGATGTCCAGAAGGGCCACGCTCCGGACGGCCTCCGGGACATTGAGGCTCGCCGCGAGCGTCACCCTCCCTCCCAGCGAATGCCCCACCCAGTCGAACGGACCCTGGAACCCCTGCGCACGCGCCGTGTCCACCACGTCCCGGGCCATGCTGTAGAGGTCCGAGTTCGCCGGCAGGGCAGGGGACGTCCCGTGCCCGGTGAGGTCCGGCAGGAGGATGCGCCGGCTCGGGTCCGCCGCGCTCCACGCCGCCGCCAGCGAGCGCAGATTGCGCCCCGTGCCCAGGAAGCCGTGCAGCATCACCGTGGGCACATCGCCCTCACCCACCAGGAAACTCTCGAGGACCATGCGATTCGCGCCTTTCTCGCCGCCCCGTTCGCCTTGACGCGGGGCGGGCCGTGCCGCTTCATACCTTGAACGCCCCGCCTGACGAGGTCTTCCGCGTGCCCACCGTTTCCTTGCTCCTCTTCGTGCTCGCCTCCGCTCCCGCGAACACGGCCCCCGCCGACCCGAAGGCAGCCATCACCGCCGTGCTGGATGATTGGCACCAGGCCGCCGCCGTCGCGGACGAGGCGCGTTACTTCGGCCACTTCACCGACGACGCGGTGTACCTGGGCACCGACGCGACCGAGCGTTGGACCCGTGACGAATTCCGCGCCTGGGCGAAGCCGTACTTCTCCAAGGGCAAGGCCTGGAACTTCAAGGCGACGTCACGCCACATCTTCCTCTCGAAGGATGGCGCGGTGGCCTGGTTCGACGAGGCGTTGGACACGCCCAACCTGGGCCCCAGCCGCGGCAGCGGCGTGCTGGTGAAGGACGCTGGCACCTGGAAGATTGCCCAGTACAACCTCTCCATCCCCATCCCCAACGACGTGCTGCCGGAGGTGAAGCGGCGCATCGAGCGGCACCTGGCCCGGGGCCAGAAGACGCCCGGGAAGTCCTCCACCTGGAAGGCGCCGCCGGCGAAGGTGCCCTCGCCGCAGACGCCGCCCATCAAGGAGCGGGCGCCCGCTCAGGCGAACTAGCCTCCTCACAACCCGAAGGGATACGTGTCGGGCGCGTCCTCCTCCCCGTGCCCGGCATCCGAGTCCAACGGGCGCAATGCCCGCGTCTCGTCGTAGTGCAGCACCGCGTCGAACTGCGCGGGCAGGTTCGCGTGGAAGTAGTGGCTCCACCGCTCGGTGCGCGGCGCGTACACCACGCCGATGGCGCGCTCCAGGCGGCGCTCGTGCAGGCCACCCGCCGCTTCGCCCAGCTCGGCCATGCGCAGCAGGAACGCGGGCATGCCCACGTCGTGGAACAGGCGCTCGTAGCTGCCGGACATGGCGGGCTGGATGCGGCGTCGCAGGCCGGGCTCGTCCCATTCGTGCGCGGCGATGACCACGCCCGTGTATGTGGTGAAGCCCACGTTGTAGGTGGCCGCGCCGTGCCGTTCGCGCAGGAGCTGGCCCACGTTGAGCTCCCCTGGTCACCCAGCTGCGTGGCGCGGGCATCACCCAGGTGGGAGTTGTGCGCCCAGATGACCAACCGGGCCGGTGGACCGCTGCGCGACAGGTGCGCCGCGAGCGCGTCCACCGTGTCCGCCATGTGCGTGTCACGCAGGTTCCAGCCTTCGTGCCGACCCGCATACACGGCGCGGTAGTACGCCTCCGCGTTGGCGACGAGCCGGGCGTTCTGCTCGGCGTGGAAGCGGGCGTCCGCGTCCTCGGGCCCTCGAGTCCTCCGCCGCTGCAACTCCACGAACTGGGCCCAGACCTGCTCCTCGCACGAGTCCGCCTGCCCCGACGTGGTGGACTGGCCATAGACGTGGGGCTCGGGGCCGAAGTGGTCGAAGCAGGCGTAGCGCTCGCGGGCCCGCTGCGCGGCATCCGGGTCCACCGTGTCCAGCCAGGCCACCACCTCCCGCATGGAGTCGTGAAGGCTGTACAGGTCCATGCCGTAGAAGCCCGCACGCTGCTCCGGCGGCACCGTGGCGTTGTGGGCGCGCATCCAGGTGACCAGCTCCTCCATCTCCCGGTTGCGCCACATCCACCGCGGGAATCGCTGGAAGTTGCCCAGGGCGCCAGCGGCCGTCGCGTCCTGCCCGTTACCCCGCACGAACGCGTCGACACGGAGGGCGGCCGGCCAGTCGGCCTCCACCACCAGCGCGCGGAAGCCCTGCTCGGCGATGAGGCGGCGGGTGAGGGTGGCGCGTGCCTGGTAGAACTCGTGTGTCCCGTGTGTGGCCTCGCCTAGCAGGACGAGCCGCGCATCACCGATGCTCTCGATGAGCGGGTCCAGGTCCGAAGCGCGGCCCGACACGGGGAGCGCGGCGGCTCGGATGCCCTCCAGCAGGGCGGCCGACACCTCCGGGGCGTCCTCCTCCATTGAACCCATGCCTCACAAAGTGGGGCGGTCCTGGCGGAGTGCCCATCGTGCCTTTCCCTCAGCCCGGGCGGCGGACGGGTAGGCACCCCCTCCATTGCATTCACGTGGCCGCGTGCCAGCGCCCCATCGGGCCCCCAGCCCCAGGCAGGCATCGCAGTCCAGGGCCGGTCCTCACGAAGGCGATGGCTCGGGCACCGGTGTCCCTGGACGGCGCGTCGTCCGCCCAGCCCGTGGTGGCGAAGGCGGGGCGCGACGACCCCGACAAGAAGACCCTCAAGGTGGAGCCGGCGTCACCCCGGGGCCGTTGGGCGTCTCGGTGCGCCACCACATCGAAGCCAGCGTGCGCCGCTGGACCTGGGCATCCCGCCCGGGCGCTGAGCGCAGCCGCCGCTCCGTGAGCGATCAGACCTCGCTCGCGAGCGAACCGCGCCGCGTCTCCAATCCGTTCCGCGTGAATTCCTCGTGGCTTCGTCGGGGATGCGTTGCGCGACTGAATCGCCCCGTGCACAAGGCGCGCGGCGACCCGTTCCGGGCCGCCGTTCTCCGGAGGGGAAATGTCCCGCACGTGGAGCATGGTATCGGCCGTATGGCTCGTGGCCTGTAGCGCGCAGGTTTCCGACGTGGATGAAGCGCAGGACGGGGCGCCACCACACGAAACGGTGAGCCGCCAGGAGTCATGGGAGGGGGAACTGGAGGTCGTGGTGGTGGACCCGCCCTCGCCCGCCGCGTCGTGGGAAGAGTACTTCGTGAAGCAGGGGAACCAGCACCGCCAGGTGCGCTTCGAACACGGCGCGCCGCCGGGGCTGCGCAGCGGGCTCCAGGTGAAGGTGCGTGGGCGCGAGCAGGGCGGCCAGCTCATCGCCCAGGGCGTGGACGTGGACACCCATGCCGCGTCCTCGCTGAGCACGGCGAGCGCGTGTGGCGTCAGCGGCGTGCAGCGCAGCCTGGTCATCATGACGGAGTTCCCCGGCATGGCCCGGCCCGGCCTCACCCCGCAGGCGGTCCACGACGTGTTCTTCTCCACGACGCGCCGTTCCCTGGCGGATTACTGGAGCGAGGTGTCCGAGGGCCGCACCACCACCACGGGCGACGTGGTGAGCGGGTACACGCTGGACCGCGCCTATTCGTGCAGTGAAGGCGCGGCCATGCGTGAGGCCGCGGTGCGGGCGGCGGACGCGGACGTGGACTTCACGCAGTACGACCGCATCTTCATCGTCCACCCACGCCCAGAGGCGGGCTGTTCCTACGCCGGTCAGGCCACGGTGTCCTGTGGGCAGGTGCAGACGGCGGACGGTACCGTGACGGCCTCCACGTCGTGGCTCGTGGCGGAGTCCATGATGGTCCATGACAGTGCCGTGGAGTTGGTGACGCACGAGGCGGGGCACAACCTCACGTTGGGCCATGCGAGCTCGCGCGACTTCGGCGCGGAGGCCCTGGGCCTGCCGGGGGCGACGGGAGTCATCGACGAGTACGGGGATGTCTTCTCGACGATGGGGCGGTGGAACCTGGGCCACTACGCGGCGCCGCAGAAGGCACGCATCGGCTGGCTGGATGCGTCCGCCGTGGCCGAAGTGGACGGCGTGGACGGCACCTTCACCCTCGCGCCCGTGGTCGCGTCGGGCGGCCTGAAGGCCCTCAAGGTGCGGCGGCGGCCTGGGAGCAATGACTGGCTGTGGTTGGAGTACCGCCAGCCCGTGGGGGCTATGAGGCGACGCTGGCGCCGCAGGTGTTCGGCGGCGCGCTCGTGCACTACGCGGATGCGACGACGCAGGGTGGCTCGCACCTGCTCGACTTCACGCCGCAGACGGCGTCGTGGACGGACCCGGCCCTGCTTCCGGGCACGACGTGGGACGACCCCTACAGCACCCTCTCCGTGACTGTGAACGCGGCGACGTCCGCGGGCCTCGTCGTGAGCATCGCGCACCGTCAATCCGCGTGCGTCCGCGCACCCCACGAGGTGCAGGTGACGTCCTTCGCCCCCACGTCTTGGCCCGGAGGCCGGCCGGAGTTCGAGGTCGTTCTCGTCAACCACGACTCGCCTACGTGTTCGCCGTCCACCTTCCAGGTCTCCGCCCTGCTTCCGCAGGGGTGGGGCTCCGACCGGCTGCCCGCGCAAGTCACTGTCGCCGCGTCCGCCTCGTTGTCATTGGGCCTCCAGGCGTACACGCCCTACAGCGTGGCGCCCGGCACGTACGCCGTGGGCCTGGCAGCCACGCGAGACGGCCACACGGTGCAGGGCACGGCGGACATCGACATCGTCGAGCGTTGTGTCACCGCGTCGCCTACCGTCACGCTGTCACCGCAGACGGTGACGGCAGCGCCGGGAACGGATGTCACCTGGACGGTGAACGTCACCAACAATGACTCCGCGTCGTGTGATTGGGTCTGGTACGACTTCTATTCCAACCTGCCGTCGGCCTGGGACACCGCCTTTTCCGACTGGGGTGTGAACCTGCCGCCGGGTGGCGCCTTCACTTTCACGATGACGAAGTCCATTCCACGGGAGGCGAGCGGCGGCAGCCACACGGTGGACCTGGACATCTACAAGGACGAGTACGGCCTCGTGTGGCACGGCACCACCACCGTGAATGTGGCCGAGCCGCTGACGCGCTCAAGGTGATGTTGCGAGTCCGCTCGCGGCGGTTCATCACCATCGCGAGCGGATGTGTGACTTCAGGATGCCCGGGCGCCAGTGCGCTGCCGCCACGCGCGAGGATGCGCTCGGCCACTGCGTCCACGCTCCAGTCGGGGCGGAGCACGACGCCAGGGACGTGGGCTCCCCGGCCACGCGGCCAGGACGATTGTCGTGAAAATATAGGTCAATTGACCTAATAAAGCTCCAGGCAGCGTGGATGGCCCACGCCGGGCGGGTGGAGCGCGCAATGGTGGCTGAGGACAGTGTCGTTCTGGTGGGGGCTACGGCGTGGTGGGGACGTGGCTCGCGCAGTTGCTGCGGGAGCGGCATCCGGACCTTCCGCTGGTCATCGCTGGCCGCCGTCGCGAGCCCGCGGAGGCGTTGGCCCGGCGGCTGGGGAACGCGGAGGCCGCGGTGTTGGATGTGACGGCGCCCGACCCGCTGGCGTGCCTGTCCGGACGGCCCAGGGCCGTGGTGTCGCTGGTCAATGACCCGGACGACGCGGTGCTGCGCTCGGCGGTCCGGGACGGCGTGGCGGTGCTCGACATCACCCGCTGGACGTCGCGTGTGAAGTCGGCGGTGCTGCGGCTGTCGGGGACGCCCCCACGGGCACCCGTCCTGCTCAGCTCCGCGTGGATGGCGGGACTGGTGCCCAGGCTCGTCGCGGGCGCGTCGGAGCGGGTGGGAGGCGTCGAGCGCGTCGACGTGGGCATCCGCTTCGCCCTGGCGGACCAGGCGGGTCCGGACTCGGTGGAGTACATGGACCGGCTGGGGATGGCCTTCGACATCACGGAGGGAGGGAAGGAGCGGCAGGTGTTGCCGCTGACGGACGGCCGCCGGGTGATGTTCCCGGATGGGCGGCCCACGCGTGTCTTCCGGCTCGACACGCCCGAGCAGGCCACGCTGCCGCTGGTGCTGGGCGCGCGCACGGTGTCGACGCGGCTGGGGTTCGATTCGGGCACCGTCACCTGGATGCTCGCGGCGCTCCAGCAAGTGGGGCTGCTCCGGCTGCTCCAGCATCCCCGCCTGACGTCCGTGCGGCGAGCGCTGATGGCCAGCAGCGGCATGGGCGGTGAGGCGGCGTGGGTGGCGGACGTGGAAGGCCCTCGCGGGGCGCTGCGCATCGAGGTGGTGGATCCGAAGGGACAGGCCCACCTCACGGCCGTGGGCGCGGTGCTGGGGACGGAGCGATTGCTGGGATGGGATGGCGCGCCGCCTCCCGCCGCGGGCGTATGGTTCCCGGAGCACGACGCGCGTCCGGAGCAGGCCCTGGCCGCCCTGCGCGGGTGCGGCGTCCAGGTCCGGTTCGACGAACAACCGCGCCGGGAGGCGGCCTGATGCCACGCGCCACGCGGGGGAAGCTGCCGTCGTCGAAGCCTCGCGAGGGGACCGCCGTCCACGCCAAGGGGACCGAGCGCGTGGCGTCCATCCTCGATGCGGCCACCGACACACTGGTGGAGGAGGGCCATTCGGGGCTCACGCTGCGCCGGGTGGCTCAGCGGGCGGGGCTCAGCGTGGGCAACCTCCAGTACTACTTCCCCGCGAAGCAGGACGTGGTGCGGGCGCTGCTCGCGCGCTATCTGGAAGCCGCCAGCCAACGGGTGCATGCGCGGGTGGAGGAAGGCGGCCGTGCGCCGGTGGAGCGGCTTCGTCGCGCGGTGGAGGCCCTGCTGGAGGACCAGGAGTCACCGCGCCATTGCCAGCTCTTCGCGGAGCTGTGGGCGCTCGCCGCACGGGATGAGATGGTCGCGGACGCGCTCGCCGTGTTCTACGCGGGCTTCCGGGCGGGCGTCGTGGCGTTGCTGCGTGAACTGGCGCCCGGGCTCAGCCCGTCACGCCTGGAGCGTCGCGCGGCGCTGGTGGTCGCATTCCTGGAGGGGCTGTCGCTCTTCAGAGGCGGCGGCGCGCTCCGGAGGGCCTCGGTGCCAGGGTTGGAGCAGGAGCTGCGGGCCGTGTTGGAGGAAGCCCTGGCGGGCGTCCCCGCCGCCGGGAAGCTATGAGCCGGCCGGGCCGCCATCGTCATCCACGACGAGCACCGACTTGAGCTTGTCCATGGCCAGCGGCGGTACGTCCGTGAAGGCCAGGCCGACTTCAAAGCGCGCCACCGCGTCCTTGGGAAGCTTGCGCGTCCAGGCCACACGCGCTTTGCACTCCAGCGAAGTGCCGTCGCGCAGGAACAGGTCCAGCTCCAACTCGGAGTCTTGGGTGTACTGCTCGTCGGAGTAGATGCGGACGCCCCCCAGGCTGGCGTCCAGCACCTGCTGCTTGTCCACGCGCCTCAGTCGCGCGGGCCGGGCATAGAGCGGCGCCTCGAGCCGAGGAAAGCGACGACGATCCGTGGGGGATTCATTCACGCTGGCGCTGTTCATGTTCCAGCCTCCTCCGGGGGGGAAGTCCGGCCGGGCTCCCGGGCGACGGTGACGAAGCATAGGGGATATGGCGGGTTGGTACGAAATCTCAGGACCCAGCCAGCCCGCAGTGCACACACCCGAAAGGGGTCTCGTTCGACCCGTGCCCCGGGCTTCATGAAGCCGCATGAATGGCGCTTCATGGCTGCCTGGGGTGTAACAGGCTCGCCACAGGAGCCGGGTTTCTGTGACGCCGCGCGCTACGTCAGGTGCTCGCGAGCGGGGTGGCCGGTGAGCCCTCACCGAGCGACGGCGCCGTCCGCCACGCGCTGGCGCGCTGGGTGCAAACGCGGCTTCCGGGTCTTCACCGGAGACCCGGCAGTCGTCATCCCCCAACGAGAGGTTTTTCATCCATGAGCATCAAGCTGACGGGCCGCCTGATGGCGGCAGCACTCCTGAGTCTGACGGCCGCGGGTTGCCAGGGCGAGGAGTCGCAGCCTGCCGAGGCTGACGCGCTTTCGGCCCAGGAAGCCCCTGTGAAGCAGCAGTGCGTTGAGACCTCCGCCGGCATCACGAACTGCGCCACGGGCAACGCGAAGCTCGAGCGCACGGAGAAGGGCCTCAACGTCACCGGCCTGGAGAAGGCCGCCAACGACGGCGTCTCCAGCAACTTCGCCGCCGCGACGCAGTGGGAGCAGAAGGCCGTCTTCGAGGACGTCGCCAAGGCCGGACAGGGCTTCGCCCTGGCGGCGCGTGATGGCGACCAGGTGGTCAGCACCCTCCAGGTCGGCATCGGCCGTGAGCCGGGCCAGGTGACGTTCCATCCGCAGTTCACCGGCACGCCGGGCGGTTCGACCTACAGCGTGTACGTGTACAACGGCGGTCAGTTCCAGGGCCGGCACATCAACCGCGGCCTCTGGTTCCCGATGGACGCGTCCTGGTACGACATCCACATCCGCTTCACGCCCATCCACATCGGCTTCCGCAACCACATGACCTTCGGGTTCAATGACCCCATCCCCTCGGGCGCCTGCGTGTGGTCCTTCCGCAGCGCGACGCCGGGAGCCTTCACGTTCAACTTCGACGGCCGCGAGGTCAGCGGCGACCACGTCGAGTTCGTCGAGGAGCTGGGTGATGGCCACTACCCGTACACCAGCTTCTCGGCCATTGACCTGACGGCCGCCGCGAGCGCGCTGACCATCCACAGCGAGTCCGTCAGCCGCGGCAAGTAGTCCGCGGTCCGAAGCACCCACGCCGGGCGGGAGCTTCTCCCGTCCGGCGTGTCGTTTCCGCCGCGTCATGCCGCCAGCACGTCCTCGAAGGCGAGGAGGCGACGGAAGTCCGACGCCCGCCAGAAGGTGTTCCCCTGGGCGTGGAAGCGGCGCAGCTCCTCCCGTTCCGGCCAGGAGCGGTAGGGATATCGCGCCCGGCTCACGTCGATGGGGCGCGCGTCCGGCGTCTCTCCGCGCTCCAACGCCTCCATGTGCCGCTCGAGCAGGGCAATGCCCGCGGCGGTCGCCTTCGCCGTCAGCGCCAGGTGGGAATCGGCGGCCGAGCGGGTGAACGCGCTCTGGGCCAGCACGTCGCCCGCGTCGATGCGCGCGGTGGTGCGGTGGAGGGTCGTTCCAATCTCAGACACGCCGTTCAGCATGGCCTGGAAGACAGAGTCCACGCCGCGGAACTCCGGCAGCAGTGATGGATGGATGTTCAAACAGCCATGGCGCGGCAGGCTGAGCAGCGGCTCCCGGATGATTTGGTCGCACATGCTGGTGAGGAACAGCTCCACCCCGTGCCGCTCGAGCTCGCTCACCGTGGCCGCTCCGGAGAAGTCATCACTGATGACCAGCGGAATGCCATACGCCTGGGAGAGCGCCTGGAAGCGCATCAACCCCGAGGCGGGAATGCTGAAGGGCAGCGAGCCACTCAGCCCGGCGAGCACGTTGTAGCCGGTGAAGCACGGGCCAAACTGCTTCAGGAAGACAGGCAGCACCTGGGCCGGGGTGTAGCGCTTCTTCTGGAAGCGCAGGCCCCCCGCGGACAGGAGGATGCACGCGGGCTTCAGCCCTGCTCGCCGCACCAGGGTGTTGGCGAAGTACAGGGACATGACGGAGGGAATGCAGCCGTAGGCGAAGCGGAGCATGGTCAGGCGGCCTGGTCAGTGGGGGGCTGCGAGTCGTCGTCGAAGGTGGAGACGCGGAACTTCCGCCGCTCCTGCGGCTGCTTCTCGCTCAGCAGCGCGGGCAGCAGGGGATTGAGCAGGGGCCGCAGCCACGCGGACTGGATGCGGGCGGCCATCGTCATGCCCTCCAGCTCCGCGCCCACCGTCTGCTTCACGAAGTAGCTGGTGAGGCCCAGGTCCACCACGCGGCATCCCGTGCGGGCCGCGTGCTCGATTTCCTTCCACATCATCAGGTAGTAGGCCGGCGTGCCTTCCGTCCGGGCGTAGTCCATGCCGATGCAGAAGGGGTTGTTGATGCCGCCCCCGGTTCCCGTGAGGATGAAGGCAATCAGGTGCCCGGCCGAGTCGCGCAGCGTGAGGAAGCTGCTGGTGGTGGGCATCCGCTCCGCGATGGTCTCGAAGAAGGCCCGAGGGAATGGGTTGCGCTTGAACTCCGACGCGCCCTCGTGGACCTGGAGGTAGAGCGGGTAGCACTCGTCGATGAGGGGGCGGAAGTCCCGCACCCGCTCCACCTGGAAGCCCAGCGCCTCCGCGTCCTTCAGCTTCTTGCGCAGGTTCTGCCGCGACTTCTTCTTCAGCCGCTGGAAGTGGGCCTCGCTGCTCAGCCCGTCCAGCGTCACCATGGCCATGGGGTGGTTGGCCACCTGCTTGAAGCCCCGCTGGAGGAACCACGACTCCAGGCGCACGTCCTCGGGCAGGGCCTCCATGAAGTCGCGCACCAGCAGCAGCGCGGCGTTGCCACACACCTCGTCGCAAGCGGCGAGCAGCGCCCGCGCGAAGTCATGCTCGGAAACGCGCTGCGCGTCGTACCACCAGTGCCGCTCCGCCGTTTCGAAGGTGCCCACCATGCCCAGGCCCAGCGACAGGAAGCCGGGCAGCACCTTGCGCACGCCCTGGGCAAGCGTGCCCACCTGCTCCGGCAGCAGCAGGCTCAAGTCCAGGCGCTCCTCGGTGATGACCGCCAGTCCGACGACGTCCGCGCCTTGCGACACGATGAGGTAGCCGAACTTCCGCTCCGGGAACGAGGCCTCCAGGCAGGAGAGGAACGCGGCGCTCTTGAAGGGGTGGCCCCGCGCCACCTTGTCGTCCCACAGCGCCTGGGGCACGTCCCGGATGCGAGGCACGACTTTCGTGGTGATGCCCGCCTTCGCCGTCATTCGTCGCCCTCCGCGTCCAGCCGCTCGAAGTGGATGCCATGGCGGGCCAGGCCGTCGTCGTTCTCCTTCATGTCCCGGAACACGCGCTGCGAGCGAGGCAGGGGCGTGGGCGGGAAGAGCTCCGCGCCGAAGCGCTTCAGCAACGTGTCCAGCACCGGGTGGGTGTGGTGCACGGCCAGGTACAGCCGGTCCACCACCGCGCCGATGCTGGCCTTCACCGCGTAGCTCGTCTGTCCCAGCTGCACCACCGACTTGCCCTGGGACTCCAGCACCTCCACGATTTTGTAGATGCTGTTGAAGTACAGCGCGCCCTCGTCGCGGAGGCGGTAGTCCAGGCCCAGGTAGATGGGGTGGACCCACTCCGCGTCCTTGAGGAACAGCTCGAAGGACACCAGCTGTTCGCCCTTGAAGCACAGGAGCGCGAAGACGCGGTCGCCCAGGCGCTGGGGCAGCTGGGCGAAGAAGTCCACGCTGAGCGTCTCGAAGCGAATCTTCGAGCGGTTGAGGACCTGCAGGTACAGCGGGTGCATCTGCGCGGCGTAGCGTGAGAAGTCGGAGACGGTCTCCCAGCGCATGCCCGCCTCCTGGATGCGGGCCATGCGGTTGTTCATCAGGGAGCGGTACTTCTTGCGCAGCCGGTCCTTGAAGGTGCTCTTCCCGGGCTCGCCCAGGTACAGGTAGGTGGTGGCCGCGCTCTCCACGAAGTGGAAGCGCGGGGACAGCACGTCCTTCACCTCGGGCAGCTTCTGGGAGGTGAACTCCTTCATGAAGACCAGGCCCAGCTTCAGGTGCCGGGCGCGGGCAATCACCTCGCGGGAGATGGCGCGCAGCACGTCGTCACGCCGCGCCTTCGGCAGGTCCGTGCGGATGCCCAGCAAGTCCTTGCAGATGGCGATGGGCGTGCCGATGACGAACGCATTCAGGAAGAGGAAGTCCGGGAACGCGCGGCGGACCTGGGACACCACCTTGTTGACGTTCTCCGGGGCGATGACCGTCAGCGACATCCGGAAGCGGAAGCAGGGGACGATGGCCACCACCGCGCCCTCGTTCCGGAGGACCAGGTAGTGGAACCGCACGTCCTCGATGCTGGCGGCCTCGGTGGCCTGGTGCAGCTCGAAGGACTGCATCACGTCGGTGGGTGGGAAGCAGGTGTGCCAGTCCTCCCGGCCGATGTCGTTGATGGAGCCGACCCAACGCACGTCGAGGGGGCGCGGGAAGGTGTGGAAGGCGGGAGCGCTTCCGGTGACGGGTGCGGACGCGGTCATGTCTTTCGGGTGGGTTGGGGACGTCGAAACAGGGGGCGGGGCTTTCAGGCGGCCAGGGCGCCAGAGCCTCGCGTGGAGGTGTCAGCGCCTTCGTGGAACGCGGCGCGGAAGCGCAGCAGCCACGCGGCGCTGAGGACGGGGTGGAGCAGGATGGGGAGCGCGCTGACCAGCGGCACGCCCTCCATCAGCGCCAGGGCGGGACCCAGCAGCGCGATACCCGCCAGCCGCGCGAACTCCTGCCGCCACGCGAAGGCGCGCGAGTCCATCAGCGCGCCCAGGCTCCAGGTACCGAAGAGGACCAGCCCCAGCGTCACGGCGCGGGCCACGAGGCTGAGCGTGTCCAGGTACCACGCCAGCAGCAGGATGCTGGCCGCCAGGCTGAAGAACTGTGTCACGCAGTAGGCGGTGACGGGCAGGGGCAGGCGTGGGTCGTACTTCTCGAAGGTGGCGGACGGGCCGCCATCCGGGGGGCCGCTGAAGCGCTCCTGGCGCAGCGACGGCGGGTTCCAGTCCGGCCCCTTGATGAAGCACAGCGCCTTGTCGGCCAGCCGCGCGCAGGCGGCGGACTTCTGGAACAGCTCCACGAAGTAGTGGAAGTGCGCGGTGAGGGGGTTCCACGAGCGCAGGCTGCTGCGCAGGCCGTAGACGGGAGGCTGGTCCTTCAGCTCCGGCTGGTAGGTGCGGAACAGCAGGTCCCAGACGACGAGGATGTTGCCGTAGTTCTTGTCGATGTACGGCGTGTTGCGGCTGTGGTGGACGCGGTGCTGGGAGGGCGTGACGAGCACGTACTCCAGCCAGCCCAGCGGCGGCACGTAGGTGTTGTGGATGGCGTACTGGAAGAGGAGCTGGATGCCGGTGATGCCCAGGAACACCTCCGGCGCGATGCCCAGCAGCGCCATGGGCACGAAGAAGGGCCACGTGGTCAGCTCACCCAGCGCGCTCTGCCGCACCGCGAGGCCGAAGTTCATGTCCTCGCCGGAGTGGTGGGCGACGTGGACGCCCCACATCCACGCCATGGTGTGGTGCATCCGGTGCGCCCAGTAATAGAAGAAGTCGTAGGCGAAGAAGGCCACCACCCACGTCCACGCGGAGTCCTTCGCCAGGCTGAAGAGGGCGTGGTGCTTGTAGACGTAGCCGTAGAAGACGAAGGTGGCGCCCGCGATGACCACGCTGCCCAGGACGGTGAGCAGGCTCATCGTCACGTTGGTGAGCAGGTCATTGAGCCGGTAGGCCGGCTTGCGCCGCACGAGCCCCACCACCAGCTCGATGAGGATGGGAGCGAGGAACACGGGCAGGCCGTAGAGGAGCTGTTCCTTGAGGTCCATGGCGGGTCTTCCAGTGGCGTGGGTGGCGTGGGGCGCCGGCTCAGGAGCCGGTCTGCTGGAGCGGCGGCGCGTCCTGGAGGTTGAGTTTGCGGCTGCATCGGTCCAGCGCGTCCAGGAAGCGGTCCAGGTCCGCCTGGGTGAGGTTGGCGCTGACGTTGATGCGCAGGCGCGTGCGGTTCTTGCTCACGGCGGGGTAGCCCACCGGGTTGACGTAGATGCCCTCCAGGTGGAGCAGCCGCGTCAGCTCGAACGTCTTCTCGTAGGCGGGCATCAGGATGGGGATGATGGGGGACTCGCTGTTCATGCAGTCCAGGCCCATGGAGCGGATGCCGGCGCGCAGGTGGTTTTCGTTGTGGTGCAGCCGCTCCTGGAGCTCGGGCTGCTCCTGGAGGATGCGGATGCCCTCCAGCAGGCCCGCGGCGATGGGCGGCGGCAGCGAGGCGGAGAAGATGTAGCCGTTGGAGCCGAAGCGCAGCAGGTCGATGGTGGCCTTGGAACCGGCGGCGAACCCGCCGATGCCCGGCAGGCCCTTGCTGAGGCTGCCGGTGAGCACGTCCACCTGTGACTGGAGCCCGAAGTAGGCCGGGGTGCCACGGCCGTTGGGGCCCATGGCGGCGGTGGCGTGCGCGTCATCCACGAGGATGAAGGCGTTGTAGCTCTCCGCCAGCGCGACGATGCCCGGCAGGTCCGCCACGTCGCCGTCCATGCTGAAGACGCCGTCGGTGATGATGAACTTGCGCTGCTCGTACGGCAGCTTCTTCAGCGTGGACTCGATGCTGCGCAGGCTCTTGTGCCGGTAGGTGCGGATGTCCGCGCCGGACAGCTTCAGCCCGTCGATGATGGACTGGTGGTTGAGCATGTCCGACAGCACTACGTCGCCCTCGCCACACAGCGCGGACAGCACGGACAGGTTCGCCGCGTAGCCGCTGCTGTAGGTGACGCAGTCCTCGAAGCCCAGGAACTCCGCCAGCGCGCGCTCCAGCTCCAGGTGCAGCTCACACGTCCCGTTGAGCAGACGCACGCCGCTGACCGTCGTCCCGTAGCGGCGCAGCGCCGCCTCCGCCGCGGCCACCACGCGTGGGTGCCCGTTCAGCCCGGAGTAGTTGTAGGAGCCGAAGTGGAGGACGTCCCGAGGCCCCTCCGCGTTCAGCCTCACATCCCGGCGCGTCGGACTGAAGCTGACGCGCGCCTCCCGGCCTGGCATCCCGTGAAACACCCGCCCAATGACGTCACAGTGATGGTTGTCCACGTAGTAATGGACCGCCTTCTCGACTTCCTGGAGCCGGGCGGAGCCCACGGCGAGATTGCGGTTCTTCTCGGGAAAGGCATTGCGGGTTGGGTCCATGACGGTGGCTTCCTGGTGCGCGTCTGGCGGGCACTTCCGTCCGCCGGACAGACGCGTCCCACCCTCCGCGCCACTCGAGCCGCGGATACGAGCGTACGAATCCTGACCGGCGGCCCGGAAGGAGGGGGCCGCTGTTCGTGGAGAGGTCTCCAGCGCAGTTGTGACGATGTGTGGGTTCTGGGCAGCCACGCCGCTGAGCATTCCTGAGGATGCTCGATACGGTCCCCCATTCGTGGCGAATCACAAATATCGAGCAATGGACAGCGTGTCAATGGATAGCCAGATTTTTACGTAAATAGCGGATTCACTACCTGAGCCATCCTTCAACTTCCTTCGGCGCGCTCAACCCATGGCGTGTGCCGGGAGCGTCTGGCGCGAAGAAAGGAGGAGCGGGCGCGTCGAGCGTGCCCGTTCCTGGGACTTCCATGCGTCAGTCAGGTCTCGGGAGGGGCTACGGGTCTTCGACGGGGACGGTGCACGTCCACTGGCCGTTGTGCATGCACTGGCAGTTGCCGGTGGGCATGTCTTCGATGCAGCACTTCCGCGTGGAGCCGCTGGGGGAGCATGCGAGGCCGAGGACGTTCACGCACGCCTCTCGCGACAGGCTGCAGTCGAGCGGCGGCGGGGGCGTGGTGGGGCAGTACTGGTAGTTGCCGTCACACTGGACGTAGTGGTTGTTGGACCCGGAGCAGGTCGTTCCCCAACAGGAGAGCGACGGGCCCGTCGTACATTCCGTCGAGCAGGAGACGAGGGCGCTCGACTCCTGGCCCAGCTCCTCCTGTGGCTCCACGGCTTCAACGCCGCCACAGGCCACCAGGGTCGATACGGCGAGCGCCGCCAGGACAGCAAAGGTCTGCTTCATGGGGTGTTTCTCCTTGGGTGAGAGCTACTGGTTGCAACGGATGGAGTGAGCGCCGCCCAGGTCCGCGCGGAGGTTGAGAGGAATTGAAACATTTTGCGTTACAGCTGCGCCATGGCATGGCGAATGATTCGCGGGTGCCGTGTGGCTTTGCCGCATCATTGCGTCGCGACGGTTGAGGGGTGGGGCGCAGTGGCCCCAGTCGGTGT
The DNA here is from genome assembly GCF_032612255.1 of Myxococcus sp. MxC21-1. Lineage (NCBI taxonomy): Bacteria > Pseudomonadati > Myxococcota > Myxococcia > Myxococcales > Myxococcaceae > Myxococcus > Myxococcus sp. MxC21-1. The sequence goes on from NZ_CP123278.1 coordinate 986,837, forward strand.
AGAGAAGACGCATGCATCCCCCGCTAGAGAATGGTGCCCGCCGAGGGGCGCAGGTCCGCTGCCCTGCCTGCACGCGCTTCCACGAGCCGGGTCTCCTGTGCCCTCGGTGCGACTGCGGCCCGGTTCCTCCGGAGCGGTATGGCGCCGCGCGGATGCTCGTGCACGCGGGGGTGGACCGGTATGCGCTGGCGGACCGGGTGTCGCTCCTCCCCACCTCCATGGTGGAGCGGTTGGAGTCGCGCTACGCGAGGATGTGGGCCTATGTGCGGCGCCTGCTCGTCGGCGTGCGGCGCTACGAGCAGGCGTTGTTTCTTCAGGGCTTCGAGGAGGCGGTCGAGGACCGGTGGGCCCAGCGGCTTCCCTGGCATGTGCCCGAGGAGGAGCCCGCCGTCGAGTTGGAGGAGGGGGTGCATACCGCCGTTCCCGCGCTGGAGCCGCGGTGGCTCGCCGCGTTGGTGGACGTCCACGAAGGGACGCCTTCGCACGAAGCGCTCGACATGGTGCTGACGTGTCTGGAGGATGACGGCCGATTCGGCTGCGAGGCGGCGCTGGCGCTCACCCGGTGGCGGGTGTGGCCACGCGCGCACGGGGCCCGGGTGGCCACCGAGCGCATCGCGCGGCTCGCTCGCGCCGCCTTCGCCCGGTTTCCGGAGCAGGGGACGCGCGCCGCCGTGGCGTGGATGCGGGCCACCGGGCAGGCGCCAGACGCGGACCTGTTGCTCGCGCTGCGTGAGGGCCTGAACCATCCGGACGCGGACCTGCGCTTCGAATGCGCGCTCTGCTTGCAGGACGAGGACAGCCTCCTCGCGGCCGTGGAGTCCACGGACCTGGCGCGGGCCGAGGAGGCGCGTCGAGCATTGGCGTCGCGGGGCTCCGTGAGGTTGCTGGAGCGGATGGCGTCGCGGGGAGACGCGGACTTCGCGCTCGATGTGTTGCGGCGGTTGCCCGCGCAGGCGCCTCCGGGGGCGCTGAGTGCGTTGCTCGCCGTGTCGGACCGGGTGGAGGGGGACTGGCGGAGGCGCTGCATGGCTGGGCCCATGGCCGGCCTTTCGCGGGGTTGCCGCCGGAGGAACGGGCGTTGTGGGTGGATTGGGCGCTCGCGCGGCTGGCGCGGCTCTCCGCGGCGGATGCGCTTCGTTTCCTCGAGTGGGCCGCCGCCGCGCGGGACGCGGACCGCATGGAGGAGACGCGCGCCTTCGTCTCCGCGGTGTCCGAGTCCCTTGCGCGAGAGCCACCATCGCTTCGCGCCAGCCGCTTCCAGGACGCGGCCTTCTTCCGGTTCCTCACGCTCGCTGGCGAGGAGGATGCACTCCGGTTGCACGCGTGGAGTCGTGAGGCGCCGTGCACGGAGCCGTTGCTGGAGGCGGTGTTGTCATTGCCCTCACGGCTGCGGTGGGGCGATACGCTCGCTCCCGGCCAGGGCGCGCGTTTGTTGATGGCGCTCTGGACGGGGGAGGGCCGCGAATGCCTGCTGGCGCCGCTGGCGAAGGTGGTGCGCGGGTGGAATGGCGACAGTCAGCAGGCCGTGTTCATCGACGCCGTGTGGCAGCGCTTCCAGCAGCACCCGGACGAGCGCACAGACTTGTTGGCCACCTTCACGCCGTGGAGGGCGGCACTCTGGGAACGGCAGCAGGCGGCGGAGCCCGACGCGGTGGTGTGCTTCCAGACGTGGTGGCCGGCGGAGGACCCGGAGCAACTGCCGGAGCGTGTGGATGCGCTGCTCCGTGAGTCGCCCCCGGAGGACCTGTCGCGCCGCCTCGAACCGGTGTGGAAGGCGGCGGAGCTTCGGGTGGATGCGTCACCGCGTGCCACCTCGCTCGCGGTGTCATACGCGGCGGCGGTGTTGTCGGGGACTGTGAGGCGAGACGTCGACGCGCTCGTCCCGGACGCGGAGCGCTTCCTGGCCTGGTTCCCCAGCTTCCGGGAGCGTGTCGTCGCCGCGTCACCTGCGTCGAGCGAGCGGAGCCACTCTCGCGATTTCCTGAAGGACATCGAGGTCGATGTCCGGTTGATTCGGGAGCACCTCGAGCGGAAGCGGCAGCGGGAGGACCAGGAGCGCGAGGCGGAGCTCCGGCGCATGGTGGAGGCGTCCCGCCAGCGGGACCTGGCGCGCCAGCGGGAGTTGATGGCACGTCAGGTGGACGCGCCACCGCTCACGCACGGCGTGGAGGTTGCGCCGCTGCTCACGTCGCTGGTGCTGCTGAATCCGCGCGGGCCGGTGCAGCCGCTCGACCTGGAGGTGTGCTTCCCGGAGGCCCGGCTGCGCACGCTGCTGGACTACACGCGGCTGTTGAAGGTCATGAGCGTGAACAACGACGTGATGGCGGTGTTCGAGGCGCACGGCCTGTCGGTGGCCACCTGGACGTCGGAGGCCACCGCGTGGGGGAAGCTGCTGGTGCGGCGCCCGGAGCTGACCCTGCGCTTCGGGGAGTTGTTCCAGGGGCCTTGGGGCTGACGGAGCGGCGTCGCTCCGCGCCTCAGAGTGGGCCGTTGGGCGTGAGGAGCACCTTGCCGGCGCGCCCACCTTCCATGGCGCGCGTCAGGGCCTCCTGGATGGACTCCAGGGGGAAGGTTCCCTCGACCGGAACGTGGAGCGTGCCCTCCGCCACCTGCTTCGCGAGCCGGGCGAAGAGGGCGCCCTGCTCCTCGCGCGGCGTCTTCTTCATCCACGTCACCAGCCAGAAGCCGCGCAGGGTGATGTCCTTGAAGATGGTGGCGGCGGCTGACAACCGAGGGCCCTTTCCGCTCATCACGCCATAGTTCACCACCACGCCGCCGCGCGCGAGCGCGTCACCCAGGCGCCGGGTGGACTCACCGCCGACGGCGTCGATGGCCAGCCGGACCTTGGCGCCGCCCGTCACCTCGCGCACGCGCTCCGGCAGTTCATCCGAGTCCAGCAGCACGGCATCCGCGCCCAGCGCGGTGAGCTCCGGCGCCAGTTCTTCACGCCGCACGACGTTCAGCGTCTTGAAGCCTGCCTGCTTCGCCAGGGTGATGATGGAGCGGCCCACCGCCGAGTTGGCGGCGTTCTGTATCACCCACTCGCCGGGCTGCAGCGCGACGAAGTCCCGCAGCAGCAGGTCCGCGGTCGGAGGATTGATGAACAGCATGGCGGCCTGCCGCAGGTCGGTTCCTGGCGGCACCCGCAGGAGCGAGTCCGCGGGAGCGACCAATTGGGTGCACCAGGTGCCCGCGCCCAGCGGGAGGAATACGACGTCACCCGTCTTCACGGCGCTGGAGTCCTGGACCTCGACGACGCGGCCGACACCTTCGTTGCCGGGCACCGCGGGGAGCTTCGGGAGCTGTCCGTACTGGCCGCTGAGCGTGAGGAGGTCGGAGGGATTGATGGGCGTGGCCAGCACTTCAACCCGGGCCTCACCCGGCTTCAGCGCCACGTCCGGCTGCTCCACGACTTCCACCACTTTCAGTGGCTGTCCGAAGGCTGAGAACCGCACTGCTTTCATGGGACGCTCCATGCTTCGTGTAGGCGTGTGGGTCGCACCCTAGCGGCCTTCGAGGGGCGCGCCGAGCATCCAAGCAGTCGCCGTGCCCCACCGCCGCGTCCGTCCAGGGCGCACGCCTGTCCACCGCTGGACGCGGGCTCCGCGTGGGCGGGGACAGGCGGACAGACGGGGCTCGCCAGTCGCGTCCACGCTGCCCATCTTCCGCGTCCCGATAATCAGCTGAACGTGGTGTTGGTCGATAGTCTCCTGTGTTGGGAAGTCGGGCGTTGTGGTGCCGGTTCATCTTCGCCACGCCCGAAGCAGGCGCAACGGTGCCGTGACACGGCAGCATTCACTGCCCATGACGGTTTCGGGGCGGGGAAGAGCCGGACTCTTCAGCCCGGGCGATCAGCCCCAGTTTGTCCGCGAAGCGGGTGAGGGCCTCCCACTGCTTCAGCGCGTAGGAGATGGCCTGCCCCAGCGAGCTCTTGGGCGGGTGTCGAGGCGCCTGCGCCTCCAGCCAGGTACGCAGTCGCGCGAGGATGGGGGCGCTGCGTAACTGATGCAGCTCGCGGTGGACGGCGGTGCGCACAACGTCCGCCTCACGTGCCTGAGCCTCCACGTGGTAGAGCTCGAGGATGAAGTCCAAGGCCTCACGCGCCTCGGCTGCGGTGGCCAGCGCGTCGAAAAAGCGGCGTTGGCTGTGCGCCCAGCATCCGACGCGTACCCGGCCCGTTGGCATCGTCACCACGTTGTAGCCGGTGTACGCATTCACCACGAGGGCGCCCGAGGTGCCGTCCAGCACTTGCTTGGGCGCCTTGCTGGCCCGCCCTAGTCTGAAGCGGTAGCCAATGAGCCACTGGCCTTCTTCATTCCGGGTGAGGAACGTCCAGAGGTAGCCAAGCCGCGTCTTCTTCACGTCCAGCACGCGCAGCGGCGTCTCGTCGGCCCACACCACGTCCGCCGAGGAAATTCATTGCAAGAGGTGCTGTGACTCATGGGCACGCCGCTTCTCTCCACCTGCTGGGCTAGCCGGTGCATCGGCATGGCGTCGGCGCACTTCGACGTCACCACGTGGGTCAGGAAGCCGGAGCCGTACTCTCCCTATTCACCACCCTGGCCCCGGAGGCGGGGCGGTGACGACGCCCTGGCCACACGTGCACGCCAGGACTTCCTGCACGTGTACCTGCCTCTCGAAGCGCGCGGGAATGTGCTCGTGCACCACGGAGGTGTGGCCCTGGCCCAGCGGCCTCAAGTCCTCGCCGCCGCACGCCGGACAAAGGCGCTCCTCGGCTGGCACCGCGTGGCGAATCTCTCGCGCTGGGGGCCTCCTCCGCCTTCCGGGCGGCCCGCTCCCTGCGTTTCTTTTTCGCCGCTTCTTCCCGGGCCGCCTTCGACTCCGCCTCGGACGCGGCCACCGTGGGCAGCTTCTCCGCCCTGCGGCCGAAGACGTGGCGCTCCAACGCCGCCATCTTCTCCTCCAGCGAAGTCAGGCGCTCCTTGAGGTCCTCCGCTTCCTCGCGCCAGGGGCAAAGTGGTCCTGAGGTAGCTCGCGCGGCCCCCAGCTTCAACACGCCGCACCGCGTCCCGGGCCGGGCGCGTCAGGTACCTGTGCGCCCGGGGGGCCAGGCGGGCTGGTGCCTCACCTGGGCCACGTCAATGCCGTCCAGCAGCATTGCCAGTTGCGTGGCGTCCAGGTGCACCACCTGCGCACCCGCGTCCACCGGTGCTAAGAGATGAAGGATTCACTGTCGGCAAGGCAGCGCGTGCGGGTCCGGCGTGCCGTGAGGCGGGCCCTGCTCGCCGGAAGCCCACCCCAGGTGGCGGATGCCATCTGGCGCGCGGCGGCCTACACGCAGGCGGACCTGGAGGCGTTGACGGAGCCGCTTCCGCAGGGACTGGGCTTGGTGCTGCGCAGGCTCCTCCAGCCCCGGCCGGACGCCCGTTACCAGACGGCGCGGGAGCTGGCGACGGACCTTCGCCGCTGGCTTGGAGAGGGCGATGCCTATGGCCAGGAGGAAGCGGCGGCGGAGCTGCACGACATGGCAAAGCGGGCCCACGAAGTGATGCTTGAGCTGTGCATGCGGCGCCCCCGTGGCCTCCAGGCGTCTGGGGAGGCGGTCAGCACGAACGAGCCATGCGGGTGACATCAGGACCCCAACACCTCTGCATCCAGGTGCTTCAGACAGCAGGGGTGTGGGGCGGTCGCACGAGCTACACCGGCGTGAACTTCACACCGGTGGCCTTCACACGCTCCAGTGCCTGTTTGATGTCCTCGGAGACGATGAGGGCCAGAGGCCAGCCCTCCGTGCGGAATACCTTGGTGTCACCTGTCCTCTTGGCGTCGATGCGCAGGTTGTCGACGGCGTAATACCGGCCCACCTTCTCGGGCAGCCCATCCTCCGGCATCCAGAACTGCACTTCGGACGCTTTCTCATCGATACAGCGGACGAGCTGCGTGACCACGAAGAGCAGGTACTGGTCCGGGTAGCCCTGGATATCTACGGGAATGAGCTGCACGTCGTCAGGGGCAAGCTCCGTGAAGACCTCCGCGACCCTGACGTGGATGATGGGAACGCTCAGGGCCGTCAGCGTGAAATCCAGCGGCTTGCCCACATGCTGGATAGGGATCTTCAGATGCCCCTCCACATGGACCGGACGACCCTCATTGAAGCTTCTCGGATCGTCCACCTCGCATCCATGTTGGTCCATAGGGTCATCCAGATGCCAACGGCCTGGAACCTGGACATCCTCCTTCAACCTGAAGAAGCGCTGGGTCATGGCGGGCATCTAGGGCTGTGCGCCCTTGGTGACAAGCTGGTTCAACCGCGTTCCCGCGGTGCGAGTTTCCGCAGCCAGCCGTCTGAGTGCTCTCGTCAGTGCTTCTCTACACTCAGAAACGTTACGGCAACGGCGGGTTGCGTCGTACAGCCGCTCGTGGACCAGGTCGTGATACTCCTGCGGATGAGGCCCTTTGTGGCCCGGAATGGGCACGATGTTCTCAGGGTCCTTCAACTCCATTCCGGCTTTCCTGAAAATCTTCTCGAACTTCGGCGTCCAGGGCCCGCCGCGCGCGGTGGAGACGCTGTTCTTGTTCGTCGCCAGGTGGTGGTCCTCGGTACGGCCGCCGCTCATACCCCGGGCCGCCATGGCGACCGCGTTGGGCGCCAGTGCGACGGTGAAGCCCTCGGCCGTCATCGCCACCGACTGCACGCCTCCAATGGCCACATACTGGTAGCCCGCTTGCGTCTCCACCGCGAGCGCAGCCTGCGCTGAGCCCGGCAGCCTCGAAGCCTTCGCTGCCAGTCCCGCCGTATGGCCGATGGCCGCCGTGGCCAGCATGACGAAGACTCGCGCCGCATTCTCCCCGAGGACTTCGCCGTACGCCTCGCCCGCTTCGCTGAGCTGTGCAAAGGTGGTGGCTCGGTCCACCGTGCGCACCAGCGCCATCCACCCGTCCAGAATGCGCCACACGGTGTCCACGCCCAGATAGGCAATGGCCGTAGCCGTCAGCAGGGCTGCTAGGCCCTTGCTCACCGGCTCGGGCAGCGACCAGAGGAGCAGGTACATGCTGACCGAGGCACTCACCGTCGCCAGCAGCACCTGCGGGTCGGCCATGTCCTCCAGCGCCTCGGCCGTCTCTTCCCACACCGAGTCCATGGCGATGGCCATGGCCAGCGAGTACTTGCCGTCGCTGGCCAGCAGCGGGCCTTCGGCCAGCAGGCGCAGGCAGTCGCCGGGCTGCGACTTGCGTTCGCACCAGCGGCCATAGGCGCGCGTCAGCTCATCATCCGCGTAGGACTCGAGGAGGCGTGGGCCGTCCGGGTCCTTCTCTTCCTGGAGAATGAGCCGGGTGCCGCGAGGCTGGTAGAGGTACACGCCGCTTCGCTCGGGGACGCCGAAGCGCAGGCGGGCCTCGCGCAGGGGATTGGAGAAGGGCCGCACGTCCCGGGCGAGTTCCACCATGGCCTCTTCGAATTCATCGTCGTCCAGCTCAACAGGCCCGGTGTCATCGTCCGTGAACGGAGTGTGGACGCTGGAAGGCCCATCCCCTGTGTCCAGACGTACGAGCCGGGTTGTCGAGCAGCCCGTGATGGCAAGCGCCAGCGACAGCCAGATGACCGCACGCGCACTCATCCTCGTCCTCCGGTTTCGGGCGTACTCCTACGAGGCCAAGTCCAGAACTACCAGAAGAGCCTGACGAGACGAGCTGAACCGCTTCGAGGAGCGCGCCGAGCGCCCAATCTGCCGCTGTGGTCCACTGCAGTGTCCGCCTGAGGCGCACGCCTGTCCACCGCAGGACGCGGGCTCCGCGTGGGCGGGGACAGGCGGACAGGCGGGGCTCGCCAGTCGCGTCCACGCTGCCCACTTTCCGTTGCGGGCAACGGGACGGCGAGGAGGTCGATGGTGAGCAACGCGCACGGGGAGTTGTCCCTGGCCCCGCCAGCTGGCGCTGTGGGAGCAGCGGCGCCGCAGCGGGTCCTGAAGCGGTGGATGGTGGTGGGGCTTCGGCCCGTCTTCGCGCTGGCGGGTGTGGGCACACTGGCGTTGCTGGTCCACAAGGCCGGGCCCCGCGAGCTGGGCGCCGTGTTGTCCAGCGCGGCGCCCTGGCTGCCGTGGGTGGTGCTGCTGGAGCTGGGGCGGCAGTGTATGGACGGACTGGCCACGCGGCGTGCCTATGGCCCGGGAGCGGGGCGCGTGCCCTGGCGCGTCCTGGCCCGCGCGCAGCTCATCGGTACCGCAGTGTCCAGCATGGCCCCGGCGGGCCGCGCCGCGGCGGAGGCCACCAAGGCGGCCCTGCTGAGTCCCTACATGGGCGGCGGAACCGCCACCGCGGCGGCGGCGACCTCGCAGGCGGCGTCCCTGGCGGCGGGAGGCTTCATCTCGTTCCCCTGCGCCCTGGCGTCCTACCTGCTGACGGGCATGTCTTTCTTCACCATGCTCATGCTGGCGCATGGCGTGCTGCTGGTGCTGCTGTCGGTGGGCGTGCGCGCGTGCATGCGCGCGAAGCGGCCCGGTGCGTGGCTGGTGTGCCGCTTCAGCCGCTGGGCGCTCCATGCGGAGCAGTTCAAGGCCTCGGCGCGGTGTGGCTCGTTGTTGCCGTGGTCGCCCATGCTGGCATTCCTGTGCAGCCGGCTGTTCCAGGTGGCGCAGTACGGCGTGCTGACCTACGCGGTGGGCATCGACACCTCCCTGGTGCAGGCGTTCTTCGCCCAGGGCCTCTACCTGTGCGCGTTGGCGGTGGGCTCGCTGGTGCCGGGGCAGGTGGGCGTGAGTGACGGCGCCTTCGCGCTGGCGGCGGGCGTGCTGGACACCACGGCCGCGCGCGCCATGTCGGTGGCGCTGCTGGGGCACCTGGTGCAGCTGCTGTTCGTGCTGGTGGGGGCCCTCATCCCGCTGGTGTGGCGGATTCGGGCGCCGCTGCCCGTCGCACCCGCACCGGCGTGCCGCTGAAGGCGGCGTTGCCGCAGAGCGCGTCCACGGCCTGCGCGTCCGTGAGGTCGTTGTGACTGGCGCCCGCGTGGGCGGTGGCCACGGCGAGCCGGGTGCCCTGGCGGCCATGGCCGTAACCGTGGGGAAGGCTCACCACGCCGGGCATCACCTCGTCCGTCACGAGGATGGGCACCGTCACCGTGCCCACGCGTGAAATGACGGTGGCCTCCATGCCGTCGGCGAGCGCCCGCTGAGCCGCGTCCTCCGGGTGCATCATCAAGGTGCAGCGCGGCTTGCCCTTCAGCAGGCCCGGTACGTTGTGCATCCAGGAGTTGTTGTCGCGCAGGTGCCGCCGGCCGATGAGCAGCAGCTCGCCGCTGTGCTGCTCGGGGACGGTGTCCTGGGGGAAGGCTGCTTGCAGGCGTCGCACGTCCGCCACCAGCAGCTCCGGTGCCAGGTGAATGCGGCGGTCCTTCGTCTGGAGACGCCGGGGCAGGCAGGGCTGGAGCGGCCCCAGGTCGATGCCGTGGGGCGACTGGCGCAGCGTCGCCAGGCTGAGGCCGTGCTTTGCCGGGTGGAAGCGCGCGCCGTAGGGCCCCAGCCGCAGGCCCAGGTCCAGCACCCGCTCCGGACCCAGACGGGACAGGGCCTGGTATTTGAGCGTGGCGCGCACGGAGGGGCGACCCTTGCGCAGCGTCAGCAGCCGGTGCTGGAGGGCGAGCAGAATCTGCCAGTCCTGGCGGCTGCCCGGCCCGGGCTCGAAGAGGGCGGGCGAGTACTTCGCGGTGTTGCGCACCGCCAGCGCGTGGAAGGCGATGTCGTAGTGGCTGCGCTCCAGCGGTGACACCGGCGGGAGGATGAGGTGTGCGTGGCGCGTCGTCTCGTTGAGGTACGGGTCGATGCTCACCATGAAGTCCAGGCCCGCGAGCGCCTGTTCCATCCGAGCGCCATCCGGCGTAGACAGCGTGGGGTTGCCCGCGACGGTGAGCAGCGCGCGGACGCGGCCCGGGCCGGCGTGAGCATCTCCTCCGCCATCGCCGCCGTGGGCAACTCCCCCGCGAACTCCGGAAGCCCTCGCACGCGGCTCTTCCAGCGGCCGAAGCCGCCGCGGCCCACGGCCAGGGCCCGTGGACCTCCGACGACGTCGAACGCGGGCAGGGTGAACATGGCGCCGCCGCGCCGGTCCAGGTTGCCGCTCACCACGTTGAGCACGGTGATGAGCCATTGGCAGAGCGCGCCGAAGGCCTGGGTGGACACCCCCATGCGGCCGTAACACACGGCGGCTCGCGCGGAGAGGAAGTCCCGGGCGATGCGGCGCAGGGTGTGCGCGGGCACGCCCGTGTGCGGGGCGACCTTCTCCGGAGGAAAGTCCCGGGCCAGCGCGCACACGGTCTCCAGGCCATCGGTGAAGGCATCCAGCGGACCCAGGCGTGGCGCGTGCTCCACCACCGCGACGTGCAGCAGGGCGAGCAGCGCGAGCGCATCGGTGCCCGGCCGGATGAAGACGTGCGTGTCGGCGATGAGCGCCGTCTCCGTGCGGCGCGGGTCCATGACGACGATGCGGCCGCCGCGCTGCTGGATGGCTCGCAGGCGGGCGCGCACGTCTGGCGCCGTCATCAGGCTGCCATTGGACGCCAGGGGATTGGCGCCCAGCACGAGCATGTAGCCGGTGTGGTCGATGTCGGGAATCGGCACCATCAGCTGGTGGCCGAACATGAGGTAGGCGGTGAACTGGTGCGGCAGCTGGTCCACGGACGTCGCGGAGAAGCGGTTGCGCGAGCGCAGCGTGCGCACCAGCTCTGGGGCGAACAGCATGTTGCCCAGGTTGTGGACGTTCGGGTTTCCCAGGTAGGAGCCCACCGCGTCACGGCCGTGCTCCCGCTGGATGGCATGCAGGCGGCGCGCGGTTTCATCCAGCGCGTCGTCCCAGGAGACGGGCTCCCAACCGCTGGCGGTGCGGCGCATGGGGCCGCGCAGCCGGTCCGGGTCCTGGTGCAGGTCCTCCAGCGCCAGGGCCTTGGGACAGACGTGGCCCCGGCTGAAGGGGTCCTCCGCGTCACCCCGGATGGAGGTGATGCGTCCGGCGTCCAACTCGATGCGCAGGCCGCACATGGCCTCGCACAGGTTGCAGGTGCGGAAGTGGACCTGGGGACCCGGGGCGGCGCTCATTCGCGGAACTGTAGCGCGCGGCGGAGGGCCGTCCGCCCGGCGGCGCGGGTCGCGCTTCCATCCGTCTGGGTTCAGACGATGGGCTTCCTGGCGGACTGCACGATTTCAGCGGCACACGTGCGAGAGGCCCGTGAAAGGATGCCGTCCCAGGAGGGCAGCACATGCACCGCGTGTATCCGTTCGTCGTCTCCCTGGGGCTCTCGCTCGCGCCGCTCGCCGCCCATGCCACGGCGCCGGCTGCGCCCGCGCCCGAGGTGAAGGCGCCGACCATCCAGTTCAAGCAGGTGAACGCCCGCGTGGGGGACCAGGAGGAGTTGGACAACGCCGTGGACATGCGGCTGGCGCTCGACCTGCGCGCTTCGGACATGGACAAGCCGATGTCGGTGGCGATGTCGGTGACCTCGTCCAGCCGCCACACGGTGACGGTGCTGGCCGCGAAGGGGAAGGTCATCTCCAAGGTGAAGATGGCGTTCGGTGACGTGGGCGAGGTGGCCGAGGAGCAGGGCAAGGTCCAGCGCAAGGCCAGCCCCGTCAGCCGGAAGACGTACCTGGCGGAGTGGAAGAAGGACCGCGTGGTCATCACGAACGCGGCGGGCAAGCCGGTGCCCAAGGAGGAGGCGGACGAGGTGACGAAGCACCTGCCGGAGCTCGGCAAGCCCGACCGGCTGGAGGCCGCCTTTCCGAAGAATCCGCTGGCGGTGGGCGCCACCCTGGACGGCTTCTCCGATGCGCTCGCGAAGCAAATCGTGGACGAGCAGGGCGATGACACCCGCGTCACCCAGGCGCGCGCACGGTTGGTCGAAGTGCGTCAGGACCCGCGCGGCGCCGTGGGCATCTTCGACGTGGCGATGACGGTGTTACGCCAGGAAATCAATGCGCCGTTCCTGTTGACCATTCCGCTGCAAGGGCAGATGTCCGTCCTCGCGGAGGGCATCCAGTTGCTGGAGCTCACCTTGTCCGGGCCGGTGAAGGTGGAGCTGACCGACGACGCCGTCGAGCAGGGCTTCGAGGCGCGCGGCGAGGGCGCGATGCGGCTGCGGCTCACGGGCCGGAAGGCTGACGCCGCGCGTTAGGCGGATGGCCCGGCAGGTCGTCCGCTGTGCGCGAAGGCGCGGAGGCGTGACAGTCGGCTGACAGAGTTTTGGGAGGCTGCGCGGTTAGAGGGTTCTGAATGTACCTGCACGCGCTCGGCCACTTCCATCCTCCCAACCTTCTGACCAACGCCTTCTTCGAGGAGCTGGGGCTGGAGACCAGCGATGCGTGGATTGTGGACCGCGTGGGCATCCGCACGCGGCACACGGTGCTGCCGCTGGACTACCTGCGGGAGACGCGCAACCGCGACGTGCGCGCGGCGCAGGAGGCGGCGCTCTTCAGCAACGCGGAGACGGGACGCCGCGCGGCGCTGATGGCGCTGGAGCGCGCGGGGCTGAAGCCGTCCGACATCGGGCTGGTGGTGGCGGGTGGATGCAGTCCCGACGAATGCATTCCCGCCGAGTCCAACCGGGTGGCGCAGCTGCTGAACATCCAAGCGCCGGCGGTGGACCTGCAGAGCGCTTGCTCGTCCTTCTGCATGCAGCTGCACTTCCTGGCGGGCATGCGGCCGGAGCGGCTGCCGGACTACGTGCTGGTGGTCAACATGGACAACTCCACGCGTGTGGTGGACTACACGGACCGCTCCAGCGCGGTGCTGTGGGGAGACGGCGCGTCCGCGGCCATCCTGTCGCCGCGCGTGCCGGGGCGCTGGCAGCTCACGGAGACGCTGCTGGCCGGAGACCCCTCGGGCGCGGACAAGGTGCGCGTGCCGCGCATGGGGCACTTCACCCAGAACGGCGGCGAGGTGCAGAAGTTCGCCATCCGCCGCGCGGGGAGACGTTCCAGGCCCTGCGAACGCGCTTCATGGAGCGTCACCCGGACCAGGGCGCGGGGGCCGTCTCCTTCATCGGGCACCAGGCCAACCTGCGCATGCTGGAGGCCGTGCAGCGGCGGTGTGTGGTGCCGGACGCGCGGCACTTCTTCAATGTGCACACCCGGGGAACACCGGCGCCGCCGGCGCGCCGGCGTCCTGAGCGAGCATTGGGACGACCCCGCAGTGGGAGACGCGGTGGTGCTGAGCGTCGTGGGCAGCGGCCTGACGTGGGCCGGGGCCCTGCTGGAGCGCACCCCGGCGCGGTGAGCCGCCCGGCGGGCCCGTCGCGGTTGATTGCCCGACGTTGAGCCTCCAGGACCTGTCGCCGTCCACTGCCGTACAGCGGTGCCCTTCCGGGCGTTGGCGGTGCCCGGGAGCGTGTGCAGCGTATGTCCTGTCGGATTCAGTGGGGTCTGGGGTCGGGGGTCGGGCGCATGCGTACTCAAGCGTGGGGTGGGAATCTGCGGTGTCTCGTGGCGGGCATGCTGCTCGTCGCGGGCTCCGCGCAGGCGGGACAGAAGCAGGTCGGCGGCGTGCACATGCCGGTGTCGCTGAACCTCAAGGGGCGCACCGTCGAACTCGCCCACATGGAGCTGCACAAGCAACTCTTCTTCAAGGTCTACGTCTGGAGCCTCTACATGGAGGACCGGCCACGCTCCACGCACGAGGCCATCAACTCCAACTCCGTGAAGCGGCTCCACTTCCACTTCCTGCGCAACATCTCCCGGGACCAGCTCGTGGGCAGCTTCCGGGACGGGTTGGAGCACAGCCCCGCCCTGCGTCGGGGGCCGCTGGCGAACCACCTGAGCATCATGCTCGCGTCGCTGAAGGACGTGCAGAAGGGCGAGGACCTCGTCATCACCTACACCCCAGGCGTCGGGCTCGAAGTCGGAGGAGATGCTTCCGGTGGCGTCTTCATCCCCGGCAAGCACTTCGCGGACGCACTCTTCTCCGTCTGGCTCGACTCTCATCCTATTTTTCCGCGCTGACTGACATACTCGGCTGTCCGTCAGCCGCTCATTCGTTTCAGCTCAAAATATGTGCGAGGTTCTTCCTGACCCGGAGCACCACCAGCGATAGGCTGGCCCTTCATTCAAAGGTGTCAGGAGGACACGTACATATGCGGAAACCGCTGGTTCTGGCTGCACTCGTCGCGCTCTCCACCACGGGCTGCGTTTCGCAGGGGAAGTTCGACGCCAAGGCGCTCGAGGCGGAGAACTTCGCCAAGGGCCTCAACGACGAGAAGGGTGCTCGCGAGGCCGCCGAAGCCAAGGTGAAGGCGCTGGAGGAGAAGATCGCCGAGCTGGAGCAGGAGCGGGAGGCGCTGAACACCCGCCTGGGCACCGCTGAGTCCCGCCTCACCGCGGGCGCCGCGGAGCGCCGCGCGCTGGAGGAGAAGAACTCTCAGCTGGCCGCCCTCAACGACGAGCTGGCGCGCAACACGAAGAAGCTGGCCCAGGCGAAGGAGGAGCTGGAGAAGCGCAGCTCCGAGTACGAGAACCTGGCCCAGAGCCTCAAGCAGGAGATTTCCGACGGCAAGATTGAGCTGTCCGAGCTCAAGGGCAAGATGACCGTCCAGCTCAAGGACAAGATTCTCTTCGCCTCCGGCTCTGCCCGGGTCGGCAAGGAAGGCGAGGAGGCGCTGAAGAAGATCGCCGACGCGCTCAAGACGGTGCAGGGGAAGATCATCCGCGTGGAAGGCCACACGGACGACGTCCCGACCGGCGGCGGTCAGTTCCCGTCCAACTGGGAGCTGAGCCTGGCGCGCGCCATGGCGGTGGTCCGTTCACTCCAGAACGCTGGCGTGGACCCGACGTTCCTCTCCGCTGCGGGCTATGGGCAGTACCAGCCCATCGCGGCCAACGATTCGGCGGAGAATCGCAGTCTGAACCGCCGCATCGAAATCGTGCTCGCGCCGAAGTAGGCGCCGCACTAGGAGGGGCGCGGGAGTCCCGCGCCCCTCATGAAAATCCTTCTCGCCGTCCTCTGCCTCCTCGCCGCCACTGGCGCCGCCGCTCAGCAGGACGCGGGCGTCACGGATGCCGACGCCGGCGCGCCCCAGGGCGTGCTGACGAAGCCCCCGCGCTGATGCGCCGGTGGAGGCAATCTATCCACCGGAAGCCGCTGCCCAGCAGCTCGAGGGCACGGTGGTGATGTGGGTCGACATCTCGGAGACGGGCGCCGTCTCCAACGTCGAGGTGTCCCAGCCCGCCGGCCACGGCTTCGACGAGGCCGCCGTGGAGGCGGTCCGCCAGTTCCAGTTCGAGCCCGCCGAGGTGGACGGTGTCCCCGCGCCGGTGCGCATCGAATACGCCTACCAGTTCGTCTTCCGTCCACCGCCACCGCCGGAGGGGAGGACGCCGCCGCCGTGGAGCCCGAGGCTCCCGTGAACTTCAGCGGCCGGGCGCTGGAGCGGGGCACGCGGGACGCGCTCCTGGGCGCGGAGGTGGTGCTGCCCGCGCTGGAGCGCTCCACCGTCACCGACGAGGAGGGCCGCTTCTCCTTCCGCGGCATCCCGCTGGGCACGTATGAGGTGCTGGTGGTGCAGAGCGGCTACGAGCGCTTCCGCACCGAGGAGACCTTCACCGAAGGCCAGGAGACGCGCGCCACGTACTACGTGCGCAAGCGCATCTTCGGCGCGTTCGAGACGGTGGTGCGCAGCGAGCGCGAGCGCAAGGAAGTGACGCAGACCACGCTCCAACTGGCCGAGGTGCAGCGCGTCCCCGGCACCCAGGGCGACACGCTGAAGGTGGTGCAGAACCTGCCCGGCGTGGCGCGCCCCGCCTTCAATGGTGGCCAGCTCGTCATCCGCGGCACGGGCCCGCAGGAGTCCGGCGTCTTCCTCGACGGCCAGCGGATTCCGCTGCTCTACCACTTCGGCGGCCTCACCTCCGTCTACAACTCGGAGCTGCTGGAGGCGGTGGACTACCTGCCCGGCAACTTCTCCGCGTACTACGGAGACATCACCGGCGGCGTCATCAACGTGCGCAGCCGCGAGCCGCGCACGGACCGGCTCCACGCCACCGTGGGCGTCAGCCTCATCGAATCCAACGCGGTGGTGGAGGGGCCCATCTCCGACACGTTGAGCTTCGCGGTGGCGGGACGGCGTTCGTACATCGACCTGGTGCTGGGCCTGGTGCCACAGGGCGACAACGGCCCCAGCCTCCAGGTGGCGCCGCGTTACTACGACGCGCAGCTCAAGCTGGTGTGGAAGCCGAAGTCGCGCCACACCTTCACGCTGCAGGGGCTCACCTCCAGAGACAGGCTGGGGCTCGTCTTCGACCGGCCGGCGGATGACGACCCCACCGTCACCGGTGGGCTGAACGTCACCACCGGCTTCAACCAGCTGCGCCTGCGGCACCAGTACCGCGCGGACGCGCTCACCCTGGACACGCACGGCCTGGTGGGCAACACGCTGGTCCAGTTCGGCATCGGCGACCGTGGCCTGCGCATCGCCTCCACGGACCTGAACCTGCGCTCCACCGTGGAGTACGCCTTCGGGGAGGCGCTCACGCTGGCGGGCGGCATCGACGTGGTGAGCAACTTCGCCCGCGTCACCGCGCGCATCCAGGGCCTCTCCCGCGAGGGGGAGCCGCCCACGCCCACCGTCACCGATGACGTGCTCACCGCGGACGGCGACTTCCTCCAGTACTTCCCCTCCACCTGGGTGGAGGCGCGCTGGCGCCCCGTGCCGCGCCTGCTGCTGGTGCCGGGCCTGCGCGCGGAGAGCTACGTCTTCACCGACCAGACCCAGGCCCGCCGCACCTTCAACCCGCGTCTGGCGGTCCGCTACGGCCTGACGGACACGCTGACGCTCAAGGGCGGCGCGGGCGTCTATCACGGGCCACCCGTGCAGGACGAGCCGAGCGTGGCCTTCGGCAACCCGGACCTGCGCGCGAAGCGGTCGCTCCAGTACAGCGTGGGCGCGGAGTGGCAGGCGCGGCCGGAGTGGTTCGTGGGCGGCGAGGTCTTCTACAACGACCTGGACGGGCTCATCGTCCGCTCCAACGCCACGGTGGTGCGCAACGGCCAGCGGGTGCCCGAGCGGTTGAGCAACGGCAGCGTGGGACGCATCTACGGCCTGGAGGTGCTGGTGCGCCGCGCGCTGACGGACCGGCTCTTCGGCTGGGTCTCCTACACGCTCAGCCGCAGCGAGCGCCAGGACGCGCCGGGCGTGGGCTGGCGCCTCTTCGACAATGACCAGACGCACGTGCTGACAGCGATTGCGTCCTACAAGCTGCCGGCGGGTTGGGAGGTGGGCGCGCGCATGCGCTTCGCTTCGGGCAATCCCACGACGCCGGTGGTGGGCTCGGTGCGCGACGACGGGTCGGACGTCTTCATCCCGCTCTACGCGGCGGTGAACTCGCGCCGGCTGCCGTCCTTCAACCAGCTGGACATCCGCGTGGACAAGAACTTCGCCTTCGAGAAGTGGGCGCTCAACGTCTACCTGGACCTCACGAACGCCTACAACAACCCGGCGGTGGAAGGCATCGCCTACAACTACAACTACACCCAAAGCGCTTACTTCGAAGGACTGCCCATCCTTCCCATCATCGGCGCCCGGGGGAGCTTCTGAGCATGCGTTCCATCCTCCCCGCGCTCGTGGTGTGGCTGCTCGCCGGCTGCGGGCCCGACTTCGAGCTTCAGAGCGAAATCCGGCGCGTGCGCGTGCTGGCCATCCAGGTGGAGCCCGCCGAGCTGGTGGTGGACCCGGACGCCTCCACGCTGCCCGGGCCCATGACGTTCAACGCGCTGGCGGTGACGCCGGACGCGCGCCCCGTCACCGTCCGCTACGCGCTGTGCCGCTTCACTGGCAATCCCTATGACGGGCGGTGCCCGGGGACGACAGCGTACCGTTGCCGGACGGCGAGCTGTCGCTGTCGGACCCGAACGTGCAGGCGGTGTTGCTGGAGGCACTGGCCGCGGGCAATCCGGGGGCGGTGGAACGCTGGACCCCGAGGACCCGGCGCTGCGCGAGGCGCTGGCCCGGGGCATCCCGCTCTTCATCGGATACGAGGCCACGGACGGCAGCGGCACACCGGAAGGCACGGAGCGCGGCGTGCGCCGGGTGACGTTGCGGGCCACCACCACGCCCAACCAGAACCCGGTGGTGTCGGACGTCCTGTGGGACGGCGCGCCGCTCACCGGCCCGCTGCCCGTGTCGCGCGAGGTGACCTTCACACCGGTGCTGGCCGAAGGCAGCGTCGAAATCGAAGAGACGGACGAAGGCCCGCGCCCCGAGCAGGTCTTCTTCAGCTGGTTCGCGACTGGCGACGGCGAGGTGAAGGAGTTCCGCTCCCAGGAGCCCGTGGAAGGCCGGCCGGGTGACCCGACGTCGGCGTACGACACGCCCGCCACGCCCCAGCGCGTCACCTTCTGGGTGGTGGCGCGGGATGGGCGGGGCGGGGTGGGGTGGCTCAGCCGCACCGTGGACGTGGGCCCGTAGGCCCCCGCCCCGGGCGTCCGGCTCAGACGGACAGGTGCGCCGCCGCGCGCCCGAGCCCTTCGGCCACGGAGGTGAAGGCATCCGCGGTGCGCACGCGCCCCTCGCCGAAGCGGCGCATGTAGAGCTGGCGCACCGCGGGAATCTGTGACGAGCCGCCGGTGAGGAACACCGCGTCGATGTCCTTCGCCTCCGCGTGCTTCTCCAGCAGGCCCGCGGTGCACGCGTCCAGTTCGTCCAGCAGCGGCTGGCTGAAGGTGTCGAACTCCTCGCGGGTGATGGGCTCGTGGAGGGTGATGCGGGCCTCCTCGAAGTCCACCGTGGCCGTGTCTTCCTGGGACAGGCGCACCTTGGCCGCTTCAATGGCGCGGAACAGGCGGTAGCCCAGGTTGTCCATGACGAGGTCGTACAGGGCCTGGATTTCGGCCTTGCGGTCGCTCGTGTTGAGCATGGTCTCCAGCAGCTCCTGGGTCGACTTCTCCCGGATGAAGGACATCTCGTGCCAGGTGAGCAGCTTGGCCATGATGTGCTGGGGAATGGGCAGCCGCTTGTCGCTGAAACCGCGCACCTGGTAGGTGGAGCCGGCGCCGAAGCGGGGCAGCAGCTTGTGGCGCATGATTTCCGCGTCGAAGCGGTCACCACCGATGCGCACGCCCGTGGAGCCCACCACGTCCTGGCGGCGGTCCGGGTTGTCGCGGCGGCTGGGGCCCAGGCGCATCAGCGTGAGGTCGGTGGTGCCGGCGCCGAAGTCCGCCACCAGCACGAGCTCGTCGCGCGTGAGCTGCGCCTCATAGGCGAGCGCCGCGGCGATGGGCTCGATGAGGAACTGGACGTGCTGGAAGCCCGCGAGCTCCGCGGCGCGCAGCAGGCGCTGCTGGGCCAGGGCATCCGCCTCCGGGTCCGGCGTGAAGACGGCGGGCCGGCCGAGCACGACGGCTTCGGGCGCGCCACCCATGGAGCTCGCGGCGGCGTCCCGCACGCGGCGCAGCAGCACGGCCACCAGCTCCTCGATGGTGTAGGTGCGCCCCTTCACCTGGGTGGCGCGGAAGGAGTTGGAGTGGAGGAAGGACTTCACGGACTGGATGAAGCGTCCGGTGTTGTCCTCCAGGTAGCGCTGGATGGCGTCGGCGCCGGCGTAGATGTCCTGCTCGTCGTCCGGGAAGAAGAGGACGGAGCGGAAGAGACGGGCCTCCGCGGTATGGGGTTGCAGGGACAGCACCGTGCCGTCAGGCAGGGCCGCGGCGGTGTTGCTGGTTCCGAAATCGAGTCCGCACGCACGCATGGGGGGCGCCCCTTACCGTTAAACCCCATCCATGGGTAGCGCTTCGTGCACCAACCCGTGGGAGGAGGGCGGCCAGGAGGGCGGACGCCCGGATTGGATGCGGGTTGGCGCGAGGACGCCGCTCGCCATCTTTCTCCTCGAACGTGCATGACGACGGGAGGCTTCCAAATGAGATTTCGCGCGGGGTGGTTGTTGGCGGGCGCCGCGGCGCTGACGCTGGGCACGGCGTGTGAAGAACGCGACCGGGGGACCCAAGGGCAGGCAAGCGGGCAGTCCACGGTGAACGACCAGGTGGCGCAGGCCCAGCAGCGCTCGGAGAACGCTTTTGACTCGGCTCGCAAGGCCCAGGAGCAGGCGAGCAGCCAGCAGAAACAGGCCGCCGACGCCCAGCAGGAGCTTCAGAACAAGCAGCGGGAGTACCAGGAGGCCCAGGCCAAGGCGCAGTCGGCCTCGCAGCAGGCTCAGCAGACCCAGCAGCGCGCCCAGCAGCAGACGCAGCAGGCCCAGCAGGAGGCCCAGCAGGCTCAGCAGGAGGCGCAGCAGGCCCAGCGACAGCAGAGCGACGCGCTGGCGCAGCAGAACCAGCAGGCTCGTCAGCAGTCCGAGCAGCTTCGCCAGCAGACGCAGCAGCCAGTCGCCGCGGCGCCCTCTCCCCAGGCGCAGCAGCAGCAGGGCGCCCAGACCCAGCAGGGCTCGGAGCAGCAAATCGTCGGTGAGGTGCTGCGCGCCAATGATGACGAGCTGCTGCTCAGCTCACAGGGCGAGCCGCAGCTGCGCCTGCAAGTGTCACCGCAGACGCAGGTCATGGTGGACGGGCGCCAGGCCAGCGCTGGGGAAATCCAGGAGGGCAGTCAGGTCCGGGCCTCCTACCGGACCGACGAGCAGAGCGGGGAGCCCCAGGCGGTGCGCATCGAGGCGACCTCCCAGGTCCAGCCCACGGCGCCGGCTGCGCCGGAGAGTGGCCAGTCCACCCCGGGCTCCCAGCAGCCCACGCAGTAGGCGACAGGGTCCGTCCTTCCCCCACGGTGAAGGGCGGACGCTCGGGGTGTGTGAAGCGGCCGCGGCATCGTCGATCAGACCGCACTCACGCTTTGCCCAGTTGAGCAGGTGCGTGTGTCGTGCTCTAGGCATGCGCATCATGCGCACGGAGAATTGGCTTCCCCTCATCGGCCTGTTGCTCGTCATCCCCTTCCACACCGTGGAGGCCCGGCCCGTCCGCGCGGAAGCGCAGCTCTGGTACACGGTGTCGGCGCAGGGGGGCATCGGGGAACACCTCCTCTATTACCTGGAAGCCCAGCCGCGCTTCGGCAAGGACGACGCCCGCGGCATCCTCCGCTCGGCGGGAGGCGTACGGTTGGCCCCGGACATGTCGCTGTGGCTGGGGCAGGGCTGGTTTCCATCGTGGCGCTGGGAGGGCGACCCGGCCTTGCGTCAGGGCGAAAGCCGGCTCTTCCAGCAGTTCCTCTACACGCCGAAGTTCGGCCAGGTCCGGGGCACGCTCCGCGCCCGTCTGGAGCAGCGCTTCCTGCCCGGCACGACGGAGGTCTCCCACCGGGGCCGCGTCATGCTGCGCGGTGCGCACCCCGTGGCCGCGGAGGGGCGGCTGTCGTTGATTGTCTGGGATGAGGTCTTCTACCACCTCAGCTCGGTGGCGAATGGCCCCAGCGCCGGCTTCGACATGAACCGCGTGTTCGTTGGTGCGGGCTGGAAGTACGGGGACCACTCCTCCGTGGAGGTGGGCTACCTCAACGTCTTCACGCGCAGGCCCTATGCGGAGACCGAGCAGCTCATCCATACGCTCTCCGTCGCCATGCCCTTCAATTTCATGTAACGGAATGCGCGATAAATGATTAGACAGACTGTCCGGGCCCTGGGTGCCCGCAGGAGCCGCAGTGCAGTGAGGCTCGGCGGCTGACAGGGACTCAGGTCAACATGCGGCGCAAGCGCTTGGGAATCTCTTCCGTGCGCCACCGCTGGACCTCGCGGGCAATCTCCGCCGCGCGTTTCGTTCGCTCCTCCCGGACCAGGGGGAGCAGGGCCCGCGCGGACTTGCGCTCGCGCGGCGCCGACTCCGCGGCCAGCCGCTCGAACAGCTCCAGGCGCACGTCGGCGTCGTGCAGCTCGCCCAGGCCGTCCTGGAGCGGCACGAGCACCTCCAGCAGCGCGTCCAGGGTGCGGCGGAAGGCAGGCTGGAAGATCTCCAGCTCGTAGCGCAGCCGCTTCAGCTCCTTGCGCAGCTCGTGGGCGGACGCCGCGTCGGCCGCGTCCACGTACGTGTCGATTCGCTTCTGCACGCGCTTGAGGCGTTGGCGCAGCGCGTCCCGGACGCGTCGGCCGGCGAAGCGGTGCCCGTCATCGAGCCCGTCCAGCTTGCGCAAGAGCCGCGGCACCGTCCTGTCCACCCAGCGCTCCAGCTCCGCGTGCAGGCGCGTCTCGTGCGTCTCCAACTCGGACAGCCGCTTCTTGCGCAGGGTCAGGATGCCGGCGCGCACCTGGGGCTTCTTGCTCGCCTTCTGGGCCACGCTCTCCAGCCACGCGGCCTGGACGTGCACGTCCCGAACGCCCCCCAGCGCGTCCTGGATGCGCTTCACGTCGCGCTCCAGCTTCTTCATGCCGCCCAGGGAGCGGAACACCTTGAGGGCGGCGCGAAGCCGCCGGGTGGCCACGCGCATGTCATGGACGGACTCGTCATCCACGGCGTCCTGAAAGCCGGCCTCCGGTTTGCGGACGTCCGCGAGCCGGCCCGCGAGGATGCGGCGCGCGGCGTCTCCCAGGCGGCTGTCGGGCCCGAGCCCTCGGATGGGCGTGGGTTGGGCCATCTATTCCTCCGTGCGTGCGTGTTGGCGGAGCATCCGCTCGGCACCCTCCGGCCCCTCCCAGCCCAGGATGCGCGCGTCCTTGTCCTCGAAGCGCACGGCGGCGAGGAAGAAGTGCTCCAACTCCTCTCGCTCGCGCTGTGGCAACTGCTGATAGTCCGTCAGGTGTCCGGCGCGGGACGGGGTGATGGGAACGGCGAGGATGCGGTCATTGCGCTCGCGTCCGCCGTCGCCCGTGTTCTGCTCCACCTGGAGCACGCCGAGCGCACGGCAGGGCAGCACCACGCCGGGAAAGCTCGCGTCGTCCCAGTACACCATCGCATCCAGCGGGTCCCCATCCGGCCCCTGGGTGGAGGGGATGAAGCCCCAGTCGAAGGGATAGCTCAGGCCCCTGGGAAGCGGCCGTGAGAGGCTGAAGGCCTTGAGCGCCGTGTCGTACTTGAGCTTCAGCGTGGAGCCTCGGGGAGACTCGACGATGACGTGAAAGGCGCCTTGTTTCCCTCGCAGGGGCAACCGGGTGAGGTCCGTCACCATAGACAGCAAAGGTTGCGCCTGCCGCGTGTTCCGGCAACCGTGGCCGGGCGGAATCTTCGCTTCTTCAACCTTGGCCCGTGGCGCGGCCTCAGGAGCTGCAGCTCACCGCCAGGTGCCGGCCCCAGGCGGGAGGCGCCGCCGCGTAGGGCTCCGCGTCGGGGTGTTCGGCGAACGGGTCCGACAGCACGCCGAGCAGCCGGTCCACGAGCGAGAAGTCCCCGGCCTCCGCGCGGGAGATGGCCTCCTGCGCCACCCAGTTGCGAAGCACGTACTTGGGGTTCACCCGCGTCATGCGCGCGTGGCGCTCTGCGTCCACGCTGCCCTCGGCGGCCAGCCGCGCCCGGTAGCGCCCGGCCCAGGCATCGAAGCCCTCGGGAGCGGAGAACATGTCACGGACTGGACGTGTGTCCGCGCCGTCCACCGAGGCGAAGTGGCCCAGCGCGCGGAAGAAGCGCGTGTAGTCCACGTGAGCTTCGGCCATGCGGGCGAACAGGTCGCTCACCAGCTCGCGGTCCTCGTCGCGCGCCTCCCGCAGGCCCAGCTTCGCGCGCATCCGGTCCATGAAGTGCGCGTTATAGGTGGGCTGGTAGGTGGCCAGCGCCGCGCGGGCCTCATCCTCCGAGATGAGGGTGAGCAGCGCTTCACCCAGACACGCGAGGTTCCACAGGCCGATGCGCGGCTGCTGGTCGAATGCGTACCGGCCCCGGTCGTCGGAGTGATTGCAGATGAAGCCCGGCTCGAAGTCGTCCAGGAAGCCGAAGGGCCCGTAGTCCAGCGTGAGGCCCAGGATGGACATGTTGTCCGTGTTCATCACCCCGTGCGCGAAGCCCACCGCCTGCCACTGCGCAATCAGCCGCGCCGTGCGCTCCACCACCTCCGCGTAGAAGCGCGGGTAGCGGCCTTCCTGGCCCGCGAGGTGGGGGAAGTGCTCGGCGATGACGTGGTCGGCCAGCGTGGCCACGTGCCCGGTCTGCTCGGTGTAGTGGAAGAACTCGAAGGTGCCGAAGCGCACGTGCGAAGGCGCCATGCGCACCAGCATGGCGCCCGTCTCCACCGCCTCGCGGTACACCGGGGCCGGCTGCCGAGGATGCCCAGGCCCCGCGTGGTGGGGATGCCCAGGCCGTGCATGGCCTCGCCGCACAGGTATTCGCGGATGGTGGAGCGCAGCACCGCGCGTCCGTCCCCCGCGCGAGAAGGGCGTGGGCCCGCCGCCCTTGAGGTGCAAGTCCCACTTCGCCCCGGCGGCGTCGCGGACCTCGCCCAGCAGCAGGGCGCGGCCGTCGCCCAGCCGGGGCACGTACACGCCGAACTGGTGCCCCGCGTACACCATGGCGAAGGGCTCCATTCCCGGCAGGGGCTTTGCGCCCCCCATCGCCGCGACGAACTCCGGCCGCTGCGCCTCCTCGGGCGTCAGGTCCAGGAGCTTCAAGGCGGCGGGGTTGACGCTCACCAGCTTCGCGTCTGGAAAGGGACTGGGGTGGACGCGCGCGCCGAACCCAGCGGGCAGGCGGGCGTAGGTGTTGTCGAAGCGGAGCTGTTCGAGCGTGGCCATGACGGGGGAGAACACATGGAAGCGCGGCGGCCATCCAGCCACCGCGCTTCCGGGAAGCTGCGTGGGACTACTTGAGCTGGGGGACCTTCATGCCGCGCTCCACGGCGGGCCGGCTGCCCACGCGGTGGAGCCACTGCACGACGTTGCTGCTCCCCCGGAACAGCTCGGGGAAGTACGCGCGGGTGCCGGCCACCCAGGGATACAGCGCGATGTCCGCGATGGAGTAGCGGCCCGCGACGTAATCCCCGGAGCCCAGCTTCCCGTCGAGCACGCCGACGAGCCGCCGGGACTCGGCGTGATAGCGCTCGATGCCGTAGGGGACCTTCTTGGGGGCGAAGCGGGCGAAGTGGTTGAGCTGGCCGAACATGGGGCCCACGCCGCCCATCTGGAACATCAGCCACTCCATCACTTCCGCCCGGCCTCGCTGGTTGGAGGGCAGCAGCTGGCCCGTCTTCTCCGCCAGGTAGATGAGGATGGCGCCGGACTCGAAGACCTTGAGCGGACGGTGGTCCTGCGTCGCGTGGTCGACAATGGCCGGAATCTTGTTGTTGGGGTTGATGTCCAGGAACTCGGGCTTGAACTGCTCGCCCTTGGTGATGTCCACCACGTGCGTCTTGTACTGGAGGCCCAGCTCCTCCAGGGCGATGGATACCTTCTGCCCGTTGGGCGTCGCGAACGTGTAGAGGTCGATCATCCCTTGACTCCCGTGAGCTGCTCGCTCACCTGCCAGAGCCGCTCCGCGAGCGCGTCGTTCCGCGCGGCGGAGGACGGCTTCTTCGGACGGCATTTGTAGAAGTACTGCCCGGACACTGCCTCCACTTCGGGCGAGGACGCCAGATACACGGACGTTCGCGCTCCCTTCTCCGCCGAAATCATGAACGCCGCGCCCAACTTGACGAGGTGGCGGAAGAACCCCTGGGTGTTGTGACCGAAGCCCGTGCGCACCACGCCGGGGTGCAGGGCGTTGGTCGTCACCTGCGTCCCCTCCAGCCGCTTCGCCAGCGCGCGGGTGAACAGGATGTTGGCCAGCTTCGACGTGCCGTACACGCGGAAGCCGATGAAGCCGCGCTCGCTCTGCAGGTCATCGAAGTCGAGCTTGCCCGCGGCGTGGGCATCGGACGAGACGTTGATGATGCGGGCCGGGCCGGTGGCCTTCATCACGTCCAGCAGCAGGTTCGTCAGGAGGAAGGGCGCGAAGTGGTTGGTGGCCATGGTGGCCTCCAGCCCGTCCTCCGTCACCTGCCGCCGGTCGATGATGAGCCCCGCGTTGTTGAGCAGCACGTCCAGGCGCGGGTAGCGGGAGCGGAAGGTCTGCGCCAGCTCCCGCACGGACTTCAGGGAGGTGAGGTCGGCGCGGAGCCAGTCCACCTGGGCGCTGGGGGCGGCCTCCTTCACGGCGGCCACGGCCGCCTCGGTGCGGCCCGCGTCCCGGCCCACCAGCACCACCGTGGCGCCCATGCGCGCGAGCGCCTTGGCGGCCTCCAGGCCGATGCCGCCGGTGGCCCCGGTGATGAGGCACACCTTCCCATCCATGCGCGTCTGTGAAGTCAAAAAGGCGTCCTCCGTCGCGAAAGGACGCCTTCTATACGCTGGAGTCCGCCCGCGCGCTTGCTCTTGAGCAGGCGCGCGGGGGCCTTCCGGTGGTCAACGCTCCGTTCAGGCGTTGGAGGGGCTGGCGGTGGTGTCCTGGGGCCGGAGGTCCCCCCGCGGCGCACCCCCGCGCGGGGCTCGCCGTGCAGGTGGCTCTCCAGGAACCACAGGTCCAGCTCGACCTCGCCCAGCGTCTGGGTGAGCAGGTCGGAGGTGACGGGGTCGTTCAGCTCGTCGGAGCGGTGGATGCCGGTGCGGATGCTGGCCCCGTAGCGAGCGAAGCGGTCCACCAGGGCCTTGAGGTGGTCGTCACCGTCCACGGCCTTCAGGTCGTATTCGGGCAGCTCGCTGTTCTTGGCCGCCAGCCGGATGGTGCCCTCGGCGTAGCCGCCCAGCGTGCCTGCGCGCTCGGCGAACTCGTCGGCTTGCTTGCGGACGTGCTTGGCCAGGTCGTCGAACAGCTCATGGCGGCTGTAGAAGTGCCGGCCGCGGATGTTCCAGTGCGCTTGCTTGATTTGCCAATGCAGGTCGATGGCGTCGGCCAGCAGGGTGTTGAGGGAATCGATGAGCTCCTCACGTGCGTCGGTGGGGAGATTCACATGGCTTGGAAAGTTCATGGTGCGCGGTTCCTCCAGAAGGTCATTCCAAGGTGGGGATTCCTGCCGGGAATGCCAGCCCGTGCGTGGCGCCTGGGGGGCAGGCGGCCGGGCTCACGGTCGGTATGATGGGCGGACCATGCTTGCTCTCGACCTCGTGGAACGGCTGCGCCAGGTATCTCCCAGCGCGGCGAATGCGCTGCTGACGGTGGCGGTGAAGAACATCATCCCGCTGTCCTCGGTGATGGGCGTCCGGGTGGAGGACGCATCGGATGCCCGGGCCCAGGTGTCCGTGCCGCTGAAGCGGCGCACGCGCAACCACGTGGGCAGCGTGTACCTGGGGGTGCAGGTGACGGTGATGGAGCTGACCATGGGCGTGTGGCTCTTCCGCCGCTTCCCGCCGGGCCGTTACCTGGCGCTCGTGAATGAGTTGCAGGTGTCCTTCCACGCGAAGGCGAAGGGCGGCGTTCGCGCCATCTGTGAGCCGCCTCCCGAGGTGTTCAACACCCTGGACGCCGCGCTCCGGCAGAAGGGGGACAAGGCCCGTGAGTGGATTCCCGTTCGGCTGGAGGACTTCGAGGGCACGCACATCGCGGATGCCCGCTTCCTGGCGGTGATGAAGAAGGCCTGAGGCGGCGTAGGGTTGCCCCCTTGCGCTGGGACCAGGCGGCGGCACGGAAGTTCGGGACCGCCCGCGTTGAGGGAGGTGAAGGCGAGTAGCTGGCAGGCAGGAGTCAGCTCCGGGCACCCGTCAAAAGGGGCTGCTTCACTGTGGTGACCCGTCGAGGCAAGCTGTCCGCCGTGTCGCGGCGCGCTCAACTGTTTCTCATGCTCCTGGTGTCGGGGCTCCTGCACGTCGCGCTCTTCGTGGCGCTGTCGGGCAGCGAGCCCAACGACCGCCAGCGCCGCGAGGCACCACGTGCCGTCGAGGTGGAGGTCGTCTATCAGGACGTGACGCCTCTCCCCGAGCCGCCAGCGCCGGAGCCCCGCCAGCCGCCTCCTGACGAAGCGCCCCCGCGCCTGCCTCCGAAGAAGGAGGATCCGCCTCGTCACGCGGAGCGTCCGCGCCCCACCACGACGGAGTCCCCCGATACGTCCGAGGAACCTCCGCCCGAGGTCGCCCCAACTGGCTCCAGCGAATCGCCACCAGCCCTGGCGCAAGACGTCCCTCGCGACGTCCCCGCGCCACAGCAGCGTCCCAACCTGGAGCCACAGGGCCTGCTGGGAGGCGGCATGCTGCGCGGTGGCCCTCCTTCGACGGGACGGACGCTCCGCCCTGGCGAAGGCCCCGACCCGAAGGCGCTGGCGGCCCGGCAGGCCGAGGAGGCCCGCGTGCGTGTAGACGGCTGGGCCCATGACGCCGCCGCCACGGCGCGCGCGTCGAGCGGCGCCACGCATCCCTACTTCGCGAAGTTGCGGGAGGGCTTCGCGAAGCAGTTGGTGAACCCGCCACCCCCGGACCTGAAGGTGTTGGGCTCACGAATGAAGCGCGATCAGGTGGATGCCATTGCGCGCTTCGGAAAGACAGGCACTCCCATCGCCGCCGAGCCCCGGGACCACCGGTTGGAGCAGCGCAATCGCATGCAAGCGGCCGTCGAGGCCGGACGCGCCGCCAACATGTACATGGTGGATGTCACCACGCCGGTGCTCGCGCTCGCGGCCATCGTCGAGGTCTGGCAGGCGCGCGATGGGAAACTGCTCGACCTCAAGGTGATTGAAGGCTCCGGCGACCCGAACTTCGACACCTGGGCCGTGTCCCAGCTCCGGGATGCGCTCGCCAGCGCGGAGGCGCCGAAGCCCGGAGGCGGCCTGGGCATCCGTGATGACGGCATGCGCAGCCGATGGCGGCTGGAGGAATACCTTGGGAATCCGCGCGTGCAGATTCACCTGATTGGCGTCTACTGACCCTGCCGGACGTGGAGGTCTTCGCGGTCGTCACGACCCCGTGAAGACAGGGCGCTCGTCCTCCAGGAGGAAGTCGACGATGCTCTTCCACGTCGACTCGAACTGGGGCCTGCGGAAGCCGGAGCCGGAGATGAGCCAATCCACGTGCGGCGGTTGGTGCGCGGGCTGGTCGAAGTGGCCAATCGCATCCAGGTGGTCCGCGCGCACCGCGGCCAGCACCCGGCCATACACCTGCGAGCGCGTGGGGACGATGCCGTCACACGCCGTGGGCCCGGGCATCGCGCCATAGGCCTGCACCAGCGCCGCCGTCTGCGCGGGCGTGTGCAGCGGCAGCGCCGTGAGTGGCATCCGCTGCGTCTGCCCGTACGTCAGCGCGTAGATGGTGTGCGTGAGCTGTGCGTAGGGGTCCAGCCCCGCCGCCATGCGCGTGCGCAGCGACGGCGGGCGCGCCTGCGTCACCACCGAGCCATACCGCACGCCGGGCCGGTCCAGCGTGCTGGCGTTGAACAGGTCGATGCCCTCCGGCGTGAGCTGCGGAATCAGCGAGGTGTCGTTGCCCACGTCGCTGAGGAACTTCGACACCGCGTCACGGCGCTCCGAGGAGAAGTCCCCCAGGAGCTGGTCATAGAGCTGGTCCAGCAGCGTGGGCTTCCATCCGAGCTGGTCATCCGCCCGCGCGAGCAGGTGTCCGAAGCGGAACACCACGCGCAGCGGCAGCCTGCCGAAGCGCAGCACGTACACGGTGAAGAGCGACAGCAGCTTGAGGATGCGCTGCCCGAACAGGCCCATGAAGAACGTGGCCAGCGGCGTGCCCGCGTGCGGCGTGGACACGGACGTCACCGTGCGCACGCGCCTGGCGAAGGACTCCAGGTCCACGCCCTCCGCCACCTGCGCGCCGGGGCTGACGAACAGGCGCGAGTCCAACCCGCCCGTCGAGTGGCCGATGAGGTGGATGGGGCCATCGTCTCCGGACGCCGTCTCCTGCACGGCCTTGAGCAGGTCCGCGGTGCGCGTGCGGATGGAAGCCGTGGGATGGGAGAGGACGATGATGACCTCCGCCTCAACCTGCCTGCGGGCCAGCTCGTCCTTCAGATAGTCCAGGGCGTGGCCGAAGTAGATGAGCTCGCCCAGGTTGATGAAGCCGAAGAAACCGGGGACGAGGTAGACGCGATGCTTGCCTGGCATTGCCTCCACCATATCTGACGCGGCGCATGATACCCGTGGGGAATGCATCCTCCGCTCGGGGGTTGACGCGCGCCGGCCGTCAAGTCGAGAACCGGCAACCCCCACTCCCAGTCATGACAGAAGGACGCCCGCACGTGGATCGCAGACTGCTCGCACTCGGCCTGCTCCTGTCCCTCCCCGCCTCGGCGGACGAGGGAATGTGGACCTACGACGCCTTTCCCTCCGACACGGTGAACAAGGCCTACGGCTTCACGCCCACGCAGGCGTGGCTGGACCACGTCCGGCTCGGCTCGGTGCGACTGGCCGGCGGCTGCTCCGCCAGCTTCGTGTCGCCAGAGGGCCTGGTGATGACCAATCACCACTGCATCCGCGGCTGCATCGAGGACCTGTCCTCGCCGAAGAAGGACCTGCTGGCCAAGGGCTTCTACGCCTCGAGCGCCGCGCAGGAGCTGCGCTGCCCGAAGGTGGAGGCCAACCAGCTGGTGGAGATGACGGACGTCACCGCTCGGATGAACGCGGCGACGAAGGGCCTCACTGGCGCGGCCTTCAACACCGCGTTGAAGAAGGAGACGGCGGCGGTGGAGGCCGCCTGCGCCACGTCCGGAGACGTGCGCTGTGACGTGGTGACGCTCTACAACGGCGGCAAGTATCACCTGTACAAGTACCGTCGCTTCCAGGACGTGCGGCTCGTCTTCGCGCCCGAGTTCTCCATGGCCGCCTTTGGCGGTGACCCGGACAACTTCAACTTCCCCCGCTTCGGCTTCGACGCGGCCTTCCTGCGCGTGTGGCAGGACAATGCGCCCGCGAAGAGCCCGCACTTCCTGCCGTGGGCGAAGCAGGGCGCGAAGGAGGGTGACCTCGTCTTCGTCTCCGGCCACCCGGGTGGCACCGAGCGCAAGGCGACCGTCGCCGAGCTGGAGTTCCAGCGCGACGTGAACCTGCCGTACACGTTGCTCCAGCTCGCCGAGCTGCGCGGCATGCTGCGCGAGTACGCCGGGGTTCGGCGGAGCGCTACCGCACCACGCGCTCCATGCTGCGCGGCGTGGAGAACGGGCTGAAGGCCCTGCGCGGGCGGCACCAGTCGCTGGCGGACCCGGCGCTGCTGGCCGGAAAGCGTCAGGACGAGGCGGCGCTGCGCCAGAAGGTGGACGCCAACGCGCAGGTGAAGGCCGCCACCGACGGCGCGTGGGACGAAATCACCCAGGCGTTGGATGCGTACCGCCGCATGCTGCCCGACTACCGCATGAAGGAGGCCGGGGACGCCTATCCCTCCGAGCTCTTCCGCATGGCCCGGCACCGGTGCGCGTGGCCGAGGAGAAGGAGCGGCCCAACGCGGAGCGGCTGCGCGAGTACACCCAGTCCCAGCTCCCCACGCTGGAGCAGCAGCTCCTGCGCGACGCGCCGGTGACGCCCGAGCTGGACCAGGCGCTGCTGACGTTCGGCCTCACCCGCGTGCGCGAGACGCTGGGCGCGGATGACCCCTTCGTCCAACTGGTGCTCGGACGCGAGGCGCCCGCCGACCTGGCGCGCACCCTGGTGCGTGGCACGAAGCTGCGGGACGTGAAGGTGCGCGCCGCGCTGCTCAAGGGCGGCAAGGCGGCGGTGGAGGCCTCCAAGGACCCGATGATTCTCTTCGCGCGCAAGGTGGACGCGGAGGCCCGCGCGGCGCGCAAGCGCTACGAGGACACCGTGGAGGCGGTGCTCAAGCGCAATGGCGAGCGCATCGCCAAGGCGCACCTCGCGGTGTACGGCACCTCCGGTTATCCGGACGCCACCTTCACCCTCCGCCTCAACGCCGGGCAGGTGAAGGGCTGGGATGAGAATGGCCGCCCCGTGGCCGCGCTCACCACCTTTGGCGGCGCGTATGAGCGGCACACCGGCAAGGAGCCGTACAAGCTCCCGGACACCTGGTTGAAGGCGCGCGGCAAGGTGCCGCCCCAGACGCCGTTCGACGTGGCCACCACCAACGACATCATCGGCGGCAACTCCGGCTCGCCCCTGGTGGACCGCGACGGGCGCGTGGTGGGGCTCATCTTCGATGGGAACCTGCACTCGCTGGGCGGCCGCTATGCCTACGTCCCTGAGACGAACCGCGCGGTCGCCGTGCACGGAGAGGGCATCCTGGCGGGGCTGGAGCACGTCTACGGGGCCAGGCGCGTGGTAGACGAGCTGCGCACGGCCAGCGACGCCGCCGTCGTGCCCGCGAAGTAGTCGCGGTTCTCAAGACCTGAGAGGTCTTGTGGATTGGATTTGGGCTTTCTGAACGCCTTGGCCGCGGTGGCCAAGGCATGTCAGAGGGAGCAGGATAGAATCCGGTTCAAAGCTGAAAACCGGTTACTCATGGCTCCCTCCCAACCCAATGACATTCCCCTCGGCACGGTGCTGAGGGAGACCTATGAGATTGCAGGCGTCCTCGGCCGAGGTGGCATGGGGACCGTCTTCCTGGCCAACCACCTGCGGCTGCGCGGGCGGCAGGTGGCCATCAAGGTGCTGCGCCACGATGCGGGCATGGGGGCCGAGGCCTTCGTGCGCTTCCGGCGCGAGGCGGAGATTGCCTCGAAGCTGGGGCACCCCAACATCGTCGAGGTGCTCGACTTCGACAGCCTCGAGGATGGCTCGCCCTACATGGTGATGGAGTGCCTGCGCGGCATGCCGCTGTCGCGCAGGCTGCGCAAGGGCCCGATGACGCTGGAGGAGGTGTTCTCCTGCGCGCGGCAGATGGGCTCGGCGCTCCAGGCCGCGCACCGCGCGGGCATCGTCCACCGCGACCTCAAGCCGGGCAACGTGTTCCTCGTGCCCACCGAGGTGGGCGGCGTGATGATGGAGCACGTGAAGTTGCTCGACTTCGGCATCTCCAAGGTCATCGACTCGCAGAGCGTGCACACGCAGGGCGGCATCCTCCTGGGCACGCCGCAGTACATGGCGCCCGAGCAGGCCACCGGGAAGAACGGCGAGGTGGACCCGCGCACGGACATCTTCGCCTTCGGGTGCCTCGTCTACGAGATGCTGGCGCGCCGGCTTCCGTTCCGGGACAACGGCAACCTTCCGGAGCTCATCTACCGCATCGTCTATGATCCGCCGGAGCCCCTGGAGGCGCTGGTGCCGGACCTGCCGGACCACGTCATCGCGGCGGTGGAGAAGTCGTTGGAGAAGCGCCCGGAGGACCGCTTCCCGGACGTGGCCAGCTTCATCTTCGCGCTGACGGGGCGCGCGCTCCAGACGATGGGCGAGGTGCCGATGCTCACGCCGCTGCGCACGCCGCAGCTCGCAGTGGGGCTGGCTCCGGAGTCGAAGCCGGAGACGGTGCCCGGCAGGCGCTCGGGACGTGGGACGGAGGACGAAGACGTCGACGTGAATCCTCCGGACGTGAACCCGCCCTTCCGGGAGTCGGAGACGGTCAGCCTGTCCGCGCCGGTGCCCGCGGTGGCCCCGTCTCACGACGCCGCGACCATCGCCGAGGCGATGCCCTTGCCGGAGATGGAGGCGCCCCCGCCTCGGCCCGTCGTGGCGCCCGCGGACGTCGTGCCCGCGCCCATCGCCCGCTCGCCGGTGGCCGGCCGCCAGCCGTGGCGTCTCCAGCGCAGGGGGCGCGAAATCCCAGGGACGCGGCCGTGGCGCGGCCCGCGACGTCCCGGGATGGCGCCGTGGCCGGAGCGAGCGCGCCCGCGGCATCTCCGCAAGAGGGCGGCGAGTCCGCGGCCCGTGAGGCCAGTCCCCGCCAAGAGCCCGCTCCCGCGGAGAAGCCCGTCCCCGCGCCGTCCCCGGAAGTCCGCCGCACCCGCACGCCGGTTCCTCAGCCGTCAGGAGGCGCGCAGGCCGGCGCCGCGTCGCCGAAGGTGGTCCCCGCGCCCATCGCGAGGTCGCCCGTGGCCGCGGGAAACGCCGGTGGCGCCCGGCCGCCGGATGCCGCCCGCGCTGGAGCACCCGCGCCCAACGCGGGGGCCGTGGCGTCCACCGTGCTGCTGCGTTCAAAGGCGGGCGCGTCGCGGGCCGGCGCGTCTGGCGTCCTCGCCGCCGAGCCGAAGCGCAAGCTGACGCCGCTCACGGTGGCTATCATGGTGGCGCTCGCCGTCGCCGTGGCCTTCGCCGTGTGGCCTCGGCCGGATCCCCGCGTGCAAGCCTCGGGACGGCGTGCCGTGCCCACCGTCGACGCAGACTAGGGCGTTTGTTTCGGAAGTGCTGGCACCCAACGAAGTAGGACGCGGGTGGTAGGCTGTCCGCCGCCATGTCATTTCTGGACGAACTGTGGTCGGCCTTCCGCCGCGATATCGACGCCATGCCGATGTTCCTGAAGGAACTGGCGCCACACCTCCAGGACCTCCTCGCTGAAGCAGAGGGGGCTTCCCTGGAGGAGCTCTTCTCGCGCGCGAACCGAACCGAGGGCGCGCTCCTGGAGGCGCTGGCGTGGCTGTGGGGGAGGACGCTCGGCGCGCCTGCCACGGTAACGCGCGTCGACGCGCTCGACGTGGCGGAGGGCGAAGTGCGTCTGTTCCCGGGTGGGCTCCAGGTGGCGAGTGACGTGTCGAACCGCGGCATCCTCGTCGTGGCGGGGGATGTGGCGGTCGGGGGCGAGTTTGGCGACGGAGACGTAGGCTGCGCGGCCGTCGTCGCCGGTTCACTCCAGTGCCGGCTCGCCAATGTCCAGGGCGTGCTTCGCGTGGGCGGGGTGCTCGATGCGGCCCAGCTTGTCTTCGCGAACAACGACCCGGAGCCGCTCGTGGCGAGGGCCGGCCTGCGGGCGCCGCTGACGCTCCATCAGCTTGGACGCACGCTCGACGCGAAGTTCACGGACGGACTCGTGGTGGAGAACGAGGTCACGGCGTCACAGGTCTCGAGTTTGAAGGCGCTGCTGCCGGCCGCCGTCTTTCACGACATCGACCTGTCGGATGAGGACGAGGATGTGAGCATTTCGCTGGACGAGGTGCTCGATGTGGAGGCGCTGTATGCCTCCGCGGGGGAGGGGACGCTCGTCTCTTCTCTCGGATAGGGCGCCTGATTCGAGCCGCTGCGCCGCCCGCCCGGACCGCGGGGCCGTGCCCTGTCAGGACTCGGACCGAACCCGACCTGCTGAGTTCGAGGCCCGACACGCCCGGACAGGACGCAACAGGGCGTTGGTGCGGCGCGTCAGGGAATACGTATCCTGATGAGGACTGACACGTCGGTTCATGTCATGTCCAACACCGAGCGTATGCGGGCACAGGGAGGGCAAGGGGCCCTCGGGGGGAGCCTGTCATCGCCGGTGGACCCACCGTGTGCGGCCGCGTCCCCCCGGGGCGGACGGCCGTCCAGGGCCCGGTTCCAGCCGAGAGGGGGGGCTCGGCTGGGACCGGGGGCCCTGTGTGATGTAGCATCGCTGACAGTGCCGGGGGGAAAGGGGAGATGCGCGATGGTGGTGGAGGCTCCAGAACCCGGGAAACTATCGGCGATTCTCTTCACGGGCATTGAAGGCCCTGATGGGCTCTCATGGCGTGACGAATCGCTCCAGAACGACATGCGGGATGAGCATGCGCTGCTCGTCCGTGAGTTGTTGCCGCGCCATGGAGGGCGCGAGGTGAAGCGACTGGAGGATGGCTTCCTCCTGGAGTTCGAGGGCGGCCCCTCGGCGGTGGACTTCGGCCTGGAATTGCAGCGCGTCCTGGACGCCCGCAACGGAGACGTATCCGCCGAGCGCCGGGTCATCTTGCGCGTGGGGGTCCACCTGGGCATGGTGGTGCACCGCGACGGTGACGTGTTTGGAGAAGGCGTCAACCTGGCCGCGCGCATCGAGGCGCTGGCCCGTCCCGGCACGCTCTATGTCAGCGAGACGGTGGCGCGCCAGTTGGAAGGCCGCCTGGCTTCACCGCCGGTTCGCCTGGGCCGTGGCGAGATGAAGAACATCCGGTTGCCCGTGGCCGTCTACCGCATCGACCCGCCCGAGCACCGCCGCCGGATGCCGCTGCTGTCGCGCATGCGCTCCTTCTGGGGGCGCCGGAGCGCGGCGAACTGACGCGCACAAGCGCGGGCGGGCCTGGGCGAGCGGCGTTATAGAGGCCGCCCCATGCCCCAGCTCACACTCGTCGTCGGTTCGAAGAACTACTCATCCTGGTCCCTGCGGCCCTACCTCGCGCTGGCCCACACGGGACAGCCCTTCCAGGAGGTGGTGATTCCGCTGGCTGTTCCGGACACAGAGGACCGGATTGCCCGGTACTCCCCCAGCAAGCGCGTGCCGGTGCTCCAGCACGGCGACCTGACCATCTGGGACTCGCTGGCCATCTGTGAGTACCTGGCGGAGGCCTTCCCCCAGGCCCAGCTGTGGCCCCAGGACATGGCGGCTCGCGCGGTGGCCCGCGCCGTCACCGCGGAGATGCACTCCGGCTTCGGCGCGCTCCGGCAGCACATGAACATGAACCTGCGCGCGCGCAGCCCGGGCAAGGGCCATGCGCCCGGCGTGGCGGAGGACATCGCCCGCGTCCAGGCCCTCTGGAATGACTGTCGCGGGCGCTTCGGCCAGGGAGGGCCCTTCCTCTTCGGCCGCTTCTCCATCGCGGACGCCTTCTACGCGCCCGTCGTCACCCGCTTCGTCACCTACGACGTGGCGCTGGACGCGGTGAGCGCGGCCTACCGCGACGCGGTGCTCGCGCTGCCCGCGCTCCAGAAGTGGACCGAGGAAGGGCGGAGCGAGCCCGGCATCCCGAAGTACGACTGAGCCTTCCTCCCAGCGCGCTACTTGCCCGCGGGGGCCGGCGTCACCTCTTCGACCCGGGTGGCGCCGTCCTTGTCCACCGCGAGCTTCAGGTGGGGCGTGCCCTTCGCATCATGCAGGACGATGCTCGCCACGCCCTCCTCCACGCCGATGACGATGCGCTCCTTCCAGTCGTGCCGGAAGGTGATGTTGGGCTTGCCCTGGATGAGCCCCATGCACATCGCCTCGTAGCCTTCCTCGCTGTCGAAGCAGAGGCCGTTGATGCCGACGCCGTCGAGCATCGCGAGCCCGCCGACTTCCTGTCCGGACGCGTTCATGAACTGGAGGCCGTAGGCCTTCACCGCGCGCTTGAGGCCCTTGGGGTCGGGCATGGGCGCCGCGATACGGATGCGCGCCTGTCCGTGCTCGTCGACGATGTTCAGCTCCCGCACGGACAGCGACGCGGCAGCGGGGGCGGTGTTCACGCTGGTGCACGCGCCGAACAGACCCAGGGCGCAGCAAGCCGCCCACATCGACAGCCGGGGGAGACGGGAAGGGGACATCACGAGCAGACCTTTCGGAGAACGTCGAGGAGAGGACGCCACCGTAGGGAGCCCGCACACCGCCAGGGCCATGGCGGTGCGGTCATTTCGTCACGCTTTGGTCATGGACGTCAGCTCAACGCGCCGTCGCGCACGCGCACGAACAACGCGTCATAGCGGCCTTCCGCGTAGAGTTGCACCAGCTCCGGGTAGCGGCCCTGGCGCAGCTCGCGCAGGTACGCGTACTTCGTGGCGTGGTAGCCCGCCACCGCCCATGCCAGGCGGGAGGCCTCCGCGCCGCCGCGCCACAGCGCGCCCTTCAGCAGACAGTCGCGCGTCCAGGACGCCAGGCGCTGCACGCCCACGGGCTTGAGGCCGCGGTGCTCGGCATGGGCGCGCAGGGCCCACAGCAAGGCATAGCGGTCCTCCTTCTGCGCGCGGTACTCCACCGATGTGGCGAAGCGGTGCTCGATGAAGGCGCGGACGCGTCCGCCCGCCAGCTTCGGCAGGGCCTCGTGGACAATCTGCTCCGGCCGCCACACGGCCTTGTCCCGGCGCACCAGCCGCGCCCGCCACTGCGTGCGGTAGCGGAAGCGGTGCGTCCCCAGCTCGGCCCAGTCGCGGCGGGGCAGCCGGTACACGGCCTCCGTGGGCGATGAGGTCTTCCACGCGCGCAGTGTCTCCACCGCCTCGGGGCCCAGCAGCTCGTCCGAGTCGAGGAAGAAGACGTAGTCACAGGGCGCCAGGGCGTTCACCGCGGCCTCGCGCGCGGCGCCGTAGCCTCGCCACGCATGGGGCACGGAGCGCGCGCCCAGCGAACGCACCAGCTCCGCCGAGCCATCCGTGGCCCCGGAGTCCAGCGCCACCACGTCATCGCAGAGCGCCAGCAGCCCGCGCAGGCACGGCTCCAACGTGTCCCGGTTGTTCCGGTGGAGGACGTAGCCGCCCAGCTTCATAGACCCAGGGCCTTGAGCTGCGCGTCGAAGGCGTCGGCGGTGGTGAAGAGCCGGCCTTGAATCCCCACGGCCTCGGCGGCCTGGACGAACTCGGCCAGGTCGTCGAAGAAGACGGCCTCCTCCGGGGCGCAGCCCACGCCTGCCAGCGCGAGCCGGAAGATGTCCGGCTCCGGCTTCACGTGGCCTACCTCGCAGCTCATCACCACGCTGTCGAAGCGCTGGAGCACCGGCAGCAGCGGACGCAGGTAGGCGACGTGCAGCGCGTTGGTGTTGGACACCAGCCCCAGGCGCACCCGGCCGACCAGCGATTCGATGCGTGGCAGCACGGCGTCATGCAGCGTGAAGTGGCTGCTCCACAGCGGGGCGAACTCCGCCATGGGCAGGTCCACGTCCAGCGCGCGACACACGTCCT
The DNA here is from genome assembly GCF_032612255.1 of Myxococcus sp. MxC21-1. Lineage (NCBI taxonomy): Bacteria > Pseudomonadati > Myxococcota > Myxococcia > Myxococcales > Myxococcaceae > Myxococcus > Myxococcus sp. MxC21-1. Next base: position 1,025,262 of record NZ_CP123278.1, read on the forward strand.
GGCGGATGCCCTCCGCGCCCAGCACGCCCCGGTTGGCGTCCGTCCACCCCGCTCCCGTCAGCCGCCGGGCCACCTCCGCGGCCTCCAGGCCCGCGCGGGCGCCCAGCCGGGAGAAGAGCAGGGTGTTGTCGTGGAAGACGAGGACGTTGCCCAGGTCCAGCAGCACTGCCTTCACCTGCGCCATGCATGCTCCTTCAAATGCGATAAGCGCGGGCCACGTCCTGCATCTGCTCGGACACATCCTGGAGCAGCTTCGCCGCCCGGGTGGTGGCCGCCAGGCTCTCCTGGGTGTCGTTCATCATGGAGGACAGGTCCGTGACCGCGCTGAAAATCTGGGCGATGCCCGCGTTCTGCTGACTCACCGCGCCGGCAATCTGCCGCACCGCGGCGGCGTTGTCCTGGATGATGGCGGCCAGCTCCTTCATCCGCTCTCCGGTGCCGCGCACCTGCTCCAGGCCGCTCTCCATATGCGTGTAGCCCTGCTCCGTCATCTTCGCGGTGGAGAGGATGGCGCTGCTCAAATCGCCCAGGATTTCGCGCACCCGGTCCGTGGCCTGGATGGACTGGTCCGCCAGGCTGCGAATCTCGCGCGCCACCACGCCAAAGCCCTTGCCGTGCTCGCCGGAGCGGACGGACTCGATGGCGGCGTTGAGCGCCAGCATGTTGGACTGGTCCGCCAGGTCCTTCACGGTCTGGGTGATTCCGCCAATCTGCTGCGTGCGCTCGTTGAGCTGGGCGATGCGCTCCGTCATCTGCTCGGCCTGGGACAGGATTTCGGAGAAGCCGCCCAGGCTGTCCCTGATGGCCCCTTCGCCCGCGCGTCCCACCTCTTCGGCCACGGAGGCGCGCTTGAGCACGTCCTCCGCCTTCTCCGAGGCCAGCATCGACGTCTGCTTGATTTCCTGCGCCGTCACCTGCGTCTGCTGGAGGGCCGCGGCCTGACGGGCCACGTTGCGCTCCTGCTGCGTCGACGCCGTCTGCAGCTCCGCCACCGTCTCACTGAGCACGCGCGTGCCGGTGTGCAGGCTCTGCGCCGTCTCCCGCAGCTGGAACACCAGCAGGCCGAAGGCGCCGGCCAGCTCGCCCACCTCGTCGTTGCCGGCCTTCACGTCCAGCGTCTGCGTGAGGTCGCCCTCGCTCACCAGCCGCGTCACCGCCGCGCGCAGGGCCAGCACGGGACCGGAGATGCGGTGCGACAGCAGCCACGCGCCCACGACGGCCAGCACGATGAAGCCCACCGCCATCAGCAGCGCCACCCGGTTCACGCGCACCACCGGGGCGTAGGCCTCCGCCGGGTCCACGCGCGCCACGAAGTGCCAGCCGTCGGCCACGTCGCGCACGTCCGTGCCGTTGATGGCCGTGACGGCCAGCAGCGCGTCATTGCCCTGGGCGTTCGCGCCGCGAGAGTCGTACAGCGGCGTGCCGTCCGGCCGCTGGAGGGTCATCGCGAAGCTCTTCAGGGCGCGCTGATGGGCACGGGCCAGCGCCGGCTGCACCAACTGGTCCACGTGGGCCCAGTCGAAGGCGGCCAGCAGCACGCCCATCCGGTGCTTGGAGACCGGGTCCAGCACCGGGAAGGCCAGCGACAGCACGTGGCCGGTGAAGATGGGGTGCTCCTCGGTGATGCCCTCGCTGCTGGTGCGCCCCTGCTGGGCCTCCGTGAACCAGGGGCTGCGCCGCACCTCGTCCTGCCGGCGCAGGTATTCGTCGCGCAGGGCCGGAGTATTGGCGGAGATGGCGCGGCCGGTGTCGTCGAAGATGACGATGCCGTTGAGGGTGAGGTAGCGGCTCTGGAGCACGCCGAGCATGGCGTCGGCGGGCGACACGTCACCTCGCAGCGCGGCACGGACCGCGGGGTCCTCGGCCCAGCCGCGGGCGCTCGCCTCCCGTTCGGCCAGCGTCGACTCCAGCAGGTCCTTCACGCCTTCGGCCTCGCTCAGCAGCGACGCGTGAATCTGCTCTTCCATCACCTGCCGCGCGCTGCGGGCATGGAGCCAGGTCAGCGTCAGCAGCGGGACGACCGACAGCAGCGTCGCGTAGAGCGTGAGGCGTCCACGAAGGGACTGGGTTCCAGGAAGAGAAAGGGCCATGTGGCGCGGCGGGCAGCGTGCGGGGGCCTCCCAGAAAGGTCGGCCCTCGTCCTATACCAGAGCCCCGCGTCTCCAGGGCACCCCCGCGCCTGCCTGCTCAGATGACAGGCACCCGGTTGGGCAGCTCCTTCGCCGGGACGTTGGAGTAGTCCGAGTCCACGTCCAGGAGGACGCGCTGCCGGACCCGGGCGCTCAGCAAGCGGCGAATCCTCCCCAGGAATCCCGGCGGCGCCGCGATGACCAGCTTGTCGAAGTCGTGCCGGTCATGTGCCTTGTCCAGGAACACGGACAGCTCGCGGGCGAAGCGGTCGTGCTCCAGCTCCCTTCGTCCATTGGGCTCGTTCTCCGCCGGCGGGCCGTGCAGGGTGCCGGCATTGGGGTTGTCCGCCTGCTCAATCAGCTCTGCCTGACGGGCCCGACTCTCGTCGTGGTGGAACTCCTCCACCAGCCGCCAGTCCTCTTCCGCCTTCGCGTCCGTCGCGAAGAGGCGGGCCCGGCTTGCGTTTCCCACCAGAATCCAGAGCGTCCCATTCGCCATGTCGTGCGTCTCCTTGCGCTATAGAGTGGGAGATGCGGACCCCTCCGGGCCAAGGCAAGCTTCCCCAGACGAGCCGCACGCACGCCGAGCGCAGGGCAGGCAGCCAGGCCGCGCATCGTTGACGGGTTTTGCGGGGACTGGGGGCGCCCCGGGCGCCGCATTCCGTTGCGCGGAGCGTCGCGATACAAGAGGGAGCCATGCGTATTTCCGTTGCTCCCGTCACTGCCCTGCTGGCGCTCGCGCTGCTGGCTGCTCCCTCGTGGGCTCAGGAAGAGGGTGGGCTGGGCCTGGACCTCACCTCGGACGCCCCCGCCGAGCAGCAGGGAATGGACATGGGGTTGGACCTGCGTCCCAGCAATCCCAACGCGGACCTCCTGCCTCGCTTCGCGTTGGTGGGGCTGTACGCGACGGAGCGCGCGGGTGCGCAGCAGGCGTCGAGCTGGTTGGAGGCCCTGGCGCGCGGGGCGCTGTCCTCCGCCATGGTGGCGCAGGCGTCGGACCTGGTGGAGACGCGTGAGCGGCTGGCGGAGAGCCACGACGCGGCGGTGCGCTGCGCGGAGGCCGCGTGCTTCGCCGAGCCCGCGGAGTTGCTGGACGCGGACCTGCTGACCACCGCGCGTCTGTCTTTGGAGGACGCGGGCTGGACGCTGCGGACGTGGACCTACGACAGGGACCGCCGCGTGGTGCACGAGGACTTCGTGACGGGGCGCAACCCGCGCGACGAGGACTTCGTGAACGAAGCCGTCGCGATGCTGTCCAAGCGCCTGACGGCGTTGGCCCAGCCGCGCGCGATGCTGACGGTGAACGTCAACGTGCCGCAGGCGGTGGTGAAGGTCGGCGAGCGCATCGTGGGCGTGGGCAGCGTGGAGGTGCGCCAGGCACCCGGCGCGGTGGCGGTGGAGGTGTCCGCGGACGAGTATGGCACCCAGACGCGCACCCTGGACCTCGCGCCCGGCGCGCGCGAGACAGTGGACGTCATGCTGGAGATTTCCGGTCCGGCGCCGGATGGACCTCCGGATGATTCCGTGGTCGGCGTGGCGTCTTCCCAGAAGGCGCCTCGCAAGTCCCTCTTCAAGCGGCCCGCGCTCTACACCGCGTTGGTGGGACTGGCCGCGGTGGGGGCGGGTGTGGTGATGGGCATGGCCGCCAAGGACGTGGAGAAGCGCGGGGGCGACGCGGATGGGGACGGCATGTTCGACGTCACTCGCAAGGAGCGGCTGGACGCGCAGACCCAGGCCAATCTGGCCACGGCACTGCTGGTGGGCGGCGGCGCGGTGACGGCGGGCAGCGTGGCGTGGCTGGTGCTGGTGCCCGCGCGCAGCGCGCCCGCATCGACGTCCGTGGCGCCCGGAAGCGGCGGTGGCGCCTCCACGTCCCTGCACGTCATGGTCGGCGGGAGTTTCTAGAGCCTATGAAGACCTTCGAATCCCAGCTGCGCGCGTGGTGTGGCCTGTTGCTCGTCGCGGGCGCGGTGGGCTGTACGGTGAATTTTCCGGACGACGTGCCCTACACGTGCACGGAGACCGCTGACTGCGGCGGTGACGGCTACGTCTGCACGTCCCTGCCGGACAACGGGCCGCGGTACTGCTGCCTGCCGGACCCCACGGAGGTCTGCAACGGCCTGGACGACGACTGCGACGGCCTGGTCGATAACCTGGAGACCGCCTGCTATACGGGACCGGAAGGCACACTCGACGTGGGTCTCTGTCACGCCGGTGAGTCCATCTGCACCCGGGAGGCGAGCATCGCGTGCGTGGGACAGGTGCTGCCCGGCACTGAAATCTGCAATGGCCTGGATGACGACTGCGACGGGACAGCGGACGAGGACTTCGACCTGAAGACGGACCCGGGCCACTGCGGCGCCTGCAACAATGACTGTTCCTTCCTCCAGGACTGCGTGAATGGCGAGTGCGTGCGCCGTCAGGAGCTGGACTGATGGCCAGGATGATGACGGGGACGGCTTCGTGGACTGCGCGGACCGCGCGGACTGCCCCACGAATACGCAGTGCGGGCCTCTCAGGTCGGATGACGAAAACGATTATCCGCGCTGCCAGGTGAACGGAGTCTGTCTGTGATGAAGTCGGCTCCCGTGCGTCAATGTCCGCCATCCCGCACTCACCGAGGGTGGGTGGCGTCCCTGGGAAGACAGAGTGCAGATCCAGGGTTGCTGTTTGCCTCGGACATGGAAATTTCTTCTCATCATGGGCTCCGATGACGCCTTCATGCAGACCATGCAGTCCAGTGCCGAGGCCCCCGTGAGTAACGCGGAGCCCCGAGCCAGTGACGAGCTCCAGGAGGGCTCCACGCTGGGGAACTACCAGCTGGAGCAGCTCCTGGGCGAAGGGTCCATGGGCCGGGTGTTCCAGGCGCGGCACACGCGGCTGGGGCGCCAGGTGGCGCTCAAGGTCCTGCGGCCGGAGCACGCGCGGGATGGCGGCTTCGTGCGGCGCTTCTTCCAGGAGGCCCGCACCGTCAATCAAATCAACCACGAGCACATCGTGGAGATTTTCGACTTCGTCGACGAGAGCGCGACGGGCGGGCACGTCTACTGCGTGATGGAACTGCTGCGCGGGCAGAGCCTGAGCTCGCTGGCGCAGGCGGAGCCGCTGACGCTGGCGCGCATCCAGCGCTTCGTGGTGCAGGTGTGCGCGGCGCTCGGCGCGGCCCACCAGGTGGGCGTGGTGCACCGGGACGTGAAGCCGGACAACCTCTTCGTCATCCACCGCGCGGGCCAGCCGGACTTCGTGAAGGTGTTGGACTTCGGTGTGGCGAAGCTGCTCTCCGCCGAGGGGGGCACCACCGGGACGGTGGACGGCACCATCATCGGGACGCCCGCGTACATGGCGCCGGAGCAGGCCGCGGGCCTTCCGGTGGATGCGCGCTCCGACATCTACGCGGTGGGCAACATCCTCTACGAGCTCATCTCCGGCAAGCCGCCCTTCCAGGCGCCGGCCTTCGGCCATCTGGTGGTGCAGATCATCACCCAGCCGCCGCCGCCGTTGCCCTCGCACCTGCCGTCTGGCGAGCCTGTTCCGCCGCAACTGGCGGAGCTGGTGATGCGCTGCCTGTCGAAGGAGCCCGAGGCCCGGCCGCAGAGCCTGGCGGAGGTGACGACGGCGCTTCTCCTGTTGCCCGCGTCCGCCCCGGCGCTGGCGCCCGCGCCCGCCGAGCTGGCGCTGGAGGCCTCCGAGCGGCCCACGCACAAGGTGCGGGTGGCGGTGACGGGGCGCTGGCACCGCCGGGCGGTGGTGACGGTGGGGACCGCGGCGTTGGTGGTGGTGGCCGCGGTGGTCACCTGGTCTGGCATGCAGCCGGAGCCCGCCCCCGCCGAGGCTCCAGTGGCCCAGGTGGCCGACGTCGTGAGTGGGCCCGCCGCCGCGCCCCAACTGCTTCCGCCCGTCACGCTCACGGTGCGCTCCTTCCCGGAGGGCGCGCAGGTGCTGCGCCTGGACACGGGCGAGCTGCTGGGCGTGACGCCGCTGGTGAAGCAGGTGTCCGGTGAGTCCGCGCCGCTGCGCCTGCGCGTGGAGCTGGCCGGCTATGCCCCGCTGGAGCGGATGGTGGATCTGGACACGCACGCCGAGCTGGAGGTGCCGCTGGTGAAGGCGCTGCCTTCGCCTCGGCAGAAGCCCGCGGCCGGGACGCAGCGCGACACAGGCAAGAAGAGCCGCGAGCGCCCTGTCGCGAAATAGGTGTCGCGGTGGCCCCGCCCTGGGAGGCGGGGCCTGAGCCCGCTCAGCGGGGCGTCGCCGTCTGGGCGAGCACCTGGGCCGCGATGCGGCCAATGCGCTCGTCGAAGTCCTCCGCCTCGTGGAAGGTGAGGCGCACATCACCCACGTGAAGCTGCACGCCGGGCTGGAGCACGGCGGGCTGCTCCGGCTCCAGGGCCGAGCCGCCCAGCGTCACCGTCCGGGAAGCGGCCACGCGCGTCACCGTCCAGCGTCCTTCCAGGGTGGGGGACAGGTGGAGCTGCTCGCGCGACACGGTGGCGTCATTGACGACCAGCGCGTTGTTCGAGGCCCGGCCCAGCCGCAGCGGGCTGCCATCCGTCTGGCCCACCAGTTCGAAGCACAGGGCGTCTCCAGCGGGCAGGCAGTCCCGCAGGTCCGTCAGCGGCAGCCGCGTGGCGGCCACGTTGCCCTCCACCACTTCGGGGACATTCCAAGCGCCCGCCTCCCACACCAGCCACGGGTGTGGGTACTTGGCGCGAAACTTCTCCTTGAGAGCCATGTGCTGCCTCACGAGCAGCGAGAGCAGCAGTGCGCGAGCCATGCGGGTTGAATAACCTTCCTCCCCCGTCGCGGCCCGAGAAGGTGCGCGTGGGGGCCATGGGATGTCAACGAATGGCCAGATGCGGGTGGGATGCCCCACTCGCGCCCGGGCCGACCCCTGTAGTACACCCGCGACCGCCTCCTGTCCCCCGGACAAGGCATCCCCGCCTCCTGGAAGATTCGATGCGTCGCCTGCTCGCCGCCGTGTTCTGCGCCGCCGTCGTGCTGGCGGCTTGTGAAGACGAATCCCCATCGCCTCCCACGCCGCCGCCTCCCTCCACGGAGACGTACCCGGACGCCGGCACGCGCCCGGATGCGGGCACCCAGGAGCCCTGGGCCTGCCAGCGGAGCACGACGGTGCACAACGCGCCCGTGCGGCTGCTCACCCGGCTGCAACTGGAGATGAGCCGCGCCACGTCCTCCGCGCAGCGCACGGAGGCCATCGACCGCTTCGTGGCGGAGGTGGAGGAGCAGGGCGGCCGGCCCCTGGTGAGTGACGTCAAGGCGGGTCGTCCTCGCGTGGCCTTCTTCGTGCGAGGCGAGGCCGGCCGGGACACCTTCGTCGCCGGCGACTTCAACGGCTGGTCCGCCACGGCCACGCCGCTGGTGCAGGTGCGGGACACCGACCTGTACGTGGCGGAGGTGGAGGTGCCGCGCACCGGCCCGCAGCCGTACAAGCTGGTGAAGGACGGCGACTTCATCGCGGACCCAGGCGCGCGCCACGTCGCGTGGGACGACTTCAACCGGTACGACGTGGGGCAGTTCAACTCGCTCATCTACCCGGAGCTCCAGGACGCCGCGAAGGGCCGGCTCACCGCGTGGTACGGCGTGCCCGCCACGGTGTTGGGGGATGCGCGCGACGTCTTCGTCTACACGCCGGCGGCGTATGACGGACCGGAGTGCCCGGCCCTGCCGGTGATGTACCTCCACGACGGCAACGAGAGCCTGACGCGCGAGTCCTTCGCCGAAGCGGCGGACACGCACTACGCGGCGCGCCCGGAGGACTCGGCGGTGCTCGTCTTCGTGGCGCTGCCGGACCAGTCCGTGCGCCTGGCGCAGTACACCTTCCCGCCCGCGCGTGCGCCGGGCTGGCCCACGCCGCGCGGGGATGACTACCGGCCTTCATCCGCGACGACCTGATGCCGCGCGTGGAGGCGTCCTACCGCGTGAAGACGGGCCCTCAGGAGACGGGCATCGCCGGCGCGTCGCTGGGCGGCCTCATCTCCGTGTACGCGGGCTTCCAGATGCCGGAGAAGTTCGGCTTCGTGGGCTCCCAGTCCGGCACGCTGTTCTGGCCCCATGACGGCGTGGTGGACCGCGACGACGGCAACGCGATGATTGTCCGCGCGAGCCAGGAGCCGGTGGTGCCGGTGCGCTTCTACGTGGACCACGGCTCGCCCGTGGCGGGCTGCACGCGGGACGGCGAGGAGGGTGGGGACGACTGCCAGTCCAACCTGCAGTTCGTGGAGGCGCTGCGCGGCCGCGGCTACGCCGTGGCCCACTGGAACGAGCCCGGCGCCGAGCACGACTGGGCCTTCTGGAAGCGGCGCTTGCCGAAGCTGCTGTGCCACTTCCGCAACGCGGCCCCAGCGGTGTGCGGCCTGTAGTCCGGCCTCACAGCTTCGCGACGATGGCGCGGGCCAGCCGGTCCGCGGCCCCCGCGTCGAGCGACAGGAACAGGCGCGGCTCGGTGGCCTCCAGCTCTTGCAGCCGCGACTGGCCCGCGTTGTCGGTGGCCACGTCCACGCGGGCGTAGAGCAGGGGACGTCCCACCGCTTCCAGCACGGACTCCGCCAGCCGCAGCTCGGCTGCGTCCTCGGGCGTGAAGGCGGTGGGCTCGGAGAAGCCGCGCGGCGCGTCCAGCAGCGTGGGGGCCGGCGCACCGCGTGGCTGAGGACGCCGTCGAAGAAGACGTAGCTGCGCTCGCCCTCCGTTTCGAAGGCGGTGAGGTAGGGCTGCACCATGACGTCGCCCTCGCGGGTCAGCTCGGCCAGCCGGGCGGTGGCGGCGTGGGCCTCCGCGCGCGGGAAGACGTGCGTCTTGAGCGCTCCCGCGGACACGGCGGGCTTGAGCACCACCGCGTCCCAGCCGTGCCTGAGCGCCAGCTCGCCCACATCGAGCGTGTCGCCCCTCCGCACCCAGGTGGTGGGCGTCACCAACACGCCCTTCTCCTCCAGTTCGCGCAGGTAGTGCTTGTGCGTGTTCCAGCGCAGCACGGGCGCGGGATTGTGGAGTTGCGTGAGGCGGCCCACCTTGTCCGCCCAGGCGACGAAGGCGTCGCGGCGCAGGTGGCTGTCCCACGTGTTGCGCACCAGGGCCAGCCGCACCGTCTTCCAGTCCATGGCCGGGTCATCCCAGACGACGGGCCGGGCCTCCACGCCCAGGGCCGCGAGCGCGGGCAGCAGCGATGCGTCAAAGGCATCGAGTTGAGGCAAGCCTTCGAAGGTGAGGACGGCGACGTCCATGACGTGGGCTCCCGGTGTTGAAACGTGCGGCGGCTTGTAGCGCGTGTGGCACCTGCGCGCAGGGCTCTCGCGGCGCGTCAAGAACAGGGTGCGGGCCAGTCCGACAGGTAGGCGTTGAACACCCCGTACTTGAGGTGAGGTGAGCGGCGTACTCCACGGCACATTCGCGTGCGCGGACGCTTGGGAACTGGACCTGTGCGGTCAGGTGTCGCTGAAATGTTTCAAGGGGTACGCTCTTCGCGTGCCAAGGACCTGCCACCTTCCCTCTGGCCGGCTCCGCCGGGAGACCCACGAGATGCGAATGTCCCCACGTTTATTACTCGCCGCGCTAGGCGCGGTCCTCCTCTTCCACGCCGGATGCGGCGACGAGCCTGGCTGTGAGGGTGCGAGCTGCAACCCGCAAGCGGTCTGCGGCAACAACACCGTGGAGCAGGGCGAGCAGTGCGACGACGGCAACAAGGTGGACGGCGACGGCTGTGAGTCCGACTGTACGCGGACGCCCGCGCCGGCCGCGGTATGTGGCAACGGCAAGCTGGAAGGCGAAGAGGTCTGTGACGACGGCAACACGGCGGACGGCGATGGCTGTCAGGCGGACTGCTCGCTGACGCTGACCCAATGCCCCGCGGCCAACGCGCCCGCGCTTCCCGACGGCGCCACCTGCGCGGTGACGCAGCAGGGCTCCGCCGCGCGCCTCTTCACGGGCGTGGTGCTGAAGGACGGCGAGACGCTGGTGGGTGGGCAGGTGCTGGTGGACGCGCAGGGCATCATCCAGTGCGCCGCCTGTGACTGCTCCGCCGCGGCGGGCGCCGCCGAGGCCACGCAGGTGTCCTGCCCCGGTGGTGTCATCTCCCCGGGCCTCGTGAATCCGCACGAGCACATCACGTATCCGATGGAGCCGTACGTCGGCACCGAGGAGCGCTACGAGCACCGCCACGAGTGGCGCACGGGCCGCAACGGCCACACGCGCATCAACAGCCCCGCGGCCAGCGCCGCGGACAACGTTCGCTGGGGCGAGCTGCGGCAGATGATGGCGGGCGCCACCTCCATGGCGGGCGCGGGTGGCCAGGCCGGTCTGCTGCGCAACGTGGACGTGAACAACACCGCGCTCCAGGAGGGTCTGGGCGAGGGTGTGGTGAACTCCGACACCTTCCCGCTGGGTGACACCAGCGGCAACATGATTGCGTCGGGCTGTGGTTACGGCTCGATGCCGACGACGAACTCGCTGCCGCGCTCGGCCGCGTACCTGCCGCACGTCTCCGAGGGCATCTCCACCGCGGCGCTCAACGAGTTCCTCTGCCTGTCCACGGGCCCGAACAACGTGATGCAGCCGCGCACCGCCGTCATCCACGGCATCGGCCTGACGGCGAAGGAGATTCGCGTCATGGCGGAGAACGGCACCGGCCTCATCTGGTCGCCCCGCTCGAACATCTCGCTGTACGGCGACACGGCCATGGTGTCGGCCTACAAGAACCAGGGTGTCACCATCGCGCTGGGCACCGACTGGCTGCGCTCCGGCTCCATGAACCTGCTGCGCGAGCTGCAGTGCGCGGACTACCTCAACACCTCGCATTACGCGCGGACCTTCAGCGACCAGGACCTCTGGCGCATGGTGACGTCGAACGCGTCGGACCTGGTGGACACGTTCGAGAAGACGGGCCGCATCGCCGAGGGCAAGGTGGCCGACCTGGCCATCTTCCAGCTGCGCACCTTCACCCGCTCGCCGCACCGCGCGGTCATCACCTCGAACCCCGAGCACGTGGTGCTCACGATGCGGGGTGGCAAGGCGCTCTACGGTGACCAGGCGCTGATGGCCGGGCTCCGCGGCGCGGACACCTGCGACACGCTGGACGTGTGCGGCGCCTCGAAGGAAGTCTGCCTCCAGTCCGAGATTGGCAAGAACCTGGCGGCGCTGACGTCGGGCGCCACGGCGAAGTACCCGCTGTTCGCGTGCGGTACGCCGGAGAACGAGCCGACGTGCTCGCCCCGCCGTGCCTCGCTGGACTCGCGCTGGCCGGCCGTCGTGAACAGCTCCACCAGCTACACCGGTGAGGTTCGCGCCGCGGACAAGGACGGGGACGGGCTGGTGGACTCCGTCGACAACTGCCCTGCCATCTTCAACCCCATCCGCCCCATGGACAATGGCAAGCAGGCGGACTCGGATGGCGACGGGATTGGCGACGCGTGCGACCCCTGCCCGCTGGAGGCGGGTGACGCCTGCACGTCGTTCACCGTGGGCGACGATGACCACGACGGCATCGTGACGTGGCAGGACAACTGCCCGTTCGTTGCCAACCCGGACCAGACGGACGCGGACGGCGACGGCAAGGGTGATGCGTGTGACGCGTGCTCCAGCGTTCCGAACCCGGGCGACCTGGGCTGCCCCGCCACCATTCACGAGCTGAAGACGCCCGTGGGCGGCAGCCTGCCGCTGGTGGGCAAGCCGGTTTCCATCATGGATGTCGTCGTCACCGGTGTGGTGAAGGGCGGCGCGAGCTCCCAGGGCTACTGGGTGCAGACGTATCCGCTGCCTTCGGGCACGAGCGTGGATAACTCCGGTCTCTATGTGTACTCGCCCAAGGGCGACCTCGCCGCGGGTGATCGCATCGACATCACCACGGGCGTGCTGACCGTCTACTTCGGCCTGCCCGAGCTGACCGAGGTCAAGTACGTCAAGCGCAGCTCCGGCAACGAGGTTCCCGCGCCGGTGGTGGTGACGACGGCCGACATCCGCACCGGGGGCCCGCGTGCCGCCGCGCTGGAAGGCGTGCTCGTGGAGGTCCGCGACGTGGCGGTCAACACGGGGGTGGACGAGTTCGGCCAGTTCCTGGTGAACGAGGCGGGTGACGCCGGTCAGCCGGGTCTGATGATTGACGACCAGGCCTATGCCTTCCAGGTCCCGTCCATTGGCACGCGCTTCGGCGCGCTGCGCGGCGTGCTGACGTACAACTTCAATGACTCCAAGCTGGTGCCGCGCTTCCTGGCGGACATGCCGCTGCCGCCGCCGTCGCTGACGGGCTTCGGTCCGAACGGCTACGCGCGCGTGGGGGGCACGGGCCCGGTGAACACCTTCCCGCAGGCGCTGACGCTGACGCTGTCGTCCGCCTACGCGGAGGCGCTCGACGTCGTCATCACCTCCTCCAACGAGAGTGCGCTGAGCGTGCAGGACGGCCGCATCACCATCCCCGCGGGTCAGACGTCCGCGACGGTGCAGGTGAACGCGGTGGCGCCCGCGCAGAGCGTGACGCTGACGGCCACGCTGGGCGGCTCCACGCAGACGGCCACCATCCGGGTGCTGGGTGCCGACGAGCAGCCCGAGGTGGTAGGCGTCACCCCGGGGAACGTGACGATGGTGCCCGGCGGCGAGGTGGTCTTCACCGTGCAGCTGGACCGTCCGGCGCCCGCCAACGCCACCGTGGCGCTGAGCGTGAATCCGGCGACGGGCTTCGGCACCTTCGTTCCGGCGAACGGCACGCTAACCGTGACGGAGAACGCCACGGAGGCCGTGTTCTCCTTCATCACGGACGCGGCGGCCACGGCCACCGAGCCCGGCACGGTGACGGCGAGCATCGGGGCGACCAGCGCGAGCGCCACCGTGACGCTGGACCAGAATGCGCCGCGGCTGACGGCCCTGTCGCCGTCCTCGGCGGTGACGATTCCGGCGGGCGGGACGCAGACGTTCACCCTGACGGTGGACCGTCCGGCGGCGCAGGACACGGTTGTTGAGCTGGCGGTGGTGCCGGGGGCGGGCGTGCAGAACTACGGCACGGTGCCGGCCTCGGCCACGATTCCGGCGGGTGCCACGGAGGTGACCTTCACCTTCACGGCGGACGCGCAGGGCGAGGGCACGGGCACGGTGTACGCCTCGCTGTACGGCATCACCCAGACCACCGCGCTCACGGTGCTTCCGCCTCCGCCCGCGCTCAGCGCGCTGTCTCCGTCCACCGCAGCGGTGCTGACGGGCCGGACGTTCACCTTCACGGTGACGCTGGACCGTCCGGCGCAGACGGACGAGACGGACGTGGCGCTGACGCTGGAGCCGGCGACGGGCGTCGGGTCCATTCCGGCCTCGGTCCGGGTGGCCCGGGATGCGACGACGGCGACCTTCACCTTCACGGCGGACGAGGTCTCGAGCCCCGCGCAGGCGCTGCTCACGGCGAGCTTCGGCGGGGTGGACCGGACCGCGCAGGTGTCCGTCATCCTGGCCGCGGAAGGCGGACTGGTCATCAACGAGGTGGACTACGATATGCCCGGCGCGGGTGACTCGCAGGAGTTCGTGGAGATCTACAACAACTCCTCGATGCCCGCGTCGCTGAGCAGCGTGTTCCTGGTGTTCGTCAATGGCAGCAACATGTCGAGCTACCAGAAGATTGCCCTGGCGGAAGTCAACGGCGGGGTCCTGGGGCCTCGGGAGTATCTGGTCGTGGGCGCTGCCACCGTCGTCGATCCGCTCGCGGGGCGTGCCGGTGTGCACACGCTGCAGCGGGGGACCACCGACTTCATCCAGAACGGTGAGCCGGACGCGGTGGCCCTGTACGACGAGGCCACGGATGCGTTGATTGACTCCCTCTCCTACGAGGGGCACGTGGTGAACGCCACCATCGCTGGAACGGACACGAAGTTCGACATGCGTGAGGGGGACGCGGACACGAAGACCCTGGCGGACAGCAACACCGCTCAGGGCTCGCTGTGCCGGGACGCGGACTCGACCGACACGGACGTGAACGCGGAGGACTTCTCCTTCACCACGACCGTCACCCCTGGCGCGGCGAACGTCATCACGAAGACGCCGTAGCCGCCAGGCATCAAGGGGACAGGGCTGAAGTGCCGGCCCTGTCTCCGTAAGGTTTCAAGCGGGCGGAACCCTGACATGGGGTTCCGCCCGTTTCATTTTGAGCTGGGCATGTATCCGGGCGCTGGCTGGCGTTGCCACGTCAGGGATGTCAGGACTGGCTGGCATTGACGCAGTCGAAGCCTGTGGCCTGCACGAGTCCCGCTTGGTGTATCAGCATGACGGCGCGGTACAGCGGGTCGTAATCCACGGAGGCGCGGAAGAGGTTCTGGTGCACGAGCATGCCCAGGAGCCCGCCCAGGAGGCTGTGCGCGGCGGCGAGTGCGTCCACGTCCTGCCGGAACTCTCCCATCTGCTGCCCGTGACGGATGAGGCGCTCCAGCGTCGTCACGTAGAGGGCCAGCTTGTCTCGGATGGCCTCCGCTACCTGGTCATTGGAATCCGCCGCCTCGGCCGCGAGCATCGCGAAGAAGATTCCGTATTCGCGGTGCTCGCGAAGGAGGAGGTGCGTCCGCTCGCAGATGGATTGGAATTGCTCCCGCGCCGGAAGCTCGCGGTCGTCTCCAGGCAGCTGAAAGGCTCTCAGACAGCGCTGGTGCAACTCTTCAATCGCAGCCAGCAGCAGGTCTTCCTTGGTGGGGAAGTGCCAGTACAGCGCTCCGGGCGTCATCCGGATGGCGCGGGAGAGGTCCGCCATCGTCGTCGCGAGGAAGCCTCGCCTCGCGAAGAGGTGGATGGCCGCTTCCAGAATGTCCATGCGCGTGCGCGCGGCACGCTCTTGTTTCAGCTCACGTTGGGCGGGTTCCCTGGCCATACCCGCCGAATCTATGCATCACGCCAGGAGTGTCACCCGGACGATCTCCGGCGGCGCTCCGACGCGGAGCGGCGGACCCCAGAAACCTGTTCCCCGGCTGACATACAGGCGCCGGTCTCCTTCGTGAAACAAGCCCGCGTCGTGCTCCCAGATGGCGGAGACCGCCAGCGTGAAGGGGAAGAACTGTCCCCCATGCGTGTGTCCGGAGAGCTGCAAGCCCATTCCCTCCCGCGCCGCCACCTTCCAGTTCGACGGCTGATGCGCGAGCAGCACCGAGGCCCGCTCGGAATCCCGGCCCGCAGTCGCCGCCGCCAGGTCATAGCCTTGCGAGAACCCCATCTTGCCCGCCGACCAGTCGTCCACACCCACCAGGTCGAATGACGCGGCCGTGTCGCCAATGCGCACGTGACGGTTGCGCAGAACATGCACATCCATACGCTCCAGCGCCTCAGCCCAGGCCGCGTCGCTCCAGTAGTACTCGTGGTTTCCCGTGACGAAGTAGGTGCCGTGGCGTGACTTCAGCTCGGACAGCGCCGAGACCGCTGGGGCCAGCGACGCGACGTGTCCGTCCACCAGGTCGCCAGTGATGCACACCAGGTCGGGGCGCAACGCGTTACAGCGGCGCACCAGTTCGTCCATGAACCGGCGCCGGATGACCGGCCCCACGTGGATGTCACTCAAGTGGACGATGCTGAAGCCATCCAGCGCCTTGGGCAGCCCCGGCAGCTTCACCGCCACTTCGTTCACCACGGGCGGATGGAAGGCGCTCCACATCCCGAAGCCCGTCACGCCGCCTGCGGCCAGCACTGCTCCGCCGGCTGTCGCCCGAGCAAGGAAGCGTCGGCGTTCCACATCCACTGGTGCTGGAGCCTCGGACTTGGCGCCGCCGGGCCTTTCCGCCATCGCCACCGGAGTAGCCTCGGCGTGCGTCGCCGCCTCGCCGTGTCCACTTGTCGCCAGGGCTTCCGGAGTCAATGACACGGACTTCGTGCCAGTCGCCGCCAGCGTGCCTCCCGCCCGCACCGAGGCACCCACCGCATGCGCATAGGACACAGAGGCCGTCTCGCCACCGCGCAGCTCCACCACCGCCGGCTTGCCGCGTGAGCGCTGCATTCGCGCCGCCACCTTGCGCACCGCG
Organism: Myxococcus sp. MxC21-1; assembly: GCF_032612255.1. Taxonomy (NCBI): domain Bacteria; kingdom Pseudomonadati; phylum Myxococcota; class Myxococcia; order Myxococcales; family Myxococcaceae; genus Myxococcus; species Myxococcus sp. MxC21-1. The sequence goes on from NZ_CP123278.1 coordinate 1,041,367, forward strand.
CCCAACACTCCGAGCGCGAGCAACAGGTAGATGGCCATGCCCATCCACGTCCACACCGCCGTGGCCACGGCGAAGGTGGAGTCCATGGGAAGGAAGCGCGTCACGGACCATGACAGCACCAGCAGTGTGCCCAGCACCGTCATGACGCCCATGCCCACGCGCCGCCATGCGCGGTGCTCCGACGTGGCCGTGAAGAGGCGCCGGTACAGGTAGACGTGGACGGCGACCGTGGCGATGCCGGTGACGAGGGCGAAGAGGATGAAGCGCGCGGTGTCCATGCAGTGCGCCATCCTGACCCGTGCGCGACGCGCTGCAATGCAATCCGCGTGAAGAAATGTGAACACCTCGTACACGGACATCGCATCAATCCGCGTGGGGTGTTCGCAGCTGGGGCAATCGCGACCCGAACCCACGTCGCATGCGATTGCAGCATGCAGCCAAGAGAGCGCCTGCGCCGTTCTCGCGATACAAGTGACAGCGCGTTGGCCGTATACACCGGCCTGCCCGAAAGCCACTGAAGGGTTGCCGCGTGTGTAACGGCGAACCGCCTGGCTGACGCGCATGCACCACCTCCTCGAGGAGACCCCCATGCCCCCTGACATGATGGCGGGAACGCGCCGCCTGTTGACGTGCCTGTTGAGCGCCTTGCTGATGGTTGGCTGCGAGCCCTCGGGGGAGCTCGCCATGCCGGAGACTCCACACGCCACGCGCACCCAGCGAGTGGTCGTCACGGCTCCGCCGATGCGCATCGCCGCGGGTGCCCAGCACTCGCTGTATCTGTCACCCGGAGGCGACGTGTGGGCCTGGGGCGGCAATGGCTCCGGCCAGCTTGGCGGGGCGGAGACGTCCCTCCAGGGACTGGCGCCGGTGCGGCTGGCGGCGCTGGCGGACATCGTGTCGGTGGTGTCCGGAGACGCCCATTCGCTCGCGCTGGGCGCGGATGGCTCGGTGTGGACATGGGGCGGCAACAGCTCCGGGCAGCTCGGTGATGGCACCACCACTGATCGCGCGACGCCGATGCGGGTTGCCGGCCTGGACGGCGTGGTGGCGGTGGCCGCCGGAGACTTCCACTCGTTGGCGCTGCGCGAGGACGGCACGGTGTGGGCGTGGGGGACGAACTTCCACGGACAGCTCGGCCGGGGACACACGCAGCCGGGGCTCACGCCCGAGCGGGTTCCCGGGTTGGAGGGCGTGGTCGCGCTCGCCGCGGGCTTCGACTTCACCCTGGCCGTGCTCGAGGACGGCACGGTGCGCGCGTGGGGCTCCAACGGCTCCGGCCAACTGGGCGACGGTACCTTCACCCAGCGCCTGTCTCCCGTGAAGGTCTCCGAGCTCAGCGGCATCACCGAGGTGAAGGCGGGCACCTACCACGCGCTGGCACTGGGCAAGGACGGCGGCGTGTGGACGTGGGGCAGCAATGCCTCCGGACAGCTCGGTGATGGCACGTGGAATGACCGCGCCGTACCCATGCAGGTGCCGGGACTCGAGCGGGTGAAGGCCGTGGCTTCCATGGACTCGGATTCGCTGGCGCTGCTCGACACGGGCGCCGTGTTCGCGTGGGGGGCCAATGGCTCCGGCCAACTGGGCGATGGAGACACCGCCGACCGCGCCACGCCGGGACCGGTGCCGGGGCTGAATGCGGTGGCCTCGGTGGTGGGCGGCGCGCAGCACGCGCTGGCCCTGCGAAAAGACGGCACGCTCTGGGCCTGGGGCGGAGGCATGTCGGGCCAGCTGGGCCACGGTGGCTCCGAGCGCCACGTAGTGCCTGCTCCGGTGATGCGCCTGGCGGGCGTGACGTCGATGGCGACGGGCAGCTTCCACTCCCTGGCCGCGCTGGGGGATGGCTCCGTCTGGGCCTGGGGCCGCAACACCTATGGGCAACTGGGTGATGGCAGCACCGCCGAGCGCCACGCCGCGGTGCGCGTGGAGGGCTCGGCGGCGTTCGCAGCGTCGCCTCGGCCGCCCACCATTCGCTTGCCGTGGGCATGGATGGGACGGTCTGGGCATGGGGGCGCAACGCCGCCGGACAGCTGGGGGACGGCACCACCACGGACCGCGCCCTGCCCGTCGCGGTGTCGGGCCTGACGTCGGTGACGGCGGTGGCCGCGGGCGGCAGTCACGTCCTGGCGCTGCGCAGCGACGGCAGCGTGTGGGCCTGGGGCTACAACGCGCTGGGGCAGCTGGGGGACGGCACGACGGTGGACCGGTTGACGCCGGTGCGAGTGTCGGGGCTCGGTGCGGTGGTGGCGGTGGCCGCCGGTTCGTACTTCTCCATGGCCCTGCAGTCCGACGGCACGGTGTGGACGTGGGGCGAGGGCTTCGAGGGACAGCTGGGGGACGGCGCTGGCGTGCAGCGACTGAGTCCGGTGCGCGTGGAGGGACTGGCGAACGTCACCCGCGTGGCGGCGGGCTCCGCGCATGCGCTGGCCGTTCGCGGCGACGGCACGGTGTGGGCGTGGGGCGACAATGGGGAAGGGCAGCTCGGGGACGGCTCCTGGGCGGACCGCTTCCGTCCGGTGCAGGTGCCGGGGCTGCAGGGCATTACTGCCGTCAGCGGTGGCCGCTCCCACTCCATGGCGTTGCAAGGCGATGGCACGGTGCGAGCGTGGGGCTACAACGGTTACGGCCAGCTCGGAGACGGAACGCTCACCTCGCGCGTGCGGCCCGCCCTCATCCCCGGCCTGACTGGCATCCAGGCGCTCCACCCCAGCCACCTGCACGTGCTCGCGCTGCACGCGGATGGGACGTTGCGCGGGTGGGGTTACAACCGCTTCGGTCAGCTGGGGCTGGGCGCCGCGGGTTGGAGCGCCCTGCCAGTGCAGGTGCGAGGCATTGGCCGCGTGGACCGGTTGTCCGTCGGCCGCGCGCACACGCTGATGGTGCGCGCCGATGGCACGGTGATGGCTTGGGGCGAGAATGGTTCGGGCCAGCTGGGCGACGGCACCTCCACCCACCGCGCGAGTCCGGTGTCCGTGCGCGGCGTGCCCTGTGTCCGCTCTGTCGCCAGTGGCTTGCAGCACACGCTGGCGCTGGCGTGTGACGGCGCCGTCTGGGCCTGGGGCGCGAACGGGCGGGGGCAGTTGGGAGATGGCACCACCACCCCGCGCGTGACGCCGGGGCTGGTGGAGGGGCTTCGGGGCGTGGTGGCGCTGGCGGCGGGTGGAGACACGTCGGTGGCACTGCGCGCGGATGGCTCCGTGTGGAGCTGGGGCGGCAACGCCAATGGCCAGCTGGGTGACGGCACCCTCACGGACCGCCCCCTGCCGACACACCTCAAGTCCCTCTCCAACGTGGTGGCCGTGGCCCTGGGCGAAACGCACGCCCTGGCGGTGGGCGAGGACGGCGCGCTGTGGGCCTGGGGCGCGAATGGCTCGGGCCAGCTGGGAGATGGTGGCACCGAGCGGAGCCTGACGCCGGTGCGCGTGAAGGGGCTGGAGCGCGTGGCGTCCGTGGCGGCCGGACGTGCCTTCTCGGTGGCGGTGCGCGACGACGGCACCGCGTGGGCCTGGGGCACGAACCCGTCCGGCCAGCTGGGCGATGGCACCAACCAGGCGCGGAGCGTGCCAAATCAGGTGACCACCTTGAAGGGCATCCGCGCCATGTCCGCGGGGGCCCACCACGTGGTGGCGCTGAGCGCCGACGGCACGGTGTGGACGTGGGGCGACAACACGCTGGGGCAACTGGGGGATGGCTCGTCCTCGCCGACGGGGATGTGGCCCCGGCAGGTGCCGGAGTTGCGAGGCGTGGAGGCGGTGGCCGCGGGAGAGCAGTTCACCGTGGCAGTGCTGCTGGACGGTACCGCCCGCGCCTGGGGCAGCAACGAGTACGGCCAGCTCGGTGATGGGAAGACGGGCCCGCAGCTGACGCCGATGGCGGTGAAAATCGATGGGCCGAAAATCCGCCCGCCCGTGCGCACCGTGCGCGCCTGGGGCCAGCACGCGGTGGTGCAGATGTCGGACGGCACCGTGCAGACCTGGGGCGACAACACGTTCGGCCAGCTGGGAGACGGCACCACCACGCGACGCGCGGTGCCCTTGGCGGTGCATGGATTGGCGAGCGTGGTGGCTGTGTCCTCGGGCGCCTGGCACTCGCTGGCGCTGCGCAGTGACGGCACCGTCTGGGCCTGGGGCGCCAATGGCTTCGGTCAGCTCGGGGATGGCACGTCCACTCCGCGCACCAGGCCGGTGCAGGTGGCCGGGCTGGGGGATGTGGTGGCCATTGGCTCGGGGGCTACCACGCGCTGGCGGTGCGCTCGGACGGCACCGTGTGGACGTGGGGTTACAACGCGTTCGGCCAGCTGGGTGACGGCACCGCGGAGTCGCGCTCTCTGCCCATCCAGGTGGAGGGGCTGGAGGGCGTGGTGGCCGTGGCGGGCGGAGACCACTACTCGCTGGCGCTGCACTCGGACGGCACCCTGTCCGCGTGGGGCAACAACGCGTCGGGCCAGTTGGGAGACGGCACCGGCACCACCCGCTATTCGCGCGTGGTGGTGAAGGGCGTGGACGGCGTGGTGGACGTGCGCGCGGGCGCGACGCACACGGTGGCGCTGCGGGGCGACGGCACCGTGTGGACGTGGGGCGACAACACGTTCGGTCAGCTGGGGGACGGCGCCAGCGGCACGCGGATGCGCCTGGTGCCCCGGCCGGTGCCGAGCCTGTCCTCGGTGTCCGCCGTGGGCGCGGGGGCTCGCCACACGTTCGCCGTGGCGCTCAAGGGCACGGTGTGGACGTGGGGACGCAACTCGCACGGCCAACTGGGGCTGGGGGACAACACGAACCGGACGGAGCCCCAGCGCGTGCGGGAGCTGTCGGACGTCACCGTGGTGTCGGGCGGGGCGGATTTCTCCCTGGCCATGAAGCGCGACGGCACGGTGCTGAGCTGGGGCTCCAGCCTCTACGGCTCGTTGGGCCTGGGCGCCACGGGGCACCGCTCGTCACCCGGGCAGGTGGCGCTGCCCTGAGCCGGGCATCAGGGCCTGTTCAGAGGGTGCGGCGGGCGGTCCGCATCCGCACCCGGTACTTCTTGGGCGGGCGCGTCCTGAGCCGGGCCCGGTACGTGCCATGCGCGCGCCGGGCCGAGCGGGAGCGTCGGCTGATGGCTTTCCTGCGACCCGCGCCGGGGGTGCGTCGACGAAGAGCTTTCATGGGTGCATCCGGCGTGTGCGCTACGGCTTCTCCGTGAGCGGGCGGGGCGTCGTCAGCTCGGTGCCGATCTGCCGCCACTCCTGCGCGTAGGCGCCGCGAACGAAGGCGCGCAGGTCGTCAGACGTCACCGTGCCCCGTGCCATGGCGGTCCCCAGCGCGCGCACGACGGCGTTGCGGTGCGGCTGCTCGACGTAGGGATTGCCCTCGCGGAACACCTCGCCGAAGAGCGACTCCAGGCGGCCGTCCTGCTTCAGGCGCTCGACGATGCGGGCCTGCGAGGCGGGCTCGTTCGCGTGCGCGTGCAGCATGGCGGAGGCGAGCCCGCCCTGGGCATCCGCCTGGTCGGGAAACTCGGAGAGCAGCTCCAGCTCCGCGTCAGCGCCCGCGATGGCGGTGGCGTCCGGAGGCGGCGCCGTCACGCCGCGCTGGGCGGGGCGCCGGTCGGGCTCGAAGTCGCTGCGGCCCTGGAACGTCTGCACCGTGCGGTGCGTCTGGACACCCTTCGTCCCCTGGGTGGCGGTGCCGGAGGCCGGCCGCTGCTCCGGAGCGCTGGCGCGCTCATGCGCCGGGCCCTTGGGCGAGGACGGACGGTTACCACCATCGATGCGAGACATGGGGGCTCCAGGGATGGGGCCCGGTGCGGACAGAGCTCCGGGAATTCCCATGTAGGTTATCGGGCGCGGTGTGGCTCCAGTTGCGTCCCACCTCTAACGTGCGTCCGCCGGAGTGTCCCCGCACGGCGGGCGCGCCCGCGTCATCGCCCGGAAAAACGCAATGACTCCCGGCGTTTGGCGGGCAGGGGAGGGAAGTGGCGCTCCAGCCCGTGGACCAGGTCCTCACGCCACGCAGGGTAGTTGTGCCCACCGCTGTACTCCCGGAGTTCCACCTGATGCCCAGCTTCTGAGAGCACGGGAGCGATGCGGCGGTTGCCCTCCAACAAGCCCTCGAAACGGCCGCAGTCCAGCCAGACGTCCAGCGGGCGGCGGGGTGGGGGCCGCGCCAGGTCGAAGACGACGAAGTCATGGCCCTCCACCGTGAAGGCCCCGGACTGCGACAGCACCCGGCCGAAGACGTCCGGCATGCGCAGGCCGGTGTAGAGCGCCATCAACCCGCCCAGCGAGGCCCCCAGCACCGCGTGGGCACCGGGGCTGCGCCGCTCGTCCACCAGCGACAGCTTCTGGCGCGCCAGCGGCAGCACCTTCCACTTCAACAGCCCCACCGTGTACTCGCTGCAGGCGTACTCCATGCTGCGTGTCTCGCCGCCATGGCACACCAGCGCCAGGGCCACCGGGCGCATGCGGCCTTCGGCCACCAGGGTGTCCACGAGCTCCGGAAGGCGGACGCGGCGCAGGTAGTCCTCGCCGTCGTACACCACCACCAAGGGCACCGGCGCGTCCGTGGGCGGCGCGTACAGGTACACCCGGCGCTGGCCCGGCAGGTCCACGTCTCCTGTGTCCACCACATGCCGGGTGACGCGGCCCCGAGGCGCGCCGCGCGGGTGCCGGGCGGGCAGGGACGAGCGGGCCTGGGGCATGTGGAACGAGTGGTTGATGCCGCCAAAGCCGTTGTCGGAAGGGTGGCGGTTGAGCGGGTCCTCCACGCGCTGGCCGCGCGGGTCCTCCAGCGCGTATTCGACGTAGGCATCCGCGGGCAGCGTCAGCGTGCGAGCCCACAGTCCGGGCGCCACGCGCTTGAAGGGCAGCGGCTTGCCGCGCCAGTCCTGGAAGTCACCTTGGAGGCAGATGGGGCCCCGGCCTCGCCACACGAAGGTGGCGGTGTCCGATTCGATGACGGGCGTTCCCTCGGCGCGGGCCCGCGCCTCCAGTGTCTTCGCGTCCATCCGCGCACCCTAGGCCAGCAGGTCGCGCAGCGCGCCCTCCAACTCCGGGTACCGGAACACGAAGCCCGCCTCATGGGCGCGCTGGGGCAGCACGCGCTGGCCCTCCAGCACCACCTTCGCCATCTCTCCCAGCGCCGCCTTGAGCATGAACGCGGGCATCCGCACCAGGGACGGCCGGCCCAGCACGTGGCCCAGCGTGTGCGCGAAGAAGGCGTTCGTCACCGGCGTGGGCGCGGTGGCGTTCACCACGCCCTCCACCTGGGGATGGGCCAGCAGGAAGAGGAGCAAATCCCTGGCGTCGTCGCGGTGCACCCAGCTCACGAACTGCTCGCCGCTGCCCACCGGGCCGCCCGCGCCCACGCGGAAGGGGGCAGCATCTTGTGGAGGGCGCCCCCTCCGGGTGCAGCACCACGCCCATGCGCACCACCGCCGTGGGGATGCTGGACTCGCGCGCCTGCATCGCCTCCGCCTCCCAGTCCACGCACACGCGGGCCAGGAAGTCGTCACCCGGAGGGCTCTCCTCCGTCAGCGGCTCCGCGCCGCGCGTGCCGCCGTAATAGCCAATGGCGGACACCGACACGAAGCGCCGCACCGTCCCCGCGCCCCGCATCGCCGCCACCACCGCGCGCGTGCCGAGCACCCGGCTGTCGTGGATGCGGTGCTTGCCTTCGTGCGTCCAGCGCTGGGCCACCGGCTCGCCCGCCAGGTGCACGACGGCCTCCGCGTCCGCCAGCGCCTCCGGGGGCAGGGGCGAGCCGGCGGTAAAGGGCGCCCCCGTCACGCCGGCGGGCAGGCGGGCCAGGGCCTGTTCAACGTTCCGGGCCAGGACGTGGACCTGGTGTCCACGCTCCAACAAACCCTGGACAAGCCCTGGACCCAGGAAGCCGCTCGCGCCGGTGACGGCCACCTTCATGGGGAGGGCTCCGAGGGCGCCGGGTTGTTCAGGTCCACGCCCACCAGGCGGCTCAGGACGGCGAAGAAGGTCGTCAGCTCATCCGGCTTCATCCGGCCGGAGTGCCGGTAGACCAGGGCCCCTTCGGCGTCCAGCAGCACGATGTTGGACGTTTTCAGCGGCAGCTTCCACGGCGCCTTTCCCAGTGCTCCATCCATGTCCACCAGGATAGGCACGCCCACCTTCTTCTCCTCGTCCCGGACGAAGGAGAGGGCAATCTGCCGGGCCGGAAAAAAGTCGAAATTCTGAAGGTTTGCGACCGCCAGCACCCAGGCCGCATCCAGGATTCCGCGCTCCTGTCCCCGGGCGAACAGCTCCTTCTTCAGGGTCGAGTTGAGCTTGGTCGAGTCCTTGTCCTCGTAGAACAAGATGACCGGTTTTCCGCGCCACTTGGAGAGCCGGACCTCCTTTCCCGCGGAGGTGCGTAACGTCGCGTCCACCGGCTCCGGGGCCGGCGCCGCGCCCAGGGCGCTTCCCGCTGCCAGGGAGATGGAGAGCGCACCTGCGATCCACGCCTTCATGAGGGGACCTCTGTGTACAAGGTTATCGCAAACCTTAGACATACCCTTGACAAGCTCTGGACGCAAACGCTACCTCTAGGAAGCAAAGGAACGGGTTCTTCGGAGGAAAGAAGCATGGCACTCACGCTTCCCGATGCGCAGTCGCCGACGGGCCTGCTTCCTCTGGAGCAGGCCTGGCTGCAACTGGTCCAGGCGGAGGTGGAGACCTCGCTGGCGGAGTTGTTCGAACTTCCCGACGAGGCCGGCCTGGACGTTCGTTGGACACAGGCGCTGACGCAGGCCCGGGCCTATGCCTTGCGGCCCGCCAAGCGGCTGCGCCCCGCGCTGGTGATGGCCGGACACTGCCTGGCGCGTGGGAGCGCGGTGGTGCCCTCCGGGTTGTGGCGCTTCGCCGCGGGGTTGGAGCTGCTGCACACCTTCCTCCTCATCCACGACGACGTGGCGGACCAGGCGGAGCTGCGGCGGGGCGCCGCGTCCCTGCACCGGATGCTGGCGCCTGGACGCGCGGGGGAGGACTGGCCGTGGTGGTGGGAGACCACCTCTTCGCGCGCGCCCTGGAGGCCATGCTGGGCTCGGGGCTGACGGGCGTCGCGGGCGTGGTGCAGTACTACCTGGGCGTGTGCCGTCACACGGCGGCCGGGCAGTACCTGGACCTGGACCTGGGCCGCGCGCCGTTGGCGGAGGTGACGCTCTTCCAGACGCTGCGCGTGGCGCATCTCAAGACGGCGCGCTACGGCTTCTGCGCCCCGCTGGTGTGCGGGGCCATGCTCGGCGGTGCCAGCAGCGGCTTGGTGGAGGGGTTGGAGCGCGTGGGCCGTCACGTCGGTCTTGCCTACCAGCTTCGGGACGATTTGCTGGGCCTTTTTGGTGATTCCAACGTCGCTGGCAAGGCCGCTGACGGCGACTTCCTCCAAGGCAAGCGAACCTTTCCAGTACTGGCCGCCTTCGCGCGCGCCACCGAGGCCGAGCGCACGGAGCTGGAGGCGCTGTGGGCGCTGCCGGTGGAGCAGAAGGACGCCGCCGCGCTGGCGCGGGCCCGCGCGCTGGTGGAGTCCTGCGGAGGCCGGGCCGCGTGTGAGCGCATGGTGGTGCGCGCCTCCCGGGCCGCCCGCCGCTCGTTGCAGTCGCTGCCCAATCCCAACGGCGTGAGAGAGCTGCTCGACGCGCTCATCGCCCGGCTGGCCCACCGCGCCGCCTGAGGACGCCATGAGTGCATCGATACAGGGCAGGCGCATCGTGGTGGTGGGCGCGGGCGTGGGCGGGCTGGCCGCCGCTGCCCGGCTGGCGCACCAGGGCTTCGACGTCCAGGTCTTCGAGAAGACGCAGGGGCCGGGTGGGCGCTGCAACCGATTGCAGGTGGATGGCTTCACGTGGGACCTGGGCCCCACCATCGTGCTGATGCCGGAGGTGTTCGAGGAGACCTTCCGCGCGGTGGGCCGCCGCATCGAGGACTACCTGACGCTGCTCAAGTGCGACCCGAACTATCGGGTCCACTTCCGGGACGGTTCGGATGTCACCTTCACGTCAGAGCTGTGCGCCATGGGCCGCGAGCTGGAGCGCGTGGAGCCCGGCAGCTACGCGCGCTACCTCGCCTTCCTGGCCCAGGGCCGCGTCCAGTACCGAACGAGCCTGGACCACCTGGTGGGGCGCAACTACGCGGGCCTGCGCGACTACCTCTCGCCGCGCGTGCTCGCGCGCATCTTCCAGGTCCGCGCCCACCGCCGCATGTACGGGGACGTCAGCCGCTTCTTCCAGGACGAGCGGCTGCGCGCGGCGATGACCTTCCAGACGATGTACCTGGGCGTGTCGCCCTACGCGTCGCCCGCGGTGTACGGCCTGCTGCCCTTCACCGAGCTGGGGATGGGCATCTGGTTCCCCAAGGGTGGCCTGTATGCCATTCCCCAGGCCCTGGAGCGGCTGGCGCGCGAGGAGGGTGTGCGCTTCCGCTACGGCGCGCCCGTGGAGCGCATCCTCACCGATGGCGTCCGGACTCGAGGCGTGCGGTTGGAGGGCGGCGAGGTGGTGGAGGCGGACGCGGTGCTGTGCAACGCGGACCTGCCTTACGCGTACGAGAAGCTGCTGGACCCGAAGGCGACGACGCTCAAGCGCAGGGAGAAGCTGCGCTACACGTCCAGCGGCTACATGCTCTACCTGGGCATGAAGCGGCGCTACCCGGAGCTCTTGCACCACAACGTGGTGTTCGGCCGGGACTACAAGGGTTCCTTCGACGACATCTTCGAGCGCTTCCGCGTGCCGGAGGACCCCAGTTTCTACGTCAACGCGCCCACGCGCACCGACGCGTCCCTGGCGCCCGAGGGCAAGGACGCGCTCTATGTGCTGGTGCCCGTGCCGCACCAGCACCCGGACCTGGACTGGAAGGTGGAGGGGCCCCAGGTGCGTGCGAAGTTCTTCGCGCGCATGGCGGAGCTGGGCTTCCCGTCGCTGGAGTCGGACATCGAGGTGGAGCGCGTCTTCACCCCGGATGACTGGGCCGGCACCTTCAACCTGGCGCGTGGCAGCGCCTTCGGCCTGTCCCAGAACTTCACGCAGATTGGCCCCTTCCGTCCGTCCAACCAGGACGCGCGGGTGAAGAACCTCTTCTTCGTCGGTGCTTCCACGCAGCCGGGGACGGGGCTGCCCACGGTGCTCATCTCCGCGCGGCTGGTGACGGAGCGGCTGATGACGTGGGCCCACGCGCAGGGCGTTTCGCTGTCGCCTCGGACGGCCGCCGCCACGCCGCTGGAAGGGGTGGCCGCGTGAGCCCGTCTGTCGACAAGGCGCTGGTGGAGCGCGGCTATGTGCTGGCGAAGCAGGTGACGCGCCATCACGCCAAGAGCTTCTTCTTCGCCTCGTACCTGCTCTTCGGCCTGCGCCGGAAGGCGGCGTTCGCGCTCTACGCCTTCTGCCGGCGCCTGGACGACATGGTGGACGGGGACGACGCGGCGAGCGCGGCCGATGCGTTGCCGGTGCGGCTGGCGCGGGCGCGGCAGCGCGTGGCGGAGCTGTACCTGCCCATGCCGGAGCTGGCCTCGCGCGAGCTGGGGCCGCCCGCGGACCGGGTGAAGGGCAGCGAGGCCGCGACGCCGTGGGATGCGCGGGAGTTCGCCGCGCTCGAGCACGCGGTGCGCCACTTCCGGATTCCGGAGCAGCCCTTCCAGGACCTCATCTCCGGCATGGAGATGGACCTGACGAAGCACCGCTACGCCACCTGGGCGGAGCTGGACCTCTACTGCTACCGCGTGGCGGGTGTGGTGGGGCTGATGTTGACGCCGGTGCTGGGGTGCTCGGACGCGGCGGCGGTGGAGCCCGCGGCCGACCTGGGCCGGGCCATGCAGCTCACCAACATCCTCCGCGACGTGCGCGAAGATTGGGAGCGCGGCCGGGTGTACCTGCCCGCCGAGGAGCTGGCCGCCTTCGGATTGTCGGAGGACGACTTGCGGCGCGGACAGGTGGACGCGCGCTGGCGGTCCTTCATGCGCTTCCAGGTGGAGCGCTCGCGGGCGTACTACGCGCGGGCGGCGGCCGGGGTGCGCTACCTGACGGGCTTCGGCAGTCAGCGGATGGTGCGGCTGATGGGCGCCATCTACGGCGACATCCTGCGCGACATCGAAGCGCGCGACTACGACGTGTTCAGCGCCCGGGCCCACGTGACGACGCGCCGCAAGCTCGCGCTGGCTTCCGCGGCCATGGTGCGGCCCGCCGCGGTGCTGCCCGCCCCCAGGGCGAGGTGCGCATGCCGCTGCTCCCCACCGGGGCGGGAGGGTGAGGGCGTCATGCGTGGCGAGGGAATGAAGACGGAGCTTCGGCGGCGCATGGGAGGTGGAGCATGAAGCGCACCCGCGTCGCGGTGGTGGGCGGCGGCATCGGTGGACTGACGGCCGCCGGGCTGCTGGCGAAGGACGGGCATGAGGTGACGCTGTTCGAGCGGGGCGCCTCGCTGGGCGGCAAGGCCCAGGCCGTCACCGTGAATGGCATCACCCTGGACACGGGGCCCACGTTGCTGACGCTGCCGCACCGGTGCGTGGCACCTTCCAGCAACTGGGCGCCGAGGACCTGCTGCCCCGCTTCACGGAGCTGGAGCCGCAGTGCGCCTACCGCTTCGAGGACGGGTGTGACTTCACGGCCTACAAGGACGTGGAGCGGATGGCGGAGAGCGCGGCGGGTGTCCGCCCGGGCGAGCGCGACGGCATCCGCGGCTTCTACACGGAGGCCGCGGCCATCTGGCGGGCCGCGGGCGAGCCATACCTGGAGGCGCCCTTCGAGGGCCTGGCGGGCTTCATGACGCGCGTGGCGAAGCGCGGCGTGGGGGCCGTCATGGCGGGGATGAAGATGGGCACGTTGCACGAACTGGCGGCCCGGCACTTCAAGACGGACCACCTGCGGCAGTACGTGGGCCGCTTCGCCACGTACACGGGCGCGTCACCCTACGAGGCCAGCGCGGCCTTCGCGCTGATTCCCCACATCGAGCATGCCTATGGCGTGCACCACGTCCGCGGCGGCATCGGCGCGCTGGTGGAGGCGCTGGCGCAGGCCGTGCGCCGGCTGGGCGTGCGCATCCACCTGGACACGCGGGCTCGCTTCGAGCGCACGCGCGAGGGCTACCGGTGGGCCCGCGGGAGGGCACGGAGCGCTTCGACAGCGTGGTGGTGAACGCGGACCCGCTGGAGCGGCTCGCTCGCGCGGAGGAGCCGCTGGCGCTGTCTGGCTTCGTGTTGCTGTTGGAGGTGGAGGGCCGCATGGCTCTACCGCACCACACGGTGCTCTTCGGCGGTGACTATCGGCGCGAGTTCGACGAGCTGTTCGGCGGACAGCTCGCGTCCGACCCGACGGTGTACTTCTGCAACCCCTCCGCCACCGACGAGAGCATGGTGCCTCCGGGCCGCACCGGGTTGTTCGTCATGGTGAACGCGCCCGCGCTGCCCGTGGACGCGCGCGGCGCGGAGCAGGCCACCCGCGACTGGGAAGCAGGCGCCGAGCGCGTGAAGGCGCAGATGCGGGAGCGCCTGTGTCGGCACTATCCGGCGCTCAAGGGGCGCGTGCGTGTCATCGGCCAGCGCTCGCCGGTGGACCTGGCCGCGCAGGGCGCTCCGGGCGGCTCCATCTACGGCTTCCTGCCGCACGGGAAGTTCGGCCCCTTCCGCCGCCCGCGCATCCGCGGCAACACGCCGGGCCTGTTCTTCGCGGGCGGCGGCACGCATCCAGGCGGAGGCGTGCCGCTGGTGATGTTGTCCGGTCGCTTCGCCGCGGAGCTGGCTTCGCAGCACCTCCGGAGGGATGCATGATGCGCTTGGCGAAACTCCCCGCCCTGCCGGATGCGGCGGGCACCTACCGCTGGTTCTATGCGGACGTCACCGCGGGGCCCTACAGCGCGGTGTGCATCTTCATGCTGGGCTCGCTGTTCTCGCCCCGGTACTCGGTAGCGGCGCGGCGGGGCGGACGGCCGCTGGAGCACAGCGCGGTGAACTTCGCGCTGTACCACGCGGGTGTGCGGCGGCTGTGGGTCCTCAGCGAGTACGCGCGCGCGGAGTTGGATGCTCCGGGCCGGCTGCGGATCGGTCGCTCCACGCTGTCGTATGAGGGGGACGGCACGGTGCGGATGGCCGTGGACGACGGGACGGCGCCGTGGGGCCGGCCCGTGCGCGCGAGCCTGACGCTGGAGCCGATGACGCCCGTGGGCGAGGTGGTGCAGCTCATGCCGGGGCTGCCGCACTACTGGCAGGCGCTGGCGCCTCGCTCGCAGGCCCGGCTGGAGGTGTCCTCGCTGGACATCGAGGCGCGCGGCCTGGGCTACCACGACACCAACCACGGTGGAGAGCTGCTGGGCGCGCGGCTGTCGGGGTGGCACTGGGCTCGCACGCACCGCGAGGACGAGACGGTGGTGGACTACCACCTGCCTGAAGGTGTCGCGCCGCTGCGAGTGGTGGCGGGCGCGCGCGGAGTGCGCTGCGAACGGGGCCCCGCGTTGGTGGAGGCGCGGCCCACCAAATTCACCGGCTGGGGTCTGCGCGTGCCGTCACGCCTGCACGCGGGCAACGTGGTGGTGGGACAGCCGAAGCTGCTGGAGTCGTCGCCCTTCTACGCGCGGCTGGAGGCGCGCCAGGGGCCTCTGGACTCCCTGGGTGAGGTGGCGGACTTCCGTCGCTTCCACTCGCCCTTCATCCGCTGGATGGCGCACTTCCGCACGCGCATGGGACGGGCGGCATGAGCGCGCTCGTCCTCGCGTCCCTGGCGTGGTGCGCCGTGGCCACGGGCTTCAGCGCGGTGGCGTGCGTGCGTCTGTCGCGCGCGCGGGCGGGCGCCGCTCCCCGGCCCGGCGCGCTGCCGCCCGTGTTGCTGCTGCGCCCGGTGGACGCGCCCACGCCTCGAGAGCTGGAGAATCTGGCGCAGTCCATCGACTACGCCGGGCCGTTGGAGCAGGTGGTGGTGTCGCCCTACCGTCCCCGGCTCGCCCCGGGCGTGCGGTGGCTTCCCAGCGATCCGCTGACGCCCAACCGGAAGGTGGGACACCTGCTCTATGCGCTGGACGTGTTGCCCGTGGGCGACCGGGTGGTGCTGTCGGTGGACGCGGACGTGGCGGTGACGGGCGCGCTGGTGGAAGGCCTGGCCGTGCCAGTGGCCGCGGGCGCCGCGCTGAGCACCGCGGCGCCGCTGCCAGTCGGGCCTCGGGACGGCGCGAGCCGGGCCATGGCGGGCCTCCTGCGTTACACCCACCACAGCTTCCGGGCCCTGGATGCGATGAGCGCGGGGGCCAAGGCCGTGTGTGGCAAGGCTTTGGGCTTGTCTCCCGTGGCCGTGGAGTCGCTGCGGCGGCTCGCGGACCACATCGGCGAGGACCTGGAGCTGGCCGGGCGTCTTCACGCCCAGGGACTGGACGTGGTGCTGAGCCGCGCCCCGGCGGTGGTGCCCCTGGACGCCGAGGTGCCCTGGGCGGCGCCCCTGTCGCGCTTCACGCGCTGGATGCAGGTGCTGGCCAGTCACCGGCCCGCGCTGTATCCCACGGTGCCGCTGCTCTTCACGCCGACGCTGCCGCTGACGGTGCTGGCCGCGGCGCTGGGGTCGCCCGTGTTGGCGGGCTCGGTGGTGGGATTGGTGGCCGTGCGGACCTTGCTGGCGCTTCGGTTGGCCGGGCTCCACGCGCCGGTGGCGGACGCGGGGCGGGCCTATGCGGTGACGGACTGGTTGTTGGGCGAAGCGCTCTTGCTTGCGGCCTTCCTGCGCTCGCTGTGGCGGCAGGGAACGGTGACGTGGCGAGGGCAGACCTATGCGTTGCGACCCGGAGGCCGAATGATACGGGTGGCTCCGGAGCTGAGTGGAGGACCCGGATGACGTACGCGCGATTCCTCGGGCTGTTCGTGGTGGTGCCCATTCTCTTCCTGGCGTGGCGCTACCGCCGCACCTTCACGGCCAGGAGCCTGGCGCCCATGGGGCTCCTGCTCATCGTCGTGTACGCGGCGACGTCGCCCTGGGACAACCTGGCGGTGAAGTGGGGCCTGTGGGGCTTCGACCCCGAGCGCATCTGGGGCATCAAGCTGGGGTACCTGCCTCTGGAGGAGTACCTCTTCTTCGGCCTGCAGACGCTGCTGGTGGGGCTGTGGGCCCAGGCCCGGCTGGCGCGTGCGCTGGCGCCGGATGCCCAGGCGACTCGGCCCGCGGCCGAGACGGGGGAGCGCCGCGACGGTGCGCTGACGGCTCGGGAGGTGGCGCCATGATGGAGACGAAGTGGGCATACCTCATCCACCTGTTGGGCTGGACGCTGCCGGTCATTGCCTTCCAGTTGGTGGTGCTGGTGCGCCACTACAAGGAGCGCTCTGGCGCGGTGCTCAAGGCGGTGCTGCCGCCGGCCTTCATCGTGGGGCTGTACCTGTCCATCGCGGACCACCTGGCCATCTCCACCGGCATCTGGAACTTCGGTGAAGGCAAGCACCTGGGCGTGTACCTGGGCGTGGTGCCGCTGGAAGAGGTGGTCTTCTTCCTGATGACCAGCGTGTTGGTGTCGCTGGGCCTGGCGCTGTTCACCGGGTTGGTGGCGCTGCTGGGGGAGGCCCGGGCGTCGTGATTCACGCGGCGAAAGGCGGCCCGCTGGGCTGGGCGTGGGACCGGTACATCGGATGGAAGTTCCGCTCGGCGTTCCGGGGATTGTGGGTGCGTGGGGCGCTTCCGCCGGGAGGGCCGGGCCGGCTGGTGTACCTGAACCACTCCAACTGGTGGGACGGCTTCGTGCTCAACCAGCTCTGCCAGACGGCGGGTTGGGACGGCTACTGCCTCATGGATGAGGAGAACCTGCGCCGCTACCGCTTCCTCACGCGCATTGGCGCCTTCAGCATCCGGCGCAAGGACGCGACGTCGCCGGTGGCGTCGCTGCGCTACGCGAAGGAGTTGCTGCGCAAGCCCCGCGCGGTGGTGTTCGTCTTTCCGGAGGGCGAGCACCGCCCCTTCGGCGTGCTCCCACTGCGACTGGAGCGGGGCGTGGAGCTGCTGGCGCGGGTGTCGAAGGTGGAGTGCCTGCCCATCGCGGTGCGCTACGGCTTCTTCGAACACGAGCGTCCAGACGTGCTGCTGGAGGTGGGCACCCCGCATCCCCCCGGTGACATGTCCGTCTTCCAGGAGGGATTAGAGACGGTGGTGCGGCGGCTGGCGGCGGTGACGTCCATGGAGGGCTTCACGCGCAGGGTGTCCGGTGCGCGTGGCGTGGCGGAGCGCTGGGACGCGGCCCGGGGGCTGGCGTCATGACGTTGCGCATCCGCACCATCGCGCGCATGACGGGCATCCGCGAGGCGACGCTGCGCGCCTGGGAGCGGCGCTACGGCTTCCCGCGTCCGCTGCGCAGCGAAGGCAACAACTACCGCGTCTATTCGCGCGAGGAGGTGGAGGCCGTCCGCCGTGTGGCCCGGCTCATCCAGGAGGAAGGCCTGTCGGTGAGCGAGGCCATCGCCCAGGTGAAGACGGAGCCGCCGCGTGAGCAGCCCGAAGCCGAGCGCTTGAGCGAGCGCTTCTGGTCCTCCGTGGGGGCCCTGGATGGGGACGAGGTGACGCGCGTGCTGGATGACGCGCAGACCGTCATGGACGTGGAGGCCTACTGTGACGGCTTCCTGCTGCCCCTGCTGCGGGAGATGGGCGTGCGGCTGGACGTCGCGCGGGAGCACCTGGCCTCCGCCCTCATCCGCCAGCGCCTGCGGCAGGTGTATGACGCCCTGTCCCCCGCGCCTGCCGGCCCCCGTGCCCTGCTCGCCTGTCCGGCGGGGGACCACCATGAAGGCGGCCTGCTGGTGCTGGGCATCCACCTCAAGCGCAAGGGGTGGCGGGTGACGATGCTGGGCGCGGACACCCCGGCGGCGGCGCTGCAGGGGCTTGCGTGCAGGTGCGGCCGGACGTGGTGGCGCTGTCCTTCGTGCGCGCCCGTGCGCCGGAGGAGTTCGCGTCCGTCCTGGAAGGCGCGCTCCGGGCCTGCGCGCCCTTTCCCGTGGTCGTCGGCGGGCGGGGGGCTCGCGAGCACCTGAAGGCCATTTTCTCGCTCGGCGCGCAGTACGCGGAGTCGTCGGAAGAGCTGGTGGCCATCTGGAACCAGGTGCGCAACGCTCAGAATCGCCCGTAGTCTTGCCGTAGCGACATGGCTGAGCGCACCTATCGAATCAACATCGCCGCGGAGTTGGCAGGAGTCCGGGTGGAGCTCATCCGGGCCTGGGAGCGCCGCTACGGCGTGCTCACGCCGCGCCGCACCCCCGCGGGCTACCGCGCCTATACGGACCGGGACGTGGCGGTGCTCAAGCAGCTCAAGCGGTTGACCGACGAAGGCGTGGCCATCAGCGAGGCTGCGAAGCTGCTGCCTCAGTTGATGGAGGGGCTGGAGGCGGCAGCCGCGGGGCGAGGGGCCAGCCCCGATGCGCGGCTTCATGCGGAGACGTGGCGGGAGTCCGTGCTCGCCGCCGCCCAGGCGTATGACCAGCCGCGCGTGTCGGACGTGCTCGACGAGGTGCTGGCCGCGCTGCCCCCGCTCAAGGCCTTCGATGAGGTGCTGGCGCCCCTGCTCTGCGACGTGGGCGAGCGCTGGGCGTCGGGCACGCTGACGGTGGCGCAGGAGCACCTGGTGTCGCAGATGGTGCGGGCGCGGCTGGTGAGCCTGCTGCACGCGGCGCCCCTGGGGCGGCACCGGCATGGCGTCCTGGCGTGCTTTCCGGAAGAGGAGCACGAGATGGGCCTGCTGGGAGCGGCGCTGCGGCTGCGGCACCTGGGCGTGCGGGTGACGCTGCTGGGGCAGCGCGTTCCCGTGGAGGACCTGGGCCGCGCGGTACTGGCGCTGCGGCCCGACTTCGTGGGGCTGTCCACGGTGGCCAGCCGGAGCGCCGAGGCCTTCGAGGACACCCTGACGCGTTTGAGGCAGGCGCTGCCCAGGGGCTGCCCATCTGGGTGGGCGGCGCCGCCGCGCGCTCGCACCAGGCCGTGTGCGAGCGGTTGGCGGTGCACGTCTTCCAGGGTGAGGAGGACTGGGACCGCCTCGCGGGTGCGTGAGTCAGGGCGTGTTGATGGCGGAGTGGTTGAAGACGCGGCTGCCGTAGTACCGGGCCGCCTGCTCTGCGTCGTCGCAAATCTCCGCGCACTTGCCCGGGGCGTAGGGCGTGTTCGGGTCCCTGCAGTCGTTCACGATGTTGCCGTTCGCATCATAGATGGGGGGATTGAGCGGCACGCAGGGCGCGGTCAGGTGCTTCCAGCGCAGGTGGCTGAGGCACGCGGGGCCCGCAGTGTTCCAACCCGCCTCGAAGGTCAGGTCATTCGAGCTGGAGTCCGGCGAGGGCGCGGAGATGATGGCCGGCGTCAGGGCGTCCCAGGGACGGATTCGGGTGCCGTCCAGGGTGAAGGACGTTCCCTGGCCACAGTAGTCGGCGCGCGCCATGCGGGTGCAGGACCAGTGCGCCTCGGTGACGGGCCCGGACGTCGCGCCGTCCAGCCACGGCTGGTAGCCCCAGCGGTAGCACTTGGCGATGACGCCCGCGTCGCAGCCCAGCGTGAAGCCCCGGGGGCTCTCGTACCGGGTGCCCTGCAGGTCGAAGAGTCCCTTCACGGGCACGGCCCAGTTCGCCCCAGTCGGGCACAGGGGCACGGACGCCGTCGTGTAGCGCACCTGGTAGAGGAAGGTGTGCCCGCTCGGCTCCCACATGCCGGAGCCTTCGGTGTTGGGGAGCGCGTTCCCGTTGATGACGTCCTCGACCACCAGGGCGGGGCCCGTGGACGGCTGACGGAGCCGCGCGCCAATCAGCTCCTCGCCTCGGAGGACCTTGCGTGTCGTGGGGTAGGTGCTCGACCGGCTCGTCAGCTGCATCACCCAGGTGGTGTTGGGCGTGCCCGGCCCCGCGAGCGCGGTGTACACGCCGCTGGAGGGACAGGTGAACGTGACGGCGGGGCAGTTGTTGAGGGAGATGCTGCTGTTGGCGGAGGCGAGATAGCCCGGCCCCTGGTGCTCGCACGGGGCTTCGCCCGCGCAGACGCGGACCACGGGGGCCCCCGTACACCGGTTTCGAAGGGAGCCGCTGTCGCCTCCCATGAGCGCGACGGCCTTTCCTGGCGAGCAGACGCCTTGCCCGTCCACGATGAAGCCACAGCCGCGCGTCTCGTTCGCGGGCGCCCCCCCGCCGCAAAACATCAGGCTCGGCGTGGTGCCATCCACGGAGAGGGGCATGTTGGCCACGATTTCCCCGCGCATCAGTTTCAGGGTGGCGACCCGGAGCGCACCGTCGTGCTGCACGAGCGCTTCGTCGTACATCACGGTGCGCACGGGCGTTGCGTGGAGCTGGGTGCCTTGGGAGTGGGAGTCGGGGTCGTCCTCGTCACCCGCGAAGGCTTGCTGGGTCAGCGCCGTGTCCGTTTCGTCCACGGGGGGCGCGCAGGCGGCGAGCAGGTAGAGGGCGAGACAGGGCGGGAGCATGCGGAGGCGGAGCGTCACGTGAGACACCTCGGTCATCGTGGAGTACGCGGTGACAGAGCATCCGCCATGCCACTCAGCGCGTGCCGCCCGGTGGCCGGCGTCCCTGGCAGGACTTGCAGGCAGCCGTGTCCTGGCATGCGTTGCGAGCAGGAATGGACGGCAAGGATTGCCAGGGGGCTGGCAGGGATTGCCGGCAGGGGACGCCCGTTCAGGGGCGCGGCGTGGCGCAGACGCGAAAGCCGATGAGGGCCTCTCGCTGCGTCCGCTCCACGCGGTCCCGGTTGGCGGTGTGGGCCGTCAGGTCGCTCTGGTACCAGCTGCCGCCCTGGGCGGACGGCTTCTCCGGGTCCACGTCGGAGCGCGTCCACTCCCACACGTTGCCCACCAGGTCGTCCACGCCGAAGGGGCTCCGCGAGCGCGGGTGGCTGCCCACTTCGTCGGGGCCGAAGCCCCAGGGCTCCCGGCCATAGGTGGCGTCATGGTTGGCGTCGTCCGGCGCCAGCCAGTCGCCCGCGGGGTAGCGGCGGCCGTCCGCGCCTCGCGCGGCCCGTTCCCACTCCCGCTCCGTGCACATGCGCGCGCCCGGTACCGGCCGGTGCGGTCCAGCCACGCCACATAGGCCAGGGCATCGTCGAAGGAGACGGCGGACACGGGGAAGCGCAGCCAGTCCTGCTCCTGTCGGCGGTCCCGCTTGCCGTAGCGCAGTCGTTCACCGTCCCTCACGCTGTAGCTGGCGGACGCGGGGCGCAGGGTGAGCCGCCAGCGGCCATCCGGCTCGTGGGCCGGTCCACCACGGTGAGACGGCGGCGCGAGCCCGGCATCCGCGCGGCGCGCTCCTCCGGGGGCAGCGTCTCCAGGAAGGCGATGTACTGCGCGAACGTCACCTCGTGCCGCGCGATGAGGTACGCATCCGTGTCCACCCGATGCAGTGGCGGCGCGAAGAAGAAGGCACGCCGCAGGTATTCGCTCTCCGACGCGCCCTGGAGGAAGCGTCCGGCGGGGATGTGCACGAAGCCCTCGGGTACCGACTCCGCGGCTGGAAGGGGCACGTCCAGCGCCAGCCGCTCGCCGGATGCGAGGAGCACGGGGACGCGCACCGGAAACCGGCCCGGTGCTTCCAGCACCAGGAGGTGGGACCCCGCGGGCAGTGCCACCTCAGGCAGGGGCGTCTGTCCCAGGTCGCGTCCCGGGACGGGCGCTCCCTCCGGCGTGGGCTCCAGCAGCCGCACGCGAGCGCCCGCGGGCTCGCTGGTGAGCGTCAGCCGTGCCGGTGCCGTCAGCCCCCGGCGCAGCTCGCCCATGGGGTCATGGGCCCCGAGCCGCGCGAGCCACTGCGCGCGCTGCTCGGGTTGGCGTTCCTGTTCGGCGAACTCCACGCGCGTTACCAACAAGTGGGCCATGAGCGGGCTCACCCGAGGGTTTCCGGGCGCCAGACCCCAGGCGGCCTCCAGCTCCGACATGGCGCGCAGCGCGGTCTCCTCCACCGCCTGCCGGGTCTGTTGGGCGCGGCTCCACACGGCTTCGGCCGCTTCGCGGTTCTGAGGGCCCGGCGTGTCGAACAGGGTGAAGGCTTCGGCGCTCAGTTGGTCCAGCTCGGCGCGGTGCATGTCCAACGCGACCTGCTGCGCCTGGGCCTCGTCCAGGTGGCGGTTGATGCGGGCATCCAGTTGCGCCCGGGCCTGCACGCGAGTGACGCCCACCACACCTCCCAGCACCAGGGGCACCAGGGCCACGGCCAGCCAGCGCGTCACCCGGCGTCGACGCACGGCCCTTCGTGAGCGGGAGAGGAAGTCTCGCTCCTGCGGTTTCTCGACATGGGAAAGGCCCGCGGCGCGGCTCTCGATGAGCTGCCGCTCGCCGTAGAGCAGCTCGGGCGGCTGGCCCAGCCGCTCCCACTCCGCGGCGGCGCGCTCCAGGCGCATGCGCACGGCGCGGCGTTGCTCGTCCTGCCCCAACCACCCGCGCAGGGTGTCCCAGCCGGTGACGAGGCTCTCGTGGGCCAGCGTGTACACGCCGTCTCCGTCCTCCGCCTCGCCCGCGGTGAGCAACCGGCCGCGCACCAGTCCGTCCAGCACCGCGCGTCCGGCGTCGTCGTCGGGGCCCCGCAGCAGCTCCTCCTGGGTGCGGCGCAGGCGCGTGCCCTCGGGCGTCACCAACTCCAGGAGCATCGCCCGGGCGCGAGGCCGTTGCTCGGGCCGGAGACGGGCGACCACGGCGTCCGCGTGACGGGCCAGCGCGCCTTCCACGCCGCCCAGGGCCTCCAGTGCGGCGGCGGGGATGAGCTGGCGTTGGGAATCTCGTGCCTCCCAGAGTGCCTCCAGCGCGAACTGGAGCAGGGGCAGCCCTCCCTCGGCCCGCGCCGCGGAGGCGACCAGGGCGTCCACCATGGCGGGGCTTTCGAAGCGCATGCCCAGCACGCGGAGGGGGCCCGCCACGGCTTCTCGCAGCCCGTGTTCGGAGAGGGCGCGCAGCAGGTGGAGCGCGCGCGGCAGTTCATCACCCAGACCCGGGAGCGCCACCAGCCGTGTGAGGCAGTCGCTGCGAGCGGTGGCGAGGAGGCGGAAGCGGGGCGCGCGGCGCAGCACCAGGGCCAGTTCCTCGGCGAGCCGGGCCGCCTGCGTGGGCTCCGAGAAGGTGACGAGCTCCTCGAGCTGGTCGATGAAGAGGAGCAGGGGTAGAGCGTTCGTGGGCCGGCGGCGCAGGGCTCGGGCCAGGACGCCGGGCTCCTCGGCGGCGAGGCGTGCGCGCAAGGCATCCGCGCTCTCTCCGACCACGGGGGCCAGCAGCTCCACCCAGGTCTCCAGCGGACGGCGCCCGGGTGTCCCGGAGATGACTGCCCATGCGGGCCCGCCATCCTCCAGGCCGCTCTGGCTGACAGCAGGGAGAATGCCTGCCCGGCACAGCGAGGATTTGCCCACGCCGGAGTCGCCCGCCAGCAGGACGAAGGTGTCGCCGCGCAGCCGGTCCAGGACCTCTCGCAGCTCGGGTTCGCGGCCGAAGAAGACGCTCCGGTGCGCGGCATCGAAGGCCCGCAGTCCCAGGTAGGGATTGCCGGCGGGGATGGCACTGGCGCGCGTGGGCGTGCTCAGCGCTTCGAGTGCTTCCCGAAGTGCGTCACCCGACTCGTAGCGCCGGGCCGGGTCCGCGTCGACGCATCGGTCCACGATGGCGGCGAAGGCTGGCGACGTTCCGGGTGCGCGCTCGGCGAGCGGCGACGGGGGCGCTCCTGTATCGCGGCCCCGAGCTGCTCCAACGGAATGCCCTCATGGGGGGCGTGGCCCGCGCACAGTTCGTAGAGGAGGACGCCCAGCGCATAGACGTCGCTGGCCCGGCTGGCGGGCTCACCGCGCCACAGCTCGGGCGCGAGATAGAGCGGCGTGCCTGGAACGAAATCCTGGCGGGCCTCATCGGCGTGCGGCGACGGGGCGTCGCTTGCTTCGGTGCCGAGACGCGGGCCGGTATCGCGCCCCTGCATGACGGAGAGCGGCCGGGTGTCCGTGGGACAAGGGCCCGGCGAGGACACAGCATCCGTGACATCCGGCACGGGCAGGGGCTGGGTATCCACGGGCCGTGGCCCAGGCATCGGCCGGGTGTCTTTGGGGCTCGGCCCCGGCGAAGTCGGAACGTCCGCGCCCACCGTCGAGGCAGGAAGCGCCTCCTCCGCGAACGCGGACTCCGCGAGTCCGAAGTCGAGCAGCTTCACCTCGCCGTCCTCGGACAGGATGGCATTGGCGGGCTTGATGTCCCGGTGGAGGATGCCGCGCCGGTGCGCCGCGGCCAGCCCTCTGGCGAGCCCAAGGCCCAACGCGAGCGCCCGCTGTGCATCCACCGGCCGCTGCAACCGGTCCAGCGGCTCTCCTCGGATGAGCTCGGACACCAGGTAGGGTTGACCGCGCACCTCGCCGACGCGGTGGATGGCCACCACGTTGGGGTGCTGGAGCCGGGCGATGGCGCGCGCCTCCTGGAAGAAGCGCGCGCGCGCCGCCGCGTCCGGCAGCCGTCCCTGCGCCGTGGCGATGAACTTCACCGCCACCTGCCGGTCCAACAGCGTGTCCTGCGCCAGGAACACCTGTCCCATGGCGCCGTGCCCCAGGGGGCGCAGCAGCCGGTACTCCTCGAACTCCGCGGGGGGATCCAATCGCCCGGAGGAGGATTTCATCCGATGGGCGACCCCTTGCGAGAGGTGCGAGGTTGCAGTCCGAGCTGCTTCAGCTTGAACGAGAAGGTCCGGATGGGCATGCCAATCATCGCCGCCGCGCGAGTCTGGACGCCCTCGGCCTCTTCGAGCGCCTCCTGCATGCGGCGGCGCTCCAGGTCTCGAATCTCCTGGGCCAGGGGAACCCGCGTCTTCTGGGGCGACACCCGTTCGGCCACCGCGGGAGGCGGCCCCAAGTCCTGCGCGGGCACGCTGGCGCCACGAGGCTGCATGCGCGAGGGAAGGTGGTGCGGCTCCACCACGTTCTCCGGCACGGCGGCCGCCGCGTAGTCCATCAGGTTGCGCAGCTCGCGCACGTTGCCGGGCCACGCATGGCGGGACAGGACATACAGCGTGCCCGCGGACAGCTCCATCTCCTCACGGCCCAGCGACTGGCACGCCCGGGCCAGGAAGTCGCGCGCCAGGAGCGGCACCTCGCGCGGGCGCTCTCGCAGCGGTGGCAGCAGCACCGTCGCCGCGCCGAGCCGGAAGTACAAGTCCTCCCGGAACCGCCCCGCGGCCACCTCCGCTTCCAGGTCCCGGTGCGTGGCGGCCACCACGCGCAGGTCGATGGGGCGCTCCCGCGCGTCGCCCACGCGGGTGATGCGGCGGACCTCCAACGCGCGGAGCAACTTGGCCTGCGCGGAGGGAGGCAGCTCGCCCACCTCGTCCAGGAAGACGGTGCCGCCCTGGGCGCTCTCCAACAGGCCCACGCGGGCGGTGTTGGCCCCCGTGAAGGCGCCGCGCTCATGGCCGAAGAGCTCGCTCTCCACCAGCCCCTCCGGCAGGGCCGCGCAGTTGATGGCGATGAAGGGCTTGTCCGAGCGCGGAGACCAGTGGTGCACGGCGAAGGCGGCGTTCTCCTTGCCCACGCCCGTTTCACCGCACACCAGCACGGGCAGCTCGCTGGCCGCCAGCCTGCGCAGCAACGCGTAGAGCTGCGCCATGGCGGGGTCCGCGACCAGCACGGTGCGGTCCGCCAAGGTCAGGCGGGTGATGCCTTCCGCCGCGGGCGCCCACGCACCGGACACCGCGGTCCGGGCCGCTGCGCGCGCCGCCGCCACCAGGGACTCCGCGTCGCAGCCATCCGAAGGGCAGGTCGCGATGCCCAGGCGCCCCTGGGGACATGCGGCCAGCAGCGCGCCGACGCGCTCGCCCAGGCCATCCTCGCCCGGCTCTCCGGAGACCTCGGGCATCATCCACAGCAGGTGAGAGCTGTCCAGCCAGCCCGCGGCTTCCGCGGGGCCCGCCTCCGCCGCCAGCAAGGCCTCCGCGGCTTCGTGTCCCACGCAGCCCTGCTCCGGCAGCGCGAGCACCAGCGCGGTGAGCGGCCGGCCATACCGCAAGGCGCGTCCAGCTTCCTCTCGCAGCCGCGCCATCAGCCGTTCCGCCTGGAGCGGGGCGTGCGCGGGAGCGGCGCGTGCACGCGTGCGCACCACCGCGACCACCGCGCCAAAGGACACCACGTCACCGGACAGCAGGGGCTGCGCGGTGTCCACGGGGCGGCCGTTGAGGGTGGTGCCGTTGTGGCTGCCCAGGTCCACCAGACGCGCGCCTTCCTCCGTCAACACCAGACGCGCATGGCGGCGTGACACGCTGTCGTCGCGCAGGCACAGGTCCGCCTGTTCGTCGCGGCCCACCAGCACCACGCCTTCGGCGGGAAGGGAGAACCGAGACGTCGAATCTCCCTCCAACACCAGGAGATACGAGGCGCCGGAGTCTGATGATTCCGGCGCGCTCCCAAGAGGGCGCGTGTCGCGGGCACTGGGCTGTGAATGGGCCATGTCGGGCCTGGGAATGCTGGCACGCCCACACTGGACCGGGCAACCGGGGGCCCGCCCGGGCATGCGCCGGCTCGGATTCCACACGGCTGGCTGGCTCATGGCCGCAGCGTCATGGGAAGAGACTCACCCGCACGCGACAGGTAGATGCGCGAGGCCAGCCGGCTTCCATCGTCCGCGAGCCGCATCACCGCCTGCCCCTGCAGGCCATTCACCCTCATCAGGGATGACAGCAATTCCGCGCGTGCCTCGGCCGCGTCATGCTCCACCTCCAGCACACACATCCGGGTGCGGCAGTCCACGCGCGTCAGACGTGAGCCCGCGAAGTCCGGACCGCTGAACGCACGGGTGACGAGCGTCTCCGTCTGTCCCGCCCATTCCCTGTCACGCGGCTCGGTATGGGCGGCGGCCTGCAGCTCTGCTTCCAACTCCTGTCGCCGCTCCTCGCGAGCAACCTCCAGCGTGGCCAGGGTTTGCGCGGTGGGCGCTGCCGCCCGGGATTCGGGCGCTGCCGCCTCCTCGGGCACGGGCAGCGGCGCGGGGCGCCCCACGGACTCCACGCGTTGCAGCAGGTGCCCGTGTCCCCGGCGCAGCGCCTCCAGCTCCGCGCGCAAGGCCCGCACCTCCGACGTCAGGTCCGCTGGGGACCCGGGCCGGGCCTCGGCGGCTTCCGCGCGCGCCGGTGGGGCTTCGGGCGTGGCCCCCCACATGCTCCACCCACTGGCGGCGGCAACGGCGGCCGTGGCCAGACCCAGGATTCCCCAACGAACCTGTCGCATGGTGGCTACTCCGTGACGACGAAGCTGGCGAGGACGGACGCGTACGTGCTGGAGCCGCTGGTGTACTGCCCTGGCAGCACGCAACGCAGGCTCACGTAGCCGTTGACGCCCGCGAACACCGACGGGAGGTTGATGGAGAAGGAGTTGTGGTTGGCCGTGTCCGCACCCCAGCTGGAGCACGCGGAGGACGAAGCCAGGGAGGAGCCGTCCTTCTCGGCCACCGTCGCGGTGCAGCAGACGTTCTCCGTCAGGTGCGGGTCCAGCGCGGTGACGCTGACGGACAGCGATTCAGAGAAGGAGGGCGCGGCGATGTTGCGCTGAATCGGGCAGACGACCTCGAGCGTGTTCGCGTTGGAATTGAGGAGGCGGCCACTGCGGAAGACGGTCGGGTTGTGGAAGCCCGAGACCGACGTACAGAGCGCGCCCGAGTAGGTCGCGGTCCCCGCGAAGGCGGGCAGGGTGCTGAGCATCGCGAGCGCGGCAACGGACTTCGACACGAACGAAAGCGACTTCTTCATGGAGCTCTTCCTGGCTGCACGCCCTCGTCGCGGCACCGCGTCATGCGGGCCGGCGGAGCGTGGCGAGCAGGGGAAGAGCAACCCGGATGCCAGCCGTTGCATGGCGTCCGTGTCTGGGAATCCATGGCAGGTGAAGCAGATGTTGCCGCGCCCGCGCCATTCCGGTGCGGCAAGGCTTGCCAACCCCGGCAGGACTTGCCGTTTCTACGGCGAGGTGGCGGGCGGTGTCTGGGCGGCGGGGGTGGGGGCCAGCCGATGGAGCGCCGGAGGTGACGCGCTCAGCGCCCCCACGTAGAGGCGGCCGTGAAAGCCCTCCGCGAGCGGCTGCGGGAAGAGCCGCACCCCGGAGGCGATGTCGGGCTTCTGCCGGACCTCCTTCGTGGGACTGATGGCGAACACGTTGCATTCCACCGAGTCCCAGACGTTGAAGCGGCAGGAGAACTGCGTGCCTCGCGTGAAGCCCACGTCGAGCGCGCGCACCGACGGGAGGACCTGGGCCAACCGCGCTCCCAGCGGCGCATAGTCGCTGTCCCAGTTCACGCCCGCCGTCCGCACGTGCGTGCCACCCGCGAGCACCAGCGTCCAGGCCTGGGCGCGTGTCTGCTGGTGGGCCAGCAGGTGCCGGGCCATCTCCGCCTCGCGCTCGTTGCCCTGGGCCTTCGCGGCGTCGAAGGCCACCACGGAGATGTCCTTGCCAGCGGCGCGCAGCCGGCGTGCCTGTTCGATGAGCCAGAGCATGGCGCTGCTGCTGCGGCCGTCCTGATAGGTGCGGCGCCAGAAAGGGCTCTCGCTCATCATCGTCTGGAGGTCCTGGTGCTGGCCCGGGCTCGCCGGTAGGTCTCCAGCAGCGGCTGCTCGGAGGCGGGCAGCGACAGGGCCAGCGTCACCGGCAGGCCCTGGGCCGTGGCTTCACAGAGCATCCGCAGCGCCGCCGCGGGCAACTCCCGCGTGCCCAGGGGTCCGCCAGCAGCAGCACGTGCCCTGGCGCCATCAGCGGGCCGGCGCCGTCCACCGGGGTGCCACACTCCGGCGCCTGCGGCGCCTGCTCCGTCTGTCCTCCTTCTGGCGTCACGGAGCGGATGGGCACGGGCGCGTTGCTGCCCACCAGCTCCAGCGCGGGCACCATCTCCAGCCGCTGCAGCAAGGTCCGCTCGATGTCCAGGTCGCGCACGCCGCGCACCATTCGCATGCGCTCCATGCCCGGCGCGTTCTTGAACGGGTCCTCCATGGGTACCGCCCGGGGGCCACTGGGTCCGTTCGCGTAGGTGAAGGCGTCCCGCGTGGCGTCAAAGGGATGGGCATCCAGCGCGGCGAACATGGCCGCCTCCCGCTTGCCCGCCGCCTGTGGCGGAATCTCCAGTTGGGTATCCATCTCGTTGTAGCTGAGCCGGAAGACGCGCACGACGGTCTGCCGCGGCCCCAGCCGCTCGCCCTTGATGTAGTAGCGCTCGATGGTGCGCAGGCCCGGCATGTTCTTTCCGGGCTCATGGGCCGAGGAGAACATCTCCAGCCCGCCTTCCTTCTCCATGACGTCGTAGCGCTGCTCTTCCAGGATGCGGCGCGCCACCATCATCGCGTCCTCGGCGGGGACGATGTACACCAGCTCTTCTTCCGGCGTTTCGTACTCGCCCGTGTCCTCGTTGGCCGTGGCGCCGAAACCCCGGCTCAGCGTCGCGCAGCCAGCGCACATCAGAGTCAGTCCCATCAGCGCACCGTGAAGCCGCATCGAACCCTCCTCAGAGCCGTGCTTCAGGCAAACGGCCTGGATGTCGGGCCGAAACGCTCGGCGCCCAAAACCATATCGGGGGGCCACCCGGTGCATTGGTGTCCGGCGCTCAGGTGTAGTGAACTAACTCCGTGCCGGTTCCTTCCTCCGCATCCGCGTCGCGTCCGGTGGGGCCGTTCCAGCTCCTCTCGCTCGGCGTCAATGGCATCGTCGGCGTCGGCATCTTCTTCGCGCCGGCGGAGGTCGCCGCGCTGGCGCCGGGGGCCAGCGCCATTGCCGCCTTCGCGCTCACCGGGCTCGCGTTGATACCGGTGGCGCTGGCCTTCGCCGTGCTGGGCCGGCGTTTCGACGAGGACGGCGGGCCCGTCCTCTTCGCGCGCGCGGCCTTTGGAGAGCGGGCGTCCTTCCTGGTGGGGTGGGTGGCCTACGTCAGCGCGTTCCTGAGCACCGCCGCGGTGGTGGCGGGCCTCTCCCAGGCGGTGGCGCCCTCCCTGGGCCTGGAGGGCGCCCTGGGGCAGTCGGTGCTCGCCTCCGTCCTCGTCACGGCGCTGGCGGGCGTGGTGGCGTCCGGCATCCGCGTGTCGGCGGGGGCCTGGACGGCGCTCACCGTCTTCAAGCTGCTGCCGCTGGCCGCGTTGCTGGTGGCCTTCCTGGCGCTGTCGGGGCCTCCTCCCGCCGCGGCGGTGGCCGCGGGCCCGGCCGTGGACGTGTCGTGGCTGCGGGCGGGGTTGACGGTGATGTTCGCCTACCAGGGCTTCGAAATCGTCCCGGTGATTGCGGGGCAGGTGCGCTCGTCGTCGCGCACCGTGCCGCTGGCCACGGTGGGCTCGCTGCTGGTGGCGGTGCTGCTGTACGTGGGCCTGGTGTGGGCGTGCGTGGCCGCGCTGCCGGAGCTGGCCTCACAGGCCGCGCCGTTGGCCGCGGCGGCGGGCGTGTGGGGCGGACCCGGGCTCGAAGGGTGGGTGAAGGCGGGCACCAGCGTGTCCGCGCTGGGCATCTGCCTGGGGATGATGGTGACGACGCCGCGCTACCTGTCCGCGCTGGCGTCGGGCGCGCACACGCTGCTGGGGCTGGACGGGATGTCCGCCGGAGGCGTGCCGGTGCGCGCGCTGGCTGTCACCTGGGCGCTGGTCCTGCTGTTCGTCAACCTGGGCGACCTGTCGGAGCTGTTCGCCCTCTCCAGCATCGCGGTGCTGATGCAGTACGGCGTCACGTCCGCCGCGCTGGCCGCGCTGGCCTGGCGGCGCGAGCGGGGCTGCGTCCGCTTCACGCCTTGCTGGCGGTGCCCGCGCTGGGGCTGGGGCTGACGTTGGTGGCCTTCGGCGCCAACCCGCGCGAAGGCGTCACCATGGCCCTCACCCTCATCGCTGGCGTGGTGCTGCTGCGGCTGTCGCGGCCCCGGGCTCCCGAGCCGTCAGCGGCGCTTCGCAGCGAGCCGCTGTAACGGACGAAGCCGCCGCCTCCCCATGTCGCGGGAGGGCGGCGGCTCCTGAAATCCGGCGGTGCGGACGTCCGTTCCTAGAACTGGTTCCAGAGGTACTGGTTGGTGACCTCGTGGTGGAACTTGACCTCTGAGTACTTCACACGGGTGCCCAGCTGCTTCGGGCTGCGCTCGGCCGTGGTCGTCTTGAGCTCGGCGAACTTGCTCTGCACGTTCTCACCCAGGATGGACGCCACGAACTGGCTGCCCTTGAAGATGCGGATGGCGTCGAAGATGTTGTCCGGCAGGAAGCGGGTGCGGCTGCGCTTGGTCTCCGCGTCCTCCTGCGGCTGCGGGCCCTCCAGGCCGGTGCGCAGCAGGGTGTAGAGCACCAGGTACGGGTTGGCGTCCGGCGCCACCGAGCGGCACTCGATGCGCGCGCTGCGCTCGTTGCCGAAGGGGATGCGCACCATGGCACCGCGGTTGTTGGCGCTGGCCTTGATCTGGTTGGGGGCCTCGAAGTGCGGGTCCAGGCGGCGGTACGCGTTCACGCTGGAGTTGAGCGTGAGGCAGATGTCATTCGCGCTGGTGAGGATGCGGTCGATGAAGTCCCAGCCCATGGGGCTGAGGCCGTCCGGGCCGTTCTGGTCGTGGAAGAGGTTCTTCCCGCCCTTGGACAGCGACAGGTTCATGTGCATGCCGTTGCCATTGACGCCCGTCACCGGCTTCGGGAGGAAGCTGGCGGTGCAGTCCAGCTGCGCGGCCACCTGGCGGCTGAGCAGCTTGTAGAGCTGAATCTGGTCGGCCGCGATGAGGGCCTCGCTGTATGAGAAGTTTATCTCGAACTGGCTGGGCGCCACTTCGGGGTGGTCCTTCTCGTTCTGGAAGCCCATGGCGCGCTGAGCCTCGGCCACCTTGTCGATGAACGTGCGCAGCACGTCACCGGGCAGCGAGTGGTAGTAGCCGCCGGTGGAGATGAAGTCGAAGTGGCCCTTCTCGTGGAAGTGGTGCTCGGCGTCGCGGCCCTTGAAGAGGAAGCCCTCGATTTCAGGCGCCGCGTGAACCACCGTGCCGTCTTTCTGGTACATCGACTCGGTGAGCTGCTTCAGCCTGCCACGCAGGTCGGACTGGTACTGCGTGCCGTCACGCTCGTGCACCTCGCTGAACACCAGCACCTTGCCCGGGCCGAAGATGTCCGAGGGCAGCCAATAGAAGGCGCTCCAGTCGATGTTCAGCCGCAGGTCGCTCTCCTGCTGCGCGGAGAAGCCCCGGATGGAGGAGCCGTCGAAGGTGAGGTTGTCGGCGCTCTTGATGAGGAACTTCTTGTCGTAGTCCAGCATGTGCAGCCGACCCTCGAGGTCGGTGAAGCACACGGTGACCGCCTTGATGGCGCGTTCCTTCGTCAGGTACTCGATGCGCTCGTCACGGAGCTTCTCCTGCGCGATGTGCTTGAGGCGCTGCTCCTTGACCTTGAGGTTGCGCTCCTCGAGCTCGTCGTAGGGAATCTCCAGGAACGTCCGTAGCCCCTTCGCGTCCATTGTTTGTGCCTCCCAGGCCGGATTCTTCGCCGTCGGTGCGGCGGGATGAATCCGTGGGCCCTGGTATTTACATTTGCCGAGTGGAAATCAAGCCCAAATCCGAAGATGTGGAGCATAAAATCTTGGCGATGAAACCTTCGGAGCCCGTTGGATGACACTCGCGCCTGCCATGGGGGCCCTCGGCTGGATGGCCGGTGGGCACTGGGGCGGGCTTCCCGGTTGGCCCCAGGCAGGCGGGCGGATGCCGCGGAGTAGGATGTCCGCATGAGCTCGATGTGGGTCCTGGAGACGCCCGCTCCCACCGCGGATGCACGCATGGCGTATGGCGGGGAGCCCCACCAGTTCGGGGACCTGCGAATGCCCGAAGGACCTGGGCCGCACCCGGTGGTGGTCGTCATCCATGGCGGCTTCTGGCGCGCGAAGTACGACCTGGAGCATGCCGGGCACCTGTGCGCGGACCTGACCCGGCGCGGCTTCGCGACGTGGAGCCTGGAGTACCGGCGCGTGGGGCACGACGGCGGTGGCTGGCCCGGCACGCTGGAGGACGTGGCGCGCGGCACGGACTTCCTGCGCACGCTCGCACAGGCCCATGCGCTGGACCTCTCGCGCGTCGTGGCGCTCGGCCACTCGGCGGGAGGGCACCGGCGGCGTGGCTGGGGGCCCGGCACCGGCTGCGGCCCGGCGATGCGCTTTACAGTGCGGCGCCGTTGCCCCTGCATGGCGTGGTGCCCCTGGCGGGCGTCGTGGACCTGCCGCGCGCGTTCGCGCACCGGCTGGGGGACGGCATCGTGGAGACGTTCCTGGGCGGCACGCCGTCCTCGGTGCCGGAGCGCTATCGCACCGCCTCGCCCGCGGCGCTCCAGCCGCTCGGGGTGCCCCAGGTGCTCGTCCACGGCGCGGAGGACGACACCGTGCCCGTGTTGATGAGCGAGGACTTCTGCGCGCGCGGCCGTGAGCTGGGAGACGACGTCCGCAGCGTCACGTTGCCGGGCGCGGGGCACTTCGAGGTCATCGACCCCAAGGCTCCGGAGTGGGGCAAGGTGGTGGAGGCCGTGCGCTCCCTGGTGTGGGTGGGCGCACCCGCCTCCGAGTCCGTTGGCTCAGAAGCCCCGCTGCGCGCCGCCGTCCACCGCGATGGACTGACCGGTGATGTATGACGCCTGCTCGGAGGAGAGGAACGCCGTGAGCGCGGCCAGCTCCTCCGGGCGGCCCAGTCTCCGCGCGGGAATCTGCGGCGCCACCTTCTCATCCGTCAGCCCGAGCTGCTGCATGCGCTCGGTGGCGTGGTAGCCCGGTAGCACCGCGTTCAGCGTGACGCCGTGCTGCGCCACCTCGTTGCTCACCGTCTTCACGAGCCCGAGCAGGCCCGCGCGCAGGCCGTTGGAGATGGTCAGGTTGCTCATCGCCTCGCGCGCCGCCAGCGACGTCACCAGGACGATGCGGCCCCACTGGCGCTCCTTCATCCCCGGGAGCACCGCCTGGATGCCGTCCACCGCGGCCATCCACAGGCTCTGGAAGCCGAGCTGCCACTGCTCCGCCGTCAGCGACTCGAAGCCGCCCGCCGGGGGCCCGCCCGTGTTCACCACGAGGACGTCCACGCCGCCCAGCTTCGCGTTGACGGTTTCGACCAGCGCCTTCGCGGCCCCGGGCTGCGTCAAATCACACGGTACCGCGAGCGCCGCGCCCAGCTTCTTGGCGGCCTGCTCCAGCTTGTCGCCACCGCGCGAGCAGATGGCCACCGTGGCGCCTTCCTTCACCAGCGCCTCCGCGATGGCGTAGCCCAGCCCCGCGGACGCGCCCATCACCAGCGCGCGCCTACCCTTCAGTCCGAAATCCATCAGCGTGCTCCTTCATGAATGGTGTCAGCCGGCTCCGGATGAGCTCCGCCGCGCGCTTCAGGTCCACGTCCTCCGCCCGCGGCAGGCCCTCGCTCAGCTCGGAGACGATGCCGTCCGTCAGCGCACCCAGCTGATAGGCCAGCCGGTAAGGCACGTGGCTGAAGCTCACCAGGGAGTAGCGGCTGACGAACTCGCCCGGGAAGGCGTTGAGCAGCACCTTCTCCACGGCCTTCCGGAACTGGAAGCGCGGGTCGCCGGTGCTGTCGCGCATCTCGACGAAGTTCTCCACCGCCATGTCGGCGATGGCGTCCGCGTTCGCCTTGCGCAGGCGTTCGAAGTCCGTGAAGACCTGCTCCCAGCCGGCGCCCTGTCCCAGCAGTTGGTCCAGGACGACGCAGTCCTCGAAGCCGCAGTTCATCCCCTGGCCGAAGAACGGGACGATGGCGTGCGCCGCGTCGCCCAGCAGCAGCGTCTGCCCACCCGCGTGCCAGGGCGCGCCCTTCACCGTCACCATGCTGCCCGTGGGACGCGAGAAGAACGTCTCCACCAGGTCCGGGATGAGCGCCTTCGCGTCTGGGAACTGCGCGCCGAAGAACGCCTCCAGCTTCGCGGGCGTGTCCAGGGACGCGAAGCTCACCGGCCCCTGCCAGGGCAGGAACAGCGTGCAGGTGAAGCTGCCTTCCTCGTCGGGCAGGGCAATCAACATGAACGTGCCGC
The DNA here is from genome assembly GCF_032612255.1 of Myxococcus sp. MxC21-1. Lineage (NCBI taxonomy): Bacteria > Pseudomonadati > Myxococcota > Myxococcia > Myxococcales > Myxococcaceae > Myxococcus > Myxococcus sp. MxC21-1. The sequence goes on from NZ_CP123278.1 coordinate 1,076,253, forward strand.
GAGGCCAGATGTGGAGCGCGTGCTTCTCCATCTGGAACGCGCCGCCGGGGCCCGCCGGAATCGTCAGCTCCTTGTACCCGTGGCCGAGCTGCTCCTGCGTCCCCTGGAAGTCCGGCCGCTTCTCCAAGGCCTGGCGGATGGCGGAGGCGGAGCCGTCCGTGCCGAACACCACGCGGCCGGGCTCCTGGCGCGCCTCTCCGGTGGCGTCGTCGTGCACCGTGAGCGCGCCCGAGCCGAAGTCCACGTCCGTCACCCGCTGCTTGAAGCGGATGCGCACCTTCCCGGTGGCCTCCGCCGCCGTCATGAGGAAGGCGTTCAGCCACCCGCGCGACATCGCGTTGATGTGCTGCGAGTCGTCCTTGCCGTAGGGCTGGTAGACGAGCTCGCCTTGCGGCGGGTGAATCATCCGCCCGCGCATAGGGATGGCGTGCTTCAGCGCCTCGTCTTCCAGGCCCACCTGCCGCAGCGCGTGCAGCCCGCGCGTGGAGATGGCCAGGTTGATGGAGCGGCCCGCGTCGACCAGCTCGCGCCGCATGTCCGGGCGCCGCTCCAGCAGCTCCACGGTATGGCCCCGGCGCGCCGTAGATGGAGAGCAGCGAGCCCACCAGCCCCGCGCCCACCACGGTGACGGTGTCCTTGCGCGCCTCACTCACGGGCGTGGCCCTCGAGCGTCTTCACGAAGCGGTACACGTCCGTGAAGGAGTTGTAGAGCGGCGCAGGTGCGGCGCGGATGATGTCCGGCTTGCGAAAGTCGCAGATGATGCCCGCGTCGCCCAGCCGCTTCAGCAGGCCCTGGGGCTCGCCCCGGAAGCGCAGGGAGAGCTGGGCGCCGCGCTGCTTCACGTCCCGGGGCGTGGTGATGCGCACGAAGCCCTCGGGCAGCCTGTCCAACAGGAACTCCAGGAAGCCGGTGAGGCGCTCGCTCTTGGCGCGCAGCGCCGCCATGCCGGCCTGGTCGAACAGCTCCAGGGACGCGCGCAGCGCCGCGAGCTGGAAGATGGGCGGGTTGGAGAGCTGCCACCCTCCGCGCCCGGCAGCGCGCTGAAGGTGGGCCCCATCTGGAAGCGCGTCTGCTTGTCGTGACCCCACCAGCCCTCGAAGCGGGGCAGGTCCTTGGTGTTCGCGTGCCGCTCGTGGACGAACACGCCGCCCAGCGCGCCCGGGCCCGCGTTGAGGTACTTGTACGAGCACCACACCGCGAAGTCCGGCCCGTCTTCGTGCAGCGACAGCTTCAGGTTGCCCGCGCCGTGCGCCAGGTCGAAGCCGACGAAGCAGCCCTTGGCGTGCGCGGCCTTCGTAATCGCGGCCAGGTCGAAGGCCTGCCCGGTGAGGTAGTTCACGCTGCCCAGCATCACCAGCGCCACCTCGTGGCCGTGCTGCTCCAGCGTGGCGAGGATGTCCTCGGTGCGCAGCGTCTCCTCGCCCGCGCGGGGCTTGAGCTCCAGCACGGCCTCGCGCGCGTCGTAGCCGTGGAAGCGAACCTGGGAGGCGACGGCGTACTGGTCCGACGGGAAGGCGCCGGCCTCCACCAGGATTTTGAAGCGCTGCTTCGTGGGCCGGTAGAACGACACCATCATCAGGTGCAGGTTCACCGACAGGGTGTTCATCACCACCACTTCCAACGGCTTGGCGCCCACCAGCCGCGCGGCATGCTCGGTGACGAGCTCGTGGTAGTGCAGCCACGGGTGGCGGCCGTGGTGGTGTCCCTCCACGCCCAGCCGCGCCCAGTCCTCCAGCTCCTCCTGGATGTAGCGCGCGGCGTTGCGCGGCTGGAGGCCCAGCGAGTTGCCCGCCAGGTACACCACCGGCTTGCCGTCCGGGCCGGGCGGGAAGTGGAACGCGTCGCGGTAGCCGCGCAGCGCGTCGTCCGCGTCCAGCTTCCGCGCGAAGGCCTCGGAGTCCTCGAAGGGGGACGGCGTCGTCATGGTGCGAAGTCCTCGGGGGCGCGTCCCAGCCAATCGAAGGCGTTGCGCCAGAGCAGCCGCTCACGCGCGGCGGGCTCCAGCTCGGTCAGGGACTCGATGAGCGTGCCCGGGCGGTCCTCGCCCAGGGGGAAGGGGTAGTCACTGCCGAGCGCCACCTTGTCCTGCCCGAAGAGCCGGACGATGTAGCGCAGCGCCTCCGGGTCGTGGACCAGCGAGTCCACCCAGAAGCGGCCCAGGTAGTCCCGGGGCGGCACCTTGTTGTCCACGGCCACCAGGTCTGGCCGGGCATCGAAGCCGTGCTGAATCCGGCCGAGCGTGTGGGGGAAGGCGCCGCCGCCGTGCGCGAAGGCGAAGCGCAGCTTGGGCAGCCGCTCCAGCACGCCGCCGAAGATGACGGAGCAGATGGCCAGCGACACCTCGGCCGGCATGCCCACCAGCCACGGCAGCCAGTACTTCTGCATCTTCGCCTCGCCCATCATGTCCCACGGGTGGACGAAGACGGACGCGCCCAGCTCGCTGGCGGCCTCGAAGAAGGGGAACAGCGCCGGGTCGGACAGGTTCCAGTCGTTGACGTGCGAGCCAATCTGCACACCCGCCAGCCCCAGCTCCTTCACGCAGCGCTCCAGCTCGCGCACCGCCAGCTCCGGGGACTGGAGCGGCACCGTGCCCAGGCCCACGAAGCGCTTGGGGTGCGCGTGCACCACGGAGGCGAGGTGGTCATTGAGGAAGCGCGCTAGGTCCGCGCCGTGCTCCGGCTTCGTCCAGTAGCCGAACATCACGGGAATCGTGGACAGCACCTGGACGTGGACGCCGGCCGCGTCGCACTCCTCGATGCGCTTCACCGGGTCCCAGCAGTTGCTTTCGATTTCGCGGAAGAACTTGCCGTCATCCCGGAGCATGCGCGCGCGGCAGGGCGCGTGGTGGTCCAGGGTGATGAAGCCGCCGTAGCCGTAGCGCTCGGCGAAGCGCGGCAGGTGGGCGGGGAGGAGGTGCGTGTGGATGTCGACCTTCAACGGGCGGGACCTCCCTTGACCACCTTCGTCCCGCACTTCTTGCAGGTGCAGTTGTCGGGGTTGCCGTAGAAGTGCTCGAAGATGGGCGGTAGCTGCGTCACCAGGTTGGTGACATGCACGAACTCTTCGTAGAGCTTCTCGCCGCACTGCGGGCACAGCCACATGAAGCCATCCAGCTCCTTCGGCTGGCGGCGGCGCTCCAGCACCAGGCCCACCGTACCCGCGGGACGCTGGGGCGAGTGGGGCACATTGGGCGGCAGCAGGAATATCTCCCCTTCGTGGATGGGGATGTCCTGCACCTGGCCCTCGTCGATGACCCGCAGGTTCATCGTGCCCTCGAGCTGGTAGAAGAACTCCTCGCCCTCGTTGATGTGGAAGTCCGTGCGCGCGTTGGGCCCGCCGACGACGGTGACCATGAACTCCCGGTCCTCCCACACCTGCTGGTTGCCCACGGGGGGCTTGAGCAGGTGGCGGTGCTCATCAATCCACTTCTTGAAGTTGATGGGGGTCAGGCGGCCCATTCATTCACCTCCGATGGTGGCGATGCACTTGAGCTCGATGGCAATCGGCGTGGGCAGCCGGTTGATTTCGAGCGTGGTGCGGCACGGCGGGTTGTCCTTGAAGTACTCCGCCCACAGCCGGTTGAAGGTGGGGAAGTCCTTCTTCATGTCGGTGAGGTACACCGTCACGTCCACCAGCTGGTCCCAGGACGCGCCCGCGTCCTCCAGGATGTAGCGGACGTTGCGGAACACCGAGTGGCACTGCGCCTCGATGTCGTAGGAGACGACGTTGCCCTCCGCGTCCAGCTCCACCCCGGGAATCTTCTTCGTGCCGCGCTCGCGCGGGCCCACGCCGGACAGGAACAGGAGGTTGCCCACGCGCCGGGCGTGGGGGTACAGGCCCACCGGTTCAGGGGCCTTCTGCGAATCGACTCGTGCGCTGTCACTGCTCACGGCGTGCTCTCCTCACGTGGGGGCTAGGGGGCTCACAGCTTGATGCAGACGTTCTTCGGCTCGGTGAAGAAGCGCAGCGCGTCCCAGCCGCCCTCGCGTCCCACACCGGAGTCCTTCACGCCGCCGAAGGGCGTGCGCAAATCGCGCAGCATCCACGTGTTCACCCAGACGATGCCGCTGTGCAGCCGCGAGGCGAAGCGGTGCGCGCGCTTCACGTCCTGGGTCCACACGCTGGCGGCCAGGCCGTACCGGGTGGAGTTGGCCCACGCGAGCACCTCGTCCTCCGAGTCGAAGGGCGTGATGCTGGCCACCGGGCCGAAGATTTCTTCCTGGTTGGTGCGGCACCCCGCGTCCAGGCCCTCGATGAGGGTGGGCTCCACGAACCAGCCGTTGCGGCAGCGTCCGGGCACGTTGGCGCGCTGTCCGCCCGTGAGGATGCGGCCACCCTCCTGCTTCGCCAGGCTCACGTAGCCCAGCACCTTGTCGAAGTGAGGCTGCGACACCAGCGCGCCCTGGTCCGTGCCCGCCTCCAGCGGGTCTCCCACCTTGAGTGCGCGCGTGCGGGTGACCAGCGCCTCCTTGAAGCGCTCGTAGAGGGGCCGCTGGACGAAGATGCGCGGGCCGCAGAGACAGATTTGCCCCTGGTTGGCGAAGGACGAGCGCAGCGTGGTGGCCAGCGCTTCATCGAAGTCGCAGTCCGCGAAGATGACGTTGGGATTCTTGCCGCCCATCTCCAGCGACAGCTTCTTGAAGGCGGGCGCCGCCACGCGGGCAATCTCCGCGCCGGTGCGGGTGCTGCCGGTGAAGGAGATGGCGCTGATGTCCGGGTGCTCGCTCATCGCGGCGCCCACCTTGGGGCCCAGGCCGTGCACCAGGTTGAGCACGCCCGGCGGCAGGCCCACGTCGCGGCAGACCTGGGCCAGCAGGTACGCCGTCATCGGCGTCACCTCGGACGGCTTGGCCACCACGCAGTTCCCCATGGCGAGCGCCGGGGCAATCTTCCACGTCAGCAGGTACAGCGGCAGGTTCCACGGGGAGATGCAGCCCACCACGCCCAGCGGCGCGCGCAGGGTGTAGTTGAGGGCCACGTCGTCCGTCTGGTGCGCCTCGCTGGAGAACTGCGTCACCGCGTCCGCGAAGAACTCGAAGTTGAGGATGCTGCGCGGGATGTCCACCGTGGAGGCGACCGACAGCGGCTTGCCGGTGTCGATGGACTCCGCGCGGGCGAAGGCGTCCAGGCGGCTCCGGATGCCGTCCGCGATACGGCGCAGCATGCGCGAGCGCTCGGTGGCCGGGGTGGCGGCCCAGGCGGGGAAGGCCCGCGCGGCGGCCTCCACCGCGTGTTGGACGTCGGACGCATCGGAGTCCGGCACGTGGGCATACGTCTCGGCCGTCGCGGGCTCGGGCTTGTCCAGCCACCCGCCTCCGCGCGCGGGCAGCAGCTCACCACCGATGTAGTTGAGTACCTTCTCCATGGCCGAGCCCTCCGGTAGCGCCTGCCCATGGCCCGGCGACGGTGAACCCCGCCAGCCCTGTGGGAGGGCGCGCAATGTACGCCGCCCCTCCGTACCTCACCAGCGCCACGCGCGCCCGCAGTCCACTGTCATGGAATCGGGGTCGCCCGCCTGGAAGGCACGAGGAATGCCGCACTGCGCGAACGCGCCGGGCCGCCAGCTGCGCCGGGTGGTGAAGCCGCTGTCAGTGCGCGGGGTGGGGCACGCGCAGTCCGCCCCGGGGGACCCGGTCCTCACGTCCCGCGCGGCCCAACGCCCAGCCCACGACGATGAGCAGGACTCCGAAGACGAGGAAGCCCACATCCCACGCGAGCTGGTTCGGCCCGGGCTTGACGTGGTGCAGGTCGAAGAGCTGGTGGTCGAGGACTCCCTCGACGACGTTGAAGAAGCCCCAGCCCGCCAGCATGGCGCCCACGAAGGTCTTGGTGGACCACGGCACGTCGGAGCGCTGTCCCGCGCGCCAGAGCGTCCACACGCCCGCCAGCGTCATCACCCAGGTGAGGGCATGGAAGAGACCATCCCAGAACATGTTCACCTTGATGCGGACCACGTTATCGGGCGGCAGCGGCGTGGAGAGCATGTGGTGCCACTGGAGAATCTGGTGCAGGAGGATGCCGTCGACGAAGCCGCCCAGGCCCACGCCCAGCAGCAGTCCCGCGAGCACGAGCGGGCCGCGATTCCGGGCGCTCACCGGGAGCGCTCCCGCCCCTGTCTCCGCGCGCGCTGCTTCACCGGCACGGGGGGAGGGATTTCTCGCGTGGCGAAGAACAGCGCGCCCAGGATGATGACGAGGATGAGGAAGGGCAGGGCGGTGAGGGACAGCCGGCCCCAGAAGTGCTCATCGAGGATGGCGGCCACCACGTCAGGGCGGCAGGTGGGGCATGCGGAGGCCGCGGTGGCCGTCAGCAGCCCGGTGGTGAAGCCCGTGAGAATGCCTTGCTTCATAGGTCGCCCCTCCCTGGGTGGACGGGAAGCTCACCACCCCACCGGGACGCGGCAAGCGGTGGGCGTTCCCTGAAGCCACGAGGCCGCCCGTCAGCCCCGCCTGCCGGGGTGGATGAATGTTGGCGGGACCGCCACGCGCGAGCCGCTCGGCTATAACGCGGCACCTGGAGGAGACATCATGTCGCGGAAAGTGGCGCTCATCACCGGGGCTTCGGCGGGTTTGGGAGAGCAGTTCGCACACCTGTTCGCGAAGGACGGGCACGACGTCATCCTGGTCGCGCGCAGCGCGCCTCGGCTGGAGGCGCTGGCGGCGAAGCTGGAGCAGGCCCATGGTGTGAAGGCACACGTCTTCCCAGCGGACCTGGGCCGGCCGGAGACTCCCGAGCAGCTCTTCGAGGCCGTGCGCGCGAAGGGGCTGGCGGTGGAGTTCCTGGTGAACAACGCGGGCTTCGGCTCGTGTGGTCCCTTCCTGGCGCAGGACCTGGCGCGCGAGGCGGAGATGGTGGAGGTCAACTGCACCGCCCTCCTGAAGCTGTCGCACCTGTTCGCGCGGCCCATGCGGGAGCGGGGCAGCGGGCGCATCCTCAATGTCGCCTCCACCGCGGCCTTCCAGCCCGGCCCGTTCATGGCCACGTACTTCGCGACCAAGGCCTTCGTGGTGTCCCTGTCGGAGGCGCTGGCGCACGAACTGAAGGGCACGGGCGTGACGGTGACGTGCCACTGCCCGGGGGCCACGCACACGGAGTTCACCCAGCGCGCGGGCAACGGCCAGACGCGGCTGTTCCAGCGGCCGGGCGTGGCCAAGGCGGAGGACGTGGCCGCCCATGCCTACGCGATGATGATGCGCGGCCGGGTGCTCTCCATCCACGGACTGCTCAACTGGGTGGGGACCCTGGGCGTGCGCTTCAGCCCGCGCGTGGCGGTGCGCGCGCTCGCGGCCAGCCTCAACCAGCAGGGCTGAGGCTGGCCTCCGCGGCGGCGCCGTTCAGTTGTACGTCGCGGAGAAGACGAGCGACACGTTGGTGACGTTCCAGCTATCGCTGTTCGACTCGTTCCGGATGCGGCCCAGGGCCAGCTCGGCGCCGATGCCGAGGCCCCAGTTCTTGCTCACCCACCACTCCTTGCCCACGCCCAGGTGCAGGCCGCCGCCGATGTCCGACTCGGCCACCTTCTCGCCGTCGTCGGTGACGCTGAGCTGCGTGTACGTGAGCGCGCCGGACAGATACACGTTCGCGGGCATGATGTAATAGGTGACGCCCAAGCCCACGGCGCCGAAGTTCTCGCTCAAGTCCGCGTTCTGCCCTTCGACGGTGAGGTCCCCCAGCTGGAGGCTCGGGTTGGGGGCGGACGCACCGTAGAACTTCGCGTAGAGAATGAAGTTGTTGACGAGCGCGAAGCCGAGCTCCGCGTTGATGTTGGCGCCGCCGCCCTTCACCACGAGGTCGGGCGAGACGTCAGTCGCCTTGGCTCGGAGATAGCCACCGCCCACCTGCAGGCGCAGGTAGAAGCCGTCGTGGGCGTGCTCGTCGTATTCCTGGGCGCTCGCGGTGGTGGCGGTGAAAAGCAGGGCCGCGATGATGCTGGGGTATCGCATGAAAACAGCTCCTTCGGAGAATCCCACCCGGCCGGGGGCTCTGCGCTATGTAGCACGGCAAGCTGAAAGGCCAGCGTCCGCTTCAGGCCGGGCCGCGTTCGCGAGACTTGCGCGTCCGCGTTCGGGTGCCGGAAGCTCCGCGCCACCATCCGGGCGGTGCGCCATCCTGGCGTGGCCGGAACGACCAAGAGAGGGGCGGGGATGACCGCGACCGTGGACCACGAGGCACTGGCACATTTCCTGGACTCGGCCAGGCTGGAGCGTCGCGAGGTGGCGCCCCTCACCCGCGAGCAACCCGCGTTGAGCGTGCCGGATGCCTACGCCATCCAGGAGGCCGGAATCCGGCTGCGCCTGTCCCACGGCGAGCGCGTGGTGGGCTTGAAGATGGGCCTCACCTCCGAGGCCAAGCGCAAGCAGATGAACCTGGACTCGCCCGTGTATGGCGTACTCACGGACCGGATGCAGCTGCCCGCTGGCGGCGTGATTCAGTTGTCACAGGGCGTCCACCCCAAAATCGAGCCGGAGATTGCCTTCCGCACCGCGCGTGAGCTTCGCGGCACGGTGACGCGCGACGAGGTGCTGGACGCCTGCGAGTCCGTGTTCGCGGCGATGGAAATCCTCGACTCGCGCTACCGCGACTTCAAGTACTTCTCCCTGCCGGACGTGGTGGCGGACAACGCGTCGTCCTCGCTGTTCGTGCTGGGCACCACCGAGCATCCTCCGCGCGCGATGGACCTCACGCGGCTGGAGATGACCCTGTCGGTGAATGGCGAGCCCGTTCAATCCGCCCGCTCGGATGCCATCTCGGGTGACCCGGTCATCTCCGTCATCCAGCTGTGTGAGCTGCTGGCCCAGCGCGGCCAGGTGTTGCCGGCGGGGAGCATCGTGCTCGCGGGCGCCGCCACCGCGGCGCACCTGCTGCGCCCGGGGACCGGGTGCAGCTCACGGTGGAAGGCCTGGGCATCGTGGCGGTGTCCGCCGAGTAACGGCGGGCGCTACCCGTCGAGCGGAGCGCCCGCCGCTTCCATCACCGGCCAAGGCGCGCGCGTGGATGACAGGCGCTGGAGCAGGTGCCACGCCAGCTCCCGCGCCTGTCCTCGAATCTCGGGGACGGCCGTCGTCTCCCACAGCTCGCCCCGGCGCGGCGGGCCCAGGGTGTAGAGGCGTCCAGACGCGCGTCCGCCCGCGTCCAGCAGCGCGCCGTCAGCGTCCGTGGCCAGTCCCATGCCCAGGACGTCCGGGCGCACCCGCCCGGCCTCCACCAGCCCACCCAGCACTGGATGGCCGCGCGTCATGGCGCCCTCCGGCCCCGTGCAGTTGATGACGTGCTGGACGTGCAGCGTCTCCTCCTCGCCCTGGCCCCGACGGCGCACGCGGACTCCCACGCCGGACGCCTCCAGCGCGAAGCCCCGGACGCGCGCCGCATGGAGCGTCAGCCGACCCTCGCGCCGCAGCCGCTCCACCATCTCGCCGATGCTGGGCGCCATCCGGTGCCGGTGCACGTCCCAGTACGAGCGCAGGTGCCGGAGGAAGCGCTGCCGCTCGCCTACCGGCAACCGCTGCCACAGCGGTATCGTCACGGGCCGCAGCGCGTCCACCACCGTCCGCCAGTCCGCGCCCGCCTCCGCCGCGCGCCGCACCTCCTGGCGCAAGAGGTGGAGGATGGGGCGGATGCGCACGGGGACGGAGTGCGTGCCCGTCGCGCTCATGTCGCCGCGCTCGCGCCGCACCTCCTGGCGAAGGGCCCGCAGCGCCTCCCGGAGGCCGGGCGAGGCATATGTCGCGGCGCCTGCCCGGGGTATCTCCTGGTGCACGTGGGGCAACAGGCCGTGCCGGGACAGCGCATGGATGTGCCCCTGGTGTCCCTGCTCCATCAGCGACAACACGGTGTCCACCATGGTGAGCCCCGTGCCGATGAGCAGCACGTCGTCGGTGGCGGACACGCCCCGGAGCGCGTCTTGAGCCCAAGGGGAGCGGTGATATCGGCGGCTGGCGTACAGCCCCCCGTCGGGCACGTGCAGGTTGGAGGGCAGCGCATTGCCCAGGGCCAGCACCACGGTCCGGGCCTCCAGCTGTTCTCCGCTCGCCAGCGCGACGCGCACCGCGCCGTCGTCCGTCTCCTCGACCGAGGCGACGTCGCTGGTCACCACTTCCAGATGCACGCCCTGCGCGGCCCGGGCGCGCGCCTCGCGCAGCACTGACTCCAGGTAGCGGCCATAGCGCTGGCGGGAGACGAACGCGCCGGGCGCCGTGTCCGGCAGCTCACGGCGCACCCAGCGCAGGAAGTGCTCCGGGTCGTCCGCGAGGGCCCCCATCCGCGCCGCTGGCACGTTCAGCAGGTGACACGGGCTCGTCGTCGAATACGCCAGGCCCAGGCCCGCCCGCCCGCTCCGCTCCACCAAGGCCACGTGGAGCGGCGCCCGCGCGCTCCTGAGGAGGTGCACGGCCAGCAGCGTGCCGCTGGCGCCTCCCCCACGATGGCCACATCCCACCACCCCAGTGCTCGCACGCACCCATCGTAGGTCCTGACCTGCTCGCTGGCATCCTCTGGTGGCGGCCGGGTGTCCAAGCGCCGGGCCCGGATGCCCGGCCCTCCTCCCTGGGCAGGGGCCTGTTCCGTGCTCACACTCCGTCGCACACGCGGGGGAAACACCATGCGCGAGCCCATCATCGACCAGCGTGAGCACGGCGCGGTGGCCCAGGCGCTGCTCGGCTGGCCATTGCCGGAACAGACAGAAGACATCGTCTCCATGGCATGGCTGTTGGAACGGCTGCGCTCCAGCAGGGTCGACTGGGGACTGCTGGACAAACTGGTGCGCTTCGAGCCCTCGGGCTACGCGCGGCAGACGATTTCCCGGACGGCGGCGTGCGAGCTGCTGCTCGTCTCCTGGCTCCCCGGGCAGGCGTCCCGCGTCCATGACCATGGCGGCTCCGGGGGAGCCTCCTGGCTGGTGCGGGGCATGCTGCGAGAGACGCGCTTCGCGTGGGCGGGGGACCGGCTGGTGCCCGAGGTCATCGTGGGCGCGAGCGAGGGCGACCTGCTGGTGGAGTTTCCGGACACCATCCACCGCATCGACAATGCGTCCCGCCACGGCGCGGTGTCCCTGCACCTCTACGCGCCGCCGATGCAGGGGATGACGCCGTACGACGCGAGCCTGGCGCCGGAGTCGCTCAAGCCACCGCGTCCGCTTGCTGCGAAGCGCGAGGCGCCTGGGCGAAGGCGCCGGCCACGGGCAACGTGACGCGGAAGATGCTGCCCCGCTCCGGGGCGCTCTCCACCGTCAGGGTGCCTCCCAGTGACGTCACGATGCCATGGCACACCGCCAGCCCCAGGCCCGTGCCCACGCCCAGGGGCTTGGTGGTGAAGAACGGGTCGAAGATGCGCTCGCGATGCTCCGGGGAGATGCCGCAGCCGGTGTCGCGCACCTCCACCGCCACCCGTCCGGCCTTCGACTCGCAGGCGACGATGTGGACCTCGTTCTTCTCCACCTCGCCGGGGACGATGGACTGCGCCGCGTTGAGCAGCAGGTTGAGGAACACCTGGCCCAGCCTCGCGCCGTTGCCCTGGACCGGCGGCAGGCCCTCACACTCCACCACCAGCCGCGCGCGGTGCCGCAGCTCGTGCATGGCCATCTTCGCCGCCGTGCGCACCACCGAGCCCAGGTCCGACGGGCCCGTGCCCACGTCCTCCGCGCGTGACAGCGTCTGCAGGTCCCGGACGATGAGGCGGATGCGCTCTGCGCCGTCGCGCGTCTCCGCCAGCGCCTCCAGCACCTCCTGCCGGTCCTGCTCCGACAGGTGCTCCTTCTGCTGCAGCTCCTGGTGGATGTACTCCAGGTTGCTGAGGATGAAGGCCAGCGGGTTGTTGATTTCGTGTCCCACGCCCGCGGCGATGCGGCCCAGCGCAATCAGCCGATCCGCGAACAGCAGCTGCGCCTGGGTGGCGCGCAGCTGCTCCAGGCTGCGGGACAGCTTGACGTTGGCCGCCTCCAGCGCCGCGGTCCGTTCGCGGACCGTCTCCTCCAGCAGCGCCGCCTCCCGTGTGGAGGACCGCGGCGCGCGAAGCCGCACGCCATTCACGGTGGGGCCCTGGAGCGTGTCGAAGGCGCGCCGCAGTGTTCCGCGCCGCTGTGCCACCGCCGACATCAGCATCACCCTCGCTCGCAGCGTCATCACGTCCGGCTCCAGCGGTGTGGTGTCTGTTCGTGGAAAAACCCCGAGTCGCGACAGACCCGCGTAGTCAACACTGTCATGGCGGTCAGGGGCAAGGGACGGAAGGATGGTGAGAGCGTGCGCCGCAGGACGGAGGCAGTGTGTTCCATCCGAGCACCCGCTGCATCAGTAGGGGCACGTGCCGCAGTCCGCCTGGCAGCTTCCCGCTACGACGCCGTCACCGCAACGTTCCGTGAGCTGACAGACGCCGTCTCCACAGCGGTGGATGTCGCGTGGCTGCAGACGCGTCGTGAGCGGCTGGAAGGTCCGTCCGTTATACGTGCAGGTTTCGTAATAGGGCGGCTCGCCCGACTCCCAGCCGAAGGGGAGGGCCGCCGTGGCGGCGCGTTGGCAGAGCGACTCGCAGGTGCCCGCGTGGATGATGGGCAGGCAGTCCGCGTGGGCGGGGCTCGAGGGCAGGCCGCAGGCGCGCACGGTGCTTTCGTCCTCGCGCAGGTAGCCGCGGTCCGTGGCGGCGAAGACGCCGGTGCCGTCGAAGAGGTTGCCGAAGAAGCACGCCTCCCGCTCGCTGAACGTCGACAGCTCCTGCTCCGTGTACGGCAGGGCACTGTCCCGCGCGTCGCGGCCCAGCACGGAGATGGCGACGGAAATCCCGAACTTGTTCGCATGGGCCGCCAGGCAGGCTGAGACGATTTCTTCTTCCTGGGCTGTCGCCGGTGCGCCCGTGGCCCAGTTGGGTGCGAGGCCCAGGCCTCCCTCCCAGGTGTACTTCACCCCCGTCACCGGGTTGGTGTACTTGCGCTGCTGATTCGCCTTCGCCGCGCACCGGATGATGTAACGCATGAGTTCATCGGCGCGTGCGGGGTCCTGGTTGAACCAGTGCGAGAATTCAATCGTGGAGAGCCCATTGATTGATAAACCATGGGTGGACAGTCCGTTGGTCGAAAGGCCATTGGTTGACAAACCATTGGTCGACAATCCGTTGCCTGATTCGGCCGACCCGTGGGCTTCGCGCAGCGTCCACGTATCACCGGCAAGCTCCGCTGGACCACATGCCCCGCCTCCGAATCCCAGCGCCAGCCCCAGCAACCCTCCGGCGATGCGCGGCCGGCGCAGGTGTTTCAGGCAGTGATTGATTCGGAATCCAGACAGAAACGCTGGCATGAGACGCATGGCTTTCCCCCGTTTCGGGGAGCGAGAACTGCCTGCTCCCTGGATGCCATCAGTTCCAGCTCCCACGAACTCAAACACTGTCGCTGATGGGTGAAGCCAGTGTGACGGTGTTCAAGCCGTGAGAAAATATGGCCCGGCGGGAATATTCGGGTGGGGGTCTGCCCGGAGACACCTGGTGTGTGTCATGGGCGACGACGTCACGCTCACCTGCTCGCAAGCTGATAACAGATACGTGTTTTCCGTCAGCTAGTCGCTCTCGTCGAACTCCAGGGCGAGCGACGCCGCTGGTGTGAGCGCGAAGCCATCCGCGGTGCGCAGGCGCCAGGTGCCCACGTCGGTGACGGGGCCTCCCACGACTTCCGACTCCGAGGCGTCGCCGCGCGTCTCCGCCTGGCCCAGGTGGACACAGAGGTGGACGCGGGCGTTCACCGGGTCCGCCAGCTTCTGCGCCATGTCCTGGAGCACCCGCAGCGTGCGCTCCGCCTCGCGCAGGTACTCGGTGCGCTCGGCGCTGGGGGCGCCGTGGTCCAGCGGGTGCACGGCCAGCAGGGAGGTACCGGACTGGAGCGCCAGCAGGAAGCCGCCGCCGCGCAGGCCCTGCTCGAGCCCATCCAGCACGTCCGCGAGCACTGCGTACACGGCGTCATCATCCTGGGCAGAGGCGGCGAGGACGACCTCGGCGTGGACGGCCAGCGCCAGCCGCGTGCGGCGCGTGGGCTGGACGGGCTCCTCGGCCGCTTCGCTGAGCGCGGCGAGGAAGGCCGTCACGCTGCCGAAGCGGCGGCTGCCGTCCTTCTCCAGGCAGCGCAGCACCACCGCGTCCACCGCCGGGGACACCGCGGCGATGGCGCTGGGCCGGGGCGCGGGCGCCTCCAGGTGCAGCCGCTCCAGCTCCATCCGGTCCTCGCACTGGAAGGGATAGCGGCCGGTGATGAGCTGATGCAGCAGCACGCCCAGCGCGTAGATGTCCGTGTGCGGGCCAATGGGGCCGCCGCGGAACTGCTCGGGCGCCATGGCGTGCGCGGTGCCCAGCCGCTGGCCGGCGATGGTGAGCCCTTCCTGCGAAGGCTCGGCGTGCAGCAGCTTGGCGATGCCGAAGTCCAGCAGCTTCACCCGGGGCGCTCACCTTCCTCCACGACGAGGATGTTGCTGGCCTTCAAGTCGCGGTGGACGACGCCCGCACGGTGCGCGGCCTCCAGCGCCCCGCAGACGGGCTCCAGGTACGCGAGCGCGCGCGTCGACGACAGCCGCCCGCGCTCCTGCACCACCTGACTGAGCGTGCGGCCGGTGAGCAGCTCCATGACGTAGTAGGGGCTGCCGTCCGGCATCAGCCCGAAGTCATACACGTCCACGATGTTGGGGTGGCGAATCTGGTTCACCACGCGCGCCTCGCGCACGAAGCGCTTGAGCATCTCCCCCTGGTCCGCCAGGTGCGGGTGGAGGACCTTCACCGCGGCCCGTCGGCCCAGGATGCGGTGCTCCGCCTCATACACGCTGCCGTGCCCGCCCGAGGCGAGCAGCGCCTTGAGGACGTACTCCCCGGCCAGCGTGCCCGGGCCTCGCTGCGCACGGGAAGGGTCGCTCTGGGCCCGCTCGGATGCATGCAGGTCCGCTCGGGCCTGGATGCGAAAGGTGCTCTCGGAGTCCGCCGCCATGGGGTGCCTCATCCTTACACCTTTCCCCCAGGAGTCTGCTCTGACGCCGGGTTGAATTCCCGCCGCGCCGCGGCATCGGCGTGTGGGCGTTGGTCACCCATCGGGGAGGACGTGGGCGTGTCCCGCGGGGTGTTCGCTGGCGGAAGGTCTGCTGCCCTGGAGTCGGGGGGGATTGGACGGAGGGGCCCTGGCACTGATGGGATTCAGGGGGCGTGACACTTCGCACGGAGAGAGAGCGCGGGGATGGCGGGAGAGCGGGGGCTTCGGGCGAGCGTCGGGGGGCTGCGACATGACGACGTTGGATGAACTCACGACGTGCGCGGGCCTTGCCTTGGCGCCACCGTCCTCCACGGGAGCCTGCCTCATCCTCATCAGCACCACCACGCCGGCAGCCATCGGCAAAGCCTACCGCCTGGACCAGGGCGAGCACATCATCGGCCGCGGCTCCGACGTCACCGTGCGCATCGACGACCACGGGGTGTCGCGCAAGCACGCGCGCATCGTTCGCGCGGGCGACGGTGCCTGCCACGTCACCGATCTGGACTCCACCAACGGCACGCTGCTCAACGGCGTGCCCGTCAGCACCGCCGAGTTGATGGAAGGGGACCGGCTGCAGATCGGCACCGTCACCGTGTTCCGCTTCTCCAAGCGCGAGGTCCTGGAGCAGCGGGAGGAGCAGCTTCGCCAGGCGTTGACCGCCGCGCGCGTGGGCATCTGGGACTGGAACGCGCAGAGCGGCCGGGTGACGTGGAGCGAGCAGGTGGACCGGCTGCTGGGGCTTCCCGTGGGGAAGCTGTCCGGCCGCGCCATGGAGCTGTCGGAGGTGGTGCACCCAGCGGACCTGCCGCGCGTGAGCG
This sequence comes from Myxococcus sp. MxC21-1, assembly GCF_032612255.1. Classification (NCBI taxonomy): domain Bacteria; kingdom Pseudomonadati; phylum Myxococcota; class Myxococcia; order Myxococcales; family Myxococcaceae; genus Myxococcus; species Myxococcus sp. MxC21-1. The sequence continues at coordinate 1,092,055 of NZ_CP123278.1, forward strand.
AGGTGCTGGGCGCCGCGCTGGAGAAGAAGACGCAGGTGGACGTGGAGTACCGCATCGAGCCGCAGGGGAGCGGCTGGCGGTGGATTTCCTGCAAGGGTGACGTGCTGTGTGACGCCTCGGGCGCGCCGGCGCGGGTGACGGGCACGGTGATGGACATCACCGCGCGCAAGCTGGCCGAGCAGGAGCTGCACCGCCAATCGCTCATCTTCGAGAGCATCTACGACGGCGTGGTGATTACCGACCTGGGCGGCGGCATCATCGACTGGAACTCCAGCGCCGAGCGCATGTTCGGGCGGCAGAAGTCGGAAGCGCTGGGCCAGACGCTCTTCAGCGTGTTGCACCCGGATGAGCCCGACCGGCTCACCGGCCTGATTCTCACCGGGCTGGACAAGCAGGGGCGCTGGTCCGGAGAGCTGGAGTTCAAGCGCCGCGACGGCACCACCTGCTGGTGTGAGTCCGTCGTCGTGCCGCTGCGCGACAGCGAGGGGCGCGCCATCGCCAACATCATGGTCCACCGCGACACGACGGAGCGGAAGCAGCTCCAGGCGCACCTGGTGGTGGCGGACCGGCTGGCGTCGGTGGGCACGCTGGGCGCGGGCGTGGCGCACGAAATCAACAACCCGCTGGCCTACATGCTCGTCAACCTGCACCTCATCCGCGAAGGGCTGGAGCGGCTGGAGAGCCAGGCGCCCGCGGCGCCCGTGGCGTCGTTGCAGCAGCTGGTGCGTGAGACAGCGGAAGGCGCCGAGCGCATCGCCACCATCGTCCGCGACCTGAAGGTCTTCGCGCGCGGTGAGCAGGAGGCGCGGCTGATGCCGGTGGACGTGCGCCGGGCGGTGGAGCTGGCGTGCAAGATGGCGGACAACGTCATCCGCCACCGGGCGCGGCTGGTGACGGAGTTCGAGCCGGTGGCGCCGGTGGAGGCCAGCGAGTCGCGGCTGTGCCAGGTGTTCCTCAACCTGCTGCTCAACGCGGCGCAGGCGATTCCGGAGGAGGGCACGCCGGGCGTGGAGCACGAGATTCGCGTGGTCATCCGCGCCGGAGAGAAGGACCGGGTGGTGGTGGAGGTCCGCGACACGGGCATGGGCATGGGCCAGGAGGTGCTGGGCCGCATCTTCGACCCGTTCTTCACCACCAAGCCGGTGGGCGTGGGCACGGGGCTGGGGCTGTCCATCTGCCACGGCATCATCGAATCCATGGGCGGCTCCATCCAGGCGGAGAGCGAGCCGGGCCGGGGCACCACCTTCCGCGTGGTGCTGTGCGCCGCCACGCGCGAGCTGGAGGTGCTGCCGCGCCTGTCCGCCGCCATGCAGGCCAACGCGCGCGCGCGCATCCTGGTGGTGGATGACGAGCCCAACGTGACGTTGGCGCTCCAGCGCTCGCTGGCCGCGGACCACGAGGTGTCCACCGCGAACAGCGCCCAGGCCGCGCTGCGGCTGGTGAGCGACGGCGGCCGTTTCGACCTCATCCTCTGTGACGTGATGATGCCCGGGATGACGGGCATGGACCTGTACCACGAGCTGGGCCGCTGCGCCCCGGAGCAGGCTGGACGCATGGTGTTCATGACGGGTGGCGCCTTCACGCCGCGCACGGTGTCCTTCCTGCGTGACGTGCCCAACGCCAAGATTGCCAAGCCGCTGGACCTGATGCAGTTGCGCGAACTCGTGGGCCGCTCCGCCGAGGCGGGGCGATGAGCCATCCGGTGAGTGGCCTCTCTGGAACGGACCCTTCGGAGGACGCGCCCGCGCCCTCCCTGTCCCTGGTGACGGAGCGCCCCGCGGCGCTGGAGTTGACGACACGCGCGCTGGGCATGGGCCTGCTCATTGGCGGGCTGCTGGCCATCACCAATGTGTACATGGGGCTGAAGACGGGCTGGTGGGAGAGCGGCTCCGTCACCGCCGCGGTGCTGGGCTTCAGCGCTCTGGCCTCGGTGTCCCGCCGGCGCGGCGTGCCCTATACGCCGTTGGAGAACAACCTCACGCAGACGGCGGCGGCGGCCGTGGGGGCCATGCCGGCGGCGGCGGGCCTCCTGGGCGCATTGCCAGCGCTGACGCTGCTGGGCACCACCGTCCCGGGCTGGGGGTGGCGGTGTGGAGCGTGGCGCTGGGGGTGTTGGGCGTGCTCGCCGCGCATCTGCTCAGGCGCCGGCTGGTGGCCCAGGAGGCCCTGCCGTTTCCCACCGGCATCGCCACCGCGGAGCTGATTACCGCGATGCACGCGTCCACGGCGGACACGGTCCGCGCGGGTCGTGGACGATTGCTGGCGGGGGCGGGCGCGGTGGCGGTGGCCATCACCGCCGCGCGGGATGCGCTCAAGTGGTTGCCAGGGATGACGGCGATGCCCGGGACGTTGGCGGGGCTCCCCGCCGCGTCGCTGACGTGGGGCGTGGGGTGGAGCCCCATGCTGCTGGCCATTGGAATGATGACGGGGCCGCGCCTGGGCCTGAGCATGCTGGCGGGCGCGGCGGTGGCGTGGGGCGTGCTGGCGCCGGGGCTCGCGGGCGCGGGTGTGCTGGCGGACACGCGCTACGAGACGCTCTCCGCCTGGCTCACGTGGCCGGGCGTGGGGTTGATGGTGGGCTCGGCCCTGGCGGCGCTGCTCGCGCAGGCGCGCGACTTCCTGAGCGCGGCGCGTGACGTGAGCAGCCTGGGGCGGGGCGCGGCGGTGCCGTCCTGGGCGCTGGGCGCGGGCCTGGCGGCGTGTGTGCTGGCGGTGGTGGTGGGCTCGGCGCTGTTCGGCCTCAGCGTGCCGTACATGCTGCTGGCGCTGGTGCTGGTGCTGCCCCTGTGCGCGGTGTGCGCGCGCGGCGCCGGACAGGTGGACGTGTCCCCCGTGACGCAGATGGGGCAGGTGACGCAGGTCATCTTCGGCGCGCTGCTGCCGGGGGCCATGGCGCCCAACGTCGCCGCGGGCGCCGTGGTGTCAGGCGCGGCCGCGCAGACGGGCGTCAGCATGTGGTCGCTCAAGGCGGGGCACCTGCTGGGGGCCTCCGCGCGCCACCAACTCGCCGCGCAGCTCGTGGGCGTGCTGGCGGGCTCGGTGGTGGGCGTGCCGGTGTACCTGCTGCTGTCCAGGACGCATGGCCTGGGCTCGGAGGCGCTGCCCGCGCCCTTCGCCCACCAGTTCCGCGCGGTGGCGGAGGTGGCGGTGCGAGGGTTGGACGGGCTGCCGCCTCACGCGGCGCTGGCGGCCTGCGTGGCCGTGGGCGTGGGCGCGCTGCTCACCTTCGTGTCCCGTGGCCGGGCGGCGCGGTGGCTGCCACTGCCGGTGGCGCTGGGCATCGGCTTCATCCTGCCGGCCTACTACGCGGTGACGCTGTGCCTGGGCGCGCTGGGACTGGCGGCGGCGCGTTGGCGCTGGCCCCAGGCGGCGGACCGGGACACGTCCACGCTGGCGGCGGGCGCCATCGCGGGCGAGTCGCTGGCGGGCGTGCTCATCGCCGCGCTGATGGCCTTCGGCCTCACGTAGCCGACGAAGACTCGAGCACCTTCTCCAGGGAGCGGCGGATGCGGCCCTCCATGAGGTTGGGCACGTGCCGCGCGCGCTCCAGGGCCTCGCGTAGCACGCGCGCGGCCTCTTCCCGGTCGCCCCGGCGCAGCGCCGCCAGCCCCATCATCTCCAGGACCTCCAGCGGCTCCTGCTCCACGGACACCTGCGCGGAGCGCTCGCGCAGGGACCACCACGCCTCGGGGGCGGCGTCGCGGGTGGCCAGCTCCACCATGGAGAAGAGGACCTCCTCCGACGGGCTCAGCTCCACGCCCGGCGGGCCTTCCGCCATCACGTGCCGCACCTGGGCCAGCACCTCGCGGGCACGGGTGTGCCGGCCCATCCAGGCCAGGGCCCGCGCCTGGAGCAGCAGGGCCCACGGGCGTGACGCCACCTCCGGGTGCCGTCGCTCCAACGCAATGGCGCGAGCGATGTGGGGCGCCGCGGCGTCGGCGTCGCCGGCCTGGTAGTGCAGCTCACCGAGGTTGTGCTCGGCGAAGTACTCCCAGCCCACCATGCCCAGCTCGCGGCCCAGGTGCATGAAGCGCTCCTGGTCCTTCAGCGCCCGCGTCAGCTCCTTGCGTGCCACCCACAAGTTACGCCGGTTGTTGATGGCGCTGCCCAGGTGGAAGTGGTCACCGCGCTCGGTGCAGGCGGTGATGACCTCGGTGAGCACGTGCTCCGTCTCGTCGATGTCGCCCAGGTTGGGAAGGATGACGGCCAGCAGCAGCTGCGCCACCACCTGCGTCTCATAGCCCGCGTCGCCCAGGCGGCGCGCGCGCTCGGCGGCGGCCTCCAGGGGCATGCGCGCCTCCTGCCACTCACCCTTGCGGAACTGGGCGCGCCCCAGCGCCAGCAGCAGCCGCGCCTGCACGTAGGGCGAGGCCACGGTGGCCGCCAGATGCTGGGCCTCCAGCGCGCGGGCCTCGCTGCGCGTGTAGTCGTTCACCCAGTCCAGCGCCATGGCCTCGTCCAGCAGCAGCTCCACTTCCGTGCGCGTGTGGCCCAGCCGGCGGGCACGCTCGCGGGCCGCGGCGAAGTCCGCCAGCGAGTCGTCATACCGGCCAATGCGGATGCGCATCAGGCCCCGGCCGCGCAGCGCGGTGAGGCAGCGCAGCTCGTCGGTGGGCTCCAGCAGCTCCAGCGCCCGCGTGTACATGGCCTCGGCGTCGAGGAACGCGTGGCGGCCCCGGGCGGACTCGGCCAGGTCGATGGAGAGCGCGGCGGCCTCGTCGCGGCGCCCGGCGGCGGCCGCGTGCAGGGCCAGGCGAGGCAGGCGCTGGCGCTCACCGGCGCCGGCCGCGCTGAGGAAGTAGCGGTAGGCGGCGTGGTGGACCTGCTCGCGCTCGGCGGCGGGCAGGGTGGAGGCCACCGCCTCGCGCAGCAGCTCGTTGCGGAAACTCAACCCATCGTGGCGGTGGGACACCAGCAGGCCGGAATCCAGGAGCCGCTTGGTGGCGTGGCCCGCGTCCAGGGGAAGCCGCCCGCGGCGCCTTCGCGCTCCAGCTCGCGCACCACGCCTTCGGCAGTGGCCGCGGTGAAGTCCGTGCCCAGCATCGCGCACAGGCGCGCGTGCGCGGCCAGCGATGGCGGCAGCGCGCCCAGCTCGCGGTCCGCCAGCCACTCCACCAGCCGCAGCTCGGGCACCTTCTCCAGCCCGTCGGTGACGAGGTACCAGCTCCTCCCGGCGCGCGCTGGCGCACCAGGCCCTGGCGCTTGAGGCCGCGCACCAGCTCCACCAGATAGAGGGGGACGTATTGCGCGCGCTCGACGATGCGCTCCACCGCTTGCGCGGGCACGTTCTCCACTGGCTTGAGCAGCAGGCGGCACAGCGTCTGCGCCTGGTCGGCCGCCAGCACCGGCAGGGACAACGTGGCCTGCTTCGCGGCGCGAGTGCCCCAGGTGGGACGGCTCTTCTCGAAGCCCGGGCGCGCCAGCACGCACACCCACAGCGGGACGCTGGCCTCGGCGAGGCAGGCGTACTCCAGCGCGTCCAGCGCCGTCTCCTCCGCGAAGTGCGCGTCGTCCAGGACGAGGCACAGCGGACGCTCGCGGGCATTGGCGGCCAGCAGCTCACCGGCGGCGCGCATGGCCAGCGAGCGAAGCGCACCGGGCGCGGCGGCCCAGCTCTGGAGCTCCGGACCCCGGGCGTGTACCAACCCAGCGTGGCGGCCACGCCGGGCCACAGCTCGGTGCCCAGCGTGGGGCCCAGGCGCTGGAGGATGGCGGCGCGTGTCTGCTGCTCGGTGTCCGTGTCGTCGCGCTCGAAGGCGTTGAGGGCGCACCGCAGCAGCGTGCGCAGGGTGCCGTCGGGGTCGCCCTGCACCGGCTCCCGGGAGCGCGAGCTGTACACCCGCGCGTGGGGCAGCAGCAGTTGCAGACGGCGGGCGAGGGTTGCAGCGAGGTGGCTCTTGCCCAGGCCTCGCTCACTCAAGACGGTGACGATGGTGGGCGTGGCGCCGCCCACCGCGGAGCGCGCGCTCTCCAGCAGCTCGGCCAGCTCCGCCTCGCGGCCCACCAGCACCTCGCTGCCGAGCTGGAGGACGGTGATGTCCGGACGGGGCGCGGCGCCCGGCGGCGCGGGGCGCAACAGGCCCCGCAGCTCCGGCACCTCCATGCAGGGCACCTCGGGCACGGCCTCGGCGGCGGCGGGAGACAGCAGGAGGCCATGGGCCTCGGGCCCGCTGGGATAGCGGTCCTCGCGGGACAGGATGGCGCCCAGGTAGCGCGGCGCGCCGGTGGGGCGGCGCTGCACGGTGACGGCGGACACGTCCACGAGGCCGTTGGGCGACAGGCCCCGCTCCGCCAGTCCTTCCGCGGCGCGCATGGCGCGGCGCACCGGGTTCTCCCCGCGTCCGGGTCGAAGACGGCGGCGACGCGCTGGGCGTCGGAGAAGGCCGGTGGCCGCCATAGGAGGCCAGGGCCTTCTGGAGCGACACGGGGTTGGCGCGCGAGGTGAGGAACAGGATGGCGACGGAGCGGCGCACCTGGGCGGGGCGCGGCTCGCCCGGCGCCGCGGGCCGGGGCGTCGCGGGCTCGGTGGCGCGGTGGGCGTGCTCGAAGGCCTCGCGCAGCGCGCTGCCCAGCGCGGCGGCGTTCTCCGGACGGCGGGCGGGCTCCTTCGCCAGACAGCGCAGCACCACCTCCTCCACCGCGGGCGGCACGGGCGCGAAGTCGGACGGGGGCGGTGGGCGCAGCGACAGGTGGGCCTGGAGCACGTCCGGGGTGGGACCGAAGAAGGGCGGCCGTCCGGTGAGCATCTCGTAGAGGAGGACGCCCAGCGCGTACACGTCCGTGCGCGTGGAGATGTCCGCGTTGCCCGCACATTGCTCGGGGGCCATGTACTCCGCGGTGCCGGCGAAGCCAGACGCGTCACTGGGCGTGGAGGCATCGCTGGGTTGCGAGGCGCTCTCCGTGGTGGCGCCTCGCACCAGGCCGAAGTCGAAGACGCGCACGTGGCCCGTCGCTTCGTCGACGAAGAGGTGCTCCGGCTTGAGGTCGCAGTGGGCGAGCCCGTGTGCGTGGACCTGGGCCACCGTGTCCACCACGGCCAGCGCGCGAGGCGCCAGCTCGTCGGGGGGCAGCGGTCCCGCGGCGCGAGCCAGCCGGTCCGCCAGGGTGGGGAGCGGCACGTACTCCATGGCCAGGAAGCGCGCGCCACCCGTCAGGGCGCCCGCCTCGTAGAGCGCGGGCACCGTGGGCGGCCCGAGCACGCGCAGGGCCTCCGACTCACGGGCGAGCTGGGCGCGGCCCAGCCAGTTGCTCCCACGGGCCACCTTGATGGCCACGCGCAGGCCGTCCGCTTCGCGCTGGGCGCCCAGCAGCACGCCGAAGCCTCCTCGCGCGAAGACGCCGTCCACCTGGTAGCCCGGAACAGCGGGCACAGGGGACGGCGAGGGCGTGTCTCCCTGAGGAGGCGGTCCTGGCGGGCACGGCGCATGAGAGCCTTCCCAGCGCCGTCCGCATGTCTGGCATCGCGGCACGGAGGGGACTCTACGTCAGGTGTCCTCCGGTTTCAGAACCCCCGGGGTCGTCTACGTACCATCCCGGGGGTCCAGGGTTTCCCACCACCGTGTTCAGCGCTCCGGGACTTCCACCGCGCGCAGCAGCGTGGACTCCGAACCCGGCATGCGCACGCGCAGGAGCAGCGCGGCGCCGGGCTTCGCGGCCGTCAGTGCCTGGGCGGCGTCCGACGCGCTGGCGATTTTCTGGTCGCCCACCTGGACCAGCACCATGCCGGCACCAGTCCCCCGCGCTCGGCGGGGCTGCCCGGCTCCACGGCGACCACCTGCGCGCCGCCGTCCCGCGTGTCCGACAGTTGCACGCCCAGCCGCCTCGGCGCGGAGGCGGACGCGTTGCGCGGAAGCACCTCTTGCTCGCCATTCTGCGCGGGCCGCGTGCCCAGGGTGACGTCCAGCGACTGCGCCTTGCCACCGCGCAGCACGTCCACCTTCACGCGGCTGTCGGGCTGGAGCAGGGCCACGGCGCGCGTCAGCCCGCCCGCGGAGTCCACCGGCTTGCCGTTCACGGAGGTGATGACGTCCTCCTCGCGCAGGCCGGCGCGCTCGCCCGGGCTGCCGCGGTTGACGCCCGCCACCACCGCGCCCTTCATCGCTTCCAGGCCCAGCGCCCGCGCCAGGTCCGGCGTGAGGTCCTGTACGGCCAGGCCCAGCCAGCCGCGACGCACCACGCCCGTCTCCTTGAGCTGCGGGAGCAGCGCCTGGATGAGCTTGCTGGGCACCGCGAAGCCGATGCCCGTGGCGCCGCCGACGATGGCGGTGTTCATGCCCACCACCTCGCCCCGCATGTTGAAGAGCGGCCCGCCGGAGTTGCCGGGGTTGATGGCGGCGTCCGTCTGGAGGAATTCGTCATAGGGGCCCGCCTGGATGTCGCGAGCCCGCGCGGAGAGGATGCCCGCGCTCACGCTGGACGCCAGGCCGAAGGGATTGCCAATGGCCATGACGGCGTCGCCCACGCGCAGCGCGTCCGAGTCCCCAGCGGCACCGCCGGCAGGTTGCCCGGCGCCCCCTTCAGCTTCAGCAGGGCCACGTCGGTGAGCGGGTCGCGGCCCATCACCTCCGCGTCGAAGGCACGCCCGTCATCCAGCTTCACGCGCACCTGGTCGGCGTCCTCCACCACGTGGTTGTTGGTGAGGACGATGCCGGAGGCGTCGATGATGAAGCCGGAGCCCGCGCCCTGTCGCGCCGGACCGTTGCCTTCGCCGCCGAACCCGGGCGGCAGGCCGAAGCGCTCCGCGATACCGGGTGGCAGGCGCTGCATGGCGGCTGACCTGCGGGGCCGCGCGCGCACCTCCACGTTGACCACCGCGCCCTTCACCGCGTCCACCAGCGGCGCCAGCGAGGTGATGCCGCCCTGGCTTCCGGCCACGGCCGGATTGAAGAGCGCCTTCTGGATGGGCGGCGCCGCCTGCGCCGGAACAGCGGCGGCGACCTGGGCGGTGGGAGCGGGAGACGCCGCGGACGCGGAGGTAATGGCTTGGCCACAGGCGCCAAGCGTGGCGGCGGGAAGAAGGACCAGCGCACTGAGGAAGCGGCGGGAGGGGAGCGAGCAGGCCATCGTTCGTTCTCCAATCGAGAGGGAAAATGCCGGTCCAGGCGAGGGGCCTGCGCGAGAAAGGTCCCACCTTGGAGGGGTGGAAGGTGATGCCCTGCGGCCGACTGTCCCCCGACGTCAGCAGCGGTCATCGCCATGGGGTTTCTTGCGTGAGCCCCGCGCCCGAACCGATGCTGGGAGGCATTGCAGTTGGCGGGCCAACGCTTCTCGCCCTCGGAATGCCTCGGAGCCACGGCCCGTGCGTGCCCCAGGTGCCCCATCATCCCGGGGCAAACTGCCCCGGCTTGGGGCATTTCTCCCCGAGGCAACGTGCCCCGCCCCCGTTTCTGGGGCGCCAGCGGGCCATACAGCGGGTGTGGAACCTGTCAGGAGCGTCCCGCGCCAGGCCAGCGCGCTGTCCGGGGGTGCCGCGCCTGTCCCAGAAGCGGAGCACCTCCTTATATGGGCGACAGGGATGGGGGCTCCTGGCGGCCCTGGCGTGGGAGGCGAGCGGGCCCTCGCGGGCCGGCGGGCGGGAGGGCAGGGGCCAACGCTCCGGGGCCACGGCGTGGCACGGCGGATGCTCATGCGTTGGGCGCCCGGCGCCGCCCCGTCCCGAAGCGAGGGAGGGGCCCAGGTGCCGGGTGTGCCCACCACACCACAAGGAGCAGCCATTGATGGGGCCAGACGAATTCACGGCGGTCAGCGACGATGTGCGGGAGTGGCCGCTGTCGACGCGTGAGTGGGTGTCGCGCCGCAGCGCTCCGCGCATCCTCCTGGGGGAGGACCAACCCGAGATGCGCAGCCTGCTGCGGCGGGCGCTGTCCCGGCGCGGGTATGACGTCGTGGAGGCGCCGGACGGCCCGGGACTGGTCAAGGCGCTGGTGGACGGACTGCTCGCGCAGCAGACGCAGGTCCCCGACCTCATCGTCACCGATGTGCGCATGCCCGGCTTCTCGGGCATCGAGGTGCTGGCCCGCCTGCGCCGCGAGGGCTGGACGACGCCCGTCATCCTCATCACCGCCTTCGGCGATGCGCAGCTCCACCAGGAAGCGGAGCTGCTCGGCGCGGCGCGCGTGCTCAACAAGCCCTTCGCCATGGAGGATTTGTGCGAGGCGGTGGAGATGCTGATACCGCCGCCGCGCTGAGCCTTCACGGCGTGCGTGCCCCGACTGTTCGCTCAGTGTCGTGGGCCCGGCGTTGAATCCGATGGACGCGGTGGGGCGGGTGCTTGCACCCTGACGGGCCTGGGTCCAGGCTCGCGCGGGGCGGTGGGCGTCGCACGAACCGCTTCACTCGAGGCGTCTCATGCGGATTCCATCCTCGCTGCTGTCCTTGCTCGCGCTGGGCGCGGCGTGCCATTGCAGCCCCACGAACCGGCCGGTGCCGGATGCGGGAGGCGGCGTGCAGGAACCCGTGCGGCGCGTGGCGCACATCATCCGTGAGTATCCCCACGCGACGAATGCCTTCACCCAGGGGCTGGTGTTCCACCAGGGGCACCTCTTCGAGAGCACCGGGCACCAGGGGACGCTGCGGCAGCTGTCGCTGGAGAGCGCGCAGCCGGTGTGGATGGAGCGCCTGGGGAACATCTTCGCGGAGGGCCTGGCCAGCGACGGAGAGCGCCTGTACCAGCTCACCTGGACCGAAGGCCTGCTCTTCACCTGGAGCGGCATGCCGCCGCAGCGCGAGCGGACCACGCGCTATTCGGGGGAGGGCTGGGGCCTCTGCTACTGGAACGGGAAGCTGGTGCGCAGCGATGGCGGCACCATGCTCACCTTCCACGAGCCCGACGGCTTCGCCCTGGTGGGCGCGGTGCAGGTGAAGCTGCGCGGCCAGCCCGTGGAGCTCATCAACGAGCTGGAGTGCGCCAACGGCGTCATCTACGCCAACATCTGGCACAGCTCGGACGTGCTGGAGATCGACCCCGCCACGGGCACGGTGGTGGGCGTCATCGACGCGTCGGCGCTGACGCGCGCGGTGGCGGGGCAGGTGACCAACCCCGAGGCGGTGCTCAACGGCATCGCCGTGGAGCCGGGCTCGGGCCGCATCTTCATGACGGGCAAGCTGTGGCCCCGCCTCTTCGAGGTGCGTCTGGACGTGGTGGACTGACGTCAGGCCTTGCGCGTGTCGTCGTCGCGCTCCAGCTTGCGGTACAGCGTCTTGCGGTCCACCCCGAGGATGCGCGCCGCCAGCGTGCGGCTTCCGCCCACCGCCTCCAGAACGCGGTGGATGTAGCGCCGCTCCAACTGCTCCAGCGTCACCAGCTCCGAGGCGTCCTGCGTCTCCGGCACCACGCGCGGCTGGCTGTAGTTGCGGACGCGCTCGGGCAGGTCGTCCACGGTGATTTCCTCGAAGGAGGTGAGCGCCACCGCGCGCTCCAGGCAGTTCTGCAGCTCACGCACGTTGCCCGGCCAGCCGTAGGCGAGCAGCCGCTGGGCCGCCCCGGGGGACAGGCCCAGCACCCGCTTCCCGGTGCGCGAGGCGAACTGCTCGATGAAGCGCTGAGACAGGGCCAGCACGTCGTTGCCGCGCGCGCGCAGCGGCGGCAGCTCCACGCCGATGACGTTGAGCCGGTAGTAGAGGTCCTCGCGGAAGCGGTCCTCCTCCACGGCCAGCTCCAAATCCCGGTTGGTGGCGGCGACGATGCGCGCGTCGAAGGGCACCTCCGTGTCGCCGCCCACCGGGCGCACCGTGCGCTCCTGCAGGGCGCGCAGCAGCTTGGGCTGGAGGGTGAGCGGCAGCTCGCCCACCTCGTCCAGGAAGAGGGTGCCCCGTTGGCCTGGACGAACAGGCCGGTGCGGGCGGCCTTGGCGTCGGTGAAGGCGCCCTTGGCGTGGCCGAACAGCTCGCTCTCCAGCAGGGCCTCTGGCATGGCCGCGCAGTTGATGGCGACGAAGGGCCCGTCCTTGCGGCGCCCGCGCGTGTGGACGGCCCGGGCTGCCACCTCCTTGCCGGTGCCGCTCTCGCCGGTAATCAGCACCGTGGAGTCCAGGTCCGCCACGCGGTCGATGAGCGCGTAGGCCTGCTTCATGGCGGGGCTCTCACCCACCACGGTGCCGCTGTCCTCGCGCCGGCCCAGCTCCTGGCGCAGCCTGCGCACCTCTTCACGCAGGGCGCGGTGCTGTACGGCGCGCTCCAGCACCAGCACCAGCGCGTCCACGTCGATGGGCTTGGTGACGAAGTCGTACGCGCCGGCGCGGATGGCGGCCACCGCCGTCTCCAGGCTGCCGAAGGCCGTCACCACCACCACGGGGATGTCCGGGCGGTTGAGGGCGATGCGCTCGCACAGCGCCAGCCCGTCCATGCCGGGCATGCGCAGGTCGGTGAGCACCACGTCGAAGTCCTCGGCGGCCAGCCGCACCAGGGCCTCGTCCGCTGTCGGGAGCGCCACGGGCGTGAAGCCCCGGCGCGTGAGCCCCTTCTCCAACATCGCGCGCATCTCGCGCTCGTCCTCGACGACTAGGACGCGGCCTGGCATGTGTCTTCACCCCTTGGCAGGTAGATGGAGAAGCAGCTACCGCGTCCGGGCTCGCTGCGCACGGCAATCCAGCCGCCATGCTCCAGCATGAGCCCATAGGAGACAGACAGGCCCAGTCCGGTGCCCTCTCCCACGTCCTTGGTGGTGAAGAAGGGCTCGAAGAGATGGGCCAGCACGTCCTCGGGAATTCCCTGGCCCTCGTCCTCCACGTCCAGGCGCACGTAGTCCGCCTCGGGCCCGCCCACGTCCGGGGGCGGGGTGCTCCGGGTGTGGGCCGCGCGCACGCGCACCGTGCCCGGCTGCTTCATGGCCTGCACGCCGTTCATCACCAGGTTGGTGAGCACCTGCTGCACCTGGCCCGCGTCCACCTCCACCGTGAGTCCCTCGGGGATGTCCGTCTCCAGCGTGACGCTGTTTCGCGCCGCCATGGAGCGCAGCAGCGACAGGGTGCGTTCGACCAGGCCCAGCACGTCTTCCGGCGCGCGGTGCGGCTTCCTCCGCCGCGCGAAGTCGAGGAGCTGACGGATGATGGCCGTCATGTGCTGGGCCTGCTGCGAGATGATTTGCGCGCACTCGCCCACTTCCTCGCCCTCCGCCTCGCCGGAGGAAATCATCTTCGCCCGGCCCATGACGACGTTGAGCGGAGTGCCCAGCTCATGCGCCACGCCGGAGGCCAGCTTGCCCACGGTGGTGAGCCGGTCCGCGTGACGCAGGTGGTCCACGGCGGACAGGCGCGCGGCCGTCTCCGTGGCGAGGCGCGAGCGCGTCTCCTCCAGTTGCTCGCCCATGCGGTTCATGGCGCCGGCCAGGGTGGTGAGCTCGTCGCCGCGGCGCTGCGGGAGCGGCACGCGGGCGGTGAGGTCTCCTCGCCGATGCGGTGGGCCAGGGACACGAGCTGGTCCACCGGCTCGCCCACCAGCCGGCGGCCCATGGCCATGGCGGCCACGATGAAGCCGATGGCCATGGCGGCGGTGGCGGCGAAGGTGCCCATGACCACGGTGTTGACGTACTTCTGCTGTTCGCCCAGCGACTCGGTGATTTCGATGGCGCCCAGCCGGTTGCCGATGAGCACCGGCGTGTACGAATGAAGCAGGCCGGGGTCCACGGCGGGGTCCACCATGGAGCCGTCCTTGCCCTGGAGCAGGGTCGAGAGCAGGCGCGGCGGGAAGCCGGTGAGGGCTGGGGTGCCGGGGCCGCCATCGAGCCACACCCAGCGCAGGTGGACCTGCTCCTGGAATCGGTTGGCCTGGTGGAGCAGGGTGAGCGCCTCGCGCTCCCCGGCGAGCTGCCACGCCTTGCCGATGGAGCCCGCGAGCGTGTGGCCGAGCAACCGGTGGTCATGCTGCATGTCCAAGGCGGAGCGCTCGAGCTCGCGGCGGACCTGGACGTACTGCAAGCCCGCCATGACGGCGATGGCGAGCAGGACGAGGGCGAGGGTGAACTTGCGGGCGAGTCTCACGGGCGGTTCGAAAGAGGCTGCTCCGGTCCGTGCGCCTCGAGGGGGAGGGAGCGCACGGACCGGAGGTGGGTTCTCACAACGTACCGCGAGTGCTGCAACAAGGAAGGCGGCGTTTGCCGCACGGGCCCTCGCCGGCTGTCGGGACGGGCGGGCCGTGCTTCCTTGGGCTCACGCAGAGCATCCACTGTGCCAACGGATGCGGGGCGGTGCCTCACTCGGGGACGCGTGTGCTGTGTCCCACCCTGGGCGGGGCAGATTGCCCCGGAGAGGGGCAGGATGCCCCGACGCCCCTGCCTAGAGCCCCTTCGTTTCGTAGTGGGAGGGGGCGTCGACGTGGAAGGCGAAGTCCACGGTCCGCTTCTCGCCCGGGGCCAGCTTCACCTTCCAGGTCGCGATACCGTCGTTGGACTGGAGCGTGTAGCCGGCCGTCGTCTCGGGTTCCAGCTCCACCTTCACGTCCTCCAGTTCGGACACGGGGAAGTGCTCGGAGAGCTCCACTACTTCCGGGTGCGCGCGGAGGTTGTTCAGCGTGAACTGGTAGGCGTAGCGGAACCGCTGCGTGTCCTTGAACAGGCCCTTGGGGCGTTGGAGTTCCTCCACCACGCGGCGCTCCACGCGCAGGCCTTCTTCCACTCCGAAGGTCAGCTCGAAGGGGGCACCTTGAGCCACGTGTTCCAGGGACTGGCGGCCGATGAAGCCCGTGCCACGATAGAGGTCCACATCCCCTGGCAGCAGCGGGAACGCGGCGGCGTTGTTCAAGCGGGCCACGCGGAAGACGACGGGATGCAGCTTGGGGATGGTGCGCCAGTGGAACGCGGCCTTGAGCCGGGTCTGCGCCACCTGCACGCGCACGGCGCTGTCATCGCCAGGGATGCTCACGGGGGTCGGCGCCACCAGTTGCACGGACAGGCCCTGTGGTACGGATTCGAGTCCCTTCGAACGCGCGGTGTTGTCGGTACCTCCCGCGTGGGCGTGCTGTGGCTGCTCGTCGCGGCGCACCAACACCCGGCGCTCTTTCGCCCGTTCCTCCGCGAACACGGTCAGGGGCCGGATTGCCGGAAGCGTCGCGTCCCGTTGCGGCTGCGCCGTGGAGAGCACCAGCTTCGCCTCCGTCCAATCCTCGCCGGTGGCCTGGCGCACCGTGGCCAGCGTCGTCAATTCCATCGTCCGGGTGCTCTCGTTCGCGCGGGCCTCATAGGAAGGTGTCCAGGAAACCTGGCCCACCAGATAGGTCAGCTCCACGCGGGCCCGCGTTCCCTCGGGGCAGGACAGGCGCACCTCCACGCGGCGTTCCTTTCTTTCAGCGTCGAGCCGGAGCGCCTCCAATTCGACTTCCACCTGGGAGCGCCGTTTCTCGAGCGCACGCAGCCTGGCGCTCGCCTCCAGGTCCTCGGTCATCGCGCGCTGCCGCACGGCCAATGCCGAATCGAGGGCGGCTGCCCAGGCACGTGGGTCGGGTTTTGAAGCCGTCAGTTCCCGGGTGATGCGGTCCACGGCGACATCCGTGTAGCCATTCGCGAGCGTTCTCAGGTCGCTCACGCGTGCCACCGCGTCGTTGTGGGCCTTTTCCTCACGGAGGATGGCGTCCAGGCGGGCTTCCAGGCGGGCGCGTTCCTCGCGATGGGCTTCCTCGCGCGTGGACTCTTCGCTGATGAGGCCTTCCACGGTGGCGCCCATGGCGCGGGCACGCAAACTGTCGGGCGCGGCGGCCAGGGGGACGGCTTCGAAGAGGGCGCTGGTGGGGCCCCGGCACGTTACGGTCTGCTCGCGCGTGACTTGCGCACGGTCCGGGTACACCACGACAGTGGACACCTTGGCGGACGCGACGAGCGCCCACAGCGTCAGGGATAGGGCAGGCATGGGGCGGTCCTCGGGCTACTTCTGGAACAGACGCCAGCCCTTGGGGCGGCTCAGGGTGTATTGGAAGGCGATGGTGGACTTGCTGGACGGGGGCACCGTCACGTTCCACTGGAGCTTCCCCGTTCCCGTGTCGGGTTGAACGGAGGGCACGGCGCGGACCAGCGCCACCTCCACCTTGCCGTCGGTGTTGAGCGGGAGTTGGTCCATCACGCTCACTGCCAGCGGGAAGGGATAGGGATTGGGAACCTCGATGGTGACTTCGTAGGTTCCCACCTCTTCCTTGGAGATGAAGCCCTTCTCCGCCTCGACGAGCCGCACATTGCGGGCGCTGCGCACCTCGCGGTCGATGCCCAGCGGCAGGTTGAAGGTGCCGCCGGGGACGAGCGTCTCCAACGTCGCGGAGCCGGCCGGGTCGGTCCCCACGAAGAGCGACGCGTCACCGCCGGGAAGCACGGTCCGGGCGGGGCCTTTGAGGGTCGCGACGAGGTATGCGTTCTGCGAGAGCGCGGGGAACACCTGTCGCTCCACCTGCACGGGCCAGGACTCGGAGACCAGGGGCAGACTGCGCTCGCCCTTGCCGCTGAGAAGGGTCTCCCGATGCTGCGAGGTGAAGGTGAGGTTGTAGCCCCCCGCGACGGCGACGGGCGACTCCGGGTCGAACGTGGGGGGCCGCCAGGCTGGCGGTGGGCTCAGTCCCACGTCCTGCGGGATGGAATCCTTGTGGACGAACTCCACGTCAATATTGACGCCCGCCATGGTGGAACCGACGTCGATGATGGGCCCGCGGCCATTGATTCCGATGGTTTCGCGCAGGGAATCGGAAAGCAATTCCACGTTGACGCGGATCGTACGGGCCGGACGGAGTTGGATGTGGCTGCGGGCATAGGGCTTGTTCGCCTCGCGTTCGAACCGCAAGGTGTAGAGGTCCGCGGGAATCCCGGTGATGAGGTACTCACCCTTGGCGTTGGTCATTGTCAGGTAATCCCCCTCGAGCGAGGGGGCCGTCGCGATGACGACCACATCTGCAAGCGGCTTTCGGGACTGCGCGTCGGTGACGGTGCCCAGGATGGTGCCCCGGCCCTTTTCCCGCGGAGGCTCGGGGGCTTGGGGCTGCGTGGGCGCGGGTTGCTCTCCGGCCTGCGCGCCAGCCAGCAATAGCAACTGCGCGCGCAGTGCTTGGTCGGCCGATGCCGTGACCTTGGGCTGGCTGTCCGGAGCGGCCTGCGCGGGCCGAATGGACTCTTGATGGGGATGGGGCGTGGGAATGAAGCGCTCCCGGACGCCCAGCTTCCAGGTGCTGAGCTTCGGCATCGCGGTGGCATTGGAGGGCAGGGCGGTGCTGAGCGTGAGCCGCGCGCCCTCCCAGTCCTCACCTGTCTCCTGGCTGACGCGGCCGTAAAAGGCCATCTGCATCCGTTGCGACTCGGGTTGGAGCTGCAACTCATATCGGGGATACCAGCGGGCACCGGTGGTGAGGTACGTCAACGTCACCTTCGTGGCGCCGTTGCCCGTGAGCGTGGCGCCCACCTCGACCCCCGGTTCGCCAAACGTCTTGCCCAACGTCGAGGCGCGCTCCTTGTGCTGCTGCTGTTCCTTCTTGAGCGTCTCGGATTGTGCCTCCAGCTCTCGCATCCGAGCGTCGAGCCGCGCGATGTTGTCCACGAGGAAGGCCGCGGCGGTGCTCCAGTTGGAGGGGCTCGTCTGAGCCCGTGCCGCCTCGCCATCGCCCGGCACCGTGGGGCGAATACGCCGGAGCGCTTCAATCTGAATGTGATGGACATTGCGCTCCGCGGCGATGCGCGCGAGCGCGACGTCGACGTCTTCCAATCTCGCGACGAGCTTCCGGGCTTCGTCGTGGGAAAAGGCCTCCCCCTTCACGATGCGCACGTCGACGTGGGACACCTCCGCGCCCTCGGCCTCGACGCGGATGGAGTCCGTATCCACGTTCTTGGGCAGCCGGGGAAACGTCACCCGCCGCGAGCCGGAAACCGTGAGGCTGCCGGAGCGAACCACCTGCGCCTGGTCGCTGTAGACCGTGACTGACGTGACGGGGGCGTCGAGCGACGCCCCCAGCACGCCTACTGCCATCAACCCGAGTCCGAGGATGAGCATGCGTCCATGCTGGCGACGGACGCATGGACAATCACGTCATGGTTCCCGCACGAAATCCTCACGGAGGAACCGGCGCCGGAGCGTGCGCGTGACTTCCGTGTCCCACCGGGCGGAGAACACCTCCACGAAGGTCCGGCGGAAGCGCAGAGCGCACGCCAGACACAGCAGCGTGGTGGCCAGCCCGATGACCGCGTTCTGCCAGGAGGCGAGGTTCCACTGCCCCTCCCAGAACCACTCCCGCATGCTCGTGGGCCAGTAGTAGTAGATGGACCAGCCCGGGCCGCTGCCCGCGAGGTCGCAGAGCAGGTGCAGGTGAAAGGTGAACAGGGACAGGGCCGCCACCCGCAGCCGCTGCCGCGCCAGCGCCGCGCAGGCCACCGCTGTCACAATGGCACCCACGTACCCGTGGAAGATGACGTGGTGATAGCGGAAATAATACGCCTCGCCCGCGAGCAGCGTGAGCCCATCCAGGTCCGGTGCCAGTCCTGTGCAGGTGACGAGGATGCGGTCCCTGCGCTCCTTCAGGCCCTGCGCCGCGAGCCAGGCCAGCTCGGCATGGACAATGGGACTCATGCCCGCAGCCTATGCCGCTGCCCGGCCTCACTTCACCTCACCCGACCACGGGCGCGCGCCGGGGCGTGCCGAGCAGCTCCAACGTGCGCATCGCCACGTCCACCAGGGAGGAGGCACACGGGTGGCAGCCTCCACCGCAGCAGCCCGGCCAGTCACCCTCCGGGTCGCGAAGGAGGGGATACACGCAACCCCGCAGCGAGTCCGGCAAGCCGACCTCCTCGCACGCGCGGCGCAGGGCCGTCTGCACGGCCGCGTCCTTCACATCCAGCACGGCCTCTTCATAACGCCCGGGCCAGCAGGCGCCAGCCCACGGTGCGGAGCGCGCCCTTTCTGATTGCCTAAAATCATTAGGGGCCTTACGAGGCCTGTGCCGTGCCTACTCGACCTCCCACTTCCCCGACGCCCGCGGCGATGCCGCGCTACGAGCGGCTCCAGCGCCTGGCGCTGCGCTTCCCCGAGCTCGACGCCAGCGCCATCGAGACGTGCATCACGTTGCTGCGGGCTTCGCACGACTTGTCGGGGGCCTATGAGGCGCACCTGGGCCGTCACGGGCTGTCGATGGGGCGCTTCATGGTGCTGGTCCGACTGCTCACCACCGAGGACGACGACGTGGAGCGCGTGAGTGGGCTCACGCCCGCGGACCTCGCGGAGAGCTCTGGCGTCAGCCGGGCCACGATGACGGGGCTGCTGGACACGTTGGAGAAGGATGCCCTCATCTCCCGCGAGGACCATCCGGAGGACCGCCGCATGTACACGGTGCGCCTCACGCCCAAGGCCCGGCAACTCATCGAGAGCGTGTTGCCGGACCACTACCGGCGGATTGCCGCGCTGATGGCGCCCTTGAGTGAAGAGGAGCGCACCACGCTGCGGACGTTGCTGGCCAAGGTCACCTCAGGGCTCCCCCTGCTCAAGGAGCCCTGACGCGCGACCTTGCCGCGCGGGGCCTGCCGTATCACCGACACGCCCCGGGATGCCGAGGCCGCTCAGCGCTTCGCGTGGGCGCGAGCCTGTGCTGGCTTGCGGCGACGGGCGAACAGCGCGGCGAAGGAGAGCAGGCCCACCGCGGCGGTGATGGGCACGCCCGCCGTTCCGCCGCCGGAGGCATTGCAGCCCCGCGCCCCGTCGGCGCCCAGCGGACGCTCCCCGGAGAGGATGTCCTCGGGGGTGACGCCCCAGCGGGTCTGCGGCTGCGTGTCGGGCGTCCGGGCGATGGGCACGTCGGGGAGCTCCCCGGACGGCGCGTCCTCACCGGCTGCTCCGGCGCGGGAGGGGTGGGCTCGGGCTCCGGCGCGGGGGCTCGGGGGCCGGCTCCGGTGTCGGCGGCGGCGGCATGACCTCCTCCAGCGTCGAGGCCATGGTGAAACCGTCGTGATACACGCTGGCCTCGGGACGGATGGCGTCATCGCGGTACAGGCCCAGCTTCAGGTAGTTCATCTCCTTGCCGAACTGCGTCGCGACGTAGGTCTTCGGCACGACGACCTCGTTGTTGTGCCAGAGCTGGACGAAGCCCGTCTTCG
Organism: Myxococcus sp. MxC21-1; assembly: GCF_032612255.1. Lineage (NCBI taxonomy): Bacteria > Pseudomonadati > Myxococcota > Myxococcia > Myxococcales > Myxococcaceae > Myxococcus > Myxococcus sp. MxC21-1. The sequence goes on from NZ_CP123278.1 coordinate 1,112,093, forward strand.
CGTTGGGCGACCACTTCACCTGCAACACGAAGTCGCTCCAGTCACCGCGCTTGAGCGGGGCCGTCCACAGCACCTTGCCCTTCGCGCCGCCCACGCGCATGTGCATCGCTTCGCCGCGCACGTAGAACTCCAGCGGCGGTGAGCCGCAGCAGCCCTCCTGGTGCCACTGCGCGAAGACCTGCCAGCTGTCATCGAGCGGGTAGTGGGTGGGGAAGAGGGTGCTCCACTTGTAGTACCAGGTGGAGTCCGTCTTTTCCTGGCTGATGTAGAGCAGTTCATTGCGGTTGCCGCTGGCGTTGATGGGGTCATCGCCCTGGCGCACCGTGGCCTTCAGCGCATAGCGGCCCTCGCGGACCACATCCGTCACCACCTGGAGACGGCTGTTGGAGACGCTCTGACTGCGCGTCCACTGCGAGGTATTGCCCGTCTCGAAGTCGCCTTTCCACGCCACGTCCGCGGAGGCGAACGAGGGAATCAGAGACACCAGGGCGGCGAGTCGAAGCAGCTGCGTCAAGCGAGGTCCTTTCGTTCCAGGTTGGCGCAGTGGGACACTCAGGCGGACGTGCTACTTCCCGCTCGTGCCCTCTCGTAGAACCCTCGGGCGGACGTGGCTCCGCCGCCTCACGCGGAGGGCTGCCTGACGGGCGGGCCCCTGGCGCCATGCTGGCTTTTTCCTCCGCGGAGACAGTGATTCCGGAGGGATGCGGGGAGGACCTGCACTCAAGGTTTTCGGCGCAAGCCGTCTCCAGGTCAGGCCGCCTGGTTCACGGCCTGACCACCTGGCGAATCGTGGGCGGGCAGTCGGGGAGGTGGGTTGGAAAAAGCGGGAGAAATGCCGCGGGTGGCGATGAGCCAGGCGTCTGTTTCTGGTTGCCCAGCCTCCGCTGGAAGTCGGTGGGGAACGGTGGATGGTGTACAACGCGGTAGTTGGGCGACTGCTTGGGGGATGGCGCCCGAGGGGGCAGTATGTTGAAGCCGGCGTACGACAAAGTCCTGGTCCTGGCGCTGGCCACGCCCGTCTTGGTGTTGACCGTCCTTCTTGCCCGCACGCCCTCCAAGGGAAGCGGGGCACCTGTATCCGCGCAGTTCTGGGCGGAGCGCCGCTCCGCGTCACGCATCGAGGCCCGGCTCACGCACCCCGAAGCGGACCGCTACCGGCCACGCATGTCGGCGGGCGGCTGCCCCGTCGCGCCCGAACCCATCCCGCTGCGAGACCTCGCCCGGCTGGAGGAAGCGGGCGACCTGTCCGGTATCGCCTCCGCGTATGCCCTTCAGGGCGAGTGGAACCAGGCGGCCTCGTTCCTGGAGCGCATGCCCGCCTCTCCGGACCGCGACAGTGATTTGGCCGCGGTGTACCTCGCTCGCGGCGCGCATGAGCAGGCCTTGCGGTTGCTGGACGGCGTGCTGAAGGCGCAGCCGAAGCATGCGCAGGCCATGTGGAACCGCGCGCTGGTGCTCCAGGCGATGGGGCTCACGATGAAGGCGGCGGACACCTTCGAACAGGTGGCGCTGATGGGTGAGCCGGGCTGGAGCCGCGAGGCGAAGGCCAACGCTCGCGAGCAACGCGACGCCACGATGGAGCGCGCCCGCCGGTGGAAGGAAGCACGCGAGGCCACGCTGGCGCTGGTGGATGACCCTCAGGCACCGCTCCCGCTGGAGGCGGCCCGCAAGGACCCGGGCATCGTCCGGCAGGCTTTCTATGAAGTGGTCCGCGCGGCGCCGTCGAAGGAGCGCGTCCTGGCCCTGCTGCCCCTGGCGCAGGAGCTGGACCGCGGCCACGGCGGCTCCACGCTGGCGGACTACGTCAAGCGGGTGAGCGGCCGGAACTTCACGCGCCGCGGCGCGCTGTCGCGCGAGTACGCGTCGCTGGTGCGCGGCAAGCTGAACCAGCCGGACAAGCTGCTGGAGCGGGTGCTGGCGTCGGGAGAGGACGACCTCTTCCTGGGCACGGCCCAGCACACGCGGGCCACACGTCGCATGTTCTCGCAGGTGGTGGAGCGGGCGAAGCGCCAGAACGACCCCTGGTTCAACCTCTACATCGAGCGTGAGGAGGCCATCCGCGAGACGGCCGAGGGCCAGTGGTGGAAGGCCGAGCAGCGCATCTTCAACGCGCTCCAGCGCTGCCGCGAGGGCGGCCTGTCCGCGCGCTGCGTGGACCTGGAGCTGCGCCTGGGCATCCTCTACGCCGACCTCCAGCGTCTCACCGAGGGCGAGCAGCACGCCCGCGCCGCCTGGGCCTGGGCGCGCCAGCTCCGGGAATGGGACATGGAGTTCACCGCCCTGGAGGCGCTGGCCGCCATCACCCGCTCACGCGGGGACTTCGCCAGCTCGCGTGCCTATGTGGAGGAGTGGTCCGCCCGCGGGCACGTCAACTGCGTCTGGCCCCGGGAGAACCTGGCCCACACGTACTACCTGGACAACCGCATGGACGACGCGCGCCGCGAGGTGGACGCGAACGCCGCCTGCAAGAACGAGCCGCTGAGCCTGCTGTTCGCCGTCAACCTCGCGGAGCTGTCACGCACCCGGCCGAAGCCTGGGGACGAGGCGTTGCTGCGGCAGGCCCTCACGTGGGCCGACCACAGCAACCCCATGCCCAGCGACGCGGTGTATGCCCGTTACGTGGAGGGCCGCTTCCTGCTGGACTCCGACAGAGCCCGGGGGCTGGCGCTGCTGCGGCAGACCATCACCGAGGCGGAGGCGTTGCCTCGGGGGATTCACTGGCGCGCGAGGCCTGGGCGCTGAGCTATTCGTCGCTCGTCACGGACGCGGGCAGGGCGGGCGAGTACACCCGGGCGCTGGAGTTGATGGCCGCGCAGCTCGGCACGCCCGTGCCCCAGCGCTGCGCCCTGGCGGCGGCGGTGCATGGCGAGCGCACGGTGCTGGTGGCGCGCGGGACGCAAGGCCAGGTGCTGGGCCACTACGAGACGGACCGGCAGGGGCCATTCATCCGCGCGGACACCTCGCGGCTGGTGCCGGATCGGCTGCGTGAGGTGTTGCGTGGCTGCGAGCGCGTGGACGTGCTCGCCTGGCCGCCCGTCTTCGGCCGCACGGACCTGTTGCCGCCGGAGGTGCCGTGGAGCTTCCGGCTCGGCCGCACGGCCCAGCCGCGCACCACGCCCACGGCCCGGCGGCTCGTCGTCTCGAGCGTGGATGCGCCCGCGCTGCTCCAACTGCCGCGGCTGCCGCAGTGGTTGCCCTCGCAGGAGCCGGAGGCGGTGCCGCTGCAGGTGCTGTCCGGCTCGGACGCCACGCCCGCGCGCGTGCTGGCGGACATGCGGGACGCCACCGAAATCGAAATCCACGCCCACGGCATCATGGACCCGGCGCTCTCGGATGCGTCGCTGGTGGTGCTGTCCCCGGAGACGAGCGGCCGCTACGCGCTCACCGCGGACGTGGTGCGGCAGCAGAAGCTCACGGGGGCGCCCATGGTGTTCCTGGCGGCGTGCAGCGCCGGACGCGCGGCGAGCACCACCACCAGCCATGAGCCCTTCAGCCTGCCCGCGGCCTTCATCGACGCGGGCGCGCGGGCGGTGCTGGCCTCCACGGTGGACATCCCGGATGCCGCCGGCCGCTTCTTCGATGGGGTCCGGCGCCGCATTCGCGAAGGGGCCGCGCCGGCGGTGGCGCTGCGGGACGAGCGTCAGCGCTGGCTGGAGCGGGACAGCCGTGCCGGGTGGACCCGGCACGTCATCCTCGTGGAGTCATATTGAGCGCGGGCGGCCGCGCGGTGCGGCCGTCTACTGCGGAGTCCTCAGGTGCGTGTTGCCTCCCGGGAGCTGGAAATGATGGAACGTGACAGTGGCGCTCACGTCCAGTGCGCGCACCCAGTGCCACCACCCCACGGGGAGGAAGAGCAGCTCGCCCGGCTCCACCACGCCCTCCAGGACGGTGGCCTCGCCGTAGAGCGGGAAGCGCGCCGCGTCCGGGCTCGCCGCGTCCACGGAGCTGAAGGTGCCATGGCGCGGGTAGACGAGGTGGCGCTGGAAGGACGGCACCAGCCGCACGTGCTTGCGGCCCATCACCTGGCCCAGCAGCACGTTCATGTTGTCATGGTGGAGCGGGGTGACGGTGCCCGGCGGTCCCAGCAGCAGCGTCGTCATGTCGGGACGCAGCTCCGGGTCGATGATGCCGGCGGGCGCGCGGATGTCCTCGCGCAGCCGGGCCAGTCCGTCGCGCTTCCAGTTCTCGTTGCGCGGCACCATGTAGAAGTCATTCGTCTCGCCGCCCGTCTCCATCCGCTGGACGTAGTCGCGCAGCTTCACCACCTGGCGGTGTTTGTCGGGCTGCGAGGCATGGTCCGGGTTGGCGTCGCGCCCGGACATGATTTCCACCTCCACGTCCCCGAAGCGCTCCCGGAAGTCCGCGAGCGACCAGCGGCGCATCGCCGGCCAGTCCTCCATGAAGCCTTGCAGCACCACCGGCCGGTGGCCGAAGTAGTAGCGGGTGAAGAACTCCTCCGGGCTCACCCCTCGGCGCTTCTCCAGCGTCACCGCGCCGGACTGGCGGTGCAGCTCCGCGTAGAGGTCCGCCAGCGCCTCCAGCCACTCGTAGCGCCGGCCAATCCGCCGCGCCGCCACCACGTAGGGGTGCGCCTGTGCCGCGGCGATTTCCCGCTGCGCCAGCGAAGCCTCCACGCCCGCATCCACGAGCACCCGCTGCGCGTCCTCCGCGCTCACGCCCAGGGCGAGGTTCTCCGCCAGCCAGGTGTGCCACTCCAATGCCAGGCGCGAATCTTCCCTGCTCATTCAGAACTCCGTGAATTCCATGTCGCGAGTTGCCCCGTCAGATGCGCGGGGTTGGCGCGTGTCATGATAAGGACTGTACGTGTTGCCGTATCATCCATGTCTAGCTTTCAGACCATCCCCATCGCGAGGTGCGAGCGCTCATGACGCCCGTCGAATCCCATATGGCCGGTAGCTTGGATTCCGAATCCGGTGAAGCCCATGTCAAGAACACCTACGTCAACTGCGACACGGCCAGCGTCGCCCCGCGCAAGCGGCTCCCGCTGCCGTCGCCGGCGGTTCCTCCCCTGGTCGGGCCGGAGCATCCGAACGGCAGCCAGGTCCGCTGATCTCCAGGCCCGGGCAGGGTTTTTCACCCTCCCGGGCATTTTTCTGTCCAGGTCCTTCTTTTTTATTCTCAAGGATTGGACGGCTGCGCGTCTTTGACTGGGTAACGCGCAGGCGCGCATGTGAGTGGGGCTGCATGTCCAACCTCTTCAACCGGGACCGGAGGCGCTTCGAAGCGTTCATCCGTCAGCATCGGCCCAGCCTTCTGGGGCTGGCCCGCCGGTTGTGTGCCCGCTCCAGCCTGGAGCCGGAGGACCTCGTCCAGGAGACCTTCGAGCGGGCGATGCCGGAGTTCGAGCATCTGAAGGACCGGACGGACTCCGCGGCGGCTGCGTGGCTGTGTACGACGATGACGAACCGCTTCCTGGACTACTGCCGCCGCCAGCGGACGGAGTCCCGGGGGATGCCGCACCTGGCGCTGGTCCAGGATTTGGCGGTGTCACCAGAGGAGACCCAGGAGAACTGGGCGCTGGTGAGCACCGACGCCTTCCAGAAGGCCATCGAGCGGCTGAAGCCGCACCTGCGTGACGCCTACCGCCTGCACGCGGAGGGCAAGCGCTACAACGCCATCGCCGAGCATTTCAATGTTCCCGTGGGCACCGTGGGCAGTTGGCTCACCCTGGCCCGTAGGGATTTGAAGGAACTGCTGCTGCCCCAGGTGGCGGTAGCCCGGGAGCAGGGGGCCACGAGCTCATGACGACGCCATGCACCAATCTGCACCTCTTCGTGGACGGAGAGCTGTCCGCTCCCGACGCGGAGGTCTTCCGCCAGCACCTGGGGCGCTGCCCTGAATGCGAGGCGGGGCTGAGGGAGCTGCTTCAATTGGAGCTGCTGGCCTCCCGCGCCCTGGGGGGTAGCGCCAGCGTCGCCGAGCCGCCGCCCGCGAAGGTGACGCCGCTGCGGCCGTGGATGCAGCGGATGTCCCGCACGGTGGTGCCGGTGGCGTTGGCGGCGGGGTTGGCGGCGGTGGGCGTGTTCCGTCTCCAGACGCAGCCGGAGGCCCCCACCGACGTGTGGCTGGCGGGCGCGGACGTGCGGACCTTGGAGGCGCGGCTCAGCCACCCGATGGCGGACCGCTTCCGGCCCTACGAGCCGATGCGCGGCACGTCCGGCGCCGCGAACCCGCTGCCGCTGCGTCCCCTGGCGGAGCTGGAGGAGCAGCAGGACTTCCGGGGCATCGCCGCCGCCTATGCGCTGCGCGGGGACTGGCAGCAGGCGGAGTCCTTCCTGGCGCGGGCACCGGCCTCGGCGGACCGGGACAATGACCGCGCGGTGGTGGCCCTCAGCGGTCAGCGGTGGGAGGAAGCGCTGAATCTGCTCGGCGGCGCGCTGCGCCAGGAGCCGCGGCATGCGCAGGCGCTGTGGAACCGGGGGCTGGCGCTGCGGGGGCTGGGCCTGCTGAAGCAGGCGGAGGCGTCGTTCCGCGACGTCGCGTCGCTGCCGGGCCAGGCGGCGGGCTGGCAGGTGGCCGCGGAGAAGCGCGCGGACGAGATGCGTGCGCTGCGTGACGCGGAGGCCGCGCGGTGGCAGCGCCGGTGCGGGAGACGTGGACGCAGCTCACCGAGAAGACGGCGGATGCGGCGTACCTGGTGCGGCAGCAGCCCGCGGTGACGCGAGCGGCCCTCTATGAAGCGGTGCGTACGGCCACTTCGGCGGATGCGGTGGCCTCACTGTTGCCGTTCGCCTCGGCGTTGGATCGGCTGGGTGAAGGCACGGTGCTCCAGGACTACGTCCGGGATGTGGCAGCCCGCGACTTCAAGGTGCGTGCGCCGCTGGCGGAGGACTATGCGCGGCTGGTGAAGGGGGCGCTGGTTCCGGGGCTGCTGGAGCGACTGCGCGCCTCCCAGGAGACGGACCTGTACGTCGGCGCGCTGCTCCACACGGGCGAGGCCGCCCGGGATGCGGAGTCGCTCAAGGCCCTGCAGCGTTACGCCCACGGCTCCAGGGACCCGTGGCTCAACCTGCTGGCAGAGCGTGAGCGGGCCCGGAGCGAGGAGGCGTCCGGCCGCGCGGCCAACGCCGAGCACCTGCTGCTGGCCACGCTTCGCACGTGTGGTGCGTACAACACGCTCTTCCCGTGCGCTGAAATCAACTGAGCGCTCGCTTCGGATGACGTCGCGCGGAGGCCGGCCTGTGACAGGGCCGGCCTCTTGCTTTTGTGGGCTTCGTGCAGGCGCGTGTCCGGGACCGGGCGAACGCGGGACTCGTGAAGGACGTCCCTGGCGTGCCGTGGCAGGCTCTGGCGGTTGGTTTCTTCCGCCCAGGAGTCGGCCACCATGCCCCTGTCACCCCCTCGGAACATGAAGGACTACGAGGCCACCCGCCGGGACTTTCGCTGGGAGCGGCCCGAGCACTTCAACTTCGCGGCCGACGTCATCGACCGGCACGCCGCCGAGCGCCCGGAGGCGCTGGCCCTGCTGTGGTCCGACGAAGCCGGGCAGGAGCGACGCTTCACGTGGGAGGACTTGCGGCGGCGCTCGCTGCACGCGGGCCGCTTCCTGACGGAGCAGGGGCTTCGCCGGGGGGACCGGGTCTTCATCATGATGCCGCGCGTGCCGGAGTGGTGGTTCCTGGTGCTGGGCTGCATTCGCGCGGGCATCGTCTTCATGCCGGGCACGCCCATGCTCACGCCGAAGGACATCCGCTACCGGTTGGAGGTGGCGGAGGCCCAGGCGGTGATTGCGGACGTGAGCTGCCTGGAGCGCTTCGACGGCCTGGTGGGGACGGCGGGCAAGGTCCGCACCTGGGTGTCGGTGGGCGAAGGCGCGCCGTCGCCGTGGGGGCGCTACGTGTCCGGCGTCGCGGAGGCGGACGCGGGCGCGGCCTTCGAGCCCACGCGCGCGGATGCGCCGCTGCTCATCTACTTCACGTCTGGCACCACGGGCATGCCGAAGATGGTGCTGCACACGCAGGCCAGCTACGGGCAGGGGCACGTGATTACCGGCCGCTACTGGCTGGACCTGACGCCGGAGGACCGGCACCTGACGCTCAGCGACACCGGCTGGGCCAAGTGCGCGTGGGGCAAGCTCTTCGGCCCGTGGAGCCAGGGCGCGTGCAACGTCGTCCATGACTTCCGTGGCCGCTTCGAGCCCGCGAAGCTGTTGAAGGTGTTGGAGACGCAGAAGGTCACCACCTTCTGCGCGCCGCCCACCGCGTGGCGGGCGCTGGTGCTCCAGGACTTGAAGGACTTCGACCTGTCCTCGCTGCGGCACACGGTGAGCGCGGGCGAGCCGCTCAATCCGGAAGTCATCGACACGTGGAAGGACGCCACCGGGCTGCACATCCATGAGGGCTACGGGCAGACGGAGACGGTGATGATTGTGGGCATGTTCCCCCCCATGGCGCCGCGCGTGGGCTCCATGGGCAAGCCATCCCCGGGCTTCACGGTGAGCGTCATCGACGACCAGGGCCAGGAGGTGGCGGACGGGCAGGAGGGGGACATCGCGGTGCGGGTGGTGCCCGAGCGGCCCGTGGGGTTGTTCCAGGGCTATCTCGGGGACGACGCGGCCAACGCGGCGTGCCGGCGTGGTGACTGGTACGTGACGGGAGACCGGGCCGTGCGCGACGCGGACGGCTACTTCTGGTTCGTGGGACGCGCGGATGACGTCATCAAGACGTCGGGCTACCGCGTGGGGCCCTTCGAGGTGGAGTCCGCGCTGCTGGAGCACGACGCGGTGGCGGAGTCGGCCGTCATCGGCGTGCCGGACGAGAAGATTGGCCAGCGGGTGAAGGCCTTCGTGGTGCTGGCCCCGGGGCATACGGCATCCCCGGCGCTCGCGCAGGCGTTGCAGGAGCACGTGAAGCGGACGACGGCGCCCTACAAGTACCCGCGCGAAATCGAGTTCGTCACCGAGCTGCCCAAGACGGTGAGCGGGAAGATTCGCCGCGCGGAGCTGCGCACCCCGCGGACGTAGCGGGCGCGCCGTTAGGCTTCGAAGAGGACGGGGAAGCCCAGGAGCGCGCTGCCTTCCTGGGTGAACCAGCCCTCCGCCACGGCCGCGTGCTGGGTGAGGGTGTGGATGTCGCGGAAACGGCGCTGGAGCGATGCGCCATCGCGCACGGACGTGGCGCCGCCCGCGTGGTAGCAGGCCGTCACGACCTCGGCGGCTGTCTCCACGGCCCACGTCAAGGTGGAGGACACCTGCGGCGCGAGGGCGAAGGCCTTCACCGGGGACTGCTGGCAGGCATCCCAGAACACCTCGCCCATGCGGCGGAGGGCGTCGTGAGCGGCGCGGGCGCCCGTCTCCGCGCGGCCCAGCCGGTTGCGGAACACAGGGGAGTCCACGAGCGAGGTGCGCGCATACAGCCGGCGCTTGCCCGAGCGGGCCAGGGTGAGCAAGTCGTCCACCGCGCCCTGGGCGATGCCCACCGCCACCGCGCCGATGTGCATGGCGTAGTGCAGCACCGGCACCACGAAGTTGGCGCCCGGCACGGAGGGCTGGCCGGTGAAGATGTCGAAGGTGCGTTGCTGGGGGACGAAGGCGTCGATGGCGATGTCGTGGCTGCCGGTGCCGCGCAGGCCGAGCACGTCCCAGTGCTCGATGATGCGGACCTCGTTGGCGGGGAGCAGCATGGCGCGCGTCTCGGGCATGCCCTCGGCGGGGCCAGGGCGGGGCTTGCCGTCTGGGCCAAGGACGACGCAGTTGCCGAACAGCCATTCACTCTGGCGGCAGCCGGTGGCGAAGTTCCAGTGGCCGGTGACGCGGTAGCCGCCGTCCACCTGCACGGCCTTGCCCTGGGCATTGAAGGCGCCGCCCACGGTGGCATTGGGCCCGGCGGCGTAGATGGCATCGAACTCCTCGCGGAGGAGGAGGGCGAAGAGTTGGGGGCTCTCCGTGGCAATCATCATCGTCCAGGCGGTGGAGGCGTCCGCGCGGGCCAGCTCGGAGAGGACGTCCAGCCCGGTGACAAGATTCAGCTCCAGCCCGCCATGGCTGCGAGGGACAAGCATCCGGTAGACGCCGATGTCCTTCAGCGTGGCGATGAGGTCCAAGGGGAGCTGCCGTGCCTGCTCAATCTCCCCACTGCGAGCGGAGAGGGCAGGGGCCAACTCACGTACCGCGTGCAGCAGGTCCGCTCCGGCATCCAGCGTCATGGTCGAGGCTCCGGAAAGAGAGCTTCAAAGATGCCTGATGCTCGATGTCTGTGAAAGGTGCAGTGCGCTAAGGGTTTCTGGTTCCGCGCGCCAGGGTATTCAGTGAGCAGGAATTGCCGTGTCCGCGGCCCGGGCGTCCGGCTGAGCGCCCGGGTCATGCAGGCCCCTTGCTACTTGCCCCACTCCGTGTGGACGAAGCCCGCTTCCGGTCTGTCCTTGCGCTGATACGTGTGCGCGCCGAAGGCGTCACGCTGTGCCTGGGTGAGGTTCTGCGGCAGCTCCGCGGTGCGGTAGCTGTCCAGGTACGCCAGCGAGGAGCTGAACACCGGCACGGGGATGCCCACGCGCGTGGCGACGCCCACCACCTGCCGCCACGCGGGGGCCATGCGCTCCAGCACCGGCGCGAAGCCGTCGGACACCATCAGGTTGGGCAGCGTCGGCTGCTGCAGGAAGGCCTCACGCAGGGGCGTGAGCAGCTTCGCGCGGATGATGCAGCCCCCCCGCCAGATGCGCGCCAGCTCCGCCAGGTTGATGTTCCACTGATACTCCTGGGACGCCGCCTGGATGAGCCGCATGCCCTGCGCATACGTCACCACCCGCGCCGCGTAGAGCGCGTCATGTGTCCACGCCGCCAGCTGCGCCCGCTCCTCCTTGCTGAGCTGCCCCACCGGGCCGTTCAGCTTCGGCGCGGCGGCCACGCGTTCGTCCTTCATGGAGGACAGGATGCGCGCGTCCAGTGACGCGGCGATGGAGGGAATCGGGACGCCCAAATCCAGCGCCACCTGCACCGTCCATTTGCCGGTGCCCTTCTGGCCTGCCTTGTCCAACACCAGGTCCACCAGCGGCTTGCCCGTCTCCGGGTCCTTCTGGCGCAGCACCTTGATGGTGGTCTCCAGCAGGAACGAGCCGGCGATGCCATGGTCCCACTGGGACAGCAGGTCCGCCAGCGCGTCCGCGTCCAGCCCGAGCCCGCGGCGCAGCACGTCGTACGTCTCCGCGAGCAACTGCATGTCCGCGTACTCGATGCCGTTGTGCACCATCTTCACGAAGTGCCCGGCACCGTCCGCCCCCACATAGGTGACACACGGCCCCAGGTCCGTCATCGCGGCGATGGCTTCGAACACCGGACGCACCAGCTCGTACGCCGCGGGAGCACCGCCCGGCATGATGGAGGGGCCGTTGCGCGCGCCCTCCTCGCCGCCGGACACGCCGACGCCCAGGAAGTGGATGCCCTTGGCCTTGCACTGCTCCTCGCGGCGGCGCGTGTCCAGGAACCACGAGTTGCCGGCGTCCATGATGACGTCGCCTTCCGCCATCAGCGGCAGCAGGCGCTCCAGCATGGAGTCCACCGCCGCGCCCGCCGTCACCATCAGCAGCACCTTGCGCGGGCGCTCCAGCCGCTGAACGAAGGCCTCCAGCGACTCGGTGCCCCAGACCTCGGGGTGTCCGTGCTTGCGGTGCATCTCATCGATGCGCTCCGCATGTCTGTCCCACACGGCCACCCGGAAGCCGTGGTCCGCGATGTTGAGGGCGAGGCTCGCCCCCATGACGCCCATTCCCGCCACGCCGAACTGCGCGCCCGTTGCCTCACTCATCGTTGGTTCCTCCTGGAAGGTTCGCGACTGGGAGCCCTCATCGCCCGGCGGCGGCGGGGTCCAGCATCCACTCCGAATTCGTCACCCGGGCGGCGGGGAGGCTCAGGTCCCCCGCCAGCGCCCGGCGCACCGTGTCCTGCTTGCCCGCCCCCGATACGAGGGTCAGCACGTGCCGCGCGGACCGCAATACCGGCAGCGTCAACGTCATCCGCCAGGGCGGCGGCTTGGGCCCCACCACCGCCAGGACGCGCTGCTCGGATTCCTCCAGCGCGGGGTGGCCGGGGAAGAGGCTGGCCGTGTGCCCGTCCTCTCCCATGCCCAGCAGCACCACGTCCAGGGCAGCAGGCAGCTTCGCCGCGTAGTCCTTCGCGGCGGCGTCCCGGTCCTCGCGCTCACCCTCCATGCGGAACACCTGCGACGGCGACAGCCGAAGTGGACGCAGCAGCGTGTCCTCCACCATCCGGTAGTTGCTGTCCGCGTGGTCGGGCGGAACGAAGCGCTCGTCCACGAAGTAGACGTCCACGCGCTCCCAGGAAGCACCTGCGCCGCCAGCGCCCGGTACGCGGGGCCCGGCGTGCTGCCGCCCGACAGGGCCAGGCTGACGCGGCGCTGGGTGGCGAGCGTGTCCTGGAGCGCGCGCGCCATCCACACCGCGGCTTCCCGGGGCAGGGACTCGGTGGGCACGACGTGCGTGAGCGCGGCGCTCATAGTCCGGTCCACCGGCGGCCATCCCGGGCCAGCAGCGCGGCCGCGGCATCCGGACCCGCGCTGCCACCGGGGTAGGCGTGCGCCGGTCCGCCCTCGCCGGACTCCAGGGCTTGGAGGATGGGCGTCACGAAGGTCCACGCCTGCTCCACGCTGTCCTGTCGCGCGTAGAGGGTGGCGTTGCCGCGCATGCAGTCCAGCAGCAGGCGCTCGTAGGCCTCGGGGACCGGCCGCTGGAAGGTCTCCTGGTAGTTGAAGTCCATGGTGACGCCCGCGATGTTGACATCCTCGCCGGGCACCTTGGATTCGAAGGAGAGCGCGATGCCTTCCTGGGGCTGGATGCGCAGCGTGAGCACGTTGGGCTGCAGCCGCTGGCAGGTGGCGCCTTCCCCGGAGAAGAGGCTGATGGGCACCGATTTGAAGTGGATGGACACCTCTGTCACGCGCCGCTTCAGCTTCTTGCCCGCGCGCAGATAGAAGGGCACGCCCGCCCAGCGCCAGTTGTCGATGTTCATCTTCATGGCGACGTAGGTCGGCGTGCGCGAGCCGGCCTTCACGCCCTTCTCCTGAAGGTAGCCCTCGTACTGGCCGGCCACCACCGCGCGGGACACCTCGCGGCCCTCCATCGGGCGCAGCGCGCGGATGACCTTGTTCTTCTCGTCGCGGATGTCCTCGGCGCCGAAGGACACGGGCGGCTCCATTGCGCACAGCGCGAGCACCTGGAGCAGGTGGTTCTGCACCATGTCCCGGATGACGCCCGTCTCGTCGTAGAAGCCGCCGCGCCCCTCCACCCCCAGCGTCTCCGCCGCGGTGATTTCCACGTGGTCGATGTGCTGCCGGTTCCACAGCGGCTCGAAGATGGCGTTGGCGAAGCGGAAGACGAGGATGTTCTGGACGGTCTCCTTGCCCAGGTAGTGGTCGATGCGGAATATCTGCCGCTCGTCCAACACCGCCGCCAGCTCGCGGTTGAGCGCGCGGGCGCTCTCCAAATCGTGGCCGAAGGGCTTCTCGATGATGAGCCGCTGCCACGGGCGCGGGTCGGCCTGTTCCTGGCGCTTCAGCAACCCCGACTCCGTCAGGCCCTGGAAGATTTGGGGAAAGGTGGAGGCAGGGGTGGCCAGGTAATAGAACTGGTTGCCCTGGGTGCCGAACTTCTGGGCGACCCGGTCGAGCTCCTCGCGCAGGCGCACGAAGGACTTCGGGTCGTCATAGCCGCCGGAGATGAGCTCCAGGCGCGGGGCGAAGTCCTTCCAGACGGCCTCGTCCAGGGGCTGGGTGCGGGCGAACTTCAGCAGGGACGCCTTCACATGCTCGCGGAAGGCCTCGCTGTCTCCTTCGGAGCGGCTGAAGGCGACGACGGCGAAGTTCTCCGGCAGCAGGTGGTCTCGCGCCAACTCGAAGAGGGCCGGGAACAGCTTGCGCTGGGCCAGGTCTCCGGTGGCGCCGAACAACACCAGCGCGCATGGGTCGGGCCGCCGGGCGCGAACCAGCGGGTCTCCTTCTCGGGGATGGGTCTCGATATGCAGGCCCTGATGCGCGTCCATTCGCTGCCTCCCTCCGGGTTGGGTCCGGCGGGCACCTTACGCCTTCCGCGCAACCACCGGGCAAGGGAGAGTGCGGGCAGTGACGCCGGTCCGACACGTTGCGGAGCGCGCCTGCCCCGCGCCCTTCAAGGCAGGCAGAGCAACTGGTACCGCTGGGTGTCGTGCTGCTTCACTTCGCGCAGGTCGACACGGCACGCCTGTTCAATGTCTCCGAAAGGCGACACCCGACCCCACAGGCGGCGCAGGTGGCTCTGCTTCGCCTTGAAGTCGTCGGGGGACACGTAGGCGCGGATGTTCCGGTAGTGACCTTCCAGCACCTCGCAGACGCGGCGAGGGTCGGCTCGCGCATACTCACCCCGTCCGTGGACCTCGATGTAGAGGATGGGCTTGTCCGGACGTTCGAGCGTGGCCCTCATGCCGTCCAGCACGTCCAGCTCGAAGCCCTCCACGTCGACCTTCACGAAGTCCACGCGTGACAGGCCCTGCTTCTGGACGAAGCCGTCCACGGTGACGACCGGGACGGTGATGCCCTCCGCGCCCTCTTCGGGAACGTGTCCGTTGAGACCCGTGGCGAAGGTGATGACGCCTTCCTGCGAGCCCACCGCCGCCTGGATGGCCTGGCAGTTGCGCAGGTGGTTGTTCTGGAAGTTGGCGTTCAGCTCCGCGTAGTTCTCCGGCTCGGGCTCGAAGCTGAAGAGCTGTCCCAGCGGGCCGATGCGGCTGCGCAGGTACATGGACAGGTAGCCGATGTTGGCTCCCACGTCGAAGGCCACCATGCCCGGCCGCAGATGGGGGGCGATGAGCGGGAGGTCCGACAGGAAGTCGTCGCCCTGCAGGTACAGCAGCATGTGCGTCGTACTGCGGTGGGCCTTCAATGTCAGGTCATAGCCAAACAGCCTGCGCTGGACCTCGAGCGGCTGCTGACTGTTCAGCTCCAGCAGCAACCGCGCCGTGCGCAGCTGGCTGAAGGGGACGAACGTGTGGGCGAGTCGGGCGGCTCGGAGCGCGGGGTCGATGGGACGCATGGGGGCGCTCCCGTGTTTATGGCAGCGGCAGGTCCACGGGCAAGGAACGGCGGACTGCCCTTGAGGGCCGGTCTCCATGGCGCCGTCCAGGCCGGTCGGCTGGATGGGAGGGGCGCGGCCGTGGGAATGCGGGGCCGTCAGGAGGGGAGCGTGGGATGGGCCCGAAGGTGGTATGCCTGGGGCCTCGCCATGAAGTACGCCGTCACGCTCTGGTTCTGGGTCGTCTTCCTGCTCACCGCCCCGGTGCTGTTCACCCTGGGCGCGCTGCTGCTCGTCGTCACATACCCGTTCGACCGGGACCGGCGGCTCTTGCATTCACTGGTCTGTCGTTGGTGCTACGGCCTGTGGCTGCACGCATCCCCAGGCTGGCGCACGCGTATCGAAGGCCGTGAGCGCATTCCGCCCGGGCCCTGTGTGATGGTGGTCAACCACCAGTCCGCGGCGGACATCCTCGCCGTCATGGGCCTGTTCCATCCCTACAAGTTCGTGGCGAAGGCGTCGCTGTTCTCGCTGCCGCTGGTGGGGTGGATGATGACGCTGCTGGCCTACGTGCCCATCGTCCGGGGCTCGTCCACCGCCATGAACCAGCTCCTGGACCCGTGCCGGCGCTGGCTTCGTCGTGGCATGCCGGTGCTCATCTTCCCGGAGGGGACGTACTCCAAGGGCGGGCAGTTGCTGCCCTTCAAGCGGGGCGCCTTCCAGCTCGCGCTGGAGGAGCATGTGCCGGTGGTGCCCGTGGTGGTGGAGGGCACGCCCGGGCTGCTGGACGGAGACGGCCCCTGGATGAGTCCCACCGCCTCCATCCGCGTGCGCGTGCTTCCCGCGCTGCCGCCGGAGTCCTTCGGCCCGGACTCACAGGCGTTGGCCACGCAGGTTCGCACGCTGTTCGAGCAGACGTTGGCGAAGACGGGCTGAGTGTCCCCGCGCCCGCGCCTGTCCACGGTCAAGCCCACCCTGGTGCAAAACAATGGGGGGCGGAAACACTGACACAATCCAATACGGGATGGGTGAGCCCTCGCGAACGTATCAGGCGTGCTGAGGGGCATATTGCGCGGGGGAGGGCAGCGCGAGTGCGCTATCCTCAACATCCATGCGCTCTATTTTGATGTTACTTGGGTTGTTAGGGCTGTCTTCGCCCGCCTGGGCCGCGGTGCCCTCCGGCTTCGTGGAGACGCCCTTCACCTCCAATACCCTCACGCAGGCCACGGGGATGGCATGGGCGCCGGACGGTTCAGGCCGCCTGTTCATCACCCTCAAGACGGGCGAAATCCGGGTGGTGTCGCTGAAGAATGGCCAGCCTGAAACGCAGCCAGGGAACAGCACGCTGGTGACGCAGGTGTTCGCGACGGAGGCGCGTTTCGTCTACACCAACAGTGAGTGCGGTCTCATCGGTATCGCGTTCGACCCGAACTACGTGGTCAACCGCTACGTCTATTTCTTCGTCACCGTCTCCGCGTCGGAGCAGCAGATTGTCCGCTACACGGATGCGGACGGGACGGGCACGGCGCGCACCGTCGTCGTCAGTCGGCTGCCCACGCGGGGCGCGAACCATGACGGCGGCGCCATTGGCTTCGGCCCGGACGGAAAGCTTTACTGGGCCATTGGCGACCTGGGCAACGGCACGGGCGTGAATGCGGACCTGACGTCGATGGCGGCCAAGGTGAGCCGCGCGAACCCGGATGGCACGCCCGCCAGCGACAACCCCTTCAACGATGGCGTGGGGCCCAACAACGAGTACATCTGGGCGCGTGGCCTCCGCAATCCCTTCACCTTCACCTTCCAGCCCACCACGGGCCAGTTGTGGGTGAACAGCGTGGGCACCCGCTACGAGCAGGCCTTCATCGTCACCCGCCGAAGCCATGCCGGCTACAGCGACTACGAGAACGACCAACCCAGCACCAACGACTTCATCACTCCCGTCGTCAAGTACAGAACCAACGGTTCCGACACCCGCAGCCTCGCCGCGGGCGGCGCCGTACGCAGCAGCGGGGTGGCCACCTTCACCACCGCCGGGAACCATGGCTTCCGCAAGGGTGAGCGGCTCACGCTCAGCGGTGTGGAGGATGCGAGCTTCAATGGCCTGTTGCTGGTGGCCAGCGTTCCTTCCCCCACGACCTTCACCGTGGCGCAGCCTTCGCTGCCGGATGCGGCGAGCAGCGGGGGAACGGCCACGACGCAGGAGCTCGGTGGCTCCATCACCGGTGGCACCTTCTACGACGCGACCCTGTTCGACGAGGCGTACCAGGACAACTTCTTCTTCGGGGACTTCAACACCGGCCAGTTGACGCGAGTCACCCTGGAAGAGGACAACTCGGTGGCCACGGTGGATGAGTGGGCCACCGGCTTCACCTCGCAGGTGGACATGTCGGTGGGCCCGGACGGCGCGCTCTACACCATCGGCGCGTCGGGCGGCGTCCTGCGGCGCATCACGCCCGAGACGCCGGGACAGAAACTGGTGGTGTCCGGGCTGCAGCCGCGCGTCGAGGAGGGCGGACGCGCGGCCTTCACCGTGCGCCTGGCCGAAGCGCCGGCCTCCGATGTCTCCGTGCAGGTCTCCCGCGCGCTGGGCGGCTCCGAGGACCTGAGCATCGTCAGCGGCGCGGCGCTCACCTTCACGGCGTCCAACTGGAACGTGCCCCAGGTGGTGACGCTCACCGCGGCGGTGGACGAGGACACGGCGCCGGATGTCGCCACCTTCATGGTGGTGGCGGCCGGGCTGCAGGAGGTGGCGGTGGTAGCCACCACCATCGACAACAACTCGCCGCGCCTGGTGCTGACCGAGTCGCAGGTGACGGTCGTGGAGGGCGGGACGGCGACCTTCGGCGTGTCGCTCTCACAGCGGCCCCCGCGCATCGTCACGGTGACCGTGGCACGCACCCGCGGGGACGAGGACCTCACCGTCCAGTCCGGGGCGACGCTGACCTTCACCACCTCCGACTGGAACACGCCCAAGGACGTCACCCTGGCCGCCGCGCCGGACGCGGACACCGAGGACGCCACGGCCATCATCACCGTGGCCGCCCCGGGCGTGGACGCGCGTGAGGTGGAGGCCTTCGAGCAGGACACGACCCCCATTCCACCCGTCATCCTCTCCGAGCCGGTGACCCGAGCGGTGGTGGGCACTCCGTACCGGTATGCGGTGAAGGCGACGGCACGTCCCGCGCCCACGTATGCGCTGGTGAGCACGGTGTCGGGCATGGGCATCGATGCCGCCACTGGCGTCATCACCTGGGAGCCCACCGAGACGGGCACGGTGGAGGTCTCCGTGCGCGTGAGCAACGGCGCCGCGCCGGACGCCGTGCAGGACTTCACCATCACGGTGAGCCCGGACGCGCCGCCCACCGCCATCCTCACGCGTCCCGAGGACGGTGAACATGTGTCCGGCACCACGGCGGAGTTCTACGGCGACTGCCAGGACGACGTGGGCTGCACGCGCGCGGAGTTCTACGTGGACGACGTGCTGCGCTACACCGACGAGCGGACCGAAAGCCCCTACTACTACGGCGGCGAGCCCAGCCGCTGGGACACCACGCGCCTAACGCCGGGCTGGCACCGCGTCCGCTTCGTCGTGGTGGACTCGACGGGGCAGCAGGGCTCCGCTGAGGCGACGGTGTGCGTGGGGGATGTCCCCTGTGTGTCGCAGCCGTCAGATGGGGGGACGGACGCCGGAACCGAGCCTCCTCCTCCCAACGAGCCGGGCGGCTGCAACTGCAACGCAATGCCGCTGGCGCCGTTGGCCTGGGGCTCGCTTGCGTGGCTCGTGCTCCAGCGGCGGCGGTCGCGTCGCAGCTGAGCGCGCCTGGCCGCTCTTGCGCGCGCGGCCCTGCTCGGCCACCTCGTGCAGGGCACCCTTGAGCAGAAGCGCTGGAGTCACCACGGACTCCAGCGCTTCGACACTGTCGGGCATGCCGAACTTCACCGCCTGACGCCGCTCGTCCTCGAGGGTGACGTTCCCGAAGTGGCGGCAAAGCACCATGCTCGGATGCCGCACGCGCGGGGCCCGCGGCGTGTCAGCAGGGTCTCCAGCCTCAGGACTGGGTGCCTTCCTGTCCGGTGCCCTCCGACCGCCACTGGGTATGGCCGCGCGTGCCCTGCACGGCGTCGGCCAGCTCACGCACGGGCGTCAGCAAGCCGTACAACTCGACAGAGGTGCATGGGACTTCGTTTATCACCTCCGCCGACAGGACGCCGTTCTCGATGGAGAAGTTCTCGAAGGCGAGGGCCAGGTTCAGCAGGGGGCGCCGCATGCCCGCGCTGAGGAGGATGGCGCGGGCCTGAGGGGTGACGTTCTTCAGGTCCAGCACGGCGTCGAGGCCGGCATCGCCAATTTGCTCGTCCTGTACGCCGAACAGCTTGAGGAACTTGTCGCCCAGCCCCTCGGGCCGGATGACCACCTCGCGCGGAAAGTCGTCGCCGAGCTCGTGCCGGATGATGGTGGCGATGCGGTACGCCTTCTCCTGGTGGCGGTACTCGGTCTCCAGGGTGAGCGGACGCCCGGCGTAGCTGCCCTCCATCTTCAAGGTCCCCGCGGAGTACATGAACCTGCCGGGCGTCGGCATGAAGGACCAGCCACGGGTGGTCGCGAAGTCCTGCCAGACCTGGATTTGCTGCTTCCAGCGGCGCCAGCGGAAGTAGCCAACGATGCTCGAGACGCCGACGCCCGCCCCGAGGATGCCGGCGAAGATGCCAATTTGTAGCCCGGTCATTCCCGCGAGCATCTCCGCTCGGAGCGTATTGGCCAACCCCCTCCGTGCGTGAGGGCCTCCAGAGGGGACGTGGCGGGGCGTCTTCTCCAGAACGGCCAGGAATTACAGGAACTTGCGCGCATGTCAGAGTGAGGGAGTAAGGGAGCAGGCGCCCGCCGCTTGGAGCGAGCAGCCCCTCTGTTGGAGGCTGCCCGCTGGCCAGAGCGCCACGGGAAAGAGGGAGGGTGGACGCCTGATGCGCCTGCTGCACACGTCGGACTGGCACCTGGGACACACGCTGTACGACGTCTCGCGGGATGCGGAGCACGCGGCCTTCCTGGACTGGCTGCTGGAGACCCTGGAAGCGCAGTCCGTGGACGCGCTGCTGGTGGCCGGGGACATCTTCGACACGGCGAACCCCAGCGCGGAGGCGCAGGCGGCCTGGTACCAGTTCGTCGCGAAGGCGCGGCGGCGGATGCCCCGGCTGGACGTGGTGGTGATTGGCGGCAACCACGACTCCGCGGCGCGGCTGGACGCGCCGGACCCGCTGTTCGCGGCGCTGGGCGTGCACGTGGTGGGCGGACTGCCGCGGGCCCGAGGCGCCATGGACCAGGAGCGGCTGCTGGTGCCGCTGCACGACGCGAAGGGACGGGTGGGGGCGTGGGTGGCGGCGGTGCCGTACCTGCGTCCTCGGACCTGCCGCCCGTGCCCGGGGACATGGGCGACCGGCTGGTGGAGGGTGCGCGCGGTGTACGCGGAGGTGCTGGCCGCGGCGCGGCGCAGGCGTCAGGCGGGACAAGCGCTGGTGGCCATGGGGCACTGCTACATGACGGGCACGGAGCTGTCTGCGTTGAGCGAGCGGAAGATTCTCGGCGGCAACCAGCACGCGCTGCCCGTGGACCTGTTCCCGGACGACGTGGCCTACGCGGCGCTGGGGCATCTGCACAAGGCCCAGCGGGTGGGTGGACGCGAGGGGTGCGTTACAGCGGCTCGCCGTTGCCCCTGTCGCTGTCGGAAGCGGGCTACCGGCATCAGGTGCTGCTGGTGGAGCTGGAAGGCGACGCGCTGCGCGAGGTGCAATCCCTGCCCGTGCCCCGGACCACGGACATGGTGCGCGTGCCTTCGCGGGACGCGGCGCCCCTGGACGCGGTGCTGACGCAACTGGAGGGCTTGCCGGCGCACGACGCGGACACGCTGGAGTGGCGGCGGCCCTACCTGGAGGTGTGCGTGTCGTTGCCCCGGCCGGAGCCCGCGCTGCGTCAGAAGGTGGAGAAGGTGCTGGAGGGGAAGGCGGCGCGGCTGGTGAAGCTGACGCCCGCCTATACCGGGACGGGCGGCGCGCTGGCGGAGGTGCAGCCGGGCCTCTCCCTGAAGGAACGCACGCCCGAGGATGTCTTCCGCGCGCGTTACGCCCGTGACTTCGAGGAGCCACCCGCACTGGCGCTGCTGGAGGCCTTCCATACGTTGCTGACCGACGTGCAGGAGGAGTCGCCGTGAAGGTGCTCGCGATTCGCGGTTCCAACCTGACGAGCTTCGCGGGGGACTTCGCGCTGGAGCTGGACCAGCCGCCGTTGGACCGGCTGGGCCTGTTTGCGATTACCGGCGCCACGGGGGCGGGCAAGAGCACGTTGCTGGATGCCCTGTGTCTGGCGCTGTTCGACCGCACGCCCCGGCTGGGGGACGCGGCGGCGCGCCGGTGGGCCGCGCGGACGAGGACGAGGACGCGCGGCTGTCCGCCTACGACGTGCGCGGCATGCTGCGCCGGGGCGCGGGCGAGGGCTACGCGGAGGTGGACTTCCTGGGCAAGGACGGGCGGCGCTACCGGGCGCGCTGGTCCGTGTGGCGCGCGCGCAACCGCGCCGAGGGGCGCTTCCGGCCCCAGGAAATGCAGTTGATGGACGTGGTCACCGGGCAGCTCACGGGCCGGACCAAGGGCGAGGTGCTGGCCGCCATCCAGGAGCGGCTGGGGTTGTCGTTCGACCAGTTCCGTCGCTCGGCGCTGCTGGCGCAGGGCGAGTTCGCGGCCTTCCTCAAGGCGGATGCCAGCGAGCGCGCGGAGCTGCTGGAGCGGATGACGGGCACGGAGGTGTACAGCCGCTTGTCCATGGCCGCGCATGAGAAGAACAAGGCGGAGCAGGAGTCGCTGGCGAAGCGGGCGCAGGGATTGGCGGCGATTGCCCTGATGCCAGAGGCGGAGCGCGCGGCGGCGGCGGCGGCGCTCGGTGAGGAGTCCCGGGCGCGTCAGGCGGTGGAGGCGCTGCTCAAGGACGCGCAAGCCGCGGCGGCGTGGCATGTCGCGCGGGCGGGGCTGCGGGAGGCGGAGCTCGCGGCGGAGGCGAAGGCGCAGGCGGCCAGGACGGCCCTGGAGGAGGCGGCGCCGCGCGCGGCACGGCTGGAGGCGGTCCGCGAGGCGGAGGCCTTCCGGGGGCCGGTGGCGGCGGCGGAGGCCGCGGAGCGCCGGTGGGCGGAGGCGGAGGCGGCGCAGGTGGCGCGGGCGTCGGAGGTGGAGGCGGCGCTGTCGAAGGTCTCGGCGCGGCGGGTGGGGCAACTGGAGGCGGAGACCGCGCGCGCCGCGGCGCAGGAGCAGGAGGTGGCGACGCGTCCCGCGCTGGAGGAGGCGGCGCGACTGGATGCGCGGCTGGAGGGTGTCTCCCGGGAGGCGCGTGAGGCGCGGGCGCGGGCGGAGACGTCCCAGGCGGCGCTGGCGGAGGCGAAGGCGGAGCTGGATGCCGTGCTCGTGCGCGAGGCCGAGGCACGGGACAAGGGGAGGCCGCGAGGCACTGGCTGACGGAGAAGGCGCACTGGGTCGCGCTCACGAGCGAGTGGCCGCGCTGGCATCGCGAGCTGGAACGCTACGAGGGGGCGCAGGGCGAGCGGCGCAAGGCGGGTGAGGAGTCCGGACGGCTGCTCGGTGAGGTGGAGGGACTGCGCGAGACGGTGGGCCTTCGGCGGGGGAGCGGGATGCCGCGGTCCGCGCGGAGGAGATGGCCCTGGCCGCGGCGACGCATGCCGAGGCGGCCGTGGGGACGGAGACGGGCGCGCAGCGGCGGGCGCAGCGTGAACGCCTGTTGGCGCGGCAGGAGGCCGTGCGGGTCTTGAAGACGGCTCACGAGGGGCTCGTCGCGGATGAGGCCGAGGCTCGCGAGGCGGGCACGGAGGTGAAGGCGGCGAAGGCGGAGGTCGAGGCCGCGACGGTGGAAGCGCGCGCGGCGGAGACCCGGCGGACGCAGGGGAAGCCGCGCTCAAGGAGGCGCAGCGCTCGCTGTCGCTGGCGCAGGCGACGCAGGGCTATGCGTCCCACCGTGCCTTGCTGAAGGACGGTGAGGCGTGCCCGTTGTGTGGCGCGGAAGAGCACCCCTACGCGCGCGAGGTGTCCGCGCTCGAGGGGCTGGTCGCGGAAGCCGCTTCGCGTGTGGAGACGTTGGAGACGGAGCGGACCGCGGCCACCCAGGCGGAGGTGGCGGCGAGCGCTCGGCGCGCGGCGGCGAATGCGCGCGCCGGACAGGCGGAGGCGCGCAGGCAGTCCGCGGAGGCCCGCGCGGAGGCGCACGGTGAGGCCGGCGGAAGGGGCGTGCCTCGTGGCTGGAGTCCATTCGGGAAGAGGGCGCGGAAGTGTCCTCCCGTACCACCTCCGTGCCGGAGTCTGATGGCAGCGCTCGAATGTCCAGTGTGGACGGGGGCGCCGAGGCTGCGCGGTCGTCGGCGCGAGCCGGAGGCGCTGACGCGTCGCCACCGGCCGCAGGGGCTCGCCCGAGGCGGGAGCGTGGCTCGACGCGGCGCGTGCCGAGGTCGCGGAGCGGCTGGCGGCGCTGAAGGCCGACGAGCAGGCCGACGAGTCACTGGCCCGCACCGCGCGAGAGGCCCGCGCGGCGCTGGAGACGCAGCGCACCCGGCGCGAGGTGGCGGCGGAGTCGCTGCGCCGGGCGGAGGAGGCGCTGTCGCGCGCGGAGTCGGTGCTCAAGGACGTCCATGCCCGGCTCGAGACCGCGGAGCAGACGTTGCGGCAGGTGCTCGCGGAGGTGTCACCCGTCTTCACCGCGGACGTGGGCTGGGACCGGAAGCTGGAGGAGGACCCGGCCACCTTCCGCCGCAAGTGTGGAGAGCGGGTGGTGATGTGGAAGGGGAAGGAGGAGGCCCGCCTGAAGGCGGAGGAGCGCGAGGCCGAGGAGCAGCGTCATCGCGCCCGGGCGCAGGGATTGGTGGAGGTGAGCACCCGCCACGCCGAGGAACATCAGGCCTTCGCCGTGCGCAAGGAGCAGGAGCGCGGCGAGCTGACCCGCGCACGCGCGGCCCTGCTGCACGGCCGTCCCACGGCGGAGGTCCGCGCCGAGCTCCAGGCACGGCTGGAGGCCACGGAGTCGGCCTTCGAGCAGGCACGTGAGCGCGCCGAGGCGGCGCGTCAGGCGGCGCAGGTCGCCACCGCGCGTGCCGAGGATGCCGTGCGCGCCAGGACGGAGGCGCTGGCCCTGCGTGAGTCGGAAGGCGCCGCGCTGACAACGCTGCTCGCCGAGCGTGGGACCACGCTGGAGGCGGTGCGGACGCTGCTGGCCTTCGATGCGGCCTGGCGCGAAGCAGAGGCTCGCGCATTGTCGGCCCTGCGCGAGGCGCTCGCCCAGGCGACCGCCGTGCTGGCGGAGCGAAGCGAGCGTCGCGCGCGGCACGAGGACTCAGGACCTCCGGCGCTCTCCGAGCAGGACGCGGGCGCCGAATGCGAGCGGCTGCGCGCGGAGGTCGAGGCCCGCCGTCATGCCGAGGCCGCGCTGCACGCGCGCCTGGAGGCGGACGACACGGCGCGGGCGCGGCACGGCACCGAGGCCGCGGCCCTGGAGGAGGGCCGCCGCGCGGCGGAGGTGTGGAAGGTGTTGGGCGACCTCATCGGCTCGCACGATGGCAAGCGCTTCAAGGTCTTCGCCCAGAGCCTCACGCTGGACGCCTTGCTGCTGCACGCCAACGCGCACCTGCGGGAGCTCGCGCGGCGCTACCGGCTGATGCGCGTGCCCGGACACGACCTGGACCTCCAAATCGTGGACGGGGACATGGGCGACGAGGTCCGCAGCGTGGCCAGCCTGTCCGGCGGTGAGAGCTTCCTGGTGTCCCTGGCGCTCGCGTTGGGGTTGGCGTCCCTTTCGTCGGAGACGACGCAAGTGGAGACGCTCTTCATCGACGAGGGCTTTGGCACGCTGGACCCGGAGACGCTGGAGGTGGCCCTGGCCACGCTGGACGCGCTCCAGGCCACGGGCCGGCAGGTGGGCATCATCTCGCACGTCAGCGGCATGGCGGAGCGCATCGGCGTGCAGGTGCGCGTGGTGAAGCAGGGCGGCGGGCGCAGCCGGCTGGTGGTGGAGGGCGACCCGGGCATGGTGCCTCCTTCCATGGGACAGCAGGAGGTGGCGTAGCGACCCCTGGCGGGCTCAGGTCTCCATCAGTCCGCGCACCACCGCGGCCACGGCCAGGGGCGTGGCCACGCGGTCATCGCTCAGCGGCGCCAGGGCCCGGGCGAACTGCTCCGCGGAGCCGAAGCGCTGCGAAGGGACGGGCGCCAGCGCGCGATCCAACACCAGCGCCAGCGCGTCGGGGACGCCGGGCACACGCATGCGCACGGGCGTCACCCGGCCGCCGCGGATGGAGGACTCCACCTGCTCCTCCGGGCCGGAAGGGAAGGGCGACTCCAGCGCCAGCAGCTCGTAGAGCAGCACCGCCGTCGCCCACAGGTCCACCGCCACGGACACGTCGCCCGCGAGCAGCTCCGGGGAGCGGTAGTGCTGCTTGCCCAGCCGCCGGGTGTCCTGCACCGCGCCCGCGCGGGAGCGCGCCACGCCGAAGTCCGCCAGCTTCACCTCACCGGTGCGGGACAGCAGCACGTTGTGCGGGGACACGTCGCAGTGCACCACGCCCAGGGGGCGGCCCGTGGTGCTGACGGCATGGTGCGCGTGCGACAGGGCCTCCAGCACCTGCCGGACGATGAGCACGGAGATGTCGATGGGCAGCTCGATGCGGCGGCGGCGGCACCGCGCCAGCACGCGGCCCAGGTCGGGGCCCTCCACCAGCTCCAGCGCCAGGTAGCCACCGTCCGGCAGCTCGCCGTACTCCACGAAGCCGACGATGTACGGGTGGCGCAGGCAGCGGGCGAGCTCGGCTTCGTGCAGGAGCTGCTCGTGGGCCTCCGCGTCTCGCAGTCGCTCGGGACGCACGCGCTTGAGGGCCACCTGCGCTCCGGCATGTGGGCCCTGCTGCATCCGCGCGAGAAACACCTCCGCCATGCCGCCGCGTCCCAGCCGGGACATCAACTGGAAGCGGCCATGGTCGCGAGGCCAGATTTCCCGCACGTTCTCCATCACGTTCAGCCCACGCCACCCGCGAGGCTCGCCAGGTAGTCGTCCAGCGTCTGGGAGAAGGTGGCGTCGTCGTTGAGGAACGCCAGTCCCACGCCGCCCGTGTACGGGTCGTCCACCACGTGGACCACCACCGCGTCGCCCTGCAAGCGTTCGCCGTTGGGCAGCTTCACGTCCACGGTGACGACGCTGTCGGGCAGGGGCCGGTGCGCGGTGCGCACGAAGAGGCCGCCGTTGGAGATGTTGAGGGCGTGCTCACGCACGAAGTCCAACTCGGTCCGGAACTCCATTTCCAGCTTCACGGCGAAGCGGCGACCGCGACGCTGAGGCCCCTCCGGCGGGCGGACGAGCACCTGGTGCGGCTGGTTGCTGGGGAGGGAGCGGGCGCCTCCACGGGCTTCGGGCTCGGTTGAGGCACGGAGGCCGCGGCGCCACCCACGGTGGGCCCCGCGGGACGCACGCTGCTGACGGGCAGCGTGGTCAGGTGCTGCTGAAGCACCCGCGCCGCGGCGGAGCATTCGTCTCCCCGGAAGGGGGTGCCGCCCCCGAAGACCGCCGCGCGAAAGGCATCTCGCTCCGCCTTGGGCAGACGCCACAGCTCCACGAACGTGCCGCCGCTGCGCTTCGCGTCCTCCGCGAGCCGCTCCACGGCGGAGCGTGGATAGCCTGGAGCCTCCACCTTCAATTCAATGCCTGCTTCCTCGGGGCGCAGGGCCACCACGAGCTGGAGTGACTGCGCGGAGGTGAGCACCTCGCCAATCCCTTCCACCCAGGCCGCCACGCGCTCCGGGGGAGCCGAGCCATTCCACAATGCCGCAAGACCGAAGACGGGCACGGGTGCGACGATAGCCGAGCCCTCTCAACCCGCGAACCCCGTTTACCAACAGCCTGGGCACAATCCAGCCACGTCACTGGACTGGGATCATCCAGACCCCGACTCCGAGTTGCCCCAGGGGAACAGGTACTCGGAAACTCCCGCGTTGTTCTCTATTATGGAAGTCTGCTTCGACTCACCCCCCACTTGGAGTCGGAGTCATTGGAGTCAAAGACGATGCGCAACTCCCTGATGCGGTATTTCACCTGCGCGTTGCTGGCAGCGTCGTTGCTGACTGGCTGCGGCGGTGGGAAAGACCCTGACCCCAATCCACAACCGAACACCGATGCTGGCCCCGGTGGCGACGGGGACGGCGGTACGGATGCCGGCCCGCTTGAAGAAGACGCGGGCGTGATAGTGGATCCGGACCCAGACCCGGGTTTGGTGCCCACGGATATCGATGACCCTGACAACTCGACGAAGGACTCCGACTGTGACGGCCTGACGGACGCGGAGGAGTTCGCGACCATCTATCCCGGCGGCGCGAAGACGAACCCCGGCCTGCGTGACACGGATGGCGACGGCATCCGCGACGGCGTGGAGGTGGGCCGCACCTCGAGCCCCGACCCTCGCTGCAACTTCCCCGGTGACCAGGACACGACCACGCGCACCTCGCCGGTGCTGGCGGACACGGACGGTGACGGCATCCCGGACGGCCTGGAGGACCTCAACCGCAACGGCCGGAGGGACCCGGGCGAGACGGACCCGAACGCCATCGACTCGGATGGTGACGGCCTGTCGGACGGTGCGGAGGACGCCAACCGCAACGGCGTGGTGAGCCCCGGTGAGACGGACCCGCGCAAGCGCGACACGGATGGCGACGGCCTGGATGACGGCCTGGAGTCGCGCACCGGCACCAACCCGCTCGCCCCGGATTCGGACGGCGACACCTGCAGCGACGGTGACGAGGACGTCAACCGCAACGGCATCGTGGACGGCAACGAGACGGACCCGCGCGTGGCGGACTGTGCCGCGTCGATTCCGGACGCCGACTTCGACGGCATCCCGGACTCGGTGGAGGTTGCGACGGGCACGGACCCGAACAACGCCGACACGGATGGCGACGGCATCCAGGACGGTGTCGAGGACAAGAACCGCAACGGCCGCGTGGACGCCGGTGAGACGGACCCCCGCCAGGCGGACACCGACTGCGACGGTCTCCAGGACGGCCCGGGCCGCAATGGCTTCCGCGGTGAGGACACCAACGGTAACGGCCGCGTGGACCCGGGCGAGACGGACCCGACCAACCCCGACACGGACGGTGACGGCCTGCTGGACGGCCTGGAGCTGGGTGTGACGACGGCGCAGGCGCCGCGTCAGAACTGTGGCTACGTGGGCGACGCGGACCCGACCACCACCACGTCCCCGACGAACCCCGACAGCGACGGTGACGGCATCCAGGACGGCGCGGAGGACGCCAACCAGAACGGGCGCGTGGACGCGGGCGAGCTGAACCCGAACGACTCCTCCGACGGCGCGGCCACCACGCCGGCGGGCCAGGCCTGCCGCACGTCCAACCTGCGCACCGTCACCTTCAAGGAAGAGAACGGCGCGGACCTGCGGCTGGCGCTGCCCTCCACCTTCACGGACGCCAACCTGCGCACCATCCGCGATGGCAACAACGCGGTGGGCATCATCGGCTGGGATGCCACCAAGCAGGTGACGCTGATTGCGTACAAGCGCGGCCGCGTGGGCTCGTCGTCCAACCCCACGAACGACGAGGCGGGCATCCGCTCCGCGTCGTTCAACACCGCCACGCGTGACTTCCAGCAGACCTTCACCACCTGGGACGGCTACGCCGCGCTGTCGGCGCGCTACGCCCTGGCGGGTGGCGCGGACCTGAAGACGTTCACCAACACCCTGACCCGCTCACTGGTGCCCGGAAGCACGGGAGAGCTGACGGGCACGGCCGGCATCACCGGGCCCTTCACCATGCAGGCGCAGTACGTGCACCGCTCCGACCAGAGCGTGGTGGTGGTGATGGCCATCACCCCGACGTCTCGTTACAACGAGGCGGGCAGCCTCTTCACGACGGCGGACACGGCGGGTGGCTCGGCGCTGGCGCAGTTCGGTGACGCGGACGCGGTGCAGTGCGAGAAGTTCACCGTGCGGCAGGCGGTGGTGGACTTCCTCTTCGTGGTGGACGACAGCGGCTCCATGGCCTCGTCGCAGCAGTCGCTGGCCAACGCGGCCTCGGCCGTGGCGGCCAAGCTGGCCAACGCGACGCTGGATTATCGCCTGGCGATGGTGAGCACCACCTATACCTATGGCAGTGGTTCGAACTCGGGGCTGCTGCGTGGCTTCACGCAGAACATCAACCAGTTCCGGGCGTGGCTGACGCAGAACAGCACCTGCGGCAGCAACGGCCAGTGCACCACCGTCACCATCCCCGCGGGGACCCAGCCCACCACCTGTTCGTCCAACTCGCAGTGCTGGGTGGGGCAGAGCGGAAACGGCACGGAGCGTCCACTGGATGCGGCTCGCGCCGTCATCAACCTGTTGGGCTCATCCGGTGGCACGGCGGAGACGCGCTTCCGCACGGGCGCCAAGGTCGTGGTCGTCATCCTGACGGACACGCGGGACCAGTCCGCCGACTCCGTCGACACCTACGCCCAGTACTTCCTGGGCACGGGCAACACCTCGGGGACGAACCGCAACCCGCTGAACCAGCCCATCGACGTGCACGGCATCCTCTGCCCGCACGAGAATGCCACCAACGACACCAGCACCTGGTGCCAGACCCAGGAAGACCCCCGGAACCCGCGGCACCTGGACATCATCCAGGCCACCGGCGGCGTGTACGGCAGCATCCGGGACTCGAACGCCATCACCACCACCATCAACGCCATCATCGATAGCGTCATCGCGTCGGTGGGTTACCGGACGCAGAAGCCGCCCATCGGCGCCTCGCTGAAGGTGGCCATGGACGCGGTGACGAACATGTCGCAGTGCCCCACGCCGGGAGACCTGCCACGCAGCCGCACTCACGGCTTCGACGTGGACGGCATCAGCCGCGCGGTGTCCTTCTACGGCGGGTGCCGCCCGCAGAACGCGGGGACCACCCAGGCGGCGCTGTCCTACCGCTACTGGACGGACCGCACGACGAACCCGAACGGCATCCCCGCGCCGTGCGCGGCGGACCCGTACCACGACCCGAACGACCCGGACTTCTGCGAAGGCAAGCTGACGTGCAACCGCACCACGGACCAGTGCGAGTGCCCGGCGGACTGCGGCGGCGGCGGTGACCCGGGCCGGTGTGCAACACGGACCCCGCGGTGTGCGCCTTCACCTGCGCGCCGGACTGCGGCGGCACGTGCGGCACCTACGAGACGTGCAACACGGACACCTGCTCGTGCTCGTGCGTCCAGTCGGCCACCTGCGCGCCGGGCTTCAAGTTCGACTCGAACGCGTGCGGCTGCGTGTGTGACACGGCCGCGCTGAACTGCGGTGACCGGTACCAGGCGGACCCCAACACGTGCGCCTGTGCCTGTAAGTCGGACTGCGGCGGCTGCGGTCCGAACGCGGTCTGCAACCAGAGCTACTGCGCCTGCGAAGGCATCATCGGCTGATGATGCGGAAGCGCTCCGGCCTTCGTTGAAGAAGGAGGCCGGAGCCAGCTGGGCTGAATGAAAAACGCCCCGGGGCCTGCTGGCTCCGGGGCGTCTTCATTTCATGGCCAGACTGTCTACGGCTTCGCGGGCTTCACCGCCGCCAGCCCCTGGGGCGCGGCCTGGATGCGCAGCACGGGGTAGACGCGGAGCTGGACGTCGCGGGCCGGGTGGCGCTCATAGAAGAAGCGCAGGCGGGCGCGCGCGTCCTTGGCGAAGGCCGGGTCCTTCAGCTTCGCTTCCCACTCCGCCTTCACCGAAGCGTCCTTCGCGAGCAGCTCCCGCGCGAAGGGCTCCAGCACGTAGTCCTCCACGTACTCCTTCTGCTCGAAGTGGGCGTTGAAGAAGCCCCAGGACAGCAGCGAGTCCGGCCCCATGGGCTCAAACAGGTGCGCCACCAGCTCCACGCCCTCCTGCGCCACCGGCACGTACAGCGTGCCCGCGGGGAGCGCCTGTGACTGCGGCTCCCACGCGCCCTTCACATTGAGCGTCTGCCGGTTCTCCACGGACTGGATGCTCCACTTCGCCTCGGTGGCGCGGAAGCTTTCCACCGCCGCGCTGGCCACGGGCTTGGAGAGGCGCTGCGAGCGCAGGCCGTGCGCGGCCAGCTTCGCTTCCACCCAGGCGGCGTGCGCGGGCGGCACCAGGTAGCCACCCGCGGGCAGCGAGGCGGTGAGCGCGGGCTGAATCTCCTCGAAGTAGGGCACCTTCCAGACCTGGGGCTTCGTGTCGTCGTAGCGAATCCACGTCTGGCCGGACACGTCGGAGGCGCCCCGCTCATAGGCGTAGCCCCGGAAGTCGATGGTCCGCTTCTGCTCCGTGTTCTTCCACGCGAGCACCACCTCGCGCGTCTTGCCGGCCGCGTCCGCCGCGTCCGCCGTCTTCACCGCCGCGCGCAGGGCGGCGCCGTCACGGGCCACCAGCCGCAGCAGGCTGGCCACGATATTCCGCGTGGCCTTCACGCGCTCCGCATAGGGCTTCCACGAGTGCGTCTCCACCAGCACGCCGAAGCGGCGGTGCGCGGCCCAGTAGGCATGGCTGAAGCGCGGCGGCGGCACGCCGTAGGCGAAGCCGGAGCTGGGGTCATCGTCCTCGATGAAGGACGGGTAGAAGGGCACGGGCAGGTGCTGCTGGGACTCCAGCTCGGTGAAGAGCTCCTCGCGCAGCTTCACGCCCAGCTCGCGCAGCGCGGCCGGTCCGGACTTCTGCGGCTCGATGCCCACGGACACGTCATGCTCGAACTTGGCGCCGTTGGTGGCGTGCAGGTCGGCGTAGACGAGCGGGTCCCACGCGTGGAGGTACTTCAGCAGGGCCACCATCTCAGGGGCCTCCGCCTTGGCGTAGTCGCGGTTGAGGTTGAGGTTCTGCGCGGTGGCGCGCCAGCCCATCTCCTCGGGGCCATTCTGGTTGGGACGGTGGTTGGGGCCGAAGCGCTCATGGCCGTCCACGTTGAAGACGGGGACGAAGACGGCGGTGACGCGCTTGAGGACGCCGGGCTGCTCCTTCCCGGTGAGCAGGTCGCGCAGCAGCCAGAAGCCAGCGTCCTTGCCGTCAATCTCACCGGAGTGGATGCCACCCTGGAAGAAGACGACGGGGCGCTGCTTGCGCGCCGCGGCGGCGGGCGTGAGGGTGCCATCCGCGCTGGCGACGAGCGCGAGCAGCGGCCGGCCTTCCGGCGTGGTGCCAATCGTGTCGCAGCGGACCTTGCCGGGGAACGCCTTGGGGAAGGCGCGGCAGAGGGACTCCACTTCCGGGTAGCGGCCCGTGCGCGTCCAGCCGCTCTGTTCGGAGACGGTGGTGAGGGACGACGGTGCCTGATGCAGCGTCATGGCGAGGAGGGTGGGCAGGAGCATGCCCTTCCCACAACATAGCCCCTGGTGGGTTTCAACCGTGGCGCACGGTGAGTGTTCCACCTACCGGCAGCACTTCGACGCGCTCACGCGCCAGTCCTCGCCGGGTCCACTCCGCGTCCAGGCGGCGGGGCGGCTCGTCGAGCGGCTCGTCGGTGAGCTTGAAGGTGCCCCAGTGCATGGCCAGGAAGCGCGCGGCGCCCAGGTCCTCGAAGGCCTGCACGGCTTCCTCGGGGTTCATGTGCTGACGGCGCATGAACCAGGCCGGGTCATACGCGCCAATGGGCAGCATCGCGGCGTCGATGCTCGGGTAGCGCAGGCCAATCTCCTTGAAGCCCTCGAAGTACGCGGTGTCGCCGGAGTGGAAGACGCGAGCGCTGGAGCCTTCGATGACGAAGCCGCCCCAGAGCATCTCGTTGACGTCGTTGAGGCCGCGGCGGCTCCAGTGCTGCGAGGGGACGAAGTGCACCGTGACGGCGCCCACCTGCGTGGAGCGCCACCAGTCCAGCTCCGTGACGCCCAGGCCCGAGCCCCGGAACACCGGCGCATGGCCCAGGCCGGTGACGATGGGCGCGCCCACCTTCTCCAGCGTGGGCAGGTCCAGGTGGTCGTAGTGGTTGTGGGAGACGAGGCTGGCGGTGATGGGCGGCAGCTTCTCCAGGGGGACGCCGGGCGGGACGTTGCGCCGGATGACGCCGCTGATGGCGTCGCGCAGCACCGGGTCGATGAGCAGCGACAGTCCGTCCAACTGCACGAGCCAGCTCGCATGGCCCAGCCACGTCAGCCGCGCGCCTTCTCCCGTCGCGGGCGGCGTGGCGAGCAGCGCGAGGTCGGGCTCCACGCGGGGGACCTCGGCGCGGGCCGGGGCCTTGCGGCGGCGGCCGGCGAGCTTGTCGGCCACGGCCCACTTGAAGATGCTGCTGAACGGCTGCGGCCCGCTGCCATCGAGGTTCTTGAACCGCAAGGCCATGTGCTCGCTCCCTCGTCTGGCGAGGCTGGGAGGGCCCCGCGCGCGTGCCCCTGTCATGCTCGGACCGGGCACGGCGCGCAAGGAAGACGTGTCATCCGTCAGAAGGCGGGCACCACCGCGCCGCCGTAGGTGGACTCGATGTAGCGGCGCACGTCGTCGGACTGGAGCGCCTTCACCAGCGTGCGCACCTCGGGGCGCTGCTCGTCGCCCTGTCGCACGGCGAGCACGTTGGCGTAGGGGTTCTCCCGCGCGGCCTCGCGGGCCAGCACCTTCGCGTCCAGCTTGAGGTGCTTCTGGGCCTCCAGGAAGTAGTTGCCGTTGATGACGGCGGCGGCCACGTCCTCCAGCGTGCGGGGCTGCTGCTCCGCATCAATCTCCCGCAGGTCGAGCTTGCGCGGGTTGCCCACCACGTCCCGCACCGTCGCCGTGGCGCCCGCGTCCTCGCGCAGGCGCAGCAGGCCCTGGGCTTCGAGCAGGCGCAGCGCCCGCGCCAGGTTGCTGGGGTCGGCGGGCAACGTCACCTGTGCGCCCTCCGGAAGCTCCGCGAGCTGACGGAACTTCGTGGAGTAGAGCGCCAGGGGCTCCAGGTGCACCGGGCCGGCGCTCGTCAACGCGAGCTTCCTGTCTCCAGCGAAGCGCTCCAGGTAGGGCACGTGCTGGAAGTAGTTGGCGTCGAGCTGTTTGTCAGAGAGCGCGATGTTCGGCTGGACGTAGTCGGTGAACTCCACCACGTCGACGCGCACGCCCTCGCGCAGGGCCACTGCGGCGGCGGCGCGGAGAATGTCTCCGTGGGGCACCGGGTTGACGCCGACCTTCAACGTGCGGATGCCGGAAGACTCGCCCGAGGACGCCTCCTGCTTCTGGCAGGCCGTGAGCAGCAGCGTCACGGAGAGCAGCAGCGGGGTGAGCAGGGAACGAGAGGGGGACTTCATGTCGGAAGACTCCAGGGACAACGGGGAGGAGAGGGCGCGTCAGCGCGACGAGCGCGCGCCGGTGTGGTCGAAGCGGGAGGCCAGCGCGTCACCCAGCCATTGGACGAGCTGCACCAGCACCAGCAACACCACCAGGCAGCCCAACATGACGTCGGTGCGGAAGCGCATGTAGCCGTACTTCACCGCGAGGTCGCCCAGGCCGCCGCCGCCCACCGCGCCCGCCATGGCGCTGTAACCCAGCAGGCTGATGATGACGAGCGCGGTGCCGCGCACGAGCGACGGCAGCGCCTCCGGAATGAGGACGTGGAAGACGATGCGGCGGTGGGTGGAGCCCATGGCGATGGCGGCCTCCACCAGCCCGGCGTCCACTTCGCGGAGGCTCTGCTCGACGACGCGGCCCATGAAGGGAATGGCCGCCACGACCAGGGGAACGATGGCGGCGGTGGTGCCGATGGTGGTGCCCACCAGCAGGCGGGTGAGCGGGACGATGGCCACCATGAGGATGATGAACGGCACGGAGCGGCCCACGTTGACGAGCGTGCCCAGCACCCGGTTCAGCGCCGGACGTTCCCACAGGCCACCCCGGTCCGTGACGACCAGCAGCACGCCCAAGGGCAGCCCCGCGAGGAGGACGAGCGCCGCGGCCACGGACGTCATGTAGAGCGTCTCACCGGTGGCCACGCCCAGCAGGCGCGGAAGCTGGCTATCCATGTGCGGCCTCCTCGAGCGTCAGTCCCTGCTCGCGCAGGTAGGCGAGTGCCTGGCTCACGGCATCGGCGGAACCCTGGAGGTCGACGAGGAGCCTCCCCACGCGGGTGTTGCCCACGCGCTCCATGGCGCCTTCCACCAGCAGGGCGTCCACGTCGAACTGGCGCGCCAGGGTGCCCAGGAGGGGCCGCCGGGCGTGCTCGCCCGCGAGCGTCAGCGCCACGCGGAGGCCCGAGGGGGCGTCCGTCGGCGGTGCGAAGGCCGGAAAGCACAGTTGATGCAGCCGGGTGCTGGGATGGGCGAGCAGCTCCGTCACCTTGCCCTGCTCCACGAGCCGCCCCCGCTCCAGCACCGACGCCGAGTCGCAGATGGCCTTCACCACGTCCATCTGGTGGGTGATGAGGAGCAGCGTCACGCCGAGCTTCTGGTTGATGTCACGCAGCAGCCCCAGCACCGAGCGCGTCGTCTCCGGGTCCAGCGCGGAGGTGGCCTCGTCGGAAAGCAGGACGCGAGGCCGGGGCGCCAGCGCCCGCGCGATGCCCACCCGCTGCTTCTGTCCGCCGGAGAGCTGCGAGGGGTAGGCCTGCGCCTTGTCGGACAGTCCCACGAGCGACAGCAGCTCCTCCACGCGCTCGCGGATGGCCTGGCGTGAGGCGCCCGCCACTTCCAGCGGGTACGCGACATTCGCCGCCACCGTCTTCGAGCCGAAGAGGTTGAAGTGCTGGAAGATCATCCCGATGCCCTGGCGTGCCTTGCGCAGTGCCTCCGGACTGAGGGCCAGCAAGTCCTGTCCGTCGACGGAGACGGAGCCCTCGGTGGGGCGCTCCAGGAGGTTGGCGCAGCGGATGAGCGTGGATTTACCGGCGCCGCTCTGTCCCAGCACGCCGTGGATTTCACCGGCCTCCACCCGGAGCGACACGTTCCTCAGCGCCGCGACCTCCCGCCCGCCCGCCGTGTAGACCTTGCTGACTCCGCGAAACGCAATCACGGCGTGGCGCTCCGGCTGGGCGTGGCTCGCGCGGGCCCAGGGGGCCGCTGCTCATTCGTGTCCGGGGTGCCGCGCATGGACTGCTCCTGGGGACTGCGAAGGTGGGACGGGGGCTCGCACGAGGTGCGCGAAGGACAGCCCGTGCCTGGACGAAGCAGGCAACGGGCCGGGCCGGGAGGAACGTCGGTTCGTTTCGTGAGGGAGGCTCAGCGCGCGCGAACGGACGGACCCGTGGGGGCATGACAACACATGCCTCCGCGACAGAATCCGAACATGGCGCAACCAGCGAGCATCGGCACAGACAGGTAATGGAGCCGCCGCGCCATGTCAACCTGACGGCCTATGCCGCCGCGCGGTCTGCCTGCGTGAATGCCCGCACGAAGTCCTCTTGCAGGTCCTCCAGGTCCTCCAGTCCCACCGAGAAGCGGATGAGTCCGTCGGTGATGCCTCGGCGCTCCCGCTCGGCGACGGGGACGGAGGCGTGGGAGTGCCGCGCAGGGACGGTGATGATGCTCTCCACCGCGCCCAGCGACACGCCCAGCAGGGGGAGCTGGAGCGATTCCACGAAGGGCGCCGCCAGCGTGTCCTGGGCCAGCCGGAACGACACCACCGCGCCCGTGCCGGGATAGAAGACCCGCCGCACCTCCGGCCGCTCGGTGAGCCACTTCGCCAGGGCTCCCGCCGTGCGCACCTGTCGCTCCAGGCGGACCTGCAGCGTCTTGATGCCCCGCTGGAGGAGGAAGCAGTCCTGGGGGCCCAGCACCGCACCCACCGCGTTCTGGAGGAAGCCGAGCTCCTGCGCGAGCGCGGGCGTCTTCACCACCACCGCCCCGGCGACGACGTCACTGTGGCCGCCGAGGTACTTGGTGGCGGAGTGGATGACGATGTCCGCGCCCTCGGTCAGCGGACGCGAGAGGGCCGGGGACAGGAACGTGTTGTCCACGATGAGCAGCGCCCCATGCGCCTGGGCCACCCGCGCCATCGCGGGGATGTCGGTGCGCTTGAGGAAGGGATTGCTCACGCTCTCCACCAGCAGCGCCCGCGTGTTGGGACGGAGGGCTGCGCGCACGGCGTCCGGGTCGCTGGTGTCCACGAAGGTGGCCTGCAGGCCGAAGCGGCTGAAGACGCGCGTGAGCACCCGGTAGGTGCCGCCGTAACAGTCATCCGTCACCACGACGTGGTCTCCCGCGCTGAAGAGCATCAGCACGCTGGACACGGCGGCCATGCCAGAGCCGAAGGCAAAGGCCGCGTGGCCTTCGTCCAGTGCAGCGAGCACGCCCTCCAGGGCCTTGCGCGTGGGATTGCCGGAGCGCGCGTAGTCGAACTCGCCGGGCGTCTCCAGACCCGGCTGGTCGAACATGGACACCTGGTAGATGGGG
The DNA here is from genome assembly GCF_032612255.1 of Myxococcus sp. MxC21-1. Classification (NCBI taxonomy): domain Bacteria; kingdom Pseudomonadati; phylum Myxococcota; class Myxococcia; order Myxococcales; family Myxococcaceae; genus Myxococcus; species Myxococcus sp. MxC21-1. Next base: position 1,149,452 of record NZ_CP123278.1, read on the forward strand.
ACAGCGGCGGCGCCCGTGACGGGGTCCTGCTCATGCCCCGTGTGCAGCAGACGGGTCGCGAAGCGCGTGGGCCAGGTCGGCGATGATGTCATGGGAGTCCTCGATTCCTACGGAGAGCCGGAGCAGCCGGTCGGAGATGCCCAGCGCCTCCCGGCGCTCGGCGGGGATGTCAGCGTGGGTCTGCGTGGTGGGGTAGGTGATGAGCGTCTCCACGCCGCCGAGCGATTCGGCGAAGAGACACAACTGCACGGACGCGAGCACCTGGGGCACCAGGGCCGCGTGGGCGACGGTGAAGGACAGCATCCCGCCCACGCCGGGATAGAAGACGCGCTCCACGCCCGGGTGGGCGCGCAGCCACGCCGCCACTTCCCGCGCGTTGGCCTGATGCCGCTCCATGCGCAGGGCCAGCGTCTTCAGGCCGCGAATCACCAGGTACGCGTCCTGCGGACCAAGAATCGCCCCGATGCCGTTCTGGAGGTACGCGAGCCGCTCGCCCAGCGCGGCGTCTTTGACGACCAGCGCGCCCGCGACGACGTCGTTGTGTCCGGCCAGGTACTTCGTCGCGCTGTGCACGACGATGTCCGCGCCCAGCTCCAGCGGGCGCTGGAGCCACGGCGTGAGGAAGGTGTTGTCGACGATGAGCAGCACCCCGGCCTTGCGGGCAATGGCCGCCAGTTCGGAGAGGTCGGCGGTGCGCATCATTGGATTGGTGGGCGTCTCCACGACGATGGCGCGGGTGTTGGGGCGCAGCGCGTCCCGCACGGCGCCAGGCCGGGAGGTGTCCACGAAGGTGCAGGGGACGTGGAGGATGCGGTCGACCAGCCGGTAGGTGCCGCCGTAGAGGTCCTCGGTGAGGAGGACGTGGTCCTCCGGGCCGAAGAGCTGGAGGGCACAGTGCAGCGCCGCCATGCCGGAGCTGAAGGCCAGGCCCCGGCTGCCCCCTCCAGGTGCGCCAGCGCATCCTCCAGCGCGGAGCGGGTGGGGTTTCGCGTGCGCGAGTAGTCGTAGCCGGTGGACTGCCCGAGCGCGGGGTGCTGGAAGGTGGCGGATTGGTAGATGGGGACGGCGACCGCGCCGGTGGTGGGGTCGCGGCGCACGCCGGCGTGGACGAGAGCGGTGGCGAGTTTCATGAGAGGACCCTTTCGGTGGCGCGCTCAGCGACCGCGCAGCGTCTGGGAGATGCGGAGGATGTCCGCCAGCACGCCGGACGCGGTGACGGCGCCGCCCGCGCCCGCGCCCCGGACGGTGAGCGGGAAGTCGCTGTGGCGGGTGGTGGTGAAGGAGACGAAGGACTCGGAGCCGCGGAGGTCCGCCGCGGGGTGGCCCGCTTCGACGCCGACGGGGCCCACGCGGACGACGGGACTGCCCGTGCCCGCCTTCGATGGGTCGATGCGTGCCGTAGCGCAGCACGGTGCCGGCGTGGCGGCAGCGGGCCACACGCTCCGCGTAGGCGGTGTCCTGCGTGGCGAGCACCTGGAAGAACGAGTCCACGCTGGCGCACTCGTCCGTGGCGACGAAGGGCTCCAGCGCCACGTCCGACAGGGAGAGCGGCAGGCCCAGCTCCCGAGCGAGGATGAGCGCCTTGCGCGCGACGTCCGTGCCGCTCAGGTCCTCGCGAGGGTCCGGCTCCGTGAAGCCGCGCTCCCGGGCGGTACGGACGGCCCGGGACAGGGGCACGCCGGCCGTCAGTTCGTTGCAGATGAAGCCCAGGCTGCCGGACAGGGACGCGGTGATGAGGCGAACGGTGTCACCGGTGCGCACCAGGTTCGCCAGCGTGTCGATGACGGGCAGGCTGGACGCCACCGTCGTCTCGTAGTGGTACGCGACGTGGTTGCGGCGCGCCGTGTCCACCAGCGCTTCGCGGGCCTCCCACGGCAGCGCCAGCGGCTTCTTGTTGGCCGCCACCACGTGGATGCCGCGCTGGAAGGCCTCCGTGTAGAGCGCCTCCAGCCCGCCCGCGGCGGTGCAGTCGACCAGGATGGGGACGGGCAGCCGCCGGAGCGCGTCCAACAAGGGGACCAGGGTGCGCGCCTGGGGCGCTTCGGGCGTCACGCCTTCGAGCCGCGCCTCCACGCCGTCGAGCGTGAGCCCCGCCGCGTCGAAGAGCGCGCGCTTGCTGTCCGCCAGCCCCACGACGCGCAGCGCGATGCCGTGCCTGTCCCGGAGCAGCGCCTGCTGGGCGCGCAGCTGGGCCAGCAGTTGCCCGCCCACCGTGCCTCGGCCGAGGACGAAGAGGCTCACCTGCTGATGGGCCAGGTTGAAGGCCGCGTGCGTGGTGCGCGCGGCGACGGCGGTGTCCGCCGCGTCGACGACGCACGAAAGGGAGCGGGAGCTGGCACCCTGGGCGCTGGCGCGCACGTTGACGCCCACCGCGCCCAGCGCGCTGAAGAAGCGCCCGGCCACGTTGACGCCGTGGCCCATGGTCTCCGCCACCAGCGTCAGCAGCGTCACCGGCTGGCGGACCTCCAGCGGTTCCACTTCGCGGCGTGACAGCTCCTGCGCCAGCTCGGCGGCGAGCACGGCCCGCGCGTGCTCCGCGTCGGGGCGAGGCACGACGACGGCCAGTGACTGGCCATTGGCGGACTGCGCGGTCATCCACACCGTGACGCGCGCTTCTCGCAGCGCGGCCAGCACGCGCCCCCAGTTGGAACTGGTCGGACAGCTTGCGCACCTCGATGCCGAGCAGCGCCAGGTCCTCGCGCGTCGCGATGCAGGCGGGACGCTGGCCGTCGCGCGAACCGATGGCGTCGATGAGCGTGCCCGGGTGCTCCGGCTCCATGGTGTTGCGGATGCGCAGGGAGATTCCGGACTCGATGAGCGGAATCATCGTGCGCGGGTGCAGCATGCGGGCGCCCACCGCCGCCAGCTCCAGGCCCTCGCCGTGGGTGAGGTGCGCCACGGGGTAGGCGTCCGTGACCAGCTCCGGGTCGGCGGTGTGCAGGCCGAGCACGTCCGTCCACACCGTGACTTCCGACGCGCCCAGGCCCTGGGCCACCAGCGCTGCGGTGTAGTCGGAGCCGTTGCGGCCCAGCGTGGTGGTGCGTCCATCCGGCGTGGCGGCGATGAAGCCAGGGAGCACGGGCACCTCGACGCCCCACGTCTCCCGGGCAGCTTGGAGTCGCTCCCGCGTCCGAACCAGGTCCACCCGCGCCGCGCCGAAGCGGTCATCCGTCACCAGGAGCTGGCGCGCGTCACGGAAGGTGGCGGACGTGCCATGGGCCGTGAGCAGCTCCGCCAGCAGCGTGGCGGACACCAGCTCACCGAACGACAGCACCCGGTCTCTCGTGGGGGCGGAGCACTCTCGCGTGAGTGAGACGCCATGGAGCAGCTGACGCAGCGGCGCGAGGAGCCCGTCGGCACGCTCGGCCAGCGCGGTGGCTTGTCCGGGCGCCAGCGCCGCGGCGTTGGCCTTCGCGAGGTCGGCGATGCGCGTGGCCACCGCGAGCGCGCCTTCCAGGTCACCCTCGGTGGCGAGGCGGGCCGCGTCCAGCAGCCAGTCCGTGGTGTCGCCCATCGCGGAGACGACCACTGCCAGCGGGCCTTGCCGCGCGTGCTTGCCAATCAGCTCCACCACCTGGCGGAGCCGCGTGGGCGAGCCCACGGACGTGCCACCGAACTTCATCACCTGCAGGGACGTGCTGCTCATCGAAGAACCTCGAGGGGGCCGGCGGGCCCTGATTCGAAAGGGAAGGGCAGACGCGGCGCCCTGTGCCGGACACACGCCAGCCAGACGCGGCGCGCGAGCGCCCACGGAGGGAAGAATGAAGGGGTTGGAGTTGGAGCCCTGGCGGACTAGTGCGTGCCGCCGGGCCAGCGCATTCGATGCGTGACGCGCGCGCGGCGAAGCACGGGCAATACGGGCGCGGCGGTCAACGGTGCGGGTGCGGAGCAGGTGGATGGAACCACGGAGGTCCTCTCTCACCGAAGCGGGAGGGAGCCCTCCGGCTTCGGACGCTTGGATTGCTCGGGGAGCCCCTGCTCCTCGAACCGCATCGTTTGGACACCTTGGAGGTCCGACTCCAGGTTGTCGGGCCACCGCGCGAGGCGGCGGCCGCTCTTGATGCTGCGCACGAAATAAGCGTGGACCCGGGTGTCTGTCAATGCCTCGTGTGGTTTCACTTCCGTCACGGCATCTTCCATTCACGTCAGGGTTTGGCGGGAATGCCCGGTGCCCGGGGCATGGCGCGCGAGGCGGGCATCACCGCGAACAACGCGGGCGTGCGGCTCCACCGGGCCCGCCAGGCGTTGAAGAAGCAACTGGAGCGAAGCTGCGGCAGCTGCGCCGCGCACGGATGCCTGGACTGCTCTTGCAAGCCATCCCACCGGGCAGGCGAGGCCTTGGCGCCTGGCTCGACGGACGTCTGAAAGCGCTTGCACCGGGACGGTCCGCTTCGTTAACTCCCACCCAGGTGCCGAGGGGCGCCTGCCCGAAAAGACGACGTCACCCTCGCTTCTCTCCGCCGTTCGACAGTTCCAGATGAGTTCCTTCCACGGCCCACGAACGGGTGAGGGCCGACGCCAAGGGACTTTTCATGCGAACCGTCGTCACCCTCCACGAATGCAAGGTCCGCGCGTCGCTCCTGCTCAAGGAGCTGGCCTCGGCGGATGCGTCGCGCGCGGCCCGGGCAGCGGAGCGGCTGCGCGTCCTGCCCGGCTTCGCGGGACTGCCCTTGGGCGAGGTGCTCGCGCGCAAGGAGACGGTGCAGCGCAAGCATGCGCTGACCGTCATCGCGCGTGAGCAGGGGCACGCCACCTGGGGTGAGCTGAAGCAGGTGCGTGAGCTCGACTTCGAGCACCTGCTCGCCCCCGTGGGCGGCTCCCACCTCAACCGCTGGTTCTCTTCCTATGCGGAGGCCGCTGACTCCCTGCGGACGCAGGGCGGCTTCCTCTTTCCGTTCCGTGAGCAGTTCTTCGTCTGCGAGGCCAGCCTCGTCGAGGCGCTCGGCGTCGACCCCGCGGACGCGGACTGGTCGCTCATGGGCCGCGACTGGATGGCGCCGAAGGATGGGGCCGCGCAGGCCCGGCTCGCTCAGCGCTTCGCCCTGCATTCGCCTTCCCACGCTTCAACTTCCCCAGACACGAGGTCTCCCATGTCCGCTGGCTCCCGCCGCTCCGAACTGAAGCGTTCCTACCGGGAAGCACCGCCTCCCATGGGCGTGTACGCCGTGCGCTGCCTCGCCAATGGCAAGGTGTTGGTGGGCGCGAGCGCCAACGTCCAGGGCATGCTCAATCGCATCCGCTTCGAGCTGTCCACGGGCATGGACCGCCTGCCCACGCTGCTGGAGGACTGGAAGCGCTACGGGGCGGAGCAGTTCACCTTCGAGGTGCTCGACGTGCTGAAGCCTTCCGACGAGCCCGTGGTGGCGCCGGAGGAGGAGCTGAAGGTGCTGGAGGCGCTCTGGTTGGACCGGCTCAAGCCTTACGGCGAGGCGGGCTACAACGTGCAAGGCGGCTGAGGTGGGCCGCCTGTTTCCTTCCATGGGGCAAGTACAGCGGCCTGTGGCAACTTGCCACGTTCTCCACCCGTCGGGATTGCGTTACGCGGAGACTCCATTCCAAGGGAGTCCGCCATGGTGTCCGCTCATCGTCGTGCCGTCCGTCTGTTTCCCTTCGCGCTGCTGGGCGTCCTGGGCTGTGGCGACGGTATGGAAGTCGTCATCCCCTTCGAGGCCCGGGTGGGCAGCGAGCCCTTCGCATGTGGCCGCAGCTACACCGGGGTGGGGACAACGGGGACGACGTACGAGCCCATGGACCTGCGCGTGTACCTTCACGATGTCCGGCTCGTCACGGCCGAGGGCGCTGAGGTGCCACTGAAGCTCGAGCAGGACGGGCGGTGGCAGACACAAGGCACGGCGCTGCTCGACTTCGCGGACAAGACGGGCCTGTGCACCAACGGCACGGAGGCGACGAACCTGCGCATCACCGGCACGGCGCCCGAGGGTGTCTACACCGGCCTGTGCTTCAAGCTGGGCGTGCCGGAGACGCAGAACCACCTCGACGTGTCCACGGCGCCCTCGCCGCTGAACGACACGAGCCTCTACTGGAGCTGGCGCTCGGGCTATCTCTTCACGCGCATCGAGGGCCGGACGACGGGACTTCCCGAAGGGCACGTCATGCACCTGGGGAGCACGGACTGTGCACCGCCGCCGGAGGGCCGGACGAACGGCACCGCGGGATGTACGTTCGGCAACCGTCCGGAGGTGGCTCTGGACTCGTTCGACCTGGCGTCTGGCAAGGTGGTGCTGGATTTGGGGGCGCTCTTCTCAGGCTCGAACCTGGACGAGAACGCGGAGGTGCCCAACACCTCCGTGGGGTGTATGTCGCAGCAGGCGGACCCGGACTGCGCGCCCATGTTCGGCCGGATGGGGCTGACGCACCGGAGCCAGGAGATGGCACCGGGGCCTCAGTCATTCATCAAGGCGGAGTAGGAGGGGGACGTCATGGTGTGGCGCGTGGGAAGACGAGCAGGGGTGCTGGTGGTGCTGGCCTGGCTGGGCGCTGGCTGTGGCAGCAAGGACAGCGAGGCGGAGCGCTACGTGTGGAAGCTGCCCACGGGGTTTCCCACGCCGCGAGTGCCCGCGGACAATCCGATGACGGAGGAGAAGGTGCAGCTGGGCCGGAGGCTCTTCTTCGACGTGCGCCTGTCACGGAACGAGACGCAGTCCTGCGCGTCCTGCCATGACCCGGCGCGAGCCTTCACCGAGCCCCTGGTGACGTCGCAGGGCAGCACGGGCGAGACGCACCGCCGCAACTCCCAGGGGCTGGCCAACGTCGCCTATGCCACGAGTCTCACCTGGGCGAATCCCTCGCTCACGACGCTGGAGGCGCAGGCGTTGGCGCCCTTGTTCGGCAAGGAGCCGGTGGAATTGGGCTTCGGCGACAGGGAAGAGGAGTTGCTCGGCCGGCTGCGCGCGGTCCCGGGGCTGGAGGCGGAGTTCCAGCGCGCGTTTCCGGAGGCCGCGGAGCCCGTGTCCGTGGCCACGTTGACGCGGGCGCTGGCGTCGTTCCAGCGCACCCTCATCTCCGGCAACTCCGCGTATGACCGCTATGTGTATGGCAATGAAGTGGAGGCCATGACGCGGCAGCAGAAGCGGGGCATGGAGTTGTTCTTCTCGGAGCGGCTGGAGTGTGACCACTGCCACTCCGGCTTCAACTTCCAGGACGCCACGGTGCACGAGACGACGGTCGAGCCCATCCTGCCCTTCCACAACACGGGCCTCTACAACGAGGACGGCCAGGGCGCGTACCCGGCGAAGGACCCGGGCCTCATCGAGCTGACGGGCCGTCCCGAGGACATGGGCCGCTTCCGCGCGCCGTCCCTGCGCAACGTGGCCGTCACCGGGCCGTACATGCATGACGGCAGTCTGGCCACGCTGTCGGACGTGCTGGACCACTACGCCGCGGGAGGACACGCGCGGATGGTGAGCGGCGGCGAGGCCAGTCCGCTGCAGAGTGGCTTCGTGAGAGGCTTCACGCTGACCGCGGAGGAGAAGGAAGACGTCTTGGCGTTCCTCGAGTCGCTCACCGACACGGAGTTCCTGACGGACCCGCGCTTCTCGGACCCGTCCACCGTGCCGTGAGGACCGCTGGGCTCACGGCGGTAGTGCTCCAGGACGTCTTCCAGGGTCGCGAGCCGTCCGTCATGAACGCGTTGATCACGCATTCGCGACAGGTTCCACCGCCACCGCCTCCTCGCGGCGCTGCTCGTTGTAGACGGACAGCCGCAGCGTCAGCACGTAGGTGACGCAGCAGGCGAGGACGGCGGGCGGGCCATACGCGGAGCCGAACACCTCCAGCACCAGGGCAATGGCCGCCAGTGGCACACCGACCACCGCGACCAGCGCGGAGGCGATGCCCACGACCACGAACACCGTCACGTCCGCCGGCCCCGTGCCCGTCACCGACGCGAGCATCTGCGCCGTGGCCGCGCCCGACACGCCGCCCAGCACCATGCTGGGGATGAGCATGCCCGCCGAGCCACCTGACTGCACCGTGAAGCCCGTGGTGAGCAGCTTCCCACCCACGATGAGCAGCAGGTACCACCACAGCGACAGCGGCCCCGGGGCATCCGCCAACAGCTGGGCGATGGTGTACTCGCCCATGCCCAGCACGTGCCGGAAGTCCATGCCCGCGCCGTAGTAGAGCCCTCCGGCCACCAGGACGGTGCACAGCGCCCCCATGGCACCGCGCAGTACCGGGCTGACGCGCTCTACCACCTGGCGCGTGTGCTTCATGGTCAGGCCGAACAGCAGCGCGACGGGCGCGGACACTGCCACGGCCACCAGCGCGGTGAGGCCGTACTCCCCCAGCGTGTACGTGTGCGGGTGCGGCGGCGCCACGAAGATGGGCTTGAAGCCGAGGAAGCGGTTGTTGAGCGCGTACGCGATGATTCCCGCCAGCAGGCAGTACGCCAGCTTCCGGTAGACAATGCGGTTGCCGTAGACGACCTCGAGCGCGAAGAGCGCGGCGGCGAACGGCGCGTTGAGCAGCGTTCCCACCGCCGCGGCGATGCCCGCCAGTTGGCAGGTGCGCAGCGTGTGCTCGGAGCGGGCACGGGTGAAGCGGGCCACGCCCGCGCCCAGGGACTCGCCCACCAGCACCACCGGCCCCTCCAGCCCGCCCGACGCGCCGGTGCCCAGCGTGAGCAACGTGGCCACCGCTTTGCGCAGGGCGAGCCGGATGGCGGGCCGTGAGTAGCGAGGGCGCGGGTCGTCCGCCGGGTCCTCGTAGGTGATGTGGTAGTTGAAGAGCGCGACATTCACCCCATCCGAGGCCACGTCGCTCCAGCCGGGCCGGCGGTTGAGCAGTCCTCGCAGCAGTCCGCCCAGCAGCAGCACGCCCGCGAGCACCAGCGGCGCCCACCAGAGGCTCCGCCCCGACGCGAACGCCAGCAGCGTGTCACTGGTGGCATGGACGCCATACCGCAACGCCGAGCACACCCCCCAGATGAGCACCGTGCCCAGGACGACCCGGCCCACCGTGCGCAGCACCGTGTCCCATGAGTCGTGAAGGGCACTCTGCTCTTCGTCCAGGGGCTCTCGACGGCCAGCCATGGAGCGAGAGGGAATGTGCTTGGAGGTCAAGATGAATGTCCGTGGCCGGAGGAGCGATTACCTCTAGAGAAACACCCAGTTGGAGTCGGCCGGGTGCTTCGTTGGCCTGGGCGATTCGTTGGCCTGGGCGAAAGGAGCCTCGAAGCGCCAGGCCCCAACACCCTTCGCACGTGCCGCATTCCCGCACGCCCCCTCCCTCTCCGGCCGGGGAGGCGCCCGCCATCGACCCCGTCTGCGGCATGAAGGTGGACCCGAACGCCCCGAAGGGCGGTCACCCGGAGCACGCCGGGTTGACCCACGCCTTCTGCAATCCCCGGTGCCGGGAGCGGTTTCGCGCGGACCCGGAGCGCTACCTCTCGCCCGCGGAGACCGCGCCGGAACCGGGGACACTGTACGTCTGCCCCATGGACCCGGAGGTCCGTCAGTTGCATCCCGGCGCCTGTCCCAAGTGCGGCATGGCACTGGAGCCAGAGACGCTTCGAGCCCTCTCCCTCGGGCTGGGGGCGGGCGGCCCGCCGAGGCCCACCCGCGCGGCGCTGGGATGCCCACCCTTGAGCTCGAAAGCACCGCACCCTGGGAGAGGTGGACACCATGGCCGTAGCCGAAGCGATGAACGCCGACAGCGACATGCGCCAGTGCATCGAGGACTGCCTGGCCTGTCATCGCATCTGCATGGAGACGCTGACGTATTGTCTGGGAATGGGCGGAAAGTATGCGGAGGCCAGACACCTGCGCTTGTTGATGGACTGCGCGGAAATCTGCCAGACGAGCGCGAACTTCATGCTGCGGGGCTCGGAGCTGCATAGCCGCACCTGCTTCGCCTGCTCGGAAGTCTGCGGGCGCTGCGCGGAGTCCTGCGCGCAGATGGGCGAGGACGTGGTGATGAAGGCCTGCGCGGACATGTGCACCCAGTGCTCGGATTCGTGCTGGAGGATGGGCGGCGGTGTCATGTCGCAGACGCCCAACCCGGAGGCCGCCCAGCGCGCCGCCGACCTTCCCGCGTGAGGGGTCGCCCGGAAGAGTCCAGGCAAGCCGGAACGGCCCTGTCGCGGAGCCCTTCACGCGCCGTCGAGGCCGATTAGAGTGCGCTCCATGAGCTCTCGCGAGGAGGGGCGCACCTCCGGTACGCCCGCTGGACATATCTCCGTCGTCCACCTGCCCAACGCCTGGTTCATCCTCTGCGCTTCGAGTGAGCTGGGAGACAAGCCCCTGGCGCGCACGCTCCAGGGCTCGCCCCTGGTGCTCTTCCGAGGTGAGGGCGGCAAGCCCGCGGCCCTGGTGGACCGCTGCCCGCACCGCAACGTGCCGCTGTCGCTGGGCCGGGTGAAGGAAGGCCAGCTCCAGTGCGGCTACCACGGCTGGCGTTTCGACGGCGCGGGCCAGTGCCGCGCCATCCCTGGCTTCCTGGGCGAGCCCGGCGCGCGTGCTCGCTGTGCCACGGCGCATGCCACGCGTGAGCAGGATGGCTTCGTCTGGGTCTACTCCACGCCGGGCGTCGAGCCCACCACGGAGCCCTACCGCTTCCCGCTTCTGGAGGCGCGCGAATACACCACCGTGCGCCGCACGCTTCGGGCCCCCGGTTCGCTGCACTCCACGCTGGAGAACACGCTGGACGTGCCCCACACCGCGTACCTCCATGGTGGGCTGTTCCGCACCGAGGAGAAGCGGAACGAAATCGACGTGGTGGTGCGCCGGAGCGCGGACAAGGTGGAGGCCGAGTACATCGGCGAGCCGCGTCCCAGCGGGCTCGTGGGCCGGCTGCTCGCGCCGGGGGGCGGGGTGGTGCAGCACTTCGATCGCTTCCTGATGCCCTCCATCGCCCAGGTGGAGTACCGCATCGGTGATACCAGCCACATCATGGTGACCTCCGCGATGACGCCCGTGTCGGACTGGGACACGCTGGTGTACGCGGTGGTGACGTTCCGTCTGCCATTGCCCCGCTGGTTGGTGCGCGCGGCGCTCCCGCTCCTCATGCCCGTGGCGCTCCACATCTTCGGGCAGGACGCGCGCATCCTCCGGCAGCAGACGGAGACCATCCGCCGCTTCGGCACGGAGGCCTATGCCTCCACGGAAATCGACGTGCTCGGTCCCGGCATCCTCCGCCTGCTGCGCGCCGCCGAGCGCGAGAAGCCTGGCGCCGTGGGGGACGCGGTGCATGAAACACGACTGAAGATGCGGACCTGAGAGCCATTGCGACGCGGCGTGTCGTGAGACACGGTGGAGACACTGGGTCTCACGATACCTGGGGCCGCTCCATGTATCTGAATGGAGCCCTGGGCTGAAACACTTGCCTGCTGTTAGCGTGGCGCCCCCTCGCAATTCCCCCGGAGTCCCCATGCGGTTTCCCGTTCGCGCGGCGCTGGCAGTCGCGGCGCTGCTGTTCGCGCCCCAGGCGTTGGCCACCAACTACACCCTGTGGATTCACGGGAAGAACTCCGGAGGCACGAAGCCAGGCAACTACGCCGACTTCTCCGCCTGGGGGCCCGCGTCCACGGCGGCCGGGGTGAACAAGAAGGCCGTCAACTGGGACGGGCGGCAGCGCATTGGTGGGCAGAATGAGCGCATCCGGGATGCGCTCGACTGTTACTGCACCGGAGACAACTGGTGCTACATCGCGGTGCACAGCGCGGGGAACCTCCAGATTGGTTACGCGCTGGCGCTGTATGGCGGCTCGGCGCGCTACAAGAAGAACGCGACACCGAATGCCAACGGTGTGTGTGGCAACACCGATGGGAAGACGCAGACGGGCTGGAACATCAAGTGGGTGAACGTGGCGTCGGGTGCTGCTGGAGGCAGCGAACTGGCGGACATGGGGGAGTGGGCCGTGAGTGACCCCATCGTCAGTGACCTTGTGACGACCACCGCGCGCGCCATGTACAACCACAACACCACGCGCGGCATCCGCTTCAATATGTTCGCGGGCGCCAAGGGCAAGGTGTACTCGGGGCTCCTCCCGGGGCAGGACGACGACGCGGTGTCGTACCACTCCACGGGCGGCGTGTCGGGCAGCGCGGGCGGGGCCTACTGCAACCCGTCCGACTGGTTCTGCAACGACCTGACCACGGGCACCACCGCCTGTGAGGGTGGTCGTGCCAAGTGGACCAACCACTTCGTGAAGTTCCGCGACGACGGCGAATCCCACGGCCATGGCGCCAACGGGAAGTGGGAAGGCATCGTCGGCAAGGTGCGCGCCGACATGGTCACCAACGCGAAGTAGTCGCAGGTTCGCCGCCGCCCTGCGAGGACAGGGCGGCGGCTCCCCTGGCGGTGCGTCGTCTCAGGGCGCCACGGACGTCTGTGCCCGAGCCGCCTTCCGGGCGGCCATCCGCTGTGTCACCCGCTCCTGCCACCCGTGCACGAAGGCATAGAAGGTGGGCAGCACCAGCAGGGTGAACAGCGTGGAGGTGACGAGCCCGCCCACCATGACGACGGCCAGGGGGCGCTCCACTTCCGTGCCGTGCAGTGGCAGCACCAGCAGCGGCAGCAGGCCCAGGATGGCGGTGCCAGCCGTCATCAGCTTGGGGCGGACGCGGCCGATGCTCGCCTCGCGAATCGCCTCCTCGAAGGGCTTGCCGTGCTGCATGAGCAGCTTCGTCTGCGCCACCAGCACCAGGCCATTCTGGACGGCAATGCCAAACAGTCCGATGAGGCCCACCAGGCTGGACACGTTCCACGTCTCCCCGGCGATGAGCAGCGCGAGGATGCCGCCGACGAAGGCGTCCGGCAGGGTGGCGATGATGACCAGCGACTCCGCCAGCGAGCCCAGCGCCAGGTACAGCAGGATGAACACCGCGAGCAGGGCCACCGCGATGGCGACCGTCATCGCCTGCGCGGCGCGCTGCTGGCTCTCCACCCGGCCGCCCACGTCCAGGAAGTAGCCGGTGGGCAGCTTCAGCTCCGCCGCCAGTCGCTCGCGCACCTCGGCCGCCGTGCTGCCCAAGTCCCTGCCCGCGACGCTGGCCTCCACGGCGATGCGCCGGCTGCCCGCCTCGCGGCGGATGCTGCCCGCGCCGAACGTCTCCTCGATGGTGGCCAGTTGGCTCAACGGGATGCGCGTGCCGTCATGCCCGTCCACCAGCAGGCCCCGGATGGCGGTGGCGTCACCCCGGCGGTGGTCCGCCAGCCGCAACAGCAAGTCATAGCGGCGCTGGCCCTTCCACACCTGGGCGAACTCCTGGCCCACCATTCCCACCTTCACGGCGTGGATGACGTCTCCGGGTGTCAGGCCCACGCGCGCCACCGCGGCGCGGTTCACGGTGATGCGGAGTTGGGGAAGGCCGGTCAGCTTCTCCGCCCGCAGGTCCTCCACGCCTTCCACCTTCGCCATGATGGCCTGCGCCCGCTCGGCCAGTCCGGCCAGCGTCTCCAACTCCGGCCCGAAGATGCGCACGGAGAGGTCCGCGGGGCTGCCGCCAAGCCCTTCATCGATGCGCATGCCCAAGGGCGTGGTGAACAGCGTCGACACGCCAGGGACCTGTCCCACCGCCTCGCGCATCGCGGCTTCCAGGTCCTCCATCGAGCGTCCTCGCTCTGGCTTGAGGATGACGAGCACGTCCGACAGCGTGTGCGGCATCGGGTCTTCCGTGCGTTCGGCACGGCCCGTGCGGCGCACCACGTCCTCCACCTCGGGGAACTTCAACAGCGCGTCCTCCACCAGGTGGTTGAGCCGGTCCACCTCCTCCAGCGAGGCCTCCGGCGGCAGCACCGTCTGGAGCAGCAGCGCGCCTTCATCCAGCTTCGGCATGAAGTCGCTGCCCACCACGAAGGCCAGTGACAGCGCGGGCACGGTGACGGCCAGGGCCACCAGCCGCACGAGGCCCGCGTGGCGCATGCACGCCTCCAGCATGGGCGCGTAGACGTGCTTGATTTTGCGGATGACCCACACGTCCTCGGGCTGCCCTTCGCGGGGCGCGCGAAGGAAGAGCCCGGACGCCACTGGCACCAGCGTCAGCGCCAGTCCCAGCGACGCCGTCAGGCAGGCCACCACGGCCGCGGCGAGCGGTTGGTACATGCGCCCCTCGATGCCCGTCATGGCGAACAGGGGGATGAACACGGAGACGACGATGAGCGTGGCGAAGGCGATGGGCCGGGCCATCTCCATGGACGCCGCCAGCGCCACGTCGCGCCGCGAAGCCGTGCCCTTCGCTTCACGCAGGCGGTGGACGATGTTCTCCGTGACGATGATGGCCGCGTCCACCAGCAGGCCCACGGCGATGGCCAGCCCTCCCAGCGTCATCGTGTTGATGCCGATGCCGGCGAACTTCAGCAGCACGCCCGCCAGCGCCAGGGACAAGGGCAGGGTGAGCGTGACGATGAGCGCCGCGCGCCAGTCTCCCAGGAGCAGGAAGAGCACGAGCACCACCAGCACCGCGCCCAGCAGGATGGCCCGGCTGACGCCGCCCAGCGCGGAGTCCACCAGCACCGACTGGTCATACACGATGCGAAGCTGCACACCGGGCGGCAGGCCCTGTTTCAACTCCTGGATGGCGACGCGGATGCCCGCCGTCACCTGCTGTGTGTCCGCGCCGAACTGCTTGATGACCCGGCAGCTCACCACCTCGCCCTTCAGCCGGTGGGCGATGCCCCGGCGCACGGCGGGGGCCTCGCGGATGTCGGCCACGTCACCCAGCAGCACGGGCGTGCTGTCGCGCACGGCGACCACGGTGTCGCGCAGGTCCTCCACGGACTCCGCGCGCCCCACCGCGCGCACCGTCCACTCCATGGGGCCCTGCACCACGAAGCCGCCCGAGGCGTTCAGGTTCGCGCCCTCCAGCGCGTGCTCCACCTGGTTCAGGGTGATGCCGCGCGCCACCATCTGGTCCGGGTCGAGCTGCACCTGGAACTGGCGCAGGTAGCCACCCAGGCGCTCCACACCGGCGACGCCGGGCACGGCGAGCAGCCGGTTCTTCACCTCGAACTCAGCCAGATCCCGCAGCGTCATCAACTCCGCCGCGCCGGGCTCCGCTTCCAGGGTGAACTCGAACACCTCGTTGAGCCGCCCGGTGAGGCTGGAGACCAGCGGCGCGTCCGTGCCGGGGGGGAGCTCGCTCTGCGCCTGGGCCACGCGTTCGACGACATACTGCCGGCTGCGGAAGTAGTCGGCGTCTGGCTCGAACTCCACCGTGAGCTGGGTGACGCCCAGCTGCGAGGTGGAGCGGATGCGGCGCACCTCGGGCAATCCCGCGAGCGCCACCTCCATGGGGATGGCCACGGCCGTCTCCAGCTCCTGCGCGCCCATCGCCGGGTTCTGCACGATGACGTTGAAGATGGGCGCGGACAGGTCCGGGAACACGTCGCGCGTCAGCCCCTGGAGCGCCACCGCGCCGAAGGCGGAGAGCGCCAGGGCCAGCACCACGGTGAGACCAGGCCGGGCGAAGGAGGCCCGCAGGATGCGGCTCATCCAGGAGTCGGGGGCCTCAGTGCGCATGGCCGTCACTCCCTCCGCCGCTCAACTTCTCCGCCTCCGCCTTGAGCAGGAACGCGCCTTCCACCACCACCTGCTCGCCGGGCTTCAGTCCGGTGAGGACCTCCACGTCGCCGCCCAGCGTGCGGCCCCGGCCCACCTCGCGCCGCTCGAAGACGCCGCGCGCGTCCGTGGGCAGGAAGGCCACCCAGCCACCTTCCAGCCGCTGGAGCGCCGCCGCGGGCACGGCGGTGATGGGCGCTCCCGGGTCCCCCAGCGGGATGTAGGCCGACGCGGACATGCCGGGCCGAAGTTGGCCGTCGGCGTTGTCCAGCTCCAGCCTCACGGGGATGGTGCGTGATGTCGCATCCACGCGCTGCCCCACGTGGCCCACCTTCGCCATGAACTCCTGGCCCGGAAAGGCCGCGAAGGTGATGCGGGCCTGCGTGCCACGCTGGATGCGCACGGCGTCACGCTCGAAGGCGTGCACCACCAGCCACAGCGAGGACACGTCACCAATGCAGAACAGCGGCAGGTTGGGGTCCGCCATCTGCCCCATCCGCGCGGTGCGTTCGACGACGGTGCCGGACAGGGGGGCGCGCAGGACGAAGCCCGGGGGACGTTGCCGCCGCGCAGCTCTTCTTCGCTCACGCCCAGGGCCACCAGCTCCGCGCGCGCGGCGGCGACAGCGGCCTCGGCGGCGGCGGCCTCTGCTTCGGCGGCTTGCACGTCCTTGCTCGCGATGATGCGCTCGTCAGCGAGCGTGCGCTTGCGCTCGGCGGCCTGACGCGCGGCCTGGGCCTGGGCCTGGGCCGCTTGCAGCGCCGCGCGCGCCTTGCCCAGCTCGGGGCTGCGCAGGTCCGCGAGCTTTTCGCCTCGCTTCACCGCCTGACCGGTGGTGACGAAGACGGCGCTCACACGGGCGGCGATGGGGGAGGCCACCTCCGCGTAGGCGTCCTCGCTGAAGGTGAGCTCTCCCAGGACGGTGACATTCTCACCGCCCGGGCGCACGCCCACGGGCGCGGTGGTGATGCGCAAGTCTCTCAACATCTCCGACGCGATGCGGACGTGGGGCTCGCCATGGTCGTCGTGGTGGGCAGCTTCCTGGGCGGAGGGCTCGTCATGTCCGTGTTCCTGCTCGTCGTGTGGCGCCTCGCGCTTGCAGGCGGTGAGCAGGAGGAGGGCGGCCACCGCGACGTGGAGGGGCCTCATGGAAGGGCTCCAGTTTCCACGGCCAGTTGGATGCGGGCGAGGGCTGCCTGGAGGAGGCTGTCGAGGTAGGCGGCACGCGCTTCCAGCGTGTCGCGGCGAACGAGGAGGAATTCGGCGAGGCCCATCTCTCCGGCTTCGTAGGAGCGGCGAGCGAGACGCTCGTTGTCATTGAGCAGCGGCAGGGCGTCGGCTTCCAGCAGCGTCACGGCTTCCAGTCGCTTGCGGTGCTGCACGCGCGCGGCCTCCACCTGGACGTCCACTTCCACCCGGGCCGCGGCCAGCAGGGATTGGAGCCGGCGCACGCGGGCATCGCCCGTCACCCGGGCGTTGTCTCCCCGGTCGAAGATCGGCAGCGGCACGCTCAGGGCGCCGAGGTAGGCGGTTTCATCAATCTCCCGCTGGTACAGAAACCCCGCGGTGATGTCCGGCCAGACGCTCGCCCGGCCCATGCGGCGGTCGGCATCCGCCTGGGCAAGCTCCGCTTCCAGCGCGGTGATATCGGGCCGCGCCGCCACGGTGTCTGTCTTCGCCTCCGTGACAGGCTGGAGCGCGAGCACTCGCAGCTCACCGCGGATGGCCAACGGATGCGTGAGCGGAAGGCCCAGCATCGCGCGCAACTGGTGGAGTTGGACGGCCTCGTCCCCCTCCGCGGTGGCCACCTCCGCGCGCAGGCGGGCCAGGGACACGCGCGCCACGTTGACGTCCACCACGGGCACATCACCGGCCTCGAAGCGCCGCTGGGCGGAGTTCGCGGTCTCCCGGGCGGCGGCCTCGGCTTCCCGCGCGAGGCTCAGCCGCTCCCGCGCGTGCAGCGCTTGGAGGAAGCGCGCGGCGACGTCGCCCAGCACCCGGCGCTCGGCGTCGCGCTGGAGGGCCGTCTCCATCTCCAGACCGGCGCGCGCGGATGCCCGGCGGGCGCCGCCCTTTCCGCCCAGCTCGAAGGCCGGCTGATGCCCACGCTCAAGTCCAGCCCGCGCTCGGCGGGGTTCCCGGCGAGCCAGGGGCACTGCGGGGCCCGCCTGGAGCTCGAAGGTGGGGTTGTCGTTCAGCAGCGACGCGGCGGCCGCCACGGGGCCCTGGGCCTCGGCGGCGCGGCCCGCGGCATCCAGCAGCGCGGGTGCGCGCTGGCGGGCCAGGGCCAGGGTTTCTTCAAGGGACAGCGCGGCGTCGGCGGAGCCCGGCTGGGCCGCGGCGACACGTGGAAACAGGAGTGCGGCGGCGAGCCCGAAGGCTGCCACCGTGAGTGGATGGGGCACGGCGATGACCTCGCGAAAGGGAGGCGTGCGTCAGGTGGAGCGTGCCCCGCGATGACACACGGGCACACCTGTCCTGGCGGACGCGAGCGAACGAGACGGCGGACGCGACCTACGCGAGGGGGGCTATGGGGACGTGGAGGATGTCACGCCCGTCGGCCGACAACGGTTCGGCCTTCTCGTAGGCGACGCGCAAGGGCCGCGACACGAGCAGCACGAAGGAAGGCGGCGGGGCATGCGCGGCCACGGTGCGCACGTGGGCACAGCAGGTGCAGTCGATGCAGTCCGGGGCGCACTGCCCCTGGTCATCATCGTCCGGGCAGCTCTGCGTGCAGACCTCGCCCACCGCGCCAGTGAGGGTGGGCATCAAACCCCCCAGGCCCGGGGCGAACAGGAACAGGCAGACGATGAGCCAGATTCGGAGCACGCTGGCGGCCTTCTACCACGTTTCCAAACGCAATGCGTGCGAGGGACTCACACTGGGGGAGCCTCCTCGCACGCAGGGGAAGACGACTGTCAGGAGATGCCCTTGCGCAGCCGGTTCCAATCGAAGTTGGGCGCCGGGTCGTTCTTGCGGCCCTTGGGCACCGCCACGTCGGCGTGGCCCACGATGTTCTTCATCGGAATGTTGTGCTGCTGCTTCAGGTAGCCGGTGAGCTGGGTGAGCGACTGGTACTGCGCCTCGGTGAAGGGCGTCTTTCCGCTGCCGTCGTTCACGATTTCGATGCCAATGGAGCGGTTGTTGATGTCCGAGGGCACGCCGTGCAGCTCGCCCTTGCCCGCGTGCCAGGCGCGCTTGTCGTCACCGACCAGCTGATAGATCTTCCCGTCGCGGTCCACCATGTAGTGCGCGGACACCTTGCTCTGCGGATTGCGCATCCACGCCAGGTCGCCCGCGCCGTTGTTGGTCGCGGTGTGGTGCATGACGATGGTGTCGATCTTCGTCCCGCCGCGCGAGTTCTGGTTCGGCGAGGGCGCGTTGATGACCGCGGGCTTGGTGAACTTGCCGCCCGGGGTGGTGGGCGTGGTGGGGCCGCTGGTGCCCAGCGCCTTCTTCAGCGCCGCGTGCGTGAGGTCACCGTAGAAGCCGGTGGTGGGCAGCTTGTTGTCCGCCTGGAACTTCTTCACCGCCGTTTCCGTCTGCGGACCGAAGGTGCCGGGGCCCGTCGTCACCTGGGCCTTCGTCATGTAGCCCACCTTCACGAGCGCATCCTGCAACTGCTTCACCTTGGGCCCGGAGTCGCCCTTGCGCAGGCCCGCGGGCGGCGCGGAGACCGTGGAGGCCGCGGCGGCGGCGGTGCGGGGGGCCTGCGCCTGAGTGGCGCGGAACACGGAGGAGAGCGAGGGCAGGCGAAGGCTCATGAGGGCTTCCAGGGGGTAGAGGCTGCGTGAATCTGCCCGGATTATCGGCGCCCAGTCCCCGGGAGTTGCGTAACTCCCGGGGCGAACTCGAGTGTCCAGATTCAGCCAGATTGCACTTTTTCAGGCTGTCTGAGTTTCAGCGGGCAGGGGTGGCTCTCCTGTGCCTTCCTCTGGCTGCTCCTGGGGAAGGTGGCGCCGCTTCCAGAGGGCGAAGATGGCCGGATACACGGTCAGCTCGAGTAAAAACGACGTCACGAGTCCGCCCACCAGCGGCGCGGCGATGCGCTTCATCACGTCCGCGCCCGTGCCGGTGCTCCACAGCACGGGGAGCAGGCCAATCATGTCCGTCATCACCGTCATCAGCTTGGGACGGATACGACGCGCCGCGCCATCAACGATGGTCTCCGTCAGGTCGGCCATGGAGCGCAGCCGTCCCTCCTGGCCCGCCTTCTGATGGGCCAGGGTGAGGTAGAGCAGCATCACCACGCCCGTCTCCGCGTCCAGCCCGGCCAGCGCGATGAGCCCCACCCACACGGCGATGCTCATGTTGTAGTCGAGCAGGTACAGCAGCCACACCGCGCCAATCAGGCTGAAGGGTACCGCCAGCAGGACGATGCCCATCTCCACCACGGACTTCGTGCTGAAGTACAGCAGCAGGCACACCAGCAGCAGGGTGACGGGAATCACCACCTTGAGCTTCTCCGTGGCGCGCTCGAAGTACTTGAACTGGCCGCTCCACTCCACGCGCACGCCGGTGGGCGTCTTCACCTCGCGCGCCACCGCCGCCTTCGCGTCCTTCACGTAGTCCGCGATGGGCCGCGCGGTGTCGACGAAGACGTAGGTGACGAGCTTGCCGCCCTCGCTGCGAATCATCGGCGGGCCCTGCACGAAGCGCACGTCCGCCACCTGGGCCAGCGGCACCTGCGCGCCGGCCGGGGTGGGGACCAGCACTTCCTTCAACAGCTCGGGGCTGTCGCGGTACTCACGCGCGTAGCGCACGTTGATGGGGTAGCGCTCGCGGCCCTCCACCGTCTGGGAGACGTTCTCTCCGCCGATGGCGCCCATCACCACCTCGTTGATGTCCTTCACGCCCAGGCCCAGGCGCGCGGCCTCTTCCCGCTTCACCTCGATGTCCACGTAGAAGCCACCGGTGGAGCGGTCCGCGAACGCGCTGCGCGTGCCGGGCACCTGGGCCACGGCCTTTTCAATGGCCACCGCTGCCTGCTCCAGCGTGTCCAGGTCGTCGCCAAACACCTGGATGCCCAGCGGACTTCGGATGCCGGTGGCCAGCATCTCCGTGCGCGTCTGGATGGGCATCCAGAAGATGTTGGGCATGCCCGGGTACTGGAGCGTCTCGTCCATCTCCGTCAGCAGGGCTTCCCAGGTGAGGCCCTTGCGCCACTCGGACTTCGGCTTGAGCACCACCGTCGTCTCGAACATGGACAGGGGCGCCGGGTCCGTGGCCGTCTCCGCGCGGCCCGCCTTGCCGAAGACGCTGACCACCTCTGGAATGCGCTTCAGCTCCGCGTCCATGGACTGGAGGATGCGCGTCGCCTCGGTGATGGACATGCCCGGCGGCGAGGTGGGCATGTAGAGGATGGCGCCTTCGTTGAGCGGCGGCATGAACTCATGGCCCAGCCGCATGAAGGCTGGCACCGTCAGCGCCATGGCCACCACGGACAGCGCCACCACCACCTTGGCGTGCCGCACCACGAAGCGCACCACCGGCATGTAGAGGGCCACCAGCCAGCGGTTGAGGGGGTTCTCGTCCTCCCGGCGGATGCGTCCGCGGATGAAGAGCACCGCCAGCGCGGGCGTGAGCGTCACCGCCAGCACCGCGGCGAAGCCCATGGAGTACGTCTTCGTGTACGCCAGCGGCTTGAAGAGCCGGCCTTCGGTGGCCTCCAGCGTGAAGACGGGGAGGAAGGCGACGGTGAGCACCAGCAGCGTGCCGAAGATGGAGGGCCCCACCTCCTGCATCGCGGAGATGATGACCTCGCGCCGCTCGCCGGGGCGGCCTTCCGCCTCCCACGCCTCCAGCTTCTTGTGGATGTTCTCCACGATGATGATGGAGGCATCCACCATGGCGCCAATGGCGACGATGATGCCGCCCAGGCTCATGATGTTGGCGGTGAGCCCCTGGTAGTACATGGGGATGAAGGCGAGCAGCACCGCCAGGGGCAGCGTGAAGATGGTGACCAGCGCGCTGCGCGCGTGCATCAGGAAGAGGAAGATGATGAGGCTGACCACCAGCATCTCCTCCACCAGCGCCCGGCTGAGCGTGCTGATGGACTCCTCGATGAGCCCCGAGCGGTCATAGGTGACGACCAGCTCCACGCCCTCCGGCAGGCCCGCGCGCACCTCCTCCAGGCGCTCCTTCACCGCGTCGATGACGGTGAGCGCGTTCTCCCCGTAGCGCATGACGACGATGCCGCCGGCCACCTCGCCCTTGCCGTCCAGCTCCGCGACACCCCGGCGGATGTCCGGCCCCAGGCTCACCGTGCCCACGTTGCGCACCAGCACGGGCGTTCCGTCCCCGCTCACCTTCAGCGGGATGTTCTCGATGTCCTGCGTGGAGCGGATGTAGCCACGCCCTCGGATGATGTGCTCGTGGCCCGCGATTTCCATCACCCGGCCGCCCACGTCCTCGTTGGACTCGCGGACCGCGCGTGTCACCTCGCCCAGCGTCACGCCGTAGGCGCGCAGTTGGTTGGGGTCCACCTGCACCTGGTACTGCTTGACGATGCCGCCCACGCTGGCGACTTCCGCCACGCCGGGCACGCTGGACAGCGCGTAGCGCACGTTCCAGTCCTGGAGGCTGCGCAGGTCCGCCAGGGAGTGCTTGCCGCTCTCGTCCACGAGCGCGTACTGGAACACCCAGCCCACGCCGGTGGCGTCCGGACCCAGCATGGGCGTCACACCCGCGGGCAGGCGTCCGCGCGCCGTCTCCATGTATTCGAGCACGCGGCTGCGCGCCCAGTACATGTCCGTGCCGTCCTCGAAGATGACGTAGATGAAGGACATGCCGAACATGGACTGGCCACGGACGGCCTTCACCTTCG
The DNA here is from genome assembly GCF_032612255.1 of Myxococcus sp. MxC21-1. Taxonomy (NCBI): domain Bacteria; kingdom Pseudomonadati; phylum Myxococcota; class Myxococcia; order Myxococcales; family Myxococcaceae; genus Myxococcus; species Myxococcus sp. MxC21-1. Next base: position 1,171,797 of record NZ_CP123278.1, read on the forward strand.
GCGCCGACAGCAGGGAGGAGGAGATGGGGTAGGTGATCTGGTCCTCGACCAGATCCGGCCCACGTCCCATCCATTCGGTGAAGACGATGACCTGCGTGTCGGACAGGTCGGGGATGGCGTCCAGCTTGGTGTTGCGAACCGCGTGGACGGCCCACGCCGCCAGGCCGCCCACCAGCAGGATGGTGAGGAACGGGTTGCGCGCGCACGCACCGATGATGCGGCCGATGAAGCCCTGTTCGCCGTTCTCAGTGGGCTGCATGGCTGCCTCCGAAGTCGTCCGTGGCGGAGCGGATGCGGCTCTCCGCCGCGATGAGGAAGTTGCCGCTGGTGACGACGACGTCGCCGGGCGACAGCCCCTCCAGCACCTCGTAGGTGCCGTTGCCCTTGATGCCGAGCTTCACTTCCTGGGGGCGCAGCCGGCCCTCGCCCAGGTCCACGAACACCAGCCGCCGAGGGCCGGTGTAGATGACGGCCGAGTCGGGAATCTGGAGTCGCGGCGCGCCGCCCTGCAGGATGAAGCGGACGTCCGCGTACATGTCCGGCTTCAGCTCCAGCTCCGGGTTGGGCAGCTCGATGCGGATGCGCCCGGTGCGCGTGGCGCCTTGCAGGGACGGGTACACGTAGCCGACGCTGCCCGCGTATTTCTTCCCAGGCAGGTAGGGCAGGGTGACTTCCACCGGATGGCCCGGCTTCACGCGCGCCAGGTCCTGCTCGTACACGTCCGCTTCCACCCACACCTTCGCCAGCGGGGCGATGCGGAACAGGCGCTCACCGGCCTTCACCGCCGCGCCCTCCACCACGTTCTTCTCCAGCACGTAGCCGCTGGCGGGCGCCAGGAAGGGCATGTTCTCCACCGGCTGGCCTCGCTGGGCGACGCGCTCGATTTGCGCCGCGGACAGGCCCCACAGCTCCAGCCGCTTGCGCGCCGCGCCCACGAGCGACGCGTTGGCCGCGCTCTGGCTCTGACGCGCCAGCAGGTACTCCTGCTGCGCGGCGTAGAGCTCCGGGCTGTAGAGGGTGAAGAGGACGTCACCCTTCTTCACCGGCTCGCCCGTGGCATTGACGCGCAGTTCGTGGATGTAGCCGTCCAGCTTGAGGGTGACGTCCACCAGCGACTTCTCGTCGAAGGTGACGCGGCCGAGCGCGCGCAGGGACAGGTCCATGGAGGCCTGCTCCACCTTCGCCGTCTTCACGCCGATACGCTGCCGCCGCAGGTCGTCCACCCGGATGATGCCGCTCGCCAGCTCGGCGCGGCTGACGGGGGTCAGGTCCATGCCGCAGATGGGGCACGCGCCCGGGCCGTGCTGCTTCACGGACGGGTGCATGGGGCAGGTGTAGTGCGCGATTTCACTCTCGCCGTGAGCACCCGCGGGAGCGGCCGAGCGCCACTCGCTGGCGGTGCCACACGCCAGCATGCGCCGGCCCATGTACGGGTTCTCCAGCTTGGGCTCGCGCTGGAGCCACTGATTCACCCCCTCCACCATGGGGCATTCGAAGACGTGCCAGCCTTCCTGGAGCCGCGGGTCGGCGGACGCCAGGGCGATGAGCGCTTCACTCACGCGCGCGAAGTGCTGGCGCGCTGCCTCGGCGTCCTTCGCCGAGGCGAGTTGCGCGGCGCCGTCCGCGCCCTGCTGGAGCCAGGCCGTCAGCGGCGTGCCATGACCCTGGGTGGCCTCGGCGGCCTGCTGGAGCGCGGCCTTCAGCGCTCCCGCCCTGGCCTCGAGTCCTTCCAGGGTGTCCTGCGCGAGCAAGGCCCGTGTGGCTTCGTAGGACTCGAAGGCCGCGCGCGTGTACTCCAAAGCGGCGTCGGGCAGCGGCGTGCCCGCGCCGCTGTGCGCCTCATGCGTCGCGGGCGCGGTGCCGGTGTGGGAGGTGGAGCCGAAGAACCAGCCCGCGAGGGGCTTCCAGGCCACGGCGACGAGTACGGCGAGGGCGACCACTCCCAGCCAGGGGCGATGCGGCGGCGGTTCGGGGGCTCATCGCGTCTCTCCGTTCCGGGGCAGTCCCGGGGTGTGGCCCATGGCCTTGTCCAACTCCGCCCGGCGGCGCTGCACGTCCGCCAGGGCTGTCTGTTCACGCAGCTCCACGCGGCGCAGGCCGCGCTCCGCCTCGATGAGGACCTGGAAGCTGTTCTTGCCGCTCTCGAAGCCCGCGCGGGCGGCGGACACCTGGTCCTTCGCCGCGGGGATGAGCCGCTCCTGGAAGAGCGCCACCACGCGCCGCGCCTCCTCGGCACGCGAGCGCGCCTGTTCCACCTCGACGCGGATGTCGGAGATGAGCTGCTCTTCCTCCCGGCGCAGGCGCTTCAGGCCGGATTCGGCCTCCCGCACAGCGGCCTTCCGCTTGCCGAAGTCGAGCGGGATGTTGAGGGTGACGCCCGCCATGAACTGGTGGGGCGTGTCCATCCACATGGAGTTGTACTCACCCATCACCATGACATCCGGGTAGTAGTCGCGCTTCGCGAGCCGGACGGCGGCCTCGCCACCACCGAGCCGGGCCCGCAGGCCCTCCAGCTCCGGGCGCAGGCGCAGCGCTTCGTCTTGCAGCCGTTCGGCGGGCACGGACTCCGCGGCATGCGCGGGCATGGCTTCCGGCAGTGGCGGCAGCGGTGCCTGGGGGCGCGGTGCAGCAGGCCGTTGAGCTGGGCGCGAAGCCGCTCGCGCTCGGCTTCGAACATCACCTGTTCGCGCAGCACCTCGCTCAGCTCCACCTCCGCCTGGAGCGGATCCTGCTGCGAGGCGCGCCCGGTGACGTATTGGGCCTCCGCGCTCTTCTTGAGCTGCCCGAGCAGCCGCAGGTGCTCCGCCGTGACGTCGAGCGAGCGCTCCACGACGAACAAGTCATCGAAGAGCGTGGAGGCCATGAGGGCCAGGCGCAGACGCAGGGCCTCGCGGTCCTCGCGCATCGCTTGCGCTTCCGCCAGCGCCATCTCCCCCCGCAGGCCGCGCTTGCCGGGGAAGGGGAGCTGTTGGCTCAGCCCCACGACCTGTCCGAAGGGCACGCTGCCCGTGATGCTCAGCGGCGCGACTTCATAGGTCAGCATCGGGTCTTCGAGCGCCGTCTCACGCGGGTAGCGTTCGAGACTGGCGCGCCACGCCTCACGCGCTGCTTCCAGCGAGGGGTTGCGCGCGAGCACCTGCCGCACCAGCTCCGCGCGCTCCAGCACGGTGGCGCTCGTGAAGGGCTCTGGTGCCTGTGCCTCCGGTGCCTGCCGGGCAACGGCTTCGAGTTGGGATTGATACCGCTGCTCATTGGCTCCGGCCGCGCCGGGGCCCAGCCACACGGCGACGCCGGTGGCGAGCACGGCCCGCGTAGCGGACCGCCTCCAGGTTCCATGGGGTGACATGACTTCCTGCTCCAGATGACGGGATACGAGCCTGTCGCCGGGAGAAGGACGTCACCGGCGGCGGGCGGAATCCGGCCGGTGGACACACGTCCACCCGCCAGGCCTCAGCGCATGCGGGCCGGACGTCTCAAATGAGGTAGGAGCAGTGCTGCAGGTACAGCGGTGGCGCGGTGGCGTGATGCACGCCCCGGATGCGCACCCACGACGTGGGCAGGGACTCGGGCGCTGGCGGCACCTCTAGGACAGCCTGGGGAAGCACCGCCAGGGGTGTCAGCGCCCACGCATGGCGTGAGCTCGCGGTGACGGGCTCCGGCGCCGGGAGCTGCACGGCGAGCTCGCCGCAGCAGTCGTGGTGGTTGCCACGGATGCCCGCTTCCTGAGCGTCGGGCGCGGCCTTCGTCCGCTTCGCCTGGGAGCAGACACACGTCAGGTCCAGCTTCACCGTGCCCTGGCAGAGATGGAACAGCCCCTCGGCCGCCCCCGCGATGGGAGGCAGCCCCAGGACCACCAGCAATGTCAGGACTCGGACGAGCATGAGCGTGGGCTTGCCCAGCAGATAGCGCGGCGTGACGGCGCGTGCAACTCCGCACGCGCCGCGCCATTCCCATTCAACTCATGCCGCGCCGCGTGCTGGCACGGGCTTGGGCTGGATGAGCTCGGTGGAGAAGTAGCGCTCCATGCGGTCGGGGAACACCGTCACCACCTGCGCCTCCGGGCCCAGTCGCTTCGCGGCTTCCACCGCGGCGACGTAGTTGAGGCCGGACGACGGTCCCACCGGGAAGCCGCGGCGGATGAGCGCCCTGGCGGTGCTCATGGCCACGTCGTCCGACACGTCGATTTCAACGCGGCCCGGCATGTCCGCCTCGCGGTACAGCCGGGACATGCCATCCACCACGCCCGGTACGCGGGGGCTGAAGCTGCAACATTCGATGTCGCAGCCCAGGCCGGCGATGGGGCGCGCCACGAAGGCCGTCACCGGACAGCCTGCTTCCGCGAAGGCCTGGTACAGGCCCACCACGGTGCCGCCCGTGCCTACGCCGCTGACCACGCCGTGCACCAGCCCGCCCGGGATTTGCGACAGAATCTCCTGGCCCGTCCACACCCGGTGGGCCTCGGCGTTGTCCAGGTTCTCGAACTGACGCGGCGCGAAGGCCTTGCGCTCACGCGCCAGCTCCTCCGCCTTCACGATGGCGCCGTGTACACCGGCTTCGCGCGGCACCAGCACCACGTCACCACCATAGGCACGGATGGTGAGGATGCGCTCCCCGGTGACGCCCTCCGGCATCACCGCCGTGAAGCGCAGGCCCATCTGGGCGCAAGCCAGCGCCAGGGCGATGCTCGTGGAGCCGCTGGACGCCTCGATGACCTCGCCGCCGGGGACCAGCTCCCCCTGGCGCCACGCCTTCTCCAGCATGTAGCGCGCGATGCGGTCCTTGGTGGAGCCGCTGGGGTTGAGGAACTCCAGCTTGCACCAGATGGTGGGGCCCTCCTCGTGGAGACGTACGGGGACGAGCGGAGTGGGACCCACGGCCTGGAGGAAGCGGCCGTCCGCGGGAAGAGGGCGACAGGGAGGGCGCATGTGGCCTTCCCTATCGCGAAACCGCGCGTCGGGCACCCGTCATGAGCTTTTTGCTGGGTTCCTGGACAGTCGCTTGTCTGCCTGCCCCGACAGCGCTCTTGTTGGTGCCCGTAACATCTGGCGTTCAGGCGGAGGCACGGCTACGAAAGAGCCTGGTCCGCACACCTCCGTATGCCTCCCACTTCCGCGCTCATCCTCAACGTCAACGACGACGCGGCCAGCCGCTATGTCACCTCCCGCGTGCTGGGGCTCGCGGGCTTCCGCGTCGTGGACGCCGCCTCCGGGATGGATGCGCTTGCCCTGGTGACCGAGGACACGGACCTCGTCATCCTGGACGTGCGGCTGCCGGACATCAGCGGCCTGGAGGTGTGCCGGAGGTTGAAGGAGACGCCTCGCACACAGGGTGCCCTGGTGCTCCACCTGTCCGCACAGGCCGTGGGGCCGGGCGATCGGGCGCAGGGCCTGGAGCACGGCGCGGACGGCTACCTGGTGGCGCCGGTGGACCCGGAGGAGCTGGTGGCCCAGGTCCACGCGCTGCTCCGGCTGCGTCAGGCCGAGCGCGAGGTGAAGGAGCTGTCCCGCGAGGTGGTGCACCAGCGCCAGCTCCTGGAGTTGGCCATCTCCTGCGCGGCGGACCCCATCGCGCTCTACGACGAGACCGGGCGCGTCCTGTCGGCCAATCAGTCCCTGTATGCCTCACGCGGCAGCCACGCCGTGCATGCCCCGGGCAGGACACTGGATGAGATGCAGGCCGCGGATGGGGCGCTGACGCCGTACCTCGAACAGGTGCGGGTGGCCCTTCGCACGGGGCAGGTGCAGCGAGGCACCATGGTCTTGGGTTCGGACCGGGGCCCGCGGTACTTCGACTACGTCCTGTCGCCCGCGCTGGGGGCCGGCGGCGAGGTGCTGGCGGTGATGTCCTCCCTGCGGGACGTCACGGAGTCGCGCAGCGCGGAGGAGTTCCGCGAGCAGTTCATCGGCATGTTGGGGCATGACCTGCGCAACCCGCTCAACGCGCTGTCCATGTCCGCGCAGCAGCTGCGGCGCAAGGGGGGGCTGGACGAGCGCCAGGGCATGCTCACCGAGCGCATCCTCACCAGCGCCGAGCGCATGGACCGGATGATTCGCCAGCTGCTGGACTTCGCGCGCTCGCGGCTGGGCGGCGGCATTCCGGTGGTGCGCTCGCCGTGCGACGTGTTCGAGGTGGTGCGCCGCACCGTGGACGAGCTGCGCGCCAGCCATCCTGGCCGGGTGGTGGAACTGGAGTCCAAGGGCGATGGCCTGGGGAAGTGGGACTCCGACCGCCTGGAGCAGGCCGTGGGCAACCTGGTGGCCAACGCGCTGAAGTACAGCCCGGCGGAGAGCACCGTGTGGGTGGGCGCCGAGGGCTCCGAGCGCGAGGTGGTGCTGCGCATCCACAACCGTGGCACGCCCATCCCCGCGGAGGACCTGCCCCATGTCTTCGGCGCCGGCGCCGGGGCCGGCGCACCGCCAGTGACGCGGGCGCGCCCAGCGGCCTGGGGCTGGGCCTCTACATCACCCGGCAGATTGTCCGGGCGCATGACGGGGACGCGCAGGTGGCCTCCAGTGCGACGGAGGGCACGACCTTCCTCATTCGCCTGCCACGATGATGAATAGCTGACGGTTGGGGCGCCTCGCGACTCCCCGTTTGGGGTTGCCGCTACCACCTTCCGTGCATGGCGTCAGAGAAGCTCATTTTCGCTCAGTCCGTGGAAGCGCTCTTCGTGCGGGCGCTCGGGCCGTATCTCACCCGGGATGGACGCCAGCGCTTGAAGGCGGTGGGGCTCGACCTGTCGGAGCCGCTGCGCCCCCAGTACACATTGGAGCAGTGGCGCGCCTTCCTTCGCGTGGCGGCGCAGGATGTCTTCCCGGCCCTGCCTCCGCACGAGGCCAGCTTCGCGCTGGGCGCGCGCTTCCTCCAGGGCTTCCGGCAGACGTCGGTGGGCCGGGCCAGCCTGTCGCTCGTCACCCAGCTGGGGCCGCGGCGCACGCTGGAGCGGGTGCCGTACAACGTCCGGGCCGGCAACAACTTCAATGAGGTCCGCGTAGAGGAGTCCACGCAGGACAGCGCCACGCTGTGGATGAAGGACGTCACGGCGGACACGCCGGACTTCGCGGCGGGCTTCCTGGCGGAGACGCTGCGGTCGGCGGGCGCGGGGCATGTGGAGGTGAAGCCCATCGCCTTCGACGGTACGGCGGCCACCTTCCGAGTCACCTGGTCGAAGGCCGCCAGCCGGGCGCCCGTTGCCGGTACCGGTCCCCGTCGCGTCCACTGAGGCGGGAGCGTCGCCGCGACGCGCCCTTCCCGCTGGACTCGCTCCGTCTCCAAGTGTCTCGGTTGCCGGTGGAGGCGCTGGAGCACCCGTTGAGGGTGCGCTGGCGCTGGCTCCCTTCCGCGAGCTGGCGCACGATGCCGGCCGGACGCGCTCCCTGTCCGGAAGGAAGTCACCGCATGGCCCGGTTGTTCGTCGAGGACCTCCACGTCCGGCTCGGCGCGAATGACATCCTGAAGGGCATCACCGCCGACTTCCGAGATGGCGAGGTGGTGGCGCTGCTGGGCCGCTCCGGCAGCGGCAAGTCCACGCTGCTGCGCTCCGTCGCCGGACTGGAGACGCCGGTGCGAGGGCGCATCCACATCGGTGAGCGCACGGTGTTCGACGCGGCGGCGAAGGTGAACCTGCCGCCAGAGCGGCGTGACCTGGGGCTGGTGTTCCAGTCCTACGCGCTGTGGCCACACAAGACGGTGTTCGACAACGTGGCCTACGGCCTGCGGCTGCGCAAGCAGCCCCGCGAGCAGGTGGAGCGGGCCGTGCGCGAGGTGCTCCAGGGTGTGGGCCTGGAGGGGTATGGCGACCGGTTCCCCAGCCAGCTCTCCGGTGGGCAGCAGCAGCGCGTGGCGCTGGCGCGGGCGCTCGTCTACGGGCCGCCGCTGGTGCTCCTGGATGAGCCCTTGTCCAACCTGGACGCGAAGCTGCGGGAGGAGGCGCGCGTGTGGATTCGCGCGCTCATCAAGCGGCTGGGGCTCACCGCGCTCTTCGTTACCCATGACCAGGTGGAGGCCATGGCCATCGCCGACCGCATCATGCTGCTGGACGGTGGGCGGATGGTGCAGGACGGGACGCCGGAGCAGCTCTACACGGAGCCCCGGAGCCTGTTCGCCGCCGACTTCATGGGGGTGAACAACACCTTGTCCGGCCGCGTGGTGGAGCGGCGCGACGGCGAGGCGCGGCTCCAGGTGGGAAGCCAGTCATTGTGGGGCCTGCTGCGAGGCGAGGGCGCCTCGAGTGAGGCGGCCACGGGCGTCATTCGCGTGGAGGAGCTCCAGTTGGCGTCTGGGCCCGGGGAGAACCGGCTCCCGGCTGCGCTGGCGAGCTCCATCTACGTGGGAGGACGCTGGGAGCACCAGTTCCAGGTCGAAGGACAGACACTGCGCGCCTCGACACGCCAGTCGTTGGCCCCGGGGGCCTACACGCTCGCGTTCCCCAAGGAGCGCCTCTGGATTTTCTGAGAGGCGCTGGGACGGCGCGGTGCCTCATGGGGCGAGCCCGGTGGCCGCTGGCGCGGAGCGCTGCTCCGCAGCGGGTGTCATGGCGGGGAAGGCCGCGTGCCGGTTCTTCCAGAAGGGCGCGTCGGGCCACCGTTGCTCCTCGCAGTAGGTGTGGCTTCGCCTGCGCAGGTGCTCGTCGAAGCGCAGATGAAGTGTCTCCTCGTAGGTGCGGAGCGCATCCACTTCACCGCGCAGGTATTGCTCCAGGGCTTGGGCGGCGAGGAGCGAGGAGTCCAGCGCGCTGAAGATACCCTGGGCGGACAGTGGGTCATGTGTGCAGGCCGCATCGCCCACGGCGAGCCAGCGCTCACCGTGCATCCGGTCGAGTTCGCCGACGAGCACGGGCGCCGCGACGAGAGGCTCTCCGGTGAAGTCGCAGACCGCCAGTCTGGCCCGGGTGACGGGGGCCTGTTCGAGCAGGGCCGCCCACGGTTCCGGTGTCGCCCATCGCAGTCCGTGCAAGGAATCTCCATCACCCACCAGGGTGACGGCGACACAGTCCGAGGGCAGTCGCGCGGAGTGCCACCAGCCTTCCGGACATGATTCCACCAGGGCATCCGTGGGGAACGATTCCCCTGGCCGGAGCTGGAACGCGCCATGAACGGTGAAGCAGCGGTCGCGGATGCGGCGCCGCGCGCCCTGGGTCATGGCGAAGGTGGCTTTCCATCCGGTCGCATCCACGACGAAGCGCGCCCGCAGCGTGAGCGCGCCTGTCTTGCGTTGGGAGAGGTGCAGCCGATAGCCCTCCTTCGCGATGGACTCGACGTCCAGCAGGGTCGTCAGGCGAAGGACGCGGACGCCTTGCCGGGCTGCCTCCAGGCTGAGCCGTTCGTCGAAGCGCGCCCGGTCCAGGTGCCAGGCGGAGCCCCAGGGCGACATCCGCGTGTCCTGGACGCGGGGCTCCGCGCGGCCCCAGCACGAGGACGTCCCGCGCGAAGCCGGTGTCCATCGCGCAGGAAGCTGCTCCAGACACCGAGCCGGGACAGGGGAATGCGGAGGTCGGGTGACAAGGTCTCGCCCGGGCGGTGCGTGTCGTAATCCGTGCGCTCGAGCATGACGACGGACAAGAAGGGCGCCGGTCTCGCAAGGCCACGGCCATGGCCGCGCCCGCTGGGCCGCCTCCGATGATGGCGACGTCGTAGGAGGCTTCGCTCATGGCGCGCCCCTCCGCGCGGCGGCGCGCGTCCCGTTGCGGCAGGGCTCAGGGCGCCTGGTTTCGATGGGGGCCCGGAGAATCTCGTGGGTGGGGCTCAAGCTTTCGCTCCTCATGTTCCGAGGGGCGATGTGCAAGGCACATTCCTCCTGGCGGCGAGGCGCGGTGCATCTGTGCGCGTGCTCCGTGTCACGGACTTCCGCTGTGTGCGGTGGCTTGTGCCGGGTGGTGGATGACGCGTCACGCTGCTCCCGTGACGCGTCAGCGTCATGCCCGCACGCAAGGCTGGCGTCCCGCCGGGCCCCCGCCTGGTGAGGGGAGCACCCGCAGTGGAGGCCTACTCACGACGTTCTGTCGCGTTGACGCCGGGCTGTACCTGTGTTCAGGCTAGCTGCGGAGGTGCCCATGGCCCCGCAAATCAGCCTCGACTTCGCCACGGAGTACGCGGCGCATCCGGCGCTGGCACCGTTCCATCCGGTGGTGCGCCGCTGGTTCGCGGAGCGGTTGGGGGAGCCCAGCCGTCCCCAGGTCGAGGGCTGGCCGCTCATCCAGGCGGGCCAGGACGTGCTCATCGCCGCGCCCACGGGCAGTGGCAAGACACTGACGGCGTTCCTCGCCGCGCTGGACGCGCTCTTCCGGCTGGCGCTGGAAGGCACGCTGCCGGACTGCACGCAGGTGCTCTACGTGTCGCCGCTCAAGGCGCTGGGCAACGACGTGCAGAAGAACCTGCTCCAGCCGCTGGAGGAGCTGCTCGCCCGGGCCCGCGCGGAGGGCTTCCGTCCGCAGGAGCTGCGCGTCCAGGTGCGCAGCGGAGACACCCCGGCCTCCGAGCGCGCCCAGATGGTGCGCCGTCCGCCGCACATCCTCATCACCACGCCAGAGTCCTTCTACCTCTACCTCACGGCGGAGAAGGCGCGCGCCACGCTGCGCGCGGTGCGCACCGTCATCGTGGACGAAATCCACGCCCTGGCGCGCGACAAGCGGGGCAGCCACTTCGCGCTGTCGCTGGAGCGGCTCAAGGCGCTCACGGACGCGCGGCCCCAGCTCATCGGCCTGTCGGCGACGCAGAAGCCGCTGGATGCCATCGCCGGGTTCCTCGCCGGCGCCTCCCACCGGGAGTGCAAGCGGGTGGAGGTGGGTCACCTGCGCCCGTGGGATTTGACGCTGGAGATTCCAGACGCGGAGCTGTCGTCGCTGGCCAGCCACGAGATGTGGGGGCAGGTCTACGACCGGCTGGTGGAGCTGACGGGGACGCACCGCACGACGCTCGTCTTCGTCAATACGCGGAAGATGGCGGAGCGCGTGGCGCACGACCTGGGTGAGCGCCTGGGCGAAGGCACCGTGGCGGCGCACCACGGCAGCATGTCGCGCGAAATCCGTCTGGCCGCGGAGGAGAAGCTGAAGTCCGGGCAGCTGCGGGCCATGGTGGCCACCGCGTCGCTGGAGCTGGGCATCGACGTGGGCAACGTGGACCTGGTGGTGCAGTTGGGCAGCACGCGCGCCATCTCCGTGTTGCTCCAGCGCGTGGGCCGCGCGGGCCACCACAAGGCCGGCATCTCCAAGGGCATCCTCTTCGCGATGACGCGGGACGAGTTGATGGAGTGCACCGCGCTCCTCAACGCCGTGCGCGAGGGAGACCTGGACGCGGTGCGGATTCCGGAGAAGCCGCTGGATGTGCTGGCGCAGCAGATTGTCGCCGCGTGCGCCTGCGAGGAGTGGGACGAGCGCGCGCTCTTCACCCTCTTCCAACGCGCGTACTCGTACCGGAACCTCACCTGGGAGGAGTACCAGGGCGTGCTGGAGCTGCTGTCCGAAGGCGTGGCGGCGCGCCGGGGCCGCGCGGGCATCCACCTCCACAGAGACCGGGTGAATCAGCGCCTCAAGGGCCGGCGCGGCGTGCGCATCACCGCGCTCACCAATGGCGGCGCCATCCCGGACACCTTCACCTTCAACGTCACCGCCGAGCCCGAGGGCAAGGTGGTGGGCACACTGGACGAGGACTTCGCGGTGGAGTCCTCGCCCGGGGACATCTTCCTGCTGGGCAGCACCGCGTGGCGCATCCAGCGCGTGTCGGGCAGCACGGTGCAGGTGGAGGACGCGCGCGGCGCGCCGCCCAACGTGCCCTTCTGGCGCGGCGAGGCGCCGGGCCGCACGGACGAGCTGTCGCTCCAGGTGGGCCGCCTGCGCGAGGAACTCACGCAGCGCGAGGATGCGCCGGCGTTCCTCCAGAAGGAGCTGCGCATGCCGCCGCCCGCGGTGGACGCGCTGATGGGCTATCTGCGCACGGGGCAGAAGATGCTCGACGCGGTGCCCAGCCACACCACCGTGGTGGCCGAGCGCTTCTTCGACGAGGCGGGCGGCATGCAGCTCATCATCCACGCGCCCTTCGGCAGCCGCATCAACCGCGCGTGGGGCCTGGCGCTGCGCAAGCGCTTCTGCCGCTCGTTCGACTTCGAGCTCCAGGCGGCGGCGACGGAGGACGGCATCCTCCTGTCGCTCGGCGAGCAGCACTCCTTCCCGCTGGCGGAGATTTTCGACTTCCTCCACCCGGACCACGTGGAGGAGGTGCTGGTGCAGGCGGTGCTCCAGGCGCCGATTTTCGGCACGCGCTTCCGGTGGGTGGCCACGCGGTCGCTCGCGCTGCACCGGATGATGGGGGGCAAGCGCGTGGCGCCCAACCTTCAGCGCGCCCGCAGCGAGGACCTGCTGGCGTCGGTGTTCCCGGAGCAGGTGGGCTGCCAGGACAACCACGGTGGTGGCGACCTGGAGTTGCCGGACCATCCGCTGGTGAAGCAGACCATGGATGACTGTCTGCGCGAGGCCATGGACGTGGACGGCCTGCGCGAGGTGCTGCGCGGCATGCGTGATGGCCGCATCCGCCTGCTGGCGCGCGACGTGCCGGAGCCCAGTCTCTTCGCGCACGCGATGATTCACAGCCAGCCCTACACCTTCCTGGATGATGCGCCCGCCGAGGAGCGCCGCGTGCGCAACGTGGCCCTGCGCCGCGCCATGCCCGCCGAGGACGTGACGGCCTTCGGCGCGCTGGACGCGACGGCGATTGCCACGGTGGTGGCGGACGCCGCCCCGCCCATGCGCGACGAGGACGAGCTGCACGATGCGCTGTTGCAGCTGATTCTGCTGCCCGCCGCGGAGGTGCCGCGCGGCATGGCGACGCCCCTGTTCGAGCAGGGCCGGGTGGCGTGGATGGACCTGCCCGCGGGCCGCTTCCTGGTGTCGGCGGAGCGGGGCAGCGCGCTGCGGGTGCTCTTCCCGGACGCGCCCATGCAGCCGCCGCTGCCGGTGCTGGCGCATGACCGGCCCGTGGAGCGGGACGCCGCCGTGCTCCAGGTGGTGCGCGGACGCATGGAGATGCTGGGGCCCACCACGGTGGCGGAGCTGGCCCGGCTCGTCGTGTTGGACGAGGACTCCGTCAACGCGGCCATGCACCAACTGGAGGCCCAGGGCAACGTGCTGCGCGGCCGTTTCAGTCCGCTGGAGGTCCCACTGGCGGATGGGGTCAGCCCGCCGCTGGAGTGGTGCGACCGGCGCCTGCTCCAGCGCATCCACCGGCTGACAGTGGGGCGGCTGCGCAAGGAAATCGAGCCGCTGAGCGCGCAGGATTTCATGCGCTTCCTCTTCCGCTGGCACCACCTGGAGGAACTGGACGCGCTGCGCGGCTCCACCGGCCTGCTCAAGGCGGTGCGGCTGCTGCAGGGGTACGAGGCGCCGGCCTCCGCTTGGGAGCGCTTTCTGCTGCCCGCGCGCATGCGCGGCTACACGCCAGACTTGCTGGAGCGGGCCTGCTACGCCGGTGAGGTGGCCTGGGGCCGCCTGACGACGAAGGAGGCGAAGCCCGCGCCGGGGCCTCGCCGGGGCGCGCCGGTGACGCCGCCGGAGCCCGCGCCCTCGCGCTCGCGAGCGTCGCCCACGCGCAATGCGTCGTTGACCTTCACCCTTCGCGAGGACCTGGAGTGGATGCTCACCGCGGCGCGGCCTCACGCGGTGCTGGCGGACGGGGACGTGTGGACGCCGCCGGACCTGAGCGCGGCCGCCAAGGACGTGGTGGCGGTGCTGGAGCGGCGCGGCGCCTGCTTCTTCCAGGACCGGTGTCGCGCGCGCGGCGCCTGCCCGCCGAAATCGAGGACGCGCTGTGGGAGTTGGTGGCGCGCGGGCTGGTGACGGCGGACGCGGTGCAGAACCTGCGCGTGCTCCAGAGCCCGGCGCACCGCAAGCGGCAGAAGCTGCTCCAACGCGGTGGCCCTGGCCGCTGGAGCCTGCTGACACCCGCGGAGCCGAAGTCGCAAGACGATGTGCTGGACTCGCTGGCACGCCTCTTCCTCCAGCGCTACGGCATCGTCTGGCGCGACCTGGTGATGCGCGAGGCACTGGCGCCCACGTGGCGCGAGCTGCTCTTCGTGTACCGCCGCATGGAAGCGCGCGGTGAGGTGCGCGGTGGCCGCTTCGTGTCGGGCTTCGTGGGCGAACAGTTCGCCCTGCCGGAGGCGGTGGACATGGCGCGCTCGGTGCGCCGTCAGCCTCCGTCCGGTGTGCGGGTGCAGTTGTCGGGTGTGGACCCGCTCAACCTCACGGGCGTGGTGACGCCCGGGCCGCGGGTGCCGGCGATGCCGGGCAACGTGGTGACGTACGTGGACGGCGTGCCGCGAGATGTCGGCGCACTGGACGATGCGGCCGACGGCAACGTTGGAGAGGACACGGAAGACGGCGGCGAGGCAATGGCGAGCTGAGTGGTGAGGCCCCGTCGGGCAGCGGATGCTAGGGTGCCGCCCCTTCCGTTTCTTCCGAGGGGTCGCCTGAATGCGTCGCCTGCTGTTGCTGGGACTGTTGCTGCTCTCCGCCACCTCCTGTTCAGGCGACGACGAAGACCCGGGGGAGCCGTCCTCCAGGACCGGGCGCATCCAGGGGACGCTGACGCCTTTTCGGAGCAGTGAACGGTCCGCTGGCGACGGTGCCTCCCAGACGGTGCGCTCGCCGTTTCGCGCGGGTGAGCTGGAGAAGCTGAAGGAGACGCTTCGGGAGATGCACGCGGTGCGCTCGCGCGAGCCGCGGGTGGCGCCGAAGGCGGTGCCGGGGCTTCGCATCATCCCGTCGCAGCCGGGCGCGGCGCCGCTCGAGCGGGCCTCCCGCGAGGACCCCACGATTCCCGGGGACGTCATCCTCCGCTTCGAGGAAGCGGGCCTGACACCGGAGCGCGTGCTGGCGGCGGTGCGGCGCCCGGGCTTCCGCGCGGTGCACAAGGGTTACGCGAGTGAGTACGTGCACCTGGTGGGCTACGAGCCGCTGGACGGCAAGGCGGTGACGGCCGCGAAGACGCAGGAATGGGCGGCGCAGCTCGCCCAGGTGCCGGGCGTGACGTACGCGGTGCGCAACGAGCGGATGCGGGCGAC
This sequence comes from Myxococcus sp. MxC21-1, assembly GCF_032612255.1. NCBI lineage: Bacteria > Pseudomonadati > Myxococcota > Myxococcia > Myxococcales > Myxococcaceae > Myxococcus > Myxococcus sp. MxC21-1. The sequence continues at coordinate 1,186,848 of NZ_CP123278.1, forward strand.
GGCGGCGCCGAATGACCGGGGCTACAGCCTTCAGTGGCACTACCCCACGCTCAACCTGCCGGCCGCGTGGGACCTGGTGCCGGACGCAACGGACGTAGTTGTGGCCGTCATCGACAGCGGCATCGTTCCGCACCCGGACCTGACGAATGTGTTGCCGGGTTACGACATGATTTCGGACCCGCAGAACGCGGGTGACGGAGACGGCCGGGACAGCAATCCGCGGGACGAAGGCGGGGACACGCCCAGCGGCGGCTCGTCGTGGCACGGCTCGCATGTGGCGGGCACCATCTCCGCGGACACGAACAACCAGGTGGGGGTCGCGGGCGTGGCCTGGAACGCCAGGTTGCTTCCCGTGCGGGTGCTGGGGAAGAAGGGCGGGAGCAGCTTCGACATCGCCGCGGCCATTACCTGGGCCACGGGCGGCACTGTGCCGGGCGTGCCGCCCAATCCGAATCCCGCGAAGGTGGTGAACTTGAGCCTGGGGGGCAGCTCGCCGCCGCAGGAGCTGTACCAGAACGCCATCGACGCGGCCTTGGGACGCGGGGCCATCATCGTCGTCGCCGCGGGCAACGAAGATGTGGATGCGCGCAACAGCACGCCGTGCAACCAGCAGAGCGTCATCTGTGTGGGCTCCACCAGTCTGGCGGGCCAACGCAGCAGCTTCTCCAACTTCGGCGTGGACGTGGACGTGGTGGCGTCTGGCGGAGAGATGCGCGAGGACCTGAACGGTGACGGCTATCCGGACGGCGTGCTGTCCACGGTGCTGGATGAGAACGGGCAGCCTGCCTATGCCTTCTCGCAGGGCACCAGCATGGCGGCGCCTCACGTCGCGGGCGTGGTTGCGCTGATGTTGGCGGCGCAGCCGGGCCTGAAGGCCGAGGTAGCGGAGCGCATCTTGAAGGAGACCGCCACGCCGCTCACCAACGCGCAGTGCCCGGAAGGCTGCGGCGCGGGGCTCGTCAACGCGCGCGCGGCGCTGGCCCGTGTCGCCAACGTGGACCCCGGCACGTTGGACCCTCAGCTCAACGTGACGACGTCCACACTGTTCTTCCGGGGCAGCGGGACGCAGCAGCTCATTCTCAGCAACGTGGGCGGCAACCGGGGCGGCGATTTGACGGTGTCGGCCAGCGTCAGTGGGCCCAATGCCTCGGCGGTGTCATTCCCGCAGGGCAACACGGTGCGGGTGCCCGCCTTCGGCTCGGCCCCGTTGAGTGTGGCGGTGGATGCATCCGGGCTGGCCGGAGGGGACACCGTGGTGACGCTGAACCTGGTGGGCTCGGGGACGGCGGGCTCGGCGACGGTGGCGGTGAAGATTGGCGTGGCGGGCGCCGCCCATGACCTGGACGCCCTCATTGCGTTCGTGTGGCAGGACGCGCAAGGGGAGTGGCAGGCCGCAAAGGAGGCCATCGCTGTCGCGCGCGCCTCGGCGGACTATGCGTACAGCATCTCCCTGGCGCCGCGAACGTACTACGCGTTGGCCACCATCGACGACGACCAGGATGGCAACTTCTTCGAGGACGGCGAGCGCACCGGCTACTGGCGCAACGTGGACTCCTTCGAGCCGCTGGAGCTGGGGGCGGGCGACCGCATCGAGAATGTGAGCTTCGACCTGATTCCCCTGGCGCCCATCGATGATGACCCGGCGCTGGTGGTGGGCAGTGCGTGCGGCTCCAGCGTGGACTGTCCTGGGGGCGTGTGCGTGACGGACTATCCGGGCGGGTACTGCTCCATGGATTGCACCAGCTCCGCGTGTCCGGCGGGTTCGCGGTGCTACATCGTGGATTCCTCCTCGGGCCTCAAGGCATGTCTGGCGACCTGCACGCGGCAGGTGGGAACAGGGCAGGGGGACTGCCGCCCCGGGTACGTCTGCTACAGCGACGGCACGGGTTCGGGGGCGTGCCAGCCCAACTGCCGCACCTCTGGCCTGACGTGTGGGCTGGGACGGACGTGCACGGCCAGCGGCTTCTGTCACTGACGAAGGCTTGAGAGCCCGTGTCCAGAGCGACCGAGGGGTAGAGCGGTGGACACTTGGCCACAGTTCTCAATTCCCACCGGGCAGTGACAGCGGCATCGTGCAAGCACCTTGTCCTTGATGCAGCGACTGAAGAGTGAGACGCGCCCGCACCACGAGCGCACCGAGGCCCAGGTGCGTTTGATGGATGCGGACCTGACGCCCACTGCGTACCGACGTCACCTGGAAGCGCTTCACGGCTTCTACGTTCCGCTGGAGGCCCGGCTCGCCAGGCTGGGCCTTGAAGCGGTTCCTGGCTTGTCCGTCCACGCGCGTTGGAAGGTGCCTCTCCTGAAGGAGGACCTTCGCGCGCTTGGCCATGACGATGCCTCGCTCGAACGGTTGCCACACTGCGCGGAGCTGCCCTCGCTGGCGGGCGTGCCCGAGGCCCTGGGCTGCCTCTACGTGCTGGAAGGCTCCACGCTGGGCGGCCAGCTCATCCTCCGGCACCTGCGCCGCCACTTCGACGGCGTGGCCCTGGGCGACTTCTCCTTCTTCCGCGCGTACGGAGATGAGGTCGGGCCCCGGTGGCGTGCCTTCGGTGACGCCGTCAACCACGCCTCCATCGCCGCGACGGAAGCCACCTTCGATGCTCGCGTGGTGACGGGCGCGCAGGTCACCTTCGACGCCTTCGCCGACTGGCTGCGACAGGAACAGGCACCTGCCCCCGTCTCCGCCTGACATCGACCTGAGGCAGTACGTTCGGGAGCCCGCCCCTCCACCTGACTGCGTCGTCGTCGCCCTGCTTCAGTGCGTCACAGGACGGCGGGCGCGCTGCCACGCAGCATGAAGTACACGACGACGCCCGTCGCCGACACGTAGACCCAGATGGGCGCCAGCCACCGCGTCACCTTGCGGTGCCGCACGAAGTCCTTGCGCCACGTGAAGTAGAAGGCCACCAGCGCCATGGGAACCACGGGCATGGACAGCAGCACGTGGCTGGCCAGGATGCACAGGTACAGCCCTCGCCAGTCCCCCACGTAACGCGTGTCGCCATGCACGAAGTGGTAGGACAGGTAGCAGACCAGGAAGAGCGCGGATGCGGTGAAGGCGGAGACCATCAGGTACTGGTGGACCTGCCGCGCGCCTCGTTTGATCGCCACCCACCCGCCGATGAGCAGCGCCGCGGCCGTGGCGTTGAGCCCCGCGTTCACCGCCGGGAGGAAGCGCAGGTTCACCCCTTCCACCGGGCCGCCGCCGCGCACCAGCAGAATCCACCCGATGAACGCCAATGCCAGCGCGGACACCACGGCGGTGAAGATGAAGAAGGCCCGGTCACTCACCCGGGGCGGCAGCGCGGCAGGGGCGGCGTTCGACATGGGCCCTATGTCTCGCGCGGCGGGCTTCGTTGCAACCCTTGCTAACTGGCTGACACTACTAGGGAATGCATGTGGGATGAAATATTCCACTGGGTACTACTGGATACTGAAACTGTAATTCCTGCATACTGAGAACGGTCCCCCCGACCCCCTCTTCCGGAGGTCCCCCGTGCTCCGTGTGCGCTACCTTGCCTGCCTGGCTGGTGCCGCCTTGCTTCTGGCCCTGCCAGCCTCCGCTCAAGAGGAGGCTGTCTGTTCACCAGTTGTCGCGAAGGTGCCCCTGGAACGGCATCTCCGGCAACTGTCGCTGGACTTGCTCGGCCGTCCCCCCACCTACGAGGAGTACCAGGCCGCCCAGGCCAAGGGCTCCATCGGCGTGGAAGACATCCGCGCGATGATGACGAAGGACGAGTTCAACGCGCGCATCCGCAACTACCACCGCGCGTTGCTGCGCTCGAACCTCTCCGGAAGCCTCAACAACAACCAGAACTCGCGGGTGACGGGCAACGGCATTGCCACCGCTTATGGCGTGGCCGGCAATCCCGCCACGACGCTGCGCGGCGCGAATGGCGCGACCTGTAACTCAGACATCGCGCAGGACCAGTGCCTCACGGCGGAGCAGCCAGACGCGCACGCGGCGCCGCTCACCGAGCGTCCCCGGACGAAGTGCCACGACGACGAGGGCGTGCCGCTGGCCGTCAGCTACGACTACGACACGAACTACTACGCGTGTACGCCGCTCGCGCCGACCACGCCGGATGGCACGGCGAAGTGCTCGGACCTCCTGAGCACCAGCCACCCGAAGCACGAGTACCTCTACTTCTGCGACCAGCGCGGCTCGGGCAGCAGCGCGGGGGCCTTCATCTGCGAGCCGGACCCGACGAAGACCACGACCCGGGCGCTGACGGTGAAGGAGATGGATGGCGCCAAAATCAAGGCGTTCAAGCACCCGAACCCGGACTCCAAGCCAGCGCTCACCGAGCTGAAGCGCTGCACGCTGGACCTGGAGCTGCGCAGCGGACTCAAGGGCAACTACGGGGTTCAGCGCGGCTGCGTCCTGCGCGAGGGCTTCGTGAACAAGGCCGCGCCCTACTGGGCCACCGACAAGACGCCGGAGAGCGTCAAGGTGTGCGCCATCGACGCGCAGGAGCGCACGCACAACCCCTGGAACATGGCGTCCTGTGAGACGTCCCGCTTCTCCACCGACCGCAGCTGCGGCTGCGGCGTGGGCATGCGCCGCTGCGAGACGCCCGCCGTCACCGCGCAGGACATCCGGGACGTGCACAGCCTGCGCGTGGCCGCCTTCAACGAGGAGCCGCTGCGCATCGCCGAGTCGGTGGTGCAGCGCGACGAGCCCTACTTCAACATCCTCACCACGCGCCGCTCGTTCGTGAACGGCACCTTGTCCGAGTACTTCCGCAACCAGCAGGGCGTGGGCGTCTTCAACGTGACGACGCCCACCGCGCAGGGCGCCGTGCCGGTGGTGGCCTACAACGACACGGAGGCTTGGGCGGAGTACACGCGTGACGAGGGGCACGCGGGCGTGCTCACCACGCCGTCCTTCCTCTACCGCTTCCCCACGCACCGCGCGCGGGTGAACCACTTCTACGAGGCCTTCCTCTGCAAGACGTTCGCGCCGCCGCCGGGGGCTTCGTCGCCCGCGCCGGAGGACGCGTGCAACCGCGAAAACAACCTGGCGGTGCGCTGCGGCTGCAACTACTGCCACGCCACCATGGAGCCCACCGGCGCGCACTGGGGCCGCTATGCGGAGCGCTCCGCGCAGTTCCTCGCGCCCGACCAGTTCCCTCGCTACGACCCGAAGTGCCGCGACTGCGCCCTCAACAACGACACCAACTGCGGTGGCGAGTGCAGCCAGTACATCATGCAGGCCTACGACGGTGATGGTGCCAGCAGCCTGGGCATGCTCAAGACGTACCTGTACCGCACGGCGGACGAAGAGCAGAACATCGAGGCCGGTCCCGCGCTGCTGGTGCAGAAGATGCTCCAGTCGGGTGACCTGGAGCGCTGCACGGTGCGGCGCATCTGGACCGAGTTCCTCGGCCGCCCGATGACGGCGGAGGAGCAGCGCATGTACCTGGTGCCCTTCGCACAGGACTTCGCGCGCAACGGCCACCGCCTCAAGGCGCTCATCGAGCGCGTGGTGACGTCCGACGCCTACCGGAGGATTGACTGATGCGCCGCCTCGTCTTGACCGCCGCGCTGCTCGCGCTGGCCTCCGGTTGCACGAAGGATGACACGCAGTCCGCGGACGGCGTCATCGAGCCCATCGCCAACCCGCATCAGCCCGGGGACTTCACGCCCCTGCCGGACCCCGAGGACCAGGACGGCAGCGTGGGCCGCGCCCCGCGCCGGCTCACCGTGGCCCAGCTGGATGCCGCCATCGTCGGGGCGGTGGGGCAGCGCTGGAGCGAGCTGGACTCGCGCGCCACGTCCATGGGGCGCGCGGACTATGCCCTGGTGGTGAGCGAGAACATCGAGCCCAACCTGGTGTTCGCCAAGTTCCTGGAGGACGGCGCGCGCAAGGTGTGCATCAGCCAGGCGTCCGCGGAGATGCGCATGACGGACGCGTCGGCCCGCACCATGGGCCGCCTGCTGCCAGAGAAGTGGGATGACCTGACGAAGCTGACCGACGCGGAGGTGCGCGCGCAGCTCGTCTACATGTCCACCCGCTTCTGGGGTTCGCCGCTGTCGGGCGAAGAGCTCACGAAGTGGGCGTCCTTCTTCACCCAGGCCGCGAGCCGGGTGCAGACCCTCTCCTCTTCCAAGCGCCATGAGACGTTGGCCGTGGTGTGTATCGCCATGCTGACGGACCCGCGCTTCATCACCTACTGAAGCTCGGAGTGACCGCGATGAAGAAGAACCGCCACGACGAGAATTGCTCCCAGGGCTGTGCCCACGGGCGCCGTACCTTCCTCAAGGCCACCGCTGGCTTCATGGGCTCCGCCCTGCTGGGTGGACTGCCCTTCCGCGCCTTCGCCCAGGCGGCGGAGATGGCGCCGGCGGACCGCTGCTTCGTGTTCGTCTACTTCAACGGTGGATGGGACCAGCTGCTGGCCTTCGACCCGAGAGACCCGACCGAGTTCACCGCGGACCGTGCCTCGGAGACGAAAATCCTCCCGGGCTACGACCAGATCAACGACACCCGCTTCGAGGCCCGGCCGCTCATCCCCGCCGAGCTTCCGGGCGTGGGCCGGTCGAACATCGACTTCGGGCCCGCGGTGGGCACCGAACTGGCCAGGCACTACGATTTGATGACCGTGGTGCGCGGCATCAACATGAACACGCTGGGCCACGAGGTGGGCTACCGCTACTTCCTCACCGGGAAGATGCCCATCGGCAGCGCGGCGCGTGGCTCCTCCACGGCGACTGAAATCGTGGGGCAGATGAAGCCGCGCGTGCCCATTGCGTCCATCTCCTACAACGTGGAGTCGTACAACGACCGGTACGGTGGCTATGCCAACGCGCTGCGCGTCAGCCGCCGGGACGACCTGATTCTGACGCTGAAGGGCAGCGCCGACGCGCTGGACAGCGAACTCGAGAAGCAGTTGCTCGACTTCCGCGGCCAGCCCGTCAACTGCGAGCAGGCGGCCTATGGCGCGCGTGGGGTGGGCACCACCTACTCCAACAGCCAGGAGCAGATGCGGCTCATCCAGTCCCAGGGACTGGACAAGTCGTTCGACTTCCTCGTTGGGCCCAACCAGCCGCACAGCGCGGAGATGGCGGCCATCCGCACGAAGTACAACCTGACCAGCGCCACCGACGTGAATGGCGAGCGCGGCCGCGCCGCCACGGTGGCGACCGCGCTGAAGAAGGGCATCGCCCAGTGCGTCACCATCAACCTCACGGGCGGCCTGGACACCCACTTCGGAAGCCAGCTCACGCAGGCCAACAACCAGCGGCGCGGCTTCGACGCCCTGGCCATGCTGGTGAAGGACTTGCGTGAGAGCGACCATCCCGCGGGTGGCAAGTTCATGGACCACACCACCATCATGGTGTTCTCCGAATTCTCCCGCACGCCGCTCATCAACAGCTCCGGTGGCCGTGACCACCACCTGAGCAACTCCGCGCTGCTGATGGGGGCCGGCATCAAGCACAACTTCGTGTTCGGCCGCAGCGGCGACATTGGCATGGCGCCGGGCACCTTCGACCTGCGCAACGGCGCGTCGGACCCGAACGGCGAGAACATCCTCCCCGAGCACGTCATCGCCACGGTGCTGGCGTCCGCGGGGCTGGACTACAGCATCACCCGCGTTGAACCGCTGCGTCCCATTCTCGCCTGAGCCGTCCATTTCGCATGCGCATCCATCCGAGGGCTTCCGCCTCCGCCGTCCTCTCCCTGCTCTCGCTCGTGGTCCTGGGGGCATGCGGGGAGGACCGTTCGCTTCCGCTCGACAAGCCCGAGCCGACGCCCTTCCAGCCGGTCCAGGTCCCAGCCGTCACGGCCCTGGCACCGGTCTCCGGCTTCGCGGACCAGGCGGGCGGGGGTGTCTTCGCCACCGCCTCGCGCGAGCTCGTCCGGCTGCGGCTGGACGGCGCGTACGGGGCGCTGGAGCCACACCCGGACAATGAGGTGGCGGCGGGCGGCATCCTCGGCGTCTTCCGGCTGGGGCCTCACAGCGCCCTGGTGGAGACGCAGACCGGGCTCTTCATGGCGGAGTCGGGGTGGCTCATCGCGCCGCCCTGGCGGGACGCGCTGGGGCAGGGCGTCATCGCCACCGCGCAGTCCGCGGACGGCGCGGTGTGGCTGGCGCACACGCGCGGCCTGTTCCGCCTGCAGGAGGGCACGCTGGCGGAGTTGAAGGTGGACGGCGTGTCGGTGAAGGCCATCACCTCGCTGGCGGCGGCGCCTTCACCGGAGAACCTGCCCGGCGTGTGGTTCCTGCACGACGGCGGGCTGAGCGTCGCGGTGGCCCTCAGCACCACCCACTACCGGGTGCACACCACGAGCGCGCCCCTGGCGGAAGGTGAGTCGCTGCAGGCCCTGGCGGGCATCGGGCCCGCGGTGGGGACCGCCGGTGAGCTGTGGGCGCTCACCAACCAGTCCCTGCTGCGCCGGGGCAAGGACGGCTGGCGCCGCGTGGAGCTGCCGGAGAAGCCGCAGTGGTTGATGGGTTCGGGCCGCTTCCTGTGGGTGAAGACGGGCGGCTCGCTGCTCCAGTACGACGCGGACGCGAACGTCTGGCGCGCGGCCAAGGACGCCGGCGCCGGGGACTTCCATTTCATCGCCGCGGACGAGAGCGGCAGCGTCTGGGTGCAGCAGGGCGGGGTGTCCGTCGCGCTGAGCCACGTGCTGGTGCCGCGCCTCCGGGGGCTCTACCAGGGCATGCAGTTGGTGAATGACGGGCTGGTGGTGCGCGCGGTGATGCCGCCGGGCGGAGCGCCCGAGAGCGTCGTCTACCAGCTGGGCAACTCGGAGATTCCCACGGAGGGGCCGGACTACAGCCTGGGCGGCCTGGAGGCCGACGGGACGCACCGCGCCTACTCCTTCGCGTCGCTGGAGGCCGGCCGCTACGTCCTGTCCGTGGTGGCGCGCTACGCGGATGGTTCGGAGGCGCAGCGCTCGGTGCCGTTCGACTATGCGCCCGTGGCGTCGGGGCCGCTGAGCTGGGACAAGGACATCCGCCCCATCCACGAGGCGCGGTGCCGCAACTGCCACAACACCTCCAGCGCGGCGCGCTCGCTCGACAGCTATGAGCTGTGGCGGGCCAACGCGCCCATCATCACCGAAGCCGTGAGAGACCAGCGGATGCCCGCCGACGGTCCCATGGACCCCGAGCTCATCTCCCGCATCCAGCGCTGGGCCTCCTCTGGCGCCAGGCCCTGAAGCAACGCGCAGTCTCCCTCGAGGTACCTGACATGTCCCGACTGACCCGCGCGGCCCCCTCCTCGCGCTCCTTGCCGCGGCCTGCTCGGATGAGCCTGCGCCCGCGCGCGTGGCGCAGCCTCACCCGACGGACCAGTGCATGGGTCTGGCCGCGCTGACGCTCACCGCGCACCCCGCGCGCGTGCGTGTGTCGAGCCCCGTGGCCCTGGTGGCCACCGGCGGCAGCGGTCATTACACCTACCTACTGGAGCCGGGAGGCTCCTCGGGTGAGCTGGTGGGCAGCCGCTTCCTGGCGGGGCGCACGCCGGGCACGGACACGCTGCTGGTGGAGGACGCGCGCTGCCCGGGCGTGAGCGCCACCGCGCAGGTCAGCGTGGCGGCGACGTTCAACGTCGCGCCCGTGCGCGCCGAGCTGCGGCCGGGCACCTCCTTCCAGGTGGAGACGGACGGCGTGCTGGGCTCGGCCATGTACCTGCTGTCGGCCGACGGCTCCGGCGCCACGCTGTCGCCTGGTGGCCTCTACACGGCCGGCACGCGTGAGGGCCTGGACGTCATCACCGTGCGCGACACCCAGTCGGGAGACGAGGCGGTGCTCCAGTACGAGGTCCGCACAAATGCCCGGCTGACCGGAGCGCCGGCCTTCCTCGCCGTGCCCTCGGGTTCGTCCGTGCCGCTGGCCACGCGCGGTGGCAGTGACCGGGTGAACTGGACGAAGGAGTCCGGCCCCGGGACGCTGGCGGGCGGCCGGCTGACCATCGAGCCCGGCGCTGCCGGCGTGGCGGTGCTCAACGCGGTGGACCCCTTCACCGGGGACACGGCGCGGGTGTCGGTGCGCGTGCTGGACGAGCTGACGCGGCCGGGACTGCCGCACGGCCGTCTGTCCGACGCGGCCACCCTGGTGACGGCGGACTTCGACGGTGACGGCCACCTGGACCGGCGGTGGGGCAGCGCGAGAGCGACCTGAACGAGCCGTCGGGCGGCGCCGTGTTCATCTTCAAGGGGGCAGCGGCGGCCTGCCGACGGAGCCCACGTGGGTGCTCACCGGCACCACGGAGACGGCGCAGTTCGGTGATGCGCTGGCCGCGGGCGACCTGGATGGGGACGGGCGCGCGGAGCTGCTGGTGTCCTCGCCGGGTGCGGACGTGGCCGTCACCAACGCCGGCGCGGTGTACCTCTACACCTTCCGAAGCGGGGCGCCGGCGCCGCTGCGCCAGCAGCTCACCGGCCTGCTCCGCAACGCGGCGTTCGGCTCGGGCATGGCCATCGCGGACTTCGAGGGCGACGGTGACCTGGACGTGGTGGTGGGCTCGCCGCTGGGCGACCGGCTCCCACCAACGCCATCCGCAACCGCGGCACGGTGGACATCTACGCGTCGACGCGGAGCTCGCCGGTGCCGGACCTTCCCACGGTGCGGCTGGGCGGCTGGGATTTGACGCAGGATGGCGCCCTGGTGTCGCGCAGCAGCACCGAGCTGGGCCGCGCGCTGGTGACGGGCGACCTCAACGGGGACGGCCTGGTGGACCTGGCGGCGCTGAGCCGGGTGTCCCGGTACAACACGTCCGGAGCGGTGTCGGGCGCGCAGATGGCCATCTCCGTCTTCCTGGCCCGTGCGCAAGGCGCGCGCTTCCGGGCCTCGCCGGACGTGTACGTGCTGCCGGCCAACACGGCGGACAGCAACGAGGGCACGTGGCGGCTGGGCGTCATCCCCGCCGAGGGCACGCGGCCTCCGCTGCTGCTGGCGGTGGCGGACCGGGCGGACTCGCCGGACCTGCGCTCGAGCGGAGGACTGCAGTCCGGCAGTGATTCGGGCGGTGCGCTGCTGTTCGACTTGACGGGCTACTCCGCCACCGGCGAGCCGCCAACCGGCCGCCCCAGGTGACGCGCGAGGCGGCCTTCGCTCGCATCTACGGCGAGGCCAGCGGCATCAACGCGGGCCGGAGCTGGGCGGTGATGGACGTCGACGGTGAGCCGGGCCTGGAGTTGCTCCTGGGCGCGCCGTACGCGTCCGCGCCTTCGGGTGTGGGGAGCGGCACGCTGCGCTGGAGCGGCAAGATTCTCGTCTATCCCCTGGCCACGCTCACGCAGGGCAGCATCCTCAACCGGCCGCTGACGGTCATCAACGGGACGGCGGTGTCGGACACGCTGGGCTCGGGGCTGGCGACCTGGGGCCCCGCGGCGAACCCGTCGCTGGTGGCCTTCGCGGGCCGGTCCTCTTCGGCTCAGGGGCCTTCACCGGCAGCGTGGAGCTGTACCACCGTCAAGGCGCGTCGGTGACGGAGTGGACGCGCACCAGCGTCCGGGTGCCGGCGAAGCCGAGCGTGGAGCGCTTCGGCGAGGCGGTGGCGATTGCTCAGGGCCCGCAGGGCCGTCCGCTGGTGCTCACGGGCGCGCCGGGCTGGTCCGGCCCCGGTACCAGCAATGACGGCAACGCCCTGACCATTGGCCGTGCCTATGTGCACGACGTGTCGGCGCCCGCGCAGGCCACCGTGGTGGAGGAGGGCCTGCCCTCGCCGCACCATGCGGGCCGCAACGTGGGCGTTGACGTGGCCTTCTCCGACTTCAACGGCGACGGGCGTCCAGACCTGGTGGTGGGCGCGTCCAACTTCTACGTGCCGGGTACGGGCACCACGAGCTCCAACAACGAGCTCAACAACACGTACACGTCAGTGCCCGCCGCGTGTGTCACCAGTGGCTCCCAGTCGGTGGGCGGCGCGCTGGTGTCGCTGGGACAGCCGGACGGCAGCTTCAAGCCGGCGTACCGGCTGTTCGCGCCGAACGTCATCGCGGACTGTACGTTGGAGCCAGAGGCACTCTGCCGGCGCACCGGCATCGGGCGCGGCGTGGTGGGCGGGTTTGATTTGAACGGCGATGGCCGCCAGGACGTGGGCCTGCTGCGCAACGACGGCATGGAGGTGTTCCTGGGCCGCGCGCCCGAGGACGCGTCGCTGGCGAAGCTGAGCATGATGTGTGAGCCCGTCTACACGATGCCGTCCATGGACATTCAAACGTTCGCGCCGGTGTCGCTGGGCGACCTCAACGGTGACGGCTGTGACGAGCTGGCCGGCGCTACGCGGAGGGCTCGCGGTCGGGCGTGGCCATCCTGCTGGGCTTCGACGCGAGCGGTTCGCGCTGCGGCGGGCGCCGGACGGCCACCGTGTGGCGCATCGCCGGTGACAGCGAGGTGCAGCTCACCAACATGGGCCTGGGCTTGAGCATGACGCGCGCGGGCCGGTTCCTGGGTGACACGCGCGACTTCGTGGCCATCAGCGCCACCAGCGTGCCCTTCAACGGCGTGACGCAGCCGGTGGTGCTGCTCTTCGACAAGACGGTGCTGGTGAACCGGATGCAGGCGCTCCAGTCCGCGGGCTCGCCGCTGGTGGTGGGCGCGCTGGGTGACGGCCTCAACCCCGTTGTCCTGGTCCACCGCCACCGCGCGGTGAACTTCGGCGCGCGGCTGGTGGGCGGCACGGACCTCACGGGCGACAACATCCCCGACCTGCTGGTGAGCGCGCCAGGCGCCTCCGAGGCGTCCGACGGCGGTGGCGCGGTGTTTCTCTATGCTGGCGGGGTTGGCCAGCAGGGAGCGCTTTCACCGTTCCTCATGGTGGTGGGAGATGGCTCGGAGCGTTCGGCGCTGGGGCAGGCGATGTCGATGATGCCGGGCAGCGGCAGCTCGCCGCCCATGCTCGTCATCGGCGCGCCGCGCAGCTACCGGACGGGGACGCAGAACGGCACGGCCTTCGTGTTGCCGCTCGGCTTCTGACGGTACGCACCGGGAGGCTGTTGGGTCCACGCTGGGGCCGGGGCTATCCTGGCGCCTGTCTCAGCGTAGGAGGCCCATGAGCCTGAACCGGGAGTGGCGTCACGGCGAGCAGCATGCGTGGTTTGAAGCGCCGGACATCCTCTGGGCGCGCTTCCGGGGCGCCATCACCTTGGAGACGTCGGTCTGGTCGTGTGGCGTGTACCGGGAGATGGCGGACGCGCAGCGCTTCTACCTGGCCGCGGACATCACGGACTCGCACCTCAGTGCGGAGTCGCGCCGCTACCTGGTGGACCACGCGCAGGCGGGCTGGTTCCTGGGCGTCGTCTACATCGGCGCGGCGATGGAGCAGAAGGCCACCACCAAGAGCCTCATGGTGGGCGCGATGCTGAGCGGTGGGATGCGGCTCGACACGGCCTATGTGGATTCGGCCGAAGAGGCGCGGGCATGGATTGCGCGACACCGCGAGGCGGCGGCGCGGACAGGCTGAGCGCGGTGGGCGGTCCGGTGGGGTGACGGGCGTGCTGCACACGGCAGGGCGCATGCACATCGTCTGTGGCCAGGAGGGTGCATGGGGGCCGAAGCCCTGGGTTGGTTCAGTTCATTCGTCCTGCTGTTGACCATCACTGTCCAGGTCCACAAGCAGTGGAAGTCAGGCTCGAGCGAGGGTGTGTCCAAGTGGCTCTTCGTGGGGCAGATGACGGCCTCCGTGGGGTTCACGCTCTACAGTTGGAAGGTCGGCAACTGGGTCTTCGTGGTGACGAACGCGCTGATGCTGTTGAGCGCGGTGCTGGGGGCCGTGATTGTCCTCAAGCACCGCAGGGCCGCGCGGAGGAAGCACGCCACCCAGCCGCGCGCGCCCTCTGACGCCGTGCATGCCTGAAGACCTGGGCCCTGGCTGTCCGCCTGCCCCAGGGGCGGGCAGTCAGCGCGTCCAGGAGGTGGGTTGGTTTGCGGGAACAGCCTTCTCACATTGCCCGAGCCCCTTAGCGCAGGAGTTCGACATGGCCGACAAATCGGAAGTGGCCCGGCTGCGCAGCCTGGCCCAGCTCGACGCGGATGCCGTGGGTGCCTACGACGCGGCCCTGGCCCGGATTCCGGAACCGTTGGTCCGCGAGCGGCTCAACGGATTCCGAATCGACCACGTCCGGCACGTACAGGACCTGAACGCCCTCATCCACGAGGCGGGCGGGACGCCGCTAGAGCTGCGCCTGGACCTCAAGGGAACTGCGATGGTGAGCCTGACGGCGATGTCCAGCATGATGGGCACCGAGGCTGCGCTGGTGGCCATGCTTGGCAACGAGGAGTTCTCCAACCGCGCCTATGACGTCGCCCTGCGCTTCGACTGGCGCCCCGAGGTCCGTACGCTGATCGAAAAGCACCGGGAGGACGAGCGGCGCCACGTGATGTGGATTCGCGACGCCGTCCGGACACGCCCCTGGGAGCGGGCACGCGCCATCACCGAGGAAGGCTCCGAAGCCCCCGCCTGAGCCGCCCTGCCGGGCCGATATGCCGGGGCCCGGTCCTCGTTTACGCTCCCGCTGGGGCTCTACGAGGAGACGGGACGAATGCGCTCGGTGGTCTTCGCGGCGGTTGTGTTGGCGGGCCTGATGACGGGCTGTGCCCATCAGGCTGGCACCTATAGCGACCTCTTCATCCCGGATGGGGAGGCCATCTACGAGCGGCCGGTGGAGGAGATGTGGCCGGAGGTGCGCAAGTACTTCACGGAGGCCAACCTGCCCTTCCGCGAAGACCGGGGCAGCATGGTGCTGGAGACGGAGTGGCGCCAGGAGTTCGGTGGCTCGAAGGTGTCCGGCTTCTTCCACCGCTACATGGTGATGGGCAAGCGCGAGTCCCCCACCCAGAGCAAGCTGTGGATCATCCGCATCACCAAGAGCCGCAACAAGGCGCTGGCCCCGGCGGGCCGTGAGCTGGACTGGGGTGTGGCGCGCATCATCGGTGACAAGGCGGGAGGTGGCTCCTCGGCCCCGGGCCTCTCCGTGGAGGATTGGGAGGATCGGCTGGATGCGCCGGTGGGGGAGAACTCCTTCTACGCGGAGTCGGGGCAGGGCTCGCGGGACCTGGTCATGGAGTGGCGGGTGTTCCGCTCCATCTCTCCCAAGCTGATGAAGGAGGAGAACGCGCCCAAGCCGGTGAAGGTGGCGATGGCGCCTGACGCGGAGGGAAGCGCGGCGGCCATGGACTTCGAATGCGGCCTGCCGATTCTGGGCCTGGGCAAGCAGGTGAAGCCGGGTGGGGTGCTGTTGCTGGGGGAGATGCACGGCACGCAGGAAGTGCCGCGCTTCATCGCGCAGGCGTCCTGCCAGACGGCGGTGGCCGGCACGCCGGTGACGGTGGGGCTGGAGCTGCCGCTGGAGAGCCAGACGCGGGTGGACACCTTCCTGGACAGCGCGGGGACGGAGGATGACTGGCTGAAGCTGATGGAGGCGCCCTTCTGGCGCAGCCCGTATCCGGATGGCCGCAGCAGCGAGGCGGTGGCGAACATGCTGGACCAACTGCGTCAGCTGCGCTCGCGCGGACTGGACGTGGACATCTTCGTCTTCGACCACCCGAAGGCCCAGGGGCAGGCGCGCGAGGACGCGATGGCGGCCACGGTCCGGCACCAGGTGGAGTCGAGCCCGGGGCGCTTCCACGTCATCCTGTCGGGCAACATCCACTCGCGCACGAAGAAGGGGCTGCCGTGGGACAAGTCCTTCCGGCCGATGGGGCTGGTGCTGAAGGACGAGCTCGACAGCGTGGTGGCACTGGACATGGCGTACAACAGCGGGTCGGCGTGGATTTGCGCGGTGGACAGCAAGGGCGTGAAGGACCAGCTGGCCTGCGGCATCCGCGAGGCGAAGGGCCGGGACAACGGCGACCGCTTCTTCCTGCACACGTGGGGAGGCACCAATGGCGACGGCTACCACGGTGTCTTCTACGTGGGGCCGGTGAGCGCGTCGGCGCCGGCGGTGCACAAGGGGCTGGGACGTCCGGGTGGGGGAGACAACTCGGGGGTCCGACGGAAGACCGGACTCCGGCGCTCGCGCTCCACTGACGTCTGGCATTTCACGGGGCGCGCCGCGGCTGCTGCGCGCCCCGTGGCGCTGGCGTAAGTTGCCGGCGTGAGCGACATCACTGTCTATCAGCCGGAGCTCCTCTACACGGGCGGCCGGTTCCACGAAGGGCGCGGCCTCGCGGTGAGCGCCGACGGCCGCATCCTGGCCCCAGAATCCGTCCCCGCAGGAGCGCGCACCGTCGCGCTGCCGGGAAGGGCCTTGCTGCCGGGGCTCGTCAACGGACACTCCCACGCGTTCCAGCGGCTCATCCGCGGGCGTACGGAGTACGTGGCATCGGGCCGGGAGGCGGACGACTTCTGGAGCTGGCGCGAGGCGATGTACCGCGCCGCCGAGTCGCTGAGCCCGGAGGACCTCTACGTCGCCTCGCGGCAGGCCTTCGTGGAGATGGCGCTCGCGGGCATCACCACCGTGGGGGAGTTCCACTACGTCCACCACCAGTCCGACGGCACGCCGTACGCGGACCGCAACACATTGGCGCACGCGGTGATTCGCGCCGCGCGGGACGTGGGGTTGCGCATCTGCCTGCTGCGCGTGGGGTACGCCCGTGCGGGCTTCGGCGTGGCGGCGAATCCGCGGCAGCGCCGCTTCATCGACCCGGACGTGGAGACGTTTCTGGGTTCGGTTGAGGCGCTGGCCCGCGAGGTGTGCTCCGACGCGGCGGTCAGCGTGGGGCTCGCGCCGCACAGTGTGCGCGCGGTGCCTCGGGAGTGGCTGGCGGCGCTCGCGGGTTCGTCCGTGCGGCGGCTGCCCGTCCACATGCACGTGGCGGAGCAGCCGAAGGAAATCGAAGCCTGTCTGGCGGAGCATGGCCGCAGGCCGGTGGAGTTGCTGGCGGACCTGGGCTTGCTGGGGCCCGGCTTCACGGCGGTCCACGGGGTGCACCTGACGGACGAGGAGGTGTCGCTGTTGGGCCGGGCCGAGGCCACGGTGTGCGCGTGTCCTTCCACGGAGCGGAACCTGGGCGACGGCATCGTTCCCGCGGATGCGCTGGTGAAGGCGGGCGCGCGCATCAGCCTGGGCTCGGACAGCCAGGCCACGGTGGACCTGCTGGATGAGGCGCGACAGCTGGAAGGGCACCTGCGGCTGTCTCGGCTGCGGCGCGCCGTGCTGGACCCGGGCGGAGGCGCCATGGATGGGCTGGCGGCGCGGCTGCTGGACATGGCCACCGTGGACGGCGCGCGGAGCCTGGGGCTCGCCACGGGCGCCCTGGAGGCGGGCGCGCCCGCGGACTTCTTCACGGTGGACCTGCACCATCCGTCGCTCGTGGGCGCCTTGCCCGCATCGCTGCTGCCCGCCATCGTGTTGGGCGCGGAGAAGGCGGCGGTGCGCGATGTGGTGGTGGGCGGACGCGAGGTCGTCCGTGAGGGCAGGCATGCGCTCGCGGAGGAGAGTGGCCGCGCGTTCCAGGTGTTGTCTCGTGGGCTGTACGCCTGAGCGTCGGTTCTTCTCCGATATGGCATTGGGGCGCGGCACGTTCCCCCCGGGAGTTCATTCCCGGAGGGGCCGATGCGCGCGAAGTGGTTCGCGGTGGTGACGTTGATGTGCTTCCAGGTGGGCTGCGCGGCCCGGCAGGGAAGCACCTACAGTGACTTGTTCATCCCGGATGGCGAGGCCATCTACGAGCGGCCCCTGGAAGAAGTCTGGCCCGAGGTGCGGCAGTTCTTCACGGAGAACAAGCTGCCCTTCAAGGAGGACAAGGGGAGCCTGGTGCTGGAGACGGACTGGCGCCAGGAGTTCGGCGGCTCGAAGATTTCGAGCTTCTGGCACCGGTACATGGTGCTGGGAAAGCGCGAGACGCCGACGAAGAGCAAGCTGTGGATCATCCGCATCACCAAGAGCTCCAGCACCGCACTGAGTCCTCCGGGCCGGGAGATTGATTGGGGATCCAGCCGTGTCGTGGGAGGACGGCTAGGCCACGGGGACCGCGCCGAAGACGTCAACGCGGGCTCGGGTGCTGTCTCCTCCGACCCTATCCTCAGTGTCGAGGACTGGGAGGCCCGCCTCGCCGCGCCCCAGGGAGAGAACTCCTTCTACGCGGGTTCGGGGCAGGGCTCGCGGGACCTGGTCATGGAGTGGCGGGTGTTCCGCTCCATCGCGCCCAAGCTGATGAAGGAAGAGAACGCGCCCAAGCCGGTGCAGGTGGCGACGACGCCCAGTGCGAACGCGGGCGCGGAGGCCATGGCCTTTGAATGTGGCCTGCCCATCCTGGGGTTGGGCAAGCAGGTGAAGCCAGGTGGCACGTTGCTGCTGGGGGAGATGCACGGCACGCAGGAAGTGCCGCGTTTCGTGGCGCAGGCGTCATGCCAGGTGGCGGTGGCTGGCATGCCGGTGACGGTGGGGCTGGAGCTGCCGCTGGAGAGCCAGACGCGCGTGGGGGCGTTCCTGGAGAGCGCGGGGGCGGAGGATGACTGGCTGAAGCTGATGGAGGCGCCGTTCTGGCGCAGCCCGTACCCGGACGGCCGCAGCAGTGAGGCGGTGGCGAACATGCTGGAGCAGCTGCGCCAGCTGCGCTCGCGCGGGCTGGACGTGGATGTGTTCGTCTTCGACCACCCGACGATGCAGGGGCAGGCGCGCGAGGACGCGATGGCGGCGACGGTTCGGCACCACGTGGAGTCGGGCCCCCAGCGCTTCCACATCGTCCTGTCCGGCAACATCCACTCGCGCACGAAGAAGGGGCTGCCGTGGGACAAGTCCTTCCGGCCGATGGGGCTGGTGTTGAAGGACGAGCTCGATAGCGTGGTGGCGCTGGACATGGCGTACAACAGCGGGTCGGCGTGGATTTGCGCGGTGGACCGCAAGGGCGTGAAGGACCGGCTGGATTGCGGTGTGCGTGACGCGAAGGGGCGGGACAACGGCGACCGCTTCTTCGTGCACACGTGGGGCGGAACGAACGATGACGGCTACCACGGTGTCTTCTACGTGGGGGCGGTGAACGCGGCTGCGCCCGCGGTGCACAAGGGCCTGGGACGGCCTGGAGCGGGGGATAACTCGCTGTCTCCGCTGGAGGAGGCCGCGCCCCAGGTGGCGTCCGTTCGCTGAGTAGACATGGGGGAGGGAAGGGCCTTCCGGGGGCTGGCGTGCCGTGGCATGACCCGTCCCTGGAGGTCTTACCCATGAGTGACACGCTGCCCGCGCTGCGGGCCACCCTGACGGAGTTGGTGGCGATGGACACCACGTCCTTCCGCCCCAACGTTCCGCTCATCGACTACGCGCAGGCGCGCCTGGAGGCCGCGGGCTTCAGCGCGGAGCGCCAGAAGTTCCTGGATGACGCGGGCGTGGAGAAGGTGAACCTCGTCGCGGTGAAGGGCGGTTCCGGCTCCGGCCGCGCCGCGCTGGCCCTGGTGGGGCACTCCGACTGCGTGCCCTACGACGCGGCCTGGACGGACGCGCTGCGGCTGACGGAGAAGGACGGGCGGCTCTATGCGCGCGGCGCGTGTGACACCAAGGGCTTCATCGCCTGCGCGCTGCACGCGGCGTTGAACGCCGAGCAGTTGAAGGCCCCGCTGATGGTGGTCCTCACCGCGGACGAGGAAGTCGGTCTGACGGGCGCGAAGAAGCTGGTGGAGGCGGGACTGGGCCGCGCGCGGCACGCGATTGTCGGCGAGCCCACGCGCCTCATTCCGGTGCGCGCCAACAAGGGCTACTGCCTGGCGGAGGTGGAGGTGCGGGGGAAGGAAGGACACAGCGCGTACCCGGACTCGGGCGCGTCGGCCATCTTCCGCGCGGGCCGCTTCCTCCAGCGCCTGGAGCACCGGCGCTGACGGTGCTGCGCGAGGACCTCGACGAGGGCTTCCAGCCGCCCTTCACCACCGTGAACGTGGGCGTCATCCAGGGCGGCAAGGCGAAGAACGTCATTCCCGGCGCCTGCCGCTTCGTCGTGGAGTGGCGGCCCATCCCCGGGCAGCCGCCGGAGCGCGTGTCGCAGTTGCTGGAGACCATCCGCCAGGAGCTGGTGCGGGACGAGCCCGCCTTCGAGGCGCAGATTCGCGTGGTGCGCACGGACCGGGGTGTGAATACGCGGGCGGACGCGGAGGTGGTGCGCTTCCTCGCGGAGGCCAGCGGCAACGCGCCGGAGACGGTGTCCTTCGGGACGGAGGCGCCGCAGATGACGGAGCTGGGCGCGGAGGCGGTGGTGTTCGGCCCTGGCGACATCCGCGTAGCGCACCAGACGGGCGAATACGTGCCCGTGGAAGACCTGGTGCGCTGCGAGGCCGTCCTGGCTCGCGCCGTGGCCCACTTCTGCGGCGGGCGCTGAGCCTGAGTGACTGCTGCGCTTGGGCGGAAGCACACGCCTCAGCGCATGGCCTCGGCGGCGGAACGGCCGCCGAGGTCCGCGCCTACGCCTGCGGCAGTGCGCAGTGGCTCAAATCCCTCAGCACCTTCTTGGCCTCGGAGATGAGGTCCTGGCCACTGGCGCCCTGTGGCGCGCGGGCGATGAGCTTCATGTCCGGGGTGAGGCGGTAGACGCCCTTGGAGCGCTGCACCAGCCCCGCCACCTTGGGGCCATCCAGCAGCGCGTCCGCGCCCAGCGTCACCACCAGCCGGGTGGTGCCCACCTCCAGCCCGCGCAGGCGCAGGTCGCGCATGTCGATTTTCAGCAGCGTCAGCTCGGACAGGTGGTCCACCTCGTCCGGGGCTTCGCCGTACCGGTCCACCAGCTCGGCGCGCAGGTCCGTGACTTCGTCCGGGTGGCTGGCCTGGCTGAAGCGCTTGTAGAAGACGAGCCGCTGGTGGACGTCGCTGACGTAGTCGTCCGGGATGAGCGCTGGCATGGGCAGCGTGACGTCCGGCTCGATTTGCACCTTGGGCGGTTGGCCCTGCATCTCCGCGACGGCTTCCTCCAGGAGCTGCGCGTACATGTCGAAGCCAATCTCGGCGATGGCGCCCGACTGCTTGTCGCCCAGCAGGTTGCCCGCGCCGCGAATCTCCAGGTCATGGCTGGCGATGGAGAAGCCCGCGCCCAGCTCGGTGAAGTTCTGGAGCACCTCCAGGCGCCGCTGCGCGTCCTTCGTCACCGCGCGCCGCGACGGCACCAGCAAGTACGCATACGCGCGCTCCTTGGACCGGCCCACGCGGCCACGAAGCTGGTAGAGCTGCGCCAGGCCGAACTGGTCCGCCCGGTTCACAATCATCGTGTTGGCGCTGGAGATGTCGATGCCGCTCTCGATGATGCTGGTGCACAGCAGCACCTGGTACTTCTTCTCCGTGAAGGCGAGCATCACCTTCTCCAGCTGCCCTTCGCCCATCTGCCCGTGCGCCACGCCGATGCTGACCTGGGGAACCAGCGCGCGCAGCTGCGTCTCGATGGAGGGCAGCGACTCCACGCGGTTGTGGACGAAGAACACCTGTCCGCCGCGCGCCACCTCGCGCTCAATCGCCTCCTTCACCACCGTGTCCTCGTACTTCATCACGAAGGTGCGGATGGCCCGGCGGTCCTGCGGCGGCGTGGCGATGATGCTCATGTCGCGCACGCCGGACATGCTCATGTGCAGCGTGCGGGGAATGGGCGTGGCCGTCAGCGTGAGCACGTCAATCTGGGAGCGCCACTTCTTCAGCGACTCCTTCTGCTTCACGCCGAAGCGCTGCTCCTCGTCGACAATCATCAGGCCCAGTTCCTTGAAGGCCACCTCGCCGCCCAGCAGCTTGTGCGTGCCGATGAGGATGTCGACCTTGCCTTCCTTGGCGCGCTTGAGGATTTCCCGCACCTCCGGCGCCTTCTTCATCCCGGAGATGACCTCCACCGTGACGGGGTAGTCCGCGAAGCGCTTCTTGAAGGACAGGAAGTGCTGCTGCGCCAGCACCGTGGTGGGCACCAGCACCGCCACCTGCTTGCGGTCCAGCGCGGCCTTGAAGGCGGCCCGCATGGCCACCTCCGTCTTGCCGTAGCCGACGTCGCCGCAGACGAGCCGGTCCATGGGCTCCGGCTTCTGCATGTCCGCCAGCACGTCCTCAATCGCCTTGGCCTGGTCCGGCGTCTCCTCGAACTCGAAGTCCGCTTCGAACTGGGCGAAGTACCGGTCCGGCGCGCTGAAGGCATGGCCGGGGTGCGCCTTGCGCGCGGCGGCAATCTGGAGGAGCTCCGCCGCCATCTTGAGCAGCTGCTCCTTGACGCGCTTCTTCGTCTTCTCCCAGCTCGTGGTGCCCAGCTTGTCCAGCTGCACCTGCGTGGGGTCGCCGCCGGAGAACTTCTGGATGAGCCGCATGCGGCCCACCGGCAGGTAGATTTTGTCCCGGCCCGCGTACTCCAGGACGAGGAAGTCCCCGGGCACGCCGTTGACCTCCATCTTCGTCAGGCCCGCATAACGGCCGATGCCGAAGTCGGTATGGACGATGAGGTCGCCTTCCTTCAGGTCCCCGAAGCCGGAGCCGAACGCGTCCAGCTTCTTGCTGCGCTTGGGACGCCGGCGCGCGCGCGCGCCGAAAATCTCCTCGTCCGCCAGCACCGCGAGCCCGCCCGGTCCATCCACGAAGCCGTGGCTCACCTCGCCCGTGAAGAGGTGCGCGCGGATGGACGGCTCGTACAGCGCCACAGCGTCTTCCAGCGGCTCCGTGTGGACCTTCACCACCACGTTGCGGTCCATCAGCAGCCGCTTCAGCCGGTCCGCCTGGCTCAGCGTGCCGCACGCCACCACGCAGGCCACGCGCAGCTCGCGCCAGCGCTCCAGCCGCTCCACCAGGGGGACAGCGCGCCCTCTTCACCGTGGTGCGCCAGGATGGCCTCGCGCAGGTCCTGGGTGCCGCCGAAGCTGAAGTGCACCGGCGGGCGCTCCGTCTGCGCCAGCGACAGACCACCGCCTTCCAGCACGCGGAAGGACTGCAGCCGCTGGTTCACGTCCTCACGGGAGAGGAAGTGCGCCAGCGGCGGACAGATGAGCTCCTGCCGGGCCTCGGCCGCGCCGTGCGAGCGCTCCAGCTCCTCCCACAGCGTGTCCGCCGCGCGGTCCTGGCCCAGCGGGTCGTCCAGGTAGATGACGGGCGCCTCGGGGCTCCAGTCGCGCAGGAAGTCGAACAGCGTGGACAGTCCGCCTTCGAAGAAGCCGGGCAGCAGGCCCTCCATCCCGAAGCCGGGCAGGCCTTCGCGCAGGGCGTCCAGTTGCTCGCGCAGCTTGATGGTGGGCAGGTTGATGCGGTCAGCCACCGCGCGGGCGGCGGACTCGGCGCGCGGGCGCGTCTCGTCGGTGAGCAGCACCTCGCGCGCGGGGACCAGGTCCACTTCCTTCAGCGCGTCCACCGTGCGCTGGGACTGCGGGTCGAAGGCGCGGATGGACTCGATGGTGTCGCCGAAGAACTCCAGGCGGACGGGCTTGTCGTAGAGGGGCTGAAGACGTCCAGCAGGTCGCCGCGCACGCTGAACGTGCCCACGTCCTCCACCAAGGGGCTGTTCTGGTAGCCCATGCGCACCAGCCGGCGCGCCAGCGAGTCCCGGTCGAAGTCCTGCCCCACGGCCACCCGCGCGGCCAGCGCGCGCATCACCGCCAGCGGCAGCACCTTGCGATGCAGCGCGCGCACCGACAACACCAGCGCGGGGAAGCGCGTGCCCTGCCCCAGATGGAAGAGGGCGCCCAGCCGCTCCGTGACGGCCGCAGCGTCGGGAGACACCTCGTCGTAGGGCAGCACCTCGTCCGCAGGCAGCCGCAGCACGCGCGGCGCCAACAGGCTGCCCTGGCCGCCCAGGAAGAAGGACAGGTCGGCGGCGAGCGCGTCGGCGGCTTCCTCGTCCACCGCCACGCAGACCAGCGGCGCTCTCAGCGCGCCATGCAAGCGGGCGAGCACATGCCCGCGCGCTGCCCCTTGAGCCCTTGCGTCCGGACGCGCTGCCCCGCCCGAAGTCCGTCAACCACCTGGGCGAAAGGGTCGCCCGCCGCGCCGCCGTCCTGCGTCTGTGTGAAGGAAGTGTCCATGAGTGGACCCTGAGGGCCCCAGGGTAATTAGGAGTCTCACCCTGTCAGGTCAACGACGGAGCGCTTCGGCTGTCGAGCGAAACAGGAGAAATCGGAAGCTCTGGTTAGCTCGGGCACTGTTAAGCCACCCCGGGGACCGGTTGGCCCCACCCCCTGCTGCGGGGTTAGGGTGGCTCACAACGGCAGCATCGGGGGCCACGCCGACATGTCATCTGGCCGTGGAATCAACAGGTGCCAGGGCACCGAAGGGGACGAACCTCTTTCCGAGGCGGTGGTCGTCTTGCGGAGCGTGCGCTCCGCAGTCGGCGGCATCGTCGACTTCGAGTGTGTCTCCGCCAACGTGCAGGCGGAGCGCTGGCTCGGCGGAGAAGAGGGCAGCCTGGTGCACAACCGGCTGCTGGAGGAAGCGCCGTGGGCGTGGGACGGTGGCCTCTTCAGTGCGTGTGTCCGCGTGGTGACACGCCGCGCGCCAGAAATCGCGCGGGTGTCCCGGCAGTCGCCCATGGGCACCGTGTGGCTCCTGGCGCGCGTATCCCCGTATGACGACGGCGTGGTGCTCTTCCTGGAGGACCTCACCGAGCGCATGGCCGCGGAAGAAGCCCTGCGGCGCGACCATGACCTGCTGCACGCCGTCATCGAGAGCGCCACCGACGCCATCTACGTGAAGGACGTGTCGGGCCGGTACATCCTCATCAATCCCGCCACCGCGAGCGCCTTCCACCGGGCCCCGCGCGAAATCCTGGGCCGCACGGACGCGGAGCTGCTGGGCGCCGACCGGGCCGCGCCGACGCTGGCGCACGACCGCGAGGTGATGAGCTCCGGGCACACGGCCACGTACGAAGGGGCGGAAGGCGGCCCGGGGACGGACCGCATCTGGCACACGACGAAGGGCGTGCTTCGCCGCGGAGACGGCACCGTGTACGGCCTGTTCGCCATCTGCCGGGACGTCACCGCGCGGCGGCGCCAGGAGCTGGAGCGCGAGGAAGAGGCGCGCTTCCAGGAGCGCTTCATCGGCGTGCTGGGCCACGACCTGGGCAATCCACTGGCCGCGGTGCGGCTGTCCTCCGCGGCCCTCCTGGCCCGGGACACGCTGCCCCCGGAGGTCCGGCGCGTGGTGGCTCGCATCGACGGGAGCGCCGAGCGGATGGCGCGGCTGGTGAAACAGCTGCTCGACTTCACGCGCGCCCGCATGGCAGGTGGCATCCCGCTGCGTCCCCATGAGGTGTGCATGGAGGACGTGTGCCGGCGCATCATCTCCGAACTGGAGCCCGCGCATCCGGAGTGCTGCGTCCGGCTGGAGGTGGACGGCGAGTCACGCGGCATCTGGGACGAGGAGCGCCTGGGACAGGTGCTGTCGAACCTGCTGGGCAACGCGCTTCAACACAGTCCGGAGGGGAGCTCGGTGCGGGTGCGGCTGGCGGCGAAGGACTCGCTCTTCCAGCGCGTGGAGGTCCACAACGGCGGGCCGCCCATCCCCGAGTCGTTGCGCCCGCGCCTCTTCTCGCCGTTCCACGGGGTGCCCCCCGAGCCGGGTCAGCCGAAGCCGAAGCACCAGGGCCTGGGGTTGGGGCTCTACATCGTGTCGCAAATCGTCACGGCGCACGGAGGCTGGCTGGACGTGGCGTCGTCGGCGGACACGGGGACCTGCTTCTCGGTGACGCTGCCTCGCGTCACCCGGCCGCTGGGCGGGCCTCCAGGCAAGTCTGCCTGAGGCCCGGCCCGTGGCCTGCTGCTAGCGCTGGCCGAACTTCACGGCGGCCTGCAGGCGGATGACGTCCGTCAGCGCGCCCGGGTCCACCAGCTCCATGGCCGCCTGCTGGGACAGGCCGGCGTAGCGGCGCTTGCGGTACTCCTCCTCGTCCTCCTCACCGCCGCCCTTGTCGCCCTTGTCGTCACCGCCGCCCTTCCCGTCATCCGGGCGGAGGGACAGCGACTGCGCCGGGGACAGCCCCTTCTCGATGTGCACCGACGAGAGCGCGTCCGCGCGCAGGGAGGTGAACAGGCTGGCCATGGAGAGGCAGAAGACGACGGCGACGGTGAGGTTCTTCATGGGGGGGCTCCGTTTCTCTTGCGGGGGATGACGCGCGGCCTCGAACGGAAATTCAAGGGGCCGTCGGCGCCTTCATGGTGCGGATGTATCCCACCAGTGCGTCAATCTGCGCTGGGGTAAGCTTGTCCTTGAAGGGCTTCATCTTGCTGTTCCGCGGATCGCCGTCGGCAATCACCTTGCGGATGTCGGCGTCCGTCCGGGACTGCTGCCAGGCGGGCCGGCTCATGTCGCCGATGGACTCCTTCTGGCCCATCTTCGTCTGCGCCTTGCCGTCACCGCCGTGACACACGGTGCACTTCGCCTTCCACACGTCGGCCACGGCGTCCGCGTGGGCGCCAGTGGCTCCACTCAGGCTCAGGACCAGGACCAGCCGCTTCATCATCGTCGGGGGCTCCTCGCGGACGGCATGCCGGGCCTGGGCCCGGGCCCCTGAGCATACGCCGAAGGGAC
This sequence comes from Myxococcus sp. MxC21-1, assembly GCF_032612255.1. NCBI lineage: Bacteria > Pseudomonadati > Myxococcota > Myxococcia > Myxococcales > Myxococcaceae > Myxococcus > Myxococcus sp. MxC21-1. Next base: position 1,213,261 of record NZ_CP123278.1, read on the forward strand.
CCGTTCGCACGCGCGACGGCGGCGGCGCGGACGCCGCCTACAGGCAGCCTGGGGTGGAGGCGTGCTTGTCACAATCCATGGGGCGTACGGCCGCCGTCAGGCCATCCGCCTGGAATACCAGCTCCGGTTTCCAGTCCGGCGCTTCGAGCGTCCCCCGTTGCGCAGGAGGACGAGCCGCTCCGTCGGGGGCAGCGGGGCGTTCTGTTCGCACACCCTTCCGCCGGGCGCCGGCGGAGCCACGACGGGCGCGCCGGTGCCGGGGTTGCCCAGCCAGCACAGGCCCACCAGCAGGTCCACGTCGAGCTTCGGCGGGATGACCAGCTCCGGCCCCAGCTCCGCGCATTCGCAGCCGCCCACGCCGCAGGCGTTCTCCTGGCACGCGGGCATGGGACACACCGTGCCCCAGGCATCACTGCACGCCAGTGCCTCCCAGCGCATGCGAGTCACCTGGACGCCCTGCTCATCCATGACGCGCGTGCCCAGCCGCACGGGCTGGTGGGTCGCGCGTGCTTTCTGACGGGCCTCCTGCATCATCAGCACCAACTCGCGCTGCGCGGCGCTGAGTCGCTGGCGCTCCGTCATGCCCTGGAAGCTGGACACGGAGAGGGTGGCGAAGAGGCCAACCAGGGCCACCACGACCATCACCTCCAGCAGCGTCATGCCTCGGTTGCGTGGCCGCATGTCAGCCCCCCGTTCCCACGAACGCGAAGTTGCGAGGCGCCAGGCGGATGACGCTGTGCCGGCGCTTGTAGCCATCCCGGAGGTTGCCTTCGCCGTCTCGCGCTCCGGGCGCTTCGTTCCCCGTCAGCTCGGCGCGCTGCGAGCGCGCGGTGATGGACAGCTCCACCACGCGCATGTGGCGCATCAGCTCGTCACCCGCGCTGCCCGGGCCGCGGTCCGGCGGAACGGGCACGCCCGCATCCCAGGTCCAGGAGATGTGTGCGGCGCAGGTGGCCTGGGTGCAGGTGGCCAGCTCCGGGCGCCCGGTCTCCGCGTCCGGGAAGAAGCGCACGGGGGCGCCGGGGAGCGCGTTGGGGGCACTCACGCCCAGCCGGACCTGCAACTGCTCGATGTCCTGGGACACCGCGGTGTAGCCCGCGGGCCCCAGGGGCCCATCCGCGTCCATCTCCAGCACGGGCGTGCCGCCGGGCCAGTTCACCCGGTAGCTGCGGCTGGTGAGCGGGAGCAGGTACATGCCTCCTTCGCGCGGTTCCCGTATGCCAAGCCAGGGCGACTCGGGAAGCGTCACGGCATCGGGATGACAGTTGCCGTCGGCGGGCGCGGGCCGGCCTGGGATGGCGGGCGTCCACTCCACGCCTTCGTCCACGAGGTTCGTCACCTGTCCCACGCAGGCCCAGCCCCGCTCGTCTTCCGTGCCCGGGAACACCACGGCGATGACCGCATTGTCCAGGAAGGCGGGCGGCAGGCCTCCGATGCACAGCGTGTCCTCGAACCAGGCCGCGGTCGCCGGCAAGGGACACTGCTCCAGCAGCACCATGCGCGCCGGGTCCGTCTCCCAGACCTCCAGGGCATCCGACAGCAGCGCGGCGTTGGTGGGTGGGACGAAGGTGGCGTCATCCGGGAAGGTGGCCTGGGGCCGGGCCCACACGGCGTAGAACAGGTCCGCTTCGCCGGCGGGAGTCCGGCCGCCGGTGAGGGAGACGCTGCCGATGCCCGCGCCCGCCCGTTGCACGCCGAACGCCATCAAGTCACGCGCGGCCCGGCCCTTGTTCTGTGTCTCCATGATGCGCTCTTCCAGCAGGCCCCGGCGCTGGAGATGGACGCTCACGCCAATGGCGGTGGCGAGCACCACCATGGACATCGATGCGGCCACCATCAGCTCGATGAGCGTGAAGCCGCGCGGCGTCGTCGAACGAAGTCGCTTCATGGCGCCATCCGGGTCTGCAGGGCCACCGCGCGGCGGGGCGCACCGGGCTCTTCCATCCAGCTCACGGTGACGCGGACGTTGACGACCTGGTGCAGGGCCAGGTTGCTGGCGTGGGGAAGCGGGATGGCGCGGTTCAGCGCGGGCTCGCCTGTCTCGGCGCCCTCGAAGGGTGGGTCCACGTCCAGCGTCAGCGTGTAGGCCATTTGCGGCGTCGCGCCTGGAAGGGGCGGCGTCTCCGTCATGCGGCCATTGGCGGACCACCACACGTCGCGCCTCGTGTTGTCGAGCTGCTTGATGTTGACGCAGGGGTCGTTCAGCGGCTCGCCCACGCAGCGGAGGTTGACCACGCGCTCCAGTTCCTGTTCGGCGATGAGGCTCGCCTGGCTCAGGTTGTTGTTGCGGCGGTTGTGACGGGACGCGGTGCCCAGCGTGAGCATGATGCCCAGGATGCCGAGCATGAGCACCGCGGCGGTGGCGATGGTCTCCAGGATGCTGAGGCCGCGCGGATGGGCGTGGAACCTGCGCCGGTTCATGGCACCACCTCCTGGACGCGTGAGCCGGACTGCACGTCCCAGATGAGGACCCGGGAGCTGCTTCGCGGCGACTCCGAGGTGGGGTTGTTGTACGTCCCGCTCCCCAGCGCGCGCACCTGTCCGTTCTTCACGATGAGCAGGTGATTGTCATAGAGCACGGGCGCGTGCGTGCCGTGGCCGTCGATGGGGGTGTCGTTGCCCGCGAGCGCATTGCCCGAGGTGCTGTAGGCGTAGACCCTGCCGCTGGTGGTGCTGTCCAGGTCGCACGCGCTGGCGGCGCGGCCCACGGCGCTGGTGGTGAAGACGCCATCCTGGGTGGTGGAGACGCCGCCCCAGACGACCTGGCCCTCGCCCAGCTCGCGTGTCCATTCGAGGTGCGCGGGGCAGTTGGCCCCTGGACGCGTGGCGGGCACCGGGTCGCGGTCCTCGAAGGCCATCAGGTGATAGCGGGGCCGCGGGTTGGCGGTGTCGTCCGGCTCGTTGGCGATGTCCGGGTTGTTGGCGGTGCCGAAGTACAGCCGCACCCGGCGGGAGCCGCTGTCAGGCACCACCGACGCGGAGATGGTGGAGTAGATGCGCTGGCTGGTGGGATTGCGGATGCCGGGCACGGCCTGCGCGTCCGCGACGACACAGGAGGCCAGCACCTTGCCCAGTGGCGTGTTCGTCCCGGTGTTCGAGTAGGTGGGGTTGATGCGGTAGATCTTCCCCGAGGTGGACGGGACGTAGATGACGTCGACGTTGCCGTCGCCATTCACGTCCAGCGGGATGGGCTCTCCGCCGATGCCTTCATTCGCGTCCGCGGTGGTGCCCAGCGTGACGACGCCCGCCAGCCGCGCCTTCGCGCTGTTGCCCGTCACCTGCGCGGGCAGGCCCGTCTTGAGGTCCATCAGGTAGACGGTGCCCACCGTGCCGGACTCAGGCGAATAGTCCGTGCCGAACATGGACACCCACTTCTTGCCGCCCGCCTGGCCGAAGTCCATGCGCACCAGCGAGGGCGCATGGCGCGAACCGCGTGTGTCGGGCTTGGGCGTGGCGCCGGTGAAGAGCGCCGGCAGCGGGTTGCAGCCGTTGCCGGTGCTGGTGCACGGAATGCCCGCGGACGTGAAGCGGTCCCGCTTCATGTCGAACTCCCACAGGGGCGACGGATAGCTCGAGTCCGTGGGGTTGCTGACGTCGAGCGCGAAGAAGACGCTCTGCTTGGGGCCCGTGGCGCTGGCCAGCACCGTCTTCGCGCCCTCGTTCCGGGCGGGGCGGGGACGCCAGGCCTCGTCGGTCTCCCGAGGGTCGTGGCCGGTGTCCGGGCGGTAGTCGTCGCTCCGCAGGTCCACGTCCGCCACGGAGGGCGTGGCGTCCATCGTGGCGCGCTCGGTGGAGTACGCGTCGTTGGCGCGGCGGTAGTTCTCCACGTAGTAGGGCAGCAGCTTGAAGGGCAGGTAGGCGAACAGCTCGTTGCCCGCGCCGTAGTCCTGGCCGCTGGCGCAGCTGCCGGCCCGGCCGAAGTAGCCCTGGTACTCCACGCGGCCTGGCGTGCAGGGGTCATCCCCCGTGCGGAAGTAGCCCGTGCCCAGCGCATGGAGGTACCCCTGCGTCGTGCCCACGTATGTCACCGTGGGGCGGCCCGTGTTGGCCGCGCTGAAGTTCTCCGTGAACTTCCGGCGCTCCGCGTCCAGGTTGCGGCCTTCGAGCAGCCACGCGGGCACGTTGGGCGGCCCGATGACGGCCGCCGTGGACAGGTTGACGCCGCCCAGCGGCCAGGTTCGCATCCGGTTGCGGATGACCGAGGACTGGCGGTCCTCCCAGCCGTAGAGCCAGTCGCGCAGCGCCACGCGGTCATCCGCGGTGCAGCCGTTGCGGCCGTCCAGGTCATACAGGTACACGCTGCCGTTGCGGCGGGTGCAGTAGGTGTCTGGGAAGACGGGGCTGGTGGTGTTGGCGCGCGCCATCAGGTCCTTCACGTCGATGGCCTGCTGATTCGCCGGATTGAGCGTGACGAGCCTGCGCGTGTCGAGCGGCTCGCCGGGACGGGTCTCCAGCGTGCGCATCAGGTCGCGCATCCACTTGCCGGAGTCCCAGACCTCCTGGGTGGGCTCATAGGGCACCAGCGTGGCGGGCTCGTAGAGCTTCTTCAGGTAGATGTGGCCCCGGTCGATGGTGTCTGGACGGTTGTCGTAGGTGCGAATGGAGACCTGGTCCACGCCTCCATCGGCGACCCAGGCGCGCCCGGGCGTTTCATAGACGCCGTGGATGACGGCGTTGGCCATGGGGATGAGCGACGCGCGGCCGTATTCACCGCTGCGCTGCGCCTTGTAGGAGACGTTGATGTTGTGGATGGTGGGCTGGCAGGACTCACCCGGGCTCTCCATCACCGCGCGCCAGCACAGCTGTGTTCCCACGCGGCCCTGCTCCAGGAAGTCCTGCAGGACGGCCGTCTCATTGCGCACGCCGCCGTCGCTGTCCGGGATGGGGACCCGGAGCCAGTTCGGATTGTCGTTGAGGATGTACGTGGGATTGGAGGTGTTGCAGGGCTCCTGGCAGACCTTGCAGTCCAGCGCCACGTCATAACTGATGTCCGGCCTGCGCTGGCCCGTGCCGCCGTCCGGCAGCTTGACGGAGAGCGAGCAGGGCGCGACGCCGCCGCCATCCGCCGCGTAGTAGGGCTGGTCCTCCACGGTGAACGTCACCTCGGTGATGGTGAAGTCCAGGGAGATGTCCGGAGCGATGTCCGACACCACGTCGGAGCGGTAGGAGCCGTTGTTCTGCTTGTTGATGAGGATGACGATGTCGCTGTACGTGCGGTCACCGCCCGCGTTCTGGTCTTCCCAGCCCAGAATCCAGACCAGGGGGTTGTCACGCGGCGCGCCCACAATCGTGTGCGCCGCGCGGCGGTTCACGGAGGGGACATCCTGCGTCTGGTCGAACGGGAAGACGACGCCGCCATAGGCCGGGTCGTTCTCCAGCCGGGGGTACACCACGGGATTCAGCCAGTTGGTGCGGAGGTTCTTCTGTCTCACCACGAGCGGGTCGCTGCCCTGGTGCAGGTCCATGTTGAGCGGCGTCTTGGTGAAGAAGACGTTGATGTCGCCGTGCATCCAAAGGTCGCACTGCACCTCGCGCCCATCCGTCGTCGGACGCGTGATGAAGCACGAATCCGTGGCCGGGCCGTACACCTGCTCCACATAGGTGACGAGGAAGAAGACGATTTCACGCCGGCCCGCGAGGCGTCCCATGGGGACGACCTGGTCCTCGGCCTTGGTGATGGCGGCGGTCGTGCTCTTGCCGGTGATGAGGCGGCCCGCGCTGTCGAACGCGCTGGCCTTGTAGTCGGGGATGCCGTCCGCCTCATCGGATTTGTCCCAGGCCGTGCCGGTGCGCATGAACTGGCCGTTGCCGTCGAGCGTCCAGCCCTGGCGTGGCGCGAAGCACTCCGCCGATTCCGATTCGTGGCACGACGTCTCGTCGTCGTCCGTGGAGAGGAAGACGAGGTTGCCGATGCCCTTGTTCCCGTTGAGGGCATGCCGGGGCTCCAGCAGGTTCGGGATGTGCGGGAACAGGCCCTGGTCGCTGAAGTACGTGTCGATGATGCCGGAGGTGACCGCGCTCTGCCGCAGGTTGTCTCGCCCGTGGTAGGGGTCATAGGCGAACAATGCGTTGGTGAAGTCGCGCACCGGGCGGCCCACCACGCCGCCCGTCGAAGGCCGCGTGGGGTAGTCAGCGCGCCCCTGCCACCTTCGAGGCCCCGTATTGGCGGCGTAGTTGCTGCCGGAGTTGCACGGGCCCATCAGCAGGTCGGGCTCGCGCAGCGTCACCGTCCCCGCGTCGCCCCAGCGCTGGTGGGTGAAGGTCCGGTTGGGGCAGCGGGGCTCCACGCCGATGTAGCGCGTGGGGTTGAGGTTGTAGAGGTCCTCGTGGAAGTCGGGCACGCCGTTGTTGTTCTTGTCCAGCAGCCGGTCGTCATCGGAGTTCTCTCGCGTGCCGTTGTCGTCGATGTATTCGGCGTCGATGAGCTCGTCGTAATAGAACCAGCCCAGCGTGCTGGAGGCGCCGCTGCCCGCGCGGTCATCGACGATGAGCGCGGTGAGCTCCTGCTCGAAGGGCAGGATGATTTTCTCCGGGTCCAGGACGTTGAGGTTGGTGTTGAGCCGCAGCTTGGGCGGGTTGTCATCCGTGACGATGATGGCGCTAGGGATGCCCGCGTCCCTGCTGAAGTCGGGTTGCTTGTCCTGGTCCGTGGTGTCGATGCACAGCGCGAGGCTGCTGGCGCCGCCATCCGTGCCGCCACTGCCCGTGTCGCCGCCGGGACTTTGGGCGAGCACGGCTCCCGCGGCGGCCACGGCCACCGCGGCCATCCAGGTTCGAGTCCAGCGCATGATGTCCCCCCTGGCGGCCGGTGCTTCAGGGCCGCCCGATTCAGGTGCAACGGATTGCGGTCGAAGGCTTGGGAATCAGAATGTCGGAAGGCCGCTGCTGGAGGTGCCGTTGCCTCGGCAGCCCATCTTCATGCCGTAGCCGCACGCGAGCCCTCCCGGGGTGCTGCTGTGCTCCAGGAGTGAGCGGACGATGGTGCGGTAGGGGAGGCCCGCGCCTGGGGGTTGGACCTCGCCCACCGACACCAGCCAGATGCGGCCATTGGCGTCGGCGTTGCGGTCGGCGTCGTCGTCATCCTCCACGACGAAGACGCGGAAGGAGACGCTGCGAGCCTCCGGGTAGGCGCGGATGGGCTCGCCCTCCACGTCGTTGATTTCGACGGAGGCGCCCGGCACGGTGTCGTCGATGGCCGTGCCACGCGCCAGCGTGTACGGCGTCTGGGGAATGAGCTCTCGCCAGGGCACGCCGCCCGCGGCGACGTCGGGCAGGCCCTGCTCGGCCACGACCTGCAGGCGCTGCAGGACGTCCTGGCTGTAGCTGCCAACGCCTCCCGCGACGGGGTTGTTCATCATCGCCAGGACGACGGCGCGCCCTTCGGCCATGCCCGCCTCGGCGGCGAAGAGGGCTTCACGCGAGCGGCGCTCATGGGATTGGAGCGTGCTCTCCGTGCTCACCGCGCGGAGGGACACGAGCACGCCCGCGGTGACGAGCGCGATGAGGCCCAGCGCCAGCAGCAGGGTGAACCCTCTCCTCGCGCCAGAGGCGTGTGCGGGCTTGCGGGTCGGATGACAGCGCACCGGGGACTCCTTGCCCTGAAGGGCAGCAGGGAAGCGCAGGTGTCTGTCTCAGCAATCCTCAGGCCCGCTCTCGCGATGCAGCCATGTCAATGCATCCAGCCGCTTGGCCAGAGGCCTGGGTAAAGCCTGACACGGAATCACACGACACGAATTGCGGACCTCGCAAAACTTGCGAGTCAGCGACAAAGTGGGACGGACCGTGAGGCTCATCCCAGAGGGCGAGACGGGTGGTGGCTCCGTGACAGTCTCACGGAGCGTTGTGTTTCAGCCGCGCCCGCGAGGCCAGAACGTCACGTCACGTTCCGGGGCGTTCAACCAGACGGACTTGAGGAAACGCACGGCGTTGCGGTCCGCGGTGTCATGCCGGCTGGTGAAGACATGCGCCGTGCCCAGCAGCAGCAGCACCGCCAGGGATGCTCCCAGCGCGGGCGCCGCGGGCCATGTCTGGCCGGGCTTCCGCGCCAGGCTGACGAAGACCCAGGCGGCGGTGCCCAGCAGCAGCCCCGCCAGCACCCCACCCGCCAGTCCCGTCGGAAGCCCCAAGAAGGTCAGCACGCCGGGCGGGAAGTAGCCCGCACGCAGCAGCGGCAGGGCCAGGGCGCCCACGGCGTTGGAGACGTCATCGGGGATGTAGTTGATGAAGGTGGCCACGCCGGTGGCGACGATGGACACCGCGCACAGGAGCGCGGCCACGCCCAGGGCCCACGCGCCCTGACCGGCCGCGCGCAGGCGCTCCAGGAAGAGGCCGGCGGGCAGCAGGAGGAAGGGCACCAGGCCGGTGAGGTGACGCGGCCCCGTCGTCCAGCCCCACGAGTCGTAGGAGAACGACGAGGTGAAGTACGTGTAGCCCAGGAGCAGGGCCAGGCTCAGCCACGCCAGCGCACGGGCTTCCGGTGACTGGCTCCGGCGGCGCCACACGAGCACCAGCCCCGGCAGCGCCAGCAGGAGGAAGGGCGCCAGGGTGAACAGGCCCCGCAGCGGGGAGAAGAAGGACAGGGCGAAGGCGCGCGGGTCCGGCGTGCGGATGCCCAGGAAGCCGCCCAGGTGCCAGGGCTGGTAGCCCGCATCGTTGAGGTACTTGTAGCCGCTCGTCAGCGGGTGGCCGAACGTCACCTGGTGGTAGGCCATCAGCGCCACCAGGAAGGGCAGGGCGCCCAGCGTGGCCAGCCCCGCGGCCCGGCCCAGGCGCGCCCAGCGAATACGCGCGGGCGCGTCCTGGAAGGCGATGGTGAGCACCGCGTACAGCACCAGGCCGAGCACGCCCAGCGCGCCGGTGTACTCGGCGGCCACGGTGGCGCCCGCGAAGGCGCCCGCCAGGACGTAGCCCCGCTCGCGCCATTCACCACGCGCGCAGCGCCACAGCGCGTAGAAGCTGGCGAAGAGGAGCACCGCCGTCGTCTGGTGGCTCATGAAGAGCAGCGAGTAGCTGAAGGCCAGCGAGCCCAGCCCATACGTCACCGTGAGCGCGTCCGCGACGAGCGGCTCCAGGGATGCGCGCAGGTAGCGGCGCACCAGCCACAGCAGGCCCAGCGTGGGCAGCACGGTGAGCAACAGGCGCGAGAAGAAGACCAGGGGGACTTCCGGCACGGCATGCCGGTGGCCGCCGCCCACCGCGCGCAGCGCGGCGTAGAGGGCACGGCGGCGAACGACAGCAGCGGCGCCTTGCTGGGGTAGTACTTCCCGTCCTTCACGGACAGGTCACCGACCTTGCCGTAATCGTGCAGCGCCTGGTTGATGTGCAGGGTGCCGTACTCCACCAGCGAGCGCGTCTGCCACAGCCGGCACAGCTCGTTGGGCGAGCGCAGGCCCGGGTGGTACGGGAACAGCAACACGTACAGCGCCGCCAGGGCGGCCCATACGGCGCGCGGCGCGCCTCGGGATGGCAGGGGCTGGCGCTCGGGAGTGGGGGCCGTGGTGGGCTCCGGGGCGCGGCGGCGGGCAAGGGCGTGGAGTTCATGGCGGCGGGGCCCTGCTCTCGGGCGAGGCCGCCTCGGAAGGCGGCTGCGATTCAATGGACAGCCGGGGTGTCACGCGTGGCGGCGGTGCCTCACGCGTCGCCGCCGGTGGCGCGGGCCACGGCGAAGAGGCTCATGCCCACCGGCAGCTTCACGTGCGACTCCGCCCGCGCAATCAGGGGCGCCAGCGTGTCGTAGAGCTTGAGCTGGAGCTTGGGCACCGAGCGGCGGCGCAGCAGGCGGCTGTTGACGAACCATCCCGGCAGGCCGGCCAGGTTCATCCACTCCAGGGTCTCCACCTGGAAGCCGTTCTCCTCCAGCACCGCGCGCAGCGTGGAGGGCGTGTAGCGGCGGTAGTGGCCCACGGCCTCGTCGATGGCGCCGAAGAGTTGCTGGAGCGCGGGCACCAGGATGACCACCCGGCCCCCGGGCGCCAGAATCTGCTTGAAGCGCCGGACGGCGGACGCGTCATCCGGGATGTGCTCCAGCACGTTGGAGAGGACGATGGTGTCCAGCCGCTCCGTCTTGAGTGACTCCCAGTCCGCCAGGGCCACGTCGGACAGGTACGGCCGGATGTGCGGCTTGCCGCGGAAGAGGTTCTTCAGGCGGTCCACGTAGAAGCGGTCCACCTCCAGCGCGATGAGCAGCTCCAGGCCCGACTCCAGCTCGCGGGTAATCGTGCCGATGCCGGCGCCAATCTCCAGCACCCGGCGGCCCAGGTGCTCGCGGAAGCGGCGGCCCAGCCACTGGTTGTAGTGGACGGCGCCGTCCATGCGCTCCAGCGTGGTGTAGCCCTCGTGCTGGTTGTCCGCGTCGTCGCGCACCGTGGCGTAGCGGACCAGCGTCTTGAGCCGGGACAGGTGTGCCGCGGGCGTCCGGCGAGGCACCGCGCCAGGCGGCAGCGTCACCTCGGTGAGGCGGAACAACTGCGCGGCCAGCTTCACCACCAGCTCCGCGTCCACCGCGTCGTCGTCGCTGGTGAGCGTGACGGAGCGCAGCGCCTCGGTGCGGAAGGCGCGCAGACCGGTGAGCGGGTCCGTCAGCGGCACGTCGGTGACGAAGCGGGTGACGTGACCCAGGGCCCGGTCCGCCAGCAGCTCCGGCGCCAGCCCCTGCGCCGTGCGCAGGCCGAAGACGGCGTCCGCGGTGTCCGCCTGGATGGGGCGCACCAGCGCGTCATAGACGTCCTGCGAATACGAGGTGTCTGGATCCTGCAGCACCGTCACCGCGCCCGACACCTTCTCCAGCGCGGCGCGGATGGCCGCGCCCTTGCCACCCGGCACCGTGAGGACGTGCACGTTGGGCGAGGAGGCGGCGTCGACGGAGCCCTCTCCAGCGAGGACGACCTCCGCGCCAGGAGGCAACGCCTGGGCGAAGCGGGAAGCGGCAGCCGCGGTGTCGGGCGAGAAGGGGAGGACGAAGGAAAGCGGTGGCGTCACGCCGGGCTGACTAGCACAGGCGGCTCGGCCATGCGCGTCAGTGCCCGCGAAGAAGCGTGGATGGAGGGCATCCAGGCGACCGCGGAACGATGGACAACCCCGCGGGGACACGGCACGCTCGTCGCGGTCCCCAAGCGTGTGGGTGTAGGTCGGCGGAGTGCCGCCAGGCCGTGGAGTCGCTCTGGAGACAGCAGGGAGACGTGACGTGGATGGAACCGGTTTCGACCCCGCCGGCGGCGCTGGTGGCCTGACGCCCGCGGGCCTCATGCAGTATGTGCGCGCGGTGTGGCGCCGCAAGTGGGTCGTCCTTGGCGTGGCGGTGGTGGTGGCGGCGCTCACGGCCGCCCACACGTTGCGCCAGCCCAAGGTGTACTCGGCCAGCGCCTCGCTCATCATCGACGTGATGGCGCCTCGCTTCCTGGATGGGGAAGTGAAGGAGGTGATGGGCGAGGAGCGCAGCAACTACTGGTTCAACAAGGAGTACTACGCCACCCAGAGCCAAATCATCACCTCGCGCGCGGTGGCGGGCCGGGTGGTGGACAAGCTGGGCCTGTCCACGGACGCGGACTTCCTGGGCTTGGCGCACATCACCGACGAGAAGGCCCGCCTGCAGGCGATGCAGGGCGCGGACGCGGTGGCGCTGGTCCAGTCGCGCATCCGGGTGATTCCCGCGAGGGACTCGCGGGTGATGAACATCGCGGTGGATGACTTCGACGCCAAGCGCGCCGCGCTGCTGGCCAACGAGGTGGCCGCCGCGTACATGGCGGAGAACCTGGCCCTCAAGCTCCGGACGACAGAGGACGCGCGCGACTGGTTGGAGATTCGTCTGGCCGAGCTGGAGTCGCAGTCCAAGACGAGCGAGCTGGCCGTCTACGACTTCAAGAAGGACGCGGACATGCTGTCCACGTCGCTCGAGTCGAGGATGAGCATCGTCAGTGAGCGCATCAACAGCTTCAACCTGAAGCTGACCGAGGTGCGCATCCAGATTGCCGCTCAGCAGGCGCGGGTGGAGGCCATCCACCGGCTGCGCAAGGCATCTCCGGAGGATGAGACGTGGGCGGAGGCGCTGTCGGGCGCCTCGGACGGACCCATCCAGGACCTGCGGCGCAGCTACACCGAGCTGCGCATGACGTGCGCGGAGCTGGGCGAGCGCTACCTGGCCGAGCACCCGAAGCTCCTGGAGTGCAACCGCAAGCTGTCGGTGGTGCGCGAGGACTTCCTCAAGAGCCTGAGCAACGTGGTGCGCAGCGCGGAGACGTCGCTGGCGGAGTCGGTGGCGCAGGAGAAGAACCTGGTGCGCCTGCTGGACGCGGAGAAGTCGGAGGCATTCCTGGTGAACAAGAAGGCCATCGAGTTCGACCGGCTCAAGCGCGATTCGGACAACAACCAGCGCCTCTACGAACTGGTGGCCAGACGCCTGAAGGACATCGAGCTGTCAGGCATGCTGCGCACCAGCAACGTGCGCGTGCTGGACCCGGCGCGGCCCATCCTGGTGCCGGTGAAGCCTCACGTGCGCCGCAACCTGGCGGTGGGGCTGGTGCTGGGATTGCTGGCGGGCCTGGGCGTGGTGCTGCTGCTGGAGCTCCTGGAGAACAGCGTGGCCACGCAGGCGGACGTGGAGGAGCGGCTGGGGCTGGCCTTCCTGGGCGTGATGCCGCGGCTGGACGGCAGCAAGGCGCCACGCGAGCGGGACCTGCACGTCCACCGCGAACCCAAGTCGACAGCAGCGGAGTGCTGCCGCGCCATCCGCACCAACCTGCTGTTCATGTCGCCGGACAACCCGTTCAAGACGCTGGTGGTGACGTCCAGCGGGCCGCAGGAAGGCAAGTCCACCACCTGCATCAACCTGGGCGTGGCCATGGCCCAGAGCGGCAACCGGGTGCTGCTGCTGGACACGGACATGCGCCGGCCGCGCCTGCACCGCGCCTTCGGAGTGCCCAACGAGCTGGGCATCTCCTCGCTGGTGGTGGGTGAGGGCACGCTGGACGCGGCGGTGAAGAGCACCGAGGTGCCCGGCCTCTTCGTGCTGCCGTGCGGACCGCTGCCGCCCAATCCGGCGGAGCTGCTGCACACCCAGGCCTTCACGGACCTGCTGAAGGCCGCCTCCGAGCGCTTCGACCGCGTCATCCTGGACAGCCCGCCCATCAACGCGGTGGCGGACGCGGCGGTGCTGGCCACGAAGTGCGACGGCGTGGTGCTGGTGCTGAAGGCGGCCAAGACGAACCGCGAGTCGGCGCGGCGTGCGCTGCGCTCGCTGGCGGACGTGCAGGCGCGCATGTACGGCGCCATCCTCAACGACGTGGACCTGTCGGCGCCGCGCTACGGTGACTCGTATCTGGGCTACCAGGGCTACGGGCAGTACGCGGAAGACTCCAAGGATGGGGTGGCGCAGTCGTGAACGCGCCATCAGCGGGCGCGGGCTTGCGGGTGCTGCACCTGGGCAAGTTCTATCCTCCCGCGTCGGGCGGCATGGAAGCCCACGTGCAGACGCTGGCGCGCGCCCAGGCGGCGCTCGGCGCGCAGGTGGAGGTGCTGTGCGCCAACCATGCCGCGGACGGCGCGGGCACCAGCCACGAGTTCCAGGGCCGCAGTCCCACGTGTGAGACGTGGGACGGACCGGTGCGCGTGACGCGCCTGGGCCGGCTGGCCTCCGTCGCGCGCATGGACGCGATGCCGGACCTGCCGCGCATGCTGGGACGCGCGTTGTCGCGGGGCGTGGACATCGTGCACCTGCACACACCCAACCCGACCTGGGTGCTGGCCCTGGATGTGGCGCGCCGGCTGCCTCCTGTCTTCATCACCCACCACAGTGACGTCATCCGGCAGAGGGTGGCGGGCGCGCTCTTCAAGCCCTTCGAGGCGCTGCTCTACGCGCGGGCCCGGCGGGTGCTGGCCACCAGCGAGGCCTATGTCTCGGGCTCACCGCTGCTGCGCGCCTTTCGCGGCAAGGTGCGGGCGCTGCCGCTGGGGCTCGACCTGGCGCCGTACCTTCATCCCTGCGCCGCCGCGCGGGAGGCGGAGGCCCACTGGCGGGCACAGGCCGCGGGCGCGCCGCTGTGGCTCATGGTGGGGCGGCTCGTCTACTACAAGGGCCTGTTCACCGCGCTGGAGGCCCTGCGCCGGGTGCCGGGGCGGCTGGTGGTGGTGGGGCAGGGGCCGCTGGAGGCGGAGGCTCGACGCCGGGCGCGCGCGCTGGGCGTCGCGGACCGGGTGACGTGGGCGGGCTATCTGCCTCCGGATTCGCTGGTCGGCGCGCTGCACGCGGCCACCGCGCTCTGGTTCTGTGGCAATGCCCGCAGCGAGGCGTATGGGTTGTCGCAGGTGGAGGCCATGGCCAGCGGTCTGCCTGTGCTGAACACGGCGATTCCGCACTCGGGCGTCGCGTGGGTGAGTCTGCATGAGCAGACGGGGCTGACGGTGCCGGTCGGCGACGCGGAGGCCCTGGCGGCGGCGGCGCGGCGACTCCTGGAGGAGCCCGGGTTGGCGCAGCGGCTGGGGCGCGAGGCCCGGGAGCGGGCCGTGGCGGAGTTCCGGCATGACGTCATGGCCTGGCGCAGCCTGTCCCTGTACTCGGAGGCGCTGGGCCGGCCCGCGCCGGTGATGGCGCCCGACGTGGCGCTGCTGCGCTTGACGGGGAGCGTATGAGCCATCCCCTGCGCGTGCTGCACATCTCCAGCGGCAACCTCTACGGTGGCATCGAGACGCTGCTGCACACGATGGCGCGCGAGCGGAACCTTCGCCCGTCGCTGTCACATGCCTTCGCGCTCTGCTTCGAGGGCCGGCTGGCTCGGGAGCTGCGCGACGCGGGCGTGGAGGTGCATGTGCTGGGGCCCGCGAAGACAGGCCGGCCCTGGTCCGTGTGGCGCGCGCGGAGCGTCCTGCGCGAGCTGCTGCGCGGCGGGCGCTACGACGTCGTCATCTGCCACGCCATCTGGCCTCAGGCGCTGTTCGGGCCCGTGGTGCGCACGGCTGGCGTTCCCCTGGCCTTCTTCCAGCATGACGCACTGACTGGCCAGCATTGGCTGGAGCGGTGGGCGCGTGTCACGCCGCCCGACCTGGTGCTGACCAACAGCCGCTTCGCCGCGGGCACGCTGGTGTCCGTCTATCCCCAGGTGCCTTGGCATGTGACGCACTGTCCGCTGCCCATGCCACCGCCGGCGCTGGGGGCGTCCGAGCGCGCGCGCGTGCGCACGGAGCTGGGGGCCTCCGAAGGGGACGCCGTCATCTTCCACGCCAGCCGGATGCAGGAGGGGAAGGGCCAGCGCTTGTTGCTGGAGGCGCTGGGCCGGCTGCGAGCGGTGCCGGGCTGGTGCGTCTGGTTCGCTGGCGGCGCTCAGCGTCCGGACGAGGAAGCCTATCTGGAGGGCCTGCGGGCGCAGGCGAAGCACCTGGGGATCGAGGGGCGGCTGCGACTCCTGGGGCAGCGCTCGGACGTGTCGCGGCTGCTGCGCGCCGCGGACATCCACTGCCAGCCCAACTCGAGGCCGGAGGCGTTCGGTCTGGTCTTCGTGGAGGCGCTCCAGGCGGGCCTGCCCGTGGTGACCACGCCGATGGGGGCGCGCTGGAAATCGTGGATGCCTCCTGCGGGGTGTTTGTCCGCCCGGAGCCGGAGTCACTGGCCCTGGCCCTGGGGCGGCTCATCGAGGACCCCCAGACGCGTGCCCGGCTGGGCTCGGCGGGGCCCGCGCGTGCCGCGGCGCTGAGCGATGCGGGAGGCTTCCTTCGCGGCATGGAGGAGGCGCTGCGCGCGCTGTCCGAGCAGGCGGTGCCGGTGTGAGGGCGCCCCAGCTTCAGGGCCCCGGCGTGCTGAAGCGCCGGTACGTGCGCCGCGCACCGGGGGCCGCGTTGGAGGCGGTTCCGGAGGAGCCGCGCCCACCGCGCCCGTCGCTCGAGGTGCGCGCATGGGCGGCGGACTGCTGGCGTCGAGCCGATTGGTGCCGCTCTTCGTCGGTCTGCTCATCTGCTGCCAGCTCGCGCTGCTGGTGGAGGCCATCGCGCCGCTCCGCGTGGCGGTGCGCGTGCTGGCCTTCGGCGTCAGTCTGGTGCTGCTGGCGCTGGTGCGGGGACGGAGTCTGAAGCACCCGGCGCTTCCCTTCATCCTGGCCGCGCTGGGCATCACCGCGCTCCAGCTCTTCAATCCTGGCACCGGTGCCCCGCTGGCGGCGGTTGCGCAGTTGGGCATCCAGCTCGCCATCGCCGCGCCACTGCTGTGGGTGACCCGGCTGGCCATCGACCCGAAGACGTTCCGTCGCACGCTCGCGCTGCTCTTCTTCTTCAACGCGGCCAGCGCGGGCGTGGGCGTGCTGCAGGTCTACTTCCCCGGACGCTTCCAGCCCGCACTGTCCGCCGCGGTGCAGGGCCAGGGCGAAGGTTATGTGAGCAGCCTCAAGTTCGAGACCTCGGACGGCGTGCGCGTGTTCCGCCCCATGGGGCTGACGGACATTCCGGGCGGCGCGTCCACTGGCGGCTTCTACGCGGTGCTGCTGGGCGGCGGCTTCCTGCTGTCATCCCGTCGTGGGCTGACGCGCGTGTTGAGCGTGGGCGGCATCCTGGTGGGGCTCTTCGGCATCTACCTGTCGCAGGTGCGCGCCACCGCCGTCATGCTGGTGGTGTGTCTGGTGGCCCTGGCGGCGGTGCTCCTGGTGAGTGGCCGCGTGGGACGGTTCCTGGCCCTGCTGGCGGTGGTGGGCACCGCGGGCGTGGCCACCTTCGGTTGGGCCGTGGCGGTGGGCGGCGACGCGGTGATGAATCGCTGGGCCTCGCTCTTCGCGGCCAGCCCCGACGAGGTGTACCACCGCAACCGCGGCTACTTCCTGACGGGGACCTTCGCGGACGTGCTGCCTGAGTATCCGCTGGGCGCGGGCCTGGGCCGCTACGGCATGACGAATGCCTACTTCGGCGACAACAGCGACCGCGAGCGCCCGCCGTTGTGGGCGGAAATCCAGTGGACCGCCTGGGTCTACGACGGCGGCATCCTGGGCGTGCTGTTCTACCCGCTGGGCGTGTTGATGTCGCTGCTGTGGGCCTTCCGGGTCGCTCGCAGGCGTGACGGTCCGCAGGACGAGTTCTGGCTGTGGGGCAGCGTCCTCTTCGCGTACAACCTGGGCGCCTTCGCGCTCACCTTCAGCTATCCGTTCTTCATGAGCCAGACGGGCATGGAGTTCTGGTTGCTCAACGCGGCGCTCTTCGGCGCCCTGGCCCATGCGAAGACCGTACACCCTCATCGCCGGTGACTTCGTGGATACCGGCGGCATGGACCGGGCCAACCTGGCGCTGGCGCTCTGGCTGGCGAAGCAGGGGTACCCAGTCCGGTTGGTGGCACACCGCGTGGCGGAGGTCCTCCTGCGCCATCCCAATGTGCGCTTCGTGCGAGTGCCCAAGCCCGCCAATGCGTATCTGCTCGGCGAACCGCTGCTGAGCGCGGTGGGCCGGGCCTGGGCGCTGCGTACCCGCGCCGAGGGCGGCCGCGTGGTGGCCAATGGGGGCAACTGCCCGGTGGCGTCCGCCAACTGGGTCCACTACGTCCACGGCGCCTATGCCTCCGAGCCCAGCGGCGGTGTGCTGCGCCAGCTCAAGGGCCACGTGAGCCACCGGTACTACGTGCGTTCGGAGCGGCAGGCCCTGCGGCGCGCGCGCGTCATCATCGCCAACTCGGAGCGCACGCGGGATGATGTGGTGGCTGCCACGGGCGTTCCTGCGTCCCGGGTGCGTGTCATCTATCTCGGTGGGGATGCGGAGCGCTTTCGCCCGGTAACCGCCGAGGCGCGCCGTGAGGTCCGCGCGTCCCTGGGGTGGCCCGAGTCCCGGCCCGTGGCGCTCTTCGTGGGCGCGTTGGGCGACCGTCGCAAGGGCTTCGACACCCTCTTCCAGGCGTGGCTGCGGCTGTGTGCACGTGCGGATTGGGGCGTGGACCTCAAGGTCGTGGGCTCGGGCGCGCAGCGGGATGCATGGGAGCGCGAAGCCGCGGACAGAGGACTGGGGGAGCGCATCCAGTTCCTCGGCTTCCGTGACGACGTGGCGCGCTTGCTGTCGGCGGCGGACGTGCTGGTGTCGCCCACGCGGTATGACGCATATGGGCTGAACGTCCACGAGGCGCTGTGTGCCGGGCTGCCTGCGTTGGTGAGCCGCTCGGCGGGCGTGGCGGAGCGCTACCCGGAGGCGCTGTCGGGCCTGTTGCTGGACGCGCCGGATGACGTGGACGCGTTGGTGCGGCGCCTGGAGGATTGGCGCCAGCACGCCGCGGCCTGGTCGCCTCATGTGGCCGCGCTGTCGGAGACGCTCCGGGCGCAGACCTGGGACACCATGGCGGAGGCCATCGTGGACACGGTGGAGCGCGAGGGCTGAGGCGCCGGCTTCGTCAGCCGCGCCGCTCCAGGACCTCGGTGAAGAAGTCCAGGTGTGCCTTCGCCACCACCGGCCACGAGAAGCGGGTGACGGCGCGCTCTCGGCCCCGTGTGGCCAGTTCTTCTCTGCGCTGGGGACTCTCCAACAGGTTGGCGATCGCCTGCGTCCAGGCGGACACAGACGCCTCCGGCAACACGATGCCCGCATCGTCCATGGTGCGCGGGACTTCGCCCGAGTCACTGCCGAGCACGGGCACGCCACACGCGAAGCCCTCCGCCAACATGCGGCCGAACTGCTCCCGCCATTGGCGCGTCGTCTGACTGGGGGCGCACAGCATGTCCATGGCGTTGAGCGCGCGTGGCACGCCTGAGTGGGGCACGCCGGTGAGGACTCGCACCGATTGGGGGTGCCGGGCCGCCCAGTCACGCAACGCACCTTCCATCGGGCCACCGCCCACGAAGAGCGCGCGCCACGGGGTGTCGAGCGCGTCGAGCGCAGCCATCAGCAGGGGCACGCCCTTCTCCGGGACGAAGCGGCCGAGAAATCCCACCACGGGTGGGCCTGAGGTCTCCCACCCGAGCTCGCGCCGCAAGGACTCGCCCGCGGCGCGATCCGGTTGGAACAGGTCCGCGTCCACGCCCATGGGAATGGCGCGCGCGGGACGCTCCGCATAGCCGGGACGGGTGAGGAGGTTGTCCCTCACGGTTTCACCCCAGGCCACCCAGCCGGAAGCGCGCTGGACGACGAAGCGCTCTGCCTGGGCGAAGGGCGGCGGGTAACGCTTGGACAGGTTCTGCGCGGTGCTGAAGACGAGCGGGATGCGACGCGGCGTGAGCAATGCCAGCTCCAGGCCGGCCAGCACATAGGGCTCTTCCCACACGTGCACCAGGTCCGCGCCGCGCGCGAGGTGCGCACGCACCTCCGGACCGTAGAGGAAGGTGTGGAGCGAGCGGCTGAAGAAGGCGCGCACGCCTTCCGTCCTGGCGGGCTCGTCCGCTTCGAGTCGCAGGGCGAGCGGGCTCAGGTCGCCGTGGAAGAAGCGGGGTGCCACCGTGGTGACATCCCATGCACCCGCGCCCACGCGCACCATCTCGTTGGCGAGGCGCCGGTTGAGGCCGACGACGTAGGAGTGGGAGAGGGTGATGAGCCGACGTGACTGCTTCAAGGGATGGGGGCTCCACGGCTTTCAAATGGGGGACTGCTCCGCACGAGCGTGCGGTAGAGGGTGAGCACCTCGCTCGCGTAGCGTTCGCGCGAGAAGCTCGCCGCCGCGGTGAGTCGCGCGGCCGTGCCCAGCCGGGCTCGCAGGGCCGCGTCCTCCAACAGCGTTCGCATCGCCTGGACCAACGCGTGCACATTGCCCGGCGGTATCAGCAGCGCGTCCGTGCCATTCGTGAGTGCCTCCGCCGCGCCGCTCGCGCTGGAGACGATGGCGGGCCGCCCGCAGGCGAGCGCCTCCGCGATGGTGAGGCCGAAGGGCTCCCGGCGGGTGCTGGCGTGAACGAAGACGTCCAGGGCCCGGTACACGGAGGCTGGATGGGACTGGAAGGGCACCAGGCCCACGCGCTCCGCCAGGCCGCGTGAGGTGATGAGCCGGCGCAGTTCATCCTCGGAGAACTGCGAGCCGGGCGTCTGATACAGCGGCGCGCCCACCAGGTAGAAACGCACGGGCAGGGCGGGGTACAGGCGCGTCAGCGTCGCCGCGGCTTCGAGGAAGACGTCCTGGCCTTTCCATCGGGCATAGGTGGCCACCAGTCCCACGCGGAGCGTGCCCTCGGGGGCTTCGGGTAGACCGGCCAGCCGGTCCAGTTGTGCGCCGTCCGCGGGGCCGGGGGAGAAGTGCGTGGTGTCCACGCCGTTGTAGACGACGTGCACGGGCACTCGGAACAGCACCTCGCGCGTGTCGTCGCCCACCGCCCGCGAGTTGGCGATGGCCGCCGATGCGAGGGGCGACAGCAGCCTCAGCGCGCGGCGGACCAGGGGCCGTTCGCCCAGGAAATCGTGGATGTGCCACACCCGCTTCAAGGGCAGGCCCGCGGTGGCGGCGCTGAGCAGGTGCGTCTTGATGCCGTTGGAATGCACCAGGTCGGGGCTGATGTCGGCGACGTCCCGGCGGAGCGCGCGTCCATGGTCCACCAGCAGTCCGGATGTGGGCGCCAGCCGACGGGCGAAGCGCAGCGCTTCCAGTGGACCGTGGCCTCGCAATGCGGAGTCGCCCAGCGTGGACAGGTGCTCTGGCAATGGCAGCAGCCGCGCATCCACGCCCAATGCGCGCGCTTCGTCGAGCAGCGGCCCCGCGGTTCCGGCCAGCAGGTGGAGCGACAGCGTTGAGTCCTGTTGCTTCAGGCACGCCATCAAATCGAGGAGCGCGCGCTCGGCTCCACCAAGGATGCCCACGGGATTGAGGAAGAGGAGGCGCACGGCGGGTGGACCGAAGCAAACACCTCTCCCCGGGTCAAGGCACGTTGCTGGGGCTTGCGGCACTGGCAACGCCGCCGCGCACTGTGTTCGCGCGATGACCCTGGGCATGTCCGTATCGCCAAGGGCGAGCGGAACGCTCCGGGTGGGGCGGAGCCTGCCGACCTCACGGCGTGGAGGTACCGAGCAGCCGCAGGTAGGCGTCCAGCACCGTACGTGCATGCGCGGCCCAGGTGAAGCGCGAGGCGCGGGTCAGCCGTGCCTCGCGCGAGGGCTGTGCGTCATGGCCGGCGAGCAGCGCGGCCACGGACTCCACCCACGCCGGCACGTCCCCCACGGGGCAGTAAGTGCAGGCTGCTGCTCCGACCTCCCGAAGCACGGGCAGGTCGCTGGCCACCACGGGGGCACCACAGGCCAGCGCCTCGATGACGGGGAGCCCAAAGCCCTCCGCCTCGCTCGTCACCAGCACGGCCGTCGCGCGCCGGTAGAGGCCCGCCAGCGTGGCCCGTTCCTGCCGAGGAGGCTGAAGCAACGCATCGCCAATACCCAACGCCTCCACCTGCGCGCGCTGTGTGCCGTTCAGTGCGCCGCCCTGCTGCACCAACCGAAGCTCCGGGTAGCGCGCGCGAAGCGCGGCGAACACGGCGAAGAGCACGTCCAGCCGTTTGCGAGGAATCGCGCTGCCGACGTGGAGCAGGTAGGGCCGGCCCCCAGTGGTGCGAGCACGGCTTCGCTGGCATCGGGCGTTCCGGGCGTGGGCTCCGGGCGGTATTCGGGGGACACGCCATACGGCGCCCAGACGAGCCGCGACTCCGGCACCACGCCATGCGCGAGCAGCTCCATGCGCACCGCCTGGGTGCTGTGGAACACGATGGCCGCGCGCTCCAGTCCCGCGAGCTGGGCACGGGCCATGGCGCGGAACCACGCTGGACGCGGCTCGCGCCGAGGCTCCAGCACGGAGCGGAACGCATCCAGGTCATGGCAGTAGACACCGGTGCGCGACGCGGGCAACGCGTGGACGAGCTGCGCGTAGGTGTGGTCCACCACGTGGAAGGCGTCGTGCCGCCCCCGGGCGAGCAGCGCACGGCCCGGGTAGAGGCCGAAGCGGGTGAGGAGCCGGTCCGCGTTGAACGCCGCGTTGCGCGCGCCTGCTCGGGGAAGCCGCCGCAGCACCGCGGGCATGTCTGGCCGCACGGCCGTCGCGTGGACCTCGGAGGGATGCTCGGCAAGTCCCGCCAGGAGGGCCTCGCCCACCAGTCCATGCTGGGCCAGCCTTCCTCGCGCGGGTCCATCAGCAGCGCCAGCCGGGCCGCGGTCTGGGGTGTCGCGTGGCGGGGCGTCATGTCGGGCCGGCGCGCAGCAGCGCTTCCACCGTGCGCTCCAGCGCGAAGTGCTCGCGGTAGATTCGGGCCGCGTGCTGGCCCAGCTCCCGCCGCGTGTCCGCGCTCGACAGCAAGCCCTCGGCGCGCTCCACCAACGCGGCGGGCGCCGTGCCTTCGGCCAATGCGACGGCGCCGTGTTCGCGCCACAGCGGTTCCGTGAGGTGCCCGGTGTTCGTGACGACAGGAAGCCCCAGGGCCAGGCCCGCCATGACCGTGGTGCGCCTCGTGCTCACGCCGTCCGGATAGGGCTGCAGGAGCACGTCACACGTCGTCAGATGCACCGCGATGTCGTCCAGCGCGAGCGAGTCCCTGACCACGAGCCGGCCTCGCAGCTCGGGGTGGCGCGTCTCCACGCCTTCGACGAAGGCGCGGCTGCCTCTGCCCAGCATCAACGCCCGGCGCGTTCCCTCACCGCGCAGCAACGGCACCAGCGCGGCCTCCAGGGGCTCAGCGGTGAGACGACCGAAGGTGCCGAAGTGTCCCAGCCAGGGCCCCTCACCCAACTCCGCGCGGAGCGCGTCCCCGGCGGTACGGGAGACATCGACGGGCAGATTGCTGGGAACCGGCAGCCAGGCCGCGTGGGGCCGGACGCGAGCGGGCAGGTGCTCCGCCCACTGGGGAATGGAGACGAACACGCGGTTGGCGGCGCTCGCCACCAGGCGCACCATCAGCCGCGTGGTGCCCGCCAGGATGTGGTGGCGCCAGGGGCCGCGCGGGCTCCACGGATGTACCGCCTCGTGGATGTAGACCCAGCGCGCGTCGTGCCGCCGCGCGGCGAACCACGCGCAGAAGGGGACGTTCATCGCCCTCAACCCCAGGGCATGGGGGACGTACTGGAGCAGCAGGCGCCGGGGCCCCGGGCACGCATCCAGCCCGCGTGACAGGCCGGGCAGTCCCCTGGGCGTCAGGAGGTCGGGGGCACGGTGCACGGTGACGCCGTCCTCGTCGCGGACACCACCTTCACCGGGAGCCCAGACGTGGACCTCCTGCCCGGCACGGGCGAGCGCGCGGCTCAGTTGCCGGGTGTAGTCACCGACGCCGCCGGGCCGCGGCGGGTACTCGCCGGTGAGGACATGCCAGGCGGGAGCGGTGCGCGAAGGAGGCATGGCGCGGCGTCAGGACACTTCCATGTCGCGGATGGCGAGGAGCTGGAAGGCGTGACGGGGCCAGCGCGTGGCGAAGGGCTCGGTGAGGATGGACAGGCGGCTGCCCAGCCGGAAGGGCCGGATGCGCGGCAGGGCGTAGTCACCGCGCAGGGGCTTCCAGCCGCTCATGCCGGTGACGTGGTAGCCGCGCAGCTCGAAGTCGTAGACCTCCCAGCCGGAGCGGTGCACCTGGTGGACGTTGTTGTCCCACTCGTCCTGGGGGAGGAAGCCATTGGGCGTGAAGATGATGACGCGCTTGCGCGCCAGCGACTCCATCATCTCCAGCAGCCGGAATCCGTCTGGCTTGTCGAAGTGCTCGATGACGTCCAGCGCGACGACGGCGTCGAAGCTTTTCGGACCGAAGCGCTGGCCCGCTTCCATCAGGTCCATGCAGTGGTACTCGCGGTGGATGCCCGCGGCCCGGCTGCGCTCGATGCTGGTGGGGTGGCCATCCACGCCCACCGTGTGCGGGAGCAGGTTCGAGAAGCTGTGGAGCGGCGAGCGCGAGCCACAGCCGATGTCCAGCACGCTGTCACAGATGCCGACCAGCGCCTCCTTCAGCGTGCGGTGGAGCACCTCGTGCTCGCCCACGAGGACTTCGCGCTTCAGGAACTGGAAGATGTTTCCACCGGGACGCATTGTGGGCGGACCGTAGCCCCGGCGCTTCGGGAAGGGCAACCCTGGCGCGGTGTCCAGGCAGGCGAGCGGGGCATCCCGCCGTGCGGGGAACGCGCGTTGCTTGTAGGCCCTGCGCGCTGTCGCTAGCATTTCCGTTCCCGCGCGTTCCCGCGCGCTGGCCCTGCCCAGGACACCCGGAGCGGGCCGCTCCGCACCATGAACGCGACCCCAGCGCCTGAAGCCACCGCCGTCGAAGTCAAGGCGCGCGCCCTGAAGGGCATGTTCGTCCTGGCGGCGCGGACCGTGGCGTCCCAGGGGCTGCGCGTGGTGAGCGCGCTGTTCCTGTCCCGGCTGCTCTTTCCGTCGGACTACGGCCTGTTTGGAATCGTGTCCTACGCGGCCTCCCTGGGCGTATTCCTGGGGGACCTGGGCCTGAGCGCGGCGCTGGTCCGTCAGCCGCACGAGCCCACGCGGGATGAGACCTTCACCATCTTCTGGTGCCACCAGGCGCTCACCGCCGTCGTGGTGGCCTCCGTCTGTCTGCTGGCCCCCCAGTTGACGCGCGGCTATGCGCTGGGCGACGGCGCGGTGCCCATGGTGTGGGCGCTGGCGCTGGGCCTGTTCCTGTCCTCGCTGCGCGTGATTCCGTTGATGGCGCTGGAGCGCCAGCTGGCCTTCCCCGTCATCGCCCGCGCCGAGTTGATTGAAAACGTGGTGCAGGTCATCACCACCATCTCCCTGGCGGCGCTGGGCTTCGGGGCCTGGGCGCTGGCGCTGGGCGGCCTGGTGCGTGGCGGGGTGGGGCTGGTGTGCATCTGGTGGGCATCCCCTGGCGTCCCCAGGGGCGCTTCCGCGTGGACGTGTTGCGGCGGCTCCTGGGCTTCGGGCTGGCGTTCCAGCTTCCGCCCCTGGTGGCGGCGATGGTGGCGGGCTGGGTGCCGCTGGTGGTGGGGCACCTGTTGGGCAAGGAGGCGGTGGGGCTGGTCAACTGGGCCTGGGCGCTGGCCTCCACGCCGATGATGCTGAGCGTGGTGCTCAACCGCGTGGCCTTCCCCGCCTACTGCCGGTTGCAGGATGACCCGGAGGGCTTCGCCGAGTACCTGCGCACGTCGCTGCGCCGGCTGTCCTCGGTGTTGCTGCTCGCCATTCCCATGGCGGTGCTGGCCGTCCCCGTGGCGGTGCCCTTCTTCTTCGGCACGCGGTGGCTGCCCGCGGTGGTGCTGGTGCAGTGGTTCAGCATGGAGTGCATCCTCACCACCCTGGTGGGGCTGCTGGCCACGGCGCAGAACGCGGGCGGCAGGCCCTGGGAGCGGCTGGCCGTCGTCGTGGGCGTGGGTGCGGCGAAGTGGGGGCTGGGGACGTGGGCCATCCAACGCTTCGGCCTGGAGGGCATGGGCCCCGCGGGCGTGGTGGTGGGACTGGCCGAGGTGTGGGTGACGGCGTGGCTGGTGGCGCGGCTCAACCCGTCGATGCGAGGGCTGGTGCGGCAGGTGGTGGAGCCCTTCATCACCCTGGGGCTGGTGCTGCTGGGGGCGTGTCTGGCGGCGCCGCGGCTGGTGGAGGAGGGTGTGGTGGCGCAGGCGCTGGTGGGCGCGGGGCTGTTCGCCATCCTGGTGTGGGCCCGTGAGCGCCTGCCGGGAACGCTGCCACTCCTGGGCGAGCTGAGGCAGATTCTCGAATTCATCCGGGCACGGAGGGCCGCGAGGCCAGCTCCGGTGAGCCCGGCGTCGACGTGAGCAGACACGCGGAGGTTCCCGATGAAGAAGCCCGACCTGGTCATCTCCATCGTCAATCACAGCAATCCGGAGTTGCTGCACGACTGTCTGCGCACGCTGTATGCGACGACGCGCGACAGCTCCTTCGAGGTCTGGATTGTCGACAACGCCACGGACGGGCGCGGCGTGGACGCCATGCGGCGCGACTTCCCCCAGGTGCGCTGGCTCTTCAACACGGAACGCAAGGGCTTCTCCGCCAACCACAACCAGGTGCTGCGCCAGGCCCGGGGCCGTCACTTCTGTATCTTCAATGACGACACCATCGTCCACGAGGGCGCCTTCGACGCGCTGGTGCGCTTCATGGATGACAACCCGCGCGTGGGCATGGCGGGCGCGCGGCTGTTGAACGCGGACGGCACCATCCAGAACTGCACCTTCCGGCCCATGTCGCTGGCCGGGCAGCTCTTCGACATCGTCTTCCTGCCGCGTCCCCTCCACTTCCTCAAGGCGATGGCCATCGACCCGGCGCAGTACGGCCACGACGAGGCCCGCGTGAGCTGGGTGCTGGGCGCCTGCATCGTGGTGCGCGAGGAGGCGCTCGCGGAGGTGGGCCTGCTCGACGAGCAGATGTCCCCGCTGGGCAACACCGAGGACACCGACTGGTGCGTGCGGGCCTGGAAGGCGGGCTGGGAGGTGGCCTTCTGCCCGGAGGCGGTGATTACGCACCTGACCAGCCGCTCGTTCCGTCCGTCCGACACCGGGGCGGACAAGGTGCGCATCGAGCTGTGGCGCACGCGCCTGGCGTACTTCCGAAAGCACCACGGCCGGCTGCACGAGACAGCCATGCGGGCCATCCTGGTGGGGACGTTGCCGTACAACTCAGCGGTGCTGACGCAGACGCTGCTGCGCGGGCGCATGAGCCTGCCGGAGTACCGCAAGCAACTGGCCACCTTCCTGGGCATCTCGCAGATGGGCCTGCGCGCCCGCGTGTGACATGCCGTTCTTCTCCGTCATCATCCCCACGTACAACCGGGCCCGGCTGCTGGAGGCGGCGCTCGCGTCCGTGTTCGCGCAGGAGGAGCGTGACTTCGAGGTGCTCGTCGTGGATGACGGCTCCACCGACGACACGCTGGAGACGCTGGCCCGCTACGGCGAACAGGTGCGCGTGCTCAGCCAGCGCAACGCGGGCCCTGGCACCGCGCGCAACCTGGGCATCCAGGAGGCCCGGGGCACCTACGTGGCCTTCCTGGACAGTGACGACGTGTGGTTCCCCTGGACGCTGGCCACGTACCGGCAGGTGCTCGAGGCGGACGGGACGTCGCTGGTGCTGGGCACGGCGGCGCTGTTCTCCCGGGCCGAAACCCTGGCGACGGTGAGCCGCGAGCCGCTCCAGGTGCTGCGCTTCGCGGACTACGGCCAGCGCGGAGGACCGGACGCCACGCACCGCGTGCGTGCTGGCGGTGCGCACGGAGGCGCTGCGGCGCGTGGGGGCTTCACCCCGCTGCGCATCAGTGGCGAGGACTACGACCTGCTGTACCGGCTGGGCACGGACCCGGGCTTCGCCTGGGTGCGCGCGCCCGTGGTGGTGGGCTACCGGCAGCACGTGGGCTCCACGTCCACGTCACTGGAGTCCGGCTACCGGGGCACGCGGTATCTCCTGGAGCAGGAGCGCCTGGGGCGCTACCCGGGAGGCACGGCCCGCAGGCGTGAGCGGCTGGAGATGCTGCTCTACAGCCTGCGCCACGTGACGCACTGGTTGTTGTCCCAGCGCCGCGTGGACCGGCGCTGGACCTGTACCGGCGCGGCCTGCCGCTCCACCTGGAGGCGCCGCGCTGGCGCTACGTGCTGGGCTTCCCGCTGTGGGCGCTGGCCACCACCTTGCGCCAGCGCGTGACGGGCCGTTGACGGTGCGGGGCTTCAGCGTCCGCCGCCCAGCAACCCGCCCAGCATCCCCCAAGGCCGCCACCGCCGGGCGTGTTGCCACCACCGCCCGCGCCGGCCAGCAGCGGCACCACGGAGAGGATGCGGCCC
The DNA here is from genome assembly GCF_032612255.1 of Myxococcus sp. MxC21-1. Lineage (NCBI taxonomy): Bacteria > Pseudomonadati > Myxococcota > Myxococcia > Myxococcales > Myxococcaceae > Myxococcus > Myxococcus sp. MxC21-1. The sequence goes on from NZ_CP123278.1 coordinate 1,240,891, forward strand.
ACGAGCGCGGGGTCCAGGCGCGACTTGAGGAAGTTCAGCAGCAGGGGCGCCACCAGGGACGCCTTGCTCGCGTCGATGTTGAAGCGGCCCAGCAGGGACACCACGGCGGCCACATCACCGGCCTGCCCCGCGGCGCCACCCAGCGCGCTCAGCATGCCGCCCGCGCCGCCCTCCTGGCCGGACATGAGGCCGCCCAGCGCGCCCATCAGCCCGCCCCCTCATCCGGCGCCGTCTGGGGCGCGGACGTGGCGCTGGGGGCCTGCTGCCGGTCTCCATCTCCGGAATGGCCTGGCCCATCTGGTTCGCGGCGTCGGGGCCCAGCTTCTCCTGCACCGTGCCCTGCACCCGCTTCAGCAGCGAGCCCGCCAGCCCCTGGGCCTGCGTTCCATTCACTCCGAGCTGCTGAGAGAGCTGTCCGATGAGGTCCATCCCTTGCCCCTTTCCTGTCGCGCGTCCGTGTGGAGCGCCTTTCTAGCGGGCCCCGCGAGGCGCCGTGGAAGCGTTGGTAGGGAATCGTTGCTCACGGACAGGCCGGGCGGCACGCGGGCCGGCCGCTCCCTTGCCTCCCCGCCGCCTTCACCCGGTCCGTGGCGGACTGCGCATCTTCGCTGGGGAGGCGTGTCATGCGGGAGGCGAACGCGGTGGGCTCGCGAGGGAAGGCGGCGGAGCGCGACACCCTGGAGTGCTGGGGCGGCGTCGACCTGGGCGGGACGAAAATCGAGGCCGTGGTGGTGGACCGCGCCGGCACCGTCCTGGGGAAGATGCGCCAGCCCACGCCCGCCGACGGCGAGCCCGGCGACGTGGTGCGCGCCATCCACGACGCCTTGGAGGGCGCGGCGCACGCGGCGGGCCTGACGTCCTGTCAGCTCCTGGGGGTGGGCGTGGGCGCGCCCGGCGCGGTGAACGCCAACGAGGGCACGCTGGGACATGTCAGCAACGTGGGCCAGGGCTGGAGTACGCCCTACCCGGTGGCGGGGGACCTGGGCGCGCGGGTGGGCCGGCCCGTGGTGCTGGGCAACGACGTCCAGGTGGCGGTGGCGGCGGAGTACCGGCTGGGCGCGGGCCGCGCATATCGCTCCCTGCTGGGCGTCTGGTGGGGAACGGGCGTGGGCGGTGGGCTGGTGCTGGACGGAGTGCCCTGGCGAGGCCGGGGCGCGGCGGGCGAGGTGGGCCACATGGTGGTGAAGCCGGGCGGGGCCCGTTGTGGTTGTGGCCGGCGCGGCTGCCTGGAGGCCTACGCGGGCCGCGCGTCCATGGAGCGCCGTGCGCACAAGGCGGTGCGCCAGGGCGAGACGACGATTCTCTTCGACTTGATGCGGAAGAAGGGCCGCACCCGGTTGACCAGCAGCCTCTGGGCCCGGGCGCTGGCGCAGGAGGACGCACTGGCCACGTGGCTCATCGGCCGCGCGGTGCGGATGCTGGGCGTGGGGCTCGCCTCCGCCATCAACCTGCTGGACGTGGAGGCAGTCGTCCTGGGCGGAGGCCTGGGCACGCGGCTGGGGCCTGAATTCGCTGGCCGCATCCACGAGGCCATGCGCCCGCACATCTTCGTCCCCGAGCGCCAGCCGCCCGTGCGCGTCGCGGAACTGGGAGAACTTTCCGGTGCCATTGGCGCCGCGCTGCTGGCCCAGCCACCCATGACGTGAGCCTGGGGACACAGGGCATGGGGCGCTCCGCCGGACGCCCTCCCGCACGCAGTGTGGTAGCCGACAGGACCCCGACCCCAGGCGCATGGAACGCCCGGGGGCCTGTCAGGTAGTCTCCGCGCCCTCCCGCTCCCTGGTCGGCTCCTGGAGGCACTTGTCGTTGGCACGTCGCGCACGGATTCCCAAGACCTTGTTCTTCCAGCGGCCCCCCTCCAACCTGTGGCCGTTGGTGGGCGTCATCCTGGCCTCGGCGGTGCTCGTCGGGGCCATGGAGCTGACCATTGCCGTCTTCTCGTCCGCGGGCCTGGAGGGCATCACCCAGCGCAACGTCTACTCCATGCTCCTCAGCGTGGGAGTCATCTCCGCGGTGACGAGCCTGCTGTGGGCGGTGACGAACCGGGTGGGAATCTCGGGGGCCCTGGTGGCGGCGGCGATGCTCTTCACCGTCACCCTGCACATCCGGAAGGTGCAGCTCATCGACCGGCCGCTGATGCCCTGGGACTTCCTGGAGTGGCGGCAGGTGACGTCGCTGGCGCCCACGCTGCTGCCCGGCGGCGGCGCGGTGGCGGCCATTGGTTCGTGTCTGCTGTTGGTGGCCATGCTCGCCGTCATGTGGCGCGCGGTGGCGCGCGGCACGCCCCGGTACCCGTTGCCCAAGGCCGGACGCCGCAACCTGGCGCTGGCGGCGGTGGCGTACCTGCTGGTCATCATCTTCCAGCAGCACCTGCCCGTGCGGCGCGTCTTCAACCGCTTCGGCATCTACGACCAGGTGTGGGACCAGCGCTCCAACTTCCAGATGAACGGGCTCACGCTGATGATGCTCTGGAACTGGGAGGGGCTGCGGCTGGAGCCGGGCAGTGAGTACTCCCAGGCGCAGGTGCACGCGGCCCTGGGTGTCCCTCCGGGCGTGGTGCCCGCCGCGCCCCAGGAGCCCGTGGACGTCGTCGTCTTCATGGCCGAATCGCTCTGGGACCCGACGCGGCTGGGCATCCCCTTCAGCGAGGACCCGCTGCCCTTCGTGCGGTCGCTCATGGGGAGCCACAGCTCGGGCAACCTCATCAGCCCGGCCTTCGGTGGTGGCACGGCCAACGCGGAGTTCGAGCTCCTGACGGGCATGTCCTCGTCGTTCGCCCCGGACGGCGCGTTTCCCTACCAGCACTATGTGATGCGGCCCGTGGACGCGCTGCCGTCGCTGTTTCGCCGCGCGGGCTATCAGACGGTGGCCATCCACCCGTTCCACGCGTTCTACTGGAGCCGCGACGTGGTGTATCCGTTGCTGGGCTTCGACACGTTCCAGTCGCTCACGGACTTCACTTCCCCTCGGCTCGAAGGGCCCTGGGTGTCGGACGAGGAGGTCGTCGACCACATCCTCCACGAGCTCTCCGACGAGCGTCAGCCGCGGTTCATCATGGCCGTGACGATGTCCACCCACGGGCCCTACAACCTGCCGCTCACCGGCGAGGAGCGGATCGAGGTGCAGGGCGAGAAGCTCTCGCCGGACAACCGGCTGCTCTTGAAGAACTACGTGCACAAGCTGCGGCAGATGGACTCGGCCGTGGAGCGGCTGGTGCGCAGGCTGGAGGCGCGCAAACGCAAGACGCTGCTGGTGCTCTTCGGGGACCACCTGCCGATGCTGGGCTCGGACTACGCGACCTATCGCGAGGCCGGCTACTTCCAGGAGCCCTGGACGGACGCGCAGCGCGAGCGCATGGCGGAGGTCCCCGTCGTCCTCTGGACGAACTTCCCCGTGCCCCGGCAGGACATCCACCTGAGCATCAGCATGCTCACCCCGCGCATCCTCGAGACGGCGGGGCTGCGGCCTCCGGGCTTCTTCGCCTTCGTCTCCGAATTGTCCAAGGTGCTGCCCGTGGTTCGGGGAGACCTGCTGCGCAACGCCTCCGGCGAATACCTGCCCGCGGGCGACAAGGTCCCCAAGGCCCAGGAGCCGGGCTCGTGGGAGGACTGGATGCGGCGCTACCGCCTGCTCACGTATGACCGGCTGGCGGGCGACAACTTCAGTGCGGCCCAGCCGGCCGGGACGGCGTCTTCGGAACCGCTGTGACGGAGGCCGCCGGACGCCTCACCCACGCGGGGAGCCTGTCCTTGCGCCGCAAGGCGGGCTGCTCCACCCACCGCCACGACAGGGCCGCCAGCAGCAGCACACAGGGGAATGCCACCGCCGCGTTCACCCACCACGCCGTGGGCCCGCCCAGCAGGGTGCTGACGGCCTGCTGCACGGGGAAGGCGTAGAGGTAGACGCCGTAGGACAGGTCGCCCCGGCGCCCGAAGTCCGCCAGCGCCCCCATGGGCCGGAAGGCGAGGTACAGCACGACGTATCCGCCCAGCAGGCCGGTGGCGATGCGGCAGCCGTATCCGAGCCGGGCCGTGATGAGCCACCCCACCACGCACGCCGCCGCCACCCAGGGGCTCATGCGCACGTGTTCGCGCAACTGGTACAGCGCCACGCCGCCGCCGAAGTACAGGTACAGCTCCGGCCAGAAGCCCAGCCGTCCGGTGACGAAGGTGGCCACCGCCGCGCCGACGAGGCCGAAGATGACCATGCCCTTGCGCAAGAGGCCCGTCAGGCCCAGGCCCAGCGTCAGCAGGTAGAAGCCGACCTCGTACTTCAGCGTCCACAGCGAGCCGTTGACGGCGTGGGGATAGGCGTTCGCCCCGAAGACGCCCGGCAGGTGCCACTGGGGCCAGTTCAGGGCGAAGTTGCCCAGCAGGTACAGGGCCGTGTCCGGGGCCGTGAAGTAGTCGCCCAGGGACAGCCGGGTGAAGGCCGGCCCCAGCACCCCCACCGTCAGCAGCAGCATGGCCCCCAGCCCGGGGAAGATGCGCAGCACCCGGGCCCAGATGAAGCGCGCCGCGTCGGGCGTCCGCTCCCAGCTCCGGGTGATGAGCACGCCGCTGATGATGAGGAACACCGCGACGCCCAGCCGTCCCAGGGAGAACTGTCCCCGGGTGAAGGGCTCCAGCGGCTCCACCGTCCCCTTGCCCTCGCCCAGGGGGAAGGCATGGCTGAGCAATACGCACGACGCCGCGGCGAAGCGCAGGAAGTCCAGGTTGTTGCGGCGCGAGTCGAGGCTCGCCTGCAACGTGGGAGCGGAAGGCCGGGGCATGGGGATGGAGAACGGTGCCATTCTCGCCCACCCCGCTCATTCATGAAAAGCAGGCAGGCCACCTCCGGGTGTTCTAGAAGTCCGCCACCTTCCCATGCGCATCCTGCTTGGCATCCACCATCCCTTGAACCCGGACATGGGGGCGCCGGGGGTGACGCTCGCGCTGGGGCAGGCGCTGGCGGCGCGGGGCTGCCAGGTGGACTACTTCAGCTACGACGACGCCTATCCCGGCCTGCGGCACCACACGACGGTGCACGAGCTGCGGTTCCCCTGGATGCTCACCGCGCACCTGCTGCGGGCCGCGAGCCGGTACGACGTGCTGGACATCACCACCGGGGATGCGTGGCCCTGGATGCGCTTGGGTCGTCCGGGGGCGCGGGCCCGCCATGCCCTGGTGACGCGCAGCCACGGCCTGGAGCACACCTTCTCCGAACGGCTGCGCGCCGACGCGCGTGCGGGGCACCTGTCGCTGAGCTGGAAGTACCCGCTGTACCATGGCGGCTATCGCCTCTGGGAGGTGCGCCAAACCCTGCTGCGCGCGGACCATGCGGTGCTGCTCAACACTCAGGATGTCGCCTACGCGACGGAACGGCTGGGCGTGCCCGCGCGTCGGTTGAGTGTCATTCCCCACGGGCTGGATGTGGCCTTCCAGGGGCTGCCTTCGCCCACGCCTTCCGCGCCCGGTGCGCCGCTGCGGGTGGCGTGTGTGGGGAGCTGGCTGGCGCTCAAGGGGCGCGCGGAGATGGTGGCCGCCGCCACCCACCTGCATGCCGAAGGCGTGTCCTTCACGCTGACGTTGTACGGCACGGGCAACCCGGAGGCGGAGGTGCTGGCGGCGTTTCCCGCTGGGGCGCGCGAGCACGTGCGCGTGGTGCCTCGTTATCCACGCGCCGAGCTGCCGCGCCTGCTGCGGGACGAAGAGGTGCTGTTCTTCCCCAGCCATTCGGAGGGCTTCGGGATGGCGCTGGTGGAGTCGATGGCCAGCGGGCTCACGCCGGTGTCGACGCCGGTGGGTGTGGCGCCCCAGGTCGTGCGTGACGGCGAGACGGGGTGGTTGGTACCGATGGGAGACGTCGCCGCGCAGGTGGCGGCGCTGCGCTCGCTGGCGGAGGATCGCGCTCGCCTGCTCCGGTTGCGTGAAGCCGCGCAGGTAGCGGTGCGGGACATGACGTGGCGGGACATCGCCGAGCGCACGTCAATCCTTTACGAGTCGCTTCTCCGCTCGCCGCGGACCGTCTAGAAAGGGCGCTTGCCTGGTCGGACTGCGGGCGGACGCAAGAGCCCATTGCTTCACAAACCTATCGTACTCCCGCATGCATTGACGCGTGGAGCCGCCGGCCGCCACGATGCGCGGAAGGTGCACGCCCCATGATTACGCTTCTGGTCGCCTTCGTCGTCTCGCTGCTGGTGGCACTGGCGCTGACGCGGCTGGTGCGCGACCGGGCCCTGGCGTGGGGCTGGCTGGACCAGGCGAATTCCAGCCGGAAGGTCCATGTCCGGCCGATTCCCCGGCTGGGCGGGGTGGGCATCGTCGGTGGATTCTTCGCGCCGCTGTGCGCGTTGTTCCTGGTGGACTCTGGCGTGGGGTACCACTTCCGCTCCCACACGGAGCTGGTGGCGGGCCTGTTCCTGGGCGGCGCGGCGATTGTGGCGCTGGGCCTCTACGACGACCTGCGGGGCGCGGGCGCCCGTCTGAAGTTCGCTGTCCAGTTCACGGTGGCGTTCGGCTTGTATGCCATGGGGTTCCGCATCGACGTCATCGCCAACCCGTTCGGCCCGGAGTTGGTGTTGGGCGCGTTGAGTCTGCCTTTCACCGTGTTGTGGGTGGTGGGCGTGGTCAACGCGCTCAACCTCATTGACGGCCTGGATGGGCTCGCGGGCGGTGTGGCCTTCTTCGGCGTCGGCACCAACTTCATCCTCGCGCTGTCGCGAGGCGACGTGCTGCTGTCATTGCTGATGGCGGCGCTGGCGGGCGCCATCCTTGGGTTCCTGGTGTTCAACTTCAACCCGGCCTCCATCTTCATGGGGGACACCGGGAGCATGTTCCTGGGCTTCGTGCTGGCCGCGGTGTCCATCAAGACGAGCACCAAGAGCGGCACGGCGGTGGCCATGCTGGTGCCGGTGATGGCGCTGGGGCTGCCCATCATGGACACGCTGCTGGCCATGGTGCGGCGCTCGTTGCAGGGGCGGCCGATGTTCAGCGCCGACCGGGAGCACATCCATCACCGGCTGATGAGCCACCTGGTGCTCAGCCACCGCGCCACGGTGCTGGTGCTGTATGGCCTGTGCGGCCTCTTCATGCTGGTGGCGCTGGCGCTGAGCTTCGCCAGCAGCGCGCAGAGCGCCATGCTGCTGTGTGGCATGGGCGTGCTCATCGTGTTGCTGATGCGGCGGCTGGGCTACCTGGACCTGGGCCGCGCCAGGGACATGCGCCAGGTCCGTCAGCGCAACCTCTGGCTGCGGACCATGGTGAAGGACGTCACCCGCGCGGTGCGCGCGTCGCCTTCGCTGGAGGCGGTGTGGAACGCGGTGCGCCCGCTGGCGGATGCCCTGGGCCTGTCGCGCCAGGAGCTGCACTTCCAGCGCGTCCGTCCCACGGGGCTCGCGGACAACGTCGTCTTCGAAGCCCAGCGGCCCGCGGGCTCGGGGATGCCGTTCGAGGTCCGCATCACCCTCGAGGCCGACGGCGAGGTGCTGGGCGCGATGCTGCTGGTGTGGCGGGATGGCCGGGCCGCCATCAACCGCGATGAGGAGCTGGCGCTGGAGCAGGTGGCGGACGCGGTGGCGGAGAGCGCCGGGCGGCTCCGGCCCCGGGCCGACGCTGAGCCCGGACGCCTGGTCGCGATGAGGAAGTGATGCCAGACGGGCGAGCGCCGTCTCGCGCCAGTCCGGGGGGCGATGTCCCCGGGGGCAAGCGCGCTCCATGCGCTGCTGAGGGCGTGGCCGGACGCCCCGGTGCGCGCCGCTCCGGAGGGCGCGGAGGCGGACGGACTGGTCCACACGGCGGTAGGGCACGGCCTGGTGGGCTTCGTGGCGCACGCGGTGGAACGGGCGGGCTGGGTGCTGCCCGAGCCGCGAGTGCGTCCCTGCGCCGGGAAGCGTTGGGGAACGCGGCGCGGGCGCTGCGCGTGAAGACGCTGCTGCTGCGAAGCCTGGACGCACTGGCGACGGTGGGGCAGGTGCCGGTGCTGCTCAAGGGGTACGGGCTGGCGCTGCGGCTGTATCCGGACCCGTTGCAGCGAGCCACCACGGACGTGGACCTGCTGGTGGCGCGCGCGGATGTGGGCGCCGCGGTCCAGGCGCTAGCCCGCGTGGGGCTCTCGGTGCGGCGGGACGACGGCGCCCGGCACGGGGAAGAGGACTCTCACCACTTGGAGCTGGCGGGGCCGGCGGGGCTGGTGGAGCTGCACTACCGCGCGCTCGCGGGATGGGGCGAGGCGCTGGAGGGCGACGCGCTGCTGGCGCGGGCGGAGACGGGCGCGGTGGATGGCCGGGCGGTGCGGTGGCTGCGGCCCGAGGACGAGGCTGTCTACCTGGCGCTGCATGCGAGCAACCACGCGTTGCAGCGGTTGGCGTGGCTCTTCGACTTGAAGCTGCTTGCGCTAGCGGACATCCGGCTGGACTGGCGGATGGTGGTGGAGCGGGCGCGCGGCACGGCCTTCCCGCATGCGGCCTGGTATGCGTGGGACGTGGCGCGGAGGCTCCTGGCGGCGCCGGTGCCGGACGAAGTGCTGGCGGCGCTGGCTCCGCCTCGCTGGCAGCAAGTGCTCGCACGGCGCTTTTTCTCCGACGCGCGGCTGCTGGGGGCGTCGCTGCTGGATGGCCGGGCCGGGTGGATGGCGGCGAAGCTGCTGCTGGCGCCACGGATGGGCTCCGTGGCGCGGTATGGCGTCCGGCGAGCACGGAACGCCGTGCGGGCGAGGCTGCGCCGTCCGGGCTGAGCTGGGGGCGTGGCATGCCTCCGCCGCCGCAGCCAGCCAGCACTCCCACCGCCAGCGCGCCAGGCAGCGTCTTCATGCGAACCTGCCTCATGAAGGAGCGGCCACATCTCCCGCCGTGCGACTCGGTCCGTGGGCCACGGTCATTTGGGCGGATGCCGCCGCGGGGGCCAGAACGCGTTCAGAGGGCTTCTTGGCTTCGTTTCGTAGAGGCCTGAATTTGCTTGGATTTTTCAGGGCCCGGCCGCCGTGTCGATTTTCTGGGGGCCGTGTCGATCCGCGTTCGGCTGATTCGTCGCCATTTCAGAACGGGGCGGTGCCCCCCAACCGAAAGGACGATGCGATGAAGGTCATGGTGCTTGTGAAAGCGACGAAGAACTCCGAGGCCGGTGTGATGCCCAGCGAGAAGCTGTTTGCGGACATGGGCAAGTTCAATGAGGAGCTGATGAAGGCCGGGGTGCTGCTCGACGGAGACGGCCTCAAGCCGAGCAGTGCAGGCAAGCGCATCCGGTTCTCGAACGGCACCAAGCGAGTCATCGACGGTCCCTTCGCCGAGACGAAGGAACTCGTGGCTGGCTATTGGGTCTGGCAGGTGAAGTCGATGGAGGAGGCGATGGAGTGGGCGCGCCGTTGCCCGGACCCGATGCCCGGAGAGGAGTCGGACCTGGAGATCCGCCCCTTCTACGAGTTGGACGATTTGGGCGCCGAGTTCACGCCGGAGCTGCGCGCCCAAGAGGAGAAGCTGCGCGCCGAGCTGGACCAGCGTCGCGGCGCCTGATGCGCGGGGCGGAAGCGGGGCGGTGGAGCGACGCCGCTCCACGCCCCTGCTCCGCTCACCTCACGGGCACAGTGGGCTGCCGCCCAGGCCGGCGCGCAGCCCTGGCCCACGCAGTACTTCGGCCCGCTGTCGTGCACCTGCTGGCCGGCCGAATCGCGCGGCACCTCCACGGTGCAGCGTCCGTCGGCCCGGTTCCCGGACGGGTCCTCCACCACGTAGTACACCGTGTAGACGCGGCCATCCCCGGCGTCGTCGCGCTCTGCGCGCAGCTGGACGGAGGTGGCATTCACCCGCACGTCGATGTCGTCGCACGTGGCGCCGTCGCAGATGCCCGCGACGTCCTCGGACTCATCCGCCGTCACCCGGACGATGCGGCCGTACCGCTCCAACGACAGGTCTCCCAGGCACGCGTCCTTCGCGGGCGCCGCGCACTCGGCCAGCGTCACCGTGCGGTACTGGTGGTCCGCCGGCCACAGCCGCTTGCCCAGGGACGCGCCGGGCACGGGCGCTCGCGTGTCCCGCACCGTCACGGAGAAGGCGCAGCCGCACGCGTTGCCGGAGCCATCCACCGCGTTGCAGTCCACCACCGAGCGCCCCAGCGGGAACCGGGAGCCATCCGGCGGCGTGCACGTCACCGACACCGGCCCGCAGTTGTCCTCCGCCCGAGCGGTGTAGGTCGCCTCCGCGCCGCCCGCCACGCACTCCAGCACCTGCGGCGCCGGGCAGCGGATGGACGGCAGCGTCGTGTCCACCACCTTCACCGTGGCCTGGCACATCGCGCTGTCCTCACCGTCGTGGGCCGTCAGCGTCACGGCATGTCGCCCCAGGCCAAAGGGCCCGGGCGCCGTCTGCGTCAGCGTGAAGGGGCCCGGCTGTCCGTCCGGGTCATGGCTGCCGTGGTCCACGTTGGCCGACGCGTGGCACTGCGCGTCCGCCTCCACGACGACGTCCCGGCACATCGCCACCGGAGGCTCGTTGGGCGCGCACGCCAGCTTGAGCTGCGCCGACGCGACGTTGTTGTCCTCGCGGCACTCCAGCTCACGTCCCTTGCCGGTGCCGTCGTCATCCACCACCGCGTAGACCAGCACCCAGCCACTCTCCGGGGTGTTGAGCGCCAGCTCCACGGACGCCTCCGCGCCCGCCTCCAGCGTGTGCCCCACGGTGGCCACGCCCAGGAGCGTGCCTCCTTCACCCACCGCGTCCTGGTAGAAGGCCACCTGGACCCCCGCCGAGGCCGCCGAGTCTCCTGGTTGCGCACCCGCGCGCCGAGCGTCACCGCGCCCTCGCCCGTGCACGTGGCCGTCACCTGCCCGACGGCGAGGTCCGGCGCCGCGAAGGGCCGCACGGTGCCCGTGCCCTGGCTGTTGGTGCGGAAGGTGTTGAGCCCCGGCGCCAGCCAGTTGCTCACCGGGCGCGCGGGGAGGGTGCCGTCGTCATTCACGTTGGTGACGGAGTAGGCGTGCTGGTTCCAGATGCGCCGCGTGTTCACCCAGCCGTCCTTGCGGTCCCGGTACACGCGGATGCCCTGGAAGTCGCCGTAGCCGCAGGCCGTGTTCTGCGCGACGATGATTTCGGCGTTGCCATCACCGTCCACGTCCGCGACCACCGGATTCTCATACGCGGTGCACGAGCTGTGCGGCGCCTCGAAGCGGACCTGACCCGTCACGCCGTCGTAGATGCGCAGCGCCGTCTCGTCCGCGTAGACGACCTCGGCGCGGCCATCGCCCTCGAAGTCGAAGGTGGAGGAACCGGTGCGGTTGGAGCTGTGGTCCTGCGTGGGGCTCAGCCACTTCACCGTGCTGTCCGGCTCGAACACGGCGTAGTGGGACGCGCCCGCCACGCCAATCTCCGGCTGCCCGTCCCCGTCGAAGTCCGCGATGTTCGGAGGTCCACCCACGCCGCCGCCCAGGTGCTGCACGGTCCACTTCACCTGGCAGTTCGCGTCCATCAAGGACACGTGGCCGTCCCACACCACGACGATTTCGCCCTCGGGGCCCGCGTCGAAGTTGCCCACGCCCGCGAGCCCGTGGCCCAGCTCCGCCGCCTTGCACTTGAGCGCGCCGTCATGCCGGTAGATGGCGCGGCCATTCACCACCTCCTGGAGCCCGTCCCCGTCCAGGTCCACCGCGAACGCCAGCGGTCCGGTGTCGTTGGCCGGGCTGCCCACGCCGTCGCTCCCCACCCACCGGAGCGTCCCGCTGCTGTCGTAGACGTGGTTGCCGGCGATGATTTCCACCGACCCGTCTCCATCCAGGTCGGCCAGGGACACGCCGCCCCAGTCGAGTGGGGGCCCGTCCGCGCGGAACTTGAAGGCGCCGGTGTGCTCGAAGCAGATGATGCCCTGGGCGCTCTCCGGCACGGTGCACAGCTCCACCTTGCCGTCGCCGTCGATGTCGCCCGCGGCGACGCTGGCCGAGCCCCGGGTGCGGTACGCCGGGTCCGTCACCGCCCACAGGTCCGAGCCGTCCGCGCCGCTGATGGCGCGCAGCACGCCGTTCGTCTTGAAGTTCCAGCCCTCGAAGCTGTTGAACACCACGTCGGGGACGCCATCCGCGTTGACGTCCACCACCACGGGCGTGGCTTGCGCGTTGGTATGCGTGGGCATGAGGGGACTGGCCGTCCACGCCCACTCCACCTCGGGCTCGAAGTGGGGCTCGAAGGGCGGCCGCACCTCGCACCGGGCCTCCGACTCCACCGCCGTGGTGTTGTCGAATGCCGGAGGTTCCTCGGGTGTCGTGCCTGTGCACGCCACCCATCCGAGCGCTCCGAGCGTGAGCCAACGGCCCGGACGCCCGTCCGACCATCCCTGCTGCGACATGCCGCCTCCCAGAAAGCCTGCCCGGCCCGCGACGTACCGGGCGGCCCAGGTATTCACTCGGACCGGTTTGGGGACCCACCCTGGAAGGCCGCCCCGTGTCGGCTGTTCACCTCTTGGCGATCGGGCGTGACGCCATCCGGACGTTGCAGGCCATGCGTCCGGACCGTTAAAGGGGGCCCCATGTCCGCCGGTCTTCTCGATACCTTCCGAGTTCTCTCTTCGTTCGACCCGCCGCGTGGCGCGCTTCGGGGGGCGCCCTGGGATGAGTATGTGGACTGGGCCATCATGCAGGGCCTGGCGCCCCTGGCGGCCTACAACCTGGAGTACCGGTTGGGCGCGGGCAACGCGCCGGAGTGGGCGCGGGACAAGCTGCTCAGCATCTATCAGGGCTCCGTCAACGACAACGTGATGAAGCTCGTGAACTTCAAGCGCATCGTGGGCGCGCTGGAGGGACGCAAGCTGGTCCTGATGGGGGCCGCGTCCTTCGCGGACTCGCTCTATCCGCACGTGGGCTTCCGGCCCGTGCCGGAGCTGCAAATCCTGATGAAGCGCATGGACGTGGACGGCTTCTCGGGCTTCCTGTCCCACCACGAGTTCGCCCCAGAGCCCGACACGGAGAACAGCGGCGCCACGAAGGTGGTGTCCGACGGGCGCACGGTCATCCTGCTCTATTCGGACGTGCTGGGCCCCCAGCGCCGCGAACAGACGGCGGGCATCCTCGAGCGGGCGAAGCCCATGCGTGTGTATGGCTCCTCGCTCTACCGCCCGGAGCTGGAGGACGCGGTGCTGCTGGTGGCGCTGGAGCATGCGCGCCATGGGTACGCGGTGCCGTGGTTGTCCTTCATCGACCTGCGCGAGCTCGTCACCGGCGCGAAGTGGATGGGCGGCGTGTACTCGCGTCCGTTGGATGTGCCGGTGCTGCTGGCCCGGGCCGCGGAGTGGCGCCTGGAGCGGGCCCTCTACACGTCCCTGTCGATTGTCGCGCGCTTGTTCCCGGACGCCGCCGCGGACGCCACCGCCGCGCTGCCGCCGCTGCGCCGGGCGACGCGGGAGCTGCTGGAGCGGACGGTGGTGGGTCCTGTATGCACCCCCGGCCGGACCTCGGCCCTCAAGGGGATGGAGCGCGTTCGCCGCCTGCTCACGGGCCAGTAAGCCCGGCTGCTCGCAGAGGAGTCCCGGTGAGGGGGGGATGGGCTTTCTTTCGGACTCCCTCCCGGCGTATGAGTCCTTCAAGAGACATTCACTGGGGCTCCCTCAATGCGTATTGCCATCATCGGAACCGGCTACGTCGGACTGGTCGCGGGCACCTGTTTCGCCGACTCGGGTAACGACGTCACGTGCGTGGACATCGACGAGCGGAAGATCCGCATGCTCCAGGCGGGCGAGGTGCCCATCTACGAGCCCGGCCTGGAGGAGCTCATCAAGAAGAACGTGCGCGAGAAGCGCCTGTTCTTCACCCGGGACCTGACGGAGGCCGTCACCAACGCCCAGGTCGTCTTCATCGCCGTGGGCACGCCGGAAGGTGAGAGCGGCGACGCCGACCTCCAGTACGTGCTGGCCGCCGCCGAGCAGATTGGCAAGGCGATGAAGCAGTACACGGTGGTGGTGGACAAGAGCACCGTGCCGGTGGGCACCGCGGACAAGGTGCGCGAGGCCATCCGCAAGGTGACGGACATCGAGTTCGACGTCGTCTCCAACCCGGAGTTCCTCAAGGAAGGCGCCGCGCTGGACGACTTCCTCAAGCCCGACCGCGTCGTCATTGGCGTGGACTCCGAGCGCGCCCGCAAGGTGATGGCGGACCTGTACTCGCCCTTCGTGCGCACCGAGAACCCGGTGCTGTTCATGGACACGCGTTCGGCGGAGCTGACGAAGTACGCGGCCAACGCAATGCTGGCCACGCGCATCTCCTTCATGAACGACATCGCCGCGCTCTGCGAGAAGGTGGGCGCGGACGTGGACTTCGTGCGCAAGGGCCTGGGGTCGGACAAGCGCATCGGCTATCCGTTCCTCTTCCCGGGCGTGGGCTACGGCGGCTCCTGCTTCCCCAAGGACGTGAAGGCGCTGGTGGCCACCGCGCGTGAGTACGGCCTGGAGCTGGACCTGCTGCGCGCGGTGGAGCGCACCAACGAGCGCCAGAAGAAGCTGCTGGTGAACAAGGCGGCCAAGCACTACGGCTCGCTGGAGGGCCGCAAGTTCGGCGTGTGGGGTCTGGCCTTCAAGCCGAAGACGGACGACATGCGCGAGGCGCCGTCCATCGAGGTCATCGAGGGCCTCATCGGCAAGGGCGCCCAGGTGATTGCGCACGACCCGGTGTCTCCGCACACGGCCAGGCGCGTCTTCGGTGACCGTATCCGCTACGCCTCCGTGCCCTACGAGGCGCTGGAGGGCGTGGACGGCCTCTTCGTGGTGACGGAGTGGAACGAGTTCCGCCACCCGGACTTCGAGCGCATGAAGACGCTGATGAAGTCGCCCGTCGTGTTCGACGGCCGCAACGTGTACGACCCGGCGCGCATGCGTGAGCTGGGCTTCACGTACTACGGCATCGGCCGGCGGTAGCGGTGAGTGGGAGCAGGGCGCTCGACGCGCTGACGGGGCTGCGCTTCGTCGCGGCCCTGCACGTCGTGTCGTTCCACTTCGCGGCGCCGTGTCTGGGTACGGCGCCGGAGGCGCTGCGGAACTGGGTGGGCGCGGGCTACGCCGCGGTGGGCGTCTTCTTCGTCCTGTCCGGCTTCGTGCTCGCCTGGAACTACCTGGACGCGGACGGGCGCATGGAGGCGTCGCCCCGGGCCTTCTGGGCCGCGCGCGTCGCCCGCGTGTATCCCGTCTACGTGCTGACGTTCCTCCTGTCCGCGCCCACCACCATTGCCGCGTCCGTGGCGGACAACGGCTGGAAGGTGGCCGCCGCGAAGCTCGCGGTGGGCGGGGTGGCGACGCTGGCGCTGCTCCAGGCCTGGGTTCCCCGGCTCGCGCTGTACTGGAATCCGCCGGGCTGGTCCGTGGCGGTGGAGGCCTGCTTCTACGGCCTCTTTCCCCGGCTGGCGAAGGGGCTGCCCCGGCTCAAGCCCGCGTGGCTCCCCGTGGCCCTGGGCGGCGCGTGGGTGCTGGGGCTGCTGCCGCCGCTGCTGTACCTGGCGCTCCTGCCGGACGGCCCGGGCCCCGTGGACGTGCATGCGTCAGGGCCCTGGCTGATGGCGCTCAAGTTCAACCCGCTGGCGCGGCTGCCGGAGTTCCTCTTCGGCGTCCTGCTGGGCTGGTGCTTCGTGCGCGAGCGCGCGGCGGGAGGGGTGAAGGGCTCCGGCGCGGTGCTGGCGGCGCTGGGGACGGCGCTGCTGGTGGCGGCGGGCGCGGCGGGCTCGAGGGTGCCGTACCCGCTGATGCACAACGGCCTGCTGGCGCCCGCGTCGGGGCTGCTGGTGTACGGGCTGGCGCGGGGCGGAGGCGCCCTGGGCTGGCTGCTGTCACGGCCCACGCTGGTGAAGCTGGGGGCGCCAGCTACGCGCTCTACCTGCTCCAGTACCCGGTGTCGGAGGCGGCCAAGGGCCTGGGGGCTTGGGTGTCGCCCTGGGTGGAGCTGCGCACGCCCGAAGGACTGCTGGCCACCGTGTTGCTGCTGGGCGTGCCCGCGTCGCTGTGGGTGCACCGCGCCGTGGAGACACCGCTGCGCTCACGCGTCCGCGCCGCGCTGGCGCCCTGGGTGGAGGGGCGCCGCGCGAGCCCGGGAAACCGGTGGTGTCGGGGACCTGAGCGGCGGGCTGGCGCCGTCAAGCGAGACGGGTGGCGTCCAGGGCACAGGCGCCCGGAGCCTCCGGTCAGGTGGGCCGCCTCAGCGGGAGAGGCCGCAGGCGCGCTTGCCTTCGTCGGTCTCGATGGCGCGGCAGTCGCAGCCGGCCAGGCGCTCCTCGCACACGGCCTCGTCCTCGGCGGTGGGCTCCACGCGGTTCTCCTCCTGGGAGGCGCGGCGAAGGCACAGCTCCTTCTCCACCGAGTTGATGGAGCAGTCGCACAGCTTCTCGGACAGCTCGCGGCAGGCGCCCTTGCAGCCGGTGAGGCCGGACAGGGCGGAACAGAGGAGGGCGGCGGTGACGATGAAGCGGCGCATGGCTGCGGCGAACATGCCAGAAGGTCCCCTGGATGCAAGCTGGCTTCGAGTCCTTCGTGCCTGGGCGGATGCTAGGGTCGCCCGCCTGCTCCACACCTGGGGGAAGCGCCACACATGTTGTCAATCGTCGCCGCTGCGTTGTTGGCCACCGCGTCCACTTCTTCGACGTCCCACTCACTTCTGACGCCCGTGTCCGAGCGGCCCGTGTCCGCCCGGCTCCTCGTGGCCCAGGTCCCGGCGGAGGAGGCGCCGGACGTCTCTGGGACGTCCACGCCGCCGCCCCTGCCGGAGGACCTGGATGCCCGCGCTCGCGAGCTGACGCAGCAAATCGCGATGCTCCAGAGCGAGATTCGCTCCGTTGACACGAACTGGCCCGCGGGGTCGTTGGTGATGGCGTACTCGGGCTACGTGCTGTCCCCGCTGCTGCTATTGGGCATTCCCCTCATCATCGTCGGCATGAGCTCGTCGAATGACGACGACGCCGGCACCTTGCTGGCCCTGGGGGTGGGCACGACGCTGGGCGGAGTCGCGGGGGTAGGGCTGCTCATCGCGGGCATCGTCACGGGTTCCAAGCAAGCGGGTGTCAACCGGGCCCACCGGGAAAGCCTGGTTCGCGAGCGCATCCGTCTGGAGGATGAGCTGCGCGACGTGAAGGCCCGCCGGGACGCGCGAGGGGCCATGCAGACGCGGCAGTGGACGCCGCGCGCCGGCATCCCGCTGGTCGCCTTCGCCTTCTGATGTCACCTTTCGTGCACGTCCGGTCTCCTGGCGGCTCGTCCTGGGGGCGGGGTGGCGGGCGAGGGGCGCGGGTGCTGTGATACTCACCCGGCCAATCCCGCATGCCCCGCGCTTCCCGCAGTGCCTCTCGATTCACCCTGTTCGCCGAGGCGGCGCTGGCGGCGCTCGTCGTGGTGTGTCCGCTGGCGTTGGGCGGCGCCGCGGGGTGGTTGCTGGGGCCGCTGGTGCTGTTGTCCGGCGCCGCGGCGGTGCTGGCGACGATAGGGGCGAAGCGGCAGGGCCAGTCGCTGCGCGTTCCGCTGTTGGCAGTGCCCCTGGCCATGGGGGCGGGCCTGTGCGCGGTGCAACTGGTGCCTCTGCCGGACGGTGTCCTGCGCCTGCTGAGTCCGGAGGCGGCCGCGCTGCGGGAGTTCGCGCTGGTGCCGCTGGGGCTGGAGCGGGCGCGGCCGGTGTCGCTGGACCCGTCCGCCACCTGGCGCGAGCTGGCGAAGCACCTGGCCTACCTGCTGGCCTTCCTCGCGACGGTGCAGGTGACTCGCTCGCGGGGCAGCCGGGAGCGGTTGCTGGCGGCGGTGGTCTTTACCGGCGCGGGCCTCACGGTGGTGGGGCTGGGCCATGCGTTGCTGGGCGTGAAGTCCCTCTTCGGGCTGATGCACTGGATGCACGCGCGGCCCACGCTGGTGACGCCCTTTGGCAACCCGAACCACCTGGCCGGCTTCCTCGCGCTGGCGTCCACGCTGGGCGTGGGGCTGTCGCTGACGCGCGGACAGCGGTCGCGAGCGTTGCCATACGCGCTGGCCGCGGGCGTGTCGGGGCTGGGCGTGGTGCTGTCGCTGTCGCGCGGAGGCATTGCCTTCTTCGCCTTCGGACAGGCGCTGCTGGCGCTGTTCCTGCTTCGCAATCGCCGCGCGTCCGGTGAAGGGGCGCCCCCGGTATGGGCCCGGAGCGCCGCGGCGCTGCTGGGGCTGTTGGGCGTGCTGATGGTGGGGGCGTACACGGCGGCGGACAGCCTGTGGGCGGAGGCGCGCACCGCGGACAGCGTGGAGAAGCTGCGCCAGTCCAAGGTGGCGCTATGGCCGATGCTGGCGGACGCCGCGCGGGCGTTTCCCGTGCTGGGCATGGGGCGCGGCGCCTTCGAGGCGGCGTTTCCGCGCTACCAGTCGGAGCCCAATCCCAACACCTTCACGCACCCGGAGAACGCGGTGTTGCAGGTCGCGGCGGAGCTGGGCGCGCTGGGGCTGGTGTTGCTGGCGGTGGCCGTCTGGGGCTTCTTGCGGCTGCTGCGCCGTGAGGGGCTGGAGACGGTGGACGGCGGCGCTCGCGGGCGTGGCGGCGCTGGCGCTGCACGACCTCTTCGATTTCAGCTTGGAATTGCCCGCGTGCGCGGTAGCGGCGTTGGTGGCGCTGGGCGCGGTGGCGCGTCCCCGGGAGCGGGCCGTCGAGGAGAAGGCGTGGTGCGCGCGGCCCTCGGGCGCGGTGCTGGGGACGGGGTTGGCGCTCGCGGCGGTGGCGCTGGTGGCGCTGGTGGCGCTGGTGCCCGGACGTCATCGCCTGGGCGACGCGGAGGCGGAGCTGGCGCGGCTCGTCACCTCGGGGGCATCCGCGCGGGAGGTCCACGCGCGGGGACTGGCGCTGGTGGACCAGCACCCCTCGGACTACCTGTTGTACCGGCTGGTGGCATCGGCGCACGCGGCGCGAGGGCGTGAGGGGGCAGGGGAGGCGCTGGCCCTGGTCAACCGGGCGCTGTACCTGGCGCCGTTGGATGCCAGCTCCCACCGGGTGGCGGCGCGGGCGCTGCTGGCGTTGGGCCGGAGCGCCCAGGGCTTCCTGGAGTATCGGCTGGCGCACGAGGCCGGGGATGCCACCGTGCTGCTGGGCGAGGCCCTGCCGCAAGCGGAGACCCTGGCCTCGCTCATGGTGCTGACGCCGCAGTCGCCGGCGACCGCGGTGCGGCTGCTGGACGCGCTGGCCAACACGCCGGGGCGGTTGGCGCTGGCGCTGGACTACTCGGGCTGGGCGCGGGAGCACTTCGCGGGTCAGCCGGAAGCCGCGGCGCTGTGGGCGCGCGAGGCCCGGTTGCGAATCCTCCGAGGGGACCTGGAGACGGCGGAGGCCGCGCGGGCGCAGGTGGAGCGCCGGCGCCGGACGCGCTGGACACGCACCTGCTGCGCGCGGACGTGCTGCGGGCGCAGGGGAAGCGGGAGGAGGCCCTGCGTGCGTTGGAGCAGTTGTTGGCGCGCTTTCCGGGCAACGTGGCGCTGTCCTTCCAGTTGGCGGCGCAGCAACTGGACGCGGGGCTGACGCGGCGGGCGAAGGACACGCTCCAGGCGCTGGCGCCCTTCATCACGGACTACGCCCAGCGCGCGCGGTTGTTGGCCATGGAAGCGGCGTGCCTGGAGCGGGAGGGGTTGCTCTCCCACGCACTGGAGCGGCGGCAGACGGCGGCCCGGCTCGTGCCCGGCGCGGATGCGTTCTTCGCGGTGGCGCGGACCCAGGAGGCGCTGCGTCGCTATGACGCGGCGGCGCGTTCGGTCCACGAGGGCATGCGGCATCTTCCCGAGGGCGCGCGGGCCGAGGCACAGGCCTGGGTGGCGCGGCTGGAAGGCGCGGAGCGCGAGCGCGTGGATTCGCGGCGCAAGGCGCTGTCGGAGGACCCGCGCGAGGCGGAGCTGGAGTACCTGCTGCGCGGCCCGGGTGTGGATGGCGAGGCTCGGGACGCGCGTTAGGCGCCCGGGCCTCGCTCCGGTTCAGACGTGGGCGTGTGCCTCCTCACGGGAGCGGCTGGGCGCGCCGGTGTTGTTGAGGGCCTGGAGTTGCTGCTCCTTCTCGATGAAGGAGGCCACCAGGGGCCACTCCAAGGTGGCGAAGTCCTGGAAGCGCAGCTCGAGCGACTCCTCGTGGGAGCCCGCGCGGAAGAGCAGTCGTTCCGCCAGGCTGAGGGATTCATCCACGGCGACAGGCAGTCCGTAGAGCTCACCAAAGGGGGGCTCCGCGCCCACCTCGCAGTCGGGAAAGTGGCCGGAGAATTCCGGCTCGGTCGCGAGGCGGACGTGCCGGGCACCCAGCATGTCTCGGACCTGGTTCAAATCGACGGTGCCCGCCGCGGGGACGACGACAATCCATGGCTGCCGGTCCGCCATCACGATGACGGACTTGGCCACGCGCCAGCCGGAGACGTGCAGCGACTCGGCCACTTCTTGAGCGCTGACGGCACGCGGGTGCCAGTACCGCTCGAAACGCACCCCGTTGCGGCGCAGATAGTGCTGTATCGCTTCGGGAATCATGGGGAATCTCACCTCCTCTAGAAAGAAGGTGATGACCGCCAGCGCGTCCGACCACGGGCGCCTGCCATACTCGGGCATACAGCCGACCACGGAGCGCCCGTCCGCCCGTCCGTAGGGCGGCCGGGCGTTCGGATAGGCTGAGCCGCCATGAACGGGTCGCTACGGCTCCTGACGCTCTGCTGCCTCCTTCTGGGCGCGCTCGCGTGCAGTACGGCGTCCTCTCTCGTGATGCGTGAGTGGGAAGCCGCGAAGTGGCAAGCGGATGTCGACGGGGGCAGCGCATCGAGCGAGCCGCGCTGCCTCGTCCTGGTTTGTGATGAAGGTGATTGCGGCCTCTTCCGGTGCGAGGACGTGGCGGACGACGTCGTAACGCATGCACCGAGGGTAGGGGCGGTCGAGAAGGCGACGGGCAGCCCCGCTTTCCGTGGGACGGGCACCTACCGAAACTGGTGGCAGCGCCGTACAGGGATTCGAGGGGACGCACGGCCTCTCGCGATGGCTCCGCTGGCGCGGCGCTCTCCCGTCCTCATCCCCGCGATACCCCGACCGCAGGGCAAGCTCATCAAACATCACCTCTTTCCGCAGGAACCCCGGCTCGCGGCGTGGTTTCGAGCGGCGGGTATCGACATCCACCAGTTCACCCTGGTCGTCCCCGAGCACGTTCACCGGCAGATTCACAGCGGGAAGGGCATGGGGCCGGGAGGAGCGTGGAACAACGCATGGCGCCAGTTCGTGGTGGCCAATCCCCGGCCCCCATCGCGGGATGTCATCATGCGGCACGCGGTCGAACTCGCCTTTCGTTTCGAGCTATCCGGCCCGGTCGTGCCCTACAACATGCCCATTGCCCCCGGAATGCGTGGGCCTCGGATAGAAGCCTTATGAAGGCGATTCTCAGGAGAAGGAGTGCGAGGGCGTGAGGTTCTACCGAGTCGAAGCGAGCACGACGTCACGCTTCACGGGAAACCTGAGTCGCGCCGCGCACAAGTGGGGCCTCCCAGGCGTGGAGCCCTGCACGGAGTGTGGGGTGGGCGGCGGCTGGGCGGGCTTGCAGTATCCGTGTGTCGACCTGTCGAGCTTCTCGAAGGCTGAGCTGAAGCCATTCTCCGACCCCTGGCCCGTCCCCTTCGAGGTCTTTGCCCAACTGCGCGAGCGTGTCAGGCCCCTGGCGCCCGAGGGCGCGGTCCTGGAGCCCGGAACCCGGCTCAGCCCCCTGACAGGCGCGGCGACAGGGGCATTCGGGCAGCTCGCATTGCAGGACTGGACGCTCGTCATTCGCGACGAAGCGCTGGAGGTGTTGCGGGGCGAAGGCCTCCGGGGACTCACCGGGTGTCGTCTCGACGTGACCTTCCGAGGGAAGAACCCTCCAGTGCTCCGCGAGTTGCAACTGGCGCTTCATGGCCGGCTGCATCCCGACTGCTTCGTGCATCCCCGTGCGCCCACCTGCGCGAAGTGCGGAAGCGAGGCCAGTGAGCGCCTGCCAGATACATACTGGCTCGCTCGGGAGACGCTGCCCGTCGAGGTGGACCTGTTCCGGCTGAGGGATTACCCCACCCTCGTCATCGCGACCGAACGCATGGTGGTCGCGGCAGACCGGCTGAAGCTGGAGGGCGTCACCTTCCAGCCCCTGGACGCGCGCTGAGCCGGAAGCTCAGCGGTCGTCTTACGCCTCAGCGTTGGAAGTCGTAGACGCTGCCCAGGTTGAGAATCCGGGTCAGCTCATCCAGCGCCGTCATCGTCTCTCGCGCCAGCTGCGGGTCCTGCAGGTCCTTGGGTCGCAGCACCTCGCGGTAGTGCCGCCGCACCCAGCCGGCCAGCGAGTCATGCAGCGCGGGCGTGTAGAAGACGTCCGCCTTGATGGCCCCGCGCTCCTCGTCCGTGAGCCACACCCGCTGGCGCAGGCAGGCCGGTCCGCCGCCGTTGTTCATCGACTGGCGCACGTCCAGGTAGTGCACGGCCTTCACCGGCGTGTCCTCGGCCACCACGCGCTCCAGGAACTGCCGCGCCGCGGGCGTCTCCCGGCTCTCTATCGGCGCCACAATCGCCATGGTGCCGTCCGGCAGCGTCAGCACCTGCGAGTTGAACGGGTACGCCTTCACCGCGTCCTTCGCCGGCAGCTCGGCATTCGTGGCCACCACCGCGCGGAAGTCCTGGCCCAGCTTCTCGCGCAGCACCGCCAGGAGCCCCGCGTGGTCCACGAAGGCCAGCTCGTGCAGCATCAGGAACCGCTCGTTGCCCACCGCCAGCACGTCCGTGTGGAAGGCCCCCGCGTCGATGCCCTCGGGGTGCTGCTGCGGGAAGAGCACCGACTTCGCGTCCAACTGGTGCAGCCGGGCCAGCGCCTGGCTGGCCTCCAGCGTCTGCCGCGCGGGGAAGCGGCTGGGCCCCTGCACGTCCTGCCATGCGCTGCGGCCCCAGGCGAGCAGATGGACGCCCGCGTGCCCGGGCGTGGCGAGCCGCGTGTGGTTGGCCGCGCCCTCGTCCGCGAAGTGCCCGCTGCCCGGCAGCGGCGCGTGCACCGCGAAGTGCTTCTCGCTGGAGAAGATGGCGCGCAGCACCGAGTGCGTCGTCTCCGCCTCGATGGCCCGGTGGTACATCTGCGACAGGTTGGCCGGCGTCAGGTGCACCCGGCCATCCGCCGTGTCCGTGCTGGGCGCCACCGTGGCCGCGTTGGCCGTCCACATGGAGGACGCGCTGGACGTCAGGCGCAGCAGGTGCTCGGCCTCGCGCGCGGCCCGGGTGATGACCTCTTCGTCCGAGCCCGTGAAGCCCAGCGCCCTCAGCGCGTGCAGGGACGGGCGCGGCTGGGGCGGCAGCACCGCCTGTCCCACCCCCAGGGCGGACACGAAGCGCATCTTTTCCAGCCCCTGGAGGGCCGCGTCCCGGGGGTGGCTGGGCTCACCGACATGGCTCTGCGACGCCAGGTTGCCGGGCGAGAGGCCGCCGTAATTGTGGGTGGGCCCAACGAGCCCGTCGAAGTTGTATTCGCGCATGGGATATTGAACGCCTCGTGGAGCGTCCACCCTTAGCAAAGCGCCTCAAGCGTTTCCTCCGCTACGTGCTCATCCGTGGCGTCCTGTTGCTCCTTCAACCTCTGCCCCTGGGCGTCGCCCGGAGCCTGGGTGCGCGTCTGGGCGCCCTCGCCTACACCCTGGCCGGAGGGGAGCGCCGCAAGGCTCTCAAGTCCCTTTCCGTGGCCTTCCCGGAAAAGTCTGACGCGGACCGGCAGGCCCTGGCCCGCGACGCCTTCCGCCACCGGCCGCCGCCGCGCTGGAGGTGGCCTGCACGGGCGCCCTGGACGAGGCCCTGGAGCGCCTGGTCGCCTGGCCGGACGCCGACCGGCAGGTGCTGGAGACGGCCCTGGCCCGGGGGCGCGGCGTCGTCTTCGTGTCCGGGCACGTGGGGAACTGGGAGCTGCTCGCCCGCCGCGTGGCGCGCGCCGGCTACCCCAGCCAGAGCATCGCCAAGGAGACCACCGACCCCCGGCTGACGGAGCTGGTGGGCCAGTTCCGGGCTCGCGGCGGGGTGCGGAGCATCTGGCGCGGCCAGGAAGGCGCTGCCCGGGCCATGCTGCGCGCCCTGCGCAACGGCGAAATCCTGGGCATCCTCATCGACCAGGACACGAAGGTGCAGTCCCTCTTCGTGCCCTTTTTCGGGCAGTTGGCCGCCACCCCGCGCGCCGCCGCGGACCGGCCATCCGCACGGGCGCGGCGGTGGTGACGGGCTTCTGCCACCGCGAAGGGGCGGGGTACCGCCTGTCCATGGAAGAGGTCCCGGTGCCGCAGGACGCGGACCGCGAGGCGGCCGCCCTGGCCCTCACCGCCGCCCTGTCCAGCCGAATCGAAGCCGCCATCCGGCGGACGCCGGAACAGTGGGTGTGGATGCACCAGCGCTGGAAGACGCGTCCACCGGTGAGCGAGGACGTCCCACTTCCGGAGGCGGCGCCCGCATCCGCCGGGTGATAAGGAAGCCCTGTGTCTCGCCTGCTCGCCGCCAGCCTCGTCATCCTGGTGTTCGCCCCCGGTTGCAAGCCGGGCTCCGGCGAGGGTGCGTCCGGCGGCCAGCCTCCCCGGAGGTGGTGCTGCACGGCGCGCGCCTGGAGTCCTTCGAGGGCGCCCGGCTCATCCGCTCCGGCACGGCCCGGCAGGTGTCCTACCAGCGCACCACCGGCGAGGTGTGGGCCACCGACGCCACCCTCCGGATTCCGCCGGGTTCCTCTTCCCAGGCAGCGCCCCCAGGGGCGGAGGGGGGCGTGGAGGTGAGCGCCCCGAATATGGAGGGGAGCCTCGCGTCCAAGCAGGTGGTGGCCTCGGGCGGTGTCATCATCCGCACCGGGAAGGGCATGGAGGCCCGCACTCCCCGGTTGACGTACGACGCCACCACGGAGCGGGCGCATGGAAACGAGGGGGTGACGGTGAAGGGACCTGACTACCGGCTGCGGGCGGACCGCTTCGAGCTGTTCTTCCCGGACGAGACGTTCAACTTCGCGGGCTCGGTGGAGTCCGTGCTGGGAGCGCCAGAGTGATTGAGTTCCTCGTGATGGCCTTCTTCGTCGCGCAGCCCGCGCCCGCGGTCGCCGCCACCCCCGCGCAGGGCACGCCTCCCGCCGCCGTGGGGGCTCTGCCCCCACCGCTGGGACGGGGACCCGCGCCCCGAGCCCCCTGGGCGGCAAGGAGCTGACGGAGCCCGTTCAAATCAACGGCGACCACGTCACCTTCCAGAAGTCCCAGGCCACCCTCACCGGCAACGTGAAGGTGAAGCACCGCACGCTCGACCTGAAGTGCGACCGGATGACGGCCAACTACACCCCTCAACGCGAGGTGACGCGGGTGGTGTGCACCGGCGGGGTGCATGCCGTGGACGGCGACCGCATGGCCAAGGGCGAGCGCGCCGAATACGACGTGCCCAGCGGCGTGCTGGTGGTGACGGGCTCGCCCGAGGCCCACCAGGGCACCACGCACATGCGCGGGACGAAGGTCCGGCTGACGCTGGGCAACGAGCGGCTGGAGGTGGAGAACGCCGTCATCGTCTTCGAATCGCTGCCCTCCAACCCCACCCCGGCCAGGCGCAAGGGGCGGCAGTCCGCGCCCCGTCCGGCCCCGTCCTCCGGGACGGCCCCCTCCGCCCAGGGAGGCACGGCTCGATGAGCGCGAGGCTGATCGCCGAGGGCCTGGAGAAGAGTTTCCGCGGCCGCAAGAAGGTGGTGGCCGGCGTGTCCTTCAGCGTGGCCCCCGGGGAAGTGGTGGGCCTGCTGGGGCCCAACGGCGCGGGGAAGACGACCAGCTTCAACATGGTGGTGGGGTTGGTGTCTCCGGATGCGGGACGCGTGCGCATTGGCGACGAGGACCTCACGCACCTGCCCATGCACCGCCGCGCTCGCCGGGGCGTGGGCTACCTGCCCCAGGAAGCCTCCGTCTTCCGCAAGCTCACGGTGCGCGACAACTTCCTGGCCGTCCTGGAGCTCCAGAAGGACCTGGACGCCAAGGCCCGCGAGCAGCGCGCCGACACCCTCCTGGACGAGTTCGGCCTCACGCACGTCGGGGAGTCCCTGGGGGGAGACCTTTCGGGCGGCGAGCGCCGGCGCGCCGAGATTGCCCGCAGCCTCATCCCCCAGCCCCGCTTCATCCTCTTCGACGAGCCCTTCGCTGGCGTGGACCCCATCAACGTGGGCGACCTCCAGCGGCAGATCTTCCTCCTCCGTGAACGCGGGCTGGGCGTCCTCATCACCGACCACAACGTCCAGGACACCCTGGGTATCTGTGATCGTGCGTACATCATCGCACAGGGGCGAATCCTGGAAGAGGGCACCCCGGCGGAGATCGCCGCGTCCCCCAAGGCCCGCGCCGTCTACCTGGGGGAACGGTTCCGCCTCCAACAAGCGCTCTGAGCACGGCTGGCCACCTGTCAGAGGCGTGCTT
Organism: Myxococcus sp. MxC21-1; assembly: GCF_032612255.1. Lineage (NCBI taxonomy): Bacteria > Pseudomonadati > Myxococcota > Myxococcia > Myxococcales > Myxococcaceae > Myxococcus > Myxococcus sp. MxC21-1. The sequence continues at coordinate 1,267,232 of NZ_CP123278.1, forward strand.
AGAATGGGTTGGCCCCGCTTTTGCGTCGACCTGTCAACGTGCATGTGACACACTGAGTGGTCTTAAGCCCCTGGATTCCTTGTGGAATTCTGAGCATGCAAGCAAGGGACCCGCGTTTCGGGGCTAGACGAAGTCAGGGCTCCTTGTTACGTTGGCACGGTCTTTGATGGTGGTCCTCTGTCCAGAGGGACCGAATCAACCCGGGAGACCCCGTCTCATGGCGATGGAACTGAAACAAAGCCTGAAGCTTGCCCAGCAGCTGGTGATGACGCCGCAGCTGCAGCAAGCCATCAAGCTCCTCCAACTGTCTCGCATGGAACTGCTCGAGCAGGTCCGCGAGGAGATGGAGCAGAACCCGCTGCTGGAGCAACCAGACGAGCAAGCGCCGGGAGATGTAGGAGACAAGGAACCCGGGGAAGCCTCCCTGGAAGCGGACAACATGGAGGTGCCGCGGGACGTGGACCTGCCCGCGGCCACCAGCGACACCGCCACGGAGTTCAAGGCGGACGGGGAGGGCCCCCCGGAAATCGACTGGGAGCAGTACCTCAACAGCTACCAGTTCAATGAGCCCACCACGGCCTCCAACAAGGGCAACGTGGCCACGGACGACATGCCGTCGTTCGAGGCCAACCTCGTCAAGAAGGCGGACCTGGTCGACCACATCCAGGAGCAGCTGGGCACGCTGCGCCTGAATGACGCCGAGCGCCGCATCGCCATGCTCATCCTGGGCAACCTGGATGACGACGGCTACCTCAAGCTGCCGGAAGTGGACGGGGATCCGCTCATCCGCCTGGCCAACGAGGCGGACGTGCCCATGCACGTCGCGGAGCGCACGCTGCGGCGCATCCAGATGTTGGATCCGCGCGGCTGCGGCGCCCGTGACTTGCAGGAGTGCCTGCTCATCCAGCTCCAGGGCATCCGGGAGCCGCACGCGCCGCTGTTGGGCCTCATCATCAAGCGGCACATGAAGTACCTGGAGAGCAAGAACCTGCCCGCCATCGCCAAGGACCTGAAGGTCACCTTGGAAGAGGTGGTGGGGGCGGTGCGGCTGCTCCCGAAGCTGGACCCGAAGCCGGGCCGCAACTTCAGCGGGGACGACGCGCAGTACATCTCCCCCGACGTGTTCGTCTACAAGATGGGGGACGACTACACGGTGGTGCTCAACGATGACGGCCTGTCCAAGCTGCGCATCTCCGGCACCTACCGGAACGCGCTGAAGACGGGCGCGGTGGGCCCGGGTCAGACGAAGGACTTCATCCAGGACAAGCTGCGCAGCGCGATGTGGCTCATCCGCTCCATCCACCAGCGGCAGCGGACCATCTACAAAGTCACCGAGAGCATCGTGAAGTTCCAGCGGGACTTCCTGGACAAGGGCATTGCCCACCTCAAGCCGCTCATCCTCCGGGACGTGGCCGAGGACATCGGCATGCACGAGTCCACGGTGAGCCGCGTCACCACCAGCAAGTACGTGCACACGCCGCAGGGCATCTTCGAGCTGAAGTACTTCTTCAACTCGTCCATCGCCCGCGTCTCCGGTGAGGACACCGCGAGCGAGGCGGTGAAGCACCACATCAAACAGCTGGTGGCGCAGGAAGACGCCCGCAACCCGTACTCGGACCAGAAAATCGTCGAGCTGCTGCGCTCGCAGGGCACCGAGATTGCCCGCCGCACGGTGGCCAAGTACCGCGAGGTGCTGGGCATCCTCCCCAGCAGCAAGCGCAAGCGGTACTACTGAGTCACGGCTGTTCGGGCGCGCCGCTTGTCGACGGCGCGCCCGGGTGGGCAGAGTGGGCGTCCCATGAGCGCGACCCTCCCTCCCGACTCCGCCGTGCACCGGCGTGACTGCGTCCCCCTCGTCGTTCCGCCCGTCACGCTCGAAGGGCACGACGTCCGCCTGGAGCCGCTGCGCCTGGAGCATGCGCCGGCCCTGGCCGCGCTGTGCGAGGACGACATCTTCACCTGGTTCTCGAGCGTGCTGCGGACCGAAGCGGACGTAGCGGCCTTCATCAACAGCGCCTGCCAGGCGGCCGAGCGAGGGAGCGAGCGCCCCTTCGTCATCATCGAGCGGCGGACGGGCGCGCCGGTGGGCACCACGCGCTTCCTCGAAATCCAGCGCGACCACCGGACGCTGGAGATTGGCTACACGTGGCTGGGCCGCCGCGTGTGGCGCACGCGCATCAACACGGAGTGCAAGTACCTGCTGCTGCGGCACGCCTTCGAGTCGCTCGGCGTCATGCGGGTGCAGTTCAAGACGGACAAGCACAACGCGCGTTCGCGGGTGGCCATCGAGCGGTTGGGCGCTCGCTTCGAGGGGGTGCTGCGCCACCACAAGCTGGTGCGCGGCGGTGTGGTGCGTGACAGCGCGTACTACAGCGTCGTCGACACGGAGTGGCCGGAAGTGAAGGTTCGGCTGGAAGGGCTGCTCGCGGACGGCGGGGCGCGGGTATAGGGTGCGGCGGCGCATGAATCCCATTCTTCGTCGCAACCTTCTTCGCATCCCGGCGGGGGCCTTCGTCGCGGTGGGCCTGTTGTCGGGTTGTGGCAGCAGCCTCACTTCGGAAGTCGTGGACCTGGCGGGACTCTCCGACCGGACGCTGACGCTGTCCCAGTCGGACGTGGACATCTTCGAGGGCGTGGACGAGCCGGGCGCCCACCGCGTCACCGTCACCTTCTCGCAAGCGGCGGAAGGGGACCGGTGCACCGAGCTTCGCGAGGGCGTCACGGCCACCTTCAACGGCCAGCCCATGGCACTGGAGCGGGGCGGGGTGGACGGCACCGCGGGCCGCGACGTGTGCGTGCCCACGCGGGCCTACTACGACTTCGACCCCAACGTCTGGGTGCGGGAGCCCATGGCGGACGCCCGCATCGTCCTCCAGGACGGGACGCACACCATCACCCTGGTGCTGAAGAACGGAAAGGCCAAGCGCCTCTTCTCCTTCCAGGGCCCCGGCGCCGAGGACCGGCTCACGCGCGGCCAGGAGTATTCGTTCCGGTGGTTGCCCGAGGGCGAGGTCCCCAGCCGCGCCGCGGCCACCCTGCTGCGCGAGGGAGGGAGCGCCACGGCCACCATCCCCACGGAGCAGGAAGAGTCGGTCGTCCGCTTCACCCTGCTGCCGACGACGCCTGTCGCCGCCCACCTGCTCACCCTGAGCGCGACCGCGCCCGGCGAGGTGCTGGAGTGCACGGGCGTCGCCACGTGCGAGGCGACGGTGTTCCACTCCGAGGAGCGGGTCGTCAACGTGCAGTGAGGGGCTGGGGAGCGGGCGGGGGAGCGGGCCCGGAACATCCCGGGCTTGATTGCCGCTGGGTACCGCCACCCCCACCGTGCCTGGGTACTTCCTTCCGGAAAGGACCCAGACATGGCCCAGAAGAACCCTGACCCGCGTGAAGCCGGCCCCAAGCCGCCCTTTCCCAAGCAGTCGCAGCCGCACCCCGGCCACGAGGGGCGGATGGCCCCGGAGCCTGACTACGGCGAACAGTCCTACAAGGGACTGGGCCGGCTCGAGGGCCGGGTGGCGCTCATCACCGGCGGCGACAGCGGCATTGGCCGCGCGGTGTGCACGGCCTTCGCGCGCGAGGGCGCGGACGTCGCGGTGTCCTTCCTCAGTGAAGGGGACGACGCCCAGCAGGTGAAGCGCGTGGTGGAGGACGCGGGGCGCAAGGCCCTGCTGCTGCCCGGTGACCTGTCGGTGGAGGCCCAGTGCCGCAAGCTGGTGGAGGACACCGTGAAGCGCTTCGGGCGCATCGACATCCTCGTCAACAACGCCGCGTACCAGGGCGAGGCGGTGGAGCGCTTCGAGGACTTCGACCCCGAGCGCCTGGAGCGCACCTTCCGCACCAACATCCTCGCGATGTTCCACTTGGTGCGCCACGCGCTGCCGCACATGAAGGAGGGGAGCACCATCATCAACACCAGCTCCATCCAGGCGTATGACCCCTCGCCCGCCATCCTCGACTACGCCGTCACCAAGAGCGCCATCGTCAACTTCACCAAGGGCCTGGCACGGGAACTCATTGAGCGGGGCATCCGCGTCAACGCCGTGGCGCCGGGCCCCGTGTGGACGCCGCTCATCCCTCAGTCGTTCGATGCGGAGAAGACGTCCAAATTCGGCAAGGACTCGCCCATGGGCCGCCCCGCGCAGCCCGCGGAACTGGCGCCGTCCTACGTGTTCCTCGCCTCGGATGAGTCCCGCTACGTCAACGCGGAGGTGCTGGGCGTGACGGGCGGGCGGCTGCTCGCGTGAGCTGACGCGGCGCGTGATGTCACCGGGCGCGTCCTGGCATGGTTCCAAACAGGGGCCATTGCCAGTGACGCGAGGTGCAGGCGGGATGTCCTGCCTCGGACGGGCGGTGTGTCCGGGAACAGGCAACCTGGTGGGGCGGGTTGCTTTCCAGGGCTGGGAAAGTTTCAGATCCGTCACGGAGCTCACCTCTCACCCTAGGAGGCAGCCACGCATGCAGTTCAACATCACCTTCCGTCAGTTCGGAGCGTCCGATTCCCTCAAGGAGTACGCACGCGAGAAGGTCGAAAGGGTGAACCGGTTGCTGGACCGAGCCGGCGAGGCCCATGTGGTTCTGTCGTTGGAACGCCACCTCCACCATGCGGACATCACCATCCACTCCGGCGCGTGGGTCCTTCGGGGCCGCGACAAGAGCGATGACATGTACGCGTCCATCGACCTGGCGATGGACAAGATCGAGCGCCAGCTGCGGCGCTACCGTGACAAGCTGAAGTCGCACCATGGCCGTGAGCGCGTCCACCACCGGCATGATTTGGTGGAGCAGCTCCGGGTCCGCCACGCCGTGTTCGAGCTCCCGGACGTGGAAACGCTGACGTCGCTGGCCGAAGCCTCCGCGAGTGAAGATGCGCCGAAACCCGCCGCCGTCGTGCCCGCGCAGCCCGCGGCCTCGTCGCAGGCGGCGCGCGAGGTGCGTGCCACCCACCTCACCGTCAAGCCGCTCACCGTGGATGATGCGGTGATGCAGATGAACCTGATGGACAACGACTTCTACGTCTTCCACAACGTGGCGTCGGAGTCGCTGTGCATCGTCTACCGGCGCAAGGATGGCCAGTACGGCCTCATCGAGCCGCACGCCCCGGCGATCGCCGCCACGGGGACCTGAGCCGTCGCTGACCGCTGACCTTCCGCGCGCCGTCACCCGGTGAAGTGGGGTGACGGCGTGTGACGGCGGGAAGTCCGCCGCGTCACGCTGATTCGAATGCCTCCGCGTGCTGGAGGGCGTCGGTGGGGGGCCCATGGGGCCCCGCGCCCACGTCCCGCCGCGGGGCGGTCCACCAGGCCGCTTCCGAAGGGAGCCTGGACGCGGGTGGGGGCCACCCGGCGAGCATGCGCCGGTCGCCCTCGACGCGATGTCGATGACAGTCGACAGGAACAGACGCTTCATGGGAAGTCCCTACCTCCCGTGGGACGGGTTTCCCTTCCGCGTCATGATGCGCAGTGAGTGCGGAGAGCGCGCATCCAGACAGGCCACCCTTGCGCTAAAGAGGGGTGGGGAGTAATTGCCGCCAACCAGGAGCGCCAGCGCGGGAGCGTCAGTGAGAATCGCCGAGTTCCTCAGCCCCCAAGCCGTCATCGCCGACATGCAGTCGCGGACGAAGCCTGAAGTCCTGCGAGAACTGAGTGCCACGCTGGTGCGCGCCCATCCGCTGCTGACCGCGGACCGGCTGGTGGAGGTGCTGCGCGAGCGCGAGAAGCTTGGCAGCACGGGCATCGGCGAGGGTGTGGCCATCCCCCACGGCAAGCTGCCGGGCATGGGGCAGCTCCAGGCCGCCTTCGGCGTGTCGCGTGCGGGCGTGGACTTCGAGGCCATTGACGGCAAGCCCACCCACCTGTTCTTCGCCCTGGTGGCGCCGGAGAACAGCGCGGGGGTCCACCTCAAGGCCCTGGCCCGCATCTCCCGTCTCTTCAAGAACCCGCGCTTCCGGGCCGCCATCCTCGAGGCGCCCACGGCCGCGGACATCCACGCCCTCATCGTCCAGGAAGACGCACGGCCTTGAGTGGGCGTGCGTTCCGGGGGGAACATCCGCACCATGGACGTCGTCCTGAGACCCATCAGCGACCGCTTCTTCCACGAACACTTGCTGCCCTTCTTCCAGCGGGCCATGGGGGATGCCCCCGGCGCGCTGGAGTCCCTGCAGGAGCAACTGGGGGATGGTCAGGCGCGCATGCTCTGCGAGCGGATGCTCTCCACGGCGCTGCCCGGCGGCGTGGGCTCCGTGGACGCGGACCCCTGGGCGGACCTGGTGGACCGGCTCGTCTTCCTGCACTGGACCGAAGGCCCCGCGGGCTGGGAGGTCGGTGATGCGGAGGCGGGCTACGCGGACGGCTGGGACGAGGCCCTGCACCGGCCCTGATGGTGGAGGAGGCGGACTATCCCTACTGGGACGCGCGGGGCTCGCGCGACGTCAGGGATCGCTTCCGCTTCCGGCCGCGTGAGGACGTGGGGCTGGCCTCGCTGCTCGCGGGCCTGTGGGAGCCCTTCCCGGAGTTCCCGCCGGACGGTGTTCACCACCCAGGGTCGGGGCGAATACTCCCCGGCACACGCTACGCCTTCGCGGACTGGGCCGGCGCCCGGCGAAGAAGGTGGCGCACTGGCAGGTGAACTTGCCGCGCAAGCTGGAGCGGCTCCTGACCCGCGAGCAGGCGCGGATGAAGCTGCCGTCGTTGCCGGAGAAGGAGGAGGTGCTGGCGTACTGGCTGGGCAAGCAGCCGCAGCCGCCGCCGCTCACGGTGGCCTTCTCCGGCCTGGGGCCCCGCGCGGCCAACTGGATTCGCGAGCTGGGCGCCCTCACCGCGCACCTTCGCGGCGCGGCGCTGGCGAAGCAGGGGCTGGCGGCGCTGGTGACGAAGGGCTCCGGCGTCCGAATCTAGCCCTTGGGCGCGGCTGCCCCGGGGCTCTCCAGCAGCAGCGTGACGGGGCCGTCATTGACGAGCGCCACCTTCATGTCCGCGGCGAAGATGCCGGTGCCCACGCTCAGGCCGCGCTGGCGCAGCAGCTCACAGGTGCGCTCATAGAGGGCCTTGGCGCTCACGGGCTCCATCGCGTCGATGAAGCTGGGCCTGCGCCCCTTGCGCGCGTCGCCGTAGAGCGTGAACTGGCTGACGACGATGAGCTGCCGGGACGTGTCTTCCAGCGACAGGTTCATCTTCCCCGCGGCGTCCTCGAAGATGCGCAGCGTGGCCAGCTTCTCCACCATCCACGCCACGTCCGCCTCCGCGTCGCCCTTGCCCACGCCCAGCAGCACCAGCAGGCCCGGGCCGATGTCGCTCACGCGCTGGCCCTCCACCGTCACTGACGCCTCCAGCACGCGCTGCACCACCGCTCTCATCGAAGTCACCTCGTGGACACGCGTGTCTGACCGGGGGCCCGCGTCAGTCACGCCGTTACAGTTGGAATGTCAGGTTTCCGCCTGCTGGAAGAGCGAGCGCCCAGACGTGGACTCACGCAGCCACTCACCCTTGCCCGTCTTTTGCCCCGTTCCGCATAATGGCACCTGACTTCCCCGGAGAGAGTGTGCAGGTCCATCGAGCCAGCTCCATCTTGGCCGTGTCGGCCATTATTTTCCTGTCGCTTTCTCACGCAGCGCACGCCGCGCCCGCTCCAGCGGAGAAGCGCGCGGACCGCGAGGCCCTCAAGGCCGCGCTGCTGCAGGTCCTCCAGCGCGCGCCACTGAAGGCCAGTCGCATGGGCGTGCTCATGCAGAGCCTGGACGACGGCGCGGTGGTGTTCAGCCACAACGCCGACGAACTGCTCAACCCCGCCTCCAACGTGAAGCTGGTGACGTCCGCCGCCGCGCTCGCGTCGCTGGGGCCCGAGTTCCGCTACGACACCGAGTTCCTGGTGGAGCCGGAGCTGGGCGCGGACGGCAAGGTGAAGACGCTCTACGTGCGCGGCAAGGGCGACCCGTCCATGACGACGGAGCGCCTGTGGGGCATCGTCGCGGAGCTGTGGCACGCCGGCGTGCGCGACGTGGGCGAAATCGTGGTGGATGACTCGTGGTTCGACGCCGAGCGCACGCCGCCCGGTTATGACCAGGAGGACACGGACCGCGCCTACATGGCGCCCACCGGCGCGGTGAGCCTCAACTGGAACGCGGTGGCCATCTACCTGCGGCCCGGCAACGCGCCGGGCGCCAAGGGCGTGGTGGAGATGGAGCCGCCCAGCGACTACTTCGTGGTGGAGAACCAGCTCACCACCGGGCCTCGGCGCGCGCGCCGGGTGTCCGTCACGTCGGACCCCGCCGGCCTCCAGCAGAAGATTGTCGTGCGCGGCCAGCTCCCGGGGGAGCGCGGCGGCGCCGTCAGCGTCTGGAAGAAGATCGACAACCCGCCCATGTACTTCGGCCAGTCGCTCAAGCAGATGCTGGTGACGCGCGGCGTGAAGATGAAGGGCAAGGTGAAGCTGGGCAAGACGTCCACCAAGGCCCGCATGCTGCACGTGTCGCAGTCGGACACGTTCGACGTGCTCCTCAAGCGCCTCAACAAGCTGTCCAGCAACTTCGTCGCCGAGCAGCTCCTCAAGACGATGGGCGCCGAGCTGCGCGGCTCGCCGGGCTCCTTCACCAAGGGCGTGGACGTGGTGGAGCAGTTCCTGGAGCGCGACGTGGGCATCCCCCGCGGCACCTACGTGATGAAGAACGGCAGCGGGCTGAACGACGCCAACCGCTTCTCCGCCACGCAGCTCAACCAGCTGCTGCGGCACATGGTGCAGCGCTTCCCCTTCTCGCCGGAGTACCTGTCGTCGGTGCCCATCGCGGGCAAGGACGGCACGCTCAAGTACCGCTTCGAGGGCAGTGACGCGGTGGGCCGGCTGCGCGCCAAGACGGGCACCCTGGAGAGCGTGTCCGCGCTGAGCGGCTACGTGACGAGCGCGGGCGGGGAGCGCTTCACCTTCTCCATCATGGCCAACGACTTCGCGGGCCGCGCCGGTCCCATCGTCGCGGGCCTGGACGCGCTGGGCGCGGCGGTGGCCGCCACCGGCTCCAGCCTGGGGCCGTCCACGGCGGTGGCCGCGCTGGCGGACAGCGGGCGGCCCTCGGGCGCCGTGGACGACGTGGCCGCTCGCATCAAGACGTACCTGGACCTGGGCGCGCAGCGCGACCAGCGCAACATCGGCTTCCTGCGCACCGCGTGGCGCAGCGAGAGAGACCCGGCCGTGCGCGCGGTGCTGGCGGAGAGCCTCTACCAGTCCAACCCGCACGACTACCTGGGCGCGCGCACGCTGCTGGACAGCTATTCGGCCACCGCCGAGGTCTACGGCCGGCTGAAGGACGTGGCGCGGGTGCTGTCCGTGGAGGTGCCGGGCGTCAGCAGCATGGTGGAGCTGGCGGCGGGCGGAAACGCCGAGGCGCTGGCCCGGGTGCTGGAGCTGGCGGGCGCGGCGGGCTCGGACGCCCAGGCCCAGTCGGAGATGGCCGAGGCCCTGGGCGAGGTGGCCCGCACCGCGCCGGAGGAGCTGGTGGTGGCGCTTCGGGCCGCCAGCGCCAGTGACCGGGACGCGTGCACCACGCTGCTGGCGCGGGGGCTGGTGCAGGCGGGGCAGGCGGACCACCCCTTCTGGAAGTCGCTGCGCCGCACGCTGGGCGCTTCGGACCCACGGCTGGCGTCCTTCGCCAAGGGGCTGGACTCCACGCTGTCGCAGAAGGTGGCGGAGGCCAAGGCCCCGGCGAAGACGCCGGAGGGCTTCACCCCCGTGCAGATGGTGGCGCCCGCGGGCAACGCGCCCGAGTCCTCCACCGCCGACAACCGCCCGGGCGGGTAGGCCGGAATCCGCTGTGTTTCTCGCGAGTTCCCTCCGGCCGGGCCTGCCTCCCTGGCCGGGTGGCAGGCGGGCGTACGACACCCAGGAAGAAGGCGGCTTTCTGGCTGGGTGTCAGTACCCACTGCTATAGGTGGGAATCAAACCCGGCGGGTGCGTCCGGGGTGTAACCGGTCCTCGGTGGACCGGTTCTCGTGAGAAAGGAATGCAGTCATGGCTGGAGGCGTGAACAAGGTCATCCTCATCGGCAACCTCGGGGCGGACCCGGAGGTCCGGTTCACTCCCGGCGGTCAGGCGGTGGCGAACTTCCGCATCGCCACCAGCGAGAGCTGGGTCGACAAGAATGGCCAGAAGCAGGAGCGGACCGAGTGGCACCGCATCGTCGTCTGGGGAAAGCTCGCGGAGCTCTGCGGCGAGTACCTGAAGAAGGGACGGCAGTGCTACGTCGAGGGCCGCCTGCAGACGCGCGAGTGGACGGACAAGGAGAACCGGAAGAACTACACCACCGAGGTGGTGGCCAACGCCGTGACGTTCCTCGGCGGTGGTGGCCGTGACGCCGGAGACGGCATGGGCGGCGGGGGCGGGGGCGGTGGCCGCCGGCAGTTCTCCCAGCCACGAGGGGGAGACAACAACGACTACGGTCAGCCGCCTCCGGACGACATGGGCGGTGGCCATGGCGGCGGCAACGGCGACGACGACATCCCCTTCTAGGCCCGGCTGACGCCAGCGGCGCCCTGGAAATGAAACCGGCCGCTCCCCGGAAGTCTCGGGGGCGGCCGGTGTGCTTCGTGCGCCTGGACTTCCAGGCCCGGGAGCGCCGGGCCCGGGCCGCGTCACGGAGGGTGGCACCCACGGGGCTGAAGGCGGCGCCCGCGGTGTAGAGCGCGTAGATGACCGCCCAGCTCATCGCCGTCAGGACCAGGAAGAGGATGATGACCACCGGCTCGAACTTGCGCATGGAGCGCTCGCTGGAGAGCAGACCCCAGCCCATGGCGAAGCCCTGGAGGCCGTTGGCCAGGTGGTAGGAGGTGCCCAGGGTGCCCAGCAGGTAGACGACCAGGGTGGGCGCGTGGTGGTGCATCTCCCGGGCGATGTCGTCGAACGCCTCCGGGTGACCCAGCACCAGCCGCGGGTAGAGGAAGGCCAGCCAGATGTGGGCGCCCAGGAAGGCCAGCACGCCCACCGCGGTGATGCGCTGGAGGATGTACTTGAGGTTGCCGTAGTTGTTGTAGCGGGCGTTGTTCGGCCGGAAGCTGAACAGGCGCACCAGGCCCCAGCCGGTGTGCATCAGCAGCGGCAGCAGGACGATGAGGAAGGTGAAGACCTGGGAGAACGGGTTGGCGTACGTCGTCACCGACTTCTGCCAGGCGTCCGCGCCGTTGAAGGCGGAGAGGTTGTCCCACAGGTGGTTGACGACCCAGATGGACAGGGGAACCACCGCGAGGAACGAGCCCAGGCGGGACTTGAGGAGCGGTGTCTTCGTTTCTACTGCGGCAGCGGCTTGGGTGCTCATCGAATCTCCAGCGGCGGTGCGCGGGCGTCTTGCCGCGTCCACGGTCGAGGGCAAGTGACAGTCGGACGGCGGTTTATAGCCGGTCCAGCGCCCGGGCTGGATTTCTTCCTCACCCCGGCATGCCAGCACACCCACACGGAGGCATAAGGCTGACCTTATGCGTCACCCCGGTCCCCACTGCTGCCCTACTGCCGGGCGCAGGGGGCCCCGCCTTCTGTCGTTGGCGGGCAATGCGGGCTCGGGCACGCTAGTTGCCATCGATATGTCCGACGAGCTTCTCAGTGGAATGTTGAAGAACACGGACCTGCGCGTGGTGCTCGCCACCACGACGGAGCTGTCGCGCCAGGCGCGTGCCACCCATGGCACCGCGCCCGCCGCCGCCGTGCTCCTGTCGCAGGCCCTCACCGCCGCTGCCCTGATGGGGGCCCTGCAGAAGGGCGACGCCCGCATCAACATCCAGGTGGAGTGTGACGGCCCCCTGCGCGGCCTCTTCGTGGATGGGGACACGTCCGGGCTCGTCCGCGGGTACGTGAAGAACACCTACGTGGAGTACTCCGGGAACGACGGGCAGTACCATTGGCGCCCCGTGCTGGGGAACAAGGGCTTCCTGTCCGTGCTGCGGGATTTGGGCGGCGGCGAGTACTACCGCTCCGCGGTGGAGCTGGAGGCCTTCGACCTGGCGGCCGATCTGGAGCGCTACTTCCGTCAGTCGGATCAGCTCCCGTCACATGTGCTGTTGGCGCAGCTGCCGGAAGGCGGGGCCGCGGAGCCGCTGGGCCGCGTCGCCGGCCTGCTCGTCCAGCCGCTTCCCAGCGCGGACATGGAGGCCTTCGCGGCGCTGGGGGAGCGGCTGCGCCGTGACTTCGTGCCCTCGCTCCAGGCGCACGGCGAGGCGGGGGCAGCGGCCGTGCTGCGCGCGCTGCTGCCGGAGCCCGACTTCGAGGTCATGTCGCGTTACCCGCTGCGCTTCGGTTGTTCGTGCAGCAAGGACCGCGTGCTGCGCGCGCTCCTGGCCATGGGACGTGAGGAATTGACGGACCTTCTGGAGAAGGAAGGGCAGGCGGAGGCGACGTGCCAGTTCTGCACGACGCGCTATGTCATTCCTGGAGACGAAATCCGCGGCATGTTGGAGCGCGGCGCCATTTGACTTGCACGAGGCGCGACGGTACTTGCCGCGCGCCATGAGCTACTTCACGCAGTTGCTTGAGGGCGGCTACGAAGCCGTCCACCTGTTGAGTGATTCGAAGTCGGGCCTGCGTGCCATTGTGGGCATGCACAACACGCGGCTCGGTCCGGGGTTGGGCGGCACTCGCGCGCTGTCCACCTATGCCAGCGAGGAGGAAGCCGTCGCGGACGCGCTCCGGCTGGCGCGCGGAATGACATACAAGGCCGCGCTCGCGGGGGTGCCCCACGGCGGCGGCAAGGCGGTCATCATGCTGCCGCGCGGCAGCTTCGACCGTGAGAAGATTTTCGAGTCCTTCGGCCGCGCGGTGGAGTCCCTGGGCGGGCGCTACATCACCACCGAGGACAGCGGCACCAGCCCCGACGACATGGAGCACGTGCGCCGCCATACGAAGTATGTCGTTGGGCTGAAGGAGCGCAGCGGAGACCCGTCGCCGGTGACGGCGTATGGCGTGGCGCGCGCCATGGAAGCCACGGCGAAGCACGTCTTCGGCAGCCCGGACCTGAAGGGCCTGCGCGTCACCGTGCTGGGCGTGGGCCACGTGGGCATGTACCTGGTGAAGGAGCTGCACCAGCGCGGCGCCAAGGTGTGGGTGAGCGACATCAACCCCGCCAGCGTGCAGCACGCGGTGACGCAGTACGGCGTCACGGCGGTGGACGCCGACGCACTGCATCGGATGGAGGCGGACATCTACGCCCCCTGTGCGCTGGGCGGCGCCATCAACGACACCACCCTGTCGCTGCTGAACGTGAAGGCGGTGTGCGGCGCGGCCAACAACCAGCTGCTCACGTCGCGTCACGGCGAGCAGTTGGCCCGGCGCGGCATCCTCTACGTGCCCGACTACGCGGCCAATGCCGGCGGCCTCATCAACGTGGCCCAGGAGTGGGCGGGGTATGACCGGGACAAGGCGTACGCCCGCGCCTCCCTCATCTTCGACACCATCGACACGGTGCTGGCCCGCGCGAAGGAATCCGGCCTGCGCCCCGAGCAGGTGGCGGACCGGATGGTCGAGGAGCGGCTGGCCGGCTGAGCGCTCACGCACGCAGTGCGTGTATTGCCGCGAGACAAAGGCGACGTCTGGGGTGTGGCCGGATGTGGCCACCGTGCGGCCCTCGGAGTATGACGGGGCCGCACACACCCCAGCCGGAGTTCAGCGCCGTGGCGACCAAACGGCAGAGCAGGTCCACCGAGAAGGCCTCTACGAAGAAGTCCCCTGCGGTCCAGGCGGAGAAGCTCGTCTCCATTCCCGCGGACGTCGTGTTGGCGCCGCAGGTGGAGGCCCCGCGCCAGCCGACGGGGAAGGACCAGTCCCGAGGCCGGTCCGCGTCCAGCGGCGTGAAGGAGCTGTCCTGGAAGGAGTTCGACCGCGCGGTCCAGCAGCTCGCGGGTTCCATCAAGGAGACCTTCGAACCCCAGGTGGTGGTCGGTGTGGCCCACGGCGGCGTCTTCGTGGGCGGCGCGCTGGCGGGGGCGCTCGGCTGCCCGTTCTTCCCCGTGCGCATCAGCCGCCGGAGCAGGGACCGGGGCAGCGCCGCGCCTCGTACGTCGAAGACGCCGCAGCTCGCCGGGGAGATGCCCGCGGAGCTGAAGGGCCGCCGCGTGTTGATTGTGGATGACGTGGCCTCCAGCGGTGACACGTTGGAGCTGGCCACCGCTCTGGCGCGCGAGGCGGGCGCGAAGAAGGTGGCCACCGCGTGCCTCGTGACGAAGCCCGGTGGCTTCTCGCCGGACTACTCGGCGCTCTCCACCGCCTCGCTCATGGTCTTCCCCTGGGACTACGAGCCGTCCACCGGCGACGCGCGCTTCGACGAGGACCCGGACAAGGCTGGCGCATGAGCCTTGGCGCGGTGACGCCATGATTGTCGGGACGGCGGGCCACATCGACCATGGCAAGACGTCCCTGGTGAAGGTGCTCACCGGCATCGACACCGACCGGCTGAAGGAAGAGAAGCGCCGCGGCATCACCCTGGAGCTGGGCTTCGCCCACCTGACGCTGGATGACGGCACCGTGGCCGGCGTGGTGGACGTTCCGGGTCACGAGCGCTTCGTGAAGGCCATGGCCGCTGGCTCCGGCGGCGTGGACCTGGTGGTGCTGGTGGTGGCCGCGGACGAGGGCGTGATGCCCCAGACGCGCGAGCACCTGGACATCTGCCGGCTGCTGGGCGTGAGGGCCGGCGTCATCGCCCTCACCAAGTCGGACACGCTGGCGGAGCTGGGCCCGGAGTGGCGCGCGCTGGTGGAGGCCGACCTGGCCGCGCTCACCGCGGGGACCTTCCTGGAGTCGGCGCCCGTGGTGGCCTGCTCCGCCAGAACGGGTGCGGGAGTGGACGCGCTCCGCGCCGCGCTCACCCGGGCCGCGGCGGCGCTGCCCGAGCGGCCTTCGGAGGGCCCCGCCTTCTTGCCAGTCGACCGTGTGTTCACCATCAAGGGCTTTGGCACGGTGGTGACGGGCACGCTGCTGTCGGGAGCGCTGGCGGTGGATGACGCGGTGTCGCTCCTGCCTGGGTTGCCCGGTCCGCTGCGCGTGCGCGGGGTGCAGCGGCATGGCGACGCCGTGTCCGTCGTGGAGGCGGGACAGCGCGCGGCGGTGAACCTCGCCGGCGTGGAGCCGGAGGCGCTGCGCCGGGGGATGGTGCTGGTGCGCGCGGGCGAGCTGCCGGAGACGCGCATGCTCGACGTCGAGTTGACGTTGCTGCCCGCGGCTCCGTCGCCGTTGCCTCGTCGCTCGAAGTTGCTGCTGCACCTGGGCACCGCGCAGGTGGAGGCCACGGTGGCGCTGTTGGATGTGGAGCGGCTGGAGCCCGGCGAGACGACGCTGGCGCAGCTGCGGCTGGGCGCCTCCGTGGGGGCGTTGGTGGGCCAGCGCTTCATCCTGCGCGGCGCGCGAGCCCTTCCGGGCCGAGGCGCCACGGTGGCGGGAGGCCGCATCCTGTCCCTCTCCCCGCCGAAGCGGCGCAAAGGCGGCGCGTCGGCGGTGGCGCCCCTGCTGGAGGCGGACCCGGCGGGGCAGGTGGCCTGGCTGCTGCGGCAGGCGGGCTATCGCGGGCTGACGCAGCCGGAGCTGTTCGGCCGCTCGGCGCTGGGGCCCCGGGTCCTCACGCGCGCGCTGGAGTTGCTGGGGGCGCGGGGTGGCGCGCTCCTCATCGACCGGGAGCGGCGGCTGTACCTCTCCGGCGAGGTCTTCGAGGCGTTGCAGGGCCGCGCCCTGGCGCTGCTGGCCACCTTCCATGAGCGCGACCCCTTCGCGAAGGCCTGTCCCGCGAGGAGCTGCGGCAGCGATTGTCCTCGGCGCTGGACGCGCGGGCGTTCCAGCGGGTGTTGCAGTCCCTGGTGGAAGGAGGACGGGTGGAACTGGAGCGGGACGTGGTACGCCTCAAGGGGCGCGGCCGCACGCTGAGCCTGGGGGACACCGCCGCTCGGGCGCGGCTGGCGGCAGAGCTGTCCGCCGCGGCCCTGGCGCCTCCTCGCTTCCCGAACTGGAGCAGAAGCTCCAGCTTCCCGCCTCCCGGCTGCGTGAGCTGTTGGGCGTCATGGTGGTGGAGGGCGCGGCGGTGCGCGTCTCGGAGGGCTTGTGGTTCGCGGCCGGGGCGCTGGCGTCACTGCGCGAGCGCCTGGTTGCCCACCTGCGCGAGAAGAAGGAGATTACCACCCAGGATTTCAAGGAGATGGTGGGGCAAAGCCGCAAGTTCGTCATCCCCCTGTCCGAGTACTTCGACCGGGAGAAGGTCACGCTCCGGGTAGGAGAGAAGCGGGTGCTGCGTCGCGGATGAGTACCAAGCGCTACAGCGAGGCAGGGCTTCGCGTCCTCGTCGACACCTTCCGCAACCCCATGCTGGCGGTGGTGGAGGGACGGGTGCTCGTGGCCAATGACGCCTATGTCGCGTTGCTCGGCCTGCAACGCGCCCAGGTGGAGGGCCGCTCCGTCATGGACTTCATCCAGCCGGAGGACCGCAGCCGCGTGGTCGAGCGCTACTGGCGGGTGGAGGCCGGTGCGCCGCTCCATGAGGGCTCCCAGCTCTTCCAGGTCCCCTGCGCGGGTGGCGTGGCGCGCGAGGTGGCCGTCACCGCGTCCCGCTTCGTGTTGGAGCGCGGGGGCGGGGGCCTGCTGCTCAACTGCGTGCCCATGGAGAACCGGCCGCCGGAGATGTCGGTGGCCGAGCGGCTGGTGGAGACCTCCGCGGGGCTGGTGTCCGCGCACTCGGAGAACGCCGTCCGCCGTGTCGCCCTGAAGGGCCTGGAGGCCGCGGGCTTCCGGGCCCGGCTGTTGCGCTGGGACGGCGAGGGCCTGCTGGCTCGGGATGGGGAGCCCCTGCCGGAGGATGCGCGCCTGGGGCTGGAGTCGCTCGCGGACGGGCGCCCCGTCTTTGGTGGCTCGGACCAGGCCGCACCCACCCACGTCTACTTGCCCGTGGGCGGCCCCCAGGCCGAGGTGCTGTGGGTGGAGGGCCACTGGGTGGCGCCTCACCATGGCTCGGTGTTGATGCTCTTCGCCAAGGTGGTGGGCGCCGCGCTGGCGGACGCGCGCGTGCAGGCGGAGAGCGCGCGCAGCCGCTGGGAGATGGAGGCGGTCGCGCAGATGGCGCGCTTCGTCGCGCAGCCGTCTCCGCCCACGCAGGAGGACTTCCTGGAGCGCGTCGCTTCACTGCTCCAGGCGGACGCCGCGGCCCTTCACCTCTCGACGCCTCCCGAAGCCACGCTGATGCTGTCCTCACACGTGGGCTTTCAGGACGCGGCGGACGCGCGCCGGCTCACGGGCGTGCTGTCGTGTGGCGCGGAGGGCGCGCTGTCCTCGTCCGCGGACGAGGCCCCGCTGGTGGAGCAGTCCGGAGGGCGGTTGGGGGCGGGCGCGGCGGTGTGTCTGATTCGCGGCGGCGGGGTGTGCGGGAGGCTCCAGGTGCTGCGCGCGCCGGGGAGGCCCTTCGACGAGCGGGACCTGCGCCTGCTGGGCACGCTGTCGGAGTTGCTGGTGACGCTGCTGGAGCAGCGCCGGCTGAGGGCCGAGTCCTCGCGCCAGCTGGCCGAGACGCGCCTCCTGCTGGATCTGGCGCGCACCACGTCCGGCGTGCTGGAGACGTCGAGCATCCTGGACGTGGCCGCCGACTTCCTCGTCCGCCTGCTGGACGTGTCCAACTGCTACATCCTGCTGTACGACGAGAGCGCCCGGCTGCTGCGTGGCGCCGCGGCCTCCATCGCGCACCGCGACTACTTCCGCACGGTGGTGCTGCCCCTCCATGGAGACGGCCTGGCGGCGCGCGTGGCGCGTGAGCGCAGGCCCATCGCGGTGGAGGACGTGTCCGCCGCGGACGGAGGCTTCAACCCGGAGCTCGCGCACCGCTTCGACGAGAAGGCGCTGCTGGCGCTGCCGCTCACCTCGCGCGAGGAGCTCATCGGCGTGGTGGTGGTGGACGACACGCGGGGCCCGCGCGCCTTCGGTCCGGAGCTCATCGAGCTGGCGGAGGCCACGTGTGGCCAGCTGGCGTTGTCCATCGCCAACGCGCGCTTGTACGAGTCACTGTGGGCCAGCTACGCGGAGCTGGCCGCCACGCGCGCGGAGATGGTGAAGCGTGAGCGGCTGGCCGCGCTGGGCGAGCTGTCCGCGATTGTCGCCCACGAGGTGCGCAATCCGCTGGGCGTCATCTTCAACGCGGTGGCCTCGCTGCGCCGGCTGCTGGTGCCGGGCGGGGACGCGGCCATGTTGCTCGACATCCTGGGGGAGGAGAGCGACCGGCTCAACCGCATCGTCGGTGACCTGCTGGACTACACGCGTCCCAGGGACCCGGTGCTCCAGCAGGAGGACCTGGGCCGCGTGCTCCAGGATTCGCTGGAGGCCGCGCGGATGCAGGGCGGCGGCGCGGACCGCTCCATCCGCATCCAATCCGACGTGGAGCCCGGCCTGCCGCCGGTGCCCATGGACCGCCGCCTCATCCGACAGGCGCTGGTCAACGTGGCGGTCAACGCCATCCAGTCCATGCCGCAGGGTGGACTCGTGCAGGTTCGCGCGCGCCGTGAAGCCCACGCGGGGCGCGAGCAGCTGCGCATCGACGTGGTGGACCAGGGCCCGGGCATCCCCGCCGAGCTGCTCCACCGCGTCTTCGAGCCGTTCTTCACCACCAAGGCCCAGGGCACCGGCCTGGGCCTGGCCGTCGTCAGGCGCATCCTCGAGGAGCACCGGGGCGAAATCGCCGTGGACAGTATTCCGGGGCGCGGTACCACCTTCACCTTCCGGCTGCCGTTCTCGCAGCCTCCGTCCTTCCCATGACCGACGCGAACACTCCGCCGACCCGAGGACGGCTCCTCGTCGTGGACGACCAGCGCAACATGCGCGCCACCACCGCCCTGTTGCTTCGGGCGGAGAACTACACCGTCTTCGAGGCCGCCACCGGCGAGGAAGCCCTGGCCCAGCTCGCCAGCGGCAGCATCGACCTGCTGCTGACGGACCTGAAGATGGAGCCCATGGACGGGCTCACGCTCCTGCGGCGCGCGCTGGAGGTGGCACCCCGGCTCCAGGTCATCATGATGACGGCCTTCGGCTCCATCGAGAGCGCCGTGGAGGCCATGCGCCTGGGGGCCTACGACTATGTCACCAAGCCCTTCAAGGAGAGCGAGCTGCGCTACCGCGTGGAGCGCGCCCTGGAGCGCGCGCGCCTGCTGCGCGACGTGGACAACCTCACCACCGACTTCAACCAGCGCCACGGCTTGTCCGCCCTGGTGGGGCGCAGCGCCGCCATGCGCGAGCTCACCACGCGGCTGATGCGCGTGGCGCAGAGCGACGCCACCGTCCTCATCCAGGGCGAGAGCGGCACGGGCAAGGAGCTGGTGGCTCGCGCGCTCCATGCGCACAGCCGCCGCAAGGCCCGCTCCTTCGTGCCCGTCAACTGCGCGGCCATCAGCGAATCCCTGCTGGAGAGCGAGCTGTTCGGCCACGCCAAGGGCGCCTTCACCGGCGCGGTGAAGTCCCGCCGGGGCCTCTTCGAGGAGGCGGACGGCGGCACGCTCTTCATCGACGAGGTGACGGAGACCAGCCCCACCTTCCAGTCCAAGCTGCGCGCGCTGCAAGAGGGCGAGGTCCGCCGCGTCGGTGAGTCCACCGCGCTGCGCGTGGACGTGCGCATCGTCGCCGCCACCAACCGGGACATCGAGCTGGAGGTGCGCGACAAGCGCTTCCGGCAGGACCTCTACTACCGCCTCAACGTGGTGGCCCTCCGCGTCCCGCCCCTGCGCGAGCGCCTGGAGGACGTGCCTGCGCTGGCGGAGCACTTCCTGGAGCGGGCCAATGCCCGCAGCCCCAATCCCAAGCGCCTTTCCGCCGCCGCGGTGTCTCACCTGATGAGCTACGGCTTCCCCGGCAACGTGCGCGAGCTGGAGAACCTGGTGGAGCAGGCCGCCGCGCTCGCGGAGGGCGATGAGCTGCTGCCCGAGGACTTCCCCGTGCGGCAGGGCCGCATGACGCCGGCCCATGGCACCCCCAGCGTCGCCTTCCTGGACGGGCAGGGCGGGGCGCTCGGGCGCAACGCCAGCGCCGGGCCCACGCTGGCCCAGGTGGTGGAAGAGGCGGAGCGCCACGCCATCACCCAGGCCCTGGAGCGGCACGGGGTGGACCTGGCGCGCGTCGCGGATGAGCTCGGCGTCTCCTCCACCACGCTCTGGCGGAAGATGAAGCGGCTCAACCTCCGACCTCCCAGTGAGCTGGCCCGGGAATAGCCCTGGAGTAGGAGGAAGACTCACCCATGTAACTTTCCCGCGGCCATGGATTCAGATCCGAAATGGACGGGTTCATAGGTGAAAAAGGTAAGTAGCTAGATTTACTCGTCTTTTTCACATCTGAAACTCCATTGCAGTCATGAAATGGAGCGGCAGGGCAGGGGCAGCGTCAGCTAGTTCTTCAAGTGCTTGAGAAAACTAGAGTTTCTCCCCGCGAGGCTGCTGGCACGGCGACTGCTAAAGGAATCCGCGGGACACATCGAAGCGAGGCTGAAGGCGGTTCCCCCCCACCCCTTCAGCACTTCCGGTGAGTCACCTTGAGAAGACCCGCGGCCCGGCACCTCTTTGGGGTGTCGGGCCGCCTTCTTTTCCGCGTTCGTAGCTGCCTCGGCTCGCGACGAAAGGAAGTGCAGGTGGGTTCCTCTGAATCTCAGTGGGTGCTGCGTCCCGGTCGGCTGGAAGACCACGCTGTCTTTGCCCGGCTGTTTCTTGAACTCGGGGTGGATGAGCCCCCGCCGCCTGAGCCCGTGTGGGCGGCGGAAATCGCTCAGCGCTCCCTGTTCGCCGAAGGTCCCCAGGGTGTGGGCGCCTACGCCGTGACGAACGTCCTGGGGGACTTCGGGTACGTGAGGCAATTGGTGGTGGCGCCGTTCGCCCGGGGGCAGGGACTGGGGCGGAGGATGATGACGCACCTGGCCGGGCACTTTCGCGCACATGGGTGCACCCGCTGGGTCCTCAACGTGAAGCGGGACAACACGCCCGCGCTCGAGCTCTACACCTCGCTGGGAATGCGGCCGGCGCGCGAGGCCACCACGTTGCGGGTGACGCGGGCCCACCGGCGGCGCTCCCCCGCGTCACCGGACGGGGCCGTGGTGCCGGTGTCACTGGAGGACTGCGGCGCGCTGACGGAGGCCTTCGGGATGATTCCCGGCAAGCTGGCGGCCTCCGCGGCCAGTGACTCGCACCGGCTGCTGGGGCTCATCGACCCTCAAGTCCCTGCGCGCCGGTGGTTGGGGATGATGGACCTGCGCCCCGGTCCCAGCTTGTTTCCCTTCTTCGCGGTGTCTCCCGGGCATGCGCGGACACTGCTCGAAGAGGCCTTCGGCCGGCTGGAGGAGGGCGTGTCCGCGCTGAATGTCACGGTGGCGGATGACGCGCCCCTGGTGCACCTGCTCCGCGCGGCGGGAGCGCAGACTCGCCTCGAGACGCTGGAGCTTCGCGGCTCGCTGGTGGACGCGGCGCCCTGAATCAGGGGCGCTGAAAACACGACGCCCGCCCGAGCGCGAAGCCGGGGCGGGCGGGGTGTGACAGCGGAGGCGGGAGGCTACTGGCCGAAGATGCTGCTGGCCTGCTCCAGCCAGCCCATGATGGGACCGGGGATGATGCCCAGAATCACGACCGCCGCGGTGGACAGCACCAGCGCCAGCTCGGTGGACCAGCTCTTCTCGAGCGCCTGCGCGCCCTCCGGCACCGGCCGCATGAACATGTAGACCACCACGCGCAGGTAGTAATAGATGCCCACCGCGCTGGAGAGCACGCCGACGATGGTGAGGCCGATGAGGCCCGCGTCCACGGCGGCCTGGAAGATGAGCAGCTTACTCATGAAGCCGATGGTGGGCGGGATGCCACCCAGCGACAGCATGAAGGCCGCCATCGCGAAGGCCCAGCCCGGCTTGCGCTGCGCCAGCCCGCTGAAGCGCTCCAGGTCCCAGGCGGTGCCCTTCTCCTCGTCCTCGCGACGCTCCAGGACGGAGACGATGGCGAAGGCGCCCACCGCGCTGAACGTGTACGCCAGCAGGTAGTAGAGGATGCCGCGCAGCGCCTCCGCGCGGGCCAGGTCCAGCGGGGTGCCGCCCGTCAGCGCGGACGCACCCAGCAGGCGGAACTGCTCGCCCGGGCCGGTGACGAAGAGGGCGGCCACGCCCACCAGCAGGTAGCCGGCGTGGGCAATGGACGAGTACGCCAGCATGCGCTTCACGTTGCGCTGCGGAATCGCCAGCAGGTTGCCCGCCACCATGGTGAGGAAGGCCAGCACGGAGAACAGGCTCAGCAGCATCTCCGGGTCCACGCCCTTGCCCACCATGAAGAACACGCGGACCATCGCCGCGAAGGCGGCCGCCTTCACGCCCGCGCTCATCAGCGCGGTGACCGGCGTCGGCGCGCCCTCGTAGACGTCCGGCGTCCACATGTGGAACGGCACCGCGGCGACCTTGAAGGCGAAGCCCGTGATCACCAGGATGATGCCCGCGTACACCAGGCCCGGCTGCGACGACATGGCGGTGGACAGCGGACCGGCCATGGCCGTCAGGTGGGTGGTGCCGGTGGCGCCGTACAGCAGCGCCGCGCCGTAGAGCAGCACCGCGGACGAGAAGGCGCCCAGGATGAAGTACTTGAAGCCCGCCTCGCTCGGCCGCGTGCCACGCCGCAGGTACGACGTCAGCGCGTAGGTGGAGAGGGAGAGGACCTCGATGTTGACGAAGAGCGTGATGAGCTCGTTCGACATCGCCAGCAGGCTCATGCCCGCCGAGGCGAACAGCATCAGCGCGTAGAACTCACCGCGCTCCGCGCCGCGCTTGCGCAGGAAGCTCACCGAGCTCAGGGTCGCCAGCGCCAGACCCACGCACACCACGAAGGTGAGGAAGCTGGAGAAGGGGTCCATCACGCCGAAGCCGAGCATCACCTCCTGGGGTGGCTCGAACATCGTCGTCAGCGCCATGGCGCCTGCCGCCACCGCCGTCACCACGGTGAGCACCGCCTGGTACGCGCGCGACGCCGTCGTGGAGAGGAACACCTCCGACAGCAGCAGGATGGAGGCACCCACCACCATGATGATGGCGGGCAGCAGCGGGAGGAAGTCTGCCAGGCTGAGATTGGGCAGGTTCATGTCGGAAGCTCAGGCGGCTACTGCCGCGGCGAGGGAACGGCCGGGGCGGCGGCCAACGGAACGGGCGCGGACGGCGCGGCGACAACCTGACGGGATGGCAGGGACATCACCTCTACCCGAAGCCGGTCCTCCTGCAACTCGGCCCCCGGCGTGCCCACGCGGGCGCGGGCCAGGAAGCGGTCCGTGGACGGCTCCAGCCGGTCCAGGAAGGGCTGCGGCTGCAGACCCATCACGGCGACCAGGACGATGAAGGGGAGCACCGTGAGGCCCTCGCGCAGGTTCATGTCCGTCAGGTGCTGGTTCTCCCGGTGGGTGATTCCACCGAAGAACACCTTCTGCACCATCCACAGCATGTACGCGGCGCCCAGGATGACGCCCAGCGTGGCGAAGGCGCCGAACACCGCCGTCAGGTGCGGGTTGCCCGCGGCCTCGCCCAGGTCGCTCTTGAAGGTGCCCAGCAGGACCAGGAACTCACCGATGAAGCCGTTGGTACCCGGCACCGCGATGGAGGAGAAGGTGATGATGACGAAGGCCGCGGTGAACACCGGCATCACCTTCGCGATGCCACCGTAGTCCGCCATCAGGCGCGAGTGGCGCCGCTCGTACAGGTAGCCGAACAGGAGGAACAGCGCGCCCGTGGACACACCGTGGTTGAGCATCTGGTACGCGCTGCCCGTGGCGCCCTCGGCCGTAATCGCCAGGATGCCCAGCATGCAGTAGCCCAGGTGGCTGACCGACGAGTACGCAATCAGCTTCTTGATGTCCCGCTGCGCCAGGCACATCAGCGCGCCGTACACGATGCCGATGACGGCCAGCGTGGCCAGGAAGGGCCGCGCCTGCTGCGTGGCCACCGGGAAGAAGGGAATCGCGTAGCGCCAGAAGCCGAAGGTCCCCATCTTCAGGGTGACGCCGGCCAGAATCATGGAGCCAGCCACCGGCGCCTGCACGTGCGCGTCCGGCAACCAGGTGTGCAGCGGCCACATGGGGACCTTGACGGCGAACGCGATGGCGAACGCCGCGAACAGCCACGGACCCCAGGTATGCAGCGTGGCGGCCAGTCCCGTGAGCGAGTCGCACGTGCCCGCTGCAGTACAGGCGCTGAGCTGGCGGTTGGCGTCCAGCAGGCCGTTGTAGATGCTCGCGTAGTCGAAGGAGCGGGCACCCACCGGCGCGCTGATGAAGTACACGGCGATGACGGCCACCAGCATCAGCAGCGAGCCGGCCAGCGTGTAGAGGAAGAACTTCACCGCCGCCATCTGGCGGTCCTCGGCGCCCCACACACCCACCAGGAGGTACATGGGGATGAGCATGGCCTCGAAGAAGATGTAGAAGAGCAGCACGTCCAGCGACACCAGTGCGCCCAGCATCGTCGTCTGGAGCACCAGCAGCGCCAGGTGGAACTCCTTGATGCGGAACTTGATGTACGTGGTGGACGCCAGCACCACGAGGGGCCCCAGGAAAACGGTGAGCAGCAGCAGGCTCACGGCCAGGCCGTCCACGCCAATGTGGTAGCTGGTGCCGAACAGGTCGAACCAACGCGCCCGGTACTCGAGCTGGAACTCCGGTCCGCCCGGCACGTACGTCATGTAGGCCCAGACCCCGAACACCAGGTCCAGCACCATGGCGATGAACGTGACGGTGCGAATCTGGCCGCTCTCGCCGGCCGGCAGCAGCGCCACCAGCGCCGCGAACACCAGCGGCAGGAAGACGACGAGGTTGAGCAGGTGGTTGTCGAAGAAGCTCATTGCATCACCTGGATGAGGGCGTAGGCCATCCCGCCCAACAGGGCGATGGCCATCACAGCGGCGTAGGCCTGGGCATCGCCCGACTGCACGTAGCGGAGCGCACTGCCCACGCGCGCCGTCACCCACGCCGTGCCGCGGACCGCCACGGTGTCGATGACGAGCGCGTCCACCACGCGGAAGAGGAGGAAGCTCATGAACTTCACGGGACGGATGACAATCAGCTCATAGAGCTCGTCCACGTAGAACTTGTTGAGCGCCAGGGGGCGCACCGCGCGGATGAAGGCGGGATCCGGCTGACCCACGCGCGAAGGGAAGTAGCGCAGGTAGAGGAAGGCCGCCGCGCCGCCACCCGCCAGGGCCACGGCCCAGGCCTTGAGGTAGTCCGGCACCAGCTGCGGGCGGCTGGTGTCCAGCGCCACCAGCGTGCTGGCGTCGGTGATGCGCTTGGTCGCGCTGAACACCGGGCTCAGGAAGTTGTCGAGCACCGGCTGCGCCGTCATGTTGAGGAAGTCGATGCCGAACGCGTACCGCGCGGCAACCACGCTCAGGACCGCCAGCACCACCAGCGGCAGGGTCATCTGCCAGGCGCTCTCATGGGCGTGGGCCACCCGGGCCTCCTTCGAGCGGGGACCCTCGAAGGTGAGCAGGTACACGCGCGTCATGTAGAACGCGGTGGACGCCGCGATGAGCAGGCCCAGGTAGTAGACGAGGCTGGACACCCACTCCAGGCCCTGCAGGTGGTTGTGGTGCACGCCGTGCAGGATGGCGTCCTTCGAGAAGAAGCCGGACAGCGGGATGATGCCGGTGATGGCCAGGGTGGCGACCAGGAAGGTGGCCCAGGTCCAGGGCATCTCCTTGCGCAGGCCACCCAGCTTCTTGATGTCCGTCTCGTCGCCGTTGCCGTGCATCACGCTGCCGGCGCCGAGGAAGAGGCAGGCCTTGAAGAAGGCGTGCGTCATCAGGTGGAACACCGCCGCCCAGAAGATGCCCATGCCCACGCCCATGAACATGATGCCCAGCTGGGACACCGTGGAGTAGGCGAGCACCTTCTTGATGTCGTCCTGCGCGAAGGCGATGAGCGCCGCCAGCAGCGAGGTGAGCGCGCCGATGATGGCGATGGTCGCCATGGCGGTGGGGCTCAGCACCAGCAGCGCGGACATTCGGCTGAACAGGTAGACGCCGGCGGTCACCATCGTCGCGGCGTGGATGAGGGCGGAGACCGGCGTCGGGCCGGCCATGGCGTCCGGCAGCCAGACGTAGAGGGGCAGCTGCGCGCTCTTGCCCGCGGCGCCCAGGAGGAACAGCAGCATGGCCGCCGTCATCACGCCGCCGAAGGTGTAACCCTCCAGCGGGCCCGCCTCGATGGGGGTGCTCAGGTCGACCTTGTCCGCGGAGCCGTCCACCAGGCCCTCGGCCATCTTCTCCAGGCCCTTGAACGTCACCGGGCCCTTCTGCTCCAGCGCGGCCGTGTAGTGCTGCGCGGTGGTGCCGGCAGTGTTGTAGTCCGCCGCGTTCGACTGCTGGGTGAAGGCGGAGACCAGCAGCACCAGCAGGAAGGTGCCGATGAGGAACGCGAAGTCACCGATGCGGTTGGTGACGAAGGCCTTGCGCCCGGCCCAGGCCTTGGCCGGGTCGTCGTACCAGAAGCCGATGAGCAGGTAGCTGGCCATGCCGACGCCCTCCCAGCCCACGAAGAGCAGGATCAGGTTGTCGGCCAGCACCAGCGTCAGCATCGCCGCGACGAACAGGTTCAGGTACGCGAAGAACCGCCAGTACGCGGCGTCGTGCTCCATGTAGCTGGTGGAGTACAGGTGGATGAGGAAACCGACGCCGGTGATGATGAGCAGCAGGATGCCGGACAGATGGTCCACCATCAGCCCGAAGTTCACCCGGAAGTCGCCCACCGAGAACCAGGTGCCGTAGTCGTACGCGAGCGCGTAGCGCACGAAGTCCCGCTCGATGCCGAACGGGTTGGGGAAGATGGCCGCCAGCCGACCCGTCTCGGGGTTGTGGTGGCTGGTGGCCCAGAAGGCCAACAGGCTCAGGACGAAGGAGCCGGCCACCGCCGCACAGGCGACGAGCTGGACGTTGGCCCGGCCCATCATCTTGCCGAACACACCGCAGATGAACGCGCCCAGCAGGGGCAGCGCGATGATGAGCCAGAGCGAGGGCGCCAGGATGTCTGGCGCCACGGGTGCCGCCCGGAAGAATTCGACGAGAGTCATGACAGTGGCTCCTGGGGGGGCATCAGTGCTTCATCGTCCGGAGGTCTTCCAGCAGGATGCTGCCCCGGCTCCGGAAGACGGCGATGACGATGGCCAGACCGATGGCGGCTTCCGCCGCCGCCACCGCGATGACGAAGAAGGCGGACACGTGGCCGAGGTCGTCACCGCGCATGCGCGCGAAGGCCACGAACGTGAGGTTGGCCGCGTTGAGCATCAGCTCCACGCTCATGAAGACGACCAGCGCGTTGCGGCGAACGAGCACGCCGAACATGCCCATGCAGAACAGGGCGGCGGCAAGCAGGAGATAGTAGGTGATGGGAACCATGGGCCGATTCGGGGCCTCGCGAGCGGCTGCCTGCGCCGCCATCTAGCACAGAAAAGTTGTCCGGGATGGGCGATCAGATCCGCGACTTGGCCACGACGACTGCGCCCACCATGGCCACCAGCAGCAGCAAGCTCACAGCTTCGAAAGGGAACAGCCACTGGGTGAAGATGACCTGACCCATGGTGGCGATGGTGCCGAAGGAGGCCTGGGCTCCCGTGCTCAGCGTGGCCGGCTCGGCGGGCAGCTTCAGGAGGACGATGGCCAGGACCACGAACAGGCCCACCGTCGCCGCGCCGCCCGCGACGCGGGCCACCGTGGGCTTGCCGCGCGTGGACGACTCTCCCAGGTTGAGCAGCATGATGACGAACAGGAAGAGCACCATGATGGCGCCCGCGTACACGAGCACCTGCATGACGGCCACCGTGTGCGCCCACAGCAGCACGTAGATGCCGGCCATGAAGAAGAACGTGGACACCAGCGCCATGGCCGAATTGATGGGGCTGCGCGCGAAGATGACCGTTCCAGCCGACAGCAGCGTCAGGAGCGCGAACGCCCCGAAGAGGATGAGCTCGATGTTCAAGACCAGTCTCCGAACGAACCCCAGGGCTTGTCGCCGAACGGGCAACGGTGCTCACGGATGTGAGCCTCGAACTCGTCCCGGAACCGCATGAGGAACGAGTGCGTGGGCAGCGCCGCCGCGTCGCCGAGCGCGCAGATGGTGTTGCCCAGGCCGATGGGCGGGTAGGGGGCGATCGACGACGCGACGTTGGACAGCATGTCGATGTCGCCCGGCTCGCCGCGGCCCTCTTCGATCTTGCGCAAGAGGCGCGTCTGCCAGGGCGTGCCTTCACGGCACGGCGTGCACTGGCCGCACGACTCTTCCGCGTAGAAGCGGGCCACGCGCCACAGGCTGCGCACCATGCAGGTGGCGTCGTCCATGACGATGACGCCACCGGAGCCCGCCATGGTCTGCTTCACCTTGAGGGCCTCGAACTCCATGGCCACGTCCAGCTCGTCCGCGCCCAGCACCGGCGCCGAGGAGCCGCCCGGAATCACGGCCTTCACCTTCCGGCCCGCGGGCATGCCCCGGCCGTACTTGTCGTCGAAGATGAGCTCGGAGAGGGTGGTGAACATCGACACTTCGTACACGCCCGGCCGGTTCACCGTGCCGGAGAGGCAGACGAGCCGCGTGCCGCCCGACTTGTCGGTGCCCAGCTTCGCGTAGGCCTCCGCGCCCTGCTGGAAGATGGCGGGCACGCTGGCCAGCGTCTCCACGTTGTTCACCACCGTGGGGCAGCCGAAGAGGCCCACCACCGCGGGGAAGGGCGGCTTCAGGCGGGGCCAGCCCTTCTTGCCTTCCAGGCTCTCCAGCAGCGCCGTCTCCTCGCCGCAGATGTACGCGCCCGCGCCGCGGACCAGGTAGCAGTTCAGCTCGTAGTCCTTGCCCAGGACCTTCTTGCCGAAGATGCCCGCCTTGTAGGCCTCGTCGATGGCCGCCTGCGTGCGCTCCGCCGGGAACTTGAACTCGCCGCGCAGGTACACGTAGCAGGTGTGCACGCCCAGCGCGTAGGACGCGATGGCGATGCCCTCCAGCATCATGTGCGGGTCATCTTCCAGGATGTAGCGGTCCTTGAAGGTGCCCGGCTCGGACTCGTCGCCGTTGACCGCCAGGTACTTGGGCTTGGGGCTGTCCTTGGGGACGAAGCTCCACTTGAGGCCCGTGGGGAAGCCGGCGCCACCGCGACCGCGGAGGTTCGACTTCTTCACCTCGTCGATGATGGCGGCGGGCTCCATCTGGAGCGCCTTCTTCAGCGCCTCGTAGCCCCCCCGCTTGCGGTAGCTGTCCAGGGTCCAGGACTGAGGCTTACCCCAGGCCGCCGAGATGATCGGTTCGATCGCCTTTGCCGTAGAGGCCATGTCGATGACGTCCTAAGCCTAAGAAGGGTGGGGGTTCAGCTCAACTTGGCGAGGATGGCATCCAGCTTCGCCTGGGTCAGGCTTTCGTGGTGATCCTCGTTGATCTGCAGGCAGGGCGCAGTACCGCACGAGGCCAGGCACTCGGTCTCTCGCAAGGTGAACTTCTCATTGGCTTCACCTGCCTTGAGGCCCAGCTTCTCCTCCAGGTAGGCGAGCATCTTCTCCGCGCCCCACAGCGAGCAGGACAGGTTCGTGCAGACGTCGATGACGTACTTGCCCGGCTTCTTGAGGTGGTACATCACGTAGAAGCTGGCCACTTCCATGGCCCGCTCGGGAGTGACCTCCAGATGCTTCGCCACCAGCCGCAACCCTTCCGGGGGCAGCCATCCCTTGATTTCCTGGAGCAGACGCAGCGCTGGGAGCATGCCCGCGCTTTTCCGATCCGGGGGGTAGTGGGAGATGATCTCCGCGATTCCCGCGTCGAACTTCTTCTGCTCTTCAGAGGTGAACAGGGGCTCCGCCATGGCGGGCCGGTACGTATTGCCCCAATGGCTACGTTGTCAACATAAACCCTCGAAGCTACACTGGGTTGCCATCAGCAAATTGCCGAGCGATTTCAAGCCCTTGTTATGAACCCGGGTCCAGAGGACAAGCGCCAGCACCCCCGCGTCCCGGCCGTGCTGAGAGTGGACTACACGGACGGGCGCCAGGCCCGCGACGTGACGGAGAACCTGTCCCACGAGGGCCTGTTCGTCCAGACGGACCAGGCCTTCGTCATGGGGGACGAGGTCCGGCTCGCACTTTCTTTCCCGGGACTGCTGGATCCGGTAGAAGTCAGCGGAACCGTGGCCTGGATGCGGCCAGCGGGCCCCGATCAGCCCGCGGGCGTCGGCGTTCGCGTGGAGCGCGAGCAGGACCGGCGGAAACTGGGTGACATCTTGAGTGCGGCAGGAGCAGACAGCCACGCGTCCCACGCAGAGCACGAGGGGTATCGTGTGCTCATCGTCGAGGACAACCCGCACATCATCGAGATGTACAGCTACGTGCTGAAGAAGCTGGCCAGCGGCGAGCTGCACGGAAAGGTCCCCCTGGAGGTCCACTTCGCGCCGGACGGGCACCACGCGCTGCTGATGCTGCGCGAGGACCGCTTCAATCTGGTGATGACGGACCTCTACATGCCGGTGATGGACGGCTTCGCCCTGGTGGAGCGGATGCGCGAGGAAGAAGCGCTGCGCACCATCCCCATCATCGCCATCTCCGCCGGCGGCAAGGAGGCGCAGGACCGCGCCATGCAACTGGGCGTGGACATCTACCTGCGCAAGCCGGTGCGTTTCGTGGAAGTCCTGGAGACGGTGAAGCAGCTCTTGCGCATCAAGTAGGGGCGCGTTTTACCGCCAGTCATCCGTTGAGCCACGGCGTGGGGACGGCATAGAGTCGCTTCCCCATGCAGAAGCCCGCCCTCAATCGCGACACCGTCAGTGGCGAGGCGCTGTTCATCCTCCGGAACCTGAGGGAGAACGGCCGTCTTGGACGCTCGAACAAGCTGGCAGACGTGAAGGCCGCACTTGAGCCATCCGTGTCGCTCGAGTTCGACAACTACTTCTTCTTCCTGCGCAAGTTCCACTACATCGCCATGGACCGCGAGGCCCAGCTCAAGCTCACCGACCAGGGTGAGCAGGTGGCGGGTGGGGAGCTGAACGAGCGCTTCTCCGTGGAGGTCGGTGAGTTCTTCGCCGATCAGCTGGCCGCCGCCGCGGACGCGCCCCTGGAGGGGGCCGGTGGGGACGAGCCGCTGATGGTTCCTCCGCCTCCGCCGGAGCTCCTGCTGGATGAGGCCGAGGTCGACGGCGCGCCGCCCGTGCCCTCCGGCCCGCCCGCGCCGCCGCCCATGCCGCCGGTGCGCAGCTCGCGCTCGGCCATGCCCGCGCTGGACCTGGGCATGCCGTCCGCGGCCATCCCCATGCCGCCGCCGTCAGCCCCGGCGCCCCGCGCGGAGGCCGCCGCCGAGCCCCGCCGCGAGGCCACCGTCATCGTCCAGGGGCCCTTCACCGCGTCGAACACCCCCGCGCCGTCCCCCACCTCTCCCGCGCCTGCCGCCGCCCCCATGTCTCCTCCCCCCGCTTCCACCTCCGCCGCTGCAGCAGCGCCCGCCGCTCCCGCTCCGAAGGGCGCCGAGCTGGACCTGCGCTACCAGAAGTTCGACCCCATCGGCACCGGGCCGCTGGGCACCGTCTTCAAAGGGCGCGTCACCGCGCTGGGCCTGGACATCTGCCTCAAGGAGCTGAAGGACATCTTCGGCTACTTCTCCTTCCTGCAGCGCGGCGAGGTGCTCAAGCGCCTGAAGAAGGAGCTGTGTGCCCAGGCGCAGGTGCGCCACCCGGGCGTGGTCCAGGTGGTGGATCAGAACGTGGACGCCGCCCGGCCGTACTTCGTGCTGGAGTTGATGCAGGGCAGCCTGCGTGAGCGGCTGGACGCGGGTGGTGGCAACGGCGTGCCAGTGCCCTTCGCGCTGCGCGCCTTCCTGCAGATGGCCTATGGTCTGCGGGCCGCGCACGCCGCGGGCCTCACGCACCACAACATCAAGCCGGAGAACGTGCTCTTCGACACGTACGGCAACGCGAAGCTGGCCGACTTCGGCCTGGGCCGCGTGGTGGAGGTGGACGCCACCAAGGGCATGCCCCAGGTCTTCGTGGGCACGGGTGGCATGGCCTATATGGCGCCGGAGCTGATGAACCGGGGCGGCAAGGAGCCGGGCGCCTCCGCGGACGTCTACGCGTTGGGCATCCTGCTCTACGAGATGCTCACCGGGCAGATTCCGGGCCGCCGCTCGCCGCTGCCCTCCGAGGTCAACCCGGAGGCCCCCAGCGGCCTCGACCAGCTCTTCGACAAGGCCACCCAGGACAAGCGCGAGCAGCGCTACCCGGACGTGGACGCCATGTTGGAGGACTTCTACCAGGCGTTCCCGGACAAGGAGTTCCTCGCCAAGGGCGACCTCGTCATCTCCTCGGACACGCCGAAGGAGTGACGGACGAGCGGCCGGGCCCCGGCGCACTCGGGGCTCGCCGCGCACGATGGGGGCTGCCACACTCCGTGGCGCCATGACTCCGCCCCTGTCCGAAAGCGTGCTCATCACCGTCACCGGGAAGGACCATCCCGGAATCGTCTCGCGCCTCACCGGCCTGCTGGCGGAAGCTGGCGCCGAACTGCTCGACGTGGAGCAGGTGGTGGTGCAGGGGCGCCTCACGCTCTGCCTGCTGGTGCGCCTGCCCCCGGCGAGCGGCACCCTGGAGACGCTGCTGTCCGCCGCGCAGACGCTGGGCGTGGCGCTGGACTTCCAGGCGGTGGAGGCGCCCGCCACGCCCGCCGCGTCCGCGCGCCACGTCGTCACCGCTGTGGGCCGCGCCCTGGGCGCGAGGAGCTTCATGCGCTGACGCAGGTGCTCGCGGGGCACGGCGCCAACGTGGAGCGAATCACGCGCCTCAGCGAGCCGCGCCTGGGCTCGGTGGACATCCACATCAGCCTGCCGCCGGGCCAGCCACCTGACGCGCTCAAGCACGCGCTGCTGGAGCTGTCCATGCAGTCGGGCGGGTTCGACGTGGCGTTGCAGCGCGAGAGCCTGTTCCGGCGCGGCAAGCGGATGGTCGTCATGGACATGGACTCCACGCTCATCCGCATCGAGGTCATCGACGAGCTGGCGCGTGTGCATGGCGTGGGCGAGCAGGTGTCGCGCATCACTGAGCGCGCCATGCACGGCGAGATGGACTACGACGAGTCGCTGCGTCAGCGCGTGGCGTTGCTGCGGGGCCTGGATGCATCCGTGGTCCACCAGCTCGCGGCGAACCTGCCGCTGACGGAGGGCGCGGAGACGCTGGTGCGCGTGCTCAAGCGGCTGGGCTACCGCACCGCCGTCATCAGCGGCGGCTTCTCCGTGGCGGCCGAGGCGCTGAAGGCGCGGCTGGGCATCGACTTCGCGTACTCCAACGAGTTGGAGATTCAGGACGGGAAGCTCACCGGCCGCACCGTGGGCCGCATCGTCAACGCGCAGCGCAAGGCGGAGCTGTTGGAGTCGCTGGCGCAGGCGGAAGGCATCCTGCTGGACCAGGTGGTCGCCGTGGGAGACGGCGCCAACGACTTGCTGATGCTGGAGCGCGCCGGGCTGGGCATCGCCTTCCGGGCGAAGCCCAAGCTGCGCGCCGCGGCCGACACGTCCATCTCCGCGGGCGGCCTGGACAGCATCCTGTACCTGCTGGGGCTCACCGGCCGCGAGCTGCTGGAAGCGGGCTCCGGCGCCGGCTGAGGGCGCGCCCTACAGCCGCATCCGCGCCGCCAGTTCGCGCTGCTGGAGCTGGTTCTTCTCCAGCAGCAGCTCGAGCAGCGCGCGCAGAATCTTGGAGCTCTTCTCCTGGTTCTGCTGCACCGTCTGCAGCCGCTTGAGGTCCTCGTCCGTCCACTCATTAGCGGGCGTGCCACCCGCCAGAATCTCGTCGAGGATGTCCGCGGCGCTGGCGCCAGCGCCAGCGCCTGGGGCGGGGGCGCGCTCCGGCGCGCGGGGCGCGGGCGGAGGCGCCGCGGCGGGAGCGGGCGGGGTGATGTCGGCGATGCGCTTCACCACCGTGTTGCCGCTCATGTCGACGACCTTGAACTCGTCCTCGTCCTCCGGCGCGTCCGAGCTGCTCGGGCGCGTGTTGCCGCCGAAGCGCGTGCTGACGACGGGCTCCTGGCCACGGTAGTGGCGGAGGATGGCGTGTTCGATTTCACGCTCGCCCGCCACCATGACGACCACGCGTGCGCGGCTCTTCGCCGCCACCTGGTCCAGGGTGCCGAGGTCCGTGGGGTCCGCCATGGCCAGCACCAGCGTCTTGCCGTTGTCCTTGAGCGACACCGGGAAGACGGCCTTCTGTTCGGCGAGGCTCACGTCGACGCGTGAGAGCGCGCCCGCGTCGCGCGTGACGTTGCCCAGCTGGATGCGCTGCATTCCCAGGCCCTGGCAGATGGCCTCGGTGATGACGTCATCGGTGGCCAGACCCAGGTCCGCGATGATGCGTGACAGACGTCCGCCCCACTGGTCATGGGTGGCCAGTGCGCTGCGCAGCTGCAAGTCGTCGATGACGCGTGCCTTGACGAGGATGTCGCCAATGCGATTCCGGGAAGGAGAGGCCATGGCTCGGCATTCTACCGTCTAGATGCGCGGACGCTGAGTCCGTGATGAGGAGACCCAGCCATGCAGCCCTTCGCGGAATCCGCCGCCCAGCTGTGCCCCTACTGCGGTGAGGAAGTGGAGGTCGCCGTGGACCCCATTGGTGTGGCCTCGGAGACGTACATCGAGGACTGCCCGGTGTGCTGCCGTCCCTGGACGGTGCAGGTGTCCCGCGACGAGGAGAGCTTCGCCGTGCACCTTGGCCGCGACGACGACTGAGGTGGCCTGGAGGGCAGGCGGGCGGGCGTGAAACGTGGCGCCGGTGAAGGCGCCGGGGCGTTGCTTGACACGTTCCGAAGCATGGTTCTCTTGAGTCTTGTGAGGCGGCGCTGGAGCTCCGGTGGGGGGCACCGCGGCGACCGCGAACCAGAACAACCCAGGCTCATTCATGCCGTGCGTCCGCGAGGACGTCACGAACAGGAGACGACCATGCAGACTCGCAATCCGTTCAACTCCGCCGTCGTGGTGAACCCGCTGATGCGCGATGTCGACGCGCTCTTCCGCGAGCTGACGCAGCCCATGTGGCGCCAGGCCCCGCGTGAGCGCACGCCGGCCGCGGACATCACCGAATCCGAAAGCGGCCTCACGCTCCAACTGGACATGCCCGGGCTGGAGGCGAAGGCCATCCAGGTGACGGTAGAGAAGGACATCCTCACCGTGCAGTCCGAGCGCAAGGCCGAGCCGCGCGCGGAGGGCGTCAACGTGCGCCGCCAGGAACGCGTCTTCGGGACGTTCGCCCGCTCCTTCGCGCTGCCTGACACGGTGGACGCAAGCCGGGTGGAGGCTCGCTACGAGCAGGGTGTGCTGACGCTGACCCTGCCTCGGCGCGAGGAGTCCAAGCCCCGCGTCATCGAAGTCAAGGTCCAGGGCTGAAGCCGCGGGCGCACACCGCGGGCCAGGGAGGTCACCTGCCTCCCACTGAAATCCCTGCCAGGGCTTCCGCGAGCAAGGCGGAAGCCCTGCCTGTCCTACCGCTTGGCGCTGAGCGCCAGCGGAACGCGGAACAGCTCCAGCACCTGCTGCACGTCCAGCGGCTTCGCCATGCACGCCAACGCGCCGGCCTGCTTGGACTGCTCCACGACCTCGGGCGTATGCGCGGACGTCATGGTGATGAGCCGCACGCCCTCCATCTGCTTGCGCGCGCGGATGCGGCGGCAGACTTCCAGACCGTCGATGTCCGGCATGTTGAGGTCGATGATCATCCCGTGCGGCTTCTGCTCGGACACGAGCAGCAACGCCTCCACGCCGCTCGTCGTCGTCTGCAGCTCCACCTGGGCCGCGAACGGCTTGAACGCGCGCTTGATGGCGTCCAGCACCGGACGCTCGTCATCCACCGCGAGCAGGCGCACCGTGCCGCTGCCGAGCTCCTCGGGAACCGGCATCTGGTGGGTGATGAGGAACGTGCGCAGGTCCGCCGACCGCACGCGGCGGTGGCCACCCGGCGTCCTGAACGCCATCAGGATGCCACGGTCAATCCACTTGCTCACCGTGGACGGATCCACCTGAAGCAAACGACTGATGTCGTGCGTCGTGTAGAGCTGGTCCGTCATGGCCGTACTCCCCTCTTGCTGCATGATTCCGCTGCCCATGGAACTATTCACCTACCTTGAACACGGGTTTTCTTCAACCTCACAGAGTACCGCGCCTATCAGTCCCTCTCATCAGACCCACTGCGTCGTCCCAGCGGCCACTGGCCTTGAGACACAGCTCCACGAGTTCGCGAGCGGCCCCTCGGCCGCCAGGACTCTGGGTAACGAAGTGTGCCTCGCGGCGCACTTCGGGGACCGCATCCGCAGGACAAGCGGAAAGAGCCACCATTGAAAGTGGACCCAGGTCGTTGTGGTCGTCACCCATGTACGCGCAGGCGTCCAGGGGCACGTCCAACTGGGTGACCAGCTCTTTGAGCGCGGCCGACTTGTCACGGCGGCCTTGGAACACGGCCGCGAGGCCCAGCTCCCGCCCGCGCTTCTCCACGATGCCGGAGGTGCGGGCGGTGAGGATGGCGGCGGGCAACCCGGACAGCCGGGCCATGACGAGCGCATGGCCGTCCTTGACGTCGAAGCGCTTCATCAGCTCGCCGTCCTGGCCGTAGTAGAGGCCGCCGTCGGTAAGTACCCCGTCCACGTCGAAGACGAGCAGCCGCACGCGCGCAGCACGGGACATCAGCTCTTCCGTTGCCAGTCTGGAAGGGGCGTCCGTCACCATGGCTTGCTCGACTCCCTTGTTTGCCGACACATCAACCCGGCTCGTGTCCCAACACCCGGCGGATGCTCAGCACGTTTCGTACCACGTCTTCAAACATCTGTGGATTCAGCGAACAGGGACCGTCACACAGGGCACGATCCGGATCTTCGTGGACTTCCGTGAACAACGCGTCAATCCCGGCGGCTGCGGCGGAGCGGGCCAGCAGTGATACAAAGCGGCGTTCGCCCGCCGTCTCACCGTTTCCGGCGCTGGGGAGCTGAACGGAGTGGGTGGCGTCGAAGCACACGGCGAGGCCGGCGTCGCGCATCTGCGCGAAGCCGCGCATGTCCACCACCAGGTTGTTGTAGCCGAAGGTCGAACCGCGCTCGGTGACGAGCACGTTGGGGTTGCCCGCTTCGAAGGCCTTGCGCGCCGAGTGGACGATGTCCTTGGGCGCCACGAACTGTCCCTTCTTCAGGTTCACGCCCTTGCCCGTACGCGCCACGGCTTCCACCAGGTCCGTCTGCCGGCACAGGAAGGCCGGTATCTGGATGATATCCACAACTTCCGAGGCTGGCCCGACGTGACTCGTCTCATGGACGTCCGTGAGGACGGGAACGCCCACTTCATCCCGGATTCTCTTCAGGATTCTCAGGCCTTCCTTGAGACCCGGGCCTCTGAAGGACTTGCCACTGGTGCGGTTGGCCTTGTCGTAGGAGCACTTGAAGGCGTACGGCACGCCGAGCCGGCCGGTGATTTCCTTCAGCATCCAGGCATGGCGCAGGGCCATGTCTTCGGACTCGATGCTGTCCGGGCCGGCGATGACGAACAGCTTCTGGCCTTGGCCGACCTTGAAGCCACACAGCTCGATGGGGTTGGGGGCGCTCATTCGGTCACCTTGCCGGCCGCCGCGTTCGCGTCCCGCTGGGCGAGCGCCGCGCGGATGAAGCCGGAGAAGAGGGGGTGGGGTGCGAAGGGCTTGCTCTTGAATTCAGGGTGGAACTGGCAGCCGACGAAGTAGGGGTGGTCGGCCAGCTCAATCATCTCCACCAGGTTGAGCTCGGGGTTGGAGCCGGAGATGACCAGCCCCGCCTCCTGCAGCTTGCTGCGGTACGCGTTGTTCACTTCGTAGCGGTGGCGGTGGCGCTCCTGGATGGTGTCCTGCCCGTAGAGCTGGTGGGCGAGCGAGCCGGGCTTCAGCGCACAGGCGTAGCTGCCCAGGCGCATGGTGCCGCCCTTGTCCTGCACCTTCACCTGGCTCTCCATGAGCGTCACCACCGGGTGCGGCGTGTGCTCGTTGAACTCCAAGCTGTTGGCGGAGGCCAGGCCCAGCACGCCGCGGCTGAACTCCACCACGGCCATCTGCAGGCCCAGGCAGATACCGAAGAACGGCACCTTCTTCTCACGGGCGTAGCGCACGGCGGCGATCTTGCCCTCGGTGCCGCGCACGCCGAAGCCGCCGGGCACCAGGATGGCGTCCACGCCGGCCAGCAGCTTCTCCGCGCCCTGCTCCTCGACCTCCTGGCTGTCGACGAAGTGCAGGTTCACCTTCACGTCGTTGGCGATGCCGCCGTGCAGCAGCGCCTCGTTGAGGCTCTTGTAGCTCTCCGTGAGGTTGACGTACTTGCCGACAATCGCGATGCGGACCTGGCCGCGCGCGGGCTCGTACACCTTGCGGATGATGTTCTCCCAGCGCTCCAGGTGGGGCGCCCGGCTCCAGATGTTGAGGACCTCCGCGAGCCGCTCATCCAGGCCCTGGCGGTGCAGCTCCAGCGGCAGTTCGTAGGTGCTGCGCACGTCCGGCGACGTGAAGACGCTGCGCGTGTCCACGTTGCAGAACATGGCAATCTTGTCCTTCAGCTCGCGGGGCACCTCGCGGTCGGTGCGGCACACAAGGAAGTCGGGCTGGATGCCTATCTCCCGCAGCTTCATCACCGAGTGCTGCGTGGGCTTGGTCTTCACCTCGCCAGCCGCGCCGATGTACGGCAGCAGCGTGAGGTGGACGTAGACGACGTTCTCGCTGCCCACGTCGTAGCGCATCTGACGGATGGCCTCGAGGAAGGGCAGCGACTCGATGTCGCCCACGGTGCCGCCCACCTCCACGATGACCACGTCCGCGTCCTGCGCCGCCTGGCGGATGCTGGACTTGATTTCGTCGGTGACGTGCGGAATCACCTGGACCGTCTTGCCCAGGTATTCGCCCCGCCGCTCCTTCATGATGACCGCGTGGTAGATGCGGCCGGACGTGAAGTTGTTGAGCCGGCTCATCCGCGCGTTGGTGAACCGCTCGTAGTGGCCGAGGTCCATGTCCGTCTCACCGCCGTCCTCGGTGACGAACACCTCGCCGTGCTGGAACGGGCTCATCGTGCCCGGGTCCACGTTGATGTAGGGGTCCAGCTTGATGAGGGTGACGGCCAGCCCACGGTTCTCCAGCAGGGCGCCAATCGAAGCGGAGGCGAGACCCTTGCCGAGGGAGCTGACCACTCCGCCCGTCACGAAGATGAACTTGGTTTTCTTGGAGCGCATGTCCCGTTCTGCCTACTGAGGCAGGGATGCGTCAATTATTCTGTTTC
This sequence comes from Myxococcus sp. MxC21-1, assembly GCF_032612255.1. Lineage (NCBI taxonomy): Bacteria > Pseudomonadati > Myxococcota > Myxococcia > Myxococcales > Myxococcaceae > Myxococcus > Myxococcus sp. MxC21-1. Next base: position 1,306,459 of record NZ_CP123278.1, read on the forward strand.
CGATGGACGGCCGCCCGCTGGGGCAGGCGCGGGCGGCGTCAGTTGCCGTCCCAAGCACCCGGCCGGGCGACCGCGAACTCCTGGGCGTTCGGCTGCCCGACGCGGAACTTGCGCAAATCGCAGTTCCGGCAGCTCCAGCCCTCCCAGCCCCGCTTCACCACCAGGTGCAGGCAGGCGTCATAGTTGGGGCAGAAGAGGTTGCGCTGCGCGTCCACGGACTCCTCGTCCCGGAGGGCGGTGGGCAGCGGGCTGGGGCATGGAGTGATGGACACGGCGGAAACTCCCGGATGAAACGTGTTGAGTCGGCCTCTCCCCCCGGCGCGCTCCGAACAGGAGGGGCGGTCTGGCATTCCCGAGCCGTCGCGAAAAGGCCCGTCCCCCTCGCGGGGAACGGGCCCGGAACTGCCAGCATCCGCCACCGCCTCGGAGCCTCTTCAGGCCCGCGAAGCGGAGGTGGACGCCTTGGAGTTGCTGTCGTTCAAGGCATCACCTCCTTTCGGAGCCCCAGACTTAATCGGGAGCCTGGGGGCGCGCCACTGTCGCGGGGTGCGTGGCGAGCGCCGTGTGGGCACCGGGCGTTCAAGCTGCGACAAACTGCCGCTCCACCAGGCGCCGGTACAGGCCCTCCTGGCTCATGAGGGAGGCGTGGGTGCCGCTCTGGATGACGACGCCGCCGTCGAGCACCAGCACCCGGTCCGCGTTGGCCACGGTGGACAGGCGGTGGGCGATGATGAGCGTGGTGCGGCCCTTCATCAGGCGCTCCAGCGCGTCCTTCACCAGGTGTTCGCTCTCCGCGTCCAGGGCGCTGGTGGCCTCGTCCAGGATGAGCAGGCGAGGGTCCTTCAGCACCGCCCGGGCGATGGCCACGCGCTGCTTCTGGCCACCGGAGAGCTGCACGCCGCGCTCGCCCACCTGGGTGCCGTAGCCTTCCGGGAAGCGCTCGATGTACGCGTGGGCGTTGGCGGCCCGGGCGGCCTCCTCCACCTGGGCGTCGGTGGCGCCGGGCCGGCCGTAGCGGATGTTGTCCGCGATGGAGCAGGAGAAGAGCTGGGGCTCCTGCGCCACCATGCCGATGTTGCGGCGCAGCCACTCCGGCTCCAGGGAGGTGAGCGGGTGGCCGTCCAGCAGCACCTCGCCGTTCTGTGGGTCGTAGAAGCGCGACAGCAGGGAGGCCAGCGTGGACTTGCCCGCGCCGGAGGGGCCCACCACCGCCACCACCTCGCCCGGCCGCAGCTCCAGGTCCAATCCCTGGAGCACCGGCACGTCGGGACGGCTGGGGTAGGCGAAGTGCACGCCGCGGAACTGCACGTGCCCGCGCAGGTCCGTGAGCTGCTGGCCGCCAGCGCTGATGGCGGGCTTGCGGTCCAGCAGCTCGAAGACGCGCTCGGCGGCGCCGCTGGCGCGCATGAAGTCCGCCCACAGCTCCGCGATGCCGCTGAACGAGAAGGCCACCAGCATCGTGTAGATGAGGAACGAGGTGAGCTCGCCCACGGAGAGGCCTCCGTCCACCACCAGCCGGCCGCCGTACCAGAGCACCGCGGCGATGGAGCCATACCCCGCGATGGAGGCCACGCCCATGAAGACGGAGGTCTGGAGCGCGCGCTTCTTGGCCAGCGTGAAGGAGCGCTCCACGGCGACGCTGTAGCGCTCCACCTCGTGCCGCTCCGCGGCGAAGGAGCGCACGGTGCGGATGCCGGACAGGTCCTCCTCGGCCACCTCGCCGCTGGCGGCGAGCGCGTCCTGGGCCTGACGGGAAATCACCCGGACCCGGCGCCCGTAGAACACGCCGCCAATGGCCACGGGCGGGATGACGGCCAGCATCACCAGCGTGAGCTGGACGGACGTGTAGAGCAGCAGGCCCACGCCGCCCAGCGCCGTGACGACGTAGCGCAGCATCATGGACACGTTGGCCGTGACGGTGGTCTGCAGGACGGTGGTGTCCGAGGAGAGCCGGCTGGTGAGCTCGCCCGTGCGGCGCGAGTCGAAGAAGCCCACCTCCTGGGACAGCAGGGCGCGGAAGAGGTCCTTGCGCAGCCGCGACACCACGCGTTCGCCGGCGTTGGTGAAGAGGTAGATGCGCAGCGCCATGGCGATGCCTTGCACCGTGAACACGGCGAGCATCAGCATCGCGAGCCGGTCCACCACATACCGGTCGCGCGCGTTGAGGGCCTGGTCCACCAGGTCGCCAATGGCGCGGGGATAGGCCAGCGTGGCGCCGCTGCTGATGAGGAGGAAGAAGGTGCCCGCGGCCAGTGGCAGCAGTTCCGGGCGCGCCAGCTTCAGCAGGCGCCGGACGGTGACGCCAGGGGAGGCACTGCTCTTCGAATCGTTCGCGGGGGAAGACACCGGCGGAGACTAACGCGAGCTTCCAACCTGCGCACCGGACGCCTGCGTGTGCGTTGAAGCGGTATTAATCCTCTCGAAGCAAGTCATACGCCGAGTCAGGGGGAGTGCCATGGAGCAGCGTCCATTCGGAAGCACACGGGTGTCCGTGCCCGTCCTGGGCCAGGGGACCTGGCAGATGGAGGAGGACGACCGGGCAGGCGCCATCCGCGCCCTTCGCGCCGGGTTGGACCTGGGAATGACGCACGTGGACACCGCTGAACTGTACGGCCACGGCAAGGTGGAGGCGTCCATCGTCTCCGAGGCCATCGCGGGCCGGCGCGGCGACGTCTTCCTGGTGTCGAAGGTGATGCCGTCCAACGCTTCCTACGCGGGCACGCTCGCCGCCTGTGAGCGGAGCCTGAAGCGGCTGCGCACGGACCACCTCGACTGCTACCTGCTGCATTGGCCGGGTTCGCACCCGCTGGAGGAGACGGTGCGCGCCTTCGAGAAGCTGGTGGCGGATGGAAAGATTCGCGCCTGGGGCGTGAGCAACTTCGGGGTGGAGGACCTGGAGGAGGCGCTCGCGCTCGCGGGGCCCGGGCGCATCGCCTGCAACCAGGTGCTCTACCACCTGGAGGAGCGCGCCATCGAGCACGCCGTCCTGCCCTGGTGCGAAGCCCACGGGGTGGCGGTGGTGGGCTACAGCCCCTTCGGCAACGGCCGTTTTCCCCGGCCTGACAGCCGGGGTGGGAAGGTGCTGGGCGCCATCGCCCGCGCGCACGGCGTCACGCCGTACCAGGTGGCGCTCCGGTTCCTGGTGCGTGGGCCGTCGCTGTTCGCCATCCCCAAGGCGAGCCGGGAAGCCCACGCACGCGACAACGCCGCCGCCGCGTCGCTGACGCTGACCGCCGACGAGCTGGCCCACCTCGACGCGGCCTTCCCGCTGGGGCACGAGCCGGCGTCGCTGCCCGTCATCTGATGCCGGCGGCGAAGGCCTTGCGGAAGGCGGACACGGTGGGCTCACCCGGGCCCACCGTCACCGTGCCCGTCTCGCCCTCCACGGCGGCGCGGGTGTCGCGGCCCTTGAGGAAGCGCACGGTGGTGATGCGGCGCAGCACCTCGCGGCCCTGCTCCTGGGCCAGGGCGCGCAAGGCATGGCTGGTGACATTCACGGCGGACTCCAGCGCGCGGCGGCCCGGCTCGTCGTCCAGGCCCACCCAGTCCACCTCGAAGCGCAGGGGCTTGCCGCCCAGGGACGCCTCGCCCGGCCAGAACTGCTCGGTGAGGGCGTGGGGCAGCTTCTCCAGCAGCGTCGCCACGTCCTGCCGCGTGGGGTTGGGCCGTACGAGCTGCGTCAGCTCCAGCAGCTTCTCCGCGTTGCCCACCGCCACCGCCACCACCGTGGACAGGTCCACGTAGGCCACCGACTCCGAGCGGCGCAGCCCCTCCTTGCCCAGGGCCATCAGCACCGATTCGCGGGGCACGTAGTCCACCACCTCGCCCGTCATCGAATGACCGTGCGCAAGGTGGAGCGTGACGGTGATGGTGGGTACTTCTTCGCCCGAGCGCGCCCGCGTGGCGAGCGTTCCCAACTGCTCCAGCACCCGCTCCACCTTGCGCGACAACAGCCGCTGAACGCCCTCCATGTCCTCGTCCTCCTGCTGCTGCTTGCGGGTCTCTTGCGCGCGCTGCGGTTTCGGAGGCGCGGGTGGTTTCGGGGCGGCTTCGGGCCGGGGGCTTCCGCGGGAGCATGCTCCCGAGCCTCGGCGGCATGGGGCGCGCCCGCTGGGCCGACGGCGGGGACCGTGGTTCCCGCTTCGGGCAAGGCGGATGTGGCTGGCGCGGTCGCGGGCGCCGCGTCAGGCGCGGAGGACTCCGCGTCCGCCTTCGCCGCGCCACCGCCAAACACGTTCTTGAGGAAGCCCATGGTCAGCCCCTCGCGCGCGCATGAGGGCCTCCACCTTCTCCACGTCACCGGGGAGGTCGACGGCCACCGTGTGCGAGGTGACCTTCGCGCAGCGGATGGGGATGCCGTGCTCCAGCGCGCGGAGCTGCTCCAGCTTCTCCGCGTCCTCCAGCGGCGTGGGCGCCAGCTTCGCCAGCGACAGCAGCACCTCGCGCCGGTAGCCGTAGAGGCCGATGTGGCCCCAGCGCTGGACGGGCGTGCCCGGCTCGCGGGCGTGGGGGACCAGGCTGCGGCTGAAGTAGAGCGCGTCGCCGTTGAGCGCGAGCACCGCCTTCACCACGTGCGGGCTGGCGGCTTCGTCCGCTTCGAGCGGGCGGACCAGGGTGCCCATCCGCACGGACGCGTCCTGGAAGAGGCCCGCCAGCCGCTGGAGCGCGGCGGGGTCCACCAGGGGCTCGTCTCCCTGGACGTTCACCCAGATGTCGATGTCTGGACGGCCGAGCGCCACCTCGGCGACCCGATCCGTCCCCGTGGCGCAGGCGGGGCTCGTCATCACCGCGTTGCCGCCAAAGCCCTCCACGACGGCGCGAATGCGGTCGTCATCGGTGGCAACCCACACCTCGTCGAAGGCCTGGGCCTCCTGACAGCGGCGCCAGACGTGCTCAATCATTGTTCGGCCGGCGATGATTGCTAGCGGCTTGCCCGGGAAGCGGGTGCTGGCATGTCGGGCGGGAATGACTGCAACGGTCCGGCAAGATTGCATGACCCCTCCGTCTATCAGGTTCGCGACGATTGCCGGCCCCCGGGATTGGACATTCGCATCATGGGACACTGGCCAGCGCGGCTCCAGTGCCTAGCTTTGGTCGCAACATGAAGAAGGTCATTCATATCGTTGGGGCGCGTCCGAACTTCATGAAGGTCGCGCCCATCTATCGCGCCATCGCCGAGCGTACTCCCCTGGAGCAAATCCTTGTCCACACGGGGCAACACTACGACGCCAAGATGAGCGACGTGTTCTTCGCCGACCTCGGCCTGCCTGCCCCGGACGTCCATCTGGGCATCGGGTCGGGCAGCCATGCGCAGCAGACGGCACGCATGATGGTGGAGCTGGAAAAGGTTTTCCTAGCCCACCCTCCGGCGCTCGTCTCCGTGGTGGGCGACGTGAACAGCACCATCGCGGCGGCGTTGGTGACGTCGAAGCTGGGCATCCCCCTGGCACACGTCGAAGCGGGGCTGCGCAGCTACTCGCCACACCAACCGGAGGAGATCAACCGCCTCGTCACCGACCGCCTGTCGGACCTGCTGCTGACGCCGTCACGTGACGCGGACGCCAACCTGCTCAAGGAAGGCACCGACCCGGCCCGCATCCACTTCGTGGGCAACGTGATGATCGACTCGCTCTTCGCCTCGCGCGAGAAGGCCGACAAGCTGCCGCTGCTCAAGGACCTGGGGCTCATCCCCCACGGCTACGCGGTGTGCACGCTGCACCGGCCCTCCAACGTGGACGACCCCAAGATTCTGGGCGGCCTCCTGTCCGCGGTGGCCCACGTCGCCACGCGCCTGCCGGTCATCTTCCCGGTGCACCCGCGCACGCGGAAGGTGATTTCGGAGCATGGCCTGAACACGTGGTTCGAGCGCACGCCGAACCTGCGGCCCGTGGAGCCCATGGGCTACCTGGACTTTCTGGCGCTCACGTCGAAGGCGCGCCTGGTGCTCACCGACTCCGGCGGCCTCCAGGAGGAGACGACGGCCATGGGCATCCCGTGCCTCACCCTGCGCGAGCAGACCGAGCGCCCCATCACCGTGGAGGAAGGCTCCAACGAGGTGGTGGGCACCGACCCGGTCCGCATTCGTCTGGCCGCCGACCGCGTGCTGGATGGGGAAGGCAAGCAGGGCCGCGTGCCCGAGTTCTGGGATGGCCGCGCCGCCGAGCGCATCGCGGACCTGTTCGCGAGCTTCCTGGGCGTCGAGGACCGGCCGATTCAGGCGGCCTCGGCCTGATGGCAGATGACGGGTGGGGGCCCGGCACTGCGTGGGCCCGCCTGCTCGTCCGTCCCCGCCTGTGCAGGAGGGCCCGCCGTGGTAGAGCGCCGGCAGGCCCATGCACAGCGCACCGCAGGAAGAAGCCCCCGAGGGCTACGTCGACATCCGCTACGTCGTCGAGCCGAACTACGCGGGTTGGCGGCTGGATGAGTACCTGGGTGAGAAGCTCCGCCGGATGACGCGGGAGCGGCTCCAGGGCGTCATCCTGAGGGGTGTCATCTGCGAGGAGCGGCGCCTGAAGCCGTCCACGCCGGTGTACCCGGGACTGGCCTTCCGCATCCGCCGCCGCGCCAGCGAGGAGCCGGACACGCCCACGGAATTGCCCGTGGTGTTCCAGGACGACTGGCTGCTGGTGCTGGACAAGCCCGCGGGCCTGCCCATCCACCCCACGGCGCGCTACCACAAGGGCACCCTCGTCACGCTCCTGCGGGAGCGCTTCGGTGAGCGCTTCGCCGAGCCCGCGCACCGGTTGGACAGGGAGACCAGCGGGCTGGTCGTCTGCGGGCGCACCACGGAGTCCTGCCGGGTGCTGGGGCGGCTGTTCGTCTCGCGTGACGTGCACAAGGAGTACCTGGCGCTCTGCGAAGGGCACCCGCCCGAGAACACGTTCACCGTGGATGCGCCCATCGCGGAGGGCACCGAGCTCATCCGCATCGCCGTGCGCATCGACCCGGTGGAGGGCAAGGAGAGCCGCACGCGCTTCCAGGTGCTCCAGCGCTTCACGCGGGACGGCGCGCCCTTCGCGCTGCTGCGCTGCTTTCCGGAGACGGGGCGCCAGCACCAGATTCGCATCCACCTGCGCCACGTGGGCTTCCCGCTCGTGGGCGACAAGATGTACGGGCCAGACCCCGGCTACTTCGACCGCTTCAGCAAGCACTGTCTGGAGCCCGAGGCGTGGCCGCGGCTGCGCCTGCCCCGGCAAGCGCTGCACGCCGCGCGCATCGCCTTCCCCCACCCGGGCTCTGGCCAGGCGGTGGCGTTCGAGGCGCCCCTGCCGGCGGACCTCACGGCCTTCATCGAAGGCCGGCCCGTGGCCTTGCCGGCCCGAAACGCGAAGGCCCCCAGCCCGGAATGAAGCAGGCAGGGGGCCAGGGGCGTGAAGCCGGTGGTGACGTCAGGCGGTGAGCTTGCTGGGCTCGGCGCGTTGCTCGCCGAAGTCGCCGATGAGGTACTTGCCGGAGAAGCAGGCGGTGCAGAAGCTGCCGCGCTCCGGGTCGCCCACCGCGCGGCCCAGGCCTTCCTGGGAGATGTAGCCGAGCGAGTCCGCGGTCACGTACGTGGCAATCTCCTCCAGGCTGTGCGTCGCGGCGATGAGCTCCTGACGGCTCGGCGTGTCGATGCCGTAGTAGCAAGGCCACTTCGTGGGCGGCGAGGAGATGCGCAGGTGCACCTCCACCGCGCCCGCCGCCTTGATCATCTTCACGATTTTGCGGCTCGTGGTGCCGCGGACGATGGAGTCGTCCACCACCACCACGCGCTTGCCCTTGAGCACCTGCCGCACCGCGGACAGCTTCAGCTTCACGCCGAAGTGGCGGATGGACTGCTGCGGCTCGATGAAGGTGCGGCCCACGTAGTGGCTGCGGATGAGGCCCACGTCGTAGGGGATGCCGCTGGCCTGCGCGAAGCCGATGGCCGCCGGAACGCCCGAGTCCGGCACCGCGATGACCAGGTCCGCGGAGGGCGCCGGCTGCTCCTTCGCGAGCTGACGGCCCATTTCCTTGCGCACTTCGTACACGTTGCTGCCGAACAGCGTGGAGTCCGGCCGGGCGAAGTACACGTGCTCGAAGATGCAGCGTGCCTGACGCGGCGGCTCCGCGAAGGGCTTGCTGGTGCGCAGCAGCCCGTTCTCGATGACGAGCAGCTCGCCCGGCTCCACCTCGCGCACGATTTCCGCCTCGATGAGGTCCAGCGCGGTCGACTCGCTGGCCAGCACGTAGGCGCCTTCCTTCATCCGCCCCAGCACCAGCGGCCGGATGCCGTGCGGGTCCCTCACCGCGACGAGCTTGTTCTCCGTGAGCACCAGGAGGCTGTAGGCGCCCGTCACCTTGCGCAGCGCCTCCACGAGCTTCTGCTCGAAGGTCGCCTGCTTGGAGCGCGCCAGCAGGTGCAGGATGACTTCCGTGTCCGCGTCGGACTGGAAGATGGCGCCGTCGGCCTCGAGCTGCTGCTTCAGCTCGGTCGCGTTCACCAGGTTGCCGTTGTGCGCGATGGCGCACTGTCCGCCCGCGTACTGCACGAAGAGCGGCTGGGCGTTCTTGAGGGCGCTGCCTCCAGCGGTGGAGTAGCGCACGTGGCCGATGGCCGCCTGCCCAGGCAGGTCGGCGAGCACCGGCGCGTCGAAGATGTCGGCGACGAGTCCCATCTGCCGGTGAGCGCGCAGCCCCATCCCGTCAGAGGCGACAATGCCCGCGGACTCCTGCCCGCGGTGCTGGAGGGCGTGCAGCCCCAGGTACGTCAGGTTGGAGGCCTCGGCGTGCCCCACGATTCCGAAGATGCCGCACATGGCGCGCTGCCTTACTCCTTTCGAGCGGTGAGCGGAACAGGAACGCATGCCCCTCTGGTGGGTATTCCACCCGACGCCAGAGTCGTTTCATGTGGGCAGTCAGGCGTCCCAAAGGCGAGGCCCTGCGGGTAGTCTGGTTCCCGCATGGCATCCTCACGATGGGTCCGCTGGCGTTCCCTGTTTCCCCTGATGTTGCTCACCGTGGGCGCTGCGTATTCGCTGGCGTCCTGGAACTGGTGTGGCAGCTGGGCCGAACGCGCGCCAGTCCTTGTGTCACAGGTTCATGGCGAAGGGCCGCTGCGCGCGGGCGCGGCGAAGGTGGCGCTTTCGCCGCCCTTCCCGGTGGTGGTGGCCGGCTATACGCCGCCACGGCCCGAGGCGGAGCAGGCTGACGTGCCGCTCCACGCGCGCGCGGTGGTGCTGGAGGCGGGAGGGACACAGGTGGGGCTGGTGTCGTTGGACCTGCTCCTCGTTCCGGACGTGCTGGCCACGCGGGTGCGTGAGCGCGCGCGGGCCTCGGGGCTGGAGGATGTGCTGGTCCTGGCCACGCACACGCATTCGTCATTGGGCGGGTATGACTCGCGGTGGGTGGCCCAGGTGTCCGGCACCGGGCGCTACCGGGAAGACGTGGTGGATGCCATCACCATGGCGGCGGGTGACGCACTGGCCCAGGCGGCCGCGTCGCTCGCCCCGGTGTCGCTGGAGGTCGGCGAGGCGCGGGAGCAGAAGTTCGTCATCTCCCGCAGCGGTGGCGAGAAGCCGGATGGCGTCATGACGCGCGCGGTGTTCCGAGGGCAGGAGGGCCCGGTGGCGGAGCTGCTGCTCTACTCCGCGCACCCGGCGATGGTGCCGCGTCGCCGCGCCTACGTCGACCCTGACTACCCCGGCCGGCTCAGCGCGCTGCGCGAGGAGGCGGGCAGCGGCGTGACGCTGTTGCTGCAGGGCGCGGGGGGCAATGCGACGGTGGCGTACTCGGAAGGGCAGGGGCTGGAGCGGGTGTCGGGCTTCGCGCATGCCCTGGCGGAGCTGGCCGGCGATGCGCCCTTGTCACCCGTGGGGAGACCGTGCGGCTGTCCCTGGCGCGCGCTGATGCGGCCATGCCACGTCCGGACGCTTCGCGGCTGGTGCCGGCGCTGACGCGGGCGGCGGGGGACAACCTGCTGTGTGAATCCGCGCCGCGTCTGGCGGAGGTGGGCGCGCTGGTGCTGGGGCCGCTGAAGCTGGTGGCGGTGCCGGGCGAGCCCGTGGCCGCGGGCATGGAGTTGCTGCAGAGGACCGGCGCCACGGGCGTGCTGAGCCTGGCGGATGGCTACGTGGGCTACGTGGAGACGGCGGCGAACGTGCAGGGGAGACTGGGGGAGTCCAGGCGACAGTACTTCGGGCCCGAGCTGCTGGAGCGGCTGAGCGTGGCGGCGGAGTTCGTGGCCGGGGCGGCGGGCTTCACACCTTGAGGCGGCCGGGCGCCGCGGAGGACCTTCCGCGGCGCGGCCGGCTCGTGGCTGGCTAGAACTTCTCGAACTTGGAGTCCTTCTTGCGCTTCTTGAACACGAGCGCGGTGCGGCCCAGCAGCTGCGCGAGCTCCGCCTGGGTGCCCTCGGCGATGCGCGCCGCGGCTTCCTGGCGCGTCTCCGGGCCCTCGTTGATCTTGACCTTGATGAGCTCGTGGTCCTGCAGCGCCTGCTCGATGGCGGCGATGACACCCTCGGTGACGCCGGCCTGACCGACGATGACCACCGGCTCCAGGTGGTGTCCTAGCGCGCGCAGGTGGCGGCGTTGCTTCCCAGTGAGCGGCACGTTCCTTCTCTCCTTCGTGTCTTCGGGTAAGGGGGGCGCACCCTACTTCTTCTGCGACGCGATGCGGACTTCTCGCTGCGCGTCGATGTGGTCCGGTTGAAGCTCCACGGTGCGCTTGAAGTGCTTGAGCGCGCCCTGGCCGTCACCACACAGCTTGGCGATGACGCCCAGAAAGTAGTGCGCGGGGGCGCAGCGCTCGTTACGTCGGATGGCGTTCTGGATTTCCCGGAAGGCCTCGGGCTGGGCGGCCTTCTTGTCCGCCGCCGTGAAGAAGCGCGCGTAGCCACGCCACGCGTAGAACTCCGCTTCCTCCGGGTTCAGCTTGATGGCCTCGTCCAGCATCTGCACGGCGTCCGGGAACTTGCGCGCCTTCACCAGGATGCAGGACTTCTGGAACAGCTCCTCCGCCATGAGGATGCCGTTGATGTCCACCCCGTCTCCGCTGCCGCCGCTCTTGAGCTCCTCGATGTAGCTGGCGCGGCTGCTGTCGTCGGAGAGGGTGCGGTAGGCGTCGCCGATATACGCGAAGACCTCCGCCTTCAGCTTCTCCAGCTCCGGCGGCGCCCCCTGCGGGAGCGTGTCCGGGTGGTAGAGCTTGGCCAGACGGAAGTACGCGATCTTCACCGCGCTGGAGTTCGTCTGCTCCGTCAGCCCGAGCCGCTGGAAGTGGTTCTGCTGCTTCATCGCCATCGTGAGCTGGCGCAGGGCGGGAATCTCTTCAGCCCCTGGTGCATTCGCGGGCGTCGCAGCGGCGGCGGGCGCGGCTGGGCGCTGAGCGCCCTGCGCGGACAGTGACGGCGGGGGACGGGGCTGGGCGCCGGGCCCGGCGACCGGGGGCCGCGCGGCGGTGGCGCCGGGGCCTGCTGCTGGGGCCGCGCCTGCCGGACGTGGGGCGGTGGCACCGGGGCCTGCTGCTGGGGCCGCGCCTGCCGGGCGTGGGGCGGTGGCACCGGGGCCTGCCGCGGGGGCCGTGCCTGCCGGGCGTGGGGCGGTGGCACCGGGACCGGCAACGGGCGGGCGCGCGGCGGTGGCACCCGGGCCCGCGATGGGCGCGGGCGCTCCGGGGCCGGCGGCTGGTGCCACGCCCGCGGGGCGCGTGGCACCGGGACCTGCCGCGGGCGGCGCGCCTGCCACGGAGCGTTGGGGCGCGGCGCCGGCGGTTTGCGCCACCCCGCCGGGCTGCGGACCTCCCGCGACGTTCGGAGCGGCTCCAGCGGGGCGCTGTTGCGCGGCGGCGTTCGGGGCCGCGGCGTGTGCGGCACCCGTGGAGGGCTGGGCACCTCCGGCACCGGGCGCTCGTGGGCCCACATCCTGCGCCGTCCTGGCCTGTCCGGCGAACGACACCGAGTCCAGCTCCTTGAGCAGGAACGCGAGCCGCAGCAGGTGGTCCGCGTCCTGCGCGAAGTCCATCAGCAACTGCGCGACCGAGCGCACGCCGTCGATGACCGTGAGCGCGCGGACCTCGTGCGGCGTGAGGCGCAGCTCGCTCGCGGCCACGACGCCACCGGACTTCATGATGGGAAGCTGGAGCACCGGGGTCAGCCGGCGCTTGAGGTCCGCGGAGGGAATCCGGCGCACCGTATCGCTCAGCACGGCCCAGCGGTGACCCAGCGGCATCGCCTTGTGCGAGGACAGGTCCTTCAGCTCGAAGGTGAACGTCCCGCTCTCAGCCCGCAGGCCCCTGGAGAGAATGCCGCCCGCGCGCTGCGCCAGGATGGCGAAGGCGGTGGCTGGCTGGAGCAGTCCCAGACCGAAGAGCGCGGTGAGCAGGTCTCCGCCAAACCGCTCCAGCGTGGGCTCGGCCTGGCGAAGCTGCTCGGGCGTGAGCAGCCGCGCCGCGACCAGTGACGGCCCGAGCGCCTCCTCGGGATGGGACGAGTCGACGAACTCCGGGTTGCCCTTGCGGAAGTGAATCTGGACGACGCGGTCCGCCAGCGTCAGCGACAGCAGCCCCGTCTGCTCCCGCGCGGCGATGCGGCCATAGAGGCGGATGGGGGAGAGCTGCTCGAGCCGGCCGAGGGCCGGAATCTCCGGTGCGGCGTCATCGCCCTCCACCTCGGGCACCGCCACGGGGGCGGGCGCCGGGGCCGGGCTCGCGGGGAGCGCTCGGCGGACGCGCGGCTCCCGCCACGGGCGGAGGTGGCACCGCTCCGGGAGGACGGGCCTGCTGGGCGGGCGCCACGGGACGCCGCGCGGGGTCCACAGTGGCCCGAGCACCGGGACCCGCCATGGGGGCCGCGCCAGGGCCCGCCATGGGGACCACGCCAGGGCCTGCCATAGGGACCGCGCCGGGACCCGCCATGGGGGCCGCGCCAGGGCCCGCCACGGGCCGGACACCGGGACCCGCGATGGGCGCCACGCGAGGGCGGACACCTGGGCCCGCGATGGGCGCACCGGGGCCCGCACTCGGCGCGACACCGGGGCCTGCTGCGGGCCGGACACCGCCCCGCCATGACGGGGGCTCCGGGGGCCATGCCCATGGGAGCGCCCGGTGCGGCCTGTTCCGCCGCGGAGACGGGCGGTGCGCCCGGGCCCCACAGCTCGCGGGGAACGACCTCGCGCGCTTCCGGGAAGCGCCAGGGAAAGGCGAAGTTGAGCCCGTCCTCGGACATCTGGAGCCGGCCTTGGATGGAGCCGCTTTCGATGAGCAGTTCAATGGTCGGCAGGGTGAGGGGCCCCCACATGGTGCCCCTGTCGTTGCGGACCCAGTACTGCCGGACCTCACCCTCCGCCATGCGCGGCCTTGCTCCTTCGTCCTGCGAGAAAAGCGAACCCTACCGCTGTCCTCCGTCGCATCAAAGCAGCGCGCCGGGGCGCGAGCCCCTTACTTCGACTCAGGGCGCCGCGCCATCCAGTGCCGCCAGCCCGAGCGCTGCCAGACACGCCGCGTCCGCTTTCTGTTCAGCGGGCGGGTCGAAGCAGTACACCTCGCTGTCGAAGACCTTGCACAGCCCGTTCGGGGTGGACGCACAGGCCGACTTCGAGAAGGCGGTGGTGCAGTTGTACCCACACACCGGGCCCGCCTCGGTGTTCTTGCACTGCGGCGCGGGCAGCTCGCGCTTCCAGGCGCACAGGGCGGCGGGGGAGGGGTCGAAGCAGGTGATGCGGCCACTGGCCAGCTTGCACACGCCCGCGGGCGTCCGGGCGCAGCGCACTCCTCCGAGGCGTTGATGCAGCCATAGCCACACGTCAGCTCCATGGCGTTGCTGTGGCACTGGGCGGTGGGCGTGTCCTTGCCGTACACGGCGAACACCACGGCGGGCGGGTCGAAGCACTCCACCTCGCCGCCCCGGCCCCGGCAGACGCCCGCGGGGGACTGCGCGCACTTCACCCGGCCGGGCTGCGTCGCGCAGTTGTAGCCACACGCCACCACCCCGTCGATGCTCTGACACTCCGGCTTCGGCAGCGCCGCGCCATAGGCCTTCTGCACGTAGGCCGGCGGGTCGAAGCAGACCGCCTGCCCGTCAATCACCTGGCAGTGGCCCTGCGGTGTCTGCGCGCAGCGCACCCGCTGTCCGTCCGACTTGCACCCATAGCCGCAGGACACCTTGCCGTCGATGGCGCGGCACGTCGGCGCGGAAGGGTCCTGCGGAGTCGGAACCGAGCCCAGGGTGAGCGCCAGCACGGTGAGGAAGGAAGCGAGCACGGGGACCTCGGCGGGGGGAGTGGAGTCGTCCCGGCATTGACGCCCAAGGAGGGGGATGACGCAAGAAGCGGGCGGTCATGGGCGGCGGGCCGGGCCCGTGGTACCCAGGCGCCGCCCGCGAGGAGGTTCACCCCGGTGGACGTGGACGTCAGTGCGCTGCACCTCATCTTGCTGTGTGTGGCCGCGCTGATTGCCGGCATGGTGGATGCCATCGCGGGAGGTGGCGGGCTCATCTCCGTCCCCGCGCTGCTGGCCGCGGGTCTTCCGCCCCACGTGGCGCTGGGCACCAACAAGGGACAGTCCGTCTTCGGCTCGTTCGCCGCGCTGGTGCGCTTCTCCCGCGCGGGGCTGGTGGATGGGAACCTGGCGCGAGTGACGTTCCCCTTCGGCCTGGGTGGGGCCTTCGGGGGCGCGGCGCTGGTGCTGCTGGTGAAGCCCGAAGTCCTCAAGCCCCTGGTGCTGGTGCTGCTCATCGCGGTGGCGGTGTTCCTCGCCTTCCGCAAGTCGCCGCGTCCGGGGGACATGCCGGAGCCCGGGCCGCCCGCGCGCGCCGGGCCATTGGCGCGCTCATCGCGCTGGCCATCGGCACCTACGACGGCTTCTTCGGACCGGGGACGGGGACGTTCCTCATCGTGGCCTTCTCGTCCCTGCTGGGACACGGCCTGGCGCGCGCGTCGGCGGACGCGAAGGTGGTGAACTTCGCCTCCAACCTCGCCTCCGTCGCGTTGTTCGCCTTCAAGGGCGTGGTGCTCTGGAAGGTGGCGCTGCCCATGGCCGGCGCCCAGTTCGCGGGCGCCTACCTGGGCGCGCACCTGGCCGTGAAGGGCGGCGACAAACTGGTGCGCAAGGTGGTGCTGGGCGTGGTGCTGGCCCTGGTGCTCAAGCTGGGGCACGACGTGGTGACGGCCTGAGCAGCCGTCACCCCGCCATCAGCCGATGTGCACCAACAGCGCCTCCCGGCGCTTCGCCACGGCGGCCATGAACTTCTGGAGCTCCTCGAAGTAGGAGAGCAGCTCCTCCAGCAAATCCACCTCGGACTCGGGCTCGTCCCAGGTCCCGGGGTAGATGTCCTGGGCCTGCATGGTGGACGCGTCGTAGCGCGCGCGCAGCGTCTTCTGCGTCACCTGCTGCAGCGCCGTGGCCAGGGCCTGCACCTGGGCCGGCGTGAAGACGCGCGCGGTGCCTTCCTCGGAAGGGATGTCGCCCACGTCCTCGCCGCCACGCACCAGGAAGTCCAGCGGCGCGCTGCCTTCCCACGGCGTTCCGGTCAGCAGGTACTGGAGGCCATGCCACGCCTCGCCGATGTCCAGCTCCAGGAACGCCGAGCCCTTCGGGTCACCGAAGTCCTCGTCATCGTCGACGAAGGCCTCCAGCCGTTCGGGGGCCTGGAGCAGGGCAACGCGCTGGGCCTCGGTGGCGCTGCGCAGGGTGCAGAGCATCTCCATGGAGCTATTCCACCACCACCAGCTTGGCGTTGTTCTCCACGGCGGTGCCTTCCTTGGCGAACAGCTCCGTCACCTTGCCCGCCTTGGGGCTCTTGAGCTCGTTCTCCATCTTCATGGCTTCCACCACCACGAGGCCCTGGCCCTCCTTCACCTCGTCGCCCACCTTCACCAGCACCTTCACCACCTTGCCCGGCATGGGCGCGGTGACCAGCTGCTTGCCCTCCACGGAGAAGGCCGCGTTGGCCGCGCGCAGCCGGAGCCGGCGCTCATCCGCCACGTCGATGCGGTTCACCTGGCCGCGCAGGAGCACGCCAAGCTCGTCGCCGTTCTCCTCGAACTCGACGTTGTACGACTGGCCGTCCACCAGCATGGACAGCGTGCCGTGCTCCAGCGCCAGCGCGTCCACCTGGTACGTGGTGGCGCCCACGGTGATTTTGAACTGGTCGTTCCCCAGGGGCTCCAGGTCCACCGGAACCGCTTCCTTCTGGCCCTGCTGCTTCGTGAAGTAACGCATGGAAGTCCTTCCGAGCTCTGAGGGTTAGCGGCGCGTGCGCAGCGCCAGCTTCCACGGGGAGACGCCGCCGTTGCCACCGCCCTGGCCGCCACCGGCGGCGGGCAGCGTCTTCGCGCGCTTCTGGTCCTTCTGGTACGTGTGCACCACGCTGGCCAGCAGCGCCATCTCGCTCAGCTTCGGGTCCTCCGCGCCCAGCAGTGCATCGTGCTGGCGGGTGAGGAAGCTGGTGTCGTAGTCGCCCTCGATGAACTCGGGGTGCGCCAGAATCGCCTTCAGGTAGCGGATGTTGGTGGTGATGCCCTTCACCACGTACTCGGACAGCGCGCGCTGCGTGCGCGCGATGGCCTCGCGCCGCGTGGGGGCCCACACGGACAGCTTGGAAATCATCGGGTCGTAGACGTTGGGCACCGTGTACCCGGGGAACACGCCCGAATCGTCACGCACGTTCGGTCCACCCGGCACGCGCAGGTACGTAATCTTGCCCGGGCTGGGCATGAAGTTGCGGCTCGGGTCCTCCGCGTACACGCGGACTTCAATCGAGTGACCGCGCGGCGTGGGGGCTTCGGTGAGGCCGAGCTTCTCGCCCTCGGCGGCCCGAATCTGCATGGCCACCAGGTCCAGGCCCGTCACCCACTCCGTCACCGGGTGCTCCACCTGGAGGCGGGTGTTCATCTCCAGGAAGTAGAAGTTGCGGTGCACGTCCACCAGGAACTCCACCGTCCCGGCGCCCACGTAGTTGACGGCCTTGGCCGCCTTCACCGCGACCTCGCCCATCTTCGCGCGCAGCTCCGGCGAGAGGATGGGGCTGGGCGTCTCCTCCACCACCTTCTGGTGCCGGCGCTGCGCCGAGCACTCGCGCTCGTTCAGGTGGATGGTGTTGCCGTACTGGTCCGCGAAGACCTGGATCTCCACGTGGTGTGGCTTCTCCAGGTACTTTTCGATGTAGACGGCGTCGTTGCCGAAGGCGTTGAGGGCCTCGCTCTTGGCGGCGCGCCACGAGGACTCGAAGTCCTCCATGCGCTCCACCTTGCGCATGCCCTTGCCACCGCCGCCGCCCGCGGCCTTGAGCATGACGGGGAAGCCAATCTTCTCCACGTAGGCGCGCGCCTCCTCCACGGAGGGGATGGGCTCGGTGGTGCCGGGCACCACGGGCACGCCCGCCTTGATCATGTTCGCGCGGGCACGCGTCTTCTCGCCCATGGAGTCCATGGCGGAGGCGGGCGGCCCGATGAACGTCAGGCCTTCGGCTTCACAGGCGCGGACGAAGGCGGCGTTTTCGGAGAGGAAGCCGTAGCCGGGGTGGATGGCATCCGCGCCAGCCTGCTTCGCGGCGTCGAGGATGCGCTGCTGCACCAGGTAGCTCTCACGCGAAGGCGGGGGCCCCACGAAGATGGCCTGGTCGGCCGTGCGCACATGCAGGGCGGAGCGGTCCGCCTCCGAGTACACCGCCACCGTGGCGATGCCGAGTTCCTTGCACGTGCGCATCACCCGGATGGCGATCTCGCCGCGATTGGCGACGAGCACTTTGCGGATCTTGGGCATGGGGCCCGTCTAGCACGGGGCGACCCTGTTTGCCGCCTCTACTTCCGGGTGTTGAGGTACTGCTCCATGTAAGCGCGAGCCTGTGTCAGCTTGGCCTCCACGAAGCGGTCGTCCTCGTCCGGCTCCGGCGGGGCGGGCGGACCCGACCGTCCAGGTTCGTTGCCGAAGTCGACCGCCGCAGCCAACAGGTTGCGT
This sequence comes from Myxococcus sp. MxC21-1, assembly GCF_032612255.1. NCBI lineage: Bacteria > Pseudomonadati > Myxococcota > Myxococcia > Myxococcales > Myxococcaceae > Myxococcus > Myxococcus sp. MxC21-1. The sequence goes on from NZ_CP123278.1 coordinate 1,324,372, forward strand.
GCCGCGTTTCCGCCGCCGAAGAGGCGGGCCAGCATGCCCGTCTCCACGTCCAGCCAGCGCGCCGCCTGCCGGATGACGTCCAGAACCTCACCTTCCACGGCCTTGGACGGGCGGCCCGGGCCGCTGATGCAGGAGCGCGCGTAGCTGTGCTCGCGGTCCACGAAGAGGCCCAGCGCCCGGTCCCGGAAGTCCTGCGCCAGGGCCTGACTCATGGCGTCGAGCTGCTCCTCCAGGAAGGGCTGCTCGGACTTGCGCGCCTTGCGGCCCGGGGCGGGCGGGAGCTCCAACTCGACGGCGTGCCAGCCCGCATCGGCCAGCCCCTCTGGCGGAGGCTCCACCCACTTCACCTCGGGCGTGGCCAGGTCCACCGCTTCGCAGACGCGCTTGAGCGTCTGGCGCAGGGCGGTGAGGTTTCCTTCGACGTCGGAGAGAAAGAGGATGAGGCGACGGTGGGGCAAAATGAGATTCCTTTCCTGGCCCCTGTAAGCCCGTTCGTCACCCCCAAATTTCCCCCTTCGCGCGCGCCTGCCTGCCCTGCTGGCGACAGAGGGCGGGCAGGCGAGGGCTGGAAGAAACCTAGAGCGGGATGTTGCCGTGCTTGCGGGGGAGGTTCTCCTGGCGCTTGTCCTTCAGCAGCTCCAGGGCGCGGATGAGCTTCGCGCGCGTCTCCTCCGGACGGATGATTTCGTCGATGTAGCCCAGCTCGGCCGCCTTGAACGGGGTGGCGAACTTGTCGCGGTAGTCCGCCGTCAGCCGGGCCCGCTCGGCGGCGGCGTCCGGGGCCTTGGCCAGCTCGTTGCGGAAGATGATGTTGACCGCGCCCTCGGGGCCCATGACGGCGATTTCGGCGGTGGGCCAGGCGAAGTTCATGTCCGCGCGGATGTGCTTGGACGCCATGACGTCATAGGCGCCGCCGTAGGCCTTGCGGGTGATGACGGTGACCTTGGGGACGGTGGCCTCGGCGTAGGCGTACAGCAGCTTGGCGCCGTGGGTGATGATGCCGCCCCACTCCTGGTCGGTGCCGGGGAGGAAGCCGGGCACGTCCACCAGCGTGACGAGCGGGATGTTGAAGCAGTCGCAGAAGCGCACGAAGCGCGCGGCCTTGATGCTGGCGTCGATGTCCAGCACGCCAGCGAGCACCGCGGGCTGGTTGGCGACGACGCCCACGCTGCGCCCGTTCATGCGCGCGAAGCCGATGACGATGTTCTTCGCGAAGTGCTCCTGCACCTCGAAGAAGTGCTTGTCGTCGACGATGGCCTTGATGACTTCCTTGATGTCGTAGGGCTTGTTGGGGTTGCTCGGGACAATCGTCTTGAGCGACTCCTCGGCCCGGAACGCGTCGTCCTCGCACGGCTGGACGGGCGCCTCTTCCTGGTTGTTGGAGGGCAGGAAGGAGAGCAGCTCGCGCGTCATCACGATGGCGGCCTGCTCGTTCTCCGCCGCGAAGTGGGCCACGCCGGACTTCTGGTTGTGCGTGACGGCGCCGCCCAGCGCCTCCTTCGACACCTCCTCGTGCGTCACCGTCTTGATGACGTCCGGGCCGGTGATGAACATGTACGAGGTGTCCTTCACCATCATGATGAAGTCGGTGATGGCGGGCGAGTACACCGCGCCGCCCGCGCACGGGCCCATGATGAGCGAAATCTGGGGCACCACGCCGGAGGCCAGCGTGTTGCGCACGAAGATGTCCGCGTAGCCGGCCAGGCTCTCCACGCCTTCCTGGATGCGCGCGCCGCCCGAGTCATTCAGGCCGATGACGGGCGCACCCACGCGGGTGGCCAGGTCCATGATCTTGCAGATCTTCTGCGCGTAGGCGCCCGACAGCGAGCCGCCGAAGACGGTGAAGTCCTGGGCGAAGACGAAGACCTTGCGGCCTTCCACGGTGCCGTAGCCGGTGACGACGCCGTCGCCTGGAATCTTCTTGTCGCCCATGCCGAACTCGTTCGAGCGGTGGGTGACGAACTTGTCCAGCTCACAGAAGGAGCCGGGGTCAAGGAGCAGGTCGATGCGCTCGCGGGCGGTGAGCTTGCCGGACTCGTGCTGCTTGGCGATGCGGTCGGCGCCGCCACCCAGCTCGGCTTGCTTCTCCATCTTCTCGAGACGTGCGCGGAGGGGGTCCTTCTCGGGAGTCTGGTCCATGGGGCGCGTCTAGCATGATTGGGGCGAGGACGCGCTGCCTGGATTCCTGACTTCCATGGCCGGACGCATGGGGTCGTCAAGCACTGCATCCACCGCCTCCAGGTCCAGGCCGTAGCGCTGGCGGACCTCCACCAGGGGCGACTCCCACATCTGACACCACGGTGCCCCGAAGAGCGGCCGGGCCCGTTGTCCCAGCAGCCAGCCCCGGACGATGGCGCGCATGCGCTCCTCGCGCTGGGAGAACGCGTAGAGGAGGGTGTTCGTCAGGCCGCCCGCGAGGATGCCCAGCGCGAAGGGGCTGCCCACCTGGGCCAGGCTGAAGGCCTGGAGGCCCAGCTCGCCCGCCACGCTCGTCGGAAAGCCGGTGAGGACGTGCCAGACGTCATGGGATTCGAGCAGGTGCGCTCGCACGTACTCCTCGTCGGTCCGCGCCTCCAGGTAGGGCAGTGCGTCAGGGTTCACCTGGTTTGCCTCCAGGTGGTCGACGAAGGCACGTCCCAGGGTGTGTTCGGGCAGGGCGCGCAGCGCGGCCAGGTGGAGCAGGCCCACGCGCGGGCGCTCGATGAAGGCCTGGGCCGCAGAGGCGTGGCTCATCAGGCGCTCCACCAGCCGCCGCATCGCCACGGGGGCGCGAGCACGGGGGCCAGACCCAGGACGTCCTGGAGTTTCTCCGGGTCGCGGAGGGCCCGTGCCATCCGCCATGCCGTCCACGCATACGCGACAGGATTCCACATGGTGCCTCCAAGGTGGGGGGACGCTGGGGCCGCCCCGTCCAGCGTATGTGGGAGGCGCAAGGGCGGGGCGGGGTGGCCGCGGCCGTGCTCGCGGGCGGACATCTCGAAGGCCGAGGAGCGGACACTCAGGGGGCGGGCAGCCGGCCGGGCCGCCCCCAGGTCCGTGCGCGCCGCGCGGAGGGGACGGAGGTTGAAGCCATAGGAGGGCCGCCATGCGCGCCGCGCGAGGTTCCTTTCAAATCGGCTCGTTCCGCGGCATTCCCGTCCGCGTCCACTTCTCGCTGTTGCTGGTCCTTCCGCTGTTTGCGTTCCTATTCGGCGGCGCCTTCCGGCGTGCGGCGGAGGTGGCGGAAGTCCCCCCAGAGCGACTCGGCGGCTCGCCCGTGCTGTGGGGGCTGGTGGTGGCGGTGGGCTTGTTCGCGTCCGTGTTCATTCACGAACTGGCGCACACCGTGTACGCGCTGCGCCGTGGCGGGACGGTGCGCTCGATTACGTTGATGATGGTGGGTGGTGTGTCGGAGTTGACGGAGGCGCCGCCGCGTCCCCGGGATGAAGCGCTGATGGCCGCGGTGGGGCCGCTGACGAGCATCCTGCTGGCGGTGCTGCTCGGCGGCGCGACGTGGCTGCTTCAGGAGGTGCGCTCGTTCAACCTCCAGTTCGCGTTCTTCTACATGGCCAGCCTGAACCTGTTCCTGGGGGTGTTCAACCTGCTGCCCGCGTTCCCCATGGATGGGGGGCGCATCGTCCGCGCGTCGCTGGCGGGACGGCTGGGGATGGTGCGCGCGACGCAGGTGGCGTCCTGGCTGGGACGTGGGTTCGCGGTGTTGTTCGGTGTGTGGGCGGTGCTGTCGTTCAACCCGTTCCTGGCCGTCATCGCGTTCTTCATCTTCATGGGCGCGCAGGGGGAGGCGCAGCAGGTGCGGATGAAGACGACGCTGGAGCGTGTGCCGGTGGCCGACTTGATGACGCCGCGCCGGGTGGGCGTGGACGCGGGGGCGTCGCTGGAGCAGGCGCTGTGGGACTTGCGGCGTGATCGACTGTTGCTGCTGCCGGTGACGGAGGACGGAAGGCCGGTGGGGCAGGTGTCGCTGGAGACGGTGCGGGGCGTGCCAGATTCGGAGCGGATGACGCGCACCGCGCGCGAGGTGATGGTGCCCGCCGTGGCGGTGCGGCTGGATGAGGATGGGTGGACGGCGCTGCGGCGCATGGCCGAGGAGGAGATGCCCCAGCTCGTCGTGGTGGAGGCGGATGGGGCGCTGGCGGGGACGCTCGACGTGAACGACGTGCAGCGCGGTATGGCGCTGTATCAGGCGCGCGAGGAGCGCAGTGGTCAGCAGGAGCGGCGGTGGCGGCAGGAGCGGCCGGTGTGACGGGACTCATGTGAGGTTGAGGTGCTGGCTCGGTGGCATCCTCCTCCGACGGGGCGAGCGCGTCGGACGCCTCCCGCGGGGGCGCGGTACGCGGTGTCGTTTGGCCGACAGCGGCTCCGGCGGTGTCCGCGAGCGCACCTCGATGCCAGGCGCGCGTCTCAGCCGTGGCGGGCGATTGAATCTGGAGGAGGCCCAGCACCGCCGGAACAGTCCACTCTGGCGATGTGTTACATGGACCTTCGGCACCAGGCAGGCGATGGCCGCGGCGGGATCCTCCCAGCGCGACTCCAGGTTCTTCCGGCGGTGACCCTGGCGGCGTGAGAGCGGGTGGACGTTGTCGCAAGCAACGAAGGCGAAGTTTCTCGAGTCGGGGCCCTTCCTCCAGGACCTCCGGGCGCGGGTGGAGGTTTATCTGGGAGCGAGCGGGCGCTCGCCTCGTGACCTCCCGCGCATGTACGCGAAGACGGTGGTCATCCTGGGCTGGTTCGCGGCCTCTTATCTCTGGCTCCTCTTGGGCGCCTCAGGCCCGTGGGGGGCGGTCGCCGGGTGCGTGTCCCTGGGGCTGGCCATCGCGGGCGTGGGGTTCAGCGTCCAGCACGACGCCAACCACGGAAGCTACTCGGTGCATCGGGGCATCAACCGGATTCTCGGGTGGACGCTCGATGTCATCGGTGGTTCGTCCTATGTGTGGAGCTGGAAGCACAACATCTTCCATCACAGCCACACGAACGTGGTCGGGCTCGATGAGGACATCGACATCCAGCCGCTGTGCCGGCTGGCTCCTGGCCAGCGGCTGCACACGGCGCATCGCTTCCAGCATGCCTATATCTGGGGGCTCTACGCGCTGCTTCCCATGAAGTGGCACTTCGTCGATGACTTCAAGGACCTGGTCACCGGACGGGTGGGACGGCAGAAGATGCCGCGTCCCGGCGGGCTGAAGCTGGCCGGGGCCCTGGGCGGGAAGCTGCTGTTCTTTGGCTGGGCCATCGCGCTGCCGTTGTTCTTCCACCCGCTCTGGCAGGTCGCGCTGTGTTACGCGCTCGCCTCGTTCGTGCTCGGGCTGACGCTGGCCACCGTGTTCCAGCTGGCGCACTGCGTGGAGGAAGCGGACTTCTCCCTGCCGCCGGAAGCCAACCGTCCCTTCTCCCGTGACTGGGCCACGCATCAGATCGCGTCGACAGTGGACTTCGCACGCGGCAATTCGCTGGTGAGCTGGTACCTGGGAGGGCTGAACTTCCAGGTGGAGCACCATCTCTTCCCTCGGGTGTGTCATCTGCACTACCCGGCGCTTTCGCGCATTGTCGAGGACACCTGCCGGAGGCACGGCATTCGCTACCGGGCGAACGAGAGCGTCGGTGCGGCGTTGAAGAGCCACGTGCGTTGGCTCAAGCGGATGGGACAGCCAGCCATCGAGGGAGCGGTATGAGTGACGAGAAGGTTCGGTACGGGCGGGCGCAGAAGTTCCGGCTCTCGGCCAAGGGCACGGAGGCCGTGGCCTCCTATTCCGCCGTGATTGAGGCGGCCAGATCCGGCAGCGGCCGCGCCCAATTCGACGCGGCTCGGGCCAAGTGGGGCGCAGCGCTCGGGCTTGCCGCGGAGGACGGGCTCTACCTGGTGGAGTTCGAAGCGGGCGGGCGCACCGTCTCCGAGGCGGCACGCAACCTCGAGGACTGCGCCACCTCCGCGAAGGCGGTCAAGGACGCCGTCGAGCGGTTGTTGAAGTGCGGCATGCTTGAGCCCCTGCCCGCGCCTCCTCTGCCCGCCGCGCCTCCCCGCCGCTACTGGTAGGCCCGCGACGCCGAAGAAGAAGGCGGGTCACTCCCGCTCGAAAGCAACGACTCGTCGACGATGCGCTGGCTGTGGCGGATGCCGCCGTCGGCGGCGCTGTCATCGAACGTCTGGCTGAACCGCGCGCGTGTGCACGCCCACTCTTGCGTGGGCCGCCACGCGATCGTCGGCAGGTGCAGCGCAGCAGGTCGCGTACGTCTCGGCGAGGCCCCAGTGGGTCTGGCTCTCATCTTGAGCACGCAGCCCGGAGGGAATGTGCGCGCAGGGGGGCGAGCGTGAGGTCCATGGTGGCATCCCAACACTCGGGATGCGCCATGGAACGGTAACCCGCCACGGTGAGTCTCTGCTTGCGGTGCCTACCTGGTGCGTTGCATATGGGGCGCGCAGGACGGCATCCAGGACACTTTCAGAGGAGGCCGCCGCCCGGTGCCCTCACGGGCTCGGGCCACGGCGATGTGCCCTCAATAGCTGTGGCTTCGGATGATTGCCGTGAGCGAGCCCGGAGGCTGGCGGCGTGAAAGGAGGGTTGTCCATGTACGAAGCGTGTGTAAGCTGTCATTCATGGAAAACGAGCCATCCTTGCATTGCTGTGCGATGTGGGGCCCGCTGGCAGGCATTGTTCTCTCGGCGCTGGGCTGTGGCGGGAGCGCTCATTCCACAGCGGCCCGTCAGCCCGTGTACCTGGCCCAGGCGCAGTGCGGCCCCATGGATTCGACGGTGAGCTGCTGCGTGAAGACGCACCCGGCCACGCCTGAGCGCTGCGGGCTGACGGCCTCGGAGGCGAGCAAGTACCTGGTTCCGATGAAGGCCGTCGAGTCCGCGTCCGAGGCCAGCGAAGAAGCCATCCCCGGGTGGAAGCAGGTGTGCATCGACGCCTACGCCCAGTGTCAGGAGCAGGGCTGGTCAGGCTCTTGTTACGACTGCTTCCGGTATTGCGAAGGGCAACACGAATGGCCCGTGGATAAGTGCCGCCGTCGCAAGGGAGGCGAGTGAGTCCATGGCCGAGTCGATTGATTGGGACCCGGTGCGTGAACTGGCGCGTCGCGTGGAGGCCGGTGAGGCGCTGTCGCTGACGGCCGAGGTGCGCGCCTTGCTCCTCCGTTCGGCACGAGAGGTGGGCATTCCCGAAGAGGATGCACAGGCCGCCGTCGCGGGCGTTGCCACGGCGACAGCGCTTCTTCACGAGACTCGCCGCCGCATTCGTGATGGCTCGCAACGTCTCATGCGCGCGCTGACGGGGGCCCGCCGGCTTCGGGACGCGGGCGACGCCGCTGGCGCGCGCGCGCTGCTGGAAGACGTGCTCGCGGTGGAGCAGGTGCCCCTCTATCGGGAGCAGGCCGAGTTGGCCCTGGAAGACATGGAGTGAGTTGCCTGTCACATTCGGACAGGCTCTCAGTCGCGCTGAAGAAGCGGATTCTTCACGGGCGCCATGCCTGGCTTCGAGGCCCGTTGACAAGGCGTCGTGGGCGGGGGCCCTCCGCCGCGCTCAGGCCGCTGCCGCGCTCCCGCCGTAGTAGTGCTGGCTCAGCTCCGCCTCGCTGTTGAAGCGCGGGTACTGCCCCTGCTTCAGGGAGGAGGCGTCCGGAAGCGCGTTGGCGTTGGTGCGCTCCAGCATGTCCGCCAGGAATCGCGCATAGGCCTCACGGGGTGCCACGCCTGGATAGAAGTGGTTCAGCGCGAGCCCCGCGACGTTCACCCGCAGCACGCGCGCTCCTTCGTTGGCGCTCCCCCAGGAGAGCACCAGGTCGGTGAGCACCGTCTGACGCGGAGGCGTCCCCGGCGGTCCGGCGACGGGCAGCATGCCCACGGCAATCGCCAGCACCTCCGCCATGGCCATCGTCCGGCGCTGGCCATTGGCGGCCTCCACGGTGAGGGCCATGTCCGTCATGCTCACGATGCGGCAGGGAAAGATGCGCGGCGGCGCGGGGGGAGTGTCCACGGTGGGCGTTGGCGCAGCGTCCCGCTTCTTCCAGGCGTTCTCTTCCAGCACCCGCGTGATTTCGGCGTCCAGCTCCCGGACCCGGTCACCCGCCGACGCAGCTTCTCCCGTCAACAGCGGCTTGGCGCGCGCGAGGTAGCCTGCTGCCCGCTCGAGGTCCTTGTAATGCGCCATCCGCAGCTCCGTGGCGCGGATGAGCGCGCGCACCGCGATGATGCCCGCGCCCCCGCCCGCCACGCTGTACAGGGCTTCTGTCGTCTCCAACGAGGCCGGCGGCGCGTCTTCCGTGTCCAGCGCCTGCGCCAGCTTCCACGCGGAGGCGGGCCGCAGCGCGTCGATGGGCAGCAGCGAGACCAATGGCTCCATCGCGAACCACAGCGCGTCCGTGGAGGCGCGACCCGCGAGCGTATGGAGCGCCCGCTCCACCCGCGCCGTGCCGGCCTGCGTCTTGCCGTCCTCCAGGTCCATGCGGCCCAGCGACAGCAATGCGTCGGTGTGGTCCGGCTGGGTCTTCAGCAAGCGCTGGAAGCCCGCGCGTGCGGCCGTGCGGTCTCCTGGTCGAGCGCCTCCTGGGCCTCCGCCAGCCGCGGGTCGGCCACCCATCCGCCCTGCTTCGCGGCGAGCGCGGGCGCCACCACCCTTTCTTCCAACTGCGTGACGCGCAGCAGCGACGCGCCCGCGAAGCCGAAGACGAAACCGCCGATGTGGGCCATCACCGCGACGCCCGTGTTGTTGCCCAGGAGGTAGTAGTTCAGCACCTCGTTGCCGAACCACAGGCCGCCCCAGACCCAACCGGGAACGGGGAAGGTGCCGCGGAAGATTTTCAGCAGCCAGACGAAGTAGCCGATGCGGACCCGTCGCTGGGCGAAGCGCAGACAGAAGGCGCCCATGCACGCGGCCACGGCGCCGGAGGCACCCACCATCACCGACTCCGATGAGGGGTCGATGGCATAGTGGGCCACGCCCGCCACCAGCCCGCCCACGACGTAGAAACCCGCGAACAGTGGCCGGCCCCAGGCATCCTCGAGCAGCAGGCTGGTCACGTAGAAGAACAGCAGGTTCCCCAGCAGGTGCATCCACCCCAAGTGGAGGAACATGTACGTGAGCCAGCCGGGCTGGGCGAGTCCCCGCGCGGGCACCAGGGAGAATCGCGAGAGCAGGCTCGAGTCGTGCTGGGCGATGAGTTCCTCGCAGCGCTCATTCAGTCCCTGCTGCCGGTTCGTCACGCTCTCCGCTCCGTCGGATTCCGTGGCGCGTTGGTGCATGTTGCGCACGAGCCTCCGGCCCGAATCGGACAGCAACCGCTCCGCACACGCGGGAGGGAACTCCAGGTCCGGGTGCTCGAGCGACTGCTCCAGCAAGGAGCGCAGCTCGTTTTCACCCACGCCCAGGGGATTGGACGGAACGACCCAGGAGATGAAGAAGGCCACGATACAGATGGCCGCGATGGTGATGGATACCCGAGGCAGACGCTCCAGCTCGGTGTTGTCCACCCCCAGGGGCAGGAACAGCATCATGGCGTGGTTTCCCCCTCGTGCTTTGAGGGACTGACATATCACGACGGAGGCTCGCAACGGCGCGTCACTCCGTCCCGCCGCTTCAGATTCGAGCGTCTACTGCGGAGGCAGCGGCCAGGTCAGGGACACGCGGTGGGCGCCACCGGGGGCGGCGTCCATCCACCCGGTGATGCGCTCGCTGCGCGCCAGCAGCGGCCCCAGTTCGGAGCTGGCCGCGAAGAGGGCCGCGAGCAGTTCATCCGCCAGGATGTCCGTCAGGGAGATCTGCGCCAGGCCTCGCGCCACCCGCTTGGGGTCAACGGCGAAGTCCACCGGGTGCTCCGTCTTCGTGCCCGTCTCCGTCAGCGCCGCCAGCGTGGCCTGGGTCACCGACTCTTCGTTGCCCAGGACGAGCTGCTTGCCCTTGATGCGCACGAACACGTTGCCGCCCTTGAGCGGGAGCTTCCAGCCGTCCTCCAGCACCAGCACGTCCGGGAGCTTGCCCAGCGGGGCCAGCGCGGCCTTCACCGCCGCCACGTCCTTCACCTCGGCGGCCACGGCCTGGCGCACCGCGAAGAAGCGCGTCGACATCGCTCGCAGGGAGCCGCGCACCTGGACGTGGTCCATGTTCACCAACATGTGGCCCGTGAGCTGCTTCGTCACGGCCTTCGCCATGGACACCATCTGCTCCTTCGGACACGTGGGGCACAGGACCTGGAGCGTGGAGCGCATCGTGTCCACCGTCTGGAACACCCCCATGGGAGAGATGGACGCCCGCGAGGAGAGCAGGCCTTCCGAATTCATCGCCGCGTAGGGGCTGGTGCCTCGCGCCTGGAAGACCGGCAGCTGCAACTTCGTCGTCACGCCTTCCACCTGCAGCGCGTTGGCCGTTCCGTCCAGGCCCACCACCGTGTTGCCCGACACGACGAATGCCACGCCCGGCACCTTGCCCAGCCGGGCATCTCGCGCGGGCGCCTTGCCCACCAGCCGGACGGACTCCTTGAGCAGGTCCGCGCCGCCGCGCTCGATGGCGCCGAAGGCGCAGACCTCCTTGCCCTTCATCGCGTAGCCCATGCTGCCGCCCATGTCGCGGTCGGCATGCACCGTCGTCACCCCTCCACGCGTGGTGGGCTTCGCTTCGGCGCCGCCCGCGGCGGTGATGGCTTCGGCGGCCTTCGCCTGGAACACCTTGGCGTCGGCCACCCGCATGCAGGACACGCGGCCATCGTTGCGCATGGACACGGTGGCCGGACCGGTTGGATCCAGGCCCAGCTCGGACAGGGACTGGGGCCGCGTGGGGTCGACCGCGAGGAAGGGATGCAGCTCCGTCCGCCACGCCGAGGACGCAGCAGCGCGGCGTGTTGACCCGCACGCTCCAGGAACGCGGCCAGGCCCGTCAGCGCATCCACCTTCGGCACATGGACGAGCGTCTTCGCCGAAGCGGCGGCACGGGGAGCGGGGGCCGTTGCCAGGGTGGCGGCCAGGACGAGCGAGGAGAGCATGTCTCCGTGAGAACAGCCGGGCTCCCAGGCTGTCAAGGAGGGACTCGCAGGGGCTCTGGCCCTCACCGTGGCCCAGGCGCCGCGCCGCACGCCGCCCCAGCGTGCGACCTCCGGCGAGTCACGCCACGACACCGGGCCGATGTCCCTGCCTGCTGTGCCGCATCCGGCCTACAGACGGCCGGCGTTGGCCCACTCAATCATCCGCTCCGCCAGGTCCTCGGCGTCGCGGCGCAGATGCACCAGTTGGAGCACGTGGTCATCCGTGCACGCCAGCGCCATGCGCAGCACGAGCGAGTCGGCGAAGCGCAGCACCTGCGCGATGCTGATGCAGTCGCGGTCCTCGCTGGTTCCCGCGAAGCGCGCCGCGTCCGCGTCCATCGTCAGACCTTCCGCCAGCAGCGCCTGCACCAGCGCGGCACGCGCCACCGGGTGCTCGTACTCCGCCGGGTCGCGCAACTGACGGCGCCACGGTTGCGACTCCCAACGCACCAGCGACGCGTCCTTGGCGCGCTTCACCGGCTGCGTGCGCTTCTTCCAGAATCCCCCAGCAAGCACCGGCCTCGAGACGTTCATCTCCATCACTGCCCCCTCTCCACTACGGGGTCCATCCACAGGCATGAGCGACATGGATGCTGCTCCGTCGGTACCGCGCGTGCTGCTTCCGAGCCCGCCCGGCGCGGCGGCGGCGGGCCTCGTTGCTGCTGCCCTTTATTACGGCGAGTCGGCATTTCCTTGACTCACCCCAGGGCGCCAAAGGGTTTCATCCGGGCGCCATCGCAGCGTTGACAGGGGGCGGGGGGCTCGAAACAGTCCTCGCGCCATGCCGACCTACCCCTCCACACCCCGTGAGGCGTTTCACCTGCTGCGCGCACTGTCCGAGGACCTGTCCCATGCGGACAGGCGCCCGCGCGCGCTGGCCGAGCTCCGCGAGCTGGCGGAGCTGTCTCGCCACCAACCCGAATCGGCGCCACTGCGGCTGGTGACGGTGACGGTGACGGTGGGCGCTTCGCAGGAGCGGTTGGAGTTGTTCCTGCTTCCGTCCATCTTCGCTCCGGAGGCGTGGGCCTACACCTTCCTGGAGGGCCTGCTGAGCGTCCCGCTGGATGAGTATGCGGGAAAGCGGCTGGTGGAGGTCGGCGCGGGCTCGGGATGGATTTGCATCGCGCTGGCGAAGTTCACCCGGCTGGCGCACGTGCATGGCGCGGACCTCAATCCGCATTCGCCCGTGGTGGCGCGCTGCAACGCGTGGCTCAACGGAGACGAGTCGTTGGCGTCGCGCCTGTCCTTCGGGGAGAGCGACCTGTTGCGCGGGATACCTTCGGATGCCCCATGGGACTTCGTGGTGGGCTGCATTCCGCAGGTCCTCCGGGGCGAGGAGGATTTGCCCTCCGAACTGTCCCAGGCCGACGAGCAGGCGCTCTACGATTTGTCCAACTACTGCACGCTGCAGAACGTCTACGAGGACCACTTCGGGCTCGGACTCATCGCGCGATTGCTGGACGAAGCGCCGGAGCGACTGTCGCCCACCGGACGGCTGCTGCTCAACCTCGCGGGCAGGCCAGGGCGCGTCATCATCGAGCGGATGTTCACCCGCCGCGGCTTCGACACGCACGTGCGGGTGGCCCGCCGGGTGATGCAGGCGGCGGACACGGACATCCGTCCTTTGGTGGCGCTGGAGCAGCGAACCGGCCGCGAGTTCGAGTTCTTCATGGAAGCGCGCAGCCCGGAGCCGCTGCGGGCGGCCACCGCGCTGGGCTGGCTCCAGGCTGGGAATCCGGTGTGGCACGAGGTGGCGGTGTGGGAGGCGCGGCTGGCGCTGCCTCGCGAGACGCTGGCGCTGCGGGCCGCGCTGCGCGCGCTGGGTGCTTCTGCGTTGCAGGAGGAGCTGGACCTGGGCGCCGCGTCGGCGGAGCAGTTGGGCTTCGTCGCCGACCTGGCGGCGCGGCTGGCGCGGGGCCCGCTGATGCCCTACGCGCACGAGGCGGGCGACGCGTCCTTCCGCCGGCAGGTGGTGCGCTATCTGGACCGGTATTTCGGGCTGCGGCTGGCGGAAGAGGAGGTCTTCGTCGCGCCCGAGCGCGAGCAGGCGGTGTACTCGCTGCTGATGGCCACCTGCGACGCGGGGGACGAGGTGCTGGTGTCGCGCAACCTCCATCCGCTCTACGCCCGTGCGCTGGAGAAGGCGGGGGTGCGCGCCACGGTGACACACACGTCGCTGGCGGAGATTCGCCGGCTGTTGTCCGCGTTCGACGTGAAGATGGTGCTGCTCACGGTGGAGAAGGGGGAGCGCACCAACCTGTCCGTGCTGCGCGACATCGTCGCGGAGGCGGCGCGCCGGGGCATCTGGGTGGTGTTGGACGAAAGCGCCTTCTTCAACATCACCGGCGGCGTGGAGCCGCACACGCTCTTCGAGTTCCTGGCCCGTGAGGCCCACGCCCCCAACCTGGTGGTGCTCTATGGGCTCATCAAGAACGCGGTGTGGCCGGACCTGGAGCTGACGCTGCTCATGCCGGTGCCGCAGCCACTGCGGGGAGACTTGGAAGCCGCGGCGGAGGTCACGTACTCGCGCATCAGCACCCTGGCGCAAGCGTTCTACGAGCGCACCTTCGCTGACTTGCTGTCGTTCCGCATCTCCTTCGCGGAGCCGGAAGCGCCCGCGCCGCGCAGGCCTCCGGTGGTGACGCTGCCCCGCTCGCGACGGATGGCGCGGTTGATGACCTTCCCCGCATTCGCGCCCAAGGTGTTCCGCGAGGACGACGCGGAGCTGGTGCGTCTGGATTACGGAGAGAACGAAGGGCCGCTGCCGCCTCCCTTGGTGGAGGGCCTCATCGCCGCCGGTGTCGCGCCGCGCGAGCCCGCACCGCAGACAGGACTGGCAGAGGCGGTGTCGGCCTTCCTGCTGGAGTCGCGCGCGGTGCGCTACGCGCCGGACGAGCTGGCGGTGGCGCCGGGCGTGTGGCCGCTCATCCACCACCTGGGCGTGGCGCTGCGCCAGCGGCTGGGACGCACGCCGCGCGTCTATGTGTCGACGCCGTGCTACGGCGTGTTGCCGCCCACCTTCGTCTCCGCGGGGTGTGACGTGGAGCAGGGGCCACTGTCGGGGCTGTTGGCGCGGCGAGGGCAGGGCGGTGGCGGCGTGCCGGATGCCATCGTCGTGTCGCAGCCGTCGAACCCCTCCGGTGTCTACCTGGCCCGCGAGGAGCTGGTGGCCCTGGCCACCTATGTGGTGGAGCAGCGCTGTCTGCTGATTTCGGACGAAATCTTCGGACTGGTGAACCTCACCAGCCCCACTGCGGAGACGGTTCCCAGCCCCGTGACGCTGGAAGGCGCGGTGCCCGGCATCGGCGCCCGCACGGTGCTGCTGGGAGGGCTGTCCAAGGAGTTCGCGGCCGGTGGGCTCCGCGTGGGGTGGCTCGCGACGAAGGACCGGGCGCTGGCCGCGGCGGTACGTGACAGCGGCCCTGGGGTGCTCCACCTGATGACGGCGCGCGCTGCGGCGTACCTGTATGCGGCATATGCCCGCAGTCCGGATGGCCAGCTGCTGTACCCCGCACGGCACCGCACCCTGCGGTCCTTCCTGGTGAAGATGCGGCGGGAGCTGGCGGAGAAGCGTGAGCTGCTGGCCGGAGCGCTGCCAGGGGATGGGCGCTCGGACGCGGGGGACGCGGGCGGACTCTTCTTGTCGCCTCGGATGACGGCATGGCTGGGGCAGGAGGTTGACGGGGTGCGGCTGACGCCGGAGAACCTTCCTCGCGTGGTGTACGAGCACACGCACGTCGTCCTGAATGGCGGCCCGTGGTGTGGGGATCCGGAGCGGGCGCGGGCCGTGTTTTCGATTCCACGGGACGCGCTGCTCCGGGCGCGTGAGCAGCTCTTGCGCTTCGGCGCGAAGCTGCGCGGCGGGCCGTCCGAGTCCTGAGGCGCGGGCCCCGCACGGACACTGTCCGGGGCCCATCGCTTGCCTCCGACTGAAAGGCGGGTCGCGAGCAGATGGGGGCGGCCGTCACAATTCCGCCTCCTGGCAGCGGCGCCGGGACCTGGGGGCGTGGGATGGCCGAGCCGGCGCAGCGCAATGCCATCGAGATGATGAACGTCCACAAGTCCTTCGGCGCCCAGCACGTGCTGCGGGGCGTGGACCTGGTGGTGCCCACGGGCACCACGTGCGTGCTGCTGGGCGTGTCGGGCTCCGGGAAGACGGTGCTGATGAAGCACCTGGACGGCCTGCTGCGCCCGGACCGCGGCACGGTGCGCGTGGACGGCGAGGAGCTGGCCTGGTTGGATGCCGCGGGGCTCGAGCGCGTGCGCCGCAAGATGGGCATCCTCTTTCAGGGCGGCGCGCTCTTCGACTCGCTCACCGTCGAGGACAACGTCGCCTTCCCGCTGCGCGAGCGGCTCCATCTGGTGGAGAGCGAGGTGCGTGAGCGCGTGCAGCGCGTGCTGGCGTTGGTGGGCCTGGAGGACGCGGCGAAGCAGCGCCCGGGCGAGCTCTCCGGCGGCATGCTCAAGCGCGCCGCCTTTGCTCGCGCCGTGGTGCTGGAGCCGAAAATCCTTCTCTATGACGACCCCACCGCGGGGTTGGACCCGCTGAGGACCCAGTCCGTGGTGGACGTCATCCTCACCGGCAAGCACCGGCTCCATGCCTCGGCGCTCGTCATCACCCCGGACGTGGCCACCGCCTTCCAGGTGGGTGACAGCCTGGCGCTGCTCCATGAAGGACGCATCATCGAACACGCCCCGCCCGAGGCCTTCCGCCAGTCCCAACACCCGGCCGTCCAGGCCTTCCTCCATGACTGGCTGTCGCGCCGTGCGCGCGCTTCCGGCCACACGTCACCGCCGCTGCATTGAGCGCGAGGCTGTTCACCTGGGGACACTCATCCCGTCCCCTCGCTGGATGGCGCTGAACCTGTAAGTCAAGCATGTTAAGAAATCCCGGTGCGTGGTCGCGCCGGGAGGCCCGTCCGAAGGACCCACGCATCCGGGGGGATGCCACATGCCCAATCTGCTCGACATGCCTCGCCAGGCATTGATGGACCTGCGTTCACGGCTCAGCCATTCGACGCTCGTGTCCCAGCTACCGCGCAACGTCGTGCCGGACAGTCTGTCCCTGTCCAGTCCGGCGCCTCAGGACTTCGCGCTCGCGGACCCGGAGCGGGTGGAGGCATGGCGGAGAGCGTGCGAGCGGTATGTGCGGCCCGGGCAGGTCGTCATGGATGCATGCACCGGAACGGGCTTGCGGACCTTCCTGGCGGCCAGCCGTCAGCCGAAGAAGCTGTACGCGGTGGATGGCTCGCGGCTGCTGGACACGGCGCAGTGGGTGGCGCGCCGCAACGGGCTGGAGCGCATCGACTTCGTGCGCGCGCAGCCCTGGCAGTACCAGATGCCGGAGAAGGTGGACGTCCTGCTGCATGAGTTGCTGGGCGACGCCCTCTTCGACGCGGGGCTGGTCCCTCGCATCCTGGACCTGCGCAACCGGGTACTGAAGCCCGGAGGCCGCATCCTGCCCAACCGCTTCGAGGTCTTCGTGGAGCCGGTGCAGCTGCGGGACGAGGCGTGCATCCCCTTCATCTGGAGCCAGCGCTTCCCCAGCGTGGACTACAGCTGCCTGCAGACGCTGCGCGAGGCGATGAACCCGTCCTACTTCACGCGCGTCATCCGCTCCTACGAGGTGGACCATCTGTTGTGCGACCCGGAGCCCGCCTTCGCCTTCGACCTGGAGACGATGGTGGCCGACGGCCTGCCGCACCGCGTGCGCTTCTCGCGGCCCGTGGTGGACGAGGGGCGCGTGGACGGCTTCTGCCTCTTCTACAAGGTGGCCTTCGACGCGGAGCTGTCCTTCAACGTGTCGCCGCTGCGAGGGCAGAACTACGCGGGGATGATGCTCTTGCGCGTGGACTCGCGGGAGTTCGAGCGCTTCGAAACGCTGTCCTTCGAGCTGGACATGGTGGAGCACGCCGACGTGCGCACCTGGCGCTGGCAGTTCACCTGAGAGCAGAGTCGCCACCCGCAGTGCTGGCGGGTGGACAGCTCCCGCGGTGGGGAGGGTCCGCGCGAGCGGAGGGCGTGGCTAGCTTGCGTCGAGGCATGTCCTCTTCTCGACTCCTCTCTGTCCTGTTCCTGGCGCTGGGCGCCGCGCTTCCAGCCGCGGCCCAGCCGTCCTCGCCGCAGCGTCCGCGCACGGTGGCCGGCGTGTGCGGCGCCACCAACTGGGCCTGCGTGGCCGAGTGCATCGACGCCGAGTGTGTCGACACCTGCATGCGTCAGGACTGTGAGCAGGCGCTGGAGCGGCTCAAGTCGTGTACCCAGAAGGCGGGCTGCGCGCCGAACGATACCGAATGTGGGCCGAAGGCCTGCCTGCCCATCTGCCAGCGCTCCTTCGAGCCCGCCCCACCCAGCCCCGAGAAGGAAGTCCCGGCGCCGTGCGAGGGCGTGACGGCACCAGGGGCGGCGCCTCCCAAGGCGTTGGTGGGGACCTGGACGCTGGTGGCCGCCAGCCTGCCGGAAGACGAAACCGTGCGGGAGGAGCGCATCGAGGCCAAGCCTCGTTCGGACTACGCGCGCTCGTTGCAGGTGACGCCGTCGGGCTGCTTCGTGCTGCGCACCTCGCTGGAGGCCGCGACGCTGGGACTGGGCAACTCGCTGGTGGTGCGCGCCTGGGGCACGCTGGACGTGTCGGGCAAGGACCGGGTGCGGCTGCGCCCGCGGGACGGCCAGGCGGTGGGCCCGGTGTGTGGCGACAAGCGGGTGATTCCCCTGACGGGACCGAAGCTCAAGTTTCGGGGGAACGCCTATGTCTGGGACCTGGAGGAAGGCGTCCTCACGTTGATGGTGGACGACGAGACGAAGCAGACCTTCCAGTTCGAACGTGCGACCCCGGAGAGCGGAAAGAAGTAGAACGGCCTTCACCGGGAGGTCGTGAGACATGGCGGCGCAGGAGCGGATGTCGAGTGTGGACGCGCTGTGGTTCCACATGGAGGAACCCGCCAACCTGATGATGATTACCGCCGTGCTCTGGTTCGAGGGCCGGCTGGACTTCGAGCGGCTGCAGACGGTGGTGCGGGAGCGGCTGGTGGAGCGCTACCCCCGCTTTCGCCAGCGCGCGGTGGCGGGACTCGTGGGCCTGCCGCAGTGGGAGGAGGTCTCCGAGCTCGACCTGGACTGGCACCTGTCGCGGCTCGACGTGCCCCCGCCGGGGACCGCGCCGCGCTGGAGTCGCTGGTGGGGGAGTGGATGAGCACACCCTGGAGCGCTCCCGGCCGTTGTGGCAGTTCCATGTCATGTCGGCCGCGGACGGGCGCGATGTGCTGCTGGCGCGGCTGCATCACTGTCTCGCGGACGGCATGGCCCTGGCGCGGGTGCTGCTGACGCTCACGGATGGGCCGGAGGCGGAGATGGCCGCCGAGGCGCCCGAGCCCGCGTCGAGGCCTTCAACCGGTGGGCTCGCGAGCTGGGTGCGCGGGGCTCGGGCGGTGGCGGGGACCGCGCGCGCGGTGTGGCGCAAGGGCGCGGAGCTGGCCGCGGAGCCGATTCTCGTGGGCGACCTGCTGGTGCAGGGCGCTCGGGGCGCCGCGGCCATGGGCAAGTTGTTGGTGATTCCGTCGGATCCGCGCACGTCACTGCGGGGGCCGCTGGGGACGCAGAAGCGCGCCGCCTGGTCGGACCCGGTGCCGCTGGAGCGAGTGAAGGCCGTGGGCCGCGCGCTGGGCGGCACGGTGAATGACGTGCTGCTGGCGGCGGTGGCGGGCGCGCTGCGGCGCTACCTGGAGTCGCTGGGGGAGCCACCCGAGGACCTGCACGCGCTGGTGCCGGTGAATCTGCGGCCTCTCGACGTGCCCGTGCCTCGTGAACTGGGCAACCACTTCGGCGTCGTCTTCCTTCGGCTGCCCGTGCAACTGGGCACGCCTCAGCGCCGGTTGCAGGAGCTGGTGCGGCGGATGGAGCGGCTGAAGCGCTCGCCGGAGGCGGTGCTGACCTTCGGCGCGCTGGAGTTGCTGGGGTACACGCCAGCGGCGCTGGAGCGGTGGGTGGTGGATACCTTCGGCTCCAAGGCATCGTTGATTGCCACCAACGTGCCCGGCCCGCGCGCGGCGGTGTCCCTGGCGGGCAGCCGGCTGGAGGGCCTGACGTTCTGGGTTCCCCAGACGGGCCATCTGGGGCTGGGCGTGAGCCTCTTCAGCTACGCGGGGCAGGTGACGGTGGGCGTGGCGGCGGACGCGGGCCGGGTGACCGACCCGCATGCGCTCATCCAGGCCTTCCATGAGGAGCTGGATGCGCTCGCGACCGAGCGTGACTGAGGGCTGACTACAGCAGCCCGTACTCCTCCAGCTTGTTGTAGAGCGTGCGCCGGCTGATACCGAGCAGCCGCGCCGCCAGCGTTCGGTTGTCGCCCGCGCGCTTGAGCGCATCCACCATCGCCTGGCGCTCCATCTCCTTGCGCTGGGACTCCAGGGTTCGGGCGGAGTCCGTGACAGGCACCGTTGGCGTTTCCAGGCCGCTGACGGAAGGTGTCGCGGCAAAGGGGGCGGGGCAGTGCCTGGCTGGCGCGCCAGCTCTTGAAGGACTTCCCGCCCGCCAATCACCTGCGTGTCGGAGAGCACCACCAACCGCTCCAGGAAGTTCTGGAGCTGCCGTACGTTGCCGGGCCACGGCTGAGCCCGCAGCGCCGCGAGCCCGTCGGGCATGAGGGTGAAGGGGGGGCGCCCGTTGGTCTTCGCGTGGACCTCCAGGAAGTGCAGGGCCAACGGCTCGATGTCGTCCGGGCGTTCGCGCAGGGCCGGTATCCACACGGGCACCACGTTGAGGCGGTAGAAGAGGTCCTCGCGGAAGCGGCCTTCCTTCACGCGCTCTTCCAAGGGCTGATGTGTGGCCGCCACGAAGCGGACGTCCACCTTCACCGTCTGCGTGCCGCCCAGCCGCTCCAGCTCGCGCTCCTGGATGACTCGCAGCAGCTTCACCTGGACAGCGGGGGAGATGTCGCCCACCTCGTCGAGGAACAGCGTGCCGCCATGGGCCAGCTCCACGCGCCCGGGCTTGCGCGTGGCGGCGCCCGTGAAGGCGCCCTTCTCGTAGCCGAACAGCTCGCTCTCCAGCAGGGTGTCCGGCAGCGCCGCGCAGTGCAGCTTCACGAAGGGGCCATCCCGCCGGGGACTGGCGTCGTGAACGGCCTTGGCCGCCAGCTCCTTGCCCGTGCCGGACTCGCCGCGCAGCAGCACCGTGGCTGTACCGGCCGCCGCCTTCGCCAGCACGGCCTGCACGTCCGCCATGGCCCGGCTCCGGCCGATGAAGCCTCCCGTGGGCCGCACCTGCTGGCGCGCCTCCTCGCCCTGCGCGCGCAGCAGCGCCTTGCGGACGGTGAAGAGAATCTCCTCCCGGTCGAAGGGCTTGAGCACGAAGTCCGCGGCGCCCGCCTTCATCGCCTCCACCGCCAGCGGCACCGTGCCGTGCGCGGTGAGGAGGATGACGGGTACGTCCGGCCAGCCGCGCGACACCTCCGCGAGCACCTGCAGGCCATCCATGCCCGGCATGCGCACGTCGCTCACCACCACGTCCACCGGCTTGCTCGCCAGCAGCGCCAGGGCTTCCTGCCCGTCGCGCGCCGCATGCGTCGTCAGGCCCGCCTGCGTCAGCAGGGCGCCCAGCACCTTGGCCACGGCGGGGTCGTCGTCGACCAGCAGCACCGTGCCTCTCAATGATTCGTTCAAGCGGCTTCTCCCACGCCTGCGCCGCCCAGGCTCGCGTCCGTGACGGGCAGCCGCATCCGGACCACCGTACCGCGCCCCTCCCGGCTTGTCAGGAGCACCTCGCCACCGTGCGCTTCCACCACGCGCCGGACGAAGGCCAGCCCCAGGCCGCTGCCCGAGGCCTTGGTGGTGAAGAAGTCGTCGAAGGCACGCTCGCGCGTTCGAGCGTCCATGCCCTCGCCGGTGTCCTCCACCTCCAGGGCCACGTCGGCACCGTCACGCAGCGCGCGCACGGTGAGGGTGCCACCTCCGGGCATCGCCTCGCAGGCGTTGCGCACCAGGTTCTCCAGGGCGTTGGCCAGCAGGTCCAGGTCTCCCGCGCAGGGGGCAGGCCAGCGGCCAGCTCCCGGATGATGACGACCTTTCCCGGGCTGGCGAAGGCCTGGAGCGACAGCACGCCCTCCACCAGCCGGCGCAGGTCCACCGGCTTGGGCAGGGGCTCCACGCGCG
This sequence comes from Myxococcus sp. MxC21-1, assembly GCF_032612255.1. Taxonomy (NCBI): domain Bacteria; kingdom Pseudomonadati; phylum Myxococcota; class Myxococcia; order Myxococcales; family Myxococcaceae; genus Myxococcus; species Myxococcus sp. MxC21-1. Next base: position 1,345,527 of record NZ_CP123278.1, read on the forward strand.
CCAGCCGCTGATACGTGTCCACCACCCGGTCCAGGCGCTCCACCTGCTCCAGCAGCAGGTCCAGGAACTCGCCGTGTCCGTCCCATGGACGCCCGCGCGCGTGCTCCTCCTTGAGGTACTGCGCGGCGCCCTTCATCGCGGCGATGGGGTTCTTGAGGTCGTGCGCCATCTGCGCGGAGAAGCGGCCCAGCGTGGCCAGCCGCTCCAGTCGCTCGCTCCGGCTGACGTAGGCGGTGACGCCCCGGCGGGTCGCCGCCACCAGGGCGAACGTCACCGCCGTGGTGCAGATGATGAGCGTGCCCGCCTGCGCGACGAAGAGCCGCACCACGGCGAGATAGGCCAGCACCCCCAGCCCCGCGATGCCCGCCGCGTGCAGCGCGAGCCGGGGCGCACCCGGGTCGTCTCCGAAGAGGCCGAAGCGCAGCGCCGCGGTGGCCATCACCGGCAAGCCCAGGAGCGTGCCCACGTGGCCGAGCCGCACCACCTCCAGGCCCAGCTCCGCCGCCAGCTCCGTCATCAGCAGGGCCACCACCAGCGTGAGCCCCCACAGCACCAGGCCCGCGCGGGCGCGCTCGTCCGGGTGTCGCGAGCGCAGCACGTGCAAGCCCAGGAGCGCGAAGCCTCCACCGAGGATGGGAATGGCCAGCGCGGAGACCAGCAGCCCGAAGCGCAGCGTGAGCAGGTGCGCCTCCAGCATGGGCGCGCCCAACGCCACCAGCATGGCGAGCGCCAACACGCCGAAGAGGACATAGGCGCCGTACATGGCCCAGGCGAGGCTTCGTCGCCGTCCCACGAAGGACAGGATGAAGTGCAGCGCGCACGGCACCGTCATCAGGCCCGCGGTGAAGCCCACCAGCCGCCAGCCGTCCTCGTCCGCGCGCACCAGCGCGAAGCCGGAGAAGTTCCACGTCGACAGGGCGATGGACAGCAGCGACAGCGGCAGCGCCAACGGACTCTTGCCCACGCGCACCAGGGCCGGCCCGCCAAGGCGAGCTGGCCCGCGCAGGCCAGGAGGCTGATCCACATCCCACCCGTCATGGGGCGCTCCGGTGCAGGGGACTAGAGCATGCCCAGCCGGCGCGCGTTGGCCGGCTCCACCGCCGCGGCCTCCCAGCGGCGCACCGCCTGCTCACGCTCGGCTTCGGGGGCATCCGCGTAGTAGCCCAGCGTGTCGTGCAGCGCGCGGCTCAGCTCCTCGATGGCCGCCAGCCTCACGTCCAACTCGCGGTGGCGCAGCGCGGAGACGAGCCAGTCCGCGCGGCGGCGGCTGCGATTCTCCGCCCACCACGCCGACCACTGACGCGGGTCCAATCCCAGCGTGGCGCGCGTCACTTCCCGCAGCGCCTCCGCCGCGGCCTGGGCGCACATCTCGTCGTCGCCGCCCGTGAGGCGGATGAGGCCCTCAATCGCGTCGCGGTCATGCAGCGTGCCCAGGGCGCGCGCGGCCAGCGAGCGGCGCAGCGGGTCGCGGCTGCTCAGCTCGTGGCGCAGGTCGCGCAGGGCGGCGTCCAGCCGGGGCAGCTGCTTGAGCGCGGCGGCGGCCACGCGCGCGGCGCTGGAGATGTCCGGCTCCAGGTCGAACAGACCTCGCAGCACGCCGTCCACCAGCTCCACGTAGGGGAGGTTGCCGGCGGTGAGCAGCGCGAAGTAGCGCGTGTCCGCGTCCTGGGAGTCCAGCAGCGGCGACACGGCCTGCGCGGCGGGGCGGCCCAGCCGGGACAGCGCGCCGGGGATGGGCCCCAGCTCGTCCGCCTCGGGCAGCTCCACCACGGGCAGCCGGCTCCAGGCCGTGGGGCCGGGGAAGTGCTGGGCAAGCACCCGGGCGCTGGCCTCGGGCGAGCGCGCCAGCTCCGCCATGGCGTTGGCGCGCTGCGCGGCGTCCGGACCGGTGAGGCGGCGCAGCAGCGGCGCGAAGTCCGGCGGCGGGCGCTCCTCTTGTGACTGCGCGCGCGGCGGCAGCGCGGCGGCGCGGCCCATGTTGCCGGTGGCGCCACGGCCGAAGAAGGGGCTCCAGCCCAGGCCGGCGACCACCGCGGGGGCCGGCGCGGGCGCGGTGGCCACGGGCAGGTCCACGTCGATGGTGAGCTCCACCTCGTCCGGCGCGCGCAGCTCCGACACGCGCTGCTTGCGGAAGAGGATGAGCTCCTGGAAGGCCGCCGGCAGGTCCTGACAGAACAGGATGTAGTCGGACAGGCGGCGCTGGCTGATGGGCCGCTGACCACAGTCACCGTAGAGGATGGCCACCAGCCGGCCCTTCACCTCGACCGGGTACAGGAAGACGGTGCGCGGCGTCTGGCGTCCGAACAGCTCCAGGTAGTGCCGCGTGAGCGCGTCCGGAGGCAGCGGACCCGCGTAGCTGCCGCGGGTGACGGCCACCGTGCGGAAGACGCTGCTGGCATCCAGCGGGATGGACACCTGCGTGAGCTGCTCTCCCGCCATGCCCTCGCCGCGAGCCTCCAGGCCCGTGGCGCCGCCCCGCAGCACGGCGAAGGAGGCGACGTAGTCGAAGGTCCTGCGGCCGAAGCGCAGCGCGACGTCGATGAGGCGGTCGCGGTCCTTGGTGGCTTCCTTCAGTGCAGCGCGCGCCTGGGCCAGCGTCCAGTCCGGCACGTCCTGGCTCGCGGGCGGGGCAGAGGGACGGCTCTCCAGCGCGGCGGGCTTGGGGCGGGGCTGCGGCGTGTTCTGCGCGGCGCCGGGGTTGGGGAAGACGAGGAACGCGGGCTCGCTGCGCGGAGCCGCCGCGGGCTTCGGCGGCGGCGCCACCGGCGTGGCGAAATGGAGCGTGGGCGGCGCGGCCGGTTGTGCGGGCGCGGGGGCCACACCTGCGGCGTGCCGCTGGCGCCGGCCTGGGCCGGAGTCCACACCGGGGGCTGTCCCGAAGCAGGGGCTGCCGTGCCGGACTGCGCCGGTGCGCGTGCTCCCGTCGGGGCCGGAGGGGTGGAGGGAGCCGCCGGCTTGGGGGCGGGCGTCGTCGCGGGGGCGCTGGGAGGGAGCGTCGCCGCAGGGGGCTCGCCGGCGTGGGGGGATTCGCGCTGGACGGCGCCGTGCCCGGGGCTGGCGTGAAGGGCAGCACCGGAATCTGCGCGGCCTGCGGGTTGGGACGCTGCGCCGGACGCGCGGGCGCTTCGGCCTGCGGCATGTTCAGTCGCAGCGGTGCCCGGACGAAGGCGGGAGGCCCTGGCGGCGGAAGGGGCTCGGGGCCCGGCGTGAGGGCTTCCGGCGGAGGCGGGGGCGGCCGCTGGGGGCTCGCGGGGGCCTCGGGACGAGGGGTCGCGGCCTGGGGCGCGGCGCTGGTCTCCACGGCGAGGGGCTCTTGCGCGACGGAGCGAGCCAACCGCTCCACCATGTCCGTGGTGAGCGACTCCTCTTCCATGGCCGCGGCGGGCGGCGGTGGCGGCGGGGCCGCCTGGGCTTCCGGATCCAACGCCGCCGCGAGCTTCGCGAAGCGCAGGGCCAGGGGCTGGCGGTAGATGGTGGAGACCCACTCGCGGACGCGCACCTCGGTGGCCACCCAGAGCTCGAGCGGCTTGCCCAGGAGGAAGCCGACCTCGTCGAGCTCCTTCTTGGGCACCGGGTAGCCGCTGGCGACGTGCAGCGTGTTTCCGTCCAGGGACAGGGGGACGACGCACAGTCGCTCGGCGATTTTGGGCGGGATGAAGGAGGCGACTTCGGGATTGGGCTCGAAGTCCATCAGGTTCACCGGCATGAAGCCGGAGACCTCTCCGAGCATCGCGAGCACGTCCGCCTCGCTGGCGATGCCCTGCTCCAACAGCACGGAGTCCACCTGCCCGCCCAGGGTCTGGTGCTGACGCAGCACCTCCCCCGCCCTCTCCTGCGTGAGAAGCATGCGTGAGACGAGGAGCTGGGCGAGACGGGCGGGCATGTAGGACGCGGCATCTTACGGCCGCGGCCGCAAGGCACAATGAGCCGGTGGTTCAGCTCGGTTGAACGACGAAGGTGGACGTCAGCTTGTCATGAAGCGTCTGCCCGCGCCGGTCGAAAAGCGCCATCCAGAAGCCACCAAGGAAGAAGACGAAGGACACGCCGGAAAGCAGGGCGCGCACGATGGCTCGACCCGGTGCCGGGGCAATCCCATGTGTGTCCACCAGCCGAAGCCCCAGGAGCAGCCGCCCGAGCGTCCGGCCATTCCAGAGGAAGGCCGCCACCGCGCAGTATACGAGCGCGAGCACCAGAACGAGGAAAAACCCGGGTAGGAGGATGGTGTGGAAGGCGCGCAGCCAGGCCACGAAGGCATCCAGCCCCGTCAGCCCCGCTTCCGGCGTCTTCAGCCCCGTCACAGACGAGGCCAGGGTGAGGTAGAGCGCCGCCACGCCGGCGATGGCCGCCGTGTCGATGGTGAAGGAGAGCAGCCGCCGCCACAGGGAGGCTGGGCGGGCGCGCACTTCCGTGACGCCCGAGGCGGACGTGACCTGGGCCTTGGACGGGGGCGCCTTGATGGCCTCGGAGCGCGCCACCCCTACGGACACGCCGGGGAGGAGCGGCTCCATGTTCGGCAGGGCCGAAGGGGCCGCGGCCGGGGACTCCATCACCGGGAGACCCGCAGAGGCGGCTTCCGCGTGCTCCATGCGAGGCAGTCCGGAAGTGGACGCGGCGGGAGGCGCCGCCTGCTCCATGCGGGGCAGGCCCGCGGGAGGTGCCGCCTGCTCCATGTGGGGCAGGCCAACGGGCGCAATCGCAGGGGCCGCCAGCTGTGCCGGGGCCTGCGGGCGCGGCGCGGGCGCCACCGGCGGCGTTCCATAGGCCGGCGTCATGGGAGAACCCGTCGCGGGCTGGGGCTGAGCGGCGCGAGGCGCGGCGGCGCCGGCTGAGGCGGGCGCTGCGCGGCGTGAGGCAGTGCGGCTCCCGCATGCGGAGGTGCAGCGCCGGCTGCGCGGACCGAGGTGCGGCCTGCTGGGGCGTGGTGGCACCCGGCTGCGCGGCGTGGGGCAGTGCGGCGCCGGCATGCTGAGGCGCGGCGGCACCGGGCTGCGCGGCGCGGGGGCAGCCTGCTGGGGCGCGGCTACGGGCTGAGCGGGACGAGGCGCGGCGGCACCGGGCTGCGCGGCGCGAGGCGCGGCGACACTCGGCTGAGCGGCTCCGGCCTGCTGAGGCGCGGCGGCACCGGGCTGCGCGGCGCGGGGCGCGGCCTGCTGAGGCGCGGCGGCCCAAGGCGCAGCGGCACCCGGCTGAGCGGCACCGGCCTGCTGGGGCGCGGCACCCGGCTGCGCGGCGCGGAGGGCGGCGGCACCCGGCTGTTGCAGCGGCCGGGGCGTGGCGGCTGGCTGCGCCGCGCGAGGCATTGCGGGGCCCGGCAGCGGCGTGGACAGGGGGCGACGGAAGGGGGCGGCGGCGGCGCATGCTGCGCCAGGTCGGCGAACGCGGGTGTACCCGGGAGCGTCGATAGCTCTTCCTCGCGTTGCTCCGTGCGGCGGTCGATGCGGATGTCGCGATCGAGGAGGCTGGGCACTCCGGGTGAGCGGACAGTGACGGTGTCGCAGGCCGCGCACTCACCCACGGGTGGAAGCATGGCACCGCACTTCAAGCACTTGGACAACGGACTCCTCCCGGCTGGACGACTGCTACATGAAAAGACAGCCATGAGCCGGGGGCAAGAAAAGTGCGAGCCCCCGAGGTCCCTTGCTCGAAGGACCGTCAGGGGCTCATCACCGTGTCATGCGCGTATCCCACGGGGGGACGTCGCGTGGAGAGTCCTTCACTCTCAGGCATGTACCCGTCGCCGTCCGGCTGCGCCCACCAGCAGGAGCACGACGATTGCGCCAATCACCGACATGATGATGCCTGAAGGCCTCAGGTCGAAGAGCCGACCATCACGATGGAACAGCGAACCGACAAGGCCGCCCACGAGCGAACCGACCATGCCGAGCAAGGTCGTTGCGATGAGCCCCATGCTCTGCTTCCCGGGGAGGATGGCGCGGGCGATGAGACCCGCGATGAGGCCGATGACGATGAATGCGATGATCCCCATGAGTGTCTCTCCTGTGTTGAGGGTCCCCCTGAGGTCCCCTACGGCAGAAACGTAGGAATCATCTTCGGACAGTGTGAACCGCCCACTCCGTGCGGTCGGCCGCCCCCCTGCTACCCGAGTTCGCCGTCCAGGTGCATCATCACCGCCAGCGCCGCGAGCGCCGCCGTCTCGGTACGGAGGATGCGCTTGCCCAGGGTGACTGGCCGCGCGCCCAGGGCCATCAAGGCATCCACTTCTTCACGCGCAAGCCCCCCTTCGGGGCCAATCACCAGTGCCACGGCGGTGCCCGCGCCCGCGGCCCGGAACGCTTCGCCCAAGGGCACGGCCGACTCTTCCTCGTCGAGCACGAGCAGCACGGTGCCCGCGGTCAGCGAGCGAGCCGCATCCAGCAGTGGGGCAGGCGTGACCACGCGTGGCACGTCGTTCCTGCGGCACTGCCGCGCGGCCTCCTCGACAATCTTCGTCCACCGGGAGGTGCGCTCCTCCGCGCGCTTGGGTTCGAGCTTCACGACACTTCGCGCCGTGGCCACGGGATGGAAGGCGGTGGCGCCCAGCTCGGTGCCTTTCTGGAGCACCAGCTCCAGCTTGTCGCCCTTGGGCAGGCCTTGAAGGATGCTGACCTCGCGGCGCGGGGGCCACGCGCGCGGTGCCCAACGTCACGCGCACGACATCTGGCGTGACGTGGGCCACGCGGGCCTCGAAGGCCCGGCCCTTCCCGTCGAAGACCTCCAGCGCGTCGCCTTCCTCCAGCCGCAGGACATGCAGGAGGTAGTGACGACGCTCGCCGGTCAGCTCCACTTCGGCGGGAGCGGGCTCGGGCAACGGGGCGAAGAGGCGGACCAAGGCGATTTCTCCAGAGCGCGGGGGGCTGGACTCTGACCCTGGGGGCCACCGACTTCAAGGTGTCAGGTTGGCAGACAGTTGCTCCGTACGCGTCCTGGCGTGCGCAAAAGATGTGCTGACTGCGGAAGCCCAGGGTCCTCGCTGTCCGTGGGGGAGTTGAGGCACGATAGCGGGCAGTGCTCGTCACCATGCGTCGCAGCGACAAAGCCACATCACACTCCAACGAAGATGTGGTGCTGGCAACCAGCTCGCTTCAGGGCGAGCGCCGCGTGGCCATCGTCCGCGTCCTGGTGGTGTTGCTGATGGCGGTCAGCCAGGTCGTCATCGCCTGGGGCGGAGGGGAGACGTACTCGGCACCGGTGGACGGCGTGCGCCTGCAGGCGATGGCCGCGTACGTGCTCTTCTCCGTCGTCGCCATCGCCGTGCTGCTGCTCCAGAAGCCGCACCCGAAGCGGGCCCGGTGGCTGCCCGTGCCCACGACGCTGGCGGACACCAGCTTCTTCTCCTTCATGGCGTGGCACACCTGGCGCATCTCCGGCGTCTTCGATGCCGGCATGTTGTGCGCCAGCCTGGGCATGGTGCTGGCGTTCTCCGTGGTGCGTTACTCGTGGTGGCACGTGCTGTTATCCACGGTGCTGTCCAGCGGCGCCTACGCGCTGCTCGCGTGGATGACGGGGCATGGCTCGGTGGCGCGCATCAGTTTCGTCCTCATCTGCTACGCCGCCTTGGGCGCGCTCATCGCGCTGACGAACTCGGAAGTGGGTGGCATGTTCCTCAATTTGCGGCGCCGCGACGGCCTGTCCCGCTTCCTGCCCCGGCAGGTGGTGGAGCGGGTGATGCAACTGGGGGATGACTCCCTCCAGCCGGTGCAGCGCGACGTCACCATCCTCTTCAGCGACATCCGCGACTTCACCACCCTGAGCGAGACGCTGGACCCGGGGCAGGTGCTGGAGCTGCTGGACGACTATTTCGGGCACATGGCCCACATCGTCATGGCGCGCCACGGCATCGTGAACAAGTTCCTGGGCGACGGGATGCTCGCGTGCTGGGGCGTTCCGGATGCGCGTGAGAACCACGCGGAGCTGGCCATGCGGGCGGCGCTCGACATGCGCGCCAAGCTGGAGGACATCAACGCCCAGCGCGTGCAGCGAGGTCTGCCGCCGCTGCGCATCGGCATCGGGCTGCACACCGGCATGGTGGCGGCGGGCATGCTCGGCGGCGCTGAGCAGCACGAGTACACCGTCATCGGTGACGCGGTGAACCTGGCGTCTCGCGTGGAGGGCCTCACCAAGTCCCACGGCGTGGACATCCTGGTGAGCGAGCGGACGTGGCAGATGAGCGGCGGGCATTTCACGGGCGAGCGCCTGGGCGAAGCGCACGTGAAGGGCCGGCGAGAGTCCGTTGTCGTGTACTCCCTGCACGGCCCGCGCACCCATGAGGACGTAGCGCCCGTGCTCAAGGCCGCGGCGGGCACGTAGCGCCTCGCCGCGGCGTGGGCGCTCAGGCGGGCTGTGACACGCCGGGGGCCGTCGTCACCTCGGCCCGCAGCGTCTGCTTCATGCCCAGCGAGAACAGGGCCACGGTGAGCAGGTACACGGGCTCGATGAAGAAGAGCAGGGGCCCGCCCAGGGACAGGCCATGCGTCTTCTTCTCGAAGACGACGTGCGCGCCGACGACGAGCGCGAAGCGCACGGCCATGACGCCCACCGCCACCGCGGCGGCGGTGCCCACCGGAAACCTCGCGACGACGGCCTCCGCGGCGAGCAGCGTGGGCGCCAGGGGCAGCGCCATCAGCAGCCCCGCAGTCCACTCCAGGGAGACGGCGTAGAGGACCACCGCGAGCAGCAGCACGTGCGCCGCCGTGAGCGCCGCGTCACCCACGGGCAGCCGGACGAAGCTGAGCGGGACGAGCAACGCGAAGATGAACATGTAGGTCCCCACGAAGTGCACGGCGCGGCTGACGCCGTTCTCATGCAGGGGCAACCAGACGCGCAGCTTGTCGGCGAAGCTCGTCATGGCGTGGGACTACGCGCGGACCGGCGTGGTGGCGGCCTGCTGCTGCGGCTTGAGGACGTAGTCCCCCAGGAGCACCGCGACGAAGAAGAGCGGGCCCACCAGCGCGTGCACCAGGTTGGTGAGGAAGGAAGGCGACTTCTTCTCCCACACGCTGTGTCCGGCCAGCTGCACCAGCCACGCGAACGCGGCCATGACCACCACGCTCCACGTGGGCATCAGCCGGCCCACCGGGAAGCACGCGGCCATGAAGAGCACCACGATGATGCCCAGCTTCACGTCGGCGCGCAGGTACCAGACGGCAGCCAGGGCCAACACCACCATGCCCAGCGTCAGCGAGCCGCCGGGAATCGCGGGCACCGCCAGCAGGTGCACCCAGTCCAGCATCGCGACGATGTGGAGCACGATGAGCGGGATGGCGATCTTGTGCGTCAGCCGGTTCGTCGGGTGCTGATGCGAGGAGTAGTACTCGTCGAAGAGGGCGACGACATGGGGCTTGAGCATGCGTCCTCCGGAAGCGAAGGGGTGTGGATGCTCCGCAGCGTAGGGGAAGTGGCGCTGGGTTTCCTGGCCGCGGACGCCAATCTCCTGGCCGAGCACGCCACCCGGGCTCAGCCCGCTTCGGGCCGCTCGCGCCAGACGCGGGGCGTCATGCCCGTCCACCGCTTGAAGGCGCGGTCGAAGGTGCTCAGCTCCGAGTACCCCAGGAGGAAGGCCACCTCGCTGACCCCCAGGTGCGCGTCCCTCAGGTAGTCGAAGGCCAGCTCACGGCGCACTGCGTCGACCTCGTCCTGGAACGACGTGGCGTGCTCGGCGAGCCGGCGCTGGAGGGTGCGGGGGCTGACGTGGAGCTGCCGGGCCACGTCGCCCATCTGCGGCGCCCTCCCGCAGGGAGGCGCGGAGGGCGTCGCGGACCTGTTGCAGGAAGAGGGGCGGGGGGCGCCGCCGGTGGCTCGGCGGCGGGGTGCCAGCGGCGCGCTCCAGGACGGACAGGAGGACGGGGTCCGCGTCCACCACGCGCAGCGCCAGCGTGGCCGCGTCCAGCGTCAGGGCGTTGCGGCCCGCGTCGAACGCCGGGGTGACGCCAAAGTGCTGCTCGAGCGGGCGGAGGTCCGCGGGGGCAGGGTGGGCGAAGGAGACGTGGCGCGGATTCCACGGGTGTTCGGTGAGCTGGCGCCCGACATGGACGAAGAGGGCCAGTCCGAACTCGCTGGCGTGGCGGCCGTAGGCCAGGGGCTCGCCGGGGATGCCGTAGACGAAGGTGCCGCTGCCGTCCGGTGCGTCCTGGAAGGAGGCGCGCCAGGCGGGCTCCAGCAGCGCCATGTACCGGGCCAGCGCGCGGAAGGTGTCGCGGACGGTGGGGGAGGCCCGGGCGATGTACTCCACCAGTCCGTAGTTTCCGCGCGGGACTCGCTGCGCCACGTGCAGGCCGAGGAAGGCGTCTCCGGACAGGGCCTCGGCCGCGTCGAGGAAGGCGTGCAGGGTGGCCAGCGGGAGGGTGACTTCGGGCAGCGCGCTCGCGTTGGCGGGCAGCCCGAAGCGCTCCACCAGCGGGGACGGGTCGTGCCCCGTCGCGCGCAGGTAGGCGAGCATCGGCCCCACGAGCTGGGAGCGGACGTCGGTTGGTGGCCGGGAAGGAGGCTGCATCTCCACGCGGGCGCGACGCTACCGTGTCTCGGGCGCGGGGCCCACCACCCTGGAGCGGCGCTGGACGGTGCGGGCAGGCCTAGAGTGGGGGCATGGACAATCTGGCTCACTCGCTCGTCGGTGCGTGGATGGCGGAGGCGGGGCTGAAGCGCACCACGCCGCTGGCCACCGCGACGCTCGTCATCGGCGCCAACCTGCCGGATGTCGATGGCCTCGTCACCCTGGCGGGCTCGGATGCGTCGCTCTACTGGCGCCGGGGCTGGACGCACGGGGTGCTCGCCCTGGCCCTGTGGCCCTTCGTGCTCACGGGATTGATGCTGCTCTGGGACCGGTGCGTGCGCAGGCGCAGGCATCCGGACCTGCCGCCGGCTCGCTTCGGGCCGTTGCTGTTGCTGTCCACGTTGTCGGTGCTGAGCCACCCCGCACTCGACTGGCTCAACACGTATGGTGTCCGGCTGCTGATGCCCTTTGACGGGACGTGGTTCTACGGCGACGCGCTCTTCATCATCGACCCGTGGGTGTGGCTGCTTGCGGGCGCCGCCGTCATCATGGCGGATGCGCGCACGCGCAGGTCCGCTGCGGGGTGGGTGGTGCTCGGCGTGGCCTCCACCGCGCTCATCATGGTTCCCGCGTTCGTCCCATGGCCCGCGAAGGTGATGTGGGCCGCGGGCGTGGTCGCCATCCTCTGGTTGCGGCTGCGTGGGACCCACGTCCTCTCCGCGCAGCGTGTGGCCCGGGTCTGCGGCGTGGGCCTGTTGCTTTACCTGGGCGCCATCTTCTTGGGCTCGCAGGTGGCCGCGCCGCGTGCCCTGGAATGGCTTCGCTCGCAGAACCTCCCCGTGGAGCGCGCCATCGCGGGACCGCTGCCGGCCAATCCCTTCGTGCGGGACATCATCGCCTTGGGACCGGACCGCTACCACTTCGTCCGAGCCGACTTCCTGGCGGGTGACGCGGGCCGCTTTCGCATCAGTGACGCCAGCGTGCCGCGTGAAGCCCAGCCCGGGCCTGTCATCCAGGCCGCGTTGTCGGCGCCGCAGATTCGAGGGCTGGCGAACTGGCTGCGCTTGCCCACGTATCAGGTGGATGAGCGCGCCGATGGATGGAGCGTCACCATCCGCGACGTCCGTTATTCCCGGATGCAGAGCGGCGGCTTGGGCACGGCGGTGGTGGTGCTGGATGGTGCGCTGCGCCCCGTCCGGGTCGAACGGCCGTAGGGGCATGTCCTTCGCCGCTCGCGATGCCGGGCGGGGCGGTGTCAAGGCAGGCGCCTGCGAGCGATGCCTGGCACCCTAGGGTCGCCGTCCCCGCGCATGCCTCACGGGGACGGCGCCACGCACTTCAGCGCTGCAGGTCGATGCGCACCCATTCGCCCTGGGTGGCGCCGGTCAGCACGGTGAGGCCCAGGTTGCGGTAGGCGGCTTCCACGTCCGCGCGCTGGTGGGAGAGCACACCCGCCAGCACGAGCCGGTCCTTCGTCTTCGCCACAATCAGCGGGGCCAGCTCGATGAGCGTGTTGGCCAGGATGTTGGCGAGCACCAGGTCGAAGGTGCCCTCCACCTGGGTCAGCTCCTTGCCGGAGACCTCGATGTCCGGCGTGCCGTTCTCCGCCTGGTTCTCCTGCGCCAGCTCCACGGAGATGGGGTCGTTGTCGGTGGCCACGGTGCGGCCCGCGCCCAGCTTCTTCGCGGCGATGGCCAGCACGCCCGTGCCGGTGCCCACGTCCAGGACCGAGGCGCCCGGGTGCTCGGCCATGTACGCGTCCACCGCGGCCAGACACAGGGACGTCGTCGGGTGGTCGCCGGTGCCAAAGGCCATCTTCGGCTCAATCACGAGCTGCACGGTGCCCGCGGGTGCGTTCGCCTTGTCCCACGGAGGACCGACCCACAACCTGCCCACATGCACGGACTTGATGAGCGACTTCCACTCGTTGCTCCAGTCCTGCTGGGGCTGCTCATCCAATGTGAGCTTCGCCTCGGGGAAGGACGCGGCCACCTCGTCACGGGCGGACTCGGCCGTGTCGCGCTCGTCGAAGTAGCCGATGATGATGGCCTCGCCAGGGTTCGGTCCGCGCACGCCCGGCATGAGGGGCGCTTCGCGGTCCCGCACTTCGAGGCCCAGCGCGCCCGACTCGTGGAGGAGGTCCTGTACGGCCTCGGACGCTTCCTCGGGCAACTCCACTGTGAGTGACAGATAGGTCTGGGACATGCGGGCCCTTTAATCCCAGCGTGGCTAGCGTGGAAGCGCCGTGAGACGCCTCATTCGCTGGTGGCCCCTGATCTGCCTGACTGCCTGCTCGGGTCCGGACGCGCCGGATGCCGCGGTCTGTCGGGATGTCGTCGTCCGGCTTTGCCGGTCGGCGGTAGCCTGTCCCAGCGTGGCGGTGCAGCTCGACCTGGGGCTGAGCTGCGAGGCCACCCTCCTCCAGCGGACGGGCTGCGAGGGCGACGCCTTTGCCTTCGCAGCTCCCTCGCGGGAGCGCGTCCTGGAGTGCCGCGAGCCTCTGCTGAGCTGGGGCATGTCCACGGACCACCCCCCGACCTGTGCGGACGCGACGCGGTTTCTCACCGAGTGCCCGGACGTCGCGGGCTTCTTCCGGGAGGGCCAACCATGAAGCGTCTGGGGGCGGCGGTGTTGGTGATGGCGGTGGGGTGCGCGCCGCTGGACGTGGAGCGGAGGACGGAGCGCGGGCCGCTCTTGCGGACCTACTCCCAGGAGAAGGCGCTGAACGAGCGCATCCCCTTCGCCACGACGCAGGTGCAGTGGCCCCAGCTCACGCTGGCGTTCTCCTCGTCGGACATCTGCCGCACCGAGCAGCATGGGGAGTACGCGGAGGACATCATCTCCACGCACAGCAACACGGGCGCGGCGGCGGCGGTGAGCACCGGAGGCATTCTCACGGTGCTGGGCGGGACGCTGCTGGTGGGACGCACGCTGTTCTCGGACACGCCGAACCGCTCCGCCATCGATGAGAAGGGCCGTTACGGCGCCTCCAGCCGCGACGTCGCCACGGGGTGGGGCTTGGGGCTGCTCATCGCCGGTGTGCCCGCGGTGGTGGCCGGCATCGTTCAGCTCTCCCGCAGCGGCGAGACGCGGGAGACGCGCAAGGCGGATGAGCTGCTGTCCTTGCGCGAGGTGCCCTGCCAACCCAAGCCCGTGGACGGCGTGGTGGAGCTGGCGGGAGGACCGGACCCGCAGCCTCCGCTCCGGCTCACCCTCAACGGGGCGCTGGTGCTGACGGCGGATGAGATTCGGCGGCTGTCCTTCGTCGGACTGGCGCTGGATGGTACGCCCGTCACGCTGGAAGAAGAGGACCTGGACCGGCTGGAGACCTTCCGTACCTGCGCGACGCTGCTGGCCACGCCGGTGGACCCGGAGGCGCTGGCCGGAGAAGCGCGCTCACACCCGGACCGGCTGCGGATGAAGCGGGAGCTGGCGCGGGGCTGCACGATGCTTCCGGGCGCTCCGGCACAGCCCCTGCTCGAAGCCATCGAAGGCGCCCTCGGGAGCACCGCCCTCTAGGGGGGCGTGTCCTCCCGAGGGACACCGCGTCGCTACGGACCGACGACCGCCAGCGCGCTGCGGTCGAAGTTGATGATTTTGCGCGCCACCTCGCGCACGTCGTCCGCTGTCACCTTGGCGACGTGGTCCGCATAGTGGAGGAAGTTCTCCAGGCCCAGGCCGTAGCAGGTGTCCAGCGCCAGCAGCGCCGCGCGCGAGCCGTTGCGCTGCAGGCCAATCTCGTGCGTGCCAATGAGGTGCTGCTTGGCGCGCGCCAGCTCCTCGGCGGGGATGGGCTCGTCGCGCACGCGCTCCAGCTCCGCGCGGATGCCGGCCAGCGCCGCGTCCACCTTCTCCGGGCTGGTGCCCATGTACGTGGCGAAGTAGCCCGGATCCACGCCTTCGATGGCGAACGAGCTGACGCTGTACGCCATGGAGCGCTTGTCCCGCAGCTCCACGAAGAGCCGCCCGCCCTGGCCGGACAGCACCGTGGAGAGCACCTCCAGCGCGTGCTGCTGCGGGTCGCCCACCCGGATGCCCGGGAAGCCGAGCACCAGGTGCGCCTGGGCCCGGGCCAGCACCTTCTTCGCCTCGCGAGGCCCCTCCAGGGGCGCCTCCAGCGACACCTTCGGCGGCGGGGCCGCCTTGCCGCGCGACGCGCCGAAGTACTCGCGCGCCAGGGCCATCACCTCGTCCACCTTCACGTCGCCCACCACGCTGAGCGTCAGCTGCGACGGGTCCATGTGCGCCGCGTGCCACGCGCGCAGCAGCTCCGGCGTCAGCTTCTCCACGGACGCCTGCTCACCCGTGGTGGGCATCCGGTAGGGGTGCGTGCGGTAGATGGTCTTGCTGAACAGGTCGAAGGCCACGCTGGACGGCTTGTCCTCGCGCGTGAGGATGTCCTGGAGCAGCAGCGTGCGCTCGCGGGCGACCTCGGCCTCCGGGAACGAGGGATTGAGCAGGCAGTCCGCGAAGAGGCGGAAGGCCGGCTCGAAGTGGCGCGACAGGAACTCACCGCGCAGGCCCACCGAGTTGCGCCCACCCTGGCCACCCAGGCTGCCCGCGTACGCGTCGATGAGGTCGGAGACCTCCTCCGCGTCGTGCGTCGGCGTCCCCCGCGTGATGCTGCGGGTGAGCAGCGTGGTGATGCCGTTGTCCTCCGGCGTCTCGTAGCGCAGACCGCCCGCGAAGGCGGCGCGGATGGCGAACAGCGGCACCGCGGGCTCCACGCGCACGACAATCGTCGCGCCCGACGGCAGCTTCTCAGTGATGATGTCGCTGGGGCCAGCGCTCGTGCCCTTCAGGATGCGCACCGGCGAGTCACTCACGGCCACCTTGCGCGGCTTGCGCTCGGGCGGCGCCGCGGCGGGCGCGCGGTCCACGGCATCCAGCACCTCGTGGACCTGCGCCTCCGTCAGCGGCGTGCCCTCCGGCAGCAGGCCGGTGACGACGGCGCGGTCGAAGCGCAGGTAGCGCTCGGCGGCGGCGCGCAGGTGCTCGGGCGTGAGGTTGCGCACGGCCTCGTAGTAGCGGGCCTCCGCCTCCAGGCTGCCCATGCCGGACTGGTAGAAGCCCATCTTCCGGGCCACGCCCTGCACCGTCTCGCGCTGGTACACGGCCTCCGCTTCCACCAGCGCCTTGGCCGTGGCCAGCTCCTCCGCCGTCACCGGCGTGGCGCGCAGCGTGGCCAGCCCTCGCGCCGTCTCCTCCAGCGCCCGGACGGCGTTGGCGGGCTGGAGCGTCAGCGACGCGGAGAAGAGGCCCGGGTCCGTGGGCGTATACGCGAAGGTGTGGATGTCGTTGACCAGGTTGTGGCGGCGCTTCACCTCGCGCACCAGCCGAGACGCGTCCCCCTGGCCGGCAATCATCGCCAGCACGTCCAGCGCGGGCACGTCCTCATGGTCCGCCTGGGGAATCCCGAAGGCCGTGGAGGTAGGCCTCCTTCACCTCGTCCGGGCGCAGCAGGATGCGCCGGCCCGTGGCCACGGGCTCCGGGGCGCGCGCTACCCGGCCCTCATACGGCCGGCCCCAGTCGCCGCCGAAGATGTCGTCCACCCACTCGCGCAGGTCCGCCTCGCGCAAGTCTCCCGCCACCGACAGCACCAGGTTCTTGGGCGTGTAGTGGCGGTGGTAGAACTCCAGCACCTTCTCCCGCGTGAAGCTGCGCACGCTCTCGTCGGTGCCGATGACGGGCAGCCGGTAGGGGTGCACCTGGTAGGCGGTGGAGAAGAGGTCGCGCGAGGCGCGGCGGGACGGCGTGTCCTGACTGCGCTTGATTTCCTCGCACACCACCTCGATTTCGCGCGACAGCTCGTCCGCGTCGAAGGCCGACCGGCGCACCGCATCGCCCAGGATGTCCAGGCCCATCCGGGCGAACTGGCTGGCGATGACGATGTGGTAGACGGTCTGGTCGTAGGAGGTCCAGGCATTGATTTCGCCGCCATGGGACTCCACGTCCCGGGCGACCTCACCGGGGCCGCGCCGCTCGGTGCCCTTGAAGAGCATGTGCTCGTGCAGGTGGGCCAGTCCTGTCCGGCCGCTCGTCGGCGCTCCCGGCCTTGACCCAGACCTGAAAGGCCGCGACCTTGGCGGCGTGCTGCTCCTCGAAGACGACG
This sequence comes from Myxococcus sp. MxC21-1, assembly GCF_032612255.1. NCBI lineage: Bacteria > Pseudomonadati > Myxococcota > Myxococcia > Myxococcales > Myxococcaceae > Myxococcus > Myxococcus sp. MxC21-1. The sequence continues at coordinate 1,362,129 of NZ_CP123278.1, forward strand.
GTAAGCCCGTTGGGTAGCGCGTAGCGGATGGCCATAGAAACTTCCGAAGCTGTCACCGGCCCACTGGGAGGGCAAGGCGAGGTGTGATGTTTTCCCTCACTGGCTAACGCCCGGGAGCCCCGGCGTCGAGGGGACTGTACGGCTGCCGTCCGACCGGATGGATGGACTTCGGACGCGCACATGCCCACGCGTCTCTGGTCGTGAGCCCGTTCGGGGGGTAACCTGCGCCCGCCCATGCCGTCACCTCCGGAAGAGGTGGATCCGCTCGCGGACCTGCGCGAAAGCCTGGACCTGGAAGACACTGGTGCCTCGGTGGCCCCCGCCGCCCCCGCCCCCGTGGCCTCCAGGCCCTTGCCAAAGCCACCGCCCTCGGCTCCACCGCCCGCCGCTCCGCCTCCGTTGCCGCCGCGCCGTCCGGCCGCCCCCTGGCCGCCGTGCCCAAGGGCACGGGAGCGCCCGCGTCCCCGAAGGCGCCCGCGTCCCCGGCTGCCGCTGCCCTGCCCCGCCCGCCGCGCCGCGGGCCTGATCCATTCGGTGAGCCGCCCGAAATCCGGATGCCCATGGGCGGCTCGCCCGAGGACAAGCTGGAGTACTTCCGGGCCGTGGTCCGCCAGAAGACGGAGACCCTGGCGCGGGCCCGGACGCTGTACGCGGAGCGCGACGGCGAGCTCAACGGCGTGAAGCAGTCGCTGACGCTGGCGCGCAAGGAGCTGGCGGAGTCGAAGGCCAGTGTCTCCGCCTTCCAGGAGGAATTGGCCCGGGCGGAGGCGGAGACCCAGTCGCGGCTCGCCAGCCTCCAGGAAGAGCTCTCCGCGGTGGAGGCGGACCGCAAGGACCTGTCTCGCGCGCTGGCGGAGGTCGAATCCGATGTGCCGCGCCTGACGGCGGAGCTCCAGGAGGAGCGCGAGGCCCGTGGCGCCGTGGCCGAGGAGCTGATTGGCGCGAAGGAAGCGCTGTCGCTGGCCCAGGACCGCGTGGCGGAGCTGGCCGCGGAGAAGTCCGAGGCCCAGGGCGCCCTGGAGGCCGTCCAGGAGCAGTACCAGCAGGCCATCGCCGACGTGGAGCGGCTGACCTCCGAGTTGGAGGCAGCGTCGTCGGAGAAGGACTCGCTGGGCCTGCGCACCGCGCAGCTGGAGGCCGCGCTGGCGGAGGCCCAGTCCGGGCTGAGCGCGCTGGAGAGCGAGAGCGACTGGTCGAAGAGCTCGCTGGAGGAGGCCCAGGGCCGCGCGGGCACGCTGGAGGCCGAGCGCGACGAGGCGCGCAAGCAGCTGGCGGTGGTGGAGGACGGGCTGCGCACCCTGCAGGAGCAGGTGGCGGAGCTGGAGCGTTCGCTGGCGCTGAAGGATGCCGAAATCGTGGGCCTGCGCGCGGCGCTCACCGCGCGGACCACCGAGGCCGCGGAGCTGCCCGCGCTGCGTCAGGCGCTGGAGGTGCGCACGGCGGAGCTGGCCCAGCTCAAGGCGAAGCTGGAGGCGGAGGCGGCGAAGGCCGAGGAGCGCTCACTGGCCCTGGAAGAGGGATTGGCACAGGCCAGCGAGCGGGCGCAGCTGGCGGAGGGCGAGGCCGCGGCGCTGAAGGAGGCGCTGGAGGCCGCCGAGGTGGAGCAGGTGTCGTTGCGCGACCGCATGGAAGCGGACGCGGCGGCGCTGGGCGAGGCGGTGCAGCAGGCCGAGACGAAGGTGTCGGAGCTGACGGCGGCGGTGGAGGCCGCGCACGCGGACCATGCGTCGTGGAAGGAGCAGCTCGCCGCGGTGGAGCTGAAGGCGGCCACCAAGGACGCTGAGCGCGTCGGCCTGGCCGCCCGGGTGTCCATGCTGGAGGCGGCGTCCGGTCAACGCGAGGCGGAGCTGGTGCGGCTGCAAGCAGAGGTGGCGAAGGCCCAGGAGGCGCTGGCGCTGGAGCGTGCACGCCGCGAGGCGGCGGAGGCCGAGCGCACCGATGCAGAGGTGAAGGCGGCCCAGGCCGAGGCCCAGGTGGAGTCGCTGACGGTGGGGCAGGGCGGCGCCGAGGCGCAGGTGGCCTCGCTCACCGAGGAGCTGGAGGCCGCGCGCGCCGAGGCGGACAAGGTGGAGCGCCTCCAGGGCCGGCTGAAGATGATGGAGGGGGCCTTGGAAGGCGCGAAGGCCCAGGCCGCGTCGGCAGGCAAGTCGGACGCGGCGCGCGCTGCGACCGAGGCGAAGCTGGCGCGCATCGAGGCGTCGCTGAAGGCCGAGGAGCAGAAGCGGGCCGACGTGGAAGCCTCGCTGCGAGCAGAGCAGGAGGCGAGGCGGGCGCTCGAGGCGAAGCTGGCCGAGCAGCCGGGGACTCCCTCCCAGAGCGCGGGTGCGTCAGCGGAATGGGAGGCGGAGCGCGAGCAGCTCAAGGCGGACGCGGCCAACCTCAAGCGCAAGCTGGTGGCGGCCGAGGCAGCGCTCGAGAACGCGGCGGGCTACAAGGCGAAGATTGCCCGGCTGGAGGCGCAATTGAAGGGCAAGAGGTAGAGGTTTTTCCTTCATGCCTTTCGACGCGCCAGTGGATGCCCTCACGGGAATGCCGGCGGCCCGCTTCGGGCTGTACCTGCATTTCCCGTACTGCCTCGCGAAGTGCCCGTACTGCGACTTCGCGGTGGCGGTGGCGCGGCAGGTGCCGGAGGAGCGCTACGCCCGCGCGGTGCTGGCGGAGCTGGACACCCGGCTGGCCGCCGAGAGCCTCGCTCGCGGGGAAGGTGCTCGACTCCATCTTCCTGGGCGGTGGGACGCCGTCCCTGTGGCACCCGCGCTACGTGGCCCAGGTGCTGGACGGCATCGCCGCGAGGCTGCGGGTGGCGCCGGCGTGGAGGTGTCGCTGGAGGGCAATCCGGAGCGCGCGGACGCGGAGCGCTTCGCGGGCTACCGCGCGGCGGGGGTGAACCGGCTGTCGCTGGGCGTGCAGTCCTTCCAGCCGGAGACGCTCAAGGCGCTGGGGCGCGCGCATGACGCGGCCATGGTGGAAGGGGCCGTGGACGCGGCCCGGAGCGCGGCCTTCCCGGTGGTGGCCATGGACTTCATCTATGGCGTGCACGGGCAGACGGTGGCGCAGGTGGAGGCGGATGCTCGCCGGGCGGTGGCGCTGGCCCCCGAGCACCTGTCCACCTACGCGCTGACGGTGGAGCGCGACGTGCTGGCGGAGGACACGCCCCTGTCGAAGCGGCTCAAGCGCGGCGAGCTGGAGCTGCCGCCCGACGACACCGTGGTCGACATGGCGCGGGTGGTGCGCGAGGTGTACGGGGCGGCGGGGCTGCACCGCTACGAGGTGTCCAACCACGCGCGGCCGGGGTTCAGCTCGCGCCACAACGCGCTGTACTGGACGGGCGGGGAGTACCGGCGCTGGGCGTGGGGGCCACGGGCATGTTGCTGTCGCCCCAGCCGCACCGGTACGTGAACCTGCGCAGCGCGGAGCGCTACCTCGTGGAGGCGGAGGCGGGACGGCTGCCAGAGGAAGGCCGCGAGCCGCTGGGCCCGGAGGAACTCTTCGCGGAGCGCCTGTCCATGGGCCTGCGGCTGGTGTCGGGCGTGGACTGGGAGGCCGTCTGCGAGCGATATGGGCAGCCGGTGGAGCCCCGTCGGGCGGAAGTCGCGCGGCTGGTGGCGCACGGCTTCGCGACGCTGCGGGGCGGGCGGCTGGCATTGACGGAGAAGGGCGCGGACGTCCACAGCGCCGTGTGCGCGCGGCTGCTCTAGGCGGCGTCCACTGGAACGGATTTCGAGAGGCGTATGAGCAAGTGGATACTGTGGCTGTTCCTCACCCTGCTGACGGGCAGCCCGCTGCTGTCGCTGGGCCTCATCATCGTCATCATCTTCGTGGCGGACCGCTTCACGTGGCAGGTGCTGCCCAGCCCGGTGCGGCTGCTCAAGCGCTTCCAGCGCGCGGGGCAACTGGCGGGCACCATCCTCACCAACCCGCATGAGCGGCGCGCGCGGCACGAGCTGGCGGACATCCGCGTGGAACAGCGCCGCTACGCCGAGGCGGTGGACATCCTCAAGCCCAACCTGGAGGCGGGCGACGAGGACGTGGACACGCTGTACCTGCTGGGCGTGGCCTACCTGGGCGCCGGGGACGCGCAGCGCGGCGAGCTGCTGCTGGACGAGGCGGCGAAGCTGGACCCGGACCACAAGCTGGGCGCCATCGACCTGGAGCGCGGCCGTTTCCGGCTGAAGCGCGGCGACGTGCCGGGCGCGGTGGAGGCGCTGGAGCGCTACTGCAAGGTGCGACACGGCACGGTGGAAGGCCGCTACCTGCTGGCCAAGGCCCTGAGCCGGGCGGGCCGTGGCGACGACGCGAAGCGGATGCGCGAGGCCTGGTCCGAATACGTGGTGGCGCCCCGGTTCCAGCGGCGGCGGGAGCGCAAGGGCCTGGCGCGCGCGGCCCAGCCGGCCGTTGATGTACGCGGCGGCCGTGGCCCTGGTGCTGGGCCTGCTGGCGTCCATGTTGCCTCGGTTCGGAATGACCCCGGAGCGAGGCTACGGCGGCCGCTACGGCTACGACGTGTATGGCGCGCCACCCAGTGCGTCGGGGATGGAGGAGTACCAGGGCGAGTAGCGCTAGGCTCTCGCCCATGTTCCCCACGCCGTCGCAGGTCCTCCGCCAGCGGGAGGGAGTGCTGGCCGAAACGCCGTTCCCCCTGCTGCTTCACGCGCTGATGGCGGAGGAGCGCACCTGCACGTTGGAATTGAAGGTGCGCCAGCGGGAGAAGCGCATCGTCTTCGAGGACGGCGCGCCGGTGGCGTGCCAGTCCAACCTCCTCCACGAGACGCTGGGCAAGTACCTGGTGGAGAAGGGCAAGCTGTCGGAGACGGACTACCAGAAGGCGCTGGCGGAGAGCATCTCCGCGGAGGTGCCGCTCAGCGGCCTGCTGGTGCAGAAGGGCCTCATCAGTCCCTTCGATTTGTACAAGCAATTGCAGGCGAACCTGGCGCACAAGCTGCTGGACTGCTTCCGCTGGGTGGACGCGAAGTACCGGCTCATCGCCGACGTGGAGCCTCCGGACGCCAGCGTGCGGACGAACACGGGCCAGCTCATCCTCACGGGCGTGGCCAACGTGATGCCTTTCGACGCGGTGGCCACGCACTTCACCTTCACGGATGAGCGCCGCTTCGGGCAGATGCCGGGCTCGGAGGCGGGCCTGAAGCTGTCGTCGAAGGACGCGCGGCTGTTCCAGGCACTCCGGCTGCGCCCCACCTTCGGTGAGCTGATGGAGCGCACCGGGTTCGACACGGAGGTGGTGCTCCGGCGGTTGTACGCGCTGTGCCTGCTGGAGGTCGCGGGCTTCGTGGAGGACGTGGACGCGAAGGCGGCCCGGCTGAGCGCGGGGAAGGGGACGGCGCCCGCCGCGCCCGCGTCCGAGCCGGTGGCGCCTCCGGTGGCGGCGCCCGCTCCGCAGGGGACGCCGTTCTCCGACGAGGACGAGGCGGCGCGCAATGCCCTGGTGAGCGCCTTCATGTCGCACCGGAGCAAGGACCCCTTCGCGCTGTTGGACGTGCCCGAGGACGTGCAGCCGGTGCCGCTGCGCAAGGCCTTCCTGGCACTGGCGGACCGCTACGCGCCCCTGCGCTTCCACACGCCGGAGCTCCGCGAGAAGGCGGAGGTGCTGCTGGCGGCCCATGCGAAGGCGTTTGGCGCGCTGTCGGACGCGGAGCAGAACCTGCTGTGGCGCAAGCGGCGCGCGGCGCATCGGGAGAAGGACCGGGGCACGCGGCCCACCACGGCCGAACAGTTCCGCATCCGCACGGACTTGCTGGACGCGACGACGCAGTTCGACGAGGCGAAGCGTCGGCTGGCCGCGCGGAACCACGCGGGGGCCTTCGAGTACTTCGAGTACGCCTGCGACATCGACCCGAAGCCGCTGTACCAGGCCTACCGGGCCTACGCGCGCTATCTGATGAAGCCGGAGGCGCACGGACGGCTGGCGCAGCAGGAGTTGCAAGAGGTGCTGCGCCAGGAGCCCACGCTGGAGGAGGGCTGGGCCTTCCTGGGTGAAGTGGCCCAGGGCGAAGGCCAGTGGGGGCAGGCCGAAGACGCGTTCCGCAAGGCGTTCAAGCTGAACCCGAAGAACCGCCGCTACGTCGAACTCATCCAGGAGATTGTCCGGCGGCGCTAGGCAAGCCCCTGTCTGGCCGCCTGCCTGACAGGGTTTGTCTGGTGTTGGGTTTGGGGCCATTTCCAGTCCCCGCGGGTGGCGTCTGTCTGGCGCCTAACATTGGATGTCATTATTTGCGGGCCGGGAGGGGCCTGGGTTTTCCTTTTTGCGGGGGGCGCTAGGTAGTCTTTGGCGCCATGGGCAGCATTCGTGAGAGGAATCAGTCGGGCCAGGCGGCCGTCGAAGCTGCCATTGTCCTTCCCCTGTTCGTCTTCCTCATCCTGGGCATCCTCCAGCTGGGGCTGATGCACCAGGCGCGGCTGCTGACCAAGTACGCCGCCTACAAGGCTGTGCGGGCTGGGTCGCTGAACAGCGCCAAGGTCGAGGAGATGGAGAAGGCCGCGCTCGCGGTGCTGATGCCGATGCTGAGCGTGCCCGGGCAGCGGGGGGCCTACATCCCCCCGGTGGGCAGCGCGGCGGAGTTCCAGGCCAAGTGGCGTGACGTGTCGGGCAACCAGATTCCCGGTACGTCACTGAAACACGCGCAGGTCACCGTCTGCGGCCCCACGCGGAGCGACGTCGGCGGAGGGGGGCCGGAGCTGGACTTCGATGACCCCCGGAACACCGCGCCCACGGGCTGGAAGGAGAGCCACCGCACCAAGCTGCGCGTCCAGGTGACATTCAACTACCGGATGTTCATCCCCTTCGCGGACTGGGTCATCTACCAATCCACCCGTGGCCGCGAGCTGCGGAAGGAACTGCGAATGTATCGCAAGCCTACCGACCCAAAGAAGCAGGGCGACAAACCGGACCGCACGGAGTCCCTCCTGGAGCAGGCGGCTGCGCAGAAAATCTACATCACCCCCATTCGCGCCACCTACACCATGCGGATGCAGTCCAACTTCTTCCTCAACCGGGCAGCCCTCCCAGGGAGCAACGAATGCGTCTTCCCATTCTCCTACAAAGGCAAGGCGCCGTGAGCGCCTCGGCCAGGAGACGCGCGCAGCGAGGGCAATCCATTGTCCTGGGAGCGCTGTCCTTCCTGGTGCTCGCGCTGATGGTGACGCTGAGCTTCAACCTCGCACATGCGCTGCGCCAGAAGATGGGTTTGCAGCAGCACAGCGACGCGTTGGCGTACTCCATGGCGGTCCTGGAGGCGCGGTCGCTCAATTACTATGCAGTCAGCAACCGGGCCATCGCGGCTTCCTACGTCGCGATGAACAGCCTCCACGCATACATGGCGGCGGCGAGCGTGACGGGTTCGATGATGCGGGCCTCGGAGGCGAACTTCAAGGAGTTCGCAAGGCGCGAGAAAATCATGTGCAGTTGCAAGGGGTGCTACGAGCACTGCCTGCACGCCATGGAAGCGACGAAGATCGCGACTGAGTTCGCCAACGCGGGCCGTCAGTACGACCAGAAGGTCCGTGCCCTGGAGTCCAGCTTCAACGCCGCGATTCGAGGGCTCGACGTCATGGTGGACAACCTGCATGCCTCTCAGCGTGAGGCGCATTCCCAGACGCTCCAGGCCATCCAGGATGGCCGCAGCCATGGCCTGTCGCTCCTGGCGGACTACACCGCGCCGGAGGTCGGTGCGCTGCCGCAGGCCGTGGGGGGGCTCAACGCGAATGAATTCAACTGCGCGGTGGATGGGATGAACTGCCGGGGGAGCGTGGAGAACGCCTCGCCCGAAGCGCTCGCCAGGGTCATGACGGAAATCTCCAACGCCACCCGTTCTGGCTGGCCAGCGGCACGAAAGACCGGAGCGCGCGGGGTTGCCAAGCCCCCGTACCTGCATGACGACGTCATCCGGGACCTTCGGGACATCGCACAGAAGAAGCTGTACACGGTGACCTCCCACGAGGGAACGGCGAAGTCGGTTCAGGACAAAAGCCAGGTCAACGACGGCGGGAGGCAAGGCGGTAATCAGGGGACGACGGTTGCCGCGCGAGAGGAAGGGGCGATTCGGAACACCTGGGAGCACCAGCTCACGTCGACCACCGACTACGAGGCGGAAGTCTGGAGCGATGCCAACGGCGGTGACCATACCCCGGGTGGCGCGCACTCGGGCTCGCACAACTTCGAGGGCGTCAACGCCAACGCATTGTCGGGCTGCGCCCGGTCGGGCAACTGCTTCATGAAGTTCCGAGCCAACCCCTCCTCTGGCAGGGATTGGGGGCAGCCGCGCGTGTACAGCTACCTGACGCGGCGACTCCGGGTCGGCGACCCGAGCCGGGCGCCCTGGGAGTTGAACGCGTCGGCCCAGATTCAGCTGGATCATGGCGCGCAGGGGACCGCGACGCTGACGCTCGCGGCGCAGGAGGGCGTGGCGCTCTCCAAGGCGCTCGTCTACTACCACCGCTTCGGCGCGAATGGCTGGCGTGAGGCGCCCAACCTCTTCAGTCCCTACTGGCGCGCGAAGCTGCACCCCATCTCATCCGACGAGGCCGCGGAGGTCCTGGAAGCGGCAGGCAACACGGACGCGTCCCGGCTGGCGCGGGTCCCGGGGGTGTCCCTGTGAAGCGCGCATCCAGGCGAGGTGCCGCGGCCGTGGAGATGGCGGTGTGCATGCTCGTCATCGTCCCCGTGTTCCTCTACTCGCTGTTCCTCTTCGACCTGCTGCGCCACATGTTGGACTCGCAGGAGACCTCCCTGTCCACGGCCTGGGACTACACCGTCCTGGACTATGAGAAGGAGCCCGAGAGCGTCGCGACGGAGGACGGGGGGACGACGACGGAGGCCTTCTCCGGCTTCGAGATGGCGCAGGCCTATTCGCGGTACATGTACTGCGACCACGAGTCAGGTATCGACAGCTACGGCCCAGGAAAGGGTCCGGAGTGTAGCGCTGACCCCGATTCAGAAGACCACCACACGGACGTCGTCGCCCATGCGTGCTGGCTCAATCCTGGCGCGCGGCAGGTGTACTGCACCCTGGATGCACAGGCCGTGGGCGCGTATGGCGTCTCACTCCACCAGTCCTTCATGGACACCTTCGGGCGGGGCGGCCTCATCCGTTGTTCCGCGCGCCTGGGCGTCCAGAACTATCTCCTGCCGGAGTCGTTCCTGCCTGAATTCTCCGAGGTGAAGCTGGCCAAGGAGAAGCAGGAGCGGGCCAACGGCATCCACCGAAACGCAACGGGCGAAACGCTCCCGGAGGGCCATGCCCGAGGCGACAACGTCTATCTGCTCCCCTGGGAGCAGATTGCCATCCTCACCGACACCTGGGCGCTCACGGAGCACGCGGACGTGCGGCCGGGCACCGCGGGCGGGCGAGGGATGCACGAGCGCGTCACCCAGCTCTATCAGAACGAGGACAACAGCGGCTTCACGGACATGTCGAGCGCGTCCGAGCGGTTGGTGAGCCAGGCCATCAGCTCGGGGCTCCTCCATGACAGCCTGAGGCTGGAATCCCAGAGCTACAGGACGCCTGGGGATGATCCTCGCAATCCCAGCCTCGCCATCAAGCCCGACCAGAGTGGTGACGGCGCCGTGGAGGAAATCGAGCAGCAGGGAGGCCGCCAGGGCTACTTCAGCAACGAGTGGCAGGACTGGGGGCGCAACAACAACCAGCGCTCCTACGAGGCGCGTGGCAACTGGTACCTGGGTTGCGCGAGGTCGGAGTCGTGCTGATGCCCGTTGCCGCCTCGCGCCCCGTCGTCCGGATTCCCGCGCTGCTCTTCTCCGTGGCGGTGGTGGGCGGTCTCATCGGCTTCTCATGGGAGCACGCCGTCTACCGGGGCAGCGACAGCCATCAGGAATGGAGCCCGCCGGAGCTGGGCACCGACGTGGAGACATCCTCCCGCGGGTGGGTGCGCACGCCCGCGGAGGAGGCCATCCTCCAGCGGGCACTGGTCCACTTCCCGCCGTACCCCAACGCCACCCGCCCCGAACCGCTCGCCGCCGACTACCTGGGGCCCGGGGCGCCCATGGCGGTGGCGTGGTTCTCCACGCAGGACGCGCCCGCGAAGGTCCTGGAGCACTACACCCAGGCGCTGCTCGCCAAGGGCCTGCCGGTGCTGCACCAACGCCACGGAGAGACGGGCGGCTACGTGGGCTACTGGAGCCCCGCCACGGAAGAGGTGCGGCTGGTGTCCACGCTGGCGCAAGGGGTGAGACGCTGGTGTTCGTCTCCGCCGGCGGTGGGCGCCATGCTGGCGCGGGCGGCGGCCGTGCCCGACTGGCTTCCCGTGCCCGGCGAACTCGCGGAGACGCGCACCGTGAACTTCAACCTGGAGGGCGCCTCGCACCACGTGGTGACGGGCCAGCTCCAGGCGGACTCGCCGGACGCGGCGGCACAGCGCTACGGTGCCCTCTTCCGTGAGCGCGGCTGGCAGGTGGGAATGCTCACGCCGGTGGCGCCGAACGGCATCGCCTTCGAAGTGCTCAAGGAGTCCGTGAGCGGCCGCGCGGTGCTGCGCGGCCTCTCGCCGGGCCCGGGAGTCGAGGTCCAGCTCACGCTGCTACGCCGGAGCGTTGCCCCATGAGGAAGTCCCTGCGTCCGTCGCGGTCCGCCCGCGGCCAGTCCATGGTGGAGTACGCCATCGTCACCGCGGCCCTGCTGGGCTTCAGCACGATGGGGTGGCCCTTCCTGGTGCAGTTGCTCAACGCGCTGCACCGCTACTTCAACTCCATCTACTACGTCATCCAGGCCCCCATCTGAGGCACGGGGGCCTGGGCGCCCAAGGCTACGGCGTCACCGTGGTGACGAACTCCGCCTTGCCGCCGGAGACCTTGAGCACCACGGCTTCCTTCACCGCGTCGCGGTTGGCGTCCAGGGTGATTCTGCCCGTCACGCCCGGGAACTCCTTCGTCGCGGCAATCGCGTCGCGCAGCGAAGGGCCGCTCAGGTCCGGCGCGCGCTTCATGGCGTCGATGGTCACCCGCGCCGCGTCGTACGCCAGCGCGGCCACGCTGTCCGGCACGCTGCCGTAGGTGGCCTTGTAGCGGGCCAGGAACTTCTGGAGCAGCGGGTCCGGGTTGTCCGGCGAGTAGTGGTTGGCGAAGTAGCTGCCCTCCAGCGCGGAGCCGCCCAGCTCGTACAGCTTGTCGGAGTCCCAGCCGTCGCCGCCGAGCAGCGGCACCTTGAGCCCGATTTCACGCGCCTGCCGCGCGATGATGCCCACGTCCGTGTAGTAGCCAGGAACGAAGACGGCGTCCGGCTTCAGCCGCTTGAGGGACGTCAGCTGCGCGCGGAAGTCCGTGTCGCCCTTGGAGTAGCTCTCGTCGCCCGGCACCTCGCCGCCGAACTCCTTGAACCTGGCGGTGAACACGTCCGCCAGGCCCATGGAGAACGCGCTCTTGTTGTCGCGCAGCACCGCCACGCGGGACAGCTTCAGGTTCTCCCGCGCGAACTTCGCCATGGCGAGCCCCTGGAAGGGGTCGATGAAGCAGACGCGGAAGATGTAGTCGCCCTTCTGCGTCACCTCCGGCGCGGTGGACGTGGGCGTCACCATGGGCACCTTGCCCGCCTGCGCCTTCTCCGCCATGGCCATGGACACCGACGAGGCCGCCTCGCCGAGAATCGCCACCACCTTGTCCTGGGTGATGAGCCGCGTCACGGCCTGGGCGCCTTCCTCCGGCCGGCCCTGGCTGTCGTAGACGCGCACCTGGAGCTTCTTGCCCTTCACGCCGCCCGCCTCGTTGGCCTCGTTCAGCGCCAGCTCGATGCCGTTGCGCGCGGACACCCCGAAGGTCGCCTCGCTCCCCGTGAGGCTGCCGACCTCTCCCAGCAGAATCGTGTTCGAGTCCACCGGAGCGGCCGGTACCCCGGTCGCCTGCCCCTCCGGCGAGGGCGCGGCGGGCGCGTTCTTCTTCTCGCAGGCCACCACGGCCAGGGCCAGGGTCGCGAGCAGCATCAGGGGACGGCGCATCGGCAAGGTTCCTCCGGGGGACGGTGGTGTCACCCTATCCCTCTCCCCCCCGCCCTCCAACCAGCGGCGCTTCAGGGAGGGATTCAAATTGCAATGTGGACTGAAACGGTCCTGATTACATATGAGGTCCCCAGTGGCCCGAGGTTTTTCGGCGCCTGGACCCAGAGAGGAGACACCCGCACCCATGCTCCGGATGAGCAAGATGACCGACTACGGCATCGTGCTGATGACCGAGCTGGCTCGCGCGGAGGGTGACACGCGCACCACCCGTGAGCTGGCGGCGCGCACGCGCGTGCCACTTCCTCGGCCAGCAAGGTGCTCAAGAGCCTGCTCCAGGCGGCGCTCGTGGTGTCGCACCGTGGCGCCAACGGCGGCTACGGACTGGCACGCCCGGCCCATGAGCTTCCGCTGGCCGAACTGGTCGCCGCGCTCGAGGGGCCGGTCGCCCTCACGGAGTGTGGCGTCCACACCTCCGGGGGTGCGCCCTGTGAGCTGGAGTCCGTCTGTCAGGTGCGGGGCCACTGGCGCCTCATCAACGACGCCATCCAGGAGGCCCTGGGGCGGCTGACGCTGGCGGACCTCATCGCCCCCGCGCCCCGCGTGCCAGAGCGCCTCGTGGGCCTGGGGACACCCTCTCGCCCGGCGCCTTCCCCGGCCGCTGGCCACCCCCCTTCCGCTTCCGCGACAGGAGTTCGCTCATGAGCACCGAAACCCTCCAGGAACTGACGCGGCTTCGTCACCCAGGTGGAATCGGACACGTTTCCCCCCGGGCTGGACGAGGACGTCATCCGCCGGCTCTCCGCGAAGAAGGGTGAGCCGGAGTTCCTCCTCGACTGGCGCCTCAAGGCCTTCCGCCACTGGAAGACGATGAAGGAGCCCTCGTGGCAGGCCGTCACCTACGCGCCCATCGACTACCAGGCCATCAGCTATTACTCGGCGCCGAAGCAGAAGCCGGTGAAGGCCAGCCTGGACGAGGTGGACCCGGAGATTCTGCGCACCTACGAGAAGCTCGGCATTCCGCTGCATGAGCAGAAGCTGCTGCAGAACGTGGCGGTGGACGCTGTCTTCGACTCGGTGTCGGTGGCCACCACGTTCAAGGACAAGCTGGCCAAGGCGGGCGTCATCTTCTGCTCGTTCTCCGAGGCCGTGCGCGAGCACCCGGAGCTGGTGAAGAAGTACCTGGGCACCGTCGTGCCGTACTCGGACAACTACTTCGCCGCGCTCAACTCGGCGGTCTTCAGCGACGGCTCGTTCGTCTACATCCCCAAGGGCGTGCGCTGTCCCATGGAGCTGTCCACGTACTTCCGCATCAACGCGGCGGACACGGGCCAGTTCGAGCGCACGCTCATCGTCGCGGAGGAGGGCTCCCACGTGAGCTACCTGGAGGGCTGCACGGCCCCCATGCGCGACACCAACCAACTTCACGCCGCGGTGGTGGAGCTGGTGGCCTTGGACAACGCCACCATCAAGTACTCCACGGTGCAGAACTGGTACCCGGGCGACGCGGAGGGGCGCGGCGGCATTTACAACTTCGTCACCAAGCGCGGCATCGCGCACCGGGCGGCGAAGATTTCGTGGACGCAGGTGGAGACGGGCTCGGCGATTACGTGGAAGTACCCGAGCGTCATCCTCAAGGGGGATGACTCGGTGGGCGAGTTCTACTCGGTGGCGCTCACCAACCACATGCAGCAGGCGGACACGGGCACGAAGATGGTGCACATCGGGAAGAACTCCCGCAGCACCATCGTGTCCAAGGGCATCTCCGCCGGCCGCGGGCAGAACACGTATCGCGGGCTGGTGAAGGTGCTCAAGAGCGCGGAGAACGCGCGCAACTACACGCAGTGCGATTCGCTGCTGCTCGGTGACAAGTGCGGCGCCCACACGGTGCCGTACATCGAGGTGAAGAACGCGTCGGCGCAGGTGGAGCATGAGGCGTCCACGTCGAAGATTGGCGAGGACCAGCTCTTCTACTGCCGGCAGCGGGGCATCTCGCAGGAGGACGCGGTGTCGATGATCGTCAACGGCTTCTGCCGCCAGGTGTTCAAGGAGCTCCCCATGGAGTTCGCGGTGGAAGCGCAGAAGTTGCTCGGAGTGAGCCTGGAAGGGAGCGTGGGGTAGGCATGGCGCTTTTGACTGTTCGCAACCTGCACGCCCGCGTGGCGGGCAAGGACATCCTCAAGGGCATCGACCTGGAGGTCGCCCCCGGTGAGGTCCACGCCATCATGGGCCCCAACGGCTCTGGGAAGAGCACGCTGGCCAGCGTGCTGGCGGGCCGTGACGGCTACGAGGTGACGCAGGGCGAGGTGCTGTTCGACGGCAAGCCGCTGCTGGAGCTGTCGCCCGAGGGCCGCGCCGCCGCGGGCGTGTTCCTCGCCTTCCAGTACCCGGTGGAGATTCCGGGCGTGGGCAACATCCACTTCCTGCGCACCGCGCTCAACGCGCAGCGCCGCTCGAAGGGGCTGGAGGAGCTGGACGCCATGGACTTCCTCCAACTGGCCAAGGAGAAGTCGAAGCTGGTGCAGCTCGACGCGGCCTTCATGAACCGCTCGGTGAACGAGGGCTTCTCCGGCGGCGAGAAGAAGCGCAACGAGATTTTCCAGATGGCGGTGCTGGAGCCGCGGCTGGCCATCCTCGACGAGACGGACTCCGGCCTGGACATCGACGCGCTGCGCACGGTGGCGGGCGGCGTCAACGCGCTGCGCTCGCCCGAGCGCGGCATGTTGCTGATTACGCACTACCAGCGGCTGCTCGACTACATCGTCCCGGACAAGGTGCACGTCATCGCGGCGGGCCGCATCGTCCGCTCCGGTGGGCGCGAGCTGGCGCTGGAGCTGGAGGAGAAGGGCTACGGCTGGCTGGGGTTGGACGGTGGAAAGAAGACGACGGCGGAGGCACGGCGATGACGGCCGCCCTGGCGCACTACCTGGACGTGGCCACGCGCTTCCAGGCGGCGCCCGAGCAGGCGTCCGCGCCACAGTGGCTTAAGCGCCTGCGTGCCGATGCCCTGGCCCACTTCGAGCGACAGGGCCTGCCCACGACGCGTGACGAGGCGTGGAAGTACTCCCGGCTGGGGGCCATCGCGGAAGGAACGTTCATTCCACGGACGGGTGTGTCCCGGGACACCGCCCACCTGTCGGCGGTGGTGGAGCGGCTGGGCCTGCCGGGGCCCCGGTTGGTGTTCGTGGACGGGCGGCTGGCGCCGGAGCTGTCGTCCGTGGCGGGCCTGCCGCGCGGACTGACGCTGAAGCCGCTGCGGGACGCGGTGCGTGAGGATGGCGAGCTGCTGGAGTCCTTGCTGGGGCAGCGGGCCCTGGCGAACGAGCACGCCTTCACCGCGCTCAACGCGGCGCTGCTGGAAGAGGGCGTGCTGCTGCAGCTGGCACCGGGCGCGCTGAGCGAGGTGCCCGTGCAGGTGGTGTTCCTCACGCGCGGTGATGCGCCGGTGCTGTCCAGCCCGCGCATCCTCGTGGTGGCGGGGGAGAGCAGCGAAGCGACGCTGGTGGAGACGTATGCCAGCGCGGGCCCCGCGGCTCGGCGGCGACGTTCACCAACGCGGTGACGGAGGTGACGCTGGGCGACAACGCCAGCCTCCACCACTACAAGGTCCAGGTGGAGGCGGACGCGGCGCTGCACGTGGGCGCGCTCCATGCACGGCAGGGTCGGGACAGCCGCTTCGCCTCGCACGCCTTCGCCTTTGGTGGGGCCATGGCGCGTAACGAGGTCCACGCGGCCTTCGCGGGCGAGGGTGGCGACGCGACGTTGAATGGCCTGTACGTGGGGCAGGGCGCGCAGCACCTGGACAACCGCACGGCACTGGACCACGCGGTGCCCCGGTGCACCAGCCGCGAGCTGTACAAGGGGGTGCTGGATGGCCATTCACGCGGCACCTTCCACGGGCTCATCCGCGTGCGGCAGGACGCGCAGCGCACGGACTCGCGGCAGCAGAACCGCAACCTGCTGCTGTCGGAGTCGGCGCAGGCGGACGCACGGCCTCAGTTGGAAATCTTCGCGGACGACGTGAAGTGCGCGCACGGCGCGGCGGTGGGGCGGCTGGACGCGCAGGCGCTGTTCTACCTGCGCTCGCGCGGCGTGCCCCAGGCAGAGGCGGAGCGGCTGCTCACCTACGCCTTCGCTCGCGAGGTGGTGGAGGCGGTGCCCGCTGGCCCTGTGCGCGCGAACATCGAAGCGCTCCTGGCCTCGAAGCTGCCGGGCGCGGCGCAGCGCGAGGTGACGGCATGAGCGGCTTCGACGTGAATCAGGTCCGCAAGGACTTCCCCATCCTCCACCAGGAGGTGCGGGGCCGGCCGCTGGTGTACCTGGACAGCGCGGCCACGGCGCAGAAGCCGCAGGCCGTCATCGACGCGTTGGTGCGCTTCTACCAGCACGACAACGCCAACGTGCACCGCGGCGTCCACGTGTTGTCCGAGCGCGCCACGGAGGCGTACGAGGGCGCGCGTGAGACGGTGCGCCGCTTCATCAACGCCCGGGACGTGAAGGAAGTCGTCTTCGTGCGTGGCACCACCGAGGCCATCAACCTGGTGGCGCAGACGTACGGGCGCAAGCACATCGGCGCCGGGGACGAGGTGCTCATCACCCAGATGGAGCACCACGCCAACATCGTCCCCTGGCGGATGCTGTGCGAGCAGACGGGCGCCGTGCTCAAGGTCATCCCCGTGGACGACCGGGGCGAGTTGGTGCTGGACGCCGTGGACGCGCTGCTGACGGAGCGCACGCGCATCCTCGCGGTGACGCACGTGTCCAACGCGCTGGGCACCGTGGCGCCGGTGAAGGAGCTCACGCGGCGGGCCCACGCGAAGGGCATCCCCGTGCTGGTGGACGGCGCACAGGCGGTGACGCACTTCCCCGTGGACGTGCAGGACCTGGGCTGCGACTTCTACGCCTTCAGCGGGCACAAGATGTTCGGCCCCACCGGCATCGGCGTGCTGTACGGCCGCAAGGAGCTTCTGGATGCGATGCCGCCCTACCAGGGCGGCGGCGACATGATCGTCTCCGTGACGATGGAGAAGGTGACGTACAACCGGGTGCCGTACCGCTTCGAGGCGGGCACGCCCAACCTGGAGGGCGCGGTGGGGTTGGCGGCGGCCATCCGCTATCTGGAGGCGCTGGGGATGGAGAACGTCGCCGCGCACGACCGGGAGCTGCTGGCCTACGCCACGCAGGCGCTGGAGTCGGTGCCGGGGCTGCGGATGGTGGGCACGGCGCGCGAGAAGTCCGGCGTGTTGTCCTTCATGCTGGCGGATGTCCACCCGCACGACGTGGGCACCATCCTGGACCGCGAGGGCATCTGCATCCGCACGGGCCACCACTGCGCGCAGCCGGTGATGCAGCACTTCAAGGTGCCGGCCACGTCCCGGGCGTCGCTGGCGCTCTACAACACGCGCGAGGACGTGGACGCGCTCGTCCGTGGCCTGCACAAGGTCCTGGAGGTGTTCCAGTGAGTGCACCGGATGACTTGAAGGACCTCTATCAAGAGGTCGTGCTGGAGCACTCCAAGCGGCCGCGCAACTACCGCGTGGTGGAGGGCGCCACCGCGGAGGCGGCGGGCCACAACCCGCTGTGCGGTGACCAGCTGGTGGTGACGCTGAAGGTGGAGGGCGGCGTCATCAAGGACGTGGCCTTCCAGGGCCAGGGCTGCGCCATCTCCAAGGCGTCCGCGTCGTTGATGACGGGGGCGGTGAAGGACCGGACGCGCGCGGAGGCGGAGGACCTCTTCGAGCGCGTCCACAAGCTGGTGACGGAAGGTCCGGAGTCGGTGGACGTGGACGCGCTGGGCAAGCTGGCGGTGCTGTCCGGCGTCAGTGAGTTTCCCGCGCGGGTGAAGTGCGCCAGCCTGGCCTGGCACACGCTGCGCGCGGCATTGGAGGGACGCGGCGAGGCCGTGTCCACGGAGTAGGGGTGGAGGGCCACATGCGAGGAATGATGGCGGTGCTGGAGCGCGACGTGTCCGCGACAATCATCCCCAGCGGAGACCGGGTGGTGCTGCCTGCGGGCTCCGAGCTGCGGGTGACGCAGACGCTCGGCGGCAACATCACGGTGCAGGACCCCTACGGCCAGCTCTTCCGCGTCGACGAGAAGGACGGCGGCGCGCTGGGTGAGGACTACGCGCCCAAGGAGAAGCCCGCGGGCGACCCCAGCGAGTTCAACGAGGAGCAGGTCTGGGAGCAGCTGCGCACGGTGTACGACCCGGAGATTCCGGTGAACATCGTCGAGCTGGGCCTGGTGTACGCGTGCAAGGCGGAGCCGCTGCCGGAAGGCGGGCAGCGGGTGGACATCCAGATGACGCTCACCGCGCCCGGCTGCGGCATGGGGCCGGTGCTGGTGGAGGACGTGCGCACCAAGGTGGGCTCGGTGCCTGGGGTGGCGGAGACGCGCGTGGAGCTCGTCTGGGACCCGCCCTGGGGGCAGGAGCGGATGTCGGACGTGGCGCGGCTCCAGCTCGGTTGGATGTAGCAGCGGGACGAAGGCCCTCGGCGAGCTGCTTCGCCAAGGGCCGGCAAACGTCTCAGCGCAGGGCGAGCCGCGCGCCCACTCCGAGCGCCGCGGTGGCCAGCGTTCCCGCGAGCAGCTTCGGCCACAGGGAAGGCGCTGCACGGCGCACGGGCACCATCGGCGCACGAGCGGAGACCTCCGGCATCTTCTCCGCGAAGAGCTCCACCATGCCCTTGATGAACGCGAACATCTGTCGCGGTCCCGGGCTGGAGACCCAGTTGCCATCGCGCATCACCGGCTCGTCCACCCAGCGGCCACCCGCGTTGCGCACGTCGTCGCGGATGCCCGGCCACGCGGCCAGCGCCCGTCCCTCCACGAGCCCCGCCGAAATCAGCACCCAGGGGCCATGGCAGATGACGGCCATGGGCATGTCCAGCGCGTCGGCGTCGCGGACGAAGTCGAGCGCGAGCGCGCTTTGCCGCAGGAGGTTCACGAAACCTCCTGGGAGGAGGACCGCGTCGAAGTCCGCCGCCTTCACCTCACGCAGGGACGCGTCCACGCTCACCTTCTTCCCTGGAATGAGAAGGTTCATCCCGCGGATGCGACCCTTGTGGGGGGACACAATCGTCACCTCGGCGCCCTGACGCTCCAGCTTCTTCACCGGTGCCGTCAGCTCCACCTGTTCGAAGCCATCCGCCGCGAGCACGGCCACTCGCAACCCTCTCAGCTTCTTCATCGCGCACACCTCGCTGTGTCAGAACGGTTTGTCGTCTCGACACTGTGCATTCCCGCTGGGCACGCGCATGCCGGGGGAGGCGGGCAGGGAAGCCCTGGCTCTCCAGGCCCCGCGTTGTGCCTCCTCGGAGGGCGTGCTACCGACGGAGTGTTCTGGAGGTCTCCGAATGTCCGCCGCTTCCGTTCCCCTCCGTCGTGCGCTCGTCGTGGGTGCCGTGATGCTGCTTTCTCCTCTGGGCTGTGCCAGTACCGTGGTTGCTCGCACCGACAGCGAGCAGCCCACCTCGCGTGACGCGCCCGCGCCCAAGCCGAAGTGGGGGCTGGTCATCCACGGCGGCGCGGGTGTCATCTCCCGGGAGAATCTCTCCCCGGAGCGCGAGGCGGAGGTCCGCGCCGCGCTGACCTGGTCCCTCCAGGCGGGACACGCAGTGCTGGCCGGCGGCGGCTCCGCGCTGGACGCAGTGAGCGCCGCAGTCCGCATCCTGGAGGACTCTCCTTATTTCAACGCGGGCAAGGGCGCCGTCTTCACGCACGACGGGGTCAACGAGCTGGATGCCGCCATCATGGATGGCACGACGCGCAAGGCGGGCGCCGTGGCGGGATTGCGGCACGTGAAGAACCCCATCTCGCTGGCGCGGCTCGTCATGGAGCAGTCGCCGCACGTGATGATGGTGGGGGAGGGCGCGGAGGCCTTCGCGAAGTCGCAGGGCGTGGAACTGGTGGACCCGAAGTACTTCTACACGGAGGACCGCTGGCAGGGACTCCAGCGCGCGCTGGAGAAGGAGCGCTCGCGGCAGCCGTCCTCCTCGCTCCCGTCGGGGTATGACCCGGTGAGCGGGGACCACAAGTTCGGCACCGTGGGCGCCGTGGCCCTGGACCAGACGGGCGCGCTCGCCGCGGCCACGTCCACGGGGGCATGACGAACAAGCGCTACGGCCGCGTGGGGGACTCGCCCATCATCGGCGCGGGGACGTACGCGGACGCGCGCTGCGCCGTGTCCGCCACCGGCCATGGCGAGTTCTTCATTCGCTACACGGTGGCGCGCGACATCTGCGCCCGCGTGGAATACAGAACGTGCCGTTGCCGCGAGGGCCGACGTCGTCATCAACGACGTGCTGGTGAAGGTCCGTGGCCATCTTCCGGGATGCGGCGGATCGCTGGCGCGCAGCGCACGGCGGCCGCCATCCGGGACGCGCTCGGGGTTGCCTCCTGCGCGCGCCGTGGGGCGTCAGGCCGCCGCGATGTCCCCCATCGGCGGCGGTGATCCTCCCCTCGCGGCGGTGATGGCCCCCGCCCCCGTTCCCGCCGGGCGACGCCCGGTGGTAGTTGCCGTTGCCCCAGCGATTGCCGTTGTTGCCACGGTAGTGCTGACGCACCGGGCCGGGGCCACGCCGGTAGTGGTTCCCGGGGTGGTAGACGTGGTGGCGCACCGCCGGGTAGCGGCGCCAGGAGTGCGTGAAGTAGTGCGGGTGCCGGCGCGCCACGGTGATGTGCGCGTGGCGGTAGACAGGCACCGTGACACGCACCGAGCCTCGGGTGGCCCAGCCGCCGGCGGAGAAGTACCAGGAGGGCCCGCGGCGCATCCACCGGGACGACACGTAGACGAGCCCAGGACGGGGCGGGGCGGCCCACATGCCGTCCACCCACACATAGTTGGCGCCGGCCCAGTACCAGTAGCCGGGCGTCCAGACGTGGGCTGGCGGCGGCGGCGCGTGCTCCACGCGGAGCGGCGGAGGCGCCTGCTGCGTGGACAGCTCCTCGCTCGCCACGGCGATGGGAATCTCCACCACCGGGGAGTCATGGCGGGCCCAGCCGCCGGATACCCACCGCCACATCCGGCCGTCCGGCTCCCAGTAGCCGTTGATGAACCGGTAGCCGTCCATGGGCGCCAGCCAGGTGCCGGCGTTGAAGCGCCACTCGTTGCCGTCCCAGTACCAGTGGCCGGAGGCCCAGACGGCGCCCGTGAAGGGCCGGCCGGAGGGATTCTCGGCGGGGAGCTGGGGCGGGGCGTAGGGCGCCATGGGCGCCGTGTCCTCGTCCTCGAACTCCGTGTCGTCGTACGCGTATTCGGAATATCCAGGCTCTGACGCGGGGACCGGCGCGGTCTGCGCGTGAACCATGGGCGCCGCCAGCAAGGTCACCAGACAAGCCCACCATCGAGGAGTCATCGCGTCATCTCCGTGGGTTACCAGACAGATTCTGCCACCGGCCCCCTGAGCGTTCCCCAGTGCGGGGCCGGTGTAGAAAAAGACGCGGTGCCGTCCGGCTTTATTCATCCCCCGGCTAGGGCTTCACCAGGACCAGCTCCCGCGTCTGGATGAGGTCCACGTCTCCGGTGAACCCGGAGAACAGCTCGTACTGGCCAGGCATGACGCGGTTGCGCGGCACGCGCAGCGACTCGGTGACGCTGAGCGTCGAGCCGTCCTGCTTCTCGGACCGGGTGAAGCGGCCGAAGGCGTTGTTCGCCTCCAGCGAGGCCTGGGGGTCGGCGAGCTTCCAGCCCTTGGGCATGGACAGCGTCACCTGCGTGCGGCTGGCCTCGGTGGTGTCGATGTAGAGCGGGGTGCGGCGCGTGCTCAGCTGCACGAACCGCCGGCCCAGCTGCGCGGGGAAGGTGAGGGGCCCCAGCGCCATCCGCTGGCCACCCTCCATCCGCCCGAAGCGCGGCACGGTGAACTCATAGCGCAGCACGAAGGGCGCACCCACCTGCTCCTGGTTCTCCAGCTTCACGCTCGACAGCGACGCACCGCCGAAGTACCGCGCCACTGCGCCCTGCAGCGCCTGGTTGCGGCTCTCCGCCGACAGCTGGTTGAAGGCCTCGGCAATCTGCGCCGCCTCGAAGCCGGAGTACGTCTCCTCGCCCTGTCCGCTGAGCGTTCCATCCTCGGCGAGGTTCAGCGCCAGCTTCACTTCCTTGCCGGGGGTTTCCTTCAGGGGCGGCGTCTGCACCTTCTGCAACGGGAGGCCGGGCTCGGGCAGCAGCCACGCCTCCCGCCCGCCCATGGCCAGCTCCGGCAGCTCGCCGAAGGGGCCGTAGCGCACGGACGTGTCCACCCACACCGGCTCGGCGCCGGGCACCTCCACGCGCAGCGCCGCGTACGGCAGCAGCGCGTCCTGGGGAAGGTGTAGGCCGACGGGTCGGTGTTGAAGGTCCGCACCGCCACCACCCGCGAGGGGATGCCCAGCGCGTTCAGGCCGGCCTTCATCACCGTCAGCCGGCTGCCCCGGTCCTGGGCCACCGTGGACGCCGCCGTCTGGCTCAGGCTCGCGTCCCGGCCGGAGAAGCGCTGCATCACCGCCGCGTGCAACGCCTTCACCGCGTCCAGGCCGGACTTGCCCTCCGCCGCCTTGCGCGCGAAGGCGTCCACTTCCGCCGTGCGCAGCCAGCGCTCCTGGAAGGCATCGCCGTAGAGCTTCACCAGGCTCTCGTTGCCCGTGTCGCCCGCGCCCACGATGACGAAGGGCAGGTACTCGTTGGCGGAGGGCGGCGCGTCCGGCTCGGGGATGAACGGCGGCACGCGGCGCGTCTCGAAGTGGAACACCTCCAGGTCGCCGTCCACCTTGGGCTCCGGCACCTTCATCCCGTGCGCGTCCACCTTCATGCCCACGCCCTTGGGCGCCACCACCGTGTACGTCACCCAGGCGTTGGGCTGGTTCGCAATCTGGAAGTAGAAGGCGGACGCCGTGAAGCCCGGCTGCGCGGGGCCGCGCGGAGGCTCCGCGAGCAGGTACTCCACCTCCACGTAGTCACCCACGGCCACGCCGGGCAGGCTCACCGTGTCCTTGCCTTCGATGTTCTCCGGCTCCAGCACCCGGCCGTCCGCCTTCAGCGTGCGCAGCGCCAGCACCTGCGCGCCGCGCGGCACGTTCACCTCGGCGATCTCCTGCACGCCCGACTGCTCCAGCGCCTTCTGCACCGTGTGGATGCGGTTGACGATGCTGCCGTCGGGGTACACGCGCACCGCCGCCGCATCCAGCACGAAGGCCGCCGCGCTGCCGCCGCTGACGGGCTCCGCCTCGTAGGCGCGGATGGCCTCGCGTCCGTCCACGGCGTACGCCTCCAGCAACTCGCGGCCCGTCTTCGCGCGCTCCTCCGTGCGGCGCAGCGTCAGGTCGTCGCCCGCCATCGCCAGCGCCTTCTCGCGCAGCTTGAGCGCCTCGGCCGGCTGGCCCGCGTACTCGCGCACGTCCGCCATGCGCTTCACCAGCTCCGCGTTGCGAGGCCACACGGCCGCCAGCTTCTGGAGCACCGCGGTGGCGTCGTCGAAGCGGCGCTTGGACACGTAGAGGTTGGCCAGCGTGTTGGCCAGGCTGATGCTGCTGGGGTCGCGGGACTGGAGCTCGCTGTACAGCTTCGTCGCCGTCTCCATGTCGCCGCGCGTGCGCGCGTGTTCGGCCGCGCACCACCGTCCCCGGGCAGCCATTCAGGGACGCCGCCAGGGTGTCGCTCCGCTCCGCCGCGTCACGGCGGCGGGCCAGCTGTACTGGAGCGTCAGCGCTTCGCACAGGCCGGGCTGGGCCTCCAGCGCCGCGGTGTGACTCCTCCGCCAGGGCCTCCACTTCCAGCGCCAGCGGGCGCGCGCAGCATGAACACCGGGTGGCCGGCGGGCTGGGCCACCTCGGACGCCGTCTTCAGCATGTCCATGGCGGAGGTGGGCTGGCCCTCATCGAGGAAGAGCTCCGCGCGCAGCAGCAGCGCCGCCACGTTGCCCGGGTCCTTGGCCAGCACGGACTCCAGGTCACGCGTGGCCCGGCCGCGAGCCACCTTGGACGGCACGGTGCGGTCCGCGGAGGCGACTTCCGCGCGCAGCCACAGCAGGGCCGGGGTGTTGGCGTCCACCGAGGCCATCAGCCGCCGCGCGCCGTCCGCGTCCCGCTGCAGGCCGTCCCGCACCGCCAGCACGACGGCCAGCAGCTCACCGGCCTCCTCGTGCAGGGCCGTCTTCAAGCCCTCCGTGGTGGGGAACACGCCGGGCGTCTCGTCGGAGAACTCGACCTTGCTGCCCCAGGCCTGCGGCGCCGCGCCGGTGGCCGCGCTGAAGCGCACGCCGGACGGGCGCCCGTCCACGCGCAGCAGGGCGAAGGTGAGCAGGCCGGAGGTGCCGCCCTTGAGCTGACGCACGACGAAGCGGTGCTTGCCCGCGGGCAGCTGCACGGCGCGCGCGGTGACGGTGGAGGTGGCGCGCTCCCAGGCCCGGCGCTCCATCAGCGGAGCCCCGTCCATCAGCACCTGATGCGAGGTGCCGCTCACGGTGCGAGCCACATAGAGGCCCGGCTCCGTCACGTCCGCGTCGAAGGCCTGGACGTAGAGGTCGCCCTGGCCGGGCTCGCCCGTCAGGTCCATCCGCCCGTCGGGGGCGCGCACCGTGCGCACCGGCAGCGGACCGAAGGCGCCGGTGAGGGGGCCCGCCAGCGAGCCATTCTGACTCACGGGCGTGCGCTCGTCCCAGGCCAGCACGTGGAAGGGCGAGAAGGGCCCCACCAGCGAGACTTCGCTCACCCCGCCCAGTTGCTGCATCGCCGCGTCGCGGGCCTCCGCGTCGCCGCGCACCACGGCCACCGACATTCGCGCGCCGCGCATCAGATAGGCGGCCTCGCCCGTCGCGCCCGCCGCCAGCGCTCGCTCCACGCCGAGGAGGATGTCGTCATCCAGCGCCCGCGACGTGCCCACCGAGTCCAACACGTGGCGCGCCGCGACGGCCGCCAGCGGGTGCGTGGGCGCGCGCGCCACCAGCTCCAGTGACGCCGTCAGGCGCGGTCGGGACGGCCCGCGCGGCGTGCCATCAGCGACTGACCGGCCAGCGCGTAGACATCCCGCGTCGCGGGCAATGGCGTCATCGAAGCGCTGTTGCGCGAGCGAGGCGTCACCCGCGACGAGCAGGGCGTGGAAGCCCGCGAACGCGAGCGTGCGGGCCTGTTGGGTGCCCTTCTGCGCCTGCTCCGCGGCGGTTTCGAGGACGCGCGGTGTCGCCGTGGAAGTGGAACGGTGGCAGCCCGTGAGGGCCGTGACGAGTGCGAGCGCGGCGAAGCCGAGTCGAATGGTGCGCATAGGAGGAGCCAGGGATAGTGCAATCCCTCGGCCGTGGCCATATTCCCCTGCGCAGCAATGTCCGGGGCGCGTGCTGCCGGGCGCTCTACCGTCGCTTGGGAGGGCTCTTCACGGGGGCCTTGGCGGGCTGCTTCTTCGGGGGCGGCGGAGCAGGCCGCTTGGCGGGCACCGCGGCGACCACGGCCTTCGCCACCGGCACGTCGGGCACGGGCGCCGTCGTCCCCGGAGGCGGCGCGCGCCGCACGGTGTAGAGGAAGCCCTCCGCGCGGCAGGTGCCTTCGATGCAGCCGAAGGCGGGCACGGGCGCGTCCCCGAAGTGCTCCATCCAGCCCGGACCCAGGTTGAGCGGCTCGCCAATGGCCCGCTGGTCCTTGCCCTTGCCGACGTAGCCCTGCATGACGCCGTCCGCGTCCACCCGCAGCTCCAGCGCGGCCTCGCCCTCCGGCGACGCCGCCCAGCATCGTGCCGCGGCGCTCGCCCAGGGCCCATTCGAGCCGCAGCGGCGCGCCCGCGCCGTCATGGATGAGCGCCACGTAGCGGCCCGTGCTGCCTTGTAGCAGCAGCGCGGCCGAGGGGGCCTGCAGCGACGGCCCGTAGAGCATGACGTAGGCGCGGCGCTTCCAGGTGTCCGGCGGCGCGTCCGCACGCACGCGGGCGCTGAGCACGGCGATGTCGCCGTCCAGCCCCACCACGTCCACGCGGGCACGGCCCACGCGCGACTGCGAGCGCTCCTCCACGGGCGGGAAGATGATGGCCTTCTCTTCCGCCTCCACCGGCCGTCCGGCGACCAGGAGCGACGGCGCATCCGGGCCGTGACCCACCGACACCGTGCGCTTCTCGGAGCCTGTCTCCAGCCGGCCGGGCATGGACCGGGGCGATGGCGGGCCCAGGTCCGCGTTCAGCGCGGCGCCGGGCTGCGGCGGCACGGGCTTCTCCCCGCTGCGCAGCCACTCCCGGCCCAGCACGGCCAGCGCCGCCACCACCAGCAGGACGGCCGCGGCCTGCAGGGTCATGCGCACCACCTTGCGCACGCCCTGGCGGACGCGCTGGAGGTGCGTCAGCTTCACCGGCGCCAGGGACGGCAGGCTGCCCGGGACGAGCAGCTCCAGGTCTGCGATGAGCGTGGTGACGGAGGGGTAGCGGTCCTCCGGGTCCGGCTTGAGGCACCGCGTGACGATGGCGTCCAGCCGCGAGTCCAGCCCCGGCTTGCGCCGTGACGGCGGGTCGAACGTGCCCAGCGGCACCTCTCCCGTGAGCCACTCGTAGAGGATGACGCCCAGCGAGAAGATGTCCGCGCGCGTCCGCGCTCTTCGCGTCCACGCGCTGCTCGGGCGCCATGTACGACAGCGTGCCCATGGACACGTGCGTGGACGTGAGCGCGTAGCGCGAGGAGGGACTGGCATCCTCCAGGAAGGACGCCAGGCCGAAGTCCGACACCTTGGCGATGCCGCCGGCCTGCTGGTCCAGCAGGATGTTCTCCGGCTTCAGGTCCCGGTGGATGACGCCGCGGCCGTGCGCGTACTCGATGGCGCGGCAGATCTGCAGCATGCGCCGCAGGGCGCCCATGACGTCCAGCTGCGGCTCGCGAATCAGCTCCCGCAGCGACGGGCCGTCCACGAACTCCATCACCAGGTAGTAGGTGGTGTCCGTCTTCCCCTTGTCGACGATGGAGACGATGTGGGGATGGCTCAGGGCCGCGAGCGCGGCGGCTTCCTTCTGGAAGCGCGCGATGAAGGACGGGTCCTTCGCCAGCTCGGGATTGAGGAGCTTCACCGCCACCGTGCGGCCTAGCGAGAGCTGGGTAGCCTTGTGGACCTCCCCCATGCCTCCGCTGCCGACGAGCTTGTCGAGGTGGTAGCCGCTGATGATGTCCGGCGAGCGCGGACGGCTGATCGCGGTGGGGTCGATTGAGGACATGGCGGTGAGCGAAGGGGCGGCCAGGGTAGCAGAAACCCGGCGTTGGAAATGTCCGCTCATGCACGGGTCGGTATTGCCCCCCGGCAAGCCGCCAGGCGCCCCGCCCGCCTGCCGTTCAGGGGCTGGACACTGGGGTGCGGTTGACCGCCTGGCGCAGGCTGTTTCGGACCTGGTCCAGGGAGGAGCGCATCTGCCCATGTCGGACGGACGCCGCCACCGCGCGCGCCAGGGACTTGAGCAGCGTCACTTCCTCCGGCTTCCAGGCGCGGGGACGGCGGCAGTCCTCGAAGGCCACCATGCCCCACCACTGCTGCCGGGAGGGGTTGATGGGGCACAGGAGGATGGACTGCGTTCCCTGGCGCTCCAACAAATCCTTCATCGTCGGGGGCGCGTCACGGGTGGGGCACGCCACCACCATGCCGGCCTCCAGCATGTCCACCCAGCCCGGCGCGAACTCGCGGAAGGAGAAGGCCCGCATCACCGGGTTGGCCAGCGGCGACGGCGTGGGCGGCTCCGCCCAGGCGTGGCGCATGTCCGTGATGAACCGGCCGTACGTGCCCTGCACGCGGTTCTCCAGGATGTACGCGCGGTCCACGCCCAGCGCGTGGCCCACCATGCGCAGCGCCTCCATGCCGGTGCTCGGGCCCAGGCCCTTCTCCAGCAGCAGCTTCGAGGCTTCCGACACCTTCGAGAAGGCTTCGATCATTGGTGCGCTCGTTTGAGTTCCGTCCCTATCCGGGACAGTCAGTGATTCTCTGAAGTCATATTAAGCAGGTTTCTTCTATTTCTGTCAAATCTCACGTTCACTGGATGGATTGACGGGCGTGCGAAAGTCCTGACCCGGATGGGTTTTCTCCGACCTCGATAGGCGTTTCGAGAGGGTATCTCAGAAATCGATGTAAGACGGGTTTTTATGGACCCGCAAAGACAACGGGGGTACCTCCCTTGGAAGAGGTACCCCCGCGCCCTGGCTATAAAGCCGTAAATCTTGATTACTTGGCTTCGGATGCGGAGGTGGCCTTGGCGGCCTTCTTCGCCGACTTCGTGGCCTTCTTGGTGGGCTTGGCCTCGGGGGCCGCCTCGGCCTTCGCCTCTTCGGCCTGGGGCGCCTCGGCGGCCTCGAGCTTGGCTTCGGCAGCGGCGGGCTTGGCTTCGGCAGCGGGCTCGGCGGGAGCCGGGGTGTTGGCGAACGCAGTGGCGGCGGCGAGGAGGGCGGCGGCGAACACGGTCTTCATGAAAAGCTCCGTTGACGAACGACGACGCGAGATTGCGCCGTCCCAGCGAGCGAGGGCTTGAGCAGGCGGCGTGCCAGGAGCGTTGTCAGAGGGAGAGCAGGTGTCTTGCGGGGATGTCCGTGGGGAGAAACTCCGCAGTTGGAGCTCCGACAATGGGGGCAGGCTCCCCAGACGGGCAGTTGCTGCTTTGACGATGACGGAGCACTTGAGCAAGCTGCACGCGTCATCTGGTTGCAGGGTGTCGGCCCAGCACCTTCGCCGCGCATGTCGCGTGGTCATGGTGTGGGAGAGATGGTCCATGCGGTTCCTCTGTTTCGCGACAGCGTTGGCCGTCCTGGGTACGGGTTGCGCGACGGGTATTCCGCTCGAGCGACTGGAGGCCCAGGTCCTCGAGGCGGACCGGTGGCGTCGCGAGTACGAGGCGGAGCGGGAGCGCGCCGAGGCGTTCGCGCTGCGCATGGCCCAGCTGGAGTCCGCGCTGGAGCAGGTGCGGCTGGAGCGCGCGGAGGCGGAGCAGGCGCGCGCGGCGCTGCTGGAGGAGTTGGTGCGCACCGAGGCGGACCGGCACGCGCTGGAGGAGCACAACACCCAGCTGCTGGCGCTGGAGCGCGAGGTCAACGAGCTGAAGGAGCTGAAGGAGATGCACGAGGAGCTGTCGGACGTCTGGTACGAGTCCGCGCTGGAGCGTGCACGGCGGCGGTTGAACAATCCGCCCCAGCCGGCTGCCCCCCGGCGGCCGGAAACGTCGCCCCGACGGTGCCCTGACGTCCCGCCGGACGCGCGGCGCCGGCCTCGTGATAGAGGAACGGCGTGGCGAGCTCCCGCATCCCCATCCGCGGCTACCGGGCCGGCTTCTTCTTCGTGGTCGTCCTGCTGTCCGCCGTCACCGCTTTCACGTTGTGGACGGAGGTCCGCACGGGCAGCCAGGTGGACGGGTTGGTGCAGGAGGCGCTGGAGCGGGCCGGCTCCATTGGCCGCATCCGCGTGGACGCGCTGTCGCTGGAGGCCGCCATCGAGGCGCATGTCCGCGCCACGGGTGACGCCGAGCGCCGCGCCGCGGACGCGGTGATGGAGCAGATTCTCGCGGACATCCGCGCCTCGTCGGAGGCGTACACCCGCAACCTCCCGCAGGGCGAGAAGGCGCTGTGGTACCGCTTCAACGCCGCGTGCCAGGGGCTGGCGGACCGGTGCGCGCGGCGGCCATCTTCTCACAGCGTCGCGAGGCGGAGCGGGCCCGGCGCCACCTGGCCGAGCGCATCCGCCCGCTGGCGGCGGAGCTGGACGCGCTGGGCGGCGCGCTGGAGGAGGAGAACGCGGCCGAGGCACGCAGGCTGGTGAACCGGTTGGAGGACCTGCGCGTGCGCAACACCGCCCTGGGCGCGGGTGCCACGCTGCTGGCCATCCTCCTGTCGTCGCTGGTGGGCTGGCGCGTCACCTCGCTGCTCAAGCGCCAGGAGGCCATCATCCAGGGCCAGTTGGAGGAGCTGGGCCGGCACAACCAGGAGCTGGACGCCTTCACGCGGCGCGTGGCGCACGACCTCATCTCCCCGCTGGCGCCGCTCAAGGGCTACCTGACGCTCATCCGCCGCACCGGCGCGGTGAACGACGCGGGCGCGCTGGAGATGCTGGCGCAGTGTGAGTCCAGCGCTGTTCGCATGGGCGAGCTCATCGAGGCGCTGCTGCGTTTCTGCCGCGCCGGTACGCGCGGCGAGAGTACGGTGGGTGAGCTGGACACGGCCGTCACCACCGTGTTGCTGGAGGTGGCGCAGACGGCGGCGGCGCAGGGCGTGGCGCTGGAGCGGGAGCTGGAGCCCGGCGTGGCGGTGGACTGCCCCGGACAGCTGTTGCAGGTGAGCGCGCGAAACCTGCTCACCAACGCGGTGAAGTACTCGGCGGGCCGGCCCGACCCCGGGTGAAGGTGCGCGTGGCCACCGAGGACGGCATGGCCGTGCTGGAGGTGGTGGACAACGGCATCGGCATGGCGCCGGGCACCCAGGCCTCGCTGTTCCAGCCCTTCTTCCGCGCGCCGGAGGTGCGCGGGCTGCCGGGCCACGGACTGGGGCTGGTCACCACCAAGCGCGTGGTGGAGGCGCACGGCGGCACGCTGGTGGTGCGCTCGGAAGAAGGAAAGGGAACGCACGTGGTGGTGCGCTTCCCCGCGTGGTGCGCCCGGCGGCGGGCACCAGCGGTTCTCAGACAACGACTGCTTCCGCCGGAATACGCAAGGTCGGCACATGAGCTCAGCCCGCATCCTCGTCGTGGATGATGACCCGCAGGCCCGCGATTTGCTCCAGCGCTTGCTGGGGCCGCTGGGGGCGGTGACGCAGGCTCCGGACCCGCGCCGCGCCACCGAGCGCATCGCGGAGGGCGCCTTTGACCTGGTCCTCACGGACATGGCCATGCCCGAGCCGGGCGACGGGCTGAAGGTGCTCCATGAGGTGAAGGCGCAGCTGCCGGACACGCCCGTGGTGGTGGTGACAGCCTTCGGCAACATCGAGGGCGCGCTGGACAGCATCCAGCAGGGCGCCTTCGACTACCTGGCGAAGCCCTTCGACGTGGACGCGATTCTGCGCGTGGCGCGCCGGGCGCTGGAGCAGAAGCGGCTGGTGGAGGAGAACCGCTCGCTGCGCCAGCAGGTGGAGCGCGGTTCGCTGATGCTGGTGGGCCGCAGCCCGGCGCTGCTGGAGGTGTACAAGCACGTGGCACGCGCGGCGGCCAGCAACGTGCCCGTGCTGATTACGGGCGAGACGGGCACGGGGAAGGAGATGGTGGCGCGCGCGCTGCACAAGCGCTCGCCGCGCATGAACGGGCCCTTCATCCCCGTGGACTGCGGCGCGATTACCGAATCGCTGATGGAGAGCGAACTGTTCGGCCACGCGAAGGGCAGCTTCACCGGCGCGTCCGGCGCGCGGCGAGGCGTCTTCGAGGAGGCCAGCGGCGGCACGCTCTTCCTGGATGAGATTGGCGACGTCGGCATGAAGGTGCAGTCGCAGCTCCTGCGCGTGTTGCAGGAGGGCGAAATCCGCCGCGTGGGTGAGAGCGTCCCCGTCAAGGTGGACGTGCGCGTGGTGGCGGCGACGAACAAGGACCTCAAGGCGCGGGTGGCGGAAGGCCTCTTCCGCGAGGACCTGCTGTACCGCCTGGACGTGGTGCACCTGCACCTGCCGCCGCTGCGGGAGCGGAGCGAGGACATCCCCGCGCTGGTGGAGCACTTCGCCGGGCGTCATGCCCGCGGCGGGGTGCGGCCGGTGGTGACGCCGGAGGCGAACGCGCGCCTGGCGGCCTACGACTGGCCGGGCAACGTGCGGCAGCTGGAGAACGTGGTGGCGCGGGCGCTGGCGCTCAACGTGACGGGCGTCCTGGGACCCCAGGACTTCCCGGAGCCCATCGGGGATGCGTCCACCCCGAAGATGGCGGGCCGGCGGGCGACATGCCGAGTCTGGCCGAGCTGTCCCGCCGCTACGCCGCGCAGGTGCTCCAGCACGTGGGCGGCAACAAGAGCGAGGCGGCGCGCCTGCTCGATGTGGACCGCAAGACGCTCTACAAGCTGCTGGAGGCCCCGGAAGCCGAGTCGTAGCGCGCGCGGCGGACGTCAGTTGCTGACGCCGAGCAGCTCCCGAATCTGCCGCAGCAGCTCGATTTCGGCCGCGTGCACGCTGCCGTCGCTGGCGATGAGCGCCTT
Source organism: Myxococcus sp. MxC21-1 (assembly GCF_032612255.1). Classification (NCBI taxonomy): domain Bacteria; kingdom Pseudomonadati; phylum Myxococcota; class Myxococcia; order Myxococcales; family Myxococcaceae; genus Myxococcus; species Myxococcus sp. MxC21-1. Next base: position 1,394,158 of record NZ_CP123278.1, read on the forward strand.
CGCCTCCTGGATGACGGCGGAGGGGTTGGTGCGCAGGATGCCCATGTTCGGCGGAGGCAGGGGCTCGTTGTTCTGCAGACAGCGCGTCAGCGCGGCCAGCTCCTGCAGGGGCACGCTCATGCCTCGCGCGGTGTCCAGGATGTGCCGAATCTCGGAGTGAGCGACGCGGCCATCGACGGTGGCGACCTGGAGCAGCAGCTTGAGGACTTCGACGTGGAACTTTTCGGGGCTCATGTCCCGCTAGGCTGGCTTTTCCTGGGACGCCCGTCCACCTATTGACGGCGTCAGCGCGCGGCGGAGCACCGAATGGCGGTGCTCGAAGAGGCGCCGGATGAAGGCCTCCGCCAGCCGGCCGCCGAAGCGGGGCTCGAAGTCGAGCTGGTCGATGATGTCGACGCCGGCGTGCGCCTCGATGATGCGGCGCTCGTGCCGCCACTGCCGCATCGTGCTCATGGGGGACTCCTCGACGAAGCGGCGTCCCGGCTCCAGCTCGCGCAGCGTCACGTCGGACCAGCCCACCGGCAGCACGCCGCCCAGCAGCAGCTTGCTGCGGAACAGCGGTTGGCCCGGCTCGAAGGGCACGTCCTCGAGCCTCGCCACGCCCGGAGGCGCCGTCATCCGCAGATACGGGTGCATCTCCGTGGAGATGCCCTTCATCGACGTCACCCACGCCCAGGCTTCAGCGGGAGTGACCTCCACGTACGATTCGAAGCGGAGACTGCGGGTTGCCATGTCGCCCCCGGTCCGCGTGTCACCACGCGGTGTGACGGTAGTCCTTGAAGAAGTTGCCCCAGACGTACTCGCCGCTGTTCTCCGAGGCGATGATGGGGTCCACCACCCGCGCCGCCCCGTCGACGATGTCCAGCGGTGGCTGGAAGTCCAGCTCCTGCACCTTGCGCTCCGCGTGCTGCGCGGGGTCCTCGTCGGTGACCCAGCCGGTGTCCACGGCGTTCATGTAGATGTTGTCGCGGGCGTAGTCCGGCGCGGAGGTCAGCGTCATCATGTTGAGCGCCGCCTTCGCCATGTTGGTGTGCGGGTGTTTGTCCGTCTTCGTCCCGCGCGAGAAGCTGCCCTCCATCGCGGAGACGTTCACCACGTGGCCGGGGGACGAGCGGTCCCTGAGCATCAGCGGCTTCAGCTTTCCGACGAGGATGAAGGGCGCCACCGCGTTGATGAGGTGGACCTCCAGCATCTCCGCCGTCTGGACCTCGGCGAGCCGCAGCCGCCACGAGTTCATGTCCCGCAGGTCCACCTGCTGGAGGTCCGCGTCCAACCGGCCCTGCGGGAAGAGGGCGCGCTCGTCACCCTCCTGCTCCAGGTTGTAGGGCAGCATGGACAGCGCGGCGGAGGAGTGGATGCCCAGCGCCGGGTCGCTGCTGCGCCAGGTGGTGGCCAGCTCCGAACCGCCCGCGTTGCCCGCGCCCAGGGCGGCCGGTTGCACCGTGGCGACACAGGCGTCATGGCCCGCGAGCAGCGCGCGCGCCGCCGCCGGCAGGTCGTCCGCGCGGCGCATCTCTCCCGGCAGCAGGTGGCCGTAGAAGCCCGGAGGCCGGCGCACCGTCTGCGCGGCGTTGTTGATGAGGATGTCCAGGCGCTCGTGCGTCTGCTCGATGTACTTCGCGAAGAGCTCCACGCTGGGCGCGTGCCGCAGGTCGAGCCCGTGGATGTGCAGCCGGTGCGCCCAGTCCGCGAAGTCCGGCTCCTGGACGTAGCGCTTCGCGGCGTCGTTGGGGAAGCGCGTGGTGGCGATGACGCGCGCGCCGGAGCGCAGCAGCATCAGCGAGGCCTGGAAGCCAATCTTCACCCGGGCGCCGGTGATGAGCGCGACCTTCCCGTTCAGGTCGGCGCGCTGGGTGCGCTTGGCGTAGTTGTAGTCCGCGCACTCGATGCACATCGCGTCGTAGAAGAAGTGCAGCTTGCGGTACTCGGCCTTGCAGACGTAGCAGCGGCGGGGCTGCTCGAGGATGCGCTCGGGCCCTGCTTCCGTCGGGGGCGGTGGGGGCAGCGCCGGCACCGTGAAGATGGCGGAGCGGCGCAGGGTGCGAATCTCCGTCGTGGCGCGGATGGCGCGGTCGTGCTCGCGCTTCGTCTTCTTCCTGTCTCGGCGCAGCGCCTTCGCCATCCGGGACTTGGTGTCGCGGTCCGGGTGCAGCACGCGGCCCGCGGCGCTCAGGAAGGCGATGCGGTCCTCCTCGGGGAGGCCGGCCAACAGGAAGCGGTCCTCGCTGATGGCCTCCAGGAGCTGGGTGATGCGGCGTACCTCGTCCAGGGACAGGGGGCAGCGGGCGGCGCTTCGGGAGCGGGGGTCGGAGCAGTCTCGGCGAGCTTCATCTCCCCCGCTGCATATCTTCCGAAGGGGGCGGGTGGAAAGAGGGGCAGGGGGAGGGGGCCCGGCGGCAGGGGAGACGGGCACCCGGCCGCCGTGCTCGGGGATGCTGCGGGCTTCCGGGGGCTGTCTTCACCGGCGCGCCGCCTTGGCCTGCGTGCGGGGTGATTCGCGGGCGCTGTCTTCACGGGCGCGTCGCTTGGGCCCGCTGCGGGATGATGAGCGCGAGCCCGGCGCGCGCCATGGGCCGCGGACCGTCATTTCCGCTGCGTGTGACAAGGGCCGCTGAGATGGCACGAAATGCCCACTCACACGGAGCCGCACGCAGGCGAGCGCACCGTGGCCGACGTTGAGTGTGCCGCCGCTCCTCCGTACCGTGTCAGTTCCATGCGCCGTTGGCTTCCGCTCGTTCTGCTGCTGCCTGGAATCGCCTGCACGCCGCCTCCCGGCCCGGAGGACACCTCGCCCGATGCCTCCCTGGCGAGAGTGACCGCGCCCCGGGGCGCGGAGGAACGCGGTGACACACCGAGTGTATCTGTGTCGGCATCCAGGGCCGCGCCGTTCGACGGCGGCGCGGGCCCAGGGACGCCAGGGGACGGCGTGGAGGTCCGCGCACCTCACGCCGATGCCAACGCTCCTGGGGACCTCCCCTCGGATGCCCGGCGCACGGCCGCGGATGCGCTGTTCGCGGCGTGGCAGCGCACCGCGGCGGATGCGGGGACTGACGGCGGCGTTGATGGTTCGGCCGAGGCGGCGCTGTCTCCGCCGCGCCGCACGCATGACGATGGGGCGGCCGAGGCGCGCGACGAGGTGCCGGCGCTGACCATCGACCCGGCCCTGGACGACCTTGCCCAGTCCGAGGAGGAAGAGGACACGCCGGGCGGAGAGGAACTCCCCTGCCCGAGCAGCTCACTGTCATCCCGGACGAACTGCACCCGGGCGAGGAGCTGGTGCTCGGCCCGGACGGCGAGCCGCTCGAGGACACGGGGCTGGTGCTCGAAGACGTCGACCCAGGACTTGCGCCCGTGAGCGGCGCGGAGGACGGAGGAACGTACGCCGTGCCCTTCGCTCCGGACGCGGGCTCGCTGCGGGTGCGCCGCTCCATCGTGGTCCGCCAGGAGCCTCGGCAGGACGCACCGGCACTGGGCACCGTGGCGCAGGACATGCGCGTGCGCTGGCAGGGCGAAACGGCGGTGCGCGGCCCGGACTGCGAGGCGTGGATTCAGATTGAACCGCGCGGCTGGGTCTGCGAGCGCTACCTGGAGCCCAACTTCCGCGAACCCGCGTGCGCGAACTCCCCAAGCTGCGCGAGGGCGAGCTGACGCCCGGCATCTACGCCCGTGTCGTAGGCAAGCGCGTGCGCGCCTATCCCAGCCTCGCCCTGGCGCGCGCCCGGCGGAAGGGCGTGCTGCTGAAGGGCTCCGTATCGGTGCAGCTCCGCGGGCAGGTCCGCATCCGCCGCAGGACGTACTGGCGCACCACCGACGGCCAGTACCTGGAGGCGCGGGTGCTGCGCGAGTACCGGCCTTCCTCCTTCGAGGGCGTGAACGAGGAGGCCATCGCAGAGCTGCCGCCGACGTTCGCCTGGGCCCAGTCCCGCACGCGTCCCTCCGCCGCCGTGGAAGTGCGGACCGCGCCAGACGCGCAGGCCGCCCGCGAAACGGTGCTGCCTCCACGCACGCTGGTGGCCGTGAAGGAGCTGTCCGAGGACGGCCACTGGGTGAGCATCGCGGAGGACCAATGGGTGGCGCGAGACGACCTGCACGTCGCCTGGTTTTCACACGCGCCGCCGCAGGTGGAGCCCGGCTCCCGCTGGCTGGACGTGGACCTGGATGCCCAGGTGCTGGTGGCCTACGAAGGCGAGCGGCCGGTGTACGCGACGCTCATCTCCTCCGGGAAGCAGGGCACGGACACGCCGGAGGGCCTGTTCCGCATCTGGATCAAATTCGCGGAGGCCGACATGACAGGCAGCGGCACCGCCGGCAACGACACCTACCGCGTGGCCACGGTGCCCTGGACCATGTTCTTCCAGGACGACTACGCGCTGCACACGGCCTACTGGCACGACCGCTTCGGCCAGCCCATGAGCCACGGCTGCGTCAACCTGTCGCCGAAGGACGCCCGAGCGCTCTATGCCTGGGCCGCGCCGCAGGTGCCCGTCGGTTGGTCCATGGTCCACGCGACGGAGGACGCGCCGGGCTCGTGGATTCGCATCCGCGGTCAGGCCCGGCCGACGGGCAAGCCGCGCAAGGTGGCGGTCGCCGCGACGCGGGGGCGCGCCGTAGCGGTCAGCTCACCACGGACACGGTGACGCGGCGCCGGTGCGGCGAGGTCCGGTGCTCCCAGACGTAGACGCCCTGCCACGTCCCCAGGTCCGCGCGGCCGTCCTTCACGGGGATGTTCAGCGCGTTCTGCGTGAGGACGGTGCGCACGTGCGCGGGCATGTCGTCCGGCCCCTCCGCGTCATGGACGAAGAGCGGGTCCCCGTCCTTCACCAGCCGCGAGAAGAAGGACTCCAAATCCTGGCGCACGTCCGGGTCCGCGTTCTCACACAGCAGCAGGGACGCGCTCGTGTGATGAAGGAACACGGTGCACAGCCCCTGGCGGGCGCCGCTCTCCGCGACGGCGCGCTGGACGTCCGCGGTGATGTCGGTGAAGCCGCGGCCCCGGCTGGACACCGTGAGCTCCTTCGCGTGGAACATGGCTCAGCGTCCTCCCAGTCGCGCGGCGAGGAACGCGGCCAGGGCCTCCAGTTCCTCGGTGACGATGGCGTGCGGCATGTCGTAGGCGTGGAAGTCCACGGTGAGGCCCGACGCCACGAACAGGTCCCGCAGCCGCTCGGCGCTGTCCAGGGGAAGCAGCGGATCGTAGCGCCCGTGGGCCTGGAACACGGGCAGCCCCGTGCGGCCCTGGGCGCGGGGGCGCCACTCCGGCTCCGACGTCAGCGTGCCGGAGAGGATGCACAGCCCGGCGGGCGGCTCATCCAGGCGCAGGGCCACGTCCGTGGACACCATGCCGCCCTGACTGAAGCCGCCCAGCACGATGCGCCCGTAGGGCAGCTTCATCGCGGCGCAGAGCGCGTCCACGGTGCTCATCAGCGCCCGGCGCGCGGCGGGCATGCCCGGCGGCACGTCGCGCGCGAACTGCTCCCAGTCGCGCTGCTCCCCCGCATCACTGCGTCGGGCAGGGGAACCAGGCGCGTCCTCCGTGCGCCCAGGCCATGGGCCCGCCGGGGAAGACGAACCGCACGCGGTCCGCCAGCGCCGGCTGGAACGCCATCAACTCCGGCCCCAGGGGCACCAGGTCGGTGGCGGGCGCGCCCAGGCCATGGGAGAGGACGACGACCAGTTCGGGCGTCGCGCCCTCGGGGAGCGCGTCGATGACGTGGCAGTCCAGCTCACCCAGCCGTGTGGCCACGTGGCGCAGGGCGCGTTCCATCGTCAGTTCCCGCTGCCGGCCGGGGCCTGGTCGCTCATCGCGATCTTCTGGATGACGACCGGCTCCAGGGGCTTGTCGCGCGGGTCGCGCTGCACGTTGGAAATCTTCTCCACCACGTCGTAGCCCGACACCACTTCACCGAAGATGGTGTGACGGTTGTTGAGGTAGTCCGGCGTGGAGGTGGTGATGAAGAACTGGCTGCCGTTGGTGCCGGGGCCGGCGTTGGCCATGGCCAGCAGGCCCTTCTTGTTGAAGGTCCGGCCGCTCTGGAACTCGTCCTCGAAGCGGTAGCCCGGGTCGCCGCGGCCGGTGCCCGTGGGGTCGCCGCCCTGAATCATGAAGCCCGGAATCACCCGGTGGAAGATGACGCCGTCGTACAGCGGCTTGCCCTCCACGCGCTGGCCCGTCTTCGGGTCCGTCCAGGCCTTCTCGCCCGTGGCCAGGCCCACGAAGTTGGCCACCGTCTTGGGGGCATCCTTGGAGAAGAGGCGCACGACGATGGCGCCCTGGTTCGTTTCGAGGGTGGCGTAGACGTCCTGGCCCGCCTGGACCTTCTTCGTCCATTCACCCGAGGCGGCCTCGGAGGGGGCGCCGCGGCCGGCACCTCGGCGGCGGAAGGCGCCGTGGGCTTCGCCGGCGTCGTCGCGGAAGGCGGGGTACCACCCCCCATGGATTCCTTCTTGTCGGAGTCCTTGCAGGCGGTGAGGGTAAGGCAGAGGAGGACAGTCGTCAGGAATTGGGTCCGCATGGCGCGCGGACCTTAGCCCCTTTTCCAATGGATTCCAGGGGCTTACGGGGTCATCGGCCGGCATCTGTCAGATACCGGGAGTGAAAATCGGTAAAGTCTGTGAGTCTGGACGCAACAAAGAGCCAGAAAGCCCGATGATCCGGGTAACGCTACAAAAAAGCCCTTCAAGTTCCCGTAGGAGCACACTCCATGGCGCCTCCGATTCGCCGCAATGAGCCCCGTCCCGTCCCGCCGCCTCCCGTGACGGCGCGTCCGACTCCGCCGCCTCCGCCGCCTCCTCCTCCGGCGCGCGCGGAGGCCCGTCCCGGGCAGTCCGACCGGTTCGAGGACGCGCACAACCGCGTTACGCAGGCCGCCACGGGGCTCCGCTCTGTCTCGGATGCCGCTGTCGCCACGCAGGTGCGTGACGCCTTCGGGCCCCGCCGCTTCGGCCCCGTCAACCTGCCGGGTGGCAATGGCCCCGTCGTCGAAGGGGCGAACACCCGCCTCGCGCGCGGCGCCGGTGCCGTCAGCCTCGCGGCCAACGTGGCGCAGCTCCCCACCGGAGCCATCGAGACGTTCCGTGACGTGCGCGATGCGCTTCGCAACCCGACCGAAGCGAACGTCCGTGAGGCGGTGGGCACCGCCTCGGGCACGCTCTCCACGGGGCTGATGGCGGCGCGGGATGGCCTGAGCCTCGCGGGCAATGTCAGCAACTACCGCGCTGCCACCGACGCGGCTCGCACCGCCTTCACCGCCGCGGCCCCGGAGGCCTCGCGTGCCGCCGCCAACCGCGTGGCCACCACCGCCGCCAACACCGCGCTGGAAGGTGCGTCGCGTCAGGTCGTGCGCCGCGCGGCCGCCGAGGTCGCCGAGCGCGGACTCGAGGGCGCCGCCCGCACCGCTGGCACCGCCGCGCGCGCCGCGGTGCAGGGCGGTGGCACCGCGGTGGCGCGTGCCGCGGGCCGCTTCACCCCGGGCCTCAACGTCGCCATCGCCGCGGCGGATACCGTGGCGGCCGTGAACACCATCACGGACCCCAACGCTTCGGCTGGAAAGAAGATTACCGCTGGAGTGACGGCGCTGGGGTCCATCGCCGCCGCGACCAACATCCCGGTCGTGAGCCAGGTGGGTGCGGCCGTCTCCACCGTGTCCGGCTTCATCGGCTCCTTCTTCTAGGAAGCGCCGCGTCGTCAATCTCAACGCTCCGGGGGGCTTCGGTCCTCCCGGAGCGTTGTGCTATCCGAGGGGGACGGAGCGAGAGACCATGACGACCCATGACGATTCGCAGGGCGGTCGTAAGAATGCCCGTTCGCTGGCCGAGCTTCATGCGCTCGGCATCATGAAGAAGATGCCGGCGGCGCTGCAGCTCGACAGCACCGAGCCGGTGGAGCTTCCCACGGTGGAGGCGCCTTCCCTGGAGGGGGTGTCGGTGGCTCAGGTGGCGCCTGCGCCATTGACGGAGCAGGAGCTCGTGGACCGTTTCGATGCGCTCCGTCGCCAGCACGCAGACGTCCGCGAGCGTCAGCCGGGCGAGGATGTGGCGCTCGAGGACGACGCGCTCGTGGACGTGCTGGGCTTCGCCAACAACCGGCTGATGCCCTTCTCTGTCCGGGAGAACTGGTGGGTGCGCGTCGCGGCGGACCCGGGGCTGCCCGGCTTCTTCGAATCACTGGCGGGGGCGAAGGTGGGTCAGTCGGTCGGCATCGAGCTGACGCTGCCGGACACCTATCCCGTGGAGGCGCTGCGGGGGCAGCCGGCCCGCTTCCTCGTGAGCGTGAAGGCGGCGCGAGCGCTGAAGTTGCTGGACGATGACTCGCCGGAGTTGCTGTCACGGCTGGGCATGGGCTCCATCACGGACGTCATGCGCAAGCTGGGGGACGAACTGGCCCAGGAGCGGCTCGCCGACGTCGACCGGTTGACCCAGGAGCGCGTCATGGACGTGCTCGTGGACCGCACGCCGGTGGAGCTGTCCGCCGCGCTGGTGGACGAGGAGATTCGCCAGCGCTGGGCGGAGGCCGAGCGGCCCATCCTCCAGCGCAAGGATTTCCAGCCCGACGAGCTTCAGGAAGCGCTGGAGGGGTGGCTGCAGGATCCGCTGACCCGCATGGATGCGGCGTACCGCATCACGCTGGCGCTGGTCCTGCGAGCCATCGCCGAACGCGACGGCATCCAGCCGGACCGCGCGGCGACGGACGCCATGCTGGAGGACCTCGCGAACCTCACGGGCGTCAACCGGCAGGAGCTGGGCGTGGCGGTGAAGGAGGACGAGGCGCTGGCTCGCCGCCTGTACGAGATGGCGCTGCGCTTCTCCACCATCGACCACGTGATGAAGAAGGTGACGCTGACGCCCGCCGCGGCGTGAGGCTCAGCGCGCTTCCAACGCCAGGGCGACCATCACCTCGGTGAGGTCGCCCGGGTGGTAGCGGACCAGGCCCGGCAGGCCGCGCAGCGCGGCCTCCGCGTGGTCCATGTCGTGCAGCCGCACCACGCGCGCGCCGGGCACCTCCGCGTCCACCGCCGTCACCATGCCGTCCGCCTGGTACCCGTAGCGCTCGTGCAGGTAGCGCTGGAGCGGGTACAGCGTGGAGGTGCGCGACAGCCGCGAGGTGGCCAGCGACACGGTGGGGATGTCGGCGGGGTAGGGGTGCTGCTGGATGAAGGCCTGCCGCTGGGGATAGGACAGCTCCTCCACGGAGCGGGACACGCCGTGGAACAGCAGCGGGAAGGCGAAGTCGATGAGCCGTCGGAGCCGGGGCGTGGTGGCCAGGTCGTGCGCGATGGATGAGCCGCCATACGGCGCCTGGAGCGTCACCACCGCGCGCACCACGTGGCGCAGCTCCGGGTAGAGCGCCAGCGTGGCGGTGCACTCCACGCCGCCCTTGCTGTGTCCCACCATCACCACGCTGCGGCCGAAGTACTCCGCGTCGCGCAGCACCTCGCGGAGCACCGCCACGTTGTCCGCGAGCAGCCCTTCGGTGTCCACCGCGGCCTCGCGCACGCTCAGTCCCCGGCGCTCCAGCCGCTGCACGTTGTCCAGCAGGTAGCCGGGCAGCTCGTCTCCCAGCATGCCGCGCACCAGCACGTATTGGTGGCGCCGGGCCTCTTCCGGCAGCACCGGCAGCCCCTGGCGGACGCGCGCGAGCAGCGCATGGAAGCGGGGCGTGAGGTCCTCGGGGGGAGGGACTGCGCCGCCCGCTTCAGCCAGCCGGCCATACCCGCGCAGCCAGGGCCCCACCAGCGCTCGGCGGGAGGCAGTCCGCGCAGCGTGCGAGCGAGCCGGGTGATGGCGCTCGGGGCTGGGGCGGGGGGGGACGGAGCGTGTGGGGCATCGGTCTGCGACGGCGTCATCTTGGAAGGCAGCGTACCGGGAAGCCCGAGGCGGGCGCCAACGAGGTGCTGTTCGTTCCAGGGGGTGACATGAGGCCGGACGGGAGGGAAGGCCCGTGATAAGACGTCCGCGGACGGGAGGATTTCGAAGCTGACCACCGGACAGGAATGGCTGGTTGACGCCAGCGGCTGCGTGCCTGGCAGCCTCAAGGACGCGGCGGCACTGGCGGCGCTCTTCGAGGAGCTCATCGTCGTGCTGGACCTGAAGGTCGTGGGCCAGCCGCAGTGGCACGTGTTCCCGGAGCCTGGTGGCATCACCGGGCTGGCGCTGCTGGCCGAAAGCCACCTGGGCATCCACACGTTTCCGGAGCACGGGTTCGCCGCGCTCAACGTGTACTGCTGCCGTGAGCGCCCGCGTCCGGACTTCGAGGCGCTGCTGGCGCGCCATCTGGGGGCGACGGCGTGCGTGGTGCGTGAGCTGAAGCGAGGGGTGACGGCGTGACGCAGGGGAAGTGTCCATCGTGCGGTGCGATGGTGGAGTTCACCGCCGGGTCGGCGCAGGTGGTGGTGTGCGGCTACTGCCAGACGGTGGTGGCTCGCAAGGGCCTGGACTTCGAGTCCCACGGGAAGATTGGCAGCATCGTCCCCACCGATTCGCCGTTGCAGCTCCGCGCGGAGGGGCGCTACCGCAAGGTGGCGTACACCATCGTCGGTCACCTGCAGAAGGACCACGGCGCGGGGCCGTGGGACGAGTGGTACGTGGAGTTCGCGGACGGCCGCACCGGGTGGCTCAGCGAGTCCGAGGGCGCCTTCCACCTGATGTTCGACATGGGGCCCGAAGAGGGCGTGGTGCTGGAGGACCTGCACCCGGGAGAGCGGCTGCACCTGCGCAACCGCGCGTGGGTCATCGAGGAGCGTGGCCATGGCCGCGTGGTGGCCGCCGCGGGTCAGCTCCCCAGCGACGTGGACCCCACGCAGGACGCCTGGTACGTGGACGCCACGGGCCCCAAGGGCGCCTTCCTCACGCTCGACTTCGGCACGCGTGGGCACTCGCCCGAGGTCTTTGTCGGCGAGGCGCTGAAGCTGGAGCAGCTGGGCATCCCGGCCGGGCAGCTCCGGCCCCGCGTGCGCAAGGTGGAGCTGCAGCAGGCGCGCTGCACGCAGTGCAATGGCAACCTGGACCTGCGCGCGCCGGACAAGACGCTGCGCGTGGCGTGTCCCTACTGCGGCGCGCTGCTGGACGCGCGCCAGGGCAAGCTGTCCTTCCTGCGCATGCTGGAGAAGCCGAGCCGGCCGCTCATCATCCCCCTGGGAACCAAGGGGAAGCTGGATGGCGCGGAGTGGATCTGCATCGGCTACCTGGAGCGCTCGTGCACCGTGGAGGGCGTGCGCTACCCGTGGGAGGAGTTCCTCCTCTACAACGCGTCGCGCGGCTTCGTCTGGCTGATGAACTCCAACGGCCACTGGGTGTTCCTGAAGCCGCTGCCCGCGGGTGACGTGTCGCTGTCGCCCGACGTCGCCGCCTTCTATGAGCACCGCCGCTACAAGTGCTTCCAGCACGTCACCGCGGTCACGGACAAGGTGTTGGGGGAGTTCTACTGGACGGTGAGGGTGGGCGAGCGGGCCGAGGCGTCGGAGTACGTCGCCGCGCCGTACTCGGTGAACGTGGACGCCACGGACGACGAGGTGTCGTACACCCACGGCGAGTACCTGGAGCCCGAGGTGGTGAAGGAGGCCTTCGGCTTGAAGGAGCCGATGCCTCAGCGGGAGGGCATCGCCCCCAGCCAGCCGAACCCGCACCAGTCGGGCCTGCGCTCCGTCTTCGTCTGGACGGGCCTCTGGGTACTGGCGTTGTTCGTGCTGTCGGCCGTGCTGTCCTTGACCGCCGCGAAGACGGTCGTCCTGGAGGAGGCGGTGGTGGTACCGCCGGATGCCGCGCCAGGCACGCCCGCGGCCATGCACTTCAGCGAGCCCTTCGAATTACCCAAGCGCGGCAACATGCGCGTGGAGATCAGCGGCACGCCCTTCAACGAGTGGCTGGGCATCCAGGGCGACCTGGTGAACCAGGACACGAACGACGTGGTCCTCTTCTACGAAGAGCTGAGCTACTACCGCGGCAACGACGGCGACGGCGAGTGGACCGAAAGCAACATGTCCACCAGCACCTACCTGTCGCCGGTGCCCGCCGGGAAGTACGCGCTGCGCACGACGGCGAGCTTCGCGGCGAACCCGAGGCGGCCGCGGCCCATGACGTACCGGGTGAAGCTCATCCACGACACGCCCAACTCGAGCTGGTTCTGCTTCGCGCTGGGGCTGATGGTGGTGGGGCCGGTGGTGGCGTTGTATCGCTCGCACAGCTTCGAGACGCGGCGCTGGGCGGAGAGCAACGTCTAGGTTTGAGTCGTCAAACGTGACGGAGGCGCGTCATGAAGTGGTTTGGAGGACTGGTGCTGCTGGGCTACGCGGCATTGACGATTTCGGGCTGGTCCCCCTTCACGAAGGAAGAGCGGGACAAGGTACCGGGCAACGTTCGGCGTGGGCCGGGCGGCGTCCTGCTGTGGACTGGCGGCTACATGGGAGGGAAGTGATGTTGTTACTTGGCGTGGTGGTCAGCGTTCAGGGTGTGCTGGCGAGCATCATCTACTCGCTCATCGGATTGGCGGTGTTCGTGGCGGGCTTCTATGTCATCCGCCTCATCATGCCGTTCGACGTGCACAAGGAGCTGGAGGCCGACCAGAACACGGCGGTGGGCATCGTCATCGGTTCCTTCATCATCGGTCTGGCCATCATCGTGGCCGCGGCCATCAGCGGATGAAGGCGCGCGCCGCGCGCCCATGCCTGTGCGAAGTGAAGTGACGCCGTGAACAAGACGCTGCTGTACATCACCGTCATCGTCATCGCGACGTGCGGGCTCATCTATGAGCTCGTCGTCGGGGCGCTCGCGAGCTACCTGCTCGGCGACTCCATCACCCAGTTCTCCACTGTCATTGGCGGCTACCTGTTCGCCATGGGCATTGGCAGCTACCTGTCGCGCTACATCGAGCGCGGGGTGGCGCAGCGCTTCGTGGAGGTGGAGCTGGCGGTGGCGCTGCTGGGCGGCATCTGCGCGCCGGTGCTGTTCCTCACCTTCACGCTGACGGACCTGTTCCAGGTGGCGCTGTACGGCAGCGTGATTGCCATTGGCGCGCTGGTGGGCATGGAGATTCCCCTCCTGCTGCGCATCCTGAAGGACCAGGTCAAGTTCAAGGACCTCATCAGTCAGGTGCTGTCGCTGGACTACGTGGGGGCGCTCGCGGCCAGCGTGGCCTTCCCGTTGCTGCTGGTGCCGAAGCTGGGGCTGGTGCGCACATCCCTGCTGTTCGGCGTGCTGAACGCGGCGGTGGCGCTGTGGAGCACCTGGCTGCTGGCGCCGCTGTTGGGCAACCCGCTGCGGCTGCGCGTCAAGGCGGTGGGCCTGACGGTGCTGCTGCTGGCGGGCTTCGTCATGGGCGACCGGCTCACCACCTTCTACGAGGACCAGCTCTACGCGGATGACGTGGTCCACGCGTCCAGCTCGCCGTATCAGCGCATCATCCTCACGCGCGGCAAGCGGGGCTTCTCGCTGTTCCTCAACGGCAACCTCCAGTTCGCCAGCCTGGACGAGTACCGCTACCACGAGTCCCTGGTGCACCCGGCCATGGTGCGCGCGGGCAAGGTGGAGAACGTGCTCATCCTGGGCGGAGGGGACGGCCTGGCCGCGCGGGAAGTGCTGCGCTACCCGGAGGTCCGCTCCGTCACGCTGGTGGACCTGGACCCGGCGATTACGGGGCTGGCGACGAACTACGGGGAGCTGGCGAAGCTGAACCGCCACGCGATGACGGACCCGCGGATGCGGGTGGTCAACGGGGACGCGATGCAGTTCCTCTCCGAGGGCGGCGCGCAGTACGACGTGGTGGTGGTGGACTTCCCAGACCCGAACAACTTCGCGCTGGGGAAGCTGTACACCACGGGTTTCTACAAGCTGCTCAAGAAGCGCATCGCGCCGGACGGCGTGGCGGTGGTGCAGAGCACCAGCCCGCTGTTCGCCCGGCGCTCCTTCTGGTGCGTGGAGACGACGCTCAGGGCCGCGGGCTTCTGGACGGAGCCGTACCACGCGCTGGTGCCGTCGTTCGGTGAGTGGGGCTACGTGCTGATTGCGCACGAGCCGCCCGCCCGGAACCGGCCGCTGCCCGAAGGGCTGCTCTTCCTGGACGACGCGACGATGGCGTCACTCACCCAGTTCCCTCCGGACATGGGGCCCTTGCCCGTGGAGGTGAACCGGCTGAACAACCAGGTGCTGGTGCACTACTACGAGGCGGAGTGGCAGCGGTGGAACTGACGCGGCGGGAGCTGGTCGCCGCGTTCCTCGGTTCCGCGGTGGCGGCCAGTGCGTGCCGGAAGTCGGGGCCGCGGGAGCGTGTCCCCGGCGCGGTGGTGGACCAGGCCGTGGAGCTGGGGCACCGGCTGCGCGGCGGGCCGCTGCCCCGCGCGGACATCGTGGAGCCCGTGGAGGTGCTGGTGGTGGGCGCGGGCGTGGCGGGCCTGTCCGCGGCCTGGCGGCTGGCGAGCGCGGGCGTGCGAGGCGTGCGCGTTTTGGAGCTGGAGGCGGAGCCAGGAGGCACGTCTCGCTCCGGGCACAACGCCATCTCCGCGTACCCATGGGGCGCGCACTACCTGCCGGCGCCGCTGGAGGACCGGGGCCCTGTCGTCCGGCTGCTGCGGGAGATGGGAGCCGTCACCGACGTGGATGACGCGGGCCGGCCGCGCTTCGAGGAGTCGCTGCTCATCCACGAGCCGGAGGAGCGCTTCTTCTACCGGGGCCACTGGTACGAAGGGCTCTACCTGCACGCGGGCGCCAGCGCGGAGGACCTGGAGGAGCTGCGGCGCTTCGAGGCGCGGATGAACGGCTTCGCCTCCGCGCGAGACGCGAAGGGGCGCCGGGCCTTCGCGGTGCCCTCCGGCCTGTCCAGTGACGACGCCGAGTGGACGGCGCTGGACGCGCTGAGCATGGCGGCCTGGATGGAGCGCGAGGGCTTCCGCTCCGCGCGGCTGAAGTGGGTGGTGGACTATGCGTGCCGCGACGACTTCGGGACCACCGCCGAGCATGTCTCCGCCTGGGCCGGCATCTGGTACTTCACCGCGCGGCAGGACGGGAATGGGGAGCGCAGCGAGGGCTATCTGAGCTGGCCCGAAGGCAATGGCCGGCTGGTGCGGCAGCTCGTGTCGGCGCTGCCGAACGGCGCGGTGGAGCGCAACGTGCTGGTGCACACCGTGGAGCCCGTGGAGGGCGGCTGCCGTGTGGACGCACTGGAGGCGGGCTCGGGCAAGCCCCGGGCCTTCCTGGCGCGGCAGGTGGTGCTGGCGTGTCCGCGCTTCATCGCCGCGCACGTGGTGGCGCCGTGGCGGCGGGAGCGTCCGGCGTGGCTGAGTGGCTTCGCGTATGGGCCGTGGGTGGTGGCGAACCTGACGTTGTCGTCGCCGCCGCGCTCGCGGGGCTTTCCGCTGGCCTGGGACAACGTCTTCTATGAGAGCCGCAGCCTGGGCTACGTGGTGGCCACGCACCAGACGTTGCGCCAGGACGAGCAGGGCCCCACGGTGCTCACCTGGTACCTGCCCATGGACGGCGCGGACGTGAAGGCCGAGCGGGAGAAGGCGCTGTCGGCCCGCTACGCGGACTGGGAGGCCCTGGTGATGGCGGACATGCTGCCCGCGCACCCTGGCATCGCCGGGCAGGCGCAGCGGCTGGAGGTCCAGCGCTGGGGCCACGCCATGGTGCGGCCTGCACCGGGCTTCATGTGGGGGCAGGCGAAGCAGGCCGCGGGGGAGAGCCTGGGGAACTCGCTGCACTTCGCGCACTCGGACCTGGGCGGCATGGGGCTCTTTGAAGAGGCGAACTGGTTTGGCGTGCGGGCCGCGGAGCGCGTGCTGGCGGAGCTGGGCCGGCGTGAGGTGAGCTGGCTGTAGCCGCCGGCCGCCGCGTTCCATTCCATGCGCCCATGGGGGCGTTCTTCTGACGCGGTGAGCGCCCTTGGCATGCGGTGTTCCGCCTGCTCGTGCCCGCCTGAAGGACAGGGGGCATTGTCGGTCCCCATGTGCATCTCCCTCCACGAGGGCCCGCGGCACGTTCATTCCCGCGCGTCCTCGTGGAGGCCGCGCCATGTCGCTCAAGGAATACCTTCCCGGAACGCCATTCCCTGGTGTCATCGGCCGGACGGATGAGGAGTCCTCGCCTGCCTGGCCCGCGCCGCTGCGCGCGAAGCCGGGGGCACCCAACGTCCTCTTCATCGTCCTGGACGACACGGGCTTCGGTCAGCTCGGTTGCTATGGCTCGCCCATCCGCACGCCCAACCTGGACCGGTTGGCGAAGGGCGGGCTGCTCTACAACAACATGCACACCACCGCGCTCTGCTCGCCCACGCGCTCGTGCATCCTCACCGGCCGTAACCACCACTCCAATGGCATGGCGGCCATCACCGAAATCTCCGTGGGCTACCCCGGCCGCAACGGCACCATCCCCTTCGAGAACGGCTTCCTCTCCGAGATGCTGGCCGGGCACGGCTACAACACCTACTGCGTGGGCAAGTGGCACCTCACACCCGCGGAGCAGACGAGCGCCGCGGGGCCCTACTCACGCTGGCCCCTGGGCCGCGGCTTCGAGCGGTACTACGGCTTCCTCGGGGGCGACACGAACCAGTACTACCCCGACCTCGTTCACGACAATCATCAGGTCCGGCCACCGAAGACACCCGAGGAGGGCTATCACCTGACGGAGGACCTGGTGGACCGGGCCATCGGCTTCATTGCCGACGCCAAGCAGGTGGCGCCCGACAAGCCCTTCTTCCTCTACTTCTGCACCGGCGCCATGCATGCGCCCCACCATGTCCCCCGGGAATGGGCGGACCGCTACAAGGGCCAGTTCGACGACGGCTGGGATGCCTACCGCGAGAAGGTCTTCGGGCGTCAGCTCGAGACAGGCGTGCTGCCGCCGGGCACCCGGTTGTCGCGCCATGACCCGGACGTGCAGGACTGGGACAGCCTGTCTCCGGAGGAACGGCGGCTCTACGCGCGGATGATGGAGGTGTTCGCGGGCTTCCTGGAGCACACGGACCATCACATCGGCCGGCTCATCCAGTCACTGGAGGCGAGCGGGGAGCTGGAGAACACGCTCATCATGGTCATCTCCGACAATGGCGCCAGTCCGGAGGGCGGCCTGCATGGTTCCGTCAATGAGCTGAAGTTCTTCAACAACGCGCCGGAGTCGTTGGAGCAGAACCTGGCGGCGCTGGACGAGTTGGGCGGACCGCGCCACTTCAACCACTATCCCTGGGGCTGGGCCTGGGCGGGCAATACGCCCTTCAAACGGTGGAAGCGCGAGACGTACCGGGGTGGCACCACGGACCCCTTCATCGTCCACTGGCCTCGAGGCATCCAGGCGCGGGGCGAGATTCGCTCGCAGTACTGCCACGCCATCGACATGGTGCCCACGGTGCTGGACTGCCTGGGCATCGATCCGCCCACAGAGCTTTGTGGCGTCACGCAGTCACCCATCGAAGGCGTCAGCTTCAAGCACTCCTTCCACGACGCGGACGCGGAGAGCCGACACCACACGCAGTACTTCGAGATGTTCAGTCACCGGGCCCTGTACCACGACGGATGGCGGGCGGTGTGCCCGTTCCCCGGACCGTCCTTCACGGAGTCGCACGAGCCGTTCGGCATGCTGAAGCTCACCGAAGCCAGGCTGCGCGAGTTCGATACGGAGGGCTGGGAGCTGTACCACGTGGCGGAGGACTGCTCGGAGACGCGGAACGTGGCCGCGCAGGAGCGCGACAAGCTCATCGAGATGATTGCCCGCTGGTACGTCGAGGCGGGCCGGTACGACGTGCTCCCGTTGATTACGCCGTCCGTCGCCCTTTTCGCCGTCGAGCGGCCACAGATTTCGCGGGAGCGGGAGCGCTACGTCTACCGGCCCCACACCTCACCCGCGCCGGAGAACGTGGCGGTGCACGTCCTCAACCGCGCCCACGCCATCACCGCGCGGGTGGAGGTGGAGGACGGCGTCGAGGGCGTGTTGCTCTGCCACGGTGGATTGACGGGCGGGTACTCACTCTTCGTCAAGGATGGCAAGCTGCACTACGTCTACAACTTCGTGGGAGAGAAGGAGTTCCACCTGGAGTCCTCCGTGGACGTGCCGAAGGGACACGCGGAGCTGCGCTTCGAGTTTCAGCCCACGGGCACGCCTGACCTGCCCGCGGGCCGGGGCGCGCCGGGACGGGGACGCCTCTTCATCAACGGCGACCTGGTGGCGCAGCGTGACATCTCGGAGACCATGCCGCTGCTCATCAGCCTGGGCGAGGGACTCACGTGCGGCCGAGACGAGAACTCGCCGGTGAGTCAGCGGTACCAACCGCCCTTCGCGTTCAGAGGCGGGACGCTGACGGAGGTGGTGGTGGACGTGTCGGGCGAGCACGTCCACGACGCCGCGACGGAGGCGAACACGGTCATGGCGCGGCAATAGCCGCGTGAGCGGTGGACTGGCCTGGGGCGACGGTGACGATGATGATGTCGGTGCGTCGCCCCAGGGCCAGCAGCTCGGCCGGGCTGGGCACCACCGGGTACCGTGAGCCTCCGCCTCCGACGCCCTGGGGGAAGTACAGCGCCCTTTCCGCCTCCACGTAGAGGACGGGGACGCGGCTCCCCCGGGCCTCGATGCCCGGAGGCGCGAAGACCTGGACGTCGCGGTCAGGGGACGCGGGTGGCGCCGGCGCCGGAGTGCACCCAGCGGCCAGGGCGAACAGCAAGGACAGCCAACGTCGCATGACGGGACTCCTGGCCTCGGCCTGGTGGCCGGGCGCTCGATGGGTTCATGACGGATGTGCGGCGCGGCCGTGGCTCAGGGCGGCCGGGTGACGTCACAGCGCGCACTGGCGCCGCGGGCGAGGTCCTCGGCCACCGAGCGAAGCAGCACGGTGCCCGTGAGGGTGTTGCCTTCGTCGCCAGGCGCTTGCTTCCCCTGCGTGAGCCACGCGGCCACCCGGCCCAGGCTCGCTGCGGTCACGACGTGCAGGCGGACGCTGATGCGCACTTCATAGCGCGCGCCGGGCTCGGGCCTTTTTTCCAAGGTCCACGCCACGCGCTCCAGCGTCAGTGAGGACGGTCCTTCCGGCAAGGGGCGTCCATCCAGCACGTAGGCGCCCTTGGAGAAGGCGAGCACCTGCGTCAGCCGGGCGGTGTCCATTCGCGCGTCGAACCAGACAGTGTGGCGTTGCCAGAGCGTCAGCTCCACCTCCAGCTTCCCCGCCATGCCCAGTCGCACCAACCGGTCCAGCTCGGGCGAGACGAAGTCGAAGGCTTCGGAACGGACCATGACGCGCCGTCCGGCCAACGTGGCGGTGCAGGTGGTGCGCGGCTCTTCTGCATGGACCGTGGGGGCGTGCAGGCCCGCCACGGCGAGGAGCGCCGTGCCGAGCCCGCGTCCCACGTGTTTGCGTGGCCAGTCCATGCGTCTCTAGAAGGTCCGCTGGAAGAGCAGCCGGGCCTCGGGCGTGGCGGTGGCCCGCTCATCCGTGCGCCACGCGACGTCCATCCGCACGTTGTCTCCGAAGTGAAGGCTGGCGCCCAGGCCGAGCCGTGCATCCGTCCATGCGTCATCCGCCCGCACCGTGCCCAGGTCCGCGAAGAGGCCCAGGGCGCTCCAGCGGTACTCCGCGCTGGTGAGCACGGACACGTCGCCGCGGTACTCCTTGAAGCCGAAGCCGCGCAGCGCCGTCCATCCGCCCAGTGCCTCGCGCTTCTGTTCGGGCAGACGGTGGCCCCCGCGGTGCGCACGCGCAGCGACAGGCCGGTGTCCCAGCCGGTGGGCACCTCCATCGCGATGTCGCTCACCAGCTTCCAGAAGCGCGCGTCACCGCCCGCGCTCCCCGGACCGTTGCCCACCTCCAGCGTGAGCAGGCCCCGGAGTGAGGCGCGGCTCTCCCAGTCGCCATCCCGGTCGAAGAGCGACGTCTCCGGCGTGCGGAACAGCGAGCCCACGGACGCGGCGGCGGGCACGTTGCTGGCGTACTCCATGCGCACCACCACGGAGTCGAAGCGGCCCTCGGTGACGGGCGCGTTGGGGAAGGGGGCCGAGTCGTTCCGGAACAGGGAGAAGGGCGGCGTGAAGCTGCGCATCGACTCGTAGCGGTCGTTGCGGTACTCGGCGCCCGCGAGCCAGTCGTCCGCCCAGCGCCAGGTGGCGAAGGCCGTGAGGCCCTTGCGGCGGAAGTAGTCGCGGTCCGGCCGGTTGATGAGGGCCGAGTAGAGCGACGAGTCGATGTCGCCCATCCGCCACCGGTCCAGCGTGTCGGTGAAGTCGTAGACCTGCGCGCCCAGCTCCGCGAGCCCCACCCGCGGTACCTGGAGCTTCGCCCCACCGAGCATGTTGATGCGCCGCTGGCGCTGCGTGCCTTCCGGGTCATCCGGCAGATACTGGCCGCCCCACCGCAGCGGGATGGTGAGCGCGGCATCCACGGTGAGGTGCGCGCGGTCCTTCGCATCCCAGAGGCGCAGCCGCCCCGAAAGACCTGGCGAGAAGCCCGTCACCTGCGTGTGCATCGGAAGCAGGTCCACGTCGAAGTCCGGCCGCCGCGTGCGCAGGTGCACCACCAGCTTCTTGCCCTCGAGGGTGATGCTGTCGGCCGAGTCCACGTCGTCCCACCAGTCGGCGAACTGCTTCCAGTTCAGCTCGAACTCCACCTGCTCCCGGTGGCGCGGCTTCGCGCGCGGTGCTTCCTGCGTGTGATAGGCGCGGGTGCCGTCCGGCTCGCGCGTCTCGATGATGTGGGCGCGCTGAGAACGCGGGCTGTCGGAGTCGTTCGCGTCCGCGGGCTCCAGGAAGGGGAGCCGCGAGGTCAGCCGCCGCACGGCGCGCTTCGCGTCACTGCGGAGGAACACGGTGCCAGGCTTCAGGTCCAGCGCGTCCTGGACACGCGCGGCGATGTCGGCGTCCACGCCGCGCACTTCGATGGACTCGAGCCGGCCTTCATCCACCGTCATCATCAGCTTGCCGTCCGGCGACAACACCGCGGACAGGCTGGCGAGCATGTAGCCGTCGTCACGCAGGCGCTTCAGCGTGCGCTCCAGACCGTGGGCGACGCCGCCCAGGAAGATGCCAGGGTGCAGCGTGCCGCGCTCCAGCCGGGCCACCCAGTCACGGGGCGGATAGCGAGGCGGGCAGGGACGGACGACGGAGAGCGTGCCGCGCCGGGAGTCTACGCGCAGCGTGGCGGTGAAGGACTCTTCGTCTTCGTCCTCGGTGGGGAACCGGTGCGGGAGCCAGAGCAGCTCCTCGAGAATCTCGGTGGCCTGCAGGTCCTGGAGCCCGTTCACCTCCACGGCGGAGACGACGGGGTTCTCCTCCAGGTGGACTTCGAGGACCGCCGGCTGCGGCGCCTCGGCCACGCGCACGCGCGGCTCCACGCGGGCGAACAGCCCCGAGCGAGCGAGCCGCCGGAGGAACAGGTGGACGTCCCTTCCGCTCAGCAGGGCCCCTGAATCCGCACGGGGCGCACCGATGAAGGCGCGCACCTGCGCATCCGTCAGCCAGTGAAGCCCGTGCAGTTCGATGCGGCCGGGCGTGAGCGAGCGCCCATCCACGGCGAGCTGAAGCGGGGCCAGAACGCGGGTGTCTCCCGCGTCGTCGTCCTCGAAGTCGTCGGGGCAGGACTTCTGCGTGTCCGCTGGGGTGTCGCCTCGGGCGTCGGTCGTGGGGGAGCGTGGCTTGCCGCCAGCCTCCTGGTTGTCCGTGGCAGGGGTTGCGCCTTCCGCACGCTCTGACTGCGGGTTGTTTCCCGTTTCACCTTGCGACGGAGCGGCTTCAGCGGATGAGGGCGCGTCGGAGCGTGGCTCAGGTGCAGGGGCTGGCTGCGCGACTGCGAGCGCGGGGAGGAGACAAATGAGGAGCGCGAAGCGGTTCATGCACGAAGGGAGAGCACGGGCCGTTCCACCCAGAGGCGTCGGGCAAGTGCCTGAAAGAACGAGGACCGAGCAGCCAGGTCGATGTCATGGAGACATCCGGATGTCGAGTCGTGATGTGGTACTGACATCGCCAGCGGCGATTGCGTGCGGCCGTCCGGCACCCGCCTGGAGGCGTGGGGGCGTTTTCGGTACCGGGGTCGTGGTTGCGGCTGGTCCGAAAATCGGGGGCAGATCAGCTGCACTCCAGCGGGGCTTCAGGTGACAGGGAGTCCGAGCGCCTTGATGCGCCGGTAGAGGTTGCCCCGGTCGACCTGCAGCAGCCGCGCGGCCCCGGCGATGCTTTCGCCTTCCTGGAGCGCCGCGCGGATGAGCTCGCGCTCGAAGTCCTCCACGTGTTCTCGGTAGCTCTTTTGTCCCAGGGAGGGGCGGCTGGCCACGGCGGTGGCCTGGGACGCGGAGACGAGCTCCGGGCCCAGGGTGAGCGGGCCCTCTCCCCGGAGCAGGTTGAGGCGCTCGATGAGGTTGCGCAGCTCGCGCACGTTGCCCGGCCACGCATAGGCGCGCAGCGAGGTCTCCGCGCCGGGCGCGAGCACCAGTGGCACCTGCGGCCCCGCGAACTCCGCCGCGAAGGCGCGGGCCAGGGGGAGCAGGTCCTCCGGCCGCTCGCGCAGGGGCGGCACCTGAAGGGGCATCACGTTGAGACGGAAGTAGAGGTCCTGCCGGAAGCGGCCCTCCTTCACCGCGCGGGCGAGGTCCTGGTGCGTGGCCGCGACGACGCGCGCATCCACCGGGACGGGCAGGCTGCCGCCCAGCCGCTCCACTTCCTTCGTCTCCAGGACGCGCAGCAGCTTGGCCTGGAGCTCCAGTGGCATGTCGCCCAGTTCGTCGAGGAACAGGGTGCCGCCGTGCGCCTGTTCGATGCGGCCCGCGCGCCGCGACAGCGCACCGGAGAATGCGCCCTTCTCGTGGCCGAACAGCTCGCTCTCCAGCAGGGTGGAGGGAATGGCCGCGCAGTTGACGGCGACGAGCCGGCCCTTGCGTCCCGAGGCGAGGTGCAGCGCCCGCGCCACGCGTTCCTTGCCCGTGCCCGTCTCGCCGGTGATGAGGATGGCGGTGTCGCTGGGTCCCACGCGCGCGATGAGCTGGCGCAGTGACACCATGCCAGGGCTGTCACCCACCAGGTGGCCGGGGCGGGCCAGCGCGTCCAGCAGCCGCTCGCGCTCTTCCTGGAGCGAGCCCAGCGCCAGTGCGTTTCGCACGGCGGTGAGCAGCCGCTCGGGGAGGGCGGCTTCTCCACGAAGTCCGTCGCGCCCAGCCGCAGCGCCTGCACGGCCTCGGCGGGCGACGCCTCTCCGGACAGCACCACCACGGGCGCGGGGAAGGGCCGGGGCAGGCGCGCGAGCAGCTCCAGGCCCGTCTCGCCCGGCATGCGCAGGTCGAGCAGCATCATCGCCGGGGGACCTTCGGGCGCGTCGAGCAGCTGGGAGGCCTCCGCCGCGGAGCGGGCCTCCACGGGCGTGAAGCCCTCATCGCTCAAGAGGCCGCGCAGGGCCCTGAGGACGCCAGAGTCGTCATCGACGATGAGGATGCGAGGACCGGGCTTCATGGGGACGGTGGCGGGGTGAGGGGCAGTTCCACGCGCGCGAGCGTACCGCCTCCGGGCGCGGGCTCCAGGCGCAGGCTGCCGCCGTGCTCGTGGACGATTTTCTGGGAGATGGGCAGGCCCAGGCCGCTGCCGCCGGGCTTGGTGCTGAAGAGGCCACGCGTGAGGGCCGGGCCTTCGAGGACGGTGGGGACGCCGCTGCCTCCATCCGCCACGGTGACGCACACGGTGCCCGGCTGCGGCGACGCCAGTGTGACGTGGACGGGCGCGGCGCTGGTGGAAGAGGCCTCGGTGGCGTTCTTCACCAGGTTGCCGAAGAGGCGACGCAAGCCATCCGGGTCCGCGCGCAGCGTGGCCTCCGCGCCAGGTCGAAGCTCCACGGGCACGGGGGACGTGCTCGCGTACAGGGTGCACACCTCGGCCAGCAGCGGGCGCAGGGGCACGTCCTGGAAGCGCGGCGCGGGCAGGCGCGCGAAGGTGGAGAAGCTCTGGGTCATCCGCATCAACAGGTCCACTTCCTCCTGGAGGAGGGCCACGGCCTCGGTGATGCGGGTGGTGTCGTGGGGCGTGGACGCATCCGTCCGGTTCAGACGCGCGAGCGACAACTTCATTGCGGTGAGGGGGTTCTTCAGCTCGTGCGCGAGCGCGCGGGCCACGTCCTGCCAGGCGGCAATCTGTTCCGCGGACTTGAGCCGCTCGCGCTGCGACAGCAGCTCCTGGCCCATGCGGTTGAACTGGCCCAGGAGGAACTGCAGCTCGTCGCGTGGAGGCTCGGGGGCGGCGAGCCGCACGGAGAGGTCGCCGCGCGCATAGGCCCACATGCCTTCCGTGAGGGTGCGCACCGGACGCGTGAGGGCCCGCCCGAGCAGCACCGCGGCCACCGTCAGCGCCGCGCCCGATATGAGGACCAGCGCGGTGATGAAGGCGGGCACGCGGCGCACCAGGGCTCGTCGCGCCAGCTCCGCCTGCGCGAGGTTGAGCCGCGCCTCGTTGAGCGAGTCTTGCGGCAGCTCCCGCCGCGCCAGCTCCGAGGCGACCTCCTCCAGCACGCCCTCCACCGGGGCGATGGACACCGACAGCACCCGCTCCAGCGCGGCTTGTGCCAGCACGCCGAGCAGCACCAGCGGCACCCAACCGGCGAGCAGCATCACCGCCAGCAGCCGTCGCCGGAAGCGCGGAGGGGCAGCGGAAGGTCCGCGGCGTGTTCAAGGCCCACCCTGTCTCCGTGCGTGCGGGCCTCTGTGGGCGCGGCGGCGTGCATGGGACGGTTCATACCGCATCCGGACGTGGGCCCGGTGCCGAGTCCCTGGCGCGGAGACTCTGGTAGGCTGCATGGCTCCGATGCCCCGTCTTCTCGCGCCCTCCCAGGGCTGGCTGTTCAGTCCGGGAGTGGACCTGTCCGTCTTCGCTGGCAGCGCGCTCGTCTCCGTGGCTTTCGTGCTCGCCGCGCCCTGGCTGGGCGTGGCGGACGGCACGCCGCTGTGGGCATGGTTGCTCTTCGTCGTCTGCGTGGACGTGGCCCACGTCTGGTCCACGCTGTTCCGCACCTACCTGGACCCGGACGAACTGCGGACCCGCCCCGGGCTCTACCTGGGCGCGCCGCTGGCAGCCTATGTGACGGGTGTGCTCGCCTACCTGGTGTCGCCGGGCACGTTCTGGACGCTGTTCGCCTATGTCGCGCTCAGCCACTTCGTGCGGCAGCAGTACGGCTGGGTGGCGCTGTACGGCCGCAAGGCGCGCGTCTCCCCGCTGGAGCGCCGCCTGGATACCGCCGCTGTCTATGCCGCGACGCTGGGGCCCGTCATCTGGTGGCATGCGAACCTGCCGCGCGGCTTCTGGTGGTTCGTGCCCGGGGACTTCCTGTCGGGCCTGCCGTCCTGGGCGGGCACCGTGGGGCTGGGGTTTCACGCGGGGGTGCTCTTCGCGTGGGCCGGTTTCCAAGCCGCGCGGGTGGTGCGCGGCGAAGGCGTGCAGGCGGGCAAGGTGCTGCTGGTGGTGGCGACGTGGGTGGCGTGGTTCGGCGGCATCGTCGTCGCGCGGGACGACTTCACGTTCACGGTGATGAACGTGGTGCTGCACGGCGTTCCCTACTTCGCGCTGCTCTTCCGCTATGCGCGGGGACGGCTGGAGGAGGGTGGCTACGGCGCGGGGGCGGCGCTGCTGCGCGCGGGGCTGCCGGGCTTCCTGCTGTTCCTGGTGGCGCTGGCCCTGGCGGAGGAGTTCCTGTGGGACCAGGTCGTGTGGCGCGAACACGGAGCGCTCTTCGGCGAGAGTTACGTGACGCTGCCGCCGGACGTGTTGTCGCTCGTGGTGCCGCTGCTCGCGCTGCCGCAGGCCACGCACTATGTGCTGGATGCCTTCGTGTGGAAGCCGGGCCGGCAGCCCGCGCTGCTGTCGCGACTGGGCTGGACACCGATGGCCACCCGACACGAGGGGCCACCATCTGGCATGAAGCCCGTTTCGACCATGGCCATTCCTGCACGGAGTGACTAATGCAGGAGGGGCCTATGTCCCGACTCCTACTCGTCTCGAATCGGCTCCCTGTCACCGTCAAGGTGGAGAAGGACACTGTCTCCGTGGTCCGCAGCGCGGGAGGCCTGGCCACCGGCCTTCGCCGTCCGCACGAACGCTCGGGGGGGCTGTGGATTGGCTGGCCCGGGGATGTCTCCCGCCTGTCGGAAAGCCAACGCGCCCGCGTGGACGCCCAGCTCGCGGAGCTGCGCTGCGTGCCGCTGACGCTGTCCGCCAGCGAGGTGAGCCGCTACTACGAAGGCTATTCCAACCGCGTCCTGTGGCCGCTGTGCCACTACATGCTGGAGCGCATTCCGCGCCAGGACCGTGATTGGGAGGTGTACCGCAAGGTCAACGAGCGCTTCGCGGACCTGGTGGCGAAGCACTACGAGCCCGGGGACACCATCTGGGTTCACGACTATCAGCTCATGTTGGTGCCCGGCATGTTGCGCCAGCGGCTGCCCGGCGCGCGCATCGGCTACTTCCACCACATCCCGTTTCCGTCGTCGGAAATCTTCAGCACGCTGCCGCGCCGGCGTGAGCTGCTGAAGGGGCTATTGGGCGCGGACCTCATCGGCTTCCACACGGTGAGCTACGTGCGGCACTTCTCCGGGGCGCTGCTGCGGCACCTCGGGCTGGACACGGACATCGACCGTATCATCTGGGAGGGCCGCGACGTGCGCGTGGGCGCCTTCCCCATGGGCATCGACGCGCAGGCCTTCGAATCGATTGCGAGCGAGCCCGGCATGCAGGAGGAGGTGGCGAACCTGCGCCGGTCCTCTGAAGGACAGCGCATCCTGCTGGGCATCGACCGGCTGGACTACACCAAGGGCATTCCGCGGCGCCTCCTGGCGGTGCAGCGCGTGCTGGAGCGCACGCCCGCGTGGCGTGGCCGCCTGCGGTTCATCCAGGTGACGGTGCCCAGCCGGACCCAGGTGGAGGCGTATGCCAACTACCGCGAGCTGGTAAACGAGCTGGTGGGGCGCATCAATGGGCTCTACGGCACAGTGCACAACGTGCCCGTGCACTACCTCTACCGCTCATTCAATGAACGGCAGCTCGTGGGCTTGTACCGGGGCGCGGATGTGATGCTCGTCACGCCGGTGCGGGACGGGATGAACCTGGTGGCGAAGGAGTTCTGCGCGGCGCGTCCGGACGACGACGGCGTGCTGGTGCTCAGCGAGTTCGCGGGCGCCGCAGCGGAGCTGGGGGGCGCGCTCATCGTCAACCCCTACGACGTGGACGCCATGGCGGACGCCATCGAGAAGGCGCTGGGGATGGCGGAGGAGGAGCGCCGCACGCGCATGCACACGCTGCGCAAGCAGGTGAAGTCGCGGGACGTGCATTGGTGGACGTCCTCCTTCCTCGACCGGCTCCAGTCGCTGCCCGCGGTGGACGTGCGCGCCGAGGCGGGCGCGCCCGAGGCGCTGGCGCAGATGAAGCAGGCGGAGCGGCTGCAACTGCTCCTGGACTACGACGGGACGCTGGTGGGCTACGCGCCCCGGCCGGAGCTGGCCGCGCCGGATGCGGCGCTGAAGGAGTTGCTGGCGAAGCTGGTGGCCCGGCCCGGCATCTCGGTGAGCATCGTCAGCGGCCGGCCCAAGGAGACGCTGGAGGAATGGTTGGGCGACCTGGCCATGGGCCTGTATGCCGAGCACGGCCTGTGGTCCCGCCCGGCGCCAGGGGAGGCGTGGCGGATGCTGGAGGGCGTGACGTTCGACTGGAAGGAGCGCGTGCGCCCCGAACTGGAGACCTTCTCCGCGCGCGTGCCGGGCTCCTTCGTGGAGGAGAAGACAGCGTCGCTGGCGTGGCACTATCGCCTGGTGGACGCGGAGTTCGGCGCCATCCAGTCCCGCGAGCTGCGGCTCTACCTGGCGGAGAAGTTCGCCGGGCAGTCCGTGGACATCCTCCCCGGGGACAAGGTGGTGGAGATTCGTCCGCAGGGCGTGCACAAGGGCCGCGTGGTGGGCGAGGCCACGAAGGACGCGGCGCCCGGCGCCCTCGTGGTGGCCATCGGCGATGACCGCACGGACGAGGACCTCTTCGCATCCATTCCGCCCGGCGGGCTCACCATCCACGCGGGCAACAAGCCCACGCGCGCGGCGTTCCGGCTGAAGGGCCCGGACGAGGTCCGCGCGCTGCTGGCGGGACTGCTGGAGCCGTAACCACCGCGCGCGCCCGCCGGAGTATCGGCGGGCGCGGGCCTGCTCGCGTTCGCTACGGCGTCGAGGACGCGGTGCGGTTGGCCGCGTTCTGGATGAACACCCGGCGGCCGAAGGCGCGGTCCACGCGGCCGAGGAACTCGCGGAACGCGGGGTAGTCATCCGCGGACACGCGCGCGGTGGTGAGGGCCACCTCGCCCTCGGCCACCAGCTTGCCGCCCTCCAGGCGGTAGTTCAGCTTGATGTGGCCGAACTTCGTCGTCTCCTCCACGGCCTGGGGCAGCTCCGCCACCGTCCAGCCAGCGGGCAGCGCGTAGCGCAGGAGGAAACCGTTGGTCCACGGGCTGGACATCACCAGGTCGAAGCGGCGCTGGGCCAGCGACGCATAGGCCTGCTGGTAGGTGCGCCCGGTGCCGAAGGGCAGGAAGCGCATGCCGTTGGGCAGCACCTCCGAGTAGCGCGGGATGCTCATCTTGAAGTCCAGCGCCACGTCGTCATCCAGCCGCGTGGTGTCGCTCAGCTTCACCTCGTGCACGGTGAGGCCGGGGAAGCTCTGCGCCCAGGCGCGCTCGAAGGTGGACTTGCGCGTGGCCTCCGGCCGGTAGGCGCGGCGGTAGTCGGGCGCGTGCTGCCCGCCCACGGAGCTGGAGCCGGTGATTTCAGCGCCGCCGTCCGCGCGGAGCGTCACGTCCAGCGACATGCGCGTGGCGTTGTCCGCCGCCTTCGCCTCCGGCGTGGTGAGGAAGGTGCTCTTGCCGTTGGGCTCCACCACCAGCACGTTGGCCACCCGGTCCGCGCTGGGCAGCTCGTTGGCGCCGTGGAACTCCGCGGTGCCGTCCAGGTACAGGTCGAACTTGGGCACGTAGGCGATGGCGTGGTTGAAGGCCGCCAGGCTCGCGGGCTCCTCGCCAATGGAGCCCAGGTTGCGCATGCGCAGCAGCACCAACCGGCTCTCCACGCCCGCCACCTGGAGCATGGAGTGGATGAGGCTCGCCTTGTCCTTGCAGTCGCCGAAGCGGCGCGCCAGCACCCGGTCCACGCGGTAGGGCTTGAAGCCGTGGATGCCGAACTCCAGCGCCACGTAGCGCGTGTTCGTCACCACGAAGTTGTAGATGGCGCGCACCACCGCCAGCTCATTCTTCCGGTCCACGCCCTGGAGCACCTGGTCCACCGTCTGCCGCAGCTCCGCGTTGGGCTGGAGCTGGTCGCGCACCAGGCCCCACCAGTAGCGGCCCACCTGCTCCCACGTCTGGTAGGTGGAGACGTGGAGGTTCTGCGCCACCTCCGCCCAGCCGGGCATGCCGGGCTCCGGCACCACCTTGGCGACGTGCTTGGCGTTCCAGCGGTACAGCACGCGGCCGGCGTCCAGCGTCTCCTGCGCGCTCGCCACGCCGGTCAGCTTGCTCTTGTTCCAATACAGGGGCCGTGCCTGCGGCATGTCCACCAGGTACTGGAAGCGCACCTTCGGGTAGACGCCCTGCACGCTCTCCACGTCACCCCAGTAGTCCGACAGGAGGTTGTCCTGCGCGGTGTCGTCCAGGCGGTACGTCAGCTCGAGCGTGTCGCCCGCCGACAGCGAGGGGAAGGAGAGAATCTTGGCGCGGGCGTCGTAGTACATGCCCGTCCACGGCTCGTTGATGTTGCGCTCGTTCTCACCGTAGCTCTCCACCACGGAGCCATCCGCCTTGATGACGCGGGCGCGCAGCACGCGCACCTCCTGGCGGTCCGGCGAATAGGTGACGGGGATGGTGCGGAACGCGTCCACGCCGCGCGAGTTGAAGACCTTGACCACCGTCTGGTGCAGGCGGCTGGACAGGCCGCTCTGCTGGACGCGCACGTAGGTGTTGTCCACCAGGTAGAGGGCGTCCTCGTGGACGTAGGCCTCCGACTCCTTGGCCAGCGCCTGGGCGTCCACCAGGTACTGCATGCCGGTGCCGGTGCTCTCGCCCTTGAGGGTGCGCAGGGCCTCCTTCAGGCCCGGGTTCTGCGGGCGCAGCGCCAGCGAGCGCTCGAACGAGGCCAGCGC
Source organism: Myxococcus sp. MxC21-1 (assembly GCF_032612255.1). Classification (NCBI taxonomy): domain Bacteria; kingdom Pseudomonadati; phylum Myxococcota; class Myxococcia; order Myxococcales; family Myxococcaceae; genus Myxococcus; species Myxococcus sp. MxC21-1. Next base: position 1,424,251 of record NZ_CP123278.1, read on the forward strand.
CGGCTCGCGGCGGCCCGCGGCCAGCAGGGCGCGGCCCTCGCGCTCATAGACCTCCGGCTCGTCCGGGGACAGCGCGCGGGCCTCGGCGAAGAGGGCGACGGCTTCCTCCACCGCGCCGTTGCTGGCCTTCAGCTCCGCCAGCCGCACGCGGGAGCCATTGTCGAAGGGGTTGAGCTTCACCAGCTGCGCGTACTCGCGCTGGGCGGACTCCACCTGCCCGGCCTCCGCCAGCATCGTGGCGAGCATGTGGCGCGTGGTGGTGTCGTCGAAGCGCAGCGCCAGCACCACGCGCATCCGGTCCATGGCCTCGCGGCTGCGGTCGAGCTGCCGGGACACCTGGGCCGCGGCGCGCACCGCGCGAGGCACGCGGGGCTGCAGGCGGAACGTCTCCTCCACCAGGGCGTGGGCCTTGGGGCGCTCGCCCAGGGCTTCATGCGCGCGCGCCAGCACCAGCCGCGCGTTGACGTCATCCGGCGTCTTCTCCAGCACGGGCGCCACCAGCGGCTGCACGCGCTCGGGGTGGCCGCGGTCCAGCTCGTGGTCGGCCAGCGCCACGCGCGCCTCCGGCATGGCGGGGTCGGCGGCGATGGCGGCTTCCAGGAAGCGGCGGCGCTCGTTCAGGTCATCCCGCTGCGCATGGGCGGCGAGCAACTGGAGCCGGGCGTCCTTGGGGCTGCTTCCGCGGCGCGCGCGGCCTCGGCGCTGGCGGTGTGCTCGCGCTCGTCATACGCGCGGAAGAAGCCCAGCACCCGGGCGTAGTCGCCGCGCAGCGCGGCGTCATCCGGGTTCTTCTCCACCATCGCGCGCAGGGCGGAGGTGAGGGTGGGCAGCGGCTGGGGCTGCGGCGCGGTGCCTTTCTCCAGGGCGGGCGCCTTCGCCGGCAGCGTCGCGCGCACGGTGGGCGACTCCTGGCGCAGGTAGAAACCCAGCGGGCCGGACTCCTGGCACACCTTCACGAGCACGCGGTTGAGGCCCTTGCGCAGCTTCACGGACACGCGGGACTGGTCCGGGCGCGGCAGGTTGTAGCGGTCCTCCTTCGCGGCGAGCTGCCCGTTCACCCACAGCCGGAACGCGCCGGACGTGCCCACGCCCAGCGCCACGCGCGACTCCTGGGAGGACTCCAGCCAGGTGACGGCGTAGGCCACGGCCTCGCGGTTGGGGCGGATGGCGGTGGCCGGTCGATGTAGCCGTCCGCGGTGTTCGCCGTCAGCTTGCGCCAGGTGGTGTTGCCGCCCTTGGCCGCGGGGTAGGTGGCGGACAGGTCCAGGTTGGCGGCCTCGGGGCCGAAGTCGGTGTCACAGCCGGCCTTGCCTTCGTTCTCGAAGCCGCCGGTGACGTAGTAGTCGCCCACGTAGCCCAGCCACTGCTTCACCTCGTTGGCGCGCACCAGCCTTCCCCGGGCGCGCTCGGTGTCCAGCAGGAGCATCTGCGCGGTGGCGCGGGTGTTCGGGTCCGAGGTGCGGCGGGAGGCCACGTAGGCGTAGGTGCTCAGCAGGGGCGTGAGGTCCTCCACCTCGTCCACCAGCGCGTGCATCCGCAGCAGGCTGGCGGCGCCTCGGGGGGAGGAGGCCTGCTTCATCGCCTCGGCCGCATGGACGCGAGCGGTCTCATCCGCGGCCGGCTTCGCCTGCGCCCACAACGGGCAGGTGAGCACGAGGACTGCGGCCAGCAATGTGAAGCGGGACATCCGTTCTCCTGGGTGGACGGCTTGCGGTAAGGGGCGCCAGCCCCGGGCAGGGGCGTCGACGCGGATGAACAGGCGAACCCCTCTGGGGCTTCCCCTGCCTGGCCATCGTACGATGGAGGATGGGGTGGGGACAGGTACGCACTACTCCAGGGACGGGAGGATGACGCCGAAGTGTTCGACGAGCGCGCGCCGCAGGGCGTCTTCGTCGGGGAGAGGCTGCTCCGTCCGGACCCCGCTCCGGGTCAGGACGAGTGTGCCCTCCTTGGCGGTGATGCGCCCCTCTGGCGTCGCCCGGGTGCACAGCCGCTGCTGGGTGAAGATGGAGTCTGGGGAGGTCTGGTGGTAGCGGCACATGCCCTCGAAGTCCGCGAGCTGGCGGGGCACGAGGGAGAGGCGGTACTCCGCCTCCCATCCGGAGGGCTTCTCACTCCAGAGGATGAGGTCGTCGCCCTCCGGTGAGAGCCGGTACGCGCGGCCGGAGCGCACCTGGACGTCGTGGGTGTCCAGGCGCAGGGGCTCGGTGAAGCACTCACCGAAGCCGACATCCGCCAACCAGCGTCCCTGTTCATCCTCCACCTGGAGGGCCAGGTGGTCGAACTCGGGGCCGTAGGCGCTGCCATCCGGTGCCGTGGCCACGCCCGCGGACAGCAGCGTCACCCGGTGGCCCAGCGCCGTCAGCAGCCGGGCGAAGAGGCCGTTGAGCTCGTAGCAGAAGCCGCCGCGCCGCTGGACGACGACCTTCTCGAAGAGGGCGTCCATGTCGAGCCGGATGGGCCGCTTCAGGTGGATGTCCAGGTTCTCGAAGGGCACGGCCTCCAGGTGGGCCCGGTGCAGCCTCGTGAGGGACTGCTCCGCCCCCACGCCGATTCGCTCCAGGTAGCGCGCGACGTCGAACATGGGGCAACTGTGTCACGCGGGGGGCGCAGACGGGTCAGACATTGAAGAGACGGATGGCGGCCGTGGCGGCGGCGTCCGCGGCGGGTACGCCCGCACTGGCTGCTGCCGCGGCGGCCAGGGGGCGCTCCGAGGCTCGAGCGCCCGGACGGTGGCCATGGCCGCGGCGGCTTCTTCCGATGCGTCCGAAGCCCGCATCGACGCGGACTCGGCGATGGCCACGGAGATGGGATGGGCCATGCCCACGCTGAGGCTCTGGGCGGCCTGGTCCACTGGCCCCGCGGGAACGCCGATGGCTGAAGCGCTGGCCGCGGCCGCGACCGCGCGGTGATTGGCGGCGCCGCCCACGGCGAGCTGGGTGACGACCATGGCCGCGGCGACGGTGGCACATGCGAGCGGGGTGGCGCCCGCGACCAGTGCCGTGTTGGCATCGGTGGCGGCGGTGACGCCGGCCAGGGCAAGGGTCCCAGCCGCCGCGTTCGCCGCGAGCGCCGGAACACCCGCGGCCGCCGCGGCCGCCGCGTAACAGGCCGCCGATTGGGCCGCGGTCGGCAGCGTCAATGCATCCGCCGTGACGAGGGCGGCGGCCGCCGCCACCGCCGCGGCTGCCTCCTCGCTGGAATTCGCGGCGGTGGCGGCCGTCACCGCGGTGTTGCCGACGGCAGGCACGAGGGCGCCCGCGAGGGTGTTGGCCGCGGCTTCAGCGGCGGCGGCGGCGCCTCCCATCGCAGCGGTGACGGCGGCTGCCGCCGAGGCGTAACAGACGGCGGCGTCCCCAGGCGCCGGGGGCCGCCCCAGTGGCTGTCAGCACGGAAGACGCGGCTGTCACGGCGGCGGCGGCTGTCGGCGTGGAGGCAGCCACGAGGCCCGCGACAGCGGCTGGGGTGGGGTGGATGGCGCCGCCCGCGAACGTGGCGGCGCAGACATTCACGGCGGCCTGGGCGATGCCCGGCACGGTGGCGGCCGCGGCGGCATGACAGGTGCTCGCGTCCGCCGCGGCTGGCGGAGTCACGCCCGCGTGGGCCATGCTCGCTGCCGCCGCGACGACCGCGGCGATGGCCGGAGGCGTGCTGCCCACCGTGCTCAGGAGGAGGGCGTGGTGCGCCGCGACGGGAGGTCCCGCCGAGATGGCGTTGGCCACCGCATCCAGCCTCGCGGGAAGTGGGGCCCCTCCGACCATGGCGGAGATGGCGGCCACCCTGGCGGCGACGGGCGCTGGCAGGTTCGCGCCCAACGCGCAGGCATGGGCGCTTCCGACGATGGCCGCCGCGAAGTCATCAATCCCGACACCGGCGGCCGTCGCGTTGGCCGCGTTGAGGGCCGCTGCGGCCGTGCCTCCCAGGAAGGGAAGCGCCACGGTCGCGGCGACAGCGGTGAGGGGCGGTTCTCCCAGGCTCACCGCCAGCGCGGCCACCACCGCGGCGAGGTCCGCCGAGGGCAGGACCAGTGGGGAGGCCAGCACCGCGGCACGGGCCGTCGTGACGGCCTCGGCGGCCGATGGCGGGACGCCCCCGAGCAGCGCGGCCGCCGGGGAGAGAGGCCCGCCCCTGACGACGGCCCCTCGCGCCGTGGCGGCGGGCCACCGGCCACGAGGACCGCTTGGGTCACGAGGATGCATGCGCTCGTGGCATGGGCCGCGGCGACGCCCGCGACCGCTGCCCTGGCGAAGGGCACGGCGGCCCGGGCCGCGATGGCGGGCTCCAGGCTCCGACGGGCCGCTCGCGCGGCTGGAACGCCCAGCCGGCCCAGTTGCGCGGCGTTGACGGGACCTGCCGCGGGGGCCGTGGCGGCGGCCGCGGCGGGGACCACGCCGATGGCGGTGGCCACGGCGGTGGCTGGCGCTGTTCCCGCTCCCACGGCCACGGCGGCTCGGGCCGCGGCGACCTCCTTGCAGCCATGGCAGGTCCGCGAAAGGGTGCCTGTGGCGGCGGAGGCCGGACGCAGCGGTCCTTCGTAGGGCGGGGCCAGCTCCCACCCCAAGGCATGGTGCCCGCGAGGGCTGTTGTCTGGCTGTGCGCTCTGGTCCGCGTGCATGCTGGTGTTGCGGCGCACCGCCCAACCCCGGCGCTGGTACTTGTCGATGGCGAGGTGGGCGGGATGTCCCACGCCCTGAGAGAGATAGCGGTGCGCGAAGGGAGGGGCCGCCGCCACGCCGCCCGTCTGGATGGCGACGCCGTAGGAATAGCCGATGCGGTCCGCCGCCGCGTGCGCGAGCCCGGCGGCGGGAGGTGCGCCCGCCGCCTGACCATTTTGCGCTGCGCGCGCCGCCTCGACGACCGCGGCCACTTCGGAGAGAGAGGCCCCGGGCCCGATGGCCGCGAGGGCGGCGGCAATCTCAACCAACGCGAGCGGAAACTTTGGGAGCGACTGGCCGCGAGACAGCAGGGCATCCAGGATGATTTCGGGAAGGACGGGCGAGGGGGCGAAGGCGTTGGCCACCGCGAAGGGGGCATTCGCCGGGTCGATGGGCACGCTCCGCGGGAGCCCCAGCGCGGCCTGGACCGCCGCCAGCGGCGGGTTGGGAATGGCGGCGACAGCGGTGGCGAAATAGGGATGGGTCACCGCGGGGAGGTTGGCAATCCCCGCTCCGGCGAGGGCCGCCACGGTGCCCCCGGCGCCGGTGGTGATGCTCAGGCGGGAGGCCTGGACGATGGCGGTGGCGGTCGGGACGGAGATGGTTCCGCCTTGGGCGATGCTCCGCCGAACGGCCACGGCCGCGGCGACGGCCTGCAGGACGGGTTGTGGCGCTCCGGGCCTCGCGCCGACGTGCGCTTGCTCCACGGCTCTGCGCGCTGATGCGGTGCGGTGGGCGTTGGGGAGCCCCTGGCCATGAGGACGGCCTCGGTGGCCGCCCTGACCACCTGGGGGCCTCCAGGCACCGCCACCACGGGGCCCAGTCCTGGCACCGCCGCCGCACCGCCACCGCCCAACGCGGCCGTCACCAGGCCCCAGGCCACCGCCGTTGCGCCGACCAGCGCGGGCACAGCGGGCGGGGGCCCGCGGACACGGCTCCCAAATGGTCGAACTGCGCTTGTGGCGTGTTCGGGACGGCGTTCTCCAGGACCACCGCCGCGGCCGCTGCACGGGCCACCACGAGCGGGGTGAAGGCCCCCGCGGAGGCGGCAAAGGCGGCGCGTTCCGCCGCGGCGGCCGGTTCGCCAGGTTCGCGGGCAATGGGGGTGGGAGCGCCGCCGCGGCCGCCGCGGCCGTCGCGGCCCGGCGGATGTTGGGATTGGGAAGCGCTGACGCCGCGTGCGCGACCGCGGCCGCACGGGTGGGCAGCGTGTTGGGGGCCCATGGAATCCTGTCGGGATTCAGGTCGTTCGCCCCCACCTTGTTGGATCCGTGGTGGGTCGCGGTGAGGCCCACGACGACGGGCGGGTGGGCCGTGGGGGCGTAGGGAAGCGGCACCGCGCCTCCGGGAGCTCCGCCGCCGGGCGCGGCGAAGGGGCGCCGCTGCGCGGGGATGTATTGGTAGTTGACGTCGCCCGTGAGGAGCACGAACCGCTCGTTGGCGTGGAAGGGCGCCTCTCCCTGGAGCGTCGGTGGCAGCGGGGGCGCGAGGGCCTTGCAGACCGCGGCCGGGTTGCTGACGCCAGCGGCGCGGGCCACCGCGCCTTCCAGCGACAGGCCGGGGAGCGGCGCGGGGGCGTGGGTGCGTACCACGGCCTCCACCGCGGCCCGCACCGCCTCGCCGCCCTGTGGCACGATGCCGGCCGCCGTATTCGCCGCCGTCGTGACGGGGAGGCGGCAGGTGCACCGACGATGGCTCCTTGCACATGGGCCAACGCCAGGGCCCCGGCGCTCCCGGGCATCAGCGGCGCGCCGCCCGCCGCCGCTGTCCCCATGGCCGTGAAGGTGGCGACCGCCGTGCCCGGCGCGCCGCTCGCCACGATGACGGCCGCGCCCGCCGCCGCCGCCATCTGGGGCAGGGTTCCGCCCGCGACCGCCACGGCGTCCGCGGCGACTTCCGCGGCCCGGCCCAGCGCCACCGCCGTGGCGGCAGCGAGCGCGGGGTGCGCCACGGCCAGCGTCGCGATGACCAGCCGCTGTCTCGCGGTGAGACCGGCGCCTGGACCACCCGGGCCCACCGCCGCGGTGGCGGCGGCCGACTGTCGCCGGGCGTGGAGGGCCGCGGGATTGGGGTTGCCACCAGCCGGCCCCATCGCCGCGAGAAATGCGGCCAGGCCGCCTCCAATGCCAGGAAGGTTGGGCCCCGCGAACGCGGCCCCCACCCATCCCGGAGGGGCGCCTCCGCCGATGGTGACCAGACCTCGCCCATTGCCCCCCAGGTTGTTGGCGTCGGTGGCCACGGGGCCCGCGGCGACAGCAGCCGCAACGGCCGCGTCGCGCACGCAGACATACAGCGCCAGCCCGGAGTTGTTGCGCGGGTCCGAGCCACTGGCGAGCGGGTTCTGCGCGCCTTCGCGGTAGTTGCGTTCGACGAAGCCCCAGGGAAACCGCATGTGACTGCCACCTGGGCGGTTCCAGGAGCTCGGCGTGCCGCGCGGATTCGCGGCTGTTCCAGGCCGCCCCGATGCCGCCCAGATGTAGAACTCGCCACCGTCGTGGACGACGCGCGCGACCGTGTCGCGGCACACGACGGTGCCCATGTGCTGCTGCGGCGCGAGCCACCGGCAGCGGAAGGACTCCGGGTAGTAGCGCCCCAAATCACAGTGGTCCATGTCCCAGTGGGACAGGATGATGAGCGGGCCGTTGCACATGCAGGGGCCCACACAGTGCCCCAGTGGAATGATGGGGAAGGTCCCCTGCTGGCCGTTCGCCGGGCTGCCGAAGTCGTAGTAGACGATGGCGCGCCCCTGGTTGTCGTACAGCACCGAGCACGCGCCCTGGCCCACGTTGAACAGCCCCACGAAGGGGGCGAACAAGCGGTTCGGGTCGGACGCATCCATCGGATTGGGCGCGCCATCACCCACGTAGGCGTGGGCCGTGGGCGGTGGAGCACCTGGCCGCGACCTTTCCCTGGGTACCGCTCGTGAAGTCAGCGTAGGGCCGGCGGCTCCGGCGAATGCGAGCACGGGCCCTCCGGGAGGCGGCATCCAGTCATCGAAGAAGTCCGCGACCTCCTCGGTGAAGGCGCGCACCTGTTGGGAGAGTTGGCGGGCCGCGGCGCGCATCCACCGCGCCAGCGCCGGGGTGGCGACTCGGGCCGTCACCGGGATGGGGAGGGGCGCGGAAGGAATGGCGAAGGGGTTCTTCACGGGCGGCTCGGGAATCGGGCCGGAGCCCCCGGAGCCGCCAGGGCCTCCTGGACGAGACGGAGGCGGTGGTGGTGGCGGCGCGGGCAGCGGGAAGTGGAGCGCCTTGAGGGCTCCCTGCGTCAGCCCGCCATCCGAGCGATCCTCCACCCGCAGGAAGCTCCGCAGCCAGCGCTCCGCGGGCGGCGAGTCCGTGTCCGGGGTGAAGCCCCGCACCGTGTGCACGCCCGCGCGACGCACGCTGCCCGCCCGCACGAAGAGCCCGTCCGGGCGGGTGCTGGCCGGCGCCGCCTGCAGCTCCAGGTGGAACCAGTCCGTCTCGTAGAGGTCATCGCGCAGCGGGTCCCCGGGCGCGAGCTCGAACTCGAAGACGGACACCGGGGCGGAGTCATTGCCGTCGTCGATGACCCGCCGCAGGAACCAGTAATAGACGACGTAGAAGAGGTTGAGTTGCTCCAGCGTCAGCGCATCGTAGAAGTCCTCGAAGCGCCGGCCGTTGATGACGGCATTGAAGAAGCGGAGGAAGTCGCCCGGGTCGAACTGCTTCTCCAGTTCGTTCCAGACCCGGTCCATCCAGTCGCGCTCGACGCACTCCAGCCGCAGGTAGAGCGGGTCGTCGTCCGCGCCTTCCCGCTCCGTGACGAACGCGTAGTAGCGGCCGGGAAACCGGATGTTGAGCGTGTTGATTTCTCCGCCGCGTGCGACGTGGCCCAGGCGGCGGCGCTTGGGCCCTGGAGCAGGGGGCGTGGTCTCAGGCACCGTGCGCCTCCCGCAGCTTGTGTAGGGTCTGCTCATCCACCGTGCCGGAGGGCATCAGCCCGTACTCGGCCTGGAACCTCGCGACCGCCTCGGAGAGCGCGTCCTCCTCGCTGGACTCGTCCTCGAGGAAGCCCAGGTTCACCAGTCGCGCTCGCAGCCCCTCCTCCGTGGACACGGGCTGGAGCGTCCCCAGGGACAGCGTGTACTCCTCGCCGCCGACCTCCAGCGTCGCCTCTCGGGCACCGGGAGGAATCCCGCACTCGATGAGGCCCTGCGCGTTCGTCTCTCCTTCGTGGGTGACGTCCCCGATGACGAGCCGGTAGGGCACCTTCGTCCGAGGCGCACCGTCCTCATGCAGTCGCAGGCGGAAGCGTTCCGGGATGCCCTTGAGCCTGAACGTGTGCGTCCTTCCCGTCGCGCAGGGGACCTGCCGGATTTCCTTGTCCGGGAGCGTCACCGTGTCGCCGGGCTTGAGCACATGGGGGCTCGTCCGCTCCCGTCGCAGGGACTCGTTCTCGGGCGCTTCCCAGACGCGCTGCGGACTCAGGTTGTGCGCGTGGGCAATGCTGGAGACGCAGTCGCCCGCTTGTGCTGTGTACGTTCGAGGCATGGGTCCGGCGGACTGAGTGCAGCCCGTGTGCCGGACGTGGCTGGAGTGGACCCCTGCCACGGGGGGCAATCACCGCCGCCGTGCGCGTCATGACGGAACGCAGATGCGTTTCGCGATGACGCGCACGGGAGGCGTGTCGCGCGCTCAGCGGAGCTTCGCGGGGCTCGGCTGGCCCTTCAGGAAGTCCCTGACGCTCTGCGCGTTCAGCGTGCTGGACGCGGCGCAGAGGTGGATGGACTCCATGGCGCGGGTGAGGGCGAGAGACGCGTTCTCCAGCTTCGCCGCGCGGGGGGTGAGGAAGGCTTCCGCTTCGGCGGCGGTCTTCTCGTCGCACAGCATGCCCACCAGTCCGATGAGCCCGGCGACTTCGTCCGAGCGCATCCGGCTGGCGAGCGCGTCGAAGTGCTCCTGGTAGAACGCCCAGGCGAGCGCCCGCGTCTGCGGCATCGAGAAGGCCCCCGTGAGGATGGACTGGGTGTCGCGCACGTCGAACTCGCTGCCGGCCACCAGCGCGAGCGCCTCGCGCACGAGCGCCGGGTCCCGGAAGGCGCCCAGGGTGGTGAAGACGCGGCTGCGCTCGGTCCGGTCCTCCGTGGCGCGGGCGCGCACGACCAGCGTGTCGAAGAAGGCCTTGTCTCCGTTCCGAGCCGCCACCATCAGCGCGAGGGGAACGGCCTCCGGGTGGACGGACTTCCGGTCCGCCAGCCACGCCTTCGCCAGCCGGTTCGCGTCCCGGACCAGGGCCGGGTCCTCGCCGCGCAGCGCCGCCAGCCCCAGCAGGTTGGGTCGCAGCGACTTCACCGCGTCGTCGTCACCGGGCTTGGGCTCCCAGCCCAGCGCGCGGGCCCGCGGGCCGTACATCGCGGCCACCCAGTTCTGGTAGCGCGCGCGCTCGTCGTCGGACAGCCGGTCCACGTGCACGAAGGTCAGCAGCCGGGCGCCGCGCTGCATGATGAGGCGGTGGTCCGCCTTGGCCGTGGTGGGCACGTAGCGCAGGACGTCGCCCAGGGGCAGGTCTCCCCGGCGCACCCCGGCCTCCATGTCGGCCAACAGGGTCAGCCGCTCGCGCACCGTCAGCGCTTCCGTGGGCGCGGCCAGCACGCGGTTGAGTTGCTCGCGCGTGTAGCCGGAGCGGTAGTAGCCGGTGCCGCCCGCGTTGAGCACGAACCAGGAAGGGCAGCTCTTGCCGGGCAACGCCAGCTCGCCCGTGGCCTCGGTCAGCATGGTGCACGTGCGCTCGGACGTCTTGCCGGAGCCCGCGCGCACACACCGGCACGGACCACGTCTGGTCCTTGCTGGCGGTGGAGCCCGCCGGGACGTAGCGCTCCTGCGTGAACTTCAGCTTCGCGGGGGCTCCCGGCTGGCATTGCAGCTCGGCGGCGATGCGCGGCGCGCCGGGCTGGTCGATGAAGCTGCGGAAGGCACGCGCGAGGTCCGGCCCCTCGGCGGCCGACAGCGTGGCGGCGAAGTCCTCCGACGTGGCCACGCCCCATTCATGCTTCTTGATGTGGCCGCGCAGCAGGTCGCGCATGCGCTCCTCGCCGAGCCACGCCTCGAACATGTCGATGATGGCCGAGCCCTTGGCGTACGTGGTGCCGTTGTCGAATGAGCCCAGCACCTCGTCATGCGTGTTGGCGGGCTTGCGCACCGGCGGGGTGGCGGCGAGCGCGTCCGTGTCCAACGCGAAGAGCGTGGACTGGGTGCTCTGCTCCAGCCCGAAGCCCCAGCTCGTGTCGAAGGGGTCCACCGTCTTGCGGTCCAGCCACGAGGTGAGCGACTCGTTGAGCCAGATGTCGTCCCACCACTGGCAGGTGACGATGTTGCCGAACCAGTAGTGCCCCAGTTCGTGGTTGGCGATGTTCACGTACCACTTGCGGCGCGCGAGCGTCTCCTCGCCGGGACGGATGAGCGTCAGCGGCTGCCCGAGCGCGACGAGGCCCGGGTGCTCCATGGTGCCCCAGTAGCGCGGCACCACCGCGACGTCGAGCTTCTCGTACGGGTACGGCATGTCGAAGTAGTCTTCAATCAGCGTGACGATGCGCGGCGTGACGCTGGCCGCGTAGGCCGTCTCCGCGCCCCGGCCGCGCGGCACGATGAAGCGCAGCGGCGCGGCGTTGCGGCCCGCGGTGCCCGCGTCCACCACGTCGAAGGGGCCCACCACGAACGCCACGAGGTAGCTGGGCATCGGCTTGCTCTCGGCGAACGTGACGCGCGCCAGCCCGTCCGGCAGCTTCTCGCGCGAGACGATGGGGTGGTTGGCGAGCGCGACGTGGTCCTCCTTGGCGGTGATGCGCAGCGTCCAGGGCACCTTGAAGCCCGGCTCGTCGAAGCAGGGGAAGGCGCGGCGCGCGTCGACGGGCTCGAAGAAGGTGTAGAGGTAGGGCTCGCCGCCTTCCTCCACGGCGTAGAGGCCCTGGCTGCGCTCGCGGTCGACCTTGCCGGTGAAGGCGATGTGGATGCGGGCCTTGCCGGGCTGGACTGTCTCGGGCAGCAGCAGACCGAGCCGTCCTTCGCTGGCGGTGACGGCGCGGGCCTCCAGCGTGCGGCCTCCCGTTTCGATGCGAGCCCGGGAGAACTCCATGTCCTGTCCGTGCAGCCAGATTTGGCGCACCGGCTCGCTCACGTCCACGTCGATGCTGACGCTGCCGGAGAAGGTGGGCTCGGCGGGCAGCAGCTTCAGGTCGAGCGCGTAACGCGTGGGGCGGACCGAGTCGGGCAGCCGCAGCGCGGGGGTTGGGGTTCGGGCCATTCAGGGGCGGTGGCCACGGGAGCGGCGGGGGGCGCCTCGGGCGCATGGGCGCAGCGGAGGACGGCGACCGCGAGTGCAAGTGGAAGGAGCGAGCGCATGGGCTTGACGGTAACTCCAGTCGGCCCTCGGGCCGAAGTCCTTGCGTGTGGCCAGTCGCTGATGAACGCGGCTCTTTCCTGAGAGGCGGAGAGTGGGGCCGTGTGCGTTGAGCGTCCGCGTCATGGGATGCCGTGTTGATGAAGGCATCATGGTTCTGGGCTGGCAACGCGCTCTTGATGGAGTCCGATGAGCTCATCGTCCGGATGCGGGAGCGCATCAACTGGCTGGAACAGCGCGCGGATGAGGAGGCCCACCTGCGAGAAGATGAAATCCGGCGCCGAGAAGAAGAGTCCCGGCGCAGAGAAGACGCGGAGCGGCGCGTGGCCGAACTCCAGGCTGAGCTGGCGCGGGTCCGGGCCGCCCAGAAGTAGCCGTCGGGCGTCGTCCACTCACTCCAGGCTGAAGGCCCGCGCCAGTGTCAGCATCTCCACCTGGACGGCGCCCGCTTCGAGCAGGGCCGAGGCCGCCGCCCTGGCGGTGGCTCCGGTGGTGAATACATCGTCCACCAGCAGCACACGCTGCCCCGAGACACGGGAAGACGCGGCGAACGCCCCCGCGACGTTGTTCGCCCGCTCCGCCTCGCTCAGCCCCACCTGCCGCTGTGTCTCGCGGTGCCGCGTCAGGAGTCCCACGGGCGCCTTGCGCCCGGTGGCCTTCGCCAGCGTGCCCGCCAGCAACTGCGCCTGGTCGTACTTGCGCGCGTGATAGCGCCGCGTGTGCAGCGGCAACGCGACCACCAGCTCGGGTGCACGGCTGAGGAAGCTTCGCGCCTCGTCCGCCAGCAGCGCCCCCAGCGGGCCCGCGAGATTGGGGTGGTCTTCGTACTTGAACCGGTGGATGGCGCGCGCCAGGGGCCCTCGTGCGCGAAGGGCGCCCAGGCGCGAGCGAAGGGCGGCGGGGTGGCGCGGCATCGGGGACACGTGTCCCCGGGAAACGCGCCGGGCTCCGCGCAGGTGCGGCAGCACGCGGGGGGAAGCCGCTCCACCGCGGTGTCGCACATCTCGCAGAAGAAGCCCTCGGGGCCCGGCAGCACCTTCGTGCACGCGAGGCACGAAGGGGGATAGAGCACGTCCAGCAGGGCCTTCAGCACGGGCCTTGCCCCGCGCGCATCACGGCAGCAGGCCCTGACGGTTCATCTCCTTGGACTGCGGCAATCCCATCACCTTGCAGAGGGTGGGCGCGATGTCCGCGAGGATGCCCGGGCGCAGCTTCTGCCCTCGGAAGTCCGGGTGGATGAGGTGGAAGGGCACCGGGTTGAGCGTGTGCGCGGTGTGGGGCTCGCCCGTCTCCAGGTCCACCATCTGCTCGCAGTTGCCGTGGTCGGCGGAGATGGCCAGCACCCAGCCGTTGCGCTCGCACGCCTTGCCCAGCGCGCCCAGGCATTCATCCACCGCCTTCACCGCCTTCATCGCCGCGTCCAGCCGCCCGCTGTGGCCCACCATGTCGGGGTTGGCGAAGTTCACCAGCGCGAAGTCGTACTTCCCGGAGTCGAGCCGCTTCACCAGCTCGGCCGTGACTTCGTAGGCGGACATCTCCGGCTTCAAGTCGTACGTCTTCACGTCGCGCGGGCTGGGCACCAGGTGCCGGTCCTCGCCCGCGTAGACGACCTCTCGTCCGCCGTTGAAGAAGAACGTGACGTGCGCGTACTTCTCCGTCTCCGCCGTGCGGAACTGGCGCAGCCCCTGGCGTGACAGCAGCTCCGGGAAGATGTCCTGCGGCTGGTCCGGCTCGAAGAGCGCGGGCAGCTTGAACGTCTCATCGTACTGGGTCATGCACACGTAGCGACCCAGCCGCAGCCCGCCCCGGTCGAACTCCTTGAACTCCGGGAACGCCAGGGCCTGCGTCAGCTCCCGCGCCCGGTCCGCGCGGAAGTTGAAGAAGAGCACCGCATCGCCATCCTGGATGCGGCCCACCGGCGTGCCGTCACCGGTGGCCAGCACCGTGGGCTTCACGAATTCATCGGTGACCTTCTCCGCGTAGGCCGCGCGGATGGCGCTCAGTGCGTCCGGTGCCTTGGGCCCGCGGCCGAACACCAGCGCCTCGTAGGCCTGGTGCACCCGGTCCCAGCGCTTGTCGCGGTCCATGGCGTAGAAGCGCCCGGTCACGGTGGCGATGCGGCCGGTGTGCGTCTCGTGGAGGAAGCGCTCCAGCTCCTCCACGTAGCCCAGCGCGCTCTGCGGCGGCGTGTCACGCCCGTCCAGGAAGGCGTGCACGTAGACGTGGGCCACGTTGCGTTCCTTCGCGGCCTTGAGCAGCGCGAACAGGTGGTCCATGGACGAATGGACGCCGCCGGGTGACACCAGCCCCAGCAGGTGCAGGGCCTTGCCGTCCGCCTTCACTCCGTCGAGGGCCGCGCGAAGCACGGGGTTCTGCGCCAGCTCTCCGGACTCCGCGGCGCGATTGATGCGCACCAGGTCCTGGTAGACGATTCGCCCCGCGCCGATGTTGGTGTGGCCCACCTCGGAGTTGCCCATCTGCCCCTCGGGCAGGCCCACGGCCAGACCCGCCGTCTGCAGCTCGGTGAAGGGGTAGGGGCTCGCCAGCTTGTCGAGGTGTGGCGTGCCGGCCAGGACGATGGCGTTGTTGTCACGCTCCTGGCGAATACCCCAACCATCCAGGATGCAGAGCAGGACCTTGTGCGCGGGCGTCATGCTCCGAACCCTAACCATGCAGGCGCCAGACGGGAGAGGACAAAAAGCGAGCGCGTCTATTGATACTCGCGGAAGGTCCCCTGGGGTACGAAACCCAGCCGGGAATAGACGCCCTGGCCCTGCGCGGACGCCTGGAGGGTGGCTGTCCGGTAGCCCGCCTCCCGGGCATCCAGCAGGGGTGCCAGCGTGAGCGCCGCGCCAATGCCTCGTCGTCCAGGGAGCCCACGAAGAATGCGGGGACCCTACTCCGGCCGGGCGCGCGTCTTGTACGTGAGGACGGGCGCCAGGGTGGCCACCACTCGGACCAGCCCCGCTTCCACCAGGTCCGTCACCACGCGGTCGATGGGCTTGTACGCGGGCGGCGCCTCCTCGAAGAGGAGGTCCTTGTTCTCACACACCACGTGGCTCTTGAAGGCGGTGCGGGTGAGCGATTCCGCCGTGAAGCGTTCGCGCATCCGTTCCCGGGCCGCCGTGCGTGTCCACTTGCGGCCCGCGCCGTGCGCCAGGCTGTGCGCGCTGGCGTGGCTCTCACCGGTGGGAATCACCAGGTAGCTCAGTGCGCCGCGGCTGCCGGGAATCACCACCGGCCCTTCGTCGGACGGCGCCGCGCCCTTGCGGTGCAGCCACTGCGTCCGTCCCGTGTCACGCCGAGGGGTGACACTGTTGTGGCACACGTCGAGGACTCGCTGGCCCATCGCACCGATGCCGTCCAGCATCCGCCGCGCCACCAGGGCCCGATTGGCCCGGCCCCAGGCCACCGCGTGGTCATGGCGCGTGAGGTAGGTCTGCGCCTCGGGTGAGTCGTCCGCGAGCCCGCCCGCCGCGTGCCGGTCCACGTGGGCCCGGAGAATCGCTTCACCCAGGCCACGCGAGCCGGAGTGCACCAGGAGCAGCAAGCGGTCCGCCTCCAGGCCCAGGGCGCTGAAGACCTTCGCGTCATGGACCGCGTCCACCCGCTGCAACTCCGCGAAGTGGTTGCCGCCGCCCACCGTGCCCAGCGCGGCCTCGTAGCCCGAGGACTTCACGCCGTGCTCCTGGAGGAAACCTTCCGTGTCACCCGTCCACGGGCCTTCCAGGTCCAAC
Organism: Myxococcus sp. MxC21-1; assembly: GCF_032612255.1. NCBI lineage: Bacteria > Pseudomonadati > Myxococcota > Myxococcia > Myxococcales > Myxococcaceae > Myxococcus > Myxococcus sp. MxC21-1. The sequence continues at coordinate 1,440,002 of NZ_CP123278.1, forward strand.
TTGCCTGCCCAACGCTCGGGCTTGGCTTTACGTGCCAGCAGGTCCACGTTCCACAGGCCCATGCCACAGCCGATGTCACTGCCGACCAGATAGGGATAGAGGAAGCCTTCGGAGGTGAAGGCCGCGCCCACCGGAGCCCCCTTGCCGGGATGCAGGTCCGGGAGGCCCACCGCCAGCTTCATGCCTGGCAAGCGGGCCATGGCTTCGAGTTGCCGCACCGCCTCGCCTTCCACCCAGGACTGGGCGGAGGCGATGACACGCACGGGCGCCTGCGGCGCGGAAGTGGGGAGCGTTTCAGAGGAGGCGTCAGTGCGCATGCCCGGGCTGACGGCACCTGTGCGCCGCGCCTGACGGTGGCGCCGGGCCCCATGCCCGGCCGCCTACTTGTGGTACGGCTCGCCCTTGAGGATGGTGAACGCGCGGTAGAGCTGTTCGATGAGCACCACGCGCGCCAGCCGGTGAGGCAGCGTCATCTTCGACAGGGACAGCGTGAGGTTCGCCGCGTCCCGCACGCGTGCGTCGAGCCCCTCGTCCCCGCCAATGATGAACAGCAGGTCCTTGGCGCCCGTCTGCGCCTTGCCGACGTAGCGGCTCAGCTCGACGGAGTCGAGCAGTGAGCCGCGCTCGTCCAGGGCCACCAGCCAGTCCTGCGGCTTGCGCTTGGAGAGAATCGCCTCGGCTTCGGCGGCCTTCGCGTCGCCGGGCTTGAGCCGCTTGCCGCTGGCCTCCGCCAGCTCCACCAGCTCGAAGCGGGTGTAGTGGCCCAGGCGCTTGGCGTACTCCTGGACCGCGGGCTCATACAGGCCCGAACGGTCCTTGCCGATGGAGAGGAGCCGGACCTTCACCTCAGGCCAGCTTCTCCCGAGACGCGTCGGCCCAGAGGCCCTCGAGGTCGTAGTGCGCGCGCAGGTCGGTGAGGAACAGGTGCGCCACCACCTCGCCGTAGTCGAGCAGCACCCACTGGCCCGTCTCGAAGCCCTCGGTGCCGATGGGGCGCAGGGGCTCGTCACCCGTCTTGAGCTGCACCTGGACGTTCTCCGCCATGGCGCTCACCTGGCGGTCGGTCTCCGCGGAGGCGATGACGAAGTAGTCCGCGTAGGACGTCATCCCGCGCACGTCGAGGATGACGACGTCCTGCGCCTTCTTGTCCACCAGCAGGTTGCCGATGCGGTGCGCCAGCGCCTTGGCGGCCGGGTTCTCCGCGGGGCCCACCTTCTGGGGTGGGGCAACTGGGAGCTTCGCCTTCTTCTTCTTCGCGGGGGCCTTGGTGGGCGCCTTGGCGGGGGCCTTCGCCGCCGACTTCTTGGCTGCGGGGGCCTTCTTCTTCGCGGGCGTCTTGCCCGATACCGTCTTCTTCCGGGCCGCCGGGGCCCGGGTGGTGGTCTTTTTCGCGGTCGTCTTCTTCTTCGTGGCCATGTGCGGCGCACCCTACCGCACCCTTGGCAACACGGAAGCGGTCCTCTATCTGCTGGTGTCCATGAGCGACGCCAGGCTGGAACAGTTCAAGAAGATGGTGGTGGACTTCCCGGACTCCCCCATGAGCCATTTCTCCCTCGGGAAGCTGTACCTGGAGCGGCGGCAGTACCTGGAGGCCGCCCAGGCCCTGGAGTCGGCCGTCCGGCTGGACCCCACCTATGCGGCCGCCATGGTGGCCCTGGGGGATGCCTGGGCGGGGGCAGGAGCGTCCGACAAGGCGCGCGAGGTGCTGGGCAGGGCCCGGGAGCACGCCCTGGCCCAGGGGCACCCGGGGCTCGCCGAGGAAATCGACGAGCGCATCGCCGACCTGTCGTAGGCCGCGCCCTCAGTAGCGCCAGGTGAAGCCGGTGCTGAAGACCTGGCGCGTGTAGGTGAGCGAGTTGCGAGGCAGCCGGGTGCTCCAGATGCCCCAGGTCACCTCCAGGTCCAGCGACTCCGTCAGCGGCCGGGCCAGCTTCACCGACAGCGAGTTCTGCCCTTCGTCCTCTTCCACCAGGATGATTTCCGGGGAGAGATAGATGCCGTCCGGATACTGGATGATGCCCAGCGAGCCCTGCGCCAGCAGGGTCACCCGCCAGGGCAACCGGACGCCGGCATTGGCCGACACCCGGTGCCGGCGAATCGTCTCGCCGTAGCTGTTGGAGGAGTTCTCCTGGAAGGCGTACGTCAGCCCCAGGGCCAGCGGGCCTCGGTAGGTGTACGACGCTCCCGCCGTCAGGGCTGCATCCTGACGCCGGCCGGCGAGGAGCCCCGAGCCGCCCCCGTCCCCGGTGGGCGTGCCCGGGGTGGGGTGCCGAAGCGCCGGGAGTTCCAATCTCCGAAGACGGACAAGCTGTGCCGCCGGTCGAAGCGGTAGCGGCCCAGCACGCCCACCTCGGGGCCGCCGAAGTTGGCGGTGGGGTCTGGCCGGTACACGAATCGCCGGGCGCCTGCCCGCACTCGCAGCGCCAGTCGCACGTCCGGGGCGTATTCCAGGAACGCGGTGGTCCCCAGGTCCGAGTACGAGCGCGAGCCCCCCCGCCGGTCCTTCGCGTGGCCCTCCAGGCCGATTCCCAGCGCCGTGCCCAGCGCGTGTGACGCCTCCACCGCGCCTGACTGCACCAGCGTGTTCTCGTCCTGGTACAGGAGGTACGCGCGCGTGCCCAGCTCGTAGCGGCCCACCAGTTGAGCCTGTTCGAAGGAGCCGCGCCCCTCGGCGGAGCCCAGCAAGCTGAGGGCGAAGTCCCGCTCAGGGCTGGGGGTGAGCTGGTCGGAGAAGTCCCGGGGCGCGTTGGTGTCCAGCAGCAGGCGGCCGGTTCCCCTCAGTGCCCCTTCCCACTCGGCCGCGGGCGCACGGCCGGCGGCGAGCATGGCGAGGACGAGCAGGAGCGGCGCGAAGGAGCGGACCACGGCGCGCGACCATACTCCGTCGCCGGAGGGCAGGGGCGGCCGTCCAGTCGCTCCCACCGGTGACGACGCCCCCGGCGGCCCGTTACATTGGGCGAATGCGCTTTGTGTCCTTTCTCGCGGTGGCCTGCCTGGGCCTGTCCGCCTGCGCCTCCTCCTCCTTCACCACCGAGGTGAAAGGGGAGTCGACCGTGCCCGCGGGCCCGCCTGGCGTCGACACGCCCCTCAACGGCCTTCCCGCCATCAGCAGCTTCGCGGGGATGGACTTCGACAAGAACCAGGACTTCAAGAACCAGGGGATTCACAAGGGCGAGGTGACGTCCGTCAAGGTGGAGTCCCTCACGCTCAAGGTCCTCAGCCCCAATGACCAGGACCTCCGTTTCCTGGACTCAGTAGAGTTCTATGCCCGCGCGGGAGACCGGGAGGCGCGCATCGCGGCGCGCCAGGACGTGTCCGCGCTGGACCTGAGGCCGCCCAACCCCGTGCTGTCGCTGCGCGTGGACAACGTGGAGTTGCAGCCCTTCGTCTCCGCGCCGTCCATGAGCATCATCATCCGCGGCCGCGGCCTCATGCCGGCGCGCGAGGTGCGGCTGCAGGCGGTGGTGAAGCTCCAGGTGGAGACCGGGCTCTTGTAGGTCCGGTGCCGGGAGGCGCGTCCCTCAGGGGACGCCCATCTCCTGCGCGCGCCGCTCCAGCTTCGTGGCGCGGCCTTCCAGTTCCCTGGCCAGCGTCTCCAGCCGCGTGGCCTCGGCCTCCATCGCCGCCAGGTCCACGGGGCCGCCCGCCGCCGGTCCTGGGCGCGCTGCGTTTCGACCTGGGGCCGCCGGTCCGTGGCCCGGGCAGACACCTGCGCCGGATAGGGGGCGGCCCGGTTCGACACCTTCACCGGGGCGTCCGCCCACGTTGGGGGGCGGATCGTCGGGACTGTCACCCTGGAAGTTCGGCGCACTGGTGCCGGCACGGAGCGCTCCACCTGCAGCGCCCGGTCGCTCCCCATGCGCAGGCGCAGCCGCCGGTCCTGGTCGTCGAACATCGACTCCTCGCCGAGGAAGTCGTTCATGCGCCGGTCCAGGTCGCGCTCCTCGCGCACCTCGGTGATGCGGCCGCGCAGCGCCTTCAGTCGCTCGCGCACCTTGTCCCGGGTATCGCGGAGCGTGTCCGCCTGGGCCAGCAAATCCTCGGGGTCATCACCGCCCGCGGTGGCTTTGTTCAGCGAGGGCACCTGGGACGCGGGCAGGGCTGCGCGGATGGCTTCCCGCTCGGCGCGAACCGAACGCACCGCCTCCAACAACGTCTCCCGCTGGCCCCGGTCCGCAGTGCCTTCCCACGCCGCGAGCAGCCGCGACAGCTCGTCCGACAGCGCCGTGTGCAGGGCCGGTGGGCGCGCTCCGCTTCGCCCTCCGCCGCGACGACGGCCTGCGCCAGCCCGGTGAGCTGGCCGCTCAGCTCCTGCGAACGCCGCAGCGCGTCCTCCAGCTCCGTCCCCGCAATCAGCCGCCCCTGGCGCTGCGCCTTCAGCGTTTCGATGCGTGCCGCCAGCCCGTTGAGCTCGTCGCGCAGGGCCTGCTGCTGCCCCCGCAGCGAGCGCGTCTCCGCGCGAGCCGACTGGGCCCGTCCCCGCACCGCCTCCAGCCCAGACGCGGCCTGACCGGGCATGGCCAGCAGCAGGCTCAGCAGGAGGGCGAGGGGGCGGAGATTCATCAGCGACAGCCCCAGAGCAAGGTGAGTGCCAGCCTGCCAGCCCATCCCCGGAGGTCGAGGCCCCTCGGCGCCCAACAATTCCGGACACCTGGAGCATCCAGGGGGACAGGGGCGGAGGTGGGATACCGGTGAAAAGTCATGGGGGGCGGGGGCGGGTGACAGATTTTCGAGGTTCAGCTCTCCTCGGGAGGCGTCCCCTTGGGGAGGAAGCCGTACTTCTCCAGCTTGTAGTACAGCGCGGACGTCTTGATACCTAGCAGACGGGCCGTCTCCGTCTTCACGCCGCTGGCCTTCTCATAGGCCCGGGCGATGAGCTGACGCTCCAAATCCTCCAGGATGTCGGGCAGGGGGCGGTCGCCCTGGAGCACTGGCAGGCCCGCCTCGACGCGCGGGGTGCCACTGGCAGTGAGGTGTGAGGGCAGGTCCAGGTCGGTGAGCTGCTCACCCTCGGCGAAGACGAGCGCCTGTTCGATGACGTTCTCCAACTCGCGCACGTTGCCGGGCCACGCGTGGCGGGCCAGGGCACGCAGCGCGCTGTCGTCCAAGCCCATCACACGCCGGTTCACGCGCATGGCGTGCTTGGCCACGAAGTGCCGGGCCAGCAGGGAGATGTCCTCGGGCCGCTCGCGCAGGGGCGGCAGCACCACCGGAACGATGTGCAGGCGGTAGTAGAGGTCCTCGCGGAAGCGTCCGGCCTTCACCTCGGCCTGGAGGTCCCGGTGGGTGGCGCTCACCACGCGCACGTCCACCTTGAACGTGTCCTCTCCGCCGACGCGCTGGATTTCCTTCTCCTGGAGCACGCGCAGGAGCTTCGTCTGCACGGAGGCGGGAATCTCGCCAATCTCGTCCAGGAACAGCGTGCCGCCGTCCGCCAGCTCGAAGCGCCCCAGCTTGCGCTTCACCGCGCCGGTGAAGGCGCCGCGCTCGTGCCCGAACAGCTCGCTCTCCAGCAGCGTCTCCGCCAGCGCCGCGCAGTGCACGACGATGAAGGGGCCATCTCGGCGCGGGGAGCGCTGGTGGAGCATCCGGGCCACCAGCTCCTTGCCGGTGCCGCTCTCTCCGCGCACCAGCACCGTGGCGTCGCTCTGCGCCACCTTGAGCACCTGGGACACCAGCCGCTGCATGGGCTCGCTGTCGCCCACCAGGCTGCCGTGCGTGAGGGCCGCGTCCGTGTCGTGCGCGGCGGTGCGCGCCGTCAGCCGCTCCACCTGCTTGCGCGTGGAGGCCAGCTCCAGCCCCTTGTCCACCTTGGCGCGCAGCACCTCGGGCGGGAAGGGCTTGGTGATGAAGTCGTAGGCGCCTTGCTGCATCGCCTGTACCGCGGTCTCGATGGTGCCGAAGGCCGTCACCACCATGACGACGGCGCCGGCATCCAGCGCCTTGAGCGACTTCGTCACCTCGATGCCGTCCATGCCGTCCATCTTCAGGTCGGTGACGACCAGGTCGAACGGCGCCTTGCGGTATGCGGCCAGTCCGTCCTGCCCACTGCGCACCGCGGACACGGTGTGGCCCGCCCGAGTGAGGGTGACAGCCATCCCTTCACGCAGCGTGTCGTGGTCGTCGATGACGAGGATTCGCGCCATGGCGTGAGTCGATTCTCCCTGCAACCCGAGGCCGGCCCGCCTCCTGGAGCCGCCGCATGAGAGCACATCCGGACCGGCTCGCTCCACCGGCTCAGGAGGTTGTCACATGTCACGGGCGTGCGAAGGTGCTGGCGCCGCCTGGCCGGGAGCAGTACGGGGAGGCATGGAATCCGAAGTTTCTTCCGCCGCGTCCCTCCTGGCCCTGCTCGAGCGTCACGTCCCCGAGGACGTGAAGGAGCGCGAGGACCTGGAGCGCATGCGCCACTTCGCCCGTTCCCTGGCACGGCCCTTCTCCCGCGAGCAGTTGGAGGCCCACTTCACGGGCAGCGCGGTGGTGGTGGACCCAGAGGGCGCGCGCGTCGTCCTGTTGCATCACCGCAAGCTCCAGCGCTGGCTGCAACCCGGAGGACACGCGGATGTCACGGACGCGGGCCACATGGAGGTCACTGCGCTGCGTGAGGCCCGTGAGGAGACGGGATGCCGCGTGTCCCTGCACCCGGCCGCGCCCCGGCCGCTGGACGTGGACATTCACACCATCCCCGCGCGCCGCGACGAGCCGGAGCACCACCACCTGGACGTGCGCTTCCTCGTGGTGGCGGAGAACCCCGACGCCCTGGTGCATGACCCGGCGGAGTCCTTCGGCGTACGGTGGCTCTCCTGGGACGAAGCGATGACGCATGCGGACGAAGCGCCTCTGCGCCGCATGTTGGCGAAGGCCCGGCACGTGGTGGCCACCGCGCCCTGAAGCGCTCGAAAGCGGAAGCGCGCACGGCCTCGGGGTCAGGGGCACTGTGGCTTCGCGGACCGAGCGCGCGCGCCCGCACCCGGATTTGAAACAAAATATGGGAAACACGGCCTGATTGCCTTTGGGCCGATGGTGCCGCTGGAAAGCGATTGCAACCATGCCGTCCTGCTTGGGCGGGTGAGGGAGGCCATGTCGGCCTGTCACCTGTCGGGAAGCCAGGAGCCGTGCCCATGTCGTCCGCCGCGCCCCACCGTTACAGTCCCCCTGTGCTCACGCCCACCGCGCACCCGCGCTGGCTGGAGTCGATGTTGGAGTCCGTGCGCGACGAGTGGAACGCGGCCTGCTGGCCTCCGTTGTTCCGCGCGACGGCTGACGGCCAGCGTCCACCGCTGCGTCACTGGCGGCGGGTGCTGTCCCACTTCTTCCTCATCGTCGAGTCCTTCCCCAAATACATGGGCCTGTCGCTGGCGAAGACGACCTACGGCCAGCGTCCCGGTGACGCGAGCGCCCGCCGCTGGCTGCTGCAGAACCTGGGCGTGGAGGCGAAGCATGCGGAGTGGTTCATCGACTGGATGCGCGGAATCGGCCTGGCGCCGGAAGATGTCTTCACCCTGCGGCCCCTGCCGGAGGTGCGAGCGCTGCATGAGTTCCTGCTCGACACCTGCGCGCACGGGACACTGGCCGAAGGCGTGGCCGCGTCCAACTGGGCGGTGGAAGGCATCACCGGCGTGTGGACGCGGGAGGTGGTGGAACCCTTCCGCGCCTATGCCGAGGACGGCGCGCGCATCGACGCGCATTCGATGATGTGGCTCAAGGTTCATGCGCGCTATGACGACCAGCACCCGGAGGAGGCGCTGGAAATCATCAAGCTGTCCACCGACGCGGACACCGGCGAGCCCTCCCGCGTCCAGGCCGCGGCCAGGAAGTCGCTGCAGATGTATGCCGCCGCGCTCCACGCGTGCTGCAACGACTGAATCGCGCGACACCAGCGCACAGCCCTCCGGTGCGCCTCCCGCACACCTCGAGGCCCCGCGTGGGCTCACGGGCCCCGTGTGTCATGTGCTCTGTCCGGAAGGCGGCAGCTTCCGGATGACCGGCCTGTCCGCTTCGCGCGGAGAGTGCCGTACTTGCGGGTGAGGACTTCCGGCTCTCTCCTCGGGGTGTGAGCCCATGGTCTCGGGGGGATGTGCCACATGAATGCCGCAGACAAGGTCATCCAGGAGTACCGGGGACGTGCGCTCAAGGTGTTCATGTTGTGGGTGCTGCCGGTGGCGCCCATCGCCGCGTACCTCAATGGCATGGCCATGGGCGTGGCGGGTTGGTCGGGCCTGATTGCGGTGGCGTGGGTGCTGCCACCCATCATCGTGGGCCTGGGCATCGCCTATCCCGCGTTCGTGATGCACGTGCTGGTGAACGGCGCGCTGCGGGAGCGGCCGGAGGACACGCCCGGCGCGCGGCTGGAGCGAATCCTTCGCCTGCCGTGGCGCGCCGCGGTTGCAGCCTCGTGGGGCGCGTGGACGCTGGGAGGCCTCTGGTTCAGCCTCCACGTGTGCCTGCTGTGGAAGAAGGACCTGTCCCTGGTCGTGGTGGGCACGCTCATCGGCATCTGCTTCGGCGTGGTGCTGGGCTTTCCCATCAGCGTCACGCTAGAGCGGTTGCTGTTGCCGCTGGCGCTGGAGGAGCAGCGCAAGGACCCGACGCTGGCGCTCAAGGGCGGCGGCTTCTTCTGGCCGCGGCAGGCCTGGTTCATGCCCGTCACCTTCATTGGCTCCAGCCTCTGCGCGTTGGTGCTGAGCGGGTGCGTGGTGTTGGTGAAGCTGCAAGGCGTCCGGGACGAACTGCGCAATGCGCTGGTGGCGGAGGGCGCGCACGGCTCGGCGGAGACGCTGATGGGCATGGGCGGCATGCTGGCGGGTGAGCTGGCGTTCGGGCTGGCCTGGGTGGGCGGATTGCTGGCGATTCCCGCCGTCACCACCTGGATGCTGGCGCGCCGCCGGCGCACGCGGCGGGCGCGGTGGGCGTGGCCATCGAGTCACTGTCCGCGGGGCGCGTCGTCTCGCCCGCCTGGGTGTCCACGGATGAGATGGGGGACTTGTCGGCTGGCATGAACGCGGTGCTCGTCCGCCTGCGGCAGTTGCCCCTGTCGCTCAATGCCTCCGCCACGCGGCTGAGCGGCGCGGGACGCCACCTCCGGGATTCGCACGATGAGCACCAGCAGAGCCTGGTCCGTCAGGCGTCCGCGCTGCACGAGGCGCAGATGACGTCGGAGGAGATTCGGCGCACGTCGCTGATGGCCGTCGAGCGAGCGGAGGAGGTGCTTCAAGTGGCCCGCCGCTCGGAGGCCCTGGGACAGCAGGGCGAGGCCGCCGTGGAGCGGAGTCTCAACGGCCTGGCGGACATCCGCCGCGTGGTGGACGGCATCCAGGAACGGCTGACGCGGCTGGCCCAGAGCACCACGCAGATTGGCGAAATCACCGAGACGGTGAAGGACCTGGCGGACCAGTCCCATCTCCTGGCGATCAACGCGGCCATCGAGGCGGCGCGCTCGGGTGAGCAGGGGCGGGGCTTCGCAGTGGTGGCCCGCGAGATTCGCGGCCTGTCGGACCAGTCCATCCAGGCCACGCGGCGCATCCGCGGCATCCTCCAGGACGTCAGCACGGGCATCCGCGACGCGGCGAAGATGGGGGAGGCCGGCGTGCAGACCATTGGCACGGGCCTGGACCAGATGCGGGCGTCGGGGGACTCGCTGCGGGAGCTGTCTCGCATCGCCCAGGAGAACTCCACCGCGGCCCGGCAGATTGCCGCCGCGGTGACGCAGCAGGATGCCGGCTTCACGCAAATCTTCGACGCCATCGCGGACCTGTCGCAGCTCATGGACGCCACGCTGAAGCGGCTGGAGTCCACACAGGAGGCCACCGACACGCTGAGGGTCGTCTCCGACGACGTGGCGCGGATGGCGCGGCAGTTCAACGCGGCGGGGTGACGGAAGCGCCGTGTCCCTGCTTCCCACCCAGCGGCAGCGTGAGGATGAAGCGCGTGTCGCCCGGCGCGGAGTCCAGCCGCAGCGCGCCGCCGTGCGCGAGCGCAATCTTGTGCGCCAGTGGCAGGCCCAGGCCGGTGCCCTTCTCGCGCGTGGTGAAGAAGGGCTCGAAGATGCGCTCGCGCGCCGTGCCGGGCACGCCAGGGCCCGTGTCGCGGACCTGGATGGTGTAGTGGCCGTCGTTGGACGCGCCGGACACCTGCACGCGCCCGCCCGGGGGAGGCCTGCACCGCGTTCTTCACCAGGTTGACCAGCGCCGCGGTGAGCAGGCTGCCGTCGGCTTCCAGCACCGCGGGGAGGCGTCGATGTCCACTGTGACGTCGCGGGCGCTGGCCTCGGCGGCCATCAGCTCGCAGACGACGGAGAGCAGGGTGGGGGCCTCCACGGGCGCGCGGGCCAGGGGCTGCTCGCGGGCGAAGGCGAGGAAGTCCTCGACGATGCGCTGGAGGTAGGCGACCTCGCGTTGGATGCGCTCCACGTGCGCGCCCGCGTCGGCGTGGGCGCCGGCCTGGAGGTCCTCCTTCAAGATTCCGGAGAAGAGCGCGATGCCGCCAATGGGGTTGCGCACCTCGTGGGCCACGCCCGCGAGCATCATCTTCAACTGACGGTCCCGGCTCTCCAGGGCGCCGCGCATGTCCTCCAGCTCGCGCGCGAGGACGCCGATTTCCAGCGTGGGCTCCGGTGGCACCGGGGTCGTCAGGTCGCCCCGGCCGATTCGCAGCGCGGACGCCATCAGCCGCCGCAGCGGCCGGGCCAGACCGCGCGCCGTCACCAACGCGATGACGGCGAGCGCGCTCAGTGCCACCGCGCCCATGATGGCGTAGGTGCGTGACAGTCGCTGCAGGGGACCGAAGAAGGCGGCGCTGGCCTCCACCCCCACGGCGCCCACCACGCGGCCCTCGTACAGGATGGGCGCATACCCCGTCTTGTAGCGCTGTCCGTCCGAGCCGGTGAAGAGCACCTGACTGGCGGCGCGCTCCCCGGCGAAGACACGGGTGAGCTCCAGCCTGTCGCGCGCCAGCTCCGGCATCTCCGCGCCCACCGGGAGCCCGCCCCCGACGTCCACGCGCATCCGGCCCTGCGTGTCCACGGCGTAGACGCGGCGCACGCCACTGGCCTCCGCGATGTTCTCGAAGGTGCGGACGAAGTTGCGCCACGTGCGGGTGCTCGCCACGTCGTCGCCGGGTTCGATGGTCAGCAGCCGCTCGCCATGGACCTGGGTGGCGGTGGCGGCGGCGATGCCGCTGAGGCTGGTGCCCAGCTCTTCTTCCAGGATGACGCGCGCGAGCTGGTAGACGGCGGTGCCCGCCACCGCGACGAAGAGCAGGGTGGGCACGAGGAACGCCACCAGCAGCCGCGCGGAGAGCGAGCCCAGCGCGTCACGCCATCGCGAAGTGTGTGGGGCAACGTGGGGCATGTCCGGGGCGGGACTCTAATCGAGCCGCGTCTCCCTCGCGGGGACGCGGCTGTGTGCTGCTGCCTGCTCGGATGGGGGTTGCCGAGGGCGCGTTCGTGTGCGTACTTTATATGTGGCGCCTCACGGCGCTGTCCCATGACCTTCGCTCGCTAACCCAGGCTTCCGTGATTGCCCTTGCCGCTCCGGCCGATGTGCCGTGGCGTTGACGTGGGCTGCTGTCCGGATGCGTGGGGCCCCGCTGTGTTTCCCAGTCGTCTTCCTGAACCTGAATGACCGGCGCCATCGCGCGCGCGGCATGGAGAACACGTATGCGAAAGCTCAAGTACCACGTTGCCACCAGCGTCGACGGTTTCATCGCCCACGAGGACGATACGTACGGCGCCTTCATGCAGGACCGTCTCATCAAGGACAGCGAGCACGTCGCGGACTACGTCGCGTCGCTGGCGACCTATGCGACGGTGCTCATGGGGCGGCGCACGTATGACGGCGGCCTCAAGGTGGGGGTGACGGACCCCTATCCGAACATGGACACCTACGTCTTCAGTCGCACGATGAAGGAGAGCCCGAATCCGCGGGTGAAGCTGGTGTCGGACGACGCGGTGGGCGAGGTCCGGCGTCTGAAGGCGCAGGAGGGCGGTGACATCTACCTGAGCGGTGGTGGCGCGCTCGCCGGCTTGCTGCTCGCCGAGGGGCTGGTCGACGAGGTCCTGCTCAAGATGAACCCGCTGATACTCGGCTCGGGCATCCCGCTGGTGGCCTCGCTGCGGCAGGTGGTGGACCTGGACCTGAAGTCCACCAAGGTCTACGCCAACGGCGTCGTGCTGCTGCGCTACGCCGTGATGCCTCGGCCATAGGCCTGGCTCGCGGTGCCTCGGGAGGGAGCGTGTCCGTGTGGCTTGGATGCGCTCCCTCCGGCCCACGCGCGGCGAGCACCACTCAGTCGAACATCGCGACGAGCGCGTCGCCGAGCGTCTCCACGCCGACAATCTTCATCTTCGGACCGGCGTCTTCGAGCCGCCGCGCGCTGCCCGCGGGCAGCACCACGCGCTGGAAGCCCATCTTCGCGGCCTCCGCCAGTCGCGGCTCCACCTGTCCCACCGCGCGCACCTCTCCGGCGAGGCCCACTTCGCCGAGCACCAGCGTCTTCGGGTCCAACGGCCGGTTTTGGAGGCTGCTCACCAGCGCCGCGCACACCGCGAGGTCACACGCCGGCTCCGTGAGCTGCATGCCGCCCGCCACGTTGACGAACAAGTCACAGCCCACCAGCGGAATCTCCTCCTTCTTCTCCAGCACCGCCGCCAGCAGCGCCACGCGGTTGCCGTCCACGCCAATCGCCGTGCGCCGCGCGGTGCCGTAGCCCGTGGGCGCCACCAGCGCCTGCACCTCCACCAGCAGTGGGCGCGTGCCGTTCAGCGTGCTCGTCACCACGCTGCCGGACTTGCCCACCGGCCGCTCCGACAGGAAGAGGGCGGACGGGTCCGACACCTCCACCAGCCCCGCGCCCTTCATCTCGAAAACGCCAATCTCGTTCGTGGAGCCGAAGCGGTTCTTGTGCGCGCGCAGGATTCGGAACGGGTGGCCCCGCTCGCCCTCGAAGTAGAGGACCGTGTCCACCATGTGCTCCAGCACGCGCGGGCCCGCGATGGAACCTTCCTTCGTCACGTGGCCCACCAGGAACGTGGGCACCCCCGTGCGCTTCGCGTATGCCATCAGCCGGCCCGCCACCTCGCGCACCTGGGTGATGCTGCCGGGCGCGTTGCCCAGCTCCGGCAGGTACATGGTCTGGATGGAGTCCACCACCAGCGCCTGGGGCTTCAATGCCTCCGTTGCCGTCAGCACCCGCTCCGCGTCCGTCTCCGCGAACAGGTGGATGGCGTCTCCCTCCACCCGGAGCCGCTCGGCGCGCATCTTCGTCTGTCGCAGGCTCTCTTCACCGGAGACGTAGAGCACCGGTCCGTGACGCGCCAGCCTGTCCAACGCCGCCAGCAGCAGCGTGGACTTGCCGATGCCCGGATCGCCACCCAGCAGCACGATGGACCCACTCACCACGCCGCCGCCCAGCACGCGGTCGAACTCGGCGATGCCTGTGCGCCGGCGCGTCTCCGTCTCGCCGCTCACTTCCTTGAGCAGCATGGGCCGCGCCGAACCGCCCGAGGCACCCCAGGCCGGACGTCGCTCATCCGCCTTCGGGTCCGTCTCCTCCAGCAGGGAGCTCCACGCGCCACAGTCCGGACACTTCCCGAGCCACTTCGCCGTTTTGTATCCACACGCCTGACAGGTGTAGTGCGTCTTCGCCTTCGCCATGGGTTGGGTGAATAGCGCGGAACCCTGACGTTTTTGCGACCTTGCAGGCAGGCATGCCCGCAGAGCAGGCAGGCGCCATGTCAAGCCCCCCGGTGCCAAGTTGTACGAACGGGTGGGGCAACCCAGGTTTGCTCCCAGGTGGGCGTCGCACCCTGCGTCGCTAAACAAGCAAGGGAGGTAGTCATGGGGATTATCGCGTTTCTGGTCATTGGCCTTCTCGCGGGTCTGATTGCCCGCGCGCTCATGCCGGGCAACCAGTCGATGGGGCTCCTCGCCACCACGCTGCTGGGCATCGCCGGCTCCTTCGTGGGCGGTTTCGTCGCCTCGCTCTTCCGCAGTGATGGCCGCATCTTCGACCTGCACCCGACGGGACTCCTGTTCTCCGTCCTGGGCGCACTCCTGGTGTTGTTCCTGGTGGGCCTGGCAGGCAGGGGCCGCCGCGTCCACGTCTAGTGCCGCGCGTCAGCTGACGCGCTGAGCCCCTCTTGGGGGAGATGGACCCTGGAGAGTCGTCAACCAGCCTGCTCGCGGGCGTTGACAACTTTCCGGGGTCCACGCACGTTCGGGCCCTCATCCGTCCGTAGAGGAGCCCATGCCTGATACCGCCACTGTCTCCAGCGAGAGCGAGTTCTCCGGTCACGCCCACGTCGCCGCGCCGCCACCGGCGGGCGTGGACGTGCGCCATGACTGGTCGCTGTCGGAGGTGAGGGCCCTCTATGAGCTCCCGCTGCTGGACCTGGTGCACAAGGCCCAGACGGTCCACCGGGCCGTGTTCGTGGACAACAAGGTCCAGCTCTGTTCGCTGCTGTCCATCAAGACGGGCGGCTGCCCGGAGGACTGCTCGTACTGCCCGCAGGCGGCTCGCTACAAGACGGGCGTCAAGGCGGAGAAGTTGATGGCCGTGCCGGACGTGCTGGATGCCGCGTCCAAGGCCCGTGCCGCCGGAGCCACCCGTTTCTGCATGGGCGCCGCGTGGCGCGAGGTGAAGGACGGTCCGCAGTTCGACAGCGTGCTGGAGATGGTGCGCGGCGTGCGCGCGCTGGGCATGGAGGCGTGCGCCACCCTGGGCATGCTCTCCGAGAGCCAGGCGAAGCGCCTGCGCGAGGCCGGCCTGTCCGCGTACAACCACAACCTGGACACGTCGCCCGAGCACTACGGCGACATCATCTCCACCCGCACCTATGAAGACCGCCTGCGCACGCTCAACCGCGTGCGCGACGCCGGCATCTCCGTGTGCTGCGGCGGCATCATCGGCATGGGCGAGTCGGTGGATGACCGCTGCAACCTGCTGCGCACCCTGGCCAACCAGGAGCACCACCCGGAGTCGGTGCCCATCAACGCGCTGGTGGCCGTGGAGGGAACGCCGCTCCAGGAGCAGCAGCGCGTGGAGACGGTGGACATGGTGCGCACCATCGCCACCGCGCGCATCCTGATGCCCCAGTCCATGGTGCGCCTGTCCGCGGGCCGGCAGCAGATGAACGAAGAGGCGCAACTGCTGTGCATGATGGCGGGCGCCAACTCGCTCTTCTTCGGCGAGAAGCTGCTCACCACCGGCAACCCCGAGTACACCCAGGACATGGCCCTGCTGGAGAAGGCGGGAATCCGCCCCCTGGAGCCGCGTCAGGAAGGCTGAGCCCACCGTGAGTGATGAAGCCGTCGCGGCGGCGTGGGCCCGGGAGGACCTGGAGGCCCTGTCCGAGCGCGGCCTGCGCCGCTACCTGGAGCCCCTGGATTCTCCCCAGGGGCCCGTGGTGCGCGTGGGGGCGAGACGCTCGTCAACTTCTCGTCCAATGACTACCTGGGGCTGGCCGCGTCGCCCACCGTGCGTGCCGCGGCGCTGGCCGCTGTGGAGCGCTACGGCGTGGGCACCGGTGCCAGCCGGTTGGTGGTGGGCGACACCGCCGCGCATCACCGGTTGGAAACGCGGCTGGCCGCCTTCGAGCGCGCGGAGGCCGTGCGCCTCTTCAACAGCGGCTACGCCGCCAACACCGGCATCATCCCCGCGCTGGTGGGGCCCGAAGACGCCGTCTTCTCCGATGCCCTCAACCACGCCTCGCTCGTGGATGGCTGCCGGCTGTCACGCGCCCGCGTCTGCGTCTATCCCCACGCGGACGTGGAGGCGCTCACGCGCGCCCTGGCGGAGACGCCCGCGCGCCGCAAGCTGGTGGTGACGGACACCGTCTTCTCCATGGACGGAGACGTGGCCCCGCTGCGCGACATCGTCGCCGCGTGCCGGGCCCACGGCGCCGCGCTGATGGTGGACGAAGCGCATGCCACCGGCGTGCTGGGCGCACGCGGAGCGGGCCTCTGCGATGAGCTGGGGTTGGAAGACGCGGTGGACCTGCGCATGGGCACGCTGAGCAAGGCGCTGGGCGTCATGGGCGCGTACGTGGCGACCTCACGCGAGGTGGCGGACCTGCTGGTATCCCGCGCGCGGCCCTTCGTCTTCTCCACCGCGCTGCCCGCGCACCTGTGCGCCGCCGCCGAGGCCGCCGTGGACGCCGTGGAGGGCGACCCGGACCTGCGCGAGCGGCTGTGGCGCAACATCCGTCGCTTCGCGGACGGCCTGCGCGGCTTGGGCGTGCGCGCCGAGCCTCGCAGCGCCGTGTTCCCCATCATCCTCGGCGAGCCCGAGCGAGCGCTGGACGCCGCGCGCCGTCTGCGCGAGGCGGGCGTGCTGGTGAAGGCCATCCGCCCGCCCACCGTCCCCGAGGGCACCAGCCGCCTGCGCTTCTGCCTGTCCGCTTCCCACACCGTGGGCCACGTGGACCTGGCGCTGGAGGCGCTGCGCACCGTGGGAGTCCGCCGTGGCTGAGCGTGGGAAGCCGTTCCAGATTTTCGTGACGGGCACGGACACCGGCGTGGGGAAGACGCAGGCGTCGTGCGCGCTCCTGTCGCTGCTGGCGGACGCGGGGCTGCGGCCCCAGGGCTTCAAGCCCTACGAGAGCGGCTGCGCGTCCCCGCGTGCACCCGCGGACGCGCTGGCCCTGCGCGCGGCGGCGGGCAGCTCGCTGAGCGTGGATGACGTGTGTCCTCACCGCTTCCGCCTGCCCGTGGCGCCCGGCGTGGCCGCCAGCCGCCTGGGACGCGAGCCCGACTGGGACGTCACGCTGGCCGCGTGGCGTCGGCTGTGCGGGGGCAACGCCGTGGTGGAGGGGGCAGGGGGCCTGTTCGTGCCGCTGGACTCGAAGCACGACGTCATCGACCTCATCGCCACCTTGCGCCTGCCGGTGCTGCTGGTGGCGCGCGCGGGCCTGGGCACGCTCAACCACACCGCGCTGTCGCTCCAGGCGCTGGCCGCGCGCCGCATTCCCGTGCGGGCCGTGCTGCTGTCGCGCGGGACATCCGCGAAGGATGTTTCGGAGCGCGACAACCAGCGGCTCCTGGAGGCGCGGCACGGCGTCCCGGTGCTGGGACCGGTGCCCTATCTTCCCGACGCGCGGCGCCGCCATGCCGCGTTTCGCCGCGCGCTGCGGCCGCTGCTGCCCTGAACGCGCGGAGGCCGGAAAATCGGCCTCCGGCGCGTTTCGTTCCGAGGGCCAGTGCTACAGGTTGCGCAAGTTTTCGGGACATGCGGCCGTGAAATGGACGTGCCGTTTTTTCCGCGCGAGAACGCCTCACGAATGGCGGACATCATCGATCTCACGTTCCTCGCGGACGTCCGGCGGTTCTACAAGAAGCTCATCGACCAGAGGGGGCTTTCCTACTTCCTGCAAAAGGAAGGGCCTCGGCTCTTTCACATCGAGCCCTCCAAGGTGGAACTCGTGCTCCGGACCGCTCTGCGCGCGCGCGACCCTCAACTTCCCCGGCCTCACGACAAGGCCATCGAGCACTGCCGCAAGGAGGTTCGCCGCGACCTGATTCGTCGTGTCGCGAACGCCATGCTGCAAACGGGCCTGTGAGCCGCTTCTCCGCGCGAACGGACTTCGCACGGACACCCAACCCGCTGGCACTGGCGCTCGAGAGGCTCCGCGCCAGCGGATGCCCCCTCCTGGACCTGACGGAATCCAACCCCACGCGTGTGGGGTTGCCCCTGCCGGACGCGGCGCTCCTGGCCCCCGACGACGCCTTCACCTACGAACCCGAGTCCCTGGGGCTCGCCTCCGCGCGACAGGCGCTGGTGGCGGACTTCGCGGCGCGGGGCGCCCAGGTCTCCGAAGCGCACCTGCTGCTGACCTCCAGCACCAGTGAAGCCTACGGCTGGCTCTTCAAGCTCCTGTGCGAGCCAGGGGACAACGTTCTCGTCCCGGCCCCCTGCTACCCCCTCTTCGAGCACCTCGCGCGCCTGGAGGGCGTCCAGACGCGTTCCTACGCCTTGCCGCGCGTGCATGGCTTCGGCCTGGACGCGGAGGAGGTGGCTGCGGCGTGCGACGCGCGCACCCGCGCGGTGCTGGTGGTGAACCCCGGCAACCCCACCGGCCACTTCCTGCACGAAGGTGAACTGGCGGCGCTGGCGGACGTGTGCGCGCGGCGCCAGCTGGCGCTCGTCTGCGACGAAGTCTTCTCGCCCTTCGCATGGGCGCCTGCGCCCGGGCGCGTGGCCACCGTGGCGGGGCGCGCGCTGCCGATGCTCACCTTCGCCCTCTCCGGCCTCTCCAAGTCCGCGGGGCTGCCCGGGCTCAAGCTGGCGTGGACGCACGTGGGCGGCCCGCGGCGCTCCGTGACGAGGCGCTGGCCCGGTTGGACTGGGTGGGGGACACGTACCTGCCCGTGGGCACGCCCGTGCAGCGGGCCCTGCCCGCGCTCCTGGCCCATGCGCCGCGCTTCCAGGCGGCGGTGCTGGAGCGGGTGAAGGGCAACCGCCAGCGCCTGCTCGCGGCCCGGCCTCGCGACGCCCGCTGGGACGTGGTGCCGGCGGAGGGCGGGTGGAGCGCGGTAGTGCGGATTCCGAGGGCGCCCGGCGAGGAGGCCACCTGCCTGGCCCTGTTGGACGCGGGCGTGCGGGTGCAGCCGGGCTACTTCTACGACTTCGGCGGCGGCGCCTTCCTCGTGCTGTCGCTGCTGCCCCAGCCCGAGGATTTCGCCGCCGCCGTCGAGGTGCTCGCGCGGATGTTGAGGCCCTGAGGCCCCGTCACGTCACTCCGTGGGCGGTGCGATGAGCTGCACCGTCTGGAACCCGCCGTCCTTCACGCGGAACAGCTCGTACTCGGACGGCGCCTCGCCCGTGGCGTCGAAGTCGAGGTTGCCGCTGGCGCCCGTCACGTTGATGACCTGTCCATTGCGGATGGCCGCGCGAGCGCCCGCGAAGCCCTCCGTGCCCAGGTTGAAGTTCAGGGACGTGCCTGCCTCGCCCGGCGTCACGAGCGCCAGGCCATCCGCAATGCGCGCGCCGGTGATGGCCTGCGGGGTGTTGACGTCGGGACCGGCGGCGTACGCGGCGCCGAGCGCCACCAGGTACATGGCGTCATACGCGTGCGCGGTGAAGGAGTACTGCCCCGGGTCCGTCTGGTTGAAGGCGGAGCGGAAGCGCTGGGCGAACAGCTGATAGACGAGGTCTGGACGGGCCTGCGCCGGAGACGTGCCGTAGGCATCGTCCACGAGCGCCTCGTTGGCGCCCAGCGCGGTGAAGAGGCCCCGGTCCTTGCCGGCGTCGGTGAAGAACCACCGCTGGGTGGTCCGGCCCGCGGTGGCCGTCTGGTTGATGATGCGCGCGTTGTCCTCGGAGAAGCCGATGAGGACCTCGACATCCGGCAGACTGGTGGTGATGTGCTGCACCACACTGGAGACGTCGGCGCTGTTGCGGGTGTACTGGGCGGACGTCACGGTCCGCTGGGTGGAGTCGATGCGCCCCAGCGTCACGCCGAAGAGGCCTTGCCCGTAGGCGTCATTCACGTAGCTGATGCCGACCTTGGAGATGCTGTCGTAGAGCGGGGCGCCGTTCACCAGGATGTTGCCCTGGAGCAGGTCTCCGATGATGCGGCCCTGCAGCACGTCGGACGGGGCCGTCCGCCAGACGAGGCCTGCCGTGGTGCCGTTCTGGTCGTTGATGGCGGCGAGGTCCGGGCTGGTGGCGCTGTACGTCATCATCAGCACGCCGTTGGGCACGGTGAACGAGGACACCGCGAGCGCCTGGGCGCTGCTGGAGGTGAAGATCATCGGCACCTGGCGCTCGCGCATCAGCCACTGGGCCTGCTCGGCGGCGCGGTTCGGCTCCGAGCGCGTGTCGCAGATGTGGAGGACGAAGGGCCGGCCGTTGACGCCCTCCCGCTGGTTGATTTCGTCCAGCGCCAGCTTGATGGCGTTGAGCGCCTGCACCTCGGACTCGTCCGGGCCGTCGGAGGTGCTCAGTGGCACCGTGGCGCCCAGGGGAATGGCGTTGGCCGCGGAGGCCGGGCCGTAGACCACTCCACAGCCCTCTGGCTGCGGCAGGCAGTAGCCAGCGGTGCACACCTGCGCGGTTTCACAGTCCGAGGACGTCTCGCACTCGGTCAGTCCACTGGCGGTGGTGAAGCTGCACCCGGCCATCAGCAGGGTGCTTCCCGTCATCATCAATCGCAGCGCGCGCATCAGAAGCTCACCGCCATTCCTGCTCCGGCGCCCTTGGGCGCCATCGTGACTCGAATCTCCCCCGCAACCGGGGGGCCATCCTTCGGGTAGAGGACGATGGCGGTGATGACACCAGCCAGTCCCACGCCGAAGCCGACGTCCGCCAGCAGCGCCCGGCTGCGCGTCTTGTCGGCGAACTCCTCCTTGGTCTCCACCCGGGTGGCGCCGTCGAACTGCTCACGCGCGTCGCGCGCCTGCATGCCGAACAGCACGCCCGCCACCACGCCCGCCGCGCCCACGCCCGCCGCGGCGAACGCGCCGATGCGCTGGCGCTTGTAGGACGTCAACGCGCGCTGCAGCTCCGCCTCCTGCTGGCGCCGGCTCTCCTCCTCGGCGCGGCGGGCCGCGAGCTGCTCTTCTTCCGCCTGCCGGCGCGCGGCGTCCGCTTCGTCCTGGAGCCGCTGGCGCTCGGCGTTGGTCGCGGCCGCGACCTGGTCTTCCTTCTCGATGAGCACCCGCAGCCGGTCGATGCTGCGCGCGCTGCGCTTGAGCAGCGTCGGGTCCGTGCCGTCGGTGGCGCCGACGTACTGCTGGTACCAGGTCACCGCTTCGCGCAGCTCTCCCGCGTTCTCGAGGGAGATGGCGATGTTGTAGATGAGCCGCGGGTGGGGCTGGGCTTCATGCGCCTTCTTCAGCGCATCCGCCGCCTCGCGGTACTTGCCTGCCTGGTACAGCCGCTCGCCGTCCTTGATGAGGGCCGCTGCATTTTTTCCGCGCTGCGCGAACGCCACCGGTGGCGCCAGCGCGAGAATCACCGACAACACGAAAGCCAGTCTCATGACCTGAGAGCCTAGCGCGGAGCTCCGGGAAGGTCGAAGCGCTGACTATTACTTCCTGTGAAAAATGGAGGGGCCGCCCACCGCGCTCGGTGCGAGCGGGAGGCGGCCCCGGGGGTTCAGCCTGCGACAGGCAGGCGGGGACTCAGTGGTCCAGGCGCGCCATCAGCAGCTTGCGCTGGAGCATCAGCGCGTCCGGCGCCTTGGTGCCGAGCTGCTCGAAGAAGACCTCCTGGCTCTTCAGCTCAGCCTTCCATTCGTCCTCCTTGATGGACGTGACTTCCGTCACCACGTCGGAGGCCAGGTCCAGGCCATTGAGGTTGAGGCCCTGGTCGGCGCGGGGCACCCAGCCCAGCAGCGTCTCCTGGGTGGGGACGCGGCCGTGGACGCGGTTCACGATCCACTCCAGCACGCGCATGTTCTCGCCGAAGCCCGGCCACATGAACTTGCCGTTCTTGTCCTGGCGGAACCAGTTGACCTGGAAGATCTTCGGCAGCTGGGCGATGTGCTTCTGCATGTCCAGCCAGTGCTGGAGGTAGTCACCCATGTGGTAGCCGCAGAAGGGCAGCATGGCCATGGGGTCGCGGCGCACGACGCCGACCTTGCCGGTGGCCGCGGCCGTCGTCTCGCTGCCCATGGTGGCGCCCAGGAACACGCCGTGGGTCCAGTTGAAGGCCTGGAGCACCAGCGGAACGGTGTTGGAGCGGCGGCCGCCGAAGATGAGCGCGGAGATGGGCACGCCCATCGGGTCGTTGGCCTTGGGGCTCAGCGCCGGGTTGTTGGACATGGGCGCGGTGAAGCGGCTGTTGGGGTGCGCCGCCTTCTCCGCGCTGCCCTTCTTCCAGGGGCGGCCCTGCCAGTCGGTGAGCTCGTCGGGGACCTCGCCGTCCTTGCCCTCCCACCACACGTCGCCGTCCGCCGTCAGCGCCACGTTGGTGAAGATGGTGTCCTTGGCGATGGACTCCATCGCGTTGGGGTTCGTCTTGTAGTTGGTGCCGGGCACCACGCCGAAGTAGCCGGCCTCCGGGTTGATGGCGTACAGGCGGCCATCCTTGCCGGGGTGCATCCACGCGATGTCGTCGCCGACGGTCTCAATCTTCCAGCCCTTGTACTCGGGGGGCGGAATCATCATCGCGAAGTTCGTCTTGCCACACGCGGACGGGAAGGCGGCGGCGACGTAGGTCGTCTCACCCTTGGGGCTGGTGACGCCCAGGATGAGCATGTGCTCGGCCATCCAGCCTTCCTCGCGGCCCAGGTAGCTGCCGATGCGCAGCGCGAGGCACTTCTTGCCCAGCAGCACGTTGCCGCCGTAGCCGGAGCCGAAGCTCCAGATGGTGTTGTCCTGGGGGAAGTGGCAGATGTAGCGGCGGTCGGGGTCCACGTCGCCGGTGCTGTGCAGGCCGCGGTTGAAGTCGTCGCTGTCACCCAGCATGTCCAGCGCCTGCTTCCCCATGCGCGCCATGATGCGCATGTTCAGCACGACGTAGATGCTGTCGGTCAGCTCCACGCCCAGCTTGGTGAAGGGGCTGCCGATGGGGCCCATGGCGTAGGGCACCACGTACATGGTGCGGCCCTTCATGCACCCGGTGAACAGGTTGCCCAGCTTGGTATAGGCCGCCTCGGGCTCCATCCAGTTGTTCGTCGGGCCGGCGTCCGTCTTGTTCGGCGTGCAGATGAACGTGAGGTGCTCCACGCGCGCCACGTCGTTCGGGTTGGAGCGGTGGAGGTAGCTGTTGGGGCGCTTCTCCGGGTTCAGCGGGATGAGGATGCCCTCCTTCACCGCCTGGTCCGTCAGCCGCTTCTTCTCCGCCTCGGACCCGTCACACCAGACGATGCTGTCTGGCTGGGTCATCTCGGCCATCTTGGCCACCCAGGCCAGGAGCGTGGGGTTTTTCGTGGGGGCCTGCTGGCCCTCCGCCGCAACTTGCGTCGAAGCCATGAATTCGTCCTCGTGGTTCAGGTCTGGAGACAGGCCCCAAACGTTCTGGAAGGGGGGCATAAATGCAACCCGCGACCGGTCACCCGCCTTGGTACCGAACAGGCCCCTCCTAATTCCACTTATCAGCGGCTGGTCATCCAGAAGTAAACGGCGCACTGCGCCACGGCACTCGCCATATCAGCGCAGCGAATACAGGTTGGGGCGGGCCTTATGACCATCGCCATCGTCCTGGGTGTTGTCGTCGTCGCGCTGGTGCTGTTCTCGTTCGACACGCTTCCCATCGAGGTCAGCTCGCTCGTGGTGGTGTGCCTGCTGGCGCTCACCGGCGTGCTCACGCCCGTGCAGGCGTTCGAGGGGTTCAGCAACGACACGGTCATCTTCATCTTCACGCTGCTCGCGATGACGCAGGGGCTCGCATCGACGGGCGTGGTTCAGTTGGTGGGTCAACGGTTGGCCTTCTTCGCCCGCTTCGGCCATCAGACGTTCGTCATGGCGATGATGGTGGCGGTGGCGGCCTTCTCCTCTGTCATCTCCAACACGGTGACGACGGCGGCCTTCCTGCCGGTGGCCATCGGCGCGGCCCAGCGTGCCAAGGTGCCCAAGAGCAAGGTGCTGCTGCCGCTGGCGTACGCCTCCATGTTGGGCGGCATGGTGTTCCTCTACGGCACCTCCACCAACCTGGTGATGTCCGCAGCGATGCAGCGGCTGGGCATGCCGGGCATCGGCGTGACGGAGCTGGCGCCGGTGGGGCTGCCGCTGGCGATTGTCGGCATCCTCGGGGTGGTGCTGCTGGCGCCGTGGTTGCTGCCGGCGCGCGAGGGCCGCGGTGCCATGGAGGACTGGACGCTGCGCGACTACCTCACGGAGGCGGTGCTGCCCCCGGACTCGCGCTACGTGGGCAAGGAGCTGGGGGACATCTCGGAGGGGCTGGGGCTGCGCGTCATCGGCATCATCCGCGACGGCGTGGCCCTGTCCGCAGTGCCGGGGTACCGGCTGCGCGGCGACGAGCGGCTGCTCATCGAGGGCAACCGCGAGGTGATTCTGCGGGTGAAGGACCTGCGCGGCATCCAGATCCGCCCGGACGTGCGGCTGTCCGACGAGGAGCTGCACGACAAGGACTCCATCCTCATTGAAGCCAGCGTGCCGCCCGACAGCCCGTTGGTGGGGCGCAGCTTGAAGGAGACGCTCTTCGTGGAGCGCTACGGCCTGGTGGCGCTGGCCCTGCACCGCAAGCCCGCCATCCAGCGCGTCACCAAGCTCCAGCTCCTGGGCCGCACCTTCGGGGAGCGCTCGCTGTCCATGCTGCCGCTGTCGGTGGGAGACGTGCTGCTGCTGCGCGGCGCGCGCGACCGGGTGGACGAGCTGGCGCGGGGCGGCAACCTGACGGTGCTCAGCGGCCACGAGTACCAGCCGCCGCGCTACGGCAAGGCGCTGCTGGCGGTGGTGCTGTTCCTGGGAGCGCTGGCGGCGGGCTCGCTGAACGTGGTGCCGCTGTCGGTGGCGGGCCTCACCGGCATGTTGCTGATGATTGCCACTGGCTGCGTGGACCCGCGCACCGCGTTCCGCGTGGACTGGCGCGTGGTGCTGCTCATCGGCTCCATGATGGCGCTGGGGCTGGCCATGGAGGTGAGCGGCGCGGGCGCGTTCGTGGGAGACAGGGTGGCGGCGTTGGGCGCATTGGGGGCCCACGCATGGTGATGGTGGTGCTGATGGTGCTGACCATCGTCCTGTCCGCGCCGATGAGCAACCAGGCCGCGGCACTGGTGGTGCTGCCCGTGGCCATCAACGCCGCGCAGCAGCTCGGCGTGGACGCGCGGCCCTTCGCCATGGCGGTGACGCTGGCGGCCAGCTGTTCGTTCATCACCCCGCTGGAGCCCAGCTGCGTGCTCGTGTACGGGCCGGGGCACTACCGCTTCACGGACTTCTTCCGCCTGGGCACGCCGCTCACCGCGGTGCTGGTCGTCCTGCTCACGGTGGCCGTGCCCTGGGCGTGGCCGCTGGAGAAGGGCGCCTCACCGGCGCCGGTGGCGCATCGTCCGGCCGAGGGCCTCCGGGCGCCCACGGGGCCGTGACGGCTCAGTGGATTGCGGCGCGCAGCCCCACGTCGGTGATGACCTGCGCCTCGCGCTCCAGCATCCACTCCAGCCGCGCCTTCACGCTGGCTTCGTCGCCTTCGGACGCGGTGACGGCCAGCCGGTAGAAGAGGGACTGATGGCCGTCCTCGGACTGGGCCAGCTCGCCGTAGAAGCGCGCCAGGGCCGGGTCGGTGAGGCCTTCGGCCAGCAGGGACAGCCGCTCGCAGGAGCGGGCTTCGATGACGGCGGCCACCAGCAGCCGGTCCATGCGGCGCTCGGCGGCGGGCGTGCGAATCAGCTTCTGCAGGCCCTGGGCGTAGGGGTCTCCCGCGTCCTTGGTCAGCGTGAGGCCACGCGCCGCCATCAAGTCCAACACGCGGGCCAGGTGAGCGCTCTCCTCGCGCGCCAGCCGCGCCATCTGCGAGGGAAGCCCCGGCAGGTCCGGGTAGGCCTGGAGCATGGACAGCGCGTTGGCGGCGGCCTTCTTCTCGCAGTGGGCATGGTCCACCAGCACCTCGTCGAACCGCTCGAGCGCCAGGGGCAGCCAGCGCGGGTCGGTGGCGGCGTGAAGAATGACGGGGCCCTCTCCAGAGAGGGGACGGCGGGAAGGCGTGGGACGGCTCATGCGGGCGCGGACTGTACGCGGCCGGCGGCTACTCCACCAGGACGAGCCGCCACGTCCGGCCGGCCAGGTAGCCGACCTTGCGGGCGATGCGGGCGGTGCTCTCGTCCCGCTCGTCGATGCGCAGGGTCAGCCGCGGCAGCGAGGACAGCAGGTGGCGGGAAATCTGGCCCAGGCACAGCAGGGCGTGGCCCTTCTTGCGCTCGGCGGGCAGCGTGTAGAGGCCCTCCAGCTCCGCGCCGTACTGGGAGCGGCTGCCGATATCCACCTTGAACACCAGCGCGCCATTCTCCTCCAACACGTAGGTGCGGCGCTGGCGCACGCGCTGGATGACGCGGGCCTCGTAGCCTCGCGGGTCCTCGGCCAATGGGTCTCGCTCGTGCACCTCGCGCACGTAGCCCTGGGCCAGCGGCAGCAGCCGGGGCAGGTCCTCTTCCTTCGCCAGCCGCAAGAGCGGGTTGGTGAAGGGGCCCAGGTCATCCGCCGACACGCTGAACAGCCGCTGCGTGCGCGACAGACGTGGCTTGCCTGGGGCCAGGCTGCGCAGCAACGCGTCCACCGACGACTTGTCGCCCACGGTGGAGCGCAGCGTCAGGCGCGAGGACAGCGCGTCTGCGATGACGCTGGTGGCGCCCGCATCGCTCGCGCTGGGCACCACCAGCCCGCCGTCGCCGCCCACGAACACGGCGGCGGTGAGGACCTGGCTGTCGAAGCGACCGTAGAAGGCGAAGGGCACCCTGCCACGGGGGGCGACGCCGAACTCCTCCAGCAACCCCAGCAGGTAGAGGTTGTGGACCGGGTCCTTCGACAAAAGCCCCCGAAGGGCTTCCGCGTCATGGGGACCAAGCTGTTCGACGGTAACGGGCATGAAGGGTCGGGGGCTCCGGCACCTTACGCAAAACCGGGCCCTACCGGCCAGTCTCCCCAGGGACACGGAACTCGAAGGGGTAGACGACCGTCGCCTTGCCTCCGCCAAAGGGCGCCGGGAAGCGGACGTCCAGCAGCGAGTCCAGCGCGCACGCCTGCACGAAGGGGTCGGGGATGGTGCTGGACACCAACTCGCCCGCGCTCATCACCCCGCCCTCGTTGCCCGCCTCCACGGTGAAGCGCAGCTTCACTGTCTGCGGACCCCGGTTGCGTTGTGCCGCGTCCTCGAAACATTGCTGCACGAGCGGAGTCACTGCCTGGATGGCGGCACGGATGTCGTCGGCGTGGATGCGGCCGGTGGTGGATTCGACCACCGGCTCCACCTCCACCACGCGCCGTGGGTCCCCCGAGGCCGCGGGCGGCGCGGGCACGTCGGTCCGCGAGGACGGGAAGCCGGGCGGAGGCTGCACCGGTGGAGGTGTGACGCTGGGCGGTGACAGGCCGGGCGTGGGGGCGATGCGTGTGCCGGGCGGCTGCGGGGCGGGCAGCTCGTCGGCGGGGGGCGGTCCGACGGGCAGCGGCGCGTCGTGGACGGGGCGCGTCAGCCAGTAGGAGAGGGCGGCGCTCAGGATGAGCACGCCCAGGCTCACACCGGGAATGACGAGCCAACGGATGAGGGACGACCGGTCGGACATGGACGCCAGGAGGATATGCCTCCAGGGCTCACTTGCACGAGCGCTGCTCGGGCTTGCCCTTCGTGCACTGGGCCAGTGGAGCGAACCGCGCCTCGGCTTCCGCCACCGCGTCGTCCACCGGCTTGTCGCACTCCGAGGCGGCCAGCGTGCCCTGAATCTCGAAGAGGCGCAGCACTTCATGGCAACGCTGCTGGAAGTGCTTCACGCCTTCCTTGAACAGCGGCCGCATGACCTCCGGCGAGAAGCCGTAGCCGCTGGCCGTCTGGAGCTGCGAGTCCGGACGGAACATCCACGACGAACGCCAGCTGGAGGCCACCTGGTCGAAGCGGGCGGAGCCCAGCCACATGCTGGTGGCCGCCTTGAGGGCCCCGGGCTCGCGCGGGACGAAGCCGGGGCCCGTGCGGCGGCAGAAGGCGTTGACGCTGGCGGCGTCAGCCACGTTCGCCAGGCGCTCCACGCAGACGTTGTGCTCCGCGAAGCGCCGGCCCACGGCGGCCATCTCCCCTGCTGCACCTCACCCACGCGCGGCTGGGCGACGAACAGGTCGATGGTGCGCATCAGCACGCTGACGGCGTTGTCCGGCGGGTGCTCCGGTGACGGCTCCACGCTGCCGGTGGAGATGACCAGCACGCGCTCGGCGCCGCGCTGAACGGCTTGGAGCAGCGGCAGGCCGGAGCGCACGCCGCCGTCGAAGAAGGAGCCCTTCATCCTCCCGGTGTGTGACGGCAGCCACGGCACCGGGTCTGCGAGCACGGGCTCCACGATGGAGGCGACGACGCCGTTGATGATGCCCTCCACGCGCTGCTGTTCGGTGGCGTTCGGGTCGAGGTTCGCCGGGTCCTGGTCGCTGATGCCGAAGACGTCACCGGTGTCGAAGTCCACGGAGACGGCCACCAGCTCCGTGCCGTTGGTGAGCTGCTCGGGGACCATCGCCGCGCGCAGCTTGCCGTAGATGCCGTCGAACTGGACCAGTCCGCGCAGGTCGGAGGCAATCTTCCAAATCCAGGTGTTGTTGACGCAGTACAGGTCCGACTCCACCGAGCAGGTGTAGTTGCTGACGAGCAGCTGGCGCGCGGCCTCTTCGTGGCCCGGCGTGTGGAACAGGTCCACCAGCGTGCTGATGAGCGCGCCGGTGCTGCTGCCCGCCGCCAGGTCGATGCGCGCGTCTCCACAGCCCTCCGGCGCGGGCTTGCCGCGGCACTGCTCCAGCACGCCGAGCAGCCGCCAGATGGCCCCCGCGCTGAACGCGCCATTGGCGCCGCCGCCGCTCAGGACAATGGCGTTGGATGGGCGTCCCAGCGTGCGGTTCCACTTGCGGACGCTGACGTATTGCGCGGCGGACTCGGCGCCTTCGCGGATG
This sequence comes from Myxococcus sp. MxC21-1, assembly GCF_032612255.1. Classification (NCBI taxonomy): domain Bacteria; kingdom Pseudomonadati; phylum Myxococcota; class Myxococcia; order Myxococcales; family Myxococcaceae; genus Myxococcus; species Myxococcus sp. MxC21-1. The sequence goes on from NZ_CP123278.1 coordinate 1,468,534, forward strand.
CCGCGGGTGAGCACCTGGATGGGCACGCGGTCCCCCTGGGCATCACGCAGGGCCACCAGCGATGCGGCGATGCCCAGCGTGTTGGCCAGGAAGCGCGCGGCGTCCACTTCGCGCGGTGAGGGCGCGGCGGGGTCCACCGTGGTGGGCAGCGACGGCAGGCCCCACTGCGGCGACTCCATGGCGGTCTTGAGGAAGCGCTCGTAGCACGCGCTGTTGCTGCCGCCCGCGCTCTGCTTCAGGCAGTCCAGTTGCTCGAGGATGGGCTGGGGCGCGTTGCCCATCGCGGACATCCAGCGCGCGGCTTCGGCGGGGGCGGCGTAGGCGTCCACCAGGTGCGTGCGTGTGATGCGCGCCGCGCGCTCCTGGATGGGCACGGGCAGCGGCGCCGCCTGCGGGTCCCCGGGTGTGTTCAGCGCGTCGAGGATGTAGCCCGTGCGCAGGAAGCAGCCGCTGGAGACGGTGGCCAGCGCGGTGAGACACAGCAGGTACGTGGTGCTCCGGTTCATGGGAGTCCCCCGAAAGGCGCGCGACGCCACCGCGTGCCTGGGCCCGCCGCCTCGTCAGGGAGGATGTTAGCGCATGCGCGCGTGCGGGCGTGGCGCGGAGTGTGTGGAAGGCGACGGCCGTGAGCCCTCGGGGACGGCGCTCACGGCCACGCCAACCTTCCCCTACGGATACACCTCGCGGCGGGGCAGGGGGGCTCCGTGGGGCGGGTGGGCGGCGTGGTGATGACGGCGCCCTCGGCCGCGATGCGCTGGCGGCGGCTCACGCCCACCGTGGCGCCGAGCATCGCGGAGATGAGGCCCAGCAGGAGCGACCCGAAGATGCCCCAGAAGACCCGGCTGGTGGGCTCCGCCGCCTGCAGCGCGCCCTGCTGGAACTGCTGGCCCACCTGGCCGACCTTGCCCCGGAACGCGGTGAACTGGTCGCTCACCCTGCCTGCGACCTCCTGCGCGTCCTGGCGAGACAGACGTGTGTTGTCCGCGATGGAGGTGACGAGCACCTCCTGGTCGAGGTTGCCCGTGCGCAGGGCGGTGCTCAGGACATCGGACGTAGCGGCCTGGATCTGGTTGGCGGTGATGGTCGGCTTGCCCTCCGCCTGGAGGCGCCGGTTGATGGGGCCGAGCGCGTCATTGGCGTCCAAGCCGAAGGCCTGCGCGGCCTGGCCTCCTCCCGAAGCCGCGCCTGTCACCGCCGCGCCGGTGGCTCCTATCACCGCGCCACCCGCGCGCAACGCGGTGCCCACCACGGAGGAGAGCAGCATGCCCAACAGGGTGGTGCCCACCAGCGTCGTCAGGCCCCACATCACCGCGCCGTGCAGCGCGCCGCCGCCCTTGTCCAGCCGGCCCGCGGAGCGCGCGGCCACGAAGCCGCCACAGAACAGGGCGATGAGGGGCGCGATGATGCTCCAGATGCCGGTGCCGATGCCCGCCGACCGGGCGCTGGCCGGGTTGTTGGGGTCCACGGAGGACAGCCCGAGTGCCAGGCCGAGCGAGTACAGGAGAATCGACAGGGCCAATGAGACGAAGGCGCCGCCGAAGATGGCGCCCCAGCTCAGCTTGTAGGGGTTGCCCGCGACGGCGGAGATGTCGCCGGGCGCTTGGTTTTCGACGATGGCTGCCATGGTGCTGCCCCTCCTGATGCCTGAGAGCGCCCCGAGCGGAGAAGGCGCTCATGTTCGCGGTAAACATGGGCATGGGGCAGCGGACGCACGATTTCGCCGTTTCCGGATGGCTCCCCGTGGAGGATGCCGGGGCCCGGGCTCACCCCAGGCCGAGTGCTTCTCGGAGCGCGGCTTCACCCGCGACCACGGGCGCGCACGGCAGCCTGTCGGCACGGAAGCTGTGCACCAACTCGGTCAGCGTCATGGGGCCACCGTCTCCCCATCCACTCCATGAGGCGAGCAGGCCCAGCACCCGCTCGGGGGGCACACCTCGCTCACGCAACTCCGCGAGCGCGAAGGCACCCTCGCGCTTGGCGAGGCGCTTGCCGTCTTCGCCCAGCACCAGCGGGACATGGAGGAACTCGGGCGCGCGCAAGTCCAGCGACGTGTAGAGCTGGAGCTGCCGGGGCGTGGAGGAGAGCAGGTCGTCCCCGCGCAGCACATGGGTGATGTCCGTGGCCGCGTCGTCCACCACCACCGCGAGCTGGTAGCTGGCCACGCCGTCGTTGCGCCGCACGACGAAGTCGCCCACCACCGCGTCCACGTCTTGCGAGTACGGACCCTGCAAGCCGTCCACGAAGCGGACCTCGCCAGGGCGCGCGCGGAAGCGGTACGCGGGCGCGCGCGTGCGGGCGCGCTCGGAAATCTGTTCGCGGGTGAGGTGCGCACAGGTGCCCGGGTAGCGGGGGCCTTCGTCGGAGAGTCCGTGAGGCGCGCTGGCGGCCCGTGCAATCTCCGCGCGTGTGCAGAAGCAGGGATACACGCGCCCTGCTTGTTCCAACCGGGCCTGGGCGTCGCGGTAGAGGCCGTCTCGCTGGCTCTGGAAGACGGGCTGCTCGTCCCAGTCCAGCCCCAGCCATTCCATGTCGCGCAGCAGGTCGTCGACGTACTGCGGCTTGCAGCGCGCGCGGTCCAGGTCCTCGATGCGCAGCAGGAAGCGACCATGGGCCGCCCTCGCCTGGAGCCAGCCGAGCAGCGCGCTGCGGATGTTTCCCAGGTGCATGCGCCCGGTGGGGCTGGGGGCGAAGCGGCCTCGGACCTGGCTCATGGGCGCCCCCGAGGTCCGTGGGGCAGGAGGGCGTGCGGGCACGCGGAGCGAATCATCGTCGCGGGGGACCATAACCGACGCGGGGGCCCGCCGCAGTGCCCGTGGCCTGCTTCGTCGACGCCCCCGGGGGTGGGTGCTACGTTCGCCGTGATTGGCGGAAAACCCCTCGATGCGCATCGCCCACTGCTCCGACGTCCACATCACCGAGGACTACTTCGCGCTTCCGCTGCACCGGTTGGGCTGGCGACGTTGGATGGCCCTGGCGGAGCTCACCGTGGGAGGCCGCGCCCGGCGGTACGCGCGCGCGCCCCAGGCGCTGGCCGCCATTGCCCGGGACGCGCAGGCCGCGCAGGTGGACCACTTCATCCTCTCCGGCGACCTGACGGCGTACGCGCTGGACGCTGAGTTCAGCGGCGCCCGCCAGTCCCTGGGCGCGCTGGCGGAGGACCCCGCCGCTGCACCGTCATCCCCGGCAATCACGACGTCTTCACGCCCGGGAGCCACCGCACCGGGCGCTTCGCGAAGTACTTCGGCCACCTGCTGGAGAGCGACCTGCCGGAGTACCGCCGTGAGGGCGCCTTTCCCTTCGTCCGGCTGCTGGGCACCGAGGCCGCGGTGGTGGGACTGCTGTCCGCCCGTGTGCCGCGCACGCCGGGCCTGTCCTACGGCGTCATCGGCGAGGCCCAGCTCGGAGGCCTGGCCGCGCTGCTGAAGGACGCCCGGTTGGAGGGTCGCGCCATCCTGGTGGTGGTGCACCACGCGCCGCTCAATCCCCATGGGCGACCGGACCGCTGGCACCATGGCCTCCGGGACGCGGACGCCTTGCTGAAGCTGCTGCCGGGCCCGCGCTACGCGGTGCTGCATGGCCACATCCACCGGCGCTACCACCACCCCGCCACCGCCGACCGGCCCCATGTCTTTGGCGCGGGCTCCTCCACCGAATCTGGACACGAGGGGTACTGGCTCATCGACGTGGCGGACGGACAGGTGTCCGGCGGCCAGCAACAGACGCCCGCCCTGTGACAGCACCGCCCGGGCGGCGATAGAAGGGCAGCCGATGACCGACATCACCCTGGAGGAGTACAAGGCGCTGCGCACCCTCCAGCGCGCGGTGGATGACGCCTTGGAGGAGAGCCTGCGCGGGCGTGAGACGCTGACGCAGACCTTCAAGCGCTGCTTCCCGTTGGTGCTCTCGCTCACCGGCGCCAAGGCCGTGGCCATCACCACGCGCGACGAGGAGCTGGTGGAGCAGACGTGGAACGCGGGGGACTGGAGCGACCGTCACCCCGGCGCGCTGTTGGAAGGTGCCATGGGCGTGCGCCGGTTGGGGGCGGACACCCTGGTCAGCCAGCCCCTGGACGTGGCGGGAACGCGCGTGGGTGTGTTCGGCCTCCTCTTCGCGGACGACGCCACCGCGCCGGATTCCTCCGCGCGCCTGTTGCGCGTGCTGGACACCGTGGCGGAGCAGCTCGACACGGTGTTGTGCCTGGTGCACACCGCGTCGGAGAAGCACCAGCTCATCCTCCAGTGCAACAGCCATCTGGCCAACCCCGTCTTCGAAGCGGGCATGGACCTGACCGTGTTGACGCTGGCGCAGCGCGTGCGCCTGCCAGGCTTCCTGCTGCTGTACCGGGACGCGGTGCAGCCGCACGTGCTGCACTACCGCACCTATCGCAACGGGCACCTGGAGTTCGAAAGCGGCGAGCAGCCCCATGCGGGGTTGGAGGCGGCCATCCGCCAGCACGGCCCCCGGCTGCTCCTGAGCGAGGCGTCCACGCTGCGGCGGCTCTTCTCCGGCCGCACCACCGAGGCCGTGCTCATCTCCGGCGCCGCCGCGCAGGGCCCGCTGGGGAAGATTGTCGTGTGGAACGACAGCGGCTTCTCCGCCTACGCCATGGACCTCATCCGGGTGCTGGCGTCCACGCTGAGTCAGCGGCTCCAGGACTACAACCGCGAGCGCATCCACCTGTCGCAGTTCTTCCCCAACGCCATCATCGACGCGTTGTTGCACGACCCCGCCTACGCCCAGTACCTGCGGGCGCAGGACCAGGAGGTGGGCATCCTCTTCGCGGACATCAACGGCTTCACCCGCATCTGCGAGCAGGGCTTCGACAGCCCGCGCAACATCGGCCGCTTCGTGGACGAGTGGAGCCAGCGCGCCGTGGGCTGCATCTGGGAGCACGGCGGCGTGTTCGACAAGATGGTCGGTGACTGTGTCATCGGCCTCTTCGGGCCGCCCTTCTTCAAGAGCAGGCCACGCGAGCGCGCGCAGGCGGCGGTGCGGGCCGCGTGTGACATCCAGGCCTTCACCGCGTCGCTGGGCGCGCACGAGGACGTGGCGGCGCTGTGTGAGCGCGTGAAGCTGCCGGGCCTGGGGGTGGCGGTGGGCGTCAACCTGGCGCACGCCAACTGCGGCCTCTTCGGACCCAACCGTCAGTACACGGCCTTCTCCAGCGGCATGAACCAGGCGGCCCGCCTCCAGTCACTGGCGGGTTTCCGGGAGACGCTGGTGATGGACCGCGTGCATGACGCGCTGGTGGGCTCGGATGAGCCCTTCTTCCAGGGCCTGCGCTTCGGGCCCCTGACGGAGACGCCCGTGAAGAACGTGGCGCAGCCGCTGCGCCACTACCGGCTGGAGCCGCTCACGCCTTGAGGTGAGGGCCCGCGTAGCGCCGCGAGAAGTGAATCCACCGGCGCTCGTCCACCTCCACCTGCCATTCGGAGTTGGGCGTCAGTGGCAGCCGCTGCTTGAGGAAGCTCTCCAGGTGGTCCGCCGCCTTCACTGGCGTGAGGCCCGGTGCACGGAAGGCGATGTGCAGGAAAACGTCCAGCGTGGCCGCCACGTCCACGGACGCGCAGATGCGCAGCGACCCCACGCGGCGCTGATAGAGCGTGTTCTGCCCGGGCCATGCTGCCGGGTCCATGCCTGTTCGTGGCAGTGACAGCCAGTTGTACGGCTCGAGAACGAAGTCGAGCAGCTCACTGCTCGCCTCATCCACCGTTGCGTGCTCCTGGATGGAAAGCATCGCCCACCTCCCCGGGGAAGCCGATGGAAAGAATGTGCCCATGGCCGTGTCGCGTGCAAGGGGCACCACCCGCAATCGACATGGGCGTCCGCCACCGACACGGCGCACCGCTCGGGGTGTAACTCAGGACCCTGACGGATGGACCTTCGCGTCATGGCGCGTGCGCTTCGCGCGAAGGGCCCGCGGTGTGGCGGGCATGCGAGCGTGAGCTCTCCTCGCGCGGCGCTCGGGCGCTTCGACGTTCGAGACAGTGCGCTCGTACCCGGGGCCTGGGCGGACAGCAGGCTTGGGACCTTCAGGAATACGTCAGGCGCTGGTGGGAAGTGAACGGCGTGAACGTCGTTCCACGGTGGCCTTGAGCTGGCCACAGCCCGCGTCGATGTCGATGCCCCGGCGCTGACGCACCGTGCTGGGCACATCGTAGGAGGCGAGCACGTCCTGGAAGGCGCGCACGGACTCCGGACGGCTGGGGCCGCCGTCGTAACCCACCGTGGGGTTGAGGGGGATGACGTTGACGTGCGCGTCCATGCCGCGCAGCAGCTGACCCAGCGTGTGCGCGTGCTCGGCGGTGTCGTTGCGGCCGGAGATGAGCGTCCACTCGAAGAAGATGCGGCGCTTGCGCTTCTCGCTGTAGTAGCGGCACGCGTCCATCAGCTCGTCGAGGGGCCAGCGGCGTCCAGCGGGGACCAGCGCCGCGCGTTCGGCGTCGGTGGCGCCATGGAGGCTGACGGCCAGGTGGATGGGGCGCTCTTCATCCGCGAGCCGCCGGATGCCGGGCACGACGCCCACCGTGCTGAGCGTGATGAAGCGTGGGCCCATGGCGAGCCCCAGCGCATCCACCAGCACGTCCACCGCGGACATCGTGTGCTCGTAGTTGTGGAGCGGCTCGCCCATGCCCATGAGGACGACGTTGCGCAGCGTCTCACCGGAGGCGCGCAGGATGCGGTTGACGTGGAGTATCTGCCCCACGATTTCGCCGGGCGTCAGGTGGCGTGAGAGCCCCATCTGCCCAGTGGCGCAGAAGACGCAGCCCATGGCGCAGCCGGCCTGCGTGCTGATGCACACCGTGGCGCGGCCCTTGAACCGCATCAGCACGGTTTCAATGGTCTGCCCGTCGTCCAGGCGCAGCAGCAGCTTGTGCGTGAGGCCGTCGCTGCTGAAGGACTCGTGATGGGTGGCCAGCTGGCCCAGGCGCGTGTGCTCGCGCAGCATGCGCAGCAGCTCCGGCTTGAGGCCGTCCAGTTCGTCGAAAGTGGTCGCGTGCCGGCGGTACAGCGCGGTCCAGAGCTGGTCGCGGTGGTAGGGGCCGAAGCCCCAACCGGAGAGCAGCGCCCCCAGCGCGGGCCGCGTCAAATCGTACAGGTTGGCGGACGTGTCGGACGGCATGACCAGGCCCCGAGATAACACACCGGGCGCGGGCGTACCTACCCGTGCCCGTTGCCATTCGTGGACATTGACCCTGCCCTGCGGGGCGGCCTGGCAGGTACCGGGTGGCCGGGCAGGCGGCCATGCCTACCTTGAACCTTCATGGGGATGGCCATCCATCAGGAGGAGTTCCGTCCGGAGGACCACGAGCGCTTCTCCCGGCGGCTGGCGGAGAGCCTGGAGGCGCTGCGGGCACTCCTGGCGCGTCCGGGGTTCGGCGTGGGCGCGCCGACCGTGGGCGCGGAGCTGGAGCTGTACCTCGTGGATCGCCTGGGCTTCCCACTGCCGGTGAACCGAGCGGTGCTGGCGCGCGCGGAAGACCCCGCGTGACGCTGGAGCTGGATGCCTTCAACCTGGAGGTGAACCTGCGTCCGTGCCCGCTGGCCGGCAGAGCCTTCCGTGCGCTGCGCCAGGAGGTGGAGAGCGCGGTGGCCGCGGTGCGCCGGGCCGCGTCCACGCTGGGCGCGCGCGTGGCCGTCATCGGCATCCTCCCCACCTTGCGCGAGGCGGACTTGGGCAGCGGCGCGCTCACGAGCGAGCCGCGCTATCGCGCCATGTCCACCGCCATCCGTCAGCGCCGGTCCGCGCCGTTCCATGTATCGATTCGGGGGAGGAGGAGGCGCTGTCGCTCACCTGGAAGGACGTGACGCTGGAGGGCGCGAACACGTCGCTCCAGTACCACCTGCGCGTGGCGCCGGGTGACTTCGCGCGCATGTACAACGCGGCGCAGCTCGCCACGGCGCCGGTGCTGGCGGCGGCGGGCAACTCGCCGCTCTTCCTGGGACGGAAGCTGTGGGACGAGACGCGCGTGGCCCTGTTCCGGCAAGCGGTGGACGACCGGGGCGAGCCCGGAGAAGGCGGCTTTCAGCCCCACGCGCGCGTGTCGTTCGGCCATGGCTGGGTGCGCGAGGGCGCCTACGAGTTGTTCGCCGAGGCGGTGGCGCTGCATCCACCGCTGTTGCCGGTGTCGGGCGACGAGCCCTCCGCGAGCGCGTGGCGGCGGGCGAGGTGCCGGGCCTGGAGGAGCTGCGCTTGCACCAGAGCACGGTGTGGAGCTGGAACCGCGCCATCTACGACCCGAAGGACGGAGGCCACCTGCGCATCGAGTTCCGCGCCCTGCCCGCCGGGCCCACGGTGGTGGACATGATGGCCAACGGCGCCTTCCTGCTGGGCCTCACGTTGGCGCTGGCCGAGCGCGTGGATGCGCTGCTGCCCGCGCTGCCCTTCGTCCACGCGTACGGCAACTTCATCCGCGCCGCGCGGCAGGGCCTGGACGCGGAGCTGCTGTGGCCCTCCTCCACGGCGCCCAGTCCGCAGCCGATGGCGGCGACGGAGCTGGTGAAGCGGCTGCTCCCCGAAGCCCGGGAGGGCCTGGTTCGCGCGGGCGTGGACGCGGAGGAGGCGGACACGCTGCTGGGCATCATCGAACAGCGCGTCGCGCTGCGACAGACGGGCGCGGCATGGCAGCGGCAGATGCTGGCGCGGCTGGAGTCGCAAATGCCCCGGCAGGACGCCCTGGCGGCGATGCTGGAGCGCTACCTCCAGCGCTCCGAATCCGGAGCGCCTGTCCATACATGGCCGGTCGAGTAGCCTGTCGCCCGGGGTGTGCGGTAAAGCGCTGCGCGCCGTGAATATCCCGCCGCCTCGTCCGTCACCGGACGCACGCGACTCGCGCTTTCGTGACCATGGCCCGGCTCCTCCTCGTCTCCTTGTTGGTCCTGTGTGCCTGTACCACCCTGCGCGGCCGCGCGGACTCCTTGGCCCAAAAGGGCATGTTCGTGGAGGCCGCGGCCATCTACGACGACCTCATCCGGCAGAGCCCCTATGACCAGGAGCTCCTCCTGGCGCGCGAGGGCCTGCGCTCGCGCGCCCTGGCGCAGTTGCTGAGCAACGCGCGGGAGGCGCGCCTGGAAGGGGATGACGAAGAAGCGGAGGCGTGGCTCCTGCGCTTCCTGAACCACCGGACGGCATGGAACTCGAAGCTGAATGGCGGCCTGGAGAGCTCCCTGCGCGAGGAGGTGGATGGCACACGCCGTCATCTCCAGCGGCTCGTCGGCAACCCCGCGCGCCAGGGACACGCGCTCACGGCGGAGCAGACATTGCGGCGCAAGCAGCCGCTGCTGGCGCACCGCGAGCTGGCCCTCATCTCCCGCGACATGGAGTGGCTGGTGCTCCAGAGTGGCAAGACGTCCTGCCAGCGGCTGCGGGACACCAGCACGGATGACAGCCCGCACTGGCGCGAGCTGGTGTTCCGCTACTGCGGCCACTGGCGGGAGTACGCGCCGCGCCCAGCGACGGCGCCCGAGCTGTTCGGCCCGCCTTCCTGGACGGGCACCGTGGAGGGCCTGGACGAGGCACAACAGGCGCAGTTGGAGGCCCGGCTCACCCAGGCTTTCGAGTCCTCGCCCTGGTTCGCGCCGGGAGGCTCGGCGCGGCCGGTGTTCAGCCTGGAGGGACGCTTCGTCACCCAGCGCGACAGCCACCCCGTGGAGTTGACCGCGCCGTGGACGGAGAGCGTGCCGTACACGGACCACGAGGACCGCACGGAGACCATCGAGGAGCCCTACGAGGCGGAGGAGGAGTACACCGACTCGAAGGGCAAGACGAAGACGCGCAAGGTGACGAAGTACACCAAGCACACGCACACCTACTCCGTGCCCGTCACGCGGTACCGCGACGTCCCCAGGACCTTCGAGTACCACGCGCTGCGGCTGTCGCAGGCGCACCACGTCGCGGTGGCTTCGTCCGTGGTGTTGGACGCCCGGCGCGGGCCCTTCACCGTGACGTTGCAGGACCAGCTCTCCGAGTCCGGCCACGAGCACGACGTCACCTTCAGGGAAGGCAACGTGCGGCCCCAGCGGCCGAACTTCACCCTGGCCGAAGCCTGGCTCGAGGCGAAGGTGGAGGCCCTGCGCGTGGCCTTCTCCCGGCAGCTCGCCGAGCACTGGCGTGAGTCCTACTGTTCCACGCCTTCGCTCACCTTGGACGAAGCCGCGCGGTGCGCGCGCGCGGGCATCGCCGTCCCCATTCAGGCGTCCCGGGTCCTCTCAGACATCCTTGGCGCGGATGCGACCCAGGTTCCCGCACTTTTCGCGTCACCGTGACGCGGTGTGGGGCGGTGTCGCGTCCAGTCGGCGGGTAGCATTTATGACGGTCCGGGTTGTTATGGTGTTCTGACCTGGAATACCCGTGAGCGCGGACTGTAAAACCTGTCAACCCCGCGCTGGTAGGTGGATTCCACCCAGAGGACCGTATGCATCCGACTGACGTCCGCTGCCGTAGTCCCCGTAGGAACCTTGCGATGTGGATGGCTTCTTCGCTGCTGCTCGCCGCGTGCGGTGGGGCGGAGGCGGAGGCGCTCGCGGACGCCGAGTCCCCTGGCGTGGCGTCCCAGTCGTTGGTGGAGCCGTCGTCCGAGTCCGCCGACCGGCGCATCATCGTGTATCAGACGACCTCGCTTCAGCTCATTCGCATGGACCACCAGGGCGATTCGCACCTGGTGGCGGAGCGCACCGGTGCGCCCGAGGTGTCCCTGGATGGCAGCCGCGTGGCGTATGCGAAGCTGCCGGATGGATACCGCGAGGGCGACGTGGTGCGGAGCTCGGAGCTGTACGTGCTCAACGCGAACTCGGGCAAGTCGGTCCGAGTGACGCAGGGCTTCGATGACAGCGAGCCCGTGTGGACGCCGGATGGGCGCAACGTGCTGTTCCAGTCCACGCGGCGCTCGGGCGTGCCCTCGCTGTGGCTCGTGAAGGAGAACGGCAAGGACCTGAAGCAGCTGACGAACGTGGGCACCTCGCAGCTCAGCTCGGCCTACATCCCCAACCCCGCGCTGGGCGGCACCGTGGAGTGGGATGCGGACCGGCGCATCATCGTCTACACGACGACCAGCCTGCGGCCGGGCGAGGACGGCGAGGTGCGCGTCATCACCTTCGACAGGAACTACGACGTCGCCACGGCCTACAGCCTGGGCACGGGCTTCGGGCCGGTCTGGACGGAGCGCGGCACCGTCGTCTTCTCGCGCAACGAGGGTGGCCAGGTCATCAGCGTCGAAGTGCGCGTGAGGTAGGTCGTCACCCGCAGTCGGGCCCGCGCGGATGCATCGGAGCGCGGGCCTTTGTCTTTCTTCAGCCCTCGTCCTCGGCGCCGCGACGCAGGCCCAACATGCGCCGCAGCTCGCGCGCGGACTGACGGCTCACCTCCACCGCGTGGCCTCGCAGCGTGCGCGCCGGTAGCCACCTGTGTCCAGCGGCTCCAGTCGCGCCACGTGCGTGAGGTTGAGCAACGCGCGGCGGTGGACGCGGTGGAAGTGCTCGGACGGCAGCTTCTCCACCAGCTCGTTGAGGGTGAAGTCGGTGAGGAAGTCTCCTGCGTGGTGAACACGGTCACCAGCTCGTCCTCCAGCGATGCGTGGGAGATGGCTTCGGGATCCACCAGGACGATGCCCTGCCGCGTGGGAATGGGCAGGCGGCCCAGGCCGCGGACGGGCGTGCCGGTGGCTTCGGTGGGTTGCTGACCGTGCCCGTGGATGATGTGGCCGGACCGCGTGCGCGTGCGCGTTCCAGGGCCTTCTGAAGGCGCGCGGGCTCCACGGGCTTGAGCACGTAGTCCACCGCGCCATGTTCAAAGGCCTGCACGGCGTGCTCGGCGTGGGCGGTGCAGAGGATGACGCGCGGGCCGCCTTCCGGCAGCAGGGCCAGGGCATCCAGGCCGCTGAGGCCGGGCATGTGGATGTCCAGCAGCACCACGTCCACGCCGCCCGCGCGCACGGCGGAAAGGACGCCATCCGCGTCCGAGGCCTCGCCGCAGACCTCCGTGTCCGGGAGCGCCGCGAGCAGCCGCGTCAGGCGCTTTCGGGCGAGCAGTTCGTCATCGACGATGAGGACGCGAAGTGGGGCGCTCAGGTGAGGACTCCAGGTTGGGGGCCCGCGCGGGGCAGGGTGACGGTGACACGGGTGCGCACTTCGCCGCTGTCGAGCACGAGGCGCGCGGCGCCGCCATAGGACAGGGCGAGGCGGCGCTCCACGGTGGGCAGGCCAGCGCTGCCCTCACGCGGCCCTCGGGAGGGGCCCGGGTTCTCGATGGCGACCTCCACCTCGTGGCCCCGCGCGGTGACGTCCAGGGACAGAGGGCCGCGGTGGCCCGCGGCGGGGCCATGTTTCACCGCGTTCTCCGCCAGGGGAGCAGCACGAGCGGCGGGACGGGAATCTCCTCCATGCCGGCGGGGATGTTCAGCGTGAGCTGGAAGAGGTCCGGGTCGCGGAGCAGGTGCAGGTCGAAGAGCGTGCGGATGAGCTCCAGCTCCTGGGTCAGGGGCCGGTGGCGCTGCGCACGCCCGCGAGCACGGAGCGGAGCATGGTGGACAGCCTCAGCACGGCGGTCTCCGCGACGGCGCCGTCCTCACGGCACCACTCCGCGATGGCGTTGAGCGTGTTGAAGAGGAAGTGCGGGTCCAGGTGGCTGCGCAGCGCGAGGAGCTGGGCCTGCTCGGCCTCCAGCGCGAAGCGGGCGGCGCGGGCGCGCTCGCGGGTGAGGCTCTCCTCGAAGCCGATGTCACGGCCCAGGCCCCAGCCCCCCACGAGGAAGAGCGCGCCGCACACCGCGAGGTTGGTGGGCTGCGTGAGGAAGGTGGGCCCCATGCCCAGGAGCTTCGGCAGCACGAAGCCGGAGGTGAGCACCACGCCGCTGCCCACGGTGGCGTAGAGCAGGAGCCGGATGCCGCCATGGCTGAGGTCCAGGCCTTCCGGGAAGAGAACGCGGTAGGAGACAGGCGCCACCGCGATGAAGAGCAGGCACATCAGGAGGCCCAGCCCGAACGCGGCCCAGAGGGGCGCGTGGCTGAAGCGCACCTGCGCGGTAATCAGCGCGACGGAGACGACGAGGATGGGCAGCAGCCGTCGGGGCTCCACGAGGGCCCGCAGGGTGGCGCGGACGATGGAGCCTTCCGATGTTCCCAGCATGCGCCAGCGGGAGCCTACACCGCCGGCCGCGTCACTGCGCCGGGCGCTCCTCCAGCTCCGTCTCGAAGGCGTCCAGCAGCATGCTGCCGGCGAGGACGACGGGGAAGAGGACGATGGCGGCGACGACGAGGACGGGGGAGGGGAGGGCGAACATGGCGGGGGGCTCCTGACTCCGACAAGCATGCACTGCCAGTCTGACGCGTCTTCCTGGTCTACGCTGACGCCTCCGGCCCGAGCGGTCGCTCCCTGACAACGAGCGGTCGCAGTCGCTATTTCCGAACGCTTTCCTCGTCCGCGAGGGCAGTCGCGAGCCGCGCCGCGTTACGGATGCAGTCGTTGAGGCCAATGCCTTTGTAGGCGTTGCCCGCCAGGTGCAGCCCGGGCCAGCGCTGGAGCGCCGCGTCGATGCCCGCCATCCGCGCCAGGTGCCCCACGTTGTACTGGGGGATGCCCCGCTGCCAGCGGAAGACCTCCGTGAAGGTGGGCCGGGCCGTAACGCCCGTCAGGGACTGCAGCTCCTCAATCGCCAGCGCCGCGAGCGCTGCTTCGTCCCGCTTCACCAGGTCCGGCTGACGCGCGCCGCCCACCATGCAGGTGTAGAGCACGCGGCCGCCCTCGACACGGAAGGGGAAGGTGGTGGACGCGTGGATGGCGCCCAGGAGCCGCCGCTTCTCCTCGAAGGGCACCAGGAAGCCGAAGCCGTCCGGTGCCGGAAGCGTGCCCACGTCGAAGCCCAGGTGCACCACCGCGATGGGCGCGTACTCGATTCGGGACACCTGCTCCGCTAGCGCATCATCCAGGGGGCGCAGCAGCTGCGCGGCGACAAACGCGGGAACCGCCAGCACCACGTGGTTCGCGGTCAGCTCCGCGCGGCGTCCATGTTCCTCGACGGCGAGCTTCCATCCGCCATCCACGCGCGTCAGGCCTTCCACCCGTGCGCTCACGTGCGCTGTGTCACCCAGCGATGCGGCCAGCGCGTCGATGAGCACCTGGAGGCCGCCGTCGAACGTGCTCAGCGCGCCTGACAGCTTCGGCGCGCCCCCGCGGGCAGCGCCTGGCGTTGAGTCTTCTTCGCGCGGATGGCGCCCAGGATGAGGCTGCGGTGCTCGCGCTCCAGCTTCACCAGCATCGGGAAGGTGGCCTCGACGCTGAGCTGCTCCACGTCACCGGCGTAGATGCCCGTCTGCACCGCGTCCAGCAGCACCCGCGTCGCCGCGCGGCCCAGGTGGCGGCGGCCGAACGCGGCCAGTGATTCGTCCGTGCCTTCCGGCGCGCGGCGGGAGAACAGCTCGCCGGCGACCCGCAGCCGCGCGCCCAGCGGAAGAATGTCCGAAGCCAGAAACGCCGGAGGCGAAGCCGGCACCGACCGGAGTCGGCCTCGCGTGTAGACATAGCGACGCTTCGCTGAAGGGTCGGCGACCCGGATTCGACCTTCCAGGTTCAGCGCCGCCGCGAGTTCTCGCGTCGCGGGCTCGCGGTCCAGGAAGCTGTTGGGGCCCTGCTCCACCAGGTAGCCAGCCCGCGCATGCGTGCCCACCGCGCCTCCAAGACGTGCGGATGTCTCCAGGAGCACGGCAGCCGTACCGCGCGAACGCAAACCGTGCGCGATGGCCAACCCCGAAATCCCACCTCCCACGACGGCGACATTCATCCGATGTGTCCTCTGCATGTGGTGCATGCGATTACCAGCGTGCACTCCCCGGTCGTCAACGCGCGTGTTTTGCCAGCGGAAGGCATTCAGCGCGTTAATGCCATGCATGCGCTACGTCATCACCGGAGCGAGCAGGGGGATTGGTTTCGAATTCGTCCAGCAGCTCCTGCTGCGGGGCGATACCGTCGAAGCCGGGGTCAGGTCGCCAGAGGGAGCACGGCGGCTGGAGCCATTGAAACAGAAGGCGGGCAACCGCCTGCGCATCCATGCGTTGGACGTGGGAGACGACGCCAGCGTGCGCGCGTTCGCCACCAACGTGTGTACCGGCCCCGTGGACGTGCTCATCAACAACGCCGGTGTCTCCGGCTTGTGGTGTGCGTTGGGTGACGTGGACTACGCGGACATGGCGCGCACGTTCACCATCAACGCCCTGGGGCCGCTGCGTGTCACCAGCGCGATGCTTCCGGGCTTGCGGCAAGGCGCCTTGCGGCGGGTGGCGCACGTCACCTCGCGGATGGGCTCGTTGGCGGCGAACACCGACGGCGGGGCCTATGCGTACCGCATGTCGAAGGCCGCGCTGAACATGGCCGTGCGCTCCATGTCCACGGACCTGCGCCCGGAGGGCTTCGTCACCGTGCTGCTCCACCCCGGTTGGGTGCAGACGGACATGGGCGGCCCGGACGCCACGCTGCCGGCGCCGGATTCGGTGCGCGGCATGCTGCGAGTCATCGACGGGCTGAACCCGGAGCACAGCGGCCGGTTCTTCGACTACCAGGGGACCGAAGTGCCCTGGTAGCCGTGCCCTCATGGGTAGAGCATCTGCGTGCGCCAGCCGCCGTCCTCGCGCAGGTAGACGTGCCTGTCATGGAGCCGGCTCTCCTGGGCGTGCCAGAACTCGATGCGGTCCGGCACCACGCGGAAGCCGGACCAGTGCGGTGGGCGCGGCACGGGCTGGCCGGCGTACTTCTGCTCCACCTCCGCCACGCGGGCCTCCAGCTCCGCGCGAGTCGCCAGCGGCTGGCTCTGCAGGCTGGCCCACGCGCCCACCGGCTGCCGCGGACGCGGCTCTGGAAATAGGCGTCCGCCTCCGCGTCCGTGACGCGCTCCACGCGGCCTTCCACGCGCACCTGTTCACTCAAGGGCTGCCAGTAGAAGCAGAGCGCCGCGTAGGGATGCGCGCGGGCCTCGCGGCCCTTCCGGCTTTCGTGGTTCGTGTAGAACACGAAGCCGCGCGCATCGAAGTCCTTGAGCAGGACGACGCGCGCGCTGGGGCGCCCGTCATCCCCCACGGTGGCGACCACCATGGCGTTGGGGTCCACCGCGATGGCCTGCTTCGCGCGCTCGAAGAGCTGCGCGAAGCGCTGGATGGGGTCTGGAGGAATCATCACGCGGTGCAACATAAGGGGCGCGCGGCAGGTGTGCACCTTCGCGGTTGACTCATCCGGCACACACGTCAATGTGCGCACATGAATGTCCTCTTCATCTCCTCGGAGGTGGCCCCGTTCTCCAAGACGGGGGGCCTGGGGGACGTGGCCGGGGCTCTCCCCGCCGCGCTTGCCTCGCTGGGCCATGACGTCAAGGTCATCACCCCGCGCTACCGGGACCTGCGAGGCGCGGAGCGGCTGGAGCCCACGGGCCAGTCCCTGCTGCTGCGCTTCCCCTTCGGCGAGCTGTCGGGCCCCATCCTCTCCGCCCGCGTGTCCGAGCGCCTGGAGGTGCTCTTCCTGGAGAACGCGTTCCTCTTCGGCAACCGCCACGGCCTCTACGGAGACGCGGGGGGCGCCTTCGCCGACAACCACCGGCGCTTCGCCTATCTCAGCGTGGGCGCGCTCCAGGCGGCGCAGCGGCTGCGCTTCATCCCGGACATCATCCACGCCAACGACTGGCAGACGGGGCTGGTGCCGGTGGCGCTGCGGCGCGGCTTCCAGACGGGGCCGCTGGCGCACGCGAAGAGCGTCTTCACCATCCACAACCTGGCCTACCAGGGGCAGTTCCCCAAGGACGTGATGGGGGACCTGGCACTGCCCTGGGACTTGTTCACCGCCCATGACGGGCTGGAGTTCCACGACACGGTGAACTTCCTGAAGGCGGGGCTCGTCTTCTCCGACGCGCTCACCACCGTGTCCCCCACCTACGCGCGGGAAATCCAGACGCCGGAGCAGGGCTACGGGCTGGACGGCCTGCTGCGCCACCGCGCGCACCGGCTCCACGGCATCCTCAACGGCGTGGACACGCACGAGTGGAACCCGGAGGACGACACCTTCCTCCCGGCCCGCTACGGACTGAAGGACCTGTCCGGCAAGGCCGTGTGCAAGCGCGAACTGCTGGCCCGCTTCGGACTGGAGGACGGCCCCGCGCCGGTGTTCGGCTTCGTCAGCCGGCTGGCGTGGCAGAAGGGCATGGACCTGCTGCTGGAGGCCCTGCCGGCCGCGCTCCACGCGGACATCCGCGTCGTCGGCGTGGGCAGTGGCGAAGGGCCCCTGGAGGAAGGGCTGCTCGCGTTGCAGTCCCGTTACCCGAAGCAGGTGGGCGTGCACATCGGCTTCGACCCCGGGCTCTCCCACCTGGTGGAGGCGGGGGCGGACTTCTTCCTCATGCCCAGTCGCTACGAGCCGTGCGGCCTGAACCAGATGTATTCGCTGCGCTACGGCACGGTGCCCATCGTCCGGGCCACCGGCGGGCTGGTGGACACGGTGGAGGGAGGGCTGGACGGAAACGGCATCCTCTTCGAGGCCTTCCACAAGTCCGCCCTGCTGGCGGCCATCCGCCGCGCCCTGGCCCTCTACGCGGACCCGTCGCGCCTGGATGAGTTCCGCCGCCGGGGCATGGAGAAGGACTTCTCCTGGGGGGCGTCCGGCCGCCGCTACGAGGCGCTCTTCCACGACCTGGTGGCGGAATAGTGGGTGCGGACGGAAATTCGCAGTAATGTTGTGCCGTGGCGGATGCTCCGGACCTGGGTGGTTACGAGGTGGTCGGCCGGTTGGCGGTGGGCGGCATGGCGGAGGTGTACCAGGCGCGAGCCCGGGTCACCACGCAGCGCTCACCGGGTGAACCGGACGAGATTGTCATCAAGCGGCTGCACCCGTCGTTTCGCAGCGACACTGCCTACGTCAAAGCCTTCGTTGACGAGGCGAAGCTGACGGTCCGCCTGCGCCATCCGAACATCGTCCGCACCTACCGCCTGTTCAAGGCGGGGCCGGACTACCTGATGGTGCAGGAGCTCGTGAGTGGCCGGACGCTGGGCTACATGCAGGAGCTGCTGGTGAAGGCCGGCGCGGCGATGCCGCCCGAGTCCGCCTGCTACATCGCCTGGTGTCTGCTCAAGGCGCTGGACTACATCCACCGGGCCAAGGTGGGGGAGAACGGCGCCACCATCGTCCACCGCGACGTGAACCCGGCCAACCTGCTGCTGGGCATCAACGGCGACGTGAAGCTCACCGACTTCGGCGTGGCGGAGGTGGAGGGGCTGATGCGCGGCGACTCCGGCGCGCTGCGCGGCACGCTGCCCTACATGAGCCCGGAGCAGGTGCTGGGCCTGCCGGTGGACGCGCGCACGGACCTGTACGCGGTGGGCATCATCCTCTGGGAGCTGTGGTCCGGCCGCCGCCTCTTCGCCGGGGAGCACGAGGCGGAGCTGATGCACAAGGTGCGCGACGCACGCGTGCCGCTGCTGACGTCCTCTCCGGAGCTGCCGGACTACGCGGTGCAGGTGGCGCGCAAGGCGCTGTTCGCGGACCGGGCGCGGCGCTTCCAGACGGCGGCGGAGTTCATCAAGGCGCTGGAGTCCCTGTCCCGCCGCGCGGGCTGGCCGCTGACGGTGGAGGCGCTCCAGCCGCTGCTGGGGGCTGAGATGCGCTCGCGCCGCGCCGTCATCCTGGGGCTGCTGGGAGGCGGGCTCGCCGTGTCCGGGTGTCTGGGCTCGGTGCCCTTCCGGCCGCGGGCCTATGAAGACGCGGTGCGCGTGGTGGGCTTCCAGGTGGACTTCCGGCAGGACGGCACCGGCGTCCTGGACCTGGACCGGCGGTGACGAACCCCGCTTCGGACGCGGCCACGCTGGCCGCGGTGGACTTCACGTTGCGGGTGGATGGGCGCCGCGTGGCGGTGGGTACGCAGCAGGTGGCGGCGCCCCTGGCGGCGGATGGGAGCGCCCGCTGCGCGTGCTCTTCCCGCTGGCCAGCGCGCGCGCCACGGGCGGGCCGGAGCCGGTGCCCCGGCGGGTGCAGGTGGAGGGCGGGGTGGTGCTGCGCTTCGGCGGCACCGAGCGGCGCGCGCCCTTCAAGTCCGAGCGCGTGCTGCCGCTGGCCTGGGTGCCGCCGCTGGACGGGGACTGAGGCCGCCGCCGCTCACGCGTGGGGTGGACGCTACCCATGCGGTGCCATGGTAGTTGTCCGTTGCCGGCGGCAGGTGTGACGTGCCAGCGTGCTGGCCATGTCGCTTTTCCGACAATGTATGTTTCCCCTCTCCTTGGCGTTGCTGGGCTCCACCAGCGTGTTGGCCGCGGAGAAGTCGCCTCCCCCTGAGCCTCCGGCTCCTTCGCGCAAGGTCGACCCAACGAAGGCGCAGACGGAGGCGTGGCTGCGCGAGCACATCGAGGCGTGGAACGACTCGGAGGTGCACGTCACGGTGAAGGACTGCCGCATCATGGTGCTGGACAAGCCCCGTGAGCGGACGGAGATCGTCGACCTGCGCGGCTTGCTGCTGCCCATCGAGGTCATCCGGCTCAACGGCGGAAACGATGCGACGCTCCGGCTTCGTGTGAAGGAGAAGCACAGCGGGACGTACTCCATGTTCCGCAAGTGCAGCGCGGAGAACCGCTACTGCGCAGAGCCCACCGGCAAGTTCCAGAGCCTGCCTTATGTGGACCTCTCCGTGACGTCGGTGCGGGACTTCGTCCCCGGGCGGCAGACGGACGTCGACAAGAGCCTGCGGCTGGAGCGGGCGCTCGAACACTACTCGCGGCTTTGTGGGGCGATGGAAGATGCGCGCAACCGGCTCTTCTAGGTTCGGGGCCGCGGGGCTGGCGGCGTTGCTCTTCTCCCAGGCGGGTTGCAGCACGACATCCGAGTACGTGCGCGGCGAGCGCCTGCGAGAGGCGTCCCTGGGAGAGACCCACCGCGACACGCTGGAGAGCGTCGTGGATGCGTCCTACGTGGGCCGCGTCGCGGTGAAGCGCACCACCTGCACCGAGATTTCCACCGAGTTCAGCAAGAAGCGCATCGACACGACGACCAGCCCGCCCATGGGCTCGTTGCTCGGTGGGCTCGCGATGCTCGGAGGTGGCGGCGTCTTGATGGCGATGTCCGACGGCTCGTCCGATGACGACGTCGACATCACCATGACGCTCGGCGTGGTGCTGGCGCTCGCCTCCATCTACCCGTTGGTGACGGCGCTCACCGACGAGGACGTCAGCCAGGAGGAGGTCGTCACTGGCGAGGTCGAAGAGGAGCGCTCCCAGCGCTGTGATGAGCGGACCTTCGCGCTCGAGGGCCCGTTGCATTGGAGCGTCTCCCTGGGCGCCGCGCGGCGCACCGGGCGCACCGGCGAGGACGGCACCGTGTCGCTGGGGCAGCCGCTCAACGAACTGGTGGAGCAGGCCATCACCGATGAGGCCAGCATCCGCCGGCTCGTCGCCGGGCGGGGCATTGCCTTCCGGCTGGAACTCGAGCGCGCCCCACCGGCGGAATTCCGGCTCGATTCCAAGGCGCTTCCGGATGCCTACTTCCGGCGCTTCGCGGACCGCTACGGGCAGCAGCTCGGGGGCAGCGAGCGCGCCCGCTTCGAGAACTGCGAACTGATTGGCAAGTCCGCGCGAGAGACGCTGGAGTGCTACTGGTCCCAGTAGTGGGTGAAGGCCGGCCCCGGAGCGGGGCCGGTGCCGCTCGGGGCCTCAGCTCTTCGCGGAGGCCTGTTCCTCGCGGCCGTGCTCGCGCACCAGCCCGTCGCGGGACTCCGTGGCCTTGCCGTCCTTGGTGAGGCCAGACTTCACGCGCGACATTCGCACCCGGTCGATGCGGGGGCCTTCCTTGGACGCCACGACGAACTGCCAGCCGCTGTAGGCGAAGCGCTCGCCCACGTCAGGCAGGTGGCCCGCCATGGAGGAGAGGAAGCCGCCCAGCGTGTCGAAGTCGCCTTCGGGCAGGGGGAAGCCGAACGTCTGCGTGAAGGCGTCCACCTCCAGCGCGGCGTCCACCAGGAAGCTGCCGTCCGCCAGCTTCTCCACCTGCTTCTCCTCCACTTCGAACTCGTCGCCGATGTCGCCGACGATTTCGCGGAGGATGTCCTCCAGCGTCACCACACCCATGAAGCCGCCGTACTCGTCGACGACGATGGCCATGTGGATCTTCTGCTTCTGCATGTCCCGGAGCAGGTCGCCAATGGGCTTCATCCACGGCACGAAGTGCGCCGGGCGGATGATGTCCTGCAGGACGATGAGCTCGGGGTGCTGGAGCAGGGGGATGATGTCGCGCGCGTGCAGCACGCCGATGACGTGGTCCACGTCGTCCCGGTACACGGGGATGCGGGAGTGGTTCTCCTCCGCCAGCAGGCGCAGCAGCTCGTCCGGGGTGATGGTGATGTCCACCGTCACCACCTCCGTGCGCGGCACCATGACGTCGCGGCAGCGCTTGTCGGACAGCTCGAAGATGGAGCGGATGAGCTGCGGCGCGCTCTTGTCGACCTCGTTCTTCGCGGCCTGGGCGGCCAGCAGCTTCTCCAGCTCCTCCAGCGGCGGCGGCGGTGGCTCGAAGCGCAGCGTGCGGCCGAAGGTGCGCGCCATCAGGTTGAGCACCACCATGGCCACGCGCATGGGCGGGTAGAGCACCGTCACCAGCAGCGAGGTGAAGCCCGACAGCCGCAGGGCCCAGCGCTCCGGGCTGCCGTTGGCCAGCCCGCGCATGGTGACTTCCATGAGTGTGGCCAGCACGCCCACCAGCAGCGCGCCCGCGGCGACGGTGGCCACCGGCAGCCACGCGGATTCGCCGTAGCGGCTGAAGTCCAGCATGCGCGGCGGGACGAAGGCGCCAATGGCCGCGGCTTGGAAGCCGCTGAGCACCATGCCCAGGCGCAGCGCCGTGGCCACGGGCTCGCGGTCCGTCTTGTGGCGGAGGACCCGGCGCGTCGCCCGGCCCGGCTGCGTGTTCGCCAGCTCCTGGGCTCGCAGGTCGGACACGCCGTAGAGCGCGGACTCCGAAGCGGCGACAAGGGCCCTGACGAAACTCAGCGCCAGGCAGGCGACCCAGAGGGTCCAGGTAGGCATAGAGCCCTGTTCTTATCCCGTGCTAAGGGTCCATACCACTGCGCTGGAGCCCTGATGTCCGCTCGCATGTACGTCGTTGGAGCACTCCTGGCCCTTCTTGTCCCGGCGCTCGCACATGCGTGGCCGGTGGACCTGGTCGTCCCCCTGGAGCCCGGGAAGGAACGCTTCCACAAGCTCGACACCGTGGACTGGGTCCAGGTGGCGGACGCCTCCGTGGCGGACGCGGAGCTGCTGCCTGGGAGCAATGAACTGTTGCTCACTGGGCAGAAGGCGGGACGGACGCTGCTCCTGCTGTACGCAGGGGGCCGCTTCGCCGTGTGGCGCCTCACGGTGGGTTCGCCGCCGCCGGAGGACCCCGCGCCCCGCCGGCCGCGGCCCGCAAGGCCTGTCCGGACCTGAACGCGACGAGCGGCGCGGAGCGCTCCCTCAGTGCTTCGGTCAAGGACTCCGCGTGCAGGTTGGCGCTGCTGGAGCTGCTGAAGACAGACGCCTTCGTGGCCCGGGAGCTGGAGCTGACCTTCGAGCTCCCCGTCCTCCAGGAGCAGCTCACTTCACTGGGAGAGGGATTGAAGCCGCTGGGGCTGGAGGCTCGTTACAGCGGCGCGGGCGTGGTGGTGTCGGGCGCGGGCTCGCCGGAGGTGCACCGCAAGGCGCTGTGGGAGTTGTTCCACCGCTCCGTGGGCCGGGTGCCGCTGGACGACCAGATTCAGGAAGTGAAGCCGCCCGAGCCTACCGACGCTGGTACGCCGGACGCGGCCACGCCCGCGGTGGAGGCGGAGCGTGAGATTCCGGTGGAGGTGCTGCCACCGCCGAAGAAGTCACGCAAGCGCTGAGGGCTTCGGCTTGGCGTGTCGCGGGCTTGCGGTATGACGGGAGGCTCCCTCTTTCGCCCGCGTGCCTCAGCCGGCCGCGGCCGCTTCTTCGTGGAGGAGCCCGATGCGTTTGGCAGTCCGGTTGACCGCGCAGGCGTGGGTGTCGAGCCTGGCGCTGCTGATGCCCCTGGTGGCGTCCGCGCAGTTCGATGACGTGGACACCTTTCCGGCCGCCGAGCCCGAGCGCGGCTGTCCGAAGCGCCCGGACGTGGTGCCCTTCACGGCGCGCAACCTGGTGGGGCTGACGGGCTCCGGCTGGCTGGCGCACCAGGCCATCATCCCGGAGTCGAAGGACCGCTTCTTCCTGGAGAGCGAGCGGGAGCGCTCTGGCGTGAAGCTGGTGCCAGAGGATGTGGACGTCCGGAAGCTGGGCGCGCCGGACCCGTCCGTGCCCTTGTGGGTGTTCGGCAAGGCGGATTCGGCGGCCTGCCGCGCGGTGCCCGTGGTGTGGTGGGCGGTGCGGATGGGGACGGACGCGGACCGCAAGACGTACCTCATGTCCGAGCTTCAGGTGGACTGCGACGTGCTGCCCCCGGGCCGGCTGTCGGGCACGCCGGTGGCGCTGCGCCAGAAGGACGCGCCCACCGGCTGCAAGCTGCGCCGCGCCGACGACAACTCCACCAGCGACGAGGGCCGGGGCTGCCCCTGGAGCTGTCGGACGTGATTCCCGAGCGCGCGTCGTGCGAGGCCCCGGAGTGCCAGCGCAAGTGGGAGATTTTCAGCAGCCGGTGGGATGACGGCAGCGCCGTGTTCGACATCGCGGTGTCGTGGATGAAGCGCGACGGGAAGAAGGACCCCTGCGAGTGGGCCACGGAGGACCACACCGCGCTGCTGCTCCGGCCGGCGGGGGCGCTGGCGCCGCTTCCGATGCGCTCCGGCGGGGCCTTCTTCGGCGCGCTCTATGACAGCACCGGGCTGCGCACCGTCCTCAGCCGCGAACTGGGCGTGCTCAACGTCCACGACGCTGGCAAGCCCAAGGCGGCGCCGAAGACGGTGCGCTACGGCAGCCCCACGGAGGAGGAGCTGGCGTACGCGAAGCGCACGTTGTCACCGTGCAAGAAGTAGGGGCGTCGGGGTTGAGTCCCTGAATCGAACCGGGGGATGATTCCCACTCCTGTGTTCTGGGAAGGGGGGCGCCATGGCCAATACGGTCGGTGTCAACAAGATGTCCGTGGTGACCAAGGACTCCAACGGCGTGTCCGTGGCGTTTCCGGATGTCTGCAAGACGCCCAGCCCGGCGGGCCCCATTCCGCTGCCGTACCCGAACGTGGCGCGCTCCGCCGATACCGCGCAGGGCAGCAAGACGGTGGCGGTAGAGGGGAACCCCTTGTGCGTGAAGGACTCCAACTTCAGCACCAGCACGGGGGATGAGGCGGGAACGGCGGGGGGCGGTGTGGTCTCTGGCAAGACCCAGGGCAAGGCCGAGTTCGTCAACTTCTCCTTCGACGTTCAGGTCGAGGGAAAGAACGTGGCGAGGGCCTTCGACTTGATGTTGCACAACGACAAGAACACGCCTCCGTTCCCGCTGATGCAGCCACCGGTGATGGCGGCCGGCCAGGGCTCGGGCAAGTGCAACTGCCTGGTCTGCGAAAAAGAGATGTAGCGCGAGGGGGCGAAATCCCATGGCCTCACACGAACAGGACGCCGGGCGCCCGCCTTCTCGGGTGGAGGAGCCCATCCTGGGAAACCTCATCGGCCGGGTCGTCGGACGGGGGCGAATGGGCACGGTGCAGGTGGACTTCGAGGGCAACCACCATGGGCCGCTGGAGGCCCGGCTCGCGGTCGCGGTGGATGAGGCCACGCTGCTTCGGGCGATAGAGGCGCGGCAGGAGGCGGTGCTCTGTTTCGAGCGGGGCGCTCCGACGTGCCCCATCGTGCTCGGTTTGCTCCAGCCGCGCAGTGAGACGCCCCTCCTGGATGCCATGCTCGA
Organism: Myxococcus sp. MxC21-1; assembly: GCF_032612255.1. NCBI lineage: Bacteria > Pseudomonadati > Myxococcota > Myxococcia > Myxococcales > Myxococcaceae > Myxococcus > Myxococcus sp. MxC21-1. Next base: position 1,493,364 of record NZ_CP123278.1, read on the forward strand.
AGCTCCTGATGGCGAGCGCGAGGATGGAGAGGTCGCCATCGTCGCCAACGGCCAGCGAGTCCCCATCGAGGGGCTTCTGGACGGCGCGACCGAGGAGCTCGAGCTTCGCTGCGGCAGGTCCAGCCTGGTCCTGCGGCGCAATGGTCAGATTCTGCTTCGGGGTGAGCATGTGCTCGTCGACGCGGGCCAGGTGCTGCGCCTTCGTGGCGGCAAGACGCAGATCAACTAGACAGGGGGCATGACGTGATGAACCCGTTGCCCCGGCACCTCGCGCTCCCCATCTCCTGGGAGATGCTGGCGTCACACCTCGACGAGGCGGCATTCCTGTGGCGGCAGTGGAAGCGTGCCCGCGTGGCGCCGGACCATGTCCTCGATGACGTCGCCGGGGTGGAGGCGCGACTCCTCGCCCATGTGGATGCGCTCGTGCTCGCGGGGCGCAAGGCCGCGACGAGGCTGCTCGTTCCCGCCCTGGCCGAAGCGGACGAGCCTGGGAGGGTGGAGTGCGCCGCGCTCGGGCTGCTGCTTCAGGAAGACGCCCTGGAGGCGGCTGTGCGGAGTGTCCTCGAGGTGCTCCAGGCGGGGGAGGAGGGCCCGTGCGCGGGCATCCAGGCCGCGCTCCTCTGTGCCGGCGGACGGGGGCTGGAGTCATGGCTGCGGCCCATGGTCGACGCATCGCCTTCACCTGGAGTGCTCGCGACACTGTTGGAGATTTTGGGGGCGTGGCGAGTGGACCCTGGGCCGGCGCTGGAGGCGTCGCTCACGCATGAGGCCGCCCAGGTGCGGGCCGCCGCGTTTCGCTGCCTGCGCTCCTGGCCCGTCCGGTTGTCCGAATCCACGCTGGAGTTGGGACTGCGCTCACCCTCCGCCGAGGTTTCTGGCGCTGCTCTGGAGGCAGGGCTGTTGGCGGGAAGTCGACTGGCGTGGTGGGAATGCCGCCGTCAGGTCCTGGAGGGCGGGCCGCACCGTCAGATGGCCTTGCGAGCGCTGGCCGTGGCGGGTGGGCCGGATGCCCAGAAGTTGCTGTTGGAGGGGCTGGGAGACGCTGTCCGAGGGACGGAGACCTTGAGGGTGGTCGGCCTGGTGGGGACGGTCGAGACTGCTCGGGCCTGTCTGGAGGCGATGCGCGAGCCGTCATGGGCGCGCCTGGCGGCGGAGTCGTTCTCGCTGGTGACAGGCATGGAGGTTCCCGCGGTGGCTCCGGCCGTGGAGTCGGGCGACGCGGAGGCGGCCGTGGAGTTCGCGCCGGAAGCAGACCTCCCGCTGCCGGATGTGCCCCGGGTGGAGGCGTGGTGGGCCGAGCACGCCTCCCGGTTCAAGCCGGCGGTGCGCTACGTGCGGGGACGGCCTTTGGGACAGGAGTCGTTGCTCGACGCGTTACGAGAAGGGTCGATGTATCGCCGCCGGTCGCTCTGGTGGGCTGTGGCCCTGCGGACCCGGGGCGCACTGGGGTTGGGCGTGGGCGCTTGGACACGGACCCAGCGCGCGGAAGAGGACGCCGCGAGGCGCCTGCCGCCTGCGCGTTTTGCCCAGTCGTTGGAGGGAGGCTTGGGCGCGTGGGGTGGGGAATGAAGGTGTTCGTCGAGGCCCTGGGGATGGCTTCATGCCTGGGGCCGGTGATTCCCGCCTGCGCTGCGTTCCGGGCCAATCTGCTGCGCCCCTCGCCGTCTCCCGACGTGGACGTCGCCCACCCCGGTGATGAGGCGCCGCGGCCCGTGACAATCTGTGCGCTCCCGGTGGCGACGTTCGGGTTCTCGGGCGTCGGTCGGCTGGTGGCGTTGGCGTGCGAGGTGCTCAAGGATGTGGGCACTCGCGTGGACCTGCGGGGCCTCGGGCCGGAGACCGGCGTCTATCTGGCGCTGCCGGACCCGTGGGAGCGAGGCCTGGACCTGGGCGAGCCGGATGCCACGGAGGCGCTGCGAGTGGAGGCGCTGGGGCGTCGTGTGTTGGAGGCGAGCCTGCGGAACATGGGCCTGGAATGGCCCGGGCCCAGGCGTTTCTTTGGTGGTGGGCACGTGGCCTTCGCGAGGGCGCTGCATGCGGCCCAGGCGGCGCTGCGGAACGGCGGGCTTCGCTCATGCCTGGTGATGGGGGTGGACTGCCTGGTCGAAGAGCCGACGCTCCATGCGCTGGCGGATGGGCGACGGTTGAAGACGCCGGAGCAGCCCGTGGGCTTGACGCCTGGGGAAGCGGGCGCGGCCTTGTTGCTGACCACCGATGGGCCCGCGCAACGTTCGACGGGCGAGCCCCAGGTGATGTTGCACGCGGTGCGGCTCGGAGAAGAGCCGCACCCGCGAGGCTCTGACAAGCCATCGGATGGGCGGGCCCTGGCGGCATGTGCCGAGGCGGTGCTCGCAGCCGCGGGGGCCCTTCGTGCCCGGCCGCTCCTGGTGAGCGACCACAACGGAGAAGAGGGAAGGGCGCGGGAGTGGGGGATGGTGTTGCTGCACCTGCGGGCGTTGGACGCCTCACTGGGGGGACTTCCGGCCTGGTATCCCTCCATCGGCTTTGGGGACGTGGGGGCCGCGATGGGCGCGGTCAGCGCTTGTGTCGCGGTCAGGGGACTGCAACGCGGCGATGCGCCTTCCTCCGTGAGCCTTGTCTTCGCCAGTGCGGACGATTCCGGCCGAGGCGCCGTCTTGATAGGAACCACTGCTGCGCATCCGTCCAGAGGAGCTCTGCCATGACAACCGGTGACACCCGGCACAATCCCAATACGGAAATGGCCCGCAGGCTCAATGGCATCTACAAGCGCAACCTGGCTCGGAAGGAATCTGCCCGGGCCGCGGCCAAGGAAGAGGCGAAGAAGAGCAAGCCGAAGAAGAAGGCGGAGCCCGCTCCTGACGGACATCTGGACCCCAACGCGTCGTTGAATGGGGTGCTGGCCAAGGGCGATAACTATGCCCGCCGAGGCTACACCTACCTCAAGGCCCATGACGGCCGGGGGGTGTACCGCAACTTCGACCATGCGCACCTGAGCGAAGTCCGGGACATGGTGAAGGAGCGGGCGGAGTTTCCAGGGGGGCCGAAGGAGAACTTCAACCCCACGTACACCCAGCAGTATCCGTACGCCTGGGAAGCTCACCACATGCTGCCGGGGTCGGCCTTCTATTACATGATGAAGGACGGCAAGCCGGCCTTCACGTACAAGCAGATTCGGTTGTTGCTGATGTCCGAGTACAACATCAATCACGGGCACAACATCATCAATCTTCCGGCCGAAGACTGGGCCGTCCCGGTCCATTCCCTCATCTGCCATCCGAGCGACCACGAGTCCTACACGATGCGGGTCATGGATGAGATGCGGAAGGTGGCCAAGCGTCTCCAGGACGTCATTGATTCGGGTGAGCCTCACGGCGATCTGCCTGAGGCGGCATTCGAGGAATTGAAGGACCTTGAGGAAGACTTCTGGGAGTTTCTTGTTGGACTGAGCCGGGCCATTGTCATGGCGAAGGTTTCTGGCGTCCGGTTCACTGGGAATGGCTCAGAGCACGTGCGATACGCGAACAAGGACGGAACAACCCACTATGAGTGGGGTAGCCTTTGGTAGGGTGATGCATATGAACTATTGGGTTTTGAAGGCGGAGTCCGCGGATGGCGCGGTCATTGATGCATTGCCCAAGGGCAGTCCCGAAAATTGGAAAATGCACAAGGGGGAGCGGCTGGAGCGACAGTTTCCATTGGGGGGAAAGGTCTCCTTTTCAGACCATTTCCCCGATCGACGGAAGTTGTATGACTTCGTCCGAAACACGCTGGGCGTGCTGCTGGTCTCCTCCAGAGTGCATGAGATCCTGAAGGAAGCGCGCGTGGATAACGTCGAGTTTCTTCCGGTATCCATGTGTGATCATCAGTGGAATCCGGTGTCGCAGGACTACGGAATTCTCAATGTATTGGGATCTCAGGAGGTGATTGATATGGAGAAGTCCAAGTACAGGATGGACCGCATTACGAAGAAGGAGATTGCCCGTCTGAGCAGTCTGGTGGTGGCTCATGAACGGCTAGACCCCAATGCCGGGCTGTTTCGAGCTCGAAACATGATGGAACTCGTTCTGATGTCCGATCATGTCCATGAGGCTTTTCTAAGGGCCGGCTTGACGGGCTTCCGGGTGCATCCTGCTGAAGGTTTTAGCGACATGTTTGCATGAGTCACCCTGGTCAATGAACTACTGGGTATTGAGGGCTGAGTCGTCCGATGGAGCCATCGTTGATGCTTTGCCAAAGGACAGTCCGACCAATTGGAAGTTCAGCACGGGCGAGCCACTTGCCCGGGGCTTCCCTGCTGGGGGGAGGGTGTCGTTCTCGGACCACTTTCCGGACCGTCGTAAGCTCTATGACTTCGTGCGAAACACCGTGGGTGTTTTGCTGGTGTCGTCACGCGTGAAGCAGGTGTTGGACGACCTGCAGGTCGACAATATGGAGTTTCTTCCGATTGTCATGTGCGACCATCAATGGAATCCGGTGGTTGATGGCTATGGCATCCTGAATATCCTGGGCTCGCAAGAGGCCATTGATATGGAGAAGTCCATCTATGATACCAGTGCTCTCTCTCGGGAGATTAGCCATGTCAGCAATCTGGTGCTGACTCAGGGGAAGGTCGACCCGAAAGCGGATATCTTCCGGGCCCGGAACATGATGGAGCTCATCCTGATTTCGGACCGGACCAAGCAGGCATTCGAAGAGGCGGGGCTGACAGGCTTCAGGGCCCATCCCGCCGAAGGCTTCGACGACATGTTCGCCTGAATCTGGAGGAGGCAGCGTGGCAAAGCTTGCGGCACTGCGGGAGGACTCCGGGCGGGCCATTCTCCAGTTGATGCGTCAGGTCGAACCCACCGCGAGCCGAGATGCCCTCGTGCGGACCGTGGATGAACTCTGTGTCCACTTCCACGTCGTGGCCGTGGCCACCCTTCTCGTGGATGGCGACCCGCAGGGCTTCTTCCTGAACCTGTGCCGAGCCGCCGAGAACTGGAGGCGATTGCTCACGCATTGCCGCCTCAAGCAGTGGGCGCTCCCTGCTTCGCGACACATAGAGCCTCTGCTCGGTGCCGTCGCGGCTGGACACTGGAGTCTGGCGCGACAGGTCGCGGAGCTCTCCGAGACGCGGTGGCTTCCGGACGAGGAGTACCGCTCCGAGCACGCACGCGCCCAGCTCTTCCATTCGCTGGTCTCGCCCGGTACCAGGGACGTCGTCATCCCGAGGGTGGAGGCGTTGGAGGGACTGGGGCTCGAGACAGAGACGGACCGGGTTGCCTGTGCCCGAGCCCTGCTCGAGGGTGACGCAGACACCTTCTCCGAGGCGTTCAAGCACGCGGTGCTCGTGCATGGAGAGGACATCGAGAAGCGCGCGAAGCTCTTCACGACCCCCGTGACACGCTTCGCGCCGAAGCGAGCCATCTGGTTGGAGGGGCTCGCCTGGCTCAGGCTCACCGAGCGCGCGGACATCGCGAGCTTCGACGAGCACTTCCAATACTGCCCGCCGCTGGCCCGCACGCCCATGACGTCCCAGTACGCCGGGGACTGGGTCGTTTCGCTCGGTCCTTGAGCGCCGCGGTGCGTCCCCGCCCGTGGCGCCTCCAGAGTGGAGCGGCTACAGCTCCCGCGACTGCTCCACCTTGCGCTGCTGGTCGCGGACGGCCAGTTCCTTGGACAGGTAGGGCTTGAGCCTCTGGCTCGTGTACGTGAGCGTCAGACTGCGCGCCCCGGGCTCCTGGCTCCCGGTGAGCCGCAGCTCCGTTTCGGCTTCGGTCCAGGTGCTCCGCAGCAGGTATTCGTGAACCGCGAGGGCGGCGTCCGTCCTCGCGTTGGCCTCCATCTGCCGGCCGAAGTTGTCCACGGCGGGGCCACTGGGCTGCACGCCGGAGCGCCACGCGTGGTAGTTCGCCGAGGCCTCGGAGAGGTTGTTGGCCATCTGCGCCAGCGCCAGGCGCCCCTCCGCGTCGAGCGCCGAGTCCTCCCTGGACGCGGGCTTGCCGTACTTCATGGTGAGCAGCTCCGCCACCGCGTTGAAGTTGTCGCGGACGGCGCCCGGCGCGCGGAAGTGGAGGGTGACCTCGGCCAACTGTCCCTGGGCGAACACGTAGTAGGCGTCCGCGCGGCGGCCGACCACGACGTCGGCGACGTGCACGTCCCCCCAGGCATTGATGACCCGGGCGTGGAAGGGGAGCGCGGTCATGGCCTCGTCCTTCGTCATCCCCCAGCGCGTGTCTTGGAAGCCTGAGTTGCTGCGGTACTGCTCCCGGGCGCCCTCCTCGCGCTCGACGTCCGCCAGCCGGATGGCGTCGCGGCGTTCGAGCAGCGCCTGGTGCTTCGCGGACGTGCCGCACGCGGTGGTGGCGAGACACAGCGGCAGCAACAGGGCGGAACTCCATCGCATGGGCGGCTCCTCTGGCGGTGGCGTGGGGCCGTGACGGCCCGCCGCTTCCGATATTCAAAGGGGCCCGCGCCATTTCGAAAGCGCCGGGCGCTCAGGGGCCGGCCGCCGCGCCTTCCGTCCACTTCCCGCGCCGGGTGGGCTCCTTCATCGCTCGGGCGAGCGCCGTGAGGAAGCGCCTGCGGGGCCAGTTCTCCGCGCCGAAGCGGGCCAGGTGTTCAGTCTCCACCTGGCAGTCGATGAGCTGGAAGCCCCAGCCCTGGAAGCGCTTCGCCGCGGTGACGAAGGCCACCTTCGAGGCGTCCGGGGCCAGCGCGAACATGCTCTCTCCAAAGAAGGCCGCGCCCAGGGACACCCCGTACAGGCCGCCCTTCAGCTCGCCCTCCGCCCACGCCTCCACCGAGTGCGCGAAGCCCGCCTCGTGGAGCGTGACGTAGGCCTCCATCATCTCCTCGGTAATCCAGGTGCCCGTCTGTCCGGGCCGGGGCACCTGGCTGCATTCGGTGATGACGCGCCGGAAGGCGGTGTCGTAGCGCACCTCGTAGACGCCGCGGGCCATCGTCTTGCGCAGCGAGCGGCCCACGTGGAGCTTGTCCGGCGACAGCACGAAGCGCGGGTCTGGCGAGTGCCAGAGGATGGGGTCTCCCTCGCTGTACCAGGGGAAGATGCCGTGGGCGTAGGCGGCCAGCAGCCGCTCCGGACGCAAGTCACCGCCGACGGCGACGACGCCGCTCTTGTCGGCGCGCTCCGGGGGCGGGAAGAGCTCCGGGTGCTCGTCACTCAACAGGTAGATGGGCACGGCGTCCCACTCTACCGGGAGACGTTCAGCTTCACCTTGCCCGTGAGCGAATACGGCACGCGCAGCAGCGGGCCCGTCACCTCACCCGTCACCCCGTAGGGCAGCAGCCCCTTGGAGATGAGCGCCTTCACCTCGGGGCCCCAGGTGTCCTTCGTCACCGCCAGTTCAACCGGGTACACGCCCGTGGCGGACGCGTCCACGGTGTCCGCCTGTGCCAGCGTGCCGCTGTCCAGCGTCTTGCCGGCCACCGACGCCGTCCACGTCAGGCCCTCCAGGCGCAGCGGGAAGGGGTTGGGGTTGCGCACGCCCAGGCGGAGGTTGAGCTGGACCTCCTCATCCGAGTAGCGCGCCCCGTCCAACTCCTCCACCACCACCGTGGGCAGCCGGGGCACTCGCGCCGCGCGGCTGGCGGCGAAGGGAATCGTCTGCTCCTGGTCTCCCGAGCGCACGACGAGGGTGCCGCGCAGGGCGAGCAGCAGCGTGCCTCCCTGGGCGCTCAGCCGCGCCAGGTCGTCCTCGTTCTTCACGTAGGGCGCGCGCTCCTCGAAGGAGAGGTCCGTGGGCTCGCCGGGCGTCAGCGCCACGTCCAGCTTCGCGGTGCCCGTCTTCACCACCTGGCCATCGGCGACGAGCTCGTAGTCGGCGCGCTCCACCACCCCCTCCCCGGGGCTGGTTACCTGGGCCTCGAAGCGCAGGGTGGCGTCGGTGAGGCCCTGGGACGCGACGACGGTCCGTTGGGCGGTGAGGACGGCGGGACTGGAGGGCCGGGTGGGGGCGGAAGCACACCCCGCACAGAGGAGAAGCACCACGGCCAGACGGAACATGGGCGAGGGCAAGCGCATGACGCTAGACAATGTGGCCACGCCCTGGAGTCCTCTCAAGGGCTTTTCCGCTAGACTGTCCACCACCCGTGGCCCAACGCCGCCCCAACTTCAACAAGACGCTCCGCTCTCTCATCCGGGACATCGCGGCGAAGATGCCGGAGTTCGGGCATGTGAAGGCCGGCCGCATCCTCGTGGTGGCCGGTGAGGCCCGCCGCGCCTCCCGGGGCACCGTGAAGCCCCTGTGCTTCCGGGGTGGGAAGAGCACGGACCGCACCGGACGCCGCAAGCCCATCATCCGCATCCGGGGCAAGCGGATGCTGTACTGCGTCACCCTTCGGCCGCTCTTCTTCCGGGGGTCCACCGCGCAGGCCCGCGTGGAGACGGTGATTCACGAGCTCTTCCACCTGTCGCGCCGCTTCGACGGGACGCTGCACTCCGGCCGGCGCCATGCCGTGCTGGGGCGCAACTTCTCTCGCAAGCTCAAGCCGCTGGTGCGCCGCTACCTCAAGCTGTGCCCCCCGGAGCTGCTGGCCGCCATGGCCCACTCCGGCGAGGTGCGCATCCTTCAGTGGCTGGAACGGCCCGGTCCCGCCTACCACCCCGGCAGCCATCGCCGGGTGCGGAAGGTCTACACCGAGGAACAGCTCTACTCCGGTGTCGCTCGCATGGTGACGCCCAAGGTGCGTCTGGCTCGCGACACCTCCGCGCGCTCCAAGGTTCACTGAGCGGCGCGCTCCCGCACACCCTGATTCGCACTGGGGTGGTTTTTTCACCAGTCGCTTGACTTTGATAATCAGTATCAATATCGTCGCCGGCGTTTCGAGCCAGGAGCGGTGATGCGCGACGGTTGCCACGGTGAAGGCGGGGCGGAGGAGCTGCGTTGCATGTGCGGCAGCCTGCTGGCGCGGTTGGTGCCGGAGGGCGTGGAGCTCAAGTGCCGCCGCTGCCACCGGACGCAGGTGGTGCCCCTGGAGCGAACGCCGCCGGGAGGCGGTGGTGGTGCGCAGGTGAGCGGCGCCGTCCGCTGACGTGTGAGTCGGTCCCGGGCCGCGCAGGCCCGGTGCAGTGAGGTCTTTTCCTGAGGCCCGAGGCCATTGAGCCCAGCGCCCTACAGGGCCTTCCGCAAAAGGCCCCCGGCCTTGCGCCGGAGGACGCAGCATGGCGTGGCGTGGGTGTTTGCTCTTCGTGGCCTGTTCCGTGCCGTGGACGGCGTGGGGCGGTGGCAGTGAAGCGCCTTCCTCCGAGGTGGCTTCCAGCGAGGCTTCCACCGTAGAGGCTCCGCCCGATGCGCAGGTGGTCCAGGCCGAGGCGGGGCTGGAGCCCGCGTTAGACGCGGAGGCGCTGCCGGAAGCGCGCACGGTGGTGACGGCGTCGCGTTCGCCGGAGCGGCTCGAGGATTCGGCGGTGGCCACGGAGGTCATCACCCGCTCGGACATCCTGGCCAGCGGGGCGCGGGACGCGTCGGAGTTGCTCGCCGCGCACCCTGGGCTCCAGGTGGTCCAGACGTTCGCGGGCGCCACGGTGCAGCTGCAGGGCCTGTCGGCGGAGTACGTCCTGGTGCTGGTGGACGGTGAGCGCGTGGCCGGCCGGGTGGCCGGAAGCGTGGACCTGTCCCGCCTGTCCACCGAGGACATCGAACAGGTGGAAATCGTGAAGGGCCCCTCGTCAGTCCTCTACGGCAGCGACGCGGTGGCGGGCGTGGTGAACCTCATCACCCGTCGTGCCCGCCGTCCGCTGGGCGCCGAGCTGCGCGCCTCCTACGGCTCCATGCAGCGGCTGGAGCTGGACGCCACCGGCGAGGCGAAGGGTGAGAACTGGGGGCTGCGTCTGAGCGGCGGTCTGGCGCGGCGGGACGCGTACCTCCTGGACCCGACGAGCATCGGCACCACGGGCAGCAGCCTGGATGGCATCGACGCGTCCGCGGGCGGTGACTTGCGCGTCAGTGAGGGCACGGCGCTGCAGGCCAACGCCACCTATGCACGCCGGGTGCAGCGCGGCGTGGACGTGGGCGTGACGGGCGCCATCTTCGACCGCGCCAGTCGGGATGACTCGCTCTCCGTGCGCCTGTCTCCCCGGTGGACGCTGTCCAACAACGCCTCGCTGCGCGTGGATGGCGCCTATGCGTGGTTCAACCGGCGCTACCTGAGGGACCAGCGCCGCTCCAACGCGTTGGACACCATCGAGGACACGCGCGAGCAGCAGGGCCGGCTGGGCGCGCAACTGGACGCGAAGCTGGGGGACGCCCACGCCTTCGTGGCGGGCGCGGAGCTGCTCGGCGAATGGTTGCAGGCGGACCGGCTGGGCGAAGACGGCACCGGCCAGCGCGCCCGCGCGTCCATCTACGTGCAGGACAACTGGACCCTGGTGCCGCGCTTGAAGCTGACGCTGGTGCCGGGCGCGCGCGTGGACACGGACACGCAGTTCGGCACGGCGGTGACGCCCCGGCTGGCGGCGCGCATGGACCCGACATCCTGGCTCACGCTGCGCGGCAGCTACGGCTGGGCATTCCGGGCGCCGGGCTTCCAGGAGATGCTGCTCGACTTCGAGAACCCCAGCGTGGGCTACCGGGTGCACGGCAATCCGGACCTGCGTCCGGAGCGCTCGCGCAGCTTCAACCTGTCGGTGGAGGTGAAGCCCGCGGAGTCCTCGCTCCTGTGGGTGAGCGCCTTCCAGCACCGCCTTCAGGACATGATTGGCGTCTCCACGGAGATGGTCGGTCCGCAGCAGCTCTTCACCTACGTGAACATCGCGCGTGCGCGCGTGCGCGGAGGCGAGCTGGGCGTGCGTCAGCAGCTCCCTGGTCGCATCTCCGCGGAGCTGGGCTACACGCTCACCGACGGCCGTTCGGAGGAGACGGGCCTGGCGCTGGAAGGACAGGCGCGCCATCGCCTCACCGCGCAGGCCACCTGGCGTCACCGGACGTCGGGCCTGGAGGCCTGGGTGCGCGGCGCGCTCGTGGGGCCGCGTCCCTTCTATCCGGACACGGACGGTGACGGCATCGCCAACCCGTACGACGCCAAGCGCTACGTCACCGTGGATGCCCGGCTGGGCTGGCGCGTGCGCGAGGAACTCCAGTTCTTCGTGCTGGGCACCAACCTCGCGAACGCGGGCAACCCCACCGACCTCCCCATTCCCCCTCGCGCCATCCAGGCCGGCATCTCCGCCCGGCTCTGACGCTCCCTTCCACCTCTCACTCAAGGAGTCCCGATGTCCCGCTTCTCTCTCCGTTCCTCCTTCCTGGGCCGCGCCGCCGCCCTGCTGCTGGCCGGTTCCCTGTCCGCGTGCGGCGATGACCTCGAGCTGGCGCCAGAGAGCCAGCCGACGGATGGCTCCCACGTGAATCACGTGGCCAACGATGACGGCTCGTACACCACCACCGTGAACGCGACGAGCAGCGCGGACTGGATTGGCCTGGACCTGGACAAGGGCGCGCAGGTGAGCGCCTCCGAGGACACTGTCTGGGACCTGGCCTTCAACCGCTTCAACGTCCGCACCCGGGGCGGCGTGAGTGGTACCGGCAACGTGGCGGTGGCGGTGCTCCTCGAGACGGACTTCGCGGCGGTGACGCAGGCGCCGGCGGACGGCTACGTCGCGGACTCCGAGGACGGCCCGGACCGGGGCGAGGACCCGGACAGCGCCTTCCAGCAGGGCGACGGGTGGTACGCCTATGACATGACGACGCACGCACTCACGGCGCGTCGCAATGTGTACGTCGTCCGCTCCGACGCTGGTGACTACTTCAAGGTCGCCATGCAGTCCTATTACGACGATGCGGGCACGCCGGGGATGTTGTCGCTCCGCTGGGCGAAGGTGCCTGGCCCCGCCTCCAGCGGCAGCGCCGTGACGCAGCCGTCCTCGTACTGAGCATCCTTCCACTTCCAGGTGTCCAACATGAATCAGACCGCGAACTCTGATGTCGTTTCCGAGTCCACCCGTCTGCGCCAGCGCTGGCAGACCCTCCGCGAGGAGCAGCCTCGCACTCGTATCCGTGACGCCGCCGAGCAGTTGGGGGTGAGTGAAGCGCAGTTGCTCGCCACGGGACTTGGGGAGAGCGTCGTCCGGCTGGACCTCCGGCTGGATGCGCTCCTGCCTCGTTTCGAGTCGCTGGGGCGGGTGATGTCGCTCACTCGCAACGCGCATGCCGTGCACGAGAAGCGTGGCACCTGGCGCAACATCGAGCTGCACGGCAAGCAGGGGCTGGTGCTGGATGAGGAAATCGACCTGCGCCTGTTCTTCACGCGCTGGAGCTTCGGCTTCGCCATCCGCGAGCCGCACGGCGATGGCATCCGCCGCAGCCTCCAGTTCTTCGACGCGTCAGGGACGGCCGTCCACAAGCTCTACGTGGAGGAGGCCGGGCGCGAGGAGACGTTCGACACCCTGGTGAAGGAGTTCACCCACGCGGACCAGTCGCCGGTGCTCAGCATCGTCCCGGCCACACCCGCGGCGGAGCCCAAGCCCGACAGTGAGATTGACGCGGAGGGGCTGCGCTCCGGCTGGCGCGCGCTCCAGGACACGCATGAGTTCTTCATTCTGCTCAACCGCTTCAGCGTGGCGCGCACCCAGGCGCTCCGCCTGGCCGAGCCGGAGCTCACCACCCCGGTGGCGACGTCTTCGCTGACGTGGGTGCTGGAGAAGGCGTCCGCGACGGAGCTGCCCATCATGATTTTCGTGGGCAACCCCGGCTGCATCCAGATTCACACCGGCCCGGTGAAGAACGTGAAGCCGATGGGCCCGTGGATGAACGTGTTGGACGCGGACTTCAACCTCCACGTCCGCGCGGACCATGTCCACTCGGCGTGGGTCGTGCGCAAGCCCACGCGGGACGGCGTCGTCACGTCCCTGGAGCTGTTCAACGAGGCGGGGGAAAACATCGCGCTCATCTTCGGCAAGCGGAAGCCGGGGCAGCCCGAGTCGCCCGAGTGGCGCGCGCTGGCCGAGGAGCTGGCCAAGGCGCTGCCCGCGAGCGAGGTATCGCGATGAGCCGCGCGTCCGGGTTGTCGTGGGTCTTCATGGCGGTGGCCTCGCTCGCGCACGCGGCGGCGCCGGCGCCCGCGAAGCCTCAGGCGGCGGCCGCGGCCAAGGCCCCGGTCAACGCGGCGAAGCTGGTCACCGTCGGCCCCGCCATTTCCGAAACCGTCTTCGCGCTGGGCGCGGGCGGGCAGGTGGTGGGCGTGGACGACACCAGCCTGGCGTTGGAGGTCGCCCGGAAGTCGCCGAAGGTGGGCTACCAGCGGGCGCTGTCATCGGAGGCCATCGTCGCGCTGGGGACGTCGCAGTTGCTGGCGTCCGAGGAGGCGGCCCTCCGGGCGTGCTCGAGCAGCTCAAGACGGTGGGCGTGGACGTGGTGGTGCTGCCGAACAAGCACACCGTCGAAGCCACGCGCGAGCGCATCCGGACGCTCGCGCAGCGCCTGGGCAAGGTCGAGCAGGGTGAGGCCCTGGTCAAGCAGCTGGACGCGGACCTGCGCAAGGCGCGGGAGCGCACGGCGGCGCGCAAGGACGCGAAGCCGCCGCGGGTCCTCGCGCTGTACGCGCGCGGGGCCAACGTCCTCATGGTGGCGGGCGCAGGGACAGCGGCGGGCGAGCTCGTCACGCTGTCGGGCGGCGTGAATGCCATCGCCGGCTACTCGGGCCACAAGCCGCTGACGGCGGAGGCGGTGGTCGAAGCGGCGCCGGACTTCATCCTCATGCCGGCCAGCTCGTTGGAGCCGGTGGGTGGTGAGGAGGGCCTGTCGCGCACGCCCGGCCTGTCGCAGGTGCGCGGCTGGCGCCTCATCACCGTGGACGACGTCCACTTCATGGGGCTGGGGCCTCATCTGGGCAAGGCCGTGAGCCGCTTGCAGGATGGGTACACGTCCCCGGCTCGGGGCCGCAAATGAGTGCGTCGGAGATTGCGCCCGTCTCCGCCACCTACCGTACCCAGGAGCCCATCCAGCCAGCAGCCCCGCGTCCGTGGCTGCTGCTGACGGCGCTGCTGCTGGGCGTGGTGCTCCTGTCGCTCGCCGTGGGCGCGGTGCCGGTGCCCCTGCTGGCACTGGCGGGCAGTCTGCTGGAACAGGTGGGCCTGGACATCGGCCATAAGCTGGAGTCCGTGCAGCAGGCGGTGCTGCTGTCCATCCGCCTGCCGCGCGTGACGCTCGGCATCATGGTGGGCGCGGTGCTGGCCACCTGTGGTGCCGCGCTGCAGGCGTTGTTCCGCAACCCGCTGGTGGAGCCCGGCCTGCTGGGCACCTCCAGCGGCGCGGCGCTGGGGGCGGTGGCGGCCATCGTCATGGACGTGGCCCTCAGCGCCCACCTGGGCTCGCTGCGGATGCTCGCGGTGCCGGGCGCGGCCTTCCTGGGCGCGCTGGGCGCCACGCTGCTCGCGCACCGGCTGGGTGGGGGCGGCGGTCGCACGGAGACGGCGCGCATCCTCCTGGCGGGCGTGGCTGTCAGCGCGGGGGCGGGCGCGGGCATCGGCCTGCTCACGCAGATGGCCACCGACGCGCAGCTCCGCTCCATCACCTTCTGGACCTGGGGCAGCCTGGGCGGTGCGTCCTGGGACGTGGTGGGGGCCGCCACGTCGCCGCTGCTCATCGCCCTGGGCCTGCTGCTGCGTGAGGCGCGCACCCTCAACCTCCTGCTGCTGGGGGAGCGTGAGGCGTGGCACCTGGGCGTGGATGTCGAGCGCCTCAAGCGTCGGCTCATCCTCGCCGCGGCCTTGGGTGTGGGGGCCGCGGTGTCCGTCACCGGCGTCATCGCCTTCGTCGGCTTGCTGGTGCCCGCGCTGCTGCGGTTGGCGCTGGGACCGGACCACCGGCGGCTGCTCAGTGCATCCGCCTTGCTGGGGGCCTCGCTGCTGGTGGGCGCGGACCTGCTGGCTCGCACGGCGGCCATTCCCGCCGAGCTGCCCGTGGGCGCGCTCACGTCCGTGCTGGGCGTTCCCGTCTTCATCGGGCTGCTGTCGCGCAAGGGGGCCGCATGAGCCTGGAGGTTCGTGGCATCGAGGTGTGGCGTGGCCGTGGGCGGACGCTGGGGCCCATGGATTTGACGCTGGAGCCCGGTGAGGTGCTGGCCGTCGTGGGACCCAACGGCGCGGGCAAGTCCACGCTGCTGTCCGCCATGTCGGGCGAGCTGCGGTGCTCGACGGGCGAGGTGCTCCTGGACGGCATTCCCTTGTCGCGTTGGAAGCCGCGGGAGCGCGCCATGCGGCTGGGCGTGCTGCCCCAGGAGTCGTCGCTGGGCTTCGGCTTCACGGCGCTGGAGGTGGCGCTGCTAGGACGGAGTCCCCATTCGAGCCGCGCTGAGGGCAGCGCGGACCTGGCGGCGGCGGTGGCGGCGCTCGATGCCACCGACACGCGGCACCGGCTTCACGTTCGTATCTCACGCTGTCGGGGGGCGAGCGGCAGCGTGTGCAGCTGTCGCGGGTGCTGGCTCAGCTCTCCGAACCGTTGGCATCCGGACACCGTTACCTGCTGCTGGACGAGCCGACGGCGAGTCTGGACTGGCCCACCAGCACCTCGTGCTGGAGGCCGCGGCGCGCTTCGCCCAGGCGGGGGCGCGGTGCTGGCGGTGCTGCATGACCTCAATCTGGCCGCGAGATACGCGCACCGGATGGCCGTGCTCGCCGAGGGCCGGGTGGTTGAGCTGGGCGCACCGGCGCAGGTGCTCTCCCAGGAGTTGGTGGCCCGCGTCTTCGGTCTGCGCGTGCAGGTCGTCGAATGGCCGGGCTCGCCCGGTCCCCTGGTCATCCCGGAGGGCCGCGCGCCGCTGACTCCCTGAGCACGGATGGAGCCGTGCTCGCTGGATTCAGCTCCCCGCGGGAAACGCCCTGGGCGCCCGGTGCCCCTCCACACCGCGCGTGATGGCCCAGGGCCTTTCCCGTGGGGGGCGCCGTTTCCCCTCGCTGGCGGTAGACGGGCAGGGAAGCAGTGGCCTGCCCGGTGCTCCCACGTGTCGTGCCTCGTCACCCCGTCCCCGTTCGGCGGGCGCGGAGGTGCCACGCATTGCGTTTCGAAGCGGTGGTGTTGTGCCTGGGCATCCTCGTGCTGGCGTGCGGGCCGGAGCAGGACGGGCCGCAGTGTGAATCCGATGGAGCCCCAGCCTGTGCCCACGGGACCTGAATTGCCCGCCGTGCTCATGACGGGGGACGGCACGCCTACTGGCACTACGGACGAGGTGCCCTGACCGCAAGGGGGGCGGGTTCGAGGCTGGCAGGTCGCTGTTCGGAAATGTCGGGACTTTTGAGCCGGTCGGTCAAAACCCCCGACATTTCCGAACAGCGAGCTCGCGAACTGCCTCCAAGGGGGCGCTGCGCCCGCGCGGGGATTGGAGTAGTCACGGGCGAGGGTCGTCGTCGAGGAGCCGCATTGGAGACCGCTGCGCTGGTGCTGGTGTTGTCGTCCGCGTTCCTGCACGCGGCTTGGAACGCGCTGCTCAAGCGTCATCCCAATCCGGAAGTGGGCGTGGTGAGCGTCATCTCCGTGGTCATCCTGGCCAGTGGCATCTGGGCGCTGGGGATGCGTGGCCCCGCGTTCTCCAGCACGGAGGGGCTCGTTTGGGCGCTGTGGGCGGGCGTGTGTGAGAGCGTTTACCTCGCGGGGCTCGCGCGGTCGCTGCGTCAGGCGCCACTCGGGCTCGCGTACACGGTGTCTCGTGGCGGCGCGATGCTGCTCGTCTGGCCCGTGTCCGTGCTGTGGCTGGGGGAGGCGGTGTCCCCGTGGACGGTTTCGGGCGTGGCGCTGCTCTGCGTTGGGCTGGCGGTGATGAACCTGTCCCGTTCCTCGGGGTCCACGGGGACGGGCGTGGCGTGGGCGGCCCTGTCGGCGGTGGGCATCGCGGGCTACCACTTGAGCTACAAGATGGCGCTGGGGACGGGCGCGCAGCCTCCTGCGTTGTTCGCCACCGGCCTGCTCGTCGCGCTGCCCGTGCTCATCCTGGAGCGGGGCCGCCAGCAGGGGTGGGCTGCCTTCCGCCGGGAGGCTTTGCTCGCACCGGGCCTCGTTCTGACGGCGGGGCTCATCTCCGCGTTGTCGTTCGGCCTGCTGTTGACGGCGCTGGCGGGGGAGGCGCAGGCGTGGTGCTGACGCTTCGAAATACCTCCATCGCCTTCGCGCTGGTGCTCGCGGCGCTCCAGGGTGAGCGCCTGGGCCGACGGCAATTGTCGGGCGCCGCGCTCGTCGCCGTGGGCGCGTTGTTGCTCGGCGTGCCGGCATAGGTGGGCTCAACGCAGGACTGCGCGGACGCGATGCCCATGCGCTCATCTGTCCACGCTGATGTGGGCTCGCGCGCGGTCAGTTCATCTCGCGCGCAGGCCTTGCCGTGAGACGCCCCGCGAGGGCCTACGGCGTGGGCGTGCACATCCTTCCGCCCATCTCGCCGCATGCATTGCGGCGAGACGTCCCGCGAGCGGCCTATGGCGTGGGAGTGCACACCCTCTGCCCATCTCGCCGCATGCATTGCGGCGAGACGTTCCGCGAGCGGCCTACGGCTTGGGCGCGGACGCCGTCAGCCGCTTCAGCGCGTCTCTCGCATCCGGGTGGTCCGGCTGCAACTGCACGGCCATCTTGTAGGCGTCCTTTGCCTCGTCGATGCGCTTCGTCGCTTCCAGCAGTTGCCCGAGTGCGTTGTGCGGCTCGGCGAAGTTTGGGTCCGCCTGCACGGCGTTGCGGAAGGACTTCTCCGCGCCCTTCGTGTTGCCCTGCTGGTACAGCGTGTGGCCCATGTACAGCAGGCCCAGCGAGTGGCGCGGGTCCACCGACAGCACGGACGTCAGCACCTTCCTCGCCTTCGCGCCGTCGCCGCCACGCAGGTAGATGAAGCCCAGCTCCGCGCGAGCCTCCAACTGCGCCGGATCCTTCGCCACCACCGCCTCGAGCTCCGACACGGCCAGTTCCGGCCGCCCGCGTCGCGAGTGGACGATGCCCAGCCTCGCCAGCGCCGCGGTATCGGCCTCTTCGCCGTCCTTGGGCTTGAGCAGCCCCTCCGCCGCCACATAGTCGCCCATGGCCAGCAGCAGGTCCGCGAGCGCCAGCTTCGCGGCGCGATTGGTGGGGTCCTCGTCCAGGAGGGCCTTGTAGAGCGGCTGTGCTTTCGCGCCCACCCGCTTCTGCGCGTACACATCCGCGAGCGCCAGCCGGTTCTCCGGCGTGGGGGCGAGCTTCACGCCCTCTTCGTACTCGGCGATGGCGCCATCCAAGTCACCCTTGGCGCGCAGGGCCTCGCCATAGGCGGCGCGCGCGCTCGCGTCCTTCGGGAAGGCGCCCACGGCCGTCTTCAGGGTGGCCACCGCTTCGTCCGCCTTGCCCAGGCTGAGCCACGCGCGAGCAAGGCCCTGGTACGCCTCCGTCGTCTTCTTCCCGTCCTCGGCGCTCTTCTCGATGGCCGTCTTGAAGGCCTCCACGGCCTGCTTCTTCTTGCCCTGCGTCAGGTACAGGTGGCCCAGCTGCGTGTACGGCCCGCTGGACCGCTGCGGCTCCAACACCACGGCCTTTTCGAAGGCCTTCGTGGCCCGGGCGAAGTCACCGAGCTGGTAGTACGCCAACCCCAGGTTGAAGTGCGCCTCGGCGAACTTCGGGTCCGCGGCGATGGCCTTGAGGAAGGCGTCGGTGGCCTTGCGCGGGTCGCCCTTCTCGTTGAACGCCACGCCCATGTTGTTGTGCGCGCTGGCGTGCTTGGGGGCGGCGGCGAGCGTGCGCTGGTACTCGGCGATGGCGCCGTCCAGGTCGTTCTCCCGCATGAGGAGCACGCCGAGGTTGTAGTGCGCCTCGGTGTCACCCAGCTTCTGCCGGGTGGCCTCGCGCAGCGTTTCCTTGGCCTCGCCGTTGAGGCCCTTCTCCGCCAGGGCCTTGCCCAGATTCACGCGGGCCACGTTGAGCTTCGCGTCCAGCTTCAGCGCCTCACGGTAGGCCTCGATGGCGTCGTCCGTGCGGCTGGCGCGCTGCAGGGCCTCGCCCAGGTTGAAGCGCAGCTCCGCGTCCTGGGGGCCAGCTCCACCGCCACCGCGTACTGGCTGATGGCCACGTCGCGCTCGTCCAGCACGCGCGCCAGCAGGCCGCGCTCGGCCCGGAGCGTGGACTCCTCGGGGAAGGCGGCGATGGCCGTGTCCAGCACCGTGCGCGCCTGCTCCGGCTCACCGGACAGCCGCAGCGCGCGGGCCAGGGCCAGCTTCGGCGGAATGAGGTCCGGCTCCTGGGCCACCAGCTTCTTCAGGGGTGCCACGGCCTTCTTCGGCGTGTTGAGCGCGAGGAAGGCGGTGCCCAGGCGGTACAGGGCATCCGCGTCGTCGGGGGACTCGGCCAACCGCGCGCTCTCCACGGCGGCGGTGCGCTCGAGCGTGGCCGAGTCGGGCTCGGCGGCCTGCGCGGTGAGGAGCTGGAGCACCAGGAAGCTGGCAGTCTTCATTATAGGTTCTCCACGTAGGGACTCGCGCGCGCGTCGAAGGTCTTCTTCGCGAGCGCCGCCTTCTTCGCCTCCCACGCCTCCCGCGCCGTCTTCTCTTCCTTCTCGTCTCCAGCGAGCTCGGCGCGTTCCTCCTTCACCTCCGCCTTGCACTCGGAGACCTGCTCCTCGAACTCCTTCGGGTCCAGCCGTTCGCTGCCCTCGACCTTCGCCTTCCGGGCGGCCTGCAGCCGGGCCAGCTCGAACTCGGCGAAGGCGCAGCGCAGCGCCAGCCGCTCCACGTCCCGCAGGCCCACGCTGAGCCGCTGCCGGGCGCGCAGGTACTCGACGCGGGCCTCGGCCTCGGCGATGGCCAGCTTCGCCACCTCGCGAGACACCTCGTCCGACGCGCGGTCCACCTCATCCTCCGCGGCTTCCTGGCGGGAGCGGGCGCGGCGGATGTTGTCGCGGGCGCGGCCAATCTCGTTGTCGGCCTCGTCCACCCTGTCGATGGCGAGCGCGAGGTTGTTCTCCGCCTCCAGCAGCTCGATGCGCGCCTCGTACGGGAGCTTCTTCTCCATCGAGTCGGGCACGCGCAGGTTGTAGCTGGCGCCGCACGCGGAGAGCAGGGGGAGGGTGAGCAGGACAAAGCGCTTCATGGAACCGTCGCCTCGAAGCTTCCGAAGATGGTGCGCCCGGAATAGGTGTGGGTGCCGTTGACGAACGTGACGTGGAACTCGCCGGAGATGCGCTGGCCCTGCTGACTGGGGAGGGCCTTCACCTTCAGCCCACCCACCCGCAGCTCCGGGAAGGTCCGCGCCGGCTCATCCAGCACGTTGCGGCCAATGGCGCCGCGCTGGGCGCCGTTGGCCAGGACTTCCGCCAGGTTGACGTCCAGCGAGCCGGTGTAGCCCTCCGGGAGCATGTCCTGCACCCGGGCGCTGACCTTCAGCACCGTGTTGGTGCCCGTGCCCTGCTGGGTGACGAAGCTCACCGCCAGCTCACCTTCGGCCAGCTGCGCCTCCGCGCGGTCGTAGCGTAGGTCGAGCAGCGACGTCACGCTGCCCTCCAGCCGCCCGCCCTCGTCGCCACAAGCGCAGAGGATGGCGGTGAGCAGGACGCCGAGCCACGATGCACGCGAGGGCCTCACTTGCATGCCTTCCACCCGCCATCCACGTCGTTGCCGCCCAGCGAGGCCACGTCCTTGAGCACGGCCAGCTCGCGGCGTGCGCCGTCGACGTCACCGAAGCGGCAGCGCAGCGCGGCCAGGTTGAGGCGCGCCTTGCCGAAGGTGGGGTCGGAGTCCATGGCGCGGCCGTAGGCCTCGCGCGCGCCCATGGCGTCACCCATGTGGAGCAGCGCCAGACCCAGCGCGGAGTGCGCCGAGGCCCGCGTGTCCTGCAGCTCCGTGACGCGGCCCAGGGTGAGCTGCGCCATGCCGTACTGGCGCGCGTCCAGGTAGGCCAGACCCAGTGCCTCCAGCGCCTCCGCGTTGAGCGTGCGCTCGGCCTTCTTGCGCAGCTCCTCCAGCGACGCCGGCTGCGTGGGTGTGCCCGGCTGAGGCACCGGCAGCGCCGCCGTCTCCGTGCGAGCGCGGCAGCCCACCACCGCGGCGCTGAAGACCTCCAGGGATTCGGCGCGGGACAAGCAGGCCTTGAACGCTTCGTCGGAGCGCGCCTTCAGCGGCGTCACCTGCTCCTTCACCGCGGCCCGGAACTGCTGCGCCTCCGCGGCGGAGAGGCCCGCGGGAACGGCCGTGCCCTCCACCACGTCCGCGATGTGGCCGTATGCGAGCGCCAGCTTCCACAGCGAGGCCACCGCCCACTCGGCGTAGCCCAGCGACGCGGCCTGCGTGTAGATGCCCTCCATGCTCTGGAGCGCGGCGACCTTCTCCTCCACCTGGTCCGCCGGCAAGTCCTTGTAGCCGCGGTAGAGGATTTCGCCCAGGTACCACAGGCCCTTCGCCGCCTCCTCGGTGCCGCCGTTGGGGCCCTGCACCGCGGTGGTGAGGGTGGCGATGAGCGCGTCGGCGGGCGCGGTGGGCGCCGTGGTGGCCTGCACCTCGGCGAGTACCGCCGCCGCGGCGGCGCTGTGGCGGTCCAGCTTCAGCGCGGCCTCGGCCGCCGTCTTCGCGCGGGCGTAGTCCTTCTGCTTCAGCCGGGTCTCCGCCAGCATCACCAGGATGTCCGCCTTGCGCGCGCCAGCGATGTCGGCGGCGGCCTCCAGGTCACGCGCCGCCTCCTTGTGCTCGCCCAGCGCCATGCGCAGCCGCGCGCCGGCCAGCCAGCCGTCCACGGCGGCGAAGTCGCCACCCAGCTTCTGGCCCACCTGTTCGAACCAGCCCGCCGCCTCGCCGAACGCCGCGGCCTCCGCCGCGTGCCGGCCCAGCGTCAGCAGCACGTCCGACAGGTACTGGCTCTTCGGGTAGTCCTGCACCAGCTTCGTGCCCAGCTCGCGCTGGGCCTGCATGTCACGCTTCTCGCGCGCCGCGGTGAACGCGCCGTAGAGGGCCTTCTCGCCGATGTCGGAGTTCTTGTTCTCGTCGGCGACCTTCACCAGGCCCTGGATGACGTCGCCCGTCTCCTGGGCGCTCTGCAGGGCCAGCTCATCCAGCGCCTCGGCGCGGCTCTGCGTGAGAATCTTCTGCACGTCCGCGCGGAAGCTGGCCGGCAGCGGCGCGCCCAGCAGCTTCTTGCCTGTCTCATCCAGGCCCTTGAAGTCGTTGAGCTGCCGCAGGCTGTCCAGCGCCAGGTTGCCCGCGATGGGGGCTTCCTTGTGCAGCGGGTGGCTCAGCGCGAAGGCGGTGAACAGCTCCGCGGCCTTCGGGTACTCGCCGTCCTCGTAGTAGGCGCGGGCGATGTTGAACTTCACCACCAGGGAATTCTCACTGCGGGGGTAGCGCGACACGAAGTCGGCGCCCAGCAGCTTCATGGCCTGGCGCGCGTCCGCCACCTCGAAGGCGTTGCGCGTCTGCGCCTCCTCCGGCTTGAGCGTGGAGAAGTGCGCCAGCAGCGCGGCGTTGAGCGCCTCCTCCTCACCCTTCGCGTCCTTGGCCTTCGCCTGGTAGCGGGCCAGCTCCTCGAACTGGCGCGCGGCCTCGGGGTACGCGTTGGCGGAGAACAGCGCGTCCGCGCGGTTCTTCATCATCGTGCGCACGTGCTGCTCGGGCCGGAAGAGGCCCAGGTACGCCTGATAGGCCTCCGCCGCGCTCACGTAGAGCGCCTTGTCGTTCTTCTTCTGCGCCTCCACGTGGAGCAGGGTGGAGAGGTCGCGCGCCATCTCCTCCAGCTCCACGAGGTGCTTCTTGCGCTCGGCCTCCGCCAGCTCGGGGTCCGTCTTGCTCTGCACCGCGGCGCGCACGAGGATTCGCAGGTCCTCGGGGTCCGGCAGCACCTTGCCCTTGGAGGCCTTGATGGCGTCGTAGAGCTTCTGGCCGCGCTCCAGGTCCAGCTCCGGGTCGTGCTGAATCTCCATCAGCTTGCGCAGCGCGGGGATGGCCCACTCGTACTGCTGCTTGATGAAGTAGCGGTTGCCCAGCTTGTCCAGCGCGAGCGCGTACGTGGCGCGGCTGTCGCTGAGCTTCTCGAAGTAGTTGAGCGCGCCCTTGGGGGGCTTGGCCTCGGTGTAGCTGTACACGAGGTCCAGCAGGGCCTCGCGCTTGACGTTGAGCGCCTTCTTCACGTCCACGCCGGGCAGCGGCGCGCTGGCGGCCGCGGCCTCGAAGAAGGTGACGGCCTCCGCGTGCTTGGCCTGATTCACGCGAATCCAGCCCATCTTGTAGCGGGCCAGGTCGTGCACGGGCGAAGGCGGGGCCTCCAGGATGGCCTGGTAGTGCTTCTCCGCTTCACCCAGGTCGGCCTTGTCGAAGAAGTGGTCGCCCAGAATCTGCTCCGCCTCCAGGCGCAGCGGGCTGCCAGGGAACT
The DNA here is from genome assembly GCF_032612255.1 of Myxococcus sp. MxC21-1. Taxonomy (NCBI): domain Bacteria; kingdom Pseudomonadati; phylum Myxococcota; class Myxococcia; order Myxococcales; family Myxococcaceae; genus Myxococcus; species Myxococcus sp. MxC21-1. The sequence continues at coordinate 1,516,631 of NZ_CP123278.1, forward strand.
TGCGCGTCAGGTCGCCGAGCGTCTTGAGCATCTCGTCGAACTGGCCCAGTTCTCGCTGCTCGTGCGCCAGGTAGAACGTCACCTGGTCGCCGTCCTTGAAGTCCGGATACTCGCGCAGCAGCCGGTAGTACATCTGTACGGCCTTCTGCTTCAGCAGCCGCGTCTCAGGGGACACGATGGCGCCGCTGGCCCCCTCCGGCCGCGACTCGGCCTGGAGGTAGTACACGTAGCGGCTCTTCTCCACGTAGAGCTCGGCCAGCCGGAACTGGAGGTCCGGCAGGTAGGGCGCGTTGCGGCTCTTGGAGATGAGGCGCTCCGTCTCGCCGATGGCGCGGTCCACCTTGAAGATGTCGCGCTTGAGCTTGGCGATGAGCTCGTCGCGCTCCTTGGCCTTGGAGACAATCGGGTTGATGCCCGGGCCGGGACGTCCAGCGCCACCCGGGGCGGCCGCGAGCATCGCGGCGGCAAGCAGGCCCGTTAGGTGGCCGGTCATGGCGTCTCCTCGATGCAGCGGCTGTCGATGCGGACCCGGTAGGAGCGCAGCTCGTCGTTCCAGTACTCGCCGTCGAAACGGTAGGCCGTTTGCGTGGGCGACAGAATCTGCTCGTCCTCCGGCGCGACAATCCGAGCGCCCTTCTTCACGCGCTCGTACAGCTTCAGGCCCACTTCGTACTCCATCAGGCGCACCTGCTCGGCGGCGCGCAGCAGCGTGTCCGCTTCCTGGCGGACGGCCTCGGCCAGCCGCGCGTCATGGACGCGGACCGCCTCGGCGCGGGACAAGTCATAGAGCTTCGTCAGGTGCGAGAAGAGCCGGTCGCCGAAGCTGCCGGCGTAGCGGCCCAGCCGCTCGCCCTCCAACTCCAACGTCTCCAGGAAGCGCGCGGCGCGCTGGGTGCTTCCACGGGCGTTGGCGGCGCGGCGCAGGCGCACGTCCTGGGTGAGGTCCTCGCGGTTGCGCACCGCCTCCAGCGAGTCCGCGAAGCGCCGCGTCAGCTCCTTGGCGGCGCGCTTGGCCGGCAGGTAGTGGCACAAGTCGCGGTAGATGAGCGCGCGCAGCAGGTACTTGTCCGGCAGGAACTCGTCGCGGAAGGACGGCGCGTCCAGCGTGGTGAGGATGCCCAGCGACGCGCGCAGCTCGCCCAGCTTGTAGCGGGTCCACGCTTCCTCCAGGTAGAGGCTGGCGCGGCCCGGGTCCAGCTCGGGCAGCTTCACGCGGTCATACGCCTCCAGCGCGCCCTGGAAGTCCTTGCGCTCGTAGCGCAGGCGCGCCACCGCCAGCGCCGCCTCGTTGCGCGCCTCGCGGGTGAGCTTCTCGTCCTCGGACAGCGCCAGGAAGTCGGAGATGATTTCGTCCGACGGCTCCTTCACCTGCTTCAGCCGGGTGACGAGCAGCGCGAACTTCGCGCGGCTGGCCTCGGGGCTCGTCTCCGCCAGCTTGGCGAAGTGGGTGTTGGCCCAGCGCTCGTTGCCTACGCGCAGGTCCACCAGACCCTGCTGATAGTGCGCATACGCGCCCGTGTCTTCCGGGAGGAAGCCCAGGTCCAGCGCGCCGAACACCTGCTCGTCAATCATCACCTCGTCGTGCGGCCGGTCCGTCAGCGCCTTGAGTGTGTCCAGGGCGCGCGGCAACACGTTGGGGTTGGAGCGCTCGCGGGCGATGCGGGCCAGATACGAGGCGCCCGCGTGCGTCAGCCCCAGGTCGATGAGGCTGCGCGCGAGGAAGTACTGGCCCCAGGCGTAGTTCTCGTCCGTCTTGGGTGTGGCCTGAAGCCAGGCGTGGAGCGGCCCGGCGGCGTCGCGCGGCTTGCCGTCGAAGTAGTCCTTGAGCGCCTTGTCGAAGACGCCCGGGTCCACCTTCTGTGGCGCGGGCGGCGGGGCTTCCGCGCCCGCCGTTGGGGCGTTCGCGGTGGACTTGCCGGCGTCGGGCGCGTCGGCCTTGGCGTCACCGGGGGCCTTGGCTCCCGCCGGAGGTGTGCCCTGGGTGGGCGCGGCCGCGGGGGCGGTGGACGTGGGCTGCGCGGCGGCCGGAGACTGCGCGTCGGCGGGCGCTGGAGACACGAGGAGCGCGGCGCTGGTGAGCGCGGCGATGAGCGAGCGGGAGGTCATTCCGTGGCGCCGAAGTTGAACGCGGTTCCGAGCTGGATGAGGGGCACCTGGATGACGCGCGTGGCGCCCGTGAAGACGGTGTTGTTCGTCACGTCCAGGCGCAGCGACAGCGTCTTGCCCGTGAAGAGGCGCAGGCCGAGCCCCACGTTGACGGCGGGCCGGAAGCCGCCGTCGCGGTCGAGCTTCACCACCGTGCCGCCGCCCAGCAGGAAGGCCTCGATGTGCAGCACCGACTCATTGAGGAAGGCCATCTTCCCGTAGAGCGGGCTCCAGATGAGGTCCGAGCCCACCATCCACTGCACCTGGTCCTGGAAGGCCGCGGCGTTGGGGGACGTGTTGAAGTCGCGCTCGAGCTGGCGGCGCAGGCTCGTCTGGAGGTTGTAGCTGTACGTGCCGCGCCCGACCTGCCACGCGAAGGTGTCAGTGAAGTGGTACGTGTATCCGACGGTGCCCACCAGGCCCTTGTAATAGGCGTTGGCCGGCAGCACGCCGACGCCGAGCAGCAGCTCGTGGTGCATCCGGAATCGCCGCTCCTGGATGGCGGACACTGCGCCGGGATTCTCCAGCGCCTCGGCCTGCGCGCGGACGAGTCCGGGCGTCAGCAGCAAGAGGATGAGCAGGGCGTATCGCACGGTGGGGGCTTCCTGGGGGAGGACGGGAACGGACGCGCGGACTGAGGCCACGTCAGTAGCCGACCGAGTTGAAGAGGAACGGATAGGTGATGATGACGACGCCACCCTTGGGGGAAGGGAACGTCCACGACTTCAGCTTGGAGAGGATGCAGGACTCGACGGAGGCATTGCGCAGCGTGGAGGACTTCGTCTTGGCGGCCACCACGCGGCCGTTCGCGCCGATGGTCCACTCCAGCACCACCTTGCCCGCAAGGCCCGGGTCCTTGAGCAGCGCGCGCTCGTAGCAGCCGTGCACCTCGTGCAGGTTGCTGTTGATGACGCGCGCCACCGCCTCGCGGTCCACCGTGCCCTGCGTGGAGGCGATGCTGCGGGCCGTGGCGCGGGTGACGGTGCCGCCCACCTTGCCCTTGCCCACGCCGCCCGCGCCCAGCGCGCCGATGCCGCCGCCGCCCTTGCCGCGCAGCAGCTCCGCGCCCAGCGTGGCGCCGCCGCCCTTGCCGCCGCCGCCGAGCCCGAAGGTGCCCAGGCCCGCGTTGGCGATGGGGGCCTTCCCGATGAGGCCGGACAGCTTGTAGTTGGAGTTCTTCGCGTTCTTGCTGCCGGGGCCACTGCCGAGCTTGTCCACGGCGGCGAGCAAATCGTTGGTGGCGGGGCCCGCGGCGGACAGCTTGGCCAGCGCCTTGAGCGCCTTGTTCTGCGGCGGCGTGGCGGCGGCCACCGCTTTCTCGGGCTGCTTCGGCGGCGGTGGCGTCTTCTCCGCCGGCTTGGGCGGGGCCTTCTCCGCCACCTTCTCCTTGGTGGGCTTCTTCACCTTCTCCTGGAGGGCCTCCAGCTTCTTCTTCACCTCTTCCTTCTTCTTCGGCTCGGGCGCGATGAGGCGCAGCGCCACGGGCGGAAGGCTCTTGTGCTGGAAGTCCGCCACCTCCGGCTGGTCTGGCTTCATGACCAGGAACGCGGCCATGGCGGAGGCGAAGAGGCCCAGGCACGTCAGCGTCAGCCAGGGCAGGCCCTTGAGCGGGTTGACGAAGACGCGCGCGGGCTTGGGCGCGGCGTAGGCCACCAGGGACATCTGTCCCTGCGTCAGGCGCGCGGCGGTGCCCTCGCGCAGCGTGAGGAAGCGGCGGCTGCCGTCGGACTCCAGGGCCGCGCCGGTGACGGGGGTGAAGCGGCCATCACCGCCGCTCTTCTCCACGTCGGTGCCCGGCGGCACGAAGAGGCGGAAGGCGTTGTTGAGCGGCTCGGCCAGCGTGAAGGGCGCGCCCTCCGGCAGCGTGAAACCCCACAGGGGCATGGCCCCCTCGAGGTCCAGCGAGGCCTGCACCGGCTTCTTCTTGTCCGGCGCGAAGCGGCGCGCGTCGCGGCGGATGGCGCCCCAGTACAGCTCCAGGTAGAGCTGTGCTGCGCCCTTGCCGGGCGCGATGCGCGGCGCATGCGTGGGCCGCGCCAGCGTGCGCTGCTCCTGCAGCAGCGGCCCCGTGGGCTCCGGGAGCGGATCGAGGGCGAGGTCCGCCATCAGCTCGTCCGCGAACTGCAGGCCCGTGTTGGTCGCGGGGGCCGGCTCCGGCGCGGCCCGGCGGCGGGCCGAGGGGACGGTGCTCGCCGGGACGCCCGCGGGAGCCTGCTTCGCTCCAGGAACGGGGATGACGGCGGGCTGCGCCTGCGGGAGTCCATGCGCGTGGCCGCCAGCGGCGTGGACGGCGGCCTGCTGCGTCACGGGCGGAACCACGGCCACCGCGGGCACGGGCTGCGCGGGCGTGGGGTAGGCCAGTTGCGTCGCCACGTGAACGGGAGGAACCGCGGCCACCTGCTGCGGCACGCGCGCGGCGGGCATGGTGGCGGTGGACACGGGCGGGACCGCCGTGGCCGGGCGGAGCTGCCGCGCGGGCGCGGCGGAGGGAGGCGGGGCCGCGGGCGCGGCGACCTGCGGTGGCGCCGCGAACGGCGTGGGCGCCTGGGCCGCGCCGAGCAGCGCGGCGACCTCGGGCGGCGGCTGCGGCTTGGCCTCCTGCGGCTTCTGAGACAGCACGCGCGTCTTCAGGATGAAGGGGCCACAGAGGACCTCATCCACCGGCCGGATTTCACAGGCGGAGACGCGGTGGCCATTGACGAAGAGCCCCGTGCTGGAGCTCGCGTCCTGCACCGCCGCGCGGCCGTTCTGGAAGTAGAGCAGCGCGTGTCGCGGCTCCACGGACGGGTCATCCAGGCGCAGGTCGGAGGATGGATCCGAGCCGAGCGCATAGGTGCCCGGGACGAACACCTCGGTGCCCACGAGGAGACCGTCGCGGAGGATGACGACTTGCAGGACGCTGGGCTGGCCGCTCAACGGTGACGCTCCATTCAAGGGCTGGGGGGCGGTGCTGCCCTAGGGGTCGTACACCGTGGAGAGCGTTTCGGAGCGGAAGCTCTCGCGCTCGCGGATCATCGACCGCGTCTTCAATTCCTTGCGGTCATAGAGGTACACGGCTCCGGACTTGTTCGTCTGTCCCTGGATGAGCCGGTCATCGAAGTCGATGCGCGCCGGGCCTCGCTGCGGCAGCGCGTTGGAGGAGGCCGTGGCCGCGTCGCCCGTCACGGGGTCCACTACGGACGAGCCCTTGGTCTCGATCTTCGGCGGCGTCTTGGAGGCCGCCTTCTTGGCGGCCTTGGACTTCGCCTGGCGCGAGGTACGGCCGCGGCTCTGGGCCCAGGCTTCGGCCGGAGCCACCAGCGTGCCGACGCCGAGAAGCTGGGCGACAGCCATGCAGAGGAGGAAGCGTCGCATCATCAACAGGTTAAGCGATGCGTGTACCGAGCTGTCAACGCACACTCCGGCGCGCGCATGTGACGCCGTGCGCACCCAGGTGTAGAGGGCACTCCACCCCATGTGGGGCGCGTCCACCACGGTGACGTGGGGATGTTGCCGGGACGCTGGAAAGATGGCGTGCGGTGCTGCGTTTCGAGTTCGCCGGGGGATGGGGGATGCTCTCGCGCGGATGCTACGGGCGCGGATGAGCAGGAATCGCAGGCGTGCGGTGCTGGCGGTGCTGAGCGTGTCGATGGTCGCCACGGGCGTGGTGGTGCATCGGCTCCGTGAAACAGCCGCACCCGCTCCGGTATCCGCCGCAGCGCGCCCTGTGTTGTCGTCCGTGGGGCCTCGGCTCACGAGCAATGAGACATCCCAGCCGCTCTCCATCCAGGGGGAACGGCTGGTGCCGGGGCTGTCGCTGTCGCTGGGTCCTCCGCTGTCGCTGCGCCTGCCGTTGACGGTGGTGGACGCCACGCACGCCTATGCACGGCTGCCCGCGGGGCTCCGGCTGCCAGAGGATGCGCCGCAAGCGGTGGTGGAGGCGCGGCTCGTCGGGGCGGACGGCGCCGAGTCGGAGGGCGCGGCGCGGCTCACGGTGGTGAACGACGCGGCCTTCACCGACCTGACGGCAATGGTGCCCGCGCCAGATGGGCGCACGCTCTTCATCACTTCGCCCCCCACCGACACGCTGTTCGCGCTGGAGGTCGACACCGGGCGCGTGTCGCGGCTGGCCACGGGAGACGGTCCCTCCGCGCTGGCGGCCTGGACGGATTCGGACGGCAGGCCCTGGCTGGGCGTGGCGCACCGGTATCAGCCGGAGCTGTGGCTGTATGCGCTGGACGCGCTGGACGCCGCGCCTCGGGTGCTGCCCGCGCCGCTGGGGGCGGAAGGGCTGACCGTGGATGGCCGAGCCGGCGTGGCCTTCGTGGCCGAGCGTGTGCGGGACCGGTGCAGGCGCTGTCGCTGGCGGACGGGCGCGTACGCTGGTCGGCGCCGGTGGACCCCAACCCTCGGGCGCTGGCGCGGTGGAAGGACCTGCTGGCGGTGGGCAGTCTCCAGACAGGGCAGCTGGAATTGCTGCGGCAGGAGGACGGGGCGCTCGTCTCCACGGTGGCGCCGGGGCCGGGTGTGTCCATCGTCGGAGGCAACACCGAGCGCTTCCGCGAGCAGGTGATGGGCGGCAAGGCGCCGCGCTTCCTGGTGGCGAGCGAGCGGCTGGGGCACGTCTTCATGTCGAGCCTGGGGCCGAACGTGGGGCCCAATCCCCAGCGCATGGAGGTGAGCGCGAACAGCGGTGTGTCGGTGGTGGAGCCCTCGCGGGGCGGCTACGTGCGGCACCGGGGCTTCGGCGCGGGCGGCACGGAGGGGCTGGCGCTGGACGACGGCGCGGGACTCCTCTACGCGGCGGACGTGGGATTGGGGCTCGTGCGGGTGTTGGATGCGCGAGCGCTGGTGTCGGGGGACGCGCCCGCCCGGCGCGCGGTGCTCCAGGAGGTGGCGGTGGCACCGCCCGACGGTACGCCGCGCATCCGGCCGCCAGAGGACTTCGATGTCCGGGGCAGGGCGGGCGAGGAGCTCCATTCGGGCCCCAGCGCGCTGGCGCTGTCACCCGACGCGCGCACGCTGTACGTGCTCAACCGGTTCACCCGGACGGTGGCGGTGGTGGACGTGCGCGAGGCGAAGGCGGGCAAGGCGCGAGTGGTGCGTCAGCTTCCGGTGGAGGCGTCTCGCGCGCAGGCCAAACGCCGGTTGGGGCAGGTCCTCTACTACGCGGACCTGGGACGCACGGGCATCACCTGTGACGGCTGTCACATCGAGGGCCACACGGGAGGCATCTTCTACGAGAAGACGCAGCCCAACCGCATCTACCGCTCCACGACGCTGCGAGGCAGCCGCGACACGCCGCCGTACTTCACGCCCGCCAGCCACGTCAGTCTCGTGGACACGGTGCGCTTCGTGGGCGCGCGCAACCGCTTCCGCAACCCGGACCCGTCGCCGTCGGAGGTGGAGGCGCTGGCCCTCTTCAACGCGCTCCTCGTCACGCCGCCCAATCCCCATCGCGGCGAAGACGGCGCACCGTTGGAGTCGGTGGTGTTGCCGGACGGGAGGGTGGGGCGCCCTGCGCGAGGACGCGCGCTGTTCGAGGGCAAGGGCGCCTGTATGACGTGTCACCCGGCGCCCCTCTATACGTTGGACCAGGACCGGCCACGCGGGGCCGGTACCTCGAGGTGGGCACGCCGGTGGCGCTGCCGCTGAGGCTGGAGCAACAGGACCTGGTGCCCGGCGCGGCGACGCCGTCCCTGGTGGGGGCGTGGGATGTGTGGCCCCTGCTGACGAGCGCCACCTCGGGCTATGGGGTGAAGGACAACCGGCTCGTGGTGGAGACGCGCTTCGCGCTGCGCGCGCTGCTGGAGACGTCTGGGCCCCAGCACGGCCACGCCAGCGCGCTGACGTCCGAGGAGCGCGATGACCTGCTGGCGTTCCTGCTCACGCTGTAGGCCGTCACCTGGCTGTCCATGCCCGGAGGACACCGGGAGTCACGGCGCCTCCGGGTGTCTCAGCGCCCGTTCCACGGGGGACCGAATTGTCGGTCCGTGCTGTGTCACTTGCGCGGCGCTTGCAGGCTTCGTGTCACCAGCGCTTGCGTTGTCACCGGGGCCTAAGGTGTAGAATCGGACTGATGCGCGCCCTCACGCGGTCCGTCTGGCTCATTCCCGTGCTCTTGCTGTCGTGTTCCGACGCGGGCCTCTACGCGCTCAATGGCCGTGGCCCTGGTGGGAAGGACCGCGCCAGCTTCGCCGGCACCGTCTGCGTGCCGCTCGCGGGCGGCGAGGCCTTTCCCACGAAGGTGATTTTCGCGCTCCAGGGCGGCGAAGGCGTCGAGCGGGAGGTGGTGGGTTACGCCACCGATGCGTTGTCCACGCTCTCCAGCCGCTTCTCCGGTCCCTTCGTCCAGTTCGGCCTCGTCGCGTACCACACGGTGGCGACGGGCCTGCTGGGCAGCTTCTCGGACGCGTCCGACTTCCAGGCTGCGCTGCCGCGCTACGCTACCTACCAGGAGTCCGGCCCCGTGAGCGTCCGCGCCGCCCTGAGGCTGGCCAAGACGCTGCTGTCGGGCGACATGCAGACGTCCTGCCGCGGCGAGGTCGCCCGCACGCGCTACGTCATCGTCGTCGTGGTGCGAAGCCAGGACACCAGCTGCGCCAACCCGGCCTTCAACGTGGGGCTCGACTCGCGTTGCAGCGCGCTGGGCAACACGTCGGCGTGCAGCCAGTGTGAGCTCACCGCCGTCACCGGCGAAATCAAGGCGCTGGCCTCGCAGTTCAGCGCGGGCGAAGTGGTGGTGCAGCCCATCTACGTGCGCGGCGAGACGCCAGACCCCATCACCCGCCAGCACGTGGCCGCCATCGCCAACGCTGGTGGCACCGAGCCGCTGGAGACGGACGCGGCGGGCCTGTCGGGCACCCTCACCAACATCCAGTACGCCGCGCGGACCAACACCCTCAAGCTCAAGCGCTTCTTCGCCTACAACCGCAACGTGGTGGTGCGCGCCGGGCAGGTGCTCGTCGACAGCGACGGGGACGGCCTTCCCGACGAGGATGAGGCGTTGATGGGCACCGACCCCGGGCGCCAGGACACGGACCAGGACGGGTTGATGGACGGCGTCGAGGTCCGCATGGGCCTGGACCCGCTCCAGCCGGACGTCATCAACGGCTGCAACGTGTCCCTGGACGAGGACGGCGACCGGCTCAACACCTGCGAGGAGCGCGTGCTGGGCACCAACGCCTGCATCGGTGACACGGATGGGGACGCGCTTCCGGACCTGGTGGAGGCGCTGGTGATGACGAACCCGCTCATCCCCGAGGACCTGCTCGACACGGACCGCGACGGCATCACCAACGTGTCGGAGGTGGAGGCGCACGGAGACCCGCTCAGCGCCGACCTCGACTTCCACCGCGAGCGCGGCTACGGCTACGAACTGGTGGAGACCACGCCCACCGCGGACGGCCGCAGCTGCTACCAGGTGCGCGTGGAGAACGTCACCGTCGTCCCCACCCGCGAGCGGCCACACCCCTTCATCCCAGGCGAAGTCATCAAGGCGGGCACCAACGAGGTGTACCTCTACCTCCAGGCTGGCCGGGACAATGATCCACGGGGCGCGGGCATCGGCTCGCTCCTCATCCAGGAAATCCAATACAGCGAAGAGGGGGGCCGCCTGCCGGCGGGCATCATCCCCCTGGAGCCCGACACCTTCATCCCGGGGACCTGAAGCCCTCCTTGGATGTGGGGTCCACCCCTCGCCCTCACTGGGGAGTGCCCCCCACACCTTTTGTTCGACGCGTCCCTGCTCGTGCCCAACTCACTGACATTCCAGGGCTTCTCCCAAGTGTCTGGTACGGATCGTTCCTTGCTAGGCGTCCGGCGTTGAAAGGAGTCACCATGACACGCGCTCGTTTCGTTTCAGCCCTCACGCTGGGGGCTTTCCTCGTCCTCGGCCCCACGGGGGCGCTGGCGCAGTCCAACAACAACCCCGACAACCCGGAGTGTCTGGGCGACCGGTGCGGCATGCCGCTGGAAGTCGGCGGTGGCTGTGGCTGCGGCGCGGGCGGCAGCGTGTGGGTCAACTACACGGACGACGGCGACACGCTGTCGTACACGGACGACGCGGACGGCGACGGCCGCGCGGATGACCGCGACAACTGTCCCTTCGTCTCCAACCGCGACCAGGCGGACGACGACGGCGACGACGTGGGCAACGCCTGCGACAACTGCGCGTCGCTCTCCAACTTCCAGCAGCGCGACGCGGACGGCGACGGCATCGGCGACGACTGCGACCCGGACCAGGACAACGACGGCGTCGCCAACGCGCAGGACAACTGCCCGTTGGTGCCCAACCCCCCGCTGGCGCCCAACCAGGACCAGGAGGACCTGGACAGTGATGGCCTGGGCGACGTCTGCGACCTGGACGACGACGGTGACGGCGAACTGGACGGCGACGACAACTGCCCCCGCGTCTACAACCCCGACCAGATCATCAAGGACGAAGAGGCTCACTTGTGCCGCGTGGATGCGGACAACGACAACATCTCCGACAGCAGCGACAACTGCCCGGGTGTGCCCAACCCCGACCAGCGCGACACGGACGGTGACGGCGTGGGCGACGCGTGCGACCCCGACATCGACGGCGACAGCGTGCTGAACACGCAGGACAACTGCCCCGCCGTCGAAAACCGCGACCAGCGCGACGACGACCGCGACGGCATTGGCGACGCGTGCGACACGCGCTACTGCCTGGTGACGAACCCTGAGCGCCCCGACGACTGCCTGGACCCGAAGTCGCCGTTCACCGTCAGCGCCGGTGGCCTGTTCCGCACGGACAAGGCCGGCGTCACCATCCGTCCGCCGCTGTTCGCCAACCGCAACGGCGCGGCCATGGAGTACGAGTGGGTGGTGGTGAAGCGTCCCTCGGGTTCCATCTCGGTGGTGGAGCGTCCGCAGGGCGCCGTGACGCTCAGCCGCGACTGGCAGTACATGTACGTCGACGGCAGCGTGCCCACCTTCGTCCCGGACAAGAAGGGCGAGTACCAGCTCCAACTGACCGCGCGCCTGGCCTTCTCCGACCGCGTCTTCCCGGACCAGCGCGTGTCCACCTCCACCCTCACGGTGCTCGTGGGGGATGACTCAAAGGAGGGCAACAACTGCAGCTCGGTGCCCGCCGGCTTCAGCGCCGCCGCCCTAGGCGCCGCGCTGCTCAGCGTGCTGATGCGCCGCCGCCGTCCCCAGCAGTAACCTCGCCGTCCCCCTCCAGGAGGTCCCTTCCGCATGCGCCGCTTCGTTCGTACCTCGCTGCTCGCGGCGGGCCTCCTGGCTTCGGGCCTGTGGTCCTGTTCGGACGCCATGCTCGAATCGAGGGTGGATGCGCTCTCCAACCTCGATGACCGGCTGACGCTCGAGGGGCGGGTGTGCACGCGCCCGCCCAGCCCCTCCGGCTTCCCGGTGAAGGTGGTGGTGGTCATCGACGAGTCGGGCAGTATGTGCGTCTCCGACCCGCCGGGCGCGCAGCTCGACAACGGCTTCTGCCAGCGCCGGGAGATTCTGGACATCATCCCGGAGGGCGTCACCGAGCCCGCGCGCGTGCGCGCCCTCAAGCGGCTGGTGCAGCAGTTCCGGGAAGTGAATGCGCAGGGCGGCAACGTGCAGGTGTCCGTCGCTCCCTTTGAAACGAACGTGCGCAACGTCTGGCCGCCCACCACGACGGGGGACCGCTTCGCCCGGCCGGACAACAACATCGACAGCTACATCGAGGGCCTGCAGAGCCAGTTGGGCAAGGGCACCGACTACCAGGGCGCCCTGTCCTACGCCTACAGCCTCATCTCCAGCGACATCAACGCGGTGGCGCAGTCCAACCCGGAGCTGCTGCCGCGCACGCGCTACGTCGTCGTCTTCCTCACGGACGGCACGCCGTATCCGCGCTGCTCGGCCACCGACAACCTCAGCGTCTACGCCGACCCGGACAACCCGGACCTGACGTGGGCGGACTCGCTGCGCGACTTCTGCAACCTCACCAACACCACGGACCAGATTGACGGGTTCGAGGTGGGGACGGACCGCAACCAGAACTACCAGCTGTTCAGCTACGTGCGGCGGCTGATGGAGTTGAAGGACCAGTACAACGTGGGCGATTTGCGCATGCACACGGTGCTGCTCTTCAACCAGGAAGCGGTGCGGGCGTGTGGCCCCATCTGCCAGGACATCTACGGCGTGTACCCAGGCGTGGAGCCGGCGCGCTACCCGGAGGCCGCGAAGAAGATCGCCGCGTGGCTGCTGCGGCGCTTCGCGGACATCGGCAACGGCGTGTACCAGGAGTTCAACGACACGGGCGAAATCTCCAACCTGGGCCTGGGGGCGCTGGACTACTCGTCGTTCGCCTCGCGCAACGTGATGAAGACGTTGATGGTGGAGTCGCTCAGCTCCGCGCCGGGAGACACCGGCCGCGTGCTGGACAGTGATGGGGACGGGGTGCCGGATTCCATCGACAACAGCTTCACGCTGAAGACCAACACCTTCGTGGCGGACAGCGACGGCGACTGCCTGGGTGACGGCTTCGAGTACCGCCGCGAGGACCAGGGCTTCCGCGCCGCCAATGACTTGGACGCGCGCGGGTGCAACCCGGCCTCGCCGCTGACGCCCAACTGCGTCTGCCGGGACACCGACGGTGACGGCCTGTCCCAGTTCGCCGAGGACTACCTGCGCACGCGCACCGGCATCGTGGACAGCGACGGAGACGGCGTGCCGGATGGCCTGGAGGCGCGCTGGGGACTCAACCCGCTGGAGAACAGCGTGTCGGGCCTGGACACGGACGGTGACGGCATCCCGGACGCCCAGGAGCTGCGTGCGGGCAGTGACCCCACGCGCCGCGACAAGGCCTTCCACGAGCGCTTCGGCTACCAGTACGAGACGCGCATCGCGGAGGTCCGTCCCGACGGCAGCCTCTGCTACGACTTCACCGTGTCCAACCTGCAGCTCGTCACGCCGCCGGACCGCGCGGGCGTGAAGCAGGGCTACAACCTCTTCAAGGTGTGGTTCGCCGAGGCGCCGGAGAGTGGCGTGAGCACGGACTACGGCGTGTGGCGCACCGCCTGCGCCTGGGCGCAGTATGCGCCGCCCAGCGTGCGGGTCCCGGTGGGGCCGGAGCTGGCCTTCGAGGATGCTGACTTCCGCCGGCCCGATACCTTGAGCAACCCGTGGAACAACCAGAACGACTGCGTCGGAATCCCACCCTCGGGGAGCGCCAATCCGTGAGCCGCGTTGTCCGAGTTTTGGCGGGCGTCCTGGTGGCCGTGGCGATGGTGGTGGCGTGTACGGATTCCTATCTGTACGACCCTCGCCGTGACACGGAAGTGCCGGTGGACCGGGCGGTGACGTTGGAGGGCCGCTTCTGCACCGTGGGCAGCAACGAGGTGGTGCGGCCCATCAAGCTGGTGGTCGCCATGGACGCCTCTCAGTCCATGCGGGTGAGCGACCCGGACGGCGCGCGCGCCACCGCGCTGGTGGAGCTCATCCAGAACCTGCCCAGGGACCCCGAGGTGCACCTGGCGGTGATGCTCTTCGCGGGCAGCACCACGGCCTTCCTCACGCAGCAGCCGGGCAACCCGCCCCAGGACGGCTTCGTCCAGGTGTCCTCCATGGATGACGCCACGCTGCGGCGCCTGTCCGAGCAGCTGCTCACCTTCCGCAACCCCGACACCTCGCCGAACCGGGACTCGACGGACTTCGTCAAGCCGCTGTCGGACATCTACTCGCTCATCAACACGGACATCGCGCGCAGCCGGCTGGACCCAGGCGGTGCGCAGGCGCTGGCGCAGGCGCGCTACTCCGTCATCTTCCTGTCGGACGGCAAGCCCACCAACGACCAGGATGACGAGCTGCTCCGGGGTGACGCGGTGGTGCGCATCCGCCAGTTGCGGGATTTGGTGGAGGACGTGCGCGTCAACACCGTGCACGTCTTCAACCCCACGCAGCCGGTGTCCTCGGTGTGTGACCTGTCGGGTGACGGGGGCTGTCCGCTGCTCATCATCAACCAGAACGCGGACCGGTTGGAGCAGATGGCGACGCTGGGCGGCGGCAACTTCCGCGACTTCCGCAACAACGAGCCCATCAACTTCCTGGACTTCACCTTCGGCCAGGTGCGCCGCGCCTTCATCGTGAAGGAGATGGTGGCCTTCAACTTCTCCGCGCCGCCGGGCAGCCCGGTGGGCGAGGCGGACTCGGACGGTGATGGCCTGACGGACGCGCGCGAGCTGGAGCTGGGCACGGACCCGCACAAGGTGGACACGGACGGGGACGGCTTCAGCGACGGCGTGGAGGTGTACTTCCGCGACCGCGGCGTGGACTTCAACCCCACGCAGGAAGCCCTGCCGGACGGGGGCGGGCTGGACCGCGGGTGTCCGCCGGCGCTGCGCGGCGTGGACTCGGACTGCGACGGCCTGCTGGACTGCGACGAGCAGTTCGTGGGCACCAACGCGACGCTGGCGGACAGTGACCGGGACGGCGTGCCGGACGGCATGGAGTGGCTGGGCGGCACGCAGGGCGCCAGCAACGACCTGGACGAGGACCCGGACAACGACGGGCTGACGAACCGCATGGAGCTGCGGATGCACACCCGGCCGCTGGTGGTGGACACCGCGGACCTGTCGGTGAATGGCTACCGCTACGCCTTCGAGGCGGACGGCCCGCCGGACAACCTGGGCCGCCAGTGCTACCGCTTCCGCGTGGAGAACGTCCTGCTGGCCCCGACGATGGCGTCCGCGGACGACGCGGGCGTGGTGCAGCGCGGGGCGGGCTTCAACGACATCGCGATGTCCGTGGCCATGGTGCCCGGAGACGACCCCACCGCCCGGACGCTTGTCCGCACCTTCCGCGTGAATGACGTGCGCTACCCGGTGGGCGGCATCAAGTCGCCCGCCGATGGCGTCATCCGCGTGGAACCCGAGCAGCTCGTCGACGGCTGCCCCGGCCGCCCCGACGACGTGCCCTCGACGCCTTGAGAACCGACGCCATGCCCACCTCTGTTCGTCTGTTGCCGCTCGCGTTGCTCGTCCTCGCCGCCTGTTCGTCTGGAGGAGGCGAGACTCCCGACGCGGGGACTCCCGTGGTGGAGGACCTGTGCAATTCGCGCGAGGAGGCGCTGACGCGGCCCGAATGCGAGCTCAAGCCGGGCGAGCCGCTGGAGCGCTTCCTGGCGCTGGACAGCGAGCCGCGCGCCGGTGACCAGGACTGGTACCGCGTCGTCCTGCCGCCCGGCACCAACGCCCGAACGCTGCTGAACGTCAACGGGACGTACCTGGCGTCCAGCACCGCGGTGAATCTGTCCGTCACCATCATGGGGCCGCTGCCGGACGGGAAGGAGGGCTCGCTGGCGAGGAAGGAGGACAAGCACGCCCAGGGCGCGCCCCGTCCGGTGGACATCGTGTTGCCGCTGCGCGACGGGATGGAGAACCAGACGCTGCTGGTGCTGGTGCAGGACGCGCCAGACGTGCCGTCCCGGCCCAACTTCGACGCGCGTAACAAGTACCGGTTGACGGTGCGCATCGACCAGAACCCGGACGAGCAGGAGCCCAACGACACGCACGAGACGGCCACGCCGCTGGTGCTGACGCAGTCCGGGGAGATGCTGATGGGCGCCTCCACCGGCTACCTGGCCACGGACAACGACGTGGACCACTACGCCTTCGACCTGGCGGAGGGGAAGATTGCCTACGTGCACGTCAGCGCGCCCGACCTGGACTTCGTGCCCAACTGGCGCCTGTCCTACGAGCTGCGGCGCCCGGGCTTCGCGGAGAAGGAAGACGAAGGCGTGGTGCTGCCCCAGGTGCGCGGCGGCGAGCTGGCCACCGCGCGCAAAGTCAAGGTGGAGCACGCGGGGCGGTGGACGCTGGTGGTGAAGGGCTACCGCGGCACCAATGACCGGGACACCGCGCAGGGCGACCTCACGCAGCCCTATGAGGTGGAGGTGCGCGTGCTGGAGGAGGAGGACCCGCAGGACCGGCCGGACCCGCAGCGCCCGACGGTGCCCGATAACGACCGGGCGCAGCGTGCCACCACGCGCAACCTGAGCGCCGCCACGCCCGGCGCTACCGGCTCCTCCGTCTCCTTTACCGGCCGCCTGGGCTACATCTCCGACCAGGATTGGTACTCGGTGCGGCTGCCGGCCTTCAGCACCCCCACGCTGCTGCGCTACCGGCTGGTGCCGCTGGATACGGGTGGCCGCTTCCCCGCGATGCCGGTGACGGCCTCGCGCGTGGTGCACGTGTTCACCCTGGTCGCCACCGGGGGCCCCTTGAACGAGTCGCGGGAGAGCTGCGCTACCGACGCCGCCGTCTGCCCGCGCGACTTCTCGGAGAACCCCGACGCCCGGGGTCTGGTGGATCGCTTCTGCCGGCGCACGGATTTGCCCGCGCCCATGTGTCTGCACTCGTCTCGCGAGGAGGCCGTGGGCAACTCGCGCTTCACCGGCCTGAGCAACTTCCGGGGTGTCATCCCGGTTCCGGCGCATGACGCCGCGCTGATGTACTACTTCCTGGTGCAGGACAACGGCTCGTGGGTGGACGACAAGGACTACCGCCTGGAGGTGAGCTGGGACGCGGAGGACGCGGACGAGCTGTCTCGCTACGTCAATGGCGCGGAGGCGCCGGTGGCGCGGACGCTGGCGTCCACCACGGCCTTCCCGTCGCCGCCCGACACGGCGGAGTTCTCCGTCACGGGTCAGCTGTCGCACGGCCACGGCCGGCTGCGCAGCGGCACGGACCGCGTCAACGGGCTCGGGGTGCGCGGCCCGTTGGACTACGACGCCGTGCCTTCCGACACGGACTCGTATGTGTTCGACCTGCCCTCGGTGCCGCCGCCGGAGGACCGGACGTGGCTGCTCCAGTGGGAGGTGGCGAAGCTGGCCGACGGTGGCACGCCGCACGGACTGGCGCTGGACCTCACTTTCTGTGACGGCGATGCGACGGACGCCGGTGTCGGCACCTGCACGCCGGTGCGTACGGGCAACCGGGGGCCGCTGACGCTGGGCTACCGCTCGGACGCGCTGCGCGCCTGGCACACGCCGTCCAACGCGGGCACCAGCAGCCTGCAGCCGCTCTACCAGTTGGAGGACCGTCCCAACTCCACCGTCGTCACCCTGGCGCCCTATGCCTGCGGCTGCCTGGAGCGGCGCTTCATCCGCGGCGGCACCCTGCGCGTGGACGTGACGGCGTCGGAGCGGCTGGACTACGAGCGGGTGAACTACACGCTGCGCACCGGCCACGGGGACTATCCGCAGAGCTACCCGGTGGACGGCGGGACGACGGTGTCGTGCCCGGTCGTCACCGACGGTGGGACGACGCCGGACGGAGATGGCGGCGTCATCCAGAACTACGCCGGGGGCTGCAACTTCACCTACCAGCCATGAGGCGGGTGGCGTCAGGGCGGGAGCGCTGGCTCCCGCCCGTCACGCGGTGGTCCGCGAGGACTTCAGGGCGCGACGCCCAGCCCGTTGAGGGTGATGACCTGCTGGGCGGCGTTGGCGGCATTGGATTCGATGGTAATCGTGCCGTCGTATTCCACGTCATCGGTGGGCATGAACGCCACCGTCAGGTAGGCGCGGTCATACGTCTCCAACCGCAGGGGCGTGTTCGGGGTGAAGCCTTCGGGAAGCTGGAGGGTGAAGACACTCGGCGCCGCCAGGGTGATGGCGGTGATGTCCAGCGGGTCCAGGCCGCGGTTCTGGATGGCCAGCGAGTTGTAGGTCGTCTGCCCGACGTAGGTGCCGTGGTTGAACTCGCGGTTGAACGTCAGCGCCGCGCGGTCGATGAAGAGTGTGGGCGCCTGGGGAAGCTCCGTCTCCTCCCCACAGCCAGCCAGGGCGAAGAAGATGATGGGGAGCCAACGGGTACGCAGTCGCATGGACATACACGCCTCGCATGAGGGTCTGAAGATGACGCCGGTTGTAACAGTGTTTGGCCGCAAGGCCCAGGCAGCAGCGGTGCTGCTTTTTGCGTCGCTTTGGGCAGGCTGCGACGGCACGCGTGAGGACTTCATCGGCGCGCGTGTGAAGGACTCCTGCGGCGCGGCATGGCCTGTCTGCGACCGCGTGGCGGGCTGTATTCTCGGTTCGGAAAGTTATTCGGAAGGCCGCTTCCCTGGCCGGCAGCAGCTCATCGTCCAGTTGAAGGAAGCCTCCACCGTGAAGGTGAGCCTCTTCCTGGAGGACGTCACCGCGGCGGGCAGTGAAACCGTGGTGCAGTTCCACGAAGAGGGCTGCCGTGCGCGCATCCGCCGGGCCACGGAAGGCCGCGCGGTGCTGGACGTGATGGAGCGGCAGGGCGCCTTCACCGAGGAGGCGGAGCTCACCGGCGTGGGCGACCACCTCATCGAGTTCGAGTCCGACATGCAGGCGCGCTACATCATCAAGGTGGACGTGACGCCGCTGCGCAATCGCTAGCGTCAGCCCTTGAGCTTGCGCACCAGGTGGTCCGCCACGCGGAAGCTGTTGGCGCTGATGGTGAGCGTGGACGGCACGCTGCCGCCGGTGGGCATGAAGCTGCCGTCCACCACGTAGAGGTTGGGCACCTCGTGGGCGCGGCAGTGGCGGTCCAGCACGGACGTCGCCGCGTCGTCGCCGAAGCGGCAGGTGCCGTGCTGGAGGATGGACGTCTCTCCGCTGGTGGTGCCGCGCCGGACGTCATCCGGATCCAGGCGCAGGAGGACCTCCTCGCCGCGCTCCACCAGGAAGCGCGTGGCCGCCAGGTCCATGGGGTGCCGGTCCACGGTGATGGCCGCCACGGGGATGCCGTAGCGGTCCTTCACGCCGTCCTCCACGCTGACGTAGGTGCCGGCGGTGGGGAGGAACTCGGCGTAGACCTCGAACTGGAGGATGCGTGAGTCGCGGTACTCCCGCATCTTGTCCTTCAACGCCTTGCCGAAGAGGGCCTTCTCGCCCTTGCCGGCCAGCCCCACCGCCGCGTGGATGGGATTGGGGTGCGCCCACATGAAGCCCAGCGTGCCGCCCTTGCGGAAGCCGAACTGGGCGTTGGGCATCAGGTAGAAGTCCTGAAGGCTGCGGTTGACGAAGGGAGATGGGTCCTTCAGCCACGGCCGCGCGGCGGACTGCTTCGACAGGCGGAAGGTGGCGTGGGATTCGCCGAACGAGCTGAAGGTGAGGTTGCGCCCCACCAGTCCGTTGCCGTTGGCCAGGCCTTTCGGGAAGCGGCTGGAGGTGGAGTTGAGCAGCAGGCGCGCGCTCTCCACGGCGGTGCAGGACACGACGATGACCTTCGCCGGCTGCTCGCGCGTCACGCCGTCCGCGTCGAGGTAGACGACGCTCCGCGCGCGGCCCTGCTTGTCCACCTCTACCGTGCGCGCCATGCAGCCGGGGCGCAGGTCCACGTTGCCGGTGGCCACGGCGGCGGGGATGAGGCTGGCGTTGGTGCCGCTCTTCGCGCCCGTCTCGCAGCCGTAGCTGCCGCACAGCGCGCAGTATGAGCACGGCGCCCGGCCCCGGTAGGGCTTGCTAAGGATGCCGCGCGCGGTGGGCAGGGAATGCCAGCCCATGGCGCCGCACGCCTTGTCGATTTCCTTCGCCACCGGATGCACGTCCAGCGGCGGCAGCGGGTAGGGGCCACTGCGCGGCTCGGCGAAGGGGTGGGGGACGGACTCGCCGGACACGCCCAGCTCCGCCTCGGCCTTGTCGTAGAAGGGCGCCAGCTCCTCGTAGGAGATGGGCCAGTCCGCCACGGTGCTGCCGGGCACGGCGCCCAGCGTGGAGCGCAGCCGGAAGTCCACCGGCTTGAGCCGGTAGAAGAAGCCGCTCATGTGGACGGTGCCACCGCCCACGCAGTTGGCCGTCCACGCCGCGCTCGTCTTCTCGTAGCGGCCCTTCGCGCCCTGGCGCACCAGGTGCGGCTCCTCCCACGGCACCGGCATGAAGAAGTTCCGGCGGCTGTTCAGGATTTCGTCGTGGATGAAGTCCTTGGGCTGGTAGTGCGGGCCCTTCTCCAGCAGCACCACCTTGAAGCCCGCGCGGCCCAGCTCCAGCGCCATGGGCGCGCCGCCCGCGCCGCTGCCGATGATGCAGACGTCCACCTCGGGCAGGCTCATCGGTGGACCCCACACTCACGTAGGCACTTGGGCCCGTCGTAGCCTTCAGGCGGCGCGGAGGCGACGGTGCCCACGGTGTCGAAGCCCATCAGCCGCCAGCCCACCTTGCCCTGGTTGCCGCCGTAGGACGGGTCCCCGAGGAAGCCCTCCAGCGTCATCACCGTCAGCAGCTCGAAGAAGTGCGCCTCGCCGCTGCGGGGCGGGCTGTCCTTGAAGAGGGTGAGCAGGTCGTCCTGCTGCTCGGCCGTCAGGGCGGCGAAGCCCTTCTGGTGCATGCGCTGGGCACGGCGCTCCAGGGCCGCTACGCCGGAGAGGAAGTCCTCGCGCACGGGCTCCAGCTCGGGTGTCTGGAGGATGCGGTCGATGTAGACGGGGACGTTCGCGTCGAGGGCGCCCGGGTCTTCGTCTCGCGGGAGGATGCGCTCGGTGGCGGCGGCCACCACCGCGTATTCGAAGGAGGAGAAGGTGCGCGGGGCCTGGCCGTCCTGCTTCGCCGCCAGGGGGCCGGTGTCCGCGGGGGGCGTCTTCTCTTGGGATTCGGAAGAGCGCTTGCAGGCGGGGCCGAGCAACACCACGCCTCCGCCCAGGAAGGTCAGCCGCTGGATGAGGGAGCGCCGGGACAGGCGCCCCCGATTGGAATGCGCACGTGTCATACGGCGCGCGAGCCTAGCGCACGCAGGCGCTTCGCGCTGGCTTCATGAAACATGCGCGGTGGCTCCCCGCCGCGCGGCGCTGGCGTAGGATGCCGCCACGACGTGCAGGGCCGACAACACACGAGGAGTGGCACATGAAACGGCATGCCTGGGCTCTGGGCCTGGTGCTCGCGCTGGGGTGTGGCAAGGACAGCAACCCGACGCCCCCTGACGCGGGCGGTAACCCCGACGGCGGTCCGATCGACACCTCGCCCTTCGCGAAGTTCGTGGTGGATTCGAGCGAGGGCCAGTTCGACCCCATCTCCTCCATCGCGATGGCCGTGGGTCCGCAGGACCGCATCGGCATGGCGTACTTCGTCCGCAACGGGACGATGCGGGAGAACGTGGAGAACATGGACCTGATGTACCGCGAGTTCGACGGCGGGCAGCTCGGCGCGGCCGAGCGCATCGCCACCGTGCAGCGTGTGTACGGTGTGTCCGTGGCCTTCGGACCGGACGGCCAGCCGGTGGTGACGTACCTGGGCGGCGACCGGGAAGATCCTTCCTCGTTCTGGTTCCAGAGCGACCTGGCGGTGTCCTATCGCAGCGCCTCCGGCGCGTGGACGGAGCGCATCGTCGTGCGGCAATCGAATGAGGCGCAGCCCGTCAACCCCACGACGGACGTGGGCTACCTCGTCGGCCTCAACCCCGCCATTGTGTTCAATGGGAGCGAGGCGATCGTCGCCTACCGGGATGGGCAGAGCGGGCAGTTCCAGAACCAGGACTTCGGGGCCAGCGACCTGGAGATTGCCAGCGGTGGTCCCACGAACTGGCAGCGCCGCGTCGCGGTGTCTTCCGGTGACAACAAGTTGGGCTACGGTGGCCACATCTCCATGGTGATGGCGGGGACCCAACCGGCACTGGTGCACGACAAGGCGCCAGAGGCAGCGCAGGCCACCGGCACGGACGTGCACTTTCAGCGGCGCAACGCGGACGGGCTCACCTGGACGGCGCCGGTGCGGGTGCAGGCCGTCCCCAACACGCAGCTCGGAGCCTCGCTGGCGCATGACTCGGTCGAGGGGTTTGGCATTGCGGTCTTGAACAGGAGCTCGAACGCGCTGACGTACACGGAATGCGCTGACGCCTCCGCGACTTCCTGCACGTCCGAGCGAGACTGGTCCATGCCGGACCCCGTGTTCAACAACGGGACGGGCGGCTGGTATCCGTCACTGGCCTTCGACCCGGTCCACCATGAGCCGTCCATCGCCTTCTACATCTGCGCCGCCGAGTCCGGTCGCAATGACACCAGTTGCAACCCGAACGACGACGCGCTGGTCATCTCCACGCGCATCCAGGGCAACTGGCGGGAGACGCTGGTGGACGCGGGCGGCGGCTGGTCGCCGAAGCTGGCGTACCTGTCCAATGGCAAGCGCGTCGTCCTGTACCGGGCGCCGGTGGTGGCGCAGGACAAGGGCGTGCTGAAGCTCGCGGTGGAGCGATGATGCGCGCGGCCCGCACGCTCGCTGCCGTGAGCTTGTCGGCCCTGATGGCCGGGGCGGGGCTGGCCGCATGCGGCCTCGCGGACAACTCGCTGGGCGGCAGCGTGTCCGAGCTCTTCCCGCTGGAGGTGTCCCGCGTGGAGGTGCTGCGCAACCCGGAGGCGTTCCAGGTCAGCTACTACCGGAACAATGATTTGGACGTGGACCTGGTCGTCCGCCTCACCGTGTCCACGGAAGGGCTGGACCTGCGTCCCGGGACGAAGGTGAACCTCGCGGGCACCACGCCGTCGGGACAGGCGCGGGCCACGGTGGTGCACCTCAACGCGGGCGAGCCCGCGCGCGTCTTCGGGCCGGTGAACAAGGGTGACTTGCAGCTGGAGTCTGGAGGCAACCCGGGCGAACCCACGCGCGGAGACTTCTCCATGTCCTTCAGCCGGGGTGATGGCTTTGGCGCTGGCCGCAACCTGGAGGGAACCTTCTCCGTGGTGGCTCAGGACGCGAGCTTCGGCCCGGAGCCGGGCCAGTTGCTCGATGGCGGCGTTCCTCCTCCCGACGCGGGCACGTCTCCCGAATAGCGGGAGGGGCCGGAGCGCGTCAGTCAGGCTGCTGTTCGGAAATGTCGGGGGTTTGGGTGCCGCGAATGTCCCGACATTTCCGAACAGTGAGCTGCGGACGTGCTGACTACTGGGCCACGCAGGTGTTGCTGGCCAGGCCCTGGGACACGGAGGCCTGGGCCACGGCGTGCTGCGCGAGCGCCTGCGCGCCACCCTCTTCGTACACGCGGCGGGCCACGGCCAGCGCGTCACGGGCGTGGACCGTCAGCGTGGTGCCGGCGGCATCCGTCACCGCCACCGCGCCGTCCGTCGCCTCCTGGGCCTGGATGAGCATGGCGCCGGCGTCGTCGCGGACCACCATGCCGTCCTCGAGCGGCTCGAAGTAGCGGACCATCGTCTCCTGGCCCTCGCGCGCCAGCTCCATGCGCATGACGCCCGTCTCCACGTCACGCGACAGGCGCAGCGTGTCGGTGGGGCTCAGCTTGACGATGCGGGTGGTCTCCGGCGCGCCATCGACGCTGGCGACGGGGTTGCTGCCCGTCCAGAACTCGATGCTGTTGATGACGATGGCGTCGATGAACGCGCCCAGCCCGTAGACGGGGATGATGGTGAGCACGAGGAACATCAGCCACTGCACGAACTTGTTGCCGGAGATGTTCTTGTTGAAGTTCCAGATCTTCTGCGTGAGCTGGAACTGGCCGAAGCAGCCGGTGGCGTGCATGGACATGAAACCGGCGAACAGCATGGCAAGCCAGGGGGACGGACGCTTCATTCTTTGACGTCTCCTAGAAGGGGGGAGGCTTGACTCCCAGTGCGCCGCGAACATGCCACGGCTCGCACTGCTGTCACGAGCCCCTTCCACACTCCGTCCGCTGTTTGCCAGTCCGACGCGCCAGACGCCTGCGGGGGCCTCAGTCCGTCTCGCTCTGAACGAGTCCGTACTTGTGGAGCAGCGAGTACAGGTGCTTCCGGTCCAGCTCGGCCTCGCGGGCGGCGCGGGCGATGTTGCCTTTGGCTCGGCCCAACAGCCGGGTGAGGTACTCGCGCTCGAAGGCGCGGATGAGCTCGTCCTTGCAGACCTTGAAGGGGCCGGTGAACTCCACCGGAAGGGAGTCCCCGGCGGCGGCGGGGGCCTCGCGGGTGAACTCGCGCAGCAGGGTGTCCCCGGCCAGCTCCGGAATGTCCACCATGTGCCGGGCGCGCTCCAGGGCATTGCGCAATTCGCGCACGTTGCCCGGCCAGGTGTGCCCGGTGAACTGCTCGCGAATCTTCTCCGGCAGCCGGGGCCACAGCCCTTCGCCCGCGAAGGCATCCACCAGCAGGGGGATGTCCTCCTTGCGGTCCCGGAGCGAGGGCAGGCTGACGGTGAAGACGGAGAGGCGGAAGTAGAGGTCCTCGCGGAAGCGGCCCGCCTGCGTCTCCGCCCACAAGTCTTTCTTGCTGGCGACGATGATGCGCGCGTCGAAGGAGATGGGGGTGGAGGCGCCGAGCCGGCGGAACTCCCGGTCCTCGATGGCGCGCAGCAGCTTGGGCTGGAGGTCCAGGGCGAGGTCGTCGATTTCGTCCAGGAAGAGGGTGCCGCCGTTGGCGCGCTCCAGGCAGCCGATGCGCTGGCTCACCGCGCCGGTGAAGGCGCCCTTCTCATGGCCGAACAGCTCGCTCTCGATGAGGGAGTCGGACACGCTGGCGCAGTCGAAGACGACGAGCGGCCCGCCCGCGCGGGGGCTGAGCTTGTGGGTGGCCTTGGCGGCGGCGCCCTTGCCGGAGCCCGTCTCACCGACCAGCAGCACGGTGGAGTCGGTGGGCGCGATGCGCTGGAGCAGCGCGAAAATCTGCCGCATGGGCAGGCTGCGGCCCACCAGGTCGCCCAGCCGGTCCTCCAGGATGGGCTCGACCTGGACCGGGGAGACCTGGGGACTGAAGCGCAGGCGCACGTCGCCGACCTCCAGCAGGGCGCCAGGGCGGAGGAAGGCCTCACGCACCTGGGCACCGTCGAGGAAGGTGCCGTTGGTGGAGCCCAGGTCCTGCACGAGGAAGCGGTCTCCCTGGCGACGTACCACCAGGTGGTTGCGGCTCACGGTGGGGTGGTCGATGACGACGTCATTGTCCGGGGCCTTGCCCACGCGGAGGGCTTCATTGGCCAGGGGGAAGACGGTGCCGGCGCGCTCGGTGTCCAGCAGGACGAGGTGGAAGAGCTGGGCGGAGAGCCGTTCCCCTTGAGTCCGTGCGCCAATGACGGTGTGAGAGGGGATGGGGGCGGGGGGCAGGGCGGGCATGGCCGGCGGGGATTCTAGACGGCTTCGCGCCTCGTGGTGACTTCCTGTCCCTCAGGATGATGCCCGCCCGGCAGCCGGCCAGGCGGTGACCGGTCGGAGGTGGGCGGGGCGGGCTCCCGGGGCGTGACGAAGGCGACCGGGGCAGCCCGGCGTCGCCGCACGGCGGCTCATGGAAGTCCGCTGGCCCGCGACGGGCGGAATTTGCACGCCCGGCAGGGCCGGTGCGCGGTCGACGGAGTCTATCGGCACGAAGCGGAGCGGCTTAGGACGCGGGTCAGTGAACCTGGAGGTCCTCTGTGGTGACGGATGCGCGTCCCAAGGTGAATCCCGTGCAGGAGAATCGTGACGAATTGATTGATGCGCTGCGACAGCGCCTCGCGGGCTCCTTCCGCTGGGCCAGCGTGGGCGTGGCGTTGGGGGCGTTGGCGGTGCTTTACGGCGCGTCATCGTTCCAGCGGGCGCTCGATTCCGGAAGGTTCCGATGGCCGTTCAGCGCCCAGCTCCCCATCTGGGGGAGTCTCTTGATTGTCATCGGTCTGGCCGCCTTTTGGCTGGCGCCCCGCTACACGCGGAGGTTGGTGAGAAGCGTGGAGTCCGATGAACGGACGTCGTTGCTGATGACGGTGGAGCGCAAGCGAGTGCCGGGAGATGACGAGCACTTCCTGTTCGTCGCCACCCTGTGCAGCCCAGAGCAACAGCGCGTGGTGCTCCGGAACGTGCATTTCCGCCAGGGGGACAAACCGCTGCAGTACCCATACAAGGAAGGTGTCACCCAAGTACCGGTGCAGGTGTATGGCAAGCCCGGCCAAGCACCCATCGTCATCGATGCGGGGTGGGGCTTCCTGCTCCCGGCCAACCTGACGTACCCCTGGTACCAATAGGAAGCGGCCGTCCTCTCGTTGCAGCAGCTCAATACGTGCACGACGCCGCGGCCCTGGTCGCGCCGTTCTCGATGGTGCGCCTGGAACTTCGCGGCGGCTCCATCCCCGCCCCTCGCTCGGACAAGGACACCGAGTACTCCATGAACTATCACCTCCCCGAGTGCATCCCCGACCACAGCACGGGGACCTGCCCCTAGAGAAGGCCAATGACCTCCCTACGTCCCATCATCACCCCGGCCAACGCCGCGCGCCTGAGTCGCGTGCGGCAGCTCGGCCCCGTGCGCGTCTCCTACTCCTCGGGCCAGCGACTGGGCTTCGACTCCCGAGGCGCGGTGCTGGTCGCAAAGGACGGTCACCCCGCACATCTACGGTGGTGGGATTTAAGGACGGTGTCGGACCATCCCGTGATGGACACTGAGTTGCCGCTCCTGGGCGCTCCCGCCGTGGCGGTGGGGGAACTGGTGCTCTGTATCGGCGCTCCGGCGCTGTCGCCCTCGGGACTCTGGCGGCCAAGCCTCAAGGCCCTGTCCGCCAGGGATGGCTCTCTCCAGCGCCAGGAGTTCCTGCCCCATGCGGTCACCACGCTCTGTGCGTCCAGGGACGGCTCCCATCTGCTCGCGGTGATGGATGAGGAAGCGGGCCTTCTCTGGGATGTCCGCGCCTGGCGTCCGGTTCGAGAGCTGCCGTGGCCGGAGGGGGAGTTCTCCGTCACCGCGTGCGCCCTCTCGGCGGATGGCCGCTTCGCCGCGGCGACCGCCACGCAGTGGACCGATGACCAGCGGGGCGTCCTCTGGCTGTGGGAGGTGGCGTCGGGAGGGCCGCCGTGGACGATGCCCTTCAATTCGTCGACGGCCTGGAGTGTCGCGTTCCATCCCTGGGAGCCCCTGCTCGTCGTGGGGGGCCTCACGGAGAACGTCGCCGTCATCCACGCGGAGGAGCGCCGCCTCGTCCGGACGATTCCGGGCTTCTATGGCTACGCCTACAGCCTGGCCTTCCACCCGGAGGGGCAACTGCTCGCCGCCGCTCACGACGGTCGGGGCTTCGCCCTCCACCACTTCGACACGGGAGAGGTCCTCTTCCGTGCCAGCGACGGCGACGACCTCCAGACGAGTGATGCTGTCTTCTCCCCCGACGGGCGCTTCGTGGCGTGGGGGCAGGGGGATGGCACCGTGGGGCTGTGGGCCGTGGCCGACTGACGGCGTGGGTGGCGCGCGGGTGGCGCTCCGTCTTTCCCGGCCCGGAAAGCCCCCGAAACGCTCATCGCGCGCTATCGCCGGCAGGCTGACTGGCTTAGGACGCTGGGCATTGATTCCGGAGGCCTGGCACGATGCCGAACGCGAGCTCCCTGACGAGGACCGCGCAGTTGAACCGTGACGCGCTGCTTGCCTTGTTGCGACAGGACCTGTCGTCGACCCGCCGGATAGGCGTCGTGATGGCCCTCGTGGGGGCGGTGTTGATGCTCTATGGGTGGTCCCAACGACACCAGCTGATGGACGCCGGACGGGACGAGCTGACGGAGCTCGTTTCGTTCTTCGCCTGGGGCGCCATCCTGCTCATCTCGGGCTTGCTGGTCCTCTGGCGTGGGTCGCGCTACACGCGGAAGCTCATTCGAAGCGTGAATGCGGATGAGCGGACCCCGATGCTGATGACCGTGCTTCGCGAGGAAGTGCCGAGCGACGACGACGAGCGCGTTCGCTTCGTGGCCACGCTGTACAACGTGAAGGAACATCGCGTGGCGCTGCGGGACGTGCGTCTGCGTACCGGGGACATGCCGATGGCCTACCCCTACGACGAGGGTGTCACGAAGGTTCCGGTGGAAGTCTATGGCAAGCCCGGCAAGGGGCCCGTGGTCATCGACGCGGGCTGGGCCTTCCTGCTCCCCTCCAATCTGACGTACCCCTGGTACAAGTAGCCACGAGTCAAGAACAGGCGACGACCGGACTCCCGTGAAGAAGCCCGGCCGCCGTCCACGTTCCGTTTGAAGGACCGCTCAATCCCCGGAGTAGATGCCGATGGTGCCCGGCATCACGGTGCCATCGCTCAGCGTGGCGCCCTGGAAGGCCACCAACATGCGGCGCCGCGGGCCGGAGCGGTCCACCTGGATGTCCGGCACGCGCATGCTGGACAGCTCACGCCCGAGCACGGAGAGGCCGTAGTGGGAGACGGAGCCGCCCCGGACACGGGAGAGGCCGCCGCCCCAGCTGTGACCGGCCCAGATGCTGCCGTTGGCCGGGTCCGCCGCCACGCTGGCCACGTGCGGCGCGGCCAGCTCGTTCTTCAGCGTGCGCACCACCTGGCCGCTGTCGTTCAGCTCCGCGAGGCCGTGGCCGAAGGAGCCCACCCAAGCGGAGGTGCCCACGACGGCGATGCCGGAGACCAGGTCATCCGTGCGCTGCTCCGGACGGGAGTAGTTCTCCTCGCCCACCGCGTCCTTCCAGATGTCGATGCGGTTCCATGCGTAGGCCCGGGACTCCGTACGCGTCTGGCCCTCCCAGAAATCGTTCGCGACGGTGCCGTAGAAGTAGCGCGTCGTCCGGTTGGCGCCGCCGACCCAGACGTCGCCGTCCGGACGCACGCCCAGGCCCCAGTACGCATCCGTGAGCAGCGCGGGCTGAACCCTCCACCGGCTCCGGTCCTCTCCGTACTGGGCCCGGTCCGCCGTGGGGTTCGTGTAGATGTACGCGTTGATGCCCGGGTGCGAGTGCTCCTCCACGCCCCAGCAGTGGAACTGCCCGTTGCACGTCGGGTCGCCCCGGTAGTCCGCATCACCGCGGGCGAAGCCGTGGTTGGCGCCAAACCAGACGCTGTTGGTTTTCGCGTCATAGGCGATGCGCCAGATGTTGCAGAGCTTCTCGCGGCCTCGCAGCTCGGCGTCGACGACGTTCGGTCCCGAGAAGATGTCGTAGTGCACGACGTCGAGCGTGCCGTCCGCGCGCAGGGAGACACGGTCGGCGTCACCGCTCTTGTAGCGCGCGGGGTCCGGCACGTTGCTGTCCCAGTTGTTCTCGCAGTGGAGCGCGCCGTCGCCCGGCATGCCCTCGTAGCCGACGAAGACGGTGTCGTTCCAAGCGCCGGCGACCGAGATGACCTTGAGGTACTTCGGTCCCGGCGGCGCGCTGCCGTCCGGCATGTAGCCGTACGGGCGCAGGCCCTCCGCCATCGTGTAACGCCGGAAGGTGCGCTCACCCTTCTTCATCAGGAAGAGCCCTTCTTCGCCGCCCGCCACCCAGATGTTACCGGATGCGTCCGCGCTCACGCCGTGGACGAAGCGGGGGCCGCCCGCCTCGCGGCCGAAGAACTCCCAGTTCGCCGCGGAAGGCGTGGGCAGGGGCACTTCCACGGGGCCCCCGTCCGGCGTGCCACCGTCGTCGTCCGGCGTCCCCGAATCCGGCGTGCCACCGTCGTCATCCGGCGTGCCCGAATCCGGTTCTCCCGCGTCGGGCTCGTCTGGTGTCCCCGAGTCCAGCGTGCCCGCGTCCGGCGTGCCTGCATCACCTTCCGGGGCTTGGGGGAATTCCGAGGGCGGGATGTCCAAGCCCTCGGTGCCCGTCGTGTCACCCCCCGAGCCACAGCCCGTCCACACCCAACCCGCCACGAAGAGCGCGCCCGCC
Organism: Myxococcus sp. MxC21-1; assembly: GCF_032612255.1. Lineage (NCBI taxonomy): Bacteria > Pseudomonadati > Myxococcota > Myxococcia > Myxococcales > Myxococcaceae > Myxococcus > Myxococcus sp. MxC21-1. The sequence continues at coordinate 1,546,247 of NZ_CP123278.1, forward strand.
CATCCCCATCCGCGCTTCATCTCGTCACCGTTCCCCGCTGAAAAGCCGACCGGCCCGAAGTGGGTCGTCGTGTTCAATCCCCGTTCATTCGCAAGGACGGTGCCAGCACGAGCAGCCTTGAAGCGGGGTGTGTCCGTCGGGCGCCGGACACGATGTGGGTAATCCGCTTCCCAGCGTGCGTACGTGCCTGTCCCGGGCGAGGCCGGATTCGTGCTACTTCCTTCCTCAAATGCGTGGTCATGACGCGCGGGGCCGGATGCCACTTTCTCTTGTCGCTCAGGAGCCGGACCTCCTGTTCTACACACGCCAGGCGGCCGAGCATGGCGGGCCCGTGCTGGTGTTGGGAGCCGCCAATGGCCGGGTGGTGTGGGCGCTGGCGGGGGATGGCTATGACGCCGTGGGCGTGGACCCCTCGGGGGTGATGATTCGCTCCGCCGAGGAACGGCGACACTCGGAACCCGAGGACGTCTCACGCAGGGCGCGCTTCCAGGTGGCGGACCTCCGCTCGCTGCGCCTGGACGAGCGCTTCCCACTGGTGCTCGCGCCCCAGCACGCATTGGGGCTGATGCCGGGAAAGGACGACCTGGAGGCGTTGCTGGCCACGGTGCGTCACCACCTCACGCCGGATGGCTCCTTCGTCTACGACGTGCTCAACACGCCCCGCGAGCCCGTGCTCCCCCGAGACGACGAGGCGCCCAGCGCCGGCCTGGAGCCTCGCCGCCCGCTCTTCACCCTCCACCTGCGCGAGCGGCGTGCGCCCGGTAGGCCCAGCCCCATCCGCCGCCTCAAGCTGCGGCATTTCACGCCGGAGGAGCTGGACGCGGCGCTCACCGCGGCGGGGCTGGTGCCGCGCGAGCGCTACGGCCGCTTCGACGGCAAGCCCTTCGACCTGGAGGACTCGCGCCACATCGGCATCGCCGGACCGTGAGCGCCCGTCAGCGCTCGAAGCGGTAGCCCAGTCCGCGCACGGTGAGGAAGTGGCGGGGGGCTTCCGGGTCAGGCTCGAACTTCAGGCGCAGCTGGCGCATGAAGTTGTCCACGGTGCGGGCGCTGCCTTCGTAGTGGTAGCCCCACGCGCCCGACAGCAGCTCCTCGCGGGTGAAGGTGCGTCCCGGGTGCGTGAGGAAGTGCGCCAGCAGCTTGAACTCCTGCGCGGTGAGCTCCACCGGCGTCCTCGCGCGTGCCACCGTGCGGGCGGCCATGTCCACGCTCACGTCGCCGAAGGTCACCGGCGGCGGCGAGCCCGCCCCCGCGGACGGATAGCGCCGGCGCAGCACGGCTTTGATTCGGGCCAGCAGCTCCTGGAGGCCGAACGGCTTCACCACGTAGTCGTCCGCGCCCAGGTTGAGGCCGACAATCTTGTCCGTCTCCATGCCCTTGGCGGAGAGCACGACGACGGGCGTGTCCCGGCCGCGCTGACGCAGCTCCTTGAGGACCTCGAAGCCATTGAGCTCCGGCAGCATGACGTCCAGCACCACCAGGTCCGGCGACTCGTCCAGCGCGCGCGCCAGCCCGGTGCGGCCATCCTGGGCCTGGAGCACCTCGTAGCCCTCGAAGCGCAGGTTCATGGACAGGCCCGTGAGGATGGACAGGTCGTCCTCCACGACCAGGATGCTCCGCGTCTTGTCGCTCATGCCTTCCCCGCCGGCAGGTGGATGGTGAACCGGCTTCCCTTGCCTGGCTCGCTCTGCACGGAGATGCGGCCTCCGTGGGTTTCGATGATGCGGCGGGTAATGGCCAGCCCCAGCCCGCTGCCTTCCGTCCTGCGCGTCAGCAGGTTGTCCACGCGATAGAAGCGCTCGAAGATGCGATTGCGCTCCTGCGGAGCGATGCCCACGCCGTTGTCCTCCACCGTCAGGTCCACGCCCTTGCCGCTGCCCCGGACCTGGAGGGTGATGCGGCGGTTGTCCGGCCCACTGTACTTGTAGGCATTCTGCAGCAGATTGAGCAGCGCGCCGGCCACCGCGGCCCGGTCCACGTCCAGCGCGGGCAAGCCGTCTGACACCTCCACCGTCAGGTCCACGCCGTCCTCCATGCGCTGGGTGCGGAAGGCCTCCACCGCCGCGTTCACGAGCTCCGACACCGGCACGATTTCGCGCTGGTACACCTTGCGCCCGCCTTCGATGCGCGCCCAGTCCAGCACGCGCTCGACGAAGATGGACAGGCGTTCCGTTTCGCGCATCAGCAGGGTGAGCACCTCCTGCATCTGCGCCGGGTCCTTCAGCCGCCCCAGGGCCAGGGTCTCGATGAACATGCGGATGGACGTGAGGGGGGTGCGCAGCTCGTGGCTCACCAGCGACACGAAGTCCGTCTTCATCCGCGACAGCTGCGCCTCTCGGTAGAGCGCGCGGCCGGTGTAGACGACGCCGAAGGTGAGCGTCAGGTAGAACACGCCCAGCAGCACGCCGTACAGCACGCGGTTGCGCGTGGACGCGCGCGCCACCGGGTCCTCGCCGGTGGGCAGCACCACCAGCCGGAAGTCCTGGAGGGGCGAAGACAGCACGCGCTCAGCGAGCCCTGTGGGCCCCAGGGCGCTGGCGCGCGCCTGCGCCACCTCGGACACCAGCCGTCCCATCAGCCCGCCATCGGAGGGCTCCCGGGGCACGGGCAGCAGGGCGAAGCGCACCGGTTCGCTGGACACGGCCCGGGGGTCCACGCGCTCGGCCAGCAGGGCCTCCAGCTGCTGCACCGACAGCCGCACGCCGTGCACCACGCTGCCGCGTCGCTCGGCGGCCACCAGCACCGCGCGCCCGCCCGCGGTGAGCGAGAAGACGGTGGGCTCGGTGGGCAGTCCGCCCGCCTCGGGCACCACGGTGGTGAGCGCCTCCGCCAGCTGGGGGTCCCGGGTGCGGACCTGTCCGTCCTCCAACTGGAAGGCGCCGTCCGGCTCCGACACGGGCTGCCCGTCGGGGAGGATGAACTGGAGTTGGCCATTCACCGGCTCCAGGCTCGCCGAGGCGAGGATGCCCGGCAGTTCCTCCGACAGCGACTCCAGCGTGCCGCGCCAGGCGGCCTCCAGCCGTTTCTCCACGGCCGCGCGCTCGTTGATGATGGCCACCACCCCGAAGCCGGACAGGCCGGCGGATGGCACCACCACCAGGACGATGAGCAGCGCGAACGTGCGCCGGAAGTTGAGGAATCGGGGCGGAGTGCGGGTCACGGCCCCTCTCCTTTACCCCTACCCGGCGCTACACGCTCGTGGCGTTTCATCCGCGCCCGCGACAGGGAGTGTCCACCACTCACCCGGAGTGTGTGCGGACATCATCGACTTCGGGGGTGTTCTGGTGCAAGCATGGGCGGCCGCGGGGCAGGCGTGCGACGTGGGCCGGCCGCCTTCTTCCCCGCTCAGGACGCGGCCGCCCGGTGGCTGGTGGGTGGGACGGGCCGCCGCGAGGAAGGGAACCCCTCCATGAGACGGACGGTCCTGGCCACGGTGCTGGCCTCGATGCTCGCGCTTCCGGCGTGCGAAGACCGCGATGCCCAGGCGACCTGGACCCAGGCGTCGGGCTCGGTGGCGCTCAGCCGGGATGACGCCTTTCTCTACGTGGTGGACTCGGACAACGGCGTCCTCGCCGTGGTGGACACGGCGCGTCGTGAAAAGGTGGGCGAGGTGAAGGTGGGCCTCCTTCCCGAGCGCGTGGCGGTGGGGCCGGACGACACCGTCTACGTCTCCAACCGCGGCTCGCGCAGCGTGTCCGTCATCCGCCGGGGGGACTGGAACGAGGCGGCCCGCATCGCGGTGGGCGTGGAGCCCGTGGGCCTGTCGGTGTCGCCCGCCGGAGACACGCTGTACGTGGTGAACAGCGCCGCGCTGGCGACGTCGAGCCACGGCTCGTTGATGGCGGTGGACACGCGCTCGCTGTCGGTGCGCTGGGAATTGCCGGTGGGGGATGAGCCCCGAGGCATCGCGTTGGCGCAGGGCGGCAAGCGCGCGCTCATCACCCGCTTCCGCCAGGGCGACCTGGTCTCCGTGGACCTGACGGACGCGGACCGGCCCCGCGTGGTGCGTGAGCAGACGGACCTGTACGCGCGCGCCAATGTCCGGGACCACGTGGCCGCGTCCCCAGACGGGCTGACGCCGCTGCCCCCGGCCGCGGACATCCGCTTCCAGCCGCGCAGCATGTCGAGCGTCGCGGTGACGCCGGATGGAGAGCGCGCGCTGGCGACGGTGATGTGGGCGCGGGAGGACCCGCTGTCTCCAGACGGGACGCCCACTCCGCCGAGCGGGGGCTCGCTCTACGGCGGTGGTGGGCCCTGCAACACGGGCGGCGTGGTGGCGCCGGGGCTGGTCACCTTCGACACGGACACGGGCTCGCCCCGGGTGGATGACCTGGACCGGTGCCGTCCGCCGCCGGACCTGTCACCGGACTTCCCGCCCTCCACCATCATCAGCCCGGAGTCGACGCACCCCATCCAGGGGCCGGTGGCGGCGGTGGTGGACCCGACGGGCCTGTGGGCCTTCGTGGTGAACCGGGAGACGGACAATGTCGCCATCATCCCCACGGGACGCCGTTCGGGCTCGGACCTGAGGTCGGGCCTGGGCAGCACGGTGCGCCAGTTGGTGCGCGTGGGCTCCGGCCCCACCGGCATCGCGATGACGCGGGATGGGCGCAAGGCCTACGTCTACAACGCGTTCGACCACACGGTGACGACGCTGGTGAGCGACGGCGCGGGTGGCACCGCCAACATCCGCACGGACGGCGCGCCGCTGCCCATCGCCGGGGACGTGCTGGGGCCCAACGAGGTGGCGGGCCGCAAGCTGTTCTTCAGCGCGCTGGACTCGCGCATGGCCAGTACCTCGGTGGGCGCGTCGTGCGCGAGCTGCCATCCCGATGGCCGCGAGGACGGCCACGTCTGGGGCTTCCCGGACGGGCCTCGTCAGACGCCCAGCCTCGCGGGCCGGAGCATGACGAAGACGGGGCCGTTCCACTGGAGCGGCGAGTTCTCCACCATGCGCGACTTCCTCGACGCGACGGTGCGCCACCGCATGGGTGGGACGGTGTTGGACGGCGTCATGGTGGCGCAGTTGTCCGACTTCATCGACGTGTTGCCCGCGCCGGACAACCCGCACAGGGCCGACGTCCTCACCGACGCGCAGACACGCGGCGAGGCCGTGTTCCGCAAGGCCGCGTGTGACACCTGCCACGGAGGGGAGCACTTCACCCTCAACACGCAGGCCGACGTGGGCACCTTCGTCACCTCGGGGCCGCTCCAGGATGACCCGGTGGTGCGCAAGCAGGGGCTCAACACGCCGTCGCTGTTGGGGCTGGCCCGCACCGCGCCGTACCTGCATGACGGGAGCGCCGTGTCGCTGAAGGACCGGCTGATGCAGGGCCGCGAGTCGAACCAGCACGGCGTGACGGCGCAGCTCACCGACGCAGAGGTCGACGACCTGGTGGAGTACCTGCTCACGCTGTAGGGGACGGAATCTGTCCGGTGGGCCTCAGGGCTCGCCGGAGTCCCCCGCGTCTTCTTTGGGGGCACCGGGTGTCCCCGCGTCGAGCACGGCGGGCCTGGTGGCGATGAGCGCCGAGCGCGCCACCTCCACGGCCCGCTCCGTCTCACCGCCCAGCCAGGTGACGACGACCGCGCAGTCCGTGTCGTCATCCCAGGCCAGCACCTGGGACATGCCCTGGGCGGGCGCGCGCCGCACCGCGGCACGGCCGAGCGCGGGCACTTCCACGCCGCCGGCCTGGAGCGTCGGGGCCATCAACTCGTGGATGTCCGACTGGGCGTAGCGGGCGTTGCAGTCCCAGGTGATGGAGACGGCGAGGCCGGGCTCCGCGTCCGAGCGGAAGCTGCACAGCGGGCCACATGTCGGGCAGGCGCGCTCCTGCTTCATGGTGAAGCCGGGGAGCATCAGCTCGCGGTCGTCCGCGGACAGCAGCACCTCGCAGTCGGGGAGCGCCGCGCGCTCGGCGGGGGCGCTGGGGTGCCCGCGTCCACCGCGGGTGTGTCGGAAGGTCGGCTCCGGCATGCCGCCAGTGCCAGTGCCATGAACAATGCCGCGCGCCCTCCAGCCCTCATCCCGTGTGACTCCCGTGTGCGCCTGCCGAAGCGGCGCGGATGGTAGACCGGAGGATGCCTCGCGCGGCGACGTTTCCCGCATGTCGCTGACCGCTTCCGGACGCCGGCCCCGCTTGGCCTCCGAGCGAGCGGGCTTGCCTCGTGCCTTATACGCCCGTCGGACTAAGCTGAGGCTTCCCACCATGCGCTCCGCCCCCTCCTTGCCCTTGCTCGTGTTTGCCCTGGTGGGAGACGTCCAGGCTCGTCCGGCGGAGGGCGCTCCCCCGGCTGTCGTGCCGTCGCAGTCGAGGGTGTCGGGCGCCGAGGCTTCGAAGGCGCGTGTCCCATCGGCGGGCTCGTCGAAAGCATCCGCGCCGTCCCAGCCAGGACCGCCTGCGTCTGGGGGCGGGGCACCGGCACGTGTGTCCTCGGGAACCGCGCCCGCGGCGGCTTCTGCGCCAGCGGAGTCTCCTGGGGCGCCTCCGCGCAACCCGGCGCCGGACACCTCCTGGGCGGAACCCGGCCGGTCCCCGCGCCTGCTCACAACGAAGCTCCGGACGACGCGGCCTGGGAGTCCTTCCCGGGCGCCACCGCTGTCCCCGAGGCAGAGGAGGCGGCCACGCTGCCCCAGCTGCCCGAGGTTCCGCCGCTGGTGCCCGTCGACGAGGCCGCCATCCCCGCGCCCCGGACGCCGCCGGCCCCCGTCAGGCCGCCGCCCGTCCCCAATCGCGTGAGCCTGCTCGGCGCCCAGACGGTGGGGGCAGGGGGCATGGCCGTGGGCCGGCCCTGGGCTTTCCCATCGTGTCCGCGCGAGTCGCCGTGGGCGTCCATCGCCGCGTGGACGTGTTGGCCGGCGTGGACAGCGCCTACGGGTTGATGAACGAGTTGCGCGTGGGCGCGCGGTGGATGGTGCTCGACGGCGGGCCCCGGTGGAGCGTGGGCGTGGCGGTGGAGGGCAGCCACGCCTTCTTCCTGCGGCCCGCGAGCGTGGAGGACCGGGGCGCGCGCTACTACAGCGGGCGCCGCAACTGGAACGTGCTGCCCGGCATCGTCGGCAACCTCCAGTTCCCGGGCGCCCGCTCGCCGCGACTGTTCCTGGACGTCCGCTACCTGATGGCGCTGGACACCGAGCCCATTCAAGGGGTGCCGCTGGGCGGCCTGCCCCCTGACGTCGAGCTGTCCGGCGCCTTTCCGGTGCGGCTGGGCGCGGAAATCCCCGTGAGTGAGAAAACGTCCTACGCTCTGACGATTGGCGGGGACATCCGGACCCGGCCTGACGAGACGGACTTCATGCCCGTCATCACCTTTGGCGTCGTGACTGGTTTCTAGCGAGGTCTTTCATGCGTGGCAGTGTCATCGGCTCCGGCTCCTTCGGTACCGCCCTGGCGAACGTGCTCGCGGTCAATTGCGAGGAGGTTCGTCTGTGGGGTCGTGAGTCCTCCGTCGTGGAGGCCATCAACACGCAGCACGAGAACCCCACCTACCTGAAGGGCATCCCCATCTCGGAGCGCGTGCGCGCCACGAATGACCTCCAGGAGGCGCTCGCGGGCTCGGAGTTGGTGGTGCTGGCCACGCCCAGCCACGCCACGCGCGAGGTGGTGGCGAAGGCCCAGGCGTACCTGCCGCGCCATGTCCCCATCGTCACGGTGTCGAAGGGCATCGAGAACGGGACGCTGCTGACGATGACGGAGCTGCTGGAGGACTGCCTGCCGGAGGAGTTCCACCCGTACCTCGCGGTGCTGTCCGGCCCCAGCTTCGCCAAGGAGCTGGCGCGGCGCATGCCCACGGTGGTGACCATCGCCTCCCACTGGGACAAGGTGGCGCTGCGCTGCCAGAAGGCGCTCCAGACGGAGACGTTCCGCAGCTACACCTCCACGGACGTGGTGGGCGTGCAGTACGGCGGCGCGCTGAAGAACGTCATCGCGATTGCCGCCGGCATGGCGGACGGCCTGGGCATGGGCCACAACGCGCGCGCGGCCATCATCACCCGCGGCCTGGCGGAGATTACGCGCCTGGCGGTGCGCAAGGGCGCCAACCCGCTGACGCTCTCCGGTCTGTCCGGCATGGGGGACCTGGTGCTGACGTGCACCGGCGAGCTGAGCCGCAACCGGCACGTGGGGATGGAGCTGGGCAAGGGCCGCAAGCTGCCGGACATCCTCGCGGACATGAAGGAAGTGGCCGAAGGCGTGAAGACGGCCCGCAGCGCGCACGAACTGGAGCTCAAGACGGGCGTGGAGCTGCCCATCTGCCACCAGGTGTACCTGATTGCCCACGAGGGCAAGAGCGCGCGCACGGCGGTGGTGGACCTGATGACGCGCCAGCCGAAGTCGGAGCTGGCGGGCGTCTGAGCGGCCTTCAGTAGCGGCGCGGCGCGGCGTCCGGCGTGGCGCCGCGGACGCGCCACACGGTGAGCCGCTGGGAGTTGGTGTGGCTCACCACCAGGCCCTCCTGCTGCATCTGTTCCAGCAGGCGGTTCGTCTTGAGCCGGTCCAGCCCCACGGACTTCGCCAGCAAGTCACCGGGCATGCCGCTGATGTTGCGGCGCAGCTCGTTGACGATGGCGCGCTTGAACTCGTTCTTCTGGAGGCCGTCCAGGTCCTGCGTGCGCCACGCCTGGAGGACGCCCGCGGCGATGATGACCAGCGTCAGGATCGCCAGGACGGGGTAGATGATGTGGCTGTTCTGCTCCAGCAGCTCAAAGTACTTCGGAGACAGGGAGGACACAGGCTTCGCGTAGTCAGCCTGGGCCAGCAGCAGGGGTGTGAGCGATGGAGTCGACACGGCTCCCCGACTCTACGGGGAGCCGTGCCTGCGCGGCAACCGCGGCCTCAGACGGCGCCGATGGCCTCGGTGGCGCCTTCGGCGAACAGCGTGGTGTCCGCCTTGGCCAGCAGCGTCGCCAGGCCCTCGCGCGTCGCGGCGCTGATGGCCACGCCGCCCCGGGTGCGCAGCAGCGCCGCCACTTCGTCTGGCGGAAGCAGGTCCGCCTTGTTCCACACCATGAGGCGCGGCTTCTCCATCAAGTCGAGCGACTCGAGGATGTTCTCCACCGCCTCCACCTGCTCGTCGCGGGCGGGGTCCGCCGCGTCCACGACGTGGAGCAGCAGGCTGGCGTCGTACAGCTCCTCCAGCGTGGCGCGGAAGGCGGCGACCAGGTCCTTGGGCAGGTCCCGGATGAAGCCCACCGTGTCGGTGATGATGACCTCCCGCTCCTGCGGGAAGCGCAGCCGCCGGCTGGTGGGGTCCAGCGTGGCGAACAGCTTGTTCTCCGCCAGCACCTCGGCGTTCGTAATCGCGTTGAGGAGCGTGGACTTGCCGGCGTTGGTGTAGCCGACAATGGAGATGACGGGCAGCTCGCGCCGGTTGCGCTGGGCGCGGCGCACGCTGCGCTCCCGGCCAATCGCGTCGATGCGCTTCTCCAGGTGGGTGATTCGCTCGCGCACGCGGCGGCGGTCGATCTCCAGCTTCGTCTCGCCTGGGCCACGTCCGCCAATGCCGCCCATGAGCCGGCTGAGCGAGTCGTCGCTCTGCACCAGCCGCGGCAGCCGGTACTTCAGCTGTGCCAGCTCCACCTGGAGCTTGCCCTCGGCGCTCTGCGCGCGCTGCGCGAAGATGTCGAGGATGAGCTGTGAGCGGTCCAGCACCTTGAGGCTGGTGGCCTCGCCGATGTGGCGGCCCTGGGACGGGGTGAGGTCCTTGTCGAAGATGAGCAGGTCCACCATGGACTGCATGGAGCGCAGGTTGAGATCCTCCAGCTTGCCGCGGCCGATGAGGTAGCGCGGGTCCGCCTCGCGCTTCACCTGGAGCACGGAGTCGATGACCTCCACGCCCGCGGTGCGCGCCAGCTCCTTCAGCTCCGCGAGGCTGGACTCGGCCAGGGCGCGGTTGCCGTCCAGGCACACCGCCACGAGGATGGCCTTCTCCCGGCCGCCCACCTTGCGCGACGCCGCCTTGCGGTTGAACTCCTCCTCCAGCGCGCCCAGCGTGTCCATGAGGTCCGGCTGCGCCACGTGGACGGAGGGCAGCGTCTCGACGTGCCAGAAGTCGCCGGAGCCGTTCTCCGGGATGAGGTAGGCGTAGTGCAGGACGCCGGGCAGGCCCTCGTGGCCCACGCCAACGGCCGCCACGCAGTCCAGGCGCAGCAGCGCGAGGTCCGTGAGGTCGTCCTTGGTGAGCGGCTCGCTCTTCAAGTGGGTGTGGATCAGGCGGAGGCCACGCAGACGCACCTGGCCCGCGCGGGCGCGGCCGATGTCCGGCAGCTCGAGCTTGTGGGCGTTGCCCACGATGACGTGCTCGATTTCTCCCTTCCGGTTGATGAGCACACCCACCTGCCGGTTCAGCTCACGCGACAGCTCGGTGAGATGCCGGGCAAGCTCGGGCGACACGATTTCGTGCGGTGGGACGCGCCGGCGGAAGGTGTTGCGCAACCGGTGCTGTTCGCTCGACTTGAGGCCCAGGGTGTTGCCGTAGATTTCCTTCAAACCGTGCTCTCCTGGCGGAGGCATTGGGGCCCCCACCTTTTTCGTACGACTTTATGACTGCCGCTGTGGGGAAAACACGCCGGACGCGCGCGTCTTCCATTTCTGACCTACGCTGACGCCCCGTGAGTTCGATTTCCACGGGACGCACCGCCCTCCGCTCCGCCCGGCGGGTGGTGGTGAAAATCGGCACCAACGCGCTGACGAACGCCACCGGACGTTTCAACCGTCAGCACTTCGATGCGCTGGGCCAGGATTTGTTGTGGGCCGCGCAGGGCCGCGAGCTGCTGGTGGTGTCCAGCGGGGCCATTGCCCTGGGGGTCGAGCGGCTGGGCCTGCCCTCGCGCCCTCGCGACATCCCGGGCAAGCAGGCGTGCGCGGCGGTGGGGCAGAGCCGGCTGATGCAGGCCTACGAAGAGGCCTTCGCCGCGCATGGGAAGGCAGTGGCCCAGGTGCTGCTCACCCACGAGGACGTGCAGGAGCGCCGCCGCTACCTCAACGTGAAGCACACCCTGGAGCGGTTGCTGACGGCGGGCGTCGTCCCCGTCATCAACGAGAATGACACCGTCTCCGTGGACGAGCTCAAGTTCGGTGACAACGACACGCTGGCGGGGCTGGTGGCCGGCGTGGTGGATGCCGATGCGCTCGTCCTGCTGTCGGATGTGGAGGGCCTCTACACCGGAGACCCCCGGCGCGACGCGGGCGCGGAGCTGCTGGCCACGGTGATGCAGGTGACGCCCGAGGTCCTGGCGCTCGCCACCGGCACGAGCAGCGGGGTGGGGACGGGCGGCATGAGCACCAAGGTGCGGGCGGCCGCGCGCGCGTCCGATTCCGGCATCCACTGCGTGATTACGTCCGGCGCCGTGCCCGGCCGCCTGCGCGCCGTCCTGGAAGGCGCGGACGTGGGGACCCACTTCGAGCCCACCGGCAGCCGCCGCAGTGCCCGCGCCGCGTGGATTGCCCATGCCCTGCGCGCACGTGGGACGCTCACGGTGGATGCCGGCGCGCGCGAGGCCATTGTCACCGGCAAGCGCAGCCTGCTGCCCAGCGGCGTGCGCGGCGTGGAGGGGGACTTCGGGCGCGGAGACCCGGTGGACCTGGTGGACGCGGAGGGGGCCGTGTTCGCGCGGGGGCTGGCGGCCTACGACGCCAACGAGCTGCGACGCATCGCCGGACATCGCACGGCGGACATCGAAGCGGTGCTGGGCTACCGCTACCTCGACGAGGCCGTGCACCGCGACGACCTGGCCGTGCTGTAGCCGGGCAGGGCGCTGGTCAGATGGACGAGGTGGACACCGACTTGCCGCCGCTTTCGCCCAGTTGCATGAGCGCGCGGAACTCCGGCGAGTCCACCTTCATCAGCAGCAGGGAGACCTCGAGCTCTCCGGGGACGCGGCCAAGCTGGAGCTTGCGCTCCTGGCCGTGGAGCAGCGCCAGCTCGGAGTGGCCCTTCGCCTCGGGCAGGAGCAGGTCGAGCTGGAGGAGGAAGGACTGGCCTTCGGCCTTGGGCGTGAGGACCAGCCGGTAGTCCGGCAGGGGCGCTCCCGGACGGCGGCGCTCGGCGCGAAGGGTTCGGCCCGTCTCGCCCAACAGCTTGGGCTGGGCCACCAGCCGCCCGTCACGACGGACCTCGACGGCGAAGTAGAGGGGCTCCGCGCGCACGGGCGCAGGCGCGGCCATGCTCGTGAAGCCCACGAACATCGCCAACCCGGCCACCACATTACGGACGAGGGTGATGCCGCTCATCGTGAGTCCCTTCGGAGGCTCCGCTCGCCGCTTCGGCCGTGCGGCATCCGGACAGGCAGGCCCGTCCACGTCGCTTCCACTTCCACGGAATGGAGCAGCAATAACCCAGATCATGCCCGCAGTGCGAGCCCCCCGCCCAAGTCCTTGCCAGCCGCAATGAGTACAACCATGCGTACAGGTGATTACCTGCTTGTTTGTTCAGGCGCGTCCGGCTATCTCGCCGGACGCGAGCGGCCCTCTCACCTGTTTCCCACCCACACGTCCACTTCTTGACCCTCTCGGGTCCGCCCGGCATCGTCGCCGCCCTCTCCAATGGACCGCACTGAACGCATCCTCGACCTCGTGGCCCTTCTGCTCGACGCACGCGAGCCCATCTCCTGGGCCGAGCTGCGCGAGCACTTCCCTGGTGACTACGGCGGCTCCGATGATGCCGCCGAGCGCAAGTTCGAGCGCGACAAGGCGGAGCTGGTGGAGCTGGGCTTTCCGCTGACGTACGTGCAGGGAGACGACGAGCGCCGGGACGGCTACATCGTCGACCGGGACGCCTACTACCTCCCGGAGGCGGACCTCTCCAAGGAGGAGCTGGCCGTGCTCTACGCCGCCGGCTCCGCGGCGCTGGCGTCGGGGGCCTTCCCGGGCCGGGATGACCTGGCGCACGCGCTGCGGAAGATTGGCTTCTTCGCCGGTCAATCCCTCCCCACACCCCGGGTGCGCATGGAGCTGGGCTCCGTGCATGAGGGGCAGGAGAAGGAGATTTCCGCGCGCCTGGAGCAGCTCTGGGATGCGTGCGCGGCCCGCAAGTGGGTGGACCTGACGTATGCCAGCCCCAAGCAGGCGGGCACCACGCAGCGGCGGGTGGACCCGTATGGCCTGGCGCTGCGCCGCGGCGCCTGGACGCTGGTGGGCTACTGCCACCTGCGCAAGGACTTGCGGACCTTCCACGTCCACCGGATTCGCGAACTCAAGGTGAACACGGCGCGCCCGCGCACACCGGACTTCCAGGTGCCGGCGGACTTCTCGCTGGAGGCCCACGTGGCGTACTTCCCGTGGCAGCACCGCTTCCATGAGCAGGTGGAGGTGGCGCTCCACCTGTCGGGCACGCTCGCCTCGCGGGCCGCGGGCCTGTTGCCCGGCGCCACGCTGGAGCCGGCGGAGGAGGGGCGGTGCGGGCGCGGCTGCCGGTCACGTTCGTGGACGGCCTGATGCGCTTCTGCCGGCGCTGGGGCCGGACTGCCGCGTGGAGGGCCCGGAGCGGGCGCAGGCGCGTCTGCGGGAGATGGCCTCGCGCATCGTGTCGTGCCACGACGATTCGCTGGACAAGGTGAGCGCATGAGCAACGTCCACGAGCGGCTCCGCCGCCTGCTGTTCCTGGTTCCCTACGTCTCCAAGCACCCCGGCGTCACGGTGGACGCGCTCGCGCGCGCCCTCAACATCAGCCGCGAGGACCTGCTGGAGGAGCTGGACCTGCTCACCTGCGTGGGCCGGCCGCCCTTCAACCCGGACGACTACATCGACATCTACGTGGACAACGACCGCGTCTACGTGGACCTGGACCAGCGCCTCTTCGCGCCGCCCCGGTTGACGCCGGGCGAGGCCGCGGCGCTGGCCGCGTCGGCGGAGCTGCTGCGGCCGGCCACGGGGGACGCGTTGCAGAGCGCCCTCCAGAAGCTGGAGCGCGTGCTGCCGCCCGCCACCCGCGAGCGCTACCGGGAGATGTACCGGAAGATTGATGCGTCCACCGAGGCACCCCAGGCCCTGGGGCCGCTCACCCGGGCCATCATCGAGCGCCTGGAGGTGACGTTCGGCTATGCCAGCCCCGGCCGGTCGCCAGAGCCGCGCACCGTGCGCCCCTACGAGCTGCTCAGCCACCGGGGGCAGTGGTATCTGCAGGGCTATTGCCACACCCGGCAGGACGCGCGCCTGTTCCGCCTGGACCGGATGGAGGACATCCTCGTCACGGACGTGTCCTTCCAGCCGCCCGCGGACGCCCGGGCGGACGTGCCCAACCCGGCGCGGGGGCTGACGGACTCCTCGGTGCGCGTGCGCTTCTCCCCGTGGCCGCACCCTATGTGAAGGAGCGCTTCGGCCAGGACGCCCGCCCGCTTTCCGACGGGGGCGTGGAGGTGCTGGTGGCGGGGGACAGCGAACGCTGGCTCACCCAGTGGGTCCTGTCCTTCGGTGGCGAGGCTCAGGTCATGGAACCGGCCTCCGCGCGCGCGGCCGTTGCCCGAGCGGCGCGGGCCTCTGTAGGATTGTAACCCCCCATGCCTTTCCAGCTGACGATCTCCGAGGGTAGAGAAGCCGGTAAGGAGTTCGTCTTCGACCAGGACTCCGTTCTCATCGGCCGTTCGACGGATTGCGACGTCGCGCTGTTCGACCCGGGTGTGTCCCGGCGCCACTGCCGCATCTTCCTCGACGGTGATGTCTACGCCGTCGAGGACCAGGGCAGCGCCAACGGGTCGCTCGTCAACGGCAGTCCGGTGAAGACGCAGGTGCTTGAGGACGGCGACAAGCTGACCCTGGGGCCGGTGACGTTCATCTTCGCCATGCTGACGGACGAGCCGGCCACGGGCGAAGAAGAGCTTCCCGCCGGCGCTCAGGAAGGCGATGGCAGCACGCGCATCGTTTCCCTGGATTCCCTGAAGCGGCAGCGCAACAAGGGTGTCGCGTTGGCCCCGGAAGGTGCCGACCAGGAAGAGCTGAACGAAATCCGCGAGGGCGCCACCCGCTCCAACCTGCAGGCCCTGCGCCCCGTGTCCCAGGGGCAGAGCGGCTCACGGCCGGCGGCCATGGAGCGCTCGGCGCCAGCGGCACCGCCCGCGAAGCGGCCGTCCAGTTCGCCTCCGCCGGCCCGGGCCCGTCCGGCGCCGTCCGCGTCGGGCGGCGGTGGCCTGTCCGCAGCGGAGCGCGCGCGCATCCGGCGTGAGTCCCCCGGCGTGGTGTCCAGCGCGAAGCTCTTCTGGGCGGACGCCAGCCAGGGCGTGCGCACCGGCATCATCGGTGGCGGCGTGGCCATGGTGCTCGCGCTGTTCGGCGTCCTCTACTGGCTGGTGCTGAGCGGCGACGACGGTCAGCCGGTGGGCGAGGAGCCCTCGATGTTGACCGGCCAGCCCATCCGCGACTCGTTTGGCCTGGGGCCGGGCGTGACGTGGGAGCGCCCGGACATGAAGGTCTTCGAGTGGGAGTACACCGCCGCCACGCGCGCGGTGGTCATCCTCCACTACCAGGCCCAGGGCATCTCCAAGGACGAGGTCGTGGTGAGCGTCAACGGCGTGGACGTGGGCAAGGTGCCGCCCGACACGCTGGCCAGCCAGGACCGCTCCATCGAACTGATGATTCCGGCCCAGCACCTGAAGAAGGGCGAGCCCAACCGCATCATCTTCGACAACGTGAAGAATCCGCCGGGTGAAGACCCGTGGGTCATCTGGAACATCTGGGTGGAGCGCGCGCTGCTGCCGGACCTGCTGCCGGAGGAGCTGGTGCGCGAGGCCACCGAGTACCACAAGCGGGGCTTGAAGCACTTCCAGACGCCGGACATCGGCGCTCGCAACCGCTACGAGGCGTGGAAGTCCTTCCGCGTGTCGTGGCTGATGCTGGAGGCCCACCCGGAGCCGAAGCCCGACCTCTACTACGACGCCCAGGAGCGCATGAAGGCGGCGCAGCAGGAGCTGGACCGCACCTGCTCCAAGCTGCTGCTGGAGGTGGAGGGCTACTACAACCAGGGCAACTACAAGAGCGCCTCCGCCACCCTGGACCACGTGAAGGAGTACTTCCCGGAGTTCGACCAGCCGTGCGCCACTCGCGCGGACGCCAAGCGCGCGGAGTACGGCCTCTAGGCCGCGCCACGGCTTTCCGGTGTCCGTGAAGTCGCGGGGTTGTCCCGTCGGCTTCCGGACACCGGCTGGCACTGGAAGATAGGCTGCGAGGCGGCTCGGGTTGCCGGGTCGCGCGGGCATCCGCACCGTTGGGAGGCCATGCGTGACCAGGAGGCGTTGACCGAGCAGTCGGGGGACGTGGACACGGGCGCGCCGCGGCGTGCGCCCACGCCCCCAGGGCCCGTGCCGGAGCATGGGCCGGTGTGGAGCCCCAACGCCTCCGGGCTGCTCCTGTCGCGCTACTACCTGCCGCGCCGCCACGGGGTGGTGCAGGGCAACGCATGCCAGCTGCTGCGCGACGGCGTGGAGGCCTACCCGGCGATGCTGGAGGCCATCCGCGGGGCGCGCCGTTACGTCCGCATGGAGACGTACATGTTCGTCTCCGACGCCGTCGGCGAGCTGTTCGGCGAGGCGCTGGCGGAGGCGGCCGAGCGCGGCGTGCACGTGAAGGTGTTGTACGACGCGGTGGGCTCCTGGACGAGCCGCCGGAGCTTCTTCGCCGGGCTGCGCGCGCGGGGTGTGGACATTCGCGCCTTCAAGCCCTTCAGCCTGTCACGCGGGCTGCGGCACTTGCTGCGGAGGGACCACCGCAAAATCCTGGTGGTGGACGGTGAGGTGGCCTTCACCGGGGGGGTGAACATCTCCGCCCACTGGGCGCCCGCGGAGATTGGCGCGGCGTGGCGGGATGACGTGCTGCGCATCGAAGGGCCGGCCGTCCACGAACTGGAGCGGTGTTTCTCCGCCACGTGGCGGATGATGTTCCAGGGCCGCTTCCACCGGCTGACCCGGCGGCTGGAGCGCCTGCGCAACCCACCGCCCCGGCCCGGCACGGTGGGGCTGGCGGTGTTGTCCAGTCGGCGAAGCATCCACCGGGCCTACCTGCACGCCATCCGCCGGGCCCGGCGCAGCGTGCTGGTGGCCGCCGCCTATTTCATTCCGGATCGGCGCATGGTGATGGCGCTGCGCGAGGCGGCCCGGCGTGGGGTGGAGGTCCATCTGCTGCTCAACGCTCGCAGTGACCACCCCATCCTGGAGTTCATGGCCCGGGCCTTCTACGAGCGGCTGCTGAGCGCGGGCGTCCGCATCTTCGAGTGGCAGCGCGGCGTGCTGCACGCCAAGACGGCCGTGGTGGACGGGGTGTGGGGCACCATCGGTTCTTTCAACCTGGAGCGCCTCAGCCTGGCCTTCAATCACGAGGTGAACGCTGTCTTCGCCGACCCTCGCTTGGGACAGCAACTGGAGGACTCCTTCCGCGGCGACTGCGGGGACTGCCGCGAGGTGACGCTGGCGGAGTTCCGCCGCCGGCCCCTGTGGCAGAAGCTGCTGGAGCGGGCCCTGTCTCTGCTTCGCAAAATCATTTGAGCCACACCGGTCCGCCCCTCAGCGGGCCGCATGGTTCCGATGAGCGGGGCTGCACATCCGCGGCTCGAAGCGTCCGACCCTCAATGCGCTCGCAGGAACCCTTTGCAACGCGTCAACGGGGGGCCTAGAAGTTCCCGCATCCCGCGCAAGGAAGGACGGCAACACACATGACCGACAGTTTCGGCACGAAGTCCCAGCTCAAGGTGGGCTCTGCCACCTATGACCTCTTCAGCCTGGGCAAGCTGGCGAAATCCCACCCGGCGGTGAACCGCCTGCCGTTCTCGCTGAAGGTCCTGCTGGAGAACCTGCTGCGCCACGAGGACGGTCGTGTGGTGAAGCGCGAGCACGTGGAGAAGATGCTGGCGTGGGACCCCAAGGCCACCCCGGACGTGGAAATCTCCTTCCACCCCGCCCGCGTGCTGCTCCAGGACTTCACGGGCGTGCCCGCGGTGGTGGACCTGGCGGCCATGCGTGAGGCGCTGGCCTCCATGGGCGGCAACCCGGACAAGATCAACCCGCGCAACCCGGCCGACCTGGTCATCGACCACTCGGTGCAGATTGACTCCTTCGCGACGTCCGCCGCGTTCAAGGAGAACGCCGAGCTGGAGTTCGAGCGCAACCGTGAGCGGTACGCGTTCCTCCGCTGGGGCCAGAGCGCGTTCAAGGGCTTTGGCGTGGTTCCGCCGGACATCGGCATCTGCCACCAGGTCAACCTGGAGTTCCTGGCGCACGTGACGTTCCGCCAGGGCAGCACCGTGTACCCGGACACGCTGGTGGGCACCGACAGCCACACCACGATGATCAACGGCCTGGGCGTGGTGGGCTGGGGCGTGGGCGGCATCGAGGCCGAGGCCGCGCTGCTGGGCCAGCCGATTACGATGCTGATTCCGCAGGTGGTGGGCTTCAAGCTCTCCGGCAAGCTGCCCGCGGGCGCCACCGCCACGGACCTGGTGCTCACCGTCACGCAGATGCTTCGCAAGAAGGGCGTGGTGGGCAAGTTCGTGGAGTTCTACGGCAGCGGCCTGAAGAGCCTGTCCCTGCCGGACCGCGCCACCATCGCGAACATGGCGCCCGAGTACGGTGCCACCATCGGCTTCTTCCCGGTGGACGAGGAGAGCCTCAACTACCTGCGCTTCACCGGCCGTCCGGACGACCTGGTGGCCCTCACCGAGGCCTACGCCAAGGAGCAGGGCCTGTGGCGGCGTGACGACGCCGAGGACCCCATCTTCAGCGACACGTTGGAGCTGGACCTGTCCACCGTGGTGCCCAGCCTCGCCGGCCCCAAGCGCCCGCAGGACCGCGTGCCCCTCAAGGACATGAAGTCCGGCTACGAGAAGTCGCTGGTGGAGATGCTGTCGGCCGGCAAGAGCAAGGGCGAGGACGAGGAGGGTGGCAAGGGCAAGGCCGCCGCCGCCGCGGTGCCTCCCGAGCGTCTGGCTCAGACTGTCACGGTGAAGAACGGCCGCCAGAGCTACCAGATGGGCCACGGCGCGGTGGTGATTGCGTCGATTACGTCCTGCACCAACACCTCCAACCCGGCGGTGCTGGTGGGCGCGGGCATCCTGGCCAAGAAGGCCGTGGAGCGCGGCCTCAACCCGAAGCCGTGGGTGAAGACGTCCCTGGCCCCGGGCAGCCGCGTCGTCAGCGAGTACCTGCGCGACGCCGGCCTGCTGCCGTACCTGGAGGCCGTGGGCTTCCACATCGTGGGCTACGGCTGCACGACGTGCATCGGCAACTCCGGTCCGCTGACGGAGCCCGTGGCCAACGCCGTCACCGAGGGTGACCTGGTCGTCGCCGCGGTGCTGTCCGGCAACCGCAACTTCGAAGGCCGCATCAACCCGCACGTGCGCATGAACTACCTGGCCAGCCCGCCGCTGGTGGTGGCCTACGCGCTGGCGGGCGAAGTGGGCATGGACCTGGACAACGAGCCGCTGGGCAACGACCCCAACGGGCGTCCCGTGTTCCTCAAGGACATCTGGCCCACCAACGAGGAGATTCAGGAGGTCATCCGCACCTCCGTGAAGCCGGAGCAGTTCCGCAGCCAGTACGCCAACGCCATGGAGGGCGACGCGCTCTGGCAGCAGCTGCCGGTGGGCAAGGGCTCCACGTTCCAGTGGGACGACACGTCCACCTACGTGCGCAAGCCGCCCTTCTTCGACAACCTGCCGAAGGAGCCCAAGGCGACGCAGGACATCCATGGCGCGCACGTGATGGCGCTGCTGGGTGACTCCGTCACCACGGACCACATCTCCCCCGCGGGCAACATCGCCAAGACGAGCCCGGCGGCCAAGTACCTCATGGCCAACGGCGTGGAGCCCAAGGACTTCAACTCCTACGGCGCGCGCCGCGGCAACCACGAGGTGATGGTGCGCGGCACCTTCGCCAACATCCGCCTGAAGAACCTGCTGGTCCCGGGCGTGGAGGGCGGCGTCACCGTCCACATCCCCACGCGCGAGCGGATGAGCATCTACGACGCGTCCATGAAGTACCAGGCGGAGGGCACGCCGCTGGTGGTGCTGGCGGGCGCGGAGTACGGCACCGGCTCCAGCCGTGACTGGGCGGCCAAGGGCACCATGCTGCTGGGCGTGAAGGCCGTCATCGCCAAGAGCTTCGAGCGCATCCACCGCTCCAACCTGGTGGGCATGGGCGTGCTGCCGCTCCAGTTCGAGGCGGGCCAGGACGCGCAGTCGCTGGGCCTCACCGGCCACGAGAAGTTCGACATCACCGGCGTGGCGCAGGACCTGGCGCCGCAGAAGAAGCTCACCGTGAAGGCCACGGGCGAGAGTGGCACCAAGGAGTTCACGGTGGTGTGCCGCATCGACACGCCGAACGAGCTCGACTACTACCGCCACGGCGGCATCTTGCAGTACGTGCTCCGCCAGCTGGCCAAGGGCTAGCGCGGAGAGGAAGGAACCGGCGCCCTGCTTTCCTCGGCGGGCGCTGGTAGCACTACGGCCCGGAGTCGCCCCCGTGGCGCTCCGGGCCGTCGTGTCTTCTAGGGCTCGCGCAGGCGGGCCCAGGCGGCGCGGTAGCGGGCCGGCGCTCGGCGTCCTTGGGCGTCACCGCGGCCAGCCGCCGCACGTCCATGTTGTCTTCCAGATCCGCCAGCTTCACGCGGCGGGCGAGCGCCAGCGGGCGCAGCCGTTCGATGAAGGCCTCGTACGTCTCGTCCTGGCGGCGGGTGAGCGCATCCAGCGCGCCCAGGATGTTTTCCGGGTAGCCCAGCTCACGCAGGCGCTCGAGCGTGTAGGGCGTGTCCTCCACCACGTCGTGGAGGATGGCCACGGTGCGCTCTTCATCCGTGTCCAGCCGCATCATCACCCGCAGCGGGTGGAGGATGTATGTCTGGCCGGCCTTGTCTCGCTGGCCGTGATGCGCGGCCACCGCGAGCGCGATGGCGTCTTCGAGTGCGGGCATGCCCGTCTTCTAACGCCAGACGCCCTCCCCAGGCGAGCGGGGAGGGCGGGCCTTCACGCCGTCACGGCGGCAGGCAGCTGGCCGCGTTCTGGTGGCGGCAGGCGTGCTGCTCCTGGGTGAGGGGCAGCTCGTACACGTTCTGGAGCACCTCGCTGTTCTCCGACACGTCCACCGAGGTGGCCTGGCGCTGTCCGGGCTCCTGCATGACGGCGCTGTATTTCACGCTACCCGTGGGCGAAATCATCACCGCGGTGGCGGGTTCGGGCGGCGGTGACAGCACCGCGCGCTCCTGGTAGCGCGCGTTCTCGAAGGACGCGGCGCAGTTGGGCAGGCCGCTGAGGAAGTCCGCCTGGTAGAAGCGGGCCCGGGCGGCGGTGCTGCTGCACACCTCGCCGTCCTGCGACGGGTAGATGACGTTCCACAGCGTGCAGCTGGCCACCGTGGCCGCGCCGCCCGCCGTCTTGTGGGTGTGGTTGTCCGTGTACTCCAACATCCACCCCGGGCTCTCCGGCGTGGCGCCCGTCGCGGAGCAGGCCCCGGACGCGTCGCAGGTGATGTTCGTCACGTCCACCAGGTCACCGCTGGTGTCGTTGTCGCTGGTGCGGTCGCTCAGGCGTTCCGCGTCGAACTGGCTCGCCGTCATGGGGCCGTCCGCGGAAACAGCGGTGGCATCCTCGGCGAACGTCTGCCCGGCCACGCCGTATACGCGCACGCCGTAGAAGCGATTCTTCCCAATGGCGTTGACGGTGCGGGTCAGCTCCAGGTCCGCGAAGTTGGGCGCCACGTTGCTCACGTCGAGGCAGCGGAAGTGGCCCTCGGCGTCCTTGCCGCACTCCACGCGCGCGGGGCTCATGGAGGTGTAGTCCTGGGGGGCTCCCGGGCAGGAGCGGGCCTCGTGCCGGGTGAACCGGGCCGACACCACCGTCTGGCCCGGGTCGCCACAGGCGGGCTGCGAGGCCGTCCCACGCGTCAGCGTGGACTGTGCCAGTCCCCGCTGCGTCCACTGGTGCCGCGACTGGGTGATGTTCTCGCCGATGCGGTCCACGCGGTAGTCCACCTCCACGTTGCCGCACCCGTAGCGCGCGCAGGCCTGCGGGTTGTCGAAGCGGCAGATGCCGGCCTGGTCATCCAGCAGCGCGTAGCGGTCACCCGTGCCGACGAGCGCGCGCATGGCGCCCGTGCCCGGCTGGATGCCAATGGAGGGCACGTAATAGAAGGGCCACGTGCGCGTGAGGCTGTCGCCCTGGCCGCCCGACGGACCCACGGCGTCCCGGTCCATCTGGAAGGCGCGCGCGGCGCTCCAGTTGCGGATGAGCCGGGTGCTCGGGTCCAGCGCGCCGGGCACGGACATGCGCGCCACCCACAGCTGGCCGCGCATGTCACCGAAGACGGCCGTGTCGAAGAAGCCGTCCTGCTGCACGTTGCCCGCCACGCCGTAGTCCACCAGCGCCACGGGCGCCGCCACGCTGTGCGTGAGGTGCCGCGCGGGCCCGTGCTGCTCGCCGGTGGCGTTCGGGTCGTATTCGAACTTCCACCACAGGTTGTCGGTGCGGCCATTCACCTCGGGGGACCACGCGTCCACCATGTAGATGCCGCGGCCCTTCTCCTGGCCGGGGGACCAGCCGCCCGACAGGGCCACCATCCACCGCTCCTGGGTCTCCACGTTGTAGCGGGACACGGGACCGGCCGCGGTGCCCGCCTCCACCAGCACGGGGCCAATGGGCGGCGGCTTGGGGCTGAGCGAGAAGAGCGTCTTGCCGAAGAGGGCGGCCTCCGGGGAGTTCGGCTGCGGGTACATCCACTGCATGCGGGGCGCGCCGAAGCGGCCGGTGCCCGAGTCCGCGCGCAGCTCCAGTGCCAGGTAGTGCACGCCGCCGCGTCCCTCCGAAATCACCGCCATCGTGTGGTACTCGGTGGACTGCTTGATGCCGTCCGGCTGCGAGCCGTCCGAGCCGTCCGCCCACACGTCGCGCACCATGATGTCGCCGTCCACGTAGTACTGGTGGCCGGCCGCCATCTCGTGCAGGCGCGACAGCAGGTCGGGCGGGATGAAGGCCCACTCCTCCTCGCCGTTGCTGGGCGAGTACTCAATCATGGGCAGGCCGCCCTCGCAGTTGTCGTTGCTCGCGGTGCTGTCGCGGAAGGCGTGCAGCATGCCGTCGTTGGCGCCCACCAGCACCAGCTTGTCGCGGCGGCGGTAGCGGTGCAGGTACGCGTCATACGCGTCCACCTCCACGGTGTTGCCGCAGCGGCTGATGCTCTCCGTGGCGAGCGGTGTGGGCGACACGCCCAGTTGCTGGCTGTAGAGGGTGCGCGTGCACTGGTTGCTCATGCCCAGGTTGCACAGGAACTTGTCCATGGGCGGGTCCACCAGCACCGGCGCGGAGTGGAAGATGTCGCCCAGCACGGAGCGGCGCACCTCGGTGCGGTTGCCGTTGCCGTCCTCGTCCGCCAGGTCCTGGCCGCGCACGTATTGGATGAGCGTGCGCACGCAGATGTCGTTCAACCAGGTCTGCGCCTGCGTCAGGTTGCCAAAGCCGGGCACCGCGACGCTCATGGCCGCGGCGGCCTGCTGGGGCGTCAGCCGGAGGCCCGTCATCAACGTGCCCGGGTCGATGTCCAGGGGGCTGAGCGACAGCACCTTCGGGCAGACGGGGGTGCCGAGGATGCCGAAGTAGCTCTTCAGCACCTCGCGGTTCTCCACGGTGAACTCGATGGGCGTCGCCGTGTTGTCCGCGGCGGTGATGCGCCCGTCCTGGTTGCTGTCCGTCACCGTGTAGATCTTCCGGCTGCTCAGTGCCCGGGCCAGCAGCGCGCGGCGCGCCTCCCAGAACTGGTTGGCCGGGGTGCTGCCTCCGTCCTTGACGAAGTTGCCGGATGTGTCCTCGACGACGATGTCCCCGTCCCGGTCCACGACGAAGATGTCGTCCATGTCGCCGTCGCCGTTCTTGTCGACGCCTTCCACGAACTCGTTGAACTGGTTGAAGCGCCACAAGTCGCCGCGCCAGGCGCTGTCACCGGAGGCGGGCGACATGCGCGGCATCAGCGCGCTGAGCGTGGAGCTGCCCGTCTGGAACGAGGAGATGGCCGCGGCGGCGAACGCGATGTTCCGGTTCTGCACGTCGTCGACGATGGCCTGGAGCGCCGTCTTCAGCTGGCTGGAGTTGGTGGCCGCGTAGAATCGCCCGCCGCCCGCGTCCGCGGTGACGCGCAGCAGGTTGATGGCTCGCGTGTTCGTCAGCGCGAAGCCCACGGTGTAGGTGGCCACCGCCTGCGACCCGGCGAGCTCTGGCCGCAGGTCGTTTGTCCACATCCACTTGGCGATGCGGTGGATGTGGCTGTTGGAGTCGCCGCTTTTGGCGCCCTGGCCCGCCGCGGCGCAGTTGGAGCAGGGGACTTCCAGGTTGCGCACCTGGACAGGGACCTGGGCGGAGTCGCTGTCGGGCTCGTTGGGCTCTCCGTCCGTGAGCAGAATCATGGCGTTGAAGCCGCAGGTGAAGCAGATGGCGGCTTGTCCGGGCGCGGCCTCGTCGTTGAAGCCCGAGTCGCGCAGGTAGTCACTGCCGAACCAGCCGGGGAACGGGTCGCTCCCGGCGGAGCGGAAGTAGGTGCTGGCGCCCCACATGGCCTGTGTCAGGGGCGTGCCCGTGTTGAAGCGCAGCCCGTTCCGCATCTTGATGAGCAGGTTGTTGCGGTGATCTTCACGCTTCGCGCCGCTGAGCGAGTCGCCGCAGCTGGGACCGAAGCGCTCGAAGCGCACCACGTCCTGGCCGCTCCACTTCACCGTGCCGGTGGCTTCGCTGCTCGCGGAGAACGTCACCACGCCGAAGCGCGTGCGCTCTGAGTCCTTGAGCACCTGGCTGATGACGTTGACGGCGGAGTGGCCGCGCGGCGAATAGAAGTTGAGGAAGTTGCCGGAAGCCACGCGCTTCTCTTGCGTGTATTGGAAGTAGCCCTTCGTCGCGAGGCACTGCGCGCACGCGGCGCGCGCGGCGGCCTGGGTGGTGTTGTTGCCGGAGTCCACCACCTGGGCGCACGCCTCTGCCGCGGTGCCACTGATGACCGTGTTGGGCGGCGGCTCGTTGAATTTCACCGGGTTGCGGGTCATCCCGAAGCTGGACTGCGTGGTGCTGCCGTTGCCATCGAAGCGGTAGTAGTTGGTGGGCACGAACCAGGGCGAGTCCTGGTTGGTCAGCGACAGCCACATCCGCGGGTACGCGACGTTGGCGTCGTAGTTCAGCTCGTCGATGTTGGCCTGGCGGCAGCCGGGGAAGGCGCCGGAGCTGTTTTTGGTATAGCTCTGGTTGTCGTTGTTGCTCCAGGCGATGGGCCAGTACGCCATGGAACCCGACGTATCCAGGATGATTAGGATGTTGGGCGGGCCGCTGGGGCTGGTGAAGAAGCGCTCGTCGCTGCCGCGCGCGGGGTTGAGCAGCGCGTCCAGGCGAGAGGTGGACTGCAGGCTGCAAGACGCCGGGTCCTGCGCGAGCGCGCCAGGGGCGGCCAGCAGCACGGACAGGGCTGTCAGGGTGGAGAAGAGTGCCTTCATGGGGGGGCTCGGGGAAGGACGGGGGCGGAAGGGGTCAGATGCCGAAGCGGAAGACGAACTCGGTCTCGGCCTGGCGGCCTCCGGGCTCGTCACACATGACGACCACGCGGTAGTAGCTGCCGCCGGCCGTGCCTTCTCGAAGGGTGTTGGCCGCGTCGCTCACCTGGTCCTTGCCGCTGCTGAACGAGGACGAGGCGAGCACCGCCGCGGTGGGCGCCGACGCGGTGTCACCCAGGTGGGCGGTGCGCATGACGCTGCTGTCGGCGACGACCTGGTCGTCTTGCAGCACCTGCTCCAGGCTGATGCTGGTGACGGGCACGGCGCCGGTGCCGAAGACCTTCAGCCGCGACAGCAGGTAGCGCCGCGCCGTCTCCGCGCAGGCCTCCACGCGGTCGCTCCGCGTCTTGGCCACGGCGGCGGACTGGTTGCGGCCGGTGAAGGTGATGGCGCCCACCACGAGCAGCAGCAGCACCGTCAGGGCAATCAGGGTGATGGCCAGGGCGCTGCCCCGGCGTGAGGCGAAGTGGGTCATGATGGTTAGCCTCCCCAGACGTTCTTGATGTCACCGGCGACGCCTTCGGCGCGCAGCTCGGGGATGAAGAAGGCGCGGGACGTCATGTTGGGAATGCGGACGGACGTCTCCACGGTGGTGCGGAAGAACATGTCCTCGGGATTCACGGGGTCCGCGTTGAAGAGCCTGCGGCCCTGGTTCTTCGTGCCGGAAGGCAGCGGGCGCGCCGAGCGCACCGTGAGGCCCACGCCCACCGAACGGATGTTGGCCGGGTTCATGTTGTAGCGGAGGGGCGCGTCGTACGGCGTGCTGTACGTGGGCGCGGGAACCTGGTCGTCGTTCTTGGGCAGCACGACGGCGTCCTCGTCACCCAGCACCCAGGCCATGCCGCTGCCCACGGCTCCGTCGGGAGCGGGCAGGCCGGCGCAGCACGCGGAGTTCGCGGGCGGCCGGTTCATCTGGTAGCTGACCTGGAAGGACTCCACGTCCACGGCGATGGGGTCGAAGTCGGCGTTGGCCGCCCAGCCGTGCTTCAACACCAGGTACGGGCGCCCGCCGAACGCCTCCACGCGTAGCCGCTTCTCATGCACCAGCATGACGAAGGGCATGCGGCCGGTGTCCGTCATGCAGGACCTGGGCACATCGCCCGGGAGGCCCGCGGCGAGCGCGATGTTCAGCGTGGCGCTGGTGCCATCCGCGGCAACGTCCGCCGCCAGCCGCCCGAGGAAGTAGTCCTGACCGCCTGGACAGGCGATGAGCATGGCCTGCCCCTGGCGCAGCGGCTGGCCGAAGGTCGCGGCGGGCGCCAGCGCCAGTTGGAAGGGCTCCGCGTCGATGTTGGCGAGCTGGCCGCGGCGCAGGAACATCGGGTCGCGGTAGCGGAAGGCCAGGTCGTCGGTGACGAAGTTGCCCCAGTCCGCCACTTCCTCCGTGTAGTTGTCCTTGCGGGCCTCCGGCAGGCCCACCGTGTCGAAGCCGAAGGCGATGGCGGGGTCCAGCCCATAGCCCGCGTAGCGCAGCGTGCGGTTGAGGAAGTCGGTGCCGACGCGGCTGCCTTCGACGGCCGTCTTGGAGACGGTGTTGTTCTGGAAGATGTTGTTGACGGCGATGATGGTCCCCGCCACCGCCAGCAGCACCACCGAGGAGACGGTGATGCCGACCAGCAACTCGATGAGCGTGAAGCCGCGGCGCGCGTGTGTCCTGGGGTTGTTCACAGCTCCACCCCCGCGCCGTTCTCCGCCGGGTTGTAGAGCGCGACGAACTGCTTGACGTAGCGGCGCTGGCCGGCGCTGCGGAAGGACACCACCACCGCGACCGAGTCGATGGCCTGCGCCGGCGTCCAGACGAGGACGCGGCGGTAGTGCTCGCTCTCCTCCGGCGAATAGCCGGGCACCACGCGGAGCAGCGGGTCTCCGGCCGCGGTCTCGAAGGCGTCCAGGTCCACGACGCAGGCGTCGGGCAGGGTGGAGAGGCCGCCGGCCAGCTCGAGCGTCTCCGCGGCGCCGGCGCAGCGCGCGCTGGACAGCGGCCCGGTGTCCGCGAAGAGGCGCGCGCGCCCCTGGAGCTGGAGGCCGGAGCGCACCTGCGAGGCGATGGCGCTGGCCTGCGACAGGCGGTTGGCGGCGGCGTTCTGATGGCTGGCGAAGATGAGCCCGCCGAAGACGCCGCTGATGCCCATGGCGAGGATGGCGGCGGCCGCCATGCCTTCGATGAGCGTGGCGCCGCGCACGTGGGCTCGGCGGGATGCGGGATTCAGGCGCCTCACTTGTTGACCCTCATGTCGACGAAGCCAACGGGCGCGGAGACGGCGAAGAGGTATTCGCGCTGCCCGTCGGTGGAGAGAAGGGCCAGCGACGCGGCCCGATTCACGGTGCCGTTGCCGGCGGGGATGACGGGCTGGCCCGCGCCGTTCACGAAGCGCGCGGAGCCGTCACTGCGGAAGACGATGGCGCCCCGCCGCGGCGCGCCGCTGCAGAAGCAGTCCGTGGGGGCCAGGCCCTCGAAGATGCCGGTCCACTCCAGGTTGCCGCTGGCGCCGAAGCGCACAGTGCGCTGCGAGTAGCGATCCAGGTACATGGAGTCCATCAACCGGCCCTGGTCCGCGGAAGGCTGGATGGCCAGCGGGGGCGAGAAGGTGTCGAAGCTCAGCTGTCCGCCGGCGCCCGCGGCGGCCCCGAAGTCGCGCAGGCGGTCCTCCAGCAGGAACCAGGCGCCATTGCCCGCGCCGGCCTGACCCTCCGGATTGATGTCCGGGTAGATGATGAGCCACACGTCGGCCTGACGGTCCACGGCGCGGGCCCGGGCCTCGGCGAGCGCGCCGGACAGGTCGGCGGCCGCGTTCTGCGGCCCCGCCCGCGCGCTGAGCTGCGCGTAGCCCGCGTAGGCCAGCGCGGCCAGCACCGCGATGATGGCGAGGACGATGCTGACCTCCAGCAGCGTCATTCCGCGTGCGTCGCGCCGGCTCACTTGGCGACCTCCACGCGCACGCTCAGGGGCTGCCTGCTGCCCTGGCGCCACACGAGCACCTCGGACACGCCCAGGCTCAGCCCCTGGACCATGATTTGATTCGGCTCACCGAGCGACGCCTCGACCACCGCGGAGGACTGGACCCTCACGCGCTCGGCGTTCTCCACGATGAACTGCGTCTGATGAAGGGGCTCCACCTTCACCACCAGGCCGGACGGCTGCGCGTTCTTCGCCTCGACGGCGTAGTCCGGCTCGGGCGCGGCGGCGGAGGGGGCGGTGGCGGCGTCCTGGGCCCACGCGGCGGAGGCGGCCAGCGTCAGCGCCAGGGGCGCCCACAGCTTCCAGCGGGGCGCGCGGGCACGGTACTTCTGGGAAGGCGTCGGAAAAACCGTGAGCAAGGGCATGGGGGAATGTCCTGCGGGCACAATGACCCCTGGGGGCTGGGGCAATGGAGACACGCGGGTGTCTTTGCACACCTCGTGCCTCCCCGCCTGGTGAGCCAAGTCCCCGACACTCCATGGCAAATTCCCAGGAGGAGGTCCCTGCGAGCAGCAAATGACCTCGCAACGTCTGCGAGCCCGCAAACTTTAGGCGCACCCTGACTGTCCGGCGACAGGGTGACTGGAGTCCGAATGGACCCTGGGTTACCAGCCGGATTTGCTGTTTCTCAGGGCCTTCTTTTCGGAGGTGCGCTTCTTGCCTTCCAGGCGCCGCCGCTTGGAGCCGGCGGTGGGCTTGGTGGCCCGCCGCACCTTGGGCACGAAGGTGAGGACCTTGAGTCCCTCGCGCAGACGCTCCAGCGCCACGCCCTTGTTCTGCGCCTGGCTGCGGCGCTCGGTGGCGCTGACGGACAGCTCGGTGGGGGCATGCGTGAGGCGCACGCCGCTGGCGGTGGTGTTGCGGTGCTGGCCCCCGGGGCCCGAGGCGATGAAGTAGTCCACCTCACACGCCTTCAGGAGGGACTCGTCGTCCAGCTTGAGGGCGTCCAGCGCGGCCTGCCGGCGGGTGGGTGAAATGCTCATGGCTGTCTTCAAGGTATCCCTCCCAGGCCCCTTCGTGCACCGCTTGTCGTGCGTGCAGGCCCCGGCGCTGGACGGGGCTCCGTCATCCGTCTGACGGGGGATTTCAGGTTGGCCGGGGTGGGCTCTCGAATGGATTCGGGCATGAGGCGGCTCCGGGACGAGGCCCCCTGATGCCAGTGGGGGGGCCCCGGGGCCGTGGGCCGCTCTGGAGGGCTGCGGCGTGCGCCTCGCGAGGTGGTGCTAGCGCACGTTGATGGTGGTGCCCGTGCTGGCCTGCCGTCCGTCCTCGCTGGTGGCGGTGATGGAGGCGGCGACGGGCACGCGGGTCATGCCGCGGTCGGTGTCGATGTAGGGCTCCACGAACGTCTGGTCCGCGGGGATGGTGACGGTGGGCATGCTGATGCGGCGGGTGGGCGACTCCAGGGCGACGGTGACGGGGCCGGTGAAGCCCTCCGCCCGCGTCACGGTGATGCGCACCTTCTCGTTCTGACCGGCGAACAGGTCCAGCTGGCGCGGCTCGATGGTGACGGAGAAGTCCGGCTGGGCCACGGGGGGCGGAAGAATGACGAGGAAGATGTTGGCGCTGGCCGCGAACGTCTCCGTGGCGTTGGTGGCCATCAGCAGGGCGCGCATCATGCCCCGGGCCTGCGTGTCCTGCGCCACCGAATAGGTGGCGGTCGCGGTGACGCTGGGCTCGCCCTCGGGCAGGACGATTTCCGGCGTGAGCGTCACGCCCTCGGGCGCATTCTGGAGGTTGAGGCGGAACGCGCTCTGGTCGTCGCCCTCTCGCCGCACGGTGATGTCCACCGGAAGGCTCTCGCCCGGAATGGCGGTGAGGGTGTCGGGGAGGTCGAAGGCGATGCGGAAGAAGGGCCCGTCGCTGCCGCAGGACAATGCGAGCGCGCTGCCGACGAGGAACAGGCCCCCGATGAGGGACCGGCGGAGGGATGGGGTCATGTTCTTGAATCTCCTGGTGCGTGCCAGCATCCGTCCACCGTGGCACCCGGGCAAGCCGCTCCAGAGCAGGCGGGCTCAGCGGAACAGCGCACGGGCCACTTCATAGGTGCCCACGTGTGCATCAATCGTGGCGGACAGGGGTTTCGCGTAGCCGCCGCCCAGGGTGAGCACCGCGGGGATGCCTCGCTGGCGTGCCGCCTCCAGCACCAGCCTGTCGCGCGCTCTCAATCCGGCGTGCGTGAGGGACAGCCGTCCCAGCGCGTCTTCCGTGAGCGGGTCCACGCCCGCCTGGAAGAAGAGGATGCAGGCGCCCGCGCTGTCGAGCACCTCGGGAAGGTGCAGGGCGAGCGCGTCCAGATAGGCCGCGTCTCCCGTTCCGTCCGGCAGGCCCACGTCGAGGTGGGAGGGCTGCTTGCGGAAGGGGAAGTTGTTCTCTCCGTGCATGGAGAAGGTGAAGACGGAGTCGTCGCCGGTGAAGACGGCGGCGGTGCCGTTGCCCTGGTGGACGTCCAGGTCCACCACCACGGCCCGGCGGATGTCGCGCGAGGCCTGGAGCGCGCGGATGGCCACCGCGATGTCATTGAAGACGCAGAAGCCCTCGCCGTGGTCCGGAAAGCCGTGATGCGTCCCGCCGGAGAGGTTGCCGCCGATGCCGTCCTGGAGCGCCGCGCGGGCGGCGTCGAGGGTGCCCGCCACCGCGGCGGAGAAGCGCCGCACCAGCTCGGGGGACCAGGGGAAGCCGAGGCGCCGTTGCTCGGCGTCGGTGAGGGTGCCCTGGGACAGCGCGTCGAGGTAGCGGGGCGTGTGGACGCGCGCGAGGTCCTGGCGTGGGCAGGGCGTGGATTCGGTGAGGGATTCCGGGGAGAGCACGCCCCGCTCCAGGAGCACCTCGCGCAGCAGTCGGTACTTCTCCATGGGGAAGCGGTGGCCGGGAGGCAACGGGACTTCGTAGCTGTCCGAATGGAAGACGCGCACGCGGAGGGAGCCCTAACGCCAGGGCCGGGCGGGTGCAACCGGCGGCGCGCGTGAGAAATCGACCGGAGGCGTAGACCCGGGGGCGGAGTCATTCGTTTCGAACCTCGCCGTCGTCCTTCCCCTTGGAGAACGCCATGGACCGCAAGTCCCTGTCGCGCGCCGCGCTGTCGGCCGCGCTCGTCACCGCTCTGTCCGCTGCCCTGTCCCTGGCCGAAGAGAGCCCGATTTTCAAGCCCGTGGAGAAGCCCGCGCCCGCCAAGACGACGACGCCGGCCGCTCAGGCGAAGCCCGCTCCGAACCAGAAGCCCGCGCAGCCGGCGCCGTCCCAGCAGCAGGTCCCCGCCGCCGCCCGGCCGGAGATTGAAGTGGTGTTCGTGCTGGATACGACGGGCTCGATGAGCGGGCTGCTGGAGGGGGCGAAGCGGAAAATCTACTCCATCGCCTCGCGCATCGCGCAGGGCCGTCCGACGCCGCACCTGAAGGTGGGGCTGGTGGCCTACCGCGACGTGGGCGACGACTACGTCACGAAGCGCTTCGACCTGAGCGACGACCTGGACACGGTGTTCGCCAACCTGCGCAAGTTCGAGGCGGGGGGCGGCGGGGATACGCCCGAGCACGTGGGGCGCGGGCTGGGCGAGGCCGTGTCCAAGCTGTCCTGGAGCAAGAACCGCGAGGTGATGAAGGCCATCTTCCTGGTGGGGGACGCGCCCCCGGCGCAGCGCAACGACGACTGGGACTTCAAGCACTGGGCGAAGAAGGCCCGGGAGAAGCACATCGTCGTGAACACCGTGCGGTGCGGCGGGGATGCCGAGACGGAGGCGTCGTGGCGGTTCGTGGCGAAGCTGACGGACGGCACCTTCGACTCCATTGACCAGGGCGGTGGCATGGTCGCCGTCGCCACGCCGTATGACGCAGAGCTGGCGAAGGTGAACGCGGAGCTGGCCACCAAGACGCTCTACACGGGTCGCAGGGAGGTCCAGGCGGAGAACATGGCGCGCGCCGCTTCCATGGGGGCGCTGGCGCCGGAGGCTGCGGCCGAGCGCATCAGCTACATGAAGAAGACGCGCGGAGGTGGGGCCGCGGGCGCCCCCGCGAGCAGCGCGCCCAAGGCGGTGGGCGGCGCGGTGGACCTGGTGGAGGCGCCGTCCGCGCTGGATGGCGTGAAAGCGGACGAGCTCCTCCGAACTCAAGGGCATGTCCAAGGAGGCGCAGGTCGCGAAGGTGAAGGCGCTCTCCGAGGAGAAGAAGGCGCTGGAGAAGAAGGCGGAGACGCTGGCCGCGGAGCGCGAGGCGTGGCTGACGAAGAACGCCCCCGAGAAGGAGGACGCCTTCGACGCCAACGTGATGAAGGGCGTGAAGGCGCAGGCCGCCCGCTACAACATCGCCTACTGAGCGTCAGCGAAGCGGGGGACAGGAAGCCGCGGGCGCGCTTGGAGGCGTCCGCGGCTTTCGCGTGTCAGGCGTGGGCGCGCAGGAACTCCAGCAGCGCTGGATTGACGGCTTCCGGGTGCGTCATGTTCGCCGCGTGCGCGGCGCCGGGAACCGGGATGAAGCGCACGCTGCCGGGCAGCGTCTGGTGCAGGTGCTCGCCGTGGACCGGGGGCATGCCGTGGTCCTCCAGTCCGTGGAAGACGATGGCGGGGCAGCGAATCTCCGTCAGCCGCCCGGAGATGTCGTCCCGGTCGATGAGCGAGCGGATGGCGTTGGCGAAGTGTCCGCCGGGGATTTGCCGCCAGCGTGGCAGCCAGGTGTCGAAGTAGCGCGTGTCCCCGATGATGGCCTGCGCCAGCCCCTGCACCAGCGGGTCGATGGGGCCCTGCGTCTCCCAGATGTCGGCGGACTGCTGGTAGGCGGCGCGGGTGGGCGCGTCGTCGTTGGTGCCCCGGGTGCTCATCAGCACCAGCGCCCGGACGCGCTCGGGGTGCTTCAGCGCCACGCGCAGCGCGCTGTAGCCTCCTGGGACATGCCGCCCACGACGGCCCGCTCGATGCCCAGGTGGTCCAGCAGCGCCACGCAGTCCGCGGCCGAGTCCCACGGCGTGAAGGGCTTGCCGTCCCAGCGTGTCTGCCCGAAGCCGCGGGCATCCCAGCGGATGACGCGGAACTCGGGAGCGAGCGCCGCCACCTGCGCGTCGAACATCCGGTGGTCCATGAGGAAACCATGGCCCAGGATGATGGGCCGGCCGTTTCCACCGGAGTCCTCGAAGTAGATTCCCTGTCCGTTCAGCTCGGCGATGGGCATGGCCCCTCCGTCTATCACCCCCGGGAAGGCCGCGCGCGCTACTCCCGCGTCACCGCCTGGAGCACCACTTCACGCCGCCGCTCCAGCAGCCGCAGCGCCAGGGGGAGCACCCCGCGATACAGCGCCACGTTCAACGCGGCGGCCAGGAGAATCATCGCCGCCGTGTGCCACGTGGGCCCTTCCTTGCCCGCCAGCTTGAGCGCCCAGCCGAAGGGCATGCAGCCCGCGCTGGCCGCGAGGATGCCCAGCATGGAGGCCGTCAGCGGAACCTTGTCCCGCCGCTTGAGGCTCGCGTGGAACTTCACCGGGAAGTACAGCGACAGGAAGTTGCCCGCGGCCAGCAGCATGGGCACCACGGCTCCCACGGCCGCCATGGCGCACAGCATGTCCAGCCCGGTGCCGAAGCCGAAGTACACCCGGTAGAAGAGCGCCACCATCGCCGCCATCCCGAGCGCCGCCGCGCCCTGCACTTGATTCTTCGCGCGCAGCACGTCCGCCAGGTCCAGGGGCGCCGCCAGGAAGGCCGCGAAGCCCTGTCCGTCGTACGCGAAGGTGTTCTGGGAGAACGTGGACGCAATCACCACCGCGCCGTAGATGCACAGGCCCCCCATCAGCCACGCATCCGCCGAGCCGCCCAGGAGGAACACGAACAAGTCCCTTCCGGACAGCAGCTTCAGCAGGATGGCCAGGATGAAGGGCACCGACGCCAGCAGCCGCGCGCGCGGGTTGCGCCACAGGTCCAGGGCCTCGCGCGTCACCAGCGTGGTGTAGCGCGTCCGCGTGGTGGCGAACGGGTTGCTGTCCCCCGAGTCCTTGCGCGAGCCCCCGCGCGGCCCGCCTGCCGGTGGAAGCGCATCAGCAGCGCGTAGGCCACCGCCATGCCCACGCCCGCGAAGAAGAGCAGCGCCGCCGCCTCGAGCATGGCCACCCGGGGCCGGTGCCAGGCGAGCTGCGCCAGCGCGTCTCCGAAGAGACCCGGGGGCACGCGGCCCAGCGCCACCGCCGCGTTGATGATGAGGGACATGTCCAGCGCGTCCACGCCCGCCTCGCCCACTGCCGTCAGCCACGAGGTGTCGATGGGCGGAATGAACGACGCGCCCAGGAGGAAGAGCGCCAGTCCTCCGCCCATGATTTCCGCGCTGTGCTTCTCCCTCAGCACGTTGATGACGGCGTACAGCGCCACCCGGCTCCAGGCCGCGCACAGGAGCGCGAAGAGGACGTAGAGGACCACCGCCAGCCACGGCATGTACAGCACGTAGACGGACGCGAAGCCCAGCGCGGCCCCGGTGAGTGGTGCGTAGAAGACGAGCGCGCGCGGCTCGAAGAGGCTGGCCACCGTCGACGCGATGAGCAGCCGGAAGGGGGAGATGGGGAAGGCGGCGTAGCGGCTCAGCTCGGAGTGGTCATCCACACCCGCGGACAACAGTGGCCACGTCACCCACACCGAGAAGGTGACGAAGCACAGCAGGTTGAGGATGAAGTAGGGCCATACGTCGCTCTCCGCGATGGGCCGCAGCCGCATCAGCGCGAAGAACGTCAGGCCCAGGAAGAGGCCCGGCGCGCTCGACGCGGCGAAGGCGGCCACCGCGAGCAGCCGGCTGCGTCCGGGGCCCTGATTCAACCCGATGTCGAAGCGCAGCCCCCACAGCAGCCACAGGTGCCGGAAGAAGCCGGGCACGGCGGGGCGGCTCATGCGGTCTCCTGGCGCAGCGGCGTCACGGACGCGGGCGCCTCACCGTAGAAGGACAGGCGCGCGTTGCGCGAGGCCGGCACGGAGATGAGCTTCTCGAACACCGCCTCCAGCGACGGGCACTCGTAACGCGACAGCAGCGAGCCCACCGGCCCCTGGTCCAGCATCCGGCCGCCGCGGATGATGCCCGCGTGCGTGGCCAGCCGCTCGGCGATTTCCAGCACGTGCGTGGTGAGCAGCAGCGTCACCCCTCGGCGGCTCAGCTCGCGCAGGAGCTCGCGGATGACGCCGGCGGCCAGCACGTCGATGCCCTCGAAGGGCTCATCCAGCAGCACCAGCTCCGGCGCGTGGATCAGCGCCGCGGCGATGGCGAGCCTCCGGCGCATGCCCTTGGAGTACTCTGCCACCAGCGCGCCCGCTTTGTAGGTGAGCTCCGTCAGCTCCAGCAGCTCGGTGGCGCGCGCGGCGGCCTCGTCGCCGTCCAGCCCGTACATGCGCGCGCAGAAGGTGAGGTACTGCCGGCCGGTGAGCCGCTCGAAGAGGCTCAGCTCCTCCGGCACCACGCCGACGCGGCGCTTCACTTCCATGGGCCTGGCCACCGCGTCCACCCCGAGCATGCGGATGGAGCCCGCGTCGGGACCGTACACCCCGGTCAGCAAGGCGATGCTGGTGGACTTCCCGGCCCCGTTGGGGCCCAGGTACGCGTAGAAGGCGCCGCGGGGAATCTGCAGGTCCAGGCCGTTGAGCGCGCTGAAGCCGCCAAAGCGCTTCTGCAGTCCGCGGGCGTCGACCGCCAGGTCATCAGTGGGAGAGGGCATCATGGAATGTCCTCCATCTCACCCGAGCCCGGCACCGGGGGACAATCCCCACCCGTCAACAGGGGGATGCCCGCTGGCCCTACGGTGCCGTCTCAGTGGACGAGCGACATCTCAGGCGGACCGGCAATCTGCTGAACCGTCATCCGCACCTTGTCCAGGTCCACGGGCTTGGAGATGTAGCCCGCGGCGCCCACGAGCTCGGCCTCCCATTCGAAGCCGTAGCCGGAGATGATGATGATGGGCAGCCCCCGCGCACGGGGCATCTTCTTGAGTGCGTCGAGCAATCCCCAGCCGCTCATGACTGGCATCCGCAAGTCGAGCAGCACGGCGGAGGGCATGTCTCCCTCCAGCAGGTCCAGCGCCTCACGACCGTTGGCCGCTTGAACCGTGGGATAGCCCATTTCCTCGAGTGCATCGCAGATGAGCGTGCGGTGGCTCGCGTCGTCATCGACGACCAGGATGTGGGACATGGCAGGGCCTCGGAAGCTGCGGCTGGGTGTGGCGCCGCGAAATTCTATGGGCAGGATGATGGGAACTCCTCTTCCATTCCGGAAGGGGCCCCGATGCTTTTCAACAGCGAACGGCCCGTGAGGACGAGGCTTGCATCCGGGGCCGGGGGGCCACGGGGCTCACGCTCCGTACAGCTGGAGTGCATTCTGCCCCAGGATGCCCGCGAGTACCGCGTCATCCAATTTCATCCCGAGCATCGTCCGCAGCTCACGGTCCCATGCGTAGGGGATGTTGGGAAAGTCCGTGCCGTAGAGGATGCGCTCGGGCCGGACCTCCAGCGCGCGGCGGGGGATGGGGACGGGGAAGTACCCGGCCAGGGCCATGGTGGTGTCCAGCCAGAGGTTGTCGTACCGCTCGAGCAGCCGCGCGTAGGCGTCGAACTCGTCCGCGCCCAGGTGGGGCACGCACAGCTTCAGCGTGGGATGGTCCTTCAGCACGCGCTCCACCCGCTCCGCGGCGCAGAGCGCGTAGGTGTCGCAAGGGTAGTGGGGACTGGAGGGCTCCCGCCCCGCGTGCATGACGAGCGGGCGGCCCGCCTTCGCGCACGCGGCATACACCTCGTGAAGGTGCGGCGCGTCAGGTGAGAAGCATTGAACGTGGCAGTGAATCTTCACCCCACACAGGCCCGCGTCGAACGCCTCTTCCAACACGGCCGTGGCATCGGGTTCGCCCGGGAGCACGGTGGCGAGCCCCAGCACACGCGGCTCTTCCCGGGCCACCTCCGCCACGTAGGCGTTGAGCGCGCGGGCCATGCCTGGCCGGTGGGCGTAATGCAGCGCCACCACCCGGTGGACACCTCGCGACAGGAGGAAGGACACGACCTGCCGCGTGTGCAGCTTGTAGCGGATGGGCCAGCCGTACTGGTCGAACCAGCGCCACACCGCGTCGAACACCCGGTCCGGGAAGAGGTGGACGTGCGCGTCCACCACGGGAGGCAGCCCTTCGGGCAGGCGGGGGCCCTCCGTGTCCTGGAGGGCGGGCATGGGCATGCGGATGCCAGCGTCCCGCCACGTGGGCGCGGAGGCCAGGCAGGGGACGGGTACGTCAGCGTCGGAGTCGGTGGCCATGGCGAGCCACCCGTCTACGCCTTCTTGACGGTGTCGTCCTCGTCGCCGTCGGTCCGTCGCAGGTAGGTGTTGTGCGTGTACCCCTGGCGGGACAGCCGCTGCGCCTCGATGGCGTCCGCGACCTTGGCGCAGACCTGGCCCAGCATGCGCAGCGACTCGGCGAGGAGCCGCTCGGCGTGGTCCTGCGCGTCGGCAGCCTGGATGGTGGTGCGCTCTTTGCGGAACAGTCCGGGCAGCTTCATCTCCCCCAAAGCATAGGTGACGCACTGCTCCCGTGCCACCGCCCCGCGAGGCCGGCCTTAACCACGTTGACGGCCCGCTCAATTTACATTTTTGAGCAGTTGCCCTGGCTGCTCGCCTGGATGCCCGCCAATTGTGCTTATAACCCCTTGGAGTTTCAGGCTTTTGACGAATTTTCAAGTGGGGGGATGACACGGAGTTAATCCGGCCCTACATTGCTTTCCGTTGGATTTACGGCAGAGGAGCTGCGCATGGCTTACGACGGCGAGCTGGTGAAGATGGAGAACGGTCGCTGGGCGCGGTTCCAGCGGTGCCAGGTGTACCGCCCGGGCGTCGAGGACGCGGGCGAGACGATGCTGCTGATCGCCGTGGAGCTCGAGGAGCGCTATCAGCGCCAGCTCGACGAGGCGGCTGACTCCCTGGCGCAGTACCGCTATCAGGGCGTCCCCGTGCAGGTCCGTTTCGATTCGGGCTCCCAGGGCATCACCCTGCAGCCCGAGCAGACGGTGTCCGCACCCGCGGTGCACTGAGCGCTGACGCCGCGTGAGCGGAGTGTCAACGGGTTGACGGATTCACAACCCAAGGGGCCTCGCGATTCACATCGTGGGGCCCTTGGTTTTTACAGGCCCTGACGAGCAGCGTCAGGCGTCGTCCAGCCAACGGGTGTACGCCTCGAAGCCGTAGTCCCTGCCCAGGAATGACCGGACCAGGTCCGCCGCGTCACGGGAGCCGCCCGGACCCAGCACGGTGTCCCGGTAGCGCTGGGCGGTGGAGCTGTCCATCAGCCCGTGCTCCAGGAACGGCGTGAGCAGGTCCCGGGCGATGACGAGCGACCAGAGGTAGGCGTAGTACGCGGAGGAGTAGTAGCCGTCGAGCTGGACGAAGGAGAGATGGGCATAGGTGTCGTCCACTGCGGGGAAGGGCATGTAGCGCTCCTGGAGCGCGTTCACCCGCGCGGTGGTGTCCACGCCGGCGGGGTCGCTCGCGTGGAGCTGGAGGCTGACGGCCGCGTAGAAGAGCTGTTGGCGCAGCCACAGTCCCTTGCCGAAGGCGTCCGCGCGCCGCATCCGGAGGATGGTCTCCGTGGGCAGCGGCTCGTCGGTGACGACGTGCCGGGCGAACGTCTGGAGTGACTCCGGGCGCCGGCCCACTCCTCCAGCACCTGGGCGGGCGCCTCCACGAAGTCGCGCTCCGTGCGCGAGCCGGACAGGCCGGCCCAGCGCGCCCGGCCGCCGAGGACGTGGTGCAGCAGGTGACCGAACTCGTGGAAGAACGTCTGCACCTGGGAGTGCTGGAGCAGCGCGGGGTGGGCGCCGGGACGCGGGAAGTTGCCCGTCAGCACGCCCTCGGGAAGCGTCCTCCCCGCGCGGCCGGTGGCCAGGTCCCACTGCGCCGGATGGGCGTACTTGTTCGGGCGCGGGTGCATGTCCAGGTAGAAGCGCCCCAGGCGCGTGGGGCCCTCGTAGATGTCCCAGGCCTCGATGTCTGGGTGCCACACCTGTGCATCCCGGACGCGGCGGTAGGTGAGCCCGAAGAGCCGCGAGGTGATGTCCAGCACGCCCTGCTTCACCCGCGTGTATTCGAAGTAGGGCCGCAGCTCGCGCGAGTCGAAGTGGTAGCGCTCCGCGCGCACCTGTTCCTTGAGGTAGGTCTGCTCCCACGGCTCCACGCGGGACGCACCGGGCACGTCGCGCCGCTTGCGCTCCAGCAGCGCGGTGTAATCGTCCTGCACGCGCGTGGTGGTGGCGGTGGCGAGCTGTTCGATGAAGTCCTCGGCCACGTGCTGGTGCCGGACCATCTTGTCCTCGGACGCGTAGGCGGCCCAGCTCGGATAGCCCAGGAGCGTTGCCAGGTCGTGACGCGTCTGGAGCAGGCGTGTCAGCGTCTCCAGGTTGCGGGGATGGCCGCGCTGCTGGCCCGCGCGCCAGAGCGCCTCGCGTGCGCTGCTGTCGCGCGCGTACGTCAGGACGGGCAGGGCGTCGGAGGCGTCGGTGGTGACGCGCACCCGGCCGTCGGGCCCGGGCGGATGGTCCCGGATGTAATCGTCGGGCAGGCCCTCCAGCGCTTCGGGGGCCACGTCCACGTGCCGGACGTCCTCGCGGATGTGCTGGCTGAACGCCTGTCCCAGTTGGGTGAGGGCGTCGTTCAGCTCGCGCAGCCGCGCGCGGGTGGCCTCGTCCCGGTTCACCCCCGCGCGCCGGAAGTTTCGCAGCACCAGGTCCACCCAGCGCTGGGTGGCGGTGTCCTGCCCGCTCAGGTCCAGCGCGGCCAGGGCCGCGTAGACGTGGGGGTTGAGCGACACGTCCGTGCGCATGCCATCCGCGGCCTGGGCGCAGCGCGCCGCCGCCGCGCGGAACGCGGCGTCCGGGTGGGTGTTGGCGCCGATGCCCGCGCGGCCGTTGGCGTCATCCAGCAGTGCGATGGCGTCGTCGTAGGCGGTGAGGGCCGCCTCCACGTTCCGGGGCTCGGGCAGTGACAGCAAGGCGTTGATGCGCGCCGAGGCCCGTTGCACATCGCACAGGCAGGCCGCCAGGAAGCGCCCGGGGGGCGGTCAGTTGGCGTCCTGCGTCAGGCTCCAGGGGCTCGGCGCGGAAGGCACCGGAGGTTCGGTGGATGACGCAGGGCGCTGGGCGGAGGACGAGCCAGCGCAGCCTGCGAGCGCGAGGCTGACGACGAAGACGACCAAGCGGTGCAAATGCCACTCCCAGCGCGGGTGAGGGGGCAACGTGCGGGGGACCGGCCTATTTCCGCTGCGTGCTCCTGATGGGAATGACGAAGAGCGCGCCGTTTCATCGCAAGATTCCGCCCCGGAGGATGGCAGACCCGGGGCAACGGGCGCCGGCCACGGTGGCGGTACGGCGCCGCGCGAGCGTCAGCCGCTCACCTGGAAGAAGCGAGCGGCGTTCTCGTGGGTGATGCGGCGGACGATGCGCGCGGACAGGTTGGCCTTGGTCAGCAGGTTGGCGGCGCGCGCCAGGCCGAGGATGTCCCCGGCGCCGTCGCCCGCGTCGGAGTTGAGCATCAGCCGCTCACTGCCCAGCCGCCGCACCAGCACCACCGCGCGCTCGGCCTTGAGCGCCTCGGGGTGCAGCGTCAGCCCGGCCCAGTGGCCTACCTCCAGGATGGTGCGCACCGTCCGGGCGTTGGCGTGGTCCACCAGTGCGCGCGAGGGCAGCAGGCCCGACTGCCGCAGGAGCGTGAGGATGCGCCGCGTGTGGCGCTCCTTGTCCGTGGTGGGGGTGTGCACCACCACGCGCAGCTTGAGGCTGCGGGCCAGCGCGAGCTGCTCCAGGAAGGCTTCTTCTTCCTCCTCGCCGCCTGTGTGCAGGCCCGTCTCGCCCAGGGCCACCACGCGCCCGCCCTGGAAGTAGTCAGGCAGCGCGGACAACACCTCGCTCAAGCCGCGCCGGGGGATGCAGCGTGGGTGGACACCCAGGGCCGCGTAGGCGCGGATGCCCAGACGCTCCAACCGGGGGAGCTGGCGTTCCACCAGGTCGTCGAAGTGCCGCAGCAGCGCCTTGGACGTGGGCTCCGGGAAGTGGTGCGCCACCACCAGCGCCCGCTCCACGCCGAAGAAGCGCATGGACTCCAAATCCTGGTCGCTCAGGCTCTCCGGGTGGAGGTGGGCGTCGAAGATGGGCGGTGGGGTGGGCACTGCTCAATCCTGCCCCAGGGCGGCGCCCTCGTTGCGCGGGTCGCTCGCGGAGAAGCGCAGCCCCGTCTTCGGGTCGCTGTAGACGGCCTCCGCGTCGCCCCACTGTTCGACGCGGCGCACCTTGTGGCCCTTGGCCTCCAGCACGGACAGCGTCGCCGGCTCCAGGCCCCATTTGTCCACCCACAGCTCGTCGGGCAGGTACTGGTGATGCACGCGGCCTTCATTCACCGCGCGCGCCACGTCCATGCCGTGGTCCACCACGTTGCTGATGACCTGGATGACGGTG
This sequence comes from Myxococcus sp. MxC21-1, assembly GCF_032612255.1. Taxonomy (NCBI): domain Bacteria; kingdom Pseudomonadati; phylum Myxococcota; class Myxococcia; order Myxococcales; family Myxococcaceae; genus Myxococcus; species Myxococcus sp. MxC21-1. The sequence continues at coordinate 1,588,118 of NZ_CP123278.1, forward strand.
GTGGGGATGGTGGAGCCGCCAGGGCTGCCCACCGCGAGCATGACGCGCCGGGGGTCTTCCTTGGCGAACACCAGCGTGGGGGCCATGGAGGACAGCGGCACCTTGCCCGGTGCGATGGCGTTGGGCTCGCCCGTCACCAGGCCGTATGCGTTGGGCACGCCCGGCTGCGCGGCGAAGTCATCCATCTCATCGTTGAGCAGCACGCCGGTGCCCTTGGCCACCACGCACGCGCCGAAGCCGTAGTTCACCGTGGTCGTCATCGCCACCGCGTTGCCGTCCTTGTCGATGACGGAGATGTGCGTGGTGTTCTTCTTCTCCGGTTCGGGCGTCAGGATGGTGGGCTCGTCCGTCAGCGTGGAGCCCCGCACGCCTTCCTTCGGCGCCAGCAGCGACGCGCTGGGCGTGGCCTTCTTCGGGTCGATGGAGCCCGCCAGGTCCGCGACGTGGCCGGGCGACACCAGCCGCGCCAGGGGCACGTCCACGAAGGCCGGGTCCCCCAGGTACTTCGCGCGGTCCACGTAGGCCCGCCGCACGGCTTCCGCGTAGAGGTGCAGCGCCTCCGCGTCGCGGAACGTCACGCCCTGGGGACGCAGTTGCTCCATCGCGGTCAGCACCTGGATGACGGCCACGCCCCCGCGCTCGGCGGCGGCATGGTGAGGATGCGGTGGCCGCGGTACGTGCCCTCCAGGGGCGTGGCGCTCCGCGTCTTGTAGGCCGCGAGGTCCTCCTGGGTGAGGATGCCGCCGCCCGCCTGGACCGACGTGGCGATGGCCTTCGCCACCGGCCCCGCATAGAAGGCCTTGGCGCCCCCTTCGCGATGGAGGACAGCGTACGCGCCAGGTCGGGCTGGCGGATGACGTGCCCCACGGGCGGGGCTTCCCACTGCCCCTGGGCGTTCTTCACCAGGAACACGCGTGAGGCCTCCGCGTCCCGGCTCAGGCAGGCCAGCCGGCCCTCCGCCATGGTGCGGTAGCGCGGCGTCACCCACATGCCCTTGCGCGCCGCCGCGATGGCCGGCGCCAGCACCACCGCCGGCTTCAGCGTCCCGTGCGCCTTGAGCAGCTCCAGGTAGCCCGCGACGGCGCCCGGCACCGCCACGCTCAGCGCGCCGTCCGTGGACAGGCCCGGCACCACCTTGCCGTCCTTCACGTACATGTCACGCGTGGCCGCCTTGGGGGCCACCTCGCGGAAATCCAACACCTTCGTGTCGCCGCTCCTGGCGTCGTGCACCAGCGCGAAGCCGCCGCCGCCAACGCCGGAGTGGTAGGGACCCACCACCGCCGCCACGAAGGCCGCCGCCACCGCCGCGTCCGTGGCGTTGCCGCCCTTCTCCAGCATCTCCAACGCCGCCGCGCTCGCCTGCGGGTAGGCCGTGGCCACCGCGCCGCCCCGGTAGGGCCGCGCCGCCTGCGCCACACACGCCACCATCATCACCGCGGCCAGCAGCCCTCGCTTCAGCACCGCACCGCGGAAGCTCGTGTCCTTCACGGGTTCAGCCCTCCTCGCGCTGTCTGAACAGTCCATCGCTGGCTTTCGTCCTGGGTGATGTGTTACCCGGGCGACAAAAGCCTACCCTCCAGTCCGGCGACGCCAGGGGACCAGACGGACTACATGTGTCCCGGTATGCACGAACCGTATGGTCAGGACCAGGATTTCAGCCTGACAACATTTTTCCTCTTGGATTGTTCTCCGGCGGCGTGCATCCTGGTCCCATCATGAATCGCGTCCGGGGGAGCGTATGAGCACGCAAGCCATACCCGAGAAAAAGGCCCTACCTGGCGCCGCGCCCACCGCGGCCGAGGTGACGGTCTTCTTGAAGCCCAGCTTCGGCATCACGATTCAGCGCAACACCCTGTGCGTCTCGGTCAGTGCGAAGGCACGGCCGGTGGACACCGTCACGCCTTCTGATCCACGCGCGGTTGACGACTCGATTGGCTGTCCCTAATTCTCCGCCGCATGAGCGTTCTGGCGGCGGTGGTGCTGTGCGCGGGCAAGGGCACGCGGATGAAGTCGGAGAAGGCGAAGGTCCTTCACCCCATCCTCGGTCGGCCCCTTTGCGCGTATCCCCTCAAGCGGGCCCTTGAACTGGGCGCCACGTCGGTGGTCCCCGTGGTGGGCCACCAGGCGGAAGCGGTGGAGAAGGCCGTCCGAGGCCTCTTCCCGGATGCCCCCCTGCACTTCGCGCTCCAGCGCGAGCAACGCGGAACGGCGGACGCGGTGCGCTCCGCGGAGGAGGCCCTGAAGGGGTACTCCGGACGGGTCCTCATCCTTTACGGCGATGTGCCGTTGCTGCGCCGCGAGACGCTGGAGGCGCTGCTGGCCGCCCATGACCAGGCGGGCGGAAAGCTGGCCATGGTGACCACCACCCTGGAGGACCCCACGGGCTACGGCCGGGTCATCCGCGACGGTGGCAAGGTGACGCGCATCGTGGAGCACAAGGACTGCACCCCGGAGCAGCGCGCGGTGCGCGAGTGCAACGCCGGCATCTACTCCGTGGACGCGGACTTCCTCTGGAAGGCGCTGGCGGAAATCAAGCCGCAGAACGCCCAGGGCGAGTACTACCTCACCGACCTGGTGGAGATGGCCGCGAAGCGGGGCCCGGTGGGCTCGGTGGAGGCGGACGCCACGGAGACGGCCGGCGTGAATGACCGGGTGGAGCTGGCCGCCCGCGCGCGCGTGCTGCAACAGCGCATCAACGAGGCGCACATGCGCGCCGGCGTCTCGCTACAGGACCCCGCCACCGCCTACATCGAGGAAGGCGTCACCGTGGGGCCCGACACCGAAATCGGTCCCTCCGTCACGCTGGCCGCCGGCACCGTGGTGGGCAAGGGTTGCACCATTGGCCAGGGCAGCGTGCTGCACGCCTCCACCGTGGCGGACGGCACCCTCATCAAGCCCTACTCCGTGCTGGAAGAGGCCCGGGTGGGGGAGCGCAACGTCATTGGCCCCTTCTCGCGGCTGCGCCCCGGGACGGAGCTGGCCGAGGACGTGCATCTGGGCAACTTCGTGGAGACGAAGAAGGCCCGCATCGGAAAAGGTTCGAAGGCCAACCATCTCACGTACCTGGGGGACGCTGTCATTGGTTCCGGGTGCAACGTGGGGGCGGGCACCATCACCTGTAACTATGACGGGGTGAACAAGCACCTGACTGAGCTGGGGGATGGTGTGTTCATCGGCTCCGACACCCAGCTCGTCGCGCCCGTGAAGGTCGGCGACGGCTCGTATGTCGGCGCGGGCACCACGGTGACGAAAAATGTGCCTCCAGGGAGCCTCGCTGTGTCCCGGACGCCACAGGTGACCAAGGAAGGTTGGGTGGCCACCAAGAAGGCGCGGCAGGCGAAGGCGCGGGCGGGGTAGTCGGCGCGGCTCTTGCTTGGGTACCAGGCAGAACGCTGCCCGGCAGGGATGTAGGGGAATCCCGCGGATTGCTCCGGCGGGCGTGGGCGTGAGAGAGAGGTGCAACTATGTGCGGGATTGTTGGATACGTCGGTGACAAGGAATCAGCCCCCATCCTGGTGTCGGGCCTGAAGCGGCTCGAATACCGTGGCTATGACTCGGCGGGCGTTGCGGTGCTGAATCAGCGCAAGCTCAACGTCGTGCGGGCCACGGGCAAGCTCCGCAACCTGGAGAACCGGGTGGTGGCGGACCAGCCACCAGGCAACATCGGCATCGGGCACACCCGTTGGGCGACCCACGGGCGTCCCTCCGACGAGAACGCGCACCCGCACACGTACAAGGACGTGGCGGTGGTGCACAACGGCATCATCGAGAACCACCTGTCGCTCAAGGAGCAGCTGCGCTCGCGTGGGCACGTCTTCTCCTCGGAGACGGACTCGGAGGTGTTCGCGCACCTCATCTCCGAAGAGCTGGAGCGCGGCCTGGAGCTGCCGGACGCGGTGCGCGCGGCCATTGCCCAGGTGAAGGGCACCTACGCGCTGGCCGTGCTGACGGCCAGCGACCCCAGCCGCATCGTCTGCACCAAGGACGCCTCGCCCATGGTGCTGGGCCTGGGCCAGGGGCAGAACTTCCTGGCCAGCGACGTGCCGGCGCTGCTCGAGCACACGCGCGACTTCGTCTACATGGAAGAGGGTGACCTGGCCGTCATCACCGCGGCGGCCGTGGACATCTTCAACCGCCAGGGCCAGAAGGTGAACCGGCCCACCCGCCGCATCGACTGGACGCCGATGATGGCGGAGAAGGGCGGCCACAAGCACTTCATGCACAAGGAAATCTGGGAGCAGCCCCGCGCCGTCGCGGACACGCTGCGCGGCCGGATGCTCCTGTCGGAAGGCGACGTCCACTTCGAGGGCTGGAACCTGTCGGCGGAGAAGGTCCGCTCGCTGACCAAGGTCACCATCCTCGCGTGCGGCACGTCGTGGCACTCCGGTGTCGCGGGCAAGCACATGATTGAGTCGCTGGCGCGCCTGCCGGTCGAGGTGGAGCTGGCGAGCGAGTTCCGCTACCGCGACCCCATCGTCGACGGCACGCACCTGGCCATCGCCATCAGCCAGTCGGGCGAGACGGCGGACACGCTGGCGGCCTTCAAGGAGGCCAAGGCCCGCGGCGCCACGGCCATGGCCATCTGCAACGTCATTGGCAGCGCGATGACGCGCGAGGCCGACTTCTCCGTGCTCACCAACGCGGGCCCGGAGATTGGCGTGGCGTCCACCAAGGCGTTCACCACGCAGCTGGTGGCCTTGTACCTGCTGGCCGTCAAGCTGGGCCGCATGCGTGGCACCCTGTCCGTGCCGGCGGCGCAGGAGCACCTGACACAGCTGACGAAGGTGCCGAAGATGATTGAGGACGTCCTCAAGTGCGAGCCGGCCGTGACGCGCGTGTCGCGCGAGTACATGAACGCGCAGGACTTCCTCTTCCTCGGCCGCGGCCCCATGCACCCGGTGGCGCTGGAGGGCGCGCTCAAGCTGAAGGAAATCTCGTACATCCACGCGGAGGGCTACGCGGGCGGTGAGATGAAGCACGGCCCCATCGCGCTCATCGACGAGAAGATGCCGGTGGTGGTCATCGCGCCGAAGCAGCCGCACGTCGCGTACGAGAAAATCATCGGCAACATCGAGGAGGTCCGCGCGCGCGGTGGCAAGGTGATTGCCATCATCGACGAGGACGACGAGCACGTGGCCACGCTGGCCGACCAGGTCATCCGGATTCCGGCGGCCTGCGCGCTGCTGGCGCCGGTGGTGGCCACCATCCCCCTGCAGCTGCTCGCCTACCACGTGGCGGACCTGCGCGGGAACGACGTGGACCAGCCGCGCAACCTGGCCAAGAGCGTGACGGTGGAGTAGCCGCCGCGCGTCTTCGACCTGAAGCGCCAGAAGCCCGGGCTCCCGCGAAGGGGGCTCGGGCTTCGTCGTTTCCGCGTGAGGGAGCGGCACCTGGCGAAGGCCGCGCTCCCGGGCGCGCATGTCGGACAAGGCCTCGTTCAACGCCTGCTCCGGCTCGCCCGTTGTCCGGTGAAAGTTGCGGGGGCACGTCGCTTTGAACCGCTCCGGGGGCCGCGGCTACAGTTTCCTCCGTGTCCGACGCGCCTCGCATACATCCGCTCACGCAGCGGTCCATGGAGGACGAGGACGAGGCGCCACTGGGGGAGGTCGCGCCGTGGGAGGCGCCGCCCGAGCCCGCGCCGCTGGACGCCACGCCGGTTCCTCTGCTCCGGGGGACGCCCACGCCGCCGTTGGACATCCCCTGCCGGTGCTGGTGTTGACCGAGCAGGCCCGGCGGGTGCCGGAGGCGGAGCGTCCCCTGGTGGCGGCGCGGCTGAACCTCCAGCTGTCCCGGATGGCCAGGACGGGCGGAGACCGGCTGGTGGCGGACACCTTCCTGCGGCTGTTGGAGAGCGGGCGGCTCACCGGACTGGTGGATGCGAAGGGACGCACCTGCCGCGCGGCCGCGGTGGAGGCCCTGCTGTCCCTGGGCTTCCCCTACGCCCTGGAAGTCCAGCCCGAGGACCTGGCGCACCTGCGCGCCAACACCCTGCAGCGGAAGACGCACCGCCTGAAGCCAGGTGCGTGCATGGCGGTGTTGGTGGGAGGCATCGGGGCGCAAGTCGTCCATGAAGCGCTGTTCCGCCAAGGGGACGCCAGCCTGCTCACCTCCCAGGTGGGGCTGTCCCTGCTGGCGATGGCCGCCTTGTGGCTTGCTCCGCCCCGGACGCCCGTGTACCGCGTGGGGTTGCTGATGCTGACCCTGGTGTCCCTGGCCGGGGCGGTGTCTACGGTCCTGGGCGTGGCCGACATGGGGCTGTGGGTGGGATTGGCGGGGCTGGTGGCCGCCTTCCTGGCTGCCCTCCGCGAGGGCTGACCGGCAGGATGCAGCACGGATGTCAGAGGGGTGGACTAGGGTCTACCCATCGCGTACTAAAAGCGCGTTCAGGTGAGCCGGGGTGGCTCGCCAATACAAGGAGCTACGAGCAATGGCCGTGAATCAGGAGAAGGAAAAGGCGATCGAACTGGCGATGTCCGCGGTGGAGCGCCAGTTCGGCAAGGGGTCCATCATGCGGCTCGGCAACGACGAGCCGCTGATGCGAGACGTTCAGGCCATCCCGACGGGCTCCATCTCGCTGGACATCGCCCTGGGCGTGGGTGGCGTGCCCAAGGGCCGCATCATCGAAATCTTCGGGCCGGAGTCGTCCGGTAAGACGACGCTGTGTCTCCACATCGTCGCCGAAGCGCAGAAGCGCGGCGGCATCTGCGGCTACGTGGACGCGGAGCACGCGCTGGACGTGGGCTACGCGCGCAAGCTGGGCGTGCGCACCGATGACCTGCTGCTGAGCCAGCCGGACACCGGTGAGCAGGCGCTGGAAATCGCGGAGATGCTGGTGCGCTCGGGCGCCATCGACGTGCTGGTGGTGGACTCGGTGGCCGCGCTCGTGCCGAAGGCGGAGCTCGAGGGTGAGATGGGCGACGCGCACATGGGTGTGCAGGCCCGCCTCATGAGCCAGGCGCTCCGCAAGCTGACGGGCACCATCTCCAAGAGCCAGACGTGCGTCATCTTCATCAACCAGATTCGCATGAAGATTGGCGTGATGTTCGGCAACCCGGAGACGACGACGGGCGGTAACGCGCTGAAGTTCTACGCGTCGCAGCGCCTGGACATCCGCCGCATCGGCGCCATCAAGAATGGCGACAACGTGGTGGGCAGCCGCACCCGCGTGAAGGTGGTGAAGAACAAGGTCGCGCCGCCGTTCAAGGAAGTCGAGTTCGACATCATGTACGGCACGGGCATCTCCCGTGAGGGCGACCTCATCGACCTCGCCTCCAACGAGAACATCGTGGAGAAGAGCGGCAGCTGGTTCTCCTTCAACGGTGAGCGCATCGGACAGGGCCGGGAGAACGTGAAGGACTACCTGCGCGAGCACCCGGAGATTGCCAAGGACATCGAAGGCCGCGTGCTGGAGAAGTACGGCATCGGCAAGTCGGGTGCGCCCGTAGCCGCGGCGCCGGACGAGTCCGCGCCGGCCGAAGGTGGCAGCGAGAAGCGCGGCCGCGTGAAGGCCGTGAAGTAGTCCCGTCTCCGGGGCGTTTTCCCCGGATGGTGGCGATTCGCCATGAAAGTCAAAGGGCCGTCCGCCGCGAGGTGGGCGGCCCTTTTGCTTGGTGTCCGGCGTCCTTCGCGTGGGTTCGCACCGGGCGTGGGTGACACGATGCGTTGTCGTTTCATTCCGTGGGGATGTTTCCTGCTGAGTGGAAGAGCGCTCTAGACTCGCGGCCCTGTCTCCTAACCCGCGCAACCCGGAGTCCCGCCTTGTTCGATCGATTCAAACGCCGCAGTTTCCTCCAGGCCGTCGTCGCCGTTGCCGCGACCACTGCGTTCGGATGTTCCGACGACGAGACGTCGTCGGATGCTGGCGAGAAGTACTTCCCGCAGTCCGTGTGCTCGGGTGACCCGCGTCCGGACAGCGTGGTGTTGTGGGTGCGGGCGGTGGACCCGGACAACGCGGGGGCGAACACGCAGGTGCGGCTGGAGGTATCCACCAGCGAGTCGTTCAGCAGCGTGGTGCTGGACCAGCAGTTCACCGCGCTGGCGCAGTTCGACCATGCGTTGAAGGTGAAGGTCACCAACCTGTCGGCGCGCACGACGTACTACTACCGCTTCACCATCGAAGCGAACGGTCAGAAGTACTCCACGGTGACGGGCCGCACCCGCACCGCGCCGGCCGCGGGCGACGACGTGCCGGTGAAGTTCGTCTTCGCCAGCTGCCAGGACTACATCGGCCGTTACTACAACGCGTGGCAGCACCTGCTGCAGCTCAACGAGGACCTCGACTTCGTCGTGTTCCTGGGCGACTACGTCTACGAGACGACGGGCGACGCGTCGTTCCAGTCCGTGGACGGGCGCGGCATCGTCTTCAGCGAGCCGGAGAAGGCGCTCCGCCAGGGCACGGGCCTGACGGCGTTCTACGCGGCCAACTCGCTGTCCAACTACCGCGACCTCTACAAGACCCTGCGCAGGGACAAGGTCATCCAGCAGGTGCACGAGCGCTACCCGTTCATCATCACGTGGGATGACCACGAGTTCTCCGACGACTGCTGGGGCGACGTCGCCACGTACACGGACGAGCGCACCAACGAGAAGCAGACCGAGCGCCGCCGCAACGCGGAGCAGGCCTTCTTCGAGTACATCCCCATGGACCACGGCGCGAGCAACGCGGGCGCCATCGACATCAACGCCGTGGTGGCCCAGCCGACGCGCATCTACCGCGACTTCGAGTTCGGCCGGAACCTGAAGCTGCTGGTGACGGACACGCGCTCGTACCGCCCGGACCACCTCATCCCCGAGGACGCGTACCCGGGCAAGGTAGCGGTGCCGGCCGAGCAGCTGGCCCTGGTGCTGTCGTCCCTGCCGGAGGCCACGCAGGCGCAGCTGCAGTCCGACATGTTCGCGTACGTGAACATCGACGCCGAGGAGCTGGCGCCCTACAAGCAGATCCTCACGGGCGTGTACGTGCAGCAGGCCGTCGCCGCCGGGCTCACGCCGGGAGAGGCGTCCGAGAAGGCGGCCTCCTGGGTCTCCGGTGGGTTGGCGCTGCTCTATGTCAACCAGGTGCTCAACGCCGTCAACCAGGCGCGTGTGGCGGCGGGCGAGTCGGCCATTCCGCTCATCCCCGCGACGGGCGCGCCGCGCGGTCTGGCCTACGCGCACATGGGCAAGACGGGCCTCTTCGGCATCCAGGGCTCGCGCTACGTCGTGGTGAAGCCCATCTTCGACCTGTACGCGGCCATCAAGTACATGGGCTCCGCGGGAGCCTCGGAGGGCATCTTCGGCAACGAGCAGCAGGCGTGGCTCCAGGAGTCGGTGCAGGCGGACAACGCGTGGAAGATCATCGTCTCCTCGATTTCGCTCACCTCCATGGTGTTCAAGCTGAGCGACAAGGCGGACGTCCCGGACCCCACGCTGCGCCAGGACTTCTACTTCAACGTGGACCAGTGGGACGGCTTCCCCACGAAGAAGCAGGAGTTCTTGAAGTTCCTGCGCGACAGCCAGGTGAAGAACGCGCTGTTCATCTCCGGCGACATCCACGCGTCCTTCGCGTCCGTGGAGTCCGGCATCCCCGCGCTGACGACGCCGGGCATCTCCTCCGGCTCCATCAAGGAGCTGGCGGGTCTGGCCGTCATCGGCGCGGGCTTCTCCACCGGCAGCACGGTGTACCGGTACATCGTGACGGAGCTGGACAAGTCGCTGAAGGAGGCGCACCCCGGCATGGCGTTCGTGAACGGTGATGCCCACGGCTTCGTGGTGCTGGAGGTCGGCGGCACCGAGGCGAAGGCTGCCTTCCACCTCATCCCGAGCACGGAAATCACCAAGGACTACTCGCTGCGCCAGCCCTCCGAGCTGACGGCGAAGTTCACCCGCCGCGACTTCGTCATCAAGGACGGCACCATCACCTCCGCCTGAGGAGAGAAGGCCTCACCTGTTCGGTGAGGAGCGAGGGCCGCGCCGGGAGCCACGTGCTCCAGGCCGCGGCCCTCGGCCGTTTCAGGGTGGGACGCGCCCGGTGGAATGCCGGCAAGGTGCATGGCGCAGGCGGTTCCGGTCCTGGTTCGCGCGGACCTCCTTGATTGCTGCGCCGCGGCGTGGGGCGCGCTAGAAGCGAGGCATGTTGCCCGGTGCTCCCGTTTCCGATGTCCGACTCGTTCCCGCCCGGCCGGAGCACGTGGACTTCTGGCTGGCCATGCGGGCGGCCCCCGGCGCGCGGCGCTTCGTGGACACGGAGGACGACACGCGGGAGCTGCTCCTGCGGCGCATCCTGGAAGCGGGCGCGTTGGGTGAGCCCCGCGCGCGGAGCTTCCGGTGGTTCGTGGAGGCGGACGGGCAGCTCGTGGGGACGGTGTCCGCGCGGGATTTGTCGCGCGCGCATGGCCGCATCGAGCTGGGCTACATGATGGCGGACGCGCACCACGGCCGGGGCCTGGGCTCCCGCGCGGTGGGGTTGATGCTGGAGCAGTTGTTCACGCTGCCCTACCTCCAGCGGGTGTGGCTGACGACGCTGGCGGAGAACACGGGCTCTCAGGGCGTGGCGCGCAAGCTGGGCTTCACGATGGAAGGCACCCTGCGCGGGCACTGTCTGTTCCAGGGGCAACGCCGGGACCAGCAACTCTGGGGCCTGCTGCGCCCGGAGTGGGACGCCCGGCGCGCGGCGTTCGTCGCGGGCTGAGCGCTTCGGACGACCGGTCTCTGGGAGCAGTGTGGGGCCCGGGTTATAGAAGCGGCGTCATGCATCCCTACGCCGCTGAGCTTTCCCAGGAGCTGGGCCTCAGGCCCGAGCAGGTGGACCGGACCCTCGCGCTGCAAGAGGACGGAGCCACGGTCCCCTTCATCGCGCGCTACCGCAAGGAAGTCACGGGCGGCCTGGACGAGGTCCAGATTCAAACCCTCTTCGACCGGGCCACCGAGCGCGCCGAGCTGGACTCCCGGCGCGACACCATCCTCCGCTCCATCGAGGAGCAGGGGAAGTTGACGCCGGAGCTGGCGAAGGCGCTCAAGGCCGCCAGGACGCGCACGGAGCTGGAGGACCTCTACCTTCCTTACAAGCCCAAGCGCCGCACGCGCGCCGCCATTGCCCGGGAGCGCGGGCTGGAGCCGCTGGCGGACCTGGTGTGGAAGCAGGACGGCCGCCGCGGCGAGGACGTGGCCGCGCGCGTGCGCCCCTTCGTCAACCCGGAGAAGGACGTGCCGGACCAGGCCGCCGCGCTCGCGGGCGCGCGCGACATCTGCGCCGAGCGCGTGGCCGAGGACGCCGGCCTGCGCCGCGAGGCCCGCGAGGTGAGCGCGCGCCGGGGCACGCTGTGCTCGAACGTGGTGCCCGCGAAGAAGGGCGAGACGACCAAGTTCGAGAACTACTACGGCCACGAGGAGCCCCTGTCCCAGGCCCCCTCGCACCGCGTGCTGGCGCTGCTGCGCGGCGAGGAAGAGGGCGTGCTGAAGGTGAAGCTCTCCCTGCCCGACGACGAGGTGAAGGGCCTGCTGGCCGGGCGCGTGGTGACGAAGCCGCAGGCCCTCTTCTCACAGGAGCTGCGCGCCGCCGTGGAGGACAGCTGGGACCGGCTGATGGGCCCGTCGCTGGAGGCGGAGCTGCGCGCGGAGCTGAAGGAGCGCGCGGACCGGCAGGCCATTGGCGTCTTCGGGGAGAACCTGCGCCACCTGCTGCTCACGCCGCCCGCGGGCGCCCGCGCGGTGCTGGCCCTGGACCCGGGCCTGCGCACGGGCACCAAGCTGGCGATGGTGGACGTCACCGGCAAGGTGGTGGAGACGCTGACGCTCTATTCGGAGCGCGGCGCGGACGAGCGCGCCCGCGCGGCGAAGCTGCTGGCCGCGGTGGTGCAGAAGCACCAGCCGGAGCTCGTCGCCGTGGGCAACGGCACGGGCAGCCGCGAGGCGGAAGCCTTCGTGCGTGACACGCTGAAGGCGATGGGCTCGCAAACCCCCGTGGTGTCGGTGAGCGAGCAGGGCGCGTCCATCTACTCCGCCTCCGAGGTGGCCCGCGACGAGTTCCCGGACCTGGACGTCAGCCTGCGCGGCGCGGTGTCCATTGGCCGGCGCCTCCAGGACCCGCTGGCGGAGCTGGTGAAGATCGACCCCAAGAGCATCGGCGTGGGGCAGTACCAGCACGACGTGGACCAGGGGCTGCTCAAGAAGAAGCTGGGTGAGGTGGTGGACTCGTGTGTCAACGCGGTGGGCGTGGACGTCAACACCGCGTCTCCGCAGTTGTTGGAGCACGTGTCCGGCGTGGGGCCGTCCCTGGCGAAGAAGCTGGTGGCGCACCGCGCGTCGAAGGGGCGCTTCACCACGCGGCGCGAGCTGCTGAAGGTGAGCGGCCTGGGGCCCAAGACGTTCGAACAGGCGGCGGGCTTCCTGCGCGTGCGCGGGACGGAGCCGCTGGACGCCAGCGCCGTCCATCCGGAGCGCTACGGCGTCGTGGAGCGCATGGCCAAGGATTTGGGCGTGGCCGTGAGCGCGCTGGTGGGCAACGCCGAGCTGGTTCGCAAGATTGACCCGAAGCGCTACCTGGGCCCGGACCTGGGCGAGATGACGCTCAAGGACATCCTGGCGGAGCTGGAGAAGCCCAGCCGCGACCCGCGCGGCGACTTCACCGCGCCCCAGCACCGCGAGGACCTGCGCTCGCTGGAGGACGTGAAGGAGGGCATGGTGCTCCAGGGCGTGGTGACGAACGTCACCGCGTTCGGCGCCTTCGTGGACGTGGGCGTGCACCAGGACGGCCTCGTCCACGTGTCGCAAATCTCCACGCGCTTCGTGAAGGACCCCTCCGAAGTGGTGAAGGTGGGCGACCGGCTGACGGTGCGCGTGCTCACCGTGGACCTGGCGCGCAAGCGGCTGGCGCTCTCCGTGCGCGCGGTGCAGGAGGGTGGAGCGCCGCAGCCGTCGGGCCGCCCCCAGGTCGGCGGGGCCACGGGGCCGGGCCGCATGACGGAGCGCGGCGGCGGAAGCGGCGGGCCTCGTCAGGGCGCCCGGCCTGCCTCCGGCCCGGGGCCGAAGCCGGCTTCGGGGCCCGGTGAGAAGAAGGGCCCGGAGCCGTTCAACAACCCGTTCAGCAAGCTCAAGCGCTGACGGGGCGTCGCCTCACTTCGCGTCGATGGGGAAGGGACGGACTTCCCACGCCAGCACCTGGTTGCGCGCCAGGAGCCTGGCGAACCGGTCCGTCCCGTTGCGCGTGTCGAAGCGGTTCGCGATGTCCCGGGCCTGCCCCAGCGTCCAGGCGTGCAGGGCCCGGACGTCGTAGCCGCCATCCGCCTGGTGATTGGGGAACGTCTTCGGCAGCCGCAGGCTCACCACGTCCCTGTCTCCAGCGGCCAGCACCCGCTCCAGCAGGAAGGCGGCGGCGGCGTAGAAGGTGAAGCGGTCCCGGTAGCTCGGGTGGTCCAGCGCCCAGCCCAGGTGCTTCTCCAGCAGCGTCAGCCCGCGCGACAGGTTGTCCGTCAGGGCGAGGAACTCCATGTGCTCGCCCACGGTGGAGAGGAACTCGCGGTTCTTCGTCACCATGGCGTAGCCGCGGCGGTGGATTTCGCGCGCGTGCTCCAGCTCACCCAGCTTGAACAGCGGGTAGAGCACCGTGCCCAGCGTCAGGTGCGGAATCTCCGCGCAGGACTTGCGGCCGTCCAGGATGGGCTTCGCCTTGCGCAGCACCTGCTGCCATTCGCCCTTGTCGGCGTGGTGGTCCAGTTCGTCGTCCAGCTCGCACACGCGGCAGTCGGTGAGGTGGTCGCGGCGCGCCTCCAGCCACGCGTTCCACAGCCGCTCCACTTCCTCGGCGGCGTCACCCATCTCCCGAGCGGCCTGGTAGCGCATCTTCAGCACCGCGCGCACTCCGGAGTCCGTGGCCTTGAAGCACTGCTCCACGTCGTCCAGCGCGTCCTGAATCTGCTTGCGGGTGATGTGAGGGAACTCCTTGATGCGCCCCACCACCCACTTCTGCTTCCAGAACATCTCCTCCGGGTCGAAGCGCTTCGGGTCCTTCTTCTGCTGTCCCCGGCACCACGCGAAGGCCACCAGCGCCTTGTCCGGGAAGCCGCCGAAGGTCGCCGCGTCGATGAGGGCATCCCGCATCCGGTAGCCCATGCCCACGTCCTTGTGCGTGTCCGCCAGTCGCACCGCCTCTTCCAGGAGCCGCACCTTGCTCTCGCCTTCGGCCAGGCCGTCCGCCTGGGCGAAGAGCGACTCCACCTGCTCGCGCCAGTCACCGCTCATCAGTGCAGCCCCCGGGGACCCGCGCCGCCGCTGCCTTCGCCGCCGCGCCCGCCATCCCCGCCCAGTTGCGCGGAGATGAGGCCCAACAGGCCCTGGTTCAGCAGCACCATCTCCTGTGCGTTCAACGGATGGTGTCCCAAGAGCAGTGCTTGCACGTAGAGCATCTCCACCGACAGCTTCAGCATGTCCCGGTCCGCCACGGCGGCCAGCCGCCGAACCACCGGGTTGTGGAGGTTGAAGCACAATTGCGCCGGCTCGCTGCCCGAGGCCGCCATGACGCTGTCCAGCACACCGGCGTACAGGTCATCCGATTCCTCGCGGGCCCGCTCGGCGTCGCGCCGGAACGCGCCCTCCGCGTCCGAGCTGTAGAGCGTGGGCACCTCCGCGGGGTAGAACTTCTTCACCACCGCGCCGCAGCGGAACGGCGCCAGCACGTTCTCCGCCATGCGCAGCAGCGGGAAGGTGGCCTCGCGCTCGTCCAGGGTGAGCTCCTCGAAGCTCTGCGGCAGGTCCGCGGAGGAGAAGGGCTCCACCTGCACGTCCGGCACCGCGTGCGGCAGCTTCTCCAGCAGCGACGTGTCGTGCGTGTACGCCGCGTTGATGATGCACAGGCCCTGGGCACCGGCCACCTGGGCAATCTGCCGGAAGCCGTCCAGCGTGGACGTGTAGCGCACCACGGGGTGCGCGCGCCGGTAGTCCGCCAGCGTCATCATCCCCATCGACGTCTCGAAGGGCAGCCAGTGGATGATGAGGCGGTAGAAGTCATCGTCATCCAGCGCCAGCGCCTTCACGCTCAGCCCGTGCAGGGCAATCAGCCGCTGGAGCGCGCGTGGGTCTTCACGCGCCAGCTCCATCAGGTAGCCGCGCAGGGACTGGCCCAGGGACTCGCGCGCCGCGGCGAGTGCGTCGTCCTCGTAGAAGGACTCCCGGCTGGCGGTGGGCCGCAGCGCGTTGGCGTTCACCACGCACTTCACGAAGAAGGCCCAGTCCGGCAGCAGGTTCTCCGCGCTCTCCGACAGCAGCATGTGCTTGAGGTACACGCGGTGCTTCTGCCGTGAGTTGAAGTGCGGCGACGCGGGCAGCACGTAGGCCACTCCGTCCACGTCTCCCGCGGTGGAGCGCAGGGGGATGCAGTCGACGAAGTCCGTGTCGAACAGCTCGCGCCCGTAGGCGAGCAGCGCCTTGCGCCGCTCCGAGGCGCTGTCGTACTCGCGGCGCCAGGGGGCGCCGGAGGTGTCCAGCCGCTCGGTGCCCTGGTCCGTGGTGAGGTGGATGGGGAAGGGCAGCAGGCCGCCGTAGTGGCTGGCGAGGTTTCGCAGCCGCGTGGCGGTGAACCAGTGCGCCATGTCCGGGCGGGCCACCAGGAACACCTGGGTGCCGGGCTGGGCGAGCGGGTGCTCGGAGGGCCGCACGGCGTACGTGCCGTCGTGCCGGCCCCGCCACTCCAACGTGCGCCCATCGCCGCGTGCCGAGCGCGTCACCACCAGCAGCTCGTCACACACCATGAAGCAGGACAGCAGGCCGATACCGAACTGGCCAATGAAGTCGTTGCGGCGGGCCTCCAGGGCCTCGCGCTTGGAGGACTCACCGATGGTGGCCAGGAAGCGGTGGATTTCGTCCTCGGTCAGCCCCACGCCGTCGTCGGTGAAGAGCAGGGTGGGCGGGCTGCCGTCCTGCTTTTCCATCAGCTCCAGCCGGACGGTGCCCGCGTGGCCGGGCTCCAGGAGCTGACGGGCGCGGATGGCATCGGTCGCGTTCTGGAGCAGCTCGCGTACGTAGACGCCCGGGGAGCTGTACAGGTGATGAGACAGGAGGTCGATGACCCCGCGGAGGCTGACTTGAAATCGGTGGTCCACGTGCCGCCGACGTTAGCGCACGCCCCCCGTCGTATCGACAGCCGAATCGAGCTTGAGACGCGGCGCGCACTTGGGCATCCATGGCAGGCCCTTGAATGGCCGCCCGGTCAGTGTCAGGTGGCAATCCGGCCGTGGGGGACGTGTCACCACGGTGGCGGCAGGTCTTCACCTCGAAAGCAGGAGTGGATGGATATGCGGACGAAGCTCATGGCAGTGGTGGCGGGCGCGGCAATGGCCTTCGGCGGGACGGCGGCGGCGCAGGGCACCCCGGCGCCCGGCAAGGTCGCGGCCTCCAAGGCCCCGGCGGCGGCCAGCCGCGGCAAGACGGAGGTGACGTGGTGGGGGCACGCGGCCTTCGTGATTCGCAGCCCGGGCGGCGCGGTGATTGCCATCGACCCCTGGCTCTCCAACCCCAAGGCCCCGAAGGGCGCCGCGCAGCCGGAGGCGCTGGACGCCATCCTCCTCACCCACGGCCACTTCGACCACGTGGGCGAGGCCAAGGCGCTGGCCGAGAAGACGGGCGCCAAGGTTTATGGCTCCTTCGAGCTCATCAACCTGCTGGGGCTCCCGGAGGCCCAGTCCGTGGGCGCCAACGCGGGCGGCACCTTCCAGGTGAAGGACGTCACGCTCCACCTGGTGGAGGCGGTCCACTCCAGCAGCTACGCCGCGGACCCGAAGTCGCCGGCGCAGTACGCGGGCGCGCCCCTGGGCTACGTGCTGGAAATCGACAAGGGTCCTACGCTGTACCACGCGGGTGACACCGGACCCTTCGAGGGCATGTCGCTCATCGCCACCCAGTTCAAGCCCACCGTGGCCCTGCTCCCCATTGGCGGCCACTTCACCATGGGCCCCGCGGAGGCGGCCCAGGCGGTGCGGCTCCTGAAGGTCAAGAGCGTGATTCCCATGCACTACGGCACCTTCCCGCTGCTCCAGGGCACCCCGGACGCGCTGACCGGCGAGCTGAAGAAGCTGCGCAACACGGCCAAGGTGGTGGTCCCGGAGCCCGGCGCGACGACCGCGCTGTAGGCCCCGGGCGCGGATGGTTGGGTCCGGTAGAAGTGGCGGTTCTACGCCCGCTGACTTCCGGGCCTTGACCCTGTCCCGTGGCCGAGTGGAAACCGGGATGCCCCTGGGTTACATCCCGCTCTTCGTGCCGCGCATGGGCCTTGCCTGGCGCTCCAGGAGTGTTCCGGTGCTGGACTTCACCAAGGCGGGGTGGCTCTTGCCACTCCTGACGGAGACGGTCGCCTTCGAGGCGGGCGCGCCGGCTCCGTCCGCGCCGCCGCTGGGCTCCGGGCGGGCCCGCGCCCGCGCGTACCTGCGGCGGACGCTGCGCGCCAGTGGCCTGCTGTACGGCACGCCCGCGGACGCACCCTCCGCGGCGGACGTGGCGCAGCCCACCGAGCTCCAGGCGCGCGTGTTGGAGGACCAGCTCTTCCACGCCGTGGTGCGGACGCTGGCGCTGATGGCGCTGGAATTGGGCCGGCTCGTGGGGACTCCAACGGCCGTTCGCACCGAGCATCTCCTGGTCCTGTTCGCGGTGCTCACCGGAGAGCTGGAGCTGGCGGAGACGGTGGACGCGGCGATTGCCTCGGGGCGTCCGGTGTCCCGGCGACTGACGGCGAAGGTGGAAGCGTCGCTGGTGAAGCGCTCGCCCGTGCTGGCGGGGGACCCGGTATACGGGCTGGTGCTGCACAACGGCGCGCAGTACGCGGACGCGCAGCTGTTCTGCCGACAGGCCATTGACTACTTCTCGCGCGGCGCGCTGCACCGGGAGCGGGCGCAGCGGCGGCTGGACTTCGCGGCGCGGCAGAAGGCGCTGCTGGTGGACGTGCTGACGGGGCTTGCGTGTGTGGACCGGGTGCCGGGCCTGCCCGCGCGCCGCGCCATCCTGCGGCAGGTGGAGTCCCTGCGGCTGCCGGCGGCGATGACGTCCGAGCTCAAGGCCGCGGTGAAGCAGTCCTTCGCACGCCGCCGCCCGGTGCGGGACGTGGTGCGCCGGTGCGCAGCGTGGACGTGCGCCACTTCCTGCTGGAGCAGACGTTGCTGGCGGCGCTGGTGGATGGCCGCAAGACGCGGCGCGAGCGCGTCTTCATCCGCGAGCTGGCGCAGGCGCTCCAGGTCCCGGACGTGGAGCTGCACCGGCTGGAGCTGGAGATGGCGGAGTTCTACGCCCGCCACCGCGCCATCGTGGACGTCTTCACCGTGTCGGACGCCGCGGGCGCCATGGGTGAGGACCTGGTGGCCGGCATCCAGGAGACGCTGGAGAAGAACTTCTACCGGCTGATGCAGGAGGTCCGCGAGACGGGCGACCTGGCGGTGCTGCTGACGAAGGCGGCCCGGCGCCGGCGCTCACGGGCGACGAGCGCCAGCGCATGCGCGCGCAGCTCGTCGACGTGGCCAAGGCGATTCCCGCGCTGGCCATCTTCGCGGCGCCCGGCGGCATCCTGCTGCTCGCGGCGTTGGGGAAGGTGCTGCCCTTCAGCCTGCTGCCCAGCGCCTTCCAGGAGGCCGCGCCCGTCGAGGAGGACTTCGAGGGCGTGGGCCCGGAGCGAGAGGCCGGCTGACGCGGGCCCCTGGCTGCTCGCCCTCCGTCCATCCGGTGGAACGGGCCCGGCCGCGTTCGCACCTGGACACCACCTTCGTGGAGTGGTTCCACGGAAGCGTCGATGCGTGCGCGGACCTGTGACATAGGACGGAGTGGTTTGGGATTGCTCGCGAGATGAGTCCGCTCCGTCATCACCTCCAGGCCTTCCTCCGCGTGGAGCCGGGCCGTCCCGCGTATGGCGCGGGGTGCGCGCCGCGCTCGCGGTGGGTGGCCCCATGGCCGTCGCGGCCCTGCTGCACCTTCCCGCGGCCACGTGGGTTGGTATGGCCGCGCTCTTCGTTGCCCTGGTGGACCGGGGCGGGCCCTACAGAGACCGCGCGCTCGCCATGGGCGCCATGACGCTCCTGGGCTCCGTGGTGGGCCGGCCGCGGCGCTGCACCTGCCCGCGTGGGCCGCCGTCATCGCCACGCTGTTCTGGGTGACGGCGTGTGGCTTCGCCCGCTCGTATGGGGACACGCCGGGGTTGATGGGCGTGGTGCTCGCCAATTACTTCGTGGTGTCGCTCGCGCTTCCCGCCAACGACGTGGCTGACGCATTGCTGCGCTCCGGCTTGTTCCTGGTGGGCGGCGCGTGGGCCATGTTCCTCGCGCTGATGCTGTGGCCGCTGGTGCCCTACCGGCCCGCGCGCCTGGCCATCGCGCGGTGTTACGACGCGCTGGCGGACCACGCGGAAGAGGTGGGGCGCTGGCCGCTCGAAGGGGCGGCGTCCGCCCCCGCGGGTGTCCTGCCGGAGGTGCCCTGGCAGGCCCGCATGCGTCAGCTCATCGAACAGGCGCGCACCATGCTGGCCTCCACGCGCATGGGCCGGGCGGGGAGAGCGGCCGGGGCGAACAGCTGCTGGTGCTGGCCGAAGGCGCGGATTCGATGATGGTGACGCTCATCGCGCTGAAGGAGATGCTGGAGGTGGCGCCCGCCGTGCCCCGCTATCACGCGCTCCGAGCGGAGGTGCAGCGCGCGCTGGCGGAGCTGTCCGCGGACCTGCGCCGCGTCCGGTTTGCCCTGGAGAAGGGGACGGAGGTGAGCGCCCAGCCGGTGTGGAACGCCGAGCGGGTGAAGCGGGCCCTGGCGGCGCTGGACTCGGCGGGCGACGTGCCGGAGCCGGTGCGCGCTGGCTATCAATACGTGCACACGCTGCTGGACCGCCTGCGGGACTATTCCCACGCGACGGTAGAGGTGGCGGCGCGGCTGGAGGGCCGCACGCCCGTGCCGGACGCCCTGGCGCTGCCCGCGCGGCGGGTGGAGGCGGCGCCGCGGCAGGCCCTCCTGGAGCCGCTGCGGGAGAATCTCAACGTCCGCTCCGTCATCTTCCGTCACGCGCTGCGGCTGGGCGTCGCGGCCGCGCTGGCCACCGCGCTCGTCGGGGCGCTGGGACTGAATCACGGCTACTGGGTCATCATCACCGTCACCGTCGTCCTGCAGCCCTACGCGGGCATCACGTTCCAGCGGAGCCTGCAGCGCATCGCGGGCACGCTGCTGGGCGCGGCGCTGGCCGCGGGACTGGTGGCGGTGGTGAGGACCCGGCCATCATCCTGCTGGCCATCGGGGTGCTGTTCGCGGTGGCGATGAGCATCCAGCCGCTCAGCCTGTCCGCGTTCCAGGTGCTGCTGACTCCGGCCCTGGTGCTGCTGGCGGAGCTCCAGTCCGGGGACTGGGAGCTGGCCGGGGTGCGCATCGTCAACACGCTGCTGGGCGGACTGATTGCGCTGACGGGGATGCGGCTCTTGTGGCCCAGCCCGGAGCACCTGCGCCTGCCGGAGCAGGTGGCCTTCGCGTTGCGCGCGGACCGCGAATATCTGATGGCGGTGGCCGCCGCGCACTCGGACGCGGAGCCCGCGGTGCGCGAGGCCCGGCGGAAGATAGGCCTGGCGCTGCTGGCGGCGGAGGCGTCCTTCCAGCGGCTGCTGAGCGAGTGGACCGGACCCGCCAAGGACCTGGAGCCGGTGATGGCGCTGCTCGTCTACGCGCGGCGCTTCACGTCGGCGGTGACGACGCTGGCCGCCAGCCGCGCGGACCCGGAGTCCCCCGGGAGCTCTCCGAGGTGGTGCGCTTCGCCGGGGGCGTGTTGGACGAGCTGGCGGCGGCCATGGAGCAGCAACGCCGGCCCGCGCCCATGCCCGCCACGGTTCCGGCGGGTGGGGCGGATGCACTGTCGCGCGCGCACGTGGAGCGGCTCGTGCGACAGCTCACCGTGCTGCACCACGCGGCGGAGCGTGTCCCGCCGCTGCGGCTCAAGGAGGGCGTCAGGGCCGGTCGAGCGTCGTCACCAGGCGCCGCAGGTCCTCGTTGACGCTGACGAACCGGGTGTTGCCCTGCTCGTCCGCGAGCTGCTTTCGCATCGTGGGCAGGGACGCCTCGCGCAGCTTCTTCGCGGCGTCCTGCGAGCCTTCCACCAGCCAGCCCACCGCGAGGACCAGCGCGAGACGGGCCTCGGTGTCGCGCTCTCCCAGTCGCGAGGCCAGCACGCCCGCGTGCTCGGCCGCGCCCGAACGGCCGACCTCCAGCGCCGCGCGCTCCAGCATCCGCGGCTCCGCCTTCTCCATGCGCTGCACCCAGCAGCCCGCGTTGTCCGCGCACGCCTGCGCGGCCTCCAGCAGCTTGGACTGGCCCGCAATCTGGTCCGCGCGCTGCTTGCCCAGCGCGGCCGCGTCATCGCAGCCTTCGTCCTCCGCCTGCTTGCAGTCCGCCGCCGTCCGCGCCGGCTCGGCCGCGGCGAGCTTCTGCAGCAAGGGCAGCTCGCGCGCGTCACCCAGCATGGCGATGCCCTTCACCGCCAACTCGCGCGCGTACCAGTCTCCGGTGCCCGCGGCCTTCTCCAGCGCGGGCAGCGCGTCGCGTCCGCCCAGGCGCACCAGGGCGCTCACGTAGGAATCCCTCACGGCGGCGTCCGTCTCCGACACGAGCCCGGCCAGCGGCTTCACCGCCTCCTGTGCGCGCATGCGCGCCAGCGCGTCCGCGGCCTGCATCCGCACCAGTGCCTGAATCTGCGGGTCCGTGTTGGTGAAGGCCAGCTGCTTCAACAGCGTGGCCACCGCCCGCTTCTCCCGCAGGTCGCCCAGCACCGTCGCCGCCTTCATGGCGTAGCTGGCGGGGTTGACGCCGTTCGACTTCGCCCACTTCAGCAGGTCCGCGTCCTGGCCCTCCAACGCCTGCAGCAGCGCGTCCGCCGCGGGCGCGCCCAGCTGGTACAGCGCGAAGGAGCTCTCCACGTAGAATGACTTGCCCTTGCGCTCCTTGGTCAGCATCCGCACCAGCGCGGGCGCCGCGCGGCCGTCACCGATGTCACCCAGGGCCTCGATGGCCTTCTTGTTGAGGAAGGGCTCCACGGTGTCGTCCGTGGCCAGGGTGATGAGCGGCTCCACCGCTTCCTTCGCCTTCATGTCGCCCAGCACCTGCACCGCCTCGATGCGCGTGTAGTTGTCCTTCGCGCGCAGCAGCGGCACCAGCGCGGGGATGGCGCTGCGGTCACCAATGGCTCCCAGCGTCGCGACAATGGCCTTGTTCGCCAGCTGCGCGGGCATGTCGCCCGCCGCCGGGTCCAGGGCCTTCGTCAGCGGCTCCACCGAAGAGGCATGCTTCAAGTCTCCCAGCGCGCGGGCCAGCGCGGCGCGCACCTCCGGCTTGCGCTCGGTGCCGAGCTGCCCGTGGAGCATGGGCAGGAAGCGCTCGTCCATCTTCCCGGACGAACGCATGGCCTCCACCATGCGGATGCGGTCCTCCGCTCTCCGGCTCTGCTGAATGCCTGACTCCCAGTACTCCGGGGTCGCTGGGTCCCCCTTGCACCCAGCCAACATCAGGAACGAGAGCGCAATACACAACGCGGTCAGAGAGCGGGTCATGCGGTCTCCATTGCGTCTGCGAGGTTGTCCTGTCTTCCGTGTAAACCTCGCGCAAGGAAGGAAGCAAACCGCCCCAGGCACCTGGGGTACGCTGGTCAACGACATGTCCGATGGCAATCAAAAGACGGTGCGCCCGAGCCACGTCCGCCGGACGTACATCCTGGACCGCCCTTTCCAGCTCAAATACATCCTGCTGCTGGCGGGGATTGGTGCCGGCAGCATCCTCGTGTTCGGGCTGTTGGCGCACCGCGTCCACGTGTCATCCACGGCCCTGGGGCTGGACGGTGGGCAGACGCTGCTGTGGCTGACGGCGGTGGGCGCGCTGGGCACGGCGGTGGCGATGGGCCTCTTCGGCCTCGTCTTCACCCACCGGGTGGCGGGCCCCGTCCACGTCATGAGCCTGTATGTCGCGGCGCTGGCGGCCGGCCGCTATCCCCGGATGCGACCGCTGCGGCGCGGGGACGAGCTCAAGCAGTTCTTCGACCGCTTCACCGAAGCGGTGACGCGCATCCGGGAGCGTGAGGCGGATGAGGCCTACGCGCTGGAGACCGTGCTGGAGGCCCTGCGACCGGTGGCCACCACGCCCGAGGCCCTGGAGGCGCTGGGCACCCTGAGCGCCCTGCACACGCGTAAACGTCAGGCGGTGGACACTCCCACCGGGAGCACCTTCAAGTCCGTGGCCTGAGTCGCCCGGCGCAGGAGAAGCGCAACACCATGAGCAGACCCCGCATCGTTTTCATGGGCACCCCCGAGTTCGCGGTGTCCTCACTGGCCGCCTGCTTCGAACTGGGAGACGTGGTGGCCGTCGTCACCCAACCCGACAAGCCGAAGGGCCGCGGCAACACGGTGACGGCGCCGCCGGTGAAGGAGCTGGCCCTGTCGCGCGGCGTGCCCGTGCTCCAGCCCACCAAGCTGCGCACGCCGCCCTTCGCGGAGGAGCTGCGCCAGTACGCGCCCGACGTCTGCGTGGTGACGGCCTATGGCCGCATCCTCCCCAAGGATTTGCTGGAGCTGCCCACCCACGGCTGCGTCAACGTGCACGGCTCGCTGCTGCCGCGCTTCCGGGGCGCCGCGCCCATCCAGTGGGCCATTGCCCACGGCGACACGGAGACGGGTGTGTCGCTGATGGTGATGGATGAAGGATTGGACACCGGTCCGGTGTTGGCGATGAAGCGCATGGCCATTGCCCCGGACGAGACGAGCGCCTCGCTGTACCCGAAGCTGGCCGCGCTGGGCGGCGAGGTGCTGCGCGAGTTCCTGCCGGCCTACCTGAGCGGGGAGCTGAAGCCGGTGCCGCAGCCTTCCGAGGGCATGGTGCTGGCCCCCATCATCGAGAAGGAGCAGGGCCGGTTGGATTTCACGAAGCCCGCGGTGGAACTGGAGCGGCGCCTGCGGGCCTTCACGCCGTGGCCCGGGGCCTTCACCACGCTGGGCGGAAAGCTGCTGAAGGTCCACCGCGCGCAGGCCAGTGGTGGTAGTGGGGCTCCCGGCACGGTGCTGGCGTCCAGCCCGGACGGCATCGAGGTGGCATGCGGCGAAGGCTCGCTGGTGCTGCTGGACCTCCAGCCAGAAGGCAAGCGGGTGATGCGCGCCGCGGACTTCCTGCAGGGGCACAAGCTGGCGCCGGGCAGCCAGCCCTTCGTCGCGGGCTGATGGGAGAACGGGTGATGGCCATATGAGACTGCTGGTACTGCACGGACCCAACCTGAACCTGCTGGGCGTGCGGGATGGCTCGTCCGGGGGGCGGCTGGAGGACCTGGACGCGGCGCTGCACGCGCGGGCGGAGGAGCTGGGGCAGGCGCTGACGGTGGTGCAGTCCAACCACGAAGGCGACCTGCTGGACACGCTCGGCGCGGAGCTGGAGGAGCTGGACGGCATCATCATCAACCCGGCCGGGCTGTTCGGCTCCTATTGCCTCAAGGAGGGGCTGGAGGCCGCCGGGCTGCCCGCCATCGAGGTGCTGCTCAAGCCCCCGGCCCGCGAATCCGTGGTGGGGGAGGCCTGCGTGCTCCAGATTCACGGCGGGCCCGGCTTCGAGCCCTACCTCCAGGCCCTGGATACCTTCGGCAGCGGCGTCTTCACCACGGAGAAGCCGGAGTCGAAGAAGCCCCTGGGGAAGAAGAAGGGGAGCGCCTCCAAGGGCGCGAAGGTGACGCCCATCACCGTGCTCGAGCGCGCCGCGCGCAAGGACGGCTCGTCGGAGACGGCGAAGTCCCTGGCCCGCGCGGTGAAGACGGCGGGGCCCACGAAGACGCTGGGCCGCAAGCTGGCGCCCGTGGAGGACCTGCGCGCGGCCCGTCAGGCGAAGACGCTGGGGCGCGGCGGCGGCAAGGGGCTCACCCCCGCGGCGGACCTGCTCACGCGCGCGCTGGTGCGCCAGAAGATTTCTGACCGGCTTTCGGGACGGCTCTCCTCCGCCGAGCTGGCCGCCTGGGCGCGTTCCCAGTATCAGGCGGTGCAGCGTGGCGCTCCGGCGGAGAATGGCCACCGTGAGCTGCTGGAGGAGAGCCTCCAGAGCCTCACCCTCTCCAACCTGCCCGCGACGCGGCTCTCGGATGAGCAGCTCGTGGACCTCTTGACCCGGCTCGACGAAGGATGAACGCCCGCGCACTCGCCATCCAGGTCCTCGCGCGTGTCCGCGCGACGGATGCCTACCTCAACGTCGTATTGGACACGCAGCTGTCCGAGTCGCCGCCGAAGGACCCGCGCGACGCGGCGCTCGTCACCGAGCTGACCTACGGCGCCACCCGGCGGCAGCTCGCGCTGGACTACGCGATTACCCGCTTCGCCGACCGCAAGCTGGACGCGCTGGAGGACAAGGTGCTGGCGGCCCTCCGCATCGGTGCCTACCAGATATTCCACACCCGCGTGCCGGCCCGCGCCGCGGTGGCGGAGACGGTGCAGGCCCTGAAGGAAGTGGGGCTGACGCGCGCGGCGGGCTTCACCAACGCCATCCTCCGCAAGCTGGCGGCCCTGCCCGCGCCGCCGCTGCCGCCCGCGTCCGACGTGGCGCTGCACCTGTCGGTGCGGGAGAGCCATCCCCAGTGGCTGGTGGAGCGTTGGCTGCGCCAGTTCGGCCGCGAGCGCGCCGAAGCGATGCTGGTGGCCGACAACCAGGCGCCCGCGGTGGTGGTGCGCGCCAACACCGCGAAGGTGACGCGCGACGCGCTGCTCGCCCAACTCCAGGAGATGGGCGTGGACGCGAAGGCGACCACCGTGTCGCCGGTGGGCATCACGCTGCCGTCCGTGGGCCGCGTGGAGGACGTGTACGGCTACGCGGAGGGCCTGTGGCAGGTGCAGGACGAGGCCGCGCAGCTCGTGGGCGTCTACGGGGCGATTCCGGAGACGGCGCGCGTGCTGGACGCGTGCGCCGCGCCGGGCGGCAAGTCCTGTCACCAGGCGCAGTCCCATGACGTGGTGGCGGTGGACCTCCACGCGCACAAGCTGCGGAAGATTGAAGCGGAGGCCCGGCGCCTGGGCCTGCAGCCGCGCCTGAAGGCCTACGCGCACGACGCCGCGGAGCCCTTCCCGGAGGAGTGGGGAGAGTTCCACGCGTTCCTGGTGGATGCGCCGTGTTCGGGGCTGGGCACGCTGCGCCGCCACCCGGAGCTGCGCTACCGCCGCAAGGAGGAGGACATCGCCCGGCTGGCCACGCTCCAGCGGCGCATCCTGGAGAACTGCCAGGATGCGGTGCCCCCCGGGGGGCTGCTCGTGTACGCGGTGTGCACCATGGAGCCGCAGGAGGGGCAGGACCAGGTGGAGATGTTCCTGCGCAGCCACCCGGAGTGGACGGCCGAGCCACCCGTGCTGCCCGGCCTCAAGCTGCCGTTGTCCCAGGCGTACCTGCGCACGCTGCCGGGACCGGAGGGCTTCGACGGGTTCTTCGCCGCGCGCCTCCGAAAGCTCTACTGACGCTCCGCTTCGTCGGCGGGCGGCAGGTTGGAGGCGGCCTTGAACGCCTCCAACACCGCGGCGGACGCGCGGTCCAGGTACTTGCCCTTGCGGATGAGCAGGCCAATGGGGCGTGACACCGGCCCCTCCGCGAAGGGCTTGGCCACCAGGGTGCCGCCCTTCACCTCGCCCTGTGCCGTGGACATGGGGAGGATGGCCACGCCCAGGCCCATCTCCACCGCCCGCTTGATGGTCTCCACGTTGTCCATCTCCATCACCGGGTTGATGTCGATGCTCTTCTCACGGAAGAGCCGGTCCAGCGCCTTGCGCGTGGGTGCCTCGCGGTCGAACGCGATGAAGGGCACGCCCGACAGCGCGGTGAGGCTCACCTTCTGCTTCGTGGCGAAGGGGTGGCCGGGGGCGCAGACGACCGACAGCTTGTCGTCGCGGAAGGGGAGGATGTCCACGCCCGCGCGGGGCTGCGGATAGGCGACGATGCCAATCTCCGCCGCGCCCAGAATCACGTCGTCGTACACCTGGTCGTTGCGCCGGTAGTTCAGGCGCATGTTCACCTTGGGGTGCGACTTGAGCAGCTGCTTCTGCACCGAGTTCAGCTCGTGCAGCCCCACCGAGTAGATGGTGGAGACCGTGGTGGTGCCCGCCACCTCGGCGGCCTGCTCACGAATCTCCTGCTCCACTTCGGCGAAGCGGGCGAGGATTTCCTTGCACCCGCGGAACAGCCGCTCCCCGGCAGGCGTCGGCGTCACCTGGCGCGCGCTGCGCGACAGCAGCTTCTGCTCGTACCGGTTCTCCAGCGCGCGAATCTGCTGGCTCACCGCGGATTGCGTGACGTGGTTGAGCTGCGCGGCGCGGGAGAATGAGCCTGTCTCGACCACGTCGCAGAACATCTTCAAGGATTCGAGCTGCATAAGGTCATCTCCTACCCTCAAATCCAATGATTAGGCCAGAGATAATTAGAATGCCTTTACTTGGCCGCCAAACTACCTAACCCGCCAGGGCGGCCTCCGGCCACTCATCGGACGACAGGAGGATTGCGGACGGGGCTCAGGATTGCTCGGGCCCCTCGGGTGGGGCCGGAGGGCGCGGGCGGAACAGGACGAAGAGGGAGGCGGCGAGCGCGGTGAGGGCGCCCCCGGCGAGCAGCTGGGTGCGACCGACTTCCCGCGTGGCGTCCGTCAACAGCTGGCATTCGGGGCCGGTGAGGCCATCGCAGCTCGGGGCGGCGAAGCTGTTGCTCAGGCCCACGGCGAGCAGGCCCAGGCCGCCCAGGAGGAAGCCGCCCAGCAGGCCCGTCGCCGCGGAGCGGCCCAGGGACGGCCGCTGGGGGAGGAGGGCTCCGGAGAGGAGGGCATGCGGGCAGCTATAGCCGCGAGGGCGTGGCGGCTCAACGGGGGCGTGGCGGGCGCGTATGCTGCCGGGCATGCGAATCCTCTACGGTGTCGTCGGCGAAGGCATGGGCCATGCGACGCGCTCCCGCGTCCTCCTCGAGGAACTGACGAAGGAGCACGAGGTCCACATCGTCGTCTCCGGCCGGGCCCAGGACTACCTGGCCAAACGCTTCCAGAACGTGCACGGCATCTGGGGGCTGACACTCGCGTACGAGGGCAACTCGGTGAAGAAGTGGCAGACGGTGCTGCAGAACCTCACGGGCGCCGTGAAGGGCTGGCCGCAGAACATCCGCCAGTACTTCGAGCTGGTGGACGGCTTCCGCCCGGACGTGGTGGTGAGCGACTTCGAGTCGTTCAGCTACATGTTCGCCCGGAATCACCGGCTGCCCGTCATCAGCGTGGACAACATGCAGGTCATCAACCGGTGCAAGCACGAGCCGGCGCTGCTG
The DNA here is from genome assembly GCF_032612255.1 of Myxococcus sp. MxC21-1. Classification (NCBI taxonomy): domain Bacteria; kingdom Pseudomonadati; phylum Myxococcota; class Myxococcia; order Myxococcales; family Myxococcaceae; genus Myxococcus; species Myxococcus sp. MxC21-1. Next base: position 1,616,384 of record NZ_CP123278.1, read on the forward strand.
GCGGGCCACGAGGACAGCTTCGAGACGTCGCGCGCCATCGTGAAGGCGAAGCTGCCGGGGGCCTTCCACTACCTGGTCACCACGTTCTTCTACCCGGAGCTCCGCAAGCGGCGCACCACGCTCGCCCCGTCGATTCTGCGCCCCGAAATCCTGGAGGCGAAGTCAGAGCCCGGTGAGCACCTGCTCGTGTACCAGACGTCGACGACGAACACGGCGCTGCCGGACATCCTCAAGGCCGCGGGCATCCCCTGCCGCGTGTACGGGCTGCGCCGCGACATCACCGAGGACCTGGTGGACGGCAACCTCACGTACCGGCCCTTCAGTGAAAAGGGCTTCATTGATGACCTGCGCACCGCGCGGGGCGTGGTGGCCAGCGGCGGCTTCACGCTGATGAGCGAGGCGGTGTACCTGCGCAAGCCGGTGCTGAGCGTGCCGCTGGAGGGGCAGTTCGAGCAGGTCATCAACGCGCTGTACCTGGAGCAGCTGGGGTACGGCATGTACGTGAAGGCGCTGACGGTGGACGCGGTGAAGGAGTTCCTCACGCGCGTGCCCCGCTGCCAGCAGGCGCTCCAGGGGTACGAGCAGGACGGCAACACGCGGATGCTGGCCGCCCTGCGCGAACAGCTGGCCCTGGCCTACGAGCACCGTGGCCACTGGGCCATGGAGCGGGCGCAGGACTAGCGCCCGCGTTCGCCGCCGGGGGCCGTCAGTGCAGCGGCACCTCGGTCTCGTTGTTGCGCTCGGCCGCGCGCCGCGTCAGCTCGGTGAGCCAGGACTGGGTCAGCGGCGTCTCGCTCTGGCTGCCGCTGTAGCGGTCCTGGCTGCTGTCCTGGGGCATGAAGCGGTTGGCCCAGGCGGTGAGGGCGGCCGTCAGGTTGGGGGCCAGCGCGCGGCCCACGGCGGCCAGCTTCGCCGGTGCGCCCAGCAGCGCCTCGGCGTCACCCCGCCGGCACGCGTCCAGAATCTTGCGTGCGGCCTGTTCAGCGCTCAGCGAGGTGAGGGGCAGGGAGTCCCCGGTGGCGAACCACGCGTACTCCGCCTCGTGGTTGCCCTTGAAGTACGCGTTGCGCGGGCTGCCCGTGCGCATCAGCCCCGGACACACCGTGGTGACGACGATGCCGTCCTGGCGCAGCTCCGCGCGAAGGCCGTCCGACAGGCCCACCAGCGCGAACTTGCTGGCCGAATACGGCACCAGGTGGGGGACGCTCACCTTTCCGCCCACGGAGGCGATGTTGACGATGCGCCCCTTTCCGCGCCGCTTCATCTCCGGCAGCACGGCCAGCGTGGTGTACAGCGGCGCCCACAGGTGTGTGTCGATGGCCTCCTGGAAGTCCTCCAGCGTCATGGACTCCAGCGGTCCCACCTGGATGACGCCGGCGTTGTTGATGAGCACGTCCACCGCGCCCCAGCGTTCGTGGATGGCGGAGACCATGGCCTCCACCTGCACCGGATTTCGCACGTCGCAGGGGATGGCGTAGACCTCTCCGCCGGTGCGCTCCAGTTCCTCGCGGGCTCGCTCCAGCGTCTGCTCGTCCCGGCCGCAGATGGCCACCCGGGCCTCTTCCTTCAGGAGCTGTCGCGCCAGCACCAGCCCCAGGCCGCGAGAGCCGCCCGTGATGAGGACGGTGCTGTCCTTGAATTGGAATCGGGAGCGGAGGATGCGGCGCAGTCCCAGCGCCGCGCCGATGCCGGCCGCGGCCAGGGTGCCGAGTGAGATGTGGGACGAGTCAGAATCCTTGCGGTGAGCTGGCATGGTGGACTCCTGGAGTCAGGGGGCGGGAGAGGGGGCCGCGGCGCTGGCCTGGATGAAGCGCTCCAGCACCTGCCGCACGTGGGGGGACGCGTTCTTTCCGGAGAAGTGGTGGCGCAGCCGGCCGGAGTCCGCGTCGAACACGAGCCACGCGGGCGTGTCCGTCACGTCGTAGGCCCGCGCCATGGAGCCGTCATCCACGGCGATGGGGTGGTAGAGCCCGTGCTTTCGCGCGAAGGCCTCCACCGCGTTGGTGTCCCGCAGCTCCTTGTCGGAGTGGGTGACATCCACGCTGATGACCTTCAGCCCCCGCGCACCGTACTCCGCGATGATGCGCTTCACCGCGTCGATGTCCTCGTCAGCGCCGCGCTGCTTGGCGGAGAAGAAGTGGAGGAGGACGGGGAGCTCATCCAGCTCCGAGACATGGACGGGCGTGTTGATCCACCCACCGTCCGGGTCCAGCAGGGTGATGGGAATGTCGAGCGTGGGCATAGGGGCTCCAACAAGGCCAGGGTTCGGAAAGGACGCGACTCAAGCTAGGCATGCGGGGCCGTTTCCGGGCGCCGCTGGACGGCAGGCCGCGAAGCAGGCAGACACTCACGGCATGCGCATCCCCGACTTCAAGCTGGAGCGGTACTTCGCGCGCTGGGAGTTCGCGGCGCCGTACCTGCTGTGTTCCTCGGACATCGAGGGCTGGCGGATGGCGGACTTGCTGGCGCTCGCCGGCCCGGACGAGCGGGCCCGCTGGGAGGGGCTGACGCTGGGCTACACCGAATCCACCGGACTGCCCGCGCTGCGCGAGGAGATTGCCGCCCTGTACCCCGGGCTCTCTCCGGAGCAGGTGCTCACCTTCGCCGGCGCGGAGGAGGCGCTCTTCGTCCTGATCAACGTGCTGCTGGGCCCCGGGGACCACGCCGTCGTCACCGGCCGGGCTACCAGTCCCTGCACGAGGTGGCGCGCGCCACGGGCGCGGACGTGACGCTGCTGCGCCTGCGCGAGGAGGACGGCTGGGCATTGGACTTGGATGCGCTGCGCCGCGCGCTGACGCCCCAGACGCGGCTCCTGGTGGTGAACTTCCCCACAACCCCACGGGCGCGTTGCTGGACCGGGCCACCTTCGACGCGCTGTGCGAGCTGTCGCGCGAGCGTGGCATCCACCTGCTGTCCGATGAGGTGTACCGGCTGCTGGAGTACGACACGCGCGACACGTTGCCGCCCGCGGCCAGCCACACGCCGCACGGCATCAGCCTGGGGGTGATGTCCAAGGCCTTCGGCCTGGCGGGGCTGCGCGTGGGGTGGCTGGCCTGCCGTGACGTGGAGCTCTTGCGGCGCTGCGCGGCCTACAAGGACTACACGACCATCTGCAACAGCGCGCCCAGCGAGGTGCTGTCACTCATCGCGCTGCGCGCGAAGGCGCGGGTGCTGGCGCGCAGCCGGGAGCTGCTCGCGGCGAACCTCTCCCTGTTGGATGGCTTCTTCGCGCGGCATCCGGACACCTTCCAGTGGGTGCGCCCGCGCGCGGGCAGCGTGGCTTTTCCCAGGCTGCTGCGTGAGACGCCCGTGGCCCGCTTCACCGAGGAATTGCGCGAGCGCGAAGGCGTGCTGCTGCTGCCCGGAGACGTCTACGACTTCCCCGGCAACCACTTCCGCCTGGGGCTGGGCCGCACGAATCTGCCCGACGCGCTGGAACGACTGGAGCGCTACGTGGTCGACACATCGCGTTGACGCGGCCGCCTCGAGTGTCACCTCCCTCAAGGGAGTCCACGGGGTGATGCGTTGCGTCAGTCTTCGCGCGCACTTCACGGTTTCCGTGACCTCGACCTTTTACACACCGCGCCTCTACAGTACGCCCCGCCGCCTGGTCCCCCGCCGGGCAGGTACCCCCTATGCAGCGCTGGAGGCGCTCAACATGAAGAAGTTCTTCGGTACGGTCATTGTCGCCGCAACGATGCTGGCGGGCACGGAGGCCGCCGCAGCCAACTACACGCTGTGGATTCATGGCCGCAACGGCGGCACGACGCAGCCCGGCAACTACAATGACTTCAGTTACTGGGGCTCCGCGAGCGTCGCGGCGGGCGTGAACAAGAAGGCCGTCAACTGGGACGGCCGTGAGCGCATCGGCTCGCAGAACTACCGCATCCGCGACGCGCTGGACTGCTTCTGCACGGGGGACAACTGGTGCTACGTCGCCGCGCACAGCGCGGGGAACCTCCAGATTGGCTACGCGCTGTCGATGTATGGCGGCTCGCAGCGCGAGGTGAAGAACGCGACCCCCAACGCCAGCGGCGTGTGTGGCAACGTGAGCGGCGGCGCGAAGCAGACGGGCTGGAACATCCGCTGGGTGAACGTGGCGTCGGGCGCGGGCGGCGGCAGCGAGCTGGCGGACATTGGCGAGTGGGCGGTGAATGAGCCGCTGGTGAGCGACCTGGTCACCACCACCGCGCGTTCCATGTACAACCACAACACCACGCGCAACGTGTGGTTCTACATGTTCGCGGGTGCCAAGGGCACGCTGTACTCCGGCGTGCTCCCCGGCCAGGACGATGAGGCGGTGTCGTACCACTCGACGGGGGGCGTTTCGGGCAGCGCGGGCAGCTCGCAGTGCAACCCCGGTGACTGGTTCTGTGGCGGCACCCTGAACCTGGGCACGGCCGCGACCAGCGACGGGCGCGCGAAGTGGAGCTACCACACGGTGGAGCTGCGCGACGACCGGGAGGCGTACAACCACTACGCCGGAGGCAACTGGGGTGGCATCATCGCGCCGGTTCGCCAGGACGTGGTCACCTACGCGTACTGAGCCCCCTCCACCGCAAGAAGCGACATGACTCCGACTGGCACCGTTTCCGCCCCCGCGTCCCGGATGCGCCGCGCCCTGTGGGCCATTCCCCTCATCCCGCTGGTGCTGGGGGGCGTGGGGTGGTGGTGGATGGAAGCAGGTGCCGGCCCGGAGTCCTCCGGCGAGGACGGTGCATGGGAAGCGTCCTCGCCGTCTGGAATGCCGAACCCCGCGCCGCGGAAGTCGGGAGGCGGCCTGGGCGGGCCGACGGGGCGCGTGCCAGGAGTGGCCGTGCAGGACCCGGCCCGCAGCCCGGAGGAAGCGGAGCGGGACGCGCGGCGCCAGTTGTGGGCGCAGCGGCTGGCGCGCGCGAAGCAGACGCTGGAGTCGTACATGAAGGCGACGCGCTATCCGCCGGAGTCGCGTCCCGCCAGTGAGCACCCGGACCAGATGGAGATGGCGGAGCCGGAGCGCACGCGCCCGCTGAACAAGGACGGCTCCGACATCCAGCTCCGGCTGAAGCAGGACCGCGTCTTCGTCGTCGGCGACGAGGTGGTGCACTTCTTCGTCGGCTGCGAGGACGCGCGCCGCATGCCCAGGCCCTGCCGGTGGTGTCCGCCTCCGCGCACGAGGCCGAGCACATGCCGGCGCGGGTGGCATGCCGGCGGTCCCCCTCGTCTTCTCGGACGACGGCGCCGCGGGCGACGCGCTCTCTGGAGATGGCACCTTCACCGGGCGCTTCCAGCCGTCGAAGCAGGGGTTCCCCATCTACTCGGGCACGCTGCGCGTGGACGTGCAGGTGCGCTCGGGAGGCGCGGAGGGCACCGCGTTCTTCGACATCATGTACACGCCGTCGCCTCCGGCGCTCTTCACGGGCCGGGTGCGGGAGGTGCTGGAGCAAGGCTCGCTTCAGCTCTACCTCGGGATTCAGGTCCAGAAGGCCGGACGGTACGTGGTGGCGGGCCGCGTGGATGACGAGAGCGGCATGCCCTTCGCGCACGTGTCCTTCAACGAGGAGCTGAAGCGCGGCGAGCAGGAGGTGAAGCTCACCATCGCCGGCAACCTGGTGCTGGACGAAGTGCCCACCTTCCCCCTGAAGCTGCGCGACGTGGAGGGCTTCCTCCTCAAGGAGCGGGGAGACCCGGATCGCGAGCTGATGACGAGCTTGCGCGGGTACGTGCACACCACGAATGACTATCCCTCCACGTCCTTCTCCGCCGCGGAGTGGCAGAGTCCGGAGCGGAGGCGCTATCTGGACGAGTTGAACCGGGAGGTCATCGAGACGCAGACGTACCTCGACGGCATCGACCAGGAAGAAGCGCCGCCCAGGCCGTGAGGGGCTCAGGCCCGCGGATTCTCGGGCGCAGGTGCCTCGGTGGTGCTAGGGTTCGCCTCGGGTCGCAGCTCCGGCTCCAACGCCTCCGCGACCACTTCCACGCCCTGTGAGGCGAAGGTGGCGGCCACCGGCGCGCTGGCCGCCGCGGGGTTGGCGGAGATGGAGCCCAGGACGCCTGCCACGGCGGCATCGTCCAGGGACGGCTCCTCCGGCAGCAGCATGTTCAAGTCATTCGGGTCCGCGAGGAACTCGTCCGGCCCCGCGGGGCTGACCGCCGGGTCCAGCGCCTGCCTCACGGCGAACTGCTGCCCGTAGGTGGCCGCGTAGGCGCTGCCCAGCGCGTAGCCCGCGGGCGCATCATCCACGCGTGCGTCACCGGCCGCGGCCGTCATCATGTCGGCGGGAACGGCATCGATGCCCGCGGCCTCGGTCGCGAAGTTCACCGGCGCGCCGGAGCGAGCGGCGGCGAGGCTCGGCTGCTGGGTCTCCGCGGCGTCGGAGATGGCCGCTGAAGCGTCATCGACTCCAGCCATGAAGAGCGCGTCTTCCGCGGCCTGCAGTCGCGGGGCTTCCTCGAAGATGTCCTCGAGTCCCAGCTCCAGCGGCGGCTCCAGGTCGGCCGCGGCACCGGGGCCATTCAGCATGAACAGCACGTCCTCCGCTTCCATGGGCGTGGGCGCGGTGGAGGTGTCCCGGTTCTGCAACTCCCACGCGGCGGCCTCCGGCGAGAGCAGGTCGCTGCCCATGTCCTGGGCGCTGGCCTCTCGGAAGGAGGGCCGGTGCGCCGCGCCACTCACCGGCTCCCGGGGCGCGCCGAGCGCGGCGGGAAGCTGCGAGCCCAGCAACTGCGAATACCGCGGCGGAGCCGCTTCGAAGGAGCTCTCGCCGGCGAACACGCGCAGGTGTTCGGGCGCTTCCGCATTCGCGGCGTCCACACCGGCCAGCATCGGCGCATGCGCGGCGAGCGACGTGTCCAGGTCATCCACCTCCGCCTGGAACTCGCTCTCATCGGCATAGCCACGCCGCACCGCGGGGATCGGCTGCAGCGGCTCGCGGGGCGCGAGCGGTGACACCGACTCCAGGCTCGTGTCGAGCCGGGCGCGGGAGATGGCGCTGGAGATGCTCGCGGTGATGCGGCGGATGGACGACATCAAAGGCTCCCTGCGGCGCGCACACCGGGCCGCATCGGAATTGTCGCCTCGTCACCGGAGAAGTTGCCAGGGAACAGGCCCGGGCATGCTGGGTTCCTCGTTTCGTTGTCATGGCATTCGCGCACCCTGACGGGAGCGTCCTGGCGGGCAAGCGCCCCCTGGGGGGACGGGGCCCAGGTGCCAGGCGGAGGTGTGGGGTCGTGACCCCACGCTCTGGGGGCTGTTGACGGGTGGAGGGCACTTGCAGCGTCTGCCAGTGGACGGGGGAGGGGTGGTTGTCACGGCGCCGTGGCGGTCCCTTCCCAGGAATCCCCAGAACCGGAGTATCCGTTCCTTGCGTCCGTCGGGGGGAAGGACGCTGGCCTCTCGCTTGCTGGTGGGAGGCCCGAGGAGGCAGTCATGAGAATGGACAGCGCGGGACAGACCCACATCGGTCGGCGGCCGCACAACGAGGATGCGTTCTGCGTCGCACCGGAGCTGGGGCTGTTCGTCGTGGCGGATGGGCTGGGCGGACAAGAGGGGGGAGAAGTCGCCAGCCGGTGTGTCGTGGACACCTTCGTGGGCTTTGGCCTGCGCCTGGGGCAGGACCGGGATTCGACGTGGCCCACGGTGCCGGACCCTCGCCGCAGCCGTGAAGAGAACCTGTTGGCGGCGTGCTCGGCGCTGGCGCAGCGCAACCTCCAGGCGCAGCGCGTGGGCCGGCTGCGGGAGATGGCGTCTACCGTGGTGGCGTTGGCGGTGAGCGAGCACGGCGCGGCGGTGGCGCACGTGGGCGACAGCCGCCTGTACCGGCTGCGTGGCGGAAAGCTGGAGTCGCTCACGCGCGACCACTCGCTCATCGAGGAGCTGCGGGACGCGGGCATGGAGCCGCCGGGAGGCTCGGGCAACTTGCGCCACCTCATCACCCGCGCGCTGGGCACGGAGAACGCGGAGCCCACTGTGCAGCGGCTTCAGACGGAGCCGGGTGATGTGTTCCTGCTGTGCTCGGACGGGCTCTATGAGCCGCTGGGCGTGGAGGGCCTGATGAAGCGCCTGACGATGTCCTCCGCGCGCGAGGTCTGCGACGCGCTGGTCGCGGACGCCTACGAGGCGGGCGGCAAGGACAACATCACCGCGGTGGTGCTGCGCGTCGCGGAAGCGTGAGGCGCGTCAGAAGCCCACGCCGAAGGAGAGGCTGGCGGACGGCAGCCACGTGTTCCCGGGCTGGATGAGCTCGGGGGCGTGGGGCATCCACGCCAGGCTGAAGTTGAAGTCGCCCACCAGCTCGAAGCCCGCGGCCAGCGGGCGGAGGAAGCGCAGCCCGAGGCCCCCTCGGGCCCTGCCGTGGCCACGCGGCGTCGGTCGGTCCCCTTGAACTGGAACCCTGGGTCGTCGCGGCCCACCTGGGCCTCCGCGAAGCCCCCGGCGAGGAAGGGCTGGAAGGTGCCCCAGCGCTCCACGTCGAAGCTGGCCAGCCGCAGCTTGGCGCGGAAGTGCGCCACCTCCGGCTCGGGGTCGCCGTGCAGGAACCCGCTCCCCGTGCCACAGCTCTCCACGGACAGGAACGCCACGGGGGACAACTCCAGACACAGGTCGGGTCGGCCATTGCCGTTCGCCGTGGAGCCCCCACGCGCAGGTTGCCGAAGTTGCGCGTCGTGTGAGGCGGCTCGGCCTTCGCGCGCGCCTCTCCGGCGGCCTCCTCCGCGCGAAGTCCGCTGGGCGCGAGGGCAAGCAGGGCCAGTGCCGCTGGAATGGAGGTCGAGCGCATGACACGCACGCAATCGCGCCGCTTCCACACCGGTCAATGCAACGCCAGGGTGAGTGTCCATGGCCGCGCGCGTCGACGCCGAGGACGTAGGTGCACGACATCGGTGTAGGTCTCGATTTGTGTCATGCGAGACAGGCTGCCGGGTCATTCCTGCCACCTGTTGTTCCTCGCTCAACAGCCGGGCGCTGTCGCGGTAGGCTCGCCATCCCCCACTGGGCGCCCCCCGCCCATCCCCTGGCCTTGTCGCGAATGACGCACAGCCTTGCCGCGCGCCTGACCGCAGCGCTCTCCCTGGTCATCCTCTGTCTCTCCACGCTGAGCGTCGCGCTCACGGGCGTGTCGCTTCGGACGTGGTCGCACGAAGCCGTCACGTCCCGTCTGGCGCAAGACGAAGCCGCGTGGAGCCGCGTCCTGTCCCAGGAGGTGCGTTCGCTGACGGCCCTGGCCCGCGTCGCCGCGGCCAGCACGCCCTTGCAGACCGTGCTGTCGAGCGGCTCCGGGGTCGGGGAGCATCTCGAGCCTCGCTGCGTGCGCAGCAGTCGCTCCTGGGCGTGGACCTGCTGCTCGCGGTGGACACCGCGGCGGGTGTGCGCGTGGGCACGCCACCCGGGGCACTGTCGGGGATGGAGGCCCTGGTGAAGGAGGGCGGCGCGCGCATCATCCTGGTGGATGAGGTGCCCCATCAGGCCGTGGCGCAGCCCGTGATGACGGCCGAGGGCCGTACCGTGGGGTACGTGGTGCTGGGGCGGGTCCTGGGCGAGGTGGAGCTCCAGGCGCTGCGTGACGAGCGCGGTGTGGAGGGCGTGTTGAACGTGGGCGGGAAGCCGGTGGCGCACGCGCTGGGCGCGGTGCCTGAGGATGCCTTGCTCGCGGCACTGGAGGGGAAGGGCCGGCCGGACGAGGTGTCGGTGAATGGCGTGTCGCTGCGGCTGCGCCGGGTGGAGATGGGGCCGGGCGTGGAGCTGCTGCTCACGCGTGACGGGGGAAGGAAGCGGAGCAGTTCCGTGCGTCGATGCTGCTCGTGGTGCTGCTGGGCCTCATCGTCACGGCGGCGGCGGGCACGGCCGTCTTCCTGCTGGTGCGGCGGATGATGGAGCCGCTGCGCGAGCTGACCGTGGCCACCACGCGGATGGTGTCGGAGGGGGATTTCCGCGGGACGCTGGCGGTGCGCTCGAAGGATGAGATTGGCCAGCTCGCCAGTTCGTTCTCGGAGTTGATGTCGCAGCTGCGCGAGCTGTTGATGGCGCTGCGCCATTCGGCCGAGCAGCTCGAAACGGCGTCCACGCACCTCACCGAGTCCGCGTCCGTCCAGAACGAGGCGGTGTCGCAGCAGGCGGTGGCGCTGCATGAGACGCAGATTGCGGCGCAGCAGCTCCAGGAAGCCTCGCGCGCGGCGGCGCGGCGCGTGGAGGTCATCCTGCGGGAGGCGGACAAGGCCAGTGGCTTTGGCGAGGCGGGCGAGGCCGCGGTGTCCGGCAGCGTGGGTGGGCTCACGCACATCCGGTCGCACGTGGAGCAGATTGGCCGCACCGTCGCGGAGCTGCACCAGCGCACGCGGCAGGTGGGTGACATCACCCGCACGGTGAAGGACCTGGCGGACCAGTCGAACGTGCTGGCGCTCAATGCGTCCATCGAGGCGGCGCGCAGTGGTGATTCGGGTCGTTCCTTCGCGGTGGTGGCACGGCAGATGCGGTCGCTGGCGGACCAGTCCGCGGGGGCGACCACGCGCGTGCAGTCCATCCTGAGCGACATCGGCCGGGCCATCTCGCAGACGGTGAGCACCAGTGAGGGCGGCGCGCGCGAGGTGGAAGGTGGCCTGGAGCAGGTGCGCGCGGCGGGCGAGAGCCTCCGCTCGCTGGCGGGCATCATCCAGAGCAACGGCAAGACGGTGCGCAGCATCGCCGAGGCTGTGAGTCAGCAGGACGCGGGCATCGCGGAGCTGTTCGCCGCGCTCAGCTCGATGGCCGACCTGGCGGACCAGATTGTCGACCGGATGGCCGCGAGCGAGCAGTCCGCCATCCAGCTCTCCGCGGCGTCCGCCGAGCTGAGCGCCATCGTCGGCAGGTACCAGCTCTAGCGCGCTTTTCGGTCTGGGGCGCGCGCCTGCGCCGCCGCGCCAGTGGGCTTCGTCTGGCCTGAGCGGGCATTGCCGCCGCCCGCGCTCACCCAGCCGCTGGAGGCAGGCTCATCGGGCGCCGTCATGTCGAAGGCGCGGATGCTCATCCGCTGCGTCCAGTCATTGCTGGCATTCCAGTTCGTCCAGGCCCCCAGCACCACGCGTCCCCGGTGCAGCGCGGGCGGGGTGATGTACGGCGCCTTTCCCAGCAGCGCGCAGGCGGACAACTCGTTCCCGTCCTGGTCCAGCTCCCGCAGGAACGAACCGAGCGCGGCATCCTCACCGGTGCAGGCGTGCTCGCCGCATGTCTCGGCCACGGGCCGGTCCACCAGCAGCAGCGAGCCACGCTGGGTGAGGAGCGGTGACATCGGCCGGTGCCCACGGCCCGGTGCCAGCGCACCGCGCCGCTCGAGGATCCAGCCCATAGAGGAACGTGCCCCCGGATGCGTGGTGGTGGGGCAGCCCTCGGTGGTGCACCGCATGTCGGGCAGGACCAGGAGCCGGTCCGCCTGCATCGCCGTGCGGCCGAAGGTCGAGCTGGAGCGGCCCAGCGAGTAATAGAAGGACTCAGCGGAAGCGGTCGCCAGCGTGGCGATTGGCGCTCCCGTGGCCGCGTCCACCAGCTCCGCGCGGCCCAGCATCAACGTCCCTCCGTCCACGGCCGTGGGCTCGAGCACGCCCGTTCGCTGCGTCCGCCAGCGGAGCTGCCCATCCGCCGCGTACGAGAAGAGGTCCGTCCGCTGCTCCAGGACATCGGAGGCGCCGCCGTAGACGTTGCCCTCCGTATCCACCACCAGCGGCGCATGGACGGGCGGCACGGGCTCCTTCCACGCCACCGCGCCGGTCTCCGCGTGCACCGCGACGAGCAGGTCCTCGGCGCCCGCGTCTCCAAACGTGTCGTGTACCAGCGCAATCAGATAGGGCGGGCTGAGCACGAGCGATTCGATGCGAAGCCCATGGTGCGCCTGCGGGTCTTCGTCCTTCACGGCCCCCAGGGACACGCTCCAGCGCTCCTGTCCGGTGGCGCTGTCCCGAGCGGAGAGCAGGGCCAGCCGGCCCGTGACGAAGAGCTGTCCCCCCGCCACCGTGTGAACGCCCCAGGCTCCCGGGGGCGGAAGGTCGCGCCGGTAGCGCTCGGTCCCTTCAGACGTGACGGAGACGAGCTGACACGCCAGCTGGCTCGGGTCCTTGTCCACCCAATAGCTGCTCTCGCACTCCGTCCAGTAGGTGTGCCCGTCCCCGTCCATGGTCCCCCGGAAGTCCACGGTGCGGTTCCACGCGGCGTCGTAGCTCCACGCGAGTCGCGCCGTGCCATCCGGTCCGGAGCACGCCGCCGATGTCGCCGGTGGCGGCACCTGCGGCTCCGGTGTGGGCTCCTGCGGAGCGGGCGTCTCAGCGCCAGGGGTGGGCGTTTGCGTCACATCCGCGGGTGTCTCGAGGGTGGGCGCCGCTCCGTCCTCCACGGACGACGAACAGCCCACCCACAGACACGCGCCCAGCACCATGCTTCGCAGTCCACTCACGCCCACCTCCCGATTGCTGGCCACCGCGCGGCTCGTCGCCGGGGTGGTCGCGCACAGTGGGGATGGGATTCCCGCTGCGCAACGCACCCGGCCACGGGTGGCGGCCGGGCAGGCAGTCAGGCGGAATGGGAGTGAAGTCTCAGCCCAGCTCGCCACCGTCGATGGCGTACGCCGTGCCGGTGATGCCGCCCGCCGCGTCCGACGCGAGGAACAGGCACAGCGCGGCGACTTCCTCCGGCGTGATGATGCGGCCCATGGCGTTCATGGACGCCAGGGCCTCGCGCGCCTGCTCCTCGCTGCGGCCCGTGGAGGCGCTGATGGCCGAGGTCGCACCGGCGAACATGTCCGTCTCCACCCAGCCCGGATTCACGATGTTCACCGTGATCTGCTTCTTCGCGTACTCCACCGCGAGCGCGCGCGTCAGGCCCAGCAGCGCATGCTTCGACGCGCAATACGCGGACGTGTACTTCACGCCCCGCACCGCGGCCATGGAGCCGATGTTGATGACGCGTCCGCCGCCCGCCTGGGCCATGGCCGGCATCAGCTCGCGGCAGAGGAGGAAAGGCGCCGTCACGTTGACGGCCATGACGCGGGCCAGGTCCTCGGTGCGCGTCTTCGTCAGGGGCGCGGAGACGGTGATGCCCGCGTTGTTCACGAGCACGCGCGGAGGACCCTCGGCGAGGATGCGCTGGCTCGCGGCAACCAGCGCCGCTTCGTCGGACACGTCCACCGCGAGCGGCCGGATGCGCTCGCCGCCTTCCTGTCGGAGCGACTCCAGCGCTTCCGTCGAACGCGCCAGGGCCCACACGTCATGGCCCGCCTTCGCGAAAGCCAGCGCCACCGCGCGGCCAATGCCTCGGCTCGCGCCCGTTACCACCACCGTCTTGGAGGTCGTCGTCATGAGACCAGCCTAGCGCCGGCCCCTCATGCTGGCAGCAGGACGTGCCAAGGCCGCGTGGCGCTGCCGCCACGGGCGGCAGCGCCACCCTCCCCACATCCACGAGGGACGGGGAGGGTGGGAAGACGCCGGTGTCCGGCTCAGCCGTTCTGGGCTTCTTCGCTGCGGGCCTTCGGCTCGGTCGGGGCCGCTTCGCCCTCGGACGCGGTCTCGGCAGAAGCCTCGGCTGCGGTCTCGGCCGGAGCTTCGGAGCCGCCTTCGGGCTCGTCGGGCAGCTCGGGCGCGGTGCCCGCCGCCTCGGCGGCCTGCTGGGCCTTGAGCTCCTCGTCGTTCATGAAGCCGACGGGGTTCTCCTTGCGGTTGAGGAAGCGCACCGACTTCTTCGACAGCGCGAACATCTGCTCCGCCGCCGACGAAGGCACCAGCGAGTGCTCGATCTGCGCGGGCTCGGGGCGCTCCACCACGCCCAGCTCGCCCTCTTCGAGCTGCTTCGCCTGCGCGGGGCTCAGCTCCAGCCGGCGCAGCTTGCCCTTGCGGGTCATGAAGTAGAACGCCGTCTCCCCCGCCTCGACGGGGACCTGGGAGCCCAGCACCAGCTCGCGCAGGGCGCGGTCCAGCTCCACCTGCCGCTTGGACTCGGCGCGCTGGTAGGCCTTGGAGCCCGGCATGGGGGGCAGCTTGGGGATGGCCCGCTCCGCCGCCGCCGCGGCCGGCCGCCCGTGCTGGGGACCTCCGCCGTGCCGGGGGCACCCCCGAAGCCGCCGCCTGGACGCCCGCCGCCCTCACGACGGCCGGCGTCACGGCCGCCACTCGGACGGCCTCCACCCTCGCCTCGGGGCGGGCCGCCTGGTGTCCGGTTGTCATCACGGCGGGGGGGAGGACGGTTGCCGCCTGAACGGCCGCCCTCCTGGGGTCCGGGCCGCCGGGCTTCCGCCTGGCTGGGCTTCGACTCCACCTTCTTGGCCTGGTCCTCGGTGACGAGGCCCGCCTTCAATAGCTTGTCGCGCAGGTTCTGCATGAGTTGGGCGTTCTATCCCTTGCACGGCCGCACGCAAGCCACTGCTTGCTGCTCGTGTATGCCCCACGTAACTTGCCGGCCTGGTCGTACCCTCCCGGAGGAGTCGTGAGCCGTCTGAAGAAGTCCGCCTTCACCCTTGCCGTGGCGCTGGCCGCCGTCGGCTGCTCGGACCCGGTCGACAAGGCGGCCAAGGCACGCATCTTCTCGCCGGAGGACCCGCCCAAGGTGGTGGCGTCCGCGAAGGAAAAGCTGCCCCCCGAGGACGTCGCGGACAACCCCCAGGTGGCGCGCCGCATCCTGGGCATGGACGCCGCCGAGGTGACCGAGCGTCTGGGCCCCCACCGCTACCAGGCGACGCTGGGGTACGAGTGGACCTCCGAGGCCTCCATCCCCGTGAAGCTCACCGAGACGCGCACCTTCCGCGCCGGCCCGGGCGGGGTCAGCGGGGATTTCCACGGCGTGCTGGAGAACTCCCGGGACCAGGGCCTGGAGGTGATGCGTGTGGGGGGCAGGTGTTCGCCCGCAACCGGTATGGCCCCTTCCGCCAGCGCCTGCGCGACCGAGGCATGGCCGAGCGCACCCGCGCGGAGCTGACTGGCGCCATCCGCGACTTCGACAGCCTCTTCCAGGGGCGCATCAAGCTGACGCCCGAGGGCACCGTCACCCACGAGGGCCGCACGGCCTGGCGCTACGTGGTGACGCTGGCCCCCGCCGCCCAGGCGGAGGCGTCCCGGCCCTTGCCGCCCATGCCCCAGGCCAAGAAGGGGGCGCGGACGAGACGACGGTCCGCCGGGCCAACTTCTTCGCCCATCGCCTGCCGCGCTCGCTGGACGGCGAGGTGCTGGTGGATTCCGCCACCTCCGTGGTCCTCAAGGCCCGGCTGGACGGGCGCATGGGTGTGCCCGGGGACAAGACGCCCGAGGCGGCCGAGCTGCGCCTGACGCTGGAGGCCGCCCTCACCGAGGTAGGCAAGGACCCACGGCTCCAGCCGCCCGAGGGTTTCCTCCCGGACGCGGACAAGCCCCAGGGCATCGCCGACGCGCTCGACAGCTTCGGTATCCAGCGCAAGAAGCCCTCGGACTCGGATTCGGCCAGCCCGGAGTCTGCCCCGGAGCCCGAGGACGAAGAGGGCACCTGACGTGGTTCCGGCGCTCTTTCCGGGCGCCGTTGCCTGGTGAACGGCCGGCCAGGACTCCGGGGTATCCCGGACGGGGGTGGAGGGGGCGGCGCTACATCTCGGCAGCGAGATGTTGGAAGAAAATTTGCGCTGACTCTTGCGTCCTCTACAATCCTCGACGGTTGCGGCCCGGACGCGTCCGACATGCTCGGATGTTCAGCGGGGCTTCACAGCAAGGGAGCGGCGATGGAGCGCAAGGTCGGAAGTAGCACGGTGACGGCCAAGGAGGTCAAAGCGGCGCTGGAGAAGGCGCGTACGCTTTCGGCCGAAGAGGAGAAGGTTCTGCGCATGCGCCACGGTGCTGGCGCTTCCAGCACCCGTGCACCGCTGCCCCGTGCCGCTGGTGACAACCAGGAGCTGGGCGACGAGCTGCTCCTCATCGAGATGCAGCTGATGAAGGCGATGCGCGCTCGCGCGGGTGGCAAGCCCGCGGTCACCGCCAGCAGCAAGCCCGTCGCCGCCACGCGCGCGCGGGATGCCGCCGCCAATCCCACCAAGGACAAGATTGTCCGGGCGCTCCGCAAGAAGAAGTAGTCGTCTCGCGGGTGTCCCCTACCGGTTGAGGATGGCCACGAGGCGCTCCCCGGCCTCGGGCAACGCCAATGGCGTGCCTGACGTCTCCGTGGCCAGTCCTTCCGCATCGTCAGTGCCCCCACGCGCGTACAGCCCCTTCAACCAGGCGGCGGCCGCGGGGTTCCTCCAATAGTCCTCGTTGAACTGCTCCGTGATGCGCGCGGTGAGCTGGGTCTCCAGGGCCCAGGACCGCAGGTAGTGCGCCACGTACAGCTGCGGGTCCACGTCGTGGAGGAAGAAGCCAGGGTGTGGCTCGACGAAGAGCGCATGGCGCTGCCCGTCGGCGTATTCGTCCGCGCGTTCCGTGGAGGCGCCCCGCTGCGTCAGGGACAGCTCGTAGGTCAGCTTGGCCGCGTGACGCCGCAGCAGCGTGAGGGCCTGGAAGGCGGCCAGTCGCACCGTGTCCCGCGCGGCCACGGTGGGCAGTCCCAGGTAGCGCTTGAGCCACTCGGGGGACAGGAGCAGCCGTTCGAAGACGGCGGCGTGGGCCTCCGTCACGGACGCGTCGCCCAGCCGGCGCAGCTCCATGGGCAGCGTGTCGGAGACATGGGCGCGGTGCTGCGCGTGGCCCATCTCATGGAGCAGGCTGGCCAGCCCGTCGATGCCGCCGCGAGGCTGGAGCACCAGGCGGATGTCGTCCGGCACGCGCACCACGGCGACGAAGGGGCGCGGTGACTTGCCGGGCCGGGCCTCGTCGTCGATGCGGATGCGGCCCCCGGCGTTGGGCGTCAGGCCCCACTCGCCCAGCCAGCGCACCACGGCGGGGAAGGCGTCCTCGCGCCGGAAGAAGCCGTCCATCCACGGGGTCTGGAGCGCGGCCTGCAAGTCATGCCTGCGGGCCTCTCCGCCGGGCAGTGGACGCAGCAGCGGGTCCACCTTCTTGAGGACGTAGGCGAGCACGTCGCGGTAGGCGTCCTCCGTGCGCGCGAGCATCGTCGCGGCGGACTCGGCCAGCCTGGCGAAGTCGATGCCGGTGACGTCCTGGCGCAGGGCGGGGTAGTTCTTCGCGCCCAGCTGCTCCGCGGTGTGCAGGGCCGCATCGCGCCGGTCCCCGTAGCGGGTGCGGTTCTGCCAGAGGAACTCGCCGGTGGCGCGCTCCAGCAGGGCGCGGCGGCCCCGGGCGGACTCGTGGGGAATGCGGCCCAGCGCCTCGCCGAAGGAGTAGGTCTGGTCGTCCACCATCAGCCGGGCCTGGGCCTCCAGCGAGGCAATGGCCTCCACGTGACGGGCGGCGAGCGCGTCCTCGACGTGCGAGGCCACCAGCTCACGCACCAGTCGGATGCGGCGGACGGTGAGGGGCTCGTTCTTCGATTGGGCCTTGGCGAGCGCCTCGTTGGCGGCGGCGAAGGTGTCCGGAGACGACAGCTCGGGGAAGGCGGCGTGGAGCTGGCTGGGGGAAACATCCAGCGCGAGCCCGGCGCCTTGCCGGTAGTTCAGCGTGGCGAGCTCGGCGAGGAAGTCGTCCAGCCGCGTACGGACGGAGTGCAGGGGACGGTCCATGGGGGCGCGAAAGGTAACAGGAAGCGGGCGGCGCGAAAGGGCGATGCGCGCGTAGAGTGCCGCCGCATGACATCTGCGGTGGACACAGGGATGGGGGGCGGTGTGCCGGAGCACGTGGCGCATGGCGCGGGCTCGTACGCGGAGGCCGTCCGCCCGGTGGGCGAGGTGGCGGCATGAAGCGCCGGACGTTCCGGGTGGAAGGGGCGTTGGTGGGGAAGGCCGTGGCCCGCGCGATCGCGGATGAATTGGGACTGCCCGAGCCGGGGGCACGGGGGCTGGTGGAGGTGGGCGCCGTCTACGTGGCGGGCAAGCGGAGCCGGGATGCGAATGCGCGGCTGACGGCTGGGCAGGTGGTGACGGTGGTGCTGGAGGAGGGCGGGCAGAGCCCCCTGTCCGAGGCGCCCCCGCGCCCGAGCTGCGAGTGCTGTACGAGGACGCGGACGTCATCGCGGTAGACAAGCCGGCCGGCGTGTCCGCGCAGCCCACCGAGGGGCGCGTGGGGGACAGCCTGGTGGACCTGGTGGGGGCGAAGCTGGGACGCCCCGCGGGGCTGGTGCACCGCCTGGACCGGGAGACGTCCGGCGTGACGGTGTTCGGGAAGACGGCGGAGGCCACGTCGGCGCTGGCGGCCGAGTTCCGGGAGGGACGGGCGCGAAAGCGCTATGTCGCGGCCACCGGGCCGGGTTTGCCCCCGTCGGGCACGGTGGACCTGCCGTTGTCCAAGGACCCGTCGCGCCCTGGCCGTTGGCGGGCGACCCGGGCGGCCAATGGTGTACCCGCGCTGACGGACTTCCACACGCTGTCATCGGGGCCGGCGTTCTGTGTCGTCGAGCTGCTGCCGCACACGGGCCGCACGCATCAGCTCCGCGCGCATCTGACGGCGTTGGGCGCTCCGATTCTGGGGGACGCGCGTTACGGCGGCGCGGCCCGGGCGGAAGGCGTGGAGGCACCGCGGTGCTTGCTGCATGCCCAGGCACTGGAGCTGGGACATCCGCGCACGGGGAAGTTGCTGCGAATCGAGGCGCCGGTGCCGGAGGACCTGATGCGGTTCTTCCTGGCCGCTGGCGTGTCGGCGCCCTCGGGCGCCATTCGTGGCGCCGAGTGAGTCCTCACGCCGCGCAGGTGAAGTCGCGGCCCTCCACCCAGCCCCGTCCGATGAGGTCCTCGCGAATCTCCGCGCGGGCCCAGCGGACGCCCACGCACACCAACAGGTGTCCATCCCCGGGCGCGCCGAGCTCCTGGGGGGAGATGACCGGGATGCCATGGATGCGCGTGCCCACCTTGCGAGGGTGGACCTCCACGTAGCGCCGCACGCGGACGCCTTCCTGGTGGAGGAAGTGCGTCAGCGTCTTGCCGCTCGGGCCCGCGCCCCACACCGTGCAGGGGCGCCCGTCCGCCAGGGGGCCACGGCCTCGCGTCAGGTAGCGCGCCTTCGTCCACAGGAAGCGCTTGACGGCATAGCGCGGGTCCGTTCGCGTCATCCGCCCGTCGCTGTCGCGCCAGCGAAGCAATACCTCGGACAGGTTGCGCAGCCCGAAGCCCCGGTCCAGCAGCTCCAGCCACAGCGCGTAGTCCTCCGGGAAGTCGCCGTCCTGCCAGCCTCCCGCGGCCACCAGGGCGTCCCGGCGCAGGCAGACGGAAGGGTGGCACAGGGGGCTTTCGATGAAGCGCTCCCGGTCGAGTCGCTCTGCGGTGGTCAGCCCGCTGAGCCACGTGGCATAGGCCTGGAGCGAGGGGCTCACGGGTTTGTCATCCCGGAACAGCTCCACGGCCGTGCCCACGCCGGCCAACCCGGGGTCCGCTTCCAGGGCGGTGAGGCTTGCCTCCAGGCGTTTGGGAAGGGCTTCGTCATCCGCGTCCATCCGGGCGACGTAGGGGGAGGTGGCTTCACGCAGCGCCAGGTTCAGCGCCGCCACCAGGCCACGGCCCCGGCCGTCAAGGACTTCCACGCGGGAGTCGCTCGCCGCCAGGTCGGTCAGCACTTCACGCGTACCGTCCGTGGAGCCGTCGTCCACCGCGAACACACGGAGGTCGCGGAGGGTGCCCGTCAAGAGGCTGCGGACGGCGCGGGCCACGGTGGCTTCGGCGTTTCGCGCGGGGAGGAGGACAGTAACAGCCGGAACGGGCATCGTTGTGTGTAGACTGCCGCACCCATGGGTGGCGTGAGAAACGGCAGGAACGCCGGCACGCCGGAGCCCGCAGCGGTCCGACAGGAGGCGCTGCAGCCCGGCGCGTCCGACGTCAATCCCGCGGAGGATGTCAGCGAAGTGGTGGACCGGCACTTCCGGTCCGCGGCCCGGCAGCTACGAGAGGGCTCCGCCGCGCGCGCGTTCGGAGAGCTTGCGCGCGCCAGCAGGACCCTGCCGATGACGCCGCGCCTGGCCGCCGGGATTGTGCGCATGGCGCTGCTGGCGGGCACCGAGGCTGCGGCCATCACCCTGCTGGAGGTGGCGCCGACGGTGGTCTCCAGCAGGCGCGCGGTCCGGCGTCAGCTCGCGCGGGTCCTGCGACGGGTGGACCAACTGCCGCGTGCCGCCGCCGCGCTCGAAGCGCTCCTGGTGGAATGGCCCGAGGACCGGCGTGCTCGGCGCGTGCTCCAGGTGCTGCGTGCGCGCATCGAGGGCAAGGCGGTGCCTGTCGCTGGTGCGAGCGCCCCGATGGTGGATGTGGACGAGCGGGGTGTGCTGGCGAAGCTCCCAGCGCGGAGAGAAGGCGCGCAGGTAACTGCCTCTTGGGAGAACGACGACGCCGTCTACCTCATCGAAACCGTGGTGGGGCCGCCGCTCTCCGCGAGGGCGCTCTCCGCGCCAGCTTCCACGGTCGGTGCGGCGGAGGCACGTTCGCAGCCTTCGGTGTCGCAGCTCCCAGAGGCTGGTGGAGGAGCGCCTGCGGCCGCGTTGCCTGAGCGTGGCGCGGATGGGCTTCAGGCGGAAGCTCCGCCCGTCTCGGAGCAACGTGGGCCTGTGTCGAGTTCGCTCTCACCGCCTGGGCCTGATGCGCGCGCGACGGCTTCGTCCAAGGGGAGCGAAGCGCTGCCCGATGCCGATGCGCGTCCGTCGCCCGTGAAGGCGCCACCCACTGAATCGCTCAAGACGGTGTTGGAGATGCCGGCGGTGGAACTCCCCGCGGTGACTCCCCGCGGTACCTCTGCTTCCGAAGCACCCAAGACTGTCGTGGAAATGCCGGCGGTGGTTGTGCCACCGAGGGCATTTGAATTCGAGGCGCGCAAGACGGAAGTGGAGATGCCCGCGCTAGGGGACGTCGCCGTGCCCCCGTCTTCAGGTGTGGCCAAGACGTTTGCTCCGGGGCGCGCGCCACTGCCCGTGCCTTGGGCCGATGCCCCAGACGACGACGCACCCGTGCCCCCGCCGGTCGCTCGCTTCGACGACGCCGACGAAAGTGAAGTCACTTCGGAGGCACAGCCCTTTCTCGTCGGCGCTGACGTATCGCGTCCTCCACCGCGCCAGCAGACGCCTGCCTCTTCGAAGCGCGAGCGGCGGAAGACCCCGCCCCCGTCCGAGGCGCTGCCACCTCCCATCACGTCCCGCGCCGCACCCGAGCCGGATGCCCGCTCTGGCACCATGGAGGTGTCGTTGGCGGAGCTGGAGGCCGCGCTCGCGTCGGCTTCTGGCGATGCACCGAACAAGAATGGCCGCACTTCCGAGGCGAGCGCGGGGCCTCGGGAAGAAGACACCGAGGAGCTGCCCCGCTCGCGGAAGGTCGAGGCCCAGCTCATCGCTCGACGGGCCTGGGCCGAGCTGGCTCAGCTCTACCTCAAGCGGGCGGACCGGGCGAAGGACGCGTCCCTGCGCGCCGATGCGTTGGCGCGCCTCGCGGAGGTGATGGAGAACGAGCTCCACGACCCCGCGGGCGCCGCGCGCATGTACCGGGAAATCGTGGAGCTGACGGGGGACCGCGCCGCGCTTCGAGATCAGGTGCGGTTGCTGGCCGCGAGAGGGGACGCGTCCCTCGTGCGCCGCGCGTTGGACGAGGCCATCCGGCGCGCGCCCGCTGGCCGCGCACGCGCGGGGGCTCTGCTCACGCGGGGCGAGCGCTGGCTCCACATGGGCGAGCTGCAGAAGGCTCGCGCGGACTTCGAGGCGGCGGAGTCCTCCGCGCCGGGGCTGCTTCCCGTGCTCGCGGGGATGCTCCGCTGCGTGTCGGACGCGGAGCGTCCGTCCATCGCGGAACGGCTCCGGGTGGCACTGGCGGCGGCACCACGCCGTGCGCTGGACCGCGTGGAAGCGCTGCGCGTCCTGGCCCAGGTCGCGGAGGAGTCGCTGAGCGATTGGCGGCTCGCGCAGTGGGCCTGGAGCGAGGTGCTCACGGAGAGTCCCGACAGCGAGCAGGCCCGCGTGCAGCTCACGACGCTGACGCGAAAGCTCGGCGACACGACGGTGCTCAGCCGGCTTCTGCGTGCGCAGCTCACCCGCGAAGCCCGAGGGCCCGCCGCGCGTCAGGCCCGGCTGGAGCTGGTCGCCACGTTGGATGCCCAGGGCGACGCCGATGCCGCGCTCGAGGAGTTGCGTCAGGCCGTGCGCTACGAGCCGGGCCACAAGGAAGCGTGGCTGATGCTCGTGGAGCGTCTCCTCGAGCGGGACCACCTGGGCGAGGCGGCTTGGGCCCTGGAACACGCGGCCACCGCCATGGAGGACGAGGCGGAGCGGGAGCGCACCTGGGACCGGCTCGCGCGTCTGTGGCGCGACGTGATGGGCAATCCCGAGCGCGCGCAGGTCTACGCTCGCCGGGCGGAGGGAATCCGGCAGGCGCGCGCAGAGCGTGAAGTGCCGCCTCCCGAGCCGCCGCGCTCCGCGGCTCCTCGCCGTGAGTCGAGCGGCCCCCGTGCGCCACTCATCGCGGCGTCCCCGGTGCTGACGCAATCGTCCGGAAACCTCCAGCGCCTCGCCAACGAGGAGGCGTCCACCACGGACATCGGGGTTGCTCCCCCGCGTCCGAAAGCGTGGAGCCACCCCGCGATGAAGTCGGGAGAGCTTCCCCGGGCGCCGCGGTGGAGCAGGGCCGCAAGGGCTCGCCGGAGCCCGTCCCTTCGGGGCGGAAGGGGAGGCGGGAGGCCCGTTCCGGCCGCGAGGCCCCGTCTGGAGTGGACGCCGGGGCGCGAGGTGAACCGCGTGCGCTGGCCGCGGATGCGCCGCTTCCCAAGGGCGCGGCGCGCGCCACCGTCTCGCCTGCGCAAGGCGAACCGCGCGTTCCAGTGGAAGCCTTCGCGGCATCGCCACCCAAGGCAGAAGCACGTGCAGCCGCGTCGTCCCCCAGGGGCGAGGCCCGCAACCCGCCTTCATCCCCGGGCAACACGGCTGCCCCGCCGCCACGCGCTCCCGCTGAGTCCGCGGACGCCGCCATCTCCCCCAAGGCGCCGGCTGCTCAACGCTCCCCCGCGTCCTCACGCGGAGACAAGGCCGCGCCACGCGCCGCCGCGTCCGGAAGCGAAGCGGAGCAAGGGCCCGCTTCTCGCGACGCGGAGGTCCGAGCCCAGCGTCCTCGGGCCACCGACCTCATCACGGGTGAGGTCATGGACCTCGGTGATGCCCCCGTCCCGGAGACCCGCGTCATCTCCTGGGAAGCGCCGCCCGGCCGGATGGACCCGGTGCGCCGCGTCGTCCGCGCGCGCCCGGAGGGCACGGTTTCCGCCCCGGTGCCGGGGCGCACGTTCATCGCGAAGCCACCCACGGCGCCCGAGCCTCCTCGGCCTGTCCCCGGCGTCATGGACCCGCGCGAATCACCCGCGCCCGCCTATGTGCCGCCACCGGACACCGAGCCCGATGCCTTCCGGCACATCCGCGAGCGCCCGCTCGACGCGAAGCCCTATCGACTCCTCGCCGAGTACTTCGACCAGCGAGGAGACCCGGCGCGCGCCTCGCTCATGCGCGAAATCGCCGATGCGCTCGACGGGCTCGAAACTCCCGCGCCGCGCGGCCAGCGTCCACCGCTGACCTCCGACGAGCGCGCTGGCCTGCGCCACCCTGGCCTGCGCACGCCCTCGGGCGAACTGCTGGCCTGCACCGGAATCGCGCTCTGCCGCCTGTTCCCAGCGGAGGGCCGCGCCGCCGGCTCCTCGGAGCTGCTGCGCGCCACCGCGGGCCCCTGCGCACCGGCCGTGCTCGACGCGCTGCACACCGCCGCGCGGATGCTGGACGTCCACCTGCCCGAACTCGTGCTCGCAGAGGACGACGGCCCGCCTTTCACCGCCGTGCACGCGGGCCACCCACGCCTCCTCGTGGGCCGGCTCCTGCTGCGTGAGCCCATGCCGCTCCCGGAGCTGCGCTTCCACGTGGGCCGCGCCTTGCTGTCCCTGTCGCCGGACCTGCTCGCGCTCCGGGCCCTCAAGGGGGCCAGCTCCTCCGCGCCCTGGCGCTGCTGGCCACCGTGCTGAAGGACCCGCGTGCGTCCGGAGCCGAGGCCCGCGTGGTGCGCGAGTCCCTGTCGCCGCGCGCCCTGGAGCGCGCCATGGCCTTGCTGGAGCCCGGCACCCAGAACTTCAAGGCTTCGGCGCTCGCAGATGCCGCGCGGGATTCCGCCAACCGCGCGGGCCTGGTGGCCTGCGGAAGCATTGGTCCCGCGCTGTCCGTCTTGCGGACCCGCCGGGGCAACGAGGCGGAGCTGGTGGAGCTGCTGCGCTTCGCCGCGTCGGAGCGCTACCTGCCGCTCCGGGCGCCGCGCTGACTCAGTTCGTGTTCAGCTTGATGGTGAGCGCCAGCATGCGCCCCTTGGGGCCGCCCAGGTCGTGGCGGTAGCCGAAGTCCAGGCCGCCTCCGCCCTCGGACATGAAGCCGAGCCCCGTGCTGACTTGCGACGTCCGCGTGAAGCCGTCGTAGGAGTAGCCCACGCGCACCGGGAACATCTGGCCCAGGATGTACTCCAGACCGCCGTGGTACGTGAACGTCCTGGTGTCGTTCGTCGTGAAGTCCGCGCGCACGTCGCCTGCGAGCGTCAGCAGCCCCGTCATCACCCCGACGTGCGCCGAGTAGTAGCGCGTCAGCTCGTCATTGCCAGTGTCCACGATGTTGTGCGCGGAGACGCCCGCCATCAGTGACGGTGACAGCCGGAGTATCAGCCCCGCGTCGCCGGTGACGGAGTTGGCGAACCGAGACTGGCCGCTCATGCGCAGATATCGCACCGTGGCGCCGAGCATGAGCGCCTGACTGATGGGCAGTCCCACGCCCATCGAGCTGAGGTGGGCACTGGCGCGCGCGCCGCCGCGCCCCACGCTCACCCAGTGGTAGTCCACGCCCATCCCCAGGCGGCTCGTGGCGGCGTCGACGACGGAGACGCCCAGCAATCCTTCCTTCCGCCGCGTATCCCACGCGCCGGTGCCTTCAACCCGGTAGGACGGGTAGAGGACCATCGCCGCTGGATTGCCCATGATGGCATCCGTGCCCAGCCCCAGGGCCCGGTAGGCGCCGCCCATGCCATAGGCGCGTGCGCTCATGACATCGCGAAGGTCCTCGGCGGGCTGCGCCAGAGCGGTAGTGGACACACAAAGGGCAATCAGCACCAAGGCGCGGAGCAACATGACAAGTCCATCCTATCCGCCTTGATGGGGTCAGGGGCCATCAATAGATTCCCAGCCCTCATGGCCTCCAAAACCTCGAAGGTAGAGCCCCTCATCCGCAAGTGTGTCATCCCGGCAGCCGGCCTGGGCACGCGCTTCCTGCCGGCGACCAAGGCGGTTCCCAAGGAGATGCTGCCTATCGTCGATACGCCGACGCTCCAGTACATCGTGGAAGAGGCGGTATCCGCCGGCATCGAGGATGTCGTCCTCATCAACGGCCGCGGCAAGGGCGCCATCGAGGACCACTTCGACATCGGCTTCGAACTGGAGACGACGCTGCGTGCGCGCGGCAAGGAGGCCGAGGCCGACAAGCTGCGCGCCATCGCGGACCTCGTGCGCGTCGTCAGCATCCGTCAGAAGGAGCCCAAGGGACTGGGCCACGCGGTGCTGTGCGCCAAGAGCGTCATCGGCGACGAGCCCTTCGGCGTGCTGCTGGGTGACGACATGATTGACGCCGAGGAGCCGGGAATCCGCCAGCTCGCTCGCGTGTATCGCCAGTACAACCAGGCGGTCATCGCGCTCATGGAAGTGCCGGAGAGTGAGACGCACATGTACGGCATCGCCGCGGGCACGGACCTGGGTGATGGCGTCATGCGCATCGACCGCATCGTGGAGAAGCCGAAGAAGGGCACCGCGCCCTCCAACCTCGCCGTCATCGGCCGCTACGTGCTGCCGCCCGACATCTTCCCCATCCTGGAGAACCAGACGCCGGGTGTGGGCGGCGAAATCCAGCTCACCGATGGCCTGGCCACGCTCCAGCAGTCGAAGGGGCTGCTCGGCTACCGCTTCAAGGGTCAGCGCTATGACGCGGGCGACAAGGTGGGGTACCTGAAGGCCAACATCGCCTACGCGCTCAAGCGTCCGGACCTGCGTGCCGGGCTGCTCGAGTACATGCGTGAAGTCGTGAAGACGGAGAAGCCGTGAAGCGCACCGTTGCACTCCTCGCTGTCCTGGTCTCCTTCGCCGCGGCGGCCTACGTGCTGCCCGGCAGCTCCATCATCCGCCGCATGTCGGCGGAGCGCGCCGAGCTGAGGCTGTCCACGTTGCGCGTGGAAGGCTCCCTCAGCTTCGGAGGTCCGGCCGTCAAGGAGGCCGGCGCCGCGCTGGGGACGCCCACGGACCGCCCGGAGGTGCAGGGGGACGGCGTGCTGTCCATCCGCGTGCCCGGCCGCTGCCGCTTCGAGGCCTCCGTGCCCGACGGCAACGCCCAGTCCGCGGTGGTCCAGTCGGGTGGCCGCCGTCGCGTGCAGGGGACCGAGATTCCCTCCATGTCGGCGCTCGTCGCGCAGGTGTGCCCGCTGCTCGCCACGGGCAGCGGCAACGTGCAGGAGCTGAAGGAAGCGGTGATTCGCCACCTCCAGAACCTGGGCATCGAGACGGGGCGCACCGGACTGGCGCGCTTCGGCGGCGAGGTGGCCTACGTCATCGGCGACATGGCCGAGGGCCGCCCGCAGTTCTGGGTCTACAAGGACTCCTTCCGCCCGGCCCGGTTGCGTTACTCGGACGCGTCGGGGACGGCCTGGGACGTCCGCTTCCTGGACTACAACTCGCCCGCCACGGGGGAGTGGCTGCCCCGCACCATCGAGGTGTGGCGCGGCGGTCAGCGCAACCTGCGCTTCACCGCCTTGAAGGGGGACAACCGGGCCAGCCTGCCCGACTCGCTCTTCACCCTGTAGTCAATGCCGCCACTTTCCTGAATTCCTTGCGGCGCTGGCGGCGGCCATGAAGAGTCTGGCCCCGCCTGGCCGGGATTTTCCCCGGCCCGCCACGCAGAGGAATGTCCCATGAAGGTGTACGGCCTCCCGATGAGCACTGCCACGCGTTCGGTCCTCACCACCCTGGCGGAGAAGGGCCAGGAGGCGGAGCTCGTCCTCGTCGACCTCACGAAGGGGGAGCAGAAGAGTCCCGCGCACATGGAGCGCCACCCCTTCGGCGTCATCCCCGCCTTCGAAGACGATGACGGCTTCCGGCTCTACGAGTCGCGCGCCATCATCCGCTATCTGGACCGCAAGCTGCCGGGGCCCTCGCTGACGCCGTCCGACGTGCATGCGTACGCGCGCATGGAGCAGTTCATCAGCGTGGAGCAGTGTTACTTCTCGCCCTCCGCGATGAAGGTCATCTGGGAGCGCCTCTTCAAGAAGGTGATGGGCGGCGGCGCGCCGGACGAGGCGCGCATCAGCGAGGGCCTGCAGGGCGTCGAGCGCGTCTTCGGCATCATCGAGCCGGTGCTGGGCAAGCAGCAGTACCTGGCGGGAGACGGCTTCTCGCTCGCCGAGGTGACGTGGATGCCCTACATGGATTTCTTCGTCGCCGCGGGCGGCGCGGAGCTCGTCGGCAAGCACCCGAACGTGGCGGCCTGGTGGGAGCGCGTCCGGAGCCGTCCTTCGTGGAAGAAGGTCACCGGGGCCTGAGCCCGGAAGTGGCCTCCTGACACGCCGGGTTCCGTCCCATGGGCGGGACCCGGCGGGGAATGTCAGACCCTTCGCGCACTGTGGACCCCGGTAGCAGGACGGATGGGGCCGGGGTGGTGGTTGAAGGGAGTGACATGGAACAGCGACCCTTGTGGAGCGGGGCGGACGCGGCGCCCGCGAAGGCCCCCACGACGCGGGGTTCCAGGGCGGTGCGCACCTCCGGTGTGAATAGCCGCCGGGAACTGTCCGAGCCCGCCGCCGCCGCTACAGTGCGCGCCGAAGTGAGCACTCCCGTCCTGGCCTCCATCGCCGTTGGCCGCCCCGTCCGGGGCGAGTTCACCTACACCCTGCCGGACGAGCTGGCGGGCCGCCTGGAGCCGGGGCAGCGCGTGCTGGTGCCCTTCGGCCGGGGTACGGCGCTGGGCTTCTACCTGGGGCCCGCCTCCCCGCCGACTGGCGAGAAGGTGCGGCTCAAGGCCGTCCAGCGCGTGCTGGAGGACTCGCCGTCCTTGCCCAAGGACCTCATCGCGCTGCTGCGCTTCGCGGCCGTGCACTACCGCTATCCGCTGGGTGAGGTGATTCGCGGCGCGCTGCCGCCCGGCCTGTCGAAGGCCGTGGATGAGAAGGAAGCCAGGCCGGACGTGCAGCACTTCGCGGTGGCGCTCGTCAACGAGGTACCGCCGGAGCTGTCTCGTGCGCCCGCCCAGTCCGCCGCGCTCGCGTATCTGCTGGCCGTGGGAGGCAGCGCGCCGCTGGAAGAGGTCGCCCACGCGATTCCAGGCGCACGAGAGACGCTGAAGAAGCTGGCCACGCGCGGCTTCGCCCGGCTGGAGGAGAAGACGGTGGAGGCCAGCGTGAAGGAGGGCCTGATTCAGGGCCGTCCGGACCACCTCACGCCGGAGCAGGACGCGGCGGGCGTGGTGCTGCGCGCGGCCCTGGACGCGGCCACCTTCCAGCCCTTCCTCCTGCACGGCGTCACCGGTAGCGGGAAGACGGAGGTGTACCTGCGCGCGGCCGAGCATGCGCTGTCGCTGGGGAAGGGCAGCCTCATCCTGGTGCCGGAAATCGCGCTGACGCCGCAGCTGGTGGGCCGCTTCCGCAGCCGCTTCGGCGCGGAGGTGGCGGTGCTGCACTCGGCGCTGAAGGACCGGGAGCGGCTCTTCCACTGGCAGGCGCTGCGCCGCGGCGACGTGAAGATTGCCGTGGGCGTGCGCTCGGCGGTGTTCGCGCCGGTGGACAACCTGGGGCTCATCGTCGTGGACGAGGAGCACGACCCGTCCTTCAAGCAGGAGGAGAAGCTGCGCTACCAGGCGCGCGACCGGCCGTCGTGCGCGGCAAGCAGGCCGGCGCGGTGGTGGTGCTGGGCTCGGCCACGCCCGCGCTGGAGACGCTGGAGAACGTGAAGCGCGGGCGCTACCAGCTGCTGGAGTTGAAGCACCGCGTGGATGACCGGCCCATGCCCACCATCGAGCTGGTGGACCTGCGCGTGGAGCGTCCGCGCGAGGGCGTGGTGACGGAAGAGGCGCCCATCCTCAGTCCTCCGTTGCTGGAGGCGATGGCGGAGACGATTGGCCGCGGGCAGCAGGTCATCCTCTTCCTCAACCGCCGGGGCCACAGCACCGTCCTCCTGTGCGAGGTGTGCGGCCTGTCGCTCAAGTGCAGCGAGTGTGACGTGTGCCTCACGCACCACCGCTCGCAGAACCGGGTGGTGTGCCACTACTGCGGCCTGGCCATGCCGGTGCCGGAGCAGTGTCTGGAGTGCACGGGCCCCATGCTCAAGCTGGGCATCGGCACCGAGCGTGTGGAGGCGGAGGTGCTGGAGCGCATCCCCACCGCGCGCGTCGCCCGGTTGGACCGGGACTCGGCCAGCAGCGCCGAGCGTTTGACGGAGATGCTGGCCTCGTTCGCGCGCCGGGAACTGGATGTCCTGGTGGGCACGCAGATGGTGGCCAAGGGGCATGACTTTCCAGGCGTGACGCTGGTGTGTGTCGTGATGGCGGACACGTCCCTCTCCATCCCGGACTTCCGTGCCGCCGAGCGCACCTTCCATTTGCTCACCCAGGTGTCCGGCCGCGCGGGCCGGGGCAAGGACCCAGGCCGGGTGCTGGTGCAGACCTACAATCCGGACGCGGAGCCGGTGCGGCGCGTGCTGGCCCATGACTTCGACGGCTTCGCCAATCAAGAACTGGAGTGGCGCAAGGCGCTGGCCTACCCTCCCTATTCACGCATGGCCGCCGTCCGCCTGGAGGGGGAGCACCCCGAACAGACGGCCAGTGTGGCGCGCTCCCTGGGGAACCTCGTCTCCCGGCACATGCCCCCTGCGTCCGCCGGGGTCCGCATGCTGGGGCCGGCCCTGGCGCCCATCTCCCGCATCCGTGGCAAGACGCGCTGGCAGCTCCTCTTGAAGGGGCCAACGCATACGGCGCTCGCCCCGCTGCTCGCCCGGCTGGAAGCGGCCCTGGTCGATGTTCCTTCCACGGTGAAGGTCGTGATCGACGTGGATCCGGGGGCCATGCTGTAGACTCGGTGCCCCCCCATGGGCGCACCGGTCCTTCTCGTCCACGACGACATCGCCAATATCGCCGCCGTGCGGCGCCTGCTCACGCGTGAAGGGTACGAGGTCATCCTCGCCACCTCCGCCGCGGATGCCCTCATTGCGTACGGGCACCACCTGCCCGTGCTGCTCGTGCTCGCGCCCGGCGTGGAGAGTGGCCGGGGCCACCTCGTGCTGGAGGAGTTGCTCCAGCATCCGGATGGCAAGTCGGCCCGGGTGCTGCTCCTGGGCGAGTCCATCCCCGGCTTCAGCGCCCCCGTGGCCCAGTTGCCTCTGGAAGGGGCGGCCTTCGTCGAGCTGGTGGATTCGCTGGTCAAGGCCCCCGCGGATGCGGACGCCTGGCACGTGGTGGAGAACCGGGAGCTGCCTCCGTCGGGTGGAGGTGTCTCGGAGGCCACGGGGGCGGAGACGGAGTCCTGGCACGCGACCCCGCCACCCTCGGTGGCGGGCGACCCCGCGCTGGCGAATGCGCTCTTCGGGGATTTGGCGCCGCTGCACCAGACGGACTGGGAGCTGGCGGCGATGACGGACGCGGAGCGCTCCGCCCACGAGGCGGCGCAGCAACGCGAGCGTCAGAGCACGCGCGACCTGGACACCGCCATGGAGCGGGCGCACCTGGAGGTGGAAGCCCAGGCGATGGCCTCCATCGACTCGGCGCTGGCTCCGGACTCTGCGGATGGGTGGGGCGAGTCTTCGCAGGGGCAGGACTGGGGCTCGGCGGTGGACGGTGAGCCGGCCGGAGGCGACGCGCAGGGAGCGTCCGCGGGGCTTGAGGGAGAGGACGCCGCGCCGGCCGAGGATGCGCCGCCAGTGGGACAGCTGGCCTGGACGGAGGAGGCTGTTTCTCAGCCGTCGATGCGCACGGCGGCCCTGGCGCTTCGGTTGGGCGATGAGGGGTTCTTCGACGTCGACACGCCGGAGGCCCCGGCGGGGGATGCCCTCTCCGCGGCGGAGGCGGAGCTGGCCGCGATGCGCGGCGGGCCCTCCTTCGACTCCGTGAGCACGGAGGGTTCGCCCTGGACGGAGCTGCCTCCGGACCCCGAGATGGAGCACGCGGGGCGCGTGGGCTCAGGGGCGGATGGAGCGGGCGATGTATCCGGTGAGGCGCCGTCCACGGAGCCCGAGCAGGCGGTGGACGTCGAGCCGCAAGCGCCGTCATCGGAGACGGAAGACACGTGGGGCACGGAGGCGGCGCTCGGTGAACCCGCAAGCACGCCGGAGCCGGGACAGGCCGCTGAGGAGTCGGACGCGGCGGCGGTCTCCGCGTCCAACTGGGAGTTGCTGGAGGCGGAGCTGAAAGCCGCGTCAGCCCAGTCCCAGGATGACGAGGCGCCGCAGGCGTCGGGCGTGGGGGATGACTGGTTCGACGCGGAGTCCACCGAGACGCCGAAGGAGGAGCCTCGCAGCATCGGGGAGGATTGGTTCGACTCGGACGCGGAGGCTTCGAGCCCCGCGCCAGAGGCGCCGCCCGTCGTCGAGACGCCCGCCCCAGGCGCCGGAGGCTTCGCGGTCCCCGCGCTGATGGCGCAGTGGCAGGCCCAGCAGGAGGAGGCGGAGCGCCAGCTCGAGGAAGCTCACGCGCGTGTGAGCTCTGTCACCGAGGCGCTGGAGCGGGAAGCTGCGCTGCGCCGCGAACTCGAGCAGCAGGTCCAGGGGCTCCAGGAGCGGCTCGCGGCGGAAGAAGAGGAGCGCTCGCGGGAGTCCTTGCTGCGGGCGGAAGCCGAAGCGGCGCTGGAAGGGCTCCGTCACCAGGAGTCGCCTTCGTCCAGGGGCGCCGCCAGGGCGGCCCTGGCGGGCGACGCGCAGGAGACTGGCGACCTCGCGGCGCTGCGCGAGGAGTTGGAAGCGCAAGTCCGGCTCCGCGAGGAAGCGGAGACGCTCACCGCCGAGGTCGAGGCCCAGGTCCGCCGGTTCGAGGATGCCTGCGCGGAGGCGGAGCTGCGGGCCATCGATGCGGAGGCCCGCGCGGAGGCCGAGACGCAGGCCCGTGAGGCAGCGGAGCTTCGCGCCGCGGCGAGCACGCAGGCATTGCAGGCGCTCGAAGCGCGCCTGGAGTCGGAGGCCGCGGGGCGAGTCGTTTCGGAGGCCCGCGCCGAGTCGGAGTCCAAGGCGCGTCAGGCCGCGGAAAGCCGGGTCGAGTCCGCCGAGGACCTGACCGCGGTGTCGGAAGCGCGCATCGACGCGGAGGCCCGTGCCCGCGAGGCCGCGGAGGCCCGCGCCGAGGTGGAGGCCCAGGCGCGGCTCGAAGCGGACACGCGTGCGCAGAGCCTGTCGCGAGCCCTTGAGGAAGTAGAGGCACGCGCGGAGCTGGCGGCGCGTGCACAGGCGGAGGCAGAGGCTCGCGCGGAGCTGGCGGCGCGTGCGTTGGCGGAGGCGGAAGCCCAATCGGAACGGATTGCTCGGGCCCTGGCAGACGCCGAGGCGCGTGTGCAGGCGGAGCTCGGTGCGGGTGCCCGTGTGGAGTCCGTGGCCACGGCGCTGGCCGAGGCCGAGGCCCGAGCCGAGATTGAATCCGCGGCCCGCGTGGATGCCGAAGCACGGCTGGCGTCAGCGGCGGCGGCGCTTGCCGAGGCCTCCGCGCGAGCGGAGATTGAGGCCACGGCGCGCGCCGAAGCCGACGCCCGGTTGGAATCGGTCGCGACGGCTCTGGCTGAGGCGGATGCCCGAGCGGAGATTGAGTCCGCGGCTCGCGTGGACGCCGAGGCGCGTCTTGAGTTCATCGCCACGGCGCGTGCCGAGGCAGAAGCCCGAGCCGAGATTGAAGCCACGGCGCGTGCCGAGGCAGAAGCCCGGGCCGAGATTGAGGCAACGGCGCGCGTGGAAGCTGAAGCGCGTGCTGAATCCGAGGCGTTGGCTCGCCAGGAGGCGGAAGCCCGCATCACCTCCGAGTCTGATGCTCGCACCGGACAGGAAGCGGAGGCCCGCGCAAACGCAGAGGCCCGCGCGGAGAAGGCGGAAGCCCGGGCTCAGCAAGAAGCGGAGCTACGTGCAAACGCAGAGGCGCAGGCTGACCGCGAGGCTGCGGCCCGGGCGGAGGCCGAAGCCCGAGCGGAGCAAGACGCCGCTGCACGACTTGAGGCCGAAGCCCACGCTGAGCGCGCGACAGCTGCACTGAAAGAAGCCGAGGCTCGGGTTGAGAGTGCAGTAGCCGCATTGCAAGAAGCCGAGGCCCGGGGTGAGCGCGCAGTAGCCGCATTGCAAGAAGCCGAAGCCCGAGCTGAGCGCGCAGTAGCCGCATTGCACGAAGCCGAAGCCCGAGCTGAGCGCGCAGTAGCCGCATTGCACGAAGCCGAAGCCCGAGCTGAGAGCGCGGCTGCCGCATTGAAGGACGACGGGGCTCGAGCTGAGCTTTCGGCCGTCGCGCTGAAAGCCGCGGAGGCCCGAGCCGAGAGCGAAGCCGCCGCACGGCAAGCCGCGGAGGCCCGAGCCGAAAGCGAGGCCGTCGCGCGGCAAGCTGCGGAGGCCCGAGCCGAAAGCGAGGCCGTCGCGCGGCGCGAAGCCGAAGCCCGCGCGGAAACCGAGGCCGAGGCGCGAGCCGCAGCCGAGGCCCGCGCCGAAGCAGAGGTCGCCGCACGGTCCGAAATAGAGGCCCGCGCCGAGCGCGAGGCGAAGTTGCGTGCGGCAATCGAGGTCCGTGCGGAGAGCGAGGCGTCCTCGCGAACCGATGCGGACACGCGTGCTTCCCATGAGGCCGAGGCGCGAGCCGCCGCCGAGGCGCGTGCCGAGCACGAGGCCACGTTGCGCGCCGAAGCCGAGGTGCTAGCGAAGGCGGAGACCCAGGCTCGCGAGAAGGCGGAAGCACAGGCTACCGCGGAGGCGGAGCGCCGCGCGGAAGCCGAAGCCCGAGCCGAACGTGAAGCGCAGGCCCGCGCGGAAGCCGAAGCCCGCGCCGAGCGCGAAGCGCAGGCCCGTGCTGAAGCGGAAGCTCGCGCCGAGCAGGAGGCCCAGCAGCGCGCCGAAGCAGAAGCACAGGCCCGGCGAGAAGGAGAGTCCCTCGCCGCCGAGAAGGCACGTGCCCGTACGGAAGAAGAACACCGCGTCACCGCCGCCGCCCAGGCTGAATCCGAGTCGCAGGCACGGCGCGAAGCGGAAGCCCGCGCCGAAGCCGCCCTGAAGTCCGCCGAGGAGGCGGAGGCCCGAGCCGAAGCCGAGGCGAAGCGCCGTGCCGAGGCCGAAGCTCGCGTCCAGCAATCCGCCCAGGCCGAAGCCGAAGCGACCGCTCGCGCGAAGGCCGAAGGCCGCCACCGAACGGCCCTTGAAGTCCGCCTGGACGCGGAGGCAACGCAGCGCACGACGCTGGAGTCCCGGCTCGAAGAAGAGTCCCGCGCCCGCAGCGAGTCCGAGTCCCGGCTCCTCGCGGAGAACACCCGAATCTCCGAGGAGCTCGCCGAGCTCCGCCTGGAGCACCAGCAGGTCCGAGAAAACCTGGCGAAAGAGCGTGAAGCACGCGAGTCCCTCGAGCAATCCCTGGAGGCACTGCGCACCGAGTCCGCCGAACAGCGGGCCCGCTCCGAACGCGAGCGCCTGGAGCTGGAGGAGCGCGCGCTCCGAGACGCGGAGGAAGCCGCCGCCCAGGCCCGAGCATCCATGCTGCCCCTGGAAGCACCTCCCGGCAGACCCGAGCTGGCCGTGGCCCGCAGTGG
Source organism: Myxococcus sp. MxC21-1 (assembly GCF_032612255.1). Classification (NCBI taxonomy): domain Bacteria; kingdom Pseudomonadati; phylum Myxococcota; class Myxococcia; order Myxococcales; family Myxococcaceae; genus Myxococcus; species Myxococcus sp. MxC21-1. Next base: position 1,651,126 of record NZ_CP123278.1, read on the forward strand.
CAGCGTCACCCAGGACGGCCTGACGAAGCTGGTGCTCCGGCTCTGCGAGGCCCGCATGGAGATGCGGTTGGAGCTGAAGGTGATGAACGCCCTGCGCGTCCTCTGGCTGCGGGACGGGGCGCTTGTGGGGGCCGTCTCCTCCGCGCAGGGGGAGTCGTTGGTCGACCGGGCCCGCGCGGACGGGCTCATCGACGCGCGGCAGGAAGGCGAGTTGCGGCTGGTGCGCAGCGCCACCACGGCCGCGCTGCTGGACGCACTGCGGGGCCGGGGCTACCTGCGGGAGTCCGAAGCCGTGCCCCTGGTCCAGCGCTACACCGAGCAGGTCTTCCTGGACGCACTGGCGGAGCCCTCGACGCTCTACCGCCTGGTGCCGGAGCCGGCGCCGCACGAGGTGGCGCTCGCCGCCGCCACGCGTCCGCCGCTGCACCTGTTGGCCGAGGCCCTGCGCAACACCCTCACCTCCGAATCCCTGCTGGAGGCCGCCGGGAGCCTGCGCGCGCGCGTCACCCGCGGCGACATCCACCGCCCCGGATGACTTCGGCCTGCCTTCGCGGGACCTCCAGCTCCTGTCCCAGGTGGACGGAGAGCACACGCTGGAGGCGCTGCTCCTGGGCGCGGGGCTGCCGCAGGACTCGGCCTTGAAGTCGCTCGCGGTGGCGCGGACGCTGGGGCTCGTCTCGCTGGAGCCCGCCACGGATGAAGACGCGGGCGACCTGCCGCCGGAGCTGGACGTCCGGCGCCTGGAAGCCAAGTTCGAGGAGATTCAAGACGCGGACTACTTCGCGGTGCTGGGGCTGGCCCGCTCGGCGGGGGAGGAGGTCAAACGCGCCTACGAGCTGCTGGCCGCCGAGTTCCACCCGCTGCGCTTCGCGGGGCATCCCGACCCGGCGCTCCAGCACCGTGCGCAGCAGATTCGCACCGTGCTCGCCGAGGCCGCCCAGGCCCTGGGAGACGACCGGCTGCGCGCGGAGTACGCCCGGAGCCTGCTCGACTGACGCCCGTCGGACGGACGGCCTCCCGGGAGTGCAGGGCGGCCCACCCGGAGCGGTTGCCCGTCCGCTCCGGTGAGATTAAGACGGCGTCCATGGTCCGTGAGATCCTCATCTGGCCCGACCCTGTCCTGAAGCAGAAGGCCAAGCCGGTGGCGAAGGTGGATGACTCCACCCGCACGCTGGTGAAGGACATGTTCGAAACGATGTACTCCGCTGAAGGCGTGGGCCTGGCCGCCCCGCAAATCGGCGTGCTCCAGCGCGTCATCGTGCTGGACACCACGCACAGCCAGCCGGAGCTGAAGCCCATTGCGATGATCAATCCGGAGATCATCGCCATGGAAGGCGACACGACCTACAACGAGGGTTGCCTGTCCATCCCTGGCGAGGCCGCGGATGTCGACCGGGCCGCCGTGGTCACCGTGAAGTTCCTGGACCCGGACGGTCAGGAGCAGACGCTGCGCTGTGACGGGCTGCTATCCATCGCGGTGCAGCACGAGACGGACCATCTCAACGGCACCGTCTTCGTGGACCACATCTCGTCCCTGAAGCGCGAGTTCATCCGCAAGCGGATGAAGCGCCTCAAGACTTCGCGCGAGCGCGAGGTGAGCGCGCCGGCGTCTCCGTAGCGCTGGCGTCCTTCTGGACCTTCACGCCCTTCTTCGGGCACAGGTCCGCGACGACGCAGCGCTCACACGCGGGCGAGCGGGCAAAGCAGGTCCGCCGCCCGTGCCACACCAGGAGCTGGTGGCCCAGGGCCCACCGCTCCGACGGCAGCACGGCCTGCATGTCGGCTTCCACCTTGTCCGGGTCCGCCTTCGTGGTGAACCCGAGCCGGAAGGCGAGCCGCTTCACGTGCGTGTCCACGGGGAAGGCCACGTCGCCTCCCAGGTGGATGCACACCACGCCCGCTGTCTTGCGGCCCACGCCTGGCAGCTTCTCCAGCGCGTCCCGCTTCAAGGGAACCTGCCCGGCGTGCTCCTGCACCAGCGACCGGGCGGCCGCGACGATGTTCTTCGCCTTGGCGCGGTACAAGCCGCAGGTGCGGATGAAGGGCTCCACGTCCGACGGTTCTGCTTCCGCATAGGCCTGGGCGTTGGAGAAGCGCTGGAAGAGGGCCGGCGTCACCATGTTGACGCGCTTGTCCGTGCACTGCGCGGAGAGGATGACGGCCACCAGCAGCTCCAGGGGCGTCCGATAGTCCAGCTCGATGCGGGCATCCGGCATGTCCGCGGCCAGGCGGTCCATCACCAGCAACGCGCGCTTTCGCTTCTCGGCGACTGTCTCACGTCCAGGCACGGCGCCGTTGTATGTCACACCGGCTGCGAGCCCAAGCACCGGTTGGACGCACCCATTCGGGGAGATTCATGAAGCGCATCGACTTCCGTTCCGACACCGTCACCCAGCCCACGGCCGCCATGCGGCGCGCCATCGCCGAAGCCGAAGTGGGGGATGATGTTTATGGCGAAGACCCCACCGTGCTCCGTCTGGAGGTACGGGTGGCTGAACGGCTCGGCTTGGAGGCCGCCGTCTTCGTGCCCTCGGGGACGCAGGCCAACCAACTGGCCATCGGCGCGCATTGCCGGGCGGGCGACGAGGTGCTCACCGAAGCAGGCAGCCACATCCTCCACTACGAAGGGGGCGCGGTGCCCGCCTTGTGGGGCGTGCAGCCGCAGCCGCTGCCAGGACAGCGCGGTCTGCTGTCGCCGGAGGACGTGAGCGCGGCCGTGCGCGAGGACAACATCCACAACCCGCGTACGCGCCTGCTGTCGCTGGAGAACACGCACAACCGGGGTGGTGGTTCGGTGTGGCCGGTGGAGCGCTTCCGAGCCGTCGTGGAGGCGGCGCGCAAGGCGGGGCTGGCCGTCCACCTGGATGGAGCCGGCTCTTCAACGCCGGTGTTGCCCTGGGCGTGCCGGTGTCCGCCTGGGCCGCGCTGACGGACACGACGTCCGTGTGTTTCTCGAAGGGCCTGGGCGCTCCGGTGGGCTCGGCCCTGGCGGGGCGCGCGGACGTCATTCGCGAGGCGCGCCGGCTGCGCAAGCGGCTGGGCGGTGGCATGCGGCAGGCAGGCATCCTGGCGGCGGCCGCGCTGCATGCACTGGAGCACCATGTCGAGCGGCTGGCGGACGACCATGCGAACGCCCGCAGGCTGGCCGCGGGGCTGGCGGAGCTGCCCGGCGTGAAGGTGGACGCCTCGCGGGTGGAGACCAACATGGTCTTCGCGGAGTTCTCCCGGTCCGCTCTGGAGATGGTGGCGCGACTGGAGCAGCACGGGGTCCTGACGAACCCCGCGGGTGCTCCTCGGACGCTGCGCCTCGTCACCCACCTGGATGTGTCCGCTGCCGACATTGATGAAGCCCTGCAGCGCATCCGCCGCGCCGTGGGTTGAGCACAGCCCTGGGTGAAACGCGCGTCAGTGGACAGCCCTGGACGCGCACACGGGGTGGGGAAGGAGCGCTCCGGACGGGCCATGGTAGGCTCGCACCGCCGTGCGCCGCCTCAGCGTTCTCGCCTTCGCTACAGCTTGTGCCTGCGCTACCCGTGGCGCGGAGCCGAAGATGAGTTTCGAGGAGCTCTACGCCACCTCGGCCTCGCAATCACGCGCGCCCGATGCAGCGCCCGCGCCCCTTCGAGTGCGACCGCCCGCGCCGGAGACGGCTCCGGAGCTGCATGCCGTGCTTGCCGCCTTCGCGTCGCGAGCACAGGACCTTCGTCAGCAGGTGGCGCGAGGCGGGACGATGCCCGCCGCCCAGGTGGAGAATTGGGAGCAGGTGACCTTCGCATTGGACGGCTTCCTGTCGCGTCCCGCGGCGCCGCGCGTCGGCTCGGGTGATTTGCTGCAGGCCCAGAGCGTCCTGGAGGCCGAGCTGGAGCGGGACGGCTTCACCTATGGCGACATGCCGGCCTCGCTGGCCGAGGCGGTGGTGCTGCGCGTGGGCCGACTGGCGGTGCGCACCGCCGAGCTGCGCCGCCTGGAGCAGCCGCCCGAGCCGGCCGAGGAGGCGCTTCCGCGCTTCTCCTGGCCGGTGGATCCGGTGTCCGTCACCAGCCTCTTCGGTTACCGCTGGCACCCCGTGACAGGCGTGCACCGGCGCCACCTGGGCGTCGACCGCCGCGACGCAGGGCCAGCCCATCTACACGGCGGACAAGGGCGTGGTGCTGCGCGCGGGCCACAATGGCGACCATGGCCTCCAGGTGGAGGTCCAGCATGAGGGGCGCTGGGTGACGCGCTACAGCCACCTGTCCCGCGTGCTGGTGGACCCCGGCGAGGTGCTGGAGCGAGGCAACGCCGTGGGGCTGGCCGGGGAGACAGGGCTGGCCACCGGCGTCCACCTCCACTTCGAGCTGTGGCGTGACGGTCGGCCCATGGACCCGCTGGAGGCGCTGGGGGACGCGGAGCCGCCTCCGGAGCCCGTGCCGTCGGTGGCCCGTGGGCCCGGAAGCCGCTAGCCCGCAATGCAACAGGGGCGCCCCCTTTCGGGTGGGCGCCCCTGAGCGAAATCCCTGGCGATGGCCTAGAGGGAGTTCTTCAGCTCCTTGGCGGGCCGGAAGCCGATCGTCTTCGACGCCTTGAGCTTCATCATCTCGTTGGTCTGGGGGTTGCGAATCTTGCGAGCCTTGCGCGACCGAACCGACCAGGTTCCAAAGCCGGGATAGCTGAAGCGGGCGTCTTTCTTCACCGCCTTACCGATATTGGTGAAGACGATGTCGAGGATCTGCGCCGCCGACTTCTTGGTGAGACGTGTCTGCGCCGCCACCACCTCGACGAGTTCTGCCTTGGTCATTACGCCCCTCCGTCCGTTGTCTGGCCTTGAAGTGCTTTAACCCGGCTGGTGGTAACAAATCGCTCTTTTCCCTGTCAATGCCGGCCGCGGTTTGGAGCCGGAAAATCGGCCTCCAGACGAAAAGTTGGCCCTCTGAAACACCGGGCGTAGGAAGAGCGTGGAGCGTCGCTTCCGATACATCATCGCGACCCATCGACGGTGAATTGGAAAAAAGCTGTGTGTGATCGTGTTTTGAAGAAAGTCTTTGGAATATTGATCACTTGCGAAGGGGCGCTGATCGCGAACGCGTGAGCCCTGGCGGGAAGGCGCTAGGATGCTTGCTTGCGTGCGTTTTCGAACCTTCCTGCCTTTGATCCTGCTGCTCGCCAGCGCCTGTCGGAGCCCTCCGCATCGCGAGGCGCAACCAGCCGCGTCGTCCCTGGCCCCCGGCACCCTCTGGGTGGACGCGGCTCGCGCGGGGCCGGCGACGGCTCGCGTGAGCGCCCGCTGCGCCAGCTCGGCGAGGCACTGGCGCGGCCCGGAGCCCTGACCGTGCGGGTAGCCCCGGGGCGCTACACAGGGCCGTTCCTGATCCCACCCGGAGTTCGGGTGGAGGGGCAGGGGCCGGGGGTGGTGCTGCAGGCAGAGGGTGCTGCTCGCACGGTCATTCAGGTGGGTGGGAGTGTGGAATTATCGGGCTTGGTCGTTCAGGGTGGGCTCTGGGGGTTGGAGGTCACGGACGGCGGCCATGTCCGGCTGGCGCGAGTGGGCTTCAGCGGGCAGGTGACGGGAGCGGTGCGTGTGGAGGCCGGGCGGCTGGATGTGGAGGACAGCCGGTTCGAGGCGGCGCCAGCGGCCATGGTGGGGGTGTTGCTGGAAAGCGGACGAGCCCCGTCTCCGGAGGGCGGCGAGCAATCGGCACCGCGCGGCGCCTCGTCCAAGCCCGAGGTGCTGTCGAACACGGACGGAGCGATGCACGTACCTCACGACAGCAAGGCCGCCACGGGAGCCGGAGCGCGGCAGGAAGGCCCGAGACATGCCGGAGCCCTCGTGGAGGCCCACATCCGAGGGAGCACCTTCACCGGCCCCTACCGTCGAGCCGTGCGGCTGCGCGGCGCGGACGTGCGGGCCACGTTGGAGGACCTCCAGTTCACGGGTGCCGCGACAGCGGTCGGTGTAGACGGTGCGTACGCCGAGGTGCGGCGCTCCACCGCGGAAGGTGGGCAGGCGGCGGCTTTCTCGGTGATGGACGGCACCCTCATCCTGGATGAGGTCTCCGTGACGGGGCACGAGTACGGCGTGTCCGCCATGCAAGCACGCAAGCTCGACGTGCACCGCTTTACGTCGGTGCGGGCCATTCGGGCCGGCATGGGACTGCTGATGTCACGCGTCCGGCTCCGGGACATCGTGGTGCGGGACAGCGGCGCCTACGGCGGGCTTCAGTTCTCGGGCGGGGACCTGGACGTCCAGGGCGTTCGGGTGGACGGCGCCGCCGAGTACGGGGTGATGGCGCTGCGTGGAAAGCTACGGCTTCGTGACGTGGACATTCGCCGGGTGCACACGGCGGACGGTGTCACCGGGGATGGCCTGCACCTGCGTCAGGTCGAAGCGGACGTGGAGGGCGTCGTGGTGCGCGATGCACAGGGGGCGTGTGTCCTCGCGGCGCAGAACGCCCGCGTGTCACTGCGGGGCGCGAAGCTGGAGGCCTGCGGGTACGTGGGCCTGTTGACGGACACCCTGGCGCGCATGAACGCCGCCAACGTGGACATTCAAGGGGCGGCGACGGCGCTGGGCGCTCTGGGAGACGGCGAGCTGCGTGTGGAGTCCCTCTCCGCGAGTGGCCTGGAGACGGGGTTCGTCCATGCGGAGTGCGAGGGCGCCACGCAGGTGTACCTGAAGAAATTCCGCTCCGAAGACACGCGGGGCCTGTCGGCGCGCTGTGTCCACGCCAGTCCGAAGTGAACCGGCACGACAGCAACGGTTGCTCCCTCCCGCTGGATGCTCACGGGACGGAGCGCTCCGGCTCGCGAGGCTCCTCTTCCACTGGGTTGGGAGCGGGGGCGGTGATGGCGGCGGGCAGGGCGGAGGCATGTCGCTCCAGCCACTCGCGGATGACGGGGTAGACCTCCGACGGGGCGCCGGTGCCGAAGATGAGGTCCCCGTGCCCGTAGTTCATTTTGTCGCCATGGTCCGTGCCGAAGATATGCAGCGTGCGGTCGGGCGCGGTGGCGAGCGCGAACTGTGACTCCACGTTGGCCGGCGTGGCCAGTCGGTCCGAACTGCCACCCATGATGAGCAGCGGAAGCTGGAGCTTTGCGATGCCAGCGCGCCAGTCCTTCGTGCGGTCGAAGGAGCGGAACATGTCGTGCTCAATCCAGTCCTGGAACTGAAGCAGCACCTTGCGGCTCATCGACGACATCATGTTCGCGTAGACCTGCCGCTGGATGCGCGGGGGGATGTGCTTGGGGTTCACCAGCAGGTCCGACAGGGGCAGGGGGATGTAGCCCAGGAACGGCGCGAGGCTGGCGCTCATCCACTCCTGCCGGAAGCGTGCGGGCCAGGCGGCACGGACGCCCATGGAGATGAGTGTGCGCAGGAAGGGCTCCGACTTGAAGTGCACGGGAGCGCCCAGCGCGAGCAACCCCGCAAGCTTCTCCCCGTGCGGGCCTTGCGCGACGCCGTAGCCCACCAGCCCGCCCAGCGAATGGCCGAGCCAGAAGGCGCATTTCGCACCCGTCTCCTTCAACGCCAGCTCCAACAGTGCGGGTCCATCCTGGAGGATGTGGTCGTCGATGGTGAAGTCCGTGTACCTCCGGCCTCGAGGCGGCCGGCGTGAGTGCCCGGTGCCGCGCCACTCGACGCTGAAGCAGTCGAAGCCCGCTTCGGTCAGGTAGTGCGCGACGGAATAGGGGGGCTCGAAGTCGAAGGTGAACCGGTTTGCCGCGAGCCCGTGGCACAGCAGCACGGGCTCCTCGAACCGGCGCACGGCCGCGCGTCGCGCGTGAATCACCAGCTCCCATCCGTCCTCGCAGCGGGCGCGGAGGACCTGGGGCAACTCCGCCCTGGGTCGGTACCATCGTCGCACGGCCACGACCCAAAGGACGTTCCACAGAACGAGTGCGACCCCAGCGACCAGTACCCACACCACCCACCGCGAAGCATCCATGCATCCTCCTTCTCAAAAATAAAACCCTGCTAAGGTCGGTTCACCCGCCGTCCTGCCGCCGGGAAGTCACGGCCATCAGAGGAAGTCGAGGGAATGATGAAGTTGCGGAAACTGATGTTCGTGCTGCCGAATCTCTTCACCGTCACGTCCATTTTCTGCGGCTTCTACGCCATCACCTTGTGCACGGGGGACGCCGAACCGGTGCAGCTGTACCAGGCGGCCCTGGCCATCTTCTTCGCCATGTTCTTCGACGGCTTCGATGGCCGGGTGGCCCGGTTGACGAAGACGCAGAGCGACTTCGGCGTACAGCTCGACAGTCTGGCGGACGTCATCTCCTTCGGAGCGGCGCCCGCTCTCCTGGTGTACAAGTGGGCGCTCGAGCCCCTGGGCTTCATGGGGCTGTTCATCGCGTTCTCCTTCGCGGCCTGTGGTGCATTGCGTCTGGCGCGCTTCAACGTGCTGGCGGCACGCAACCCGCACGGAGGCGGTGGCAGCTTCTTCGTGGGCCTGCCCATCCCCGTGGCGGCCGGAATGCTGGTCTCCGTCATCATCTCCCACCATGCGGCGACGCAAGGGGAGCCCCTGGCCGAGAGCGCCGTGGTGCCCATGTCGGTGGCGGTGGCGGGCCTGGCGCTGCTGATGGTGTCGACGGTGCGCTACCGCACCTTCAAGGACACGCGGCCCAACCGGAAGAGCGCGCTGGCCTTCATGCTCGTGGTGGTGGGCGGCACGGTGATCGCCACGCAGTTGCACCCGGCCTGGGTGCTGGTGGCGTGCTGCGGCGCCTATCTCGCGCTGGGGCTGGTGGAGTCGGCGGTGCTGGTCCGCAGCCGGCTGGCCGCTCGCAAGGGGCGGCCCCCTGCGCGGTGGCCGCGGTCGCGGTGGCCACGGTCATCGACGACGAGGAAGAAGAGGACGCGGAGTCCAGCCAGGGCAACGACGGGCCCGCGTACCTCTGACCTGGAGGACGCTGTTTCCCGCTCGGCCCCCTTCCAGACCAGGGGGCGTTGCGGCTTGAGTGCGCTTCGGTCCGTGCCCAGCCGTCCGGCTGCCGCTAGGATGCGCGGCCCATGCGCGTCGAGCTGCTGTGCACCGGTGACGAGCTCGTCACCGGCCTCATTACGGACACGAACAGCACGTACCTGGAGGCCCGCCTCTTCGACCTTGGCGTCAAGGTGGAGCGCGTGGTCCTGGTGGGTGACGTGCGGCCGGATATCACCCAGGCGCTGAAGGAAGCCGCATCGCGCGCGGACGTGGTGGTGGTTTCGGGGGGCCTGGGGCCCACGGCGGACGACTTCACCCTCGAATGCGCCGCGGAGGCCGCGGGCGTGCCGCTGGAGGAGGATGCCCAGGTCCTCGACTGGCTGCACCTGCGCTACGCCGCGCGAGGCCTGTCGCCCAACCCGAGCGCCCTGCGCATGGCCCGCGTCCCCCGGGGTTCCGAGCCCGTGAGGAACCCCGAGGGCTCCGCGCCACTCGTCGTGATGAAGCTGGGGGCGCCCAGTTGTTCTTCCTTCCGGGGGTGCCCCGTGAGTTCAAGGCGCTCCTGGAAGGCGAGGTGCTGCCGCGGATCCGCGCGACGCTGGACGCCCGCCCCGAGCGCACCTACCGGGCCTTCCGGCTGCTGCGCACGGTGGGCATCCCGGAGTCGGAGCTCGACATGGCGGTTGCCCCCATGGGCCCCCGGCATCCCCGCATCGTGTTCGGCTTCCGCACCCACGCCCCCGAAAACCACCTGAAGCTGATGGCGGAGGCCTCCTCCCAATCGGAGGCGGATGCCGCGCTCGCCGCCGTGGAGGTGGAGTGCCGCCAGATGCTGGGCACGAAGCTCTTCGGTGTGGACTCGGAATCGTACGCCGCGGTGGTCCTCGAAACGCTTCGTCGGGCGGGCGCCACGCTGGCGGTGGCGGAGAGCTGCACCGGCGGCCTCATCGCCCAGCAGCTCACGGCCGTGCCGGGCTCCAGCGAGGTCTTCATCGGCGGCGCGGTGGTGTACTCGGAGAAGATGAAATCCGCATGGGTGGGCGTTCCTCCCGACGTGCTTGCACGGCACACAGCTGTCTCGCGCGAGACGGCCGAGGCCATGGCGGAGGGCGTGCGCGATGCCTGTGGCACGACCTACGGCCTGTCGGTGACGGGATACGCGGGCCGGCGGCGGCACGCCGGAGGACCCCGTTGGCACCGTGTACTGCGCGCTGTCGGCGCCTGGCGTGCCCACCCGCTGTGAGCGCATCTCTGTCACCGGCGACCGCGACCGCGTGCGCCTGTTCGCTGCTTCCCACACGCTTGAAATGCTGCGGCAGCACCTGCTCGCCGCGCCCGCGACCCCATGAGCCGTTCCAAGTCCAAGCGCCCCCGTCCGCCCTCCTCCGAGCCGGGAGCTTCCGAACCGCCCGCGTCAGGAGCGCCCGCTGTCGCGCCCGTCGCTCCGCACCAGGAGGCGGGGCCCGCAGCCGCCAGCGCGCCAGTCCCTTCCGCCGAGCCCGAAGCCGCCCCGCCTTCGGTGTCACCGCCCGCGGCCTCACCGGGCACCCCCGTGTCGGGAGGACTGCCGCTGAACGTCGCGCGTGTGTGGCTGTCCGCCTACCGCGTGGAGGTGGTGCTGTTCGTGGTCGCCTTCGTGGTGCTCGCCAGCTTCAGCTCCCAGCGCTTCCTGCGCCAGAGCGCCGCGCCTCACTTCGTCTATCAGGCCCAGGCGTGGATGGAGGGGCGGCTGGACGTGGACCCACAGGTGCTGCCCAACATGGAGGACTGGGCCTGCGTCCGCATGGTGAACGGCGACAAGGTCCGTTGCACCGGACGCCCGCTCCCAACGGACCGCTGGTTCGTGAGCTTCCCGTCCTTCCCCGCGGTGGTGATGTTGCCCTTCGTCGCGCTGCACGGCTACCAGTTCAACGACACCTCGTTCGGGGTCATCGTCGGTGCGCTGGCGGTGGCGCTCTTCTTCTCGCTGCTGCGCTTCCTGGCGAAGGAAGGGGAGACGGAGCGCAACCGCAACGAGAACGTGGCCCTGGCGCTCATCCTCGCCTTCGGCACCCTGTTCTTCTACTGCGCCATCCGGGGAGAGGTCTGGTTCAGCGCCGAGGTGATGGGCGTGGCGCTCACCTGTCTCTACGTGCGCAACGCCGTCCGGGCGCATCGTCCGCTGCTCGCAGGCCTGTTCTTCTCCATGGCGACGCTCACGCGGACGCCCTTGCTCTTCACGGGGCTCTTCTTCGTGCTGGAGGCGCTGTGTCCCGGGCCGGAGCCTCGCCTGGCGCAGCTCAAGGCCCTGGCGCGGAACTGGAAGCCCGCCGCGAAGAAGCTGGGCCTCTTCACGTTGGGCGCCGCGCCGCTGGCGGGGCTCGCTGCCGCGTACAACGTCTACCGCTACGGCCGGCTGAGCGAGTTCGGGCACGCGTACCTCTTCAACAACCGCGTCAACGCGGACATCGACCGCACGGGGCTCTTCAATTGGGAGTACCTGCCACGAAATCTGGAGGCGGCCTTCCTCAAGCTGCCCTCGGTGTCCTTGTCCCCGCTGAAGCTGGGTTATGACCCGCACGGGCTGACGCTGCTGCTGACGCTGCCGCTGCTCGTCTTCCTGTTGGTGCCGAAGACGCGCCCGCGCCTGCATTGGCCGGTGTGGCTCACCGTGGCGGTGTGTGCGCTGCCCGGGCTCTTCTATCAGAACACCGGTTACATGCAGTTCGGCTTCCGGTTCAGCCTCGACTACACGCCCTACCTCCTCCTGCTCTTCGCATTGGGGGGGTGGTCCCTGCGGAATCGGGCGGTGATGGCCGCGGTGGCGCTTGGCGTGTTGGTGAACTTCTGGGGAGCCGTGGCTTTTCGCGGCTACACGGAACTTGTTCGGAACTGGTAGCGCACCCCGTTTCATGGGCTTGAATCCTTCGCGCTCCACGCGCAGATGAGAGACGTCATGCAACCACCCACTGGACAGCCGCCTCCCGGCAAGCGCTGGCACACCCGTGAGGACAGCGGCATCCGCCTCGACGCCAGGATGCGCTGGTGGCACGACGACGAGCCCATCCTCCATCCCAAAATCATCGAGCTCTTCAACGCCTCGCTCGTGCTGGATGACGCGGACCGCTACCAGCTCCGCATCGGCAACGACTGGTGCTTCATCCAGGTGGAAGGCGCCGCCTATGAGGTCCGGACCGTAGACGTCACCCCCGACGAGCGGGTGTCTGTGCGTCTGAGCGACCGCACCGCCGAGGCGCTGGACGTCGCCAGCCTGCATCTGGACGCGGACGGCGTGTTGTCCTGCCGAGTGAAGCAGGGGCGGGCCCAGGCGCGCCTCTCGCGCGACGCTCAGTACCAACTCGGACAGCTCCTGGAGGAAGGGCCCGACGGCGGGCTCGTGCTGAATGTCGGTCAGCGCAAGCTCGCCGTCCCAGTCGAACTGGACGCGTTGGCGTCCTCCGTCTAGGCCGCGACCTCTACCGGCGCGGGCGAGGAGGGCAGGGCGGAAGTCCCCGTAATCTCCTTGCCCAGCGCTTCCAGCACGTCGGGATGTTCGCGCAGCCACTCGGCGGCGCGCTCCCGGCCCTGGCCGATGCGTTCGCCGCGCAGGCTGAAGTGACTCCCCGACTTCTCGATGAGGCCCGTGGCCACGCCGAGGTCGAGCACTTCCCCCACGCGGTGGATGCCGCTGCCATACATGAGGTCGAACTCCGCTTCCTGGAAGGGCGGGGCGACCTTGTTCTTCACCACCTTCACGCGCGCCTTCGAGCCCACGACGGCATCACCGTCCTTGATGTTGCCCGTGCGGCGAATCTCCATCCGCACGGATGCGTAGAACTTCAGCGCATTGCCACCCGTGGTGGTTTCCGGATTGCCGAACATCACGCCAATCTTCATCCGAATCTGGTTGATGAAGATGATGCACGTGCCCGAGCGGCTCACCGCGCCCGTCAGCTTGCGCAGCGCCTGACTCATCAGCCTCGCCTGGACGCCCATGTGCGCGTCCCCCATCTCGCCCTCGATTTCGGCCCGTGGCACCAGGGCCGCCACCGAGTCGACGACGATGAGGTCCACCGCGCCGGAGCGCACAAGGTGCTCCGTGATTTCCAGCGCCTGTTCGCCGGTGTCGGGTTGCGACACGAGCAACTCCTCCACCCGGACGCCCAGCTTTCGCGCGTAGGACACATCCAGCGCGTGCTCCGCGTCGATGAAGGCCGCCACGCCACCCGCCGCCTGCACCTGTGCAATCGCATGCAGGGTGAGCGTCGTCTTGCCCGAGGACTCGTTCCCGAAGACCTCCACCACACGGCCCCGGGGATAGCCGCCCACGCCCAGCGCGCGGTCCACTCCCACCGAGCCAGAGGGGATGACGGCGACCCTCTGTTCGCGCGCTTCCCCGCCCAACGCCATCACCGAGCCTCGTCCGAACTGCTTCTCGATGCTCGCTACCGCCGCCGCCACCGCCTTCAGCTTCTCCGCCAGCTTGCTCATCGCGTCTGTCACTCCCTCGCCGCCCTTGCTGTGTTGGATGCGCATCCAGGGACGCCGTCATGGCGCCACCAGCGCAGCGGGCAGACAGGTGAGCAACACCTGTGCCGCCCGCTCCTCCTCCTGTGAGACGGGAGTACAGGTGTCCGGGTACGTGGCTGTGTGTCCGGGAGCGTGGAGTGTGCGCGTGCCACTCCCGCAGTCGGATGAGAAACAAGCATGGGAGCCCACGCCTGGCGGCATGGCGCATGGCGCTTTGCGTTGAAGATGGGCTGGACGGGTATGACCTTCCCTGCGTGAGCCCGAAATCAAAGCGCGAAGACCTGCCCCACGTGGTCATCCTCGGCGGTGGTTTTGCCGGCCTCTACGCCGCCCGCCATCTCTACAAGGCGCCCGTGCGCGTCACGATGGTGGACCGGCAGAATCACCACCTGTTCCAGCCTCTGCTCTACCAGGTCGCCACGGCGACGCTGAGTCCCAGCGAGATTGCGGCGCCGCTCCGGGCGGTGCTGGGGCACCATCAGGTGGCGGTGGTGCTGGCGGAAGTGACGGGCGTGGATACCGCTGGCAAGCGCGTGCTGCTCTCCGACGGAGAGCTGAAGTACGACTACCTCGTCATCGCTACAGGGGCCACACACTCCTACTTCGGCAATGACGCCTGGGCTCAGTTCGCCCCCGGCCTGAAGTCCATCGAGGACGCGCTGGCGATTCGCCGGCGAATCCTGGTGGCCTTCGAGCTGGCGGAGCGGGAGACGGACCCGGAGATTCGCCGCTCGCTACTCAACTTCGTCATCATCGGCGCCGGACCCACGGGGGTGGAACTCGCGGGCTCGTTGGCGGAAATCAGCCGGCATTCGCTTCATGGCGACTTCCGGAACTTCGATCCGCGGGACGCGCGCATCATCCTCATCGAGGGCGTGGACAAGGTCCTGCCCGTCTATCCGGATGACCTGTCACAGAAGGCCTGCCGCACACTCGAGAAGCTGGGGGTGGAGGTCCGTACGGGAGCTCGGGTCACCAACATCACCGAGCAAGGGGTCTTCATCGGGCAGGAGTTCATCCCCGCGAGGACGGTGTTGTGGGCTGCGGGCGTGGCGGCATCGCCGGTGGCGAAGTCGTTGGGCGTCGAACTCGACCGCTCTGGGCGCGTGCTCGTCACTCCTGAGCTGACCGTGCCGGGCCACGACGAAGTCTTCGTCGTCGGTGACCTGTCCTTGCTCAAGGATGCGGAGGGCAAGCCGGTGCCAGGCCTTGCTCCCGTGGCCATGCAGGAAGGCAAGCACGCCGCCCACAACATTCGCCGCCAGTTGCAGGGCAAGCCGATGGAGCCCTTCTCGTACTGGGACCGCGGCTCCTACGCGGTGATTGGCCGAGGCCACGCGGTGGGCATTGCCTTCCGCCGCTTCGAGCAGGCGGGCTTCGGTGCCTGGATGGCCTGGCTGCTCATCCACATCACCTTCCTCATCGGCTTCCGCAGCAGGCTGGCGGTGCTGCTCAACTGGGCCTACTCGTACCTGACGTTTGGCAAGTCGGCGCGCATCATCACGGGCCCTTCGCCCCGCCTGGACCGGCTCCAGCCCACCCACGCCTTGCCGGAGGGTGGGCAGACACCGTCCATCCCGGAGCCCCGCATCCAGACGACGGCGTCTCACGCGGAGCCTGCGACGCCCGTGACGCACTGACGCGCGCGGTGGCCCTCAGCCATCCAGATCCTCCAGCGGGCTGGCCCTGCCGGAGGGCCCGGCGTTCCGCCAGGCGGCGTCCTCCGGCGGAGGGACAGGGCGGGCTCCGTGAAGCTTGCCTTGCATCGCCCCTCGCCGGTCCAGCATGCGGCAGTTGATGGCGAGTTGCATGTCGGTCTGCTCGATGCGGTCGCGTCCCTCGAGGTCTGCCCGCGTGAGCGCCAGTTTCATGATGCGGTCATGGGCTCGCGCGGACAGGCCGAACATCCGCACCGCTTGCTGCAGCATGTGCTCGGCCCGTTCGCTCATGGCGCAGTACCGGCGCAGCAGGTGCGCGGGAAGCTGCGCGTTGCAGTGGATTCCCGGTTCATCGCGATAGCGGACGCGTTGACGCTCCCGCGCGACCTGGGCCCGCTCGCGGTAGTAGCGGCTCGAGGGCTCTTGAACCGTCGAGCGGGCCATGTGGTGATACTCCACCGGGCGCGTCTGCAGGCTGATGTCGATGCGGTCCAACAGGGGCCCGCTCACGCGCGTCATGTAGTCGAAGACGCGCTGCTCGCCGCAAGTGCAGGAGCGGCTGGGGACGTTGTAGTAGCCGCAAGGGCAGGGGTTCATCGCGGCCACCAACATGACCCGGCAGGGATAGGTGATATTCTGGTTGGCGCGTGCCAGGTGGATGACGCCTTCCTCCATGGGCTGGCGCAGAACCTCCAGCACGTTCCTCCGGAACTCTGGAAGCTCGTCGAGGAAGAGCACGCCATTGTGCGCCAACGAGAGTTCGCCAGGCCTCGCCGAGAGGCCGCCGCCCACCAGGCCCGCGTCGGAGAGGGTGTGGTGGGGCGCGCGGAACGGGCGCTCGCGCATCAACGCGTGGCCTTCACCCAGCAAGCCCAGCACCGAGTAGACCTTCGTCACCTCCATGGCCTCGGTGAACGTCATCTCCGGAAGGATGCCGGGCAGGCGCCGCGCCAGCATCGTCTTCCCCGAGCCCGGTGGCCCGGACATCAAGACGTTGTGGCCCCCCGCCGCGGCGATTTCGAGGGCGAGCTTCAGGTCGGCCTGCCCGCGGACATCGGACATGTCAGGCGCCTGTCCAGTGGGCGCCAGAAGACTGGGTTCACGTTGCCGCGTGTACGGCGTGATGCTGCAGGCCCCCGTCAGGTGGTTGACCGCCTCCCGCAGGGTCTTCACGGGAAAGACGCGCAGTTCTTCGACGAGCGCGGCCTCCGCGGCATTGGCCCAGGGCACCATGACGCCTTCGAAGCCGCCGTTGAGCGCCGCCACCGCCAACGGAAGCACTCCTTTGATGGGGCGGAGCGTGCCGTCCAGGGACAGCTCGCCTCCGAAGAGAAGCCGTTCCAGCGGGGCTTCATCCATCAGTTTCGCCGCCGCTAGGACGCCCAATGCAATCGGCAGTTCGAACGCCGCGCCTTCCTTCTTCAGATCCGCGGGCGCCAGATTCACGGTGATTCGCTTCTGGGGAAGCTCGAAGCCCGTGTTCTTCAGTGCGGAGATGACGCGGACCTTCGATTCCCGGACCGCGCCCTCCGCCTGCCCCACGACGTTGAAGTAGGGGAGGCCGAGCGCCATGTCGACCTCACACTCCACCACCACCACGTCGATACCCATCAACGCCCCCGACCGCACCCTCGCCAACATGTCCCGTCCTCTCGCCGTGCCGCGCGAAGTCCTTGAGCAATGCACGTACCGGGTCCCACCCCAGGCGTAGGCCCGCGCTCGCCAATCCGCGCCGACGGATGCCCATCCCAGCCTCGGGAGCTTGAGTTTCAGCCCCGTGGTATTTGTGAAGCCAGGGCTAGCCATGCCCTGACGAGTCCAGTAGCGTTTCACCCACCTTGGGGGACGCTATGGGGGCAAATGCCGCAGTGGAATCGGGGGTCGTTCAGCAGCGCCGGCAGGTTCGTATCCGCCGGGCGGACATCAAGCGTGGCCAACGGATGAAGGTGGCGTTTGGCGTGTTCCGCTTCTGCCTCTACGGCATGGTGGGGCTCAGCGCCGAAATCTTCTTCTACAACCTGGTGCGCATCGCCCAGCACGTGCCGTTGCTGGAGGCGCTCTTCCGCTTCCAATGGCGCGTGGACGACCGGTTGGGGCTCAACGCTATCTGGGATACGCCCATCTCCACGGCGTATGGACAGTGCTCGCTGTGGATGTTCGTCATCTACGGCGTGGCGTGCTTCTTCTTCATCGAGCCGCTCTACCGCTGGATGCTGTACCAGTACACGGGCCTGCGAGCCGCTGTGTACGGCGTGGTCATCCTGCTCTTTGAAGGCTTCTCCGGCGTCATGCTGGAGCGGCTCACGGGATACCGCATCTGGTACTACGCGGATACCGGCGCCATTCTCTGGCAGATGACCTCGCTCTACATCCTGCCCATCTGGATGGTGACGGGCCTGCTGGCGGAGTTCATCTACAGGGAGCTGATGGACCCCGACCTCCTGGCGGCCTTGGAGTCTCCGCTGCCCGCCACACCGGAAGAGACCGAGGCCTCGTTCCAGTTGATTCGGTAGACGCAGGCGTGGCCGTCATAGCCGGACATCTCGATGACGATGTCCTGCGCACCGGCCACCCGCAGCCCCGCGTGGATGATGCCCGCGGTGAAGGCAGGGTAGGGGCCTACCTCGTTCATCCAGAGCTCGAACTGGGTGGGCCCCAGCTCACGCAGCTTGGATTCCGTGTAGTTGTTGCCAGCCCGGAAGTTCTGCGTGGCCCGCATCAGCGTCCTGCGGGGCCCCAGCACGCGAAGCAATGAGAGGACGGCGCGTCCCAGCATCGTCTCGCGGAAGCCTTCGATGTAGGCCTCTCCCAGCTTCCAGGTGCCCTGCTCGAGCGGGAGTTGGGGAAAGAGCTCCTCCGACGTGATGCGAAGGAACGTCATCCACGCGTCGAAGGTGTAGGCTGGCCGGAGCTTCTGCTCCACATCGAGCCCTGCCTGCCGCAGGCGTGCCTTGCATTCAGGCGTCAGGCGCCCGTGCAGTGCCCGCAGGAACAGGGCTTCGATGGTCTGCTCAAAAATGAGAAGCTCGTCGGCCATGAGGAGTGAACTCTAGCCGACGAGCTTCTCGATGTGAACCACGTACCCACCCGGAGCGTAGGCTCCGGAAGAGGAGTCTCAGGGCGTGGGTGCGGGGGGCGGGGCCGGCGTATCGACCGACGTGCCCTGGATGATGGCGTTCTGCGGCAGCTCCGTGGCCATGCCCAGCACTTTCGCACCAGCGGCCTTCGCGCCGTCCAGCGCGGTGATGAGCCGCCCGTAGTTGGTTGCGTCATCCGCCATGAAGAAGACGACTTTGTCGTCCGCCTTCTTGGCCGCCAGCATGCGCTTGAGCCGCGTCACGTAGTCGGCGGGGGCAATCTTCTCCGTGTTGATGGAGTAGCCACCGTCCTTGTCGAGCTGCACCACCAACTGCTGGTCGTCCGGGTCGGGAGGCGTCGGCTCCTGTTCGACCTCGGTGTCCGGCACGCGCACCACGATGTCCTTCTCAAGGAGCGGCGTGACGACCATGAAGATGATGAGGAGCACCAGCACCACGTCGACCAGCGGCGTGACGTTGATCTCCGAGTTCGGCTGCGCCTGGGGCTTGACCCACTGTCGTTGCTTGCGGCCGGCCATTACTTCTTCTCCTCGACGCCCAGGGAGATCTGCTTGGCCTTGGACTTGCGAGCCACGTCCAGCACCTTGCGCACGTCACCAACGCTGAGCGCGTTGTCGCCCTTGAGCAGGATCTTCTTGCCTGGATCCTTCAACATCTCTTCGGTGAGCTTCTCCTGGAGCCCTTTCTCATCCACCTGGTCGTTCTCCACGAACACCTTCTTGTCCGGGGTGATGGAGAGGATGAGCGGGTCGGATTCCTTCCCTTTTCCTTCCTTCTCGATCTCGGTGGCCTTCGGGAGCTCCACGGACTTGCCACGCTGGAGCATCGGGGTGACGACCATGAAGATGATGAGGAGTACCAGCACCACGTCGACCAGCGGCGTGACGTTGATGTCGCTCTTGACGCTCCCCTTGGGGCCTGCTGACATTCCCATGTCTTTACCTGTTTCCTGGTAAGGAGGTGCCCGCCTTCACGGTGGGCCTCCAGCGCCCCGAAGAAGAGCTGGAGACAGGGTCACCGTGAAGGGCATCGGGTCGTCCCCGACTCGCCCGGGACGGCTCAGGCGGCGTTCGAGGAGTGCGCGCCACCACCCAGGTGGCGGGCAACCACGTCCAGGAACTCGTTGGACGACTCGGAGATATCCACCGAGCGCGCGTCCACCCAGCCCTGCAGGAAGTTGTACGCCATCACCGCGGGGATGGCCACGAGCAGACCGAAGGCCGTGGTGATGAGCGCCTCGGCGATACCGGCGGAGATCGTGCCGAGACCACCGGAGCCCGCCTGCGCCATCAGCTGGAAGGCGTTGACGATACCCATCGTGGTACCGAGCAGACCGACGAACGGCGCCGTGGAGCCGACCGTGGCCAGCAGGCCCAGACCGCGCTTCATGCTCTGGACCTCACGCTGCGCCTGACGCTCCAGCGCGCGCGCCACCGACTCCACCGCCACGTCCTTGTTGTTCGGGCTGATCCGGTACGCCGTCAGTCCGGAGTTGATCACCCGGCCCAGGTGGCCCACATCCTTGCCCAGGTTGGTGTTGGCGGCCGTGTTCAGGTCGCCTTTGGCCAGGATGGCACCCATCTTCGCGGCGAAGTTGCGGCTGTCAGACCGCGTCTTGCGGAAGACGATCATGCGCTCCGCCAACACGACCAGCGAGGCGATGGACATGATGCCCAGGGTGAAGATGATCATACGGGCGAAGAGGCCCGTGTGATCCCAGATTTCTGCGAGAGTGAATTGCATGGTTGGGTTGAGCGCTCCTCCTCACGAGCGCGGGGTAGTCAGCAATACGCCTCTAGACGACGCGCCCGGACTCAGCGCGGCAGCTTGAAGTTCAGGGTGAAGGTGTAGTCCACCTGCACAGGACGGCCCTGGAACGTGACCGGCTTGTAGCGCGACGACGCCAGCGCGTCCAGGACGGCCCGGTCCATGTGGGGCAGGGGCTTGATGATCCGGCAGTTCTCCACTCGACCTTCCACGGTGACGATGCACTTCACGATCATCGTTCCCTGGACGCGAGCCTCGAGCGCCTCACGAGAGTACTCGGGCTGAGGACCAGACAGCTTCTCCGGCCGCGTCATGCCCGCACCGAACGGAAGCACGTCGGTTCCCGTCCCGCCAAGCTGGCCGCCGACCACGCCGCCAATCACACCACCGACGACGCCACCGACGACGCCGCCCACCACGCCACCTTCCACGCCGCCCTCGACGGCTTCTTCGCTCGCCTCTTCTGCTTCAGCGGGAGGCTCTTCGGAGGGCTCCACTTCCTTCGGGACCTCCTTCGGAATCTCCTTCGGCTGGACGATGGCGTCCGGCTTCTTGGGCTTCTTGGGCTGCGTCTTCGGCTTGCTCGAAGAGGCAGGAGGCGGTGGAGGAGGAGGGGGCGGCGGAGGCGGTGCCATGGTCGCCTTCAGCGTGACCTCAATCTCCTTCTCCTCCTCGACGGGCGGTCGCGTCGACAGCCAGATGGAGAGGCCGAACAGCGCCACATGGAGGATAACCGAGACAGTAGCCCCGACGCCGAATCGCGACTTGGGCCCCTGACCACGGTCAAGGACTGAATCGAACATGCACTAGACTCCTCTTCACCAGTGGACACCCATTGGCGACGCTCCGCCCGGATGAAAGGGCGCGCTACCATACAGAAACGCGTTCCAGGTTCAAGCAAGCACGGTCGACGGACGGGGCGTGATCGCGCAATTGCCCCACTGGTTACCAAAAAGCAACGGTCTATTGACAACTGCTCGACCTCGGATATTTTCCCGGGTCATTTTCACTTGCAGCCCACCTTGGAGGGGTCTGGTATGCACTTGAACCGAGTGCTCCGGGAAACCGGAGTTGTTGTCGCCGCAGGTCTGCTGTACGGATCCGCGGCTTTCGCACAGTCGAGCACGATCATCGGTACGGTGATCGACGCTCAGAGTCGGCAGCCTGCCGCTGACGTCGTTGTGACCGCCACCTCGCCCAACCTTCAGGGTGAGCAGACGGTCGTCACCGACGCGCAGGGTAACTACCGCATCCCCCAGTTGCCCCCCGGCGACTATACCCTGCGGTTCGAGAAGGAGCAGTTCAAGCCGTACGCGCGTTCGGCCATCCAGCTGCGCCTCAACCGCACCATCCGCGTCAACGTGGAGCTGCTCCCCGAGGCGCTCGGTGAGGTGGTGGAGATCGTCGGCGCGCCCCCGACCATCGACGTGGGTTCCACGACGATGGGCGTGAACGTCGACCAGGAGTTCATCAAGCGCATCGCCGTTGCGCGTCCGGGTGGTAAGGGCGGCGCGACCCGCTCCTTCGAGTCCCTGGCCGAGCTCGCGCCTGGCGCCCAGAACGACAACTACGGCGTGTCCATCAACGGCTCGACCTCGCCTGAGAACGGCTACGTGGTGGACGGCCTGTCCACGAACGACCCGGCCTTCGGCGTGAACGCCAGCCCGTTGAGCATCGAGTTCGTGCAGGACGTGAACATCATCACCGGCGGTTACATGCCGGAGTTCGGCCGGTCCACCGGCGGCGTCATCAACGCGGTCACCCGGTCGGGCTCCAACGAGTTCCACGGCTCCGTGTTCGCGAACTGGACGCCGGGCACCCTCGAGGGTACCCGCAAGCAGGTTCGTGAAGAGGGCACGGTCATCACCGGCCAGAACCAGCTGCAGAACCTGGGCGACTTCGGCGCCACCCTCGGTGGTCCGATCCTCAAGGACAAGCTGTGGTTCTTCGCCGGCTTCGCGCCGTCGTTCACCCGCTACCAGCACACCCGCACGCTCAACGCGCTGCGCGTCGATGACGCGGGCAACCCCATCCGGGACGAGACCGACTTCTCGGTCGCGGATCCGATCCCCGGCTCGGCCACGAACTACTACGCCGACTCCCGTACCATTCAGTACATGGGTAAGTTGACGTACCTCATCAACCAGGACCACAACGTGTCGTTCGCCCTGAACGGCACGCCGACCTCGACGGGTGGCCTCGGGAAGTTGAGCGTCAATCCCCAGTCGGGAGGCCTGCCGGGCGTGCTGGCTTCCCGTCCGGGTGACTTCGGTCTCACGGAGACGAAGGCCAACACGACGTCGATGGCCCTGAAGTACGCCGGTGCCTTCGCGGACAAGAAGGTCCTCGTTGATGCGAACCTCGGCTGGTTCCACCAGACCGCGTCCACCCTGCCGGGTGACGGCAGCAACCTGGGCGACCGCACGGGCCTGGCTGGCTACTCGCGGATGGTCTACACCAACCCGCGCCCGTTGACCCTGTTCGAGTCCCTGCCCGCCGGGCAGGAGGGTGCCTGCGGCAGCACGCCCGAAGAGCAGCTGATCCGCTGCCCGGTGACGGGCTACGCGGTGGGTGGCCCTGCCTTCATGAGCGACCAGACGCTGGATCGCTACCAGGCCAACGCGAAGGCCACCTACCTGCTGAACGCGCTGGGCACCCACGTGTTCAAGGCTGGCGTGGACGTCGAGTTGCTGTCGTTCGACCAGGTGAAGGCCTACGGCGGCGGCGTGTACTACCAGGAGGCCACGTCTGGTTGGACTGCGGCCCAGGGCCCGGCGCTGAGCGACGCCCGTCGCTACGGCTACCAGACGGGACCGGATTCCGCGGTCACGCAGCTCACCCAGGTCGCCAAGACGACCAGCACCACGGTGGGTGGCTTCCTCCAGGACTCCTGGTCCATCGCGAACCGCGTGACCCTGAACCTGGGCGTCCGGTACGACGTGCAGGCGCTCTACGGCGGCAACGGCGACCTCTCGCTGCTGCTCGGCAATCAGTGGTCGCCGCGTATCGGTGCCATCGTCGACCCGTTCGCCAACGGCCGCGCGAAGGTGTTCGTGAACTTCGCTCGCTACTACGAGCAGGTCCCGCTCAACCTGATGGACCGCGCGTTCCCGGGTGAGAACCGCATCAGCGCGCGTCGCTCGCTCGCGGAGCCCGGCCAGGGCACGGCGACCTCTTGCGACCCGTCCAGCTTCGAGAGCCAGCAGGCCACCTGCGCCGGTGACGGCAATCTGCTCGCGATCCCGGAGAGCAGCCGCAACGTGAACCGCTTCTACACGGGCGGCACGGCAGCCGGCACGCCGGTCGACCCGGACCTCAAGGCCCAGTCGTCCGACGAAATCGTGGTCGGCGCCGAGTACGAAGTGCTGGCGAACACCCGCCTGGGTGCGAGCTACACGCACAAGGACATGAACTCGGTCATCGAGGACATGAGCCGCGACGACGGCAACACGTACTTCCTCGGTAACCCTGGCAGCGGCTTCGCTGGTGAGTTCCCGACGCCGGTTCGTAACTACGACAACGTCACCGTCTACCTGAACCGTACGTTCGCCGACGGCTGGCTCGCCCAGGCCAACTACACCTGGTCGCGCCTGTACGGTAACTACCCCGGTCTGTTCCGTCCTGAGACGGGCCAGCTCGACCCGAACATCCTCTCGGACTTCGACCTCATCGAGCTCCTGGAGAACCGCACGGGTCTGCTGCCGTTCGACCGCACGCACCAGATCAAGGTCTTCGGTGCGAAGGAGTTCAACATCTCGAACGCCCTGTCGGCGAGCGTGGGTGTCTCCTATCGCGGTAACTCGGGTACGCCGATCAACTACTGGGGCAGCCACTGGGCCTACCTCCAGGACGAGTCCTTCGTCCTCCCCCGTGGCGCTGGCGGCCGTACGCCGTGGATCAACACCATCGACTCCAACATTGGCGTGAACTACCGCGTCAGCAAGGACAGCGTGGTGTCGTTCACCCTGGACGTGTTCAACCTCTTCAACTTCCAGGGCGTGAACACGGTCGACCAGACGTACACCCTGCGCGACATCAAGCCCATCCCGGGTGGCACGCCTGCGGACCTGGAGAACCTCCCGGGCCGCGTGGAGTTCCAGGATGAGGCGCAGCGTGACGAGCCCTTCGGCACTGTCGACGGCGACGTGAACAAGAACTTCAAGAACCCGACCTCGTACCAGGCGCCCCGTCAGGTCCGCTTCGGCATCCGGTACACGTTCTAATCCCAGGCCCAATCACGGAATCGGAACATCAGTCACATGACCAAGAACATCGTGAAAACTGCGTTGGTTCTCCTGGGCACGGGAAGCCTGCTGACGGGTTGCAGCTTCGATCAGCCTGAAGTCGGCTGCTTCGTGCAGGAGTCTCCCCACTGGGCCGTGAAGTACGAGCAGGTGGAGGCCCCTCGGGATGCCGCTGGCAATGCGTGCGACACCGTCGCTCCGCCCGCGGAGATGGTGGGTGTGTACCGGTACATCAATCTCGATGACGGTACCGCGAAGCTCGCCCTCCGCCCTCAGGGCCTGGCGAGCCGTGGCACCGCGGACGAGACCACCGACCAGAGCGAGCAGACCGCGCTGGGCGACCTGGCGACCGATCGCGACGGCGAGGACTTCTGCAACGCGCCGAGCTTCCCGGCGGCTCGCGTCAACGTGGCCTCCCCGGCGAACCAGATCGTGTACCAGTACTCCAATGTCCGCGTGTACTCGGCGCCTTCGGCTCCGGGCACCCAGATGACGGGCGAGCTGACCTACACGAACAACGGCTGCACCTCGAAGTACGTGATGAACGCCCTCTGGCCGGCCGTCGGTTGTGACCCTGAGGTTGGCACCGCTGAGACGAACTGCGGTCCTGGCTCTGGTCTGAACCCGGACTTCAACGCGACGTGCGTGATGGGCGTCTACTGCGGCATCTTCGCACAGCCTGACCTTGAGGGTTGCTGCGTCCCGACGAACCAGGTCCCGTCGTTCAAGTAGTCGAACAAGTCGTCTGCTGAACCGCGCCACCCCACCTGGGTGGCGCACCTCGGCCCCGGCGGTCTCTCCCCACATGGGAGTGGCTGACCGGGGCCGCGGTGTTTAAAAGGCTGGACCTGCACTGGAGGCACATGGAGGGCCGTTACTCACTCATCGAGCGCGTTCGCAGCTTGCTGGCGGACGAACAGGGCACGCTGCACAAGGCGGCGCCCTATCGGGTGGCCCTCTGCTACCCCAGCCCCTACCACGTGGGCATGAGCTCGCTCGGCTACCAGGCCATCTATCGTGAAATCCACGAGCATCCTGGCGCGACGGCCGAGCGCGTCTTCCTTCCGGATGACGTGGACGCCTTCAAGCGCACCCGGACGCCGCTCTTCACCTGGGAGTCCCAGGCCCCTGTCGCTGACTTCGACATGCTGGCCTTCTCCGTGGCGTATGAGCTGGAGCTGACGGGGCTCTTCTCCATGTTGGAGCTGACGGGCATCCCGCTCCTGGCGGAGGAGCGCCAGGATGGCCGCTATCCGCTCGTGGTGGGTGGCGGGCCGTTGACGTTCTCCAACCCGGATCCGCTGGAGCCCTTCGTGGACGTGCTCGTCCAGGGGGAGGCGGAGGATTTGATCCACCTGCTGGTGGAGGCCGCGGCGACCATGGAGCGCGAGGCCCTCCTGGCGCACCTGGCGCGCATCCCGGGCTTCCGCGTGCCCGGGCGGGGCGGAGCGCGATATCACGTGGCCAAGGCCACGGATTCACGGCTGCCTGCCCGGTCGCAAATCGTGACACCGCACACCGAGCTACGCTCGATGTTCCTCATCGAGCCGGAGCGGGGCTGCTCCCGGGGCTGCCATTACTGCGTCATGCGGCGCACCACGAATGGGGGCATGCGCACGGTGCCGCCGGAGCGCATCTTGTCCCTGATTCCGGAGCATGCCCGCCGGGTGGGGTTGGTGGGCGCGGCGGTGACGGACCATCCGCGCATCGTCGAGTTGCTCCGGACGATTGTGGAGTCCGGCCGTGAGGTGGGGGTGTCCTCCCTGCGCGCGGACCGGCTGACCCAGGAACTGGTGGATCAGCTCCGGCGGGGTGGGGCCACCAACCTCACGGTGGCGGCGGACGGTCCGTCACAGCGCCTGCGGGACATGGTGGACCGGAAGCACTCAGAGGAACAGATTGTCCGGGCCGCGACGTTCGCCCGCACGGCGGGGATGAAGCAGCTCAAGGTGTACAACGTCGTGGGTCTGCCGACCGAAGGGGACGCGGACATCGACGAGCTCATCCGCTTCACCAGCGAGCTGTCCCGCATCCTCCCGGTGGCGCTGGGCGTGGCGCCCTTCGTGGCCAAGCGGAACACGCCCATGGATGGGGCTCCCTTCACGGGCATTCGCGAGGTGGAGGGGCGGCTGGAGCGACTGCGCAAGGGGCTCCGGGGGCGCGCCGAGGTGCGCCCGACGTCCGCGCGCTGGGCCTGGGTGGAGTACATGCTGGCCCAGTGCGGTCCGGAGGCGGGGCTGGCGGCCATGGATGCCTGGAAGGCCGGAGGGAACTTCGCGGCCTGGAAGCGGGCCTTCGATGCCCGGGACTGCGAGCCGTACCGCCCGGCGGGTGGAGGACGGTCGGCGCAACCCCGTCCTGTGGCCCACCGTGCCGAGGACCGCGCCCCGGCGTCCGCCGCCTGACGTGGGATTGCACGTGGTGGTGCACGTCCGCCCCGGCTTCCGCTAGAAGGCCGCTTGGCGCGCCGATGGCCGGCGTCCAGGGCAGCGGAGATCCAGGTGAGCACGCAGCGAGTGGACAAGTCGTGGCAGCAGAAGGGCCTGAAGGAGTACTCGACGGAGGCCCTGCTCGGGACGCTCGGCCATTACGGCATTGCCGTGGGCGAGGACGACTTCCGCAAGCTGGCGGAGACGGCCTTCCCGCTGGGCATTGCCCAGCAGTGGCGGCCGCAGTGGAAGGGCACCGGCCCCTTCAAGGACTTCGCGGTGGCGGCGGCGGTGGAGCTGTGGAGCCGCTGGCTGCCGGACCGCGTGGCGCCCATGGAGATGGCCGACACGCTGGCGAACCTGATGCAGCAGCTGTCGTTCCTGTTGGGTGGGCGGCAGGACGCGGCGGTGGACGCCGCCTTCGAGAAGATGAACGCGGTGCGCGCGAAGATGCCGCTCGACGAGAAGGGGGCGCCGCAGGAGCGCTTCATGCGCGAGGCGCTGGCGCCCTTCACGGAGAAGCAGGCCGAAATCTTCGACAGCCTCGCGGAGGCGCTGGCGTCATCGGGCCACGTGGGCCACGCGGAGTCCTTCGCGGACCTGGAGGAGTTCCTCCTGCCGGACCGCCGTGGAATCTCGCGCGCCATCGTCCGCGCGGCGAAGGGCGAGCTGGGGCCTGCCACCGAGGACATGGTGAAGCTCACCGAGGACACCGAGCGCTCGCCCATCGCGCGCCTGCTGGCGGTGGACGGCCTCATCCACATCAAGGCGCACGGTCAGGCGGCGGCGGCGGCCCGCACGCTGCTCGCGGCGGCGGAGAATGGCGGTGACCTGCACCTCGCGCTGGACCTCGTCCCCCGCCTGGAGCACGTCTACAAGGCGCAGAACGACCGCGAGTCGCTGCTGGAGTTGATGGGCATCTCCGAGCGCCTGGAGGCAGCCCACGACAAGATTCACCCCGGCCACCGCCGTCACCGTCACGGTCGCTGAGGCACGCGCGTGACAGGGGGCCTGCGTGGCCTCCTGTCACAGCCCGTGGGACGAGTGGGGCCTGTCCGCGGCTCCGCGCCCAGGAAAGAGGGGGCCTGGGAGCCGCACTTTCCGCCCCTTCGTCCTAACCGTTCGACTCCTGTCCCTGAGGAGATTCGGAGGTGGGCGGCACCTCTTCCGCCACGTCCTTCGCGCCACCCCGGCGCTTCAGCGGAACGCGAAGCACGCCGGGGACACCTTCCGCCACGTCCCGCACGGAAACCACGGCGCCCACGGTGGTGTAGCGGATGGCGCCCGTCTGGGTGAAGGCGTGCTTGAGTGGGTACTCTTTCGCCCGGGGAAGGAACCACTCGCGCGCCGCCTTCATGGGCACGACGTGCAGCTCTCCCTGCGAGAGGAAGACGTACACCAGCAGGTCCGCGCCGCTGTAGAGGAAGCAGCCTGGGGTGTCCTTCTCCAGGTTGGACACCAGCTCGAAGAAGTAGCGCCGGCGGGTGGCGTTGCGGTCGCCCTTCACCTCGATGCCGCGCACCTCTCCCGAGGGGAGCTCCCAGAGCAGGTCCACACCCCGGTGCTGGAAGCGCGGGTCCAACTGCACGTCATGCACGCGCGAGCCCGGCTCCGTCTCCAACATCCATGCGCGGGCGTGCTGCACGGCGCGGTCCGCCGCGCTCTGCACGCCGCGCATGCTGAAGCTTCGTGCCATGTCGTCTCAGCGGCGAAGTTCGACGCCCGTGGCCACCAACTGCACCTCACGCGGCTTGCCATCGGCGCCGCGGGGGACGATGGCGCCCTCGGACTCGTAGTGCTGGGCGCGGCTGTCGGTCAGCTCGGCCACCTTCAGCACGCCTTCCACGCGCGCCTGCGCGCCCGCAGAGTCCAGGGGGACGAAGAAGCCGTAGTCCTTGAACGTCACGCGCACGCCCGGGCCCTTGTCCTGGCCGTTCGCCGCCAGCTCCATCCAGCAGCCCTTGCGCTCACACGCCTTGCGCACCTGCCCCTCGAGCAGCACCGTCTTGCCGTCGTGAGCCTGCGGCCTGGCCAGCACGTCCGCGAGCTTCACCGCCTTGGCGCCCTTGAGAGGCTCGCCGCGGGTGAGCTTCCAGCCATCGGACGCGCCTTCGGCCTTGGGCGCGGTCTGCGCCTGCGGGGCGGGCGGGTGGTGGCAGTCGGCCTCGGCGGCCTTGCCCGCCTTGGCGGACGACTTGTCACCCGCGACGGCAACCAGGGGAACGGCGACCAGCAGCATCAGGGACGTGCGGAGCGTGTTCATACCCCGTCCGCTTAGCCAAAAGTCTTTGCTCCGGCAAGGCGACCCCCGTACTAAAGTCCATCCACCCGCACACGCTGAGGAGGTGCGCTTGAAGGTCGTCATCCCTCCCCGCAACCGCCGTTTCAGCACCGTGGACGCCATGGGGCTCGCTGGCGTGGTGGGGCTGCTCGTGGCGCGCTACATCCCGGTGGCCCGCATCATCCCCTTCTGGGGCTGTGTGCTCAGGGAGCAGACCGGGTGGCCCTGCCTCGGCTGCGGCCTGACGCGCGTGGCCGACCGGGTATCGCACCTCAACTTCGCCGGCGCCTGGGAGGCCAACCCCCTGGGAACGGTGGCGGCCATCGTGTTCGCGCTGGCGGCGGTGGTCATGGTGCTGCACCTGGTGTTCGCGATGCCCATTCCCCAGGTGGAGCTCTCCCCCCGCGAGTGGAGCGTCCTGGGCGTCCTGACGCCCATCATCATCCTGGTCAACTACGCCTACGTGGTGGTGAAGACGCGCTTCCCCCACCTGCTGCTGTAGCCTCTGCGTCGTGACTTCCGCGCTCGTCCTGCTGGGCTACCTCGCCGGCTCCATTCCCTTCGGTGTGTTGCTGACGCGGTGGCTGCGCGGGGTGGACGTGCGCAAGGGCGGTAGCGGGAACATCGGCGCCACCAACGTCACGCGCGTGGCGGGCAAGAAGCTGGGCGCGGTGGTGTTGCTGCTGGATGCCATCAAGGGGGCGTTGCCCGTGGTCCTGGCGGTGCGCCTGCTGCCAGATGCGCCCACCGTGCACGTGGCGGTGGGGTTGGCCGCGGTGCTGGGCCACATCTACCCGGTGTGGCTCAAGCTCCAGGGCGGCAAGGGCGTGGCCACGGCGCTGGGCGTGCTGCTGGTGCTGGTGCCCCAGGCCGCGCTGGCGGCCGCGCTGGTGTACGTCGCCGTCTTCGCCGTGTCGCGCGTGAGCTCGCTGGGCTCGCTGGCGGCGGGGGCCACGGCGGTGGGCACGTCGGCGCTCACCGCGCGGGCCGTGGAATACGCGGGACTCTCAGCCCTCCTCTTCGCCCTCATGCTGTGGACGCACCGGGGCAACATCCGCCGGCTGGCGCGGCGCACCGAGCGGCGCTTCTGAGCCGTCCCCGGTGTCACCCCGAGCGCTGCCACCGTCTGGAGGACGGTAGCCGAGCAGCGAGCAGGCGATGGGGCCGTTCCAGAGGTCCCGCTTCGCGGAGGGGCGCGCATGGAAGGCGCTCTCGAAGCCGGGGTTGCCGCAGATGACCCACACGCGCCAGCCCGGCACGCGCAGCGACTCGCCCAGCTTGAAGTAGAAGCTCTTCATGCCCTTCTGGCCGCCCGTGCCGAGCCGGTCGCCGTAGGGTGGGTTGGTGACGAGCAATCCGCCTGTCTCCGGCAGCGGCGGCAGCCGGGTCGCGTCGCCTTCGGCCAGCTGGATTTCCTCCGTCAGGCGTGCGGCGCGCACGTTGCGGCTGGCGGCCTCCAGCGCCTCCGGGTCCTTGTCGAAGCCGAGCAGCGGTACTTCCACCTTCCGCTCGTTGCGGCGGGCATCCGCGCGCATGTCCGCGAGCAGCTCGCGGGCCCGGGCGCCCAGCTCCGGCCAGCGCTCCACCGCGAAGTCCCGGTTGAGCCCGGGCGCGCGCCGGCGGGCGATGAGGCCTGCCTCGATGAGCAAGGTGCCGGAGCCGCACATCGGGTCCACCAGTCCCTCCGTCCCCGTGTAGTTCGCCGCGCGCAGCACCGCCGCGGCCAGCGTCTCCTTCAGCGGAGCGGGCGTGGGGCGCACGCGGTAGCCCCGGCGGTGCAGGGGCTCGCCGCACAAATCCAGGGACAGGGACAGCGTTTCACGGGCGAGGTGCGCCACCACGCGGATGTCCGGGTCCCTCGTATTCACGTCCGGCCGGGCGCCCTTCGTGTCGCGCATCCGGTCGACGATGGCGTCTTTCACCTTGAGGGCCACGAAGCCGGAGTGGCTGTGCTCGCTGTCCTTCAGCGTGGCATCCACCGCGAAGGTGTGTTCGGGGGTGAGGTGCTCCTCCCAGGGGATGCTGGCGGCGGCTTCGTACAGGCCTTCCGCGCCCCGGGCCTCGAAGGCGCCCAGCGGGTAGAGCACGCGCATGGCGATGCGGGACCAGAGCGCCACCATGAGCGCCTCGTCCAACGTGGCCATGAAGCGGACACCGCCGCGGTCCTGGCGGATGCGGCGGGCGCCGAGCTCCTTCAGCTCGTCGGCCAGGAGGTCCTCGGTGCCGCGAGCGGCGGTGGCGAAAAGGGCAATGCGTTCAGCCATGGGAGTCCGCCCATAGACGACACCGGGCCGCTTGGGAACCGGCATCGCGTTTCATGTGCCCACCACCTCGTAGAGGGCGAAGGTGGCGTCCTCCTGCTGGGCGCTCGCCTCCCGTGCCCGCTGGAAGTCCTCGGACTGAAAGTAGGCCCGCATGGAGGCCTTGTCCCGCCAGCGCGTCACCAGCATCAGCTCCGGCGGCCGTTCGAAGGAGCGCAGCACCTCCAGCCCCAGGAAGCCCGGGTATCCGTCCACCGCCCGCGTGCGCGCCTGGAAGCGGGCGACCAGGCGGTCCGCTTCCTCGGGGGCCGGCCGGAAGCGGGAGATGGCGACAATCATGGGCACGCCTCGGGTGGAAAACAGCGAGGGCGTCCGGGCCGAGCCAGGACGCCCCCGTGAAGTGGAACCGCCAGGGCCACCGCCTCCCATCCCATCCGGGAGACGGCGGCCACGTGGGCCTTACATGGCCCCGGCGCCGGGCATGTCGCCCAGGCCCCGGATGAGCACCTCGCGGGGCTTGGCACCATCCGCCGCGCCCACCACGCCGTCGCGCTCCATCCGCTCAATCATGCGGGCCGCGCGGTTGTAGCCGATGCGCATCTTGCGCTGGAGCATGGAGATGGAGACGGCCCGCATCTCGCTGACCGTCGCGAGCGCCTGGTCGTACAGCTCGTCGGACAGCTCGTCCTCCTCGCCGCCACCTTCCACGTCCTCGTCGCGCGGCTTGAGGATGGAGTCGTCGTAGACGGGCTTGCCCTGGGCCTTGAGGTGGTCCACCGCCTTCTTGATTTCGTTCTCCGACACGAAGGCGCCGTGCACGCGCTGCAGGTGCGCGCTGGTGGGCGGCATGATGAGCATGTCGCCCATGCCCAGCAGGGCCTCCGCACCCACCGTGCCCAGAATCGTCATCGAGTCCGGCTTCGAGCGCAGCATGAAGCTGACGCGCGTGGGGAAGTTGGCCTTGATGACGCCGGTGACGACGTCCGTGGACGGGCGCTGCGTGGCGACCATCAGGTGGATGCCGGCCGCGCGGGCCATCTGCGCCAGGCGAGCGACGTAGGTCTCTACCTCGCGGCTGGCCACCATCATCAGGTCGGCGAGCTCGTCGATGATGACCACGATGTAGGGCAGCTTCTTGAGCTGCTTCTTCTCCGGCTCGGTGGACTCGCTGGCCTCCAGCTCCTCGGTGTCCTCGGACTCGGCCTCCAGCTCCGGAGCCTCGGCTGCCTCGGACGCCTGCGCGTCGAGCAGGTCGTCCTCGTCGTCCCGGGGGGCGGCGACGCCCAGGCTCTCGCCGCCTGCGGGCATGGAGGACTTGGGGCTCTCGCCATCGAGCACGAGCACGTTCTTCGGCTTCGCCTTCTTCTTCGGCGCGGACTCGGTGGTCGTCTTCACCTCCACCGCGGTGCTCTCCACCAGCTTGTTGAAGCCGGCGATGTTGCGCACGCCCGCCTCGGACAGCATCTGGTAGCGGCGCTCCATCTCCTCCACGGCCCAGCGCAGCGCGAGCGCCGCCTTCTTCGGGTCCGTTACCACCGGCAGCAGCAGGTGGGGGATGCCCTCGTAGACGGAGAGCTCCAGCATCTTCGGGTCCACCATGATGAAGCGGACCTCCTCGGGCGTGGCCTTGAGGAGGATGCTCATGATCATGGAGTTCACCGCCACCGACTTACCGGAGCCGGTGGTGCCGGCGATGAGCAGGTGGGGCGCCTTGGCCAGGTCGAGGACGTACGGCATGCCCTCGATGTCCTTGCCCACGCACATGGTCAGCTTGCTGGCGCCCTTGTTGAAGGCGTCCTGCTCGGCAATCTCCTTGAGGTAGACGGTCTCGCGGTCCCTGTTCGGAACCTCGATGCCCACCACGCCCTTGCCGGGGATGGGGGCGACGATGCGCACGCGCATGGCCTCCATGGCCATGGCGAGGTCGTCCGCGAGCGCGGCAATCTTGCTCACCTTGATGCCGGGTCCCGGGAGGAACTCGTACATGGTGACGACGGGGCCGGGGCGAATCTCCACCACCTCGCCGACGATGCCGAAGTCCGCCAGCTTCGCGCGCAGCTTCTCCGCCGTGGACAGGTACACGTCCTTGTCCAGCGCGGAGCGCTCCGTCTTGTCGCACTCGAGCACGTCGAGCGGCGGCAGCGAGAAGCTCTTGCGGTCGCCGACGAACTCGAACTGATCCTGGCTCTTCTTGACGGTGGGCTTGGGCGGGGCCTTGGGCTCCACGATGAGCGGCATGCGCGCCAGCGCGGCCTGCGGCGCGGGGACGATGTCGGCCGGGGCGGCGGGGGCGGGGGCACCGGCGCGATGGGGGCGGCGGCGACGGGCGCGACAGGCTCGGCCTCCATGTCGGGCATGGGGACCGGCGCCGGGCCAGTGACGATGTTCGGCTTGCGGCGGGCGCGCGGCGTTTCGGAGGCGTCGGCGCCGTCGGCGGGAATGATGAGGTTGGGCGAGGGCGGCAGGAAGGACGCGGCCCAGGCCGGGTCGGCACCGAGGGCCGGGCGCTTCTCCGCCTTCGCTGGCGCTTTCTCCGGAAGGGCCAGCACGGGCGCGGGGGCAGGGGGCAGCGAGTCAGCCTCGCGGGTCGGCGGGAGCAGCTTCTTCTCCAGCTTCTCCGCCTTCTCGCGCTCGCGGGACTCCTTGAGCGCCAGCTTCGCGGCGGCGGCCTGCTCCTTCTCCTGCTGCTTCGACAGCCGGAAGGCCTCCTCCGCCATGGCCTCGGCCTCGGCGGCCTCGGCCTCTTCGGCCAGGCGCTCGGCTTCGGCGAGCTCTTCCTCGTCAGCCTCGAGCTGCGCGAGGAAGGCGGCCTCCTCCAGCTTCTCCTGGGCGGCGCGCTCCTGGCGCTCCTGGTAGGCCACCTTCTGCGCCTCCCAGAACACGCTGGCGGATTCCTGGACGCGGCGACCCACCACGCACAGCCCGGCCCAGGCCAGCGAGCACAGCTTGAGGAAGGTGTACTGGGTGCCCACGATGAGGGCGGCCGCGCTGATGGCCGTCACCAGGATGACGGTGCCCACCGTGGAGAACAGGCCGGACATGATGCCGCCCAGGCTGGCGCCCAGCGCGCCACCCGGTGGGTGTGCCCAGCCCTTGTCACCGGCGAACATCAGCTGCGCCAGCACGGACACGCTGACCGTCAGCAGCGCCAGGCTGATGATTTGCGGTCCCCGCTTCCGGTCCCGGCTGCCCACGAAGAGCACCATGGCCGTGTAGATGCCGCCCACGGGGATGAGGTAGGCGCACACGCCGAGCATGCCGCGCAGCGACTCCGCGATGAGGTGCCCCATGGGGCCCACCGCGTTGTTGAAGCCCGGGCCCACCCGGTCCTTCGCGTCGAAAGTGGCCACCGCCAGCAGGGCAATCAACGACGCCGCCAGCAGGAACACGCCGGTGATGGCTCGGGTGGTGACGTCTCCGCCCTTGCCGGCCTTCATCCGCTTGTCCGCCAGCGCCCTGCGGCGCGTCGCGATTTCCTGCCGGGACAAGACCGCCTTCTCCGCCCGACCCTTCTTCGCCGTCATGTCCGTCTTCCCTCTGCGCGTCTCAGCCGCGTAGCGGGCTGTAGCAATGCCCGCAGCGAGTGTAGGGAGGGCGGGGGACCGGTCAATTTTCCAGCTCAGGACGGGGAACCTACATTTCGGCTGCACCCCTCCCCAGAGGGGGTATGGTGCCGCCCAACATCGCCGCCCGGGCGCGCATGCCGCGCGGCGGCGGGACTTCGTGGAGGAACATCACATGGCCGACGCCCGTACCGACAAGCCGTCATCCACCGAGGAGGAGTACTTCGCCCGGGAGGAGATTGAGAAGAAGCGCAAGCTGGCCCTGGAGCAGGCCGCGGCGAGCGCGGCGCAGCAGCGCGAGGAGCTCAAGAAGCTCCACTGGATGAAGTGCCCCAAGTGCGGCATGGACCTCCAGACGCTGAAGCAGGGGAATGTCGAAATCGAGACCTGCTTCAACTGCCACGGCATCTTCCTGGACGCCGGGGAGCTGGACCAGCTGGTCGCCCAGCACGGCCACGAGGGCAGTGGCAAGGTGATGGGGGCCATCCTCAACCTCTTCAAGAAGAAGTAGGCCGCCGTGGCGCTCACGCTCGAGCAGGTGCGCCATGTGGCCACACTGGCGCGGCTGTCGCTGACTCCGGAAGAGGAGCAGCGCTTCACCACCCAGCTGTCCGCGGTGCTGGACGCGGTGGAGCAGCTCCAGTCGCTCGACGTGGAGGCCGTGGAGCCCACTTCCCACGCCACGCTCACGTCCTCACGGTTGCGTGAGGACGTGACGCGGCCGTCCCTGCCGCCAGAGAAGTCCCTGGCCAACGCGCCGGCGAAGTCGGACACGTCCTTCGCCGTGCCGAAAATCATCGAGTAGTCCCGGAGGTTCCACGCCATGCAGCTCACGGACCTCACGATGCTGGAGCTGGCCGAGAAGCTGGCCGCGGGAGAGGCCTCCTCCGAGGAGGCCACCCGCGCGAGCCTGGCGCGCATCCAGCAGGTGGACCCGAAGGTGCGCGCCTTCTTGCGCGTGGATGAAGCCGGTGCCCTGGCCGCCGCTCGCGCGAGTGACGCGCGCCGCAAGTCGGGCAGTCCCGCCAGCGCCCTGGACGGCGTGCCGTTGGGGCTCAAGGACATCTTCCTCACCGAGGGCGTGGAGACCACCGCTGGCTCGCGCATCCTGGAGGGCTTCGTTCCGCCCTATGACGCCACGGTGGTGCGCCTGCTGAAGGAGGCGGGCCTGCCGCTGGTGGGCAAGCTGAACATGGATGAGTTCGCGATGGGCTCCTCCAATGAATCCAGCGCCTTCTTTCCCAGCCACAACCCGTGGGACGTGTCGCGCACGCCGGGCGGCTCGTCTGGTGGCTCGGCGGCGGCGGTGGCCGCGCGCGAGGTGTTCGGCGCGCTGGGAACGGACACGGGCGGCTCCATCCGCCAGCCCGCGGCGCTCACCAACACCGTGGGGCTGAAGCCCACCTACGGCCGGGTGTCGCGCTTTGGCGTCATCGCCTTCGCTTCGTCGCTGGACCAGCCGGGCCCCATGACGCGCACGGTGGCGGACGCGGCGGCGCTGCTCCAGGTGATTGCGCGGCCGGACGCGCAGGACGCCACGTCCGCGGACGCGCCCGTGCCGGATTATTCGGCGGACCTGGAGGCCGGCGTGCGGGGCCTGAAGCTGGGCGTTCCGCGCGAGTACTTCACCGAGGGCATGGACCCGGAGGTGGAGGCCGCGGTGCGCGAGGCCCTGCGCGAGTACGAGCGTCTGGGCGCGACGTTGGTGGACGTGTCGCTGCCCCACACGAAGTATGCGCTGGCGACGTACTACCTCATCGCGCCCGCGGAGGCGTCCAGCAACCTGGCTCGCTACGATGGCGTGCGCTTCGGCCTGCGGGCGAAGGACGCGCGCAGCCTGCGGGACGTGTACGCGCTGACGCGGGAGCAGGGCTTCGGCGCGGAGGTGAAGCGCCGCATCATGCTGGGGACCTTCGCGCTGTCCTCCGGCTACTACGACGCCCACTACCTGCGCGCGCAGAAGGTTCGCACGCTCATCCGCGAGGACTTCACGCGGGCCTTCCAGCAGGTGGACGCGCTGCTGTCGCCCACCTCGCCGGTGCCGGCCTTCAAGCTGGGTGAGAAGGTGGAGGACCCGCTGTCCATGTACCTCATGGACATCTACACGCTGCCTTGCAACCTGGCGGGCCTGCCCGGCCTGTCGGTGCCCTGCGGCTTCACGAAGGCGGGCTTGCCCGTGGGCCTGCAGATTCTGGGACGGCCCTTCGACGAGGCTGGCCTGCTGCGCATTGCCCGCGCCTACGAGCGCGAGCACGACTTCTTCCGCCGCTCCGCGCCCCTGTAGGGCCCTCGAGCGTCCGCCCTGGTGACACCGCCATGCCCGTGAGCGATTTCCAGCCCGTCATCGGCCTCGAGGTCCACGCGCAGCTCCTCACGCAGTCCAAGATTTTCTGTGGCTGCTCCACCGCGTTCGGCGCCGAGCCCAACCGCAACACCTGCCCGGTGTGCCTGGGCATGCCCGGTGTGCTGCCGGTGCTCAACCAGCGCGTGGCGGAGTTCGCCGTGCGCACGGGCCTGGCGCTGGAGTGCACCATCCGCCCGACGAGCGTGTGGAGCCGGAAGAACTACTTCTATCCGGACCTGCCCAAGGGCTACCAGATTACGCAGTTCGACCAGCCCATCTGCGAGCACGGGCGGCTCGTCATCGACACGCCGCAGGGCGAGAAGGCCATCCGCATCCTCCGCATCCACATGGAAGAGGACGCGGGCAAGAGCGTGCATGACGCCGGTGGGGGCCAGAGCCTGGTGGACCTCAACCGCGCGGGGGTGCCGCTGCTCGAAATCGTCAGCCAGCCGGACCTGCGCGACGCGGACGAGGCGGTGGAGTACCTCAAGGCGATGCGGGACGTGCTCGTCTACCTGGGCGTCAACGACGGCAACCTGGAGGAGGGGAGCTTCCGCTGCGATGCCAACGTGTCGGTGATGCCGAAGGGCTCCACCACGTTTGGCCAGCGCTGCGAGCTGAAGAACCTCAACTCGTTCCGCTTCCTCAAGCAGGCCATCGAGTACGAGATTGCCCGGCAGGTGGACGTCATCGAGTCGGGTGGCAAGGTGGTGCAGGAGACGCGCCTGTGGGACGTGAACAAGGGCGTCACCCGCTCCATGCGCAGCAAGGAAGAGGCGCACGACTACCGGTACTTCCCGGAGCCGGACCTGCCGCCGCTGCACGTGAGCGCGGAGGCCATCGACGCCGCGGCGAAGGCGCTGCCGGAGCTGCCGCGCGCGAAGCTCCAGCGCTTCACCAGCCAGTACGGACTGCCCGCGTATGACGCCCGCATCCTCACCGCCGAGCGCCCGCTGGCCGACTACTTCGAGGCCTGCGCCGGGCACTACAAGGACTACAAGAAGCTCTCCAACTGGTTCCTCGGAGAGCTGATGCGCCTGCTGAAGGAAGAGGGCACGCCGCTGTCCGCGCTGCGCTTCACGCCAGCACAGCTGGGGGAGCTGCTGGGCGCTGTCGACCAGGGCATGGTGTCCGCCAACGCGGGCAAGGATGTGCTCGGGGAGATGTTCCGCACGGGCAAGGCGCCCGCGGACATCATCGCGGAGAAGGGCCTGGCCCAGGTGAGCGACACCGGCGCCATCGAAGCGGTGGTGGACGACATCCTCGCGAAGAACGCGGGGGAGATTGAGAAGTACCGCGCCGGCAAGAAGCAGGTGTTCGGTTTCTTCGTGGGTCAGGTGATGCGGGCCATGAAGGGCAAGGGCAACCCCGCCCTGGTCAACGAGCTGCTGAAGAAGAAGCTCGGCGACTAAGGCGTGCCGTGTGCCGCGGTGGGGACGGTGGCGTGCACCACGTCCTCCTCCTGCGTCGTCTGGGCCTGGGCGAGCACGCGCACGTCGCCGGAGGCCGTGCGCTCCAGGATGTGTGAGGCGGCTTCAAAGGTGCCGCCGAGCAGACTGCCCACCTGCTGCGCGCTCACCACGTAGCGCACGTTCCGGAGCGTGCGGAGCTGCGCGGGCAGGCCTTCGTGTCGCCAGCGCTCGCCTTGGGCAGAGCGTGCCCACGGCCCGGCGTGGATGGAGGGATGGGCGAGGACGTCCACTCGCATGGCGTCGAGGTATTGCGCGCAGGGGGCGAACCAGGGCTCGTCGCGGGTATGCGGCTGGGCGAAGCCGTCATAGCCGATGAGGGTCGCCAGCTTTCCGAAGGGCGTCTGGAGCACGGCCGGTCCTCCGGGCGGCCAGGGCTCAGGTGCAGCCCGTCCTCCCAGGAGGGCACCAGGTTGGCCTTGCGCGCGGCCGCGACGCAGTTGCCTTCGGGCGAGAAGGTGTAGCTGGTGTTGTAGGTGCGCGCGCTGAAGGGTTCGAAGTCCGGCGAGCCCTCCCCCGGCGGCCGGCGGGCAGCAGCGCACTGCCCGCCACCACCCACAGGCCGAAATCCCGCGCGATGCCAGAGAAGGTGTTCCACAGCGTCCGGTGCACGAGGGCGCTCGCGCGGCGTAGATGCACTCCGTCAGCGACGGCGGCCGGAAGTCGCTCCAGGCATTCCACACCCCCAGGCCTCGGAGAGGCGCACGCGTTTCAGTGCACCCTGGAGTGAGGTGCTTTGCCGCACGCGGTGCATGTGGCCCAGGAACAGCAGCGGTGCCCCCACCGACTCCGGCCACACGACGAGCGCTGGGGCGCGCGGGTGGCCTGACGCATCCCGGGCGCGCAGGGCATCCACCTTCGCCGCCAGCGCACGGTGTCGCGCGGTGAAGGCGGCCGGAGAGGCGTAGTCCTCCAGCGAGACGCGGGGCTGGAGGGCGAACAGTTCGACGAGGTCGGTGGCCGTGTCCACGGTGCGTTACTTCAGCAAGCCATTCTCGCGCAGCCGCTGCTTGAGGAAGGCATCCGCGGTGATGGGCGCATGGCGCGCCGGGGTGTCCGCCGTCTGGGTGCAGGGCAGCGCCTGGAGCACGCAGTCCGCGTAGGGATGGACGAAGAAGGGCATCGAGTAGCGCACCGTGTCCTCTTCCTTGCTGCGCGGGTTCACCACCCGGTGCGTGGTGGCGGGGATGATTTCGTTCGTCACGCGGCTGAGCATGTCGCCTGAGTCGACGACAATCTGTCCGCGCAGCGTGTCCACCGGCAGCCATTCCCCGTCGCGGGTGAGCAACTCCAGGCCGGACGCCGTGCCCTCGCAGAGCAGGGTGATGAGGTTGATGTCCTCATGCTCGGCGGCGCGCACGCCCCCGGGGATGAAGCGCTCCTTCAGCGGCGGGTAGTGGATGAGCCGCAGCACGGAGTTGCCGTCCGTGGCCATGCCGCTGAAGGTGTCGCGCGCCACGCCGAAGTACTCGGCCAGCGCCTGGAGCATGACGCTCGCCGCGCCATCCAGCGCGTTGAAGAGCGACAGCGTGTGCTCTCGGAAGGTGGACACCTCGGAGGGCCACACGTTGGGGCCGTAGAGTGCGTGGTACTTGTGGTCAGGCGGCAGCTCGCGGCCCACGTGCCAGAACTCCTTCAGGTCTCCCACCTGGCGGTTCTTCGCGTGC
This sequence comes from Myxococcus sp. MxC21-1, assembly GCF_032612255.1. Classification (NCBI taxonomy): domain Bacteria; kingdom Pseudomonadati; phylum Myxococcota; class Myxococcia; order Myxococcales; family Myxococcaceae; genus Myxococcus; species Myxococcus sp. MxC21-1. Next base: position 1,691,322 of record NZ_CP123278.1, read on the forward strand.
TCCTGTCCGTAGCCGATGTAGCCGCGCTGGCCGCCGTGCCCCGCCTGGGCGTACTGGGCCTTGGTGGCCTCGGGCAGGGCGAAGAATCGCTCCACGTCCGTGTACGTGCGGCGGATGAGGCCGTCGTCGATGCCGTGGCCTTCCACCGTGACGAAGCCGAACTCCTTGATGCCGTCGCCGAACACCTGCACGAAGCGGGCGCGCTCCTGGGGCGTGCCCGTGCGGTAATGGGACAGGTTGACGACGGGGATGCGGCGCTGGGTTGGCGACATGGCGCCGCACTTTAACCACCGTGATGGATTGTCGGCACGCACAGCGTCCGCCAGCGGACCCTGTTCTGCGACCATGGCTTCGAGGGTGCGGCACCAGCGGACATCTGCCCTCATCCCCCGTGGAAGTCAGTGCTCCCGGAGTCCATGTTGGCGGGCAGGTTGGGGGGAGGCGGATGCCCGAGGTGAGCAGCGGTGGTGGGTGTGGGGCGTGTGGCCGGCGGCATGGGGCGGATGCCTCGTGTCCGACGCTGGTGCGCGCGGACGTGCGGGCCGGGGGACGGCGCGTCCCAGGTGTGCCCCCGTGGTCGAGGCGCAGGACCCTCTGGTGGGCGTCCGGTGCGGCAGCTTCCGGTTGGTGCGGCGCCTGGGCCGGGGCGGCATGGGGGCCGTCTACCTGGGCGAGCACGTCTCCATTGGCAGCCGGGTCGCGGTGAAGGTGCTGCACGCCCACCTGACGATGTACCCGGAGCTGGTCCAGCGCTTCCATGCGGAGGCGCGGGCGGTGAACCTCATCGGCCACGAGAACATCGTGAGCATCTTCGACATGGATGCCACGCCGCCGCGCCCCTACCTCATCATGGAGTTCCTGGATGGGGCGCCGTTGTCCGCGTGGGTGGGGACGCCGCTGGCCGCGGGCGCGGTCGTCTCGGTGCTGTCGCAGGTGTGCGACGCGCTCCAGGCCGCGCATGCGCGAGGCATCGTCCACCGCGACCTGAAGCCGGACAACATCTTCCTGGTCCGGCGCAAGCGCAACGCGCCCTTCGTCAAGGTGCTGGACTTCGGCATCGCCAAGCTGGCGGACGCGCACATGCCCCAGACGCACGCGGGCATCATCGTGGGGACGCCCGAGTACATGGCCCCCGAGCAATCCCTGGGGCGCGGCGTGGATGGCCGCGCGGACCTGTATGCGCTGGGCGTCATCGCCTATCAGCTCCTCACCGGCCGGCTTCCCTTCAACGATGAGGGACTGGCCGCGCAACTGGTGGCCCATCAGCTGCGGCCACCGCCGCCCCCCAGCTCCGTGTACCCGGCTGTGTCCGCCGCGTTGGAGCACGTCATCCTGCGCGCCCTGGCCAAGAAGCCCGAGGACCGATACGCCTCCATCGCGGCGTTCCGGAACGCGTTGCAGGTGGCGCTCGCCGAGCACGTGCGCGTGTCGGCGCGGAAGACGCGTCCCGGAGGACTCGCGGTGCTCGAGCGGGCGCCCGTCGCGCCAGAGATGCCCACCGAAGGCCAGTCGCGGGGGCGGCCTGGCGCGGACGCGCGGGCGGGGCAGGTGCCTTCGTCGCTCGCGGGCACGTCCCAGCGGCGTCTTGCCCCCGCTGTGCCGATGGCGCCCCGGGCCTCCCTCGTGGAAGTGCCGGTGCAGGTCGTGCTGCGGCCAGGGGAATGCCCTGTGCGGCTCAGGGGCAGTGGCCTCTCCCGGGGCGGCTTGTTCCTTCACGGTGGGCGCGTACTGCCGCCGTTGTGCTCGCGGCTGCCCGTGGTGCTGGAGCTGGCGTCCGGGCCCCTGTCGGTCATGTGTGAAGTGGTGCGGGTCGTTCCGCCCGCGCAAGCGCGCGTCTGGGGGATGCCCACCGGCTTCGGCGTCCAGTTCGTGGAGGCGACCGCCGTGCTCAAGGCCGCCGTGGATGCGCTCCTCCAGGGCGAGCCGGTACGTGTCGTCCCGCAAGTGCTGCCCACGGAAGACCCGGCCGTGGCGCGCTTGCTGGAGACCGGCGTCAGCGCTCGGCGGGGGACGCGTATGCGGTGCTGGCGCTGGAGCCTGACTCGGACATGGGCACGGTGCGCCTGCGGACCCGCGAGGCCTGGCGCTCGCTGGAGTCCCTGGAGCAGCACTCGCTGACGCCTCCCCAACGCGCGCAGGTGGATGCGTTGCGCGTCCGCGTCCGCGAGGCGGCCGAGGCGTTGGGCGCCACGGTGCAGCGGGCCCTCTACGATGCCTGGCGCGGCAATCACCGCGGGGTGGCGAAGTGCCTGGAGGCAGGGCTCACGGCCGAGCAGTTGGAGTCCCTGCGGCGGGAGTTCCTGGCGCGCAGGCCCCAGGCCATGGGCACGGCGCGGATCCACTTCCAGACTGGCGGCGCGTTGGAGCGCGACGGCCAGCTCTCCCAGGCGCTGGATCAGTACGAGCGAGGGCTGAAGCTCGCGCCGCTGGAGGTGGACATGCTCCAGCGCTACCGCAGGCTCCGCCGGGTGCTGGGCGGGCGGGCGACGGCGCCGACCGGACATGAGAGGGCCCGGTCACCTTGAAGAAGGAGCCGGGCCCAGGACTGTTTCTTGGGATGGAAGGCCACTCGAAATTACGGCTCTTCGTCCGGATCTTCCACGGTAACAGCGGTCCGGCAGTCCTGACTGATCCCGGAGAGCTGCGCCGCACAGCCGATCAGCTCGCCAAAGTACTGCATCTCGTTGCCTTCGGAGCAGGTGTTGACACCGTCCAGGCACTTGATGGCGCGCTCGATCTTCTCCTTGTCGCTATCGGTACACTTGTCGAGGCCGCTCTTGCACTGCTGGATGGCGGCGTCCATCTCGTTGTCCGACAGTCCAGTAACTCCGCAGGCGCGACCCTTTTTGTCGACCTCGTTGCTGCTGTTGTACAGGTCTTCGCAAAGGTCGTCATCGCCACCGCCGCAGCCGGTGCCAAGAACAAGAGAGCTGGTTGCCAAGAGGCCGATCAGAAGCTTCTTCATGGGAGTCCCCCTTTGGACGAGGTTGTCGGGCCGGCTCGCGGAAGGGCGGCCGAAAGCCCGGAACCCGAGTTAGCATTGACCCAGGGGGCGAGTAAACGGCCGGGGAGTGGCCGTCTGATCCTTCAACCACCTTGACTCCCCAGGGTATCTCCCGTAAATCCCGCCGCCTTTGGCGCGATTGGATGGTCCACCCGTCCGAAATGCGCGGTCGATTCCACGGGTTGACCCAACCCGACAGATGACAGGGGTTTGACGATGTACGCAGTGATTCGCACGGGCGGGAAGCAGTACCGCGTCGCCGAGGGCGATGTGGTCCGGATCGAGAAGATCGCGGGCGACGTCGGGGCCGAAGTGACCTTCACGGAGATTCTGCTGGTCGGTGGTTCGGAGAGCCCGAAGGTGGGCCAGCCGACCGTCGCCGGCGCGAAGGTCGTGGGCAAGGTCCTGGCTCAGGACAAGCACCGCCGCGTCCTCCACTTCCGGAAGGAGAAGGAGGGCTGGACCCGCCGCCGCGGTCACCGTCAGCCGTACACCGAGGTGAAGGTCACCTCCATCGCCGGCTAGTCCGGGCGGTTTCACCTCAAACTTCAGGAGCACGGTGTCATGGCTCATAAAAAAGGACAGGGTTCTTCGCGCAACGGTCGCGATTCCAACCCGCAGTATCGTGGCGTGAAGGTGTACGGCGGTGAGACGGTGTCGGCGGGCAGCATCCTCGTTCGCCAGGTCGGCACGGTCATCCACGCCGGCGCCAACGTGAAGCTCGGCCGCGACTTCACCCTCTACTCGGTGGTGGACGGCGTGGTGAAGTACGAGCGCCTGGGCCGCGACCGGAAGAAGGTTTCGGTCTACCCGGCCGCCGCTGAGCAGGCGAGCGCCTGACGGCTGGCTGGCCCTTGAGGCCGGCAACCGTGCGGCACCCACGAGCGGGTCGCTTCTCCAGTCCACGCGCCCTTCCGGCAGCGGGATGCGAGGGCGGCCCGCTCTTTGTTTATCCAGGAGTCCCAGATGAAGTTCGTCGACGAGGTCCGCATCTTCGTGAAGGCGGGGGATGGCGGCAACGGCGCCGTCTCGTTCCGGCGGGAGAAGTACATCGAGCGCGGTGGCCCCAATGGCGGGGACGGCGGTAACGGCGGCTCCGTCGTCTTCGTGGCGGACCCGCAGCTCACCACGCTGCTCGACTACCGCTACCAGCAGCACCACCGCGCCAAGAATGGCGAGCACGGCATGGGTAGCGACTGTAACGGTCGCGCCGCCGAGGACATGGTGCTCAAGGTGCCTGTGGGCACGCTGGTGAAGGACGCCAACACCGGGGAGCTGCTGGTCGACCTGAGCGAGACCGGCCAGCGCTGGGTGGCGGCGAAGGGCGGGCGCGGCGGCCTGGGCAACATGAACTTCGCCACCTCCACCCGGCAGACGCCGCGCTTCGCCCAGGATGGGACGAAGGGCGAGGAGTTGACGCTCCGGCTGGAGCTGAAGCTCCTGGCGGACGTGGGACTGCTGGGCTTCCCGAACGCGGGCAAGAGCACGTTCATCTCCCGGGTGAGCCGGGCGCGGCCGAAGGTCGCCGACTATCCCTTCACCACGCTGGTCCCCAACCTGGGCATGGTCCAGTACAAGGACGGCCTGTCCTTCGTGATGGCGGACATCCCCGGCATCATCGAGGGCGCCAGCGAGGGCGTGGGCCTGGGGCACCAGTTCCTGCGCCACGTGGAGCGGTGCAAGGTGCTGATCCACCTCATCGACATGGGGGCGGAGGGCGAGGGCCGCTCGCCGCTGCACGACTTCAACGTGCTCAACGCGGAGCTGGGCAAGTACAGCCCGGAGCTGGCGTCCAAGCCGCAGGTCGTGGCGGCCAACAAGTTGGATCTGCCCGATGCACAGGCCCGGCTGGAGGGCTTCACGGAGGCGCTGCGTGAGCGCGGCATCCGTGTGTATCCCGTGTCCTGCGCCACCGGCGAGGGCATGCAGCCGCTGATGGACTCCGTGGCGGAGGTGTTGTTCACGGGGCGCACCGAGAAGCTCCACGTGGAGATTCCCGCCAAGGCGGCTCGGGTGGGGAAGGCCAAGGCGAAGGTCGCGGAGAAGAAGGCGTCGGCTTCCTCGGCGGGCGCCGCGACGGCGAAGGCCGCGACGAAGAAGGCTCCGGCTTCCTTGGTGGGCGCCGCGACGGTGAAGGCCGCGGCGAAGAAGGCTCCGGCTCGCAAGGCGGCGCAGCTGCGGCGACGAAGAAGTCTGCGGCTGCGAAGAAGGCCGTGACGAAGAAGGCTCCGGCTCGCAAGACGGGCGCAGCGGCGAAGACGTCCGCAGCGCGCAAGGCGGGCACTGCTGCGGCGAAGAAGTCCGCGGCGAAGAAGGCCTCGACCCGCCAGTCGGGCACTGGGACCACGAAGAAGGCCGCGACGAAGAAGGCCCCGGCTCGCAAGTCGGGCACCGCGCCCGTGAAGAAGGCCGCCGCGAAGAAGGCATCCGCGCGCAAGAGCGGCTCGTCGGGCAAGGCCGCCGCGAAGAAGGCATCCGCGGCCCCGAAGCGTGCTCCGGCGCGCAAGTCGGGCGGCAGGAGGAGCTGAGTCCATGTCGGGTGGTGGTGCGCGCTACGAGCGCTATGAGCGGGAGCAGTTCGAGCCGGAGCAGTTCCTGCTCGACGTGCGCAAGGAGAAGATTGATCGCGTCGTCAGTCACCGGACGCGCAACTTCACGGTGGTCCTGGACCGGCTGGAGGACAGCTTCAACATGGCCGCGGTGCTGCGCACCTGCGAGTCCATGGGCGTTCAGGAAGTCCACATCATCATCAACCCGGAAGCGCCCTTCGTTCCCAACTCGAGGGTGGCCCAGGGCTGCGACAAGTGGCTGGACGTGAAGCTGTACAAGACGTTCGCCGAGTGCCGCGAGCACCTGAAGTCCCGTGGCTTCTCGCTGTATGCCTCCGCCATCCAGGAGGGGGCCACCAGCCTCTACACCCTGCGCTTCGACGGGAAGATGGCGCTGGTGTTCGGCAACGAGCGGCGCGGCGTGAGCGAGGACGTGCTGGCCGGCGTGGACGGCACGTTCTGGGTCCCCATGAAGGGGTTCAGCCAGAGCCTCAACATCTCCGCCGCGGCGTCCGCCTGCATCAGCCGGGCGATTGCCTGGCGGGACGAGCACCTGGGCCAGTCAGGGGACCTGTCTCCCGAGGATGCGCAGGCCCTGCGCGAGCGCTTCTACGTGCTGGCCATCAAACAGAGGAAGCGCCTGTTCAAGAAGGCCCCGTGAATGCCGGGGCCCAGGCCCCGTCGGGATGGTTTAGATGGAGGTACGCCATGTTCTTCGAAGCCCTGCTCGCTACGCTCCTGTCCGCCCCTGCCACCCCTGCCGCCACCCCGGTGAAGCCCGCTCCGACGGTTCAGGCCGCCGCGCCCGCGCCCGCGGCCCCGCCGCCGCGAAGCCCATGGCGCCGGAAGTGAAGTCCCTGGTGGACCGGATGCAGGCCTTCTACGAGAAGACCGGCGACTTCCGCGCGGGCTTCCGCCAGGACTACAAGTACAAGACCTTCCGGCGCACGCAGACGTCCGAAGGCACCGTCACGTACAAGAAGCCCGGCCTGATGCGTTGGGAGTACCTGAAGCCCTCGCCGCGCACCTTCGTGCTGGCGGGCAACAAGGTGTACGCGTACGACCCGGCGGCGCAGAGCCTCACCGTGGCCAACGTGGACACCAGCCAGCTCTCCGCGTCGGTGACGTTCCTCTTCGGCCAGGGAAAGCTCGCGGACGAGTTCAACATCACCAAGGGCGCCTGCAAGGACTGCAAGGGGACGCTGCTGGTGTTGGATCCGCTGAAGAACGAGCCGCGCTTCCGCCAGGTGCGCCTGGAGGTGGATCCATCCACGGCCCAGGTGCTCAAGAGCACGGTGGTGGACCCGGACGGCAGTGAGAACACCATCTCCTTCCTCAACCTGAAGACGAACGTGGGCCTCGACGCGGACAGCTTCAAGCTGGATGTGCCGGACGACACTCGCGTGGATGACTTCACGAAGGCGAAGAAGCAGTAACCTGCGGAGCGTGCGTCGCGCGTTTCTGCTGATGGGGTGGATGGGGCTGGCCGGGACCGGGTGCCATCGGGAACCGGCCGCCAGTGCCGAGCGTCCGCAAGGCTTCCACGGTCAGACGCTGCCGCTGCTGGCCTCGCCCGCGCTGCGGCTCACCGTGGCGGGCCAACTGGGGACGCGGCCCGTGCCGGTGGTGTTGGACGTGGCGCGGCCGCTCTCGCTCGTGTCGCGAGGCTGCTTCGACGGCGCGCTTCCCGCCCCCGAAGGCACCATCCGCGCGCCCGAGCCCGCCGGAGGTTTCCGCTCCTGGCCCGTGGTGCCTTTGCCCGCCTTCTCGGTGGGCCCGGTGCGGTCGCCTGTGCGCACCGCGGGCTTGTCCGGTGAGAAGGTCTGCGCCGTGACGCTGGGCGCGGATGTCCTGGAGTTCTACGCGCTCACCGTGGACCCGCTGCGGCGGGAAGTGACCTTCACCCCTCTCGCCCGCGCGCGGACTACGTCGCGGAAGCGGCGGCCACGGAGGCCTCGCGCGAGGTGCACGTGGTGGAGCTCAGCCGCGAGCCGCTGGGCGATTGGCCCCTGCTGGCCGCGCGGATGACGCAGGGCGGAGCGGAGCTCACGGGCCCCTTCGTCCTTGGCTCGCGCGAGCCCTTCTCGCGAGTGTCCGTGCGGCTCGCCGAGGCACAGGGGCTTCAGCCGCTCGAGACGGCCGCAAACCTGCCGCCGCGAACCTTCGCGCTGGACGCAGTGGAGGTGGCCGAGGGGCTGGGTGTCCGCCCGTTGGTGGTGGAGGCCGCTGGGCGCTGGGACTCGCCGAGCAGCCTGGGCCGCCTGGGGCCGGATGTCTGGGGCCGCTTCACCGCGACGCTGGACGCAAAGGGCGGGGCCCTGGTGCTGCGGCGCCCCCGCGTCCGGCCGTCAGAAGGCTCCGCCACCAGCCATTGCGCCGCGCCTGATGGCTCCTTCCGTGAGGAGGCTTGCTACGGCCTGCATGTGCGGCGTGAGCCGGATGGCAGCGTCTCGATCAGCGGCGCCGTGTACCGGGACCTGCCAGAAGGAGGGCGGCTTCACCTGGAGCCGCTGGGGCCGGACGGGCAGAAGCTGGTGAGTGGTTGTGGCGTGGGGCTGAGCTTCCCCGCCACCAGCAGGGGCCTGACGACGCAGCACCGCGTGCCCTGGCGCTCCCTGGCGCAGGCGCTGCCTGCCTGCCATGCGGCGCTGTCCACCGCGCGCGACTTCACGCTGGGCCTGTTCGAGGAAGGCCGCCAGCCCGAGTGCCCCACGGCCTGTGCCTTCGTCACGGAGACCGCCTCTCGCCGCACCGTCTGTGAGTGCCAGCCCACGCCGCTGGGTGAGGGCGTGGCCATGCCGTCGCGAGGCGCTCCCTCGCGTGAGCCCCCGCCTGGGGAGCGGGAGCTGGAGCCGGAAGACCCCCGTTAGCGTTGCCTGGACAGGGGCGGGGGTGCTGCGCTCTCCTCTGGCGCACATGCGCCCGTCTCCCACCGAGTTCGACCGTCAGTACACCGAACAGCGCCGCTCCATCGAGCTGGCCCGCCGCTACCTGGAAAAGGAGGGCGTCTCGCGGATGTACGACGCCCTCTCCAAGGAAGTGGAGCGGGGCCGGTTGTCCGTGCAGGACGCAAGTGGCGCCATCCGCTTCGGATTGCTGGCCGTCATCGAACGCGTCGCGGAGCGCGTGGGCCACACGCACTACGTCGACATGTTGAAGGACGAGGAGATGCTGAATGCGCTCCGCTCCACCCTGGACGACATCTGCCGGCGCAAGGGCGTGGACACCTACGAGTTCCGCCAGCAGTGGGCCCATACCAACCTCCAGGCCGTGCTGCGTGACTGGCACCTGGTGGTGCACGAGGAGCGGGGCCGGCAGCGCTACGAGGTGGCGGCGGACCTGGCCCGGCGCCTGGTGAAGGAGACGCCGGGGACGGTGCTGGCGGAGACGCTGAAGTTGCCCGCGGACGCGTTCGTGTTGCTCGTGTCGCCCGAGGCGGGGCTCGTGGGCCTCGGTCCGGACGGCACGCCCGCGCCCGTCACTGAAATCTACGCGGTGGAGTCGCCCGCGCCCGAGGGCAAGGCGTGGTTCCTGTGGCTCAGCATGCGGGACGCGGGGAACCGCGCGGCCCGGGCGCTCATCAACGTCTACCTGCAGGACGGGAAGACGTTGGATGACGCCATCGCCTTCACCCGGGAGCAGGGCGGCCCTCAGCAGGACGCGGGCTGGGAGGACTGCTGCCGGCTGCTCGCGGGCGTGGCGCGGCACCGGCCGAGGGTGGGCCCGTGCGTGAGGTCTGGTACGACGCCACGGCGCGCGAGCTCCACGAGAAGCTGGCGGCGACGCCGAAGTCGGCGAAGGCGGACCGGGAGAAGCTGCGCGAGCGCCTGCGCGCCGTCAGCCCGGGACGCACCCTGGTGCTGGAGGAGCCCTCGCGCTGAGGGCTCCCGCGGCGTCCGGGGCCTTCGCGCCTACTCCGCGCGAGGGGCCGGACGCTGCATCACCGACACGGGCAGCGGCGCCGGGTGCGCGTCGCGCGCGGTGTGCTCGCGCTGCTTCGGGTCCGGGCGCTCCACCACGCGGGCGACCAGGTCGTAGTCGTGGGCTTCCGTCACCTCCACGGTGACAATCTCCCCCGGGTACGCCAGGCCATCGTTGATGTAGACCATGCCGTCGATGTCCGGCGCCTGGCCCTGGTGGCGGCCCACCAGCAGGTGCTCCGTCTCCGGCGCGGGGCCTTCCACGAGCACTTCCAGGCGCTTGCCCACGAGCTTCTTGTTCTGCTCGCGGTTGATGCGCTTCTGGATGGCCATGACCTCGCGCCAGCGGCGCTCGATGGTTTTCTGCGGCACCTTGTCCGGCAGGTCGTAGGCGGCGGTGCCCTCTTCGTCGGAGTACTGGAAGACGCCCAGGCGCTCGAAGCGCTGCGTCTTCACGAACTCCTTCAGCATCTCGAAGTCCTCGTCCGTCTCACCCGGCAGGCCGACGATGAGCGAGGTGCGCATCACCAGGCCGGGCACGCGCTCCCGCAGCTTGGTCAGCAGGCCCTTGAGGAACTCCGAGTTGCGGCCGCGCTTCATGGACAGCAGCAGCTTGTCGCTGACGTGCTGCACGGGCATGTCCAGGTAGCGGGCAATCTTCGGCTCCGAGGCCATCACCTCGATGAGCTCGTCCGGGAAGATGCGCGGGTAGGCGTAGTGGAGGCGAATCCACTTCACGTCCACCTGCACCAGCGCCTTGAGCAAATCATGCAGCTTCGGCCGGCCCGGCAGGTCATGCCCGTAGGCCGTCAAATCCTGCGCGACGAGGTTCAGCTCCTGCACGCCGCTGTCCGCCAACTGCTTCGCCTCGGCGACGATGTCGTCGATGGGCCGCGAGCGCTGCCCTCCGCGCAGGGTGGGGATGATGCAGAAGGCGCAGGCGTTGTCGCAGCCCTCGGAAATCTTGAGGTACGCCGTGTACTTCGGCATCGAGTTGATGCGCGGCGTGTTGGCGTCGTGGATGTAGTCCGGGTCTGGAATCACCTGACGCGGCGAGGCCTCGGCGGCCAGCAGGTCACCAATCTGGGCGTAGGCGCTGGTGCCCAGGAAGTGGTCGACCTCCGGCATCTCCTTCGACAGCTCCTCGCCGTAGCGCTGGGACAAGCAGCCCGTCACCACCAGCGTCTTGCAGGCGCCGGACTTCTTCAGCTCGGCCATCTCCAGGATGGAGTCCACCGACTCCTGCTTGGCGGGACCGATGAAGGCGCACGTGTTGACGACGATGACCTGGGCGTCGGACGCCTCCTGCACCAGCGTGTAGCCGCGGTGGCGCAGCGTGCCCAGCATCACCTCGGAGTCCACCCGGTTCTTCGGGCAGCCGAGGGTCATCATGTACAGGCTCTTGGGGGTGGTGGTTTCCACTGCGTCTACCGCTTTCCGAGTTCGGTTCGCGAGAAGTGGGTCCCACTCCAGGCGAAGTTGATGGACGTGCCGTTCGAGTAACGGATGGACAGCACGCCCTCTTCTTCCAGTTCCACCGACGACGTGCGCCCCAGCGCGCAGGTAGCGGCCGGCCACTCGAGCACCCGGCGCGCTGTCTTCCCGGTCACCAGGTAGAGGCCCAACCGCAGCTCGTCATCGGCGTCACATTGACCGGCGACGGCATACGGATTCTTCCCGCTCACCACCGTGACGACGCGTCCGCCGTCCTCCAGGGTGAGCGTATCCGGCACGTTCAGGTCCACGGACGAGGGAACGACGGCGTCCGGCGCCACCAGGCCGCGCAGCGAGGCAGGCGTCAGCTCGTCGTCCGCCTGAGCCCAGGCCGGGTAGCTCATGTAGTCCCAGCCCAGCAGCCCGTCCTCCCTGGGCTCGAGCGAGGTGACGTTCTCCGGCAGCTTCAGCTTGAGGCCCTTGCGAGGCTCGTCCGGCAGGCGCAGCGCGTCACCTACCATGGTGCCGCTCTGGCAGTTGGAGATGGACGTGGCCTTGCCGTCCGCGCTGTCCCGGTCCTCGTAGGTGAGGCACAGGTCCATCACCAGCGGGTCCACGGCGGGAAAGCGGGGGAAGGCGCGCACCGGCACCGACGCCATCAGCAGCAGCGTGTTGCCCTGGCGCTGCACGGCGGCCGTCACCAGGTCCTGCGCGAACTGCGGCGTGCCGCTCTCCGCCCCGGACGCGCGCTTGCCATCGAAGGCGAAGCGCCACGTGTAGCCGGTGGCGGTGGGGCCGGTGCCCGGGAAGTAGAGGGACAGGGTGAGCAAGTCGCCAGCCTGGAGCTGGTCGTCGGTGGCTTCCACGCCGACGTACAGCGTGTCCTTGCGCGCGCCCACCTTGGCGGTGAACGAGGCGGTGGCGCCCTCCACGGCGACGGGCTTGAGCACCATCGGCGACGCGAAGGCCTTGAGCCCGCCTTGGATGCGCGGGGGCTTGGCGAGGGAGGGAACCGGCTTGGAAGGACGGTCCGCCGCCTGGGCGGACGCCACGCCCGGGGCGCAGAACAGGAGGCAGAAGGACAGGGCGGCAGCGCGCATGGGCCTCTTCAATCGCGGAAGTTGGTGAACTGCATGTCCAGCTTCAGCCGGTCCTGCTCCTTGCGGAACAGGGCGATGGCCGCCTGGAGGTCGTCCCGGTTCTTGCCCGTGACGCGAAGCTGGTCGGCCTGGATGGAGCCCTGGACCTTCATCTTCGAGTCCTTCAGCAGCTTCACCAGCTCCTTGGACTTCTCCACCGGGATGCCCTGCTGGAGCTTGATGACCTGCTTTACGTTGTGAAGGCCCGTCTTCTCGATGTCGCCGTACTCCAGGGCGAACAGGCTGATGTTCCGCTTGGCCAGCTTCGTCAGGAGGACTTCCTTGGCGGCCTGGACGCGGTCTTCGCTGTTGGCCTTCACGGTGATGGCGGTATGGTCCGGGGCCAGCACCACGTCGGCATGGGTGCCCTGGAAGTCGTACCGCGTGCTGAGCTCCTTCTTGGTCTGGTTGACCGCGTTGTCGAGCTCAGCGAGGTCGATTTTCGAGACGACGTCGAAGGATGGCATGGGCAGCGGCCCTTACCATACCTACACCCGGACGACCAAGGGCACCACCAGGGCACGCTTGGACGTGTACGCCTTGAAGGCCCGGCGTACGACCCGGGTGAGTTCCTCTCTCACCAGGGCGTCATCGCCCCGGAGGGCGGGGGACAGTTCCTCGAAGAGCGCTCGCGCTTCCTGGGCCACCCGGGGGAGCTGTGCCTGTTCGTCCACGGACAGCCCCTGTCCGGACAACTGGGGCCCCGCCACCAGCTTCAGGGAGTCCCGCTGGATGACCACCACCGCGGCCACCAAGCCCGTCTCCGACAGCCGGATGCGCTCCTGGAGCGTGTCGGACGTCACTAGGCCAGGGCCGAACCGGTCCTTGAGGATGCGTCCGGACGGGACGCTGCCGGTGAAGCGCCCCCGGCCCTCCTCGAAGGTGACGACGTCGCCGTCCTGCGCCAGCAGGCACTGGGCGGGCTCCAGCCCGGCCTCGCGCGCGGTGAGCAGGTGCTTGTGCAGGTGGCGTCCCTCGCCGTGGACGGGGATGAAGTGGGCCGGGCGCACCAGGTCCAGCACGCGCCGCTGCTGGGGCTGGCTGGCGTGGCCAGAGACGTGGATGCCCGGCTCCACCTGGGCGTAGGCGACCTTGGCCCCGCGCCACTGGAGCGCGTCGATGAGGGCCCCCACGGAGCGCTCGTTGCCGGGGATGGCCCGCGAGCTGAGCACCACCAGGTCGCCGGGATTCAGCCGCACGGGGCCGTCCCCCGACGCGAGCTGGGACAGCCCGGCCCGGGGCTCGCCCTGGGCGCCGGTGGTCAGCACCAGCACCCGCTGCGCGGGCAGCGCCGGCACCGTGTCCACGTGGACGAAGAGCGAGTCGGGCACGTCCAGGTAGCCCATCTCCCGCGCCATCTCCACGTTGCGCAGCATGCTGCGGCCCTGCAGGGCCACCTTGCGCCCCAGCCGCTCCGCCAGCGCTAGCAGGTGCCGCACCCGGTGGAGGTTGGAGGAGAAGAGGGCGACGATGATGCGGCCGGTGGCGCCCTGGAAGAGGCGCTCGAAGGTCTGCTCCACCACGCGCTCGCTGCCCGTCTCCTCCGTCACCTCGGAGTTGGTGGAGTCGGAGAGGAGGCACAGCACGCCTTCCTCGCCGGCCTCGCCCCAGCGCTCCAGGTCCGTGCGCAGCCCGTCGATGGGGTCCGGGTCCAGCTTGAAGTCGCCGGTGTGGATGAGGGTGCCTTCGGGCGTGCGCAGGATGTAGCCCACCGCGTCTGGCACGGTGTGCGTGACGCGGCTGGCCTCCACGCGGAAGGCCGTACCCACGGGGAAGGGCTCGCGCGGCTCGATTTCTCGCAGGTCCGCCTCGATGCCCAGCTCCTCCAGCCGGTGGCGCGCCATGGCCAGCGTGAAGCGCGTGCCGTAGACGGGGACGGGCACCTCGTTGAGCAGGTAGGGCAGGGCGCCCAGGTGGTCTTCGTGGCCATGGGTGAGCAGCACGCCCTTGAGCTGCGCGGCGTTCTGCTTCAGGTGGCTGAAGTCCGGAATGATGATGTCCACGCCGGGCATCCCCGCGGAGGGGAACATCAGCCCGGCGTCGATGAGCAGCATCTCCCCACGGCAGGCGATGACCATGGAGTTGAGGCCGATTTCGCCCAGGCCGCCCAGGGGAATGACGTGAAGCATTGGGTGAAGTCTAGCGGTGGAAAGTGACGGAAGCCCCCGAGAATGGGCGTGAGCCGCGTCCGCCTGTCTGGCGGCCCTCGGGGTGACTTCATCGGATGCGGATGGAGCGCTCCCGGGCTTTATCGCGTTCCCGCTTGAGGATGTGTGTAGAGGGGCGTGATTTGGGTGGATGTGGGCCCTGGCGGCGGCTCAGCGCCTCCGTCGCCGGAGATCCTGGAGCCAGTTGCGGACGGAGCTGGCCTCCAGGGCGTAGGTGGGCTCCTCGGCTGCGTAGAAGTGCAGGGCCTGGTTGGCCAGCCCCCGGGCGCGGGGCCCGTCCTGCTTCACCAGCGTTTGGGCCAGGGCGAAGCGGGTGCTCGCGAGATCCTCGGCCGGGCCCGGATGGGCGGTGCGAAGCGCCAAGGCGCGCTCCAGCATGGCGCGGGCCTCGTGGCTCTTGCCCAGGGCGTGCAGGGCCAGGCCCAGCGTGGTGAGCGGAGCGGCCGTGTCCAGGTGGTCCTTCTGGAAGGCCTCGTAGGCCGCGATGCTCCGGCGGGCGTAGTCCATTGCATCGCGCGGCTTTCCTCGCGCAGGGCCAGTGCGCCGAGCAGAGCCAGGTCGGTGGCGGTCTCCGGATGCTCGGAGCCGTAGGCCTTCAGGTCCACCGCGAGCGCGCGCTCGCGCAGGGGGCGGGCCTCTGCGTTGCGGCCGAGCGCTTCCAGGGCCTCCGCCAGGTTGTTGAGCGGATAGCTCAGCGTGGCGCTGTCGTGTCCCAGCGACTGCTCCTCCAGGTGGATGGCGCGCTGGAGGTAGGGGAGGGCTTCCTCGAAGCGGCGGACGATGACCAGGTGGTAGCCCATGGCGTTGGCCGCCATGGCCGTCTGAGGGTGGTCCGGACCGAGCACGCGCTCCGTCGTCTCCAGCACGCGGTGCAGCAGGCCCATGGCGCGCTCCGTCTCGGGCGTGCGGGACAGGGCCGCGGCCTGGTTGCGGAGCGACTCCAACGTGAGCAGGTGCTCGGGGCCCAGCTCCTGCTCGCGCAGCGTCGCGGAGCGGCCAAAGGCCTCCACTGCCTGGGCGTACTGGCCTCGGAGGAAGGCGTTGCGGCCCAGGCTCGTCTGGAGCAAGGCTTCCAATTCGGAGGCACCGCCCGCGCGTTGGATGGACGCGCGCGCCTGCTCCACCGTCCAGGACTCCAGGGTGGGGTCGGAGGAGACGGCGGTCACCAACCGCGCCGACGCGCGCGCCGCCAGGTGGTCATGGCGGTGCGCCTGCGCGGTGAAGAGGGATTCCCGCAGGGCCGCGGCGGCGCGAGCGTCATCCCCCGCGACGAGCCCGAGCCGGCCCTCCAGCTCCAGCGCCTCCGCCAGCACCGGCCCGTAGCCGAGCTGCCGCGCCTCGGACAGCACCGCCTTCGCTTCTTCCTGCGCCTGGGGGTAGCGGCCGGCGTCCACCAGGGCCGTGGCCCGGTCCACCCGGGCGCGCAGGGCCTCCACCTGCTGTCGCTGCCCCTCGGGCTCCGACAGGCCTCGCCATAGCGCGTCCACGTCCGCGCAGGCGGCGATGGGAGGCAGCCGCTGGGCCGCGTCCGGTGCGGCGTTCAGCGCCTCCGCATCCGTCTGCGCGAGCACGCCCGTCAAGGCCACCAGGGCCGAGTGGCGCCGGTCCAGGCACGCCATGCGCAGCGCGAGCACGTGGTCCGACTGGTGGCCCTGAACCCGGGTGGCCTCGCAAGCCTCGCGGTGCATGCGCGTCCAATCGTGCGCGAAGCCATCCAGGGTCGTCGCCACGCGTTCGAAGGCGGCGGAGGCGTGGACCTTGCCCGTGGCGGCGAAAGCCTTCTGGATTTCCGCCCGGCGTGCCGTGTCCCAGACGCCGGTGAGCCGGGCCTCGGCATCCGGACACGGGCCGTCCCGCTGCGAGCCCACCAGGAGCCGGTGACGGCGACCACGCTGTTGAGCAGCATGGACGCGGCGGCCACCGCGCCACGGCGGCGCCAGGCCGCCAGCGGGTCCGCGCCCAGCGCATCCAACAGCACGCCCATGGACGGGAAGCGCGCTTCGGGAGCCGGGGACAGGCCCCGCGTCACGGCGCGCAGCACCCACGTGGGGACGCGGCTGCCCCGAGGCGGGGGCGCACGCGGCCGGCGCGGGCTTCCTCCAAGTAGTCCTCCGGGCGCTTGCCGTTGAAGGGAAGCTGTCCATGGAGGGCTTCGTAGAGGGACGCGCAGAAGCTGAACTGGTCCCCGCGCGCGTCGATGCGCCCATCTTCGTGCTGCTCGGGCGGCATGTACGCGGGCGTGCCCATGACGAGCCCGGCCTCGGTGAGCGCCGTCTGGAGCAGGTCTTCCGGGGCGAGGCGCGGCAGCGCGGGCGTGGTGCCCCGGCCCGCCTCGGCGGCGTCGAGGTCCGCGGTGGTGCGGGCCAGCCCGAAGTCCGTCACCTGCGCCCGGCCCTCCTTGCTGACCAGCACGTTGGCGGGCTTGAAGTCCCGGTGGACCAGACCCGCGGCATGTGCGGCGGCGAGCCTCGGCCCGCCTGGCGGAAGATGTCGAGCACCTCTCGCCGGTGCGGTGCTCGGCGCGGAGCCAGTGGCGCAGGGACAGGCCGTCCACCCGCTCCATGGCGATGAAGACGCGCCCCGCGAACGTGCCCGCGTCGTAGACGGAGACCACGTTCGGGTGAGACAGCCGCGCCATCGCCTGGGCTTCGCGAAGCAGCCGGGACGAGCCGTCCGAGCGCGCCGCCGGGTTGGCGTCCGGGTGCAGCAGCTTGATGGCCACGCGCCGGTGCAGCTCCGGGTCATAGGCGCTGTAGACCGCGCCCATGCCGCCCGCGCCCAGGGTGTCCAGGATGTGGTAGCGGCCCACGCGAATCTGGGCCGAATCCCGGGGCTCGGTGTCCTCGACATCCTTGCGCGCGGGAGGGCGGCCCGACTTTCCGCCTCCGGGGCTCGCCAGGAGCGGCCGGCCGGCGAGGGCGTCAGGGGCATGGACAGGGTGACTCGAGAGCCGCGTCCCTCCGCCGCGTCCGGGGGAGAGCAGCCGGCCGCCGCCATGCGGGAGCACATGGGCCCCCGCGAAGCGCTTGGGCTCGCGCTGGGAGCAGGCGCGGCGTGTGCGTTGGGCAGGATGCGCGCGCTCAGGTCCTGAGGCGGTGCGGGCGGCGGAATCGAGCGGATAGCCGGTGGGGGCGGGGCGGGTGGCGCGGCGAGCCCCGCGGGGGCTGGAATCGACACCGGCGCGGCGGGACGGTGGGGGGCGACCGGCTCCGAGGGGCGGGCCTCAGCGGTCGGCACCGCCGCCATGGGGGAGCTGTCCAGGTGGGGGCGTGCCCGGTCTGGCGGAGGGCGAAGCGGGCGGGCCGTTCGGAAGGTTTGGAGCCCGATGGCGACGGTGATGGCGCACGGGCCGTGGGCCGGTTCTCCACCCGGATGGGCTCGGTGGGAAGCGTGTCGTCATCACCGCGACCCGCCGTCAGGGTGGATGTGTCCGTCGAGATTTTCTGAGCGACGGCGGTGCGCTGCGCCGCCGCGCCAGGCGGCGTCACCCGCGCCAGCAACTGGGCGCACTTGCGGCAGCCTTCCGCATGTCTGCGCAATGGATTGGATTCCGAAGCATGAAGCTGTCCAGCGGCGAGCGCCCGCGCGGTGATTTCGTCAAAGCAGGACACGGAGGCAACGTTCTCCCACGCTCCGTGTTCCCGAGAAAGAGGGGCTTTACATTCCAAGCGGTCCTTTCGTGGACTCTCTGCTTCACGCCGGGGGCCGCGCGTGCTGCCATGCGGTACGTCCGGCTGCGTCATCCTGGAGTCCCAACGTGTCCCACACTTCGCCCTCGCTCGAGCTCTCCCAGCCTCCGCTGCTCGCCAAGGAGCTGCTGCGTGCCGCCGTGGCACGCCGGCCCTCACGGCCCGGAGAGGTGCCCCGCCTGGATGTGCGGGTGAAAGGCTTCACCCCGGACGCCAGACAACTGGCCCGCTACCGGGAGGTGTGTGGGTTTCCCGAGGATGGCTACCTGCCGCTGCCTTTCCCTCAGGTGCTCGCGACGTCGCTGCACCTCACGCTGCTCAACCACCCGGCGTTCCCCTACCGGTTGCTGGGCATGGTGCACGTGCGCAATCACATCCAGCAGCATCACCGCCTGCACGCCGGGGCCCGGCTCTCCGTCCATGCCTGGGTCGAAGGCCAGCGTGAGGCACGGCAGGGGCGCGAGCTGGATTTGCACACCGTGGTGGAGTCGGACGGCGCGCAGGTGTGGAGCGCCGTCACCACCATGCTCCGCCGCCTGCCTGGAATGGGGGAGCGGCCACGTGAGGCGGGGCGTCCTCCCTCCACCGACGAGGCGCAAGTCTTCGCCAACAGTCGTCCGGCCAGTTGGTCCGTCCCGGAGAACGCGGGCCGCCGTTACGCCCGGGCCTCGGGCGACTACAACCCCATCCATCTGTATGGCTTCACGGCGCGCCCCTTCGGCTTTCCCCGCGCCATCGTCCATGGAATGTGGACCGTGGGCCGCTGCGTGGCGGAGATGGGCGAGGCCGCGGAGGCTCCCGCGCTCACGTTGTCCTCGGAGTTCCGCCGTCCGCTCCTGCTGCCTTCTCGGGTCATCTTCCAGACCGCCCCGCAGCCAGAGGGCGCCGTTGCCTACCGGGTGATGGCGGAAGACGGCCAGTTCCACTTGCTGGGCCGCCTGTCACCGGGCGCGTCGCCAGCGCGGTGACGATGCGCCCGGCGCGGGACTGAGGGCGTCACTGCGGCACGAGCAACACGTCATCCAGGTACAGCGCCGGCTGGTCCGTGCCGGAGTCGTCCTGGAAGTAGAGGTCCCGCAGCGTGCCCGTGGTGGCCCCGATGCTGGAGAGGGGAATCGTCACCTGTTGCCAGACTCCGGGAGCGATGGGCGCCCCCAGCGCGGTGTCCAGGCGGGTGGTGCCAAGCATCTGCGTGCCATCGTGGAGCACCAGCCGCACCGCCTGTCCTCCCGCGGTACCGCCGTGGACCCAGAAGCGGATGGATTGATACTGCGCCAGGTCCAGGCCAGGGTGATGGAAGAGCAGGCCATTCCACGTGTCCGGCTCGAAGCGGATGGCGGCCGAGCCCGCATGGACCACTCCCGTCTCGTCGAGTGAGTGGTCCGCCCAGCTCCAGTTGGCGAAGCCGTTCTGCAGCGCGTCGGTGTAGACGAACATGCCCGTGGTCAGGTCGGGTTCGGTGCGCCCCTCCATCAGGGCCAGTCCTTCGGCCAGCGTCACGGTGCGCACGCCGCGCGTCTGCACGTAGTCGAGGATGTCCGCGAAGTGGGACGTCTCGTACTGGGTGTCACGGGTCGGCGTGCCGTTGACGAACTCGTGGAAGACGAGGATGAGCCAGCTCTTCTCCGCGATGGCCTGGTCCACCCAGCCCTGGACGGTGCTGACTGGAACGGTGCGGGCCACGTCATTGGCGCGGAGCTCGTAGACGACGGTGTCGCGGAAGTTGCGGCCCGCGCTCACCGTGCGGCTGCTGGCGTAATGCTGGCGGATGACGTCGAGCACCAGGCCGTTCTGCAGGCCATACGGCACCACGAAATTGGGGACGGCGGGCAGGCTCAGCGCGCTCTCCAGCCAGGCACGAGAGTCCTGGAGCTCGGCCGCGAGCTGCGTCGGGGACAGCGACGTCAGGTCCGGGTGGGTCAGCGTGTGGCTGGCGATGTCATTGCCCTCGGAGACGAGTGTCTGGGCTTGCGCCAGCGACATGTAGCCGCCCCAGCCTTCGTGGATGGCCAGGGTGACGAGACCGTAGGTGGCGGGGATGCTCCGCGCGTTGAGCTCGGGGCGGGCCAGCGAGAACTGCGTGGCCCAGCCGTCGTCCAGGGTGATGGTGACCATCCCCTCGGTGAAGGGCGCCGCGGCGAACGCGGCCGGCGCCAGCGACAGGAGGAGCAGCGAGACGAACCTTCGAAACACCCCGTGTGGTCTGGACATGGATTTCCCCCACCGCGGCGAGTCAGACTCGTGCGGCATGATGAATCCGATACCAGACGGAACGGACGCCAGGCAACCGGCCGGGCCCCCTGGGCAAGCGGCGTGGACCTGGCAGGTGCATCACGCCGACTCCAGGGGGAGGGAAGGGATTCGAATAGGGGTGCCCCGTGTTCGTCTGAGCCACTGTAGGCCCTTGGAAAAGGAACTCGCTGCATGAAGAAAGTCGCCGCGCTCGCATGTCTGTTGGCCTTGTTGGGAGCGATTCCCTCTCAGGCCGCCGAGCTGAAGGACGTATTCGGCCGTGAGGTCCCCGTCGGCAAGGGGCGGCCCACCCTGGTGCTGTACGCCAACCGGGGCTCTCGGGATGAGTTGCGCCAGCACGCCTACTCGTTCATCTACGACCTGCGCGAGGAGCGGCCCATTGTCCTGATTCACGTGGACCTGCGGGACGTCCCTGGCCTCTTCAAGGGCATGGCGCGGGGCGAAATCAAGAAGAGCCACCGCGAGTCCATCGAGCACATGCGGAACATCTTCCGTCAGCACGGCGAGGCGCCGCCTCCCGAGCTGGAGTCGTCGCTCTTCATGGTGGCGGACGCCAAGGGCGAGCCGCACCAGGCCATGGGGCTGAAGAAGGGGTTTGGCCAGGTCGTCGCCAAGGTCCTGAGCCCGTCGGGGCGGGAGCTGGCACGGGGCCCCTTCCCAGAGAGTGCCCGCAAGCTCGGCCAGACGATGGCCTCGGCCTCGGAG
This sequence comes from Myxococcus sp. MxC21-1, assembly GCF_032612255.1. NCBI lineage: Bacteria > Pseudomonadati > Myxococcota > Myxococcia > Myxococcales > Myxococcaceae > Myxococcus > Myxococcus sp. MxC21-1. Next base: position 1,712,183 of record NZ_CP123278.1, read on the forward strand.
GGCCTTTCGACGCTCCGAGTCGTGGACATGTCCCGCTGACGCCTCGCGCCCCGCTCAGTTGCCGGGCGCTGGGGGCTCGGTGGGGGGCCGTGTAATCCACGCGGCGATGAAGACGTCCAGCTCGCCGCGCAGGACGTCCTTCACGCGCGGGGTGCCGGCGCCAGTGCGCGGGTCCTCCACCCGGGCGCCCCGTCCCAGGTAGTAACGCCGTGCCTCGTCTGTGTTGCTGCCCTGGCCGTAGACGACACGCGCGGCGATGTCCTTCAGTTCGTCGATCTCCGTGGCGCCAGTGAGCGTGAGCACGCGTCCGGAGGACTCGTCCTTCACCGTCACCTCGGTGCGGACGCGCTGGAGGTAGGCGCCCTCGTGGCTCTTCATGGGCCGGCCCTGGACCTCCAGGTAGGCCAGCTCCTCCTCGGAGATCGAGCCGCCGCGGTGGACGCGCACGTAGGCGCGCTGGCGCTTCTCGTCCTCCAGCCGCCGGTGCATGCCCGCCTCGCCCGCGAGGAAGCCATAGGCTCCCGGGCCGGCGATTCGCACGACGACGCGCGAGGGCTCCTCCGCCTCGGCGACCGCGACCGCCTCGTAGCCGCGCCGCTGGGCCCAGCCGAGGTACATGGTGGCCAGTTCCTGCACCCAGGTCGCCTGGGCCTCCGCTGAGTCACTGGCGCAGATGTCCACCAGTGCCTCGGTGTCCTGGGTGGTGGCCCCGGAGGCGTGCAGGGCCTCCGCCATCTGGACCTCGCGCGCCACGTCCTCCACCTGCCGCGCCGCGGAGCCGAGCTGCACCTCGTTCTTCGCCTCCCGCACCAGCCGCCGCGCGAACAGGCCCGCGGCCTCCAGCCGCTCCAGTTCGTTGAGTTGCGCCTCTACGGTGCGGAAGGCGCGGATGACCTCGGCGGCACGCGTGGGGTCATCCCAGAGGTTGGGCGCCTGCGTCTCCGCCAGCAGCTCCGCGCGGCGCTGCTCCAACTGCGGCCGGCCGGCGGAGTCCGCCAGGGCGCGCGCCTTGCCCACCAGGCGGTCCATCTCGAACAGGAGTGACTTGCGGTCCAGCCGCCGCTTCACCGGCGCCGCGCGAGCGGATGGCAGCAGCAGCTGCGCGGTGGGGGAGGGCGGCGGCGCGGCGGGCTCCGCCACGGCGGTGACGCGGCCGCCCAGGCGGGTCTCGACGCGGACGGGCGTGCCCGGAGGCAGCGGCCTGCGCGCAATCTCCACGGCCAGCGCCGCGGTGAGCGTCTTCTCGATTTCACGCTGCAGGTAGCGCGCGCCGAACTGGGGCGAGTAACCCCGCTCCACGAGCAGGTCCACCACCGCGGGCGTTACCTCCACGTCCAGGGCGCGCGCGCGGATGCCCTCGCGCTCCAGCACGCGGCCGACCTCGCGCTGCGCAATCTTCCGGATGTCCACCTTGGACAGGGGCCGGAAGTGGCAGATGGCGTCGAAGCGGTTGAGGAACTCCGGACGGAACGCCTCTCCGATGCGCCGGTCCACCTCGGGGACCATCTCCTCCGCGCGGCGCGCGCCCGTGAAGCCCATGCCGGACTCGCGATACACCTCCGCGCCCACGTTGGACGTGGCGACGATGAGCGTGTTGTTGCACGACACCGTCTCGCCGGCCCCGTTGACGAAGGTGCCCTCGTCGAAGAGCTGGAGGAAGCGGTCGTGGACGCTGCGCGCCGCCTTCTCGAACTCGTCGAGCAGCAGCACGGTGAACACCTTGCCGTCCAGCAGCGCGCTCAGCTCTCCCCGCCGTGTCTCAAGTGCCGGGGCCCAGGTGGCGCCGAAGGGGACGCTCTCGTCACCGTCGTTGGGGTAGTCCGCCATGTTGAGGCGCACCAGCCTGTCCGCCGAGCCGAACAGGTACTCCGCCAGCAGCTTGGCCAGCTGCGTCTTTCCCACGCCTGTGGGACCCGCGAAGAGGAACACGCCCAGGGGGCGGCGCGGATCGTTGAGGCCGGCCTTGAGCAGCGCCACCGAGCGCAATACGGCGCCCACCGCGTCCGTCTGTCCCAGCAGCCGCTCGCCGAAGAAGCGCTCTGTCTCATCGAGGTCCAACGGCATCGCGTCGTCGACGACGAAGCGAGGCAGCCGCGTGGCCGCGCAGAAGCGGGTGAGTACGTCCTCGGGACCCACATGGTCCTTGGCCGCGCTCGCCGCCTCCGCGGCTGTCTCCTTCAGCAGCTCGATGGCCTTGCGCGGCATGCGCTGCGCGAGCAGGAACTTGGACGTCAGGCGCAGTGCCAGGTCGCACGCCGCCGGGTCGATGGGCAGCCGCAGCTCGCGCTCCAGCTCCTCCGCCACGCGGCCCAACACCCAGCGGGCCTTCTCCGTCGGAGGCTCGTGTAGGGGCAGCAGGTGGAGCCGCTCGGCCAGCGCCTCGTCGGAGCGGAGCAGCTCCTGCACGCGCTTGGGCTCTGTCTCGAAGATGAAGCGCAGGCCTCCGGTGCGCAGTCCGCGCACGGCGACGGGCGCCAGCGGGCCACCGAGGGCCGCGGGCAGGTCCCGGATGTAGACGATGGGGCAGGGGTGCCGCGCGAGGTAGGCCAGCAGCTCCTCGAAGCTCTCCGCCGCCTGACGCTGGGTGCTGCGCGCCAGGATGTTGGCGACGGACACCTCCACCACCCGTGCGTTCGCCAGCTCGGCGTCCACGCGGCCTTCGGCGATGCGCCGGGCCACCTCCTGCACCAGGGCGCTCTTTCCCACGCCGGGCTCACCAGCCAGCAGGGGATGCTTGCCGCCCCGCGTGAGCAGGCCCAGCACCTCCGTCACGGCGGCGTCCACACCGTGTGCGGCCGGTAGCTTTCCTCCCGCGCCAGCGCGGTGAGGTCGCGGTCGATGAGCCGCTCCTGGTCCTCGCTTTTCCTCGTCGCCATGTCTCGTCTGCCGCCCCCTCGCCGGGAGCGCACTCTAACCCCCTTGAACCGTGGGGGTGAGCGCGCAATCCCGGTCAAATGCGTGCCCCGAAGGGGACGCGGCCGTGACGGCCCCGCTCAAGGGGCTGGCGGCGGGGCCATTCCTGGCTGGGCCGGGGGGATGGCCCGGAGATATTCGTAGACGGCCTTCAGGTCCTGGTCGCGCATCTTCGCGTAGATGGGCCAGGGCATCACCGGGATGATGGCGCCGTGTTCACGGCCTGTCCGCATCAGCGCCAGGAACGCCTCGAAGGTCATGCCGCCTGGGAGGCCCTGCGCATCCGGGGTGATGTTGGAGGAGACGAGGCCTGGACCGAACGGCTTTCCTCCCGCGAGGAAGTTCGTGGTGTTGATCTGCTCGGGTTCGCCCTGATGCGGGTCGCCTCCGGGGAGATAGCCCGGCTGGGTGTGACAGTCGCTACAGCCGGCCTGGGCATTGAGGATGTAGCTCCCCAATCCCACCAGGTTCCGGTCCAGGCCTTCCAGCTTCAACGGCACGGGCGAGATTCGAAGCCCGATGTCGATGCGCTCCTGGTCCTCGGCGCCCACGGGAATCTGGGCCTGCTCTCCTCCGGGAGGCTCCTTCTTGGCGGAGTCATCCGACCCGCAGCCAACGCCGACACCTCCCGCGACGCCCAGGAGGACCCAGCCCGCCGTCGCCCACCGTCCCATCCGCGCATGCATCATGTGTCCGTCCCCTCGTTTGGCCGGTGGCCCCGGTGGCGGGAGCGTAGGGACGCCCGGGGGCACGGCCATGCTGCGTGCCGGTGTCGCATCACGTCACGCTGCGGACAGTCCCGTGTGGCCCGAGGACCGGTGGGGCATGCATAGCGGAAGCCGGAGGACTCGAACCTCGGGCCGAAGAGCGGCTCGCACCCGTTAGCAGCGGGGCCTGGCGCCATCGCCAGTTCAGCTTCCCGAAAAACCGCCAGCAGCGACATCCCGCCTGCTGGCGCGCGGGGTGGCTGTCGGGGTGGGAGCCGCCTCTGGCGGACTCCCGGACCTCCGAGTGCATCCACCGCCGGGGCGGAACACTCAGGAGGCGGAAGCCACCTCGGGTGGCTCCCCTTTCCCCCACGGCCTTACTCCTGCAATTCCACGTGCCAGTAGGCGACGTCCCTGAGGAACTTCGCCCAGGACATGGGCATGCCCTTCTCGAACAGGAACGTCAGGTGCATCGCCTCGGGCACCTTCTTCGGCTTCATGGGCGCCGTGCGCAGGGCCATGCGGGCCTGCTCCGGCGTCCGGTTGCCCTTCTTCTGATTGCAGGGCACGCACGCGATGACGATGTTCTCCCAGCTCGTCTTGCCACCCTGTGCGCGCGGCAGGACGTGGTCATACGTGGCCTCCGGGCGCGTCACCTTGATGCCGCAGTACTGGCAGCGGCAGTGGTCCCGCAGGTAGACGTTCTCCCGGCTGAACTTCACGCCCTTGGGCCGCCGGCGCAGGCCTCGGATGAAGCGGATGACGGAGGGCATGCGAATCTCCACCGTCACCGAGCGCACGACGCGGTCCTCGTACTCCTCGACCACTTCGACCTTGCCCTGGAAGATGAGCATCACCGCGCGTTGCCAGGGAACACGTGCGACAGGTTCGAAAGACTGACTCAGGACCAGCGTCTCCATGACACGATGCCTCGTGGGTTGTGCCGGAAGCGGGAGTCGAACCCGCACCCTCCAGGCTCTCGACCTGGTGCCTCTGCCAATTGGGCTACTCCGGCGTTGGTGAAGTGGATTCGCCGGGATTCGAACCCGGATCCCTCGGGTGCAAGCCGAGTGCTCTCCCCTTGAGCTACGTACCCATGTGCTGCGAAAGCAGGCCGCCAGGGAATCGAACCCTGCATGCGCGGATTTGGAGTCCAAGCTGCTCCCAAAGCGCGGCCTATGACGAACGGCTCCCCATGGAGCGCGCAAACGCTCTGAGGGGGTGAAAGGTGGAACCGGAGGCAGGCTTTGCACCTGCACCTGCGGAGTCAGAGTCCGCCATCCTTGCTGGTTAGACGACTCCGGTATGTGCTGCTGCTTCAGATACCTCCGGAGGGATTCGAACCCTCGCCGTCCGCTTAAGAGGCAGATGCTCTACCAATGAGCTACGGAGGTGTGTTGTGTGCCGCCCCAGGAAAGAGCAGACGGCATGCATTCATCACGACGATTCATTTGTCAGATAGCCTGTCTGTCGGGGTACTCGGACTCGAACCGAGATTTCTCGCGTATCAGACGAGTGCCCTACCCTTGAGCGATACCCCGTGAGGTGTGTGTGACTGGGCGTGGCGGGCCACGCTCGTGCTGCATGGGGACGCTGGGAGTTGAACCCAGCGGGCCCTGTCGGGCTCGGGCTCTACAGGCCCGCGCGTCTCCCCTAACGCTCTACGTCCCCGGAGGAGCGGGGCCCTGAAAGCCGAGAGGCCGGGTCCCCTGGATGGGAGCCCGGCCTCTGCGTGGCTTGGCGCGCCGGTGACGGAGCGCGAGCTTCAGCAGGGTACGGGCGGATGGCCGCCAATCCGGTCAAATCCCACGATGCACTTCGAATCGAAGCTCACAAGGGAGCTGGAGGCGGCGTCGAGCTGGGACCAGAGGTTGTTGCGATAGCTGCGCTTCATCGGGTTCGTCTGCATCGTCAACGTCGTCATGGTCGCCGCTCCTTTCGAGGAGACCTTACGTCCGGTGATTTTCGTTCCTGACAAGGCTCGATGGCACGGAGTGTCGCATGGTGCTTGCGATAGAGCCCGGTGCGCCTTCATGCTGCCGATGCAGAACCCCATTGTCGGTTCTCAACCAGAAAGGTCGCCCTCCATGCGTGGTGCATTTGGCAAATCCTCGTGGGCCGGCGGTGTCGTCTTGTTGGCGGGTGCGCTCGCCTCATGCACGGAGCAGGCGCCACCGACATCAATGAGCCTTCGAGAACTGAACATTGTGGACGCGCAAGGACAGACGCGTGTCCGCATTGGGGCCCCCCTCCCGGGGCCACGTGCCGCGCCTGGTTATGGACTTCAGTTCCTGGGCCCGTCGGGCCAGGAGATGGGAGGGATTGGAATGCTGGACGAGCGAGGCTTCCACGGACTGTGCTTCGACAGCGCGGAGGGCTATGAGGCCGTGTGTGTCTCAACCATCCACGGGAGACCCTCGATTCAACTTCGCTCGAACGATGGGAACTCCCCCCAGGAGCGCATCACCCTCGGTGTCAACGAGAGCGGCGTCGCGACCGTGGAGATCCGCGACGCGGCTGGCAAGACGCACGTCCGATTGGAGGTCGGAAAGGACGGTCATACGCGCATCGAGGGTGTCAGCCCGCCCCTGACAAGCCAGGAGCCCTAGACTTCGCGCTGGCGACCCTCGTGCCGGTCAATTCCCGAGTCGTGTGGAGTCGGTGAAGAGGGGCGAGCAGGACAGAGGGAAGCTTCTCGGTGAAGCCGTCCGAGAAGGTCCTCTCCAGCAGCCCCGCCGAATCCAATCCCGACGTGCGCTCCTTCGCCGACTCCGCCGCGCCATCGGGCGGGCGGACGTGGACGCTCGGAAAGACGTTCGCGGGGGAATCAGCGCTGAACGAGCGATTCCTCACTCGCGAGGCCCCACCGTCAGTGCCGCCTCGAGGCGTTTCTCCACCAGGGCCTGCGACTCTCGTGCGCGTGCCGTGTTATGCGGCTCCGCTCAAGACCTTCCGACACGGAGCGAGTCATGCGAAGCCTCATTCTCTGGACCCTGCTGTTGTTCTCTACGACGGCCCTGGCAGCCGAGACACGACTGGTCGTGAGGGCTCTCGCTCGGGACGGCAAGTTCATCGGGACGTCAATGGGAGGCGTGCGGGTGGTGCTCCGGGATGCACAGTCCGGCCAAGTGCTGGTCAGCGGCGTCACTGCCGGCTCGACAGGCAACACGCAGACGCTGATGAAGCAGCCACAAGTGCGGGGGGCGCCGCTCGCGGATGAGTCATCCGCGAAGTTCACGGCCACCCTGGACCTCACCGAGCCGCGGCTGGTGACCGTGGAGGTGTCCGGGCCCCTCGCGCAGCGGCAGGCACTCGCCACCAGCACGACCCAACTCTGGATGCTGCCCGGCAAGCACCTCGAGGGCGATGGCCTCATCCTGGAGCTGCCCGGCTTCGTGATGAATGTGGTGACCCCGTCAGCTCACGAGTTCTTCAAGCTCCCGGCCGACAAGAAACTCACCCTTCCTCTTCGCGCCAACCTCACGCTCATGTGTGGCTGCCCTACCGAGCCCAAGGGGCTCTGGGACTCCAACCGGTATGAACTGCAGGCCACGGTGAAGCACAACGGGAAGCCGCTCGCCCAACTCCCCCTGAAGTACGCCGGGAAGACCAGCACCTTCGAGGCAGCGCTGTCCGTCCAGCAGCAGGGTATCTACGAAGTCACCGTGACTGCATACGACCCCATCACCGGCAACACCGGAGTGGACCACACCACGTTCATCGTCGAGTCGTGACAGAGGCGCTTTCGAGTAGCCCGAGCGTCAGCAGGACTGGCTGGAGGGTGTCGTGCGTCGTGCTCGGCGACAATGCCCGCGCGCTCGTCGAGGGCCGCACCGGCTTCCTGCTCGAGCTGAAGGAGTAGGGCGCTCAGCCGAGAGGTGAGAGCACGCCTGGCCTCGCCACGCGTGGGGGCAGGCGTCCGCGCTTTCCGGGTCCGCGGCGGGCCGTTGGAGTCGCCAAGGCAGCCCTCTCCGCTTTCTTCACTGCCAGCAAATGCCAGACCCCGGGTATTGCCGCAAGCCCCCCCGGTCGTGCTCCACCATGGCCCGTTTCAATCCAGGAGCGGGAGGGCCGAGAAATGCACGCGGACGTGGTGACACAGCACGCAGTGATGATTGCTGGAGGGGGCCCGACCGGGCTGATGCTGGCGGCGGAGCTGGCGTTGGCTCAGGTGGACGTTGCCATCGTCGAGCGGCGCGCCAGTCAGGAGGTCGCCGGCTCTCGAGCGCGCGGTCTGCACGCGCGCAGCCTGGAGGTGCTCGATCAGCGTGGGGTCGTCGAGCGCTTCACCTCGCAAGGGCAAGCGGTCCAGAATGTCGCGTTCGGGCAGGCGCATTTGGACCTCAGCGACTTCCCGACGCGTCACAACCATGGGCTCGCGCTCTTGCAGGAGCGCTTCGAGCGCATCCTGGCGGAGTGGGTGGGTGAACTGGCGGTGCCCATCTACCGTGGGTGCGAGGTGACGGGCTTCACGCAGGACGACACCGGTGTCGACGTCGAGCTGTCCGACGGACGTGCGTTGCGGGCGAAGTACCTCGTCGGGTGCGACGGGGGGCGCAGCCTCGTCCGCAAGGCGGCAGGCATCGAGTTCCCGGGGTGGGACGCGTCGATCAGCTACCTCATCGCCGAGGTCGAAATGACCGGAGCGCCGGCGTTCGGCATTCGCCGGGACGAGAAGGGCACCTACGCCATGGGCAAGCTGGAGGACGGACGTGTGGGCGTCGTGTTGAGAGAGGAGCGGGTCGGCACGGGCGACGCGCCGACCCTCGAGGGGCTGCGCGAGGGGCTCGTCGCGCTCTACGGGACGGACTACGGCCTGCGCAGCGCCACGCACCTCTCGAGGTTCACCGACATGACGCGGCAGGCGGCGTCCTACCGGGACCGGCGGGTGCTCCTGGCCGGCGACGCGGCCCACGTGCATTCGCCGATGGGCGGACAGGGGCTCAACCTCGGTGTGCAGGATGCCGTGAACCTGGGATGGAAGCTGGCCCAGGTCGTGCGCGGCGTCTCGCCGGAGAACCTGCTCGACACGTACCAGGCCGAGCGGCACCCCGTCGCGGCCCGTGCACTGCGGAAGACCATGGCGCAGACCGCGCTGAGTCGCGGTGACGCGCGAATGGACGCTGTGCGCGAGACGCTGGCTGAGCTGCTGCAGATGGACGGGCCACGCAAGCAGTACGCGGCGATGATGTCGGGGTTGGATGTCCACTACGACCTGGGCAACGGACACCCGCTGCTCGGGCGCCGCATGCCGGACCTCGACCTGGTCACCGCCGACGGCCCGCGGCGCGTGTTCCACCTGTTGCACGACGCGCGGCCGGTGCTGCTCAACCTGGGCGAGCCCGGCACTCTCGACATCACGCCTTGGGGGGACCGGGTTCGGAGGGTCGCTGCTCGCTACACGGGGGAGTGGGAGCTCCCGGCGCTCGGCGTGGTCACGGCGCCGGTTGCGGTGCTGATTCGACCGGACGGACACGTGGCGTGGGTCGGGGAGGGCTCGGACGAGGGGCTGCGTGAGGCCCTGACCCGATGGTTCGGGCCGCCGCGTGCGACGTAACGCGTGTTGCTTGCCTCCTGGACTCGCGTTGACGTACGCATGACGCAGCGACCGAGTGTTGGGGAGGCACAGCCCCTGTCTTTCTTTGACCGACGGTGGATTCGAACGCGCGCCTCCGCGGCGACGAGCCGGGAGGCGCGCTTGGGTCCAACCGTCGTTCAGCCGCCTTCAGTACGGATAGAGTTCCGCCGCCGCCTGCGCGTCGCAGGACGATGTGGTGGCCGCGCACACGGTGGGGTCCGTGTACATGATTGAGTTGCAGTTCCCGTGGTGGGCAAAGCCGATGCTGTGCCCGACTTCATGGATGGCGACAGTCTTCGCGTGGTGCGCGCCCCGGTGGTACGTGTTGTTCAATTGGATGGTGCTCCGGGTCATGCAGGAGCCCGACCAGGAGTTCGTCGCGTACCCGTACCAGCCCGTGGCGCCGTACCAGGCCTCGTACACCATGACGTCGGAGGCGCCGCTGGAGCGCCAGTAGAGATAGAGGCTGTTGCTGATGTTCGTGTACATCCACGCGTTCATGGCATCGCCGACGGGCCAACGCGTGCTCGTGTAGTCCGTGAACGTGACGTTCGTCGGCTTGCGGCACCACTTGTAGCCGAAGCGTGCGAGCCCGCACCAACTCTGGGCGGTCACCGTGCCGGAGTCCGCCTTGAGCAGGGTCTCCGGTTGCGTGTCAGGGCCCATGTACTGAGCGCTGCTCACACGGGCCTCGACACGTGCGAGCAGCGCGTCGACTGTCCCGCCCTGGGTGCGGCCGTCCTGCACCAGGACCCGTCCCAGCGGTCCGCCGGTCACGGAGTAGAGTTCGGTCCTGGCGCTCGCCGCCACGGGCTTGTCGCCTCCCTGCGGCGTGAGGAAGAACACCGCCCGCTCGCCCATTTTCGGCAGCGGGTTGTCCGCCGGCGCGAGCATGCACCCGTCAGAGAGCAGGCCGCCGGGGAACACGACGTCCACGGTGCTGCCCTGGGCGACCACGCCGCCCGAGGCGCTCTTGAGTCCCACCGATGCGCGCGCGATGTCGTCGATCCGCACGGTCGCGATGGTCACCGGCAGGTCGCTGTAGGTGCCGCTCTCCTCGCCGGTGGACTGCCCCTCCACCTTGGATTGCGCATAGGCGCGCATGACGTCGAAACGCGTGGACTCCACCTGGCCGTTGATGATCAACGCAGAGTGGTCGGTCAGGTCCTCAATCGAGCCCTCTTCACGGACCCAGTCCATCACGAGCGAATGCTCCGTTCCTTCAACGTGCGTGTGGGAGGGCGGGGGCGTGCCGGGCACCCACGCCGTCACCTGAACGTCCTGCTGAACGGGCGGGGCCGGCTCCTCGACCCCGTCGTTGGTGCACCCCAGCGCACCCAGGAGCGCCAGGGGCACGAGCCAGGAGCGTTTGGGATGAATCGTCATCGCGGTCTTCTTGGGACTGGCTTCGCGCATGCTCTCTCCTCCGGGTTGGAACACGCCTGAAGGACGGAGACGCGTGCCGCTCGTCTCATGGGAAAACGAAAAAAACTGCAAAGATGGTTACAGCGGAAAAATCAGTCCGCCATGAACTGGCGCAGACTGACGTCGAGCTGGCTGCGGACCAGGCGCAGCATGCTGTCCAACTCGCCGGGCGTCAGCCTCAGCCGCGTCGTCAGCTCCTCGCGGGTCAGTTCCATCAGCCGCTCGCGCGCGCGCGCAATCCAGCGTGCCACGGTGGAGCGGGGCGCCTGATACGTGGCGCTCACGGCGTCCATGGCCATTCCATGCACGTGGTGCAACCGCAGCAGGTTGCGCTCCTGGGCCCCCAGACGACCCAGCGCGGCGCGGAGGGCCACGCGGAAGTCTTCCTGATGCCGCTCACGGATGAAGGCCAGCTCGGGATCCGCGCCCAGCCGCTCCGCGAGCGCCACCGGGGCCCGCTCCAACAACTCGCGCGGTGCGGCGCGCTGCTGGTCGATGTGGAGCCGCAGCGCCACCGCCCGCACCCACTGCCCGAGCGGACCGCGCCCGGAGTAGGAGGCCAGCTTCGGCGGTGCGCCATTCACCGGGACCAGAAGCCGCTGGCGCAATGCCTGCCGCAGTTCGTCCACAAGGGTGGGCGCCTCCCTTGGCAGCCACGCCCCCACCTGGGACAGCACATGCGTGTCGAGCGCCTCGTGCGCCCTCGCTTCCCCCTGCACGCAGGCGAAGGCGAGGAAGACATCCGCCGCGCGCAGGCTCGCGAATACCTCGTGGGCCGCTCTCGTAGAGGGCAGCCGCTGCGCCACGTGCGCCACGAAGGACTCCGTGTCCATGCGCAATTCCGGCCATGCCTCGCGTGCCTCCCGCACCAGCGCATCAAGGACCTCCTCCAAGTCGGGAAGCGCTCTCAGCGCCGGGACGAGCGCGTGCGGCGCCCGGGACAGGAAGGATTCGGTCAGCTCGGACGTCACGGAACACCTCCACCGACAATCCCACCCACGCGGCTGGGAGAGAGACGGGGCGCCTCGGCCGAGGGGGCGCCGTGGGTGGACAGCCAGGCGCGCACCGCGTGCGCACGAGGCGCGTGGATGGGCGCGCTTCGGGCATAGGCCGTCTGGGCCTCTCGTGCCAGGGCGAGCGCCCGGGGCCGCTCCTCCTGTGACTGCCAGAGGGCTCGGGCGAGCGCGAAGTTCGCTCGGGCCAGCTCGGCCGGGGCCAGCTCCACCTTCTTGGCGAGCGCCACCGCCCGCTCCAGCGGCTCACGGGATTCACGCAGCCGGCCGCCCTCCACCAGCGCCTCGCCCAGCAGTCCGAGCGTCTGCGCTACCCGGGGGTGTTCCGCTCCGAGCGCCTTCTCGCGCACCTCCAGCGACCGCCGCAGGTGGACGAGCGCCGGGCGCACTCTGCGCAGTCTCAGCTCCACGTGTCCCAGGTTGTAGAGCGCGCTGGCCACCTTCGGGTGGTCGGGGCCGAGCGTGGCCTCCCATAGCGAGTGCGCCGCGTCGAAGAGGGCGCGTGCGTCCTCCAGGCGGCCCGCGTCCATCGCCACCGAACCCAGGTTGTTGCGCGACAGGGCCACGTCCGGGTGGCGGGGACCCAGCTGCGTCTCCTGGATCGTGAGTGCTTCTCGGTAGGCAGCCTCCGCCTGCGCGAGTTGACGCAGATCCCCCCGGGCATTGCCCAGGCTCAGCAACACGGTTGCCACCCGCAGCTGCTCGCTGTCCCCGCCCTTGCGCAGGCTGGCCAGGGCGCGCTCATAGTGGGGAATCGCCTTCTCCAACTGGCCCTGTCGTGCGAGCGCGTCGCCCAGGTTCGCCCGGATCATGCTGGTGTTGGAGTGCTCCGCGCCCAATAGGCGCTCGCTCAGGTCGAGCGCCTCGCCATGGCGCGCCACCGCCTCGCTCACCTTCCCCTGGAGCCTCAGCGCGGTGGCCACATTGTTGAGGTGCACGGCGCCTAGCGGGTGCTCCTGGCCGTACACCGCCACGACGAGCGCCAGGGCGCGGGCATGGTGCTGCTCCGCCTCCGCGTGACGCCCCAGCGCGTTGAGGGCCACACCCGTGCCGGTCAGGACATCTGCGAGCGCCACGTCGCGAGGCCCGCGCGCCCTCTCAAGGAGGGCCAGGGCCTTGCTGGCTTCCGTGAGCGCGCGCGCGTACTCGCCCTGTCGGTAGCTGAGGCTGCTGAGGACGCGGTGCAGCTCCGCGGCCACCTCCAGGGAGGCTTCGGGACCCAATCTTTCCAGCGCGGCCTCCGCCATGCGCGCGGTGCGCTGGGCCTCCTTGACCAGGCCCATGCCCTGGACTTCCGTATAGAGGAGGCGATTCCACGCGCGCGCGGCCGTCTCGTCATCGTGTCCTGCCTCCGCTACGCGCACCGCTTCCTCCAGTGCCTCACGCGCTGCGGCGAAGCTCCCGGCGGTGCCTCGCAGCTCGCCCAGCAGGAGGAGGGCTCCCGCCAGCGTGGGCCGGTGCCTCAGCCCTCGCAGTGTCCCCACCACCTCTTCCAGCCGGGGCAGCACGCGTTCATGGAATCCGGCTGCGCCCCGCACGCGCAGTCCGTCCAACTCCTGGCGCAAGCGCGCCAGTTCCCGCCGGGCCTCCGGGGCTTCTGGCAGTGGGTCCACGCGGGCGAGTGCGTCCCGGTTCGCGCACGCGGCCAGGGAGGAGCTGCCGCGCGGCCTCGGATGCCTGCGTGAGCGCCTCTCGCTCACCCCGCTCCAGCAGCTCCACCAACACCCGCAGCGCCTGGTGCCGGCCATCGAGGCACGCGGCGCGCAAGTCCATGAGCCGCTCCGACTGCGCCTGTCGCACGCGCGTGTCTTCGCACGACTGCCGCTCCTGGGCCACCAGCGCCTGGGCATAGGCGTCGAGCGCCCGCGTGGTGGACTCGAAGGCGTCCCCCGGCACCGGCGGCCCTCCCTGACGGAAGCGCTGCTCCAGCCGGACCCGGTGCGCCGCGCCCCAGGCGTCCTCCAGCCGGCCCTCGAAGCCGGTGCACGCCCGCGCGGCGTCACCGCGTGCCATGCCGAAGCCCGCGGCGGCGCTGGCCGCCACGCCTGTGGTCAGCACCGCGGCCACCCAGCGCCAGCGGCGCGCGTGTGCGCCCGACTCGAGCTGGGCGAGGAGCGCGGCCAGGGTCAGGTGGCGCGAGGATGGCTCGGCGGCCAGGCCTCGCAGGACGGCGCGGCGCACGGCGCCGGGCACGCGCGAGCCGCGGGGCGGCGGCGTCACTCGCTCCTCACGCAGGGCCTGGACGTGCTCGCTCGTCGTTCCTCCCGCGAAGGGCCGGTGGCCGAAGAGGGCTTCGTACAGCGCGACGCAGAAGCTGAACTGGTCGCTGCGGGCGTCCGCGCGCAGGCCTCGCCACTGCTCCGGGGACATGTACGCGGGCGTGCCCCGCCGGACGCCGGTTCGGGTGTCGCCTTCGGTCGCCAGGAACTGCCGGCGGGGGCCTCTTCGCCCCACGGCTCCCGTGGAGTCAGGAGAGCGGGCTCCGCACGGGCGAGGCCGAAATCGGTGACGCGCACCGGCCGTCGTCCCCGAGCAGTACGTTGTCCGGCTTGAAGTCGCGGTGCACCAGCCCCACCGCGTGCGCGGCGGCCAACCCCTGTCCCGCGAGGAGGAAGCGCGAGAGCACCTCGTGCCACGGCCGCGGCCGCTCCGCCAGCCAGTGCCGCAGCGTCCGCCCACGCACCAGGTCCATGGCGAGAAAGACGGTGTCGCCATCCAACCCCACGTCATGCACGGTGACGACATTCGGGTGGGACAGCCGGGCCAGGGCCTGCGCCTCTCGCACCAGCCGCCCGCGGGCCTCCGCGTCCGCCACCGCCCCGGGCTTCACCAGCTTGAGCGCCACTTCCCGGTCCAGGTCCGGGTCATACGCGGCGAAGACGATTCCCATGCCCCCCTCGCCCACGCGGCGCAGCAGCACGTAGCGCCCCACGCGTGCTCCAGGCTCCGGCGTACCTCTCAGTCGAGGTGCCGTCAGGGGCCCCCTGCCTTCCGGGGACGGGACTCCATCTCCCCTGAGGCCTGCCACCACCGCGCAACATGCCGCGCATCCATCCAGGTGGGCCTCCAGGCGGGCCACGGCATCCGCGGACAGGCGCCCCTGCTCCCAGTCCAGCAGCTCGTTCTCGTCAGGACACGGAATCATGAGGAAGTCCGTCAGACCGACCCAGCCGCAAACTCATCGCACCGGGAAAGAGTACGTCGCCAGTGAGGCGAGCTTCTACCGGGGGCTGCGCGAAGGGGGGCGCGGTGCTTTGTTGCTCGTCGCGAAAGGCAGACACGCTCTGGTTGGCGGGCGTAGCAAGCCCTCTTGGGTGTTCTGGGGGCTGTCTAGGGATGATGGCCGGGCCGAGGTTTGTGGGGCGCCTGCGTGTGTTTCGGCGGAGATGGGATACGCGACTCCCTCCGAACCTGGTGCCGTCGCGAGGTTTGCCGAGTCCAGATGTCGGGCTCGGCAACTGTCCTTGGACGGAGACGCGGGTTGCTACTTCGCCCCATTGGGGGCTGAAGGAGGCCCCCCGGAAGCCGCACGTGTCCCGGCGCGAAGTCGCCATGCGGGGGCGACTGAAGTGCCGGACGGGCTCCGCCTGCGCGTGATTCAACGGGCCTTGCGGCGCTCTTCGGCCAGTTGCGTGTTGAACCCGCGCTCGGCAGCATCCGCGTAGGCCTTGCAGCTCATCACCTTGGCGCCGGCCGCGTCTCTGGATGCATATTCCCAGCCACTGGAGCCCGGATGCGGTGTCAGTAGCACATCGCAAGGCAGGGCGCGCACGGTGGCGAAGCTGCGCCGGTAGTCGCTGATGATGTTCGGATAACGCGGGTTGGCCAGCAGTTGATAACCGGGGGCGCTGAGGCTGTCGGCGTAGGCAATGCGTACCGGCTTGCCATCGCGAGTATCATTCCACGTCCAGGCGATGCTGCCCGGGGTATGCCCCGGCATGAAATGCGCGGTGAAGTCGACGCCGCCCTGTGAGACGACCTCACCGTCCATCACCACGCGATCCGCCACGACTGGCGGGTAGGTGATGTCATCGCCGAAGTGCAGATCATCGCTGCCTCCGCGGGCCAGCAGCACCGCCGACTCGGCGCTGGCCACGAGCCGCGCGCCGGTGCGGCGCTTCAGTGCGGCGAAGGGGCCTGCGTGGTCGGCGTGTGCGTGACTGCTTAGCAGCAGGCGCAGGTCCTGCGGCGCGAAGCCGCGACGCTGCAGGTTGGCCAGCAGATGGTCGGCCATCTGGGGCATGCCACCATCGAGCATCACGACGCCGTCCTTGGTTTCCACCAGCAGGGCGGTCAGCTCCTCGGTGCCAATCTGCCAGGTGTGGTCGGCGATGCGCAGCGGCTGCATGGGCTTCAACCAGGACGCATCAACGGTATAGGCCTGCAGCTGGGGGAGCGTCGGCGGCGCGCCACCCGCGGTAGCGGAGTGCAGCAGGCATGCGGAGAGGGCGCAGGTGACTGTCCGGAAACGCATGGCGAATGAGGATGTGGGAAGGTGAAGAGACGCTAGCACGGCCCTGGACGGGTGTTTCGCAGTTTCATCGTGGCAAGCGAAAATCGTCCTTATTGCCCTACTGCTCGGCGCGGATTTTCATGTGTTGTTGATAATTTTAGCCTTCTTGGTTTCCCCAAGTAGAGCAAGCTCCGTTCCTCTCGCGGCTGCTGGACGAGTTCGCCATCAGCGAGCGGCAGCGGAAGATTGCCGAGCTCAACGCCTTCCGGCCTCCTGAGCCGGAAGAGTGGCTGCGAGTCGCCCTTCCATCGGACGTGGCGAATCCGGAGCGCATGCTCGAATCCTACGGACACTTGTCCGGAGGCCTCGTGGTCCCGCTGCACATCAAGGTCCCCTCCATCACGGACCTCGACCTCTTCCAGTTCTTCTCTTCGTGCGCGCCAGGTGGTGCTGGCGCTCGGTCCGATGCGAGGTGAGTTGCGCTGCAGGAGTGGCCTCAGGTGTCAGTCAGCCAGTGTCTTCCGATTTGTGCCTCTGTTTCCTGAATATGCTGGCTGGCCACCTCGTGGTGAGTCGCTGCGCCGGCGCATCGCTCACGACATGACGCGCGTTTTGACGCAGCTTTGACATACTCATGACGCAGCGACCGAGTTCTGGGTAGGCACAGCGGGGCTCTGCGGAGTCTTGGGGCTCCGAGTCTCTCGGGAAACTCTGGACGGGTGAGCCGGTCGCCTCGCGAGAAGGGCGAGTGCCCCCGTGAAACGGCGGCGGAGGCAGCTGGAGCAGCGGCCTCCTGAAACGTCTTCACTTTGAATATGGATTTGGAGGCGCCCCGCTGGCCTTGCGTTGCCCCCTCGGGGACCAGGAGAATGTTGTTGAGCGCTTCCCCGAATGAATCCCTGCGCGAACTCGTTCTCGGCTCTCTATCAGAGGACTCAAGCTCTCTGACGGTGTGCCCGATATCATGGGAAGCGCTGGCTGAGAGTACCGCGGCGCTGGTCGTCCGGGGACGTGGTAGTCCTCGATACGGCTTGGGCGGTGCCTCGGTGCTTCTGACCCTGCTTCGGTGCTACGGGAACTCGTCGGCCCTCGTGCGCGCTTCGCTTGCTCGAAATGACGCAATACTCAATGTGGTTTTGATGCACCCATGACGCAGGGTCCGAGGTTGGGGTTGGCACATGGGACATTTGATGAGGGGAGACCGTGGTCGAGGTGGCCAGGCTCACGCATCAAGTTGCCGTGCGACGGTGGCTCCACCTCGAATGCTCCTGCTCGATGAGTTGGACCGCGCGCGCGGCTCCGTCCTCTGTTCGGATGCGTTCACCCACCGCCGCGGCCTGCGCCAGTACCGTCGGGGATAGTGCCGTGCGGATGGCATCCGCAAGCCGTTCGGCCGTGAGCGACTTCTGCGGTACCGGTTGGGGCCCTACGCCCGCACGGAGAACCACGTGCCCCCAGAAGGGCTGATCGCCAAGAAAGGGGCAGATGATGGTGGGCTTGCCCGCGCGTAAACCTGCCATCGTGGAGCCGGCCCCGCCATGATGGACCACCGCGCTCATCCGAGGGAATAGCCAATCATGTGGCGCGGACTCCAGCATGAAGACATTGGGTGGGAGTTCGCGCGCTTTCATGCCTCCCCAGCCTGTGGCCAGCACCGCGCGCTCGCCGGTCAACGCCAAGGCCTTCAGGACGGTGGTGGCACGCGCATCCGCATGCGCCGCGCCCATGCTGCCGAAGCCCACGTAGACGGGCGGCGGTCCCTCTTGGAGGAAGGAGTGCAGCTCGGTGGGCGGAGTCCATTGGTCAGCCTCGTCGAGGAACCAGCAGCCCGTCACCTGCGTCTGGGGCGGCCAGTCGGAGGGACGTGGCAGCAGATGCTCGCTGTACGCGTACAGCGCCGGCACCGCGGAGCCATCGGCCTTCTTCATCGGGTCCGCGAAGCGTGAGAGCGGCGCGAGGCCCAGGGTCTTCACCCGGAAGTCGTTGGTTGCTCCGGCCCAAACCACGTTGGCCAGCGTCAGGAGTCGATAGCTGAGCGCGTTGAGCCAACCGCCGAGTCGGAAGCTCGGGACTACCGGCACCGGGAACTCGCGCGTCGGAGTCAGCGGCAGCGGCATCGCGAGCAACTCGACGGCCCCGAGCTTCTCCGCGATGTGGTGACTGCCGAGCGCCTTGGAGTGGTACACGAGCACGTCCGGCTTCAGCTCCCGCGCCGCTCGCCACTCGTCCTCCATTCCCGCCCGGACGATGGCGCCGAACCCCTTGAACAACTGCCGCTGCTCGGCTCGCGTTGGGGCGCGTAGGACCGCCTCCGTCAGCTCCAGCACCGCATTGTCCATGTTCGCGTAGGGAATGCCATGGCGCTCCACCAGGCCTCGGAAGCCGGTGGGCGTGCAGAGTGCCACGACATGGCCATGCGCCTTGAGCGCCTTGGCGAGCGCGACGAAGGGTTGGACATCACCTCGGGTACCGTAGGTGGAAATGAGCACGCGCATGGAGACCCCACACTGGAGCTTGTCTGCGGTAACCACCGCAGGCAGGTGGCGGCCCGACCACCGAGGAACCTGTGCGTGCCAGGCGCGCGCCGCACACCCTTCGAGATGTGTGGCCAGTGTCTCACGACGTGATGCTCCAAGCCACGGAAACCATGCGGCCCGAGCAGGGGCCGTGCGTGGACTGGTGTTGGGCGGTGGCGTTCGCGACAGGAAGGCCGCTGTAACGCTGGGGCATTGCCGCATCCAAGACTCAGGGACCGGTTTCAGGGATGCCAAGGCATGCGGCCATGCCCGGGCGCTCTCCTACACGCTGGCGAGCGCCACCCAGAGCTGCCAGCCCATGAAGGAGCGCGCGACGAGCAGCGGTCCCTCTGGGCGCGTGATGGTCCAGTCGAAGGTGATGGAGAGTGGGAAACGCACCAGGGTAAACCCGAGAACGGCCATCAGGATGGGCGCCACACCCGTCCTCCACCGCAGTAGAGCGCGCGAGGAGCAGCAGGGATATTCCATCACTTGAGGTCGTCTTACCCGTTCTGGTCATGGCAAGGGGGGGAACCCATCCCACCTGCGACCTTGTGCCCACCCTTGCTCCCGCCGTCCCTAACGATTCCGAACACCTATCGTGCGGGTGCTCTGGGTTCTGAAGGGGGGCGCACTGGGGGGATGTGGAGCGAACCGCGTCTTTAGTTGATGGCTGCTGATTGTTGAGGCCTGGAGCAGACGATGTGAAGTGTCACGTTACAATCTTCTCGCTGGACTCCTGGGCTGGTGGGGCAAGCGCCCACCCTCCGCAAATTGGCGCTTCCTCGTTGTCCTGTCCCCATGGAGTTGCAGTCCCTCCTGGGGGCCTGTGAGCCGCTACCAGTGGACGACACGTTTTTGTCCTTTCGGGAAGGCTCCACGCGGCCTTCGGCTGACCGCCACCCGTGGGGGGCCCTGCGGGCTCAGTGCGCGCATGCTTCTGGAAATCCATTCCGGCCCTGAATGCGTGTCGAACGAGGAGACCGTCCACGGCGATGGCGTCCTGTTCTTCACCGCGAACGACGGCCCTCTACCTCGTCATCAGCCTGGACGAGGAGAACTGGCTGGTGCGCAGCGAGGGAGGAGCGGCCTGCACGCCGCTCCTCGATGTCTTCGAGGACACGGTCATCTTCCACATGCGGTCCGTGGGTGAGAAGCTCTGCTTCCTGGTGGTTCGGGACGAGGAAGAGCCGAGTCTTTTCGTCACGGACGGCACGCGCGAGGGCACGCGTTCCCTGCGCTTCTTCCCGGGCGAGTATCCCCACGACATCGTCGCGCTCCACGGCGGGCTCTACTTCAGCGCGGGCTGGGGCACGCCGGAGGGCGAGGCGTTATGGGCAGCGACGGCACGGTGTCCAGAACGCGGCGTGTGGAGGACATCCGCCCGGGCGCGGAAGGCTCAGCGCCGGCGTTCCAGGGAGCGAAGCTCTTCCAGGACTTGGTGCGTGGAAGTGGCGGCTTGCCTCCGGCCGGAGTGACGGCCATCCAGGGCTGGCTGTTCTTCGGCGCGGCAATATGGGGGGGGGCGCGAAGCCGAACCTTGGCTGAGTGACGGCACCGCCTCGGGGTCACGGCGGTTCACCGCCGGCCCCGCGCGCACGCCAACCGGCTTCGTTCGATCTGGCTGGGGCGTGTTCTTCACCGCCGAGGACAGCGGCAGCGGACGCGAGCTCTACGCTCTGCCCTTTCCGTCCCGCAGGCGAGCGCTTCCACGCGAAGCCTTGAAGCCGGCCAGGCGCCGCGACACGCGTCCTGGTCCCGTGGCTGCGCCGGAGGGGCCGGCATCGTGCTCACCGCCGTGCACGCTCCACGACCTGTAAACGCTTGCCGATGCACCACGAGGACGCACCCTCGCGAAGGCGCCTCGTCATGCCTGGCCATGGTGGGCGGGCTCCCACTCGAAGTCGCGGGGGAACTCTCATGCATGTATGGCGTCAACTGGTCGGGGCCTGCCTCCTGGCAGTGGGATGCGGTGGTGCGACAATGGAAGAACCCGCGTCGGATTCCCCTGCTCCAGAGGAAGTCAAGGCGCAGTGGGAAGCCCCGCTCCCGGAACTGGGTCCCGCCACTCTCTTGAAGGACATCTACCCGCCGCCGGACGAGCCGTTCCCGGGGCCCTTCGGCGGGCCGGCTCCCACCGATTTGCTGGCCTTTCGTGACAGGCTTTACTTCTCCGCTATTGATTTCGCGGCGGGCCAGGGTGCGCTCTGGCGTAGCAACGGTACGACCGCGAGCACTGTCCCGGTGAAGCACCTCGACGACGCGCCCGGGCGCCTGACGGTGGTGGGTAACCAGCTCTTCTTCACGGGAGGCTTCAGCGAGGAGCACGGCAACGAGCTGTGGGTGAGCGATGGCACGACGGCGGGGACCCGATTGGTCAAGGACCTCACGCCCGCGTCCGGCACGGCCTTTCTGGAGAACTTCATCGCGGTGGGTGACACGCTCTTCTTCTTCCGTGTCGTCCGCATGCCCATCATCTTCTCCAGCGAGTTGGAGCTGTGGCGAAGTGACGGCACCGCGGAGGGGACGGTGCGGGTGACGGAACTGGGGCAGGAAGGCACGTTCAATGGCCCGCTGGAACTGGCGAGCGTGGGAGGCCGTCTCTTCATGAGCTTTGGTAAAACGGATACAGGCACAGAGCTCTGGGTCAGTGACGGAACCGCCGGGGGCACCCACCTGGTGAAGGACATCTTCCCGGGCTCCAGTTCGTCGTTCCCCCGGAATCTGACGCCCGCGGCTGGGGTGCTCTACTTCTCCGCCGACGATGGCGAACATGGGCGTGAGCTGTGGCGGAGCGACGGCACCGAGCAGGGCACGGAGCTGGTCGAGGACACCCGCCCCGGCCCGGAGGGGTCCGAGGCGCAACCCATCACCGTGTTCAAGCAGCGCCTCTACTTCGCGACGTTCGCCCCGCTGTACGCGGCGACCGAGCTCCGCAAGTTGAATCCCGATCCTTCCTGTCACCCACGCTCGCAGCGTGTCGCCACCATCCCCAACCCCTATGCGAACATTCCGCGCGAGTTCTTCATCTTCGTCTCCACCTTCACCGCGACGGAGCGAAAGCTCTACTTCACGCTCTACTACGACGTGGGAAGTCCGGCCCCGGCCGACGTGCAGCTCTGGAGGACGGACGGAACCCGGAAGGGAACAAAGCTCTTGTACCAGCCCCTCCTCGTCTCGCCTGACCTGTTGCCTCCCAGGCCCGTCCCTACGGATGATGGTCGCGTCGTCTTCTATGCATACGACGAAGCCCACGGCCATGAGCTTTGGGTGACGAACGGTCAGCCGAGCGGCACACGGTTGCTCCAGGACATCAACCCGGGGCCGGCCTCGTCCTATCCGCAGGATCTGCTCCGCGCAGGCGACTTCATCTACTTCACGGCTCTGGATGGCGTGCACGGTCGGGAGATATGGACGCTCCCGGTGCCACATCCCGAGGAGGCCGTGCAGCCGAAGTCCTCGCGAGAGTAATGGAGCCCCGGAACGTGTCGTTCTGAGCGGCGGCTCGCCTCATGGCGGCGTCCTTCGAATGCGAGGCGAGCCGCGCTTCAACGCGCAACGCGATATGACGAAAGCTGGTGGCCACGTGCATCAAGGGACATGAGGTCCCGGCTCGACCTGCCACGCCGCCTTAACGCGTAATCCCACGAGATGTCCCAGGGGGCCCGACCTGGCGGAGGCGCTGGATGCGGTGGTCTGGGGCGCCAGCACGTCGCGGCGGCGCGTCACGAGTCGCACCATCCTGCGCCCAGGCCGAGGGCCAAATCACGAAGCTCGAGCGCCTCAATCGTCTGATGTGAGGCCGCGCAAACCTCGACCTGCTACGTCATCGAGTGCTGCTCACCGTTTGAACCTCCGGCCCATACGAAGGGCGGGCAAGCCGCTGAATCGGGTGACGCTCAGTCCTGATTTCCAGCGCTGGGATGAGCATCGCGTCTCAGCCGATGGCGCGTTTCCGTTCGCGGCGGCACATGGATGCGCTCCAGTAGCCCACCGTCGCGCTGGCGCCGGAAGCAGCTGTACACCGTGTCCCATGGCGGAACGTTGTGCGGCGGCATCCGCCAGGAGAGGGCTCCCCGCGTGACGTACAGCAGTGCATCGAGAATGCGTCGACGTGGGTGCCGTGGTGGCCGACCGTCCCGTCATCTGAGGGCCCGTTCGTCATTGCCTCGCAAGATAGGTGTCCTGCGTGGCCACCGACACGGACACAGTCCCATCAAGGCACTGGCTTCCGACTCCTCCCTTGCTCAGCTTCTCCGGGCGTCTGCGGGGAGGAACGGGAACTCATGACGTTGCGATGGAATTCATGGGCGATGTGTCTGGTTGGATGGGGGCTCTGCATCGGAGTGGCATGCAACTCGTCTCCAGGGATGGACACGGCGCCGCCTGCCTCCGATGCTCCTGCTCCTGTCGAGCCCTCGATTTCCGATGGCGGCCACCCTCTGGAGCCTGAAGAGCCATCTCCTGGTGAAGTGCCACCAGACGATGCCGGACGGCAGATATTCCCCCAGGCCTTCCAGCAATCGCTGCCGGGCTCACGAACCGTGGCGAAGCGCACGACCTTTCGTTTCCGCATTCCTGTGGCGCGCGCCGGCGGGCGGCTGAGCTTCGTCTTCTTCGCGGGGGACGACGCGCTGAGAATCCATGCGGCCACCGTGGCCCGTGCGGGCGCGAATGGAGCGCTCGCGGCCGCCCCCCTGCCGCTCACCTTCCAGGGCGCCCCCGACGCCCTGATCGCCGCGCGTCAGGCCGTTCACAGTGACGCCGTGGCACTGCCCGTGAGCTTCCGTGAGGAACTGGCCATCTCTTTTGAGGTTGAGGGCGCAATCGCCGAGGGGCAGATGGACCTCTTCCCCCAGAGCTACGCGGCCGAGGGGAGCCACTCCTCGAAGCCTGGCCGATTCGGAGAGGCCCAGAATCGACTCGTGGGGCTCGGCGGCATCGAGGTGGACGCCAAGGAGACACGCACCATCGCTCTCATCGGCGGTGGGTTCGCTGCGGGCAAGGGCGCGCCCACCGGCGACTTTCGGGAGACTTGGCCCGCCGTGGCCGAGCGTCTTCTCGGCCAGCCGGTGCTCAATCTCAGCCAGGAAGGCCAGAGCATCGCCTCGGTGGTCGCGGCGCTTGACGCGGGGACGCTGCGGCTCGCGGGTGTCACGGACTGCTTGGTGTTGCTGGGCGGTGACGAAGCGCCTTCCGTCAATACGTCCACGCTTCTGTCCTCGCTGGATGCGCTGCTATCGCGGCTGCGCTCACGATGTCATGTCTATGCCGGAACGCTCCCGCCCCAGGGCCCCTCGTCATCCAGCGGGGAGCCGTCCCGGGGCGCCCGACACGTGGTGAATGACTGGCTGCGCTCGGCGCCCCCTGCGGCCCAGGTCGTGGACTTCGACGTGTTGCTTCGAGACCCGAGCAATCCCGAGCGCTGCCAACCCCACGTGCAGGATGACACCGGAGGCTTCTCCGAACGGGCCCAGGCTTGGATGGGGGCCGAGGTGGCTCGGCGGCTCGGACCCGAGCCTTCCGAGGAGCCCTCCAGGAAGATGACCCTCAAGGTGACACTGACGAACTCCAGCCATGAGGTGCTCACAGTGGACACTGCTGGCACCGTGTTCGCCGTGAAGCGTGAGACGGGCCGGGCGCTCCTGTGGGCCAGCACGGACAACGCGCGCTCCTGGCAGCCGCGCGGTCGCCACCCGCAGGGCTCTTCCTTCCAGGTGATGACGTCGCTGAAGGACGGAACCTTGCTCGCGGACACCCTGGCCCCTGATGGCATGCACGCGCTCGCTCGCTCCACGGACAACGGCGCTACCTGGAGCGATGTGCTGCCTCTTGGGCTGTTCCGCATGCTTCAACCAGGCAACATCCGCGAATTGCACGGCACCGTCTTCTTTGGTGAATACCAGGTATTCGCCAACGAGTCGCCCATCCGCATCTGGGCGAGCACGGATGGGGGCGCCACCTGGAAGGTGCGTGCCACGCTGACGGGACGCCGCCATTGTCACTCGTTGGTGGCGGACGCGGAGCAGGGCGTTTTGTGGGCGATGATGGGAGACGCCCGCGGAGGCTTGCTGCGCTCGGTGGACGACGGCGTTACGTGGAGCGCCGTGGTGGACGGTCCCCGGGGCGTCGCGGTGGACGGCATCATCACCCCGCCTGGCCTGCTCTTCGGCTCGGATACGCTGTACGGTCCGGACTTTCCCAGCATCCGTCTCGTGGGTGCGAACGACGAGATGATGGAGATGACACGACTGCCCGGGCCCAGCTACTCCGTGCTTCGGCTTCGCGGTGGCGGATTCCTGATGGGAACCACACGAGAGACCGGCGGGGACGTGTACGCGCCTGGGGACGAGTCCGCCCACGTCTTCATCAGCGCGGACGGCCGCACCTGGACGGAGTTCATGGCCTATCCCCGCCTCCTCCCGGACGACTACGCACGCGCGGACGTATACTGGCAGCTCCCATCGGGCGAGGTGTTGCTGCGGCTGACCAATGTGCAAGGCATTGGCACGGGTTTTCAGCTCCTCGAGAGCACCCTGCTCTGATGGGGGTGAGCCACCCCAAGTGCTTCGCGGCGTGAGACGTTCTCGCCAGCACCGAACCCGCTTGGGGAGACCGGCGCCGCGCCGAGGTGGGGGCCCCCTGTGTCAGGGAAGAAGTCGCTTGGGCGGACTCGCCGAGCTGTTGATGCTCTCTGCGCGCGCCTCTCTTACTCGCTGTGACGCGCTAGAGCGTGTCCGCAAACTAAAAAAGCTGCGGCCTGGTTCGCTCTGGAGGCCGCGGCGACGCCCAGTTGGCCGAGCGCATTCGCGCAGCCAACTTCAAGGCGACTGGTCCGAGGTGCCTCCGCTTCCAGACGAGGGTCGTCGCGACGAACGCCATCTGCCGGGCTGCTAAAAGGGATCTACCCATGTCGGATTCATCTCGCTCCGTGTTCTTTGGCGCCAATGCTGCGCGGACCGGACACTTCGAGGGAACGGGGCCGCTCGTGGTCAATCGAGCCCGCTGGAAGTTCAAGCCGAGCACGCTTGCGACCACACGCAACACGCCTGCAATCCACGATGGCGTGCTGTTCGCGAACTTCGACAATGACAAGCTCTACGCGCTTGACCTCGCGAAGGGAAAAGAGCTCTGGAGCGTGCGGGTCGGGGGGCGCGTTCCTGAGAGCATCTCGAATCCGATGGTTGCGCATGGTTTGCTCTTCGTCGTCGGTGGCGGGCAGTGTCACGCCGTCGATCTTGGCACGCACGCCATCCGCTGGAGCGTCTCGTGTGACTCCGAGGCGACCTCCTCGCCAATCGTTGTCGACGACGACGTCTACGTGGGAACGCGGCTCGGTGGGGTGGTCGCCATCGACGCGCGTACGGGAGTCGAGCGATGGCGCGTGCAGCTACGCTGTGGTGAGAGTGTGCAGTCCGCGGTCAGCGTGACGCGCGATCAGGTCGTCGTCGGGACCAGACGCGACTTCGTCGAGGGCCACGTCGTCGCGCTCGACCGCGCCACGGGGGGCGAGCGATGGTCGGCGAAGGCCGGTGCGATGGCCAACGGCGGAGCGCCCGCGATCGAAGGCAGCACGGTTTATGCCCTGTCCGGTCTGGGGATGTGCCTTCGCGCGCTCGACCTCGCCAGCGGCAAAGAGCGTTGGTTGTATGAGACGGGCGGCGCGCTGTGGGGAACGCCCGCCGTTGCGGACGGCGTCGTGTGCTTCACCGGCTATCACGGGATTCTCCACGCGCTGGACCAAGATACCGGGAAAGAGATTTGGTCGGTCGCGCTCGACAATCCCCCGAAGGATACGGTCTCACCGACGATCGCAGGTGGCGTCGTCTACATGGGGGCCGGCAACGTCGTCCACGCCTGGACGCTCCGGGAGGGAACAGAGCGCTGGCGGTGGAAGGCTCCCTACCGCGTGTGGACGGCACCGCTCGTCGCCGACGGCACGGTCTACGTGGGCTGTGACCGCGCGATCGTCGCGCTGGGGTAGCGTCGGCCGCCCGGCTTCCACATGACTCGCAGGCCCAGGCCCCTGCCGCGCCTCAACATGGCCTCTATCCCGTCTATACGCACGAGACACGCCTGAACAGCTACCAGACAGTTCGGAGCTTAGGTCCGCGGTAGCCCCACTTCACGTTGAGCAGGTTCGAATTGGGCTCGATGCGGCCCCCGTCGTCGTCGCGCCAAACGATTTTCGGGGTGTGGACCATCCGCGCGTAGTCTTCGTCCCTACGATCCATCCATTCCTCGTGGGTGAGGAGCGTGCTCTTGCTGTCGGCTTCGTCCGTGCACGTGAGCCCGAGCCGGGTGAGCAGCTCGAACTCGTCTCCGTCGGCGGTGAAGTCGCCATCGATTTCCCTCAGGATCCCGAGCTCGACATCGTGCCCATATGCGAGCTGTTCGATTCGACCGCAGCGCAGGTAGCGATCCGCGCGCCCCATGAACGGCGACTTTTCGAGCACCGAGGGAATGATACGGGCCACGCCGTTGGCCCACAGCGTGAGCTTCAGGGCGTTCGAAGCCAGCTCGACACGACCACCCTGTTGGGTGCCCGCTCCTTCGGCGACGACGAGCTCTTTCGATGCCACATAGGTCGTGCCCATGAACTCGAGCTCGACTGGCGTCTTCTTCTCGAAGCGAACCTGCAGCTCGGCCCCGAGCCCCCCTTGCGGCGAGCTGGTGAGCGAAACCAGCACGCGCGTGACCGCCTTTTTGGCGCGAATGAGTGGCACCTGCGCGGACAGGTCGAGTGCCGTCAGCCCTCGACTCGCCGCGATGGCGCGCCCCCACTCGTTCCACAACTTCACTGCAAGCAGTTCTCCGGTCGCCATCGAACCTCCGAGCACGTGAATCGCAGGTTGCGGCGGTGCGTTCCGTCAGCCGCATAAGAGGAGAGTCGCCGATTTGACGGGGGCAACTCTACCTCCTGCGCACGCAGCGTTGAGGCGTGTTGCGAGTCGCAGGCGACGACGCTCGCCGCGGAGCCGGCCGCCATCCGTGATGTCGCGAACCGCGTCGGCGATGAGACGGAGAGCGCGTTCACCAAGGTCTTCAATCGTCACTTCGCGAGATGCCAGGCGCGTAGCGGCGCCGGGTCTGGCGCACGCGCCCGTGAGTCACTGGGACAGGACCGAACTCAGGTTCACCAGCGAATCACGACGGGTACCGTGCTTCACGAAGTCCTGAATGGCGCGGGCCAGTGTCGCGGAGAGCAGCCCCAGCAAGGGGAGGTGTGCGCCTCCTTCGCAGGTGGCCTGGCCCTGGGCGTCCTCGGCATCCGGGGTGAAGCGCTCATCCCAGCGCACCAGCCCGAAGGTGCCATCCGCGCTTACCGCGCCGTGGACAAGCGGCTTGCCCGTCCGGTGCGCGTAGTCGATGAGCACCTGCCGGCTGTGCTGGTTGTCCATGCAGTCCACCAGGAGGTCCGCGCCACCGCAGAGAACCTCCGCATTGTCCCGGGTGAGCCGCACGCCGTGGGACTCCGCCTTCACCCCGTGCAGGTTGAGGAGTTGGAGCTTGAGCGCCTCGGCCTTGTTCTTCCCGACGGAGGGCTTCACGTAGGCCTGGGCGAGCAGGTTCTTGGACTCGACCCGGTCGAAGTCGATGAAGACCAGGGTGGCCCCCAGGTTGCGACACAGTACCGCCGCGGTGGAGCCGATGGCGCCCACGCCACAGAAGAGGATTCGCATGGCGGTGTCTCACCGGGCCCCGAAGGGGACCTTGGGACGCAGGTAGATGCGCTCCTCACCCCGCGCGCCCCGGAACCGGTCGACGACGAAGTGGGCGAACGCGTCGTCGCGAAGCTGGCTCAGGTGAAGGCCGGGCACTCCGCCCGAACGAACCAGCTCCGTCGCGATGCGGCGGATGTCCGTGTCCGGCACGGGGCCGTCCAGCTCCACCGGGACGTCCGCGGACATGCCGTCGTAGGTGATGTTGAGTGTGGCCATCGTCGTGTGCGCCTCCTCACGCGCCCGGCGGAGCGCGAGGGTGCGCCCCGTGGGACTCACGCCGGGACGGCAATGGGGGCAGGCTCCTGACGATACCGGCCAGCGGTGTTGCCAACCGGGGCCCGGCTCCCCTCACGGGAAGCCGGGCTGCCAGGGAAGACGCCTACCGCGGCTCGCTGCTGCTGACCACGGCGGGCTTGGGCAGGAAGTCCTTGAGCTGCACGACGGGCAACCCTGGGAGCGCGGTGATGAAGCCCGAGTACGCCATCAGGTTGGGCGAGCACCAGCCCGGGTTGGACACCGTGTTCTCGGTGGCGTTGGTGAACACCGCATTGGCGACCGTCTCGGGCTTCGCCGTGGGATTCACCTCGAGGAACAGCGCGGCCAGTCCCGTCACGTGAGGGGTGGCCATGGAGGTGCCGCTCATCTCCCGGCTCTCGCGGTCGCCGTAGTGCCAGGAGGACTTGATTTTGTTCCCCGGCGCGAAGACGTCCACGCAGTCCCCCCAGTTGGAGAAGGTGGCGCGCTTGTCCTTGCTGTCGGTGGCGGCAACGGTGATGGCCTCCGGCGCACGGGCGGGGGAGTGCTTGCAGGCGTCGTTGTCTTCGTTGCCCGCGGCGACGACGTAGGTGACCCCCGCGGCGATGGAGCGGCGAACCGCGTCGTCGAGCGCCGGGTCCTCGTCGCTGCCCAGACTCATGTTCGCGACGGCGGGCGAGACGTGATTCCGGGTCACCCAGTCGATGCCCTCAATGACGCCAGAGGTGGCTCCGGAGCCGTCACAGCCCAGCACGCGGACGGAATGGACAATCGCGTTGCGGGCCAGGCCGTAGGAGGCGCCCGCCGCCGTGCCCGCGACGTGTGTCCCGTGGCCGTTGCAGTCATTGCCCCGCATGCTGTCGCCAATGGCGTCGTAGCCGATGGAGGCCCGGCCACCGAACTCCCGGTGCGAGAAGCGCACACCGGTGTCCAGGATGTAGATGTGCACGCCCTGGCCCGTCGCGGTGAAGGTGTAGACCTTGTCCAGCGGGAGCTTGCGCTGGTCCATCCGGTCGATGCCCCACGTGGGACCCTGCTGGCTTTCGGCGATTTTGACCACGCCATTCTCTTGCACGTAGTCCACTGCGGGGTCGTTCGCCATGGCCCGCGCCTGGGTTTCCGTCATCTTGGCCGCGAAACCACGCAACGCATTCTCATACATCGCGAATGCAGTGCCACCGTAAGCCGTGGTGAGGCTCGTCGTGGCTTGCTGGACCTCGACCTGTTCCAGGCTTTGTGCGGGTGACTTCAGGACGACAATGTATTCACCCGGAATCTTCTTTCGGACAGTGATGAACTTGCCGGTCTGCTTCTGGCCCATCGTGGGCCTGCTGGCCGTGCGGTCCTTGCAGGGCACCTGCCGCGATGCGCACGCCCCCATCAGCAACATCATGCCCACGGAGACGAAGAGCTTCAGTGTGTGTCGATTCATGTTTTACCCAGAGGAAAATGGTTGTGATGGGTAAAACGGGTGTACATCAAAAACGGCTTATTCATGAATCAACCCGGAGGGATGAGACGGCGGTCCGTGATTGAACATGCCATGGCGCTCCAAGGCGCGATGTCTGGCCATGACCTACCAAGGACGAATGGTGGTTCCCCATTCGTACAAGACTGCTTCGAGTGGACGTTTCCCGGGGCGTGACAGGATGTCGTTGATGCCCATCTCTCGTGCTGCGTTCACCAGGTGGGCATGCCACGTGCCATGCGCGTCGGAGAGTCGCGTCGCGGCGATGGCCAGCGCGCTCGCGCCCACGGAGTAGCCGCCAAAGACGAGCGGACCGCTGGCGGAGTCCTCCTTCCCCTTCACTCCGCGAGGCCACTCCCGGCAGGCCGCCAGCGGTAGGAGCGCGCCCGCGGGCCGAGCGCAGTAATCCCGCACCAGGGTGGCGGTGAAGGTTCCCGCAGCGGGATGCGCGGCCATGGCGAGGAAGGCGCCCGTCCACGCGAGCGTGGTGGCCCGTTGCGTACGCTCCACGACGCGTCCCTTCGCGTCGACCCGGGTGGGAAAGCCCGAGGGCAGGGCGGACAGTTCCACCAGTCGCGCGATGAGCCGGTCTGCCGCGGCCTCGGAGGGCGCATGGCCTCGCAGCCGGCCATGGAGCAGCAGCGCCGCGGCGGCCGGCGCACTGTCACACGGCCAGATGGAGGTACTGAAGCTGGGCAGCAGCAACTGGTGTTCGAGCGCCTTCACGACCTGGCTGGCCAGGGCATCGAAGAGCGCCGTGGACGCAGCGTCCTGCATGCCCGCGCGTTCGATGCCCGCGAGCATCAGCAGCACATAGCCCCGGTAGAGGATGCTCCGTGGCAGGGAGTGGCCCAGGACGACGTCCGTCCCACCGCGCATGAAGGGGGCCCGGGCACGTCCCAGCGCGTCCGCGAGGAGCGCATGCAGTCGTCGCTGCGTGTCCGGCAGGGGATGGCCGTCCAACGCCGCCTGAACGAGGATGAAGGACAGGTGGCCATCGCAGAGGAGCTGTGACTCGACGAAGCGGCGCTTCGCATCGCCGAGCAACATCGTCTCGCACCCCTTGCTGAGGATGCGCTGTTCCAGTGCGTCCAGCGCGGATGCGGAGAGCTGTCCGTGTCCCTGGGATGCGGAAGGAGGGCGGGGCGGCGCATGGTCGCTCCCTACCGGGCTCTCCGTTCTTGCGCTGCCGACCAGGCATGCACAGAGCGCCAGGAGGGGAAGGCCCGTCCGGCGGAAGCGGGCGTGGGTGGGTCGTGGCATGGGCGGAGAGCTGAGCACGCACGCGTATGGCCAAGGTCATCCAGTGGGCTCGCCGGTCGCCAGGACAGGCTCAGCGGTTTCTTCTCGCGCGTGGAGGGTCGCGGGTTCCAAAGGGGCACGGCCAGTTCACCAGTCCACGCTGAAGGGACGTCATGGGTTGCCCTTGAGGTCAGAGCCTTCAGATTGGCAGTGGAGGTTGCGTGTGCATGGAGCTTCAGCCCGAGGTGAGCCGGTGGGACGTCACGCCTTCGGAGGCGGTGGAGTTGCAGCGCCGGCTGCGTGAGCAGTTGGTGCTCCGGCCGCCCCCTGGACTGAAGGTGGAGCGCATCGCGGGCGCGGACATCTCCACGGAGAAGGGGAAGGACACCGGCTTTGGTGGGTTCGTCGTCCTGGACGTGGAGACGTTGGCGCCGGTGGCCCAGTCTGAGGCCGTGGTGACGTTGCACTTTCCCTACGTGCCGGGCCTGCTGTCCTTTCGCGAGCTGCCCATCATCGCCGCTGCCTGGGAACGGCTCACGGTGCGCCCCGACGTGGTCATCTTCGATGGACAAGGCACCGCCCATCCCCGGCGCATGGGGATTGCGTGTCACGGAGGGTTGCTGTTCGGCGTGCCATCCATCGGCTGTGCCAAGTCCCTGCTGGTGGGGACGCATGGACCGCTGGGCGAGGCGAGAGGCTCCACCGCGCCCCTCATGCACCGGGGCGAGGTCGTGGGCATGGCGGTGCGTACGCGCAAGGGCGTGCAGCCCGTCTACGTGTCCCCGGGCCACCTGATGGACCTGCCCACGGCGGTGGAGTGGGTGCTCAAGGTGAGCCCGAAGTACCGCGAGCCGGAGACCACGCGGCATGCGCACCGGTTGGTCAACGCACTCCGGCGCGCGGACGGAGAGGGCGCCGAACTGGAGTAGGTGCCGGCCCCTGATTTTGACCGCCGTCCCAACCGACTCTATGTCCGGAGGTGGCTCCCTCGCCTGGGGCCTCAAGGAACGGCGGCTCGGGCGTCTGTCTCCCTGTCCGCCCTTCCCGCCAGCCCGTACTGGCGGTAGCACCTCAGGCCGCGAAAAGGGGCTGGGGCCAGGGCGGGAGATGTCATTGGGAGCGCGAATGCGGAGGTTGTCGTCACCTTGGAGTGAGCTGGCGTCGCATTACGCCGTGGTGGTGGTGGGCTCGGGGTACGGAGGGGCCATCACCGCCAGCCGGTTGGCACGCGCGGGCCAGCAGGTCTGTGTCCTGGAGCGAGGCCGGGAACTCCTGCCCGGTGACTACCCGCGCACGGACGCCGAGTTCATGTCCGAGTTCCAGGTTCACTTCGACCCCGAGGCCGCCGGCGATGTGGGCAGTCCGACGGCCTTGTTCGAGCTCCACCGGGGCGGGGACGTCTCCGTCGTCACAGGCTGCGGCCTGGGCGGGACGTCGCTCATCAATGCCAACGTGGCCATGCGGCCGGACCCTCGCGTGTTCCTGGACGGGCGTTGGCCGGACGCGTTCCGCGCCGACGTGGACGGCTTGCTGGAGGACGGCTTCGCTTGGGCCGAGCACATGCTGCGGCCGTTGCCCTATCCGGAGTCCGCGCCGCCGCTGGCCACGTTGTCGGCGCTGGCGAAATCGGCGGAGAAGCTGGGCGGCACCTTTCGCCGGCCACCCCTGGCCGTCACCTTCGAGGAGGGCGTCAACGCCGCGGGGGTGCGTCAGGGCGCTTGCACGTTGTGCGGTGACTGCATGACGGGCTGCAACTTCGGCGCGAAGAACTCCGTGCTGATGAACTACCTGCCGGACGCGCACCGCCATGGGGCGAAGCTCTTCAGCGAGGTGGGCGTGCGCTACCTGGCGCGCGATGGTGCCCGGTGGCGCGTGTACTACCGGCCGATGAACGCCGGCCGCGAGCGGTTCGATGCGCCAGACCTGTGGTTGACCGCCGACCGCGTCATCCTCGCGGCGGGGACGATGGGCACCGCGGAGCTCCTGCTTCGCTCGAAGGCGCTGGGGCTGTCCCTCTCCGGGCGTCTGGGCCAGCGTTTCAGCAACAACGGGGACGTGATGGCGTTCGGCTACAACACGGACGTCCCTGTCCATGGCGTGGGTCTGGGCGAGGCGCCCTCCGCGGGGCGCGAGCCCGTGGGCCCCACCATCACCGGTATCATCGATGACCGGGCCACGCTGCGGCAGGAAGACGGCATGATCATCGAGAACGGCGCGATTCCCGCCGCGCTCGCGCGCCCCGTGACGGCGCTGCTCGCCGCTGCGTCGGCCCTCGCCGGGCAGGACACGGACCGGGGCGCCTTCGACCGGGTTGGGGAACTGGCGCGCATCGCGGACAGTGCCGTGCGCGGCCCGTACCACGGGGCCATGCGCAACACGCAGACGTTCCTCGTGATGTCCCATGATGACGGCGCGGGTGAACTGCGCCTGTCGGGCGACCGGGTCCGTGTCCACTGGCCGGGCGCGGGGAGGCAGGCCGTCTTCACGCGGGTGGATGAACGCCTACGCCGCGCCACGGAGGCGCTGGGCGGAACCTTCGTGCGCAATCCGCTCTGGAACAAGCTCACCGGCCACGAACTGCTGTGCACCCATCCCTTGGGCGGGTGCGCCATGGGCGAGCGCGCGGAGGAGGGCGTGGTGGACCACGAGGGCCGCGTCTTCGCGGGGCCCGAGGGCACGGAGGTCCACGAGGGCCTCTACGTCAGCGACGGCTCCGTGATTCCGAGGCCGCTGGGCATCAACCCGCTGCTCACCATCTCCGCGGTGGCGGAGCGCACCGTGGCGCTGATGGCCCGGCGACACGGTTGGAGCGTGGACTATTCGCCGGTTCCGGAGGCACCGGGTCCGCGGCCCACGCAGCCCCTGGCCGTGCAGTTCACCGAGACCATGTACGGCTACATCTCCGCGGGGGCCGACGAGGACTTCCTGCGAGCCGGGGACCCCGCGCGCAGGGATACGTCGCCGTTCCGCTTCATTGTCACGGTGGACTCACGGGACCTGGAGGAGACGCTCGCGCATCCGCTGCACCCCATGCAGCTGTCGGGCTGCGTGGTGGCGCCCGTGCTGTCCTCCCGTCCGATGACGGTGGAGCAGGGCGTGCTGCACCTGATGACCCACGAGGGCGCTCGTCCTGGCGGACGGCGGATGCGCTACCAGCTTCCGCTGGTCTCCGAGTCCGGCGAGCGCTTCTTCGTCGACGGCTACAAGGACGTCCATGACGACGACGGTCCGGACCTGTGGGTGGACACCACGCGGCTCCTGGTGTCCATCTACCGTGGCGAGGACGCTTCGGGGCCCTGCATCTTCCGGGGCTACCTGCGGCTGAACGCCAAGGACTTCGCCGTGCAGCTCTCCACCCTACGGGTGCTCCATGCCCAGGGCACGGTGCAGCGGCTGGCCGCGCTCGCCCGCTTCGGGCGTTTCTTCTTCGGGGAACTCTTCGAGACGTACGTGCGCAGCAAGGCCGCGTAGCGAGCGGGGAGGCGGCGGCACGGCTTTCGTGCCGCTACGTCGTGCTCCTTCTGGATGGCGTGGGCACCGTGAGGCGCACACGCCATTTCATGAAGGAAGGACAGCCCATGCCCAATGACCGTGAGCAGGGAAAGGGCGCTCCGCAGGGCAGCGAGCGTCAGACCAGCCGCCGGGATACGCCCATCGAGGTCCGCAGGCGGCTGCGGCACGAGTCACGCACGAGCCAGACGTACGCGACCTTCATCAAGCACCTGTGCGAGCGAGGCGGCATGTCACCCGCC
Source organism: Myxococcus sp. MxC21-1 (assembly GCF_032612255.1). Classification (NCBI taxonomy): domain Bacteria; kingdom Pseudomonadati; phylum Myxococcota; class Myxococcia; order Myxococcales; family Myxococcaceae; genus Myxococcus; species Myxococcus sp. MxC21-1. The sequence goes on from NZ_CP123278.1 coordinate 1,747,230, forward strand.
GTGGCCGAGAAGGCCGCGGTGTCCGTCCTCTGCGCTCTGGAACAGCGAATCCTCAGTGAGGAGGCAAGCGACCTGGAGGACCAGCTTCCTCGCAAGCTGACCCTGCTGCTGCACCGCTGTGAGAAGCACGAGGAAGAGCTGCCTCCCAAGTTCCACCGCGAGCACCTTCTGCGTCGGGTCGGGGAGGACCTGAGCCTTCATCCAGACGCGGTGGAGCCGGTGGTTCGCGCGGTGATGGATGCCGTCCGCCACCAGATAACCGAAGGGGAGTCCGAGGACGTCATGGGCCAGCTCCCGCAGGACATCCGCGACCTCTGGACGCGCACCGTCTGAGGACTCAAGCGAGGCCGCTGGGGGTGTGGCGGATGCCGGAGGCGCTGCGAAGCGCCTCGGCCCACCAGGGCTCGGCCGCCACCAGGACGTCTCGGCCTCGCAGCCGCGCCACCATGCCCTCGGGCGCCACGACGGAGAAGCGCAGGGGCTTCCCGAGCGCGGAGGTGAGCGCGGCCATGGTGCTTTCATCCTCGGCGGAGAAGCCGAGTGGTCCGTCGGGGTGGCTGTGCGCCACCTCTTCAAGGACGTCACGCAGCCGCCAGATGGCTTCCCAGCGGGCGCGTGAGTCGGGCAGTTGATTCGGACTGTCGGACGCGTCGCACCACAGCACTTCGTCGCCGTGGCCGATGAGCAGGCAGACCTCTCGTGTGGACATGTCCGTCTCCTCATGCATGCCGGGTCACCACCAGGACATCCGTTTCAATGGCCTCGCGAATGACGGACGGCAGGCTCTCCAGCGTGACATCTCCGTCCGCACCAGCCAGGCAGATGCCCGCGTCCAGGACCTGGAGCGAGTCCGCCGCGACGATGGAGACGAAGCGCTCCCCCATGAAGGCATACGTCACCTCCAATCGCTGGCCCGCGAGCCGCCGCAGGTCCAGCGGACGAGCGCCCGCGTTCAGCAGCGCCTGCTGTGCGCGCTGCATGCCGTCCTCCCTCGGATTCCCGCGGACGCCCCGCGGCGCCAGACGGGCCATGCGTCGCTGGGCTTCCTCAATCAACTCCGCGGACCGGGCCCTCCGCTCGGCGTCCTCTCGCTCCTGTCGCGTCCGTGCCGCCTGGGCCTCACGTTCATGGTTCAGACGCCGCAGGCAATCCTCCGCCGGAGCGCGGCCGCCCTCCGCCACCGCGAGTATCCGGCCTCGGACCTCGGCGGGTGCGAAGCGGATGCCCACGTCGCGCGAGACTCGCTCCACCAGGGCGTAGCCAAACGCGGCCCGCAGGGGGCGCTCACGCCCCGAATGTGGGCGAGGGGTTGGTTCTGCTCCAGCGCGAGGCGTGCCGCGCCCTCGGCTTCGCTTTCGAAATCCACGCCTTCGAAGAGCAGGGCGCCGTCAAACCATCGGCGCGCGCTCACCGGCGCCGGCGCGGCGGCTCCTCCTCCGGCATCAGCTCCAGGGGCTCCGCCACGGCGCCCTCTCGCACCAGCCGGCGTCCCCAGGCATGGCCCCGCACGCGCGGCAGCGCCTCCAGGCACTCGGGCTCGGAGGGTTCACGCGGCGTGGCGTCTCGTCCCTTCACTTCGAAGCGCCACCACCCCGGGGTGACCGGGGTGGTGACACGGAGGCGTCGCGAGGCGGAATCCACGGTGCCACCGCCCAGATACGGCAGCACCACCGACTCCACCTTCCCGAGGAACTTCCGGTAGTCCACGACGCCTCCTCCTTCCTCACTGCGTTGGCTTCACGCCACCTTCAGCAGCGGCGTGCGCATCACCCGCTCCACCCAGCCGGACTGGGCGGTTCCGGGCAGCGTGGGCGCATCCATCAGCGCCTTGAGCACCCGGGGGACCTGGTACGGGTCCTCGAACTGGTCCACGTTCACCTCGCTGAAGGGCACTCGCAACTGCGCGGCGCAGGTTCGAACCGTCGAGCCCCGCGCATGTGCCACCGACACCAGCAGGGCCATCGCCGACACCGGGATGCGGAGGTCACGGAATGCCCGGGCGAACTGGTCGCCTGCCTCTCCGGCCTCGTCTCCCACCACGATGACCACCAGCTTCGCGTCTTCCGGCACGCGAACGCCGTCACGATGCAGCGCGTACACCGCGGACGCGTGCGCCGTTCCACCCGACGCCCGCAGCCCCGCCAGCATGTGCTGGACGGCGATGCGGTTGGCGGCCTTGGGACGCAGCACCGTGCCCAGGGTGTCGAACGCGGCGATGTGCAGCTTGTCCATCGGGAAGCCCGCGAGGATGCGCGACAGCGCCTCCTTCGAACGCTCGATGGCCCCTTCCATGGAGCCCGACTTGTCGATGAGGAACATCACCCGCACGTCGGTCTCCGCCGTCGCCTCCGCCACCGCCTGCCGTGCCGCGTTGTCGCTGGCCTCCTCCAGCTTGCGTCGCAGCACCGCGCTGCGGACGTTCTTCGCGATGTTCAGCGCCCGCTGGTCCGTGGCCGTGTGCACCGCCTTCTCCCAGCGCGCGCGGATGGCCGGGTCCGTCAGCAGGCCCAGTTCCTCGAGCGTGGGCGTCATCAGCCGCAGGTCACGGTCCGACAGCGAGGGCAGCAGCGCCGCCATGATGGCCGGCGTGAGACCCACGTCCTTCGGCAGTCGGCCCACGACCTCCTTGTAGGAGAGGCGCTCCAGGTCGATCCACTCGCAGATTTCCGCCTCCGACAGGCCGTCGAAGCGCTCGCGCTTGACCAGCGTCAGCCCATTCAGGCCCACCTCGCGGTGGCCCTGCGCGGACTGCTTCTGCTTCCAGCCGAGCACCTCGAAGAAGCCCTGCGCGCGCGGCTTGTAGCCCGCCTTGCGCGCCAGCTTCTTCAGCGTCTCCTTGTAGCCTGCCTTCACCAGGCCCTGGAGCATGGGCATGTTGGCCTCACGCGCCGCCAGCCACTTCGACGCCACGCGCTTCCAGCGGCCCAGCGGCGCCTTTCGGGACGCCGGGTCACCAAAGCCCGCCTCGCGGTTGAGCCGAGCGATCTCCGGATGCTCCAGCAGCTCCGCCACGCGCAGCACGGCCTTGGGCGTGAGCATGCGCGTCGACTTGCGCTCGTAGTGGAGCACCATCGCCTCGCCAATGGCTCGCCAGTCGTCGTCATGGAACGCCACGCCGCCCTGTTCGTCGCGCACGGGCTGGCCCGCGTGCTCCTGCACCAGCATGAGCGCGCACGTCGCGACCTTGAGGTCGCGCCAGTCCGTCTGGGTCAGCGCGTACGACGCGAAGTGCGCCATCAGCTCCGCGTTGAGCCGGTAGATGTCCAGGAGCTGCCGGTAGAGCTTCACCGCGGCGGGCACGAAGAGGCCCGGCTTCACCGGACGCCCCTTTTCACGCTGGAACGGCGTGGCGTGCGCCGCCGCGTACCAGGTGCCATTCACATCCAGGCCAGGCCGGTTGTGCCACAGGTGGGCGGAGCCTCCGAGCACCAGGTCCAGCAGGCGCTCGGCGGGACCGCGCTGCGACTCGGGCAGCAGCGCGTTCGGGTTCTGCGTCTGGGTCGTCATGGTGTCCCCCTAGGGACGTGCCGCGGGTCAGGCGCGGGGCGGACCACTCGCGACGAAGCGAGCGGAGTGCACCGCGCGTGGACGCACGAGTGCCTTGCGCTTCAGCGAAGGCGGCCCGTGCGAAGTGAGGATGGGGAGGAAAGGGGGCGCCCGAGTGACGAGGCCGTTCTTGGATTAACGGTCCCAGTGCTCTACCGCTGAGCTACGGAGCCACGAATGGCTCCGGCGGGATTCGAACCCGCGACAGCTGTATTGCGTGTTGGACCCCGTCGGCCGGGCGCGAAATCGATTACGAGAAGACGGACACGTCGCCGTGGACCGGAATCCGGGCCACGTCCTTGCCGCCCCGGTACGTACTCCGGGCTGGCACCGAGACGAGCTCCCAGGTGGGGAGCACCACCGCCGTCAGCGACCGTCCGTAGACGCACCCGGTGTCGATACCCACCGCGTGCTCGGTGACGAGCGGCGCGTCGAAGACGGTGTGACCGAAGATGACCCGCTCCGGCCCCTTCCAGTGGTGCGTCCAGAAGGTCCAGCCTTCAGGCGCCTTGGATGGCCAGTAGCTCTTGGCTGCTGGGGGCCGGATGCACTGGGCATGGAGCAGGTGGTACGGGTCCTGTTTCTCGACGGGCAGGTCCGGCAGCATGCCGGCGTGCACCACGATGGCGTTGTGCTCCGGCAGCCGCAGGTAGCGAGGCAGCCGGGCCATCCAGTCGTAGTGCCCGGGTTGGAGCACCCGGCGAGTCTCGAGGTGGTCGGGATGCAACCGCTCATCCGCCCGGTGGCGCTGCTGGAGGTGCTTCTCCTCGTGGTTGCCGAGGATGGCCTCGTGCCGCATGGCCAACTCCACGCACTCGCGGCGCTTCGGGCCCCGGTCCACCAGGTCACCCGCGAAGATGATCCGGTCGCTGGAGGTCGCGCCCACCTTGCCGAGCAGCTCCACGGCTTCGTCGTAGCAGCCGTGAAGGTCTCCGATGACGATGGTGCGGCGGGACATGACGCGAATCCTCAAGAAGGGAAAAATGAGCGCCCGAGTGAAGAAGCCAGTTGGCTGATTCCAGGATCAGTGACGGACCACCCGTCGGCATACGCCCATGGGGCATATGTGTGGAGTCGAACCACGGCTTGTAGGGCCGCTTCGGCCGGGCGCTCGAAAGCGATGGGGGCGAAGACGCGGGCCCCCGCTGTTCCTGACAGGTGATTTTCCGGGGCCCGGTTCCTGACGCCTGCTCTATAAATCCCGTCAGGAACGCCATGCGGCTTTCGTCCGACTTCGCGGGTGCCAATTGTCCGGTGATTCCGCCGGGTTGGCGCCCCCTGCTTGTCTCGGAGGCTGCCTGCGGATGCCAACGTGGTACCTTGCCGCGCCACATCCCCGTAACCCAACATCCCGGGGCGACTTCCCCGGCGCAGCCCCCAGGTCCTTCCGGTGTACGAGCAGCTCACGGATGACGAATTGTTCGCGGAGGTGGTCCGCCGCCGCGCCACTGGCGAGCCTGTTGGAGGCCCGCTTGGGGCGTTGGTGCAGCGGTGGGCCCGGCCCTCGCGGTACGTCATCAGCAAGATTCAGGCGAGCTACGGCCGTGGTTCCCCAGCGGACGCGGACGAGCTCTTCCAGGACGCGGTCGGGAAGTTCATCGACCGGGGTCTGGACCAGTTCCGCGGCGTGTCGGAGCAGATGCCCGGCCGGAGTGCGTCTCCCAAGACGTTCTTCCTGCGCATCGTCAAGCACGTGGCCATCGACTTCTACCGGAAGCACCGCGAGGAGCTCGCGGCGCCTCCGTCGGACCCCGATGACGCCATGGAAGAGCCACCCTCCGAGGTGGCTCGCGCCGTCGAGTTCGGGAAGCGGCGTGAAGAGCGCGCCGAAGCCCAGGAGCTGTATTGGGCGGCATTTGCCCGCCTCCAGCAGGAGCACCCGAAGGAAGCTTCGGCTTGGGACCTGTACCACCACGAAGACGTCGAGGATCACGAAGAATGTGCCCGGCGCCTGAGCATCACCGTGGTGAACAGCTACAAGCGCGTCAGCCGGGCCCAGGCCTACCTCAAGCTCTACCTGCTGGACCTTCATCGCGAGTCGCATGGGGAGGAAGCGTGAGCCGCCTCCTTCCCCGCCACACCCGGGGTACCCAGGAGGAATGAACCCATGATTGTTGGAGATACGCTGTCCCGCTATTCCGCCCGCCGCTCGCAGCTCCTGTCGGGCACGGCTTCTCCCGGTGAAGTGCTCGAGGCGGCGGGGGACCTGCTGCGCCGCCGCTCCCGGTTGGAGACCGAAGGTGTGGACGCCGCCCTGCGGGGCCTGGGTCGATCTCAGGTAGAAGCCTGGTTGAAGGCGCAGAAGCCCCAGTCGCTGCAGCCGGTGCTGCTGAGGGCCGCGGAAGAAGCTGTCGAGGTGGCGCTCGACGGCGGTGAAGAGGCGGACATGTGGCGGGTCTCCGCGCTGGAGGGACTTTCCGCTCGCGACCGGGCCGCCTCCGCCGCACACGCCCTGGCCGTCTGGGAGGGCTTTCACGGTGCCCTCGACGGCGAGTCCGCGCAGCTTCGAGACCGCTTTCTCGCCGCGCTCCAGAGTCTGGACTCAGCACTCCGTTCTCGAGCGCGTTGGTTCATCCCACTCAATCCGCAGCGCCGGCAGGAGCGCGACCTCCTCGAGCTCGCCGAGCAGGACGCCGCCTGGTGGTTCTCCGCGCGCGCCGGCTGCGATGACCTGGTCGCCACCTGGACGGCCAATCCCCAGACGCTGACGGCCCATCTTCAGGAATGCGACGCGTGCCGCGCGGACATGGCGGATGCCGCGCCCGTGGACATGCCCCCCGCCGGCACCTCACCGCGGACGACCTCTGGCGCCTCGACATGGGGCTGCTGTCCGAGGACGAGCGGACCCGGCTGGATGCGCACACCGCGCGCTGCGGCGAGTGTGCCCAGGCCGTGCTGGCGCTGGACGAGGGCGAGGCGGCCATCGAGGAGGCGCTGGACATGGAGGAGGACGGGACGGTGGCCCGCTCCGCTCGCGCCTCGCGCGCGCCGGTCTCCCACCGCGCTCATGCCGCCCGTCTGCCGGAGCAGCGCGAAGTGCTGGATGAGCGCCGCGACTTTCGCGTGGTGCTGGTGCGCGAGCGTCAGCGCGTGCGCCTGCTGGTGCAGCCCTTGTCTGGCCGGACCGTGACGGCGGCGGTGTTCCTGAGCCCTGGCCGTCCCTCGCTCAAGCCGGCCCATGGGCCGGAGGGCATCGCCTTTGATTTGACGTCCGCGTCGTCCACCGGCGCGCGCTCTGCCCACCTGTCCGTGCAGGCGGGGAGCGAAACCCTGGAGCGCGACTTCGCCTTCTGACGGGAGGTCCCCGTTTCACGCCGGGGCCCGTGGTCACGGGCCCTCCGCGCTCAGGGGGACATGGGGATTGCGGTCCGCTGCGTGTCGAGCGCCTGACGGCTGCGCACGGGGGGGCGCGGAATGGGAAGGCTCCCCGCCGGCAACGTGGGGCTGAAGCCATTCACCAGGAAGGAGATGATGAGCTGCGCGTTGGGTGGGCGGGTGCCGAGCGCCGCGCCGCAGACGTCCAGTTGGTCCAGCACCCGGGGGCCCTCGGTGCGCTGGTAGCGGTTGCACGTGGCACCCACCTGCGGGTCCAGGTGTCGCGCCATCTCGCGCATGTTGCGGCCCCAGCGCATGGTGAGCTTCTCTGGCGTGAGCTGGATGTCGACGGGCTCCTCACCCCACGTCCCCTCGATGACGGTGCGCCGTCCACCGGCCTTCAGCTTCAGCTCGAGCGCGCGCTGTCCCAGCGTGCCCGTCACCGCGATGCCGTGCTCGTAGACCTCCTCGCCGAGGATGCTCACCCAGACGCCGTCCTTGCGCCGGGTGTACGGCTTGTCCGCGGCGATGCGGCCGTGGTTGAACCAGACGTCACCCACGCGGCCCAGGGGCAGTTGGTCGTTTCTCGCCACCGGCGCGGGTGCGTCCTCCAGTCCTGAAGGACCGGCGGCGGCCACCACCGGCCGCGAGGCCAGCAGGTCCGTCACCGGCACGGACGTGTCGACGACCTCGAAGCGCACGCCGTCCAGCCATGCCTGTCCCGTGCCGCTCATGATGAGGCCGGCCATGATGGTGGTGGCTTCCTTCGGGACGTCCAGCACCACGTCGTAGCGCTTGCAGCCCGCGGTGCCCACCAGGGCGCGCGACTGCATGTTGTCGAAGGCCAGGGGCTGCTTCGGGTCGGGCCCTTCCACGCGCATCCACAGGCCTGCCCAGCCCTCCACGTCCTTGATGCGGAGCGCGCCGGAGAAGCGCAGCCGCTTGCCCCGGAAGTCATGCGCGCCGAAGGCCTGCATGAAGGTGCCGTAGCCATTCTCATCCGGCGACAGCGAGCGCAGATAGGCGCTGCGGTTGCCTTCGCACGTGGCGCTGCTGTCCACGCCGGCCTCGTAGCGCTTGGGGGCGCTCTCCGTCACATACCAGCCCACTGGCAGCTTCTGGGCGCCTTCCGACGGCTGCGCACTGGCCCCGGTGGAGGCCAGCGCGAGCAGCAGGGCGGCGAGTTTCTTCCGGAAGTCCATGACGGGAATCCTCACAGCGACACGGGGCGGCGCGCGCTCAGCGCACCCTCGGGGAGGCCAGTGCGGGCCTCATAGCGCGGGACTTCACCCGTGCCCCAGGGATATTGGACGAGCAGCCCACGCTCCTCGGCCGCCTGGGTGCAGGACGCCTGTGTGGCCAGGTCCGGGCACGCCACGACGATGGAGTGAGGCTCGGCGACCTCCAGCTCCAATTCCACCGAGGGCGGCTCGACATGAAGGGCCAGCGTCCTGGGCGCGTCGGGCGGTTGCCGTCCACCGGGCAACACGACGAAGGCCCAGGCCGCTGCCGCGGCCAGTGCGGCACCGGCCGGCCGGCCGTGAGACGCCGAGTCTCCCAGCGGGCCGGGCGGAGGACGTGGACGGCGGGCGCATAGGTGTTGGCGACTTCGTGGAGTTGCTCCGACAGCAGGGCTTCTTCCTGGAGCAGGCGGGCGCACGGATCACATTCCAGCGTGTGCGCCTCGAGGCTCGCGGCCTTCTCTGGTGCCAGCGCCCCCAGGATGTACTGCTCCGCGGAGTCGCGGGTGAGGTGGGGCTTAAGCATGGGTTTCCTCCTCAAGCGCGGTGCGCAGCTTCTTGCGGACCTCGCACAGGATTTGCCGCACGCGCTGGACCGACAGGCCAACGCGTGAGGCGATTGCGGCATGAGGGAGCTCCTGACCGTCACAGGCCAGGAGGAAGACGTTTCGTGCGCTGGGAGACACCTGCGCCAGCGCGGCATGGGCGCGGGAGAGTTGCTCCTCGGTCAGCAGGCGCCGCTCCGCGGACACGGACGGGTCCACCGGGTGGTGACGCTCCGGCAATTCATCCACCGCTCCGGCAATGGACTCGCGACGGGCCCGTCGTGCGTCGTCCGCGGCCAGGAAGGCCGCCTGGGTGAGGGCGAGGTTGGGCAGGCGAAGCTCCGTCAGCAGCCCGCGCTGCTGTTGCTGGATGAGCCGCGCCCAGGTCTCCTGGGCCAGCTCTTGCGCCCGGTCCACCCGGACGCCACGTGCGAGCAGCGATACCACGACCCGCCGGTGATGGCGTGCGACCAGCGCGTCCCAGGCCGCCCTCTCACCCGCCAGGGCGCGCCGCGCGAGGAGGGCTTCGTCCTCCCCGGGCGCCGTCGCCTCGGCTGGCTCGTCGGCTTCCTTTGACAATCGCAGCGTCGTCATCCGCAGGCCCTGCACGGCTGCACTCATGCCGTCTTCCCGTCGCTCAGAGGCGTCCGGGGAGCACGCCTGCTCCCCGGTGTCCCCTGAACGTGTGTCCGGCGCGGACATATCGATGGGGGCAGGGAAGATGTGGGGCGGGGTGGGCAAGGGTCAGTTGACGGCGGGACTGTCTCCCGACGCCCAGCGGAGGTTGGAGAGCTTCACCACGCCCTGGCAGCGGCCGCACACACGGCCTTCACCGTCGTACACCCGGGCGGTGGCGAAGAGGAGGGACACCGTCTGGCTGTCGATTTCGGACTCCACGCGCAGACTGTCGCCGGTGACGGCGCGCTCGAAGCTCATGGACAACTGCACGGTGGCGCAGCGCCGGCCCGGGTCCACCAGGGCGCCGGTGCAGCCCACGGCGTAGTCGAAGAGGGCGGCGAGGATGCCTCCGTTGACGGCGCTGGCGCTGCCGGCGCCGCCCCGGTGTTCGGGCCGAAGTTCGGGGATGGTGACGACCACCTTCCGGCCCTCCGGAAAGCTGAGTTGCGCGCCGAAGAGGCGCAGGGTGAGGCTCTGGGAGAACTGCTCGGCGTAACGGTCCAGGTCAGCCTGGGAAGGCCTCGAAGGGGCGCCGGACGTGGAGTCGGACATGGAGTCGCACCATTATATAAGCGCACCGCATGCCTTGGGGGCCGAGCGGCCGGGCGGGACTGCGGAAGGGCGCCCATTGGTGAGGGAAAGACGTTAGAAGCATGGGTTCCCTCCCGAATGTCTCCCGCGAACCCACACGAATCCGCCCTCCTCGAAGACCTCAATGCGCCACAGCGCGAGGCCGTGTTGCATGGTGACGGCCCCCTGCTCGTCCTGTCAGGGGCGGGCAGCGGCAAGACGCGCGTCATCACCCGGCGCGTGGCGTATCTGGTGAAGGTCCACAACGTCTACCCGTGGCGCATCCTGGCCGTCACCTTCACCAACAAGGCGGCGCGGGAGATGCGCGAGCGCCTGGTGCAGTTGCTGGGGGCCCAGGCGAACGAGCTGGTGGTGAGCACCTTCCACTCGGCGGCGGCGCAGATTCTCCGCCGAGAGGCGGAGCACGTGGGGCTCACCCGCTCCTTCGTCATCTACGACGACTCGGACCAGCTCAACGTGGTGAAGCGCGCCATGCGCGAGGCGGGCATCGAGTCCATGCAGCCGCGCGAAATCCTCCACCGCATCGACCAGGAGAAGAACGCGGCCCGGCTCCCGGAGCACATGCAGGTCGCGCCTGGTGACGAGCGGGGCCAACTGGTGCGCAAGGTGTACGCGGCCTACCAGGAGCGGCTGCGCGCGGCCAACGCGGTGGACTTCGGAGACCTGCTGCTCCTGCTGGTGACGCTGTTCCGCACCCGGCCGGACGTGCTGGAGAACTACCGGCGCCGCTTCCACCACGTGCTGGTGGATGAGTTCCAGGACACCAACCCGGTGCAGTACGCGCTGCTGAAGCAGCTGGCGCCGCCCCCTTCCGCCAACCTGGTGGTGGTGGGCGACGACGACCAGTCCATCTACCGGTGGCGTGGCGCGGACGTGGACAACATCCTCGGCTTTCCGCGGCAGTACCCCGGCGCGAAGGTGGTCAAGCTGGAGCAGAACTACCGCTCCGACCAGAACATCCTGGATGCGGCGCACGAGGTCATCCGGAAGAACACGCGGCGCATGGAGAAGAAGCTCTGGTCCGAGCGCCAGCGGGGCCAGACGCTCAACCTGATGCTCAACCGCGATGAGCGGGCCGAGGGGCAGGAGGTGGCGCGGCAGATTCTGGCGCTACAGCGGGAGGGCTTCATCAAGCTCTCCAGCATGGCGGTGTTCTACCGGGCCAATGCGCAGAGCCGCGTGCTGGAAGAGGCGCTGCGCCTGGCGCGCGTCCCGTACACCCTGGTGAGCGGACGCAGCTTCTATGACCGGGCGGAAGTGCGGGATGCCTCCGCGTATCTGCGGCTGATGGTGAACCCGCGCTCGGACGCGGACCTGCTGCGCATCATCAACATCCCGGCGCGTGGCATTGGCGACACCACGGTGGAGCGGGTGACGGACTTCGCCAACGCGCGCGGCGTGAGCCTCTACGAGGCCTTGTCCCAGCCGGAGCAGATTCCCGCGCTCAATGGTGCCGCGGTGAAGCGGCTCAAGGGTTTCCGCAACCTGCTGGAGTCCCTGACGGCCTTCGCCCAGACGAACGAGGAAGCAGCGGGCGCGGTGGACCAGATGCTGCGCGAGACGAAGCTGGTGGAGACGCTTCAGGCCGAGGGCAGCGACGAGTCTCAGACGCGCGCGGAGAACCTCCGCGAGTTCCTGGGCGCGGCGCAGGAGTTCGACCTGAACCGGGCGGCCGCGGCGGTGGCGGCCGCGGCGAATCCCCCAGCGACGTTCCTCCCGAAGTGGACGCGGCTCCGCTGACGGCGGACGTGCCGGCGCTGCAGGCCTTCCTGGAGCAGATTTCGCTGGTGGGCGAGGCGGACGCGGAGGTGGGCGAGGGCCGGGTGGCGCTGATGACGCTGCACGCGGCCAAGGGCCTGGAGTTTGACGCCGTCTTCCTTACCGGCATGGAGGAGAACGTCTTCCCGCACTCGCGCGCGGTGAAGTCCGAGTCCACGTTCCTGAACGAGGTCGCCTCGGCGGAGGGGGAGCCCTCGGAGGAGATGGCCGAGGAGCGGCGCCTCTGCTACGTGGGTTTCACGCGCGCGCGAAAGCGGCTCTTCGTGAGTCTGGCGCAGTGTCGCTCGCTGTTCGGTGAGCTGCGCTACAACGCGCCCAGCCGCTTCCTGCGGGATGTGCCGCCGGCGCTGTTCGGCATCAGCGAGCAGGAAGTCCCCGAAGCGCCTCGGCCCATGGCGCCCTCGATGCCGCGCAAGCGGACCTGGGATGAGGACGACGGGCCGCGCATCGACCGCTCGTACTCGCAGGCGTCGGACATGGACGGCGTGGGCGGGGACGTGCGCGGCATGCGCGTGCGCCACGAGCAGTTCGGCGTGGGCCGCGTGGTGTCCGCGGACGGCAACGGCCCCAACGCGAAGGTGACGGTGGAGTTCGGCGGAGGCGTGGGCCTCAAGCGCATCATCGCCCGTTTCCTGATGCCGGGCTGAGAAGGGGGGCACCCGAGTGGACAAGCCGGTTTGGAGACGTGTGGGAGCGACAAAAGAAAGCCCGCGCGCCTGACAGGGCGAATGCGCTGGTGGCAGAGTCCGGCGTGTGAGACTCGCATCGCTGACCTGGTGCCTCCTGCTGGTGTGGTGTGGCTTCGGCTGTTCGCGAAGCTTCTCCTCGCAGGACCTCGGCGTGCAGTACGAGCCGCCCTCGGGCATGGACCTGCGCTCCGTGGAGGCCGGGCCCCCGGCGCTGGCCCGCTTTGACGGGGGATTGGAGCTGCGCTCGGTGCGCGGCGCGGCGCCCGCCCTGGATGCAGGCCCTGAGGCCGTACTGGCTGCGGCGGGGTTGAAGGCGCCCGGAAAGTTGCTTCAGGACACGGAGGGTACGCTTCCGGCGGGGCCCGTGGCGCGCTACGAATTCTCACAGACGGGCGGCGCGCGCACGCTGGTGTACTTCGTGCCCAGGAAGGACGGCTTCGTCCTGGTTACCTTCTCCGCGCCCGAGCGTGACTACGGCACGCTGTCCGCCCGCGTGGAGCGCTCACTGTCGACACTGCGGGCGTGGTGAAGCCCGCGGCGGCGTCCTGAGTGGAGGCTCAAGGGTCGGTCTTGCGCAGCCGCCACGACAGCACGCGGCCATCCAGTCCCAGGACGATGACCTGGTCGCCGAGTACCACGGGGCGGGTGCGCAACGGCGTGTCCGCGCGGACCGAGAAGGCCTGCGCCCAGGTCCTCGTGTTCAACGCGATGAGCCGTCCCTGACGCCCGCTAGTGGGCACCAGCAGCAGGTCCTCTCTCACCGGCGTCACCTCCGAGACGAGCGGGTCGGGCAGCGTGACGCGCGCCACCTCCTTTCCGTCCGAAGGGGACAGGCCGACGAGCGCGGAGACCTTCCCAGCCGTGCCGACCCACACCGTTCCCAGCGCCAGCGAGGGGGGACTGCTCAGGGCCTCCGCGGGGGCCTGCTCCCACAGGGACGTGCCGTCCCCGAGCCGCAGCGCCAGGACGTGGCCCTGGCGGGTGCTCACATAGAGCGTGTCCCGCCACAAAGACATCCCCAGTACGTCCCGGAGGTCCCGCTGCCAGCGCTTCGCCCCATCCTGGGTGGCCAGGGCCATCAGCCCCGCGTCACCCAGCGCCACCACCAGCAGGCCGTCCTGGAGGACCGGCACGGGAAATCCACGGGGCGCGGCCGTCGGCTCGGGCTTTCCGGGTGGAGGGCGCTCCCAGTCCGTCTTCCCCGTGTCCGTGAAGAGGGAGCGGACGGACCCATCCGGCGCGACCAGGAAGACGAATTTCCCCTCCGCATCCGCCACGGGTGCGGTAAGGACAGGGGGCTCTCCGGTGAGGCGCCATTGCACCGCGCCATCCGCGAGGCTCAGCCGGACCAGGTCTCCGCCCACCGTCCCGGCGATGACGCTGTCTCCCAGCAGGGCCGGGCGTGTGGCCACCTCTCTGTCCAGGGCGGCCCGCCAGGAGACCTGGCCGGTCCGCTCCAGGCGGACGACGGTGCCCGCCTCATTGGCGGTGAGGACGCCATCCGGCAGGGCCACCAGCCCCGCTCGAGACGACGCGTCCGTGGAATGGCGGAAGTCGCTCGTCGCGGGCTCCCGGCACCCCATGGCGGCCACCAATGTCAGCGCCAGGGCGGGCAGCAAGGGCGTGCATGGACAGGCGCGAGACGACATGGTTTGGAGGATGACGCAAGGAAGGAACTTGGACCATGCCTACCATTCGTGATGACGAGATTCCCAGCGCCACCGGCATTCCTTCGTCCGCCCGTCGGACGGACTTCGTGCCGCCGCCCACCCTGGCGGTGACGGAAGAGCTGCTGCGCGCACTGCCCAAGACGGACCTCCACTGCCACCTGGACGGGTCCATGCGCCTGAAGACCATCCTGGAGCTGGCCGAGCAGCAGAAAATCAAGCTGCTCGCCGACACCGAGGATGGGCTGGCCAAGGCCATCCACATGGGCGAGGTGTGTGAGAGCCTGGAGGAGTACCTCGTCGCCTTCGACGTGACGCTCTCCGTGCTCCAGACGGCCGAGTCCCTCTACCGCGCCGCGTACGAGCTGGCCGTGGACGCCGCCGCGGAGAACGTGCGCTGGCTGGAGGTCCGCTATTCGCCCGCGCTGCACCTGCAGAAGGGCCTGAAGATGACCACGGTCATCGACTCCGTGCTGGAGGGCCTGCGCGCCGCGAAGCGGGAGACGGGCATCAAGTGCGGCGTCATCGTCTGCGGCATCCGCCACATCAACCCGCAGACGTCCATGCGGCTGGCGGAGCTGGCGGTGGCCTACAAGAACCGCGGCGTCATCGGCTTCGACCTGGCCGGCGCGGAGGCGAGCTTCCCGGCGAAGGACCACCGGGACGCCTTCCAGCTCATCCTCAAGAACAACGTCAACTGCACCGCGCACGCGGGCGAGGCTTACGGCCCCGAGTCCATCTCCCAGGCCATCCACAACCTGGGCGCGCACCGCATCGGCCACGGCACGCGGCTGCGCGAGGACGGGGACCTGCTCAACTACGTCAACGACCACCGCATCCCGCTGGAGGTGTGCCCCACCTCCAACGTGCAGACGGGCGCCGTGACGAGCCTGTCGGCGCACCCGTTGAAGTTCTACTTCGACTACGGCCTGCGGGTGACCATCAACACGGACAACCGCCTCATCACCGACACCACGGTGACCAAGGAGCTGTGGACGGCGCACTCCGCGCTGGGCCTGTCGCTGGAGGACCTGACCACCATCCTCGTCTCCGGCTTCAAGAGCGCCTTCCTCCCGTTCCGGGAAAAGCAGGACATGCTGCGGGCGGTGAACGAGGAGATCGCCCAGACGCTGGCGGCCTTCGACCAGAAGCGGCACCTGGTGAAGCAGCCCGCTTGATGACGTGACGTCCGGCGTCCCGGCCCCGTGCGAGGTGCAGTCGACTCGCACGGGCCGGCGCAGGCCGCGAGGAGGTGGCACGTGGACCTGGAACTGGGTGGCAAGGTGGTGCTGGTGACAGGTGGCTCGGAGGGGCTGGGAGCCGCGGTGGCCCGGCGGCTCGTCCGGGAGGGCGCGAAGGTGGCGCTCTGTGCCCGCGGGGCGGAGCGGCTGGAGTCCACCGCCGCGGCCCTGCGCGCCGAGGGTGGGGACGTGCTCACCGTCCAGGCTGACGTGTCGCGTGCGTGGGAAGTGGAGCACTTCGTGGATGCCGCTCACGCGCGCTTCGGGCGCATCGACGGGCTGGTGAACAACGCGGGCACCGCGGCGGGCCGGCCCTTCGCCTCGGTGAGTGACGCGGAGTGGGAGGCCGACCTCCAGCTCAAGGTCTTCGCGGCGATTCGTGCCTCGCGGCAGGCGCTGCCCTTCCTGAAGGAGTCGGGGAGCGGCGCCATCGTCAACGTGCTGGCCATCGCGGCGAAGACGCCGGGCGCAAACTCCACGCCGTCGTCGGTGTCTCGCGCGGCGGGGCTCGCCTTGACGAAGGCGCTGTCCAAGGAGTTGGGCCCCCACGCCATCCGGGTGAACGCGGTGCTGGTGGGCATCATCGAAAGTGGCCAGTGGGCGCGCCGTGCCAAGGAGGTGGGCAAGCCCGTGGAGTCCTTCCAGCAGGAGATGGCGCGTCACGCTGGGGTTCCGCTGGGCCGGGTGGGGAAGGCGGAGGAGTTCGCGGACACCGTGGCCTTCCTGCTGTCGCCCCGTGGTGGCTACATCAGCGGCGCGGCCATCAACGTGGATGGCGGCCTGTCCGCGGCCGTCTGATTTCCCTTCGTCAGGAACGGGCCGGGGGCCCGTGTGTGGATGATGAAGACGGCTTCGCGCCGTCTGGCGACCGCGGCTGCTGACCCCAGGTCCCTCATCTCTCCGTCACGTCCCCCTGGGCGTGCCCGTCTTCGGGCCCCAGGGCATTCCTGAGTTGGGTCATGCAGCCGAAACTGAACCGGCTTCTCCGGGCGCTCGCCCGCGAGGGGCTCGAGGTCGCCTATGACGGCCGCCTCTATTCCGTCCGCCTCCTGGGTGACGCTCACGCGCCGCCCGCCGAAGTCCTCCTTCCGCCGGACCTGCCCGTGGAGGGCAAGGCCTTCCAACAACTCGCCCAGCTCGCGGCCCTGAGACACCCCGGTGGTGGCGAGGTGCTGCGGGTACGTGCCACGCCCGACTTCCACCCGGGAGACTCCGGGGTGGCCATTGGCTCGGTGCTCCACACGCGCGGGTTGGTGGTGCCCGGCGCCATTGGCACCGACATCAACTGCGGCATGCGGCTGCACGTCGCGGACATCTCCGTGGAGGACTTCCTGGCAAAGCGGTCGCTCTTCGTCGAGCGGATGAAGGGCCACTACTTCTTCGGTACGCGGGACGTCACCATGGCCTCGCGGGCCTCCGAGGCGCTGCTGCGCGACGGCGTGCAGGGCTGGCTCCTGGAGACGCTGGAGCAGCCGCTGGGGTGCGCGGGCCGGGCCGACCTGGCGCAGCTCGACGCGGAGGTGTCGCGCATCCACCTGGGCGGCGGGCTGAAGGGCCATCCGCGCTGGGCGCCCGAGTCCTTCACGCGCGAAGGGCTGGTGCGCGACGCGGGCCTGGCCACCATTGGCGGCGGCAACCACTTCGTGGAGGTGCAGCGCGTGGAGGCCGTGGAGGACCGGGCGCGGGCGTGGGACTGGGGCGTGCGCGAGGGACAGCTCGCGTTCATGATTCACTCTGGCAGCCGGGACGTGGGCAAGCACGTGGGCGTGGCCTGGCAGGACCGTGCGCGCCAGGCGTGGCCCGCGGGAACGCCGCTTCCGACCAGCGGCATTCTCCCCTGGGGGATGCGCGGCTCGTCACCGAGTATCTGGAGGCGGAGGCGACGGCGGCCAACTACGCCTTCCTCAACCGCCTGCTGCTGGCGGAGCTGCTGCGCCAGACGCTCCGGGAGCTCTTCGGGGACGTGGAGGCGCCGCTCGTCTACGACGTGCCCCACAACCTGACGCTGCCCTACGAGGGCGGCTGGCTGGCGCGCAAGGGCGCATGCCCGGCGGGGGCGGAGCAACCCGTCATCATCCCCGGCTCCATGGGGGCCACGTCCTTCCTCATGGTGGGGTGTGGGGATGCGCGGGCGCTGGAGTCCGCGTCGCACGGCGCGGGCCGCGCGCGCTCCCGCTTCTCCCTGTCGCGGGGCGGCGCGGACCAGAGCGAGGCTGCCCTGGGGCTGACCGGTGTCGACTGCATCACCCTTCGCGCGGAGCGCCGCGTCGAGGAGGCGCCCGCGGCATACAAGCCCATCCGCCCGGTGGTGGATGCCCAGGTGGAGGCCGGCATCGTCCGGGAGGTCGCCCGGCTCTCCCCCCTGCTCACCTTCAAGGCCTGAGCAGGGAGGGAAGGGGGCACGTCATTTCACTTGGCGTGCTCCCCCGTCTGCGAGTGGAATGGCCGCGCGGCGGGCCCACTGCCCGCACGGCATCTCACGCGGCATCGAGGGGAACTGGGGACCATGGAGAACACCTACGGAACGATGAACTCTCCCGGCGGAGCGGGCGCGAAGGAGGCCGTGTCGCTGCCGGCCATCCTGCTGATGGTCCTGTCCGCCATCACCGTGCTGCTGGGGCTCATCAACGTGCTCCAGGCCTTCGGTGGGGCGGACCCCGCCGTCGAGGAGGCGCTCAACAACCCCGACCTGCCCGAGGGGGCCCGGCAACTGCTCGCGGGCATGACGACCACGGGCGGCAAGCTGATGCTCGCGCTGCCCACGCTGGTGCTCAACGGCCTCGTCTTCTTCGGCGCGCTGAAGATGAAGAACCTGCAGAACTACGGGCTGGCGATGACCGCCGCCATCATCTCCGTCATCCCCTGCTGCGGCCCCTGCGCCTGTCTGGGCATTCCCGTGGGCATCTGGGCCCTGGTGGTGCTGAACAAGCCCGAGGTGAAGGCGGCCTTCACCTAGCCGCGGCGCCAGGCCGGCCATCGCCCCAGGGCCGTGGCCGGCCGCTGCTTCTGCATCCGCACGCACGCCAACTGGACGTCGACCGTGAGTGGGCGCCGGGAGGAGTGGACGGAGGCATAGCCGTGCCGCTGATAGAAGTGTTCGGCGTTCAGGCTGGCATCCAGCCCCAGCAGTGGCGCGCTGCCCCGCCAGACGGCGGACTCCAGGGCCGACAGCAGGGCGGGGCCCACGCCATGGCCCGCCTCGTCTGGCACCACGTAGAGCGCTTCCAACTCACCTAGCGCCGCGTCCACCGGCCGAAGCCCACCGCGCGCCGGCCGCGTTCCGCCACCAGCACCGTGCGCGGACGCTCCGGCCGCAGGTAGCCCTCCGGTTTCAAGAGCCGCACCCAGGTGCTCACCTCGTGCTGCGCGTACGCGCGAGGGCACAGGGCTTCCACGGCCAGGGTGTGGATGCGCCACAGCGTGCGGCGGTCGGACTCCTTCGCGGGCCTCAGGAGGAGTCCTTCCGCGCCCATGGCCGCCTCAGGTCACCTTCATGCCCTTGGGAATCACGACGACGCCCCCGGGCGTGACGTGGAAGCGCCTCCGGTCCTCCACCGGATCGAACCCGATGGTCATCCCCGGCGGAATCTCCACGTTCTTGTCGATGATGGCCCGGCGGATGCGGCAGCGCCGGCCGATGGTGACGTTCTCGAACAGGAGGGAGTCCTCCACCTCCGAGTACGAGTTGACGCGCACCTTCGGCGACAGCACCGAGCGCCGCACGCTGCCGCCGGAGATGATGCAGCCCTCCGCCACCAGCGTGTCCATGGCGTGGCCCACGCGGTGGTTCTGCTCGTCCGCGAAGACGAACTTCGCCGGCGGGTAGTTGTTGGGCTGGGTGTGGATGGGCCAGCGGTCGTTGTAGAGGTTGAACGTCGGGTCCACCTCCACCAGGTCCATGTTGGACTGGTAGTAGACGTCGATGTTCCCCACGTCCCGCCAGTAGCCGCGCTCCTTGGCCTCCTGGCCGGGGACCTCGTTCTGGGCGAAGTCGTACACGTACACCGGCGCGCGCTTGTACAGCTCGCTGATGATGGACTTGCCGAAGTCGTGCGCGCTCGCCTCGTTCGCCGCGTCCCGCACCACCTCCTGCACCAGCACGTCGGTGGAGAAGAGGTAGTTGCCCATGGAGGCCAGGCACATCTTCGGGTTGCCCGGCATGGGCGGCGGGTCCTTGGGCTTCTCCAGGAACTGCCGCATCCGCCCGTCCGGCCCCACGTCGATGATGCCGAACTCGCGGCCCTGCTCGATGGGGACGGGAATCGCGGCCACCGTGCACGCCGCCTTCTTCGCGCAGTGGAAGTCCAGCATCTGGCGCGTGTCCATCCGGTACACGTGGTCCGCGCCGAAGACGAAGATGTAGTCCGGCTCCTCGTCGGTGATGATGTTGAGGTTCTGGTAGATGGCGTCCGCGCTGCCCTTGTACCAGTCCAGCCCCGTCCGCATCTGCGCGGGGACGGCTTCCACGTAGTGGCCCAGGAACGCCGTCATCCGCCACGCGCGGGACAGGTGGTTGTTGAGCGAGTCGCTCTTGTACTGCGTCAAGACCTTCATCCGGTACACACCGGAGTTGGCGAAGTTCGAGAGAACGAAATCGATGATGCGGTAGCGGCCGCCAAAGGGGACAGCGGGCTTCGCGCGCTCGCGCGTCAGGGGCTCCAGGCGCGTGCCAGCGCCTCCAGCCAGAATCATCGCCAGGACTTTGGACATAGGTGTTCCGGACGTTAGTCGTCCCTGGAGGGCCGGCAAGGGCACGTGTGCCCGCCTGCCAGCCATCGTTGAATGCCGAACCGCCTGTTCAGGTGTCCTGACCGGCGCTGGACGTCCCGACGCCTCGGGTTTCCGGGCCTCGTCCAGTGGCCACCCCCGGCTGGCATGTGGGAGAAGCGCCGCAAAGGGCCGAAGAACCGGCCCCCGCTGCGTTGCATGGCGTCTGCCGAGGCTATCGTGCTAGCCTCGTTTCCGATGGCCGGCGACGAAACCCGCGTCACCAAGATCTCAACGCTCAACGTGCATGCCCACCGCAGCACGGAGTGTTGTCTCGTGCAGATTCATGGCCCGGAGCTCGGCAAGAAGTACCTCATCGAGGATGCCGAACTCACCATCGGGCGGGATCAGCACAACCACATCGTCGTGGACCTGGACAACGTGTCCCGCCGCCACGCCCGGATTCTGGGGCGTGGGGGGAAGATGCTCGTTGAAGACCTGGGCTCCACCAACGGTACCTTCCTCAATGACCAGGAAGTGCTTCAGGCCTCTCCGCTGCGCAGCGGAGACCTGGTCAAGGTCGGAGGCTCCATCTTCAAGTTCCTCGATGGCGACAACATCGAGACCCAGTACCACGAGACCATCTACACGCTGACCATCGCGGACGGCCTCACGGGCATCAACAACAAGAGGTACTTCCTGGAGTACCTCGAGAAGGAGATGGGCCGGTCGACCCGCTATCAGCGCACCCTCACGCTGATGATGTTCGACATCGACCACTTCAAGCAGATCAACGACGTCCACGGCCACCTCGCCGGGGACTACGTGCTGCGGGAGTTGGCCCAGTCCATCAAGCGCCTGGTGCGCCGCGAGCAGTGCTTCGCCCGCTACGGCGGCGAGGAGTTCGCCGTCGTCCTCCCGGAGGACGGCCCGGACAAGGCGCGCCTGTTCGCGGAGAAGATTCGCCGGCTCATCGAGGGCAAGTCCTTCGTCTACGACGACAAGGAAATCCCCGTCACCATCTCCATTGGCGTGGCCGAGCAGACGTCGGACATGCTGGAGCCCACGCACTTCATCAAGGTGGCGGACGCCAACCTGTACAAGGCGAAGAAGTCGGGCCGCAACCGCGTGGTGGGCTAGGCCGTGGCCGCCAGCGCAAGCGAAGCGGGTCCGTCCTTCCTCGCGCGGTTGGTGCTCGTGCTCGTGGGCTGCGCCTTCCTCGGCGCGGCCTGGGTGTGGAGCCACCGCGCGGAGCCCTGGGCCGCGCGACTGGTGGACAACGCCCTGCGCACGGTGGGTGTGTCGCAGCGCTAAGGGCGAAGTGAAGCGCCTGGGCGCGGTGCCGCCGGGAGGCGTCGCCCGGACGGCTCCGGTCGTGGCACGACGCCGGGCTGCGGTGCACTCCCATCGGCGAGAGCAGGGGCGGGAGTCCGGTGCCCGGAAGCTCCCGCCGCGAGCTTTGCTCAGGTGTTCTCGCGCAGCTCCGCCAGCCGGCCCTTGGTGCCCGGCAGGCTCTGAGGCGGCATCTTCCCGTAGATGTGCTGCACCGTCTCGGAGAGCGTCTCCTGGATGTCGCGCGCGCGGAAGCCAAGCTCGGCCTCCGCCTTGGATGCGTCCAGCCAGAACCAGTGCTCGCCGATGTCGATCTCCTGCGGGTCCAGCGTCGGCGTGGTGCCGCGCACCTTGGCCCAGCGCTCCAGCAGCTTCCCGCCGAGCACGTTGACCTTGGAGGGGAGCTTCAGCTTCGGCGCGGGCACGCCGGACAGGCGCTCCAGCCGCTGGAAGAAGTCCTTCATGGACAGGTTCACCCCCATGAGGTGACGGCCGTACACCTCGCCCCGGGTGAGCGCCTGGACGAAGGCGTCCGCCGCGTCGCGCGCGTCCACGAAGGAGATGCCGCCGCCCGGCATGGCCGGAATCTCGCGGTTGAGGAACTTCACCACCGTCCACGTGGAGGACAGCCGGTCATCCCCGGGCCCCATCAGCAGGCTGGGGTTGAGCACCACCAGGGGAATCTCGTGCTTGCGGCAGTACGCGAGCGCCAGCTTCTCCTCGTAGATTTTCGACAGGTAGTAGGGCCACTGGCCCACCACCGTAATCGGGTAGTCGGCGCGCTCGTCGAGGACCTGCGCCTCCTTCGACACCGCGATGGTGCCGGAGGTGGAGGCCAGCACCACGCGCTTCACGCCGGCCTCGCGCACGTCCCGCAGCAGCTCGCGCGTGCTGTCCACGTGCAGCTCGAACATCTTCCGCGCGTCCTTCGGCTGGAAGGAGACGAGCCCCGCCAGGTGGTAGACGGCGTCCACGCCCTCCAGCGCGCGGCGCACCGCGTCCCGGTCCTTCAAGTCACCGGGGACGTACTCCGTGCCCGCGTAGGGGGCGCCCGAAGGCCGCGAGCGGCCGATGAGCCGCACCTCGTGGCCCGCCGCCACCAGCCTGGGCACCAGGTGCGTGCCCAGAAAGCCCGTGCCTCCCGTCACCAGCAGCTTCACGAGTCCTTCCCTTCCGTGGACGTGGACGCGCGGGGACTGGCCCCGGCCGGAGGCAGGTCCACGCGCTCCAGGTTCAGCACCCGGCCGTCGCGCAGCGCCCGCATCGAGTCCTCGGCGATGCGCGTGACGTAGCGGTAGCCCTCCGAGCGCGCCATGCCCTGCACCCGCGTGCGCAGGTCCGCGTGGCCCAGCACCGGACCGATGTTCACCCGCAGGGGCGTCTTCGTCTTGGGCAGCACGCTGCCCTTGGGCAGCGCGTCGAAGGCGCCGCCGATGTACAGCGGCAGCACGTCCATGTTGAAGGTGAGCGCCAGGTAGCCCAGCGTGGACTTGAACTCCATCAGCTCACCGGTGGTGGAGCGCGTGCCCTCCGGGAAGATGAGGACGTTGAAGCCCTGGCGCAGCGCCTCGCCCGCCATCCGCAGCGACTCGCGCAGCGAGCCCTGCCGTTCAATGGGGACCAGGTTGGTGAAGTTCTCGAACCAGGCGCGCTTGAGCGGCGTGTTGAAGAAGTAGTCACGCGCCGCCAGGGACACCAGCCGCTCGCCCTGGTCACCCAGCGCCACGCGGACCAGGCCCGCGTCCAGGTGGCTGGAGTGGTTGGCGATGACCAGGAAGTTGCGGTTCTGCGGGATGAAGGACTTGCCCGTCACCTTCACGTCGAACACGCCGCCGTAGAGCACCTTCTGCCCGAAGGACAAGAGCTGGCGGCCCACGTCCGCCACCACGTCGGGCACCGGAATCTCCACCTCTTCCGCGCGCTCGTTCTCCTTGGAGATTTCCTTCGCGCGCGTCTCCACCGCGGGGCGCTTGCCGGAGGACGCCACCACCTTGCGCAGGTCCTCCACCGTCTGCACCTGCGTCAGGTCGTCCACCGCGGGCAGCGGCACGCCGGCGGCCTCCAGCGCGGAGGACAGCTCGGTGAGCATCAGCGAGTCGAAGCCGAGGTCCCCGCTGAGCAGCGCGTCCGGACGCACGTCGGACAGCGGCCGGTGGCTGACGTCCGCGATGAGCGGGAAGAGCCAGTCCGCGATGCCGCCCGTGGCGGGGTTGGCCGCCTTCTCGCGCGCCTTGCTGGCGCTGGCCGCCATGCGCTCCTGGCGCTTGAGCTCCTCCACCACCTGCTTGCGCTTCACGCTGCGCTTGGCGGTGCGCGGCAGCTCGCCGTCCCACAGGCGCAGCACCTTCACGCGCCGGTAGAAGGGCATGCCCGCGCTCACCTTGCGGAAGTGCTCCTCCAGCTCGCGGCGCACTTCCTCGCGTGGGCGGTCCGCGTAGTCGGGCACGCACAGGCACGCCACCTTCTCACCGCCCGCGTCGTCGGGCAGGCCGACGATGGACAGCTCCTTGATGTGCGTGTGGTCCTGGTACAGCTCCTCCAGCTCGTCCGGGTAGATGTTCTTCCCGTTGTGGTCGATGATGACGTCCTTCGCGCGGCCCACCAGGTACAGGTGGCCCTCCGCGTCCAGACGCCCCAGGTCGCCCGTGTGGAGCCAGCCGTCCTTGAGCACCGCCTCGGTGGCCTCGCGGTCGCCGAAGTAGCCGGGCATGACGTTGGGGCCCTTGGCCAGCACTTCACCCAACCCGTCATTGTCCGGATTGAGGATGCGCAGCTCGATGCCGGGCAACGCCCGGCCCACCGTGCCGGGCTGGCGCTTGTTGCCGGGCTTCGTCACCGCCAGCACCGGCGCGGCCTCCGTCAGGCCGTAGCCCTCCGTGATGTTGAAGCCCAGCTCGTGGAAGGCCTTGTGCACGTCGTCCGGCAGCGCCGAGCCGCCCGACACGATGACCTTGATACGCCCGCCGAACTTGCGGTGCACCGGCCAGAACAGCAGCTTGCCCAGGTTGATGTTGTTGCGGTTGCGCAGCTCGCCGTGGGTGGCCATCAGCGCCTTGAGCGCCTGTTCGATGAACGGCGGGCGGCTGGCGAACTCCTGCGTAATCTTGCGGTGCAGGAGCTGCCACAGCGCCGGCACGCCCACCATGGCGGTGATGCGGCCCGTCTCGAACACCTCGCCCAGCCGGTCCGACGTCAGCTCGTCGATGTAGGTGATTTCCGCCCCGCGCCAGAAGGGGGTGAGGAAACCGGCGGCGAACTCGAAGGTGTGGTGCAGCGGCAGGACGGACAGCACGCCGTCGCCCACGCCGATGTCGAAGGTCCCCGCCAGCTTCGCCACCAGCGCGGCGAAGTTCCGGTGGGTCAGCATGACGCCCTTGGGCGTGCCCGTGGTGCCGGAGGTGAAGATGATGCTGGCCAGGTCATCCGCCGCGGCGGACCTGCGCACCGGTCCGATGCGGTCCGGGTGCGCCGGGTCGCCCGTCATCGCCTCCGCGAGGCTGGCCACGGTGACGCCGTCACCCAGCGCGGCGAAGAGGCCGGGGAAGTCCCGGGCCGCGTCCTCGGAGACCAGGCACGCGCGCGCGTCCGCCCGGCGGGCGATGTTGACGAGCTCCGCCTCGCTCAAGCCTGGGTCCACCGGAACGACGGTGGCGCCCGCGCGCAGGATGCCGAAGTAGCTGATGCCCCACTCCGGCCGGTTCTCCG
The DNA here is from genome assembly GCF_032612255.1 of Myxococcus sp. MxC21-1. Lineage (NCBI taxonomy): Bacteria > Pseudomonadati > Myxococcota > Myxococcia > Myxococcales > Myxococcaceae > Myxococcus > Myxococcus sp. MxC21-1. The sequence goes on from NZ_CP123278.1 coordinate 1,772,266, forward strand.
ACACCAGCAGCACGCGGTCGCCGTGCTTGATGCCCGCGGCCAGCAGGAAGCTGCCTACGCGCGCGGCATAGCGGTGCACCTCGCCGTAGGTGAAGCGCTCCTCCTTCTCGCCCGCCACCATGCGGAAGGCCACGCGGTGCCGGTACGCGTGCACCGTGGCTTCCATCAGCTCCAGCAGGTCGCGGTGCGCGGGGATGACGGTGCGCTTCTCGCGCTCCTCCTCCATGCCTGGGAACACCCACTTCTCCAGGCCAGGGAGGTGTGTCCCCAGGAAGTAGTCGCGCCAGTCGATGTGCTCCGGGTCCCAGGGCACCTTCAACCGGTCCGCGTGCGCCATGCGCGCATACACGGAGCGGGTGTTGTCGCAGCGGAAGACGTAGCGGTTCTCGTAGAGGAAGGGGAGGAACAGCTCCGTCAGGGCGATGATGCCCTGGGCGTTGTCGTCCACCTCGTCCAGCGACTCCTTCGCCTTGTCCAGCATGGCCTGGACGGCCGGAGCGCCCCACGCGGGACGCACCTCGTCGATGGCCTTCTTCAGGAAGCGCGCGCCGCGCGACAGCATGGGCGCGCTGAACAGCTCGAACTCCTTCTTGCTGACCGGCTGCGGCTCGACGCGCGAGCGCAGCTTGTTCAACAGCGCGTTGCCGGACTCGCGGTTGCGGTAGTAGCGCCGCCGGTACAGGCCCACCAGCTCCACGGAGCGGCCGGCGTAGAAGGGATTCTCATCGCCGGAGGCGAGCTGGTAGATGCGCCGCTCCTCCACGTCCATGGCATGCGCGGTGATGCCGATGGTGGCGCCCGCCACCTGGTCCACCGGGATGATGTCCAGGATGGTGTTCTCGCCCGCGGGGATGCCGCCGGGGCCCTTGATGCCCGCGAAGGCCAGGGGCGCGGAGGTGGTGAAGCCCTCGTTCCAGCCGGGGAAGGGGAAGTGCCGCGCGCTCTCCACGATGGAGGGCCGGACGATGGAGTAGCGCAGGCCCGGCGTGGCCGCGAGCACCTGCTCGCCCAGGGACTTGGTGTACGTGTACGTGTTGGGCCAGCCCCAGTGGGCGGCGCGCTCCATGCCGGCGCGCACCAGCTCGCCGCTGAGCCACAGCTTGCGCTCACGGCCCACCGCCAGCCGCAGCGTCTTCTCGTCGTTGGGGTCGCGGCCTTCTTCCTCCAGCCGCTCCAACGCCTTCTTGCGGAAGGTGGACGTGAGGGCCCGGTCCTCGGCCTGCTCGCGCAGCCGCGCGACGATGCGCGCCGCGTCCTGCAACTCCTGCTCCAGGCTGAAGTCGCGGCCGTCCATCTCCTCCCGCTTGGGGAAGTAGCCGCGAATCTCCTCGTCCTCGAAGACGAGCCCGCTGCGGTTGCCGGCCACGAAGGCCGTGGACATGTGAATCAGCGGGACGGACCAGCGCACCGCCAGCGCCGCGGCGAACTTCAGGCCGTGGGTGTTGACGTTGAGGCCCACCTCCAGCGACGGGTTGAAGGACACCAGACCGGCGCAGTTGATGAACGCGTGCACCTTGCCGGTGAGCGCCTCCACCTGGGGCTCTTCCAGGCCCATCCACGGGTCGGTGATGTCGCCGTCCAGCACCTCCACCTTCTGGCGGATGAAGGCCAGCGCGCCTTCATCCCCCAGGCTGTCTCGCAGCGGCTGGAAGGGCTCGCTGGTGGCGACCTTGTCGAAGAAGCGGCGCTCGGCGGACGCGGCGCTGCCCTTGCGGACCAGCACGTACACCTTGTCCAGGTCCTGCCCGTAGCGGGTCAGCAGCATGGACAGCGTCACCTTGCCCACGAAGCCGGTGGCGCCCGCGAAGAGCAGGCGCTTGCCGGTGAAGGTCTGGGTGACGTTCAGCTCGGGAAGGGCGGCCATGGGCGTCCTCACTTCACATCCACCATCACCGTGGGCGCGATGCGCAGCAGGCTGATGGTGGCCGAACGGCCCATGAACCCGCGGGCCTCTTCAATGGCCTCGGTGAGCGTGTCGGTGCGGTCCCAGCCCATCAGGGCGGGGACGTGGTTGTTCTCCGCGCCCGCGACAATGACCTTGCCCACGTGCTGGCGGCCATTCTCGCCCCAGTACCACATGTAGAAGGGGTGCACGCCGTGGTAGGCGTTGCCCTTGCGGTACAGGTGCACGTAGCTGGGGTTCTCCGCGAACTCGCGCTCGTACTTGTGCTCCAGCTTCATGGAGTCGCGCGTCTCCGGCAGCAGCCTGTGGAAGAACTCGATGTAGCTGGGGTGGTGCTCCGGGTCGAACTCGTCGTAGGCCGGGTGCAGGAGGATGAGCACGCCGCCCTTCTTCACCAGCGGCACGCCGCGGTTCAGGTTGTAGAAGTAGCCCAGCCCCATCACCTGCACCAGCAGCGGGTTGAGGATGGAGTTGACGCTGTACGGGGAGATGAACGGGATGGGGAAGATGACGATGTCGCTCTGCCCCTCCACCGGCACCACGTACTGCTTGTAGCTCGTCTCCAGCGTCTTCGCGTGCGTGGGCTCCGTGGCGCCGGCGTAGACGCCCGTGACGTCATAGGGCGCGGGGACGGAGTTGAGCACCTTGCGCGCCGCCGCGCGCGGCAGCTTGGACAGCGCGAAGCGCATGGCCTGGAACTTCAGCCGGTCCGCCTCCGTGTAGTCCTCTTCCTTCTTCGCCAGGAAGTCGGTGGGGCCGCCGAACATGCGGTTGTTCAGCGCCGTCTCGATGTGGAAGACCTTCAGGTGCTTGTCGATGTTGCGCCCGATGCGCTCGTTGCTCTTGTAGAGCGCGCTCGTCTTCGGCTCCATGTAGCTGTCGGAGGCGCGGATGGTCTTCGGGTTGTGGTGGTGCCGCAGCGACGCGTAGTTGGACACGCCGGTGCCCATGGACTTGTGCCCGCCGTTCATGGGCACGAAGTTCACGTTCACGTAGACGATGAGGTCGCTCTCCGCCACGCGGCGGTTCACCGACACCTCTTCACCGTGGGACGTGCGCTCCAGCGCGACCATCCCGTCCGGGTCCTCGGCGTCGTGGTTGTAGTAGCGGTCCGGGTAGTAGGCGTCGAAGATCTTCTCGCCCACCATGCGCTTCATCTCGCCTTCCGTCATCCGGCGGTGCAGGGCGTTGGCGATGATGAGGTGCACGTCGTCCACGCCGCTGTCGGCGGCCAGCTCCAGGACGATTTCCAGGATGGTCTGCCGCACGTCCGGCGTGACCATGGGCGGCAGCGGCACGCTGATGTCGTCGATGACGCACGTCAGGCGCATGCCCGGCTTGAGGAGCGCGTGCAGCGGCTCCATGCCCTCCGGGTTGTTGATGGCGTAGCGGATGGCGGCCTTGACGTTGGGCACGCCGGCCAGGGGCGGGCGCGGGAAGATGACGCGCGTGCCGACCGGAAGGTCTTCCTGCAGGAAGTTCTCACCGTGGAACAGCACGCGCGGGGGGCTGCCCTTCTCGGTGATGACGACCTGGCTTTCCTCGTCGTACAGCTTCTGGAGCGTCTTGAACGGGCGCATGGCGTGGGGGCTCTTACTTGAGGTCGAGGATGGGCCAGTTATAGGCGCGCGCGATGGAGCGCAGCCGCAGGTCCGGGTTCACCGCGGTGGGACGGCCCACCACCGCGAGCATCGCGTAGTCAGAGGCGCTGTCGGAGTAGCCGTGGCACTTGTCCAGCGACAGGCCTTCCTTGGTGCAGTAGGCGCGGATGGCGTTCGCCTTGTTCGCACCTTCGATGATGGGCGGAATCACCTTGCCGGTCGCCTTGCCGCCCACGAACTGCATCTTGTTGGCGATCATGTCGTCGGCGCCCAGGTGGCGCGCCAGCGGGCGCATGGTGAAGTCCAGCGCGCCCGTGACGAGGACAATCTTGCAGCCGCTGCGGCGGGCCTGGTCGATGAGGTCCTGCGTCTGCTCGAAGAGGGCGGGCTGCAGCACGTCCTCGAACATGTCCTCGGCGATGGTGACCAGGCGGTCTTCGCTCAGGCCCGCATAGTAGCGGTAGAAGAACTCGTTGAACGTCTTGCGGTCCACCGCGTCCATGACACCGAAGAGCGGCACGCTGAGGGCGGTGCTCAGGGTCCGCCCCGCGATGCCCAGGACGGAGCCGCGGTTCATCGCGTAGTACGCGTAGACGTGGACGACGTTCGTCTTCACGAGCGTCCCGTCGACATCGAAGAAGGCAGCTTTCGAGGACATGGGGCTGCGGGCTTCCTGACACTTCGAGGGGGGGGAGGTCAATGATGCCGGGAGTTTGGCGTGCCTCCCGGCGGCTCGGGGGAGAAGGGGCTACAGCCAGCCCTGCTCCCGGTACCACTGCACGCTGCGACGGATGGAGTCCGCCAGGTCGCGCTGGGGGTGAAAGCCGAGCAGCCGCTCGGCCTTGGCTCCGGAGCACGTCCAGGCGGGCGCCAACAGCTGCTTCGCCATCTTCCGGCTCAAGGCCAGCTTGCGGCCCGTCAGCTGGGACACGCCGTCCGCCGCCGTGGCCATGGCCCGCAGCAGCGCGGGGGACACGCGCACCGTGCGGGGCGTCAGGCCCAGGGCCTGCGCGCCCAGGTCCTGCACCTTCTCCAAGGACAGGGGCTCGCCGGGGCCCGCGCAGAAGAAGGCCTCACCAATGGCCGCCGGGTGGGTGGCCTGCAACAAGAGGATGTCCACCACGTCCTCCACATCCACCATGGTCAACGGACGAGGGCCGCCGGACAGCTCCAGCCGGATGCCGCGCTGAGCCATCTTGAAGAAGGGGAGGTTCTCCCGGTCCCCGGGCCCCAGGATGCGCGGCGGCCGGGACACCGTGACGGGCAGCCGGTCTCCATAGGAGAAGGCGATGCGCTCCGCCTCCGCCTTGCTCTCCCCATACCATTCGTGGGGGTGGAAGGCGTCTTCCTCCACATGCGGCCGGGTGGGCGTGGACGGACCGCAGGCGGCCAGCGAGCCGGTGAGCACCAGCCGGGGGCGGTGGCCCGCGGCCACCATGGCCTCGCACAGGTGGCGGGTGCCCTCCGCGTTGACGCGCATGAAGTCGTCGCGTGTCGCGCCGCGGCGAGCGCCCGCCGGTGGAAGACGACGTCCTGGCCCGTCACCGCGGCTGAGAGCGTGGAGGGCACCGTCACGTCGCCCTCCACCCGCGTGTAGGTCAACCCCGCGAGCCCCGAGGCATCTCCTCCCGGGCGTAACAGGCATGTGACGCTGTCTCCCCGCGCGGCCAGGGCCTTGGCCAACCACATTCCCAGGAAGCCGCCTGCACCGGTGATGAGGGCTCTCATGTTGGGGTTTCATCCAAAAAAACACACCACGACCGCAAGGAGAATCCGGCGGCCGCTTCCGGGAGTGATCCACGCCGTTAAGGGGTTTCCCGAGGGAAGATAGCGTTCCGGAGGCTGATTTTCGGGCTCCGGACGCGTTCCGAAGTGAAGGCGCGCGAGGGTGCCGAGCGCTCCGGAGGCTGATTCTCGGGCTCCAGCCGCGTTCGTAGAGGGGCGCTCAGAGGGAAAAACGCAGGAGAGGGCTGTTTTTCGGGCTTGGGCGTGCTACTTCTACGCCGCAACGGCTCTCGCTTCACATAAGCAAAGCCGTACAACGTCCCCTTCGGAGGGGAGGAGACTCAAGACGAATGGCCGCCAAGAAAGCTGCTGCGAAGAAGGCTCCCGCCGCGAAGAAGGCTCCCGCTGCGAAGAAGCGCACGCCGAACGCGTCGTTCATGAAGGAGATGACGCCGTCTGCCGCGCTCGCTGAGATCGTCGGCGCGAAGCCGCTGCCGCGCACCGAGGTTGTCAAGAAGCTCTGGGCCTACATCAAGAAGCAGGGCCTGCAGGACGCGAAGAACAAGCGGCAGATCAACGCCGACGACAAGCTCAAGCCCATCTTTGGTGGCAAGAAGAGCGTCACCATGTTCGAGATGACGGCGCTGGTGAACAAGCAGCTGAGCTGAGCATTGGCCGGGGCCTCCCGGTGGCCGTACTCGGGGCTCGCCGCGACAAGCGGCGGGCCCTTTGCATTTCCAGGGGTTGGCGCGGAGCGTTGGATAGAGGGCGGACGCGTTTCTGCGTGCTGGCGGTCGGCGGGCGGGCGGCCTACCTCTGCGCCACATGTTGCTCGACGCCTTGGAAGAAGAGGGGTCCGCCTCGAATGGGGCGGGTGGCGCCACGATGACGGCGGAGGCCCTGGCCGAAGGGCTCTACGCACGCGTCCAGGCGGAGCTGGATGCGCGTCCGCACACGCCCCTGTCCACGTACCGAGTGCAGTTCCACCAGGGCTTCACCTTCGAGGACGCGCGGCAGGTGGTGCCGTACCTGGCCCGCCTGGGGGTGAGTGACCTTTATGCCTCGCCCTATCTGAAGGCCACCCCCGGAAGCACGCACGGCTACGACTGCGTGGACCACCAACAGTTGAATCCCGAAGTCGGGACGCCTGAATCGCACGCGGCGCTCTGCGCGGCGCTGCGTGCGCAGGGCATGGGGCAGGTGCTGGACGTGGTGCCCAACCACATGGGCATCGAGCGGGACAACCGTCTGTGGTTCGACGTGCTGGAGAACGGCCCGTCCTCCGTCTACGCGAAGTTCTTCGACATCGACTGGTCGCCGGTGAAGGAGGAGCTGCGGGACAGGGTGTTGCTGCCGATTCTGGGGGACCAGTACGGCATCGTCCTGGAGCGAGGGGAGCTGAAGCTGTCCTTCCGCGACGGCGCCTTCTTCCTCCATTACTACGACCACCTGCTGCCGGTGGCGCCGCGTCAGTACTCCCGCATCCTCCGCCATGGCCTGGAGCGGCTGGAGTCGCGGCTGGGGGAGGAGCACCCCGGCATGCTGGAGTTCCTGTCCATCCTCACCGCCATCGACTACCTGCCCTCGCGCACGGAGGTGGAGCGGCCGAAGGTGGTGGAGCGCCACCGGGAGAAGGAGGTCATCAAGCGCCGGCTGGCCGCGGTGACGGCGGAGTTCCCGGAGATGCTGGCCTACATCGAGGACAACGTCCGCGTCTTCAATGGCGAGCCGGGCAACCCGCGCTCATATGACCTGCTGGACTCGGTGCTGGCGGCGTGCAGCTACCGGCTGGCGCACTGGCGGGTGGCGGGCGAGGAAATCAATTACCGGCGCTTCTTCGACATCAACGGCCTGGCCGCGCTGCGCGAGGAGGACCCGGATGTCTTCCAGGAGGCGCACGCGCTCATCTTCCGCTGGCTGCGCGAGGGGCTCGTCACGGGGCTGCGCATCGACCACCCGGACGGCCTCTTCGACCCGACCGCCTACTTCCTGGACCTGCAGGAGGCGTACTTCGTGGAGCGGGCCCACGCGCTGTTTCTCCAGACGCATGCGGAGGATGACACGCGCTGGCCGGCGGTGGAGTCCACGCTGCGCGAGCGCTGGCGCGCGGAGGTGACGCAGCAGCCGGACAGCCGGCTGCGCAAGGCGCTGTACGTGGTGGTGGAGAAGATTCAGGGCGGCCGCGAGCGCATGCCCGAATCCTGGGCCGTGCACGGCACCACGGGCTACCGCTACGCCAACGCGGTGAGCGGCGTGTTCGTCCAGCCGGACGCGGAGAAGGCGCTGACGGAGACGTACGAGCGCTTCGTGGGAGGGCAGGCGGACTTCGCGGAGCTCGTCTACCAGAAGAAGCTGCTCATCATGCGCGTGTCCATGGCCAGCGAAATCAACGTGCTGGCGCACGCGCTCAACGGCATCTCGGAGATGAACCGGCGCACGCGCGACTTCACGCTCAACTCGCTGCGGCGGGCGCTGGTGGAGTTCATCGCCCTGTTCCCCGTCTACCGCACCTACGTGGACGGCTGGCGCCCGGAGCTGGATGGGCGCGACGTGCAGTACATCGAGTGGACCATCCAGCGCGCCAAGGAGCGCAACGCCACCACCAACGCGTCCATCTTCGACTTCCTGCGCGACATCCTCCTGCGCCGCTACCCGGAGCACGCGGACGCGCGCGAGCGGGCGGAAATGCTGCGCTTCGCCATGAAGCTGCAACAGGTGACGGGGCCTGTCATGGCCAAGGGCCTGGAAGACACCGTCTTCTACATCTACAACCGGCTGGTGAGCCTCAACGAGGTGGGCGGCGAGCCGGAGCGCTTCGGCGTCCACGCCAACACCTTCCACCTGCGCAACCAGGAGCGCGCGGAGCGGTGGCCGTCCAGCCAGCTCACCTCCAGCACCCATGACACCAAGCGCAGCGAGGACGTGCGCGCGCGCATCAACGTGCTGACCGAGGTGCCGGAGGAGTGGCGCAAGCGGGTGAAGAAGTGGGCCCGCCAGACGGAGAAGGCGGTGTCCCAGCTGCCGTCCGGTCCCGCGCCCACGGCCAATGACATGTACCTCTTCTTCCAGACGGTGGTGGGGGCGTGGCCCATGGGCGACGCCCACTCCGCGGAGGAGCTGGCGGACTTCCAGCGCCGGGTGCGCGAGTACATGGGCAAGGCCATCAAGGAGGCCAAGGTCCGCACCTCGTGGACCAACCCCGACAGCGCCTATGACGAGGCGGTGGCGCGCTACGTGGACGCCTGCTTCGACTCGAAGGTGACGGGCTCCTTCCTGGCGGACGTGCGGGACTTCAAGCGCTCCATCGAGCGCGCGGGCCAGTACAACGCACTGGGGCAGCTGCTGCTGAAGATGGCCTCACCTGGCGTGGTGGACACCTACCAGGGCTGCGAGCTGTGGGACTTGTCGCTGGTGGACCCGGACAACCGGCGGCCCGTGGACTTCGCGCTGCGCGCGCGGCTGCTGGAGACGCTGGACGCCGAGGCGGAGAAGGACCGGGCCGCGCTGAGCGCACGGCTGGCGGCGAACCTCGATGACGGCCAGGTGAAGCTCTACGTCCTGACGGAGTCCCTGCGGCTGCGCCAGCGGCAGGCGGCCCTCTTCCGGAAGGGCGGCTACCGGGCGCTCGAGCTGACCGGCGCCCGGGCGAAAGCGGCGGTGGCCTTCGCCCGCGAGCACGGCGACACGGTGTTGGTGGCCTGCGCGCCGCGTTACACCCTGTCCGCCCTGCAGTCCCCCGAAGGGCTGGCGGGCGCTTACGGCAGCACGTTCCTGGACCTTCCGGAGGCATATGCGGGCATGATGTTCCGCGATGTGTTCACCGGCCGTCAGGTGCGGCCCGAGCGTGGACCGGGTGGCGCGGTGTTGCCCCTGGGGCCGCTCCTGGCGGAGTTCCCGGTGATTCTGCTGGAGAGGAGCGCCGGATGAGGAGGGCCGAGGTGCTTCCAGGGAAGCCGTATCCCCTGGGCGCCACGTTCGATGGGCAGGGTGTCAACTTCGCCGTTTTCAGTGAGCACGCGAAGAGGGTCGAGGTCTGTCTCTTCGACCCGGAGGACCCCGCGAAGGAGACGCGCCGCTTTCCCCTGCTGGAGACGACGCACCAGGTGTGGCACGGCTACGTGCCTGGCCTGGCCGCGGGCACCCTCTACGGACTGCGCGTGCACGGGCCCTACGAGCCGAAGAAGGGGCTGCGCTTCAACCCCCACAAGCTGCTGGTGGACCCGTATGCCCGGGCCATCCACGGCCAGGTGGACTACCAGGCCCCCATCTACGCCTATACGCCAGGCTCCAAGGAGGACGACCTCGCGTTCGACACGCGCGATGACGCGGCCGCCGTGCCCAAGGGCGTGGTGATGGGCGCGGACACCTTCGACTGGGAGGGAGATGCCCCGCCCGCCGTGCCGTGGCACGACACGCTCATCTACGAAGTCCACGTGAAGGGCTTCACCAAGCTGCACCCGCGCGTCCCGGAGGCGCTTCGGGGCACCTACGCGGGGCTGGCGCACCCGGCCAGCATCGAGCACCTGAAGAAGGTGGGCGTCACCGCGGTGGAGCTGCTGCCCATCCAGCACATCGTCGACGAGCCCTTCCTCATCCAGCGCGAGAAGGTCAATTACTGGGGCTACAACACGCTGGGGTTCTTCGCGCCGGACGCGCGCTACAGCGGCTCGGGTTCGCTGGGCGGGCAGGTGGACGAGTTCAAGCGCATGGTGAAGCAGCTGCACCGCGCTGGCATCGAGGTGCTGCTCGACGTCGTCTACAACCACACCTGCGAAGGCAACCAGCTGGGCCCCACGCTGTCCTTCAAGGGCGTGGACAACGCGGCGTACTACCGGCTCACGGAGAAGGACCCGCGCTACTACCTGGACGTCACCGGGTGCGGGAACTCGTGGAACGCCACGCACCCGTACGCGCTGAAGCTCGTCGCCGACTCCCTGCGCTATTGGGTGGAGGAGATGCACGTGGACGGGTTCCGCTTCGACCTGGCCACCACGCTGGGAAGAGACAGGCACGGCTACGACACCCGCGCCGCCTTCTTCCAAATCATCCACCAGGACCCGGTGCTCAGCCGGGTGAAGCTCATCTCCGAACCCTGGGACGTGGGCGACTTCGGCTACCAGGTGGGCAACTTCCCGGTGCTGTGGAGCGAGTGGAACGGCAAGTACCGCGACACCATCCGGCGCTACTGGAAGGGCGATGACCGGCAGGCGGCGGAGATTGGCTACCGCCTCACCGGCAGCTCGGACCTGTTCTCACTGTCCGGCCGCAAGCCCGCAGCGAGCGTGAACTTCGTCACCGCGCACGACGGCTTCACGCTGCACGACCTCGTCACGTACAACGACAAGCACAACGAGGCGAACGGCGAGGAGAACCGCGACGGCGCCAACGACAACCACTCCTGGAACTGCGGGGTGGAGGGCGAAACGACCGACGCCGAGATCAACGCCCTGCGCGAACAGCAGAAGCGCAACTTCCTGGCCACGCTCTTCCTGTCCCAGGGGGTGCCCATGTTGGTCGCCGGCGACGAGATGGGCCGCACGCAGAAGGGCAACAACAACGCCTACTGCCAGGACAACGCGCTGTCGTGGGTGGACTGGGAGCTGAACGACACGCAGCGCGCGCTGCTGGACTTCACCTGCGCCCTGACCAAGCTGCGGCGTGAGCAGCCGGTGCTGCACAAGCGGCGCTTCTTCCTCGGCGCCCATATGTGGGACAGCGAGATGAAGGACCTGGCGTGGTTCCGGCCCGACGGCCAGGAGATGCGCAAGGACGACTGGGAGAAGCCCTACGTGCGCTCCCTGGGATTCCTGCTGGGCGGTGACGCCATCACCGCGCCGGACGATGAAGGGAACCGGATTGTGGGGGACACCATCCTGGTGCTGATGAACGCCCACCACGAGCCCATCACCTTCAGGCTGCCCGCCGTCGAATGGGGCGCGGACTGGGAGCTGGTGGTGGACACGGCGTTGGCGGGGGAGTCGCCTCGCACGCATACGCCGGCGGGAGGCACCGTGCAGGTGGTGGGCCGCTCCCTGGCGGTGCTGCGCCGCCCGGCGACGGAATAGCCCCCTGGGGGCTGGAAGGGGCCCGCTGGACGAAAGCAGGAGGTCCAGCGGGTTTCACGCGAGGAGTCGACGCACAGGCAGCCCGCCGGTAGGGTGCGCCCCGTCATACCCTGCAACAGGATTGCTACGTGAACACGCAAGTCGCGCTCTGGGTGGGTTTCAACGTCTTCGTCCTCGCGATGCTCGCGCTGGACCTCGGGCTGTTCCATCGCAAGGACCATGCGGTGACGCCGAAGGAGGCGGGCCTCTGGACGTTGGTGTGGATTACCCTCAGCCTGATTTTCTGCGCGGGCATCTGGCACTACCAGGGGCCCACCGTGGGGCTCCAGTGGTTGACGGCGTACGTGGTGGAGTACGCGCTCTCCGTCGACAACCTCTTCGTCTTCCTGATGGTGTTCAGCTACTTCCGGGTGGCGCCCGAGCACCAGCACCGGGTGCTCTTCTGGGGCATCCTGGGCGCGTTCGTCATGCGCGCTGGCCTCATCATCGCCGGCACGGCGCTGGTGAAGCAGTTCCACTGGCTCATCTACCTGTTCGGCGCGTTCCTCGTCTTCACCGCGGTGAAGATGCTGGTGTCCAAGGACGAGGAGATGGACCCGGAGCAGAAGGGCATCGTGAAGTTCGCGCGCCGGGTGCTGCCGGTGGCCCGGCAGGGTGAAGGCAGCCGCTTCATGGTGCAGGAAGACGGCCGCAGCAAGTTCACGCCGCTGTTCATCGTGCTGCTGGTGGTGGAGGCCACGGACCTGCTCTTCGCGCTGGACTCCATCCCCGCGGTGCTGGGCATCAGCCAGGACGCCTTCATCATCTACACGTCCAACGTGTGCGCCATCCTGGGCCTGCGCTCGCTGTTCTTCGTCGTGGCCAGCCTGATGGAGAAGTTCCACTTCCTGAAAGTGGGCTTGAGCGCCATCCTGGGCTTCGTGGGCGTGAAGATGCTCATCACCTTCTTCGACATCCACGTCCCCATCGGCATCTCCCTGGGCGTGATTGCCGGCGTGCTGGTGGCGGCCATCGTCGCCTCGCTGGTGTGGCCGAAGCAGCCGGAGCCCGGACAGGACCGGGAAAGCGCGAAGACGTAGGCAGGGCGCTGGGGCTTCCAACCCAGCGTTTTCCTTGCAAGTGGCCGCCGTTGCCGCCAAATCTGGGGGCATGTCCTCCAGCGCCACCACCGACGGCATCCGCATCACCGTGAAGCCCGCCTACTGGCCGGAGCGCAGCGCTCCGGAGTCCGGGCAGTTCGCCTTCATGTACACGGTGGAGATTGCCAACGAGGGCGACGCGCCGGCGCAGCTCAAGGCGCGCCATTGGGTCATCACCGATGCCACGGGCAAGGTGGAAGAGGTGAGGGGCGAGGGCGTGGTGGGCCGCCAGCCCCACCTGGGGCCCGGAGAGCGGTTCGAGTACACGAGCTGGGCCATGCTGCGCACGCCCTTCGGCACCATGCGCGGCACCTATGACATGGTGCGGCCGGACGGCACGCACTTCGAGGCGCGCATCGCCGAGTTCGCGCTCACCCTTCCCAACTCCCTGCACTGATGCCAACGCCCACTTCGAAGCGAGGGCTGCTGCTCGTCAATCTGGGGACGCCGGATGCTCCGCAGACGGGGCCCGTGCGCCGCTACCTGCGCGAGTTCCTCAATGACCCGCGCGTCATCGACATCCACCCGCTGGGTCGCTGGGCGCTGCTCAACTTCATCATCCTCCCGACGCGTCCGGCGAAGAGCGCGGAGGCGTACCGCAAAATCTGGATGAAGGAGGGCTCGCCGCTGCTCGTGTACAGCCAGGCCCTGGCGGCCCAGGTGGCCGAGCGGCTGGCGGGGGAGTACGAGGTGGTGCTGGCCATGCGGTATGGCTCGCCCTCCATCCCCGACGGCATCGCGGCGCTCAAGGCGCGCGGCGTGTCGGAGTTCACCGTGCTGCCGCTGTACCCGCAGGAGGCCGCGTCCTCCACCGCGTCCTCGCTGGCGCGCACCTACGAGGTGCTGGCCCAGTCGTGGGACGTGCCCTTCGTGCGCGCGGTGCCGGCCTTCTTCGAGCACCCAGGCTTCCTGGATGCCTTCACCGCCGTGGCGCGGCCGGTGATTGACGACGCGCGCGCCGACTACGTCCTCTTCAGCTTCCATGGCCTGCCGGAGCGGCACATGCGCAAGAGCGACCCCACGGGGACGCACTGCCTGTCCACCGCCTCGTGCTGCGATGCCATGACGGACGCCAACCGCCACTGCTACCGCGCGCAGAGCTACGCGACGGCGAGGGGCTGGCCCAGCGGCTGGGCCTGCCGGCGGATGGGTGGAGCGTGTCCTTCCAGTCGCGGCTGGGCCGCACGCCGTGGGTGAAGCCGTACACGGACGTGGTGTTGCCGGAGCTGGCGAAGAAGGGCGTGAAGCGCCTGGCGGTGATGTGCCCGGCCTTCGTGGCGGACTGCCTGGAGACGCTGGAGGAGATTGGCCTCCGCGCGCGCGAGCAGTTCCTGGAGGCGGGAGGAGTCGCTGACGCTGGTCCCCTCCTCAACGCCCACCCGGCCTGGGTGGACGCCGTGGTGCGCATGGTGCGCGAGTCGGACGGGCCGCCTACTGCTGTGGCTGGGCCGTCGGCGCCGGCGCGGGAGCCGATTCCACCGCGGTGAGGCGCAGCTTCAGGGCGCCGGCGGGCACCTGGAGCGCGGCGGCGGGGAAGCCGCCCTTCGTCACCGACGTGATGGTGCCCTCCCAGGAGCGCCACCGGCCGGCCTTCACCAGGAACTCGCCGCGGCCGGTGATGCTCACCTCGGCGCTGGCGCTGGTTTCGGGCGTGGTCCGGAGCCGGGGGCGTCCCGACTCGTCCGCCTCCGCGTCTTCCTCCGCGGCGCGCGCGGGCGAGGTGGCGGGCTCCTCCTTCCCGCGGACCTTGCCGGCCAGCTTCTCGGAGATGTCGTACTCCAGCGTGGCCACCTGTTCGCCCCCGTCGGCGGGCGTCAGGCTGGCGAGCTTCACGCGGTTGCTCCGCTCGGGCTGGCCGGCCTGGAACTGGGGTCCCAGCGCCTCCATGAGGATCAGCTCGGTGCCGAGCGACCACGCGTCACCGGTGCCCACTGGATCTCTCGGCAGCTCCAGCACCAGGGTGGCGGTGTTGCGGGTGGCGCCCTGCAGGCCGTCGAGCACGAAGCCGCGCTCGCTCAGCGTGGCCGTGTCCGCGTCGGCGTTGCTGCCCACGGGGACGACGCGGAGGCGGTAGTCACCCGAGTCGGTCCGCTCCATGAAGTAGGTGACGGGCCCGGGCAGGGCCGCGGGGGCCGCGGCGACGGGGGCGGGCTTCTCCTTGCCCTTGCCCTTGGCGCTCTTGGGGGCGCGGCTTCCTCGGTGCTGGCGGGCGCGCCGCCGGTGCGCTCGATGTCGAGCCGGTACGACGTGGGCGCACCTTGGGCAAGCTTCCACCGGAGGACCACCTTCGAGGGGTCCACGGGTGGCTCCGCGGCAGCCGCGGGAGCGGCTTCCGCGGGGGGCGGAGCGTCCTTCATCCCCGGCGGGCGGGGAATGGGCTCCATCTTCCCACGGGGCTCTTCCTTGCAGGCGGTCAGTGACAGGGCGACGACCAGACCAAACACGCTTTGCTTCACGCGGGGACGCTCCTTGGCAGCCCTCGCGGGATATCGAAGCAGGCGAGGTCATTCAAGTACGTCACCCGGCCGCTTCGAGGACGAATGGGCGAGATACACGTCGACCTGCGTCTTGACGCGTCCGGCGAAGTCTGGGTCGAGCCGCTCCATGATGGCCCATTCGAGCTCGAGGTCCCTGCGGAGGTTGGGCCTGGCGGAGCGCACCAGCACGGGCTCGGTGGAGAGCAGGACCGTGGGCATGATGTTCTGCTTCTCCTCGGGGGTCGTCATGGTCGTCGTCTCCGGCGTCGGCAGCGACTGCGTCCGGGCGGGCATGTTGGCGGCCATATGGTATGCGCGCACGGTGAACCGGCCGTCGGGACGCTTGTGCCCCTCGACGTAGACGCGGGACCAGTGGGTGAAGACGTCGTAGTTGCCGGAGACCTTCCACGGCGTGATGAGGAACATCGGGTCCGTGCTGGGCAGCAGGGCATAGCCGCGCTCACTCAGGATCGCCTCGGCGGCCTTCATGACCTGCCGGGCGGGCATGTCGTACACCACATAGCTGCTCGTGCGCTCCAGCAGCGTCTGGCGTTGGTTCGTGCAACCCACCAGTGCGAGCAGCGTGAGGATGCTTACGAACGCGGGGTTCATCGTCATCGGCGGGCCTCCGTGAGGGGACGCGGGACGTGTGTCGTTGGGTGACAACGCCACGGCCAGGCGGCCATATCGGCAGGGACATACGGAAAGTGGAGCGGGGCTGTGCAGGGCAGCCAGCCGTCTTGCGTCCTCGCCTCATGGGTCTGCTTGCGTTTCGTGCGTGCTTTGCGAAGAAGCGGGTGCATGTCCGCGCCGCCAGAGAAGCCCGTGACTCCCTTGTTCGATACGACCCGTGACGCGCTGGCGTGGCTGCGGGCGCAGGGGCTCGAGCACTTGTCGCGGCTGAGCCTGGCGGTGCTGATGCCGCTGGTGGAAGCGGCCTGGCTGCCCCAGGCGCGTCCCGTGCTCGCCCGCCGAAGGCTGGTGGAGTTGCTGAGCACGGACTCGCTGGCGCGGTGGATGACGGAGGCGATGCCCTCTCCCCGGATGAAGGAGCTGCTGCCCGCGCTCGCCTGGCGCTTCGTGGAGGCGGAGCGGCTGGGGGCGGAGGCGTCGCGGGCTTCGCTCGAGGAGCGGCTCGCTCCGCCCGCCGAGTCCCGCACGCATCGCGTCCATGGCCTGTTGCTGGCGCTGCGTGCGCGCGTTCCGGCGTCCGTGGCCCCCCGGCCCATGCACGCGCTGGTGCCGGACCTGATGCAGTATGACGCGCCGCTCCCAGGCTTCCGTCTCCGCGAGACGCGCATCTCCGAGCTGCCTGTGGGGGCGCATGCGGGCTTCATCCTTCCCGAGGCCCGGCTGATTTTCGCTCCCACCGAGGTGACGGGGGACTGTTCCTGTGGCGCGACGTTCTGCGTCCACCTGCTGGCGGCCATCGACACGGCGTTGCTGTGGTTGCGCCAGCCCTGGTCCGAGTCCTTTGGAGAGGAGCTGGAGGAACTGGTCCGTCCCGGTTGGGAGCGCGCGCTGCGGGCGCTGGAGCGGGCCGTTGACGACAGTCCCGGTGGGCCTGGAGGTGGCGAGGTCTCCTGGCGGCTGGACGTCATCAACGGGTACGGCGTGGAACTCGCGGCCTACGTGCACAAGCGCAACAAGAAGGGCCAGCGCAGCACGGGCGCGAAGGTGAGCCGGCGCAAGCTGCTGCAGGACCATGGCTCGCAATTGTCGGCGGCGGACGCGCGCCTGGCGGCGTTGCTGCCGGAGTCGGAGGCCCCGCGTCGCGCGCGCTGCTCTTCGAACTGGTGGGGCATCCCCGCATCCACCTGGATGAGAACCCGGACCTGCTGGTGCGCATCGAGCGCGCGAAGGTCGGGCTCGTCGCCGAGGACCGGGACGGCGTGGTCATCGTGAGCGCGGGGGTGGATGGCGCGATGCTGCCCGCGGCGATGCTGGAGCGGGTGCGCAAGGCTCAGCCGGAAGAGGGGCTCTACATCTGGGATGAAAGCCAGCGGGTGCTCACGGTGCTGGACGCGGGCCCCGAGGTCCGCGCGCTGCTCTCGGCGCTGAACCGCCACGGCAATTCGTTTCCGCCGGAGAGCCACGTCGCGCTGCTGGACCAACTGTCGAAGCTGTCACTGCGCGTGCCGGTGGCGTTGCCTCGGAGCGTCTTGGGGGAGTCGGTGCCGCTGCGCTACGCCCCCGTGGTGCGCATGGAGGCGCATGCGAGCGGGGCGGTCCGGGTGGAGCTGCGCACGCGCCCATTGCCGGACAGTCCCACGTTCATTCCGGGGGAGGGGGCGCGCGACGTCCACGTCCGGCGGGGGACAGGGGCCGTGCACGCGGTGCGTGACTTCGTTCAGGAGCGCGACGCGGCGGAGTTGCTTCAGGCCCGGCTGCCGCTCGACACGGCGGAGCCCGAGGAGCTGCCCTTCACCTTCCGCTTCACCAGCGCGCAGGGCGGCCTGGCGGTGCTCTCGGCCTGTGTGGAGCTGGAGCCGAAGCCGGAGCTGGAGTGGGTGGGGGCGCCGGTTCGGCTGTTCCATGCCGCCGCGCCTCCGGCGCTGAAGGTCATCCTGGAGCGGAAGCGGGACTGGTTTGGCGTGCTGGGTGGGCTCTCCGTGGAAGGCGAGCGAGTGGAGCTGGCCCGGCTGCTCGATGCGGCGCGGCGGAAGGAACGTTTCGTCCAGGTGGACTCGACGTCCTACGTGGAGATTGAAGGCGCGCTGCGGGAGCACCTGGAGCGGCTGGCGGACCATGCGCATGCCACGCGCCATGGCCTGGAGGTGGGGCCTTCTGCGGTGGAGACGCTCACGGCGCTCGAGGACGCGGGCGCCGAGGTGGAGGCGGACAAGACGTGGCAGTCCCTGGTGGAGCGCATCTTCGCGGCGAAGGAGCTGAAGCCGCGGGTTCCCTCGGGACTGAAGACGGCGCTGCGCGATTACCAGTTGGAAGGCTTCCGCTGGCTGACGCGGCTGGCTTCATGGGGCGCGGGTGGGGTGCTCGCGGATGACATGGGCTTGGGCAAGACGGTGCAGGCGCTGACGGTGCTCCTGGACCGGAGCAAGCTGGGGCCCGCGCTGGTGTTGGCGCCAACGTCGGTGGCCTTCAACTGGATGGACGAGGCGAAGCGCTTCGCGCCGTCGCTGCGGATGACGCTGTTCTCGGACGCGGCGGACCGGGGCCGGACGTTGGAGCAACTGGGGCCCAAGGACGTGCTGGTGTTGAGCTATGGCCTGCTCACGCGGGACATCGAGCGGCTGTCGAAGCTGCGCTTCTCCACCATCATCTTCGATGAAGCGCAGACGTTGAAGAACGCGACGACGCACCGCTTCCGGGCGGCGCGGGCGCTCCAGGGGGACTTCAAGTTCGCGCTGTCGGGCACGCCGCTGGAGAACCACCTGGGCGAGCTGTGGAGTCTCTTCGCCGTCGTCTTCTCGGGGTTGCTCGGGAGCTGGGAGGCGTTCCGTTCGCGCTTCGCCGCGCCGATTGAGCGGGGCGTGGACCCGACGGCCGCGCCCGCGCTGGCGCGGGTGCTCCAGCCCTTCCTGCTGCGCCGGACGAAGGCGCAGGTGGAGGCGCAGCTTCCGCCTCGGACGGACATCCGGGTGCCCATCGTCCTCTCGTCGGAGGAGTGGGCGCTCTACGAGGACGCGCGGCTGGCGGCGCTCTCTGATTTGGAGACGCGCAAGCCGAAGATGAAGGAGCAGGAGCGGCGCATCGAGATTCTGGCGGCGCTCACGCGGCTGCGGCTCCTGGCTTCACATCCACGGCTGTATGACGCGGGGTCGAAGCTGGAGTCGGCCAAGCTGGAGCGGTTCATGGAGTTGGTGCGGGAGCTCCGCGCGGAGGGGCATCGCGCGCTCGTGTTCAGCCAGTTCACCTCCCACCTGGCGCTGGTGCGCGAGGTGCTGGACGCGGAGGGGATTGATTACGAGTACCTGGATGGGCAGACGCCCGCGGGGGCTCGGGCGGAGCGGGTCCGCGCGTTCCAGGAGGGAGACGTGCCGCTGTTCCTGATTTCACTCAAGGCCGGTGGCTTCGGGCTGAATCTCACGGCGGCGACCACGGTGATTCACCTGGACCCGTGGTGGAACCCCGCCGTGGAGGACCAGGCCTCCGACCGCGCGCACCGGATTGGCCAGGAACGGCCGGTGACGGTGTACCGCCTGGTGACGCGGGGGACCATCGAGGAGCAGATGCTGTCGCTGCACGAGCACAAGCGCGCGCTGGTCGCGGGGGTGCTGGAAGGAAAGGACGCGGCGGGACGGCTGTCGACCCAGGAGTTGCTGGGACTGTTGTCCCAGCGGCTGGCTCCGCCTGGGGAAGAGGAGGGGCCTCGGACTCGGCACTGATTCCAATCCTGGATAGGGAATGACATGGACGGCTTGAACTGGACCGATGTTCGAGACCTCGCCCGCCGTGTGGCCCACGGGGAGCCATTCGCGTTCACGGAGTCGACACGCTCGATACTACGTAGGACAGCTCCTCAAGTGGGGATCGCTCTCAGTGATGCGGAGCGAGCGCTACAGTCTGAGCCCACCGCTGATGAGTTGTTGACGGAAGTGTCGCAACGCATCAGCAATGGTTCGCGGCGTCTGTCTCGCACCTTGGCTGAAGTGGAGCGCTGCCGGGACGATGGGGACGTCGACGGCGCTCGCCAGCTACTGAACGACGCGCTCGTCGTGGAAGTGGTGCCGCACTACCAGGACATTCTGCGTGTGAACCTTGCTGCACTGGATGACGAATCCTGACGGAGCCGAGGCATGACTGACGCTACGCTCCCGTCGTGCTTTGGATGTGCCCCGGAACCAGCGCTGAATCAGTGCGCGTCACGACGGCTTACTCCAAGTCAGCCATTCAATCACATCGGCGGCCTTCTTCCCGATGGTGTCATCCCAGTCGGGCACCGGGGTCGAATCGCCGAGCAGTGCTTCAGCCGTCCCATGTTCGCTGACGGCAGCCAGGTCTTGACGTCGCCCTCGGAACGGACGACTCCTCGGGTGTCCCGGAGCTCATTTCGTAACCGTCCGGCCAGAGAGGTGGCGACAGCGGTTGATGTCGGACGAGGACCGTGTTCGATGCGCACCGCGCCGAGCGAGATGTTCAGGGGCATGGTCTGGAGGCGTGACTCGGGGGAATCGGTGGCGCTCCGACGCTTCCTCTCGTTGGGGAGCAGTTCGTCGATGTGCGAGTTGGGGTGCGCCTGCACACACAGCAAGACATCCGCTAGGTGACGGAAACGGACGGTCCTTAGCGGGTCGCGAGTTCGCTGAAGCGAATGCCACGTAAGCCAAGGTGCTGCACTGCGGCCACCATGCGTTCGCTCGCCACAATGAGAGTGGACCAGTTGTAGAGCCGGAAGAGATCTCGAGGAGCGGGCGTCGAATGAACGTCGAGAATTGGCGGCCGAGGTAACTCGTGTCGGGACACCCCGCATGTCAGGCAGACAGGGCTCTCTCCTGACGGCACGCCATCAATGTGCAGTCGACCATGGAGTTCCAACTGCATGGCGAGCAGCTCGGGTGGGTTCTTTCCTCGGAACCGCACGTTCAGCGGGCAGCCTGACAGGCCATGAATGCCCGCGCTCTGAAGGCGCTCCACGGCTTCACGGCGGATGTAGAGCGACCATGGGTTCTGCAGGAAGAGGTCGCCAAAGGTGCCGCTGCCCGTACCGGTGGGCGGACCGAAATCGGCGCCGGGTTCCAGTCGAGCCCAATCAGGCGCGAATGGACGAACCAAGTCCCTCAATCGGGAGAATTCCTCGAAGCTGACCTGGCGGCCTGGGTTTTCGAGCGCCTTGCGCTCCTGGAGGCCCGACAGGTCGACACACGGGTACTGGAGGCCAGCCCAGCCGCCTGCGGCTCCACATGTGTCGCAGGGGCTGACGCCTGGAAGCCCCCAAGGGGGAAGGGCGCGTAGGTTTCCGGTGAACCCAGCGGTCCTGTCTTCTTCGACCACATAGAACTTCAAGAGCCCAGCCTCCTCAGTCGGCCAATCTCAGCGCTTGTAGTAGGGCATGACCTTCCCGGTCAGTTCAAAGCGGAAGATCAGGTCGCCGGCGTGGCGATAGATGACATCGGGGCGCGGAGGATGTGGATGGGCCTTGATGAACTGTGCCCACGCGTCGTTCCATCGTCCCCCTCGCGGACCGCCCCCGTGAATGTACCGGTGGACATGCTCGGGAATCACCAACGTGAAGTCGTGAATCTTGATGCCGGCTCGCTGGAAGTAGAGCGCGAGGTCGGGGGCTTGGGGAAAGATGTGGTGCCTGACATACCGGCCTGCCGGGAGTTGATAGACCGGCCGAACCTGGACGTGCGGGCGCCATGGGAATGTGATGACCGGCTGAGCTCCAATGCGAATGCCCAGACGCACACCCCAGCCTCTGCGCAGCGGTGGCCGAGCAACGGGCATGAGCGCAGGCTCGACCCGCGGCGCCACGTCTTCGCAGAGAAAGAAGGCGCACCAGCCCTCGTCACAAGCCAGGGAGACACATGGTGCGGCTTCGGTGGCCTCGCAAAGCTCCGCGGATTCCAGTTCCGCGATGCCACGTGGCGGATCTGGTGTGGGGGGAGCGGACGCGCAGGCGACGAGCAAACAACTCAGCACCAGCAATCGCAGAGTTGAAGCGAGTGTGCGCAAGAGTATGGGCCTTTCCGGACTCACGTCGTGCAGGCGTCAGTCGGAAGCTACCCCAAGCGCTACCTTCAAAGGCAGACCCAAGCTGCTTGGCGTAATCGCTACCCGCGCGGCGCGGCGGCACGCGAAAGCCTGTCGCGGACAGCGATGCCCAGGCCGCTCTCAGCAGGGAGGCACGCCACCAGCACGTCGTGCCCCTGTGCATCCGCCTCACGCAGCCGGGCGTACAGCACGCGCGCGGCACCCGCGGGCTCATCCGGCACATCGAAGCGCGGCACGTCGGGTGGCAACGCAAGGCTCGCAGGCCCCAGTACCCCCACGCGCAATCCCTGTTCACGCAGTTCCTGGACGCGCATCACGGCCTGCCCGGGCTCGGTCAGCACCACGCCTGCACGCGGCGCGTAGTGTGACTCCAGTGAGCCTGACACCCGCACCTTGGACGAAGTCCTCACCGGCACCTTGCGCCCCAGCACCCGCTCCACATCCTCCGCAGCCAGTCCTCCCGGCCGCAGAATCGCGGGCTCATCCGAGCTCAAGTCCACGATGGTTGACTCCACCCCCACCGTGCACGGGCCTCCATCCAGGACGAGGTCCACGTCTCCGCCCAGGTCCTCCCGCACGTGCTCCGCCGTGGTGGGGCTCACCTTCCCGAACCGGTTCGCGCTCGGCGCGGCCAGCCCTCCGCCCAGCTTCTGGAGCACCGCGAGCGCCACCGGGTGATTCGGCACGCGCAGGGCAACGGTGTCCTGCCCACCCGTGACGGCATCCGTGGCCCGCGCCGTGCGCGGCAGCACCAGCGTCAATGGCCCGGGCCAGAAGGCTTCGGCCAGCTTCCGTGCGGCCTCTGGGACCTCACGTGCCCACGTGTTCAGGTGCTCGACGCCTGGGATGTGGACGATGAGCGGGTGGGTGGCGGGGCGGCCCTTGATGGCGAAGACGCGGCGCACGGCCAGCTCGTCCTCCGCGTTGGCGGACAGACCGTAGACGGTTTCCGTCGGCAGGGCGACGACACCACCGTGCCGCAGCAATTCCACCGCGCGTTCAAGGGACTCTGGAGCAATCATGCGCCGCCGCACTGTCGCCCCAGGAGGGAACATGGGCAAGTCGCACGTCTTCGATGCTCGCACTCGGATGCCCGTCACGGCCAAGGACCTCTTCGCCTGGCATGCCCGGGAGGGGGCGCTCGAACGCCTGACGCCCCCCTGGGAGCGGATGGAGGTCCTGGAGCGCACCGGCGATGGCATCCGAACCGGCGCCCGCGTCGTCGTCCGCATGCGCGTGGGTCCCATCCCCCAACGCCTGGTGGCCGAGCACACCGCCTACGTCGAAGACGCCATGTTCCAGGACACGCAGATGTCCGGCCCCTTCGCGAAGTGGGTCCACACCCACCGGATGTGGCCCGAGCCCGCCACGGGCACGTCCATCCTGGATGACGAAGTGGAATACGTCCTCCCCGTAGGCCCCCTGGGCAGCCTCTTTGGCGGAGGCTTCGCCCGGCGCACCCTGGAACGGATGTTCGCGTACCGCCACCGCGTCACGCTCGAGGACTTGAAGCGTCACGCCGCCTTCACAGGGCAGGGGCCGCTCACCATCGCCGTCACCGGAGCCTCGGGGCTGGTGGGCTCGTCGCTGGTGCCCTTTCTCACCACGGGCGGCCACACGGTGAAGCGCATGGTGCGCGGCAAGGCGGACTCCTTGCGGAACGAGGTCGCCTGGGCGCCTGACAAGGGCGAGGTGGACACCGACGCGCTCGAAGGCGTGGACGCCGTGGTGCACCTCGCGGGCGTCAACGTGGCCGGCCAGCGTTGGACCCCTGAGTACAAGGACGCCATCCTCAAGAGCCGCACCCAGGGCACTCGCACCCTGGCCGAAGCCCTGGCGCGGATGAAGCGCAAGCCGAAGGTGCTCGTCTCAGCGGGCGGCAGCAGCATCTACGGGGACCGCGGCGACGAAGTCCTCACCGAGGAGAGCAGCACGGACGGGAAGGGCTTTCTCTCCCAGGTATCACGCGAGTGGGAAGCCGCCGCCGCGCCCGCCGAGGCCGCGGGCATCCGCGTGGTACACCTGCGCATCGGTCCCGTCCTGGACGCGCGCGAGGGCGCCCTGGCGAAGATGCTGCCAGCGTTCCTCGCGGGAGGCGGCGGGCCCATCGGCTCCGGGCAGCAGTGGATGAGCTGGGTGTCGCTGGAGGACGTGCTCGGGCTCATCCACTTCTCTGTCTTCACCGACGCCGCGCGCGGAGCCATCAACGCCGTGGCGCCGGGGGCGGTGCGGCAGGCGGACTTCGCCCGGACGCTGGGCAAGGTGCTGCGGCGTCCGGCCGTCTTCCCGGTCCCCGCGCCCGCGGTGCGAACCCTTTTCGGACAGATGGGGCAAGAGGCGCTGCTGGATGGCGCGCGAATCGTGCCTCAGGCAGCCCAGCGGCTGGGGTTCGCCTTCCTCCTTCCCGACCTGGAAAGCGCGCTGCGCTTCACGTTGGGGCGCACGACGAAGGGCCCTGAATACCGCCATTCTTAGCGAGTCCGGCGCTTGACAATCCCCTCCGCTGCGCCAGAAGAAACGACGCATTCGAAGGGGAGAGGACTCCTGATGATTCAGGTCGAAAGGCTGACCAAATACTACGGTGAGCACGCGGCGATCCGGGACCTGGCCTTCACCATCAGCCAGGGAGAAGTCATTGGCTTCCTGGGCCTCAATGGCGCTGGAAAATCGACGACGCTGAAGGTCCTGGGGTGCGTGCTGCTGCCGACCTCGGGGCATGTCGTCATCGACGGCCATGACGTGGTGAGCAATGCCCACGAGGTCCGCCAGCGCATCGGCTACCTGCCGGACGTGCCTCCGCTCTACGAGGAGATGACGGTGGGGGAATACCTGGCGTACGTCGCGCAGCTTCGCGGTGTCACGTCCCGGGACACCGCCCACCGCGTGGGCGAGGCCGAGGAGAAGACGGGCCTGCGTGACGTCCACGGCGAGCTCATCTCCACGCTCAGTCACGGCTATCGCCAGCGCGTGGGCGTGGCGCAGGCGCTGGTGCACAAGCCCGCCCTGCTCATCCTCGACGAACCCACCAGCGGGCTCGACCCCCGGCAGATTGTCGAGATGCGTGACGTCATCCGCGGGTTGAAGGGCGCGCACACGGTGCTCGTCTCCAGCCACATCCTCCCTGAAATCTCCCAGACGTGTGACCGGCTGCTCATCATCCACAAGGGGATGTTGGTGGCGCAGGGCACGGAGGAGGAGTTGGCGGCGAAGATGGGCGGCCGGGGCACCATCGAGCTGGAGGTGCGCGGCGACAAGGCGCGCGCGGTGGAGGTGCTCCAGCACTTTGGCACGGTGGAGGTGGACCGCGCATCGGATGGCTTGGTGGCGCTGACGGTGCGGGCCTCGCCCGACCAGCGGCCCCAGGTGGCGCAGGCGGTGGTGGGCGCGGGTCTGGAGTTGTTGCGGCTGGACCAGGGAGCCGGTCAGCTTGAGTCCATCTTCTTGCGGCTGACACACGGCCAGGAGGCGCGCGCGTGAAAGCGCTGCTCATCGCCCGCCGCGAGCTGTCCGCCTATCTGCGCACGCTCAGCGGCTACGTCATCATCGCGGTCATCCTCGCGTTGAACGGCTTGTTCTTCAACGCTTATGCCCTGGGCGGCGCCAGCAAGCGCTCCGCCGAGGTGCTGTCGCAGTTCTTCTATTACTCGAGCGGCTTCACCGTCGTCGCCTCGGTGTTTATCTCGATGCGCCTGCTGGCCGAGGAGCGTCAGACGGGCACGCTGTCGCTGCTGTACTCGTCACCGCTGCGCGACCGCGACATCGTCCTGGGCAAGTTCCTCGCGGGATTGGCCTTCCTCGCGTTGTACCTCCTGTGCACTGTCTACATGCCGCTGCTGGTGATGGTGAACGGCAAGGTGTCCTTCGGGCACGTGGCGGCGGGGTACTTCGGTTTGCTGTTGCTGGGCAGCGCGTCGCTGGCGGTCGGGACCTTCGGCTCCTCGCTGGCGCGCAACCAGTTGCTCGCGGCGATTACGTCCGCGGTGATGCTGGTGGCCCTCATCCTGTGCTGGCTCCTGGCGCGCATCACCGAGCAGCCACTGGCGGATGTCTTCAGCGCGATGTCGCTGTGGAATCAGCACTTCCCGCCGTTCCAGGCGGGGCTTATCCACGTGCGTGACGTCGTCTACTACCTCGTGGTCACCTACGTGGCGCTGTTCGCGGCCACGCGGGTGCTCGAGGCGCGGAGGTGGCGATGAGCGCGCGTCCTTCGAGCGGGGGGCTCCCCGTGACGTTGGCCTTCGTGTCGGGCCTGCTGGCGGTCTTCCTCGGTGAGCGGCTCTTCGGCATCGGCACGGGCCGCACCGTCCTGTCGGGCCTGGGCGTGGCGGTGGCAGTGGGGGCGCTGGGCTGGCGCTTCGCGCGCATGCGGTCGGCCAGCGCGGACCGGCGGGCCGTCGAGGCGTGGGTGTCGGGCCTGTACGGCGTGGGTCTCCTGGCCCTGGGGCTCTACTTCGTCCAATCGGACGTAGGCACCGGGCTCTTCGGCGGCCCCTTGTCCCAGAAGGCGCCTCGGCTGGCGGTGTCGCTGGCGGCGCTCTTCCCGGCGTTGCTCGCGTGCTGCTTGTTGCCGCTGGCGATGGTGGAGGTCGCCGCCGCGGCGATGACGCGCGCACCCGTGCTGGAGACGGGCCGTGTCCGCAGCGCGCTGTACTCCGGGCTGGGGCTGGCCTTCGTGCTCGTCTTCGCCTTCGCGTCCATGTTCGTCGCCACCCAGGCCGACGTGACGTGGGACCTGTCCTACTTCCGCACCGCGAAGCCCGGCGACGGCACGCGCAAGGTGATTCGCGGGCTCAATGAGCCGCTCCAGGTGACGCTCTTCTTCCCGCCCGCGAACGAGGTGGGCGAAGCGGTGGGGCAGTACTTCCGCGACCTGTCCGTGGAGAGTCCAGGCCTGCTCAACGTGGTGCGGCTGGACCAGGCGGTGGAGCCGGCTCGGGCGAAGTCGCTGGGCGTCCACAACAACGGCACCATCGTCCTGGCGCGCGGCGACCGGAAGGAGCCGCTCACGGTGGGCCTGGAAATCGAGCGGGCGCGCGGCCAGCTCCAGCGGTTGGACCAGGAGGTCCAGCGCCGCCTGCTGACGGTGGCCCGGCCTCGCCGGGTCGTCTACTTCACGTCTGGCCACGGTGAGCGCGCCGAGTCGCGAGCGGTGCCGGGCGAGACGACCCGCCCGTCCGTGGAGAAGCTGAAGGAGTTGCTGCGCGCGCAGAACGTGGACGTGCGGCCGCTCGGTGTCTCCGAGGGCCTGGGCACCGAGGTGCCGCGTGACGCCTCCGTGGTGGTGGTGGCGGGCCCGACGCAGGCGTTCCTCCCCGAGGAGCTGAATGCCCTGCGCGAGTACTCCGCGCGCGGTGGCCGGTTGTGGCTGGCGCTGGAGCCGGAGGGGCCGGACTTCCAGCCGCTGCTGGAGCCCCTGGGCCTGAAGTACCTCAAGACGCCGTTGGCCAATGACCAGGTGTACTTCCGCACGTCGCGGCAGCAGAGCGACCGCGGCAACCTGGGCACGGCGACGTTCTCCTCGCACCCGTCCGTCACGTCGCTGTCGTCGTTGGCGGGACAGGCGCCTGCTGTCTTCCTGAGCGCGGGCGCCCTGGAGCAGATTCACCCGTTGCCGGGTGGCATTGCGCAGGACGTGTCGGTGCGCGCGCACGGCGCCACCTTCGCGGACGCCAATGGCAACTTCACGTTGGACGCGGGCGAGATGCGGCGGCCCTGGCCCCTGGTCATCGCGGTGGAGAAGCCCGCGCCGGCCGGCCAGGAGTCGATGCGCGCCGTGGTGATGGCGGACGCGGACGCGGTGAGTGACTTGCTGATAGGCAACATGGGCAACGCGTACCTGGCGGTGGACACGCTGCGGTGGCTCACCGGTGAGGAGTCCATCTCCGGCGCCGTGTCCTCGGAGGAAGACACGCCCATCCAGCACACGCGGGAGCAGGACGTCCTCTGGTTCTACGCGACGGTGTTCCTGGGGCCGGCCCTGGTGCTGGCGGTGGGCTTCGTGACGACGCGCCGGCGGGGACGCCGCGCGCCGCGCCCGCGGTGGCGGGAGGTGAGCGATGAAGGTTCGGGACCTGGCCCTCCAAGGGGCCCTGGCGGCGGCCGCGTTGATTGCGGCGTTCGTCGTCTGGCAGCGCGAGCCCTCCGCGGGCCCGGGTGAAGTCACGGTGGTGGATGTTCCGGCGCGCGCGCTGGACAGCATCCGCTACGAGGACGACTCCCGCTTCGTGGACGTGTTCCGCGATGCCAGTGAGCGTGACCGGCTCTGGGTGCGGCTGGGCTACAAGGCCTCCAGGGCGGCCTCCGGCGGTGCGAATGCCGGCGCCACCGACGCGGGCCTGGCTCCGCAGGCGGCGGACGCGGGAGTGGCCACCGCGGCGGTGGGCACGGACGCGGGCACTGGCGCCGCCACGGGACAGCCGCCCGTGGCCGCGCGCGAGGAACCGCCACCGCCGCGCGAGCTGCGCGCCAACGAGGTGGCGGACAAGCTGTTCTCCCGCTTCGCGCCCATGCGCGCCATGCGGGCGCTGGGG
This sequence comes from Myxococcus sp. MxC21-1, assembly GCF_032612255.1. Taxonomy (NCBI): domain Bacteria; kingdom Pseudomonadati; phylum Myxococcota; class Myxococcia; order Myxococcales; family Myxococcaceae; genus Myxococcus; species Myxococcus sp. MxC21-1. Next base: position 1,800,381 of record NZ_CP123278.1, read on the forward strand.
GAACTGGACGCGAAGAAGCTGGAGGAGGTCGGCCTGGCCACGTCTCCGCGCAAGCTGACGCTGACCGTGGCCGGCAAGGCGCGTGTGTTCGCCTTGGCGTCGCCTCCGGGCGGCTGGGGGACGCCGTACCTGCGCAGCGAGGAGGACGGCCGCGTGTACCTGCTGGGGCCGGCGATGCTGCCGGACCTGGAGAACGCGAACAGCCGTCTGGTGGACCGCCGGCTGCACACCTTCGACCTGGGAGACTTCGACGCGGTGACCATCCGCGCGGGCGGCGCCACCCGTGCCTTCCGGGCCACGGGCAAGGCACCCGGCCCGGTCGTCCTGGCGCCGGAGGACGCACCGGAGCGGCCGGACGACTTCGCGCGCAACTGGCATGACCGCGTGTGGCGGATGATGCCGGTGGACCTGCTCGGCCGCGACGAGCCGCTTCCCGGGGGCGAGCCGCAGGAGTCCTTCCGCGTGGACTACCTGCGCGCGGGCCGGGCCGTTGGCCACCTCATGGTGGTGAAGGGCGAGGATGGCTTCTACGCCCGGACCGAGCACACCACGGGCTGGGCCCGGCTCCACGCCGGGATGGACGCACTGGCGGAAGAGGCGGCGCGGGTGACGGCGCCCGTGTCCTCCGCTTCAGGGAAGTGATGCGTCCTCGTCACGCAGCCCCAGGTGCACGTCCACGAAGCTGTACGGCGCCCAGGGACCGGTGAAGCGGAACGAGTACGTGTCCGCGCGCGCGGCCAGGGAGCGGACCTTCTCCTCGAAGGACTCCTGCCGGGCCCGCTCGACGAGGAAGGCCGCGTTGAGCAGCATCCGCTCACCTACGGGGGATGCTCACGCATGGCGGCGGCGCGGGGGCGCAGGCCCTCCAGCAGCGCGCGCATGTCACGCCCGGCGCGGTCCTCCACGGCGGCCTCCAAGCGGCGCTCGTGCTCGGCCTCCGGCTCATCATCGCGCCGGTGAAGCTGGGCGTCTTCCAGCACCAACCGCTGGGCGAGGTGCTCGCGGTGCCACAGCACCTTCAGGCCCAGCTCCACCTTGCCCTCCAGCGCGTCCAGCACGCCGGACAGTTCGCGATGAGCCGTGCGCAGCACCGCGCGTACCTGGGCCTCGGACGCCATGACGGTGCCGAAGGCCACGGGGAGCACGGTGTGCTCACGGAGCAGGGTTTCGGTGACGCGCTGGTGCCCGATCAGGTGCGCTCGCGTCGGGTCCACCACGCGGCCTGGCGCCACGGACACCAGGGCCGTGAGGCCCGCCTCGCTCACCGCGTACACCTGCGCGGGAACAGTGCCCAATCCGATGCGCCCGACGTCCAGGGGCGCGGTGGCACGGACGATTCCGTAGAGATACCGGGGCCCGTCGGGCGTCACCGTCTCCGCCGTGGGGGGCGAAGGCCGGGCGGCCTGGGCCGGGCGGGTGTCGCCGTGAGCCGCCCCCTTCCGGGGCCGTGTCGTCCGGGACATGGTGCGCTTCACCTCGCCGATGCGCCTCCGTGGGTGGCGAGCACGCGGCGGACTTCATCCACCAGCGCGTCCGGCAGGCAGGGCTTGGTGACGAAGGAGTCGCAGCCCGCGCCCTTGGCTTCGTCGGACTGCCCCGTCATCGCATGGCCCGTGAGCGCCACCACGGGGATGGTGCGCGTGCGGTCGTCGCCCTTCAGCCGCCGTGTCGCCTCCCAGCCGTCCATGATGGGCAGCGACAGGTCCATGAGGATGATGTCGGGCCGCAGCTCGAAGGCCTTGTCCAGCGCCTCCTGGCCGTTCTTGGCCTCGGCGACGCGGAAGCCGGAGAACTCCAGGTACTCGGCGTACATCTCCCGGGCATCTTGATAGTCGTCAACGACCAGCACGAGGGGCTTCGGGGTCTCAGATGGGTTCATCATGCGCGCCTCGCGCGTCGGGGAAAGTGCAGGGTGAATGTCGAACCCTCGCCCTGGGTGCTCTGGAGGGTGACGCGCCCCCCCAGCATGGCAGCCAGGCGACGGCAGATGGAGAGCCCCAGACCCGTGCCTCCATAGGCTCGGGTCGGAGAGCTGTCCACCTGCTGGAAGTCCTCGAAGATTTTTTCCTGGTTGGCTGGGTCGATGCCAATGCCCGTGTCCGTCACGGAGATGGTGAGCGTGGACGTAGCAGCCACGTACTCCGCCTGCACCTGCACTGAGCCTTCGTGCGTGAACTTCAACGCATTCGACAGGAGGTTGAGGACGATTTGTTTCACCTTCTGCCGGTCACTGTACACCGCCGGCACGCGCGGGCCGAGGTGGGCGCTCACCGTCAGCTTGCTGCGCGCGATGATGGGGTCCATCTCCGCCATCACCTCCTGGAGCAGCTCCGGGATGCCGAAGTCCGACAGGTTCAAGGGCATGCGGCCCGCTTCGATGCGGGTGATGTCCAGAATCTCGTTGATGACCTCCAACAGGTGTCTGCCGTTGGAGTCGATGCGCGTGAGGTTCCGCTTCTGCGCCGGGTTCAGTTCGCCGGACACGCCCTGCAGCAGCATGTTCGTGTAGCCGAGGATGGCGTTGAGCGGCGTGCGGAACTCGTGGGACATGTTGGCCAGGAACTGGGACTTGGCCGCGCTGGCCTGCTCCACCTGGATGGCCTGGCGGCGCAGCATCTCGTTCTGCTCGGCCAGCTCCGCGGTGGCGGCCTGCACGCGCGCCTCCAGGTGGACGGAGCCTTCCTTCACCCGCTCCAACAGCCGCGCCTTCTCCAGCGCCTCGCTGCGGTCGTGGAAGAGGGTGACGATGCCCGTCAGCTCACCGGAGTCGCCCAGGACCTTGCTGGCCACGGCCTCCATGGGGAGCGTGGCGCCCGTGGCCGGGTCCACCAGCCCGAGCTGTCCGCGCCAGCGGGGCCGGCCTTCCGCGCCCAGCAGGTTGGCGAGGAACGACGAGAAGCTCGCGTTGTTGGAGCGCAGCCGCCGCAGCGCCGCCTCCCCACTGTCGGGGTGCGTGGCGAAGAGCTTCTCCGCCGGGCCGTTCATCATCACCATGCCGCCCGCCGGGTCGGACAGGATGAGGGGGTCCGGCACGGAGTCCAGCACGCGGTCCAGCCGGTGCCGCTCGCTGCGGGCCTCCCGCTCCGTGTCGCGCAGGCGCCGGTAGCTCTCCCCCAGCGCCTGGGTGGCGCGGCCCAGGTCCGTCACGTTGCGCAGCACGCTCACCAGCGACTCGCGGCCATCCGGCTCGAGCACGGGTGTGCTGACGACCTCGAAGAGCAGGTCGATTCCCTCCACCGGGTCCACCAGCGGGACTTCCCGTCGGCGCACGGTGGACGTCTCACCGCTGGCGAAGCTGGCCAGCGCGGAGGAGAACACCCGCCGGTTGAGCGCCGTCGCCCGGCGGCGGCCTTCGCTCGCATCCGGTCCGGCCACCAGCAGCACCTCCGCGCGGGTGTTGGCGATGTGGGGCCGTCCCTCCAGGTCCGTCAGCAGCACGGGGTCCGCCACGGTGTCGATGATGCGACGGAGCAGCTCTCCGCCCGCCACCTCGCGGCCCTCCGTGGGCAGCATGGCGGCCAGCCGGGGGCCGACGTGCGCGCTCACCCAGGCTGCGTCCGGCGTCAGCGTGGGGTCGTCCGCGGACAGCAGCAACAGGCCCGCGGCGGGCGCTCCAGGACGGCCCAGGGGCACCGCGATGCACCCCACGGCTGGAAGTGGGGCGCAGGGGGCGGCGAAGAAGCGAGGCGCCCCCTGCGTCAGCGTCTCCGCCAGGGGATGGGAGGTCTCACCGGGCTGGAACGCCAGGGCGTCACGCTGGGCCTCGGAGAGGTTCCGGGCCGCGAGGCAGACCCACCTTTCCGTGCCGCTGTCGCGCGCGAGGCAGGCCGCGACGTCCGACGGCCGCTCGCGGGTGAGCCACGCCACCACGTGCTGCGCGCACAGACGTGGCTCGTCGCAGGCGAGCAGGTGCTCGGCCAGGGCGAGCCGAGCTTCGACGTCTGGCTCGGGGGTTGGGGTGGGCAGTGCGGCGGGGGGGACCACTGCGTCAGGCTCCACGGGAGTGAGGGGTGGGCGTTCGCACCTCCACGAACTTCACCACGATGGTGCGTGTGGATGCGGGTGGCCAGTCCTGGAGCGCCTGCCCGTGGACGTTCGCGTCCCAGCGCAGACCCCGGTCCAGCACCCGGTCCAAGACGTCGACGAGGCTGGCGCTTCCAGCCAATCTTTCCACGGGCATCGTCGAAGCTCCTCGGCTCCTGGGGCCGGGTTTTGTAACGCGCGTCGGCGAGCCACCCCAGAGCAGGCCTGCCCGCACCGTGATTTGCGAACACGAGGGGGCCGGCAGTGTTCGCTCGTGTACATCTGCAGCGCCTTGGAGCTGGGTAGGCAGCCAGCCGTGCGGTCCGCTCCCGTGGCTTATCGCTCCGAGGCGCCGTTCCTAGCCTTGGACCATGGACGACGAGCAGCGGGCGCACAGGTCACTTTGGACGGTGACGGCCCCCCCGCGCGACTTCCCGGCGCTGCCGGGGGACGTGACGGTGGACGTGGCCATCATTGGCGGGGGGATGGCGGGGCTGACCACTGCGTGGCTCCTGAAGCGCGCTGGCAAGCGCGTGGCGGTGCTGGACATGCACCGCATCCTGTCGGGGCAGACGGGCCAGACGACCGCGCACCTCACCGAGATGCTCGACACGCCCTACGCCACGCTGCGGCGCGACTTCGGTGAGAAGGGGGCTCAGCTCGCGGCGTCCTCCAGCCGCGCGGCCATCGAGCAGATCGCCGCGCTGGTTGACGAGCTCGGCATCGTCTGTGACTTCCAGCGCGTGCCCATGTACCGCTACGCGGAGACGGAGCGCGAGCTGGCCGACCTGCACCACGAAGTCACCGCCGCGCGCGAGGCCGGTTTGCTGGCCACCTTCACCCAGGACGTGCCCTTGCCGTATCCCGTGAAGGGCGCCCTGCGGGTGGAGGACCAGGCGCTCTTCCATCCTCGCAAGTACCTGCTGGCGCTGGCGGACCGGATTCCCAGCGACGGCAGCCACATCTTCGAGAACACGCGGGTGACGGAGGTCCACGACGGCGCGCCCTGTCGCGTCGTCACCGACCGGGGCACCGTCACCGCCGCGGCCGTGGTGGAGGCCACCACCACGCCGCTCAACCGCGTGGCCATGCACACCAAGCTCTACCCCTACCGCACCTACGCGGTGGCGGGGCCGCTCAACGGGCCGCTGGAGCCGGGCCAGTACTACGACAGCCAGGAGCCCTATCACTACATCCGCACGCAGCGGGTGAACGGGCGCACCTACGTCATCGTGGGCGGCGAGGACCACAAGGTCGGCACCGACGAGGACACCGCCCGGCGCTACGCCGCGCTGGAGGCCTACACGCTGCGGCGCTTCCCGGTGACGGACATCACCCACCGCTGGTCCGGCCAGGTCATCGAGCCCGCGGACGGGCTGGCGTACATCGGCCGCAACTCGGCCAGCCGCCACGTGTACGTGGCCACCGGCTTCTCCGGCACGGGCATGACGTTCGGCACGCTGGCGGGGATGATGCTCTCCGACGCCATCCTCGACAGACAGAACCCCTTCGCCGCGCTCTACTCGGCGACGCGGGTGAAGCCCCAGGCGGGCGCGAAGGACTTCATCCAGGAGAACGCGGAGGTCGCCTTCCACTTCGTCGCGGACCGCCTGTCCCGGCCGGAGGGGCATCGGCTGGCGGACGTGGCGCCCGGCGAGGGCAAGGTCCTGGAGGTGGCGGGACAGAAGGTCGCGGTGTACCGCGCGGAGGACGGCACCCCGCACGCGGTGTCTCCGGTGTGTACGCACCTGGGCTGCCACGTGCACTGGAACGGCGCGGAGCGCTCCTGGGACTGTCCCTGTCACGGAGGGCGCTTCAGTCCCACCGGCAAGGTGCTCAACGGCCCCGCCATGAAGGACCTGCCGGCGAAGAAGCTGCCGACCTGAGCCGCACGTCTTCACACCTCAACACGACACACATCATCCACACGGGAGAGGGCGAGCATGGACGCTATCGAACTGTTGACGCAGCAGCACGACGAGGTGAAGAAGCTGTTCAAGAAGTACGAGAAGCTCTCGGAGGGGGCGGAGGCGAAACGCCAGGAACTCTTCGAGATGATTTCCGACCGCTTGAGCGCGCACGCCTCCATCGAGGAGCAGTACTTCTATCCCGCGGCCAAGGCCCAGGACACGGAGGAGCTGCTGCGCGAGGCCGCCGAGGAACACCTGTCCGCCAAGCGCCTCATCGCCGATCTGCTGGACCTGGAGCCATCCGACGAGGAGTTCGACGCGAAGATGCAGGTGCTCCAGGAGCAGATTGAGCACCACGTCGAAGAGGAAGAGGGCGAGCTCTTCAAGAAGGTCCGCAAGCTCCTGTCCAAGGAGCAGCTCGTGGACCTGGGTGTCCAGATGCAGCAGGAGTTCGAGGAGCTCATGGAGGGCGAGCCGCGCACCCAGGTGCCCTCGGAGACGGAGCACGCCGCGCCTATCTAGCGCGGGTGGTGGAGGGCATCTGCTGGGCGCTGAGGATTGGGACGGCCTGGCGTGATGTGCCTTGGGAGCGCTTCGGTAGAAGGGGAGGCCGAAGCGCTCGGTAGAAGTCAGGGTGGGTTCACGTCCCATGTGAAGGCGGGGCAGCGCTGTCGCCCGGCCAGTCGTGCCCCGGAGAGAGGGCGTGCTCCGTGGACGGACAGCCGCCGTGTTGACCAGGTCCAGGCCCCATACCTTTCCTCCATGCCCCTGGTCACATGTCCTGACTGCCAGCGCGAAGTCTCGACCTCCGCACCGAGATGCCCTCACTGCGGGCGTCCGATGGACGGAGCCCCCGCGCCGCTACGGCCGGTGCTTTCTGGCGAGGCCCCGGGCCCTGAAGAGACGCTGTGGGAGGGCTCGCCCTCCTGGCGGGTCCTTCTCGGTCGTCTCCTCGCGCTCGGCTTCGTGGCGCTGGTGCTTCCCGCCGTTCTGCGTGCAGGCGTGGGCCGTCTCGGCCCGTTCCTTCCGAGCAGCGAGGCGGCGGAGCAGGCGGCGAGGGTGGGCTGGTGGATTGTCGGTGCGTTGATTGTCTACGAGCTGCTCCGCTTTTTCGGCGCATTCCTCATGCTGAGGACCACACACTACAAGCTGACGAACCAGCGCCTCATCATCGAGACCGGAGCCCTCTCCAAAACCGTGGGGGAGATCGACCTCCGGAGTGTCGGTGATACCCAGGTCTCGCAGAGCCTGCTGGACCGGCTCCTTGGCATCGGCACCGTCGCCCTCATCTCGACGGACAAGACGTCTCCCATCTCGGTTCTTCGCTGGATGGCCGCGCCGCGCTCCCTCCGCGAGCTCATCCGCACGCGGGCCTATCAGGTGAGCCACAGGCATCTGTTCACTCGAGCCACGTGAGGCGTGCACGCCAGGCGAGCACCTCCGGTTGGGGGAACAAGGCCACCGGCAGTTGTGTGGGCCCACCGCCCGCGGGGTGAGGCCGGGCGCGCGGGCTCGTCGCGACTCGCAACGGGCGTCCGCGCGCGGGCTCGAGCCCCACCTCGGACGCGCGCCGTCGTCGTTGCCTGGTGGGCCCCCGCAACGAAGCGGAGACATCATCGTGGATGCTCACCGCTCCAGGCAGCGACGCTCGGCAAGAATCGGGTTGCGTGAAGGGGGCTGGGCGGCGGCATCATGGTCGCCGCCCATGCCGCGTCCTCCTCCCGACGTCATTCGATACCCCAGCTACTACACGCCCTCGGTCCGCCGTGCCCTGTCGCGCGCGGACCCGACGCTGGGCGCGTTGATGAAGCAGGTCGGCCCCTTCCGGCTCCAGGTGCGTCCGCTGCACAGCCCGTTCGGCGCGCTGGCGGAGTCCATCGTCTACCAGCAGCTCCACGGCAAGGCGGCCGCCACCATCTTCGGCCGCGTGTGCGAGCGCGTGGGCTCGGGACGCAAGTTCACGCCGGAAGCGCTGCTGGCCGTGCCGGACACGTCGCTGCGCGAAGCGGGCCTGTCCGCCAACAAGCTGGCCGCGCTCCAGGACCTGGCGCGCAAGACGCTGGACGGCACCGTGCCGCCGCTGGCCAAGGTGCGGCGCATGGATGACGCCGAGCTCATCGAGCACTTCACCCAGGTGCGCGGCATTGGCCAGTGGACGGTGGAGATGCTGCTCATGTTCCAACTCGAGCGGCCCGACGTGCTGCCCGTGGACGACTACGGCGTGCGCAAGGGCTTCATGAAGGCCTATGGCCTGCCGGAGATGCCCAAGCCCAAGGCGCTGCTCGCCTACGGCGAACGCTGGCGGCCCTGGCGCTCGGTGGCCAGCTGGTACATGTGGCGCTCGGCGGAGCTCCCCGACGCGCCGCCCGTGGAGGGCTGACGGCGTTCCTGGGCTGTGGCCTCAGGCGGTGTTGAGCGTGGTGCTCGGGGCGTGCTTCTGGCGCCGCATGGGCACCAGCAGCGCCAGGAAGGCCACGGACAGGAGGATGCCCAGCAGGAAGACGGGGGCGTAGCCCAGGCCGAGCCCGTGCTTCGGGTCCGCGAGCCAGCCCGCGAGCGGGCCCGCGGGCGCCTTGCCCCAGACCTCCAGGCTGGCGAGCAGCGTGTAGTGCGTGGCGCCGATGCGCCGGTCCACGCGCGACATCATGAAGGCGAACATCACCGTGGTGAGCGCGCCGCCGAAGAGCTCCTCGGCCATGGTGACGCCGATGACGCCCGCGTCGGTGACGCCTCCGGTGGCCAGCAGCCACCGCCCCACCAGGGGAATCACCCGCAGCGACGCGGTGAGCCCCACTGCGCCCAGCAGCGGCATGCGCGAGGCCAGCAGTCCTCCGGCCAATGAGCCGATAATAGACGCGCCCGTGCCCCACGTGCCCACCCACAGGCCAATCTGCGCGGCGGTGAAGCCCTCGTCGACGAGGAACGGCTTGAAGAGCACGTCGGACATGCTCTCGCCCAGCTTGTACGTGGTGATGAAGAGCAGCAGCCAGCCCGCGCCCGGCAGCAGGAGCGCCTTCTTGAGCCGCTGGAACAGCTCGCGCCAATCCGGCTCCTGCCGGGCGGTGGCCGCGGAAGGCGTGGCGTGCGCCTCGGGGGGAGACTCCCGGGCGAAGAGCATCACCGTGAAGACGGCCAGACACAGCAGCGCCATGGCGACGAAGAGGCCGGACCAGCCGATGCGCGCGCTGGCCCACACCAGCAGCCCGCCGCCCGTCAGCATTCCCAGCTTGTAGCCCACCACCTGCGCGGTGTTGCCCAGGCCCAGCTCACTGGGGCGAAGGGTGTCCACGGCGAAGCCATCCACCGCGATGTCCTGCGTGGCGGCGAACAGGTTCATCAGGAAGACGAGCGCCAGCAGGGCGGGGAGCGCGTCCCGCGAGGCCGCGACCGCCGCCGCGGCGCAGCTGGCCGCGAGCCCCGCCTGCATCGGCAGAATCCACGACTTGCGCCGGCCGATGCGCGCCGAGCCATACCGGTCCACCAGGGGCGCCCAGAGCGCCTTGAGGGCCCAGGGCAACCACAGCGCGCCGAGCAGTCCGATGGTGGTCAGCGAGACGCCCTGCGAGCGCAGGTACACCGGCAGGGCGGTGGCCTGGAAGCCGAAGGGCAGGCCCTGCACGAAGTAGAGCATGCACAGCAGGGCGAGCCGGGACGACGGAAGTCTCATTGACGCCCAGCATAGAGCCACCGTGTCGGGAACGAGGAAGTGTCCGCTCGCCAGTCCGGATGTGGGGCCCTGTCCACGGCAATGCAGAGGGGCCCTCCGTCTCATGGACGGGGAGGGGACGCTCTCTACGCTCATCCTCCCCATGGCCGGGTCCCGGCCTCATCTTGCGCCGGACGGCGAAGGCTGCCGAGGCGCGTGGAGCACGTCACCATGCAGGAGCAGCAGGCAGGAGTCGAAGTCGTGAAGCGGGGCGAGTCCGCGCCGTCGCCGTCGTTGCGCGTGCTGGATGTGATGGCCCTGACCGTGGGCATCGTCCTGGGAGCGGGCATCTTCAAGGCGCCCTCGCTGGTGGCCGCGCAGTCCGCCAGCGGTGAGGCCATGCTGCTCACGTGGCTGCTCGGCGGTGTCGCGTCGCTGGTGGGCGCGCTGTGCTACGCGGAGCTGGCCAGCGCCTGGCCACACCCGGGCGGGGACTACCACTATCTGTACCGCGCGCTGGGCAAGGGGCCCGCCTTCCTCTTCGCGTGGGCGCGGCTGACCGTCATCCCCACCGGCTCCATCGCACTGCTGGCCTTCGTCTTCGGGGACTACGCCACGCAGCTCTTCCCCCTGGGCCCGTATTCGTCGCCCGTCTATGCGGCCATGCTGGTGGTGGGGCTGACGGCGGTGAACATCGCAGGAATCCGACAGGGGACCCGTACGCAGAACCTGCTCACGGCCCTGGAGGTTCTGGGCGTGGGGGCTGTCGTCATCGTGGGGCTGTTGTTCACGCCCGCGCTGGTGCCCGCTGAGGCGGCGCCGGCACCGGCCGCGTCGTCGGGGACCGCCTGGGGCCTGGCCATGGTGTTCGTGCTGCTGACGTACGGCGGCTGGAACGAGGTGGCGTACCTGTCCTCGGAGGTGCGGGGTTCGCGGCGCACCATCGCCTGGTCGCTGTTGGCGAGCATCGGGCTGGTGACGGCGCTGTACCTGCTGGTCAACGTGGCCTACCTGCGCGGCCTGGGGCTCGAAGGCATGGCGCGTTCGGAGGCGGTGGCCGCGGACCTGATGCAGCGCGCGGTGGGCAGCGGGGGCGCGCTGGTGCTGAGCGTCATCATCGCCATCTCCGCGCTGACGTCCGCCAACGCCACGGTGCTGACGGGGGCTCGGACCCACTATGCCTTCGGGCGGGACAGCGTGCTGTTCAACGGGCTGGGGCAGTGGCACGCGAAGTCCAATGGCCCGTCCCGCGCGCTGCTGGTGCAGGGGGCCATCTCCCTGGCGCTGGTGGGGCTGGGGACGCTGACGCGTCAGGGCTTCGAGACGATGGTGGAGTACACCGCGCCCGTCTTCTGGCTCTTCTTCCTGCTGACGGGCGTGTCGCTGATGGTGCTGCGCGTGCGTGAGCCGGATGCGCCCCGGCCGTTCCGCGTGCCGCTGTATCCGCTCACGCCGCTGCTCTTCATCGGCATCTGCGCCTACGTCCTCTATTCCAGCCTGGCCTTCACCGGGCTGGGCGCGCTCGCGGGGCTGGCCGTGCTGGGTACGGGCGGCGTGCTGCTCGCCGTGGAGGCGGTGCGCACCCGCAGGGGCTCGCAGGGGACCTCCCCCAAGGCCACTTCCTCTCCCAGACTGCAACGAACGAAGGAGGCGACATGAAGCGAATGATGGTGGTTTTCACGTTCACGGCGGCGATGGCCTCGAACGCCGCGAGCGTTTCGACGGCACAGCAGAAGGTGACGGTGCAGGTCAGTGGCTCCCCGGGCAGTTCGGTTCAGGCGCCCGAGGTTCCCTTCGTCCCCACGCCGGAAGGTGCCGTGGACGGGATGCTGGCATTGGCTGGCGTGAAGCCCGGGGACACTGTCTATGACCTGGGCAGCGGTGACGGCCGCATCGTCATCTCCGCTGTCCAGAAGCACGGGGCGAAGCACGCCGTGGGCGTGGACATCAACCCGGAGCGCATCGCCGAGGCCAACCAGAACGCGAGCCAGGCGGGCGTGAAGAACAAGGTGGAGTTCCGCCAGGGTGACCTCTTCGACGCGGACATCCGTGACGCGTCGGTGGTGACGCTCTATCTGCTGCCCTCCGTCAACGAGCGGCTCAAGTCCAAGCTGCTCTCGGAGCTGAAGCCAGGCACGCGCATCGTGTCGCACAGCTTCGACATGGGGGACTGGGCGCCGACCAAGACGGTGCAGAGCGAGGGACGGACGCTCTACCTCTGGGTCGTCCCCGAGCGCGGCACGGGCGGCGCGCCCCGCTGAGCACGGCGGGAGGCGTCCGGGCCCGGCGCCCTCGCCAGGAGGGGCCGGGCCGTTTCACGTCAGGGCGCCGGAGGCGGCTGGCCCGGCGTGCGCGAGTAGTGGAGGACCATGGCCTCCAGCCGCGACAGGGCCTTCTCCAGCGTCTCCATGGACGGGCCGAAGGACAGGCGCACGTAGCCGCGGAAGCGAGAGGGCCGCGCGCGGCGCTTGCCGGGATTCACGTCGAAGAACTCGCCCGGAACGGCGATGATTTTCTGGTCCAGCGCGGCGCGGAAGAAGCCCATGCCGTCGTTGAGCGGCGGCGGCAGCCCGGACACGTTGCCCCAGACATAGAAGGTGCCGTCCGGCGCGCGGTCCGTGCGGATGCCGATGCGCTCCAGCCGGGAGTGGAAGCGGTCCCGCTTCTCCCGGAAGGTGTTGTGGATGGCCATCGTCTCCGCCACCACGGGCTCCTCCTGGAGGAGCTGAATCGCCGCGCGCTGGAGCGGCCGGCTCCCACCGCCATCCAGGAAGCTTCCCGCGCTGGAGACCGCATCGATGACCTGGCGCGGCCCCACCGTCCACGTCATGCGCCAGCCCGGGTAGCGCCAGTTCTTGGTGAAGCCGTCGAACAAGACCACCGGGTCCTTGTTCACGTCCTCCACGTAGCGGGCGGCGCTCTCCACCGGGAGGTGTCCGGGGCGGCCCGTCCAGATGTAGTGCGAATAGAATTCGTCGACCAGCAGCGCGCACTCATGCTCGCGGGCCACGCTCACCCAGCGCGCCATCTCCTCGCCGTGCACCAGCTTGCCGGTGGGGTTGCAGGGGTTGGAGAAGAGCAGGGCGGACAGGCCCCGGCCCTGCACCTCGCGCCGCAAGTCCTCCGCGGTGAAGGCATAGCCGCGCTCACCCTCCAGGAGGATGGGGATGGCGGTGAACGCCTTGAAGACGTCCAGCAGCTCCTCATACGCCGTGTAGTCCGGCAGGAAGTGGCCCAGGTTGATGGCGCCCAGGCTGGCCGCGGCGCGGGTGAGTGCCGCGCGGCCACCGCCAGACAGGCACACGTTCTCCGCGCTGTACTGGCTGGGCATGCCCCGGCGGTAGAGCCGGTTGTAGAGGCTGGCGATGGACTCGCGCACCTCCCAGAGCCCGGCGACGGGGGCGTACTCCATGTCGGCCACGTCGATGGTGACCTGGTTCAGCCGGGGCGGCGCGCCGGGGAGGTCTCCTGTCTCCGGCTGGCCCTGGCCCAGGTTGCACCACTCCGGGTTGCTGGAGCGGTAGCCACGGCGGGTGGCCTCGGCGGTGACGAAGATGACGCCGGTGCGGGGCACGGCGCGGAATGCCGGAAGGGGAACGTCGTCGCTCACGGCGTCACACCCTAGCGGAAGTCCGCGCCGTGCGCGCTGCCGCCGCGCGCCCGCTCAGCGGACGATGGGCACCGTCACCGGCTCCAGGTCGTCCACCGTGACCTCAGCCTTGCCCAGGCGCCACAGGACGGGCTGGAAGCGGGCTTCCACGCGCCGCCCGTCCGCCGTCTCCAGCACCGCGGTGCCTTCCTTCGGCAGGTATTCACCCACCTCGTAGTGCAGCCCCGTCAGCGTGAGGCGGTCGGTGCCATCGGGGCCCGTCAGCTCGCCTGGACCGTCCAGCACCAGTGACGTGCCACCGAACACGGGCATGCCGGCTCGCATGCCCACGCGGCCATCGACGTGGAACGTGTGGCCTTGCCGTCCAGGGACGCCGCCCTCCACATCCGCCCAAATGCGCGTCTCGTCTCCGCACGTGCCGTAGCCCACCTCCGCCTGGAGCGGGTGTCCGTCCACTGTGAGTCCGCGCAGGTCCGCCTCCACTTCCATGAGGTCCTCGCCGCCGCGGTAGAGGAACGCGGCCTGACCGGCGAAGCGCAGGCCGTGCACGTCACAGCCGCCCTCATCGAAGGTGAGCACCACGCGGTCCGTCACGCTGTCATGGGGCTCCACCGCGGCGCGGGCGCAGGCCCACCGCGTGCGCACGTCATACGCGGCGGTGCTGAGGAAGGCGCGACGGGGCTCACCGCAGGTGTACACCGGCAGCACGCCCAGGACTTCCAGCGCGCCGCGCACCTGATGCGAGGCCGCCACCACGCGCTCCACGCGCTGACGGGCGGCGTCCACTTCTTCCTGCGTGGGGGCTCCACCGCCACAGGCGGTGGCGAGGACGGTGAGGGCAAGACAGGTGATGCGTCGCATGGGCGCTTCTCCAGGGGTGCACGACACCGCGGCTTCGCGGCGGGTCCTGCCCCCGTGGAGAGCAACCGTCATGCCCGGTGCAACCTCGCGAGAACACGAGGCTCGGCCGGAACAGGGCCCGGGATGTGCGTGCAGCGGGTTGCACAGCCCCGGCGGGCCCGTCCGGGTAGGGCGGCTCAGCCTTCGAGCGAAGCGCGCAGGAACCACGCGTGCTTCTCGAACTCGGTGATGATGTCCGTGGTGAGGCCCTCGGAGTCCGAGTCCCCGTTCTCGACGAAGAGGGCGCGGCTCTTGCGCAGGCCGTCCAGGTAGATTTCGATGCGCTCGGCCAGCAGCTTCACGTGCTCCATGTCGCGCGTCGTCTCCTGCGGATACTCCGGCAGGCGGCTCGTCTTGCCCACGTGGCGGCTGGTGCCGTAGGCCTTGCCACCCAGCGTCACCGCGCGCTCGGCGATGGAGTCGTTGTGCGTGGCCAGGCTCACCGCGAACGTTTCGAACAGCGGGTGGAGCGAGGCGAACTGCGGACCCTTGATGTTCCAGTGCGCGACCTTGATTTGCGAGTGCAGGTCGAGCCCGTCGGCGAGCCGCTCGTTGAGCGATTCAGCGATGGCGGCGCGGGCCTTCTCGGGGAGGGGGCTGGGGCTGCGGTACATGGTGTCTTCCTTTCGGCTGTGTTTGTCGGTGTCGGCTGGTTGGATGCGCGGCGGCCAAAAAGGGAGCGCCCCCCGGTGTTTCCACCGGAGGGCGCTTGAAACTTCGGCGATGCCTCGCGACAGAGGGGCTTAAGACTCCAGCCCCACCGCCGCCGCGTGGATGACCGACGCGATGCGAACCGCGTCGTGCACCTGGTCCTCGGAGAGGCCGCCCTCGAGGACGATCTTCTCGTGGGACTGCATGCACATCTCGCAGCCGTTGATGGCGCTGACGGCGAGGCAGACCAGCTCGAAGTCCACCTTGTTCGTCAGCACCTGCGCGAGCCGGTTCATCCGCAGCCCGGCGCGCTTGGTCGAGTACGACTCCTTCCCGATCATGTGCCTGAAGCGGTAGTACACATTGTTCATCGCCATCAACGACGCCGCCGCACGCGCGTCCTCGATGACTGGCTCGGGATTCGCGAGGGCCTTCTTCGCCTCGTTGAGCATGGCCTCCTTCAGCCGCTCATTCCGAGCGGCGAAGGCGCATGCCACGGCCACACCCCAACGCTGCTCCGCGGTGAGGCTGCCACCTTCCAGGACACCCTGGAGGTTGAGGCGGGTGTCCTTGTGGGAGTCCGCGAGTTCAGAGCGGACGACTTCGAGCGAGGCCATGGTGGATTACCCCGCCTTCGACAGCTTCTGGGTCAGGGTCTCCTCACCCTTGGTCCAGTTGCAGGGGCACAGCTCATCCGTCTGGAGCGCGTCCAGCGTGCGGATCGTCTCGGAGACGTTGCGGCCCACGGACAGGTCGTTGACCGTCACGTGGCGGATGATGCCCTCGGGGTCCGCGATGAACGTCGCGCGGAGGGCCACGCCCTCTTCCTTGTGGAGGATGCCCAGCGCGTTGCACAGCTCGTGCTTGATGTCCGCCAGCATCGGGAAGGGCAGGTTCTTCAGGTCCGGGTGGTGCGTGCGCCACGCGTGGTGCACGAACTCGCTGTCGGTGCTCAGGCCGAGGACCTGCGCGTCACGGTCGGTGAAGTCCTTGTTCTTCTTGCCGAACTCCGCGATCTCCGTGGGGCAGATGAAGGTGAAGTCCTTCGGCCACGCGAACAGGACCAGCCACTTGCCCTTGAAGGTCTCGTTCGTGATGTCCTGGAACTCCTTGCCCTTCTCCAGGGACACGGTGGCCTTCACCTTGAAGTTCGGGATCTTGTCGCCAACGGTCAGCATTACGGCTCCTTGGGATGGGGGCCCGGCGGTGAGCCGACCCCAGTGAACGTGTTCTGTCCTACCGCTTAGCAGTCACCGTGCCAGAACCTCGAATCAATGATTCCAGGGGTTTGGATTTCACCCCCACTGGGTCGGTGCCGCTGGGCCGGTGTCTAACGAAATCTCGGTGCGTTTCGCCACTGCAATTTCGGTGGATCGACGAACCGGGGGAGACTGGCCGCTCGTGGCCCTCACGAGCGGGCGGAAAATACGAGAAGTGCCGCGTGGTTGCACCCACTCCGGACCGGCAACGGCTCGAATGTACGGCCGCGAACGCGTGCTCCGTTCACCTACAAGGGGCGATAGTCCTCGTCGCGACGCATCAGGGCCGGGCCGTGGGCTCACCTCGACAGCCAATCGCCCGCGTTCGCGCGGGCCCTCCCCGAATGTTCAAAAGAATCTCTTTGTGTTCCGGGAGTTGCGACGGATCTTCCGGCCTGGAGCGGTTGCCTGGACGGTGGGGCACGAAATCTCGGTGCCTGCCTCACTGCAATTTCGGTGGAACCCTATTATTTCGTAGGTATGCAGGACGACTTTTCAGGCGCCATCGACGGTGCGAAGGACGCTCGGGACCTCCTCGAGCTGGCAACGGCGGAGGATTCCGTCGGGGATTTGCTGCGCCGTGGGCTCGACTGGCTGACGCGGGTGGTGCGCTTCGACCTGGCCACGGTGTTCCTCTTGAAGGAGGGCCGGCTGGTGTCGGTGGCCGCGCGAGGGCCGTTGGCCAACGCGAAGGTGCGGCAGCACTCGTTGCAGCTGTCGGAGTTCCCCTCGCTGCGGCAGGCCCTGGAGACGCGGCGGGCGAAGGCCTTCACGGAAGAGGACCATGCCCACGGGGATGGAGACCCTTTCGACGGCGTGCTGGATTTGCCGCCGGGGCATTCGTGCATGGTGGTGCCGCTGTGCGCGGGGGAGCGCTGCTACGGCGTGCTCTCCCTGGACCGCGCCGAGTGTGAGACGTACCCCCAGCCGGTGGTGGACCTGGTGGAGGTGTACGGGCAGATGCTGGCCACGGCCATCCAGTCGGCCGAGCAGCGCGCCACCTTCGAGCGTCTCCACCGTCAGGACCACGAGCACGCGAAGCTGCTGGAGGCGCAGCTCGGCGGAGACTCGGAGGGCATCCTCGAGACGTCGAAGAGCCCGGTGATGCGAGACCTGGCGCGGCGGGCGCGGCAGGTGGCGGAGACGGACACGCCGGTGCTGATTACCGGTGAGACGGGCACGGGCAAGGAGCGGCTGGCCCGCGCCATCCACCGTTGGAGCGCCCGCTCGGACCAGCCCTTCGTCACGCTCAACTGCGCTGCCATTCCGGCGGGCTTGCTGGAGAGCGAGCTGTTTGGCCACGTGAAGGGCGCCTTCACCGGCGCCACGAAGGACCGGGCCGGACGCTTCCAGATGGCGCATGGCGGCACGCTGCTGCTGGATGAAGTGGGCGAGCTGCCCGTCGACCTCCAGGCGAAGCTGCTGCGGGCGCTGCAGGAGAAGACCTTCGAGCCGGTGGGCAGCGACAAGACGGTGCGCGCGGACGTGCGCATCCTGGCGGCCACGCACGTGGACCTTCAGCAAGCCATTGCCCAGAAGCGCTTCCGCGAGGACCTCTACTACCGGTTGAGCGTGTTCCCCCTGCGCCTGCCGCCGCTGCGCGAGCGCCGCGAGGACCTGCCGCAGCTGTGCGCCTTCCTCCTGGAGGAACAGGCGAACCGGACGGGACGGCGGGGCATGCGGGTGACGCCAGAGGGCCTGGTGCGGTTGGAGGCCTACGAGTGGCCGGGCAACCTGCGCGAGCTGGCCAATGCGTTGGAGCGGGCCACCATCCTCACGCGAGGGACGGAGCTGGGGCCGGAGTCCTTCGATGTTCCTACGCGCGGCGCGGCCGGGGTGACGGCCCTGCCGGAGGAGCCGGCGCCCGCGGCGGGACGGCCGAAGCTGCCCCCGTGCTGACGCTGGCGGCCGTGCAGCGCGAGCACATCATGCGAGTGCTCACGCTCACGCGGGGCCGCGTCTACGGCGCCAATGGGGCCGCGGCGCTGCTGGGGCTCAAGCCGTCCACGCTCCAGAGCCGGATGAAGAAGCTGGGCATCGCCCGGCTGGAGCAGTTCGTCGTCGACGAGGCGTGAGCCTTGAAACCGCGCGCCTAGGAGACGCGCGGTGCCGAGGGCGCCACCGGGTAGGTGCCCCGCTGGCCGAACGGCGGGTCGAACAGCGCCGGGTCCGACTGCCGCGAGCGGAAGAGGTCGACGATGTAGTTCATCCGCTGGTCCAGCTTGCTCCAGTCCTTCGCCCCGGAGCCCTTGAGGCTGTCCTGACTCTTGTCGAGCTGGCCCAGCAGCGCGCGCAGCTCGGGGTTTTCGATGGAGCGCAGGTGCGGCGGGAAGAGCGTCGACTCCATGCCCGGAGGCGGCGGCAAATCATTGCCCAGCTTCAGCGCGCTGCCCGGCACGGCCAGCTTCATCATGTGCTCGGTGGCGACGCGGCGGAACACGTTCGCCACGCCATCCACCACGGGGTTCAGCGCCGCGTCCACCAGGCCCGTCTTCAAGGCCGCCTTGCCCGCGAGGTTGGCGGGGAAGGGGAGCGCATTGATTTGCGCCTCGACGGTCTGCTTGAGGATGTCGCGGAAGGTGTCCTTCACCGGCGAGTTGAGCGCCTTCTCGACGTAGGGCTGGAGCTGCGTCTGCTCGTGCAGGCCCACCTTGTCGTTGGCCAGGAGCATCAGCTCGGCCTTCTTGTTCGGGTCCTTCTCGAACATGGCCTGGGCGTAGTGGCCGAAGGCCTCCTTCAGCAGCGGCTTGTCCGCGGGGAAGCCGCTCAGGTACTGCTCCACCTTGGCGGCGTCAAACTGGGTGTCGCCCTGGAAGGTCTCCACGAAGCGGGCGAACTCCTGGCCCACCTCCTCGAACACCAGCTTGTTGCCGTCGGCGATGGCCTTGCTGACGTTCTGGAGCGCCTCATTGCCCGCCGAGGCGATGTCGCCCAGCGGCAGCGAGGGGAGGCCCAGCTTGCGCAGCAGGTCGTCCACCTTGGACATCGGCCCCATGACGCCGTCGGCGCCCTTGAGCGCGTCCGTGAAGAACTTGGGCATGTCCTCGCCGCGGATGCTCACGCCGGCTTGCTTCGAGGCCCAGGTCGCGAAGGTGGACCAGTTGGCGTTCTCCGTGCCCAGCAGCTGCCCCATGGCGTTGGACAGGTCCGAATAGCCCTGGGTAATCGCATGGTTGCGCGCCACCGGGTCCTGCATGGCGGCGATGTTCCGCACGTCCGCGGCGGTGGGATAGCTGCCCGGCGCGACGCTCGGGCCTCGCGCCAGGGCCGCGGGGGCGTTCAGCGCCACGGGCTGTTGCCGGGCGGGCGGGGACTCGAACTGGGACACCCCGGACATGCCGGGCCGGGTCACCTGGGCCTTGGCCTGGGGTTTGGCCTCGTTGCGAGCGGGGCGGGGCGGCTCGCGGAGCTCGGTGGGGCGGACGGGGGCTCGGGAACCGATTTTTGGGGGACTCATCTTCTCCAGTATCGGTTGAAACCGGAAAAAGTTGCGTCCCCTGGATGGTGGAGCTCAGGGGGCACGGGGATTGGGGGAGTCTTTATTTCCGCATCATCGGGTGACGCCGGGAAGTGATGTGCGCCCTGCCCCCGAGGGCATGTCGGACCCCTGAGGTAGGGACATCTGGACACGGTGTTTCAGGTGGGGTTCCACTTGGGGGAGGCAGGACGGATGATGGAGGGGTGGGAGGCGGCTGGCCTGGGGAGTCCCGAGATGGGGAATGAGACGAAGCGTCCCGCGACCTATGAAGACCTGGTGGCGCTGCCCGAGAACATGGTCGGGCAAATCATCGACGGTGAGCTCATCGCATTGCCGAGGCCCGCGAGCCCGCATGCGGTGGCGCACTCCGTCCTGGGCGGGTTGCTCGTCTCCCGGTTCCAGGTCGGGCAGCGAGCGCCGGGAGGGTGGTGGATTGTTACCGAGCCCGAGTTGCACGTCGGTGAGGACGTCCTGGTGCCGGATATCGCGGGATGGCGCCGCGAGCGCATGCCGATGATGCGGCGCGTCCCCTTCTTCACGCTGGCGCCGGACTGGGTCTGTGAGGTGCTATCTCCGTCGACCTGGAAGCTGGACAGGAACCGCAAGCGGGAAATCTACGCGCGCGAAGGCGTGGGGCACGTGTGGCTGGTGGACCCTACAGCGAAGGCCCTGGAGGTCTTCGCTCGACGGGAAGGCGAATGGGTCGCGCGGGGGCAGTACTCGGGGGATGCGTGTGTGCGCGCCGAGCCGTTCGAGGACCTGGAGCTGGACCTGGGCGCGCTCTGGCCCCCGGAGCTGGAGGCGCCCTGAGCCCTGGCGCCGCGGCTTACGGCTTCGTGGGGCGCGTGCCGATACCGAAGTGCTCCGAGTGGAGCCGCCACGCTTCCCGTGCCTCTTCGAGGCTCACTTCCTGGAACCGGACAGCGGCGCCTGGGCGGCGGGCGCACAGCCGTCCCCAATCGGCGCGAATGACTGTCGCGATGAGTGGATAGCCACCTGTCGTCGGATGGTCGGGGCCCAGCACGATGGGCGTTCCTGAAAGCGTCACCTGGATGGCCCCACGAACCATGGGGCGCGACGTGCCCGTGCCTTCGTCACCATGGGTGAGCGATGGCCCTTGGAGCCGCATCCCCACGCGGTCGGTGGCGGCGGACACGGTGAAGGCGCCCGACAGCAGGGTGGCCACGGTGGCTGGTTCGAAGCGGCGGTTGTCCGGTCCGAGCGTCACGCGGATGGGCGCCGCTGCATCCAGTGACGCACCGGGCGCTCGCGCCTCGGTGCGCTCGTTCGCGTCACCCAGGGGCAGGCTGTCACCCGAACGCAGCAGGCGGCCTTCGTGTCCGCCCAGGCGCGCGACCAGCAGGGTGCCGCGTCCCCCAGCACTTCCGGCACGGCGAGCCCGCCGTCCACCGCGACATAGCGCACGCTCGTCGACTCGGGCGCGGGGACGGTGAGGCGCTCTCCATCCGCCAGCGTGAGGGCGTGTCCGTCCATGGACACGCGAACGCTTCGGCCTCGGGCGCGCAGCTCCAACCGGCCGAAGGCTTCCAGCGCCGCCGTTCCACTCGCGTTTCCCACGGCGAGATTGGCCAGGGCGAGCAGCTCCGGGACCAGCGGTCCTCCCGGAGGCACGCCGTGGTGCATCTTCCCCGGCCGTCCCGCGTCCTGCACCGTGACGGGCGCACCCACGCCCGTGATGTCCAGCCAGCCCGTCATCGGTCCACCCGCTTGAAGCGCACCCGGTCCCCGAGCTGAAGCACCGAGCCCTCCTCGGCTGTGAAGGCGGTGAAGTCCAGCGCGGTGCCGATGAGGTTCCAGCCTCCAGGCGATGCGAAGGGATACACCCCCGTGCGCCCACCCGCGATTCCCACCGCGAGGGCAGGCACTCGCGTGCGGGGCGTGGCCAGCCTGGGGACCGCGATGCTCGGGTCGACTTCGCCCAGATAGGCGAACCCGGGGAGGAATCCCACGCAGCGCACCGTGTACTCGCGCGCCGTGTGGCGCCGCGCCACTTCGTCCTCGGTGAGGCCCGCGCGTTCCGCCACCGCGCGCAAGTCCTGCCCGTCGTAGCGCACGGAGATGGTCGTGAGGGGCCGGCCGGCCACTGGGGCTGGGATGCGCAGCAACCGCGCCAGCGCGAGCCGAGGCTCCTCGGGTGGTGCATCCGGGGCGAAGTACACGCAGGCGTGCTCCTCGGTGATGACGGTGTCGAGGACGCCGGGCATGGCACAGAGGGCCTCGCGCGTGGCGCGCCGCTCCAGTCCCTCGGGAAGGACCAGTCGCAGGGCGCCTTCACCCAGAGGCTCGGCGCGAAGTGCGAGCGCGTCCAAGGTGGCGCGGACCTCGCGCGCCAGCGCCACCGCGCCGGGCGTGTCGCCGTGAACGCAGACGGTATCCACGCTGCCGCTGGTGGCCAGGCGCACGGTGTTGGCCCGCGCCTGGGCGTGGTCGGTCAGCACCGCGCCGGGCTGTCCTCGGGGAATCAGCGAGCCGTCTGGCCGGGTGCCTCGGTCCGCGAAGCCCTCGCGGGCGTAGGCCAGCCCCGCCGCCAGGGCCGCGTCGTGCAGCGCGCCCGTGCCGGGGCCAATGCAGGTGACGGCGGTCCCCAGCGCTTCCACGATGCCCGCCACCACCGCGCGGGCCAGGGCCGGTGTTGCATTGGCTGCGTGGTACAGGGCGCCGTGGGGCTTGGCGTACGTCACGGGCAGATGACGGTCAGCCGCCAGCTTCGCGAGCCGGCCGCACTGCGCGGCCACTTGCGCCCGGAGGTGCTCCGGCGTGACGTCGAGCGCGCGGCGGCCGAAGCCCTCTCTGTCCTCGTAGGACGGGTGCGCGCCCACGCGCGTGCCATGCCGCTCGCACCGCTCCAGCGCCCGGCGCATGGAGGCATCGTCCCCGGCATGCCCGCCGCAAGCGATGTTCGCCACATGGGCCAGCGCGTAGAGCTGTTCGTCTTCACCAGGAAGCTCGCCCAGGTCGACGTTGAGGAGACACTCCGTCATGCGGCGCACCGTACGCGAGCGGCGGCGCGGGTGCAGCCGTCCCCGTAGCCGGAGACGCTGGCGTGCCAGCCGACGGTGCGGTGGGAAGTCTCACGCACCACCCCGGGGCTGGGGCCGGTTGGCTCCGGGGTGGTACGCGCCCAGCGAGTGCCTCGACGAGGTGCCCGCTGAGAACTTCCAGACGGGATACGCCAGCAGGGGTTTTCCTCGGTCATTTCCGGGGCGTTTTTTCCGCGTGCTTCGGGGCGCGGCTCAGCGCGAGGTGGAGGGCAGCTTGGACAGGCCTCCCGCCTTCACCCAGCGCACCAGGGCACGCGCGGTCTTCTCGTCAATCAACTCCGCGTAGGTGGGCATGGGCGTGCCGGGGAGGAACTGCTCGGGGTTTCGCACCCACCGGACCAACTCGGCCTCGCTGCGCGAGGCGACCTTGGCGAGCCGGTCGTGATACCGCGCGCCAGGAGCGTGGCAGCTCGCGCAGCCGAGCTTCACGAAGAGGGCGGGGGCGTCCACCTTGGGCGCAGCGGGGCGCGGCTTGCGGGTGGGGGCGGGCTTGCTGGCCAGCGTGGAGGGGCTGGCCGCAGCGGTGTTGGCCGCATCGGGTTGCGCGGACGGTGCCGATGCCGCGCTCTTGTCGGTGGCTCCGGGTGCTGTGGGCATCGCCGAGCCGGAAGCGGTCGCCGAGGCCGAAGGCGTCACTGCGGCATGGGCGTCTTCTCCCTGTGTGCCCTGATGGCTGGCCGGAGGTTGCGCGGGGGAATCTGGCGGAGCCGAGGTTTCTTCCCCTGCCCCCTTCATGGAGGCGCTGGCGTTGAGAACATCTCCCGTGCGCGTCACTTTGGGCCCGCTGGCCTGCGCCGCATCCGGGAGTGCCTCCGCGCTCTGCTCCTCCGCCTCCTCCGCGCCCCAGTCCGGGCGGACCGACGCCGAGGTGAGCCGCGGCCGCGCGCCCTTCACTGCGTTCTTCCTGTGCGGCACGGAGCGCAGATAGTCATAGAGCGCTCGCGCCTCCACCTCGTCCATGCCCCGGAAGCGAGGCATGGGCGAGCGCAGCACGGAGCCATCCGGTGCCAGTCCGTCACGCACCGCGCGGGTGAAGTCCTCCAGCGTCCAATGCGCCAGCCCCGTCTCGTGGAACGTGATGTTGCTGGAATGAACGTTCCTTCCCTCCGGGTCGACGAACGCCATGCCACCCGCGAACACGTCATCGCCCTCTGTCTTCCGAGGGCTGAAGCCATCCGTGTGACACGAGGCGCAGTCGTAGACGTCATGCGCCATGTAGTGGCCGTACTCCCGGGTCGCCGCCTTGGGCGGCACGGGGATGCCCGAGGCGGGCCGTTCCACCGGCTCATTCCCGGTGATGAAGCGGAAGCCGATACCGCCGAAGAAGCTGAACTTCGACGGGGGCGCGGGCACTGAATCCGGCGTGAAGAGCGGGTGCCCGGAGCGCATGAAGCCCAGCACCGCCGCCAGGTCCGCGTCGCCCATGCCGTAGCTGGGCATCACCATCAACCGCCCGTCGCGGCTCACCGCGTAGCGGATGGCCCGCGCCAACTCCTCATCCGTCATGGCGCCGATGCCCGCCTCGGCATGCGACGTGAGATTCGCCGCGTAGAAGCGCCCCATGTACGAGGGCAGCTCGCGCAGCGGCGCGCCCGACGCCGTCTCCGCGTCGCCCCCGCGGTGACATGACTCGCAGCTCGCGTGGAAGATGGCGGCCCCTCGCTCCAGGGCGGCGGGGGACAGGTCCGCGCGGATGGGCGGGTAGGGCGCATGAACGGTTCCCGCGCAGCCCGCCAGCAGGGCGGCGCCCACGAACAACGTGTTCCTCATGGCGTCCAGGATGGTGCGGCGCATGGGTCCTCCGCGGCGAGCAGGCCCCGACGCATATCGCATCCCAAGGTGGGACGGAAAAACCACCGCGTCTGTCCACGGCGGACACCCGGCCTTCACGAAGTACGGCGCGGCGCGGCGACGTGGCTACACTTCGGGCACCATGACGCGCTCGCTCGAATCCTACCGAGACCTCTTCCCCGTGCTGAGGGAGCAGCTCTATCTCAACCACGCCGGTGTGGCTCCCACCAGCCTGCGCGCCGCCGAGGCCGTGCGCGGGTGGATGGAGGACATCGTCCACCACGGCATCAAGCACGAGCGCGGCTGGGAGGCCCATTGCGAGCGCGTGCGGGGCCTGGCCGCCCGCCTCATCAACGCCGAGCCCGGCGAGATTGCCTTCGTGCGCAACACCAGCCACGGCCTGGGCCTGGTGGCCGAGGGGCTGGACTGGAAGCCCGGCGACGAGGTCGTCGTCGCATCCTCGCTGGAGTACCCCTCCAACGTCTATCCCTGGCTGCACCTGAAGGACCGCGGCGTCACCGTGCGCGAAATCCAGACGCCCGAAGGGGCGTGACGCCGGAAGCCGTGGCCGCCGCGCTCACCCCGAGCACCCGGCTGGTGGCCGTGTCCTCCGTGCAGTTCGCCACCGGCTACCGCACGGACCTGGACGCGGTGGGCGCCCTGTGCGAGCGGGCGGGCGTCCTGTTCTGCGTGGACGGCATCCAGAGCGTGGGCTGCATCCCCGTGGACGTGAAGAAGAGCCGAGTCCACTTCCTCAGCGCGGACAGCCACAAGTGGATGCTGGGCATCGCCGGCATCGGCTTCCTCTACGTGGCCAAGGACGTCCTGCCCAGGCTGCGGCCCGTGCTGGTGGGCTGGCGCAGCACCACTGACGCGTGGAACTTCAACCGCAGCCACTTCGAGCTGCGCCCGGACGCGGGCAAGCTGGAGGAGGGCAGCGCCGCGTACACCGGCATCTACGCCCTGGGCGCCGCGCTGGAGTTGCTGCACGAGGTGGGGGTGGACGCCATCTCCGCGCGCATCCGCGAGCTGCTGGGCCAGCTGGAGACAGGGCTGCGTGGGCTGGGCTGCGACGTGGGGCCCGCGCCGGAGCACCGGGCGGGCATCCTCACGTTCCTGCCTCCGGAGGGCGAGGCCAGCGCGCTCGGCGCGTGGCTCGCTGGACGGGAGGTGGCCCTCTCGGTGCGCCGCGGGCGCGTCCGCCTCTCACCCCACTTCTACAACCTGCCCGAGGAGATGGACCGGTTGGTGGAGCTGGTGCGGACGCACCGCGGCTGAGGGCCCTTTGGACTACTGGGCCGGGAAGAGCGGCTCGATGGAGAGGTAGCGCTCGCCCGTGTCGTAGTTGAAGGCGAGCACGCGGCTGCCGTCGGTCATCTCGCCCAGCTTCTGATTCACGGCGGACAGCGCGGCGCCGGTGGAGATGCCCACGAAGATGCCCTCCTCACGCGCGGCGCGGCGGGTGAACTCGAAGGCGTCCTCCTCGGTCACCTGAATCGCGCCGTCCAGCGCGTCCTTGTGCAGGTTCTTCGGGATGAAGCCGGCGCCAAGGCCCTGGATGGGGTGCGGGCCCGGCTGGCCGCCGCTGATGACGGGCGACTTGGTGGGCTCCACGGCGAAGACCTTCAGCTTCGGCCAGACCTTCTTCAGCTCCTCGGCGCACGCGGTGATGTGCCCGCCGGTGCCCACGCCGGTGATGAGGTAGTCCAGCCCTTCCGGGAAGTCCTTGAGGATTTCCTGCACCGTCGTGCGGCGGTGGACCTCGATGTTGGCCTCGTTCTCGAACTGCTGCGGCATCCACGAGTTGGGCACCTGCGACAGCAGCTCATTGGCGCGAGCGATGGCGCCCTTCATGCCCTGCGCGCGTGGGGTCAGCTCGAACGTGGCGCCGTAGGCGGCCATCAGCCGGCGGCGCTCGACGCTCATGGACTCCGGCATGACGAGCACCAGCTTGTAGCCCTTCACCGCCGCCACCATGGCCAGGCCAATGCCGGTGTTGCCGCTGGTCGGCTCGATGATGACGCTGTCCTTCTTGAGCAGGCCGCGCTGCTCCGCGTCCTCAATCATGGACAAGGCGATGCGGTCCTTGATGCTGCCGCCCGGGTTGGCGCGCTCGAGCTTCAGATGGACCGTCACGCGGGACGGAAACAGCCGGTTGATGCGCACGTGCGGCGTGTTTCCGATGGTCTCCAGGATGTTGTTCACCTTCATGTCGGGGGGCCTCGTCGGTGGGTCAGATGTGGAATTCGAGTGCGTCCAGCGAGCCGTTCTCGCCGCGCTGACGCACCTCGCTGCGGCGGGTAACCACGGATTGAGAGGGGATGCTCTGCGTGAGCCAGGCGTTGCCGGCGATGATGCTGCCCCGGCCCACCACGGTTTCTCCGCCCAGGATGGTGGCGTTGGCGTACACCACCACGTCGTCCTCGATGGTGGGGTGACGCTTCTTGTCCGTCAGCCCCTTCTCCACGACGAGCGCGCCCAGGGTGACGCCCTGATAGATTTTGACGTTGTCACCAATGAGCGTCGTCTCACCGATGACGACGCCGGTGCCATGGTCGATGACGAAGCGCCGGCCAATGGTGGCCCCCGGGTGGATGTCCACGCCGGTTCGCTGGTGCGCGTACTCCGTGAGCAAGCGAGGCAGCAGCGGGAAGCCCAGGGCGTGCAGCGCGTTGGCCACCCGGTAGATGGCGATGGCGGTGAAGCCCGGGTAGGTGAGGATGACCTCGTCCACGGTGCGCGCGGCCGGGTCCGCCTCGAAGATGGCGTCCGCGTCCTGTCGCAGCCAGTCGTACAGGCCGGGCAGCCGCTCCATGAAGCGCGCCGGCAAGTCCCGTTCAATGCCCGGGTACAGGGGCGCCAGCGTGTCCCGGATGCGGTGGAGGCTGGCCTCCACGGTGGTGACGTCGCGGTGGACGGCGGCGGCCGTACACTCCAGGCGCTCGGCGAAGTGGGGGAAGAGCAGGCCGAGCACCTGGCCTACGAATTCGGGGGCAGCGCGCCGTACGTCCGCAGGGAAGCAGTGTCGCTGCCGGGCTTCCAGCAGGGCCGCGACCAGCCTGGCGTTGGAGTCATCCATGAGTCCCGGTTTCTAACGCGGTGCGTGGGCTGGCTGCACGGCGTAATGGCTGATTTCAGGGCTGACTGTCGTTTCCCAGGAGGGGACTGGCCCCCCAGGGGGCCCTCGCTGGCAGTGCATGCCGCCTTCCCCCATGCCCCCCTGCCACGCGCTGGACAGCGGTGGTTCGCGGCGCTTGCCGCGTGTCCGGCTCGGCGGGACGATGACGCCATGTCCCAAAACCCGGTCCCTTCCTACGCCCATGGCACCAGCACCACCCCGCTGCTGGGGGAGACGATTGGCCAGAACCTGCGCCGCACCGTCGAGCGCCACGGCGACCGGGAGGCCCTGGTGGTGGCGTCCCAGGGGTTTCGGGCCACGTATCAACAGCTCTGGGCGCTCACCTCGCAGGTGGCCCGGGGGCTGATGGCCCTGGGCGTTCAGAAGGGGGACCGGGTGGGGCTCTGGTCACCCAACCGCTTCGAATGGGTGGCCGTCCAGTACGCCACGGCCCGTATCGGCGCCATCCTGGTCAACATCAACCCGGCCTACCGCACCTCGGAGCTGGAGTACGCCCTCAACCAGTCCGGCACCAAGGTGCTGCTCCACGCACGGGGCTTCCGGCAGACGGACTACCGGGGCATGGTGAAAGAGGTCCAGCCGCGCTGTGCCAGCCTGGCGGCGGCGCTCGTCCTGGAGGACGACTGGCAGCGGCTGCTCGACGGCGCGGCGGATGTTTCAGAGGACGCGTTGGCCGCCCGCGAGGCGTCGCTCCAGTTCGATGACGCCATCAACATCCAATACACGTCGGGAACGACAGGCTTCCCGAAGGGCGCCACGCTGTCGCACCACAATGTCTTGAACAACGGCTTCTTCATCGGGGAGGCCCTGCGCTACGGCCCCGAGGACCGGGTGTGCATCCCGGTGCCATTCTATCACTGCTTCGGCATGGTGATTGGCAACCTGGCCTGTACCAGCCACGGCGCCACCATGGTGATTCCCGCCGAGGCGTTCGACCCGCTGACGGTGCTCCAGACGGTGCAGGCCGAGCGCTGCACGTCGCTGTACGGCGTGCCCACGATGTTCATCGCGGAGCTGGACCATCCGCGCTTCGGTGAGTTCGATTTGTCGACGCTGCGCACCGGTGTCATGGCGGGCTCGCCGTGCCCGGTGGAGGTGATGAAGCAGGTGCAGTCGCGCATGCACATGCGCGAGGTGACCATCTGCTACGGCATGACGGAGACGTCGCCGGTGTCCACGCAGAGCGCGCTGGACGAGCCGCTGGACAAGCGCGTGTCCACCGTGGGGCGCGTGCATCCGCACCTGGAGGTCAAGGTCATCGACGCGGGCTCGGGTGAGGTGGTTCCTCGCGGCTCGCCGGGAGAGCTGTGCACGCGTGGGTACAGCGTCATGCTGGGGTACTGGGCCAACCCCGAGGCCACCGCCGCGGCCGTGGACGCCGCCGGGTGGATGCACACGGGCGACCTCGCGGTGATGGACGACGAGGGCTACGTGAAGGTGGTGGGCCGCATCAAGGACACCATCATCCGGGGCGGTGAGAACATCTCTCCGCGCGAGGTCGAGGAGTTCCTCCACACGCACCCGGGCGTCAGCGAGACGCAAGTCATTGGCGTGCCGAGCAAGAAGTACGGCGAGGAGGTCATGGCCTGGGTGCGCGTGAAGCCCGGCGCGACGCTCACCGCCGAGGAGCTGACCCGGTTCTGCACGGGCCGCATCGCGTCCTTCAAGATTCCCCGCTACTTCAAGTTCGTGGACGCGTTCCCGATGACGGTGACGGGCAAGGTGCAGAAGTTCAAGATGCGCGAGGCGTCCGTCGTCGAGCTGGGGCTGGAGGACGCCGCGGCCATCAAGACGGCTTGACGCGCGAGGTGCGCTTCTTCGCCGGCGCCTTCTTTCGCGCCGGCTTCTGGGCCTTCTTCAACGCGGCCCGGTTCGCCGCGTCCACGGCCTTCCGGGCCCAGGGCAGGAGCGCGTAGGCGTCATCTTCCGCGTCCGCGGGCGGAGTCCAATAGCCCATCTCCACCGGGGTCTTCATGCCTTCGTAGATGAACGGCCGACATCCGGCGGCCTGGAAGTCCGGCTTGGTGACCTCATCCACCTTCAGGAACAACTGCCCGCCGCCGATGAGCCCGAACATCCGTCCGCCGAGGTAGAGCCCCCAGCCGCCGAACATCGACCGGGACTTCACGGGCCCCAGCTTCTCCAGCAGTTCCACCGTGTACTCAACGAAGCTGTCCGTCCGGGCCATGGTGCGTCTCCGTGTCTCGATGGGGCTCGCCTCGTGAAGACGGCGCCACCGGCCGCGGCACGCTAGCGCACCCGAGCGCCTGGAGCCGCCTTCCTCGTGCCCCAGGGTTCGGGCATGGCGCGCACGCTCTCCACGATGAAGGACTTGAGCGCCCGCGCCGCGGCCGTGAGGTAGCCCTCGCCCCGGTGTATCAGCGCCACCTGCCGCTTCAGCCCGGCGCGCGACAGGGGCACCACATCGAAGCCCTGGGCATGGTGGTCTCGGGCCATCAACTGCGGCACTATCGCCACGCCCAGGCCGCGCTCCACCATGCGGCGCATGGCCTCCGCGTTGTCCGTCTCCACCGCCAGGCGGGGTGTCACGCCTCGCGCCTCACAGGCGGCCTCCATCGCCCGGGTGCCGCTCATGCCGGGGATGACGACCCAGGGCTCTTCCACGACCTCGTCCATCGTCACGGGCTTGCCTGACTTCGTCAGCCGGTGTCCACGCGGGACGGCGAGCACCAGGGACTCCTCCCACAGTCGCTGCGCCACCAGGTCCGCGCGCCGCACGGGGAGGGAGAGGATGGCCAGGTCCAGGGCGCCGCGTGCCACGCCTTCCTCCATGGCCGGTGCCAGTCCCTCACTCAGCCGGGGCCGGACCTCCGGGAACTGGCGGGCGAAGGCCGGGATGATGTCCGGCAGCAGGTACGCCCCCACGGTATGCAGCGTGCCGAGCGACACCACGCCGTGTGGCGTCCCCGACAGCCGCTCCAGCTCCGAGGTGCCCGCCGTCAGTGCGTCCAGGGCGCGCTGGGCGTGAGGCAGGAAGCGCTCTCCCGCGTCTGTCAGCACCGCACCCCCAGGCGTGCGGACGAGCAAGCGCGTGCCCAGGGCGGCTTCGAGTGATTGGAGCTGCCGGGAGAGGCCGGACTGGGACAGACCCAGCCCACGCGCGGCGGTGGCCAGGCGTCCCGCCCGGGCGACTTCGAGGAAGGCTCGGAGCTGTTCGGAGGTCATGCGGATTCCGCAAGAAGCCTATGCGGAAGATGCGGTTTCCGCATGGGGGCCTGGGGCGTACAGAGAGGTGATGGACGGAAGCGGCGTCACAGCGGAGCCCATGGTCAGCGCGCGTCCAGGCGTGGCGCGGCGGACCGCGACGGGCGCGGTGTTGCTGGCCCTGGTGGTCAGCGCGTTCGAAGGCACCGTCGTGACGAGTGCCATGCCCACCATCACCCGGGAGCTGGGAGGTCAGCACCTCTACTCGTGGGTGTTCTCCGCCTTTCTCTTTGCCTCCACTGTCGGCGTGCTCGTCTCCGGGACGCTGGCGGACCGGCTGGGACGCAAGCCCGTCTTCTTCTCGGGCATGGGGTTGTTCCTGGTGGGCTCCGCGCTGTGTGGCCTGGCGGACTCGGTGCCGGGGCTCATTGCCTTCCGGGTCATCCAGGGCCTGGGCGCGGGGGCGTTGCAGCCCACCACGCTCACCATCTCCGCCGACCTCTACACGCTGCGTGAGCGCGCCGCCGTGCAGGGGCTGTTCACGGGGGCCTGGGGCGCGGGCAACGTCGTGGGGCCGCTCATTGGCGGCTGGCTGGTGATGCACGCCTCGTGGCGCTGGGTGTTCCTGGTCAACGTGCCGGTGGGACTGTTCGCCGCGGCGCTGCTGTACCTCTCCTACCGCGACCCGCCTCGCCGTCCGGAGGTCCGCATGGACCGGTGGGGGCCCGTGCTCGCGGGCTCCTCGGCGGCGCTGCTCCTCTTCTCGTTGGAGCCGGGGGCCGTGAGCCTGCGGTGGGCCTGCGCGCTGGCCGCCGTGGGCGCGGGCTGGCTGCTGGTGCGGCAGCAACGCACGACGGTGTCTCCGTTGCTCCCGGCGGAGTTGCTGAGAGATCGCGCGGTGCTCAGCGGCATCGTGGGCGGCATCGCGGGCGGCTCGTTGCTGTACAGCATGGCCGCGTGGGTGCCGTTGTGGATGACGGAGCAGGGCGGTCACACGCCACTGGCGGCGGGACTGGCGCTGCTGCCGATGCTGCTGGGCTGGTCCGTGGGCTCCACCTTCGGCGTGAAGCTGCTGGTGCGCGGAGGCATGCGACTGAGCGCCGGCGTGGGCTTCGCGGTGGCGGCGCTGGGGGCCGGGTGGCTGTCATTGGCCGCCGCACGGGCTGGGGTGTGCCCGCGGCGCTGATGGGGCTGGCGGTGCTCGGCCTGGGGCTGGGGCCCGCCGCCAGCACGTCGCTGATTGGACCGCAGTCCCGCGCGCCCTGGCACCACCGGGGCATCGTCACCAGCGCGCTCTACGCCACGCGGCTGTTGGGCGGCTCACTGGCGGTGGCGTTGCTCGCGCTGGCCAGTGGGCACTTCGCCCTGCAGTTCGGCATCGCCGCTGGACTCACGGCCGTCGCGGCGCTCGGGTTGGCGCTGTTGGCTCCGGGCAGCACGGAGCCAGCGGCATCGGGGGCGTGACGGCGGGCACGTTCCGCTCAGCCCGTGCCGCCTCCCGGGCCGGCGCTCGGGCGCGCGCGAGGGGCGGCGCCGGCGCTCGTGCCGTCACCGACGCATCTGCATTCAGCGCGTGGGGCCACAGCTTCGCCAGCGCGGTGCGGAGCTCGGCCGCGGACCGGTAGCGGTCGTCGGGGCGTTTCTCCAGCAGCCGCAGCACGACGTGCTCGAAGGGCTCCGGCAGCGCCGGTCGCAACGTGCGCGGCGGCACGGGGCGCTCCTGGACGTGCAGGAACATCAGCGGCACGGGCTCCGGGTGGCGGAACGGGAGCTGTCCGGTGAACAGCTCGTAGGCCACCACGCCGAGCGCGTACAGGTCCGTGGCGGGTGACACCGCGGGGTTGCCCGTCACCTGTTCGGGCGCCATGTACTCCGGCGTGCCGAGCACCGCGCCCTGGGCCGTCGTCCCCATGACGTGCGTGCTCTTGGCGAGCCCGAAGTCCATCAGCTTGAGCACGCCGGTGCGGGTGATGAAGAGGTTGGCGGGCTTCACGTCGCGGTGGAGCACGCCCCGGCCGTGCGCGTGCTCCAGCGCCACCGTCGCGTGGGTGAGCCAGCGCAGCGCCTCCGCCAACGTGGCGCGCCGCTCCATCAGTCGCTGACGCAAATCCACGCCATCCAGCAACTCCACGGTGAGGAAGTGCCGCTCGCCGTCCACGCCCACATCGAAGACACGCAGGATGTTGACGTGCTCCAGCGCCCGGGCGTGCTCCACCTCCTGGCGGAAGCGCGCCACCATCGAGGCATCCGCATGGGGCACCGCGAGGACCTTGAGGGCCACGCGCAGGTCCTGGTGGAGGTCGGTGGCCTCGTACACGGTGGAGCTGCCCCCGGCGCCCAGCCAGCGCTCCACGCGGTACCGCTGGGCCACCGTCTGGCCGGGCACCAGGCCTCGCACGGCGCTGGAGGTCGCGGTCACCACAATGCCCTGGAGCAGCGTGCCGTGCGGCGACACGGGCGTCACCGGCCGCAGGGTCTCCCCGAGCGACAGGGCCGGTGGTGGCGTCACCGGATGGAACGTCGCGTCGGGAGGGGTTTCCGTCCGCTGCGGGACAGGGGGAGGCCGGCGCGGGGCGGCGGTTTCACGATGGCCGGCGGCGGAGTCACCCGCAATTGCGGCTCCGGCGCGGCGCCCCCAGGTACGCCACGCCTTCTTCGTCGTCGGTCGAGTGCACCTCGGCCTCCCTCGTCTGCAGTCGTCGCTGTCAGGGGTCGAGCAGCGAAACGTGGGACGGTGCCCCCACGCCCTCGATGTCCAGGTGCGGCGTGGGCAGGTTGTACTCGGCCGCGGCGCTGGTGGCCTCGACGATGATGGGGCCGGCAATCTCCGGCGGCTCGCCGTGGCACAGCAGGTCCACCACGTGCTCCAGCGTCCACTTGCCCAGGCGGCTCACCACCAGCCGCGTGCCGTCGTACTGCGCCGTGTCCGACAGCTCGTGGCTCGCGGCCAGCTTGGCCTCCACGGAGTCGCCCAGGTAGCCGCGCGCCAGCGCCACCACCCGGTCCAGCACGGAGTTCCAGGCCTGCAGGTGCGTGCGGTCCTGCGCCTCGTCCATGATGTCCAGGCCCACCTGGAGCTTCTCCATCCGGTCCAGGAACTGCTGCACCAGCGGTCCCCGGATGATGCGGCCGTGCTGCGGCGCAATCATCTCCACGCCCGGCTCCAGCTTGCGGATGGCCGCCACCGTGCGTTGCAGCGCGGAGTTCACCGGCATGTAGATTTGATGGAAGGCGCGGATGCCCGCCCAGTCGGATTCGTCCGCCCAGATGCCCTTGGCGTTGGAGTCCGTGAGCCCGCCGAAGAGGTCTCCGGTGAAGAGCACGCGCGTCTGCGGGTCATAGAGCATGACGGCGCCGCGGAAGTGGCAGAAGGGCGAGGGAACCGGCAGCAACCGGTGGCCCGTGGGCACGCTGAGGCCCTGCGCGAACTTCTCCGTGGGGATGAAGCGGTGGCGCGGCAGGTTCTGGTGGACGATGAGCCGCCAGGTGTCCTCCGAGCACAGCAGCCCGGCCCGGGGCGCGTAGCGCGCGGAGATGATGCTCGCCGACGAGCCCACGTCCGGGTCCTGGTGGTTGATGAACATGGCCGACAGCCGCTCCATGCCACCAATGAGCGACGTCACCTTGGTGTGGATGGTGGAGAAGTCGCTGCTCGAGCCCGGATCGATGAGGAGGTTGAACTCCGTGGGCCGCTGCGTCTTCTTGTCCGTACCGCGGAAGCGCAGCAGGTAGGGGTTGGCGTAGAAGATGTTGCCGGGCTCGCGCTTGCCCACCCAGAACGTCTCGGGGGCAATCTCCACCGGCACGAGGCGGAGGTCGGAGCTCTGGCTCGGGCTCGGGACTGGGGCAACGGTGCTGCTCATGGGCGCGGCGTTCCTTCCCTTTCGGGTGTATGCCCCTCCCCATAGCAAGCGCTGCGCCGTGGCCTTCTCTCCCCTGGGACACCTGTCCGCGGGCGGGGATGGGGCGCAATTCCTGCGTGCGGGTGGGATGGAGCGCAGACCTTGCGCCCTGGGCGTCTGAGCGCGTGCGCCGCGGCGGGGGGCATGGCAGGCTTGGGGGCCCTCACCTCCGAATCGTTGATGCCCGACCCGTCCGTACTCGCCACCTGGGGCCTCCCGGGGCTGTTCCTCATCGCGATGCTTGCGGGCTCCGTGGTGCCAGTGCCGTCGGAGGCGCTGCTGGCCGCGCTCGTCTACGGCGGGACGGCGCCCGTCACCGCCATCGGAGTGGCCACCATGGGCAACGTGCTGGGCGCGCTGTCGCTCTACGTGCTGGGCCGGTGGGTGGCGGGCGGTGGTGGAGGCGCCTTGGGGCGCTGGTACGCGCGGCGCCGTGAGAAGGAAGGGCCTCGCATGCAGCGCGTGGAGGCCTGGACGCGGAAGTGGGGCGCGCCCGCGCTCGTCATGTCCTGGCTGCCCGTGGTGGGTGACGCCTTCGTCATCGCCGGCGGAATGCTGGGGGTGCGCCCGCTGCCTTTCGTCTTCTTCGTCGCGCTCGGCAAGGGCCTTCGTTATCTCGCCGTCGCCCTGTCCGCCGCCGCCGCGCTGTAGTGCCCATCCCGGACGGTTTCACCGATGTTTCACGCAACGTGTCTGCGTTCCGCTCGATAAAGGAGACGGGTGAGCATCGCATTCCCCGTGAATCGGGTAGCGTGCGGATGTCTCATCCGACCACTCAACAGCTCCTTGTCAGGGGGCAGGACCGGACATCATGCGTGACGACGCAACTCCTTCAAGCCATGTGCAGTCGAACTGGCGGCGACATGCCGCCGCGCTGTTGCTGGCGGTGCTCGCGGCGTGTGGTGGCGAGGACTCGGCGCTGGAGTCCGTGGAGCTCGACGGCGCGGAAGTCGGGCAGCGGCAGGACACGCTGGGCGAGGTCCGTCTTCGCCTGCTGGCGGCCAACACGTCCAGCGGCAACGGGCAGGACTACGACCCGGGCCACGGCATCCGCATCTTCCAGGGCACGGACGCTGACGTGGTGATGATTCAGGAGTTCAACTACAAGTCGAACTCCGCGGCGGACATCCGTGGCTTCGTGGACACGACGTTCGGCACGCAGTTCCACTACTACCGCGAGGGTGGGGCGCAGATTCCCAACGGCATCATCAGCCGCTACCCCATCATCGCCTCGGGCGAGTGGGATGACCCGTACGTCTCCAACCGCGACTTCGCCTGGGCGCGCATCGACGTGCCGGGCCCGAAGGACCTCTGGGCGGTGAGCGTGCACTTCCTCACCACGGGCAGCAGCAACCGCAACGCGGAGGCCAGCAGTCTGGTCAGCCGCATCAAGGCCAACATCCCCGCGGGCGACTACCTCGTCATCGGCGGAGACTTGAACACCGGCAGCCGCAACGAGTCCGCTTTCAGCACGCTGTCCCAGGTGGTGCGCACGGCGGGCCCGCACCCGGCGGACAAGAATGGCAACACCAACACCAACGCGAGCCGCAACGCCCCGTATGACCACGTGCTGGTGGACAGCGACCTGTTCGCGTACCAGACGCCCGTCGTCATCGGTGGCAGCACCTTCACCAACGGCCTGGTGGTGGATACGCGCGTCTACTCGCCGCTGAGCGACATCGCGCCCGCGCTGTCCGGTGACAGCGGGGCCTCTGGCATGCAGCACATGGCCGTCATCAAGGACTTCATCATCCCGGGTGACAGCTCGCCCGGCGACAATGCCTCCGTCACGGTGACGTCGCCCAACGGCGGTGAGAGCTGGGCGGGCGGGAGCGTGCGCGACATCACCTGGACGTCGACCAGCGTCACGAACGTGAAGCTGGAGTACACGCTCAATGGCAGCACCTGGAGCACCCTGGCCGCCAGCACGGCCGCCTCCGCGGGCAGCTACGCGTGGACGGTGCCGTCCAGCGCCACCACCACCGCGCGGGTCCGCGTCAGCGACGCGTCCAACGCGAGCGTCAGCGACCTCAGCAACGCGGCCTTCACCATCACCACGGCGCCGACGGGTGGCACGGGCAAGGTCATCATCAACGAGGTGATGGTCAACGAGCCGGGCTCGAACGTCGCGGGCGAGTTCGTGGAGCTGGTGAACACGGGCACGGGGGCGGTGGACCTGAGCGGGTGGACGGTGTCCGACGCGGCCAGCCTGCGTCACACCTTCCCCGGTGGCACCTCGCTGGCGGCGGGCGGCGTCATCGTGGTGTTCGGCGGCGCGGCGGGCATCCCGGCCGGCACGCCCAACGCGGTGTCCGCCTCCACGGGCACCCTGGGCCTGTCCAACAGCGGTGACACCGTCACCGTGAAGACGGCCACCGGCACGGTGGTGGAGTCCGCAGTGCTGTCCTCCGGTGTGAGTGGCACGGATGGCGTGTCCGCCAACCGCAGCCCGGACCTGGGCGCCACGGCGACCTTCGTGCTGCACACCAGCCTGTCCAGCCTGCAGTCCTCGCCGGGTCGTCGCGTCACCGGCCGGCGTTCTGAGCCTCCCCGCTTGAAGTGTCGCGGCCCTGCTTCCCGTTCGCGCGGGAAGCGGGGCCGTGTTGTTTCAGCGGAGCCTCAGTGGTTCTCCGGCGGCGTGGGCGACAGGGGCACGCGCTCGCGCGTCTCCGCCGACAGCACGGACGGGCGGATGATGAGGCTTTCGTCGCCGCTCGGACCTCCGGGCGTGGCCGGGTCTCCGGGGCGCGGCGTGGGCCGGCCGTAGTCGCGCTCGTAGATGCGCAGCAGGGCCAGGAAGAAGGCCACGATGAGGGGCCCTAGCAGCAGGCCCACCGTGCCAAACGCGGCCAGGCCTCCGAGCAGCGCGAAGAAGACGATGGCGGCGTGCTGGTGCATGCCGCGCCTGGCCAGCAGCGGCTTCACGATGTTGTCCACCAGCCCCACCACCACCGTGCCCCAGATGGCGAGGAACAGCGCCGCCCACGGGTGGCCGCTGAAGAACATCAGCGCCGCGGCGACCAGCACCACGATGGCGGCGCCCACGGCGGGGATGAGCGCCATGAAGAACGCCACGCCCGCGAAGAAGAGCGCCGCGGGGACGCGGGCGATGAGGAAACCGACGAGCGCCGCCGCCGCCTGCACGCCCGCGGTGGCCACCGACGAGACGAGCACCGCCACGGAGACACTGCGGAACTCCCGCAGGATTTCCCCGTCTGGCCGCGCCGAAGTGGCGAGACGCTCTCCACCCATCTCACCAGCCGCGCGCCCTCCGTCAGCAGGAAGAAGAGGGCGATGAGCATCATCACCGTCTGGAACGCGATGGAGCCCGTCGCCGCCACCGCCCCGGTGACGGCCCGCGCCGCTGTGCCGCCCTGGGTGCTCACCTGCTGCTGGAGCGTCTCGTCGAGCTGGGCCTGCTCCAGGGGGATGCGCTCCAGCAGCCTCTCTACCGGGCCTCGCACGGGGCTGGGAATCTTGCCAATCAGTCCTTCCATCCCTTCCCGCTGCACCGTGTCGGAGACGAACTTCACGCCGTCCGACACCTCGGTGACGACGAAGGCCGTGAGACCTCCCAGAGGGAGGAGCAGGGCCAGGATGACTCCCGAGACGATGAACCCCGCCGCCACGTTGTGGTGTCCGCGGAGCTTCCGGCTCAGCCGCGAGTAGAGGCCGTAGAAGGTTCCCGCGAGCACCGCCGCCAGGAAGAAGGCCTTGGCGAACGGGCGGACAACCAGGGCCAGCAGGATGATGGAAAGAATGATGAGGCCAGTGAACACCCGCCGGGCGGTCTGCTCGGTTGCCATACCCGTCAAGGTAGGGCGGCCATCACAGATGGGTAGGGACGGGCGACGCTTTGGCCTGCCCGCCTGCTGTCCTGCCAAGAAGGCTTGGGCCCGGCCCCAAGGCGGCTAGAGTGGCCGCGCCATGCCGCCCTTCGAATCCACCCAATTCACTGTCTGGCTGCTCCAGGCGCTCTGCGCCGTCTTCCTGGCCATCCTCTTCCTCCAGTCCGGCCTCGACAAGGTCATCGACTGGAAGGGCAACCTGGGCTGGCTCACGGGCCACTTTGCCAAGAGCCCCCTGCGCGGCGTGGTGCCGCTGATGCTGGCCACCGTCACCGTGCTGGAACTGGCGGCGGGCGCGCTCAGCGCCGCGGGCCTGGTGTCGCTGGTGGCCACGGGCAGCGCGACGCTGGCCTTCTGGGGCGCGCTGCTCTCCGCGGTGTCTTTGGTGGCGCTCTTCTTCGGCCAGCGGATGGCGAAGGACTACGCCGGCGCGGGCGGACTGGTGCACTACTTCCTGCTGACGCTGGTGGCGGTGTACGTCACCCGCCTGGGCTGAGTCAGAGCACCTTGCGCGTGGGGACCAGGGCGTTGGCGGACAGCAGTCCGGCCACCAACGCCACGGCCACCATCAGCATGGAGAAGGCCGTGTCCACGCCGGCCACCACGTCCCGCTCCAGCAGGGATGACAGGCTGCGGAAGCCCACACTGCCGGGCACCAGCAGCATGAGCCCGGGCACCAGCGTGGTGATGGAGGGCTTGTTGCGCAGCCGGGCCAGCGCGTTGCTGCCCATGGCCAGCAGCAGCGCGCCCACGAAGGCACCCAGCTGCGCCCCCAGCAGCAGCGAGCCCAGACGGGCCCCCGCGAAGGCGAAGGTGCAGGCTCCGGCAATCCAGCCCCAGTCCCTGGGGCGCGCGCGGAAGAGCACGCACACCGCGAAGATGGCCACCAGCAGCATGGGCAGCTGCGTCCAGTCCGGCAGCGCGGGCGGCAGGGGCGCCACGGGCGGCTCGGGCAGCACCACCGACAGCCGGCTGCCCAGGGCCACGCCGAAGCCCAACTGGAGGAAGACGAGCGCCGCCGCCGTGAGCCGTGAGGTGCCGGAGATGAGGTTGCGGGTGGCCAGCTCGTTGATGGCCACCGTCAGGGACAGGC
This sequence comes from Myxococcus sp. MxC21-1, assembly GCF_032612255.1. Classification (NCBI taxonomy): domain Bacteria; kingdom Pseudomonadati; phylum Myxococcota; class Myxococcia; order Myxococcales; family Myxococcaceae; genus Myxococcus; species Myxococcus sp. MxC21-1. Next base: position 1,839,858 of record NZ_CP123278.1, read on the forward strand.
CGGGGAGCAGGACGATGAGGCCCGCCAGCGTGGCCACCTGCGCGGACAGCGGCCCCATCAGGCTCGCGGCCAGCGCGGCGACGGCGGAGGACAGGATGGCGGCCACCGGCTCCAACACCCGGGCCGTGGAGGGCTGCTTCCGGGTGAGTACGCCCAGGGTGCCGATGAGCAGGCTGCTGAACGCGGCCACCGCCATCTCCTTGAGTCCTCCGCCGAACAACCGCCCCGCGGCGCCGCCCGCGAGCGTCCAGCACAGGAGCTGGAGCGCGGGGCCGAAGCGCTCGGGCTGCGCGAGGATGGCGTCCACGCGCTGGGCCCCTTCCGTCGGGGGCACCTGACCGTGGATGACTTCGTCCGCCAGCGTGTCCAGCAGCGACAGCCGTTCCAGGTCCATGTCCCCCGGCTCCACGCGGATGAGCGAGGTGCGCAGGGCCTCCGGCGGTCCGAAGGACGAGAAGATGGACGTGGGGGTGGAGAAGAAGCGCCCCTCCAGTCCGAAGCGCTCCGACACCCGCTGCATCAGCAGCTCCAGGCGATGTGCGGGCGTGCCGTAGCGGTGCAGCGCCTCGCCCAGCCGGATGGTGAAGGCGACGGCGGGGCCCGGCGGCGGGGGATGACTGACGGCGGTGCGGAGTTCAGGAGGGACGGCCACGGCGGCGCACATGGCAGAGGCTCCAGGCTGAGTCAAACGGCAGTGGGGCACACCCCTGGTTCCAGGGGCGCGGCCCGCCTGCCTGGGCCCGGCGCCTCGCACCTTCAACGTCGCGGGTTCAGGTCCGCCTCCTCCTGGGAGTTCCGCCCATCAGAGCGTTTTTCCTGAATCCTCCACGCGGGTCGTTTCGACGTGGCTCGCGCTGACGCTGGAGGTGTCGGACGCTGTCTGATTCGAGCTCCCGGGGCCGCCAGGCGCTTGCTGTTCCTCTTCCTGGAGCTTTTCCTGGAGTTGCCCACCGAGCTGGGAGACACCTTCCGTCGCGCGGCGCTTCGCGGGTTCGATGAGCTTGCGCTCCTTGCCAGTCACAGGCAGCAGGGTGGACGCCAGCATGCCCAGCGTGATGCCGCCCACGGCCAGGAGCAGGGGTTGCTCATCCACCGTGCGGTTGAGCCAGTCAGCGGCCTGATGCTGGACGGCTTCGCGCGAGGGCACCCGCTCGCGCGCATGGGATGCCCGCTCCCGGGCCTTGTGCACGACGCCCGCGGTCCGCTCCCGAATCTCGGTGGCCTTGTCGAGCGCCTTGTCCTTCACCTCATGCGCCTTGTCCTTCACCTCATGCGCCTTGTCGCTGGCGCTGGCCTTCATGTCGGTGAGAGGGCCATCGCCGCCAGCCCCGGTGCCCATGGCCTCTTCCCCGGTGGAGCGCAGGTCGTCTCGGCCGGCGCGCAGGCCGTCGTAGCGCCACCGTTCGCCTCTCTCCCATGCGAACTCGCTGTCCTGCCGCGCCGCGCGTGTGGTGAAGGCCTTGCGCATCAGGGCCGAGCCAACGCCCGCTCCCACGAGGGCGCCGAGCAGGCTCCAGCCCTTGGGCGAGTCGGCCCGTTCCTTCAATTCCATGCTCTTGTGCATCAGTGTCTCCCTGGCCTGCGTCTTGAGTTCCGTGGCTTTCTCCACGGCGGCCTCCTTCGCGTGCTGCTTGAGCTCGGTGGCCTTGTGCGTGGCGACCTCACGGGCACGTTCCTTCAGCCGGTCGGGTTCCGCCTTCCGGGCCATTTCGTCCGCGAGTTCGCTCATGCGTGCCCGTGCATCTGCGATTTCATGGAGTGCGCGGTCCTGCTCGTCCATCGCCCATCCTCCTTGAGGGTTTGAATCGTTCGTTCAGGTCCGTGGACCCGCTTCATTCGCTGGCGCCCGCTCCAGGCCATGGCGCCGCCCACCGCGAGCAGCACCGCCGCGACGATGAGGGCGGCGGCCCAGAGAGGCAGGGCCTCCGCCAGCACCGCCACCAGGAAGGCGACAAAGGCGATGCCCCCCAGGTGCAGCACCACGCTGCCGCCTGCCAGCAGGCCCGCTCCGGCAGATGCCTTCCTTGCCTCCGTTCGCAGCTCGGCGCGCGCCAGGGACACCTCGGCGCGGACCAGGCGGCGTGCCTGCTCGGTGAACTCGGAGAAGAGCGCTCCGAAGCCGTCTCCGTCCCGATGGGGAATCGTGGGTTCCATTCTGGGCGCTCCCCTCAGGACTTGATGAGCCGGCCGAGTACGAAGCCCGCGGCCACGCACCCCGCGATGAAGAGTCCGGGCCGCTCGCGGACCTGTGTCTGGGCATCCGCGAGCAGCTCTTCGGTGGTTTCGTTCTCCAGCCGTTCGGACGTGCGGCGAAGCAGTCCCACCGCGCCGCCGAGCAGCGGCCGCGCCACTTTCGCCTCGTCCCTGTCCGAGATGCTCTCCAGCGTGGAGACGAGTCCCCGCATTCCCTTGGCCACGTCACCCCGGCGGCTCTCCACCTGGTGGTAGACGCGCTCCTTCGCGGCGCTGCCCAATTGCTTCGCCTGCTCCTTGCCAGCCTGCCCGATTCCGGACGTACCGGACTCGCCACGGGCGATGCGCGAGCCCTCTTCCGAGCGCTGCCCGTACCCGCTGCCTTGGATGCTGCCGTCAATGACGCTTCCCATGCTGACTCCTTCAGGTCCCGAGGGGGAAACTGTTGCGGGGGCTTCACAGGTCATCGTCCCCGCGTGTCTTCGCCTCAGAAGGTAGACATGCTGCATGGCTGGCTTGGACGGAGCCTGGTACGCGGCAGGGGGGGCGGTGGAGGGCGCGGGCGAAAGTGAGTGGAATGAGAGAGGACGTGGGGAGATGGCGCGGAAGCAGCGGACTCCGAGGTGGCTGGAAGCGGCACGGCGGAGGGGGCCGGAGGACGTGCAAGCCTCCGGAAGGTCGGATTGGTTGGCGAGGGCCCTGGGGAAGGCCGGCGTGATGCCTCGCGCCCAGGCGGAAGCGGCCATCCGCGAGGGACGGGTGACGCTCGATGGGCGGGTGGAGCACGAGCCCTTCGCGCCGGTGCGTCCGGGGATGGAAGTGCGGGTGGACGGGCGGGTGCGGCACCTGGAGGCGCCTGTGTTGGCGCTGATGTTCCACAAGCCAGCGGGGCTGGTGGTGCACGGCTCGGACGCGGAAGGCGTGGGCACCGTGTTCGAATGTCTGCGTGAGCGGCTCACCCATCCGCTGCGCGACTATGAGTGGCTCGCGGTGGGCCGTCTGGACCGGGACACCACGGGGTTGCTGCTCTTCACCAACGACGAGCGTCTGGTCCAACACGGGACGTCGCCCGAGCGGCACCTGCCCAAGCGCTACGTGGCGGGCGTGGTGGGGCCGCCACCGGAGGATGCGCTCCGCCGGCTGCGCGAGGGCCTGGTGCTGGAGGACGGCCCGACGCGGCCCGCGGGTGCCCGGCTGCGCGCGCCGGACGTGGTGGAGCTCACCCTGACGGAAGGCCGCAACCACCAGGTGAAGCGGATGCTGGCGGCGGTGGGACATCCGGTGCGGACCCTGCACCGCGAGGCCGTGGGCGGCGTGACGCTGGACGTGCCCGAGGGCGCGTGGCGATTGCTGACGGACGAGGAAGTGTCTCAGGGGTTGTCCTTCTCCGTCTCCTGAGGGGGCGCCCGCCGCGTGGGCCTCAGCGCTCGCGTGCCGCGATGGCCTCGACGAGGCTCCGGATGCCCTGGGCCAGCGCCAGACTGGTGGGGAGCGGCCGGCCGAGGAGGCTCGGTACACCGGTGGCCACCTGGGCGGAGTTGGTGAAGACGCAGGCGCTCACCTGCGCGAGCTGGGCGAACGAGACAGGCCGCTCCAAGATGGGCAGCGTCCCCACATGTCCAGCCTCCAGAAGCACTTCGCGGATGATGCCGGGGAGACACGGCGCGGACCGAGGCGGCGTGACGAGTACCCCGTCGCACTGGAAGAAGACGTTGGCCGTGGGCAGCTCGCAGACCTCGCCGGCCTCATTGCCGAGCAGGGGCCGGCGCTCCATCACACTGAACTGCCGGAAGTAGGCGAGGCCTTTGTGATTCAGCGTGGCCTCGCCCCGGCGGTATGCCCCCGGCTCCTGACTGTCCAGGGCTCGTCCCTCGCGGTGCATCCGCTCCAGGTCTGGGGCGTGCTCGCGGAAGGTGAGCAGCACCCGGCCATCACTTGCCGACAACTTGCCCACACCTCGGAACGCGGGGCCCATCGCGGCGTCGGCTCGCAGGCAGCGCTCAATCGCTTCGCGCACCGCGGCTTCCGCGAGGTGCTCCGACGGCGGCGTGCGGACGGCGCCGGGGAAGGCGGCCAGGCTCGCGCGCAGCCGCGCCGGTGCCGGGCGAGGAACCAGGGCTGGCCGGCCTCGATGCGGAAGGTGGTGAAGAAGCCCGCGCCGAAGAAGAAGCCCTGCGCGAAGTCCCGCAGGTGCAGTTCTTCCCAGCGCCGTACCTCTCCGTCCACCGCGACCGTGGAGAACATGGCGGCCTCCTGTGCGCTCAGTGCGCCGGCTCCAGGAAGTTGGCGAGCAGCTGGGGCCCCTGGGGCGTGAGGAACGATTCGGGGTGGAACTGGACGCCTTCCAGGCGCGGCAGCTCGCGGTGCTTGAGGCCCATGATGAGCCCATCCTGCCACGCCGTCACTTCCAGGCACGCCGGCAGGCTCTCCGCGTCCACGACCAGGGAGTGGTAACGGGCCGCGGTGAAGGGGGCGGGCAGTCCTCGGAAGACGCCCTGGCCCGAGTGCTCGATGGCCGCCGTCTTGCCGTGTACGGGCACCGGTGCGCGCACCACCTTCGCGCCGAACACCTGGCCCAGGCACTGATGCCCCAGGCACACTCCGAGCACGGGCACCCGCCCGCCCAGGGCCCGGATGACGTCCATGGACACGCCCGCCTCGTGGGGCGTGCAGGGACCGGGCGAGATGAGGATGTGGTCGGGCCGGAGCGCTTCGACCTGCGCGACCGTGATGGCGTCATTGCGCACCACCTTCAGCTCGGCGCCCTGGGCACCCAGCGCCTGCACGAGGTTGAAGGTGAAGGAATCGAAGTTGTCGATGACGAGAATCATCCCGGCGTCCCCACCGATGCCAGGGCCAGGAGCTGCGAGCGCGCCTTGTTGAGCGTCTCCTTGTATTCCTGCCGGGGCTGCGAGTCGTGGACGATGCCGCCTCCCACCTGCGCGTAGGCCAGGCCGTCCTTCACCACCAGCGTGCGGATGACGATGTTCAAATCCAAATCACCCGTGAAGGACAGGTACCCCAGCGAGCCCGTATAGAGCCCACGCGCATGTGGCTCCAGCTCGGTGATGATTTGCATCGTGCGTATCTTCGGCACGCCCGTAATCGTCCCTCCTGGGAAGAGCGCGCCCACCACGTCCAGCGGCTCCACGCCCGGCGCGAGCTGGCCGACGACCTCCGATTCAATGTGGAGGACGTGGGCGTACTCGACGATGTCCATCAGCTTCGTTACCTCGACCGAGCCATAGGTGCACACCCGGCCCAGGTCGTTGCGCTCCAGGTCCACCAGCATGGCGTGCTCGGCGCGCTCCTTCTCGTTGGTGCGCAGCTCGTGGACGAAGCGCGCTTCCTCTTCGGGCGTGCCCCGCCGGCGCGTTCCGGCGATGGGCCGCGTGGTGGCTCGGCCGTTCTCCACGCGCACCAGCCGCTCGGGTGAGGCGCTGACGACGTGGAAGCCGTCCCCTTCGAGATAGCTGGCGAAGTGGACGGGGTTGATGGCGGACAGCGTCTCGTAGAGCGCGAGCGGCTCACCGGGAAAGTCCACCTCCAGCCGCTGTGAGAGATTGACCTGATACGTGTCACCGGCGCGGATGTACTCGCGCACGCGCTCGACCGCGTCCAGGTAGGCATCGAGGGTGAAGTTGGAGCGATACGCCGAGGTGGGCCCGTCCATCGCGGGTGGCTCGCGTGGCGCCGTGGGCGTCGCGGTGCGGACGTGGGCCTCCAACGCGTCCAACCTGCGCTCACAGTCCTCCCAGTCCGAGCCCGTGGCCACCGCGAGCAATTGGCCCTCGTGGTGGTCCACCGTCAGGAAGGTATCGATGAATGACAGGTCGATTTCGGGCAGGTGCAGGTCGTCCTGTGGGTGCCGGGGCAGGGACTCGAAACAGTGCGCGGCCTCGTAGCCGAAGAAGCCCACCGCGCCGCCGCAGAAGAGCGGCATTCCGGGATGACGCACGCCACGCCACCGGCGCAGCAGCGAGCGCAGTACCTCCAGCGGCGTGCCCTGCTGGAGCGCGCCGTCCATGAAGCACTGTCCCTCTTTCGCGGTGAAGCGCAGGAAGGGCTTCGCGCCGAGGAACGAATAGCGCCCCTCGGCGCTGACCCGGGTGCTCTCCAGCAGGAACCGGCTTTCCGCTGGGAGGGCTCGCAGGAGGTCCACGGGACGCAGCGCCCCGAGCGGGAGCCGCCGCACCACGGGCACCTGGTTGTAGCCCTGGGCTACGAACGTCTCGAAGGAAGTCCGGTCCGGGAAGCGCGTGGGGGAGGGCGGGCGGCTCATGTCGAGGCGCTTGATACCAGGAACGTTCCGTCCAGTTCGAGTCGTCCATGGCCCACCGGGCGGGGGGCCCGGTGGAATGAACGTTCCGTGCGCTCAGCGTGAGCCGCGTTCCAGCGTGCGGCGTGCCTCCTTGAGGATTTCGTCCTCGGAGAGCTGGTCGGTGCGAATCGCGGAACGGTCCGCTTTCAGTTGCTGGACCTTCCCCTCGCGCAGGACATGGAACTGGCCCGGCTTCTGGCCGGGGAGGCGGGTTTCGGCGTCGATGCGGGCCTCGGTGAACATGGGCTTGAGCTTCTTCAGGGCGTTGTCTTCCTTCACCCCGCCGACGAACCAGGTGCGCACGTTCTCCCGGCACTTGTAGTCCAGGTCTCCCGGGCTCTGCGTACCCAGCATGACGCCCACGCCCGCTGAGCGCGCGCGCTTGAGCAGGTTCTCCATCGGCTGCTTCGTCGCGGGCTTGCTCGTCGCGGGCAGATAGATGTCGGCTTCGTCGAAGAGCATGACGGCCTGGAGCTTGGATGCGGGGTGCTGGCTGGTCCAGCGGTTCGCCTCCAGCAGCAGTTGAGACACCCAGAAGCGGACGCGGCTGAGGTCTCCCAGGTACTTGGTGCTGATGATGCTCAGGCGCGTCTTGCCCGGTGTACTCGCGGCGCCGAGCCCCAGCAGTTCGCTGATATCCAGACGTTCTCCACCCGTTGCCAGCAGGGGGCGGAGGTCGAGCCGGAGCACTTCGAGGTCCTGGGCGAGCTTGGCGAACGTCTTGGTTGGCAGGCCCCCCGTTTCCTGCCGGAGCGACTCGTCCTGCTCCGCGACGAACTTCTGGACCATCTCCAGAGTCAATTCAGTGCCCGGAGGCCGCTGGACCAACAGGCGCAAGGCCTGCGAGAGCAGCGCCCGGGCTGCCTTGTCATTGGGGCTGGTCTTGTATTCGAGCATGCCCGCGATGGCGTCCGCGGCCTGCTGCACACCTTGCTCACGCTCTTCCGGCGACAGGCTTTCAAGGCCGCGTGGAATCACAGGGATGGCCAGCGGCCGTCCGTCGGAGCGGCCCGGGGTGTAGAGCGCGACCTCGACGCGCTCGCGCAGCAGGCGGCGGCGCTCGATGAGGGCGGGGTCGTCCAGATGTTCCTCCCAGGAGAGGTCCCGCGCGTACGCGGCGAGGTCCCCCTTCCGGTCGACGAGGATGGCGGGCACGCCGCGGAGGAGCAGCTGCTCCAGGACGTTGAGCGCCAGCGTCGTCTTGCCGCTTCCCGTGGTGCCCAGGAAGGCGCTGTGGCGGGTCAGCTCGGACGGGTCCACGGTCACCACCTGGCTGAACACACCTTCCGAGGCGCCAATCCGCAGTGGTCCTGTGAGTGTTTCCGAGGGACGTGGGGAGGGCAGCGGGGCGGAGGGGCTCGCGTTGCCCCTGAAGCCGATGGGGGGCTTCATGCCCTGGGGCGGTGTCATGGTGCGGCCCGTCAGCATCGGCGATTCGATGGTGATGTCCTGCAACGGGTCATCCGAAAGGGATTGGGCCCGGCCTTGTCTGTCCCCCAGGGAGACGATGGGCTCGCGCGCGGAGCGCACGCCTCTCGCCTCCAGTGCGCTCGTTTCGGCACGAGCAGGAGGGGTGGACTTCGCTCCCGAGAGGACTTCGGCCGGGACAGGCGTTCCATACGGCAACGTCGGTGGGCTGTTGAACAGCTCCGTCTGTGCCTTGGTTGCGGTGCTCCGGGCTCCGACATTGGCCGTCGGGACACCCGTGCCGCCCCTGGGTGGGGTCTTGGACGTCTTTGGCCCGGAGGACGGGGGCGTGGCGTCCGGCTTCTCCAGCCCCAGGATGTCGCTCACGGACTTGAGCCGGGTGATGGGGCGAGCCGTCCGGCTCCATTCCAGGAGGGCGGCTTCACCCGCATGCCTCTCACGGAAGGTGCGCAGGGCCATGAGGTCCCGAAGCTCCGTGTCTCCGACGACGACCCGGCGTCCGCCCTTGCGGAGCAGCGCGCCCAGTTGCTCGGCGACGACCCCGCCGGGGCGGGCCGGAGGGAAGTCGGTGGTCCGCACAACCACAGGTGTCTTTCCCGAGGCCTTCTTGAGGGCTTCGGTCATCTGCCTGCCGAGGCCGCCGCCACGTGAGTCCCGCTCACACAGCGCGACGAGGAGCTTGCTTCCCTCCGGGTGGACCTGGACGTCCAGCATCTCCTTGTCCTTGGGCTTGACGTCGAAGCGCTTCGTGTCTCCGAGCTCCTTGCCGCCGGCTTCAATGGCCCAGGCCAGCAGTTCCGCGACGCGCGCGGGCTCTTCGGGCGGGTCAATTCGCAGGGTGGCGCGGAAGTCCGTCCACAGCTGGTCCATATCCAGCTTGGAGGCTTGCGGCTGCTGCGCCACAGGTGGCGTCGCCACGTCCGGGCCCTGGGGACGTTGCAGCGGGAAGCTGGCGGGCAGCTTGCCGTCCTGGATAGCGCGGTCGCGGTAGCGGCGGCACTCATCCAGGACATCACGGGCGCGGTGTCCGCCCAGCGCGTCGAAGCCGTTCGCTGGAATGGGCCAGGTCGGGTCCGACGGGGAGACCGTGAAGCCTCGCTGTTCGAACAGGTCTTGAAGTCGCCGCGCCGCGAGGTCCCTGGCCGTTTCGGCCGTCACGGTCCGCTCCAGCGTCACGGGCTCGGGGTCGTTCTCGATGCGATCCACCGTTCCCTGGTTGAGCAGGGGCTTCATTTTCGCCCAGTAGTCGGCGAGGCAGCAGAAGACCACGACCGCGCGAGGCACCTTGCTCGCGATGGCCGCCAGGCTGTTCATCGCGCGCCGGAAGGAGTTCTCCATCTGTGGGCGCTGTTCGAAGTCGCTGACGTCCTCGACCTGGTCGACGCAGAGCACGAGCGCCTGACCCAGTCCGCCCATCAGCCGTCCCAGGTGCTCCACCATCCGCGCCGGCGCATCGTCGGCGGTCCGCGGGATGAGGTTCCCAATGACGCGCTGGTCCGCCTCGGACAGTTCCTCGCAGCGCAGCCAGTGGAAGATGCGGCGGTTGAGCCGAGGGTCTCTTCGATGCAGGTAGATGAGGGCGCGCAGCAGGTCGACTTCCACTTCCCGGAAGCGAGGGTCCAGCAGCAGCTCGTCCGCCACGGCCCGGATGGTGCCGTGCAGCTCCTCATCCTCCAGAATCTTCTCGTCCTGCAGGTGCAGCACGAACGCGCTGTTGCACTGGGCCATGAGCGCGTCCGACAGGTGCATCAGCCCGCTGTCGTCATCGCCTCCCGCCCGAATGAACGGCTTGTCCAGGGAATCGATGAGGTTGGACAGGATGTAGCGGTCGTACTGTGTCGCATCGACGGTCATCGGCATGTAGCCGACGAAGCCCTTCCGCTGACCATGCGCGAGGTTGCGGAAGGCGCGCACCAGATGCGTCTTGCCGCTGCCTGATTCGCCGAGCAGGAGCAGCAGCTTGCCGGCGCTCGGGGGCGTGTCCGAGGAAGCCTTGTCGAGCAGCCGCTTGAAGGAGCGGCGAGCCGGCGCGTTGAGGGCCTCCACGTCGAACGGGTCCGCCTGCCAGATGTGCTGGCCCTGTTCGACGCTGGTGAAGACCTCGCGAGAGTCATCAAGGAAGATATCGAGGCGGGGGTCGTTGGCCACGGGGCGCTCCTGGGGTCGGGCTAGACGACGACGAAGTGGAAGCTGGCGCCGAAGGACCGGACCTCGGACTCGGCGACGTCTTTCGGATCCATGGCGGACACGAGGTCCGCGCGCGTCAGGGACAACTGGCGGGTTCGGTTGGCCTCCAGGAGCGCCGCGTCGAAGGCCTCACGGGTGCTCCACTCCGGCTGGAGGGCCTTCCACACGTGGGAGATGAAGACCTTGTTCTCGCCGAAGCGGCCCGTGGGAAGGGCGCGGGCGACCGACAGCACGCGCTCGGCGAAGGCAGCCGGAGCGGGAGGGGCCCCCGGATTCGTGGAAGCACGGTCCGCCGGCGCGTCCTCGGAGGCGCCGTCGTCCTGCGCGACAGCCCACCGTCGCATCAGTGACAGGCGCACGGCCTCCGCATCCACGCGGGGGCGCCCGCCGCACGGGCCGCGAGCTGCTCCACACCCTTGCGCGGGTCCGTCGTTTTCGCGTCCAGCATCTGCCCGAGCAGGTGGGCCTGCACCGCGCCCAGGGTGAAGGGCCGGTCCGTCTCGACGCCGAGCTGCCGCCACAACAACCGGTCCCGCGTCTGCGCCAGGGTGAGGCCTTCCTCGGCGTCCAGCCCATGCTGGCGCTGAAGCGCGGCGGCGCGCACGCCGTCGGCCCCTTCATCCTCGCCACCACCGCCTTCGATGGCCGCAGGTCCAGGCTGCGCGCCACCAGGTGCGTGGCCTTCAGCTTCTTCCACGTCAGCCCGCGCGGCGGCTGGTCCAACTGGAGGAAGCGCAGCACCTCCGTCCGGCCCTTGGGCGTCAGCTCCAAGCCGCTGCGCCCGCGCACCGCCACGGTTCCTCCGCCCAGCAGCGCCTCCATGAGCGCCTCGAAGCGGAGCTTCCATTCCGCACGGCTGAGCTGATGCTCCACGAAGGGCCGGAGCGCATCCTCCAATTCCTTGCGCGTACTTCGCCGCTCGCTGCGCGTCATGAGCCAGGATAAGGCAATGCCTGACAGCCGGTGGTCAGCGCTTCCCATTCGATGCGTCCTTCCCGGTGAGTTCACCCCTGCGGGTGGCAATCAACGTGTCGAGGGTTTCAAGAATCTCTTCCAGTCGCGTCACCACGTCGTCCGCGAGGAAGCGGACCACCCAGTAGCCCGAGCACTGGAGCGCAACGTCCTTGCGCCGGTCCCGGCGGAAGCCGTCGGGGCTGCGGAAGTGGAAATAGCCGTCGATTTCCACGGCCAGGTTCAGCTCCGTGCAGAGCAGGTCCACTTCCAGCCTCCGGCCACCTCCGACCGGGTCCACGTGGCCATTGAGGACGAAGAGGCCTCGCGTGGAGGCATGGTCCTGGAGCCGGGCGTGCAGGAACTTCTCCGCCTCGCTCCGGGCGCGGCCATTGGCGTCCCGGTAGGCCGAGGCGATGGTGCGCACCGCCGAGTCGTAGAGCGCGACGACCTGTTCGGATGAGCCTTCCTGCCGGAGCCGGACGCGCGTGGACGCCACCGCGGCCTCGGGCAGCTCGCGGGTGTCTTCGTCGAGCTCCGGCTCGGCCAGGTCCAGCCGGCCTTCCCGCAGCATGGCGAGGATGTGGGACTCCTCCCTCCGGAGGTGCTCGGCGAGTGCCTCGGCGGTGAGCACGCAGCCCGTCGTGAGCGCGGGGGCCGCGGTGCACAGGGCCGCGGCGGTGCGGAGCGCCCGGAAGTCAGAGGGGCCGGCCCGCACGCGCAGGGCCGGCGTGCTTCCGGCGGGGACCAATGCCATCAGCGTTTGGAGGGCCGGCAGCGGCGCGCGCGCAATGGCCTGGCTCACCGCGTCTGGAAGCACACCGGACGGCGGCGGGGCCGGGCTCTCCAGCAGGGCCCGGCACAGCTCCCAGGTGGCGGACTGTCCCCGCGGGGGCGTCAGGCCTTCCATCAACACGCGCCGCTGGTGCGCCGTCTTGCCTCGGAACTGGAGCGTCCGTGCCGGGTTCTGAGGCTGGGAGCGAACGACGAACACCTCCGCGTCACCCAGCAGGTCCCGTTCCCTGGCGAGCGCCGCCGCCCACGCGGAGACGACGGCGCGCACGTCATCCCCATCCACGATGACGACACTCGAGCCCCGGCGCTGAATCCACTCCGTCCAGACGGTCAGCGCCCGCTCCGGCGGCCCGACGAGCGTGCTCAGCGTTGCAATGCCTTGCGCGCGTCTCCGGGCATGCCGGTCCAGTGAGCCGAGAAGCGCTGCATCCAATGGTGGGTGCAAGCCATTTCCCCCGAGGTCGCGCGATGGTCTGCCTTCGCGAAGGGTTGGAAGCCTGCTCCTCTCACGGACCTCGATGCAACCCCCTGGGGAGGTGTGGACAGCTAGGAGTGATTGTGCTTGGGCGAGTCAGGGATTGCATCCCGAGGTCTTCCTGACCCCGTGCTTGCAATGTCTGTCGTCTGTGCAACGGCTCACGCCTCTTCCACGCCCAGCGCCGCGCGCAGCTCGGGCATCCGAGCCAGGGGCACCGCGCCGAAGACGAAGCGGTCCGGCCGCACCACGGCCACGTCCGCGCCGTGCTCCCGGAACCACTCGGACAGCCTGCCGGTGTGGTCCTCCACGCTGTCGTCGCCCAGGCCTGGGACACCCGCGGAGCGCACGGTGACGGCGCGGGCCCCCAGGGATTCGGCCAGCTCCCGGGCCACCTCCGTCCCTGGGCTGCCGCCACGACTCAGCACGGCGAAGCCGGAGCCCAGGCTGTCATCCAACAGGTGTTCCTGACCGGAGGCACGACGCACGCGCGGTTGGGGAAGGTAGCTGCCTTCCGCGGCCTTCCGGCCCGAGCGGCGGCCGCCCAGCAGCCAGCCTTCCTCGATGGCGGGCGCCGGCTTGAAGCGGAATCCCTCCACGAAGCGGCGCGCGGCCGGAACGGCCTGGAGGCCCCGGAGCACGGTGTCGCGTACCCAGGCCATGGGCGTGCTGCGCGCGGTGAACACGGAGCCCAGCCGCGCGGTGGCTTCCAGCAAGGCGCGCACGTGCGGACGGCGCTCCACGGCGTAGGTGTCCAGCAGCGCCTCGGGGGCGCGGCCCTGGAGGACCCACGCCAGCTTCCACGCGAGGTTCGCCGCGTCGCGCAGCCCGGACACCAGTCCCTGACCCATGAAGGGTGGCAACAGGTGGGCCGCGTCTCCCGCCAGGAAGGTGCGGCCCACGCGCCAGCGCTGCGCCACCACCGAATGAAAGCTGTAGAGCTGCGCTCGCTCCACCGTCACCCGGTCTGGATTCACATAAGGCCCAATCAGGCGGCGAATCGTGCCCGGCTGCGTCATCTCCTCGCCCGTCTCGCCCAGGCGCAGGCGGAACTCCCAGCGGAACCGCCCCACGGGACCACGCCCGACGAAGCCGGGGCGGACCGGGTCGCAGACGACATGGCATTCGGCGGGGGCGTCTTCCTCCGCCACGGTGCCGGAGATGGCAATCCACGGCTCCTGGCCGCCGCGGCCTTCCATGGGGATGCCCAGCAGCGCACGCACCGTGCTCCGCCCACCGTCACAGGCCACCAGGTAGCGGGCGCGCACCCCGTGCCGGACTCCAGACGTGTGGTACCGCACGGTGACGCCCGCGCCGTCCTGTTCCAGTGATTCCACCTCGGTGCCCGTGCGCAGCTCGGCGGCGGGGAAGCGTGAGAGGCCCTCGCGCAGCGCCTTCTCCAGGAGCGGCTGGTGGAAGAACCAGATGGGCGCGTGGCCATAGCCGAGGTCCACCGGCCCAACTGGACCTGGGCAATGGGTTGGCCGCGCACGCCGGTGAAGGTGACGTGGCGGCCCTGGCGCAGGTCGGGCTTCAGCGCGTCGAGCAGCCCCGCGGCCTGGTAGATGCGCAGGGCCTCGTCGTCACAGGAGAAGGCCCGGGGTTGGCCGTGCGGCGCGGCCTCCCGTTCGAGGACGAGCACGCGCACACCCTGGAGTCCCAGGAGGTTGGCGGTGAGCACACCCACCGGCCCGCCTCCCGCGATGACCACATCCACTTCCTCGATGTCGGCCGACATGGACTTCCCCCCGGAAGCAGGTCCGCTGCCGGGAGAAGTCTAACGTCCCTGGCCCCCCGCAGGGAGGATGGGCGAGGATTCGCGGAAGATGCGCAGCGAGTCCGCCACGCTGTGGCGGTATTCGAAGCCCGTGGCGTCCAGGAAGCGGCGGTTGTCCACGACGATGGGGAAGCGCAGGTGGTCCAGCGCGCCCATTGACAGACGGGGGAGGCCGGCCCGGCCCAGCAGCATCGATAGCAGCGGCGCGGGCAAAGGCACCGCCCTGCGCCCTGTCTCCCGGACGATGACGGACAGCGGAATCGGCGGAGGGCCCGCCACGTTGAAGAGGCCCCGGACCTGCTTCTCCAGCGCCAGCGTCAACGCCGTCACCACGTCTTCCTCCTGGAGGACGTGGAACAGGGGGTCGTACCCGAGGACCAGCGGCACGCGACGGCCCTTGAGGAAGGAGGACAGCGTGCCGGTGCCGGGAGCCCCCAGGGTGTAGGGCAGCCGCAGCACGGCCGTCGTCATCTTCGGCAGGCGCCACAGCGCGGTGGCCGCGTACAGGTCGGCGGCCACCAGGTCCGCCAGCTCCGGAATGGCCTCCAGCGCGCGAGGCGGCTCGTCCTCGGAGTGGTACAGCGGCGAGTCCGGCGCCGCGCCGTAGAAGGTGTGCCGCCCCACGAAGAGCACCTGCTTCACGCCATGGGCCGCGCAGTGGTCGAACACCGCCTTGGTGCCGTCCAGGTTGATGCGCCCGCGCTCCTTGCCCGGCACCGTGAAGGCGGTGACGGTGGCCATGTGCACCACGGCTTCGGGACGCCAGCGGCGGAAGACGTCCTCCGCGGCGCGCTTGCGCACATCGCCCCGGTAGACCTGGATGCCGGCCTCCTTGGCCTCGGCCCAGGGGCGCGTGTCGATGCCCGCCACCTGATGCCCGCGCGCGTGCAGGTGCAGCGCGAGCTGGCGGGCAATGCCTCCGGAGATGCCTGGAATCAGCACCCTCATGGCAGCAGGTTCCTCCCAATCCGCCGGCTGTGCCGCTGCGCGCGGCCGCGCTCGATGAGCCCCGCGATGCGCTGCTTCACCCTCTCCACATAACCCTCGATGACGTGGTCCTCTTCGTCCCCAGTGCCCTGGAAGACGAGCGGCTCGCCGTAATGGATTTCCAACTGCACCGGCAACGGCAGCGGCAACAGGTAGGGCGTCAACGGGACGTAGGGCACGCCGAGCAGCTTCCCCAGCGTGTACGCGTTGAACACCGTGGGGACGGCCGAGCCGCCACCCAGGAACGCGAAGGGGATGATGGGCGAGCGCGTCTGCAACGCCAGGCGGACGAAGCCGGTGCCGAAGTCCACCAGCGAGTAGCGCTCGTTGTAGAGCTTGGCCGTGCCGCGCGCGCCCTCGGGGAAGATCATCAGCAGCCGGTCATCCTCGAGCAGCCGCTTGGCGTGCTCGGGCAGCCCGATGAACTGGCCGGTGCGGCTGGCCCACAGCGAGGACACGGGGAAGTTGTGGAGGAAGCGCTCCACCATGCCCTGCGCCAGCCGGGGCGGGTCCATCTCCAACATGGTGGACGTCAGCACCATGGCCCCGTCCACCGCCACGCCGCCGGAGTGGTTGCCCACCAGCATTCCGCGGCCCCGCGGGGGGATGTGCTCCACCCCGTAACAGCGCACGCGGAAGTAGTAGCGGTAGATGGCGCCAAAGACGCGCAGCGCATGTTTTACGTGAGACTTGGAGATGCCGTACGGGTCGACGCCGTATTCGTTGAAAGGCAGTTCCAGCCGGTCCACCCGGGCTTCCAATGAGTCGGTCAGGGCCACGGGGGCACCGTACCACCCCGACGTGCCCGGCCCCGCCGCTTTCCACACCGGGTTGGTTGGGCACCCGCCGGGTGTTGAGCGATACTCGCCCGCGCGCCCCCCAGCCCCCCATCCATGACACACCAGGACGAGCTCGCCATCGAGGTGAAGGGATTGGTCAAACGTTTCGGCGACGTCACCGCCGTGGACGGAATCGACCTGGACATCCGCCGTGGCGAGTGCGTGGGCCTCCTGGGCCCCAACGGCGCGGGCAAGACGACGACCGTGGAAATCCTCGAGGGCCTCCAGACAGCCACCTCGGGGGAGGTGCGGCTCCTGGGGTTGCGCTGGGAGACGGACGCGCGGGTGCTGCGGGAGCGCATTGGCATGACGCTCCAGGAGACGCGGCTGGTGGACCAGCTCACGGTGGAGGAGATGGTGCGTTTGTTCACCTCCTTCTACCCACGCCCCCTGGAGGTCGAGGCGCTCATCGGGCTGGTGCAACTGGGCGAGAAGCGCCATGCCCGGGTGGGCAAGCTGTCCGGCGGCCAGAGACAGCGGCTGGCCCTGGCGCTGGGGCTGGCGGGCGACCCGGACGTGCTCTTCCTGGACGAGCCCACCACCGGGTTGGACCCCCAGTCGCGCCGCGCCTTGTGGGACGTGGTGGCGCAGCTCAAGGCGCGCGGGCGCACCGTGGTGTTGACCACGCATTACATGGATGAGGCCGAGGTGCTGTGCGACCGGCTGGTCATCATCGACCGGGGCCGGGTGATTGCGCGCGGGACGCCGCGGGACATCATCACCACGCTGGGCGCGGAGCAGGTCATCGAACTGGAGGCGGAGCCCTCGCCGGATTTGGAGCGGTTGCGCCCGCTGCCGTCGGTGGTGGCCGCCCAGCGGCACGCCGGCCGCATCACCCTGCGGGTGCGGGAGCTGCACCTGGCGCTGCCGGAGGTGCTGCGCCGGTGGCGGCGGGGGCGGCCAGTTGCTGCACCTGTCCACCCGGCGCCCCACGCTGGATGATGTCTTCATCGACATGACGGGCCGCTCCCTGCGCGAGTCCGCGGAAGAGAAGGCGGCCTGATGAACGCCCTGGGCCAGCTGGTATTGATGCGGCTGCGCATGTTGATGCGGCAGCCGGAGGTGCTGTTCTGGACGTTCATCTTCCCCGTCATCACCACGCTGTTCCTGGGGCTGGCGTTCCGGAATGACTCCCTGGGCCCGGTGCGTGTGGCCGTGGCGGAGGGGCCGGGCGCACCGGCGCTGATGGCGAAGCTGGAGGGCGTGCCGGAGCTGTCGGCCGAGGTCGCGGACGAAGCGTCCGCCCGGCGGCGGCTGGCGCGCGGGCAGCTCTCCCTGGTGCTGCTGCCGGGCGCGGTGCCCGAGGCGCTGGTGGACCCCAGCCAGGCGGAGGGCCGCACTGCGCGGCTGCTGGTGGCGCAGGCGCTCGCCGCGCCGGAAGACACCGCGCGTGCCGCCGTGGTGAAGGCCACGCCGGTGTCGGAGCCGGGAAACCGCTACGTCGACTTCCTCATCCCCGGCCTGCTGGGCCTGTCGTTGATGTCCAGCAGCCTGTGGGTGGTGGCGGGCTCGCTGGTGGCGATGCGCGGAGGCAAGCTGCTGAAGCGGCTGTCCGCGACGCCCATGCGGCGCTCCCAGTTCTTCTTGTCCTATCTGCTGGCGCGCATGGGGTTCGCGCTGGCGGAAATCCTCTTCTTCTGTGCCTTCGCGCGCTGGCTCTTCGGCGTGCCGATGTTCGGCAGCTACTTCACGTTGACGCTCGTGGGGCTCGCGGGTGCGCTGTGCTTCGCCGCGCTCGGCGTGCTCGTGGCCATCCGGGCGCGGACGGAGGAGGCGGTGGGCGGGCTCGTCAACCTCGTCTCGCTGCCGATGATGTTCGTCTCCGGCGTCTTCTTCGCGTCCGGGAACTTCCCCTCTTGGTTGCAGCCGGTCATCCGCGCCTTGCCGCTCACGGCCATCAATGACTCGCTGCGGGCCGTCATGCTGGAGGGCGCAAGCCTGGCTTCGCTGGGTGCGCCCATGTTGGTGCTGGCCGCGTGGACCGTGGTGCCACTGCTGCTGGCCCTTCGTTGGTTCCGCTGGACGTAAAGGAGCGCTGCTTCGTGTCACAGCCCGTTTCCGCGCCGTCCCCCGCCTTCGTTCAGCAGCTCAACTTCCATGCGCGAGACGCCAGCAACGAAGCGGCGGCGCTCCAGGCCGCCTTCGCGCTCGGCCTCTTCGGCCACCTTCCGGAGACGGGCTCGGGCGAGCCGGTGTCCTTGGAGGTGCTCGCGAAGCGGGTGGGCGGCACCGGCGAGGGACGCGCTCCGTCGTCGAGCCGCTGGTCGCGTTGGGCTTCGTCCACCTGGAGGAGGGGCGGGGGTATTCGCTGCCTGCGTCGACCGCGGCCTTTCTCCGGGATGAGGCGTTCATCGCCGGGCTGCGGGAGGCGCGGCGGTGGTGGCATCCGCTGGCGCTGCTGCCCCAGGCCGTGCGCGGTGGCGGCCCCGTGGCGTGGGGCGGGGCGTCGTGGGACGTGCTCGGGTGGTACCGCGCGCTGTTCCTGTCGCCCGCGCCATCCACCCCGAGCGCCGAGGCCCGGGACTTCCATGACCGCTTCGCCCGCAACCCCGCGCGCACGCTGGCGCTGGTGACGGCCGCGGAGCTGGACGTGCTGGTGAAGCTGGTGCGCGGTCCTGTGACGCTGGACGCGCTGACGCGGGACGTGGGCGCGTCGGCGGAGGCGCTGGAGGTGCTCCTGGGCGCGCTGGCGGCAATGGGCATCGTTCAGGCACGGGAGACAGGCTGGGGCTTCACGGAGGCGGCGGGCCGCGCGCTGGACGCCCAGAGCCTTCCGTACTTCCAGCGGGCGCTGCCGGCGACCATGGCCTACTGGGAGGCGCTGGGGCACCTGGACGAGGCGGTGCGCGAGCAGCGCTTCCGGTTGGACCTGCGTGACCCGGAGACGGCGCGGCGCATCTACCAGGAGAACGCTTCACGCATCTCCAGCATCTTCGCCTCGCACCTGCGGCTGAGCCGGCAGGCCGCGACGCTGGTGAAGTCGATGCGGCCATTGGCACAGGCGCGCGTGTTGGACGTCGGCACGGGCTCGGGCGTGTGGGGCGCGGCCTTCGGGTTGGTGGACCCCACCACGCACGTCACGTACCTGGATTCGCCGCACGTGCTGGACGCGGTGCGCCCCCACCTGGCGAAGCTGAAGCTGGAGGCCCGCTCCGAGCTGTGGGCGGGGGACTGCCTCTCGGTGGACTACGGCGAGTCCCGCTACGACGTCATCCTGCTGCCGCAAATCATCCCCGCGTTGCCGCCCTCGGAGCTCCCGAGCTTCTTCGCCCGGCTGGCTCGGGCGCTGCGTCCCGGCGGGCTGCTGCTCATCTCCGGCTACCTGCTGACGGACCGGCGCGACGGCCCGCTGGACGCGCTCTACTTCGCGCTGCGCCGGTACGTGACGAACGAGGGGGACGTGCTGTCCCTGCCGGAGTTTCGCGCGCTGCTGGGGCCGGTGGGCCTCACGGACGCCCGCGGCTTCGACATGCCCATTCAGCAGGTCGTCATCGCTCATCGGGGGGACGTCGCGTGGCCGGACGTCGCCCCTTCCGCCTGATACCTTTTCGGGAGCATCATGGAACCGCTGCGCACCTTCTTCATGGAGGACTACCTGGAGGGCTCGCGCTTCACCGCGCGCTTCAACCTGGGGGAGTCCGGTGGACGCCCCGTCACCGTGGGCGAGCTGCTCCTCGGCTCGGGCGTCAGCGCCGAGCGCGCCGCCGAGGTGTTCCTCTCCACGCCCTTGAATGACAGCCCCAACTGGGGCCGCGCGGACCTGCGCGACGCGGTGGCGGCCATGCACCCGGGCGCCACGCGGGACAACGTCCTCATCACCACCGGCACCAGCGAGGCGTTGCTGCTGCTGTTCCGCCAGCTCCGCCCGCGCAAGGTGGCCCTGGCGTGGCCGGCGTTCCAGCTCCTCTACGAGCTGCCCCAGCGTCAGGGCGCGGAGGTGGTGCGGTTGCCCGTGACATGGGACGCGAACGGCGTGCCGGCCGTGGACGCGGACCTGTGGCTGGAGCGGCTGGAGCGCGAGCAGCCCGACACCGTCATCATCAACAACCCGCACAATCCCAGCGGCCTGGTGCTGACGGCGGAACTGCTGTCGGCGGTGGAGCGCTGGGCGGAGCGGACGGGCGCGACAGTGGTGGGGGACGAGCACTACCGCTTCCTGTCCTCGGAGACGTCCGTGCTGGGCGCGTCCGTGTACCGGCCGGGCTCGCGGCACTTCGTCACCGGCTCCTTCATCAAGTGCCTGGGCTGCCCAGGGCTGCGCGTCGGCTGGACGGTGGGCGACACGGCCATGCTGTCGCGGATGCAGAACGAGAAGAACTACACGACGCACACCGTGAATCCGGTGACGGAGTGGGTGGCGCGCGAGGTGCTGCGGGACTTGGACAGCCCTGCGTTGCGCCGCGCTCGGGAGGACTGGCTCCGCAATCGCGCCACGCTCTCTGCCTTCCTGGCGCGCTCGCGCGGTGTCTATGGCGTCGCGCCCCAGGGCGGGCTCGTCACCTGCATCGGCCTGCGGGAGGCTCGGGACGACGCCAGCGCGGAGACGCTGCTCAAGGCCCTGTCGGACGCGGGCGTGTTCGTCCTGCCGCTGAGCGCCATGGAGGCGGGCTCGCCGGACGGAGCGCATCCGCTGGAGCGCGGGCACGGTTTCCGATTGGGACTGGGCATCGCGCCGGAGCGCTTCTCCGAGGCGCTGGACGCCATCGAGCGCGCCACCGCGCGCTGAGCGCCCGCGCTACCGCGTCAGGGACGAGAAGGCATGCTCGCGCGCGGCATAGTCCGCGTCGCGCAGCAGCAGTTGATGCACGCGCCCCTGGAAGGGCGTGGGCACCGCGGGGAAGAGGTGGTGCGTGAGGTGGTACTCGTCGTTGCGCGGGAAGACGAGCCGGTTGAGCCAGCCCCACGCGAAGACGTGATTGCGGGAGCGGTGGAACTCGTCCGCGGAGGAGATGATGCCCGCGTGGTCCACCGCGTCTGACCAGTAGCGGATGACCTGGTAGGCGACGAAGTAGGGGATGACGTAGGCCCGCAGGAACACGTCCCAGCCCACGACGAAGTGCGCCACGGCGAGCAGGCCGCCGATGAAGCTCCAGCGCAGCAGCGTCACCCAGACCGGGTCCTCGCGGTGGAACAACACTGGGCGGATGAAGGCGGGCAGGTGGATGAGCAGCAGGGGGCGCAGCAGGTGGGACTTCACGAAGGGCCGGTTCGGGTCCGCGAAGCCGAAGCGGCGGCGCGGCTGGAAGTCCAGGTCCTTCTCCGCGTCACCCAGGTGGAGATGGTGGCTGAAGTGGTCCCTGCGATACGGGTCCAGGGCCGTCAGGTCGAGCACCGCCAGCAGGTGTCCCAGGTTCCGGTTGTGGCGCTTGCCGCGCACGAGCATGCCGTGACACGCCTCGTGGAGCATGTTGCCCACCGCGCGAAAGCGCGTCGCGATGAGGAAGGCCATCAGCGGGTACATGAGCCAGGCGGCGCGCGGCGCGTGTGGCAGCAGCAGCTCGAACGCCGCCGCCATGGCCACGGCCAGGCCCAGGTGCAGCGCCAGATGGGCCAGCGCGCCGGGCACGGAGTGCGCGTGGTAGCCGAGCGCGGCGACCTCTCGTGCGTATTCGGCGCGCAGCCTCGCGGCGACGGAGGTCGGGCGCACGCCACGCACGGGCCGGGCGGCCGGGGACGGCAGGGCGTCGCTGTCCTCCTGCGGCGCGGCGCTCACGGGAGACCTTTCGGGGCGAGGGGGCGGACAGGGGGAACGCTAACCGGGCACCCTTCTCCGGGCAAGGCGAGGGGCCGGAGATGTATCGCGCTGTGTCAGATGTATCGCGCTGTGTCAGACAGAAGGCGGCCGGGGCGGTGGGGCCAGCGCGGTGGGCAGGGCCACGCCGTCTCGCGCGGCGAACACCAGTTCCTGGGTGGGAAGGGGGATGCAGACGGACGTGGTGAGGCCCACGTCCGCGAGCAGCTTCGCGTACTCGGACGCGGACAGCAGGTCACCCTCGTTCGTCATGAAGCGACGGAAGCCGAAGTAGAGGTGGTCCAGGGGGCCGTCGCGGCGCTCGTTGAGCACGTACTCGGCGATGACGAGGATGCCGTCCGGACGCAGTGCCCGGGCCACGCGTGCGAAGATGTCCGGGACGTCCTTCGGGCTCAGCACGTTGAGCACCTGCGGGAGGATGATGACGTCGAAGTCCGAGGCGCCGAAGTCCTGAGTGAAGAGGTTCCCTGGCCAGAAGCGCGCCCGGTCCGCGACCTCCAGCTTCGCGACGTTGCGGCGCACCTGCTCCAGCACGATGGCCTGGTCGAAGTACGTGACGTGTGTGGAGGACGACGCGCGCGCGAAGGCCGCGCCCCACACGCCCGAGCCGGTGCCGATGTCCAGCACCGCGGCGCCCTCCAGCGGACGCACGCCCGCGAGCGTGGCCGCGGCGCGGCGGCTGAGTTGGAAGTGGGTGGCGAACACGGCGGTGATTTGCTGGGAGTTGTCCGCGTAGAAGCGCCCGCTCACCTCGGGGTCCTTCAGGTCGAGCACGTAGCGCTCGTGGCGCACCGTCTCGTCCAGGCGTCCGAGGGCCTCCCAGTACCGCGCGGACACGGACAGCGAGCGCACCAGGTAGGCCAGGGCCTTTCCTTCCAGCAGCGCCTTCGCCTCAGGTGTCAGCACCCACCCATCCTCCTGACGCCGCGTCATTCCCAGCACGGTCAGCGCTTCCAGCAGCACCCCGGGGGCGCGCGTGGACGTGGACTCGCCCAGCGCCTGCTCCGTGCGGACGTCCTCGGCGAGCGCCGCCAACAACCCGCTCTGTCCCGCGGCCAGGAGAACCTGGGTACGCAGGCCGCTGCGGGTGAAGCGGTCGAAGAAGTCCTCGTGCGCGGGAGTGGCGAACGGCGTCGGCGCCACCAGTCGCTCGCGCAGGTGGCTGAGTACGTCCCAGCGCTGTCCCTCGAAGTCCACCGGCTCGCCGGACTTCACGGCGTCGGCCAGCATCCCCATGGGGCCCCACCAGGGGAGCTCGGCTTGAAGCTGCTGGCGGAAGGCCGCGTCGCCCAGGAGGGTGGCGGTGTGGGGCGCGAGGCTGAAGCGGCGCTCGTCGTCCATGCGGACGAAGTCCAGGCACACCAACAGCTCCAGCAGTGAGCGGAGTCCTCGCGCGGAACAGCCGAGCCGCTCCGCCAGCGTCTCCACCGGCAGTGGTTCGCCACGGCCCTCCACGGTGAGTGCGTCGAAGAGTCCCACCCGGAGCGCTGTCTGGAAGAGGGCGGACTCGTTGGAGGCGTTGCGCGCCCAGAAGTGGAGTGACTGTGCGAGGGAGACGGGCTCGTGGGGGGCGGCCATGGGCCCTCAGCTTGTTCCCACCCGTCCTCCGGGTGCAACCCGGCTCCCTCGCGGCAGGGCCGGGAGCGGCTCTGATACGCTTGAGACATGGAATCACGCGCGTCGATGGTGCAACTCGTCGAGGAGTTCCTGCGTGCGGAAGCGCGCGTCCGTGACGTCTGG
Source organism: Myxococcus sp. MxC21-1 (assembly GCF_032612255.1). Classification (NCBI taxonomy): domain Bacteria; kingdom Pseudomonadati; phylum Myxococcota; class Myxococcia; order Myxococcales; family Myxococcaceae; genus Myxococcus; species Myxococcus sp. MxC21-1. The sequence goes on from NZ_CP123278.1 coordinate 1,863,303, forward strand.
GTGTCGCCCGAAGTGGCCTGGGTGGTGCCTCGGCGCGCGGTGCGAGCGGCTGAACTGGACGCACTGCTTCACGAGCGCCTGGGGCCGGATGTGCCCGCCGTGGCGCTGGTGGACGCGCTGCCCCGGCTCGATTCCGGCGACGTGGACGCGGCGGCGCTGCGCCAGTGCATGCCGCCCGTGCCCGCGAGGCTTCAGGCCCTGGAGGACGCGCTCCGGCAGCAGGGCATCGAGGCGGTGGCGCTCGTGGGGACCCGGCGGGACGAGGAGGTCCACACGCCGCTGGACGCCTTGCTTCCCGCCGCGCTGCGATTGAAGGCAGGGGGCGTGGCATCCGTGTCTTCGGCCCGGGCTGCGGCGCGGATGGACGCGGGCGGCCGGCCTTCCCTCATCGATTCAGGACCGCGCAGCATGCCCGCGGGAGCGCCGCGGACGCTCGTCGAGCTGCTCCAGCAGGCCGTGGCGCACGCGCCCGAACATGTCATCACCTTCATCGACGTCCAGGGGCAACGGGAGACGCTGACGTTCGCTGCGCTCTGGGACGAGGCGCTCCGGCTGTGGGGCGGTCTGCGGGCGCGGGGCGCGAAGGCGGGTGACAGGGTGATGCTCGCGATGGAGCGCCCGGGTGACTTCGTGCGTGGCTTCTGGGCCTGCACGCTCGGCGGCGTGGTGCCGGTGCCGCTGGCGCTGCCGGCGTCGCTGGAGCGCTCGCAGCCGGCGTCGCGCGGCTCATCTCGGTGTCGGAGCGGCTGGGGACACCGTGGCTGCTCACGGAGGCGAGGGCCACGGCCCCGCTGTCGGAGGCGGGGCTGCGCGCCCTTTCGCTGCAATCCCTGTCAGGCGCGGAGCCGGGGCCCCTCGCGGCCGTGGACCCGGAGGCGCCCGCCATCCTCTCCTTTACGTCTGGGAGCACCGGGCGTCCCAAGGGCGTGGTGTTGAAGCACGCCAACCTGATGGCGATGGGCGAGGGGATGGTGGCCGGCGGTTGGTACCTGCCTGGGGATGTGGGCGTGAGCTGGATGCCCTTGGACCACGTGGCGGGGACGAGCTACCCCCACCTGCTCGCGCTGCGCACCCGCACGCCCCATGTGTTGGTGGCGCGCGACTACGTCCTGGCGGACGTGCTGCGCTGGCTGGATTTGCTCACGGAGTTCGGCGGGACGATGAGCTGGGCCCCAAACTTCGCCTACGGCCTGGTGGCGGACCGGCTGGAGCACGAGGAGCGCCGCGCGTGGCGGCTGGAGCAGGTGCGGGTGCTGGCCTCTGGTGGCGAGTCCGTGTTGCCCGCGACGCTCCGGCGCTTCTCCGAGCCCCTGCGCGACAGCGGACTGCGCGAGGACGCGGTGTGCCCGGCCTGGGGCATGGCGGAGACCTCGTCCTTCTTCTCGATGACGCGGGGCGTGCGGACCCATCCCGTGGAAGGGGCGACGGAGCTGGGACCGCCTCCGGTGGGTGCGGCCCTGCGTGTGGTGGACGACACCGACGCGGTGGTTCCCGAAGGTCAGGTCGGCCACCTGCAGGCCCGGGGTGCGCAGGTGCTGTCCGGCTACCTGGATGACGCGGAACTCAACGCGCGCTCCTTCACGGCCGATGGCTGGTTTCGCACCGGGGACATGGCCGTGATTCAGGACGGGCAGATGTCCATCGCGGGGCGCCAGAAGGAGGTTCTCATCCTCCACGGCAACAACGTCTACCCGCAGGACATCGAGGAGGTGGTGGAGTCGGTTCCTGGCGTGCTGCCGTCGTACACCGTGGCCTGCCCGACGCGGAGCGGTACGGCACAGACGGATGAACTGGCTGTCTGCTTCGTGCCTACGCCGGATGCGCCGCCGCTGGCGGAGTTGCTGCGGAGCATCCGGGAGAAGGTGGGCCGGGTGCTCGGCTTCCATGTCGCGCACCTGTTGCCCCTGGCGCGCGAGCAGGTGCCGCGCACGGAGCTGGGGAAGCGGGGCCGCACCGAATTGCGGCGCCGTTTCGAGGCGGGCGAGCTGGGGGCCGAGTACCACCGCGCGCTGAGCGTCCTGGGCGGACCCGCCACGATGCCGCCGTGCCTGGCGGTGTCCCGGTGGGTGCCTCGGCCGCTGGCGACCAGGGCGGGAACACGCGGTGCCGTGGTCGTCATCGCGGACGAAGCCTTCACTGAGGCATTGCGCGAACAGGCCGATGGCCGCGAGGTGGTGCGGGTGGCGCCGGAGGCGAGCGGTGAGCTCGTTCGTGCCATTGAGGCCCTTGCGGAGCGCCGTGTGCCCTGTGGCGACGTGGTGGTGCTGCTTCCGGAGGCGCAGGAGACGCCCGCGCTCCGCGAGTCTTTGCTTCGCGAGGAGATGACGGCTCCGGATGAGCGCCACCAGGACGCTGCCTCCAGAGCGCCTGGCAGAGGCGTGTCCGGGGGCGTTGCCGCACCTGACCAGGGCACGGCCTCGGACGGCGCGATGCAGGCGGCGCCGGCCGCGCATCTGGCCGCACCTGCCCAGGGCACGGCCTCGGATGCCGTGCCGCAAGCGGCGGTGGCGTCTCGCATGGCGCCACTGCTTCATGTGCTCCAGTCCCTGTCCAACCGAGGCGAGGACGCTCCGGTCGTGCGCGTGCTCGCGGTGCTTCCGGAGTCGGGAGGAGACGACGCGGCTTCGCTGGCCGCCTTGCTGACGCCGGGCCTGCTCTGGAGCGCCGTGGCGGAGGTTCCGGGGCTGGAAGTGCGGGTGGCATGGACGCCTCCGGACGTATCCGCCACCGCCCATGCTGTCGCCCGCGAGCTCGCCTCCCAGGATGCCGCGCGCGAGGTGGCGTGGCGGGAAGGCACGCGGTGGGAGCGCGTCTTCACCCCATGGACGCCGCCACCGCTCGCGGCACCCCAGCGCCTCAAGCGGGGAGGGCTCTACCTGGTCACAGGCGCGCTCGGTGGCCTGGGACGTGAATGGGCACGTCAGCTGCGGCAGGGGCTGGACGCCCGGCTGCTGCTCGTGGGGCGGCGCCCTCATGGGCCCGAGGCGAGGGCGCTGGAGTCCGAGCTGGGCACCTCGAAGTATGTCTCCGTGGACGTCACGGACGAGGTCGCGCTTCGGAATGCCGTGCGCGACGCGGAGGCGCACTTCGGTCAGTCGCTCGACGGCGCCTTCCACTTCGCGGGCACGCTGACGCCCGTCGCGTTGGAGCACGAGACGCCGGAGACACTGGTACAAGGCGCCGCCGCACATGCACTGGGCGCGAGGGCCATCGCGACCGTCTTGAAGGACAGGCCCCAAGCCGTCTGCGTCTTCGCGGCGTCGTTGATGGGGACGCTGGGCGCGGGCCGCCACGCGGCCTACTGCGCCGGCACGGCCTTCCTCGAACGGTTCGCCGAGCGGCTGACCGCACAGGGCCGCCACGCGGTGGCGGTATCACTGAGCCAGGTGCGGGAGACGGGGCTCGCGCGCTCACTGGGGGCCGCGCCGCCGGGCTACCGGGTGCTGGAGCCATCCCAGGCCCTGGCCTCCGTGGCCTTGGCGGTGGAGCACGCGCCCGCGCACCTGCTGTCAGGCGTGGTGGCGTCGGCCTGGCCCTGGCGTCAGGCGGGATTGGGCGAGGGGCAGCGCCTGGACACGGCCCATGTCTTCCTGGTGCAGCGGCCGGGAGACGTCCTGCCCGTGGGACTCTCCGACGCGGTCCTTCATCCCCTGCCGGAATGGCCCCGCCGCGCGGACGGCGCGGTGGACCGTGATGCCCTGGCCGCCGACCTCTCCGGGGTGGGGGACGGAGCCGCCGCCGGGCCATTCGAGACGGTGGTGATGGACGCCTTCCACGAGGTCCTCGGAGCCCAGGGCGTGGGCGCCGGTTCTGACTTCTTCACGCTGGGCGGCAGCTCGCTCCAGGCCACCCGGGTGGTGGCGCGCATCAACGAGCGCACCGGCCTGCAACTGCGCGAAGTGGCCCTGTTCGAGCACCCCACGGCCACGGCGCTGGCGGAGCACGTGCGGCGCGTGGTGGACCTGACGCAGTTGGACATCTCGGTGCTCAGCGACGCGCAGGTGGACCTGCTCCTGCGCGTGTTGGAGCCCACGTGAGCGAGGCGGTAGTCCCTCCGTCCCGTCCGTTGTAGCGTCCACCTACCCGGGCATACGTCTTGCCCGGGCATGGCACCGGACCGAGGAGTCTGCGTGACGCTGTGGTCGCTCACCGTTCAAAGTGTGCTGGCCCGCCCCCGAAGCTGGGTGGTGGGGCTGCTGGCGGCAGGCGCGGCGGCGCTGCTGACGCCGGGCGTGTCGTTGATGGGCAGCATCCATGACGGCACGCGGCGAAGTCTCATCGAGAGCGGCGCGGGGGACCTCCAGGTCTACGCCGCCGCCTCCACGGGAACGCCCCAGGTGGTGGTGGGGCCCGGGGGCGTCCCGGACCTGCAACCCATTCCGGACTACGGCGCCCTGGAGCCCCGGCTGCGCGACCTCCCCGGCATCCAGGAGGTGGTGCCGCTGGAGCTGGGCATGGGCGCCGTGTTCCGTGGCAACGCCCTGGATGAAAAGCTGGCGGTGTTGCGCGAGGCGGCGCGGGCGCCGGCCTCCGAGGAACGGGACGCACGGCTGCGCCGTCTGGGCGAGGACCTGCGGCTGACGCTGGCGCGGGTGGCGCGCAACGCGGATCGCCGGAGCGAGGCCTTCGCGGAAGAGCCCGCCTTCGCGGATGACCTGCGCGTGCTGCGGGACGCGGCCGAGCCCGCCTTCTGGGAGCGGCTCACCGAGGACCCACAGGGCCTGCTGGAGGTGTTGGAGAACCGCGTGGCGCGGCAAGCGGGCGAGGGGGAAGAGCTTCCGGTGGACTACCTGGGCACGGACGTGGCGCGCTTCGCCCGGGCCTTCCCGCGCTTCGAGCTCGTCTCCGGGCAGCTTCCTCCGCCAGGGACGCGGGGCCTCGTCATGGGGCACGCGACGTACGAGCAGCACTTCAAGCACCCCATCGCCGTGCGCATGGACACGCTGCGCCGCGAGCGCGAGCGGGGCCTCACGTTGGCGGAGGACGAGCAACTGCGCACGCTGGTGGAGCGCAATGTCGCGGAGGTGCCGGACCTGGTGGCTCGCCTGGACATCGAGCGCGCCACGGCGCTCCAGGCCGGACTGGCCCGCGTGCTGGGAGAGACGGGCGAGCTGGAGGCCCTGCTGGCGCGATTCCTCTCGGTGGACGACGCCAACTTCGACACCCGCTTCGGACAGTTCTACGGGGAGCTGGCGCCCTCGCTGCCGCTGTACCGGCTCAAGCCCGGGGACGTGCTGTCACTGAAGACGCCGCTGGAGAGTGGCACCGCCGTACCGGTGCGAGTCTTCGGCACCTTCCGCTTCCGGGGCCTGGGCGGCGACGACGGCCGGGTCAACACCATGAGCGTGGTGGACCTCGTCACGGCGCGGCACCTGTCTGGCCGCTTCACCCAGGCACAGCAGGACGAGGCGCGGGCGCTGTTCGAGACCTTTGGCATGGAAGGGGAGGCCATGGCGCCCCCCGAGTCCCTGGACGCCTTCCATCCGCCCGACATCGTGGACGCGGAGGCGCAGACGGCGCACACCGAACAAGCCCCGGTCTTCGAGCGCGCTCGGGCCCTGCCGGAGACCTTCTCCGAGGACGAGCTCTCACGTGGCACGGTGTTGCAGGCCGCGGTGGTGCTGGCGCCCGGCGCCTCCGCCGAGGACGTCGCGGCCCGCATGCGCGCGCTGCCCGGTGGTGAAGCCCTGGCCACGGTGGGGTGGCAGGAGGCGGGTGGGCTGCTGGGCGGTCTGGTGGTGATGCTCCAGGCGGTGCTGCTGCTCTTCGCGCTGCTGATGTCCTCCTTCGTCGCGCTGGTCGCCGCTGGAACGCTGCTGCTGCTGGCGCGGGAACGCGTGGCGGAGGTCGGCACGCTGCGCGCGGTGGGAATGCAACGTCGCGAGGTCTTCACCTCGCTGCTGCTGGAAGGGTCGCTGCTGGGCGGTATCGGCAGCGTCCTGGGCGCGGTGCTGGGCGCGGCGCTGCTGTCGCTTGCGACCGGGGATGGCGTGGCGGTGGAGGATGGCTCCTGCAGTTCTTCCTGGGCGGGCCGGTGCTGCGTCCAGCGCTGTCGCTGGGCGGAACCGCGGCCGTGGTGGTGGCGGTGACGGCCGTGGTGCTGCTGGCGACACTGGTACCGGCGTGGCGAGGCAGCGCGGTGGCGCCCATCGAAGCCATGCGGAAGGGCGAGGGCTGAACCGATGCGCGCACTTCTCCAGATTGCCTTCCGAAACCTCCTGGCCCACCGAGAGCGGGGCCTGTTGTTGCTCATCGTGCTCGCGGGCGCCAGTGCCGTGCTGGTGGGCGTGATGTCCGTGAGCGCGGGCGTGGCCCGGGCTCAGCGCGAGGCGGTGAGGACCTTCCTCGCGGGCGACCTCAACGTCGGGGGCTACTTCAAGGAGCATCCCGACTCCATCTTCCCCGTGGTGGGTGACACTTCGCGGGTCCGCTCCGTCCTCCAGCCGCACGTGCCCGCGGAGTGCCGGTGCGCGAGCGGGGCCGGGGCTCGGCCACCGCGGGCGCGGGACGGCACCGGGTGCGCTCGTACCTGATGAGCCTGGACGTCGCGGCCGAGGGCAACGCGGGCTTCCGGGTGCGCACCGGTTCGCTGGAAGCCCTCGCGCAGCCACGCACGGTGGCGCTGTCCACGTCGCTGGCGGAGCGGCTCCAGGTGGAGGTGGGCGAGCTGGCCACGCTCTTCGTGCAGATGCCGGGCGGCAAGCGCAACGCGGTGGACGTGGAGGTGGTGGCCCTGCTGGAGCGCGCGGGTGTCCTGGGCGAGTCCGCGGGGTTGCTGGTGTCCAACGCGATGCTGCGCGAGCTGTATGGCTTCCGTCCGGACTCGGCCAGCGTGATTCAGCTCCTCTGCGGCGACGGCACGGAGCTGGAGCCGCTGGCGGGGACGCTGCGTGGCGCGCTCCAGAAGGCCGGCTACGAGGTGCTGCCGCCCGCGCACGAGGCCTACGGCGACAAGCTGGGGCCCCTGCTGCGCGAGGGCTGGGCGGGCCAGAAGCTGGACGTGAGCACCTGGGAGGACGAGGCGGCCTTCCTCGACTTCGTGGGCCAGGGCCTGGGGCTGCTGCTGGTGCTGGTGGGCGCGGTGGTGTTCGGCGTCGTGGTGGTGGGGCTCTTCGTCTCGCTCAACGTGTCGGTCCGCGAGCGCACGCGGGAGATTGGAACGCTGCGCGCCATGGGCATGCAGCGCCGCTCGCTGGTGGCCGCCTTCATGCTGGAGGGGCTGCTGGTGGGGTGGGCGGCCTCGCTCGTGGGCGCTGGCATGGCGGCGGGTCTGGGGGTGCTCCTGCGTGACGTGCTGCCAGTGCCGGACGCGCTCTCCACCTTGTTCTTCAGCGGCACGTTGCCGCTGGCGCCCACCCTGGGGCACGTGGTGGCCGCGGTGCTCCTGGTGACGCTGGGCGCGGGCCTGGCTTCCATCGTCCCGGCTTTCCGGGCCGCTTCGCTTCCTCCTCGTTCCGCCATGGAGTCCTTGTGATGAACGCACGACGCCTGCTGTCCGTCCTGTTGCTCGGCTGGACCCTGCTGCTCCCGGCGGTGGCGCTCGCGGAGGCCCAGCCCAAGCTGGCGCCCGATGCCCTGCTGCGCCACATCGACGAGAAGATGTCCTTCACCAGCGACTACAAGGGCGTCATCCGCCTCTATGAGACGCGCAAGGACGGCGCCAAGCGGGCCATGGAGGTCCACGTCTACCGGCGCGAGGCCGACAACGACCTGCTCTTCCTCTCCACCAAGCCGCGGCACCTCGCGGGCATGGGGACGCTGCGCATCGGCCGCAACCTGTGGGACTACGAGGCGACGACGGGCTCGTGGCGGCGCAACACCCAGCGTACCAACCTGCTCAACACCTTCACCTGCGAGGCGGACTTCGACCGCTCGCGGCTGGCCGAGGACTACGCCGGCAAGGACGAGGGCGACGACACCGTCAACGGCGTGGCGTACCGCAAGCTGCTGCTGACGGCGAAGAACGACCAGGTGACGTTCCCGCTGATGCGCATCTGGGTGGACCCGCAGAACAACATCGTCAAGAAGGTGGGCTACACCGCGTCCGGCCGCACGCTGCGCACTGACATCGTGCGCAGCTACCAGCGCATCAAGGACCCGCTCTCCGGCAAGCATGTCCTCCACTACAAGGAAGTGCTGGAGACGGAGGAGCAGGAAGGCACGCAGATGGTGGTCCGCTACGACGAGGTGGTGTTGGCGCCGCTGGACGCCAACATCTTCACCAAGGCGTGGCTGGAGAGCCGCCTGCGCTGATTAGCCTCCCTGCCGCTTCAGCACCTCCAGGAGGTGGTTCGCCAGCTCCTGGACACAGGGCTGCTGGAGCGTGCCGAAGTGGGAGCTGGCCAGCGGCACCACGTCGAGCTGCTCGCGCGTCAGGTGCCGCTCCCATCCCAGCGTGTCCCCGTGCAGGGCCCGTGACGGCGCGCTCGTGAAGAGCTGCACCCGGGCGCGCACGGACGGTACCTTCCAGCCCACCACCTGCGGCACCAGCACCTCGCCCAGCACGTGCCAGATGCGGCGCAGGTCGGCGGCGCGAGAGTGGGGGGCGAGCATGCCCAGCTCACGGCCCAGCGCCGTCACCCGCTCCCAGCGCGCGGCGTCGTCCAGCGGGGCGAGTTCCGCCTCCAGCGCAGCGTCCAGGACGCCGAACTCCTCCGCCATGGAGCGCACCGGGTCCTCCGCCGAGCCCTGAGGCCCTTCCACCGCGGGCAGGGCATCCACCAGGGCCAGCAGCTCCACGGTTTCGCCCTGCGCCTCCAGCGCCGCCGCGACGCCCAACGCCGGGTAGCCGCCGAACGAGTAGCCCGCGAAGCGGTAGGGGCCGTGTGGCTGCACCTCTTGGATGTCCCGCACGTACGCGGCGATGCGCGCGTCGAAGGTGGCGTGGCCGTGCTTCGACTGCGTCTCGGGGGCCTGGACGCCGTAGCACCGCAGGCCGGGCTCCAGCAGTGGGGTGAGGTTCCGGTAGTAGTGCAGCTCGCCGTCGGCGGGGTGGAACACGAAGAAGGGCGGCGCGGACTTCGGCGTCTGCTTGCCGGACAGGGACACCACGCTGGAGCGCGGAGGGCCCTCGGCCAGCAGCTCATGCACGGCATCGGCCGTCTCACGGAACACCGGGTACTGGAAGAGCGTGGCCAGGGGGACGGGCACGCCCAGCTCCTCCTCCAGCCGGCTCAGCAGCCGCATCGCGAGGATGGAGTCGCCGCCCACCTGGAAGAAGTCATCACCCGCGCTGACGTCCGTGCGCCCCAGCACCTCGCGCCACAGCCGCTCCATCGCCATCTCCAGCGTGGTGCGGAAGGGCGTCTCCAGGTGCTCGCCCGGAGTCTCCTGCGCGGGCGGCACTGCGGGCTGCGCGGACAGGTCTGGCAGCGCCTGCCGGTCCACCTTGCCGTTGGCGTTGATGGGCAGCGCCTCCAGGACGACGAGGGCCGCGGGCACCATGTACGAGGGCAGCCGCGCCGCGACGTGCTCACGCAGCGCGTCCGCGCGCACCTGCTGGGGCGGTGCCTGGAGGAACGCCTGGAGCTGCGTCTGTCCGGAGCCGCCGGCGCGCGCCAGCACCACGGCTTCCTCGACGCCTGGGAACTGGCGCAGGCAGGCCTCGATTTCGGCCAGCTCGACGCGGAAGCCTCGAATCTTGATTTGATGGTCCGCGCGGCCGAGGAAGCGCAGCCGCCCGTCCGGCAGCATCCGGGCCAGGTCACCCGTGTGGTACATGCGCGCGCCGGGCTCGGTGGCGAAGGGGTCGGGGATGAAGCGCTCGGCCGTCAGGTCCGGAGCGCCCAGGTAGCCCCGGGCCGGCGCCGCGCCGCCGATGTACACGCGTCCGGGCAGCCCTGGCAGCACCGGCTCCAGGTGCTCGTCGAGCAGGTGGATGCGCACGCGCGAGATGGGCCGACCGATGGGGAAGGTGGCGTCGGTGCCCAGTCCCTCGGCGCCCGGGATGTCACAGGTGGCGGAGGTAATCGTGCACTCGGTGGGGCCATAGACGTTGAGCCACGGTGCATGGCCACCGCCCACGCGCACCCAGGCTTCATACGTCTCGCGCTTGAGCACGTCGCCACCGGGCGCCAGCAGGCGAAGCCGCGCGGGCACTCGCTGGCCGTGGGACTCCATCTGGCGAATCCACTCCTCGATGTACGTGGGGGGCAGGCTGATGAGGGTGATGTCCGTCTCCTCCAGGTACGGCGTCATGGCGTGCGCGGGCACCAGTCCGCTGCGCATCACCACCGTGGCGCCCACCACGAGCGGTGGGTAGAGGTCCTCCGCCGCCGCGTCGAAGCTGAGCGGCGCGAACTGGAGCATCCTGTCGCCCGGGCGCAAGCCGAAGCGCGCGGCCAGGGCGACGTTGTGGTTCACCACGCTGCGGTGCTCCACCATGACGCCCTTGGGCTCGCCGGTGGAGCCGGACGTGAAGACGATGTACGCCACTTGCGAGGCCGCGACGTGCCGGGGGCCGGGCTCCAGGTCCTCGGCGATGTGCGCGGGCTGGGGCGGCACCTCCACGTCGGGCACCAGGCCCGCGTGTGCCTCCAGCGCCTCCGCATCCACCCACAGCCGCTGCACCCTGAGCGCGTCAGCACCGAGCGCTTGCGAGGCTCCGGCCACCCGGCGTCCAGCGGGACGTAGGCGCCGCCCGCCTTGAGGATGCCCAGCAGCGCGGCCATGCCCTGGTTGGAGGGCTCCATCACCACGCCCACGCGCTCCTCGGGCTGCATGCCCCGGGAGAGCAGGCGCGCGGCCAGCGCGTTGGCGCGGGCGTTGAGCTCCGCGTAGCTCCACGTCGAATCGCCATGGGCCACGGCGGGGGCGTGTGGCGAGCGGCGCACCTGCGCCTCGAAGAGCGTGTGGATGCAGGCGCCCTCTGGAATGTCCTGCGGGCCACCATCCAACGTAGCCAGCACCTGCGCGCGCTGCTGCGAGGACAGCAGCGACAGCCGGGTCAGAGGCGCGTCCGGTGTGCGCACGGCCTCGGTGAGCAGTTGCTCGAAGGCGCGGGCCATGCGCTGTGCCGTGGCGGAGGTGAAGAGGGCGCTGTCGGTGGCGAGGAAGCCCAGCGTCCCGCCCTCGGGCCGTTCGATGAGGTGCAGCACCACGTCGTAGGCGGGGAAGATGCTCTCGCCGTCCAGGTACGTGGTACCCAGTCCGTTGAAGGACAGCGACGCGGGGCTGTCCAGCAGCAGCAGGGCCTGGGCCAGCGGCGGGGCGGTGCGAGGCGCATCCGGCTGCACCGCGTCCGCGATGCGCTTGAAGGGGACTTCCTGGTTCGCCGTGGCGTGCCCCACCACGTCCCAGGCGCGGCGCAGGAGCGCGCGGAAGGACGGCGTGCCCGCCACCTCGGTGCACAGCGGCAGCACGTTGGCGAAGTAGCCCACCTGCCGCTCGGCGCCCGGCAGCACGCGGCCCGAGAAGGGTGACGCGACGACGACGTGCGGCTGCGAGCTGAGGCGGTGCAGCCACAGTTGCATCAGCGCGAGCACCGCGGTGAAGGGAGACACGCCCTCGCGCCGGGCCAGCGCGTGGAGCGCCGACATCGCCTCGGAGTCGAGGGACAGGGGCTCCGGCCGCATGTTCGCGTTCAGCGCGGGCGCGCGGCGAGGAAGTCCAGCGGCAGGTCGAGGACGGACGGCGCGTGTGCCAGCGCGGCCTTCCATGAGGCCACGGCGGCGTCCACCTCGAGCAGGTGCTCGGGGCTCCGCTGCCAGAGCGCGAAGTCCGCATACGTCCGCGCCGCCGGAGGCAGCAGCGGCGTGGTGCGCGCGTGTGCCGTGGTTCCGGCCCAGGCCTGGGCGAGTTCCTCCAGGAAGGCCCCCATTCCGATGCCGTCGTTGACCAGATGGCTCATGGACACGACGAGCACATGGCGCGCACCACGGGTGTCCAGCCGTGCCAGCTCGAAGCGGTACAGCGGGCCCTGGTCCACGGCGAAGGGCTCGCGGTCATGCCGGGTGGCGATGGCGCGCGCGGCGTCCAGGGCCTCGGCGGCGGACAGGTGGGACAGGTCCGTCTGGACGAGCACCGGCCGGGTGATGGGATGCTCCTGGGTGAAGACGGCTCCGTGCTCCAGTCGGAAGGTGGTGCGCAGCGTGGCGTTGCGCTCCAGCACGGCCTCCAGGCCGGCCTCCAGACACGCGACGTCCAGCGTGCCGTCGAGCACCAGCGCGGCGACGACGACGAAGGGCGGCGCCTCCGGGAGCTGCATCGCGTACCAGAGGCGCTCCTGCACCAGCGACGCGGGGATGCGCTCCGGCCGCGCCTGGGGCATGGACTCCACACGCTCCGAGACCTTGGGGGACGCATCGATACGGGCCGCGAGCGCCGCCAGCGTGGGCGTGGCGAACAGCGTGGCCACGGGCAGCTCGACGCCCAACCGCTCCCGGACACGCGAGGCGAGCTGGACGGACAGCAGCGAGTGGCCTCCCAGCTCAAAGAAGTCGTCCCGGGCACCCACTCGCTGCACGCCCAGCAGCTCCTCCCAGAGCTGAGCCAGGGCGTGCTCGGTGGGCGTGGACGGCGAAACGAAATCCTCGTCCGAAGTCGCGGGGGCTTCCGGCGCGGGCAGTGCCTCCCGGTCCACCTTGCCATTGGCCGTCAGCGGAAGCCGAGCCAGCGCAACGAGCGCGGAGGGCACCATGTGTGCGGGCAGCCGCTGTGCCAGTGCTGCGCGCAGGGGCTCCGTCTCTGGCACCGCGTCGTGGCCGGTGACGTAGCCGACCAGCCGGGGGCCCGTGGTGCCGTCCTCACGGAGGACCACCACCGCGGCAGCGACACCCGGCAGCTCGATGAGCGCGGCTTCCACCTCGCCCGGCTCCATGCGGTGGCCACGCACCTTCACCTGGAAGTCCACGCGGCCCAGGTACTCCAGCACGTCCGACGGACGCAGACGCGCCCGGTCGCCAGTGCGGTACATCCGCGCGCCCGGAACGGAGGAGAACGGGTCCGGCACGAAGCGCTCGGCGGTGAGCTCGGGCCGGTGCCAATACCCACGCGCGACGCCTTCTCCTCCGATGTAGAGCTCGCCAGGGACACCCGCGGGCACCGGCCTGAGGGCGGCGTCCAGGACATAGAGGCGCGTGTTGGCGATGGGACGGCCAATGGGCACCGCGCCTTCCACCGGAGTGTCTGCCTCCACGGTGTGGACGCAGCAGCCCACCACTGTCTCCGTGGGGCCGTACTCGTTGATGAGCCGCGTGCCCGGCGCGTGCTGCCGCCAGGGCTCCACAGTGGCGGAGGTGAGCGCCTCGCCACCGATGACGAAGGCGCGGGTACGGCCCGCGCGCGCCTCGGGCGGAAGCTGCGCGGCCAGCATCTGCAGGTGGGCAGGCGTCAGCTTCACCAGGCTGAAGTCCGCGCTCGTGCGGAGCGCGGTGGCCAGGCCTTCCACGCCGTCCTCTTCCGGAACGAGCGTCACGGACCTGCCCGCGGTGAGCGGCAGCAGCAGGCTGGTGACGGTGAGGTCGAAGGCCAGTGAGGAATGAACGGGGGCGCCCGCGCCGTCGTCGACGGCATACGCCTTCCGGGCCCAGTGCAGGTAGTTCACCACGCCCCGGTGCTCCACCATGACGCCCTTGGGCCGTCCGGTGCTGCCGGAGGTGTAGATGAGGTAGGCGAGGTCCTCCGCCGAAGAGGCGGATTCGAGCGTCGCGTCCGACTCACGCCCGGCGGTGCGCTCCCATTCGGAGTCCAGGCACAGCACGAGCGCCTGCGAGACGGGCAGCGTGTCCGCCACCGCGTCCTCGGTGACGAGCACGGGCGCGCCGGTGTCCTCCAGCAGGAAGCTCAGCCGGGCGGGAGGCTGGGACGCATCCATCGGAACATAGGCGCCTCCCGCCTTCAGCACGCCGAGCACCGCCACGACCATGTCCACGGAACGGCGGAGGCACAGGCCCACCAGCGTCTGGCTCCGGACGCCCATCCGCCGCAGGTACCGCGCGAGCTGGTTGGCGCGTGCATCCAGTTGGCCGTAGGTCATCACCTCCGCGTCGTGCAGGACGGCGGGGGCATCTGGCGTGCGCGCGGCCTGGGCCTCGAACAGCGCGTGGACGGTGTGCTCGCGCGGGAAGTCCGCGCCAGTGTCGTTCCACGTCCGGAGCAGGTGCTCTCGCTCACTCGCGGGCAGCAGCTCCAGCGCGGACACCGCGGTGTCCGGCGCTTCCAGCGCGTGCTGGAGCAACCGGACGTAATGTCCCATGAGTCGCTGTGCGGTGGTGGGCTCGAACAGCTCGGTGCCGTAGCGCAGCGCCAGGGTGTAGCCGGTGGGGGATTCAGCGACCCACAGCGACAGGTCGAACGGACTGGTGAGCAGCTCCGGCTGGAGCGGCCGGGCGCGCAGGTCCGGGAAGGCGTCCGCCAGCGTGCGGTCCGCGCGCACCAGGTCGAACATCACCTGGAACAGCGGCGAGTACCCGGCGGAGCGCTCCACGCCCAACGCCTGGACGACCCGGTCCAGCGGGACGTCCTGGTGCGCCAGCGCTTCCAGCGTGGTGGCGCGCACGCCGGCCACCAGCGAGGTGAAGGACGCATCCGGCGCCACGGGCGTGCGCAGCGCCACGGTGTTGAGCATCAGCCCGACCACACCCTCCAGCGCTGGATGCGTGCGCCCGGAGACAGGCGTGCCGACGCAGAAGTCCTCCTGGCCGGAGTAGCGGTGGAGCAGCGCCGAGAATGCGGACAGCAGCACCATGTACGGCGTTGCCTGGTGCTCGCGGCAGAAGGACTGGAGCGCGCGCACCGTGTCGGCGGACAGGGCGTGGCCCTGGGTGATGGCGCCCGTGAGCAGTGGCGAGGCGGGCCGAGGCTTGTCCGGGGTGAGCCGCAGCAGGCCGGGCACGCCTTCGAGCTTCTGCTTCCAGTAGGCGAGCTGGGCCTCGTCCCGTTCCCGAGCAGGAGGGTGCGCAGCCACGCGGCGATGTCCGCATGCTCCAGCCGGGGCGTTGGCAGCGTGGGCGTGCGGCGTTGATGGAACGCCGCGTAGGCTTCGCCCAGCTCGCGCACCAGGACGTCCAGTGACAGCCCGTCCACCACGAGGTGATGGAAGGCGAGCAGCAGGACGTGCTGCTCCGGCGCCGTGCGCAGCAGTCGGAATCGATAGAGCGGGCCGCGCGCCAGGTCGAAGGATGCGTGAACCGCGTCCCGGGCCCACTGCGCCGCGGACGGCGCTTCTTCCACCTCCAAGACGCGTGGAGACACGGGGCACAGCACGGGCGCCGGAAGGCCGTCGCGCGCCGGCACGGCGAGCCGCAGCACCGGATGCCTCGTCACCAGCCAGCGCAAGGCGTCTTCCATCGCCGCCACATCCAGAGGACCGTCCAGCTCCACCGCCTCCGCGAGGTGATAGGCGCTGGTGCCCGGATGGAGCTGCTGCACGAACCACAGCCGCTCCTGCGTGGGAGACAGGACCAACGCGGCGTCCGCTGGACGCGGCACGGGCGCGGGGAGCGGGGCCGCGCCGTCACGCCGCGTCTCCAGCTCGCGCGCGAGGCCCGCGACGGTCGGCTCGGTGAAGAACGCCTGGAGTGGGAACTCCACGTCGAACGCCTGTCGCACTCGCGCTACCAGCCGCGTGGCGGCCAGCGAGTGACCTCCGATGTGGAAGAAGTCGTCCTCGCGCCGCACCTGCGGCAGGCCCAGCACCGGCAGAACAGCAGGGCGAGCAACTCCTCGACGGCGCCACGGGGACGCGCTTCGGGTGCGGCCTCCGGCGCGATGTCCGGGATGGGCAGGGCCGCCAGTGCCTTGCGGTCCACCTTGCCACTGGTCGTCATCGGCAGGGCGGTCAGCACCGTGAAGCGCGAGGGCACCAGGGCCTCGGGCAGCGCGCGCGACAGCCCTTCGCGGAGCCGGGACTCGACGCCGGCAGCCGTGTCTTCCAGCACGAGGAACGCCTCCAGGCGTGCATCTCGCTGAGCGCCGCGCACCACTACCGATGCCTGCCTCACACCGGGCTGGCGCAGGAGGGCGGCCTCCACTTCCTCCAACTCCACGCGGACGCCGCGCACCTTCACCTGGAAGTCGGTGCGCCCCAGGAAGCCGAGCGAGCCATCCCCGTTCCACCGCACCCGGTCACCCGTGCGGTACAGGCGGCCACCCTCCCTGCCGGAGAAGGCGTCTGGGATGAAGCGCTCGGCGGTGAGGTCCGGCCGGTCGCGGTAGCCGCGGCCCAGGCAGGTACCGCCGATGTAGAGCTCGCCGGGGACTCCCGGCGGCACCGGAGCGCCGTTCGCATCCAGGACGTACAGCCGGCACCGGTCCAGCGGACGGCCCAGGCGCACGGGACGGTCGGGCAGCGTGATTTCCGCCGCGACGTTGATGCTCGTCTCCGTGGGGCCATAGGTGTTGACCAGCCGCGTGTCGGTGAGCGCGAGCTGCCGCACCAACGGGTCTGGCAGCACCTCGCCGCCCGTCACGAGCACCTTGAGCGAGCGGAACGCCTCCGCCGCACCGGGCTCCTCCAGCGCGGTGGCCAGCGAGGACGGCGTGATGACGACATGGGTGATGCCGTGGCCGAGGATGTCGCGGCCCAGGCCCAGAGGGCCCACTTCGCGCAACACGGTGCGCGCGCCACGGGTGATGCTGAAGAGCAACTCCTCCAGGTGGATGTCGAAGGACAGGCTTCCCGACGACGCCCAGCAGTCTCCCGGCTGTGTGGCGTAGTACGTGTCGAACGCCGCGAAGCAGTGGACGACGTTGCGGTGGGTGAGCTCCACGCCCTTGGGCTCGCCCGTGGAGCCGGATGTGTAGAGCAGATAGGCGAGGTGCTCGGCGCGCGGGGGGCGGGGGACGGCCACCACGTCTCCACGCACGTCGGGCGACACGAGGGGAACCCCAGGCTCCACGCCCGCGAAGAGTCCCGGGCGGCTGACAACGAGCCGTGCACGGGCCTGGCGCAGCAGCGCCGCGCGGCGAGCGGGTGGATGCGACGCCTCCAGGGGAAGGCAGCCCGCGCCACTGATGAAGATGGCGACCAGGGATACCACCGCGTCCAGTGAGCGCTCCAGGCACAGGCCCACCACGGCTTCGGGCCCCGCGCCCGAGGCGGTCAGGTGTGCCGCGAGCCTCGACGCCCGGGTGTGCAGCTCCCGGAACGTGAGCGTACCTTCCGGCGCCACCACCGCTGGCGCGTCCGGCGTGCGGGCCACCTGGGCCTCGATGAGGGACACGATGGTCCCCTCCGAGTCGAAGGGGCGCTCGGTGGCGTTGAAGCCTTGGAGCACCTGCTCTCGTTCGGTGGCGGAGAGCAGGGACAACTCACCCACGGACGTGCGAGGCGCGGCCACCGCGTGGGCCAGGAGCTGCACGTAGTGGTTGCGCAGTCGCTCCACGGTGCCGGGCTCGAACAGGTCGGTGCTGTACTGGAAGTAGACCTCGAAGCCCTCGCCCACCTCGATGGCGGTGAGGAAGAGGTCGACCTCGCACGTCCATGTCTCGATGGGGACGCGCCGTGCACCCAGGGCATGGAAGCCACTGGCGGCGGACAGCTCGGTGCGATGCAGGTCGAACATCACCTGCACGAGCGGCGCGTGCCCCGGGCTGCGCTCCACGCCCACGGCGCGCACCAGTTGCTCGAAGGGCACGTCCTGATGCGAGAGCGCGTCCAGCGTGGTAGCGCGGACCTGGGCAAGGAGCGAGGCGAAGGAGGTGGACGCATCCACCTGCGTGCGCAGAGGCACGGTGTTGGCGAGCAGTCCCACGACGCCTTCGAGTGAAGGGTGGGTGCGGCCGGAGACGGGCGTGCCGACGCAGAAATCGTCCTGCTGGGAGTAGCGGTACAGCAGCGCGGCGAACGCGGCGTACAGCACCATGAACGGCGTGACCTGCTGTTGCCGGCACAGCGCTCGCAGGCTCTCGGAGAGAGACGGCGGCAGCGGGTGGTAGCCGGTGTTGTCGCCCCGGTGCGTGAGGACGGCGGGGCGCGGCTTGTCGGTGGGGAGCTGAAGCAGCTCCGGCGCATCGGCGAGCCGCTGCTTCCAGTAGTCGAGCTGAGCCGTGTCGCGAGCGCGGACAGGCTCGGAGCGCTGCCAACTGGCCACGTCCGCGTAGTGCAGCGCCACCGGGGCGAGCGTGGGCGCATGGCCCTGCTGGAAGGCGGCGTACGCCTCGCCCAGTTCGCGCATGAGCAGGCCCGCGGACAGCGCGTCGCTCACCAGGTGGTGGAACACGACGACCAGCACATGCCGCGCTTGCTCGGCTTCGAGCAGCAGGAATCGATACAGCGGACCGTGCTCCACATCGAACGGCCGATTGCCTTCTTCCGTCAGGCGCCGAGCCTGACGGGCCTGGGCGTCCGCCCCCGGCGCCAGGGGCTCCACCTGAAGCACGCTGGCGGGGACCGGGGACACGTTCGCCTGCGGCTGACCCTGTCGTGAGGACACGGTGGTGCGCAGCACCGGATGGCGCTCCAGCAACCACCGCGCCGCCGCATCCAGCGCGGCCACGTCCACCGAGCCCGTCCACTCCGCGGCCTGTCCGACGACATGAGCACCGGAGTCCGGCTGGAGCTGATGGATGAACCAGAGCCGCTCCTGAGCCTGGGAGAGCGAAGGCGCCGAGTCAGAAGGCGCCGGAGGCGGAAGCGAGGACGAGGAGCGCTGAAGCGAAGCGACTTCCAGCGCGAGGCCCGCGACGGAAGGGGAGGTGAAGAGGGCGGAGAGGGGAAGCTGGACGCCCAGGGAGTGGCGGACGCGAGCCACCAGCCGGGTGGCGGAGAGCGAATGGCCACCGAGGTGGAAGAAGCTGGCCTCCCGCTCGATGCGCTCGAGGCCGAGGACCTGGCAGAAGAGCTGAGCAAGCAGCTCCTCCAGGGGCCCGCGAGGAGGCCCGCCTTCGGAGAGGGAAGGGGCCTCGTCGAGAGGAAGCGCGGCGAGGGCCTTGCGGTCGAGCTTGCCGGTGGAGGTGAGAGGAAGCTGGGCCCGAAGGACCCAGCGAGAGGGAAGCATGAAGGCCGGGAGGAGACGAGCGAGGGCGGCCTGAAGGGAGTGGACGTCGGCGTCGGGAGAAGCGGGGACGACCCAGGCGACGAGCCATGAGTCGGAGGGCCCGCGTCGCTGGACGGTGACGGCGGCGGAGCGAACGCCGGGGAGCGAGGCGAGGGCGGCTTCGACTTCGCCCAGCTCGATGCGCATGCCGCGCACCTTCACCTGGAAGTCGACGCGGCCCAGGAAGCCCAGGGTTCCGTCGGCATTCCAGCGGCCCCGGTCTCCCGTCCGGTAGAGGCGCGAGCCCGGCGTGGTGCTGAAGGGATGCGGGATGAAGCGCTCGGCGGTGAGGTCCGCGCGTCCCACGTAGCCACGACCGACGCCCGTGCCGCCGATGTAGAGCTCACCCGGGACACCCGGAGGCAGCGGCTGGAGCGCGTCGTCCAGGACGTACACCTCCATGTTGGCCTTGGGCGTGCCGATGGGCGTGCTGGCGCTCGCGGGCGGAGCGTGCATGCGCCAGAGGGTGGCGGTGTCCGCGCACTCGGCGGGGCCGTAGGCGTTGACCAGTGGCAGGCCGGGGTGGCGTTCGAACCACGCACGGCAGGTCGAAGGCGGCAGGGCCTCGCCAATGGTGAGCATCTGGCGAAGGGCGGGCAGCGGCGCCTCTCCGGGCTCCTCGAGCAGGGCCTGGAGCAGCGAGGGCACCAGCTCCACGGTGGTGGCACCCGCTTGCTGCAAGGCCGCGATGAGCCGGGCGGGCTCACGCACCACGTCGTCATCCACGACGGAGGTCGTCCCTCCGGCGGCCAGCGCTCCCAGCATCTGCCAGATGGAGATGTCAAAGGAGAGAGGCGCCGTCTGCGCGAGCACGTCGGACGCGCCAAGTTGCAGCGAGTGCTGCATGCCCAGCAGGTGGTTGAGCATGCCGCGGTGGTCCACCATGACGCCCTTGGGTGTGCCAGTGGAGCCGGAGGTGAAGAGGACGTAGGCCAGCGAGTCCGGCGTCGCGAAGGAAGGCAGCGGCGCGTCAGATTCGGCCTCCAGGTTCTGGATCGACAGCACGCGCGGCCGATGCTCGGGCGGTATCTCCGCGAGCACCTCGGTGAGCAGCGCCTCGACAGGGCCCAAGGGAAGGACGAAGGGCGCGCGGCTCTCCAGCAGCAGCCGTGCGAGGCGCGCCGCGGGCAGTTGAGCGTCCAGCGGGAGGTAGGCGGCACCGGCTTTGTGCAGCGACAGCAGCGCGCGAACGGTGGCCTCGGATCGGCGGCCGAGGAGGGCCACCACGGACTCGTGCCCAACGCCCTGGGCGCGAAGCGTGCGCGCGGCGCGAAGACTCAGGGCCTCCAGTTGCGCGTAGGTCCACTGTGCGTCGGCGGAGGCAAGCGCCAGCCGTTCGGGTGTGTTGCGCGCATGGGCGCTGATGCGCTCAGGCAGGCAGGTGTCCAGGTCGAAAGCCAGCGGCGCGGGACGGGCGTGGCGAAGCACCAGCGCCTGCTCGTCGGACGACAGCAAGGACAGCCGCGACAGCGGCAGGTTCGGTTCGGCCAGCGCCTGGGTGAGCAGACGCTGATAGTGCTCCATCATCCGTCGAGCGGTCTCCGGCTCGAACAGCTCGCCGCTGTAGCGGAGGAAGAGCTCGAAGCTCCCTGCCTGCTCGATGACACTCAACGCGAGGTCGAACGGGCTGGCGCGAATGTCAACGGCGACTGGGCGCGCATCCAGCTCCGCGAATGCATCCTCGAGTGAACCCTGCACCCGGTGCAGGTCGAACATCACCTGGTACAGGGGCGCATGACTGAGGCTGCGCTCCACGCCGAGCGCATGGACCAGTTGCTCGAAGGGCACGTCCTGATGCGAGAGCGCATCCAGCGTGGTGGAGCGGACCTGGGCAAGGAGCGAGGCGAAGGAGGTGGATGCATCCACCTGCGTGCGCAGAGGCACGGTGTTGGCGAGCAGACCGACGACACCTTCGAGCGAAGGGTGGGTGCGGCCGGAGACGGGCGTGCCGACGCAGAAATCGTCCTGTTGGGAGTAGCGGTACAGCAGCGCGGCGAACGCGGCGTACAGCACCATGAACGGCGTGGCTTCGTGTTCACGGCAAGCGCGCTGCACAGTGTCCGTCAGCGCGGCAGGCAGTGCCTGGGTCCCCGTGGAGGCACCCTGGTGTGTGAGGACGGCGGGGCGCGGCTTGTCGGTGGGCAGTTGGAGCAGCTCCGGCGTGCCGGAGAGCCGCTGCTTCCAGTAGTCGAGCTGGGCCGTGTCGCGCGCATGGACAGGCTCGGAGCGCTGCCAGTTGGCCACGTCCGCGTAGTGCAGCGCCACCGGGGCCAGCGTGGGCGCATGACCCTGCTGGAAGGCGGCATACGCTTCACCCAGCTCGCGCAGCAGGATGTCCAGCGAGAGGCCGTCCACCACCAGGTGATGGAACACGGCCAGCAGCACGTGCCGGTCCTCCCCTACGTCGAGCAGCAGAAAGCGGTACAGCGGTCCCTGCTCCAGCGAGAAGGGCCGCCATGATTCCTGCTGAAGCCGAAGCTCCAGTGCCTCGGGGGCCGCGCGCAGGGCTTCGACTTGAAGCACACGCGCGGGAATAGAGGACACCTCGACGCGCGCCTGTCCCTGCTGTGACACCACGGTGGTGCGCAGCACGGGATGGCGCTCCAGCAGCCACCGCACCGCCGCATCCAGCGCGTCGGCGCTCACCGTGCCGCGAAGCTCGACGGCCTGGGGGATGTGGTAGGCGCCCGAGCCCGGCTGGAGCTGATGGATGAACCAGAGCCGCTCCTGAGCCTGGGAGAGCGAAGGCGCCGAGTCAGAAGGCGCCGGAGGCGGAAGCGAGGACGAGGAGCGCTGAAGCGAAGCGACTTCCAGCGCGAGGCCCGCGACGGAAGGGGAGGTGAAGAGGGCGGAGAGGGGAAGCTGGACGCCCAGGGAGTGGCGGACGCGAGCCACCAGCCGGGTGGCGGAGAGCGAATGGCCACCGAGGTGGAAGAAGCTGGCCTCCCGCTCGATGCGCTCGAGGCCGAGGACCTGGCAGAAGAGCTGAGCAAGCAGCTCCTCCAGGGGCCCGCGAGGAGGCCCGCCTTCGGAGAGGGAAGGGGCCTCGTCGAGAGGAAGCGCGGCGAGGGCCTTGCGGTCGAGCTTGCCGGTGGAGGTGAGAGGAAGCTGGGCCCGAAGGACCCAGCGAGAGGGAAGCATGAAGGCCGGGAGGAGACGAGCGAGGGCGGCCTGAAGGGAGTGGACGTCGGCGTCGGGAGAAGCGGGGACGACCCAGGCGACGAGCCATGAGTCGGAGGGCCCGCGTCGCTGGACGGTGACGGCGGCGGAGCGAACGCCGGGGAGCGAGGCGAGGGCGGCTTCGACTTCGCCCAGCTCGATGCGCATGCCGCGCACCTTCACCTGGAGGTCGGCGCGAGAGACGAACTGGAGCACGCCGTCCGGCAACCAGCGCCCCAGGTCTCCCGTCCGGTAGAGTCGCGCGCCCGGCGTGGCGCTGAAAGGGTGCGGAACGAAGCGCTCGGCGGTGAGGTCCGCGCGTCCCACGTACCCACGGGCCACGCCCAGGCCGCCCAGGTACAGCTCGCCCACGACGCCGACCGGAACAGGCTGGAGGGCGTCGTCCAGGACGTACACCTCCATGTTGGCCTTGGGCGTGCCGATGGGGGTGAAGCTGCCTTCAGGGGCCTCGTTGATGAAGTGGAGGCTGGCGACGTCCGAGCTCTCCGTCGGGCCGTAGGCGTCCGCCATCCGGCAGCCCGGGCAGCGCTCCAGCCAGGTCCGGCACAGCGCGGGCGGCACGGGCTCGCCGCCGAGCACCACCCATCGCATGTCCGGGAAGTCCTGCTCCGGACGAGCGCCCTCCAGGATGGCCTGGAGGACGGAGGGCACCATCTCCATGACGGTGGCGCGGCCCTGCTCCAGCGCGTCGGCGAGCCGGGGCGGATCCCTCATCACGTCGTCTTCGATGAGGTACGTGGTGCCGCCACCGGGCAGCGCGCCCAACATCTGCCAGATGGAGATGTCGAAGCTGAGCGCGGCAATCTGGGCCACGACGTCAAACCCGTCCAGGCCCAGCGCCTCGCGCATGCCCAACAGGTGGTTGAGCATGCCGCGGTGGTCCACCATGACGCCCTTGGGCGTGCCGGTGGAGCCGGAGGTGAAGAGGACGTAGGCCAGCGAGTCCGGCGTGGCACGCGGCGACAGCCGCTCCGCGCTCTGCGACTCGAGTCCCTCCAGCGACAGCACCCGAGGCCGCCGGGCTTCGGGCACGCCCGCGAGCACCTCCGACAGCAGGGCCTCGTCCGTGCCCAGCGGAAGCACGAACGGCGCGCGGCTCTCCTCCAGGAGTCGGGCCAGCCGCGCCGCGGGGAGCTGCGCGTCCAGCGGAAGGTACGCGCCGCCCGCCTTGTGAATCGACAGCAGCGCGCGCACGGTGGCTTCGCTGCGGCGCCCGAGCACGGCCACCACGGACTCCAGGCCGACTCCCTGGGACACCAGCCGTCGCGCGGCGCGGTTGGTGTGGGCTTCCAGCTCCGCATAGGTCCACCGAGCGCTGGAGGACGCCAGGGCCACCTGGTTCGGCGTGCGCGCGGCCTGGGCGGAGAAGTGCTCGGGGAAGGCGGCTTCCAGCGGGAAGGGCCGGCGCGGCGGGTTCGAGTCCGCCAGCACGCGGGCGCGCTCCGCATCAGGCAGCAACGACAGCGCATCCACGCGCGTGTCCGGCGCGCGCAGCGCATGCGTGAGGAGGTGGAGATAGTGCCCCAGCATCCGCCGCACCGTGGCGGCCTCGAAGAGGTCGGTGCTGTAGCGGGCGAACAGCTCGAAGCCGGATGCGCTCTCGAAGAGCGTGACGTGCAGGTCGAACTCGCACGCGCCCGTGTCCATGGGGAGGTCGCGGGCCTCCGGGAAGGCGCCCGCCAGGGAATGCTCCACGCGGTACAGGTCGAACATCACCTGGAACAGCGGGGAGTGGCTGAGGCTCCGCTCCACGCCCAGGGCCTGCACCAACCGCTCGAAGGGGAGGGCTTGGTGGCCCAGCGCATCCAGCGTGGTGGCGCGAACCTGGTCGAGCAGCGCGGTGAAGGCACCCGCCGCGGTGACGCGCGTGCGCAGCACCACCGTGTTGACGAACAGGCCGACCAGCCCCTCCAGGGACGGGTGCGTGCGCCCGGAGACCGGCGTGCCAACGCAGAAGTCGTCCTGCCGCGAGTACCGGTACAGCAGCGCCGCGAAGGCCGCGTACAGCGTCATGAACGGCGACACCTGCCGTTCCCGGCTGAAGGCGCGCAGCGCGCCCGTGAGCGAGGCGGGGAGGGCGATGCGCTCCGTCAGCGCCCCCGGTCCGACCGCCGCACGGGCCGAGGCTTGTCGGTGGGCAGCTCCAGCCCCTGCACGGCGCCTTCGAGCTGCCGCTTCCAGAAGGCCATCAGCTCTGGTTCATTCGCGGCGGCGTCGGGCGTGTGCTGCCAGGCGGCGGCATCCGCGTACTCCAGCGGGAGCGCCGCCAGCGCGGGGACTTCACCCCGGGCGTGCGCGGCATGGAGCACACCCAGCTCGCGCATCAACACGTTGATGGACGCGCCGTCGGTGACCAGGTGGTGGAACACCAGGACCAGCACCTGCCGCTGGCTGGAGAGCTTCAGCAGCCGGAAGCGGTACAGCGGCCCCTGCTCCAGGTCGAATGGCCGGGAGGCTTCTTCGCGCAGCCTGCGCGACAGCAGGGCCTCGCTCGCGCCCGTCGCATCCTCCACGTCGAGGACGCGCTCGGGCAGGTCCAGGTAGCGCACCTGGGGACGGCCGCCCTCGGCGGGGAAGCGGGCTCGGAGCAGGGGATGGCGCGACAGCAGGGCTCGCAGCGCCGCGTCGAGCGCGCCCGCGTCCACGGGGGACTCCAGCATCGCGGCCCACGGCACCACGTAGGTCGCGGTGTCCGGGCGGAGCTGGTGCAGGAACCACATGCGCTCCTGCGCGGGCGACAGCACGTCGGCCGTCCCCGCCGGGCGGCGCGAGGGGCCCACCACGTTCCGCTGTGGCGAGGAGGGCGCGGCGCTCCCCGTGCCGGGGTTCTTGCGCTGCTCCAGCAACTTGCGCAATTGCTCGCGCTTCGCGGCGGCGAGGGAGTCGGAGTCGGATCGCGAGGTCATGAAGTCGGATTCCGGAAGGCCCGGTGGGCTAGATGCGAACGTAGAGGCTCACGCCCGCGCGGAAGACGCCCAGCCCCGAACCGGAAACGGTGGGGTCCGCGGGGATGCTCTCGAAGCGGAACTCGCTGCCACGCTCGCCGTAGGGCACCTCGACGAAGGTCTGGACGAAGATGTCCCGGATGTCGAAGGGCGAGGAGTTGAAGGCCAGCCGTGACAGGTACGACGCATCCTGCACGTTGGCGATGGTGGTGAAGATGAGCGACAGCTGGGACACGCCACGCCGGCCGATGTTGACCTGCCCCATGGCGTAGTAGCGGCCATGGAAGAGCGGCCGGAAGTCCCCCTGCGAACTCAGCCAGGGCAGGAAGGCGCGGTCGTCGTAGCCCAGCGGGTTGTGGAAGCCCTCCACCCGGATGACGGCGCGGTAGAGCTCGGCGAAGTTGAACGTGGCCGAAACGCCCGCGCTGACCAGCAACTTGCGTCCCTCCAGCGTGCGCTCCACGAAGCTGTCGCCATCACGGGCCCAGAGCCGCGTGTTGCCGTCGCCCACCCAGGCCACCTCGGCGTTGAAGTCCAGCAGGCCCAGCGCCATCGTCGCGTCCAGGCCGTACCGGGGCCGGCGCGACTGGTCGAACACCGCCGTCGCGGCGATTTCGCCCGTGCCCACCGCCATCTCCGCGCGCACGCCACCGCCGTAGCGCACCCGCCGGAGGTCCTCGCTGACGTCCTCCACGTTGGCCGTGCCCAGGAGCGACAGGTTGGCGGCCATGGCCTCCCACGGCACCGTGAGGCGGACCATGTCGACGCCCGTGCGCAGGTCGAAGATGTTGAGCGGATCCGGGTTGGGCGCCTGCAGGAAGTCGGTCGGGTTCCAGATTTGCGAGCTGCCCCAGCGAATCTCCTGGCGCCCGGCGGTGACGAACAGCCGCTGGGCGACGTCGAACTTCAGCCACATCTGGCCCAGCACGGCGGCGGGTCCGTTCGCCTCCGTGGACAGCGGGTCATACGCCAACCGGCCCATCATGAAGCCGCGCACGTGCTTCGACGGCGTCGCGTCCAGGTAGATGTCCGCGAGCGCGGGCAGGACGGGCTGGTACGACGTCTTCCCCTGGGAGCGCAGCCCCGTCACCTCCGCGCGCTGGAAGTAGATGCCGCCCACCGCGAGCACGTCCTGCTGACGCTCCTGCGCCGTCTCATGCCAGGGGTCCGCGGCCTCGCCTTCCGGGCCCTGCCAGCCCTCCACGATGGCGCCCGATGGACCGGCCGGCCGAGGCGCGGGAGCGGGAGCGTCCAGCAGGTCCTCGAAACCGTCGGGCGCACCGGCCCCGCTCGGGTCCACGGCGGCGGTGGCGAGCCCGGAGGCGGAGTCCGTGTCGGGCGGCAGCGTCCCCGTGGCGGGCGCCGCCCTCGGGACATCCAGCGCCGCCGCCGCGGCCGGCACGGTGGCGCCTTCACTCCCGGCCGAAGCCATGGCGCCTCGTGCCGGGGCCGGGCTCTCGGAGGCCAGGGGCTCGGTGTAGCGCATCGACTTCACGCGCCGCTGCTTGTCGAGGAGCACGCTCAGCCCGCGCGCGCGGTAGTGCCACCAGCGCTGGCGCGCGGGCGCGGCTTCTTCCTCGTGACAGTCCGGGCCTGCCTCCGAGGCCTTCGCCGCGCCACACGCGGGGCCGTACAGCGCGACGAGCCCCGCCAGCGTCGGCGGCTTCGTGGGCACCACCTCGATGCGGCGCAGCACGCCCTGCCGGGCGTCGAAGTGGAAGCGCGTGCTCCGGGTGCCTCCCGGCGCGGCCTTGCGCTGGTACGTCAGCACCACCGCGCCGTCCTCGTGGACCTGCCGGGTGGGCGGGCCAAAGGAGAGCAGGACCTGCTGGAGCGTCGTCGTGCCCGGCTCCGTGCCGTTCCAGGGTTCGGCGGACGCGGCAAGACTCCAGAGCAGGATGGCCGCGGCCAGGGCTCGAACGGGCAGGGGGGGCATCATCACAGGGGCCCCTGAGCGTATACGAGTCTCAATCAGCGATACATGTGTCGAAAATTTCTTAAGAAAGGGGACTCCGGATTGACAGGCCCCCCAGACAGCCGGACACAATCGCGCCCCCACCCCCCGACCCAGGAGGCCTCATGGCTTCGGAAGAGACCCTGTCCGCAGCGCCCGCCCACTCCGAGCCCGCCACTTCCGAGGCGGCGCACAACGAGGTCTCCACCGCGCCCGAGAAGCTGGATGAGATCGAGGAGATCGACTTCCTGCTCGAGGAGATCGAGAGCAAGATTGCTCCGCTCGCGCTGGCTTAAGGGTCGTGCGTTCCTACGTTGACGCCTTCTCTCCGTACTGGCACCCGGTCGCCTTCTCCAGCGCGCTGACGGCCGTTCCGCTCGCCGTGCAGTTGCTGGGGACGGAGCTGGTGCTGTGGCGGACGGGCTCGGGCGTGGCCGTGACGCACCGGCGGTGTGCGCACCGGGGCGCCGACCTCAGCCTGGGCGTCGTCACCCCGGAGGGCTGCGCTGCGGCTTCCATGGCTGGACCTACGGCACGGACGGACGCTGTGTGCGGGTGCCGTCACAGCCCGCCGCGCCCATTCCCGCCCGGGCACGCGTCCCCGCCTTCCAGGCCACGGAGCGGTACGGCCTCGTCTGGGTCTGCCTGTCCCCGGAGCCCGCCGCGCCGCTGCCGGAGTGGCCGGAGCTGGAGGACGGTGCCCTGGCCACCGTGCCCCTGCCGGTGCTGGAGTGGGACGTCGCCGCGGGCCGGATGATTGAGGTCGTCCTGGACGTGGCGCACCTGTCCTTCGTGCACGAGGGCACCTTCGGCAACCCGGAGCAGCCGGAAGTACCTCCCTATGAAGTGGAGCGGCGCGCCACCGGCGTCGGCGCGCGCATCGTCTACCCGGCGCTGGCTCCGGCGACGGATGGCCTGCCGCCCCGGGTGGATCGCACCACGCTCACCTACGACGTGACGCTGCCCTTCGCCGCGAGGCTGGCCTTCAAGCCCACGCTCTTCTACGTCCACACCGTCTACGCCATCGCCTCTCCGCTCTCCGAGGAGAAGATGCGGTGCTTCTACTTCGCCTCGTACCACCCCCGGCTGCGCAACCACTTCCCGGACATGTTCGTGAAGAGTGAGCTGGCCATCCTGGAGCAGGACCGGCGCACGCTGGAGGGCGTGCGTCCCCGGGCCCAGCCCCTGGACTTCGCCAGTGAGGTCCACACGCCCGCGGACCGCCTGCCCATCGAATACCGCCGGGGCGTCATCGCCCTGCGGCTGGGCAAGCCCGTGGACGGACCCGCCCCGGAATGAGGACCCACACCCCCATGCGCTCCCATCTCCTGTTCCTGCTGCTGGCGCTGAGCGCCTGTCAGCGCAACGAATCGCCGCCGCCACCCGCGAAGGCTCCGGCCGCATCAGCGCCAGCACCTCGTGCTCCCGCCGTCCCGCCCGTCACAGCGTCCGCGGACGCGGCGAAGCTGGAGCGGGGCCGCTACCTCGTGGAGAACGTGCTCGCCTGTGGCTCCTGCCACACGCCGCGCGACTGGGCTCGGTATGGAGGCCCCGCCTCCGGGCCCTCGCTCTCCGGCGCCTGCTGGGACGACCCGGCCTGGGAGCTGCCCGGTCGCGTCTGCGCGCCCAACATCACCTCCGATCCCGAGCACGGCATCGGCCGCTGGACGGATGAGGAGCTGATGCGCGCGCTGCGCGATGGCACCGGGCGCGACGGGAAGACGCTCTTCCCGCTCATGCCGTTCCTCCTCTACCGCGAGTTGTCGGACGCGGACGCCCAGGCCGTGATTGCCTGGCTGCGTCAGGCCCCGGCCGCCCCGCGCGCTTCGGCCCGCTCGGTCATCCCGGACGAGGTGTACGCGCAGTACAAGGACATGGCCGCGCCCATGAAGACGGCCGTGCCGGAGCCCGCCGCGGATGACGTCTCTCGCGGTCGCTACCGGCCACCATGGCGCAGTGCGCCGCGTGTCACGCGGGCATGGACGAGGCGGGCACGCCCTTCGTGGGAGGACGTCCGCTGCCCACGCCGCACGGCCCGGAAGTCGTTTCCAATCTCACGCCGCATGCACGCGGACTGGGCGCCGTGGACGAAGCGGCCTTCGTCGCCCGCTTCACCGCCTTCAAGGACTGGCACCCGCGCCCGCGCGGGCGGGCCGGTGAACAAGCTCACCATGCCCTGGGGCTTCTTCGCCGGACTGGCGGAGGCGGACCTCAAGGCCCTCTACCGTTACCTGCGCACGGTGCCCGCCGTGGCCCCCGCCGCGCCGACCGCGTCTGGCAAATGACCCATTCTGGCGCCACCTGGGAGCGTCCGGTAGACTCCCAGCGCGTCCCCTGAAAGCCCATCGTTGCGCGCCCTTCCCCCATGGTCGCGCGTGACGCGTGCCCCCATGAAATCTCTTTTCAAGCGACTGCTCCTGTCCGTGCTGGCGTGCTCCGCCGGCTGCGACGTCTTCAACATCGGCGACGCCGAAGGGACCCGTGGCCGCGGCGCGAGGGCGTTCGACCCGTATTCGAGCTCGGCCTCCGGCGCCATCTCCCTGTCCCTGCTGTACTTCAATGGCTGCGCCATCCTGCCCACCGGTGAGCCGGTGTCGGCCGGCTCGCTGGACCTGCCGGACTATCCGGCCACCTGCGAGGCCATGAACAGGATGGGCCAGCAGGTGCCGCCCTCGGCGCGGTTCGAGGTGACGCCGGGCGTCAGCTACTTCATCCGCGAGTTCACCGCGGTGGACGCCGTCACCGACGTCCACACCGACTTCAAGAACCAGCACGCCCCGTCCTTCTGGATGCGCAAGGAGTCGCGCTTCAAGGACCTGGACTGGTCGGGCGTGACGGTCGGCCGGGACGAGTGGACGAACGACTTCGACTCCACCTTCCAGCGCGAGACGTACTACGAGAACGCCGCGTGGATGCGCTCGCTGGACGATACCTTCCTCATCGAGGTGCTCGACGCGGACGGCGCCGTGCGCACCTCCATCACCTACAGCCGCCGTGACTTCATGGGTGAGAGCGCCACCACGGGCCGCACGCGCGCCAGCTGGCTGGTGGCGGACCTGGCGCGGCCTCGCTTCCCGGGAGACCCGGAGGTGAGCCTGCTGCCGGACGGCACCGAGCCCACCTACAAGACGATGGTGAAGGCGTCCTTCTCCGGCGCCACCAACCCGTTCAAGACGCTGACCATGCCGCAGCTCTCCGGCGAGGGACTCATCCGCGTCACCTGGAGCCTGCTGCCCCTCAAGCCCTTCCTCTTCCCCATCGTCTTCACCCCCGAGGCGGAGCGTCCGGCCACCTGCTACCGGCTGGATGAGAGCGGGCTGGCCACCGACGAACAGGTGCCTTGTGGCTTCGGCCTGACGCAGGCGGTGCGCGTCAACCGCCCGGCCAACGGCAGCTACTTCATGCCCGGTGACTCGGTGGACTTCATGGTGTCGCTGCGCGACGGGGACGGCAACGGCCTGCATCCGCGCAACCGGATGCCCAGCTACAACCAGTACATGAGCGAGTCCTCCAACGGCCTCGCGTACTTCAACGAGGAGATGCTGCTGACCTACCGCGAGGCCAGCTCCTCGGAGTCCGGCTTCAAGGTGGTGGGCCCGTTGCAGGACCTGCAGGTGTCGCGCGGCTCCTACACGCTGCCGTACTTCTCCTTCCCGCTCTTCAGCGAGCCGCACTTCTACCTGCCGCCCGGCTCCAACCAGCTCGCGGGCGGCGGTGATGCCCAGCCGCCCACGCACTACACCGTGACGCTGCCGCCGAACGCGAAGGCGGGCACTTACGCCATCCTCCTCAAGGGGCACCGCACCTTCATGGGCGAGCGCCTCAACCGGCTGGACCCCTTCTTCTTCCAGGTGGGCCAGGCCCAGCCCACCACGTACCCGGGCCGCGTCGGCAACTGCCAAGTGTGCCACAACGGGGTGAACTCGCTCTCCAACGTGCACCACGGCATGTCCGTGGACCACGTGGAGGCGTGCAAGACGTGCCACATCGAGGAGGGCTACGGCTACCTGCCGGACGTCATCCACCGCATCCACAACAGCTCGCGCAAGTACAACCAGAACAAGGGTGACTGCACCATGTGTCACCTGACGCGGGAGAGCACGCTGTGGCCCAGCCTGATGAGCTGCAATGGCTGCCACGTGGCGTCGCACGGCACGGAGTACTTCGACCTTCGCTTCGAGCCCATGCAGAACACGCCCAACGGCTACGGCAACTGCGCCGAGTCGTGCCACGTCACCACGCCGCCGGCCGAGCACATCCTCCCGCCCCGCTGAGCCCTCAGAGGAACGCCATGAAGGTTCGCTCTCTCATTGCCTCGACCCTGTCCGCCGCCGTGCTGAGCGCGTGCGCTGATAGCAGCGCACCGCCTCCGCCCAAGCTGGACGCCGAGGCGCCCTACACCGACCTGCCCGCCCGGCGGGTGCCCGTCTCCGGCGTCGTCTTCGATCCGGAGGCGATGTTCTATACCTTCGTCATGTGGCCGCCCGACCCGGAGGACCCGGATGCCGGGCCGCCGCTGCCGGCGCTGCTGTATGGCATGCCCACGGTGATGCGCGCGTCCGTGTGGGGCGCGCAGGTCAGCATGGTGGGGCCCACCGGCGAGGTGGTCGACACCAGCGGCCCCGCGATGCCGCCCTGGGGCAACTTCCAGACGGAAGGCATTCCCTCCGACCCGACGGTGCCGTACCTCATGCGCGCCGAGCCCGCGCCCGGGCTCTCCGTGGGAGCCGCCGACATGTTCCCGGAGGAGGAGGGCCACGCGCCCATCCCCGCGGTGCCGTACTACGCCACCACCAGCCTGCGGCCCATCGCGGCCACCGGGACGCAGTGCCTCATCCAGTCGCCGGCCATCGTGGGCGAGGCGGGCGCGCTCGGCGCGCTGGCGCAGGTCATTTCCGAGGAGACGGGGACGTCCGTCTCCCCGGCCAGCCGGCGGATGCCTCGTCGGGCCGCTCGGTGGCGCTGCTGTGGGTCTACTCGCCCAGCCCGGTGCTGGACGCGTTCCTGTTCCCCAGCGGTGACATCGCGGCGGAGACGACGGCGGGCACGCTGTACGCCATCGACTGGGCGCCGCCGGGCTCGTTCCCGGGCCAGACGGAGATGGGCTACTTCGCGGTTCCCGACGGCATGAGCAGCCTGGGCTACTACGCCCTGGTGGTGCAGCCGGGCGCCCCGAGCGCGCTGACGGTGAGCTTCGTGGACACCCTGGAGGACGAGGAAGAGGGCCGGCCCTGGGAGGTGCCTCCCTTCTTCGTCGAGGGCCTGCCGCCGGGCGTGTCCTTCACGCGCCTGTTCGCCATGGAGGCCTCGCAGCCCGTGGAGGAGAACCCCTACGAGGAGCCCGCGCCGCCGCCGGACTTCGGCTTCCTCTGCTACCCGGAGGGGTGACGCACCCAGGCGCCCACGGCGCTCACCGCGAGGGCTCCACCGCGAGCCCGCGGAAGCGCACCGTGGGCTGCCCGAAAGACACCGGAAGCGGGCCGTGGTCCAGCTTCCGGCAACCGCGCGTGGCGAAGAGGTTCTTCGTGTCCGCGCCCACCGCGTCGATGGCGGCCAGCGCCTCCAGCCCGTTGCCTCGGAGGATGCCGGGGCCCACGCGGCGCCCAGGCCGTCCGTTTCGAATCTCCCGCGCCTCCACGATGTAGAAGCTGAAGTCGCCCGACAGCAGGTCCATCTGCCGGGGCGTGAGGTGCTGCACCAGCAGCCCGTGCGGAATGTCCGCCATCAGCGCCTCCAGGTGGCCCTGGTGCGCGTCCACGCGCGTGTGGGCCATGCGAGGCAGGGGCGGGTGCCGGTAGCTGACGCGCCGTCCGTGTCCGTTGGGCAGGCGGCCCAGCGCGGCGGCGCTGCGTGCATCCAGCAGGGGCGCGTCCACCCGGCCCTCGCGGATGAGTGTCACCGGGAGCGCGGCGTGGCCTTCATCGTCCCAGGCGAAGCCGAGCGCGCCGTGGCCGTCCGTCGGGTCGTCCGAGACGCTGAGGTGCGCGCCGGCCACCTGCTGCCCCAGCCGCCGCGCCGGTATGAGCCGCCGCGCGCGACGACGTCTCCCTCCAGGGGATGCCCGCACACCTCGTGGAAGAAGCAGCCGGAGGCGGCGCCCGGTGGAAAGACGATGGGCAGCACGTCGCGGGGGCAGGGCACCATGGGCGTCGTGTCCCGCAGCTCCCGCGCCATGTTCTCCACGAGCGCTTCCAACGCGGGCAGCGCGGTGCGTGCCCCGGTGACGTCCGGCCAGGCGGCGCAGCGCCACAGCTCCGCCATTCCCGCGCCGGTGTCGTGGAAGGCCTTTACTTCGAGCAGGGCATGGCGCTGGTGGTCTTCTCTCTGGTGCGCGTCGCTGGCGGACAGCGTGCGCCGCTCCACTTCGCGCAGCAGCACGTCCAGGTGCTGGGCGCCCGCGGCCCGCGCTGTCGCCTCCAGTTGGCGGACGAGCGACACCATGGCCTCCGTGTCGCTCGCGAGCCGGGGCTCGGCGTCGAGCAGGGGCGGGCCTGGTGTGCCAGCGCCTCCGGCATGAGGCCGCGCTTCCATCGGGCGCTGGCCACCTGGGCCCATTGCCAGGTCATGCTGTCCGGGGTGGCCTGTCCCATGGACCAGCCCTGGTCGAGCACGGGGGGGATGACGCGGAGCCCGGAACGCTGGTGGAGGACCTCGGTGACTTCGCGCCGCTCCACGAACCAATCCAAGCGAGTGTCCTCCGGCCGGGCACCACGCGGGCTGGCCGTGGCGTCGGTGACGCCCACCGTGAAACGGCGGGCACAGGTTCAGGAGCATACGCCAGACGGCGAGGCGGACCCATGCACGCGCCTGGATTGCGTGCACGCACGGACGGACGGTTGAACCTCCGATACGGATTCCGCGCGACAACGCGGAGCGCCCCCACGCGAGGACGGAGACCGGTATCCTCGCGAGCAGTCCCAGTGTGTGTCGGCGGAGGCAGTGGATGCGGGGCGGTTCCGGTTCCGAGGAGGACAGTGGGGTGGCGGCATGCGCGGGCCTTCAGCCTCGCGAATGGCTGACGTCCGCTGGCGAAGCGCTGGAGGCCTTCACGCGGCACCACGCTCCCTCGCAGGCCGAGCTGTTCCTCGCCGCGGAGCGCAGGCTGTCGTTCGAATACGACGCGGGGACGGGGCGCTCCATCGTCAACCAGGGGGAGACCCTGGATGCCATGGCGCGCGTGAGCTGGGACGCGCGGCAGGGCATGCTGACCGCGCCGGTGGGTGAGGCAGGCGCGCTGCCGTTGCTCCTGGAGCGCACCGCGAGGCAGGCCACTTCAGGACGTGCGAGTCCGCTGCCCGCGCTGCCAGCTCAGAGCGATTCCCCGAGTGTCTCGAGTCCTCCTCCGCTCCAGCCGGAGCGCGCGGCGCGCCGGATGAAACACTTCATCGAGACCGCCGTGCCCCCTGGCAGCGTCGTGCAGGCCGCGCTGCTCACCCAGGTGTCCACGTGGCGCGCCCTGGTGCGCGCCAATGGCGCGCGCCGTGCTCGCACGGAATGGCGCGAGGAACTGTTCGTGCGTTGTGAGACGCCGCGAGGCGCCGTGGTGGACGCGGTGGCGTTTCCCGAAACAGCGGCGGACGACACGGTCATCGTTCCGCTGCGCCATCGACTCGCGGAGGCCGTAGATGCCCTCACGGGCCCCGCGGAGTCGCTGGACCGCGACCTCCCCTGGTGCTGCGGCCGGCCGTGGCCGCGCCTCTCGCGGCGGGGCTCATCTGGTTGCTACGGGGCGACGTGGCCGCCGCCACGCCCGCGCTGGCCCGGGCCGTGGGGCGCAAGGTGTTCCCCTCGGTCCTGAGCGTGGTGGACGACCCGAACCACCCCACGGGCACGCGGCGCGTATCCATGGATGACGAAGGACTCTCCACGGACACGCTGTCGCTGGTCGACGCGGGCGTGCTGCGAGGCTTCCTTCACGCCTCCGACACCGCATCGCGGCTCGGCGCGCCGCTCAACGGGCGCGGCTTCCGCACCACCCTGTCACCCCCCACGCCCGAAGCCGTGAATCCCTCCCTCGTGCCCGGGGAGATTGCCGTGCTCCCCGCGCACTACACGGAACTCGTCGCGCGCGTGGAGACCTTCACCACCATGCCGCGTCCCGGCACCGTCACGGTGGTGGCGGGCGGCTGGGAGGTCCGCGACGGCCGTCGTGTGCGCCGCATCGCTCCGGTGGAACTGGAGCTCCCCGTGCTGGAGACCTTCCGCGCGCTGCGCGGCGTGGGGACGGACCTGACCTTCTTCCCCACCGCCGAGGGCTGTGGCACGCCGACGCTCGTCTTCCCGCCCCTGCTGTCGGGTGTCCAGGGAGGGCAGGCGGCGGTGATGCCCACGTCCCTGGGGGTGGCGCGGGGCCAGCCAGGAGACGCCCGCCCGCCCGCCCTGCGAGCAGGACGCGCGCGGCCTCCGAATCCGGTGCATGCTGCGCGCACGACGCTGGGCCGCCGGTACGAGGCCCCCGGGCCCAGGGAGGCGGCGTCACGGGAGGACACGGATGTCGGGTCAGTCGCTGGCGGCGAAGATGCTGGAAGGGGCGCGGGAGTGGGCAAAGCGATTGCCGAATGCGCTCTCCAACGACATGGCGGTGGACGTGAGCCGCAGGCGGGTGCGCCTGTCGCATGCGCGCGTGGAGACCGTGGTGAGTCAGCTGCTGGCCCGGCTGAAGAACTTCGAGTTGCGGGAGTGGTCCTCGCGGGAGAACGTCTATGACATCCGCTTCTCCGTGCACGGCTGGAAGCTGCGCGTGGAGACGGCGCTGGAGCGCGTGGAGCTGGCCTCCGGGCGCTACCGGCTGTGGTTGAAGACGCCGGGAGTGGTGGAGCTGGAGGAGTCCCGCACGGCGTCGTCGCTGATGATGGGCGTGCTTCGCGCGGGGGCGGGCCGGGCCGCGATGCGGGTGTTGGCGGAGCGGCTGCTGCCGCCCGGCATTCGTTGGGATGGTCAGGTGTTACAAGTGGAAGGGCCGTTGCCCGAAGAAGGCGTACTGCCCGCCCGGCTGTTCGACTCGGCCTCCCTGGCCATGGCCGCCGAGCATCAGTCCGAGGGCTTGTGGCTGGCCGCCGAGGCCTGGCCCGGGCTCATGGACCTGCTCCAGGTGGTGTTTGGCACGGAACTTCCGCGCACGCCCCCCGGCGCCTAGCGGGCCAGGCCAGGAAATCAGCGCCTGGCTGCTCCTCGTTCCGGGAGGGCGGGGGGCCAGTGGTGTCCAGGAATGTGCCCTCCAGGGCGCTCCCCAGGGGCCTCGGGCGCCCCCACATTGAAGGAACGTCCGGCGATGAAGGGGCGTCAGACGATTTTCGGGGCGTGGTGCCACGAGTCAAGGGGCTGGAATTCTTCGGTTCTACGCCACGTTTCCTTCACGCGGCGAACAGCCGGTGGAGATTCGGGGCCTTCCACATTCGACATTGGCCCCTCGACAGGCTAGAGGCTGCCTGTCTCGCTCTATGGGACGGGCTGCGGTCTCGCGCCGCACGCAGAAAGAAGAAGAAACATGGCAACTGGCACCGTGAAATGGTTCAACGACGCGAAGGGCTTTGGCTTTATCGCCCAGGACGACGGTGGGGCCGACGTGTTCTGCCACCACACCGCCATCCAGACGGATGGCTTTCGTACCCTGGCCGAAGGCCAGAAGGTGGAGTTCGAGACCCGGAAGGGCCCCAAGGGCCTCCAGGCCGAGAACGTCCGCGTCGTCGGCTGAGAGCTCAGGCTCAGCACCATCAGCCCGGTCTCCTCACTGCGAGGCCGGGCTTTTGTTTTCAGCGAGGGAGGCTCAATGCAAGGCAGATCCACGAAGCGCCAGAAAGAGCAGGCGCGCAAGCAGCACCAGCAGGAGAAGAACGCGAAGCGCGAGGAGCGCAAGAAGGTCAAGTCCGAGCGCGGGCCGCGCCAGCCGGGTGAGGTCGACCCCGATATCGCGGACATCATCCCCGGTCCCCAGCCGCCGCTGGAGATTTGAGCCCAGTATCGTGCCGCCTGGGCTTGCCACGTCGTCAGTGGTGCCCAGGGCAACCTTCCGGGACGGCGCCTCCGCCCCCGGGAGGACGCAGTATCCACTTCCCCTCACGTCAACGCAGCCAGCGCTCCTGGGCCGCCTTCACGGTCCGGCGGCGCGCAGCACCTCGGCGCGGGTGATGTGGTCCAGGCGGAAGTGGCGGCGCTCCCCGGTGGTGAGGTCCTCCCCGTCGACGCGTGTCTCATGCCGGTTCATGATGACGGACATCACCCGCACGTCGCGGACCGTCTCCAGGAAGTTGCTGTCGACGTAGGTGATGCGCAACGGCTGCTGCTCGAACCACGCCCGCTCCAATGCTTCCCGGACGGGCTTCTTGCTCGGCAGTGACGGCACGCCGATGAACGCCAACTCCCTCAGCCGGGTGAGCAGCTCGCGCTGGGCGGAGGTGGAGAGCGCCGCGCGCACCTTGTCCAGCGCCGACTCCAGCGTGCCCGCGAAGGGCATCAGCCGCATGTCGATGGCGAAGCGCCCCAGCGCGACGATGAGCGCCGCCTCGCGCGCGGTGAAGTTTACCGGCGGCAGGCTGTAGCTGCGATCCAACGCGTAGCCACCGCCACGGCCGCGCTCGGCGGACACCGGCATCGACGAGGCGCGCAGCGAATCCAGGTCCCGGTAGATGGTTCGCACCGTGACGCCGAACCGCTCGGCGAGCACTTCCGCCGTGACACCGGTACGGCGGCCCCGGAGGTATTCGGCGAGGGCGAAGAGACGCTCGGTGCGCTGCATGGAGAGGAAACCTGACATACCACTGTCACACCCCTCCCTCAAGCTGACGTGATGTCCCTGGAGCAACGTGCCTTGCATCCCACGCCGCGAGCGGCTTGCATCGCGCGCGTTCGCGGCACTTCCGCCCGGAGGGACTCCATGGAGGACGAGTGGCTCTGGGGCTGGGACCCCACGCCGGGCATCGTCTCCGTGTGGGCGGAGCCCGACGGCCGCGCCTTCGTCTGGCGCCGCGTCCCGAAGACGGGGGAGCTGCTTCGCGAGGACGTGCGCTTCCGTCCGTGGCTGCTGCTCGCGTCCCTGGAGGACCTGGCGCACCTGGGGCCTCGGCTGCGTCCGGAGTCGGATGGCCCCGCGCGCTACCGGGTGACGTGGCAGGAGCTCGAAGGGCCCGGGGCGTTGCGCTACCTGGTCCGCGGAGATGACGGCCGCGCGCTCACCAGCGCGGTGCTGGAAGGCGCGTCACGTCGCCTGGGCCAGCCGGTGAGTCACCTGAAGGAGCTGGGCGCGAACACGGTGCTCGCGCTGCCTCCGGAGGAGCAGTACCTCACGATGTCGGGCCGCACGTATTTCCGCGACCTCGCCTTCGATGCGCTGCGCCGCATGCAGTTCGACCTGGAGACCACCGGGTTGGACCCGGCGCACCACCGCGTCTTCCTGGTGGCGCTGCGAGGCCCGGACGGCGCGACGGAGACACTCGAAGCCCAGGGGGATGACGACTCGGCGGAGGCGGACCTGCTCTACCACCTGGCGGAGCGCGTGCGCGCCTGGGACCCCGACGTCATCGAGAACCACAACCTGCACGGCTTCGACCTGCCGTTCCTCGCGCGGCGAGCCAGACATCTGGGGGTGTCATTGGCGCTGGGCCGCGCGGGGGCACCGGGCTTGCGGCACCGTCCGTCCGCCAGGGGAGCCGCGCTGGGTCGGCCCGTGCCCGGTGCGCCTCCGGATGCGATGCGCCGCGCACGCTACACCGTGCCCGGCCGTGAGTTCATCGACACGCTGGACGCGGTGCTGCGGCATGACTTCTCCACGAGGGATTTGCCGGGCCATGGCCTCAAGGCCGTCGCGAAGCACCTGGGCACGGCGGGGCCCGAGCGCGAGCACATCCCCGGTGCCCGCGTGTACGACGTCTTCCGCACGGACCCGGCGCGCGTGCGGCGCTATGCGCGTGATGACGTGACGGAGGCGGGCGGCCTCGCGAGGATGCTCGGGGGCGCGGCCTTCGCGCTCGCGCGCATGGCTCCCCGCCGCTACGAGCGGCTGGCGGACGCGGGGCCGGCCACCGGCGTGTTGGACCCGCTGCTCGTCCGCGCCTATCTCCGGGAGGGCGCGGCGCTGCCCGCGCATCAGGAGGGGGATGGCACGTCGCACAGCGGCGCGGCGCTCCACCTGTTCGCCACGGGCGTGGCCCGGCGCATCGTGAAGGCGGACGTCGCCAGCCTCTATCCCTCCCTGATGCGCCAGTACCGGATTGGCCCCAAGCGGGACAGGCTGGGCGTGTTGCTGGCGTTGGTGGACCGCCTGGTGGACCAGCGGTTGGCGGCGAAGGGCAGGGCGCGTGCCGCGGCGCCTGGCTCGCAGGAGCGCTTCACGAACGAGGCGCTGTCGGCGGCGATGAAAATCGTCGTCAACTCCGCCTACGGCTATCTGGGCGCGGTGGGGCTCACGCGCTTCTCGGACGTGCACGCGGCCAACGAGGTGACGCGCCAGGGCCGCGAGGTGCTGGGCCTCCTCTGCCGGGAGCTGGCTCGCCGGGGCGTCACGCTGCTGGAGGCGGACACGGACGGCGTGTACTTCGCCGTCCCGGAGGACTGGCGGGAGGCCGACGAGCGCCGGGTCGTCTCGGAGGTCGCCGCGCTGCTCCCGCCCCGCGTGCAGTTGGAGTTCGACGGGCGCTACGCCGCGATGTTGTCGCACGAACCGAAGAACTACGCGCTCCAGCCGTATGACGCACCGTTGGTGCTCCGGGGCGTGGCCTTCCGCTCCAGCCGCGCGGAGCCCTTCGGCGAGGCCTTCCTGCGCCGCGCGCTGCGCTGCCTCCTGGCGGGAGACATCCCGGGCGTGCGTGAGGTGTACGTCGCGACGGTGATGGCCCTGCGCCGCCGGGAGCTGCCCACGCCGGAGGTCTGCGCGCACGTCCGCCTGACGAAGACGAGCGCCCAGTACCTCGCCCTCCGGCCCCGCCGGCGCGAGCTCCCCTACGAGGCCATGCTGGCCAGCGGCCGGAAGGAATGGCCCTTGGGTGAGCAGGTCCGCGTCTACCGCGCCGTGGGAGGCCGGGCGGGTCTGCTCCCCATTCCGGAGGCGGATGACCCGGGCACGACGCGGCCCCTGTCACGCGAGGAGGACCCGCGCGACTACGACGTGGAGTACTACGTGCGGCTCCTGCGCGAGACGTTCGCCGCGCGGCTGGTGCGCGCGCTGACGCCGGAGGACTTCCGGACGGTGTTCGACGACCCTGGCCAGCCCTCCTCTTCGCGCCCTCGCTCGAGGACGCGAAGCCCATTCTCACGGTGCTGACGGAGCCGCCAGCCGCGCCGGAGGGGCGTAGCCGCGCGGGACGGCTCAGGACACCCCGGCGTGCGTCTGGGCGGAGGACTCGGCCGCGGGGGACTGCTGCGGCGCCAGCGCGGTGCGCTGCAGCCAGCCCGCGAGTCCCAGGAGCACCAGGCCCGAGGTGCGCAGCGTACGGAGCAGCTCCGCGTTCTGCGCCGCGTCTCCGGGCAGCAGGGGCCCCAGCCACATGCGGGCGTCGTAGAAGAGCCACATGGCGCCGGAGATGCCCATGGCCCACCACACCCAGGCCAGCCGTCCGCCGCGCAGCATGTACGCGACGCCCAGGATGGGGGCCACCAGCAGGATGGTCGTCATGTCGGCCAGCGTCGACGCCAGGCTGATGACGGCGGACATGGTGCTGATGGCGTCCGTGCCCAGGTGGCGGACCTCGGTGGCCAGCACGGGCACGCCCACGGCCAGCGCGGCCACGGCCGTCCCCACCCACAGCGCGTTGGAGCGGACGCTGGACGGCGGCTGGAGTCCGGACTGTCGGTACGTCATCGCCAGCAGGATGAGCGCGTACGTCGTGCTGACGTTCGCGAGCACGACGACGAGCATTCGGACGGGCAGCAGCGGTGACTGGGTGAAGGGCACGTCCGGCACTGCGTGGAGCCAGTAGCTGCGCAGCGCGGTGCTGACCAGCGACAGGAGCGCGCCCGCGGCCGGCCGCTCCACACCTTGCGCAGGTAGTCACCCTGCGCGAACGAACAGGCCGCCGCCAGCGTCCCGAGTACGGCCAGCACGCCGCTGCCCCAGCCCGCGACGTCATGCACGAGCGCGAGCGAATGCGGCGCGTCCAGCGCGGAGGCCGCCGCGAAGGCGTGCGCCAACTGGAGCACGAGCACCGCGCCGAACCAGGGCACGATGCTTCCGGCCGCGCGGCCCGTCGACTGAGTGCTCATCGCAGCTTCTCCAAGGAGGCGGAAATCTCCGCCAGGATGACCTTCGCGTGCAGGGCGCCGATGAAGGTGTTCAGCATGGGCTTGAGGCCTTCGAGCAACTGCGGGAGGTCTTCTCGCTTGAGCTGCTCGGGGGGCCGCTTGAGGGTCCGCAGGGCGGCGGTCTGGATGGCCATCTTCGCGGTGAACCCGCCGAGGAGTGGTTCCAGGTGCCGCACGAGCGTGTCGTGCCAGCCGGCGGGGGAGGTCTGGGAGGTCGAAGGGAGAATCGCGCCACCTCCTGGTGGAAACCTGGAGCGTAGGCAGATTCCAGCCCGCACACGAGGGGCACACCCTGTCTGGCCATGCGGAATCCCTCTCGTTATACAGGTTTTTCTTTGAGAACATGGACCTGAGCCGGGCCCGGCGGGCGGGAGCTGCGGTGCTGACAGTTTTTCCCGGAGGTGACGCGCCGGGGGCGCCCCCTAGAATGCGCCGGCTCGTTCCGTGAGAACCCATGAACGCCCCACATCTTCGTGATGCCCCGCCGCCCTCCGTGACAGCCGTCCCCCGTCCGCATGCCGTTCGAGCGCCTGCGCCGCGGAGGTACTGGGACTGGCTCAAGATGGGGCTGGGGGCCCTGCTGGCCCTGTGGGGGGCGAACCTCGTCTTCGTCGGCGCGCTGGGCGTGATGGTGGGCGCCGTGCAAAGCGTCTCTCCGGACGAGGGGAAGACGACCGCGGATGGCGTGGGCATCCTGCTGGTCGCGGCGGTGTTCTTCGCCGTGGGCCGCTTCGCGTGGAAGAAGGGGCTGTCTCCCTTCCGGACCGCGCGCCGCCGCGAGCAGCTGCTGGGCTTCATCCGCGCGCAGACGCGCATCCGCGTCAGTGACGTGGCCGAGCAGCTCCGGTTCCCGGAGGAGGAGGTCGCGGCGATGCTCACCACGCTCATCGCCCGTCACGAGGTGGACCTCGTCTACCTCGCCGACTCGCGCGTTTACCTTCACCGCGAAGCTTTGGAGCGGGGGAAGAACGTC
Organism: Myxococcus sp. MxC21-1; assembly: GCF_032612255.1. Classification (NCBI taxonomy): domain Bacteria; kingdom Pseudomonadati; phylum Myxococcota; class Myxococcia; order Myxococcales; family Myxococcaceae; genus Myxococcus; species Myxococcus sp. MxC21-1. The sequence continues at coordinate 1,905,564 of NZ_CP123278.1, forward strand.
GCCCGGCGTTGTCCCTCGTGTGATGCCCCCGTGAGCGCGGAGGCCGTCCAGCCGGGGGACAAGGTGGTTTGCGCCTACTGCGCCGCGCCGTTCCTCGTGGCGTAGGACAACAGACCTCCCCTTGCGGTGCGTTCGGGTTGCCGGGACCCTGAATCTTTGGCAATCGGAAGGCGCACAGCGCCGTAGTGGCTCCGTCATTCGACGAGATGCCAGGTCATCCAGGGGAGGTCCGATGAGGAAAGTATTCGGAGCGGTAGCACTGGCCGCGTTCACCGGCTGCGCGACCACGCAGGAAGCCCAGAAGCCGGAGACACCGCCCGCCGTCGAAGCGGCGAAGGTGGAAGCGCCCGCCGAACAGCCGAAGCTTCAGGTCCCCGTGGACTACTACAAGCTCGACAACGGCTTGAAGGTGGTCCTCTCGCGCGACAGCTCGGCGCCCAAGGCCGTCGTCGCCGTCTATTACAACATCGGCTTCCGCATCGAGCCGAAGGACCGCACCGGGTTCGCGCACCTGTTCGAGCACATGATGTTCCAGGGCTCGACGAACCTCGGGAAGATGGAGTTCATCCGCCTCATCCAGAAGAACGGCGGCGTGCTCAACGGCTCCACCCGCTTCGACTTCACCAACTACTTTGAAGTCATCCCCTCCAACGCGCTGGAGCCCATCCTCTGGGCCGAGGCCGATCGCATGCGCGGGCTCGATGTGACGGAGGAGAACCTGAAGAACCAGCAGGGCGTGGTGACGAACGAGGTGAAGGTCAACGTCCTCAACCAGCCTTATGGCGGCTTCCCGTGGCTGGACATGCCGCAGGTGGCGAACACCAACTGGTACAACGCCCACAACTTCTACGGCGACTTGAAGGACCTGGAGGCCGCCTCGCTGGAGGACGTGCGCGCCTTCTTCAAGACGTACTACGCGCCCAGCAACGCGGCGCTGGTCATCGTCGGTGACTTCGAGCCGGACCAGGTGAAGGGCTGGATTCAAAAGTACTTCGGGCCGCTGCCCACCGTGGCGCAGCCGTCGAAGCCGGACATCTCCGAGCCTCGCCAGACGAAGGAGAAGCGCCACGACAAGCAGGACAAGCTGGCGCAGCGTCCGGCGCTCGCGGTGGGCTACCACATGCCCGACGTGGGGACGCCCGAGTACTTCGCCATGGCGCTGGTCGACGAGGTCCTCCTGCGCGGCAACGACAGCGCGCTCTACCAGCAGCTCGTGCAGAAGAAGGGCCTGACGGGCGAGGTCTCCGGCGGGGTGAACCAGCTGGGCAACCACTGGAACTACAACGGCCCCATGCAGTGGACCGCGTACCTGTTCCATGACGCGGACACGACGACGGACACCATCCTCGCGGAGTTCGACGCCGTGGTGGCGCAGCTGCAGAATCAGCCCATCGACGCGGCGACCCTGGAGCGGGCGCGGGTGAAGGCACGCTCGCGGCTGTATGGCCAGTTGGAGGGCTTCCTCGGCTTCGGCCGCGCGGACCTGCTGGCGTCCTTCGCGCTCTTCTTCGACGACCCGGCGCGCATCAACCGGCTGGAGTCGGAGCTGATGAAGGTGACGCCGGAGCTCATCCAGAAGACGGCGAAGGAGTATCTGCGCCGTGAGAACCGCACCGTGCTGACGGTGACGCCCGCCGCGGCGACCGCCACCCAGACGCAGGCCCCCTGAGGACACGCACCCATGACCACGCACTCAATTCGCACCCGCCTTGTCGCGCCCGCGCTGATGGTGCTCGGGATGCTGTCCGCGCCTGCCTTCGCGGCCGCTCCCGCCTCGGCGCCCACCAAGGAAGTGCCTCCGGCCGCCGCCGCGCCCAAGCCCTTCAAGGTCCCCGTCCGCACGGAGTTCAAGCTCGACAACGGGCTGGAAGTCTCGCTGCTGCCCTATGGCGACATGCCGAAGGTCGCCATCCAGTTGGCCATCGACACCGGCAACATCCACGAGAAAGCCACGGAGACGTGGCTGGCGGACCTGACGGGCAAGCTGCTGTCGGAGGGCACCACCACCCGTTCCGCGGAGCAGATTGCCCAGGCGGCCGCGCAGCTGGGTGGTTCGCTCAACATCGGCACGACGATGGACCAGACCTACGTCGGTCTGGAGGTCCTCTCCGAGTCGGCGCCGGACGCCGTGGCCCTCATCGCGGACGTCATCCAGAACCCGGCCTTCCCGCCGGCGGAGGTCGAGCGCGTCAAGGGCGACCTCGTGCGGGAGATGGCCATCTACAAGAGCCGGCCGGGCACGCTCGCCGACGAGCGGCTGCTCCAGTCGCTCTACGGTGACCACCCGTATGGCCGCTACTTCCCGCCGGAGGCCCAGCTCAAGGGCTACACGCCGGAGGCCGTCCGCGCGCACTACGACGCCAACATCGGCGCGGCCCGGGCGCGGCTGTACGTCGTCGGCCGGTTCGAGCCGGCGCCGGTGGAGCAGGCCATCCGGGCCGCGTTCACCGGCTGGAAGGCCGGCGCGGCGCGGCTCCAGAACGTGCCCAAGCAGAAGGTGGCGAAGGCGGTCCAGTTCATCGACCGCCCCGGCTCGGTGCAGTCCACGGTGCGCGTGGCGGTGAAGGGTCTGCCGCCCTCCAGCCCGGACTACGTCAAGCAGACGGTGATGAACACGCTGCTCGGCGGCTACTTCAGCTCGCGCATCACCGCGAACATCCGCGAGGCGAAGGGCTACACGTATTCGCCCTACAGCGAGGTGTCCACGCACCTGGAGGACGCCTACTGGGTGCAGAACGCGGACGTGACGACGGCCGTCACCGGTGAGTCGCTGAAGGAGATCCTCAAGGAGGTGGCCACCCTGCGCAAGACGCCGCCGCCCGTGGACGAGCTGAGCGCCGTCCAGAGCTACCTGGCGGGCTCCTTCCTGCTCCAGAACTCGTCGCGCAGCGGCATCATCAACCAGCTCCGCTTCGTGGACCTGCACGGCCTGCCGGATTCGTACCTGCAGAACTACGTGCAGGCGGTGATGGCCGTCACGCCGGAGCAGGTGCAGCAGCTGGCCGCGAAGATGCTGACGCGTGAGGCGATGACCTTCATCGTCGTGGGCGACCAGAAGGTGGTGGCGCCGCAGCTGAAGGTCGTGTCCCCCGCGCTGAAGTAGGTCCCGGGAGGGCGGAGGCCATCGTGGGCCTCCGCCTTCCTCCCATGGTGTCCCTACTCGGGGCGGGCCGTGACGCCGTCCGGGTAGAGTGACTCGGGGGCGAGCTGGCACGTGTGCCGGACGTAGTGCTCGAACCAGTCCAGGAACGTCGTGAAGGTGGCGACGTGGGCCGTCTGCTGTTCGGCCCAGACGAACTGCCCCGAGTCCTGGAGCTGGGCCCATGTCAGGTCGCCCATGTGGTTGAGGACGATGGCGGGCGCCGTCAACGCACCTCCGCTCGCCGCGACACACCACTGCGCGTCCCGGGGCAGCACGTCGCACGTCGCGAGGGCGTAGAGGTGCGTGGTGGACAGGGGGCGGTTGCCCAGCGTCACGTCCGCGGGAATGCGGACCCAGCGCGTTTCTTCCAGCACCTCGTCCGGTGAGTACACCCGGAAGTTGGCGGGCAGGGGCGTCCAGGCGCCGCCATCATCCCAGTCGCGGAACTCGACGCGCGCGAAGGCGCAGCGCCGCCAGAATTCGCGGAGCCCCGCGGGCAGCACGGGCCTTCCGTTGGACGACGGGATGCCGAGCAGCTCCGGCACCAGGTCGATGTCTTCGTCCGGTACGGGAGGGCCCAGGACGAGCCTTCCGCCAAACCCCTTCGCCCAGGCTTCCACGCTCTCCAGCAACTCCCGGTAACGCGATTGCAGCGCCTGCTCGTGCATGGGCCGCAGCCTACGTCTGGAGCATTGAGAGTCCAGATTCACCGTGCCTTGATACGTGGCCATGTCCCTGCTCGATGACTTGCTCAAGAAAAGCTCGCTCCACACGCGCTGCGGCACCATGGCGAAGCGGGCCGCGCTCAAGGCGAAGCTGACGAACTCCGGTGCCACGGAGGTGGTGTCCAAAGACCTGAAGCTCTCCGAGGGCGATGACCGCGTCCTGGAAGCGTCACGCGTCGTGGTGAAGGGCAATCTCGTCCTGGAGGACCAGTCCCGGCTGCTCGTCGCGGGCGACCTGGTGGTGGAGGGCAACATCATCCACGAGGGCTTCGACTACGCGCTGCTCTTCACGGGCGGCGCGCTCTCCGCGAAGAACCTGCTCTTCCACGGCGAACTGGTGTCGCTGGGCGCCATCACCGTGCAGGAGGTGGCGTGGACCTACTACAACGACTATTCGACCTACGCGGATTCTCTGAAGGCGAGAATCGTCGTGGCGGATGACCGCTTCGATGCCGTGGATGACGTGCGGGCGGACCAATGCCTGGTCGGACACAGCAGTGTCATTGGTCCGGAGCTGGCGAAGCTGCTGAGCGCGGACGTGGTGAGCCAGGACGGAGGCTGGTCCTACGAAGATGTCGCGAAGCGGCTTCGTCGCAAGCGGTCGCTGCTGCGTTGAGCGCCATGGACTGCGCGCGGCAACGCGCTACCGTGCGCGCACCAGGGCTCGTCCTGGTCCGTGGTTGGAGTTCGCATGGCGAAGACGTCGAGTGAGAGCACGGTGGCGGAAGCGGTGGAACGGCTCAAGTCCTTCGTGGAGGAGAAGGAAGACATGTCCGTGGAGTTCTCCGAGCCCGTGACCGCCGAGGAGGTGGCGGAGCTGGAGGAGACGTACAAGCTGCCACTGCCTCCCAGCTACGTGCGTTTCATCCGCACGCACGGCACGTTCAAGGTGCTGTACGGCGGACAGGAGCTCATTGGCATGGAGGAGCCGGGCTTCCTGCGCGCGGCCGCGCCGGACCCGTCGGACGCGGTGGATGGCGACGACTCCGATGTGGCGGACGCCATCAACGAGGCGCTGTTCTTCCAGCGCAAGGATGACGACGCGGTGGAGAACTTCTGGTGCTTCAATCCGCGTGACCGCACGCCGGAAGGCGAGCTCGGTGTCGTCGCCTACAACCACGACGAGACCTTCGGGCTTCCTCAGTTGCTGGGCACGAAGCACGCCGAGCACTTCCGGGACTTCTCGACGCACATCGTCACCGTCATCGACGATTTCATCGAGACCTACGCGAACGAGTAATCCCGCGCCGGGCGGACGCGCCTGGCAGCGCGGGAAGACCGGACAGGCTGAATCGTCCGCAAGCGCTGCGTCTTGACCGACGCACCGGTGAGCGCCTCCTTTTGTAAGGGGGCGCCCTTGGACTCCGCGTCGCCGTGACTCAGAGGCAGTTGCCCAGACCTTCGTAGAGGGTGGTCTGGGTGCGCGGCAGCGTGGCGTAGAGCGGCGCCGGGCCCGCGAGCGCCGTCAGGAACTCCTGAATCGTGGTGCGCGGGGCGACAGGCACCTGGCAGGCCCAGGTCCGCGCATCCACCGTCACCGCGCCCGTCGCCGGGTCGACTTCCTCGTTGCTGGCGGCGAACACCCAGACGCACTGGCCCATCCGGCCCGTCAGGGCATTCACGGAGCAGCGGAAGCGCAGCGACTCGATGTTGCTGTATTCGCCCTCGCAGAACGTGTCGCCACAGATGTCATCGAAGTTCTGCTTGAGGGAGGCGCGGAGCTGGTACCACGCCTCGATGTCCGCCTCCGACGTCAGGTAGGCGGAGACGTCCACATACTGGCTGGTGACCGTGTTCCCGGACGCCAGGGCAGACATCGGCGCAAGAAAAGACAGACTCAGGGCGGCAATGGAAAGCGGGGAGGAGAGGGTCATGCGGCCTATTTAGTCCGTCCTCCACGTTTGTGAATCCACCCCCCATGAGTTGACACGGAGTTTTGACTGCACTCCGATAGGAATTCTCCATTCCTGGCACCCCGGCCGAAGCCCAGGCTTTGTGGGCCTGGGCCTCGGCCGGGGAGGGCCGCCTCAGTCCTTCTTCAGCTGGAGGAGCTCCCAGCCGCCGTCCGGATGGAGATTCATCGGGTTCGCGGTGCCGACGTAGAGCGCCTTCCTGTCGCTCACCAGCGTGCGAACGCCGTCATTCGTGTCGTTGCCCAAGCCCCTCAGCGACTCCGCCACCGCGCTCTTTCTGCCCCCATGTGCTGCCCTGGCGCTCGCGATGCCCGCTGTAGACAGTCACGCATCCATCGTGGGCAGCCATAAGCAATCGGGGTGCCGTTCCAAGGGTGTCGGTGGGAAGATTCGTGTCCCCGTCGCGGGGGCAGGCGAGCACGGCGCTCGCGCCCCCGGGAACAGGTGCCATGGTGTCTGGTCAATGCCCGCGCGTGTCGGCAGTGGCCGTTGCTTCACACGGGGGGCGTTTTGACACCCCAGGGAGGGCATTTCTTGTGGAGTCATGGGCCACGCTGCGTGCACAGCGCGGTCCCTTGCCCTCGCCGGGTCATGGCAGGAAGGCGTCCTTCACCGCGTCGAGCAGCGGATTGGCGCCAGTCTGTGGGTCGGTGCATCCCTGGTTGATGGTCCAGATGATGGTGCCTCCATATCCGTTGTCATGGGCGAAGGCGCCCTTGGCGGCAATGGTTTGGGGTGAGTCATACGAAATCCACCGCACCGTGCCGTCCTCCACGGGGACGTCGAAGGTGACGTAGCTGGCCTTCGCCGCCTCGTCCCAGTGGTAGACGCCCGTCGCCGACAGCTGGAGAATCTTGCTGTATGTGAAGGAATTGTCGCTGCCCACGTAGTCGGACCAGTCCGTGTACGGCTGATACGGGCCGGTGATGTTCCGCCACGCCATGCCATAGAACGGGATGCCCATGCCCAGCTTGCTCTTGGGGATGCCCGCGTTGGCCCAGGCGCTGAGGCTGGAGGATACGGACGTGGGGTGGTTGCCCGACTCGCCCGTGAGCGCGGAGGTGTACCAGGACAGCCAGCCGCCCCAGGGGCCCGTCATCTCGTAGGTCATCACGTTCATCTGGTCCAGGTAGGGGACCAGGTTGGTGAACCACGGGTCCGCATCCTCGGGGAAGTTGCTGTTGACCCAGCCGATGGGCATGGTGAGCAGCATCTGCGGCCGGGCCGTGCGCAGCGCCTGTATCAGCGCGAGCAACGCCGGCTTGTCCGCCTGTTCCACCGGCTCCCAGTCGATATCCAGGCCGTCATAGCCAAAGGTATCCATCGCGTTGAGCAGGTTCTGGACGAACTGGGCGCGGTTCGCGTTGGACGCCGCGCCCACCCAGCCGTCGTGCTCACCCGCGCCGCCCACCATGATGATGGCCTTGCGTCCGGCCGCGTGCGCCCGCGTGGACAGCGTCCGCGCGATGGCCGGGCCATTCGAGTTGTCGAACTGGGTGTTCACCGTCCCATCCGGATTGGGAGTGACGCGGCCGACGAGGATGTGCGTGAGCGCGGAGAAGTCCACCTTCTCCGGCGGGTACATGTCGGCGTTCCAGCCGGTGTAGTAACCCGACACCCACGTGCCGCTCGGCGGCGGGGGCGTGTTCGGGACGGTGACGGTGGCCACCGCCGACTTCGTGGGGTCGGCCTGGCTCGTCGCGACCACGTGGTAGGTGCCCGCGATGGCCGGAGCGGTGTACAGGCCCGCCTGCGTGACGGTGCCTCCCGCCGCGCCCTCCTGCACGGACCACGTCACCGCCGTGTTGGTGCTGCCCGTCACCGTGGCCGTGAAGGCCTGCGTCCCCCGGCCGGAACCGTGGCGGAGGTGGGGGTGATGGCCACCTCCACGGGTGGAGGCGGCGCGGCCATGCCACGCACGCCCAGCTCGTCGAAGTAGAGCGTGGGCAGGCTCAGTCCCCGGCCTTCCTGGAGAACCAGGCCCGTCAGCCGTGCCCCCTGCGGCGCCAGGAGGGAGATGGGAACGGTGCACGTCACCCAGGTGTTGGCGCGGATGCGGCCTCCGGTGCAGTACGGCCCCAGCTCGGTGCCAGGCGTGAAGGCGCCATTCACCACGGCCCGGGTCAACACCACCGCGTTGTTGCCGCCCGTCCCGCCATGCACGCGCAGGGTGAGCGTCATGCCCGCGTTCGAGGTGAGCGGCGATGTATTGAAATACAGCGCCTCCCAGGCGCGCATCGTCACGGAGATGGAGTAGCGCCCCGCCGCGACAGGGGAGGTGTTGGTGAGTGAGTGGGGGGCCCAGGAGTAGTCCTGCCACGGTGCTTCCATGGCATCGCGGTAGATCCAACTCGTCGTGACGGGGACCAGCTCGGGGGGCTCGCCTTCGTTCCCGTCAACCACTGCCGCGGGAGGCCTTGCTTCCGCCTGGGCGGCCCACGCCGCGCTGCCGCCAGAAGCCAGGACCATGGCCATCCATGAAACCAACCATACGACCAACCGGTTCATTCGCTTCTCCTGTCGAGGCCCGTCGGAATTCCTCGCTCACTCGCGGTGAGCCGTGCTACACGGTCTCGTTGCCTGACTGAGATTGACGGGCCTCGGGCAACCTGGGGGAGGAGCCCTTCATGGCAAAGCCCTCCCCAAGGTCGCCTCAATCACTGTCAATGTGACAGTGGGAATTTATTTATCTGGGAGGTGTCTCGGATTCCGCATCCGGGCGCCGGACAGGCGCCTCGCGGGGTCAGGGATGCGGTGACATTCCCTCAGTCGGCCCAGCGCAGCCACTGCTTTCGAACAGGGCCAGGCGCGGTCGCCTCGTTCCGGGATGTCTTGATGGTGAGTTGTATTTGTATGTCTATTGCTGCTGGCGGCCCGGGTGGCCAGCGCGTGAGCGAGCCGTCTGGCCACCCGGGCATCACGTCAGTGTTGCGGCTCCAGCCGCAGGGCGCCGGCGGGCGGTGGCGCCGATTCCAGGGGGATGAAGACCTGCTGCGTCTGGCCTTGTGTCCAGTCCGAATTCCAGACGAAGACGGTGACGCTGCCCGGCGTGGTGGCTCGGAAGTAGAAGCGGCCCTGGGCCTGGGGGTTCCCCAGGTCGAGCGTCGTCACCGCGGGGCCCGCACAGGCGGGGTCGGCGTAGAACTGGATGCCGGGGGAGGCCGGGCCCGCTGAGGTGATGTTGAAGCCCGTCATGGCGGGCACGGCCAGGTTCCCGCTCACGTCCTGGGTCTGGACGATGAGCGGGCCGGAGCAGAGGCCCACGGGGACCTGCCGAGGCGGATTGCGGAAGGCGAGGCTTGCTGCCGGACCCGCGAGCACATCCACGGCGAAGGTGGAGCCGGGGAGGGTGGCCGGGTCATACCCCGAGCCGGTGATGATGTTGGAGTGAATGACATTGGCCGTGCCCAGGTCCGAGATACCGGCCTGGTAGACGTAGCCATTCGTCACACCGTCGAAGTGGATCAGGTTGTCCACGACCTGGATGTTCGTCTGCACCGCCGGAGGGTTTTCATTCTCGTCGCCCTGGGACAGGTAGACGCCGATGTCGTTGTTGAACAGTTGGTTGCCTTGAATGATGATGTTCGAGGACAACGGGCCTCCGTACAGCGCCCCCCCGTAGACGAGGATGCCGCTTGCCACGCCGTCGCCGGTGTAGGAATGCCCGGAGATGGAGTTGTTGACGATCTGGCCGGTGGCGCCCAGCCCGACCTGGACCCCTGACTGGGCGATATTGCCAATGGGCCCCGAGCCCACGAACCGGTTCGCGGTGATGTTCACCGAGACGTTGCCAGTCGCGACGACTCCGGCCTTCTGGTAGCCCAGCAGGAGGCTGTTCTGCACACCGACGAACTGAATCGGGCCCAGGGTGTCCTGATTGCGAATCAAGACGCCAACACCCTCCTGGCAGCCTCCGGTTCCGTCTCCCTGCCGGATGTTGAAGATCTGGGTGCTGATGACGGAGCCGGAAGCATTGTCGAACCGGATCCCGGCGAGTGCGTCGTCGCCCGTGTCGCAGACGTTTGAAAGATTCACCATCATGAGCCTGAGATTGACGTAGGACGCGCTGCTGCCGCAGTTGCGCGCGATGGCGCCCTTGAAGCTGTCTCCCGGAGGGTCCAGCGCCATGACGAAGTGCCCTGCCCCATCCAGGACGTACCCATCCGGAATGAGCAAGGTGGAGTAGGTGGCGCAGTTGCCCGCCAGCGTCAGAACGTTTCCATTCTGGATGACAGGGCAGGGAATGTACCCGCATGTGGGGTCCTGGAAGCCCTCTTGGGGGGACTCCGTGCTCAGCGCTGCCGTGTGGAGGTCTTCACTGGGGCTGCTGTGGAGCTCTTCGTGACTGGGTTCCTCGCCCGAGCACCCCACGACTGGCAGTGACAGGGTTCCAACCAGAAGGCTTCCGAAACATCGCCATCGATTTCGACTCATGAACGCTCCTCTCTCTGAGCGGGTGCTCAGTGAGAGGGACTCGATAGTGTGAAGTCGTGCAGCGTCATATGGACTCCACGGATGGCGATGGCGCTGGATGTGGACAGTCGCCGCTGCTCGGGTCCAGGTGAGATGTCCAGAAGGGGGTGGATGTGATTGGCGCGCGACGGAACGCGGGAGGGGCAAAGGTAGGATGGCGCCCCGGGAACCGCGAGCCGGGCCAGGGCGTGGCGCTGGGCGCGGGCCTTCAGTCGGGCCGCTTGAGCATGGGGGACAGGCCCTGGCAACGCTTGACGCGGTGACGTCAGTGTCCACGTCGCGCAGTTGACGGGAGGGTGCCCCGCAGGGGGGCTCCCCGGAACGTCGGCTGACGCGTTGCATGGGAGGCAGGGGCCTCGCGCCGCCGGGAGGCTCCCGGTAACGTTTCGAATTCCTTTCCCGCCGGAGGATGCCGTCATGACGTTCTTGGACACGCAGAACCCCTGGCGCCTCGCGGGCGTGTTGTTGCTGCTCGTCACCGCGGGGTGTCACCTGGAGGACCCGCTGCCTATCCAACTGGAGCCCTCCGCGTCGGCGCGGGTGATGGTGGTGCTGCCGCGCACGCTGACGCCCGGGCCCGTCACGGAGGTCCGTGCCACGCTCACGCCCGTGGAAGGAGAAGAAGCGGGCGCGGTGCTCTCTGGCGGAGACGGCCTGTGGCAGGGGCTGGTGCGGCGGATTGCCTCCGGACGAGCGACTGAGGCGAGTGCGACCGTCCGAGGTGATGGCGGTGAGGTCCTGGCGCACATCGACATCCCGAACCTGGTGATAGGCGCGCACCGGACGGCGCTGGTCGTCCTGGTCCCGCGAGCCCCCAGTTCCGGCGTGCCCGGAGCGCCTTTCATCGACGCGGTGGTGGGCTCGCTGGCGGAGGTCCGGCCCGAAGGGCAGGTGGCGCTGCGCGCGGTGGCGGAGGCCGCGTCCGGGGATGGGGCGCTCACGTATGCCTGGCGGGCCTCGGCTGGAAGCTTCAGCGACGCCAGCGCCGTGGCGCCGGTCTGGACGGCGCCAGATGCGTCCGGCTTCGTGACCTTGACGCTCCAGGTGACGAACGCGGTGGGCCAGGGGGCCACGCTGGACTTCCCCGTGCGAGTGGCCCGGGACCATGGCTTCGGAGCGGACAGCGTGGCCGCCTTCAATCGCTGGCCGTTGATGGTGGAGTTGGGCTCCCTCCCTTCTGGTGAGGTCCAGTATGGCGACTCCCTGCAACTGCAGGCGGAAGGTTGGGACGAAGACGGAGACACGCTCACCTACGCATGGACGGCCAGTTGCGAAGGCACCTTCGATGACGCGAGCGCGCGGTCGCCTCGCTTCACGCCGTCCACTCCGCCCTCGGGAGCCTGCGGCGCGTGCCAGTTCCACGTCACGATGCGGGATGGCCGAGGCGGTGAGCACGTGGGCTCGGTCGCCGTGTGCGTGGTGCAGCGGCTGCCGCCCATCATCGTCTCCACGGCCCAGTCGCGGACGGAGGCCGTGAGCGCGGAGCCCGTCCTGCTCCAGGCGGTGGCGGAGGATCCGCGCGGCGAGGCTCTCACCTTCCAGTGGTCCGCGAACACCGGCCTCCTGGGAGCCGCCACCCAGGACGGGACGCGGAGCGAGGTGCCCTGGTCCGCGCTGTCCTGTGTCCCGGCGGGCGTGGAGCCCTCCGTGCGGCTCACCGTCACGAATGTCTCGGGGATGAGCGCGGCGCACGTATTCCGGATTCGTTGGGACGACCGGCGCTGTGGGGCGTTTCCTCCCTGCTCCGCCCGGTGGGAGAACGGCCGTGTGACGTTGACGGCGGACTGCACGACGGAGGGCACGCTGTACATCCCGGACGGAGTCACCTTCGACGGCGCCGGGCACGTGGTGACTGCGGTGGACCCCGAAGGCGGCCGCTTCCAGGGCGCCGTGCTCCGCAACCGAGGAGACACGGCCCACGTCCACGACGTGACGGTGGCGGCACGCGGCCTGTCGGACCTGCTGTGTGATGCGGGCGAGGCCGGCTTGAGTGGCATCCGCTTCACCGGGGCGAGTGGTTCCATCACCGATAGCGAGGTGCGCGCGCTGCACCAGGACGCGGGCGAGGGCAGCTGCCAGGAGGGCGTGGCCATCGAGGTACGAAACGCCCAGGACGCGTCCCGCGTGGTCCAGGTGGAGGTCCTGCGCAACCACGCCGTGGGCTACCAGAAGGGGGGCATCGTGGCCTCGGGCCGGGTGGACGTGGCCGTGGAGGACAACGTGGTGGAGGGCGGCGGTCCGTCGGCCGTCATCGCCAGGAATGGCATCCAGTTGAGCTTCGGCGCCACGGGACAGGTGCTGGGCAACCGCGTCACCGGCAACATCTATACGGGGACTGGCTATGTGGCGGCCGGAATCCTCGTCGCGGGTGGGGCCTACTACGGCGGCCCGGTGTGCGAGGACATCCTCATCCAGGACAACACGCTGGAGGCGAACGACATTGGCATCGACCTGTCGCAAGCGGAGGCGGATGGTGGTCCGCTGGCGCAATCCTCACGGTTGCTCGTGGTGGAGAACACGTTGAGCCACGACGTGGTGGCGAACGGCGTGCCGTACCAGGCGGCCATCTCGGACCTGGGCGGGGCCAACGTCATCAGTCGCAACCGCATCAGCGGCGCGGGCTATGCCAGGGAGACCCTGCCGGGCGCCACCTTCGACGTGGACGTGGTGGCGGACGCGGCGGCGCAGGTGGCCTTCCTGACACCCCCGCAAGACGTGGCGGCGGGCGCGTGCTCCGAGGCGTTGGTGGTGCAGAGCCAGGATGCCATGGGCAATCTGTCCGCCCTGGCTTCATCCCTGCTGGTGGTGGAGGCGCAGGGGAACGTTGGCGGGGTGACCTTCTTCCGGGACGCGGCGTGTACGCAGGCCCTGGTGCCTCTGAATGGCAGCGGCGCCATGGCCTTGGAGGGACCGCAGCAGGAAGCGGTGTTCTATTTCCGTGCGGAACAGTCAGGGGCCCTGGAGGTGCGGGTGAGAGGCGACGGGGTGAGTGCCTCCCAGATGCACGTGGTGCGCTAGAGCGCCGATCAGGTTACGGCGAGGGAGCAGGCAAGCGGCAGGAGATCGACGCGGGCTGTCGTCGCGTGGTCAGGTCGCCACCTTTGGAGGTGGCGCATGGAACGCTGGAAGCCGGCTGTGGAGCAGAGCGCACGGGAGCAGCGCCTGCTGAGGCTGGCGGGGAAGAGCAGGAAGCTTTTCGTCTTCCTGCGCGAGCATCGGCACGAGTTGTTCGACGAGGCCTTTCAGGACGAGCTCGAAGCGATGTACCGACAGACGGGCCAGGGCCAAGAGCCGCAGCCGCCCGCGATGATGTGCATGGCGCTGCTGGTGCAGGCCTACACGCAGGCCTCGGACGCCGAAGCCGTGTGCCTGTCGGGCACGGACAGCCGGTGGCGGATGGTGTTGGACCGACTCGGCGCGGATGAGGACGAGCCCGCCTTCTCCCAGGGCGGGCTGCAGCAATTCAGGGAGCGACTCATCGCGACCGAGATGGACCGTCGGCTGCTGGAGCGCACCGTCGAGGTGGCGAAGCGAACCAAGGGCTTCGACCCGAAGAAGACGCCGAAGACGCTGCGAGTGGGGGTCGACAGCCGCCCTCTGGAAGGGGCCGGGCGGGTTGAGGACACCATCAACCTGCTCGGCCACGCAGGCCGCAAGGTGGCCGAGAGCATGGCGCTCGTGCTCGGCACCGACGTTGAGGAGGTGTGTCAGCAGGCCGCTGCGCCATTGCTGATGGCCAGCAGCATCAAGGCCGGCCTCGACATCGACTGGAGCGCGCCCGACGCGAAGGTCGACGCACTCAATCGGCTCTGCCGACAGCTCGACCGCCTCATGGCCTGGGTGGCCAGGCAGTCGAAGTCGTGCGCCGCTGCTCCGCTGACGCGCTACATCGAAGCGCTCGCGCAGGTGAAGGCACAGGACCTCGAGCCGCGCCCCGAGGGCGGCGTGCGGATTCGACAGGGTGTGGCGGCCGACAGGCGCATCTCCATCGAGGACCCGGACATGCGCCACGGGCGCAAGAGCAAGAGCAAACGCTTCAATGGCTACAAGCAGCACATCGGCACCGACCTCGACACTGAGCTCGTGGTTGCCTGCGCCGTGACGCCAGCCAACCGCCCCGAAGAGGAGGCGACGGGCGCACTGCAGGAAGACATGGCCCACCAAGAGCTCTTCCCCGACGTCCTCCTCATCGACAGGGCGTACCTCAACAGCTCAATGACCGAAGACGTGCTGACCAGCGGTGGCGACGTCGTCTGCCGTCCGTGGCGAGGAGTCAGCGCGAAGCCCGGACTCTTCGGCAAGCGTGACTTCAAAGTGAACATCCGCGACGGCACCCTCACGTGCCCTGCTGGCGAGGTGGAGCCCTTCGAGCCCGGCGCCGTCGTGCAATTCGACCCGGAAGCCTGCGGGCCGTGCAAGCTGCGCGCGAGTTGTACCCAGGCGGCGTCCGGCAGAGGGCGCAGCGTCACGATGGGCGACGACGAGCGGCTCCAGAAGCGCCTTCGCTCACGTCTGCAGTCGCGCGCGGGCCGCGCACAACTCCGCGAGCGTGTCGGTGTCGAGCATCGCCTGGCGCATCTCGCCAACCGCCAGGGGCCGAAGGCCCGTTATCGAGGCACGCGCCGCAACCTCTTTGATCTCAGGCGCCTCGCGGCCGTCCAAAACCTTGAGGTCGCCGCGCGCTACCTGCGCGCGGCGTGACCCAAACTGTTCGACGCTCTAGACGGGGCGAAGTGCGTCGAGGCATTGAATGAGCCATTGCCATGGCCGTCGCGTAGTCCGTGGCTCTGGGTCTGTCTTGCTTCGGTCTCTGTCGTAGACTCCGTGGGATGGAAGGGGCCAAAGTCACTTCTACTTCCACTGGTTCGTCATGACTCCGACTCCCTTTGGGCCTGCGTACACCCTCCAGACAGCACGAACCCTGCTCCGCTGCTGGTCACCCGCTGACGCCGCGCGTGCGCTCCGCGCCATCGACGCCAGCCTCGACCACCTGCGCCCCTGGTTGGACTGGGCGCGGCACTACCCCATCAGCGTGGAGCAGCAGGCCGCCGTCCTGCGGCGCTTTCGCGGAACCTTCGACCTGGGACAGGACTTCACCTATGCCGTGTTCGACCGGGGTGGGACGGAGGTCCTGGGCGGCTGCGGGCTGCATCCTCGTGTGGGCGAGGGGGGCCGGGAGATAGGGTATTGGATTGCGGCCCAGCACACCGGTCAGGGGCTCGCGACCGAAGTGGCGGCGGCGCTCGTCCGGGTCGCGTTCGAACTGGATGGCCTGCGCCGGGTGGAGATTCACTGCGACCCGCTCAACGTGCCGAGCGTCGCGGTGGCCCGCAAGCTGGGTTTCACCCACGAAGGCACCTTGCGACAGCGCCTCCAGGCCGCTGACGGCTCGTGGCGCGACGTCATGCTCTGGACCCTCCTGGCGGAGGACTACCGGGCCAGCCCCGCCGCCGCGAGCGACCTGGAAGCGTTCGACGTGCTGGGGCAGAAGCTGCTGTAGTCCCTCTGCTCAGGGGGCCTGGTCCTCGCGCTCCGGCTCGCCTTCCAGCGGTTCATTCGCGGGCTGGCGAATCAAGGCGCCCACCCGCTGGGGAGCCGCGACCAGAACCTGGCTGTCCGCATGAAGAACCTCGTCTGAGGCGTCTCTTCCGGCTCGACGGCTCGCGCAGGTACCAGGGCGTGTTGATGACGACGATGCGGGGCCCTCCGCGAACCAGGAGCATCATCTTCAACAGCGTGGCGGTGTGACTGGGGATGATGAAGTGGTGCCAGCGGCGCTCGACGAGCTCTGGCACCAGCACCGCGATGAACCGGCCCGGATGCTCCGCGGCGAGCTTGTGGACGTAGCCCAGCAACGGGTCCACGACCTGGCGGTAGGTCGGCACGAGCACGTCCAGCCGTGGCACGGGCCGCCCCGCCTTCCGAAAAGGCGCGGCCACCTGCCACTCCCAGCGCTGCACCAACTGCTCCGGGGCGTCCGGTTGTCCTCGGACCTGCACGGCGTACACATCCGGGGACATGGACAGGGCCAGCCGCAGGCCCTTCTGCGCCACCCGGTCCAGACGCCGGAGGGGCACCACCACCACGGGCGCGGCGAGCGGCTGCACGGGGATGGGGTGGGGCGTCTCGGTGGCGGCGTGGATGCGCTCGGCGTGGCGCCGGGAGGTCCGGAGCAGCGCGTAGGCCAGGGGAATGAAGACGACGGTCATCCAGGCGCCCTCTTCGAACTTGGCCGTCGCCACCACGGCCAGCGCCAGGGCGGTGCAGGCCGCGCCCACGCCATTCACCCACTGGAACCGCCGCGTGCCGCGTCCGCGCATGCGCCGCCAGTGCATGACCATGCCGAGCTGGGACAGGGTGAAGGCGGACAGCGCCCCTACCGCGAACAGCGGGATGAGGTGGTCCGTCACGCCGTTGAACACCACCAGCAGCACGGCGGCCAGCAGGGACAGGGTGACGATGCCCGTGGAATACACGAGGCGCTGGCCCACGTGGGCGAAGGCCGGAGGCAGGTTGCTGTCGAGCGCCAGCGCGCGGCACAGGCGGGGGAAGTCCGCGAAGCTCGTGTTGGCGGACAGGCAGAGCACGCAGACGATGGCCGCCAGCGTCACGTAATAGAATACGCCGCGCCCGGTGACGGCGGCCACGACCTGGGACAGCACGCTCTGGTAGCCAGCCTGGCCCGGCGCGGTCGCGCCAATGTCATAGGCGTGGCTCATCCACGCCACGCCGCAGAGCAGCATCACCAGGATGCTCACGATGCCCAGCAACGTCCGGTGCGCGTTGCGCACGCGGGGTTCGCGGAAGATGGGCACGCCGTTGCTGACGGCCTCGATGCCCGTCATCGCCGTGCAGCCGTTCGCGAAGGCATGCATCAACAGCCAGAGGCTCGCCATGGCCGTGCTCTCCGGGAGCCGGGGCGGGGCGACGACGGGCACGGGGCTGCCATCGGACGTGAGCACCTTCCAGATGCCGATGAGCAGGGTGATGCCCAGGCAGCCGACGAACAGGTAGGTGGGCAGCAGGAAGGCCGAGCCCGCGGTACGGACGCCTCGCAGGTTCACCACCATGATGAAGCCGAGCAGCATCAGGCACAGGAGCAGGGTGTGGGGGAACAGGCTGGGGATGGCGGAGACGAGCGCGCCCACGCCGGCGGAAATGGCCACCGCGACGTTGAGCACGTAATCCAACGCCAGCGCGGAGGCCGCGAGCAGCGCGGGCTTCACGCCCAGGTTGGCGCGGGCCACGGAGAACGAGCCGCCGCCATCGGGATACGCGGCGATGGTCTGCCGGTAGGAGAACTGCACCACGAGCAGCAGCGCGACGATGATGCCGGTGAGCAGGCCGATGTACCGCGGCCCGGCGCTGCCCAGCACGAGCATGGCGGTGAGCGCGGCCTCGGGCCCGTAGGCCGCGGAGGCCAGCGCGTCCAGCCCGAGCACGGGGATGCCTGTCAGCGGACCAATCCTCTCCTCTTCCGCTCGCTCGTTCGGAATGGGCCTGCCGAACAGGACCCGCCACAGAGACATGCCTGAAAGGTAGTGCCGCGTCTCCGGGGGCTTCGACAGGCGACGGGCCTTGCGCCCGGCCTGACTTGGAAAGTTCCTGCGTGCTGCGCACCCTCGTCATGGATTCCCCCTGCATGACGGAGGCGCCATGACCCCGTCCGAGTTGACGGCCGAGCAGCTTCAACACCAGGTGCATTCGTTGGGTGACTGGTTCCACAACCTGGACCTGCATGGCGTGCAGACGGCGCCCCGGCATCCCCTGGGAGACTTCCCCGCCGTGTTCTGGCGGACCTTCCAGCGAGTCTTCCCCAGGGATTTGACGGGCAAGTCCGTGCTCGACATCGGCTGCAACGGGGGCTTCTACAGCATCGAAATGAAGCGGCGGGGCGCGGCCCGCGTGGTGGGCATCGACCGCGACGCGCGCTACCTGGCCCAGGCCCGTTTCGCCACCCAGGTGCTGGGGGTGGACGTGGAGCTGCATCAGCTCGACGTGTACGAAGCGGGCGCGCTGGGCGAGAAGTTCGATGTCGTGCTCTTCATGGGCGTGCTCTACCACCTGCGCCATCCCTTGCTCGCGCTGGACCTGCTCCATGAACACGTCGTGAGGGACCTGCTCATCTTCCAGACGATGGAGCGGGGCAGCGCCCAGGTGGGGCCGGTGGCGGCGGACTACCCCATCTCCGAGCACGCCGTCTTCGACCGGCCGGACTTCCCGAAGCTGCACTTCATTGAACGCCGTTATGCCGGAGACCCCACCAACTGGTGGGTGCCCAATGCGGCATGCACGGAGGCCATGCTCCGCTCCGCCGGCTTCGAATTGCTCGAGCGGCCCGCCCGGGAAATCTACCTGTGCCGACGCAGCACGCGCCCGGAGGTGCTCCAATGATTGAGGCGGTGAAGCTGTGGAATGAACCCAACAACATGTCGCACTGGGACTTCGGGCTGGATGCCGACTGGGCCATCTTCTCCCGGATGGTGCGGCTGGCGGGCGCTGCGGTGCGCGCGGAGAACCCCCGGCTGCCGCGCGTGCTGGGGGGGATGGCGCCCATCGACGTGTCCTTCCTGCGCCGCATGGACGCGCAGGGCGCCCTGGATGAGGTGGACGTCGTCGCGGTGCATGGCTTCCCGCTCGACTGGAACCACTGGCAGCTCGACGAATGGCCCGAACGCCTGGCGGAGATTCGCGCCGTGTCACGTCACCCTGTCTGGGTGACGGAGGTGGGTGTGTCCACCTTCGGCGCGGAGGAGGTGCAGGAGTTCGGCCTGCGTCGCACCGCCGAGCTCCTGCTGGACCAGGTGGACCGCGTGCACTGGTACAGCCTCTACGACCTGCCCAGGGCCTGGCCCGCGACGACACGCCACCGCGAGGCGGAGGGCTCGTCGTACTACCGGCACTTCTACATGGGGCTGCTGCGCGAGGACGGCACGCCCAAGCGGGCCATGCGCCACTTCGCGGACTACACGCCCCAATTGGGCATCTGCCAGTGGTTCCACTTCGAGGACCACCGGCTGGATGACGCCGTGGCCTGGCTGCGGAAGATGGGCGTCCGCAAGCTGCGCACGGGCCTGAGCTGGGCGGACAGCCACCGGCCCGGCGCCGAGGCGTGGTTCGACCGGCAGATGCGCGCGCTCGACGGCTTCGACGTGACGCTGACGTACTGCTTCACCCCCGGCTCCCGGGGCCTCAAGGACCACCACACGAGTCCGCCCCAGCAGGTGGAGGAGTTCGCGGACTTCTGCGCGCGGATGACGCGCCGGTATGCGCAGTGACGCTCGTCAGGCGCGCAGCAGGGCGGCGTAGCGCTCCGCCGCGCGCCGCAAGCGGCTGGCTTCTTCGGGGGCTGTCTCCGCCAGCGCGGTGGCGGCCAGCAGGTGGTGGCCCAACTGGAAGGCCAGATAGCAGGGCCTGTAGAACGCCCGCAGCCCTTCGCTGACGGGATGGCCGCTGGCCCTCGCCACGTGCTCGGCGAGCCGCGCCTCGGCCTGGACGTCGAACCCCAACTCCACCGCGGCGCCCACCACGTCCCAGGCCACGTCCTGGCAGCCAATCAGGTCATGACCGGCGTGGTGGTCCACCGCGTCCGCCTTGAGCAGCCGCCCGTCCGCCAGCACCAGCCACTCCCACGGCTGGAGCTTGTTGTCCGTCTCTACGCGACGGACCTCACGCGCGAGCGTGCCCAGGTGCCGGCTCCATCCATCGAACTCGCGGGCACAGGACGCCTCGCCCAGGACCCGCGCTGTGTTGTAGCGGGCCATGTGGAGCAGCGCGGCCACGGACGCGCCTCGCTCCAGCGTGTCCACAGGGAAGTGCCGGGCCCGGAAGCCGAGGTAGTCGCCCACCTGGGCCTCCATCGCCTGGCGCCCGTACTCCGGCACCCGGGACAGCGGCCGTGCGTCCTCCAGCCACCGTTGCACCAGGAAGCCGTGCCGCAGCCCCTCCACCGGTGGGGTGAAGCCCGCCTGGGCAAGCTGCCGGGCACGCAGCATCCGGTGTTCGCCAAAACCTCCGAGGCCCGCGAACTTGAGGAGGAACACACCGCGCGGCGTGGTGACCCGGTATTTGCGCCGCTCCTGCTGGACGTGCACCGGCGGCCATTCACGGGCGTCTGGAAACAGCAGGCGCCGCCATGCCCCCGCGCCCAGGTCCTCCAGGTGGCGGTGCGCCCGGCCCGTGAGGTCCTCGCACCAACGGGCCAGGAGGCACCGGGCGTCGCCCGGCTGGAGGAACAGCGCATCGAACTCCGTCAGGTGCCGCCGCGCCTGGGCCCAGCGGGTCCGGTGCCGCTCGCTGGCCATGGGGCCGGGGGCGCCCGCGTGGCTGGGGAAGAAGCACAGCCTCCGCGCTGAAACGCCGTGGTCCTCCAGGAAGTCCGCCACCGCGCCAAAGGAGCTCCCTGACAGGCCGGGCCCTTCGTCCACGATGGCGACGTCCGTGTTCGCGGCGCGCGCCAGCAGCTCCCGCTCCAGTCCGGGCCCCAGGCTGCAGACGCGCTGGTACGGGTGCCCCGTGGGCCGGACGGTGAGGGGCGGCGGCGCCTTCATCGCGGCGGCCACCGCGCACGAAAGACTCGCACCGATGCCTCGGATGCCCACCACCAGGGGCGGCGCTGGAGGATGCAGCGCCTTCGCGGCCTCCAGGTACTGCTCGGGATAGAGCGCGTGGTAGGCGTAGCCTTCGGGCACGGAGAGGCCCACGCGCTCCGGCAGCGGCAACCGGCCCAGCGCTTGGAATGGGGCCGCGGGGACTGGAGGCACGGACGCGAAGCCTGTCTCCCAGGAACGCTGGAGCGCCTGCGCGAGCACGAAGGGCAGCGCGACGCACGCCGCGCCGAGCGGCCCGGGGTCGTCGTGCCGCCGCTCCGCGAAGTCTTGGTCCAGTACGCCCTGCGCCAGCGAGCCGGAGTCGATGAACAGGGAGACCAGCGCGGCATGTCGGTCCAACCCCGGCGCCATCACCTCCCACTGCCGCAGGCGCGCATGGAGCGCGGACAGGAGCTCCCGGGGTGACGCGTCCTTCACGGCGCTCCCGTAGACGAGCATCCTTCAGCCCTGGCGCAGGTGGCGGTAGGCGATGGCCGCGAGCGCATCGAACCCGGGCACCTCCCAGGGCACCTCGCGTGATGCGCGCAGCGCTTGTGTGTACGCGATGAAGGCCGTGAGCTGCTCGGGGCTCGGTGACACGAGGTTCCGGCGGTCCTTGGCGAGCGACAGCGCCTCCAAGGGGGGCAGGCCACCCTCCACGAGGACGCACAGCGCCAGCAGCGCGCTGCGACCGATGCCGTGCTCGCAGTGGATGAGCACCTTCTCCCGCCGCGCCAGCCGCGCCCGGACCCAGGCCACGCCGTCGTGAATCATGGGCAACCGGATGGCCTGCATGTCCTGCGTAGGCAGGTGGAGGAGGGTGATGCCGTGCTGGCGAAGCACCCGCTCGTCGTCGCAGTCCTCGACCCGCACGTCCACCACGGAGCGGATGCCAAGCGGTCCCGCGAGGTAGGCCGCGGCCTCCATGGGATAGCGTCCACCCACGGCGAGCGACGGTGTCACGGCGTCCAGGTTGAGCGCCCACTCCGGTGTCCTTCCCAGCACGGCTGCCTCCTCTTCGCCTGAGCCTTCGAGAAGGAAGATAGGTGTCCGCGCTCCCACGACGACGTCCGGCGCGGCCGGGCAAGCGGCCCTTCCGCGCGTCGGGCCCTCGACACAGGGTGTCCAGGCTGGCCGCGCTCGAACGATGCGGGCGTTGGCGGGGCCACGACCGCCCCGCATGCGCCGAAAGGGCGGGTTGCTCCGGCTTCGCTGGGGGCACAGAACGCGGAGTGGGACAGGGACGGGAGGACGCGATGTCGGACGGACTGATGAGGGCCGCGGTGGTTACTGGGCCTGGAGGGACACGGGTGGACCGCATCGCCCGGCCCGAGCCCGGCCCTGGCGCCATACGCGTGCGGCTGGAGGGCTGTGGCGTGTGCGGCTCCAACCTGCCCACCTGGGAGGGCCGTGACTGGTTCCGCTATCCGATGAAGCCCGGGACGCCCGGACACGAGGGCTGGGGCGTGGTGGATGCCGTGGGGAGCGGGGTGACGGACCTTCGCGTAGGAGACCGGGTGGCCACGCTCTCCTCGGCGGCCTTCGCGGAGTACGACGTGGTGGAGGCGTCATCGGCCGTGGTGCTCCCGCCCTCGCTCGCGGGTAAGCCCTTTCCGGGAGAGCCGCTGGGCTGCGCCATGAACATCTTCCGCCGCGGCGACATCCAGGCGGGGCAGACGGTGGCCATCATCGGCATCGGCTTCCTGGGCGCGGTGGTGACACGGCTCGCGGCGAACGCGGGCGCGCGGGTCCTCGCCATCTCCCGGCGTCCCTTCTCGCTGGAGTTGGCGCGGGCCTACGGCGCCGCCGAGTGCATCCCCATGGATGACCACGGCCGCATCATCGACCGCGTGAAGGCCCTCACCGATGGCGCCTTCTGCGACCGCGTCATCGAGGCCGTGGGCTCGCAGTGGCCGCTCGACCTCGCGGGCGAACTCACGCGGGAGCGGGGCCGGCTCGTCATCGCGGGCTACCACCAGGACGGGCCCCGGCAGGTGAACATGCAGTTGTGGAACTGGCGCGGCCTGGACGTCATCAACGCGCACGAACGCGACCCGCGCGTGTACGTGGAGGGCATCCGGCTCGCCGTGGACGCCGTCGCCTCCGGCGCGCTGGACCCCTTTCCCCTCTTCACCCACCAGTTCCGCTTGGAGGAACTCGACCGCGCCTTCGACGCCCTGCGCTCCCGGCCGGACGGCTTCCTCAAGGCCCTGGTCACGCCATGATCGCTCCCGTGACGCGCCGCCCCCGGCTGGGCTTTCTGGGCGTGGGCTGGATTGGACGCCACCGGATGCAGGCCCTGGTGAAGGAGGCCCAGGTGGACGTCATCGGCGTGGCGGACCCTTCGGAGGCCGCCGCCGAGGCCGCGCGGGCGCTCGCGCCGGGGTGTGAGCGGGTGGACTCCTGGACGCGCTGCTCGCGCTCTCACCCGACGGCGTGGTCATCGCCACGCCCAGCGCCGTCCACGCGGAGCAGTCCATCCAGGCGCTGGAGCGTGGCGTGGCCGTGTTCTGCCAGAAGCCGCTGGGCCGCACGGCCCACGAAGTCCGGCGCGTGGTGGAGGCGGCCCGGAGGTCGGACGTGCTGCTCGGCGTGGACTTCAGCTACCGCTACGCGGAAGGGCTGCGCAGGCTCCGCGCGCACCACCAGTCGGGCGCGCTGGGGCACGTGCATGCGGTGAACCTCGTCTTCCACAATGCCTACGGCCCGGACAAACCGTGGTTCTACGACGTGTCGCTCGCCGGGGGCGGCTGCGTCATGGACCTGGGCATCCACCTGGTGGACCTGGCGCTGTGGGTGCTCGACTTCCCCGCCGTCCGCCGGGTGAGCAGCCAACGCTTCGCCCAGGGACGGCCGCTGCGTGGCCGGGAGGAGGGCGTGGAAGACTACGCCGCCGCCCTGCTGGAGTTGGAGGGAGGCACCGCCGTCCAGCTCGCCTGCTCCTGGAAGCTGTCGGCGGGCTGCGACGCGGTGATTGAAGCGTCGTTCTATGGGACGGAAGGGGGCGTGTCGTTCCGCAACGTGAATGGCTCGTTCTACGACTTCACGGCGGACGCCTTCCGGGGCACCGGGCGTGAGCGGCTCGCCGACCCGCCAGATGGCTGGGGCGGACGGGCCGCCGTGGACTGGGCCACCCGCCTGGCTCGAGGAGAGCGCTTCACGCCGGAGAACGAGCAGCTCATCCAGGTCGCGGAGACGCTCGACAGGCTCTACGCCTGAGAGCGTTCGCATGCCCGTCTCCCGAGACGCGGAGGCATCGGGCTCTGTCTGGACACCGGAAGGTGTGGGACTGAAACACCGTTCCTCGCCTGACCATGCAGACCCCTCCCGTCTCACGCGGCGCGATGTGGCGAGCGCTGGGCTACTTGCGGCCCTACCGTCGCACCATTGTCTTCATCCTGCTCCTCGTCCTGACCTCCGCGAGCCTGAGCGCCCTGGAGCCCCTGGTCCTCAAGAGCATCTTCGACCACCTGGGCAGCGAGGACGCCACGAAGCCGGTGCTGATGGGCGTGGGCCTGCTGGTGCTCATGGGGCTCGCGCGCGAAGGGCTGGGCGCCGCGTCCAACTGGCTCACCTGGCGCACCCGCATCCAGGTGCACTTCGCCCTCAACGAGGCCACCGTGTCGCGGCTGCACCGGCTGCCGCTGAGCTTTCACCGGCAGGAGGGCGTGGGCGCGCTGATGACGCGGATGGACCGCGGGCTCCAGGGCTTCGTGGGCGCCATCACCGAGCTCACCTTCAACGTCATCCCCGCGGCGGTGTACCTGTGCATCGCGGTGGGCGTCATGCTCCAGCTCGACTGGCGGCTGGCATTGCTGGCCCTGGCCTTCGCGCCGCTGCCGGTGCTCATCGCCCGGCGCGCCGCACCCGTGCAGGCCCGGCGCGAGGAGTCGCTGCTGGAGCGGTGGACGCAAATCTACGCCCGCTTCAACGAGGTGCTCTCCGGCATCATCACCGTGAAGAGCTTCGCCATGGAGGAGCGGGAGAAGCAGCGCTTCCTGCATGGCGTGCGTGACGCCAATACCGTCGTCACCCGGGGTGTGGCGTTCGACTCGGCGGTGACGGCGGGGCAGAACACCACCGTGCTCGTCGCGCGTGTGGCGTCCATCTGCATGGGCGGCCTCCTGGTGATGAAGGGGCAGCTCACCGTCGGTACCCTGGTGGCCTTCCTGGGCTACATCGGCGGGCTCTTCGGCCCCGTGCAGGGACTCAGCGGCGTGTACAAGACGCTGCGGACGGCGTCGGTGTCCATCCGCCAGGTGTTCTCCATCCTCGACGCGCAGGACTCGCTGGGCGACGCGCCAGACGCGCACGAAATCACGCACATGCGCGGTGACGTGACGTTCGAGGACGTCCACTTCGCCTATCCCTCCGGCGCGGGCCGGCCGCTCATCAACGGCATCTCCCTGGACGTCCGGCGTGGGGAGACGGTGGCCCTGGTGGGCCCCAGCGGCGCGGGCAAGACGACGCTGATGAGCCTGCTGTGCCGCTTCTATGACCCGGACCAGGGCGTCGTGCGCGTTGACGGAAGCGACATCCGGACGCTCAAGCAGTTGTCGCTGCGGCGCAACATCGGCGTGGTGCTCCAGGACGCGCTGCTCTTCAACGAGAGCGTGCGGGGGAACATCGCCTATGGGCGGCCCCAGGCCACGGACGCGGAAATCGAGGCCGCCGCGCGCGCGGCCCACGCACATGAATTCATCCTGGGACTTCCTCAGGGCTACGACACCCTGGTGGGGGAGCGCGGCAACCGGTTGTCCGCGGGCGAGCGGCAGCGCATTGCCATTGCCCGCTCGCTCCTGACAGACCCGCCCATCCTCATCCTCGACGAACCCACCAGCGCGCTCGACGCGGAGAGCGAGGCCTTGGTGCAGGACGCACTGGGCGAGCTGATGAAGGGCCGCACCACCTTCGCCATCGCGCACCGGCTCTCCACGGTGGTGAACGCGGACCGCATCCTGGTGCTCAAGGATGGCCGCATCATCGAGGAGGGCTCGCATGCGGAGTTGATGCGCCGTGACGGCTACTACGCGTCGCTGGTGCGCAAGCAGACGCGCGGCCTGCTCCCGGAATTGCCCCCTTCGCCCCTGACGCCCGTGGCCGCGTAGGGCTCGTCGCCTCGGCGGCCCTTGTGCGGCCGTGATGGGGCCGCTCCCCTGGGCGCCAGCCCGAATGATGCTGGGGCGCGTGCAGGCGCCTGACCGGGATGAACGTCGGTAGCAGATGGCTAGCACCAACAGGTGCGGTGGCTACCTTCATCAATGCATGGCGGTGGTGATGAACATCGACTGCCTGCGTGCGCCGGGGGGGCGACATGAGGCAAAGACAGATTCTCATCACGGGCGGCGCGGGCTTCATTGGCTCGCATCTGGCGGACGCGCTGCTGGCGCGCGGCCACCGCGTGAGGGTCCTGGATGCGCTGGTGCCTCAGGTCCACGGTGAAGCGCGACGACGCCCGGAGTACCTGTCCACCGATGTGGAGTTGGTGGTGGGCGACGTGCGTGACGGGGACGTGGTCCGCCAGTCCCTGGCGGGCGTTGACGCCGTCTACCACTTCGCCGCGGCGGTGGGCGTGGGCCAGAGCATGTACGAGGTGGCCCACTACACGGCGGTGAACAACCTGGGCACCTCCGTGTTGATGGAAGCGCTCATCGAGCGTCCGATTGAACGGCTGGTCGTGGCCTCCAGCATGAGTGTCTACGGGGAGGGGCTGTCGCGCGCGCCAGATGGCCGGCGCATCCCCGGCGGGCAAAGGCCACTGGAGCAACTGGCGGATGGAAAGTGGGAGCTGGAAGGCCCCGGAGGCGAAGCCCTCACGCCCGTGCCGACGCCGGAGTCCAAGCCGCCAGAGCTCTCCTCCGTGTATGCGCTGTCGAAGTTCGACCAGGAGCGGCTGTGTCTCATCCTGGGCCGCGCCTA
Source organism: Myxococcus sp. MxC21-1 (assembly GCF_032612255.1). NCBI lineage: Bacteria > Pseudomonadati > Myxococcota > Myxococcia > Myxococcales > Myxococcaceae > Myxococcus > Myxococcus sp. MxC21-1. The sequence continues at coordinate 1,932,325 of NZ_CP123278.1, forward strand.
CGGCATCCCCACCGTGGCGCTGCGGTTCTTCAACGTCTACGGGCCCCGGCAGGCGCTCTCCAATCCCTATACCGGCGTGCTCGCCATCTTCGGCGCGCGGTTGCTCAATGGAAGTCCGCCACTCGTCTTCGAGGATGGCCTGCAGCAGCGGGACTTCGTCAACGTGCGTGACGTAGCGAACGCCTGCGCGCTGGCGCTCGACGCGCCGGGGGCGGACTCGCATGTCATCAACGTGGGCAGTGGACAGTCCATTACCGTGAAGGAAGTGGCCCTGGCGCTCGCGGAGGTGATGGGCCGCCCCGGCTTCCGCCCCGCGGTGACGGGTCGCTATCGCATGGGCGACATCCGTCACTGCTTCGCGGACATCTCCCTGGCGCGTGACCTGCTGGGTTACGCACCCCAGGTCTCCTTCCACGACGGGCTCACGGAACTGTCGTCGTGGCTCGAAGACCAGGTGGCGACGGACCGCGTGGCGGAGGCGCGCGCGGAACTCGAGGCGCGAGGGCTGACCGTATGAGCGCGGCGGAACCTTGGGAGGTGGAAGAGGACAGGACGGTCATCTTCGGCGGGGCCGGCTTCATCGGCTCCAACCTGGCGGACCACTACCTGTCCGCGGGGCGGACCGTGCGCGTCGTCGACAACCTGACGCGCCCCGGCGTGGTGCACAACCTGCGTTGGCTCCAGGCCCGGCACGGCGCCCGGCTGGAGGTGATGACGGCGGACGTACGGGACGCTTATGCCGTGAAGCAGGCCGTCATCGGCGCCAGCCATGTCTTCCACTTCGCGGCCCAGGTGGCGGTCACCACCAGCCTGGAGACGCCCGTCACCGACTTTGAGGTCAACGCGGGCGGCACCCTGAACGTGCTGGAGGCGCTGCGTGCCATGGAGCGGCCCGCCTCGCTCGTCTTCACCTCCACCAACAAGGTCTACGGCGGCATGCCGGGCGTGGCGCTCGTCCAGAAGCCCAGCCGCTACGAGCCTCGGGACGCGGGCCTGCGCGGTCACGGCGTGGGGGAGGCCTGCCCGCTGGACTTCGAGAGCCCCTATGGCTGCTCCAAGGGCGCGGCGGACCAGTACGTGCTCGACTACGCGCGGGCCTACGGGTTGAGGACGGTGGTGTTCCGGATGAGCTGCATCTACGGCCCCCGGCAGTTCGGCACCGAGGACCAGGGCTGGGTGGCGCACTTCCTCTTGCGCATGCTCGAAGGCCGGCCCCTCACGCTCTACGGGGATGGCAAGCAGGTGCGGGACATCCTCGACGTGGGCGACCTGGTGCGCGCGCTCGGCCTGGCGCAGCAGCACATCGGACGGCTCAAGGGGCAGGCCTTCAACATCGGCGGCGGCCCGTCACGGACGGTGAGCCTGCTGGAGTTGCTGGGCCTCATCTCGCAGCGCACCGGCCTGCGTCCCGCGCTCCAGTTCGAGGATTGGCGGACGGGGGACCAGCGCTACTACGTCTCCGACACTCGCAAGTTCCAGACCGCCACGGGGTGGGCGCCCCAGGTGGGAATCGCCGAGGGCGTGGACCGGCTCCACGACTGGCTGCGGACCCTGATGCTCGAGCGGCCGGTGGCGGCGTGGCAGGGAGGGGCGCGTGAAGTCCACGCAGGCTAGAGGGCGCGCCGTCCGCCGCGTGTTGATGACCACCGACACGGTGGGAGGCGTGTGGACCTACGCGCTGGAGCTCTGCCGGGCCTTCGCCGACGCGGGCGTCCAGGTGGAGCTGGCGACCCTGGGCGAGCCCGTGACGGTGCCGCAGGCGGGTGAAGCCGCGGCCGTCCCGGGGCTGCGCCTCCACGAGAGCACCTATCGCCTGGAGTGGATGGACGCGCCCTGGAAGGACGTGCGCGCGTCCGGGGAATGGCTGTTGGCGCTGGAGGATGCATTGGCGCCCGACGTCATCCACCTCAATGGCTATGCCCATGGCGCGCTGCCCTGGCGGGCACCTTCGGTGGTGGTGGCCCACTCGTGCGTCCTGTCCTGGTGGGAGGCGGTCCTTCGGGAGCCCGCGCCGGCGCGATATGCGCGCTACCGGCGGGAGGTCCAGAGCGGCCTGCGCGCCGTGGACCGCGTGGTAGCGCCCAGCGCGGCGATGCTCGGCGCGCTCGAACGGCACTATGGGCCGCTGTTGCCGCCGACCTGCATCATCCCGAACGCGCGCCGGGCCGGCTCCTTCACCGCGGCGCCCAAGGAGCTGTTCGTCCTCGCGGCGGGCCGCTTGTGGGACGAGGCCAAGAACCTGTCGGCGCTGGAGGCGGTGGCCCCCGGCTGGCCTGCCCCGTGCGCGTGGCGGGCGAGCTGCGGCACCCGGGGAGCGGGAAGGTGGCCCGGGCACGGAACACCGAGCCGCTGGGCCCCCTCTCGCCGGAAGCACTCGCCGCCTGGATGGCTCGCGCCGCCATCTACGCCATGCCGGTGCGCTACGAGCCCTTTGGCCTGTCCGCGCTGGAGGCCGCGCTCTCCGGCTGTGCCCTGGTGCTGGGCGACATTCCCAGCCTCCGAGAGGTGTGGGCGGACGCGGCGGTGTTCGTTCACCCGGAGGACCTGGATGGGCTGACCCGCGCGCTGCGAGGACTCCTCGAGGATGGGGCCCATCGGGAGCGCATGGCCGCGAAAGCGCGTGCCCGCGCGCTGACCTGGAACCCACGCCGCATGGCGGAGGACTACCTGCGGCTCTACGCGACGCTCCGGGCGTGGCCGGTCCGTCACCCCGCCGGGCTCGCGCTGGGCGCGCCTTGAGGATGGAAGGCTCACCGCGCATGCGCATCGTCTTCTTCTGCCACTCGCTTCTGTCGGACTGGAACCACGGCAATGCGCACTTCCTGCGCGGCGTGGTGACGGAGCTGGCCCTGCGCGGCCACGACGTCCGCGTCTTCGAGCCCGAGGAGGCCTGGAGCCTGCGCAACCTCCTGCAGGAGGCAGAGGGCCCGGCGATGCTGGAGGAAGTACGACGCGTCTATCCGCATGTGCGACCCGAGCGATACGACCTGGCGACGCTGGACCTGGACCGGGCCCTGGACGGGGCACAGCTCGTCCTCGTCCACGAGTGGAACCCGCCAGCGTTGGTGCGCCGCCTGGGCGAGCATCGCCAGGTGAGCGACGCCTTCCGCCTGCTCTTCCATGACACGCACCACCGGGGCGTGAGCGCCCGGGAGGAGATGGCCCGCTACGAGTTGGCCCACTATGACGGCGTGCTCGCCTTTGGCGGCGTCCTCCAGCGGCTCTACCTGGAGCAGGGCTGGGCTCGGCGCGCGTGGACGTGGCACGAGGCCGCGGACACGCGTGTGTTCCACCCACGGCCCGAGGTTTCGCCGGAAGACGACGTCGTCTGGGTTGGCAACTGGGGTGACGAGGAACGCACCACGGAGCTGCATGAGTTCCTGCTCGGCCCGGCACAAACGCTGGGCTTGAAGGCGCGGGTGCACGGGGTGCGTTACCCGGACGCGGCGCGAGCGGCGCTGGCGCGCGCGGGTATCACCTACGCGGGGTGGCTGACCAACCACCGGGTGCCAGAGGCCTTCGCCAGGGCGCGCGTGACGGTCCACGTTCCCCGGCGGCCCTACGCCACGTCCCTGCCGGGCATCCCCACCATCCGTCCGTTCGAGGCGCTCGCCTGTGGCATTCCGCTGGTGAGCGCGCCGTGGCGCGACGTGGAAGGACTCTTCACACCGGGAAGCGACTACCTGGTCGCGGACACCGGCGCGCGGATGCGCGACCACCTGCGAGCGCTGCTGGCGGACGCGGACCTGCGCCGTGCGCTCGCCGCGCAGGGGCGCCGCACGGTGCTGGCCCGCCACACGTGCGCGCACCGGGTGGACGAATTGCTGCGCATCCACGCGTCACTGGTGCCCCAGGCCACGCAGGCGGGGGCGTTGTCACGGGGGAGGGTCACCGCATGAGCAGGGGACTTCGCATCGCATTCTTCGGTTCCAGCCTCGTCTCGGCCTACTGGAACGGCGCGGCCACCTACTACCGCGGACTCATCCGCGCGCTGCATGCGCGGGGGCACCGGGTGACCTTCTACGAACCGGATGCCTTCGGGCGACAGCAGCACCGCGACATGGCGGACCCGGACTGGGCGCGCGTGGTCGTCTACACCGAGCAGGGAACGGCCGACGTGGAGCGGTGCCTGGAGGAGGCGCGCCACGCGGACGTGGTGGTGAAGGCCAGCGGCGTGGGCGTGTTCGATGCGCTGCTGGAGGCCCGGGTGCTCGACCTGAAGCGCCCTGGCACCCAGGTCGTGTTCTGGGACGTGGACGCGCCCGCCACGCTGGAGCGGCTGGAGCATCATCCGGATGACCCGCTCCGCGCGCTCGTGCCCCGGTATGACCACGTCTTCACCTACGGCGGGGGCGAGCCGGTGGTGTCCGCCTACCGGGCGCTGGGCGCGCGCCAGTGCGTCCCCATCTACAACGCGCTGGACCCCTCCACGCACCACCCGGCGCCGGTGGAGGCCCGCTTCACGGGGACCGGCCTTCCTGGGCAACCGGCTGCCGGACCGCGAAGCCCGCGTGGAGGCCTTCTTCCTGAAGGCCGCGGAGCACTTGCCCGGCGCGCGCTTCCTGCTGGGTGGCAGCGGCTGGGAGGCGCGCCCCTTGCCCTCCAACGTGACGCGCCTGGGGCACGTCTACACGCACGAACACAATGCGCTGAACTGCTCGGCGCGCGCGGTGCTCAACATCCACCGCGACAGCATGGCGCGCTTCGGCTTCTCTCCCGCCACGCGTGTCTTCGAGGCGGCCGGCGCGGGGGCATGCCTCATCACCGATGCCTTCCTGGGCGTGGAGCTCTTCCTGGAGCCAGGACGCGAGGTGCTCGTGGCCCGCTCCGGGGAGGAGGTGGCCGAGCATGTCCGCCGGCTGACGGACGCGGAGGCCCGGCGCATCGGTCAGGCCGCGCTCCGGCGCGTGCTGGCCGGACACACGTACCTGCATCGCGTCTCCCAGGTGGAGGCGGCCCTGGGGCTTCGGACCGGGTCCGCCACCACGACGCGGGAGTGCGTCGCATGAGGAAGGGGAGGGCGTGCGAATGAAGGTTGTCATCCTCGGCCTGTCCATCACCTCCAGCTGGGGCAACGGCCATGCGACCACCTATCGCGGGCTGGTGCGTGGGCTGGTGCGGCGCGGGCACGACGTGTGGTTCCTCGAACGGGACGTCCCTTGGTACGCCGCCAACCGGGACCTGCCGAACCCGCCGCACGGACGCACCGAGCTGTACGCCAGCCTGGACGACCTGACCGAGCGCTTCACGACACACGTGCGTGAGGCGGACCTGGTCATGGTGGGCTCCTACGTCCCCCAGGGAGTGGAGGCAGGCGCGTGGGTGCAGCGGACCGCGCGGGGCGTCACCGCCTTCTATGATATCGACACGCCGGTGACGCTCGCGCGGCTGGCGCGAGGAGCCTGTGAGTACCTGCGGCCGGAGCTGGTGCCGGGTTACCAGCTCTACCTGTCCTTCACGGGCGGCCCCACGCTGGAGCGCATCGAACGGGAGCTGGGTTCCCCCGCCGCGCGGCCGCTCTACTGCAGTTGTGACCCAGCGCTGCACGTCCCGGCGACGTGCGAGCCGCGCTGGGAGCTGGGCTACCTGGGGACCTACAGCGAGGACCGCCAGCCGGTGCTGGAGCGGCTGATGCTGGACGCCGCGCGGACGTGGCCCGAGGGGCGCTTCGCCGTGGCGGGCCCCCAGTATCCCGAAGGCCTCCGCTGGCCGGCGAACGTCACGCGCGTGGAGCACCGGCGCCCCCGGAGCACCCGGCCTTCTACAACGCCCAGCGCTACACCCTGAACGTCACGCGCGCGGACATGGTGCGTGCGGGCCATTCGCCCAGCGTGCGCCTCTTCGAGGCCGCCGCCTGCGGCGTGCCCATCATCAGTGACGACTGGGCGGGCCTGGAGACCTTCTTCGAGCCGGGGAGGGAGCTCTTCGTCACGCGCTCCGGCGCGGAGACCTTGCGCTACCTCCGGGAAGTCCCCGAGCGGGAACGTCAGGCCATGGGGCAGCGAGCGCGGCAGCGCGTGCTGGCGGAGCACACCGCGGAGCACCGGGCGCGGACGTTGGAGGACTACGTCCTGGAGGCGGAGCGAGGGGGCTAGCGAAGTCTGGGAGAGACAGCACCATGCGGATCGCCATCATCGGAACGGGGTATGTGGGGCTCGTAGCGGGGACCTGCTTCGCGGAGTCAGGGCATGACGTCACCTGCGTGGACCTGGACGCGCGGAAGGTGGAGGTGCTGCGGCGCGGGGAGATTCCGCTTTACGAGCCAGGGCTGGAGGAACTGGTCCGGCGCAACGTCGCCGCACAGCGCCTCCGCTTCACCGAACACCTGCCGGAGGCGGTGTCGCCGGCCCAGGTGGTGTTCATCGCGGTGGGCACGCCCCAGTCGGAGCGGGGAGACGCCGACCTCCAGCACGTGCTCGTCGCCGTGGAACAGATTGGCCGGTCCCTGCGCCACTACACCGTCATCGTGAACAAGAGCACCGTTCCCGTCGGGACGTCGGACCGGGTGCGGTCCGCGGTGGCGCGCACGACGGATGTGGCCTTCGACGTCGTGTCCAACCCGGAGTTCCTCAAGGAAGGCGCCGCGCTGGACGACTTCCTCAAGCCGGACCGGGTCGTCATCGGCACCACGTCCGAGCGGGCCCGGAAGCTGATGGGCGACCTCTATGCCCCCTTCGTGCGGACGGAGAACCCCATCCTCTTCATGGACCCCCACTCCGCGGAGCTCACCAAGTACGCGGCCAACGCCATGCTGGCCACGCGCATCTCGTTCATGAATGACATGGCCCTGCTGTGCGAGCGCGTGGGCGCCAACGTGGACCTGGTGCGCAAGGGCATGGGCGCGGACCGCCGCATCGGCTATGCGTTCCTCTATCCGGGCATCGGCTATGGCGGCAGCTGCTTCCCCAAGGACGTGCGGGCGTTGATGTCCACCGCGCGTGAAGCGGGCCTGGAGCTGGACCTGCTGCGGGCCGTGGAGTCCACCAACACACGGCAGAAGCGCTGTCTGCTCGGCAAGGCGTTGAAGCTCTACGGCAGCCTCGCTGACCACACCTTCGCCGTGTGGGGCCTGGCCTTCAAACCGAAGACGGATGACATGCGGGAGGCGCCCTCCGTGGAGCTCATCGAAGGGTTGCTTGGCAAGGGCGCGCGCGTGCAATGCCATGACCCGGTGGCCAGCCCGGTGGCCCGGCAGTACTTCGGTGACCGGGTGGCGTACGCGCCCACCTGCTACGAGGCCGCCGAGGGCGCGGATGGCATCTTCCTCGTCACGGAATGGAATGAGTTTCGCCGCCCGGACCTCAAGCGGCTCCGGGCATTGATGCGCCGCCCCATCATCTTCGACGGACGCAACGTGCTCGACCCGCGGCTCGCCCGGAGCGAGGGCTTCACCTACATCGGCATCGGGCGCGACTGACGCACGGCTCCGAGTGGCTCTGGCGGGCTTGGGGTGCTATCCCCGCGCATCGCCCCGATGAGCACCGACGCCCCGATTGTCGCCGCGCCCCCCGATGCTTTTCAAAAGCGTCTCGATGGACTGCTCATCGTGGCGCTCGTCGTCTGGGGATTGGCCCAACTGGCGCCTCACCTGGCGCATCCGGCCATCTACATCTGGGACGAGGCGATGCACCAGGCCGCCGCGCGCGGCACGCACGACACCTTCTTCACGCCGCACATCTACAAGGACCCGGTCTTCCCCGCGGACCCGCGCCATTGGTGGGCCGCGCACGTGTGGATGCACAAGCCCACGGGGCCCTTCTGGTTCGGCGCGCTGATGATGCACGTGGTGGGCGTGACGCCGCTGGCGTTGCGGTTGGCCTCGCTCCTGGGGCATCTGGCCGCGGCGGTGTCCATCTATCTCATCGCGCGCAGGCCCGCCGGGCGCTTCTGGGCCGTGCTGGGGGCGGCGGGCTTCCTCGCCATGCCCTTTGGCTGGCAGCTCGTCCAGGGGCGCATCTTCGGCGATGTGACGGATTGCACCCTGACGGGCTGCAACGCCATCGCGGTGGCGCTCCTGTTCCACGCCACGCGCCAGGACTCCTGGCGGTGGGGGCTGGCGGCAGGGGCGGCCGTGGGGCTGGGCTTCCTTTGCAAGACGGGGCTCGCGCTGACGCCCCTGGGCATCGCGGCGACGCTGTGGGCGCTCAGCCGGCTGCGCTTCTGTCCGGGGCCGAGGTTCAGCACGGTGGTGGCCATGGTGGGCATGGCCGTGCTCCTGGCCGCGCCATGGAGCTTCTACTCCGCATGGCGCTGGCCGGAGCTGCATGACTTGGAGGCGCGGGTGACGCGCGCCCACCTCTTCGCCGACCCGACGGTGGACGTGGGGCCCTGGCACCGGCCGGTGGATGCCCTCCTGAACGAGGTCAACACCCAGAGCCTGGCGCCGCTGCCCGCGGTGTTGCCGCTGCTCGCCTTCGTGTGGCTGCTGGTGCGCGCGGTGCGCCGGCGGGAACTGGAGGTGGTGGGGCTCGCGTTGTGGGTGGGGGCCACCTGGCTCGTGTTGTCACTGAGCGTGGTGAAGGTCCCCGCCATTGCCTGGGGGCGGTGCCCGCCGTCCTGGCAGCGTTGGCCATCACGGGCGCGGATGCCAGACGCCATCCCGCGCTCGCGGCGGCGCTCCTGGCGGCGGTCGCCACGCCGTGGTTCGTCAAGCACCTGCCGGTGCTCGGTGATGTCCGCGCCGTGCTCCCCACGGTGCTGGTGCAGACGCGCGCCCGGCCCGGGCTCGCCGAGGGACTGGTCGTGGCCGCCGCGGCGGCGCTGCTCGCCGCGCTCGTGTGCTGGCGCCTGCCGCGGAAGCTGTCCTGGGCGCCCCAGGGGCTGGGGCTCCTGGCCTCGGGCGTGCTCGCGTGGCTGCTGGCCGTCACCTTCCCAGTGGCGAAGGCAGACTACCAGGCCAGGCATCTGGACGACCTGTACGTCACCTACTCCCGCGAGGTGGGGCGCGCGCTCGACCAGCAGACGCCGGCGCGCAGTGTCCTCTTCCTCGCGCAGGACTCGGACGTGCCCAACTCCATGGAGTACCTGAGCCTCATGTTCTGGAGCAACCGCATGACGTACCGGCGGCCGCCCGACGTCGTGAGTGCTCGCAAGCACGGCTATCACCCCTACCTCGTCTCGCCGCTCGCGGAGCGCTATGCCCCCGTCCCCGGTGTGCCTCCGGATGCCGCGCTGCGCGCCTATGACCTGGAGGCACCCCGGTCCGAACCCGCGCCACTCCCTGATGGGGTCATGCCGTTGGCCTTCCGTGAGAAGGACATGGAGGTGCTGGGCGTCGCGGCGGGCCACGCGGGTGGGGGCCGTGACCGGTATGCCTTCTACGTCCGCGCCCATGGCGTGCCTCGCGCGCTGCGCGTCGTCTTCCACGGACCGGGCGGAAGCGTGGAGCGCATGCTGGAGCCCGGCGCCGCGCTGCGACAGCCCGCCACGCTGCGGCGCGCCAGCTGGTTCATCGTGCCCGTGCTGGGGCCTCCCAGCGCCGGCGTGACGCATCTGGAGCTGGGCGCCAATGGCCAGCGGGTGACGTTCTCCCGTCCGGGTGCCTGAGGAAAAAGCGTCGCAAAGCCCCGTGGGGCCAATGCCTGTCGGGTGCAGGGAACTTCACTGCCGAGGCATCTCGCGGGACATGGGAAGCGTTCGCCCAGGTCAGCAGGGCGTGCGGACGGTCGCGGGTGAGGCAATTACCCTCCTCGCGGAGCCCTGATGTTGCTTCAGGTCCACCGTCGCGCTCCCCACTGTGGGACGCGTTTTTCCATCATGCGAGAGGAAGGGCGTAACACCTACCTCCCATGGGGAATCCTTGTGTCAGGGGCTTGTCGCCCCGCGTCTTCCCAGACGTGGCACAAACGGTGAAATCCGCCGCGTCCGAGCCTGGTGCTCATGAACGAGGTCGGAACCATGCGGATGAAGCAGAAGCAGCAGTGGGTTGCCGCGGTTTGTGCGGTGGTGGTGGGCGGAAGCGGCGTCGCGAATGCCCACGACCTGATTTGCGAAAAGAAGGTCAATGGTCAGTCGGTGGTGGTCGCGGACGATTATCCCTACACCGCGAACTACAGCTTCAAGGTCACCAACGTCCACCCGACGTTGCCGTCCATCTTGTTGACGGCGACCGATGACGTGCTGTCGAGCGAGGGCTTCACGTTCTCTCCGCCGCCGCCGGTGAGCATTCCTGTCAGTGGCTCGCTGACGTCGAACTTCGCGCTGCAAATCGGCAGCTACGACGAGTGCGTGACCATTGCCGCGCAGGATGGCGTGGCGGACAACCACATCGACAACACGTTCAGGGTGACGTTCGACCTGGGCTCGGCCATGTGCTCGGCGCGCCTGACGTGCGAGCGGGAAGAGCCGCCTCCCGTCGAGTGCACCGGCCCGACGCGGACGCTCGGTTTCTACAAGAACCGCATCCTGACGGTCACGCAGTGCCTGGCGCAGGGGCCCATCAACCTGGGTGCCATCGGGACCATCACCACGCTGCCCGAAGCGGAAGGCATCCTGTGGGGCGACCCGGCCATGTACCCGGCGGGAGGGATGCGCAGCCAGCTGGACCGGCTCCGCTTCCTGCTCGCGCGCCAGACGCTGGTGGGCATCTGCAACCAGCGCCTGTTCGGCGCGACGCCCGACCCGACGACGCTCCTCACGGATGCGGTTGCCGCCCTGAACACCACCCAGTGTGATGTCATCTCGGGCCTCATCGACCCCGTGGACGCCTTCAACAACGGTTGCGACTCGCTCCCGCTCCCGCCCGGCTTCATCCCCGGTCCGTCGACGCCCCAGGCCGCGGAGGCGATCGCCGTCGACCCGACCTCCAACTCCGGCCAGAGCTGCTCGCCCTGAGCCGTTCCCAACTCAATCCAAGACACCCTTCAAATCTCAAGGAAAGACACGCCATGAAGAAAATCATGTTGTCCACGTGTGTTTGCGCGGCCCTCGCCCTGACGGCCTGCGGTGGGGGCAGTGAGCGGCTCGACTCCGTCCAGGGCGAGCCACCCGCTCCGTCCGGTCCGGTCCAGACGGAGGACGGGCAGCGCTTCGAGCTGCGGCTCCGCGGCTCGGCGGCGGAAGGCTACGACAAGCTGGAGCTCCCCATCGGTGCTGTTCGCGTCACCGCGGACGGGGCCCCGCTCAAGGTGGAGTTGGCGAAAGACAGCGTGGATGTGGCCCAGGCCGACCACGCGCACCTGGTGGCCTACTTCTACGTGCCGGAAGGCGTGGAGCGCGTCCGCGTGACGCTCCAACTGGAGGGCTCGGCGGCTATGCCCGGGCGGAGGGCGCCGGCTTCGTCGACGCCAGCGTCGCTCCGGTGACCTTCGAGGCGCCCGTGCACGAGCTGGCGCTGCGTGGCCGCGCGGTGGTGCAGCTCGACGTGGCTCGCTCCATCATGGACATGGGGAGCCACCGCCTGCTGCTCCCGAACGGCGTGGTCAACTACTGAGTCACGACACCCCACCCAGTCACCCCACCTGCCGAATCGCTTGACTGGCCGCGTCTCACGCCACAGATGAAGTGGCATGAGACGCGACAGTCGGCTCTCCGTCGCCTTGCATGTCCTCCTTCACATGGAGGACATGGTCACCTCTGGAGCACACCCATGGCTGACATCACGCATCGAACCGTGAAGACGAATGGCATCAACCTGCACATCGCGGAGGCGGGTTCGGGGCCGCTCGTGGTGCTCCTGCACGGTTGGCCGGAGTCCTGGTACTCGTGGCGCCATCAGCTTCCGGCGTTGGCGGAGGCGGGGTACCACGTGGTGGCTCCAGACGTCCGTGGCTACGGCCAGAGCGACAAGCCGGAGGCCATCGAGGCGTACAGCATGAAGCAACTGGTGGGTGATGTGGTGGGCCTGCTGGATGCGCTGGGGGAGAAGACGGCCGTCGTCATCGGCCACGACTGGGGCTCGGCGATCGCCTGGAACTGTGCCGCCCTGCATCCCGACCGCTTCCGCGCGGTGGTGGGAATGAGCGTTCCCCATCTGGGCCGCGCGCCCATGCCGCCGATTCAACTGTTCCAGCGCATGTTCGCTGAGAAGTGGTTCTACATCCTCTATTTCCAGGAGCCCGGCGTGGCCGAGGCCGAGTTCGAGGCGGACGTCCCGAGAACGGTCCGGGCGATTCTCACGGGCACCCCCGGCTTCGATGTGACGAATCCCGTCGTGCTGGCGAAGAAGAAGGGGGAAGGCTTCCTCGCGAGGCTCGACGTACCTGAGACCTTGCCCGGCTGGCTCACCGAGGCGGACGTCGCGTACTTCGCGAAGGAGCTCGCCGGCAGTGGATTCCGGGGCGGGCTCAATCGCTACCGCAACATGGACCGGGACTGGCACGAACTGCCTGAGCTGGCGACGGCGGTCATCCCGCAGCCGGCCCTCTACATCGTCGGAGAGAAGGACCCGGTGCGTGCCTTCTCGCCCGTTGACCCGATGAAGGCCCTGGTGCCGAACCTGGCCGACATCCACGTCGTTCCCGGCGCGGGGCATTGGGTTCAGCAGGAGCGCGCCGCCGAGGTGAGCGCCGCGCTGCTGGCCTTCCTGAAGAAGCTGCCGGCCTGAGCCGCGCGCCCTCCGAAGGTGTGCTGCTTGGAGGGCGGCGCGACTGTGCTGCAATCCCTCTCAACCCGTGGCGGCGTGAGCGGGATGAAGTATAGGTGAGCGTCGATACAACGGAGGTCGCGCTCATGGTGATTCCAGGGAAGTGCCACTGCGGGAATCTGTCCTTCACGCTCGTCTGGGAGCCGAGCCCGGACGAGATTCCCGCACGGGCCTGTGGTTGTTCGTTCTGCACCCGGCACGTGGCGGTCTGGACGTCTCATCCAGGGGGGACACTCAAAATCTCGGTCCAGGAGCCGTCACAGGTCTCCCGATATGTCTTCGGCACGCGGACCGCGGAGTTCCACACCTGTGGCCGGTGCGGCGTCGTTCCCGTGGTGACCAGCCGCATCGACGGCCAGCTCTACGCGGTCGTCAACGTCAACGCGTTCGAGGGTATCGACCCGGCGCGGATTCGCCGCAGCTCGGGCAGCTTCGACGACGAGGATGCCGCGACGCGGCTCGCGCGCCGGAAGCGCAACTGGATTGCCAACGTGGAGATTCTGGAGTCGCCGCGTCCCTGAGCGCCACAGCCGGGCGGCCGGGATATGGTGCCGCCCATGCGCAGCGCGTCTGGCAGTGCGACGAAATTCGTCGCGGCGGTGGGTGTCGCGGGGGCGGTGGGATACCTCCTCGCGCTGGACGTGGCCCGTGCGGACGTCCGGGTGGCCGCGAAGGCGCTGCCCATGCTCTGTTTGCTCCTGTGGCAGTGGCCGCCGCTCGGACGCTACGGGCGGTGGATATTCGCCGGCCTGGCGCTGTCGCTGCTGGGAGACGTGCTGCTGGACGTGGGGCCAGGGCTGTTCCTCCCGGGCCTGGGGGCCTTCCTGCTGGCGCACGTGAGCTACGTCGCAGCGTACGTCACGGTGTCGCGCCAGCCGCGGTGGGGCAGGGCGCTGCCCTTCGTGTTCCTGGCGGTGGGGGCCAGCACCTTTCTCTGGCCCCACCTGGGCGAGATGGCGCTCCCGGTGACGGCCTACGTCGCCGTCATCTGTGCGATGACATGGCGTGCGTGGGCCATGCTGGGGAGCCCGGGGCTTTCGCGTCGCGCGCAGGGGTTCGCGCTCGCGGGGGCGCTGCTGTTCGCCGTCAGTGACGGACTGCTGGCGCTCAAGCTCTTCGTGCGCCCGCTGCCGGGCTCCGGCTACGCCATCATGCTGTGTTACTGGGCCGCGCAGTGGTGCATCGCCGTCTCCGCTCGCGAGCCCCGCCAGTCTGACGCGCCGCGAACCCTTCAGGCCGAAGGGGTGGGCTCTAGCGCCTGACGTGCGCGTTGGTACACCTCGAGGTCCCTGTCGCTGAATAGCACCACGGTGACGCGCTGGAGGGTCGGCATGCGTTGCAGCGCGGCCAGAATCTCGCGCAAGGCGATTCGCGCCGCCCGCTCGATGGGGTACCCATAGGCGCCCGTGGAGATGGACGGGAAGGCGATGGTGCCAAGGCCGTGCTGTTCCATCAGGGAGAAGGCCCGCCGGTAGCAGCGCGCGAGCACGGTCTCCTCGCCGCTGCTTCCTCCTTGCCACACGGGCCCCACGGCGTGGATGACATGCTTGGCGGGGAGGGCATGGCCTCCGGTGATGCGCGCTTCTCCTGGAGGGCAACGTCCCAGGGGCCGGCATTCGGCCAGGAGGCCGCGCCCCGCCGCTCGGTGGATGGCCCCGTCGACGCCTCCGCCTCCCAACAGTGTGGAGTTGGCTGCGTTCACAATCGCATCCGCTTGGACCTGGGTGATGTCTCCCCGCATCAGCACCAATCGCTCATCGCTCATGTCATCCCCTCTTCCTGGTTCAACTCCTGGCGCACGTCCCGTGTCGGGTCCGCGGGACGTCGGTCTATCCTGCGCCCATGTCCAATCCACTCCGAGACACGCTCCTGGGACAACTCGACATCGCCTGGGCACTCACCCTCTATCACCTGGAGGGATTGACCACGGAGGACTGCCTGCGCCGTCCCGCGTCCGTGGGCCTCCATGTCCAGCAGGGCCCGGATGGAAAGTGGCATGTCGAGTGGCCCGAGCATGAAGGTTACGACCTGGGGCCGGCGAGTGTGGCCTGGCTCACGTGGCACCTGGGGTTCTGGTGGTCCATGGTTCACAACCACTCGTTCGGGGATGCCACCCTGACGCGGGAGCAGGTGGAGTGGCCGGGTACCGCGGACGCCGTGCGCGACTTGATTTCGCGGCGGTACACGGAGTGGCGCGCCGCCATCGAGCAACTCAGCGACGAGGACCTCCGCTCCACGGAGCGCACGCGTTGGTCGCTGCAAGGCAAGCCCTTCGGGGACATCGTGGCCTGGGTCAACCTGGAGTTGATGAAGAACGCGGCGGAGATTGGCTACGCGCGCTTCGTCCTGGCCGTTGCGCCCCGGCCGCCAGGGTAACGTGCCGCAGGGGGCGCGGAGGCACACACCCCTGAATCGCGGGCGCCCGTTACGGCTTCTGGGCGTCCACGACCTCGACGTTGCGGAAGTTCTCGCAGGGTTGCTTGAGGCCCAGCACGTACTTCATCGAGCTCAGCTCCAGCTTCAGCTTGGCCCAGAGCTTGCGCGGCAGGCTCGGGCGCACGGGCTCGGGCGCCGCGAGAACGAACGCGTTCAGGTCCAGGTAGTGCGTCGCCGTGCGCCCCATGCCCTCGAAGTCGTGCTCCAGCCCCTGGGTGAGCTGGCGGAGCTCCGGCGCGAGCCCCTGGTGCACGGCGTCGGTCATCAGGACGTACTCCGTGACGGGGACGTCGTTCTTCAGCATCCGGTGCACCAGGATGACGTCCACGCCCGCCAGCTCGGTGAGGTGCTTCACGCGCTGGAAGGCGACCTCACCGGCGTGGGCCACGAACTTGAGCGTCAGGGAGCTGACCTGCATGCAGCCGTCGCACTTGCACATGCGGTCGGCGATGAACTGCTCTCGCCGTGAAACGAAGGCGCGGCGGATGTCCGCGACCTTCCGGGCGAAGCCGGGAAAATCGTCGCCCACGGCGTAGAAGAACGCCGCGTCTCCTTCGAGCTTGGCGAGCTTGAGCGGGCCCGAGGCGTCAATGACGGCCTCGAGCAGCTGCGCCACCGTCTCCTGCGCGTGCGCAAGGCTGAAGCGGTGGTGACTCATGAAGCGGGTGTAACCGCCGATATCCGCGATGAGCAGAAGCGCCTTCTCGATCGCCATGCGGCGGCCACCCTAACACAGTGTCCGGAAGTTGACGCGAACAAGATGCTGAAGCCCGTCCACCCGGAGCGGCTCGCGCGGACGCTGGCGCGGCTTGCGGTCCGGGAGCAGGGAAGGCCCGAGCCCGCGCCCTGCCCGACTCCAGGACGGGGCGGGTGTCGTGTTCCCAGCGAACGCTTTCAGCAAAGCGGGTTTCTGGCAGGGGTGTGTTGCCAGGAATTGCCATTCAATTCTATCTCACGCTCGCTCATCTAGACCGAATGGGTGCACGAGGGCTTCTCCGCAGGAGTCTGGGTGCGTGTGTCTTTACTTGTCGCACGTGCAGTCGCACAACCAAAGGGAGCCGGTCGATGAATGTCATCAAGACGCCTGAGGTATCCACGAAGGAAGGCAAGGTGCAGGGCCTGGTCGAGGGGAAGATTTCTGTCTTCAGGGGCATTCCCTACGCGAAGCCTCCCACGGGAGCGCTGCGTTGGAAGGCGCCCGAGCGCGCCACTCCATGGCCCGGTGTCCACGAGGCCTTCAACTTCGGCTTCTCCGCGCACCAGTCCCGTCAGGCCTGCATCGAGGCCGGCGGTGGCGACCCCGGTGAGATGCACGAGGATTGTCTCTTCCTCAATGTGTGGACGCCCAAGCTGGATGCGGGCGCGAAGCTGCCGGTGGTGTTCTGGATTCACGGCGGTGCCTTCGTCATCGGCTCGGGCCGCCTGCCGCCCTATGAAGGGATTCATCTGGCGTCGCGCGACGTGGTGCTGGTGACCTTCAACTACCGCCTGGGGCACCTGGGCTTCTTCATGCATCCGGCGCTGGAGAAGGAGAATCCGGGTGGGCCAGCGAACTTCGGCCTGCTGGACCAGATGCTGGCGCTGGAATGGGTGCGCGACAACATCGCGCGGTTCGGCGGCGACCCCGGCAACGTCACCGTGATGGGACAGTCGGCGGGCGCCAAGAGCGTCCTGTCGCTCTTCACGTCGCCGCAGGTGCGGGAGAAGAACCTCTTCCGCCGGGGCGTGGCCATGAGCGCGTACGTGCTCCAGGAGAAGCCCCTGGCGGACGCGCGGCTGGCCGGCATGGCCTTCGCGTGGAGGAATGGGCTGGACCGGCTGCTGGCCACCATGAAGGAACTGCGCGAGCTGGCGCCGGAGAAGTTCTGGATGCTCCCCGCGGACACCGCGAACGCGCCCAGTCCCATCTACGGAGACTCCGTCCTTCCCGAGCCCATCCGCGAGACCTTCGCGCGAGGAGAGCAACTCTCCCTGCCGCTCATCCTTGGCAGCACGAGTGACGACTCCAGCGTGGTGTCCTCGTTCGGAATCGACCCCGCCACCATCCTTGAACGCCTGGGCGCCTTCGCCGAGTCCATCCGCCAGCTCTACCCTGACGTAAACGATGACCGGGAGATTGGCCGGCGGATGTGCCGCGACTTCGTCTTCACGGTCATGCCCCGCTTGCTGGCCACCCGCCACGCGGAGCGCGGCGCCGCGGTGTGGCGCTACTACTTCGAGTACCGCGCGAAGATGCTCGCCCCCCGGCAGCGTCTGGGGGTGCCTCATGGGGGCGAGGTGCCCTACTTCCTGGAGACGGCCGCGGACGTGCCACCCGCCGGAGAGTTGTTCACGGAGGAGGACCGGACGTTCATGCGTCACCTGGTGGATTCACTGGTCCAGTTCGCGCGCACGGGCGCGCCCGGGCCCGTGGCCCAGGTGCGCTGGGAGGGGCACACGGAGACGCAAGACAGGCTGCTGAGGCTGGATGTCTCACCCCAGGGGGTGACGGACTTCGAGCGCGACATCCTGCAAGCCGCCGAAAACCTCATGCCCTTCCTGGACAGCCTTGCCAAGCCGCCTCCGCCGAAGCTGCCTCGCGCCACCTCGTCCGCAGCCACCGCGAGCAGCAACACGCGGCCGGAAAGCCGCCCATAGTCAGATAGTCAGGGGTGTGAAAGACCCGGTGGTGTGTCGCATCACACCGCCGGGCTGCTTCATGTCGCCGTCGTCACTTCGGCCCGCGGCTCCAATGACAAGTCATCAACGCTCCGTCCCATTCCAAAGTGTGGCGGAGATGTAATGAAACAGGCATGTCGCAAAGTGTGAGCGTCTCCGAAAGCGGTGGCGCTTCAACCAGGGCGGGGCTGGTAGATGGGGAAGATCGTGTGTTACTGTTTTTGAAGCGTGAGGCGGCTATTCGCACTTTGCTGCTTTGCGTCTTCCCCAGATACCCGAGGTCTCCATGATGTCAGTGAAGGTCATGCGGCGGTGGTCGACGGTTGGCGCGATGTCGTTGCTGGTCGGTTGCGGTCCGGAGATGGTCGAGGAGCAGGCGGAGTCGGTGGCGCCGGCGACCATCGAGCAGGACATCGTCGGTGGCACCACCACGACCATCAATGAGAATCCGTGGCAGGTGTCCCTGCGGTACGGCGGCCACTGGTGCGGTGGCTCCATCCTCAACAAGGATTGGATTCTGACCGCGGCGCACTGTGTGGATGGCTACGCCGTCAGCAGCATCGTGGCGGGCTCCACCTCGAGCTCGAACACGAGCACGGGCCAGACGCGCAACGTGGCGCAGACCATCATTCATGAAGATTACGGCGCTTCCGGCAACGACGTTGCCCTGCTCCGACTGGCCACGTCGCTGGACCTCAATGGCACCACCGTCGCGGCCATTCCCCGCGTCTCGGCGGCGGATGCCGCGAGCGGCGCCACCGACCCGGCCGTGGTCGCGCGCGTGACGGGCTGGGGTGCGACCTCCTCCGGTGGTTCGGGGTCCGCCACCCTGCGCACGGTGGACGTCAACGTGATTTCGAACACGGAGGCGCAGCAAAGCTACCCCAATGAGTACATTGGCCCGGATCAGATTGGCGCCAAGGCGCCGGGCAAGGACTCGTGCCAGGGCGACAGCGGTGGTCCGCTCACCGTCGTTCACAATGGCACCCGCAAGC
Source organism: Myxococcus sp. MxC21-1 (assembly GCF_032612255.1). Taxonomy (NCBI): domain Bacteria; kingdom Pseudomonadati; phylum Myxococcota; class Myxococcia; order Myxococcales; family Myxococcaceae; genus Myxococcus; species Myxococcus sp. MxC21-1. Next base: position 1,950,997 of record NZ_CP123278.1, read on the forward strand.
TCGCGGGCGTCGTGAGCTGGGGCTACGGCTGCGCCGACGCGCGCTACCCGGGCATGTATGCGCGCGTGTCGTACTTCGAGAGTTGGATCGACTCCAAGCTCAGTGGGACGACCCCGCCGCCCGGCACCACGCTGCTTGCCCAGACGAACCTGTCCGGTTCGTCCAGCACCTGGAAGCACTTCGCCATCACGGTCCCCAGCGGCACGACGTCGCTCAAGGTGACGCAGTCGGGGGGCTCGGGTGACGCGGACCTCTATGTGCGCAGCGGCTCGCAGCCCACCACCAGCGCCTACAACTGCCGGCCCTATCTGTCCGGCAACGAGGAGACCTGCAACTTCTCCAACCCCCAGGCTGGCACCTGGTACGTGTCCGTGCGCGGCTATTCGTCCTACTCGGGCGTGTCCGTGACGGCCACGATTCCGTAATCACGCGCAGGCTCGCGGGTGACGTCCCGTTGAAACCCCCAGGCCCCATGGACGGGCCTGGGGTGCTTCAATGCGGAATCACTCCGACCAGTGCTGCTCCGACAGGATGCGGTATCCGGTCACCGTGTCGACGTAGAACTTGACCTGGATGCCGCCCCACGGGCCCTTCTCGTAGCTGATGAAGCAGCCCTTGAAGGTGCGCCCGGCGGTGCGCGCCTGCAGCTCCGCCAGACCGTCGGTGTGGAGCGGCTCCGGCAGCGGCTCGTTGCGGTCCGCGTAGCCGACCGTGCTCTCAATCTCGTTGTAGACCTCGGTGCCCGTGGCCAGCTCGGGGCGGACCGTCCAGACCTGGCCCGCGGGGAAGAGGCTGGGGTCGATGCCGAAGCACTGCGCGCTGTCGAACTCGCCGTTGCCGTGGGCGCCGTCAATCACGTCCTGGATGTCGAAGTCCTGGCTCAGGCGGGACGTCCACAGGCTCTCCTCCTGCGCGTTGATCACGGCGATGAGCGCCGTCAGGGCGTAGCCCTGCGTGGCCGCGTTGCGGAGGTTGCGCAGGCTGACCGTGCCGATGCCAGTCACCTCGGAGATGGCCTCCGCCGACGTGAAGGGCCGCAGGTTGAGGAGGTTCGTCGCGCCGTTCCACGCGTACGGCAGGACGGCGTACAACGCGCTGCTGTCGATGGTGTTCACCAGGTTGACCAAGGCCGCCGCGTCATCGGTGGAGAGCGCGAGCTCGTCCAGGATGCCGGCGCAGGTGCTGGTGATGTAGCCCAGCGCGCGGGCGCCACCCTCGATTTGAGTCAGGCGCACCGGACCGACACCCCGGACACCGGACACCTGCGCCAACGTGGAGAAGGGCGCCGTCGCGCGGTAGCCGACGAGGTTCTGGGCGACGTCACTGGGGAGGTACGCGTCGAGCGTGGACAGGGACGCCGTGTTGACGAAGGTGAGCAGGCCCTGACACTCCGGGGCCACGTCCACGTCCGTGGTGGTGAGCGGCGCGTCCTGGTGCTCCGTGGACGAAGAAGACGGCTCGGATTCGGAGCCGGTGGGACCACATCCGACCATCAGGCTCGCGGAGAGAAGGGCTGGAACAAGACGACGCATCGAGGATTCCTCCTGGGGTACGGCGGGGGAGGAGGCTCCATACACCAGACCCCTGACTCGCCCTGCATCCTGGGATTGCTGGCTGCTGACTTCGCTCATGGGCCGGGTTATGCCGCGTCCACCAGCCCGCTCGAAATGTCATGGTGCTGGAGAGAGGCGACACGCGTGTCGAACCGGTCCGAAGAAGTCGAGCGATTCATGCAGGAGCTCGAACATGCCCGGAAGGACGAAGTCGAAAGCCTGCGCACCGCCATCCTGGCCGCCCATCCCGGCATCGCGGAGCGCATCAAATGGAACGCGCCAAGCTTCTGCTTCAAGGACGATGACCGGGTGACATTCAAGCTGAAGCCCAAGGACTGCGTTCAGCTCATCTTCCACCGGGGCGCGAAGGTGAAGGCGACGCAAGGCTTCTCCTTCGAGGACACCAGCGGCCTGCTTCAGTGGGCCGCCCCGGACCGCGCCATCGTCACGCTTCGCGACCTGGCGGAGGTGAAGGCGAAGAAGAAGGCGCTGTGCCAGGTCGTGGTCCAGTGGATGGAAGCGACCTCGCAGTAAGCGCTCTGGTGTGGGGGCCTGGTCGGATGGGGTGTACCCGTACATCCCGCACGAGCCCCAGCCGGCGAAGCCCTCGGATGGCCCACCACCCCAGGTCCAGCTCGTGCGCCCTCTGGCCCATGCGCGCGGAGTTTGGGAAGGCGTGGTGGTTGTTGTGGAAGCCCTCGCCGAACGACAGCACGCCAAGCACCCAGATGTTCGTACCGCTCTCCGCCGCGCCCGGCAGGGCGTAGCGCCGCTCTCCCCAGACATGGGCCGCGTAGCCCACGGCCCAGTGTCCGAGAATGCCGGCGGCCGTGCGGGCGCAAACGCAGAGGGCCACGGCCTCGGAGCCCAGCACCGCGAGCACCACCCCCGCCAGCCCGAGCACGTGGAGCGGCCACGTGCGCTCCAGGAAGCGCAGCCACGGGTCCGTCAATACGTCTGGAGGAAGCCGCGCCAGGGCCCGGTCATCCGCGGCCTCGAAGCGCAGGTGCAGGTTCCAGCCGAAGTCGCGGGCCATCGAGTGCTCATAGGCGAAGTAGCGCGGACAGTCGGGGCGGTTCTGCCAGTAGTCGCGCACCGCGTGCAGGCGTGCCCACGACAGGGGGCCGCCGAGCCCGCTCAGCACGAACAGGTACGCGAGCACGCCGCGGGTGAGAGGGCCCGCCTCGTAGGTGCGGTGGATGACGCCGCGATGCAGGCCCACCGAGTGTCCCAGGCAGAGCGTCGCGAAGGTGAGCAGGAGCGACACCGCCACCGTGGTGGGCGTCGCCGCCGCGAGCCCCACGGTGACGCCGGGGATGAGCATGCCCCAGAGCCACAGCGTCCGCGCCGCATCGAAGCGCAAGCGGCCCACCTCGGGCGGCACCAGGAATGCGGTGCTCGCGCGCGGCTCGCCTGCGCCTTTCCCGTGCAGGGAGAGCTCGGGATGTCCCAGCGTCGCGGTATTCATCGCGTCACCTTTTCCGCCTGGGCACGCGCCGGTTCGCCGAAGAGCGCCTGCCGGCAGAGGGCGTCCGCGCCCAGGACCATGCTTCCGGCACCGGGCAGCCGGAGCAGGAGTGATGCAGGGGGCAGCAGGCCCGCCAGCATCGACACCAGGCCCTCGGTGGCGCGCTGACGTGGGCTCTTGTCGAGCAGCCACCACAGCACCACGGCCAGGTGAGCGACGTAGAGCAGCCGGCCCAGTGCATGGGCCACCGTGGCGTTGCTCGGGACGTCCGTGGCGCCTGCCACGGCGTCTTCAAAGACCGCCTGGACCCGCTGCCGGGAGAACGCCGTCTGCGGCGCGAACAGGCCGTCCTCTTCTCCGCCCACGAGCACGGGAATCAGCGCCTTGAGCACCTCGTGGTGCGGCCCGAGCACGCCAAGGCTGGCCCGGAGCGCGAACAGGAAGCGCTCCCGCCAGGAACCGGCGGGCAACGCCTCGGCGCGCGCCGCATACGCCGAGGACAACTCGTCGTACAGCGCCAGGACAATGGCGCGCTTGCTGGGAAAGTACCGGTACAGCAGGCCAACGCTCACCCCCGCCTCCTTGGCGATGTCCCGCAGATGGGTGGCCTCGTAACCCCGCGCGGAGATGAACCCCAGCGCGGTCGCATACAGCCGCTGGCGCGTCTCGTGGCCCTGCTCCGTCCGGCCCCGGGGGCGTCCCCGCTTGGGCCCGCCAGTCGCTCCGGCCTTGTTCCGCGTCGCCATGGCCTCCCCCCCTTTTTTCGGTGAACGCGTTTACCGAAAAGATGCCCGGGGCGAAGGGCGAGCGCAAGCGAATCGTGAAGCTGCCTGTCGCCGGCAATGGCAGCTGCGTTGCTCGCATCACGCACTCCGCCCCCTCGTCCGTCGTCAACGCGCTGGTGGGGCCATTGAGGTCGGTGGCCACGAAGCCGGGGTTGACGACACGGACGACGATTCCGTCGTCGCGCAGCTCATGGGCGAACCCGACAGCCAGCGCATTCAGTGCCGTCTTCGACGCGCTGTAGGCAAAGGCCGGCCAGTGGGACACCCCCTGGCTGCGGGCCAGCTGGCAAGGGAGCTGGAGTGCAGCGCCCTGCCCGGCGTGGTGGCGACGCTGGAGCAATTCGTCGAGCAGCATTCACGTCCTTGGGGACGCGCGTCTTCGAAGGGGGCTTGTGGGCGGGTGAAGGTGCGTCCCTTGCCCCACGTCCGCGCCATCTCGCATTCTTGGGTGGAGGGAATCCGGAATGCCGCCGCGTCAGAGATTGAGGCTCTGAGAGGGGCTGATGTCATTTCATGCTCCAGTCGGGAAGTCGCAGCGGACTGGATGCTTCTGCACGGAGTCTGTTTGTCTTGTCTGGTTTGAAATGACGCAGGGGTGGCGCGGGAACGTCAGGAACCTCGATTCGGTCCAATGAACAGGAGGCCGGTGGCTCGCGGCCTTCTTGTCTGGATTGAGCCTGGGAGGATTCCATGAAGAATGGCCATGGACGTTGGTTTGCGTGGATTGCCGGCGTGGTGCTGCTGGTGGGATGCGGACCCGCCGACGGAGAGGAAACGCCGCCGGGCGAACCGGTCGAGGAGGAATCCTCCCCGCCAGGGATTCCCGCTGAGTATCTCAGTGAGGGCGAAGTCGAGAGTGCCGCCATCTGTTGCAACGTCAAATGCAGCGGGACCTGGTACGGCCCCTTTCCCTCCATCAAGTACGACCTGTGCGCGAAGTACGGCAGGTACTACTGCCCGCAGAAGAAGCTCACCTATCAAGGGCACGCCTGGCGGAACTGCTAGCCATTGGCAGTGTGCAAGGACACGTGAGGGCTGAAGCCATGAGAAATCAAATGAAGAGCATGTTGCCGCTGTGGATGGGGGCGCTGTTGGCCATGGGCTGTGGTGGTCCGCTGCCCGAGGAGTCGCAGGAGCCGCAGGAGTCCATCGCCATTCCAGAGCAGTACCTGGAACAGGAGGACCCCAGCGCCGAGGATGGAACGGTCAGCGCCCTCAGGGCCTGCTGCTTCATCCGGTGCTCCGATAACGTCTGGAGAGGTCCCTATCCCAATGTCGTGTATGGCAACTGCCGCAATCACGGAAAGTACCAGTGCGCGAAGCGGGGGCTGGGCTACGCGGGGGCGGATTGGAAGGACTGCTAGCGCGTAGGTCGCGGGGCCTCTCTCCAGTCCAGCAGAGAGGGGAGAGAGGCTTCCGCGGGTTCCGGATGCTCAGGGCATGTGGAGCTTCAGGACGTACAAGAAGTCCCGCTCGGTGCGGCCCCGTCCCAGGACGAGCCCGTCCTTCAGGATGAGAATCTCTTCCATCGCATCCTGGAAGCGGGCCCGGGGTGTGGTGTCCTGTTGCAAGTGGAAGGTGACGGGGCCTTCGCCCAGCGTCTCCCAGTAGCGCCGGGACACGACGTCGTCCGTGGTGACGCTTCCAGCGAGCTCCGTGCGCAGTTCGCCCGTGGCGAGGTCGAAGACGCGTGTGTGCATGTCTTCGGCCAGCGTGACGAGCACCTCGCCGCTCATCGCGACGGAGAAGGGCAGGGACGGGTGGGGAAGCTCATGCAGGCGCGCGCCTGTTCGCACATCGAAGATCCGCACGCACTCATCCAGGCTGCAGGCCGCCACGCGCGTGCCGTCCGCGGAGAGTCCCAGGCTGATGACGGGCTCCTGGCTCACCGTCAGGACCTGCTGGGCGCCGGTGGGGAGCGTGATGAGCACGAGCTCCCCCGACGCTCGGCCCACGGCGATGACGGGCGCGCTGGCCGCCGCCGCATAGGCGGGGGTGGGCTCGACCACCGCTTCGGTGTTGACGATGACCTTGCCGCCCCGGACCTCGTGGACGTACACGCATTCGCTGGCCGCATGTCCCGACACGACACAGGTGCCATCCGGCGTGAAGTCCACCCAGGTGATGGGGCCTCCAGGTCCGCGCAGCCTGTGCAGCAAGGTGCCGTCCGCCACGCGCCAGAGGTGGACCGCGCCCTCTTCGATGGCGGCCGCCAGCAGCTTCCCGTCGGGAGAGAAGGCAATCGGAAGTTTGTTGACGAGGAGCGTCTGGGCCTTCGCGGCCTGTTCGCCAGGGGGCGCCAGCAGGGTGCGCACGGGGGCGAGGCTCCGCGCGTCGAGCAGCAGGATGCCCAGCCGGTAGCGCCGCTCGTGTGAGGACAGCTCGGGTTGGGCCAGCCATGCGCCGTCGGGACTGACCTGCCAGGTCTGCGCGTAGGACGCCGGAGAGCCGGGAGGCAGTGCCGTGGCCTGCCCCTGTGAATCGATGACGCGCGTCTCCGAGTGCAGGCGTGTAATGCCCCATGCCCCTTCGGCATGTCCCCACAGGTTCATGACGCGGTCCTGTTCGGCCAGCAGGGTGGGGCTGGGGTCCGCATCCAGGTCGCGGACATGCGTGCGCCCATTCGCCGCGGTCAGCGCGAAACGCTTGCCGGACGGAAGGAAGGCGGCGCCGCGCTCACGGCCGTCGGAAGGGTAGGGATGCACCCGGAGCACCTCTCCGTTCCTCGCGTCGAGCAGCTCCACCCGGTTGAAGGCAAGGGCGCCCAGCCGTGCGCCTTCGAGCCAGGCGACCTGGGAATAGGGACCCTGGCCCAGCGCTCCGGGCACGCGCGTCCAGCCTGCCGTCTCCACTCGGATGAGGCCGTCCATGGAGGTCAGCACGAGCCAATCGCCATCCGGGCTGAAGGCCACGGACGAGACGGAGGTGGTGCTGTGGATGCGAGCGGTCTGCGTGCCTGTCTCCAGGTCCCAGATGCGCACCGTGTCGTCCGACGCGCCTGAAGCCAGCCACCGGCCGGAGGGATGGAAGGCGACCGTCAACACGGATTGCTCGTGCCCTTCGAGCGTGCGCACCTCCCGGCCCGAGGCCACGTCGAACAGCCGCACCCGCCACCCGAGGTTCGCCGCGGCGAGCCAGCGGCCGTCCGGGCTGAAGGCCACCGACGTCACCTGTCCCTCCTGGCGCGTCATGGCGTGGAGTAGCGCGCCCGTCTCGACGTCCCAGATGCGCGCGTCGTGGTCGCGTGAGCCGGACGCCAGCCGCGTCCCGTCCGGGCTCCAAGCGATACTGCGCACCTCGCCCTCGTGCCCCGTTAGTTGGCGGATGAGCGTCCCGGTGGCCACGTCCCAGATGCGGACGTTCCGCTCGTCCTCCCAGGAGCCCGTGGCGAGCCAGGCGCCCGAAGGACTGAAGGCCGCGCACAGCACCTGGGCGTCGTGCCGCAGGACCTGGTCATCGCCTTCCAGCGCCTCGGGCAGGGGCCGCAGGGATTCGACCCAGGACGCGCCCTCCTGCGCGGTCCACTGCCCCCGCCAGTGCTCCGCGAGCTTCCACAGGTGCGCTTCCGCGTGGCTCCAGGGCCCCGCGTCCGTGGGCGCGAAGTGCGCGGCCGTGTCTGGGGCATCGAACCAGCGCAGGCGGTTGTAAAGGCATTGGAAGAGCGTCTCGGGGTGCGCCCGGAGAAACGCCGCGTCGAGCGCGAGCGCGCGCCGGAGCACCTGCAAGGTCCTGGGGCTGACCGACAGGCTTTCGCTCTTGAGGATGCGTGTATCCGGGGGCGTCCCGGCGAGCACCTCGTCGAAGGTGGCCAGGAGCGCATCCAGGCCTCGCTCCGCCAGGAGCCCCTCAAGGGTGAAGAGTTCGGTCAGCGATTCGAGGGACGGAGAGGTGTGGGGCATTCGCGTCTCGGGTCGTTTGGGCCGACCCTACACCGTGTCAGGCGCCGCGTTCGGCAAGCCTCGCGAGTTTTGTTCCGTGACGGCGCCCCACCCGTCGCAGAAGCCCAGCTTCTCGTGGCTGGCCCGGTCGGCGTGGTCCTTGAGGAGTTGATGGAGGATGCCTTGGAGGAAGGCTCCGCGCTCGCTAAGAAGGCCGGGCCGCCAGGCCGGAGGCAGGCACAGGAGATCCCGAGGGCATGTCCCCCGAGCGAATCAACCGTGGTGATGTGTTCTGGGTGGCGCCCGACGACTCACGAGGTCCGGTCCCCGGCTATTCGCACCCCCACGTGGTGGTCCAGGACGACGTCTTCAATCACTCACGCATCACGACGGTGGTCGTGTGTGCGCTGACGTCGAACCTGCACAGGGCCAGCGAGCCGGGGAACGTGCTGCTCGAAGTGGGAGAGGGAAACCTCCCCAAGCAGAGCGTCGTCGTCGTGTCGCAGGTGTCCTCGGTCGACAAGGCGCGTCTGGGAGCGCGAATCGGGGCGCTGTCGGACGCGCGGGTGGAACAGATTCTTGCCGGCCTGCGCTTCCAGCAGGTGTCGTTCTTCACGAGGCCGTGAAGCCCCTCGTGATTTCGAGGGGTTCTGCCGTTTCTCGAAAAAGAAGCGCCTGCCGTGAAGGGATTTCTTCCTCGCGCCTCTGAGCTGGCGGAAGGAGGAGGGATGACCTCGAAGAGTTGCGATGGGTATCAGCTCGCGCTCGAGATGAGCCGCCACGGTGCTCTCGACGTGCGGGAGAAAGAGGAAGCGGAGCAGCATCCCTCTCTGCCAACGTGAGTGAGACAGTTCGTACCCAGCAGTTTAGTGTGCAGGGCGACCCAGGCAGGAACGATGAGCGCAGTGGTGGAAGAGGCTCGGGTCCGGGAGACCGAGGTGGAGGAGAAGGCGAGGCGACGAGGCTTCACGGCGGAGTACAAGCTGCGGGTGCTGGCGGAGGCAGACCGTTGCACGCAGCCCGGTGAGGTTGGGGCGCTGCTGCGCCGCGAAGGGCTGTACTCGTCGCTGCTGAGCGCGTGGCGACGCCAGCGCGAAGCGGGAGAGCTGTCAGCCCGCAGCCCGAAGAAGCGAGGCCCACCGGCGAAGGTTCCCGATGCGAGCGCCCGACGCGTCGCCGAACTGGAGAAGCAACTGGCCCGTGCCCAGGTGCGCCTCAAGCGCGCCGAGGCCCTGCTGGACCTCCAAAAAAGTATCGGAAATCCTGGGAGTGGAGCTGCCGAAGCCCGACGAGGAGCTTTGATGGGCGTGGCCCTGGAAGCGGTGAGCGAACTGGGCGTGGCGCCGGTGTGCCGGCACTGGGACTGCCGCGTGCCACCTACTACCGACGAGCACGGCCCAAGCACGGGCCGGCGCGCCGAAGCCGCTCACCGCGGGCGCTGGCCCCCGAGCAGCGGGCCGAGGTGCTCGCGGCGCTGCATGAGCCGAGATTCCAGGATGCGGCGCCAGCGGAAGTCTACGCGCAGTTGCTCGATGAGGGGCGCTACCTGTGCTCCGAGCGCACCATGTACCGGGTGCTCGCTGAGAATCACCAGGTGCGTGAGCGCCGCAACCAGCTGCGCCACCCGAACCACCCGGTGCCCCAATTGCACGCGACGAAGCCCAATGAACTCTGGAGCTGGGACATTACGAAGCTGCACGGCCCGTCGAAGTGGACGTACTTCTACCTCTACGTCGTCCTGGACGTCTTCAGCCGCTACGTCGTCGGGTGGATGGTGGCCCACCGCGAGTCGGCCACCCTGGCGAAGAAGCTGCTGGCGCTGACGTGCGAGCGCCAGGGCGTAGTACCCGGCCAGTTGACGATTCATGCCGACCGAGGCTCCTCCATGACGTCCAAGCCGGTGGCCTTGCTGATGGCCGACCTGGGCGTGACGAAGACGCACTCGCGGCCTTACGTTTCCAACGACAACCCCTTCAGCGAGGCCCACTTCAAAACGATGAAGTACCGGCCTGACTTTCCCGAGGCCTTCGGCTGCATCCAGGACGCTCGCGGCCACTTCAGTGACTTCTTCGGTTGGTACAACAACGAGCACCACCACGGCGGCCTCGGCCTGTTGACACCCTACGACGTGCACCTTGGCCGGCGGCCGAGCGCCTCGCGGCCCGCGCTGCGGTGCTCGCCGCTGCCTACGCCGCTCACCCTGAGCGCTTCCTCGCGGTGCTCCCATGCCGAAGGCACCGCCTACCTCCGTCTGGATAAACGACCCCGCGCGGCTCTCCGCCTCACTGAAAGCTACGCAGTAATCTCTCGAACTCACTGTCTCACTCGCGTTGACAGGTTCCGCATGCCGCGACGTGTCCGGAGTGCCAGCGGGCCCTGGCACTGTCGGCGGAGCTGGACCAGGCGCTTGGCGGCGTGAGCATTCAGGCGCCGCGCTACGCGGAAGTCTCGCGGGCGCTCGCGAAGGACCGCTTCTGGCTGAAGTACGGCCCGTGGGCCGCGCTCGGGTCCTTCGTGGGGCAGGGCGTGTTCCTGGGCCCTCTGTTCGCACCGGAGGCGCCCCTGCTGTTGTGGGCCATTGTCTCGGCGGTCGGAGCGCTCTTCGCTGGCGGGCTCGCCTTGACCCTGCGCGGCCTTCAACGACGGGCCATCGAAGCGGCCAGTGTCGGCGTGGACGCGTGGATGGCGCAGCGGCGGGCACGCATCGACACGGAGCTCAAGAACCTGGCCACCCTCCTGTGGCTCTTCCCGGCGATGGCGGTCGCGATGGCGGCGACAGCGTTTCTGATGCGCGACAAGGGGCTCCCGGGAGTCGTCACCCTGCTGTTTGCCGCGGGAGTGAACCTGGGCATGACGGTCTACCTCGCTCGGACGCGCAGGCCGCGACTGCTGCGCGAGCGCGCAGAACTCGAGGTCGCGCCGTGACGCCGCGCGTGCCATTCGATGAAGAGGCCCTCCGGGCCGCCGTGGTGTCGGGCGACGCCGCCGCGCGAGAGGAAGTCATGCGCCACCTGTACGAGGCGCTCAGCGGGAAGCTGTACGTGCTCTGCCATGGAATCACCCGGGACCCGAGTGACGCCCAGGACGCCGTCCAGGAGACGTTCCTCTCGATTCAACGGGCCCTGCCGCAGTTCCGGGGGGATGCCCAGCTGTCGACGTGGGCGTATCGCATCGCGGTGCGGGCCGCGGTGGCCGCGAAGACGCGGCGCGAGCGTCACCGTGGCGACGCGGTCGACATCGAGATGGCGGACCCTCGGGCGGGTATCGAGGAGACCTTCGAGACGCGGGAGCGGAGGCGCAGACTCGAGGTGGCGATGAGGACGCTCTCGCTGGAGCACCGCACCGTGCTGTCGCTCTTCGCCGTGGAAGGCCTGTCACACGCCCAGATTGCCAGCGTCCTCGGGATTCCCGAGGGCACCGCGTGGTCGCGCTTGCACCTGGCTCGCAAGCGGCTGGCGGCGGCGCTCGAATCCACCGCCCCATAGCCTGGGGCGCTCCATCCACGTTGTCGTTCAACCCCGCGGTCTCATGGCTGCGGAGAGGAGACGGTCATGTCCAATGTCTATCTGGAGCAGGCGTCGCGCGGGCGGAATCAGCCATGGCGGTATGTGCTGACAGCAGTCCTGCTCGGGCTGGCCGTCGTGCTCTTCAACGTGCCGTATTCGGCGTTCCTGTTTCGGGTGGCGAGCCGCTCGGGGGACGCGGACTTCCGGTTCGACCCGGTGGCGGGCGTCGTGGAGGGAGTGCCGTTTCCGGCGTTCGCGGTGGGCATGCTGTCGTTCGCGGTGGTCATCGCTGCGCTGGCGCTCGGTGTCCGCGCCGTGCACAAGAGGCCCTTCTCGAGTCTTCTGGGGCAGGAGGGGGGCTTCCGCGTCCGTCCCTTCCTGAAGGCGGCGGCCGGTGCGTTTGGCGTGCTCAGCGTGGCAGCGGGTGTGAATGTCCTGATGGACCGCGAGTCCTTCACCCTGAACTTCGACGCGTCGCGCTTCTTCGTGGCCCTGGCGCTCGTGCTGGTCCTCACGCCCATCCAAGCCGCGGCGGAAGAGCTGCTCTACCGTGGGTGGCTCATGCAGGGCGTCTACCGGCTCCTGCCTCGGCCGTGGGTGGCCGTGGCGGTGAGCAGCCTGCTGTTCTGGGCCGCGCATCTGCCCAACCCCGAGGCTTCGGGAACGCCGGGGTGGTCGGCGGCCTACTACCTCACGGTGGGCATCCTCCTGGCCTGGGTGACGCTCCGGACAGGACGGCTGGAGGCGGCCATGGGACTCCACGCGGGCATGAACCTGTGTGCCTTTCTCGTCACGGCTCCAGCGACGGTCATGTTCCGGCCCGCCAGCCTCTTCGTCGACGTCCAGCCGAATTCCATGCGTGACGTTGCTTTCATTGCCTTGCTGGCGGTGGGGACAGTCCTGATGCTCCGCCGTGGCGATGACAGGCCATTCACGGAGCGGGTGTCTGCGCAATAGCCTGTCTGGTTTTTCATGGGGCTGAGGCGTAGGCTGTTCTGATGAAAATGAACTCCCGAGGATACTTGGCGTCGCTCGCCGTCATGACCTTGAGCAGCGTGGCCTGCGGTGATGTCGACCCTCAAGAGGCCGTGACGATATCGCAGGGGGTCTATGGGATGACCTCCTATGTCAATGACGTGTGTTCTTCTGGGTGTGAGCGCGAGCCGCGGTCGATGACCTTGCTGGTCAAGTCCCTGCCCCAGGACATGGACGTGGCCTCCGTGACATCGAACGAGGATGGCTTCTACGAAGCCGCGCTGGCCCTGGGGGACTATCGAATCTGCACGACGTTCGGGCGTTGCACGGACTTCTCGGTGGGCATCAATGAAGTGGTTCGCCTCGACTACGAGATGTCGGTGGGGCCGGGGTGGTCGAGGTAGCAGCCCGCCGCGCCCCGCGGAATGGGGTGCTGGCTGGGTGGCCCACGGTGACATCCTGAGCAGCGCGCAGCCGAGGGCCGGCGGCGGTGGGGCCCTTCCGGCTGGACCCTCGGCGTCAGCCGTGATTCATGCGTGGCTTCGGTTTCGCGCTCCAGCGCCTGCCGTCGCCCATGCACTCCGCCGCCGAGCCGACAGTCCCCCGCTTCTGGCCGTTCATGTTCACCCTATTTGTCGGGTCGTTCATGTCGGTGCTGAGCTCCAGCACGATCACCATCGCCATTCCTGAACTCCAGCGGCACTTCGGGGCGGAGCTGTCCTCCGTGCAGTGGACCCTGACGGGCTTCATGCTCGCCATGGGAACGAGCGCCCCGCTCACCGGCTATCTGGGCGGACGCTTCAGCTTCAAGTGGGTGTACGTGGCCAGCCTGGTGGGCTTCCTCGTGGCCTCCGTGCTGTGTGGGGTGTCCTGGGATACGCGCGCGTTGGTGGCCTTCCGGTTCGTCCAGGGCGCGTTCTGTGGCGCCATCATGCCGGTGACGATGACGCTCATCTACCAGCTGCTGCCGCGTGAACGGCAGGCGCTGGCCGCGAGCCTCTGGACGCTGTCCTCGATGCTCGCTCCCGCCTTCGGGCCCACGCTGGCGGGCTGGCTGATGACGCTGGGCAACTGGCGGTGGTTGTTCTTCATGAACGTGCCGCTGGGCCTCGCCGCCGTGGCGATGGCGGTGCGGACCGTTCCCTACTACCGCCTGGAGGTCCCGAAGGCGTTCGACTTCCCCGGGCTGCTCACCGTCATCACCGGAACGCTGGCGCTGCTGATCGCCTTGAGTCAGGGGCGGGCCTGGGGATGGACGGATGCGAAGACCGTGTCGCTGGCGGTGCTGGGGACGGTGTCACTCGTCTACTTCGTCGTCCGCCAGCTGAGGACGCATGCGCCGCTGCTGGACCTGCGGGTGCTGGCCAACGGCCGCTACGTGGTGACGTTGCTCATCTCGAGCATCATCACCATCAGCCTCTATTCGGGCGCGTTCCTCATCCCGTTGTTTCTTCAGGAAATCCAGGGTGTGACGCCGCTGAAGACGGGGTTGATTCTTCTCCCGGCCTCCCTGGCCATGGCGCTCCTGATGCCTCTGGTCGGGCGCATGTACGGCACGCTCGGGCCGAGCACGCTCATGACGGCGGGCGTCCTGTTGATTGCGGGCGGCACGTACGCCTTGAGCCGCCTGACGCCGGACGTCTCCCACACCTACGTGCTGATGTGGATGCTGGTCCGGAACGTGGGCATCTCGCTCTCCATCATGCCGGCCAGCAACGCGGGCATGGAGCAGCTCTCCCGGGAGCTGAGTGGCCACGCCTCGTCCATCAGCAACTGGCTGCGAAACGTGTTCGGGGCTTTCTCGATTGCCATCTTCACGTCGCTCCTCTCCGCCTTCGCGGCCCGGGAGGCGCAGGTGCTCGCGCGGGAGGGGATGACGGAGCGTCGTGACATCGAGCTGCTCTCATTCGTGACGGGCATCAACCACGTGTACCTGGTGGCGACTGTCATCGCCCTGGTGGCCGTGCCCTTGAGCCTGATGGTCCGCAAGCACGTGAGCGGACTGGAAGCATCCCGGGGCGCTCGCTAGCGGGCGCGGCGGCCTTCTCGCACCTGGGCCACCAGTCCCGAGATGTCGCGTGTGATTCGCCCTTCCGGGATGGGCGTGTCGCCGCCCACGGTTCCGGCTACGCTGTGCCGCGCATGAAGTACGCCTTCGTTTTCGCCATGGCTGCCGTGCTGATTGCCTTCCTGGCCCTGCGACTGGGCGGCGTCGCGTGGCTTCTGTTGTGGCCTGGGGTGAGCTTCATCTTGGTGGCACTCGCCTACGCTGGACTGGGCGAACACGCTTTCGGCAAGCGCGTGGACGGGCGGATGCAGCCCTGGGCAGTCATCCTGCTCCTGCCTTATCTCTTGCTGACATGGGGCGCCTGGCATCTGGTGCGATGGCTGTCGCGAGAGCGTGCGTTCGACGAAGTGGTGCCAGGCGTTTTCATTGGAAGACGATTGCTGGCGGGAGAGCTTCCGGACGGCATCGTGACCGTGCTCGATCTGACGTCTGAGTTCGTCGAACCGGAAGGAATTCGTCGCGCGGGCCGGTATGTCTCCCTGCCCATCCTTGATGCTTCGATTCTGCCCGTAGCGAGAGTGACCCCTGTCCTGCGTGAGTTGGCTGTCGGCTCTGGTGCGCTCTACATCCACTGTGCGCAAGGGCACGGACGCACCGGCATGATTGCGGCCGCGCTCCTCATTGCCCGAGGTGATGCGTTGGATGCGTCGTCCGCGCTCTCAATGGTGCAGCGCGCGCGGCCCGCGGTGCGACTCTCTGCGACGCAATCGCGGGCCCTTGCGGAACTGGCCACGGCGCTTCTTGCGGCGCGGCCGGGCGCCGGCGCTGCTCTCCCCTGAGTTGGCGTGATGCAGATACCTCTTGTCGCGGTCTTCGTGAGGAATGGTGCCGCTCCCCAGGGCTCGCTCTGGAGCCACCTGGGCCACTCACTGCTTTAGCATGCCTATCTGCTCCAAGCCCGCGCCTGAGTGCCAGGTGCAGGCACTCAGGTGGGCTGTGGACGCGGAGCCGAGTGAAGTCGCCCGGGCCGAGCTCGCGGCCATTCACTCTGGCTGTTCTCGGGGGCGAGTGGCGCATCACGCCGTGCTTTGTGCTCCCTCGCGTCCCAGCCGCTGAGCGAAGAAGGCGAGGATTTCGTCTCGCGCCGCGAGAGTGGGCTCTCCCTCCGCGTCGATGAGATGGGCAGTCACGACGCTGTGGGCACACCCGACGACTTCCGCGAAGAAGGGGGGCGGCGTTGGGTTCGCGGCGGACGTAGGCAGCACTCGGGGAACGAAGTGCTTTCCGAGCGCGGCCGTATAGGCCTGGAATCGCTGCGCCGTGCAGAATCGGTCTCCCTCAAACCGATAGGCGAGCACCGTCAGGTCGTCACGTTCGAGGCGCTCCTTCACGGCGGCAAGCTCGTCAGGCGCCAGTTGAATCGCGCCGGCGTCGCTCAGGGGCAGCGACGGCTGACACATGACGGGAGCGAGCATCGCGGGTTCGAGCATCATCGAGAGCGCGAAGTTCCCCGTGAAGCACATCCCAATCGCGCCGACCCCCGGACCGCCACACTCCTCATGGGCGAGGCGTGCCAGGGCACGCAGCCACTGCGTCACGGGGCTCGACTCATTCGCCGCGAACGCTCGGAACTCCGCGCTCACGCAGGCGCGTTGCATGATGGCGCGCCCCTCCTCCGTGCGAGGGTAGGCACCGTCCCTGCCGAAGAGCGAAGGCATGTAGACAGTGAAGCCCGCGTCGCGGACCCAACGTGCGAAGCGGGCGACGTGCGGGCTGATGCCTGGCATCTCGGCCATGACGATGACGGCGGGGCCGTGGCCGGCGACGTAGACCGTTCGCATGGCGTCGTTGAGGGTGAGGGGCCGCCGGGCGAAGTCATCGAGAGGGTCGTCGGCCGTGGAGTCAGGTGTGGAGGGACGCATGCCTGGACGATGCGGGAAGTCCAGCCTCCGCGACCAGTGGCGAGATTGACAATGAACGGGCTATTCTTGCCACCGTGATTACGCATGTGGTGTTCGATGGCGTGGCAGAGGGCTCGCTGGGCGTGGGGCTCGATGTGGTCGACACGGCCGCACGACTCGTCGAGGCAGGGCTCGCCACGGTTCCCCGGGGTGCCCAGGTCTTGCGTCAGCGGGTGGTGTCGCTCGACGGTCAGCCGGTCCGCTCGAGCACGGGACGCACCGTCTCCGTGGACGGCGCGCTGAGCCTCCGAGGTGTGAAGGCTGGAGACGTGTTGCTGGTACCTGGGCTCTCCGCGGCGAGCGAGCGCGCCATCGAGCGGTTGCTCTCGCGTGCCGATGCGGCGCGCGGCATCACGTTGCTCGCGCGCGCGGCGGCGAAGGGCGCCAGGGTCGCGGCCTCGTGCTCCGCGACCTTCGTCCTCGCGGCGTCCGGCCTCCTCGCGGGGCGGAGCGCGACGACGACCTGGTGGCTCGTCCCCTCATTCGTGCGTCGCTTCCCCGAGGTCGCCCTCCAGCCGGACCGGATGGTTGTCGAGAGCGACGGCGTCCTCACCGCGGGCTCGGCCTTCGCGCATGCGGACCTGGTGCTGGCCATCGTCGCGCGGGTCGCGAGCCCATCACTCGCGCACCTGGTGGCCCGCTACCTCGTGCTCGACGAGCGTGTCTCACAGGCCGGTACATGGTGATGGAGCACCTCCGAGTCTCGGACCCGGCGCTTCGTGCCGTGGAGCAATTCGTCGCCGCGAATCTGGGCCGGCAGCTGACGCTCGATGAACTCGCCCGTGCCGCTGCCACCTCCTCGCGCACGCTCGCGCGGCGGGTGCAGGCCGGGCTGGGCATGACGCCGCTCGAGTTCGTGCAGCGGGTGCGCGTGGCTCACGCCTCCCACCTGCTCGAGACGACCCATGCGTCGGTCGAAGATGTCGCTGCCCGGGTGGGGTATGCCGACACCGCTGCGTTCCGCCGCGTGTTCCGGCGGTACGTCGGAGAGACGCCACGAGGAAGGCACGGCAACTCACGCGCCCGGCGCTCACCGCTGAAAGCGCGCGAATCACCGGCGCCCTGAGGGCTTTCGCAGAGATGTCCTGCCCCCGTGCAGCGGGGCTGGCAGCGCAAACGCAGACGCCCCTTTGGACTTCCCGTTACTGGTGCGGTAATAGCTGCCAGCCAATGAACTCAAGAATAAGCAGTATGGCTGGGGTATGGGCAGCAGTGCTTGGCGCGCTCTTGCTCACGGGATGCACGAAGGATGATGCGTCGGAAGCTGGCACGGGGACCGCGCTGCGGGCTGTGACCTCGCCGGTGACTGTGTCAGAGGCGGTGGCCATCACCAGCCAAGGCATGACGCAGAACGGCGCGGCGCATCGCAATCAGGCGCTGCTCGGGGTGTTCCAGACCGAGGACTATGAGGTCGAGGCCTTGTTGCGCTTCCCGCAGACGGGCGTGCCGGCTGGGGCGGTGGTTCAGAGCGCGACGCTGCGTTTCGCGGTGGAGACCTACACCAGCGACTTCTCGATTCGAGGCGCGTACGTGCAGGCGCCCTGGAACCTGGGGGCCAACGGACTGGGATGGCAGTTCCGCGACGATGGGCTGGAGTGGGACCGGCTGGGGGCGGTCGGGCAGGGGACGGACCTGGTCGCCGGTTCGTCGTTCGAGGTCTCCACGTTTCCGGGCACGGTGAGCGTGCACGACGTGCCACTCGACGTGGCGGTGGTGCAGTCGTGGGTCGACGACCCGTCGACCAACCAGGGCGTGATGTTGGCGAACTCGAAGGTTGGGAAGGTGGCCAAGGTCTTCACCAGCCTGGCCACCCAGCCGGAGCGTCGGCCGCTCCTCACCATTGAGTACACCGCGCCTGCGCCGCGCAGCGATACCACGCCTCCGTCCGTTGCAATCACGGCGCCCGCGGCGGGCGCGACGGTGCAGGGCGTGGTCGGCATCACCGTGGACGCGAGCGACGATGTCGGCGTCGTCGGCGTGCAGCTGCGCATCGACGGCCGCAACCTCGACTCGACGCAGCTCGACACCCGCCTGTTCCGCAATGGAAACCATGTGTTGACCGCGCACGCGCGCGACGCCGCTGGCAACCTCACCACCTCGGCGCCGATCCTCGTCACCATCGCCAACGTGGTTGTCGACACCACGCCTCCCGAGGTGCAGGTGACCGCGCCCGTCGCGGGAGAGACGGTCAGCGGTCCCTTCACGGTGCGGATGAGCGCGAGCGACAACGTGGGCGTCACCCGGGTCCACGTCGAGCTCGACGGCGTTCAGGTCGGCGCGCCGGACGTGGCCGCCCCCTGGTCGGTGACGCTCGACACCGAGGCGCTACAGCCCTATGGGCTCAGGCAGCTGACCGCGGTGGCCCGCGATGCGGCTGGCAATGTCACCGTCTCCACGCCGGTATCCATCAACGTGAGCGCGCCGCCTCCTGACGTCACGCCGCCCCAGGTCCAAATCGTCGCGCCCGAGAGCGGCGTGACGGTGGGCGGTACCCTCCAAGTCAGGGTCGACGCCCATGACAATGTGAGGGTTGCGGGCGTGCAGTTGCAGGTGAACGGACAGGACTTCGGGCCCGAAGACCTCAGCTATCCCTATTGGATCAACGTCTCCACCACGCTGCTGGGGGACGGCACCTTCCCGATGACGGCGGTGGCGCGGGACCGCGCCGGCAACCAGACCACCTCGGCGCCCGTCATGTTGACCATCGCCAACGGGCCGCCCGTGGTGCTCGATATCCCGGTGGCGCATCCGCGGGTGTGGTTCACGGCGGACCGGCTGGCCCGGGCCCAGGCGTACTTCGCGCAGCACCCGTACACGCCCGTCGCGAACGTGCAATTGCCCGAGCAGGCCATCGATGCGGCAATGCACTCGCTGCTCACCGGCACCCCGGCGTCGTGCCGCGCCGCGATTGACTGGGCGGTGCGCACCGAGATTCCCATCTCCGAGAACACGGTGTCGAGCGATCCGGCCCGCTGGTACGGCGAGGCGGCCATCCTCACCTACGATTGGTGTTTCGCCCACCTGCTTCCGGCGGAGCGCACGCTTCTGATCAACCGCTGGAACTTCGCCATCGAGTCGCTCAACGCCAATCCGTGGGGCGGCATCGGCATGGAGGGCAACAACTACTACACGGGGTATTTCCGCAACGCGCTCCTGTGGGCCATTGCCAGCTGGCATGAAAACCAGCCGTTCGCCAACGAGCTCCTGCAGTACGCGATGAAGTCACGCTGGGCCTTCTCGCTGCGGCCCTATCTGGATGGGCCGGCGGCAGGCGGCGCGCCGCACGAGGGCTCGACCTACGGCCGCCGGACGTTCGGCTACATGACGGTGCCGTTCACCACGCTGGGCCTGTATGGCCACGACATGTGGAACCAGACCGACTACTTCATGGCGTCGGTCTTCTGGTCCATCTACTCGACCACGCCGGGGCCCACCCGGAGGGGTCAGTTCCAGCTGTTCGAGACCTTCCCATTCAATGACGACGAGCGCTGGCTGAACCGGTGGAATCCCAGCAACACCGCGCAGACGTCGCTGGGCAGCTACTTCGCCCCGCTCATCGAGGAGTGGTCGGACCAGCCCATCGCGGGTTATGCCAAGCGCTTCCTGGAGCTCACCGGCCATCCGATTGACGACCGACTCATCCGGTACGTCTATAGCGACACGCTGGCGGCGGTGCCGTCTCGTGACCTCGCGGAGCTGCCGCTCGACTACCACGCACCCGGACTGGGCATGGTGTACGCCAAGACGGCGTGGGCGCCCGACGCGACCCTGGTCAACCTGCAGTTCGGTGTGACGGCCAACGCGGGCCATGAGCACCGCGACTCCGGCAACTTCCAGGTGTGGCGCGCGGGCGAGTTCCTGACCCGCGAGACGGTGGGCTACGCCAACTCCATCGTCGGATACGCCGGTGGCGCGGCGGTCGACTGCGCGTCGCCCGTGGGGCACAACACGCTCTTGTTCGAGGGGCGGGGCACGGTCGGCTACTACCACCACGCGCCGCAAATGCTGCGCCTGGAGTCGTCGTCCGTGGCGAGCTACGCCGCGGTCGACCTCACCGGCGTGTATGACTTGAACGCCGAGTGGGCCCACCGAGAGGCCGAGGTCGGCAACCCCCACGCGGGCCGGGTGGTGCGTGAGACCTTGCTCGTGCGTCCGCTCGACACCCTGATTGTGTTCGACCGGCTCGAAAGCGCACGGGATGACGCCACGGTTGCCAAGACCTTCTTGGTTCATTTCCCGGAGTCACCGGTGCTCATGGGCAACACCTGGTCCGCGAACAGTGGCGGGCAGCAGCTGCGGGTCAGCACCCTGGTTCCAGCCAATCCAGTCCGGCGAATCGTCGACGAGCGCGGCCCGGTGCGCGGCGATGGCACCTACCCGTACCCGGTGGGCCAGTTCCGTGGAGAGATTGAGACCCGCGGGGAGGTGGTGAGTCACTTCCTTCACGTCGTGCAGGCCAAGGATGTGGCTGACAGCGCGGCGCTGCAGCTCACGCTCGACGAGACGGCGACCGCGTACAGCGTGACGTTGAGTCACCCAACCCGCGGAAGCGCGGTGGTCCGCTTCGAGAAGGGGATTGAGAGCACGGGCGGCAGCTTCGGCTACGCCGCCAGCGGCACGGTCACTCCGGCGCCACTGCGCGCGGGGGTGCAAGCGATGACGGTCACCCCAAGCGGGCCGGTGTGGGGACCGTGACCGGCTGAGCCTGGCCCGCGAGCGACGACGTCCGCGTTCGCGGTGCTCGAGGTCAGCCGGGGGACTGCCGCGCCGCCCGCGACATCGGCCTGGAGCACCGCAGCCTCTCGCTCCAGGCCGGCTGCATTCTCGAGCAGCGTGGAAGCTGTATTCAGCCAGGAGACGCCCCTTCTTGGGCTCCTTGCATCAAGGCTTCCACCTGCTGCTGGATGCCCTGCAACTGGTCGAGCCTGCGCTTCAGTGCTTCGCGCAGGTCGCGCTCGTCGGTGTGAAGGACCTCGTCATGTAACTCCGCGATGCTTTCAGACAGGCACACGTGGAGGAGGTGGATCTGCTGCTGGGAGAGCTCCAGGACCATGGGTCACCTCTCTGACACCGGAACAACGGAGACACGCCTCCCTCTCCCCGGAGGACACGGGTGCGAACGCGCGCACGTCAGGCCGCTGAGGCCGGTGCCGCCGCACCTGAGGCCTGTCGCGCAGGTGGTCGCGGTACACCATGAGTGTAGTGCGCGCCCGCCCGCTGCCCAGGGCACTCCCGGGCAGGCAGGGGTGGGGGTGTTCGGTTCGCTCCCCCGAGGTCCGGGCCGCTGCCTGGAGGCGCGGTGCCGGCGGGGTGGGGACAGCAGGTGGCCAGGCTTGCCCTGGCTTCCCTCCGGCGCTCCGGAGCACCGCGCGGCTGATGGGGCCGCGCGGTGCGAGCTGCCGGGTGTGGCGCGGCGCCTCGGTATCCGAGGCGCTGCACCGGTGCGACTACCGCAGCGCGATGAGCGAGGCCACGAGCAGGGACACGACGCTCATGACCTTGATGAGGATGGCCACGCCAGGACCGGACGTGTCCTTGAACGGGTCACCGACCATGTCACCGACGACGGCGGCCTTGTGGACCGCCGAGCCCTTCGCGTGGCCCGGCAGCTTGCCCTTCTCGATGAACTTCTTGGCGTTGTCCCACGCGCCGCCCGCGTTGGCCATGTAGAGGGCCATCGTGGCGCCGACGACGAGCGAGCCGGCCAGCAGACCCGCCAGCGCACCCGGGCCCAGCAGGTAGCCCACCAGGGGCGGGGCGACGACGGCGACGATGCCCGGGAAGATCATCTCGCGCAGGGCGCTCTTGGTGGCGATGTCGACGATCTTCTTGGGGTCCGGGTCCGCCTTGAGCTCCATCAGCCCCGGAATCTCGCGGAACTGACGGCCAATCTCCTCGACGATGGCACCGGCCGCGCGGCCCACGGCGAGCATCGTGGAGGCGCCCACCAGGAACGGGAGGATGGAGCCCAGCAGCAGGCCGACGATGACGTTCGGGTTGGTCAGTTGCAGGCTCATCTCCGGCAGACCCGCGGCGACGCGCGTGTGGTTGACCTCGAGGTTGAAGGCGGAGAAGAGCGCGATGACGGTGAGCGTCGCCGAGCCGATGGCGAAGCCCTTGCCGATGGCCGCCGTGGTGTTGCCGACCGCGTCCAGCTCATCGGTGATGGCGCGGACCTCGGGGCCCAGGCCGGACATCTCGGAGATGCCGCCGGCGTTGTCGGAGATGGGGCCGTAGGCATCCACGGTCATCACCACGGCGGTGCCGCCCAGCATGCCCACGGCCGCCAGCGCGATGCCGTACAGGCCAAGCGCCTGGTCGGCGATGTAGGCCACCAGGGCGATGGTGGCCATCGGGATGCCCACGCTCTCCATGCCGACGGCGAGGCCGCGGATGAGGTTGGTGCCCGCGCCCGTGACGGAGGCCTCCGCGATGCGCTGCACCGGCGTGGACGACGTGTAGTAGTCCGTGACGAGGCCGATGACGGCGCCGCCGAAGGCGCCCGCGGCCAGCGCCACCGTGATGGCCTGGGACAGGCCGAACACCTGCATCATCACGAAGGACAGACCCACCAGGATGACCGGGGGCAGGATGAGGGCGCTGCGCAGCACCTGCGCGGGGTTCATGTGCTTGAGCGCGCGCGCGATGAAGATGCTCAGCAGGCTGACCACCAGGCCCACGGCGGACAGCACCAGGGGAATCACCACGCCCGCCACCTTCGCGCTCCCGGTCGCGGAGGGGTCCACCACGAGGCGGGAGAGGTCCGCCGCGCTGGCGGTCAGCGCGATGGCCATGGCGGCGACAATCGCGGCCACCATGGACTCGTAGATGTCGGCGCCCATGCCGGCCACGTCACCCACGTTGTCGCCCACGTTGTCGGCGATGACGCCCGGGTTGCGCGGGTCGTCCTCGGGGATGTTCTCAATGACCTTGCCGGCGATGTCGGAGCCGACGTCAGCGGCCTTGGTGTAGATGCCGCCGCCCACGCGGGCGAAGAGCGCGATGGAGCTGGCGCCCACGGCGAAGGAGTGGAGGACGGGGGACAGCTGCGGATGCCCCCGGAAGGCGTAGTAGACGCCGCCCATGCCGATGAGGCCCAGGCCGGCGACGGCGAGGCCCATGACCGCGCCACCGTCGAGCGCGACCAGCAGCGCGTTCGGCTTGGAGCCGGTGCGCGCGGCCTGCGCGGTGCGCACGTTCGCGAACGTCGCGGCCTTCATGCCGATGTAGCCGGCGAACAGTGAGAGGAACGCGCCGAGCACGAAGCTCCCGCTGGCGATCGGTCCCAGTGCCAGGCCGATGAGCACCGCGATGACCGCGCAGTACGCGGCGAGCACCTTGTACTCGCGGACGAGGAACGCCATCGCGCCTTCGCGGATGTAGCCCGCGATGCGGTTCATCGTCGCGTCACCCTCCGGGAGCGCCTTGACGCGGAAGTAGAAGACCGCAGCGAAGAGCAGCCCCACGGCGCCGACCACGCCCGGTGCGATTGCCCAGAAACTCGACTCGAGACTCGACAACTCCATCCAATCCTCCAGAGACGTCCCGGGAGCCTGACCTCGCCGACCGGGTCGCTCGTGTGCCGCGAAATTTGTACGGAGCGCGTATAGTTGATTTCAGCGCAATCTGGGAGTTTCCTAGGCGCGCCCCAGCAGGTTGGGAGTCCTACCAACGTTCTGGGCGGGTGCGTTACGGCCTCCAGCGCTGGGCCGGCGCTCAGGCGGGGCCCGAGTCCGGATGACAGGCAGGGTGGGTGGCTGCATCACCAGGGCCCCAAGTGCCCGGACTCACTCGCGATTCTACGAAAGATACGGGCCAGTACGTATCCAAGGCCCCGTGTCCAAGGGGGCGACGCCCATGGCGCGGCCTTCTCCCGGGGGCACCGTGGGCCCCGTGCGCTCAGGCCGGGGGCGGAGGCGGGTGCTCTGGGCTTCTGTGGTAACGGAGCGCTGCATGAACGCACCGCACCCGTCCAGTCCGCTCCTCGTCACGGCTTTCAATGGCCTGGTCGCGGCCTATGACCGCATGAACGGCAGTACCGCATGGACGTTCCCCGTTCCTGGCAAATCGGTCCCAGGGATGCGCCCGCGTCCCACGCACGTGGAGGTGCGGGATGGGCGAGTGTTCGTGTTCGCGGGCGGCTCCGATGGCGTCTTGAAGAAGCGCGTCTTCCTCGATGTCCACGTGCTCGACTACGAGAGTGGGCGCCCGCTCTGGACGCAGCGCGTGGCGCCGGCTCATGCGCCGAACTTCACGTCCGCGTCGGTGCTGGTGGAAGACGGGCAGGTCATCGTCGCGTACCAAGACGTCCTCGTCGCGTTCGCGGCGGATTCCGGCCGGCCCCAATGGACGCGAACCAGCGAACATGGGGATGGGGGCAGCTACTCGCTCCAACTGCAGATGGGGATCCATGGCGCGCGGGCACGCGTGGTGACCTGAGCCGGCGGGCCAGGCGGGAACTGATGAAGAAGCAAGCGGCCTGATGACGACCCACCTGGTGTCTCGACAATCCTGCGGTACAGGGCATCGTTCACGGCGCCGTGGTCTTCGCGGAGGAGGAGGTCCTCTTCAATCCTGGTGCCTGCGGCTCAACGCGTCCGCGAAGTCTTGCCCTTGCGTGTCGTGGCCGGGACGTCCTCACCGGTGATGGCGCGGGCAAGCCGCTCCGCGTCGGCTGTGGCGATTCCGAGTGAGTCGAACACGCCGCTGACGAACATGTTCGCCAACCCCTGCGCGAGCGCGCGACCTCGTAGTTGCTCCATCAATGGATGTGAGGTGGGGAGCTCGCTCCCGGACCGGACGAGTTTCGACAGCTCCGGCCAGAACGTGTCCATCGAGCCCTTGAGCGGCTCGGGGACTTCCTCGTCCGGATGCGGGCCCGCGTAGTCGATGTACGCCGGGTCCGTCGCGATGCGGTACAGGGCCGGGTTCTCCGCGGCCCACCGGACGTAGGCGACCCCTGAGCGCCGGAAGGCCTCCTGCGGGTCCGTTGTCCCTTCCGTCGCGGTGATGAGGGTCGCGTTGAGCCGTCGGTTTCCCTCCGTCGCGAGCGCACGCAGCAGGGCCAGTCGGTCCGCGAAGTGCTTGTAGGGCGCGGCGGAGGACACTCCCACGCGGCGTCCGACCTCCGCCACGGTGAGCGCGTCGACGCCTTCCTCGCGGATGAGCTCGATGCTGGCTTCCAGCAGGGCGTGCTTGAGGTCCCCGTGGTGGTACGGGCGTGCTCGCGTCTTCGTGGCCATGCGTGGAGCCAGGGTAGATGGACGGGCCTTTGTTGCAAAGTAAGTAAGAGTCACTTACTTTGTGCCTCGGCATAGATTTCATCGCTCCAGG
Organism: Myxococcus sp. MxC21-1; assembly: GCF_032612255.1. NCBI lineage: Bacteria > Pseudomonadati > Myxococcota > Myxococcia > Myxococcales > Myxococcaceae > Myxococcus > Myxococcus sp. MxC21-1. The sequence goes on from NZ_CP123278.1 coordinate 1,976,464, forward strand.
AGCAGCGGATGCGCAGCGCGAATTCCGTGAGTCCATTGTTGCGGTCCCTCTCCCGTCCCCATGGCTTCGAGCCGCTGCGGGTCGAAGGCCGGCTCCCCGAGTACCTCCGGGGGACGTTGTTCCGCGCCGGACCGGGCCTCTTCGAGCGATTTGGCACGCGAATCGCGCATGCGTTCGAGGCGGATGGCGCCGTGACGGCGGTGCGCTTCGACGGCGGTGGCGCGCAGGGCGCGAGCCGCATCGTGGAGAGCGCCGGCTACCGTGCGGAGGAGCGCGCGGGGCGGTTTCTCTACACGTCATCCGCGTCGTGGCTCGATCGGATGCGGTCGGCGAGCAAGGACATGGCGAAGACCACGGGCAACACCTCGACCTTCCTGTGGAAGGACCGGCTCTTCGCACTGATGGAGAACGGCCTGCTCCAGGAGATGGACCCCGCGACGTTGGAGACGCTCGACGCCACGGGACTGGGCGTGGTGACGGGGGCCTTCTCCGCACACCCTCATCGTGTCGCTTCGCTGCGGACGACGTTCAACTTCGGGGTCCGGTATGGCCGGAAGATGAACATCGACCTGTACGCGCTGCCGGACGACGGGGAACCGTCGAAGCTCGGCACCGTGGAGGCGCCCTGGCAGAGCATGGTGCATGACTTCATGGCGACGGAGCGGCACCTCATCCTGTTCGTGGGGCCCGTGCAGTTGAATCTCCTGCGCGCCATGGTCGGCCTTGGAGATGTCACCCAGCTCTTTCGGTGGAGGCCTGAGCTGGGGGCGCGGCTCATCGTCGTCCCGCTCGATGCCATCCATTCACCCCGGACGTTCGAGCTCGCCCCCTTCTGGCTCTGGCATTTCTCGAACGCCTTCGAGGACGCGGACGGTCCATGTGTCGACTTCTGCCGCTACCCCGAGTTCTCGCTCGGGGAGATTGGAGAAATGGAATCGACCGGGCCCCTCCCGTTGCTGACGCGAGTGAAGCTCGACCTGAAGTCCGGCACGGCGCGTGAGACGAAGCTCTTCGACGTTCCCTGCGACTTTCCTCAGGTGCATCCGCGACTGCATGGCGCGCGGCACGGTACGGTGTTCGCGCAAACCGAGCGGAACGTCATGGACCGGAACATCCTGGGGGTGACGCGCATCGACCTCGACCGGGGCAGGAGCACCGAGTGGGAACTCCCGGCCGGACATGTGCCGAGTGAGCCCGTGCTCGTGCCGCGCGAGGCGTCGCAGGACGCCACCTTCGTGCTCGACCTCGTGTTCGACTCGACGACCGACCACTCCTACGTCGCGGTGCTCGACGGCGAGCATCTCGAAGACGGTCCGCTGGCGACCGTTCACTTCGACCAGGCCATCCCCGTGACGTTTCACGGCAGTTTCGCCGCGATGTGATGTCCTTCGCTGCCTGGTGGCGCGAGGTCAGAACCTGCTTCAGCCCGAGGGAGCGCTGTGCCCGGCCGCTCTGCTGGACGAAGCGCTCATGGATGGCCTCCCGCTGGACAGCTTCGCGCGAGAGGCCAATCCATGGCCATCAATGAGCAACGGCGACTGCCTGCCGCATCAAGCCGCGGCGTGGCGGACTACTCGGAGTACTCGTAGCTGTCGACGAGCTGCCAGTTGCGGTTGTAGACGTAGCGCCGGGTGAACCAGCCGCTGTGGCAGCTGCCCGTGTTGCTGGCCGTGTAGCCATAGACGAAGCCGTTGTGGATGCGGGCCTCGAGGGTCGGGTAGCCGGGGTTCTCACAGGGCTGGGTGACCCGGACGGCCTGGTAGGCGGCCTCGGCGTAGACCTGCTCCTGGCCCTCGAAGTCGTAGCGGGAGTGGACGCGCTCCGCGGTGAACGTGGCGAGCTGGCTGGCCTGCTGGGCGTAGGTCTGCGTGAGGAAGGACTGCAGGTGGGCCAGGGTGGTGGCCTCGGAGGTGAGCGTGCCGGTGAGGCGGTGCACGGCGCCATCCGTGTCGGAGAGCGCCGCGCGGATGGAGGCGATACCGGCCGGGCCCTGGTAGACGGTGGTGTCGCCCCAGGTGAAGCTGAGGGCGCCGCCAGCGCTGTAGGCATTGAGCGCGCAAGCGCCGTTGGCACCGGCCGTCTCGACGATGATGATCTTGCGGAGGCGGTGCTCGGGGTTCACGAGCGCGATGCACTCGTCGCCAGCGACACCGTCGTAGTTGGCGGCCGGGAGCACCGCCTCGACGATGTTGTGGACGCGGAACAGGGGGTCCGTGGCCTGCTGCTCGATGGACTGAACCGCATCCGTATCAGTGTCCGTCTCGGGACCGAGACAGCCAGCGGTGAGGGAAGAAGCGACGAGGAGGGACGCGAAGCTGAGGGAAGTGCGCATGGCGGCGGAAGATAGCACGCCAGATTTGCCCGTTTTAAACGGTAATAAGTGTTCCGATACGGAATGGACAGATGTCCTGTTGGAGCACGCGAACGGACGTTACATGCCTCTGGGCATGTGAAAAAATTCAATGACTGCGTCCGGCTGTCTCCTGTGGATTGATACAAATTTGTTACGCAAAACAGCCGGATTGCGCGATGCGGGCATTCGGTGAATCACCCTAGAAGTCTCGAATCGAGTCCATCACCGACACCAGGGCCTCTCGATTGAGCGGCTCGGCGGGGGTCCCTTCCGTGGACTGGAGCTTTTCATCCACCGCGTCGAAGATGCCCATCAGCGCGAGATAAATCTGCTCACGCTCCTCGGTGAAGATGAAGGTGTTGCGGGCATCCAGCTTGTTGAAGCCATCGGTGTAGGTCGTGACGATGGGGGTGAGCGCGGACACGAGGGCAGCGGGGGAGCGGTCCCCTTCGGAGACGGCCTTGAGCGCGGCCGACCGTGCCTGGCGGTACAGCGCCGCGGCCTTCTTCGCCTGGGCCGGGGTGATGTTGTCGGCCCCGTCCCAGACGCGAAAGGGGTTGTCCAGGTTCTCCGCCAGCCAGTCGGCCTTGCGCGGCTGTCGCACCGACAGGTCCAGGCCCTCGCGCGCGGCGGCCTTGTAGGCTTTCTTCACCTGGGCGGCGACGCCCGCGGGAATGCTCGTCAGCCAGAGCATTCCCAGGTGGGGGAGCTGCTCCGGGCCGGGGAACTCGTCGGGTGACATCCCGAACAGGTCGCTCAATGTCAGCATGGCCAGGGCCGGGAGCTTCGCCAGTTCGGCGGTGTTCCTGAGGAAGCCCGGGGCGCCCCAGATGCGCAGCTCCGTCAGGTTTGGGAAGCGCCGCACGATGCGCGAGGCATCCACGTCGCGCGCGGCCGCCACATGCAGGCTGTCCAGTGTGTCCAGGCCAGACCAGGGCTTGTCCGGAGCTTCGAGGCCCAAGGTCAGCCAGCGCCCATCCGCCTCACCGTGAATCTTCAGCGCCGGGTCGGGTTGGCCGAGCAGGGACAGGTGCTCCAGTCCGTCGTTCAGATAGAGCTCGTGGACGCCCGTGATGTCGAGCGTGAGCTGGGTCAGTTGGGCTCCCCGCAGGTCGACCCGGCGCTCACCATGCTTGAGCACCTCTGATTCATAGACAAAGGGACGGCGCCGGATGAAGTCGAACAGGCCGGGGATGGGGGCGTCCGCATTGACAGACGTCAGAATCGGCAGCGCCTCGAACACCGACAGGTCAGACGCGGCGGCGAGCTGCTCCGTATCCAGCCGTTGCGTCGAGCGGAGTACCTCCATGTCGCCGACCGTGAACAGCACCCGGTTGTCGGGTGCGGCGTCCATCTGCTTGAAGAGGTCGCGCTGCGCCTGGGGGATGGCCTCCCAGCGGCGCTGATTGTAGAGGTCGCTGCCGGATGGCCAGCCGCTGTAGCTGTTGACGTCCTCGACGACGAGGGGCGGCCGGTGGCCCACCCGGGTGAATCCGCGAGGAACGTCGGCGGACGCCCAGACGTGGACGCGGTGGTCCTTCCAGAAGAAGAAGTTGATGTTGGCGGGGGCCATGGCCGCCACGGTGGCGGCGTCGGGCAGGGAGGGGCCCACCCAGTCCAGCGCCAGCACACAGGCCAGCTCGTCCTTCCCCTCGACCTTCAGGGCGGTCACCTGGACCGCCGTGTAGGCGTCAAGCCGAGGGGTGTGGACGACGAAGATGTCTCCTGGCGTGGGCTTCATGGTCGACCGGGTCCGTAAGAGGGGTGGTTCGGACCCAGTCTAGGCCATGTGCCGCATCGCTCCCGCGTTGTTTGAGGGGGAGGGGCGGCGACGGAGCGCTGCCCCTCCAGACTTCAGCCCGCCAGGGGCGTCTGCCGCGCCTGCGCCTCGCGCAGCCACGCCACCGTGTCGCTCAGGGTCTGCCGGTGGCTCCGCGGCCGGTAGTCGAGCTCCTCGTGGCTCCACAGCGTCTTGAACCCCCAGTGGCACGTCGACATCTCGAGCACCACGGGGTCCGGGAGCTTCTTGAGCGGCACGTGGGAGCCGAGCTTCGCGAGCCCGTCGACGACGAGCGTCGGCACGCCGGGACGGTTCACCCGGATGCCGGCGACCTCGCCCACGCGCTCGAAGAAGGTGCGCAGGGGCAGGGCGGTGCCGGGCAGGTGGTACGTGTCCCGCCAGTCCGCCTTCTTCGTCAGTACCGCGAGCGCATGCGCCACGTCCCGCACGTCGGTGAAGGCGATGCCTCCCGTGGGGATGAAGGGGAGGCGCCCGTTCAGCACGCGGGCCACGTTGGTCGTCGAGCGGCCCAAGGTGTCCCCGGGGCCGAGGAGCACCGGAGGCCGCACCACCGTCATCTTCACGCCGAGCTGCTTCGCCAGCTTCCGCGACTGTTGCTCGGCGTGAATCTTCGACAGGTAGTAGGGCCACCGGCCCACGAGCGCCTCGGCGTAGAGGGAGTGCTCGTCCGCCTCGATGGTCGGATGGGAGAAGCAGCCCACCGTGCCTGACGTCGACACCAGCACCAGCCGGGCGTCGAGCGCCTTCGCGGCGCGCACCATGGCCAGCGAGCTGTCGATGTTGAAGCGCACCATCTCGTCGGCGTGCTGCCGGCTGTGGTGGACCATTCCCGCGGAGTGAATCAGCACCTTCACGCCCTGGGCCTGGGACAGCCACGCGTCAGGGTCGAGCGGCGTGCCCGACACCTGGGCCACCGGGCTCGGCAGCGGCGAGCGAACCAGCGCCACGGCGTCGTCGCCCAGCGTCTCCAGCAGGTTGCGTCCGAGGAACCCGCTGGCTCCCGTCACGAGTGTCTTCACGGCTGCACCCCGCGCCAGGCGCATGCCTCATGGAACCGCGAGAGCTCCGCCGCGTTCGGCCCCCACTCGAAGTTGTCACCCGCGGGCTTCACGATGTCGCGCGAGACCAGCGCCTGCACCACGCCATCGAGGTGCGGCCGGTGCGTCACCGCCACGGCCTTCAACTCGTCGGGCGCGCGCACCTTCGTCGCCTCCTGGTAGTCACGCACGACAGGCTCGAAGAGCGCCTTCACCACGGCGTCGACGCGCGCGTCGCTCAGCTCGGCCAGCGGCGTGGCGCACCAACGGTAGCGCGACAGGTGGTCTTCCAGCGCGGGGTTGCCGGGCTGCCGGGCCAGCACATCACCGGCGAACCAGTGCTGCCACTGGTTCCGGAGCGAGTGTGCCAGCGTGGGAGACAGGGGGCTGGGGACGGGCAGGTCGCTGTCGAGCACGCGGCCTCCGCGGCGCTCGATGGCCTCGCGCAGCCACGCTTCATCCACGCCCGGAATCGGGTTCTCGGCGAGGAACGTGCGCAGATGGAAGCTGCTCACCGTGGTGTGGCGTTGCAGCTCCGCCATGAGCGCATGGCTCAGCGCGCGGACGTCGGTGTCCGGGTTGAGCGCCAGCGGCGCGCCACACGACAGATGCACACGGCCCAACTGCACCTGGCCCCGCGTCAGCTTCGCGAGCCACGACAGCACGCCGGTGAGCGTCATCTTCGGGCGCGGCTTGCCGGACAGCTCCTCCGACAGGGACGCCTCCTCAGGAAGCCGGTCGTAGGAGATGGCGACGGGCAACACGACGAACTGGCGCTTCGTGTTCTGCAGCGCGCGCAACATCCCGCGCTTGGGCGGCAGCATCAGCCGCGCGCGGCTGCGCTGACCCTCGACGAAGAACATGAGCGAAGCGTTCTTCTCGGTGAGCCGGCGTAGCTCCTCGCCCAGCTCCGGCACCTCGCGGCCCACGCCGCGCTTGATGAAGAAGGCCTGCGAGTCCTTGAGAATCGGGCCCACCACGGGGATGCGGCCGAACTCCTCCGCGGCGGCGATGTGTGGCATCGAGATGCCCAGCTCCGGGTGCTGGAAGCACAGGTAGCTGGTCAGCAGGAAGTCGAAGTAGCTGCGGTGGGTGGGCGCCAGCACCACCAGCGTGCCGGGAGGCACCTGCGCCATCGCGCGCTCGAACGACGGCCGGTCGAACGTCACGTCGCTGGTGCAGTGGCGGAACGTCTTGCGCAGCGCATAGCCAAACACCTTGTGCGTGGTGTTGCCCACGCCGCGCTCCTGGACCCACGCCCGGTCGCCGCGCGCGTCGTCGTGCTTCGGCCCGGCGAAGGACACCTGGCTCTCATCGCGCGACAGCAGGTGGCGGTACATGCCCTCGTTCACCACGCGCACGTACTCGAAGGGGTCGAAGCCGGGGACCTCCAGCGGCTCGCTGCGCACGAAGTCGAAGGTGTGGTGCGTGAAGTACGCGAAGCCCTCGTTGAGGTACTGCACCTTCTCGTCGGCGCGCACCAGCCGGCGGTGCGCCTTGGCCTGGCCAAAGAGCGCGAGCGCCGCCTTCTGCAATTGCACCGGCAGTTCCCGGCGCATCAAGTCGACCGCGTCGAAGCCGTGGTCCTTGCGGCCGACGAACATGTCGGGCGCCTTCACCACGCCGGGGCGGTGCTTGAACCACTCGATGGTCGACGCCGCGGCCATGTCGATGCGCAGCGCGCGCTGCACACCCATGGTGGCGTGAACGATGGGAACGGCCTGGCCGGGCTTCGGCATGGGGCCGAACACCGAACGCACGACTTCACTGGCGACCACGTCCACCGGCACCACGTCCAGGCGCACCGACGGGTCGGCGTTGAAGGCGCGCACCACGCCCAGGCCGCTGTACAGCAGGCAGCCCGCGAGCGCCGCCGGGCTGTCGAGCCAGGCCGGGAAGGGCGTGCGGTGGGCCGCGGAGACGATGCTGGGGCGCACGATGACGACGGGCACGTGGCCGCGGCGCTCGCAGATGAGGTGCTCGGCGACGCTCTTGGTGAGGGTGTACGTGTTGGGGTGGCCGGTGAGCTCCAGCCACTCGCGGCCGTCGCCCTGCGCCACCTGGAAGGCCTCGTAGAGCTCCGCGGCGGGCTTCGGCAGGTGCGCCAGCTTCTCTTCGATGGGGCCGGGCCGCCACACGCTGACGTAGGCCGTCGACACGTCGACCATGCCCACCACCTTGGGGCACGTGCGCGCGAGCTCCAGCACCGACAGCGCGCTCCGGATGTTGGCCGAGGTCGCCTGCGCCAGCGGCAGGTCGAACTCCACGCTGGCGGCGCAGTGCACGACGTGCGTGACGTGCTGGCGCACGGCGTCGGCGTCAGCGGGAGACAGGCCGCAAGCGGGCTGCTCGAGGTCGCCGCTCACCACCGCGACGCGCTCCGTCCAGCCGGGCTGGAGGCGCGAGAAGCACTCGGCCTGCGCCACCTTCGCGAAGCGCTCCGCCGCCGAATGCACGCGGCCCTGGCGGTCCTTCGATTCGCGCACCAGCACCGTGACGCGCTCGACGCCCTGCGCGAGCAGCGCCTCCAGCACCACCTTGCCAACGAAACCCGTAACGCCGGTGAGAAATACGTGGCGGGACATCAGTGCGCCTCCTCATCCGGGGTCAGGGCCACCGGGCCGTTGATTCCGCAGTTCGACGCGCCGAAGACGTTGTCGGGGTCGATGGCGGCCTTGACCTTGCGGTTGAGGGCCAGCGCGGCCTCCGAGTACACCTCGGGCAGGAAGTCGCGGCGAATCTTCCCGACGCCGTGGTGATGCGACAGCGAGCCACCAGCGGCCAGGATCTCCTCACGCGCCGCATGCTCGAGCGCCGCGTAGGCGCCCACCGGGTCGCTGACGCCGCGCGCGTAGAAGCCCAGGTAGAAATAGATGACCACGCCCGTCTGGTAGACTTGCGTGAAGCGGCCGGTGAAGAAGACCTTGCCCGGAAGGCCCAGCGCGGCGTGCTCCTTCTCCACGCGGCGCTGCACGCGCTCGTAGAGGTCCATGGCACGGCTCCACGGCACGCTCGTCTCGAAGCTCTCGGCGATGGCCCAGTGCTCGAAGGTGAGGTCCCGGATGTACGCGATGCCGAAGGTCAGCTGGTAGCCGCGCTCACCGTTGGCGCCACCGCCCTTCATGCCGCCGTGCTCGGAGGCGATGCGGTACACCGTCTTCTCCTGGAAGGCGACCTCCTCGCGCGAGCCCTCGAAGACGAGGGTGGCCACGGCGAGCTTGTACGGGTCGAAGCCCTTGAGCTTCGTCACCACGGCCTTCTCGACCTCGCTCTTCACCTTCGCGGCCAGCCCGTGCTTGGCCGGCTTGAGCGCCTGGCCGAAGTGGAACTGGGTGTTGTCCATCACCCGCACGCTGGCCGGCACCGCGCCCGACTGCTGGAGCGCGTAGAGGAACGAGAGGCCCGTTTCGAGGTCGGGGAAGATGACCGAGCCGTAGCGCTGCACCTCAGGGAGGGGGAACAGCTTCACCACCGCCGTGGTGACGATGCCGAAGTTGCCCTCGCTGCCGAACATGTACTGGCGCGGGTTGACGCCCACGCTCTCACGGGGGGCCTGGCGCGGGCGCTCCACGATGCCCTGGGGCGTGACGACCTGCATGTCGAGCACCAGGTCCTCGATGTTGCCGTAGCGGTTCTTCTTCATGCCGCTGGCGTTCGTGGCAATCCACCCGCCGAGCGTGGAGAACTCGAGGCTGTCCGGCTCATGGCCCATGGTGAAGCCGAACTTCGCGAGCTCCTCCATCAGGTGACGGCCCGTGGCGCCCGCCTCGATGCAGGCCATGCGGTTGACGGGGTCTACCCACAGAATCCGGTTCATCTGCCGCATGTCGACGGCGATGACCAGGCGCTCCTCGGAGAGCGGGATGCGCAGCGCCTCCGTCACATTGGTGCCGCCGCCGAAGGGGATGACACAGGCGCCGTGCTGGGTGGCGACCTCCACCAGTCGCACCACCTCATCGTGGCCGCGCGGGAAGACGACGAGGTCGGGCACCCGGTCCAGCTTCCCGTAGCGGATGGCCCAGATTTCACCGCCGGTGTGGCCATGGCCACGGCGCAGGCGCTGCTTGGGGTCGTCGGTGAGCTGCTCTTCCTTCAGGAACTCGCGCAGCGCTGCTACGAGCTTGTCGTTCTTCTTCGCCGCGGGAATCTCGGGCGGGTAGTGCGGCTCGTTGCGATTGTCGTACCCCAGCGGCGAGGCCAGCTTGCCGGCGAACCACGGCATCAAGTCTGGCAGCGCGACATTGCTGATGTTGTAGCGGGTGCCCGTGAGGACGGTGCTCCCGTCGGGCTTCACCACGAAACGCGTGTCGGCGAAGCCCCAGCCTTCGAGTGATTCTTCGTCCTTCGACGCGGCAGGCGTCGGCGGCGTGAAGCGCGTGTCTCCGGAGGAAGGCGTGGGTGACGGGCTGCCGAAGCGCTCGCTCACCTCATTCAGCGCCACATTCCCAAGACGGCGCAGCAAACCTGATTGTTTAGCCATGGTCACTCGCAGTCGTACACAGGGCCCTCTTCCCCGTCAACGCGCGCGGGTTACGCAGGTGCGCACTGCGTTACGCGATTTCGGAACCGCCAGTCTCGTAAGTGGCTTGTTTCCGAGACCCGAAGTCTCGTAAAGGCGAGTCATGCGGACGGGACGACCCAGGGACGAAAGAGTGCGCCTGGCCATTCTCAAGGCGGCGCAGGAGCTGGTGCTGGAGAAGGGCTATGCGGCGGTGACGACCGCTGACGTGGCGGAGCGCGCGGGGGCCGGGAAGCAGACCATCTACCGTTGGTGGCCGGGCAAGGGCGCGCTGGTGCTCGACGCGTTCTCCGAGTGGGTGAGTCAGGCGCCCCGCATGAGCCGGCGCAAGCCTTCCCTGTCCTCGACGCTGGTGGAGTTCTGCCGGGGGCCGCGGAGGCGGCGCCCGTGCTGCGAGCGCTGATGGCGGAGGCGCAATTCGACGAGGACCTCCACCGGCGGCTCATCGCCCAACTGGTGCGCCCGCGGGGGACGAGCTCCGGGCATGCCTCGCCGACCGCCGGCCCGCCGACCGGGAGCTCGTGGTCAACGTGCTCTCCGGCCTGGTGTGGCAGCGCCTCATGCTCAATGAGCCACTGGACGCACGTTTCGTGCGCTTCGCGCTGCGGGTGGTTCAGCGCATCTGAGGTGGGCGGCTCTGTTGGGGAGCAGCCGGGGAGGCGTGGAACGCGGTGGCGGGTCGCGGTCCTCCTGTGCTAGCTAGCCCGGAGCCACTTGACGCTCCGATGGCGGCCGCGACATCTCGTTGCGACCGTAGGGTGTCCTCGAGTGGCTCCGTCAGGCGTGTGCCTCTCGAGCATTCACCACGTTGTTGCTGGAGGCTCACATGTCCTCGTCCGAACTTCCCGTTCTCAAGTTCATCCTCACGAACTACAAGAACTTCAACGCGCGCGCGACGCGCGATGCGCTCCTGTCCTACTGGGAGCATGTGTCGAACGGTGGCCGGATGTTCTGGAGCGTCGCGGGCGCGATGTCGTCGGCGCAGCTCGGCATCACGCTCGCACCGGCCATCCGGGCGGGGCTGATTCACGGTCTGTCGGTGACGGGTGCCAACATCGAGGAGTCGCTCTTCCGGCTCGTCGCGCACACGGGGTACAAGGACTTCCCCGAGTACCGCTACTTCACCAAGCAGGACGACACGCGAATCCTCGAGCAGCGGATGCGCCGGGTCACCGATACGAGCATCCCCGAGGACGAGGCGTTCCGCGCGGTGGAGAAGATTGCCGTCCCGATGTGGAAGGGCGCGACCGAGAAGGGCGAGCGCCGCTTCTGGCACGAGTACTTCTACGCGTTCATCCAGGCGCTCGACCCCTCCGCATATGAGGGTGACCCGGAGGCCTGCTGGCTGCTCGAGGCGGCGCGGCACCGTCTGCCCATCGTCGTCCCTGGCTATGAGGACTCGACGTTCGGCAACATCTTCGCGTCCTACGTGAAGACGGGCGAGTGCAACGCGAGCATCGTCAAGTCTGGCATTGAGTACATGGCCGACTTCTACGACCGCTACGAGGAAATGTCCGAGGGCCGGGGTGTCGGCTTCTTCCAGATTGGCGGCGGCATCGCCGGTGACTTCCCCATCTGCGTCGTTCCGTCGATCAAGTACGACCTGCAGAAGCCGGTGAAGCCGTGGGCCTACTTCTGCCAGATCAGCGACTCGACGACGTCCTACGGCTCGTACTCGGGCGCGACGCCCAATGAGAAGATCACCTGGGACAAGCTGACCGAGACGACGCCGATGTTCGTCATCGAGTCGGATGCCACCATTGTCGCGCCGCTGATTCTCAGCGCCCTGCTCGAGTGCAAGAGCAACCCGGAAGCGGCGAACGCGCTCATCGCGAAGCACCAGGGCTAGCCGTCGCAGCAGGCGGGGCGGCTCGCGCCGCTCCGCTCGTGGGAATGGCGTGACGCTGCCACGACGCACGGGATGCCGTGCGTCGCGGTCCCCCAGTCAGCCGGACTCCGCGGATGGCCAGGTGAGCCGCACCCTCGTCCCGTGTGGCTCCACGGCGCTGAAGGCCACGTCGCAGTTGAACCGGCGCGCCAGCCGCTCCACGAGCGACAGGCCGATACCGAAGCCCGTGTGCCCGGGCGCGACCCGGCCGAAGCCCACGCCTGTGTCGGAGATGCTCCAGCCCTCTGGCTCGATGTGGATGACGATGCTCCCCTGGTGCGTATAGGCGAGCGCGTTCTTGATGAGGTTGCCCAGCATCACTCGCGCCACGGACCCAGGAAGCGGCGCGAGGACCTCCTCTTTCGCCTCGATGACGAGCGCCACGTCGCCGTGAGGGCGGTGGTTGCCGTACAGCGCGACCATTTCGCGGGTGATGCTCACCAGTCCGCACGATTCGTCGGAGTGGCCTGACCGGGCCAGCCAGAGGATGCCCTCCGTCAGCAGGCCCATGTGGTGAACGGCCTGCCGCAGACGGCCGAAGGTCTCCGTGTCCGCGGGTGGGTCCAACTCCAGTATCTCCACCGCGCCCTGCGCCACGGCGAGGGGCGTACGCAGTTCATGGCTCGCGTCCCGGTTGAAGGCGCGCTCCCGCTCCAGCAGTTCCTGGATTCGGGCATCCCGGACACGCAGGGCTTCGGCCAGGGCCCGCACCTCGGTGACCCCGACGTCCTCTTCCCGCGCCGGAGTATCCGACTGGACGCGTGCGACGAGCTGTTCCAGCGGACGGCTGAGCCTCCGTGCGACGACAAGGGAGAGCCCGGCGGCGCCCAGCAGGGCCAGCAGCGCACTTGCCAGCAGCAGTCCGGACGTCTGGCGCAGGTGGCGGGTGGTGCTCGTCAGCGCCGTCGTGTCCAAGACCATGTAGCGCGTCGTGCCAGCCGACGCATCCGGTCGCACCGCGACATGGAAGTGCCCACGGCCCTGGGCGAAGACTTCGTATTCGCCGCGAGGTGTGTCCAGGGGGAGCGCGTCTCCGAGCCAGGACGGAAGTCTTTCGTGGCCGACATAGGCCGTCATTCCCAGTGGGATGGCCCCCGTGTCCTCCCTGCGTCCGTCCGCCGCGGTGGCGACGAACCGAGCGAAGATGGCGTCTTCGAGGTCGTAGCTGAAGAGCGTGAAGAACGTCCCCATCAGGACGAGCGCGAGCGCCGCGGACATGCCCATGGCGCCCAGGAGGAGACCTCGGACCGACCTAGTCCTCGCGCGCATCCAGGCGGTATCCCTTGTTGCGGAGCGTGGTGATGCAGTCGCTCATCCCCAGCTCGGCGAGTGCTCCGCGCAGGGCATAGACGTGGGTGCGCAAGGCACTGGATTCCGGCGCATCGTCCCCCCAGAGGTGGTGGGCCAGCGTGGCCGTCGAGACGGGCTCGGGCGCGGCCTCCATCAGCAGCCTCAGGAGGAGTGTCTCGGTCTTATTGAGGTGGACGGTGCGCACGCCTCGCCGTGCCTGGCCCGTGTCTGGCTCCAGCGTCAGTGGCCCCACCGTCAGCCGTCGTCCGCTCGGAGGCACGGGGCGCCGCGCCAGGGCTTCGAGCCGCAGCCGCAGCTCCCTCAAGGAGAACGGCTTGACGAGGTAGTCATCCGCGCCCGCGCGGAAGCCTTCTTCCTTGTCATCGAGTGTGTCCCGAGCGGTCAGCATGAGGATGGGCACCAGCCGGGGCGCGAGCTGCCGGTAGCGTTGACACAGCTCGATGCCACTCATTCCCGGCAGCATCAGGTCCAGGACGATGACGTCGTATTCCTGGCTCAGCGAGAGCGTGAGCCCCTGGGGCCCGGTGGCGGCGAAGTCGAGCTGGAAGTCCTTCCCCAGAAACCTCTCGACGTTGGCCTGGAGGTCCAGGTTGTCTTCGACGACGAGCACTCGCATGGGTGGGCAGGTTATCAGCCGCCACGTCAACCGGAGGTCAACCGGGTGTTGACGCGTGGCTGACGCGGAGGGCGGCAAGGTGACCGGGCTTCTGACCTCTGGGAGAACCGCGATGACCCGCTTGCTGTCGCTGTGCCTGCTGCTTCTATCCGCTTCTGTGGCCCGTGCCGCCGCCCTGGAAACGTCGCTGGACGTTCGCGGCGCGGATGGAGAACGCATCCCCACGCGGGTGCTGGAGCCGGAGGTCGCCGCCGCGAATCCTCCCATCGCCGTCCTCCTGCACGGCCTGACGCGCCGCAAGGAGGACTGGTTGTCGAATGAGGGGCCAACCCACGGCGGTGTGCTGAAGGACGAACTGCTGCGGTCCGGCTACCGCGTCTATCTCCTCGATGCACGCCGGCACGGAGAGCGGGCGACGCCCGAGGCCAGGCCGGGAGCGCTCGCCAAGCGGGCCCATCAAGGGGACCCCTCAGGGTACGTGGCGATGATTGCCGACACCGTCCGCGATGCCCACGCGCTGCTGACCACCGTGCTCGCGAAAGGCCAGCCGCCTCGGGTGCTCGTCGCCGGGTACAGCATGGGAGCCCAGGTGGGAATCCTGCTGGCGGCGCGTGAGCCCCGCATCACCCACCTGGTCACGATGGTTCCACCCCACATCGACCCGTCGATGGAGGAGGTTGCCCCCTCGCGCCACATGGCGAGCGTTCACCAGGTATGGCTGCTGCTGACGGCGAACAAGGATGACTTCGCGCCTGTCGCGGACAGCCGCGCCCTGTTCGATGCCGCTCCGTCTCGTCGCAAGACACACAAGACCTTCGACAGCGGGCATGTCCTCCCACGGGAGTATCTGGAGGAGGTGCGCCGCTGGCTCCATGCGGACCGCCGAGCGCCTGCCCGCAAGGGCCCATGAGGCGCCCTTACCGTGGACCGCCCAGGGTCCGGAGGAAGAACAGCCCCACATCGTCCCGGTAGTAGCGGCTGGCGGCACCCCGAGGGGAGTGCGGCTGGCCGGGCATGATGAGCAATTCGAAGCGCTTGCCCGCGCGGATGAGCGCGTCCGCCATCCGCATCGTCACGGAGAGCGTGGCATTCACGTCGCTCGTGCCGTGCATCAGCTTCAGGTGGCCCTTCAGCCTGTCTGCAATAGCGAGGTTGTCGCCCGCCGCGTACCCCTGGGGATTGACGCTTGGGAGGTTGAGATAGGGCTCGTTGATGATGGCCTCTTCCTCCAGCGCTCCGGGGGCTCCGGCGTAGCCCGCCTTGAAGAAGTCCGGCGCCGTCAGCATGCCGCGCAGCGTGAAATAGCCGCCCCACGAACCGCCGTGGATGCCGACCCGCTCCAGGTCCATCCATGGGCGCGTGGACGCGGCCTGCTTCAGCCCCGCGACGTAGTCGGGAATCTCCGTCTGGCCCACGCGGCTGTAGTTCGCGTCCTGGAAGGACTTGCTCCGTCCGGGGCCACCCCGGGGGTCCAGCAACACCACGATGAAGCCCAGCTGCGCCAGGCCGCTGGCGGTCAGCGAATCCGAAGTCCCCAGGAAGGTCCAGGGGACAACGGTGGTGAACGGACCCGCGTAGATGGCGGCGAGCACGGGGTAGCGCTTCGAGGCGTCGAAGTCGCGTGGCTTGTAGAGCACGCCGTGCAGGGGCGTGACGCCGTCGGCCGCCTTGACGAGCAGCGCCTCCGGCCGCGTGTCGCCGAGCGACTCGAACTCACTCGCGTCCGACGTGGTGAGTCGCACGCGCTTGCCACTCTCCATGGACACCAGCTCCCTCAGCCGGGGCTGTGTCCGCGAGGACCATGTGTCCACGTAGTACTGGCCCGAGGGGGACGGCGTGATGCGGTGCATCCCCGAGCACTGGGACAGCCGCTTCAACGCGCCTCCCTTCAGGCTTCCCCGGTAGAAGAGGTGCTCGTATGGCGCGCCGCTGTCGGCGGAGGCCAGCACGTAGAGGGCATCTCCCGTGGGGGCGACTCCCACCACTTCGTGCACGGGAAAGGCGCCTCGCGTGAGCTGCCGCACGCGCTTCCCCGAGCGGTCATACGCATACACGTGACGCCAGCCATCACGCTCGGACATCCAGAGGTAGCCGCGTCCTCCTGGCAGCGCAGTCACCTGTTTCGCCCAGCCGCCCACCGCGAAGTCCAGGCCGGTGACGAAGGTCTCCGGGCGCTCCTCGCGCAGCACGTGCCGACGCTGGCCCGACGCGGGTTCCACGACGGTCAGGTCCAGCCGCTTGGCGTCACGCGAGAGGTGGAGACACAGCGCCTCGGTGCCCTCGGGATTCCAGCCGGCGAACCAGTCATACGTCTCGCCCTCGACGGGCGGAATGCGCGTCACGCGGCCCGTCGCCACTTCCACGACATGGAGCTCCGCGCGCGGCAGTGGCGTCCCGGACTTCGTGTAGGGCACCGTCGTCACCTTCTCCAGCGCGGAGGAGTAGTCCACGACGGGCACCTGGTGAACGCCGCGGAGGTCATCCCGCCACACCACCAGGAAGCGGCCATCCGGTGACCAGGGACGCTCCGGAATCCGCCAGTCGAGGTTCGCTTCTCCCGTGCGCTCGACCACGGTGGCTCCTTCCGCGTTCAGCACCGCGAAGCCGCCCTGGCGTTGCACGGCGAGCGCGCCGCCTTTCGGCGCGAGGAAGTGCTGAGGCGACAGCGTCAGCGCGGCCCGGTCCTCCGGCGACAGCAAGGTGACGTGGCCACCTGACAGGCCCAGGCCAAAGGTCTTCCCCTCCAGGCGGAACACGATGCCCTGCTCATCGGGCGCGAGCGCGACGTCGAAGAAGCGGGGCGCGGTGATGGGCTTGCCCAGCAGCGTCGAGAGCTGCTGCCTCAGTTGCTCACCGGACAGGAGTGGCTTCAGCTCCCCCGTCTTCGCGTGCGCCAGCACCCACGTCCCGCCGTCCTTGCCCTCACGGGACCAGAAGACCAACCGGTCGCCCTCACGCAGCCACCTGGGGGGGACCAGGCTGTCCCGCAGGAGTTCCGCCCGGCGGACGAACCGGTCCGCCAGGTCCAGCTTCGCCTGGGTCTGCGCATCCGGCGTGGCTCCGGAGGGGGCGAGGGGGAGGGGAGCGTCATCCAGTGCCAGGACGGGGGCTCCCGTCAGCGCTGTGAGCATCAGGCCGAGGGGAACGAAGGGGAATCGCATGCGCCGATGGTAGGAAGCCGCATCCTTCACGACCAATATATCTTTTGATGCGCATTGAGATGGATATCGTCTCGATATGGAATTCCGTCAGCTCCAGCTCTTCGTCGCCGTGGCGGAGGAGCTGCACTTCGGACGCGCCGCCGCGCGCATCGGCATGGCCCAGCCGCCTTTCAGCCAGCAGATTCGCCGGCTGGAGTCCGAGCTGGGAGTCGAGCTGCTCACGCGCACGAGCCGCCGGGTGGCCCTCACCGCCGCCGGGAGCCGCTTGCTGGAGGATGCGCGCGCGTTGCTGGTCCGGCGCGCGGATGTCATCCATTCGGTGCAGCAGGCAGCGAGTGGAGAGACGGGCACGTTGCGTGTCGGCTTCGCCGCGTCGTCTGCCTTCGGCGTGCTGCCGGACATCGTGCTGCGCTTCCGCACGCGGTTTCCGAAGGTGAAGCTGGAGTTGGACGACAGCGAGACGCTGGATGTCGGCGCCGCGCTCGCCTCGGGGGAGCTGGACATCGCCATCATCCGGGCGCCCTTCCGTCACGAAGGACTCACCGTCGAGCGGCTGCTCCGGGAGCGCTTCGTGCTCGCCCTGCCAGCTCGACACCCGCGAGCCCGTCAACAGGTCGTCGCGCTGTCCTCATTGGCGAACGAGCCTTTCGTGCTCTTTCCGCGTCACTCCGCGCCGGGCCTGCACGACCTGGTGACGAGCATGTGCCTGGGCGCGGGTTTCTCTCCGAACATCCTCCAGGAAGCCAGCTCGTGGCCGTCCGTCGTTGGCATGGTGGAAGCGGGCCTGGGGCTGACCATCGCTCCCGCGTCCTCCCAGGCGCTGTGTCCCAAAGGGGTGGTGTTCCGCCCCCTGAGCGGCGCTCCCGGATACGCGGAGCTGGTGGTGGCCTTTCCTGGCGCGCGGCCCGCGCCCGCGGCGCAGCACTTCCGCGTCCTCGCGCATGAAGCCGTCTCCCGCTCTGGTAGGAGTGCTTCTGACTGAGCGGCACTCGCGCCACGAGGCCGTGGCACGAGGCGCACGTCATGCGCGGAGGGCACGCCCTACATCCGTTCGCCAGGCAATTGGCTGGCCTGTTTCACCCAGGCGGCGAACTGGGCCTCGTCGAGCGGCTCGTCCTCGCGGATATCGAGGTAGCGCGTGTCCTGGCTCTTGGAAGCACCGGGTGGGATGGGGCGCAGCGAGGTGCCGCGGAAGAAGGCCACCTTGATGTACTTCGTGAAGCAGTGGATGCCGAGGAGCCATCCCTGGCCCTCGACGCCGTACATCGGCGAGTTCCATTTGACCGCCTTGCTCACGCCCGGGATGGTGCGCTCGATGAGCGCGTCGAGGCGGTGCCCGACGTCGCGTTTCCAGCCCGGCATGGCCTCGATGTAGGCCCGGATGGGGGCGTCGCCGTAGCCCTTCGCAATCTGCGGATTGCCGCCAGAGAGGAGGACCGGCTTGGTGGCCGCAGCGGGGCGCTTGCGTCTGGCCGCGGTGGCCTTGGGCGTTGCCGCCGATTTCTTCGCCGTGGCCTTCTTGGGCTTGGGGGCCGCTGACTTGGCGGCTGCCTTGCTCGGTGTGGCAGCCTTCGCCGTGCTCGGCCTGGCGGTGGCCTTCTTCGCGACCTTGGACGACTTGACGGCCATGGCGTTCACTCCAGATGGGCGGTGATTGGGACCGCCGAGGGCGGGGCGTCTCAACGTCTTCTCGAAGAGGAGTTGAGCGACCCGCGCCGCGGAGGTCAACCTTCACTTCGAGCGCTTCGTGGGCTTCTTTCCGCTAGCCGTATTGAGCGCGGCGGCCGCGCGGATGAGCGCCTTGAACGCCTTCGCGTCCAGCGCCTCACCTTCGTGAATGTCGATGGCGCGCCTGACGTTCCCGTCGAGGCTCGAGTTGAAGAGTCCGGCGGGATCTTCCAACGAAGCGCCCTTGAAGAAGGTCAGCTTCACGGCCTTCTTGTACGCCTCACCCGTACAGATGCCCCCGTCGTGGGACCAGACCGGCGTTCCCCGCCACTTCCACTCCTCCACGACCTCCGGGACGGCCTCCTTGATGAGGGCACGCACCCGCGCGAGCGTATCGCCTCGCCAGTCACCCAGTTCGGCAATCCTTTCGTTGATGAGTTCCGATGCCGACTCGCCAGCTGTCTTGGTTTGATTCTTCATCTACCTGCCTTCCCGTGGAGAGGCCGTGTCGCCCACGTTTCCTGCGTCCGATAGCACCCTGGTGGGGTGTAGGAAACAAGGGGGCATCCGGTGTCGGCCTCCGCACTCCTGGTGCAGTCGCGGCTGACCGCCAGTTTCAGTTGGCGCGTCGCGCCCCTTGGCGGTGGACGGCAGCACGAACGGGTACAGCCCGCTGTTCCCGAAGGCTCGCCGGTCGTGAACAGGCGTCATTCGTCCTCATTGCTGGCCCGGCCCTCGCCGCAAGTGCGAGTGAGACGGGCGTTCATGGGGACGCCAGGGTGTGGCCGAGGTTGCGGTCCACCACGGTGAAGCCGACGGACTGATAGAGGGCGGGGGAGGCCGGGTTGTCCGCGAAGGCGTACACGATGGCCCGCCTGGCGCCCAGCATGTGCATGCGCCGGAGCCCTTCGTGTAGGAGCGCGCGCACCAGCCCGCGTCGCCTGTGCTCTGGGGCGCACGCCACCGGTTCGAATTCGCCCACCGCGTTCGCCTCGTCGAGCCAGCCCAGCGCGCAGGCCGCGAGGCTTCCGTCGGGCGCCTCGGCGACGAGGTCCAACGCAGGCTGGTAGCCCGGTGCCTCCATGAGCCGCGCGTACACCTCCGTTGTCACCCGCTCGGAGCCGAAGCCGCGCCGGTGTACGAGGCTCGCGCGGCTGCCTCCTCGGGGCCCCGCACCGCGCGCACCCGGTAGCCCGCGGGCAGCGAAGGCGGCGGAGACGGCAGCGCGTGTAGCGGCAGTGCGAGGTGCAGGTAGCACCCGCCCGTGGTGCGCCGCCAGCCGCGCCGCTGAAGCGCCGCGAGCAGCGGACCGTTGCTCTCCAGCGCCCACACGGTGGCCGGCTGCGGGGTGTGCTCGTGGCGTGCGCGAACCCAGGGAAGCACATCCTCCGCGAAGGCGTCAGCGTGCACGAGCGGGTGGACGAGCAGGTCCACATCGCCGTTGCCGTAGGCCCACGCAAAGCCAGCGAGTTGGCCCGGCGCGTGTTCCCACAGGGTGATGTCCTCCCGCGGCCGTACCTGTGCATTGCGCAGCAGGCGCCAGGTCAGGTCTCCCACCGCGCACTCCACGTGGGGACCTCGCTCCGCCCAGGCCTGTGCCACGAGGCGAGCCATGGTGTTGAGGTCGGCCACATCGCGATAGGGGCGGAGGCAGAACATCTCTACTCAATACACCAGACAGGGCGTGATTCGCACTCGTGGATGGGTTGATCCAATGGTGCGCATTGCCCTTGGCGCACCTGTGACGGCGACCGCACGTCGCGCCACCGTACGTCGAGCCCGTGCTTCCGTTCGGAGAAGGGCGGTAGGGAGAGGTTCCGCTCCTGGGGATGGAGACGCAGGTCGTAGTGCCCGGCATTCACCCCACCGCCGCGGAGCACGGGGATGGCGTGCTGGTCCGAATCGACTGAGCCCCACCCCCGAGCACTGGATCGCTTTCTGTGTGTTTAGAGCCTGCGCGCCGATGACATTCCTGGCGGGTCTGGTAGCCCACCTCGCGAGCGCACATGACGCCGAATCCATTCCTTCACTTCGTGGCGGACGCATGGACGTCGAATCGCTTGCCGCGTTACAACACCGCGATGAACGACCCCTTGCTGATCACGACTGTGCAGGGCTATGTCGCCGCAATCGACCGCGTCAGCGGCCGAGTCATGTGGCGGCACGATCTTCACGATGCGCTAGGAGTCTGTCGCGGTAATCGCGACGGGGCCTTGCCCGGCAGGAGCTGAGGGGGCTCAATGCCCCCATGAGCAAGAAGTTCCGCCCCTGGAATGTGCAGCAGGACTTCCTGCTGCCGCCGTCGCTGCTGGACTGGCTGCCGGAGCACCACCTCGCGCGTTTCGTGCTGGAGGTGGTGGAGGAACTGGACCTTGCCCCCATTTACGAGCCCTACGAGAAGCAGCTGCGAGGCTACCCGCCGTACGAGCCGAAGATGATGGTGGCGTTGCTGCTGTACGCGTACTGCACAGGGGTGACGTCGTCTCGGAAGATTGAGAGGAAGACGCGGGAGGACGTGGCCTTTCGCGTCCTGGCGGCGAACCAGTCCCCGGACCACTCGAGGATTTCAGAGTTTCGGCGCCGGCACGGGGCGCACTTCGAAAACCTCTTCGTGCAGATGCTGAAGCTGTGCGCGAGGGCGGGGCTGGTGAAGCTGGGGCACGTGGCGCTGGACGGCACGAAGCTGAAGGCGAACGCCAGCAAGCACAAGGCGATGAGCTACGAGCGGATGCAGAGGGAGGAAGAGAAGCTGCGTGGGCAGGTGAAGGAACTGCTGGCGCAGGCGGAGGCCGTCGACGCGGAGGAGGATGCCCGGCACGGCACGGGCAAGCGGGGCGATGAACTCCCCGAGGAGCTGCGGCGCGCGCAGTCGCGTCTGCAACGCATCCGCGAGGCCCGGCAGGCGCTGGAGGCCGAAGCCAAGGCTGCCGCGGAAGCAGGCAAACGCAAGGATGATGACGACGACGAGCCCCCGCCGCCCGCCCAGGACTTGCCGGCCACACGGTGCCCCACACGGCCGAGGGGAAGCCGACGCCCAAAGCGCAGCGCAACTTCACGGACGCGGACAGCCGAATCATGAAGAGGGGCACAAGCTTCGAGCAGGCCTACAACGCGCAGGCGGCGGTGGACTCGGCGCACCAGGTGATTGTCGCCCAAGCCCTCACCAACCAGCCTCCGGACGCCGAGCACCTGCCGGCGCTGGTGGACCGGGTGGCCGAGCACCTCGACGAGGTGCCCCGGAAGCTGAGCGCGGACGCGGGCTATTTCTCCGCGAAGAATGTGCGCTGGCTCGAGTCGGTGGGTGTCGAGCCATACATTGCGACGGGCCGCCAGAAGCACGGAGAAGCGCCACCGAAAGTCAGAGGCCGTCCGCCTGCGGGACTCACCCCGAAGGCGCGGATGGCCCGGAAGCTGGCGACGCAGCGAGGCAAGGAGGTGTATCGAATGCGCAAAGCGATTGCGGAACCCGTCTTCGGCCAAATCAAAGAGGCGCGCGGCATCCGAACCCTGCTGCGGCGGGGCCTGAAGGCGGCCCGGGAGGAGTGGGCTCTCATCTGCGCCACCCACAACCTCCTCAAGCTCTTCCACGCGGTGGTCGCTTAGCGGCGGGCTGCCTCAATCAGGCGGCCAGCCGCCTACCTCGTCCGCGCTCGCCTCCTGCCTCATTACCGCCACAGACTCCGAGTGGACTCCAAGCTGCGCGGCGTGCGAACGACCGTGACGCTTGCCGTTGAGCCGCCCTTCGTCGCGATGCTTTCGGTGACCTGGGAGGAAATGAGCACGCACACTGGTGCGGTTGCCTCGTGGTGCGTGCGCGTCGTGTGCTGTGACTATGCCAGCGGCCGTGTGCTTTGGACGGTCTCCGAAGACGTGAAGGGATGGGGGCGGAAGCCAAGCATCGGCGCCATGGACCCTTGCTTGCGAATCCAACAAGGCCAGGTGTTGATGGGCCTTTCGACGGTGACCGCGTTCGACGCGGCGAGCGGCCGGCA
Organism: Myxococcus sp. MxC21-1; assembly: GCF_032612255.1. Lineage (NCBI taxonomy): Bacteria > Pseudomonadati > Myxococcota > Myxococcia > Myxococcales > Myxococcaceae > Myxococcus > Myxococcus sp. MxC21-1. Next base: position 1,998,810 of record NZ_CP123278.1, read on the forward strand.
ATTGTGGAGGACCTCGGTGGCGCCCGAGCCCGAGTCCACTCAGCCTACGGACGGCGGCTTCTTCAGCTCGCTCATGGGCTCCGCCGGCGCCGTGCGCGCAGAGTATTGGAACTGCAAAATCGCCCGCCAGCGAGACTGATGAGCGCGGGTCCGCGAAACACGCGACGGCCCCTCCGTAGTGACTGCAGTCACCGCCGGGACGCTTGACGCGAGGTCTCCGGGGTCATCCCATCTCTGAGAAATACATGGGTTGTGGGGCCCTCCTGGGGGGGCATGCGCGCTGCAGTGAGGCCGCGCACGGGCGGGGCCGCCTCGCCGCAGCAGTCTTCCTTCGCTGCCAGGAACCAGGTGATACCCATGCGCGCGTCAAGGCTTCGGCCCTCTCTCATTCCATGATGCGTCCGACCACTGCTCCGGCTTCTCCCATCAACCCGAGGCAACTGCTGAACCTGGCTCCGGCGCCGCAGTCCTCCGGTTCCGGCCTCCCAAGCGCCAATGACAAGCGGCCGGCAGGGGACAACCGTTCGGCGGCGTAGCTCGTCGACGACACCCCCGGCTGAAGAAGCTGGGACGCCAGAAGGACATCAGGTCCGAGCAGGCGTGCAAGCAGACGGGCATCGACCCCAAGCTCGACCTGAAGGACGCGAAGCAGCACCCCGACGCCGTCTTCCGGCTGGCCAAGGCGCTGGAGTTCATCGACAGCGCCTTGGCCGCCAATGGTGGGGACCGGTCGAACAAAGTCCTGAACGGCCAGGGAGACGGCAACATCGAGGGCATCACCAAGGGGGAGATGTGCGGCACTGCACGGAGGCCGTTCGCCGAGAAGGGGGCATTCTTCCTGGGCGCTCACCAACTGCCGACCACGAAGGACACCCACGTCAAGGCGGACGGGAGCAACAAGGACAACTTCCAGTGGTTCGCGGGCGAGGCGGGCAAGCACCTGTGGTTCCTTCCAGGCGTCAGCAACGCCCTGACAGGGATTGGTAACTCGGAGGGCGGCTTCAAGGGCGCCGCGACTGGTTATTTCAAGACCGTGAAGGGCGCCGCGGAGGGCGTCATCGGGGGCCCTCACGACGGGCCGGGCCAATCCGGCCTCCCTCCTCTTTGACGGCGCCATGGGCGCGCTGGGCAGCACCGAGGCTGCTCCGCAGCCGATGAATGACATCGCCAACCAATTGACCCCCACCGCCGCCACTGATAGGAGGTCGTTTTGTTGAGAATGAGTATCAATATCGACATCATCCTCGCGCCTTTGAGCCCTGCCTGTACACCGTGAACATGCCCACACTTCGTCGCTGGCGGGGCGCCCCCGCGCCATCCTCTCTGGTCTCCACGCTCGCGCTCCTGTCCCTGCTGTCGAGTGGGGTCGCGCGAGCCCAGGATGCGAGCGAGACCCCGGCGCCGGCGACATCCGCTTCCCCTCTGGCGCGACACCGCACCCGCAGGCGCCGGAGGGTGAGGGCGGGCCTGCGCCATCCGGCGGGGTCGTCCCTCCGGTGCTGCTGGCCCAGCCAGAGGCTGTCTATCCGCCCGAGGCGCTCGCCGCGGGACTTGAAGGCGCGGTGAAGCTCCTCCTGACGCTTGATGCGGAGGGCCGGGTCTCGCGCGCGGAGGTGGTCGAGGGACTTGGGCACGGACTCGACGAGGCGGCCGTGAGCGCGCTCGAGAACGCGCGCTTCTCCCCGGCGATGCAGGACGGCAACCCCGTCCCCTGTCAGTTCGAGTTCATCCACCACTTCGTCCTCGCCCGTCCTCCCGAGGTCGCGCCGCCGGCGCCGAGGAGGTCGCCCAAGTCGCGCCCGACGCGCCCGCGGAAGAGGCGACCGCGCAGCCCTCCGAGGAGCCAGAGCCTCCCGCTGCCCATGGCTTCACCTCGGTCGTCCGCGCCAGGTCGACTGAAGCCCGCGCCCTGGTGCGCGGCTCGGAGGCGGTGGACGTCGTCGAATTGGAGAAGGCCCATGAGCGCGCCGAGGACCTCGCGGAGGTGCTGACGCGCGCCTCTGCCGTGCAGGTCCAGCGGACGGGCGGAATGGGGAGCCGGACCCAGCTCTCGCTCGGGGGGCTCTCCGGTGACCAGGTGCGAGTCCTCCTCGACGGCGTCCCCATCGAGTACTCGCCCTATGTCTATGGACTGGGAAGTGTTCCGGTCTCGCTCATCCGGCAGCTCGAGGTCTTCAACGGCGTCGTCCCGGTTCGCCTCGCGACGGATGCGCTGGGCGGTGCCATCCACCTGCGCTCCGACCTCGCGAAGCCCGAAACCGGTGCCTCCCTGTCGCTCCAGGGCGGGTCCTTCGGCAGCTACCGAGGGACTGGCAGGCTGACGTGGCGGGCCCACGAGCACGTCTTCGTGCGGGCCGCGGGGTTCCACGACCGCGCGCAGAACGACTACGTCATCACCGTCCCCGTGGATGACCTGGCGACGGGGCGCGTCTCACCGCGCGCCCTGCGCCGCAACCACGACGCCTATCGGGGCACCGGAGGCGATATCGAGGTGGGGTTCGAGTCACTGCCGGGCATCGACCGGCTCGTGCTCAATGGCTACCTCGGCCGCTACGACAAGGAGGTCCCGCACGATCAGTTCATGATTCAGCCCTATGGCGCGGTCACCTCCGCGCAGGAGAGTTGGGGCCTCGGACTTCGCTACGAGGTGTCGCCCCATGATCGGCTGAAGGTGCTCGCCATCGCCGGGTACAACCAGCGTGTGGGCGAGCTCCTCGACGCCTCCGACTGTCTTTACGACTGGTACGGCGCCTGCCGTGCGACGCGGGCGAGGGCCGGGGAGACTGGCTCGACGCCCCTGGAGAACACCCAGACGCGCCAGACGTTGTTCGGGCGCGTGCGGCTCCTCGGGACGCTGCTCGACCCCGAGGACCTCGAGGTCTCGCTCGGCGTCGACGACAGCGACCGAAGCGGCGAGAACGCCTACCTCACTCGTTTGCAGCAGGAAGACCCTCTCCGGGTGCCGCTCGCGCTCACGTCCGCCTTCGGCGGTCTCTCCCATCGTCAGCTGCTCTGGGACGGCCGGTTGGAGAACACCGTGTTCGTGAAGGGCTACTTGCAGCGCTTCGCCTCGGGAACGAGGCAGGAGGCCGCGGAGCGCCGGTGGGCCGGAGGCTTCGGTGACACCTTGCGCTTCAGTCTGAGGCGGGGGCTGCTCCTGAAGGCGTCCTATGAGCGGACCACTCGGATGCCGAGGGTGGACGAGATCTTCGGTGATGGGGGACTGCTCGTGGAGAACTCGGCGCTCGTCCCCGAGTCGAGTCACAACGCCAACCTGGGCGTGGAGCTGCTCCCCATCGTCACGTCCGTTGGCCGCTTCGGTGCCAACGCGGTCGCGGGCGTCCGGGACGTCGAGAACCTCATCCAGCTCTTCCCCGGCGACGCCACGCAGGCCTACGAGAACGTGGACCACGCTCGCTCCTTCTCTGCGCACGCGGGCGTGGACTGGGACTCACCCGGCGACTGGGTGGGGCTCACCGGCACCGTCACCTGGCTCGACTTCCGCAACCTCGCGCAGGAAGGCCAGTTCGCCCGCTTCCACGGGGACCGCATGCCCAACATTCCCTGGCTCCAGGCCTCGGCGACCGCGCGATTCCAGAAGCGCCAGCTCTTGAGCGCCGAGGACGCTCTTGGCCTGGAGTGGACGACCCGCTTCGTCGAGTCGTTCTATCGCTCCTGGGAGAGCGCCGGGCGGGGCGGCGACAAGGCGCGGGTGCCCACCCAGGTGCTGCACTTCGCCGCGCTCACCTACCGCTCCCGATTCGAGGGGCGAGCCTTCTCCTTCTCCTTCAACCTCCAGAATCTCACCGACGCTCCCGCCTTCGACATCGTCGGTGTCCAGAAGCCGGGCCGCGCGTTCTCCGCGCGCGCCACGGTTGATCTCTGAGCGCCCGCTGAGGCGCTTCGAGTCTCCTCGCAGGAACCCTTCGCTAAAAGGAAGCCCGATGAAGCTGAAAGCCTCACTCCTCGCCCTCGCCCTCGCCGTGTCCGCCACCGCCTGCTCGGATTCGGACGGTCCCCAGGTGGTCCCCGACGCTGGAACCGACGAGCCCCTCTACGCCGCCATCACCCAGGTCGCCATCGCTGGTGGAAACACCCAGAGCTACCTGGTGACGTTGGACGACATCGAGAAGGCGCAGACCGTCGGGATTGGCGACGCAATCGAGCTTCCCGCGGACGCGTACATCGCCGCCGGCCTGCCGGGCACTGGCAAGTTCATCGTCAGCAGTTCGAAACTGCCGACGGTGACCCCCTACACCCTCAACGCGGATGGTTCGCTCAAGGCCGGAGATCCGCTTTCGTTCACCAGCCAGGGTGTCGCCGCGACCGGTGGCTATCAGTCCCAGCACTACTTCGTCAGCGAGACGAAGGCCTATTACTTCGACCACGTGAACTACAAGCTGGTCATCTGGAATCCCCAGGACCTCGCCATCATCACGTCGAAGGACCTGACGTCCCAGCTCAAGGACGGCGACTTCTCGTTCCGCTATTCGCAGAGCCTGGCCATCACCGCTGGCGACGACGTCATCATCGCCGGTGGCTGGCACGCCGCGGACGTGAAGACGGTTCCGGCGAAGACGGCGCTGGTCATCGTGGACACGAAGACCGACGAGGTGACCGTCAAGGTCGACAATCGCTGCGGCTGGGCGCGCGACGGCGTCAAGCACACGGATGGGAAGATTTATTACGCCACCGAGTCCCTGGGCAGCGGAGCGCACTTCGTGTCTCCCGGGACCACCGGCGCGCCCTGCATGGTCCGCTTCGATCCCGCGACTGGCGAGTTCGATGCGTGGTCCACCACGCTCGATTCCTTCATCAACCCGGGGACGGAGGGTGACATCGCCGCCATGCTCCTGCCTGGCGCTCCCGGCAAGGGCTACCTGCGGGTGATGAACAAGGCCGCCGCGCAGTCCGCCTGGGACGCCGCGGTGGCCGCCGAGCGGACGTTCAACGGGCAGAGCGCCGCCGTGGGCGCCTGGTGGAGCCTGTGGGAGGTCACCCTCGGCGACGCGCCGACCGCGACGCCCGTCGTCCGGGACGACCTCGTGCCCACCAACGGCCGCACCATCCCGCAGAATCCGGGTGAGCTCCTGGTGCTGCCGGAGTTCATCAATGACAATGCCCAGACGCGCTTCCGCCTCATGAGCCCCGAGACGGGCCTCGGGGACGCGAAGACGGTCGTCGAGGGCCAGGTGCGCGGCCTCCTCCGGATTCGCTAGCCACCCGCCTGCCGTTCGGAGCCCCCGCCGTGCATGGGCGGGGCTCCAATTCATCCGTCATCACCGGGTCTCCCGCCATGAGTCTCTTCATCCCCCTCGCGCCGGCGCGCTCCCTTGGGTTGCGCTTGCTGAACCCGCTGCTCGCCGCACGCTTCCACGTGCTCCTCGCGGCGGGCCTGCTGACCGCCAGTTGCGCCTCGGGGCCGGTATCCCGTGCCGCGCCGGTGGCTCGGGTGGATGGGGCTCCGGTGACGCTCCAGGACACCTTCCAGTTCGATCTCGACTCGACCCACACCGGACGGACCCACCGGTTGTACGTGGCGGTCCCCGAAGGCCCCGCGCCCGCCGCCGGCCATCCGGTCATCTACCTGCTGGATGGCGGTGCGCACTTTCCCACCCTGGAGCGCCTCACACGCGCCCTCCCCAGGCTCGCGCGGGGCTTCGGCGTCGCGGCGGCAACGCCGGTCATCGTCGGGCTGACCTACCCGGGTGACCCGGCCCACAGCGACCAGGCACGCGGTGAGGACTACACGCCGCCCGCCCCGAATCTCTCGAACACGGGGGACCGGTTCTCGAAGAAGCAGGGTGGGGCGGATCGCTTCCTGGACTTCTTGAAGAAGGAACTCGAGCCTGCGCTTGCTTCGAGATTGCCGATCGACGGCTCTCGCACCGCACTGATGGGCCACTCCTATGGCGGCCTCCTGGTGCTGCATGCGTTCTTTACGAGGCCCACGTCCTTCGACACCTTCATCGCGGGGAGCCCGTCCATCTGGTGGAACGACCGCTACGTGCTCACCGAGAAGAAGGCCTTCCTGGAGCGGTTCGCGCGGACCCCGGTGAAGGCGCGCGTGCTGCTCACGGTAGGAGGGCTGGAGCAGAAGCCGCGCAAGAGTGAGGGGACGCGGGGCATGTTCGCCGCGGAGCGGCGGATGGTCGACAATGCCCGTGAGCTCGCCGTGGAGCTCGAGGCGATGGGTGGCGGCGATTTCGCGGTCCAGTACCTGGAGTTTCCCGGCGATGACCACTACAGCGCATGGCTCCCCATGCTGAGCCGTGGGCTGCTCTTCTTCTCTGCCCCCTCGCTGCTTCCGGGCGCCGACTGAGCCCGCGCGGGCCCCGCTCCCCTCGTCGGGCTTGGCGTTGGGCTCGGTAGGACCGCAGCCCGCCTCAGGCCGTGCTCCGAAGCCCGTTCCGCTCCCATGACAGAGCGAGCTCGGTCAGCCATGAGTCACCATTCGCCGTGCCCACGCGCAGGTGCGTCTCGCGCAAGGGGACGGATGGGGTGCGCTCCTTCGCATGGACGTGGGCGAAGAGTCGGGCCCAGGAAGGGCCCACCGAGTCGGGGGCCCCGGAGTGGACGAGCACGACTGCCTGTACCTCGGGCAATTCCTCGATGCAGACGCCTTCCGGCGTGGCTCCCGGTGTCAGGGGGACACACCAGGACAGGTCCGCGTCGTCCTCGCGGTACTCCGCCTCGTGCAGGAGACTGAAGGGGGCACCGGCCATATGGGGACCGCACGCGGCGAGCAGCCGTGGGAAGACCACCGACGCGTCGGAGTACCGCCCCCGTGCTCGATGCACGGCGACGCGGACCGGAGGGAGCCAACGCTCGACGAGTGGCGGTGGTGCACGCAGGTACGCCTCCGCCTGGGCCTGGTGCCTCAGCAGCGTGTCCAGCGCGAGCACGGAGCGTTGCGTGCTGGCGGCCTCCTCGGCGAGCCGGGCTCGCACGCGGGTCAGTTGCTCCGCGAGCGAGGCGCCCGAGTCCAGCTCCGCGAGCACACCCTGAATCTCCTCCAGGGACAGTTTCAGGTCGCGCAGGGCGCGCAGCGTGTGGGCCAGGGCGATGTCTCGCTCGGTGTAGTATCGGTAGCCGGAGGAGGGGTCCACACGGGAGGGAACGAGCAGATTCTTCTCCTGGTAGAGGCGCAGCGCCTTCACGGTCAGGCCGGTGATGCGCGACGTCTCGCCAATGGAATACAGCAGTCCGCTCATCGCTCCTCCTCCGAAAGGAAGGCGCGCACCGTGGCCGCGAACAACTCGGGCTGCTCCTCGAAGGGAAAGTGCCCGCTGCCCGCCAGCTCCACCAGCCGCGCGTGGGGAAGCGCTTCTACCACGCGCGCGGTGGCCGAGCGGGGCTGGAGGTCCTGGGCGCCATGGATGACGAGCGTGCGCGCGCGCACCCGGCGCAGCCAGTCGCTCCAGTCGTGATGCCGGCCCAGGCTCAGGTAGAGCCCCAGCGAGAGAAAGCCTCCGGCGGCACCGGAGCCGGGAAGCTTCGCGTCGGGATGCTCGCGCCGCAGGGCCTGGACGTACAGCGGTCCGAAGGCGGCGAAGTGCTCGGCGAGCCGGGCCTCGTCGTCCTTCAGGCGGGCAGGGAAGTCGAAGGTGTGCTTCATCCACGCCGCCAGCTCGCGCTGGCCTGCCTCGTCAAGCCGGGCCCGCACCTGGGTGAAGAGGTCGCCGTCGCCAGCGGGCATCGTCACCAACGGCGCGGGTGCCACCAGCACGAGGGCCTCCACCCGCTCGGGCCACTCCGCGGCGTACAGCGCGGCCACTAGGGCTCCGAAGGAGTGTCCCACCAGCGTGAGGCGCTCCTTGCCGAGCACGCGCCGGATGCGCTCGAGGTCCGCGAGCTGCGCGGCGAGTCCCAGTCGAGCCTCCACCGTCTGCAGCGTCTGCCACGTGCCGCCGGGGGCGCGTGGGTAAAGGGGCGTGAAGAGGCGCCGCAGCCTCGCTGGTCATAGAAGTGCCAGCGCAGGGAGTCGCCTGTCATGGCCGCCGCGCGCCAGGGCCTCGCCGGGGGAGGCCGGGGCCGCCATGCACGACGACGACGTCCCGCCCCTCGCCCACGGCGACGTGGTGGAGGCGCACGTCCGGCGACACCTGCCAGGACGGGGCGTCCGCCCGTTGCCCAGGAGGAACCTCCAGCGTTTCGCCCCGCGCGGCCAGCGCTTGCTCCACGGTGCCCGGCCGGAAGAGTGCTCGCCCCATCCACCACCAGGTGCCCGCAGCCGCTCCCACGAGCAGGATGAGTGTTCCAAGGACTACCGCCATGACCTTCCTCCGAGATGCGTCTTCGGGTGACATGCGCGGAGGGTGGCGGTCTCCCCTTGGGGGAGAGTCAAGCGGAGGCGGCGGGCGCGGACGCTGGCCGAATGACCGACGGAAGAAGCCCTCACTCAACGCGATGCGGAGGGCGGATTCATCCCATGTGGCTACGCGCTGTCAGGCACGTAGGACAGCGACCGCTTCGACTTCGAAGAGCATCCCATCCAGCGCCAGCCGAGGGACGGGAATCAGCGTACAGGTCGGCTTCATGCCGCCGTTCCAGGCCGCGTCCAGCTCGGGGCCGATGATCCGGAGCTTCTCCTCCGTGTGGTCCACCACGAGCATCGTGAGCTTGGCGACATCGCCGACGCCAGCTCCCACGGACTCCAGGGCCGTGCGGATGTTCTGGAACGCTTGTCGCACCTGGAGACGGAAGTCGGGCTGGAGGGCCCCGGTCTCACTCTCCCCACCTTGCCCCGCCAGGTAGATGAGCCGGGTGCCTGGCGCCACCTGCGCCACGTGCGAGAAGCCGTAGGGCGCCGGGTCGAACAGTCCCTTGGGATTCGTCAGGACCAGCGGCGACGTCTTCGAGGGGTCTGCGGTCTGTCCCATGATTCACCTGTATGGATTCTGGAGGCTACGTTCGGACCCGAATATGCGAGCGAGCAACCGTCGTTCTTGGCACATGTCGCATGTGTGGCCAGCTACTTCGCGCGGCGCGAGTTCCGGCCGCTCAAGAGCGAGAGCGTCGAGAGAAGGCCCAGCACCGTCAGTCCGCCTCCGGCCTGGGTGCAGCCCTTCTTGGTGTCGACCGGCTCAGGGAGCGGGTCCTCGTTCACGATACCTCCGTCCATCTCGGTCCCCCCGTCCATCTCGGTCCCCCCGTCCATCTCGGTCCCCCCATCCGAGCATCCGCGCATCTGGCTCATTCCCACGTTCGCGGCCCGTGCCGCGCAGCTCAACTCGAAGTCCACGCTCACGGGGGGAAGCGTGATGTTCGCGTGCTCCAGCGTCGCCTTGAGCGTGGCCCGGTGTCGTCCGGGCGGGAGGCTGTCGATGGGCGGCCGGTGGTAGGAGTCAGCGCAGCTCACGTAGTCGCAGAATGTATGGAGGAAGAGCAACTGCCGGTTGTATTCGTAGCGACGCGGCTCGAGGTTCTCCTCACCGGTGGAGGTCAGCCCGCTGTGCTTCGCATACGACCAGGGCTCGCCGTCCACCTCCACCGTCCAATGCACCCACGGGAGGAACGGCACCAACTCTGGTGACGGCGTAAAGCGCAGCGTGGTGAAGTTTCCTTCCACCTGCCTGTCGCCGCAGCTCGAATCCCCGTACACGTTGAAGATACCCTGGCTCGGCGTGTCAACCGTCAGGGTGCCGGTGGTCGTGGGTAGCGGGAGTGCGGGGCCGGCGGCGAAGGTCACGGACTCGGTCTGGGTTGGCTGGAACTGACAGACACCCTTTGCCTCGATGCGGTACGTGGTGCCTGGCACCAGCGGTGCGTCCGGGACCAGGACCTGCGTCTGATGCGCGCCCGGCGTGACGGTCGCGGGCACCTGCGTTCCATCCGGCAACAGCAGCCGAACGGTGGAGGAATCCACGCTCTCCAGCAGCGGCGGCACTGTCACCAGTCCGGGGACGTTCGCGGGCACCGCACCGCCGTCCTCGGGGAGGGGAAAGCGCACCCCCACCATGCAGTTGGGGGCGGCACAGGCGTGCGCCGACGTGGGAATGAGCGTTCCCATTCCCAGGAGGAACATCCCCACCGTGCTCCATTTCCACGTGTGTTCGCGCATGCCTCATTAGACACCGGAACCTGGGGATTGGGATATCACCCAGATGCGCTAGCAAACGCGTCATTCCATGCATCGTCTTGCAGATGGGGCCCGAAGAATGGTGGGGCCTCAATGTCGAACATGCGCGCGATAGGGGGGCATCTGGAAGCGGCTCCGGACTACCGGATCCGGTTGTGCGGCGGGGCCAGACGCTGCGATGGACCCGCATCGATTCCTACTGGGACCGCGCGGTCTTCGTTCGGGGAACGGCCACCGCGCCCCAAGTCCTGCCGCCGCTGTCCGCCCCCGAGGTCCGGGCCGTGGAGGCCTCACCCGGCTCCGAGGCGTGGTGGGAGGCGGCACCCTGTCTCCCCCATGGAGTGCGGCTTGGGTCAGCCTCCGCTGCGACCGCACTCGCTGGCCGCCATGACGCGGTTCCTGTTCGCGTGGAACAGGCACAGGCGCTTCAGGCCTCCGAGCGAAGCACGGTCATCGGGTCCACGCGCGAAGCACGTCGGGCTGGCAGCCAGCTCGCGAGCAGCGCCACGCCGAGCAGGAGGAGCGCCACCACGAGGAAGACGAGCGGGTCCGTGGTGCTCACTCCGTACACGAGCCCCGCGAGCACCTGACTGAGCCCCAGGGCCCCCAGCACGCCGAGCACGATTCCCAGCCCCGCGAGCCGCGCCGCCTGCCGGAGCACCAGCCCCAGCACGTCTTCCGTCGTCGCGCCCAGCGCGAAGCGGATACCGAATTCCCGCGTGCGCTGCGCCACCGCGTAGGACACGACGGCCGCGAGGCCCGCCACCGAGAGCAGCAGCGCCATCGCACCGAAGGCGCCCAGCAGCAGGAGGCTGAAGCGTCTGGGGGCGAGTGAGCCCGCGAGCAATCCCTCCACCGTGGACAGGCGCGAGGGCAGTTCGGGGGCAAGCTCTCGCAGCACCGGCAGCGCCGCGGTGACCAGGGCCGCGGAGCCCATTGGCCCGTGCACGGCGAGGTGGAAGCGGGAGGAGGCCCGCAGACGCTGCCGGGAGCCGCCATAGAACATGGGCCTGGGCGCGTCATCCAGCCCTTGCTCCCGCACGTCCCCCACCACGCCGACAATGGTGAAGGGACGCAGGTTTCCGTCCATGTTGCCGAACTGAATGAGCTTGCCCAGCGGGTCCTCGTGGGGCCAGCGGGCCTTCGCGAGCGACTCGCTGATGACGGCCACGTGCGGCGCGTCGAAGGTGTCGCGCGCATCGAACAGACGCCCGCGTACGAGCGGGATGCCGAGCGCGGCGAAGTAGCCCTCGCTCGCCACGCGGTACTCGGCGGTGCCGGTGCGCTCGGGCTCGCGCGCCAGCCGCCCGAAGTCCTTGAAGTCCCCCACCTCGTCGGGGCGGTTGAGCACGATGAAGGTGCCATCCCCCGCCGGGCTTCCCTCGAGCGGGAAGTTGCTCACGGCGCCCACCGCGCGCACGCCGGGCAGCGCCGCCAGTCGCGAGAGGAGGTGCTCCTGCAACTGCACGTTTTGCCGCCCCTGCGCCTCGTCCTTGGCCGGAGGGAGCACGAGGCTGAGCACCGCGACATCCTCGGTGCGATACCCCGGGTCCAGCGAGAGCAGCCCCATCAGGCTCCGCCCGAGCAGCGCCGCGCCCACCAGGAGGACCAATGCGAGCGCGAGCTGCCCCACGACGAGGCTCGGCGCGTGCGCTCGGCGCTCCCTCCTCCGCTGTGCGTGCGCCCCGCGCCCGCCAGCGCGGCCCCCGGGGCTGCCGCGCCGCGCGCAGCGCCGTCAGCAACCCCAGCCCCAGTGCGAGCAGCAGCGAGAGCCCGAGGGAGAAGAGGAGCACCGTGGCGTTCACCCCCACCTCGTCGACCCGTGGCAGGTGGCCCGGCTCGGCCGCGAGCAGCGCGCGCACGCCCCAGGCGGCAAGCACGGCCCCCAGTGCGCCTCCCGCCAGTGACAGCAGGAGCGACTCCATGAGGAACCGCCGGGTCAACGCTCCGGGCCCCGCGCCCAGGGCCACGTGAATGGCGAGCTCCCGGGCACGGGTGGCCGCGCGGGCGAGCAGCAGGTTCGTGACGTTGGCGCCCGCCACCAGCAGCAGGAAGGCCGCGGCGCCCGCAAGCAGGTAGAGCGTGGACCGCACGCGGCCCACCAGGCTCTCTTGCAAGGGCTCCACGGCGATGTCATGCATCCGCGTGTCCTGGCCGTACTGGGCTTCGAGCTCGCGGGCGATGTGTGTGAGCTCCACTCGCGCGGCCTGGAGGTCGACGCCGTCCGCCAGCCTTCCCACCACCCGCCAGTTGTGTGCGGTGCGGCTGGGCAGGGGAGGCACCTGCTCTCGCGGAGCCCACAGCTGCGTGCCCACCGGGTAGTCGAAGAACTCGGGCATCACGCCCACCACGGTGTACGCGCGCCCCTCGAAGGTGAGGGTGTCCGGCAGGGGCAGCGGCCGTGCGCCCAGGTAGCGCTTCCAGAAGGCGTGGCTCACCATCACCACGGGAGCTCCTCCCGCCTGCTGCTCCTCCTCCGCGAAGAGGCGTCCCTGGACAGGCCGCACCGCGAAGGCGGGGAAGAAGTCGCGTGAGGCGAGCGCCAGCGTGGCGAAGGCCGGCTCGTCGGCGCCCGTGACGGCGACGCTCGCCGCTCCCGACACCTGGGCCAGCGCTGAGACGGTGCGAGCGCGCGTCCGCACATCCTCGAAGTTGGGGTCCGAGAACCGCATCGGATGTCCGTCCGCCGCGCGCTGGGAGAGCTCCACGAGGCGCTCGGGGCGCGGATAGGGCAGGGGACGCAGCAGAACGCCTTCCACCACGCTGAAGAGCGCGGTGCTCGCTCCGATGCCCACCGCCAGCATCAGGACACACCCCAGCGTGAAGCCGGGGCTGCGGCCCAGCGAGCGCAGGCTTTGACGCAGTCCACCCAGAACGGAACCCATCGCGGCGTCTCCTGAAGCCGGTCGGCGGCTTCAGGAGCGGCTACGTTTGGGCCGGCGGACGATTGCGTGTCCCCTGCTCAGCCACCAAGCCCCTGGTCGTGACGAACAGGGGCATCCAGCGCGGGTCGGCGTCTCCGGCCTGAACGGGCCCGGGCGAGCGTCATTCTCCCGCCCTGGGCCACGCCGCGCTCAGGGCGCCACGTATACGCGCGCCACCACCTCGGTCGTGTTGCCCGCGGCGTCCGTGGCCCGGACGTGGACGAGCGACCAGTCGCGGTGCACCAGGTTCACCGTGTGCCGCAGCACGTTGCTGCCCGCGGGCACGTCCTCCGTCACGAACCCCTGGGTCACCACCGTGGCGGGGCTGGCGTCCTGCTGCTGGATGACCATCGTGACGACCGGGTCGGGGTTGGTCTCCTGCTCGGTGGGCGACAGGATGACGAGCACCGGCGGCGTGAAGTCCGCGGACACCGTCTGCTCGCGCCACGTCACGTGCCCCAGCGCGTCCACGACGCTCAGCCGGACCACGTGTGTCCCCTCCGTGAGGTGAAGCTGGGTGGAGACGTAGCCGCCGCCCGCGTCGGGCATGACGGGGATGGGCGCGCCGCCATCCACGGTGAAGTACGCGGAGACGATGCCCGTGCTGCTGCCGCCCGCGGTGGCCCAGCCGCACGCCTTGAGAGAGGTCCCGTTCGTGTAGCGGGGCAGGCCGCACATCGTGAGCTCCGACGCCCAGCCGAGCACCACCTGGGCGCTGTCGGTGGCGGTCGCGGTGCCGTCATTGGCGGTCAGCGTCACGGTGACGGTGCCGGCCCCGTCACACTGGATGCTCGAGACCGGGGCTGAAGGCGACCCGAAGGTGCAGTGCACGCCCGGGGGCGCCACATAGCTCCAGGCATAGGTGAGCGGGTCACCATCCGGGTCCGAGGCCGAGCCCCGCAGCGTCAACTGCTGGGAGGCCATGCCCTCCAGGTCGGGCCCGGCGTTCACGATGGGCGGGGCATTGGGCTTCGTCCAGGTCACCTGCACCTGGTCGGTCACCGAGCCGATGCTCGCGGTCACCGCATCCTCGCCGGGTGCGGTGCCCTCGAAGCAGAACTCGGCCTGCCCGTCTGCGGTGGTGTTCACGGAGGCCAAGGCGGAGTTCACTCCGGACGCAGCGAAGTCCACTCGCACGCCCGCGAGCGGCCGGTCCGCGGCGTCCCGGACCGTGGCCGTCACGCAGTAGAGGTCCCCCACGACGGCGACGCCCTCTCGGGGCGACAGCGTGAGCTTGCTCACCTCCGCCACGGGCGCCAGGGCCATTCCTCCCGGGTAGCCATAGGAGTCGAAGGCATCGAACCCATAGAGCATGACGCCGAAGGGCTGCGGCGCGGACAGGTGGTGCGCCCCCAGCGCGACGGGGAGCTGGGCCCCCGAGAAGCCGCTGGCCCCGATGGCCTGGAACTGGCTCGCCGGGATGAGCGCCCCGTCCAGCATCACCTCGGCCACGACGTCGTTGGGGACCACGATGTTGGCGAAGTTGCTGCGGAACCCCGAGCTCGGCGTGGTGACGGTGTACTGGGCGGCGAACTGCTCGAAGGGCGGCACCAACATCATGAACGGGTCGGACGGGATGCCATCGAAGCCCGAGCCATTGGAGTACTGCGTCACGAGGATGGGCTCGTTGGCGGTGATGCTCGCCGAGCCCTGGATGTTCGTCTGGAACACCTGGCCGCGCTGGAGTTGCGCCACCACCGCGCCGTTGAGGCTCACCTGCGTGCCGTCCCTGGCGGCCGCGAAGCGGAAGGTGTCCCCGCCGAGGCGTGTGGCCAGCGGCACGGTGACGAAGCGCCGCCCCCACGTCGAGGTCGGGGGGAGCTGCTCCACCAGGTAGTCACAGGCGATGGTGGTGCCATCCGGGATGTTGGCGCACTGATGCCCGCCGAAGACCGCCACCGGGCGCGTGGCATGAACGAGCGTTCCGGAGACGTCCGAGGGCGCGGCCCCCGTGTTGCGAAGCTGGTACGTCTGCCCCTTGTTCAGCGCCACGTGGAAGGGCACCCCCGCGGCGTGGTTGCCCACCCCACTCGCGGGAGTGATGGTCACCTCCGTCGCATCCTCCGTGGCCACGACGGAGAACTGCGAGCCGTTGAGGACGTTGACGTTCGGATAGGCCTGCACCACGTAGTCCGTGCCCAGGCTCGCGGTGGGCAGGCCCAGGAACGCATCCGTCGTTTGCAGGAGCCTGTTGAGCCCATACACGGAGATGTCCGCGCCCGCGGTGACGTGGATGCCCTTGGGCTCCACGCCATCCACGGCCACCTGTGCCACCGAGGAGGGCAGCGCCACCGCCGTCACCTGCCCCGGCGTCACCGAGAAGTCGAAGGACAGCCCCTGCCCCGGAACGCGAACCTGCCCCGTCGTCGCCGTGTCACTGGCGATGAACAACGTGAGCACCGCAGTGGGCTGGTAGTTCCCCGGGAAGGCCAGCCAGAACTCGCGGCCCCGGCTGGTCGCCTTGCTCAGTCCGTGCACGCGGGCATCGTCCTTGCTCGCGAGCCCTTCTGGAGCCTGGTCCCGAGAGGACTCCTCCACACACCCCGTCATCAAACCGCTGACCGCAGCCACCAGGGCCAGACCGGCCTTCATCCGCATGAGCACACAACCCCCTCTGTTCTTCTTGATGAAACGACTGTTCATTTCTATTCAGGTATGTCGAAAGACAAAACCTGGGCCAGGCACAGCGAGCCTGTTCCTGCCGCATCAAGACACGCGACGCCGCGAAACAGGGAGCTGGCCCTTTCCAATGTTCAGCTCAGCCCTGACTTTGTGAGGGATGATTAGAACTGAGGCACCCCGCCCGCGGACCACACGGACACGATTTGCTTGGGAAGAGCCCACATGCTACCGAGGTCAAGTTCGTCGTCCCCGGCATAGCCCTTCTCCAAGGCGGTCAAGAGGCTCGTGAATCCGGCGGTGAGCTGCTGCTGCGCGGCCGCGAGCCCACTGCTCCCCGTGGTGGGATAGGTCTTCAGCGGGCCGCCGAACTTCAGCATGGCCTGCACCATCCGGAATCGCGCGAAATGGCTGAACTGATCCTCCAGGTCGTTGGCATCCTCGGGGCGGAGCTCTGCGTCGATGATGGGCCCCAAGTTGCCCTCGCCCTGCCCGACAATGGCCTGGAGCACCTCATTCGCCTGTTTCAGCGCGGTGCGGCTGTCACCGCCGATGGTGCTGCTGAACCTGGTGTAGTCGTCTCTTTTATATTGCGGGTTGGCGAATTCGCTCTTCTGCCGGTGGTCCGCGTCGGGCTGGTAGAGTTCGTTCCAGCGCTGATGGATGCCCTGCTCGATGGCCTTGTAGAACTGACCGATGGAATCGTAGACATCTTGCGGCCCGTTCGGCGCGCCATCGGACTTGGGTTCGGGGGTCTCGATGGCGGCCAGGAGGGACATTTGCTCAGGGTTCACCGGCCCGAGCTTCACGGGCTTGTTGACCGCGATCCAGGACGGGAACCGGTCGTACCGCGGCGCCCATTCGCCCGTGAACTTCGGCGAGTATCCCTTGGGGGCGAACAGCGCATTGAAGAGGTTGCTGGCCAGCTCGAGGTGCAGCATCTCCTGCACGACGACCGAGTAGATGTTGTTGAAGGCGAGCTGCTCCCGGCTTCGGTTGGGGTTCTTCTTTCCGCGAACAGTCACCTGCTGGGGCGGGAGCTGAGCGTTCGTGCCGGGAACCTGCAAGGAATAGGCGGCCGTCAGATAGAGGGGGATGGTCCACAGCTCCAGGTAGACGGCTTTCTGGAGATGATCGAGAAGGGCTGCGTCGGTCCAGGTCTTGTTTTGCACAGGGAGCCCTGAGGTCGATACGAGGTGCCGTGGATGGATGCGCAGGCGACGAGAGCAATGTTCGCGCCAGGGCCTGCGGAGGAACGGCTCCAGTCATTTCAACGCTTTGCGGTGAAGCCAGTCTCCGAGTGCCAGGGGAATCCCGTGTCACTGACACGTCAGCGACGGGGGCTGACGTGTCCGCCCACTTTGCGCTGGGCGTGGAGCTCGTACTCGCCCGCCGCGCTCACTCGCCTTGGCGCGCTCGGGACGCAGCGACCGGATTTTGGGTAGGCACAGGTTCAGCGAGCTGCCGGATTGTCGGGCTGCAATTCCAAATACAATCGTTCGATGGTCGCCTTGGCGCAGTGTACGAACGCGTCGACTTCCGGGCCTCTCCTGGCCAGGTCGTCCTGTGTCTCTCCAAGGTAAGACGCCCGCGCACTGCGCACGACACCTTGATGTTCATCCGGCAGGCGTTCAATGACCCACTGGGCCGCAACGTCCTTGGGGGCGATTCCCCCCGTCGACAGGCTGAACCAGATGCGAGCCAGCGCAAGCACCACGGTCCTTTCGTCCCCTCGCCAGTCCGCAGGTTCGTTCCATTGGAGAACGGTGTCGTAGAACGCTCTCGCCAGATCGGTTCGGGGCACGGGGGCGAAAATGTCGGTTGCTGGCGCGCCCAACAGGCAGATGCTGTGCCTCCTTGCCTTCGCCAGCAAGATTGCCAGGTCGGGGTCCACGACGGCGGGCTGGACGCGGCCTGCTTCCAGTTCTCCGCGCAACCATTCCCCGAATTGAAGTTCGCGCGACGGCGGGTAGCGCCAAGGGACGACCGCATCCCGGACGACAACGGTCACTTCGAGAGGGCGGAGCGATTCATGCGTCACTGGCCATGCCGAGACCGACAACAGCTCCTTGCTCAGCGCGTGTCGAACGGCTTCGGTCAATGGGGCGCTGACGGTGACCAGCAAATCGATGTCGCTGTGTGGTTTCAGCCCCCCATCAACTGTTGAGCCGAAAAGGTGGATGGCCTGCAGGGAACTGGCGAGGTGACGGCCAATCACTGCGCAGGCGCTTGAAACCTGGTGCGTGATTTCAGTCGGTACGGATGCGCTCATGTTGGCCACCACGGGTAGGGTCCTCGGCTCTACAGTCGTAGTTCGGAAGATGCCCCATGCGCTCCCTGGTTGAAAGAACAGGGGACGAGGCTTCCCCTGTCGTCAACACTCAAGGCAGCCTCACTTCCTCGCTGTGGCCTGCTCTATTGGGTGCTGGCGGGCGCGACATCGCCGGCGCGCTCGGCGATCGGACGGGCATCGCGGACGAGTGAGAGCAGCACCTTGCCCGGCTCCTCGGCCATCATTTCGTGCGCAGACTGCTCGAACCAGACGAGCCGCTTCGACGGCGCCTTGACGCCCGCGAACCATTCGGCGGCCACCGTCGCCGAGACATTGCGGTCGTGGCGTCCGAGGAACAGGATCAGCGGCGTCTTCAGCCGCTTCACATGCGACAGGTCCGCCGTCAGTACCGCGGCAAGGAGCCTCTCGACCGAGGAATCCTGCGCCTTCCAGACCTGGCGTACCTCCTCGTCGGTGTATTCGGGCGACAGATTCACCGCTGCGGCCTCGAAGCTCGCATCGGGACGCCGATAGGCGGCACCCCCGAAGAAATTGAGCCAGCGGCGCTGGAGCAGGATGTCCTTCAACGCTACCGGCTTCTTGCCAACGGCATAGGGCGCGATCGATTCGAGGTCGCGGATCGCCTCTGCGTTCTTCGCCGCGCGCGCCTGTTCCATCGCCCAGGCCCAGCCGCGCCGCTCGCTCTCCCGCGCATCAATGCCCTGGGCGGCGCCGATATAGGCGTGGAGCCATTCGGGGTGCCTCTCCGCGAGGGTGAGCCCGAGGAGGCTCCCCCAACTATGGCCGAGGACGAAGATCTTCTCCTTGCCGAAGGTTTTGCGCACCCATTTGACGAGCTCCTCGACATCGGCGTGCACCTGCTCGACTGTGAGCGTCGGGGCGACCATGGCCGGATCGTTCGAGACATACGTCTTGCCCGAGCCGCGCTGGTCCCAATGGATGACGGTGAAGAACTCGTCCCAGCCGTGCGAGACATACCAGCTCGTCGGCATCGTCACCCAACCGGGGCCGCCATGGAGCACGAGCAGCACCGGATTGCGCAGGTCGCGGCTGCGGACCGAGACCCATTGGTCGATGCCCCCGATGCGGAGCTTCTCGGTGCGCTCCATCCCCTCGGGCGCCACGATCTTGCGGAGCCCCGCGATGATCTCGACAGCCTCGGCCCGGTTTCGAGGGCCCGGCGCCTCCTGCGCCTGTGCCTGAAGACTCGCCAGAAGCAGCGCCGCCAACGGTAGCCACAGTTCTTTGCGCATCACTCCCCCTCGATTCTGCTCGGGACTCCCGTGGATAGCACACGCCCGAATACGGAGCCAACGCCTGGCCGCTCATGAAGCTCTGGCTCCGCCACCGGCGAGCGTCAAGGCATGGGTCGATGTCGCGTGAAAGGGTTCAACCCATCATGTCCCAGCCTGGATGGGGAGCTCCGAAACCATCGCCCTCTTGGCGAAGCTTATTGCACTTGTATCTGGCGGAGTCCGCGGGAAGTGAGCAGAGGAATCGACAGCCGCGAATCCCCCCGCGGCTCGCGCGGTGGCGGCAGGCCGGACGCCTCGAGTTTCGCTCGCATCTCGTTTTCCGAAACGGGTCTCGTTGAGTCCGTTCAATCGCGTGACACGGACCCAAGACGCGGCGACCGAATTGGGGGCCCCACGGCTTCCATGGCCGGCCCTCCCTGGCGGGCCGACCGCATCGCCTCCCGCGCTCCAGGTCACCACCGTCAACACCGTGCCCGCTCCATTCCTCCATCTACCGGGCGGTGGCAATATGTCCTACGCGCCCAAGCGTTTCAGCGGTTGACGCGGCAAGGAGGCCCGAAACCCGCCTCCAGGACCTGTGGCTCATGGAGGTAGCGATGCGACGGTTTGCACTGGTGCTGGGGCTCTTGGGGGGCGTGGGGTGCGCCACCGGCATGCGAGGTATCGCCACCCAGTACAATCCGGAGACGGGGCAGTACGAGACGCCCATGCACGAGGTCGTCTATCAGGTGCCCGCCGAGGACGCGATGATGACGGCCCGGTACATCCTGGAGAAGAGCCGCTATGACGTGGGGGAGAAGGAGGGGGGACTGGAGATGTTCTCGTCCTTCATTCCGGACGTCATTCCCCCCGAGCGCTACTACATCCAGGGGAAGCGGCTCGGGCCCCGGCAGGCACTCATTCGAGTCTTTCGCCTCAGGTACACGCAGGAAGGGGGAGGCTACACTGCGGAGGCATCCGGTCGGTCCAGCGTGCATCTCTCCGTGCCGGGAGCCTTCACTGATATCCCTGGGCTGGAGGGCTACCGGCCGGCGCACGGCTACCGCGACCTGGATTTCGAGCAGAAGCTGCTGGAGCAGTTGGAGATGGCTCCCGCGCTGGAGCTGGTGGGCGGCAATCCCCCCGTTCCCATTCGCTCGGTGGTGATGGAGAGCTGGGGCGAGACGGGTGGGACCACCGCCACCTCCGCCCCTCCCTTGTGTGGTGCTCCCTTGGCGGGGGCCTCGTCCCTGTTCTCCGCGGGAGGCGTCCTGCTCGTGGCGGACCCCCTGGGCACGGAGGAGGTGCCGTCCGCGGCGCTGCGGATGTTGTGCGAGGCCTCGGCCCAGGAACTGCCGGTGACGCTGGCGCTGTCCATTCCCGTCTCCGAGAAGCCGCTCCTCGAACGCTACCTGGCCAGCGACGGCGATTCAGCGGCCGTTCAGGAGCTCCTCTCGGAGAGCGCTTTCTGGCGCCGGGTATACCAGGACGGGCGCAGCAGCCGCGCCATGCTGTGGCTTGTCGAGCAGGTCCGCCGCATGCGCATCTCCGGAAAGGACGTGGACGTGGCCGCCATCGACTCCGACATGGCCCACGGCAATGAGCGCGAGGCGCAGATGGCCCAGCACCTGCTGAACGCCCAGTCGAAGCGCCCCCAGGCCTGGACGCTGGCGCTCACGGGCAGCGTCCACGCGCGCACCACGGAGGTGAGCTGGGATGGCGACTTCGAGCCCATGGGCGCTCGCGTGGCGCGCGCCCTGCCCTCGGTGCGTGCCGTGGATGTGGGCTTCCAGCGAGGCACCCAGTTCGTCTGCCGCTACAGCGTCTGGGAGGAGGAGGTGGAGTGCAACGTCTTCGGCATCAGCCCGACGCTCGAGGCACGGCAGTCCTCCAAGCAGGCCGCTGGCCTGGAGCTCTTCACCACCCAGCAGCCCCACGGCTTCCACGGCCGGCTCTACCTGGGCGCGCTGAGCGCATCGCCTCCCGCGCTCCAGGCGCCACGCCAGGACAGCACTGTCGACCCCGTGCCCACCACGAAGTGACTCGCGGTCTTCCGTGAGAAGCGCCCATCCAGGGGGGAGGGGGCCTTACGTGCCCTCATTCAGGCAAGGATGCGGCAACGAATGGCGCGTCCAGAGCACGGCATTTCTGGCCGCCTCCCGTGCTGCAATCCTTGCCTCGAAAGGCGCTGAGACGTGAGCGCCGGCCCCGTCGTCGAACATTGCGTTGCCGTCTTCGACGACGATTGCAAAGCTGCCGTGCAGTCGCCGCCGAGGCCTTGACGCACTGCCTGCGCCGGAGACCTACCCGGTTTCTTGCCTCCTCACTCCTCATGCTAGATGGGGCCGTCTAAACCGCCTCGGCGAATCCCCTAAACACCGGAGCGGTTGTTCCGATGAAGGGGGTAGTGGTGATGGGGCAGCAGCCATTCAGGTTGACGTCCGAGCAGATGGAGGAGCGGCGACTGTTCGCCGCTGCGCTGCTGAAATCGGGCTGGCGCCCGATAGACGTGGCGGACGAGTGCGGCGTCAGCCGAGGAGCTGTGTCACAGTGGGGCAAAGCCCTCGCGCTGGGGGGCAGCAGGAGTCTGCGGCGCAAGCCCCATAAGGGCCGCCCCTCGAGGCTGAGCTCTTCGCAGTGGAAGCAAGTGGCCCGAGTGCTCAAGGCCGGCGCCTCTCGGGCTGGCTTTCCCACGGAGCGATGGACCCTTCCACGCATCGCGCGTCTCATTGAGCGACGCTGGGGCGTGCGGTACCACCCGCGCTCATTGTCGAGGCCTCTGCATCGGCTGGGGTTCTCCGCGCATCGCCCTCGTCCCCAAGCCCGCGAGCGGGATGATGTGCTCATAGAAGCCTGGGTAAAGAGAGACTGGCCTCGCATTAAAAGGGGCTCGAAGAAGCGGGGGGACGATTGCCTTCTTGGATGAGACGGGTCACACGTTTCGGGCCCGCCTGGGCACCACCTGGGCGCCGGTGGGACAAGTCCGAGTCCTCAAGCGTCTGAGTAGGCGTCGTGAAGTCTCCAGCATCGTGCTGCTGACGGCCCCGTGGGGGCGTGAACGCCCCAGGGTGTTCGCTCGCCACTTCGTCGGAGCTGTCCACGACAAAGAAGTCATCGCCGCATTGCGGTACTTCCGCCGGCGCATCGGACGCCCTCTGGTCATCATCTGGGACCGCCTTCAGGCACACCGTTCGAAGGCCGTCACCGCATGGCTGCAGCGACACGCGCAGGACTTCCGCGTGGAGTGGCTTCCCCCATACGCCCCTGACCTCAACCCAGAGGAGGGCTGCAATGGCGTGGTGAAGGAGGCTTTGCTCAACGCAGCGCCCCCTGCCATTTCGGACCTCATGCGCCTGGCACGAAGAGAATTCCGTGCCCTACAGCATCGTCCCGATGTCCTCCTCTCCTTCTTCGAGCATGCTGGGCTCCATGTTTAGCGGACTCGCCGAGGCGGTTTAGAAGAGGATTCTCATGTTGAAAGAGCGTATGGGACGGGGAGCGATGTCGAAGTGGCTCGTGGGCGCTGTCGTGAGTGGATGGCTCCTGGTTGCTTGTGGGGGGAATGGCAACGAAGTGCCCGACGGCTCGACGCCGATGGATTCTGGGACGCACACCGAGCGGGACTCCGGCACACCAGGGCAGGAGGATGCTGGTTTGGCGGATGCGGGCCTCGCGGACGCAGGACCTCCGGCGGACACCACGCCTCCCGACGCGCCGATGCTCATCGGGACCGCGCCCACCTCTCCTGCCAATGACAACATGCCCGTCCTCCATGTCGCTACCGAGCCGGGGGCCTCGGTGCGCTTCTTCGCTGGCACGGCGTGTCTTGGAGGAGCGCTCGCCTCGCGTACCGCCGACAGTCAGGGGCAGGTCGCTTTGTCGCTCTCCGTAGCCGACAACAGCACCTCTACGTACGTGGCCCAGGCAACGGACGCGGCGGGGAACGTCTCGGCCTGCTCCGAGGCGCTGACGTTCGTCGAGGACAGCACGGCGCCCTCCGAGCTGGCCGCCACGGTGATGGACGGCCTTGCCGGTCCGGAGCTCGAATATCAGAACAGCAACACGCGCGTAGCGGCTCGCTGGTCCGGCTTCAACGACTCCGTGGGCATCCGGCGCCATGAACTCGCCTTGACGTCTATTGCGGCGTGCCCCGGCGATGCGAGCAGCATCCAGGATGTCGGCGCCACTTCGTCCGTGGAGCTCACGGTGCTCACCTTGGCCGAGCAGCGCTACTACACTTGCGTGCGTGCCGTGGATGACGCTGGAAACACCTCGGGCTGGAAGATGTCGAATGGCTTCATCGTGGACGTCACGCCGCCGCGCTGGGTGTCTGTCACGCCTGACGCGTCCTCGGTCTCGGCCTCGCCCTGGACTGCCATCGAGGTGTCGTTCAGCGAGACGACCCTCGACACCGCCAGTGTGACGCCGGCCTCGTTCCACGCCACGGCGGACGGCATGCCCTTGTCCGGAGGCGCGGTGTCCTGCGCGGCGGGCAGGTGTACGCTCGAGCTGAAGCAGATGCCGGCATTCGGTGCGCAGGTGCGCGTCGCCATCGACGGGGTGAAGGACCTCGCTGGCAATGCGATGACCTCCTCCCACGCCTGGGACTACTCGGTCCGTGCGCCCCAGTGGGGGGCCCCACTGCTCATCTCGAACGGCTCACGCCTCAGCACACCTGCCCACGGGGTTGCCCTGGACTCCTCTGGCGTTGCGACGGTCCTGTATGTCGACGAGGGGCTCCGGGCGCGGCGCCACAAACCAGGCGCCGCCTGGGAGGCGGAGCAGCACGTGGGGGAGGGGACCTTCGGCCCTTTTCCCAGACCGGCTTCGCTCACGACGCTGTCTGACGGCACGCCCCTTGCCGTGGTGGAGTCGTGGCCGGCGGGGGATTACAGCGCCAAAAAGGCCTATGGCATCCTCGCCACGGGCTCCGACAGCGGCGTCCAGCGCTGGGGTGTGCCACAGCTGCTCGGCGAGAATACGGGGCTGAATGTGACGGCCCTCCGCGTGGTGGCAGCTCCCGACAATGGGGCCCTCGCTGCCTGGGTGGAGAAGAGTTCCACGCAGACCTTCCTGCAGGTTCAGCCGTACGCCGGGAGTTCGGGGTGGGGCACGCCGGTCCGCGTGCGCACCATCGACGACTCGAACTGGGACTCCGCGTGGCACGGCTATGACGTCGGATTGGATTCGCGCGGTAACGGGGTGTTGGTATGGGCCGAGCGCAACAGCCCTCTCCAATACTCGCGCCAGGGCGCCGAAGGTTGGAGCGAGCCGGCGCATGGCGAAAGCACCGAAGGCCGCTATCCGCAGGTCGCCCTGAACGCGGATGGGACCGGCATTGCCGTTTGGATTCGACGGTATCTCGACAGCGATCGGGTATACGCGAAGCCCTTCAATCTCGCTTCTGGCTTTGGCGGCCAGGAGGTGCCTCTCCACACGCAGGGAAGTGTTGGTGGCGAGGTGCGGATAGGCGCAGACGCAAACGGAAACGTGTTTGTTATTTGGGACCAGATTGGCGGCGGCCCTGAGGGAGGACTGTGGTCTGCTCGTTACGTGAGGGGCTCGGGCTGGCAGCCGGCTCAGCAACTCGCGACGGACTACGCCGGGAGTAAGGCCCTCCACGTTTCACCCTCGGGCACGGCCATGGTCGTCTATAGCCGCACGGAGAGAGCGGGAGCGCCCGCTCTCGTTTGGGCTCGACGTTTCGTGCCCGGTACGGGCTGGTCCGCTGCCACCCGGCTCGACTTCGCCACTGTGAATGGGGGGCTCTATACTCTTGAGGTGGTGACCAGCCCGTTCGGGAACGCCGCCGCGACCTGGTCTCGCCGGGACGCGGACACGGGCATCGATTCCCTGGTCTCGGCCTTCTTCGAGTAGGCCCTCAGGACGCAGCGACCGAGTTTGGGGGAGGAGGCGGCGGCGAGGCATGATGCGAGGATGCGCATCGTCGCCGTCTCGGACACGCACCTCTTCCACGACGAGTTCGTGATGCCCCCGGGCGACATCTTCGTCCACGCCGGCGACATGTGCCGCGCGGGGGACCTGGACGAACTCGCCCGGGCGGCGTCGTGGATTCGTGGCTTGCCCTACCGTCACAAGGTCATGGGGCAGTGGTTTCGAGGAACGTCCCGTTGGAGGGGCACGAGGCGCTCGAGGGCCGACACACGACCGAGCACGTGGCGCGCGGCTCAGACTGCACTGTCCCGCTAATTGGCACTCAACAGGCGGAGCCGTTCGAGGATGGCGTCATAGCCCAGTTCGAACTGCTGCTCTGTCTGGGTGTTCCAATCCTTGCCGCCCGAGATGTCCCTCCCATTGGCATCCTTGCGATTGTCGAAGTTCTGGAGCCCTGCCGAGGCTTTATCCTTCACGGCGGCGGAGATCTCGCGGAGCTGCTCCGTCCAGGACGTGTCCTTGCTGGAGAGCACGTCCGTGATGAAGTTCTTCAGCGCGACTTTCCCGACCTCGCCCGCAGGGCCCAAGGGCGCCAACGCCACACCCGCGATGGTCTCCGCCAGGTCTTTCTTGAACTGCCCTGCGTCCTCGGTGCGTTTGATCTCCAGTCCATACGCTCCCACCATGGCTCCCGTGAGACTCCCCAGCGTGCGCGCGTAATGGTCATTGACGGGGGGCTTTCCACCCGCGGTTGCGGGGTTGAGCGCCCCTGCGCGGAGTTGCTTGGGCAAGTCCTCTTTGACGAACTTCGCGAACCCCGGGTCCTTGCCCGAGCCGTTGACGATCGAATCGCGCAAGAACTTCGGAAGCGCCTGGAGCGTGTCGTCGTAGGCGCTGTTGGGTCCACCCGAATTGTTCGTCAATTCATTGATGATGCCCGAGGGGTCCGAGCGGAAAATCTTCTTGAGCCCTTCCAGTTGGGCCGCACGGGCGGGGTCGGTCTTGTCCCCCAACGAGTTGGCTCCCACGCGGAAGATGTTCGCACGGAGGTCCGAATACGCCGGCCCCTTGAACAGGTCTGGCACCTGCCCAAGTATCTTGACCGCGCCGTCCGACCTGGTGGGCTCTCGGCCAGAGAAGCTGTTGTTGTGCGGTGGCTGCTGCAGTCCCTTCTCGAGGATTGCGACGAACTTGTCTCTCCCCAGCTCTGCATTGTAATTTTGGATGAGCTTGGGGTCTGAATTGAGTACGTCCGCGAAGTTCTGCGCCTGGATGGTGTTCTTGTCCGCGGTCTTGCCGGATTCATTCAAGAACGTGCGACGAACGGACTCCGGGGTCTCCGGCTGCTTGAGCACTGAGACCATGGCGTCTGGCACCTGGCTCTTGGCCGCTTCGCGTGCCAGCTCGTTCACCACGCTGGGCGGCGCGGAGCCCGTGCTCTTGGCGAGCGCCTTCAACGCCGCCGTCTGCTCCGCATCTGTTTTGTAGAGCCCCTTCTGGTCATGGGCAACCTGCGCGGATGCGCTGGAAATCAACTCCTTGCTGTCCTTGTCTCCCAACGTTGCGTAGAGTTGTTTGAGATACTCCGGGTCGTTCTGGTGCTGCTGGATGAGCTCGGTGAACTCGCGGGTCCGCTCGTTCCGCCCCGCGCCACCGATGTATCGGTCCTTGTCCTGAAGACGCTGTGCCGCTTCCTTCCCCGTGGGAGCCTTCTTCGGCTCCGTGGCGTCTGTCTCCTCCTTCGGAGGTGTCGCCGGCTTTTTCTCCGGAGGCTTGACGGGCGGAGGCGAAGGCGGGTCCTGTGGTCGAGGGCTCGGCGTGGGCGCCCCCAGCTGCGAGAAGTCCTTGGGGGCCTTGCCAAAGCTAGACGTGTCTGTGTGCCCGGAGGGAGTAGGCCGCTGCGCCTGGGTCTGGGGGCTCCGCGGTTTGCTCTCCGGGGGCCGGGTTGTGGTTTGCGGCTTGGGGGCTGTGATTTTGGCCATGGGATGACTCCGGGGAAGCGGGTTCTTTGCAGCTCACTACGCAGCGACCGAATGCGAGACAGGCACAGGCGTCAGGGGACATACCGCTCGGCGGTGTTCAGTACGGCAGCGCCGTCGATGCCCCCGATGATGAGCACACTCCCTGATTCCAACCATGTGGCCGTGTGATTGACGCGCGCCGACGACATGGGGGCGATGAACTCCCAGGAGCCATCTCGCCGGAATATCTCCGCGGAGGCACGAGGCATTGCGTGGGGGCTGGAATACCCGCCCGCAATCAGCACCTCGCCTGAGGGCAATGCGGTCGCCGTGTGAAAGAAGCGGGCTTCCAGCATTTCTGCCTCGTACGTCCACGACGTGCTGCTCCATTGAAAGATCTCTGCTGCCTTGAGGACCCTCCCAGGTGAGCCCTCGAGGGAGCCGGTAACCAGAATTCTTCCAGAAGGCAGCAGCGTGGAGGCGTGCCCGTGGCGCCCATGCTCCATCTGCGCCAGGAGGGGGCGCCATCCCGCCTCGGGTTGATTCGAGTCGTAGACCTCGGCCGTGGTCTCCGCTCCAGCAGCATTGAAGCCACCAATGGCCACCACCACGCCCGATTCCAGGAGGGTGAGTGTCAATACGTTGCGTTTGACATTCAAGCTCCCAGCATCTGTCCAGGAGTCGGTGTCCGGGTGATAGAGCGCGGCGGTGTTCAGCCCGTCGAGATGCGAGTTCCCGCCACCCGCCACCAGCACCTCCCTCGAGGGAAGCAGGACGGCGGCATGGCTGGCGCGTGCTCCAAGTGGGATGGGACTGGCAGGAATCCACTCATTCGCATTCACATCGTAGATTTCGGCACTGTTCAGCGCATCACCACCGGGGCCCCGGCCACCGACCACCAATACTTTTCCATTCGGTAAAAGGGTGGCGGTGTGGTCCATGCGTGCCGTCCCGAGGTCTGGCCCAGGACTCCAACTGTTTGATGCGACGGTGTAGAGCTCCGTGGTGTTCGTGGGGGTGTTGCCTGAGCTACTCCCACCAACGACGAGCACTCGACCATTTTTCAGTGCCGTGGCCGTATGCCCTGTGCGCCGCGTCTGCATCGGTGCCACCGACTTCCACCCCGGCGGTTCGCGCCCGGCATCCGGAGGTCCCCCGTCAGTGCCTGCGTCCGAACCGCCGTCCCCTCCGCCGTCCGAACCGCCGCCCCCTCCGCCGTGCGGCCCACCTCCATCGTTACCTCCATCCAGGCTGCCATTGCCATCAGGTCCCGCATCCGATGTGTCATCCAGGCATGCGCCAGGTTGACTGTTGCAGAATTGGTCCACCGCCTCGTCGACGTCGAGGCACGCAGCGAGATGGACGCTGAGCACCAGCAATCCAAGGGCTGACGAGCGACGCAGAGGCTTCATGGCCACCTTCCAGATACGAACGCGGACGTCCCATCCAGCCCGACTTGTAGGGGGCCTTGCTCCTCTGGCGACCCCAGCAGGTACATTCCCGTGGCGGCGCCCAGCCCCACCAGACCTCCCACCAGCAGCCCCACGGAGACTGTCTGCAGCCCGCGCGCGCTGCTGGCCACGTTCCTGGCCTCGGCCTGTGAGCCGATGTGCTGCGCCTTGTGCGCCAGCTTCGACTTCTTTCCCTCCGCCAATCCCCAGAAGACGCCCGCTGTGACGACGAGGGCCCCTCCCGCCACCGCGGGGATGAGCGCTCGGTCTCGTAATGAGGAGTACGAGCCGGACACCTCCGGCACTGGAGACGATGAAGACGCCGGGAGCCCCGAGGCCACCGCGGGAAGCGGCTCTCGTGGCGTCTGAACCCGCTGCGCCTCTGTGGGGGCCTCCATCTTCAGGGGCTCACGATCGACTCCTCGCGTGGCCAGCTCGCTCAGGACATCCTGGCGCACCGATTCGAAGTGCCGCTTCAGCTTGGGTGAGACAAGCAGCGGCAACTTCGCAGCGGGGTTCAAGAAGAGGGCCGCCTTGAAGGTGGCTTCGGCGTCGCTCAACCGCCCACTCAACTCCACCATGATGACGCCCTCGTAGAGCGACATCACGACCTGATCCTCAGGCTTCTTCGACATCGCCTTGCCGTGGAGAACCTGCTCCAGGGCTTGCTCGTACTCGAGGTTCCCTATCAATTGGTGGATGGCTACCGCACAGCGGCGCACGTCTGGGGAGACGTCGCCTCGGGCGCTCAGGGGGAGAAGGGAGAGCCCGAGGCACAAAAGCCAGACGCAGGTGTCATGTCGCGACAGGCCGCTCGACAAGACGACTCTGGCATCGTCGTGGATGGAAGGATGCATGACGTCCTCTGGCGCATGGCGTCCGACTTCGTTTGTTGCTTCGACGTCACCGGGGATGTGATTGGACGCCGGGCATGAGGCATGCCCGACGTGCGTACGTCCTGCGCGAGTCGATGCGTGTCTGCCCCATTAATCGAAGAGAAAGAGGGAGGTGGCCCACCGCCGTCCCAAAAAATCTCCGGAGACGACGCTGACGGCGGCGTTGCCCTGGCAATCCGACAGGGCGCCGGCGCGTCAGGAGTGCCAGCGGTCGGGCGCCCGACGGAAGATGGGCGCCAAGGGCTTCAGTCCAGCAATCCCAGGAGGCTGATATCCAGTCGGCTGCTGACCAGTCCCAGGAGGCTCTCCAGGGCGAGTTGGTCCTGCTTCATCCTTGGCGCGAGCTCCATGCGAACGCGCTCGAGCAGCTGCTCGCGGGCATCGGCGACCTTGCGCGCGACGCCGGAGCGCGAGCCGCCGTACATGAGCGTCAGCCGGTCCATCGTGAACCCATGGAAATGATGCAAGCGCAGCAGGGTCCGCTCCTGCTCGGAGAGCACCGCCACCGCTTTTCGGAGCGACTCGACGAGGAGCTGGCGCGCATCCTCGCGCAGCAGCGCGTACTCGGGGTCGCTCGGGGCCAGCATCCGCGCGAGTTCCTCGGGAGGCTCCGCGACGAGCTGATGGCGCTCGTCCTGGCCCATCAACTCCGAGGCGATGCGCGCGGCGATGATGCTCACCCAGGTCCGCAGGGGCCCTCGCCCTCCATAGCTCGCAATCCTCGGTGGCGTGTTGCTGTTGCCCACCAGCAGCCGTTCGCGCAGCATCTGCAGCACTTCCTCCACCAGGGGCGGCGACACCTTCCCGAGCCGGGCGGGGACGTGTCGGAGGATGTGTTGTTCGAAGGCCTTGAGGGCCGCCGGGTCCCCGGAGGTGCAGGCGCACGCGAGATACAGGTCGGGACCTTGGAGGATGCGCATCACCTCCGCGGCCTTTCCCTCAGGCAGGTGCCGGGCCAGGTGCCGCACGAAGGTCTCTGCCGGGAGTGAGAACGTGGGCCACTGGGTCCGTGCTGCCTCGACGTGTTTGTCCAGCAGCGCCTCGAATCCCTCCTCGGCCTCCAGCTCCGCTCGCTGCGCCGGAGACACGGACGCCCGCAGCAGCGCCGCCAGGGAGCCTGTTCGCTGTTCGTCGCTCATCGTTTCGTCTCACGCCGTTGCCAGGCCAGCACCGTCTGGAGCTCCGGCTGGCCCCGGAGCCCCACGGACTCCAGCCGCGTCCGGGCCTCCTCGGCCAGCGCGAGCGCCCGGGCCCGCTCCGGGGAAGCGCGCTTTTCGATGAGCGCCCGGGCCAAAGGAAGGCGGTCTTGCCGGCGACCCGCGGGTCTTTGACTTCGCCCCATTGGGTTTGGATGCGCCGGGCGCGCTCGAGCAGGGGGACCGCCTCCGCCGAGGTGCCCAGCGCCAGATGCGCCTCCCCTGCGCAGGCAAGGGCGCTGGCGCCGTCCGGGGACTCCGCGCCCCCGCCTTCTCGGTGACCTTCCTCGCCCGCTCGCAGTACGCGAGCGCCTCCTTCGGAGCCCGGGTCGCCAGGGCAAGCTCGGCGAGGGGAAGCAGCACGGTCACCGTCTTCCCGCCCTCCGGGCCGTGTTCCTTCTCGAGCCGCTGGAGCGCGTCCAGCAGGTCGCGTCGTGCCTCGGCATGGCGGCCCGCCTTCAGGTACACCTGCCCCCGGATTGTCAGTGGCAGGGCGGCGCGTGGCGTGTCCGGGCCCAGTGAACGCTGGATGCGCTCCAGGGCCTCGGTGGCGAGGCCCAGCGCCTCGTCGCCCTGGCCCGCCTCACTGGCGATATCTGCCAACGCTGAGAGCGCGAAGATGACGGTGACGTGGTTGGGGCCCCGAGCCCGCTCGAAGATGGCGCGCGCCCGCTCAGCCATGGAGCGTGCCTCCTCCAGTCGACCCGCGACGCGCGAGACCACGGCGAGGTTCAGCAGAATCGTCCCCTTGGGGGTGGTCTCTGGGTTGGAGGATGCCTCCTGAAGGGCCAGGGCCTTGCGCCAGGCGCTGACGGCCTCGGTGTACCGGCCCACCTCCAGCGAGGCAGTGGCGACCCGGTTGTAGGAAGTCACGAGGGCCGGATTGTCAGCGCCAAGGATGCGCTCGCGCAGCTCCAGGGCCTCGCGGTGGAGCTTCAGCGCGTCTTCATGGCGGCCTTGGCCGAAGCGGATGCGTCCCAACTGATGGATGAGGTTGGGCGTGCGGAGGCTGTCCGGGGGATTCCTCCTCCGCGAGAACTCCAGTCCCTGGAGCGCCTCCTGCTCCGCCTCGGCGAGCTGGCCGTACGCCTCTCGCAGCGACGACAGGCGCGTGTGCAGTTCCGTCGTGATGTCCGGGAAGCGCTCCCGCCCCAGTCGCTCGACGGCGGCCCGGGCGTGCCGGATGAGCTTCTCCGCTTCGTCGGGGCGGGACTGCTCCTCGCCCACCGCCCAGATGAGCTCCAGCCAGGCCCGTGCCACCGTTTCGTCGTCACGCGCGGCCTCGGCTGTCCACAGGGCCTGGTAGAAGAACGCCTCCGCTTCCTTCGGCTTGTTGAGGCCCCCGAGGACGGTGCCGTGGGCCAGGAATACCTCCGCCTCCAACGGCTTGTAGCCGAGCCCCTTCTGCTCTTCGAGCAGGGCTGACGTCACCGCGAGGCCGTCGGTGAACCGGTGCGACACGAGGTGGGCCTGGACCTGCGCCAGCTTTTGCCGCGCCGCATGCACGCGGGAGCGGAGATTGTCGGGCGGCTGGGGGCGGCTGGTGAGTCCGGGGGTATCGCGGCATCCGACGAGGCCCTCGAGGGATGCCGCCAGTGCGCGCGCGTTCTGCACCGTCTGCGCGTCCGCCTGTTCCAACACCTCCGTGACGGCGGCGATCTGCCAGAGCCGCGCATCGAGGCACGCGGCGGTCTGCCGGCCTGGTCCGCGGTGTCGCCCGTTGCGGCCAGGCAGGCCTCCGTGCGAAGCGCCTGCCATTGAGCGGTGTGGGCGTCCATCACCGTCGAGAACTGCTTCCAGGCCTGGGCTGCGTAGGTCATGCCGGTGGCGAGGAAGGCTGTGCGGATCCGTTCGCGCCGCGCGGGGCTCCATGCCACCGCGAGCTTCTCCGCTTCCCGCGCACAGCTGTCATCGCGTCGCTGCGCCGTCGTCCCGTAGGCCGCGAGGATGCCCATCGTTCCGGCCACGGTCGTCGTGACGAGAAGCGGCACAAGTCTCCGGTGCGGCGGTGGAGCGAGGGCCGCCAGCAGCGCCTGCATGTTGGGGAAGCGATCCTCGGGCTTCGGGCTGAGCCCCCGGACGATGGCGCGTCGAATCCGGGTCGGGACCTTCACCTCGCGCTTCGGAGGGCTCATCCTCCCTTGCTGCGCGGCCTGGACCAGCTCCTGCATCGTCTCGCCTTGAAAAGGGCGCGCCCCAAAGAGGGCCTCGTGGAGCGCCACGCAGAAGCTGAACTCGTCGGAGCGGGCATCCGCGCGCTGACCTCGCACCAGCTCCGGGGCGATGTAGGCGGGCGTGCCCAGCACCTGACCCGTCCGGGTGAGCCGACCCGTGGGACTGACGGGGGCCTCCATGTGCTCCGGGGGCGACGCGCCCTCTTCCTGGTGGAGGAGCCGGGCGATGCCGAAGTCCGTCACGAAGACCCGCCCGTCCTTCCCAAGGAGGGTGTTGGCGGGCTTGAAGTCGCGGTGCACCAGTCCCGCGGCGTGCGCGGCGGCCAGCCCCTTGCCGGCTTCAAGGAAGACCCGGAGCACCTCCTTCCACGGACGCGGCTCCTTCATCCACTCCGCCAGGGTGGTGCCCTCCACCAGCTCCATGGTCAGGAAGACACCGTCTCCGTAGGCGCCCACGTCATAGAGGGTGACGACATTGGGGTGTGAGAGCCGGGCCAGCGCCTGGGCTTCGCGCAGCAGCCGCTGTTGCAGCTCCTCTCGCTGGCTCCCCTTGGGGCGCAACACCTTGAGGGCCACCCGGCGACCGAGCTCTAGGTCATCCGCCGCGTACACGACGCCCATGGCGCCGGCACCGAGGCACTCTCGCACCACATACCGGGAGAGCCTGGCGCCAAGCAGCAGTGGCTGGGAATTCGCCTCCCCAGGGGCTGTCGGAGCGCTGGATGACGCTTGAGTGCCCACTCCCGCTGCCAGTGTCCACCGACAGTCGGCACAGGTCTCGACGTGTGCCAGGACTTGGGCCCGGTGAGCTTCGGAAAGCAGCCCGGCAATCAAGTCCGTCAGCGTCGTTTCCTGGGGGCACGACTGCATGGGTGAAGACTCCGCAACGCGTTCCGGCTTCCCGAACATAGCAGAGCTCGGGAGCCCGGTTGTGCGTGCAGGCAGGTCTCCAGGAAATTTTGGGACGCAGGTTGCCCCATTCCCTCTGTGCCCTCGATGGCACGGGCAGGGCTGCGTTGACTCGCGACGGCGCGGAGATGGTCCTCACTCAATTCTTGATTCCCAAGAGAGGCTCTCGACGCTCCGTGAGTCCAGCGTGGTCGAATTCCTGCCTTGTCGCTGCGCTTTTCAGTGTGTTCGGCAAAGGACAATCAAGTTTGCCTTTGCAGGTTGTCGCTCGGCATGGATTGATCTGCCCTCCTTTCTTCGAGCCGAGCGCCTTCTCCCTACGAACGCAGGCCCATGGCCTTGCCATTACTCCCGTGAAACGTCGGCCTTGGACAGGATGTGGCTGACGACCGCTGTGTGCATCGTCAGCGTGTCGAACCTCCGGCCGAGGTTCTTGTCGGACTGGAGCAGGCGCCCCAGCTCACCACGGCTCAGTTGGGTTTTCTCCGCGAGGCTGCTGAACAGCTCCTTCGCGGACTCCCGATCGGACTGGACGTGGTCTCTTTCGGCGATGGCCCGAAGCCCAAGTGCCAGCCGCAGCCGGTACTCCACTTCGCTCCGGGTGGCGTCGTCGAGCAGCCAGCCATCAAGTCCCTCCCGGACTCGCTCGTTCGGTAGGCCCAGGCTCACCAGGATGGGATATTCGGCCTCGGCCCATCGCTGGCGGATTTCTTCGTCGATGAGGCTCCGTGGCACCTCGACATGCGTGCGCCGAGCCACCTCCCTCATCACGTGGTCCTGGAAGTCCCACAGGTATCGCGCGTCCCGCTCGGCGATGAGCTCCCCGGCGATGTACTCCATGACCTCGTCGAGCGTGCCTCCGCGTCCCAGCGCGGCGAAGAGTTCTGGAGATGACTCCCCCAGTGGCGTCACCTGGTAGGCCGCCTTCATCTTCACGTCGAAGCGAGCAGGGACGCCACGGAGGGACTCCACCGCGTAGTCAGCGGGCAGGACGAGGTCCACCGCTACGGACTCGCCAACCCGGGCCCGCACCAGGGCTTCGAAGAAGCCGGGGAGCAGCGGGTCGGGTGTGGCTTCCGTCCGCCATCCCGCGCGGGCGGAGAACGGGATGAGCCTTCCGTTGGCGAAGCCGACGACGTCCAGGAGCACGTCGTCTCCGGAGTCAACGGCTTCGCCTGGCTCGCGCTCCCTGCGTGGCGCCACCGCGCGGCACAGCGTGGCGAAGCGATCGAGGATGGCCTCGGGCGAAATTCCCCCGAGCTCCGGCATCTTCACCCGGAGCTCCTCCAGCGAAGGGGCCTCGCGGAGGAGCGGAAGTCGAGGGCTCGCCGCATTGCGGAAGGCCATCGCTCCGGGCGCCTGGTTCAACAGCCCCATGCCCTGCAACTCCCCAATCGAGAGCGGCTGGCCTGGGTTGGACTTGTCAGGAGGCGTGTGCATGGAGGGCTCCTAGAAGAAGCTTCCGACGAGGTCGGAGACAGTGGAGAAGGCCGCGCCGACCTGACTCACCACCGGGATGTTCGTGGCTGCGAGCACAGAGCCTGCGGCGGTTGTCCACGCCGTTATCTTCTTGCCTGGGCTGGCGTCCTTGGAGTTGGACGTCGCGATGGCTGTGGCGATGTCGAAGCCGGCGATGGCGACGTTCGCGCCGGGAACGAAGCGTCCCGCGAACTTGGCCAGCTTTCCGCCTGCGGCCTTGGCACCCTTGTCGATGGCCGCGTCGAACGCGCTGTCCGCGGTCTTCTCAGCGCCTGTCTTGATCCCCTGGTTGAGCCGCTTCTGCGCCTTGTTGTTGCTGTCGCCGTGCACCTTGGCGGCGATGTCCGTCGTGGAGGACCGACTGGCCTTCTTGAGCGCGTCGAACTTCTCCGCGGTGCCCACATCCCCGGCGTCCGCATGGTTGAACGCCTTCATTGAGAGGTTGTGAGCAATCTTGAGCCGTCCCTTGAGGCTCAGGTCCGGGGCGGCGGCCTTGAGGGACAAGTTGGCAGCCCGGGCCGCGCTCCCGTACTTCTCGAGGTCTCGTGCCGTCTCAAGCCCCGCCTTCAGGGTCTCGGTTGAGGTCTTGCCCGCACCGGCAAGCGCATCCAGGGCTTCGCTGCGCTCCTCGGGATTGCTGCTCGACAACCCCCCGGTGGAGACGGCCTTGTAGGCATCACTCACCTCCCCATTGATGAGGGTGGAGGCGCCGATGCCGCCCTTGAGGGCCGTGTTGGCCTTGCCCAGCCTTCCTAGACCATTGTCCAGATCCTTTGGGTTCTTGCCGCCCTCGATGGACTTGGCGAAGTTGTCCTTCACGCCCTCCTTCATTGTCTTCGCAAGACCGTGTCCCGCGCTTCGGTTGTCCTTCCAGGTCTGGACTCGGTCCTTGCCATCCTGGAGCTGCTGGCGGGCTGTTACCGTCGTGTCCAACGCTTTGGGATACGTCGCCCAGTTCTCGAGCCCCTTCGACTCCTGCTCCTCTTTCCTTGGGGCCGCGGGAGCTGGCTGTGTCTGGGGCTTGTCGTTCTTGGGTTCATGTCCGGGGACGTAGGGCCCCATTTGCACCCGCGGGGGCGTCGTCCCGGGGCTCGTAGCCTTGAAGGAGTCCTTGGGCGGCTGTGTCGCCGCCGGGACGGGCTTCTGTGCGGCCGGCGCGCGCTTCGACTTGGGCGGCTGTAGGGGCGCGGGCGGAGGCTTGACGGGAGGCGGCTTCGGCGGGTCTCGGCGGACAGGGGGCGGCGGCATGTGGAGGTTCCTCTCTCTGCATCGCGATGGGCGTGGACGGCGTCGCGCCATCCGCCAGCCGGTGAATGGCTGCCCATGTGTTCGAGGAAAAAGAGGGGAGGTGCCTGCCGGCGTCCCAAAAATGCCGGCTCAGGAGGCTCTCCAGCCGCCGTGCTCGTCGCCGGCACCGCGTGCGGCTCGAAGCCCCGCCCGGCTCAACGGTGATGGGTGAGCAGGTTCACCAGCCTTCCGAAGGGGTCGCGCACGAAGAAT
The DNA here is from genome assembly GCF_032612255.1 of Myxococcus sp. MxC21-1. Taxonomy (NCBI): domain Bacteria; kingdom Pseudomonadati; phylum Myxococcota; class Myxococcia; order Myxococcales; family Myxococcaceae; genus Myxococcus; species Myxococcus sp. MxC21-1. The sequence continues at coordinate 2,035,423 of NZ_CP123278.1, forward strand.
CTGCGCACGCCCCAAGGCTCGTCAGCCGGTCCATACTCTATCGGGATTCCCGCCTTCTTCACCCGAGTGAGGGCCGCATCGAGGTCGTCGACCTCAATGGAAATGTCTGGCACGGGTGCGCCTGAGCCCCCTTGCGACATGAAGCTAATCTGCACAGTCATCGTTTCGCTTGAGCCGTAGGTTTCAATCCACCCCATGTCCATCAGGACGTCGAGCCCGAGGACGTCCCGGTAAAATCGCTTGGCGGCGGCTGGCGTCGTCGCGCCCACATTGGTGACGATACGTAGGACCTTCACGACTGCCCCTCCTTCTTGCCGTACGGTTGGGCCTCAAGGGGAAGCGGTTGGACTTCGGTCAGGGTTTCGTTTGGGGACATTGGCGCAATGTGCCCCGGGGCGGCCCGCCTCGTATTGAAGGAAATTGCCGCTCGTCGAGAGGTACGTGGTTGCGGGCCTCATCCGACCGAGGGCGATACGCGACGGGAGTGTTTCCCGAGAATGCCCTGAACTCGCGGACCAGATGTGCCTGGTCCGAAAACCCGTGCTCACCGGCCAAGGTGGCCCAGGTCAACTCCCCTCCGGCCGATTCGAGCACGCGCTGGAACCTGGCGATGCGCGCGAAGAGCTTGGGCTTGATGCCGACATGACCGTGAAACCGCTCAATGAGCCGGCGCGGCGAAAGGCCGAGTCGAACTCCTACGGCCCGGACGCTCGCGCCGCCCATCAACAGCGAGCACGCGACCGCCACTGCTTCGTCGCGAGGCTTGGACGCGCGTGCCCGTGCGAGCAGCGCCGCCTCGAGCACGTCGAGCCGGGCCGCGGGAGTGGGGGCTTGTAGCAGGCGCTCACGAAGGATGGTGCCGTCACGCCCCCAGATTTCGTAGAGGTCGACGAGCTTCCCGGTAAGCTCCGAGGCGGGCATGCCCAGAAACGGTGACGCACTCGCGGGGGCGAAGCTCACCCCGCAGATGGAGCGCTGGGAGGCAGTGTCGACGACTCTCGGTGCGGTGTGGGCGCCCTGAATCGCTACACCCCGAGTCTTGTGTGCAAGGCGGCCGTCGAGCCTGTAGTCCCGGAACGTGTCCTCATGAAGATTGACCAGGAGCTGCATACGGCCAGACGGCAGCATGCGCTCGAAGCCGTGGGCGAGCTGCCCGTCGTATGTCCAGAGGGATTCCACGAGAGGAGCCAGAGTGGGGCTCCGAGGCTGGCGCGCGAGAATCATGGCCGCGCGACGGTAACAGAGCCGGGATGCACCTACTGCGACTCAGGCTCGCCGGACGAGCCTGTCCGACTCTTCGGGGGGGGGGACACCCATGTTGGTCGATTTCACGCAACGGTGTCGCACGGCCTGTCTCTCCCAGTCAGAGGGGGGCATGGGGGCTCTCCGAGGACTCCTGGGAGGACGACATGAAGGTGGCGACACGGTACCTGGTGCTTCTGTCCATGCTGGCGGTGGGCTGTGGCGACTCGAGCGAAGGGGAGGGGGACGGAGGCGGCGGCGGAGGCGGCGGAGGTGGCGGAGGCGGCGGCTCGGAGTCCGCGCTCAAGTGTGACACCGTGAGTTGGTGCAGCACGTGGGATTCGGACGGCGCAGAGGTGATGGATGCTCCCCCGCTGAATGGGGGGACGCTGAGCGACGGCCTTTATCGCAGGGAGCGCGGTTCCAGCTATCCGTTTGCCATGCTCATCAAGGGGAAGTCGGTCCTCCTGATTGAGGCGGACTTGAGGAACGATCTGGGGACTTGGAAGGTGGAGAACGACCGTCTGGTCATGACCATGACGAGCCGCTGCTCAAACACCGAGAATGAAACCGCGAACGAATCCTGGACCTGGGAACACGCTTTCGCGGTCAAGAACGGCGTTCTCTATACGAAGGATTTGACCTGGCCCAGGCCCGTCGTCGCCTGGCGCAAGGTCGAGTCGCTGTGTGAGGAGTCCGCCTCGTTCAAGTGCATGGTGAGCAACTGCGCCTGTGAGTTCAAGACGAACACGTCCCTCCTGGGTCAGAAGAGTTGCTTCTGAGCGCGGACATCACGGGCCTGGAGTGAGGGGAGAGCCCCCATCACGGCGGGGCTCCGCCATGGGGCCTCCTGAAGCACGTGGTCCATTGTCGAGAGGTTCAGTTCCCTGGCGCCCGCCGTGAGGAGGGCATCACCGGCGGGCCCTTGGGGATTGGAGCGACTCCGCCATCGTCCTGCGGTTGGACGCGTCGCTGCCCAGGCGGATGAAGCCCGTTGACCGCGTGCCTCACTCACTCGCATTGGCGCGCTGCTGAAGGTGGCCTCGTGGAACCCATGATGCAGCGGGCTTCGAAGTCGCCGCCTCGGTCGCATGCTCGCGTGCCTGCGCGCGAACCTCCGCGGAGGGAGCGCTCATCCCCATCCACCTGAAGAGGCGCTCCAGGACGAGGGCCCGCTCGGGCTCGGCAAGGCCGCTGATGCTCGCACCCTGGTTGCCCTCCGGAGCGAAGTAGCGGAACGCGTCGTTGTCCTCGCGCACGGAAAATTCGGAAGACAGCACGTTATTGGCAATACTCCCGACTGGAGAGGGAGCCCACGCCCCAGTGGAATCGCATGCGTGGAGACGCCTTCGCCGAGAATGCTGGGATATGACGCAGCGGTCGAAAAACTCCAACGCAAGGCGTCAGGAGTAGACGCCTATTGAATTGTCAGAAAAAGGTCGCTCCAGAAGCCGCCAAGACTCCGGATGCATTGGCAGGAATTAAATCCTGTCGTAAACTGGCATAGCCGGATTAGCCGGCTTGGTATGTGCGCCCCCTAATTGGAGTACACCCATGCGTTTGATTGCATCCATGCTCGCTGCGACTGCCCTTCTCGTTGGCTGTGGAGGCGAGGAGCAAGCTCCGGAGGCCCTGGAGGAGGTGCCAGTGGCGACCGCGCCGCAGAAGGATGGCGAGGGCTCGGTGACCGCGATGGCGGGCCCGTACTACTACGCGCAGACGTGGGACAACGGGAAGCGGCTCACGGTCTGTGCCAACGACCTGACGGTGCACCGCTCCAACGGCTCGACCTGTACGCTGACTTACGGGCAGACCTTCACCGTGTATAGCGGTGGCAGCGAGTGGGTTTCCGGCCACGCCTGGGGCAACTGTGGCGTGGACGGCCAGGTGCAGAACGGCTGGTTCTGCTGAGACCTGTCGTCCCGGGGCCCGCGTGTGGCACTTCGCCTTGCGCGGGCCTCGGTCCCTATCAGAATCCACGCGCACGACGGCGGCCTTCACCCTGTCCCCAGGTATCGCGCGCACGCGCTCGGTCGATGTCTCCAGCCACGCCCAGCGGCGTGGTTCCCGTTCACCACGTCTTCAAGCACGAACCGCAGCTCCTGCACGCTGGGTGCAAAGGTCGGACAGCTCGTCGCGCAGGGTGCGGCCGACGGCGCCGAGATTCGAACGGGCGTAGAGGGCAAGCTCGAGCCCGTCTACGGCAGGAAAGCCATCCTTCTCGCCCAGCACGCGATGGCCGGACTGCACGCTACTCGCAGGTAACAGACTGACGCCGAGCCCAGCGCTCACCGCCGCACAGAGGCTCGCGAGGCTGGCACTCGAGTAGCCAATCCGCCACGCACGCCCGCGGCTCTCCAACGCGTGGATCATGTCCTGCCGATAGAGCGCCCCCACGGGGAACGCCACGAGCGGCAGAGCATCCGTGCCACCCTGGTACCTCGCCGTCACCGGCTGCGTCGCGCTGTCGACCCAGCACAGGGACTCCGTCCAGCGCGCATGGGAATCGCTGTCGGCGCCCCACTGCTTGACCAGCAGCAGATCGAGCTCGCCGTTGCGGTAGAGGCGCAAGAGGTGGTGGCTCAACCCACACTCGACCTCCAGACGCAGGCGCGGTCGCTCGGTTGCGAAGCGCGTCAGCAGCGGCATCAGCGCTTCGCCCCCGAGATCCTCGGGCACGCCTAATCGCAACACACCGCCGCTTCCGCCGGGGTTCAGCTCAACGGTCGCCTCCTCGGCCAGGCGAAGGATGCGCTGCGCATAGCCAAGCAGGCGCTCCCCCTCTTCCGTGGGCACTACGTGACGCTGGCTGCGGTTCAGCAGCCGGCAACCCAGGCTCTGCTCAAGGCGGATGAGCTGCTGACTGACGGTCGACTGGGTCAGGTGCAGGCGCTCGCCGGCCCGGGTGAAATTTCCCGTTTCGACGACCGCGACGAAGCTTCGCAGCAAGAAGAGATCGAGCATGCGGGTGTCTCCACGATGAGCTCTCGGTCAAACTATTCAGAACTCCACTATGAGTCATTCCGGTATTTCGTTTTCGTATGAAATGGCAGTGAGCTGCTCCCCAATTTTCGGACCCGTTGAAGCGTGAGAGCGTCCTCGCGGCCAGGAGGCAGGTCGGTCGTGAGGAGGCGCGGGCTGACCGAGGAGCAGATGGTCCGCACTCTGCGGGAGGCGGAGACCCCTGGTCCCAGCGTGGTGGGGGCGGCGCTCAATGCGACGCGCCGATGACCTCGCCCGCCTTGTCGCAAGGCCGGATGCAGACTCGATGCTCCCATGACGCAGCGACCGAATTTGGGGTAGGGGCAGCGGGCCCCAGCGGATGTCCAACAACTTGAGCGGTGAGCGCCAGGGCCCGCTCCGGAATCACTTGCCGCGTCATGCATGCGTCTTGGCGCGAATCCCAATGCTCGCAACAAAGCACTGCCACCTGCGGTCCATTGCAAAACGTCTCCATGACCTGTCTGTTTGAACGCTCTCCCAAAGGAGAAGGTCATGGCAAACCGCGGGTTCTGCCTGGAAGTCTGCTGCTATATCGCGCTGTTGGGATGGGGTTGTGGCGGAGTGCCTCCAGGAACGGACGAGCCGCCCAGCGAGACGCGGGCGGAAACACGTCTCCAGGAAGCCTTGGAGGAGGAGTCCACCCCTGGGGCGAGCGTGGAGCTGCGGCAGTTCCAGGCCTATCCGATTTCCATCGAGCATGGCCGGGACGGCAAGCGGGTCCTCTTGGCCTACCTCACTGGAACCGCCGATTTCGGAGCCGGTCCCGTTTCCGTGCCGGGGGGCGGCCGTGGCATCGCGCTGGTGGGCTACAAATCCAATGGCGCCGTCAAATGGGCTCGGGCCTTCGCGACCAGCAGCGCGTCAGTGATTGGCCCGTCCCTCGACAAGCGGGGGAACCTTGCCTTGGTTGTGGGAAATTCGTTCGGGCCAGACATCGACTTCGGCGGAGGTCCCATCTCCGCCACACGTTTCATCGTCGGTCTGGACCGGTCCGGCGGTTTCCGCTGGGTTCGCCCCATCACTGGCCAGGGCTTCTTCCAGCCCTACCAGATTGTCGCCAGCCGCTCCGGCGACATCACCATCGCGGGGGTCTACAACGGCGTCGTGGATTTCGGGCAGGGCCCGCTCGCCTCACCTCTGGACACGGCCTTCATCGCCCAGTTTTCCGCCGATGGTACGCCCCGCTGGAGCCATATCTTTCCTGACGTGAAAGGCAGTGAGGCACCCGGGCTGGCGGTGGATGACGACGGGACCTTGTATCTGGGTGGAACCATCACCACCGCCTTCAGCGGAGACGGCAGCTACTACGGCGACTTCTTTCTCAAGCGGTTCACTCCCGGAGGCACCCTCGTCTGGACCCGGCGTGTCCTGGGCCCCCTGGGCAACGTGCGGCGTCTGGCCATGCATGGCAACCGGGTGGCGCTGACAGGCTTCTTCCGCGAGCCCTTCTCCTTCGCGGGGCAGACCGTGACGAACTCGAGCGGGTGGGGCGCCTTCGTCTTGGCCTACTCGACATCAGGCGCGGAGTCCTGGGGGCGGGGCTTTGCGAACAACGGCCGGTCCATCGACGTGTCGTCAAAGGGCGAGGTGGTGGTGGTCGGTGAGTACGTGACGGGAGACTCGATCGCCGGAGTCCCGCTCCCACCGGTGCCGCCGGGCGGGGACAGCCGGAGCATCTTCACCGCCAGCTTCGAGCGTTCGAATGGACGACTCCGTTGGGCGCGAGGGTTTCCCACCACGGGCAGCTGGGTCGCCGATGTCGACATCGACAAGCAGGGCCTGAGCCGGGTCGTGGGGTACTTTTCGGGAGCCACGGACTTTGGAGATGGGCCGGTGACTCCCGTGCCCCCATCGACCGGGTTCGTGCTGGGACTTGCGCGCTGAGGTGAGGCGTTCGTCAGGGAGCGTGCGCGAGAGACGGAAGCGATTGTCTCCCGCGCCATGAGGATGCGCATGCTCGCCGCGCCTCCCTGAAGGACTTCCTCGACGCCACGTCGGGGCTGGATTTTCGAGAGCGTCAGTGGGAATCACGGGAATGAGGATGCCAAGAAGTTGGGGCGGGAGCCGAACTTCAAAAAATCCTCACTCTTGTCCGTACAGAGTGGTCAGGGTCGTGATGTCGCTCGAGCTGAACTCGCCGGTCGTCCCCGCGGGGAAGCAGGAGTTCATGAGCGAGCCACCTGCTGTCGTCGTGGTTGGCGTCCCGGGAACATGAATGGCATCCCGTGCGTCAATTGAAGTATTCGCCAGGGACGCAGGCCCTGTCACTTGACAACCCACCATCCCCTCGTTACCACAAGGCAAACCGCTGACGTTCGAGGTTGATGCGCAGGAGGCCTAGATCACCCTGAGGCCCCGCCCACACACTGGGCGGACATCGGCTGTTGAGACAGCCGAAGGGGGCGTCGTGTGCCCCTCTCCCGCATCAAATTGGTAGGATTCCTCCGTGAACGTCTCACGCAAGGAGCTGCGCGTCCTGAACGTGCTGGCTCAGGGCGGGCGTATTCTGAAGCACAAGGATGAGAACGGTAAGTTGACCCATGTGGCGTGTGTCACGCCAGAGGGCTGGCAGTTGTCGCTCTGCACGCTGGAGGTCTTCCAGCAGTTGAAGCGGCGAAAGCTCATCTCCTCGGTGAAGGGCGGCCCGTACCTCATCACCAGACTGGGGCTTCTAGCGCTCTGCGGAAGTTCAAAGACACGCTAGCGATGAACTCAGAATTGCATCAAGAGGATGAGGATGCACCCGAGTAACCGTTCAGGGGGGAAGGCCCTCGTCGCGGTGTGCAACCCGTGACGGATGCGCACGAAAACTCCCGCGACGCTGGATGCGAAGATTGAAAGACGGGTTCGCGAACATCTGCTGGCGCAGCAGTTCTTGGTGAAGGCGGCGGTGGAGCGCGCATTCTCAGCGCTGACTGCCTCGCCAGACATGGCGAGGCAGCGGCGAAGGAGGGGAGGCCGACGGCCATTGAGCGCGGTCGCCGACCTCGCGCAAAGAGCAATCGGCCGCAAGCGGCCAGTCCTGAGCGCTCAGGAGTCGCGATCCGTTTTGCCGACCCGGATGCGGTCCGTTGACCCGGCCCCTGACATTCCTTTCAACAACGCCCTCATAGACCCGCGCGTGCTGCGCCATCCTGCCTGCGTTCGCAGGATGGGATGGGTGTGCCCACACGCAGGCAAGGAGATGTTACGGCGTGAGGACCTGGCGGCTCGTCGTGCGCATCGCCCGCCCGTCATGACGCGCGTTTGGCGCACTCATGACGCAGCGACCGAATTTTGGGTAGGCACAACGGCGGGTTCTTACGGTCAAAGTGTCCACCATGTCCTGGCGCATCGTCTTTGTCTTCTGCATCCTATCGTTGCTGTCCCCCCTCGCGGTGGCCCAGGAGGTGCGTCCGGCTGAAAAGTCCGTGCTCCTGCTCATTCCCGAGGATACGGCGCTGCCGGCCATGGCGACGCTCGTCGCCAGTCTCCGCTCCTCCTTGTGGGAGGCCCAGGGCGGCCCAATCACTCTGGATGTCGAGAGCCTGGATCTGGGTTGGGCTCGGGGGGCTGCCTACACACACGCCCTGCACACCTGGTATCTGGCCAAATACCAGGAGCGCCGGCCGGATGCCCTCATTGCCTTCCGCTCCGACACCATCCAGTTGGCCCTGCAGCTGCGCCGGGAGCTGTGGCCGGACATCCCGATGATTGTCCTCTCCGAGGACGAGCGGCTGTGGGAGCAGCAGGCTCGCCTGGAGCGGGTGGCGGGCCTCTGGCTGCGTTATGACATGCGGGCCACCGCGGAGCTGGCCCTGCAACTGCTGCCCGGCACACGGAGGCTGGCGCTCGTCAACGGCTCCAGTCCCTGGGAGCGCGCGCAGCAGGAGCAGATGGTGCGGGAGCTGCAACCGTTGCTGGCGCAGCGGGGGCTGGAGTTCATCGACCTGAGCAACCTGCCGCTGTCCGAGTTGCTCCAGCGCGCGAGGACCCTGCCGGACGACACCACTGTCCTCACCTTCAGCTTCATGACCGATACCAGCGGGAGACCTTTCGTGGGGCGCGAGATCGCACGCATGTTTCTCTCCGCCAGCAACCGGCCCTGCTTCGCCCTCCACGAGAGCGTCCTGGGGCTGGGGTTTGTCGGCGGAGCGCTCGTCAGCTACGAGGCCGTGGGCCAACAACTGAGCATGCTCACCTCCCGCGTGTTGCGGGGAGCGCAGGAGGAATTCCTCGCGCCCCTGAAGCCGGCATCCGTGGACACGCTGACGGTCGATGCCCGCGCGCTGCGGCGCTGGGCCATCCCCCGTGCTCGGGTGCCTCACGGGGTGCGGCTCGCCTTCGACGAGCCCACGCTCTGGGAGCGCTACCGCTGGTGGGGCCTGGGGGCACTGACGTTCAGCGGCCTGCAGGCGCTGGTGGCCGGGGGCTCGTGGTGGAGCGCCGCCGCCGCATGCGGGCCCAGGCCGAGCTCCTCGAACGCCAACGCCTGGAGAAGCTCGCGGAGATGGAGGCACGTCGAACCTTGGACCAGCTGGCCCACGTGAGCCGGGTGGCCGCCCTGGGCGAGCTGGCCGCCTCACTGGCGCATGAGCTCAACCAGCCCCTGGCCGCGATTCTCAGCAATGCCCAGGCCGCGCGCCGCCTGCTGAACGCCAGCCCCGCGGAGCTGGATGAGATGCGCGAGGCCCTCGGGGACATCATCTCCGACGGCAAGCGCGCGGGCGAAGTCATTCACCGCATGCGCGTGCTGCTCAAGCGGGGGGAGCCAAGGCAGGAGCTCCACTCACTCAATGACCTGGTGTGCGAGGTGGCACGCCTGCTGGTCAACGACATGCACCTGCGCGGCGCGGACCTGCACCTGGCGCTGGCCCCGTCGCTGCCCGCCGTTCAGGGTGACGGAATCCAGCTCCAACAGGTGGTGCTCAACCTGCTCATCAACGCCATGGATGCCATGGCCGATGTCCCCGCGGGCCAGCGCCAGGTGCAGGTTCGCACCGCCTCGCCAGTCCCGGGGCAGGTGGAGCTGAGCGTGCAGGACTCGGGAGGAGGTATCGAGCCGTCGCGGCTGGCCCTCATCTTCGAACCCTTCTACTCCACCAAGGAACACGGGCTGGGCATGGGGCTGTCCATCAGCCGCTCCATCGTCGAGGCGCACGGCGGATGCCTGCAAGCCGAGAGCCCTCCCGGGCAGGGGGCTCTGTTACGGTGTGTGCTTCCAGCGGCTCACACGGAGTCCTCGTCATGATACAAGCCCCCGCCACCATCTTCCTCGTGGACGACGATGCGTCCGTGCTGCGGGGGGTGGGGCGGCTGCTGCGGGCCGCCGGCCATGCCACGAAGCCCTTCGCCTCGCCCTCCGAGTTTCTCGCACAGCTGTCCGGGGACATGCCGGGTTGCGCCGTACTGGACCTGCGGATGCCGGGGCTGAACGGGCTGGAGTTGCAGCAGGCCATGGAGTCCAAGGGCTGCCACCTCCCTGTCATCTTCATCTCCGGCCACGGGGATGTGCCGGCAAGCGTCAGGGCCATGAAGGCCGGCGCCGTGGACTTCCTCCTCAAGCCCTTTGACGAGCAACAACTGCTGGGCGCCATCTCCCAGGCCTTGGCGAAGGACGCGGCGGCCCGCGCCGGCCGGGCCGAGACGGCCGCGCTGCATGCGCGTCATGCCGTCCTCACTCCCCGCGAGCGCGAGGTCTGCGCGCTGGTGGCCCAGGGGCTGACCAACAAGGAGGTCGCCCAGCGGCTGGGCACCACCGAAAAGACCATCAAGGTGCACCGCGCCCGCGTCATCCAGAAGCTGGACGTGGACTCGGTGGCGGAGTTGGTGCGGTTCGTGGACCGGCTGGGTCAGGGCTGAGCCGGCGCAGTGTAAGCACTCGGTCCAATATCCATGCGCTAGCACTGTGAGTAGAGGTGGCCGAGCTGACGTGCTCCGGCACCTCCTCCGGCTGCTGGCCGTCTGGGCTTTTCCCCACCATGAACCCAGAGCCACTTCGCATGAAAAACCGACCGTTCTTGCTTCTTGCCTTCTGTTTGATGTTGGCAGTCATGGGGTGCGATGAGCGTCCGTCTCCATCTCCATCCCCCTCAGACGACTTCTCCATCCGTGTTGTCCTCGCGGAGGCCACCCTCTCCGCGGGAATGACGACCACCGCGAAGGCCCAGCGGGTCTATGACGATGGCCGCGTCGTCGACCTCGACGCCTCCACTTCATCGCAATGGACATCGTCCGCTCCTCAAGTGGCCTCCGTCGAACCGCGACAGGATGGCACTGTCAAAGTGACGGCGCTCAAGCCCGGTAGCGCCATCATCACGGTCAACGCGGACGAAGCCTCGGGCGAGGCAACCCTCAATGTCACCGACGCCCGCCTTCTCTCGCTGCAGGTGTCACCCACCAGTGCCTCCGTGCCCGTTGGCATCACGCAGCAGTTCACCGCCGAGGGCAGCTACAGCGACGGCACCACGGTCGATGTGACGAACAACGCGACGTGGACGACGAGCGATGCCGCCATTGCCACCGTGAGCAGCACGGGCCTGGGCACCGGCGTGGCTGGGGGCGGGCCCATCACCCTCACCGCCACCCTGGGGGGCGTGAGCGGCACGGCTCAATTCACCATCCTTCCTCCTCCGCCCGTGCTCACGTCCATCCATCTCACTCCCGCGACGGCTTCGGTGATTGCGGGAGCGTCACAGCAGTTCACCGCCCAGGGCAGCTACAGCGACGGCACCACGGTCGATGTGACGAACAACGCGACGTGGACGACGAGCGATGCCGCCATTGCCACCGTAAGCAGCACGGGCCTGGGCACCGGCGTGGCTGGGGGCGGGCCCATCACCCTCACCGCCACCCTGGGTGGCGTGAGCGGCACGGCTCATCTCAGCGTCACTGGGTGGACGTCCGCAGGGTCCATGTCCATGAGCCGCTACAACCACACCGCCACGCTGTTCGACTCGGGCCGGGTCCTCATCGCTGGGGGGCACAATGGGACGACCCCCCTGAGCAGTGTGGAGGTGTACGATCCAGCGACCCACTCCTGGTCTCCAGTCCGTGCCATGTCCAATGGCCGCTTCGCTCACGCCGCCCTGCTTATCCCCGAACATGGCTCCGTGCTCGTCACGGGGGGGTACAATGGGACGGCCCCCTTGCGCAGAGCGGAGGTGTACGATCCAGGTTCCGACGCTTGGTATTACGCCGGTGACATGGCCATGGGCCGCTACCATCACACCATCACGCGGCTCCCCTCGGGCAACGTGCTCGTCATCGGCGGCACAGATGGCAACAACGCTTTAGCCACTGTGGAGATATTCGAGCCGTTCACCAGCATCTGGTTTCCGGCCAGCCCCATGAGCACCGCCCGCTTCCACCACACCGCCACATTGCTCCCCTCGGGCAAGGTCCTCGTCTCAGGGGGGGCCAATGGGTCCGGGAGCTTGAGCAGCGCCGAGGTGTACGACCCGGCCACCGATTCGTGGGCTCCAGCTGCCACCATGGTGGCGAGCCATCGACTTCACACGGCAACGCTGCTCCCCTCTGGCGGGGTGCTCATCTCCGGGGGGCAGTCGCTCACCGAGCCCACTTCCTCCGAGCTGTATGACCCAGGCACCAACACCTGGTCCGCGACTGGCTCCATGGTCGAAGGCCGCTCCCGCCACACCGCCACGCTGCTCGATTCGGGCCAGGTGCTCGTCACGGGGGGCGACGGCAGCAGCTATTTCAGCACCGCGGAGTTGTACGACCCAGCCACCTCTTCCTGGTCCGCAACCGCCTCCATGGCCGCGCCCCGCGGCGCTCACACCGCGACGCTGCTGACCTCGGGCAGGGTTCTCGTCGTGGGTGGCGAAGATGGCCTCCACCAACTTGCCACGGCGGAGGTGTACCTGCCCTGAGCGCACAGCCGCTCTGAAGGTTGCATTGAACCCACGGCTGGGCGCTTACGGCAAGCAGTGGCCCCTGGGACGAGGAGCACGGGGTGGGCGTCCTGTGTATCGGTCATCATCCGCTGGAGGTGAATACCGCCGACGTGGCCGGTGATGTCGCGGCTGTGCGGCGGCACCACACCAAGGCTCCGTCGCGCGCTCCCACCTCGGGGACCCTCCTGTCCGATGCGTGGCGCGGAGCGGACACAATGCCGGGTTCTTCCGCCTCGCTGTAGTAGGTTTGCGTGAATGGTACGCACTTCAAGGCTGGTGTTGCTCGGGTTCTTCATCCTCGCCTCCGCCGGGGCCTCTGCCGCGTCCGCCCAGGCTGACGCCGCGAGGTCCATCGGGGAGGCATCGAAGCGAGTGGAGCGTGCGCGCGCCGACCTCGCGACGGCAGTGCAGCGGATCGAAGTGGAGCCGCCGCGCAACGCCGACCTCGACGCCGCCCTCGCGGCGGTGGAGGCGCTGAAGGTCGCGCTCGACGCCGGAGCGAGCTTCGAGACGGAGGACCTCGAGTACGCGAAGCTGGTCCTGGCGGCGCGCAAGCAGCTCCGGACGCAGCGGGAGTACGTCGACGAGCGCCGGGCCAAGGTCCACATCCACGAGTACCGCCGACGCATCGACGGCGCGCTCGCGCCCCTGAACGAGCGCATGGCGAAGCTCGGCCAGGGTGACCCGGGCTCCAAGGCGATGGAAGACGCCCGCGCCGCGGTGGACGCGCTCGTGAAGCTGGCGGAGGAGGGCCGGCCTCTCAAGAGCCAGGACCCGAAGTTCTCCACGTACCTCACCGAGGTCGAGGCGACCCTCGCCCGTCACCGGAAGACGCTCGACGAGCGGTGGCTGCAGTTGTCGGCGCAGAAGCAGCGGGGCCTTCTGGATGAGAGCCGCAAGACCCTGGCGAGCTCGCTCACCGAGGTGGGCAAGGCCTGGTCGGACGAGAAGTTCGCCGCCACCGACAAGGCGGTGGCCGCGCTGCAGAAGCAGCTCGAGGAGGGAAGGCCTCTCGAGGCGCAGGACAAGGCCTATCGCGCGGAGGCGGAGAAGGCCCGCGCCGAGGTCACCCAGGCAAGGCGTCGGATGGATGAGCTTGTGGCGCAGGCGGGGGTCTCGCGGGTCAAGGTGGAGCTGGAGCCTGCCCATGAAGAGCTCCGTGCGTCCGCCAAGGCGCTCCGGGTGAAGCGGCCCGCGCCCGAGCAGCTCTCCGAGGCCAAGACCGCGGCGTTCGTCGTCCGGAAGCTGGTGGACAAGTACGAGCCGCAGGCGGCGAGGAGCCAGGCCATTGGCCAGTACCTCGCCGAGGTGAAGAACACGCTCGTCGAGGTGGAGGTGGCGCTCCAGGTCCGCACCCTCGACGCGGCGCGCGCCGAGGTCGTCCAGGCGCTGCGGAACGTCGAGAAGCGGTCCGTGACCGCCGAGCAGTTCGAGGAGGCGAAGACGGCGATGGTCGTCCTGGAGAAGACGCTCGAGACGGTCCACGTGAAGAACCCCGCCATCAGCCCGGTCGCCGCCGACGCGCGTCAGCTCCTCAAGGACGGGCGGGCGACGATGGAGCGGCGCCGGTACGAGGTCGACCTGCAGCAGCAGCGCGCGAAGGTGGACGAGGCCCGGAAGAACGCGGTGGCGCTGGTCACCCAGGTCCAGAAGGAGACGCCCTCGGAGGCGCAGCTCCAGGCGGCGGAGAACGCGGTCAAGCAGATTGGCGTGGTGCTGGAGGCGGGTGCCGCCCTCGTCAAGAAGGACCGTGACTACGCCCTGTACGCCAAGGAGTCGAAGGAGCGGATGGCGGAGCTGAACGACCGCATCACCCGGCGGAAGATTGTCCTGGCCGCGGCGGATGCCCGGGTCCAGCTCGCTTCCCGGCTGGCCGCCACGAAGGAGCAGCTCGAGGTCGCCAAGGCCATCTCGGCGACCGACGCCGAGGTCGAGACCGCCTCGAAGAGCGTGGATGAGATCATGCAGATGTTCGAGAAGCACGCGGCGCTGGAGCGGCAGGACGCGAGCTACGCGGCTTCCGCCGAGCGGTCGCGCGCCGACTGGCTGAAGATGGTCGAGGCGCTCGAGTTCGCGAAGCAGGCGAGGGCGCTGCGCCGGCTGACGGGTGAGGCGCTGGACGTCGCCGGCAAGGCGGCGGCATCCGCCGCGTCCTCCGCGGACCTGCGCAAGCGCAGGGCCCTGTACACGAGCGCGGCGGAGAAGCTCAAGGCCTGCCAGGAGGAGGGCGCCCGGATGGTGAAGGAGAACGCCAGCCTCGCGGCGGTCGACGTGCTCGTGGACGGGGTCCGCACCCAGCCCCAGGACGTGATGGCCCAGTGTGCCCAGAAGGCAGAGGCCCTGCAGGCGCCCCTGAAGCGCGTCGACGTGGAGCTCCGGTTCCAGGAGGGCCAGCGGAAGGCCTACGACGCGGCGAAGGCCCACCTCTCCAAGGGGCGCAAGAACGAGGCGCTCGCGCAGCTCAACGATTGCATCGCGGAGGGGCGCATCCTCGAGAACCGATACCCCGACTTCAAGGCGCAGAAGTTCGACATCGGCGGCGCCAGCATGAGCATGCTGGAGCTGGTCCAGGTCTGCGCGAAGGAGCGCAAGGCGCTGCAGCCCTCCCCTTGAGCCTCCGCTCCAGGGGCCTTCGTTCAGCGTTGAAGGCCGCATGGGCCACCTGGATGCGCGCCTTCCCTACGACCTGGAAGGCGCGCATCAGGGAGCCCGTGGATTCAGTACACCACCACTGAGGCGTAGACACTGGTGCCGTTCGTGTAGGCCACCAGGGCACCGCCGTTCGAGGGGAGCGCCGCGACTGCTGGCGCGGCGCCCGGCCCTACTGTCCTGGCATCCGTGGCCAGAATCATGGCGGCCCCCACGAGCATCCGGTCCAACTGGATGTCGCCCGTCCCCCGCTGGGACACGATGTAGCCGTTGCCGAGCGCGTCCGCGTCAATCGCCCGGAGGGGAGCGGGACCGATGTCCGTGGGGAGGCCCGGTACCTGGGTGCTTGTCCCCGGCGCGGACATCGGGATGACGTCCACGTTGTCGTCCCCGAAGGAGCCCGTGACGTAGATGAAGCCGTTGGAGCCCGTCCAGTCCGAGAAGAACGCCTGCCCCGGTGGGGAGCTCTGCGGGCCGAAGGTGGTCCCCTGGTCGCTGCTGCGGCGGATGCGGAAGGAGGGGTCGTCGCTCACCGAGAAGACGTCTCCGCTGATCTTGTCCACGATGACGTCGAAGAAGGCATTGTTCTGGTCTACATCCGTCACGCTGAAGTCATTCGCGCCTCGCGCGAAGTTCTGGAGGACGTTCACCCCTGTGGAGCCTCGCGAGACGGAGATGTAGAGGGCGTCGCCCCGGGAATCCAGACTGACGGTAGGGTTGGCCGCCGGGCTGAGGACCCGCGGCGCCTCCCAGCTTGCTCCTGCGTCGACGGTCCGGGTGAATACCAGCGTGCCCGCGCTGGTGGCCGCGACGTAGGCAATTCCAGTGGGGCCGCCTTCAATCGCGACTTCCGCCGCGTTGGTGATGCCCAGGGGCGTGGGGCCCACCCAGGTGTGGCCACGGTCCACGCTCACGCTGACATGGACCGCGCCACCGCAGCTCATGACGACGTAGAAGCGCCCCAGTGCATCCACCGCCGCCTTACGGCCCGGGTTCGAGTTGGCCGTGGTGCAGTTCATTGCCCCGCTGATGAGCGTGGGAGGCACATTCGAAAAGGCATCCAGTTGGCACGCGGCGTCGCAGCCATCCCCGGGAGTCGTACCGCCATCATCGCACTGCTCTCCCGTCACGCTGTCGACCAGTCCGTCGCCGCATACCTCCACGCCATGGCAGTCCGCTCGGCAGCCGTCTCCCGCGACGCGGTTGCCGTCGTCACACACCTCACCCGAATCGATGTAGCCGTCGCCGCAGACAGGCGGGCCCCTGACGGTGATGACGACTGTGGCGGTATGGGAGGTCAGCGCGCCATCGTTGGCCGTGAAGGTGAACAAGTCCTCCCCCTGGAAGTCCGCGGCCGGCGTGTAGAGCAATTGGGCGCCCGTCCCGGACAGGGTTCCGTGAGCGGGAGCCGTCACGGTGAACGCGAGCGCATCCCCATCCACGTCCGTGGCCGCCAACGTGATGGGCGTCGGCGTGTTGTAGCCCACCGTCACAGCGGCAGAGGCAGCCACGGGCGCGTCGTTGACCGGAGTCACCGTGACCGAGACGGTGGCCGTTGCCTGCTTCTTGCCGTCGGAGACCGTGACCTGGAAGGTGTCCTCTCCGGCGAAGTTCGCGTTCGGGGTGTATGTCACCGATGCTCCCGTGCCCGTGAGCATTCCATGGCGGGGCAGGGTGAAGGAGAAGTCGAGCACGTCGCCATCCGGGTCCACCGCGGGGATGGTGATGTCCACCGGGATGTCCTCGGAGGTGGTCGCGTGGACGTCCTCGACCGTGGGCGCTGAGTTGTTGTCGCAAACGCTTGGCTGCCCCGTGCAGGTGTAGCCCGGCTCCACCTCACAGACACTGTTACAGCCGTCTCCCGAGAGCTGATTGCCGTCGTCACACTTTTCGAACCCGCCCAGCACCCCATCACCACAGAAGGCCTGTAGCGACGTCTCCACCGCGTCCACCAGGTAGAGCGCGAGCACTGCGCCCCTCAGTCGCACGTAGCGATAGGGCACGTTCCCCGGGTACGTCGCCACCGCCACATGCGTCCCCAGGCCCAACTCCACCAGGTGCAACGAGTTGGAGCCGATGAAGGTCCCGTCCGCCTTCAGGAAGTCCACCTGCGCCACCAGCGCCAACGACAGACCCTGGTAGTACACGCGCAGGTCGCCGGTGCCTTCCTCTCCCTGGCCCAGGTCCAGCACCAGCGCCGTGTTGAGCAAGCCCAGCAGTGTCGCGGCCTGCCCGTCCGGAACGCCCAGCGCTGCGCTCGCGTTGAGCACCGTCGCCGTGGTGCCTGATGCCACCGCGTCTGCATACGGGTCCCACGTCAACGAAGCTCCCGGACGCTCACGCGTCAACGCCCCGCTGTCCTCTTGCGACACCTCATTCTCCAGAGGACGTACCTTCTCCTCCAGGGACTCCACACCACATGCGCCCAGTGACAAGGCCAGCGTCACGCCCATCCCCCAGGACCGCAGCACACCAGAACGGCTTCGCATCGAGTGTCTCCCCCGAGGTGCACGATGAAGCCCGGAATGGGCCGCCCCCCTCATGGAATGCACGACGCCACTCCATGCTCTCGGCTGCTCGGCGCGCAAGACGCGGATGGCCAACGTCGTACCGACATCCGCCGCCAGGCACTTGAGTGCCATGGACAAAGTTCCTGGCATTCATCCGCCCGCCTCCGCGAATCGACGGGGCCGTGAGGGGGAAGGGCAGCGGTATCACTCTCCTCTCCAGGTGCGTGGAGCGCGCCCAGCGCAGTCGTTAAAGGTGCGCCCGATGAGCGGTGACGCACGAGGCCAACGTTCTGACGTGGTTGGCTCGGACCAGCACCGCGCTCGTTCTGTCACATACACGATGGTGGTTTCTCTCCGCACCTGGATGCCTCGCGGCGCGTCGCTCATGCTCGTTCCGTGATGGACTCCGTCCACCATGTGCTGCCTGGTTCCGGGGGGAACCGTGATGAATCGACACGGAATGATGCGGTCAATCGGCATGGCGCAGGCGCTCGTCGCTTCCCTGTGCGGCTGTGGCGCCGAGGACTGCCCGGGCTTGCTTCGCCAAGATGACATGGCGCCCTACTCGATGGCCGTGAAGCGGGACGTCACTGTCTGGGAATGCGTAGCCACGCCTTCATCCGCGAACCACTCATAGTCGACCCCATGGCTACAGGCGGCCAATGCGTCGCCGACGGCCAGCACGGAGCCAGCCGAGCCGCTGTTTGGATCCGGAGCAAACTGGGATGCCACGAGGAATCCCAGGGAGCGAACGGTCAATCATGGAGGCATTGCCGTCCCCGAGCCCGTGTGAAAGACAATGCGAGGCGCCCTTCATCCCCCCTCTCACCCGCAGACCTCAGACGCGGGAGTCCTGGACTCAGGGCCCTCACGTAAGGACGGCCTGGACGTGCTCCGGGCTTCGGCCATCGTTTCGGTGCTCTGTTTTCACGCCCCGGAGTCCGTGCGGCGGGCCCTGCCGGAGGTGCTCCGTGCCAGCTTCGAAGTGGGCTGGGTGGGCGTGGACCTGTTCTTCGTCCTCTCCGGCTACCTCATTGGTCGGCAGGTGTTCGCGATGGAGGACTCAGTGCCTCTGGGACTTCAGCTCCGCACGTTCTGGCTCAAGCGGTGGATGCGAACACTTCCGCTCTACATTGTCGTCCTCGCCTTCTATTCACTGAAGCCATGGTTGTTCGGGACACCCTTCGTGGGAGGAGGTTGGCACTACCTCGTCTTCTTCCAGAACTACGTCGGCGTGCGCGACTTCGTACAGAGTTGGTCGCTCTGTGTCGAAGAACACTTCTACGTGGTCCTGCCGCTGCTCGCCTTCGGTCTGCGCGCCCGCTCCGCCCCCGCCTGGGCATGGCTGATGCCCTTGCTCCTGAGCTTGGGGGCCCGGGCCTGGGAGGTACACACCGCCACGCCGGGCCTGTTGCCCGCGGAGCAGTGGGTGCGATTGCAGTGGCCCACCCACCTCCACCTGGATGGACTCGCGGTGGGTGTCTTTCTCGCGAAGACCGCGCCGCGCTGGCAACGGTGGCCCCAGGCTTGGCGAGGGGCCTGTGGTGCGATGGGCGTCCTGTTGCTCGGGGTGACCTTGGCAGTGTGCGTGCCTCAACTGCCGGACTGGGGAGGCGTGTGGATTTTCGCAGGGCTCGCGGTGGGATTTGGCGGGCTGCTCGTGGCCACGGAAGCGGTCGCGCTGCCCGTACCGCTGAGAGGTCTCGTGTACCAGGCCGCGGTCCTCTCCTATGGCACCTATCTCTGGTTCTGGGTCGTGGCGCGCGTGTTCGAGCGGCGAAGCTTGACCTTGGGTGTGTGGGGATTGGATCTGCTCGCCTTCATCGCGGTGACGCATGGGGTCGCATGGGTAACCTACGTCGCGGTGGAGAGACCTGCCCTGCGGCTGCGGGATAGGCTGCTTGCGTGGCAGGACTCGCGGGCGGAGGCGCGTGGCGGGGTGGTGGCACCCGGACGCTAACGGCTCGGCAGTGCAGACATAGGCGCAGGGCCATTCGGGGCACCACTCACTTGGCCCTCTGGTTGGCGGGGTTGGCGCAGGTCGAAACGCAGGCCACCGCCGCCGCCGAGCGAGCCTGCCTCGCCAAGCACGCCGCGGGACGGCGGCGACTCGTGGAATTCGGTGTCTGGCATGGGGTGACGACGCGGGTGCTGTGCGCGGTGGTGGACCCGACGGCCACCGTCTGGATCAACGACCCCGCGCGGCTCTCCGTCTCACAGGAAGCTGCGCAGTCATCTCTCGAACTCACTGTCTCACTCGCGTTGACAGGTTTCGAGGCAGGGCGGAGCCTCCTCCTCGCGTCATTCGAAGGCCGAGCGCGTGCGTCCCGGCAGGTCATTCAGACAGTCATTTCGAGCGCTGCTCGAGCTTTCGCAATTCTCGCTCCGCGTACCTGCGTTGAGCCGCGGTGACCTTGCGCAGCAGGAAGGACCGATAGGCCTTGATGGCCTCAGGTCCCTTCCCCATGTCCCGAAACAGGTCTCCCCGATTCAGGTTGAGCACGTTGCGCTCGTGGCCCGTCGCGGTGAGCAGCGCCAGGCATTCGTCGAAGACGGCCTCGGCCTGGGACCATTCCTTGTGGGACCACAGCGCGAAGCCGAGGTTGTTGAGGATCTCCGCCCGGAGGTCGATGGTTGCCTCCAATTGCTGGTTCAGTTGTTCCCGCAGGGTTGCGTCCTCCACAGCGAACTCGTCCAGGGTTCCCCCAGCCATGGGCCGGCCGTTCTCAAGCCATGTTCGGTACAGCGTGGTCCACGCGCTGAGCGCCGCCTTCTGGTTCCCCGTTCTCCACTGAGTGAGCGCATCCTCGTTCGCGGCGAGCAGGCCTTGATGGGTGCGACGGAGCTCCTCCAACTCCTTCAGGTTTTCGACCTTGTTCCTCTCCGTCAGCCGTCCGTCCTTTTGCATCTCCTCGAACTCCGGAAGGGAGTATGGGCGACCCATGTACGCCTCGCACGTGACGCCTGCCTCACCCGTCTGCGCGAACGTGCAATCACAGGAAGGAAGCGCGGTGCCCCCACCCATCCTGCTCATGGTGTACGCTGTCTGGGGCAGCCGGATATACGGGTCGTCGGCGGAGACGGTCCCCTCGAGACATTCGCAGATCTCCCGGGTCATGGCCTTGCTGGCCGTGGCGTTCACCTCAGGGTTGATGCTGTCGATGACCCACAGGGCGCACTCATCCTGGGACGCAGCGAGCAGCCAGCGGGAGTTGGGCTGGTAGGACCAATTGAGCTCGCGAGCCCCTCCGTCCCTGGGACCGAGTGCCTTCTCCAGGGCGGCAGCTGCCTCTGGAAAGGCCTCCGCGGGGGAGTGTGCCTCATCCGGAAAGAGGGAAACCGCCCATGCATCCTTCATGCGTTGGAGCCGGACCAGACACCGCTGAGGAGCATTGCCGAAGCGGATCGCGGCAGAAGTCTCGCTCTGGGGCTCGGGGATGAGCCGCGCCACCTGGCCCATCGGCGGACAGCCATTGAGCGGCAGTCTCGTTCGTGCCAGGGCCGGGGCAACGAGCTGCCCCGTGCGTGGGTCCACCACGAAGAAGGCATCATGGAAAGGGAGCTTGTCCGCGTACTGGCGGGTCCATCGGCTGGGGACGAGGAAGTAGCCCACGTGAAGTCCGACCTCCGGGAGGTCGACCCAGCGCTCCTCGAAGAGGAATCGTCCACCGCGCCAGTCCTGGAAGGCGGGGGTCTTCTTGAGGTTCGCCGACGAAATCTCCAGGGAGGGCGCGGGCGCGGCGGCGACCAGGAGTGGCAGGAGGAGTGGGAGCATGAGCGGTCAGTGAATGTACTCCTGGCGCGGCCTTCGCGTGAAGTCCGCGACCCAGTGGAGTTGCCCACGTTCATTCATTGGCGGAGCGCGAGCCTCTTCAGAGTGGGACTCGTCCGCCCGCATGCAGGTCGCCGTGGACGCTTCGTTGTTGACGGAGGCCTACCACTCTCCGGTCAGATGAATCCGGTAGCGTTAGGAATTGGCGCGGAAGTTCGCGTAGGCCACGAGGAGTTGCAGCAGTTGGGAATCAGGCCTGCGACAGGTCATCCCGCCCAGGTGGGGCCCCTGCTGGCGCACGAAGCGTCTGTCGTTGCGCCTCCTGGACCGGGGTTCGATGCATCGGTCTGATGCACCCTTCGGGCGCGGTCACGGCAGAGGCCTGCTTGCCCTCTGCGCTGTCGCTCGCCTCACGGTTTCGACCTCGACGCGGGAGCTACCGCGCCAGGCAGCGCGACCTCCGACGGGGGCAGCTTCGAGAAGACGGAGCCCGCGGAGCGGAGGGAGATGCGCTGATAGCGCGCATAGGCCTCCACGAGCGCCGTGCGCATGGCCTTGGGCTCCGTGGGCCCATGGCGCGCCACGGTGCTGGCCAGCGCTTCCAGCAGATAGGCTTCGGGCGCCATCAGCGTTCGCGTGAGCGCGATGGGGCTCGCGCCCAGCGTCTTCAGCACCGGACCGAAGTACTGCTCGCTCATGCAGGCGAGGACGACCACGGGCCTGGGCGTGGCTCCCGGCGGTGCATCCACTCGGGGAGGCTCGCGGTCCATGAGCCGGTCATGTCCGGCCCACACCAACAGGTCGGCGCGACTCGCGCCGCTGCGCCGCCTCCTGGGCCCTGCGGCGGGCCTCTTCGGCGGCGCGACGGGCTGCCTCCGCCGCCGCGCTGCTCGCGGTGGACGCACCGGCTGAAGAGACACCACCTGTGACGCGCGTCGCCATGCTCATGCTCCAGGATTCACGGACGTGGAGTTGGAGTTGGAGTCCGGTCCTGGATTATTTGAAAGCGCGGTCCAAAGTTGCTTGGCGATGTGAAAGAAACATCGTCGGACCGAACCCTGGACCGGGCAGCAGCGCGGGCGTGTGGGGCGCCCTCGTCCGAGGAGGTGAGGCGCGTCTCAGAGCGTCAGGCCGACCAACGGGGCCGAGGCGACATCCGGGACGAGGCTGAGCCGCCGTCCCGGGTTCGTCGTCTGTCCAGTCGGCACGCACATCCAGCCCGACGAGGTGCCCCAGACGTGGGTGATGGCCCCGTTGTGGTTGGCGACCAATTGCGGCCAGCCATAGGCGGCGCGGCCGGCGATGGGCGTCCCAGTTGGCAGGGACGCCGTGGTCGGTATCCGATTCCACCTCCCGTTTGCCCCGAAGATGTGGTGCACCCGGCTGAACTCCAGTGACAGGCCTTGCAGGCTTCCATCCGGCTGAATCACGGCGACCAGGTCGGCGCCGGGCTGCAGGTCCACCTGGGTGTCACCCTTGTGCCAGCCGGAACCGTCAGCCCAGACATGGAACAGCCGGCCGTTGTCGTTGAACAGGCCATGAAGGTCCGTTCCATTGGCCGTCATCGAGAAGGTGCAGTTGCCCGACACCGTCACGGACGACGGGAACTTCTTCCAGCCATTGCCGTCGAAGGTGTGCCAGAGCCGTCCGTCCTCGAGGGTAAAGATCTGGGCCGAGGCATTGGCCGGGGTCCGCAGCACGTTGAGCGGCGCCCCCGGGGCCATCGCCAGGCCACTGCTCATCGTGGTCCAGCCGTTGCTGCCGGCGTAGACCAGCCTCATCACGCCGTCGATGTTCGCCATGGCACGCGGCGACTGTCCAGGGCCCGGCGAGAACGCCCCGTAGGTCGTGTTGCCCGGCAGCACGAGGTTGCTGAGCATGTGGGCCCAGCCCCCGCGGTGCCGAGATGCCCGAGGCGCCGGTCCTCCAGCGGCAGACCGCCCCCGGTGCCGCCGCTGCCGGCGCCGACGTAGTCGAGCGGGTTCACCCGGTGCCGCCGGCGGTCACCAGATGCCAGTGCAGATGCGGACCCGTCGAGGACCCGGAGCCGGGTGCACCCGCAGCGCCACCGGAGTACCCGACGATTTCTCCCTGTTGGACGTAGCGCTCGCCGCCGTTGAAGCCGGACAGGTGGAGGTACTGGCTCCTCATGCCGTTGGCCATCACGACGGTTGCGGTGTATCCGCCCGTGCCGTTGTTCCAGTCGATCAGGAGCTGACCCGACGCGCAGGCCGGGAGCGGCGTACCAACGCCCATCACGTAGTCGATGCCGCCCAGGGAGCCGCGGTTGACGTGGTCCCACCACCCATCCGAGATTGAGTAGCCAGCGAATGGGTTGATGATTGTCTCTGCGGCGTGGGCGGTGCCAATCATCAGGCCAGACCCGCCGAAGGCGGCGAAGCCGGCCGCGACACTGCCGGCACGCAGAAGGGAGCGCCGGGAGAGTTGGCGAGGGTTGCGGGACTCGGGAGACATCAAAACCTCCAGTGGGGATGGGGAGACGTCGTTAAGACTGCGGCTCGCTTTGTCACGGTCTGTGGCCCGCCCAGGCAGTGGAACCGCCGCGAGCTATTGGCCTCAGGGCGCGACAATCGCTTTGTCGAATCGAGGTAGTTCAGATATACGGGAAAAAGCGAGTGTCTGTGCTGGCGTCGCTCGAGCACCCGGTGACCGGCAAGGGGCCCGCGCGCATCCGAAAAGAATTATCTGAGCCGATATCGTTTTGTTTCCGCCCAGCATGCTTGTTGGCGTTTTACTGCTGATGTGCAAGCACGCGTCGAGGGGGCGACTGACCGGGCTGGTTGAATAATTCAGGCGGACTGGGACGAGTGTCCGAATCAGCCCCCATTTCCGGGAGTTGGGTATCACCCGCGCTCCAATTTCCCCGCCCCTCGTCTTTCTGGGCCGCGCTGTCGTTGGCAGGTTTTGACTTGCCCCACCGACGCGGTGGACGGATGCCCACGCCCGCGGCCTTCGGGTAGCCGCTGGCTGTCCTACGGCGCACCACCGTCGCGTCCTCAATGCGTCTCGGACTCCAACCCAACCGCTCCAGGGCGATGACCTGCTGCTGCTTGTCGTCGCTCAAGACGTTGCCCATCCCCCGGGCGGACTCCACGTCCTACCCGGGCGTCAACGTTTCGGCCCTCCCCAGTGGCCGGTTTGGGGTGACCACTGAGGGCGAGTCCGCCGAGCCCGTGGCCACAAGGGGCACGGCAGGGAAGCGGTCCGTCAGCCTGGACCTCTTCGAGCAGAACGCGAAGGTGTCCGCTGCTGAGGCGCAGGCGGCCAGCCGCGAGTCTTCCGGGGCTGCAGCGACGAGAGGAGGCGCGAGTCGCGAGTTCGCCCAGCCGCGGCTGCAGGCCCTGACTTGGAGATGCTCCTCGTTGCGCGCCAGGTGGTATTGGCTGGCGCGCAGTTCGCGGCGTGGACTATGCGCGGTGGGGGCTTGTCCACGGAGTCAGCCAGTTCGCGTGCCGAACGCTCCTCGTAACGACTTGTGTTCTCGCAGCCGTCCACGCCGCGGTGACGGTCGTTCCGGCACGTTGCTCACTCGCTTTGTCCCACCCTCGACGTGGCGGCCGAGTTCTGGGGAGGGACAGGGGGCCTGCTGGCGCTGGAGGCTCGTCTCCTAGGTTTGCAGAACCCGACGCCCACGCGAGGTTGAGCTCCGCGGGACGCATGCCCCCTGAGTCAGGGGCGTTGTCGCCTCGGCCGGGGCGCTTCGCTCGCTCGCACCTCGTACACCACGTCCGGCGTTCGCCTATCACGGGGTGATGGCGCCGAACTCCGCCTCGGTCGGCTCGATTTTCGCCTCCGGGTTGGTCCACACGAAGGGGATGCCCGGCTGCCGGTAGTGCGTGGCCGGAATGTCCTGGGCGAGCTGCGCGTGAAGCTCGGGCAGTTGAGACCAGTGCAGCCCGTGCTTCGCATGGTGCGCGGTGTGGTAGCCCAGGTTGCCGGTCATCAGGTTGTAGCCCTTGTGCAGGATGTTGTACGAGGCGTGGGTGTGCTCCGTCGCTTCCAGCCCCACGTGGTGGAAGTAGGTGGCCCAGACGGTGACGTAGAGCGACGCCACCATGGGCAGCAGGAACACCCAGAGGGCGTTGTACCAGTCGTGCCAGAACAGCACGCCGAGCAGTGCGACCTGGAGCGCGCCCATGGCCAGGAAGACGCGCATCACCTTGGGATATGAGCGGCCCACGCGGAAGGCGCGGGGATAGGCGACGAGCGCGTTGAAGACGGAGTACTCCACCTCGCCCATGGTGGACCCATCGCGGCGCTTCCATGCCGATTCGTCCTGGGTCTGGTCCAGGTAGTTGCGGTGGTGGCCCAGCACGTGGTGCAGGAACCACGCATGGGACGTCACGCCCGTCTGGAAGCCGAAGATGACCTCCAGGAGTCGGTTGGGCAGCGCATGACGGAACATGGGCACATGCTGGTGGTGGTGGTTCCACGCGCTGATCCACCCCTTGGGAATCACTCCCAGGGCGAGCCAGAGGATGGGGAACCACCAGCTTCGCGCCGTGAAGAAGACCGTCAGGTCCAGGGCGAACACCAGGGTGAACAGCAGGACGGGGATGCGGTCTCGGGGATGTCGGAACAAGGTCATGCGGATTCCACTGCGGGGGGAGGAGGGGCTCCCGTGGGAGGGTGAAGGGTCTGCTGCTGGCGCGGGACGAGCTTGCCCGTGACACCCTGGGGCCGCACCACGCCGAAGAAGAAGCCCTCCTCGAAGGGCTCCGTCGAGTCGACGTGGATGCGCGCGCGGGCGGAGACGGTGGCCAGGGCCGTGCGCAGGTACACCATGGCGAAGTCCCCGGCCACGCAGGCGCGAGGACCCCGGCCGAAGGGGAAGAAGTGGCCGCTGCCGTGCGGATTCCGGGCCGCGCCCCCGTCGAGCCAGCGCTCCGGGGCGAACGTCTCCGGGTCCGTCCAGTGGCTGGGGTCCCGGTGCAGGTGCTGGTTCGAAATCATGAGCGTCGTGCCCGGCGGCAGCGTGACTTCCGCCAGCCGCGTCGGCGTGGGCGGCGTGCGGCGCAGGAAGATGCGCACCGCGGGCAGGATTCTCAGGGCCTCGTAGGCGACGGCCTCGCCCCAGGGCGCGTCCTTCAGGCGCTCCAGGGTGAGCGGCCCCTGCGCCAGCGCGGCGGACTCCAGCGCCAGCCGCTCCTCGGTGGCGGGGTACTTGTTCAGCTGATGGAAGGCGCCCACCAGGGTGGTGCTCGAGGAGAACACGCCGCCGAAGAAGAACCCGCCGAGCAGGTGCGCGTGCACCACGTCATCGAGCTGGGGCATCTCGCGCAGCGTCCACGACATCAGGTCCACGCGGTGCGGCGCCGGGTCCTTCCGCGCCGCGCGAACCTTGTCCAGGAACAGGCCGTAGAAGCGCTCCTTCGCATCCGCGAAACCCTTGGGCGGTGAGACGAACTTCAACGGCAGCTTGGCCTGGATGCGCGCGTCGGCCGCCGCCGCCAGGAGCATGAAGTCGTCGTACACGGACGTGGGCAGCTTCTCGCCCACCGTGGCCACGCAGAACGCATCGAACGTCAGCTTGCGCAGCGTGGGCGTCAGGTCGATGGAGGGCTGCTGGAGCAGCGCCTCCACCGATTCGAGGATGGCCGCGCGCAGGGGCTCCACCTGGGCCGCCTGCCAGGTGGGCGTCCACGGCTGGGCGAGCGGATCCATGGCGTGCTTGCGAGCCCAGTCCTCGCCCTGCTGGGCGATGAAGGGCGTGTCGTCCGTGACGGAGTGGCGAATCTGGTCGCCGATGTTGCCCTTCTCGAACTCCAGCCGGCGCGTCTCCAGCACCTCGTGGATGAGGGTGGGGTCATTGAGCACCAGCGCCGGGCTGGGCCCCAGCCGGTGACGGCGACGGGGCCGTAGGTGCGCGCGTAGCGGGCGCACACGTCCCACGGCTGGGCGCCGAGGAAGTCGCCGATGTTGCCCAGAATCCCCGGCGGGGGCCCGGCAGGCTGGCCAGGGGCTTGCGCCGGCCACCGAAGAACAGGCTGAAGAGACCTCGAGAGAGCAGGTTGGGCATGAGCGTGTGTCTCCAGTGGCTCAGACGGTGATGCCGCAGGGAATCCGGTCGGGACGCAGGACGGTGTAGGGCACCTCGGCGCCCGCGTTGCGCGCCTCCACCGCCTCGCGCTGGGCGCGCAGGCGCTCCTGGAACCGCTGGCGGATGGCCACCAGCTCCGGCTCGTGGAAGTACTCCTCGCGCCAGCCGCCCTCGTGCAGCAGGTACTCCTCGTCGTCTCCGAAGCTGGAGAGCGCCCGGCCGATGGCGACCTGCCAGAGCATCTGGGACTTGGTGGGAATCATCTCGGGGATGTCCTCGGCACGCAGCGTCCCCTTCTGCCGGGGGGGCTCCCGGCGCATGCTCAGGGGCGCATTCGGTACGAAGGCGTAGTGCTCGTATTGCAGGTAGTTCACCGCCGCGTGCTGCACGCTGACCGTGAAGAGGACGGTGGTGAGGATGTCGATCAGGTCGTCGACGCGGCGCAGCTCCCGGCAGGGCAGCTTGTCCACGGGCAGCCCGTGCTCGGTGAGGTCCTTCCACCATTGCTGCATCTCGGTGTCGGCCTCGAGGTCGGCATCGGTCCGGTAGAAGTGCCTGAGGACGCCGCCGACGTACTCCTCGAACGCGTCCCACAAGGGCAGGGCGTCGTCCCGGTACGGGTAGTTGGGGAGCACGGCCGGGTCCAGCACGCCCCGCCGCTCGAGGTCCTGACGGGGCTTGTTGTCCGCCAGCGTCCAGCGCTGGAAGCCCTTCTTGCCCAACTGGAGGTGGCCCTTGTCGGGGCCGCCCGTCGCGATGAAGTCGTCGAACACCCCGCCCGTGTCGAGCAGGCCCTTGCGTGCGCCCTCGTTGATGGCGAGCGTGTAGCGGAAGTGCCGCCGCAGCAGCTTGTAGACGGGGTGCGGGTCCGGCAGGTTGCGCATCGTCGCCATGACGAACGGCTCCGCCACGAAGTGTGTGCGCAGCGCGTGCGTCACCATCTGGTGCGCGTTGCCCTCGCTGCACCGGAGGTAGATTTTCGCGGCGAGCCAGTCGTACGCGTCGTCGTTCGGCGTGAAGACGGGGTCCTTCTGGGCGTCGCGCCCGAGCTGGATGGCCAGCGGCCGCAGCTGACGCTGGTCATCCAGGTACAGCAGGCAGCGCGCCGCGGGAGCCCAGCGTCGCTCCTCGACGCCGTCCTCGCCGACCTTCCGGTACATCCTGATGTCGTCGAGGATTTCGAAGTCGAGCAGGAAGATGCGCTTGGCGTCGAGCGCCCTGGCCAGCGTGGTGCCGGGCGACAAGAGGCCTCGGACGTCGTCGTCGGTGAGCGGCATGCCCTCCGGCAGACTGGGGATGAGCGTGATGTGGAGGGGGGCGATGCCCTGGATGGCCTGTCGCGCGAACTCGAGGTCGTCCTTCCAGCGCTGGGCGAGCTGGGGCACCTCCAGGTGTTTGAAGAAGTCGAAGATGTCCACCAGCCCGTTCCAGGCGCGGGTCAGCATGGGCAGGTTCAGCTTGATGGCCGCCAGCGTCTTGGCGATGACCACTTCGTAGCTGCCCTCCGTCAGGCCCCGGTAGAGCTCGTCCTTCGGCAGGGACCTCCCCTCGCTGAGGTCGAGCGCGCCGGGAAGCCCTCGGTCATCTCAGGCGCGCGCCACGGGTACATCCGCTGGCGGGCCTCGAGCAGCTCGCGCCGCGCCGTGGACTCGCGCTCGCTGCCTGCACGGCGAGCGAGCTTCGCGGTCCCCTCGAGCACGTCGACCGTGGCGCCACCCAGCACCCACCGGTAGAAAGGAAGCGCCACTGCTTCTCTCCGGCCGTGACGGTTGCCCAGTCGAGCAGCCAATCGGCCGCCACGCCGCCCGCGTTGCTGAAGCGCAACAGGACCAGGTCACCGAGGTCCTCGGAGGCGAGGGCGTATTCATCCTCCGCGCCCGCCTCGAAGTCGTTGTGGAAGTGCTTGTCCAGCACGCAGGGGGCGCTCTGTCCTCGCGTGCCCACGAGGACGATGGAGATGTTCGCATCCGTCCCCGCGCCGAGCTTCGTGCCCGTCCGAATCGTGAGTTTGTACTCGACAGTCATGGAACCCTCTGTGTAGCGGGCGCAGACCGTAGAACGAGAAAAGTAGGACCTCAAGCCATGGTATCCTCCCCAGGGAATGAAGCCGGCGTCGCTGAGCGCAGGAACGCATTGAACACGCGTCTGACGTGAGCGCGAGTGTGACCCGGAGAGGTGGGGCTGATGACAGACGTTGGGACGGGCGCGCCCGCGACATGGGGACGGGCATGATGTTCGCGGCGCTGCGCCGATGGATGGGCGCTCTCGGGGGCAAAGGACGCGAGAGCGGAAGCAACGAGGTGCTCGACGCGGAGGAGCTGTCCCGGTGGTACTCGGGGCTCGCGCTCGAGGAGCGTCTGGCCATCAGCCGCGAGCTCGCACCGCGCGTCCGGGCTGTCCGTCCCGCGAGGGAGCCCAGCACGCTGCCAGCCGTCGCGGTCGGGCGGCTGGTCTTCGAGCAGGACGGGCCCCAGGGCCCCATTCCCCTGCATCACATCAAGGTGGAGCTGTGGGACCGGGACTTCGGCACGCCGGATGACTTCCTGGGGGAGGGCTTCACGGACTCGGATGGATGTTTTTCCATTCGCTATGACCCGGCCGACGCGGGCGTGAATGACCTGCCCGACCTGGAGGTGCGCTTCTTCGAGCCCCAGCACAGCTTCCGCCCGGATGGGCGGGTGGTGGAGGCATGGCGCCGCATCGGCTCCGAGAAGGGGCCGGATGACCATGGTGGGCTCCACTACGACTTCGGCACGCTGCGGCTGCCTTACTGGGAGTACGACCCCACGACGCCGCTGGCCCGGTTGCTCGTCACGGAGGAGGGGACTCCGCCCACGGCCTACGCGCCGGGGCGCGCGCTGGCGATGCTGAAGTCGGTGGCGCCCATCGAGCTCGTCAAGCGCCGCCACCTGCTCCAGGGACGGCTGGGGCAGGCGCCGAGCCTGGACAGGATTCAGGCGGACTATCCGGAGGCGATGACGGTGCGGATGGAGCGCGAGTCGCCGGGCTCCACGCGCACCGACGCCTTCTTCGGAGAGCGGCTGCTCAACGGCATGTTCTCCACCCTCATGGATGGAGACCCGGAGGCCCCCGGCGACCCGGAGGCGTTCCGGCTCTACTTCCCGTGGAACGCTTACGAGCAGGACGGCGTCCACTGCCTGCCGGACGTGGACGTGCGGCTGCGGCTGGTGGAGGGGCGGCTGTTGCCGGTGCGCATCATCCTGGGCATGCGCGAGCCGGGCGCGACGGCGCCGGGCTCTCCCGTGACGCGGCGGAGCTATACGCCCGCGGATGGCGAAGCCTGGGAGGCCGCCAAGCGGATGGCGCGGGTGAGCGCGACGCTGGAGACGGAGCTGGGCAACCACCTGGGGCAGTGCCACTTCAACGTGGAGCAGTACGCCATCGCCGCGCACCGCAATCTGCGCCGCAGTCCGCTGCGCTGGCTGCTCATGCCGCACCTGCGGGAGGTGGTCCTCATCAACCACTCCGCCAACGGCTTCCTCGTGGGCCCCACCGGCTACATCACCCGCGCCAGCGCGCTCACCGAGCGCAGCGTGGAGACGCGGCTGTTGCACCTGATGGGCAGCTACGACTGGAAGGGCTTCGCGCCCGCGCCGCCCATCTGCGAGTCGCACCGCTACGCACGCGCGGCGGGCCTGTTCTGGCGGCTGGTCGGGGAGCACGTGGATGCCTTCTTCGCGGAGCACGGCGCGGCGTTGGAGGCGCAGTGGTGCGAGGTGCGGCGCTTCTCGGACGACCTGGTGGCGCACTCGGCGCCCGCCTTCGTGTGCCGCTACCTGCGCGCGACGGTGCCGGGAAAGGCCGCGCCGTGGTTCGTGCGCTCCGAGCGCATGGACCTGGACGCGAAGGTCGCCGCGACCCACGCCAAGGCCGTCAGCGCGGTGACCCAGACGGACGCGCCCCAGCCCGGAGAGCTGGAGGCGCTCAAGCAGTTGTGCCGGTACGTCATCTACTTCGCGACCTTCCGCCATGCCTGGGCCAACAACCTCCAATGGGACGACGCGGGCGAGGTGCTCTATGCGTGCCTGGGCCTGCGCTGGGGCAAGGCGGGCGCGCTGTCGACGGAGGCGGACCATGACGTCGCGCCGCCTCCGGAGGAGGCCACGGAGATGCTGTGGATTTCGTGGATGCTCTCGAAGACGAGCTACGGCTTCCTGCTGGCGAACGAGGAGGCGGACGTGCACCCCCGCTTCGTGGAGTGCCTGCGCGCCCACGCCGCCGAGTTCTCCGCGTTGGGGATGGACATCCGCACCGTCAGCTCCCGCATCAACATCTAACCTCGCAGCCAGGAGGGAGGTCGGTCGTGAGGCGCCATCTCGGCTCGCTGCTTCGTGTGGGCGAAGGGACCCACGTGGTCGAGAGAGTCAAGTGTCGGCTGCGCTGAGACGCATGAAAGGCGCCTCACGCGCCTCCGCCTTCAACCCGCCACGTCGCTCAGCTCCGGCTCGGGAGAAGAGAGGACGGGACTCGCGCAGCGCGGGCGCCGCGACGCGTGAGCCATCGCAGGAGCGCGAGGGCGAACGGAGCCGAGGCGCTCCCCGAGGTGGCCCCACAGCCACACCCCGAAGCTGGCGGCGCCTCGGGGTCGCCTCCAGGCGAATCATCGGGAGGCGGGACACGGGCCACCACGGTGAAGGCGCGCTCGGGCGCCATGTCGCTGGAGCCTCCCTGGCCATCCACTGCCCGGACCCGCCAGGAGTAGCGGCCCACCGCGAGCCGCTCATCCTCCCCCACGAGCTCCCGTGACGTGGCCCCGGGAAGTGCGAAGGTCCAGACGACGCGCCCCTCCTGGAGGAACTCCAGCACGTAGTCCAGCGGGTCTCCGTCGACGTCCACGGACGCCTCCCACTGGAACGTGGCGAGGCCCCCTTCCACCACCGCTCCGTCGGCGGGAGCGAGGAGCCGAGGAACGGAAGGCACATCGTTGATGGACGCCACCTGGAGGGTCACCGTGGCGGGCTCGGACCACGTCTCGCCGTTGTAGACGCGGAAGGTGAAGTGGTCCTCGCCATGGAAGTTCGCCGCGGGAGTGTAGTTGCGATACTCGCTCGCGCCCCCCAGGGTGCCGTGCTCCGGCAGAGACTCGATGCTGAACATGAGCATGCGGCCCATGGGGTCATGGCCCTCGAGCACGAAGTCGACGCGTGTCTCCTCCCGCGTGACCACCGTTCGCGGCGTGGCCGAGGGCGGCAAGGCGGACTTCGGAGTCACGGTGAGGGACCGTTCCACGGAGGGGGCGCTGGCGGCCCCCACGCGTCGCGCGCGCTCACTCGCCAGCGCCAGTCACCTGGGGCCAGCCCTCCCTCGACGACGAGCTCACGCGCCGCTGGCTCCATGACATGGCGATGGATGACGGCACCCGCCTGGAGCAACTCCACGACGTAGTCCACGGCGTCCGACTCGACATCCGTGGAAGGCGCCCACTGGAGCGCAACCCGCGCTCCCTCCACGAGGACCACCCCGTTCTCGGGAGCCAACAGCCCTGGGACGGTCGGCGCGTCGTTGATGGACATGACCTGGATGGACACCGTCGCCGGAGCGGATGACTGCGCGCCGTCGGAGACCGTGAAGACGAGACTGTCGGTGCCGTGGAAGTTCTCGCGAGGCACGTATGTCAACGCGGCCCCCTGTCCTGTCAGGACGCCATTCGTTGGAGGCGTCGTCACCGTGAAGGTGAGGGGCTGTCCTTCTGGGTCCTGCCCCTGGAGGAGGAGGGGCAGCGCGGTGTCCTCGTTCGTGGAGGCGGTCTGGCCGCTCGCGGTCGGCGGCAGGTTCTTCCGTGGCAGGGAGACGAGGACACGCTCCGAGGAGGGCGCGCTCGAGGCATTCCCTTCATCCACGGCCCGCACTCGCCAGGAGTACCGCCCCTCGGGAAGGGCCTCCGCCAGGGGCAGCGTGTACGTGGTCGACGAAGCGACGTGCGTCCGCGACACCACGCCATCCCGGAGGAACTCCAGGTGATAGCTCACGGCGTCCCCTTCGATGTCCGTGGAGGCACTCCAGCGGAAGGTGGAGAGCCCGCCCTCGGACTCGGAGCCATCCGTCGGCGCCAGCGGCTCCGGCACCGACGGCGCATCATTGACGGGCGTCACCTGGAACGAGACGGTCGCGGGCGCGGAGAGCAGCTCTCCATCCGAGACCTGGAAGGTGAAGCTGTCGGAGCCATGGAAGTGGGACGTAGGCGTGTAGCGGTAGTCCGCGCCCGTACCAGTGAGCGTGCCACGCGATGGCGCAGGCCCCAGGACATAGGAGAGCCCCAGCCCTTCGGGGTCCGTGCCTTGGAGGGTGAAGGGGAGTGAGGAGTCCTCGGGGAGCAGGAGGCCCTGGTCCATGGCGGCGGGCGGCTCGTTGTCGTTGAAGGAGACGAATCGCCCCCGGACTCGCCGGCTCATGAAGGACGGCGAGTCGTCATAGCGCTCGTAGACGACGAACGCGGACCGGCGCAGCGGGGATGAGACGATGGCGGGCATCGACTCAACCGACGCGGATGCGGAGATGGCGAGCCCTGCTGGCTCGCGCACAAGCCCCGCCCCCGTCACCCGGGCCCCATAGATGTCACCCTTGAAACGGTAGGTGGACGTGTCCGGGGACTCGTTCCGGAAGTCCCGCCAGACGACGAGGTACTCCGTCCCCAGGGAGGCCACGCGCGCGGAAGTGAGCCCCCTGGGTGACTGGGCAACGAGGATACCGAAGGGGTCCAGGCTCGTTCCCTCGTGCGTCACGCGCGCCGCACGGACGGCGTTACCGGCGCGCCAGACCACCAGGGCGTCCTTCCCATTCGAGGCCAGTCGCAGGTCGCTCGGCTCAGCGGGGATGGCGGCGAGTCGCCGGCCTGGAGGGTCCACCACCACGCCCGCGCTCGTCACGCGTACTCCATGGACTTCCCATTCGCCGGGAGTGAGGGTCCGCTTGTTCAGCCAGACGACGAAGTAGTGCTCCCCGTTGAAGGTGACCGCCGGCCACGCGTGCTCCCGGGCTCTGGCCAGCACCAGGAATGGACTGTCGAGCACGTCGCCCTCGCGCGTCACCCGAACCCCGAGAACGGCGCTGCTGCCGAGGTCGTAGCTCTCCCAGACGACGAGGTAGTCCGTCCCGTTCGAGGCCACGGCCGCGCTCCCTGCCACGTACCACGCCCCGGAGGGGAAGCTCAGCGGGGTGGGGCTCAACACCTGTCCGGCCCCGGCCACCAGCGCGCCCTTGATAACGGAACGGGTCGAAACGTTTGGGTCACGGGTGTCCCACAAGACGAGATAGTCCGAGCCATTGGAGGCAATGGAGGGCGTTCGCTGATCGAATTCGGCGGCGGCAATGGCGATGCCCTGTGGATCCAGGAGCTCGCCAGAGAGGGACACTCGCGCGCCGATGATGTCCGACGCTCCACCGCGAAAGTCATTCCACACGGCGAGAAAGGTCGTGCCATTGGTCGCCACCGCTGGCGCGCTTTGAGTGTTGCTCGCGGCGGTGACGAGCAGCGGCGAGGGCGCATCCACCACCGTCCCCGCTCCTGTCACCCGGGTCCCCTGAATCGTGGAGGAGAAGAAGTCCGTGGTCACATTCCACGTCTCCCAGACGGCGAAGAAGTCCGTACCATTCGACGCTACGTCGGGAGTGTCGTGCCTCAAGAGAGAGGTATTCGCGCTCAGCACCCGCTGGGGCCCGAGCATCCCTTCGGGGGGGACGACGACGCCGTGGATGCCATCACCTTGTTCCCAGACGACGAGGTAGTCCACGTCATTGCCCGCCACGCGCAGCCTGGCGTCGAAGCTGGTGGGGGGCTGTGAGGAGATGCGCAGGCCCGTCGTGTCCAGCACGTCGCCCGCGGAGGAGAGGCGCGCGCAGTAGCTGCCTCTCGCGTCGCCTTCCTGACGGTCCACCCATGCGACGAGGAACCCTGCGCCATTGGATGCCACCGCCGGGCTTGTCGGCAGTCCCTGGGGATTGCCGGCGATGACGCGGCGGGACTCCGGCACCACCTCTCCCTGCGGTGAGACACGCGCTCCGAGAAGCGCTTGCTCTCCCGTGGTGCGTAGCTCGAGCCAGGCGACGAGGTACTCTGTGCCATTGGATGCCACCGAGGGCGTGAGGTGGTCACGCTCCGGGTCCGACAGATTCAAAGTCACGGGTTCGAGCCGCTGGCCCGCGCTCGTCACGCGCGTCGCCACGATGCTCCGCTCCGCGCCGCCGTAACGCCACCGCTCCCAGACGACGAGGTAGTCCGGGCCCACCGAGGCAACGCTCGGCATGCGTTCGGCATGGTTGTCGGGCGATAGGAGGATGCTCGGTGTGTCCTCCACGTGTCCGCCGCTCGTCACTCGGGCGGCCCGGATGTCTTCCCTCCGCTCATTTTCTACGGAGTCGGTGGACGTCCAGACGACCAGGTAGTCGGCGCCGTTCGACGCCACCGTCGCCGATAGCCGGTCGCCACGTTCCGAGGAGATGCTGATGCCAGCGGGGTCCAGCACCACGCCTGTGCTCGAGACCCGCGCGCCGAAGAGATTGGGTGCAGTGCCGTCGCGCAAGTCGAACCAGACGACGAGGTAGTCGGTGCCATTGGAGCCCACCGCGACGCCGTGCATCCAGTTCCCCCAGGCGGGCCCCTGGATGGGCAGGTCCACTCCCTGCTCGGGAGTGATGACCACCGAGAGGGTGATTGGGAAGGCGGAGGACTTCAGGAGCACCTCCGGCACGGTGACTCCGATGGTGTCATTCGCATACCCGGAAGGAAGCTCCGTGCGCCGGCCCTCGCCATCCACCCAGGCGGCATGGCCATAGCGGAACCCGAGCGCCGACCGAGGCGTCGCGAAGTGGAGCCCATCGGCCGTGCTCCCCGCGAAGGAGAGCCCGCTGACCGGTATGTCCAACCGGAGGTCTCCGTCTCCCGGCGGCGCGCGGTCGAGCCGCCATGACTGGGTGACGCCATCCTCGGCGTTGCTCAGATGCTCCGTGAGCTCCTCGCGCTCCAGCAGGAGGCGCCCCTCCGCGTCCACGCTTCCTTTCGTCTTCCCCGTCGTCAGTCGAACGCCTCCCCGCTGAATCCGCGCCTGCCCCAGCCGCAGTGGCTCGCTCTTCGGCGCGCCCTCCCGGGGCAGGACAGGCGTCAGGGCCAGCCCCTCTACCGAGGCCCGGACGTCATATGTCGAGTGGCCACCGCTCCACTCCTCCCCCGAGGGGCGATAGGCGAAGTGGACCTGCCTCATGACGGCGGCGACGTCGAAGGGCGCGGTGACGGTCGTGCTCGTGGACGTGGCGACGGGCTCGGAAGGAGGAGGCTGCGAGCGGCAGCCCAGCCAGGCCAGGAGGACCAACGACACGCAGAGGCACGGATATCCTGAAGGGGCGGGACGCGGGGGAGAGGTGAGCATGGGAGTGTGGGCGGCAGCGATGTCGTTCAACCCGTCTCCCATTTGCACGACATGGGCCATGGCGGGGCAGAGCGAGGATATCGTTCCCTCACCACCGGATTGTGCAAGGGCGTGCACAGCACCACGACAGGTCCTGCACGATGGCGAGAGCGTATCCCCTTCGGCCAGGCCGACGTCCGAGCCGCGCGGGAGCGCACACCTGCGTCCGTGCCGAGGCGCACGCTATGGGTGCCGGTGCGGAAGTGGATGAGGCCGCAGAAAGGATTCAACCGAAGCGCTTCAACTCCTGCACTGCCGGGGTGAGATTCGGTGAGGGGCCGAGGCGGACGGGGCCGGCGGGTGTCCAGTCGCGCGTGTCGAGGCTCCATCGCTCGGGGTGACGGGCTTTATCGCGTTGGTGCACTTGGGCAATCGCTGGCAATGGACATCAAGGCGTCGGCGGTGACGCCCACTGGCTCCGGCGACGAAGGGCAGGCGGCTGTCTTTGTCTGGCCGCGTCAGGACGCATCCGCGTCAAGACAGCGAGGCCGGTGTTGAAGCCGCGTCATCCCCCGTGCTTGATTCTCCCGAGTGGGCTTTGCGGTGTCAGGGCGTACCTGGGGGAAAAGGGGAGGTCGTGATGATGCGGGGTCGTGGGTCGAGGGCGTTCCGTCGGGTCGGTCTCCTTGGCTTCTTGATGCTCGTGACTCAGACCGTGACGGGGGGCGCGCACGCCGAGACTCCGGACGAAGTCGCGACCACCCTTGCCGCAATCGACGCGGTTCTTGCCCCAACCGGGGCCAGGCGTGTGGACGCGAGCCGGTCGTCGACCGAGAGGATGGGAGGTACCCTCTGCAGTGCGACCACGCGAGAGCCGGGAGCTTGGAACCGGGACTTCCTCTGCGACGCGACCACACCGGTCGGGCGGTGGACGTTGCAGAACCTCCGTGCGGATGGGGGGCAGCGCGTCAGCGCGAACCTCGAGGTGCGGAGGTTCACTTCGACGGAACGAGGCCAGTCCGCCAAGGACACGGCCCTCGAGCGGTACGGCGGCGAATATGCCTCGCTAGACGAGGGGGCGATCAGCTGGTGTTTCCTGGATGTGTCCTGGACGGAGGAGGTGGTGTTCTCACTCTGGTACGGATGTGGCATCAGCCTTCCGCACGTGAAGGCGCTTCAGTCCGTGAGGGCGGAGCTCCTGAAGGTGGGCAAGCCATTCCGGGAGACGGGGGTCGTGGGCGTGGCAGGCACTCACAGTGGCTGGAGCTACCTGCTCGACGCGGAAGGTCGGAAGAGCGCACCGTTGGTCGATGAGGCTCGATTCAGGCACTTCCTCAAGGTCGTCGATGTGGCGGCAGACGATGTGCTCTGGCTGCGCGAGAGGCCTCAGTCACGTGCTTTGGGAGCGAAGCTCGACAAGCTGCCAGCGACGGCGACCTGTGTTCCATTGGTGTTCACTCCTCCCTCCAGGGCTCAGGAGATGAAGGGGTGGGTCCGGGTGAAATTCAATGGACGAGAGGGGTGGGTCAAGCAGCGATACGTCGCCGAGCAGCCCGCGAGCGAGTGCTCCCCCCGGCAGTGAACGGGAGGAAGGCGCCGCTCACCACGCCGAGGCCCCTTGGGGACGGGCCGCCTTCGAGACGACCGCCTTGGGTGGAGCCCTCCGGCGATCCATGACTGGCTCGTCCACGCCGGTCGCGAGGCCGTCTTCGGGAAGCTCCCGATGGACGTTCTGCACGGGGGGAGGGTCGCGTCGCGGCTGTGAATGAAGCGCTGCTCGCGGACGAGCACGCGGTAGGCCTTGTCGAGCCGGAGCACCCAGTCAAATCCCGAATCTTGAGTCGTTCTCTGTATCTTCCACGACGGGGGAACTCCTCGGCCTCCTCGCAAAAGGAGGACCGTCTCGGTTGGCTTCGCCGAGGACCTTCCCTCTCTCCCGCTCGTCCCTCCTCGCCGTCTACACACTGATAGAGACACGACCCAATAAGTGTGGGGTCAGCGGTGCGCAGTAAAGCGCCCTCGCGCCATGAAAACGTTCTCGTCATCGATAATGACTTGCGTGCTTGCATCTGTGCGCCAGACGTCGATGAGTTCCAGCACTCGCGTGGAGGTGAGGGGCCAGACGTCACCGTGCGGAGGCTTCTCGACGAGCACCCACTCATGGACGCGCCCCTCGTCCGGCTGTGGGCCACCCACGGCGTATATCTTGCTGCGGTCCGCCAGCAAGGCGACCAGGTTGCTGCTCAGCAGCGCCGAGCCCTCGCTGTGCTGGGTGAGCATGTCCACGCCCCGAGAGAGGCTCGCCAGTCGCTCCGGTGTCCTGGGACAATGACGCGGGGAGGTCTGGGGAGAGACAAGCGTGCTCGTGAGCTTCCGCAGGTTCGGCTCGTTGCTGGCGAGGAGCACCACGCTGGTGGAGGCGATGACCCACCAGGGAGGGCTTCGGGTGCGGAGGACAGGCAGGAAGCCCATGAGCGCCGCGGCGACGACCGGTACGCCATAGTGAAACCGCCAGGCCATGCCGAGGAAGCGGATGCCCAGCATCGGGAGCAGGACCAGCAGCCAGGTCCAGTCGGGCCGCAGCCGTTCGCGCCATGCCCAGACCCCCAGTGGGACGAACAGCAGCGTCAGGGTGCCGACGCGCGACACATGAGGCGGAGCCAGACGGAGCGAGAGATAGTGGAACCAGCCTCCCTCCATCCCCTGTCTGAGGCGGAAGGTGTAGTCCACGGTGGGGCCCAGGAGCCAAGGGCGCAGCCCATAGACCCATGCGAGCCAGGCGAGCGACAGCGCCCCCACGAATGTCGCGAGGCGTCGCTCCCCTCGCAGGACCAGCGCGAGGGTCAGCATGACGCCTCCGAAAGCGAACTCCTCCTTGCAGGCAAACAGGAGGACCAGCGACGCCAGGAGCAATCCTTGGCGGCGCAGATGGAAGGCCAATCCCGTCAGCACCCAGGGCAGCACGGACCACGTCGTTGGGTGGACGGGGAACTTCATGGCCTCCACCATGCTGGGACTCAGCAGCAGGAGTGCCGCGAGCAGAACCAAGGCATTGCGGCTCAGCAACCCCTTCAAGTGGAGCCAGAGCAGGGGGGCCACGGTGAGCAGCACGAAGAGTGCCTCGACGACCAACGCGGCCCACATGGGTGGGATTATCCGCGCCAGAGGATGTGCCACCCAGAGGATGGGGTCGAAGTGGTCGTTGAAGATGAAGACCTGCCGCGCGCTGATCCACGGGTTGGGCTCCGCCAACGACAAGCGCGCCACTGCCTGGGAATAGATACCCAGGTCGAAGTTCGGGAAGCATCCCTGCGCGGCCTGAAGCCAGACAGGGACTACGACGAACACCCCCCAGATGAGGACTACGAGAAGCAGGGCCATGGCCCCCAACCCGTGCCGCACGCGTCCGGGGCTCAAATCACTGGTGGAAGGAACCATGGCGCCAAGTCGAGGCGATGTTGGCAACGGTCGTGGGCTCGTGCCGACTATCGCTCTCCTACGGTGTCAGGTCCCACAGGCAGTGTCACGGCTTTGGACGAAGGGGACCGCCGGAACAGAGCCATGCGTCCTTGTCAAACTGCGTCGGGACGTGGTTGAGCAACAGCAGAACCCGGACTGGGCCTTTGGCGACTCCGCGGTGCGTGCAGTGACAGTCGATTATCACCCTGGCTGTAATAGCGCGTCCATGCCGCCCGGACGCCGGGAACGAGTCGTCGGCTTCCCGTCAATCCGAGAGCAGAGCGCCCGGGAAATGTCCCACGGAATCAGGGCCATGCGTCTCGCTTTGGGGGACGAGCCTCCCCCAACGCCCATATCGGGCGAGACTGACGATGGGGCGGGTATCGGCCCAGGGGTGAGGTCCGTCCGTGCGCAAGCCGGTGAACGAGGTCGAGCAGACCGAGGGCTACTACCGTCGCTACGGTGAGGCCGTGCATCGGCGTTGCCTGCGCCTGCTCGGCGACGAGGCGCTGGCCTGGGATTCGACGCAGGAGGTGTTCCTGCGCGTCCACGCGAATTTGAAGCCGCTTCGCGCCGCAGGCTCTCCGTTGTCGTGGCTGCTCACCGTGACGGATCGACAGTGCTTCTCGGTGCTGCGCCGCCGGCGCACCGAGGCCTCCCTCGCGCTGACGCGACTGGCGCCGCTTCCGGAGGTCATCGCTTCCCCAGAGGCCGTGCTGGAGCGGCTTCTGGTGGATGCGGACCTGGTGAGGCGCGTCCTCGCCCACTGCCCGGAGGACGTCCAGCGCGTCGTGGCCCACCGCTTCATCGATGAGCTGGAGCAGGAGCAGATCGCCGCGCTGCTCGACGTCTCGCGCAAGACGGTGCAGCGCAAGTTGCAGGCCTTCTTCGACACCGCGCGGCGGCTCCTGGACGTCGCCCCCCGTCTTGAGCCGAGAAAGGGAACGGCCCCCGCATGAGCCTCTCCTCCATTCCTCGCTTCCCAGGCGTACCGGACCTCATGTTGGAGCGCTACCTGTGTGACGAGCTCTCCGCGGAAGAGGCCCGGCGCGTGGAGGAGGCGGCGCGCGTTTCGCCCGCGCTGTCGGCGTACCTGCGCGAGCGACGGGCCGAGAAGGCCGCGTTCGCCCTCGTGCGTCCCTTCGGTCCGATGCGGGCGCGGCTGGAGGCGCCGCGTCGGCGCCGCTGGCGCGAGC
This sequence comes from Myxococcus sp. MxC21-1, assembly GCF_032612255.1. NCBI lineage: Bacteria > Pseudomonadati > Myxococcota > Myxococcia > Myxococcales > Myxococcaceae > Myxococcus > Myxococcus sp. MxC21-1. Next base: position 2,076,572 of record NZ_CP123278.1, read on the forward strand.
TCTGGCGCTGGAGCCAGCCCGTGCTGGTGCTTGGCGTGGTGCTCGCGGCGGTGCTGCCACGGCTCGTCACGTTCGAGGAGGTGGAGCGGGTGCGCGTGCGCGGCGGCCTCACCGCGCGGGTGCTCGTCAAGCGAGGCGAGGCCGTCTTCGAGCAGGGGCCCGGCGTGGTGCTGCGCTCCGGAGACCGCGTCCGTGTGGAGGTGGAGGACGCGGAGGGCGGCGCGCTCTATGTGCTGGCGCTGAGTGAGCGCGGCCGCGTCACGCCACTCCAGGGTTTTCCGACCACGGGCGGGGCGCTGACCCTGGGGCCGGGGCGGTGGGTGTTGCCCGGGAGCCTGGAACTGGACGATGCCCCCGAGCAGGAGGCGCTGGTGATGGTGCTCGCGGCCGACGCCGGGGATGCACCTTCGCCCGAGGCCGTCCAACGCTGGCTGGAGCAGGCGGTGCGGGAAGTCGATTTCCCGCCGACACTCACGCCGCTCCCCGGCACCCGCCATGCCTTGCGTCCGCTTCCCAAGGAGCTGCCGTGAGCGCCCGAGGCTCGCGCGTGCTCGGCGCGCTGCTCGTCCTGCTCTCCGTTTCGGCCGCGAGCGCGGAGAGCCGGTTCTCCATCAGCGTGGGACACAACCTGGGCCTGGACTCGGATGAGCCCCTGCGCTGGGCTCAGCAGGATGCCGAGCGCATGGACGCGGTCTTCGGCCAGCTTGGCGGCGTGCCCGAGGACCGCCGCCTGCTCCTGCGCGGTGAGTCGGTCTCGAATCTCCAACTGGGACTGGCGCGGATGCGAGGCCGCATCGAGGAGGCGCGGCGCGCCGGAGAGCGCACGCTGCTGTTCTTCTTCTTCTCGGGGCACGGCGACGAGGCCTCGCTGCGCCTGGGAGGCGAGGCCCTCCCGCTCGCGGAGCTGCAGCGGCTGCTGGCCGAGGTCCCGGCCACCGTCACCGTCGCCATTCTAGACGCCTGTCACAGTGGCGCGCTCGTGCGCGGCCGGTCCAAGGGGCTCAAGTCCGCGCCCGCCTTCGATGTCTCCTTCCTCCGGCAGGTGGGGCCGGAGGGCCGCGTGTTCATCGCCTCCGCCGGGGCATACGAGGTGGCGCAGGAGTCGGACAGCCTCCGGGGCTCGTTCTTCACGCACCACCTGATTTCGGGCCTGCGGGGCGCGGCGGATGTGGACGGCGATGGCCGCGTCTCGCTCACGGAAGCGTATGCCCACGTCTATCATCGCACGCTCGCGGGCTCGCATGCCTCCACGGCGGCGGTGCAGCACCCGGAGCTGTCCAGTCAGCTCGCGGGAGAAGGGGACCTGTTCCTCACCACGCTCTCGCGGGCCCATGCGCGGCTCGAGCTCCCCGCCGCGGTGGGGGACAGCGTCGTGCTCGTGGACGAGCGCACGCTGCACGTGATGGCGGAGGTGGCGCCCCGGGCCGAGGACCCGGTGAGCGTCGCACTGCCCTCGAGCCGCTACCGCGTGCAGGTGCGGCGCGGCCCCCAGGTTCTCTATGGCAAGGTGTACCTGCCCTGGGGCGAGAAGCAGCGCTTGAATCCCGAGTCGCTGGAGGTTCGCACGTTAGCCCTGCACCAGCGGAAGGGCGCGCTCCTGGACGCCAGCACCGGCGACTTCAAGCGGCGCTGGGCGCTGGGCGCTCCTCGACGCAACTGGGAGGCTGGGGACCGCAGGTGGGCGTGCTGCTCGCGCGCGAGGGACCTGGAGGACGGGGGTTGTCCTTCCTCGGGGGCCTCACGCTGGGCGCCACCCGGGGCTCCACGGCCGCGCAGAAGCTCGAGCAAGTCGAGATGGGGCTGTGGAGTGGCCTGGGCCTGGCCGGCTCGGTGGGGCGCGTCTGGGCGGGCGCCCACGCGGGCGTTGGCGTGCTGGGGCTGGTCCAGCGCGCGACGAGCCCGGATGCGGAGCGGCGCCGGGAGGTGGGGTTGCCCGCGTCGCGGACGCGCGCGGGCGCGGGAGCAGCCATCCTCGCCACGCTCTCCGCCGAGGTGCCGGTGAGCGCGAGCACGGGCCTCTTCGCCCGGCTGGGCGGCCATGTCGCGTTGATGCGCGAGGACGACGAGCTCAGGACGCAACTCGCACCACAACTGATGCTCGGTTGCACCTGGGGACTGTGACGTCTGGAGCCATGTCCCACGGCGCGCTGTTCGCGCGTCTCCTTGCTCGCATCGACCCGGTGGCCCGAGCGCTTCCGAAGCCAGGCGTGCGTGTCTCCCGGCTGATGCCTGTCACGTGACATGGGATTGCTCCCGTGGACCGAGAGGAGAGCCAATATGACGACGATGGGACGTGGTTTCTGGAAGTGGGGACTGCTCACGCTGGCGCTGGTGGGATGTGGAGGTGTCCTGGGGGACGAAGCCGAAGACGAGCCGATGCTCACGCTCGAGGGCACGCTCCAAAACACCGCTTCATCCGAGCTGGGCAGTGCCGACCGGCTGCGAGCCGCGCTCCTCTGGGACACCTGGCCCAAGGCCGTCGTGGACTGCATCGTCCAGGGAACGACCCCGGGGGGCTTCGCCAATTGCCAGCGGCTGAGCCCCAAGTCGTCGTTCCACCACCCTGGGGTGGAAGTCCAGGTGGACGGCCGCTTCCCCAACACCTTCAGCATGCCCCTCCGTCGCCTGCCGGAGCCTGGAGCACTGATGGGGGAGGAGGGCTCCTGGCTGGGCGTCGCACATGTGCTGGCGTACGTGGACGGCAACGGCAACAGGAAGTTGGACCGGGTTTCGAACGAGGCCACTTCGAGCACGGACATCGTCGTCGGGTTTCAAGAGGGCTTCAGCGAAGACTCGACGGAGACCTCCAGCATCGTGTATCGCGAGGGCGCGCTTCACCCGATCTTCAACAAGATGTTCCCGAACTGCCCGGAGGTTCCTCAGGGGTACTCGGTGCTGACGGTGCGTTACACGTCAACCTCCGAGGAGTGCTTCCTGAAGACGCGCAAGGTGGACCTGAACATCATCCTGGAGGCGCAAGAGGCCTTCCTGGAGCTCGCTTGTGTTCAGCCCAACGCCTTGGTCCTCATTGACACGGTGCGCGCCTCGACCCAAGGGCCGCCCCCTCCGGGGAGCACCCAGCGCTGCGGCACGTATGTGTATGCCGCGTCGCGCCTCGAGCAGGTGCTGTATGTGAACCCCCATCCGGAGCGCTTCTGCTCCACCGCGAACACGGTGGCGTATACGTTGCGTGATTACTGGGACGGCACCTGGGATGACCGGGACTCGCCGCCCTCCTGGTGGCCCTGCCCGGTGACCGCGCCCTGAGGTCACGGCCGCAAGGGGGCAGGCAGGCGCGCTGCCCCCTTCGCGGCCTGGTTCTCCTGTCGCTGGCGGTCCGCTAGGGAGCTACTGGACCATGTCGTCGTCCTGAATGAAGCCCACGCTCGGCGCCTGCTGCGCGAGTACCAGCGCTACTTCAATGCGAGCCGGACACGCCTGTCGCTCGGGAAAGATGCGCCCGAGATGTGTGAGGTGCAGGCCCGGAGCACGGAGCCAAGGCAATAGCGCTACGGGAAGTCTTCGGGCTCCACCACTGGTACGAGCGCCGCGCTGCGTAGGGTCTCGGTCTTTCCAACTGAATTTTGGGTAGGCACAACTGGTGCCCTTCATGCGCAAGGTCATGGCCACTCTCGCGGCCGGGCTCAGCCCAGCCCCGCCGTCACGCGCGCCACCAGCCAGAAGGTCCCCCTCACGATGTTGCCGGGCTGCAGCCGGGGCGTCGCCTCGTCGGCCGCCGCGAGGACGTCATAAGTGCCTCCGTAGGTCCGCACGAGGGCGTGCTGGAACGGGTGGCCGGTGACGCCGTTGGTGCGCACGTCCGCGGCCTCGACGTGCCCGGTGAAGTGGGCTCGGGGCTTGACGGGCGGAGGAGGGTTGCCCTTCGACATGAGCGAGGCAGGGTTGGGGATGAAGAACTGCGAGCCAAGCAGCGCCTTCCCCGGCTTGCGCGAGGCCTCGTAGGCCGCCTTGTCCGGCCATGCCTGCAGCGACTCGGCGAACGCGCACTGCGCCAGCTCCAGCACGATGCCGGTCTGGATGCACTCGCGCACCAGCACGAGGTCATCGAGCTGTGTGGCGGATGGGTAGAGGACGTGGCCTTCGGAGTCCTCCAACTCGACCTCCAGCGGGTCGCAGAAGCGGCAGCTCTTGTGGGCGGCAAAGCCGGTGGCGCGGACCCGCAGGCGCGACTCCGCCCGGAAGCCCGGGGTGGCGCACTGCACCTTGCCCGCGTGGTTGAAGACGAAGCTGTAGCTCGCACCCGAAGCGTCGGACCACACCTTCAACTCGTGGTCGCGCGTCGTGCCCGCGGTCGTGGTGTGCTCCAGCAGGGAATCCATGACGTGCCCGAATGCCGCCTTGTCGTTGGCGTGGATTCCGATGCAGGCGAGGTGGTTTGTCATCCACCGATGGTAGCAGGTGCCTATTGCTTCGCCGCGCCGCGCACCTCGTCCAGGACGCTCAGGGCGACCAGGCCCTGGACGCCGGCGTCGGGGATGAAGCCCGGCTCCTTCGCGTGGGCCGCAGCGGTGGCGAGCGCGGAGGGCACCGGGGCCGGCTGGGCTCCATGCGGGAGAAGGCATCCTGGAGGACATTGGCGGGCAGGGGCTTGCGGGTGAGCCTGGCGAAGGCGGCGTTTACGGTGTTCCTCGCCCCAAGGTTGAAACCGATGGGCTTGGCCCCCCGGTGGAGAGGGCAGAAGATTGGATGTGAAGCGCCTGAATCAGGACGAGCATCAGCCCCCAGCAGCATTTTCGAGGCCCACCGACACCGCGCCGGCGGCGAGCGTCCCCAGGCCGTGCAAGGGGCCGACAGGCCCGGAGCATCCAGCTTGCCCTTGCAGGGCGAGGACGCGAGCCGCACTCCGCACGCGAGGAGGGGCCTGCTGCCAAGGTACCTGCGGTGCGAGGGCGGCCGGGGCACCTCGCTCACTCGCCTTGACGCACGCCATGACGCAGCGACCGAATTTGAGGTAGGCACAGGGCGTAATTCCGACCTCTATCAAACGGACATCTTCAGGGCGTCGTCCTTGGAGACGGCGATGGTGGTGGCGCGCAGTTCCATCAGCTTCTGGTCCGCCTTGGTGGCGATGCGCGTCTTCGCGAAGACGTCGCTCCAGGCCCCGCGCTGGCCCGCAGTGGCTCGTCGCGCTGGGAGAATGGCGGACCGCGGACACTCCGCTCCGCGAGGCCGTCGCGAAAGCAACCGTTGCCACGCCCCCGCGTTGTCGCCGGGGCAGGCGGCTCGTAGCGTCGAGCGCCTCGCCCTTCTCCACCCGAGGCCCCTCGCCGCGTATGCGAATTCCGCTCCTAGCGCGTCCCCTGCTGGTGGCGTGCGCGCCGCTGCTGCTCTCCGGCTGCTTCCACCTCTTTGGAGGCGGGGGCGGCGGCAAGACGGACTTCAAGCCGCCCCGCCGCGTGGATCCGCTCGACGTGGCCGTGCCGGAGGGCTACCGCATCGAGGTCGTGGCCACCGGTCTGACGTACCCCACCGGCGTCGCCTTCGACGGAGAGGGCACGCCCTACGTCACCGAGTCCGGCTACAGCTACGGCGAGGACTTCGCTCCGGGCAGGCTGCTTCGGGTGGAGAAGGACGGCCGCCTCACCGAGGTGGCGAAGGGCGAGCATCAGCCGTGGACGGGCGTCACCTGGCACCAGGGCGCGTTCTATGTCGCCCAGGGCGGTGAACAGGGCGGTGGCCGCATCGTCCGCGTCACCCCGGGTGGCCTGATGACGCCGCTCGTCTCCAGCCTGCCCAGTCTGGGGGACCACCACACCAACGGCCCCGTCGTGGGACCTGACGGCGCGCTCTACTTCGGGGTGGGCACGGCGACGAACTCCGGCGTCGTGGGCCCGGACAACGCGAGCATGGGGTGGCTGAAACGCAACCCGGCCTTCCACGACGTGCCCTGCCGCGACGTCACGCTGGCCGGCGTCAACTACCCCAGCGCCAACCCACTCGCCTTGCAGTCGGGCCAGGTGCTCACGGGTGCCTTCGTCCCGTTCGGCACGGAGACGAAGCCGGGGCAGGTCATCAAGGGCGGTATGCCGTGCAGCGGTGCGGTGTTCCGGCTCGTTCCCGAGGCCACCACACCGGAGCTGGTGGCCTGGGGGTTCCGCAACCCGTTCGGCCTGGCGTTCGCGCCCAACGGCCGGCTGTACGTCACCGAGAACGGCTACGACGTGCGCGGCAGCCGGCCGCTCTTCGGAGCTGCGGACTGGATGTGGGAGGTGGAGCCGGGCGGCTGGTATGGCTTTCCGGACTTCGCCGGTGGCAAGCCCGTGGATCAGGAGTGGTTCAAGGTGCCGGGTGGCGAGGTGCCCAAGCGCGTGCTGCAAGCGCCCCCAGGGACGCCGCCCCAGCCGGTGGCCGCCTTCGGCGTGCACTCGTCGTCCAACCGCTTCGACTTCTCCCGCAACCCGGACTTCGGCCACGTGGGCGAGGCCTTTGTCGCGCAGTTCGGAGACCAGGCCCCGGACACGGGCGAAACGATGGCGCCCGTGGGCTTCAAGGTCGTTCGGGTGGACGTGTCCAATGGCGTCATCGAGGACTTCGTCGCCAACAAGGACAAGGGCAGCGGAGGGCCGGCCTCGCGGCTGCGGAAGGCGGGCCTGGAGCGCCCCATCGACGCGCGCTTCGAGCCCAGCGGCAGGGCGCTCTACATCGTCGACTTCGGCGTCATGCTGGTGAAGGGCAAGGGAGACTTCCGTCCCTTCCAGCAGACGGGCGTGCTGTGGCGCGTGACTCGCGCGACCCCGGAGGCGAAGCCATGAGGACAACCCTGCTCGCCGTGCTCGCCTTCACCACCCTGGCCTGTGGCCCCGCGCGCCGGGGCCCGCCCTTCGGCGCGCCCCGGCAGTTCACCGAGCAGGAGCAGGAGGGCCGAGTCCTCTTCATGCGCCACTGCAACCAGTGTCACCCCGGCGGCGCGGCCGGGTTGGGGCCGGCCATCAACAACAAGCCCCTGCCGTCGGTGGCCATGCGTACGCAGATACGTCATGGGGTGGGCGCCATGCCTGCCTTCACCGATGAGATGCTCGGCGATGCGCAGGTGGACGCCATCGTCGCGTTCCTCAACGAGCTGCAGGAGGAGAAAGACTAGGGGCTGTCCCTGATGAGCGCAGCCAAAGAAGCATGGATGCGACATGCAGGACGGCGAGGTAGCTCGTCGCCGTCTTGTCATGGAGGGTGGCGACGGCCCGAAAATGCTTGAGGTCGTGGAAGAAGCACTCCACCCGGTAGCGCAGCCGGTACAGGGGGCGGTCTAACGGCAACGCTCGCTTACGGCTCGGGTTCGAGTGGATGACAGGCTTCATCCTGAGGTTCCGAACGTTGGCGCGGATGCGGTCGGCGTCATGGCCGGTATCCGCGATGAAAGCGGCGTCCTCGGCAGGGGCTCGATGCGGCCCCTCTCGGCATCGCTCAATTCATGTCGGCGCACAGCCCGCGTTGATCAGACTTGGCGCCAGCCAGCAGCTCCGATGGGGACCCAGCTCGATGGGCCGGATAACCGGCCCGCGAGGTCGATTGGCGAACACGAAATCAGGGACAGCCCCTAGATGAAGGGTGCCCTCAGCCTCAACAGGGCACCCATCCCTCTTATGCGTCTCACACGACCATCAACAAAGGTACACGGCAATACCTGCCGTCACGCGCGCAGGCACGCCCATCCAACAGGGAAACTACGGATTCGCCAGGACGGGCAAATCCGAGCCGTAGATGGGGCCGTACGTTGTGACACCGCACCGGGAAGCGTTATCCGCGATCGAGGTGCTGAAGTCGTTCAGGAAGACGACCCGCAGCGAGTAGCCTGGGGCGGCGCCGAAGATGCCGCGAAGGCGCTGCGCATCCGTGACCGTGTCATTCACACCGAAGCGCACGGACGCTCGGCCGAGCATGTTGTTCGCCTTGAACGTACAGCCCGGCGTGTACTGGTACGTCGACGTGGAGAGGATCGTCGGCGACATGCGCGCCAGCAAGCGGGCGATGGGCAGGCCATTCCAAACGGGGTTGGTCGCACGGCTCAACGTCTGTGCATTCGGCCACGTGGTGGAGCCGTAGCGCGGAACGCCATTGGGGCCCGAGTAGAGCGTCGTCTGGGGCGACACACCGGCGACGTAGTCATTCACGCCCAAGCCGCTCGCGAGCAGCGTCAGGTTTTCGCCCGAGGGGAAGAGCGTCGCGCTTCGGTTCATGTCGAACGCGTCGTACGGGACGTTGAGCTTGATGGAGGGCGCCGGCAGCTTGAGATTGACGAGCAGTTCGTTGCTGCGCGTCGTCGAGCCATCGAGGAACAGCTGCACGTTTGTCGTCTCCGGCAGCGAATCGATGATGGAACTTTCGATGGTGGAAGTCATGCTGTTCGCCGCCTCGCTCTCGATGATGTCGTAGATGAGGGTAGGAACGAGGCCGAGAATGGGAACGACCTGAACCGCCACACACCGGAGCGGCCATTCGAGGCTTGCCTGGGGCGCATTCACCCATTGCACCGAAATGCCGGAGGAGTTCGCATTCAGCTTGAAGGTGCCATAGGCGCGAATCGTCGGGTCGCACCAATTGTCGAGGTCCGTCTTGAATTTGAACGAGAAGCCCACGCCATTCGAGGTGACGGAGAGCTGGAGGCTATTCGGGTCGTAGCCGTAAATGCGGCGCGTGGAGCCGTCCGACGACCTGATGACGGTCGAATTCGTAGCGCCATTGAACTTCGTGTAGAGCGCCTTGCCGAACATGTTCCATAGCTCGGCACGAGAGAAACCGATGGGGGCGGGGACGGAGCTCGCCTCGACGCTATCGACTTGCACCATCGGGAAGCTGTACGTCGCGGTGCCGCTGCCGAAGGTGCGCCCAACGGTGATGGTGACCTGGTTCGTGGAGCCATCTCCCAGATAGGGGAAGAATATCCACAAGTTGTAGCCGTAACGGCTGGGGTCCGCGGGTTGGTACGAGGAGTCCTGGGCGGAATACCAATAGCCATTGGTATACGTCGGTGTCACGACGCGCGAGCCGACTTTGACCTCTCTGATGTACGTGCACTTGTCGGTAACGAGCTCGAAGCGGAGGCCATTGGCGGAGACGTATTCGATGCCACCGCGGCTCAGGCGGCCACTCTCGGGATTCCAATTCGCGGGTGCGCCGCCGCCGATATTGAGGGCCGCAGGGCTCATCAGCGTATTGCTGAAGATCTGCGGAGTGGTGTCCGCGTTGCCGCACGCATTCTGGACCGTCCCCCGGCTGGTGGTGAACGGGTCAGCTCGCGCGGAGAGCGAATCGGCTTCGTTTTCGGGGAGACCTTCCTGACCACAGCCAAAGGCGAGCGGCAGGAGCAGCAGGGCCGTGAGACGGCGCAATGAACGCATGGAGAACCTCAAGTGGAACGGAGTATCCCTGGCGCCGTGAGCAGACACGGGCCAGCGGTCCAGGACAGTCGCAGCGTGTCTACACTTCCACCCGGCGTGGGGCTTCCTCGCAGGCGCCAGATGCTTCCGCGTCCACGCCAATCCAGACGTGTGCGTGTTCTGGGTAAGCCTTAGCCGTGCCCCGTCGCGATAGGAACCAGCTTCTCGTGGCTACCGGAAATTGGGGGCCGTGCCACGCGCGCATCAGCGAACGCGTCATTTCATGCACGGTACTTCGAATGGGCCCCCAGAGTGCTGAGACCCCAATGCAGGCGGGGGTAGGTGCTGCGGGTGAGGATGGAAGAGTCCCAGGTGCGTGTTAACAAGCGCGTCTGGCTGCCATTCCTCCGTGCTCGCCGGTACATGCAGTCCCGCCAGTCGCTGCTGGACTCCTCGCTCGCGTAGTTCTTCAAGGAGGCGGAGCGGTATCGGCCATGATTTTGGGTAGACACACCTGGCGTCATCCTCGACTGGTGCCAGGGCTCAGCGCGACGCCAGGGATCGCGAAACCCACTGTCGGGACTCGTCCCAGTCCACCGTCGAAGAAGGAAACTCGCGTCAGTTCCAGGGGGCGCTGCCGCGGTACTCGGTGATGCTCGGCGGGTACTCGGTCCAGAAGCGCAGCGCCCCGTCGTGCCCCATCAACGTCTCCTGCTTGCCGCGTGCATCCGAGTCCGAGACCGCGAGCGAGAAGTTGGAGGGCACGAATGATTCCTCCATGCCGAGGTTCGCCACAGGAATGGTGAGCGTCACCTCGTAGCCACGCGGACGCTTGCGCCAGGTGCCCTGGATGGAAGGAATCACCGTGTTCGCCTCTCCCGTCCAGTCACGCGCCTCGATTCTTCCTCCCGCCGCGAGCAGGACGCTCACCTTGAAGGTAGCGCCGGGATACCGCGGCACGGTGAGCTCCAGGTGGTCCGAATGCAGGCCTGTGCCTTTCCCGAGGGGAAACACCTTGTCATCGTGCACCTCGGCGAAGAGGGCGAACGCCTCTCCCGCCCGGGCCAGTCGCCACGCGAACGCCAGGTCGGTTGAGCCCGTCCAGTCAGCAAGTCCCCAGGTGACGTGGGCGAGGGTGAAAGCCTGGACCGTGGGAGCCAGGGCGAGCGCGGCGTCGGCGGACTCCGCGAACCTCACGGGATAGGGATTGCTCCCATTGACGACCACGCCCACGGTGTCGGTGAAGGACATGTATCCCGGCCGAGTCCGGGAGAGCCATTCCATTTCTTCCGTCGAGCCGCGCATGCCCACGGGCCCAGAGAACACATAACTCCTGGGCGTCAACCTGACCGAGGTCGCGTCTTCGGCGAGAGAGGCCAACTGGACGTCCTCTCCCTTCACCATGACGCCACAGAACGGACCCTCGATTTCGGACGCCGGCTTCGCGGTGGGCTCCTCGTGCCCGGCGTCGGGCTCAGACTCGGACCCCGTGAGCAGGAGAATGCACGTTCCGTCCCCACAGGCGTAGTCCACCGGCTTGAAGGTCACGCCCGTGGGACACAGGGCACGGGCCCGAGCGAGGAGTTCGTCACTCACGACTTGTGGCTCGGGGGGCTTCGGGGCGGAGGACGGGGCCACGCGCTGAACACCAGGCTTCGTCCACTGCGGCGTCTGGCTGGGAGCCTCGCTGAAACGCGTGCCATCCCGAGACACCTTCAGGAGAGTCCGAGACACGTGGGTCGAATCCAGGCCATTGTCGACGACAGTGAAGTGCTCGTGGTTGCTCCGGGTGACGAGCTCGACATGCTCCGCGTCGATGAGTCTCGGGGTGCTCGTTGACCAGGAGTCGAGCGAACGCGACGCCCCCACGAACTTCCCCTTGAGGTCCGACAGCACCATGAACTTGTTCGTGCAGACCCCGTAGAAACATGGCCCGAGCTCGTCGACCACGAGCCACACACAGAAGGGGCCTTGGCAGTTGATTCGCTTCACCGTACTTGACCCGTTCACGGTGTCGATGGGGCCCTCGACGAGGACCGTGCCCTTCGCGACGGGGGGCTCGTCAGAGCCCGCCAGGGCCGCAGTGCTCCCGAGTTCCAGACAGAGCGCCAGGGCGAGTCCACCGCGACGTCTGGACATCGGGAGCGTTCGTGGGCCTGGCGAAAGGGGCGCGCGGCGTGGGGCATTCATTCGGTTCAGCTTCATGCCTTGCGAGATTGCAGACGGCATGCCGTGGCTGTCCCCATTGGGGGCCCTTTCTCACGGCCCACGGCGGCGAAAACGCGGCTCCAGGGCCGCGAGGTGAGGGCCTCCAGACGCATTCTCTCCGCACGAACGGCGGCTCGGTCGGCGCCGAAGTCGTGGACGTCATGATGACGGCGTGGCCCTGGATGCGCGCACCGCCGCCAGCGGCAGCAGCCGCGCCTCCAGGTCCGGATTGCGCGCGAGCGCCTCATCAACCCATTTCGCAGGTTGCTCCAACAGGTGAGGCCCGCGCCAGGGCGCTCACTCCACTGGAGCGCGAGTTGGACCTGCGTCGCGCCCGAGAGGTCCTCAGGTGGCCCAGCGGAGGAGAGGGCAGGGGGCCCCTTCAATCGGGGGCCGATCTTAGTGCGCCAGCTTGAGCGTCGCGACCCCTGCGACGATCAGCGCGATGCCGAGATACCGGGCGAAGGACGTAGGGTCCCCAAAATACAGCACCCCGATCAGGAACGTTCCGGCGGCACCGATGCCAGTCCAAACGGCGTACGCCGTCCCGATGGGAATGTGGCGCTGCGCGAGCCAGAGCATGAAACCGCTGAAGCCCATGAACGCGACGGCGATGGCAACCCCGCTCCAACGGGTTTCGGGATGCTGCGCCACCTTCAGGCCGAACGGCCAGCCAATCTCAAGCAGTCCCGCAAGGACGAGATAGAACCAACCCATTGTCGCGCTCCTCGGTTCGGAGGGCGTTCGCCGCTCCGTGTCAGGCAGGGAGGGGCGTGGCCCATCCCACTCCTTGGGCGGTACTTCATGGGCACCGCGAATTTCCATGGTATAACGTACCGTCTAGACGGTTCGTTAGCAACGTCTCTTACGGTGGGCTATCAACCGGCTGGACGGTAGGTTGCTCTCAGAGGGTAGAAAGTCGCATGCCTGGACCACAACGCGATGCGGCCCGTACCCGGCGCATGCTCCTGAGTACCGCAGCGCGTGTCATCTCCGAGCGCGGCGCAGGTGTGAGCTTGGACCTCGTTGCGCGCGAGGCGGGTGTCTCCAAGGGCGGACTGCTGCACCACTTCTCCACCCGTGAGGCGCTCCTGCTCGGCCTCGTCGAGCACCTGGTGGAGGAAGTCGACGCTGCGGTTGCCCGGGCGCTGGACCCGGCGGACACGGCTCCCGGCAGTTTTGCGCGCGCGTGGATCCGCTCGATTTTCGAGGATCTCTCCGACGGTACGCTCGCGCACGAGCGCGCCACGCTCGTGGGCATTCTCGGCACAGTCCCGGAGGTGGTGCGCCGAATCCGCGAAGCGGGCGAGCGCTGGAGCCAGCGCCTTGCGCACGATGGCCTCGACGCTCAACGTGTCGTGCTTATCTCTCGAGCTTGCGACGGCGCGACGATGGCCTCGCTCTTTCAGCGACAACTCGGTCAGCGCGAGCTCGACGAAGAACGAGCGCTGCTGCTCGCGCTCACACGCGAAACGGGGCCACTCGTGGACATGTCCACCGAAGCCCATCGCCGCCGAGCAGCCCCCGGTGCGAAGAGGGTGAGTCGAGACCAGAAGTCGTGAGGTTCTTGCAAGCATAGCAAGGCCCCATCCGCTGCCAGTGACCAGAGGCCGAGCCGTTCGTCCCCACCTGCTCACAGTGGCCTGACCCTGTGCGGGCTCACGTCTCATCCTCGAGACGCCCGGGCGAGCCATGGATGCACACCCTGGACGTCCAGGTGGGCGTGAACTATCGCGTGAGTGCGCGGCAGCGCGTTCACTTTCACCTCGACATCTTCAACGGCCTCGACGTCCAGCCCCAGTCCACGCTTGCCTGGGGCCGCGACGTGGCCGTGCAACCCGCGTATGCACTGCCCCGACAGGTGCGTCTGGCGGGCCGGTACGAATTCTGAGCGCCAAGCGCAGTTCCTGGCATGCGCCCTCTTGCCGAATGGCCACTTCAGGCATCCTTGCGAGCCGCGCCTGTTTTCATTGCACGTCGTTGTGTGCGCCTCGCTCACTCGCCTTGACGCACTGCCGCAAGTGGTCTTGATACCCTCATGACGCAGCGACCGAATTTTGGGTAGGCACAGCGGTGGGGGCGGTGTCGTGGTGGCCGGCATGGCGTTTCGTCTCCGGAAGAGACAAAGGACTGCGGCGCGAAATCGGGGACATGGAATTCAGACGAGGAGGACTACCGGTGTGGCGCATCGAGCGATTTGCCACACCGGTTGGTGACTCGCTTGATCTGCCCTCGCTCTCTTGCATTGACGCGCTTCCAAACGTGCCTCGACGCACCCATGACGCAGAGGCCGAAGTTTGGGTAGGGACAACAGGGGGATCGTGACCTTTCAGCGCCATGTCGAGGGCCGAGAACACCAGGTGTCGGTCGATGCAGGGGGCATGGCCCAGCCGATGACGCGCCGACTGAAGAGGTCCTGCGCGGCAGCCAGGTACATTCAGCCCTCGCGTGTGGGCACGTACGTGATGTCCGTCACCCAATCGACTGAAGTCGCTGGACCATGTCGTCGTCCTGAACGAAGCCCACGCTCGGCGCATGCTTCGCGAGTACCAGCGCTACTAGAGGTGATCTCAGAATTGCCTCAAGAGGATGAGGATGCAGCCGAGGTGGAGGAAGCCGAGGAAGTTCTCCACCTTCACCTCGTAGCGGGTGACGAGACGACGGAAGTTCTGAAGCCAGGCGAAAAGCCGCTCTACCTTCCAGCGGCGGCGGTATCGACGCAGCTCACGTTCATCCTGAGTCTTCGTCTTGCGCCCTCGACGGTGCGGGGCAATCAGCTTCACTCCCCGCTGGTGCCACAGTCGCTCGTCGAGTTTATCAGCGTCATAGGCCTTGTCGCCGATGAGCCGCTCGGGAAGCTCGTCGATGAGGCTCTCGTCGAGCGTAGCTTCGAGGAGCTTGGTTTCGTGGGGAGAAGCGCTTGCCGCGCCAATGGCGAGAGGAAGACCAGCGCCGTCTGCAGCTGCCATGACCTTCGTCCCTTTGCCCCGCTTCGTTTTCCCGACGCAGGGCCCCCTTTTTCGCCGAGGCGAAGTACGCGTCGACGAAGCCTTCCTCCAGGTCGAATCCTCCGCGCTCTTTGAGGTCCAGGGCCAAGGCTCGCAGGACGGCGCGGAAGGTACCGTCCCTTACCCAGCCCTGAAACCAGCGGTGGACCGTCTTGTAGGGCGGATACTTCTCCCGCGGCAGCTCGCTCCATTGGGCCCCGGTGCGCAGAATCCACAGGATGCCGGCCCACAGCGCCCGTGAGGGCGTGGGCGTTCGCCCAGGCCGGTCCTCCCGCTTCAGCTTCCTCGCGGGGAGTAGCGGCTCAATCAGGCTCCACTGTTCATCAGTCAGGTCCACCGGTCAGCTTCGAACATGGCCATCCCCTCCATGTCGATCAGCGGCCTGAGCATCGCCCCCTTGCCTGCTCGCCCAATTCTGAGACCACTTGTACAACGCGAGCCGGACGCACCTGTCGCTCGGCAAGGATACGCCCGAGCGGCGTGAGGTGCAGGGCCCGGAGCGCGGAGCCAAGGTGATAGAGCTGCGGGAAGTCTTCGGGCTCCACCACCGGTACGAGCGCCGAGCGGCATAGAATCTCGGCCCCTCCAGCAACGGCCTCAGAGACATGTCGCTGCCGCGCCATCCTGCCTACCTTCGCGGGAGGGGAGGGGGGCGCCCGCATGCAGCGCATATTCGATTCAAGCGCATGAGAGGTTCTGGAGCAACCTGGCAGGAACGAGCACCTGCAAGATCAAGACGTTGCCAGAACCAGAAATAAGAGGAGGGCTGATGGAAAATTTTCATCAGCCCTCCTCTGGTGATCGAAAACGAGGAACGACCAGCCTTAACAGCTGGCATCAAAACGCCTGACTACTAACGCGCCTTCGGGCCGCCGCGAACGTGGATCTTGATCTTCATGTCGTGCCTCCTTTCGAGTTAAACGCTAAGTGAACTTGAAGTTGGATGTCAAATCGAGCCAGAAATCAATGTGTGGCGCATTGCGGCGATGCGGACGAAGTCCCGCGTCGCATCGAGGTGCTCGTATTCAGGCAATGGGAGCGTGAATCACAAAGCAGTGGCCGAGGTGTTGACATGGCAAGACCATTAAGGCGACTTTGGTTGGCGGACCATGGCATATCCCTTCGAGCGGACCCTTCGTTCCCTGAGCTACGAGTCGGACACGCGCCTCGTGTTCGTCGCTCTGATGGTGTTGTGTGCCGGCGGGCTCATCGCATGGTCGCTGTTCGCCAAGGTCCCGCTCGTCAAGGCCAGCTCACAGGCCCGGATCGAGCCACACAACGCCGTCCATCGCATCGAGCCGCCCAGCGCGGGCAGGGTCGTGCTCTCGCTGCTCAAACTCGACCAGGAGGTCAAGGAAGGCGACCTTCTCATCGAGTTCGACGCACGGGCCGAGCGCCTCGAACTCGAGCGGAGCAAGGCGACGCTCGCCGCGACCGAGAAGGAGCTCGCCATCATCCGCCAGCAGATCACCAACAAGCACGAAGAGGCGGCTTTGACGGCACGGGTGGACGAGGTCGCAGTCAAGGAGGCGCTGGGGAGGGAGCAGGAGCTCGCGCCCAGGCACCGGCTCGCGGTGGAACGCGAGCAGCTGGCCCTCAATAGCCCGACGGGCGCGGTCTCGGAGATGGAGAAGCTCGAGCGCTCGACCGATGTCGACGCGCTCCGCTTCGCGCAGACGGCGCAGGGCCGGCGCTCATCCGACTGCGGCGCGAGCAGAACGTGCGCCGTCAAGCCCTCGCCGCGCAGCTGCTGGAACTCGAGCGCGAGGCGCTGGGCGCCGAGGGGCGGATCCGGGAACTCCAGGGCACCATCGACCGCCTCGAGTACCAGATCGAGCGGAAGCTGTATCGGGCGCCGGCCACGGGCCACCTGGTCGACGTGGCGGAGCTCGGCGCGGGAGCGTTCATCGCGGACGGGCAGCGGGTTGGCACCATCGTCGCGAGCAATGCCGAGGTGCGGGTGCGCGCCCGTTTCCCGAAGGAGGTCGTCGGATTGATCCATCCCGGTCAAACGGCGCGCCTCAAGCTCGACGGCTACCCGATGACCATCTATGGGACAGTCCCCGCCAGGGTGACGGCCGTCGGGACCGAACCCGGCCAGACCGCCACGCCCGAGGCCATCCCCGGTACGGTGCGCGTCGAGCTCAAGTTCGCACCGCCGGACGATCCGCGCATCCAGCTGCGTCACGGCATGACCCTGGCGGTGGAGGTCGAGGTCGCGCGGGCGTCGCCTGTCGCGCTGCTGATGCGGGCGGTCGGCGAATGGAATCCACAGCCTGAAGAACGGCCCGTGACCGTGTTCCGGCCCGAAGCCGAGGCCCGCTGACCATGACTCCTCCCAGGCGCCGGCGCTCGATCATTCCCGAGGTGATCCAGATCTCGGCGACGGATTGCGGCCCCGCTTCACTCAAGAGCCTGTTCGCGGGGATGGGTGTCGAGCTCAACTATCGCGTCCTTCGCGAAGTGTGTCAGACGGACGTTGATGGCACCTCGATCGTCACCTTGGATGAAGTCGCGAACCAGCTCGGGCTCGACGCCGAGGAGGTGATGCTTCCGCTCGATCACGTGATGGTCCCCGAAGCCAAGGCGCTTCCCGCCATCATCGTCACGCTCAGCGCGGGAGGACGGCCGCACTTCGTGGTGCTGTGGAATCGCGTCGGCCCGTTCATCCAGGTCATGGACCCGGCGGCGGGCCGTCACTGGACCCGGATTTCGACGCTGCTGAGCCACCTGTACCAGCACACCACGTCCGTTCCGGCGACCGGCTGGCGCGAATGGGCCGGGTCCGAGGAGGCGGTCGCGACGTTCGAGCGCCGCCTGCTGAACCTGGGTGCGACGCAGGCGCGGGCGTTGGTTGCCCGGGCGCTCGAGGACCCCGGGTATCTGTCGATCGCCGGCTCGACGCCGCGTGCCGGGCGTCCGAAGCGATGATCCGCGCGGGCGCCGTCCGGCGAGGCCGGACGGCGGCGGGTCTGCTGCAATCCATGATGGCGAAGGACGATTCCGGCGACGTGCCCATCCCCGCTGCCTATTGGTCCGTTCGCCCCAACCCCGAGGCGGAGGGCGAGCTGTCGATGACCGGCGCGGTGCTGATGCGGGTTCGCGGTTGGCGCGAGGCTTCGCGCGCAGGCGAAGACGCGCCGAAAGCCGTGCTCGCGAGCGACCTGGCGACGGAGCTCGTCGCCAAGCAGGTGAGCCCGGCGCGAACGCTGCTCCGCCTGCGAGGCGAAGATTCGTGGGTCGTTCCGGGCCTGATTGCGGTGGGACTGGTGTTCGCCACCTTCGGGCGGATCCTGCAAGCGCTGATGCTCCGTGGCGTGCTCGACCTGGGGCGCGACCTCGGCACGTTCGCGCAGCGTGCGACGGGCATGGCCGTCCTCGCGGGCGTCGCGCTCTGCTTCATGCTCATCCAAATCCCCATTTCATTGGGATTGCTCGGCATCGGCCGCCGGCTCGAGGTGCGGCTGCGGAAGGCGTATTTCGAGAAGCTTCCCGAGATGGAGGACCGCTATTTCCAGAGCCGGCTCGCCTCCGACATGGCGTCTCGCACGCACAACATCCAGGCGATGCGGTCGCTGCCGCTCCTGCTCGCGCAGGCCTTGATCCTATCGCTCGAAGTCGCGAGCATCACCGCCGCGCTCATCTGGGCCGCGCCGCACGCATGGCACATCGTGCTCGCGCTCGCGGCGGTCACGCTGCTCGTGCCCCTGGTCGCGCAGAAGCTGCTCTTCGAGCCCGACCTGCGCGTGCAGATGCACGCAGGCGCGCTCAGCGGATTCACCCTGAACGCGCTCGTCGGGCTCACGCCGATCCGGATCCACGGCGCCGAGCGGTCGCTGCGCCGCGCGCAGGAGACCTTGCTCGTCAGCTGGACCAAGGCGCGCTATTGGCTCCAGACGCTGTCGGTCGGGTTCGAAGGCGGGCTGATGCTGGTGAGCTACGGCCTCGTCATGCTGCTCGTCTATTCGTACCTCGCGGGCACCGATCGGGCTTCGCTGGTGTTGTTGGTCGTCTATTGGGCGCTGCGGTTGCCCATCCTCGGCCAGCGGCTGATGCTGCTGAGCCGCGCGTTCCCGAATGCGATGAACCGGGTTCGCCGGCTCCTCGACGTCATCGGCGACATCAAGGATCCGCCGGACCGGCCCGAGGCGCCAGTGCAGGAGCCTGTCGCGTCCGCGGACGCCGCGAGCGGCGTTTCAATCGTGATGGAGAAGGTCCGCGTGAAGGGTGGCGGTCACACCATCCTCGACAAGGTCTCCTTGAACATCGCCCCTGGCGAGCACGTGGCCGTGGTCGGTGTCTCCGGAGCAGGCAAGTCGACGCTGGTCGGCCTTTTGCTCGGCTGGCTCCGGCCGGCGCGCGGCGAGATCAAGGTCGACGGGCAGGTGCTCGATCAGGCCGCTGTCGAGCGGCTGCGGCGCACCACGGCCTGGGTGGATCCGGCGATCAGTCTCTGGAACCAGAGCCTCATCGACAACCTCCGGTATGGCAACGACGGCGCGCACGGCTGGTCACTGTCGGGGGCGCTCAAGGGCGCCGAGATGCTCGACATCCTCGAGGCGCTTCCAGACGGGCTGCAGACGTCGTTGGGCGAAGGCGGAGGGCTGGTCTCGGGCGGCCAGGGGCAGCGCGTGCGCCTGGCGCGCGCGATGCTTCGCTCCGGCGTGCGCCTGGCCATCCTCGACGAGCCCTTTCGCGGTCTCGATCGCGACCGGCGCGCGCGGCTCCTCGCCGAGTCCCGGCGGCTCTGGGCAGACATCACGCTCCTCTGTGTCACCCACGACGTCGAGCACACCCAGGAGTTCGATCGCGTGCTCGTGATCGAGAACGGTCGGATCCTCGAGAACGGGCCGCCGAAGGAGCTGCTCGCGAACAAAGAGTCGCGGTACGCAGTGCTCCTTCGCGCCGACCAGGAGAATCGCACACTGCTCTGGGGCAATGGGCGCTGGCGCCATTGGTGGCTTTCGGACGGCCAACTGGTGGAGAGGCCGGCGCCGAAGCCGGTGGAGAAGCCAGTCGCGGAGCGCGCCGCAGGCGAGTTGGAGCTGGTGGGATGACGCGCTCGGACTCCGACCTGTTGTGGCCGGTAGAGCGACTGCCCGACGCGCTGGAGCAGCTGGCGCAGAGGCAAGGCTATGGCAGGGCCGCGGGCGAGATCGCCCCGCCCGCGGCGGCCGTCGAGCCGAGCCGGGTCTGGATGTTCGCGCTCGGAGATCGACTCGGCGTGGAGCTCGAGCCGATCACTCCGCTCTACCACGAGCTGCCCGACGTCCTCGAACGCGCCGCGCCTTGCATCCTCCAGGTCCGGCGAGACGGCGTTCCGTCCTATCTGGTGCTGCTGGGGACGCGGCGCGGGAAGCTGCGCCTGCTCGCGCGCGACGCCACGGTGGTTTCGGTCCAGAGGAAGAGCGCGCTCACGCTCCTGCGCGAAGAGCAGGAAGCCACCGTCGCCGAGGTGGACCAGCTGCTCGGTGGCGTGGAGATGTCGCCCCGTGCGCGCGAGCACGCCCGCTCACAGATGCTGTTGCAGCGGCTCGGCCGGTGCAGCTGCGCACCGGCTGGATCATGCGCCCCAGGCGCACTGCGAGCCGGCGGACGCTGCTCGGTGACATCCCGTCGCTCGTCGCCGGCATCCTCGTGAGCCACACGCTCCTCTCGCTGGTGCTGGCTGGCTCGTTCTGGTTGCTCGGTCGCGCCGCGCTCCAGGCCCACCTCGAGACCGGCTGGTTCCTGGGGTGGATCGCGGTGATCGCGTGCGCGATTCCGCTCCGCATGCTCGAGGTGTGGTGGCAGGGCGTGTTCTCGATCCGGCTCGGAACGCTGCTGAAGCAGCAGCTCCTGGCGGGAACCCTCAAGCTGACCCCCGACGAGGTGCGGCTCGACGGCATCGGCCGCCATTTCGGCCGCGTCGCCGAGGCCGAGGTCGTCGAGCAGCTTGCGGTCGGCGGCGCCCTGCTCGCGGTGTTGTCGCTCGTCGACTTGATCCTGGCGGGCGTCATCCTCGTGCTCGGAGCCGGAGGGTGGCCCCAGGCGATGGTGCTCGTCCTGTGGGTCGTGGTCGCGTTCGTCCTCGCGCGCCGCCACTACGGCGTCCAGCGGGCGTGGTCGAGCGCGCGCGTCGAGATCACCCACGACCTGCTCGAGCGCATGCTCGGCCATCGAACGCGGCTGGCGCAGCTTCCACTCGAACGCTGGCATGATGGCGAAGACGTCCGCTTGAGCTCCTACTCCGAGATCTCGAAGGTCATGGATCGCCGGACCATGCAACTGACCGCGCTCTTGCGCGACGGCTGGTTGGTGCTCGCCCTGCTGACCTTGCTGCCGGCGTTCAGCATCGGTACGGCCAATGCCAGCGCGCTGGCGGTGTCCGTGGGCGGCATCTTGCTCGCGCTGCGAGCCTTCGACGAGGTCGCCGTCTACTTCCAGCAGGTCTCCCAGGCGGCGGTGTCGTTCGAGCAGATCCGCGACTTGTTGCTCGCGGTGGGCCGCCCCGAGCTCGAATCGAAAGTTCCTCTCGAAATGGAGGGAGGCAAGCAAACCGACGCCGCCAGCGGAACCCTCATGGAGGCGCGGGGCGTGACCTTCCGGCACGACGCGCGCACCCGGCCGGTGCTCGAGAACTGCTCGTTCCAGATCGCGCAGGGCGACCGCATCCTGTTGGAGGGCCCATCGGGCGGTGGCAAGTCGACGCTGGTGTCGCTGTTGACGGGCCTGAGGACGCCGCAGGGCGGTGTGATGCTGCTGCACGCGTTGGACCGCGCGACGTTCGGCTCCTCGGGCTGGCGCAAGCGCATCACCGCCGCGCCGCAGTTCCACGAGAACCACGTCCTGTCCGGCAGCTTCGCGTACAATCTCCTGCTCGGGCGCGAGTGGCCGACCTCGCCCGAGCTGCGGACCAAGGCCGCCGCGCTGTGCAAGGAGCTGGGGCTGGACGAACTGGTCGCCAAGATGCCCGCCGGCCTCGAGGAGATGATCGGCGAGACCGGCTGGCAGCTCTCGCACGGCGAGAAGAGCCGGCTCTACATCGCGCGCACGCTGCTGCAGGGGGTCGAGCTGGTCATCCTCGACGAGAGCTTCGCCTCCCTCGATCCCGAGACCATGCGGGTCGCGCAGCGCTGCGTCCTCAACCACGCGAAAGCCCTCGTGGTCGTCAGCCACCCATGAGACTTCGACTTACGCTCGCCCTCCTCGCGATAACCTGCTCCGGTTGCGAGCTGATTCGTCCCGTCGTCGTCAAACCGCCTCCGACGCCGAGCAGCTACTCGACCGCCAGCGAACTGCGCACCGAGCCGACCCAACCGTCCAGCGCACCCGAGGGCGGGGTTCCAAGCCCGCGGCCGCCGAAGGAGGGCGTGCCCGCGAAGCCCGCCGAGCGCGTCACCCAGGACGCAGTCTGGTGGACGGCGTTCGCCGATCCGGCGCTCGACACGGCCATCCAGGAGTGCTTCGGCGACAACCTGGTCCTGCGCGAAGTGCGGGAGCTGATCTACGAGAACCAGCTCGACCCCAACGTGCCGCAAGGTTGGTGGTACCCGCTCCAGGTCGGCATCCTGAACCCGGCGGGGCTGAGGCATGTCGTCGCCAACGCCAACCTTCCGCCCGCGCCGCCAACCCGGGCCGAGTACGACGTCGCCAACGTCGGTTTCGGCGTGGCCTACCAGGTCGACCTGTTTGGAGCCCTCGGTGCGCAGCGGCGCGCGGGATTGAACTTCGCCGAGCAGCAGCGGCAGCTCACCGAGGGCCGCATCCAGGACCTCGCGGTGCGGATCACCCAGGTCTGGTTCGACATCCTCGAGGCCCGCGCGCTCCGGGACCTCACGCTGCGGCAGATCGACTACAACAGGGAACTGCTCCGGCTGATTCGAGCGCGGTTCGAGCAGCACCTCACGCCCCGGCTCGTGGTGCTGCAGCAGGAGCAGTTGCTGGTGAACCTCGAATCGCAGGTGCCGCTGATCGCCACCCGGAACGCGCTCTTGAATTCGGAGCTGAAGGCGCTGCTGGGCCGGGTACCAACCCCCGCCGACGACGTCATTCCACTCGATCGACAGCTTCCCGATCTCCCGCCCCCACCGAAACTCGGAACGCCGGGCGACCTGAACGTGAACACGCCCGAGATGCGGCTCGCGGAGCTGCGCGTCGCCGAGGTCGAGCACCGCATCAACGCGAACCTGGCGAGCTGGCTTCCGACGATTCAACTGGTGGGCAACGTGGGCGCTTTGAAGGTCGGCCTCTCGGAGCCGGCCCTGGCCGAGTCCGTCGTCGGGGTGAACCTGACCTGGGCCCTGTTCGATGGAAGGCGCGTCACCGAGTACATGCGACTGCCGATCCAGCTCCAGCGTCGCGAAATCCAATACCAGCTCGCGCTGCACACCGCGATTGGACGGGTGCAGGATGCCGTGGTTCGGGAGGAGAACGAGGCGACGAGCCTGCGCAGCCTGCGTGCGCAGGTCCAGCTCGGGCAGCAGCTCCTGGAGGAGGCGAGGCGGCTCTTCGAGCAGGGGCATTCGGACTATCTGACGGTGCTCACCGCCCTGACGAATCTGGTCGGGCTCGAGCGCGCAAGTCTGCAAGCGCAACGGCTGCTGCTCAACCATCGCGTCGAGGTCTATCGCTCGCTCGGCGGCACCTGGTCGCGCGACGTCACACTGAAGCGGGAGTGAGAAGCCATGGCACAGCTGCAAGCGGATGAGATGCTCTACATTCCCAATCGAAGGCGGCTCACGCACGACCGGCTCGACGCGGGGAATGGCCAGCAGGTCCTGCACCTCTTCTATGGCGAGGTGGAGCTCATCTTCGACGAGCCGGACATCGCGCCCCTGGGCGAGAAGCTGCTCCAGGTCGAGCAATTTCAAGCCTCCGACGCCATGGCGTGGTCGGACGGCGCGCCCCATTCCTGGGACAAGATCCGGGACCTGCTCGAAACATTGATCGAACAGCGGGTGTTGAGGCGGGTCTCGGATGCGCCCACGGGCCGCGCCGTGGTGTCCTTCCCTGAGCGGTTGGGGGAGGTGCCAGCCGGGCGTGAGCCGCTCACGTTCAGCGCCCGCGACAACCGTTGCCCCGTGCTGACCGAACAGGCGTTCGGACGGGCGTTCGAGCTCTCGAACCTCGAGGTGGTCGTGCCGGTCTACCGCGTGGCGCATCCGGCGCTCGACGGTGATGGCCGGCAAGTGGGCGAGAACAACGTCGCACCGCGCACCTTGTTCCTCGATCTCCCCACCGTGCGCAAGCAGTGCCACTACGCGGGGAGCCGGTACCAGAGCGAACGCCCGATGAACGTGACCGCGATGAAGGGCATGGCGCGTCAGTGGCCGGACCTGCTCTCGCTGACCGAGCAGTTCCGCAAGGCCTTCCTCGCGCGCATGCCGCCCCGGACCCCGGGCGTGCTCACCGCGGGCGAGCTCCACATGATGGTCGTCTGCACGCTCGCGTCGGTCGGGTACGTGCTGGTGCGGGGCACCCAGCCGGTGCCGAACGGAGAGCTCGACAGCGGGCTCGCGGCCATGTTCCGGCTGATCGACGGAGTTCGCCTGGTCACCAACGACCTGGTGCGCGATGCCCCCGAGCAGCCCGTCACCGCGCAATCGATCGTGGACTATGCCGAGCGTCACGCGGTCTTCCATGGTCCGCACGGCGTGTGCGCCGGTCCGCCGGCGCTGATCAACGAATACATGCAGGTGTTGACCGGCTCGGCCCCGGCACCCATCGAGGCCCAGCCCGACATCGCAGCGCGCCTCGGCGATCTCGACGCCGCGCTCGATTACGGCCTGCTCGGGCAGCGCGTCGAATCGGTGGTCCGCTTCCTCGGCGCGACCCAGGGGCTGCTCCACGAACGGCTCCGGGCGGCGTTCGCCGGACACCTCCCGCGCACCGCGCTGCAAGAGTGCGTGGAGGCGCCCATCGATGTCGCGCATTACCCGTTGCTCCGGGACGATTTCCCACTCGCCGAGACATACCAGCGCGAGATCAAGCTCAGCCGCTGGTTGTTCGCGCGCATCGGCGAGGCGTTCCCCGGCACGCCACAGGGCACGTCGCTGGACGAACTGGCGAAGCTGGATTCCGCCGAGCAGGCCACGAGCCAGCGGCGACTGGCCGAGCTCTTCGCGCATGGGCTGCCGGGAGACAAGGCCGTGGCGGAGCCCTCTGCGGTGAGCTCGCTGGCGTCGCTGCCAGCGCGTTTGCCCTCGAGCGCCGGTGCCTGCGCGTCGTCGAGCGCGAGCAAGCGATGCTGAACCAGCGGCTCCAGCGCCCGGATCACCCCCTGACCGGCGCGGACCTGGCTGTGTTCACGCGGCCGCGCAATGGCCCCCCGTTGGCGGAGACCCTCGCGCGCGGCCTGGGCGTCTCGGTCACCAGCGACTCTGCCTCGACCGTGCTGGGCTACGGTGAGAGCAGCCTCACGTTGAAGGACTAGAGGGTTCGATGCATCCAGAGCTTGTCCGCCGCTTCCACGAACCGATTCGCGATGAGGCTGCGCGCCGGTATGGCCTGTCGCCCGAGCAGCTCACCGAGCTCACGGCCTTCGAGAACTTCGTCTACGAGGCGGAGAACGACGACGGCGAGGGCCTGATTCTGCGCATCTCGCACAGTACGCGGCGAACGATCGACTACACGCTGGGTGAGGTCGAGTTCGTTCGCTATCTGGCCGCCGCGCGCATTCCCATCGCCTCGCCGGTCCTCTCCGAATCGGGGCAGTTCGTGGAGCGGATCGAAGACCGCGAGCCCGGCAGCTACTTCGTCGCCACCGCGTTCGAGCGCGCGCCGGGCGTCGTCTTCGACGACGCGCCTCCGCTCAAGGAGCGCTACTGGAAGCCCCCCCTGTTCCGCGACCTGGGCCGGCTGTTCGCGCGGCTCCACAACCGCGCCCAGACCTACGCGCCTTCGAGCCCCAGGCTCAAGCGCCAGGAATGGCATGAGTACGACGTGGTCGACATCGACCGGTTCGCGCCTCCCGAGGAGAAGCTCGTTCGCGAGCGCACCGCGGCGATCATCGCGCGATTGAACCGGCTACCGCGAACACCGGAGAGCTACGGGCTGATCCACGCCGATCTCCACATGCACAACTTCTGCTTCGCCGAAGGGAAGATCACCGCGTTCGACTTCGACAACTGCGAGTACGCGTGGTTCGTCAAGGACATTGCGGTACTCCTCTTCTACATCGCGCGAGGCGAGGCTCGAGAGGCGCGCGACGAAGCGGCCGCTGCGTTCCTGGGGCCGTTCCTCGAAGGGTATCGGGAGCTCCGACGGATGGATCGCGAGTGGCTCGCGGCCGTGCCGGACCTGCTCGCGCTCCAGCGCTCGATGAATTACGCGCTGTTCCACCAGTATCGCGACCCGGCCGTGCTCGACGAGAGCACGCTCGACCGGTGGGGGCGGTTCCGGCGCGACATCGAAGCGGACACACCCGTCCTGCAGATTGATTTCAACGTGTAACGAGCACCTCTCCAGCCTGCTGTGGAAGAAGGACCTGGCTGTGACTACCGGATATTCGAGGCCGGCGAGAAGCGTGCGTCGGCGAACGCGTCATTGCATGCACAGTCCTACGGATGGGGCCGAAGAATACTGGGTTTGACCGGGCGAAAGAGGGGGAGTGTGCGCGGTTCCCTCTGTGATGCCATGCGGTCCGTTACGGGGGGCGGCAGAATTCTGGCGTGCTGGCTACGGCCGGCAAGAATGGCAGGATGAGGGCCTTCGTCAAGGCGCTGGCTCAGACGTTGCGCTCGGTCTTGCGGAGCCGTTCGGAACTGGCTCTGGAGAATTTGGCTCTTCGCCAGCAACTCGCGGTCTCTCGCGAGAAGCGCCCATCACCGGGGCTTGCCCGGGGCGATCGCTTCTTCTGGGTATTTCTCCAGCGCTTCTGGCAGGGATGGCGGCGTCCACTGTGCTTGGTGCGGCCGGCGACGGTGGTGAAGTGGCATCGGATGGGCTTTCGGCTCTTCTGGCGCTGGAAGTCCAGAAGTCGGGTGGGACGTCCTCGGGCAACCCTGGAGCTGAGGGCGTCGATTCGGCGCATGGCCGAAGCCAACCCGACATGGGGGGCCTCGTGTATTCACGGGGAGTTGCTGAAGATGGGGATGGAGGTAGGCCAGACAACGGTCGCTCGTTACATGCCCAGGCCGAGAAGGGGAGCGCCGAAACCATCACCAACATGGCGGAACTTCTTGCGCTTGCATCTGGCGGAGTCCGCAGGGATGGACTTCTTTGTCATTCCGACTGCGACGTTTGGAGTGCTGTTGGGATTTGTGGTGGTGAGTCACCGGGACAGGCGAATCCTCCACCTCAATGTGACAGCGCACCCGACGGAAGAATGGACAAAGCCGCAGTTGCGAGAGGCCTTTCCCTGGGCCAGTGCTCCGAGATACTTGCACCGAGATAGGGACAAGATCTACTCGGAGGGCGTTCGCGCCACGCTTAAATATTTGGGGATTCGCGAGGTGCCGAGTGCAGCACGGTGTCCGTGGCAGAATCCCTATGCGGAGAGAGTCATCGGCTCGATACGTAGGGAGCTGCTGGACCATGTCGTCGTCCTGAACGAAGCCCACGCTCGGCGCCTGCTGCGCGAGTACCAGCGCTACTACAATGCGATCAGGACGCACCTGTCACTCGGGAAAGATGCGCCCGAGACGCGTGGGGTGCAGGGCCCGGAGCACGGAGCCAAGGTGATAGAGCTACGGGAAGTCTTCGGGCTCCACCACCGGTACGAGCGCCGCGGGGTAGAGTCTCGGTCCCTCCAACAACACCCTCGTAGACCCGCGCGTGCTGCACCAGCCTACCTGCGTTCGCAGGAAGGGCGGGGAGTGTCCACATGCAGGCAGAGAGGTGTTGAGGCGTCTGCGCCGGGCGTAATTCCGACCTCTATCAAACGGAAGGGAGGCCCCAGCGGCTCGTCATGCGCATCGCTCACGTCATGACGCACGTTTTGACGCACTCATGACGCAGCGACTGAATTTTGGGTAGGCACAGGTGCTACTCAGGGGGAGCCGCAGGGTGCGCGTCCAGGTGGTGAAGGTGACGGCAGCGTTGGCGTCGTGGAGGAACTCCGCCTCGTTGCGTGAGAGGCGAAAGCCGCCGGAGGCCGTCCCGCTGGTGTCTCGGGCCCAGGCACTTCCATTCCAGGCAGCATTGAGGGTGAACCACACCGAGTCGGTGTCGGCGTAGAGACGCAGCCGCGCGGCGGCGCCGCCGCCCCCTGGGCGTCGAGGAGAAGGACGCGGCCGGCGCCGAGGACGGGCTGGAGGATGGCCTTGTGCTGGCCTGCCGCCGTCTCGTTGCCGCGGAAGTGCCCGCCGCTGAATGCTGCGAGGACTTCAGCGAGGGCCGCTTCGACGGTGCTTGCCGTCAGCAGGTTGCCCGTGTCCGCAACGGAGACGGCAGAGGCTGCGTGGGCCCCCGCGTCTTGTGTGACGTGCCCGTTGAGGAATCCCAGAAGCGCGGCCACCTGCTGCCGCAGGCTGCTGGCGGGGAGGGTGTGGGGGTGCCGGATGGTGTGTGTCCGCCGATACGGGAGGTGTTTGAGGTCCGCTCCGCGCCTATCTTGGACGAGGCCGAGCATCCAACTCTGGGACGGTCAGTCTGCGCTTCCGGACGGGGCTGCGCTCAGCATGGCCCACATGTCAGGGGTGCGCAGTACCGTCCGACGTCGTCGGAAGAGCTTGGGGCTTGTGACGAAATGATGATGGAAGCATGCGTGAGTGCTGCCCCAAGCCAATTGCGGCTCTGGTTCTCTTGGAGTGTGTGTCGTCGAGGGGCAGCCGGAGGGGGGATTGGTGGAGGGGCGTCGCCGTCTCGGATTTCCGAGTTTGGCAGGGCGTATGCATCTACAGCGGCGTGGTTCTAGGAAGCGCGCGCGACCCAGGGCCTTCGAAGAGAGGGAGTGCTGCGTTCCCATGAGTTTGACGAGGCGTGGGGCTCCGTGTAGAGGCGGCATGCTAAATACAGGGCCCAAGTTGGCAGTGGGTACGTGCAAAAAATGAGACGCGTCTGTGTCTCGCAGGAGGGGCGGATGCGTCGGGCCCGGATGATTGGCTGCTTACTAAGGGTGCTGCTTGGCGCGTGGGTCGTGCTGCCCATGCGCACGTACGGCTCCGAGCATGTCAGTGCGTACCAGCACGACGGCACCTCCTATGGAATCGAGGCTGGCATTGCTCCGCGGGTGCGTGTCGCGCAAGCCTTCTTCCTGACTCACGACGATGCCTATGACTTCCTTGTCGTGCTGCCCACATTCGATGTGGACCTGGGGCCGGACGTCGCGGGACTCCACACGTCGGTGCGCAACGACGTACATGGTATTGGTCGGGCTCAGTTCAATCGCGCAGGGGAGTTCGGTAGCGCGGGGCGACTGAAGGCGTATATCGACCTTCGCGCGTTGAGCCCCAACGTGCAGGGAACGACCGTAGATACGGCGACTGCTCTCCTGGCTCACGAGGTGTCGCACCAGTGGACCGGGCGCGTCCGTTACCGAAGGGAAGGAACGGCCCACCTTAGTGACGACCTGCTGGGGCAGAACGGGGCACATTGGAGCTTCTTCTTCGATTCGGATGCTTCGGTGCTCTACGGCTCCGATTGGGAGCAGGAATCGCCGGGCGTCTTTGCTGCAACCGCGAGCCAGAAGCGCTACTCCAATCTGGACCTGTATCTCATGGGGTTCCTCTCCCCCTTGGAGGTCGGCCCGCTTACGTTGCTTCAGCCCGAGACCTCATCGCCATACCAAGCTACGGACCTGCCACCGCCTTTGGGTACTCGGATTTCAGCGACGGCCCAGACTCTGTCCGTCGCTGACATCATCCGGGCAGAAGGTGAGCGCCAGCCGGCAATGTCACGGGCTCAAAAGAGCTTTCGCGCCGCCTTCATCATCCTGACTCCGCCCGGCGGGTTGGCCACGGCGGCGCAGGTGCAGTTCGTCGACGCGCTCCGCAAGCGTTTCGAACAGCAATTCTTTTTCCTTACTCAGGGCCGTGGTGTCTTTGAGACGGACTTGGTTGAGTCGCCGCCGGGGCAGGTGGCGGAGAGTCCTGGGGTTCAGCTCGGCCTGGACTATTTGTTCGCCCAGCAGTTGCCTTCAGGCGCCTGGGGGCAGGGGGCCTCGGCAGTTCGTGAGACCCACCATGTGCTGGACGCACTCCGGCTCTTTTATTCGGATCCGCGTGCACCCGAAGCAGTGACGCAGGGAGGCGCGTACCTGGCGGGCCTCTCCCTGTTGGACGCGGACAGTCTCGCGCGACGTGCGCTGGCATTGCGGGATGCCTCGGCGCAGACCGCGGAGCGTCTTGCTTCCCTGCGAGGACTTCATGGTGGCGCAGGGCTTGTTCACGGCTATGCGCCTTCCACGCTGGATTCCATCCTGGTTGGTCGGGCGGTACGCCTTGCGGGTGAAGTGCCTACGGGACTTGACCCACTGACACCTTACTTGCTCGGGCAGCAGAACGAGGACGGCGGCTGGCCTCTGATGGAAGGGGGCCCGAGCCGCTTCGAATTGACCTCCCTCGTCATGGAGCACCTCGCTTCGGTGCAGCGCACCCCGGAGGTCACCTCTGCGGCGGGCAAGGCGCTGGCATATCTGCGCGCACAACGTCGCCCGGGGGGACTCTACGCAGAGGAACGAGAGAGCGCCCGTGCGACGGCATGGGCCCTCCTCGCTCTTTCAGCGTGGCGACAGCTAGGCGTGGAAGAGGCGCAGCAGGCCGCGACGGCGCTCCTCGCGAGACAGCGCACGGATGGGAGTTGGGACGGCTCGCCTCTCGACACAGCCCTTGCATTGCGTGCGCTTCGCATTGCGCTAGCCCCCAATCTCTCCTTGGCCGACTCGGACCTCCAACTCTCTACCTCCACTGCAGTGGAAGGAGAGACGGTGCTGGCCACCGTGCGCTTCTTCAACACGGGCTATGCCACCGCGAGCAACGTGCTGGTGCGGGCTTTCGACTCCACGGGCACACCCCTTGGCGAAGGGCAGCGCGTGGCTTCCATCGCCGCTGGCGAGCGTGCCCAGGTGACGCTGCGGCTGGACACCTCGGCCAGTCGCGGCTCCTCGCGCGTGTTCGTGCGTGTCGATGCCAACAACGAGGTGGATGAGTCCTCGGAGGCTGACAACGGCGCATCTCAGCCCCTCTTCGTGAGTGAGCCCTCCGAAGGTGTAGACCTCGTCGTCCACGCGGGCAGTGTGACGGTGACTCCCTCGAAGCTGACACGCCTACCGTCTGTCGTGAACGTGACGGCGGTGGTGGGTAACCTCGGCCAGACGGCCTCCTCAGAGGTGGAAGTGCAGGTGCGGCTGGGTACGCAGGTGCTGGCGCAGGCGCGCCGAGCGCTTGCGCCGCGCACGCGTGCGGCCCTGTCGTGGGATGTCACCGTCTCCTCGCTCGCTCAGAACTCCGCGATTTCGGTGGTTGTAGATGCCCTGGAAGAACAGGTCGAGAGCCGAGAAGACAACAACATCCAGAGCGCGCCGCTGGAGCGCGTGCAAGGCGTGGACCTATCGGTGGCAAGCGTGACGGTGGATGCCTCCGTGGAACAAGGGCGAGATGCCGTCATTCACTACCAAGTTGCCAATTCTGGGACGGTGCCGGCCAGCGTCACGCCCGTGATTGAAATTCAGGATGGAAGTGGCGCCACCAGGGCCAACCTCGCGGGGGCGACACTTCAGGTCCCCGCTGGCGGCCAGGTCTCCGCACAGGTGGTGTGGCGCGCAGGTGTCTCTGGGGCGATGCGGGCGGTGGTGCGCGTCACTCATGCGGACGACCTGGATCCAAGCAATGACACGAAGTCTGCCGACTTCAATGTTACGGCTTCAGGGCTTGCCAACCTGCAAGTGGTCGGCAACGCAATCACTCTCACCCCCAGCCGCCCATTGGAGACGAAGAGCGCCACTGCGCGCGCCACGCTGCGCAACAGTGGGTTGGGGGAGACTCCGGGCTTCAGCGTGGACTGGTACCTGGGTAACCCTGCCGAAGGAGGCACGCGCGTATTCCACGGAGCTCAGGCGCCGCTCGCGGCAGGTGCCATGCGGGAGGTGTCTGCTACCTTCACCGTGCCAATCGACAGTCCTCGAGCCCTCTTTCTCGTGCTGGACGCGGAAGGCGCTGTGTCTGAGTTTGATGAGGATGACAACCAGGTGCTGTTGGCGCTGCAGCCCATTCCTATCGCGGACCTGGTGCTTGCCGCCGCTGACATTCTCCCTCAGCCGGCTTTCCCTCAGGAAGGCAGCACCGTGGCGGTCTCAGTCTCTGTGCTCAATGCGGGTGGGCAGGACGCCGAGGCCGTGTCAGTGCAATTGTTGCTCGCCGTCCCGGGGCTGGAGGAGGTGCTCCTGGGCGAGCACGTACTCGATGGCATTCCTGCGGGGGCGCGGCGCGAGGCTGCCTTCGCCTGGGATACCGTCGGTGTGAAGGGTAGCGTGCGCCTCGTCGCCCACGTCAACCGTGCTGGAACGACGCTGGAGGGACGCTCCGACAACAACAGGGCCGAGAAAGCCGTGGTGGTGCAGGACGCCACCCTTGCGCTCAGTGAACTCTACATTTCCCCGAATGGGGATGGGGTGAAGGACTCCTCCGAGGTGGTGTATCGGCTCAACGACGCGGCTCCGGTCTCCGTGCGTGTGCTGGACGAAGACGGTCAGGAGGTGCGGGCTCTCAATGCTGCATCCGCGCAGGCCGGTACGCTAGTCTGGGACGGGCGTTCAGAGCGTGGACGGGTGGTTCCGGACGGCACCTATCGCCTGATGGTAAGTGCGGCGGCGGCTGGAGGGCAGGTCCTGATGGGGACGCTGTCGGTGGTGGTGGATACCAACCGCTTCCCCCTGGAGAAGTCAGCTGCCTCGTCCCGCGAACTGGAGAACCTGGATTCGTTTGTCAATCTGGACCGCTACGATGGCCCTTTCGTGTCGATGCCGGACGAGAGTGGCGTCGTTTTCAACGGTTGGAGTTTGTCAACGGCGCAGCGCGGAATCTACCTGCAGCCGCTGGGTGGGGCTGAACCGAGGCGTCTGACGCGAGATGACTGGGATGGTAGTTTCGATGGCCAGCTCGCCCTCAGTCGAGATGGGCGTCTCGCGGTTTTCGCCGGCGCGATGCGTACCCCCAGTGGCAGCTGGGCTCATACATTGACCCGTCTGGACTTTTCGGACGGTCAGCTCACCCGTCTGGTGACGGATACCCTGGGGCAGGGTGCCAGCACGTACCTTAATCGAAGGGTTCAGCCGGTGCTCGACGCGGACGGTGCCGTTCTGTTCTTCGCATCCAGGCAGTCTGGAGCCGAGGCGGGTGACATATCCCAGCTTGAGGCCATTCGGACGGATGGTACGGGCCGCCGGGTCCTGGCGAAACAGGATGTTGATGTTGTCGAGATGAGCTTGTCGCCGGATGGACGTGCCATTGCCTTTGTCACGGGCCGGGGAGCGCTTTACCGCGTGAACGTGGACGGTACGGGCTTGGAGCGGCTCCTGCCGGACTTCACCATTTCCGATGGGCGCTATCCGGACGGTCGGGACACCCGCATCTACTCCAGTGACAACCTGCGGCACTCCTGGTTGCCGGATGGAGAGGCGATTGCCTATGTAGAGGCAGGCCCCCTGCGGTATGTGCGCACGGACTGCTATGAGGGCTGCCAGGACATCTATGAGGCGGCCTCGCCTGCACTTAATGCAGTGGACGTCCATTCGAAGGCGACACGGCCACTTTACCGCGGGCGTGCCGGCTCAATCGACTTCCTCGCTAGCTTCGCCGCACTCCACGTCAACCCGCTGAGTGGTGGCATCCTTTTCCGCTCTTATCTGGCGGACGACGAGACGGCGTGGACGTGGGGGGTGACGGGGCTCAATCAGGCGCGGCTCTTCGTTGAGGATGGATTGGATGGCGGCCGCTTCTCTCCTGGTGGCACCTTCATCCACGGTTTCATGTCCTTCGGCGCGGATGTCCCCGAGGCCTATCGTGCCCTCTCGACACGCGACAACCTCACCGCGAAGCTGGCGGCCACGCGGAAGCCAGGTGCATCGGCCATTTCCTTCACCGGGACGGCGGCCGACGCCAACTTCGAGTCGCTGGAAATCGGCGTGCGCCCGTATCGTGCGACCAGTCCTTTTGTAGCCATCTTTCGTGGTGCCTCGCCGGTGGTACGAGGAAGCCTCGGAAGCTGGACACCTCCTGGGCCCGGCCTCTACGAAGTACAACTGCTGGTGCGGGACAAGGCAGGTAATGTCCGGACGCGCCGGACAACGGTGGGCTACAGCGATCGGCCCGTGGTTGCCAATCTCACCCGCGAGCCGGAGTACTTCTCGCCCAACGGCGACAATGTCCTCGACGAGGTGTCCGTCCATTACACCATGACGGCGCCGGCCAGCATCGAACTGCGTGTCCTCAATGAGGCCGGGCGCGTGGTGCGGCATCTCTCGCGAACTCATACCGCGGCTGGCGATTACGGCCTCGTCTGGGACGGCCGGGACGACAATGGCGTCGTGGCTGCTGACGGACGGTACATCCTGTTGGTGGAGGGCAACGAATTGGGCGTCACCCTCGACACGACGGCGCCCCGGCTCACGCTGAGCCTTTCCGACATCGCTGCGAGCACTGCGTACGTGGTGACCGTCCCAGGCCCTTCCGGCAGGGAGCTTGTCCAGGTGATGCAGGGAGGTATCTCCCTGAAGGCCGAGGATGAGGCATTGGTGGGCTGGACGCTGGAGACAGGGCGTCTGGACGCGCCTTCAATCTTCGATGCATGGGTATCGGGCACGGAGAGGGCCGCTAGCCGCGAGGCATCACTCTCGGAGCTTGGAGGGCGCCTCGTGCGCCTTCACGCGCGGGACCTTGCGGGCAACGAGGCAGTAACCGACCCGCAAGGATTCGAAGAGCAGCTTTTTGTGACGGAGGTCGCTCGGAGCTTCGACACGGGCCAGTACTGGTTGCTCCCCGGCCGTGCGCTTCCTCGCATGCCGGGGCATGTCCCGGTGGAGAACGCAACGAGTGTGGGCCGAGTCCCTTATTCCGGTCCCGGAGAATACGTGTTCCTCCTTGAGGACTCGGTCGCTCGGCCCTTCACTTCCTTCAGCATTGCCTACCGTGTCCCCGGAGAGCAGGAGTGGCGAGTGGACCACTCCAATGTCTCCAATATGGGAGACGCGCTGGTGGTCTGGGATACGCAGCTCATCGGCGCCATTTCGGAGTTCGAGGTGCGGGCTCTGGACGCTGATGGGCGTACCTTCACCCGGCGTGTCTACTTCGGGGTTGAAGAGGGACGGTCCAAGCTGCTGGCTTGCGCTCAGTCGCGAGGGGCGGAGAAGGCTCTGCTCGTCGCCGAGTTTGAAGGCGCGGCGGGGGATGTCCGACTTCTGCCGGGGGCGCTCTGGACCCTGGAGCGCCTGGATGGGGCGGGCGAGCAACTGCGCATCCCGGTGAAGGCCAACGTGGTGAGCAACGCTTTGGGGTGGAGCTTCAGAGAAGCCATCTCTACAGCCTCTCTGAGGGGCTGTGTCTACCGGACAGGCTTCTCCGCCATACGGGCCAACGGCGAACCGCTGATGGCATCCGGCGAACTGGACCTGTGTGTGGTTCAGTTGACGAGTCAAGGTGGGGGCGTGCTGGCGACGGAGTCCTTCCGCGAGGGGGGGCTGCGCTCACTGGAAGTCTTCGCGAGGGCGAAGCTGCCGGAAGCGCCCATGCTGGCGAACCCGGAGGTGCTGCCTGTGGCGCGTCTGGGGGCGTTCAGTGGCCAGTCCCCCACCGTTCCGCTGGACCTGACACGACTGCCGAACGGAGGAGAGTACGTCCTGTATGCGCAGGGCTTCCTGGCTAACGGCAGCCCTGTGGCGACACGGGGGACGCTCGAATTGGGCGCTTTGAAGGATGTCCAGAGTTGCTGGGACGAAGCTCGCCTGCACGTTCCGCCGCCGGCGTTCTCGCTCGCGAATCCCATGCGTAACGGCGAGGCGCCGCTGTGCTCGGTGCACCAGCCCAGCTTCACTGCGTCAATCTCGGGTTCAATCACGACGGGGCAGGCTTTCTCCTCGCTGAGCGTAGCCTTGAACTCAGCTGAAGGCGCGTCACTCTTCAACCCAGCCATTTCCGGATTTACGCCGGGAAGCTCGTCGTTCAATGCCCGCTACACATTGGATCCGGCCACGCTGCCCGAAGGCGTGTACTGGCCGCTGGCGACTGCCACATGGAGCGATGGGAAGGTGGCCACCGCGAAGTCCGCGCCGCTGTTCGTGGACAGGACCCCGGCGGTAGCGGTTATCACCAGCCCCTCGAGTGGGGGGCGTGTGTGCCGCAGACCTCGGCGGGAGCCCAACGGCACCCTGCGCTACTACATCGAGGTGGAGGGGCAGGTCGCCGATGCCCACCTTGAGTCCATCGACCTGCTTGCGCGCGCCGGTGGAAGTAATTGGGTCCCGCAGGAGCGCAGGGATTTCAGCCCGCTGACCGCGACTTCCGTCCAGGGGTTGCTTGGACGTGTGGACGTCACACAGATGGGCGCGGATGTGGAGGTGCTGGTGAGCGCCCGGGACGCGAGCGGTTCGTCCTGGTGCGCGGTGCCGGTGCCCGTTGAGTTGGCGGGTACAGTGGCAGTGGCGTCCCTCGCCATACAGCCGGCCATCTTCTCGCCAACTGCAGCCCAAACGATTGCGCTGTCATTTTCCGTGACGGAAGGGGCCCAGGTACTGGTCAGCGCGTGGAAGGGCACCGTGAGGCAGGGCACCGTGGCGGAGGCGTCCTTCGGCGAGGGGGCGGCCTCGCTGACGTGGGACGGCCAGTTGCTTGAGGGTGGGCAGCTCGACGATGGAGATTACCGCCTGGTTCTCCAGGCCGTGGACGCCTGTGGCGGAGAGGCGGAGCGCGCCGTGATGGCGCGCGTGGATACCACTCCGCCCGTGGCACGCCTGGACACGCCTGAGCAGGACGCGGTGGCGGGCGCCGCATTGGTGGTCACTGGCGAGGCTTCGGATGTGAGCTTCGTTCGCTACGAACTGGCGGTAGGTGAGGGCGTGGAGCCGGCCGAGTTCACGCCTGTCCTTATTCGCACGGCTCCCCCGGCCTCGGGTGTCTTGGGGACGGTTCCCACGGGCACGTTGCCCGTTGGGGAGTATGTCTTGCGGCTGACGGTGGAGGATGCCGTCGGACATACAAGCCAGGACTTCCGACGCTTTGTGCGTCAGCCGACGAGCATGTTGCTCGCTGCTTCGGTGACTCCTGCGCTCATCTCTCCCAATGCACCATCGGGTGACGGTGTGCTGGACGAGGCTGCCGTGGTGGTGGAGTTGGCGGCGCCCGCCTCGGTGGGGCTGGCACTGGTGGATGCGCAAGGGGCAGTGGTGGCGCCACTCCAGTCCCCGACTCTCACTTCCCAGGGGGTGACGACAGTAGTGCTGGGGCCCGAGGCTCTCGCGGGCGTCGCGGATGGGACGTACTTCGTGCGGGTGGACGTGGTGGACTCGGGAGAGACGCTCCGCCTGCCGCTGATGCTAGACACAACGCGGCCCACTCTTTCCCTCACCCAGCCAGTGTCTGGCTCGGCCCGGCGTGCCAGCGTCGCGGTGGAGGGTGCCATTACCGACCTCCACCTGGAGGATTGGAAGCTAGAGCATGTTGCCCCAGGTGGAGGCACGACCCTCGTGGCCGCGGGTACAACGTCTCCCGACGGGGTGTTGGCCCAGTTGGATGGCTTGCAGGAAGGCGACCACCTCGTGCGCGTGACGGCGGTAGACGGGGCGGGGAACGTGCGCACCCTCGACGTGCCCTTCGTCGTGGATGTGACGCCCCCGGTGGTGGCCTTCAAGGCGCCGCTGAACGACGCATTTCTGTCGGGTGTGAGCGGGCCGGTAGGGGTGGCAGGCAGCGCGGAGGACGAGGGACTCGCGAACGTACAACTGAGCGTCGTGCGCGGCGCTCAGGAAAAGGTCCTCTTCACGGGAGCGAGCCTCCCGGCTCAGGGAGATTTCTACGCCTGGGCCGTGGCCCAGGAAGCTGACGGGCCAGTGGAGCTGGTGCTTTCGGCCGAGGACGCTGCGGGCAACCGGAGCGAGAGTCGGATTTCGGTGACGCTCGACAGCACGCCTCCCACTGCGCTCGTAGCCTCTCCGAGGAGCGCTGCGTTGGGCGTGGACAGGGCTGTGCGCGGCACTGCCTCGGACGGCCACCTCACCGAGTGGCGGCTGTCCCTCTCGCCCGCGGCCTCGCCCCTGGCGTGGCGGGAGGTGGCTTCCTCCACGCAGCCCGTCACCGAGGGGCTGCTCGCGACGCTGGCTTCACCGCCCGTGGACGGCGCATACCGCGCTCGCCTTGCCGTGAAGGACCGGGCGGGCAACGAGTCCACCGACGAAGTGGACTTCTTCGTGGATACGCAGCCGCCTGAGGCGCCGCTGACGCTGGTAGCTACCGTGCAACGCCCCAACGATGTGTCGCTAACCTGGACGGCCAGCCTCGCCGTCGACGCTGTCGCCCACGAAGTATGGAGGGCGCCGCTCGGCGCGGACTTGGTGCGCATTGCCACAGTGGCGGCGCCGGCCACCGCGTACCTGGATGCCGCTCTGGCGGATGGCACCTGGCAATACGTGGTGCGCGCTGTGGATGGGGCGGGCAACTTGAGTGACGACTCGCCAGCGGCATCGGTGGAGGTGGATTCCACGCCGCCGCTTGTTGTGCTGCGCACGCCCGCGCCCAATGCGCTCGTGCGTGGGCTGGTGGAGGTGGTGGGAACGGCCTTCAGCGCCGTGGACTTCAAGGAGTACCGTTTGAGCATAGGGGAGGGAGCTTCGCCCTCTGCGTGGGTGGTTCTGGTGCGGTCGCCCTTGCCGGTCCCTGGTGGCACGCTCTTCGAACTGGATGCTGGCACTCTGAGGCAGGGGGCCCTCTACACGCTCCTGCTTGAGGCAGAGGATTCCGCAAGCAACGTGGCGGAGACTCGCGTTGGCATCCGTGTGGACAACCAACCTCCTGCGGCTCCGGTGCTGCTGTCCGCCACGGCACAGGGGGACAGCGTCGCGGTGCAGTGGCAAGCGGTGTCGGACGAGGACCTGCTGGGCTACGTCCTGTTCCGAGATGGTGCCCTGGCCAACGCCCCGGAGGGGGTTGCCCTGGAAGACCTGCGCCCCTATGCGCTGATGAACACGCAGTACACGAACGCACAGGTGCCGGACGGGGTACATGCCTACCATCTGGTGGCCATTGACCAGGCGGGCAACATCAGCCCGCCGTCCAACACCCTGTCAGTCACGGTGGAAACGCGCGCGCCGTCGGCCCGTCTCACCGAGCCGGCGTCCCTGGCCCGCCTGCGCGGTGCCACGCGGTTGTTGGCCCACAGCGAGGATGGCGACATCGCCAGCGTGCGAATGGAAGGGCGAGGCACGCCGAACGGTGATTTCGTCGCGCTGGGGGCGCCAGTCACGCGGTTCCCCTATGAGGGGACGCTGACGTCCGACATGCCCGCAGGCCGCGTCGTGGAGTTGCGCGCCATTGCCACGGATACCCAGGGCAACGTGGACGCGTCGCCCCGCAGTCTCCATGTCCTCAGGGAAGCCATACCCGCCCGGCCTGCCCTTACCGCGCGCGTGGACGAGGAGCAGGTGCACCTGTCCTGGGACACCGATGCCGCTCAGGCCGGCGTGTCGGGCTTCGAGGTGCTGGTCAACGGAGAGAGCAGGCTTCCATACCCAGGGCGGCCTGCGGGTACTGCCTCCGCGTCGTCCGGGACGGCCTCCGAGGCGGCCAGAGGGTATGACGGCTCCAGCGGAACATTTTGGCGCTCGGGCACCGAGTCGCTGAAGCAGTGGCAAGTCCTCTTCACGGAGCCCTTCCTCTTGGATGCGGTATCCCTGTCAATGCAGGGGCTCATCACCGCGCGTGTGGAAGGCCAGGTGGACGGGTTCTGGGTGGAATTGGCGCCTGCTGTCACGTCGCGGGACCAATGGCTTCCAGAAAAGGTGACATTGGAGTCGCCGTTGGAGGTAGCGGGACTCCGCCTCACCTTCACCCAGACGCCCTTCGGCACCGCCACTCTCTACGAGGTGTCCGCGTTCCAGCGAGCGATGACGCGTGACAATTCCTGGACGGATATCGCCTCCCCAGGGGACTACAGTTACGAATTGAAGGCACTGGGGTTTGGCGGCACGGCCTCCGAGCCTGGCACTGTGAAGGTGCGGGTGTACCGCCCCGCGCTGGATGCGCCGGTCAGCCCGACGGCCGACACCACGGTGGTGCTGCGGGGACATGAGGCCGCAGCCAATGCGGCGGTGGAACTCCTGTCGGGTGACACGGTGGTGGCCGCCACCACGTCGGACGCAGCCGGCGACTTCACCTTCACGGGTGTGGTTGTGCATGAGGGAAGCAACATGTTCGAGGCGCAAGCCACGGACGCAACTGGCAACCGCAGCATGCGGTCCGAGTCCGTGGAAGTGGTGCATGCTCCGCGGCCACAAGCCTCGGTGGCCCTCACCTTGGATGGGGTGGAGCAGAGCACGGTGTCGCTCTCCTTCGTCGTCTCGGGAGACACGGCAGGGCTGGCCGGCTTCGCGCTCTTGCGTGGCAGCGGAGATGGGGCCGTGGAGGTCGCCACGGCTGGGCCCGAGGCCCGCGCATTCGT
Organism: Myxococcus sp. MxC21-1; assembly: GCF_032612255.1. NCBI lineage: Bacteria > Pseudomonadati > Myxococcota > Myxococcia > Myxococcales > Myxococcaceae > Myxococcus > Myxococcus sp. MxC21-1. The sequence goes on from NZ_CP123278.1 coordinate 2,116,683, forward strand.
AGACGCTCACGTGCGCAATGGTACGTATACCTATCAGGTGGTGTCCCTCAACGCGGAGCACCTGCGGGGGGCGCCCTCTAACGAGGTTCAGGCGATAGTGGCGGTGGCAAATCCCCCAGCGCCCATGGCCGTCATCGTTGAGTCGCTACCCGAAGGCGGTGCGCTACGAGTCCAGTGGCAGACGGGGGGCAGCGCTGCCGCCTTCCGCGTGGAACGCGCCCTGGGGGCCACCGGCGCCTTTGAGGCTGTGCCTGGCCACGCGGCGACCCGCGCCACGAGTCTCATTGACCTGGGCCTGGTCAATGGAGCCCTCTACCGCTACCAGGTGATGGCGCTGGACGCGCAGGGTAATGTCAGTGCGCCCGCGGAGGCTTCCGGCATGCCGCTGGACACGACGGCGCCGGACGCGCCGCGCTTTACCTTCCCGACCGTTGCAGGTTCACCGGTGACGTTTTCCGAGTCGTCCACGCGCGTGGCTGGCGTGGCGGAAGTGGGCGCGGTCGTCACGCTCTACAGGAACGGTGTGCCCTACGCTGACGCCCCTACCGGGGAGCAAGTGCTGGAGACGTCCATCGGCAGCTTCGCGCATCCTCCCCTGGGAGACGTGACGCTTTCGTCGAACGGGCGCTATCTCGCCTACCTTCGTGCGGACGTCGCGCTGCCCACCGTCGTCGTGGAAGAGGTCGGCGGAGGCGTGGTGGGGACTGTGGAGAGCGCCTTCTCCACGCCCGACGCGATGGTGCCTTCACCCGATGGCGCCTTCGTCGCTGTGGAGGGTTATTCGGACGAGTCGGGGCGAATGGAAGTACATGTCGCGCGGCTGGCCACTGGAGCGGCGTGGCAGGTGGGGGCCTCGCAGCAGATGGATGTGGGCAACCCGATTTGGTCGCCGGATTCTCGACAACTTGTGGTGCTGATGCATGACGGCGACACGCGCCTGAAGCGGGTGGAGGTAGACAGCCAGACGGAAGCGGACCTTGAGCTGCCGGGCCACACCTCCATCCGACGCCCTGTCTTCACCCCGCATGGCACTCTGCTTTTCGTGGGGTCAAGCACCTCCGAAGGCGCAGAACTCGTTGAGGTGGACTGGGACTCGAGGTTGGTGCGGAGCCTCTTCCGTGCCGATGAGTTCTCCTTGCCGCTGGTGGTGGCGCCCGACTTCTCCCGGATGGCTGTGTGGGCCAGGCTCGGCACGAGTATCGGATTGCATGGCATCAATCTCTCCACGGCCCAGACCACCCTTCTGACCGACCAGTATGTGAATGACGACGCGGTGTCCTTCTCGCCGGATGGCAAGCAACTCGCCGTGGTTACGCAAGACGGTGACGTCCTCGTCGGTGCAGACGGCCCGCTGGCAGTTGTGGGGCATGTCGACGAAGGGTGGGGGCGGCTTGGGTGGAGTCGCCAGTGGGACCTGGTATGGGCAGGCTACGAGAGGGTGACACACCTTGAATTGCTCGGTCGATTCGAGTTCGAGGACGTCGCTCTCTCTCCCGGCTCTACCCTCTTCGGAGCTACGGCCTCCGACGCTTCGCTGAACATGAGCGGGCCTGCCGAGCCAATCGACGTGCGAGTTGATGGTCAGGGGCTACCGGACCTGCTGGCCGAAGTTTCGCTCGTGCCCGAGGTGGTGTCCGTGGGCGGCCCGGCCACGGCTGTCATCACGGTCCGCAACGTGGGCGGCGCCGCTGCTCCGGCCCATGACGTGTCGGTGGGGGTGCGGAGCCCGGATGGCGCGCTTCGAGTAGTGCCCCTGCTCGCGATGGGGCCACTGGCAGCCGGAACGTCCATCACGGCTGAAGTTCCGCTGCCCGTTGAGGGATTGACGGGCGCCCAAGTGCTGGAGGTGGGCGTGGATGCACGCGCCGTGGTGGCCGATGCCAACCGCGACAACAACCAGGTCCACCATCCCTTCACCATCGCCGTCAGCAGCCTGCCGGGCGTGGCGGTGTCCTTGGATGTGTCTACAGTTCCGGTGGAGGGGCAGCGCCTCGTCACCGTGACGGTGACGAACCCCGGTCCGCCCCTGACGGGACAGGTGGAGTTGGATTTGGTTGGAGCGGATGGTGGTGTCGCCCGCCTCGTGGAACCCACAGAGGTCCTGACCTCCCTGCCCACAGGACAGTCCCATACGTTCACCCGCACGGTTGTTGTAGGAACGCTGCTGGCTGGCGTCTACGAAGTCCGCGCGACGCTGTGGAAGGACGGGGCCGCGTGGGTGGCGGGCGGCGCCGCCCTCTCCGTGCTGCCGGAGGAGACCGCAGTCCTGTCTGTGGCCACCTCTCGGACGCGCTATCTCTCCGGAGAGGAGGCCGAGGTGCTCACGGAGGTGACGAGCACCTCGCGCAACAGCTTCCTGGAAGGGGCCATGCTGTGGCTGACGTTGCGGACCTCTGGGGGCACACTCGTCGAGCAGCGGCAGGTTCCGCTGCCAAGGCTGCTCCCCGGCCGAGTTGAAAATCAGTCCACCAGCTTCTCCACCGCCGCGCTTTCGCCTGGCAACTACCAGGTGACGAGCATGGTGATGATGGGCGCCCAGGTGCTGGCGCAAGCACAGACCAGCTTCGGAGTGGAGGGGCGGCCGCGTATCTCAGGTCTCGTCTCCATTGCCGGGCAGACGGGCACTCAGCCCTACATCCGCACGGGGCAGGTGGCCACCGTGGACGTGCTGCTGGAGAATCGCGGCACTGCACCCGAGGACGAGGCTGTGGTGAGTCTGGTGGTGACGCGTCCCGATGGCAGCCTTTTCACGGCGGCCTCGTGGCCCCTCGCCGCGCTGGCTCCAGGTGCACAGTGGACGCAGCAGCAAGTGCTCTCTACCGTGGGGTGGGCGCTGGGAAATCATGGCCTGACGCTGGTGATGGAGCATCCTTCCGGAGCGTCCGAGGTGTTGTCGCGCCTCTCCCTCCTGGTGATGGATGGGCGAGCGCCGCGGTTGACGCTTGTCAACCTCTCCGAAGGCATGTTCGTGCGCGACGCGGTGAGTGCCCATGTCAGGGCCCTCGACGATGCGTCGGGCGTGGCGGCCCTTCGGGTGGCGGTGAACGGCACTGAGGAAGTGGCGGCAGCGCCTGTGTCCGGCAATGCGTTGGATGGCGTCTGGCGCGCCAGCCTGTCCCTCGCGACGGAAGGGCCACACCTCCTGGTGTTCAGCGCGGCGGACGCAGCGGGCAATGACGGCCGCGTGCTGGCTTCGCTCGACAACCCGGTGAGTGTCACTGTCATCCGGGACACCCTGCCGCCCGAGCTGACGGTGACGGGCGTGCCGGGAGAGGTGCCGGTGCACGGGCCCGTGGTGCCCGTGTTCTCAGCGCAGGACGCCCACCTCTCCACGGTATCCGCCACGCTTGATGGGGCGCCCTTTGCCTCGGGCACAGCCATTTCGACGGACGGTGTCTACGAACTACACGTGGTAGCCACTGACAGGGCCGGTAATATCAGCCAAGTGCAGAGGCGCTTCACTGTCGATACGCTGCCGCCGCGTATCGTGCTGGGCGGCGTCGAGGACGGCGCCATCGTCAATCACGACGTGACGCCGACGGTGGCCGTGACGGACCTGCACCTGGAGGCGGCTTCGCCCACGGTGACGCTGAACGGGCAGCCCTTCACAACAGGGAGCGTGGTCTCCGGTGAGGCCGACTACGTCCTGCGCACCCTGGCACGAGATGTCGCCGGCCACGTGACGGAGGCAGAGCTCGCCTTCACCATCGACAAGACGCTACCCGACATCCAGGTAACGGGTGTGTCCAACGGGGCGGTGGCGAATGCCTTCACCATCCACTTCACGGCGACGGACGCTCACCTGGACGTGGACACGCTCCAGGCCACTGTGGATGACATGCCCTTCAACAGCGGGGGCACGGTGAATGCAGAGGGCCCCCATGTGCTGCGGGTGAGCGTCTCGGACAAGGCGGGTAACGCCCGCGTCGTGACGGTGTCCTTCTCCGTTGTTACGGCAGACCCTCTGATGCCGCCCATTCGCTACGCGGTCTGCGGAGTGCAGGACGCACTTGTGTACGGGGAAGCGGAAGTTGTGGGGCCTACGGTGAACGACAAGGCATCCGTCGCGGCCAACAGCCTCGCGTACGTTGGCCAGTGGAGCTTCGTCTCTGGCGATCTCGTTGGCGGCTATTCCGCCGTGGTGGAGCAGGCCACCCTGGTCGGTTCGCTGTATTACGGCGAAGGCTATGCGATTGGCGCCGACGCCACAGTTCAGGGCGGAGTCCATCTCGTCGCCTCCATGCCCACGCCGTGCACCTGCAGCTATGACGTGGCGGCGAATCTGGCGCAGGCGAGCATGGAGAACGACAATGCGCGCCTGTCGTCCCTGCCCGGCAGCAGCACTTGGTGGGTAGATGGCGCGTTTGAACTGAATGGTGTTCACGTCGTGCTGCCCGCAGGCCGCTACTACGCGGAACACCTCCACCTCACCGGTGGGGCGACGCTGTCGGTCGAGCCTGGAGCGCGCGTGCTGCTCTTCATCGGTACCAACGTGGTGGTGGAGGGGGGCTCAACGTTGGGCGCAAGCCCTGCTGCCTCGCATCCCATGACGGTGGTGTCAGGGGCGAAAAGGCTCGAAGGCCAGCACGTGCAAGTAAGCAACGCCGCGGACGCATCTCTGACTGTTTATGCGCCCGAGGCGGACTTGAATCTATCGGGCAATTCGACGCTTTACGGCGCCCTGATGGGCAAGACGGTGGAGCTGTGGGGGGCGCAGCGGTTGGTGCTGAAGCCCGGTCCCCAGGCCTCTCCGCCGTCTCTCTTCTGCGAGTAGCACACCCGCCATGTCCCATTTGTCTTCGAAAACTCCGGCGCTCCTCGTCCTTATCTCCGCGCTCGCGGTGCAGCCTCTTGCCAAGGCTGCACCTTCGTCGGAAGAGGCTGCTGTCCCAGGCCTGGCCGCGGCACGCACGCGGGCCCGTGAGCTCGCGGCGGGCGTTTCTGCCAGCGAGCGCGGGGCGGGCCAGGAGCCCGTGCTTGTTATCAGCCCGCCGTCCACGGCCCCCATCGACTGGGCCGGGGTGAAGGCGCGCACGGAAGACGTCAACGCACGCCGAAGGCTGCACGAGGAGCGGACCCGGCCCGAGGCACGGGGCACCGAACTGGTCCGGGAACTGGACCGGCGGTGGCTCGCGTCGGCGCGCCGCTGGGCTTTTGGGAGCGGGTCTTCCGCTTCCCTTCCCGGCCCGCGGGCGCCGAGGCTACGCGGCGGCAGGAAGCAGCCTCTGCACTGTTACGGGTGGAGCGCCTCCTTGAGGAGAACCAGCAGGATGCTCTCCGTCGGTTGGCCGAGGTCGAGGAGACGCTGGCTCCGGACCAAACGGCGCTCGCGGACCAGGTCAGCGAGCGCCGGGCGGAACTCGCTGCGCGCGTGACGTCCACGCAACAGGTGGTGCGGGAGGTTCGGGACGTGCTGGAGGCGCCGTGCGACTCCCTCTGGGAGCGATATATCGCCTACGTCCGGCAGCGCATGTACGGCGACGCGCCCACGCGGCTGGCCGAGTTGCGTGACAAACTGCGCGGCTGGGGCGCTTCACGGCCGGTGCCCGTGCTGAGCTCAGAGCTCACGTACGTAGACGGAGCGATGGTTCCGGCCGCACTGCCGACGGAGCAGGTCGTTCCCGCCTTCAGCGCGGGGCCGCTGGTCCTGCCCGCCCTGGAGGACACCACGGAAGGTCAGGAGGTGGAACTCTCAGCAGAGGTGCGGTCCAAGGCCGATGAGCTGGGGAGCGCGAAGGCCATCCATGACTTCATCAAGAATGAGTTCGACCTGGAATGGTATTACGGCTCATTGAAGGGCTCGACCGAGACGCTGCGCCAGAAACGTGGCAATGACTCGGACTTGTCCACGTTGCTCATTGCCATGTTACGCGCTCGGGAGATTCCCGCGCGCTACGTGCGTGGTACAGTCAAGCTGCCGCTGCCACGTGTAGCGGACCTGATGGGGCTCCTGTCAGGTCCGGAAGTAGACTCGCTTTATGGGAGTGGAGGTGGCTCCTTCCAGCTTTCAACGGCAGTCGAGCAGCGAGTGCTTCAGGGTCTCTCCGCGGCAGGTATTCCCTATGAGCCTGTAACGAGCGGTGGGCGTGTGGCTGCGGTAAAGCTGGTTCACGTCTGGGTTGAGGCGTGGCTGCCTTATGCTGACTACCGCGGTGCTGGCAGAGGCACAGGGGCCAGGCAGTGGGTAGCGCTGGATGCAGCCATTCCGGGCACCGCGAAGTACGCGGCCACCCCACCCGCCGTTGACATCCTGGAGGCCATGGCCGTCGGACCTGAGCACTTCACCGATAGCTACCTCTCGCAAGGCGGACTTCTCTCGCCGCTCCAGTTCTACCGGTCCCGGGTCGAAGACTTCCTCGCCGCACAGAGGCCTGGGACCTCGTACGAGCAGGCGCTGCGTACCGTGCAGCGCCGCGCCGAGCAGCTTCCTTTCCTCCCGGGTACGTTGCCTTACGAGGTGGTGTCGGTGCATGCAGAGTCCGCCTTCCTGACGGACGCGGCCCGGCAGCGTCTGCGCGTGACAGCCTCGGATGGCGCTGGCGTCTTCCTGGATGTCACGCTGCCTCTGCACCAGGTGGCAGGCCACCGCACCATTTTCACCTACCGTCCAGCCTCAGCCGAGGATGAACAGGTGGTTCAGCGAAGCGGCGGCCTCTACCAGGCGCCCGCCGCAGTGGTGCAGGTGCTGCCGCAACTTCGCGTGGACGGAAAGGAGAAAGCCCTCGGCACCCGGCCGGTCGGCCTGGGGGTGGAACATACCTGGACAGTGGAGTTGCTCCTGCCGGACGGCTCGAAGCGACGGCTGGAGAACCGCATTCTCGCCGGCAATATGGTGGCCCTCGGCGTGGGGGCTCCTGGCAACGCGTACTCACCTGTGCTGCTGGACGTGGACGACCCGCAGGACGGAGACGCACCGCGCTTTCTCTACGAACGCGCTGCGGCCTACGTGAATGCGTGGACAGCAGGGGAGCGCGAACTGGCACGCCTGCTTCAGGTGGTGCCCCTCCATCCGACCGCCAGCGTGGTGCTGGTGCAGAACCAGCTCGAGCTGGAGCAGACGATGGGGGTTCCGCAGAGGCTCATCTGGAAGGGCCTGGAGGTGGATGCGGACCTGCGTACCATGACGCCGCTGGAGCTTGTGGCGGGGCGGGGTAGGGCGCTGTTCCGCATGGCGGGCTACGAAGGAAGCTACCAGGAAGCGCGGGTACTCACCGAGGGCACGCAAGAGGACGCGGTCGCCGCAGTGACTGTGATTCAGCGCGCCCATGCGCAGGGCATGCCCATCCTTTCCATCACCCCGAACAACGCGCCGACGGAGCTGCCCCTGCTTGCTGCCTCGGATGAAGTGCGCCGCGATGTGGAGGACCTGATTGCACGCGGCTGGGAGGTGCGTATCCCCCAGGGGCCCCTCCAGCTTCGGGATTGGACAGGGACGGGCTACATCGCCAGGAATCCGCTCACGGAAGAAGGTGGCTACTTCCTTTCTGGACGGCTTTCGGGTGGACAGACGATTGTCCTCCCCAGCTCCTGGTTGGATGGCGCCTTGGTGGAGCAGCTCGCGGGCCCGGATGCGCCCCGGTCCACGGATGATTCATCGCGCATCGCAAACCTCGTGAAGGTGCCTGCAACCGACTTTCAGGAAGTGGAGGTGGGCTCTCCCGGTGTGGTGCCGCTGGCTGTGTACGTCACTACTTCGGAAGGCGTGCCTGTCAGCGCGGCGCCCGTCACCTTCAGGCCGAACACGCAGTCCAGCAGGGCGGTGCCTCGATTTGCCGCGGTGGACGCGCCAGGCACGCAGATGGATTCGATTACGGTGATGACTGATAGGACCGGGCGTGCCCGAGTTCTCGTCATTCCGGATACAGACATCCGCAAGTGGGCCATTGCAGTGCCGGTGGCGCCGACTGAGGCAATCCCTCGTCCCGCCAGCCAGCTTTGGGGGCTTAACGAAGTCTCGGCTCAGACGACGAATGGGACCGTCACCCTTGCGCTCGCCAGCCCCTTCACGGTCCTTGGTAAGCCGGGTCCACTGACCCGCATCCAGGCAGACGGTGATTTGCGCATTGAGCGGACCATCGCCGGCATCGAGACCAGCCGCTCCATGTGGGTCAAGGCAGTAGACCGGTATGGAAATCCATTGGCGAACGTGTCCGTGGCCTGGTCCGGTGCTCCAGGAACCGGACGCTTTTTCAGTCCTGGGTTGATTCCTCCAGGGCAGACGCAGTTGCTGAACTCGCCCAACGTCACTCCCACGTTAGCGCTTGTGACGCCGACGCTGGGAGAGGTGACGGCGGGCTATGTTCCGGGGCCGACTCCGGGAGACTACGTGGTGACGGCTACTGCGCAATCTCCTGCTGGTCCGGTGAGCGCCAGCTACGTCGTCGAGGCGCTGCTGCCCCCTGTTTCCGAAAATCGGATGCGGTACGCGCTCAGCCTGGAGACGTTGGGTTCGCAGTTCAGTGGCGTGTTTGGTGGCGAGTTCCCCGAGCCCCTGGTGGCGCAAGTCCTGCGCACCACGGAGAACGGCTCCTCTTGGCAACCGGTGCGGGGAGATGAGCCGGACCTTGCGCGCGTCCAGGTGCGAATCCGGGTCGCGTCAGAGTCCTCCACGCTCTCCGACCAGGTGGAAATCCCGTTGACCGAAAGTGGTATCGGCGGCGGGCTTGATGACGACCAACGCGTGGTGTTCTGGCCCAGGTACTTGGTTCGCAGCGGGCGGCAGTACATCCACGTGAATGCGTCGGTAGTGGAGCGGACGGAGCAAGGTGAGCGCATTGCGACAGTGAGTCCTGGTGGGGTCGTCTACTCGTTTGGCTCAGAAGAGGCCAATGTCAGGGTTGAAACCGGAACCGGTGAGCCGGTGGCCAGCCCATGTAATGGCGCCTCTGTGGATGATGGTTTTGTGCGGCTCGCGGTATCCAACCCAGCCGGCTACCCCCTCTACATGCGCCTCGTCGAGAAGCCTGATGTGGCCGGAGAGGTGCTCCTCGGGGAAGGTGACCTCGCGGGGCAGCCTCGTCTCCCCTCCGATTCCTCGCTTGTCGAACTGCTCCCGAGCTCCCTCAACACGGTCAACCTTCCGCTGCGCCCGGGGACTCACGGTGGAGAAGTCCGAGTGGAGGTCCACTCCATTCGCTTCAGCATCTCCAACTCCATCACAGAGGTCGTTGGAAGTGGTGTCATTCGCATCGCGCCCGCAGGCAGCCGTCTGCTGGCGAGCGGCGGCGAACTGGGAGCGAAAGTCATTCTCCCGGTGCGCAACTTCGAGTCGGCGGCGACGCCCTCCGGCACGGACGTGGTCGCGGTCACGGCCACCGAGAAGCCCATTCTGGTCCCAGCGCGACTGGAGTTCTGCGTGGGGGATGAGGGGGACGTGACTGTCACCTCTGGGCCCACAATGCTCAGTCGTGGCCGGCTGGTGCGTAATGGCGCGGGGCAGTTGGAGATTCAGGCGGTGGGAGGCAACGTTCCGCCGCCTGAGTTGGTGTCGCAAATGGGAGTGCTGAGCCTCCAGGTGCCGCCGGGAGACCCGTCGGGCCAGGAGGTGCGTATCGACTTCACTCCGGCGTCGACCCCGGACAAGACGCAGACGCAGCGCCTCACGCTGAAGACGGCGGTGGAAGACGCGGGGGCGCTCCCCGTGGGGCACACCTTCGTCAAGGGCGTCAGCGTGGTGGACGGTCACCTCATCAAACAGGCGGAGGATTTGCGCGTCCAGGGCCGAGGCCCCGCGCTGGCCTTTACGCGTAGCTACAGCAACCAGGGCTTTGAGCGTGGGCCACTGGGGCGCGGCTGGACGCACGCCTACCGCAGTTTCGTGGTGCCGGACAGCCGCAGCGGTGAATTCCGTTACATGGTGGTGGGTGGTGAGGGCAGCGGTCAGGTGTTTACGTGTGCTGCAAATGGGCAATGCACAGCGCAGCGTGGTTTTCATGGCACGTTCCGCCGCGAGACGGCGCAGGTGGGGGGCACCTCTCAGGAGCGACTCGTCTTCCGTGCGCCGGGCGGCGTGGAGTATCGCTACGGTCAGTTGGATGCATCCGTTAGCCCGCCGCGGCACCGACTGCTGTCGGTGACGGATACTTCGGGGCACGCCGCGATATTGGAGTATGGCGGCGCGGATATCGACGGCGAGGTGTCGCGCATCTACGAGGCTGGTAACCGGCGCTTCCTGCGATTTGGCTATATGCGCCCACCTGGAGCGCCCCACGCGCTGCTGGCCGACGTAGAGTTGATGGAAAACCCGTATGCGCCCTCGCTGGTGCCCGAGGACGGCACTGCCACCTCTCTGGGCGTCTGCGTGTCCTACGCCTATGACCTGCGCGCCAACTTGGCTGGCGTGCGCCGCCTGGACGGAAGTTGCTCGCAGGCGGGGGCCTCCATCCTGCGTGAAGAGAAGTACGAATACGTCGACAGCTTCGACGAGCGGCTACAGAGCAACCTCTCCGCGTACACTGACGCTAACGGCAATACCACGCGGTATGAGTACTACGCTCAGAATGACTCATTGCCGGGCGAGGCGGATTTCCTCCGCTTCGGAGACAAGAGGGAGCGCGTAAAGCTTGTGATTGAGCCGGAGGGCGCGGCGACCGAATTCGTGTACGCCCTGCAGCCCAACACGCTCCCCATCTTCGGTCAGCCCGTGCGTACGTACGAGACGCGGGTGAAGGGCCCGCGGCCTGACGTGCCGGAGACGGTGTACCGGATGAATCCGTACGGCGCGGCCGTGCAGGTGGAGCGCCCACTGAGTGAAACGCTGGTGGCCCGTACCCGCGCTCAATGGGACGCGACGCACCTTCGCAAGGAGAGTGAGGAAGACGCACGAGGCCGGGTGACGCGCTATCGCTACGACGCCTTCGGCAACATGGTGGAGCGCAGGGTGGAGACTCCGATACTGGCCGCTTCGGGCGACGACGCGGTGGGCACGGAAGTCGTGAGGGATGGCCAGGGGCAGCCTGTGCCTGCGGTGGTGGAGCGCTGGGCGTATGACGCGTCCTTCAGCATCCCGACGTGCCACATTGATGCGGAAGGCCGCGTCACGCGCATCACCCTGGACTCGGCTGGGATGGACCCGAGGACTGCGACGCCCACTGGGACTGGATTGCCACTGGAAACGCGGACGCTTGCAACTGCCGTGGCGAGTTCTTCGTTGCTGGGGGCGGCGGGCTGCCTTGAGTTGGCTGAGACGGTGGCGCCCTCTCCCCAGGACATTGTGACGGGCCAGCGGTACTGCCAGTTGCCGGGTGGCACCTGTCCCTCGGGAGCCCTCAGGGGGGACGTGTCCGCTGTCGTTGATGGAAATGGGAATGTCGTTTCCATTCTTGAGTACGACGCATTCGGCCATGCAGCGCGTAAGCGGACGCCCACGTTCGGCGGAAGGTTCATTGAGACGACATACGGGTATGACGCGCGCGGCCGCCTGGAGGATGAGGCGGACACGCTGGGCCACAAGACGCACCGAGTCTTCGACGGCCTGGACCGCATGGTGCGCAGCGAGCGCCGCAACGACAAGGGGCCGTGGCTGACGACGGAGTACCAGTACTACCCGGGCGGACAGGTGGAGGTGGAGACGAATGGCCTGGGCCTGACGCGTCGGGTGACGCTGGATGGACTCAACCGAGTCAAGGAGGTGACGGAGTCGGGAGGACGCCTCACGACGGCGCTGAGGACGTCCTATCTCTACGACGAGGCCGGCAACCGCACGGAAGTGGTGGACCGGCGTGGGGTGGTGACTCACACGGCGTATGACTTCGCGGACCGGCCGACGACGGTGACTGTGGCGGTGCGTGATGGCGCGCGCTTCCAGGCTCAGGGCGGGGAGTCCACCCAGGTGGGCCTGGCCGGCGTGGTGGCGCGCTACGGCTACGACGCCGCGGGCAACCGCGTCTGGGAGGAGAACAAGCACGGATTCCGGACAGAGTCCCGGCTGGACTCGCTGTACCGCATGGTAGGCGTGACGACGCCCGAGGTGCCCTCTGAGTCCTTCACGACGTCCACGCAGCGCCGGTACGAGGTGACGCGGCGCTATGACAGGGTAGGCAACCTCCTCTCGGAGACGGACGGCAACGGCCACACGACGACGTACGCATATGACTTCGCCAACCGGCGGACCTCCATCGTGGACGCGGTGGGCCGTGAGGAGCGCCGCGAGTACGACGGCAATGGCAACGTCACCCGGGTGGAGAGTCGGCAGGGGGCGGTGGTGCACCTGGCGCGCACTACCTCGTATGACGGCCTCAACCGCCCGCTAGGGGTGACGGAGTCTGTTGCGAGAAGCGGGGGCGCCACGCCGGCAACGTGGACGTATACGCAAGCGAGCCACTATGACGACGAGCAGCACCGGGTCCACACGGGAGATAGGCGTGGCTTCGTTACCACCGTGGAGTTGGACGATTTGGACCGCGTCCTCACCCAGGTGGTGGATGACGGTGCCTCGCCGCTGACGCGAAACCCCGACGACGCGCGCGTGGGGCCCGCCCTCGGGCTCGTCACGCGGTACGAGTACGATGCCAATGGCAACCGCAGTGCGGTTGTGGATGCGCTGGGCCGGCGCACGGAGGAGGTTTTTGACGGCCTCAACCGCCGTACTTTGCGCCGCCTCCCAATGGGAGTGACGGAGTCCTCCACCTATGACGGGGAGGGCCACGCTACTGCCCAGGTGGACGGGCGAGGCGTTCTGCGTAAGGCCTTCTTCGACGCGCTGGGCCGTCAGACGCGAGACGTGCTGGTGGAAAGCCTCTCCGCAGGCGGGCAGGAGTTGACGCGCACGGCGCGCGCCTACGTCGACGTGCCCGAGGCTGGCCTCGTCCAAGTGGAGGAGACGGACGCGCGAAGTCACGTGACACGGCGGTACCTGGACGCGCTGGGCCGTGAAGTGCGCATGGTGGACGCGCTGGGCCACGCGCGGGAAACCCGCTTCGACTTCCTCAACAAGCGCGAGGAGAAGGACAGGAAGGGTTACGTCACGACATACGTGTACGATGCCGCTAGCCGGCTGCGCTTCCAGCGGGACTTTGACTTGCAGTCTACGTCCGCTGTCTACACGCAGAGTCACGAGTACGACGACGTCGCCAGGACTCAGACGCTTCGCGATCGGCGCGGTGTCGCGACGGAAGTGCGCTACATGGACGGCCTTGGTCGCGTGGAGCGCACCGTTCGAAGCGACGGGGTGGATACGCAGACGGGCGAGACGCGGTACGACGCCAGCAGTCACCCCACGCGGGTGACGGACGCCAACGGCCACGTTACCGAGTCCGTGTATGACGGGGCCGGACGGCTTCTCGAGGCGACACAAGGCTTGGGGACGGCGGAGGCCGCACGTACCACCTCGAAGTACGATGCGGTGGGCAACGTGTTGGAGGTGAAGAGTGCTCGGGTGACGGGTGTGGCGTACGACGTGCGCCACACGTACGACGATTTGAACCGGGCGGTGCGTAGCGAGGACGCGCTGGGCCAGGTGACGACGCGCGCCTTTGACGCGGCTGGCAACAAGGAGTGCGAGAAGCGGCCGCTGGGCGGTGCAACGCTGGCGCATAACGCGGCGAGCGGGTTGGACGTGGCGGCGGTGAAGTCGCACGCATGCGCAGGCGACTTCGTCACTCGCTACGCGTACGACGAGGAGGGCAAGCTGCTGTCTGTGGAGGATGCGTTGGAGGGCGTCTACTCCTTCGTCTATGACGCGCAGCGCAACCTGGTGGCGAAGCAGGACGCCAACGGCAACCTGACGACGTACGCCTATGATGCCCTCAATCGCCGGACGGACGAATACCAGCACCTGGATGCGCACGCGCGCCTGACGTCCCAGCAGCGCGGCAGCGTGCCGGGCGCGGAAGGAGCAAATACGCTGCACTGGCACGTCGGCTACGACGACGAGGGGAATGTCTCCTCGCGACAGGACGCCGAAGGCCAGTTGACGCTGGAGATGCATGGCGTCCTCAACCGGCTGGAGACGCGGACGTACCTGAGCCACAAGCAGCCGCGTGAGTTGCCCTCGGTGGACAGCGAGGAGTACGAGTACGACGGCAATGGCAACGTGACGTCCGTGGTGGAGACGAAGCAGGCCGCGGCGGGCCTGGTGGTGGAAACCACGGTGCGCACCTTCGACGGGTTGGACAGGTTGAAGGAGGAACTGCGCTACGACGGCAAGCGCGTCGGCTACGGGTACGACGCGAAGGGTAACCGCCAGCGGGTGGAGGATGCGGACGGTGTCGCCACCGTGTACACCTACGACGCGCTGGACAGGGTGCGCACAGCCACCATGGGCGCGGCTGTCACCACGTACGAGTACTGGCCGGACGGGCTGCTGAAGGGCACCGACTACCCCAACGGAGTCGATGAGCGGCGCTGCTACGACGCAGCGGGGCGCCTCTCGGACGTCCTCAGCGCCAAGGGGGCCATTACCGACGCCTGCAGCACGTCCGCCGCGGTGGTGAGCCGGTACCGCTATGGCTATGACGCCAATGGCAACCGGGTATCCCAGACTGAGCAGCGCACCAACCCCGCAACGCAGGCGCTGGGCGCGGCCGAGTCGACGACGTACGGGTATGACGCGTTGGACAGGCTGGTGGGGGTGAAGTACCCGGAGGGCACGGCCACCCTCTACCGGCTGGACGGTGTGGGCAACCGGCTGGGGGAGAGGAAGGCGCCGGCCTCGGCGGTGGTGGCGCTGACGGCGGCGGCCTTCTTCGCGCTGACGCCGGCGGACGTGCTGGCGGACGTCACCACCACCTTTGACAGGGCGGACCGGGCGCTGACGCAGACGGACGCGAAGGACGCGTCGCGCAATGTGACGTTGGGGTGGGACAACAACGGCAACCTCGTTGCCCGGCAAAGGCAGGGTGTGACGCGGCAGCTGGCCTGGGACATTCGCAACACCCTTACGACTGTCTACGAGGGCGGCCAGGAAGTCGGGCGGTACGACTACGATGTCAATCTGCAGCGCACGAAGCGGCGCACGGCCACGGAGAATGTGGAGTACGTGCTGGACGAGGCCTTCGTGCTGCAGGAGGCGGACGGCAGCCAGTCAAACCACCCGACGAAACGGCGCTACCACTACGGCAAGGGGCCGCTGGCCGTCAGCGAGGTGGCCACTACCACCGAGACAAACTTCCTCGGCACGGACGCGCTGGGAAGTGTGACGGACGCCCTGTCCACCAGCGGCAGCGTGGTGGCAGCCCGCCAGTACGACGCGTGGGGCAACCACCGCAGTGGGACGGCACCTGGCACCAGCGACTTCAAGCTGGGCTTCACCGGCCACCAGTACGACACCGAGACGGGCCTCACCTACGCCCGTGCGCGGTACTACGACAGCGAGCTGGGCCGGTTCGTCTCGCGGGATTCGTACGAGGGCACGGTGGCAGATGCGCCGAGCCTGCACCGGTACCGGTACGCGAGGGCAAACCCGCTGCGGTGGGTGGACCCGAGCGGCTACCGCGACGCCACGGTCCAGGAGCAGCATGAACTCCAGGTCTGGGAGGAGACGCTCAGCGCTGCGGAGACGAAGTACAACGAGTACTCCACCGCGATTCAGTTCGCGTCGTGGCTGCCGCCAAAGCGTGGCGCGGCACTCACCATCGATGTGCTGCGCCAAAACCTTACGAGCCGTCGCACTGCCATCGCTCGTGCTGCTGAGGGCATGGCGGTGGAGCCAGGGACGTATGAGGTAGGGGAGTCCACCTTCAGTGCCCCGGATGGCACTCAGTTCACGGTCAAGATGTTCCCGATGTGGCTGACGGGGGCAGAGGCCTACGCTTTGCGCAAGGCGGCAGTCGGGCAGGCCCTCACGAGCCCTTTTGGTACCGCTGCCTACGGCGTCACCACGGCCTTGGGGGCCGATGAGGAGAAGGTCGACGCTGCAATCATGGCAGCCGCGCAGGGCGGGGAGTTCATCGGCCCCAATGGCTCGAAGGCCAAGGTCATGGCCCGGCCCCCGGGTAAGAATCCTCCGCCCGGTGGCCCACGGGACGCACGAGGAAGTGTCTTCCGGCGGCGCAGTGGCGCTCCACCGAAGACGATCCAGGAAAATCCATTCGACCGGGAGGACATCACCGCAGCGGAGCTTCCTCCGAGACCCGAGCGTAGCCCCGCGTACTCAGTGCTGTATGAGGCCCGGCTTCAGAAGGGCGTGGACTTCCCTGATATGCCCGAAGGGCGGCATCATGCGGAGGCCAACAGGCAGCTTCATGAGGCCTTCCAGGCCGACCCTGTCTTCGCAGCGCAGATGGAGCAGCTGTATCCTGGGGTTGTCGCTGGAGTGAAGCCCGGGCGTTTTGGTGCCTTCAAGGCAGGAAAACCGATGGAAAGTGCCACTTGGCATCATGTGCACACCAGCACCCTTGAGAAACGCGCTGACTACAATGGACCTGGCGTGATGCAACTGGTTCCTACAAGCCAGCATGAGGCCCCTGGGCCCGTGCAGAAATCGCTGCACCCGAATCAGCAAGGAGGTATGGAGGAATGGGGAGGTGGTCGGTAATGGATAAACTCTTGAGCCTCGGGGAGGTGCTCGTGCACATCAACGAGTGTCACTGGGAAGACTTCCTGTACGCGGAAGGAAGACCGCCGTGGACGGTGGAAACGCGATGCGTCGTCATCGAACGGGACCCCTATTCCGATGAGCTGCCGGAAGCCGCGAAGGCCCTATCGCTGGTGCCAGTGCTCCAGGTCTCCGATGTGAAGTCGGTTGTCAGGAATGCGAAGCAGCAACGCCCGGATGTCAGTACCGAGGACCTAGTACGGGCTCTCACGTTCTACTTCCAGAAGGACGCTTACATCGACTTCGGTCTGGAAAGCTGAGCAGGGTGTCTTCGGCTCATCCGGGGTGAAGTACCCGGAGGGCACGGCCACCCTCTACCGGCTGGACGGTGTGGGCAACCGGCTGGGGGAGAGGAAGGCGCCGGCCTCGGCGGTGGTGGCGCTGACGGCGGCAGCCTTCTTCGCGCTGGCGCCGGCGGACGTGCTGGCGGACGTCACCACCACCTTCGACAGGGCGGACCGGGCGCTGTCGCAGACGGACACGAAGGACGCCTCGCGTAACGTGACATTGGCCTGGGACAACAACGGCAACCTCGTCGCCCGGCAAAAGCAGGGTGTGACGCGGCAACTGGCCTGGGACATCCGCAACACCCTGACCACTGTCTACGAGGGCGCCCAGGAAGTCGGGCGGTACGACTACGATGTCAACCTGCAGCGCACGAAGCGCCGCACTGCCACAGAGAATGTGGAGTACGTGCTGGACGAGGCCTTCGTACTGCAGGAGGCGGACGGCGGCGAGACGAGTCACCCTACGAAGCGGCGCTACCACTACGGCAAGGGGCCGCTGGCCGTCAGTGAGCTGGCCTCAACCACCACGACGAGTTACCTCGGAACGGACGCACTGGGCAGTGTGACGGATGCTATGTCCGTCGGTAGCGCGGTGACTGTCGCGCGCCAATACGACGCCTGGGGCAACCACCGCAATGGGACATCTCCCTCCTCAGGGGATTTCAAGCTGGGCTTCACAGGGCACCAGTATGACGCCGAGACGGGCCTCACCTATGCCCGGGCCCGCTACTACGACAGTGATTTGGGGCGCTTCATCAGTCGGGACAGTTACGGCGGCACGCTGGACGACGCTCCAAGTCTGCACCGGTACGTGTACGTGAAGCACAATCCGCTTCGGTACACGGACCCCAGTGGGCATGTCGGCATTGGGGACTCCGACCGATTCGACGCACAGCTTGCCGCAAACATGACTGTCATCCAGACCTGCGAGCGTACTGGCGACTGTCGTGAGCGAAATGCATTGTTCGCGGGTTTTGCCGGCGCCGCAGTTGTTGGTGTGGGTGGTATTGTAATTCCTGCCATTGCCCCAGCTGTGGTGACGACTGCAGGGGTCGTTGGAGGTGGTCCGGTTCTGCTTGAAGCGGGGCTCGACGGTATGGGCCTCGCGACGGGAGCGTATGGGTGCGGCGTCTACCAAGACCCTTCCGCATGCCGTGACGCTGTTGTCTCTTTTGTCGATTTGATTGCTATTGGCGTCCCCTTGCCACTTGCCGAGGAGAGCCTGTACAGGCGTGTCAAGGGGGGGCTTCTCGGGCAGGAGCCAAGGGAGTGGCGACGCCTCGTCGGCTTCGGTCGTAGTGGAAGTGCCAAGTGGCGGTACGGCGAGTATTGGCCGGTCACTTCCGGGAGAGGCAACTAAAGAAAAACCATCGTTGCGTGGCATCGGAGAGCGAACGTCGGCAGGCGTTGTGCTCGACGATGCTGAGATTGGCCGGCTCAAGCAGGAGGTGCTCGAGCTTGATGCTGACCCCTCAATTTTTCACTTCAATGTGGGCAGAGCGACTGGATATGTGCAACCAAAGGAGAGGGAAGCGGGGCCCGGCCGAATTCATGTTCGCGGTGACGTGCTCCCGCTGGAGGGGGCGGAGCATCCGCGCTCCTCGATGAGCACAAGGGCTGTGCTTGCCCATGAGTACTGGGGGCACGCTCAATACCCGAGGACGAGGTTGGAGCCAGGGGCTTGGAACGATGAGTTCCGCGCGAGCTATACTGCTGCTGCTAAAGCGCCGAACTTGACCTTCCGGGAGCGTCAAGATCTTATGCGAGACGCTGTAAAGCGAGCGGAGGAGGCGAATAGATCTATAAAATCGAATGCATTGATGCGGTACTTTTTCAGCAACGGCTATGCGGATCCGCCGGCTTGGTGGACGCCCCCGAAGGGGTTCAAGCAGCCGGGCGAGGAGTAGATGGGTAGTTGCCCGCTGGTTCCCTTTTGAAAGGCCTGTCATGGCGAAAGATTCGGCTTGCTCACTTTCCCCGAATGGGCGGCACACTGTTATCCGAGAGTCCACGGGAGAAGAGTCTCTTGGGCGCCCCTTGTTTCGGCTTCGGCTGGATGGTGCTTTGCTGGAGTCGAGGCGCAGCATCGGTAGGTGGCTCTTCGGGGCGGAGGTAGTTTGGTCCGCTGACTCTCGCTACATTGCGGCCCAACGATGGGATCACCCAGACCGTGGCCCGCAGACATCGATCTTGCTGCTTGACCTTGAGCAGCGGCTCTGGCGAGTCATCGGGCCGAGCTATCGCGCAGTAATGAGGCCAGTATTGTTTCATGGTACTGAACTCGACTTTGAGACCTTGGACTTGCGCACCGGCGAGACGGCCAGAGGGCGCGCTGAGTGCGCGCCCAGCTTGACTAGATGGGGGGACTTGCAGGACGTAATGTTGCCGGAGGGTGCTTCGGCCTAAACGCTGCTCGGGAGTTGTTTTAATATGAGGCTCGTCGATATCGCGGACGGGTGGGTGCGGTAGCCATTAATGCGTGGTGGGGCGGGGATTTGGTGCTCGCGCTGAACTGGGCAGTGTGGCGCGATGGCCATGTTATTCTGATGAATCGCAGGACAGCCCGCGCCAGTGAAGGAGAAGGGCTTTAGGTCAGGCCGTTGGCTGCGACGTCCTGGGCGACGGCTCCTGGAGTCTGCCAGGGGGCGGTAGCCCCCTGTGTCAGGAAAGTTGTCGCCTCGGCTGGCGAGCCGAGCTGAACACCCCAAGGGGCGAGTGCAGGCATGTAGCGGTGCCGTACACGGATGGATTCAAGGCGGAGATGGTGAAGCGGATGGTGGAGGCAGGCGCGGTGAGCGCGGCTGCATTGGCCCGCCAGGTGGGAGTCTCCCGGCCGACGCTGTCGCAGTGGTTGCGCGAGGCGCGTAGGGTAGCGGCGATGACGCCGCCGCCCGAGGAGAAGAATCCCGCTGGCCCGTGTCCGTCAGCTCCCGCTCCTCGCGCGCGTTGCGCCGCTGGAGCCAGCATGCCTCCAGGCGGAGGTTCATCTCCCGGGCGGACAGCCCTAGCTTCTGGCCGAGTTGCGTGGCGTTGAGCCTCGCGGGTGGCTCGGCGGCAGCCGGCAGCCCCCTGCGGTGGGGTTCCATCGTCAGCCCGGTGTCCGTGTGGATGGTGTCGAGGGCGCAGGCCGCTGCCAGCTCCGCCTTGCGGCCTGGAGCGAAGGATGCGAGCGTCCTGGCCACTTCCAGGTGGGCCAGCACCTGGCCTTGGAGCGGCGGTGGCAGTGCTGGAATTGGCTGTGGTGACGGAGCGCCTGGCGCCGTGTCGCTGCCCGTCGTGCGGAGGGTGGTGAGCACCTCGTGCGTCACCCAGTGCTTGAAGCGCCGAGCCTCGGGCTTGCGACTGGTGAAGGTGAGTACATAGAGGCTGGACTCGTTGGCCACAGTCAGCTCCTGCGGGCCCCCAGGGGGCTGCACAGTACGCAGACCCTTTTCGTCGTCTCCGATGCGACGTGTCTGCTCGGTGTTGATGGTGAGCGCCGCGCAGACGTCCGCGGCGACGAACTACGGCTCCCCCTGCTTGTCCATGACGACGCGGACGTGGTGCGACTCGAAGTCGAATTCATCAGGCTGATTTACAGGGACTCCTTCCTGGAGAGGTTAGCGAAGGCCAGGGGCGTGCGAGGCCCCGGCGCGGGATTCAATGGGCAGCGTGGCTAAAGACTTGTCTTGTTGGTGCGGCAGAGCGTGCATGGATGCGTTCCCTTTACAAAGGAGTCGCCATGTCTGCCTATGCTGCTGTCGCCCGCGCACCCCGCACCCTCACAGAGAAGGAGGTGGCGCTGCTCTTGCGCGCTACGGGATTGCACCGGGATGGATTCCGGGACCACTGCCTCTACAGTCTCGCGCTGGCCTCGGCATTGCGCGAGCACGAGTTGGTCGCGCTCAACGTCGGGGACATCTTCGACGAGCGCGGGCGCGCACGCCGGTACGTGATGCTGACCGTCTTCAAGGGATGCGCTCGCCATCCGGAGCCCCAGGAAGTCGTCCTTTCGGACACGGTGAGGCGCAAGCTGGAGAAGCTGCTGCGCCTGAAGCGCGCGCAGGGGCACGACGTGGGGCCCCAGGCGCCGCTCTTCCTGAGCCGCAAGGGCCTGCGCCTGTCCACGCGGCAGGTGCGCCACGGCTTCGCGGTGTGGCAGGAGCGCGCGGGCCTGGACAGGCACCTCAACTTCCACGCCGTGCGCCACACCGCGTGCACCGGGGTGTACCGGCGGACGAAAGACATCCGCCTCACCCAACGCTTCGCGCGCCAGCGCAGCATCGACTCCACCGTCATCTACACGCACCCCTCGGACGACGAGCTGGTGCGCGTGACGCAGGAGCTGCCCTGCTGATGGGGCGTGCCGCCTCCGCGCTGAGCGCCCGCGAGAGCCCCTGGTTGGGCCGCGGTGCCGCGCGGAGGCGGAGAGGGTTGGCCTTGCACGGGGCCCGCGCGGGCCGCCCGAGGCGCAGCAGCAGCAGCCACAACCGGCGAAAGTGAACACCCCGCGCCGTTCACTTACCGAGTGCAAATGAACAGGGGCGGGGTGTTCACTTTCTGGGAGGTGACTCCCTCAAAAAGGGCCCCAGGTACACACCCCGGCGAGACCGTCTCCACGAAAAAACACACCACCCCCCACCCTGGCGTCGTGGGTAGGCGAGGTAGGCGTGCTGACGTCGTCGGTAGGCAAGGGGACACCCGGCCGGGCAGGCAGTGCTGCTGGCTGGGGAATGGCAGGGGCGCGTGGAGGGCAGCAGGTGGCGCCAACCTAGGGAAAGCGGCCGTGGGCCTCGGCGCTTCGGCCCGCCAGGAGGCCTCGTAAGCGCGCGAAACAGCGTGGGAGCGGTGACGCCGAATGGCCGCCTTTACCTGTTTCCGGCCATTCGGCTCGGCCCTGGTAACGGCACGCGCGCCCAGGTGCGCGCGGGGCGGAGTGTGGGAGCGCGGAGGGCTTGGCTCGGAGTCGTGGGGCTCACGAGGAGGACAAAGGCCTGCGGCCCGAAGCGCTGGGGGACACGCGCGCACGAAGCACGAAAGGGGCGCCACGCGGCGACAGGCGCTGGCGCGCGAGGTTGGGGCCGGGAACGCCCGCCAGCGGGGCCTGGTGGCGGTCAGAGGGGCTTCAGCGAGGAGGGGCAGCTGCGCCGGGGAAGTGAACGGCGCGCCGGAGTCCGGCCCGCTGGACGGAGTGTGCTTCCGGGCGCGAGTGCAGGCCCGGAGTCATACCGCGGCGCTCGCGCACCTGATGGCTTGGCGCCCTAACGCCGCGAAACTACAAAGCCTGTGGGGCCAGGCGTGTGCTTCCGCGCGCCAGGCCGGAGCTTCACGGGGAAAGTGAACGGGCGCGGCCTGGCTCGGCGAAAGTGAACAGCGAAACTGAACGCGAAAGTGTCCGCGTTCACTTACCGGAGGGCGCTCTCAGTCGGGGTCGGCGGGGGAGGGCGCTTAGCGGAGGGGCATCTCCCCGAGCGCGGGAGTGTCGCTGGCCCTGGGCCAACCTGGACGAACAGCTTCGGGCTTCGCGCAGCCGCCGAGACAGCCGCGCCTTCGAGCTGTCATGGGCCGCCCTCTCCTCGTGGGTCACCTGCGCGAATCGGAGTTCCGCTCCGCTCAAAGCGATCGCGACACCTTCACCTGGCACGGACACCCAGCAACTGCGAGAAGCGCAGGCGTCCGAAATCTCCTACGCTCTCGTTCGTTTGCCGCCATCTATTCAGCATTCGAGCTAGAGGATGCCATCATTCTCGAAGGCCAAAGGTCTTCCAGTCCTACTCCCACGGCAGCAGATCAGCGTCTGTGAAAAGCGCATTAAAGACCCTAACCCGCTCTGGCTCCGTCTTAAACATCAGCATTTCAATAGGACGCTCACAAGTTTCACGATCGATCGGCACCAAACCCTCCTGCACACACATTTCAAAGATCTGCCCTTCGACTCCCTCCTTCAGCCCACCTGGCTCAACAAATCTCCCATGTGCACCCAAGGCGGCAATCCGCATCAGCACAAAGTACGGACCGACCATCGACACCCGAAGCCACAGCACGCCATCAGTGCTACGTAGTCGATAGGAGAAACAAACGTCGTCATTGACATTTGTCAGATCCTCCACCTCCGCAATGCGAGAAATCCTCTCACACAGGAGCGCATGCGGGTCCTTCTTTAGTTCGACCTCAACAAAGTCGAAGCGTGGCTTAACTAAAGATCCGTACCTCGCCTCTATCGTCCGCAGCAACCTATCGTGATCCTCCATTTGTACCTGAATCCTTTGCAAGGGGAGCCCCATGGACAAGCTCAAGCGGAACTCCATGAATCTCTCCCCTACCATCAATCGAGACTCGAACTTGCGTCTGGAACCCAACCCCATCAGGCCCAGATGCAACATGTCGACCGAAATCCATCTTCCGCATGTTGGCGTCCAGAACTTCCCCGTCTTTCCATGCCTCCAGCGTGAGCGCATCAGCATCTTCGGAAGGAAGCCAAGTAGACGTTCGCTTCCCGCTCGAAACCCGCAACTTGTGCTGAGGAGTACCGGCTATATGCCCGTTTTGCTTCTGCCTCCTGATCCGCGGGTCGAAGTTGAGTGTCTTGAGTGACGTCCCAGCCCTACCTCGGGGGGCGACATAGATTACGCCAAGGCTCGGGATGCCTTCAGGCGGTAGCGTGTCAATGTCAGTCGCTGCATCAGGCGCAACATAGAAGACCCGAGGGGGAGCAGAGTTGACTGTTTCGCCTGCGGTGAGAAGGGCTGCCGGTTTCTTTCCCTCTGGAAGTTGCGGCACCCACGCGGTTCCGCCGCTTGGGACTTCCACTACGTCCGAAGTCGACGAGGCGTTGCTAGTCCCCGGGCTCCGGCCCGAGAAGCCCCCCTTGGCACGCCGGTACAGGCTCTCCTCGGCAAGTGGCAAGGGGGCGCCAGCAGCCCGGGTGCTCAGGGGGAAGGGGCAGCTTCGCCGAAACCTGAACGGCTCTCGCCCTTGCCCTGCCTTCCGCGCGCAGGCAAAGGGCAACCGGGCGCGAGCGGCCAGGCCTGAGCGCTCAGGAGTCGCGAACTGGTTAGCCGGCCCGGATGCGAGCCGTTGAGCCGGGCCCTGGCACTCAGCGCTGGGACGCCAGAGGTACCCAGGACTCCCCATGCGCCCCGTACCTCCAGTTGAAGCAGGGCACTGCCGCCGGCTTCAGCTGCCGGACTTCTCCAAAGTCCGGCAGAAGTCCGGCATGAAGTCCGGCAGCAATTTCCGTAACAACTTCATGGGGTTAAGTCACTCTGCCGGACTTGCCGGACTTCAAAGCCACTTTTACGTACGCGAGGGAAAATATTTTGGGAGGGAAGCGCGCAGAAAATATTTCCCCGTAGAGGGGAGGGAGGGGGGAGGAAGTCCGGCAAGTCCGGCAGGATGGTCTAACCCCTCGTAGTTACAGCTATTTTGGGTGCCGGACTTCTGTGGAGGAAGTCCGGCAGGAAGTCCGGCAGTCCGGCAGGGATGCGAGAGTCGGAGGGGAGAATGTAGGTGGTGAGGCCACTCACTCTCCTGTTTTCCGCCTTCATCGTCCTGTCTGTCCCCGCGTCGTGTTGGGGCCGCCGGTTGCGCGTCACTGGTGAGCACCACCCCATGCGTCTGCTGGGGTTGCCCTGGTTCGAGCGAGAGCGGCTTCTGGGGAGACGGCGGTCCCGCGCCCTTCGGAGCGAAGGTTGCCTTGCCCACGCACCCCTCACTCGTTCCGAGCAGTCACAGGCCGAGCCCCTCGGGAGTGCTCGTGGTCTCTCCCCTTGGAGCGCAGCGTGGGAGTCCGAATGGAGGAGGTGGGAACTCCGCCCGTGTTCAAGGCAGAGGGGCATGAGGCCCGCCCAGCAGAGGCCATCGCCGCCCTCATGAAGGAGCGACCCTCCATACTGGATGGCCCGCCGCGGCCTCCTTCTCATGGTGCTACCGGATGCGGGGCAAGCCACCAGGACTCCAGCAAAAACTGATTACCTGGAGAGTCGAAGGCCCCGGTGGAAATTCGTGCGCGTCGGCATGTCCCCGATTGCGGGCACCGAGCCTTTGTCTCTGCAGGGCGGAGCGGCTCCCCAGTAGCGGCGGCCACAACCTCCTCCGGCCCCGAGGCACGCATGCGTGACGAGAGCGACTCCCCAGGCCAGTTACCCAGACGCCCAGCCCTGCCCCAGCCCAGCCCTTGGGGGAGGACTGCCGCACGCAGGAGTTGACGAAGCAGCCCAAGGAGGCCGGGGACGCCTGGCTGAAGTTGGAGAATGACGGGGACGCCGCCGTCGTCGTCTTCCTAGGGGAGCCGCACCCGCGCGACGTGGCTGTCATCGACAACAAGTTCGTCCCCTTCACCCGGAGGCTGAAGGCGGAGGGACACAAGCCCGTGCTGCGATTTACCCACAACGTCGCCCTCTTCGAGACGCGCGAGGTGAAGGTGCTGGAGTACGGAATCGCCTTCTTCAAGGACGTCCTGCGCGTGCGGCACGCGTTTGGGCTTGAGACGTGGGCCGTTGAAGTCCAGCGTCACGGGGCCGCGAAGGACTGGTGGCAGACGCGCTACTCCCTGCAGCCCGAGCGCCGCCTGTCCCCGGAGCAGCAGCAGTCCTTCCAGGGGCTGCCGCTTCACGACTTGGCGAAGCTCCGGGTGGACGCGTCGGCGGCAGCCGAAGCAGCGCGCCGCGGCGCCGCGGGCGCAAGGCCACCCAACGCGCGTCTCGTGCAGTACCTCTCTAACGTGCTGAAAACCATGCCGCGCAAGAGGGTGGAGCGCCTCCTCCACCACCACCTCGGAATGCAGCAGGTTGGGGACGTGTCAGCCATGCGCGGCGAGGAGTGGCAAACCTTCGTCGAAGAGGTTGCAGTCGAGTACCAGGCGTTTTGGGAACGAAACTGCTGAGCGCCAGCCCGAGGTGAGTTGAGCCGCCAAGCGAGGGCGTGCTGCGAGTCAGCCCGTCCACACGTCCCCGGAAAGCAACCCATGCAGGACTCCTTCTCCGCGCGCCGTGGGGACGAGGGGCGCGCTGCCTCTCGTGCCCTCGGCCTCCCAACAGTCATTGCGCAGCGGCGCCTCGGCGCCAGGCTGGCGGGACGTGCGTGCCAACCTGCCGTGCGCCGAGGGCCGGACGCCGCGGCGACGAGGCACAGCCCCAAGGTGCAGGCCCCATGAGCTTTCGCGCCTTCGTGGAGCAGGTACGGAGCCGCTCGGACATCACCGACGTCGTCGGCGCCCACGTCGAGTTGCGCCCTTCGGGCAGCACCCTCAAGGGACTCTCACCCTTTCACCCGGAGAAGACGCCCTCCTTCGTCGTGTGGCCCACCACGCAGACGTGGCGCGACTTCTCCAACGGCGGCAGCCTGGGAGGCGACGTCTTCAACTTCGTCCAGGAGAGGGAGAAGGTTGGCTTCAAGGAGGCGGTATTCCGGCTGGCCGAGCGCGCTGGCATTTCTCCTCCCTCGCCCGATGACGAGTCCCACGCGCGTGAGCTCGAGGCGCTGGTGGAGCGCCGCGACGTCGAGCGACTCCTCACGGCCGCCGCCGACTACTACCACCGCCGCCTGCCCACGAAACTCCGCGAGGAGTCCTTCAAGCAGCACTACGGCTTCACCGACGAGGTGGTGGACAGCCTCAAGCTGGGGTGGGCCGACGGCGGCCTCTTCGAGCACCTGAGTGCGGCGGTGGGCGCGAGCCGCGAGGCGGCCCTCAAGACGGGACTCTTCGTCCAACTGCCGGGCGGCCGCGTCGAGGACTTCTTCCGGGAGCGCCTCGTATTCCCGTACTGGAAGGGGGCCGCGTCGTCTACTTCATCGCCCGGGCGACGCAACACACGAGGGAGGAGGCCAAGTACAAGAAGCTCCTCACCCATTCGGAGCGGCACCCCTACGTCTCGCCCACCGTCCGCAACGACTACTTCTACAACGAGGACGCGGCACACAAGGCCGACACGCTGCTGATTACGGAGGGCGTCACCGACTGCATCAGCGCCATGCAGGCGGGCATTGCTTGCCTCTCTCCGGCCACGACGCGCTTTCGCAAGCAGGACATTCCCCGGCTGCTGAGACTCACTCGCGACGCCAGGCGCGTCGTCATTTGCAATGACGCCGAGGCCAGCGGCGCCGGAGAGGCGGGCGCGCGGGAGACTGCCGCGGCCCTCTGGGCCGAGGGGCGCGAGGCGTGCCTCGCCCTGCTTCCACGTCCGCAGGGCACCGAGAAGGTGGACGTCAACGCGTTTGTGACGACGCACGGCGCCGCGGCGCTCCACGAAGTCCTTGGCCGCGCGAGGGGCTACCCGGAGTACCTGCTGGACGGCATTCCCGAGAGTGCGCCCAAGGCCGACTTGGACAAGGCGCTGGCGCCCCTCCTGGCCTCACTGCAGACGTGCACCGCAGTGCGGGCCGACGTCGTGCTGGAGGCCATTTCGGCGAAGTTTGGCCTCCGGAGGCGGGCCCTCAACGCCAACCTCAAGGGGGTGGTGGCGCAGAAGGAGGCGGCGGCCACGGCTCAGCGCCGTGCGTCCGCCGTGCGCCCGGAAATCAACGTGGGCAACCGCCAACTCTGGGCCATTGTCACCGAGGCACGCCAGGCGGTGGTGCAGGCGAATGAGCGCCGCATGAGGGCCGCCAGCACGCAGGGCTTCGCCAACGAGGCGGCGCCACTCTTCATACGAGGCAACGCCCTCGCGCAGCTCGCCCAGCCCGAGAAGGAGGCGCCCATTCTCGCGGAGATGACGGAGGCCGCCGTCTACGGAGTCCTCCTCCGGGAGGCGACGTGGGTAGCGGAAGTCGAGGGCAGTCCGCACTCCGTCTTCCCGCCGAAGGACGTCGCGCGGGACTTCCTCGCGTACCCGCCTCCAGGCCTCCCTCCCGTGGAGGCCGTCATTACGACGCCGGTATTCGGGCAGGACGGGAAGCTCCTCCTGACGCCCGGACTGCACCGGGAGGACAGACTCTGGCTGGAGCCCACCCCCGCACTTCACCTCGGCGCCGTGCCCGAGCGGCCAACACCCGAGGAGGTTGCCGCCGCACGGGCCCTCTTCTTCGACGACGTCTTCGTGGACTTCCCCTTCGCGCACCCCAGCGACAAGGCACATGCCCTCGCCGCCGTCCTCCTGCCCTTCGTCCGGCGGATGATTGAGGGCTGCACCCCTCTCCACGTCGTGGAGGCGCCCGCTGTCGGCTCCGGCAAGGGCCTGTTGTGCAACCTCGTCTCGTGGGTGGTGACGGGCAGGGCGTGCGCCATTGGCACCTTGCCTGAGAATGAAGAGGAGATTCGAAAGACGCTCACCGCCGAGCTCGCCCTGGCGCGCCCCCTCATCCTCCTCGACAACGCCAATGAGAAGGCGACGCTCTCCTCCGCGGCCCTCGCCGCCATGCTGACGAGTACGTCCTGGACGGACCGACTCCTGGGCAAGACGCAGAAGCTGACGCTGCCCAATGCCGCCATGTGGATGCTCACCGGCAACAACCCGAGGCTCTCAAAGGACATTGCCCGTCGCTCCGTGCGCATCCGCATCGACCCCAAGTTGGACAGGGCCTGGACGCGGACCGACTTCAAGCACGACCCGATTATTCCTTGGGTGAAGGCGCATCGGAGCGAATTGGTACGTGCGGCCCTGACGCTCGTGCAGGCGTGGATTGCCGCGGGGAGGCCCCTGGGGAAAGAGCGGCTGGGCTCCTTCGAGCACTGGGCGGCCGTCATGGGCGGCCTCCTCAAGGTGGCTGGAGTGGAGGGCTTCCTCGACAACCTCGACGAGCTGTATGCGAATGCGGACGTCGAAGGGGAGTCCTGGCGCGAATTCGTGCAGGCCTGGTGGGCAGCGCATGGTGCGGAGGAGGTGCTCGTCTCCACGCTCAACGAGCTGTGCGAGAAGGACGAGCTGATGCTGCAGGTGCGAGGCGAGGGGGGCCCGCGCTCGCAGCAGAGCCGACTGGGCCGTGCGCTGCAAACGGCGAGGGACAGAGTCTTTGGGGACTTGCGGGTGGTGGTGCGGAACCAGGACCGCAAGAAGCGGACGATGTACGCACTCCAGAAGCTGGCGGGCGAACTGGAGGTGAACACGGCCACGACTCCCGAGGAGACGACGGAAGTCGACCCGTGGGCGTAGCAGCTGTCCGGCGAGCCCCGTGCGGCAGCGTCGCGAGGATGCAGTGGACGTGCTGGCTGAGGCCCTGTGGGAGTTGTGGCTGCGTCGACATGCGCAGCCGCAACGACAGACGCACGTGTGGGGAGCGGAGGAGGGCGCGCATGGCTGAGTCGCGGACTCTCGCCTTGTCTTCTTCTGGGGACAGAGCGTCCATGGGTTTCGCCCGAGGGCGTGCTGCCCCGGGCGAAGGAGACACCACCATGGCGAAGAAGGGGATTGCGCGGGCTGCGCGCAAGGAGTTGGCGGACGTGCCACAGCAACTGGCCGCGCTGGCCAGCATGTCGGTGCCGGATTTGGCGGAGAAGTACCTGGAGGTGTACGGCGAGCCCACGCGCAGCCGCAACCGGGACTACCTGAAGAAGCGCCTGGCCTTCCGGATTCAGGAGCTGGCCGAAGGGGGACTCTCCACACGCGCCGTCGCGCGCATCTCGGAGTTGGGCGACAAGCTGCCCGAGCGCTGGCGGATGCGACAGGTGGAGGAGCCGAAGCCCGCAACGCCGCCGCCTCCTCCATCCGCTGCGGACGGACGCGACACGCGCCTACCGCCGCCGGGCACGGTGCTGATGCGCATGTACAAGGGCACGCAGCACCGGGTGACGGTGCGCGAGGACGGCATTGAATACGAGGGCCAGCTTCACCGCAGCCTCTCCAGCGTGGCCAAGCTGATTACGGGCACAGCCTGGAATGGCTTCACCTTCTTCGGCCTCAAGGACGGCAGCCCGAAGGCGGTGAAGTCATGAACGGCCCTGCCTTCTTCCAGACGCACATGGGGCAGCGCTTCTACGAGGGGACGATGCCGGCGCTCGTCCGTGAGCTGAAGCGCCTCAACGACAACCTGGAGCGACTGGTGGCAGTGGCGGAGCAGCACGGTGGGCCGAAGCAGTCTTCGAGCACCGAGCCGGTGCCTCCGCCGACGACAGAGGAGGCGGAGGAGCCATGAGGAAGAGCAAGTCGTCGCCCTCGGACGCGAAGCGCTGCGCCGTCTATACGCGCAAGTCCACGGCGGCGGGCCTGGAGATGGAGTTCAACTCGCTGGACGCCCAGCGCGAGTCCTGTGTCTCCTACGTGCAGCGCCAGCCCGGCTGGGTGTTGGTGGATGAGAGCTACGACGACGGCGGCTTCACCGGCCTCAGTGGTCACCCAAAACCGGCCAATGAAGGTCCCCTGAAAACCGGCCAATGGGGAGGGCCGAGACGTTGACGCCTGGGTAGGACGTGGAGTCCGCCCGGGGGATGGGCAACGTCTTGAGCGACGAGAAGAAGCAGCAGGTCATCGCCCTGGGGCGGTTGGGTTGGAGTCTGAGACGCATCGAGGACGCGACGGGGGTGCGCCGTGAGACGGCCAGCGGCTACCTGAAGGCCGCGGGCGTGGGCATCCGTGCACCGCGTCGGTGGGGCAAGTCAAAACCGGCCAATGAGGGGACCACCGAGGCGAGCGCGGCGAGCGAGCCTGCGGCCGAGGCCGCCGGAGCAAAACCGGCCAATGAGGGGACCACCGACTCCATGCCGCGCAGCCGAGCCGGAGTCCGGCACGTATCGGCGAGCATCGTCGCGCCCTACGTCGAGCTGGTGCGGCAGCGGATGGAGGTGGGCCGCAACGGACGCGCCATCTACGAGGAGCTCGTCGACACGCAGGGCTACACGGGCAGCTACATCAGCGTGCGCCGCTTCGTCCGGGCATTGCGCGACAGCCAGGGCCCGGAGGCCAAGGCCGTCATCCACACGGCGCCGGGCGAGGAAGCCCAGGTGGACTATGGGGAGGGGCCCATGGTGCGCCACCCGGAGACGGGGAAATACCGGCGCACGCGCATGTTCGTCATGACGCTGGGCTACAGCCGCAAGTCGGTGCGGCTGTTGTGCTGGAAGTCCTCCAGCCGCGCGTGGGCGCAGCTGCACGAGGAGGCCTTCCGTCGGCTGGGGGCGTGACTCGCACGGTGGTGCTGGACAACCTGCGTGAGGGCGTGCTGGCGGCCGACGTGTATGAGCCAGCCCTCAATCCGCTCTTCCGGGACGTGCTGGCCCACTACGCATGCACGGCCCTGCCGGCCCGAGTCCGCCACCCGGACAGGAAGGGCAAGGTGGAGTCCGCGGTGGGCCACGCGCAGCGCACGCCCCTCAAGGGCCTGCGCTTCGAGTCGCTGGAGGCCGCCCAGGCCTACCTCGACGCGTGGGAGGCGAAGTGGGCGGACACCCGAATCCACGGCACCACCAAGCGCCAGGTGGCGGCCATGTTCTGCGAGGAGCGTCCGCACTTGCAGCCCCTGCCCGTCGAGCCCTTCCGGTACTACGCCTACGGCGAGCGGGTGGTGCACCTGGACGGACACGTCGAGGTGGACGGCGCGTACTACTCGGTGCCCCCGGGCCACATCGGCCGCAAGCTGCACGTGCAGTGGGACAGCCTCCATGTCCGCCTGCTGCTGCCCGCCTCGGGGCAACTGCTCCGGGAGCACACCCGGGCCCCTCGCGGCCACCACCGCACACGCGAGGAGGACAGGCCTTCCCACGCGCCGCGCACCACCGTGCAACTTCTCGAGCGCGCCGCCAGGGCTGGACGCAGCGTCGCCGCCCTCTGCGCCGAGGTGCACCGCCGAGAAGGTGAGACGGGCACCCGCCGCATCCTGGGCGTGCTGTCCCTGGCGAAGAAGCACGGCGCCGCTGCCCTGGACGACGCCTGCGAGGTGGCTCTCGAGGTGGGCGTCCCCACCTACCGCTTCGTGCGCCGCTACCTCGAAAGACGCACGCCCACTCCCGTCACCCTGCGCCAGGTCGACCCGCTCATCCGCGAGCTCACCCACTACCGCGACGTCATCGCCCGTCTGACTCAACCCACCCCTCACCCAGGAGACACCGAGACATGAATCTCGTCGAAATCACCCGCGCCCTCACCACCCTGCGCCTGTCCGGCATGGCCCAGGCCGTCGAGGCTCGCATCCTCCAGGCGCAAGCCGAGAAGCTCGCTCCGCTCGACTTCCTCTCCGCCCTCGTCAACGACGAGTTGACTCGCAGAAGCGACAGCTTCATCCAACGCCGCCTCAAGCAGGGCGCCTTCCGCGACGCGGGAAAGACGCTCGACGGCTTCGACTTCGACTTCAACAAGAAGATGAATCGCCGCCTCGTCTTCGAGCTGGCCACCGGCGGCTTCGTGGAGCGACGCGAGGACGCGCTCTTCCTCGGCCCTCCAGGCACCGGCAAGAGTCACATCGCCCAGGCCCTCGGCCGCGCCGTCATCCAGTCCCAGGGCCACCGCGTCCTCTACCGCGAGGCGCACCACCTGCTCGAGGAGCTCGCCGAAGCAAGCCTCGAAGGCACCCGACGCCAGAAGCTCGATGCGCTCACCGGCGCGCCTCTGCTCATCATCGATGACCTCGGCATGCGCAAGCTGCCGGCCACCGCCGCCGAGGACCTGCTCGAGCTCATCATGCGCCGCTACGAGAAGGCCTCCACCCTCATCACCTCCAACCGGCCCGTGGAGGACTGGGGGAAGCTCCTGGGCGACAACGCCGCCGTGGCCGCCATGCTCGACCGTCTGCTCCACCATGCTCACGTCGTCCAATTCGGTCCCCGCAGCTGGCGCACCAAGGGGGCCATGGAGTTGCGGACCTCCGAGTCCGCGGGGTAGGAGTCCTCCTGTCTCGGTCCTCTTCCTTTGGCCGGTTTTGAAGGGACCCTCTTTGGCCGGTTTTCACGTGACCATTGAGGCTGTCCGCGGTGCATGACTGGGGCAAGGCGGGAGGGACGTCGGAGCCGATGACGTTGGCCCATCTGGATGGGACGGCCATGCTCGTGCGGCGCCGCAATCCCGAGGGGGGCTTCGAGCTGCAGGCGAATGTGGGCTGGGGCGGGCGTCCCGGCGAGGGCGGCGCGTGGGGCGCGGTGGCGGGGCTGGGGGCTGAGTACCTGACCTCGAGGATGGACCTGCGCGCGCGCCTGGAGGGCCGCCTCCAGCGCGGAGGTTTCCGGCAGGGCGCCTTCGGCCCGGACTACGAGCTGGCGCGCTTCCAGGTGGCGGGCCCGACTGCCCTGCCGCAGGCGGACGCGCCTTTCCCGGACGGGTACTCGGCCTACGGCGAGGTGATTCTGAGCTGGGATGCGGAGAGCCTGAGCGTACTGGGGCAGCGCCACTTCCGGCTGACGATGGGCACCGAGGTCTTCAACTGGGGCCGGGTGGACCTGGACGGCCGATTGGAGACGCAGCTCTTCCACCGCAACCTCTCGGTGGGGGTGGGCGGCGTGGCGATGGGCGCCGGCCAGCCAGGAGCGCGCTACCTCGCCTCGGCCGAGGCGCGATGGCGCTTCCTGGGTGGGAAGCTGTACGCGGTGGGGCAGGGAGGCACGCTGCTCTTCCCGACAGCGGAAGGGACGCTGCGGCCAGGCGCCTTCGCCTCCGTGGGGCTGGGGGTGGACAATGCGCGCTGAGCGGCCTTGGCGCAGCGGGTTTGGCCTCGCGCTAGTGGTGGCCCTCCTGGCCTCCGGGTGCGCCTCGTTGCCGGCGAGGCCGGGCCAGGCGGGCCGTGGTGCGGCCCTGGCCTTCAGTCCCCTCTCCGTGCCCTCCCAGGCGGCGAGGAGCGCGACGACGGGTGTGTACCAGGGGGATGCGTCGGGCTCCGCGGATGGGACGCCAGCGCCGGCGCCGATGGGCTATCGGCGAGTGCCCACCGGCAATGCCGTCAACGGGAAGGGAGCGCGCGGCTCGGGCGGCGAGGGCGGCGCCTTCGTTTGTGGCGGCAAGGCCCTGCCCTCGGGCTGGCCCCGCCTGGCCTACAGCCGGGACGTGCTGGCGCCCTTCCTGGCGTGTGCCTCGCCCGCGGAGTTCGTGGCCATGCAGCGCGGGGTGGACATGGCCGTGCTGGTGCAGTCACTCACGCCCTGGGATGCAGTCCGCCTGAGCGCCCTCGGGCCTCTGGACGAACACGCCTCGGCCGTCCTCAGTCGCCAGCGCGCGGACTTCATCGTCACGTCCGTGGAGAAGTACGGCGTGCCGTACTCCGAGGTGTTCGCCCTCTTCGTCCTCCACTCGGCCTTCGACGACGAGCTGCGCGAGGTGGTGCAGCGGCTGGCTCGCGACAAGCAACTGGGCGAGACGCTGGGGAGCATGCCCGTCGTCCGCGAGGAGCTGAAGCGGAGGGGCCTGGCGTTGGAAGGCTTCTCGGAGCGGGGAGAGCAGGGCCGCGACGTGCTGCGCGGGCTGGGGCGCACGGGCCGGGACATGCTCTCCAGCACCTTGGTGAGTGGCGAGGCCCGGTACACGGAGCTCATGGCGATGCGTGGGCAGATGCCCCCACCCTACCAAGCTGCCATCGACGAGGTGGAGAAGGCCCTGATGGAGAGGCACTACTCGCCGGGAAGCGTCTCGGTGGGAGCCTTTGACTCCCTCACCTTCGGTGTGCCGGTGGGCTTTTACTACCTGGTGGCCGGGACGGGGCACGGGGCGTACTCGCTGGCGCAGGGCAAGTACGAGCAGGCCACGCGGGAGTTGGCGCCGGCTGCGCTGATGGTGGCGCTGTATGCCGGGGGCAAGGGCGCGCGCGCCCTGGTGGAGTCCAACGCCGGTGGGCGGGCGAGTCTGCGGCGGCTCGCGGCATCGGAAGTCGAAGCGCTGAAGGCCGTCGTGAAGGAGTTGGAGGAGCGTTTCGGCCCCGACGTTATTCGCGAGGTCTTCCCCATCCTGCGGGGCGAGCGCAAGGTCGCCTTCGTCGCGCTGACGGAGGGGCCGGCGGGTTTCGTCGCCATCGTTGAGGCTCGCGGAAACCCCGCGAAGGCTCAGGCGCTGCTGATGGAGGCGGCCAGCCGAGAGTCCGCAAAGCCCGTGACTACAAGGGGCTCGGCGGGGAATCGGTCCAGCAACTTGGACCTCTTCGAGCAGAACGCCGAGGTGTCCGCTGCGGAGGCTCAGGCAGCAAGCCGGGAGACCTCCAGGGCTGCAACGACGAGGGCAGGGGCGAATCGCGAGCCCGCCCGGTCTTCGGCGAGAAGGCAGCAATTCGACAACCTGGACCTCTTCGCCCAGGACGCCAGGGTAGGCGCTGCGGAGGCCGCGAAGGCGAAGCTGGTCCTGGCGGAGCTGGAGTCCTCGGGCCCCCGTTTCCCGAAGGACGTGAAGCTGCTGAAGGAGATGGCGCCCAAGCTGAACGAGCCGCCGCCGGGAGTCGATAAGGGGGCGCCGCTCTGGCAGGAGTACGTCGCCTACCGAAAGAGGCGCCTGAAGGAGATTCAGGACGGTGACGCCGTCAAGGGCCCCCTGAAGTGGGAGGGTTATGAGGGGATGCGCAACTATCATGCTCGGGGCATGGATTTCGAGCGAACCATGGTCGCTCTCCTGGAGGAGGATGCGGCGAAGCCGCGGGCCGAACGGCGTTGGCTCGGGGACTTCGAACAGCCTCGTATCGAGACCCACGTTGGAGTCGCGAAGGTGGACTTTCGTTACGCGGACGTGCTCGTCATTGAAGGGAGGCCCACTCCGGGCCAGCCTCCTCGAGTGGAGACGTTCAGCTTCAAGAGCCGGGACTTCCGGTACCTTGGACGGGACGAGTTGGCCGTGCAGATAAATACCGATGCGAGTAAGGCGATGAAATACTACGGTGGATCGCTGCGGATTCTACGGGATGGGCTTAGGCAAAATGCGGAGGTTCAGAGGGTGCGCGTCGTCTATGAGAGCAAAGGCCTCTTCCCGGAGAATCCGAAAACGTTGAACTGGGCCGCCAGTCGGGCGCAAAGGCGAAACAAGGGCGTGGAGGTGGTGTTTCAATGAAGCTGCTGACGCTGCACGACTTGAACAAAGCGGATGGCCTGAGCTTCACTTTCGAAGGGAGCTTCGACGCGACAGTAGGGGTAGAGCGTGCGTTGACGCCTCTGGTCGATACTCTTGAAAAGCATGCCGAAGGCTGGATGCCAACAATCGTCAAGTCTGATCGGAAGCGAAAGTATTCACGGGAGGCAGTGTGGCGCGCGCTGGAGGAACGGAGCGATGAACATGGCTCAATCATAGGGCTGTTCCGTTCGGAGAATCCTGCAGTGTCGCTTGTGTTCGATCTCGTGCTTGAGCAGGCGCAATCCAGCGTGCACGCTAGTCTCGACGTGCAGCCAATCCAGTTCTTCTCTGGGGTGGATGCTTGTCGGACTCTCGTGGCCGTGTCTCGTGCTTGGGCGGCTCAGTATCCGGTTTCTTACGCATCGGCTCACAGTATTGCGGATGAGCAGTTGGCTGGATCTCCCAGCTTTGGCCGTAATGACGAACAGGTAAGAAAGGATGGCTTCAACAAGATCTACGAATTGTTCTGGCTGAACATCTTCGGCCCCAAGCTCGTGGAAAGCGTAGGCCGTGAGCGCATGCTCTCGACGCCTGCGCATCTCGTAGAGGAGCTTCCCAACGGCTCCGTCCTCGTGGTGCTATGGCCGACTGCTTCCGAGTTCGCGAGTGAGGAGGCGCGTGTCGTGCAGGCCCGAGCCCACGTCCACCTGCGACCGGACCTCGACTTCGATACGGTGCTCCGCACGCTGCGGGAGCGCAGCGCCGCACTCGTACCCGTCGAGCCTCGCTTCCACCCTGACGTGGCGCCGTTTCTCTCTCGGCTGCCGGACGAGTTCGCCATCAGCGAGCGGCAGCGGAAGATTGCCGAACTCAACGCCTTCCGGCCGCCGGTGCCGGAGGAGTGGCTCCCTGTCGCTCATCCCTCGGACGTGGCAAATCCGGAGCGCGTCCTCGAGTCCTACGGCGACTTGTCCGAAGGCCTCGTGGCGGCACTGCACACCAAGGTGCCCTCCATCATGGACGAGACGGCCGAGTCCCTCACGGACTTGGACTTCTACTTCTGGCAGGAGAACTTCCCGGAGCGGTACACGCGCGAACTCATCGACAGTCACACAGCTCCGGCGCTTGGTGCCTATCTGGGGGACGTGCTGGTGCGGCGGTTGAGCGGGACGTGGGTGCTGCGGCAGAAGGTGGAAGAGTCCCAGGTGCGCGTGGGTAAGCGCGTCTGGCTGCCCTTCCT
This sequence comes from Myxococcus sp. MxC21-1, assembly GCF_032612255.1. Taxonomy (NCBI): domain Bacteria; kingdom Pseudomonadati; phylum Myxococcota; class Myxococcia; order Myxococcales; family Myxococcaceae; genus Myxococcus; species Myxococcus sp. MxC21-1. The sequence goes on from NZ_CP123278.1 coordinate 2,153,598, forward strand.
CCGCGCCCGCCGGTACATGCAGTCTCGTCAGTCGCTGCTGGACTACTCGCTCACGCAGTTCTTCCATGAGGTGTCGCGGTACCGGCCCTGAGCGAGAGATGCTGTCTGCCGCGCGCCAGGCGGTGCTGGCTGGTGCGCAGCGTCCGGAACGCCAGGCAAACCATTCGCAGCGTCAAGCCGGATGGCTCCTGAGATCTTCTCCTGCCTGCTGGTATGATCGAGATCTGCAACGCCGTGCTGTTCGTCACAGCGTCGCGTTGCTCGCTCTCCTTGGCGCGCAGCCGGACGCAGCCTTCACGCACTCTGACCGTAGCGACCAAAGTCTGGATAGGCAGACCTAGCAGGCTGTTAAAAAGGCCCGGGACCTCTCTAGACCTACGACCTATGGGGCAATCGCCCAAAACCATATCCATCTGGTAGTGGGTCACTGGAGCCACTGAAGACTTTTTCAACAGCCTGCTAGTATGTTGTAGCCGCACGAAGCATCGTGTCCTGAGGTTGAACCATGTGTTTGCTGGTAGGCGAGTGTGGGCCTAGCCCTTGCGCAAGCTCTTCGCTCTGCCGGAGCGATGCGCTAGAGGAACACCAACGCCATGGCTAGATGGGATCGTTCCTTAGATTGATGCTCGGGGGTCATGTGGGACACTCAATTGCCCCGACAGTGTAGGCAAAGGTAGGCGCCCATGCATCCACGCCCGCGTTGTCGGAAATATCTGAACCGTCGTATAGATCCTCTATGCTGGATAGGTTCGGTGTTGAACAGCCTTGTAGGCACTCCACCGTCATTTCTGGGGGGCATCTATGTCGCTCGCAGTGGTCAACCGAGTAGAGCAACCAGTAAGCCAAGTAGGCCAGGGCGCGCACGAAGTGTTGAAGAACCATGCTGCCAATGAGCTGGTCTTTGCCGTTGTGGGGCACGTCGGCTCTGGTACGACCACAATCGCCGACAAGCTGCAGGAGCTTCTGAGTAGCCCGAATTTGGATGGAGGGGCTTACGAGGTTGTTTTGTTGAAGGCTCGTGATGTCATTGTTGACTGGGCGAGGCAGCGGGAGCACCTAAGCGAGACTCCTGCTCGTGGTAACTTTCAAGATGTCATCAAAATGCAGGATCTCGGCGATGCAATGCGTATTCATGACCATGCTGCCGTCGCCCGGGCACTCATTGCTGCCATTAGTGCTGGCAGAGCTAGGTCGCAGGGCAAGGAGAGCGGGACTGCCCTGGTAAAGCCAGATGGAAAGCGCCGCGCCTATATTGTGGACGCGCTCCGCCATCCGACCGAAGTTCATTTGTTGCGAAGTTTGTATAGGAATTCCTTTGCGTTGGTCGGTGTTGTTTGTCAGGAGGATACGCGGATAGAGCGCCTGCGAGGGAAGTTCCCGAAAAATGCAGGGGATGAGGACATCCGCAATTTCATGGAGAGGGATGAGAAGGATCCTGACCCTGACAAGAAGCATGGTCAGCGTGTCTCGGATGCGTTTCATCTTGCGGACTACTTTATTGATAATAGCGAGGAACGCTACCAGAAGAAGGAGGAAGGGCAGGAACGACAGGAAAATCCTGAGTGGAATGTCCCTGATCAGCTTCTTCGTTTGGTGCGAATTGTTAACCATTCGCGCGTGGAGCGGCCAACAATAAGTGAGACGGCCATGCATGCGGCGTATGGTTCGCAAATGCGAAGTGCTTGTTTGTCTCGGCAGGTGGGGGCAGCTCTTGTTGATAGGGGTGGCAATCTCGTGGCTACAGGGGCAAATGAAGTTCCTAGGGCGGGAGGGGGAATTTATAGGAGAGATGCCGACGATTCAGATGCTGCGGATTATCGCTGTGCCTATCGAAATAGGTATTGCAGTAATACTCGAGAGCAAAATTCAATAATTGCTGAATTGATTAGTTCTGTTCCTCAGCTCAAGGAGTTGGCGCCTGAGGCTCGTGCTGAGCTGCAGAAGAAGTTACGGCGTTCTCGGTTGGGGGGGCTTTTGGAGTTTAGTCGTGCTGTTCATGCTGAGATGGATGCTCTTCTGAGTGCGGCACGTATGGGGGCATCGACTCAAGGGTGTCGTTTGTTTGTGACAACGTTTCCGTGTCACTATTGTGCGCGACATATTGTAAGCGCGGGTGTTGATGAGGTTCAGTATATCGAGCCGTATCCGAAGAGTCGGGCACTCGCTCTTCATGGAGATTCAATCACGCGCGCACCTCGCGCATGGACCGCGCCGAGTAAAGGTGGCGGCAAGGTGTTGTTCCGGCCATTCACGGGAGTGGCGCCGCGTCTCTATATGCGAGCATTTCTCAAGGATAGAGATCTGAAATTGGATGCGGATGGCAAGATGCAGATGGGTACTCCTGATTGGGGCACGGCATGGGATATCAGTAAGGTGAGTCATGTGGAGTTGGAACTGCTACTGACGAGTTCGACAACCCCAGGCGATGAGTTGGCCAATGGCTAGGAATAGCTCGGTCCCGTATATTCGGTTGGTGGAGGTTCTTGAGGGGGCCGAAAGAGAGCGTACTCGTTCGATTGCTGCGGGCTTTCCGGAACAATTGTCTCTGTTTCCGGAGTTCGAGTCGAGGATGCTTGGTTTTGTTGACATGTCGGATGTGGCGGCAGAGTCGTTTGTTGCGGTGTTGAATGAGTTTAGGCCACAGTGGATAATGGACCTTCGGGTCGTCCCATTCTTTGATCTCGGAGGAACGAGTCGAAGGGGTTTTTTTCAATTATTTCAACAGCTTGGGATTCAGTATAGGGATGTTTCGGGGCGTTTGGGGGTGACCTCTCGTAGAGATGTGAAGCTGAATGCCGAAGTGGCGGCTCAGTTGATGAGTGAAATGATGACTCGTGAGCCTGAGCGTGGTTTGTCGGGGCCTGTGTTTGTTTTGTTGGAGGAGTTTAGGAGCGTTAGCGTTGCTGCGATGACGCTTCCGCCGTTGCTGCAACCCAGGCCGAAGGGTGGTTGGGTTTCGCGTGTGTTCAATGCGGCTACGTTGGTAGACGCCTCCTCAAATGGCTGAGGGCCGAAGTCGAGATCGGTGTAGCCTCATTTCGATCGGACAGGTCCCTTATGCATAGGAGCAGCCTGGCTCTGTACACGAAGGCGCTCGACGTTGAGGTCATCCCACCAGTCGGCGGGGATGTCGTCGTTCTCGCTCTGCTCCTTGCGAGAGGCAGCGCAGCCCCGCCGCCGCAGCAGTTCCGCGGGGCCGTCGTGGGCGCGTGCATCTGGTCTTGGCGGACTTCTGCGCGGGCCACTGGAGGGCTCAGCGCAAGAGAGGGTGAACGCGGGCGCATCCTCGGCGCTGTCTTTCCGTAACCGACCGGCGACGTTTGACGGATGCACCCTTCCGCTCGCGCAGCATGGTAGCCGCGCGTGGAGGCACTGCTCGCCGACGCTTGCGTGGCTTCAGGAGGAGTCCGGCGCGGAGGCGGAGGACGGTTGCCAGCGGTGCGGCAGCAGTTTGTCGGAGTTCAGAGGGCTCTGGCAGTAGCGAACGTGGCCACAGCCGCCTGGGCGCTCTCTCGGAGAGTCTGCGCACGCGACGAAATCAGGAGTACCCAGTAAGGACTGGGGGCGTTTCGCTCTCTCGGTTAACAGAAACGAAGGGCCGGACTGGCCCCAAAAGGCTCCGGGCCGTCCTGGAGCCAGGGAAACGAAGTAACCCTGGAAGGTATGACATCGAAAGCCAGGGATTGTCAGAATCGGTCGCCTGCGGTGATTAACAAAACTGTTAACCACTCTCGGCCTCTCTCTCCCCAAAACGGGCGAAAGAGCGCTCCAGAGAGCCCAGTTGGCGGCGGAGAAGAGGGGTCCTCTTTCTCTGCGGGGTAGAGAGCCGAGAGCGCCCTCTTCAGCACCGCGAGCCAAAATCCCTTGGGATTCAGCGGCTTAAGCACGAAGGCCCCGCGACTTTCATCGCGAGGCCCGTGTAAAACAAAAGGGCCCTACCGGTTGGTAGGGCCCTTCGTTCAGCTCCCCGACGTGGACTCGAACCACGGACCTAGTGATTAACAGTCACCCGCTCTACCGGCTGAGCTATCGGGGAATATGTCCTCACGGCGGAACCACGTTGCCGTGATGAGGCGCTTTCTAGAGAATGGTGCCCGCTCTGTCAACAGTCCCTTTTGATCCGCTCTCCCGGCTTCACCTCCAGCCCTGGTCCGCGCTCGACGGCCTGGGCCCCGTGGCGGCCGATGCCATCGCCCAGGTGCTCGCCGGCTCCTCCGCCGAGCGCGTGCTCGACCGTACTCTGCGTGACCACCGCTCCCTGACCCGAGAGCAGCGCCAGGCCCTCAAGGAGGCCATCTTCAACGTCGGGCTCTGGCGGCGCCGCCTCGGGTTCCTCCTGGGTCGCGAGGACGCCGCTCCTCCCTTCCTGCTCCATGCCCTGATGCACGGCCTCTCGGGCGCCCCGGCTGTGGAGTCCGCCGCCCTGGCCGGGCTCGGGGATGGGGCGCCGCCCCCGTTGGTCTCGGCGCCCCCCCACGCTCGCGCTCCGCGCCTCCCTGCCGGACTGGCTCGCCGACCATTTCGCCCGGGAGTTCGGTCCCGATGCCGACGACTTCTGCGCCCACCTGAACGTCCCCGGGCCCATCACCCTCCGGGCCAACGTCCTGCGCACCTCGCGGGAGGCCCTTGCCGAACGGCTGCGCTCCGAGGGCGTCGAGACGCGCCCGGGGCCCTGGAGCCCGCTGGCGCTCCATATCGAGGGTCCCCGGCCCAACCTCTATGGGCTCCGTTCCCTCCAGGAGGGCCTGTTCGAAGTCCAGGACGAGGGCAGCCAGCTCCTGGGGCTCATCGTGGAGGCCCGGCCCGGGGAGACGGTGCTGGACCTCTGTGCCGGCGCGGGCGGCAAGACGCTCCAACTGGGCGCGGACATGAAGGACTCGGGGCGGCTCCTGGCCTATGACCCGGACCCCGAGCGCCTCGACCGGCTCCTCCAGCGCTCCGCCCGGGCGCACCTCACCCGGGTCCAGGTGCTCCGGAGCCTTCCCGAGGGTCTGGACGCTGACCGGGTGCTCGTGGACGCGCCATGCTCGGAGCTGGGCTCCCTGCGCCGGGGCCCCGACCAGCGCTTCCGCATCCAGCCGGAGGTGCTCACCCGGTTTCCGGCGCTCCAGCAGGACATCCTCCAGCGTGGGGCCCGCCTGGTGCGGCCCGGCGGGCGGCTCGTCTATGCCACCTGCACCGTCAACCGCGCGGAGAACGAGGACGTCGTCGCCGCCTTCCTGGCGTCTCGCCCGGACTTCCGCCTCGTACGGCCCGGGGCGGGGTGGCTCTCCGGCGCGTGTCTCCGTGATGGATTCCTCTTCGTCGCGCCCCACCGGCATGGCACGGACGCCTTCTTCGCCGCCGTCCTGGAGCGGTCGGCAGGGTAGGGGCGGGGGCGACAGGCGGTCGCAGTGTCCGTGTCCCGACGGACGGGGGAACTCAACGCTTCGCCCGCCCGGGCCTCGAATCACCGTGCCCCCGGGCCCCGGGTGCTATGAAGCGCCCCGTGCGCTGGCTCAAGCCCCTTCCGCTCCGTCCTCGCGACGCCGTGCATGTCGTCGCCCCCTCCGGGCCCTTCGACCGCCCGAGCTTCGAGGCCGGCCGGCCGTCATCGCGGAGCGCTACAGCCCCGGCCACGGCCCCGACATCTTCGCCGCCCACCGCTACCTCGCGGGGGATGACGCGCGCCGGGGCGGGGAGCTGTCGCGCGCCCTGCTGGACCGGGACGCCCGCGCCATCTTCAGCGCCCGCGGTGGCTACGGCAGCGCCCGGCTCCTGCCGGACCTGCCCTTCGCGGACGCCTCGCACGCGGCCTTCGTCGGCTTCTCCGACCTCACCTCCGTCCACGGCGCGCTCCAGGCGCTGGGGCGCGTCTCCTTCCACGGGCCCGTCCTCACGCAGCTCGGCCGGCAGCCTCCCGCGGTGCGCGAGTACCTGTTCCGACTCCTCGAGTCCCCCGAGGCGCCGCCCCCGCTGACGGGCTCGGCGACCTACGTGCCCGGCATGGCGGAGGGGCACCTCGTGGGCGGCAACCTGTCCGTGCTGTCGCGCCTCATCGGCACCTCGTACATGCCGCCGCTCGACGGCGCGGTGCTGCTGCTGGAGGACGTCACCGAACGCCCGTACCGCATCGACCGCATGTGGACCCACCTGCGCCTGGCGGGCGTCTTCTCCCGCGTGCGAGGAATCGTCCTGGGCGACTTCACCGGGTGCGAGGAGAAGGGCGCGGACTACTCCAGCGCCGACGTGCTCCGTGAGCTCGCGCGCGAGGCGGGCCTTCCCTGCGCCGCGGGCTTCCCCATCGGCCACGGTGACCTCAACTACCCCGTGGCGCTCGGCACCCAGGTCCGCCTGGACGCGGACGCCGCGCGCCTCACCTTCCTCGAAGGAGCCGTGCGGGCATGAGTGGCGGTACCCACCCCATCGCGATTCTGCAGAAGGTCCTCGATGACGCCTGTGACCTGGGCGTCTTTCCCTCGGCCCAGGCCGTCGTGCTGCACCGGGGCGTCCAGGTGTTCGGCGGCGTCGCGGGCAAGGTCTCCGGCGACACGCGCTTCGACCTGGCGTCGCTCACCAAGGTCATCAGCACCACCTCGCTCTTCCTCCGCCTGTGGACGGAAGGGAAGGTGGGGCCGGAGACGCTGGTGTCCCGCTACTTCCCGGGCACGCCTGTGGGCGACGCGGGCGTCACCGTGGCGGACCTGCTCTACCACCGCTCCGGCCTGCCGCCCTTCGTGCCCTTCTTCGCGCAGGCGCTCACCGCGCACCCCGAGCTGCTAGACGCGGACTGTCCCTCCGCCCTGCGCGCACGCGTCCGTGACGAGGTCATCCAGGCCGCCGCCGCCACGCCGCTCGCCGCCGAGCCCCAGACGCGCGCCGCCTACAGCGACGTGGGCTTCATCCTCCTGGGCGAAATCCTCTCGCGGGCCGCGGGCGCTCCGCTGGACACGCTCTTCTCCCGCCACGTCGCCGAGCCCCTGGGCCTCAGCGCCCGCTTCCACCGCCTCACCGACTTCCCCGCGGACGCCATGCCCGCGCCCACCGGCGCCACCCGCCCGCGCGAGCCCGCTCCAGGGCAGGAGACGCTGTGGAAGGACGTGCCCACCCAGCCCACGCGCCCGGGCGAAGTGGACGACGACAACGCCTGGGTGATGGACGGCGTCGCCGGCCACGCGGGCCTCTTCGGCACCGCCGTGGACGTGGCCCGCTTCGGCCAGGCCGTGCTGGACGGCTGCGCGGGCGGGGCCGTCATCGCGCCGGGGCCGCTGTGGCACCGCGCGCTGGCCACGGACCCGAAGGTGGAGGCCAGCACCCGCTCCATGGGCTTTGACTCGCCCTCCGAGGGCGTGTCCAGCGCCGGGCACTACATTGGCGACACCCCGCCGGGCGCGGTGGGACACCTGGGCTTCACCGGCACCAGCCTCTGGGTGGACCTGCGCCGCTCGCTGGTGGTGGCGCTGGTGACGAACCGCGTGGCCAACGGCCGCCAGGAAACGCGCATCCGGGATTTCCGACCGCTCTTCCATGACTTCGTCGTGGAGGCGCTCGAGCTCACTGAAACGAAGCAGGGACACCATGGCTGACGACAACGGAAACGTCCTCGACACCCTCGAACCCGGCAGCGTGCGCCGCATCCACCTGGTGGGCGTGGCGGGCACGGGCATGGGCTCCTTCGCCGGCATGCTCAAGGCCGCCGGCTACGACGTCACCGGCAGTGACGAGAATGTCTACCCGCCCATGAGCGACATGCTCCGGACGTGGGGCATCCCCGCCGCCACGCCGTACCGTCCGGAGAACCTGGACGCGGCGAAGCCGGACCTCGTCATCATCGGCAATGTCATCCGCCGCGTGAATCCCGAGGCTACCGCCGTGCGCGAGCGCGGCCTCAAGCAGATGAGCTTCCCCGCCGCGCTGGGCTCGCTCTTCCTGGACCGCTCGCACTCCGTCGTCGTCGCCGGCACCCACGGGAAGACGACCACGTCCTCGCTGATGGCCCACGTGCTGGTGGCGGCGGGGAAGGACCCGTCCTTCCTCGTGGGCGGCGTCACGCAGAACTACGCGGGCAACTACCGCGTGGGGAAGGGGCCGCACTTCGTCGTGGAGGGCGACGAGTACGACACCGCGTACTGGGACAAGGGCTCCAAGTTCCTCCACTACCGGCCGCGCACCGCCATCCTCACCAGCGTGGAGTTCGACCACGCGGACATCTTCCGCGACCTGCCGCACTACGAGGCGACCTTCGAGAAATTCGTCCGGCTCATCCCCCAGGACGGGCAGCTCGTCGTCTGCGCCGCCTACCCCAACGCGGTGAAGCTGGCGCGCGAGGGTTGCCCGGGGCGCGTGGTGACGTACGTGGCGCAGGAGGGCGCGGACGCGGACTACACGCCTCGCAACCTGGCCTTCGGCCCGGACGGCGCCCGCTTCGACGTGGTGGCGCGCGGCGAGGTGCAGGGCACGGTGCAGCTCCCCATGGGCGGCGCGCACAACGTGGAGAACGCGCTGGCCGTCATCGCCGCGGCGCAGGGCCTGGGGCTCACCTTCGACGAAATCGCGCAGGGGCTGGCCACCTTCAGTGGCGTGAAGCGCCGGCAGGAGCTTCGCGGCGAGCCAGACGGTGTCATGGTGATTGACGACTTCGCGCACCACCCGACGGCGGTGCGGGAGACCATCGCCGCCATCCACCACCGCTACCCGGAGCGGCGGTTGTGGGCGATTTTCGAGCCGCGCTCCAACACCAGCCGCCGCAACATCCACCAGGAGGACTACGCCCACGCCTTCACCGGCGCGGCCCGCGCCAGCCTCAAGGTGCCCGAGCGCCACGACAAGGTGCCCGTGGGCGAGGAACTGGACGTGCGCAAGCTCGTCACCGACCTCCAGGCCCAGGGCATCCCCGCCGAGGGCGCCACGGACGTGCAGGCCCTGGTGGACCTGGCCGCCCGCGAGGCCCGTCCCGGCGACGTGCTGCTGGTGATGAGCAACGGGGCCTTTGGTGGTTTCATCGACAAGGTGCTCGCGGCCCTTTCGGCCCGGGCGCAGAAGGGAGCCTGACATGCCGCGCCTGCCATTCGCCGTCGTCGTTGGGGCGCTCGCGCTGTCCGGCTGTGCGAGCGCTCCCGCCATTCCGCCTCCGGGGCCTGAGGGGCAGGGGGCTTCGCAGCGCAGCGGGCTCAAGGGCTCGCAGCCGCTGGACTTCCAGGTGAAGCGCTATCCCGGCGGCGAGCCGTATGACCTCGCCTCGGACCGGGGCAGCGTGGTGGTGCTCGACGTGTGGGCCACCTGGTGCGAGCCCTGCAAGGACGCGCTTCCCTACTACCAGGACCTCGCGAACGAGTACGCGGCCCAGGGCCTGAAGGTGTACGCGCTCAACATCGACGAGGACCCGCGCGCCATCCTCACCTTCCTGGCGGAGACGAAGGTGACGCTGCCCGTCCTCCTGGACCAGAACGCCCAGGTGGCCGAGCGCACCCTCAAGGTGCGGGGCATGCCCACCACGTATTTCATCGACCGCAAGGGCATGGTGCGCCACGTCCATGAAGGCTTCGCCGAGGAGTTCCTCGCGAAGTACCAGACGGAGCTCGAGGCGCTGCTCGCCGAGCCCACCCCGTAGAGGAGAGCGTCATGTCCCAGGACTCGCCCGACAGCCTGCGCCGCACCGCCGAGGAGGGGGCCCGGCTCGCTGGCCGCATCCTCGCGGACCGCTTCCTGGGCGAGCGCACCATCGAGTTCAAGGGTGGCATCGACCTGGTGACGGACGCGGACAAGGCCTCCGAGGAAGCGCTGCTCGCCTTCATCCGCGAGCGCCACCCCGACCACGCCATCCTCGCGGAGGAGAGCGGCGCCACGCAGGGCACCGACAGCCTGCGCTGGCTGGTGGACCCGCTGGACGGCACCACCAACTACTCGCACCGCGTGCCGCACTTCTGCGTCAGCGTGGCGGTGGAGGGCCCCGGTGGCGTGCTGGCTGGCGTCGTCTATGACCCGATGCTGGACGAGCTGTTCTCCGCCGCGCGCGGGCAGGGCGCCACCCTCAATGGCCGTCCGCTGCGCGCCAGCACCGTGACCTCGTTGGACCGGGCGCTGCTCTGCACGGGCTTCCCCTACGACGTGCGCGAGCGCCCGGAGGGGCCGGTGGGCCTCTTCACCCGCCTCATCCTCCACGCGCAGGGCATGCGCCGCACGGGCAGCGCCGCCATGGACCTGGCCTACGTGGCCGCGGGCCGCTTCGACGGCTTCTTCGAGTTCGGCTTGAAGCCGTGGGACATCGCCGCGGGCTCGCTGCTGGTGGAGGAGGCGGGCGGCGTCATCCGCCACATCTCCGGTGAGCCCTTCGACGTGCTGCGCGGCGACGTGCTTGCCTCCGCGCCCGCGCTGGCCCCGGCGCTGCTGTCCGAGGCGAAGCGCTTCATGGACGGCTTGCGTGAACAGCCTCCGCGCGGCTGAGGCTCAGGCGAAGGCTAGAAGAAGCTCTCCGGCACGAAGACGATGTCGCCGGGCTGGAGCATGAAGTTCTTCTCCCGTCCCACGCCGATGTCCTCCACGGGCACGCGAATCTTGCGCTCCTGCCCGTCCACCACGCGCGTCACCAGCGTGTTGTTCTTCGCCGCCAGCTTGGTGAAGCCGCCGGCCAGCGTAATCGCCTGGACGATGGACATCTCGTTGTCCACGGGGAAGGTGCCCGGCTTCTGCACCTCGCCGAAGACGAACACCTTCTGTGAGTTGTACTCGCGGATGAGCACCGATACCTGGGGGCGGCGCACGTAGCGCGCCAGGCAGTCCCGCAGCTGGTCCGCCGCCGAGCTGGGCGTCGTCCCCGACAGCGGCACCTTGCCGCACAGCGGGTAGTCGATGGTGCCCTCGCTGGACAGACGCCGGTGCCGGAGTGCTCGGGCTCCTGGAAGACGCGCACCTCCACGACGTCTCCGGGCCCCAGCTTGCCGCCACTGGAGCGCGCGGCCTCGGCCTCCGCGGCGGGCGTGGGAGCGGGCGGCGGCGGGCGCTGCGACGTGCCGAAGCAGGCGGGCAGCGTCATCAGGGACAGCGCGGTGAGGGCGGCGCGGAAGCTGTTCATCTCCAGGAGGGACAGACGCTCACTCAGTACGTCACGGAGAGGCGGGCGTACCCCTCGTGCCGCGAGTAGTTGAGGCCGCCGCCATCCACGGAGGAGGAGCGGCGACCCAGCATGTAGCCTGCAGCGCCCGTCAGCCACGGGTAGAACTGGTACTCCGGGCCGATATTCACGCCGACGACGGTGTCCTTCCTGCCGCCGTCGAAGCGCAGGAAGTCCACGGCGAGCCCGCCGGACACCGTCAGCTTGCCGCCGAAGAGGGCGCGCACCTCGCCGTAGCCCCGGTTGTCCGTGAAGAAGCCGTAGGCGGCTACGGGCTCCAGGGTGCGCAGGTAGCCCGCCTTGAAGCTCAGGGTGGGGCTGTAGAGGTAGGTGCCCTCCAACTGCCCCAGGAAGGTGCCTCCGCCGGTGCTGCCGAGGTTCTGGCCCCAGCCCGCCTTGGCCGTGACGGCCACCTTGGGGGACACGAGGCCCGCCACGCCGCCCATGGCGCGCAGCAGCGAGGCGTCCGGCGTGCTGTCGTTGAAGTAGCTGCGCACGTCCAGGCTGGTGTCCAGCACCACCGCCGTCTTCGGCAGGAAGCGCCAGCGGCCTTCCGCGCCCACGCGCAGGTTGCCGTAGTCGAAGCGCTCCACGGCGGCCGGGTCGCACACGCTTTCGGTGCAGCCGACGGGGCTCACCGAGCTCAGCGGCTGGAAGAACTCCACCGCGTAGGCCACGCTGGGCGTCAGCTCCAGCGCGCCGCCGCCGGGTCGCCACGGGGTCTTCACGCGCGCTTCATTGAAGAGGCTGAGCACGCCCACGCCCACAGCCGCGGTGCGCGTGCGGTCCGAGCGCGCGAACTGGTTCGACACCTCCAGCGTCAGCGGGGCGTCCGGGTTGAAGCGCGCGTTGAGGTCCGCCGCGCCCTCCAGGCGCGAGGCCGCGCTGGAGTTCTTCGTCACCAGGCCCGTGTACATCACGTAGTCCAGGTTGGCGCCCAGGTTGAACGCCATCGTGGACGACGGAATCTCCAGCCGGAAGCCGGGGCGGAAGCGCAGCGCCACGTCGCCCGACAGGTTGCCCGATACCGGGTCGCTGGTGGGCTCCGCGTTGGAGGTGGGCGAGAAGTAGCCCACGCCGCTGTCCAGCCGCGTCTCCAGGTCGAAGTAGGGGTGCAGCCGCCCGGAACCCACCTTGAAGCCGTTACCCCCGGTGGGAGGCGCCGCGATGCCCTGGGCGGAGGCCGTGCCGCCCAGGGCGAGCAGCGCCAGTGCACCCAGTCCTCCCCAGAATGTCGCGGGCTGCTTCATGGCTGAGAAGGGCTTCCCAGGTGTGAGGCGCATTTCCTCTCACCTTTCGTGCTTGCGGCCGGCGGCGTCATAACACATGCGAGTCAGGCCGGACCGAAGGTTTGTTGGCGGTGTTACCGGACGGGGCTGGCGGGAGGTGGGCGCACCAGGACGATGTCGGGTGTGGGGGGACGGCTGGGGTCTCCTCCGGGGAGATTGTTGGGCTCCTCCACTTCCACGAAGAGATTTTCATCGGTGCGGAAGGCGAGCTGGCCGATGCACTCCTCGGCCTCCGAGCGGAGCTGTCCCACCTTCTGCCGGGCGATCATCACCTTGGTGAACTCGTGCTCGCTGGACGAGGACTCCTGGCGGGACACCGCCTCCTGGAGGGACACGTCCGCCTGCTCGGAGATGCGCAGCAGGCCCTTGATTTGAGTGAGCTTCTCGTTGGCGCAGTTGAGCTTCACCACGTCCTTGGTACGCCGCGCCTCCTCCACCTTCCCCAACACCGAGCGCAGCACCTCCCGCATGCCGCTCAAGGCCTGCGTGCTGCGCACCAGCTTCGCCGAGTCCGGCACGTCGCTGGCCTTCTCCAGCGCCGCGGTGGCGGCGGGAGGGGCTGGCGGCTCGGCGGGGGACGGGCTTTGTGCCGTCGCCATGCCGGCGGCCAGGACGGCAAGCATTCCGACGTTGCGCATGCGGCTCACGATGCCGCAGAGCGTAGAGGCAGGGGTGGGGGGTGTCAAACCAACACGAGGGCGATGAAAGTGGTCAGGACTGACTAGTCAGTCCTTCGTTGCGAGACGAACATTGGCCTCGCGCAAACGGGCAGACAGGCTCCTGGCGATATTCACCACGATGAAGGTGAACCCATCTCCATGGGTCCTCCGGAACTCGCGCAGGTCCTGCGCGCTGAGCTGAAGCAGGTCCACGTCCGTCTTCGCGCACACGGTGGCGGAGCGGAAGTCCTTGTCGATGAGGCCCATCTCCCCGAAGAACTCGGGAGGGGACAGCACCGCGAGCGGATGCAGGCCGCCCTGGGGCTGACGGCGCGAGACTTCCACCTGGCCGCGGACGACGACGAAGAGGCTGTCGCCCAAATCCCCTTCTTCGAAGATGACGTCCCCCGCCGCGAAGTGCCGCGCCCGCGCCAGCTCGGCGAGATGGCCGAGCTCCGCGGAGGAGAGCATCTCGAAGAGCGGCGATGCGGCGATGACGGACAGCTTCTCCATGGTCCCCCCGGGGCCCGGGCTGGGTGCTCCCGGCCGGGAGCCTAGCCCGCCGGCGCGAAGACGAAGGGGTAGGAAACGGCTGTCTCGTCGTCGGGTTTGAAGGGGAACACCCAGCTGCGGATGGTGGTGCGGATGCAGCTGCCCACCGCCTCGCTGCCCAGGGTGTTCTCCTCGATTTCGATGTCCCCGGCGCGGCCGGACGTCTTGATGGTGAAGCGCACCACCACCTTACCCTTGAGGTTGGGGTTCCGCTTGAGCTCCTTCTCGTAGCAGCTCTGGATGGCTGCCTTGCGCGCGCGCACGTAGCGGGCCAGCGCGTCGCGGTCCACGTCGGCGCTTTCGATTTCGGGCGTGGCGTCCTGCACGCGGCCCTTCACCACCGTCTCCTTCTTGTCGCCCAGGTCCACCTTGCCGCCGCCCTGGGTGCCAATGGCGCCGATATCCGTCACCGTGCCCGTGCCGCCGCCGCGAGGACCGCCGGTGGCGCCCACGGAGGCCTCGCGGGCCACACCCACGCCGCCCGCGCCCGCCAGGGCCTCGGCGATGTCACCGCCGCCGCTGGCGCCGCCGAGCACGTCCGCGAAGGCACCCTGGCCACCGCCGCTATTGGAGCCCAGAATCTTCAGCAGGCCCTTGCCGGAGACCTTCTTCACCACCTCCGCGCGGCGCTGCTGGGCGGCGTCACCCGCGGGCTTGTTCTCCGCGGGCGTGTCCTCCTTGGGCGCGGCATCGGGCTTGTCGCTCTTGGGCGCTTCGGTGGCACCGGTGTCCGCCGGCTTGGGGGCCTCCACCGGGCGCTGGGGGATGATGGCGCGCACGAAGCGGTCATCCAGTTCGTCCAGCTCCAGCTCGGCCACCTGCGGCGTCTCCGAGGTGATGATGAGGGCGGCGCCGGAGAAGTGGACCAGGAGCGAGGCGGCGAGGATGCCGAAGAAGACGCGGTCCATCGTCTTCCACCGGCTGACCATGACGTCCGTGGGCAGCACCGGCTTCGCCTCGTCGGGCGGCGGCGTGACGAATTGGAAGAAGAGGGTGGCGTCACCCAGCTCCACCTTGCCGCGAGCGCTCTCCGGCAGGGGCAGGACGTGCAGGTCGCCGCGGCGGGTGGCCAGGCCCTGCGCGCGCAGGGATTCGAAGTCCACGTCGGACGAGCCCAGGTTGACGCGGCCCTTCATGTCCGGCGCGATGACGAGCAGGAACTGCTGGTTCTGGTTCTCCAGCAGGGCGAAGCGGGCGGGCCGGCCCTCGGTTGCGGGCAGGACGATGGTGTTCTTCGCGTCGTGGCCGATGGTGACCGCTTCGCGGCGGACGTGGTGCTCTTCGACGATGCGGCCGTTCTGGATGACGCCGACGCGGAGCAGCTTGTTCTGCGAGGTGGCGGCCATGGGACTAGAAGGGTTCCTGTTCCACGCTCTTCTCGACCTTGGGCACGAAGCTCTCGGTGCGGCTGAGGTCGTCGAAGCTCAGGTTGGAGCGCTGGAGGATGTACATGGCCTGGGGCTTCTGGATGCGTCCTTCGACGGTGATGGCTTCCAGGCGGATGACTTTGCGCGGGGCCTTCTTCGGCGACGCGGCGCCGCTGCTGGACGAGGAGGCCTGACTGGCGTCCTGGGCCAGTACGGGCGCGGCGGCGAGCATCACGATGAGGGCGAGGGCGGAGCGCATGGCGGATTTACTGGGAGTCGGTGGTGAGTCTACCCGAGCCGGTGGGCACCGGGGCAGCGGACGCGCCGTCTGGTGACGGTGCCGGGCTGCTTGGGGCGGAGGTGGTGGAAGGTGAGGCGCCGGCGCCGCGACGCGCGTGCCCGGCTCGGGGTTGGACACCGAGGGGGCGGGTGGTGTTCCCTCGGGGGGCTGGCCTCGGCGGCTTTCTGCGCCTCGGCGGCCTTCCGGAGCTGGTCCTTCTGTTCGCGCTCCAGGCGCCGCTCCTCGCGGTCGATGAGCTTGCGCGCGTCCTTCACGTACTGGGGGATGCGGTCGTCGCGTCCGCCGCGCGCCTGATAGTTGTCGAAGTGGGTGAGGGCCGTCTTGTAGCGCTTCAGCGGCTCCATCCCCGGCGGCTCCACGTCGAGGTAGAGGATGGCCAGGTTGAAGTACGCGTCCGCGGTGCGCGGCATCAGCATCAGCACCTGCTCGTACTCGGCGCGGGCCCGCGCGAAATTCCCCTGGCCCCGGTGGGCGTTGCCCAGATTGAGGCGGGCCGACGCGAAGTCCGGCGCGGCGCGCACCGCGGCCTCCAGTTCGGTGACGGCGGCCTCGTAGTCCTGGGCCTCGTTGAGCATGGCGCCGAAGTTGTTGCGCGCCTCCGCGAAGTCCGGCCGCAGCTGCGCGGCCGTCTTGAAGGACTCCAGGGCCTGGGGACGCGAGTCGAGCGCCGGTACACCAGCCCCAGCGCGTTGTGCGTGGCCGCGTCCTTCGGGTCGATGGCGCGGGCGTTCTCCAGCACCATGCGCGCCAGTTCGTGCTTGCCCTCGCGGTAGTAGACCTGCGCCAGCACCTGCATGGCGCGCACGTGCCGCTCGTCGCCCTTCAGCGCCTGCTTGGCCTCGGCCGAGGCGGCGGCGTGGTTCTTCGCCTGGAGCAGGGTGATGGCCAGCGCCGTGCGCAGCGCGACCGAGTCCGGCTGGGAGGACAGCCGCTCACGCAGCTCGGCTTCCAGCTTCGCCGTGCGGCCGGTGCGGCCATACAGGCGCGCCAGCAGTCCCACGCGGACTGCTGCTCGGGGGCCACGTCCAGCGCCTTGCGGTAGGAGCGCTCCGCGTCCGCGGTCTTCCCCATCCGCTCCTGGACGATGCCCAGGTTCGTCCACGCGTAGTCCAGCTTCGGGTCCAGCTCGACCAGGGTGCGCAGCGCCGCTTCGGCCGCGGTCAGCTCTCCCCGGCGCGCAATCTCCACGGCCTCGACGAAGTCGCGCTCGGGCCACGCGGCGCTTCCGGACGGGAGAGGGCCGGTGACGGCGCCTCCGTGGTGGCGCCCGCGTCCGGCGGTGGCGCGGCGGTGGTGCCCGCGTCCTCGGCGGCGGAGGTCTCCTCGGGCGTTGGCCGGGGGTGGTGGCGCACGCGGACAGCCAGAGGCTGGAGGCCAGCACCACGGAGGTCAGCGCGCGGGCGCATGAGAGACGCGGGCCAGGACTCACTTGGTTCCCTCTCCGGACAGGCGCGGGCCCTCTTGCGGCGTCGAGCGCACGGGGCCGCTGATGCTGCCCACCAGCCCATCCGGGTAGGTGGCGTCCGCGGCGAGCGCCTGCTTGGGCTCCTTGAGCACCGGGTACTCCTTGGGCCGGAAGCGGTTCAGGGACTCCAGCGTGCGGCGCGTCCACTCGTTGGTGAGGCGGTTCTTCCGTGCCTCGGCCAGCGTGGCGGCGTAGCTCTCCACGGCGGCCTCTTCCAGCGCGGTGGTCTGCTGAACCAGCGCGTCCTGGTAGACGACCACCGCCTCCTCGCCCATCCGCTTCACCTCCGCCGGGACGGGCGTCTCGATGATGGTGTTGGCGAAGCGCTCCAGGGCGTAGCCCCGGCGGTAGAGCGCGGCCAGCGTCCACTCCAGCTGCTTGTACGGGTAGACGCGCGCGTACGCGGTGTTGACGGACTTCACACCGTTGCGCTTGGCCGTGAAGCTGCGCTCCAGCGCCTTGCCTTTGCCGCCAATCTTCAGCTTGTCGAACTTCTGGAACTCCAGCTCGGCCAGTTGGAATCGGCTGTAGGCGGCGGCATCCGCGGCCAGCGGGTGCGTGTCCGGCTGGAGCTTGCGTCGGTCGAACTCCGCCGCGGACCGCGCCCAGGCGTTCTGGGCGTCGCGCGTGCTGCCCAGCTTCTGGTGGGCGTCTCCCATGCGCCGGTGCGCGTCCACCACCAGCTCCACCTGTCCGGACTGCGAGGCGAACTTGCGCACGAACTCCTGGAGCGCGCGGACCTCGCCACGGGGGTTGCCCTGCTTCTCGTAGATGATGGCGGCGCGGTACTGGTTCTTGGGCGCGTCCTCCGCCTTGGGGAACAGGTCCGCGTAGCGCATGAAGGCGGCGGCGGCCTCCGGGTAGCGCTGCTGGCCCTCCAGCAGGCGCGCGGCGTTGAACAGCGCCGCCTCCCGGTCCTTCGACTCCGGGTAGTCCTTCACCAGCTTCTGGTAGCTGACGACGGCCTTGTCGAAGTCGTAGGAGTTCTCCGCGTTCACCGCCACGCGGAACAGCGCCCCGCCGGCCAGCGGGGACGACGGGTATTCGCGGTAGATGCGCTCGTACAGCTTCAGGGCGGAGTCGAAGCGGCGCGTGTTCTCATGCGCCACCGCGGCGTTGTTGAGGGCCTTGTCCGCGAACTCGTGGCGGGGCGACTCGTCCACCAGCTCGATGTACTTCGCCGCGGCCTCTTCGTACTTCGACTCGGCCATGAGCTGGTCGGCGAGCTTGAAGCGGCCGGCGAGCTTGAACTTCACCAACTGCTTGTGCAGGTCGCTGGACGGGTCGATGACCTTGTCGTTGCTGGCCAGCCGCGCGCTGACGGACTCCACGCTCCGCCAGTCCTCGTCGATGAGGAAGGTCTCGATGGTGAGGTTGGTGGCGTAGCGGGCCACCTCGTGGCTCGGGTACGCCTGGATGAGGGCCTCGAAGCGGCGGCGCGCCTCGGGGAAGTCGTCGTGCGCGTAGTACAGCTCCGCGGCCTGGTAGGCGATGCCGGGCGCCTTCTCTCCAGCGGGCAGCAGGGCGACATAGGCGTCCGCGGCGGCCACCAGCTTCTGTTCGGTGGGCGCGAAGGGGCGGGGCTTCACGGCCTGGCCCGGGGACGCTCCGTCGAGCGCAGCGCCTTGGCCTCCGGCACCGTGCCCGCCTGGATGTCCAGCGTGAGCTGCTTCTGCCACGCGAGCACCGCGTTGAGGGCCGCGTCCGGGCGGTGCTTGTTGGCCGCGTCCGTGTCGCGCACCTCTTCGTAGGCGCGCGCGGCGGCGGCGAACTGGAAGGCGTTGTAGAGGCACTCCGCGTAATAGAACCGCATGTCGCCCGCGCTCTTCGTCCGCGGGAAGCGCTCCAGGTACGTGCCATACGCGCGGGCGGCGATGTCGAAGGCGCTCCGGGCCTGCTCGAACTTGCCCTCCTGTTTGAAGACCAGGGCTTGCTGATGGTGGTAGGTGGCGCTGCCGTACAGGCTGCGCTCGGCCAGCGCGTTGGCGCGGGCGATGGCCGCCGTGTCGCCCTTGTTCTTCTCGTACCAGGCGCCGCCGGGCTGGTAGAGGTTGGCCAGGGCCTCGGACTCGGCGAAGGACAGGCCCAGCATGCGGTCCCGCTCGTAGGCCTGGACGATGCGCTGCTGCACCAGGGGCGCGTCCGGCGCGTCCGGCGCCTTCTGCAGCACCCGGCGATAGGCCTCGATGGCCGGCGCGTGCTTCGTCTGGTCGAAGTAGACGTTGCCCAGCCGCTGGTACACCTCGGCCTCGTAGGGGCGCGGGCCACGCTCGGCGAAGAGCGCATCCGCCCGGGCGATGCCGCCCCAGGTGTCGTCCGCCAGGGAGATGGCCACGTATTGGAGGGCTTCCTCGCGCAGGTCGCCGCCGGCCGTCGCGTCGCCCTTCGCCACGCGCTGGGCTTCGTAGAATTCCACCAGCGTCAGGAAGGACGTCACCGCTGGCTCGAAGCGGTCCAGGCGGTAGTACGTCCAACCGAGCTTGTAGAGCGCCTTGTCGTAGAGCGGGTGCGAGGCGTCGCGCGTGGCGGCCTCGTAAGCCTGCGCGGCCTTGGGCAGGGCCTGCGGGTCCTCGTAGTTGTCGAACCAGTACTCGCCGATGCGCACCCAGGACTCGGTGGCGAAGCGGCTCTGCGGGTAGCGCGCGAGGAGCTGCTGGTACGCGTGGAGGCTGTCGTCGTACTGGTCCTGCTTCTCCAGGCAGTAGGCCAGCAGGTACCAGGCGCCGTCGTTGAGGCGGTAGTCCGGGAAGGTGGCCAGCAGCTTGCGGTAGAGCGCGATGGAGGGCGCGTAGTCCACGCGCGGCTCGGTGGGGAACTCCGCGTCCGGGTTCTTGTCGTGCGCCTCCAGCCGCTCCGCGTAGTCCTTCATCGCCAGCAGGTGGTCGTCCGACGAGCGCTCGTAATACAGCTCCGCCAGGCGGAACATCACGTCTGGCGTGAAGCGCGGCTCGGTGGGGTAGCGGCGCAGGAACTCCTCGAACCGGGCAATGGCGTCCAGCCGCTCGCGGCGCTCCTGGGCCTCCAGGTCCTTGATGCGCTGCTCGTAGGAGGCCGCCAGCGCGCCACGCTTCTGCTCGTAGCGCTGCTCCACCAGCTCCTGCACCTCGCGGTGGAACTCGCGCGCCTCGGACTCGTAGAGCTCCAGCGCGCTGCTCACCTCCTGGAACAGCGCCTCCTGTTCGGGCGTGCGTCCCATGCCCTGGAGGTAGGGGGACGCGGGCGCGGCGGGGGCCTCCGCGGCGGACGCGGGGCCACCCAGGGCGAGCAGCGCGGCGAGGAGACGGGAGCGCATCACTCCTTCACCTCGGACAGGACGTCCTGGAACTCGGCGTCCAGCTCGCGCAGGGCCTCGTCCTTCTGCGTGGAGAGCGTCTGGATGGCCGTCGTCTTGTCCTGCTTCTCGTTGAAGGCCACGTCCACCACGCCCACGTCCGCCTTGAGCACCAGGTCGTAGAACTGCTGCCGCACGCGGCGGATGCTGTCGTAGGCGATGCGGCCCACCAACTGCCTGGCGTCACCGGAGACGGTGGCGACTTCGGCCTCGTATCGCTCCAGGAGCTGCTGCTCGGCCACGACCTTCTCGCGGATGACGCGGCCCCGGCGCTCCAGCCGCTCGCGCACCACGTTCCGGGCCGTCGTCACGCGTTCGCGCAGGCCGTCCAGCCGGCCGCGCACGCCCTGGGTGCGCCGCAGCGTGGCCAGGACCTCCGCGTCCGCCCGGGGCTCCGCCTCGCGCAGGATGGCGTACTCGCGCCGCAGGGAATCGGCATAGGCGGTGCGGATGGCGCGCTCGCCGGCCAGGGTGGTGTCCACGGCGTTGCGCTCGTCCGCCAGCCGCGCGCGCGTGGCGGTCAGCTCCGCCTTGAGGTCCTTCAGCGTCTGGACCTCGGCCTGCAACTGCACCAGGAACTCGCGCTCTTCGTCCGAGGGCGTCTGCCGGTATGGCCGCGAGTCCTCCACCCACTTGCGTATCGAGGCGGCGATGGCGTTGAGGGACTGAAGCTCGAAGTCGAGCCGGTGGGCCTCGCGGTCCAACGCGTCCACGCGCCGCTGCATGCGCTCGCGGCGGTCCTCCAGCGTCTTCAATGAGGTGGGCAGCGCGGAGAAGCGGCGCTCCAGGGCTGCACGCGCGTGCTGGGCCTCCGTCAGCCGCGCCAGCTCGGCGGGCGTGAGCACGGCCTGCATCGCGAGCGTCTCCACCCGCACCAGCTCCGCCTCCGCTTGGGTGAGGGCGGTGTCGACCGCGTCCGCGCGCGTGTTGGCTTCCTGCAGCTCCGGGAAGGTCTCCAGACCGCGCGTGTCCAGGGCGTGGAGGATGCGCTGGGCAATGACCGCGGCCTCGCTCCGGCCCCGGCGACCGCTGTCGATGTCCTCCACCGTCCGCACCGCGTCCGCCACCTCACGCTGCGTGGTGGCGTACTTCAGCACCAGATGCGGCAGCACCGTGCGCATGTCCAGCGGGCCGTCCGCGCGCACCAGCAGCCGGTCGAAGTACGCCACCGGGTCGCTGTGCGAGCTCAGCAGCGCGTCCACCTGCTCCCTAGGGGGCCGGAAGGTGTCGATGACCTGGGTATAGGTGTCGATCGCCTCGTCGTACCGGCGCAGCTTCTGGAGCAGGTTGCCCTGGAGGATGCGGCCTTCGGCGGCGAGCTGCGAGTCGGGCGCCACCAGCAGGAGGATGTCGATGGCGTTCTTCGCCTGCTGGTAGTGGCCCCGGCGCACGTGGACCCAGGCGGATTCGTAGAGGGAGTCGGGGAAGGACTCGCTGTCACGCGGCACCTGGCCGTAGCGGTCCAGCGCGTCGTCGAAGCGGCCCGTCTCGTACAGCAGCCGACCCAATGACATCAGCGCCAGCTCGCGCACGCGGCGGGCCTCCTCCTCCGGCGTGGGCGCGGAGCGGCGAGGACCCGTCCTGCCCGGAGCGGCCTGTGCTGCCTGGGCGGAGGGCGGGGTGGCCAGCTGCTGGAAGCGGGTGATGGCCGCGGGCAGGTCACCTTCCTGCACGGACAACACGCCCAGGTGGTAGGCGGCCTGGAGCCGGAAGGCGCCGTTGGGCGCCTGCGCCAGTGGCGTGAAGGCGGCGCGGGCCTGGGCGATGCGGTCCGCCGGAGACAGGTCCGTGCGCCGGAACAGCCACTTCGCGTGGACGTAGGCAATCTCCGGGGACAGCTGCCCACCGGACAGCGCGCGGGCCTGCGCCACGTAGGCCTCGACACCCTCGAAATAATTGAGGCGGCCAGCCACCGTCAGGTAGCGCGACAGGGCCTCGCGGTAGTGCCCGGAAGTCGGGGGCAGGGCCAGCAGCTCGCGCAGGTACAGGCGCGCGCCAATGTCGTTGCGCTGCTCCAGGAGCGAGTCTGCCAGGTAGAACAGCGCGTCCGGATAGCGCGGATGCGGGCGGAAGCGCGGGTCGCTCACCAGGTCATAGAAGAGGACGGACGCCGCCGGCCAGTCGCCCAGCAGGTAGTGGATTTCGCCGTCGGAGAAGCGGCGCGCGAGGGCGTCGTCGTCACTGGGCTCGGCGCGCTGGGTGAACTGCGTCTCCACGAAGTGGAGGCTCTCCTCGACGCCGAGCAGTCCTGCCTCCACCGCGTCGAGCCGCGGCGACAGGTCGCGTGCGGTCGGCGGGGGCGCGGGTGCCTGCGCGGGCTCGGCGGAGCGGACGGCCGCCGGCCCCAGCAGGACCGCCGCGAGAGCGAGGGCGCGGAGTGAGGCGTTCACCGTCTGGCCCTCTACTGCCCGGGAGTGGAACGGGTGACGGGCGGCGGCGCGGCGGGCGCGGCCTTGCGGCCGGACTCACGCGCGACGGAGACGTCGTAGCGCACCGCGGGCCGGTCCTTCAGGTCCGTGGTGATGCCGCCCTGCTCGTAGCCCACCACGTGCACGGTGGACGTCTTCCCCGGCTCCGCGTTGAAGGTGTAGCTGGACTGCACCTTGAACTTGTAGCCCTCCAGGTAGCTGAACACGCCGTAGCCATTGCCCCGGTACACGAGGCGCACGGCGAGCTGATGCTGCCCGGGGACGATGCGGCCGTTGAAGACCTCGAAGAGCTCGCGCTTGCCCAGGTCCGTGTGGCCCTCTTCATCCACCTGCGTGTAGACGGGCGCGCCGTCGAGCGCGTACGCCACCGACTCCAGCTCGAAGGAGCCGCCCATCTCGTTCTTGTGGATGATGACGGCGCGAGCGCCCGTGGAGACATCACCGCCCAGCACCGTCTCCTGCAACAGCAGCAGGCGCGCCTTGGAGCGGTAGATCTTCTCCTTCAGGTCGACGACGTTCTCCTCCAGCGTCTTCACGCGGGTGTCGAACGCCTCGTCCGCGGTCGCCGCGGCCTGTGTGGAAGGAGGAGCGGAGGCAGCGGGCTCCTGCGCGAGCGCCGGCCCACAGAGGGCGGCGCTCAGCAGGGCGAGGAGCGGGAAGGTGGCGGCGACACGCACGGTACGACCTCAGTGGGCAGACGGTCCGACCTGACGGCAAGGGAAGACATAGCACCTTTGCCTGTAGGACGTCTTGCCACGCCGTGGGCGGGGACCGCGGTCGCCCGCCTGGGCGCTTGCTTCAACCACCCTTCTTGAGCTCGGTGAGGACGAGCTTGGCCACGGCCTTGAGCGTGTCGAAGACGCCCACGCCCGTAGGAGCCACGGCCTGGTACTCCGGGATGTTGCGAGGGTTGAGCGCCTTGCGCATCTCCTCCACCGTCACCGCGTTGGGCAGGTCGCGCTTGTTGTACTGGATGACGTACGGAATCTTGTTCAGGTCGTAGCCCTGCTCCGCAAGGTTGATGCGGAGGTTCTCGAGCGACTCCATGTTCGCTTCCATACGTTCGATCTGGCTGTCTGCCACGAACACGACACCGTCCACGCCCTTGAGGATGAGCTTGCGGCTGGCGTCGTAGAAGACCTGACCAGGCACCGTGTACAGGTGGAAGCGCGTCTTGAAGCCGCGAATCTCACCGAGCGACAGCGGCAGGAAGTCGAAGAAGAGCGTGCGGTCCGTCTCCGTGGAGAGGGAGATGAGCTTGCCCTTCGTCTCCGCGGCGGTCTTGTTGTAGATGTACTGAAGGTTGGTCGTCTTCCCGCAGAGCCCGGGCCCGTAATAGACAATCTTGCAGTTGATTTCGCGGGATGAGTAGTTGATGAAGGACATGGCTTCCCGGGTTACTCGCTGAAGAGGTTGTCGATATCGTCGTCGGAGATCTCGGCGAAGGGCGACCCAGCTCCAGGACTGTCAGTCTTCTTCACCAGGCTCTCGAAGATCTTCGTGAGCTCGTCGCTGGCCTTCTTGATGCGAAGGCGGACGAGGCCGAGGCTGGTGCGGTTGTCAAAGATGACGACCAGCACGACCCGGCTGCCGACGATGGTCATGTACAGCGAGTCCTTGGCCCCCTCGTGGAACTGGTTGGGGAACTCGTTCTCCCCAATCAGCTTGGCCAGGCCACCCATCGCGGCCACGTTACCGGCCGTCAGCGAGGCCAGTGACGTGGTGTCGATGTTCTGCGTCTGACCCGCGGAGGAGATGAGCTGCCCGTTCTTGTCGACGAGGAAGACCACCTTCGCGTTCGCGTCCTTGGTAAGCCGGTCGCAAACGGCGTTGATCTTGGTGAACTCCTCTTCGTACATCACCAGTTGCGTGCCCATGGGCGTATGCGCTCCTCAGCGTTCGCTCGTCCCGCTCATGGCGACGCTCCGATGTTTCTAGAGTGAATCCACGAGGTTAGACGAGGCGCTACCGACCGTCAGGATGCTTAGCAAAGCGTATCCACTCCAGCAAGAAGCCTTCCGCTTCCTGGAGGAGGTTCCGTGCCCGTTCCCATGCCCTCCGGACGCACTGTGGGGTGGAGGCCACGGATCCGCACTCTGAGCGCGTGGGGCCTGAATGAGCCCGTCCCACGGGGTTGGGGGCCTTCCCGGCTTTCTCTATACTCCGCTGCGTTTTGCCGCCCCCGCTTCTCCCGCGTTGCTTCGTGGCGCGCCTGGCGCTGGTGCTCCTCGTCCTGCTTGCCACGTCCCCCGCCCACGCGGAGGAAGTGGCCGAGCACGCCTCGTCGCGCCTTCGCTACGGGCTGTCCCTCCGTGACGGCCGTCAGGCGGATGTAGGGCCCGGGCTCACCTATGAGGGCTTCACGCCGAACGACGTAGCGGCCGTGGGCACTGCGTGGCTGGGCACGTCCTGGCTGGGCGCGTGGGCCGGGTTGCAGCGGGAGGCCTTCGATTTGCGGGAGGGCGCGCTGCGGATCACCGGTGGCAGCCTGTGGCGAGCCTCGGTGGGCCCCCGGGCGCGCGCCTTCCTGGGCCCGGTGCGCGCGGAGCTGGGCGCGGGCTATGGCTTCTCGCAGCTTCCCCACTTCAGTGACTCGGCCGAGCCCGTGTTCCTCAAGGGCGTGCGGCATGCGGCGGTGGTGGGCGGCCTGGTGCGCTTTCCGCTGATGCTGGGGCTGCAGTTGGAGGCGCGCGGTGAGCTGCCCGTCTCTCTGTCGGTGCGCGACGCCACGGGCGCCCGGGCGGAGGCGACGGGGTTCTCCGCCGGTGGCGCGCTGCTGGTGCCGCTGCGGCGAGCGGAGCGCTGGACGGGCACGCTGGTGCTGGACTTCCAGCACGTGCAGGACACGGTGACGCTGGAGGATGGGACGCAGTCCCGGCAGCGGCTGCGGCGGATGGGCGCGGCGCTGGAGCTGGCGTGGCATGGCGGTGTCCGGACGACGCGGCAGGTGCCCGTGCCGGTGGTGGAGCCCGGGAGCGTGCGGTTTCACGTGCTCGACGCACGGACGGGCGCGCCGCTGCCCGGAGCGCGGGTCATGGTGGAGGGCGAGGCGCACGTGGCGGACGCGCAGGGCCTCGTCGAAGTGGCGTCCCTGTCGCCCGGGCCGGTGTCCGCGCAGGTGACGGCGGAGGGATACGCGTCCGCGGAGGCGACGGCCACGGTGGAGGAGGGCATGCGCGCGGAGCTGGAGGTCCGAGCCGCGCCACTGCCGCCACAGACGGGGGCGCTGCGGGTGACGGTGGTGGATTCGCGGACGGGCGCGCCGCTGCCGGACATTCGCGTGTCGGTGGGCACGGCCCAGGGGCGCACGGACCTGACAGGGCAGGTGGTGGTGAGGGACCTGGCTCCGGGGCCCGTGGCAGTCGCGGTGGCGTCTTCCGGCTTCCGGTCCGCGGATGAAGCCGCGGTGGTCATCGCCGGGCAGGAGTCCACGCTGTCGGTGCCACTGGCGCCAGAGAAGAAGGGGACGCGGGCCACGCTGGTGGGACAGGTCCGCAGTGTGCGAGGGGGCAAGCCCTTGGCGGCGACCCTCCTCATCACGAAGGCCCGGGTGCGCGCGCGCACGGATGCGAAGGGGGCTTTCAATGTCCAGGTGCGGGGTGGCACCTACCGCATCACCATCTCCGCGCGAGGGCATCTGTCCCAGACGAAGGTCATCACCCTGCGCGAGGGGGAGCGGACCATCCTCAATGTCGACCTCTTCCCGAGGGGGAAACGGTGAGTGCCCCGTGTCGTTGGTTCCTGGTCCTGCTGCTCCTCGTCGCGGGGTGTGATGATGACGCCGTGGCGCCGCCTCCCGGGCCCTCGGCGGTGGTCGACGCGGGCGCTGGCGAAGTGCTGGGCCGCCTGGAGGGCTTGAGCGGCGATGTGCGCCTGGAGCGAGGTGGTAAGCGGGCGCCCGCCGAAGAGGGGCCCTTGTACGGGGGCGACGCGGTGGAGACGGCCGCGGGTGGCGCGGCCACGGTGCGTTTCCCGGATGGCCGTTCCGTGGAGGTGGGGCCGGACGCGCGCTTCGCGCTGGGCTCGGACTCGGGAGGCATCGTGCTTCAGGTGGAGCGCGGCATCCTGTTGTCGCGCGTGCCCGCTGGTGCGACGCGCACGGGCCCGGGCTCGAAGGTGGCGCTGACCATCCGCACGCCCTTCGGCCTCACGCGCGTGGGGGCGGATGAGCCCAGCGAGGTGCGCGTGCAGGTGGCCGAGGACGCGGGCCGCGTCGAGGTGCGGCTGGGCGCCATCGAGTTCGTGGGCCGCGATGGCAAGACGCTGCGCGCGTCCGAAGGCGACGCGGTGGAGGCGACGTCCGGCCGGACGGAGTTGGTGGCCCGCGGGGCGCGTGTCCTGGAGCTGGCGCCGATTCCGGTGACGGTACGGCTGGCGTCGGGGCGCGCGGAGGTGCGGGCCAAGGGGGCGTCGGACTGGCGTCCCGTGGCGAAGCAGGGCGAGGTGCTATCGCCGGGAGGCAGCGTGCGCACCCGGCGCGGAGGCTCCGCGGTGCTGGCGCTGGAGGGCTCGGCCACGGTGGCGTCACTGGGCTCGGACGCGGAGCTGGTGCTGACATCCGCGGAGCAGGGCGGCGCCACGGACGAGGCGCGCTTCGACTTGTTGCGGGGCTGGCTGAACCTGCAGCTCGCGCGAGGGCGTACCAGCCGGCTGGTGCTGCCGGGGCTGCAGGTGGAGGGCGGCGGTGAAGCGCGGCTGGCGGTGCGCCGCACGGCCGCGGGCTATCTGGTGGATGCCCTCACCGGACAGGTGACGCTGGTTCGCGGAGCCGCCCGGCAGGCGCTGCGCGCGGGTGAGCGCGCCACGGTGGAGGCGTCCTCCGCGCAGGCGCCACGCGTCGAGCCGCTCGCGCCCGCGCCGCTGGCCCTGGGCGTCGTCGACGGCGCGGAGGTGTTCCATCCAGGGCTGCAGGAGGTGGCCATCACCTGGGAAGGGGAGGGCGAGGCCACGGTGGAGGTCGCGGAGGACGCGGCCTTCACGCGGCCGGTGCTGTCAGGCACGGTGTACCGCCCCTTCATCAACGTGCCCGCGCCGGTGCGCGGCATGCTCCACTGGCGGGTGCGCCGCAAGGATGGGACGCAGGTGTCGGGAAGCGCGTCGTTCGCGCCGGAGCGCGCGGTGCGCTCGCTGGCGCGGGTGCGCAACGTGGTGCCCGAGGGGCCGGAGAAGACGACCATCTTCTACCAGGACAAGCCCCCGGCGGTGACCTTCACCTACGCCTCGGAGACCTCCGCGGCGCGCTACCGTGTGGCGGTGTACCGCGCGGGGGCATTGGATACGCCGGTGGCTGAACGCACCGTGACGGAGGCTCGCGCCGCGCTGGACGCCGGTGCGTTGAGCGAGGGCAACTACCTCTGGTCCGTCACGCCGCTTTCCGCCACGGGTGCACAGCTCAAGGGGGGACGGATGAACAAGCTGGAACTGGTCTACGACAACTCGGTGCCGGTCCTCATGGTGTCCACACCGCGCAACGGGCAGGCCGCGGGCGCGAAGGTGCGCGCGGCCGGTGTCGCACCTGTGGACGCCCGCCTGTCCATCAATGGACGCCCGGTGGCGCTGGATGGCAAACACCGGTTCAACACCTGGGTGGAGCCGGTGGGCTCGCCGCCCGTATTGGTGTTTAAGATGACGCGTCCTGGTGCCCCGGCGGTCCATACGGTGCGCACTCTGAAACAGCGAGGGCCGTGAGGATGTCCCCCCCCCAGACGACCCTGCCTGTGACGGAAGCGGGCCTCGTGCCCCTGCTCCAGCCTTATGGCCCGTACGTGCTCGTGCGAAAGCTGGCCGAAGGCGGCATGGCGGAAATCTTCCTCGCCAAGCTGCTGGGCGCGGACGGCTTCGAGCGCAACGTCGTCATCAAGCGGATGCTGCCGCACCTGACGAACAACCCTGACTTCGTGGAGATGTTCCGGGACGAGGCGCGGCTGGCGGCGAAGCTGGCCCATCCGAACATCGTGCAGATTCAGGAGCTGGGCTTCGCGGAGGGCTGTTACTACATCTGCATGGAGTACCTCGCGGGCGAGGACTTCTCCACGACGCTGCGGCTGGCCGGACGCAAGCGCCACTACGTGCCGCTCCCCGTCGTGCTCCGTGTCCTCATCGACGCGGCGCGCGGGCTGCACTTCGCGCACGAGTTCACCAACGAGGCCGGGCAGCCGCTGAACGTCGTCCACCGCGACATCTCTCCGTCGAACCTGTACCTGACGTACCAGGGGCAGGTGAAGGTGCTGGACTTCGGCATCGCCAAGGCCGAGTCGCGGCTCGTCAACACGCGCACAGGCGTGGTGAAGGGCAAGTACATGTACATGGCGCCGGAGCAGGCGCGCGGCAAGGAGGTGGACCGCCGCGCGGACATCTTCGCGCTGGGCGTGAGCCTGTATGAGGCGCTCACCCATGTGCGGCCCTTCTCCCGGGAGAACGACCTGGCGGTGCTCAACGCGCTGCTGCAGGGCGAGCTCAAGCCGCCGCGC
The DNA here is from genome assembly GCF_032612255.1 of Myxococcus sp. MxC21-1. Classification (NCBI taxonomy): domain Bacteria; kingdom Pseudomonadati; phylum Myxococcota; class Myxococcia; order Myxococcales; family Myxococcaceae; genus Myxococcus; species Myxococcus sp. MxC21-1. The sequence goes on from NZ_CP123278.1 coordinate 2,182,550, forward strand.
GAGCTGCGGCCGGACTTGCCCGAGGAACTGGAGGCCATCCTCCTGAAGGCCATGGCCTTCAAGCCGGAGGACCGCTATCCCACCGCGGAGGCGTTCGCGGACGCGCTGGAGACGTTCCTCTCGGAGCATCTCAGCGGCTCCGGCGCGATGCCGCTCGGGGCCTTCTTGAAGGGGCACTTTGGTGAGGAGCGCTTCACCGAGCGCTCACGCATTCCCACGCTGGCCACGCTCACCGCGACGTACGGCGGTGCCGCGGCGGGGGCGCAAGGGCAGGCGCCGGGTGCGGAGGCACACGGGACGAACCTGTATGGCGTGCTGGCTCGGGAGGGGATGCCACGTCCGCCCAGCGCCCCGGCATGTCCATGCGGCCTTCCTCGCCAGGCGTGCCTGCCCACGGCGCGGCGTCGCGTGGGCCGACGTCGACGGAGCCCGCCACCACGGCCGGAGGCCGACGCTGGCGTACGCTGGCGGTGGGATTGGCGGGCGGCCTGATGCTGGCGGCGGCGGGCATCGTTGGATATCGGCAGTGGATGACGACGCCCGCTTCGGTGTCGCTGGTGCCGGCCACGGCGCCCGTCGTGGAGGCCGTGGCACCCGTGGGTGCCGCCGCTGAGGCCGGTTCTCTGACGGACGCCGTGGCCAATGGGACGGGTGGTGACGTGGCCGCGACGGATTTGGCGCCGCCACCCGTGGATGCCGCTGGCTCGACGGAGACGGACGAAGCCGAGCCGGAGGCGGATGAAGAAGGGGCGGACGCGGCGCCTGTGCGGTCGAAGAAGGCCCCGTCGCAGAAGCGGGTGACGCTGGGCATCGACGACGTGCAGCGTGTCGTCTCGCGTGGACGGGCGCGCATCACCACATGCTTCGAGCGCTACAAGGCGGACCTGCCTTCGAGCCAGGGCGAGGTGCAGGTGCAGCTCACCATCGTCTCGTCGGGCAAGGTGCGGGCGGGGACGCGGGGACCGCTGGCTTCGTCGGGCGTGGGCCGCTGCCTGGAGGCCCAGGCGGAGCGGCTTCGCTTCCCGCCTCACCGGGACCAGGAGGTCACGGTGGTGATGCCTTTCTCGTGGCGGGTGACGCAGTAGCGGCGCGAGGAGTCTCGCGCCGCCACCGCGAGTGGCCTAGAGGTCGCGGCGGGCGGAGAGTGCCTTGGCGAGCGTGGCCTGGTCGGCGAACTCCAGGTCGCCGCCCATGGGCAGGCCCTGGGCGATGCGGGTGACACGCAGGCCCATGGGCTTGAGCAGGCGGGTCAGGTAGAGCGCGGTGGCTTCGCCCTCGACGTCCGGGTTGGTGGCGAGGATGAGTTCCTCCACCCGGCTGTCGTTGAGGCGCTCCAGCAGCTCGCGGATGCGGAGCTGGTCGGGGCCCACGCCCTCCAGGGGAGACAGCACGCCGTGCAGGACGTGGTAGCGGCCCTTGAACTCACGGGTGCGCTCCAGCGCCATCAGGTCTGCGAACGTCTCCACGACGCACAGCACGCGCTCGTCGCGCCGAGCGTCCCGGCAGAAGTTGCAGGTCTCCGCGTCGGTGAGGGAGAAGCAGCGCACGCACAGGTGCACCTTCTCCTTCACCTCGCGAATGGCCTGCGACAGCTCCGCGGCATACTCACCCGGCGCCCGCAGGATGTGGAACGCGAGGCGCTGCGCGGTCTTCTCGCCGATGCCCGGCAGCTTCGCGAGCTGGGCGACGAGTCGATTCAGCGGATCGGGGGTCATCCGGTATCAGGTAATGCCGGGGATCTTGACGCCGCCGGAGATTTTCGCGAGCTCGCGCTGCATGTGCTGACGGCTGCTCGCCAGGGCGGCGTTCACCGCGGCGGTGATGAGGTCCTCGAGCATCGACGTGTCGTTGGGGTCGATGGCTTCCTTGTCGATCTTGATGCTGCGGATCTCCTGGATGCCGTTGGCGACGACGGTGACCCGGCCGTCACCGGCCTTGGCCTCCACGCTCTCTTCCGCCAGCTGCTGCTTCCGCTCTTCAATCTTCTCCGTCAGCTTGTTCGCCTGCCGGATGAAGTAGTTCAGGTCGACGCCAGGCATATGCTTCCTCGGTGCTCATGGGAGCGGGCGCCACGGACATGGCCCCGCCCCGGCGTGGAATGGGGCGCCACCCTACCGTTGCGCGAGGCGGTTGTCAGGCGCTGTCGTCGGAGGTGTCGTCCGCTGGCACGGCCCCGGGGCGCTCGGGCTCGTAGACCTGGATGTGTTCGATTTCGCCTCCCAGGAACTTGAGCACCGCCCGGACGGCGGGGTGGCTGCGGACCTTGCTGTCCGTGTTCTTCTCGTGGGCGGCGCGCGTCTGTGCGTCCTGGTCGGCCAGGCTGGGGCCCAGCCGGGGGTCGTCCGGAGACGCATCCTGGATGGTGAGCTTCACCTGGCGGCCGAAGTGCTCGGCCAGGGCCTTGTCCACGGCGGCCTTGCCCGCGGTGGAGTTGACGGCCATGCGGTGGAAGCCGGCCACGGGCAGGAAGCCGAGGACGATTTCGCCGTTCTTCATGGACATCAAGCGCCCGTTGGAGAGCGCTGCGCCCTGCCGGGGATGGGAGGCCTTCACCGTCTCCACGGCGGCCCGCCAACGCTCGATGAGGGGCAGGTTGGGGTTGTCCCGGGAGCGGGTGACAGGGGCCGACGGGGGCGGCTCTGGCTCTGGCTCGGGCTCGTGGTGGATGACGGGCTCGGGCGCTGGCGGGGAGGCGGCGGCGCGGCGGCGACTTCGGGGAGGCACTCGCCGGAGGCACAGCCTTCAGGGGAGTTCTCTTCAGGGTAGTAGCGCGCGTCCTCTTCCTCCGCGTAGGGCGGAGGTTCCGGCGGCGCGATGGGCTCGGGCCGGCGGATGTTGGTGACGCGGACCGTTGGCGCGGGCTCGGTGGTGCGCGACAGCGGCGTGGCGCCCGCGGGAGGCACGGAGGGCGGGGGCGTTGGGGCCGTGGGCGCCTGGGCCGAGCCGCCGTTGCGGAGGAATGAGAGCGGGCGCGCGGCGGAAGGTGACAGTCCCTCCATCACCGGGCCGGAGGGGACCATCTGCGTGGCCTGGTAGCCCTGAGGGGACGGGGTGGCGCCGCCGCCGTTGCTGAGGAACGACAGGGGGCGGCTCGCTGCCGGTGACAGGCCGTCCATGTGGGGCCCGGGCGGCGGCGGTTCGGCCGGACGCATGGCGCCAGGAGGCGCAAAACGAGGCGGCTCGTCCTGGCGCACGGCCGCCATCGGCGCTGGCGGCTCGCTGGCGCGCACGGGCGCCTGCGCCACGGGCGCACCCCTCGCTTCCCACGGACGTGGGGCGGGGGCAGCCGCCTGCATCACGGAAGCGTCGTGTCGTGTCTCAGGCGCGAAAGTTCGTGGGACTGGAGCGACCTCCCGGCGCTCCAGCGTTCGACTTCGCGGAACCTTCACCCATCCCCGCCGCGAGCTTGTCCACGCGGGCAAGCAGCTCGGGAATCGAACCACCCGGCGACAACTGGATGGCCTTGAGCAGCGCCATCTCCAGGGCCAGCCGAGGCTGGGCCGCACGCGACACGTCCCAGATGCAGCCGTGCACCACGTCGAACAAGCGCGTGAGCTGCGCGGCCTCCGCGTCCTGAGCCAGCGCCATCAGCGCCTTCTGCTCGGACTCGGCCAGCTCGTCGGGCGCCTTGCCCAGCGTCTTGGTGACGAAGAGATGCCGCAGCTGGAAGGCCAGCTCCTCGGCCAGGCGCTTCAAGTCCAGGCCGCGGTTGAAGACTTCCTCCACCCGCTCCAACACCCGCTTCGCGTCCTTGTGGACGAGCGCATCGGCGAAGTCCTGCACCAACGTCCGGTCGATGGCGCCCAGCGCGTCGGCCACTTCCTCGTCGGAGGGGTTGGCGCCGCACGAGGCGAGCACCTGGTCCAGGAGACTCAGCGCATCGCGCATGCCGCCTTCGGACTGGCGCACGACCAGCGACAGCGAGCGGTCGGAGATACCAGCGCCCTCCGCCTTGCAGATTTCCTGGAGACGCTGAAGCATCCGCGCCGCCGGAATCCGCCGGAAGTTGTGGCGCTGGCACCGCGACAGGATGGTGTCCGGGAGCTTGTGCGCCTCGGTGGTCGCGAAGATGAACTTCACGTGCCCGGGCGGCTCCTCCAGCGTCTTGAGCAGCGCGTTGAACGCCGCTCCCGACAGCATGTGGACCTCGTCGATGATGTAGATTTTGTGCCGGTCCCGCTGGGGCAGGTACTTCGCGTTCTCGCGAATCTCGCGGACGTTCTCGACGCCGTTGTTGGAGGCACCGTCGATTTCCGCGACGTCCACGCTGGTGCCGGCGGCAATCTCCGTGCAGGCACGGCACTCGCCACAGGGCTGGGCGGTGGGGCCCTTCTCACAGTTGAGCGCCTTGGCGAGCAGTCGCGCGGCCGTCGTCTTGCCCACGCCACGAGGTCCACAGAACAGGTACGCGTGCGCGACCCGGTCCATCTTGATGGCGTTCGCGACCGTCCGGACGACGTGCTCCTGTCCGGTCATGTCGTCGAACTTCTGTGGGCGCCATTTGCGGGCGAGAACGAGGTAGCTCATGGGGGGCGTCATCTAAACACGGCGGCGTGAATGATCCATGTCGTTGCCCTCCCACGAGGTGGGATTCCACTCCCCGTCGGGCTCGGACCCTGGGCGGGCAGACGAACGCTTCACACCTTGCGTCCGGGAACGCGGGCGGAAAGAGTCGGCCGCGCCCGTGTCCGCCCCCCTCCCTGCCACGCCCGCTGATTCCATCCCGACACCCGAGCCCATCTCCCAAGCGCCCGGGGCCACGTCTCAAGAGGCGCCGGTCCGGAACTGGATGCGCTGGGTGCTAGGGGCAGTGGCGCTGCTGCCTGGCCTCATCGCGGTGGTGCAGTTGGGCCGCATCCACCCGGATGAGGTGTACCAGTCGCTGGAGCCCGCCTGGTGGCGCGTCCACGGCTACGGTGTCCTGGCCTGGGAGTGGCGTGAGGGCCTCCGCAACTGGGCCGTGCCCGGCGTTCTGGCGGGCTTCCTCAAGCTGGCGGACCTGCTGGGCATCACCCACCCGAGGGCCTACCGCGTCGTGGTGGCCATTCCGCAGGTGGCCTTGCACGCCTGGAGTCTCTGGGCCGCGTACCGCTTCGCCCAGCGCCGAGCCGGGGCCGCGGGTGGCCTGCTGTCGACGTTGCTCGTGGGGCTCTATGGGCCCCTGCTCGTCTTCGCGGGGCGCACCATGGCCGAGTCGATTTCCGCCTCGCTGCTCATCGTCGCCGTGGAGGCGCTGGACCGGAGAGAGCGGCTCGCAAGGGCAGGGCTCGTGGGCGGCATGGCCCTGGGGCTGGCGGTGGTGGCCCGTTACCCGTCGGCCGTCTTCGTCCTGGCGGCGCTGGTGTGGCTGGCGGCAGCGAGGCGGTGGCGACTGCTCGCCTTCACGTGCGCTGGAGGATTGGGCGTGGCAGTGGCGCTCGGCGCGCTGGACTGGGCGACGTGGGGCTCGCCGTTCCATTCCTTCTTCGCCTATGCGCGCTTCAACGTCTTTTCGGGCAAGGCCGCGGCTCAGTTCGGAGCCGACGCACCCAGCTTCTACGTGAAGCCGCTGCTCACCGCCGTGCCGCTCTGGGCCTGGGCCGCCGTGCCCGTGGGAATCGCCGCGCTTCGCCAGCACCGCGCCCTGTCCCTGCCGCTGTGGTGCGCCGCCGTGTACACCGGCGTGCTCCTGGCCACCGCGCACAAGGAGGAGCGCTTCCTCTATCCCGGCCTGGTGTTGGGCGTGCTGGCCGCGGCGCCACCCGTAGCGGCGGGCCTCGTCCAGCTTGCTCGGCCAACGGGGCGGTGGGGCCTGGCCGGACTCGCGCTGGTCGCAAGCATGAGCGCAGCCGTCTTCTTTCCACCCGGGGACCTGCGGGCAGACCAGTTCCGCGCGATTGTCGCCGCCACCCGGGGCAATGCGCGGGGGCTGCTCATCGTCAATGAGGGACTGTGGGGCTCGGGCGGCTACTTCTACCTGGGGAAGCGGATTCCCTGGCTCACCTGTGACTGGCCCCACGACGGCGCGTTCCAACGCGCGCTGCGGGACAGGACGTTCAACCGCGCTGTCACCTTCGAGGACCGCGCGCTCGCCGAGCTCCAGGCCGGCGGCTTCCAAATCGTCCGGAAGGTGGGCCGCGAGACGATTCTCTCCCGCGAGTAGAGGAGGGGAGCGGCCAGCCCGCAAAGGCGAAGAGCCGGTGCCCTTGACAGGACACCGGCTCTTCAAAAGGACGGCCGGGACACACGCGGAAGTACGCTACCGTTGCTTCCTTCCGGACCTGGCGGGGTTCACGCCCCCACGTTGTCCCGACCATAAAGAATGTAACCACGTACTGCAGAAACAACAACGGAGAGGGTGGGATTCGAACCCACGATACCCTTTCAGATATACACGCGTTCCAGGCGTGCGCCTTCAACCGCTCGGCCACCTCTCCAAAAATCTGGAGCGGAGAGCGTAGGATTCGAACCTACGATACCGTTGCCGGTATGCCTGATTTCGAGTCAGGTGCCTTCGACCACTCGGCCAGCTCTCCAGTATTCAATTGTCACGTTTCTTCGCACGCAAGCGCCCGAAAAACGTCTTCAAAAGCAGGCGGCTCTCGTCCGCCAGGATACCACTCGTGACTTGGAGCCGGTGATTGTGTCGAGGCTCTTCGACCAAGTTGTACAGCGAACCCACCGCACCGGCTTTCGGATCGAAGGCACCGAAAACGAGTCGTGTCACGCGAGACTGCACCAGACCTCCGGCGCACATGGCACATGGCTCAAGTGTCACATACAGGGTGACGCCTGAGAGCCGCCAGGCACCGATCTTCCGGGCTGCGGCATCCATTGCCAACATCTCTGCGTGAGCGAGCGGATTGCGGTCCACTTCGCGGCGATTGAATCCAGTGCCAACGACTTCACCGTTGAACACCGCCACCGCACCTACGGGGACCTCTCCGAGCTCCGCTGCTTCCCGCGCGAGCGATAGCGCCTGCTGCATGAAAGCTTCGTCACTCATGGAGAACTGCTCGAAAGAAGTGGCGCTCCCTGGAGGATTCGAACCTCCGGCCTTCGGATTCGTAGTCCGACGCTCTATCCAGCTGAGCTAAGGGAGCATTTCTTCCGGCGCTGCTACAACAACAAGTGGCGGAGAGAGAGGGATTCGAACCCTCGATACCCTTTCGAGTATGCAGGTTTAGCAAACCTGTGCCTTCAGCCTCTCGGCCATCTCTCCAACTCTTCTCTGTCAAAGAGCCAACAAATTCAAGAACAAAAACTCGGAGGCGGTAGGATTCGAACCTACGGAGAGCTTGCACCCTCTGCGGTTTTCAAGACCGCTGCCTTCAACCGCTCGGCCACGCCTCCATACCACCGGGGCCGACTTGGCACCCCGCGGACCGACGTCCGTGGGGCCGCCCTTCTACCTGATTCTTCGCGCGTTGCAAGCCGGATTCAGACTCAAATCGGTTTCAGTTCCTTCAAGCCGCCCATGTACGGCACCAACGCCTCCGGAATGGCCACGCTTCCGTCCTCGCGCTGGTAGTTCTCCAGGATGGCGATGGTCGTCCGGCCTACCGCCAGGCCGCTGCCGTTGAGCGTGTGGGCGAGCTGGGGCTTGTCCCCCCTCTGGGCCCGGTAGCGAATCTTCGCCCGGCGGGCCTGGAAGTCGCCGCAGTCAGAGCAGGACGAAATCTCCCGGTAGCTGTTCTGTCCGGGGAGCCAGACCTCGATGTCGTACGTCTTCCGGGCGCTGAAGCCCATGTCTCCGGTGCACAGGAGCATGACGCGGTGGTGGAGGCCCAGGCGGCGGAGGATGTCGCAGGCGTCGTCCGTCATGGCCTCGAGTTCGTCCAGGCTCTTCTCCTGCTGGGCGAACTTCACCAGCTCCACCTTGTGGAACTGGTGCTGACGGATGAGGCCGCGGGTGTCCTTGCCGGCGGCGCCCGCCTCGGCCCGGAAGCTGGGGCTGAAGGCGCAGTAGCGGATGGGCAGGGACTCGCCCTCGAGGATTTCGTCCGCGTGGTAGTTGGTGACGGGCACTTCCGCGGTGGGGATGAGGAAGCGCTCCGGCTCGCCCAGCGTCTTGAAGGCGTCGTCCTCGAACTTGGGGAGCTGACCGGTGCCCATCATCGTCTCGCGCAGCACCAGGTAGGGCGGGAGCAGCTCCGTGTAGCCCTTGCTGGTGTGCACGTCGATCATGAAGGTGACGAGCGCCCGCTCCAGCCGGGCCAGCGCGCCCTTGTAGAAGGTGAAGCGGCTGCCAGACACCTTGGCGGCGCGCTCGAAGTCGAGCATGCCCAGCTTCTCACCCAGCTCGAAGTGCTGCTTGGGGGCGAAGAGCAGGTCGGGCTTCTGCCCCCAGATGCTCACCTGGACGTTGTCCTCGGCGCCGCCGCCCTCGGGGACGGACTCATGGGGCACGTTGGGGATGAGCAGGAGGATGCGGTTGAGCTCCTCCTCCACGTCCTTGAGGCGCGCTTCCTTCTCCTTGATTTCCTGGGAGACGGCGCGGAGGTCACCGCGGAGGGCGTCGAGCGCCTTGGGGTCCTCCTTCGCCTTGCGCTTCATCTCCTCGTTGGCGGCGTTGCGACGCGCGGCCAGCGACTCCACGGAGACATACAGCTCGCGGCGCTCGGCGAAGAGCCGCTGGAAGGGGCCCAAATCCAGGTTGCCGCCCCGCGTCTTGAGCCGGGCGACCACCGCATCGAAGTTCTGCGCAACGTTCCGGAGGTCCAGCATGGAGCACGCCTTGTAGTCACCCCCGGTGAGGCCAGCAAGGTTCCTCACGTCTGGGGTGCTCAAGGCCGGACGCCGCACCCCCCTCCGCCCTGACTCGGTGGGGGAGGGGAGGCGCCGGGCGCGGAGACGTCCGGCGGACGACGACCTCAGTTCTGCAGGTCGTAGATTTCGTCCTCGATGTCCTTCTTGTCGGTCGCGTCCGGCTTGCGGGACAGGTAGTCCTTGAAGGCCTGCACGGCCTCCCGGCGCTTGTTGCGCTCCTTATAGGCGAAGCCCAGGTAGTAGTAGGCCATGGGGTTCTCCGAATCGAGGCTGGTGGCCTTGCGGTACCAGTCGATGGCCTTGGCGTGCTGGGCCTGCTCGGTGAAGGCGCGGGCCACCTTGTAATAGACGTAGGTGAGCGTGGGGTCCGCCTTCAGGGCTGACTGGTACCGCTTGATGGCGTCGTTCCAGCGCGCGGCGGCGAAGTACGCATCACCCATGGAGCCCAGCACCCGCGTGCGGCGGGGGTCGGCCTTGAGGCTGGCCTCGAACGAGGTGATGGCCTCGTCGAACTGGCTGCCCTCCAGCAGCGCATGGCCGAGCGCTTCGTGGGCGTCCGCGTGGGCGCCCTCCAGCTCCACCGTCTTGCGCCACGCGCTCATGGCGTCCGGCAGGTTCTTCGCGTCCCGCAGGATGACGCCGTAGGCGTAGTGGTAGTCGGGGCGGTTGGGGGCCCGCTCCACGGCCTTGCGCATGTTGTCCAGCGCCTGGGTGAACTCCAGCCGCTTCGCCTTCACCAGCGCCAGGTAATAGAGCGCCTCGTGGTTGGAGGGCTCGTTGCTCAGCGCGAGGCCCAGGTTGCTCTCCGCGCCCGGCAAATCGCCCCGCTCCAGCAGCACGGCGCCCAGCGTAATCGGGATGGTGGTGGAGCGCGGGTCCTCCGTCTTGGCCTTCTCCAGCTCCGCCACGGCCTCTTCCAACTGCCCCAGGCGCCACAGCACGAGCCCGCGCTGCAGCCGACCGTCCTTCAGCAGGTGCGGGTCCAGCTCCAGGGCGCGGTTGGCCTCCACCTTCGCCGTCTCCAGGTCGTCCGTCAGCAGGGCGACGCGGGACAGGCCCAGGTGGGCGTCCGCCAGGATGGGGTCGAGCTTCACGGAGCGCTCGAATTCCTGCTGGGCCAGCAGCGTGTTGTTCTCCGCCAGGGCCAGCTCGCCGAGGCCCGCGCGCACGCCGGCGTTCTCCGGTGCCTTCTTCGCCGCCTCCTCGAGCTGAGGCCGCGCCTCCGCGTTGCGGCGCTGGGCCAGGTAGAAGCGGCCCAGGTAGAGGCGGGCCTCCACCAGGTTGTCGTCCGCGGCGATGGCGCGCTTGTAGTGGCCCTCCGCGTCGGAGAGGTTGTCGAGCGCGTCCTCGATGCGTCCGTAGAGGTAGGCGATGCGCGCCTCGTTGGGGAACACGCCGTTGGCCTTCTTCACGGCCTCCAGCGCGTCCTGCATCTTCCCGGTCATCACCAGCGCGGTGATGTGGCCGTCCGCGAACTCCAGGTTGTTGGGCTCCTCGGTCGCCAGCGCCTTGTAGATGGGCAGGGCGCCCTCGAAGTTGCGCTGGGCGCGCAGCACCCGCGCCAGCTGCCCCCGGAGGAAGGTGGACTTCGCGTCCATTTCCAGGGCGGCCTTGAGCTCGGCCTCGGCCTCCTTCGGCTGGTGCTTCTGGAACATCGCCACGCCCTTGAGGCCGCGGGCGCGCGCCAGCTCCGCGGGGCCCAGCGCGGACTGGACGTCCTCGGCCAGCGCCCGCTCAACGGCCTCCGTGCCCTTCGCCACGTCCTTGCGGACCAGCAGCTCCACCGCGGCCAGCTCCACCGCGGAGGCCACGTGCTTCGGGTCCGCTTCCAGGGCCGCGGCATAGGCGGCGGCGGCTTCGTCGGCGCGGTCGGCGGCCTGGTGCAGGTTGCCCACGGCGTGGTGGGCCTTGGCGGACTTCGGGTTCTTCGCCAGGACCTTGTTCAGCGTGTCCAGGGCGCGCTTCTCGTCGCGCTTCTGCGAGTAGGCCTCGGCCAGCAGGAAGGCCAGCTCCAGGTCGCCCTGGGTGTCCTCGCGGCCGTAGGCGCCGCTCAGGGTGGGGATGACCGAGTCCGCCTGCCGGGAGGTGAGCGCGATCGCCGCGGACGCCTTGATGACGTCCACGTCCTTCTCTCCCAGGAACTCGATGTCCGCCAGGTCCTGACGGCAGCGGCTCAGCTCGTTCGGATTGCCCGCGGCGTAGCGGCGCTGGAGGTAGTAGACGGACTGGCACCACAGCGAGCGCACCTCCGGGTACTCCTTCTGCGCGAGCACCTTGGCGCTGAGCTCGCGGGCCTGCTTGTAGCTGGCGAAGGTGTCCGTGAGCAGCGCCTGCTTCGCGTCCGCCACCTGCTTCGCCTCGGCAGAGCCGTCGGAGATGCGGGGGGGGAAGAGGGCGCGGCGGCCGAAGGCGCCGTAGCGCGTGCCGAACTCCGTGCCCGCGCCGATGCCCGCCACCACCACGGCGACGCCCGCGGCAATCATCAGCGGGACGCGCTTCTTCCACTTCTCCGTGTTGCCGCTGCGGTCCACCACGGACACCGCGGCCATGCGGCCTTCATAGAGCTGCTCCAGCCGCTTCATGTTGGCCTGCGGGCTGGCGCCGTCCACGCGGGGAGCGTCGACGACGGCCGCAGCGGGCGCCGCGGTGGGCGTCACCAGCTTGGCGGGGCCTTCCATGAGCCGCTGGATGGCGGCGGCGAAGGTGGGCACCGTGCCGATGGCGGACCAGGTCTCCGAGTCCAGCGACACATCCTCGTTCCCGAGGAGCTGCCCGTCCTCGAGCATCTTGACGATGACGCCCTCGTCGAACGGGCCGAACACCTTGCCCGAGCGCCGGCGGACGTGGAAACGGCGCACCTTGGCGCCCGCCTGGGCGCCGCCGTCCTTGCCCGCGGCGTCGTCGATGAAGGACAGCATCTCCAGGCCGTCTGCGGGGCCCGCGTTGGGCGGCGGTGGCAGTGGGTCGGAGAGGTCCGCTTCCAGGTCGTCATCCGGCCGGGCGGTGGGGTCGAACTCGAGCGAGTCCGGGATGCCGGGCGAGGAAGGTGCGCCGAAGTCCACGTCACCGAAGTCCACGGCGGGGTTGACGGCGACGGCTGGCGCGGGGGCCGGGGGCTCCGAGAAGTCGATGGCGAACGGGTCCGCACCCGGCGCTGGCGCGGAGCCGAAATCGGCGGCGAACGGATCCGCCGCGGGGGCGGGGGCCGGTGGGGCGCTGAAGTCGACGGCGAACGGGTCCGCACCGGGCGCGGGCGGCTCGTTGAAGTCGAACGACAGGTCCGGTGCGGCGGGGGCCGGCAGGTCCGCGAACTCCAGGGCCTGGGGCGCGGCGGGCGCGGGCAGGTCGGAGAAGTCCGCTCCCGGGGGCGGCAGCGCGAACGGATCGGCGTTCGCGGGGACGGGCAGTTCGGCGAAGTCGAAGGACGGCGCTCCCGCGGCGGGCGGAGGCATCGCGTAGGGCGAGGCCTCGGGCGCGGACGGCATCGCGTACGCGTCCGGCGCGAAGGCGTCCGTCTGGGGCGCCATGTCCGGCGGCGGCAGGGCGAACGGGTCGTCCACCGGGGCGGCCGGCTGTGCGTAGGCATCAGGGGGCGGCAGGGCGAAGGGGTCTTCCTGGGGCGGCTGGGCCTGGGCGGGCTCGCCCATGTCGAAGGCGAACGCGTCCTCGGAGGGCGGAGCCTCGACGGGAACGGGCAGGGCGTCCTCGGCGAAATCGAAGTCCCTGGCGGTGCCCGCGGGCGCATTCACCCCGTAGCCCTGTGCGGTGTCCTCGACGGGGGCTTCGACGGTTTCGAAGTCGAAGTCGCGCGCCGTTCCCGCGGGTTCATTCACGCCGTAGCCCGACGCCGGAGCGGAGGGTGGCTCGCGGTAGGCGTCGCTCGGCAGCGGAATGGAGACGACGCGCGTCACCTCGCGGGTGTCCCGGGCCGGCTCGCCAAAGTCGTCGCCGAACGCGTCCATGCCGGACGGGCCATCTGCCTGCGGCATGGCCGCGGCGGCCTCCGCGGGCGAGCTCATGTCGAAGGCGAAGGCGTCCTCCTCGGGCGCGGCGTCCGGGAGGGGCATGGCGGCCTGGGCGGGCTCGCTCATGTCGAAGCCGAACGGGTCGGCTTCGGGAGCGCTTCCCGGTAGCGGGACGCTGGCGGCCTGTGCGGGCTCGCCCATGTCGAAGGCGAACGGGTCTGCTTCCGGGACGCCTCCCGGCAACGGGATGGCGGCGGCCTGTGCGGGCTCGCCCATGTCGAAGGCGAACGGGTCGGCCTCCGGGGCGCCTCCCGGCAAGGGAATGGCGGCGGGCTGAGGCGCGGCCGCGCCGGGCAGGGGAATGGCGGCGGGCTGAGGCGCGGCGCTGAACGCCTCGGGGGCGCCCGGCAGCGGAATGGCTCCCGCGGGCGCGGCGCCGGCAACGGAATGGCGGCGGCGTGGGCCGGCGCGGCACCCGGCAGCGGGATGGCGCCCGTGGACGCGGGAGCGCCGGGGAGCGGAATCGCGGCGGCGTGGGCCGGCGCGGCGCCCGGCAGCGGGATGGCGCCCGTGGACGCGGGAGCGCCGGGGAGCGGAATCGCGGCGGCGTGGGCCGGCGCGGCGCCCGGCAGCGGGATGGCGCCCGTGGACGCGGGGGCGCCAGGGAGCGGAATGGCTGCGGGCTGCGTGGTCGCGGCGCCGGGCAACGGAATGGCAGCGGACGGCGCGGACGCGGCGCCCGGGAGCGGAATGGCGGCGGCTTGCGCGGACGCGGCGCCGGGCAGCGGGATGGCGGCGGCCTGAGTCGCGGCGGACGCGGCACCCGGCAGCGGAATGGCGGGCTCGGCGGGAGCAGGCGCCGCGGGCGCGCTCACTGCATCGAGCTTGATGGGGAAGGTGGTCTGGCACCGGGCGCACTTGAGCTTCGCGCCGCCCGGCGGGATCCGCTTGTCATCGATGTTGTAGTTCGTCTGGCAAGACGGGCAGGAGACTTTCATGGGATTCCGAGCTCGCGAGAGGGGGACCGAGCGCCTTCGCGGTGCGCGCAGGCTACCAGAGGCGTTTCCAGCCCGGAAAGAACGCGCACGAGTAGGTTGAAGCGCACCCTCCTGGGCAAGCGGGCGAGGGCCCCTGCCTTCCACCGGTCAGCACGCCACGTTCGATTCGCCGCTCCCGGAGTGGAAGGTGGTAGACCCGCCCCTCAATGGAACCCATTGTCATCCTGGGCGCGGGCCTCGCGGGCCTCTCCACCGCCCACTTCCTGAACAAGCCCTGGCGCCTCATCGAGAAGTCCGACCGTGTCGGCGGCCTCATCAAGACCGAGGTCATCCAGGGGTGTTATTTTGACCCCACCGGTCACTGGCTCCACCTGCGCGACCCGGAAATCCAGGCCCTGGTGAACACGCTGTGGCTGCCGGAGCAGATGGTCCGCATCCAGCGCAAGGCCGGCATCTTCACGCGCGGGGTGTTCACCCGCTTCCCGTACCAGGTGAACACCCACGGTCTGCCGCCGGAGGTGGTGGCGGAGAACCTCACCGGCTACGTGGAGGCCGTCTACGGTGAGAAGGGCCGCGAGCTGCGCGAGCGCGAGCCGCGCAACTTCGAGGAGTTCATCCTCCGCTACATGGGCGAGGGCTTCGCGAAGAACTTCATGGTGCCCTACAACCAGAAGCTATGGACGGTGCACCCGCGTGAGCTGTCCGCCGCCTGGGTGGGCCGCTTCGTGCCCCGTCCCAACCTCAAGGAAGTGGTGGACGGCGCGCTGGGCGCTGGCAGCGACGCGGTGGGCTACAACGCGTCGTTCCTGTACCCGCGTGAGGGCGGCATCGAGAGCCTCGCCCGCGCCATGCTGAGCCACCTGAAGGGCGGCCAGCTCAGCACCCACACCGAGCCCACCGCCATTGACTGGAAGGCCCGGAAGGTGACGCTGTCCGACGGGAGCGTGCAGCCCTATGCGGGGCTGGTGTCCAGCATCTCCCTGCCCGGGTTGGTGAAGCTGCTCGCCAAGGGCGAGGCCGGCGTGCCCGACACGGTGCAGGACGCGGCGAAGCAGCTGCGCGCCACCACCGTCACCTACGTGGCCGTGGGCGCCAAGGGGGCCAACCGCCAGCCCTGGCATTGGATCTACCTGCCGGAGCCGGAGTTCCACACGTACCGCATCGGCTCGCCCTCCGCGGTGTACGCGCCGCTGGCGCCGCCGGACACGTCCACCTTCTACGTGGAGTACAGCCACCACGGCGAGCTGTCCCTGGCCTCAGCGGAGAAGTACGCGGTGGAGGACCTGGTGCGCTCGCAGATGATTCACGCCGCGGACGACGTGCTTTTCGCCCAGGCGCGCGAGATTCCCCACGCCTACGTGCTCTATGACGACGCCTACGGGCCGGCGAAGTCGGAGATTCTGCGCTTCCTGGAGCATGCCGGAATCCAGATTGCCGGCCGCTATGGGCAGTGGGAGTACTCCTCCATGGAAGACGCCATCCTCGCCGGGCGCGCGTGCGCGAGGATACTCAACGGTTGACATCCCCTTCGCCCACCCGTCGCATTGTGTCGACGGGTGGCTTGGGGCGTGTTAGCCATCCCTGTTCGAGTTCATGGCCCCGCACCTCACCGTCGTCATCCCTGTCTACAACGAGGAGTCCATCATCGCCTCGGCGGCGGAGGAGTTGCGCCAGGGGCTGGACGCGCGCGGGCTCGACTACGAAATCATCTTCGCGGAGAACGGCTCGCGCGACGCCACGCCGGCCATCCTCGAAGGGCTGTGTGCGAACAACCCGCGCCTGCGCTGGTTCCACTCGGAGACGCCCAACTACGGCGTGGCGCTCAAGGCCGGCATCCTCAAGGCCCGGGGCACCTACGTCATCTGTGATGAAATCGACCTGTGCGACCTGACCTTCTACGACGCGGCGCTGCCGCGGCTGGAGCGGGGCGAGGCGGACATGGTGGTGGGCTCCAAGGCGGCCAAGGGCGCCAGTGACCAGCGCCCGCTGATTCGCCGCGCGGCCACGCGGGTGCACAACAAGCTGCTGAAGGTGGCGCTGGGCTTCCAGGGCACGGACACGCACGGCCTGAAGGCGTTCCGCCGCGAGGCGCTGCTGCCCGTCATCCAGAAGTGCGTGGTGGACATGGACGTGTTCGCCAGCGAGTTCGTCATCCGCGCGTGGCGCGAGGGCCTGCGGGTGATGGAGATTCCCATCCAGCTCCACGAGAAGCGCCAGCCCTCCATCCACCTGTTCAAGCGCGTGCCCAACGTGCTCAAGAACGTGGGCAAGCTGTTCTACGTCATCCGCGTCCGCGGGACCTGAGCCGGGGAGGGCGCACCGTGCGGCTGGCGTCCATCTCCGTCGACCTCGACTCGCTGCCCCACTACTGCCGCATCCACGGCCTGCCGGAGTCGTTGCTGGACGCCCGCGCCCGCTCGCTGGTGCACGCGGTGGCGGTGCCTCGCTTCCGGGAGCTGCTGGACGGGCTGGGCATCCCGGGGACCTTCTTCGTCATCGGTGAGGACCTGGAGTCCGACCCGGTCGCCGTGGCGGGCATGCGCGCGTCCCACGAGGCGGGCATCGAGGTGGCCAGCCACAGCCACGCCCATGACTACGCGCTGACACGCCGGGGGCCCGAGGCCATCCACGCGGACCTGGCGCGCGCGGACGCCGCCATCCTCGCGGCCACGGGTGTGCGGCCGGAGGGTTCCGCGCGCCGGGCTACACGCTGAACGCGGACCTGTACGCGGCCACCGCGGCGCTGGGCTACCGCTATGGCTCCTCGGCGTTCCCCGCCGTGCCGTATTACTCCGCGAAGGCGGCGGTGATGGGGGCCCTGTCGGTGCTGGGGCGTCCGTCCCGCTCCGTGCTGGACTCGCCCCGCGTGTTGCTGGCGCCTCGGGTGCCGTACCGGCCCGACCCGGCGCAGCCCTACCGGCGGGGCTCGGGCCCGGTGCTGGAGCTGCCCATGACGGTGACGCCCGCGCTGCGCTTCCCCCTCATCGGCACCTTCGCCACCACGCTGCCCCGCGCGTCCCTGCACGCGCTGTGGCGCACGTGCCGGCGGGACACCTTCTTCAACTTCGAGCTGCACGGCGTGGACGTGCTGGACGCGTCGGACGGGATTCCTCCGGAGCTGGTGCGGCAGCAGCGGGATTTGCGCGTCAGCGCCACCCAGAAGATGGCGCGCCTGCGCGAGGTCTTCGGCTGGCTGAAGTCGGAGCGTGAGGTCCTCACGCTGCGCGACGTCGCCGGGCGGCTGTCGGCCTCGGTGTAAGGCATTCCCACGAGGGGCACCTGTCCGCCAGCGTACGTCCCCGCCGTGCCTGGGTGTCCGCGGGGCACGCTTGCTCCGCCAGGGCGAGGGCTTCCGCCGACGGACCCTCCCGGCGGCGGGGCCGGTGGTGTAAAGAGCCCCCCATGCTGGAGAACGTCACCGACCGAGTGAAGAAGGGCCTGCGCGAGTGGACGGACCGGCTGGCCAACACCGAACAGAAGCAGCGGCTCCATGGCCTGTCGCGCCCGGGCAACGAGTACGGGGTGGACCCGTTCGGCTTCGATTTGGACTACAGCCTGTCCGCGGTGGCCCCGCTCCTGTGGCTCTACCGGAACTACTTCCGCGTGGAGACATTTGGCATCGAGAACGTGCCCGCCGGCCGGGTGCTGCTGGTGTCCAACCACTCCGGCCAGCTGCCCATGGACGGCGCCATGATTGGCGTGGCGATGATGCTGGAGGCCAGCCCGCCCCGCGTCATCCGCAGCATGGTGGAGAAGTGGGTGTCGTCGCTCCCGTACGTGTCCACCTTCATGGCCCGCGTGGGGCAGATTGTTGGCACGCCGGAGAACTGCCGGCGGCTGCTGGAGTCGGAGGAGGCCATCCTCGTCTTCCCCGAGGGCACGCGCGGCATCAACAAGCTGTGGCCCCAGCGTTACCAGCTCCAGGAGTTCGGCCTGGGCTTCATGCGCCTGGCGCTGGAGACGAATACGCCCATCGTCCCCGTGGCCGTCATTGGCGCGGAGGAGCAGGCCCCGGCGCTGATGGACCTGAAGCCGGTGGCGAAGCTGTTGGGCTTCCCGTCCTTTCCCATCACCCCCACGGGCCTGCCCATTCCCCTGCCCACGAAGTACCGCATCTACTTCGGGGAGCCGCTGCACTTCTCCGGGCGCCCGGACGACGAGGACAGTGAGCTGGACAAGAAGGTCCGCACCGTGAAGGCGTCCATCCAATCCATGCTCCACCAGGGCCTCAAGGAGCGTCAGGGCGTGTTCTGGTGAGCGCCCGGCGCGGCGGTGCTAAAGAGGGGAGTTCCATGAAACCGGCCGTCGTCGTCACGGGCATCAGCGGCAACCTCGGCCGCACCCTCGCGAAGCTGCTGCACAAGCACGAGCGCATCATCGGCATCGACCGGCGGCCCTTCGCGGGACGGCCGAAGGACGTCGAGATGTACGAGCTCGACCTCCGCAAGAAGAAGGCGGAGGACGTCTTCCGGAAGAACGAAATCCGCGCCGTCATCCACATGGGCATCATGCATGACCCCCGGATGAGCGAGGAGGAGCACCACTCCTTCAACGTCGTGGGCACCACGCGCCTGTTGGAGTACTGCGCGAAGTACGGCGTGAAGAAGGTCGTCGTCCTGTCCTCGGCCAACGTCTACGGGCCCAGCCCGGACAACTCCAACTTCCTCACGGAAGACGCGCCGCTCATGGCCGCCAGCCGCTTCTCCGGCGTGCGGGACCTCATCGAAGTGGACATGCTGGCGCACAGCTTCTTCTGGAAGCACCCGCACATCGAGACGGTCATCCTCCGGCCCGTCCACATCGTCGGGCCCACCATCAAGAACGCGCCGTCCAACTACCTGCGCATGCGCCGGCCCTGGATGATGGCGGGCTTCGACCCCATGGTGCAGCTCATCCATGTGGAGGACGTCGCGCGCGCCATGGTGGAGGCGCTCCGCCCCGAGCCCAAGGGCGTCTACAACGTCGTGGGCCCCGGCGAGGTGCCCCTGTCCGCGGTGATGCGCGAGCTGGGCAATACCCCCATCCCCGTGCCGCACCCCGTGGCCCGCCCGCTGCTGGGCATGCTCTTCAAGTACCGGCTGGCCAACTTCCCGCCGCCGGAGTTGGACCACATCCAGTTCCTCTGCGCGGTGGACGGCAGCCGCTGGGTGAAGGACGTGGCCTGGAAGCCGCGCCACTCCATGCGCGACACCATCCGCTCCGTCCAGGGCGACTAGCTGCTGGAAAGTCCGAGGCCCCCTGACACTGTTGTCAGGCCCGGCGCGACGTCCGGCCGGGGGCCCCTGACAGACATGTCAGAGGCCTACCTCGGGGGCAGGGCGGCGTCAGGCGGCCAGTCGGTGCAACCCCTTGAATCTCCAGCCATTCGCCAGCGCCGCGCTCCAGGCGCGGTGCTTGGCATTCCCGTTGCTCTAGTGGCTGCCCGTCACGGCGCGGCGACATGGGCCCGGCAACGGTGTCGCCCCGTCAAACTGTAGGGCACTCCATGGGGGAGTTCCCGACGCCCTCCGTCTCGGCCGGCCCCGGGACGGTGGGCGGTTTCTTGTAGGGCGCTCCATAGGGGAGCTCCCGACGCCCACCGCCTCGGCCGGCCCCGAGACGGTGGGCGGTTTCTTTTCAGGGGGATGGGGGCTGCTCGGGGCGGGTGCTCGGGCTCGGCAGCTCACCCTCGAAGGGGCCGTCGTCCTGGCTCTCCAGGAGCCACGCCCCGTCCCGGAAGACGAACTCCGAGGTGACGACGGCGGTGCGCTCGGAGGCCGAGGGCAGGCGCATCCACTGGATGCGGCTCTGCACCGTGGCCCGGTGCCCGTCGTCGGACAGCTTCACGTCCTCGATTTCGTAGTCGGTGATGGACAGGTCCTTGTCGTCGTTGAGCGCCAGGCGCGCCTTCTGGAAGTCCTTGCGCCGCTCGGGGACGAGGATGTGGGAAGCGCTCCGGAAGTCCTTCCACCGGAGGGCCTGGTGGAAGCGCTCCACGGTGGGCTTGAGTGCTTCCAGATTGGATTTCTTGGACGTGGTTGCGCACGCCCCGAGGACGAGCGCGAGGAGCAGGGCAGGCAGGCGATTCACGATGAGGAGGGTACCACCCGGCAGCAGCCTCCGACGAGGGAGCGGTGGTATGGTCCGGCTCCCCGCCCGAGCACCGGAGTCGCGAGCGCAATGGCCAAGTCGATGGTGGAGCGTTACGAGCAGCTCCTCCGGCAGGACCCCACCTCTTCCGTTTTCGTCGAACTCGCCAAGGCCCTGCTGGAAAAGGGGGACGCCGCGCGTGCCATCGAGGTCTGCGGGCAAGGCATTTCCCACCACCCAGCATCCGTCGTCGGGCGCGTGCTGTGGGGCAAGGCCCTCATCCAGCAGGGCCGGCCCGCGGAGGCGATGGACCAGTTCGAGCAGGCCATCTCCATCGAAAAGGACAACCCCTACGCCTACAACCTGATTGGCGAGGTGCTGCTCCAGCACCGGTTGTACCGGTCCGCGCTTCCCATTCTTCGCAAGGCCCTGGCGCTGCAGCCGAACGATGGCCGCGTGAAGCAGTGGCTGGAGCAGACGGAGCAGGCGTTCGCGGGTGGCCCGGCTCCTGTGTTCGCGAACCTGATGGGGCTGGAGAAGCCCTCGTCGGATGAGGACGCGTCTTCGGAGGAGGCGTCGAAGGACGAGGCTTCGAGCCCCACGGTGGCGCCCATGGCCGCTGCCCGGCTGCGCGCCGCCGCGCTGGGTGACGCGGCGAAGCTGAAGCCCGCGAGCGCCGGTGCGGCGCCGGCGGGAGACGCCCCGGTGGCGGCTCGCGCGGATGTGGCATCCGAAGCCTCCGCGAAGGACGCGGGGCAGGGGCGCACGAACGCGGACGCGGACGCGGAAGGGAGTGCTCAGGCGGGCTCGGACGTTGGCGCGGCGGAGCAGGGCGGAGCGGCCGTCCTTTCAGGTGACGCGGCGCCGCGAGACGGGGCTGACGGGGGAGTGACGCGAGCGCCTCGCTGGGCCTGTTGAACCGGCCAGTGCCGGTGTCGTCCCTCCTGGGCGCGGAGCTTCCGAGCCTGGACCTGGGGCTGGGGGACGACGATGCCCCTCCGCGTGGCGCGGATGAAGCGGCTTCCGAGGCCCAAGCGCCCTCGGAGGACTCCGCGCTCGCGCAGCGCGCTGACGCCGAGCAGGACTCCGGCGCCGTCGCGGACCCGCCGACGCAGCAGGTGTCCGTCGCGGAGGCGCCTGCCGCGGCCTCGGAGCCCGAGGCGAGCGGTGACGGGGATGAACCGCAGGCCGGGGCCGCTCCGGCCGAGGACGCCGGTGACTCTGGCGCGGGGGGCTCCTGGGCGACCTTCCTCCTCCCTCGCCGGCGGAGCCGAGGCCCGTCGTGGCGAGCACGCCCGCGACGCCGCGAGGCTCTGGGGGCAAGCGCTCCTTGCTGGAGGACATCCCGGACGCGGCGCCCGCACCCGCGGCCACCGCCGCGAAGGCCCATGCGCGCAAGCCGGACACCGAAGCGCTCACCGCCGAGTACGAGAAGGAGCTGCGGGCGAAGCTGGCGCGTGAGGCGGCGAAGACGTCGTTCATCGCCCGGCATGGCGTGAAGGTCGCTGGGGCCGTGGTCGGCGTGGTGGTGCTGGCCATCGTCGTCTTCAGCTTCGTCAACATCCGCGCGCGCCAGGGCGGACAGACGCTGAGCGAGACGCTGGCCCGGGCCGAGGACCTCATCATCCAGGACACGGGGGCCTCGCTGGATGCCGCGCTGGCGCAGCTCGAGAAGGCGCGGGACATGGACGAGAGCAGCAGCCGGGCCTGGGCGCTGACGGCCTGGGCGCACGCGCTGCGCTACGCGGACCATGGGCAGGCTTCCGAGGACCGGCGCCGGCGCTGGAGGCGCTGGAGCGGCCGGGTGTGAAGGACGCGGCCCCCGCGCAGGTGCTGGTCACCAACGTGCTGGTGGCGGACGAGCGCGGCCGAGCCTGGCGCGGAGCGCGCTGTTGGGTTCGCAGCAGGACAGCTCGGAGGTCCATGCGCTCGCCGGCAGCCTGTTGCTGGAGGCGAAGGATGAGAAGCAGGCGCTCGAACGCTTTGACCGCGCGCTTCGTGCCTCTGGCGCCAACGTCCGCGCGCTGGTGGCCCTGGGTGATTACTACAAGGCTTCCGAGGACTTTCCGCAGGCCATCGAGATGTACGAGCGCGCGCGCAAGAAATCCCCCGAGCACCCCTCGGCCCGCATCGGCCAGGCGGAGGCTCGGCTCGCGCTGTACCAGGACCTGGAGGCCGCGCTGACGGACGTGGCGCGGCTCGCGGAGGAC
This sequence comes from Myxococcus sp. MxC21-1, assembly GCF_032612255.1. Taxonomy (NCBI): domain Bacteria; kingdom Pseudomonadati; phylum Myxococcota; class Myxococcia; order Myxococcales; family Myxococcaceae; genus Myxococcus; species Myxococcus sp. MxC21-1. The sequence goes on from NZ_CP123278.1 coordinate 2,204,540, forward strand.
CCGAAGCTTCCTTCTTCGCTGAAGGCGCGCCAGCAGTTGGTGCATGGCGAGCTGCTGTCCGCCCAGGGCAAGCATGCCGAGGCCCGCGCGCTGCTCTCCAAGGGGACCCAGGGCCCCCTGGCCTTCGAGTTCCAACTGGCGCTCGGCGCCGCCAGTCGTGCGGCCGGGACGCTGGATGCGGCGCAGGCCGCCTATGAGGCCGCGCTCAAGCTTCGGCCCAAGAGCGAAGAGGCCCGCGAGGGGCTGGGCCGCGCGCTGCTGGACCGCGACCGGGAGCGCGAAGTCCTCACCCGTCTGGAGGCCGACGGGGGGCGCAAGGTGGCCCTGGTGCGCGGCGCCGCATATGCGCGCCTGGGAGACTGGAAGAAGGCCCGCGCGGAGCTGGCGCGCACGCGCGTGAATGACCGGTATCCCCCGGAGGCCGTCTCCTGGCTGGCCCTGGCGGATGCCGCCGAGGGCAACGGCGCCCAGGCGCGGGAGCTGCTGGAGAAGGCCCTGCACGCGGCGAAGCGGCCTCGCAACGACATGCGGCTGGCGCTGGGGCAGCTCTACTGGCGCGAGCGGGCCTACGACAAGGCGCAGGCCCTGTTCGAAGAGGCCCAGAAGGACCCGCGTGACTATGAGGCCGCGTGCTCGCTGGGGCGGTTGATGTTGTCGCGTGGGCTGCCCGACATGGCCCTCAAGCCGTTGACGCAGGCGGTGGAGCGCAACGGCGCGCATGGCGAGGCCCGGGACGCGCTGGGGCGCACGCTGCTGGCCCTGGGGCGGACGCAGGACGCGCTCAAGCAGTTCGAGGCGTGGCAGCTGGAGAACCCGGGGAGCGCGGCCGCGCACAAGGGCTTCGCGCTGGCGCTGTTCCACGCTGGCCGCCGCAAGGACGCGGAGGGCGCGGTGCAGCGCTCGGTGAAGCTGGCGTCGGATGATGCCGAGGCGCACAAGCTTCGCGCGGCCATCCTCTTCGGCGCGGGAGACGCGCGGGGCGGCTTCTCCGCACTGGAGCGCGCCAACAAGCTGGACCCGAAGGACGCGGGCACGTTCTGTGAGATTGCCCTCGCCTTCATGCGCCAGGGCAACAGTGGCAACGCGGAGGCGGCCTTCGCCGCGGCCCGACGGGAAGGGCCCGATGCCACCTGTGGCCGGGTGGGAGAGCTGTACGCGCAGTTGCCGGGCGGTGGGCGTGGCGCCGCTCGGACGCTCGAGGACCCGGCGGCCAGGGCGCCGACTGTCTGGGACAAGGCTTTCGCTCGGGCCACCATGGCGCGCGCGCTGCTGGGGGCGGGGGCCGTGAAGGATGCCCGTACCGCGGCGGACGAGGCCGTGCGCCTGGCGCCTTTCGATGGGCGCGCCCAGCTTGCACTGGGAATGGTGGCGCTCAGGCAGAAGCAGGAGGACGTGGCCCGGGCTGCGTTGGAGAAGGCCGTGGAGCTGGAGCCCGCGGACGGCCTGGCGCGCCTGGCGCTCGCGGATGCGTTGGTGCGCGAGCCCGGTGCGCTGCCGCGAGCCGTGGAGTCCTACGAGGCGTTCCTGAAGCTGGCCGGTGGTTCGAATGAGGCCGCGCGGGTGAAGAAGGCCCTGCCCAGCCTGAAGAAGAAGGCGGCGAGGTAGCGTGAGGTATTTCTCCTCCCGAACGGATTCCCCACTGCTGCACATCATGTGGGGCAATGCGTTCCTGCTGTCGCTCATCTACCTGCTGCTGGGGCTCGGGGTGGAGATTGCCCTGCGCTACTTCCCCTCGCGATTCCTCCAGCGGCTGTCGCTATCGCTGGACTCGCTGCCGGCACGGGCCCTGGAGCTGACGGGGGCCATGGAGCCCTTGCGGGCGGCCTACTTCTCCGGCCGCATCTCCGAGGTGGGCGTGCGCGTCGTGTTCGGCGTCACCACCATGGTCGTGATTTTCCTGCTCGCGATGGTGGTGGGCACGTTGATGGGCGGCGTCCGGACACTGCTGGCGCGCCGGGCCCTGCGCGAGGGCGGACGCCGGCACCCCTGAGGCGGCCGCGGCTTCAGCTCCGGCGACGAATCGTGGGTTTGCGCGCGCGCACCGCGGCGTCCGGCACGGCCTGGGGCTCGTGGCCCGCGGCGCGCGCCATCAGGCAGATTTCCACCACCTTGGGGCCAAAGCGCTCCCAGCGGCTCTCCCCGGTGCCCTTCACCGCGAGGAAGCCCTCCCGGTCCACCGGTAGCGCCGCGGACAGGCCCAGCAGCGTGGCGTCGTTGAAGATGATGAAGGGGGCAACGCCCAGGTCCTTCGCCAGCTCCTTGCGCCAGCGTCGCAGCTCCGTGGATGCCAGCTCGCTGTAGTTCGTCACCACCGGCGCCGCCGCGGAGCCCGTGCCTCGGACGCGCGACGCGGTCGGCCCGTGGGCCAGCAGCGTGGGCATCTTCTCCGGCGTGCACACGTCGCAGTTGCCGCACGACGTGAGGGTGTCGCGTTGGCCGAAGTAGTGGAGAATGGCCGAGCGCCGGCACTTCTTGTCCCGGTCCGTATAGGCGTACTCGGTCATCCGGCGCAGCAGCGCCGGTTCTGCCGCTCCTGCTCCCGCACGCGGCTCAGGTCGAGCCCCAGCTCGCGGAAGGGCACCCGCTCCAGCGCGCGAATGGAGCGGCCGGCGAAGGGGCGCCGTACCTTGGCCACGTGGGCCTTCTCCAACAGGCCCAGCGCGTGGCGGACCTCGTCCACCGACAGTCCGATGCGGCGCGCGAGGATGGGCAGCTCCGTGGTGACCTGCCGGCCCACGGGGAACGTCTCCAGCAAGGACTTGAGCAGCCGCTGTGCGTCCGGCGAGTGCGGCTGCGCTGAGGCGGCCTTCTCCAGCAGGGTGATGCCGTGCTCGCCCTCGCCTCGGCCACCGCGCTCCACCTTGCCCTCGCGTTCGAGGATGCGCAGCGCCGCGGAGACCTCGAACTCGCTGGCGTTCACCGTGCCCGCGAGCGCGTGCACGCCTCTCTCGAATTCCTCCACCGACTGGAGCACGTTCCACACGTCCCCGAAGATGGCCTCGGCCGGGTGGCTGCTCTGGATGAGCCGCTCCTGGGTGAAGACATCCGAGTGGTTGAAGAGGAGCACCGCGCGCGCGGCCTGTCCGTCGCGGCCCGCGCGGCCAATCTCCTGGTAGTACGCCTCCACCGCCCGCGGGATGTTGGCGTGGCCCACGAAGCGGATGTCCGGCTTGTCGATGCCCATGCCGAAGGCGTTGGTGGCCACCGCCACCGCTTCCTTCGCGGACATGAAGGTGTCCTGGGCGCGGCGCCGGGCGTCATCGTCCATGCCCGCGTGGTACAGCACCGCCTTCACCCCGCGCCCATGCAGTTCGGAGAAGATGCCCTCTGCCGCGCGCCGCGTGGAGCAGTACACGATGCCGCTCCCGCCCGTGGACGCCAGCCGTGCACAGGCCTCGTGCCGGTCCGCGTCGCCGCCCACCTCCTGCTTGCCCAGGAAGAGGTTGGGGCGGTCGAAGCCCATGGCGAATTCCTGCGGGTCCTTCATCAGCAGCACGCGCACGATGTCCGCGCGGACCTCCGGCGTGGCCGTGGCGGTGAGCGCCACCGTGCGCGGCGGACGCAGCCGCTTTCGCACCTGTCCGAGCAGCGCGTAGTCCGGCCTGAAGTCGTGCCCCCACTGGGAGATGCAGTGCGCCTCGTCCACGGCGAGCAGGTCCACGCCCAGCGCGGACACCGTCTCCAGGAAGCTCTGGCTGCGGAAGCGCTCGGGCGCCACGTAGAGCAGCTTGTACTCATGCGCGCGCAGCTTGCGCATCCGCTCCGCGCGCTCCAGGTCGGACAGCGATGAGTTGATGAAGGTCGCGGGAATGCCGCGCGCGGTGAGCTGCTCCACCTGGTCCTTCATCAGGGCAATCAGCGGCGACACCACCAGTGTCAGCCCCGGCAGCAGCGTGGCGGGCAGCTGGTAACACAGGCTCTTGCCCGCGCCGGTGGGCATCACCACCACCGTGTTGCGGCCGCTCAAGACGGAGGAGATGACCTGGTCCTGCCCCGGCCGGAACTGGGACAGGCCGAAGTGGCGGACCAGCCCCTGCTGTGCTTCCTCAAGGTAGGGCAGGGCCACCGGCATCGCGCGCATGTTCATCATCCTGGTCCAGCCGTCAACGGAAACGAGGCCGCCGAGCGGCCTCCACTCACAGGTCGAGCCCTGGTGGAACCGGAACAGCCAGCCGCGTTCGCATCCGCGCGACGTCCTGCCGCCGCGCCTCCGTTTGCCCTGGCTCCAGCCGGCCATCCACCACGACGTCACCCTCGCGCGCGCCCTTGGGCAGCGACGCGCGCTCCACCGTGCATGCCTGTCCGGTGTCCAGCCGCACCACTTGCGCCCGGACATCCTCCAGCAGCTCCACCTGCACCGCTCCCCACAGCCCCACCATGCCCACCATCATCCGCCGCCTCCATTCGCGCTCCACGTCCGCCGTTTCTCCCGTGCTTCGTCCGGCATCAGCCCGCGCTCCAGCATCGACACGTAGCCGCCGTCTCCCATCACCACGTGGTCCAGCACCTTGATGTTGAGCAGTTGCGCCCCCGCGACCAGATGCCGCGTCAGGCCCAGGTCCTGGACGCTGGGCTCCGGGTCTCCCGAAGGGTGGTTGTGCGCCAGCACGATGGACGTGGCGCGGGAGGTGAGCGCCGCGGCGAACACCTCCCGCGGGTCCACCGGGCAGGTGTTCATGGTGCCCTCCGCCACGCGCGCGTCATGCACCAGCACGTTGCGCGCGTTGAAGCACAGGACGTGGAACACCTCGCGCCGCAGCGCCCCCAGCACCGGCGCCAGGTACGCGGCAATCTCCTTCGGCGTGCGCAGCCTGGGTCTGCGCTCCCCGGCACGCTGCGAGCGGCGGCCCAGCTCCAGCGCGGCCAGGGCCTGCGCCGCCCGGACAGGCCCCACGCCGGGCCGCAGACTCAGCGCCAGGGGCTCTTGCTGCACCAGCCCCTTCAGCCCACCGCCCTCCGACAGCAGTGCCCCCGCCACCGCCCACGCGCCAGGCGCGCGAGACCCGGAGCTCCACACCACGCACAACAGCTCCGGGTCGGTGAGTGCCGCCGCCCCCAACCGGAAGAGGCGCTCCCGCGACTCCTCCGCGCCTCCCACCCCTCGTGCCCTCACCGACCCTTCGCCCGCCCACGCCGCTCCCGCCGCCGCCTGCTCCATCCCGCCGCCCTCCACGGGACGGGGACAAAGCAACCCGTGTGCCTGCTTGTGCTACCTGGGGAGTGGGGTGCGTACCCGTCCCGACACGTGGGAAGGGGCTCGGATGCCGGACGGACATCCCTGCGCCACCTCGCTTCTCGGGCGCTGAGACGGACTGTCAGAAGCGGGAGAGGGCGAAGAAGCCCTTGATCTTCTCGTTCGTCTCGCGGAGCCGTTCGCTCAGCGTGCGGACGAAGGTCCAGAGCAGCACGTACGCCAGGTCCTTGTCGGTGAACATCAGCTGGTCCAACCGGGAGCGCTCGATGACCCAGACGGAGCAGCTCACGTGGGCGATGGCGTCCGCCGAGCGCGGTGAATCCTCGATGACCGCCATCTCACCGAAATACTGGCCGGGCTCCAGGATGGCGAGCGCCTCCTCGCCGATGCCGGGCACGGACTTGGAGATGCGGACCTTGCCCTCGGCGATTACGAACATCTCCTGGCCGGTTTCCCCCTCACGGAACAGAAAGGCGCCCGCCGGGTAGGTCCGGGAGTGACCAATCTGGGCGACCTTGGCGAGCTGTCCCTGGGTCAGACCCTCGAACAGCGCAACCTTCTTGAGGACTGCGGCATCCATGAGGCCAGCTTCGTATCACGCGCCCGAGGCGCTCTGGTACCTTGGGGCCATCAACGAGATTTGGGAGGAGTCGTGGCGGAGGAGAAGATCAACAAGGTGACCATCATCGGCTCGGGGCCCGCGGGCTACACCGCGGCCATCTACGCCGCGCGCGCCAACCTGCAGCCGGTGGTGTTCGCCGGGGGCCCCACCCTGGAGCACCCGCAGCGGGTGCCGGGCGGCCAGCTCATGGTGACCACCGACGTGGAGAACTACCCGGGCTTTCCGGAGGCCATCACCGGCCCGGAGCTGATGGAGCGCTTCCAGAAGCAGGCGGAGCGTTTCGGCACCACCATCCACATGGAGAACGTGGTGAAGGTGGACTTCTCCCAGCGCCCCTTCCTCATCCAGGGGGAGAGCATCAGCTACCGCTCGGAGACGGTCATCATCTCCACCGGCGCCACCGCCAAGTGGCTGGGCGTCAAGGGCGAGGACACCTACAAGAACCGCGGCGTCTCCGCGTGCGCCACCTGCGACGGTGCCTTCTTCAAGAAGCAGGACGTGCTGGTGGTGGGCGGCGGTGACACGGCGATGGAGGAGGCGACGTACCTGGCGAAAATCGTCAACCACGTCACCCTCATCCACCGCCGCGACACGCTGCGCGCCTCCAAGGTGATGCAGGAGCGCGCCCGCCAGAATCCGAAAATCTCCTTCATGTGGGACTCCGCGGTGGAGGAGGTCCTCGGCGACGCGAAGGGGATGAATGGCGCGGTGGTGCGCAACCTGAAGACGGGTGACAGCCAGCAGGTGAAGGCGACTGGCCTGTTCGTGGCCATTGGCCACACGCCCAACACGGAGCTGTTCCAGGGCGTGCTGGAGACGCACCAGGGCGGCTACCTCAAGACGGTGCCGGGCTCCACGCGCACCAACATCGAGGGCGTGTTCGCCTGCGGTGACGTGCAGGACCACTACTACCGCCAGGCCATCACCGCGGCGGGCACGGGCTGCATGGCCGCCATCGACGCGGAGCGCTGGCTCATCGAGCACGGCGAGTAGTCCACCCGCCCGCGCGGGTCCGCTGAGCATTCCCAGGCCGGCCCCGTCCCGGGGCCGGCTTTTCCATTCCCGCGAAGGACGCAGCAATCCCCATGAGCTCGAAGCAGAAGACGGTGGCGGTGCACGCCGGGACGCGGCTGGCTGGAAGCAAAGCGGTGCCGGTGTCGCCGCCCATCTACCCGGCGGCGGTGAACTGGTTCGACAGCAGCGATGACCTGGACAGCGCCCTGGACGGGAAGGACTACGCCTACGCTCGAATCAGCGCGCCCAACACGACGTTGCTGGAGGAGGCGGTGGCCGCGCTGGAAGGCGCCGAGGACTGCGTGGCCTATGCCAGTGGCATGGCCGCGCTGCGCTCCGTCTTCGAGGCCCAGGGCTTCCGGGCGGGGGACACGCTGGTGATGCCGGCGGATGGCTACGGCGTCACGCGCGCCCTGTACAAGCGTCTGTGCGCCACGCTGGGCGTGGAGCTGCACGCGTTCCTGATGACGGACCCCGAGGTGCCCGAGCGCATCCGAGCGCTGAAGCCGCGCATGGTGCTGGCGGAGAGCATCTCCAATCCGCTGCTGCGCGTGCCCGACCTGCGCGTGCTGGCGCGGGCCTGCCAGGACGTGGGCGCGACGTTCGTGGTGGATGGCACCTTCCCGTCGCCCGTGGGACAGCGCGCGTTGGCGCTGGGCGCGGACTACGCGGTGCAGTCCACCAGCAAGTGGCTCAACGGGCACAGCGACGCGCTGGGCGGCACGGTGAGCGCCTCACGTGAGCGGATGGCGCCACTGCGCGCCGCGCGGGTGCTGGCGGGTGACGTGCTGGGGCCCTTCGAGGCGTGGCTCACCCTGCGCGGCCTGCGCACGCTGCCGGTGCGCATGAAGGCGCATGTCGAGCACGCGGCGCATGTGGCGCGGCGCCTCGCGGAGTCGCCCCTGTTGGAGCGGGTCATCTACCCGGGGCTGACTTCGCACCCGGACCACGCCACCGCGCAGGGGCTGCTGCCGTGCGGCGGCCCCATGGTGGCCTTTGAAATCAAGGGCGCGGGGCGGCCGGAGTGCATGCGCTTCCTGGAGGCGCTGAAGGTGGGGCGGCCCGGTCCTTCACTGGGGGATGTGTGCACGCTGGTGATGCACGCGGCCAGCGCCAGCGCGCGCCGGCTCACACCGGAGGAGCGGGAGGCCGCGGGCATCCGGGAGAATCTCATCCGCGTCTCCGTGGGGTTGGAGGACCCAGACGACATCGTGGATGACCTGCTCGCCGCGGTGGCCCAGGGGGCGCCGATGAAGATGGTGGACGTGGGGGAGAAGCCGAAGACGGGCCGCGTGGCCGTGGCCACCGCGCTGCTGCGGATGTTGCCCGACACGCGCGAGCGCATCCTGGCGGGGAAGGTGGAGAAGGGGGACGTGCTGGCCGCGGCGAGGCTCGCCGGCATCATGGCCGCCAAGCGCACGCCGGACTTCGTTCCGCTCTGTCACCCCATCGCGCTCTCGGGCGTGGAGGTGACGCTGGCGCCAGAAGACGCGGGGCTTCGGGTCCGCGTGCAGGTGAAGACGGTGGACCGCACCGGCGTGGAGATGGAGGCCCTCACCGCGGCCTGCGCGGCGGCGCTGACCGTCTATGACATGTGCAAGAGCGTGGACCGCGGCATGGTGCTGGACGCGGTGCAGTTGGAGCACAAGTCGGGCGGGCGCTCCGGCACGTGGCAGCGGGAGAAGGCCACGCCGGCTGAGGCGGCTGCGCCGCGACGCCGGACGCGCGCGAAGAAGGCCCGCTGAAGGGAGGCCTCCCCCGAAGCCGAGGCGCCCGTGCATTGGCGGACACAGGCGGGCTCGAGCCCCGTCTTCTGTCCGTCTCCACACGCCGCGAATGTGACGCCGTCCACGCCCAGGGCACGCTCGACCCCGAGGGGGCTCCCGGTGCGCGGGGAAGACCCCCACGTTGCTCTTCAGTCCATGCGGGCGCGAAGGACATGCGCCGGTTCGAGAGGTGGCGGGTGTTCGACCTGAGGGGCGTTCTGACGCTGCTGACGGCCCTGGGGGCCGCGGGCTGCGGTGCGCTCACGGAAGAGGGCGACGCGTCCGAGGTGTCGCAGCCCGTGGCGGACCGGGCCGCCTGCGACGCACAGGCGGCCCAGCGCCGCTACGTGTCCGAGGACAGGAAGGAGTGCCAGGTCGTCTTCTTCGTCTGTGCCCGGGGCGAGTCGCCCTTCTTCGACGCCTGCGGCTGCGGCTGCTCGCGTCCCTGATGCACGGGCCTACTTCGACTCGCTGAGCAGGCGCTCCTGGAAGAAGGCCGCCACCACCAGCGAGTGGGAGATGTGTCCTTCCAAGATGAGGCGTGGCAGGTCGGCGCGCGGGTGCAGCTCCACGGCGATGTCCTCGCCCGCGTCCTGCCGCCCCTCGTGCCGCTTCACACAGTCGAGCGCGAGGAAGTTGAAGCACACGTTGCCCTGGAACGCGGGGTTGGGGTGCACCGCCCACCGGCACCAGGCGGCCCGGCACGTAGCCCGTCTCCTCTTCCAGCTCGCGCGCCGCGGCCCGCTCCGGCGCTTCGCCCGGCTCCACGATTCCACCGGGGAGCTCCAGGGTGGATGCCTCGACGCCGAAGCGGAACTGCCGCACCAGCACGAGCTGCGCGTCCGGCGTCACCGCGATGACGTTCACCCAGTCCGCGCAGTCGACTCGCACGCGCGGGTGTTCGTGGCCCGTGCGCGGGTCCGCCCACCAGTCCTCGCGCACCCGGGCGACGCTGAAGTCATGCTCCAGCCCTCGCCGCAGCCGGCGCCAGGGCTTCACCTCTTGAGCCACGTGAAAGTCCTTCCCTTCAGTTGAGCAGCGCGGCGCGCTCCCGCAGCTCGCGGGCCGTCATCTCCAGCCGGTCGCGGTCGGGGGCATCGGGCGAAAGCTCCAGGCAGCGCTCCACGTCCTTCAGCGCCGCGCGGTATGCCCCCAGGTTGCTGAGCAGCGCGGCACGGGTGCGCAGCTCGCCCGGGTGGTCCGGCGCCAGGAGCAGCAGCAGGTCCACCACCGCCAGCCCGCGCTCACAGTCCTCTCGGCCCAGGTACACGCGCCGCAGGTTGGACAGCATCCGGTACGTAATGAGCTCCACCGGCGCGGGCGCCAGCATGTTGCGGTCGAACTTGAGCTGCGGCGCCACGCGCTTGAGCAGCTCCTCGCAGCCGTGCTCGGTGAGGATGTCCCCTTGATGGAACGGGTCCATGACCAGCTTGTGGTCCCCCGCGTCGTGGGCCACCAGGAAGTGGCCGGGGAAGGGGACGCCGTACAGGGAGATGCCCGCGCGACGCGCCACCTCCAGGTAGACGACGGACAACGTAATCGGCAGCCCCAGCTTCCGCTCCAGCACCTGGTCCAGGAAGCTGTTCTCCGGGGAGTGGTAGTCGTCCTCGTTGCCGCGGAAGCCCTCGATGTCCGCCAGCACGTGGCGCAAGGCGCGCAGCGGCGCCAGGACTTCGCCCTTCTCGCTCAGCCGCTCCGCCTCCACCTGCACCCGGCACGCGAGCACGTCCAGCATGTGCAGGCACCCCGGGGCGTCCAGCAGGGGCTTGTCCAGCGTGGCGATGGCCAGCGCCGCCAGGTCCAGCCGCGGGGGCTCCGCGGCCAGGGCCGACACCAGACGCTCCCGCGCCAACGGTGGGCTGAATCCAGAGGGAATGCTCACGGCGAGAACCAGTAACCCACGAGGGCCCGGACGGCAAAGGCAGGCGGCCGAGCGTCAGAATGCTGGAGGTTCAAGCGGCAGCCGTCCCTTGATTTCCGCCCGCAGGGCAATCTGGGCCGCAATCAGCCCGGACAGGATTCCATCCTCGAACTCAAATGTAGGATGTTCCTTGAGCTCCGGGAAGTCGTGGGAATTGCGCACCTCCTCCGGGGAGATGTTTGGCACGGCCTCGCGGGCCAGGCGCAGCACCTTGGCCTGCTGCTGGGAAATCATCTTCTCGAAGAGCTGGCTGGACAGCTGCAGCATCTCTTCGGCCATCTGCTCCGTCATCGTGTGTCTACTCCTGGGCGATGTCCCACTTGGCACGGCGGTAGCTGTAACGGAAAGCGGTGGCGTCCGCCTCCCTGGCGTTGCCTTCCGCCTCCCGGCCATCCAGGAAGGCCACGAAGTCCAGCTGCCGGTCCTCGCGTCCGTATTCCGCGTCGAAGAGGCGGACCAGCTCGTTGGCGGGCAGGGTGCGGCGGCCAGCCACGCTGACCAGGGGGATGCGCAGGCCCGTCATGTCGCCCGCGGGAGCGTAGGACTTCCACACCAGCTCCGTGCACACGAGCGTCTGGTCGGAGAAGAAGTCGAAGTCGAAGTCGTACGGGCGGCCCTGGAAGGTGAAGGCGCGCACGATGGCGCGGGCCTTCTCCAGGCGGGACAGGCGCGGGCGCATGACGCCCAGGTAGTCCACGCGCATGCCGTGCTCCAGGCCGGTGAAGGACACGCCTTCGCTGATGGATTCGATGATGCGCAGGGGGTCGCCGTGCGCGTCGTTGCTGGTGTACTCGGCCCACTTGGCGGGGAAGGCGCGCGCCAGGTGCTGGGTGAACGAGCCCGGTGCGCCGGGGAGGGTGGTCACCCAGGCCTTCACGTCCGCGTCCTCGTCGAAGTACGCCCCAAGCTGGGCGGGCGTGCCGATGAAGAGCTCCGCGTGTGGCCAGAATCCTGGCAGGCCGATGTTGGAGAGGTACCAGTTCTGCCGGGCGACCACGATGTCGCCGGGCTCCATCTTCTCCAGCAGGGACAGGGCCTGCTCGCGGGAGATGAGCGGCTGGCCCACGCGGCGCACCCGGGTATCTCCCATCCATGCTGCCACCGCGCGCTGCACGGGGAAGAAGGCGCGCTGCGCGGTGTCCGCCGTCAGGTCCACCGTGGCCTTGGCGAAGAGCGTGGCACCGCGCCGGGTGAGCAGTCCCTTCGCCACCTTGCTGTTGTGCTTCATCTCCTGCAGCAGCCAGGGCACGCGCGGGGCGTCCAGCGCGCCGGCCTTCACCAGCAGCGGGCGGAGCTGTTCCTTGTAGCCATCCCCCGTGAGCAGCTGCGTGCTGGTGGAGACGTGGATGGCCTTGTCCTTGAACCGGGCGAAGGCGCGCGCGGGCAGGCCGTACTCGGGCGCGGGCTCGTCCAGCAGCACCTCGAGCTGCTTCTTGCCCAGGGTGAGCTCCGCGTAGGTGAGGCCGTGGGCCAGCTCCGTGGTGAGCGCGCCGTGGGTGAGGAGGAAGCCCCAGGCGTGTTTCTTCGGATGCGCGTGGGCGGGCACCTTCACGAAGTCCCAGTAGCGCTGGCGGATGACCTCCACGGACACGAAGTAGTCGAAGAAGGCCGCCCAGGTGCTGAGCAGCAGCTGCTTCTGGTCCGGCGTGTACGGCACGCTCTGCTTCTGCAGGTACACGGCGCGCGACTGCTTCACGGCCTCCTGCAGCCCGCGCAGGCCCTTGGCGTGGCGCTCCAGCAGCGCGAGGTCGGTCTGGGCCTGGGCGACGAAGGCCGCTTCGTCCAGGGCGAAGACGTCATGGACGGGCGGCGGGGCGGCGGCGGGCGTACTGGCGAGCGTGAGCCGGCAAGCAGCAGGGGCGCGGCGGACATGGGGTGTGGGACTCCTGCGAGGAAGGCGTCGCGGGACGACACCTTAGCCGGGAAGGGGCCAGGGCGGCTGTCCCCCTGCCTGGACAGGGGCTGGGACGGGGGCGCCCCGGGTGGTCCCGCGCCCCGGCCATCCCCACGTTGTCATGGCACACGAACGCACCGGTGCCGGGGCCAGCGCGCTCCGGCAGAAAGGCAGACAGACGATGGCTTATGGACTCGCGGAGGATCCAGCGCTCTCCATCACCCCGCACCTCGACGCGGTGGAGTACCCCGTCGAACGGGAGCAACTGGCGGCGGCCGCCGCTGACGCAGGCGCCCCCCGACGTCATCAACCTCTTCAAGTGCCTGCCGCGCCGCGAGTACGCCACCCGCGAGGCCGTGCAGCGGGACCTCTCCGAGGCCTCCCGTCGCTCCGCCCTGGGGGGCTCGAGGGACGACGATGACGGGGTGAACCGGGACCGCCGCAACATCGGACGGGACGCGGTGGAGGATGCACCGGACGGCCAGACGCGTCATCCGTGAACCGGTGGGCGTTGGGGCGGGGAGGCCTGGTGGAAGCGCTCGCGGGCGCGGGCGCTTTCTGCCAGCGTGTGACGGCGCATGCGTCCCGGCCCCCTGACGTCCAGTCTCCTCCTGTCACTGACCGCCACTGCCTGTAGCCACAAGGCGCCGCTCTCCGTGTCGCCTTCGGAGCCGCGGCCGGCGTCGGTGCGACTGGACTTCCAGCCCCCGTGGACCGCGTGCTCACGGAGACGCAGCGCAGCGTGCGCTCGGTGGAGCGGAGGGGGACACCCTTCGCGAGGAAGTGGAGCTGACCACGCAGACGCGCTTCACGCCCTCCGAAGGGGGCTGGCTGCTGGCGCAGGCGGTGCCGCGTTCGCGCCTGACGCGCAATGGTCAGGAGGTACCCACCGGCGTGGCGGACGTGCTGGCGCGCTTCACGCTGCAGGCGTGGCTGGCGGCGGATGGCACCTTCGTGAAGCTGGTGGCCCCCGAAGCCGCGCAGGAGGCGCTCCGCCGGTGGCGCCCGCGGGCACGGAGGCGGGCGTGCTGGAGCGCTTCTTCGAACCCGAGGCCCTGGAGACGCGGGCGCGGCGCGAGTGGGAGGTGAAGTTCGCCGGCCTCTTCCAGCGCAACCTCGTGGAGGGCCAGCAGAGCTGGGTGGTGGACCTGGTGCCCGTGGGGGACAGCCAGGTGGCCTACGTGCTGGAGCGCACGGTCCAGGGCACGCGGGACACGCCACTGGGAGACGCGGTGGTGCTGGGCCTGCGCTGCCTGGACGCGGTGCCCGAGGATGCGCCGGACGCGCTGTGGGAGGCGTGGGTGATGGCGGGCCGGCCGGAGCTGACGCCGGGCGTGGCTTGCGAGGGAGAACAGCTGGTGGGCCGGGGGCGCTTCATGCCCGTGAGCCGCCAACTCACGGTGCGGGCGACGGTGGCGGGCGAAGCGTGGACTGTCACGACGGAGTCCCGAGCAGAGGGGCTCCAGGAGGAGGCGCGATGAGCTGGGAGCAGAACCTCATCGAGGACGAAGCGGGTGTGGAGCGCGTGGTGAAGAGTGCCCGGCGGGTGGCGGTGCTGGGCATCAAGACGGAGCAGCAGTCAGGGCAGCCGGCCTACTACGTGCCGGACTACCTGGCGCGCTCGGGCGTGGAGGTGGTGCCCGTGCCCGTCTACTACCCGGACGTGACACACATCCTGGGCAAGCCGGTGTTCCGGCGGCTGACGGACGTGCCCGGCGAACTGGACCTGGTGGACGTGTTCCGCCGGCCGCAGGACATCGACGGGCACGTGGACGAGCTCATCGCCAAGAAGCCGAAGGCGGTGTGGTTCCAGTCCGGCATCCGAAACGACGCCGCGGCGGAGAAGCTGGCGAAGGCGGGCATCCAGGTGGTGCAGGACCGCTGCCTGATGGTGGACCACCGCCGCTACGGCGAGCGGTAGTCACTTCGCCGCCAGGAAACGCACCCCCACCCGTCCTGACGCGGAAGGTGGGGGCGTGCCGAGAATCCGGCTCAGTAGTCGCCCGCGATGACCTTGGGCAGGACCTTGGCCAGGTCCGGTAGCGGGCCAATCTGGCGCGTGTTCGCGGGTTGCGGCGTGCCGTTGGCGCGCAGCAGCGAGCGCATCTGCGTGCTGGTCAGACGTCGCCCGTTGGCCAGGGCCACGCCCTGCGCGCTGGCGGCGGCGCCCACCACGATGGGGGACGCGCTGGAGGTGCCGCTGAAGCTGGACGTGTAGAACTGGTCCTCGCCATGGCTGGCGCCGAACACGTTGCCGTAGCCCATGCTGTAGACGCGCTCACCCCAGCCGTGCACGTCCACGCGGCTGCCGAAGTTCGTCCAGCACATGGGCAAGCGCGTGGTGGCCGTACTGCCACCCACGAAGATGGCCCCCGAGTCCCGGGTGTTGCGGTTGAACGCGCTCCCGTACGCGGGCGCATCCAGGTCTGCGCTGCCGTTGCCCGCCGCTTCCACGACGATGACGCCGTTGGCGGTGGCCGTCTTGATGGCGTCGTAGTTGGCCTGCCAGTACTCCATCGCGATGTAGTCGCACTGAGAGGTGTTGCACGAGCACGCCGTGCCGTCCGAGGGGCCGCGGGCGTGCAGCTCGATGAGGACGATGCCACCCAGACCCGCGGCCGTGGCCGCCTTGGTGATGGCGCTCGCCGTGCTCTGGGCCCCGATGGACTCGTAGCCCGCCTTGGCCTGGTGCGCGATGCCCGTCACGCCATAGGCGTTGCGCGCGCCCACGATTTCACCCAGCACCGCCGTGCCGTGGTCGCGCCAGCTCCGGTCGGTGTACTGGGTGCCGCCCATGTGGAAGAGGTCGGGCATGTCCTCGTGCGTGGTGCGCCACCCGCCCTCGATGTCCACCACCTTCACGTTCTGCCCCTGGCCGCCACGGACCGTCCACGCGTACTTCGCGTCGATGCCCTCAGGCGCGGCGTTGAGGTAGCCCTGGTTGCTCTCGTAGAGCGGCGTGACGGGGGGGAGGTCCGCCGCGGCCAGCAGGCTGCGCACCGCCGCGTCCATGCCGAAGTTCACCATGGCCGGCTCGGGGGCGGCTCGGCGTAGGCCACCTCGACACCGTCCAGGCCGTTGAGCGCGGCGACCAGGTCGGCCACGCGCTCGGACGTGGTGCCCGGCATCAGGGGGACTTCGAAGTACAGGTTCAGGTCCGCCAGCTGCTCACCGCTCTGCCGCTCCCCGGAGGCCTTGCGCGCCTCCAGCGTGGACTCGGCGTCGTCGAACAGGCGGGCCATGGCGCCAATGCGGGGCGCGCGCTCCAGCAGTGACGTCACATGGCCCAGGTCCGCCTCCAGGCGCGCGTCGCCCAGCCCACGCCCGGCCAGCAGCGAGCGCTCCGCGGCGTCCCGGTCCGACGACAGGGCCACCAACTGCTGGTCGCGCAGCCGCACCCGGCTGCCTTCGTGGAACTTCACCACGATGCGCTCCACATAGGTGTCCCCGGCCAGCTCGCGGCCCGTGGGCTTGGCGACCAGCGCGCGCGGCTTCAGGGACTTCGCGGGCGGAGCCGCCACCGCCGAGGGGGCGAAGGCGAGCACGGACAGAGACAGCATCGCGTACCGCAGGGGGCGCATCGACAGGAGCGACGACGTCGGCATGGACAGCCTCCACATCGGAAGAGGGGACGGCCGTGGCCCGGGTCCACTTGCACAGTGGACTGGTTCACACGGACATCTTGCATTTCCGGTCTGTCGTGAGATGGGGAGCCGGCCTCCGCGTCCGTCCGGAAGCCGACATCGGCGTGCCCTGTTGGAGGAGACGCGCGCCCGCGTCGACGGGGTGCGTCACTGGCGCGGGGACATCTCTCATGGAATCGTGGCTCCACCCTGGAACCGGGCTTTTCGCCGCGGCGGGGGACAAGGGCGGTCTTCCGTCCTGGGAGCATCGGTCGATGCGGGTCGCAGGCGCGTTGGGGCAGGGGCTGCTGGTGGCCTTCCGGTTGATGGGCGTGGGGCTTTGGGGGGCGCTGAAGGGCGGAGCGCTCTTCGGTCTGGTGGGGCTCGCCGTGGGCGCGGCCACCTACGCGCTGCCCCGGTGGCTGGGCGTTCCGCCCGCGCCCACGTGGCTCGTCATTCTGAGCGCGGTGTTGCCGCCGCTGGCCTTGTCGGTGGCGGGTGGCTACGCGTTCATGCTGCAAGCGGTGTCGGGGCGGCTGGCCGATGAAGCCCGGGAGCGCGGCGTGGTGGCCCGCGTCTATGCCGTGCTCAAGCCCGTCACGGTGCAGGTGGCGCGGCGGCTCCAAGGCTCGGGCTCACTGTCGCGCGAGGAGTTGTCGCGCGTCGTGAACGAGTCGATGAGCGAGCACCTGCGGCAGGCCGAGCAGGCCCGGGGTGCAGCGCCGTCCTCGCGCATGGCGGAGGTGGAGCGCTTCCTCATGGAGCAGTCCCGCCGCGTCCTGGGCGTGCTGGCGCTGCGCGCCGTCGTCTCCGCGCCGGACTCCGCCACCGCGGTGCGGAACCTGGAGACGCTGGGCATCGAGCGCGTGGAGATGACGCTGGTGGAGACACTGGAGGACCTCTTCTTCCTCCAGGTGCTGCTGGCCTTCGGGGCGGGCGTGCTCGTGGCGGCCACGCCCGCGCTGCTCATGGTGTGGCTGCGCTGATGCTCACCACTCCGCCTGCGCGAAGGGGACCGGAGGCCGTGCCAGGGCGCGCTCCGCGGCCAGCTTCGCCTGGTCCAGCGCGTCGAAGCCGCGCTCCATGGTGGTGGGAGACACGGGCGGCAGGTTGGAGACGACGACGTAGACGGGCACCTGCTTCTGCTCCAGCACGGTGAGCTGGAGGCGGAAGTGGTCCTGGCGCAGCGCCGCCGAGCCCGCGGCCAGCCCCTGCGCGTATGCCATGGGGCCGCCCACCACCTTGCGCGTCTTGCTGGGCAGGTAGTGCACGAGGATGGCGTCCAGCTCCGCGCCCGCGGCGCTCTCGTGCAGCGACAGCGCGGGCGCCTTGTCCACCAGGCCACCGTCCCAGTACAGGCTGCCCTCCAGGGGCACCGCGCGGAACAGGCCGGGATAGGCACACGTCGCGTGGACGCGCGGGGCCAGCTCGCCCGAGGTGAACACATCGTGGCTGCCCAGCGTGAGGTTGGCGCCCACCAGCAGCAGCGGGTGTGGCAGCTCCTCGAAGGTGCGCACTGGCAGCGTGGCATCCAGCAGCTTGCGGAAGCGCTCACCCTTGAGCAGGCCCGTCAGGCCGTGTCCCGCCGCGTCCGCGTTGAGCACCGCGCCAATGGGGTCCGGGTCCCAGAAGTTGGCGCGCGTCTGGCGCAGCACCAGCTCCTCCACGTCACGCACCGGCGTGCCCGCGGCTGCGTAGGCCGCCACCATTCCGCCCGCGGATGTGCCCGCGTAGGCATGAGGACTGAGGCCCGCGGCAGCCAGTCCCTTGAGGAAGCCCGCGTGACCGTAGAAGCCGAAATATCCAGCGGAGAGGACGAGTCCGAAGCGCTTGCCGGCGAGCAGCTCGTGAAGGGTCGGGGTGTGGGTGGGAGTCGCCATGCTTCGCCCTGTACGCGACTGTCGGGGCACAGGCAACGCGTCGCGTCTAGAGAGTGCTGGCCTTGTTCCCGGCATCGACATATGTTGATGCGGCGATATGGAAGAGCTGTCCCAGTCATTCCGGGTGCTCGGAGACCCGACCCGGCTGCGCATCCTCCGGTTGGTGGCCGAGGCCCCGTTGAACGTGACGGAGTTGGTGTCCCTGGTGGGCGTGGCGCAGTCCTCCGTGTCCCATCACCTGGGCAAGCTGAAGGGCCTGGGCCTGCTGCGCGAGGAGCGCCACGCGGGCTACAGCTACTACTCGCTGGCCCTGGAGCAGGCGGACGGCCGCTGGCCGCTCATCCAGATGGCGCGGCAGGCGGAGGACGCGGCGGGGGACTCGGCGCGGCTGAAGGATTTGCTGCGGGCGCGCGAGGACCGGCAGGCGCTCAACGAGCGGCTGCTGGAGCCGGGGCAGTCGTGGTTCCTGTGGGCAGGCGCCCTGGCGTCGCTGCTGCCGCCGCTGGAGGTGGCCGACTTCGGGTGCGGCACCGGCGTGCTGAGCGTGGCCATCGCCCGCTGGGCGCGGCGCGTGTGGGCCATTGACCAGAACGCGGACGCGCTGGACCAGGCGCGGGAGCGGGCGGGCCGCGAGGGCCTGGAGAACATCCGCTTCCTCCGCGAGGACCTGCACCGGCTGTCGCTCGCGTCCGGCAGCCTGGACCTGGTGGTGATTTCGCAGAGCCTCCACCACGTGGAGGAGCCGCAGGCGGTGCTGGCCGAGTCCGCCCGCCTGCTCAAGCCGGGCGGCCGGCTGGTGCTGTTGGAGTTGATGCCGCACGACGAGCGCTGGGTGCTGGAACGGCTGGGCCACCGGCACCTGGGCTTCGCGCCTGAATCCCTCGAAGCCGCGCTGCGCGAGGCCGGCTTCACGTCCCTGACCCGGGAGACGCACGCCCGGGATGGGGCCAGCCCCTTTCGTGTCTTCCTGCTGACTGGAGTCAAACCGTCATGACGAGCCCTGTCCCCGCTGCCCTCCCGCTGCCTCCTGGTGAGAACGGCCGTCGCGTGGAGGCCCTGCGCGCCGCGATGCGTGAGCGCGTGCTGGTGCTGGATGGCGCCATGGGCACGCTGCTCCAGAACGAGGACCTCAAGGCGGCGGACTTCGGCGGCCCGGAGTACGAGGGGTGCAACGAGCACCTCGTCCTCACGCGCCCCGAGCTGGTGGAGCGCATCCACGCGCGCTACTTCGAGGCCGGCGCGGACGTGACGGAGACGGACAGCTTCGGCGGCACGCCGCTGGTGCTGGCGGAGTTCGGCCTGGGCCACAAGGCGCTCGAAATCAACGAGGCCTCCGCCCGGCTGGCTCGCAACGCCGCCGCCGCCGCCGAGGCGAAGGACGGCCGCATGCGCTGGGTGGCGGGCTCCATGGGCCCCACGACCAAGGCCATCAGCGTCACCGGCGGCGTCACTTTCGAGGAACTGGTGGACAACTTCGCGGTGCAGGCCGAAGGGCTCGCGCTGGGGGCTCGGACTACCTGCTGATTGAGACGGCGCAGGACACCCGCAACGTGAAGGCGGCGCTGCTGGGCGCCGAGCGCGCGTTCCAGAAGCTGGGCTACGCGCTGCCGGTGGCGGTGTCCGGCACGATTGAGCCCATGGGCACCATGCTGGCCGGGCAGAGCGTGGAGAGCCTGGCCGCGTCGCTGGAGCACACGGACCTGCTGTACCTGGGCCTCAACTGCGCCACGGGCCCGGACTTCATGACGGACCACCTGCGCTCGCTGGCGTCGATGAGCGCGTTCCCCGTGTCATGTGTGCCCAACGCGGGCCTGCCGGACGAGAACGGCAACTACCTGGAGACGCCGGAGATGCTGGCGCGCTCCGTGCGGCGCTTCTGCGAGCAGGGCTGGCTCAACGTGGTGGGAGGGTGCTGTGGCACGCACGCGGGGCACATCGAGACGATGGCCAAGGCGGTGCAGGGGCTGAAGCCGCGCACGGGCTCGCCGCGTTCCCGGGCCTCGCTGTCTGGCGTGGACTACCTGGAGGTAACGGACGAGCAGCGCCCCCTCATCGTGGGCGAGCGCACGAACGTCATCGGCAGCAAGAAGTTCAAGGAGCTCATCGTCGCCGGCCAGTTCGACGACGCGTCGGAGATTGCGCGCGCGCAGGTGAAGCGGGGCGCGCAGGTCATCGACATCTGCCTGGCCAACCCGGACCGCGACGAACTCGAGGACATGCGTAACTTCCTGGAGGCGGTCATCAAGAAGGTGCGCGTGCCCTTGATGATTGACTCCACCGACGAGCGCGTCATCGAGATGGCGCTCACCTACAGCCAGGGCAAGGCCATCATCAATTCGGTCAACCTGGAGGACGGCGAGGAGCGCTTCGAGAAGGTGGTGCCGCTGGCGCGCCGCTTCGGCGCGGCCCTGGTGGTGGGCTGCATCGACGAGGTGGGCATGGCCGTCACGCGCCAGCGCAAGCTGGAGGTGGCGGAGCGCTCGTACGAGCTGCTGACGAAGAAGTACGGCATGAAGCCGGAGGACCTGTACTTCGACCCGCTCGTGTTCCCCTGTGCCACGGGTGACGCGCAGTACATCGGCAGCGGCGTGGAGACGATTGAAGGCGTGCGCCTCATCAAGCAGCGCTTCCCGCGCTGCAAGACGGTGTTGGGCATCTCCAACGTGTCCTTCGGTTTGCCCGCCGCGGGGCGCGAGGTGCTCAACTCCGTCTTCCTGTACCACAACGTCCAGGCGGGCCTGGACATGGCGCTGGTCAACTCGGAGAAGCTGGAGCGCTACCCGTCGCTCCCCGAGGAAGAGCGCAAGCTGTCCGAGGACCTGCTCTACAACCGCGGCGCGGACCCGGTGACGCCCTTCGCCGCGGCCTTCCGTGAGCGCAAGGCCGCGCGGGCCCAGGTGAGCACGCTGCCGCTGGAGGAGCGGCTCCAGCGCTACATCATCGAAGGCACGCGTGACGGCCTCACCGCGGACCTGGAAGCGGCCATGCAGAAGTACTCGCCGCTGGAAATCATCAACGGCCCGCTGATGAAGGGCATGGACGAGGTGGGCCGCCTCTTCGGCGCCAACGAGCTGATTGTCGCGGAGGTGCTCCAGAGTGCCGAGTCCATGAAGGCGGCGGTGAGCTTCCTGGAGCCGCACATGAGCAAGGCCCAGGCGGCCATGCGCGGCAAGGTGGTGCTCGCCACGGTGAAGGGTGACGTGCACGACATCGGGAAGAACCTGGTGGAAATCATCCTGGCCAACAACGGCTTCCACATCGTGAATCTGGGCATCAAGGTGCCCCCCGAGCAGTTGGTGCAGGCCGTGCGCGAGCACCAGCCGGACATCCTGGGGCTGTCGGGCCTGCTGGTGAAGAGCGCGCACCAGATGGTGGCCACCGCGGAGGACCTGAAGCGGGCGGGCGTGGACGTGCCGATCCTGGTGGGCGGCGCCGCGCTCAGCCGCAACTTCGTGGACCGCAACATCGCCCCGGCCTACGGCGCCGGCACGGTGGCCTACGCGCAGGACGCGATGAACGGGCTCGAGCTGGCCAAGCAGATTGTCGACCCGTCCTCGCACGAGAAGCTGCGCGGCGAGCTGGCCGTCCGCCGGGAGAAGCTGGCGCGCGAGGTGAAGGAGCGGCCGGCTCCGGCGGCGGTCGTGACGCGCGGGCGCAGCGCGGAGGTGAAGGTGTTGGACGCCGTGCCGTCCGCGCCGGACTGGGAGCGGCACGTGCTGTCCAACACGCCGCTGGACCACATCTGGAAGTTCATCAACCCGGTGATGCTGTACGGGCGGCACCTGGGCCTGCGCTCTTCAGCGCGTGTGCTGGGCACGCCGGCCGAGGCGGAGCTGGCGAAGACGGAGGAGGGGCGCAAGGCGCTCGCCCTCAAGGAGGCCGTGGAGGAGCTGAAGGGCTTCCTGCGCGGCGGCCTCATGCAGGCGCGCGCCGTGTTCCAGTTCTACAAGGCGGGCAGTGACGGCAACCGGGTGGTGCTCTTCGACGGCGCGTCCGGCAAGGAGGCCGCGTCCTTCGACTTCCCGCGCCAGGACCGCGAAGGCGGCCTGTGCCTGGCGGACTACCTGCGCCCGCTGGAGGGCGGTGCGCCGACGGACAACGTGGCCATGTTCGTCGTCACCGCGGGCTCCGGCATCCGCGAGCTGTCCGAGGAGCTGAAGGCGAAGGGCGAGTTCCTGAAGATGCACGCGGTGCAGGCGCTGGCGCTGGAGACGGCGGAGGGCTACGCGGAGCTGCTGCACACGCAGCTGCGCAGCATGTGGGGCACGCCGGACCGGCAGGACATGACGATGCTGGAGCGCTTCCGCGCGGAGTACGTGGGCAAGCGCTACTCCTTCGGCTACCCGGCCTGTCCCCGGCTGGAGGACCAGTCGAAGCTGTTCGCGGCGCTGCGGCCGGAGGACATCGGCGTGCAGCTCACGGACGGCTCCATGATGGAGCCGGAGGCCTCGGTGTCCGCCATCGTCTTCCACCATCCGCAGGCGTCGTACTTCTCCGTGACGTGACGGCTCGGAAGTGAATGCTGGCAGTTCGTCCCGCCGCGCAGGCAACGCTCGCCCGCGGCGGGACTCCGCCATGCGGAGCGGTGTAAGGGGTTGCACTGATGCCGCTGCTCGGATGGCAGGCAAATACACTCAGGATTGGCGTAAGGGCTTTCATCTAGCGCCTCTGAGGCGGGGTGTATGTTTTCAGGGCGCCTGGAAGCCATGAATCCATATCATCTCAATCTGGCAGAAAAAGAGTTGAAGGCATTGATTGCGGGTTCACTGTCGGTATGATGCCGGGCGTTCCTGCAGTTCAGTTGAATGGGGGCGCCTCGAGCGCCCTTGAGGGGGGAGACACCGCCGTGAGACTCCAGGCGAAGCGCTGTCATTTCCGTCGCACCGTCCGGAGCGCATCCGCTCCTGGCCGGGCCGCGAGGTCGTGGACCGCCCAACGGCCTGGTGCCGCCTAGCGCGTCCGCTTCTTCCAGCGGAACCCACGCAATCACACGCAAAGTTCCAGGCATTGCCCGCTGGCGGTTCGCGAGGAGCCTGTTCTTCTCCCTCGTTCGCGGGATTGCCAGCGCAGAAAACCGCTCCCGGAGCATGGCAGTGGGGCCGTGTGCCCACGGCACGGGTGCGGGCGACAGTCCCTGTCGTCATCACGTTCTCGGCGACAGGGGACGTGAGTCTTTCCAATCAGGAGGATGCATGAAGAAGACATTTCTGCCGACGCTCGCAGTTGCCTTCGGAATTGCCACACAGGCCACGGCGGCGTGGGTGCCCAGTCACTATCGTTGCGCGTTCGACCAGCTCACCTCGGACCAGGCGCGCGGCCGCCAGTCCTGGGCGAAGCGGTGGGCAGACGCGGACCCGTACAACATCTCGACCGGGAAGGATCAGCGCTTCTGGGCCACCGTCTACGACCAGGACGCGCAGGACGCCCTCAACCTGTTCAACACCCATGTGTATCCGGTGTATGTGGACCCGAACGCGGGCTATGAGCCCTGGCGCGGCCCCGGCGCGCTCGGCACTGACACCGCGGCCCTCACCGGCAACCAGATTGACGCGCTGAACCACCTCGCGAAGCCCGTGCATGTCGTCATGGACGGCGTCTGCGAGCCGGGCTGCTACACCCCGGACCAGAAGGTGCTCTTCCAGGATGGCTACGTTCCCATCCAGAAGGCGCAGGAGGCTGGCACCGCCGAGCTCGTCACGCTCTCCCCGGATGCCTCGTTCGGCAACCTGCGCACGATGCCGAACACGGTGGAGCGCTACACCCTGGACCGTGACCCCGCCCAGCAGGACATCCTCGTCTTCCGCACGCGGTCGGGGGGCAGCCTGTCCGTGACGCTCGAGCACCCGCTCGTCACCGCCGAGGGCTCGATGAAGAAGGCCAAGGACTTCGTCGCCGGAGAGCACCTGGTCCGGCAGGACGGCACGACGGACGAAATCACCGGCATCCAGCAACAGGCCTGGTTTGGCAAGGTCTACAACCTGCGCCCCGTCACCCACGACCTGACCTCGAACATCCTCGTGGCCGAGGGCTACCTCAACGGCTCCGGGCGATTCCAGAGCGAGTACGTGGAGGAGCTCAACCGCCTCATCCTCCGCGTCAACGTCCCGGATGAGCTCATCCCGTAAGGGGTGACTCCCCCCTGAATCCCAGGCAGCCCCGGACCGGGCCCCCGGCAGACACGGGGGCTCCGTCCTCCCTGATTCACAGACGCGAGGTCCACCGAAGATGGCCCGTTTCCCTCTCATGCCCAGAACAGTCCTACCCCTCATCGGCGCCCTGGCGCTGGCGGCGGCGTTTGTCTTCTGGCTGCTGCTCCCGGAGCCGTCTTCCGTGCCGCCCTCCGCCCCGCTCGTCGCGGCGGTGCCCGAACCTCGTCACGTCCCGGCGCCCGCCACCGTGCCCACGCCGCGCCCGGGGCTGGCTCAGGGGCCACCCTCCTGGTCAACACGCCGCTCGCGCCGGCCTCGGGCCCGGTGCCAGCCGCGCTCGCGCGGCCTGGGTCCCCGCTGGATGCGGTTCGCCAGCGCGTCATGGCCGCGAACCCGGACCTGGCGCAGTTCCGTCATCTGCAACGCAAGGTGTTGCGCAAGGGTGACGAGCAGGCGTCGCTCCAATCCCTCTTCAAGGACCGCGAAGTCATTGATGCCGCGAAGGCGGACCTGCTGGCCACCGGGGAGCGGACCTTCTCCGCGGATGCGCAGTTCCGGCGGCTCTACCAGGTGGAGTTCCTGGGCTCCGCGCTCGAGTGGAAGGACAACCCGGAGCGCCCCGCGCTGCTCAACGACCTCGAGGAGCTGCTGCGCGCCGACAACCTGAACCCTGACATGGAGCTCGAGCTGCGCCGCTCCCTGTCGGGCGACAAGGTCGAGCTGTTCATGATTCTCCTGCACAACGACCGGGCGCGCGCCGAGTCCATGCTGCAGGACCTGCACGGCTCCCGCCTGGGCGCGCTGCTCGAGCACGCCCGGACCCGTTACGACGCGCTCTGGGCGCTCGCCGCGAAACAGCCATGACGCCCGGCGCCCCCACCATCGGTCCCCGCATGTCCCGCCGCTCCTTCCCCCTCTGGCTGCTGCCAGCGCTCGCGGCGTGCCAGCCCCCCGCGCCCTTCGAGGGGCCCCTCACGCCCTCCGAAAATCCCGTCCTCGTCGGCGGGGGATGTCTGTCCCCCTCCTGGAGAACCATCCAGTTCGGCAGCCCTGGTGATGACGTGGCGGTGGACGTCGGGCTCGACGCCGACTGCCACATCTTCGTGGCGGGCACCACTGTGGGTGTGCTGGAGGAGGAGAGCCTCACGCGAGGCCAGTTCCAGGACGCCTTCGTGGCCAGCCTGGACGTCACCGCCCAGCCTCGGTGGCTGCATCAGTACGGCTCGGAGTGGGACGACACCGTGAAGGGCCTCGCCGTCTCTCCTCAGGGCGAAACCTATGTGGTGGGCAGCACGCCCTCGGCGATGCCGGGCGCCTTCAACCTCGGTCAGGGGGATGCCTTCGCCATCAAGCACGAGGCTGGAGGCGCGCTGGAGTGGCTCGTCCAACGCGGCTCCGCCCAGGAAGACACCGGGCTCGGCGTCGCCCTTTCGCGGGACGGCCGCCACGTCTTTCTCGCGGGCGGGTCGATGGAGAAGCCCGACGTGAGCTTCGACATGCGCGTCGAGGTGCTGGACGCGCGGGATGGGACGGGGCTCGAGACGCGGCGCCATGGGACGGACGGGCATGACCGGGCGGAGGCTGTCGCCGTCAGCGCGGATGGCTCCGTCGTGCTGGTGGGCGCCACGCTGGGTGGATTCGCCTCGCCGAACGCGGGCTCGTTCGACACCGTCCTCGCCCACCTCGACCCCACGCTGGGATTGACGTGGGCGCGGCAGCCGGCCACCCCCGACATCGACGCGGGGCTGAAGGTCGTCATCGCGCCGGACGGCTCCATCCTCATGCTGGCGCTCTCCTTCAGCGACCTGGCCACGGGCCGCGCGGAGAACGACGGCATCTCCTCCGCCTTCCTCCTCAAGTACGACCCGCTGGGGCGCCTGCACTGGGTCCAGCGCATCGGCTCCCCCGGGAGCTCCACCGCGCGACTGGGCTCGCGGTGGACGGACACGGCGCCATCTACGTCGCCGGAGGGACGCACGGCGCCATGGACGGTCCCAACCAGGAGGCCGGGACGCCTTCGTCGTGAAGTACGACGCCCACGGCACGCGCCTGTGGGCGCGACAGCTGGGCACTCCGGGCATGGACGAGGCCCATGCCGTCGCGCTCACCCGCGCGGGGGATGTCGTCATCGCTGGCTACACCACGGGCCGTCTCGGCGGAGCCCATGCCGGAGGCCAGGACGTCTTCGTCGCCCGCTTCAACAGCCGCGGGCAGCAGTAATCAACCAAGGAGCCGTTTCATGCACGGAAGAACTGGAAGGCGGAAGAGCTCGGTTTCGCAGCTGTTCGTCGCAGTGCTCGCCCTGACAATGGCGCTCCCCGCGAGCGCGGCGGATGGACTCGAGCTCAAGCCCCGGCCACTGGCACGCAAGGGCGTGGTGGAGCTGCGGCGCAACGTGGAGATTCCGCGCGTCGTCGTGAAGTTCCACGAAGGCACCCGCGTTCGCCTGCGCGGAGAGCAGCTCGTCGCGCTGTCTGAGATGCGTGGCGCGCGCGAGCTGGGGCAGTTGAGCCAGCGGGGGCTGACGGGCTCGTCCGTGGCGGCGGACATGGCCACCGTGGCCTCGCTCGTCGCCGCCGACCCGCATGCACGCGGGCTGGGCCGGATGTTCACCGCCGACGAGAAGCTGCTCGACACGCGCAAGTTCGCGACGGAGACCCTCAGCGGTCAGGAGGTCGCCGACCTGAACCTCTACTTCGAGGTTCCCATCCGCCCCGGCACCACCTTCCAGCAAGTCAGGGACCTGGTGGAGAAGCTCGACGCGCTGCCGAGCGTGGAGACCGCCTACGCGGAGCCCGCCGCGGAGCCCGCCGCGGTCAACTGGCCCAACTTCCTCACGCCGATGCTGCTGAAGGCCGGCCCGAACCTCCAGGGTGAGCAGGGCTACCTGGGCGCCGCGCCCACCGGCATCGACGCGCACTTCGCGTGGACGGTGGCGGGTGGCAGCGGGGCGAACGTCAAGGTCGTGGACGTGGAGGGCGGCTGGCGGACCACCCACGAGGACATGCCGGCCTCTTCCACCAGGGGGCACCCAGTTCAACGACCTGAGCTGGCGCAACCACGGCACCGCCGTGCTGGGTGAAATCGTGGGCGTGGCCAATGGCTTCGGCGTGACGGGTATCGCCCACGCCGCCCGGGCGGGCTACGAGGCCATCGGTGCCCAGAGCGCGGCCAGCGCCATCGCCAATGCCGCCGTCGCCGCGGGCGCTGGTGGCGTCGTCCTCATCGAGCTGCACCGCCTGGGGCCGCCCAACAGCACGCCCTGCACCTGCAACTTCGGTCAGTGCGACTACATCGCCATGGAGTACTGGCAGGCGGAGTTCGACGCCATCGTCCAGGCCACCTTGAATGGCGTCGTGGTCGTCGAGGCCGCGGGCAATGGCAGCTCCAACCTGGATGACGCCGCCTACAACAACGCCTTCAACCGCGACGTGCGCGACTCGGGCGCCATCGTCGTCGCAGCCGGCTCCTCGCAGGGCCGCGCGCCGATGTGCTGGACGAACTACGGAAGCCGCCCCGACGTCCACGGATGGGGCGAGAACGTCGTCACCCTGGGCTACGGCGATCGCTTCAATGGCGGCTCGGAGAACACCTATTACACCGCCACCTTCAGCGGGACCTCCAGCGCCTCGCCCATCATCACCGGCGCCGCCGCCTCCCTCCAGGGCGCGCTCCAGGCCCGCGGCCGGTTCCCGCTGAGCCCGCTGGCCTTGCGTGATGTGCTCTCCAGCACCGGCAGCGCCCAGGCCCCGGATGCCCGCCGCATCGGCCCTCGTCCCAACCTGCGCGCCGCGCTCAACCGCCTGGGCATCTTCTAGGCCCCGGCGCTCGTGAACCCCGCCCTGGGGTGAAGCACCGCTCCAGGGCACCGGCCCCTTCCCGAAGGGGCCGGGCCCCGGGCTGTTCCCTCTTCTTGGGCGTAGACCCCTTCAAGGACTTCAGATGCCACGTTCTCCAAGAAGCACGGCAGGGATTGGCGTGGGCGTCGCCTGTGTTGCCGCCGCGCTGCTCTTCGCGCTCTGGAACGGCGCGGGTCGGGCGCCAGCCCCGCCGCCAGAGGCACCACCTCCGGCCCCCTCCGTCACGGCGTCCGTTCCCCCGCGCCACCCGCCGCGCAGCCTTTGGTGGAGCCGCCCGCGGAGGACGCCACGCCGGTGGTCATCTCCGAGCCGGCCGCGCCGGGCGAGGCCGTGGGGCAGCGCCGCCCGCGGTTCCGGGTGGATGACTTGAGGGATGAGATGATGGCCAGCAACCCCGATCTGGCCCAGTTCCGGACGCTGCAGCGCAAGGTGCTTCTCAAGCCAGAGGAGCGGGAGCAACTGCGCGGCATCTACAAGGACCGCGCACGGATTGAAGTGGCGCGGCGGGACCTGTTGGCTGAAAGCGAACAGACCTACAGCGACGACAATCAATTCCGCCGGATGTACCGGGTCGAGTATCTGGGGATGGCGCTCGAATGGAAGGACAATCCCGAGCGGGCGCATCTGCTCGATACCGTCGAATCGCTCGTGATGGCACGCAATATCCGCTCCACCCAGGACCTGGACGTGCGGCGCTCGCTGTCGGGAGACAAGGTGGAGATGATGATGATTCTCCTCCACAACGACCGGGCCCGAGCGGAGCAGTTGCTGGCGCAGTCCCGAGGCACCCCATACGAACCCCTGCTCGAGTACGCCCGCGTCAGGTTTGACGCGCTCTGGGCGCTCGCGCGTCAACAGCAGACATCGAATCCCTGAGGTCGCTCCACCATGTCCAGCATCCCGCGTTGCTCCATCCTCGTAGGTCTCCTATCGTTCGGTTGTGGCTGTCACGCGTCGTCCTCCGAACCGGGCGCGGTCGAGCCCATCCTCAACCAACTCCAGACGGACGGTTGCGGGAACCCTCTCACGGGGGACGTGCTCGTTCAGTTCGGGTCGGAAGCGGACGACCAGGCGGTGGCGCTCGGGCGCGACGCCGACGGCAACGTCTACCTCGCGGGCAACACGGGCGGTGCCTTCGGAGAGCCGGGAGAGCAGGCGGGTGGGCAGGATGTCTTCCTGGCGAAGCTCTCCTCGCTCCTGCAGTTCAACTGGGTTCACCAGTTCGGCTCGCCGGGCGAGGACTCCGCTCGGGACCTGGTCGTCACGAGCGAGGGACAGGCGCACGTCGTCGGCATCACGCAAGACTCGCTCCCGGGGCAGTTCTCCGCGGGGGGCGCGGACGTCTTCGTGGCCCGGTATGACAAAGAGGGGCGGCGCTCCTGGCTCGTCCAGCACGGCACACGGGAGGAGGACTACGGCCTCTCCGCCGCGCTCCGGCCGAACGGACGGATTGGCATCGCGGGGGCCACGCTGGAGGCGCCGGCCAATGGCTTCGACGTCACGCTGCTCCAGATTGACGACCAGGGCCAGCAGGCCCAGAAGGATGTCTTCGGCTCCCTGAATCAGGCCCATGACCGCGGCGAGGGAATCGCCGTGTCACCGAACGGGAGGACCTGGGTCGTCGGCTCGACCCAGGGCCGCCTGGCCGCTCAACCCAAGGGCTCCACGGACCTCTTCATCCGCCAGTTCGACGGTGCCCAGAACCTGGAGTGGACCGCCCAGGTGGGAACGCCAGACATCGACGCGGCCATCGCGGTCGCCCAGGACGGGAACGATCGCATCTACGTGCTCGCGATCTCCTACAGTGACCTGACCCAGCCCAACGCCTTCGAGAACGACGGCATCCCCAACGCCTTCCTGATGCGCTACTCGACGTCGGGAGAGCACAAGTGGACGCGCCGCATCGGTCCGGCCAGCCACCTGAGCCTGGCCACCGGGCTCACCGTCGACAGCGCGGGCCATGCCTATGTCGCGGGCTGGACGGCCGGTGCGATGACGGACACGCCCAACCAGGGCGGGCTCGATGCGTTCGTCGCCCGGTTCGACAGGTCGGGCACCCAGGACCGCGCCTGGCAGTGGGGGACGGACGCGGACGACCAGTTGCGCGATGTGGTGATGACCAACTCAAGTATGGCTCTGGGGTGGGGAACGACCCGAGGAAACCTGGGGGCAACCAACCAGGGCGGACAGGACGTGTTCGTCGTCCAGTTCGAGACGAACCCGTAGCAGGCCGTTCTTCAACCAACCATCAGGGGGTAAGACATGAAGAAGACCATCTTCGCGGTCATCAGTTCGCTGACGATGTCGTCGTCAGCCTTCGCCGCGTGGGCGCCCAACGAATATCGATGCACGTTCGACCAGCTCACCGCGGATCAGGCCGAGGGCCGCCAGCGCTGGGCGAAGCGCTGGCAGCAGCAGAACCCCTACAACATCACGACGTGGGGAGGCCTGGACCATAACTACTGGCACTCGAGCTACACGCTGGAGGCCAACCAGGCCGTGGCCCTGGGCTATTGGCTGTACCCCGTCTACGTGGACCCAGACAACATGTACACGCCCTGGAAGGGACCGGGCGCGTATGGGACCGCGACGGCGTCGTACACGGGCTCGCAAATCCAGACTTCCGTCCCCTATACCTTCAAGCCCGCGAACATCCAGATGGATGGCGTGTGCGAGCCGGGTTGCTACACGCCGGACCAGAAAATCCTCCTGTCCGACGGCGCCATGGGCATCCGCGAGGCCCTGGAGTCCGGGCGGATGGACCTGGTGACGCTCTCTCCCGAGGCGTCGTTCTCCGCCGTCGAACTCCTGGACAACAAGGTCGAGCACTACACGCTGGACCGTGACGCCACGAAGCAGGAAATCCTCACCTTCCGCACCCGCTCCGGCGGAGAGCTGCGTGTCACCACCGAGCACCCGCTCGTCACGCCGGACGGCACGCTCAAGCGGGCCCGTGAACTCGGGGTGGGTGACAGCCTCGTGGACCGCCATGGCCAGGCGGACGAAATCGTCTCCCTGGACACGAAGTGGGAGTACACCCGCGCCTACAACGTGCGGCCGGTGACGACGGACCTCACGTCCAACATCATCATCGCCCAGGGCTACCTCAATGGCTCGCAGCGTTTCCAGAGCGAGTACGTCGACGAGATGAACCGGATGATTCTGCGCAGCAACGTGCCGGAAGTCCTCGTCCCCGCGGGCGAATAGCCGCATCCCTGCCGCCGGAGCGCTTGTCCTATCGCTCCGGTAGCCCTCTGTTCACAAACCCTGTCCCCAGCCATCCGGTCCCGCCTGCTTCTGGCGGGCACCGGATTTTGTCGTGTCCACAGCAGGATTTCACCGAGGTCAAATCATGACAATGTCATCATTGATGAAAGACAGATGCACCATGGGACTGGCCGTCCTCACCGCCTTCTGCGGCTCGCTTGGAGCCGCGAGCGCGGCCCCAGCCGGCGGGCCTGAGGGGAGGGAGGAGGAACTCGTCATGGTCGAGGAGTTCCCCGATGACGGCGGTGGTGGTGGTGGTGGTGGCGGCGGTGGTGGCTGGTTCCCCGTGAACTACCGGTGCTCGAATGACCTGGTCAACGCGGACCAGGCGGAGGGGCGCCAGAAGTGGGCGAAGCGCTATCAGCAACAAAACCCCTATGGCGCCACGGCATGGGGCGGGCTGGACATGCGCTTCTGGAATTCTTCCTACTCCATGGAGGCGTTCAACGCGGCGGCGGCGGGTTACTGGCTGTACCCCGTCTACGTGGACCCCAACAACATGTACTCGCCTTGGAAGGGTCCGGGTGCGTCTGGGACGCCGACGGCGTCGTACACGGGCGCGCAAATCCAGAACAACGTCCCCTATACCTTCAAGCCCGCGCACATCCAGATGGATGGCCTATGCGAGCCCGGCTGCTACATGCCGGACCAGAAAATCCTCCTGTCCGACGGTGCCATGGGCATCCGCGAGGCCCTGGAGTCCGGGCGGGCGGACCTGGTGACGCTCTCGCCTGGGGCCTCGTTTGGCGCGCTCTCCTTCATGAAGAACCGGGTCGAGCACTACACGCTGGACCGTGACGCCACGGAGCAGGAAATCCTCACCTTCCGTACCCGCTCCGGCGGAGAGCTGCGTGTCACCACCGAGCACCCGCTCGTCACGCCGGACGGCACGCTCAAGCGGGCCCGCGAACTCGGGGTGGGTGACAGCCTCGTGGACCGCCATGGCCAGGCGGACGAAATCGTCTCCCTGGACACGAAGTGGGAGTACACCCGCGCCTACAACGTGCGGCCGGCGACGACGGACTTCACGTCCAACATCATCATCGCCCAGGGCTACCTCAATGGCTCGCAGCGCTTCCAGAGCGAGTACGTCGCCGAGATGAACCGGATGATTCTGCGCGGCAACGTGCCGGAAGTCCTCGTCCCCGCGGGCGAATAGCGGCGGATGCCATGCCGGGCCCGGAGCACCTCGCAGGCGGCTCCGGGCCCGGCTCGTCAACGACGCCTCACATGCCCATGGGCTCCATGCCCAGGATGAGAGAGCCATTCTGGGTGAAGAGGGGCCAGTTCTGGGTGGTGCCGGACCAGCTGGCAATCGTCACGCGCCACGTCTTCTTGAGGAACCAGAAGCCGACCCGGACCCAGAGCTTGATGTTGCCGGAGAGCGCGGTCAGGTTCAGGTTGGACCGGAGCGTGTAGTCGAGCGAGTAGAACGGCCAGAACAGCTCGGCGAAGGCTGGCAGGCTGACATTGACGAGGACCAGGTTGCCCTCGACGCCAACCCCCGCGACGATGATATCGACCCCCGCGGACGCGGTGGCGTTGGCCCAGCCTCCCGCGGCGGTGGTCAGCCTGGCGATGGTCGGGCCAACCTGCCCGGAGACGGTCAGCTTCACGCCGCCACCCACGGACGCCGCCACGGAGACTGGAACCGGTCCCACCATGAACCGCTTGGAGACGGAGAAGAACGTGCGGCTCCAGTTGATGGGCGTGATTTCAAAGCTGGTGTACAGGTTGCCGGACCAGATTTGCTGGCCCATGGCGTAGAGCCGGGCGGTGCCGCTGTTGTTTCCGCCCTGCTGGCCAGTGAGCTCCGCGCGGCCCCGGACAATCTCCCGCTCCGCGCCAAACGCCACGGCGAAGACCTTGCCGTCGGCATAGGCCTCGACCTTCTTCTCCGCGACGCCCGTCGACGGAGACGCCGTCATCGCCGCATCGATGATGTAGCCCGCACCGAAGAGGCTGTTGCCGAAGTCATTCTTCCGGTAGTAGCTGCGGCTGAAGGGGGTGGTGCCGTTGGATGGAGGCGTGACTTCCGTCGCCACCACGACCGCGGGCTGCACATTCTCGATGTGGGCCTCGGGAATGATGCCCTGGTCGATGGTGATGTTCGGGCTGCCGTCGACCGGGTCCGTCCCCAGTTCGCCGCCCGTCCGCGCGAGCTCGTCATTGATGATGATTTGCTGCTCGGTCGCCGAATACGAAGGTGAGAACGGGTACGTCGACTCCCAGGGATAGTTGTTGTTGAGCTGATAGCCCGGTGGGTAGGTCGTGGCGGGAAAACTCGTCGGGTTGACCGTGTAGATGACCGGATCGACATACGCAGGCACCTGTGCCTGTGCGGCCTGCGAAGCCACCACTGCGAACAACAGCGCTGCGAAACCCAAAGTCGCTTTCGGCTTTTGCATGTGCGGTGTCCTTTCATGGGCAGTCAAACAGAGCCCGAAGTCAAGGAGGCTCAGTACAGGCACGTCACTATGAGTGTCAATCGTGTCATACTCGTAGAGGATAGTTTTTGGACGGTCGCGGAGCGCTGGGGGTATGACTGTTGTATGCCTTGCTGCGGCCAGCCCCTAGGCGAACCCCCCTGATGCATGCTAGCGATTGGCGCCATGCGCCCCGTACCGAAGCGTCATCAAGCCTTGTCGCTGGCAGCCCTTCTTGTCTTGGGACTTTCCGCTGCATGGTGGTGGAGCCGGACGGAGGCGGCCATCCCCAATCCGGCTTCTGAACCCTCGCGCGCGACTGCGACGCTTCAGTCGCCCCTGTCTCAGACCGAGCCTGAGTCCGCGCGCGCCAGCGTGGATGGAAAGCGGGCCTGGGTGCCGGGCTCGGAGTACCGGTATTCGCTGGATGTGACGCAGCAGGTGGCGTTCAAACAGACACAGCCGCAAGGCGACGCGCCGCCGTCCATGCGCTTTCACCTCAAGGGTGAGTGGCGAGTGGGCATCGTCAGCGCGAACGATACGCGCGTCGATGCACGGGTGAGCCTGCTGCCAGAGAATGTCTCCGTCGACGTGGAGGGGCATGACGCGCTGTCGCCGGACCAGCGGCAGTTGCTGATGGGGAGCCTCTCCCTTCCCTTTTTCGTGACGCTGGAGCGCACGGGGGCCGCGCGGCTCGTCCACATGGAGACCGGCACGGACGTGCTGGCCCAGGGCCTGCTCCGCTCGGTGGTGGCGGCGACGCAGTTCGTGGTGCAGGGCGCGCCCGGAGCGGGCTGGCAGAGCGAGGAGCACGACGCCACGGGCCAGTACAACGCCGCGTATCGGCGCGCCGAGGCGCCGCTGCATTTCTCCAAGTCGAAGCTGGCCTATACCCATGTGGCGACGGCGCAGGGCCTGCAACCGCTCGCGAAGGACAAGCTTCGCATCGAGGTGCGCACCGATTCCCAATTCCAACTGGGCGCGGACCTGTGGACGGAGGCGCTGGTGGCCAGCGAGCAGTTGGAGGTGGACGCGGGAGATGGCATGCCCCGGGCGAGTCACGAGCTGCGGCTGCGCTTGCGGCTGCTGGGGCGGAGCCGGGACACCTCGTTGCCAGGTGCGCTGACCGCGCTGCGAGACCGGCTGACCACCGTCCCATTGGCCAGCATCCAGGGCCAGGCACAGGACCCGCAGGCTCACCACCGGCAGATTCTGGGCGGGCGCCGCTTCGAGGACATGCTCGAGGACCTGCGCGCGCTGCCCAAGGACGAGCAGGCGCGGGACGACGCGAGGACCCTGGCGATGGAGCGCCTGCGCGCGCTGTTCGTGCTGGAGCCCGCGGAGGCCCTGAAGGTGCCAGGGGTGCTGCACGAGGGGTTGGAGCCGCTCGCCGCCAGCCCGATGTTGGGCGCGCTGTCAGCGGCCAGCACGACGGAGTCGATTCAGGCCCTCTCCCGCATCCTCGAGGATGGCGACGTGTCCGTACCGGTCCGAACGGACGCGGTCGCGGCCCTGGGCATGGCGGAGGCGCCCACTCCGGAGGGGTGGAGGCGCTCCGGGCGCGCGCCCGTGACACGCAGGCGGAGCTGAGGGACACCGCGACCCTGGCGCTGGGCAACGCGGCCATGCGGATGGGGGCCCAGGACGCACGGGGCTCGGAGACGCTCGTCCAGGAGCTGGGCGCGCGTTTTCGTTCGTCGAGCTCGGTGGAGGAGAAGGCCCTGTTGATGCGGGCGCTGGGGAACACACGGGACGCCCGTGCGCTCGGCTACATCGAAGAGGGGTTGCGCGAAGCAGCCCCCAGGTGCGGCAGGCCGCGGTGGAGGCGCTCCGGTTGCTGGTCGACCCGGCGGTGGACCCGCTCCTCGCGCAGCGGCTGCTCGGGGACCCTTCGCCGGAGGTCCGGAAGGCCGTCGTCTTCGCCGCCAGCTTCCGTCCGCTGGGCGCTCTCTTGCCTGCGCTCGAGCAGGCGCTGCGGGGGGACCCATCGGACGGGCTGCGGGCGGAGCTCGTCCAGTTCCTGGGCTCCCGGGTCACCACCACGCTCGAAGTACGCCCGCTGCTGGCCTGGGCCAGTCAGAACGACTCCAACGCCAGTATCCGGCAGGCGGCCCTGGGTTTCCTCAAGGCGGTGTCCGCCAATACCGGCCCCTGAGGCCCTCCGCCTTCTTCCGGCCGCGAGTCGTGTCAGAAACCGGTGAGGGGCGGCTCAGAAGCGCGCGCCCAGGCTGAGGTCGGCGCTGAAGAGGTTTCCGACGTCCGCGCTGCTGGGGGCGAAGTCCCGCGCCACGAGCACGCGGTAGGTGGCGCGCAGGCCGGCGGTGACGCCGCTGTACCGGTACTCGAGCCCGGCGGCGAGTGGCACCTCCGCGCCCCAGCCCTTCTCGAAGGCGGTGCCCACGTCCATGGGCGTGGGGTGGAAGTAGCTGACGCCCGCGCCCGCGCCGATGAAGGGCTTCCACTGCGAGAAGAGCGTGGGGCCCACCTTGGCCAGCAGGCCGCCGTTGTGCCGCCACAGCGTGCCGCGCCGGGGCTCCGCGTAGCCGTTGGCGGAGCCCTCGTAGCCCAGCTCCAGGCCCACGCCGGAGACAATGGGGACTTCCCCAGCAGGGCCAGGAACGCGCCCACGCCTGTCTCCCTGCCCACGTTGCCCGACCAGGTCGTCACGCCGCTGCGCACCGTCAGGCCGGAGGCCCCGAAGCCCGGGGCGGGCTGCGCCTTGACGGCGCGGGGCGTCTCCGCGACGGCGGGACTGGCGAGCAATGCCGCCGCCAGGGTGCCCGTCCCCCATCCACAGCGCCTGTTCATGAATGCCCCCTCCCTTGTCCGCCGGGGTGCTTCCCGGTTCTTGGGTGGAACGTTGTTGCCGGACGGGAAGGTCGGGAACCCGGCGCATCGGGGATGGGCAGCCACACCGGAAGGCCGGGGAGGGGATAGAGTCCGCGCCATGAGCGCGCCGAACATCCGCCGAGCCGTCCAGTTGCTGCCAGCCTGCGCCACCACCGGAATCGGGAGCTTGCCGCACACGCAAGTGGAGCTGGGGCTCCAGGCCGCGCTGGCCCTGGACATTCCGTTCCTGCCGCAGTTGCCAGTGGGCAAGCCCTCGGAGTTGATGATTCCCGCGGCCCTGGAGGGGCTGCCGGGTCTGGCCTTCGATGAGGAAGGCCTGTGTACGGTGGACCTCGCGGCCTGGCACGCGGGGCGCGCTGCCTTCGAGGCGCGGCTGGAGGCGGCGTTCCAGTCCGGCCAGTTCGAGGCCTTCGAGCCCTCACCCGAGGCGTGCCGGGCGTGGCGGCCCTTCCTGTGGGAAGTGGAGGCGCGAAAGCTGGCCTTCGCGAAGGCGCAGCTCGCGGGGCCCTTCACGGTGCGCTCGGTGGCGCGCACCACCGACGGACAGCCCGCGTTGGATGTGCCGGGCCTGGATGAAGCGATGTATCGGCTGTCCCTGGCGCGCTCACTGGCCATGGTGAAGGCGCTGCGCCGCGCGGGCACCACGCCGCTGTTCTATCTGGATGAGCCTGGGCTCTATGCGCTCCAGCGCACGAATCCCCGGCACCTGATTGCCATGCAGGAGCTGAAGCTGCTGGTGGTGGCCTTGCAGCGCGAAGGCGCGCTGGTGGGGCTGCACTGCTGCGGCAACACGGACTGGGCCGCGCTGCTGGATGTCCAGCCGGACCTGCTCTCCCTGGACGTGCGGCTGTCGCTGGACGCGATGGTGGAGGCGGGGGCCGCGCTGGAGCGTTTCCTCGCCGCGGGCGCGACGCTGAGCCTGGGCATCATCCCCACGGACCTGGCGTCCACCTACGAGGTGGGAGAGCTGGTGGACTCGGTGGAGGCCACGCTGAAGGCGGCGCTGCCCGCCGGCTTCACCTTCGCGCAGGTGGTGTCCACGGTGGTGCTGACGCCCGCCTGCGGGCTGGCGATGCGCTCGGTCATCGACGCGGAGCGCATCCTGGAGGAGCTCAAGGTGGCGCAGCGGCGGCTCCGGAGCGCGCTCTCCGCCGAGCGTCCCTCCGTTGACACCGTGAATCCCCACTGAGCGGCTCCGGTCCCGGGCGGGCCCGTCCCGCCGCGATGCTTATTGTGTCGCGGGGGTTCTGGGCCATGTTGGAACAGCGAATCGGGACATGGTTGGAGCTGCAGGACGCGCTCTTCGCCGGGTCGTGGAGCGAGGTGTTGGGGCGTCACCGGTCCACCTTTGTCTTCCGTGGCATGCCTCAGGTGACCAACGACCTGTCCACGGCGCTCAATCGCAAGGGGCTGTTCGTGCGCAAGGAGAAGGACCTGCTGAGGGCCTTCCGGAAGTACGCGCGGAGCTACAGCCCGCAGCCCGTGGAGTCAGTCTGGGACTGGCTCGCCCTGGCCCAGCATCATGGGCTGCCCACGCGGATGCTGGACTGGACCTTCAGCCCCTATGTGGCGCTCCACTTCCTCACCGAGAACCCGGAGTGGTACGGAGAGGACGGCGTGGTGTGGTGTGTGGACTACCGCCAGACGAATCGTCACCTTCCCAGGCGGTTGAAGACGCTGCTCCAGCGAGAAGGCGCGGATGTCTTCACGGGGGAGATGCTGGCCACGACGGCGTCGGACCTTTCGACCTTCGACCAGCTCGCGAAGCACCCGTTCGTGCTCTTCCTGGAGCCACCGTCGCTGGACGCCCGCATCGTGAATCAGTTCGCGCTCTTCTCCGTGATGAACGGGCCCGAGCTTCGCCTGGACACCTTCCTCGAAGCCCAGGCGGCTGGCGTGCGCAAGCTCATCATCCCCGCCGCGCTCAAGTGGGAGGTGCGCGACAAGCTGGACCAGAGCAACATCACCGAGCGCGTGCTCTTTCCTGGCTTCGACGGGCTCAGCCGCTGGCTGCGGCGTTACTACGGCCCACGTGCCTCCGCGCACGCCCCGGACGCGCCCCCGGTGCACAAGCGGCGGCGCGTGACGAGGTGAGTGGGGCTGGCGGCCCTCCGCTGTGCCCGGCCTGCGCTCAGCGACGGCGCGCCCGTGTGTCAGCGGACTGTCACTGACGGCCGAGTCGAAGCTCGCGCTCGGCCTGGAACCAGTCCTGCTCGGAGTTGCCGTGCGTACCGCCCCGGGCCAGGAAGACTTCGTAGGCCCGGCGGGCAATCTGCTCGTTGGTGGGGCCAGGGCGCGACTCCGGAGCCTGCGGCCTGGTTTGGGCCGAGGGGGCAGGCGGCTTGCTGGAAGACGGCCCCGTCTGCTTGTTGGCGGTGTGGCGTGCCATGCTCGGATTCCTCCGGTGGAAAGAGTCCGCGGAGATTGTGGCGCGTCGATGCTGAAAGGAACCGGCATGCGGGGGGCCGGGGTTGTCAGTGCGACAGGAGGACTGCCTCTGTGTCGAGCGACGGACAGGCGGCGGACGCGGGGCCGGCGTGGGGGCTTTCAGCCGCCTGGCAGCACGCCCGCTTCCAGCGCGAGGTCGAGCGCTCGCTGCATCGCGGTGCTCATGCCGAGCTTTCCCGCGTCATCAGGGGCGCACCATCGAAGCTCTCGGAAGGCGGGCGTGCTCGCGGGCCGGCGAGGGCCGGAGACGCGCAGCAGCCGAAGCGAGAGGTCTCGGTGGGTGAGCTGCCGCTTCACGGTGCCCAGCGCGCCTTCCAGAATCACGTCGACGCCCAGCGCGGCGGAGAGCCGGGCACGGGCTTCGCTGTCCGGCGCGTCGTCGGCGATTTCGGCGGCCGGCAGCTCCCACAGGCCTCCGAAGAGTCCGGCGTCCGCGCGGCGGGCGAGGAGGAGGGTGCCGGCATGGGGCCACACGGCGACGGCCAGCGTCAGCTTCTTGGGCGTGGCGCGCACCTTGGCGGGGGCAGCTCGTCCACGCGGCCCTTGCGGAAGGCGACACAGGCTCCTCGCACGGGGCACAGCAGGCAAAGCGGGTTCTCTGGCCGGCACGTGGTTGCGCCGTGCTCCATGAGGGCCTGGTTGAAGTCACCGGGCCGCTCGCCCTTCACCAGCGCGGTGGCGAGCGCCCACAGCGTGGCCTCTCGCTGGCGGTCTCCTGGAAGGCCTTCGACCTCGAAGATGCGAGAGAAGACGCGCGCGACGTTGCCGTCCACCAGCGGCGCTTCTTCGCCAAAGGCGATGGAGGCGACCGCGCCCGCGGTGTAGCGGCCGAAGCCGGGCAGTTCGAGCAGCTCCGCGGCGGTGGACGGCAGGGAGCCGCCGAAGCGCGCGACGACTTCCTGTGCGGCGCGGTGCAGGTTGCGGGCACGGCTGTAGTAGCCCAGGCCCTTCCAGCCCGCGAGCACGTCATCCAGCGGCGCCGAGGCCAACGCGCGCGCCGTGGGGAATCGCGCGAGGAACCGCTCCCAGTAGGGAATCACCGTCGTCACCTGGGTCTGCTGGAGCATGACTTCGCTCAGCCAGATGGCATACGGGTCCCGGGTGCGGCGCCAGGGCAGGTCTCGCTTGTTCCGGTCATACCAGTCCAGCAGCGGTCCACGCACGCTGGCCGGTGCGCCCGCGCGGGTGTGACAGTGGCCGCGAGCGGCGCGGAA
Source organism: Myxococcus sp. MxC21-1 (assembly GCF_032612255.1). Lineage (NCBI taxonomy): Bacteria > Pseudomonadati > Myxococcota > Myxococcia > Myxococcales > Myxococcaceae > Myxococcus > Myxococcus sp. MxC21-1. The sequence continues at coordinate 2,244,668 of NZ_CP123278.1, forward strand.
GGGGGCGCCCGGCGCGGGGCCTCCGTGCAGGGGCTTCATTGGACGATGCCGCGGCCGTGGCGGCAGCTCGCGTCTTCGTGGCGATGCCTTCGCGCGGCACCTGTGCGTCTTCTGGAGCGGGCTTCGCGCGGGGGACACGGGGACTGCGGGAGGTCATGCGTCCTTCTTCTTCGAAGCAGCCGCCATGCGGCGGGCGACACGGTCGAACAGGGAAGGCACCCACCGGTTGGCCACCACCATCACCCGGCCGGGCAGCGTGAGCACGGTGTCGCGCCGCCCACTCCGGCTCGCACGAACCATTGCGTCGGCGACTTCTTCCGCGGACATGGCTTTCAGTGGAATGGCGTCCTGTCGCCAGCCCTCCGCATGAAGGCGGTTCTCCCGGAAGTCGCTTTCGGTGAAGCCGGGCGACACGAGCAGCACCCGGATGCCCTCGGCGGCCAGCTCCGCGCGCAGCGACTCCGTCATCGCATTCACCGCGGCCTTGGACGCGCAGTAACCGCCCAGCAGCGGCAGTCCCCGGTGGCCCAGCACAGAGCTGACGTTGACCACCTGGGCGCCACGCCGCTTGCGCAACAGCGGCAGGGCCTCGCGTGTCATCCGCCACAGCCCGAAGACGTTCAGCTCGAAGACCTGCCGGAGTTGCTCCTCCCCAACGCCCTCCAGCGGTCCGTAGAGACCTTGGCCCGCGTTGTTGACGAGCACATCCAGCCCACCGAAGGCGGCGTCCGTCTCGCGCACCAGCCGCGTCACGTCGTCGCCCACCGTGACGTCGCACCGCACCGGCAGTGCCCTCACGCCCAGTGACGCCACTTCACGGGCCGCGTCCTCGAGCTCGGGAAGCCGGCGCGCGGCCAGGACGACATCCGCGCCCGCGGCGGCGTAGGCCCTCGCCGCCGCCCTGCCAATGCCTCCGGAAGCCCCCGTGATGAGGACCACCCGGCCCTTGAAGGGTTGGGTCTTCATGCCAGCGCGCACCATACCTTCCCGGTTGCCTGGGGGGACTGTCTTTCAGCGACCAGCGGGGGCCTGTTTCCTCGCCTGTTCCCCTTCTGGCGGAGCGGGCGAACGCCTAGGATGCGCGCCTTCATGCGGCGCCCCCCTCTCAGCAACGACTTCTCCTGGTCCAAGAGCCGCCACGAGAAGTTCTCCGAGTGCCTTCGCGCGTACTACCTCTACTACTACCGCTCCTGGGGCGGCTGGGAGGCGAGCGCGCCCAAGGACGTACGCGAGCTCTACGTGCTGAAGAAGCTGGGCAACCGCTACACGTGGGCCGGCAGCGTGGTGCACGAGAGCATCAAGGACGTGCTGTTGGACTGGCGCGCGGGCCGCGAGGTGGACCCGGCGGCGGTGGAGGCGCGCACGCGCAAGCTGATGCAGGACGACTTCCGGCACTCGCGCTCGAAGAACTACTGGTCGCAGAAGTACCGCAAGCAGTTCACCGGCCTGGTGGAGCACGAGTACGCCGAAGCGGTGCCGGACGAGGCGTGGAAGCAGAACTGGGAGACGGTGCGCTCCGCGCTGTCGTGGTTCTTCTCCTCGCGCTGGAAGGACCTGGCGCACAGCCTCAAGCCCGAGCAGTGGCTGGAGGTGGACGCGGGCTTCGACTTCGCCCACTTCACGCTGGACGGCCTCAAGGTCTTCGCGATTCCCGACTTCGCCTTCGTGGACGCGGACGGCACGCCGGTGGTGGTGGACTGGAAGACGGGCAAGTCGCGCGACGGGTACGACGAGCAGGTGCTCGGTTACGCGCTCTACGTGGCCCAGCGCTACGGCTTCCCGGTGGAGAAGGTGCGCGCCTCGCTCGTGTACCTCAATGAGGGCAAGGAGCAGGACGTCGCGGTGGACCCGGAGGCCATGGCCTCCTTCCGCCGGCACTTCGAGCAGAGCGTGGCGAAGATGCGCTCGCTGCTGAAGGACCCGGCCACCAACACGCCGCTGGACGCGTCCGCGTTTCCGCCCACGGAGTCGCTGACGTCCTGTGCGCGGTGTGTCTTCCGCCGTCCCTGCGGACGCGAGGGCGCCGCGCCCGAAGCGCCCCAGCCGCAGCAGGTGGCCTGAGCGCCTAGCGCGCCGACGCGAGCCGACGCACCACCACGCCCGCCGCGTTCATCCCGAAGCAGGACGTGACGAAGGCCACGCTGCCGTCAATCTGCGTGCGGTGGTCGCAGGTGTGGAACTCGTTGTCCTGCGGGCACACGCACAGGAAGCCGTCGGTGGCGTCGTCGTACTGGAGCGTCACCGGCAGCCGCCGCGCTTCGATGGAGTACACGGCCGTGATGCCCGTGTGCTTGTCCGTCTCCACCGCGTACTTGCGCTTGAGCAGCTTGCGGATGTCCTTGGCGAAGGGGTCCATGTGCGTCTCGGACAGGTCCTCCACGCGGATGGCGGTGGGGTCCAACCGGCCCGCGGCGCCCATGGAGCTGACCACCGGAACGCCCAGCGTCACGCAGCGGTGCAGCAGGTGCAGCTTCGCCTTCACGTTGTCGATGGCGTCCACGACGAAGTCGTACTGGCCCGGCTGGAGCATCTGCTCGGCCACGTCCGCGCGGTAGAACTCGCGCACCGCCTCCACCTTCGCCGCCGGATTGATTTCCTGGCAGCGCTGCGCCATCAGCTCCGCCTTGGGCTTGCCCACGGCCTTCACCGTCGCGTGGAGCTGGCGGTTGGTGTTGGTGACGCACACGTCGTCATGGTCCACCAGCGTCAGGTGGCCAATGCCGCTGCGCACCAGGCCCTCCGCCGCGAAGCTGCCCACGCCGCCCAGGCCGAACACCACCACGCGCGCGTTGGCCAGCCGCTCCATCGCGGAGTCGCCCAGCAGGCGGCCGGTCCGGTCGAAGCGCCGGGAGAGCTTGAAGGGACGGGCGAGCGAGTCCGGGGCGGTGGGCGGAGTCTCAGGGGCAGGGGCGGGGAGCGGCTGCGGGTTCATGGCGGTCCTCTATAACGCGACCGCTCGCCTACCGCGAAGGTGCAGGGAAAGCTTCCCGGAAGAAGCGGCGGGCATTCTCGGTCGTCTGCCGGGCGACCTCCTCGACGGGCTCCCCCGGACGCGGGCCATGCCCTCCAGGATGTGGGGAAGGTAGCCCGGCTCGGAGCGCGTCCCCCGGTGGGGCGTGGGGGCCTGGTCCGGGGCGTCCGTCTCCGCCATCAGCCGGTCCAGGGGGATGGCCCGGAGCGCATCCAGGGGCTTGCGGGCCTCCGCCCAGGTGACGGGGCCCGCGAAGGAGAAGTGGCAGCCCTTCTGGAGATAGAAGCGCGCCAGCTCCACGCCGCCGCTGTAGCTGTGCATGAGCAGGCCGGCCTCGGGGAGGGGCTCCTCCTTCAGCAGCTCGATGAGGGCTGGGTGCAGCCGGTGACAGTGCATCAGCACGGGCAGGTCGTGCTTGCGCGCCAGCGCGAGGTGCCGCTTCAGCACCATCACCTGCCGTTCCAGCGGCGCGCCCGGGAGGCTGGGGCCATCCAATCCGCACTCACCCACGGCCGCCGCGCCGCCCTTCGCGAGCAACGCGTCCAGGTGCTCGAGCACGGCGTCGTCCTCTTCCGGGGGCATGTCGGGGAGGAGCTGCGGGTGGATGCCCAGGCCCACCTGAAGGCGGGCATCCTGGCGGGACAGCTCCAGCAGGGGCTCCCAGTCATGCGGGCCCACGCCAGGGATGACGATGCCGTGGAGGCCCGCGGCCCAGGCGCGTGAGAGGACTTCCGTCCTGTCGGCATCGAAGCGGGAGGCATCCAGGTGGCAGTGGGTGTCTATCATTGAGCAGGCAGCTCCCTTGGGCCGTTCATTCAGGAACACGCTGTGTGCTCCCGCGCATCCGGGTCAGCGCGCCCGGAAAGGCTGACGGTATACGCGCCCTCTATTCTCCGGAGGGTTTCCATGACCAAGCGTGTCGTTATCAGCGCGCTGTGTGGCGTGCTGCTGGTGCTGTCGACGGGGTGCGGTGACGAATGTGTCGATGTATTCGACTGCCGCAGCGACAAAGGGCCCCCTCCGGCGGGGAAGGATTGGACGTGCCGCTCGGGCAACTGTGAGCTGCGCGATGTCCAGCAGCCGCCCGGGGAGGACGCTGGGACGGAAGATGACGCCGGCACCGAGGGAGACGCGGGCACCGAACAGGACGCGGGCACTGAAGAGGATGCTGGCACGGACGCGGGCACGGCCGACGGCGGTGGCGTGGTCGTCATCGGCACGGGGGCCAAGGGCGATGCTTGCACCTCGTCCGCCGACTGCGCCGCGGGCCTGCGCTGTGAGGGCACGGCGGAGGCCATGACGTGTCAGGCGCTGCACGTGGCCTTCACGGCCATGGACGACACCGACGAAATGGCCGCGGTGGTGACGCGCTTCGATGAGCCGGAGCCCACGCGGCTGTCGGACGCCGCGGTGAACAGCCTCTACCCGCGCTGGAACCCGGCCGGCAACCGGATTGCCTTCGTCCAGGGCGCCACCGAGACGGGCACCTCGACGGGGAACCTGGCCGGTGAGCTGGTGGCGTGCGACGTGCCGATGGTGGCGGGCGCGCCCACGATGCTCGCCAACGGCACCACGGGCAGCACCGAGGGCTTCCTCTACCTGGAGTGGGAGCCGGGGGATTCTCTCCTGTACGTGCGCCGCGCGGGCGACAGCATCTCCGGCATCTCCCGCGTTCCGGCCGAGGGCGGCACGGTGGAGCAGGCCACCGCGACGGGCTCCTCCCCGGCCTGGCGCAACGGCAACACGTTCGCGTTCAGCACCGCCACCGTCGGCATCTCCACGGCCACCGTGGGCGGCGCGCCCACGCCGCTGGCCATCGCGGGCTCCACGGCGGAGCAGCCGCACTACAACCGCGTCAATAACCAGCTCCTGTTCCTCCGTCCGGATGACACGCGGCCGGTGGGGCTGAACGCCGCGCTCTACATCGTCCCCGTGGGCGGCGCCGCCGTGCAGACGATTGCCGAGTTCAGCACGGCGGCCGTCGAGGGTGGCTCGGTGGATTCCTACATCGCCAACCCCACCTGGGCGCCGGATGGCAGCTGGGTGGCGTACGTGCGCGCCTACTTCTTCAACCCCACCACGGGAGAGCCGGTGCTCTGCGGCGCCGGTACCTCGCCCTGCGCCGGCGACCCGGGCAACATCATCTTCCTGCGCCGCATCAACCCGGCGGACGGCACCCCGGTGGGGGATGAGGTCAGCTTCGCCGAGGGCGCCACGCTCCCGTCGTTCTCTCCGGATGGCCACTACGTGGCCTACATCCAGGCGGGGCAGCTCTACGTCCAGCAGATTGATCCGGCGGCGGGCGCGAAGGTGGGGGACCCCATCGTCCACCCGCTGGGGGACTACACCCTCCAGACGTCGCGCGGCGATGACCACCGCCCGCGCTGGCAGCCCCGGTAGCCCCAGGCTGCTGACGGCGTGAAGTCCCAGGCCCGCGTCTCCCCATGGGGGACGCGGGCCTTCGTCGTTTCCGGGATGGCGCGCGGTGCCTTGTCTCCGCGCGAGATGCGGCATAGGGAGGGGCGCGCGGGCCCACCCCTGGGTCCGTCCACCGGAGGACCCGCATGAGGCGCTTTCTTGTTCCTGGCTTCCTGCTCTTCACCGCCTGCGCCACCGCGCCGGCTCACCGCCTGGACGAGGGCAGTGGTGGCACCGTGGCCGAGGAGCCACAGTCGCTGGCCGCGCCTGTGCGCCTGGAGACACGCTCCGGCAGCTTCCTGGTGCACCCGAACAACGCGGAGGACTTCGAGAAGCTGCTCGCGGGAGAACCCACGCGGCAGCGCTACACCGCCGGCATCCTGATGGCGGGAGACTGACGTCCACGCCGGCCGGGACAGGGGCGGAGGGCTCAGCCCTCCACGACGATGCGACGCCCCAGCGCCCGGGTCATCTGCGGCGAGGTGAGCTGGGCCAGCACATCCACCAGCTCCCCGCCGGAGGTCTCGAAGGCCGCCGCGATGACCTCGCCCACCGTCAGGTGGACCTTGCCCGCGGCCGCCCGGGCCCGCTGGGCCGTTCGCCGGAGCGCGGGCATCACCCGCCGGCCCTGCCTGGGAACCGCGCCACTTCTACGAGTCGTCCGCTTGCCCATGGGTTCCTCCCACCGCACCGTGCTACGCGGGTGAGTACACCGTGGGGCTGACACATGCAGTTGAGGTGCCAGCCGCCTGACTACCTGTCCGGTGGGACAATGCCCCTCATTTCCCAGGCAGAAAGCGGGGTTAAGCGGACAGTCGGCTTGCTGGGTTCACGGTGCTGCCTGGGTATGAATCGTTTCATCGAGCGTTTTCGTTCACTCCGAGCGCAATCTCGACGTTTCGTTCAACGGCTCCGTTTCGTCACGTGGCTTACAATTCTTGGCACCCAGGTCCAATCTGACCTCGATGTCAGAGTCAAGCCTTCCCGCAGAAGTCCGCCTTTCCGGGTGGAAAGCCAGAACATCCTGACGCAAATGTCGCGGCCTCGTGGGCGGCGCGGGCAGTGCGGTATACGCCGGGGGCATGCCCCAGACTCTCTGTCCGAACTGCGGCCACAGCCCCATTCCGCGCGGTGCCAGTGCGTGCCCCTCGTGCGGGGAGCCGTTCGACCATCTCCAGTCCCACAAGAAGGTCGGCCGGATGCGGTTGGACCGGCCCATGGTGGAGGCGGACGACGACGCCACGGTGTTCGGCGGGGACCTCGTCACCAGCGCGGTGTCCGCCCATCCGGGCCCTGCTGCGGGGGTGTTGCTGGCGAGCGCCGCGGCCTGGTTCGTCCGCGCTGCGGGCCTGTTGGGCTCGCTGGAGGACCCCACGTGGGCGTACGGCCTGGTGTGTCTGGGCGCGGTGCTCGCGCTGGTGCTGGTGCTCAACCGCGGCCCCGCGAAGGGGCTGGCGCAGGTGGGCGTGGTGGTGCAACTGCTGGCCACGGGATGGCTGGCGCGTGAGGCACCGCTGGCCCCCGTCCACGTGGCCTACTTCATCCTCGGGGTGCTCGCGTTGGTCATGGTGGTGGGCGAGCCGGGGCCCATGCGGCGCTACCTGGGGCTGGGTTTGGGCCTGGGCGCGGCGGTCGCTTCGGCGGGGTTGCTGGCGCTTCCCATCGCGGGGACGTCGGGCGCGGGTGTGCGTCAGTCCCTGGTGGGCAGCGAGCTGGGGTATCGGCTGGAGCTGCCCCCGGGGTGGGGACAACTGACGCGCGAGCAGCTCGCACCGCACCTGGTGCTGCCCGCGTCCACCCTGCAGGGCGGCGGCGTGGGCTTCGGCGACACGGCGCAGGGGCGTTATGGCCTGCTCTGGGTGGAGCGCGGCACGGGCAAGGCGGCGGCCGTGGGGTGCAAGGGGTTGTTCCAGGCGCTGGGCGGTGCGCTGGGGAAGGCGCTGTCACTTCCCGCGCCTCCGGCGTTGGGGAGCAAGGCCACCGTGCATCCGCTGCGCACGCCGGGGGCGCGGAAGGCACGCTGGCGTGCGGGGTGCTGGCGGACGGGCGGCTCGTGGGGCTGGCGGTGGTGGCCGCCCAGGCGAGTGGCGGCGCGGACGAGGTGGCCTTCACGACGGTGGGCGCGGGACTCGCGTTGCAGTAAGGGGCTCATCGCCATGAACGTTCAGGTCCTCTTTCACGACAGCTGCTTCGACGGCGCCGCGAGCGCGGCCGTGTTCTCCCGTTTCTACCGGGAGCGCATCCGTCCGGACGCGGCCTTCCGGTACCTCGGTCTGAACCACAAGCCGGGCGCCGAGGGCATCGACCCGGCCGTGTTCTCCGGCGAGGAGAATGTCATCGTCGACTTCCGCTACAGCCAGGACGCGCGGCTGACCTGGTGGTTCGACCACCACGCCTCCGCCTTCCAGCAGCCGGGGGACGAGGCGCACTTCCGCGCGGACACCAGCGGGCGCAAATTCCACGACGCGCACCGCAAGAGTTGCACGAAGTACCTGGCGGACGTGGCCCGGGAGCGCTTCGGCTGGGATGCGTCGCCCATGGCGGAGCTCATCCACTGGGCGGAAATCATCGACGGGGCCCAGTTCCCCTCGCCGCAGATGGCGGTGGCGCTGGAGGAGCCCGCGCTGCGCATCATGACGGTGCTGGAGGCCAACAAGGACCCCAGCCTCATCCCGGAAGTCATCCGCCGCATGCAGTCCGAGTCGCTGGCGGACATCGCCGCCTCGCCGCTCATCGCCACGCCCCTGGCGCCGCTGCTGGCGCGCCACCAGTCGAACATCGAGCTGGTGCGTGCCCGGGCGTGCTACGAGCGCGGCGTCGTCTTCTTCGACCTGGTGGACGAGGGCGTGGACAGCCTCAACAAGTTCATCGCCTATGCCCTCTACCCGGACGCGCGCTACACGCTGTGGGTGGGGAAGGGCGCCTCGCGGGCCAAGGTGTCCATCGGCTCCAACCCGTGGAAGCCGGAGCTGCGGCGGCATGATTTGTCCGCCATCGCCGGGCGCTACGGCGGCGGCGGGCACCCGGTGGTGGCCGCGGTGAGCTTCAAGGCGGACCAGGCCGACAAGGCGCGCGCCGCCTACGCGGAGATTCTGGCGGAGCTGTCCTCCGACGCGTGACTGCGCGGGCGTCAGCGGCGCTCAGAAGAACCGGAAGCCCGCCTCCCGCAGCAGTCGCACCACCGTCACCATGGGCAGGCCCTGAACGTTGGAGCGGTCGCCGTCGAGCCGCTCCAACAGGGCCTGTCCGGCGTCCTCCACGCGGTAGCTGCCGCAGCAGCCCTCCCATTCGTTCAGGTCGAGGTAGCGCTCCAGCTCCTCCTCCTTCACCGGGTAGAAGGTCAGCCGGGTCGTCTCCACTGCATCGAGCACCTTGCCTCCGGGGCCCACCAGGCACACCCCGGTGTGGATGGCGTGGGTGTGGCCCACCAGCTTGCGCAGTTGCTCGCGCGCCGCGTTCCGGTCGACGGGCTTGGAGAGGACTTCGCCCGCCACCTCGACGAGCTGGTCCGCGCCCAGCACCCAGGCCTCCGGGTGCCGCTGATGCACCGCGCGGGCCTTGCGTGACGCGAGCTCCCGCACGGCCTCCGTCACGGACAGGTGTGGGGCGACGACCTCGTCCACGCCGGGGGCCTCGGCGCGGTAGGGGAGCCTCAGTCCGTCCATCAGGGCCCGCCGGGCGCTCGACGTGGAGGCCAGAATCAATTCGCTCATGGGACGGGCAACCTAATGCAGGGCGGGGCGGGTGGGTGTCCGGTCGCATCAGCAAGCGAGCGTGCACGTCTCGGCTTCCCGGCCACGGGGTGATGCCGTACCCTGGCGGCCCATGTCGCGGCGCGGCCTGCTCGCCTTCTGTCTCCTCTTCGCTGCCTGCAAGCGCGGCCCCCTGGCCTCTGAAGCGCCGGATGCGTCCTGTCCGGCCGTGCCCGCCTTCAGCGCGCCTGGCGCCGGGGCGCCCACCGCCAGCGTGCGTCCCGCACCGCCCCCGGAGGACGCCACGCACCGGATGCAGCCGCTGGCCGTGTGCCGCTCGGACGGCGCGGCCCCGTTGGATGCGTCGCGTCGCTACTTCGAGGAAGGCCGCTTCGAGGAAGCACTGTCCTGCGCCGCCCAGGCCGCCGCGCTGGAGCCGGACCGGCCGCCGCCCACGCGGAACGCGGCGTGGCGCTGGCCGCCCTGGGCCGCGAGCCAGAGGCGCAGCTCGCCTATGCGCGGGCGCTCGCCATCGACCCGGGGGACCCGTCCGCGCTTCTGGGCTCGGCGCACCTGTACGCGGTGCAGCTGTCCTCCACCCGGGAGCGGGACGAACTGGGCGCCCTCTACGCCGAGCGCGGCCTGTCCCAGCCCAACACGCCCCCGGAGCTGATTCCGCACCTCGCGCTGGTGGCCGCCATGGCCTTCAATGATTTGGGACAGGCGGAGTCCTCGCTGGCGCACTCGGCCATCGTCCTCGCGCGCAACCCCGGCAGCCGCGAGGCCCTCTACGAGCGCGCCCTGGCCCTCTTCGAGCTGTGCCGCTTCCGCGAGGCCCGCACCGCCTTCACCAGCCTCGTGGACGACCCGGAGCGGGCCGCGCACGCCCATCACCACCTGGGGCTCCTGTTGGAGCGCGAGGGCAAGTGGAAGCAGGCGCAGAGCCACTTCGACAAGGCGCGCACGCTGGCGCCGGACGACTTCCCCGAGCCGCCGCTGCCCGCGGAGGAGGACTTCCGCGCCGAGGTGCTGAGGGCCGTCGCCGAGCTGCCCAAGGACATGCGCGGGGACTTGGACGGCGTGCCCGTCACGGCGGAGGAGCTGCCCGCGGACGCGGACCTGCTGGCCAACCAGCCGCCGCTGTCGCCCACGATTCTGGGGCTCTTCCGGGGCCCGCCGCTGGCCGAGCACTGTGACGGCTCCGAGGTGCCGTGCCGCTCCGTGGTGCTCTACCGCCGCAACCTGGCGCGCGCCGCCCGGACGCCCGAGGAGCTTCGCGAGCAGATCCGCGTGACGTTGCTGCACGAAATCGGGCACCTTCGCGGCGAGGACGACGAAGAACTGGCCGCTCGCGGCCTGGAGTGAGCCTGATGCCCCCCCATGCAGCCCTGCCCGTCGCGCGCGTCACCCCCAAGGGGGCGCGCTCGCTGCGGCACTTCAATCCCTGGGTGTACCGCACCGAAATCGCCGCCCCGCCCGACGTGAAGGGCGCCGGCGCCGTGGTGCTGGTGGTGGACTCCCAGGGCAATCCCATTGGCCAGGCGCTCTACGCTCGCCGCTCGCCCCTGGCGCTGCGCCTGCTGACGCGCAAGGGGCCCGCCGAGGAGCCGGTGGACGACGCCTTCTTCCGCCGCCGCCTGGAGGCCGCCCTGGCGCGCCGGGCGTATCTGTCCGGCCGTGACGGGCTGCGGCTGGTGCACGGCGAGGCGGACCAGCTCCCGGGCCTCTTCGTGGACCGCTACGGAAACGGCCTCACGCTCCAGACGCTCTCCGAGGGCATGGACGCGCGCAAGGAGACGCTGGCGAAGATGCTGGTGGAGCTCACCGGCGCCACCCACGTCATGTGCCGGGACGACGCCTCCGGCCGTGACTTCGAGGGCCTGCCCCGCGAGGCGCGCCTGCTGCACGGTGAGGGCGCCGCGCGCTTCACCTACCACGAGGGGGAGAACCGCTTCGAGGTCGACCTCCAGGGCGACATGAAGACGGGCGCCTTCCTGGACCAGGTGGACAACCACCTGCGGGCCGGGGAGCTGGCGCGCGGCGACGCGCTGGACCTCTTCAGCTACCACGGCGGCTTCGCGCTCTCGCTGTCACGCACCTGCACGTCCGTGCTGGCGGTGGAGCAGGACGAGAAGGCCGCCGCGCGCGCCAAGGCCAACGCCGAGGCCAACGGCCGCGCCAACGTCACCGTGGAGAACGCCAACGCCTTCGACGTGCTGCGCCGCTTCGACACCAGCGGGCGCCGCTTCGACACCGTGGTGTTGGACCCGCCCGGACTGGCCAAGCGCCGCGAGGGCACGGCCACCGCGCTGCGCGCCTACCACGAGCTGAACCTGCGCGCCTTCCGCTGCCTCAAGCCGGACGGGTTGCTCGTCACCTGCTCCTGCTCCGGCAAGCTGGACCGCGCCGCCTTCGAGGAGATGGTGTTGGCGGCCGCCGCGGATGCGAAGCGGCCGGTGCAGATTCTGGAACGGCGGGGCGCGGGGCTGGACCACCCGGTGCTGGCCGGGCTGCCGGAGACGGAGTACCTGAAGGCCCTCTACGTGCGCGCCCTCTAGCGGGGAAGGGGCAGGGGCTGGGGCCTATGGAATCCCCAGCTCCTTGCGCAGCCGGCCCACGATTTTGAAGTACTCCGTCCGTGGGAAGGGGACGTTGAGGATGTGGAAGTCCTTCTTCGCCAGGCCCACGCAGCCGAAGCAGTAGTTGCAGTCCTGCAGGTTGCGGCACAGCACCAGGTACGCGCTGGTGGAGCAGTTCTCACTCTGGACGCAGTACGCGCAGGCGTTGCAGCTCTTGCAGTCCACGCAGTGCGAGCAGTTGTTGCACAGCTCGCACCGGGTGCAGTGCGTGCACGAGAAGCAGCTGTCGCAGTCCTTGCAGAACATGCAGTTGGCGCAGCGCTGACAGCCCTCGCACGCGTAGGAGCCGGGGTTGCCCGGGTCGGACGCGAAGCTCTTGGCCAGCTTCTGGAACTGCTCCAGGAACTCCCGCTTGCCCAGGGTGGACACCAGCTCCCGCGCCGCCTTCTCCTGCGCGACCTGGTCCGCCTTATCGGGCCGCGTTCCTTTGTCCTTCACCACCTGGGACACTCCTTCATCAGTTCGGACCGGGCCTCAGGCGAGCCAGTCCCGCAAGGTCGATGCCGCGCGCCACCCGGCGCACCTCCACCGTACCCGGAAATCCCCGGCTGGTGACGGCAACCACGTAGCGCCCCCCCACAAGGAGGTTCGCTTCGGCCACGGACTCCTCCGCGTCGTACCGCACGAAGCCCACGGCGTCGTCCAGGTGGATGGGGGCGGACGGGTCACTGGCCACCTTGCCCCGGGAGCGGTCGGCGGCCTCCTGGATGGCCTTGCCAATGCGCTCGCCCATGGTGGTGTCCACGATGCGCACCTTCACCTCGCGTCCCTCACCCCGGGTGTAGAGCCGCTCGGCCTCGGAGACGGACACCTCGCCGTACTTCCCGGTGGAGCCCTGGGTGTGTGCCACGGTGAAGCCGTCCAGCCGTTCTGGAAGGAAGGGCGCCAGTTGCTTGAAGTACACGCAGGGCGCGCTCGCCGCCGACACCACGGGTTCCACCTCCGGGGACGCGCCGGACTCGCCGAGGCAGCCGGTGGTGCCCAGGACGAATGCGAGAAGAGCGCCAGAGCGCCTGGGGAAAAAAGAGTCGCGCACGAACGAATCAAAGGGTATCCCCGCCCCGCGCGCAATGGACCTCTCGAAGCTCAATCCTCCGCAGCGCGAGGCCGTGGTGACCCTGGAGGGACCGCTCCTCGTGCTGGCAGGCGCAGGCAGCGGCAAGACTCGCGTCATCACCCACCGCATCGTCCACCTGCTCAACGAGCGGCCGGGCCTCATCATGGCCCGCAACATCCTGGCGGTGACCTTCACCAACAAGGCCGCCACGGAGATGAAGGAGCGCCTGGTCCACATGGCGGGACCTCGGGCGCAGGGCGTGCTGGTGTGCACCTTTCACGCCTTTGGCGCGGAGATGCTCCGCGAGGACATCCACCGGCTGGGGTGGCCCAAGAAGTTCGCCATCGCCGACATGGGCGACCAGCTGGCCAACATCCGGCGCGCCATGCGCGAGCACAAGATCGACGACCGCTCGTTCGACGCGCGCAAGGTGCTCAACCTCATCTCCAAGGCGAAGAACTCCGGCAAGGCGCCGGAGCCCAAGCCGGAGGGGATTGGGGATGATTACGACCTCATCACCCACATGGTGTACCCGGACTATCAGCTGTCGCTGAAGGCGCAGGGGTCGGTGGACTTCGACGACCTGCTGCTGCTGCCCGCGCGCCTCCTGCGCGAGCACCCGGACCTCTACGAGAAGTACACCAAGCGCTTCCGCTACCTGCTGGTGGACGAGTTCCAGGACACCAACACCGCGCAGTTGGAGCTGCTGAAGCTGCTGGCGGGCCGCTCCCGCAACGTGTGCGCGGTGGGTGACGACGACCAGTGCATCTATTCGTGGCGGGGCGCGGAGGTGCGCAACATCCTCGACTTCGACCGCCTCTTCCCGGGAGGGAAGGAGGTCCGGCTGGAGCAGAACTACCGCTCCGTCCAGACGGTCCTGGACGCGGCCAACGCCGTCATCGCCAAGAACCCCGAGCGCAAGGCCAAGCAGATGTGGACCGACCGCAAGGGGGGCACGAAGGTGAAGGTGGTGACGTGTCCCAACGACGAAGAGGAGGCCCGCTTCGTCGCGCACGAAATCCAGAAGCACATGGCCCTGGGCATCTCCGCGGACGACATCGCCGTGCTCTACCGGACCAACGGCCAGTCCCGCCCCATCGAGGAGATGCTGCGGGAGAAGAACATCGGCTACGAGGTGGTGGGCGGCAGCGAGTTCTTCGACCGGCGCGAGGTGAAGGACGTCATCGCGTACTTCAAGGTCATCGTGAACAAGCTGGACGAAATCTCGCTCCTGCGCATCGTCAACGTGCCCTCGCGCGGCATTGGCGACGTGACGATGGAGCGCCTCAACGTCCACGCGCGGGGCGAGGGCGTCACGCTGTGGACGGTGATGAAGAAGGCCACCGACTACGAGGACCTGCCGCCCGGGGCCGGGGCCCGGGTGATGGAGTTCGTGGACCTGGTGGAGCGCTACCGCGCCGCGTACGAGCACGGCCAGCTGGCCAACGTGACGCGCAAGCTGCTGGAGGAGATTGGCTTTCGCGAGGCCACCCGCGCCCACGCCACCAGCGCCACCGCCGCGGACAAGAAGCTCAAGGGCGTGGACGGCGTGCTCAACTCGCTGGAGAACTTCGAGAAGCGCGAGGGCCCCAAGGCCAGCCTGCCCACGTACCTCAACCGCCTGAGCCTGGACACCCGGCAGGAGGAAGAGGAGGTGCCGGGCGCCAACCGCCGCGTCACCCTGATGACGGTGCACGCCTCCAAGGGCCTGGAGTACCGGCTCGTCTTCTTCATCGGCATGGAGGAGGACCTGATGCCCCACGGAGGCATGCAGGGCGAGGCCCAGAACCTCGAGGAGGAGCGGCGCCTCTGCTACGTGGGCATCACCCGCGCCAAGGAGGTCCTCTACCTCACCCGCGCGGCCACCCGCGTGAAGCGCGGCAAGGAGGTGCCCCGCACGCCCTCGCGCTTCCTGGAGGACCTGCCGCCGGAGGTGATTGAGGTCGTGGAGCTGGACGCGCCGCGTCAGGGGCCTCCCACCACGGAGGAGAAGAACTTCTTCGCCAACTTGAAGGAGCGCTTCAAGAAACCCGCGATTCCGGGCGCGCCTCCGGGTGGCACCGGGCCGTCTGGGGGAGCAGCCAGGTAGGTGCCCGCCTCCTGAAGGGGGCGTCCTGGCGGGGGTGATCGGGGAATCCGGACGTCTGGTGCGGTGTGACCTTGACTTGATCCGCCACACCCACTAGGACGGTCGGCCTTTCCGGGCCTCCGTGAAGTTTCACGGTCGACCCGCGGTTGATTAAGCACGAGCAGCGGTCCCTGGAATGCACACGGCGGCCGCGAGAAGTCTGGAGTGCACGAAATGTCGCAGAAGACCTACAGCGCGAAGGCTGGGGACATCAAGCGCCAGTGGCACGTCGTTGACGTGTCCGACAAGGTGCTGGGCCGCGCGGCGAGCCAGATTGCCACCCTGCTGAAGGGCAAGCACAAGGCCATCTACACGCCGTCCATTGACACGGGCGACCACGTGGTCGTCATCAACGCCGAAAAGGTGAAGGTGACGGGCACGAAGGAGCAGGACAAGATGTACTACCGGCACCCGAACGCGGGTTTCCCGGGCGCCCTGAAGATCACCAACCTGGAGAAGCTCCGCCAGCGTCACCCTGAGGACATCATCATCAACGCCGTGCGGCGCATGCTTCCGCGCAACGCGCTCGGCCGCCAGATGATGACGAAGCTGAAGGTCTACGCAGGTGACACGCACCCGCACGCGGCCCAGAAGCCTGCCGCGTTCGAGGTCGAGGCGTAAGGGAGATAACGTCCATGCCCATCAACCAAGAGCTCGGTTTCTACGCCACCGGCCGCCGCAAGGAGGCCACCGCCCGCGTCTGGATTCGTCCTGGCACTGGCCTCGTCACCATCAACGGCCGCGAGCTGAACGAGTACTTCGGCCGTGAGACGTCCAAGATGGTCCTCAACCAGCCCCTCGAGATCCTCGAGCAGAAGGGTAAGGTTGACGTGACGGTCAACGTCAAGGGTGGCGGTCTCTCCGGCCAGGCCGGCGCCATCCGTCACGGCATCGCCCGTGCGCTGTGCTCCTTCAACCCGGAGTTCCGTCCGGCGCTGAAGAAGGCCGGCTTCCTCACCCGCGATGCTCGCGCGGTCGAGCGCAAGAAGTACGGCCAGCCGGGCGCGCGTCGCCGGTTCCAGTTCTCCAAGCGCTAAGCCACTCGCTCAGCAGCTGGGTTGTCCTCACACGGCGGGGGTCCTCATCCGAGGGCCTCCGCCGATGTGTTTTCGGGGTCCATCACGCCCCATCGCATGCGTGCGCGAGCGTCTGGTAGGATTTGCGCCGCTCATGGAACTCAACGAGATCCTCCAGATCGCCCTGCGCGGCGGTGCCTCCGACATTCATCTCAAGGCAGGCCTGCCGCCCATGTTCCGCGTGGACGGTTCGCTGGTTCCGCTGAAGGACGGCCGCCGCCTCCCTCCCGAGGAGGTGGCGCGCATGGCCTTCGGCATCATGAACGAGTTCCAGAAGGAGAAGTTCAAGGGGAGCAACGAGGTGGACCTGGCCTACGGCGTGCCGGGGCTCGGGCGCTTCCGCGTGAACGTCTTCCAGCAGCGAGGCACCGTGGGCGCCGTGCTGCGTGTCATCCCCTTCAAGGTGATGACCATCCAGGACCTGTTGCTGCCCCAGATTCTCGCCAAGATTTGCGGTGAGGAGCGCGGCCTGGTGCTGGTGACGGGCACCACGGGCTCCGGCAAGTCCACCACGCTGGCGGCGATGATCGACTACATCAACGCCAACGAGACCAGCCACATCATGACGATTGAGGACCCCATCGAGTTCCTCATTCGCGACAAGCGCTCCATCGTGAACCAGCGCGAGGTGGGCGTGGACACGATGACCTTCGCGCAGGCGCTCAAGAGCGCGCTGCGGCAGGACCCGGACGTCATCCTCGTGGGCGAAATGCGTGACCACGAAACCATCGAAACGGCGCTTCACGCCGCGGAGACGGGCCACCTGGTGATGTCCACGCTGCACACGCTGGACGCGACGGAGACCATCAACCGCATCGTCTCCGCCTTCCCGCCGCACCAGCAGAAGCAGGTGCGCCTCCAGCTGGCCAGCGTGCTCAAGGGCGTGGTGTCCCAGCGTCTGGTGCCGCGCGCGGACGGCAAGGGCCGCGTGGCCGCCGTGGAGGTGCTGCGCGTCACGGCCCGCGTCCGCGAGATGATTGAAGACAAGGACCGCACGAAGGAGATCCACGACGCCATTGCCCAGGGCACGGACACGTACGGGATGCAGACCTTCGACCAGTCGCTGATGAGCCTGGTGCGGCAGGGGCTCGTCACCTACGAGGAGGCCCATCGGCAGGCCACCAACCCGGACGACTTCGCGCTGCGCTTCTCCGGCATCAGCGGCACGTCCGACTCCAAGTGGGACAACTTCGATTCGAAGCCCGGGGAGTCGCGGCCCATTCCTGGCTCGTCCGCCTTCGCGCAGAAGGGGCGCCCACGGCTGTCGCGGCGCCGCAGGCCGCGCCTGCTCCGGCGCCCATGGCGCAGCCCATGCGTCCGGCAGCCCAGCAGATGCGCCCGGGAGTACCGCCGCCGCAGGCCATGCGTCCGGGGGCTCCTGCCGGCGCGCCGGTGGGGCGTCCCATGGCGTCACCCGCCGCGCGCCCGCCAGCGCCCGCCCCGGCACCCGCCGCGGCAGGTGGGGACGACGACTTCCAGATCGAGCGCTTCTAGCGGTTCGCGGCGCCCACCCGGAAAGGGCAGGGCGCCCGTGCCGCGGCTGCTACGCGTCGTCCTCACCCAGCAGGGCCCGCAGGCGGGACAAGCGGATGGGGCCGATGAGGCCCTCCTTGGACAGCGCCTGGAGCAGCTGCGCGGTCGCCTGCACCTTGGCCTCCTGCTCCTCCTCGGGCCGGTCCACCACCTCCGCGTCGAGCACGGCCTCCATGTGCTCGGGGTTGATGGGCGCGGGCCCTTCCGACCACGCGATGTCGAAGAGGGCGCGGGCCATGCCCTCACGCACCTTCCGCTCCGCGTCGTTGGCGGCGGCCTTCACGAACGTGAGGAAGAGCGCGTCCACCGCCTCCTTGGTGAGCGCGGCCAGCGCGGGCACTTCGCCCAGCGCCTCCTTCACGTATTCGCTGTCGAACGCGTCCACGTCCTGCTCGTAGCCGAAGGCCTCCTCCAGGAGGATGGAGGCCAGGAACGCGTCCGTCTCCTCCGGACTGGCGCCTTCCTCGGCCAGGGCCTCGCGGGCCTTCTTCGTGGGCTCCGCCAGGGCGGCGTCCTGGTCCAGCGCGCGGACCGCGGCGTGGGCCGCCAGCAGCACCAGCGAAGCCTGGGCATCGGTGGACAGGGTCCGGCCGCCCACGCCCAGCAGCACGGACTTGTGCTTCGGGTTCGCGGAGGCGGCGTCGGTGAAGGCCTGCTCTTCCACAGAGAGGTCTCCGCCCGACTGCTGCTTGAGGAGCGTCTCCCGAGCGGCATCGGCGGCGAGGAAGCGGGCGAGTACGGGGTGCATGGCCGGGCCTGTTACCACATGCTAGGTATCCCGCCATGCATCCGGAGGACGAAGGGCCCGACGCTGTTCGCCGTGCCACGGACGCGTGCCTGAAGCTCCTGTCCATGCGCGGGCGCAGCCGCCGCGAACTGGAGCAGGCCCTGGCCCGGAAGGGCTTCACCGAAGCGGTGTGCGAGGCCGCGCTCGCCCGCGTGAAGGACTGGGGCTACCTGGACGACGAACGCTTCGCGCGTGAGCGGGCCACCCTGCTCCTGGGCCGAGGCCGGCTGGGGCCGGAGGCGGTGGCGCACCGGCTGCGGGCGCACGGGCTGGAGGAGGGGACGGCCCGGCAGGCCATCTCCGAGGCCCGCGACGCGGTGTCCTTCGACGCGCTGGCCACGGCGCGGGCGGTGCTGGAGAAGCGGGGACTGCTCGGCCGCCCGCTGGGGGCCAGGGAGCGGGCCTGCGCAGGCCGGCTCCTGGACAGCCGGGGCTTCTCGGAGGACGTCATCTACCGGCTGCTCGGAGAAGCTTCGCTGGACCCCTCGGGGCCGGAGGAATAGCGTGGTGGAGATGCGTTCCGCCGTCGCCTTTCTGTCCGCCTTCCTGCTGTTCGGTACCGGGTGTGCGTCCCTCACGCAGGGCCAGGCCGGTGAGCCTGACTATGCCGCCGTCGCCGATGAAAACCTGCGGCTCGGCTCCGAGGCCCTGGAGAACAAGGACTTCTTCCGCGCCCAGAAGTACTTCGAGTACGTCCGGACGAAGTTCCCGTACCAGGAGGCCGCCCGCGAGGCCGAGCTGAAGCTGGCCGACGTGGACTTCGAGCGCGAAGCCTTCCCCGAGGCCAAGGAGCAGTACCAGGCCTTCATCAAGCTCTACCCCACGCACGCCAAGGTGGACTACGCCGCCTTCCGCTCCGCGATGACCCACGTGCGGGCCTACCCCTCCGAGTTCTTCGCCCTGCCGCCGTCCCGCGAGAAGGACCAGGGCGAAATCCGCTCCGCGCTGGTGGCCATGGAGGAGTTCCTGCGCCAGTACCCCCAGTCTCAGTACGTGGCGGAGGCGAAGACGCAGCGGGAGGACGCTCGGCGCCGGCTCGCCTCGCACGAGCTGTACGCGGCCCAGTTCTATCAGAAGCGTGAGCGCTGGAAGGCCGTGGCCCAGCGCCTGGAAGGGCTGCTGCGCCGCTACCCGGGCACGGAGTACGAGGAGGAGGCCCTCTTCGACCTGCACGACGCGTACGTGAAGCTGAATGACACGCAGAAGGCGCAGGACACGCTGCGCCAGGTGCTGCGTCGGCTGCCGGGCACGCCCGCCGCGGAGCGCGCCCAGCGTATGCTGGGCTCGTGAGAACGACCCAGGACTGGAGCCGCTTCGGTGGCGGCATCATCGTCATCCTGGCGCTGGGCGCCACCCTGGCCCTGTTCGTTCCACGCTTCCTGGGCGCCGCGGCCGGCCCCGAGCTGGAAATCATCACCGCGCTCAAGGCGACGGAGTCCAGCGGCTTGTCGCTGCCCGTCCCCGGCGCGCCGGGGCCCCTGACGTCCCGGCAGCACCGCTTCGCCCGCATCACCGTCAACGTGGCGCCCGGAGGTCGGCGGGCGGAGGCCCAGGCCACGCTCGACTTCGAGGGCGCCCTGGGCGACACCCGGGTGGGCACGGCGGGCGTGGAGCGGGTACCCTTCGTGGTGCGAAACGGGTCCTGGGTGCCGGAGACGACGGCGGCGCCCCGGCTCCAGGCAGTGGTGACGGCCCTGGAGTCCCGCCGCAGGGCGCTGCAGGCCGCGGACGCGGAGTCCCTGGGGCGGCTGGCGGGACCGGGCACGCCCGGAGTGGCCGGGCCGGAGTGGGAGCAATTGCGCCAGGTTCGGGCGCGGGGTTACCAGGCGGAAGCGTGGTACGTCCGGCTGGAGCGGGACGATGCGGTGGTGACGGAGCATTGGCGCCTTCAGGGGGCGCTGCCGGCGCGGCCGGTGGATACCCGGGGCCAGCGGCAACTCTCGTTGTCGCTCAGCGGTGATGAATTCTTGTTTTCTCCCAGCCTCATGTAGGCTGGTCGCCTCGGAGGCAGGGCCCTGGCGGGCCGATTCATGGACGAGCCCCTCAAGCAGCTACTGACCCTCGGGCGCGGCTACTTCGAGAAGAAGCAGTACGCGCAGGCCGAGCAATACCTCGCGAAGATCGTCGAGCAGAATCCGACGTTCGCGGACGTATTCAACATGCTCGGCATCATCTACCACGACCAGGGGCAGTTCGCCCGGGCGCAGCGCGCGTTCGAATCCGCGCTGAAGCTCAACCCCGCCTATACCGAGGCGGCGCTCAACCTGGCCGTCATCTACAACGACATGGGGAAGTACGCCGAGGCGAAGGAGGTCTACCAGGCCGCCCTCTCCCAGCAGAAATCCGGCCCGGACGAGCTGGACCCCTACGTGGAGAAGAAGATCGCCAACATGTACGGCGAGATTGGCGACGTCTTCGCCTCCAGCGGCGTGTGGGCCAAGGCCATCGAGGAGTACCGGCGCGCGCTCGCGCTGTGTCCTCAGTTCGTGGACATCCGCCTCAAGCTGGGCAACGCCCTGCGCGACGCGGGGGACAACGCGGCGGCCCTCATCGAATACGAGCAGGTCATCGCCCAGAACCCGGCGTTCATCCCGGGACACATCCAGTATGGAGTCGCGCTGTACTCGGCCGGGCGGCGGGCGGAGGCGGTGCAGGTCTGGGAGGACGTGCTGGTGCGCAGCCCCGGTAACAAGAGCGCGCAGATGTACCTCAACCTGGTGAAGGACCCCGGCAAGGCGGAGCAGGCTGGCTGACGACCATGGACACCCAAAAGACCTACGCCCTCAAGTTCATCTCAGGGAAGTACCAGGGCGGCGAATTCCCGCTGAAGGCGGACAAGCAGATCGTCATCGGCCGCTCCAGTGAGCTGGACATGGTGCTCGTGGAGGACATGGTCTCCCGCAAGCACGCGCGCATCAGCTTCTCCGATGGGAGCATCACCATCGAGGACCTGGGCTCCACCAACGGCACCTTCGTCAACGGTGAGAAGGTGAAGCAGTCCCGCCTGAAGGAAGGGGACCGCATCCTCATTGGCACGTCCATCCTCAAGCTGGTGCACCAGGGCGCCGAAGGCGCCAGCGTGGATGAGGGCACCGCCCGCCTGAAGCTGGAGGAGGCCGCCGCGGCCCAGGCCGCGCGGACCACCAACAAGGCCAGCTCCATGACGGGGAAGATTGAAGAGATTCCCCTCCCGGACCTGCTCCAGCTGTTCCACACGTCCAAGAAGAACGGCGTGCTGGTGGTGCAGCGCAGCGACCAGGAAGGGCGCATCTACCTGCGCCAGGGCCGCGTGTACTACGCCGTCATCGGCGAGAACCACAACCTGGGGCCGCAGAAGAGCTTCAACCGCATCATCACCTGGGAAGAGGGCGACTTCGAGCTGCGCCCGGCGGAGAACCAGGAGTTCATGGTGGAGCTGGACTCGTCCACCGAGGCGCTCCTCATGGACGCGCTCCGCCAGCTGGATGAAATCAAGCGCCTGCAGCCGAGCCTCCCGACGGCGGATGCCGCGCTGGCGCTGGCCTCGCCGCTGACGCCGCCGCTCAAGGAGCTGGCGCCGGAGCTGCTGGACGTGCTGCAACTGGTGCACAACTACGGCACCCTGAACGCGGTGATGGACCACGCGGACGCGGACGACGTCGTCACCGCCGAGGCCGTGGTGCAACTGCTCAAGCGGGACTACATCCGAGCGGCCTGAGCGGTGAACGGGCGGGGCCCTTTCCGGGGCCCGCGCCGGGACGGCGAGGCGTGGGGAGCGGGTATGGCGGAGAAGAAGACGGACAAGGTGAAGCGCCTCACCGAGATGAGCCACTGCGCGGGCTGCGCGGCGAAGCTGCGGGCCTCGGACCTAGCGCAGGTGCTGGGAGGGCTGAAGTCCACGAAGGGCCCCCAGGCGCTGGTGGGGTTCTCCACGAATGACGACGCGGCCGTGTACCGGCTGGCGCCCGGCATGGCGGTGGTGGAGACGGTGGACTTCTTCCCACCGGTGGTGGACGACCCGTTCCAGTTCGGCGCCATCGCCGCGGCGAACGCGCTGTCGGACATCTACGCCATGGGCGCGCGGCCCCTCTTCGCGCTCAACCTGGTGTGCTTCCCGGATGAGCTCCCGCTGAAGGTGCTGTCGAAAATCCTGGCGGGCGGCCAGTCCAAGGCGGACGAGGCCGGCATCCCCATCCTGGGCGGCCACAGCATCCGGGACGCCGAGCCGAAGTTCGGCATGGCCGTCACCGGCGTGGTGCACCCGAAGAAGGTGCTCACCAACGCGGGCGCGAAGCCGGGCGACGTGCTCTTCCTCACCAAGCCCCTGGGCTCGGGCATCGCCACCACCGCCATCAAGCGGGGCGTGGCGTCCAAGCAGTTGGCGAAGCGGGCGCTGGGCGTGATGACGACGCTCAACCGCGCCTCCGGCGAGGTGTTCGCCTCCGGGAAGTTCAAGGTGAACGCCCTCACGGACGTGACGGGCTACGGCCTGTTGGGGCACCTGCTGGAGATGATGACCGCGGCGAAGGCGCGCGCCACGCTGGACCTGGAGCGCATCCCGCTCATCGCCGAGGTCCCCGCGCTGGCGGAGGACGGCGTGGTGCCCGGCGGTACGAAGTCGAACCTCGCCCACGTCCACAAGAAGGTCCGCTTCCCAGAAGGACTGCCCGAGTGCATCCAGTGGGTGCTCGCGGACGCGCAGACCAACGGCGGCCTGCTGGCCAGCGTCCCCGCACGTCAGGCGCTCAAGGCGCTCAAGGCGCTGGAGGCGGCCGGCGTGGACGCGGCGCTGATTGGTGAAGTCCAGGCGGGGAAGCCGGGCATCGACGTGGTGGGCTGAGGCCCGGATTTCGCTCCGGCGGCCGGGCTCCGCTAGCATGCGGCCCCAGCATGCCGTCGCCGCGCCGCCCCCTCCTCGGCCTCCTGTCGTTGCTCTGGCTGGTCCCCGTCATCGCCGGGGCGGCGGAGCGCCCCGCACGCATCATCATCGACCCGGGACACGGTGGCGCGAAGGAAGGCGCCAGGGGCCCCGGCAAGCTGCGGGAGAAGGACGTCGCGCTCCAGATTTCGCTCCGCCTCCGGGACAAGCTCGAGGCCGCGGGGGGCGACGTGTTCCTGACGCGCGAGCACGACACGCTGGTGTCGCTGACGGAGCGCGTGGCGTGGACCAATGACCACGCGCCCGACCTCTTCATCTCCATCCACGCCAACTCCATGCCCACGAAGCGGATGCGCGCGCGCACCGAGGGCGTGGAGACGTACTTTCTGTCCGCCAGCGCCTCCGGTGACGCCGCGCTCGCCGTGGCGGACCGGGAGAACGCGGAGGCGCCCATGTCGCGCGCCGCGCGGACGGACTCCACGCTGGCCTTCATCCTCCAGGACCTGGCGCGCACGGAAGCGCACGCGGATTCCTCGCGCACGGCCTACGCCATCCACCCGCGCCTCGTGCGCGGCACCCGCGCGGTGAACCGGGGCGTGCAGCAGGCGCCCTTCTTCGTCCTCTCCGGCGTGGAGTGCCCGGCCGTCCTCGTGGAGGTGGGCTACATCTCCCATCCCGTGGAGGGACCTCGGCTGGCCCGGCCGGAGTACCAGGAGAAGCTGGCCGAGGCGATTACCGAGGGCGTGCTGGCCTTCCTCAAGGAGACGCGCCGCCGGGACGCCGCCCGGGGGACCGAGGTGGCGGGCCCCGTGTCGCCCTGAGTGCAACGGCGCCAAGGCAATCGACACCCGCGCGGCGTGGCTCTGGTAGAGAAGAGGACGCTCGTCCTCATTTCCCAGGAGCCTGCTGTGCGTTCCTTTCAACGTGGTGCGCTGGACCTTCGCCCCGTCGTCCTCACCCCCGGTGTCTCCCGCTACGCGGAGGGCTCGGTGCAGGTGGAGTTCGGCCACACCAAGGTGCTCGTCACCTGCTCCACGGAGGAGCGCGTTCCGCCGCACCTGATGGGCAAGGGCTCCGGCTGGGTGACGGCGGAGTACGGCATGTTGCCGCGCGCCACGCACTCGCGGAACCAGCGTGAGTCCGCCAAGGGCAAGCAGACGGGCCGCACCATGGAAATCCAGCGGCTCATCGGCCGCTCCCTGCGCGCCGCGGTGGACCTGTCCACCCTGGGGCCTCGCACCCTGACGCTGGACTGTGACGTGCTCCAGGCGGACGGCGGCACCCGCACCGCTTCCATCACCGGGGCCTACGTGGCGCTGGTGCTGGCGCTGCGCTCGCTGCAGAAGGCCGGAACCCTCTCCAAGCTGCCCAAGCTGACGCCGCTAGCGGCCGTGTCCGTGGGCATCGTCAAGGGCGAGGTCCGGGTGGACCTGGACTACGACGAGGACTCCACCGCGGATGTGGACCTGAACCTGGTGGCCACCGCGGACGGCCGCATGGTGGAGCTGCAGGGGACGGCGGAGCACCAGCTCTTCGACCGCAAGGCCCTGGACGCCATGGTGGACGGCGGGCTGGCCGCCATCCAGAAGTTGACCGCCGCGCAGGCGCAGGTGCTGGGATGACGGTGAAGCCCCGGCTGCTCTTCGCCACGTCCAACCAGGGCAAGCTGCGCGAGCTGCGCGGCCTCGTCGGAGACTCGGTGGAGGTGGTGTCCCTGGCGGACCTGCCTCCCGTGCCCGAGCCCGTGGAGGACGGCGCCACGTTCGAGGAGAACGCGGTGAAGAAGGCCCGCGCCTATGCGGACGCCACGGGGATGCTCACCCTGGCGGATGACTCCGGCCTGTGCGTGGACGCGCTGGGCGGCAGGCCCGGTGTGCAGTCCGCGCGCTATGCCCCGGGGGATGACCGGGCCCGTTACGAGAAGCTGCTGACCGAGCTGGCCGGCGTGCCCGACGCGCAGCGCACCGCGTCCTTCCGCTGCGCGCTGGCGCTGGTGGGGCCCGGAGGAGGGGAGGCGAAGGTGGAGGTGGGGCAGTGCCAGGGCCGTATCGGCCACGCCCCGAAGGGAAGCCATGGTTTCGGCTATGACCCCGTCTTCATCCTTCCGGGCGGCGACCGTGCCCTGGCGGAGCTGACGCCGGAGGAGAAGTCGGCCATTTCCCACCGGGGGAAGGCCTTCCAGAAGATGAAGCCCCACCTGCTGGGCTTGTAGCCGTCCGGAATGCGAGGTCGTCAGTCACGTCGGCCTTGCGCGTCCGTTCGGGATGGTTCAACAATGCCGGACTTCTCGGGGCGTAGCGCAGCCTGGTAGCGCACCTGCCTTGGGCGCAGGGGGTCGGAGGTTCGAATCCTCTCGCCCCGACTTGAAGTGCAGCATCGGAAGCAGGCGGCCCGGCCAGCTCCAGTAGCTCAGCTGGATAGAGCACCGGCCTTCTAAGCCGGGGGTCGCAGGTTCGAGCCCTGCCTGGGGCGCCAACCTGGCCGTAAGTCGTATTTGGGCCTTGTCAGGGTCCTGGTTTCCAAGGTAGGGAAGCCGCCGCTTCAAACGCCGTTCGCGGTAAAGCTGTAACGGCGGCCATAGCTCAACTGGTTAGAGCGCCGGACTGTGACTCCGGAGGTTGCCGGTTCGATCCCGGTTGGCCGCCCTTCTTTACCCGCCCTCGAAATTGCGTTCGTAGCTCAACTGGATAGAGCACCGGGCTTCGAACCCGGGGGTTGGGGGTTCAAGTCCCTCCGAGCGCGCACCTTCCAGCAGGTTGAAGCAGGAACGCCCCCGCCACTTTCGTAGCGGGGGCGCCCCCTCACAGCCTGACGGTTTCCTGCTCAGCGTCACGCATCATGGGCGGCGCCGTTGCCGCCGCCCTTCGACGCCGGCACCCGGCAGCGCAGCTCCGTCTCCGCCTCCAACGCCAGCAGGTTCTCCCGCATGGCCTTGGCCCAGCGCGCCCGGGGCTGCTCCATCAGCTTCTCGTTGGCCAGTCGATGGACTCGCTCAGCTCGTCGTCGGAGAGCTCGGAGGCCGTCTTCCCCTTGTGGGGGCCGAACGCCACCACCACGGCGCTCGGCTTGGGGCGGGGCGCCGCGGGCTCCGGACTGGCGGCGGGCACCGCCTCCAGGGGGACTCGCGGGGCTGCTTGGGCTGGAGCGGCACGTCGATGTTCAGCTGCGCCGCGGCGGCCTGGGACGCGCGCGGCTCCTGGGGCGCCAGCGGCGGGAAGGACGCCTTGAGGGGGCCGGGCTTGGAGCCCAGCACCTCGTAGGGTCCGCTGGCGTGCTCGTCCGAGTGAGACTCGTAGTCCTCGGCGGGCATCTCCTCCCGCACGTAGAGTCCGCCGAAGGCCTCCGGGTACGCCTTGCGCAGGGCGGCCACGCGGGCGCACTTCTCAATCATGGTGGTGGGAATCTTGGACCACAGCGGCGTCTGCTGGACGTAGCCGCTGAAGTCCAACCACACCACCACCGGCAGCTTGTCCTCGCGCACCACGCGCGACCAGGCACCCACCAGCGCGCCCTTTCGCTTGGCGGGGTTGAAGCGGTGCACCACCTCGCCTCGGCCCTGGTCCACGACGATGTCGTCCTCGGCGAACACCGCGCTCGCCTGGATGCCCTTGAAGTCCGGGAAGCGCTCGGCGCGCGCGAGCATTCCGGCCTCGGAGGGTTGGAACTCGTACTTCGTCACCCAGTTGGGCCGCTCGCGGTTGCCGGCGTTCTGCCGGCGCGCCACGCAGAAGGCCTCCTTGAGGAGCGGGTCCAGGCCACTGCGCTTGCACTGCTCGATGAAGAGGGCGAACTCGTCCTCGCTGATGCCGCGAGGGCAGATGGTCCGCTTCACGAGCTCCACGCGCTCCCGTGTCCACCCGGCGTGCTGGCCACCCTGGCCGGCCGCCGTTCCTTCCGCCTTCTGTTGGGGGTTGGCTTCCATCTCTGTCTTCTCCTGCTACGTCCTGCGCGAAAAGGGCGGACGACCTCCGTCCGCCCGCATGGTTGCCGCGGGGTGCTCGGTGCTCTCGAGGTGACTGACCGCGAGCCGTCACACGCTCGCCATCCCGCCAGGCTGGGACGAACAGCGTGCTACGGCCATGTTGAACATCGGAGTGGGGCGCTCGCTTCACATGCCTGCGTCGCGCGCCGGGCCCGGCTGAAGGGCATGCGGACCAGCATCGACTCCGGAAAGCGCCGGAGACGAATCACCACGGACAGGAATGAAGGGGGGCGTGAAAAAACGTTTTGACACAGCAGGCGGCGTTCTGTAGTTACCGCCGCCACCTGGACGCCGCGCAGGCGGCGGACCGGGGCAGTGCCGGGAGCGTAGCTCAATTGGCAGAGCAATGGACTCTTAATCCATAGGTTGTGGGTTCGATTCCCTCCGCTCTCACTGTGAGGCCCCTCCAGAAATGGAGGGGCCTTTTTGTTTTTCCGGCCTCTGCCGTCCCGTGGATGTTTCGCGGTAAGACGGTGCAGTGCACGACGGCGCAACCCGGGCGGGTGGCGAAACTGGTAGACGCGCCAGACTTAGGATCTGGTACCGCAAGGTGTGAGGGTTCGAGTCCCTCCTCGCCCATTTCGCGTTGACCCGTTCGTGCCTATCCCCTAAAGGCGCACGTCCCACTTTTCCGGCACCGCCCGAAACGACTGATTGTCTGGCGGCGGTGGCGAGCGAGGCCCGCATGAAGGTCCAGGTCGAGGAGCTTTCTCCCATTGAGAAGAAGCTCTCCATCGAGGTCGACAATGCCCGCGTGGCGGAGGAGCTTTCCCGCGCGTACTCCAACCTGGGCCGCCAGGTGCGGCTGCCGGGGTTCCGTCAGGGCAAGGTGCCTCGCCGCATCCTGGAGCAGCGCTTCCGTGACCAGGTGGAGGACGAGGTCATCCAGCGCGTGGTGCAGAGCGCGTACGTGGAGGCCATCCGCGAGCACAACGTGGAGGTCGTCGCCACGCCGCAGGTGACCAACTCCGGCCTCAAGCCCAACACCCCGTTCACCTTCGAGGCTCGCGTCGAGGTGAAGCCCAAGGTGGAGGCCAAGGACTACGTCGAGCTGCCGCTGACGAAGTCCGACACGGCCGTCACCGATGAGCAGGTGAACGAGCAGTTGGAGCGCATGCGCCAGTCGATGGCCCGGCTGGAGCCCGTCACCGACCGCGATACCGCCGCCTCCGGCGACTACGCCACCGTGGACTTCGATGCCACCGTGGACGGCCAGCCGTTCGCGGGCAGCAAGGCGGAGGGCATCACCGTGCAGGTGCAGCCCGGTGAGCTGGTGGAGTCCAAGATTGCCGCCCTGGAGGGCGTGAAGGTCGGTGAGTCCAAGGACATCGACTACGCCTTCCCGCAGGAGTACCGGGTGGAGGAGGTGCGCGGAAAGACGGCGCGCTTCCACCTCACGCTCAAGGGCGTGCAGAAGGAAATCGTCCCCGAGCTGAACGACGACTTCGCCAAGCAGACGGGCGTCGCCCAGTCCATGGACGAGCTGCGCACCAAGCTCCGTGAGGACATGGAGAAGGCGCGCAAGTCCCAGGTGGAGGGTGAGGAGCGCGAGGCGCTGATGAAGGCGCTGCTGGAGCGCAACACCTTCGACGTGCCCCGCGCCATGGTGGAGCGAGCCATGGACTCCATGCTGCGCGGCGCGCTGCAGCAGCTCCAGCGCTCCGGTGTGGACCCCCGCCAGCTGAACCTGGACTTCAACCGGCTGCGCGAGGACATGCGCGAGAAGGCCCTCCAGGAAGTGAAGGGCACGCTGCTCTTCGAGTCCATCGCTCAGAAGGAGGGCATCCAGGCCTCCGACGCGGACGTGGACGCCCGCATCGAGCAGCTCGCCAACGAGGCGGGCCAGCCGGTCGCCGTGGTGCAGAAGTACTTCAAGGGCGCCGACGAGCGGCTCGGGTTGTCTCTCCGACTCCGGGAGGAAAAGACGATTGAATTCCTGAGGAGCCGGGCGAAGTATTCGTAAGGTTCCCTCACCGAGGTCGACATGCCCTTCATGCCCGTTCCCTACGTCATCGAGCAGACCCACCGGGGTGAGCGCTCGTACGACATCTACAGCCGGCTCCTGAAGGACCGCATCGTGATGCTGGGCACGGAGATCGACGATGACGTGGCCAACGTCATCGTCGCCCAGCTGCTGTTCCTGGAGTCGGAAGACCCGGACAAGGACATCAACCTCTACATCAACTCGCCGGGTGGCTCGGTGACGGCGGGCCTCGCCATCTACGACACCATGCAGTACGTGAAGTGTCCGGTGTCCACCATCTGCGTCGGGCAGGCGGCCTCCATGGGGGCCGTCCTCCTGCTCGCCGGTGCCAAGGGCAAGCGTTACGCCCTGCCGTCCAGCCGCATCATGATTCACCAGCCTCTGGGTGGTGTGCGCGGTCAGGCAACGGACATTGAAATCCAGGCGAAGGAAATCCTCCGGATGAAGGCGAAGCTCAACGAGCTCATCGTCAAGCACACCGGGCAGTCCATCGAGCGTGTCGAGAAGGACACGGACCGCGACTACTTCATGGGCGCGTCCGAGGCGAAGGCCTACGGCATCATCGATGAGATCCAGAATCCCCGGAAGGTCGTGGGACTGGGCAAGGAAGAGAAGAAGTAGGCGGATTGCCGAGGCTTCGGGGCCTCGGCCGGCAGCCGGAGCCGCGGGAATGCGCCCCCGCGACTCCGGCTTTCTGCTTTCTGCGTCACGGCACAGGTCCTGTTAAGTACCCGGAAGGCGCGTGGACGTTCCGGACGGGGGCTGACTAGATTGGTCCGAGCCAGGAACGGGGTGGAGTTCGGGGGCGGGGGCCTTTCAGGCGCAGCGAGGGACGAAATGGCGGGCAAGAACGTGGAGAAGCGAGACAACCAGACCCTCTGCTGCTCCTTCTGTGGAAAGTCACAGAAGGAGGTCAAGAAGCTCATCGCGGGACCGACGGTCTACATCTGCGACGAGTGCATCGGGCTGTGCAACGACATCATCGCGGAGGAGATCGACCGCGAGGAGACGAAGGACACGAAGCTGCGCATCCCCCGGCCCTCCGAAATCAAGGCGGTCCTGGACGAGTACGTGATTGGGCAGGAGCGGGCGAAGAAGACGCTCTCCGTCGCCGTGCACAATCACTACAAGCGCATCGAGTCCAAGGTCGCGATGGAGGACGTGGAGCTCCAGAAGAGCAACATCCTTCTGCTGGGGCCTACCGGTAGCGGCAAGACGCTGCTGGCGCAGACGCTGGCGCGCATCCTCAACGTGCCCTTCACCATCGCCGACGCGACGTGCCTCACCGAGGCCGGCTACGTGGGCGAGGACGTGGAGAACATCATCGTCAACCTGCTGCAGGCCGCCGACCACGACATCGAGCGGGCCCAGCGCGGCATCGTCTACATCGACGAA
Source organism: Myxococcus sp. MxC21-1 (assembly GCF_032612255.1). Taxonomy (NCBI): domain Bacteria; kingdom Pseudomonadati; phylum Myxococcota; class Myxococcia; order Myxococcales; family Myxococcaceae; genus Myxococcus; species Myxococcus sp. MxC21-1. Next base: position 2,275,188 of record NZ_CP123278.1, read on the forward strand.
ATCGACAAGATTGCGCGCAAGTCGGAGAACCCCTCCATCACCCGCGACGTCAGCGGCGAGGGCGTTCAGCAGGCGCTGCTCAAGCTCATCGAAGGCACGGTGGCCAATGTTCCGCCCAAGGGTGGCCGCAAGCACCCGCAGCAGGAGTTCCTGCAGGTGGACACCACCAACATCCTCTTCATCTGCGGCGGCGCCTTCGGCGGGCTGGACCAGGTGATTGAGCGGCGCATGGGCGGTCGCAGCCTGGGCTTTGGCGCGGACGTGCAGTCCAAGAAGCAACGCAGCCTCACGGAGCTGCTCAAGCACGTGGAGCCGGAGGACCTGCTGAAGTTCGGCATGATTCCGGAGTTCATCGGCCGCCTGCCCATCATCACCGCGCTGGAGGAGCTGGATGAGGCTGCCCTCATCAACATCCTCAACCAGCCGAAGAACGCGCTCACCAAGCAGTACCGCAAGCTCTTCGAACTGGACGGCGTGACGCTGAAGTTCACCGACGGCGCCCTCAAGGCCATTGCCAACGAGGCCATCCGCCGCAAGGCGGGCGCCCGTGGCCTGCGCTCCATCCTGGAGTCGGCCATGCTGGACGTGATGTACGAAATCCCGTCCCGCAAGACGGCCCGCGAGGTGCTCATCTCCGAGGAAGTGATTCTCAAGAAGAGCGAGCCGGTGGTGCTGCACGCCCAGCCGGAGAAGGAAGCCGCGGAGCCGAAGAAGGAATCCGCCTGACGCCAGGGCCCCTGTCGGGGCCCGGTGTTGTCTGGTTGACGGGGCGCGTCACGGAACCACCAGGTGTGGTCCGGGCGCGCCTCTTTCGTCAGGGGAGGGGCCGGGCTTGCGTTGGCCCCGCCACACTTTTTGTGGGACGGCCGGGGGCCTTTCTGTATGTGCTGGGCCCATGAGAAAGCTGCTCGTTCCCGCCCTGATGTCGCTCGCGGCGTGTGCCTCCCAGAAGGAGGCCGCGCGTGATGAGCTGCCCGCGGCAGCCTCCGCGGCCCCCGTTCCTGAGGAGTCTCCCCGCATGTCCTACCCGGCGACCCGGGCGGAGCAGGTTGTCGACACATTGCACGGCGTCCAGGTAGCGGACCCGTACCGCTGGCTCGAGGACGAGAAGGCCCCCGAGGTCCAGACGTGGATGACGGCGCAGAACGCGCACGCCCGCGAAGCGCTGGCGAAGTTCCCCGGCCGTGAGGCCCTGGCCGCGCGCTTCAAGGAGCTGTTCTACACCGACTCCGTCTCCACCCCGTCGCGCCGCAACGGGCGCTTCTTCTACGTCCGCACCCACAAGGACAAGGAGAAGGCCATCCTCTACTGGCGCCAGGGGGAGAGCGGGCCGGAGAAGGTGCTGTTGGATCCGAACGGCTGGAGCAAGGACGGCACCGTGTCCCTGGGGACGTGGGCCGTGTCCTGGGATGGCAAGAAGGTGGCCTTCGCCCAGAAGCCCAACGCCGCGGATGAGGCGGTGCTGCACGTCATCGACGTGGACTCCGGCGAGTGGTCCAAGGTGGATGTCATCGAGGGCGGCAAGTACGCCACGCCCAAGTGGACGCCCGACAGCAAGGGCTTCTATTACGAGTGGCTGCCCACGGACCCGTCCATCAAGGTGGACGAGCGCCCCGGCTACACCACCATCCGCTACCACACGCTGGGCACGGAGCCGTCGAAGGACACCGTGGTGCACGAGCGCACCGGCGACCCGACGACGTTCCTCCAGAGCGACCTGAGCCGCGACGGCAAGTACCTGTTCGTCTACATCCTCCGCGGCTGGAGCGAGAACGACGTCTACTGGAAGCGGCCGGGTGAGAAGGACTTCCGCCTGCTGGTGAAGGGCGCAGGCGCCAAGTACGAGGTGCACGCCTGGAAGGACCGCTTCTACGTCCTCACCGACGAGGGCGCCCCGCGCCAGCGCGTCTTCGAGGTGGATCCGGCGAAGCCGGCCCGCGCGTCGTGGAAGGAGATTGTCCCCGAGGACCCGTCCGCGTCCCTGCTGTCCGTCAGCATCGTCGGCGGGCACCTGTCGCTGGAGTACCTCAAGGACGCGACGTCCGAGGTGCGCGTGGCCACGCTGAAGGGCAAGCCGGTGCGCACGGTGCAGCTGCCGGGCGTGGGCGCGGCATCCAACCTGGTGGGCCTGGAGGACCTGGATGACGCCTACTACGTCTTCACGTCCTTCACCACGCCCCGCCAGATCTACAAGACGTCCGTCAGCACCGGGAAGTCGGAGCTCTGGGCCAAGGTGGACGTGCCCATGAACCCGGAGCAGTACCAGGTCGAGCAGGTCTTCTACGCGTCCAAGGACGGGACGAAGGTGCCCATGTTCGTGGTGCACCGCAAGGACCTGAAGCGTGACGGCAACGCGCCCACGCTGCTCTACGGCTACGGCGGCTTCAACGTGAACATGGAGGCCAACTTCCGCTCGAGCATCCTGCCCTGGCTGGATGCGGGCGGCGTGTACGCGGTGGCCAACCTGCGCGGCGGCGGCGAGTACGGCAAGGCCTGGCACGACGCCGGCCGCCTGGACAAGAAGCAGAACGTCTTCGACGACTTCCACGCGGCGGCCGAGTACCTGGTCCAGCAGAAGTACACGCAGCCCAAGCGGCTGGCCATCTACGGCGGCAGCAACGGCGGCCTGCTGGTGGGCGCGGCCATGACGCAGCGGCCGGAGCTGTACGGCGCGGTGGTGTGCGCGGTGCCCCTGCTGGACATGGTGCGCTACCACCTCTTCGGCAGCGGCCGGACCTGGATTCCGGAGTACGGCACGGCGGAGAAGCCCGAGGACTTCAAGACGCTGCACGCCTACTCGCCCTACCACCATGTGCGGCCGGGCGTGCGCTACCCGGCGCTGCTGATGATGGCGGCGGACCACGACGACCGGGTGGACCCCATGCACGCCCGCAAGTTCGTGGCGGCGGTGCAGAACTCGCCCGGAAACCCGGCGACGGCGCTGCTGCGCATCGAGGCCAACGCGGGCCACGGTGGCGCGGATCAGGTGGCCAAGGCCATTGAGTCCAGCGTGGACCTGTACTCGTTCCTGTTCCACGCCCTGGAGGTCCAGGGGGCACAGGGTGGGGTGGCGGCGCAGGGCCGCTGACACCCCAAGCGGACGCCCGAGGGAGCCTCGGGTGTTCCCTTGATGGCAAGACGCCGTTCCCCAATCTTGAGCCGGGGAACGGCGCCGCGAAACGCCGTGTTATAGAACTGCTGCATCCCGTACGAATGCTCGGCGAGCGAGCAGACGGGCAACTCTTCTAGGGGCCTGCAACTCCGAGGGCCCGCAGGTGGCGGATACATGTTCTTCGGACGTGACGACAAGAAGGAAGCCCAGAAGCGGGGTTTGACGGTCCCGCTCTTGCCCCTTCGGGACATCATCGTGTTCCCGCACATGGTGGTGCCGTTGTTCGTCGGCCGGGAGAAGTCCATCGCGGCGTTGAAGGACGCGATGGCGCACAAGGGGCCGGACGACAAGGCCGTCATCCTGCTGGCTGCGCAGAAGAAGGCCAAGACGAACGACCCTACCCCCGACGACATCTTTCACTTCGGTACGCTGGGCCACGTCATCCAGCTCCTCCCGCTGCCCGACGGCACGGTGAAGGTGCTGGTGGAAGGCGTGCGCCGCGCCAAGGTGAAGAAGTTCCACCCCAACGACGCCTTCTTCATGGTCGAGGTGGAGGAGGTGGAGGAGCAGACGGAGAAGACGGTGGAGCTGGAGGCGCTCGTTCGCAGCGTCCACTCCGTCTTCGAGGCCTTCGTCAAGCTCAACAAGCGCATCCCGCCTGAGATGCTGATGCAGGTGGCCAGCATCGACGACCCGGCGCGGCTGGCCGACACCATCGTCGCGCACCTCTCCCTGAAGCTGAACGACAAGCAGGCCCTGCTCGAGACGGAGTCCCCGGCCAAGCGCCTGGAGAAGCTCTACGAGCTGATGCAGGGCGAGATCGAGATTCTCCAGGTGGAGAAGAAGATCCGCACGCGCGTCAAGAAGCAGATGGAGAAGACCCAGAAGGAGTACTACCTGAATGAGCAGATGCAGGCCATTCAGAAGGAGCTGGGTGAGCGCGACGAGTTCAAGAACGAGATTCAGGAGATTGAAGAGAAGCTGAAGAACAAGCGGATGAGCAAGGAGGCCACGCTCAAGGTCAAGAAGGAGCTGAAGAAGCTCCGGATGATGAGCCCGATGAGCGCCGAGGCCACCGTCGTCCGCAACTACATCGACTGGATCATCAGCCTCCCCTGGTACGACGAGACGCAGGACCGTCTGGACGTCACCGAGGCGGAGACGGTGCTCAACGAGGACCACTACGGCTTGAAGAAGCCGAAGGAGCGCATCCTCGAGTACCTGGCCGTGCAGCAGCTGGTGAAGAAGCTCAAGGGCCCCGTGCTGTGCTTCGTCGGTCCTCCGGGCGTCGGCAAGACGTCGCTGGCGCGCTCCATCGCCCGGGCCACCGGCCGCAAGTTCGTGCGCCTGTCGCTGGGCGGCGTGCGGGACGAGGCGGAGATTCGCGGCCACCGGCGCACGTACATCGGCGCGATGCCGGGCAAGCTCATCCAGTCGCTGAAGAAGGCGGGCAGCAACAACCCCGTCTTCCTGCTCGACGAAATCGACAAGATGTCCACGGACTTCCGTGGCGACCCGAGCGCGGCGCTGCTGGAGGTGCTGGACCCCGAGCAGAACCACAACTTCAACGACCACTACCTGGACCTCGATTACGACCTGTCCAAGGTGATGTTCATCTGCACCGCGAACACGATGCACAACATCCCCGGTCCGCTGCAGGACCGCATGGAGGTGATTCGCATCGCGGGGTACACCGAGCCGGAGAAGCTCTCCATCGCCCGGCGCTACCTCATCCCGAAGGAGCAGGAGGCCAACGGGCTGGCGGACCTCAAGGTGGACATCAGCGACCCGGCGCTGCGGACCATCATCCACCGCTACACGCGTGAGTCGGGCGTGCGTTCGCTCGAGCGTGAGATTGGTGGCGTGTTCCGCAAGATTGCCCGCGACGTGCTGAAGAACGGCAAGCGGGACATCGAGGTGGACCGGAAGATGGCCATGAAGTTCCTGGGCACGCCTCGCTACCGCTACGGCGTGGCGGAGCGCGAGGACCAGGTGGGCATCGTCACGGGCCTCGCCTGGACGGAGCTGGGTGGCGAAATCCTCACCACCGAGGCCACGGTGATGCCGGGCAAGGGCAAGCTCATCATCACCGGCAAGCTGGGCGAGGTGATGCAGGAGTCCGCGCAGGCGGCCATGTCCTACGTGCGCAGCCGCGCCGAGCGCTTCGGCATCGACCGCAAGGTGTTCGAGAACTACGACATCCACGTCCACTTGCCGGAGGGCGCGATTCCGAAGGACGGTCCGTCCGCCGGCGTCACCATCTGCACCGCACTGGTGAGCGCGCTCACCCGCGTGCTCATCCGCCGCGACGTGGCGATGACGGGTGAAATCACCCTGCGCGGACGGGTGCTCCCCATTGGCGGCCTGAAGGAGAAGACGCTGGCCGCGCACCGGGCGGGCATCAAGACGGTCCTCATCCCGAAGGCCAACAAGAAGGACCTGAAGGACATCCCGCTCAAGATTCGCAAGCAGCTGCGCATCGTCCCGGTGGAGTTCGTGGACGACGTGCTGCGCGAGGCGCTGGTGCTGGAGAAGCCGGAGGAGTTCGGCCGCAAGCCGGCGACGACGGACGCCGGCAAGCTGGGTGGCACCACGGAGCTGCCGGCCTCGCCGGCCGTGGCCCCGGCCTAGCGTAAGACAGACAGCACCCGGCGGGCCGCCGCGCCTGCCGGGCCGAGCTGACGGGAAGCCAGGACGCCGGACGACCAAGGTCACCGGGTTCCTGGCTTCTCCTTTTCTGGCGCCTGGACCTTCGGGGTAGAAGGGGCCTTGGTGGCTCCGCGCGCTCGACTCCGGTGGTGGTGGTACCTGCTGGCCGTGTGGGCCGCGTCGTGTGGACCGTGCGGCTTCCAGCCGGAGCCCGGCGTGAAGGTGGTGGTGCCGGCCATGCCCACCACGCTGGATTGGAGCCACTCGGACCCGGACAGCTGGGCGAACTACCCGGTGATGCTGGCCACCCAGCGCGGGCTCACGCAGCTGGGGCCGGACCACGGCGTGGAGCCGGGGCTGGCCGAGCGGTGGGAGCGCGTCACGGACGGGCAGGGGCGGGACGTCTATACGTTCCACCTGCGGCGGGACGTTCGCTGGTCGAATGGCGCTCCGCTGGTGGCGCGTGACTTCGTCGTGGGCTGGCGGCGCGCGCTGCGGGGCCGCGAGCGTGGGGAGATGGCGGACCTGGAAGGGGCTTCCGAGGCGCTGGCGCTCCAGGAGCGAGGCGCGCCGGAGGCCGAGGTTCGCGCAGCGTTGGAGCGCGTGGGCGTGGAGGCCGTGGACTCGCACACGCTTCGGGTGACGTTGGCTCGGCCGCGCAGCTACTTCCTGGCGCGCGTGGCCAATGTGTACCTGTTCTATCCGGCGCCCTCGGCGGACCTGGAGGAAGTCGGACGAGGAGGTTCGGGACTACTTCGACCGTCCGCGCGATGGCCGTCCCCTGGCGCTGGGGCCCTACCGCGTCGAGCGGTGGGACCGCGCGGGGAGCGGGTGCGGCTGGTCCACAACCCGGCGTCGGCCTTTCCGCCGCCGATGGCAGAAGGGGAGACGCCCGTTCCGGTCATCACGTTGATGAAGTCGGAAATCGGCCCGGCGCTGTACGAGCGGGAGCGGGTGGACTTCGTCTTCGTGGACAGCGCCGCGGCGCTGCGCATCCACCGGCCGGACGACTTGCGCCGCGAGCCGTTGCTGTCCACGTACTTCCTGGCCTTCAACACGGAAAAGGCGCCGCTGGACAGGCCCGAGGTGCGGCGCGCGCTGTCCCGGGCGCTGGACCGCGAGGCGCTGCTGGCGGGGCTGCTGCCCGCGGCGCGGCCGTCTCATGTGTTGCTGCCGCCGGAGCTGCCGGGGGCCGCGACGACGGAGCAGGCCGCGCGGCTGCCGCGCTACGCGCCGGAGCAGGCTCGGGCGGAGCTGGCGGGGGTGGCGGGGCTAGAGCGGCCGTTGCGGCTCGTCTACCGGTCGGGGGATGGATTCGTTCCCGAGGTGGCCATCGCGGAGCGGGTGGCCGCGCAGCTCGCGCGCGTGGGTGTGCGGGTGGTGCTGGAGGCGCGCTCGGATTTCTCGGCGGAGATTGCCCGGCGCTCCGCGCAGGGGCCTCGCACGTACGACTTGTACCTGAGGCGCCTGGGGGCGGATTACGCGCACCCGAATACGTTCTTCACGCTGTTCGAGCGTGAGGGCAATCATCAGACGGGGTGGGAGACGCAGGCGGGCGGCGAGCCCCTGGCGCGCTTCGAGCGGCTGCTGGAGGCGGGGGACAGCGCGCCGGATGAGGCGACTGCCCAAGCGTCATATGTCCAGGCGCAGGAGGTGCTCGTGGGGGAACAGGCCGTGATTGCGCCCCTGTACCACCCGGACCGTTATTACCGTGCGCGCTCGCGGCTTCGCGGGCTGGACGTGGACCCCTTCAACTTCCTGGCGCTGCGCGCGCTTCGCTTGGGGGCGGCGTCGGATGCGCCCCGGGCGGAGGAGTCGCCGTGAGCGTCAGCGGTATTCATGGCGCTTTGGGGCACCTGCGTGCTTCGCGCGTGGCTCGTGGCGTCGTCCTGCGCTCAAGAGGCGCGCCGTGAGGGCCATCGCCCAACGCCTGTTGCGTCAGGTCGTCCTGGTGCCTGTCGTGGCCGTGGCGTCGTACTTCCTCATGGCCTCGCTTCCGCTGACCACGGAGACGGACGCGAAGCGGCAGGTGTCGCGTGATCTCGCGGCCTCGTACCGGAGGGACTTGGGCATCGGCGAGCCGCTGGGCTTCCTGCGCCCGTGGGAGAAGCTCTTTCGCGGCGAGCGTCTGGGCACGAGCGCCCAGGGCATCACCGGCGATGAGCTGCTGACGAAGCTGTCTGGCAGCGTAGGCGTGGGCTTGATGGCGCTGCCACTCGCGCTGACGTGGGCCCTGGGCTTTGCCTTGCTTCGGACCCGGTGGCGGAAAGGCCGGTGGGCCGCGCTCGGTGACGTGGTGCCCGCCGTGGCGTTCGGCACGCCCGTCTTCATCCCCGCGCTGCTGCTCGCGCCCGGCGTGGTGGAGCGTGGACACCTGCTGCCGGAGCTGTGCGCGGCGCTGGTGACGTCCATCTGGCCCGGCATCTTCCTGGGCACGCTCGTGGGCGACTCGCTGGAGGCGGAGTTGTCGCGCGACTACGTGCGCACCGCGCTGGGCAAGGGCCTGTCGCGCGCCGCCGTGCTGCGCCGTCACGTCCTGCCCAACGTGTGGCCCGCGATGCTGGACGCCGTGGGGCCAGTGGCCACGTCGCTGCTCGCCGGTTCCTTCGCCGCGGAGCGCGTCCTGGGCCTGCCGTACTTTGGCCAGCTCTACGTCCTCGCCGTGCTCAACAAGCAGGTGGCCGTCGTCGTCGTCGCCACCACCACCTTCGCGACCCTGCTCGTCATCGTGAGCCTCGCGGTGGAGGTGCTGCGCTACGCCGTGGACCCGCGCGCCCGGGAGGCCTCGGCATGAGCCGCGTTCCCGTGCGCGCCCGCGTCGGCCTGGTGCTCCTCGTGGGACTGGGCCTGCTCAGCCTCGTGGCGGGGCGGCTCTTCCCGGAAGCCCTGGCCAGCACCTGTCCGCTGGGCATGGACCCCACGCGCCCGGACCGCACCGTCTGCGAACTCGCCTTTGGCGGGCTCTGGGTCTCCCTCGCAGTGGGGCTCGCCGCGGGCGCGCTCTCCACGTTCATCGGACTCGCCGTGGCCGCCGTGGCGCGGCTGTCCGGCGGCGCGGTGGAGCAGACGCTGCTGCGCGCCGTGGACGCCGTCTTCGCCTTGCCGGACGTGCTGGTGGTGATGGTGCTCCAACTCGCGGGGCAGTCGCTCTCCGACGCGGGAGCGGGTGGCGGCCTGGGCCCCTTCGGCCTGATGGTCGTCTCGCTGGCCCTGGTGGGCTGGGCGGGGCCCGCGCGCATGTTCCGCAACCGCCTGGCGACGCTCGAATCCCAGGAGTACGTGGCCGCGTCCCGGGCGCTCGGCGGAGGCGGCCTGCACCTGCTGCGCGTCCACCTGTGGCCCGCGCTTCGGCCCTTCGCGCTCGCGGTGTTCCTGTCGCGGCTCCCCGCCGCCATCCTCACCGAGTCCACCGTGAGCTTCTTCGGCATCGCCCGGATGGAGCCCATGTCCCTGGGCCGCTACCTGGGCACCAGCTACGCGGCCCTCATCTACGAGGGCGGCGGCCGGGTGGTGCTGCCCGCCTGGGCGCTGCTCGTGCTGCTGGTGCTCGGTGCCTCGCTCGCCTCCCAGGCGCTCTCCGGGCCCCCCCGCAGGGTGACCTGACGAGCGCTGGAGCTGGGGCACCCGCCCCGGTGCGACGTGGAATTCCCAACGTTGGGGGAGGCGTTGTCCACACACGGAAACCTTTTGCCCACATTGGTGCCTCCATGTCCCTGACGCCTAGCGAAGAGCTTGCCACCTTCACCGAACTCGACACCCGCGAGCGCGAGGAGCGCACGGACTTGCTCAAGCTGGAGCCCGCGCGCGCCGCGGTGCTCGTCGTCGAGGATGATCCCTCCCACCGCGAAATCCTCGTGGAGATGCTGGCGGGCTGGGGCTACGAGCCCCTGCCCGTGGGCAGCGCCGAGGAGGCTGAATTCGCCGTGCGCAACAAGCGCATGGACGCCGCCATCGTCGACGTCTTCCTGCCCGGTCGCAGCGGCGCCACGCTGATGTCGCGGCTGCGCGAGCGCTTCCCCCAGTCCGTCCTCATTGGCGTCAGCGCCCTGAGTGACGCGGCCATGGCGCGCAAGTGCAAGGGCCTGGGCGCGGACCTCTTCATCGGCAAACCCCTGGATCCCCAGCGGCTGGCCGAGGCCCTCCAGTCCAGGCACACGAGCTGGCACTGATGCCCCCTCTGGCCCGGGGCGCCGGGGCGGGTTCCGGTTGCGCCATCCGCGTGAACGGTTGATGCTCCTGGGGTGAAGAACCTCGCTCCCGGCTTGCTGCTGGCCATGCCCCAGCTCGGCGATCCGAATTTCTACCGCTCGGTCGTCTTGATGCTGGAGCACTCGGAGACGGGCTCCATGGGGCTCGTCATCAACCGGGGGGCCCCCCTGACGCTCGGTGAACTGGCGCGCGGGCAGAACCTGGGCATCTCCGCTGGACGGAAGGAACATTCCGTCTACCTGGGCGGCCCGGTGGAGCCCCAACGGGGCTTCGTCCTCCACGACGACACGGAGCAGCGGGAGAAGCACTCGGTGCTGCCCGGCCTGTTCCTGAGCGTGACGCTGGACGCGCTGGGCCCGCTCCTGACCAATCCGAACCCGCGCCTGCGCTTCTGCCTGGGGTATGCGGGCTGGGGGCCGCGCCAACTGGAGAGCGAGATTGCCGCCGGCTCCTGGCTCTTCACCGAGGCCACCGCGGAGGCGGTGCTTGGCCACGAGCCGTCGAAATTGTGGGATACGACGCTGCGTGGCATGGGGGTGGACCCCGCCATGCTGGTGATGGGAAGGGGAATGAACTGATGCTCGACGCCGAATTCATCCGGGCCCGCATCCTGGAGGCCCTGCCGGGCTCCGAGGTGGAGGTGCGGGACTACACCGGGACGGGAGACCACTACGAGGCCCGGGTGGTGAGCCCCGACTTCGCTGGGAAAGCCATGGTGCAGCAGCACCAGCTCGTGTACGCGCCTCTCCAGCAGTGGCTGAAGAGCGGCGAGCTGCATGCGCTCGCGCTAAAGACCTATTCTCCCGAGCAGTGGAAGAAGCTCGGGACTCGCTAGAAGGAGCGGTACCCATGACGCCTGAACTCAAGGCCCGGTTGGAGCAGGAGACCCGGTCGCACAAGATTGTGCTCTTCATGAAGGGCAACGCCCTCTTCCCCCAGTGCGGCTTCTCCGCGCGGGCGCTGCAGCTGCTGCAGCCCCTGGGGCAGGTCCACACGGTGGACGTGCTCGCGGATCCGGAGATTCGCCAGGGCATCAAGGACTTCACCAACTGGCCCACCATCCCCCAGATTTTCATCAACGGGCAGTTCGTCGGCGGCTCCGACATCCTGATGGAGCTGGCCGAGCGCGGTGAGCTGGCCGACCTGGTCGCGGGCAAGAGCCCGGCCTAGCGGAGGACGGGGCCTCGGGGAGTGACGGGCGAGGGGAGACCGATTCCCCTCGCTGCGGCTAGGATGGAAGGCCGCCGCCCCGAGGAACCTCTGTGGTCACCGCTACCCGTCACAATGCCCCCGAGAATCCGGACGAAGCCTCCGCCGAGGTGCCCAGCGCGGGCCCCGCCGTCGAGGCGAACGTCCCCGTCGCAGAGAACCACACAGCCGTCGCCCTGACGGACACCGTGTTGCCGGCCCAGGCGCCGGGCGTGGTGGTGGACCCGGACGACCTGGTCGACACGGCGAAGACGCCCACCCTCATGGACAAGGTGCAGCAGTTCCGCGCCCGCCACGAGAAGTGGGAGATGGCCGTCTTCTTCTTCGCCGGCTTCATCTACGACGTCCTCACCATCAGCCGCATCGATGACACGCTGACGCTGGCGCAGAACTTCGGCTACCTGCTGGTCCTCACGGGACTGCTGCTGCTGGAGCAGCGCTACCCGGACGGCGTCGAGCCGCCGAAGTTCCTGCAGAAGGTCTGGCGCTGGCGCGAGGACGGCATCCACTTCCTCTTCGGAAGCCTGCTCAGCGCGTTCATGCTGCTGCTCTTCAAGAGCACGTCGGGCGCGCTGCCCTACCTGTTCGTGGTGGGCCTCTTCGCCCTGCTGGCGGCCAACGAGCTGCCCCTGTTCCGCAGGCTGGGGCCCATCATGCGCATGGTGCTGCTCAGCCTGTGCGTGACGATGTACTTCGTCTGCCTGCTCCCGGTGGTGCTGGGGCGCATGGGCTTCTGGGTCTTCCTACTGGCCGTCGCCATGGGCTGCGCGAGCATCTTCGGGGTGATGCGCCTCATCCGGCGCTGGCGGCCGGACAACCGGTACCTGCTGCGAAACGTGGCCATCCCCGGCTTCGGCGTGCAGGCCGCGCTGCTGGGGCTGTACCTGGTGGGCGTGATTCCGCCGCTGCCGGTGGCCGTGCAGTTCGCGGGCATCTACCACCAGGTGGAGCGGGTGAGCCCGGGCATCTACCACCTGTCCTCGGTGGACTCCGGCGCCTGGTACAAGCCGTGGACCTGGGGCGGGCCGGACTTCCTGATGCAGCCGGGGGACAAGCCCTACTACTTCTTCCGCATCTTCGCGCCGAAGCACTTCCAGTCGTACAAGGTCCGCGTGCGCTGGTACTTCGACGACCCGCAGAAGGGCTGGACGACGTACGGCAACGGCTTCATGGCCACCGTCAGCAGCAACGGCACGGACGGCGGCTACCGTTTCTACGCGACGACGTCCAACCTGAAGCCCGGCAAGTGGCGCGTGGTGCTGGAGACGGAGGACGGGCACGAAATCCACCGTCTCAACTTCACCGCCGGGCCGGATGCGAACCCCGGACCCCGCGTCTTCGACGTCGCCGTGTCCACGCTCAAGGACGTGAAGCCCCTGGCGCTGTCGGAGTGGCAGGAGCGGACCGCGGCCGCGGCGACGAAACCGAAGTAGCGCGTCTACTTCTTCTTGCCCTTCCGGGCGGCCTTGTCCGCCGCCCAGAGGGACTTCATCCACGCCTCCACGTCCTTCGCCTTGCGAGGGATGTCGGCGGAGAGGACCTTGCAGCCGCGCGCGGTGACGACGACGTCGTCCTCGATGCGCACGCCGATGCCCCGGTAGCGCTTGGGCACGGTGAGGTCGTCCATCTGGAAGTAGAGGCCGGGCTCCACCGTCAGCACCATGCCGGCCTGGAGCTTCCCGTACTTGTAGGTCTCCTGCCGCGCCTGGGCGCAGTCGTGCACGTCCAGGCCCAGCATGTGGCTGACGTTGTGGAGCGAGTAGCGCTTGTAGAACTGGTGCTCGTCCTTGAGCGCCACCTCGGCGTCCTCGAGGATGCCCAGGGCCTCCAGGCCCTCCGCGAGCACGCGCATGGCCGCGCGGTTGGGCTCCATGAAGTCGTTGCCCGGCTTCACCTCGGCGAAGGCCGCGTCCTGCGCCTCCAGCACCAGCTCGTAGATTTCGCGCTGCTCCTTGGAGAACTTCCCGGAGATGGGCAGGGTGCGGGTGATGTCCGCGGTGTAGAGCGTCTGGCCCTCCACGCCCGCGTCCAGCAGCAGCAGGTCGCCGGGAACGAGCGGCCCGTCATTGTGGTGCCAGTGCAGGATGCACGCGTGGGCGCCGGAGGCGGCGATGGTGCGGTAGCCCACGTCGTTGCCTTCCACGCGGGCGCGGAGGTTGAAGATGCCCTCCACGTAGCGCTCCGTCTTCGCCGTCTTCAGGCCGCGGATGACGTCCTCGAAGCCGCGGTGCGTGGAGTCGATGGACGTCTGGAGTTCACGCAGCTCCTGCGCGTCCTTGAGCAGCCGCATCTCCGACAGCGCCTGGGCCAGCCCCTTGTCCTTGTCCTTCTCAGCCGGCTCCGGCACGGCGCCGTCCACCTTGGGCGACAGGCCGCGCAGCAAGCGCGTGGGACGGCTCGCCGCGCCGCTGAGGCCGGAGAGGAAGTCCGGCAGCTCGTTGAGGCCCCGGGCCTGGTCCACGCCGTAGCGGGCCTGGCTCTCCTTCACGCCCAGGCGGGGGCCTTCCCACAGCTCCCCCTTCACGCGGTCGGTGAAGAACGTGGCGTCGGTGCGGCCCGGGTTCGGCTCCACGAAGAGCACGTCGGTGTGGCCCCCCTTCTCCTTGGGCTGGAGGACGAGGACGCAGTCCGGCTCCAGGTTGCCGGTGAGGTAGTAGAAGTCGCTGCCCGGCCGGAAACGGAAGTTGGTGTCGTTGGCGCGCACCTTCTCGTGGCCGGTGGGAATGATGAGCGTCTCGCCGGGGAACAGCTTGGAGAGCGCCCGGCGGCGGGCCTTGAAGGCCTCCGCCTGCTTGATTTTCGGAGGCAGCTTCTTTGAGCGCGGCTTCCACGACTTCATCATGAAGTCGAGCAGGGCCGGCGGCGGCACCGTGTCGTGCGTGGCGGGCTTCGCGGGCGCTGCCGCGGGGGCCTGCTCCTCGGAGGTGACAATCGGCTGTTGCTCGCCCAGGGCGGGCTGAGCGGCGGCGGAAGAACGGGTCGTGGCCATGGACAACTCTTCACCCGACCCCGGCGCGCCTTCAAGTCAGAGTTGTCGCGGGCGGTGCCGCAATGTCCTCCCGAAGAAGCGCCACCTGCCCCAGGAGGACGGGCACGGCCGTTTCCACGCGAAGAATGCGGGGCCCCAACGAAAACGGGTGGAAACCATGGGCTCCCAGGAGGTCGGCCTCGAAGGGCACCCAGCCGCCGTCCGGTCCAATGGCCAGTACGACGCGTTGGGCCAGACCCACGCCCAGCGCTCGGAGCGACTGCCTCGCGGGCGGGTGGGGGAGCAGGCGGAGCGTCTGGGGGCCGAAGAAGGCGTCGAGCTCGTCTTCGACGAAGGGACGGAAGCGCTCTCGGACCAGCACTTCTGGGAGGCGCGTGTCCCGGGCCTGCTCCAGTCCCTGGATGAGCAGCTCGTGGACGAAGGCGGGGTCCAGCACCTTGGAGTCGAAGTAGCTCTTCTCCACGCGCGCCGCGTTGAGCAGGACGATGCGGTCCACGCCCAGCGAGGCCACCGCGGGCAGCACCTTCTTCAGCGCCTTGGGGCGGGGGATGGCCAGCAGCAGGTCGATGCCCGCGCGCGGGGGCGGAGGCTCGGTGAGGGTGATGCGCAGGTGCAGCACGCCAGCGCTGTTCTCCAGCACCTCGCCGGTGCCGGTGAGGCCGCCCAGGTGTCCTACGCGGAGGGACTCGCCGGGCTCGGCGCGCAGCACCTCGCGGGCGTGCTGGGCCCGCCGTCCGGTGAGGCGCGCGGTGCCGTCGGGCAGGAAGTCTTCGTCCAGGAGGAGCAGCAGGTTCACGGGACCTCTGTACTCCGTCGCCTGGAGGCTTGGGGAATCTTCGGCCCAGGGGGCGGTGCCCGGCCGCCGTTGCCCTGGGGAAGCCGGCCCCCGGGCACCCAGCCTGCCCGGCCCTCCCGTGGTGGGACTTGCCCCTGCTCGGAGCGTGCCGTAAAGGCGATGGCCGTGCGTAACCTCTGCCTGCGTTGCCGCCGTCCCGAGAGCGCGTGTTATTGCGCGCAACTGCCGCCCCGGCTGGAGACTCGCACGCGCGTCGTGTTCCTCCAGCACCCGCGCGAGAGCCGCGTGGCCATTGGCACCGCGCGCATGGCGCACCTGTCGCTGAGCAACTCCGAGCTGCATGAGGGCGTGGACTTCACCGGCCACCGGCGAATCGAGGAGCTGGCCGCGCAGCGGGACTCCGTCGCGGTGCTCTTCCCGGGCGAGGACGCCATCACGGTGGAGGAGGCGCGGCTGAATCCTCCCAAGACGCTCATCGTCGTGGACGGCACCTGGCCACAGGCGAAGAAGGTCGTGTCGCGCAACCCGGTGCTGGCCGGGCTGCCGCGCATCGGCTTCGTGCCGCGCCGGCCCAGCAACTACCGCATCCGCGCGGAGCCCGCGGACCACTGCGTGTCCACCATCGAGGCGGTGGTGGAGATGCTGGGCATCCTGGAAGGGGACCCCGCGCGCTTCGACACGATGCTGCGGGCCTTCGAGTACATGGTGGATACGCAGTTGGAGCGGCAATCCACGCGCACCTCACCCAATCGGCGCCGCATCTACTTCGGGCCGTGGCGTCCACCGCTGGAGCTGCGCTCGCTGGCGGAGCGCTTCGAGAAGCTCGTCGTCTTCTACGGCGAGGCGAACGCGCACCCCGCGGGCGGCGAGGAGATTCCCACCGAGCTGGTGCACGCGGTGGCGTGCCGTCCGGCCACGGGCGAGCGCTTCGAGGCCATCATCGCGCCGGAGCAGCCCCTGGCCTACAGCACGCCGCTGCACGTGGAGTTGTCGGAGGACATCCTCCGCGCGGGCGAGCCCCGGGCCGAGGCGATGAAGCGCTTCGAGGCCTTCCTCCGTCCCGATGACGAGCTGGCGGTGTGGACCACGTTCGCGCTGGACCTGCTGTGGGCGGGCGGCATCACCCGGCGTCCGGCGAGCAGCGTGCGCCTGGCCACCGCGCGCGCGCTGAAGGGCAAGGCGGGCGGCGTGGAGCAGGCGATGACGCTGTTGCAGGGGCCGGAGTTGCCGCAGTGGGCCCCGGGCCGCGCGGGCCGGCGCATCCGCGCGCTGGAGTCCGTGGTGCGCGAGCTGGTGGCTCGAGGTAACGCCACCGAGCCGCCTCAGAAGCTGCCTCGCACGGGCAGCTGAGTCCGAGGCCCGTTCCCGTCCGCGCCGTGCGTCGCGGGCGGGCACATGGGGCCGTCGTCTCCCGCCCGCCTCAGGGCAGCAGTCCCGTCCTGGCCTCCTTGGCGTAGCGCCCTCGCGGGAAGTCGTTGAGGTACTGGCGGTATTCGTCCTTGGCCCGGTGCGATTCGAGCTTCTCCTCGAAGCACCGCGCGCGCAGGTAGCGCGCCTGCTCGCGGTGGGACGCCCTTGGGCTGCGCTGGGCAATCTCGTCCAGGCCTACCAGGAAGCTCTCGCACTTGCGCGAGTTCACCTTGAGCCGGGCGTAGCCCAGGAATCGCTCGTCGGCGTCCTTGGACATCAGCGCCATGGGAATCAACGGCTCGCGTTGCTTCGGTGTTTGCTTCGCCACGGCCTCCGGAGGCGGCTGGGGCTCCGGCGCGGGCGGCTTGGTGACGTTCACCGACGGCACGGGGTAGGGCGCGAACTCGTGGTTCGGGTCCACGGGGGCCGGGGTGCGGTCGGGGTGCTTCCCGCGGCGGCCACGGGGGCCAGGGCATTCGCCGGTGGCGGCGCGGGCTCGGGCGCCGGGGCTTCACCGATGGGCTCCTGCGGCGTGGGTGCCACCGCCGCCACCGCGTCCGGCGTCATGAGGGCGGGCCGAGCGCTGATGGGGCGGGGCGGACTCACGGGGACTTCGTCCACCGGGGCCCGGAGCTCCGCGATGGCCCGCAGGTCCGGCTTCGACATCTTCCGCGGGTTCAGCGTGTGCTTCGCCGCGTGCAGTTCCACCCGCTCGCCAGGACCGACCAGCCGCGGCGGCTGACCCTCTGCCTCGACGCGGACCTGCCCTTCCGCGACGGCCACGGCGGCGCCGTCCTTCGTGCGCTCCACCGTGAAGACCGTGCCCACCACGGAGACGCGCAGGCCCGCCACCTCCACCATGAATCCTTGGCGCGCCGTGTGCGAGGCCTCGACGGACAGGCGTCCCTTGTTCACGGTGAGGTGCACATCGCGCGACTCCGCGCGGGACAGCTCCACCTCCGAGCCCGCCGACAGCCGAACGCGGCTCTCATCCGGCAGCCGAAGCAACGCACTGGAGCGCGCGGGCGTCCGCACCGCCACGCCTGAACGCAGCCGCATGCCGGCTTGAGCGCGCGCTCCGTGCCTCCCGCCTCGCGCAGGATGGCACCCGCGACGGCGACCCGTTCTGTCTCCGTGGTGGCGTCGAGCTTCTCCGCTGCATTCGTGGGGGCAGACGGCTCGCTGCCGGCCGCGGCGTGAGCGGCGGTCTCCGGACCCGGCGGCACCGTGGGAACCGCGTCATCTCCGTTCGACGGAACGGAGGCACCCGACGCAGGAGCAGAGGGTGCATCCCCCGAGCCACGTGCGCTCCGCTCTCGTCCATTGCCCGGGGAGCGCGAACCATCCAGAACGCCAGCATTGCCGCGCAGGCGCCCGCGAGCGCCACGGCCCACGGCCAGCGGGCGCTGGGCGCGCTGCGCACCATGCGCCGAGCCGCTTCCGCGCGAAGTCCTTCGCTCATGGCGTCCGTGCGCGGCGCGGGCAGGGCGCCGCGGCCCTCGTGGAGGACAGCGCGGGACTGCCGCACCTGCTCCAGCGCCTGGGCACATTCGGAGCAGGTGGCGACGTGCGCCTCCACTCGTCCGCTCGCATCTGCGTCCAACTCGCCCGCGGCCAGGGCCCACAGGGAGTGGTGCTCATGTCGCGCCATGGAAGCCTCCGGGACGGTTGGCGCCGAGCAGTCGCTGCATGGCTTCGTTGAACTCCAGCCGCGCATGGTGGAGGCGGCTGCGGACGGTGTTGGGTGAGCTGCCCACGGCGTCGGCAATCTCGTCCGGACTCATTCCACACAGCTCGTAGTACACGAAGACGATGCGCTTCTTGGGCTTCAGCCGTTCCAGCGCCAGCTCCACCAGCCGGGCCGCCTGACGCCGCGAGGCCACCCGCTCAGGGTCGTCTCCCTCCGCCGCCGCTTCTGGCAGCTCCCAGACGGAGTCCTCCGGTCGGCGCCGCTTCCAGCGCAGGTGGGACAGGGCCACGTTGGAGCACACGCGATAGAAGAAGGTCCGGAACCGGGACTCACCTCGGTAGCTCTTCACGGCTGTCAGCAGCCGGAGATAGGCCTCCTGGAGCAGGTCCTCCACGTCCACGCGGTTGCCGACCAGGTGCCACAAGGTGCGGGAGGCATCCGCCTGCGTGAGCGCATAGAGCTGTTCGAATGCCGTCAGGTCGCCCTCCTGGATGCGCCGGACCAGTGCCTGGAGCCGCACCTCGTCCTGGGCGGGAACGCCGGACACGTCGCGTCCCTTTCGCTCCTCGGGGAGGTGGGTGACGTGCGCGAATGAGCGGGCTCCACGCAGGAACACCAGGGGTTCTCCCTCGAGGGGTGGTCGGGGTCCGGCGCGGTGCGAGCCCGGCCCGGTGACCGACTGAAAGGTCCAGGCCACTACATACCTCCATGGCCATGGGTCTCCGGAAAGACGAAAGCCGATCAAATAAATTTTTTGATCATCCGTCTGCGCTACGGAGTCCATCGCTGCTGAAACCGGAAAGCACCCCCGGTGGCCGGACCGGTACCCCTGAGTTCTCGGAGTCCCCACTCATGCGGAACACCCCCATACGTAGCCTCATGTGGCTGCCGTTGCTCGCCGTCCTCGCCGTCCTCCCGGGCTGCATCGTCCATGGAGAGGATGACTGGTACGACGACTACGACGACGACATCTGCTACTGCTCCTCCGACAAGGATTGCAGCACCGGTGAGAGCTGCCGCAGCGGCGTCTGTCGGACCGTTCCACCTGGCTCGGGCGAGTGTTCCTCCTCCCTGGACTGCCCCGGGTCCCAGATCTGCATCAACAGCGTCTGCTCGCAGTTCTGCTCGCGTGACTCCGACTGCGGTTCGGGCCAGCGGTGCGACGACCGTTACTGCGTTGGGAACGGCGGGACGCGCCCGGACGCAGGTTCTGATGGCGGGACGCGCCCGGATTCGGGGACGGACGGGGGGACGCGTCCAGACGCTGGCTCCGACGGTGGGACGCGCCCGGATGCGGGCGTGGACGGGGGATCTCCTCAGCTGTGCCGGGTGAACATGGATTGCGGTACGGGGAACTACTGCATCAACAACCAATGCATCCGCGGCTGCTATGACGATTCCTGGTGCGACGCCACGGACACCTGCGTGAGCGGCCTGTGCCGTCCGCGCCCGGTGGACCCGAACACCTGTTCCACCGCGGCGGACTGCACCGGCGGGAAGGACTGCGTGGACGGCCAGTGCCGCGCGGCTTGCGACTCCACCACCCAGTGCCCGGACGACTACAGCTGCCAGATTGGCTACTGCATGCCCATTCCGGACGGGGGCCAGTGCCGCGCCAACTGCGAGTGCCCCGCCGGCCAGGTCTGCTTCAATGGCCAGTGCAAGCCGCCGCAGCCGGACCCGGGCCAGACGTGCGTGGCCAACTGCGATTGCCCCTCGGGTGACGTCTGCACCAACGGTTACTGCCGTCCGCCGGCCCCGCCGCCTCCGCCCCCGGACGCGGGCACGGGCCCGTCCTGCCAGGCCAACTGTGACTGCCCGTCGGGCCAGGTCTGCTCCAACGGCCAGTGCAAGGTGCCGCCGCCTCCTCCGGTGCAGGATGCCGGGACGTCCACCCCGGTGTGCCGCGCCAACTGCGAGTGCCCGTCCGGTCAGGTCTGCACGGATGGCGTCTGCAAGCCCGTCAACACGGGCAGCGGCAACAGCTGTCAGGCCACCTGCGAGTGCCCCGCCGGCGAGCGCTGCATCGACAACGTCTGCTGGCTGTAGTCGGGACGGACGCCAGCGTCAGGGCGCCACCATGCGCCAGCAGCGGTGGATCTCCTTGCGCTGGAAGTCTTCGGGGATGGAGCGAGGGGTGATTTCCTCCACCTCCATCCCGCGCGTGGCCTTCGGTTCCAACTGGAACCCCAGGAAGTTGTTGGAGAAGTAGAGGACGCCACCGGGTGCGAGCAGCGCCCGGATGGCGGCCAGCAGGCGCGGGTGGTCGCGCTGCACGTTGAAGCTGCCCGACATCTTCTTCGACGTGGAGAAGGACGGCGGGTCGCACACCACCAGGTCGTACCGCTCTGGCGCGTCGGCCTGGGCCTCCACCCAGGCCTTGGCATCCGCGCGCACCAGCGTGTGCCGCGCGTCGGCCAGGCCGTTGAGGTCCAGGTTGTCCTCGGCCCAGTCCAGGTAGGTGTTGGACAGGTCCACCGTCATCGTGCTCGCGGCGCCTCCCGCGGCGGCGTAGACGGTGAAGGCCCCGGTGTACGCGAAGAGGTTGAGGAAGCGCTTGCCCCGGGCTTCCTCCCGCACGCGCGCGCGGGTGTTGCGGTGGTCCATGAAGAGGCCGGTGTCCAGGTAGTCGCCCAGGTTCACCCAGAACTTCAGGCCCTGCTCCTCCACCACGATGCGCCCGCTGTCCTGGCCCACCCGGCCGTACTGCGAGCGGCCCCAGGGCTGGGGCGTGTGCGTCTTCACGAAGATGCGCTCGGAGGGAACGGCCAGCACCTGCGTCACCGCGGCCAGGACTTCCTCCCGCTGCGTGTCCGCGGCACCGGAGGCGATGGCGCGCCGCCGGGGGTATTCCACGACGTGGACGCGGTCGCCGTAGACGTCGATGGCGTACGGGTACTCGGGGATGTCCCTGTCGTAGACGCGGAAGGCCGTCAGGCCCTGTGTCCGGGCCCACTTCCGGAAGCGCTTGTCCCCCTTGCGCAGGCGGTTGGCGAACATGCCCTCGGGGCCGGTTGCGTCGTGAGAGCCATGCGTACCTTGTGTGTCAGCCATGCCCAAGCGTCCTTCCGTCCAGACCACCGCGGCCCCCCTCATCCCTGAGTCTCCGACGTACGACAAGCTCCGAAAGGCGGCTGCGGGGTGTCAGGCGTGCCCGCTGTGGCGCACGGGCACCCAGACTGTCTTTGGCGAGCCCGAGGGCCAGCCGCGCCCCGGTCCCCGGGTGATGCTGGTGGGGGAGCAGCCGGGAGACCAGGAGGACCGGGCCGGCAGGCCCTTCGTGGGCCCCTCCGGACGGCTGCTGGACGAGGCGCTGGAGGCCGCCGGCATCGACCGCGCGCAGGTGTACGTCACCAATACGGTGAAGCACTTCAAGTGGACTGGCCAGGGGCCCCGGCGCATCCACGCGAAGCCGACCACGACGGAGATTCGCGCCTGCCTGCCGTGGCTGGAGGCGGAGATTCGTGTGTTCCGCCCGGACGTCCTCGTCTGCCTGGGGGCCACCGCGGCGCAGGCGCTGCTGGGCAAGGCGTTCCGGGTGACGCAGTCTCGCGGGCAGCCGATGGCGTCGGAATGGGCGCGGGTGGTGGTGGCCACGGTGCACCCGTCCTCCATCCTCCGCGCGCCGGACCCTCGGGCGAAGGAGGCCGCTCTGGAGGCCTTCGTGGACGACTTGCGCCAGGTGGCGCGCATCATCCACGGCCTGTCGGAAGGGGAGGGCGCGCACGCGCCCATGTTGTAGGGAAGCACCGCGGCGGGATTGCGGCCCGGACGCGACGGAAGAAGACTCCGCCGCCATGAGCGTGCGCGTCGAGAAGAACGGCCTCGTCACCACCGTCATCCTGGACCGCCCGGAGGTGCGCAACGCCGTGGATGGCGCCACCGCCCAGGCCCTGGCGGAGGCCTTCCGTGGCTTCGACGCGGACCCGGACGCGCGGGTGGGCGTGCTCCATGGAGAAGGGGGCACCTTCTGCGCCGGGGCGGACCTGAAGGCCGTCTCCGAGGGCCGGATGCCCCGTTTGGAGCTGGACGGGGATGGCCCCATGGGCCCCTCGCGCATGGTGCTGTCCAAACCCGTCATCGCGTCCATCGGCGGCCATGCCGTGGCGGGCGGCTTGGAGCTGGCGCTGTGGTGTGATTTGCGCGTGGCCGAGGAGGATGCCGTCCTGGGCGTCTTCTGCCGCCGCTGGGGCGTGCCCCTCATCGACGGGGGACGGTGCGGCTGCCCCGGCTCATTGGCCTTTCGCGCGCGCTGGACCTCATCCTCACGGGCCGGCCTGTCTCCGCCCAGGAGGCGATGGCCATGGGGCTGGTCAACCGCGTGGTGCCCCGGGGGCAGTCGCGCGAGGCCGCGGAGGCCCTGGCGCGCGAGGTGGCCGCCTTCCCACAGGCGTGCATGAACGCGGACCGGCGCTCCGCCTACACCCAGGCGGGGCTGGGCACCGAGGAGGCACTGCGTCAAGAGTTCGCCCGCGGTGTCAAGGTCCTGGAGTCGGAGTCCATTGCCGGCGCCACGCGTTTTGCCCAAGGGGCAGGGCGTCACGGGAAGTTCGAATAGGCGGGTCCTGCTGCGGGCAGGGAGGGACTGTGTTAGTTCCCCCGGCATGCGCTTCGACACGCTTGCCATTCACGCCGGTCAGGAGCCGGACCCCACCACCGGCGCCATCATGACGCCCGTCTACCTGTCTTCCACCTACGTCCAGGATGGCCCCGGAGAGCACAAGGGCTACGAGTACAGCCGGACGCAGAACCCCACCCGCAAGGCGCTCCAGGACTGTCTGGCCGCGCTCGAGGGGGCGAAGTACGGCGCGGCCTTCGCCTCCGGTCTGGCGGGCACGGACATGCTGATGCACATGCTGGATTCGGGCGACCACGTGGTCGTCTCGGACGATGTGTACGGCGGCACCTTCCGCCTCTTCGACAAGGTGTTCCGGCGGGCCGGGCTGCACTTCTCCTTCGTGGACCTGTCCAAGCCGGAGAACTTCGAGGCGGCGATTACGCCGAAGACGAAGATGGTGTGGGTGGAGTCCCCCACCAACCCGATGCTCAAGCTCATCGACCTGGCGCGCATCGCCGAGGTCGCCAAGAAGCGGAACATCCTCTCCGTCGCCGACAACACGTTCATGACGCCGTACTTCCAGCGCCCGCTGGACCTCGGCTTCGACGTGGTGGCGCACTCCACCACCAAGTACATCAACGGCCACAGCGACGTGGTGGGCGGCTTCGTCTGCACCAGCCGTGAGGACGTGGCAGAGAAGATGTACTTCCTCCAGAACGCGGTGGGCGGCGTGTCCGGCGCCTTCGACAGCTTCATGGTGCTGCGCGGCGTGAAGACGCTGCACGTGCGCATGGACCGCCACGCCTCCAACGCGATGAAGGTGGCGCAGTTCCTGGCGTCCCACCCGAAGGTGAAGAAGGTCACCTACCCGGGCCTGGAGTCGCACCCGCAGCACGCGCTGGCGAAGCAGCAGATGTCCGGCTTTGGCGGCATGGTGACCTTCGACATCCAGGGGGGCCTGGAGGCGGCCCGCACCTTCCTCAAGACGGTGAAGGTGTTCGCCTGCGCCGAGTCGCTCGGTGGCGTCGAGTCCCTCATCGAGCACCCGGCCATCATGACCCACGCCTCCATTCCCAAGGAGACGCGCGAGCAGCTGGGCATCACCGACGGCTTCATCCGCCTGTCCGTGGGCATCGAGGACGCGCGGGACCTGGTGGATGACCTGTCCCAGGCGCTCGACGCCGCGAAGTAGCCGTCAGGGCCTCGCGCCCCTTCGGTCTCCAGGGCCTCCCCGCGCTCGCCTTCCCGGAAGCGCGCGGAGGCCCTTGTCATGTGGAGGCGGCGTGCTGATTTGCTAGGCTGCCCCCTCAGGCAGTGCCCGCCCCTGGAGACCGACCCCCATGACCCGAGAAGAAGCGCAGATGCTGGCGCAGGCGTTCCTCGCCGCCAACGGCAGCCCCAACAGCGTCGGCATCAACCCGCAGGGCTTCGGTGGCGTCGCCCTGGGCGATGCGCAGCTCTACTTCGAGTGGCACGACAAGGAGCAGGCGCTGGAGTGCAGCGCCCTCATCCACCGGTTCCGGGACACCCCCAAGCCGGGCATCCTGGAGGGCTTCCAGGACGAGCAGAAGAAGGGCACCGACACCGGCGGCGGCACCGTGGACTTCGAGCCGGAGAACAAGTCCCTGTTCCTCAGCCGCACCTACACCACGGCGCCGCAGATCCCCATCTTCAACGACGACATGAAGCGGTTGATGAAGGCCAGCATCGAGTGGAGCAGCACCGTCCTGAACCGGGTGGCGGACCGCGTCTTCGGACGCTGATCCTTTGTCGCAGTGCGGCAAAGTGAGGGGCATCGCAACTTCCAGGACCCTGGGACGATAATCCCCTCACCAGCAGTCCACTCCTTCCAAATCGCCTGGAGCCCCCATGAACCCCATCGAGCGCGGCCGGAAACTCATCAACACGGTCCGTACCGGTGCCGAGAAGGCCATTGACCGTACGCAGGACGCCGTGGGTAACGCCGTCGACAACGTGAAGGACGCCGCGGCTGCCGGTGGCCGCAAGGTCGGCCAGTTCGTGGACGGCTTCGAGAACGCCGTCTCTGGCACCGCCCGGGGCGTGGGCAACGTCGTCGGCGGCGCCGCGCGGGGCGTGCAGGAGTTCTTCGGCGGCGGCAACCAGCCGGACCGCGTGCACGACGGCAAGCTGCTGGGCGCGGACGGCGCGACGTTCCCGCCGGGCACCCCGCTGGCGGACATCCCGGGCGTGACGCCGGCCAACAACCCGAACCCGCAGTCGACCATCCTCTACGTCAACGGCATCCTGACGACGAAGGAGACCCAGTCGGAGAGCCTGCAGGCCATCGCCAACGCGACGGGCTCGCGCGTCGTCGGCATCCACAACGCCACCGAGGGCATGGGCGCGGACCTGGCCCAGTGCGTGAAGGACAAGCTGGACAAGGGTACCAACCCCGCCGTGGACACCCTGGCGGACGCGCTCTACACCGAGCTCAAGGCCGGCCGTGACGTGCACCTGATGGCGCACAGCCAGGGTGGCCTCGTCTCCAGCCGCGCGCTGAACGACGTGTACAACCGGCTGCGCATCGAAGATGGGATGTCCAAGCAGGACGCCAGGGCGCTGATGGGGAAGATCAACGTGGAGACGTTCGGCGGCGCCGCCGCCACGTACCCGGACGGCCCGAACTACGTGCACTACGTGAACCGTGGCGACCCGGTCCCCAGCATGTTCGGCCTGGGCCCCATCCCGGACAAGTGGAATCCCGTCGCGGACGGTGGCAAGGGCTCCAAGGTCCACCAGTTCAACGAGTTCCACCTGAACCCGTTCGACGGCCACAGCTTCGAGGACGTCTACCTCAAGAACCGCGTGCCGTTCGACCAGGCCCGCGAAGGCAACTTCAACAAGTAACCCATGGCTACCGCTCCCCGCAGTGGCCTCGCTGGCCTGCTCAGGTCCTGGATTTCAGGCCTGGGCCCCGCAGCTCCGGCGGATACGCCGCTGACGCGGGAGTCTGCCCAGCGATTGGTCCAGGGCTTCCTCCATGAAGAGGGCACGCCGCCCAGCCCGGGCATCAATCCCCAGGGCTTCGGCGGGCTCTCCGCGGGGGGCGCGTCGCTGTACTTCGAGTGGTTGGAGGACACCCAGGCGCTGAAGTGCAGCGCCTTGGTGTACCGCTTCCGCGAGCCGCCCAAGCCCGGCGTCATCGAGGGCTTCCAGGCGGAGGAGCGGGAGGGCACGGATGCCGGTGGTGGCACCGTGGACTACGAGCGGGAGAACCGGGGCCTCTACCTGGCCCGGACGTACACCCGCATGCCGTCCGAGCGCGCCTTCGCCAAGGAGATGCGCCGGCTGATGAAGGTCAGCATCAAGTGGAACTCCGAAGTGTTGGATCGCGTCGCTTCGCGCGTGTTCCACCCGGAGGAACTGGAATCCAAGGACACGTCGCGTTGAAGTAGCGCCCATGCGCTACTTCGAGGACTTCCAGCCCGGGGACGTGAGCGAACACGGCCCCCACGTGGTGTCGCGCGAGGAAATCATCGCCTTCGCGACGCAATTCGACCCGCAGCCCTTCCACCTGAGCGACGAAGCCGCCCGCGACAGCATCTTCGGTGGGCTGGTGGCCAGCGGTTGGCACACCGCCTCGCTGTGTCACCGGCTGTTGGTGGACAGCTTCCTGGGGCAGACGTCCAGCCTGGGCTCGCCCGGCTT
Source organism: Myxococcus sp. MxC21-1 (assembly GCF_032612255.1). Taxonomy (NCBI): domain Bacteria; kingdom Pseudomonadati; phylum Myxococcota; class Myxococcia; order Myxococcales; family Myxococcaceae; genus Myxococcus; species Myxococcus sp. MxC21-1. The sequence continues at coordinate 2,301,479 of NZ_CP123278.1, forward strand.
GGATGAGCTGCGCTGGCTCAAGCCCGTGCGTCCGGGGGACACGTTGCACGTGCGGGTGGAGGTCGTCTCCGCCACGCCGTCGCGCAGCAAGCCGGACCGGGGCGCCATCAAGCTCCGCATGGAGGTGCGCAACCAGAAGGACGAGGTGGTGATGACGGAGCTGGCGAACGTGCTCTTCGGCCGGCGTCCATGAACACGAAGGGCCTCCCGTTTCCGCTGCGGAAACGTGGAGGCCCTCGGTGCTTCCCGGGCGCGAGCGCGCCGGAGACTACGCCGCCGTGCGGTGCAGGTAGTCGATGAGGTCGATCTTCGTGACGATGCCGACGACCTTCTCGCCGTCCTTCACCACCGCCACGTTGTCCTGAGCGAAGACTTCGCGCAGGCGGGCGATGCTGGTGTCGAGCGACAGCGCGCCCTGCAGCGGCGCGATGATGCTGTCGATGGCGTCGGAGAACTTCGCCTTGCCGGCGACCAGCGCGTTGAGCAGGTCGTACTCGTGCACCATGCCCACCGTGCGGCCGTCGTCGCCCACCACCGGCATCTGGCTGATGCCGTGGCCGCGCATCGTCTCGACCACCTGGTCGACCTTGTCACCGCGGCGCGCCGTCTTCACGTCCTTGCGCTTGTCGCCCAGGATGTCGCGGATGGTGCCGGCGCCCTTCTCCTCCAGGAAGCCGTTGTCGCGCATCCACTCGTCAGAGTGGAACTTGCTGATGTAGCTGCTGCCCGAGTCCGGCAGCACGACGACAATCGTCTTGCCCTTGCCCACTTCCTTGGCCAACTGCACCGCGACGTGAATCGCCGCGCCCGAGGAGCCGCCGGCGAAGATGCCTTCCTCACGCGCCAGGCGGCGCGCGGCGATGAAGCACTGGCGGTCATCGACCTGGCGCACGTCGTCCAGGTGGGTGAAGTCCATGGCGCCGCACAGCATGTCCTCGCCGATGCCTTCCACCTTGTAGACGTGCGGCTCGGTCAGCTTGCCCGTCTTGAAGTAGCCCTCGTAGACGGAGCCCTCCGGGTCCACACCCACGTTCTTGAGGCCGGGAATCTTCTCCTTCAGGAACTTGCCGGCGCCGCTCATGGTGCCGCCGGTGCCCAGGCCCGCGACGAAGTAGTCGAACTTGCCCTCGGTCTGCTCGTAGATCTCAGGACCGGTGGTGTTGTAGTGCGCCTCGATGTTGTCGGGGTTGTGGTACTGGTTGAGCATGAACGCGCCCGGCGTCTCGCGGTGCAGGCGCTTGGCCGTCTCGTAGTAGCTGCGCGGGTCCTCGGCCGGCACGTTCGTCGGCGTCACCACCACCTGCGCGCCCAGCGCCTTGAGGCGGTTGATCTTCTCCAGGGACATCTTGTCCGGCATGGTGAAGATGCACTTGTAGCCCTTGACCGCCGCGGCCAGCGCCACGCCCATGCCGGTGTTGCCGGACGTGTTCTCGACGATGGTGCCGCCGGGCTTGAGCTTCCCCTCCTGCTCGGCCTTCTCGAGGATGTAGAGCGCCATGCGGTCCTTGATGGACGCGCCCGGGTTCATGAACTCGCACTTGACCAGCACGGTCGCGTCGTTCGGCCCGACGAGCTTGTTGAGCTTGACCAGCGGCGTGTTGCCAATGGCGGTGAGGATGTTCTCGTGGATGTCCATCGCGGCTTCCATAAGTTAATGAGGGTTCGCGGCGCGTCTTATATGCCGCCGCACTGGCCCGGTCGACAGCGTGTGACCTCTTGCAACCCTGGAGAGCGTTGAACCCGCCCCGGAGGGCAGGGAGTTCCGACGCACCCGGACGAGGTGGGAGGATGGCTGGCCGCCCGTCGGGTTGGCGACAGCCCGGGGGGCATCCGGCCATCCGCCCGGACAGGCCTTTGACCCGGATGGGCGCGCCTCCGATACTCGTGTGCGACTTGCGTCAACCCCCTCCGGAGAACCCCGTCGATATGGAACTCGAGGCCGCCCTGCGCGACCAGGTGGGACAGGCCATGGGCCGTCCCGTTCCCAACGCCCCCATCACGAAGCTGAAGGGCGAGGCGAGCAGCCGCTCGTACTACCGCGTTGGCGCGCCGCCCGAGAGCTGGGTGGTGATGGTGATGCCGCCCGACTCGACGAAGAAGAGCGACGAGGCCACCAAGGGCGAGCCGCCCAAGGAGCTGCCCTTCATCAACGTGCACCGCTACCTGGAGAAGCTGGGCGTGCGGGTGCCGCGCATCCTCCGCTACGACGAGCCGGCGGGGATGATGGTGATTGAAGATTTGAGTGACATCACCTTCGAGTCCGCGCTGGAGGACGGCAAGCACCACGAGGCGCTCTACACCCGCGCCGTGGACCTGCTGGCGCGCCTGCGCGCGGCGGCGGAGAAGGCGGAGGACCCGGACTGCCTGGCCTTCACCCGCGCCTTCGACGAGGACCTCTACGACTGGGAGCTGCACCACTTCCGCGAGTGGGGCCTGGAGGCGTGGAGTGGCAAGAAGCCCACGGACGCCGAGCGCGCCGAGCTGGACGCCACCTTCCGCGACATTGCCCGGCAGCTGGCCGCCGCGCCGCGTGGCTTCACGCACCGCGACTACCAGAGCCGCAACATCATGATGAAGGAGGGCGAGCTGGTCGTCATCGACTTCCAGGACGCGCTCCAGGGGCCGCGCCAGTACGACCTGGTGGCGCTCTTGCGCGACAGCTACGTGGAGCTGGACCGCGACTTCGTGGACGCGATGCTGGACCGCTACATCGCCACCTTCCAGGAGGTGAGCGGCGAGCGCATCGACGCGGCGTCCTTCAAGGCCTTCTTCGATTTGCTCACCATCCAGCGCAAGCTGAAGGACGCGGGCCGCTTCGAGTTCATCAACCGGGTGAAGGGCAACCCGGGCTTCCTGGTGTCCATCCCCGCGTCGCTGCGCTACGTGCGTGACGGCTTCGCGCGGCGGCCGGAGCTGCGCAAGCTGCAGGACCTGGTGGCGAAGTACGTCCCGGAGCTGGCGGCCTGAGATGAAGGCCATGGTCCTCTGCGCGGGCCTGGGCACGCGCCTGCGCCCGCTCACCGAACGCTGGCCCAAGCCGGCGATGCCATTCCTGGGACAGCCGCTGCTGCGCTACCACCTGGCGGTGCTGAAGGCCGCGGGCGTGACGGCGGTGGGCATCAACACCCACCACCTGCCGGACACCATGGAGGCAGTGGCCCGCGCCGAGTGCGCTCGCGCGGGGCTGCCGCTGCACGTGGTGAACGAGCCCGTCATCCAGGGCACCGGCGGCGGCATCCGCGGCCTGCGGGACTTCCTGTCGGACGGCGACTTCATCGTCTTCAACGGCGACATCCTCTACCCGGTGGACCTGCGGCCGGTGGTGGCCGTGCACCAGGCGTCCGGCGCGCTGGCCACCCTGGTGCTGCAGCCCATGCCAGCGGGGGAGACGTACGCCGCGGTGGAGCTGGACGCGGAAGGGCGCGTGCGCCGCATCGCCGGCCACGGCCCTGGCGGTGAAGGCTTGTCGCCGTGGCACTTCACCGGCGTGCACGTGATGTCGCCGCGCGTCTTCGACTTCATGTCGCCGCGAGGTGAGGAGGACATCAACCGCGGCGTCTATGTCCGTGCCATGGAGGCCGGGCAGCTGGTGCGCGGCGTGCGGGTGGACGGGTACTGGTCCGACCTGGGCACGCCGTCGCGCTACCTCGCCACCGTGCAGGACGTGCTCGCCGGGCGCGTGCGGCTGGAGTGGCTGGGCGCGGACTCACCGCTGGCGGGGACCACGCGCGGCGCGAGTGGCACCTGGGCGCAAGCGGAGGCCCGCCTGGACGGCACGGCGGAGGGCCCGGTGTACCTGGGGCGGGGCAGCGCGGTGGCCGCCGGAGCCACCGTGGGGCCGGGCGTGTCGCTGGAGCCGGGCGCGAAGGTGGCTTCGGGGGCGCGCCTCTCGCGAGCCACCGTCTTCGAGGACACCGAGGTGTCCTCCGGGGAGTCGCTCTCCGAGGTGCTCGCCTGGGGCGCGCACCGGATTGCCGCGCCGCTGAAGGGGCGCTGAGCGCCGCCGCTCAGGCGGCGTGGTAGCGGGCCAGCACGCAGGTGACGTTGTCGTTGCCACCTGCGGCGTTGGCCATGTCGATGAGCTGCGAGCAGGCCTTCTCCAGCTCCGGCGTGCGCTGCAGGATTTCCTGCATCTGCGCGTCCGTCACCATGCCGCTCAGGCCGTCCGAGCAGAGCAGGAAGACATCGTCCTCCTGCGGCTCCACGCGGGAGACATCCACCTGGACGTTCTCCTTCATGCCCAGCGCGCGGACGATGACGTTCTTGTGGGGGAAGTTCTCGATTTCCTCCGGCGAGAGCTTCTTCGCCTTGAGGTAGTCGTTGAGGAGGGAGTGGTCCTCCGTCACCTGCTTCAGGGCGCCGCCGCGGAAGTAGTAGACGCGGCTGTCGCCGACGTGGCCCACGTAGACGGCGCTCTGGGAGAAGTGCACCGTGACGATGGTGGTGCCCATGCCCTTGTACTTGGACTCGGAGCAGGCCTTCTCGAAGATGCGCGCGTTGGCGAGCTTGACGCCGGTGGCGAGCCGGTTCTCGTCATAGTTGCGCGTCTTGTCCATCTTGAAGGGCCAGGTGCAGTCCTGGTCCTTGGACGTGAGCTTGTAGAACTCGCCGAGCTCGTCCACCGCGATGCGGCTGGCGATTTCGCCAGACGAGTGGCCGCCCATGCCATCCGCCACGCAGAAGAGAAACTCTTCCGGGAGCATCAGGAAGTTGTCCTCGTTGTGATTCCGCTTCATCCCAACGTGGGTGCTGCCAGCTACCTCGATGCGCATGCGCGAGAACTCTTCTAAAGGGGCGAGAAAACGTGGCGCCGAAGGTTAACAAAGCGCTCGGAAATCGGTCAAAACTCGTGCATCCCGGCCTGACAGGCAGGGGCACCTTGGGCAGGGGCTCAAGGAACCGGCTCGAAGCTCAGCACATCGCCTTCCTGGGTGCCGCTGGCCGCGAGGACCCCCGCGGGAAGCTCCAGGACTGAGCGTGACTGGAAATACACGGATGTCGCACGCCAGGGCGGCAAGGCGGGCATCTGCTTGACGATGCGGCCCTGGGCGTCCAGGAACAGCACGTCAATGGGGATGCGCATGAAGAAAGTGTGGATGGAGTTACAGGGGACGATATGGAGCCCCTGGCCCACCTCCAGCGAGCGGCGCCCCATGAGTCCCTTGAACCGTTGGAGGAACGAGGTGGCCTTGTCGGCCCGGTCCGCCAGCAGCCGTTGCCGCGTCTCGTTGTTCACCTTCCAGCGCATGTAGCGCCTTCTACCCCATGCTCGAGCCCCTGGCGCGTCCTCTCCACCTGGTCCTCGTTTCTCCCCAGATTCCCCCCAACACCGGCAACGTCGCCCGCCTGTGCGCCGTGACGGGCTGCCGGCTCATCCTGGTGGAGCCCCTGGGCTTCTCCATTGACGACCGGCAACTCAAGCGGGCGGGGCTGGACTACTGGGACAAGGTATTTCTCCGCCTGTATCCAACCTACGCGGCCTATGCGGCGGACTACCCGGACGCCCGGCGGTGGCTCTTCTCCGCCCGGGCTGAAACATCCCTGTATGAGGCCCGGTTCGCGGAGGGGGACCACCTGGTGTTCGGCTCGGAGGTGTCCGGGCTGGCGCCGGAGGTGATGGAGGGGGGCTCGGGGACGGCCATCACCATTCCCATGCTGGAGGACCGCCGGAGCCTGAACCTGTCCACGTCGGTGGGAATCGGGACCTATGAGGCCCTGCGACAGGTCCGTTTCACCGGAGCGGGCAGGCAAGCACCCCCGGCAAGTTGAGGGGCCGTGGAGAGGGACTACACTGCGGCGACGCATGACCCCGTCGCAGGCCGCCGAAGCGCTCTATTCCGCCCACAAGTCCCGCGCCACCGGGAGGCTCACGCTTTCCTCGGGAGGGCGCGAGTCCCGGCTGTGGCTGCGCGAGGGGGACCTCGTGGGGACGCAGCTGGGCTTCGGGTTCCAGAGCCCGGCGCAGGCACTGCTCCAGTCCGGGCTGCTGGACGCGGAGGCGCTGGACACGCTGTGGGCGCGGGGCGGGGCAGGGGCTCCGGACGAGGAGACGCTGGAGGCGTTCAACCTGGTGCCGGAGGTGGTGGCGGAGCAGCAGGTGCTCGCGCATGTCCGGCGGTTGAGTGTGCTGGCGGAGCAGGCCGCGTTCGAACCGGGGACGGTGGTGGCGGAGGGGTTTCAGCCCATCGCGGGCGTGCGGGTGGTGCGCGCGGCGCTGGAGGGGCCGATTCATGGCGGCGCGGCGGCGCGGGTGTTCCGGTGCGAGGATGTCGAGGCCTGTGCGCCGTGGCTCGCGGATGCTTCGGAGCGGGCGTTCCTGGAGACGTTGGCGGAGTTTCGTGAGCCGGAGTCGCTGACGCCCGAGCAGGAAGCGCTGCTGCTCGTGCTGGAGCGCGAGGGCTGGGTGCAGGCGCTCTCCGTGGAGGACTGGGAGGCGCGCGAGCGGGTTCGACGGGAGGAGGAAGAGGCTCGGCAGCGAGCGGAGGAGGAGGCGCGGCTCGAAGAGGAGCGGCGGCGGGCGGAGGAGGCTCGGCTCGAGGCGGAGCGGCTTGCCGAGGAGGCTCGGCTCGAGGCGGAGCGGCTTGCCGAGGAGGCTCGGCTCGCGGAGGAGGCTCGGCTCGAAGAAGAGCGCCGTGTGGCGGAAGAAGCCCGCATGGCGGAAGAGGCGCGGCTCGCGGAAGAAGCGCGGCTCGCCGAAGAAGCTCGCTTGGCTGAAGAGGCTCGGCTGGCGGAAGAAGCGCGGCTCGAAGAAGCGCGTCGCGTGGCCGAAGAGGCTCGGCTGGCGGAAGAGGCCCGTCTCGCAGCGGTCGCTCGGCTTGAGGCGGAGCGCCTTGCTGAAGAGGAACGGCGTCTCGCGGAGGAGGCGCGTCTCGAAGAGGAGCGTCGTCTTGCCGAAGAGGCTCGGCTTGAGGCGGAGCGCCTAGCTGAAGAGGAGAGGCTCGTCGAAGAAGCTCGCCTCGCGGAAGAGGCGCGGCTCGCCGAAGAAGCTCGCCTGGCGGAAGAGGCCCGCTTGGCGGAAGAGGCGCGGCTTGCGGAAGAGGCACGTCTCGAAGAAGAGCGTCGTCTGGCGGAAGAGGCACGTCTCGCGGAAGAGGCACGTCTCGCGGAAGAGGCTCGGCTCGCGGAAGAGGCACGGCTCGAAGAAGAGCGTCGTCTGGCCGAAGAGGCACGTCTCGCAGAAGAGGCTCGCGTAGCCGAAGAAGCTCGCTTGGCTGAAGAGGCGCGGCTGGCGGAAGAAGCGCGGCTCGAAGAAGAGCGTCGCGTGGCCGAAGAGGCTCGGCTCGCAGAAGAGGCGCGGCTGGCGGAAGAAGCGCGGCTCGAAGAAGAGCGCCGCGTGGCCGAAGAGGCTCGGCTGGCAGAAGAGGCGCGGCTGGCGGAAGTAGCGCGGCTCGAAGAAGAGCGCCGCGTGGCCGAAGAGGCTCGGCTGGCAGAAGAGGCTCGGCTAGCGGAAGTAGCGCGGCTTGAAGAGGAGCGCCGCCTCGCAGAAGAGGCGCGTCTTGAAGAAGAACGCCGCCTTGAAGAAGAGCGTCGTCTGGCGGAAGAGGTTCGTCTCGCGGAAGAGGCGCGGCTGGCAGAGGAAGCGCGGCTCGCTGAAGAAGCGCGTTTGGCTGAAGAGGCTCGGCTGGCGGAAGAAGCGCGGCTCGAAGAAGAGCGTCGCGTGGCCGAAGAGGCTCGGCTGGCGGAAGAGGCCCGTCTCGCAGCGGTCGCTCGGCTTGAGGCGGAGCGCCTTGCTGAAGAGGAACGGCGTCTCGCGGAGGAGGCGCGTCTCGAAGAGGAGCGTCGTCTTGCCGAAGAGGCTCGGCTTGAGGCGGAGCGCCTAGCTGAAGAGGAGAGGCTCGTCGAAGAAGCTCGCCTCGCGGAAGAGGCGCGGCTCGCCGAAGAAGCTCGCCTGGCGGAAGAGGCCCGCTTGGCGGAAGAGGCGCGGCTTGCGGAAGAGGCACGTCTCGAAGAAGAGCGTCGTCTGGCGGAAGAGGCACGTCTCGCGGAAGAGGCACGTCTCGCGGAAGAGGCTCGTCTCGCGGAAGAGGCACGGCTCGAAGAAGAGCGTCGTCTGGCCGAAGAGGCACGTCTCGCAGAAGAGGTACGTCTCGCAGAAGAGGTACGTCTCGCAGAAGAGGTACGTCTCGCAGAAGAGGCTCGCGTAGCCGAAGAAGCTCGCTTGGCTGAGGAGGCGCGGCTGGCGGAAGAAGCGCGGCTCGAAGAAGAGCGTCGCGTGGCCGAAGAGGCTCGGCTCGCAGAAGAGGCGCGGCTGGCGGAAGAAGCGCGGCTCGAAGAAGAGCGCCGCGTGGCCGAAGAGGCTCGGCTGGCAGAAGAGGCGCGGCTGGCGGAAGTAGCGCGGCTCGAAGAAGAGCGCCGCGTGGCCGAAGAGGCTCGGCTGGCAGAAGAGGCTCGGCTAGCGGAAGTAGCGCGGCTTGAAGAGGAGCGCCGCCTCGCAGAAGAGGCGCGTCTTGAAGAAGAACGCCGCCTTGAAGAAGAGCGTCGTCTGGCGGAGGAGGTTCGTCTCGCGGAAGAGGCGCGGCTGGCAGAGGAAGCGCGTCTCGCTGAAGAGGCCCGGCTAGAAGCGGAGCGTCTGGCGGAGGAAGCTCGTCTGGCAGAAGCGGTTCTACTTGAGGCGGCGCGCCTCGCCGAAGAAGCTCGCCTGGCTGAAGAGGCTCGGCTGGCGGAAGAAGCGCGGCTCGAAGAAGAGCGTCGTCTGGCCGAAGAGGCTCGGGCTGAAGAAGAACGCCGCCTTGCAGAAGAGGCTCGGCTCGCGGAAGAGGCTCGGCTCGCGGAAGAGGCTCGGCTCGCGGAAGAGGCTCGGCTCGCGGAAGAGGCTCGTCTCGCGGAAGAAGCGCGGCTCGAAGAAGAGCGTCGTCTGGCGGAAGAGGCCCGCGTAGCGGAAGAAGCGCGGCTCGAAGAAGAGCGTCGTCTCGCCGAAGAAGCTCGCCTCGAAGAGGAGCGCCGCCTCGCGGAAGAGGCCCGTCTCGCCGAAGAAGCGCGGCTCGAAGAAGAGCGCCGCCTCGCGGAAGAGGCGCGGCGTGCGGAGGCCGCTCGGCTCGAGGCAGAATGCCTGGCAGAAGAGGCGGAGCGGCTTGCGGCGGAGGCCCGTCTCGCGGAAGAGGCTCGGCTCGAGGCGGAACGCCTTGCCGAAGAAGCCCGCCTCATCGAGGAGCGCCGTCTCGCGGAGTCCGCCCGCCTTGCGAGAGAAGCCCGCCGCGCGGAGGAGATCTGGGCCGCAGAGGAGGCCCGCCTCGCCGAGGTCGCGCGCGTCGAGGCAGAGGCCCGTCAGGCCGAAGAAGCCCGCCAGGCCGAAGAACTTCGCCTGGAGGTCGAACGCCGCCGCGCCGATGTCGTCCGTCGCGGCAAGGAAGCTCGCGCCGCCGAGCAGGCCCGTCAGGCAGACGAAGGCCATCCTACCGAAGAGTCCACGCAGTCCGACTCCATCCCCGAACTCGCGGCCGAGGACGTCGAGGCCCTCACGCTCGATGTGGGCGACATCCTGCTCACCGAGCTTCCCGCTCAGCCCTCCGAGCCGGATTCCTGGGCGGACGCCGTCCAGAACGCCGGTGCATCCGACCTGGACCTGGCCGCTCTGCCCGAAAGCGCGGACGCCCTGCGTGTGGCGCGGCAGAAGGCCCAGGCCGAGCTCCTCCACGACATGGAGGAGGCCCTCCGCCGCTCGAAGTCCCAGCCGCTCGAGCCATGGCTCGCGGACGAGCCGCCCCTGTCGACACCGCCCACGCGGACGCAGGACCGCGTCCCCGTCCAGGACGAGCAGTGGCACACCGAGGCCATCTCCCTCAGCACTGCGTCCGACACCGAGTCGGAACTCCCGCTGCTGGAAGTCGAACCCGAGCCCGAGCTTTGGGCCGTCGCCGAGCCACTGCCCGCTCCAGCGACCCGTCCCGCCGCGGGCGAACCTCCGGTCCTCACGCCTGTCGCCGAAGACGACGCGGACATCCTGCTGGAGGCGACCCCCGACGAGGAGGACGATGCCAGCTGGGCCACCCAGCCGTCCTCGCCATCGCCGCGCCCGGCCGCACCCAAGACAGGGGACGAGGACCTCTGGCGCATCGTCGCCTTCGACAAGGACGAGGGCGCAGACACCCTGACGGCGTCGTTCGAGGCCGCGCTCCTCCAGGTCGATACGCACCTGGAGTCGCTCGTCCGCTCGGATGTCAATCAGGCGAACGTCGATTTCGACGAGCCTCCTGTCGAGGCCATTGTCGAGGCGACCATCGAACCGGTAGCACCCGATTCATCGGGGGCCTTCCCCGGTGACAACTCATGGCCAACTGGCCAGACTGACTGGGACGAGCCGTCCGGAGACCTGGACGACTGGGACTTTGACGAGGACGACTTGGCGGCAGATCCCTCCAACCCCGACGAGGCAGCAAAGCTCCGGCGGCAGCGTCTCTTGCGCCGCGCCATGGAGAACATGGGGGTCCTCGGTGGGCGCCCGCCCTCCGCACCGGGCGCCACGCCCTCGCCCACGAGTGAACCCGCCGCCGCCCCGGCCCCCGCGGCCTCCGAGCCTCCCAGGCCCGACGAGGCCCGCCTGGCCCAGCAGCTCGAGCAGCGCTTCGCGGACGTCCAGGCCAAGCGAGACCACTTCTACGTGCTCGGCGTTTCGCAGGACGCCTCGCGCGACCAGGTGAAGAGCGCCTTCCTCAACCTGGCCAAGATCTTCCATCCGGACCGCCTGCCGCCGTCGCTGCCCCACATGGCGCCGAAGATCACCGCCGTGTTCGAAGCCATCCGAGAGGCCTACGAGGTCCTCTACGACGACACCCGGCGCAAGACGTACCAGCAGAACCTCCAGGCCCAGCAGACCCTGCCCAAGCCGCCCGCGTCCGCGCCGACCGCTCCGGTGCTCCGCCCGCAGGGCCGCGCCGACAGCAACGCCGACGACCTCTACAAGATGGGCGAGGTCTTCTTCCGCAAGCGCGACTTCACCACGGCCTCCGACCACTACGACCGCGCCCACGCGCTGGAGCCCAAGCCCCTGTATCTGGCTGCTCGGGCCTGGGCCATCTACATGGACCCGGCGCGCAAGGCGGACATGGCCAAGGCCAAGCAGATGATGGTGGACGCGGTGCGCGCCGACCCGAATTGTGATCGGGCGCACTACCAGCTCGGCGTCATCGCCCGGGTCGAAGGCGACATGGACCGCGCGGAGCGTTGCTTCCGCGAGGCCGTGCGCGCCAACCCCAAGCACCTGGAGGCGAACCAGGAGCTGCGGCTCATCGACATGCGCAAGAAGAACCCTCCGAAGAAGGGAGGCTTCTTCCGCTGACGCGGCAGGCCTCACGCTGGGTACGGGTGCTTCAGCCCGGCCCGTTTTGACTCTCCCCCGCACCTGACTCGAGCCGCCTGTCCAGCAGGAGGCCAGTCAGGTTTCCCACCGGCCCCAGCCATTGACATGCCTGGAAAGCGGGCAGGATGCTCCCGCGTCAGGCTCCCTGGGCCGTCTGCAGTGACGAAAGGCATGGAACGTGGCCAAGCAGCACCTGCTCCTGGTCGATGGTGACGCGAAGAGCCTCCGGGTCATGGAGGTCAGCCTGAAGAAGGCCGGCTTCTCCGTGACGACGGCCATTCACGGCAAGGATGCGCTCGAGAAGGTCCAGATCAGCCCTCCGGACCTCGTGCTCGCGGACACGAAGATGCCGGAGATGGACGGCTTCGAGCTGTGCAAGACGCTCAAGTCCGACGAGCGCTTCAAGTTCATCCCGTTCGTCTTCCTGACGAGTCAGAAGTCGGTCGAGTTCAAGGTGCGCGGCCTGGAGCTTGGCGGTGACGACTACCTGACCAAGCCGATCTACATCAAAGAGATCGTCACCCGCGTGAAGATGATCCTCCAGAAGGCGGAGAAGGAGAGGATCGAGAAGCGGGAGACGACGAAGGGCGGTTTCGCCGGCAGCCTCGCCGACATGGGCGTGGTGGACCTGGTGCAGACCTTCGAGATTGGCCGCAAGACGGGTCTCATCAACATCCAGGGCGAGCGCACCGGCACCGTCTACTTCAAGGACGGACGCGTCATCGACGCGGAGCTGGGGCGGCTCAAGGGCGAGAACGCATTCTACCGGATGCTGAACACCTTCGAGGGCCAGTTCGAGGTGCAGTTCAGCGCGCTGGACCGTCCGGAGCGCATCGAAATCTCCACGCAGGGCCTGCTGATGGAGGGCATGCGCCGCCTCGACGAGTGGGGCCGCATGCTCGAGCAGCTGCCCCCGCTCGAGACGGTGTTCGAGATTGACTACCACCAGCTCGCCGACCGCCTGTCGGAGATTCCGGACGAGGTGAACGGACTCCTGCGGCTCTTCGACGGCAAGCGCGCGTTGAGCCGCGTGGTGGAGGACTCGGACTTCGAGGACCTGGCCGCGCTGGGCATCATCAGCAAGCTGTACTTCGAGGGCCTCATCCGCGAGCTGGGCAACGCGCCGCAGGAGCCGGTGCAGAGCAGCAAGCCCGGCATCGAGCAGTGGCTCAACACCGCGCCGCCCGCCAGCGCGACCGTGGAGCCCGCGCCTCCCGCGCCGGAGTGCCCACCGCAGCCCGTTCCCGAAGCCGCCGTTCCCGAAGCGGCCCCCGAGCCCGTGGCCGCCGCGCCGGAGCCTTCTCCGCGGCCCATGCCGCAGAGCGTGCTCGCGCCTCCCGCGGGCGTGGAGGACGAGCCGGCCGCGCCGCCGCCCGCCGCGCCTGCGCAGCCCGCCAACGTGGTCGTCTTCCACGCGCGGCCCAAGCGCTCGGACACGCCTGAGTACACGCCCGAAGTTCCGGTGACCGAGCCGGTCCCGGAGGTCCCCGCGCAGGAGGCTTCGGCGTTCCTGGTCGAGCCGCCGCCGGCCCACCGCGCCGTGGAGCACGCGCGTCGCAGCCTGCTGTTGGACTGGAGCCGGGTGGACACCGAGGGCATCAGCGCGCCCACCACGTGGGGGCCGGGCTCTGGCTGGTCGCATACGCCGCGGGCCCATGGCGCCGCCTCCTCCGCCTTCGCCGCGAGCGCGCCCGCCTTCGAGCCCGCGCCCTCGCCGCGTGCGCCCATCTTCGGTGGCGCGGCCGTGGCACCCAATCCGTTTCCGCCCGTGCCCCCGCCGACGCCGGCACCGCCGTCATCCGAGGTGACGCTGGTGAGTGGCAGCGGCTACGTGACGCCGCCCATCCCGTCGGTGCAGGTCGATGCGGAGCTCGTGGCCGAAGAGGTCCCCGCCACGCCCCAGCTCGCGCTGCCGCCCTATTCGGGCCACGGCGTGCCCGAACTGTCCGCCGAGCCGCCCACGCCCAGCGCGCCACTGGCCAGCACGGTCGAACCGTCTCTCGCATCGCCGGTGCCGGCTCCGGCTGTCGTGGAGACGCAGCCCGCCGAGCCGGCCGCCGCCGCGTCCGCGACGCCCGGGGAGGTCGCCCCGGATGCCTCCGCGAAGTCCACGGACGCCGGAGTCGTCACGTCCGTGAAGGCAGCGGACGCCGCCCCGGTTGCGCCCGCGACGCCCGTTTCGTCCGTGCAGTCGGCCGAAAGGAAGCCGGCGGCCACTCACACCAGCGACGCAGCCGTGGCCAACGCGGGGCGCTCCAGTCGCACCGGGCTCATCATCGGCGCGGCGGTGGTCCTCATCGGCGCGGTCGCGGCCGTTGTCGCGGGGACGGGCAGCGGTCCGTCGGAGACGCCTCCGTCGAAGCCTCCCGTGGTGGAGACGCAGGCGCCCGTGAACGACGACGCCAGGCCGACGCCACCTCCGGAGAAGGCGCCACCGCTCGAAGAGGCCACGGCCAAGGCCCCCGAGGCTCCGCCGGAGCCGCCCGCCGCTACACCGGATGCGGGCACGGCCATTGCCGAGGCGCCGAAGCCGCCCGAGGCGACCCCCACCGAGACCACCACTCCGTCTGCGCCCGCCGTGGATCCGGAGGTCGAGTTCGCCACGTTGGTGAAGCAGGCGAAGGCGGCCATCGTCAGTCAGCGGTTCCGGTCGGCGGCGGGAAGCTATCGCAAGGCGCTGGCGCTCAAGCCGACGGCCACGGAGGCGAAGGCGGGCCTGGGCATCGCGCTGGTGAACGGCTTCACCACGGACGGGGCCTACCGCGAGGCGGCCAAGCTGTTGCAAGAGGTCGTCAAGGAAGAGGGCTCCAACGCCCGTGCCTGGCTGTCGCTGGGCATGGCGCTACAGTTCACCGGCAAGAATTCCCAGGCGGCCGACGCCTACAAGCAGTACTTGTTGCTGGAACCGACGGGGTCTTCCGCCGAAGAGGTCCGCACGTTGCTCAGGGGGCTGGGCAACTGAGCGGGGGCGGCCCCACTTCCTTCATTGGCCCCCTGAGAAGTGAGCCGCCTTGCTCGTCCTAGGACTGGAAACCTCGTGTGATGAGACTGCTGCCGCCGTCGTGGAGGACGGCCGCCGCGCGTTGTCGGATGTCGTCTCCACGCAGGTGGACATCCACCGGCGGTGGGGTGGGGTGGTGCCGGAGCTGGCCAGTCGCAACCACACCGTCCAGGTGCTGCCCGTCGTCCACGAGGCGCTGACGCGGGCGAACAAGACGCTCGACGACGTGGACCTCATCGCCGTCACGTCCGGCCCGGGCCTCATCGGCGCGCTGCTGGTGGGCGTGCAGGTGGCCAAGGGCCTGAGCCTGGCGACGGGCAAGCCCTTCGTGGGCGCCAACCACCTGGAGGGCCACCTGCTGGCCATCCGGCTGTTGGAGGTGGCGCCGGAGCCGCCGTTCCTCGGGCTCGTTGTCTCCGGCGGGCACACCAGCCTCTACGAGGTGCAGGCCTACGGGCAGTACCGGCTGGTGGGCAGCACGCGCGACGACGCGGCCGGCGAGGCGTATGACAAGACCGCTCGCATCCTCGGCCTGCCATATCCGGGCGGGCAGCCCATCGACCAGCTGGCGCAGCAGGGGAACCCGGAGGCCATCCGTTTCCCACGCGCGCTGCCGGGCGACAACTTCGACGTGTCCTTCTCCGGGCTGAAGACGGCGGTGCTGCACCATGTGCAGAAGCACGGCGTGCCGCAGGGGCAGGCGCTGGCGGATTTGTGCGCGTCCTTCCAGGAGGCCGTAGCGGACGTGCTGTCGAAGAAGCTGGTGGCCGCCGCGCGCCGGTTGGGCCACAAGCAGCTGGTGCTGTGCGGCGGCGTCGCCGCGAACTCACGGCTGCGGGCACTGTGTCAGGCGCGGGCCGAGGAGCGGGGGTTGAACATGTTCCTGCCCCCGGTGCGGCTGTGCACGGACAATGGCGCCATGATTGCGGTGGCGGGGTATGAGGCGTACCGCCGCGGCCTGCGCGGAGATTTCCGCCTCGCCGCCGACCCGGCCTGGCGCATGTAGAGGGGAGCAGACGGGTGGAATCGCCTAGAGACATCCTCAAGCGGCATGGCCTGCGCGCCAAGTACAGCTGGGGGCAGAACTTCCTCGGAGACGAGGACGCGCTGGAGGCCATCGCCGACGCGCTGAACCTGCGCGCCGATGAGCCGGTGGTGGAGCTGGGCCCGGGCCTGGGCCACCTCACGCGCTTCCTGGCCGCCACCGGGGCTCGCGTCACCGCCGTGGAGCGGGACCGGGACATGGTGATGGTGCTGGAGAAGGAAGCCATCCCCGGCGTGCGTGTGGTGTCCGGCAACGCGGCCACGGTGGACTTCGCCCAGGTGGCTGGCGCGCCCGACGTCGCGGTGGCGGGAAACCTCCCGTACCACCTCACCAGCCCCATTCTCTTCCGAGTGCTGGAGCAGCGGGCCCATGTCTCGCGCGCGGTCTTCACGCTCCAGAAGGAAGTGGTGGAGCGGCTCGCCGCGGAGCCCGGCAACCGAGACTACGGCCTGCTGACGGTGCTGCTGGGCATGCACTACGACGCGGACAACGTCCTCACGCTGGAGGCCTGGCGCTTCCATCCGCCCCCGAAGGTGGACTCCGCGGTGCTGCGGCTCACCCGCCGCAAGTCGCCGCGCGCGCCCATCATCGACGAGGCCCGCTTCACCCGCGTGGTGAAGGCGTCCTTCGCGCACCGGCGCAAGACGCTCATCAACTCCATCAAGTCGGACCCGACGCTCGGGACGACGGAGACGCTCATCGCCGCCCTGGAGGCCGCGGGGGTGGATCCGCAGCGCCGCGCGGAGACGCTGACTCCCGAGGAGTTCGCCGCCATCGAGCGCGCGCTCGGCTCCGTGACGCCAGCTTCGTCCACGCCCGCGGAGTAGGGCGCCGCTAGCGTCCGCGCATGCCCAGTGCCTGGAGCAGGCCGCCTTGCTGCTCCAGGTAGGCGAAGAACTCGGCTTCGGGGATGCGCATCCGGGCGAGCACGCCGCGGAGGATGTCCTCCACGGTGCCGTCCTGCCGGCGCTTCAGCTCCATGGCCGTCTTGAGCAACACCACGCCATAGAGCGGATCCGGCTCCACGGGAGGTGTGGGCGCTCGCTGGGTGGGCGTGCTCTGGCGGGCCTCTTCCAGCCGCACCACTGTCTTCGCCCGCTGTCTGCCGCTCATGTCCGGAGACCACCCCGCGCACACGCCAAGAAGTCGCGCGGACCGTAGGAGATGCGTCTCGGAGCGTCAAGGGACGCGGGACGCCGTGGAAAATTGCCGGATTCCAGCGGCCGTGTTGTGTTATCCGCCCGCGTGCGTGGCCGCGCCTTCGCGCGATGTCTCGCGCGCGGTCTCAAAGCGCATTCCGCGGGCGGGAGGCCTCGGGCGGATGGACTACCGGTATATCGTGGTGGAAGGGCCCATTGGCGTGGGCAAGACGAGCCTCTCCAACATCCTCGCGGAGCGTCTGGCGGGACGGCGCATCCTCGAAGTGGTGGAGGAGAACCCCTTCCTTTCCAGCTTCTACACGGACCGGCAGAAGTTCGCGTTCCAGACGCAGATCTTCTTCCTGCTGTCGCGCTTCCGTCAGCAGCAGGAGCTGTTCCAGCAGGACCTCTTCAGCTCGATGACGGTCAGCGACTACCTGTTCGCCAAGGACCGCATCTTCGCGCACCTCAACCTGGACGCGCACGAGCTGGCCCTCTACGAGCGCGTCTTCGAGGCGCTGGGGCCCCGCGTGGCCAAGCCGGACCTGGTCATCTACCTCCAGGCCCGCCTGGACGTGCTCCTGCACCGCATCAAGAAGCGCGGGCGGGAGTTCGAGCGCAAGTTCGACCCCACGTACCTGGAGGGGCTCGTCCACTCCTACAACAACTTCTTCTTCCACTACACGGACACCCCGCTCCTCGTCGTGGATACCTCGGACATCGACTTCGTGAATGTCGAGGCAGACAGGGAAGACCTGCTTGCCACCATCCGGAAGGCGAAGCCGGGCACGCAGCATTACGTTCCGAAGGCTTCCCGCCGGGGCTGAAAGTCAGGCTCCTGGTGGGACGTCCGCCTTCAATGCCCCCACGACAGGCGCGGGGGCGTTAGAGTGCGGTGGCGGGCTCAGGGCTCCCGGCGATCCCCAGTGGGGACGGCGAGGCGCGAATGGGCCCGTCAGGCCGTTCAACCCGTAGCCAATAGGAGGTGAACCGTGAAGGACAAGGTCACCATCCACACGCTGAAGCGCTTCAAGCAGATCGGTCAGAAGATCTGCATGGTCACCGCTTACGACGCCACGTTCGCCCACATCCTCGAAGAGGCAGGCGCGGACGTGCTGCTGATAGGCGACTCGCTGGGCATGGTCATCCAGGGGCATGACTCCACGCTGCCGGTGACGATGGACCAGATGGTCTACCACACGGCCGCCGTGGCCCGTGGCGCGCGCCGGGCGCACGTCGTGGCCGACCTGCCGTTCATGAGCTACCAGGTGTCGAACCAGGAAGCGGTCCGCAACGCGGGCCGGCTGGTGGCGGAAGGCGGCGCGGGCAGCATCAAGCTGGAGGGCGGCGCTGAGTTCGCGGACACGGTGCGGGCCATCGTCCGCGCGAGCATCCCCGTCATGGGACACCTGGGGCTGACGCCGCAGTCCGTCCACAAGATGGGCGGCTACGTCGTCCAGGGCCGCGGCGAGGACCAGGCGCGGCAGATTCTGGAGGACGCGCTGGCGCTGGAGCAGGCCGGGGCCTACGCGCTGGTGCTGGAAGGTGTGCCCATGGACCTGGCGCGCACCGTGACGCAGCGCCTGTCCATCCCCACCATCGGCATTGGCGCCGGCGTGGACTGTGATGGCCAGGTGCTCGTCTGCTACGACCTGCTGGGCATGAACCCGGACTTCAAGCCGAAGTTCGTGAAGCGCTACGCCAACCTCCACGGCTCGATTACCGAGGCCGCGGGCGCGTACTTTGCGGAGGTCCGCCAGGGCGCGTTCCCGGACGAGGAGCACTCCTTCAAGGCGACCAAGAACATCCGGCTGGCGCCGGGGGCTCCGGCTCCGGCGGCCCGGGTGGAGCCGTCCGCGCCCGCCGAGGCTGGCGACAAGCTGGGCCCCGTCTACGGGAGACCCGCCTAGTCATGGCTCCCGCCGTCCTGAAAACCATTGCGGACGTGAAGGACTGGACGGCGGGGCTGCGCCGGGAGGGGCACCGGCTCGCGCTGGTGCCCACCATGGGCTTCCTGCATGAAGGTCACCTCTCGCTCATTCGCGAGGGGCGGCGCCGCGCGGACGTGGTGGCCGTGTCCATCTTCGTGAACCCCACGCAGTTCGGGCCGAAGGAGGACTTGTCCCGCTACCCCCGCGACTTCGAGGGTGACGTCGCCAAGTGCATCAGCGCGGGCGCGCAGGTCATCTTCGCGCCCGCGGGCCCGGAGGTGATGTACCCGCAGGGCTACCAGACGTACGTGGAGGTGACGGACGTCAGCCAGGGCCTGTGCGGGGCCCGGCGTCCGGGGCACTTCCGCGGGGTGGCCACCGTCGTCACGAAGCTGCTGACGCTGTTCCGCCCGGAGGTGGCGCTCTTCGGGGAGAAGGACTACCAGCAGCTCCAGGTCATCCGGGCGCTCAACCAGGACCTGCACCTGGGCGCGGACATCGTCGGCATGCCGACGGTGCGCGAGCCGGACGGCCGGCGATGAGCAGCCGCAATGCCTACTTGTCCCCCGAGGAGCGGCAGCGGGCGCTGGCCCTGTCCCGGGGGCTCAAGGCCGCCCAGGCGCTGCTGCGCGAGGGCACGCGGGAGTCGGAGCCCCTGGTGGCGGCCGTCCGGCGCGAATTGGAGGCGGCGGGGCTCCGGGAAGACTACGTGGAACTGGTGGATGCGGAACGGCTGACGCCTCTGGCTTCGGTGGCGCCCGGGCCGCCTGCCCGGTTGCTCGTCGCGGCCTTCAGTGGCACGACGCGCCTCATCGACAACATGCAGTTGGGTGGTGAGGAGAACGCGGGACGCGTATGACATCCGGAGGGAAGTCAAAGGGAGTGGGCAGTGAGCCCGGCGTGAGGGTCATCGCGGAAAACCGTCGTGCGCGTTTCGACTACACGGTCGACGAAAAGCTGGAGGCCGGGCTGGCGCTCACGGGAAGCGAGGTGAAGTCTCTGCGAGACGGAATCGCCAATCTGTCGGACGCCTACGCGCTCCCCAAGGGGGACGAGCTCTTCCTGCTCAACGCGAACATCGGCTCCTACAAGGCGGCGAGCTTCTTCGACCACCTTCCCACTCGGGGGCGCAAGTTGTTGATGCACCGAGGAGAAATCGACCGTTGGACGGCGAAGGTGCGTGAGCGGGGTTATTCGATCATCCCGCTTGTGCTGTACTTCAGGAACGGCCGTGCCAAGGTGGAGCTGGGGCTCTGCCGGGGCAAGACGCACGAGGACCGGCGCCACGACATCAAGGAGCGGGAGACGAAGCGGGAGATGGACCGGGCGATGCGCCGACGTTGAGAGGGGCGCCCGAAGTTCTTTCGCCGTACACCGATGGACGACAAGAAGGTTCTCGACAAGAAGGAGCGGCTGCTGGCCGCGCTCGACCAGGGCATGGTGATGATTCACCTGGACGCGCGTCGTCCGGGCGTGCTCGTCCCAGCCTCCGTCAAGACGGAGGCGCACCTGCGCCTCAATCTCTCGTACCGGTTCGACCCACCGGACCTCACGGTGGGCGAGTGGGGCGTGCGCTCCACGCTGAGCTTCTCCGGCTCGCGCTTCACCATCGCGGTGCCGTGGTCGGCGTTGTTCGCCATCGCCAGCCACGTGACGAAGGAGTTCTGGATGTACCCGGAGGACATGCCGCCGGAGTTGCTCCAGCAGACGGCCGCGTCACGTCCGGCGCAGCCCCTGCCCGTCGCTCCCGTGCCGGTGGCGGCGGAGCGCCCGCGCACCTTCCTCCGGGAAGTGCAGGGCGAGCGGCGCGATGAGCCGCCCGCTGATGTTCCGCCCGCGGACGGACCGCCGGACGAGCCGCCGCCGCGTCGTGGCCACCTGCGCCTGGTGAAGTGAGGCGCGTTCAGCGCTTCAGCTTCGCCTCGATGTGGGCGGCCTCGCCGCCGGAGAACGTCCCCTTCCATGTTCGGTGGCCTTTGAGCCGGACCTGGATGGGGACGCGTCCCGCTGGAAAGCGGTTCTCGAGCAGCAGCGGCGTCGTCCCCAGCTCCGCGTCTCGGACCCAGACGGTGGCTCCAGGCGGGTCGCTGTCGATGCGCAGCATCGGGGCCGACAGGCGGAGCCCCGTCGCCGACATCACCCGAATGAGCAGGGTGGAGCGCTGAGGCCACAGCCAGATGCCGGTGCCCACCAGCAGCGCCACGAGCAGCAGTCCCAGTGCCCGTTTCAGGCGCGAGCGCCGGAGGAGGGCGGCCTCATCGGGCCAGTCGCTCGCTGGCGAGGGCGGCCGCTCCGCCAGCTCCAGTGCATCGGCGTCGGTCTGGAGCACGCTCTTCGCGCCCGGCGTGACGTGCGTCTGGGGGACACTCTCCGCGAGCGTCTGATGCGCGGTGAGCTCGAGGCCCGCGGATGGCGCGAAGGCGCCCGGAGCGGTGGGCGTGCGAGGCGTTGCCGCCGCGCCCGTCGAGGCATCCGGCCACATCGCGCAGTGTGAGCACCGCGCTCGGGGCGAGGAGAGCACGTGGTTGCATCGAGGGCAGCGATGCACCATCCGCCCACTGACGCTGAGCGCCGCGCCGCCCGGCATGGAGAGAGGCTCTTCTTCCGGCGCAGCGGCCTCGGCGGGCGACGGCGTCTGCACGGCCATCGCCAGCGAACCCGCGTCAGCCTGTGCCTGCGTCACGGGGGCCTGGACGCCGTTGCCTGTTCACTCAGGGGCGGCGGCAATCCCAGCCCGCGAAGGAACGCGGCCAGCGTCTGCGACGTCGCGGGCTCGCCGACTTGGGCCAACCACCGGGCAAAGCCTTCGGCCAGTGACTCCGGCGAGTGGAAGCGCTCCTGGGGCGCCCTCGCCAGCATGCGCATGACGGCGCCCGCCAGGGGTGAGGGCACACCCTGCGGTGGCTCCACGGGCCTTGTCAGGATGGCGTAGGCCACCGCGCTCGCGTCCTGCTCGGTGTGGAACGGATGCCGCCCCGTGAGCAGCTCGTAGAACACGATGCCCAGGGAGAACTGGTCGCTCGCGGCGGTGGCGGGAGCGCCTTGCAGCACCTCGGGCGCGGTGTACGCCTCCTTCCCTCGGAAGACGCCGGGCGCGGTGTGGGCCGGGCCGGCCATCCGCGCGATGCCGAAGTCCGTCAGCTTCACCTCGCCCTCGCGAGACACCAGCACGTTGGAGGGCGACACGTCGCGGTGGGCCACCATCACCGGCCGCCCGTCATGCACCTTCCGGTAGGCATGGCCGAGCCCCGCCAGGGCCTGATGGACGATGAAGGCGGCCGGTGCGGAGGAAGCGCACGCCCCGGAGCGCGGCCGAGCGCAGCAGCACGCCCAAGTCCCACCCGTCCACCAGCTCCATCACCAGGAAGAGCCCTTCGGGGCCCTGTCCCACGTCATGGACGGTGGCGATGTTCTGGTGTTGCAGCAGCGTGGCCAGCCGGGCCTCTGCCAGGAACATGCGCGCGATGTCCGGCTCGCGAGCCGGTGGGGGAGCACCCGCTTGATGGCCACCGGCCGCTCGAATCCCTCCGCGCCGCGCGCGACGCCGAGGAAGAGCTCCGCCATGCCTCCAGAGGCCAGCGGGCGAACGAGCCGGTAGCGTTCGTTCACGGGGCGCTCACGCGGCGGGCTGGGTGATGTCGCGCAGCAGCTTCCAGGGATAGATGCCGGTGGTGTGGCCGTCGCTGAAGCTGAAGGCCAGCGCGTAGTTGCCCACGGGCTGCACCTGCTTGATGCGCAGGTCGGCGGGGACCTTCGACGGGTCCAGCGTCCGCTTGTTCGTCCATTCGTCCACGCACGCGGCGCAGGGGCACTGCTGGCGCAGCACCTGTGCGGTGGCGCCCGTCTTCACCCCGTCGTCCCACGTCAGGTCCAGGCGCGCGCCATCCGAGGACAGCTGTGCGTCCGTCGCGGTGACGGCTTGGGGGGCGGGCTTGATGCGGTCCCAGAAGCTCAACGTTTCACCTTCCAGAGTCTCAACAGTCTTGCGCCCTCCCTACCATCCTTCGGCCGTCAGGAGGCGAGCTTCACGGGCAGCCGGTGGCCCTCCAGCCGCACGCCCTGCTTCGCCAGCACCTGCTTCAGGGCCTGGACGACCTTCGGGTCCAACTGGGCGCCGCTGAGGTTGTCGAGGATTTCCATCGCCTTCTCCAGCGGCATGGCCTTCTGGTACGGGCGGGTGGAGGTGCAGGCGTCGAAGGTGTCCGCACACGCGACGATGCGGGCCAACAGGGGAATGTCCTCGCCCTTGAGCTTGTCCGGGTAGCCGGTGCCGTCCCAGCGCTCATGGTGGTGGCGGACGCACGCGCGCACCGCGCCCAGGAAGCTCACCGGACCGATGATGGCGTCACCGATGGCGGGGTGCTCGCGCATGATGGCCATCTCCTGGTCCGTGAGCTTCGTCTGCTTGCAGAGGATGGACTCCACGATGCCAATCTTCCCGATGTCGTGGAGGATGCCGCCGTACTGCAGCTGCCGCAGCTCGCGCTCGGTGAGGCTCAGCTCCCGGCCAATCTGCACGGAGACGTCGCCCACGCGCTGGCTGTGGCCGCGGGTGTACGCGTCCTTCGAATCGATGGAGTTCGCCAGCGCGACGATGGTCTCCAGGTAGCCCTTCTCCAGGCTCTCGTAGAGGCCGCGGTTCTCCATGTCGTACGCGAGCAGCTGCTTGCTCATGTAGTTGAACGTCTGCGCCAGCTCGCCCAGCTCGTTCTTCTGCTTGATGTCCACCTCGACGCCGAACTTGCCGTGCGCCAGCTCCAGCGCGCCGCTGATGAAGCCCTTGAGCGGCCGGGTGAGGTTTCGCGAGAAGAGCGCCGCCAGCACCACCGCCACCAGGATGGCCGCCCCCAGACCCAGGAGGATGCGCTGCTCCATGGTGTCCACCTGACGGTAGGCGTGCTCCACGGGTTGCTCGGAGACGATGGCCCAGCCCGTCTCGGGGAGCACCGTGTACGCGGCCACCACCGCGTCCCGGCCCTCGCCGAAGTTGCCGACGTGGAACAGCTCCATGTCCGACTTGCCCACCAACTGCTTCAGCAGGTGCGCCACCGGGCCGCGCTGCGCCACGTCCTCGCCCAGGCCGGCGACGCCGCCACCGCCCGCCACGAGGTGCCCGTGCCGGTCCGCCAGATAGGCGAAGCCGGTGCTGCCCACGCGCTCCTGCTCCAGCATCTTCCGCAGGTCGGCCAGGGACAGGTCCGCCGCGATGTACCCTCGGACGGGCTCGCCCAGGGGAAGGCCAGCGTCAGCACCGGCTCGCTGCCCTGCGGGCCCTTCACCACGTCCGCGTAGCGCACGCCCTCGATGTTCTCGAGCAGCGCCCGCGCGCGCTCCTCATGTCCGGCCAGCGCGGTGGGCGGCACGTCGTGCTTGGAGAAGGCCTGGAGTCCCGGCAGCCGCTGGCGGTTGGCGTCGAACACGGTGAGCGCCAGCACATCGCGCCGCTGGTTGAGCACCGAGGCCAGGTGCGTCTGCTGCGCTTCCAGGGGCAGGCCGAAGAAGCCGGGCACGCGGGCCAGGCCCAGCACCGCGTCGGTGGGCTCGCCGAGGAAGATTTCGGCCTTGAGGCGCAGCTGCTTCACGCGCTCCTGTGCCAGTTCCTGGGCGTCGCGCACCAGGAGCTCCCGGGTGTGGGAGACGGAGAGCCACCCCACCATCAGCGTGGGGACGACGCCCACCACCAGCATCAACAGGAGGATGGCTTTGAACAGGCGCACGGCGTGGCTCCTCCAGGGGTTACTGCCACTGGCCCTTCTTCACTTCGAGTTTGAGGCGCTCGGACACCAGCTCGAAGTGCCTGGGCGCGCTGGGCTCGGACGGGCCCGCGGGGCCCACCGCGCGCACCGTCCACCGGTAGCTTCCCGCGGGTAGCACTGGCAGCTTCGCTTCCAGGCTGGTGACTGTCTGGGTGAAGACGGCGCGTTGCTCCTGCGCGCGCGACACTTCCACTTCATAACGTTCCGCGCCCCGAACAGCCTCCCAGGTCAGCTTCACCGGGCCCAGGTGCCCGTCCCGGTCGGGGCGCCGCTTCAGGCGCGCGGAATCCTCCGGTTGCCCGGGGCTGGGAGCCACCAGCGGCCGAAGGGGCGCGGGGGCGGATGGCCCTTCTCCACGCGGATGGATTCACCCTTGGCGACGGGCTGGGTGACGCCCTCGGCCTCCACGCGGACCGGCGGGCCGTGCTTCACGGTGACGGTGGTGCTGTCGCCGTCGCCCACCTCCACGGAGAACGCGGAGGACTGCGGCGAGCGGTCCGCCGCCACCAGCTTCCCCACGGCATTGGCCTCCGAGGCCGCCTGCGTGTAGCGCGCCTCGCGGAAATGGGACTCCGCGACCTTCAATCGGGAGGAAACCGCAGGGGGACGCTCGCATCCTTCGAGCTGGCCACCAGC
This sequence comes from Myxococcus sp. MxC21-1, assembly GCF_032612255.1. Lineage (NCBI taxonomy): Bacteria > Pseudomonadati > Myxococcota > Myxococcia > Myxococcales > Myxococcaceae > Myxococcus > Myxococcus sp. MxC21-1. The sequence continues at coordinate 2,326,283 of NZ_CP123278.1, forward strand.
GTGCGCGCCGTCTCCAGGGCCTTCTGCGCCAGCACGCGCTCATGGCCGGGCACCTTCAGCCGGGTCCCCGCCGCCACGTCGTCCGAGGAAAGTCCGTTGAGTGCGCGCAGCTCCCCCGCGGCGCGCGCGTCGCCCAGGGTGCGCTGGGCCACCTGGCGCAGGGATTCGTTGGGGCCCACCACCACGGTGCCCGGGGGCGTCGTGCCCAGCCATGTGAGGAGGAGGAGCGCCGCCTTCATTGGAAGACAATCTCCCTTCCCGCCTGGATGGTGGCGGACGGCGTGGTGACGGACAGGGACTGGGTGGCGGGCTTCTCCAGCTCCGCGTCGATGCGGCCCCGCAACACGGTGAGGTCCGTGCGCTGCTGGCCGGGGCGGGTGCGCGTCTCCGCGATGCTGATGAGCGAGTCCCCGGTGAGGTGCACCGTGCTGCCGTTGGCGGCGAAGACGATGTCGGTGCCGGCGCCCGCCTCGGTGCGGACCTTGTCATTCTCGTAGAGCGGCTGGCCTTCCCGGGCGGGGCTCCACTCATCGGCCGTGGCGCGCTTGATTTGGACGCCGCCCTTCATGGCTCGCAGGTGTGCGCGGTGCGTGGCCACCGTGGGAGGCGTTGCCGCGTCGGGCGCGGACGGACGCTCATCGGCGGTGCAGCCGGCGGGGAGGGCCGAAAGCGCGAGGGCAAGCAACATGGGAGACCAGCGTCGTCCGTTCACGAGAGGAGTTCCGGGGGACCCGAAGTCTATCGAAGGTGGACCCGAGGGGGGCGGGCCTGGGTACACGCACGCTAGTCCAAACGGCGGTGCTCCAGGCAGGGGAGGTTGCGTCGGATGCGTGCTTGCAGCTCCGGGTCCAACGGTGCCAGCGCCAGCCCCTCGCCCTCGGAGGCCCGCGCCGTCACCAGTCCCCAGGGGTCCACCACCAGGGCGTGGCCATAGGTGACGCGGTTGGCGGAGTGCCGGCCTCCCTGAGCGGGCGCCAGCACGTACGCCTGGTTCTCGATGGCGCGGGCCCGCAGGAGCACTTCCCAGTGGTCCTTGCCTGTCATGAGGGTGAAGGCCGCCGGGACCGCCAGCAGTGTGGCGCCTTCGCGGGACAGCCGCCGGTACAGTTCGGGGAACCGCAGGTCGTAGCAGACGGACAGCCCCAGCCGGCCGACCTCCGTCTCAGCGGAGACCACCTCCGTCCCCGGCGCCACCGCCGCGGACTCCTGATAGGTCGCACCATCTCCTACCTCGACGTCGAAGAGGTGGATTTTCCGGTACACGGCCAGCCGCTCGCCGCCGGGGCCGAAGAGGACGCTGGTGTTGTAGAGGCGCCCACCCGGCGCGCCCGTCTCCAGCACGCTGCCGGCCAGCAGCGTCACCTTCAGCTCCCGGGCCAGGCTGGCCATCCGGGACAGCGTCGGACCGTCGAGCCCCTCGGCGGCGTCCTGCCGCTCGGGTTCCGGCCCCATCCAGGAGAAGTTCTCGGGGAGGCCCACCAGCCGGGCACCCAGTGCGGCGGCGCGCCGGACGAGCCGGGTCGCGGCTTCCAGGTTATGGGCCTTGTCGGCGGTGGACACCATCTGCGCGGCGGCGATGAGGTGCATGGGCGCGTTATAACCCCCATGGGGCCTCGGAACCCCTGGGAATTCCTCGCCCTGCCGGGCGGGTTTCACCCGGAGCAGGAGGGCGCGTCCTTCCTTTACACCCCGACGGGGCGTGTGCTACGGACGCCCCCGACATTTTTCGATGAAGCACTTCGAAAAGTGGGCCGCGTGCCCGCTTTTCGTGTTTTTGGAGACTGGTTTCCCGCTTATGTCGGAGAAGAACCTCAAGCAGACGGTGGAGGAGCGGGCCTTGGCCCTGCTCGAGCCCATTGTCGCGGGTGAAGGCCTGGAGCTCGTGGACCTGGAATTCCTCCGGGAGCGCGAGGGCTGGGTGCTCCGGTTGTTCATCGACAAGCCGGGTGGCCGCGTAGGGCTGGACGAGTGCACCCAGGTGTCGCGCGCGGTGGATCCGTCGCTCGACGTGGAGGACTTCATCCCCCACGAGTACAACCTGGAGGTTTCCAGCCCCGGAGTGGACCGCCCGCTGAGGAAGCCGGCGCACTTCGAGCGGGTGAAGGGACAGAAGGTGAAGGTGAAGACGTTCGGCCCGGTGGGAGAGCCCCCGCGCAAGAACTTCACCGGCACGCTGACCGAGGTGGCAGGCGACGGAATCTCGGTGGAGGTGGAAGGGGCCGGAACCTTCCACATCCTCTTCAAGGACATCGCCAAGGCGAACCTGGAGTTCCAGTTCTAGACGTCGACATACAGGGTGCCCCTCCGCGCGAGGGCGCCCGTGGACCCTTTTAGGAGAAGACCATGCCCACGCAGCAAGCCAACCCGAGTGTCAACCTCAACCTCGTCCTGGACCAGGTCGCCAAGGACAAGGGCATCGACCGGGCTGTGCTGATTGCCACGCTCGAAGACGCGATGAAGACCGCGGCCAAGAAGCACTTTGGCCAGGACCGCGAGCTCGAGGCGAAGTACGACCCGGACAAGGGCGTCGTGGAGCTGTTCCAGGCCATCACCGTGGTCGAGGAGATTGTCGACCCGGTCCAGGCGGTGAATCAGATCTCCCTGGTCGAGGCCCACAAGAAGGGCATGGAAGTGGAGCCGGGCGACGAGCTCGTGTTCCAGATCTTCTACCGGGACGAGGACGCCGCCGAGGCCAAGGCCCAGGACGACCAGTACGGTGACATCCTCCGCCTGAAGACCTTCCGCCGCGGCTTCGGCCGCATCGCCGCGCAGACGGCCAAGCAGGTCATCCTGCAGCGCACGCGCGACGCGGAGCGGGAGAACGTCTTCAACGAGTACCGCGACCGGAAGAACGAAATCGTCACCGGCATCGCCCGCCGCTTCGAGCGCGGCAACATCATCGTGGACCTGGGCCGCGCGGAGGCCGTGCTGCCGGTGCGCGAGCAGGTCCCGCGTGAGACGTACCGCCCCGGCGACCGCGTCCAGGCCTACGTGCTGGACGTGCTCCGTGAGTCCAAGGGCCCCCAGATTGTCCTCAGCCGCGCGTCCGTCAACCTGCTCACCAAGCTGTTCGAGATGGAGGTGCCGGAAATCGCCGAAGGCATCGTCGTCATCGAGGCGGCGGCGCGTGAGCCGGGTGGCCGGGCGAAGATTGCCGTGTCCAGCCGGGACTCGGACGTGGACCCCGTGGGCGCCTGCGTCGGTATGAAGGGCAGCCGTGTCCAGGCGGTGGTGCAGGAGCTGCGCGGCGAGAAGATCGACATCGTCCCGTTCGACGAGGATCCGGCCCGCTTCGTGTGCTCGGCGCTGGCCCCGGCGGAGGTCAGCCGAGTCATCATCGACGAGGCCAATCACGCCATGGAGCTCATCGTCCCGGACGACCAGCTCAGCCTGGCCATTGGCCGTCGCGGTCAGAACGTCCGCCTGGCCGCCCAGCTGACCGGCTGGAAGCTCGACATCAACAGCGAGAGCCGGGTCCGGGAGCTGCGCGAGTTCGCCAACCGCTCCCTGGGCTCGCTGCCCGGCGTCAACGAGATGCTGGTGGAGACGCTCTACGCGCACGGCTTCCGTCAGGCCCGGGACATCGCCGAGGCCAACGCGGAGTTGCTGGCGCAACTGCCCGGCATCGACCCGGCCCGTATCCCCTCCATGCAGGAAGCCGCCCGGACCCGAATGGTCGAGGATCAGGCGGAACTGTCGCGCATGGATTATGAAAGAGAGCAGGCCCGCATCGCGGAGGCTCGGCGGCATCCGGACGAACTCAGCCAGCCCGAGCGCATGGCGCGCGTGCGTGGCGTCGGTGAGAAGACCATCGAGCAGCTCATCCTCGCGGGGTACCGCTCGGTGGAGGACATCGCCAATGAGAAGGATCTGGCGAAGCTGGGCGATGTTCCGGGTGTGGGTATCAAGAAGGCCCGCCAGCTGAAGAGCGCGGCGGAAAACTATCTGGTGGAGGAAGCCAAGCTGCGTGCGGAGCTGAATGCCGAGCGCGGCGCCATGACGGTGGCACTTGAGGGTGGCGCAGAAGCCACCAAGTCACCGTAAGCTAAGCGAGCAAGGGAGGGGACGTGCGGCGCCCGGCTGGCCGGCCCAAGCCGGAAGTTCAGAACGTGGGGTCAGGTCCGGTCCGGACGTGCGTCGGATGCGGTTCGCGGCGACTACAGGCGGAACTGACCCGATTCGTGATAGGGCCCGGAGGCGCCATCGAGGTGGACAGGAAGAGGCGGCTGCCAGGACGGGGCGCCTACCTGTGCGGTGCCGGTTGTCTGACGGCAGCGCTGAAGCGGAAGGCGTTTGGTAGGGCCTTTCGCGGAAAGGCGGGCCAGGTTGACCCGTCGCAGCTCGGACAGGCATGGGAGCAGGGGGACGGTGAGCGGAGGGGTGCGGGGGGGAGTGGGTGTTAGTCACCACTCGCACACATTTTCGGGTTTGGACTAGGGTGCTGCGCCCCGGAGTCGGCGGAGCAGAAGGCCATCAAGGGCAATATGTCGAAGAAGCGCGTCCACGAAATCGCCAAGGAACTCAAGAGCCACGGGATTGAGCTCGACAACAAGGAGGTCGTCACCGAGCTGTCGAGCCTCGGTTACGACGTCAAGAGCCACTCGTCGTCTCTCGATGACGACCAGGCGACCGCTGCCGTCCAGAAGATTCTGGACAAGCGCAAGCCGAAGCAGGCCACGCCGCCCGTGACGGCGAAGGGCTTCGTCGTGCGCCGCAAGGTGGGTCCGCCCGCCGGTGCGACCGCGGACAGCGGGGCCGAGGCTTCACAGGCCGCCGAGCCCGCCTACGAGCCGCCGCCGTCGGCGCCCGAGGCCGCCACGTTCGCCGCAGAGGAGCCGGTGCAGGCGCCTCCGCCCGTCGAGGCGCCCCGCGCGCCCGCCGAGCCGCCGAGCGCCCCGGAGCCCCAGCGCGTCGAGGCCCCGGTCGCCGCCGCGGCGGAGCCGTCGGCTCCGGCTGCTGTCACGTCTACGCCCCCGCGCAGGTCGCCGAGGCCCCGAAGGCCCCTGCCGCCGCCGAGGTGGCTTCACCCCCGCCCGCCACCGAGGCCCCTCAGGCCCCGGTGGAGGCTCCCCGCGCTGCCGTGCCGGCTCCCGCCGCCGCGCAGCCTCGTCCCTCTGTTCAGGAGAGCACCACCTTGCCCCAACCCCCACGCTCACCGGTACCGCCGGCAGTCCGGACGCCTTCGAGCACTTCTTCGTCCGCGACCGTCGTCTCCCGGGGCCCCGCGCCGGCTACCAGCAGCGTGGTGGGCCCGGTGGTGGTCGCCCCGGTGGTCCGGGTGGCCCGGGTGGTCGTCCTGGTGGTCCGGGCGGCCCGGGTGGTCGTCCTGGTGGCCCGGGTGGCCCCGGTGGTCGTCCTGGTGGTCCGGGCGGCCCGGGTGGTCGTCCCGGTGGTCCGGGTGGGCGTCCGTCCTACCAGGGACCGGGCTCGTATCAGGGCGCCGGCCGTCCCGGTCAGGGACCGGTGCGTCCGACCTCGGCGCCCGGCACGGGTGTGCAGGCCTCGGCCTCGGCCTCTCCGACGCCGCAGGGCCCCACCATCATGGTCGGCGGCGTGCCGCACGCCCAGGTGTCGCCCACGGGCACGGCCCGTCCCACGGCGACCCAGGCCGTCGTCATCTCGCGCCCGCTCATCCAGGTGCGCCGCGTGACGCCCACGGCCGGTCAGGCCAAGCAGTACCCCATGGCGCCGGGCCGCACGGGCATCCCCGAGCGGCGTGAGTACAAGGTGGTCCCGGACCACCTGGGCCGTGGCCGCGAGCTGGTGGACGTCTCCAAGAACAAGGAGCGTGGCCAGCGCAAGCGCACCAGTGGTGATACGCAGAGCGTGTCCAAGCAGGAACTGACGGACATGGTCTGGGGCCGCGTCACCATCCCCATCCGTGGCAAGAAGCGCAAGCCCACGAAGAAGGGCGCCAAGACGCAGATCACCCAGATGGCCGAGGAGAAGAAGGTCATCAAGCTGCAGGAGGGCATCTCCGTGTCCGACCTGGGCCAGCGCATGGGTGTGCGCAGCGCCGAGCTCATCAAGAAGCTGATGGGCCTGGGGAAGATGGCCACCGCGAACCAGCTGGTGGACGCGGACACGGCGGAGATGATCGCCGGCGACTACGGCTGGAAGATCGACCGCGTGGGCTTCGAGGTGGAGGACTACCTGCCCGAGGTGGAGGCCCGTCCCGAGGACGAGCGTCCCCGTCCGCCGGTCGTGGCCATCATGGGCCACGTCGACCACGGCAAGACGAGCCTCCTGGACGCCATCCGGAAGGCCAGCGTCGCGCAGGGCGAGGCGGGTGGCATCACCCAGCACATCGGCGCGTACAGCATCACCACCGCGCGTGGTGACGTGACGTTCCTCGACACGCCGGGCCACGAGGCCTTCACGTCCATGCGCGCCCGCGGCGCCGACGTGACGGACATCGTGGTGCTGGTGGTGGCCTCGGACGACGGCGTGATGCCCCAGACGGTGGAGGCCATCAAGCACGCGAAGGCGGCGGAGGTGCCCATCGTCGTCGCCATCAACAAGATGGACCTGCCGACCGCGAACCTGGACCGCGTGAAGAAGGACCTGGCCACCCACGAGCTCGTGCCGGAAGAGTGGGGCGGGGACACCATCATGGTGCCCGTCTCCGCGAAGACGAAGGAGAACCTGGAGCTCCTGCTGGAGAACCTGGCCCTCCAGGCCGAGGTGCTCGAGCTGACCTCCAACCCGAACCGTCCGTCGGTGGGCGCCATCATCGAGGCCAAGCTGGACCGCGGCCGTGGCCCCGTCGCCACGGTGCTGGTGCAGGAAGGCACGCTGAAGCTGGGTGACGCCGTCGTCACCGGCTCGCACTACGGCCGCGTCCGCGCGATGACGAACAGCCGCGGCGAGCAGGTGAAGGAAGTGAAGCCGGGCTACTGCGCCGAGGTCGTCGGCCTGTCCGGCGTGCCGGGCGCGGGTGACGCCATCAACGTGGTGGCGGACGAGAAGGCGGCCAAGCAGATCGCCGAGCACCGCAACATGAAGGAGCGGCAGACCGAGCTGTCCAAGGTCAGCCGCGAGTCCCTGGAGCAGCTGTTCGCCAAGACGAAGGCGGGCGGTGGTCCCAAGGAGCTGCGCGTCGTCATCAAGGCGGACGTGCAGGGCTCGGCCGAGGCCGTCAAGCAGGCCGTCCAGAAGCTCTCCACCCACAAGGTCAAGGTGGAGGTGGTCCACTCCGGTGTGGGCGCCATCACCGAGGGCGACGTGATGCGGGCGGCGGCCTCCAAGGGCGTCGTGCTGGGCTTCAACGTCAACCCGGAGTCCGGGGCGGAGGCCGCGGCCAAGGCCCAGGAAGTGGTGCTCAAGGGCTACTCCATCATCTACGAGCTCATCGACGGGGTTCGGACGGAGATGGAGGGGCTGCTGGAGCCCATTCGCACCGAGCGCAAGCTGGGCCGTGCGGAGGTGCGCAACACCTTCAACGTGCCGCGCCTGGGCACCATCGCCGGTGCGGCGGTGCTGGATGGCGTCATGAAGCGCGGCGCCTTCGTCCGCCTCATGCGCGAGAACAAGCAGCTGTTCTCCGGAAAGATGGCGTCGCTGCGGCGCTTCAAGGACGACGTCAAGGAAGTCGCTCAGGGCTTCGAGTGCGGTATCGGCATCGAGAGCTTCAACGACCTCAAGCCCGGTGACATCATCGAGGCGTACGAGATCGAAGAGACTCGGCAGAGCCTTACCTAGTTGCAGGAGAGCCCCGGCGCCTCCCTGAAACCCTGGGAAGACCCCATCTTCCCAGGGTGCTGATGCCCGGGTTGCCACCGCCTTCGGGCGTGGCCACCCGTGGCAAGGGGGACATTCATGTTCGTAGGTGTCGCACGCCTCACCCTGCAGATTCCGGAAAGTGGCTCGCTGAAGTCCAAGCGGCAGGTGCTCCGCCGGGTGACGGATCGGCTCAAGGCCCGCTTCAACGTGGCGGTGGCCGAGGTCGAGGACCAGGATCTCTGGCAGAAGGCGTCACTGGCGCTCGCGGTGGTGGGCAACGAGCGACGCCACGTGGACGAGCAGCTGGAGAAAATCATCCACTCCGTCGAGGAGATGTACGTCGCCCCGCTGTTGTCGCGGGAGACGGAAATCCTCGGCTTCGGGGACCAGCTCTTCGCGAGCGGCCAGGCGGCCTCGCGAGGTTCCTTTTCGGCGCAGGCCGTGGATGAGGACGCGGAGGAGTTGGACCTTTCCCCGGAGCAGGCGGCGGCGCATTCGGAGGCCGCCATTGCCCGCTTCCTGCGCGGCGAGCGCGGCTCGCTCGCGGAGGCGGAGGGGTTGGGAGAGTGGGAAAGCCGCCATGAAGGTGGCATGGATGGCGGCACGGGCCGCCCGTCTCCGTCGAGCGGTGGACGGATGACGTTCGACGAGGCACGGGCTCGGGCCCGTTCCCTGCGCAACCCGCGAGACTGGGAGAAGAAATGACGACGCATTCCCGACCGGAGCGCGTGGGGCAGGAAATCCAGGCGGCCATCGGTGACTTGCTCACCCGGGGCATGCTGAGGGATCCGCGCATCGGCTACATCACGATTACAGGCGTGAAGGTCTCCCCGGACCTTCGCGTGGCCCGTGTCTTCTATTCGATGATGGGCAACGAGCAGGAGCGGGCGGACACGCAGAAGGGCCTGGAAGCCGCCAAGGGCTTCGTGCGCCGCGAGGTGACGTCCGCCGTCAACCTGCGCGTGTCGCCGGAAATCTTCTTCTCCTTCGACGAATCGGTGGGCGAAGGTGACAAGATTGACCGGCTGCTGCGCGAAGTCCGTAACAAGGAAGGCTGGTAGGTCCAGCTCCGGGCCTCCACGATTGGCGTGCCATGGACGGCGTCCTCGTCATTGACAAGCCCACCGGTCCCACGTCGTTCGACGTGGTCCGCCAGGTGCGTTCGCTGCTTCGCCTGAAGAAGGTGGGCCACACGGGGACGCTGGACCCGCTGGCCACGGGAGTGCTGCCGCTCTGCCTGGGGGAAGCCACCAAGGTCGCGGGCTTCATCACCGAGGGCGACAAGGCCTACGACGCCACGGTGCGTCTGGGCTCGGAGACGGACACCCTGGACGCGGAAGGGCAGGTGACGGCGCAGGCGCCCGTACCCGCCCTGACGCCCGCGCTGATTGAATCCGCGCTGGCGCGCTTCCGGGGCACTTTCGACCAGGTCCCCCCCATGTATTCGGCCGTCAAGGTGGGCGGGAAGCGGCTCTACGAATTGGCCCGTGCGGGCGAGGAAGTGGAGCGCGCCGCCCGCCAGGTGACGGTGTACGAACTGGTGCTGCGGGACTTCTCCGCCGAGCGGCTGCAGCTGTCGGTGCGCTGCTCCAAGGGCTTCTTCGTGCGCACCCTGGCTCAGGACGTGGGCCGGGCGCTGGGTTGTGGTGCCCACCTGGAGGCCCTGCGGCGCACCGCCAGTGGCCCCTTCACCCTGGCGCAGGCGCTGCCGCTGGCGGACGTGCCGGAGCTGCTGAAGGAGGGCGCGCTGGCCAGCCGGCTGATGACCATGTCGCATGCGCTGGTGGAGCTGCCGGAGGTCCGGGTGGGCGCCGCCGATGCCAAGCGCGTCTCCCACGGTGTCCCGGTGGAGGTCCCCGCCGGGAAGGTGGGACGGGTGCGCGTCATGGGCCCGGACGACGCGCTGCTGGCGGTGGCCGAAGTGGCCGGTGGCCGCCTGCGCTATCTGCGCGTCCTGGTGTAACGCCGGGATTTTTCGCGGGGTTGTGGCTGTACGTCTTCTCGTGGTCCCGGACTTTCCGGGGCTGGCCGGCAGGCGTCGAAGGTTGACCCCACGGGGGGTGAAGCTTATAAGCCCCCCGCTCGTCAGAAGGATGCACCCGGTCTGTACCCCTCCGCGGACCGTGGTGACGCGAGCAGCAACCTCCACCGGAGCGGGCAAGGAAGAGTCTCATGTCGCTGCACCAGGAGCGTAAGTCGGAGCTGGTGTCGAAGTTCCGGACCCACGAGTCGGACACGGGTTCCCCCGAGGTCCAGGTGGCGCTGCTGTCCGAGCGCATCACCATGCTCACCGAGCACTTCAAGACGCACAAGAAGGACCACCACTCCCGCCGCGGTCTGCTGAAGCTGGTCGGTCAGCGCCGCCGCCTGCTGGACTACCTGAAGTCCAAGGACGTCGCGCGGTACAAGAAGCTCATCGACGGCCTCGGCATCCGCAAGTAGGCAGTTGAGCAGGACCCGGGGCGCTGGCGGAAACCAGCGCCCCGCGCGTTTAGGACATAGGCCGTAATGCAGTGACGTGAAGCAGTCGAAGCGCGGTGGGTGGAGGCGGGCAAGGGAGTGGTGGCTGCGGAGGTTTTGGTTTCCGTTCGGATGGGCTGACCGCGGTCGGCTCCTGCGACCAGGGATCAAAAGTTCCGAGACATCCCTCCGGCGCTCCGCAAGCGCCCTCCGCAGTACATGCTGGCGGTTGCCTCAACTGGCGCCTGTTCCAGGCCCTGGTGACCGCTCAAACACCCCGAGGGCCCTCCCGGGGTGCCGGGTCCATTTCTCGGACCGGGTGCGCGCGGTGGGGTCTTCGCCCCTGAAGGATCCAGAGGCACGGACATGTTGAAGAAGAGCGTCAAGATTGGCGAGAGCGAGCTGAGCATCGAAGTGGGTCGTCTGGCGAAGCAGGCCGACGGTTCCGTGGTGGTCCGCTATGGCGACACCATGCTGCTGGTGACGGCGGTGAGCGCCCGGGAGAAGAAGGACATCGACTTCCTCCCCCTGACGGTGGAGTACCAGGAGAAGCTGTATTCGGCCGGCCGCATCCCCGGCAGCTACTTCAAGCGCGAGGGCCGCCTCACGGAGAAGGAGACGCTGGCCAGCCGCCTGGTCGACCGCTCCTGCCGCCCGCTGTTCCCGGAAGGCTACGCATACGAGACGCAGGTCATCGCCAGCGTCATCTCCTCCGACCCGGAGAACGAGGGTGACATCCACGGCATCACCGGCGCCTCCGCGGCGCTGTGGGTGTCGGACATCCCGTTCGACGGCCCCATCGCCGGCATCCGCGTGGGCCGCGTCGGCGGTCAGCTGGTGGCCAACCCCACCGCGAAGCAGCGCGAGCAGAGCGACCTGGACCTGGTCATGGCGGTGAGCCGCAAGGCCATCGTCATGGTGGAAGGTGGCGCGGAGGAGGTCTCCGAGGCCGACATGGTCGCGGCGCTCGACTTCGGCTTCAAGACGGCGCAGCCCGCGCTGGACCTGCAGGACGAGCTGCGGCGCGAGCTGAACAAGCAGGTTCGCTCCTTCGAGAAGCCCGCCGCCGTGGACGAGGGCCTGCGCGCCAAGGTGCGCGAGCTGGCCATGGACGGCATCAAGGCGGGCTACGGCATCAAGGAGAAGGGCGCGCGCTACGAGGCGCTCGGCAAGACGAAGAAGGAGACGCTCGCCAAGCTCAAGGAGCAACTGGGCGACGGCTACACCCCGCTGGTGGAGAAGCACGCCAAGTCGGTGGTGGAGGACCTGAAGTACGAGCACATGCGCGAGATGACGGTCAACGGTGGCCGTATCGGCGACCGTGGCCACGACGTGGTCCGTCCGATTACGTGCGAGGTGGGCGTGCTCCCGCGCACCCACGGCAGCGCCGTCTTCACGCGCGGCGAGACGCAGGCGCTCGTGGTCACCACGCTGGGCACCAGCGATGACGAGCAGCGCCTGGAGATGCTGGGCGGCATGGCCTTCAAGCGCTTCATGCTGCACTACAACTTCCCGCCGTTCAGCGTGAACGAGACGAAGCCGCTGCGTGGCCCGGGCCGCCGTGAAGTCGGCCACGGGGCGCTGGCGGAGCGCGCGCTGCGCAACATGGTGCCGAAGAGCGAGTCCTTCCCGTACACGGTGCGCCTGGTGTCGGACATCCTGGAGTCCAACGGCTCCTCGTCCATGGCCTCCGTCTGCGGCGGCACGCTGGCGCTGATGGACGCGGGTGTTCCGCTCAAGGCCCCGGTGGCGGGTATCGCCATGGGGCTGGTGAAGGAGGGCGACAAGATTGCCATCCTCTCCGACATCCTCGGTGACGAGGACCACCTGGGCGACATGGACTTCAAGGTGTGCGGCACCTCGAAGGGCATCACGTCCATCCAGATGGACATCAAGATCACCGGCCTCACGACGGAAATCATGAGCCGCGCGCTGGAGCAGGCGCGTCAGGGCCGCCTCCACATCCTGGGTGAGATGCTCAAGACGCTGGCCGAGTCCCGCAAGGAGATCAGCCAGTACGCGCCGCGCATCACCACCATCCAGATTCGTCCCGAGTTCATCAAGAACGTCATCGGGCCGGGCGGCAAGGTCATCAAGGACATCATCGCCCGCACGGGTGCCGCGATTAACATCGAGGACTCGGGCCGCGTGGACATCGCCAGCGCGAACGGCGAGGCCGTGAAGGCCGCCATCGCGATGATTCAGGCGCTGACCCGCGAGGCGGAGATTGGGAAGATCTACACGGGCACGGTGCGCAAGATCGCCGAGTTCGGCGCCTTCGTGGAGCTGTTCCCGGGCACCGACGGCCTCATCCACATCTCCGAGCTGTCCGACAAGCGCGTCAAGAGCGTCTCCGACGTGCTGAACGAGGGCGACGAGGTGTTGGTGAAGGTCGTCAGCATCGACAAGACGGGCAAGATTCGCCTGTCGCGCAAGGAGGCCATGGCGGAGCGCGCCGCGCAGCAGGGCGCCGCCGTCAGTGAGGCCGCCGCGCAGCCGGCGCCCGCGCCCACGCAGCCTGACGCCAAGGCCTGATTCGCGCCCGAAAGCCCGGGCTCCTTCATTGGGAGCCCGGCGCTCATGACGCCCCCTTCCGCCACCGCGCGGGAGGGGGTGTTTTCGTTTCGGGCCGGGGTGGCTTAGACACTTCCGGGCGGGCCGTGCGTTGAGGTGCGAGCCCCATCCGCACGGAGGCTGTTTGCCACCTCGACCACCGCCTGCTTCGTCGTCCACGCCCTTCCTGGCGGACGTCTCCCGTTTCCTGGGGGCCTTCCGCTGGGCGTTCATGCCACTGGGCCTGGTCGCGCTGGTGGCGGTGGGGGTGCACTCGGCGGCGGACACGCTGGATGAACGGTTGCTGGCGCTGGTGGACCGGGTGGACGCGGGCTTCGACGCGCTCGTGGGCCGCTACGCGTTGACGGCGCCCTTGGTGGAGTGGGTGTCACTGGAGCAGCGCACCCGGATTGCGCGCTTCCTCGCGCTCGCGTGGGAGCTGGCCGCGGACGTGGTGCTGGCGCTGCCCGCGCTGGGCTACCGGGAGTCCGCCGCCCCGGTTCCGGCGGAGGCATGGCGCGTGGTGCTGGAGCCCCAGAAGGCCGCGCGTCCGACGTGGCGTCAGCTGTGGTCGCGGTGCCTGCGCAAGCCCACGCCCATGCGGTGGCTGCGGCCCCTGGCGACGGCGGCCGTGGTGCTGGCGGGCGCGTGCGCGGTGGCCAGACTCATCCAGGGCTCGGTGTACCTCTCCTGGCGTGAGCTCTTCGGGGACGGTGCCGCGGGCCTGGCAGCGCGGGCACTGGCGGTGGCCTCGCTGGTGGGCGTCCTGGTTTCGCTCGGGTGGCGTGCGGTGCTGCGCAACCTGCAACACGCGGACGCGGTGTGTGAGGAAGCCGGGGGCAGAGCTGCCTTGCGGCGCGGACTGCTGGGCTGCGCGGTGGTGGTGCCGCTGGCCGTGGCGGCGGTGGTGGATGCGACGCCCGTGCTGTCCTTCTTCCGGTAGGTGCCCATGTTCCCGCGCCAGGCGAAAGGACTGCTGGACTTCTTCATGGCGACGCTGTGCTTGTGGGCGGCGTACCACCACACACCCGCGGGCGCGCTGGTGCGCAAGGCCACGGCATGGGCCACGGGGACGCGCAGCAGCGCGCGGCCCTTGCTCGCGTACTACGACGGCGTCAGTGGCACCTCGCTGTCGCCGCCATGGATGGCTCCCGACGTGCCTCTGTCTCGGGCCCTCACGGACGCGGAGGCCCTGGCCTGGGGAACCCACCGGCGCTCAAGGGCGCCCAGGTGCGAGCCCGCCAGCCCGCGCTGGAGCTGGCCGCGGAGCTGGGCGTCTCCGCAGCGTCGCTGTTGGACCCGCAGACGGGCCCGGCGGCCGCGCGCAGCCTGCACACCGCGCTGTCCAAGGACTTTCCAGGAGAGGAGGCCCGGCTCACGGCGCTCTTCGCGGGCCGAGTCCCCGCGCGCTATGCGCTGGAGCGGGTGGAGGCGGAGGGTGGGGCGCCCACGCTGGAGCGCCTGTCGAGTCAGCTCCCGCCGGGCTTTGAGGACGCGTCCGTGGGCGCCGCGCAGGCCCTGGCGCTGGCCACCGCCTTCGGGCTCGCGTGGCCCGTTCATGAGAGCGCGCGTGTAACGAGTCCCTTCGGCGAGCGCTTCCACCCGGTGCTGGGGCGCCGGAAGATGCACACCGGTGTGGACCTGGGCGTGCCGGTGGGGACGCCCGTGGTCGCGGTGGCCGATGGCGTCGTCCGGCGTGCCAGCGAGGACGCCGTGAATGGCCGCGTGCTCGTGGTGGACCACGGGCGGGGCGTCACGACGGCGTACTGTCACAACTCGGAGCTGCTGGTGAAGGTGGGACAGCGCGTGAGCCGGGGAGAACGGGTGGCGCACTCAGGGAACACGGGGCGCTCCACCGGTCCCCACCTGCACTACCAACTGGAGCTGGCGGCGCGGCCCATGGACCCGCTGAAGTTCCGCACCGCCTTGCGGCCCGTGGCGAAGGACCCCGCGCCATGAGGGGCCGACGCGCGAGGTTGTCACGCCGCCGTGGCACGAAGCGGCGGCAGCTGTGTTAGTCCCAGCGCATGTCTTCTCCCCTCACGGTGAAGGTGCGCCGCGTGCGCACCCATGCGGAGCCCCTGCCACTTCCCCGCTACGAAACGGCACAGGCCGCGGGCCTGGACCTGCGCGCGGACATCGACGGGGAGCGGGTGCTGGGGCCCCTGGAGCGGCTGGCGGTGCCCACCGGGCTCGCGCTCGCGCTACCCCCTGGGTACGAAGGGCAGGTGCGCCCGCGCTCGGGCCTGGCGCTGCGGCATGGCGTCACGCTCCTCAACTCGCCGGGGACGGTGGACGCGGACTACCGAGGGGAGGTGCAGGTCATCCTCATCAACCTCTCCCATGAGCCCTTCACCCTGCGCCGGGGCGACCGCGTGGCCCAGCTGGTGGTGGCCGCCGTGCCGCCGGTCTCCCTCCAGGAGGTGGAGCTACTGGAGGAAACCTCCCGGGGTGGAAATGGCTTCGGGTCCACGGGGCGCTAGTTGCTGACTTCCTCGCTCGGCGTTCCTTGATGACAGGGGAGCGTGCAGAATAAGAGGCTGGGCCTTCCCCCGAGGTGGCCCCCCGACTGCCTCCTGGAGTACGCCAGCTTTGCTCTGCTACCGCTGCGGCAGCCTCGTTCCTGCCTCCCAAGACACCTGCCCCACCTGTGGGCTGAAGCACGATGCCTCGGCGCGTCCTCCCGCCGGGGCGGCTCGCCGGCGCGGCGCGGACGGCGCACCCTACAAGCCAGGGGACGTCGTCGCCGGCCGCTACGCCATCCGGGAAGTGGTGGGCTCCGGGCCCATGGGCTTCGTCTTCCGAGCCCAGGACGAGGAGATTGACGTCGAAGTGGCGCTCAAGGCGGTGCACCCGCGCCTGGTGCAGCAGCCCGAGGAGCGCATGCAGTTCGCGCTGTCCATGCGAGTGGCCAAGAAGCTCAATCATCCGAACCTCCTGCGCGTGTACGAGGAGGGCGTGGATGGGGACCGGCCCTTCATCACCATGCAGCTGCTGGAGGGCATGACGCTGCGCCGGAT
The DNA here is from genome assembly GCF_032612255.1 of Myxococcus sp. MxC21-1. Classification (NCBI taxonomy): domain Bacteria; kingdom Pseudomonadati; phylum Myxococcota; class Myxococcia; order Myxococcales; family Myxococcaceae; genus Myxococcus; species Myxococcus sp. MxC21-1. Next base: position 2,342,038 of record NZ_CP123278.1, read on the forward strand.
GATGGAGCAGCGCACCGCGCGGGGGCAGCTCTTCTCGCTGAAGGAAGTGGAGCCGCTGCTGTCGCAGATGGCGGCGGCCCTGGATGCGGCGCACCGCTTCGGACCGCACTCCGACGTCAAGCCGGAGAACGTCATCGTCCTGCCGGACCTGCTCAAGGTGACGGACTACGGCCTGGGCCTGGCCGTGCCGCACCTGCCCTTCGTGCAGGCGCAGAAGGGGCAGCGCGCGGACGTCTACATCGCGCCGGAGTACGTGGGCGGGGGCGAGCTGGACACGCGCATGGACGTGTACTCGCTCGCGGCCATCGTGGGGGAGATGCTCACCGGGCTCGTGCCCGAGGACGGCGTCATCCCCGGTCTGACGATGCACCACCCGGACCTGCCGACCTCCATCGAGGCACTGTACCGGCGCGCGCTCAACTTCAACCCGCTGGCCCGTCCGAAGACGGCGGGTGAGTTCCTCACCGAGTTCTCCAACATCCTGGCGCGCACGCCGGCCGCGGTGGTGTCGCGCACGCGGAGCCTCCCGGCGCCTCCGGGCTCGTCGGCCGCGAACACCGCGAGGCAGGCGGCGAGGCCTCCGCCCCCGGTGCCCACGGGCATGCTCCCGGCCGTGCAGGAGGAGGACCTGCCTCCGCCGCCCGGTGTCGCCGCGCCCAAGCCGCCCGCGCCCGTTCCGGACCTGCCGCCGCCGGTGGATGCCACGCAGCCGCTGGACGCGGTGTCGCTGGCCGCCATCATGGGACGGGGCAAGCCCGCGGCCTCGCCCGCGCCGCAGCACCTGACGGAGCAGGCGCTGCCCTTCATCGCGCCACCCGTCGTCGCCGCGAAGGGGGCACCCTCGGCGCAGGGCAGTGCTTCGCGGCCTGCGTCATCTCCGCCCGTGCCCTCGCGCGCCGCGCCAGCGCGGAAGGATTCCGAGGACGCCAGTGAGCGTGGCGCCGCGTCCGAGGCCGCGCTGAGCCGCTCCACCGCGCCCACGCAGGTGGATGCCCCCGCGGTGACGGATGGCCGCTCCACTGCTGCGATGACCCTGGACGAAGCGCCAGCGGTGCCCGCGGGCCGCCCCGCCGCGCCCACGCTGGACGCCGCGCCCGCGGTGGGCCGTTCCCGGTCGCGTGCTCGCGACGGCGCGCAGGACGAGGCGTCGTCTCGTTCGCGAGAAGGCGGCGCCGAGGACACTGGCAGCCGTGCTCGCGGCCGTGCCTCCGAGGACTCAGGTGTTCGCACCCGCCGCCGGGGTTCGGAGGTGTCGGACCCGGGCGCTCGTTCCGGCGCGAAGCGGAGCGAACCGTCGGAAGGCTCCAGTTCTCGCGCCGCGCCTCGCGGAGCGGTGCTCACCGGTCCGCCACGCGCGTGGCGAAGCCCCAGCGTTCCATGTTGAGGTTGGTGTTGCTCGTCCTCGGCTGCCTGGCGTTGGGCGCGGGCGGGGGCTTCCTGGCCATCAAGGCGCTGCAGAAGTCCAGAGGGCAGGGGACGGCGCCTGTTGCCGGGCCTGGTGGCGCGGCAGCGCTGGCGGCGCCCGTGGGCGGCTGTCCCGCGGGCATGCGGCTGGTGAGTGGCGGAGCCTTCAAGATGGGCCGGAGCGACGACGACGCACTGGCCAGCCCGGACGAGCGCCCCGTCGCGAGCATCCAGGTGTCTTCGTTCTGCGTGGATGAGTACGAATTCCCCAACCGGGCTGGCGCGATGCCGAAGGTGGCCGTGGCCTGGGAAGAGGCGCGGGGAACGTGCGAGCGCGAGGGCAAGCGACTCTGCACGGAAGAGGAATGGGAGAAGGCATGCAAGGGCCCCGGCAACTCGCGGTTCCCCTTCGGCGAGGAGCAGGCTGTGGGCGCGTGCAACACCGCGGCGAGCCCGGGTGGACTGGCGGCCTCCGGGCGCTTCGAGCGCTGCAAGTCGGGCTACGCGGTGATGGACCTGGCGGGCAACGCGGCGGAGTGGACGGCCACCCGCGTCGGCGCCCAGGCCTACGCGCTGAAGGGCGGCGCCTTCGACCAGCCGGACCCGGCGTCACGTTGCTCGGCGCGGAGCAACGGCGTGCCCACCGTGCGCTCGAACGCGGTGGGCTTCCGCTGCTGCGCGAGCGTGCGGCAATGAAGGGCTGCGTCGCCGCGCTCCTCGTCGCGCTGCTTCCGGCGGCGGTCGTGGCGCAGCAGCCAGCCCGTCCCCGCGTGGTGGCGGTGAAGTCCGCTCACCTGGCGCCGTATGCCTCCGTCATCGCCGGCTTCGCGGCGGAGGCCCGGGCCGAGGTGCAGGAGGTCATGCTGGACGAAAGCGCGGGCGCGGCCGCGCGGCTCTTCAAGAAGCTGGCGGCGCAGAAGCCCGCGCTGGTGCTGGCCCTGGGGCCCCTGGCCGCCAACGCCGCACGGCGCTCGCTGGGCGAGGACGTGCCCGTCCTCTTCGCCATGGTGCCCTACTACGAGAAGTACGGCCTGGATGGCGCCAACGTCACCGGCATCTCCCTCACCAGCGACATGGGGCCGGAGCTGGAGGCGTTGAAGGCCGTGTCGCCGAAGGTGAAGCGCGTGGGCATCCTGCATGACCCGCGGTTCTCCGCGGGGACGGTGACGCAGGCCCGCGCGGCGGCGGCCTCGAGGGGCATGTCCATCCTCCCGCTGGAATTGGAGGCGGGGGCCGGGCGGAGAAGGCGTTGGACGGCGCGGTGGGCAAGGTGGACGCGCTGCTGATGGTGGCGGACAAGACGGTGGGCAACGCGGCGGTCGTCCAGGCGCTCATCGCCTTCGCGGCGGTGCACCGCGTACCGTTGGCCGCGCTAACGCCCAGCCAGGTGAAGGAAGGGGCCACGTTGGCGCTGTCGCCCAGTCCCACGGCCATCGGCCAGCAGGCCGGGCGGCTGGCCAACCGCATCATCCACGAGAAGGTGAATCCAGGAGCGCTGGCGGTGGTTCAGCCTGAGGGGTTGGACTTGTCTCTCAATCTCACCGCCGCCAGGAAGTTGGGTCCGTCCTCCGACGCCGTGCTGGAACTCCTCCGGCTCGCGGCGCGGCGGGACTTTGCCGTGAAGGTCTACGAGTGATTCCGCGATACAGCCGTCAGGAGATGTCCTCCCTCTGGTCCGACGAGGCCCGTTACAGCCGTTGGCGCGACGTGGAGCTCGCCGCCCTGGAGGGCATGGTGGAGGCCGGGCTGGCGCCCCGCGAGGCGCTGCAGGACTGCCTGGCTCGCGCCGGAGACTTCACGCCCGAGGACGCGGCGAAAATCGAGGAGATTGAGCGCACCACCAAGCACGACGTCATCGCGTTCCTCACCTTCATGGAAGAGCGGGTGGGGCCCAGCGCGCGCTGGCTGCACCTGGGCATGACGTCGTCGGACGTCCTGGACACGTCGCTGGCGCTCACCCTGCGTGACGCGCTGGACCTCATCCTGAAGGATGTGGACCGCGTCATGGCCGCGGTGGAGAAGCGCGCCTTCGAGCACAAGCACACGCTGCAGATGGGCCGCAGCCACGGCATCCACGCGGAGCCCATCACCTTCGGCCACAAGCTGGCCATCTGGTACGACGAGCTGCGCCGCGCGCGGACGCGCCTGGAGCACGCGCGGGACGTCATCGCCGTGGGGAAGATTTCCGGCGCGGTGGGCACCTTCGCGCACCTGCCGCCCGCGGTGGAGGAGCACGTCTGCCGCAAGCTGGGCCTCAAGCCCGCGCCGGCCTCCAGCCAGGTGGTGCAGCGAGACAGGCACGCGGAGTTCTTCACCGCGCTGGCGCTGCTGGGCTCGAGCATCGAGAAGTTCGCCGTGGAGATTCGCCACCTCCAGCGCACCGAGGTGCGTGAGGCGGAGGAGCCCTTCACCGCGGGACAGAAGGGCTCCAGCGCCATGCCGCACAAGCGCAACCCGATTCTGTCGGAGAACCTCACTGGCCTGGCGCGCCTGCTGCGTGGCTACGCGGTGAGCGCCATGGAGGACGTGGCGCTGTGGCATGAGCGGGACATCTCCCACTCCTCGGTGGAGCGCGTCATCGGCCCGGACGCCACCATCCTCGCGGACTTCATGCTCATCCGCTTCGCGCGGCTGATGGAGGACCTGCGCGTCTACCCGGAGCAGATGAAGAAGAACCTGGACCTGCTGGGCGGCGTGGTGAACTCGCAGCGCCTCCTGTTGGAGCTGGCGCGCAAGGGCATGGACCGGCAGGCCGCGTACGTCATCGTCCAGCGCAATGCGATGAAGCTGTACGAGGAAGGACTCGATTTCCGGCAGGCCCTGCTCGCGGACGAGGACCTGCGGAAGATGATGACGCCCGAGGAGATTTCCGACTGCTTCTCCCCGGGCTACCACACGCGCCACATGGACGACGTCTTCCAGCGCGTGTTCGGCCGGAGCGCGTAGGCACCCCGTGCCGGTGACGGAGGAGGGCTACTTCAGGTAGCCCTTCTCACGCAGGTTGCGCTCGATGCGGGTCTTCACGTCACCCGGCTCCAGCGTCAGGGGGGTGCCGGTGATGTGCTCGTAGGCCGCCACGTACTTCGCGGCCAGGTCCACGCGCACGTCGTCAGGGATGGGCGGCGGCGTGCCCTGGCCCGAGAAGTTCCGCTCGCGGATGAGCCACTGGCGGATGTTCTCCTTGTCCAGCATGCGCTGGTCCTCGCCCTTCGCGAAGCGCGCTTCGTACTCGTCGGCCATCCAGTAGCGGCTGGAGTCCGGGGTGTGCATCTCGTCGATGACGTAGAGCGTGTCGCCCACCTTGCCGAACTCGTACTTGGTATCCACGAGGATGAGGCCGCGCGAGCGCGCCCACTTCTGCCCTTCGGCGAAGAGGCCCAGCGCGGCCTCGGAGATGCGCGCCCAGTCACGCGGCGTGGCCAGGCCCCGCGCCAGAAGCTCCTTCTCCGAGATGGGCTCGTCGTGCAGGCCGTACTCCGCCTTGGTGGACGGGGTGATGAGGGGGGCGGGGAAGACCTCGTCCTTGCGCAGGCCGTCCGGGAAGGGCAGGCCGTAGGCGGTGTGCGTGCCCTTCTGGTAATCACGCCACAGGCTGCCGGTGAGGTAGCCGCGCACCACCACTTCCACGGCGAAGGGCTGACAGGCACGCGCCACGGTGACGTTGGCGTCGGGCACGTCCAGCACGTGATTGGGGACGATGTGCTTCGTGCGCTCGAACCAGAACGCGGCCAGCCGGTTGAGCACCTCGCCCTTGAAGGGGAGGGTGGTGAGGATGTGGTCGAACGCGGACAGCCGGTCCGTCGTCACCAGGATGAGCCGGTCATCCTGCCGGTAGGTCTCGCGAACCTTGCCGCGGTAGTGCTGGCCGAGCGCGGGCAGGTCCATCTGCTGGAGGGTGAGGGGAAGCTGCGCGTGAAGTGCGGAGGTATTCACTGTCGCCTCGCGGCCCCTCTCTCTCGCGGGAAGGGCGAGAGGAAACGGGGCCAGACTTGAGGCGCGCGACTCTACTGGAGCGAAGCGGGCAGGGAAGAAGGACCGTACGCTGCTGCCAGGTAGAGGAAAGCTGGGTTGATGCGCAGGATTCCGTCCACGTAAGCGACCGCGTAAGGCGCGCCCGACGCCCGGTCCACCTGGACCGCGCTGTTCGGCGCGATGCCCCAGTGAGTGAGCAGCGTGCGGGCCACCAGCTCGGCGGCTTCACGCTCGGAGAGGCCCTGAAGGCCCTCGCGCCGGTCATCCGGCCAACGCTCTCCGCCGGACTCGAACACCAGCTCCAGCGGCGCACCTGCGTCGGGGGCCTGGAACAGGTCCATCTTCGGATCGAAGCCCGGCGCGGCGAGCAGCTCGCCCTGATGGCTGACCGGGAAGAGGACCAGGGCCTGGGCTGCCTGCCCGGCCTCGATGACGGACTGCCGGGCCACCTCGCGGAAGAGCTCCAGTCGCGTCGAGGGCGCCTCGAACTCGAGGAACTCCGGCGGGTTGGTGAGGGCCTGCCGCGCGCTCATCGTGGCACGGACAGGTGCACCCGCCTCACCACACGCGGTGAGGACCGTCACGAGAGAGAGGAGCAACCCAGGGAGCCAGCGACGCATCAACCGGGAATATACCGATCTGCTTCGGGATCAACCAGCTAAACTCAGCGCATGCGGCCAGGGGAGCAGCTTACCGTTGTCCTTCATCAGACGCGTTCAACCGACAACCTCGGCGCTGTGGCCAGAATCATGGCCAACTTCGGGTACTCACGGCTGATTTTGTCCGAGCCGGTGCTGAAGTCGATCGAGGGCGCGGAGCGTCTCGCGGTCAAGAGTGACTTCGTCCTCCGAGGCATGGAGGTGACGTCCGACCTGGGCGAAGCGCTGAAGGACTGCGTGTACGCGGTGGGCACGACTTCTCGTACCCAGCTCAAGGGACGCACCGTGCTGACGCCGGAGGAGGCCATGCAGCGGCTGGCGGAGGAGAGCGTGCGCGGACGCGTGGCGCTCGTCTTCGGCGGCGAGCAGCGGGGCATGTCCGACGAGGACCTGGCGCGGTGCACGGACGTGCTCGCGATTCCCACGTCGGCGGTGCAGCCGTCCATGAACCTGGCGCAGTCGTCAGCGGTGCTGCTGTACCTCTGTCACCGTCAGGGGCTGACGCCCACGGCCGCGGTGGAGGCGGCGCCGGGCGCGAAGCTGGGCACGCTGGGCGCGCTGGCGAAGCGGATGCGGGACGTCATGCTGCGCGCGGAGTTCCTCAACCCGCAGGCGCCGCAGCATGTGCTGAACGAGCTGGAGCAGACGTTGATGCGTGCGCGGCTGACCCAGCGCGAGGCGGAGCTGTGGCTCACGGCCTTCAAGCACCTGGAGCGCGCGGTGACGCGGGGCGCCTCTACCTGAGGAAGAGGCCGCCCCGGCGCCGACGGCGAGTCGCGGTCTACGCCGCGTCCTTCTTGAAGGCCTCGCCGTGGTGCTTCTCGCACAGGCCGCCCTTGAACGTCTTCACGCGGCAATCCGGCTTGGAGCAGGTGCGGTAGCGGCTGTGCGGCAGGTCGCCCTGGCGCCACTGCTTGTAGTGGAAGTAGCAGTAGTTCTTGGCGCGGTACGGGCGCTTGCAGCCCTCCACGGTGCACGCCTTCTTGCCATTGCTCTTGGCGAAACGCGGCCAACTGGTGCGCTTCTGGGTCGTCTGGGCCTCGGCCATTGCGAAACTCTCCTGCGAAACGATGCGAAGTCGCGGCGCCACACCGAGGTGGACCCGCCGCAAGGGTACGGAAAAAGGCGCACTGTCTAGCGCCCATGACCCCCGAACGCAAGGAGCCCGGGAAACCAGGGTTCAGCACGGCCCTGTCCGGACTTCAGGGCGCGGGGGCGTCTTGGCCAGAACCCCCCGTCCCAGGGGCTGCTTCCCCGGAGGGCGGAGTCGCCCGGCGGCCCTTCGAGCGAGGCACCGGGGACAGCAGGTCGTCCACCACCGGCTGAGGGGCCCCCGCGTGCCGCCCGGGCGCGGTGCTGGCCACGGTGGGCAGGGGCGTCTCCTCGGAGGGCATCTCGTCCAGCTTCAGGGTCAGCTTCATCGGGCGCCCCAGCCGGTGGACCTGGAACTTCACGTCGCGGCCCACGCCCCGGGCGGCCACCTGCCAGCGCAGCGCATGCGCCCGGCGCACACGCCGCTGGTCCACGCGGACGATGACGTCGCCCACCTGCAGGCCCGCGCGCTCGGCCGGGCCGCCTTCGACGATGTCCGTCACCACCACCCCGCGGCCGCGCCGCAGGTTGAAGGCCTCGGCCACCTCTGGAGAGAAGTCCTGCACGCTCATGCCCAGCCATCCGCGGCGCACGCGGCCGTGGGACTTGAGGTGCGGAATCACCGTCTTCGCGATGTCGATGGGGATGGCGAAGCCGATGCCCTGGCCCGCGACGTTGACCGCGTTGGCCACCGCCACGACGTCACCGTGCAGGTCCAACACCGGCCCGCCGGAGTTGCCCGGGTTGATGGAGGCGTCCATCTGCATGTAGTCGAAGTCGCCGTCGCGCCCGTTGGGCGTCACGTCCGTGCGGCCCATGTAGCTGACCACGCCCACCGTCACCGAGTGGGCCAGCCCGAACGGGTTGCCGATGACGACAATCCAGTCCGCCGAGCGCACGTGCGACGCGGAGGCCAGTTTCAGCACGGGCAGCTTGCGGGGCGCGGCGATTTTCAACAGCGCGCAGTCGGTGCGGGCGTCCTCGCCCACCACGATGGCCTCGAACTCCTCCACGTAGCCGCGCGGGTGCAGGACGGAGACGATGACCTCCGCCGCGCCCTCCACCACGTGCGCGCTGGTGAGGATGTAGCCGTCCGGATGGATGATGAAGCCGGAGCCGATGCCCTTCTGCGCTTCTTCTCCAGCGGCGGCGGCCTGCACGTCGGCGGCCTGCTGTGTGGTGATGGACACCACGGCGGGCATGGCGCGCCGGGCGATGTCGCTCAGCGTGGAGCGTTGCTTCTGGAGGGCGCGGTTCTGTGACTCCACCCACAACCGGTTTCGCTCGCGGCCGGTGGCTTGCGCTGGCAGCACCAGCGTGCACACCAGCGCGGCGAACAGGATGACACTCTTGCCTCGCGCCCTGCCCATGGCCCCGCCTCCACCCCGACCAGCCGCCTCCCGTGCAACCTAAGGAGGAGGGGAGGCCAGGGGAAGCGGACCCGGAGGCGAACTACTTCTTCTTCGCGATGATGCGGTTCACCGCTTCACGGTCCTCGGCGCTGATGCGCTCACGAGGCGACGAATCCTTGTTTCCGGCGACGGCGTCCTTGGCGTCCTCGTACGCGTCCTCCAGCCCGTCCTTGAGCCGATCCACCGTGGAAGCGCTCACCGAGCGGCTCCACGCTCGCTCCATGTGGTTCAAGGGCGTGCGCCCATCCACCTTGCCCGAAGCCAGGAAGACGCCGAGCCCCACCGCACAGCACGTCCAGACGATGAACTTCAATGCGTTCACGCTCACAGCCTCCTACCTCTTCGTACACCAAGGGAGAGGGCGTGGCCAGTTTCCGACCGCCGCGGTGTCCAATGCGCTGACAGCGCGGGGTGGGGCCTTTAATGTCCGCGCGCTTGCAACCCGAAGAACTCTTTCAGGCGGCCCGTGAGCGGGCGGCGCAGTTGGACGTAGGGCGTGGCGACGCGGCGGTGGAGCGGGTGCGCGCGGCGGCCTCGGCCCTCTTCGTCCGTATCCCCGAACCGCCGGTGTACCGCCGCGCGGAGGACCCTTCCCGCAAGGCGGCCCAGGCCCTGCTCCCCGAAGTCGAGCGGGTGCTGGCGGAGGCGCTGGCCGCGGGGCGGGATGTTTCGGCGGTGGCCCCGCTGGAGAAGCTGGTGGCCGCGCTGCTGGCCCACGGCGAGGCGCTCTGCCACACCGCGGCCGGACGTCTGGAGGCCGCGGAGACGGCCTGGCGCCGGGCGCAGGAGCTGGAGCGCGCCGCGCACCCGACGCGCCACCTGGTGACGTCGCCGCCGCGTCCGCCGCCGGTGTTCGACAAGGGCTCGCGTGTGTCGCGCTATGACCCGCGGCCCGCGCCTCAGGCGAGCGTGAAGCTGGTGTGCCCGAACATGGGCTGCAAGCGGGTGGGGGACTACGCGTTCCTCACCAGCCACGCCTACAACCGCTTCATCTGTCCGGTCTGCCGCACGCCCTTCCTGGCGTACTTCGGCGAGCTGCGCGGGCTGGAGGTGGAGGTCGGCCGCAGCTCCAAGCGGTACTTCTTCACGGTGGACGAGGTCGGCACCACGGGCAGCACGCGCATCGAGTTCGAGGAGGCCAGCGGCCAGGAGTTCCCCTCCGCGCGGCGCGACTTGCTGGCGTTCGTCTACACGGAGGCGCGCGAGCTGAAGGCGGTGGTGAACCTCACCAACCAGCGGCTCATGTGGGTGAGCCCGGCGTCCTCGTGCTTCGTGGCCACGGTGGCGTTCGGCGAGGGCGCGCCGGAGCTCGTGGCCTTCCGCGCCTACCGCGACGCCGTGCTGCGGAAGAGCGCGCCGGGTCGGGTGTTCATCCGGGGCTACTATCGGTGGGGCCCTGACGTGGCGGCGTGGGTGTCGAGGCGCCCGGCGGCGCGTGAGGGTGTGCGGTGGGTGCTGCGGCGGGTGCATGGCCGCCTGACCAGGAGTGGATTCGAGTGACGGATAGCATCGGAGCTCCGCCTCCGGCCCCGAAGAAGGTGGGCCGTGGAACGAAGCTGGTACTGGGACTGCTGGGGGCGCTCGGCGTGGGCGGCGTGGTGTTCCTGGGCGTCCTGGAAGCGCAGCGAGCCCGGCTGGTGCCGGATGGGACGACCGCGCCGACCATGGAGATGGCACGCCATGGCGGCGGCACGATGAAGCTGGAGGACCTGAAGGGCCAGGTGGTGATGCTGGACTTCTGGGCCACCTGGTGCCCGCCGTGCCGGGAGGAGATGCCGGCGCTGGTGAAGCTGGCCAAGGAGTACGAGCCGCAGGGGCTCGTCTTCGTGGCGGCCAGCCGGGATGACGGCGACCGCGCGCCCAAGCTGGTGGAGGCCTTCATGCGCAACCACCTGCCGGAACTGGCGCCGTACGTGGTGTACGCGGACGACGACGTGGCGCGGGCCTTCCAGGTCAGCGCGCTGCCGACACTCTACTTCCTGGACCGCGACGGCAAGGTGATGGACGCGCAGCGCGGCGCGCTGTCCGAGGACGGCATTCGCCGCCGCATCGAGCGCGCGCTGAAGCAGCCCTGACGCCTGAGCACGGGGGATTTCACATGTCCTGGTTCCTGGCGCTGTCCCTGCTCGCGGCCACGCCGGAGGGCGGCGCCGCGAAGAAGGCGGAGGACGCCGAATCGCTGCGTCTGCGCGCCACGAAGCTCTACCGCGCGAAGAAGCTCGGCGAGGCCTGTCCTTTGTTCGAGCGCGCCGCGAAGCTCGCGCCGGAGCACGGCCCCACGCTGGCGGACTTGGGGCTGTGTCTCCAGAAGCAGGGCCGGAAAGAGCAGGCCCTGGCCGTCTACCTGCGCGCGCTCAAGGCGAGCGGCGCGGACGCCAAGACGCGCGCCAACGTCTACTTCAACCTGGCCGCGTTCCATGACGTGACGCCTGAAGCCCTGACGCTGGAGTACCAGCCGACGCCCCGGGGCCACTACCGGCCATCCGCGGCGCCGGGCCGTGCGCGGACCTGCCCTCCTCGGAGCCGAGCTGCGGCACCGTGCTGCAGGCGTGCCTCAGCGAATGGGTGGCGCCCGTCGAGGCCGTCTACGCGGAGACACCCCCGATGTTCTACGCGGAGACGGGCTTCAACATGCACGTCAACGGGGCCGGAGCGCGGGAGGACGCGTCCGTCCCCACGCGGCGTGGAGAGGCAGGGTACTGCCCCAACGCGCCTTCGCCGGCGGATGGGGGCTCCCCGGCGGGGCGGCACTGCCTCTATTGGGAGAGCAACGAGCTGCTCGACGAGTGCCACTACAAGGAACACGTCTGCGAGGCGCAGCGGGAGCCGTGGCTGAAGAACGCAGGCAGCTGCAAGTTCGTCTACGTGAACCCTTGCGAGGGCCGCGTCGCCGTCGCGTGTGAAGGCGCCCGCTTTTCACCCAAGCAGGTCTGGGTCGGCGAGGTGCGGGTGGCGCCCGTCCGCTGAGTGGGGCGGGCGCCTCACGGGCGCTCCGCCCCTGCTCGCGTGGACTACGGCTTGCCGTCCTTGCCCGGGGCCGCGTTGGCCGGCGTCGTTCCCGGCGGCGGCGGCTGGCCCGCTGGGACGACGGTCTCCTTCTTCTCCGTCTCCAGCTCGGCGCGCACGAGCCGGAAGTCGACGCGCCGGTTCTTCGCGCGGCCCAGCGCCGTGTCGTTGGTGGCAATCGGGTTGTCGAAGCCGAAGCCCTTGGAGCTGAGGCGCTTGCGCGCGATGCCCTTGGCCACCAGGTACTCGAGCACGGACTTCGCGCGGCGGTCGGACAGGCCCATGTTGAGGGCGCGCGAGCCGCGATTGTCGGTGTGGCCTTCGATGAGGACCGGACCCAGCGTCGGGTTCTTCCGCAGCACCGTCGCCACCTCGTCCAGCAGCGGGTACGACTGCTTCTGGATGACGGCGGAGCCCGTCTCGAAGAGCACGTTGCCCTTGATGCGGATGCGGTCGGACTCGACGACGACATACGGCGGCGAGTCGTACGGGCAGCCGTTGTTCTCCGGCGGACCGAACTGCTCGGGGCAGTCGTCCTCGTTGTCGGGCACCTCGTCACCGTCGGTGTCCGGGCAGCCGTCGTAGTCCTTCGGGCCGGGCTTGTCCGGGCACTTGTCGAGCTTGTCGGCGATGCCGTCGCCGTCCGCGTCGTTCTCGTCCTCCGGGCAGCCCTTGTTGGACTTGGGGCCCGGCTTGTCGACGCAGGCGTCCTCGCCGTCGACGACGCCGTCGCCGTCCGTGTCGTAGTTCGGGTCCGGGCAGCCCTTGGTGTGCTTGGGGCCCTTCTCGTTGGCGCAGCCATCCTCGCCGTCGGGGATTCCGTCACCGTCGTTGTCCGGGTCGGGGCAGCCGTCGCCATCCTGGAAGCCGTCGATGTCCTCGGGCTCGTTGGGGCAGCGGTCGCGGATGTCGGGCACGCCGTCGCCGTCCGAGTCGATGAACGTCTCGTCGTAGCGCACCGCGAACATCACCCGCAGGGCCTCTCGGCCGTAGCCGCTGGACAGGTTGATGCCGCGGCCGACGTTGAGCTCCATGCCCCAGTTGCCCCAGACCTTGGCGCGGGCGCCCACCAGCGCCTCCCACGGCGTCTTGAGCGTGTCGGCCTGGTCGAAGTTGAAGGGGCGCACCAGCGGGGTGCCCAGGTGCATTTCCGCCACGGCCTCCACGTCCGTGAAGCGGCCCATGTTGGGCAGCTCCGCGATGGCGCCCGCACCCAGCGTCAGCTCGTCATCCACGAGCAGGTTGAGGTACTGCGCGTGGGGCCGCAGCCGCACGCCCACGTTGCCGAGCACGCGGATGGGCACGGGGAGGGCGGTGAATCGCTGCTCCAGCGCGATGCGAGGCGCCCAGAGCACGCCGCGCTCGCCGGTGAAGCTGGAGGCGCTGCCGGTGGGCAGCCGGACCTCGGCGACGAGCGACACGCCCACTGGGAACGTCTCGCGGTCCAGCAGGTGGACGCGCGGCAGCAGGCGGATGTCGCCCAGCGTGGTGCGGCCCACGCCCGCGGCGCCCGGGAAGTTGGGCGCGTTCAGCGCGTCGCGCAGCAACTGGAAGTTGTCACCCTGGAGCAGCGTGACGGGCAGGTCCACCGCCAGCTCCAAGCGCTCATGGAGCTGATAGGCGAACAGCAGGTGCGCATCGAGCCGGTAGGGCAAGAGGTCGCCCAGCTTCTCGTCGCCCAGCTTCAGGGCGAGGATGCGCCAGTTGAAGTCGAACAAGAGCGCCGCGCGGAAGCTCCCAGCGGGCAGCGCGTTGCTCGTGCCTTCCAGCGCGATGCCGCTGTGCTGAGCCGCGGTGGCCTTGACGGGAACGGCGTCGAATCCGCGGGCGAACGGGTCGTGGTCGGCGTGCGCAGCCACCGAGGCCAGAAGCAGGCCCAGGACGACGAGTCGGGTGGCTGAACCACGCAAGCTGAAGCCTTGCATGTCTCAGGCTCATAGCACCCGACTCCGGAGGGTGGAAGGAAATGACCCACCCCCCGGCACTGCTGATTACAGCCGTGTGTTATTTCTCCATGAACTGCTGCGCGGGGATGACCTGGATGGCCTCCGGGCGCAGGGGCAGCTTGGACGAGGAGATGGCCTGGTCCTGCGTCAGCAACTCCTCTGACTTGGGTGACGCGTAGGTGATGGGCGACGGCGCGCCGGAGCGCAACGCCTGGGCGAGCCCCTCCGCGTCCTCGGTGACGAAGACGAAGTTGAGGGCCTCGGGCTGCACGCGGCGGCGGAGCGCCTCCTGGACGGACTGCGGCGTCATCTTCGCCATGGCCTGGCGGTACTGCTCCAGGAAGTCGGGCGTGCCGTAGAAGCGTCCGTCAATGGCGTAGCCCAGCCGGCGCTGGTCCGTCTGTTCCCACAGGCGGGTGTAGCCCTGGAGGAAGCCGCGCATCAGCTCGAAGCGCTCCTGCGGGATGCCCTCCTTCACCATCTGGTCCAGGAAGAACACCGCGCCGCGTGTGGCGAACACGCCGTTGGTGGGCACCACGGGCCGAATCCACAGGGACAGGTCCTGCTGGGTGCGCGCGATGTTGGTGCGGTTGTACGTGGTGCCGGGCGACTCGATGAAGTGCTCGGCGTAGGCGTAGTCGCCGTAGTTGAGGCCGCGCTTCTCGCGCAGCTCGGTGAAGAGCACGCCAATGGACTGGCGGTGCTCGCCCAGGTTGGACATGGCGAAGGCCACCGGGAAGAAGTCCGGGTCGCCGCGGCGGATGGTGTTGACAAAGCCCATGCTGACGGCGGTGGAGAGCGTGGGCTTCTGGATGATGACGGTGCGGCCGGCCGTCGTCGGCACGGCGGGCAGCTCCACGCGCGGAGCGCCCTTCGCGGGCAGCGCGGACAGGCGCGAGCTGAGCGCCTGTGCGAGCGCGTCATCCACCGCGCCCGCCAGGCCGATGACGAGCCGGTCCTGCGTGAAGACGCGCTGGGCGTGGGCCTTCACGTCGTCCAGCGTAATCGCCTTCAACCCCTGCACCGTGCCGCCCGTGAAGTGCGCGTAGGGGTGGCCCTGGTAGAGCAGGGCGTCCAACGCGACCTTGCCCAGCGCCTCGTCATTGGCGCTGCGCAGGCCGTTCTCCACGTCGCTGATGGCGTTGGCGCGCAGGCGCTCCAACTCGGCGGCGTCCAGGCGCGGGGCCAGAAGCACGTCGGTGAAGATGTCCTGGAAGCGCGTCAGGAAGTCCTTGTGGACGCGGCCGGAGAGCGTCGTGAACTCCTTGTCCACGAAGACGTCCAGCTCCGCGGCCATGGGGTACAGGGCCTCCAGCAGTTGCGAGGCGGTGAGCTTCTGCGTGCCGCTCTCCGCCATGAGCTGCGCGGTGAGGGCGGTGAGGCCCTCCTTGCCCTTCGGGTCGTCCACGGAGCCGGTGTGGAACACGAGCCGGAAGGAGACGATGGGCGAGTCCGGACGCGCCAGGACGACCTGCTCCATGGGCTTGGGCTGGCGCAGCGGCGTCGCGGGCACGGCCTCCGGGCGCGCGGGCTGCGGAGCGGGCTCGGGCGCCGCCGCCTGGGCGGGCACCGCGGGAGGCGGCGCGTTCTCGTCGGGAGGCGGCTTCGGCGTGGTGGCGCAGCCGGCGAGCCCCAGGAGGGCGGTGAGGGACATGAGCGCTCGGGTCTTCATCACTTCGTCCCTCCCTGGGCGTCCGTCTTGGGGGTGAGGCTGAGCAGGATGAGCTTGTTGGCGGTGAGGTAGCGCTTGGTGAAGTCGGAGAGCTGCGCGGGCGTCACCTTGGGCAGGCTCTGCAGATGGCGCTGGAAGCCGTCGGGCGAGCCCGTGACGCCGGCGTACCAGCCGAGTTGGATGCCCACGTCACGAGGCGTCTCCAGGGCCATGAGCGCGCCGTAGCGGGCATGGTCCTGGATGGCCTTGAGGCGCGCGGCGTCCACGCGGCCAGCGGCGAGCCGGCTGACCTCCTGGAGCAGCGTCTTGCGGACGGTGTCGCGGTGGCGCTCGTCCTTGAGGGTGGCGGTGAGGGTGAAGAGGTGCGGGTCGCGGTGCTCGGAGTAGTCGCTGCCAATGGACTCCACGAGCTGCTTGTCCAGGACCAGCGTCTTGTAGGCGGGGCTGGTGGGGCCGGCGAGGTAGTCCACGAGGAGCGTCTGGATGGCGGCGTCGACCGGGCTGGTGCCGGCGCCGGGCGTGCGCCACGCAATCACCTGCCGGGGCTGCGTGGGCTGGGGCCAGTCGATGTGGGCGGTGCGAGGGCCCTTCTGGGGCGGCTCGGCGGGGACGGAGACCTGGGCGGCCTTGCGGTCCCAGGGGCCGTAGTGCTGGCGCACGAGCTCCATGACCTTGGCGTCGTCGAAGTCGCCGATGATGAAGAGCAGGGTGTTGTCGGGCGTGTACCAGCGCTCGAAGAAGGTGCGGCTGTAGTCATAGGCCTGGGGCATCGCCTGGATGTCCTTGTAGAAGCCCATGGTGGTGTGTTGGTACGTGTGGCGGGTGAAGGCCGCGGCGTTGAGCTCCTCCTCCATCTTGAGGAAGGGGGCGGCGGCGTTCTTGTGGTACTCGCCGAGCACGGCGAGCGCCTCCGTCTGGAAGGACGGCTGGCTGTACTCCAGGTTCCGGAAGCGGTCCGCCTCGATTTCGATGAGCTGGGGCAGGCCAGCGGTGGGGCCGTAGGAGTAGTAGAGGGTGATGTCGTCGGTGGTGAAGGCGTTGTCGTCGAAGCCGAAGTTCCCGAGGATGCGCTCGCGGTCGCCTTCCGGGTGCGTCTTCGTGCCCTTGAACATCATGTGTTCGAAGAAGTGGGCGAAGCCGGTGCGGCCGGGTTCCACCTCGTTGCGCGAGCCCACGCGGACCACGGTGACGTAGGCGATGATGCCGCGCGACGGGTAGGGCACGCGGACCACGGTGAGGCCGTTGGGCAGGGTGTCCGTGTGGAGGGTGTACGGGAACGCGTCCGACGCCGGGGTGGGCGCGGCGGCGGCCGGCAGGGCGGTGCCCAGCAGGAGCAGAAGGAGGGGGAGCAGTCGTCTCATTCAGGTGCCTCGTGGCCGGGACGGAAGAAGCGGGACCCGGCGGGTAGGCGACCCTACGACGGCTGGCTCGGTGGGGGAGGGGCTTGTGCGCGGAGTGTCTACGGCCGTGCGCCCAGATGTGCCCGCGGCCATTCAGGAGGATTGACGCGCCCCCGTCAGCGGTTAATCTGAGGGAGACGCGGCGCAGTGAGTGGCCGCGTGACGTGCAGTGAACCTACCGGGGGCGACCTGGTTTCGACGGGGGCAATGAAGTTCGAGACGCGTGCCGAGCTTGTCAGGTAGCTCGTAAATTCAACCCGGCAAAGACACAAAAGCCAACGACAACGTTGAGCTCGCGCTGGCTGCCTAAAAACAGCCCATAGTGCGCGGTCCCCCCGCCCTCGGCCTGTGGGGTTGGGACAGACCGTCATAATGCAGGCTGGCTACCGAGGGCGCCTGGACCCAAGGTGGCGAGACCTTTCCAGGACCGGCTCTGAGTATCCCGTCCGTGGGAGCCTCAGGGACGTAGCAAATCGCGGACTACGCACGTAGGGTCGAAGAACGGACGGCTTTCGGACGCGGGTTCGATTCCCGCCGCCTCCACAGTGAAGAACGAGCCCCGTGGCGCCAGCAAGGTGCCACGGGGTTTTCTTTTGCCAGACCGTGCCCGTGGAACCGCGGGGCGGCACCCCAGAAGATGTGCGTTCCTGTGCAGTGATTCGTCACATGGGCATCCTGTGACCGCTGGCCCGGGGCCTTTACAGCAAACATCGTTCTTGGTCGTATGATCTGCATCCTGGGGGCTTCCGTTGGACATCCTGGTTTAGGTCCGAAGTGAGCCTTTTCGAGGCCCGGGACAAGGACAAGGTCATGAGCATGCCAGTGGGAAGGCCTCATGCAGAAGTCTTAGGCGATGCGCCGCGCGAGCGAATCTGGGGGAGTAGGCTCGGGTGGCTCACGGGTGTGGATGACAATGGTCGATTCCTGGTGGACTTCGGGGGAAACACCGAGGGGCCGCTACCTGCGAAGAGGACCATCAATCTGACATCAGAGGCAGTGCGGGCCGCAGTGGCCACACGCCAGTTCGCGGTGCTTCTCTTCGAAGATGGGGACCCCCGGCTGCCGCTGGTTATCGGGCTGGAGCAGGGTCACAGTTCCACGCCTCTGCTCGATGTCATGCTGGACACTGTGGGCATTGAGCCCGAACCGGTTCCAGCTCCCACCGAGGCCCGGGTCGACGGACAGCGGGTCGAAATAGAGGGCAAGGACGAGATCGTCCTGCGGTGTGGCCAAGCCAGTATCACCATGCGTAGCAACGGCAAGGTCGTCATCCGGGGCGTGTACGTGGAAACGCAGTCCTCGGGGGTCAACCGCATCAAGGGTGGCTCGGTCCAGGTGAATTAGGGGCTACGCGAATGATGCTGGACGTGCTGGAAGAGCATCTTTCCGAAGCGGCCTTCTTTTGGAGCCAGTGGGAGCGCGCGCTGGTCGCGCCCGACTACACGTTGGAAGAGACCGCTGAGCTAGAAGAGCGGTTGCTCGCTCATTTGGATGGACTGGTTGCGGCGGGGGCCGCGGCTATCGAGGTGCTGTCCTCCGTGGTGCACGAGCGCGAAGACCCGGGTGAGGTGTTCGCCGCGGCTTGGTCACTCCTCACGCTGGCTCCATCTCTCGTGCTTGATGCAGTGAAGGCTCGGGCGGCCGATGCGCCGCCACCAGTCCAGGCCTCCTTTCGGCGAGCCCTGGAGCTTGGCGAGAAAGGGGGGGGGAGACTGCCTTGGCCCCCTTGCTCACCACGGCCGAGCCCATGGCGGTATCTGTGCTGGGATTCCGGGGGCACTTGCTTGGCGGCAGGGCGGAGGACCTGCTGAGCCACCCCGACGCACTGGTCGTCACGGCGGCACTGCGAGCGCTTAATCTATCGTCGAAGCCCCATGCCCCCAGGTTGCTTGGCGTGCTGCTGGGAGACTCTCGTCCGGAGGTCCGGTGGGCCGCCATTGAAACCGGATTGGTGTTTGGCGTGCGCGACGCATGGACAGTCTGCGAACGAGAATCCACGGCCACGGGAAGCCCGCTGCGCCGGCGATTGTGGGCTTTGCTTGCTGCGGCGGGAGATGTGCGGTTCCTTGAGCGGCTCATCTCGTTTTCGGAGGAGGCGGCCACTCGCGAGGATGCGCTCTGGGCGCTGGGGTTCACTGGGCGGGTGCCTGCCGCGGAATCTTGCCTGAGGTGGATGTGTGAGGAGCCCCGCGTGGCGCGCCTCGCGGGTGAGGCCTTCAGCGCCATCACGGGGCTTCGCATGGCGGGGGCACACGTGCTCCCGGAGCCAGAGCCAGAGGATGCCTTGCCGCCCCTGGAAGATGAGGACCTGGACGCGGACTTGGGACTTCGCCCGGAAGATGCATTGGCACTCCCCGCCCAGGACGAAGTCGCGCGCTGGTGGGAGCGGGCTCGCGATGGATTCTCGCCAGACAATCGCTACTTGCTAGGAAAACCATTCACCGGCGCGTCCCTTCTGGATGCGCTGGCGCAAGGCCCCATGCGACGGAGGCATCTGTATGCATTGGAGTTGATGGTGCGAACGAGAGGTTCCTACGCGGTCCAGGTGCGAGCCTTCACGTCACGGCAGCGGGAGCAATTGGCCCTGGCTTCGGCTGTCCGCGAGCGGCTGCCTGCATGGGGATTCATGAGTTGAAGGCAAAGGCGGGGGGATATGCTTCAGGTTCGCAATGAGACTCCCTTCTCACCCAGCATGTTCATGTTCCCCGATGTGCGGGGGATGGACACGCTATTCGTGGTGGTGAAGGCGACGTTCTCCTTTCGCAAGGGGCGGCTGTTCATTGCGGAGAATCAGCAACCGGTCGTCATGGCGGACACATTCCGGGGCGAGCCCGGGCAATCGAGCCTCCGCGCTGCGAGCGAGGCACACTTGCTCAAGCCAGGCACAGACGTGTTGCTGGAGGGCGAGGCACACGCGCCCCGGGGCAAGCCGGTGGCCTCCTGCCTCGTCCTGGTGCGGGTGGGGCCTGTGAAGCAGGTGCTCCAAGTCTTCGGCGACAGAAAATGGCGGGGAGGGGTTCTGTCTCCGGGTATCTCTTCGCCCGAGCCCTTCGTGAAGATGCCACTCGTATGGGAACGGGCCTACGGTGGCGTGCATGAGGTGACGAAGGACCGCGTGTTGGGGAAGGCAAGCAATCCTGTGGGACAGGGCTTCCGCGGTAAGCGTGGTGGTTCGGAGATGGTGGGACGCGCGTTGCCCAACCTGGAGGACCCAAGGCAACTCATTCGCTCCATTTCGGACGACCCGGTTCCGATGGGCGTGGGACCTGTGGCGCCATCGTGGGATCCGCGAAAATCGTATGCCGGCACCTATGATGAGGCCTGGAGGACCCGGCGCGCGCCCTACCTGCCCCTCGACTTCCAAGCGGAGTTCTTTCAGGTCGCGCCCGCGGGGATGTGTGTCCGGGAGGGACTGAAGGGCGGCGAACCGGTCGAATTACTCAATGTGTCACTCGAAGGCGTGCAGCGCTACACGCTTCCCCGCTGTGGGCTGAGCGTGACAGTGAAGATTGCCGGATTGTTCGAGCGCCCTCCACTTCATCTGGAGACAGTGTGCCTGGAGCCGGGCTCCGGACGGGTGTGCATGACTTGGAGAGGCGCGGTGGGATGCGACAAGCGGGCGTTGAAGGTCGAGGAGGCGCGCTTCCAGTTGCTGTCATTGGAAGGCGCGGAGGATTGAGATGAGCGGAGGTGCTGAGATTCTCGGCGTCGGGATGATGACGCCGGTGGGAGTAAATGCCCCGTCGACAGCGGCCGCCATTCGGGCTGGCATCATGCGTGCGCGGGAGACGTCACTGATGGACCTCCGTTTCCGTCCCTACCTGGGGGCATTCGTCTCCGAGGAGCACCTGCCGGCTCCGGATCTGCCGGTCGCTCGGGGACTGGCCGCACGTGAGCAGCGCATGTTGCGGCTGGCGCTGCCCGCACTGAAAGAGGCGGCGGCGGGACTGGAGCGCCCGCTGCCGTTGATGCTGGGGCTCCCCGAAGAGACGGAATTATCAGCGCGGAGCGAGCCGATGCCCTTCCTGAAGGCGCTGGGGCTGGCTTCCGGCATTGCGCTGGAACTACAGCGCAGCCGGTGCTTTCCCAATGGGCGAGCTGCGGGGTTGCTGGCGCTCGACGCGGCGGTGCGGTTCCTGGACGAAAGCAAGGCTCCGGAAGTTCTGGTGGGAGGACTGGACACCCTGTTGGATCCGACGGTGTTGGCGACACTCGAAGGCGAGGACCGGATACGCCGGTACGGGCCGACGGATGGGCTGATTCCTGGAGAGGCCGCCGTGTTCCTCCGGCTTGGAAGGAAGGGAGAGGGGAAGCGGCTCGGCTGTGTCCCGCTGGCACGCGTGCTGGCGACAGCGACGGGAAAGGAGCCGGGGCATCGGTACAGCCGGGAGCCATACCTCGGAGAAGGTCTGGCGCAGACCTGTCGCTTGCTCTTCGACTCCACTCCGGCTGGGCTACCGCCCGTGCGGTGTGTGTACGCGGGGTTCAACGGAGAGAACTTCTGGGCGAAGGAGTGGGGCGTGACATTCCTTCGCTCGCGTGAGCGCATTGCCGAGGCGCATCGGTTGGAACACCCGGCCGAGAACGTGGGTGACCCGGGAGCCGCATACGGGCCGTTGATGGTGGGGGTGGCGGCGCTGGGATTGCGGAAGGGATATCGTGAGGGGCCTGTGCTGGTGTGGTGCTCCTCGGACCGTGAGTCACGTGGTGCCGTACTGCTTCAGCGTGAAGATCCGGAGGCTTGAGCCATGCCTGAGTTTGGTGAAGCAGTGGCTGGGGGCGACGGGGCCGACGACGGGCACCCGGAGGACTGTGTCTTCTGCGCGGAGTGGCCGCGTGAACTCAAGGGCTACAAGACCAAGCATGGCCTGCTGAAGGACGAGGACGACCTGGCGGAGAGCCTCCGGAGCAACGCCAAGGAACTCACGACGGACAAGAAGGTAGGGCCGGTCTATCCACTGCCCGGTGGGAGCGATCCGACGATGGGGTGGGTGGCCAAGGCGGGAGCGCTGGAGGAATTCGAGGTGGAGATTGGCGCGACCCCACATCACATCATTCCGGGAAAGGCCTCCATGGCCAAGTCGCGTCTCGAGCAGTGGACGCGCGCGGAGAAGGGCAAAATCAAGGAAGACATTGGCTACAGCATCGACTGCGCGCGTAATGGCGTCTTTCTCCCAAAGCTCCCGGACCTCTATGGCACGAAGCACAAGGTGCCCGGAGTGACGATGGCCCAGTTCTACGGCCAAACATGGAGGGCGCTGAGTCCGACCTCGAAAGAGGGCGTTGGCTTCCTGGTGATGAAGGATACGTGGCTGCAGTTGCATTACACGGATCATAGCAAGCCATACAAGACCAGCCCCACCATGAACTATGACAAGGAGACGCGGCTGGAGTGTGACCAGTTGGCGCACCTGGCGGAACGGTTTCGGATTGTCTGCGAACGCTCCAAGGATGACGACGGGAAGCGCTATCCACCCTATTCCCTGGTGCACCTCATCAATCAGAAATCCGATTTTTTCAAAATGCGGATCACGGGGCGGCCCGATCAGTGGAAATCATGGGTGTCGACACTGGCTGAAGACCTCTCCATGGCGGTCAGGCAGGGCCGGGAGTTGCTTGTCAGTAAGCTCGCTTTGACGAAGAAGACGCGCGGTTAGTCGATTGTCGCGGAGGTATGTGTGTATTACAGGTTGGATGCGAGGCATGATTTTTCTGCACATGGCGTCGAGGGTGTTGCCTTGGATGAGTCGCCCGACGTCGACGTCCCTTGGACCATGGGCATCCGTTATCCGGACCCCGTACAAGAGCCCATCCCGTGCTATCTCGACCCGCGCAGCGGTCCCGTAATGCCGGATCTCATCATCGACGTCCCTCTTTTTTCCCAGCGCCTCATTGAGGTGCTCAAGGGGGCGGGAGTTCGCAATCTCGACCTGTATGACGCGGAGGTCATTGATCGGGAACGAGAGAAAACCTATTCACACTACAAGGCAGTCAACATCGTTGGTCTGGTGAGTTGTGCGGATTTGCCCAGATCGGAGTATCTTCCTGGTTACAAACCGCCCCTGATGAAGTTCACGAAGCTCCGTGTCGACGAATCGAGGACCCTGGGGCTACCGCTGTTTCGGCTTGCCGAGGACTCATTGGTCATTCTCGTGTCGGAGGCCGTGAAGCAAGCCGTCGAGGCCGCGAAGTTGGTGGGAGTCCGGGTGGTGTCGCTCGAAGATCCGTCCGCATACTGAGGGGATGATGGGAACGAAAGTCTTTGCTAACGGGCGCGGTATTTCCGCTGAGGACAGTGGTGGACAGAGCGTTGTCTTCCCCGACGTCTGCAAGACGCCGAGCCCGAGTGGGCCAGTGCCCTTGCCTTATCCCAACCTGGGCAAGTCCTCGGACGCCTCGAATGGGCCGAAGAAAGTCACCGTCAATGGGAAGATGCCCATGGTGAAGGGTGCTCAGTATAAGGCGAGCACTGGAGATGAGGCCGGCACCGCGGGGGGCGGCATCATGAGTGGCTCTACGAAGGGCCCAGCGGAGTTCATGATGTACTCCTTCGACGTGAAGTTCGAAGGCAAGAACGTGTGCCGCCTGGGCGACCCGCTCTTTCACAACAAGAAGAACATCATGGGTTGACGATAAACGTGTTCACGGGCGCGCAATTTATTCTCGCGTGGTCCAGAGGTTCCTGGCGGTCTTGTCGTGCCGACGGTGTGGCTTCAGGTCAGTGTTGAGCGTCTGAATTGGCGTGCGGCTTGGGTGGGGCCTGGAGCGGAGTCGTGATCTTCTCCCCAATTTTCGGACCAGTTGAAGCGTGAGAGAGTCCTCGCGGCCAGGAGGTAGGCCGTCGTCCTCATTGAGGCATGGCGGCGCGACTACAACGAGAAGCGTCCGCACCGCAGTTTGGGCTACAAGACACCTGCGGAGGTCGGAGCTCGCCGCGCCCATGCCGGCCCCGTCGCATCCTCCCCCGAGCACGGCATTAGCAGCGCCGCAGGACTCTCGTAACGCGTGGTCCGAAGAACGGGGGCAGATCAGTCCTGGTAGGCGTCACCCATGGTTGGCCTCGCAGTAGTCGCGGAGCGCCTCGGCGTCCGCCAGCGCGTTGTGCGGCACCCGGCTGGTGCTCGCGGTGTTGAAGCCCGGCAGGCGCTGGAACTTCATGTCGAACCCCGGCACCGGATGCATGCGCCCCGGGCCGGTGATGAGCAGCGACAGCAGGTGCTCGAAGTCCGTCGGCCAGTCCGCGACGATGACCATGTGCCCCACCGTCCGCTCCCGCATGAACGCCGCCAGCTTCAGCGACGCACGCTCGCGCGATGCGAACTCGCTGCCGAGGTAGGGGACGACGTGCGTCTCCACCCACGGGTCGGTTGGCCCCACCCACTCGACCGCGACGTAGAACGACTCCAGAGCGGGGTCGGCCGGAACAAGCGCGAGGGACATCAACTCGCCGCCGAAGCGGGTGTACTCGGCGTCCAGGTAGTAGCGCATCACTTCCTCCTCAGGCGGACGGGCCCGTGCAGGGGCTGGACGCGTGCCAGGGCCGCCACCTGAGCGACGCGGGCCTTGTATGCCTTCGCCTCGTCAGAGGGCACCAGCCCGCGCCCCTTGGCTGGGCGCCAGTAGTCGTTGGCGCTGGGCGGGTACGGCAGCACGAGGCGCACCTCTGCGCGTGGACACGTCACGTTAGCCTCCAGTCGCCGCGCGCGGACACCACCTGACGCACCCGGGCGCGCAGCTCGGCCGGGGGCAGCGCCTCAATCAGCCGGGCCAGGAGTCGCCCCTTGCTGGCGGAGCGGACGCCTCGCGCCGCGCCAGACGCCTCCAGCAGGGCCAGCATCTCTGGGCGCCACATCAGGCGCAGCGTCGCGCCAGGACCCGGGGCCGGGTTGTCCTGTGCTGGGCGGACCTCTTCGAGGACAACGCCTCCATCCTCAGCGCGGACTAACACCACGCCCCACCACGCGGGCACCAGCGCCTGGCCACGCTCCAGGTGGCGCTCGCCAGCGACGAGCGTGCAGCGGTCGAACACCGCGCTGTATGCCATCTCCTGGACCGGCAGGCGGCGCAGCGTGTCCGCGTCCGCCTTGACCTCGAAGGCGTGGGGGCATTCGGGGCTGATGGTGGCCACGTCCACCCGCACCAGCCCGTACTCCAGCCCCACCTCGTGGAGCACCTGGGCGCCCGGATACTCGCGCGCGGCGAGTTGGGCCAGGGGCTGGCGAATGTCGGCGTCACGCAGGCTCGTCACTGGAGGCTCCTGTAGAATGCAGTCGTGGGCGCTCCAGCCCACGAGCAGGGGGACCACCGCCATGGCCGACAGCAGCGACAGCGCCGAAGGGACCGACTGGACGAAGGTGCTGCTCAAGTGCCCGGAGTGCGGGAAGGAGAAGCCGGTGGTTCCCGACTTCGGCCTCATGACGCTGGGCGGGCATCCGCCATCCCCTCAGTCCAGGTGCAACGTGTGTCGCATCGCCATCGTGACTAGCCACCTCTGACGTCATGGCTTCAGCCCTCCCTCCAGGATGCGGTCGTGCAGCTGGCACGTGCAGCGGCAGTGCGCGTGGGTGCGCGAGAAGCGGCAGCCGCGCTCGTGGCGCCCGTACCTGTCGAGGGTGTGGGCCACCTTGCTCAACCGCGCCTCCAGTTCGGCGATGCGCTCCAGCGCCATGCCCAGTGCCTCTTCCGTGTCGGGCGGCTTGCGGCAACTCATCGCGGGTTCCTCCGGGCCTACTGCTGGTTGGACGCCCTGCCCGCCTCACGGGCTCGCTCCTCGTCCCGCTCCGTCAACGTCCGCTGAAGCTGGGCGGAGAGCTCGTCCCGCGCCGTCTGGCTGGGGATGCCCAAGCTTCGGGGCGAAACCCAGCGCACGAGCAGAACACCCAGCCGCACTCGCGGGCAGGCTGGTCCGTGGCCACCACGTTGTCGTGCTCGTGGCCGCACACGCACCACGCATGGACGAAGTGCGGATGGGGCGTCGCCGGGTGCAGCCGGTCGAAGCCCTGAAGTGCGCGCTTTGCCTCTGACGGCGCCACCTCCATCCCCTTCGCCCTACGCACCAGCAACGTATAGGCGGGATAGGGGCCCTGTTGAGGGTGAGGGCTGGAGCGGAGGTGCCGAGGAGGGCCGCTGACGGGGCCTCCCGAGCGATGCTCCCGGCCGGTGGACAGACCGATTGAACCCCCTTGGGGTCCACGCCTGCCCACGCCGCACTCCCCTCAGGTGCGTGGCAGGGCCTGACTCGCTTCTTCCACGGCTCCGCGTCTGCCATGCGCGCGCCGGCTCAGCGACGCCAGACGGGGTTCGTGCAGCGAATAGGGGCCGACCGGTGCTGCTGCTGCTGGACCAGGCCAGCTGTCACACCGCCCAGCGGTCGCAGGCCCTTGCTGCGCAGCTGGACATCCGTCTGCTCTGGTTGCCCAAGCGGCGTCCCGAGCTCAACGCCATGGACCACGTCTGGAGGGAGTTGAAGCTGCACATCTCGGCCAATCGCCAGTACCCCAGCGTCGGTGCTCAAGTCGACGCCGCCGTCCTGTGGGTGCTGTCACTCACTCCCACCCAGGCCCTCCGCAAGATGGGTATCCTCGCGGAGGCCGCGAGCTCCACGGCGAGGCGGCGGAGGTGGGCCAGGGCGACGGCGTCAAGGGAGTCGTCGTCGTACAGTCCGAGGCCTTAGTCCTCTGACCGGGAGGAGATTAACGCGCGGCCCGCCGCGTGTTGCCCAGGTATGAGGGCGCACGCACGAAGTCAGGGACTGAAGCTGAAGCAGACGGACAGGGGAGCGCTGGAGGCGCTGACACGGCGTGGGCGCGAGTCCGTGCGGGTGTTGAAGCGCGCACGGGTGCTTCAGCTTCTTTCCGAAGGCTGGACGGTGGTGGGAACGGCCGAGGCCGTGGGCGTCACGCAGACCACGGTGCGTACGCTGCGACGACGCTATCGAGATGAAGGATTGAATGCGGCACTCCATGAGAGACCGCGCCCCGGTGCGGCACGACTTCTGACGGAGAGGCAGGCCAGCGAGGTAGTGGCCATGGTATGCGCGCCGCCGCCGGAGGGCCGCGCCCGCTGGACGGTGCGCCTCATTGCCCAGGAGGCGGTGCGCAGGGGGTTGGTTGCGAAGGTGGGGCGGGAGACTGTGCGCGAGTTGCTCCTGCGTCATGATTTGAAGCCTTGGCGGGAAAAAATGTGGTGCGTGCCCGAGCTGAACGCCCAGTACATCGAGCGCATGGAGGACGTGCTGGAGTTGTACGCGCGGCCGCTGTGCCCGGATGAGCCCGTCGTCTGCTTCGATGAGAGGCCCGTGCAATTGCTGGAGTGGGTACGTCCTGCTTCTTCGGCCTGTCCTGGACGTGAGGCACGCCAGGACTACGCCTACTTTCGCTGTGGCACCGCCAATCTCTTCTGCGCCGTGGAACCCAAGGCAGGCTGGCACTTCGTGAAGGCCACAGCCAACCGAAAGAGCGAGGCATTCGCCGAGGCGTTGCACGACATTGCCAGTCACTACCCGGACGCGAAGACCATACACCTGGTGCTCGACAACCTCAGCACCCACTCCTGCCGTGCTCTTGAGGTACGATACGGGATGCGAGCAGGTCGTCGACTCTGGCGCCGCTTCACTGTGCATTTCACGCCGGTGCACGGCAGTTGGCTCAATCAGGCGGAGGTAGAAATTTCGCTACTCTCCCGTCAATGCCTGGGCAAGCGGCGCATCCCCACCCTCGACAAGCTCGACCAGGAAACGGACGCTTGGGAGCGGTGGGCCAACTGCCAGCGGCTCCGAATCCGCTGGCGGTTCACCATCCCCAAAGTCTGGGTGAGGTTCGGCTACGACCCACCAAACTTCTCGCGGTCAGAGGACTCAGTCGGCCACATGCGAGGTAGTGCCCATGGATTGGGTACGAGGAAGGATCGAGTTTCCTGCCTGTCCCGTGTTAAGGCGGCGGAGCGCCAGCCGCGCACCTGAGCCATGGAACCCAAACTTCATCGAACGATGCGTCTCCCCCTGTCCTTCACGCTCCTGCTCGGCCTGGCGTCGTGCGCGCCCGAGCCCGACGCGAGCCAGGACTCCACGCCCGAGTCGCAGTCCTCCGCGCTGTACACGGGCCCCGTGACCACCGGCATCTGGTACAGCACCTGGTACGCCAACGAGGGGCGCTACATCTGGAGCCGCGGCCACGGCGTTGGCTCCAGCGCCCAGATGCTCGGCGACGTCAATGGCGATGGCCGCGCCGATGCCGTCGTCTACTTCTCCTCGTCGGGTGACTGGTACGTCGCCACCTCCAACGGCAACGGCTTCAATTCCTACACCCGGTGGATCTCCGGCCACGGCGTGGGCTCCAGCACCCAGATGCTCGGAGACGTCAACGGTGATGGCCGGGCCGATGCCATCGTCTACTTCTCCGCGGGAGGCGACTGGTACGTCTCCACCTCCAGCGGCTCCGCCTTCAATCCCTACAGCCGGTGGATCTCCGGCCACGGCGTGGGCTCCAGCGCCCAGCGGCTCGCGGACGTCAATGGCGATCGCAAGGTCGACGCCATCGTCTACTTCTCCGCGGGAGGCGACTGGTATGTCTCCACCTCCAGCGGCTCCGCCTTCAATCCCTACAGTCGGTGGATCTCCGGCCACGGCGTGGGCTCCAACGCCCAGATGCTCGGCGACGTCAACGGCGACGGCCGCGCCGACGCCGTCACCTACATCGCCTCGACGGGTGACTGGTACGTCGCCACTTCCAGCGGCTCCGGCTTCAATCCCTACAGCCGGTGGAGCTCCGGCCACGGCATCGGCTCCAGTGCCCAGCGGCTCGGCGACACCAACGGCGATGGCCGCGCCGATGCCGTCGCCTACTTCTCCTCAGGTGAGTGGAAGGTCGCCACCTCCAGCGGCTCCGGCTTCAATGCCTACAGCTTGTGGAGCGCCGGCCATGGCGCGGGCTCGAACACGCAGCTCCTGGGTGATGCCTACGGCAAGGGCCGGGTCGCTCCCGTCACCTTCACCGCCGCGGACGGCACGTGGCGGGTGCTCGACTCCAGCAAGTACCTCCAACCCAACATCATGAACACCTGGGAGGCCTGGGACATCCGCTACCTCCCGCGCACCCATGGCGTGTACCAGGTGTATGACAGCAAGGATGCCACGGTGATCGACGAGCACCTGGCGACGATTGAGTCGGCGAAGATCGACTTCCTGCTGCTCGACGAGACCAACAACCTCGATGTCGACCAGGGCTACATCAAGGCGCGTGCGCTCGAGGTGTGTGCCCGGATCGGCCAGAAGCGGAGCGCGGGAGCCCTGAGCACGCCACGCTACGCCATCGCCATCGGAGGCATCCAATTCGACCACCAGCCGGCGACGCTCGAGTTGGAGGCGGCGAAGGTCTGGAACGAGTTCGTCCAGAGCGCAAAGTGCGTCACGCCGGATGGCTACTTCCAACTCGATGGCAAGCCGCTGCTCGTCGTCTACGCCGAGTACGCGGACCGGCTCGCGTGGGAGCGCTGGACCGGAAGCAAGACCGCGAGTAGCCGCTTCACGGTGCGCTGGGCGCAAGGCTCGGTGAGGGCGAGCTCCACCCAGCCTCCCCAGAGCGACTGGAGGCTCTACTACGGCTGGGGAATGCCCGATGGAGCACTGGCGAACGACGAGGTCATGGTCGTGATGTCGGGCTGGAACAACCACCGGGGCTGGTTCGTCTCGCGCACCTACAACGGCGTGAGGGGCGGCTTCTACCAGCAGCTCGGCTGGAGCCGCGTGAACCAGCAGCGGCCCAGGCTCGCCATCATCAACTCGTTCAACGAGTACGCCGAGGAGACGGCCGTGGCGCCCACCGACACGAGCGGCCTCACCGGCACGAGCGAGAAGTGGCTCGATGCGCAGGGCAACCTGGCGCCGGACATGTACTGGAACATGACGGTGCAGGCCAACGCCACGCGCAAGCAGTAGCCCGGCTCACGGTGGAGGGGCGGCTCTGGCGGCGCTCCAATGAGCCCAGGCTTCGTGTGTCGCGAGCTGCCCCTTCGACTTCGGCGAAGAAGTCCTCCACCGCCTGAACTATCTGCCCGGGCTGGTCGATCGGCGCGGCGTGGCCCGAGTCCGTCACGACCTGGAGGCGAGCGTCCGCGAGGAGGTCGACATGCGCCTTCTTTGCGGACAACGGCGTGTAGTCGCGATCGGAGGCGAGGACCAGGACGGGACAGGAGATCTCCTTCAACCGCTCCAGGACGCTCCAGCCGATGAGCCCACGGGTCGCTCGTTGGTAGGCTTGGTAGGCACCTGGCTCGTTGGCACCGATCGACTCCTCGAGCCTCCGCCGGAGCTCCGTGGTGTAGCCCCGTCAAGTTCGGACAGGTTGGCGGCTCGACTATGCACTTCTGTCACACCAGTTCTGAAAAACGCTTCTTCCACTCCGATGGCAACGTGGGCGGGCCTTTCAACTCAAGAAGCTGCCGCAAGTCGTGCTTGAAGCGCCGGAGTGCTGCGCCCAGGTCGTCCCAGGCAAACTCCGCGTTCTGCCACTCGGGATGCGGGGCGCCACCACCTATGCCCGCGCCGAACTGCGAGAAGGTGTGGTGCCGCCCGTCATCGGTGATGCCGTTGTGGCCGGCCTGGGCTCCGCCGTTGAAGCGCACCACGAGCCCCGCGCCGTGGCGGCGCACCAGCCAGTCGGTGAGCGTGCCCTTGCTGGCGTTTCCGAAGCCGAGGTCAACGACGAGGTGGGCTGTGCGGGAGGGACTCATGGGTGTGCGTGAGGTGGGGACGGCCCACTGCATCGCACGGTGCATGCACAACCGCCCGCGTCCAGGGCCGCGTCGAACCTGGACGTTGCCCCTTGAGTGTTCGACGCCCGCCTGCCGCTACGGCTCGCCAGTCTGGGACAGCCGCTCCTGGACGACAGTGGCGCTTCCCGAGGGGATTTCCGTCCGCTGGGGGAATCCGTGGGCGTCGAGCTCCACCTTCACGGACATCGGGCCCAGCTCCATCATGGCGGCGCGGGCTCCCGCCTCCTCGCGAGGGCGGATGACCACCTTCGTCGGTGCGGACGCGTCGGCGGGAGGCACCCACAGCAGGGCCTCGAGCGCGTCGCCCTGGCCCTTCAGCAGGCCCTCGCGGAGCCGCGCGGCGAGCCCCACCTCGCCGATGAGTTCGCCCCCGAACTGAGCCTGCATCTCCTTGGCGGCCACCTGACCCGAGACGCCGTAGCTCCCGTTCTGCTCCCGGCGCAGGCGCACATTCGCGGCGACCGTGTCGTTGACCCGCTTGGAATAGCTCTTGGCGACGAGCACTCCCGAGATGTCCGCCTGCTCTGTGATGTTGGTGTCCTGGAACTGGAGCTGGGCCGGGGCCCCGGGACGCACCATCGTGGTGCTGACCTCAAGGATGCTCCCGCCCGCCTTGGAGCCGAAGAGCGCCGTGTACTGGAACCCGAGGGGTACGTCGCCCAGCCGCATCACCTGCACGTCGCTGTAGTAGGGCGCCACCGGCTGCTCCGGCGCCGTGGAGGTGAGGCCCGTGGCGATGGACTCGGTGACGTCGAGGAAGGTCTTCGTGTATCCCAGCTCGTTGTGGAAGCAGGTCTTGGGGAGCACGGGGTCCGCGT
The DNA here is from genome assembly GCF_032612255.1 of Myxococcus sp. MxC21-1. Classification (NCBI taxonomy): domain Bacteria; kingdom Pseudomonadati; phylum Myxococcota; class Myxococcia; order Myxococcales; family Myxococcaceae; genus Myxococcus; species Myxococcus sp. MxC21-1. The sequence goes on from NZ_CP123278.1 coordinate 2,373,189, forward strand.
GGACCATCACCTTGATGCGACCCACCTGTACGGCCGGAGCGGCGCCTCGCGAGTAGTCACCTTCTAGGTACATGGCGGGGCTGCCAGTGAAGGACTTGACGTCCGTGGCGCGCACCCGCTCCACGGTGACGTCATCGAGGAGTGACTCGATCAGGCTCCTCACCGCGGCGCCGGCATCGATGGCGCTCGTGTAGAAGAGACAGGTGACCGGCTCGGAGGTCCCAATCGGGAGGGTGAGGAGGGTCACCCCATTGGGGCGCTTCATCAGCTCCGGCGTACCCGCGGCCAGCACCTTGCCCCGGAAGAGGACTCCCTCGGCCTCCACGGGCTTGTGCGGCAACGGCGCGGTGATTTCCCGGGCGAGCGCTTCACGGACGGTGCGTGGCTCGGCGGGCGCTGACGCCGCGGGAGCGGGCTTGGATTCAGTGCGGTTCGCGGCGGGGCTGGTCGCACAGCCCGTGAGCAGAACTGCGGAAAGCAGGGTCAGTCTGGGGAGAGGCATGCGGCACCTGTCGCGGGGAGGTCGGACGTCCTGACGCTCTATTCGAAACGGGCGCCCGAGTCTGGTTGTGCTCGGGTGAAAACAGGCTCATGGGGTGCCAATGCCCGTGAGGTCCTTCCGCTCGCGACGCGGAAGAGGCTTCGAATCAGCGCAGGCGCCGGTGCCCCGAGTTGTCGTCGTTCGTGGGCAGGTGCTCGTCCTCCAACTCGGGCCGGAGGATGCCGTCCCGTCCCAGCGTCGCCGCGACAGGTCCTGCTTCTTCAAGTGCCGGGCGAGCGCATCGAGGTCGGAGAACGCGCCCTCGCACAGCCCCACCAGCCCCGCCGCTACCTCCACGGTGTCGGTGGGGTCCTCCATGCAGATGACGCGGTCGCCGAGCAGCTCCCGCCAGTCGCGCTCGCAGTTGCGCCGCCGCGCGAGGTCCGGGATGAGGACGAACGGCTCGTAGGTGAGCTGCAGCTCGTCCACCACCTGCTTCACCGGCAGGTCCTGCTCCAGCGTGTCGCCGATGAGCTGCTTCACCAGCTTGCGCGAGATATCGCCGTAGGGCCGCTCGTCGCCCGTCATGAAGAAGTAGCCCAGGCGCTTGCGAGCATAGGAAGGACAGGAGCCCTCTTGGGCGTAGCGGGCGGGAGCTGAGTGGGAGGTGAGGGCCGCTGACGGGGAGCCCATGAGCCGCACGCCGAGCCGGCGCAGAAGCCTCTCATCTCCAGCAGACACACGCCTGCCCAGCCCAGCCGCTTTCCCAGGAGGGGCGCGGCAGGTGCCTGGCTCTCTTGGCTGGCTGTGGCGGCTTGAGCTTCAACACCCCGCGGCCTGGGGTGGCCCTCGTGCCGGGGCCAACCTAGCATAGGCCGTGGGCAAGCCCAGGTGCTCCAGAATCGCCCGCACCCCGGGGGCCCTTCACGTACGCCAAGACCCGCCGCCTGCCTCCACACCTCATGCAGGCGAACACGTCGACGTCGAACGTCCTGCTGAGCAACTCGGCCCAGTCCACTTGCGGCGTCTTCTCCTTCATCGGCTCCGTGCTGGCCGCCGCCTCAAGCCCCACGCTCGCCTCCTGCGCACCTGCTTGAGGGAGCGCATGCGCGCGGAGAAGGCCGTGCGCTTCCTGTCCGACGCGAGCGCGCTGCTCGCCGAGTCGCTCGACTATCCGACCACGCTCCAGCGCCTGGCTCGCCTCGTCGCGCCAACGTTCGCCGACTGGTGCGTCGTCGATGTGGCCGAAGCGGACGGCAGGATTCGCCGGGTGGCCGGGTTTCACTCCGACCCCGCGAAGCAGAGGGTCCTGCGCGAGCAGGAGGAGCGCTATCCGCCCCACTGGGGCTCGCTCCAGCCGGCCATCCGCGTCATGGTCCGGCAAGCCCTTCCTGCGCTCCGAGCTCTCGGAGCCCGATATGCACGATTACAGCCTCGACGCCGAGAATGCCCGGCTCATCCGCGAGCTGGGGACCCGGAGCGGCATGGCCGTGCCGCTCATGGCGCGCGGACGGACGCTGGGGGCCATCTCCATGGGCCGCACGGACCCGAAGCGCCCCTTCGGGCCATCGGACCTGGCGCTCATGGAGGAACTGGCCCACCGGGCGGCCATGGCCATCGACAATGCCCACCTCTACCAGGAGGCCCAGGAGGGCATCCGCGTCCGTGAGGAGTTCCTCGGTGTCGCGGCGCACGAGCTGAAGACGCCCATCACCTCCATGAACATCGTGCTTCAGTCGGTGCTGCGGAGACGAAACGAGCGCCCCTCCGCAGAGCGGCTCATGCAGGCCCTCGAGTCGGCCGAGAAGCAGGTGCAGCGCCTCATGCGCCTAGTGGACGACGTGCTGAATGTCTCGCGGCTGCACGCCGGGCGGCTCAAGCTCCACCTGGAGCGCGTGGACTTCCTGGCCGTCGTGGGCGAGGTCGTGGAGCGGTTCATCGAGACCGCCGCCCGAACCGGGTCGCGGGTGGACGTGCGCGCCGAAGGGCCCGTCGAGGGGATGTGGGACCGGAGCAGGCTGGACCAGGTGGTGGCGAACCTCCTCGGCAATGCCCTCAAGTTCGGCGAGGGCAGGCCCATCGAGATTTCGCTCTCACGCGGGGAGGGGACGGCCGAGCTCGTGGTGGAGGACCACGGCATCGGAATCCCGCCCGAGCGCCTGCTCCACATCTTCGAGCGGTTCGAGCGCGCGGTGCCCACCCGGCACTACGGCGGATTCGGGCTCGGCCTCTACATCGTTCGGAGCCTCACGGAGGCCATGGGCGGCACGGTGCGCGTGGACAGCACGCCGGGCCTGGGCTCGAGGTTCACGGTGGTGCTTCCGTGCCAGCCCCTGAAGGAGGCCGCGGGAGAGTCGCAGGCGTGAGGAGACGCTGGCTTTCACGACATGAACGCATGCATGCCCCTCGGAAACACTGCTCGGCCCGGCTCCGTATGCCTATTTCCCCGCTGCTCTCAGGCGGGGCGCTACCTGGAGCGCAGGTCCTTCTCTCGCGCCAACAGAAAGATACGTCATGACCGCTTCCTTCATGAAGCTCCGGAGGCTCGCTTCTCTCGTCCTGTATTGCGCCGCGCTCGGCGTCTCGCCGCTCGCATCCGCGGAGCCGCCAGCCGCCGGCGAGCCCGCGGAGGCGGCGCCGCGCGCGGGCGAGCTCAACTACCGCTCCACGGGCCAGCGCCAGCCCCAAATCACCCAGCTGTCCGATGGCGGGCAGCAGATTCTCCTCTCCTGCCTTCTGTCGCGTCCCGGCCAGATCCAGCGCTACGCCGTGAGCTGCCCGGGCACGAAGCAGCTCGACGTCAAGGTGGCGGACTGCTGCATCCCAGGCGACCACTGGCAGGTGAAGGTGAAGTCCTGGGACTTCAAGCCCAACACGGCGGTGGCGACCTCGCCGGGCGGTGACGGTGACTTCAGCGCGCCCGCCCGCGTCTTCACCTACAGCAGCAGCCGGGACATGAACGCCCTCATCGAGTGCTCGTACCTGCACGGCGTCAACGTCTTCCCGGCGGAGTCCTTCCTCCTCGTGGAGAGCAGCGGAGGCGCATGTTCCGTGACGGACGTGGGCATCACCGAGGAGATTGACCGCTCACCGTGACAGGCCGGTCCGCAAGAGCCCTGTCCCCAGGGCTCTTGCCCCCTCGCGCAAGGTGACATGCTCCCAACTCCTTGAAAGGGGTGGGGTGGAGCGCCCGCTCCAACGCGAGGGAGGGGCGGAAGGAAAGGATTGGTTGAAGGCGTCTGTTGTTGAAAGTGAGACGAGGCAAGGTGCCTGATTCGGGGGGCCGCTTCACAGAAGGAAGGACAGGAGCGCTATTGGGGGTAGCAGGCGGGACACAGAAGGAAGGACAGGTGGGCTTGGCCCGGTTCGGTGGCTCTCCCGCACTTCGTGTGGACCGTAGGTTCAGACGGTGAGCAGCAATCGACGACGCAGTAGGTCGAAGTTGGCGCGGCCATACATCTGACGCTTGAGAAGCTTGAGCTTCGTGATTTGGCCCTCGGCCTGGGCGTTGCTCCAGGGAGAGGTCAGGGCGGCCTGGACGGCATCGCCATCCTGTTCGATGCCCTCCGCAAAGGTTTCCACCGCGCGTACCCTGCACGCACGAGCTTCGCCCAACCACACTTCGAAGCGCCTACAGGACTGCGTTGGCCTTGCGTGCTGTGAAACGCCCCGCGAGCGCACGAGTTCGCAGAACCGCCGGGCCAATGCGACGACACGCGACGCTTCCTCGTCCTGCTCGATGCGCGCCAACGTCGCGGTCTCCGCGGAGGTCAACTCCGAGGGCCTCTTCACGCACAACCATGCCAATTGCTTCGGCGAGGGGAGCGCGTCAGGGCGCATGCCCTTCGACCACCAGTTGCCGCCGGGGTAACCGCGCGCCCTCAAGGGAGGCCGAACGGACCGTCGCACCTGGAGCCAACGGTGGACCTGCCGCGAGGTGCCACGAAAGCCTTGGGCGCGAATCTCCCGCCAGAGTTCGCAGGCGTTTTCACACCCTGCGGCTTGTCGCCGCGTCAGGTACTCCAGATAGGGGTCGAGGATGCTCGGTCTGGGCACGCGCGCCGCGCGCTCAGGGAAGACTTCGGCGGCGGCGTATTTGCGCACCGTCCCTCGCGCAAGTCCCAGTGTGTGACTGATTCTCAGCAGGGGCTCCCCGGCCAGGTGACGCCGCCGCACGGCTTCGTATGCAGCAACACGCCGGGAGCGGCTCTCCTCTCGGGCGTGAGCTTCGGCGTGAGCTCGCGAGAAACTGGTGTGACGGCGTGCTGGAGGAGTGTCTCCGCTCGATACGGCTGGTAGCGCTCGAAGGCGGGGGTAAGCGCTGGTCATCCAGCGTTCCATCATTTGCCGTCCATTCAGCAGCAAGTGCCAGCGGTCCGCCTCCTGCTGGGCCTCTGGAGCGCCCAGCACCGCCGCTCGTGCGTACTCAGTCGACCGGTCTCTGGCAATGACTTCCACGCCGGGGTGCTGGCGCAGCCATGCGCTCACCGTGGGAGTCGAGCGGTCTGGCAACACGTCCCGCACGCAGTGCGCTTCCAGGTCCACAAGGATGGAGCCGTAGGTGCGCCCCTTGCGCAGCGCCCAGTCGTCGAGGCCCAGGACGCGAGCGGGGCTTGGAGGAGGCAGCGGAGCGCGGCGAATCAGCCGCAGGAGAGTATCGGGACTGGTGGGCATGGCGAGGGGCTTGAGCAGCCTGGCTCCAGCCTCTGCTCCGGCTGTGATTGCAACGGCGCACTGCGCGGTCGCCAGCCGCCGTGTCCGCCGAGCCTGAGCGGCCAGCAGGCGCACCGGCCGCTCCGCGAACGTGCGGCGGGAGCATTCCGGGTTTCGACAGCAGAAGCGCCGCACACGCAGCTCGAGTTGCACGACGCGCCCTGCGGCGGGCAGGTCCGCCGGGCGTCGGACGTAGCTGCCATGCACCGCGGTACTGGGCGTCCGGCAAGAGGGACATCGCGCTCCCGTGCCATCCATGCGCACCCCGAGGACGACACCCGCCGCGCTACCGGCGGACACCCGGTCCACCCGACACCCAGGAAGTGGGTACAGCGTTTCCATTCCCAGGGTGTATTCGCCCCGCTGGCAGCTTGCCGCGTCTGCCTACTCCCCGGAGGGGAACCACACGAAGTGCGGGAGAGCCGGTTCGGTGGACAGGTTGACAACGCTGCCTGCCTCCGCAACTCAGCCGTTCGCTCGTATTCCACAGGGCTGATGTAGCCGAGTGAGGAGTGACGGCGCTTCCGGTTGTAGAACACCTCAATGTACTCGAACAGTGCCCTCTTCGCGGCAGCGCGTGTCTCGAAGCGGGTGAGGTAGACCAGCTCCAGCTTCAGCGTGGAGAAGAAGCTCTCCGCCACGGCGTTGTCCCAGCAGTTGCCCTTGCGCGACATGCTGCACTCAATGCCGCGCTCCTCGAGTACCTGGCGGTAGTCCTCGCTGGCGTATTGGGTAGATGTCGCGTGAAAGGATTCAGCCGATGCGCTTCAACTCCTGCACTGCCGGGGTGAGGTTCGGAGAGGGGCCGAGGCGGACGGGACCCGCTGGCGTTCACGTAGTGCAGCGTCCAATCCAATTGCCCGTCCTCGTTCGCCTCGGCCTGTAACTGGCGCAGGACTCGCGCCCGGGCCCCAGCCTCCTGCCAGCGGCGGACACGCCCTGGCCCGCAGCGCCCGCGGGCTCGGGGCCTGGGCCCCGGGGAGCGAGCGGTCGCATGGAGCGCGCCTGCGAGGCTGTGGTGCGGAAATGTCCATGCGGGGCAGCCCGCCCACGCCGCCTGGGAAGGCGCGTCTCCATGGAAACGCGATGACCCGGCAGGTCCTCTTCCGGAGGGCGATTGCGCTGTCGCGCCGGGCATCCTTTTCCTGGCCAGTCCCGGTGGGCGCACGCCATGCAACTGCCCGCTCCCGCTGTGGTCGTCGCGCGCGGGCGCCTCGTGGTTCATACGGGCAAGGGGGAGGGGATGTATCCGGGAGGGGAACGGTTGCGGGGGCGCGGGAGGCTCGCACCGCGCGTCGGTGCCATCAGACGACGCGGTCTGTCGGCCGCGTGGGGGTGGGTGGGGATACCCCGGCTCCTCGTGCTCGTGGTGCCCTCGCTCCTGCTTGCTTGCATCGGGGAGCGTGAGGTCTCGGTCCAGTTCGCCGCCCAGGTGCGCGGCGAGCCCCTGCGCTGTGACGCGAGCTACGAGAAGGTCGGTGCCCCCGGCACGAGCCTCCAGTTGCTGGACTTCAAGGCGTATGTGCACGACGTTTCGTTGGTGCGCAAGGGTGGGGGAAGAGTCCCCTTGTTGCTGGCGCAGGATGGCCGCTGGCAGCGCAAGACGGTCGCCAAGCTCGACTTCGAGGACGGTACCGGCACGTGCAACACGGGCAGCCCGGAGGTCCACACCGAGGTGACGGGCATCGTGCCCGACTTCGACGACTACACTGGCGTGGAGTTCACGCTGGGGGTGCCGCGCGAAATCAACCACCGGAACGTGGAGTGGGCGGACCCACCGCTCGATGACCCCAGCATGTGGTGGAGCTGGACGTACGGCTACAGGTACCTCCGGCTCGACGTGCGCTCGGGCGGGAACAGGGCCTATGGCTTCCACGTCCGGGCCGACGGCTGCACGGGGACGCCCGACGTCGGCGTCGACTGCAGCGCGGAGAATCAAGGCACCATCTTCCTCAAGGGCTTCGAGCCGGGGCGCAACCGGGTCGTCTTCGACGTGGCCGCGCTCTTCGCGCACACGGACTTCGAGAGCTCCGGAGACGGGCTGACGGACCCTGTCCCCGGATGCTTCTCCAACGCCGGCGACCCGGAGTGTGCCGCGCTGTTCCCGCAGGTCGGGCTCGGCGGCGGTGCCACGGCCCCTGGCGGCGCGGACGCCTTCATTCGCGTGGAGTAGGTCCAGCGACGCCTGTCTGGACCGGACTGTTCGCCTTCTTGCAACGGAGTGATGAGAGATGCCGCGAAGACTGGGATGGAGAGCCGTGGGTGGTGTCTTGCTCCTCGGGCTGCTCACGCCCTGCGGGCACGAGAAGGAGCCGTCGAAGGAGCTCGACTCGGCCCAGGTGCTGAACATCGCCTGCGGGGGGGAGGACGCCAACCCGGTACAGCAGAAGGGCTGCAGGGGGAGCGCGTGCGTGGTGAAGGGCCACCCGTTCGGAAAGGAGGTGGCCTACCTGTGGTTGGACGAGGGCGACCTGGAGGTCGCGGACCTGCTCCTCAAGGACACCTGGGCGGTGCCCCGGTTCGACCCCATCCGCCTGCCGATGCCGCTGACCTGGACGGAGGACCCCTACGGCGAGAAGTTCTGGCGCTACCTCTTCTACGGGTTGCGGCCCACGGCCCACCTCCTGTGGGCCTTCCGCGAGACGGGTGACCCGCGCTACCGCGACAAGCTCATGGAGATCTTCAGGAGCTTCGCCGGCAACAAGCAGAACTCCGACTTCAGTCAGGACAAACACGGCACCGCCTACCGGGCCATGGTGCTCGTCAATTCGTACTGGAAGCTCAAGCACGCGGACGCCCTCGGCTGGCAGGACGAGGCGCTGCTCGAGTGGCTCATCCTCGAGGATGCGCGCTTCCTGGAGGACACGGAGCACTTCGAGTCCGGCTTCAACCACGGGTTCGCCGAGGCGGCGGCGCTGCTGCTCATCGCGGAGAACTTCCCGCACTTCAAGGACGCGCCCCGGTGGCGTGAGCTGGCGCTCGCCCGCTACGAGGGGCTGCTCGCGGACATCATCGGCTCGGATGGCTTCATCATCGAGAACTCGGCCTACTACCAGTTCTACGTCTTCACCCAGGTGTATCAGCTCGCGCAGTGGGCGCAGACGTACGGTCTGGAGCTGCCCGCGCAGGTGTTGCCCGTGCTGGAGCGGATGGCGCGCTTCGCCGCCTACGTCGTGCAGCCTGATGGGCGCATCCCCATGCTCGGGGCGAGTCAGCGTCTGCTGGTGCGCAAGCACCAACCGGTGTTGCTCGCGAGGATGGGCGCGGTCTTCCCCGAGCTGGGCCACATGCTGACAGCGGGCATGTGCGGCAGCGCGCCCACCGAGCGCCTCGCCTTCTTCCAGAGCTCGGGCGTGGCGGTGCTGCGCTCCTCGTTCGACACCGCCCTGGACTACCAGGCACAGACGCACCTGGTGTTCGATACGGGGCCCTACCGCACGGACCACAGCCATCTGGACGCCCTCAATGTGGTCCTCTACTCGGCCGGCCGCACGCTGCTGACCGACTCCGGGATGTTCACCGAGGAGCCGGGAGAGGAGGAGACCTACTTTCGCAGCACCCGCGCCCACAACACGGTGACGGTGGATGGGCTGGACCAGCGGGCTGGGCACGCCAGCCCCAGCCTGTCCGCGCAGGGGGGCCAGTGGCTCTACCAGTCCGGCTTCCACGCGCTCTACGAAGGGGTGCGCCACTGGCGCGCGGTCATGCTGCTGGAGAAGGACGTGGTCCTCGTGTTGGACCAGCTCACCTCGGAAGACTCGCACCGCTTCGAGCAGCGCTGGCAGTTCCAGCCGGACCTCACCGTCTCCATGCAGGGCGTCTCCGCGTCCGTCACGGACGCGACGGGCAGGCGCGTCCTCCAGGTCACCCAGGCCCTGCCGGAGGGGCTGTCCGCCTCCACGGTGCGTGGAGCCACGAAGCCGTACGACGGCTGGTACTCGGAGGACTACGAGGTGCGCAAGGCGTCGACGGTGCTCGTCTTCCTTCGCGAGGGCGCGAAGGCCCACTATGGGACGCTCTTCACGAGTGGACTGAATGTCCTGTCGCCGGCCCATGTCTCCGTCCTGCCCCAGCAGGACGCGGTGGAGGTGCGCGCTTGTGCTGCGGGCCGCGGCTACCGCATCCGGGTGTGGCGGCCGGCCGAAACGGACGAGGCCGTCACGGTCACCACCACACCCGAATCATGTGAGCGAGCGAATACCGGCTCGCCCTAGGGGGCTCGAGGTCCGACGTCCGTGGCGGTGAGTGGACGGCGAGGGGCCGGGCTGCTCGCCGCCTGGTCCGCGCCCACGTCCAGCGCGCCGGAGCGCGCCTGTCCATCCATGTCCGTGGTGAGGCTCAATCCGCCGGAGGAGGAGCGCGCCGCGCCGATGACCGGGCTCGAGGCGGACGGGCGCATGAGGCCATCCGCCGCGCGCACCAGCAGGGGGTCCACCCTCACGTAGCCCGCGGAGGGCATGTCGCCGGGCGAGGCCGCGCCCCAGAGGATGTTGCCGGTGGCGGTGAAGCCTTCGGGAGCCCGCTCGAAGTCCACCAACGTCCCCTGCGCACCGACGAGGAGGTTGTTCTCGACGCGCAGGTCCCGAGCCGGAATGGGCCGGCGTGAATCGGAGGAGCCGATGACCAGGTGGGTCGGCTGGTTGCCCACCAGGGTGTTGAAGGCCACCGTCACCCGGTTGGCCACGCTGCAGTCGGTGCCCAGGCCCGTGTCCTCCTCGGTGCAGCCGCTGCTGAGGACGATGGTGCTCTGGGCGCCCGTGCCGGTGCTGCCCTCGATGTAGTTATTGGTGATGAGGTGGTCGTGGCCGTAGATGCGCAGGCCCCCCGCGTTCTTCAGGATGAAGTTGCCATCCACCACGTTCTTGTTGCCGTGGCGCAGCACCAGCGAGCCCTTGTTGTTGCGCAGGGTGTTGCCGCGGAAGACGTTCTCCGAGCTCTTGTTGGAGATGACCTCGGGGTCACCGTTGCACTCCTCGAAGAGGTTGGCCTCCACCAGGGTGTGCGCGCTGATGGGGCCGCGCTTGCTGTCGCCGATGCGCAGACACTCGCCACCCTCGCTGTCGAGGGTCAGCTTGTGGAAGTGGTTGTGGTCGATGCGGTCGTTCTGCGACATGCCCAGGCTTCCGTCCGGCGCATTGCCATAGACGGCGAGGAAGACATTGGAGCTGGTCTTGTCGTGGAAGGAATTGTGGTCGATGCGGTTGTTGGCGCTGCCCGCGCCCTCGAGCCGCATCCAGGTGCTGGTGGACGTCGTGTCCTCGAGGGCGAGCTCGTTCCGGGTGACGCGAACGTGCGTCGAGCCGACGATTCTCAGCGCGACGTCTCCCTCTTCCACCGCGTGGGTCAGCTTGAAGCCCCGCAGGATGACATGGGCGGCGTCTTCCACGTGGAAGCCCGAGGCTCCGCCGATGGTCACTCCGCCCACGTTCTTCGCGGTGATGACGATGGGGTCCTGTTGCGTCCCCCGGACCGACACCTCGATGGGGGTCTGATTGGTGTAGGCGCCGTCGGCGACCTCGATGCGGTCACCCGGGATGGCGGTGGCAATCATGCTCCGCAGCTCGTTGAGGTTGCGCGCGGTGAGCGTTCGCTTGGGGGTGGGCAGGACATCCGCCTGCTCGGGAGGAACCGGTGAAGGCTCGGGAGCCGTCGGGCCGGGGGTGACAGGACCGGGGTCGGGGTCGGGAGAGGGAGCAGGCTCACCAGGGGGGGGCTCGGGCTCGCCGGGAGTGGGGGCGGGTTCCGGCTCGCCGGCTCCAGAGGATGGGGTAGGGGTGCCCTCGTCAGGGGTGGTGGGCCCGTCACCGGGCACGGTCTCATCTCCCGTCCCGTTACCGCCGCATGCCGCGGACAGCAGCAGTGAGAACGTCGTGACCGCGAATGCCATTCGGAGTTTCCGCAAACTTCGTTGCCTCCAGCGGGCCCCGCGCGAGAGGCACACCGTCACGCTCGGGAGCGGTCTCCCAGACGTGGCGGGCGCCAACCTGAACGGCGGACCCTGCGTCTGTTTGAGTGGAAGGCCCGAGTCTCGCGCCAGCGGGCGAGGACGAGCCTTGTGACGAAACTCCCAACGCACGCGGCGGTTCTGAATTCCGGCGCGGCCACTTCCTCTGTCGCCCCGAGAGGGCGTGCTCGTCAGCGCTTGCCCGTGGGGCCGCTCTCTTGCTGGGGCCCGGGTGTCCGGTCCGCAGTCCCGCCCCGCGGTCCAACGGATGGCGCCGTCGACAATGACCGCGTTGCTGTCAGTGTCTCCGTCGACGACGAGCGCTCCCGTGGTGCCGCACAGCGCGTCTTGGGGCGACTTGACGTATAAGACGGGAAGAGGCCCTGTTGAGAGGGTGAGGGCTGGAGCGGAGGGGCCGAGGAGGGCCGCTGACGGGGCCTCCCGAGTGATGCTCCCGTCCGGTGGACAGGCCGCGCAGCCCCTTTGGGGTACACGCCTGCCCAGGCCGCGCTCCCCTCAGGTGCGTGGCAGGGCCTGACTCGCTTCTTCCACAGCTCCGCGTCTGCCGTGCGCGCCACCTTGCGCGCGCCGGCTCAGCGACGCCAGACGGGGTTCGTGCAGCGAATACGGGCCGACCGGTGCTGCTACTGCTGGACCAGGCCAGCTGTCACACCGCCCAGCGGTCGCAGGCCCTTGCTGCGCAGCTGGACATCCGCCTGCTCTGGTTGCCCAAGCAGCGTCCCGAGCTCAACGCCATGGACCACGTCTGGAGGGAGTTGACGCTGCACATCTCGGCCAATCGCCAGTGCCCCAGCGTCGATGCTCAGGTCGACGCCGCCGTCCTGTGGGTGCTGTCGCTCACTCCCACCCAGGCCCTTCCGCAAGGTGGGTATCCTCGCGGAGGCAGCGAGCTCCACGGCGAGGCGGCGGAAGTGGGCCAGGGCGACGGCGTCAAGGGAGTCGTCGTCGTACAGTCCGAGGTCGTAGTCCGAGGCCTTAGGGGATGTGCTCGTTCAGGCGGAAGGCGGACACCCGGCCATCCGGGATGAGCGACACTCTGTAGCGGAGGGTCTTGGGCCCGAACTGCACCAGGTACGTGTAGAGGCGGTCGTCACCCACCACTTCCCGCTTGACCAGGACGAGCGGCCCCGCCGGCGCCAGGCTTTGCAGCAGTTGCTGATAGAACGGCACGGCCTGGCCCCAGAACCACCAGGGGGCGTACGCGAACTCGACTGGGTCCATCGTCCCGGCCCGTGCCTGCTCGAGCAGCGTGGTGAGCCGGGCGGTGACCTGCGGCTCGAGGTCCGGGATGGGGGTCAGCGGGGGCACGGCGAGCGCGGGGTTGACGATGGCAGCAATGCCTTCCACGAAGGTCATGGGGTTTGACCCACTCGAGTTGGCCAGCACGACGATGGAGAGAGAGTCCCCGATGAAGCGGGAGTAGGTGGTCCGGAAGCCCTGCCACCCACCGGTATGCTGGTGCAGGGGCTTGCCATTGCGCTCGAGGATTTCCCATCCAAAGCCATAGGGCTGGGTGGCTCCGCTGTTGATCTTCACGGGGGACAGGATTTCCTGCCAGCTCTCCGGGCTCAGGATGGAGCGCTGCTCCACGGTGGCATCCCAGGCCAGCATGTCCTTCACGGAGAAATAGAGCGCACCGTCCCCGGTGGTGTTGAGGGAAGGCGAAACCCACTCCTGGTTCTTCACCTCGCCGCGGACCACGCGGTAGCCGGCCGAGCGGTTGGGAATGATGTCCGCCTCGCTGATTCCGCGCGCCGTCTTCATTCCGGCGGGCCGGAAGACGTGCTCACCGAGGACGTTGGTGTAGTCGGTGCCCGCGACGCGGTTCACGATGATGCCCAGGAGGACGTAGCCGGAGTTGCTGTAGTTCCACCGCAGACCGGCGGGAAACTCCAGGGGCAACTCGTAGATGAAGTGCGCGAATTCCTCGTCCGTGTAGTCCTTGCGCTCGTCGAGCAGTCCCTCGAGGTCCTGGATGCCGGAGGTGTGCGTCAGCAGGTGGCGCACTGTGATGGGGTGCCACGTGGCGGGCGCGTCGGGGAAGAACTTCGTGATGCTGTCGGAGAGCGAAATCCTGCCCGCCTCCACCTGGAGCATCACCGCCATTGCGGTGAATTGTTTGCCCAGGGAGCCAGATTGGAAGAGGGTGTCCTTGCTGACAGGAACCCGATGCTCCAGATTGGCAAAGCCATACCCCTTTGCCAGCACGATCCGTCCGTGGCTCACGACGCCCACGGCGAGGCCGGGCACCTTCTGTCGTTTCTGCTCCGCGCGGACGAAGGTGTCGATCCGCTCGCGGAGCGAATCATGTGCGGCGGCGGGGCGGCTCGTGAACAGGCCTACAAGGAAGACAGCAACCAATGTGATGGATTGCAAGAAACCGCGCATGGGAGCTCCTCATGCCCGGACGGGTATGGGTCACGGGTATGCTCACGAGAACATTGCTCCCTTTGTGCTGTAAATAATTGTGGTGAATTTCCCTTTTGCTGGAAGTCGCAATGCTCAAATGGTCTGCCCCCGATTTTCGGACCAGTTGAAGCGTGAGAGAGTCCTCGCGGCCAGGAGGTAGGTCGGTCGTGAGGAAGAGCAGGTTTACCGAGGAGCAGATGGTCCGCGTCCTGCGGGAGGCGGAGGCGCCTGGGGCCAGCCCGGCAGCGACGTGGACGTCGCCCACTACAAGCGTGCACCGGTCCAGGAGGCGGGAGTAGGCCTCCACCTGCGACGGCAGGCGCTTGAGGCTGTCGGTGTCGCCCTTGATTTCCCAACCGTGAAGGCAGGCCGGGGACAGGGCGGCCACGTCCACGCGGCACTGGCCGTGGAGCAGGCCCACCTCGTGGAGCACCTGGGCGCCCGGGTAGGTGGTCGCGGCGTGCTGGGCCAGCGGCTGGCGGATGTCTGCGTCACGAAGGCACGTCACTGGAGGCTCCTGTAGAATGCGGTCGTGGGCGCTCCAGCCCACGGGCACGGGGGAACACCGTCATGGCCGACGGCAGCGACAGCACTGAAAGAACCGACTGGACGAAGGTGCTGCTCAAGTGCCCGGAGTGCGGGAAGGAGAAGCCGGTGGTTCCCGACTTCGGCCTCATGACGCTGGGCGGGCATCCGCCATCCCCTCAGTTCAGGTGCAACGTGTGTCGCATCGCCTTCGTGACGAGCCACCTCTGACGTCATGGCTTCAGCCCTCCCTCCAGGATGCGGTCGTGCAGCTGGCACGTGCAGCGGCAGTGCCCGTGGGTGCGCGAGAAGCGGCAGCCGCGCTCGTGGCGCCCGTACCTGTCCAGGGTCGTGGCCACCGCCATCAGCCACGGTGAAGGTGGAGCACTGGCGCATCATGGAGAGGGCTCCTCGGACACCACTCGTCCATCTTGAGAGAGAATCAGGACGCGGCCCTTCCACCCCTCCGCCCCGCAGAACGCCACCGTGAGTCCGCTGCTGCCGCATGCGAGGAGCTCCAGCCGGGCACAAGCCGTCATTGAATGACGTATAGGCGGGATAGAGGCCCTGTTGAGGGTGAGGGCTGGCGCGGAGGGGCCGAGGAGGGCCGCTGACGGGGCCGCCCGAGCGATGCTCCCGTCCGGTGGACGAACACGTCAACATCGGACGTCCTCCTCCGCAGCTCTGCCCAGTCCACGTAAGCGTTCACCGTGCTCTGTCGTGCCGGACTCCCTGGGGGCGTGAAACCTCCAGGCCTCGTGAAATGGAGGCGTTCATGGCGCTGGAGAAGGCGTTGGAGATGTCCCGTTGTGCGGAGGCCGACGTGGCGGGACCGCAGCCAGGGCTCGAAGAGCAGCAGGGGAAGGAATCGGCCCATGGCGGAGCCGTTGGCCGTCACAGGTCGGCCGACGAGGGGCGGGCTTGCGCCGACACCGACTTCCCGCCGAGCACGCGAGGACTCAACGATACCGATCGCACCGCACGTCGATGACGGGCGGCGCGGCACCGGCCTGCAGGCCGAGACGGCGGTAGCCGAGTCTCTCGCAAACGAGGAGAGCACCGGCGTTGGAGGGGAGACGGCGAAGACGCCGTGCAGCTCATGCAGCGTGGCGGTTTTGGCATGCAATTGTGCTCCGCTTGCGCCCGGCCTCGCGCTCCCCCCGAGTTGAACGGCGAACGCATCGTCGAGAAGCGCGAACGCGAGTCCCTCCGACATGAGGGGGGCTTGGTGCGAGAGCCAGGCGACGTACCGCTCCGCATCGAAGGGATTCGGAGCGCCGATTCCGTGGTCCTCAAGCGCCGCAGCTCGTCTGTGCTCCCGGTCAGAGAGTTGACTCGGCGAAGGGCAGGCCGTCGTGCCGACACCGCTTCAACTTCGCGCTTCTCGGCTTTTTCAAGCGAGGAGCCCCTGCATCACGCCGCAACCTGAATGGGCCGCAGGGGGGGCTTGCACCATGCGTGTTCGTTTGATACGCGAAATCCTGCCGGTTCCAGACGGTGTGGCGCGTGATTGTCGCCTCCGCTGCCGGTGCTCCATCCGAATGTTCGGAAAAGCTGGCGGGCTCGCTCGTGCTGCAAGGCGCGGCGTTCCCTTCACTTCGTCCGTCTGTGCCGTCCCCTTGGGGGCGGTGCGGGCGTCTTCTCCATTCGAGGACATGACATGACCATTTCCGTTCGATGCGTGCTGCGGCACCACTTCCGGCACTTCAATGCCCGGACCCTCGTGGATGCAGCGGACGCCTGGGCGGCGCACGCCGATGACGGTGGCAAGATGATGGTGACGCTCGCCGGTGCCATGAGCACGGCGGAGCTGGGGATCTCGCTCGCCGAGATGATCCGCCGCGACAAGGTCCACGCGATCACGACCACGGGCGCGAATCTGGAGGAGGACGTCTTCAACCTGGTGGCCCAGGAGCACTACGTGCGGGTGCCCGATCCCCGCAGCCTCACGGCGGAGCAGGAGGCCGAGTTGCGCGACAAGGGGCTCAATCGCGTGGCAGATACCTGCATCCCGGAAGAGGAGGCGATGCGCAAGGTCGAGCGCCCCCTCCTCGATCTCTGGCAGAGGGCGGAGCGGGACGGTCGCCGCCACTTTCCCCACGAGTACCTCTACGAGCTGCTCCTCTCCGGCGCGCTGGCCGGCTCATACCAGGTGGATCCCCGTCATTCGTGGCTCCTGGCGGCTGCGGAAAAGCGCCTTCCGATCTTCGTACCGGGATGGGAGGACTCCACGCTGGGCAACGTGTTCGTCGCCAGCGTGATGCGCAAGGAGCTGGAAACCTGGAGTCCCATCCGCGGCGGCGCCGAGTACATGGCGGCCCTCGCTGACTGGTACCGGGAGACCTCCTCGTCCGCGAAGGTCGGCTTCTTCCAGATCGGCGGGGGGATCGCTGGCGACTTCCCAATTTGCGTGGTGCCGATGCTGCGCCTCGATTTGGAGGAGGAGGTCCCCTACTGGTCCTACTTCTGCCAGATTTCTGACAGCACGCCCTCGTTCGGCTCCTACAGCGGCGCACCGCCCAACGAGAAGATCACCTGGCACAAGGTCGACGTCGACACGCCCCGCTTCGTGATCGAATCCGATGCGACGATCGTGGCGCCGCTGGTCTTCTCGTACGTCCTCGACTGCTGGGGCGTGAGCCTGAAGAAGAACTGAAAAGAGCGGCACTGGAGACCCTGCCGGCGAGGTGCTCGGGCTCCACAAGCTCTCCGCCATCGACTCGGGCGTGCGGATCGGCTCCGCCGCCCGGGTGCTGCCCGCCAGCACCCGGGGCGCGATTCGCAGGGGACACGGCCTGTCGTGGCCGAGGTCGACCCCCAAGGATGCGCGCATCGCAAGAAGCTCGCGAAACTTCGCAACGCAGCGCCCTCACATTCCAGATGCGATGCCTGCCTGCGGTGTCCTGATGAGCGCGCCTCTTTGTTCAATATGCGATGCTGAGGCCGTTCCCCGCCTGCTGCGCACGGAAGGGACCGGGCCAGCTCAGCGCCCCAGTCCGCGGGCGAAGCGGACCCGGGCCGCCCACTCCGGGAAGTCGATGAAGGGGTTGCGGTTCTTCTGGATGGAGAAGATGGCCTGGTTCCGATGCAGCTCCCACTCGGAGGGGCGTTCTTGCTGGTGCCAGCGCAGCAGCGTCTCCAGCCGCTCCTCGGCGAGCTCCGCCGGGCTGTTGATGGCGTTGGGATAGCGGACGAGGAAGTAGAGCGTGGCGCGCGCGGCGGCGCCCTTCCCGGCGCCCGGCTCGAACCGGTTCCGCTCGGCCCGCCCGCAGTCTTGTTGGAAGGCCTCGGTGCTGGGGAACTCGAAGTAGGCATTGTTGCCGCGGAAGCTGTTGCAGCGCATCTCGCAGGCGAACAGGTGGTGCAGGTCTCCGCGCATCGGCTCCCTGGCATTGAACCAGGACTGGGGCACGACGTGCTCGCAGTTGTACGGCAGGGCGGATTCGAGCTGCTCCAGGAAGCCCTCGTCGAGACGCTCTGTAAGTGGCCGCTCCAGGAGCCGTAGCGCACGCTCCCTCTCCACCTCCAGGTCCCTCTGGAGGATCTCCTGGAGCGTGAAGGAGTGGCCCGCCGCCGAGTACAGCGAGCGGAGGAGGAGGTCCTTCTGGCGGTCCACCCATGGGTAGAGCCAGCGGCTCGGCTTGTAAGGTGGGCGGCCCGTATGCGTCCGTTCGAGGAGGCCGTGCAGGCCGTCATAGAACGCGTCCTGGTCGGAGTCTGGCTGCACACCTTCGTAGTAGCGCTCCCGGTCCAGCGCGTCCGCCTCGGCGTCGTAATAGGGGAGTTCCCTCGTCCGCTGGGCTTCCGCGAAAGCCTCCGCGACGTCGACCTGTGTCAGGCCCGGTGCCCCAGCCCCCACGCCTCCCCCGGGTTGACCTGGCACTGGCGCGGGCACTGCCGGCCCGGGGACGAGCGCAGTCTGGCCATTCCCCGCCAGGGCGGGAACCCCCAGGCGGAGGCTGATGTGGAGCGGGATGGTGAGCGTGAAGGACTCGTCGCGCGGCGCCGGGACGAAGAGGACGGGAGACGGCGGAGGAGGCGAAGGCGGCACCGCCGGGGGGCCCTCGTTGTCCTTCCACGCGTTCGCCCATGGGAGCTGTCCTCCGACGTTCGTCTTCGTGAACAGCACCCCGGCATTGACCACGCGGGAGTCCCGGCTGAGGTCATGGGCAGACACCGCGTAGTTCGCTTCGAGGTACCGGCCCCCGAAGTGGAGCCCGAGCACCTTGCCCGAGCGCGCATCCAAGATGGCCGAGCCAGAGTTGCCTCCGAGCGTCGAGCTGTCGTGCGCGAGCGCCTCCACCATCCGGCCGAAGCTCGAGGTGCGCCGTGCGCCCATGATCTTGCCCGGCTGCAGGCGCTTGACCTGGTAGACGCCCCGGAAGATGCGGTGCTGGAGCGCGGCATCATTGCGCGGGTCCTGCGCGGGATACCCGATGACGACGACGTCCTGCTCGCGCACCTCGTCCACGTGGCGCGAATCCAGGGTGAGGGGCTGCAGTCCATCAACCCCCTCTACCTCCATCAGCGCCATGTCCCAGTAGGGATGAATCATCAGGACACGCTGCACGCGGAAGGGCGCGGATGCGCTCGAGCCGCGCTCCCGCTTGAAGTCCACCTGCACGTTGTCGAGCCCCGGTTGGAACCGCAGCCCCCGCATCCCCAGCCCCAGCGTGAACAGCTCGGCAACGTGGCGATTGGTCATCAGCAGCCCGCGCCCGACCACGAAACCCGTTCCAACGTACGGCAGCGTTGGGTGCTCGGGAACCTCCACGCGTCCGATGGCGGGAATGGCCGCCTCGATAGGCTTACGGAAATTCGCGTCATCCAGGGCGCTCCAGGGGGCCCCGGGGCGCAGGTAGCTGCCATTGATGATGTCGATGACCGGTCTGTTCCGAGGCAGGACGATGGCCTCGAGCGCCCACAGCTCCTCTGGCCGTAGGGTGGACTCGTGACCCCGGGTCACCGCGTGGGCCGCCTTGATGGCATGCTCCAGGGCCTCGGCACCTGGCTCGAGCGGAGCGCTGCTTTCCGTCGCGAGTGACTCGATTGTCTCGGCCGAGGGGGCGATCCGCTTCGCGTATGTCAAAAGCCGCCGCTGTTTCTCCTGCTCGTTCACGCATCCTCTCCCGGGCCTGGCCACCGCATCGGTGGGCGCAAACCCCATGCATGCAGGCAAGGGAAGAGGAGACACCATCACCTTCCAGGGCGTGAGTTGCCCAGAAGCCCAACTGTATGGCCTCGACTCCGGCCCGGTGCACAGCCCGAGAGGCACCCGTCAGCGGCCCTCCACCTCTCTGCACCAGCACGCCACCCTCAACAGCGCATCTATCCGTCCTTTCTGTGAAGCGGCGTCCTGTCCTTCAACCTGGGATGAGCGCGAAGAGTTCGCCCCGAGGGCAACGGGGTCTTCGACCCGTTCCCACTGTCCGCGCATGATGCCTCGCACCTGCGCTCGCTGGCTGGGGGGCGTGGGGCGCAATCTCCTGGAGGGGCCGTGTGCCCTTCCGCGTGCTATTGCTCAGCCAGGGCTCGTAGCCTTGGCCGCTCGTCACAGCACGGAAGAAGAGTGTGCCGCCGATGGCGGTCAGGTTCCGGGAAGCCGATGACCCTGGACCCAGCTCGATGTCCTTCACGAGCCGAGTGCCGGCGCGCGTCCCATCCGTCTTCCTCAGCTCTCGGCCGTGCTCCAGGTCCGTGCCGGCGAAGTAGCGCGGCCCTTCGGCTCCGTCGAGCACGCGCGCTCTTGGGTGACGCGCTTCGTGGCCTGGTACAACACCGAGCATCGGCACTCCGCCATCCGTTTCGTCACACCCGACGACAGGCATTTGGGCCGCGAGTCCGCGCTCCTCGTCCAGCGCCACCAGGTGTACCAGCGTGCCCGAGTCCGTCACCCCGAACACTGGAGCCGCGACCCCCGCGACTGGATGCCGGCGGGCCCCGCCCGCCTCGGGCCCTCTCCGAACCTCACCTTGGCAGTGCAGGTAGTGAAGCGTATCGGCAGAAACCTCTCACGCGACAACTACCTTGACGCTCACCGGAAAGACCAGACGCGAACTGCGGGCCTGGCCGTTCCGTCCGAACGACGAGTGCAAGGAGCACCCGTCTCACATGAGCGCGATCATCCTCCGGGTGTATGTCGCCGGGGCCGGCGCGGCTTACTTCACTTCGGTACGTCGGAAGAACACGTCCGTGTTGTCGTCCGACAGGTCTTCCAGCCAGCCCACGTAGCCGTTCTTTCCCCCCTCGGATGAGAGGACCCGTGGGGCGGAGGACCGCACGGGGGAGTCGCTCAGGTTCTTGATGGGCCCGAAGGAATCACCGAAGTCGCCGCTGGCCCGATAGAAGATGTCGGTGGGGCCCGGCGTGCTGTCTTCCCATGCGACGCGAAGGAACTCGTCCTCGGCGGAGAGGCTGACGGCACCGGAGTCACCAGAGCTCTTGCTCAGGTTGCGGGCCTTGGCGAACGAGTCGCCGCGGTCGTCGCTGATACGGAGAAAGATGTCGAAGTTCCCGGGGCCATTGTCCTGCCACGCCACGAAGACGTGTTGGCCCGAGACCTCGAGGTCCGGTGCGAGCGCCAGTCCCACCCCGTCGCTCAAGACCACGGCCGGCTCGAAGGTGACTCCCCGATTGGGGCTGCGCCGGTAGACAATGTCACAAAGGGTGGGGAAGAAGTCATTACACTCTTCCCAGACCACGTGGACCTTCTGGTCTTTTACCGCGATGCGGGCGCGCTGTGACGGCTGGAGCGGGCCCTGGGTGACGCTGAGGTTGATGAGCGGGTCGAAGGTCCGTCCCTCGTCGGTGCTGCGGCGGAATCGCACGTCGGGAATGTCATCCACTCCCGCGTCATCGCCGACCAGGAATACTCCGTTGTTCGACGCGACGATTTCCGTGACGCCAATCTCCTGGCCGTTGTCGATGGTCAGCGTGGGGCCAAAGCTCTGGCCCCGATCGTGGCTCGCCCGGAAGAGTTGGTCGACTGACTCCTCACCGGTCGAGACGCCCCACGTCACGTACACGTCGCTGTTCTCCGCCGCGATCCGGGGAGTGAAGCCGCTGGTGCTGAGTGTCAGGGGCGGCTCGAACGTCCTGCCGTGGTCGTGGCTCGCACGGAACTGGATGCCCTGCTCGCTCCATGCGACGTAGACCTTCTTCCCCTCCGCGAACACGGACGGGATGAAGGCGGGCGTGACGCCGCTGCTCAGAAGCTGGGGAGGGCTGAAGCTCCTGCCCCGATCCGAGCTCCTTCGCAGGAAGACGCTGGTGGTGCCCCCGGCCGGAGTGTCACTCCAGACGACATAGACGTCGTCGCCTGAGGCGGCTATCGCGTACTCGAAGTTGAAGGTCGGCGTGTCGCTCAGGTTCAACACCGGGCCGAACTTCTCCTCAAACCGTCTCGGAACTTCGTGGGCCACCGCCCCAGAGGACAACAGCAACCCTCCGAAAATCCAGGCCCAGGCTCCGCGCCCCACCGCGCTCGTCAGTTTCGCCATGTTTGCTTCCCCAGCTCCTTTGATTGCAGGGGAGGAGTAATTTCTGGGGCTGAGTCGAGACACTGCTCGCGGGCGCTGCTCGGTTGGTGGTGGCCAACAATGAGGTGAAGTTGCCCCGGTTTCGCGCCTCTCCCGCAGTTTGCGTGATGCTCCTCGGAGGAGTAGGCAGACTCAGCAGGCTGCCAGTGACGTGGCTACACGCTGGGAATGGAAACGCTGTACTCCCTTCCCGGATGCCGAGTGGAGCATGTGGAGCGCACCGGCTCGGCGACTCTCCTTCGAAGGCAGAAGCACGGATGGCCCTCTTCGAGCTCATCGAGGGCTGGCACACCCCACACAGACGGCCCCCCGCGCTCGGCTACGAGTCGCCCGCCCACTTCGAAAAGAAGTACCGGGCTGCTGCTTGATGGCGATAGCCCGGGACACTTTGTGGAACCGGGGCAACTTCAGTGAGGGCTTGAAACGATGCGCCAGACCGGCCGCATCGAGGGGGCGTGACCGCCCTCCGGGGGGCCGGCCCGAGACGTACTCAAGCGCTCCGCGACGCGATGAGTGCGAGGTTTCGCGGAGACAGGCGTGGATCGAAGAGTTGGAGGAGCTCGACCTGGAAGCCCGATTCCTCCAGGAGGATTGCGCGATCAAGCAGGAGCACGACCTCCAACGCCCTCGCGAAGCGGTCCCTCAGCAGATGGCAGAGCAACAGGTCTCGTGTCTCGGCGCGAACGGACACCTCGAAGGCGTTCAGCTCGGCGTCCGTCATGCCGGGATCGAGGCCCAGTCGCTCCAGGCGGTCGCGCGCGTAGACGGCGAAGCGTTCGGCGTAAAGCGCCCGGGGCGCGTCTCCTGCTCTCACGAAGCCGCGTTCGGGAAAGTGCCGCCTCAATAGGAGATCGAACGCGAAGCGCCACGCATACACCCGCTTCATCCGCGCGAACTCCTCCTCGGTCTTGTGATGCCGTCCCCGCGTCGTCAACGCCAGGGCATGTGGGGTGAATGGCAACGGATGTTCGCTCCCGAAGCGGGAGACGGGGTAATCCCGCGGGACCTCCAGCTTGTCGTAGCAGCAGCCGATGTTCAGGACGAAGCCCGCCCCCTGGCTCTTGCGAATCTGCGTGAGGGCGAGCGGCCCGCAGGTGTGCAGGCCGATCGAGGCCCGGTCCCAGCCGGAGAAGAGCGGATCGAGCTGTGGTTGGAGTCCGTCCTCGACGGTGGCCTGGATGAAACACAGGGTGTCTCCGCCTGGGGGATGGGTTCTCGTCAGCCACCATCGGCCCTTGTCCTGCAACGCGGCGTCCCGATCGATGCTGTGGAAGGTCCACCCGAACGTCCGCGCACAGAGGCGGGCGAGATGTCCCATGCCGCCGCCAATATCGACCGCCTGGTGGATAAAGCGCGTTCTCGGCGCGAGCAGGGCGAGCACCCGCTCGAGCTCGTGGGTCTTCTTGGCGCTGAGGCCCTGCGTCTCCGCGACCGTCAGCGCGTGAAGGCCCTCGTGCCAGGGCAGCGCCGTCAGTTCCTGGAGCGCGCCCAGGAGTGCGCCCAGGGCCGGAGGCGGGACGCCCGCGAGCGCCCCCTGGTCCAGCCGCCGCTCGCCCGCTTCATCGAGCGACCGGGCATAGGCCAGCCAGTCCTCGGGATAGGCGGCGCCGGACCCGGGCCAGCCCTGGAGGATGGAGCGGGACCAGAGCGGGGACCAGGGCCGGAGTTGGTGCGTGAGCGCTTCGAGTCGCGCCTGGAAGTCCATGTCGGCGCATCCTATGCGCCGCTGCTCCTCCGGTTGGTGAGGACGGTGCCGCTCTCCCAGGACTTGGCGGCGATTCAATCATCTCGGACTTCCCCGTCAGCGGCCCTCCGCCGTCAACAGCGCCTCGAATTCTCCGAGGCGCCACCACTCCCGGAGGCATCACGGATTGAGGATGTGGACCTCGACGGCCAGTGGCGCATCGCGGTGCCCGTCTCCGACACGAAGCTGGAGAATCCGCTCGCCCCGGACACGGCATGGGAGCTGCGACGACTGGGCGGCAGTTCAGGCCAGCTCGCGACGCTGGCGCGCCCAGGTCTCGAAGCTCATGGGCGAAAGGCCATAGGACCGCGCGATCTCGGGTCGCGCCAGCACCGGGGCGACGTTCATGTACGTCAGGCCTTGCGCCACGCCGGGATGCAGGCCGGCCGCGACGGCCTCCTCGACCGTGCTGACCTGGACGATGTACTCCTTGCCGTCGAGGCGCGAGAGGACCTCGGCGATCTGAGGAAGCGTGAGCAGGTCACTCGCGAGTTGCAGCGTCACGCCGTTGAACGTCGCAGGATTGTTGAGCGCCGCCGCGGCCGCCTTGCCGATGTCCTCTGGCGCGACCAACGCGATGGTTTGATCGGTCCTGATCACCGTGAGCAACCGGCGCCCGTCGACGAAGCCAGCCGGATCCAACATCGGATGATCCATGAAGGTGGCGGGCAGAATGAGGGTCCAGTGCTTGAATCCCGCGCTGCGGACGAGGTCGCAGGTGGCAAGCTTGTTCTCCCAATACGTCTCGTGCGACTTCCAGCGCCCCTCCGCCCAGCCCTCGACGTTTCGGTGGTCGCCGACACCGGAGGTCGCGGTATGCACGAACGTTTCGACACCTTCGGCAAGCGCGGCCTCGACGAGGTTCCTCCCCTGCTGGAGTTCCTTGCTGTAGTCGACGCCGGTCGTGGAGATGATGGGGGACTGCATCGAGAAGACCGCCCGTGCTCCAGCGCAGGACGCGCGCAACGACGCCGGATCGTCGAGGTCCCCGACGACCACCTCGGCGCCAGCCGCCGCGAGGGCCTTCGCGTTTGGCGCCTTGGGATTGCGCACCATCACACGCACCGGGGTGCCGCCTTCGGCCAGCAGCGCCCGGGCGGTGGCGCCGCCCTGACGCCCCGTGGCAGCGGTGACGAGAACGCATTCGTTGCTGCTCATGGACCGCTCCTTTGTAAGTGGGGGACCCCACCGTTTATTCTCGTGGTTAGATATGGAGGGGGACCCCATTTGTCAACGCGGGTTCTCGTGAGGAGGCGGTCGCGGTGGAGCATGTGAAGCCGTTGCGAGCGGATGGGCGGCGCAACCGGGAGCGGATTGTCGCGGTCGCCGCGGAGCTGGTCGGCAGGGATGGTGCGCAGGTGTCGCTCGAGGAGATCGCGCGGCGGGCGGGGGTAGGCTCGGCGACGCTGCACCGGCACTTTCCCTCGCGGCAGTCGCTGTTGGAGGCGGTATTCCGCGATGGCGTCGCGCAACTCTGTGCGCGGGCATCCTCGCAACCGGGAGCGGATCCCGCCGCCGAATTGGCGGCCTGGCTCGAGGACTTGACGGTCTACACAGCGACCCACCGCGGGCTTGCCGCAGCGCTGTTGACCGGCCCGGATGGCCTTACGGCTGAGGAGGTCTGCTCCACCGACAAGCTGCTCGATGTGTTGAGCGTTCTGGTGGCGCGGGCGTCATCAGCAGGCGCGATTCATGCCCGTGCCACGACGCAGGACTTGCTGATGCTGGCGAACGCGATTGCCGTCGCCAACGAAGACGATCCGCTCACCGCGAGCCGGGTGCTGCGCCTCGCGCTCACCGGCATCCGGCCGTGAATGCAGGGGGCGCGGCGGTCTGCCCTCCCGCTCGAGGACGCCCTTCTCGGTGGACGCCGGAGTGATGCTACCGGCGGGTGGACAGGCCGGCCCTGTCCGCGCTCCCGTGCGGTGCGCGGCAGGGGCCTGGCTCGTCGAAGCCGCGTGCAAAGGGAAAGGTCAGACGATTGCGGCCTTGCGTGGCTTCTTCGGCCACGCAGGGCGCTCTGCTCGCGGACCTGGCTGAAGGGATCAGGCGATTTCGCGCGTCAGCTTGGAGTCCCACGGGCACCAGTGTCCGCCCGGGAGGAATGCACCGCCCGCCTCGTCGAGGTGGTCTTCCACATACGTCATGTTGGCATCGCAGACCTCGATGGCCATCGAGAAGAAGCGGATGGTGTTCGGGTCCAGGTGGAAGGAGAACTTCGGGTTGTAGGCTGCGGCCCGCTTGATGATGCGTCCGTGGACGTGGACTTCGTTCTTCTCCTCGCCAGAGAGAATCTTCCGTGCGTGTGCAATCGTCTTCTCGTCAGACAGCTCGACGATGAACTCCAGGTTGGGCTGGGCGCTCTGCGTGAATGCGAAACGAACCGGGTTTGCCATGGCAAGGCTCCTTGGGGCAGGGGCCCCATATAGGAGATTCCCCTCACTCGATTGCATCACCTGCCGGTAGCGGCGGTGTGTCTTGAATGCGGCGTCGCGCGGTGTGTTGTCTGAGGCCGTCGCACGGGGCGGGGGCGGCCTCCGAGAACCGGCAGGCCGCCAGCGCGATGGGTTGGCGAGGCGTCAGTGATTCGCGACTTGAGGCCTCGGCACGGGCAATACCCAGATCTCCCGGCCGAGCTGCCCATCCAGTGCCGTGAAGTAGATGAAGTCGCCCACGCGCAGCAGGTCCTGCGGATAGGAAGAGGCGGGGCCTGGGACGATGTCCTGCAGGAGCTTGGTGCCGCTCGGCTGTCCGTTGCTCACCCAAAGCTCGTGGCCGTGCGCTTCATCGAAGGCGTAGAAGACGACGCGGCCGTCATCAGTGGGGACCGGCGTGGGCGGTCGGAGGTCCGGAGAGATGATGAGTGGCTGGTACAGCAGCTTCGTTCCCTGGGCGGTGGCATCGGTCCGCCACAGCTGGACGTCGAAGGGGGCGGGGCTGCCGATGTCGTAGAAGAGCGTGAAGTAGAGCTTTCTCTCGGTCGCCGTGGACGTGGCGACGAAGATGAAGAAATCGAAGGGAAGGTCGGCGTAGGGGTTGGGGATGCTCGCGACGAGATTCGAGCGCGGGTGGCAGGAGGGGTCCGGGTCGAGCTTGCGAATCTCCGTCACCGTGAAGCCCGGTGTGAAGGTGGCGAAGTAGAGGCGCTCCTTGAACAGGGCGAAGATTTGCGCTTCCGAGCCCTGGGGGCCGGGAACGGTGTCCTCGACCAGCTCCGTGCCCTGGGCCGTGCCATCGCTGCGCCACACTTCACGGCCGTGCACGGCGTCGTCCGCGGAGAAGTAGAGCACTCCCTCCGCTTGCGTCAGGTTCCGAGGGAACGAGGACGCGGCACCCGGGTTGATGTCCTTGACGAGGTGGGTTCCGGAGGCGCTGCCGTCACTCACCCAGAGCTCCACTCCGGTGTCGGGCACCCCGAGGCTCATGAAGAGGCGGTTGCCCACGCTCGCCAGGTCAAAGGGCCCGTTCACGGTGTCCCTCGGTCCCAGGTCCTTCACGCGCACCGTGCCGGCCGAGGTGCCATCACTGCGCCACAGCTCCAGGTTCTCGGCGGCGATGAGGGTGGGCCGGACCGACCGGAAGAAGTAGAGCTTGTTGCCCACCGCGATGAAGTCAGCCAGGGAGGCGGTGCCGCCCTCCGGGGCGAGGTCCTTCACCTGACGCGTGCCCGCAGTGGTGCCATCACTCACCCACAGGTCCGCGCCGTGTTCCATGAAGCCTTCAATGAAGAAGAGCTGCCGGCCGACGACGGTCAGCCGTCCGGGAGAATCGTCCAGGTGCTTCACGGGGACCGTGCTCGCTGTCGTGCCCGCGCTCCGCCACAGCGCGCCTCGGTCCGCCTCGAAGTCGAAGGCCGAGAAGAAGAGCTTGCCGCGGAAGGACACCAGCTCCGTTGGCGACGGGCCACCCAGCGGGTCCGGGAATGGCCCCGGGGGAGGCGGGTAGATGTCCTTCAACAGCGTGGCGGGCCCCAACTTCGGGAGTGGGGCATCCCAATGCGCGGTGACCTCCTCGGGGGCGTGTTCCTCGGAGAGCGATGCTTCTGGAAGAGGCCCACCGCATCCCGCGGTTGCCAGACAGACCCATGCCACTTGCCACCATGCACGCATGATTTCCCCTCGTTCTCGGGTGGGCGACAGCCCCGATGGCGATAAGTCCGGAGCAGCGCCGCGGCCAGGGGGGGCGCCGGGTTCCTGGTCGCAAATCTTCAGCAGGTCCAGTCGCGCTCACTTCCATCGCCTCGTGATGCTTCGCTGATGGATGAGAACGCGACGCAGGCTCCCGCATGCGGGCGACGGCTCCCGCGAGCATGCGTCCTTTGGGCGGTGCGGTGCTCTCGGCCCGGACGACCGCGTCGTGGGGCTGGGCTTCCTCGCGCCGCAGGCCACGTTCACCGGGCGGCGCTGGACTCGCTAGCCCGATGGCCGAGTACGTCATTCCCTGGCGCACACGGTTGCCTGCCTCCCCTCGGCCGGGCTTGCACGGGCGAATCGCTTCCCCTGGACACCGCTCGTGCGTATCACTGGCCTTCGTGCGTACGCCCACCGACCGATACCTGCCGCCGCACCCCGACGCCTCCTCCGCCGTCACGCCCCAGCGCGGGCGGGTGGTGGTCATCGCGCCCACGCGCGCCGCGTGCGAGACCATCGAGTTGGCCCTCGGGCTGGAGTTGCGTACGTACCTGGAGGAGCACCACGGCGAGCGCCTCCGCGAGCTGGCCCGGAGCGGGCAGGGGTTTGGCATCGTCGCGGGCACTGGCACGGGCAAGACGCTCGCCATCCGCTCCATCGCGGAGGAACTCATGGGCCGGCGGCCCCTGCGCGTGACGGTGGTCAACCGCGAGCGGGAGGCCACCGCGCAGACGCCGCTCGCGGACGTGGCCATCGTCACCACCGGCATCGCGCGGCGCTGGTTCCAGGGCGGCGCCATCCGGCGCGAGGACACGCTCATCGTGGATGAAATCCACCAGACCTCCGCCGAACTGGAGCTGTGCCTGGCCCTGGGCAAGCGCGCGGGCTGCCGCTTCATCTGGTTGTCCGCCACCGTGGACCCGGCCTTCTACGCGCGCTATCTGGACAGCGCGGACGTGCTCCAGGTGTCTTCCTTCGACCCGAGGAAGGCGGCCCGGGTGGAGGTGGAGCGCCGTCAGCCGCTGTCCTTCCTCGACGAGGACTTCCTGCGAGAGGTGCAGGAGCAGGGGCGCGGCGTGGGCGTGTTCCTGGCCACGCGCGCGGGCGTGGAAGAGGCGGCGGCCCATGTGCGCGCGAACGCGCCGGAGCTCCATGCGGCGCACTACCACGGCGGCGAACCGCTGCGTGCCATCCGGCCCTTCCTGGAGGGCACGGCGCCCCGGCCCTTCGTGCTCGCGATGACGGCTGCGGGGCAGAGCGCGCTCAACGTGCCGGGGCTGGACACAGTCGTCATCGACGACATGCGCTTCACGAACCTGGTGGAGCGAGGCCGCAACGTCCTCACCCGCGTGCACCTGGGCAACAACGAACTCTTGCAGATGGCGGGGCGCGTGCACGGGCGGGTGGAGGGCGGGCGCGTCTTCATCCTGAGCGACCGGCCGCTGCACTTCGCCTCGCTGAGGCCCACCGAACCGGAGTTCCAACTCGCGGGCGAGCCGGAGCGGGTGGCGCTCACCGCCGCGG
Source organism: Myxococcus sp. MxC21-1 (assembly GCF_032612255.1). Lineage (NCBI taxonomy): Bacteria > Pseudomonadati > Myxococcota > Myxococcia > Myxococcales > Myxococcaceae > Myxococcus > Myxococcus sp. MxC21-1. Next base: position 2,402,218 of record NZ_CP123278.1, read on the forward strand.
CCCTGGGCGTGCGGGCGGATGAGTTGGACCTGCCCGTGCCGCTGGACCGCAATGCCTATCGCCGGGCGCTCGCGAAGTTGCAGGCGCGCGACATCGTGGACGCGGAAGGACGGCTGTCCGACTACGGCCGCGCGGTGGAAGCCCTGCCGGTGGAGCGTCCGTGGGCGGAGCTCATCGTCAACGCGGAGGACGCGTTGCTGCCGTTGCTCGCGGTGTGCAGCTCGGTGGAGTCGCTGCACAGGATGACGCGCGAGGAGCGGAACCTGGACGGACTGCTCGTGCCCGGCAGCGACCACCTGACCGCGTACAACCTCTACGCCGAGGCCTTCCGTGAAGCGGGCCGGGTGGGGGAGGTGCAGGGGCTGCCGCGCCACGTCTTCCAGGCGGAGAAGCTCGCGGCCTGGGCGGAGGTGCGTGGGGTGCTGGTGAAGGCCCTGGAGGACGCGGCGCTCGCGATGGCGAGCGTGTACCGGAGCGTGGGGCTGGCGCTGCCCGCGCGCATGCCCTTCGCGGACCCGCGCGCCCACCGGCGTTTCTGCGACCTGCTCGCGCGCTTCATGCCCTTCGACCTGGTCATCGACGAGCGCACCGCCTGGGGCGAGGTCGCGCGCGTGTCGAAGACGAGCGTGTGTGGCAACCTGGGCGCGGTGGCGGGCACGCTGCGCTACTTCGCCGACCGCAACGGCGACTCGCAGGCCGGCATCGAGGGGACCCAGCTTCCCCAGTCCCTGCTGCGCCGCTATGCCCGCCGTCACTCGGCGGCGCCGGTGTACGACGCGCGCTTCCGCTCGGTCGTGCTCGAAAAGCGGGTGGACTATTTCGGCTTCGAGCTCGAACGGGAAGTGGAGGTGCTGCGCGCCTGGGGGCCGGAGCTCGCCAAGGCGGCCCGGCACGCGCTCGCCGAGGCGCTGGCGCAGGGCGAAGCCCCCATCCCGCGGTGGACCGGCATCGGGTCGCCATCGCCGAGGTGCGCGAGCTGTGGCGACGCTCGGGAGGGACCACCGCGCCGCTGGGGTTGTCGGAGCTGACCGCGCTCTACGAGGCGCAGTTGGATGGGGTGGACACGCTCGACGACTTCAAGGCGCGCCCGCTGCGCCTCGAACTGGACGCGCTCGTGCCGCCCGCGACGCGTCAGGCGCTCCTGGCGCTCCCGGACGCCGTGGAGGTGCGCGAGCAGGCGGTGCCGCTCGAATACGACGTGGAGAGACTGTCGGACGGAGCCCCGCGAGGTGTGGTGCGGCTGCTCCTGCCGGAGAAGCTCGCGCGCACGCTGGTGCAGGAGGAGCTGCCGCTGCTCGACCGTCCCCAGCGCTTCAGCGTGGCCCGGGGCCGGAGGGGCGTGCTCGAGGCTCGCTCACTCCTCGAGCTCCAGGAGCTGCTGGACCGGCCCTGGATGCCGGACGAGATCGCCGAGGCCACCCGTGAGCGTCCACTCCCGCGACAGGACCGGGAGCGCGGCGCCCCCAGGCCAGGGGGCACCGGGGCCATCACGGCAGGGCACCCCGGAATGGAAGACGGCCGGGCGGCGGCGGACGGCGGCGCTGACCTGACGCACGGGCAGGGTGCTCACTCACCAGGGGGCTCTATTTTTGTTGTCCGTGGCTGAGGGGAAATGCGCGCTGGATTCGTTTCCTGTGGGCGGTACCAACGTCAAGCAGGAGTTCTCGAGCATGAAACCTTTCAGCATGAGGCCGCTACTGACAGTCCTGTCAGTGCTGGTCGTGTCCCTCGTGGGATGCGGGGGGCCAGAGGAAGAGTCCCGCGACTCTTCTAGCGCCGAGTCCCAGGCACTGGCCGGTCCATATGATGCTTGGATTGCCCGCCACGGGCTCACCAACGCCCAATATCAGACGGAGTTCAATACGTGGGTGGGGCAGGGCTATCGTCTCTCCTATGTCAGCGGTTACGAAGAGGGGGGCAGTGCCCGTTACGCGGCCATCTGGGAGCAGACGAGCGGTCCGGCCTGGCGGGCTTTCCACGGGCTGACTTCGGCGCAGTATCAGACCACCGTCGTCAATCAGAATGCGCAGGGATACCGCCCGGTGGTGGTCAACGGGTACAGCGTCGGAGGCGTCGCCTACTTCGCGGTCATCTTCCACGTGGACAGTGGTGCCGCGTGGGTGGCCCGCCATGACCTGAGCGCGTCTCAGTACCAGACGGAGTTCAACACCTGGGCGGGGCAGGGCTACCGGCTCGTGCACGTGAGTGGCTACACGTCCGGTGGCGCGGAGCGCTACGCGGCCATCTGGGAGCAGACGAGCGGCCCGGCCTGGCGGGCCTACCACGGGCTGACCGCGGCCCAGTACCAGTCCACGTTCAATACCAACGCGACCCAGGGTTACCAGCTCGCGAAGGTCAGCAGCTACAACGTGGGCGGCACGGACCGGTACGCGGCCATCTTCCAGGTTTCATCGGGGATTCCGACCGCCGCGCGTCATGGGCTCTCCGCCGCCGCGTATCAACAGGCCGTGACGGACCTCAAGAACCAGGGATATCGCCCCGTCCTGGTGGCGGCGCACAACAATGGGAGCCAGCCCGAGTTCGCCCTGATTTGGCAGAACCTGACGTTCAGCGCGGCCGACCTGCAGCACATTGACGACACCGTCCAGCAGGCGATGGCCAGCACGAACACCGTCGGCCTGTCGCTGGCCATCACCCGCCACGGGCGCCTCGTGTTCGCCAAGGGGTATGGCCTGGCCGACCGAACCAGCAACACCCCGGTCAACACCTCTCACCGCTTCCGCGTCGCCAGTGTGTCCAAGCCGATGACCTCCATCGGCATCATGCGGCTGATTGAAAGCGGCCAGATTCGTCTGACGGACCGCGTCTTCGGCAGGGGAGGATTGCTCGGGGAGACGTTCGGCGCGCAGAACACCTACGCGGACAGCCGCGTCCTGAACATCACGGTCCAGCACCTGCTCGAGCACACCGCGGGCGCCTGGGACAACGACGGCGCCGATGGCACGGGCGACCCCATGTTCATGAACACGGGCATGACGCACGCCCAGCTCATCCAGTGGGTGTTGCAGAACGTGCCGCTCGAGTTCGCGCCTGGGACGACGTACCAGTATTCGAACTTCGGCTACAGCGTCCTCGGTCGCATCATCGAGCGGGTCACGGGCATGACCTATGACGCCTATATGCGCGCCAACGTATTCACGCCCAGCGGCGCCACCAGCTTCGCCGTGGGGGGCGATACGTTGAGCGCGCGTCTGCCGAACGAGCCCGTCTACTACCAGCTTGGCACGGGGGCCTTCAGCCCGTATGGCATGCCGGTGCGTCGCATGGATGCGCACGGTGGCTGGGTCGCCACGCCCATCGATTTGCTGCGTGTCGCCGTGCGCGCGGATGGGTTCTCCACCGTTTCGGACCTGCTGAGCGCGAGCTCGCTCACCACGATGACCACACGCACGACGGCGCTCGACACCTTGGGCAACTCCGTCAACTACGCCAAGGGCTGGTCGGTGAACAGCCTCCCCAACTGGTGGCACGGCGGCTACATCCCGGGCACCCGGGCCCTGTTGGTGCGCACCGATGACCGCTATGGGCCCAGCCGCTCCGAGGAGTTCACCTGGTCCGTCATGACCAACTCCAACAACAGCTCCGGCTCGGGTACGCCCGACATCAACCTCGACAGCCTCATGTGGAACGTCGTGAACGGCGTCGGCGCCTGGCCCGCGCACGACCTGTTCTAATCAGGGCCTCCACCGGATTTTCCGGGAGGGCTCGTAGGACCGGCGGGGCTCGCAAAGGCCTCCGCCGGTCCGTGAGCCGACCTCGAAGCCCTGTCGCTTCTGACCACGCGCCTCGTGGAGACGGGGAAGCGGAAGAGGCGCGCGAGCGGATGGACGGAGCACCAAGACCGCCGCGACGGGAGACTGAGAAGCAAGGCTCCCCGGCAGCGCGCGCCAGCGGATGATTTCATCCGGGTAAAATTGACCTGGGTTTTCACCCGGGTAATATCTGGCCATTCTCGAACCTCCGACACCTGGGATGACCACGCCTTCGACCACCTGGACCGCGTTCGCGGGACAGCGCCTGATTGCCTCCGGCCCTCCGGCTGACGTCATCCTCGCGGCCCGCCGCGCGCTGGACACCGGGGAGTCCGCGCCCCTGTTGCTCTTCGACGACACCACGGGCCGGACCGTGGACTTCCACCTGCGTGGCTCGCGCGAGGAGCTACTGGCCCGCCTTCAGCCCGCGCCTGCCCCCACGGAAGAAGACAGCGGACCTCGGAGCCCCGGCAGGCCGAGGCTGGGCGTGGTGGCGCGCGAGGTGACCCTGCTTCCACGGCACTGGGAGTGGTTGGCCACGCAACCGGGCGGTGCCTCCGTCGCGCTGCGCAAGTTGGTGGAGGCCGCGCGCGCGAGCAGCGGCGACACCGACCGGCGCCGTCAGGCCCAAGTCGCGGCGGACCGCTTCATGACCACGATGGCCGGCAACCTGCCCGGCTACGAGGAGGCCGCCCGTGCGCTCTACGCCGGGCACCGCGCCCGGTTCAATCAGTGGACCCGAAGCTGGCCGGACGACCTCAGGAATCACGCGCGCCGGCTGGCCGCGCCCGCGTTCGGAAAGGTGACGCCATGAGCACGACGTCCAATCGCCAGTGGGTGCTGAAGGCCCGTCCTCGGGAAGCGGTGTCCGACGACTGCTTCGAGTGGCGCGAGGGCCCCGTGCCCACGCCAGGCCCGGGTGAGGCGTTGGTCCGCGTCACCTGGCTCGCCATCGAGCCCACCCAGCGCACCTGGCTCAATGCGAATGCGACGTACATCCAGCCCGTCGCGCTCGGCGAGGTGATGCGGGGCGCAGGCGTGGGCATGGTCATCGCGTCCCGAACTGAGCGGCTGGCGGTGGGTGACTGGGTGGCGGGGCTCACCGGCTGGCAGGACTACGTACTGACCGGCGACGCGGGGCTCTTCGGCCTCAACAAGGTACCGGACGGCGTCGCTCCGAAGGCGATGCTGAACCTCTATGGCGCGAGCGGGCTGACGGCGTACTTCGGCATCACCGACGTGGGCTGCGTTGCGCCGGGAGAGACAGTCCTGGTGTCCGCCGCCGCGGGCAGCGTGGGCTCCATCGCGGGTCAGGTGGCCCGGCTCCGGGGCTGCCGTGTCATTGGCATCGCGGGAGGGCCGCACAAAGCCGAATGGGTCACCCGCACCGCGCGCTTCGATGCCTGCATCGACTACAAGTCTGAAGACATCCGGGCGCGGCTTCGCGCCCTGGCGCCCCAAGGCGTGGACGTCGTCTTCGACAACGTGGGTGGCCACGTCCTGGAAGCCGCGCTAGACCACCTCGCCCGAGGCGCGCGGGTGGTGCTCTCCGGCAGCGTGGCCTCGGGATACAAGGACGGTGACTACGGCACCGCGCCGCGCAACTACATGCAGCTCGGCTTCAAGCGAGCGCGGATGGAGGGCTTCATCTTCCTCGACTACGTCTCGCGCTTTCCTGAGGCTTTTCGAGAGCTGGCGGCTTGGGACGCCCAGGGCGCGCTCCATTGCGCGGAGTCCATCGCGGAAGGCTTGGAGCAGGCCCCCTCTGCCCTGCGCGGACTCTTCGAAGGCCGCAACGTGGGCAAGCAGCTCGTGCGCGTCGCCTCGATTCCCTGTTCGAGCTCGCCCCCTCGCGCTCTATGAAACCGGAGGCAACTCGCAGGCTGCTGAAGCAGCAGTCTGCGTTGGAGTTTTCTCAGGGGGCGCCCGCGCTGGCGGGCGGTCCTCGTGGCCTGTGCGGAGTCGCGAGCGTCAGTCCTGGAGCAGGGTTCGGAACACGGCCGGCAGCTCCTGGTCCCCCAGCCCCGCGCTTACGGCTCGCTTGTAGTTGTCGAGCAGCTCCTTCGGGAAGCGTGCGCTGATTCGGGCGTCCTGGCTCAGCCGGACGATGTGTTCGATTGCGGCGACGTGGGTGTTGAGACTGCACTGGTCGCCTGAGAAGTCATTCTGCTCGACCATGCCCTGCGCGGCGTCGGCGGTGACGGAAATCAGGCCGAGGAAGGAGTTCTTCTGGGCGAAGAAAGCCTTCGGGTCCAGGCCTTCCGCCTTGCACATGGCCGCCGCGTGCAGGAACGCCAGGGAGCCGCCGTAATAGGCCTCGAGAATCGCGCAGTCGAGCGTCGCGGCAGCGCCAATCTTCTCGTCGACGTACACGGAGTTCTTGGCAATCGCCTGGAGCGTCTCGACGTGCCGGTCGAAGGTGCCGCGCGACCCCGCGTAATAGACGGTCGCGTACTCGGTGGCGACGAAACTCGGGTAGGCGAGGATCGCGGCATCCAGGTAGTCCACGCCGTGGGCCTGGGCCCACGCCAGCCCCTCACGCGCGTCCGCGGGTGAGCCGCTGGTGAGCTGAACGAGCGTCGTTCCAGCCAGTGCCGCCGCGACGCCCTTCGCCGAGAGCACCTCGGCGGAGGCGGCGTAGTTGGAGAGGGAGACGACGACGAGCTCGCGCCCCGAGACGGCCTCGACGAGGCTGTCGAAGGCACGGGTGTCACCACCGACAGCGGTGGCCTTGCTGGGAGTCCTGTTCCAGACCGCGACGTCGTGGCCCGCCGAGGCGAAGGCTCGCGCCAGTGCGCTTCCCATGAGACCACAACCCACCACCGCCATCTTGGCTGAACGAATCGGGTGCATGTGCAACCTCGTTTGGATTCCAGGTTGTACGGTAACCCCGAAACGTGAAGCCCGCCCATCTCTCAAGGAACCGGGCGAACGGGTGGAGCAGGCGTCAACACCAACCCATCCAGGACACCATACGCATAGGCCACCGCGAAGGCATAGGCTCCCACCAGGTACGTCACGTTGAGCGTCCGCGCCGTCGCCGCGTCGCTCGCGCTATATCGGCCGTCCGGCCCGCGCAGCGAGAGCGAGGTCCCCAGGGAGACTCCCGCCGCTGCCAGTCCCAACCCCTGCGTCACCGCTAGCACCGTGCCCATCCCCGAACGCCCGTGCTTGAAGTGCCCCACGCCCAGGGGCGCCAGATACCAGGCACGGGTCAGCGCTTGCGAGGTGGGCACCTCGTCTGGGCGGATGGGGTCGACGATGGGGGAGGGCGCCGGAAACAGCCGAGGACTCCGCTCGGCGCGCAGCTCCCCGATGCGTGTCTGGTGTTGGGCGCGCGCGCGCTCGACGAATGCAAGGAAGTCCGGTGGATACAGCAGCGGGTCCAGCGCCGAGTCGCCGTGAACGGCCAGCCCTCGCACCACCTCGTCCTCCGCGCGGGCCAGCTCCTCCTGTGCGTGATAGGTGGCTGCGAGCAGCAGGTGCGCTTCTGCTTCCAACGCCGCTCCGTCGAGCCGCAGCGGATAGAGCAGGGACTCCAGCTCGGCGCGGGCCTTGGGCAGCTCGCCGGATTGGTAGGCACCGCGCGCGCTGTCGAGCGGGGACGCCGCGAGCACCATCAGCATCAAGGCCGCGCTCATCATGGCGTCACGTCCAGCGCCACTTCGAGACGACGACCGGCGACCACATCCACCTCTCGCACCAAGGCCGGTTCACCCACGCGGCGTGCCGTCACCGTGTGTCGTCCATGTTCGACCATCACCGGACCGGACAGGGGGGCGACGCCCACCTCCCGGCCGTCCACGAAGAGTCGCGCGCCCACGGGCGCGTGGATGTGCACCTCTGCCTTGCGCGGTGACAAGACCACGTCGCGCGTCATGGTCTCCCCCGGCGCAAGCGTCACCTCCTGCTCGACCTCGTCGCACAGCGGGTTGACGAAGCGCAGCCGGTAGGTCCCCGCTGGCAGCGAGAGCTCACGCACACGAGGTGTGTAGCCGTGGCTCTCGCCGTTCACGAATACCTCCGCCCACGGGCGCGCCGTCACCTTCAGCATGGCGGGACGCGCGGGGAGGGTGGTTTCCACGTCCGGCCCTGGCACCGGCACCAAGGGCCGCGCGGCCCCTGTGGGCTCGGCTCCCGCCGGGTGCCCTGTCGGCAGGGGCGATACGGCCCGCTTCGCCGAATCCATTCCCCCCGAACGCCCGGTCGAAACGGATGGCCGAGCCCGCTTCGCCCCGGCACCGTCCGCCGCGCCTTCTGTCGACACGAATGCCCCGGCCAGATTCGTGGTGTCACTTCCAGCCGAAGGCCCCGGTTCCCGCGAAGCGTCCAACATGCCGGGTTCCGTCCCCGGGGCAGGCCTCTCCTGGCCCGGGGGCGTGGGCGCGTGAAGGCGTTCACCAGTGGAGGCGCCGTCAACGGATGCCGTTCTGGGGGAGGCCTGCCCTGACGAGGGCTCCGCGCCACGTGGTGCCTTCACGTCTTCGACACCCTGGCCCGGCCTCATCCACCAGCCCGCGGTCGCGCAGAGCAGGAGCCCGGCGCCCACGGCGCCAGCCCTCCACGCGGAACGCCTCGGCCGCTGACGCAACAGCGCCACCACCTCGGCGGACGTCGGTTCCATCGACAGCGCGGCGTTGAGGACCTTCGCGGCCCGCGCCCCTCTCCGCGCGCCAGCAGTCCGCGCCCTTCCTCCAGCAACCGCTGGAAGCGAGCCCGGCGCCATCGACTGGCACGGGCCACCGGGTCTCCCAAGAACTCCCGCGCCACGTCGGCAGGCGGGCCGACCTCTCGTTGGAGCAGCTCCTCCAACGCCAACGCCAGCGCGGCCCCGTCGCGCGGTCTGTCCCGTGCATCCTTCGCCAGACACCGCGCGACCAGCGCTGACAAGGGCTCGGGCGTGCCCGGCACCACCTCCGTCAGCGGTGGCGCATCCTTTGTCATCACCGACGCGGCCAGATGCGCAGCGCCCTTGCCCGCGTGCGGCGTGGTGCCCGAGCACAGCTCGAACAGGATGACACCGACCGCGTACACATCCGAGGCAGGGGAGTACGCGCCTGTGTCGATGCGCTCGGGCGCCATGTATGGCAATGAGCCCGTCACCGCCCCGGTACTCGTGAGGCGCTCCTGGTCCTCCAGCGCGGCGAGTCCAAAGTCCGCCAGCTTCAGCGGCCCGCCTTCCGCCACCAGCACGTTGTCGGGCTTCACGTCGCGGTGGACGATGCCACGTGCGTGCGCCGCCGCCAGCGCCCGGGCGAGCTCCCAGCCCAACACCATCACCGCCTCGGGCGGCGCCGGCGAGAGCCTCCCCGCCAGCGAGCGGAGGTCTTCGCCCCGCACCCACTCGCAGACGAGGAATGGGCCATGGGCCTCATCCTCGCCGTAGTCGTGGACCTCCAGGACGTTGGGATGATGGAGCGAGGCGGCCAGCTCGGCCTCCCGCCGGAAGCGCTCCGCGCGGCCCGTGCCGCCTCCTGGGTGCATCCGCTTCAGTGCTACCGGGCGCGACAGCCGCACGTCCGTGGCCAGGAAGACCGTGGCCATTCCCCCACGCCCCAACTCCCGCTCGAGTCGGTAGCGGCCCGCAAGCACTTCACCCGTCATCACCCGGGTATTCTCCGGGAGCGCGCTCCCGCGAGCAACCGGGCAAATTACAGCGACAGCCGACAGGCCTTCGTATCCCCTACCTGCTCGCAGGCGCCCGGCGCCCCTCCGGGGCAGTCCCGGTCCAGACGGCACGGCTGCCGGCACCGCAGCGCCGCCCCCGATGACAGGCACACGCTACAGGGCGCGCAGTCCAGCGAGTTCTCGCAGTCCTCTCCCACCGAGACTGGCGTGCCTGAGCACTCCCGTACGCACAGCCCGTCCGGAGCACATTGGTAGCCCGCCTCGCAGAGGCTGCTCCCCGGGTTGCACTTCTCCTCGCACCGCATTCGCTCCCTGGGGCAACCGGCGAAGTCGGAGCACTCGAATGTGTCCCTGCACGGCTCTCCAATCCGAGCCCCCACGACACAGCTCGCATTGGAGCACCGTCGCCCGTCGCGACACGTGAAGTCCGTCGAGCACGTCAGCGTGCACGTCCCGCCGACACAGGCCGCTGCTGCATCCGCGCACTCGCACGGCTGCGTGCACGCTCCTCCCACCTCCACCGTGCTCGCGCATCCGGCGTCCGGCGTCCCGCATCCCGAGCCCGTACAGCCAGCATCCGGCACCTCGCATCCCGAGCCCGTACAGCCTGCATCCGGCACCTCGCATCCCGAGCCCGTACAGCCCCCATCCGTCGACGTCGTCACCGGCACACATGCACTCAGGGGCCGGACGCGTCGGGCACGTGCCCACATCCGTAGCCTGGCCGAGCACAGGCCTCGCCACAGGTCCGCAGGCACTGCCCCAGCCCCGGTGCGCACACGCTTCCTGGCGGGCAAGGCGCCGCGTCGGAGCACGCCAGCAGGCAATACCCACCTGGAAAGCCCGTGCCACAGGTGCGCCCCGGCCCGCAGTCCGCATCCTCGCCGCAGGACTCCCCAATCCGCACCGTGTCCACGGGCTCGCAGTCACCTCGCACGCAGACCTGCCCCTGGGGACAGCCGTCGGGCTCGTCACAGCGGATTCGGATGTCGAGCGGACAGCCCGGCGCGACGAGCAGCACCAGCACGGGCAACAACGAGAGCAGGAGGAGTCGGCGCATCACCAAGGCCCGGGCGACTCTAGGCGGAGGGAGGCTCGGAGAGCACCCCCCAACAACGCCAGAGGCCCCGTGCTCCCCGACGGGGGGCACACGGGGCCGCCTTCGCCAGCTACATGCAGGTGCCCATGACGCCCGGCGCGCCAAAGCACTGGCCGCTCTTGCAGTGGCTGTTCTCCGCGCACGGGAAGCCGAAGGCACCCGGGCTGCAGAACCCGAGGACCGCGCCGGAGAAGGGCTTCACGCAGCTCCACGCCGAGGGGCAGTTCGAGTTGTCACTGCAGAGCCCCTGCATGCAGAAGCGGCCCTTGTTGGGCAGGTAGCCGTCGTTGCACACCGCGCCGCCCAGGCCCGTGGGGCACACGCCATCCTCGGGGCAGGGCGCGAAGCTGGCGCAGTACGGCTGCTGCGAGCCCTCGTCCGCTGCGTCCAGGCACACCGCATAGGTGTCGCAGCCGTCCTTGAAGTCGCTGGTGTTCGGGTTGCACGAGGGCGGGTTGGCCGGAGGCGCCAGGCTGCACAGGCCCTCGATGCAGACCTGGTTGCTCAGGCACTGGCTGTTGGAGGAGCAGGTCGGCACCTTCTTGTTCTTGCAATAGGAGACGAGCGTGCCGGTGTCCTCGGTGTCACAGTACTGGTCCGCCGCGCAGTCCCCGTTCGACTGACAGCCGAGGGCACACAGGCCGTTGAAGCAGAACTGCCCGGAGGGACATGCCTTGCTCGCGCTGCACAGCCCCGCGTCCTGCTCGTTGGGGTTGCCGTCGGGCCCCTCACCGTCATCGTCCTTCGTGCTGCCGCAGCCCATGACCGTCAGCGCCAGGAACAATCCCATCACCACATGCTTCATCGTCGTCTCCGTCAGGTTCATCTGCACCGTGGCGGTTCTCCGCCTGCGTGCGATGGGCAACACCAAAGCAACGTGCGTGCCCAGGCCTCGCGAGACATCGAACCGCCCCGATTCCACGGGGTTGCATGACGCCCCTGGCCCTCCGAGCACCTGCCGCCGGGGGAAACGTGCCAGGACTGGCACGCGGACAAGCCCTCCAGAGGAGGCGGCCTGTCAGTCCCCCTCGCCGAGGTAGCGAAACAGCGAGCGAAGACCGATGCCCAGCGCCGCCGCCGCGTCCTTCTTGCTGCCGCCGCAGCGGGCAATGGCCTCCCGCACGTAGCGCTGGACGAACGCCTCCCGCGCCTCCTCCAGGGGAATCATGGGCTCGGTGTCGCCGCCCAGCTCCAGGTCCTCGGGGCGCAACAGCTCGTCCGTCGCCAACACCGCCGCGCGGCGCACGCGCGATGCCAGCTCTCGCACGTTGCCAGGGAAGGGGTGCCCCCGCAGCGCCTCCGCGGCCTTCTGCGTGAAGCCTCGCGCCTTGCGCGCCTCTTGCGTCAGCACGTGGTGGGCGATGAGCAGCACGTCCTCACCACGCGCTCTCAGCGGCGGCACGTCCACACGCACTTCTTCCAGCCGGAAGCGCAGGTCCGCGCGGAAGGTGCCCCGCCTCACCGCCTCCTCCAGGGCCACATGGGTCGCGGACACCACGCGCACATCCACCTTGCGCGGCTGGTGTTCGCCCAGGCGGGTGACCTCGCGCTCCTGCACCACGCGCAGCAAACGCGTCTGGAGCGACAGCGGCATGTCCCCAATCTCATCCAGGAAGAGGGTGCCACCGTCGGCCGCTTCCACCAGTCCCGCCCGCTCCGTGCCCGCGCCAGTGAACGCGCCACGCGCATGGCCGAACAGCTCGCGCTCGATGAGGCTCTCCGGCAGCGCCGCGCAGTTGATGGCCACCAGCCGGCCGCGCCGGCCACTGCGCCGGTGGAGCGCCCGCGCCACCAGCTCCTTGCCCGTCCCTGTCTCGCCTGTGACGAGGACGTTGAGCGGCGTGGGCCCCAGTCGCTCCACCTGCCGGTAGAGGGCGCGCATCGAAGGGGATTCGCCGATGAGCCCCTCGAACGTCGCGGCTTCGATGCGGCGGGTGAGGCCCTCCACCTGCGCGCGCAGCTCCGTCAATTCGCGCCGGGTCGACAGGAGCAGCGCCGTCAGCGCGGAGAGCGCCATGGCCTCCTCCAACTCCACCGCCGAGAAGGCCGGAGCGCCCAACTTCCGTCCCAGGTACACCACTGACAGGGGCACCAACTCCACACGCAGCGGCACCACCAGCGCGGAGCCCAGCCGCAGTGCTTCCATGCTGGGCGCCCGGGCCAGCGCCGCGTCCGCCTCGACGTCGGCCACCCGCACCGGGGCACCCGAGGTCAGCACCCGGTCCACGAGGCTGTCCACCACCGCCGCGTCGGGTCTGGCGCCCGTGGAACACAGCACGCGCCGAGGTCCCTCCCGAGAGTCCGCGGCGACGAGGAAGCCCACGTCCGCGCCCACCACGTCGGCGAGCCCCCGCATCGCCACCTCCAACAGCTCCAGGGGAGGGCGCTGCACCAGCAGCCGCGAGGACAGCTCCGCCAGCACCGCCACCAGCCGGCCGTCCTGTCGCCGGGGGCCACCTCCGCCGCATCACCCACGACGGACTCCACCGCTTCGATGAGCTCCAGCTCCACCGTGCCCACGCGGAAGCGGTCCCCGGGCTCCAGGGGCGCCAGGTCCACGCGCCGCCCTCGCACCTTGATGTCACAGCCCTTGCCCGCCGGGGACACGCTCCAGCCTCGCGCGTCGCGGAACAGCAGCGCGTGGCTCGGCTTCACGCCGGGCGCAAGGAGCACGGCGTCGCAGGTGGCGTCGGAGCCCACGGAGACGACGGGCTTGTCCAAAGGGAGACGGCGGCCGTCGGGGAGGACCAGAAGCTGGGGCATGGCGGGAGCGGACGACGCAGTCGCATATCAGGAATGAGGGAGGCGTGCGCGTGCGGGGCCCGGGAGGAGGGTGCCAGGGGGGAATGCCGTCGCGGGGCAGGCGCATCCCCCACCACAGGCCTGCCGCGGCCACGCCATTCCACGGAACCGTCGAATCCATGTACCGTCAGGCGCTTCGCCGTTCCCTGGCAGTTCTTCCCATTCCCGGTTCCTCCGAGTGGCACACCCCATGCGCCTCATTCGTCCTTCCTGGCTCTGGGCCTTCCTGCTGGCCCTCTCCGCCTGTTCCTCGACCTCCACGACCCCCTCCGACGCGGGGACTCAGCCCGATTCGGGGACGCAGAACGGGCGCATCGAAGGCCAGGCCATCCTGGAGGGGGCCTCGTCCCACGCGGGCATCAGCGTCTCCGTGGAAGGCGCTTCGCTGAGCGCCACCACGGCCACTGACGGCCGCTTCACCCTGGAGAACGTCGCCGCGGGCACGCACATCGTGGTGGCGAAAATGCCCGGGTACTCGGAGGCTCGACAGTCCGTCACGGTCGCCACGGGAGCACCGGCCTCCGTGAGGCTCGACCTCGTGCGTGGACGGGGTTCAATCCTCGGCAATGTCAAGGTGGAGGGCGTCCTGGATGCCTCGGGCGTCAACGTCACCCTGGTGGAGACGGGCGCCAAAACGACCACGGACGCGACGGGGCTCTTCACCTTCTCCGACCTGGCCCAGGGCACCTACACGGTGGCGCTCCAGAAGACGAACTACCTGGCGACGCAGCAGACGGTGGAGGTGCGGGGCACGGGCTCAACCCTGGTCAACCTCTCCCTGTCGCGCGAGCGGAGCAGCGTGACCGGCGTCATCCAGCTCGAAGGCTCGAGCAACCACGCCGGCGCCGTCGTCACCCTGGTGGAAGCGTCCCTCACCGCGACCACGAATGCCGAGGGACAGTTCAACATCCAGAACGTGATGACGGGCACGTACACCCTGCGGGTGCGGCGGGAGAACTATGTGGACGCGCAGCAGACCGTGGAGGTCCGCGTGAACCAGCCGAGCCAGGTCAACCTGACGTTGTTGCTCGTACGCGGGGACGTGGCGGGCACCGTCCAGTTGTCGGACGGAGCCACCCCCTCGGGTGTCACCATCACCGTGACGCAGACGGGCGCCAACACGACGACGAACGCGCAAGGCCAGTTCTCCTTCACCGGGCTTCCGCTGGGCACCTACACCCTGACCGCCCAGAAGGAGGGCTACGCGGTGGTGCAGCAATCCGTCACGGTGCGCACGGGCGCTGCGGCCACGGTCGCCTTCACGCTGGTACGGGCCCAGGGGCGCGTGGTGGGCACGGCCCTGCTCGAGGGCGCGAGCAGCCACGGGGGCATCACCGTCACGCTGGCGGAGACGGGGGCCACCACGACCACGAACGGCCAGGGCAGCTTCGCCTTCAGCAATGTGGCCGCGGGCACGTACACGGTGGAAGCGCGGTCGAGCGGCTATGCCGTGGCGCGCGAGTCCGTCCAGGTGCAGGAGAACCAGTCGGCCAACGTCTCGCTCTCGCTGACGCGCGAGCGGGGCAACGTGGCTGGTGTCATCCAACTCGAGGGCGGGATCTCGCCGGTGGACATCAACGTCACCCTGGCGGGGACGGCCTTCAGCGCGCGCACGAACACCGCGGGCCAGTTCTCCCTCACCGGCGTCCCCACGGGCTCCTACACCTTGGAGGCCCAGAAGGACGGCTTCGCCACGGGCCAACGTACCGTGGAGGTTCGCGCCGGCGAGCAGGCCCAGGTCAGCCTGACGCTGTCCCGCGCTCGCGGGAACATCTCGGGCGTGGTCCTGCTGGAGGACGCCAACACCACCTCGGGCATTTCGGTGGCGCTGGTGGAGAGCAACGCCTCCGTGTTGACGGACGCCCAGGGCCGCTTCTCCTTCAATGGCCTCATCGTGGGGACGTACACGCTGTCCGCCTATTGGACGGGCTATGAGATTCAAGAGCGGAGCGTGGTGGTGCGGAATCAGGAGACCACGGTGGTCAACATCACGCTGCGGCGCAGGCCCGGCGTGGTGACGGGCACCATCCAGCTCGAAGGCGAAAGCCACCACGAGGGTGTCACCGTGTCGCTCCCCGGCCATGGCGCCACCGCGACGACGGATGCCCAGGGGCACTTCGTCCTCGAGGGCGTGCCCCAGGGGCGCCACACCCTGGCGGCCAGCAAGGCGAACTACGCGAAGGCGGAGGCCGCGCTGGACGTGCGCGAAGGCGAGCCCCAGCCGGTCAACCTGTCCCTGTCGCGACTGGGCGCGCTCGAGGTCTCCGCGTCCAAGCTGGCGGTCCAGGGGGGACACCTGACCTTGACGGGCTCCGGCTTCGGCGCCGAGCGCGGCCCCTTCACCGTCATGGTGGGAGGAGAAGCCGTCACCGACTTCATCTCCTGGTCCGATACGCAGGTGGTGGCGCGGGTGGCGCACCACGTCGCTCCGGGCGAGCACGACATCGTCGTGACGCCGGGTGTGCCCTGGCGGCGGCACACCACCACCTCCGTGTGGGTGGTGCCCCAGGAGACCGTCGCCTACGGGGAGCATTGGGGCGTGGGTGTCCTTGCTTCCAATCACGTCTCCGTCTGGGGTGAGCCGTCCCTGGCCGACATCCACCCGATTCCGGCGGGGCTCACCGACGTGGTGAGCGTGGCCACGTCGCGAAGGACCGCCTTCGCCCTCCAGGCGGATGGCACCGTGGTGGCGTGGGGCGGTGACCTTCCTTCGGACCTGAGTGTCCCCGCCGACCTCACGGACGTCGTGGCCATCGCGGGAGGCGATTCCTTCGTCCTGGCGTTGAAGGCGGATGGCACCGTCGTGGCCTGGGGCGAAAGCGCCATCGCCCCGTCCTCCGACGTGAGGGACGTGGTAGGCATTGCCGTCACGAGCAACGCCAGCCAGGCCTTCCTCGCCGATGGCACCGTGGTGACGTGGGGGCAGGACAACGAAGGACGGGCAATGCCTGCCGAGCAGCTCTACCTGCCGCCGCACGACCTGGTCCTTCGCGTCCCGGCTCGCTAGCCCCGCACACCATGGGCGACGACAGACGTCGCCCATGGTGCTGGTTGAAGGACGTCGGCCAAGGCGACGCGCGTCCCGTTGGCGCGCGCGTCGAAGCAGCGTGAGTTCCGCCGGGCTGGCGCGGTGAGCAACCTTCGCTGCATGCTTCAGACGGCCTGTCCGGCAAATCCCCTGGCTCCAACGTGGGATAGGGGATGGGTGCGGTCGTTCAGTCGTCCGTCCGTCCCGTGCGCGCGGCCCCTTTGTCCAGCAGGTCCTCCACCGCGAAGACATCGCACTGCTCGATGGCGGCGAACAGGTTGTCGGGCTTGTCGAGCTTCATGAGCGCTACCTGATGGATGCGGGGTGTTGGGCTGGACGCCGCAGCATCGCAGCCTACCTACTCCGCCGACCCTGGTGGGAGCCGGGGGAGCCGCGAGTCGGCCCTGCGCGCGGCGTCACGAAGGGTCTCCAGGCCTGGCCCGAGCGCCGGGAGCGGTGGCAGGTCCAGGAGGGTGAGCGCCGCCTCGAAGCGCTCCAACTCGCGCAGCAGCTCCGCGCGCATCCACCGGTGCTCGGCGTCGTCCAGCGCGCACAGGGCCATGAGGGCCTCGGCGTTGTCGCGGACCTGGTGCGCGCGCTGGGAGAGCGGTACCCACGGCGCGTCGCGACGGTAAGCCTTGTTCCCCATCCACCAGGCCCACTGTCGCAGTTCGCGTTCCTCGTCGGAGGTTGTCGCGAGTCCCTCGCGGAGCGCATCCAGGAAGAGCGCTTCGCTTACGTCCTGTACCTGGGGGGCTTCGTTCCATTCCCTGGGGTACATGGGCACATAGGGCCGGGTGACGATGCGTGTCGAGCTGACACGGGCGCCCAGCTCCTCGAAGCGGTCGGCGATGTGTCGGGCCTTGCCCGTGTGGTCGTATTCCCCGAGGCGCGCGGGGAGCTGGGCGACGAAGTGCTTCACCTCCTGGAGTCCCATCCCCAGATCGCTCCGCAGGCGCTGCATGACCTCGATGCGGCGCGCCCCCGTGCTCTCCAGGGTGAGGGTGGTGAGCGTCTCATCGCACTGGGAGGTGACGGGGTCCACGTGCCCCAGCTCGACGGCGCGCGCGACCCAGAAGAACGCATGGCAGCCCATGCAGCGCGCAATCAAGGGTGGCAGCGGCCGCATGGGGGCTTCGAACCAGCCATCACTCCAGAGCACTGCGCCGAACGTATTTCCGGAGGCCAGGGTCCCGCACCGATGGAGGGCTCCACAGCGCGGACAGCCAATGACTGCGTCGGGACCAGGGATCATGACGTTGGACTCCAAGTCCTCTTCAGTCATTGAACGCCGACGCCCTCGGCTCAGGCCGCTGGCTGGCGCAGGTAGGCGAACATGTGCGGGACGTAGTCGGCCTTGCCAAGCTGCACGCCGTTGTGCCGCAGAATGCTGTAGGCCGTGACGAGGTGAAAGTAGAACTGCGGTGTCACCCAGTTCCGCGCGTATTCGCTGCCGGTCATGTCGAAGGCCAAGCCATTGGGCAACTCGATGGACAGTCGGCGTTGTGCGCCTTCCTCTATCCGCGCCCTGTCAGCGCTCGACAGCAGTTGTAGCGTTCGCTCAATCAAGGCGTTCGCTTGTTCCATGTCATCCGGCGCGTCTAGCGCCGACAGTGGCTGCTGGCCAAGCCGCAGCACTGCTTCCTGCGCCTGGGTACAGGCGAACTGCACCTGGCTGGCCAGGTTGTACATGTCAGGTGCCAGTCGCGACTGGAGCAGGTTCTTCGAGTCGCAGCCCAGCTCGCGAGCATGCGCCTCCCCCTTCTTCAGGAGACCTTGCAACGCGCGCAGCATCTGCGCGAAGCAGGGAACGGTCATTTCGTAGATCGACATCGGTGCCACCTCCTTGAATGACTCAACCCTAGCAGGCTTGATGCGCCCTGCCAGGCGCCGTGTCAGGCCGGTCTGCACCTCAATTTTCGGACCAGTTGAAGCGTGAGAGAGTCCTCGCGGCCAGGAGGTAGGTCGGTCGCGAGGAAGAGCAGGTTTATTGAGGAGCAGATGGTCCGCATCCTGCTGGAGGCGGAGGCGCCGGGGGCTACGGTGCTCGGAAGCTCCTCTCCCGCCTATGCCGTCGAGCGCTGGCCCTAGGCTCCCTCGGAGAGTGTAAAGGAACTTTGCAGATCTGGCCTGCCCGTCTTCACTTGGGGTGGATGAGATTTCCGGATTTTAGACCTGACACGTCGTTCAATTCCAAATGGGCTGGCTGTACCTTGAGTTTGCCTTTGCGCGAATCCCTCTCGCGGGGGCATTCGGAGCTTCCCGCCCATGTCCAATCCGTCTGACTCTCGGCTTGCCGGGAGCCTTTCTCGCCTCTCGGGGCGGCTGGCCACGTCCTTGCCGCGCCCCCAAGGCGAAGTCTTCTACTCCGCACCGGAGATGTTGCTGGGCGAGGTGGTCGACGCGTGGGCTGATGTATTCTCTCTGGGGCTGACGCTGCTGGAGTTCGCCACGGGGCGACACCTCTACGACCCGGGCCTTCTTCGCATCGAAGAAGTGGAATCGCGGATGTCGCAGGCGGAGCGGGAACAGGCGTTCTCGGCGACGGTGGCGTCCGTGGTGGCGGAGTTGCCTGACTTCGCTGAAGACGCCATCGGGTGCGCCATGGCCTTCCGCTCCGATGACGTTGAGCATGCCGCGCAAGGGCTCTCATTTCCCTTCGAGACATCCTCCACACGATTCTGCGCAGAAGCCCCGCCGAACGTTTCGGGACGGCTGTCGAGCTGGAGATCATCCTGCGTGGCCAGTTGGCGCGACTGGGGTGCTACACGCGCGAGGATGCATTGAGGGAGATTCAGCGGGCGCTCGCGGGTGCCAGTGAAGGACTCTGGGACTTCGAGGTGCCCAGCGATGAGGGAGGCATCACGCCCCCTGTCACCACGGAGCGGGGCGGCCACGAGCCCACGACGGAATCTTCGTCACCCCGAGGGGGCGCACGTCGCGCGTCGGCGGGCGTTCTCCACCCGGACGAAGTGCCAACGGAGCCCGGCACAGGCCCCCGTCGCGCGTTGACGAAGCAGCCGACCGTTTAACGGCGGCCCTCAACCCCTCTCACCACTGCTGATTCACCACCGGCACGGCGCCAGCCGTCAGGCCGACCGGGAGACGTGTGTTTCTCGTGCCTCATGTCGGGGCACGCACAGGAGGCGTGTATGCACAGGAAGCGAAGGTGTCTGTCCGCGCTGTTGCTGCTTGTCTTGCTCCCCTTGCCGGGATGGGCCTCGGAGCCTCCCTTGCCCGAGGAAGAGGCGCCGTCTACTCCACCGGCCTTGCCGTCGCGCAGGTGGCACTACCTGACGCGCGTGGAGGCGATGACGTTCGCGCTGCTCCCTCGCGCGGGCGCTGGGAGTGATGACGGCTTCGTCCAGGTGGAGCCCACCTTCATCATCGACGGTGGCCTCGAGTTCGGCATCAACGTGGGCGCTCCCGTGCGCTTCCGCCTGTGGGGTGGTGGCAATGGCGCGGGGCTCGTGCGGCGGGAGGACTGGGACTCCCTCTCGGACTGGGGGCAACTCGTCCGTGGCCTTAAGTTCGGCTCGGACAACGCGCCGCTGGGGGTGTGGTTCGGTGGCCTGGACAGCTACAGCCTGCTTTCCGGGCATCTGGTCCGCCGCTACTCCAACCGCGAGAATCCGGACTACCACCCGGCAGGAGGTTTCCTCACCGGCACCCTGGGGCCCCTCTACACGGAAGCATTCGTCTCAGACGTGCTGGGCGCGCGGCTGATGGGCGCGGAGTTCTCCCTGGACTTGGAGCACGTCTTCTTCGGCAAGGCCAAGGAGCACAGTCGCTACACCCTGGCGCTGTCTGCCGTGCATGACTGGGGTCGAGCGGGTGGACGCGCGCCGTCGGTGACGCTGGCACATGCGGATGCAATGGCGGTGGTGGTGGTGCGACCTGACTACGAGGTCCACTTGGTGGCGGGCTGGGGCGGGCGTCCTGGCGAGGGTGGCGCATGGGGGGCTGTGGCAGGCGCGGGGTTGGACGCGGGGACCGAGACACTCAACCTGCGGTTGCGGCTGGAGGCGAGGCGCCAGCGTGGCGGCTTCCGGCAAGGCTTCTTCGGGGCGGACTACGAGTTGGCGCGCTTCCAGGCTGCGGGTCCTGATGGCGTGCCTCTCGCGGATGCTGGCTTCCCGGATGGTTACTCGGCTTTCGGTGAGGCCGAAGTGGGCTGGGACGCCGTCAGCTACGGGGGCATCTACAGACACCTGAAGCTGTCTCTGGGCGCGGAGGCGTTCTCCTGGGGGCGCTTCGACGTCGACGGGCGCGTGGCGGTGCAGCTCTTCGAGCGCAGCTTGGAAGTGGCGTTGAAGGGCCTGGGCGTGGGTATGGGGCAGCCCGGGGCGCGTTACCTGGGGGCTGCGGAAGTGCGCTGGCGATTCCTGGGCGGGAAGCTCTACGCGATGGGGACGGGCGGCACGCTGCTCTTCCCCACGGCGGAAGGGACGCTGCGACCGGGGGCCTTCGCGTCGGTGGGCCTGGGGGTGGACAATGCGCGCTAACGCCTTGCTGGTGGTGGTGTTGGCCATGGGGGCCGCTTCGGTGGCGCATGCCTCCGGGCTTGGCGGAGCGTTGAGCTACGCGCCGCGCGTGGCCACGTCCCCCGCGTGGAAACACGCGCCAAGCGACGAGCCTCCGCGTTCCTCGGACGCTTCTCCGTTCTCTATCTCTGGGCCCGAGGTGGACCAACGGCGAGCGCGCCAGCGGGGGCCACGGCACGACGCAACAGGGGCCGTGCCTGGCACTGCGTCCGTAGCTGTCGGGGGTGGAGTGCAGAGTGCCGCAGCGGTGCGTCAGGCAACACTGGACGCCATTGATGAGGTGAAGCGCTCCCTGGAGGGTATCGAAACCACGCGCGCTCGACTTGCGTCGCGTCCTTCCTCTCTTGGTAGCCGGGGACTCGACGGGGTGTTCACGCGCTATCTCGGCCATGGCTCCAGCCAACTGGCGTGGCTCCGAGGAACGCTGGGGAGTGCCACGGCGCTGGCGGGAGTGGCTTCGGAGGTCGGGGATTCAGGAATGGAGCTGAGCATCCTCCAGATGACTGGGCCCCGGCTCCAGGCCGCGATGTTCGGAACCCTGCTACTGGCCACGTGGGTGGACTTCCTGCAACTCGCTGATGCCTTGCTCCGCGATTGTCCCATGTGCGGCTCCGAGAAGCTGTTCGCGGACCTGCATCGAGTTCAAAGCAAGCTGACTCCGACACTGGCAGACCTCGGATCGGGGGACTCGGAGCGGATAGAGGCGGCGGCGACCGCGATGCCCGTTCTGATGGGGGAGCTGACCCACGAGTTCGACACGATTCGTCGGGAGGCACGCTCGGCCATGGAGGTGGGCGGCAAAGTCATCGTGGCGGCGCAGGTGATGGAGTTGCTCGCCCTGATTTCCACACTGAACATGTCACTCCCCCGGCCACCCCCAGCAGCCCCCGCGACGCTCGGCGTGGGCCTCGTCATGAGTTCGGGGGGGCGTCATGGCAGGCTCGCGGCTCGTCGTCTCGGCGGAGTGGGTGGAGATGATGCGAAGGCTGGTGCAGGCGGGCGTCATCTCCCTCCCAGCCGTGAGCGCGGCAGTTCGCATCCATGGTGGGCGGGTGATGATGGCCCAGGCCCACCAGGACTTGCCCGAAGGCGTGCGCGAGGCGCTGGGGGATAGCCCCGAAGTGCGCGGTATGAAGGTGACGGGTAAGGCCGGTGCGGGCATGGCCGACGCACCGAAGCATCACGTCATGCCGCAAGAGCACCGGGAGTGGTTCGAGCTGCGCGGCTTCAAGGGCGACATGGACATCGACCAATTCTGCGTCCGACTGGAGCAGGCCCACCATGAGGCGATTCACGGTGGGGGGAACTGGAAGCTGGGGCGAACGTGGCCCGGTGCGTGGAACCGGATGATCATGGATGCACTGCTCAAGGCTGAGAAGAGCGCGGGCCAGATGTTGACGCGGAACACAATCCTGCGGATCGTCGCGGAGAACATGAGGTTCTACTCCATCCCGATGAAGTTCACTAAAGGGAGAAGCCGATGACCGATGGACGTTCATGGCAGGGGAACTGGGTAGCCCGCCTGTATGAGCGAGTCCGTGAGCGAGGTTACGACTCGGTCACCGCCTTTGCCGAGGCCCGTCCCACCGCGTCCCTAGTCGCTCTTGCAGAGGATCTTGGTCCGGATGACGTTGCCGGCGTTCAGGTGTTCAGGGGGTTAGTCGCCGAGGCTGAACGCAGCAAGAAGCTCACTCGATTGGTGCGTGGGCAACTCGTGCGGGAGTTGTACGAACGTCTTCCCAACGGCTGGCCGCCCGTGTTGGATGGTGACGCACGGATGGAGGTTGCCATCGCGCTTGGCCAGTGGTTCGCCTACACGCCTGAACCTCTTAAGGACCGCGTCGACCGGGTTGGAGATGCGTTGCTCGCCAATCCGCCTCCTACTGGATGGCGTCCGCTCGGTCCTGACGACGAACTGCTCCGCACGCTCTTGCCTGACGAAGAATCCTGACCGGCAATGGCGGCCCCGCCAGACGACGAGCGAAGGTCGCCATGTTGCACGTATGTCGCACGACACTGCGGAACGGACCGGAACAGGGCGGGACACCAGGGGACGCGGCGGGACATCGAAGTTGAGTCGTTCCGGGCGGTTACGAGGTAAGGGCGCGATTCTGCTGGGAGTTTCGCACCGTCCGGAGCGGGTTCGATTCCCGCCGCCTCCACTGTGAAGCTCAGCAAGCCCACCGGGTTGCTGGGGTTATTGTATCCGGCGGCGCACCGCCGACCCGCCGGACACACGCCTCGAGCCCAGTCTCTGTACAACTCGCTCCTCGCCGACCACGGCCCTCGCCTGCTTGCAACCCCTCACGCGACGTCACTGGCAGGACGGTTACGGTTCACCGCTCCGGAGTCTCCATGCGGATGGCCAGCGCGCGACAGCCCGCGCCGGCCTCCAGGCCATCGGGCGGAGCCCACGCTCCGACCGAGTGATAGAGCCGGCCCTCGCGCCTCTCCAGGTAGAGAATCATGTTGAGCGGCCAGCCGCTGCCCTGGAAGAGGTGGCGGTCCATGGGCGTGGGCTCCTGGCTGACGCGCAGGCCGCGCTCGTGGGGCGGGCCGATGCGGTGCCAGTCCGGGTGCAGGTGGATGGAGCCGAGCACTTCCAGTCCCTGGGCCTCGGCCTCGGTGGTGATGCGCAGCAACTCCCGCGGCTCGCACCAGAAGCCACGACGCCCGTTGGCGTAGCAGGCGCCGAAGCGGGGGATGATGGTGGTGTCGAACTCCTGGAGCACGCGCTCATCCGTCTCGCGGACGTTGGTGGCGAAGCGAACACGCTCCACGCGCATGGCGTCGCCGGCGACGCGCCCCAGCAGCACGGCCCAGCTCCGGGGCGGGAGCTCCGGGGTGCACGTGGTGTACTCGCGGATGGCGTCCACCAGGAAGTCTGACAGCACCGCCGAATCCAGCAGGACGGTCTCCGTCCTCATTCCGCCAGCTCCGCCGTGGGAGTGCGGAGGCGGCCCGCCGCCCGGTCCTCACGAAGCTGGGTGGCGAGGTGGCGGGCCATGCGCTCCTCGTAGGCGGCGGTGGACTCGGGCGTCCAGGAGTAGAAGCCCTGGCCCGTCTTCTGGCCTAGCTCGCCCCGCTCCACCTTCTGCGCGAGCACGGGCGGCACGGGGCGGCCGGTGCCGCGGAGGAGGGCCGTCATGAAGTCCAGCCCCACCAGGTCCAGCCGGTCGAAGACACCCGAAGCGCCCAGGCGCCGTCCGACGCCTTGGGTGAGCACGCGGTCCACCATCTCCGGCGTGGCCACGCCCTCATGCACCAGGCGGATGGCCTCGCCAATGAGGGCCTGCTGCAGGCGCGGGCCCACCGAGCCCGGCACGTCCCTGGAGAACACCACCGGCGACTTGCCCAGCTCCTCGAGGAACCGCCGCACCGTCTCCACCGCGTCGGGGGACGTCTTCTCGCCGGGGATGACGTCCACCAGCGGGATGAGGTGCGCGGGCAGGTAGTAGTGGGCGGAGAGGACGCGCTCGGGTCGCGTGCAGTCCCGGGCGATGGCCGTCACGCTCAGCGCGGTGGTGTTGGTGGCGAGGAGGGTGTCGGGGGCCGCGAGCCGGTCCAGCTCGCGGAAGAGCTGCTGCTTGAGGGCGAGGTCCTCGGGGATGGACTCGATGACCAGGTCCTGCTCCACGGCGGCCTCGGCGAGCACTGTGGTGCGGCGAATGCGTCCGAGCGCGGCGGGGGCCTGCTGTGGGGCGAGCAGGCCCGTCTCCACCAGCAGCGCTGCGTCTCGCTCCAGCTTCGCGCGCGCCCGCTCGCTGCTGTCGGCGCGCGTGTTGTAGAGCACCACTTGCCTGCCGGCGATGGCGAGCTCGAGCGCGATACCGCACCCCATGGCGCCCCCGCCCACCATGCCAATCCTCTTCAGCCGCTTGTCTGTCATGGGGCACAGCCTTGCCAGCCCGCGCGACAGAGACAACCTCTTGATGTGTTGCTGTAATTGTTCATGGCGCGTGTGTGATTGATGCACCGGGCCATGCCCGGGGGCGCTCGGGCGCGTCGACCTGGCCACCTGCTCCCAGCGGGGGCCTCCTCGTGGCGGCGGCGCCGGCATCACAGCCTGCGCGTCCTTGATGCACGGACGGGAGCGCTTCAGCACGAGTTCCCTTACCCGTCCCCGGCCTTCTCCGTGGCCCTGGGAATGAGGCACTCGTCATGCTTGCCAACGACATGCCCGCGCGCATCTTCGACCTGTCCACGGGCGCGCAGCTCTCATAGGTGCAGGGGCGCGCGGCGGAATGACGAGCGAGCCGAGGAACGCCTCATTAGGTTGCTCGTCCCATGAACATCGGAATCATCGGCGCAGGGAACATTGGAGCGACCCTGGCGCGGCACCTCAAGGCCCTGGGGCATGACATTTCACTAGCGAACTCACGCGGCGTCGAGGGCGTCACGGCCATCGCGGCGAGCGTGGGGGCAAAGCCCGTCACCGTTCGCGACGCGGCGCACGCGGGCCCCATCGTCATCGTCACCATTCCCCAGAAGGCCATCACGGATTTGCCGCCCGGCCTGTTCGACGACGTGCCCGCGGACGTCGTGGTGGTCGACACGGGCAACTACTACCCGGAGTTCCGCGACGGCCACATCGGCGCCATCGATGCGGGGCAGACCGACAGCGAGTGGGTCTCAGCACAACTGAAGCGTCCGGTGGTGAAAGCCTTCAACAACATCCAGGCTGGCAGCCTGGACACGAAGGGCCTTCCCCGTGGGGCACCGGGGCGCATCGCGCTTCCGGTTTCGGGCGATGACCCGCGGGCGCGACAGCAGATTCTTCAGCTCGTTGACGCACTGGGCTTCGATGCCATCGACGCGGGCCCCTTGTCGGAGTCCTGGCGGCAGCAACCGGGCACGGCGGCGTACTGCACCGACCTCGACGCCGAGAAGCTCCCAAAGGCCCTGGCCGCTGCCGACGTGACGATGGTCGCCGAGCTCCGTCAGCAGAACGACCTGCGCGTCAAGGCCATGTTCAGCCGCTGAGTCCCCCGCGTTCAACGCGAGCCGCGGACGGGCTCGCAGGCCACGCGTCGCCCCTGGAAGTGAGGCGGCTCAGGCGCGCGTGGCTTCGGCGATACAGCGGGCGGCTTCGGCCGTGTCGCAGCCGTTGAGCCCAGCGCCCCACGCGGCGTTGGCTTTCAAGAGCACCCAGCCCCGGCCCTCCACCCAGGCCGCGTCCAGCACGCACGCGCGAGGCAGCATGGGCGACCGCGCCACGGTGTCGAGGAACGCCCGTGCCTCCGCGCAACGTCACGACTTCCGAGGACAGCACGGGCGTCTCTGGCGCGAGGCCCCGGTGGTGCGGGCCTACAACGCGGGACCCAGGGCGCGCGTCACGGCACGAGCTGTTCGACCGAAGGCGCGTGCGAAATGCGGATGGCTGGGATGTCCAGGACATCATCCTGCTTCACGCGGGTCCCCACGGTGACCTGGTAGGGCGGTTCATCGAGCACGGGGGCACGCCCGTAGACGACGAAGTACTTGTCATTGGCATAGGCCACGCTGCCGGACACGAGCTGGCGAGCCGCCGCGCCACGGGAGATGGCGAAGCCGTGGCGGTCACGGACGTTCCCGTTCAGCTTCACCCGGGCGCCACGGACGCGGCCGGTGTCGGCCGTCAGCGCGCTCCAGGTGACGAGCACCTGGTGGCCCTCGGAGGCGACCTTGGGCGTGATGTCGTTCGTGCCCGAGGTGGCGATGGGGATGCCGCTGGGGTCCAGGACGTTCGCCGTTCCGTCCTTCACTCGGGCCCCGTAGATGTCGGGGGTGCCATTGCGTGCGTCGCTCCAGGCGACGAAGAAGCCCTGCTTCGTCGCCGTCACCGACGAGAAGTTCTGATTGCCCGGCGCAGCGGAGATGACGAAGCCGTCCGGGTCGAGCACCGCGCCCGTGCGCCGGATTCTCGCGGCGAAGATGTCCTGGCCGCCGAAGCGAGAGTCCGTCCATGTCGCCAGGTACCGGTCATGGGACCATGCCACCGCGACGCCATAGGAGTTGATGGCAGACAGCTGGTTGGAGATGAAGACCTCCTGGACGTCGAAGCCCGGCTTCGCCGTGTTCAGGGTGATGCCGCGGACCGCGCCAGTGGCGGTTCCGCCGAAGCCAATCCACGCCACCAGGCACTTGCGGTCGTGGCAGGCGATGCCCGGTGAGCCCGCGGGCTGGTGGTCGGTGGGGGTGAAGAGCGTGACCGGCGGGCCGTCCAATGTCCCGTTCCGGTTGACACGCGTCAGGAAGATGGAGGTGTCTCCGGTCCAGACGACGAGGAACTGCCGGCCATCGAACGCGGTCGCATGGTAGTAGGCGTCGGGTCGAAAACCGGGGTTGAGGGGGATGGCATCCGGGTCCAGCAGCCGGCCATTCTTCGAGACGCGTGCCGCGTAGAAGCGGCCGGGGCGGCCGTCGGACCAGGCCACGAAGAACTGGTTTCCGTCCTCGGCCACCTGAGCATCCGTCGCGAAGGTCGGTGTCGCCCAGTTCGGGTAGGGCCCCTGGCTCCCCGGACCATGAAGCCCGGCCTCGGCGTCCTCTCTCGAAGGGGAGTTGCCTTCGAACAGCTCCGCTTCACCGCCACACGCCAGAGAGAGGAGCCCCCCGAGGAGCAAAGCGCTCCAGCCGCGAGTTTGCTTCGACGGTCCACGCATGATTCGCCCCCTTGCAACATCAGTCCGGCGGCAGGGTCCACGGCGGGGGAGGGTGGTCGCAACGCGGTATTCCTGCCGAAGCGGGCGAATGGACAGACGCCGGCCGCATCCAGGCGTGCTTCGTCGCGCCTTGAACGAACGCCTGAACCCGTGGCCCAGGTCAGGCCGGCAGCTTGTCCGCCACGAGCCCGCGGATACCCTGGAGCTTGTCGGGGTTGCGAGTGACGTAGAGTGTGGCGATTCGGCCATCTTCGATGCCCAGGGCCGTCGTCTGGAGCGTGCCGTCCTTCTCCAGGGTGACGAAGGCGGGCAGTCCGTCGATGAATCCCTCGTGCACCCGCTGCGAGGAGTTCACGCCCGTGATGCGCAGCAAGCCCTCGAAGAAGCGCAGCGTCTTCTCCTGACCGTAGATGGGGTTGAGGGCCGCCTTCACCTTGCCGCCACCGTCGGAATACACGACGACGTCCTGGGCCAGGAGCGCTTGGAGCGCCCCCATGTCCCCGCTCCGGGACGCCACGTAGAAGGCCGAGGCCAGCTCACTGCCCTGCGCTTCCGACACGGGAAATCGCGGCCGAGCCTCGCGCACGTGGGCCCGTGCGCGGCTGGCGAGCTGGCGGCACGCGGCAGGGGCCCGGCCCATGGCCTTCGCCACCTCCTCGAAGTCCATGCCGAACACGTCGTGCAGGAGGAAGGCGGCTCGCTCCAGCGGGGACAGCCGCTCCAGGGCCATCATCAGGGGCAGCGTCAAGTCATCACCCTCCACCGCATCGACGATGGGCTCCGGAAGCCAGGTGCCCACGTATTCCTCGCGGCGTACGCGGGCGGACTTCAGGACGTCCAGACACAACCGCGTCACCGTGCGGACAAGCACGGCCTCGGCGTCGCGCACGGCGGCGCGGTCGGTCTGGTGCCAGCGCAAGTACGCCTCCTGCACCACGTCTTCGGCCTCCGCGACGATGCCCAGCATGCGGTAGGCGATGCGGAGCAGGCGGGGGCGCAGCGGGTCGAAGGCGTCAGCGGGATTCACGTCAGGCGGCCTCGGTGCGGGGAGCGGTGACGGGGTGAATGGAGCGGAACCCCACGGCGATGCGGTTCCAGGTGTTGATCATCCCGATGAGCAGGGTGAGGTGCACGATTTCCTGCTCCGAGAAGTGCGGCTTGAGGGCAGCGTAGACCTCATCGGGCGCGTGCGTCTGGGAAACGTGCGTCAGGGCCTCCGTCCAGGCCAGGGCCGCTCGCTCGCGCTCGGTGTACAGAGGCGACTCGCGCCAAGCGTCCAACAGGTAGATGCGCTCCTCGGTCTCCCCATGCGCGCGGGCGTCCCGGGTGTGCATGTGGATGCAGAACGCGCAGCCGTTGATCTGCGAGGCGCGGATCTTCACGAACTCCAGGATGCTCTTCTCCAGGCCCAACTCCAGCAGCTTCTGGCCGTAATCGAGTGTCAGCTTCATCGCATCGGGGGCGGCGGCGTACGGGTTCAGCCGGGGCTTCATGGGCGGCTCCTGAGTGTCGTGCAGGGCGAAAGTGCCTGCGTTCAACGTCAGGACGACGCAGCCGGGGCCGCATGTGACATGGGCTTTTCCGGCCGATTTATTCGCCCCGCCGTTCCCGGGGCGAGGAGTCAGTCGAGCCCCGTCTTGCCCACCGCCCAGTAGGCCTTCACCTTCGGCGTGGCGCGGTCGCCGTCGCCGCGCAAGCGGGCGCGCAGGGCCTGGATGGACTGCGCCCGGCCCGTCATCACCAGCACCGCCCCGGGCTTCGCGCGCATTGCCTCTCGCAGTCGTTCATGGAGGCGGGCCAGGTGTGCGTCCCCAGGCTCGCGCGCCACGGCCTGTCCCTCGAAGCCCAACTCACGGAGCGCGGGGACGCATGCGTCAGGCTCCGTCACCTCGAAGACGGGCGTGACGTCCCGCCTCGCCGCGGTTCGGAATGCGTAGGCCACTGCGAAGGACGTCTCATCGCCGAACAGCACCACCGGCACGTCCCCGGCCTCCAGGGACAGCGAGCGACGGGGCCCGAAGAACTGGACGGTGTCGCCCACCTTCACGTCACGGCCCCAGCTCGCACCCGGGGTGTCGCCGTGCAGGTACACGAGGAAGGAGGTGGCACCCCGTTCCTCGTCCCAGGACAGCGGGGTGTACGTACGCATGCCCAGCCCTGGCAGGAAGACCTGCACCTTGTCGCCAGGGGTCCATCCCTGTCCCTTCAACGTGGGCCCCTCGCAGTCAATCTGTCGGAAGACGCGCGAGCGCTCGTGGACCTGGGTCACACGGCTGTCGGTGAAGAGGAACCGCCCCAGGACGCTTCCCAGCAAGGCCTTCGCGGATGCCATTGGCACCTCCCTCCGGCTTCCATACACGCCCCCACTGTCCGGGGCTCGTGAAGTTGCGTGAAGCCGTCCCCTCGGTGCGAAAGTTCACGCCGGCTGGAGGAAGCGTCCGTCCACCAGGTGGTCGATGACCTCTCGCGCGGAATGCGGGTCGAGCCGCGCCTTCGCGCCGAGCTTCGACACGGCGCTGGAGACGGTCGTGGGGTGCTCGAAGGCGGCCAGGGCGGCCAGGAGGATGGCGCCGTCCTCGCCCTGCGTGAGCGTGGGGTCGGAGAACCGTTTCGGGCTGACAGAAGGGGCGCAGCTCATCGTGATGCCATCCACGGAGCGGAGGACCGTCACCGCCTCACCCGCGAGCTTCGCGGGGGCGCGGTGGCTGCCCAGCCACTCCCCCAGGGTGAAGCGCTGGGTCCAGGGAGCGGTGTTGCGCAGCCGCGTCCTGCCCTGGATGGCGACGCTCTTGCGCGAGTCGCGGTGCTTCCAGGCCAGCGCGTCCACCCGGTCGGAGGTGTGCTGGACCGCCGCCTCCAGGCCCGCGTCGCGGAAGCGAATCATCGGCACGGACACGTCACCGGGCTCGCGACGCTCGAAGTAGTCGAGGAACTCCGCGAACGTCTTCGCCTCCGTCACCATGTCGAAGCGCGCGGGGTGCTGCGTCACCAGCGCCCCGGGCTGCGCCTCGAGCCGCTGGTAGCCCACCACGCAGTCCAGGCCGATGATGCGCTCCACGAGCCGCAATTCCTCCGCGAGGGTGGCCTTGCTCGCGAAGGGCAGGCCTCCGATGCCGGAGATTTCGATGTCCAGGTTGGGGTACTTGCGGCAGGCGTCGATGACTTCCAGCAGCTCGCGGTCCTTCGCGCAGGGCTTGAGCAGGCCCCGGCCCATCTGCTCCAGCCGCTGCTGTTCGGAGAAGCAACCGATGTCGATGACCATGTAGACGCGCTGGAACGTCGCGGCCAGCGCCGCCACCAGCTCCACCCGAGGCACGCCCCACAGGAAGTACGTGCAGCAGTGGCGGGAGAGGTCCACGCCCGCCCAGGTGCTGCTCAGGAAACCGGCGGTGCTGCCCGCGAAGTCGTAGCGCATCTGCCACGTCCGCCCGGCAATCTCCTGGTGGTCGCGGCGCACGTTCTCCTCGGCGCGCAGGAAGGGCTTCGCTCGCCCGAAGTCCGCCTTCTGGTTGCCTCGCGCCCCGCCGCAATACAGGCAGTTCTCACCGCACCCCTTGCCGGGCGCGACCCAGCCGGAGAACGAGTGCTGGTCCATCTGGCTGAGGAAGATGTCGTTGAAGTGCGAATAATAGATGTCGTCCGTGTTCGTGGCGCGCTGCACGTACTCCAGCGGCAGCCGGCGCGGACGGCCGTCCGGACTCCTCGTCACGACGTTGGGCGGCGCCTCCTCGCCGTTGCACAGCGCCAGCAGCGGCACCTCGCCGTCGCCCAGCACGATGTGGTCGATGCTGTCGTAGCCGCTCAGCTCCTTCCACCAGTACGAAGCGGAGTTGCCTCCCACGACGATGCGGATGGAGGGGTCGAGCCGCCGCACTGTCCTCGCGATGAGCAGCGCGCGGTCCACGTGGTGGAACCACTTGAGGCTGATGCCCACGAGCTTCGGGCGTACGCGGCGCAGGAGGCTCTCGAAGGTGCGTGTCACCTCGGCTTCGGTCTCATCCCCGTCGTACAGCCGCACGAAGGCCTCGATGCCGCCGCGCCGCAGGTAGCCCGCCAGGTACAGGATGCCGCACGTGGCCTCCCCCGTTCCCGCACCGACGAGGAGGACTGGAGAGAGGACACGACCACCCATGCGACGGACACCGGCCTTTCAGGAGACGGCGGGCAGCGTAGGCGAAACAGGCCAGGCTCGGGCGAAATGGTGGGGCCCGTCCGCCTGGCTGCCCGTCCCAGCCCGTAAGGCGGAGCCCTCAGCGCCGAGTCATGGCGGCCTTTCGTTCGCCGTTCACTTCGGCGCCGCACCGTTGCTCGCGCGAAGCCTCGCGAGGGTTCGCTCGAGGACCTTTCGCTGGAGATGGTCCTGGGGAATGCCTGGCGTCCGGGCCATCTCGCTCAAGGCCTCGGTCAGCAGCCGCTCCGCGTGTGCCCGCTCGCCATGTGCCATGAGGATGCGCGCATGGCCCGCGAGCACGGTGCCTCGGGAGACGCCCCTGGCCAGGGCCAGGGCCCGCTTGCTCGCCGTCAGCGCCTCATCCTTCCTCCCGGCCATCAGGTACAGCGTCGCGAGCCGGGCTGGCGGGTTGTAGTCCCCGGGCAGCTCCCGCTCGCTGCGCTCCAAGAGGGGAATGGCGGCGTCCGGCTGGTCCAACAGCGCGGTGGCCATCACCCGATGCGAATCGAGCGCCGCGCGCTCCTCGGCCCCGTTCGCGTGAGTGGCCTGGAGCTGGAGGAACGCCCACCAGGTCCGCGCCTGATCGCGCAGCCCGGCTTCGTCCCCGGTCGCCTCACGGGCTTCGCATGCAAGCTCGTAGAGCGACGAGCGTTGAAGCGGAGTCAGCGCGGTCTCGGGAGCACCCAGGGCCCGGTTTGCCTCCTCGGCGAACTGGCCTCGCACCGCTCGCGCCTCCTCGGTGTTCGTGTCCAGCGCGCAGCCCATGCCCACGTACAGCAGCCGCGTGCGATCATCCACGCGCGAGAGCTTCGGCAGCTCCCTCGCGGCCACCCGCATGCAGTCCGCGGAGGCGCCCGTGGTGGCCAGCGACTTGCTCCAGGACACGAGGGCGCCCGCGCGGCGCGCGTCCTTGGGGGCCAACTGCTCCAGGGCCCGCTGATAGGCCACCGCGGCTTCGCCGTGCTGACCGGAGAGGGCGAGCGCATCCGCCCGGACCAGCGCCTCCGTGCCCAGGCGGCCTTGCTGGAAGGTCCGCTCGGATTGCTCGAGCAAGCCCATGAATTGGGGGAGGGACACCGCACCCAACGAGCGCGCGAGGACGGCGCCGTGTTCCGGCTCCAGGACGAAGAAGGTGGGCCACGTGTCCACCGGGTATCGCTGGAGGAAGGCCATGCTGGTGTCGGCGTCCGTGTCCACCGCGAGCCAGACGAAGCGGTCCGCCCACTCATCCAGGGCGGGGGACGTCAGCACCGTGGCGCGCATGGACCGGCACGACTGGCACCAGGGGGCCCAGGCCTCCACGAGGACGGGCCGCCGCCCCTCCCGCCCCGCCCGGAGCGCTCCCTCCCAGTCATTCTCCAGGAAGACGGGCCCTGCCTTCGCGGGCAGGGCGCGCCGCGGGGCCGCAGGAGGCGTCGCGCACCCCCAGAGCAGCAGCAGGGCGCCGACGGCGAGTCTCATCGTCATGAATTCTCCGGGGTTGCGGGCTCGACGCGGGCCCCAGACACCCCGGGGGCTGGTGTGGTTCCGGAATGCGGACGGATTGGACGGAGAGGGGGCGGGTTGAAGCCGCAGCTCCGCGCCCCCCGAGGACCGAGTCGCTCGGGGAGCGTGGAGCGCATGCCGTGGCCGGCGGTGACTTCAGCGCGGCGTGACCTTGAGCAGCTTTCCGTTGGTGGCGTCGGTGAGCAGGTAGAGGGCTCCGTCGGGGCCCTGCACCACCTCGCGGATGCGCACGCCCAGGTCCTTGAGGAGATGCTCCTCGCCCACCACGCGGTCATTCCGCATCATGAGCCGCACCAGCGCCTGGCTGGACAGGCCTCCGATGAAGATGTTGTTCCGCCATTCGGGGAACAGGGTCCCCGAGTAGATGGTCATCCCCGAGGGAGAAATGACCGGGTCCCAGTAGTACACGGGCTGCTCCATGCCTGGGCCCCGAGGGCTCTCGTGGATGGGCGCGCCGGAGTACTCCTCGCCATACCCGATGGTGGGCCAGCCGTAGTCCTTGCCGGCCTCGGGGCGGTTGAGCTCGTCACCTCCGCGCGGTCCCATTTCGACCGTCCACAGCCGGTTCTGGCTGTCGAGCGCCGCCGACAGGACGTTGCGGTGGCCCACCGACCAGATTTCCGGCTTCGCCCCCTCGGTGTTCACGTAGGGGTTGTCCTGGGGCACGGAGCCGTCGGGATAGATGCGGACCACCTTGCCGAAGTGGCTGTTCACGTCCCGCGCCTGCACCCGGCCCGCGAGGATGGAGCGCTCCCCGAGCGTGACGAACAGCTTGCCGTCGGGGGTGAACACCATCCGTCCCCCCGAGTGCAGCGTCGACTCGAGCGTGGGCATCATGCGGAAGATGACCTGGACGTCCTCCACGCGAGGCTGTGCACCGTCCACGAGTTTCGCACGCGCCACCGCGAGCCCGTTGCCGCCCTGGCGCGGCTCGGAATAGGTCCAGTAGATGAGCTGGCTCTGCGCGTAGTCGGGGCCGACCTCCACGTCGAGCAGGCCCCCCTGGCCACGGCCATCCACGGCGGGCAGCCCCGCGACGGCGGGGGACTTCGCGCCCTGCGGCGTGACGATGTAGAGCGAGCCGGTGGGCTTCTCCGTCACCAGCATGCGCTGATCGGGCAGGAAGGCGATGGCCCAGGGATTCCTGAAGCCCGAGGCAATCTCGGTGACCTGGATGGGCGTCTGCGTCTGGATGGCTGGGACGCGTGTCTGCCCGGGGAAGGCCGGATCGAACTCGGGCACGTTGGGCGGGCCCTGCGGGACCGGAGGGCCGGTGGGAAGCGGATCTTCTGGCGGAACACCCGCGTCGTCCGGCGGAACGCCCGCGTCATCTGGTGGGACGCCCGCGTCATCTGGCGGGACGCCCGAATCTTCCGGCGGGACGCCCGAGTCCTGCTGCGGGACGCCCGAGTCTTGGGGCGTTGGCGTGGGGTCTGGGGCCTGGCTGCAGCCAGTTAGGAGGGCGGCGACGATGAGGGGCATTGACAGGGTTCGCATGCGACTCTCTCCTGGGGGGATAGAACGGAATTGAACATCGCGTGCCTGGAGTCGAGTGGAAAGCCCGCGCTTCATCCGGCGGCCGGGCCGTGCCGGACATCGGACAGAGGCTCGCCTCTCGAGCGGAGCTCAGCACGCCATCGCCAATCGCTGTGCAGCGAGGCACCAATTGTATGGAGTGGCCGTAATATCCCGTTCACAGCGAAGAGGAGGAGACCCGGCTTCCTGCCTCACGAGCCCAGGGACCGTTCTTCTCTCGGAGCCAGGCAGTCAGGGGCCCGGCGGGAAGAGCGGGCTACGGTTCCGCGCCAGGGCGGCCTGAAGACTTTGGCGACGTGGCCCGGCCCGGAAGGACGGCGCGCAGCCGCGCGTCGCGCAGCCAGAGCCCCAGCCAGAGCAGCGTCGCGACGTAGACGGGGAAGAGCATGTGGGAGAAGAGCGGGTTGCCGACCCGGACATGGGTGGCGACCGCGCCTCCGAGATAGCCCGTCCACAGGATGGCCCCCAGCACCGAGAGCCGCGGAATGAGATACACCGCCAGGCACACCAACTGAACGATTCCCAATCCGAAGAGCACGCTCACGGGGTAGCCGAGCTCCACCGTTCCCTGCTGCGCCTCCGGAATCTGGAGCAATTTCCCGGTGGCATCGAACAGCAGGAAGAGGACGGCGATGCCGCTCAGGACGCGTCCCGTCCACAGGGCCTTCTTCGAGGAGGACTGCGTGCCCGGCAGCAGGCCGGGTGCCGGGGCGGTGTGCTGGAGTTCGGTGTGGGTCGCCGTGGTCATGGGGTTCTCCGTGAAGCGGTTTTGAGGGTTGGACCGCCATGGCCGCCGAAAATCATCGGTCGGTCGGAAAAAAGATCGCGGGCCCTCCGCGCCAGACTGACCGCGGCTCAGTTTGGTGGGCTGGGTGCAGGGGCAGGCCCCCCTCTTTTCAGCGCGCTTCTGGCCGGAGCGCGATCATCCATTGCTGTGCAGTGGGACTTCCCAGCGGGTGCAGGCACGAACGTCACGCGCAGCCGTCAACCCGACGAAGCCTGCGGTGTGGTTTCCGCCGGACATGGCGTCGCCAAGTTGAAGTCCCATGTGAGGCTGAAGCTCGTCACGACGCGGCACTCCTACCCGTCGATAGACAGCCTCAAGCGGGGGCTTCGCGGCGTTGGGATATTCATACGTGGATGGCTTTTCACCCCCTGACCCGCAGTGTCCAGACGCGGGGGCGAGGTCTAGGATGCGGCGCCATGGGAATGTTCGTCATCGGGGCTTTCTTTCTGGCGCTCTTTGGCGGGGGCGTGCTTGGGGTCGTGTCACTCCTCATCCACCTGTTCGCGGTGCGAAAGGGGCGCGGCTCGTGGAAGTGGTTCCTGCTGATTTCCGGAGCCGCCACGGTGGTGGTGGGCGTATCCGCCTATCTGTGGATGTTCAGTGGGCCCAAAGCGTCGGGCGCACCGACAGGGGACGACTACGAGCGGATCATCCTGGGGGCAGCGCTCCTGGGTGGCTCGCCTGGGGTCGGGCTGCTCGCCGGACTGCTGACCTTGCTCAAGGGCAACGCACCCGCCCCCGTCTCGCCGGCATGAGGGCGCCTGACAACGGGCCCATGCCGCACGCGGGGGCCTCAGAAGGCGAGACGCGCTACGGCATGGGCTTCTTCCCCTACTGCGCCTCGGTGGGCGTCATGCGAGGCGCATGGTACGAGCGTCAGCGCCGCGACATGGTCTCGCCTTGCGACGTCCGGAGCCGTCGTCGCTAGTAGGTGCCCCAGCGTGAAGGCAGGGGGCCACTCCACTGCGACCGAGTCCCGGGTGTCGTCAGCGGCGAGTCTCCGGCGATGCGCATGACGTTGGCGTCCGCGTTCATGTTGGACCAGTCCACAGCGATGTTGCGGCAGTACCGGTCACGGGCGAACCCGGTCTGGAGGTCATGCACACAAGGCGTCGGGTCCCAGACCCGGTCTGCCTGCAGGCGCTGGACCGCGGCGACGATGTTGGACGGCATCTCCCCGGAGGCTCGAACGAATGGAACGCCGTCAATGGGAGTGCCATCCGACGCGAAGAGTTCGAAGACCTTGCCGGAGTAGCTCAGCGAGCCCGGCATGCTGAAGTCCCATGCCCCGGCGGTGAAGGGGGCGGCCTGGCCACAGGAGGCCGGGTTCCCAGGGGCATCCGTGCAGGCGCCGCGAAGGTGGAGGACCAACACCGCGCCTGTCTCCACCGTGTAGCCCTGGGGGAAGGTGAAGGTGAAGTCGGAGTTGGTGAGCTCCTTGAGGGAGATGCCCGTCAGTGAGCCGCCGGTGACGGCCACCAGCTCGATGAGCTCCTGCTGGACGTACGGGTTGATCTCCGTGATGCGCAGCGAAGCCTCCGGCACGGAGCTCCCAGCATCCGTGCCCGAGTCCGGAGCGCCGGCATCGCCCGAGCCTGCGTCCACGCCACCGTCATCCGAGCCCGGGTCCGGGGCCGTTGAACCCGCGTCCACCCCGGAGTCTTCCGTTCCCGCGTCGACGGTTCCCGCGTCGGGCAAGGCGGCCTGAACGCAAGTCTCCTCCACACAGATGATGTCCGGTCCACGGGACGCGCAGTCGCGGTTCTCCGTGCATTCGGAAGAGGAACAGGCGGAGAGGACCGGGAGCAGGGCGAAGACCAGGACTCGTGGGACGCGGTGCGCATGGAACATGGGGGAAATTCCTGGAAGCAAGAGGGGGAGCTGTAGGGCAACGATGACGGAGTGGCAGGCGCCTCAGATACACGGCCCGCCAGCAGCCCGTTGAGCCAACTTCATTTTCATGACGGAGAACACGGGCTCATGGCGCCGCGGGCGAACATCCGTGCAATCCACGCGTCGCGTGCCGCGATGCATGCGCGCGCCAGGTCGGACTGCGGGGCGATGTCATAGAATCCATGGAAGGCTCCGCCCCAGACGTGCAGCTCGCACTCACCGCCCGCCGCCAGGATTCCGCGGGCATAGGCGACAGCTTCGTCTCGAAACGTCTCCGCTCCTCCGACGTCGATGAAGGTGGGCGGCAGTCTGCTCAAGTCCGATGCTCGCGCGGGCGCGGAATACGGAGACACCTCGGGCCCTCCGCAGCGGTCTCCTAGCACGGCTCTCCAGGCGGTCAGGTTGCTGGTGCGGTCCCAGACGCCGACGCCATCGTATCGGTGTGCGGATTCCGTCTCGTTCCGGTCATCCAGCATCGGGCATTGCAGAAGTTGGCCCAGCAGCCGAGGGCCCTGCCGGTCCCGAGCCAGAAGCGTGGTGCCGGCCGCGAGCCCTCCGCCGCCGCTCCCGCCGAAGATGACCAGCTGATTCGGATCAAACCGGAGCATGTCAGCATGCGCTGCCATCCACGCCAGCCCGGCGTAGCAGTCCTCCACCAGGGTGGGCGCTGGATGCTCGGGCGCCAGCCGGTACTCGACGGTGACACAGACCGCATCATGGCGGAGCGCCCATTCCACGAGCGGCTTCGCCCCCGCGAAGCGGGTGCCCATCACCATGCCGCCGCCATGGATGTGATAGACGGCGGGACCGGGAACCGAGTGCCCTTGCCGGGCAATGACGGAGACCACGATTTCGGCGCCCTGGTATCCGGGGATGCTGTAGTCAACGCAGCTGACCTGCGCGTCGCCCATCAGCGTTTCCCGGGTCACATGGCTCAACCGGCGGAAGTGCTCGAGCTGCTCCAACGTCATCTGCAAGGGCACATACCCCTTCAGCGGCGGGAGGAGGGGGGCCAGTTGTGGATCGAAGTCCGTCGATGAGGTCGGGTGAGTCATGCGCGTTCCATACCGGATGGGTGTGACACCCGCAAAGCGGCTGTCAGGCAACTGGCGGATGGGCACGCCCGCGTGGTGCTCCCTACTGTCCCCACATGCGTGCGTTGCGAGTGCTACTGGCGTTCACGGTGGGGTGTAACGCCCCGATGCCTCACCCCATTACGGCGCAGGGCGCTCCTCCCGATGTCGGCGATACGTATGAAGCCTGTGGCTGCGGCTGTTGCCCGATGGCGGGGCCGGTGTACGAGTGCCTCTACTGGACCCAAGGAGACAGCCTGCAGGCTGTCATCGCCAAGGACAAGGCGATGAAGGACGGACCGTTTTGCAAGGGTACCGGCAAGCGCCCGGGATGCTCATTGGGGACGATGTACAGGTACTGCGACTGAATGCACCTGTCCGTCGGCTCGATGCGCTCAATGAACACCTTCACCAGGAAGTCCACGCAGGGCGGGCCAGCGCCGGCAGATGCGATTTCTTGAGAGAGGGCCTATCGCCCCCCGGCCCGGCCTCTTAATCCACCCGAGGCAATGAGAGCGCATTCGCCCGGGGGATTCGTGACGAGCATTGGTGAGCGTCTTTCTTCTGTCTCCGCGCCCAAGGTCCGGACCGTGGCGGACCTGAGCTCCGCCCGCGCGTTCGTGGACCTGCTCGGCTCGGTGATTCCGGCCCAGCGTGCCGCGCCGGTCGCGGCTGCCCGCCACTACAACATCGAGTCCCTGGGCCCTTCCAACGCCATGCAGCAGGCGGCCCATGCGAGGGAGGTGCTCCCCTCTCTGCTGGGCCTGCTGACCGATGAGCGCATGGCGCGCTGCATCGACGAGGCCTACCGGGAAATCTTCCAGGGCGACCGGTGGCCGCGCGGACCGGAGCGGACCAAGTGGCTGGGCTTCGCGCGTGAGCTTCGCGCCAACGACCCCCAAATCACCGCCGAGCAGGTCCGCGCCGCCATCGCGAACGAGCTGCGGCTCGAACGGGACGGGCTGGATGTCGCGACGGTCGAGAACATCGACCTGTACATCTCCGGAGCCATCGGCTGGGTGACCTGGTGCTACGAGGGGGCGTCGCGCGACGCCACCGAAGAAGACATGCACCATTGGCGCGCCTTCGCCGCCGAGAAGAAGCGGGAGAACCCAGATATCCAGCCGGACGCACTCAAGTACGCCATTATCGACGCGGTGCGGGCGAAGGTGATGAAGATGGACTCGACGGCACCGGAGAACGTCGACAAATTCATCGATGACGCCGTGAAGTGGGTCACGCTCTGCTACCAGGGCAAGGAGCGTCATGCCTCCCCAGCGGAGATGACGTACTGGCGCGCCTTCGCGGCGGAGAAGCTGCGGGAGGACCCGGAGATGTCTCCCGTGGCGCTCAAGTACGCCATCACCGATACCCTCCGCGCGAAGATGACAGGCACGGACTCCGCGTCGCCCGCGAACATCGAACGGTTCATCGAAGACGCCATCGGGTGGGTCTCGAAGTGTTACGAGGGCAAGACGCGCCACGCCTCTCCGGCGGAGATGGCGCACTGGCGTGCCTTCGCCACCGCGAAGCTCGCCGAGAACCCGAAGATGACGCCGGAAGAGCTCAGGCACGCCATCACCGACGCCATCCGGGCGCAGGCGCTGGGGGTGGACACCCTGTCTCCCGCGAACATCGATGGCTTCATCATGGAGGCCATCGGCTGGGTATCGCTGTGCTACCTGGGAGCGTCCCGCGCCCCCACGGACGAGGAGATGCAGTCCTGGCGCGCCTTCTCGGCGGAGAATCGGCGGGAGAACCCGGACATCACTCCGGAGGAGCTCAAGTACGCCATCCGGGATGCGGTGCGTAACGAGCTGACGGGCATGAGCAAGCCCGCGGCGCTCAACATCGAGCGCTTCATCCGGGAGGCCTACGAATTCATGTTCCACGCCTACCGGGGGATGCCGGCGAACATGAAGCGCGAGCCGACGCCGCGAGAGTTGCACGAGTGGCAGCAGTTCGCCCGGGCCCGACTCCGGGAGGAGCCGAAGCTGTCGAGCGAGGAACTCAACTCCTACCTGCTCGACAGCCTGCGAACGGCGCTGGCCAACCAGTGACGGAGGCCGCTGCCTCGCGACCAGCGGTCTTCGTCCTCCTCGCGGGGCTGTCCGCGTCAGAAGTCCCTGTTGGTGCCGGTGCGCATGGCGGGGCCGCGGCCCGGTGGGTTTGCCACTCCAGGCGATACCACCGGGCCTTGCCGTAGCGCCCGACCCTGACGCCCTCGCCGGAAATCGTACGGGTGAAGTGAGGGTAAAAAATCCCGCCCTCCGTTCGGGTGGCAAGACGCCCACGACGGCCCGTTCCAATGCCACGCTTACTTGGGGACCCGACTCCGCCATGCGCCGGATGCGCCTCACCGACGCCGACATGCGGCTGCGCATCATCGTCTGGGATGCAGCCCTGCCGTAGTCGTCCGGCCTCCCTGAATCGCGGAGTGCATCGCCTTCCAGGGGGCGCCTCATGTTTGCCACCTCACTTGCCGCGGGAGGGACCTTTCGATGACCATGAATGCACCTCGGAGGAACTTCCACGTGGAGCCACGACACAGGCCGGCACAGGCCATGGTCTCTCTCCCCTCGGACGTGCTGGAGCGGCTGCGAGAGGACCTGGCCCGTGCGGTGGCCCGGGTGTGTCCGCCCCGGATGGCCGATCGCCGCGATGACCTGGTGCAGACGGCCATGATGCGCGTCATGGAGTTGCAGCGGCGCGAGCCGGACCGCAGCCGGTTGACCTCA
Source organism: Myxococcus sp. MxC21-1 (assembly GCF_032612255.1). Lineage (NCBI taxonomy): Bacteria > Pseudomonadati > Myxococcota > Myxococcia > Myxococcales > Myxococcaceae > Myxococcus > Myxococcus sp. MxC21-1. The sequence goes on from NZ_CP123278.1 coordinate 2,443,440, forward strand.
GCTTACCTGTACCGCGTCGCATACACGGCGCTGGTGGACGAGTTGCGCAACGTCTCACGCCGCCGTGAGGTCCAACTGGAAGAGGTGGATTCGCTGCCCGATCCGCCGGTGGCATCGGGCGACCCGGAGAAGGCCGCGGGCGGCTCCCAGATTGCCCAGGCCGTGCGCGACTGTCTGCGCAAGCTGGTGCAGGACCGCCGGCTGGCGGTGACGCTGTTCCTGCAAGGCCACAGCGTGCCGGAGTCCGCGCGGCTGTTGGGCTGGGACGACAAGCGCACCGAGAACCTCACCTACCGCGGCCCTGGCCGCGCTGCGCCTGTGCCTCTCCACGAAGGGATTCGAGCCGTGAGCGAGCGAGGACACGACGAGACGAAGCCCGATGATGCCACCGTCGAACGTCTGCGCGCTGCCGTGCGTGCCGAGGACCCGGTGGAGCGCGCGGAGGCGCCGGTGGATGCGGACCTCGTCTGGCGCGCGGTGAGCGGCGAGCTGCCCGCCGAGGAGCGCCGCGCGGTCGTCGAGCGTGTGGCGGCGGACCCGGCCTGGGCGGCGGCCTGGCGGCTCGCGAATGAACTGACGCGCTCCGCCGCGGAGGCCGCGCCTCCCGTGGAGCCTCTGGCGGACAGTTCGCGCACCCGACGCCGAGACGGTGACGCGCGGCAGAAGCGCCGCTTCCGCTTCGCGTGGAGCCAGCCCTTGTGGGGTGTGGCGGCGACCGCGGCCCTGGCCCTCATCGTCGTGGGCGTGGTGATGCGGGATGAGCCCGAAGTGCCGCGACTGCGTGGCGGCGATACGGCGGCGGTCGTCTCCCAGGTGCCAGAGGCGGTGCCTCTCAAGCGCGACGCCTGTGTGCTGCGCTGGAGCGGCGGTCCCGAGGGAACCCGTTGGTCGGTGCGGTTGTCCACGGAGGACCTGAGTTGGGTCCACCGCGTGGACTCGCTGGAGACGCGTGAGTACCGGGTGCCCGCCGAGGTGCTGGCGCCATTGCAACCGGGAACGACGTTGCTGTGGCAGGTGGAAGCGCGGTTGCCGGACGGGCAGGTGCTTCGCGGCGCCACGTTCGTCAACCGGTTGGAGTGAAGCGCGCGGTCCGAAGTCCAAGGTGGACCTCATGAGAACGGAGCTGGGCATGAAGACACGGCGGTGGATGCGAGCAGGGCTGGTGGCGCTCCTGATGGGAGTGGCCGGTGGGGCAGGGCAGGCCTGGAGCCAGCCGGCTCCTGTCACCCGTGCGGTGAAGACGGCCTTCAGCTACGGCGAGCCGCGCGACCTGGTGGTGGCCTCGGTGGTGGAGACGGGCGTCCGCACGGGCCAAAGCCAGACCGTGACCCTCCAGCTCCTCGACCACTCCGGTGTCGTCGTCGCGGAGACCACGGGGGTGGTGGACCAGGAGACGCCCCTGCGCCTGACCTACCGGACCCCCTCCGAGGCCCCGGTGTTCGCGCGCGCCATCGCCACGGTGAGCGCGGAAACCCTCTCCGCGGCGGCGGTGACGGTGGAGCGTTGGTCCATTGTGGAGCCTGCCTCCTGGACTGGAGCCCTCGTTTGCTATTTCGAGCTGGTTCCGATGCCCAGGCCTCCGCCTCCTCCCCCCGGGCCGGTGACGCTCAAGTGCGAGCCCGTCGACCCGCCGCCTCCGCCCACTCGCTGACGTGCCGCTCCGGACGCACCGGTCCGAATGCAGCAACAGCAGGCTCCTCTCCTTCCTGATGGGGGCCATTCTCTCGGTGTGTCCGGCCCTGGCCTTCTCCGCGGCGTCAGGCCGCCCCCAGCCTCCTTCGCTCGAGTCGTGCCGGGCGCGCTTCGCCTCGCAGCCAGAGGGCCGCGAGGCGGCGATGTGCTTCTACCAGTGTGCCCAGGTCACTTCCGCTCGTGACGCTGTGGTGCGCGAGCTGACGGCCTTGATGGAGCGTCACCCGGAGCATGGCTGGCTGCCCCTGGTGCTCGGGCATGTCGGGATGCTGTCCAGCGGCAAGGAGGCGGAAGGTCCCTATCTTCGCGCGGCGCAGACGTTCCGCCGGCTCCAGGATGCGGAGGGCGAGGTGCTGGCGGCCATCAACCTGCGCGCCATCCTCCTGGCTCAAGGACGAACCGAGGAGGCCTGGGATTGGACGCGGCGCGTGGTGGAGGTGGCGAGCGCCTCCGGCCGGCCGGAGCTCCACGCACGCGCGCTCATCGTCGAGGCCAGCCAGCTTTATGAGGTGGAGCTCGACCTGGGCCGGGCCTTCCGTGTGCTCAAACGCGCCGAGCCGCTCGTCTTCCCGGACGGCGCGGAAGGGCTGAAGAAGCAGTACCTGTCCGTCATGAGCACGGTGAGCGAGCGGCTGGGCCGGTTGGAAGAGGCCTCGGACGTCAATGCCCGGCTGGTGGAGTTGACCCGGAGCACTGGCGACCTCTTCCTGGAAGCGCATGCGCGCTTCACGCTCGCCAACGTCGCGCTGCGGCGGCTCGAGCGTGACCATGTGCCGGCGGACCGGGCGCGAGCGTTGGAGTTGGCGCGGCAGGCCATGGCCGCCGCGGAGAGGGCGGGGAACCCAACGCTGGTGGCCCGGGCGGTGCGTCTCACGGCGGACCTGTTGGGAGACACCCCGGAGGAGCGCCGTGAGGCGGACGCGCTCCTGGAGCGCTGCATGGCGCTCGCGGAGTCGCTGGATTCGGACGAGCGGCGGCTGGCGTGTCTCTGGACGCGCGCGGAGCGGCGGGCAGGCGTGGACCCGGCCGGAGCCATTCAGGACTCGGAGGCGTCACTGCGACTGGTCTCCGAAGGAAGCGACCCGCTGTTCCATGCGCTGGCCCTTCGAGGCCGCAGCACGGTGGCGTACCGGACACAGTCTCTGCCCCAGGCACTGGCGCATGCCGAGCGCGCCCTGGACGCGCTGGAGGCCCTGCGCCAGACGCAAAGTGACGCCTCCAGCCAGGCGGAGCTGTTCGCGACGTGGGCCCGCGACTACCACCGGCTCGCGGGGTGGACGTTGGAGGCTGGCGGGGCGACGGGCAAGCCCGCCACGCTTCCCTTCAGGGAGGCTGTGTCGCGGGCCTTCGCCGTGAGCGAACGGCTCCGGGCGAGGTCGCTGCTCGATGCCCTGGTCGCCTTCCGAGCACGCGCGGACTCCGGGGACACGCCCGAGCGCCGGGCGCAGCGAAGTGAGGTGCAATCGCGGCTGGTGGGGGTCCAACGCCAGCTCTTGGACCCGTCGCTGACGAGCGCTGGACGCGAGGCGGCCCTGAATGAACTCCAGGCGTTGGAGCACCGCGAGCGGGACCTGCGCCCAGCGCCTCACAAGCGTGTGCAGGAGTTCGCCTCACTGGCGTCCGTGGAGTCGGGGCTGAAGGAGGACGAAGCGCTGCTGGTCTTCCTCGTGGGGGACGACGAGGACCTCTCCGGAACGTCGGCGGGGGGGGCGTGGCTGTTCGTGGTGACACGGGTGGGAACCCACGTCCATCGCATCCCCGAGCGCACGCGGCTCGCGGCGGCGGCCACGTTGTTCTCCGGGCTCGTCGAGCGCAGGGATGACTCCGAGCGCGGCGCGGCGGTGGCGCTGTATGCGCAGCTGCTCGGCCCGGCGCTCGCGGGGTTGCCACCCACGGTTCGGCGGCTGCTGTTGGTTCCGGACGGGCCGTTGCATGACCTGCCCTTCGCCGCGCTGCGGGAGCGTCGGGATGGGCCACCCCTGGTCGCTCGCTACGAACTGGCCCTGGTGCCCTCGGCGAGCTTGTGGCGGCACTGGCACGGGGAGGCCCCGTTCACGCCTGTCGGTGAGGCGCTGGTGCTGGCGGACCCTGAGTGGGGCCTGGGACAGGGAGGGGCGCGGCCTGTGGCGCGCTCTCGGGCTGGAATCTTCGACGAGGCCGCGCAGCTCGGCGCGCTGCCCGAGGCTCGTCGCGAAGGGCTCGGGGTGGAGCGGGAGCTTCGAAACACCCGCGTCGTCCCCCGGCTGTTGGTGGGCACGGAAGCCTCTGAGCGCGCGCTCAAGAGCGCGGACCTGTCTCATGTCCGGGTGCTGCACATGGCGGCGCACGCCGTGGTGGACGCCGAAGCGCCGGAGCGCTCCGCGCTCGTGCTCGCCCCGGGCGCGGAGGACGAGGACGGCATTCTCCAGCCGCGCGAAATCATCCAGCTGCATCTCGATGGCGCGCTGGTGGTGCTGTCCGCGTGCCGCAGCGCCTCCGGAGCGGTGCTGCCGGGAGAGGGCGTACTGAGCCTCGCGCGGGCGTTCTTCGAGGCGGGAACGAGCGCGGTGGTGGCCAGCTTGTGGCCGTTGCGCGACGAGGAAGCGGCGGACCTGGTGGAGCATTTCTACCGGCACCGGCCAGGGGCTTGAGTGTCTCCGCGGCGCTGCGGGCCGCACAGCTCGAGGCCATCGACTCGGGTCTTCCACCCGCGGCCTGGGCCGGGCTGGTGGTGCTCGGCGACGCCGCGCTGGTGGCCGCCGCGCCTCGCGAGGAGGGTGCGCCCATGGTGTCTGGGCTGGCTGGGGCGCTTGGCATTGCCGCGGCGCTTCTCGGGCTCCTCGCGTTGCGGCGCGGGGGCCGTTCAAGCACCGAACCGTCCACGCCAGTGAGGCGCGCGGGAGATGCCCGAGGTCACCGATTCAGCGGTCGATGAGTTCGCTGGCCGCCTTCTTCACCTGCGCGTCGGCGACGAAGCACGGGACCGACGTCAATGCGTCAGACCTTGCGCGGCCCCACCATCCGCCACGCGAGGGGCAGTAGCACGGCGGCGATGGCGGCCTTGAGGAGCCCTCCAGGAAGGAAGGGTGTGAAGCCGACGCCAACGGCCTTGGCCACGCCGAGCCGGGCTGACAGGACGAGCCAGGGCAGGCCGACCGCGAAGACGGCCAGCTGCCCCACGGCAAAGAGCGGCAGCGCGGTCCACGGCCGCCGGTCGAATCCACGCTGTGCCGCGAGCCCCACCAGGAAGGCGGCTGGAACGAAGCCGACCAGGTAGCCACCGGTTGCCCCCAGGATGCGTTCCAGGCCGCTGGCGCCCTCCGCGAAGAACGGCAGGCCCACCGCGCCCATCAGGAGGTACAGGAGCTGCGCGGCCATGCCTCGCACGGGGCCGAGCGCCGCGGCAGCGACGATGACGCCCAGGGACTGACCCGTGATGGGAACAGGTGAACCTGGTACCGATATTGAGACCTGCGCGAGCCCCCGGTGAGCAGCGCGCCGCCGAGCACGAGCGCCACGTCGTGGGCCCGGGAACGCGCGAGCGTATCGGCGAGCACGTGGGGGCGGGGGCGGGCAGTGGCGGCGAGCGTCAGGCGGAGCCTCCAGAATCGGACACCGCGAGGACACGGCGCGCCGCTGGGGTACACGCTCATGTCTCGAGGTGCAACGCCGGAGAAACCCGCATTCCTCCGTCGAGTCTGCTCCTGGGCGCGCCTGGGCGACTTCGATAACACCGCGATGAGACAGTCATGACGCGAGGCGGCACGTTTGAGCGGCGCACCGCGTGCCAGGAAGGGCTGCGTGCCAGCGCGGTGGTGGAGTACAAACGAAGTGATGCGGGGCTTGGACGCATGGTGCCTCCTGCGTGAGCCCCCGCGCGGAAGGACACCACGACATGAACGCAACCCGCTGGTTTGGACTCGCTTCCCTGACCCTGCTGCTGGCCTCGAACGCCTTCGCCGAGGACAAGGCCCCCGCCGCGACCAATGCCGCCGTCGGCCGGTGGACGACCATCGATGACGAGACGAAGAAGCCCAAGTCCGTCATCGCCATCTACGAGGAGAACGGCAAGCTGTACGGGAAGATCGAGAAGCTCTTCCGCGAGCCCAAGGAAGAGCAGAACCCGCTCTGCGACAAGTGCGAGGGCTCGCTGAAGAACCAGCCCATCATCGGAATGACCATCCTTCGCGACCTGAAGAAGGATGATGACGAGTGGTCCGGCGGGAGCATCCTCGACCCGGCGAATGGCAAGACCTACAAGTGCAAGGTTGCCGTCGAGGATGGCGGCAAGAAGCTGAAGGTCCGCGGCTACGTCGGCATGTCGCTGCTGGGCCGCACCCAGTACTGGGTGCGCGCCGAGTAGCCGCTTTGGCGGATGGCGGAAGCGGGCACCTCCCGCTTCCGCTCGCTGTGCCTACTTCGAGCCCTGCTGGGTCTCACCCGCCCCATCCGCGGACACGGGCGTCAGCGGTGCCGGAGCGCCTTGAGGCCGCGTGGTGGGGCTGGTGGAGGCGCCACCACCGGGCCGCAGCGCGTTCTGTCCCAGGCGCGAGAAGTTGATGGAGTTGCTCAGGATGCGCACCGCCTCCTGGTCCGCGTGGAAGCCCATGGAGTTCTCCGCCTCCACGAAGTCGAGGTAGAACTGGGCACGCTTCTGCATGTCGCGCGCCTTGGCGAGCGCCTCCTCGGGCAGCCCCGCCTTCTGGGCGGACTCGAGGTCGTGGATGAGGTCCACCAGCGCGTCCATGGCGATGTTCCGCGTCTCGAAGGTGCGCGTCTGGATGGTCTCCGCGCGCTGGAGCAGCTCCGCCTCGCTCCACTTGTGGCACGTCTGGCACGCGCGGTTGATGTTCAGCAGGGGGCTGCGCACCTGGTGGTCGCTGACCTTCATCGCCCCCTCGCGCATGAACGGCATGTGGCAGTCCGCGCAGGCCACGCCGCTCTTCGCGTGGATGCCCTGATTGTACATCTCGAACTCGGGGTGCTGCGCCTTCAGCACCTTGGCGCCCGTGAGCTCGTGCGTCCAGTCGGAGTGCCCGTCCTCGTCGTAGTAGGCCATGATCTGATCGATGTTGATGCCCTTGGCCCAGGGGTACGTGAGGCGCTTCTCCTTGCCCTTGAAGTAGTACTCGACGTGGCACTGCCCGCACACGTACGTGCGCATCTCCTGGCGCGTCGCGTCCTGATTCACCCGGAAGTTGGGAACGCCCTGGCTGGCCTTGAGCGCGGCGATGCCCTCGATGAAGCCAGGCCGCGTCACGCGCAACTGCATCGTGGTGGGGTCGTGGCAGTCGATGCATGAGACGGGGTGCTCCACCAGCTTGCGCGCCTCCATGAAGGGCATCTGGTTCATCTTCTCGAAGCCCTTGATGAGGTCGCCGTCGCCGAGCTTCTTGTAGGGCACGTACACGCTGGCGTGGCAGTGGATGCAGGTGCCCGGCTGCTGCGTCACGTGCTGGCGCTCGGTGTAGACCTGGTCGTCCAGCATGTGCGCGTGGCCGCGCTCCTCGCGGAAGTCGGTGGCGAAGGCGTAGCCGCTCCACATCGTCACCAGCCGTGGGTCCTCCTCGAGCCGGCTCTGCGCGACGACGGTGCGTGGGTCCGCCTGGGACGGCGTGCGTGCCACGGCTTCACTGCCGCCATAGCGGGTGCGCTTCTGGTCCACCGTGCGCTTGTAGCTGTCGTACTGCAGTGGGAAGTTCCGCCCCCACACCTCCGGGTCGGTGATGGTGTCGTCCAGCTCCACCACCCGGTAGAAGGGATTCTTCGCCTCCTGCTTGCGCTCCATGATGTTGACCAGGAGTGCGGTGACGCCAGCGGCGGCCAGGGCGGCGGCCACCGCCACGGCAATCACCAGCTTGACGCCGCTGAAGCGCCGTTGCTTCTCGGGCTCGGTCATCGTTCAACCTCCTGATGGATGAGTTCGGGGTTCCCGGAGCCTTCGGGGTGCCCCACGGAGTTGTGGCAAGTGAGGCACTGCAACGAGTCCGCGTGGGGCGTTTCGATGCTCTCCACGAGGCTGGCGTGGCAGTTCCGGCATGCGCTCTCCGTCACTTGCCGGTTGGCGGGACGGATGCGGATGGGGTCCGGGAAGGTGCCGGTGGTGAAGTAGAAGGAGTGCCAGAAGCCGTTGCTCGCCTTGTTGAGGTACTTGGGCACCAGCGCCGCCGGCGTGTGACAGTCGTTACAGGTGGCCACCGCGTGGTGGCTGCTCTTGCGCCAGCCATCGTACTGCTCGGTCATGATGTGGCAGTTGGCGCAGGCGGCTGGATCGTCATGCAGGTAGGCCGCGCCCTTCGCGTACGCGAAGGTGTAGCCACCGATGCCAATGGCCGAGCCCAGGGCGAGCCCCAGGGCCACTGCCAGGAGTGTGCGGGAGGCCGAGGACACGCGGAACACCGTATCAACGGTTGCTCAAACGGCCAGCCCCATCTCGCAATCGCGTGCGAATTTCCACGCCGTTTGGGAGGCCGGAGTCGGGTCACGAAATTCTTGCGCCCATGTGAGAGGGTGCGCAGCATTTGCGTCGCGAAACACGTGCGGTGAAACCTCTGGACCCAAGGCACGGGCCCGGAGGTTCACGCTCCACAGGGCAGTCCAACGCAATGACAGCCTGCGTGCGCTCGGCCAGGACAACCCCGAATACCTCCGAGAGGAAACCCCGCACCTGCTCTTCGTCGATGGCCACCTTGCGCTTCCTGGTGGCCGTCCTTCTGCCCAGGCGCCAGCTCCCTCGCACATGGCGGCTAGGCAGGCGCTGGCTGATCCACTTGCTAGACGAGGGGATCCCTCAGCCCCGACCCCCTCCTGACGAACTACACAGGATTCAGGACGTGCCCCCCGGCGGCGATTCCTCACTCAACGCCCCTCTGCGCGTCATTGGCCGGACGCTGACGATCGCCGCCAGCAGCGCGCAGACGGCCAAGGCAAAATCCAGGCGCTGGCCGTAGCCGGCAATCACCAGTCCCGCGCCGAGGAGGTTGTAGTAGAAGAGACTCAGGATTGCGCCAGCAGTCCCGAACCGATCAGCATAGGCTCGCAGGGCGATGGCCAGCACATTGGGGATCGCGACGGCATAGGCGGACGAGATCAGCGTCACGCCGATCAGGAAGGCCAGGCTCTGCGGCAGAAGCGCGGTGAGCAGGATGACGAGCGCGGTCCCCGCCCCCAGGAGGAGGACGCCGAGCGAGATCAGCGCTTCCGCCGTCCAACCGCGGCGCAACAGGGCACGGTTCATCAGCGCCCCCGCCAGCGCACCGGCGGCGAGCAGGAAACCGCTCTGGCCGAATGAGAGCCAGGGGTTCTCCAACCCGGCAAAGAGGAAGGGGCCAAGCTGGTACCAGGCGAAGATCGCGGCATTGAATGCGGCGATCAGCAGGGTACAGCGCCAAATGCCGGGATCGCGGAGCATGACGCGGAAGGTGGGCCAGAATGGGGCGACAGACAAAGTAGCGGGGCGGGTTTCAGGCCAGCGCCAGAGACTCAACCCGAGCATGGACGCCGCAAGCAGTCCGAGGGCCGCGAAGACGCCACTGTGACCGGCCTTGGCCGCGAGCAGTTGGCCTGCGAAGAGGCCCACCGCCGGGCTGATAGCCAGCGCCAGCCCAAGCACCGCGAAGACCCGGCCCAGCTCCGGCCCGGCATGGCTATCGCGTAGCGCGGTCTGGGTAACGATCGATCCAACCGCCGCCCCGAAGGCGGAAATAAGCCGTGCGGCCAGCAAATGTGAGAAATCACTGGCGACCATGGCCCACGCCGCACCCGCCGCATAAAGCGCAAGGCCCGCAAGCAGCGCCGGGCGGCGGCCCCACAGATCGGAGAGTCGGCCCCAGGCCACCACGCCGAAAGCGAAGGCTGCGAACCAGAGTGACAGCGTCTGGCCCGTCTCGGCTGGGGTGACGCGATAGGCCGTAGCGATCAGCGGCAGGGCCGGGCTGTAGATGGTTTCAACGATCTGCGGAAAGCTCAGGAGCAGAATGGCGAGCAGGAACGGCGGACGGGGGGACATGGCAACCTCAACGACGATTCGCCATCACGTCTAGCCGTTCGGGCCTCCGCGTATTACAAACGGAAAGACAATTTCCATCGGAAATCGGACAAGTGCCCTGGCTAGCGCCCAGCGACCCTTTCGACCCCGACCAGCAGGCGGCGCCGGTCAGCGGCATCGCCTCGCTGCTGGTGCGCCACGATTCCGGCCTGCACAGCCATCAAAGAGGGCAGCTCCTCTTCGCCTACGCCGGCTCGATCCGCATTGCGCTACCCGGCATGATTTCGATGCTGCCGCCGATCCGGGTGGCATGGATTCCGCCGGCGACCGCGCATCGCGTGTTGATCCGCGGTGAGGTGGAATATCGCTCGATCTATCTCGACACGTCCCGCATCGCGCCCCCGGCCGAGGGGCCGGCGATCCTGTCGATGACACCGCTTCTGCGTGAGGTGTTCGAACGGATCAGCCATGCGCCCTTCGAGACCGACTGGAACAAGGGGGCTGCGGCGAACCTGCTGGCGGTCTGCCTTGATGAGCTGCGGACGGCCCGGCGCGAGCCGATGCTCTTGCCGGTGCCGGGCGATCCGCGGCTCTCGCGGCTCAACCTTGACGAATTGCCGCCCGAACTCTCTGGGCTCGCGAACCTGGTGGGAGCCAGCGCTCGCACGATCACTCGCATCTTCCGGCGCGAGACCGGTATGAGTTACCAGGCTTGGCGGCAGAGCTGGCGGCTTCTGCGGGCGGTGGATTTGCTGGCCTCGGGAGAGAACGTGAGCGGGGTGGCCTTCGATTTGGGCTTCGCCAGCGACAGCGCCTTTATCGCCTTTTTCCGCCAGATGACCGGCGAAACGCCAAGGCGGTATCTGCGCGGCAGGACATGACCACATCGAAAGCCAAAGCATGCTCAGTTTCGAGGGTTCTCGTCGTGGGGGGCGAAGATGTCACCCGCCAACTTGCCACGGCGGAGGCATACGCGCCCTGAGCGAACGGCCTCTCTGAAGGTGGCATCCCTCCACCGCTGGGCGCTGACGGCAAGCCGAGGCCGGTCAGGTGCGGGAGCGTCGCTTCGGTAGACAGGTTGGCTACGCTGCCTGCTTCCGCCCCTCAGCCGTTCGCTCGTACTCCACAGGGCCTTCCACTGGCAGCGCTGAAGGTGGGCACCGCGCCTCGTGTGGCATTCGAGGCGCGGTGCTTCGTCGAGACGAGCTGTTGACCCGGGCGGGACGGGCTATTGCGGGTCCCACCCGGCGTTCATCGTCATCCGGCCCAGCGCGCGCACGGTGACGTAGGGCACGAAGCCCGCGGCGCGTAAGCGGGTGTATGCATCCGCGACGTGCGCGGATTGCGTGGCGTAGTCGGTGGACTGGTGCCTGGCCACCAGCTTCGGCGAGGCCACGGCCCAGGAGCTGCTGGACACCTACGGCCGGCGCTTCACCACGGAGGAGACGTTCCGGGATGTGAAGGACCTCCAATTCGGAATGGGTCTGAAGGAGGTGCGCGTGAAGACGCCGGAGCGCAGGGACAGGCTGCTGCTCATCCGAGGGGATGCCTCAGGGAATTCCCCGCACCGGCAAGCATCATCCTGGCACCGGCGCCGACAGGCCCGTCATGACAGGAATGTCACGGCAACCCCGACGATGAGGCCAAGGGTGTGTCGGAAACCCTTGAAAACACCGGGGGTCTGGGTTGGCGCGGTCGTTGCTGATGCGGGGGCCCTGTCTACCCACCCCAAGGAGCAACGCCCCATGCAGAACTCCAGGTCCTGGCTCGCGGCCGTCGCGGCTGTCGCATTCGTCACGACGGGCTGTGATTCCGATGAAGCTCCCGACGCGAAGAAGGTCGCTGACATCGCCGCCTCCCGGTCGGCGGAGACGCTGCGAGGTGTCAGCAGCAGCATGAAGACCGTGAGCAGCCTGTCGACGCTCAATGGCCTGGATGACGCGATGGCGTTGTTCGGTGCGGGCTTCGAGGGTGTGCCGCTTCCGGGGCGGCAGGCGGGCGACGAAGGCGAGGCGCTGTCCGCCTTGTTCGACGCGGATGAAGTGGACGCGCAGGCGGACGAGCTGGAGCGGTTCCTGCGCGAGCGCGTCTTCACCGAGGCCAACGTGGAGTCCACGGAGGACAACGCCACCGTCTTCCGCTTGAAGGGCGAGCAGATCTGCACGGACGGCAGAGAGCCTGCGGACGCGGACTGTGTCCGCTTCGTGGATGATGCGCAGCTGCGCGTTCGCGCGACGAACCTGGGGGACGACTCCCTGGAGCTGGAGTTGCTCATCGGCGCGAAGCGCGCGGAGCCGCTGGCGCTGCGCTTCCTGCCGAAGACCGTCTCGCTGGTGGTGGACCTGGGCGGCTTGAAGGGTGCGGTGGAACAGCTCGACGCCGAATCGGCCGGGTTCCTGCCGAAGGTGATGGTGGGGCAGGTCGAGTTCAAGGTGACGAAGGAGGGCGAGTCGCACTGGATTGTCAGCGCCTCCATCCTGGACGCGTTGCGGCTGGAGCTGGCGCTGGAGGGGAGCACCTTCGCGTTCTCCTCCGCGCGGGCCACGCCGCTCGTGGCGTTCGAGGCGGACGGTCAGGCGAAGCGCGCGCGCTTCTCGCTGGACCTCAACACCACGGAGGTTCGCCTTCCCTACGCGGGGTTGGCGCCGGCGCTGCGTGGCAAGGATTGGACGGTGTCCCTGGCCGGCATCTCGTACTCCGTCGAGGCGACGGAGAACCAGACGGACTTCGTGGTGAAGAACCTGGGCCTTGGCGACGCGCAGACCCACCTGAGCCTGGGGAACGACAAGCTCTTCGCGCTGGACCTCAATGAGCAGTCGGGTCGGCACTTCGACGTGACGCTGACGCGCGGGGCGGACGGCGCGCCGCTGCTGAAGGTGCAGCCGGAGTTCGACCTGGTGACGCGCTTCTACCTGGCGCCGCTGAAGGCGGACCCCGCGTCGGAGATTCCCGCGGCGTATGAGGATGCGACCTATCGGCTGCGTCTCAGCGGGGGCGCGGGGGCCGAGCCTGCGCGCGGCGCCCGCCAACAGCGCCACGGGCTTCAAGGGCGGCCTGCAGGTGGTGACGGGCGAGCTGCTGCTGTCCGCGAATGACTCGCAGGTCGTCGTCGCCCAGGGGCAGTGCCTGGTGGGTGCGGAGCCGGCTTCAGAGAACGACGCTTCGCTGTTGTCGTACCTGCGGCAGGGCAGCTGCGAGTAGTCCTTCAACTCTTCGATGCCGCACGTGAGGGCCGCGCCCATTCCAAGGGGGCGCGGCCCTCGTTTTTTCAGCGCGTTGCTCCAGGAGTAGCCCCTCACGAGGCCACGAAGCCGTGGCCCCGGACCTTGTCCGGCGTGGTGCCTGTCATCCGCCGGAACATCGCGATGAAGGCGGAGGCGCTGCTGTAGCCCAGGTCGAGCGCGATGGCCTCCACGGAGTGGCCCTGCTCCAGCCTCGCGAGCGCCTTGACCACGCGCAGCCGCTGGCGCCACTCGCTGAACGACAGCCCCAGATGCTGCTGACAGCGCCGCTCCAGCGTCCGCTCCGTGGTGTGCAGCACCCGCGCCCACTCGGCCAGGGAGCGCTCATCCTCCGGGTGCTGCTCGAGCGCCGTGAGGACCGGCTCCAGGAGCGAGTCATCGGACATGGGCAGGTAGCTCCCATGGGTGGGGGCCAGCGTCAGCTGGTCGATGAGCACCCGGAACAGCCGGCGCTCGGCGCTCGTGCGAGGCTGCGCCAGCTCATGCGCACGGAGGTGCTCCAGCAATGACTTCACCAGTGGGCTCACCGCCAGCGCGCACGTCGTCTTGGGCATGCCCCGGCACCACGCCTGCGCGAGGTAGAGCGAGCAGTGGCTCGCCTCGGAGCGGTTCATGCCCCGGTGCTCTACGTCGGGTGGAAGCCAGATGCCGTACTGCGGTGGCGCCAGGTAGTGGCTGCCAGCCAGCTTGAGTTCCATCACCCCGCTGAACGCGTAGACGAACTCACCCCAGGGGTGCCGATGCCGGGGGTACGTCGCCGCGGCAGGCAGGCTCGCCGTCCGGAAATACACGGGGTGTGGAAGGTTTGTGGTGAAAGGAACCTGGAGCTGCTTCGCCATGGCGCCTTCTCGGGATGGGTTGTCGGAATCTCGCTATATCAATCAGCCCCGCCATGCGCAGGATGTCCGCATGAGTTCTCACCGGAAACCCGCGGACGGCTTCGCGCTCGCGAGCATGCTCGCGTTGTGCGCCATCTGGGGCATGCAGCAGGTGGCCGTCAAGCTGGCGGCTCCCCACATCCCCTCCATGATGCAGATGGCGGTGCGCTCGGGTGTGGGCGCGCTGCTCGTGGGACTGTTGTGCTGGGTGCGCGGCGAACGAGGGCTCTTGCGCCGTGGCCCCTGGCGTCCAGGGCTCGTGGTGGGCGCGCTCTTCGCGCTGGAGTTCCTCTTCGTCGGCGAGGGGCTGCGCCACACCCACGCGTCACACATGGGCGTCTTCCTCTACACCGCGCCCATCTTCGCGGCCCTGGGCCTGCACTGGCTCGTGCCTGCCGAGCGGCTGCGGCGGACGCAGTGGTTGGGCATCGCCGTGGCTTTCGCGGGCATCGCGCTGGCCTTTGGTGGTGGCTGGCTCCAAGGCGACATCAGCCCGGGCGTGCTCTGGGGCGACGCGCTGGGGCTGCTGGCAGGACTCGCCTGGGGCGCCACCACCGTGGCCATTCGTGTGACGGCGCTGTCTGATGCGCCCCCGACCCAGACGCTCCTCTACCAACTGGTGGGCGGCGTCGCGCTCCTGCTGCCGGTGGCCCTGCTCACCGGTCAGGCCGGCCCGATTTCAATGGCGCCCATTGCCTGGGCAAGTCTGTTGTTTCAGGGCGTCATCGTCTGCTTCGCCAGCTACCTCACCTGGTTCTGGCTCCTGCGCCGCTATCTTGCCTCCAACCTGTCGGTCTTCTCCTTCATGACGCCGCTGTTTGGCGTCAGCGCGGGCATCCTGGTGCTGAATGAGCAGGCGGATGGCTTCTTCGCCGTGGGGGCCGTGTTGGTGCTCACCGGGATTCTCATCGTCAGCGGTTCGAGCCTGCTTCGGCATCAGCCCGCGCTGAAGACGGGGACGACCTGAGCCTCCCGCGCCGGGGGGCACGGACTCCCCGGGGCGGAGGCCGCAGCCTGGCTGCTGCGCGTTGCACCAGGCACCACTCAAGTTCATGGGCATGGCGCCCGTGCCAAACTGGAGAGGGTTGATAGGGTCATGAGGCCGGGCGCCGATACATGAGGTCGGTGCGCAGCGCGTACTTGCGGCCCTGGGTGACGGTGGCGCCCTCGTGAAGCAAGCGGTGATTGAAGAGCAGCGCGCTGCCCGTGCGCGGCGTCACGGAGTGCCCAAGCGCCAGGAAGTTCGTCGCGCCTCCGCCCGGACATTCATTGAGGTAGGCCATGAAGGTGAGGAGGCTCCGCTCGTCGCGAGTCCTCACGAAGGCGCCGTCGAAATCGCGAGGCGGAATGAGGGGGCGGCCACGGCCGGGCCGTGGGGCGGACCCTATCCCGGTTGGCCCGCGAGCAACCAGGCGACGGCAGCTGGCATCCAGCCACGGGGTGACTCCTGGGTGACTAGGTTTTCGCCGAAAGGCAGGCGCTGGTCAGGGAGGTTCATGCATGCCGGCGGTCCATCACAGGACGGTGGAAGTGGAGGGCCTCGAGATTTTCTACCGCGAGGCCGGGCCCGAGGATGCTCCGGTGGTGCTTTTGCCGCACGGCTATCCGTGCTCGTCATTCCAGTTCCGCAACCTGCTGCCAGCGCTCGCGGACGCATGGCGGCTCATCGCGCCGGACGCGCCGGGCTTCGGGTACAGCACGACGCCGGACCCGAGCCGCTTCAGCTACACGTTTGACGGGTACGCACGCTTCCTGGAGCGGTTCGTGGAGACGCTGGGGCTCAGGCGCTACGCGCTGTACCTGCATGACTACGGCTCGCAGTTTGGCTTCCGGCTGGCACTGCGCGCGCCCGAGCGAGTCGCGGCGCTCGTCATCCAGAACGGCGACATCTACGTGGACCAGTTCGGGCCGAAGTACCGGATGCTGAAGGAGTCCTGGGCGAATCCGACGCCAGAGCGCCGAGCGAAGTTGATGGCCGCGGTGAGTGAGGACGGCTTCCGGGACGAGTTCATCGGCGAGATTCCCGAGTGCCTCGTCGACCGCGTCAGCCCGGACCTGTGGACGTTGTCCTGGTCCCTGGTGGAGCGCTTCGGCCGGAAGGAGAATCTGGTCCACCTGCTGGAGGACCAGCGCACGACGCTGGCGTGGATGTCCCGCTATCAGGCGTATCTGCGCGAGCATCAACCCCCGACCTTGATTCTGTGGGGGCCCCACGATGGCTACATGCCGGAGGGCGCCGGACGCGCGTACCTTCGAGACGTTCCGGACGCCGAGCTGCACGTCCTGGACGCGGGACACTGGGCGCTGGAGACGCACCTGGACGAAATCGCGTCCCACATGCGGGGCTTTCTCCAGCGCGTGCATTCGGTGCACATGGAGAGCAGCGCCTCCCTTTTGTGAAAGCCGCGAGCGGTTTCGTCGGTGAGTTCGAGCCGCTACGCTGAGGTCCATGAAGGCGAACCGAATCGTCCTCGTGTCGGGCCCGTCAGGTGCTGGCAAGTCCACCGTGGCACGTGGACTCGCGGAGCAGTCTCCCCTGGCGCGTGCGGTCCACCTGCATGCCGACGACTTCTATTCCTACATCCGCAAGGGTGCGCTGGCGCCCTGGCTGCCAGCGTCCCACGCTCAGAACGCCACGGTGATGACGGCCCTGGCGGCGAGCGCGGCGAGTTATGCCGTGGGCGGGTATGAGGTCATGGTCGATGGCGTCATTGGCCCTTGGTTCTTCGAGCCCTGGCTTGCCGCCGCCCGGACGCATCGGCTCGACTTGCGCCTCATCGTCCTGCTTCCGGGCGAAGCGGAGACGGTGGCGCGTGCCACGAGGCGTGTCCACGCGGACGCACTCACCGACGCAGACGTGGTGCGCAACATCTGGCGCGGCTTCCGCGAGGTGGCCCTCCCCGAGGGGAATGTGCTCGACACCAGCAGTCAGGACGCCGCGGAGACCGTGGGCGCCGTTCGCCGTGGGTTGACGGACGGGTGCTTCCGGCTGGAGTCACCGTAGGGCCTCGGTGCGTTCAGCGCGTGCCTTGGCCCTTCAGTCATTCCTGGTCCGCTGTGACGGCTTCCGCGTCCCGATGGAACTCCTCGGCGGACATGCCGCCGCGGCGGCGGATGATGCGCCTCATGTGCAGGCGCATCGACCCGCTGCATCTCAGTACATGTAGTTCAACGCGACGATGTCGGAGGGGGTGAACTCACCGTCGGTGTCAGGCGGGTAGCAGGTGTTCATGATGGACCCGCCTGGCGTTGCCCCCGTGGGCGTTCCGGGGATGTGCAAGGCGCCCGTGCCCGTCGGCTCCGTCACGCCACCCCCGCTGCCACAACTGATGCTCGGGTTGAATAGATCCGTGTGGCGGAGGCCGATGGTGTGGCCCAGCGCATGGGTGATGACATGTTCACTCACGTCCACGCCGTAGCTGTTCAGGCTGGTGCCAATCGAAATCGTCCCATAAGGGAGTCCGCCTGAGGGATAGCCCGCGGCGTGACCGCCACCCGCCATGGTTCTCGCGGTGATGTTCGCGGTACAGCCGGTGGCCGAACCTCGAACAAAGGCAATCCTGAGTCCCAAGGCATTGTAGTTGGCGAGGGCCATGTCGAGGCCTTGGTTGAGCCGGACATGGCTCTGGAACTCCACCGTGGGATTGACGCAAATCCTCGTCACGCTGGAGCCTACGATGTTGGTCGTCCTGTAGTGCTCCTTGCTTCCCTCTCCATGCTGGAGCATCTCCCGGGAGGCCGCGAGCGGCACATGCGCGTCGCCCCCGACGTAGACGGCGTCATCGACGACGGTGATGTCGTCGGGGCGAAACCCTGCCTCGGTCAGGTTGGAGAGGAGTTCAGCGTTCCCGGTCTGCGAGTCGGGCCCGCAGCCGGACAGCAATACGCCACAGTTCAACATCAGGACTGCCGCTCTCTTGAACATGGTTCGATGGGCTCCTGTCGTGAATCGGGTTTCTGCGCTGCTCGCTCGAGCAAAGCACGGCGGAAGTCGAGGCGGCACCGTGCCTGGCCACTCCCCTGGTGACTCCCGTCACTCATCATGCAGGAGGCTGACCATGACGGGCCGGTGCGGCTTCCCTGCCACGGGCACGGGACTTGCTGTGGATTGTGGAGATGTGTCTCTCCAGCCTCGTGCTCACGTGGGTCCTTTCCCTCCAGGAAAGTGCCGCGCCTTCACCGCCCAAGCCAGTCACGGTGATGACCTACAACGTCCTCTACTCCGCTCCCGAGGAGGACGTGCAGAAGTCGCTCGATGTCATCGAGAAGGAGGCGCCCGATATCCTGTGCCTGCGCGAGCTGACGCCGAGATTCGTCAGGGCCTTTCGGAAACGACTGGGGAAGCAGTACCCCCACGTGCGGTTGGTGCCGCGAAAGGGAACCTGGGGTGTGGGTATCGCCAGCCGGTATCGGCTGCTGCGAACGGAGCACTTCCCACAGACGCCACACCGGATGCCCGCGCTGGAGGCGGACGTCCGGCTCGGTGAGCACCTGGTGAAGGTGGCCTGTGTGCACCTGATGGCGCCAGGTGCCAGGCATGAGCGGGCCGATGACCTGCTCACTTCCATGGAGAAGAACGCGGTGCTTCGGCATCGTCAGGCGGAGGCGCTGGTGCGGCGTTATGCGCGATGGCGAGGACCGGTCCTGGTGCTGGGGGACATGAATGAAGGCCGCTCAGGCGAGGCCATGAAGGCCTTCGCCTCCGCGGATTTCCAGCACGCTTGTGACGGACCGAATGCCGCCTGTGGTGCCACATGGCCTGGTTCTGCCTCCGTCCTCCCGAGCGTCGTCGAAATCGACCATGTCCTTGGCCGCGAACTTCGCCTGACCGGTGCGAAGGTGCTGCGCGCGGGAGGCTCGGACCACGATGCGGTCCGGGCGACGCTGGACTTTTCACCGTGAAGTTCCGTGGCCCTGGGGCCCGGTTCGCCGATGTTTCATCGCCAGAGGCGACGGAAGATGAGGGTATGTCGCGAAGCGCGCCGAACTCACCAGGGGCATCGGCAGCTTGGGAGGGATTGGATGCTGGCGCAGCAGCGGGCCACCACGCCTTGATTCCAGGTCCGGCGTGCTCCGAGCCTCAAGCCCGGGCACGCAGCACGCCGCCGAAGCCGCGCTCGCGGCCCAGGGCCGGAGACACGCCGGCTTCATTCACCGCTTCGCGCCCGGAGATGAGCACCGCCTTCACCGCGGCGTCGTTGCGGTTGACCAGGCGGACGAAGCCCCCGAAGTTCTCCATGGGCGCCTCGGCCACCTGGTCGAGCTTCGCGTCCAGGCCTTCGGGCTGGATGACCACCAGGTCCGCGCGGCGGCCCTCCGCGAGCACGCCCGCATCCAGGCCGAACCACCCGGCCAGCTCCCCGGTCAGCCGGTGGACGGCGCGCTCCACGCTCATGAAGGGCTCGCCGCGCTTCTCCGCCTCGCGCACCAGCCGCAGCAGCCGCAGGGGGAAGTTGTAGTGCGCCATGTTGCGCAGGTGCGCCCCGGCGTCCGAGAAGCCCATGAGGATGTCCGGATGCCGGCAGATGCGCTCCAGCTCCTCGCGCCGGTCGTTGGCCATCACCGTGTACCAGCGCAGGGCGTCTCCGTGGGTGGAGATGAGGTCCAGGAAGACGTCCACCGCGTCACGCCCCTGCTCCTTCGCCACCTGGGTGAAGGACTTGCCCACCACGCTGGCGTCGGGGCACTGGAGGATGCGCGACTCGTTGAAGTCCCGGTGGAAGGCCCGCGGCAGGAAGCGGTTCGTCCACTCGCGGCGGAAGCGGCTGCGGTACTCCGGCGTTCGCAGCAGCCCCGCGCGTGAGGCGGCGTCCTGGAGGTGGAGGGCGGCGGCGCCCGCGCCGAACTCCTCGAAGACGACCAGGTCGATGCCGTCCGCCCAGAGGTCGAAGATTTCGGGCAGGGCCTGCCACCGGAAGTCCGCCCCCAGCAGCCGGTTGGCCACCTGGGACAGCACGCCGATGAGGCGGTGGATGCCCCGGTTGGCGCGCGTGTCCATCATCGAGATGACGGTCGTCTTGAGGCTCGGGCGGAACAACCCGATGCTCTCCAGGAAGAACAGCACCACGTTCACCTTGGTGCTGATGTTGGGCACGCCCTGGAAGACACGGCCTCGTTCGCGGAGCAGCCGCGTCAGGCGGCGGTATTCGCTCCAGCGGGCGTAGGTGGACGGCAGGGGGCGGCTGCGGATGTCGCGCGAGCCGCCCATCTTGTCCCACTTGAGCGTCATGATGGACAGGCCCACGTAGCCGAGCTCGAGCCCCTCGCGCACCAGGGACTCCATGGCGCGCAGCTCGTCCTCCCGTGGGCGCAGGCCGGGCTCCAGGCTGCGGTGCAGGCCCATGGTGTGGGCTCGCAGCGCGGAGTGTCCCAGGAAGGACGCGACATGGGGGCCCAGCGGCAATTGCTCCAGGTGCGCCAGGTAGTCGCCGAGCGTGTTCCACGTCTTGCGCTCCTCCAGCAGCGACCGGACGGTGTCGTAGGGAATGGCCTCCACGCGGCAGAACATGTCCGCCAGGTCCTCGGGCGTGCCCAGCGCGAGGCTGAGCGAGCAGCTCCCCATCAACACCGTGGTGACGCCGTGTCGCACGGACTCCGACAGCGAGGGCGCCAGCTCCACCTCCGCGTCGTAGTGCGTGTGGCAGTCGATGAATCCCGGTGTCACCCAATGGCCGGTGGCGTCGATGACGCGCGTATGCGGGGCGCGCGGAATCGGTGCTTCCGAAAGCGTGGTGACAGTGTTTCCCCGGATACCCACATGGAGCTTGCGCGGGGGATTGCCCAGACCATCGAATACGAGGCCGTTCTCGACGATGAGGTCCATGCACGGAGCCTAGGCACCGTCGATTGTCTGCTTCCAGCCAGAAGACGCGCCGACAGTTCTCTCCCGCACATGCTGGCGTGGATGCCATTGCCTGGGCGCACCAGGGGAGCGCTCGCCCCCCGGGCAGCCGCACCGCGGGGGCGTGACTACCTTCGCCTGCGGAAGGTGCGAACGCACCAAGAGCCAAGGAGGCGTGCAATGCAAGGCAAGGGTTGGAAGTGGCTCACGCTGGTGGGCCTGGGGGCGTCGCTCGCGGCGTTCACCGGGTGCAATGAGCAGTCCGCGCGGGAGAACTCGCGGCAGGTGGGCCGTGAAGTGGGGGAGGCGACGAAGGAGGTTCAGGAAGGCGCCCGGAAGGCTGCGAAGGAAGCCCATGGCGCGGCCCGGGAGGCGACCCAGGGGTTCAAGGAAGGCCGGGGCGGCTCGGGGAATCCCGACGCTGGCATCGACGCTGAGTGAGGAAACGCGAGAGGGACTTGTGCGCGGCTTCCAACGCTAGCGCCGTCGCCGCGGGGAGCCCGTGCGTTGGGACGGCGCCGGGTCGGGCCTGGTTCGGGCGAGCCAGTCCTCCAGGCGCTCCGCGGCCTTCAGCTCGTCGGACAACTGGCTCCGTGCCTCCTCGGGAAGGGGCAAGGCCTGCAGTTGCTGCTTCAAGGCACGTCCCGTCGTGGCATCCCCCAGGGCAATCGCCAGCTCCATCCGGGCGGCCAGGGCACGAACCCGGTCCACCACGGGCGCCTCCGCCTCATACCTGGCGAGTCCGATGTCGAGCGCCCGCGCAGCGGCTTTGTCGTCATTCTTGAACTCACGCAGGATGCGCGCGTTGTCGATGGCCTTCGCCAGTCCCGTGAGCTTCTCGGAGCCGCCGTACTCCAGGTCCTCCGGCTCATCGCGCTGGATGAAGATGATGTTGTTGCCGGCGGGGTCAATCAGTGAGAAGCGGCTCTGGCCGGGCCGGAACCGGGTGATGCGAGGCCTGCCCGTGGCCAGCACCTTGCCGTACTTCGCGCGCAGCGCGTCCGTGAAGGCCCGGTGGTAGGGCTCCACCGAATCCACCATGACCAGGCAGCCACCCGAGTTCTCTTCGCTCGGGTCCAGGCTCTTGGCGCCCTTGCCGAAGTGCAGCTCGATGTCACTCCAGCGCAACGCCAGGTACAGGTACGGCTTGGTCATCTGGTACGTCACGGTGAAGCCGAGCGCCTGGTAGAACGCCAATGTTTCGTCAGCCGAGACGCAGGGAAGCAACGGAACAGTCGTTTCCTTCCCGCTGATGGCGGTGGCCTTCGTCTCATGGGTGGGCATGGCCCGATGATAAACGAGCGACGTTGCCGGAGGCACCTCTTCGCGTCATGCGCCAAGGTGCCTGTTCCTGCGTATGGCGGCGCTATGAGACGCACATGCGTGGCGGCTCACGGCGCACGAAGCCGCTCAGGGCCGCACGACGTCCCGGATGAACCCGGTCAGCGCCTCCGCCATCTTCTGGTGTGTGGCCGCCGACGGGTGCCAGTCCTCGCCAACGCCGTCCACGTTGGGATTCTGCACGGCCATCACGTGCCGGTAGACGCGGGCGTCTCCCTGTTGCTGTCGCTCTGCTACAAGCTCGGTGAGCCAGTCACCGACATGGACCGAAGTCGTCGTGCCGTTCTGCTCGAGCTGCTTGTGGCCGTCCGACATGCTCCCCAACGTGCAGACGAGATGGGCGCGCGGGTGGAGCGTCCGCAGCCGCGTGAGGAACGCGCGGTAGGCGGATTTGAAGGCCGCTTCGTCCGGAAGGTAGGCGTCGGTGCCGCTGCCGGCGAACGTGTCGTTGGTCCCCGCGTTGACGACAATCACATCGGGCGACGGGCCAGAGAAGTCCCAGGCGACGCCGTGGCCGGGGACCGCGAGCTCGTAGAGCGCGGGCACCAGGCCGGACGTGGACATGTCCAGGTTGCGGTACACCCCGTGGCCCGAATAGCAGATGAGCACCGCCTCCGCGCCCAGGTACCCCGCCGTGAGCCAGGCATAGGTGCGCCGGGGATTCTGGTTCTTCGACGTGAAGGTGGGCGCGGTCCAGGAGGGCGAGTCCGGGATGAGGGCGACGTCGCTGCCGTAGCCACAGGTGACGGAGTCCCCAACGAACTCCATCCGGAGTCCCGAGCGGGCGGGCGGCTCCCGGAGCTCGCCATGGACCTCCAGCGCCACGAGTTCGCTGTGGCCGACCAGGGACTCGGTGCGCTTGATGAGTTCCAGCGTGTGCAGCCCCACTTCCAGGCCGGTGGCGAGCAGGTAGCTGGACTGATGGCGGCTCACCGCGAGCTGTCGCGCGGGCGCCCCGTCAATCACGACATCGAAGTAGGTGGTCCCCACCTCGCCACCCTGGCCCGCGTCGTGGAGCTCCATCCGAACGGCGTCTCCCCAGAAGCGGGCTCGGATCGTCACTCCGGGGTGGGAGAAGACGACGCCGGTGTCCGAACGGTACGTCCGGCCGAGGTACTGCACGCGTGCATCGGAGGCGGGAACGCGCACCCACGCCAGTGCACCCGCGTCAGGCGCGAGCGGCGGGGTGTGCGAGGCTGACTTGCACCCACTCACCAGCAGTCCGACTCCCAACCAGGCGACCAACAGTCCCCGCGCCAGGGCCGCGCCGATGCCACGCACCGCATGAAGGGCGTTCCTCATGGGCTCAGTGGATATCGCAAGACGGACACGCATGCGCTGGGGACGCAGGGCACCCGGGCGTCCAGGGGACGTCAGCGCGGGCATCGAGCACCGTGCCGGCACGGTGCCACGCGGCGCGCTACGTCTGCGGTGTACGTCCAGCCCCGGGCCGCTGGCGGGCTCACCGGACCTGGGTCTGCCGCGCGGCCTGGAGCGTGTTCGCCAGCAGCATGGTGATGGTCATCGGCCCCACGCCGCCGGGCACCGGGGTGATGGCGCTGGCAATGGGCTGGATGGCATCGAAGTCCACGTCCCCCACCATGCGGTAGCCGCGTGGCGAGCTCGCGTCGGACACGCGGTTCTGCCCTACGTCGATGACGACGACGCCCGGCTTCACCATGTCCGCGGTGATGAGGTTCTGCTTGCCCACCGCGACGATGAGGATGTCCGCCTGCCGCGTGAATGACGCGAGGTCCGGCGTGTGGCGGTGGGTGATGGTGACGGTGGCGTCGGGGCCCGGCGCCATCAGCAGCGACGCCAGCGGCTTGCTGACGATGAGGCTGCGGCCCACGATGACCACGTGCTTGCCCCGGGTGGGGATGTCCTCGCGCCGGAGCATCTCCATGATGCCGGCGGGGGTGCAGGGCACGAAGGCCCGGGGGTCTCCGACGAAGGCGAGCCCGGCGTTCACCGGGTGAAAGCCATCCACGTCCTTCGCCGGGTGAATGTGCTCCAGGACGGCCTTGTAGGGCAGGTGGGCAGGCAGCGGCAGTTGCACCAGGATGCCGTGCACGGACGCGTCGGCGTTCAGCCGGTCGATGACGGCGAACAGCGCCTCCTTCGACACGTCCTCGGGAAGCGTCAGCGTCTGGCCGCGCATCCCCAGGGCCTCGCACGCCCGCGTCTTGCTCGCGACGTACGCCTGGCTCGCTGGATTGTTGCCCACCAGCACCACGGAGAGCCCGGGTGTCACGCCGGCGGCCTGGAGCGCCGCGACGTCCTGGGCCATCTCCGCCCGCATCACCCGGCTGATTTCGGTTCCATCGAGGGTCCGCGCCATGCGCGGCTTCTTACGCCAGATTCTCCAGGTTGGCGCAGCGCTTCTTCGCGGTGTCCACCCCAGACGGTGTCCTGGGACACGCTCCCCGTCGTACCCCGCGGGCCCTGGATTCGCGGGGAGCAAAAAGAGCAGGGCCCGCGCGCACTCGGGGCTTGGGCGGCGAATGAAAGGGCGAGGACGGCGCGACGCCGGACCCGCTTCGCTTCCCGGAGAAACCCATGACGTCCATGCATTGTCGTGTTGCCACCACCCAGCGCGAGCTCGACGACGCGGTCCGCGTCCGCTGGGCCGTCTTCGGCGGAGAGCTGGGGTTGATGACGGGGTGGATGCCGCCGTCGCGTCGCGAGGTGAGCTGTTTCGACACGCTGGACACCACCGTGCACCTGGTCGTCTATGCGGACGCGGCCCCGGTGGCCACGTTGCGGCTGCTGCTGCCCAACCCGGAGGTGGCGGAGGCCATCGGCGGACGGCTGGGGCTGGAGCTGGAGCAGAAGCTGGACCTGTCCGACGTGGTCCGCCCGGGCATGGTCCTCGCGGAGACGTCGCGCTTCTGCGTGCTCGACGGCTGGCGCCACTCCGAGGCCGTCACCCGGCTGCACGCGGGCATCTACGAGGAGAGCCGGCGGCGCGGCGTGACGCACTGGATTGCGTCCGCGAACCTGGACACGGATTCGCGCGAGGACGCGATGCTGTCCTGTCAGGTGGCCGCCTACCGGGGCTGGATGAGCCAGCGCTGGCGCGTGGACGTGCCGGAGCCGGTGGATGCACCCGCCATCCCCAGCAATCCCTACTACACGCCCATGGAGCGGCTGCGCGCGGAGCAGGGCCTGCTGGACGGCCTGCGCGTGCCGAGGGCGCCCACGCTCTTCGCCCGGAAGATGGGGGCGCGCTTCATCTCCGAGCCCTCTACGACGCCAGCTTCCGCCGCTTCACCCTGCCGCTCATCGCCGCGCTGGATGAGATTCCCGCCAGCACCCTGGCGCGCTTCAACGCGCTGGCGCAGCACCCCCTTCGCCGCGCCGCCTAGGCCGCTGGCGCTCCTTCCTTCCCTTCACCTTCAACGCGCAGCAGCCGGGGACCGGAAACGGCCCGGAGACAGGAGACGTCCGTGAACACGCAAGTGCAGAACCCGACGCAGGTGGACTGGGTAGCGGTGCTGGCGCAGGAGGCCCGCGGGCTGGTGGCCGCGCTGGACGCGCAGCCCGACGCCCGTCGCCTCTTCGACGGCACCATCGACACCGAGGGCTATATCCACTACCTGATTCAGACCTACCACTATGCGCGCTGGAGCACGCCGATGCTGGCGGAGGCAGGCCACCGGCTCGCGCGCCAGGGCCGGCACCCACACCTGGCGGAGCTGCTGGTGCAGAAGGCCGGAGAGGAACGCGGTCACGAGAAGTGGCTGCTGTCGGACCTGAAGAACCTGGGGTGCCCGGAGGTGCGCGTGGAGACCGCGGCGCGGACTCCCGCGGTGGATGCCTACACCGGCTGGAACTTCTTCACCTCCCGGTCCGGCGTGCCGACAGCGGTGCTGGGGACCGCGTACGTGCTGGAGTACCTGTCCCAGACGCGAGCGACGGGTGTCGTGGACCGTCTGATTGCGGCCGACGCGATTCCGAACATCCGCAAGTCCGTCACCTTCCTGCGCAGCCACGGCGCGCTGGACGGGGACCATGTGGCGGAGATGGAAGCGGTGTTGCGGACGCTGACGGACCCCGAGGACCAGGCGGCGGTGATTTTCTCCGCCCGCGCCACGCGGTGCATCTACCCGGGCATCTTCCGCGAGCGCTGAGGGCCGCATACCTCCCCGGTGGTAGAGACAGTCCCGCGCCTGAAGGCGATCCTCCCCTGCGAATCGTCGTCCGCGAAGTGGGAGGCGTCTTCATGCGCTACATCACCCAGATCCGTCTCGAGGGAGGCGCGCTTCACGAGCACATTGCCCGCCTTCGCTGGAAGGAGGGCAACGAGGTGGGTGAGGGCAGCCGCTTGGAGCTGGTCCAATGGCTCAAGGCGGGGGGCGATGCCCGGGTGCAGACGTGGCCCCGAGACGTGAAGGTCGAGGTCATCGACGCCCGGCCTCCGTACCTGCGGACGAAGGCCAATGGCATCCTCACGGACAACCTGCTGGAACTGCCGCGCTTCTGAAGCGCCGCCTCAGACGGGCTTGTTGAGGTGCGCCGCCTGGTAGAGGAAGTCCGTCCGGCTGTCGACCTTCAGGCGGCGGAAGATGTCGCGCACGTGCGTCTTCACGGTGTCCTCGGAGAGGCCCAGCTCGCTGGCAATCTGCTCGTTGGACCAGTTGTGGAGCATGCCCCGGGCGATGTCGACCTGCCGGGCCGTGAGCTGCATGCGCATGGTTTCGGGGAGCGGAATCGACAAGGGAATCTCGTTCAGAATCAGGGCCCACTGTCGCGGGCCTTCGGTTTCGGGAAGCTCGACGAACCGCACCACGCGGTACGACTCCCCGTGGAGGGAGACCCAGAGATTGTTTTGGAGCTGCGCGTCTGGCGTCATCCGCGTCAGGGCTTCCAGCCGCTCCATGAGGACGAGCGGAATCCCCGAGGAATGAAGGTCCGAGGGCTTGAACCACCGCTCCAGCAGCGTGGCGGCCCGGCGTGAGCGCAGCACCTCGTGCGAGGGCGGCGCCACCACGACGTAGGCGGCGTCCGGCCGGCTGTAGAGCTCCTCCAGGAGCCGGGAGCCCGTCGAGGCCGTCTGCATGTCGCGGCAGTTGCGCACCGCGTTCAGCAGGTGGGGCGTGAGGCTCGTCAGGAAGGCGGCGTCCCTCTCCGAGAAAGCCAGCCGGCGGTCCCGGTAGAGCGTGAAGGCTCCCAGGAGTTGAGGATGGACGGGCAGGAGCACCGCCATGACGTGCTCCAGGCTCAAGTCCAACTCCTTGCTGCGCTGGTAGAGCGCGCTGCGCTCCAATTCCTTGCGGGTAATCATCTCCGAGTCCCGGAGGACCACATTCGGCTGGGCGAAGATGGGGGCCCGCACGAAGTCGGAATCGACCCACTTGGAATACTCATCCAGGAGGGCCAGCCGGTAGCCGGGGACCAGCCATTGGAACTCGACGATGGGGCCCAGGTTGATGAGGCACAGGCCCACGTAGTCGGCGGGTGTCAGCTCCAGCAGGGGCTCCCGGGCGGATTCGAGCGCTTGGGGGAGGGACAAGGTGCTGTTGAGTGCCGCGATGACTTTGTCCCGGAGCAAGAATTCATGGGAGGAGAGGTTCATCGACGCGAGCTTCCTTCCTGCCTGGTCAGGCAACCCTGCGGGTCCGTTTCTGTGTCAGGCCATTCAATAGGCTCCGACTGAAAGGCTGTCCCTCACCCCCCAGTGGTAGGCCCCGAGCTTGACAGGAGGCTCCCTCGCCTGTCGGTTGTCATGCAAGGGGCTGTCGATGGCTTGACAAGACGCGGCCCGCCCGGGACGGGATGACCCAGGCAAGCCGGGCCGGAATGACAGGCAGGGCGTCAGATGAGGAACCACCCCTCAGGTTTCTGAGCAGGGCAGGTAGGAAACGTCGGCATTTCGCGACACCGGTCGGGCGCTCCCTGGCGTGCGGGCGTTGGCATCTTCATTGCTGAAGTGCGGGCTCCCAACCGCAGGAGGCTTTGCACCCATGGATTCGAATCGCTTGCGTCTGCTCTTCTCCCGGGCCCTTCGCGCCTCGCTTCTGTCTCCCCTGACGCTGGCCGGATGTGATGGTGAGGTGGACCTGACGGGTTATTCGCCACCGGCTTGCGACAATGGCGAGCTGGCCATGACAGGCTTGTCACCTGTGGCCGCGCCGGACTTCGTGCAACTGCGGAGCTTCCATGCGGCGGGCGAGCCCGCGCCAACGAGCCCTGCCTCCTCCGCGGGAACACCTTGCGCGACGGCGACCCAGCCCCAGACATGCCTGTCAGAGCTCGAGGCGTTGGCGCCTGCCCGTGGGTTCCGCGACGCCTGCGGCTTCATCTGCACCGACTATTTCCTCGCGACGACCCGGGGCGACGTGGTGTCTGCCATCTCCTCGCTGGAGGCCCTGAAGTCGTTCCTGGGGCCGATTGATACGGCGCAGGAGGCCGCGCTGACTGCCTTTGCCGCGGGCTACGAAGTGCGCTGTGGCGGGCTCAAGTATGGGGCGGTGAAGGAGTTGGGCGACGGTGCGTTCGGCGTTGTCGGCACCAAGGGCATGGCGTGTGGCAAGGGGACGGAGTTGACGCAGTATGCCCTGCGCGTGTCGTCAACGGGCGAGGTGGTGGAGGAGGAGCGCAAGGTGTTGGCGCGGGGCACGGACAACTGTTCCGTGGGGCGCAGGCCCGAAGGACTGCGCTCACAAGGCGCGGTGGCGTGTGACGATGTGCTGGGACAGCACTTCGCCGCCATTGCCCACCTGGAGGCCGCGTCCATCCAGGCCTTCCTGCTGCTGCGGGAGGAACTGGCCGCGCATGGCGCGGACCTCGCGTTGCAGGACGCGGCGCTGATGAGTGCCCTGGAGGAGGTCATGCACACGGAGGTCAGCGCCCGCCTGGCGGGACGACACGGCGCGACGCCCCAGGCGCCCCGGGTGGACGCGGCGGCGCCCCGTTCCCTGTTCGCGGTGGCCCTGGACAACGCGGTGGAGGGCTGTGTGCGGGAGACGTTCGGCGCGTTGGTGGCGCGGCACCAGTCGCTCCATGCCCAGGACGCCGAGGTGCGCACCTCCATGGCCCGCATCGCGGAGGACGAGACGCGGCACGCGGAGCTCTCGTGGAAGATTGATGCCTGGGCGCAGGCGCGGCTGTCGGAGGAGGAGCGCGAGGTGCTCCGGCTGGCGAAGCAGCGGGCCGCGGCGGCCCTGCGTGAGGAAGCCTGCGTGCCAGTGAATCCCGTGCTCGTGTCCGAGGTCGGGCTGCCCCCGCCCGAGGTCGCCGTGGCGATGGTGGACACGCTCGCTCAGGAGCTGTGGGCCTGAGGTTCGTGGGACGGTGGGGCAGGTGACGTGCCCCACTCGCCGCGCCCGCTGTGGGGGCCGCGGGCGGCCCGGCATCCGGGCGGAGGCCCTACGGGGCAAGCGGCGCGGAGGGCCCGTTGTTACGCTCACCGGAGGGAGCCCCGGCTCAGGGAATTTTCATGGGGCTCTGGAAGGGATGAGGCGTAGGAGATGAGTCAGCAGCCAGAAGCCGTCCTTCGTGTGGAGCCGCTCGGGATGCCGTGGCGGACCCCGGATCCGTTTCTTTTTTGCGTCCACCACGACGACAAGTACCCCATGGGGAACGAGCGCCTCGGTCCGTCCGCCTCGCTGGCGGGCCGCAACCTGGGCCAGGACTTCGATGGGCGGGACGGCTGGAACATGTATCACGGCACCGTGGTGCCCGGTTTTCCCCAGCACCCGCACCGGGGGTTCGAGACAGTCACGGTGGTGCGTCGCGGGCTGCTCGACCACGCGGATTCCCTGGGGGCGGCGGCGCGCTTCGGCGGTGGGGATGTGCAGTGGCTCACCGCGGGCGCGGGCATCAATCATTCGGAGATGTTCCCGCTGCTCCAGCGCGACCAACCCAACCCGGTGGAGCTGTTTCAAATCTGGCTCAACCTGCCGCGGGCGAACAAGCTCGTGGAGCCGCACTTCTCCATGATGTGGAACCACGCCATCCCTCGGCACGTCGCCCGGGACGCGGAAGGGCGCGCCACGGAAGTCACGGTGGTGGCCGGAAGCCTGGGAGACGTGAAGGCGCCACCGCCGCCGCCCAAGTCGTGGGCCGCGCAGGCAGAAGCGGACGTGGCCATCTGGACGCTCAAGCTGGCCCCGGGCGCGCGGTGGACGCTGCCGGCGGCGGCCCGTGGCAGCAACCGGATGCTCTACTTCTTCCTCGGCTCCAGCCTGCGCGTGGCGGGGCGTGCCATTCCGCCGTCACACAGCATCGAGCTGCGGGCGGACGTCGCGGTGGAGCTGGAGAACGGCGCGGACGAGGCGGAGTTGTTGATGTTGCAGGGCCGTCCGATTGGAGAGCCCGTCGTGCAGTACGGCCCGTTCGTGATGAACTCACGGCAGGAGATTCAGGAGGCCTTCGCGGACTACCAGCGCACGGGCTTCGGGGGCTGGCCCTGGCCGGCCAATGGCCCGGTCCATCCGCCAGAGGAAGGGCGCTTCGCCCGGCACGGGGATGGACGCATCGAACGTCCTGCCTGAGCGGGAGCACCGTCAGCGGGAGCCCCGCTGCATGGGCCCTGAGTCTTCCCACTCTGGATGCGACCATGAAGCGGGGCGGAGCCATCCGCCGCCCTCGACGAGACGGCGCCCGCTGGAAAACGGGCCAGGATGCGAGGCTGGCCTCTCACATCAATGGGGCTGCGGGAGGGAGGGGCCTTGGCCACCCGGCGCGGTGGCGGGGGCGCGGACGGTGGCCAGGACTCCGGAGAGCAGCACGACGAGGGTCCCCGCGAGCGGTACTCCGAGCAAACCCACGCGCAATCCCACGTTATCGGCGACGAGCCCGACGAGCGGGGGCGACGCGAGGAACCCCAGGCGCATCAGCCAACTGACGATGGTGAGCCCCGTTCCCGCGCTCAGGCCGGGCAGTTCATCAGCGGCGTGCATGGTGGCGGGAACCAGCGTGGCGACGCCGAATCCCGCGAGCGCGAAGCCCGCAATGGTTGCGGGGATGGAGGGAAACAACAACGCAGCGCTCATTCCCAGCGCCGTGGTGGCGCCGCCCGCCCGAGCGACCGCGCGCTGGCCGAACCGGTCCACCATTCCATCGCCCAGCAGCCGGCCCACGAACTGCGCGCCCACGAGGGCGACGAACCCGAACGAAGCGACGGCGGCCGTGGCGCCGAGTGTTCCGGAAAGGTAGACGGCTGCCCACGTCATGCCCGCGTCCTCGACGAGGATGCCGCCGACGGCAATCAAGACCAGCGCGGCAAATATCAGCCAGATGCGTCCGCGCCCCGTCCGCTGACGCCGCGCGGGAGCGCTGCCCTGGTGCGCCGCGGCGGCCTCTGGCTCGACGGTGACGACGGGCTCGGGGCCGGGAATCGTGTAGCGCAGCGCCATCAGGGACACCCCGGCGAAGAGCAGGGCGGAGAATCCCAGATGCAGGCCCCGGTGCACGTTCAGTCCCGCGGCGAGCCCGCCCATGAGCCCGCCGACCACCGCGCCGATGCTCCACACCGCGTGAAAGGAGTTGAGGATGGACCGGCCGTAGAGCCGCTGCACCCGCAGCCCGTGGGAGTTCTGCGCCACGTCGGTGATGGCGTCCATGCCGCCCGCGAAGAAGAGCGAAACGGCGAGCACCCACCATGATGACGCGAGGCCCGCGACCAGCACGCCCAGGCTCGTCAGCAGCGTGCCGGCGACGGCGACCCGCGAGGAGCGGAAGCGGCGGATGAGCGCTCCGGCGGCGAGCCCCGCCACCATCGCGCCACTGGGGAACGCGGCGACCGCCAGCCCGTATTGAGCGTTGCTGAGGCCCAGGTCGGCTTTGATCTGCGGATAGCGCGGCAGGAGGTTGGCGAGGATGGCGCCGTTGGTGAGGAACAGCGCCGCGACGGCCGCGCGGGCCGCCCGGTACTCGCGGGGAGCCAGTCGAGAGGTGGTGGATGGCATGGCAGGTCAGGGGGCGAGCGAGAGAAGGCGGCGCACGGCGTCCCGAGTCAGGTCGCGGCTGCGTGGGGCGGGGTCGAGGCTGACGTGGATGAACAGCCCCTCAATCAAGGCGTCGAGTTGGTGCGCCATCCTGGCGTCGACGAACCGCTCCAGCACGGCGCGGCTGCGGCGCATCCAGTCGTGGGTGATTTGCCGGAAGGCGCGTTGGCGCGCGGCGAGCGTGTAGAGCTCGAGCGTGAGCACGAGCTCGTCCTGCCCCGCCGCGAGGTCGTCGTGCACGATGTGGACGATGGCGGAGACCAGCGAGTCGAGGTCGGTGGCCGCGGCGAGCCGCTCGGCGAACCGTTCGCTGATGCGCTGGGCGAAGCGGCTGAACGCTTCGTGCAGCAGCTCGTCCATGCTGGTGAAGTGGTAGGTCATCGAGCCCAGGGGCACGCCCGCGCGCTCGGCGACCCGGCGGTGCGACGTGCCCGCCACGCCCCTTCGGCGATGACCGCGAGCGCGGCGTCGATGATGCGGTCCCTTCGCTCGGGGTCATGTCTACGGGGGCCACGTGGGTCTCCGGGGGAAGGCGGGCATGAGGCATGAGGCCCCGAGGTGCCGCTGGCGATATGTACGAACGTACATATCTCGATATTCCTCCGGACCTGGGCTGCTTCCCTGGTGGGGCGCCGCGCTAGCGCTGCGGGGCCGCGTCGCGGCCTTCCGACGGGGCGCCTTGGCGGCGGGCTTGGGCGGCTTCGCATCCAGCTTGGCGAACGCGCGCAGCGCATCCTTGCCAATCCAGCGCGCGGTGGCGTCTTCGCTGGTTGAAAGCCGGGTCGCCAGCGCGCGCGCCGCCGTGCGCGCCGCGGGACCGCGTCTGCTACCAACGGCGCGCAGGGCCCAGTTCACGCCCTTCTTGACGAAGTTGCGGGCGTCGGTGGCTTCGCGCTCGATGAGGACCAGCCCACCGAGGTGTGGCGCGTCTTCGCCGGACTTGTCGTGGACCGCGAGCGCGGCGAGCAGCGCGAAGGCCGCGCGCTTGACGAACTCATCGCGGTGGCTGGACCACTTGTCCGCCATGGCCCATGCATGCGGAGTATGGTCCCAGAGGGCGAAGCACAACGTGTCGCAGACGGCCCAGTTGTCGAAGTCGCGGCACCACCGGTCCATCTCCGCCAGTGTGACGCGGTCCGCCTCGCCGATATAGGCACAGAGCATGCGTGCCTCGTAGACCCCCGTCTTCCACAAGGCCTTGGCGAGCGCGTGGTCCCGGCCAAGGCACCTGGCCAGCCTCTGGACGTCCCGCATCGACACGCCGAGGGCATGGTCAGAGGGAATCGCGTACCGGGCGAGACTGTCCCGCCTGGCGGGGGTGGCGAGGCGTTCGAGCTCGGCCAGGGCTTCTTTCACGCGGGCGTCGATGTCCCCGCGAGGACCTTTGGAGGATGTCGTCTTTGGCATGTGGGGCGACGATAGCGCGCCGAACCTTCGCGGCGGGACGCTGCCTCAGGGTGGGCCTGAGGCGGCAGCGGGCAGTTCCGAATTTTCAGGCCGGAGGGCGGCACCCAGAATCAATGCATCGCGTGTCCCTCACCCGCCCGGAGCTTCCCTCATGCCATCGTCCGACAGCCTTCTGGTGACTGTTGCCGTCTTCGTGCTCGCGGGTCTGGTCAAAGGCGTGGTGGGGCTGGGCCTGCCCACCATCGCCATGGCGCTGCTGGCCCTGGTGATGCCTCCCGCCCGAGCGGCGGTCCTGCTCATCGTGCCCTCCCTGGTCACCAATGTCTGGCAACTCCGTCCCTGGTCGACCTTGGGCCCCCTGTTGCGGCGACTGGCGCCGATGCAGGTGGGCGTCTGCGCCGGCACGCTCGTCGGAGCGTGGGTGCTGGGCGCGCCCATGGGCGCGTGGGCCACGGTGTCCCTGGGCGTGGCGTTGGTGGCCTATGCGGCCTGGGGACTCAGCGGGGCCCGACTCACGGTGGGCCCGGTGGCAGAGTCGCGCCTGGGGCCCTGGGTGGGCGCGCTCACCGGCTTCGTGACGGCGGCGACGGGGGTCTTCGTCATCCCCGCGGTGCCGTATCTGCAAGCGTTGGGCTTCGAGCGAGAGGAGCTGATTCAGGCCATGGGTATCTCGTTCACGGTATCCACGCTGGCCCTGGCGGCGGGGCTCTACGTCAACGCCGCTGGCGCGGGGACGCAACTGGGCCAGTCCCTCCTGATGTTGCTGCCGGCGCTCATCGGGATGCAGGTGGGGCAGTGGCTGCGCCAGAAGCTCTCACCCGTGCTGTTCCGGGCGTGTTTCCTGGTCAGCTTGATGCTCCTCGGGATGCACATGGTCGCCCGCGAAATGCTGGCGGGGTGAAGGCGCCAGGTCCTGGGCCGCGGACAATCGCCATGAAAGTGTCACCGGCCGGGTAGGAAGGCGTAACCGGGCTGTCATTCACGCCCGACACCATGCCGCCTTCCGCAAGGCACCTGGGAGCGGTTCATGCGATTGAAGACGGAGAAGGAAGTGCGCAGGGGGGCGCGTTCGTCGAGTCGGGCGCGCTGGTTGACGATGACGTGGATGGCGGCCAGCGTGCTGTCCGCGTGTGGTGATGACGATGCCGTCGACCCAGGCGAGCAGCCCGCGCCGCTGGACCTGACCATCCTCCACATCAACGACCACCACTCGCACCTGGCGGGTTCCAGCCTGGAGCTGAACGTGACGAACGCCGCGGGTGACACCGTGGCCGCGGAGGTTGAATCCTCGGGGTTCGCGCGTGTCACGTCCGCGATGAAGGAGCTGGCGGCCGGAAAGGAGAACGTGCTCAAGCTCCACGCGGGTGACGCCCTCACCGGCACGCTGTACTTCAACCGCGCGGGCCAGATTGGCGAGGCCGACGCCGCGATGATGAACACGGTGTGCTTCGACGCCTTCACCCTGGGCAACCACGAGTTCGACAAGGGCGACACCGAGCTGAAGCGCTTCATCGACCGCCTGCATGCCGGCCAGTGCCAGACGCCCGTCATCAGCGCCAACGTCCAGTTCGGCGCGGGCTCCGCCCTGCACACCTCCAGGGCTGCCGGCTACGTGGAGCCCTTCACCGTCGTCGAACGGGGTGGCCAGAAGATTGGCATCGTCGGCCTGACGATTGCGGGCAAGACGAAGGAGTCCTCCAGCCCGGACGCGGACACCACGTTCGAGGCCGAGGTGCCCGCCGCCCAGCGCGCCATCGATGCGCTGCGGGCCCAGGGCATCAACAAGATCATCTTGATGAGCCACATCGGGTACCAGCTCGACCGGACCATCATCCCGCAGTTGAGTGGCGTGGACGCGGTCATCGGCGGTGACTCCCACACACTGCTGGGGCCTGCCGCCATGGAGACCTTCAACGTCGGAACGCCCGCGGGGCCCTACGCGGAGTCGCTGCGCAACCGCGACGGCGAAACCGTGTGCCTGGGGCAGGCCTGGCAGTATTCGCAGGTCGTCGGAGAGATGACCCTCCGCTTCGACGCCGAGGGCGTGGTCACCTCCTGTGGCGGCACGCCCCACGTCCTCATCGGCAATCAGTTCTCCATGGACGGGACACCCGTCTCCGAATCCGACAACGCCGCGATGCTGGCCAGCGTGGCCGTCAGCGGCTTCCTGCGGGTGACGCAGCCGGATGCCGCCGCCGCGCAGGTGCTGGCGCCGTTCCAGGGCCGGGTTGATGAGTACAGCCGGACCGTGGTGGCCACGGCGGACGACGAGCTTTGCAATCGCCGCGTGCCGGGAAACACAGAGCCGGGCCGCTCCAGCGTGAGCTGCAACGCTCTGGGCGAGGTCCACAGCCGGGGTGGCGACATCCAGCAGCTGGTGGCCCAGGCCTACCTGGAGGTGGCGAACGCGGATTACGGCGGCGCGGACATCACGTTGCAGAGCGCGGGCGGCGTGCGTCGGCCGCTACAGGGGCCGGTGACGGCGGCGGACGTCATCGAGGTGCTGCCCTTTGGCAACATGCTGTTCCGGCTGGACGTCACTGGCACCGAGGTGAAGTCGATGATTGAGGACGGGCTGCACGCCACGTTCCGGGAGGGCGGCACCACGGGGCCCTATCCGTACACCGGCGGCCTGCGCTTCGACGTCAACGCCGCCCAGGCTCGCGGCCAGCGCGCCAGCAACCTGGAGGTGTTGGACCAGACGACGGGCCAGTGGAACGCGCTCCAGCCGACCGCCACCTATCGCCTGTTCGTGCTGAGCTTCAATGCCACGGGGGGGGATGGCTACGTGACGCTGGCCAACGTGCCGGCCGAGCGCCGCTCCGACATCGGCGTGCTCGATGCCGACGTCCTCCAGACGTACATCGACCGTCAGGCCGAGCGCGAGCCGGGCACGAACCTGCCTGTCCTGCGCAAGGTGGATGCTTCGCTCTACAGCACGAAGTCGTTCGTCGAGTAGCGCGTCGAAGAGACTCGCCCGCCGGTCATCTTCAAGTGAAACAGTTGTCCCGTGGTGGACATCGCATCCGCCACGGGACGTGCCCTCGAGGCGTCACGTCGAACGGCCACCTGCGCTTCCAACCCCGTGATGCGCGCGGCCTTGGGGGCGAGCGCCGCCACGAGTGGCGGTTCGTCAGGCCGAGGCCACCACCGCCGAGCGCCGTCCCGGCCGCCGTCCGCTGCCCGGCGGTCCCTTCACGCAGGCACCAACCGGTGCACGGTTACGAAGGGGGCTGGTCGTGCTTTTCGCGCTCGCACGGTTGCTTGCTGGCCTGCGACGTGGCCTTGCGAAGCGGAAGGGTCGCCACGGTGGCGGGCATGCGGGGGGCCCCTGGCTCGCGGCGCCGTGGGTGTCCCCTGCATTCGGAGGGAGGCGTGCCCACGCTCCGGAAGAACCCTGTCGGGGCATGAGCTCCCCGCCCACGAGGACTCTCCATGAAGACATCCATTCCGTCGCAGATGAAGGCCGCAGCCATCGACCGCTTCGGTGGGCCGGAGGTGCTTGGCGTGAAGACGGTGGCCGTTCCGGCCGTGGGCGCGGGAGAGGTGCTCATCCAGGTGGAGACAGCGGGCGTCGGCAGCTGGGACGCGGCGGAGCGCGAGGGGGAAATGGAGCTGCTCAAGCCTGGAAAGTCATCCTTCCCCTATGTGCTGGGAACGGACGGGGCCGGCACCATCGTGGCGGTGGGCGAGGGCGTCACGTCCCGCAAGGTGGGCGACCGGGTGTACGGCTCCGGCTTCCTCAATGACAAGGGCGGGTTCTTCGCCGAGTACGCGGTGGTGAAGGCCGATAACACGGCGCTCGTTCCGAAGGGCTTGAGCGCAGAACAGGCGGGCGTCCTGGCCGCGGATGGAATCACGGCGCTCCAAGGCGTGCAGGACGCGCTGAACGTTCGTCAGGGCATGACGCTGCTGGTGTACGGCGCGAGCGGCGGTGTGGGCCATCTGGCGGTGCAACTCGCCAGGCGACTGGGAGCGCGGGTCCTGGCGGTGGCTTCGGGCTCGGACGGCGTGGAGTTGGTGAAGCGCCTGGGGGCGGAGAAGGCGGTGGACGGACGGGGTGGTGATGACGTGGCGAAGGCGATTCGGGAATTCGCGCCGGACGGACTCGACGCGGCGCTGGTGCTCGCGGGCGGCGAAGGCAGGGCCCCGGCGCTACAGGCCGTGAAGAAGGGAGGCCACATCGCCTACCCGAATGGCGTCGAGCCGGAACCACGGGCTCCCGAGGGTGTGAAGCTCACGGCCTATAATGGCGAGTCGAATGCTGAGGTCCTCGCGCGCCTCAACCGGCTCATTGAAGCAGGGCCCTTCCATGTCGAGGTCTTCCAGGTGTACCGGCTAGACGACGCGGGCCGCGCGCTCGAAGCCGCGAGCAAGCACCATCTGGGCAAGCTGGCCCTGCGCATCCACTGAGCCACTACACGCCGCGCCAGGACGCTGGCGTGGGCTTCGCGGTCGCCGCCGCTGGACCCGGGCGGAGGGGCCCGTCCGAGGTTAGAATCCGCGGATGAACTCCAGCCCATCCAGCCGGTCGTCCGTCGTCGTGGCGGAGCTGGGGCCTACGAACACGGGGAAGACCCACCGGGCCATCGAGCGCATGCTCGAGCACGGTTCGGGCATCATGGGGTTGCCGCTCCGTCTGCTCGCCCGCGAAGTCTATGACCGGGTGACCGCTCGGGTGGGGGAGGGCCGCGTGGCGCTGATGACGGGGGAGGAGAAGCGCGTGCCCCCGCGCCCCGACTACTGGATTTGCACCGTCGAGGCGATGCCGACCGACAAGTCCGTCGACTTCCTCGCGGTGGATGAAATCCAGCTTGCTGCTCACCGTGAACGCGGGCACGTCTTCACGGATCGACTGCTGCATGCGCGGGGACGCAAGGAGACCTGGTTCCTGGGCGCGGACACGATGCGTCCCATGGTCCAGACGCTCATCCCCCATGCCTCGGTGAAGCGAGCCACGCGTCTGTCACAGCTTCGTTATGCCGGGCATCGCTCCCTGAAGAGCCTCCCGCCGCGGTCGGCGGTGGTCGCGTTCTCCGCGGACCGCGTCTACGAGTTGGCCGAGTCGCTGCGGCGCCTCCGGGGCGGCGTGGCCGTGGTGCTGGGCGCGCTGTCTCCCCGGACGCGAAACGCCCAGGTGGCGATGTACCAATCCGGAGAGGTGCAGTACCTGGTGGCCACGGATGCCATTGGCATGGGGCTGAACCTGGACCTCAACCACGTGGCCTTCGCCGCGCTGTCCAAGTTCGACGGCGCCGACCAGCGCGAGCTCTACCCGGACGAGCTGGCGCAGATCGCTGGCCGCGCCGGCCGCCACTTGAACGACGGGAGTTTCGGCACGCTGAACACGTTGCCGGAGCTGCCGCCGCGGGTGGTCTCCGCCATCGAGACGCACCGCTTCCCGGCGGTCCGGAGCCTCATCTGGCGCAATGCCGCGCTCGACTTCTCGAGTCCAGAGGCCCTGCTGGATTCACTGGCGCGCGCGCCGGGCCACAGTGCCTTCATCCGGGTGGAGCGCGCGGATGACTTCGATGCGCTCAAGGACCTCTCGCGTGTTCCAACCATCCAAGACCTGGCCACCGGGCCGGCCATGGTGGAGCTGCTGTGGCAGGTCTGCCAGATACCCGACTTCCGCAAGGGGCTCTTCGGCCAGCATGTCGCGTTGTTACGTGAGACGTTCCTGCAACTCACCGCGGGGGACGGGAAGCTGGACGCCGGCTGGCTGAACAAGCAGGTGGCTCCGCTCGACGACGTGTCCGGAGACATCCACACGCTGATGGACCGGCTGGCGGCCATCCGCATCTGGACGTACATCAGTCATCGGCCGGGGTGGCTGCACGAGGCGGAGCACTGGCAGGAGCGGACGCGCGGCATCGAGGATGCGCTGGGGGACGCGCTCCATGAACGGCTCGTCGAGCGCTTCGTGCAGCGCGCCGCGAGGCGCAGCACGCGCCGCTTTGTGAAGGCCACCGCGCGTCCTCCGTCCGGTTCGGCCAGTCCCTTCGCCAAGCTGGGGCAGATGCTGGAGGAGATGCCGGGCGCCGAGGGCTTCGCGATGACGGAGGAGCAGTTCGTCCAGCGAGTGGTGGACGCGAGCCATGACGCCTTCCAGGTGGATGCGACTGGCACCATCTCCTTTGAAGGCGAGCCCCTGGCACGCCTCGTTCGCGGGACGGACCGCCGCTCTCCTTTGCTGGCACTGGCGGAGCCGGAGGTCTGGACGGGCGGCGCGCGGCAGCGGCTGGAGCGGCGCCTGCTCGCGCTGGCGCGGGACCTCGTCACCGAGGCCATGGGCGGCTTTCCCGCCGAGTCCTTCTCAGGAGCGGGGCGCAACGCGGCGGCGCGTGGGCTCGCGTATCGCCTGTCCGAAGGACTGGGCGTGATTACGCAGGGCGAGGCGCATGAGCAGTGGCGGCTGTTGGATGAGGAGGCTCGCGCGCGCTTGACGGAGCAAGGCGTCTGCGAGGGACACCGCTTCGTCTACGTCGCCGAGGCCCTCAGCCCGCATGCGCTGGAGCGGCGCTGCATGCTGACGTCGCTGTTCCTCCAGCGGACATGTCCCACCGGGGTGCCACAAGAGCCCGTGCTTCAGCTCTCCGAGTTGGACCGCCGGGACGCACGTGCCTATGGGTACGAGGTGCTCGGGAGCGTGGTTCTGCGCATCGACATCGTCGAGCGGCTGTGCGAGGCCCTTCGCCACCCGCACGGGGGCCGGCAGGTGCAGGCGCTCATGCAGGACCTCCGCCTGGAGGGGGGATCCGGGCTCGGGTGCTGCGCGAACTGGGAGGCGCCGCTGGAAGCCCTCCGCCGCGGCGGCGCCGTCGCCGACGCGGCGGCGTCGTGCAAGTGTCCGGCACGAGCGGCGCTCACCCAGGTTCGCCTCGGAGCGGGGCCCCGGAGCGGGAGGGACGTCGGCCCCGGGAGGGGGCGGTCCGGAATGCCACGGCGTTTCGAGACGGCCCCTCGGAATCATGAGGCGCTGGCGCACCCGTCTGCGTCGGAGCTCCTCGTCTGAAGGGGCGGCTCGCCTCCGCCAGCCTTCGAGCGCTGGTGGCGCTCATCCGGGAGCGGAGGCGAGGCCTTGCTTAGGGCTTCATGGGCCGGAGGCGCTCAGTTCGCGTCGTGCCCGTGCGGCTTGTTTCGCTTCGAGGGCATGAACGTCAGGGTGGCCGCGTTGGCGCCCGTTCCAGCGGGAACGAAGACGTCAATGAAGTTCCCTGTCTTCCCGCTGAAGCGCAACACCGTGGCCGGGAGGAAGTCCGGGATGTACAGGTTGCCGTCGGGACCGAACTCCATGTCCACGAAGTCAGTCAGGCCACCGCTCCCCGACTCGACGAAGACGTCGATGAAGGCGCCCGTCTTGGCGTTGAAGCGCAGGACGTCATCTCCGGCCGTGGTGCCAACGTAGAGCTTGTGGTCCTTGCCAATGGCAATCGTCACCGCGTCGATGTCCGGGATGAAGATGGCACCGGGCTGTCCGGCCGCGGGGAAGGGCGCGCCATTCTCGTCGTAGCGCACCACGTTGTTGCCGATGATGCTGACGACGAACAGGTTCCCCTTCTTGTCGAACGCCATCTTCTGGGGAACGAGCAGTCCGCCGCCCGAAGCGAACACGTCGATGAAGGCGCCGGTCGTCCCGTCGTAGCGCAGCACGCTGTTGGTGCCGCCAAAGCTGTCGGCGACATACAGGTTGCCATCAGGACCGAAGATGAGGCCGCCGGGGAAGCCCAGCCCGCCACTGCCCACGGGAACGAAGATGTCGATGAAGGCGCCCGTCTTCCCATTGAAGCGCAGCACCTCCCTGCTGGCGAAGCTGGCGATGTAGAGGTTGCCGTCAGGGCCGTAGACGAGCTCCTGCGGGTTGTTGAGCCCGCCGGCGCCAGGCGGGATGAAGACGCCCACGAAGTCGCCCGTCTTCCCGTCGTAGCGCAGCACGCTGCTGTTCACGTTGTTGCTGACCAGCAGGTCGCCTCCCTTCTTCTTCCGGACCTTCACCTTCACTGAATCCAGGCCCCACTGTTCGTTGGCCTCCCCTCGAGGCGGGTCGGCGAAGCGGAGTGTCAGCCGGTCTCCGGTGTGCCTGAAGGTGAAGGACAGGGGGTAGATGGTGTACCCCTTGCTGCCATCGCCGGACTCGTCCCGGTACCCGAGCGTGCCCTTCATCGATGCGCCCGTGAGGCTCGGTTGGCTGCCTTGGAGATTGGAGAAGCTGGCATCCAGCAGGACGGGACCGTCGTCCACGCTCGCGACCCAGCGGCCTGGCCCCTTCGTCGTGTCGTTACCGTCCCACGACTTGAGGACGAACAGCTCCAACTGGACCTCGACCTCGTCATGGTCCGGCAGGCCGGACAGGTTGAGCGTGACTTCCTGTTCGCTGAAGGGCCCCAGGAACTTTCGCTCCCCCTTCGGCGTCCGGGACACGGTGCGGTGGCTCCACTCGGGGCCCGCACCTTTCCCGAAGTTCTCTGAATAGACTTTCTTCTCCGCGTGCTTCCACTGTGCTTCGACGCTTTCCTGTTCGACAGACTCAGACTCCGCCTGCTCCGCGAAGCTGTCTGCCTGCTCGTCGGGTCCTCCCATGCACCCAACCAACCACCACGCCGCGAGTGCTGCACAACCCAGCCGCCAACCCTTCATGAGCTGCCTCCCCTTTGACGCGAGGCCCAGGGTGCGGACACGGCGGGAGGGCTGCCATTGACTGGGAGGGTTCCACGCGTCCGTGCAAAGGACGCTTCAATGCCCGGCAATCCGGAGCCGGAGCATCCGGGATGCGCCGCTTCATGCGCGGGGAGGGCCAGGCAGGGGCTCGGGCGCCGGGCCTTCCCGCTGCGCCGCCGCGTTTGTCTAACGCCGCGCGGACACGAGCAACATCATGGGGCGCTCCCGCTCCTCGGCCAGTTCCGGCTGGGCGGAGAGCTGCGCCTCGGTCGGACCCCATTCGTTGACCTGGCGCAGACTGAACCCGGTGTGAATCAGGGCGTTCAGCAAGGTGCCCAGCGTGCGGTGGTACTTGATGACGCCCTTGGCGAGCCAGTCCGTGGTGCGGGGCCCCTCGGCCTGGTA
Source organism: Myxococcus sp. MxC21-1 (assembly GCF_032612255.1). Taxonomy (NCBI): domain Bacteria; kingdom Pseudomonadati; phylum Myxococcota; class Myxococcia; order Myxococcales; family Myxococcaceae; genus Myxococcus; species Myxococcus sp. MxC21-1. The sequence continues at coordinate 2,485,823 of NZ_CP123278.1, forward strand.
GCCATTGAGGGGCCATGTCTTCTGGCCTTGTTCATCCACCCGCCAGCCCGGGTGGGTGGGGGCCATGTAGATGGGATGCTCGGTGGAGAAGACCAGCGCGCCACCCGGAACCAGGGTGGCGTGCACCTTCGCGAGCAGGCACGGCAGGTCTTCGATGTAGTGAAAGGCCAGGGAGCTGTAGACGAGGTCGAAGCGGGCTTGAGGAAGTTCCACCGTCTCCAGGTCTGCCTGGGTGTAGACGATGTCGCGGGTGGACGTCAGCTGCCGGGCCCGTTCCAGCATCCGCGCCGAGACGTCGAGCCCGTGAACCTGCAGTGCCCCTTGTTCCTGGGCCCACCGGCAGAACCAGCCGTAGCCGCAGCCGAGGTCCATCACCCGGAGGCCCCGCAGCTCGGGCAGCATCGCCCGCAGCGCGGGCCATTCCGGTGCACCCGCGAGCCCCTCCATCGAGCGCCGCAACTGGCTGTAGCCTTCGAAGAAGCCGGGGTCGTCGTAGATGTTCTGCGCCATGCTGGCTTCTGAGCACCCTTTGCGCGGGCCTGCAACCGATGCGCTCCCATCCGTCATTGCGCGGGCGTCACGGGACGCGGCTCAGTCATCGAGCGTTCCCGCCTGGAGCGCGATGCGGGCCGTGCCCGCCATGTTCTCCGCCAGCGCTTGCACTGAACCCGACACCTTCTGCGTCTCCTCGACGGTGCGCAGCGTATGCCGCATCTGGGCCGACAGGTCTTGAATGGCCTGGGCAATCTGGGAGGTGCCCGCGTCCTGCTGCGCCACCGCCGCGGAAATCTGCCGCACACTGGTGCCGGTGTCGTCGATGATGCCCGTGAGCCGCTGGAGCTGGGTGCCGGAGACGCGCACCGCGTCCAGGCTCGCCTTCACGCGTTGCTCTCCCTGTTCACTCATCTTCGCGGCCTCACGCATGCTCAGACTCACACCGTCGAGCACCTCGCGGATGCGATGGGTCGCCAGGATGGACTGGTCTGCGAGGCTGCGGACCTCTCGCGACACGACGCCAAAGCCCCGGCCGTGCTCCCCGCTGCGCGCGGCCTCGATGGCGGCGTTGATGGCCAGCATGTTGGACTGGTCCGCAAGCCCCTTCACGGTGTCCACGATGCTGGAGATTTCGCGGGTGCGTGCGTCCAGCGCGAGGATGCGGCTCGACATCTCGGAGACCTCCTGGCGGATGGCTTCCAGGTTGGTCAGCGTGCGAGTGATGGCCGCGCCGCCATCGCGCCCCGCCTCCTCGGCGGTTTCGATGGAGCCCGCGAGCCGCCGCGCCTTGTCCGCCGTCACCAGGGAGCCCTGCCGGATTTCCTGGACCGTCTGCTCCGCCTCGCGGAGCGCCGCGGCCTGCCGGCTGACCCCCGCCGTCTGCACCTCACTGGACGTGCGCAGTTGTTGCGCCACCGCGGCCAGCTCGCCAGCGCCGCTCCCCATGTCCTGGGCGAGCCGCTTCACTTCATGACGACGCTCCTCGAGTTGGTGCGTGTGCGAGGCGAGCGCGCGCACCACCAGCACCGAGCGGCGCACGACGATGCCCACCAATGAGAGCGCGAGCGCCAGGAAGCCCCAGTGCATGAGCGAGTCCGTGGCCTCCGCCAGCCCGAACACCGGCAGCGTGGTGTGGATGACGACACCGAAGAACACGCCCAGGCCCATGGAGAAGATTCGCGCGTCAGGGTTGCCCCGCCACGCCGCGATACCCGCGACGATGACGCACCCGAGCAGACAAGGCACCGAGTAGAGGACGAAGAGGCCAAGGTTCCGCTGCGCCATGCCCAGGTCGGCCATCACGATGATGACCTGAACGGAGGCCGGCACGCACGCGGCCCAGGCACTCCAGTGGAACCAGCGCATCCGGTTCTCCAGGATGCTGTCGGAGATGAACCAGGCGAGCGCGGGCAGGATGCAGTGCGAGCCCACCAGCGTGAGCTGGCTCCCCAACAGATAGCCGCCCCAGAGCGCGGGAATCAGGCCGCTCGTGCCCAGAAGCAGGGCCGCCGAGCCGCTCGTGAAGATGATGAGCGGCAGCAGCATCTGCGTCTGACGCCGTACCAGGGCACCCAAGGCGGCGGCACTGGCGATGGTGAGCAGCAACATGCCCATGACGAAGGGTGCCAGCCCTGTGCGCGTCACCGTCGCGAGCAGCTGATGGTGTGCCCCCACCCGAGCCGCGCCTCCCACGCCGATGATGGGACCGCTGCTCTGGATTCGCAGCAGCAGGCGCGTGCCCTCCACCGCGGGGGGCAGGGGGACGAGCCGCCATGCGAGGTTGTCCGTCTCCTCCTTGCCCGAGGGATTCAGCCGCCCGCTCGCATGGATGCGGTGGCCGTTGGCGTAGACCTCGAAGGCATTGGCCACCGTGCCCAGGTAGAGCGCGGGCTCCAGCCACTGCCCCTGGGGAACGGGGATGCTCAGCCAGAGGAAGGTGTGCGCTCCCCGGCTCGGCGGCTCGCGAAGGGCCGCCACGGGCTGCCACGCCTGCTCATCCCCTGACTCCAGTGCCCAGGCTGGTACATCGGCGGGGCCTGGCGGTGAGTCTCCCCAGCGGTATCGCCAGCCCTGATTCAAGTCGATGCTGGGCTGTCCTGTGTCCGCCCACGCGGAGGTGGAAAGTATCAGGAGGAACGGCAGCACCCAGCACCACGACGTGCGTCGTGAAGACATGCATGCGCCGGCAGGTGAGACAGGTGAAACACCGGGGACTGCGTGAGTCGCCGGCGCGTGATTCGGAATGCGGATGTGACGCATGGATGCGTCCATCCTCGGGTGCGGGAGACGGCCCTGTAAAATGGGTCTGCTTCACCCCGCCCGGTCGCTCGGACTCTGTCCGTATGTGTTTCATCGACAGGCGGTGAGACTTGGGTTCTGGATTTCTCGGTTTTTACGTTTCACGGACTTCGTCCGCTGGACAAAGTTCCGGTGGGGATACCGGACGGCGCGGCGCGTGTATCACGGCGCCACCCGGCTGGGAGTCCTGGGGCGGCGAAGACTCAGCGCGAGCCGCGCTTGACGCGGCCCACCGACCATTCGACGAGCTTCCGGGCCTGACGGTGAAGGGCCGTCTGTTTGAGGGCGCCGTTGAGCTGATCGGCGAGCTGGTGTCGCAGGGGTGGGGTGGCGATGTGCGCTTCCAGCTCCCGGATGCGCTGTTCCAGTTCGTGGAGGCGCTGCGCCTGGACCGGGTTCGACGTCTCGTTGACGAGGTGTCGAACCGGAGGCGGCGAAGGCCGGCGAGCGATGAGGTCGGCGTTGTCACCCTTGCGAAGAACGAAGTTCAGCGTGTTCCGGGTGAGGGCCTTGGGTACGCGAGCGCCGCTCTTCTCCACGTATAGACGCAGCACCTCTTCGTCGAGTGTGACGGGGAACATGTCGAGCACCTCCGGCTCGAAGCCCGTCCCCACCAACAAGGGGTCGATGTCGCCCAGCGCCAGCTCGAGCTCATGGTGGCTGACGCCGATGCCCCATCGGGTCAGCAGCATGGGGGCATCTTCAGCGGACGCCTGGGCCATCGAATCTCGGAAGTTCTCGCGGGGGGAACGTGAGGCATACGGCCACCCGAGTTCAGGCGGCAGGAAGTGGAAGAACGGCATCAGGGACGTGTGGGCGTCGAAGTACACGAGCCGGTTGGGTGTATCCACGACGACGAGCAGTCCTCCGGGACGCAGCAGGTCCCAGCCGGTGCGGAGCGTCTCCAGTCGCTCGGCGGGCGTCTGATGTTCGAGCACCGCGTACAGCACGAAGATGTCGGCGCCCTCGGGGTTCTCCTGCCTCAGCTGTTCCAGCAACTTCGCGGGCTCCACGACGCGCGTGTCGGCGTTGCGCAATCCCAGGGCCTTCATGCGGCTTTGGGCAGCGCGCACGGAGGGCGCGTGGATGTCATATCCCGTGACGTGGCTGGCAACCTGGGCAAAGGCCGCCGTGCTGGAGCCCGTGCCACAGCCCAGCTCGACGACGTTCGCCTTGCCCAGCTCCGTGTATCGCGCCAGCCAGGGCAGTACGTGGTCGACGCACCGGTTGTAGCGGCCATCCACATGGTCCGCGATGTCCGACTGGCCGGCCGGCGACTTCAGGAAGCCCGCATCGAAGTCCGCGAAGTAGGATTGCAGCAGGGCCTCGCGCACATTCGCCAGGAGCGTGGGGTCCTCCATCCTGTAAGCCTCGAAGCCCGTCGCCATGCTTCTGTCTCCTCGCCGTTGGTGGTGGAGCGAACTGCGGGCACGGAAGGTACCAACCGAGGCTGCTCCGGGCGAGCAATGGCGCGTGCGAATGGTGGCTTAATGGCGAAGCGGCGTGCCGGTGCTGGGGCGGATGTTCTGATTCACGCGGAAAAGATTGTTCGGGTCGTAGCGGTCCTTCACCTCCACCAGCCTTGCGTAGTTGTTCTGGTACGTTGCCTGGACGCGTTCCTGGCCCTCGTCCATGAGGAAGTTCACGTAGGCGCCGCCCGCTGAATAGGGATGCAGGGCATTCCAATAGTCCTTCGTCCAGGTGGTGATGTCTCCGGCCTTCTCAGGAGAGGGGTCCACTCCGACGATGACCTCCGCCCACCGCGCGTCCCGGAAGCTGAAGGCGGTGTCGCCTGGTGCCGCCCGGTGCGCGGCTCCGTCGATGGGATAGAGGTGCATGGTGGAGTGCATCGTGGGCAGGCGGTGAGCGAACGCCACGTGTCGGGAGATGGCTTCGTCCCCCAGCTCTCGCACGAAGTCCGCGCGCCAGTACCATTGGAGGCCCGGCGGATAGAGCGCATCGAACATGCTCTGCAGCGCGGGGTAGGGCATGGTCTGCACGCCGTCGAGCGCGGGGGCCATGGCGCGCACGGGCGCGAAGAGCGCGCCGGCTTGAGCCGGGTCTCCGGTGTAGCACCACACCACCGCGCACATCTTCTGCAAGTGCAGGTGGGGCGGGAAGGGCGCCGCGGGGGGGACGACCAGGAAGGCGAAGAAGCCGGTGAGTGTCTCGGGCGCGGTGGGGATGAACTCGCGGTACCACCGCATCACCTCCTCGGCGCGTTCCAGGGGCCAGAGCGTCGGCCCTCCCAGGATGGTGTCCACCGGGTGGGCCTGGAAGAGGAAGGACGTGACGACGCCGAAGTTGCCGCCGCCGCCTCGCACGGCCCAGAACAGGTCCGGGTGCTGCTGGGCATTCGCCGTGACGAAGCGCCCGTCCGCCAGCACCATGTCCACGGCGAGCAGGCTGTCGATGGTGAGGCCGTAGCGACGCGAGAGGTGGCCCAGGCCACCGCCCAGGGTGAGGCCCCCCACGCCTGTGGTGGAGATGATTCCTGAGGGAACGGCGAGCCCGAACGCGTGCGTGGCATGGTCCACTTCGCCCCAGACGCTTCCGCCCGCGACACGTACGGTGCCTGATTCGGGGGCGACCCGGACGCCGCGCATGAGCGACAGGTCGACGACGAGCCCCCGTCGCAGGTGCCCAGGCCGGCGCCGTTGTGCCCACCCCCACGGACCGCGAGCATGAGGCCCTGCTCGCGTGCGAACTCCACCGCCGCGAGGACGTCCGCCACGTCGGCGCACCGGGCAATCAACGCCGGCCGCTTGTGAATCATGGCGTTGTAGACGCGGCAGTGTTCCTCGTAGTCCGCGTCCCCAGGCCGCACGAGCCGGCCGCGCAAGCGGGCCCGTAGCTGCTCGACCCGGCCTGGGGGCAGCCCGGGCGGTCGTCCTTCGCCAGTTCGCGCAGGCTCACTTCGAGGGTCCAGGGGCATGGCTTTCTCCTTCGTGGGGCCGTGATGGGAAAGGCCCCCTACAGCCAAGCTAGGGACGGTCGGCGAGCGCGAAGGCGCGTTCACGGCAGGTGGGCGGGAGGGGGTGCCCAGGCACGCGATGGTGGAGGGACGAGGACGTGGCGCTTGGCAGGCCCGATAGGGGAGAGGGGGGGCAGACCAGGAGCTTCGTCTTCCTTCGTCGCCACAGGGATTGAGCTCGGGGTCTGGGGCCCCCGCTCCCGGATGGTTGTCTGGTGATGGCTATGTCCAGCGCGGCGGCTCGGGATGAATCGTGTCAATGCAGCGTTGGCGCCGCGAGGTTCGCTTCCTCGGTGCCCAGTTCGTCACCGGAAAGGTCATCGTCGATCCGGGGGAGGCGTACGGTCCATCCCCTGACACGCGCGAAAGCAGTAATGCTCAGTGTCAGTCCCACCACGGGCTCATGTGTTGGGCGAAGGGGATTGTGCCGGGGCCGTGCCCTGGGTGATGAATCCGGAATGTGCCTGCGTTCGTGGTGGTGGATCCTGGTCCTGCTCACGGTGTCCTGCGCGGGGCAGCGCTCCTCGTCGGACGTCCTTGGGGGGCGAGACGCCCGGTCCGAACTCTTCCGGGCCCGCGGTGACGCGGCCATCGAGACGAAGCAATGGGCCCTGGCGGCGGGCTACTTCGCGTCCGCGAGACACATGGAAGACTCACCCACGGCGCGCTGGGGACAGGTGTGGGCGGAGAAGCGCGCCTCGTCGCTCGAGTGGGCGAAGCAGTTCGAGGGTTCGGTGCTGGCGCTGGCCTTCTCACCGGACGGCAGGCTGCTGGCTTCGGGAGGGTATGACGCGGTCGTGCGCGTCTGGGACGTGGAGGCCGGAGCGCAGGTGGCGGAGCTGAAGGGCCACGAAGCCGAACTCCATGCCGTCGCGTTCTCTCCCGATGGCCGGTGGCTGGCCGCCGCGGGCAGGCCCGGCGCGCTCTGGCTCTGGGACTGGAAGCACGGGCGCAGGGTGGTCTTGCTGTCCGGGCACACGGATGTCGTGCGGGGCCTGGCCTTCTCTCCGGATGGTGAGTGGCTGGCGAGTGGTGGACTGGACCGGACGATTCGTGTCTGGCGCATCCGCGACGGCGCGGAGGTGCTCCGGTTCACGCATGAGGACATCGTCATCGCGGTGGCCTTCTCCCCCGACGGAGGACGGCTCGTGTCGTCGAGCATGGACCGGACCGCGCGGGTGTGGGACCTGACGGCGCGTCGCGAACTGCACCGGCTGACGGGACACGAGGACAAGGTGGAGTCCTGTGCGTTCTCCGCGGATGGCGAGCGGGTGATGACCGCGTCCGCGGACCGTGCCGTCCGTTTCTGGAATGCCCGGACCGGGGCCCTGCTCGACGTGCAGCGCAACACGGGGGCGCTTTCGGCCGTGGCCATCGATGCGGGTTTCCATCAGCTCGTGCAGGCGGGGTGGGAGGGCCGCGTGCAGCGCGTGGACGTGCGCGGCGGTGGCGAGGTCCTGGAGCGGTTGGATGCGCACCGGACCTTCGTGATGGCCGTGGCCCTGTCCCCGGACGGACGCACGTTCGCGTCCGGTGGCATGGACGGTGTCCTCAAGGTCTGGTCTCGGCCGGAGGTGCCTCCGGACGTCCTGCTGCGCGAGCTTCCCGCCTGGCCTGAGGTGCTGACCTCCGTGGGGCCAGACGCCTTCGTGTCGGGTGGGGAGGACGGTCTGCGGAGCTGGTCGGTCTCGTCCGGAGGCGAACTCCGCTCCCGCCTGGAGGCACCGGACGCCGTGGGGGCCGTGGCCGTGAGCGCGGACCGGCGGTTGCTCGCGGTGGGAACGTTGAAGGGGGAGGTGCGTGTGCGAGACGTCCGGTCTGGAAATCAGCTGATGGTGATTCCGGCCGCGCGCGAATCCATCCGGGCGTTGGCCTTCAGCCCAGACGGCACATTGCTCGCTGCGGGGGTGGCGCAGGACGTCGTGCTGTGGGCTGTTCCCTCCGCGACCCAGGTGGCCCGGCTGACAGGGCACACCGGGAAGGCGTGGGCATTGGCATTCGATGCCACGGGGCAAAGGCTGGCTTCGGGCGCAGCGGACCACACGGTGCGGCTCTGGGACGTGGCGCGAGGCGCGGTGATTCGCGTCCTGGAGGCGGGCGACCGGGTCCGCGCCGTCGCGTTCCTGGCGTCCGGGGAGTTGCTGACAGCGGGAATGCGTCAGCCCATCCGGCTCTGGAGCCCAGATGACGGCCGCGTTCTGACGTCGATGGATTCGCGCACGGTAGGCGTCTTGTCCCTCGCGGTGGCGCCTCAGGGAGCGTTCGTGGCGTCCGGCGGAATGGGCGGAGAGGTGAAGGTCTGGCGGCTTCCCGACGGGGCGCTCATGGGGGAGGTGCCCGGGCTGCAGGGGTTCGTCTCCGCTGTGGCCTTCTCTTCCGATGGAGCGTGGCTGGCGGCAGCGGCTTCCGACCGGATGTTCCTCCTGCTGGGCTTCGACGCCTTCGCGCACCCGCCACCCGTGGAGCCGAACCTGACGCGGATTCTGCGGCGCCATGGGCTGGTCTGGGATGACGTGCGGGGCGTGTTCACCCTCCACTGACCCTGATTGCAGGCGTCGCCGGTGGGCTTGAGAGGCATCGCCGGCAACAGGGGAGGGGCGTCTGGACTTGACGCACCGGCCGCTGAATCGTCACGGAATGATGCGATAGACAGCGGAGTCCCTGGGCAGGGAGTCGTTCCGGTCGGGTGGTGAATTCTACGACCCCCTGTCTCTGCCATGATGGCAGGTCTGGACACACGTCATGGACACAGCGCGTGTTTCGCCGTGCTTCCGATTGTCCGGTGTCACCGCTGAGGACGCCCGTGCCCAGCCGCCGAAGCCGCCCTCGCGGTCCGAGCCGCAGTATCGCGTGCCGTCCCCGAGCGCGGGCTGGGCGCGCCGGTCGCCCCGCAACGCGCCTCATCCGCAGGGCGTCTCGGACCTATCCCGTGACGGTGACACGGGCCTCTTGTGCCGCCCGTGTGGGTTGGCGGGCGCGCCGCTCATGCCCCGCGAGCAAGCGGGCAGCGCCCAGTACCCACATTGTTTGAGCTCAAAAGTATGGACGTGCTCCGCCTGACCTGTTAACGACTGACTGCACTGTTCCCTGGGTGGACTGTCTCGCGCGCCAGCGTCCTCGCTGAGTGTGGAACGGGAGAGGGCCGCCCCTTGTGCCACGTCTGGCGCTCAGGACGAGTGTGGCCTGTTCTGGTCCGCTCGCGCCTGTCGTCCATTGCCAGGAGTTGCGGTTGTCCACCCGTCTTGCCCGTTTCTCGCATGCGCTTTTCCTGTCTGGATTGACCTGCCTGTTCGCGCCTGAAGCACGCGCCGAGGAGGAGGTGGTGGAAGACCCGGACATGCTCAAGGTCGGCGGTGCGCTGCGCCTCAATGCCTTCTTCAAGACGTGGCCTGGAGAAGAAGACAACCGCAACCGCGGTGGCGACGTGGCGTTCGATACATTCCGGCTCAACGTCGACGCCAGACTTTCCAAGGTGTTGCTGTCCGCCGAGTACCGCCTCTATTCGGGGTACTCCATGCTCCACCACGGCTGGGTGGGCTATGAGTTCACGAAGGCGACCCAGCTCCAGTTCGGCGTGCACCGCGTGCCCTTCGGCGTGCTGCCCTATGCCTCACATAACTGGTTCTTCTCCCTGCCCTACTACATGGGTATGGAGGACGACTACGACCTGGGTCTGAAGCTGGTCCACACGCAGGGGCCATGGGACCTGCAGGTCGCCTTCTACAAGAACGACGAGGGCAGCTTCACCGGACGGAGCACGGACAGCGCGCGCTACTCGTATGACGTGGTGCAGGTGAGCAGCTCCAACCCGGGCGAGGCATACCTGGGCGTGGAGAGCGCGAACCACGAGAGCAACAAGCTCAATGCACGCGCGGCGTACACCTTCCAGCACGGGGACCTGGGCCGCACGGAAGTGGGCGTCTCCGCGCAGACCGGGCAGATCTACAACAGCGTCACCAGGCGCAATGGCCTGAACTGGGCTGGCGCGGTGCACCTGGACGGCTACTACGGCCCGTTCAACCTGCGCATGGAGGTGCTCAGCTTCGGCTATGACTTGAAGAACCCCGAGGGGCACGACGACTCCATCGTGACGATGGGGGCCTATGACGCGCCCTACAAGATGGCCACCCGGGGCACCGTCTACGCGGCGGGCCTTTCGTACGACGTGCCCGTGTCGTGGGGCCCCATCACGAAGCTGACCTTCTACGACGACTTCAGCCTCTTCGACAAAGACAACGCCGCGTTCGAGACGTCGATGCAGAACGTGCTCGGCATGCTCGTCACCGCGGGGCCCGTCTACACCTACGTGGACGTGGCCAGCGGGAAGAACCAGCCCTGGCTGGGGCCTGCTTATGGCCACGCGCTCGCGGAGGGCGATCCGAATGCCTCGTGGGAGACGCGCTTCAACATCAACGTCGGCTACTACTTCTGAGAGGCCCCATGGAGAAGATTGAAGTCCGTGGCTTGCGGAAGATCTACGGCGGCAACCCGGAGCGGGCCATTGCCCTGCTGGAGAAGGGGCAGAGCAAGCAGCAGATCCTGGAGGAGACGGGGTGCACCGTCGCCATCCAGGAGGCTTCGTTCGATGTGAAGGCCGGCGAAATCTTCGTCATCATGGGCCTGTCCGGCAGCGGCAAGTCCACGGTGCTCCGCTGCCTCAACCGCCTCATCGAGCCCTCCGCCGGCAGCGTGCACGTGGACGGCGTGGACGTCACCCGGGCGGACAGGGCGGGCCTGCTGGACGTCCGGCGCCGGAAGATGGCCATGGTGTTCCAGAACTTCGGCCTGCTGCCCCACCGCAGCGTCATCCGGAACGTGGAGTACGGGCTGGAGATGCAGGGCCTGGAGCGGCGGGAGTCGCGGCCCAAGGCGATGCAGGCGCTCGAGCTGGTGGGCCTGAAGGGCTACGAGGAGAAGCTGCCTCGCGAGCTCAGCGGCGGCATGCAGCAGCGCGTGGGGCTGGCGCGGGCCATTGCCACCGACGCGGAAATCCTGCTCATGGACGAGGCCTTCAGCGCGTTGGATCCGCTCATCCGCCGGCAGATGCAGGACGAGCTGCTGGAGCTCCAGTCCCGGATGAACAAGACCATCGTGTTCATCACCCATGACCTGGATGAGGCGCTGAAGCTGGGTGGGCGCATCGTCATCATGAAGGACGGACGCATCGCGCAGCTCGGCACGCCGGAGGAAATCCTCAGGAGCCCCGCGGACGACTACGTGCGCGCCTTCGTGGAGCACGTGGACCGCACCAAGGTCCTCACCGCGCGGACCATCATGCGGCGGCCGGAGTCGGTGGTGCACCCGAAGGACGGGCCCGCCCTGGCCGTCAAGCGCATGCGCGAGTCGGGCACCTCCACGCTCTTCGTGACCAACCAGGCCCGCAAGCTGGTGGGCCTGGTGCGCATCGAGGACACGCTGCGGCTCATGGCGGAGAACAAGCACAGCCTGGAGGGGGCGCTCGTCACCGACTTGCCCACCACGTCACCGGACACGCCGCTGGCGAAGCTGGTGGCGGTGGCGGCCACGACTCAGATTCCCATCGCCGTCGTCGCCGAGGACCAGTCGTTCCTGGGCATCGTGAGCCGCGCCACGCTGCTGGCCAGCATCGCGGGGGAGCAGCACTGACATGAGCACACTGAGAATCGGCGAAGGCTTCGAGGAGCTGATTGACTGGCTGGGCACGCGTGGCGCGCCGGTGTTCGACGCCATCCGTTCGGTGCTCACGGCCTGCATCAACGGCCTGGAGAGCGCGCTGCTCCTGCCGCCCAGCTACGCCATCATCGCGGTGTTGATGGTGCTCGCCTGGCGCCTGTCCGGCCTGGGCACGGCCGTCTTCACGGCGCTGGGCATGCTGCTCATCCAGGACATGGGCCTCTGGAAGGCCACCATGGAGACGCTGGCGCTGGTCCTCAGCTCGGCGATGGTGGCGCTGGTGCTGGGCATCCCCCTGGGCATCTGGGCCGCGTACAGCCGCGTCGTGGAGCGGGTGCTGCGGCCCGCCCTGGACCTGATGCAGACGATGCCCGCCTTCGTCTACCTCATCCCCGCGGTGCTCTTCTTCCGGCTGGGGAAGGTGCCCGGCGTGGTGGCCACCGTCATCTTCGCCATGCCGCCCGCGGTGCGCCTCACCAACCTGGGCATCCGGCAGGTGCCCACCGAAGTCGTGGAGGCCGCCATCGCGTTCGGCGCGACGCCGCGTCAGACGCTGCTCAACGTCCAGCTCCCCATCGCCGTCCCCACGCTGCTGGCTGGAGTGAACCAGACCATCATGCTGTCGCTGTCCATGGTGGTCATCTCCGCCATGATTGGCGCGGGGGGACTGGGCGAGCAGGTCCTGAAGGGCATCACCCAGCTCCGCATCGGGCTGGGCTTCGAGAGCGGCATCGCGGTGGTCATCCTGGCCATCGTGTTGGACCGCCTGACTCACGCGCTGGGCAAGCCCCGGGCGCGCTCATCATGAAGGAGACCCGTCCCGTGAACATGTCCTCTCTCAATCGTCTGCCCCTGCTGCTCACGGCCGTGGCGGGGCTGCTCGTCGCCCCCGGATGCAAGCAGGAGAACAAGGCGCCCGCCGCGGGTGACACCGAGGCGCCCGCCCCCGCGAAGAAGCCCGTGGTCCGGCTGGTGTACGTGAACTGGGCCGAAGGCGTGGCCATGACGCATCTGGTCCAGGCCATCCTGGAGGACCGCATGGGCTACGAGGTGAAGACCACCATGGCGGACGTCGCCCCGGTGTTCGCCTCGCTCGCCAACGGCGACGCGGATGCATTCCTGGATGGCTGGCTGCCCGTCACCCACCAGAGCTACATGGAGCGCTTCCAGGGCAAGGTGGTGGACCTGGGCACCAACTACGAGGACGCCCGGATTGGCCTGGTCGTCCCGGCGGACCTGGACATCACCAGCATCGAGCAGCTCAACGGCAAGGCGAAGGACCTGAACCAGTCCATCGTGGGCATCGACTCTGGCGCGGGCATCATGACGACGACGGAGAAGGCCATCGCGGAGTACAAGCTGGACCTGAAGCTGGTGCCCTCCAGCGGCCCGGCGATGACCGCGGAGCTCAAGGACGCCATCGGCAAGAAGCGCCCCGTGGTGGTCACCGGTTGGAAGCCGCACTGGAAGTTCGCGCGCTGGGACCTGAAGTTCCTGGATGACCCGAAGGGTGTCTATGGCGCCAAGGAGTCCATCCACACGCTCACCCGCGTGGGCCTGGAGAAGGACCTGCCCGACGTCGCGACGCTGCTGCGCAACTTCAAGCTGGATGACCAGCAGCTCGGCAGCCTGATGGGCGCCATCGCCGAGGCCGAGGACGCGCCGGAGAAGGCCACCCGGGAGTGGGTGAAGAAGAACCAGGCGCTCGTGGATGGCTGGATTCCCAAGTCCTGAGCGCGATGCGAGGCGCTCCGGGGGCTTTCAGTTCCCGGGCGCCGCCTTCGGGGGGCCACGCTTTCGTGCCGCGGATTCCATCTCCATGAGCGCGTGGATGCCCGTCCGAAGCTGTTCGTAGATGTCTCGCTCGGTGACGCCCAGACGGGTGGCATTGGAGACGTCATGGATGCCGTCCCGGGCTTCGGAGTGTTCGCCGTGCAGGCCCCGCACCGCGAGCCCCAGGCGGGCACACCGCGCGCGGAAGTCCGGCCGCCGTGACAGGTGGGGCAGGCGGATGAGGACGGAGGCTCGCATGGCGGTGCCCAGGTTGGTGGGGCATGCCGTGAGGAAGCCCAGCCGTGAGTCCTGGGCGAAGTCGAGCTGCCCGTCGAGCTGCTCGAGCGCCGTCTGAAGCCGCAGGTAGGTCTGCGCCAGCCCCGAGCCGGGCTGCATGCTGATGATGCGCAGGGCGTCTTCCTCCCCGACCCAGACGATGAAGCGCATGTCCGCGGAGTGGAAGATGCCGCGGTTGCGAGGCCAGTCGCGGTTGACGCCCGCGCTGTCCAGGAAGCGGTCCGACTGCTGGAACAGGACGTGGTGTTGCACCAGCTCCCGCCGCTCCGCCTCGGAGAGGCTGGCCAGGGGATGGTATTCGCCCGCGAGGTGGCCCCTCAGGCCGGAGAGGACCTGGACGACCTCGGCTTCCAGCGCGGCCCTGTCCCTGGCGCCAATGGCCGGAGGAAAGGCATACCGGGCCAGGTTCCGTCCGACGCGGACCCGCGTGGAGAGGATGAACTCGCCCGTGGGGTCCAGGTCGTCCTGGGGCAGCCCGTCGAGTGAGAAGTCACTCGTGTGTCCGCTCAGGTCATGGCCCGAATGGTCCCGGATGATGGGATGCAGCAGCGGGGAGAAGAGCGCGTAGGACTCGCTGTCACCCGCGTAGACACCCATCTGGGAGTCTCCGTGGTCCAGGCCACTCTGGATGGCCTTCCGGAGCGTCCAGCCGTTGCGTGTCGTGAGCCGTTCGAGCCGGGACTTCAGCTCGGGGGTGAGGTGCTTGTGGAGCAGCATCGCTCCGTGGCTTGAGCACGACACGTGCCACGGTTGTTGCTGCTCAAACGTATGTGATTTTCGATGTTTGGCGAGCGAGCTGCCGTGTATCGCGCGGCGCTGACACGTCAGTGGGTGGGATGACACGTCAGCGCCGGGCCGGTGCCACGCTCAGGGCACGAGGGCTCCGCGCGTGACGGGCCGGGCCGTGAAGCTGGACGGCGCTCCGTCGAAGCGTGCCCACGATACGGCTCGGTACGGGGCCGCGGCCGTGGGTGGCTTGGATGGATTCAGCCGCTCACCGGAACGGCTTCTCCGGTGAGCGGCGTTCGTCGCGGGCTACGGGGCCGGAGGCGGTTGCAGCCGCCGGGGCGGCAGGTGCGGACCGAACTCGACGGTGTCGGCCTCCGGGAGCGGCACCGGGGCGTGCTTCAGTGACGGGACGCCTGCCCAGCGCCGCACGATGTCCTGGGCCTGGACCCGAAGGGTAGTGGGGAGCTGGTTGATGGTGCTTCCGTGGTTGCCGCCCGGAACGGTGAACACGAAGGCGTCCTGAGCGTTTCCGAGCGGGAACGCCGCCGCCGTCCACGGGTCCAGGTCGCCATAGATGAACATCACCCGCTCGCCATGCGTCACGAGCCAGTCCTCGATGTCCTGCATGGCCTGGGGCCGGAACACGACCGGCACGCCGGGCGTCGAGTACACCGGCGCGATGTTCGTTCCGGGGTGCTGGATGAGGCTGCCCAGGTGTGCCTCGTAGGGCTTGGGCCAGCCCAGCTCCAGACCCGCCTGGTAGTAGTAGGGGGAGTACGCGGCAATGCCGGAGCTGCTGTTGTCGGAGAACGCTTCAAGGCCCACCGCCCAGTCAATGATGTCCAGCATGTACTCAGGCGACGCCGTGTCATCCGGGAACGCGTCGCAGTACTGGGGAAGGGAGTACTGCCAGAAGGCGAAGTACGTCTCGATGACGGCGTGCTCAAGGGCCCGCTCGAAGCCAAGCTGGTTGTAGGTGAGGCCCTGGTTCACGGCATGGGCGCGCAGCAGCGCCACCATCTCCTGGCGGCGGTTCAGCACGGCGCGCTGGAATGTGTGGATTTGATCGCGGCACCACTCCAGCTCCGGGCCTCCCACGGTGGCTTGGAACGCGGGGAACCGCTCATCTTCGCCGCGCACGAGCGGCGCCACATAGGCCACCGTCGCGTCCACGTCCTCCGGGTGGAACCGGCGGTAGAACACCATGGTCTCTCCGCCCTTGCTGACGCCCGTGGACACCCAGGACGCGGAATAGATTTGCTTGATTGCCTGAGCGACCCGGTGGAAGTCGTCCGCCGATTGCTTGATGGTGAGCTGGCTCCAGTCCGCGGGCTCCGGACGGCTGGGCAGGAAGAAGCGGTGCTCGATGGAGAGCTGATTCGCGGCCAGCAACGTCGTCAGCTCGCGGCGGCCCGCGGTCAGGGACACGTAGTAGCCGCTGGTGTAGAAGACCATGGGCGCCGTGACCGAACGGTGCAGCAGGACCAATCGCTGCTTGAAGCGCTGGCACTCGGGGCGTGCGTGGTCGGCGGGCTGGTCGTACTCCATGACAAAGAAGCGGTGACCCGCGGGGACCGTGACGCCGTTGGGGTTCTCCGCGACGGTGAGGCCGGGAATGGCCCGCAGCCGGTCCAGGATGTCCGCGGTCGGGTCCTGGACGACGGTCGGGTCGCCCGGGTTCGAGACACCGCCATCCGGCGGCCCGAACGGGCACTCCGGTGGCTCCGTGCCCGCGTCGCCAGTACCCGCGTCATCGGTGCCCGCGTCGCCCGGCTCCGTGCCCGCGTCGTCCGTCCCTGCGTCATCGGTGCCCGCGTCGCCCGGCTCCGTGCCTGCGTCGTCCGTCCCTGCGTCATCGGTGCCCGCGTCGCCCGGCTCCGTGCCTGCGTCGTCCGTCCCTGCGTCATCGGTGCCCGCGTCGCCCGGCTCCGTGCCCGCGTCGTTCGTACCTGCGTCATCGGTGCCCGCGTCGCCCGGCTCCGTGCCCGCGTCGTCCGTACCTGCGTCATCGGTGCCCGCATCGCCCGGCTCCGTGCCCGCGTCGTCCGTACCCGCGTCATCGGTGCCCGCTTCGCCCGTCCCCGCGTCGTCCCTGCCTGCGTCGGGCGTCTGGATGCCTGCATCCTGGCGGGGCTCGGGCGTGTCGCCACCGCAGGCCGTCTGGGACAGGGCCAGCAGCAGCGGAAGTAGCAGCAGGATGGAGTGGGACAACCTTCTTGAACGGAGCATGAACCCCTCAGTTGATGGACGCGGTGTCGCAGATGCCACGGCTGCGAGACAGTAGCGCATCGGTCTGTCGTTGCCGTGCCCCGTTGTGGGGCGGGTGCCAATCTCCGCGCGCCGCTGGAGGTTTCCAGCCGGAGCGCTGTTTGCCTTCACGCTCGATGGGGCACTTGCCGTCATCCGAGCACGCGCGATGTAATGCGTGCATGCCCCATCGCGTGACGTTCGCCGTCAATGCCGTGAAGCCCGCCGTACTGCCCTTGGAAGAGGTCGGACTCACCGATGCCCTGCGTGGGCGGTTGGATGCCAAGGTGCTCGGGGCCTCCCATCGCGAGGCGCGGTTCGTGCGTCCCGAGGCGACCCATCCACTGCTCTCCGCGGTGCATCTGGCCTTCAGTGGGCACCGCCCATTGGTGCTGTCTCCGGACATCCTCTGGATCACCATCGCCCAGGGCCTGGCCCTGCACATCACCCGCAACGCGGAGGCGCTGCGCTTCGACCTGGTACGTCACCAGGGGCGCAAGCAGTTGGTGGTGACACGCGACGCGTCCCAGACGGACCTCGCATCGGATGATTTCTGGCCCGGCGTCGTGGACGACTTCTCCGGGATGATTCAAGGGCACTCGCCCGCGCTGCACGACCTGATGGTGTGCGACTTCTCCACGACGGGGCCGGTGGAGCGCGTGGTCAGTCAAATCGTGCTGATGGATGCGATGCGGGAGTACTTCGACTACGTGGTGATGTGCATCTGCGGCATTCCCACCATCACGCTCGAGGGCTCACCGGAGGACTGGCGCAAGCTGCGGGACAAGGTCGGACAGCTTCCTCGGTACGGCATGGAAACCTGGGCCCGGCACCTGCTGCCGCTGTGCGACCAGTTCATCCGGGCTTCCGAGGGACGGGAGGACCGCGAGTTCTGGCAAGCCATCTACAAACTGCACCACGCCTATGGCAGCGATACCTTCAATGGCTGGATTGGCAAGCTGTTCCCCTTCCTTCGCAATCAATTGACGGGCGAATATGACTTTCCCAATCCGATGCTGGAGGCCCATGCGCTGGGCAAGCCCGACGCCACGGAGAAGGGCGAAACCCTGTCCAGTGAAAGATTGCCCACCGGGCTGTCCCGGGTGTCGCTCCTGCTCGCGGTGGCCACCGATTCAGGGATGGTGAAGGCACGGATGGCTTTGACGGCGGGCTTCATGGGGACGCTCCAGTCCGCGGAGACGCTGGCGCTGCGGCCGGTGCCGGGCTGGGTGGTCCACGAGGACCTGGGGCTGGATGCGATGCTCCGGCGCGTCGAGGACGAGCACCACATGGCCAAGCCCCTCCCGGAGGACCGTCACAGCGAGTGGTGTGACCTGTGGGGCGACGGTGGAATCCCGGCGGACATCAGCCAGTTCTACGCCGCATGCGACGGCGCGTCGCTGTTCGGCCAGGGGGACGCGGCCGTGTACCGTATCCGGGCGTCGGGGGCGCTGGAGTTCCACGACGGGACGCGCTGGAACAAGACCCATCAGGCGGATTCGCAATCCCGCGGCTACCCGCACGGATGGACGCGCTTCTGTGACGTGGGTGAACACGGCTTCCTGGCCTACCGTTTCAATCAACAGCAGCCTGGGAAGCTCCCGCTCTACTGGGTGGAAAGCGCTCAGTCGCGGACCGGCATGTGCGTCGCCGCCTCGCTGACGGAGTTCCTTCACAAGGCGCTCAATTCGCAGGGGCGCGTCTACTTCCAGGAGCCGGGCTTCACGCCGGGAGAGGTCGAGGAGTTGTGGTTCTGATTCCCTTGAGAGGGATTACTCCCGCCTGAGCGTGACCGTGGCGGCGCCGGCGATGGCTTCGCGTGGCTTGCCCAGGGAGAGCCCCCGGAGCGCCTTGTTGATGCACTGGGCGAGCGGGATGAGCTGGGGCGGGTGCATGCGTGCTCCGAGGACGATGCCTTCGGGGGAGTAGACCACGGCGTAGGTGTCCTGACGGCATGCGGCGTCCTCGCCGTTCCGCGCGTAGCAGCTGTCGAGCGCGGGCAGGCGCCCTTCAATGGACTCGGCGACCCAGCCGTCCGCGTACCCGAGGGGCGCGGGCGCTGCGGTGCCGTTCTCCGTCAGGCGGGGCAGTTCGACGGCACGGAGGCGGGCGGGCTCCTCCGTGGGCATCATCCCGGAGGCTGTCAAGACGAGCCCTCCCGTTGCGGCGAGGCCCACCGCCAGCGCGCTGGCGACCATGAGGAGGGTCTGCAGGCGGGAGCGCGTGTGCGGCGGGGGGATGTGTTCCGCCGCGACGAGGACGGGCTCCGGGCCGGAGCGCGTGTG
Organism: Myxococcus sp. MxC21-1; assembly: GCF_032612255.1. Lineage (NCBI taxonomy): Bacteria > Pseudomonadati > Myxococcota > Myxococcia > Myxococcales > Myxococcaceae > Myxococcus > Myxococcus sp. MxC21-1. Next base: position 2,504,573 of record NZ_CP123278.1, read on the forward strand.
CGCCGTGGCGGCGTGTTCCGCCGCGACAGGCGTTGAGGGCACCGGTGCAGTGTTCGCGGGCTCCGGGGGAGCGGCGCTTGCGACTTCAGGCTGAGGGGCGAAGGGGCCGCCACGGGGGCGGCGTGAATCCAGGGCTCGAGCGCCTGGGCCAGCTCGTGGGAATCCGCGTAGCGCGTGGCCGGGTCCTTCTCCAGCGTGCGCGCCACCACCTGGGAGAAACCGTCCGGCACGTCCGTGCGCACGCCGCTGAGCGGAGCGGGCACCTGGTGCATGACGGCGGAGAGCAGGGCCACGTTGTCCGCCACGTCGATGGGCCGCTGTCCCGTCACCATCTGGTACAGGCAGGCGCCCAGCGAGTAGATGTCCGCGCGTCCGTCGACAGGGCGGCAGCGGATCTGCTCGGGGGCCATGTACGACGGCGTGCCGACCCAGGCGCCAGACTCCGTGCCCAGCGCGGTGGCGTCGTCTTCATGCATGAGCCGCGCGACACCGAAGTCCAGCAGCTTCACGTGGAGGGCTTCGGTCCCCGAGTCGACCAGGAAGATGTTGTCGGGCTTGATGTCGCGGTGGACGACGCCAGCGTGATGCGCCGCCACCAGCGCGGTCGCCAACTGGTGGGCAATGGCCGCCGCGCGTCCCACGGGCAGGGGGCCTTCCTTCTTCAGCAGCGACTTCAGCGTCTGGCCCTTCAGCAACTCCATCACCAGGAACGGCGGTTCATCTGGTGCGTCGTGAAAGTCCATCACCTCGACGATGTTCGGGTGCTTCACGCCGGCGGTGGCCTGGGCCTCGCGGCGGAAGCGTGCGTGCACGGCCGGCTCACCGAGGAGGTGCTGCCGGAGCACCTTGACGGCCACGGTTTGCCCTACGTCCAGTTGCTCCGCCTCGTAGACGGTGCCCATCCCCCCCACGCCAATCCGCTGGCGCAGTCGATACTTCTGCCCCAGCACTGTTCCGACCAAGGATGAGCGACTCATGACGCAACGTGTATACCCGAGCCTGATGAAGAACGTTGGCGGCGATCCGCCCGATGACGGATGCAGCCGCCGTTGAATTCGCGGAAGGCCCTTCGCTCAGCGACCTACCGGTATTGTAATTGTTTCAGGAGTTTCGCGGGGCTGTTTCACCCGGGGTCGTGGTGACCTCTCCCAGGTAGGACGGACCCCTCGAGCCAGGGGCGCAGCAGCTTCCCGACGACTTCCGTCGTGAGACCCTGGGCGACGCCGGAAGAGGGCGTAGGGCTCGTCGTCGGCGGCTTTCATTCACCGATTCTACTGGTGGTGTCCCGCGCTCCGAGCGGCTCACGCCGTATGTCGTGGGCACGTTCTTCTCAAGGTTTGGGCTTTTTCGCTTTCTGAGACGGGATTCGCGTGTGGATTCCCGAGCTTGGCGGTGTTCGAGCGTCGCGTGCGCCGTTCGTGAACTGCGCCGTTGACGTGAGGGCCCTCGCTCATTTCTATCGTCCCACGCATCTCGCGAGGGAGTCGCCGTGGCAGGACAGACCGTTGAGTTGACCCAGGAGAACTTCGAGCGCATCACCCAGGAGGCCGGGGTGTGTGTGGTGGACTTCTGGGCGGAGTGGTGTGGTCCCTGCCGCGGCTTCGCGCCGACCTTCGAGGCCGCCGCGAAGGAGTTTCCGAACATCACCTTCGGCAAGCTCGATACGGAGGCGCAGGAAGAGGTCTCCGGCCGGATGGAGATTCGCTCCATTCCCACGCTGGTGGCCTTCAAGGATGGCGTCGAGGTCCGGCGCGCCTCGGGCGCGATGTCGGCCTCGGCGTTCGCGGCCTGGCTGAGCAAGCTGGACTCCGTGGACCTGGCCGTCGAGCAGCAGCGGGCGGCGAACCGCAAGCTGACGGAGGAGGGGACGCCGCCGCCTGGCATTCCGCCCCACGCGGAATGGGACGCTGGCGACGAGGAGTGGTGCTTCGGCGACACCGACGAGGAGGGTGAGAAGCACGGCCCCTGGAAGTACTGGCGCGCCGATGGAACTCTCTGCAACGAGTGCATCTTCGTCCACGGCAAGCCCCACGGCCCCTTCAAGCGCTTCCATGAGAGCGGGGAGGTGTCCCAGGATGGCGCGTTCGAGCAGGGCCACCTGCACGGCCCGCGCACCTGGTACGCGTCCGACCAATTCACCACCGAGCGGATGCATGAGAACGGCGTCAGCGAGAAGGTCCGCCGCACGGTGATGGTCTACGCGAACGGTCGCGTGACGCAGGTGCTGCACTACAACGGCGCCGGCGAACGCGTGGTGCCCTCCACCGGAGAGCCGTACCCCACGCGGCCCGCGAACCTCCCCGAGAAGGCTGAGTACCGCGAGGACCAGGACCAGTGGGCGTCCGTGTCGCTCAACGCGAAGGCCGAGCGGCACGGGCTGTGCCGATTCTGGGACCGGGAGGGACAGCTCCTCTGGGAGAGCGAATTCCACGAAGGCAGCCGGCATGGCCGCTATCACTCCCGCGCCGTGGACGAGTACGCGGACCCTCGGGTGCGGTTCGACGAAGGGGAGATGGAGGACGACTTCGCGTGCGGCACGTGGAAGCTGCTGGATGCGGAGGGCAACGCCGTCGTCACCCGGGACCTGGGCGTTGTCCAGGACCACGAGACGTTGGATGCCTCGGAGGTGTTCTCGAACCTGCCGAGGAGCGCCGCTGAATGGCGTGCGTTCGCCGAGCAGGCTCGGGCGGACCGGCGATACCGGGAGGCGCTGCTGGCCATGGCGCGGGCGAGCGCCGTGTCGCTGGATGCGGGCCCGCTGAAGGCATGGCTGGAGTCGCTCACCCTGCCTCGAACGGAGGCGAGCGCTCGCGAGAATGCCGAAGGCGTGATGAACAGCGCGGGGGATGAGCGGGCGGCGTTGGCGGATGCGATGATGCGTGGCGCGGAGGCCGCGATGTTGCTTCGGGGCTTCGCGGTCCTCCACGACCAGCAGGACCGGCCCCGGGCGGCGTTGGACTTCATCCTGGCCGCGATGCTGCTCGCGCCGGAGCGCTCGGCGTACCTGTTCACCCGGAGCCTCATCCTGGCGAACCTGGGGCTGGGCGAGCAGATGCAGAAGGACGCGGAGGCGCTGGCGCCGTCGGAGCCGGATTCGTGGCAGTTCCTCTCGGCATACGGGCGGGTGCTGTTTCCGCGCTTCGAGTTCTGGCCGGGACGTGAGCCCGCGCACTGCACCTTCGATGAGGTCCCCGACGGGCCCACGAAGGAGCTGGACGCGGTGCAGGCCGTGGTCCGCAAGTACGCCACTCGACTCCAGTTGCTGCGCGCGGAGATTCTCTCCCGCTTCAAGCCCGGCACGAACGTGCCCTGGCTGCCGCCCGATGTGTCGTCCCTGCTGCCGGACGGGCCCGTCGAACTGGAGCAGACGGAGGTCGAGGACGCGGATGGTGACTCGGTGGATGTCGACGAGACGCTGTCCACGAAGGGGATGGGGATTCCGGCCTTGTCCCGCGCGGCCCGTGGAGACTGGAGCGCGCTGACCTGGCTCTTGTGGGCGTGCGGGGAGGATTCGATTCGGATGCCGGATGCGCTGACGCCTCCGGCCGACTTCGGTCAGGCGGCAGGACAGGCCACGCAGCGGCTGTGGCAGTGCCGCAACCGGCGGGCCCGTGGTCGCATCGACCCGGACCTGCCAACGTTCGATTTCGAAGGGGTTGCCCTCCAGGAGCTGCATCCCAATCTGGCGGGGATTGCCGAAGAGCAGTACGCGGAGACGCAGGCGATGTTCTTCTGGCTGACCGACGCGAACCACGTGTCTCCGTGGCAGGCCAATCTGAGGGGGTAGTCATGAAGCGGATTCGTCAGACGATTGAAGTCTCCGAGCCCCTGTGGCGGGCGCTGGAATTGATGAGCCGCGACATGGGCGTGGACCGGGACGCGCTGGTGGCGCAGGCCCTGTTCCAGCTCGCGCGCCAGAATGGCTACGTGTCCCCCACCGTGGTGTCGCTGGACGGGGAGGCGCAGGCGGCCGGTGGGGTCGTGACGGCTGCGGAGCCCGTGGTCCAGGCCGCTGCACCCGTGGCGGCGTCGAGCGTGGTCGCGCCTCCTGCCCCCGAACCGGTGGCAGCGGCTGTGCCGCCCGTCAATCCTGGGGCCGCCGCGCAGGAGTCGGTGCCTGCCGCGGCCGGGGTGGCGGATACGGCGGCTCTGGCTGCCCCGGCCGTGGGCGCCTTCTCGGCGGACGACGCGACGGAGGAGCCCGCGACGGAGCCTCCTGGCGTCACCTCGGTGCCATTGTCCGTGGCGCAGGTGAATTCCACTGAGCTGGTGCTCGCGCGAATGCAGGAGATTCTCGCGGAGGTCGAGGCCTCCGTACAGCCGTCGGAGGGGCTGGCCGCGCAATCAGACGACGCCGACGATGAGGATTCCGACGACTCCGATGACGAGGAGTCAGACGACGCCGACGATGAGGATTCCGACGATTCGTCGGATGAGGACTCGGGAGACGATGCGTCCGAGGAGGATGCCGAGGAGGAGGATTCGGAGGACGACTCGGACGCGGAGTCCGCCGAAGACTCAGACGACTCGGAGCCCGAAGAAGCTGCGTCGGACGATGAGGCCGAGGTACCGGCGGGCAGCGGCGTGAAGGGGGATGTGTCCAGTGACGACATTGCCGCGGAGCTTGCGGCACTGGGCATTGAGGATGAGCCCGCGAAGGCTCCCAAGGCGGAGGCACCCGTCGCGACGCCGATTGCGGCACGTCCACTGGTGGCGCGTCCTGTGCCGAAGATCCGGCCACCTGACGAAGCCGCGACGATTCTGGAGGACCAGTCGGCGGAGACGACCAACATCGTGAAGGCGCCCGCGCCGCTGGAGGTCTTCGTCCAGTGGGCGCAAGGCGCGCCGGTGGCCGTCTCCACGGAGCGCTTCACGATTGGCCGGGGTCCTCGTTGCAGCCTCGTCGTGAAGTCGGAGCGTGTCTCGCGCGAGCACGCTGTCGTGACGCGGGTGGGGGACGAGGTCTTCATCGAGGACCTCAACTCCTCGAACGGAACCTGGTTCAACAACGAGCGAATCACTCGGCAGCAGGTCTCGGACGGTGACGAGTACATGCTCGGCACGGAGGCCGTGTCCTTCACGATGCGTCCCGCGGGCGGTTGAACAAGAGGGGGCGACGACGGTGTCGGGCTTGCCGACACGGTTGGAGAAGGTCGCGCCCCCCGGTGGATGCCGGCATCCGGGGAGTTGCTGCGGCTACTCGAGGAGTTGCATCAGGTCCGCACGTGTCAGCGCGGTGGCTCCGGAGCCGCCGCCGAGCGCCGCCTCGAACAGCTCCCGCTTCTTCGCCTGGAGCGTGAGAATCTTCTCCTCGACCGTCCCCTGGGACACCAGCCGGTACACCATGACGGGCCGCTGCTGACCGATGCGGTGCGCGCGGTCCGCGGCCTGTGCTTCCACGGACGGGTTCCACCACGGGTCCACGAGGAAGACGTGGTCCGCCGCCGTGAGGTTGAGCCCCGTCGCGCCCGCCTTGAGGGAAATCAACATCACCGGTGGGCCCTTCGGGTCCTGGAAGGACGCCGCCACCGCGCCTCGGTTGGCCGTGCTGCCATCCAGCCGGATGAAGCCGATACCCGCTTCCTGGAGCGCGGGCTCGATGAGGTCCAGCATCGACGTCCACTGGGAGAAGACGAGCGCCTTGTGCCCGTCCTCCACCGCCGTGCCCAGTGCCTCCACCAGGGCCTGCACCTTGGACGAGGTCTTCGCCTGCTGGCCCGGCACGAGGGCAGGGTGGCACGCCGCCTGCCGCAGCCGCAGCAGGGCCTCCAAGGCCTTCAACACGCTGCCGCCCGCCTCGAGCTGCGACACCACTTCCTCACGCGTCGCCGCGTAGACGGCGTCGTAGACGGCGCGCTCGCGCTCCGTGAGCGTCACGTGGCGCACGGCGTCCGTCCGGGGCGGCAGCTCCGGCGCCACGTCCCGCTTGAGCCTGCGCAGGATGAAGGGCCGGATGCGCGCCCGCAGCCGCTCCGCCGCGCCCTTGTGGTTGTCCGCGACCGGCCGCGCCCAGCGCTCCTCGAAGTCCTTCCGTCCGCCGAGCAGGCCCTGGTTGGTGAAGTGCATCAGGCTCCAGAGCTCCTCCAGCCGGTTCTCGATGGGCGTGCCACTCAGCGCCAGCTTGAAGTCCGCCTGCAATCCATACGCGGCTCGCGCCACCTGGCTGTCTGGATTCTTGATGGCCTGTGCCTCGTCCAGCACGACGGTGCTCCACTGCTTCGCGCCCAGGACCTCCGCGTCCAGGCGCATCAAGGCATACGTCGTCAGCGTCACGTCGGCCGACTCATCCAGCGCGCGTCCAGGGCCGTGGTACACGGAGACCTTCAGCGAGGGGCGGAAGCGCTTCACCTCCGCCTCCCAGTTGGGCAGCACGCTCGTGGGCGCCACCACCAGGGTGCCCGGGCCCAGCGTGCAGATGGTCTGCAGCGTCTTGCCCAGGCCCATGTCGTCCGCGAGCACGCCGCCCAGCCCCGCCTGCCGGAGGAAGGTGAGCCAGCTCACGCCCTGGAGCTGATACGCGCGCAGCGTCGCCGTGAGGTCTTCCGGTAGCTGCGGCTCGGGAAGCTTCTCGAAGCCCTTCACCAGGGGCGCCAGCCGCTCCAGGCCCGGCGGGGAGGGGTGCTCCAGCGCTTCACACAGGCCGGTGAGCTGCGGAATGGCGTGGTTGGCGAGCCGGCCATCCCGGCCTCGCGCGGACAGCAGGTCCGCCACGCGCTGGCCATGGGACTTCAGCCACTCCGCGGGCAGGGGCGCCCAGCCGCCACCTTCCAACGGCACCAGCCCGAGCCCTTCTTCCCAGGCCCGCATGACCGCCGCCGCATCCACGGAGCGGGGCGACTCCCGGTCCTCGCCCTCCACCTGGAAGTCGAAGGAGAAGCCCACGTGTGGCACGCCCTCGGTGACGGCGCCCGTGTCCACCTTGAGCACCGGGCGCAGTTGCACGTTCGGGTTCGTCACCACCGCCGCGCCATCCCCCGTGAGGCCCCCGCGCCAGCGCCGCAGCTTGTCGGCGAGCTGGACGGCTTCCTTCCCCTGCACCGTGACGCGCCGCCCGGGGGCCATGTTCAGCTCGTCGCGGAGCTGGTGGATGAGCATCTGCTCGGCGGCCTCGTCGCGCACGGGCGCGGCGCCCTTCAGGTACACCATGCGTCCGCTGTCGATGCGCACGGTCGGCGGCGAGCCATACACCAGCGTCGGCAGCACGGAGAGGCCGGTGTCGAGCTGGTTCAGCTCCAGGGAGATGCGAGGCTTCAGCGTGCGGTCGATGGGCGGCAGCCGTTGACTTCGCACATCCACCGGCATGCGCCGCGCGAGGTCCGGCAGCACCTTTCCCGTCAGGTCTCCCATCTGGTGGGGCGCGAAGGCGCGCTCCTGCGGCAGCTTCTCCAGCCAGGGCCCCGTGAGGCCCTGTTCCCCCAGGGGGCAGAGCGTCCCGCTGCACAGCGCGAGGCCGGGACTCACCACCTCGGTGACGCGCGGGTCCTTCTCCACCTTGAGCACCGTGTTCTCACCGCGGTCCTCCACGGTGACGCGGGGCATGAGGGCTCGCTCGTCACCGACACCAAGGCGCCGTCGAAGAGCACGGTGCGCGCGGGCTCCAGGACGCGCAGCAGCGCGTTGAGCCGCTCGGGGGCAGCGCGCCCCGGGTGGGCTTCAGCAGCAGCTTGTCCGCGAGCAGGTCGCACGGCTGCGTCTGGATGCGAGCGGCCTCCACGGGATTGGTGAGCAGCGAGGCCAGGCTGCGCGCCAGCAGTCGCGCGGTGTTGTCCGGACGCACCACCAGCCGCTCCAACTGGAGCCCGCCGTCCACGCGCTTGAATCGGTACACCATGCGCTCCGGCTTCGGCGCGCCTGCCGCGGGTGCGCTGGGCCTGGTGACGGTGTTCGCACCTGGGCGCGCGGCGGGGGCGGCTGGACGCTGCGCGGGGGCACGCCGCGCCGTGGCATGCTGGTGGAGAATCAGCGCCGCCGCGACCACGTGCTCGCAGGGGTCCACCCGGCCGCGGCAGTCGCACTCCCAGATGGCTTCATCCAGGTAGAGCACTGTCTTCACGGGGGCGGGCCGGCTGGGCACGCGCACCCGCAGCACGGCCTCTTCCTCATCCACGGACTGCACCGAAACGGCGCCCGCGCGAGCGAGCGTCGTGCCGGCAGACCAGTGTCCGGGCGCGCTTCCTCCCGGACGGCATCGAGCAGCTCCGCGGTCGCAGACATACGAGGCCTGCTTCCCTATCCCCATGCGGAGCCTCGCGCAACCCGGGCCTCGGTCCGGGTGCGGTGGGGTGTCAGGGGTGTCCCTTGCCATCAGGGCGCGGTCGTCGTGAGCGGAAAGTCCGCGCGCGCCCAGGCCTTCTCGAACGCGGCGCGGGTGCGAGCCGCCTCCTCATGGCGTCCCTGCGCTTCGAGCGACTGCGTCAAGCCGAACAGGCCCCAGCCATTCTTCGGGTTGCGCCGCAGGTCCTCGCGGTAGACGGCCTCCGCTTCCTGGCTGCGCCCGGCCTCCAGCAGCGCGGCGCCCTGGTAGTGGCGCACCGGGTAGAACCAGTCCGCGGGCTCGGCATAGGAGAGCCGGTCCGCGGCGTCGACGGCTTCCCGCCACAGCGTCAGGGCCTGGGGCCGGCCCTCGGCCTGGGCCACGCGGGCCTCCAACACGCGCACCGCGACGCCCAGAACGTCCTTCGCGGTGTTGAGGTTCGCGGCCATGGTTGGAGGCACGGTGCGGGCCAGTTGTCGCAGCTCGGCCAGCTCCGCGCGGGCTTGTGGCAGCTGCCCCGTGGCCGCCAGCGCCATGCCGTGCGCGTGGAGCCAGAGGCCCGTCTGGACAGGGTACTTCGGGTTCGGGCGGGGCTCGGCGAGGAGGCCCTCCCAGTCCCCGAAGCGCACCATGGCGAACAGCGGCTGGGCCACGAAGAAGTCCATGCCCGGCATCATCGTGAGCAGCTCCGGCGGGAAGTGTTTCGCCGAGGCCCGGGCCGCCTCCAACGTCTCCTGCTTCCGCCCCTCCATCGACGCGGAGTACGCCAGGAAGCCGAAGTTGTGGGACGTGTACATGGGGTAGACGTGGCCGCGCGGCTTCGCCTGCTTCTGGTAGGCCAGGTCCGCCGCCGCCGCCTTCCGATTGCTTTCCGAGGCATCCGCGTAGCGGCCCACGCGCTGGTAGATGTGGGCCGGCATGTGGACGATGTGCCCCGCCTTCGGTGCCAGCGCGCCCAGCCGGTCCGCGGAAGGCTCCGCCTTCTCCGGGTTCGGCGAGGCCTCCACCGCGTGGATGTAATAGTGGTTCGCGCCCAGGTGGTGGGGGTCCCGGGTGAGCACGGACTCCAGCGTGGCGACAATCTGCTCCGTGCCCGGAGCCGGCGCCCCGTCCAGCGACCACAGCTTCCAGGGATTCCGGTCCATGAGGGCCTCGGCATGGAGCGTCTGCACGTCCAGGTCCTCCGGGTAGCGCGCGGCTACGTCCGCCATGGCGCTGGCATAGGCCTCGTTGAAGGGAGCCATCTTCTCCGGTGGCAGGGCCTCCGGGCCGGGGTAGCGCTGGACGAGCGCGGTGATGAGGGCCTGCTCCACCGGCGTCGAACGGGGGCGAGCTGCCGAGCGCGCTGGAGGGCGTCCCAGGCGGCGGGCGCACTCTCCGCCAGCATGGGCATGTTGTAGTTGGGGCCCAGCACCAGCGCGACGCCCCAGAAACACATGGCGCAGGTGGGGTCCAACTGCGCGGCTCGGGCGAACGAGCGTGCGGCCTCGTCGTGGTTGAAGCCATACGCCAGCCGCAGGCCCTGGTTGAAGAAGGCCTGGGCCTGGGGGAGGCCGTGGTGACCTGGCGTTCGTGCGTCCCCAGCCCGTCGAGCAGCAACGCGCCGTCTGCCAGGGAATCCAGGGTCGGGGCCGAGTGCTCCGCGGCAGCGGCGGACGTTCCGGCGAGCGCCAGGGCCAACATCAAGGCACAGGACAGGGGAGCACGCATGGGGGACCTCCGCGGGGATGTGCTCCTTCCTCAAGCTGGGGACGCGCCCACGCACCGCCCAGGGGGTGACATGGCGCGTTGCCTACTCGAAGTGATACCTGGCGGGCACATCACTCATCGCGTGCGGATCAGGGTTGGGAACAAGCCCGCGCCGTAGTAGATTCCCGCCCGGCGGAATCTCACTGCATCAGCACGAGCGTCCGCTCAAGACCATCCATGATCGAAAGGTGTTCGAGGGTTCCGCCCTAGGGCTGGAGTCCTCGCCGCGCCGCTTTTCATACCCCCTTCCGCGTAGCGCCCAGGGAGATTCCGCCGTGCCTCACGATACCACGCTCATCGCCACCATCGCAGTTGGACTCGGACTGGCCTTCGTCGGTGGGTTCGTCGCACGTTGGCTGAAGCTGCCACCTTTGGTGGGCTATCTCCTGGCGGGCGTGGCCGTGGGGCCGTTCACGCCGGGCTTCGTCGCGGATGGGGGCCTTGCCGGTCAGCTGGCGGAGATTGGCGTCATCCTGCTGATGTTCGGCGTGGGGATTCACTTCTCCATCAAGGACCTGCTCGCCGTGCGCAACATCGCGGTGCCGGGCGCCGTCGTGCAGATCGCGGCGGCCACCGTGATGGGGACCGTGGTCTCGCACTGGTGGGGTTGGAGCCTGGGCGCGGGCCTGGTGTTCGGCCTCGCGCTGTCCACCGCCAGCACCGTGGTGCTGCTGCGCGCCCTGGAGGAGCGGGGCATCCTCGATTCGGTGAATGGCCGCATCGCGGTGGGCTGGCTGATTGTGGAGGACCTGGCGATGGTGCTCGCCCTGGTCCTCCTCCCCGCGCTGGGCAACGTCCTTGGCTCCGCCGACACGCAGACGGCCGCGACGGCGGCCGCTGGAGGCAGCCTCATCTGGACCCTGGCCCTCACGCTGGGGAAGGTGTGCCTCTTCGTGGCGCTGATGGTGGTCGCCGGCACGCGGCTGGTACCCTGGCTGCTGACCCAGGTGGCCAAGACGGGCTCCCGCGAGCTGTTCACGTTGTCGGTGCTGGCGGTGTCGCTGGGGATTGCGTTCGGGGCCGCCGCGCTCTTCGGCGTCTCCTTCGCGCTGGGCGCCTTCTTCGCGGGCGTGGTGGTCAGTGAGTCGGAGCTCAGCCACCGGGTGGCGGAGGATTCGCTGCCGCTCCAGGACGCGTTCTCAGTGCTGTTCTTCGTGTCGGTGGGAATGCTCTTCGACCCGATGGTGCTGGTGAAGCAGCCGCTCGAGGTCCTCGCCGTGCTGGGCATCATCGTCCTGGGCAAGTCGCTGGCCGCCTTCTTCATCGTGTTGGCGTTCCGCTACCCGGTGAACACCGCCCTCACGGTGTCCGCGAGCCTGGCGCAGATTGGGGAGTTCTCATTCATCCTGGTGGGGCTGGGCGTCACGCTCGGGCTGCTGCCGAAGGAGGGGCAGAGCCTGGTGTTGTCGGGGGCCCTGCTGTCCATCACCCTCAACCCGCTCGTCTTCAAGACCATTGATCCGCTGCTGGCGTGGCTGCGCCGGCACCCTCGGTTCGCCGCGCGCATGGACCCCGAGGAAGACGAGCTGGCCGACCTGCCCATTGGCATGGGGGACGTGCAACTGCGCGAGCACGCGGTGTTGATTGGCTACGGGCGCGTGGGCGGCGTGATTGGCCAGAGCCTGACGGAGCAGAAGATTCCCTTCGTGGTCGTGGAGCAGAACCGCGAGTACGTGGAGCGCCTTCGTGAGGAGGGCGTGCCCGCCATCTACGGGGACGCCGCGGTGCCCGGCATCCTGGAGCACGCGCACCTGGATACGGCGTCCATCCTCATCGTCGCCACGCCGGACGCGCTGCAGGCCCGCGCCATCGTGGAGCAGGCGAAAGGCGTGAATCCGACCCTTCCCGCGGTGGTGCGCACGCATGGCGACGAGGAGCGGGACTACCTGGAGTCGCTGGGCGTGGACCGGGTGGTGATGGGGGAGCACGCGCTGGCACGGAGCATGTTGGACTACGTGCTGGAGCGGCTGTCCGCACTGAAGGCCCGGCCTCTGGTGCCGGCACCCGCGGACGCCGTGGTGCCTTGAGGCCCGCGGGGACCGAGGCGCGACAAGCGCCTCGGCCCGTGAGTCTCATCGCCGCGTCCGCCCGGATGGGGACGCGGCGTCAGCCTTACATGTTGCGCCGGTACTGCCCGCCCACCTCGTACAGCGCGCGGGAGAGCTGGCCGAGCGTGCAGACCTTACAGGCGTCCATCAGCGCGGCGAAGATGTTGCCGTTGTCCAGCGCCGCGCGGCGCACGGCCTCCAGGGCCTTGGGCGCCGTCGCCTCGTTCCGCTTCCAGAAGGCGTCGCGCGAGGTGATGGCGTAGTTCTTCTCCTCCGTCGTCGCGCGGATGACCTCGGGCGGCGTCACCGTCGGAGAGCCCTTGGGGTCCAGGAACGTATTCACCCCGACGATGGGCAGCGTCCCGTCGTGCTTCAGCGTCTCGTAGTAGAGGGACTCTTCCTGAATCTTGGAGCGCTGGTACATGCGCTCCATGGCGCCCAGCACGCCGCCGCGCTCGGAGATGGCGCGGAACTCCGCCAGCACGGCCGCCTCCACCAGGTCGGTCAGCTCCTCGATGATGAACGCACCCTGGCTGGGGTTTTCGTTCTTGGAGAGGCCGAACTCCTTGTTGATGACCAACTGGATGGCGAGCGCGCGGCGCACGCTCTCCTCGGTGGGCGTGGTGATGGCCTCGTCGTAGGCGTTGGTGTGCAACGAGTTGCAGTTGTCGTTGAGCGCGAGCAACGCCTGCAGCGTGGTCCGGATGTCGTTGAAGGCAATCTCCTGCGCGTGCAGGCTCCGGCCAGACGTCTGGATGTGGTACTTCAGCTTCTGCGAGCGGTCATTGCCGCCGTACTTGTCCCGGATGGCCTTGGCCCAGATGCGGCGCGCCACGCGGCCCAGCACGGCGTACTCCGGGTCCATTCCGTTCGAGAAGAAGAACGAGAGGTTGGGCGCGAAGTCGTCGATGTCCATGCCCCGCGACAGGTAGTACTCGACGAAGGTGAAGCCGTTGGCCAGCGTGAAGGCCAGCTGGGAGATGGGGTTCGCCCCGGCTTCCGCGATGTGGTAGCCGGAAATCGACACCGAGTAGAAGTTCCGCACCTTCTGGTCGATGAAGTACTGCTGGATGTCGCCCATCACCCGCAGGGCGAACTCCGTGGAGAAGATGCAGGTGTTCTGCGCCTGGTCCTCCTTCAGGATGTCCGCCTGCACGGTGCCGCGCACCGACTGGAGCGTCTTCGCGCGGATGCGCTCGTAGACGTCGCGCGGGAGCACCTCGTCGCCGGACACGCCGAGCAGCAGCAGGCCCAGCCCGTCGTTGCCCTGCGGCAGGTCGCCCTGGTAGCGGGGCCGCGGCAGGCCGCGCTCGCGGTAGAGGGCATCCATCTTCTTCTCGACCTCGTCGACCTTGCCGTTCTCGCGAATCCACTTCTCGCACTGCTGGTCCACCGCGGCGTTGAGGAAGAACCCGAGCAGCATCGGCGCGGGGCCGTTGATGGTCATGGACACGGACGTGGACGGGTCCGCCAGGTCGAAGCCGGAGTAGAGCTTCTTCGCGTCGTCCACGTTGGCGATGGACACGCCCGAGTTGCCCACCTTGCCGTAGATGTCCGGCCGGTGGTCCGGGTCCTCGCCGTACAGCGTCACCGAGTCGAAGGCCGTGGACAGGCGCTTGGCGGGCAGGCCCCGCGACACGTAGTGGAAGCGCTTGTTGGTGCGCTCCGGGCCGCCCTCGCCGGCGAACATGCGCGCGGGGTCCTCGCCCTCGCGCTTGAGCGGGAAGACGCCCGCGGTGAAGGGGAAGGCGCCCGGCGCATTCTCCCGCAGCAGCCAGGTGAGGATGTCACCCCAGTCTTCGTAACGGGGGAGGGCAATCTTGGGGATGCGCAGGTGGGAGAGCGTCTCCGCGTACAGGTCCAGCTCGATGACCTTGTCGCGGACCTGGAACTGGTACTTGGACGCGGCATAGCGGCGCTTCGTCGCGGGCCACTCCGCCAGCAGCCGGCGGCAGTCGGCGTGGAGCCGCGACTCCAAATCCTTGTACAGCTCCACCAGCTCGCTCAGGTAGGCGGGCTCGCCCTCGACGCGCTCGGTGACCTGCACCGTGTCCGAGGGGTCCTTGGGCTCGACGATTTCCAGGCGCTTCCTGCCCACGTTGGTGCGCAGCGCCTCGATGGTGCCGTGGAGCTGGTACATGCGCCGGGCGATGGCGGCCTGGGCCTTCACGAAGCCGTCATAGGACTCACAGGCCTCGACGATTTCCGCCAGGTAGCGCGTGCGCTCGGGCGGGATGATCCACTTCTTCTCGCTCATCCCCGGCGTGAGCTCGAAGCCGGACTTCAGCGGCGCGCCCGTCTTCGTGGAGATGGTGTCCATGAGCGCCCGGTAGAGCTGGTTCATCCCCGGGTCGTTGAACTGCGAGGCGATGGTGCCGTACACGGGCACCGCGTCATCGGCGGTGGTGAAGGCGTTGTGGTTGCGCTTCCACTGCTTGCGCACGTCGCGCAGCGCGTCCAGCGAACCGCGCTTGTCGAACTTGTTGATGGCGATGACGTCCGCGAAATCGAGCATGTCGATCTTCTCGAGCTGCGTCGCCGCGCCGTACTCCGCCGTCATCACGTAGAGCGCCACGTCGGAGTGCTCGGTGATTTCGGTGTCGGACTGGCCGATGCCGGAGGTCTCCACCACGATGAGGTCGAAGCCGGCGGCCTTGCAGATTTCGATGGAGTCGCCCACGTGCTTGGACAGGGCGAGGTTGCTCTGGCGGGTGGCCATCGAGCGCATGTACACGCGCGGATTGTCGATGGCGTTCATCCGGATGCGGTCGCCCAGGAGCGCGCCGCCGGACTTGCGCTTGGACGGGTCCACGGACAGCACGGCGAGCGTCTTGTCCGGGAAGTCGGCGAGGAAGCGGCGCACCAGCTCATCCACGAGGCTGGACTTGCCCGCTCCGCCGGTGCCGGTGATGCCCAGGATGGGCACGCGCGGGCCCTTGGCCTGGATATGCGACATGGCCTCGCGCAGGGCCGCGCCCTGGGACGCGAAGTTCTCCGCGATGGTGATGAGCGGGGCAATCCGGGACGGCTCGCGCATCGAGGGCGCGTCGAGCAGGGGCGCGAAGTCCGCCGGCCGCTTCTCGAAGTCACACTGGGAGATGAGGTCGTCAATCATCCCCTGAAGGCCCATGGCCCGTCCGTCGTCCGGCGAGTAGATGCGCGTGACGCCGTAGCGGTGGAGCTCTTCAATCTCCGACGGGAGGATGGTGCCGCCACCGCCGCCGAAGACCTTGATGTTGGCCTTCCGCTCGCGCAGCAGGTCAATCATGTACTTGAAGAACTCGACGTGACCGCCCTGGTAGGACGTGATGGCGATGCCCTGCACGTCCTCCTGGATGGCGCAGTCGACAATCTCAGCCACCGAGCGGTTGTGCCCCAGGTGGATGATTTCCGCGCCCGAGGACTGCATGAGGCGGCGCATCACGTTGATGGCGGCGTCATGCCCGTCGAACAGGGAGGCGGCCGTCACGATGCGGACGTGGAAACGAGGCTTGTAGGGCTGGGGAACGGGTGTCTGCTGGACGTTTCGCACGGCGCGTACAGTAAGAGCGCCGTTTGTGTCGAGGCAAGGGATTGGAGCGTGACTGACCGCTCCTCGACGCGGGCTGTCAGGCCCTCGTTTCAGGGAGGAACGCGCCCAGCACCCGCAGTGCGGCCGACGTCGGTGTCGCACGCCCTTCGCGCACGTCCGCCTCCAGCGTGGGCACCAGTGCGGACACCTCGGGGTGCGCACGGAGGGCCGCTCGGAGGCCGTCCTGCACCATGGACCACATCCACTGCACCTGCTGCGCCTTGCGGCGGCGCTCCATCGCGCCCGAGGTCGCGCTCCGCCCGAGCTGCGTCTCGACGGATGTCCACAGCTTCTCGATGCCGGTGCCCTCCAGGGCACTGCAGGTGGTGATTTCCGGCTCGGCGCCCGGCCGCATCAGGTGCAACGCGGCGCGTAGCTCGGAGCGGGCCCTTTCGGCGCGCGGCTTGTTGTCGCCGTCCGCCTTGTTGATGGCGAGCATGTCCGCCACCTCGAGGATGCCGCGCTTGATGCCCTGCAGTTCGTCCCCGGCGCCCGCCAGCATGAGCACCAGGTAGAAGTCCACCAGGTCGGCCACCACCGTCTCCGACTGGCCTACGCCCACCGTCTCCACCAGCACCACGTCGAAGCCCGCCGCTTCGCACAGGAGCAGCGTCTCGCGCGTCTTGCGTGCCACGCCGCCCAACGTGCCGCTGGAGGGGCTGGGGCGGATGTACGCGGCTTCCTCGCGCGACAGCCGCGCCATGCGCGTCTTGTCACCCAGGATGCTGCCGCCGGACACGGTGCTGGACGGGTCGATGGCCAGCACCGCCACGCGCTTGCCGGCCTTCACCAGGTGCATGCCCAGCGCGTCGATGAAGGTGCTCTTGCCCACGCCGGGCACGCCGCTGATGCCCACGCGCCGGCTGCCGCCCGTGGCGGGGAGCAGCCGCGTGAGGACCTCCTGGGCGAGTACGGCGTGGCGCGGCAGCTCGCTCTCCACCAGGGTGATGGTGCGCGCGAGCATGGCGCGGTCGCCCGCGCGCACGCCGTCCACATACGCGTCCGCGGACAGCAGCTTCACGCCTCTTCCTCCAGCGACGCGGCCAGCTTGTCGAGCAGCTCGATGGCCGCCTTGGAGATGACCGTGCCGGGGCCGAAGATGGCCGCGGCGCCCGCGGCGCGAAGCGCGTCGTAGTCCTGCGCGGGGATGACGCCGCCCACGACGACCATGATGTCCTCACGGCCTAGCGCCTTGAGGGCCTGCTTGAGCTGCGGCACCAGCGTCAGGTGGCCGGCGGCGAGCGAGCTGGCGCCCACGACGTGCACGTCGTTCTCCACCGCCTGCCGCGCGGACTCCTCGGGCGTCTGGAACAGGGGACCGATGTCCACGTCGAAGCCCAGGTCCGCGAACGCGGTGGCGATGACCTTCTGGCCGCGGTCATGCCCGTCCTGCCCCATCTTCGCGATGAGGATGCGCGGCCGGCGGCCGAAGCGCGCGAGGAACGCGTCCGCCTTCTCGCGCGCGTCGATGATTCCCTGGGCGTCCTTGCCCACTTCGCTGGAATACACACCCGTCACGCTGCGCACCGTGGCCTCGTAGCGCCCGAACACCTTCTCGAGCGCGTCGCTGATTTCGCCCACCGTCGCCTTGGCGCGGGCCGCGTCGATGGCCAGCGCCAGCAGGTTGCCCTCGCCGCGCCGTCCCGCCTCGGTGAGCGCGTCCAGCTTGCGGCGGACGTCCTCCGCGTTGCGCTCGGCGCGCAGCTCGCGCAGCCGGGCAATCTGCGCCTCGCGCACCGCCGAGTTGTCCACCTTGAGAATCTCGATGGAGTCCTCGCGCTCGGGCGGGTACTTGTTCACGCCGATGATGGCCTGGCGGCCGGAGTCGATGCGCGCCTGGGTACGCGCCGCCGCCTCCTCGATGCGCAGCTTGGGCAGGCCGGCCTCGATGGCCTTCGTCATGCCGCCCAGCGCCTCGACCTCCTGGATGTGGGCCCACGCCTTGTGCGCCAGTTCGTGCGTGAGGCGCTCCACGTAGTAGCTGCCACCCCACGGGTCGATGACGCGCGTGGTGCCGCTCTCCAACTGGAGATAGAGCTGGGTGTTGCGGGCGATGCGCGCGCTGAAGTCGGTGGGCAGCGCGATGGCCTCGTCCAGCGAGTTGGTGTGCAGGCTCTGCGTGTGGCCCTGGGTGGCGGCCATGGCCTCCACGCAGGTGCGCACGACGTTGTTGAAGACGTCCTGCGCGGTGAGGCTCCAGCCAGACGTCTGGCTGTGGGTGCGCAGCGCCAGGCTCTTGTCCGTCTTCGGGGAGAATCCCTTGATGAGCTTCGCCCAGAGCAGGCGGGCGGCGCGCATCTTGGCCACTTCCATGAAGAAGTTCATGCCAATGGCCCAGAAGAAGGACAGGCGCGGCGCGAAGGCGTCCACGCTCAGTCCCGCCGCGAGCCCGGCGCGCACGTACTCCACGCCATCCGCCAGCGTGTAGCCCAGCTCCAGGTCCTGCGTCGCCCCGGCTTCCTGCATGTGGTAGCCGCTGATGCTGATGCTGTTGAAGCGCGGCATCTTCTCCGCAGTGAAGCGGAAGATGTCGCCGATGATGCGCATCGACGGAGCGGGCGGGTAGATGTACGTGTTGCGGACCATGAACTCCTTGAGGATGTCGTTCTGGATGGTCCCGCTGAGCTGTTCGGGGCGCACGCCCTGCTCCTCGGCGGCGACCACGTAGAGCGCCAGCACCGGGAGCACGGCCCCGTTCATCGTCATGGACACGCTCATCTGGTCGAGCGGAATCCGGTCGAACAGGATGCGCATGTCCTTGATGGAGTCGATGGCCACGCCCGCCATGCCCACGTCACCCGCCACGCGGGGATGGTCGCTGTCGTAGCCCCGGTGCGTCGCGAGGTCGAAGGCGATGGACAGGCCCTTCTGCCCCGCCGCGAGGTTGCGGCGGTAGAAGGCGTTGGAGGCCTCTGCCGTGGAGAAGCCGGCGTACTGCCGCACCGTCCACGGCTGCTGCACGTACATGGTGGAGTAGGGACCGCGCACGAAGGGCGGCAGGCCCGGCAGCGAGCCCAGATGCTCCACGCCCTCCATGTCCTCGCGCGTGTACACCGGCTTGACGGGGATGCCCTCGGGCGTGTCCCAGCGCTCGGCGTTGCGCGTGGCCTCGCCGGCCTGACGCAGTTGCTGGTCGCGCGTGGGCGCGGCGGAGTACGTTTCGGGGGCGTCGAAGTCGATGCCCGAGAAGTCCGGTACGTGGGGGCGCATCAGGCCACTCCGAGCTGCTGGTGCAGTGAGGACAGGAGCGCGAACAGGTCCGCTCCCGCGTAGAAGAAGACGTCCACGCCGGCCGCGCGGAAGGCGGCCTCATGGTCACCGGGCCGGCCCGCCACGGCCACCGCGCGCGCGCCCTTCGACTTCAGCGCCGCCGTCAACGCGGGCACCCATTCTGGATACAGCGCGTCCGGCCCGGAGATGACGGCGAGCGGCGCGCCTGATGCCTGGAAGCGGGCCACCGCGTCCGCGATGTCCGCGAAGCCATGCTGGTCCGCCGGCTCGATACCGCCCGCGGCCAGGACGTTGGCCGTCCACGTGGAGCGGGTGGTGTGCTCGGCCACCGTGCCCAGGCTGGCCAGGAAGGCCTTGGGGCGCGCACCGTGCGCGGCGAGGTAGCGGTCGCTCGCGTCGCGCAGCGCCTCGAAGGGCTCGGCCACGCGCGCCGGGCGCAGCGGCAGGGGGCCCGGCGTCGCGGGCGCCGTGGATGCCTCGGCGCGGGACGCCCGCTGAACGGGCGTTTCGCCCAGATGGGGAACTCACTCACGCCGACAATGGGCAGGCGACGGGTGCGCACGGCCTTGTCACGCGCCGCGCGCGTCTCCGCGAGCACGCGGGCCACGTCGCCGCTCGTGAGCGCTTGCTCCATGCCGCCCAGCGCCTCGATGCGCCGCAGCTCGGTCCACGCCGCGCGGGCGATGTCCTGCGTGAGCTGCTCCAGGTAGTAGCTGCCACCCGCGGGGTCGGCGACGCGGTTGAGGCTCGACTCGTCGCGCAGGATGAGCTGCGTATTGCGCGCCAGCCGACGGGCGGACGCGTCGGGCGTGCCCAGGGCTTCGTCGAACGGCGAGGTGCTGACGCTGTCCGCGCCACCGACGACGGCGGCGAAGGACTCCGCGGTGGCGCGGAGGATGTTCACCCACGGGTCCCGCTGCGTCTTCGTGGTGCTCGCGGTGCGCGCGTGCAGCACCATGGCCTGGGCCTCCGGCGAGCCGCCACAGGCCGCCACGGCCTTGGACCACAAGAGCCTCGCCGCGCGCAGCCGGGCAATCTCCGGGAAGAACTGTCCCCCCACGGACATGGCGAACTGGACGGAGCGCGCCGCGACGTCGGGGGAGACGCCCGCGCGCTCCAGTCCGCGCAGGTACGCCACGCCCGTGGCGATGGCCCAGGCCAGCTCGTGCACCGATGTGGCGCCCGCGTCCGCGTAGGCGCGCGTGGACACGAGCAGCACCCGGAGGCCGGGCGCGGCTTCACGGAGCGAGGTGACCAGGGGCGCGGCCTGGGACAGCGTCGCGTCCAGCCCCATGGGCAGCGAGCCCGTGCGGGCCAGGATGCCGAGCGGATCCACGCCGAGGCTGCCCTTCAGCGCCGCGCGGGACACGCCCGTCTGCTCCGCGACGTGGAGCAGGTGCTGGGCGGCGGCCAGCGGGTCGGACTCGGGCTCCAGGTGGACGGGCGTCGTGTCCAGTGGCGCGTGGGCGAGCAGGCGCCGCAGCGCCTCGGCATCCGGTACGTGAACGCCGTGCGTGCCGCCCAGGTGGAGCCACACGCCCCAGCCGCCCCGGTCCAGGTCCGTGCGGATGGCCTCGGCGGCCTGCGTCACGTCCGGCCCGCTGTACTCCTGGCACACCACCCATCCACCCTCGGTGAGGCCCAGGGCCTGGGTGCCGCGCACGTAGGGGGCCACGCCGGGCGGCTCGGGCGG
Source organism: Myxococcus sp. MxC21-1 (assembly GCF_032612255.1). Taxonomy (NCBI): domain Bacteria; kingdom Pseudomonadati; phylum Myxococcota; class Myxococcia; order Myxococcales; family Myxococcaceae; genus Myxococcus; species Myxococcus sp. MxC21-1. The sequence goes on from NZ_CP123278.1 coordinate 2,525,119, forward strand.
CGCGACGGCGGCGTCCTGCTGCGTGTAGAGCGGCTGGAGCGACAGGCCGCCTTCCAACTGCGACTGGAGCGCGGTGAAGGGCTTGCCCCTCAGGTCCTTGTCCACGAGCCGGCGCCAGTCTTCCACCGACGGGGCCGGGAACTCCGAGGCGATATGGAGAGGCTCTTGAGCCATGCTGCGTCCTCGCGGGATGGGAGTGGCACCGACCCATAGGCGCAATGGACCGGCGGGGCAATGGGCTTGGAGGGGCTGCCTCAGTCTTCCGACGGGACGTCCTGGCCCTTGAAGCCCCAGTCCTCCAGCACTTTGGCTTCATCCAACGCGTTCTTTGTCTTCTTGAAACGGGCGCCGGACACACCTTTTACCCGGCGCTCACACGCGGCCCAGGAGGCGTGGCGCTTCACGGAGCTGCCCACCTGACTCAGGTAGGAGTACGCCTTGGCCGCGGCCTCCCGCTGTTCCTTGGGCTTCTCTGGAGGCAGTGACATGTCCTCCGGCAGGTCGTGCACCGCCACGCCGTAGCCGTGGAGCGGGCCGGTGTAGAGCCTCGCGTCACGCCCCTTGGAATAGGCCACGGCGATGGCGTCGACGCGCTCGTTGCCGGGAACGCCCACGTGGCCCCGGATGTAGAACCACGCCACGGTGGCGGCCTCTGCGGCATGGTTCTCCTTGCGCTGCGCCAGGAGCGCCATCAGCCGTTTCCAATAGATGGCGTTGGCGACCTCGCCGCCCTCGGCCGTCTTCCACCCGCGCCGGCTCCAGCCGAACGCCCACCTGGTGGCGCCCTGAATCACATACGTGGAGTCCGTGTGGATGTGGATGGGGCCCGGAGCGCGCTCCAGGTGGCGCAGGGCCTTGCCCACGGCCGTCAGCTCCATCCGGTTGTTGGTGGTCTCCGGCTCGTGGCCGCCCAGCTCCGTCACCAGCCCGTCGGGCGTGACGATGATGCTCCCCCAGCCACCCGGGCCAGGGTTTCCTGAACAGGCGCCATCAGCGAAGACAAGGGTCGGGCGGTGCTCCATGCCGGCACCCTATTCGGCGCGAAGTGCTCCCGCCAGGACGGCGGTGGCCGCGCGCTCAGTGCACGGCACTCAGGGAGGGGCCCGGCCGGACGCGCGCGAAGGCGGCGCGAACGGCTTCTTCCGGCTGAGCGCCGTTCAGCAACACCACAGGCCCATTGCCCGCGAGCCGCATGGCCGGGACGCCGCGGATGCCCAGCCGTTGGGCCTCCTCCTCGTCGGCGAGCACGCGCGCGGTGTACCGGCCCGCCTCCAGCGCGCGTGTCATGGACTCGCGGTCCATGCCTGCGTCCTCCGCCAGCGCCCCCAGCACGCGCAGGTCCCCGATGTCCCGGCCGTCCGCGAAGAAGGCGCGGAAGAGGGCCTCATGGAACGGGGAGAAGGCGCCGGCGTCCTTGGCGAACTCGGCGGCTTCGAGCGCCAGCCGGCTCTTCGGTTGGACCGGCGGGGGCTTCATCGTCAAGCCCCGCTGCTCGGCCAACGGGTAGACGGTGCGGGCCCAGGCCGACCGCGGGGGCTCAGTCACCGGGGCGAGCGGCCGCGCGGGCACCGGGCGCAGCTCGAACGCGCGCCAGTGGATGTCGAGCGCCGAGCCCAGCCGGGCATGTAACTGCTCGAGGACGGGGAGCTCGAGGTAGCAGAAGGGGCAGACGTAATCGCTCCAGACGTCGAGGCGGACCGGCGTGTCCGATTGGGCCATGGGCGAGGCTCCTTGAAGTCCCCCGCAGGGGACATCTCCTCACGTTGGCCATGCCCGTGCGGGCACGGGATGCAGTGGCGCCGGTCCTCCTGGACTCCAGCCGGGCGTGCGGGCCGTTGCCGTGCGCTCTGCGCTCGTAAGGCTGGAGGGCGCGCCGCTTCACGCTGCCGAGAGTTCCTTGATGAGGGATTCCATCAGGCCGGGCACGGTCCGGTGCCGCAGGTTGGGCGTGGCCTGTCCTGCCCAGAGCGACACGAGGTCCGTGCGGCCCGCCTTGACGGCCGCGGGCTTGAGCTTCGACAGGAACCAGCCCTGGATGGGGAAGGGCGCGAGCGCTGACAGCTGATGGGCCACCTCCTCTGTCCAACGATTGCGCATGCCTCGCGCCAGCCGGCCCGTGAAGGACCTCGTCAAGGTGGTGTGCTTCGCGCGGTCGCTGAAGAGCAGCTCGCGGTGGGCGTCCGTCGTCCCCGATTCCTCGCAAGCAAGGAACGCCGTTCCCAGTTGCGCGGCCTGGGCGCCCAGTGTGAGCGCGGCGCGAATGCCTCGGCCATCCGCGATGCCGCCCGCCGCGATGACGGGCGCCTTCACGCGGTCGGCGACGAGCGGCGTGAGGGCCAGCGTCCCCATCAGCGAGTCCTCGGCGCGCGCGAGGAAGGACGGACGGTGTCCGCCCGCCTCGAAGCCCGTGGCCACGATGAGGTCGACGCCCGCCGCGTCCAGGGCCTCGGCTTCGGCCAGCGTGGTGGCCGCGCCGGAGGTGAGGATGCCCTTGCGCCGGCACTCCGCCAGGACCGAGGCGGGGGGCACGCCGAACACGAAGCTGAAGATGGGGGGACGGGCTTCGAGCAGCGCCTCGACCTGGTCCTCGAAGCGGTGGTGGAAGCGCTCGGGCATGGCGGGCTTCTCCACGCCGAGCTCGCGGTAGTACGGCTCGAAGAGGTGGTAGATGCGGTCGAAATCCTCAGGGCTGAGCGCGTCTCCTCCCGCGTCATGGTCGGAGACCCAGAGGTTCAGCGCGAAGGGCTTGTCCGTCAGCGCCCGAATCCGGTCCGCCACGCGGCCAATCTCTTCGGGCGGGAGCTGATACGCCCCATACGAGCCCAGCCCTCCGAGGTTCGACACCGCCGCCGCGAGTCGTTCGGTGGAGAGCCCGCCTCCGAAGGGGCCCTGGATGATGGGGTGTTGAATGCCCAGCTTCTGGAGGGCTTCGTTCGTTCGGTGCGGGCTCATCGCGGCTCCTTCTGTCGGGAATGGTGGAGGGATAACGCGGACGCTGGACGGGGTGGGAGAAACGACACGCGGATGCGCGCGGGATGTCCGGATGCGGGACTCCGATTCCCATACCCGTGCAACCGGGCTTCTCGCTTCGTCCAGATGGCCTGTACGCCGGGGGTGGCACGCGGCATGCTCGGGCGTCCTGGACATTGCTGCTGGCGGGGGCCTTCGCGGCGCTGGCGATGGTGTTGTCGGCGGTGGGGCTCTATGGCGTCGTGGCCTACGCGGTGCTGCAGCGCACCCGCGAGCTGGGCATCCGCATGGCGCTGGGCGCGCGTCAGGCGCAGGTGCTGGGGCTGGTGCTTGGGCGCTACCTGGGGCTGACGGCGTGTGGGCTCCTCATTGGATTGGGGCTGGCGGCGGCCACCAGCCGCGGCCTCACGCACCTGCTGAGCGGCGTGCGGCCCACGGACCCACTGATGTACGTGGCGGTGGCGGTGGTGCTGTTGGCGGTGGCCGTCCTGGCGGTGCTGCTGCCCGCGCGCCGGGCCGCACGCGTCTCTCCCGCGGTGGCTCTCCGAGCGGACTGAGCAGGCGTCCGGGGCCGCTGCGTTTCAACGGGGCGCGGCGGTCCTCGTTCCGCGAGGGGGACGGACGAGCTTGGAGGCGCGTTCCAGGGGGCCGGTCGCACCGTGGCACCGGGTGGCAACGCTGCCGGGCATGGTCACGGTTGGCTTCGGAGGCGAGGTGCGCCCTCCAGGACGAAAGGGGTCGGTCATGAAGCTCAAGGTGATTGGGATGATCGCGGGTCTGGCGTCGGGTGGCGCGGCTCTGGCGCAGGGCTCGCAAGAGCCGTCGATGCCGCAGGAGCCACCGATGCAGCAGGACCCATCGATGCAGCAGCCACCCAGCAGCGGCTCGCAGACGTCCGGCGGCATGCAAGGCAGTCAGATGCAGGGCCAGCAGGAGCTGAGCGGCTCCGTGGTGGCCCTGCGGAAGGACAAGGTCTTCATCAAGGATGAGAACGGCGCGGTGGTGGCGATGGGCGTGAACCACTCCACGCAAATCGATGGGAAGCCCATTGAGAAGCACCGGGACATCCACAGCCACCTCCGGCGTGAAATCAAGGAGGGGGACCAGGTTCGGACCAAGTTCAACGTGGAGAAGACGACCGAGAACATGGCGTCTTCCATCGAGAAGATGAACAAGTAGTCCACGCCGCGCGGAACGGCCGCGGTCTGGAGCGTGACGGTGCAGGTTCACCGCCGCTCCGGCCGCGGCTTCCGCCGTTCCCGGAGGCCTGAAGGGACTCGGCTGGCGCCGGACCTCCGTGAGGCGTTGAAGCTGCATCGCCTGCTCGACGCGATTGAGAAGGCGTCGGCGATGGGGCGGCGCCAGACGAGGACGGGGCCGCTCTAGTGCGTCCGGGCCGCTTCCGCTTCGATGAGCCCGGCCAGAATCGTTCGGTGGCAGACCTGTTCGAGGATGCAATCCTTTGAACAGAGGAGGGTCACCGTCTCACCCTGCCGCACTCGCTTGGCGAGCGCGGTGATGGCTTCGTGCTGCGACGCCATTTCCCGGAGGTACCGCTCGCGGTAGGCATCCAGGGTGATGGGTGTGCGCCCCTTTCCATAGAAGGCGTCGAAGAGCTCCGGGCTGGGCGCCAGGTTGCTCTGCCACGCGTCCCACGTCTCCTTTGCCTTGGGCAGACCTCGGGGCCGGTACCGGCAGATGAGGACGCGGAAGCCGTCATCTGGCTCCGATGGCACACACCAACGTTTGGTTTTGAGCGGCATCGCCGGGCAACCCTGAACCGGAGGGGCGGTATTCCATCCGCGGTGGACCGGATTTCTTACCGGGATGGAAAGGGTTCTGGCCCCGTTGGCCCGGGGAGATGTCCCCAAGTGCTTGGAAATGCTGGCCTCGGGGCTTGGATCGGCGGCGGCACGCGCCCTGCTATGGGGTGATGCAGCAGCGTGACGGGGCGGTACGGGCGGCGGGTAGGACGGGGCGGTACGGGCGGCGGGTAGGACGGGGCAGTGCGGGCGGCGGGTAGGACGGGGCAGTACGGGCGGCGGGTAGGACGGGGCAGTACGGGGCAGTACGGGCGGCGGGTAGGACGGGGCGGTACGCAGCACGGGCGGCGGGTAGGACGGGGCAGTACGGGCAGGACGGGGCGGTACGCAGCACGGGCGGCGGGTAGGACGGGGCAGCACGGCGGTATGCAGCACGGGCGGCGGGAGGGGCGAGCGTGGCGTAGCAGAACGGGGCATTGCAGCCCGTTTCAGTCGGACGGCTCGGGTGTGTGGGATGGGCGAGTGGGAGCCGGTCCTCAGCGAAGAGGACATTCGCGAGGACCGGTTCGACTCAACATCGCTCAGAGATTGAAGCCCACGTTACCGACAGAGATGCTCGGTCCGAAGATGAAGGACCATTTGCTCGACGGAACGACCGGGTCCAGCGTGGGGTCTCCTCCCGTGCGACGTCGGATGTCTCCGCGGAACTCGTAGGCCATCCACGCCTGTGCACCGACGGCAGCGCCAGGTCCAATCGGAACGCGCAGACCCAGGCCCAAGACGACCGCGAGCGTCGGCGGGAATTGGATGTCACCCGACTGAGGCACGAGCCCCAGTCCCATCAAACCCGCTTCGATTCCCAGCAGCCGCTCCTGGCCTTCGTTGTTCAGCAACGCCAGTCGCGACACGACACCGAAGTTGATGGCGAGCTGCCCGGTGGGCTCGGTGGCGCGGTAGAGGCCCGCAGGAATGGCGGCCGTCGTGTAGAGCCGGAAGAGGCCGCCGGTGACGATGGCCGTCCACTGCGCGGAAGGCAGACCGGTACGGTCCGTCGTGCTCAAGGCGTAGCGGGACTCGTCCGCCACGTGGGAGACCTGGACGGTGATGCGGTCGTACTGCCCCAGGTTGCCCGGGACGGGGATGTCGCGCTGTTCTCCCTGCGGACGCAGGAACATCCGCTGCTCGACGCCGCTCTCCCCGCGCACCGAGCCATCCGGCTTCGTGACGCTGATGCGGAGCAGGACCTCCTGGTTCCCATCTTCCGGCTTCAAGCGCTGACGGTACACGATGACGCGACAGGTGTTGCGCATCTCGTAGGGAATCCGGTGGGGGCGGCTGGGCTCCAGTCGCTGGTCCTTGCCGTCCTTGTCCGCGCAGACGAACTCCACCAGGTTTTCGATGCGGGCGGGCACGCTGGCTTCGCGCACCACGCGTTGGAAGCGCTCATCCACCATCGCCAGGTCGGTGGTGGCCAGCTCCGCGGGCAGCGTGGGAAGCCGGTAGCCGAAGCGCAGCGCCACGAAGGCGCCTGGCGCCGCCTCGCCCTGGATGAAGGTGACGGACTCCCGCGTCGTGACGCTGTAGGCGCCAGGCAACGGCTCCAGCACGAAGCGTCCCAAGCCGGCGTTGGACGCCATGTTCACCTCGGCGGGCCGGTTGGTCGGGATGAAATCGATGGAGCCATGCCCAGGCAGCTCCAAGCTGGCCCGGGGCGCGGGCAGGGGCAGCGTCTTCGCCGTCTCCGAAGCCACCACCGTTCCATCCTGCCGCGACGTCAGCGCGGTGATGGTCACCTGCTGATCGGACGTGCCGCCCGTGCGCAGCATCACATAGGTGCCCTCCGCCAGCTTCACCACGCGCTCCACGCGGACGCGCAGGCCGTTGACGGTCCACACCAGGGTGCGCGGGTCATGGGCGCAGACTGGATCCAACCGGACGACGAGCGCGGAGTTCTCCGCGCCACGCAGCACCGAGCCCTCCACCGCCGTGAGCGGACACGCCAGCACGGACAGCGTGGTGGTGATGACCTGGTCGAGCGCGTCGCCCCGCGAGAAGTAGACGCGTGGCACCAGCCGCGCGCGCAGTGTCACCGTGGCATCCACGCCCGGGACGTTGCGCACGGAGATGAAGCCCTCGGCTGGTTCGCAGCGGGCGGTACCGCAGTCGGCGGTGGCAATCGCCTCGGAGTGGCTGACGGGGACGCTGCCCGGCCCCTTCGACACGTCGATGCCGTTGGAGAGCACCAGGGGCTCGGTGAGGATGGTGCGGCCGGGGCGGATGCGGAGCGATTCGGGGTCCACCAGGTTCCCGAGGGCGTCGTAGGTCTTCACGTCTGGCCCGATGCGGCCGTAGGGCGGAATCCAGTACAGCGACGTGTCCGTGGGCAGGCCCTGCGGCACGGGCACCGCGCAGTCCGCGAGCCCCCGGGGCTTGGAGGGGACAGACAGACGTCCTGCCCCTCCATGGTGGGGCGCTCCGGCTCGCCGCGCGGCTTGCCCGACCACGCGACGCCCACGTTCAGCAGCCCCACGCCGCGCAGCTCCAGGCGGCCTTCGTCCGGATAGAAGGAAGTCCCCGAGAAGTCGATGCGCGGCAGCGGCCCGGTGGCAATCACCGTGACGATTCGTTCACTGGTCGCGCACTGCGCCGGGGTGTCGGCGACCTTGAGGTCCTGCGTGCGCGTGTTGTCGTCCGGCCTTGCGGGCGGATGCACGGAGCGGCCATCCGGGCCCAGGCTCCAGCCGTTGCGGACCGGCCCGCAGACGACACCCTGGGCCAGCACTTCTACGGGGCGGCCACCCTCCGGCACTTGCACGACGGGAGCGGCGGCGGCGAGCCCCGCAGCCAGCAGCGAGGCGAGAACGACGAGGCGGACAGGGGGCATCACTTCGCTAAAGAGCGAAGGATGCCGCCACGGTCAAGCCCGATTGCCCGGCGATATCAAGCGGCGGGCTGCGCCTCGATGCCCAACGCCTCATGCGCGAAACGAAACATTCGTTCATTGAGCTTTCCGAGAAATTCAAGCGGATGCCGGCCAGAGCGGTCCGCCGCGTCCTCCATCTTCTCCCTGCACCGGAGATCGGCGCAGAGGTTCACCCCCACGCGACGCTTGTTGTCCACCGCTGTGGTGAGCAGGCACACCTCGTGAGCTGAGCCGTAGCTGTGGCACCACTCGCACATGCGAGTGACGGGTTCGCCGCCCAGGGAGTCCCGGCGGAAGATGATGCCAATGGGCTTGCGGCTGCCCGGCGCGGAGAAGATGAGGTACACGCGCGCGCCGGACGTCTCCGTCCAGGCGAGGTAGTCACGCACGAAGAGCGGGAAGGTGATGCCCGAAGGCATCTCGATGACTCGGCGGTCTCTGGGGCGGAAGGATTCGATGAGCGCCCGGTCGTTTTCGAATCGGAACACGGCTGCTCCTTGGAGAACATCTGCCCCTAACAATGGGGTGTGTCCGTTTCCACCGGAACCCACCAGCAAGGCGGGCGCTCGCCCGGTGCGGCATGTGCTCGGCGCGCTGTGCTACCTGGGCGGCCGGGCGCTGGCGGCGGTTCTGCACACGTGGCCATTCCCCGCCGCCACGCGCCGGGATAGAAATGCCGTGCCGGGCGGTGGTGGCCACCGCCCCTTGAAACCCTCTGGAGGCATCGTGAACTCGCCCCTTGTGCTCGACGCGGTGGAAGTCCTGTTCGCCTCGAGGGCGCAGGCCGCCTAGCCGGCCGCGAAGGTCTGACACAGCGCGGCCGTGCGCTCCTCGGGGAGCCCTGAAGAACCAGGTGCGCCATTGGCACCGCTCTGTCCGGAGTCCTTCCAACCATGTCGCTTGAAACCCTCGGCTGGGGTCCAGCCTTCGAACACGCATTCTCCACGCTCGTCTCGCAGTCCCCGCTGTCCCTCGTCCCTGGCCGCGTCGTGCGCCAGCATCGAGGGCTGCTCACGGTCCAGACGGCCACGCGCACCCTGTTGGCGCGCACCGCGGGCCGGCTTCTCCATCAAGCCCCCGGCGTCGAGTCCCTGCCCACCATCGGCGACTGGGTGGCGCTCCAGCTCCCCGATGGGGACGGCGAGGCGCTGCTTCACGCGGTGCTGCCTCGCGCCAGTGTGCTCGCCCGGCGCGAGGCGGGCAGTGAGCGCGACGGGCAGCTCATCGCCGCCAACCTGGACGTCGTGGTCCTCGTCGCGGGACTGGACGGCAACTTCAATCCCCGCCGCATCGAACGGGCGTTGGCGCTGGCTTGGACCAGCGGCGCCTCGCCTGTGGTGGTGCTCACCAAGGCGGACCTGTGCCCGGACGCGGATTCGCTCGTGGCCGAGGTGGAGGAGTTGGCTCCAGGCGTACCCGTGCTCGCGCTGAGTTCCTGGACGGGGGAGGGCATCGAGGCCCTTCGCGCGCAACTTCCGGCCGGGAAGACGGGGGCGTTGCTCGGCTCCTCCGGTGTCGGCAAGTCCACGCTGGTCAACCGGCTCCTGGGCGAGGCGCGGCTGGTCACCCAGGCGGTCCGCGCCGAGGACGACAAGGGCCGTCACACCACCACGCACCGCGAGCTGTTCGTGCTCCCGGGCGGCGGACTGCTCATCGACGGACCCGGCATGCGCGAGCTGGGGCTGTGGGGCGAGGATGACGGCATCGGCCAGACGTTCACCGACATCCTCGAGCTGGCCGCCGGCTGCCGCTTCACGGACTGCCAGCACCAGCGCGAGCCCGGGTGCGCTGTGCGCGCGGCCGTGTCGTCTGGGGCCCTGCCCGAGGCGCGGCTCGCCAGCTACGAGCGGCTGCGGCGCGAGCAGGCCTACCAGGTCCGTCAGCGCAGTGCGTCCGCGGAGCGCGACCACCGGCGCCACGAGCGCAGCAAGACGTTGATGGGCTGGGAGGCAACGCGCTCCAAGCGCCGGCGGGACTGAGACGTCCTTCCCTCGGGAGGCGGGTGGAGTGACCGCCTTCTGACTGCCCGGCCGCCCCACCGGCGGCCGGGCCCCGTGGCTGGCGCGCGCCGTGTCTATACTCCGCGCCCATCATGAAGAAGGACTCGCTCAAGGCCCGCCTGCGTCGCACGTTGCGGTGGGACCTCTGGATGACGCTGGGCCCCGCGCTCGTCATCGTCAGCATCGCGTTCGCCGTCACGTTCTACTTCGTCAAGCCCGCGCCGCCGAAGAAGCTCGTCATCGCCGCGGCTGGGGACGAGGGCGGCTTCCGGTACTTCGCGCGCAAGTATCAGGAGATTCTCGCGAAGCACGGCGTCACGGTGGAGATTCGTCCCACGGATGGCTCGCTCACCAGCATCAAGCTGCTGGAGGACGAGCGCTCGGGCGTGGACGTGGCCTTCGTCCAGAGCGGGACGTCCGACGCCACCAAGGCGCCGCACGTCGTGTCCCTGGGAAGCCTCTCCTACGTGCCGTTGTGGGTCTTCTACCGGGGGCCCACCATCGACGACCTGAACGCCCTGCAGGGCAAGCGCATCGTCGTGGGCCCCGAGGAGAGTGGCACTCGCGCCCTGTCCATGAAGTTGCTGGAGGCCAACGGCGTGGGCGCCGAGCCCACGGAGTTCTTGAACCTGGGGCGCGACGAGGCCATCGAGCAGCTCAAGCAGGGCAAGGTCGATGCTGTCTTCATCGTGTCCCCAGCGGAGTCACCGCCCGTCCAGCGGCTCGCGCGGGTTCCGGGCATCAATCTCCTCAGCTTCTCGCGGGGCGAGGCCTACGTGCGCCGCTTCCCCTATCTGTCCCGGCACGTGCTGCCGCGAGGCGTGCTCGACCTGGCCGCGGACGTGCCAGCCCGCGACGTGGTGATGTTGGCGCCCACCGCGAACCTGGTCGCCACCGATGCGCTCCACCCGGCGCTGGCCTACCTCTTGATGCGCGCGGCCAGCGAGGTCCACGGCAAGGCCGGCATCCTGGACCGCACGGGCGAATTCCCGGCGGCGCTCGAGGCGGGCTTTCCGTTCAGCAGCGAGGCGCGCCGCTACTACGAGTCCGGCGTTCCGCTCCTGCACCGCTATCTGCCGTTCTGGGCCGCCAACCTGGTGGACCGGCTCTGGGTGATGCTGGTGCCCTTCATCGCCGTCCTGGTGCCCCTGGGCCGGGTGGCGCCGGCGCTGTACCAGTGGCGCGTGCGCTCGCGCATCTTCCGTTGGTACGCGCGGCTGAAGGAAATCGAGCTCCAGCTCGAGGAGGGCCCGGGCCGGGAGATGCTGGAGGAGATGCTGCGGCGGCTCGACGAGGCCGAGCGCGAGGTGAACCGCATCCCCATGCCCCTGGCCTACGCGGAGAATCTCTACTTCTTCCGGGAGCACGTCGACGTCGTCCGTCGCCGCCTCACCCGGCGCATCGCCGAATCCGGCGAGCCCTCGTCCGAGGTGCTCACGGCCCGGGAGAAGACCGCGTAGCCGCCGCAGCCACAGGGCGCTTCCGGGGCTTGCTCGGAAGCGCCACGAGGCGGTGGGTCAGTGCGCGAGCGCGTGCAGCAGGTTGACGTAGCTGTCGGACCAGACGCGCCTGCCCTTCAGCTCGGGCGGCGTGTCCACCGGCTGGAAGGGCAGCTCCTGGGTGAGGCGGGCCACGACGTCGCTGTTGGCGCTCATGGCGAACCAGACGCTGGGTGAGCGGCCCGACGCCAGCTCCTCGGCGGTGAGGCGCTCCGTCTGATTCACGAGCCCCTGGACCCGCAGCTCCGTGCTCAAGCGGGTGAGCACGGGGACCAGGTCGAAGAGCCGGCTGGAGACATGGAACAGCAGGAGCCCCTCCGGCGCGAGCTTCCGGAGATAGAGGCTCAGCGCCTCCCGGGTCAGCAGGTGCGTGGGGACGAAGTCGCTGGAGAACGCATCGAGGACGATGACGTCGTACCCGCCGTCCTTGGCTTCCTCCATGCGAAGGCGCGCATCCCCCGCGAGGACGCGGAGCTCCGCCTGGCTGGAGCCGAGCATGCTGAAGTGCTGGCGCGCGAGCCGCTCCACCTCCGGGTCCAGTTCGTAGAAGTCCCACTGTTCGCCTGGGCGGCCATACGCGGCGAGGCTGCCGATGCCGAGCCCCACGACGGCCACGCGCTCACGCGGAATCCGTTCCGAGGCCAGCACCCGGCCCACCGCGGAGCCCCGGTGGTAGTAGGAGAGGGGCTCTCCTCGCTCGTCCGGGTGGAGGTTCTCCACGCCGTGGACGGTGCTGCCGTGCTGGAACAGCCGCAGGCCCTCCGCGTCCTTGACCGTGTAGAGGCCGTAGAAGGTGCGCGAGCCTTCGATGCGCCCGCGCGCGAGCATCCACCCGGAAAGCACCAGGACCGCGACGACGAACAGGGCGGCTCCGCTCGATACGTAGGGCGCCAGCTTCGGGACGGGCAGCCCCTGGCCCCGGCGCATCATGTCCCGCGCCGCCAGTCCTCCCAGCAGGAGCAGGCCGGTGATGCCGTGGTCCAGGTACGGGAGCGCCAGCGAGCCCAGCGTCAGGGGAACGACCAGGGCCAGCAGCAAGGTGCCCACCAGACCGCCCAGCGAGACGTGCAGATAGAACGAGCCCAGCAGGCGCGGGTCCGACGGGCGGCACCACACGAGGTTGCCATGCATCAGCAGGCAGCCCACCCAAAGCACCGCGCTGTGCAGCACCAGGGACGGGAGCGACGTCTGCGCGCGTGCCAGCGCGAAGAGGGCCGCGCCCGCCGCGACGGCGAGGCTCCCCAGCGCGAGCCGGTTCAACCCCGTGGGCGTGGGGGCCGCTTCGAGAAGCAGACGATGAGCGTGAGCAGGTACAGCGAGAGGGGGAGGATCCACAGCAGCGGGATGGATGCATCCAGCGTGAGGACGTTGGTGACCGCGAGCAGCAGCGCATTGGCGCTCGCGGACAGCAGCAGCCAGGTGATGCGTGAGGCGCGCGGGGCGCGGGGCGCCGGCTCGGTCCCGGCCGCTGGCGCGGACGTCGTGCTTCCCCGGCAAGCGCCGGGCGAACACGCCGGATGCAGAGCAGCGCGAAGACGACGAACGCGCCGTAGCCCGCGTACCAGACGACCAGCTGTTCCTGGATGTCGAGCGCCGGCTCCACCAGGAAGGGGAAGGTGAGCAGCGCCGTGAGCGCGCCCGCGTTGGACGTTCCGTAGAGGAAGAACGGGTCACCCCGAGAGGGATGCTCCGTGCGGGTGAACCAGCCCTGGGCGACGACGCTGGTCGTCGACAGGGCGAGGAACGGCAGCCCCAGTGACAGCGTCAGCGTGAGCAGGATGGCCGCCACGGGGTGCAGCTCGAAGAGGTGCAGCCGGAACGGGAAGACGACCACCGCCACCAGCACGAAGCCCAGGTGGGCCCAGCGGTAACGGCCCTGGTGCGCGGCCACCGCGACCCGGCTCGAGTAGAAGTAACCGAGCAGCAGCACCGCCTGGTAGAACACCAGGCACGTCGTCCAGATGGCCGCGCTGCTTCCGTAGGAGGGCAGCAGCAGCCGCGCGAGGATGAGCTCCACCTGGAAGAGCAGGAAGGAGCCGAGGAAGACCCAGAGGTGGAACAGCGTCCCTGTGAAGCCGTGGGTCGAGGGCTTCGGGGCGGGAAGGTCGGTCGTCATCCTGGGAGCCACTCGCGAAGGCCCATACGCAGCGTGTGTGTGTGGCCGTGTGGGCGGAGCATCGCTCCAGGCGGCCCGAAAAATAAACGCAGGGGGGCCTCAAGGTTTTCGGCGCCGTGCGTTTTGAATTTCGAAGTGGGGATGGGGAGGAAGCAAGCCCGGGGGGGCTGTTGCTTCCAGAGGGGGAGGGCGCGCCGGAGTCGGGCCGCGCAGTCATTGGGAGCACGTCGAGGGGGCGTGCTCCCAATGTTTTTTTCTGGAGCTCTCGTCTGAGTGGCTCACGTGGCGGGGAGTGCGTCGGGGGGCGCGCTCCCCGCTATGTTTTTCAGGGGCCTGCTTCGGCCGGGCCCGGTCTCCCGGGCCTCGGCTGTGCCCGCCGACTACTCGGCGTCGGACGAGGGCATGACCTTGATGGGCTGCCCGTCGTCGCCCGTCACCGTCGTGCCTTCGGTCTTCTGTTGCGCCGCCGTGGGCGTACCCACCGCGAAGCTGAACACCCGCGACAGGTGCGCGCCGCGGAAATCACCCGTGACGGTGACGACGAGGTGAGACTGCCCTTCACCCGGCGTGAAGCTCACGTCGAACTCGGACACGGCGTCCTGGGTGAAACTGCCACCCGACACGGGGGTGGCGGAGCTCTTCACTTCGAGTCCGTCCACTCCGGAGAGGCTGACCTTGACGTCGGTCGCCGGCGCGTCGAAGCGCAGGGAGACGCGGGCCTGGTCCTCACCCAGCTTCGCGTCCACCTTCACCGGCGCGCCGGCCTTCGTGGTGTCCGAGCTGTCGCTGGGCGTGGGGTTCGACTTCGACGGGGAGGTGCAGGCGACCTGCGCCGTGAGCGCGAGGAGACTGGACAGGGCTGCGATTGCCTTGAGGTTCATGTGCGCTCCGGAATCACTGGCTGGTGATGGAGAGAGTGGGGAAGGGACTGTAGTTACCGGCCGTCTCCTTGAAGCCGTACACGACGACGACGTACCGCGCGTCCGCCTGGGTCGGGATGCTGACCGTCTCCGTACCGGTGTAGTCGATGTCGGACTCCGCCAGGCTCCGGCCCTGGCCGAAGACTTCGATGCCCACGTCCTGCGACGCATGGGACGCGCTGAGCGTCATGTTCCGGCCCGTGCCGGTGAAGACGTAGTACTGGTTCTGCTCGCGCTTGTTGTAGTCGAGCCCGCCCACCAGCGGCACTTCGGTGGTGTACGGGATGCCCGGCACGTGGGTGTAGATGGCGCGCAGCGGGGTGTCCCCATCTCCGAAGTCCGAGGAGATGGACCCGATGTTGTAGTGGGCCAGCAGTGTGTCCACGTCCGCCGCGTTGACGCCGGACTGGGCCTTGAGGCCGTTGATGAACGAGCCGATGGTGGTCAGCGCGGGCGTCGCCTTCTGCGGGCCGACGAGCACGTCGTAGAGGATGCCCAGGTCGTACGACACCCTGTCGTACGACTCGTTGGTGCCGGAGTCGTACAAGTCATAGAGCAGCCGGAAGACGCTCATCTCGGAGAAGACGCCCTTGCGCGGGTCGTCGGTGCTGGGCGGCTCGCTCTCCGCGTCGAATCCGAAGGCGGCCAGCGTCGAGCCGCTCCACATCGTGTCGACGTAGAGGGGCTCGGGCAGCAGGATGCTGGCGAGCGCGTTGCCATAGCCCTCGCCGAAGGCGAGGCGCGGGTCGAGGATGTCACCGCTGGAGTGCGGCCCGCCCGGGCTGTCCGCGCGCGACAGGTTGGCCTCGAAGTAGTGCCCCCACTCGTGGACGATGACGTGGGCGTCGAACTCGTCGGTGTCCACGCCGTCCCGGCCGAGCACGTAGATTTCGTTCTCCGCGAAGGAGAAGTGCGACGTGCCGATGCGGCCCTGCGGCTTGCTGCCAGACTGGGGCACGTTGTTCGGGCTCCAGTTCACCTTCAGCAGCGGGAAGTTGACCGGGCGCGCGTCCATGAAGGCCCGCGACGCGGTGTACATGCTGTCGAGGATGGCGAAGGGCGCCGCGATGCGCCGGCTGGCCGTGTAGCTGGTGCCCGCCCAGCCGTGGGTCGCGTGCAAGTCCTTGGTCGTCACCGTCGTGGTGATGTCGCCACCCACCGCCCAGATGGCGTTGTTGTCGGTGTTGTCCTCAATCTGGATTTCGGGCTGGGTCGTCTTCGCGAGCGCGACGACCGTCAGCGCGCCGCTGCCAGACGGCCTGTACGTCAGCGTGTAGCGGCCCTCTTGGTTCGTCGTTCCATCGACGAGCACCCGCGTCCCCTGTCGCACCTGGACGACGGCGTTGCGTACGGGGCGCTTCTGGGCCTGGTTGAACTCCAGGGTCCCCCGCCGCGTGGAGGGAGAGTAGACGGCCGGGACGAAGTCGTACGTCACCGTGCCGCTCAGGGTGACGGGGTCGCCCAGGGGACCGTTGCCCCCATCATCATCGTCATCACCGGGACACGCAGTTGTCAGCGCCAGGGTGAATGCGAGCGCCAGCACCTTGCAGGTGAGGTCTCGGGTCGGCTTGCGAGTCACGTCCATTCCGTTCTCTCCCCCTTGCCTCTCGCGCATTCGAGGGCAGGCGGGGCATTGTCGACAAGTCCGCAGCCAACTTCAAACGGACATCGGCCGCGGACCTGTCGGACCGGGCGTCAACTCAGGGGAGCGGCCCGTCGACCAGGCGGAGCACGTCCGCCAGCACGCCAGCCGCTGTCACCGCCGCGCCCGCGCCGTAGCCGCGAATCACTAGCGGTGTGGGGCTGTAGCGCTCCGAGGTGAAGCTGAGCGCGTTCTCTCCGCCCTTCACCGCCGCCAGCGGGTGCGTCAGGGGCACCGGCACGAGCCCGACAAAGCAACCGTCCTCCGTGACGCTGCCCACGTAGCGTAGCACCTTGCCCTCCGCGCGGAGTGTCTCCACGCGGCGCTGGAAGGCGGCGTCCACCTGGGGGAGCCGGGCGAGGAAGTCATCCAGCGGCCCGGTGGCGTCGAAGTCCGGCGGCAGCAGGGAGTCCAGCGTCACCTGCTCCAGCTCCACCTGGCGGCCCAGCTCGCGGGCGAGGATGAGCACCTTGCGCGCCACGTCGGTGCCGTGGAGGTCGTCGCGCGGGTCGGGTTCGGTGAAGCGCTTCTCCATGGCGGTGCCCACCGCCTGCGACAAGGGGACGCCTTCCTCCGTCAGGCCCAGGATGAATGACAGCGAGCCGGAGAGGATGCCTTCCACGCGCAGCACCCGGTCTCCCGTGCGAAGCATGTTCTTCAGCGTGTCGATGACGGGCAGCGCCGCGCCCACGTTCGTCTCGTAGAGGAAGCGGCGTTGGTGACGGGATGCCGTCTCGCGCAGCTTGCGGTAGTGGCTCCACTGGCCGGCGTTGGCCTTCTTGTTGGCGGTGACGACGTGGAGCCCCGCCTCCATCAGCGACGGGTAGGCGAGCGCGATGTCCTCGCTGCTGGTGCAGTCCACGAAGACGGGCCGGCCCGGCCGCTTCGCCCGGGCCCAGTCGCGGAAGGCGTCCAGGGGCGCGCCGTCGCTGCTGGCCGCCAGCCGCTGCTTCCAGTCCTCCAGGGGATTCCTCGCTCGCCGTCGCGACGCGCTTGCTGTTGGCGATGACGCAGACGCGCAGGTCCACGCCGTGGGCGCGCAGCTTGGGCGCCTGCTGGTGGACCTGCTTGAGCAGCTCGCCGCCCACGCTGCCCACGCCGGCCAGCAGCAGCTCCACGACTTCCGTGGTGCCGAAGCACCGACCGTGGACATGGGCCAGGGCGCGGGGACCGTCCGTCTCCGCGATGACCGCGGAGATGCTGCGCTCGCTGGAGCCCTGCGCGATGGCGGCGATGCTGCAACCCACGTCCGCCAGCGCGCTGAAGAAGGTGCCCGCCACGCCCACGCGGTGGCGCATGCCATCACCGACGATGCTGAGCACGGCGAGCCCGCGCTGCTGCTCGATGGTGTCCACCTTGCCCGCCGCGCGCTCCATCTCGAACGCGACTTCCAGGGCCTGGACGGCGCGCTCCGCGTCCGCCTGCTGGACGCAGAAGCTGATGGAGCATTCGCTGGAGCCCTGGGTGATGAGCACCACGGAGATGTTGGCGAGGGCCATGGACTCGAAGACGCGGGCGGCGGTGCCCGGAACGCCCTTGAGCCCCGCGCCGCCCAGGTTCACCAGGGCGATGCCGGGAAGGAAGGAGAGGCCGCGCACCGGGTGCTCGGGCGGCGCGGCGTCGTCGGTGACGCGGGTGCCCGGGTGGTCGGGGCGGAAGCTGTTGCAGACGCGCACGGGGATGCCGCGCTCGCGCGCGGGCGCAATCGTCTTGGGGTGGAGCACCTTGGCGCCGAAGTAGGCCAGCTCCATGGCCTCCTCGAAGCTCACCTCGGGCAGCGGGAAGGCTTCTGGCACCAGCCGCGGGTCGGCGCTGAAGATGCCGTCCACGTCCGTCCAGATCTCCAGCAGCTCCGCGTCCAGCGCCGCCGCCGCCAGCGCCGCTGAATAATCCGAGCCGCCCCGGCCCAGGCACATCGTCTTGCCCCGGGTGTCACCGCCGAAGAAGCCCGGCATCAGCATCAACCCGGGACCGCCGGCCTCGCGCAGCGGCGTGAAGCGCGCCCGGGTCTCCTCCTGGAGCGGCGTGGCCTGGAGCGGGTCCCCCGCGCAGAGGATGACGTCCCGTGGCTCCACGGCATGCGGCTCCAGTCCGCGTGCGTGCATCAGCGCGCCCAGAATCAGGCACGCGGCGCGCTCGCCCAGTCCGGACAGGTGCGCGAGCACGGAGGGCGAACATTCCCGCAGCAGCCCCACGCCCTGCAGCAGCCCGCGCAGCTCCGAGGCCAGCGTGGAAAGACCCTCTTCCAGCGAGCGCAGCCGCGCCTCCCCCAGCTCCGCCGCCAGCTCGCGGATGATGCCGCGGTGGACGTCCTCGAAGCGGCCGTGGAGCGACTCCACCGGCTGACCTTCCTGGGCTGCGCGGGCCGCGTCCAACAGGAGGTTGGTGATGCCGGACACCGCCGAGGCGACCATCATCACCCGCGTCTCCTTGCGCGCCGCCGCGGCCGGTCCGCCACGCCGCGCATCCGCTCGGCGTTGCCCACGCTCGTCCCCCGAATTTCATCACCCTCATGAGCGCACCTCCGCGTGGAAGGCGGCGGGGCGGGACGGCGGGTTCGGCGGCGTCGACTGCGGGGAGGGCTGCATGTCGGGGCTCCTGCGGCATGTGAAAACAAAAAAGCCCCGCGCCGGAGAGCGCGGGGCCGAGCTGGAAACCAAGGTGGTTCCGTCGCTAGACCACCCGCGCCCGGCGGGGAGTCGTCGTGGTCGTGGTGGTGGTGGTCAGCACGGTCGTCAGGACACACGCGCGGGCGAGGAACGTCGTTCCTTCGCGCTGCACGTGCTGGCCGTTGACGCCGTTCATGAAGGGAAGGCTGGCCGAACTTGCCGCGGCAAGTCAAGCAGGGGACCCGGCAGGTCCATGCATGACGGGGAAGGGCTCGCGGAGGTCAATGCGAGCCCTCCCCGGCGTTCAGCTTGCCAGGCGCATGACCACCTGGGTGAGTCCGTAGAAGACCACCGCGGTCAGCGCCGCGGCCGGGATGGTGACCACCCAGGCCCAGATGATGCGGCCGGCGACGCCCCACTTCACCGCGCGCCAGCCCCGGGTGGCGCCCACGCCGACGATGGCGCCGGTGATGGTGTGCGTGGTGGACACGGGGATGCCCAGCTGGGCCAGCGCGATGATGGTGACGCCGCCGCCCGTCTCCGCGGCGAAGCCGCCGATGGGCGCCAGCTTGGTGAGGCTGTGGCCCATGGTGCGGACGATGCGCCACCCGCCGAAGAAGGTCCCCAGGGCGATGGCCGCGTGGCAGGAGATGATCATCCACCAGTCGATGTGGAACGGCCGGTCCTTCCAGATGGTGCCGAAGAGCACCACCGCGATGATGCCCATCACCTTCTGCGCATCATTGGTGCCGTGGCTGTAGGAGAAGATGGCGGACGACACGAGCTGCAGCCGGCGGAACCACGAGTCCACCTTCAGCGGTGTCTGGCGGTGCACCGCCCACGTGCTCAACACCATCAGACCGATGCCCAGCGTCATGCCGATGAGCGGCGACAGCACGATGAAGGCGGCGATCTTCGCGATGCCCGAGCCCACCAGGCCCGCGAAGCCGAGCACCGGCAGCGTGGCGCCAATCATGCCTCCGGCCAGCGCGTGCGACGACGAGGAGGGCAGGCCCCACCACCACGTCAACAGGTTCCAGACGATGGCGCCCATGAGGGCGGAGAAGATGACGGCGAGCACCGCGCTGGGGCCCTGAGCCCGGAGCATCTCGAAGTTGATGATGCCCTTGCCCATGGTGTTGGCCACGTGGACGTTCCCGCCAAAGGCCGCCACGAAGTTGAAGAACGCGGCCCAGGCCACGGCGAGGTTGGGGGACAGCACTCGGGTGGAGACCACGGTGGCGATGGAGTTCGCCGCGTCGTGGAATCCATTGATGAAATCGAAGATGAGTGCGACCGCGACAATGAGGATGACGGCGGCGAGTAGCATTTAGCTGTGCTCCAGCACCACGCCTTCGATGACGTTCGCCACCGACTGGCACTTGTCGGTGGCGGTCTCAATGAAGTCGTAAATCTCCTTCCACTTGATGATGAGCAGCGTGTCCGCGCCGCTCTTGAAGAGCCGGCCGACACCCGAGCGCAGGGCTTCATCCGCCTGCGCCTCCAGGCGCTTGATTTCCTTGCACCCGGCGAGGATCTGCTCCGGCTTCTTGATGAGCCGCAGCGCGGCCACCACTTCCTGCACCTTCTGCGTGGACAGCACCAGCAGGCGTGCCAGCTCCGTGGCGTCCGGCAGGCTGGCCGGGATTTCGTAGTAGTGCAGGCGGGCGGCGGCGGCGTTGGTCAAATCCAACACGTCGTCGATGCGGGAGAGCAGGGTGTGAATCTGCCCTCGGTCGAATGGGGTGATGAACTGCTTGTGCAGACGGTTGAAGGCGGTGTGGGTGACTTCGTCCCCACGGTGCTCCGCGTCCTTGAGCGCCTGGACCCGCGGGGCGACGTCGCGGTAGTCACTGAGCAACTCGTAGAGCATCTTCGCGCCTTCGACGGTGACGGCACATTGCGCATCGAAGTCGTCGAAGAACTCGTCCGACTTCGGCATCAGCTTCTCGAGCATCCGTCCCTCCAAGTCGCCTGAGGGCAGGCGACGCCGTTCTTGAGGGCGGTTGACATGTCTGTCACGCACCCTTGGCGCGCCCGTGACTACCCTAAGTGGAGAGAATCTCCAGCCTTCCTTTCTGCTTGCCTGTGGCTTTCACCCTCGCTAGGGCGCGCCCGCCGGTGGCAGAGGGTGGGAGCCAGGGCTGGCCACCTTGCTCGCGCCCCGGCCGCTCAGACGGCGATGACAATCTTCCCGAAGTGGGCGCCGGACTCCATGTAACGCAGGGCCTCGCGCGCCTGCTCAAAGGGGAAGCTCCGGTCGATGACGGGTTCGAGGCGGTGCTGGGTGAGGAGCCGGTTCATGTCCTCGAACATGGCGCGGCTGCCCACGTAAGTCCGCTGGACGTCGAGCTTCTTGGGCTCCACCAGGGCGGGGTCCGGCTTGGCGAAGCCGCCGCTGAGCATGCCGATGAGGGAGATGTGGCCCCCGGGCTTCGTGGCCCGGACGGAGCGGGGGAACGTCTGTTCGCCGGCCACCTCCAGGACGTGGTCCACGCCCTGGCCGCCGGTGAGCGCCAGCGCCTGCTCGTCCCAGTCCGGGTGCTTCTTGTAGTTGATGGTGCCATCCGCACCCAGCGCCCGGGCGTGCTCCAGCTTCGCGTCCTGGCTGGAGGTGATGAGGACGCGCGCCCCCAACGCCTTGGCCAGCTGGAGCGCGAAGACGGACACGCCGCCGGTGCCCTGCGCCAGCACTGTCTGGCCCGGCTGGAGCCGGCCCTCGGCGACCAGGGCGTTCCAGGCGGTGACAGCGGCGCACGGGAGGGTGGCGCCTTCCTCGAAGGACAGGTGGTCCGGGAGGAGGACGAGCCCCTCCGCGTCCACGACGACGTACTCCGCGAGCACGCCATCCACGCTGCCACCCAGGGCGTTCCGCGTCTTCTCTGGCGAGGCCGGGCCGTCCGTCCAGGTCTGAAAGAAGGTGGGGGCCACGCGGTCACCCGGCGTCACGCGTGAGACGCCGGGGCCCACGGCCACCACTTCTCCCGCGCCGTCCGACACGGGGATGAGGGAGGCAGGGCGCGGTCCGGGATAGCGGCCCAGGGCGATGTAGAGGTCCCGGTAGTTGAGGGACACCGCGCGGATCCGGACCAGCGCCTGGCCGTGGCCCGGCGTGGGCTCCGGCCGCTCCACCTGCACCCATGCGTCGGCGCTTCCTGTCTGCTGCAGTTCGTAGGCTCTCATGCGGGCATGACTATCCACGGACCGTCAGGGCGGCCAGACAACCAGACGGGAAGGGCTCGCTGGCTGGGTGGATTTGCCCGGAGTGAAATGGTTCGCGGTGGGCGCCTGCCCGGTGGCCAGGGAAGAGGGGCGGCAAAGGGGTGGGCAGGGGCGGAAAACCCGGCTACATGCAGGCGGCAGGGGAGCGGCCCGCCGAACGGGACGCTCCGGCTGCTGCCCCGGGTTCTCGCATGATGCCGACTCATCCCATGCCGCTGTCTGTCGCGCCGATGATGGACTGGACGGACCGCAACTGCCGGTACTTCCATCGCCAGCTCAGCCGCCACACGCTGCTGTACACGGAGATGGTCACCACGGGCGCCATCCTGCATGGCGACCGGGAGCGGCTGCTGGGCTACGACGCCGCGGAGCACCCGGTGGCGCTTCAGCTCGGCGGTTCGGAGCCGGCGGCGCTCGCCGAGTCCGCCCGCATTGGCGAGCAGTGGGGGTATGACGAAATCAACCTCAACGTCGGCTGCCCCAGTGACCGCGTCCAGTCGGGCCGCTTCGGTGCGTGCCTGATGGCGGAGCCGGACCTGGTGGCTCGGCTGGTGGGGGCGATGCGAGAGGCGGTGAGCATCCCGGTGACGGTGAAGTCGCGCATCGCCATCGACGAGTTGGAGGAATGGCCCACGCTGGAGGGCTTCATCCGGAAGGTGTCCGCCGCGGGCTGCACCCGCTTCATCGTGCACGCGCGCAAGGCCTGGCTCCAGGGGCTGAGCCCCAAGGAGAACCGCGACGTCCCGCCGCTGCGCTACGACCTGGTGCACCGGCTCAAGGCGGAGTTCCCGCACCTGGACATCAGCATCAACGGCGGCATCAAGACGCTGGACGCCGCCGCGGAGCAGCTGCGCCATGTGGACGGGGTGATGATGGGCCGCGCCCCGTATGAGAACCCGTACCTGCTGGCCGAGGCCGACCGCCGCTTCTTTGGCGCCACCACGCCGGTGCCCCATCGGCACGAAGTCGTAGAGGCCATGCTGCCGTACATCGAGAAGGCCATGCTGCGCGGCGCGCCGCTGGGCGCCATCACCCGGCACATGTTGGGGCTCTTCCAGGGGCTCCCGGGGGCGCGCGCGTGGCGCAGGCACCTGAGTGAGAATGCCCACAAGCAGGGCGCGGGGCCGGAGGTCGTCGTGGCGGCGCTGGCGAAGGTGCGGCGGGAGCCTGAAGCCGAAGTCGCGGCCTGACCGGGGGCATCACCCCGACACCAGAGGGAACCGCAGGTTCGAGCCGCTTCCCTTCGGCCCGGCATGCGATTCCCTCTGGCCCACCGCCGCGCTCGGCATGGTCCGCGTCCGCACGAAGCTCCCCGCCACCAACGTGGTCCCCAAGCACCGCTCCAAGTCGGCGCTCTCACGGGGTGTCAGGCATTGCATCGGAGCTCGGCCCCACTCGCGAGCACCCCCGCCTCTCCGGGAGCATCCGGCCCGGAATCAGCACCCGCGGCCGGAGCCGCCGTGTGCATGGCCATTCTTGTCGCATGCCGTGGCCGCGAAGGGCCCGTCATGGTTTGCGCATGGTTCCTTCACGAAGCGCGTCCAGCAGGGCGGGTGGGTCGCCTTCACGAAAGGCGGAGAGTCCCGCCTCGAAGTCCGCGCGCGCACCGTCCACGTCACCTTGACGCTCACGCAATACGCCGCGCGCGTGCAGCAGCTCCGGGTCCACCTCGTCGCCCGTCTGGGACGCGAGCGCCTCGGTGAGGTCCTGTGCCGCGTCGTCCAGCCGGCCCAGGCGGGCCCGCGCGGCGGCGCGCTGCTGGAGCAGCCACGGGTTGCCCGGGGCCTCCTCAATCGCGAGCGTCCAGTCCCGCTCCGCCGCTTCATCCCTGCCCAGCGCCTCCAGTGCTTCGGCGCGCTTCATGTGCAGCACCAGGGCCTTGCGGTAGCCCGCCGCGACGAGCGCGTCGAAGTCCGCCACCGCGTCTTCATGGCGGCCCAGCCTCGACAGGCACAAGGCACGGTGCAGCCTGCTGGTGAGGTGGCCGGGGGCCAACGCCAGCACGCGCTCGTACCACTCCAGCGCTTCCGCGGGGACGCCGCCCCAGATGGCCAGCGTCTGCGCCACTTCCAGCAGCACGCGGGCCTGCCGGGGATGGGCCTCCGCCAGCGCCCGTGCGAGCGCGAGGGCGGACGCATACCGCCCGCTGCGTCGCAGGCGGTCCACCTCCCGCAGCTGGGCGGCCAGCTCCGGGGGACAGGCTTCGCGGCCGTTGCGCTCCACGGCCGGTGTCTCAGCCGTTCTGGGGGAAGGCGCGCGTCGCCGCGTCGTAGTCCGCCCACCAGCCCTGGAGCACCTTCATGTCGGTGGCGCGCGGCTCGTCGCCGGGGCCCGCCATGTCCAGGTACGCGTGCAGGAGCGGCCGGAAGTAGGGGTGCGCGCAGCGGTCGATGATGTCCTGGGCGCGCCGCTTGGGCGAGCGGATGTCCATGTTGAGCGCGTAGCCCTGCTCGGTGACGACGCACTTGATGTCGTGCTCGGTGTGGTCGATGTGCCGCACGTACGGCATGACACAGCTCACCGTGCGGCCATCCCGCAGCTTCCGCGTGGACGGCGTGTGGACGATGCTCAGGTACGCGTTGCGGAAGAAGTCACCCGAGCCGCCCAGGCCGTTGACGATGCGCGAGCCGTCGATGTGCGTGGAGTTGACGTGCCCGTAGATGTCCACCTCGATGGGGGTGTTCATCGCGATGACGAAGAGGCGGGAGATGATTTCGGGGCTGTTGGACAGCCACATGGGCCGCAGCACCAGCCGGTCCTTGCTCCGCTCGAACATGTCGAGGAAGCGCTGGCGGCCCTCGGAGGAGAAGGACACCGCGGTGGCGGACGCGTATTCGAACTTCGCGTCGTCCTCCACGTAGCGCAGCATCCCGTCCTGGAAGACCTCGGTCCAGAAGCGGATTTTCTGGAAGGGAGAGTCGTAGAGCTGGCCGATGATGGCGTTGGCCACGTTGCCCACGCCGGACTGGATGGGCGGCAGGCGCTTGCCCCACTGGTACTGCTCACGGCAGCGCATCAGGAAGTCGATGACGTGCTCGGCGATGCGCCTGGCGGTGTCATCCGCCGCCTTGAAGGGCACCGGGTGGTCGGGCGTGCGGGACTCCACCACCGCCACCACCTTGCTCAGGTCGAGCTCAACGTAGGGGTTGCCGATGCGGTCCCTCACGTTCACCAGCGGCAGCGGCCAGCCCACGTGCGGATGGACGGCGGGCAGGACGATGTCGTGGAAGCCCGTGTAGTCCGGCCCGGAGGTGTTGACCTCGAGGACAATCTTCTTCGCGCGGGCCAGCGCCTCCGCGCTGATGCCCACCGACGACGTGAGGACGACGCTGCCATTCTTCCGGATGCGCGACACCTCGACGACGGCCACGTCGATGTCGCCGTAGAAGCCATACATCAGGTTGCGCGCGAAGGCGGACAGGTGGACGTCCGTGAAGTCCATCTCCCCGGCATGGATGCGGCGCCGCGAGGCAGGCGAGGACATGTACGGACCGCGCTTGGCGATGAAGGGCGCCATGGGGCCCTCCACGTCCTCGGACAGGGACGCGCCGGACAGCAGGGTGATGCGGGCGTCCGGCGCCGTCTGGGAGAAGTGCCAGGCCAGCGCCGGCAGGAACGTCTTCGGCTCACCCGACTTGGTGAAGCCGCTGATGGCCACGGTGTTGCCGTGGACGACGTGCTTCACCGCCTCTTCGACGGGGACGACCTTCGCCAGCAATTCGGCGTTCTCGATGCGGTCCTTCAGCGTGCTCGTCACGGTCATTCCTGGAGGGTGAATGCTGTGGGGGGCATGGGTGTAACACACCGCGTCTTGCCCGTGGCCACGGTGTTGGCCGGGAACAGATGGGCAGGCAGGCATGTTGGTGTGCCCGCGATTCCGTCCCCCGGTTCGCGACGCGATGCCGCTAGGCTGCGTCCCTCTTCAGTTAGCCCCCTTTCGTCGGGAGACATCCTCTACATGCGTAAGCTCTTCTTCGCTGGCGCGGGCATGGCCGTACTCGTGTCCACCGGCTGTGCGACGACCTCGCAGGAGTCCCAGAACTTGGCCACCGCGCCTCAGACGACCGCCCCCGCCGCGCCGGCTGCTCCGGAGCAGACCAACCCGCTGCTCGCGAAGTGGACGGGCGCCCATGGCGGCGTGCCGCCGTTCGACCAGGTGAAGGTGGAGCTCTTCAAGCCAGCGCTCGAGGCCGCGATGGAGCGGACGCGCGGCGAGCTGGCGGCCATCGCCAACGACACCTCGGCGCCCACGTTCGAGAACACCATCGTCGCGCTGGAGGCCGCCGGCAAGACGCAGGGGGACGTGGAGACGCTCTACGGCATCTGGAGCTCGTCCATGAGCGGGCCGGAGTTCCAGGCGCTGGAGCGGGAGATGGCGCCGAAGCTGGCCGCCTTCGACGACGAAATCTTCCAGAACGAGGCGCTCTTCCGCCGCATCGAGGCGGTGTACCAGTCGCCCGACAAGGCGAAGCTGACGCCGGAGCAGCAGCGGCTCACCTGGCTGCACTACACGCGCTTCGTCCGCTCCGGCGCGAAGCTGGACGCGGCGGCCAAGCAGAAGCTGGCGGCCATCAACCAGCGGCTGGCGTCGCTCTACACGTCCTTCAGCCAGAACGTGCTCGCGGACGAAGAGGGCTACACCGTCGTCCTGGAGTCCGAGGCGGACCTGGCGGGCCTGCCGGACTCCGTGCGCGCGGGCGCCGCCGCCGCGGCCGAGTCGCGCGGTCAGAAGGGCAAGTGGATCATCACCAACACGCGCTCCTCCATGGAGCCGTTCCTGACGTACTCGTCGCGGCGCGACCTGCGCGAGAAGGTCTGGCGCAACTACGTCAACCGCGGTGACAACGGCGACGCGCGCGACAACAACGTCATCATCGCCGAAGTCCTGAAGCTGCGCGCCGAGCGCGCCACGCTGCTGGGCTACAAGACGCATGCGCACTGGCGGCTGGAGAACGCCATGGCCCGCACGCCCGAGCGCGCCATGGAGCTGATGGAGGCCGTCTGGAAGCCCGCGGTGGCCCGCGTCCACGAAGAGGTCGCGGACATGCAGCGCGTGGCCAACAAGGAGGGCGCGAAGCTCAAGATCGAGCCCTGGGACTACCGTTACTACGCGGAGAAGGTCCGCAAGGCGAAGTACGACCTGGACCAGAACGAGGTGAAGCCCTACCTCCAGCTGGAGAAGCTGCGCGAGGGCATGTTCTGGGTGGCCGGCGAGCTGTTCGGCTTCTCCTTCACGCAGGTGAACGACGTGCCCGTGTTCCACCCCGACGTGCGCGTCTGGGAGGTGAAGGACCAGGCCAGCGGGCGTCACGTGGGCTTGTGGTACTTCGACCCGTACGCGCGCAAGGGCAAGCGCTCCGGCGCGTGGATGAACGCGTACCGCAGCCAGGAGCGGTTCCGGGGTGAAGTCACCACCATCGTCTCCAACAACTCCAACTTCGTGAAGGGCCAGCCCGGTGAGCCCGTCCTCATCAGCTGGGAGGATGCCTCCACGCTGTTCCACGAGTTCGGCCACGCGCTGCACGGCCTCAGCTCCAACGTGACGTACCCGTCGCTGGCCGGCACCGCGGTGGCGCGCGACTACGTGGAGTTCCCCTCGCAGCTGCTGGAGCACTGGCTGTCCACGCCCGAGGTGCTGAACACCTACGCGCTGCACTACCAGACGGGGAAGCCCATTCCCCAGGCGCTGGTGGACCGCATCGAGAAGGCCGCCACCTTCAACCAGGGCTTCGGGACGGTGGAGTACCTGTCCAGCGCGCTGGTGGACATGAAGCTGCACCTGGCGGGGGCTACGCCCATCGACGCGGACGCCTTCGAGCGCGACACGCTCAACGCGCTGGGCATGCCGAAGGAAATCGTCATGCGGCACCGCACGCCGCAGTTCGGCCACGTCTTCGCGGGTGATGGGTACTCGGCGGGCTACTACAGCTACCTGTGGTCGGACACGCTGACGGCGGACGCCTACGAGCGCTTCACCGAAGGCAAGGGCGCCTACGACAAGGACGTGGCCGCGCTCCTGCGCAAGCACGTCTTCTCCGTGGGCAACACGCTGGACCCGGCCGACGCGTACCGCGCCTTCCGAGGCCGTGAGGCGGGCATCCAGGCCCTGATGCGCAAGCGCGGCTTCCCCGTGCCGGCCGCGCAGGCCGCGCCGAAGAAGGCAGCGAAGTAGCCGCCCGGTGGCGGGCCCGGGCTACCCCTCCAGCGGGAAGAAGTGGCTGAAGGGGCGGGCCCTTGCCCAGGGGCAGGGGTGCTCCAGCGCGGCGGTGACGTAGTCCTTCGCGCGCCGGGTGGCCTCCAGCGGCGGCTGCCCCAGCGCCGGTGCGCGGCGATGGCCGCCGACAGCGTGCAGCCCGTGCCGTGGGTGTTGCGCGTGTCCACCGCGCGCAGGTGCAGCGTCTCCATGCGCTCGCCGTCGAACCAGACGTCGGTGCCGCGCAACGCGCCCGTCATGCCGCCGCCCTTCACCAGCACCGCCTGGGGGCCGAGCCGGTGGATGCGGCGCGCGGCCTCCCGCATGTCCTCCAGCGTCTCCAGCTTCATGCCGGCGAGCAGCTCCGCCTCGTGCCGGTTGGGCGTGGCCACCGTGGCCAGGGGCAGCAGCAGCTCCTTGAGCGCGCCCACGGCCGCATCGTCGATGAGGCGCGCGCCGGCGCGGGACACCATGACGGGGTCCACCACCAGCGGACCCAGGCCCAGCACGCGCAGGCGCTGGGCTACCGTGGTGATGATGGCCGGGTTGACGAGCATGCCCGTCTTCACCGCGCCCGCGCCGATGTCGGAGGCCACGGCGTCGATTTGCGCGGCGACGGCTTCGGGGGCATCACGTCCACGCGGGTGACGCCCTGCGTGTTCTGCGCGGTGATGGCCGTCAGGGCGCTGGTGCCGTGAACGCGGTGGAAGGCGAAGGTGCTCAGGTCGGCCTGGATGCCGGCGCCGCCGCCGCTGTCGGAGCCGGCGATGGTGAGCGCGGTGGCTACGGACTTCGAAGTCTCCATGGCCGCCATGGTGCGGGAGCGGGTGCTCCGCCGCCAGTGCTTCCCGCGCTCACGGGGCCAGGAAGGCGTGTTTCACCGCGTCCATCAGCGGGTCCCTGTGGCCGTTCGTCGGCTGGAGGAAGTGCCCCTGGCTGTGGGGCCAGATGAGGGCGCCGCCCAGGTTCTTCTCGCGCGCGTACTGGCCCTTGACGGCGATGGGGCGCGGGTCTTCGTAGGAGACGTAGTTGCAGAGCCCTGAGCCGTGGCCGCGCCCGGGTCCTCCGTACCTCCGCCGGTGTGCCAGCCAGTGTCCCCAGCACCAGGCCAAGCCAGCGCTGTCTCCACAGCGTGGACGGCTTCTTCACTGCGCACCCCTGCGACGAGCGGCGTCATCTACACGACTTGTGTTTCGTGGCGAAGGTGTAAAATAGTCGCAATACTGTAAATTCATGATTCGTGGAGGCGAGGCCTGCCGTGGGGCTCTGCCCTGGAGATGCAGTGGGGTGGCGGGCCGCCTTTGCTAGCGTGAGACGTCCCCACCGCGAGTCTTGCCGATGAAACGCATTCTCTTGTCGTTGTTGGTTGTCGTCGTTGCCCTCGCGGGGGTTCTCCTCACGAAGGCTTTTCGCTTCACCTCGCGGCAGGTCCAGCCGGAGGCGCCCGCGGCGTTCACCGTGGACGCGGATGCCGCCGCGGCCCGGCTGGGCGGTGCGCTGCGGCTCAAGACGCTGGCGGCGGCGGAGGGGCAGCCCGCGGAGGACGCCGCCTTCGCCGCGCTCCACGACTACATGCGAGAGCAATACCCCCGGCTCCATCAGGCGCTGAAGCGCGAGCCCGTGGGGGCGCACTCGGTGCTGTACACCTGGACGGGGACGGACGCGTCGCTGCGCCCGGCGCTGCTGCTGGGGCACCTGGACGTGGTGCCCGTGGAGCCTGGTACGGAGGCGTCCTGGACTCACCCTCCCTATAGCGGGCTGGTGGCGGACGGCTATGTCTGGGGCCGGGGCGCGCTGGACGACAAGGGGAGCGTGTTCGGCATCCTGGAGTCGGTGGAGGCCCTGCTCGCGGCGGGCTTCCAGCCCAAGCGCACGGTGCTGCTCGCCTTCGGTGGGGATGAAGAGGTGGGGGGCGCGAGGGCGCGGAGGCAATGGCGAAGCTGCTCCGCGAGCGGGGCGTGACGCTGGAGTCCGTGCTGGACGAGGGCGGGATGATTGTGTCCGGCACCGTGCCCGGCGTGGCCTCACCGGTGGCCCTGGTCGGCGTGTCGGAGAAGGGCTTCGCCAGCGCGGAGTTGGTGGCGGATGGCGAAGGTGGCCATTCGTCCATGCCGCCGCCCCAGACGGCCGTGGGCGTGCTGAGCCGCGCCATCTCCCGGCTGGAGGATGCGCCCATGCCCGCGAAGCTGCGCGGTGGCAGTCGGGCCCTGTTCGAGTTCGCGGGGCCGGAGATGGGCTTCGGGATGCGCACGCTCTTCGCCAACCTGTGGCTGTTCGAGCCGCTGGTGCTGCGCCAGCTCACCGCGAAGGCCACCACCAACGCGGCGGTGCGCACCACCGCCGCGGCCACCATGTTCGAGGGCAGCGAGCGCGACAACGTGCTGCCCGCCCGCGCTCGCGCGGTGGTGAACTTCCGCATCCTTCCGGGAGACTCCGTGGCGGGCGTGCTGGAGCACGTGCGGCGCGTGGTGGATGACCCGCGGGTGAAGGTGAGCACGCTGGGCTTCATCAGTGAACCGTCGCCCGTGTCGCGCATGGACTCCGAGGCCTGGTCGCAGCTCCAGCGCAGCGTGCGCCAGGTGTTCCCCGACGTCGTCGTGGCCCCGTACCTCATGCTGGGCGCGACGGATTCGCGCTACTTCACCGGGCTGAGTGAGAACGTCTACCGCTTCATGCCGCTGCGCCTGGACGGCGCCGACCTGTCACGCCTCCACGGCAAGGACGAGCGCGTGTCGGTGAAGGGCTACGCGGACGCGGTCCGCTTCTACGCTCAGTACGTCCGCAACGTGGCCCAGTGATGCGGGTGGGGATGGGCTGAATGGCCCGCACGAGACGTGTGCGCCCCGTGCTTCACGCCGCTTCCGGCTTTCTACGAAAGTGATGTTTCGGGCGTTGTTGTCATGAATGTGGATGTGCGCAGCAGACGGGGAGCTCATGGAAAGTCCGTTCTGCCTGCACATCTGTGCGCCGTCTGCACCCCGCATCCGTTGACTTGCCGTGACGCGTTGACAGCCGTGCGAAGCACTTTCAGCATTTGCTCCCATGGTGAACCCCCATCGCAGGTCTCGGCTGGCGAGCGCGTTGCTCGCATCTCTTCTCTTCACATTGGTGGCCTGTAACGGCGGGGGAGGTTCGGCGAAGCCCGATGCCGGCACCGGCCCGAACACCCCGGACGGGTCGACGCCGGATGCTGGCGACGACTGTGGTGATGGTCAGCGCCAGTCCGGCGAAGCCTGCGACGACGGCAACAGGGTGGACGGCGACGGCTGTAACGCGACGTGCACCACGGTGGAGGGCGGGTTCATCTGCGAGGTGCCGGGAGCGCCGTGCGTCCACCTGGTGAACTGCGGAAATGGCCGCGTCGAGGACGGCGAGGAGTGCGACGACCGGAACCTGGTCAGCGGTGATGGTTGCAACGGGAGCTGCCGGATCGAAAGTGGCTGGGCGTGCCCGGCCCAGGGTGGCCGCTGCCGCGCGAAGGAGTGCGGTGACAACATCATCGCCGGTGATGAGGAGTGCGAGGACGGCAACACCACTCCGGGCGATGGCTGCAGCGACGTCTGCAGGCTCGAGGACGGCTGGAAGTGCCCGCCGGGTCAGCCGTGCAGCCGCACCACCTGTGGTGACGGCATCACCGAGGGCACCGAGCAGTGCGATGACGGCAACACCGTGATGGGTGACGGCTGCTCGCCGCTGTGCACCAAGGAGCCCCGCTGCTCGGATGGCAACTGCGAGGAGACGTGCGGCGACGGTCTCATCCTCCCCAACAGCGCCGTGGAGGAGTGCGACGACGGCAACACGCGCGCCAATGACGGCTGCTCGCCGGACTGCAAGCTGGAGGATGGCTTCGCGTGTGTGCTCGTCACGCAGGAGCCGCCGGCGCAGGTGTCCATCCCCGTCGTCTACCGTGACTTCCGCGGCTGGGACCTGCCCGCCGATCCAGCGAATGGCCTGCCCCGTGGCCACGAGGACTTCCAGAACCGGAACGCGGACCGTGAGGACGGCATCGTCGAGAACCGGCTCGATGCCAATGGCCGCCCCGTCTATGCGAAGGAAGGCCAAGCGTCGAACAACACCAGCAACCGGGCCAATTTCGACCAGTGGTACACGGCGGTCGAGAACGTCAACAAGACCATCGTCAGCACCTTCGTGCTGAATCAGCAGCCCGATGGCTCGTACGTGTTCGATAACGATGCGTTCTTCCCGCTCGACGATGTCAGCGGCAGTTGGGTGGCCGAGGGCCACGAGCCGCGGCGCAGGGACCTGGTGGGACAGCAGCGCAACTTCCACTTCACCAGCGAGGCCCGCTACTGGTTCGAGTACAAGGGCACCGAGGAGCTGACCTTCCGCGGTGACGACGACGTGTGGGTGTTCGTCAACGGCCGCCTGGCGCTGGACCTGGGCGGTGTGCACGTCCCGGCGCTGGGCACCATCTACATGTCGGGCCAGGCGAGCACGCTGGGGCTGCGGCGGGGCGGCATCTACGAGGTGGTGGTGTTCCAGGCCGAGCGCCACACCGAGGGCTCGTCGTACCGCCTCACGCTCAACAACTTCCTCACCGCCCGCACCGAGTGCACCGCCACCTGCGGCGACGGCGTGGTGGACGAGGATGCCGGCGAGGAGTGCGACGACGGCGTCAACGCCGGTGGCTATGGAGAGTGCGGCCGTGGCTGCCTCTGGGGCCCCCGATGTGGCGACGGCGACGTTCAGGAGGACCAGGGCGAGGAGTGCGACGACGGCAACAACGTCAGCCGCGACGGTTGCAGCTCAACGTGCCGGCTGGAGATTGGCTGAGCCCGTCGTCCTGAGGTGAAGGTCGAGGCGCCGCTCCGGAAGGTTCGTCCTTCCGGAGCGGGGCTTCCCTGAAATCACTGAGTTCGTGCTGCCAAGGGAGCAGGCAGCCTGCGCTGGGCGCGCGTCTGCTATCGTCCGCGCGCCTCATGGCCTCCCGTTCGTTCGCGCTTCCGCTGTGCCTCATGTTGCTCGTGCTTGCCGCGCCGGCACGGGGGCGGTGGTGCGCCCGGGCTTGCCTCCTCCCGAAGAGGTCA
This sequence comes from Myxococcus sp. MxC21-1, assembly GCF_032612255.1. Lineage (NCBI taxonomy): Bacteria > Pseudomonadati > Myxococcota > Myxococcia > Myxococcales > Myxococcaceae > Myxococcus > Myxococcus sp. MxC21-1. Next base: position 2,558,024 of record NZ_CP123278.1, read on the forward strand.
TGGCGACGCTGCGGCAACTGGAGACGGCCCGGGCACGCGGCCGCGCCAGCGCGATGGACAGCGAGCTGGAAGCGCAGTCACGGGCGCGGCCCGGGGATTTGATGCCGCGGATGTACCGGGCGTGGCTCACCTTTCCCTCGGACGCCTGCTGGAACGAGCTGAAGGCGCTCTCCACCCTGGACCCGGAGAATCCGTGGCCCTTCGTGGGCATGGGGCTCATCTACGTGCGCTGGGGGCTGCTGGCGGAGGCGCGGCCGCCCATCGCCGCCGCCCTGAAGCAGGCCCCTGGCTTCGCACCAGCGCTGTGGGCGCAGGGCGTGTTGCTCCAGGCGGAGGGCAAGCCCGCGGAGGCGGAGGTCCGGCTGCGTGAGGCGCTCGCCCAGCTGGATGCGCCGCAGATTCGGACGTCCCTGGCCATGTTGCTGGCGGGGATTCCCGAGCGGGAAGCGGACGCGCGCGCGGAGCTGACGCGGACGGTGGAGGCGTGGCCCGAGCAGCCCGAGGCGCTGCGGAAGCTGGCGCAGTTGGCCCGCGCAGCCAACGACGTGCGTGCGGCGGCGACCGCGGGCGAGAAGCTGGTGGCCCTCAAGCCTCGGGACAAAGAAGCACACCGGCTCCAGGCGGACCTGTGGCTGGCCGCCTCGGAGAAGGAGAAGGCCGCCGGGTCGCTGGAGCGCTACGCGGAGCTGGGCGGCGTGGAGCCTGCGGCCCTGGGGTTGCTGTCGCGGTTGTACCGGGAGCTGGGCCGCGCCGACGCGGAGGACAAGGCCCTGGTCCGGCTCGTCGCCGCCGCGCCAGAAGACCCGGAGCCGCTGCTTCGCCTGGCCGAGCTGGCCGAAACGCGCGGAGATTCCAAGGCGGCCGAAACCCACCGGTGAAGGCTTCCGAGCGGGCGCCCGCCCGCGCCGACATCCACGTGCTGCGGGCCCGGTTGGTGTTGAAGCAGGAGCGTCACCAGGATGCGCTGGCCGCCTACCGCGCGGCGCTGGCGGCGCCCGAGCGCCGGGTCGCCGAGGCGGAGAACGAAGCCGCCGCGCTGGTGCGCCACTTCCGGCTGCCGTCCCAGCCCGCTCGGGGGACCCAGGACCAGATATACAACCGGGTGTCATTGGGCCTGGTCGCGCTCTACATGAACCGGCTTCAGCAGACGCCGGGAATCAAGGGCAACCTCAAGGTTCAAGTCCAGGTAGACGCGTCCGGCCGGGCCACCGGCGTGACGGTGCTCTACGACAGCCTCAACGAGGCCGTCATCACCGGCCACGCCCACTTCGCCTTCATGGATGCGCAGTACCCGCCGGGGCCCGACACGCCCGTGTTCCAGTACGTCTTCCGTCCGCCGAAGTGAGCCCCGGCCCCGGCCGTGCCTGTTCTGGCTCGGTCGGGCCGGTGGTCGCGGTGACTTACGGATTGCGCTGCTTCTGGATGCCGCTGCCGCCGTAGCCCTGCACCTGGTTGCGCATCCGCTCCCAGGTGGCGCGAGCCTGCCGCTCCTGCTGCTGCTCCGACTGGAGCTTGCGCTGGGACTCCTCCACCTTGCGCTGGGCGTCCGCCGTGGCGGAGGCGAAGTCGGCCTCGGACAGATTCTGGGCGCGTACGTCCTGGTTCGCCTTCAGGGCCTCGTACTCGGCCTGGCGGAGCTTCGCGTCGGCCACCGCCAGCTCGCTCTCCCGCAGCTCCTTCTGGGCCTCCATCGTCTTGATGGCGTGCTCGCGGTACCTCACCTGAGCCTGGGCCGCGCTCAGGCTCGAGTCCGCGTCTTTCAGCTCGGCCTGCGCCTGGGTGATGTTGCTGCTCTGTCCGGTGGCGTTGGCGGCCTTCAGCGCTTCGTCATGCGCTTCCCGGCGGGCCTTGGCCGCGTCCTCGTTGCGCTTGGCCACCTCCAGCTCCCGGCGCGCATCCTTGAGGGCCACGTCGGAGCGGGTCACCGCGTCCTGGGCCATGCGCCGCTGTGCCTGGGCCTCGTGGACGTCGCCCAGCTGGTTCTCGGGTACCCGGGCCAGCCACGACTCGTCCACCTTCGCCGAGCGCGTCGAGCTGCACCCAACGCTCGCCACCGACAGGGCCGCTCCCATCATCACGCCCGCAAGAACCCGACGCCTTCTCGATTGAAACATGCTCCGTCTCCTCTCCGTGTGCGCGTGTTGCCTGCAAAGACGGTAGTCACGCGTCGCTGGGGAGGCAGACGGCAGGGAGGCGTGCCGTGGCGCTGCCCTGACGGGGATGGGCGCGAGCGCCTGCTCACACGCTCGCTCCACCCGGTGGGGACGGTCAGCGCTTCTCCAGGACGACGGCGTAGAACTCGATGCCCACGCCCTCACGGTCCTCGTCGGTGATGTGCTCTGCGGGCAGCCCGAGGAACTCGCGCACGGGCAGCACGCCGGCGGCATCCCGGGCCCAGGGGCCACACAGGTCCAGGTACTCGGGCAGGGAGTAGAGCTGGAAGGACTCGCCCATCTGCCGGAACGTGCCGACGAACTGCTCCCACTTCGGGGTGCTGAGGTCCGGTGACTTCGTCTCGAAGGTGGTGAACAGCTTCGAGCCAGGGGCCGCCCAGTCGTACAGGTCGCGGAAGAACTGGCGGTTCTCCTCGGCGGACAGGAACACGGTGATGCCATTGGCGCCGAAAGCGACGCGGCGCTCTCCCTCCAGGAAGGCATTCACGTCCGGCCGCCGCAGGAAGGCGCCCGCCTGGCGGATGTCGCACTCCATGTAGCGGACGCGAGGCGTGTCCCCCAGCAAATGGTGGGCGGTGGTGATGGTGAGCGGATTGACGTCGCTGTAGAGCACGCGAGCGTCTGGCAGCACGGCGTGGACGTGGTCCCCGGTGGGCAGTCCCGACGCGAAGTCCACCCAGTGGTGGAAGCCGTCGGCCGCCAGGCGCTGCGCGGCGGTGCGCAGGCAGGCGCGCAGCATGCGCACCCACTTCCGGGTGGAGGGCACCAGCGAGAACATGTACTCCGCCGCCTGCCGGTCGGCTTCGAAGTGGTGCGTGCCTCCCAGCGTGTAGTCGTAGATGCGGGCGGCATTGGGGACGTTCGGGTTGACGCCCGGGATTCGGGCGAGCGCTTCGGTATCCATGCGGTCAGGGCCTCCAACGGATCGACGGGGTCTGCGAAATTGCTTCGGGGCCGGTGCGGATGAGGCCCACCAGGAGGAAGTCGCCGTCCTCCAGGGCGCCATCGTATGTGCCGGGCGCGACTTCCCGCACCTCGGGTGATTCCCACCAGCACGGATGGTCGCCTCGGACGGGGGTGGTACAGTCGCCGCCACCGCATGGCTCTTCTCCCCGCGTCTCGTCTGGATGTGCTTCGCGCTGCCCTCCTCGTGTTGGTGACGAGCTGCGCCACCCTGGTGTTGGAGCTGGCCGCCGCCAGGTTGCTGGCGCCCTTCATCGGGGCTTCGCTCCACACGTGGACGAGCATCATCGGCGTGGTGCTCGCGGGCATCAGTCTGGGCAGCTACGCTGGGGGCCGGCTGTCGGAGCGGGGCGCATCGTTCCGGTGGCTGGCGGGCCTCACCGCGCTGGGGGCGGTGCTCGCGCTCCTGCCGCTGGGATGGGTGGCCGTGCTGGGGGATGGCGCCGCGCTGCGCCCCATCCCCGTGCTGCCGCGCACCTTCCTGCTCACCTTCCTGGGCTTCTTCCCCGTCAGCTTCGTGCTGGCCATGGTGACGCCGCTGGCGCTCCGGCTGCTGCTGCCGGACCTGGGGCGCGCCGGGCGCATCGTGGGCCTGCTGTACGCACTGGGCACGTTGGGGAGCCTCGCGGGCAACTTCCTCACGGGCTTCGTGCTGGTGGCGTGGTTCCCCGTGCCCACCATCGTCCTCACCGTGTCGGGCGCGCTGTTGTTATGCGCGCTGCTGGCTCTGCCCAAGGCCTCCGTGTCCGCGCCGCCCGTGGAACCGGCGGCCCCCGCGACAGCCGGCGCCGTGGCGGCAGCGGATGCCGCGCCGTCCTCGACGGGCGTGGACCTGCGCACCCGGCCCGTGCTGGCGTGCTTCCTGGTGGCCAGCGCGAGCTTCTGCACGCTCGCCATCGAACTGGCGGCCAGCCGCATCCTGGCGCCCACCGTGGGCGTTTCCCTGCTGAGCTGGACAGGCATCATCGGCGTGGTGCTGACGGGCATGGCGCTGGGCAACTTCGTGGGCGGCCACCTGGCGGACCGGTGGCCCCGGCAGGAGGTGCTCGCCGGCTCCATGCTGCTGGCGGCGGCCAGCTGCCTGCTGATTCCCCCATCCACCAGTGGCTGGTGCTGAAGGGCCACTTCGACGGCCTGGGCCTGCAGGCTCGCATCGTCGGATACACGGCCGCGGTGTTCCTGCTCCCGGTGACGGCCCTGGGCACGCTGTCACCCCAGGTCCTCCGGCTGGCGCTGGCGGACGTGGAGCGGGCGGGGCGCACCGTGGGCCGGCTGTACGCATGGAGCACCGCGGGCGCGCTGCTGGGCTCGTTCCTCACCGGCTGGTGGCTCATCGCGAAGGTGGGCGTCTACCCGCTGGTGATGGGGGCCAGCCTGGGCCTGGTGGCGCTGGCGGCCTTCGTGGGGCAGGTGTGGCGGCGGCCCCTCTTCGTCGGCGCCACCGCGGGCACGCTCGCGCTGGCGGGCATGTTCGGCGCGCTGGGCCTGTTCGCGTCGCCGTGCACGGAGGAGACGGACTACTTCTGCATCAAGGTCAACCAGGTGGAGCATGACGGCCGGCGGCTGCTGGCCATGCAACTGGACCACCTGACGCACACCATGGTGGACCTGGAGGACCCGTCGTACCTGGGCTATCCGCACGGGTACATCCACTCGGAGGTGGTGCGCCACGTGGCCGCGCGCACCGCGGAGCCCCGGGTGCTGGTGATTGGCGGCGGCGGGTACGTGGTGCCGCGCTGGGTGGAGACCTACGTCCCGCAGGTGCGGATGGAGGTGGTGGAGATAGACCCGGCCGTGACGCGCATCGCGCTGGAGCGCTTCGGCGTGAAGCCGGACACGCGCATCGCCTCCTTCAGCCTGGATGGGCGGCAGTACCTCCAGGAGATGGCGGAGCGCGGCGCGTACGACTTGATTGTCCAGGACGCGGTGAACGACCTGTCGGTGCCCTACCACCTGATGACGCGCGAGTACGACATGCTGGTGCGCTCGCTGCTCAAGCCGGACGGCCTCTACCTGCTGACCGTCATCGACGAGATTCCTCGGGGCTCCTTCCTGCGCTCGGCCCTCCGGACGATGCAGGAAGTCTTTCCCCACGTGGAGCTGCTCCACGACGCCCGCAGTGGCTCCAAGGGGCAGGGGGTCTACATCGTCGCGGGCTCGGCGCAGCCCATGGAACTGGAGCGCCTCCCGGAGCTGCTGCGCGGCCTGGGCATCGAGCAGCCGCGCACGGGCCGGGTGCCTCGCGCGGAGATTGACGCCTACCTGGCCGCGGGCCCCGCGTTGCTGCTCACGGATGACTTCGCCCCGGTGGACAACCTGCTCGCGGAGCTCTTCCTCCTCCGCGAACAGGTCGCGCCGTAGCTCAGCGCTTCACGGCTTCGATGATGCTCGTGCCGGCCTGGGTGGGGCGGATGCCCACCAGCTCCCAGGAGGTCCGGGTCAGCAGTGCCTGGAATTCGTTGGCCGTGCGCTCCCGTCCGTCCACCAGCACCATCATGTTGAGGTCCATCAGGGGCACGGGAGAGGGCGTCTGGTTGTCGGGCATCACCAGCTCCAGCACGAAGAGCCGGGCTCCCGCGGGCGCCGCGGCGTGGATGTTCCGCAGGATGGCGGTGGCGGAGTCCTCGTCCCAGTCGTGAAGGATGTGCTTGAGCAGGTAGGCCTCGGCGGAGGGGAGGCCCGGCTCGAAGAAGCTGCCGCCCACCAGCTCCACCCGTCCATGGAGGCCCTGGGCTTCCATCGGGGCCTTCGCGCCTTCGAGCACGTGCGGCAGGTCGAAAAGAATGCCCCGGCAGGAGGGGTTGGCGCGCAGCACCCGCGCCAGCAGCGCTCCCTGGCTGCCGCCGATGTCCGCCACATGGGCGAAGGGGGAGAAGTCGACCTGTTGCGTCAGCTCGTGGGCCACCAGGGCCGACAGGTTGCCCATGGCCCGGGCGAAGTGCGCCGCCTCTTCGGGGTGCTTGGCGAAGTGCTCCCAGATGTCCGTCCCCAGTGCCTCGCGGACGGTGGACTTCCCGGTGCGAACGGCCTCGGTGAGCTGGCCCCAGGGCAGCCAGTGGGCGCGGTCACTCTGCGCGATGGCCACGTCCCGCAGCGAGCCGGGGATGTCCGAGCGGAGCCCTTCGCCCATGGGCGTCAGGGCAAAGGTCCGCTCACCGACCTCCTGGAAGATGCCCGCGGAGATGCCGCCTCGCAGCAGCCGGTACAGGCCGTCCGCGCTGATGCCGAGCTCGTCCGCCAGCGCGTCACTGCTCCGCGGGCCCTTGGAGAGCAGGTCCGCGATTCCCAGACGGGCCGCCGTGCCAATGACCTGGGTGAGCCAATAGCCGCCGATTCGCTCATACAGTAGCTGCGTGGGAAACGGAGTCCCGCCGGGAGTCTTGTCCATGCTGGGAGTCTAGCAGCGCTCAAATCCTGTCATCACCAGGGATGACGCTAATAAGCCGTGAGCCGAGACTCCCCGGCGGCGCCACGACAGGGCGCGGCGCCAGGGAGCCCACCGCGCCGGGCTACTTGCCCTTGCTGTAGTCGCGGCTGGCGATGACGCCCTGGACCTCGGCCAGCGCGCGGGCGCCGGACGCGGACTCGAGCGCCTTCTCGGCGATGGCCTGGACCTGGCGCTTGGCCTCGGCCAGCTCCGTCTGAAGCGTCTGGAGCGCCTGGGCCTGCTTGGTGGCGGTCTCCTTGAGCGAGGAAATCTCCATGGCGGCGACGCGCTGCGCCGTCTCCGCGTCCTTGGTGGCGAGCGTGAGCTTCAGCTCCCACTCGGCCTTCACCCGGTTGCCGGTGATGGCCGCGGCGGTGTCCGTCTCCTTCTTGAGCACCAGCGGGAAGTCCGCCACCTGCTTGCGCAGGTCCTCCAGCTCCTTCTCACGCTGCTTCAGGGCGTCCTCGCGGGTGGCCCAGTCCTTCTCCAGCTTCTCCTTGCGGTCGCGCTCGGTGGCGGCCTGCTGGCGCAGCGACTCGGCGAAGGCATCCTGCTCCTTCTTGCGCTGGAGCTGGGTGTCATAGGCGTACTCCTCCTCGGCGCGCTTGCGGGCGACCTCGGTGGCCTGCCGCTCGGCGGACTGGTCCGCGGCGGCCTTCGCCCGGGTGTCCTCGATGTCCTTCTGGAGCCGCTCCATCTCCGCTTCGAGCTCCGCCTTCTTCTTGTCGTACTCGGCCACGAGCACGTCGATGGCGCTGGCGGCCACGTCCTTGCCGTGCAGCCCGTTCAGCTCCTCCGTCTTGAGCTGGATGGCCTCGTCGAGCTGCTTCAGCTCCTCCACCAGCGAGATGACCTGCTCGTTGATGCCGGCCAGCGTCTTGTTGATGGTGAGGCCCGCCTCCGTGACTTTCTTCACGGCGGATTCGGCGGTGAGGCTGGACACGTCCGCGAGGACGTTCTTCGCGTGGGCCTCCTGCGCGTCCTGCTCCTTGGTGGAGACGATGGGCTTGTTGCGCGCCTTGCGAGCGAGCTCCTCGAAGGCGGCCTTGGTGGCCTCGGTGGAGCGGTTGCGGGCGACAACGTTGCGCTTGGACGTCTTGCGAGTAGCCATGTGACTCTCCAGGTAGGGCACGGCCAGGGCAGGCCGTGAAGCCCGCGAGGGACGTGAGGGTTTCGTGGAATCGCTGGTCCCCTTTTCGGGCGACCATGGGAGAAAGATACCTGGGGGGTCTGACACGGTTGGCCGGGTTTCAGGCGGTCTGGCGGGGTGCTTGGAGCCCCCAGAAGCGCCGCCGGGCGGCCCGGGTTGCGAGGCTTGGGGCCACAGCGCCCTTGTCCTCGGGGCCGGGGCCCGGCTAACTCGCAGTCCCCGAAACGGCTCAAGGGAGAGCGTCAATGCAGGTCGTCAGTGTGAAGAAGGCCCTCGCGGGAGGGGTGGAGGAGGGGACGAAGGTGGAGGTCCGCGGCTGGGTGCGCACGCGCCGCGACTCCAAGGCGGGCATCAGCTTCGTCAACGTCAGCGACGGGTCGACGTTCGACCCCATCCAGGTCGTCGCTCCGAATTCGCTGCCCAACTACGAGAAGGAAATCCTGCACCTCACCGCGGGCTGCTCGGTCATCAGCCGGGGCACGCTGGTGAAGTCCCAGGGCAAGGGGCAGGCCTACGAAGTCCAGGCGGACGAAGTCCAGGTGCTGGGCTTCGTGGACGACCCGGACACGTACCCCATCCAGCCGAAGCAGCACACGCTGGAGTTCCTGCGCGACGTGGCCCACCTGCGCGTGCGCACCAACACGTTCAGCGCCGTCACGCGCGTGCGCCACCGCGCGGCCCAGGCCATCCACCGCTTCTTCGACGAGGAGGGCTTCTTCTGGGTCAACACGCCCATCATCACCGCGAGCGACGCGGAGGGCGCCGGGCAGATGTTCCGCGTCTCCACGCTGGACGCGGTGAATCCGCCGCGCACGCCGGACGGGAAGATTGACTGGCACAAGGACTTCTTTGGCAAGGAGGCGTACCTGACCGTCTCTGGCCAGCTCAACGTGGAGGCCTACGCCCTGGCCATGTCCAAGGTGTACACGTTCGGCCCCACGTTCCGGGCGGAGAACTCCAACACCACGCGGCACCTGGCCGAGTTCTGGATGATCGAGCCGGAGATTGCCTTCGCGGACCTCAACGAGGACGCGAACCTGGCCGAGCGCTTCCTCAAGCACGTCTTCAAGGCGGTGCTCAATGACTGTGCGCCGGACCTGAAGTTCTTCGAGGAGCGGGTGCAGAAGGGCGTCATCGAGCGCATGGAGAAGTTCATCAACTCCAGCTTCGAGCGCATCGACTACACCGAGGCCGTCGAAATCCTGAAGAAGGCCAAGAAGAAGTTCGAGTACGCGCCCGAGTGGGGCAAGGACCTCCAGACGGAGCACGAGCGCTACCTCACCGAGGAGCACGTGGGCCGGCCCGTGGTGGTGACGAACTACCCGGAGGCCATCAAGTCCTTCTACATGCGCATCAATGACGACGGGAAGACGGTCGCCGCCATGGACGTGCTCGCCCCGGGCATTGGCGAAATCATCGGCGGCAGCCAGCGCGAGGAGCGCCTGGACGTGCTGGACCAGCGCATCCAGAAGTTCGGCCTGAAGCCGGAGGGCTACCAGTGGTACCGCGACCTGCGGCGCTACGGCACCGTGCCGCACGCGGGCTTCGGGCTCGGCTTCGAGCGGCTCATCGTCTACATGTGCGGTCTGCAGAACATCCGGGACGCGATTCCCTACCCGCGCGTGCCGGGCTCCGCGGCGTTCTAGGCCGCCGTCCGAGTGTCCCCTCCACCCAGGAGGGGACACCCGCTCGCTCAGGGCAACTGGCTCTCCAGCGCGCCCCAGCGGGTCCGAATCCACTGGCGCACGTACTCGACTTCCTCCTCGTAGGAGTTGAAGTCCTGGCGCGTGTGCCAGTGGGGGAAGTTGCCATGGCCGCCCCACGGGTCGTTCGGGTCGCCGAAGGCGCGGTGTTTGGCGCCCCACTTCGCCCAGTCGCGCCGCGCGGAAGGCGCCGTCTCCTGGACGTAGCCGTCGATGAGGGCCTGCATGACCTCCACGTTCAGCGTGTCGCGCAGCAGCGCCCGGTAGCGCTCGCGCATGGGCCCGGCGATGGTGGGGTCGGCCAGCATGCGCTGGAAGAGCAGGTTGTCGTCGCGGAACGTGGGGCGCGCCGTGGGTGAGGTCCGGGTGGTGTCGTAGGACTGCCCGAAGCTCGCGTCCAAGTCCCAGGGGATGAAGCGCCAGGGGCCGCCGGTGGCCGGGTCGTAGGCGTGGTAGGCGTTCTTCGCCTGCGAGTCCACGCCCAGGATGAGCGTGTTGAAGATCCACCAGTCCTCGTAGTCCCTCGCATTCATCCGCTGCGGGAAGCCGGCGCGGAAGGCGTCCGCGTTCGAGTCCGCGATGAAGGCGGTGAGCGCCTCCAGGGGCGCGAAGGCGCCAGGCTCGCCTTCCTCGGGAGTGCCCTCCGACTTCTCGAAGCCTTCGTGGAGGCTGCTCTTGGGCGTGCCGTCCTTGCGCAGGCGCGAGAAGTTGGCGCGGTTGTCCACGGCCTTGAAGGCGTCCGCGTCCTTGTCGATGCCGTGCGCGGCCATCAGGCGCTTGTTGACGTGGTCCGCAGCCGTGTAGAGGCCGACGTATTTGTTGTTGGCGTAGAGCACCGCGCTGTAGGTGCGCAGGTGGATATGGCCCGGGCTCATCCGGCTCCACACGTCGAAGGCGAGCCGCGAGCGCATGTAGGAGTTGTCATTGAACGTGGTGATGAGCACCACGCGCTTGCGGTCCTCGAAGCCGTTTCCGAAGACGGGCTCGGTGAACAGGTTTTCGTCTGGGAATTTCAGCGTGAGGCTGCGCTTGGGGAACACGCTGGAGGTGGCGCCCCGGTACTTTGCCTCCAGGTCGAAGCGCTGGCCCCGGTAGACGAGCTGCACCGGCCGGTAGCCGCCCGCCGTCAAACCGCCTTCGTAGGAGAGGTGGAACACCGGCAGGCCGAACTCCTCCGTGTAGGCCGCCGGGTCGACGATGGGGACGTTGCCGGGCGCGGACTCGTTCTCCGCCACGCCGACCTTGAGCGTGCCCGTCTCGCCGGTGCTCTCTTCCCGGAGCGTGAGGTGCCACACGGCGGCCTGGTCCTTGCCGGGCGTCCAGCTCAGGGTGCCCGTGGCCGCATCGAACCGGGCGCCGGGCGGCAGGTTGTCCACGATGAAGCGCGTGTCCGGCGCGGCATGGCCGGTGGTGCAGGTCACGGTGGCGGAGACGGGCTCGCCCTCGAGCACCCAGCGAGGCTCGCCCGCGGTGGGCGCGCAGAGGTTGGACTGCGGCGGTGGGCCGCCATCGGGCTCGCCGCCGTCAGGGGTACCCGGGCCGGTTCCCGCGTCGGGTGTCACCCCTCCGTCCGCGCCGTTGGAGGGCAGGCCCGCGTCGGGAAGCGTCCCGTTGTCAGGGGGCTCGCTGGTGGGGTCCGGAATGCCACGGCTTCCGGCGTCGCCACCACACGCCACCACCAGCCCCGCGACTCCCGCCAGAAACAGCCTTGGAAAGCGTTTCCCGCCCACCTGGTCCCTCCCCCTCGAACGCCACGTCAGGCTCGCAGGATTAACCATTCCGTGACCTGCCTGGCACCCCCCGCGGTGCTGGCCGTTGTCGGCTCAAGGACGCCGCCTGAGGAAGGGCGCCCAGCGGGGCCAGGACGGGACACGCGGTGTCCGGTGGGCAACCTCCCTGGGCCCGCTCGCTTCCCGGGGGCTATCCGGCCTTGAGGCGCACGGAATCCGAGGCGTGCTTCGCGAGCGCCTCGGCGATCTGGTCCGACTTCCACAGCGGGTCCAGGCAGGGGCAGAAGTAGCCGGGGCCCGCCTTCTCGCGCACGGCCCAGGTGAAGAACTCGCGGGCGGTGTCGTGGAGCTCCTCGGGCAGGAAGAGGGCGGCGACGTCGTACTCGGTGAAGCGGAGCAAGCCCGGCACGCGCCACTCGCGCTCCCAGTCGAAGCGGTAGCTGTAGGGCGCGTTGTGGTGGTCGCCCTGGATGTCCACGAAGGGCGTCATGGACCAGATGGGCTCTTGCTGGGGCGAAGGCGCCGCGAGCGCGCGCTCCACCTGATGCTTCAGGGCGAGGTGCGCGGGGGAGGCGTACTGGACGTACCAGACGGGGCCGCCGCCCTGGGAGAGGACGTAGCTCTTGCTGAAGCCAATGCCATACAGGCTGCGGCGCTGGACGAGCCGGGTGAGCTGGTCCAGGGGAATCTCGCTGAAGCACACGGAGCGGTGGCGCTCGGCGACGGCGGGCTCTCGGCGGGCGATGCCGAAGCCCTCGGCGCCGGGGATGAGCGTCCGGGCGCCGAGGATGCTCATCATGTTCTGGTAGGCGTCGAGATAGGGCGGTCCCGGCTTCGTGAAGTGAACCACGAAGTCAGACATGTCTCGCCACTGTGGATTCGTCTGGTAGCCGAGCATCATCCCTACTCCGCAGGCAATGTCTCGGACAGAGCGGGGGGATGCAACTCGAATGGCGCGTGGCACGCCGCGCCTGCCTGTCTTGTATTCGGGGGGGCGAGGGCTGTCGGCGCGACGCGTTGCTCCCGATGGCCAGGCAGGGAAGCCTCCTGGGGGGCAGGAGCAGTTTGAGGCGGCGGCCCGGTTGACGGGGCTGGGGACGAAGCGCCGCCGAGCGCGGCGGGGGCTGGGCGACGGGCTGGTGCTCGGGACGGTGCGGCTCCTCGAGGCCCTTGTGCAGCGCCTGCGTGGTGCGGGCCTCAGCCCCCAGCCTTCGGCGCCGCGCTCTCCCGGTCCGCGCACGGCAGCCCCCGACAGGACGACAACGTTGGGGGCGGCAACTTCGGCGCCGCGCTCTCCCGCTCCGCGCACGGCAGCGGTGTGTCCGTTCACGTGCCGAAGGGGGCCCGCCCCCTCTGGACGGAGGCGCGCATTACCCGCTGATTTTTCTCACCTCGCCTGCGAGAGTGAAAGTTGCGCCATTTCAGGTTGTCGAACTTCAGGATTTTGCGGCCATGGCCCGCAAGCGGGGACGTCAAAGGCGCGGCTCACGACGCGCCCGGCGAACCCATGGCCTTGCCTTGCCACAATGCTTGACACGCGATGGAACGGATGAGGTCGAACATGTCTGGAAGGTTGGTGCTGGCAGTGTCGTTTGTCGTCTTGGCCTGCGCGCCGGCGATCGCGCAGACGGGGCAGTGGTCGCAGCCGACAAAGACCGAGCAATGGTCGCAACCGCCGCAACTGCAGCCGCAGGCCCAGACGCGCCCGCAGGCGCAATCGCCCGCCCCGACGCCGCCCGCGCCGGGCAAGCCCGGCCAGTCCCAGCCGAGCCTCGGGTCCAGGCCCGCCACCACCCAGCAGGTCGATCCCCTGGCAATGGACAATCCAGAGGTCGTCCAGCCGCAGGGCAAGGTCCCGGCCGGCATGGTGGGGCGCTGGAATCTGTGGGTGCCCGGCGGCATCTGGTACAGCACCGACGGCAGCCGCATCTATCGCAACTATACGCAAGGCGCCGCCATGAACAGCCTGACCATCCGCGCCAACGGCACCTATAGCTGGGGCGGGACGACGGGCCGGCTGACGGAGATCCGCCCCTGGTTTGCGCAACCCGGCGAGCGCTATTTCGCCGTCCAGCTCGATGCCGACCTCAAGTACATGGCGCGCCACGATGCGGGGAAGGGCAAGATCGACCTGTTCTTCTGGGGTGTGGGCGGCCACGCGGCGACCGGTACGCGCTGAGGCGTGCGGCGGCGCCCCTGCGGCCTCCGCGCCCGACCCGCGCGCTGCGATGCCGCAGCGGCTGTGGGGCCGCGTCATCGCCCCCGCTTCGCGGTAACCGGGGCGCTCCAAGCCACGGACCGGCGGCGTGGAGCCCCTCCATCGCCCAGAGGGCGGGGGCCTCCGAGCCGTGCCTCCACGCGCGGCGCTACGGGGACGACGCAATCCTGTTCTCGAGCCCGCGCTCCTCGTAGTCGGGCCAGCCGAAGTGGCCTTCGTACTCCTCGACCCCCAGCTCCGCGGTGGTCGAGGCACGCAGGGCCTCGAACTGGCCGGTGTCCCGCATCTCGAGCAGCGTCGCGACGAGCATCTTCCCCAAGTGCTCCTCGAGTTTCGCGTGCGCTTCGGGCGTGCCCCAGGTCCCATCCTCGCGGGCCGCGAGCTTCGCGCCATTGAGGCCCACCAGGGATGGCCTGTGCTCCTTCACGTCGGCCCAGCGCGGGACGAGGAGCTCCGCGAAGCCGAAATGGGTCATCGCGTCGCCACGCCCCGGCTCGGCCGCCGGGTCGAGGTCGAAGCACACGTTCAGCGTCCCGTTGTCGGTGGAGTACTGGAGCTCCAGTCGCTGGAGCGGCCGTGCGTCCTGGACCCGGGCGAAGTCCTTCACCGCCTTGGCGAGGAACTTCGCGACGCGCTGGCGCTCCTTGCCCAAGTCCAACGGGGCGACCTTCTTCTTCGGGGGAATCGCGACGTAGTACGAGGCGCGGAAGGCACCCTCGGTTCCCTCCCACGGAGCCAGGGCGATGAAGGCCTCGGTCTCGTGGCCCTTCGCGTCCTTCAACACCAGGTCACACCAGTAGGTCGGTTGTGGGTGCAGGCGCTGCGTGCGGAAGACGGACCACCGGGGCTGCACGAAGGGCTTCAGCGTCGCGCTCGTGACTCGAAAGCCGCTATTGCCGAGTCCGCGGATGAAGCTGTCGTTCTGGCGGGGAGGGCCAGCCTCGGGAAAGTCGGGGTGTTCGTGCGCCCGCAGGCCGGACCAGTCACACGCGTCGAACAACTCGCGCCAGCGGTCCACGAAGGCGACCGCGCCCGGGGGCGTGGGAGGAGAGGACGTCATGCGGCCGCTATACCTCAACGGCCGCGCAGCTTGGGCTCCACCAATCCGGGCGTGCCCCCGCCTCCTGGGGCGCGGGGATTACGGTGATTTCTGTGCCGCCCTATTTGGGCCCCTACTGCGTCTGCTGCAACCCGGAGTCCTCAGGGCCGCGAGGCTGTGACCCAGACGCCGGGCCTGGGGCGCAGGGTGATGGCGGGCGTGGGGTGGATGACCTGGCCCGGCGTCAGGTTCAGCCGGACGCGTTGGAGCAGGGTGGCCAGCACCAAGACCAACTCCATCAGCGCGAACTGGTTGCCGATGCACTGACGTGGCCCACCGCCGAAAGGGAACCAGGCGAAGCGTGGACGCGCCTGCTCCCGTTCGGGAAGGAAGCGATCCGGGTCGAAGCCTTCCGGATTGTCCCAGATGCTCGGGTGCCGGTGCGTCACCCAGGGCGCGAGCATCAGATGGGCGCCTTTGGGAATCCGGAATCCGCCCACGAGGTCCTCCTCGGCGGCGATTCGCGAGAGGGCCCATGCCGGTGGATAGAGCCGCAAGGATTCGTCCACCACGCGGTGGGTGAGTTCCAGCCGGGGCAGGTCCTCGTGCGTGGGGTTGCGGCCACCCAGCTCACGTGCTAGCTCTGACGCCATGTCCCTTCGCACGCCCGGGTGCTGGGACAACAGCATGAGGGTCCATGCCAGCGCGCTCGCCGTCGTTTCATGGCCGGCGATCAGCAGGGTCAGGACCTCGTCGCGGAGCTGCGTGTCGCTCATCCGCTCGCCCGTGTCGTCGTCGTGTGCCTCCATCATCATCTGCAGCAGGTCGTGGTGCTCACCGCTCTCGCGTCGTCGCTTCGCGATGATGCCGTGCACCACGCGGTTGAGGCTGCCGACGTCTCGCTCGAACTGCCGATGGGCGGGAAGCGGAAGGCGCAAGGAAAGCGGCACGGGTTGTGTGAGCCGCTTGTAGACAAACACTTGCATCCGGCTCATCACTGTCGCGATGTCATGCGCGGCGCTGCTGACATCGGCGCCGAACAGCGTCGTGCTGGCGATGCGAAGCGTCAGGCGGGTGAAGTCCTCGGCCACATTGAACGCGGCGCCCGTGTCGGCGCGGGCCTCCAGCGTGGCGGCGAGGTCCGCAGCCGCGTCCACCATGGTCCTCGCGAAGCCCGCGACCCGTTGGCGATGGAAAGCGGGTTGCGCGAGCCGGCGCTGCCGCAGCCAATGGCCACCCTCGCTGGTGAGCAGGCCATGGCCCAGCAGTTCTTGAAGCACCCTGAATCCGCGAGACTGTTTGCGGTAGTTGCGCGCATGGTCTTGAAGGACGTGGCGCACGCCATCCGGGTGCGCCACCAGGACGAGGTCGGTGGGCCCCATGGGGAGGCGCACCACGTCGCCGTATTCCCGCACCTGGGCTTGCAGGAAGTGGAGCGGGTCCTTTCTCAGGGCACGGAGATGTCCGATCAGCGGGGCTCCTGGTGACATGGGCGGAAGGGGCGCGGCGGTGGACGCACCCGCTGGATGGATGGACATGGCCGCGAGCTCCCTTCCTGGCAACGAAGCCTCGTGCTGGGCATGGGGTGTTCATCCCCCGCGGCGAGCGCATCCGGGCCCGGCTCCGGCCCGTTGGAGGGCGCACGCTGGCGGACTACCATTGGCCTTTTCTTGACGAGGGAACGCTTTTGGAAACCCTGTTCCGAAATGGTCGCCTGGCGCTCGCCGCCGTGCTCGTCCTGGCCCTGTCGCCCATGGCCCTGGCCGCCGCGGGCAGTCCGCAACTCCAGGCCTTCTTCCAGCAGGACCTGACCAGCGCTGACTACCAGCAGAAGGTCTACTCGCGCGTCGCGGGGAAGTGGCGGCAACCCGGTGCAAAGGGCACGCCCGGTCTGGGGAAGAAGACGGTGGTCCGGGCCGTGATTGGCCGGGACGGCAAGCTCCTCTCCGCCGACGTGTCCACGGAGTCTGGTTCGAAGACGTGGGATGCCGCCGCGCTGTCGGCCGTGAAGAAGGCGGCGCCCTTCCCGCCGCTGCCGGCGAACTTCCCCGGCGCCACGCTGGACGCCCACTTCCACGTGGCCTGGGTGGCCGGGCCCTGAGCGCGGTATATGGTGCGCCCATGGCGACTCCTCATATCTCCGCTGCCCCGGGTGACTTCGCTGACGTGGTCCTCATGCCCGGCGACCCGCTCCGCGCTCGTTACATCTCCGACCGCTTCCTGGAAGGTGCCCGCGAGGTCACCTCCGTGCGCAACATGCTCGGCTTCACCGGGACCTTCCGGGGCCGGCGCGTGTCGGTGATGGGGCACGGCATGGGTGTTCCCTCCATCTCCATCTACGCCACCGAGCTCATCAAGACGTATGGGGTGCGCGCGCTCATCCGCGTCGGCAGCTGCGGCGCGCTGAGCACCGACGTGAAGGTCCGGGAGGTCATCGTCGCGACCGGGGCCGGCACGGACTCCAACGTGAATCGGATGCGGCTGATGGGGCATGACTTCGCCGCGGTGGCGGACTTCACGCTCGCGCGCAGGGCCGTGGAGGCGGCGGAGCGGCGCAACAAGCCTGTGCGCGCCGGCCCCGTCTTCACCTCCGACCTCTTCTACCACCCGCAGGAGCAGCTCAACGCCACCCTGGCGCGGATGGGGGTCCTGGCCGTCGAGATGGAGGTCGCCGGCCTCTACGGCGTGGCCGCGGAGTCGGGCGCCCGCGCGCTGGGGTTGCTCACGGTGTCGGACCACATCATCACCGGGGAGAAGCTCACGCCGCAGGAGCGGCAGACGACGTTCGACGAGATGATTGAGCTCGCCCTGGACGTCGCACACGCCGAACCCACGCCGTAGCGCCTTGTTGGTGGGCAGGCGGGCAGGGGGCCTGTCCGCTCTGAAGGTACGAGAGGGCCGCTCTCGGAGCGCTTTCCAGCGCCGGGGGCGGCCAGAATTCCCGGACGGTGCTTTGTGCCCAGCGGGATTCCGGGCCATCCTCCGGGCCGGTGCGTTACCCAATCTGGCTCCTCCTCGTTTGCGCCGGCTGTGCCGCGCGTATCTCCCCCACGCTGGCACTGCGCCGGCCGCCGCCGTGCGTGCCCAGGACTCCGTCCCCGGGGCCGCCGCCGAGCCGCTACCCGAGGCTCCTCCGCTGGCGTCCGCTTCCGCCACTGAGCCGGTGGCCCCGGTGGCGGAGGCTGCTTCCGCGCCCACGTCCACCGCGGATGACTGTGCGTTGAGCGCGGAGGACCTGGAGTCCGAGGAGGAGGAACTGGCCGAGGGCGAGGGCGACGACGGCGAGAAGGAGACGCCGGACGCCGTGGCCGCGGGCGCCGCTTCGACCGGGCCGCTCTACACGGCTGACATCTCCGATGAGGAGCTGGCGCGGCGGTGGAAGGACGAGATTGCCTCGCTGGGCTCCATGGCCGTGGGCTTCGCGCACAGTGGCCGGCTGGTGAACGCGAAGCAGTTCCCCCAGGGGGAGGACTGGATTGTCGTCACGCCCGCGGGCGCCTGGGCCACCGAGGAGACCGTCAACTACCTGGCCGACGCCATCCGCGACGTGCGCGCCCGCTTCCCGAACGCGCCTCCGCTGCGGGTCAATGGGATGAGCCACAAGGAGGGCGGCTACATGCGCCCTCACAAGAGCCACCAGAACGGCCGTGACGTGGACGTGGGCTTCTACTACCCGACGGTGGACCCCATCCGGACCCGCGCGCGCGAGCACGTCATCGACGTGCGCATGAACTGGGAGTTCATCCGCTCGGTGCTCGTGAAGACGGACGTGCAGATGATTCTCGTCGACCGTCGCGTGCGGAAGGTCATCTACGACCACGCCGTGCGCGCGGGCGAGGACAAGGCGTGGTTGGACTCGATTTTCAATGACGGCCCCACGGGCATCGTCCGGCATGCCCGCGGCCACCGCGACCACTTCCACATCCGCTTCCACAACCCGCGTGCCCAGGAGCTGGGCCGCCGGGTGCAGCCGTTCCTGGCGCTCCAGCCGGAGCACAACGTGACGACGCACCGCATCCGGAACGGTGACACGCTGGGCGGCATCGCGCTCAAGTACGGGTCGTCGGTTTCGATGATCAAGAAGGCCAACCGGATGAAGAACAACTTCCTGCGCGCGGGGAACCGGCTGTCCGTGCCCCTGCGCGGGCCCTGCACGCACTGCCCGGTTCCGCCGCCGCTCGTGCTGCCCACCCGGCGCCTGCCGCCGAACGTGGTGGCGCCGGCGATGGTTGCCGCCGCTCCCGTGGCGAAGGCGGAGAATGGGTGTGTTCGGACCGAGGGCGCCGTGGCGCAGGAGGCGGCCACCGTCGTTCCCGCGGTGGGCGCGGCCTCCGTCGAGGCGGCATCGACTGTGTTGTCCTCCGCTCCCGTGGGGGAGTCGGCTCCGGTGGTGACGTCGGCTGTGGGGAACTCCGTGGATGCGGCTGTGGTGAAGCCCGCGGCCGGTGGGGCTCTGGACGTGGCTGCGGTGAAGCCTGCTGGAGGGACATCCATCAATGTGGCTTCGACGGTGAAGCCCGCGAACGCCGTCAACGTGGCGTCGACGGTGGTCCCCGCCGCGGCGGAAGGTGCCTCGGCGACGACGCCTGCCACCACGGAGACCGCGGTGGCGCAGCCCGCTTCCGCCAAGGTGGCTCCGGCGGAGCAGACCGCTGCGTCCAGCCCGGCTCCGGCCATGGAGCCCACCGTCGTGCCGACGCGCGAGAAGGGCGAGGGCGCCGCGGGCATCACTCACGGCCGCTGACCTGTCCTCCACCGGCCATGCAGGCTTGGGCCCCGTGTCTCCCATGTGGTGACACGGGGCTCGTTCGTTCCGGAGTGTGGTAGGCACGGGCCGTCCATGGCGTTTTCACCGCACAAGGGCCGCTCGCTGGCCCACAAGGCCCGTCAGCGCTCCCCCGGCCACCACTACAACGCGAGCTTCATGTCCGCCGCCGACCGCGCGGAGACCCTGAGCTGGCTCGCGACGCTCCACCCGCTGTGGGAAGAGCGCTACTCCAAGCACTTCCCTCCGCCACCGGGGCAGTCCCAGCGGCGGCTGCTGCGGCCGGTGTACTGGCTCGGCAACTGGCAGTTCGCGTGTCTCGACTACTACCACCCGCCCAAGGGCATCCTGAACCGGTGCGTCCAGGCCGAGCCCTTTCCGGCGGTGCTCCAGCGCCAGGTGACGAAAATCGAGGAGCTGGCGCGGCGGATGTACCGCGGGCCGGACATGCCTCCCCGCTGGCACCTCAACACCTGCCTGGTGAACTTCTACGGGAGCCGGTTGGAGGACGGGCGCTGGGTGGACACCGCCCGAGTGGGCGAGCACAAGGACTTCGAGCCGGGCCCCGTGGCCTCGCTGTCCTTCGGTGAGCGTGCCCTCATCCAGTTCGTCACGTCCTCCCGCCCAGGTGAACGTGACGCGGTGGTGCTGGAGCAGTGGCTGGATGACGGCTCGCTCCAGCTCTTCGGCGGCGCGCGCTGGAAGGACCAGACGTTCCACCGCGTGCAGCGGGTGGACACGCGCACGGGCAAGACGCTGGCCCCGGAGCTGCCGGACTTCCGCACCCGCCGCATCAACCTGACGTTCCGCTACGTGCCGGACGAGCACGTCATCCCGTTCGCCGCGCTCTCCCGCGAGGCGCGCGAGGACGTGCGGCCCTACATGGCGAAGCTCGCGCAGGGCAGCGCCTTCTTCCGTGAGGCCCTCGCGCGCGAGGCGCAGGGCACGCCGGCCTGACGCAGGGCCGCCCCGCGCCTACGAGCGGCGCTTGCCGTGCGAGCGCGCGTGCCGCCCCGGTGCCTGGTCTGGCGCGCGCTTCGACTGCCCGTGGTCCTTCTGCGGAGGGCCCGGGTCCTTCTGCGCGGCGAGGAAGGCCTCCCAGGCCTCCTTGAAGACGGGGTCCTCGCGCGGCACCTGGACGCGGGGAATCTCCGAGCGCATCAGGTGCTCGATGCGCGTGATGACCTGCCCCTCGCGCGTGGTGGCGAAGGTCGAGGCGACACCGCTGGCGGCGGCCCGTGCCGTGCGGCCGATGCGGTGCACGTAGTCCTCGGGTGCATGGGGCAGGTCGTAGTTGATGACGTGGCCCACGTCCTCCACGTCGAGCCCGCGCGCCGCGATGTCGGTGGCCACGAGGCAGCGGTAGGTGCCGTTCCGGAAGCCCTCCATGGCCTGCTTGCGCTGGTTCTGCGTGCGGTCCGCGTGCAGCACCGCGGTCCGGTGTCCCGCGCGCTGGAGCGCCCGCTGGACCTTGTCCACGCGCTCCTTCGCCCGGGTGAACACCAGCGCCGTCGCCGAGTCCTGGGCCAGCAGGGTGAGCAGCAGCGGCGTCTTCTCCTCGGGCCGGAGGAAGTACAGCCGTTGCTCGGCGCGCTCGGCGGGCGTGCCGCTGCGGGTGACCTCCAGGCGTACGGGCTTGTACAGCCGGCTCTTGGCGAAGCGGGTGACGTCGGGCCCGAGCGTCGCGGAGAACAGCAGCGTCTGCCGGCGGCGAGGCAGGTGGGCGACGATGCGTTCGAGCTGCGGCAGGAAGCCCATGTCGAGCATCCGGTCCGCTTCATCCAGCACGAGCGCTTCCAGGTGCGGGAAGCGGATGGCGGTGTTCTCCATCAGGTCCACCAGCCGTCCGGGCGTGGCGATGACGAAGGAAGGCAGCGTCTTCAGGGTATTGACCTGCGCGCCCATGTCCTCACCACCAATGACGGTGGCGTGCGTGAGGCGGCGGGGCTCCGCGAAGAAGCGCACCGGCTCCGCGATTTGCTGGACCAGCTCACGCGTGGGGGCCAGCACCAGCGCGAGCGTGCCCTTCTTCCCCGCGAGCCGTTCCACCAGGGGGAGGACATACGCGGCCGTCTTGCCCGTTCCGGTGGCCGCGCAGCCGATGACATCCCTCCCGGCGAGCGCTGGAGGGATGGCCTGTTGCTGGATGGGCGTGGGCTGCGTGAAACGCGCGCGGCGCAGGGCGCCCAGCGTCTCCCGCGAGAGGCCCAGATTGTCGAAGGTGTCGCTCACGGCTTGGGGGTACCACGTCGCGAGGCCTCGTGGGAAAGGGCCTCACGGGGCAGGCACCGTGATTCCCGCCCGCCAGGAGGGCATGATGGCCGGATTGGAACACCTGATGCCCTTCACACCGCTGCCGGTGGTCCTGGATACCAACGTGGTCCTGGACCTTTTCGTGTTCGATGACCCCTACACACGCCCGCTGGCCGAGGCCCTGGCGGCGGGGACGCTGACGGCCTGGACGGACGCGGACACGCTGGCGGAGCTGGGCTACGTGCTGGCCTCGCGCAACTTTCAACCCGGCCTGGGGGCGCCCCATCGGACCGCTGCGTTCGAGCGCTACCGGGCCCAGGTCCACATGGCGCCGTCCGCCGAGTCCGTGCCCACGCCGTCATTGCCCCGCTGCCGGGACCGGGACGACCAGAAGTTCTTGAGCCTGGCCGCGCGAGCCGGAGCGGCGTGGCTGGTGAGCAAGGACAAGCGAGTGCTGTCCATGGCGGACCGTACGGGCCTGTCTTTTGCCATCCTCACGCCCCGGCAGGCCGTGGCTCGCCTACCACCCAGGGGGTAGATACACGCCGCCCGCTCCGGAACATCTTTCGCGTCGAGCTGCACATTCACTCGATTCCCAAGCGAGAGAACATGTTCCGGATTGCGATGGTCGCGGCGCTGGCCCTGTCCACCTTCGTTGGCTGTGGTGGCGATGACGACAACCCTGACGGCACGCCGCAGAAGGTGCAGTGTGATGCCTCGAACTGCGCGGGCTGCTGCTTCAACAATGTCTGTCAGACGGGGACGTCGACCTCCGCGTGCGGCAAGGAGCACGGGGGCTGAAGCGCACACGGCGGAGCCGGACAGGGTTGCCGGGTCCGCCGTGTGCGTCGATGCGCTGAGGCGGCTCAGGCCCGAGGCGCCGGGCGGTAGCGCAGCACCTGGACCCGGGTCTCGGAGACGAGGAAGCTGGTGATGGCGGTCGGGCTCGCCTTGCCGTTCGTTTCGCCCCAGTCGATGACATGGATGCGCAGGGACACGGTGCCTTCCATCATCATGTCTGTCTGGTCGTTCGTAAGCACGACATCGGCTTTCTCGCCCGCGTAGGTGACGAGCGTCTGACGGAAGGCGTACCAGGACTCACGGCTCCCGGAGAGCTCGGACTTGCCACGCAGGAACGCCGTGGGTCGGGCGAGTGAGCCCAGGAGGAAGTCGCCGCCGGTGAGCTGGTGTTTGAGCTTCTCTGCCGCGGGGAGGCTGGGGTCGCCGCAGCCCATGCACTCGTCCGCGCAGGAGCAGTCGTAGCTGTCCTCGCGGGTCCCCGCGCGGCGCTTCTCACACTTGCTGATGCAGGCCTTGGTCTGCTGGGCCTCCTTCTTGTCCAGCTTCTCGATGCTCGCCAGCATCTGCGCCTGGCTGGCATCCGCCTCGAAGAAGGACGCGTCTCCCAGGTGGAGCAGCCCCGCGACGCGCACGATGCCGTCGCTCTCCATGGCGGACAGGGCCGTGCGCGCCGAGGCCGTCTGGGCCTTGAGCTGCGCCGGCTTGACGCGTGTCCACTTCGCGCGCGCCTCGGAGTCCTGGCCCTCGTAGTCGAGGCTCGCGCGGTCGAAGAGTTCGGCCACCTTCTTCGCGCGGTCCAACGCCGACTTGTAGCTGCCCTTCACCGGGACCGTGGAGAACAGTCCGACGGCGTAGGTATTTCCCCGCGGAGGCTCACCTTCCTCGTAGGAGCGCTCCAGCGTGAGCAGCGTCTCCACCTCGTAGCGGGGCGCCCACTCCATCTTGGCGGCGCTCCCGCTGCGGGCAGCGGCCTGCTTCCGCTCGAGCGCGAAGGTGCGGACCTGCTCGAAGGCCGCGGCCTCGGCCTCCGGCTTGTAGGGGTCTTCCCCCTCTACGTACACGCGGAAGTCACTGAGGCAGGTGTCGTCGTAGGACGTCCCGGGATAGGTGGAGACGAGCGTGAGCCGCACGCCGTGGACCTTGTTCGGAACGGGGAGGCGGACTTCCTGCCAGCCGAGGACGTCCTCCAGCTCCAGCTCCAGCGCGGTGCCCGTCGCCTGGGGGCCCGTTTCTCCCTGGACCAGCGGCTCCAGCTTCACCTTGCGAGGCCGGGCGTTGGCGCGGAAGAGTTTTTCGGACTTCTGGAAGCCATTGCGAAGGAACAGGCGGTACGTCTTCGCGCGCGACAGCTCCGGTCCCCACCATTCAATGGCCTCGCCCTCGCCGCGGCCCTTGGCGCCTTCCACCCAGGCGGTGGCCGGGTCGTCATCCGCGATGTAGAGCGGCAGATAGTTCTGGGCGTGCTTGTTCCAGCCGTTCTCCAGGAAGGAAGAGGCCGTCACACGGCGGGGATGCAGCCGGTTCGCCGAGCCCGCATTGGGTTCGAGCATGACGGGCGGTGTCGCGGCGAGGAGGAGCGACAGGAGAATCATGGCGTGCGTTCCTTCGGGCTGTGTGACAGCGGAAAAGGTTGAAGGGGCTCGGCCCAGAGCACGAACTGGGACAGGCCCTGCGGGTAGAGCCCCGAGTCTTCCTGCTCGCGGGACACGAGGTGGTAGACGACGCGCGCGTACCGGGCCCCCTTGGGGAGCGGCACCTGGCGTGTCTCTCCAGGCAGCAAGCGCGTGTCCTCCACCGCGCCCAGGTGGGGCAGGGGCTCGTGGGGCCATTCCCGGACCTCCAGGCTGCGGCCGAAGGTGGCCACGGTGCGGGAGGTTTCGAAGAGGGGGCCCTCGGAGACTTCCACGCTCACCCAGCGCATGACGTCACCCGAGGGAAAGGCATGGCCCACCTCGCGCGTGGAGACGCGGAGTGATGCGCCCGCCTGTTCCACCCGGAGCGCGGCCTTGAGGGACTCGGTGCGCCGCGTGCCTCCGAAGCCGTGGTCTCCCTGGGGCATGTGGCAGGACGTGCAATGGCGCGTGTCGCCGCTCTGGGTCTGCCAGCGGCGCCACTCTCCCACTGTGTCCTGTTGAAGCTGCGTGGGGGACAGCCGCACCCGCTGGCCCGCGCTCGTCAGCACGGGGAAGCCGAACTGGTGACAGCCCGCACAGGGCATTCCGGGCGTCTGGCCCTCGTTGCCCGTGGGGGCATGGCAGCCGGCGCAGGTGACACCGCGCTCCTCGGGAGGACTGTCCTTGGGGAGCGGGCCCCGCTCCAGGTTCCGGGCGAGCGGCGCGTGACATTGCACACACCAGCCGGGCCGGTCCTCGGTCAACGCGACCTGGAAGACGTCATCCGTGCGGGCCGTGGCGTGCCCGCTGTGTCGCCAGGAGTCCACCTGGACGACGTGGCATTCCGCGCAGCGCTGGACATTCCAGTCCGGCAGGCCATGCGGCGCGGGTCCCACGTCCATGCGCGCGGTGCCCTTGGGAAAACGCGGCGTGGGGGCTGTGGCCAGCAGCGAACAGGTGAAGAGGACGAGCACGGACACGGTGGCCCCGCACTGTAGGCGTGATTGGGAGGGGCGCGATACAACGCCTCACTTATGAAAGCCTATGAAATCCAAGCAGGGTTCGGGTTGGACAAGCTGGTGCAGGTCGAGCGGCCGGACCCGACGCCCGGCCCCATGCAGGTGCGGGTGCGCGTGAAGGCCACGAGCCTCAACTCCCGTGACTTGATGATGGTGGAGGGGCGTTACAACCCCCGGCAGAAGCTGCCACTCATTCCCAACTCGGACGCGGCGGGCGTCGTGGATGCGGTAGGCCCGGGTGTGACGCGGGTGAAGCCCGGTGACCGGGTGATGAGCCTCTTCTCCCAGGCCTGGAGCGCCGGAGAGCCCACGCGGGCGGCGCAGGTGAGCACGCTGGGGGGACCGTTGGACGGTGCCCTCGCGGACACGGTGCTGCTGCACGAGGACGGCGCGGTGCCCACGCCCGCCTATCTCACCGATGAAGAGGCTGCGACGCTGCCGTGCGCGGCCGTGACGGCGTGGAGCGCGCTGGTCACCCATGGGGCGCTCAAGGCGGGAGACACCGTCTTGCTTCAGGGCACCGGTGGCGTGTCCATCTTCGCGTTGCAGATTGCGAAGCTGCTGGGCGCGCGAATCATCATCACCTCCAGCAGTGACGCCAAGCTGGCGCGAGCCCGGACGCTCGGCGCGCATGAAGGCATCAACTACGGGACGACGCCAGACTGGGACAAGGCGGCGCGTGCGCTGACGGGCGGCGTGGGCGTGGACCACGTGGTGGAAGTGGGTGGGGCGGGAACCTTCGAGAAGTCGCTGCGCGCGGTCCGGCCCGGCGGCACGGTGTCTGTGATTGGCGTGCTCAGCGGTGGCGCGGGGACGGTGCCGCTGACGCCCATCCTCATGCAGAACCTGCGGGTGCAGGGCATCTTCGTGGGCCACCGGCAGAGCTTCGACGCGCTCAACCGGGCCTTCGCGCTGCACACCGTTCGCCCGGTGATGGACCGCGTCTTCGAGTTCTCCGAGGCACGCGCTGCTTTCGAGCACCTCAAGAGTGGGGCGCACTTCGGGAAGGTGGTCGTCCGGGTGGGGTGAGGCAGTCCCCATCGCCAGACGTGCACGAGGTCATCGAAGTCGGGCCCCGGAGTTCGCTCCGGGAGCCCCGAATGACGGCTCAGGAACCCGCTTCGTGCGAGCCTGGGTCGGACGATGAGGCCGGGCGGGCCACGTAGGAGACCTGGGGCCCGCCAGTCCGCGGTGAACGCGGTCCTCCGCGGCCCTGGGACTGGCGCGGCTGTCGAGGGCCACCCTCGTTGCCGCCATTGCCCGGACGGGATTCCCGGACGGTGTTCTGCGCGGGAGCGCCTGGCATGGACCGAGTCTCGACGACGGGCTCCGGCCTGCCATTGCCGCGCCGCTCGTTCCGGTCGGAGCGAGGCCCTCCACCGCGAGGACCCCTCGGGTTCGCCGGTGAGGCGAAGGCGTCGCCGCGAGGCTTGGTCCGAGATGGACGGCCGTTGTCGAACGCACGCTGCTCATTGCCGGGCACGTTTGGATTGCCACCGCGCGAGTTGGAGCGGGGAGGCCGGCCATTGCGTTGTTCGTTCTGGCGGGGGCCACTCGAGGGCGCGCTGTTCGCGAGCGGCTCATTCGGCTGGGAGCCGCCCATGCCTCTGCCGTTCGCACGCGCGTCATTCTGGCGGGGGCCGTTCTGGAACCTGCCGTTCGCACGAGGCTCGTTCGTGCGCGGACCGCCATTCGAGCCACGAGGCTCATTCACGCGCGGGCCGCCCTGGGGGCCACCACTCGCACGCGGCTCGCTTGGGCGCCCAGGCGCACCGCTGCCTGTCCGCTGCCCGTTCTGCGGCGGCCGTGCGCCGTTGCCTCCGCCCCTCGGCGGGGGCCGGCCTCCTCCAAAACCCCGGTTGCGTCCGCCCCGAGGCGGAGGTGCCGCCACCGCGGGCTTGCCACGCTCACCGCCACCCTGCCTGAGCACCAGCGCCTCCAGCTCCCGAAGCTCGGCCTCGGCGGCCTCTTCGGGCGTCATGTCGCGGGGGGCGGCGACTTGCTCGACCGGCGTGGGCGGCGGCGGACGGAACCCGCCCCTGCGCTCGTCACCCTGGGGCTGGAACCCCTGGTTCCGAGGCCCTCCGCGACCGTGATGGCGAGGCCCGTCCCGGAAATTGCCCGACGGCACGAAGTCCGGGGTGAGCTCCCGGCGCACGTAGGCATTCCAGATTTCGCTCGTGTCGCTCGCGATGCTGTGCAGCCAGGGCGCGGTGCTCGCGAGGAAGTTGCGGACGTTGTCCAGGTCGCGCCGGAAATAGAACTCCGCGCGGTTGTTGCGAGCAGCCGCCACCGTCTGCGGGAAGTCGATGATGACCGGCCCCGCATAGCTCATGAGGATGTTGTACGGGGACAGGTCGCCGTGGATGAGGTCGGCGCACAGCATGTTGATGACCTGCGACCGCAGGTCCACGTAGAGGGCGTGCGCGTCCTCGGGGGTGGTGGGTGGGGCTTCCACCATGCGCGGGGCGGGGTGGCCCTCTGGGTCCAGCACCACCTCCATGAGGAGGATGCCCTCGTAGAACAGCACCGGCGTGGGCACGCGCACACCTTGGGCGTGCAGCTTGTAGAGCGAGTCAGACTCCGCGCTCTTCCAGGCGTCCTCGGCGGCGTTCTGGCCGAAGCGGCTGCC
Organism: Myxococcus sp. MxC21-1; assembly: GCF_032612255.1. Taxonomy (NCBI): domain Bacteria; kingdom Pseudomonadati; phylum Myxococcota; class Myxococcia; order Myxococcales; family Myxococcaceae; genus Myxococcus; species Myxococcus sp. MxC21-1. The sequence continues at coordinate 2,585,511 of NZ_CP123278.1, forward strand.
CTTCTCCATGGCGCGGCGCGTGCGCGAGTTGCGCACCTCGCGGCCTTCCCGGTAGCCCACGTTGTTGCGGAAGTTGCGCTCGTGGCGCTCCTTGTACAGCTTGGCCGCGACCACCTGGCCGGCATGCTGGACCAGCCATACCTCGGCCTCTTTGCCCGTCTTCAACTGGCCGATGACGGCTTCGATGATGCCATCGGCCAGGAGGGTCTCTAGCGAGTCATTCATTCCGACGCGGGGTTCCAGTGGGGGCCGGGCAGGATTGGCGGCGCAGTAGCGAGCGTGCGGGCGGCCCTGTTCGCGGCGCACGGCGGCATGTGAACATCTCGCGGGCCCTTCTTGCTACCAACACGGTGCGGCAAGCAGTCAAGAAGGCTGGCGGACGGCCTGCTAGCAGTTTGCCTCCCGGGGTTCCAGGGTAGCCTGGGCTTTGAATGCGCTGGGTGGGTCATCTTGGACCATGTTTTGGGCTTGATTCCAGGCCCTCCCCACCGTCCGCGTTCGCCAGGGGACGGAGGCCGCACCCCATAATGGGTGGGTGGGGGCGCGTGCCGATGCTTGGACCCGAACGAGGGAGCGCTACGATGCGCGCCGTCCAGGGAGGGGTTCATCATGGCGACGAAGTCACGCAAGACGGCTGTTGCGAAGAAGTCATCCCGGCGTACCGCGACGGCGAAGAAGGCCACGCCGAAGAAGGCGGCTGGCAAGGCGCGCGGCGCGAAGAAGACCACCGCGACGAAGACGACGACCACGAAGAAGACGACGGCGAAAAAGACCACGGCGAAGAAGGCGGCGGCAAAGAAGGCCCCCGCGAAGAAGACGACGGCGAAGAAGGCCCCCGCGAAGAAGGCAGCGGCCAAGAAGACCACCGCGAAGAAGGCCACCACGCGCAAGGCGGCGACGCGGCGGACCTCCAAGTCTCGGCGTGAGCGGCCCGTGACAGGGGCGCCCTTCGTCGAGCAGGTGGAGACGACGTCCGCGGGGCTCCAGCCCCTGGCGCCCGTCCACGCCGCGGTGGACGAGTTCACCAGCTCCGGCGACGAGGTGCTCGACATCTTCCAGCGGTACGACCGCGACCGGACCGGCACCATCGACCGTGCGGAGTTCGCGCGCTTGCTAGAGGCGCTGGGGCAGAACATCTCCGACGAGGAGCTGGAAATCGCCGTCGACATCGTCGACACGGACCGCACCGGGAAGATTTCCTGGAACGAGTTCAAGGCCTGGTGGAACAGCCGCTGACGCTCGTTGCAACACCGACCTGGTCCGCGCGCGCGTCTGGCATGATGCGGTCCGAGCGGGCCTTCATTCTCGCGGCAGGGGGAAGGGTGGCTGACCTGGCGTCAAGCGCACATGCAGCGATTTTCGAGCACTCGCGGGATGGGGTGCTCGTGCTGGATGCTGGGCAGCGCATCGTGGAGGTCAACCGCGCCGCGGAACGCATCTTCGGGCCGCGTGCCAGACTCGTGGGGCAGCCGGTGGGGCTGCTCCTGCCCGGCTGGCGTCCTCCCGAGCCCCGCGCTCCCGCCGATGCCGCCCTGCGCGAGACGGAGCTGGCCGGGCATCGCCCAGGCGGCTCTGGCCCCGCGCACTACCTGCGGGTGGTGACGCTGCCCCTGTCCGGAGAAGGGGACGGGGGCTGGGTCTTGCAGCTCCATGACATGACGGCCCGCCTGGAGGTGGAGGCCTCGCTCCGGCAGCAGAAGGAGTTCTTCGAGGCGGTGGTCATCAACAGCCCGGTGGCCATCATCACCATCACCCGCCAGTTCCGCGTGCTGTCGTGGAACCCCGAGGCCACGCGCCTGTTCGGGTATTCGCCGGCGGAAGCGCTCGGCAAGCACATCTTCGAACTGGTCGCCACCGAGCCCACCGTCCTCCCGGAAGCGGAGCAGGCGTCGCGCGAGGTGGTGCAGCGCGGGCGGCTGCGCTCCGTCACCCGGCGGGTCCGCAAGGACGGCAGCGTGGTGGACGTGGAGCTGCGGGCGCTGCCGGTGTCGGTGGGAGGGCGGCAGCTCGGCTTCATCGCCATCTACCACGACATCACCGACCTCGAACGGGCACGCAAGGCGGCGGAGGCGGCCAATCAAGCCAAGAGCCTGTTCCTGGCCACCATGAGCCACGAAATCCGCACGCCGATGAACGCCATCATCGGCATGACGGGCCTGCTCCTGGACCGGGCGCTGACGGAAGAGCAGCGCGACTTCGTCGCCACCATCCGGCAGAGCAGCGAGGCGCTGCTGACGTTGCTCAACGACGTGCTGGACTTCTCCAAGATCGAGGCCGGTCGCTTCGAGGCGGAGCTGCGGCCCTTCGACCTGCGCCTGTGCGTGGAGTCCGTCCTGGACCTGATGGCCGTGCGCGCCAGCGAGAAGGGGCTGGACCTGGGGTGTGACCTCGCGCCGCAGCTGCCGCAGATGCTGGTGGGCGATGCGTCGCGCCTCCGCCAGGTGCTGCTCAACCTGGTGGGCAACGCGCTCAAGTTCACCGAGCACGGCGGTGCGGTGGTGAGCGTGGAGGGATTGGCCCTGGGCGGCGCGGAGGGCGCGGCGGACTGGGAGCTGACCTTCAGCGTGCAGGACACCGGCCCGGGGATTCCCGACGACCGGCGCACCGGGCTGTTCCAGCCGTTCAACCAGTTGGATGCCTCCGTGTCGCGGCGCTTTGGCGGCACGGGGCTGGGGTTGGCCATCTCCAAGCGGCTGGTGGAGGCCATGGGCGGCACCATCTGGGTGGAGAGTGAGGGCGTGCCCGGACAAGGCACCACCTTCCGCTTCACCCTGCGCGCCCAGGCCGCGCCACAGGCCTACGCGGTGCAGCCGCGCCAGGAACAGGGGCTGTTGCAGGGCCGGCGCGTGCTCGTCGTGGATGACAACGCCCTGTTTCGAAGGTTGCTGGGCCGGCAGCTCCAGGCGTGGGGCCTGGTGCCCGTGGAGTCCGCGTCGGGGATGGAGGCGCTCGCCCAACTCGAGGCGGGGGCTTCGTTCGACGCGGTGCTCATCGACCACCACATGCCGGGGCTGGATGGCACCGCGCTGGCCGAGCGCATCCGGCAGCGCGAGGAGACGCGGGGCCTTCCCCTGGTGCTGGTGTCGACGCCGGGCCGGCGGGGCAATCCCCCGAGGGCCTGCTCGCGGCCGTGTTGTCGCGTCCGCTGAAGGACTCGCAGCTCTACGACGCGCTGGTGTCGTGCTTCTCGCAGCACCTTCCCCAGCTCCCGGAGCCCCGGCAGACGCGGCCCTCGCAAGCGGGGCCCTTTCCGGGGGAGCGGCCGGGGGACACGGTCCCGCTGGACATCCTCCTGGTGGAGGACAACGCCACCAATCAGAAGCTGGCGCTGCTCGTGCTGGAGCGGCTCGGCTACCGCGCTGACGTGGCGCTGAACGGCCGCCAGGCGCTACAGGCGTTGTCCCAGAAGCGCTACGACGCGGTCCTCATGGACCTGCAGATGCCGGAGATGGACGGCCTGGAAGCCACGCGCCGCATCCGCCAGGAACTGCCGCCCAAGGCGCAGCCCTGGGTCATCGCGATGACGGCCAACGCCATGGACTCCGACCGGGAGCAGTGCTTCGCGGCGGGCATGGATGACTTCCTGGGCAAGCCCATCCGCGTGGAGGCGCTGACGGCGGCGCTGCTGCGCTGCCAGCCCCGGCGTTCAGAGGTAGCACCGGAGCGGCGGGTCGCGAGCGGCGCGGTCGCGCTGACGCCGCTGCGAACGGTCATGGAAGGCCTGCCGGACGCGGCGCGCATCCCGGGCCTGGAGTCTGCCGCGCTCGCCCGGCTGTGGGCGGAGCTGGGGGCGCAGGCGGCGCAGATTCTCCCCGAGCTCATCGACACCGCGCTGCACAGCATGCCGGCGCTCCTGGAGGACGCGTACTCGGCCCTGGTGCGTGGGCACGCGGACGACCTGGGCCGGGCGGCGCATACGCTCAAGTCGAACGCGGCCTGGTTCGGTGCCAGCGCGCTGGAGTCGCAGGCCCGCGACATCGAATTGCAGGCGGACTCCGGGCTGCTGGAGGACATGCCCGAGCGGCTCGAGCGGTGCCGGACGGAGCTCGAAGTGACGCGGCTGCTGCTGGGCCGCCTGCGGGACAGCGTCCTGGCCCTGTCCGGCGCCTGACACGCGGAGAGCGGGGCGGCCCGGATTCCGCGGCGGAGGCGCACGTCGACGGTGCGCGACGCCCCATCCGAGCGCTATCTCTTCAGGCTCATTCGCGAATGCCACCGAGGAGATTCAAAGCGCATGGCCCGATACGACTTCGACCTGTTCACCATTGGCGGCGGCTCTGGCGGTGTGGCGGCCAGCCGCAGGGCCGGGGCACACGGGGCCCGGGTGGCGGTGTGTGAGGACCGCGACGTGGGCGGCACGTGTGTCCACCGCGGCTGCGTGCCCAAGAAGCTCCTGGTGTACGGCGCGCATTTCCGGGAGGAGTTCCAGGACGCGGAGGGCTACGGCTGGACGGTCCAGGAGCCGCAGTTCACCTGGAGCAAGCTGCTGGCCGCCAAGGACAAGGAGTTGGACCGGCTGCGCGGCGTGTATGCGCGCCTGTTGCGCGACTCGGGCGTGACGCTGATGGAAGGACGCGGGCGCGTGGTGGACCCGCACACGGTGGAGGTGGCCGGAAAGCTGTACACGGCCGAGCGCATCCTGATTGCCACCGGCTCGCGGCCCTACCTTCCGCCCGACATCACCGGCATCGAGCACGCCATCACCTCCGATGAGGCGCTGTCCTTCCCCGAGCTGCCTCGGCGGCTGGTCGTCGTCGGGGCCGGGTACATCGGCGTGGAGCTGGCGGGCGTCTTCCACGGGCTGGGCTCCAAGGTGACGATGTTGATTCGCGGCGCCAGCGTGCTGGGCGGGTTCGATGACGACGTCCGCTCCTTCCTCACGGAGGAGATGCGCAAGAAGGGCATCGAGCTGATGACGGACACCTTCATCCGGGACATCGAAAAGCGCGCCGAGGGTGGGGTGAGCCTGCTGACGGGCGGGGGCGAGACGGTGGAGGCGGACGCGGTGCTGTTCGCCACCGGGCGCGTTCCCAACTCGGGGGGACTGGGGCTGGAGGAAGTGGGAGTGGTGCTGGACGCGCGCGGCGCGGTGGTGGTGGACGCGTGGTCCCGCACCTCGGTGGAGAGCATCTATGCGGTGGGCGACATCACCGACCGCATCAACCTCACGCCAGTGGCCATCTCGGAAGGGCGTGCCCTGGCGGAGACGCTCTTCAACGACAACCCGACGCAGATGGACCACACCAACGTACCGTCGGCTGTCTTCAGCCAGCCGCCCGTGGCCTCCGTGGGGATGACGGAGCAGGAGGCGCGGGAGCGCCATGGGAAGCTGGACATCTACGTCACCAGCTTCCGCCCCATGAAGCACACCCTGAGCGGGCGCAATGAGCGCACCATGATGAAGGTGGTCGTGGAGCGCGAGTCCAACCGCGTGCTCGGCTGTCACATGGTGGGGGCGGACGCGCCGGAAATCATCCAGGGACTGGCGGTGGCGGTGAAGTGTGGCGTCACCAAGAAGCAGCTCGATGCCACCGTGGGCATCCACCCCACCGCGGCCGAGGAGTTCGTCACCCTGCGCGACAAGCGGCCGGACCCCGACGAGCGGCTGGCGGCGGAGCTGGGCCATGATGCGGCGGTGTCTACCCGGCGCTGAGGCCCGCCTCGGGTCGGGTCAGGGGGCGCTCGTCCCGCCGTCCCTGGGCGGCTTTCGCACTGATTCGAGAGGTGACGACCCCATGAGTGATTCCTCGACGGAGGCTCCCTCCCCAGGCGGCGCGCGCATCCGGGGCATGGAGCAGGTGGACCGGTTGTCGGTGCCGCTGCCCCACGGCACCGAGGTGACGACGCGCGTGGAGCGCCGGCCTCGGGAGGCCGGCGCATTCCGCAGGGCGTGGTGGGCCGTGTGGTCCGCGCGCATGACGGCGGCTTCGACGTGCAGATTGTCGGCGTGGGGGAGGTGTGGTTCGCGCGGGACGAGCTGGTGCCCCGGCGCCCGGGACAGGTGCAGTTCGCCCAGCGCCGCGAGGCGGCCTGGAGCGCGCTGACGCCGTGTGTGGTGCTGGAGACGCGCGTGGGCAGCCATGCATGGGGGCTCGCCGACGAGCGCTCGGACGTGGATGTGCGGGGCGTGTTCGCCTTGCCGCTCCCCTGGCGGTTCGGACTGGTCGACGCGCCCAGGGATTTGGTGAGCGCGGATGGCAGCACCACGTACTGGGAGGTCCACAAGGCGGTGGAGCAGGCGCTCCGCGCGGACCCGAACACGCTGGAGACGCTCTTCGTTCCGGGCGTGAAGGCGTTGGATCCGGTGGGCGAGTGGCTCCTGGCGGAGCGTGACGCCTTCGTGTCCAAGGCCCTGTTCGGCAGCTTCGGGCGTTACGCCATGAGCCAGCTCGACAAGCTCACGCGCAGCCAGCGACTGGCGGAGCATCGGGACCTGCTGCTCGAATGGCTGTGCGAGGAGCCCGCGCCGGACCTGGACGAGGTGGCGCGCCGGCTGTCGGCCGTATCGCCCCGCGAGGCGCCGTCGGCGCAGGACGCGCTGCTGGCGGCGAAGACGTACGTGAAGCAGCTCTACCGCTCGCTCTGGGACCAGGGGCTGTTGGCGGCCAACGACTTCAAGGCGCTCACCGCCTATGCGCGAAGCGGCGGTCAGCGGCCTCCTTCCGCGCGCGAGCTGCGCCCGAAGAACGCCTACAACCTGCTGCGGCTGGTGGCCACGGCGACAGGGTGGCTGCGCGAAGGCACGCCGATCTTCGAGGCCACTGGCGCGCTGAAGGCGAGGCTGCTGGACATCAAGGCGGGCCGCGTGCCGCTGGAAGACGTGCTGCGGGACGCGGAGGCCCTTGCGCCGGACCTGGAGGCCGCGCACCGGGAGAGCCGTCTGCCGGAGCATCCGGACTACGAACGCGCGGACCGGTTGCTGCGGCGCGTGGGCGAGGAGCTGGCGCGGCGCTGGGTGCTGAAGGAGCCCGGGCCGCTGGGACGTGACGCGCCGGAGGCCCCGGTCATGGGGTGGAGGGATTCGGAATGAAGGGCACCTTGACGGAACATCAACGCGCGATGGCGGACCGGGTGCTGGACGAGGAGTCCCGGCACCGCGCGCATCTGGTCGTCTCCCTGTCCGGAGCGCACGCCTATGGCTTCCCCTCGCCGGACAGCGACCTGGACCTGAAGTCCATCCACGTCGCGCATACCGCGGCGTTGTTGACGCTCCAGCCCGTGCATGTCCCCACGGAGCGACTGGAGGTGCTGGAGGGCGTGGAGGTGGACTACTCGTCCAACGAACTGCTGCCGGTGCTCCAGGGCATCCTGCAAGGCAATGGGAACTACCTGGAGCGGGTGCTGGGGGCCATCCCCCTGCGCGTGTCTCCGGAGCTGGAGTCGCTGCGTCCGCTGGTGCGCGCGGCGCTGTCGCGCAAGATGTACCGGCACTACAACGGCTTTGCCCAGGGACAGCTGCGCGAGTGGGAGAAGAGCGGCTTCCGTTCGGCGAAGCGGCTGCTCTACGTGCTGCGCACCACGTTGACGGGCACCCATGCGCTGCGGACCGGCGTGGTGGAGACGGACGTCACGGAGCTGCTGTCGCGGTACGGCTTCGCGGAGGCCCATGCCCTGGTGGAGCAGAAGCTGCGCGGGGAGAAGAGCGAGCTTCCGGAGGCCCTGAGCGAGCGGTGGCGCGGCGAGGTGTCGCGCGCGTTCGAGGTGCTCGAAGCCGCGCGGGCGGACTCGGTGCTGCCCGAGTCGCCGCCCGATGAGGCCGTGGCCGCGCTGGAGGCGTGGATGCTGGACCTGCGGCGGAGGCGCTTCGACGGATAGCCGCTGGTTCAGGGGGCCAGCGCCGCCCGGATGAGGGGCTTCACCTCCGTGGAGAGGCTCATCGCGAAGCTGACGACGCCCGCGCCCGGGTCATCTCGCTGGAGGTGCATCCCGAGGACGGCGTAGTAGCCCGCCTCCCGGTCCACCCAGGGCGTCCATCCGAACGCCCCTGGCGAGCTGATGACGGCGCAGCCCTGCGCGGGCGTGGGGCACTCCAGCCACGCCGTCAGGCCGTAGCGGAGGTCCAGGCCCATGTCCGCCGCTGGCGAGTTGCCGACGACGACGTCAGGGAAGGGCTCGACGGCCTGTGCATCGAAGAGCTCCGGCGTGCCCACGACACCGCCGGCATGCGTGCCTCGGTGGAAGACGAGCGCCAGCAGGGGCGCGTACTCATTCATCGACGCGCGCAGCCCGCCCGCCACCAGGGGATTGGTGGTGCCCAGCGGGTGATTGGGCGCGGTGAAGTAGGTGACGCCTGAAGGCAGGCCCAGCGGCTGGGCCAGCGTCTCGGTGAAGAGGGCGTTCCACGTCTTGCCCGTGCTCACCTCCGCCATGCGCGCGGCGACATGCAAGTGCGTGCTGCCGTAGTCGAAGCGCGCCCCGGGAGCCGCGACCTGTGGGGTCTGGGCGATGCTGGCGACACAGTCCGCCAGGGTGATGCCGGATTGGAACGTGCAGAGGTGTGAGGGCTGCAGTCCCGACGTGAAGGAGAGCAGGTGTCGCAGGGTGATTCCCGCTTTGTTCCCCGTCCAGCCGAGCACCTGGCCCGTGGTGGAGTCCAACGAGAGACGGCCCTGGCGGATGAGCTCGAAGAGGAGGGCGCCAGACACCATCTTCGACGCGGAGGCCACGGCCACCCGCCGGTCCGGCGCGAAGTCCCCGACGATGTGCTCGTACACCTTGCGGTCCTGCGCGTCGTACACCGCGAGGCCCAGTCCTGGGACGGAGGAACCCGCCTCGGCGACGCGTGCCTCCAGCACGGCGGTCACCGTGGTCCACGGCGAGCCGGCGTCCGGCTCCGGGGTTCCGGCATCGTCCAGAGGGCTCCCCGCGTCGGGCTGGGGAACTCCCGCGTCGGGGGCGGATGGAGACGCGCCTCCATTCGGGGTGGGCGCGTCCGATTCACCACAGGCAGCCAGGACGACTCCAAGGAGGACCAGCAGCGTTCTCCGCATGCCCGTCATCTTCGCATCCGCTCCCTTCAACCCGCTACCCGGGCGGAGGTTGCGGCGAATTCAGCAGGTCCAAGCGCTGCTCGCGGTCCCAGACCACCTGGTGGCCCCGCTTGAAGTACCAGACGCGGTGCCAGGGAATCTCGCCGTCCGGAACGAAGGCCGCGAACGGCATCTCCTCGCGCGTCTCACCATGGGCGTCGTAGCCGATGGTGAACTCGCGGGGGTCGAACCGCGGGTCCCACTGGATGCGGTGGTAGACCTCGCGGCTGGTCGTGAAGCGTTCGTCGGACATGGCGGACTCGCGGGAAGCGGGGAGGGGAGACGCGCATGCCCTCATGACATGGAGGCATGGCGCGCCGCACCCGACGCCCCACCGCGGGGCTGCCTGACGTGTCGTCCCTAGGACGGATTCACCCCCGCCACCAGGTAGAAGCGGAACTCGCCCGAGTTGACGCTGTAGGCCGCGTCCACGCCCACCAGGGGCAGCACGATGTTGCGCAGGTACAGCCGCAGGCCGGCGCCCACGCCCTGGGCCACCGTGGCGTTGCCCAGCCCGTCTTCCGCGTCGGGCAGGTAGCTGCGCACCACGCGCCCATTGACGTCCCGCAACTCCCGGTCCCCGGGCAGCTTGCGCCACATCATCATCCCCGTGTCGGAGAAGGCGACGCCGCGGAAGGACAGCGGGTTCACCGTGAAGAGGGGGAAGTGGTACTCGGCGGTGAAGGACAGGCGCGTGTCGCCCCGGAACTGGCGGTAGACGAAGCCGCGCAGTGAATTGCCGCCCATCACGAACTCCTGATGGAACGGCAGGTCCACCCCCGCCACGGCCTCGCCGCGCAGCACCAGGTTGTGTTCACCCACCAGCCGCAGTCCATGGCGGTACAGCAGTCCGAAGCGCTCGTAGCGGAAGTCACTGCCGACGCCGGGATTGGAGCGCTCGTAGGAAGCCTCCAGGTTGAGGCCCTCCATCACCGCGTGCAGGTTCTGCCGCGTGTCGATGCCCACCATCAGCCGCAGGGATGCATCCTGCTGCGACGGGCCCAGGGAGAACGCGGGCGTCGTCACCTCCTCGGAGGTGTCGGGGGACTTCGCGTCGATGGACATCAGCCGGTACTTGGCCGCCGCGCGGACGCGCTCGAACAGCAGGAAGCCCAGCTCTCCGGCGATGGACGCGGAGTTCATCCGCGTCCGTCGCACCACCTCTGGGCGCCGCTGACCGGAGCCGGCCTGGTACTCGTCTACCCGGTCGCTGCGAAGCTGGCCTTCCAGGCTGAAGCGGAGCTGGGGCAGCCCGAAGAGGTTCGGGTCCAGGAAGCCCGCGAAGATGCCGCTCTCCGCCGTGCTCACCTGGGCCGCGGTCGCGAACTTCTTGCTGCGACCCCAGAGGTTGTTCTCCGCGTACAGCACGCCGCCGCCGACGTTGTCGGATTGCAGCACGAAGGTGGGCGCCACCACCCAGGAGGCCTTGTCCTCCACCTCCAGAATCAGCCGCACCCGGCCCGGCCCGGAAGGCTCGTAGCTGACCTTCACCTCCTGGAAGAGGCCCGTGGCGACCAGCCGCCGCTCGACCTTGGCCAGGTCCTCGAGCGTGAGCGGGTCTCCTTCCCCCACGCGCGCATAGGCGCGCACCGTGTCCGGCTGGGTCTTCTCCGGGCCGCGGACCACCACTTCCTCGACGACCGGGTCTGACTCCGTGATTTGCGCCGGTGCCTGGGACGCCAGGAGGCTCAGCCCCAGCGCCGCGCACCGAACCCACACGCGTCTGCTCATCACTCGTTGCACGTCCGTGAAAGGGGCTGCCGGCCGCGCCCGCCAGGCGCAATCTACCTCCAGTTTCGTCCCGGGAGGTGCTCCTCGCGCCGTGCGCGTCTGCTATGCCAGGGCGCATGTTCTCCTTCATCCGCCAGTTCCGGCGTCGGCGACTGCTTCGCCGCCCCTTTCCGGAGGCCTGGCTGGGCTACCTCGACGCGCGCGTGCCCTTCTTCCGCACCCTCTCTCCGGAGCTGCGGCAGTCCTTCCTGGACAAGCTCAAGGTGTTCGCGTGGGAGAAGGAGTTCATCGGCGCCGGCGGCCTGGAGGTCACCGACGAGATTCGCGTGGTGATATCCGCCACCGCGGTGCAGCTCGTGGTGCACCTGGGCCTGTCGTATTACGACCGGCTGCGGGAGGTCATCGTCTATCCCAGCGCCTTCCGAATCCCGGACCGCACGGGCGGGGTGCTGGGCGAGGCGAAGAACTGGGGCTCCGTCATCCTCTCGTGGGAGTCGGTGCTCGCGGGGCTGCGCAACCCGGGCGATGGTCACGACACCGCCACGCATGAGTTCGCCCACGTGTTGGACCGGGCCGACGGCGCCTTCGATGGCACGCCCAACCTGCGCGCGTATTCGCATTACCGGGCCTGGAGCGCGGTGATGAGCGAGCACTTCCACAAGCTTCAGCAGGGCCAGCGCCGGGAACGGCAGGTGCTGGATGACTACGGTGGGCTCAACGAGGCCGAGTTCTTCGCGGTGGCCACCGAATCGTTTTTCGAGAAACCCCGGCAAATGCAGAAGAAGACGCCGGAGCTCTATGAGGAACTGAAGCGCTTCTACGGGTGGGATCCTGCGGCTGGCACCTGAACGTCCGAGCGTGAACGTCTCGGCTGTGCTACGCGGCGGCCAGGATGTTCATCTCCTGGAGTGGAATCCATGGCCTTAGCCACCGGTCTGTCCCCATCCATGTTCATCGACCTGGAACGGGAGGCCTGGCGGGCGCTGCGTGCCGCTACGCCTCTGCCGCTGAAGTCCGAGGACATTGATGGACTGCGGGGCCTGGGAGAGCACCTCGACCTGGACGAGGTGGTGGACGTCTACCTGCCCTTGTCCCGATTGCTGAACCTGCAGGTGGCCGCGGCGCAGCGGCTGTGGGCGGAGCAGCAAGCCTTCCTGGGAGGTTCGGCGCAGAAGGTGCCGTACATCATCGCCATCGCCGGGAGCGTGGCGGTGGGCAAGAGCACGACGGCGCGCATCCTCCAGGCGCTGCTGAAGCGGTGGCCGGACCACCCGCGCGTGGAGTTGGTGACGACGGACGGGTTCCTCTTCCCCAACGATGTCCTCACCGCGCGCGACTTGATGAAGCGCAAGGGCTTCCCGGAGAGCTACGACCGGCGCGCCCTGGTGCGCTTCCTGGCGGAGCTGAAGGCCGGACGGGCGGAGGTGGCGGCGCCGGTGTACTCGCACCTCGTCTACGACGTGGTGCCTGGCGAGGCGCAGGTGGTCCGCCAGCCCGACATCCTCATCCTGGAAGGGCTCAACGTCCTCCAGGCCGGGGCACAGGAGGGGAAGCAGATGCCGGCGACGTTCCTCTCCGACTTCTTCGACTTCTCCATCTACGTGGACGCGCACGAGCACGACATCCGCCGCTGGTACGTCAACCGTTTCCTCAAGCTCCAGCAGACGGCATTCCGCGACGAGCGCAGCTACTTCCGCCGCTTCTCCGAGCTGAACCACGAGCAGGCGATTCAGCTCGCGGAGTCGGTGTGGGGCGAAATCAACGGGCCCAACCTGGCCCAGAACATCGCGCCCACCCGTTCGCGCGCGCGCCTCATCCTCCTCAAGGGCCCCGACCACAAGGTGAAGCGGGTGAGGCTGCGCAAGCTGTAGCCGCGCGTCAGAAGCGCAGGCGGTAGTGGAGCGCCTTGGGCCGCGTCAGGGCGTCGAAGCCCAGCGCGCTCAGCGTCACGCCGCGTCCGGAGTCCTTCACGCCGCTCCATGGCAGCGCGGGGTCCAGCGCGTCACAGCGGTTCATGTAGACGGTGCCCGCTTCCAGTTGCCGCGCCAGCCGGTCCGCGCGCTCCCGGTCAGACGTCCACACGCTCGCGGTGAGGCCCAGCCGCGAGGCATTCATCAGCGCCAGGGCCTCCTCATCCGAGTCCACCGGCGCGATGGGCAGCAGCGGCCCGAAGGACTCTTCACGCATCAGCCGCGCCTGGGGACTCACGTCGCGGAGCAGGGTGGGCTCGAAGAACCGGCCCCGTCCTTCCACTTGTGCCGCGCGGCCACCCGTGACGAGCCGTGCGCCCAGGCTCGTGGCGTCCTGGACGAAGGACTGCAACTCGGCGGGGTGCCAGGGCTGGGCGATGGGGCCCATCGTCGTCTGCTCGGACTCCGGGTCGCCCAGTACGTAGGCGCGCACGAGTGGCTCCGCGGCGGCGATGAAGCGCTCGTACAGCGAGCGGTGCACGTACACCCGCTCCACGGCGCAGCAGCTCTGCCCCGCGTTGTACATGGCACCGTCGACGATGTTCTCCACCGCCTTGTCGAAGTCACAGTCCGGCGCGACGTAGGCCGGGTCGTTGCCTCCCAGCTCCAGGCCGATGTGGAGGAAGCGCTCGCGCGCGGCCGCCTGCATTCTGTGGCCGCCGAGCACCGAGCCCGTGAAGAGGACGTGGTCCACACGCGCGTCACCGACGAGCTGCTCCGTGCCTGGGTAGTCCAGGAAGATGGCCTGCACCGCGCCGTCGGGCGCGCCTGCTTCGGCGAAGGCGCGCGCGAAGTGGCCACCGCACAGGGGCGTGCGCGGCGAATGCTTCACGATGACCGCGTTGCCCGCGAGCACGGCGGGCGCGATGGCATTCACCGCGGTGAGGAGTGGGTAGTTCCAGGCGGGCAGGTCCAGCACCACGCCCAGCGGCTCCTTCGCGATTCTCCGCTCGAAGCCGTCCTTGGGCGGCAGGACGATGTCCGCGAGGGATTCCTCGGCGATGGCGGCCATGTGGCGCAGGCGTCCCGCCATGCCGCCCACCTCACCCCGGGCCTGGGACAGCGGCTTGCCCATCTGTCGGGTGATGTCCCGTGCGATGGCGTCGGCGTTCTTCTCCATCGCCTCGCACGCGCACAGCACCCGCTTCACGCGCTCCGCCACGCTCAGGGCGCGCAGCGCGCGCGACGCGGCGCGGGCTCGCTCCAGGACGGTGTCCAGCTTCGCGGGCGACGTGGGCTCGACCGAAGCGGCGACGTCACCGGTGAAGGGATTGTCGACGATGTGAGTGCGCTGGCTCATGGCCTCGCAGGAAAGCCATGGACGCGCATTGCGTCATGGGTCCACGAAGTCGCCGGCCGCCCCAGCCACCCCGGCGCGTGAGGTACGCGACAGATGGCGTCCGGGAAGTGTTGTCGGCCCATCGCCAGCCTCCGTGCTTCAGGCGTCGGGGTGACGGGGGCGTGCCGCAGCGCCATGCCCAGCGGCAGTCAAGGCTCGCTCTCGTCCCCCATCGCGAGGCCGTGACCCGGCGTCAGCGCGGCCCGCCTGCTGGCCGCACCATGTCGATGTGGGGAATGCCGTCCTCGTCATAGACGTCGCCCTGCGTCTGGAAGCCGAAGCCTTCGTAGAAGCGCTGGAGGTAGTGCTGGGCCCCGATGTGGACGGCGGCCTGTGGGTACAGGCTGTCCAGCCGGGCAAGGCCACGCGTCACCAGCTCGCGCCCCAGCCCCTGGCCCCGTGCGTGGGGCGACGTCACCACGCGGCCCAGGCTGCTCGCCTGGGGATACTTCGCACCGGGAGGCAGCACCCTCAAATACCCGGCGAGCAGCCGGGTACCCTGCGACTCCGTGTGGAGCAGCAGGTGTTCCGCGCTCCGGTCGAAACCGTCCACGTCCTGGTAGATGGAGCGCTGCTCCACCACGAAGACTTCCTGTCGCAGGGCGAGCACGTCGTACAGCTCATCGAGGGACAGCGCCTGGAAGGACTTCCATTGCCAGCATCGCATGAGGAGGGCGTCTAGCATGGGTTAGCGTGCGGGGCTTTCCTCGGCGGATGCCCGGCGCATGTCTCCCCCTTCATTGGTACGTTCGGCGCCGTGATGACGAATGACTCCGCGCCTGGACGCCGCTCACGCCGCGTGGTGGCCGTCACCGTGGCGACGCTGCTCGCCGCTGGACTCGCGGAGCTTGCCCACCTGCCTGCCGGGGCGTTGCTGGGGGCGATGGTGGTGTCCATCGCCGCGTCGCTGACGCTGTCCGTGCACGTCCCGGTGCCGCGCCGGGGGCTGCTGGTGGCGCATTCGGTGCTGGGGGCGCGCTGTGTTCGTCGTTCTCTCCGGAGGCTTGGAGCGCGCTCGCGGACAGCTGGGCCGTGTCACTGGGCGCCGTGGTGGGCGTGGTGGCCGTGGCGCAGGGCGTGGCGTGGGTGTGCGCGAAGCTGGGCTACCTGGACTCGCGCACCGCCACCTTGGGGCTGATGCCGGGGGCGCGTCCGCGATGGTGGCGCTGAGCGATGAGCTGGGCGCGGACGCGCGGCTGGTGACGCTCTTCCAGTTCATGCGCCTGTGCATCGTGATTCTCGTGGCCGTGGTGGTGGGGCGGTGGGTGGGGGATACGCCGGATGTGGCAGTGGCCCGCGCGGCGGACCTGCCGGGCTCGCCGCCACCGCTGTGGGCATGGCTGACGACGGCGGGAGTGTCCGCGGTGGGCAGTTTCCTGGGGCTGCGCTTGAAGCTGCCGGCCGGTGCCTTCCTGGGGCCCGTGTTGCTGGGCATCCCCTCACGGCGCTGGGCCTGCCGGTGGGCGCGTGGCCCCGGGCCTCCTCCCGTTGGGCCTGTGGGTGCTGGGCGTGCGCGTGGGCAGCCAGTTCGATGCCTCGGCGGTGCAGGAGCTGAAGCGCGTCGCTCACGTCGCACTGGCGGCCTCGGTGGGGATGGTGGTGGGGTGTCTGCTGCTGGCGTGGGGCTGGTCCGCCGCCACGGGCGTGGACCTGCTCACCACCTACTTCGCGACGTCTCCAGGCGGCGCTGACTCCGTGCTGGCCATCGCGCTGGGCACGCGTGCCACTTTGTCCGTCGTGCTGGCGGTCCAGGTGGGACGGCTGCTCTTGATCTTCCTCGTCGCACCGACGTTCCTGCGCAGGCTGTCTTCCGTCCGGAGCGCGTGAGCACCCCGCTGGCCAGGCTGGCAGGCGTGCCTGCCCGAGCGGGCGGGGGCAGGTGTGCGCCTGGGAGGTCCCAGGGGAGGGCGGACATCCGGCGCGGCCAGGGACGCGCGGTTAATATGTAGGCCGCGATGACTGCCCCGCACGATGCCCTGCCTGTTCCCAGCCTCGCTCCGAGCATGGAGGCGCTGGTCTCATTGCTCTCGCGCCGCAGCACGGTGGTGCTCACCGGGGCGGGGTGCAGCACCGAGTCAGGCATCCCCGACTATCGGGGGCCCGGGACGCGGGCGCAGGCGCGCAATCCCATTCAGCATCGCGAGTTCCTCACGCGCCCCGAGGCCCGGGCGCGCTACTGGGCGCGAAGCCTGAGGGGCTGGCCGCGCTTCTCTTCGGCCCGGCCCAACGCGGCGCACGCGGCGCTGGCGGAGCTGGAGCAGGCGGGCCATGTCCGAGGCCTCATCACCCAGAACGTGGACGGGCTGCACCATGCCGCTGGCAGCTCGCGGGTGATTGAGCTGCATGGCGCACTGGCCAAGGTCCGGTGCCTGGCGTGCGGCGCGCAGGAGGCGCGCGAGGCGTTGCAGGCGCGGCTGCTGTCGCTCAACCCTGGCTTCTCCCTCGAGGTGCTGGAGCTGCGTCCGGACGGTGACGCGGACCTGACCTCCGAGCAGCTGTCGTCCTTCCAGGTCCCTGCGTGCCTGGTGTGTGGTGGAACGCTCAAGCCAGACGTCGTCTTCTTCGGCGACAACGTGCCGGTTCCCACCGTGGCGTCGGCGTTCGCCCTGTTGGAGGAGGGCGACGCGCTGCTGGTCGTGGGCTCTTCGCTGGCCATCTTCTCCGGCTACCGCTTCCTGGTGCGCGCGTCCGAGCGCCGGATGCCCATCGCCATCCTCAACCTGGGGGAGTGCCGGGGCGTGGAGCTCGCGGACGTGCACCTGGAGGCGCGGGCAGGGGATGCGCTTCCCCGGCTCGCGGCGGCACTGGTCCGGAGCTGAAGGGCCGTACGGCAATCACCTCACGTCGTACACCTTGCGGACCGGGCTCCCTCCTCGCTCGATGTCGAGCTCGAGGTGCGAAGCGCCCCGTAGCAGCATGAAGGCCTCCAGGGCTCTGTCGGGCGCGTCGAGCGAGACGCCATTGATGCGCCGGAGCACGTCACCAGACTGGATGCCGAGCTGCTCGTAGAGGGAGCCTTTCTTGATGGAGAAGACCTTGAAGCCCTGGGGCTTGCCGTCGCGGAAGGACGGCACCACCCGGGCCTGGGCGAGCAGGCCGTCCATATTGGAAAGCGCGTCTTCGACAGCGCGGCGGGACACCTCATAGGTGTGCTCACCCACCGCGCGGACGCCCATCTGCGCGGGCGCGGCGTTCGTCAGGAAGGGCGCGGGTGAGACGCCGCCATGGCGGTCGGCGCGGATGAACTCCTCCCGGCCGTCCACCAGGAAGGTGATGCGCTCGCGCTCGATGGAGACGACGCGAGCGCCCTGCAGGTCGTCACCGGTCATCACGCTGCGGATGCGCTTCGCGTCGAGGTCCTCGACCGAGGCGAGCGACCACTGCGAGTCATGCGCCACCAGGGTGCCGAGCAGCTTCAGCCGCAGGGACGTGTTCATGGCCGTGCCGCCACCCGAGGGCGGCGCTGGCTCCGGCGATTGGTCGAGGGGCAGTCCTGTGAGTCTTGCCAGACGACTGCCTTCCAATGCCGCGCGAGGGCGTGAGGCAGCCTCTGTCGGCAAGGCTTTCTCATCCCGCATGTTTGAAATGCGTGGCGTAAATGCGAACTCCACGAGCAGGTTGGTCGTGCTCGCCAGGAGCAGCATGGCGAGTGCGATGACTGTCGTGGTGAGGAGCCAGAAGTGCTTCCGGAGTGGATGGGCCATGGCCGAGTGCCTTTGGGTTCAGGAGTGACACGCGGCCCTTGAGCAAGCACGAGGCCAGGGCCTGAGTGGGGCTGCGCTCACTCTGATGGCGTTGCCCGCACGGGATTCACCCAGCCCTCCCTGTCACGGAGGTGCGACGTGGGGGTGACAGCCTGTCACGGCGCTCTTTGACAGAAGTGTCACGCGTTGCGCGGTGCGTCGCGTCCTGTGTGGTGTTTGTGGAATTGAACAGAAATGACGGATCGATGTGTCCTGTCAGATTTGACAATTTCGATACCAGTGTTTGTCTGGGGATGAGGCAACTTCGTTTCGTCACGGGCGAGAATCGTGAATATCCCCCGGCCCCAACGCAGCATCGGGTGACGAAAGGTATTGGCCGTGAAGACCCATTCCGTTCGCAGTGGCGACACCCTGAACGCGCTGGCCCGCAAGTACAACACGTCCGTCTCCGCGTTGGCCCAGGCCAACAACATCACTGACCCGAACAAGATTCGTGCGGGCCAGAAGCTGACCATTCCGGACACGTTCGAGAGCGCGCCCACGCGGGGAGGGGACTCCACGGGTTCCGGCACGGCCAACCGTCCGGCGGGCGGCGACAACTTCACCCCCGCGGCGACGACGACGCGCGCCGCCAACGGTCAGGTTCGCGACGACGACGGCCGGCAGTTCCCCACGTCCCGTGACGGCACGCCGCTCTACAAGCAGGGCGACGCGCAGTGGGGCTCGCGGCGGCTGGGCACCGGTTCGAGCCTGTCCGCGGCGGGTTGTGCCATGACGGCCACCGCCATGGCCGTGAGCAAGATCACCGGGAAGACCATCAACCCAGGGGAGATGGACGCGTATCTGGACCGCAACAACGGCTACTCGGGCAACGCGCTCAAGTGGGGCTCGGCGGCGGCCATGGGCGGCCTGGGCGCCGCGAAGCAGGCGTGGAAACTGGACACCATCAACCGGCAGGTCGACGCGGGCCGGCCGGTGGTCGTAGGCGTGGACTACAAGGCGGGCAGCGGTGGTGGCTCGAACGGCACCGACCACTGGATCACCATCACCGGCCGTGGCACGCAGAACGGCAAGCCCGTCTACTACGCGAACGACCCGGCCACGGGGAAGGAGATCACCCTCAACGTCCAGGGCAACCGTCTGTCGGGCGGCCCCCAGGGCTACAAGACGACGGGTGAGCTGGTGACCTTCTCGGGCGGCAACCCGCGTCCGGGCAACACGAATGGCGGTGGTGGCACGGGCGGCGTGGGCTCCCAGCCGCCGCCGACCTCGGGCGGCTCGGTGAAGGGCATGAAGTTGCCCGCGGGTGACCTGGAGAAGGGCGCGCGCGGCCCAGCCGTGGAGCAGCTCCAGCAGGCGCTGGTGAAGGGCGGCTACATGACCCAGGCCGAGATGAACACGGGCCCGGGCGTCTTCGGTCCTCGCACGGAATCGGCGCTCAAGGAGTTCCAGGCCGCCAACAACGTGAAGAACACGGGCTACTACGGTCCGCTGACGCGCGCGGCGTTCTCGAAGCTTGGCGCCACCGTGGCCAGCGGCGCCGGCGCCACCAACGGCACGGGTGGAACGGGCGGTACGCAGGGCACGGGCAACGCGGGCCCCGCGAAGGGCAACAACGACCTGAGCGGCTTCTCGTCGAACAAGTACGACAACCTCATCAACGAGATGTCGCAGAAGTACAACGTGCCCGCGCGCCTCATCAAGGCGGTCATCCAGCAGGAGTCCACCTTCAACCCGAACGCGAAGTCGGGCGCGGGCGCGGTGGGCCTGATGCAGCTCATGCCGGCCACCGCGCGCGAGCTGGGCGTCACCAACCGCACGGACCCGCGCCAGAGCATCGAGGGTGGCACCAAGTACCTCTCGCAGCAGCTCAAGCGCTTCAACGGTGACGTGCGGCTGGCGCTCGCCGCCTACAACGCGGGCGCGGGCAACGTGAACAAGTATGGCGGCGTGCCTCCGTTCAAGGAGACGCAGGACTACGTGCGGAAGATCACCGGCTGGTACAACGGCGCCGGCCCCGCGTAGCTCACCACGACGTGCCGCGACTTCGGCCCGGCTCCCGATGTGGGCGCCGGGCCGTCGTCTTTCCGGCGCTCAGGGCGTGGGCCAGAAGGCGGGTGCGTAGACGTCCGGCACGGACACCACGCGCTGCTGCGTCTTCGGGTCCCAGACGGTGGCCGCCGCATAGCCTCCGTAGGAGGTGACCAGCAGGAGTCCCCGGTCGAACTGGAAGCCCAGGTACGCGTCCGGCTCCGTGAGGTCCTTCAAGGACAGGCGCTGGTCTCCATGGGCCCAGAGCAGGGGCTGTCCGAGCACGAGCATCGGGCCCTCCTGGCGTGCCCGGTAGTAGAGCGTGCCGTCCGGGCCGGGCAGCTCCATCCACCAGCCCGTTCCCTCGCTCCCCGACTCCTGCGCATTCAGTTCCTTCGCGACCGTCGGCGCGGCCTTGCTGCCAGGAATCCGGGTGGGCAGTGAGGCCGTCCATGTCGGCGTGAGGGTCGCCTCCGCTTCGAGCAGGCCGTGCTCGGACGGCGCGTCCCCCTGGAAGCGGGCCGCCTTGAGCTCGATGCGCTTCCAGCCACCGTCCTCCAGGCGATAGGCCATGGCCAGTCCCGGCACGCCCTTGCCCTTCGGCACGGGGATGCTCTCGCCGTCGAAGGTGATGGGCCCCTTCGATTCCGAGGCCAGGACGACGAGCGCCACGGGTCGGCTCTGCGCGTCGAAGCCGACGCGCATCACAGAGGGCTCGTTGGGGTTTCCAGCGCTGTTTCCTCCGGGCAGGGACTTCAGGTCCAGCGGCTGCCCGGACTTCGCGGCGACGTCCACGCGCCAGGCACGCGGGACTTCCCCTTCGCCCGAGGGCCACGTGAAGAGGAGCCCCTGCTGGCCATCCGGACTCCATGACACCGAGGACCTGTCGCAATAGGCGTCGAAGCGAAAGACTCGGGTGGCCGTGCCCTTCAAGGGCTGGCGCATCCATTCGCAGTGTTCGGCGTCCTCGGTGGGTTTGAGGTAGCCGAGCTCCGTCTGTGACTCGGCGGGGGGCGGAGCGGGCTTGGGCGGAGGGGCGGGCACGGCCTCCGCGCGGGGCGCTGTCGCGGGGGCAGGGGGCGCGGCCGGCTTGTCCTCCTTGTTGGACTGACAGCCCAGGAGGGCGACGGCGGCGAGAAGGGCGGAAGGGGTGCGGAACCGATGCAAGGAATACCTCGGCGGTGCGGGCCTTCGATTGGGGGAGATTGTGCACCGCGCGGAAGCCACGGAACAGGACAGATGCCACGATAGGCTCCGCGCCATCATGCCGAGCCCCACCGAGTCCTCCTCGCATCCTCGCCGCTTCCATGCCGAGTCCCTGATCCACATCCATCGGCACTTGCTGGCGTCGCTCGGTGCGGGGCCTGTCACCATCGAGGTGCCAGACCCGGACCTGGGCAGGGGGTGTTACCCCGGCGAGCGTGTGGGCCCGTCTGGCGCGCTGCTCCATCGGCCCCTGCGCAGTTGGTGCGACCTGGCGGAGGGGCTCGCGTGCCGGCTGCTGACGCCCCGCGCGGTGGATGCGACGCACATCTCGCTGACCTTCGAGCGGCTGGGGCCTGAGGCGCCCTGGCACGCGGGGGGCAAGGCGGACGGAGTGGTGTCACCGCAAGAACGCTACGGCGCGGCCTCCGCGTTCGCGCGCCTGCGCAAGCTGGAGGACGCGGGCTTCCTGTTGCCCTGGCTCGAAGCGCTTGGGCGCATCCGGTTGCCGGCGTCAGGCCGCGTGCTCGACCTGGGCGTCAATCGCGGGGATGAACTGGCGGCGTTCTCGTGGCTCGAGGAAAGCCCGGACGCGCGCTTCGTGGGGGTGGACCACAGCGCCAGCGCCATCGAAGAGGCGCGCGCTCGATTCCCCGATGCCCGGCATCGCTTTGTCGTCGCCGACCTCAATGCGCTGCCGGAGGACCTGGGACGCTTCCACCTGGTGGTGTCCGTAGGCACGCTGCAGAGCCCCGGTGTGGACGACCATGCGCTGCTGCGCAAGCTCGTGCAGGAGCACCTGGAGCCGAGCTCGGCGCTGCTGCTGGGCTTTCCCAACTCCCGCTTCCGGGATGGGGAGGTCGTCTATGGCGCGCGGGTGCGGAACCTGCGCGAGCCTGACCTGTCGCTGCTGGTGAAGGACCTGTCCTTCTACCGCCGCTATCTGCACCAGCACGGCTTCCGTACGTTCCTGGGCGGCAAGTACGACCTGCTCCTCACGGCGGTGCGGGCCGCGGGCGATTGAACACGCGCGCGGTCCGCGTTGGCTCAGGCCGGCCGAGGCTGAATGGCTGGGCTGGGGACGTGGCCCGCGCGCACCACGAAGTCGCCAAAGCCTTCACCGGGCTGACGTTCGCGTGCGTAGCCTTCGAACAATGGCTCCAGCGCGGCGAGGATGGCGTCCTCGTCGATGTTCTCCCTGTAGAGGTGACTGAGGCGCTGGCCTCGCGCATCTCCGCCCAGGTGAAGGTTGTAGCGGCCCGGCGCCTTGCCCACGAGTCCCACCTCCGCCAGGTACGGCCTCGCGCAGCCGTTGGGGCACCCGGTGATGCGGAGCAGCAGGTTGGCGTCCTGCAGGCCATGCGCCCGCAGCCGGTCCTCCAGCCGTCCCACGAAGGCGGGCAGGTAGCGCTCCGCCTCCGCCATGGCGAGCCCGCACGTCGGCAGCGCCACGCACGCCAGCGCGTTGCGGCGCACCGGGCTGGCGGTGCGGAAGCTGTCCAGCGCGTGCGCCGTCACCAGCGCGCCGATGGCGTCGCGAGCCTCGGGCGTCACACCCGCGATGACGAGGTTCTGGTTCGCCGTGAGCCGGAAGTCCCCGGTGTGGATGCGCGCGATCTCCCGCAGGCCCGTCAAGTGCGTGGCGCCGGGCCGGTCCGCCACGCGGCCGCTGTCCAGATGCAGCGTCAGATGCCACCGGCCGTCATGGCCCTCCGTCCACCCGAAGCGGTCTCCGTTGTGCTCGAACGCGAAGGGGCGCGCCGGCTGGAGCGGGAAGCCGAGCCGCTTCTCCAGCTCCGCCGTGAACCAGGGAACGCCGCGCTCCTCCAGGACGTACTTCAGGCGCGCGTGCTTGCGGTTGGTGCGGTCCCCGAAGTCGCGGTGAATCTTCACCACCTCCTCGGCGACGGCGAGCGTCTGCTCCGGAGGGATGAAGCCGACGACGTCCGCCAGCCGGGGATAGGTGGCCGCGTCACCATGCGTGGCGCCCATACCGCCGCCCACGGAGACGTTGAAGCCCACGAGCGCGTCGCCCTCGATGATGGCGATGAAGCCCAGGTCCTGCGCGAAGACATCCACGTCGTTGAGGGGCGGCACCGCCACGGCGGTCTTGAACTTCCGGGGCAGGTACGTGGCGCCGTAGATGGGCTCGTCCTCACCGCCGGCCACCTTCTCCTTCCCCAGCCAGACTTCGTAGTAGGCGCGCGTCTTCGGCAGCAGGTGCTCGGAGATGCGCACCGCCCACTGGTACACCGTCTCGTGGACGCGCGAGTCCACCGGATTGGGGTTGCACAGCACGTTGCGGTTCACGTCGCCGCAGGCGGCCAGCGTGTCCATCATCGCTTCGTTGATACGGGCGATGGTGGGCCGGAGGTCTTCCTTGATGACGCCGTGCAGCTGAAAGGCCTGCCGCGTGGTGATGCGCAGCGTGTGGTTGGCGTGCTCGCGTGCCAGGGCGTCCATCACCAGCCACTGGGCCGGTGTGCACACGCCTCCAGGCAGGCGGGTGCGGAGCATGAAGCTGTAGTCGGGCTCCAGCTTCTGCTGACGCCGCTCCTCGCGCACGTCGCGGTCGTCCTGCTGATAGCTGCCGTGGAACTTGATGAGGTTGGTGTCCGGCGTGGCGAGGCCGCCCGTCACCGGATCCTCCAGGCTCTCCGCCAGACTGCCCCGGAGCAGGCGGCTCTGGGTCTTGATGTGCTCCACTTCGGAGAGTGGCTTGGGCTGGTGGCTCATGTCGTTGCTCGCAATCGGAATGGGTCAGTAGACGTCGCGCAGGTAGCGCCGCTGCTCGCGCAGGGATTCGAGCCAGGCGTGCGCGTCCTCGCGGCTCTTGCCGCCATGGGTGGAGACGACGTCCACCAGTGCCTCGTGGACATCCGGGGCCATGCGCTGGGCGTCGCCGCACACGTAGAGGTGGGCGCCGCCTTCGAGCCATTCGTAGACGTCACGTCCGGACTCACGCAGCCGGTGCTGCACGTAGACCTTCTGTGTGCGGTCCCGCGAGAAGGCGAGCGACAGCCGGTGCAGCGTCTGCTTCTTCAGGGCCTCCTGCCACTCCGTCTGGTAGAGGAACTGGGTGCGGAAGTGCTGCTCACCGAAGAAGAGCCAGTTGCGGCCCTTCGCACCGGTCTCCGCGCGCTCCTGGACGAAGGCCCGGAAGGGTGCCACGCCGGTGCCAGGGCCAATCATCAGCACGTCCTTGTCGCCGTCCTCCGGTAGCCGGAAGCGTTCGTTCGGCTCGATGAAGACGCGGACCGTGTCGGTGCCGGCCGTGCGCGTGGCCAGGTGGTACGACGCCGCGCCGAAGTGCCGCAGGTCGAACGCCGTGTAGTCCACCACCGCCACCGTGAGGTGCGCCTCTTCACCCACGCGCTTGGGGCTGGAGGCAATCGAGTACAACCGGGGCGTCAGCCGGCGCAGGGACTGGACCAGCTCCGTGGCGTCCCAGGTGGCCTTGTGGGCGCGGAGTACGTCGATGACCTGATGCCCCGCGAGCAGCGCGCGGAAGGCCTCGGCGCGGCCCGGTTCGAGCACTTCGCGCACCGCCGCGCTGCCGGACAGCCTGGCGTGCCGCTCCAGGAAGGGGCGGTTGAGCCTGGTGATTTCCAGCTCGTCACTCAGCCAACGCGCCAGCGGAAGCGTGCGGCCCTCTCGGGTGACCGCCGCTTCTCCGTCGAGGCGCAGCTCGGACAGGAAGGACGCCACCAGCTCCGGCGGATTGTGGGGCCACACGCCCAGCGCGTCGCCGGGGGCGTATTCCAGCCCGGAGCCCGCGAGCGCCAGCTCCAGGTGTCGCACGTCCTTGAGCGCGCCGCGTGCGGTGATGCGCTGATTGAGCAGCACCTCCGCCGTGTAGGGCGCTTCCTTGGTGAATGTGGGCGTGGCGTGCGGCTCCCGCAGCGGCACGACAGTGGCCGTCACCGTCGCCTGCGGAGTCAGTGCTTCGCGCGCCAGGGTGTAGGCCTGGTCGAGCCAACCCTTGGCCACGGGCTCGAAGTCCACGTCGCAATCGGCACGCGCCAACAACTGGCTGGCGCCCAGCTCCGCGAAGCGGGCGTCGAGCCGCCGGCCCACCTCGCAGAAGCGCGGGTAGCTGGAGTCTCCCAGCCCCAGCACGGCGTAGCGCAGCCCCTCCATGCGAGGCGCGCGCTTGCCGAGGATGAACTCACAGAAACCGCGTGCGTCATCCGGCGGGTCGCCATCTCCCTGGGTGCTGATGACCACGCAGAGCAGCTTCTCCTTGGCCAGCTCCCGCACCGGATAGTCGCTGGCCCGGAACAGCCGCGTGGCGAGCCCGGCGGACTCCACCTGGTGCTTGAGGCGCTCGGCCAGGAGGCGGCTGTTCCCCGTCTGCGTCCCGTAGATGATGGTGAAGTGACCGGCGGGGGCCGCCACGGGTACGGGCGCCACGGGGACGACGGTGGCCTGGGGGGCGCGGACGGCCAGTCCCGCCGTGTAGCCGCTCAGCCAGTGCAGGGCGGAGGCATCCATCTCCTCCACGAGCTTGAGCAGCAGGGCACTCTTGTTCTCACCCAGCAGCGCGTTGATGAACGGGGGCGCGTGGGTGGCAGGGGATGCGCTCATCGTGCGGCCTCCCGGAGGGAGATGATCCGGTCGAGGTGTTGCTCCAGGTCTTCAGTGGCTTCCAGCTCCAGCCACGCGGCGCCGGCATCGCGGGCCTCCGCGCGCAGGGCCCGGCGTGTCTGGGGCGCGTCGGTGTGGACCAGGGCCACCAATCCCGCCGCCGCGAGCGCCAGCGCGACCTCCACATCACCGGGGGTGGTGGTGACGTGCCAGCCCAGGTCGAACAGCCGGCGCTCCAACTGGAATGCGCGTGAGCCCGCGTCCGGCGTGGTGGGCAGCAGGACGATGGCGCCGGGCTGACCCAGTCGTCCCCGCCGCTCGGGCTGTGTGACGAGCGAGGAGGCCACGTCGCCCTTCGTCGACTCCTCCACGGGCCCCAGGACCATGCCCGCGGCCACCGTGTCGTGCGTGAGCGCGTCGATGACGATGAAGGCGCCCGTGCGGCGGTTGTCGCGGTACGGGTCGGTCAGCAGCGGCCGACGGCACACCACCCGCACCCGGCCGATGTCGTTGAGCGACAGGGACTCGGCGGGCTGCTCGGACAGGTCCGCCAGTTCCTTGCGCCACAGCACCCGCTCGATGTGCGCGGGCGCGGTCCGCGAGGCCTGCTTCACCAGGTAGCGGCGCGAGCAGTCCAGCGGCTGTTCTCCGAACCACACGAGCATCGCGTCGAGCTGGTGGAGCGACAGCGGCGGCTGGTCCACGTGGGCCAGCACGTCGCCTCGGCTGGCGTCCACTTCGTCCGCGAGTCGCAGCGTGACGGACGCGGGGGACGCGGCCTCCTCCAGCGGTCCGTCGAAGGTGTCGATGCTCGCCACGCGCGTGCGCCGCCCGGAGGGATGGACCTGGATTTCATCCCCGACGCGGACGGTGCCGGAGGCAATCTGTCCCGCCAGCCCTCGGTAGTCCTGGTGGGGCCGGAGCACGTACTGAACGGGGAAGCGGAAGGGCGCGTCGTCCTGCCGGCGCTGGTGGGGCAGGGACTCCAGCCACGCGAGCAGGGTGCCGCCTTCATGCCAGGGCGTGCGGGCGCTGGGCCGGGTGATGTTGTCCCCGCGACTGGCGCTGACGGGGAAGAGCCGCACGCCCTCGAAGCCGAGCGCGTGGGCGAAGTCCACCAGCTCGGCGCCGATGCGCTCGAAGGTGCCGCGGTCGAAGTCCGTGAGGTCCATCTTGTTCACCGCCACGGCCGGTAGGGGATGCCCAGCAGCGAGGCGATGTACGCGTGGCGGCGCGTCTGCGGCAGCACGCCCAGTCGCGCGTCCACCAGGATGACCGCCGCGTCCGCGGTGGAAGCGCCGGTGGCCATGTTGCGCGTGTACTGGATGTGGCCCGGCGTGTCCGCGACGATGACCTTGCGCCGCGCGGTGCTCAGGTAGCGGTAGGCAACGTCGATGGTGATGCCCTGCTCACGCTCGGCGCGCAGGCCGTCGGTGAAGAGGAGAAGTCCAGTTCCTCCGCGTCCGCGCCGGCCGCGGCCTTCAGTCCCTGGACCAGCGCCTCGGCGGGCACGGACACGGCGGCGGCGGTCCGCTTCGCGCTGGCCTTCCGCACGGCGGAAATCTGGTCCTCGAAGAGCCCGTCGCACTCGTAGAGGAGCCTGCCGATGAGGGTGGACTTCCCGTCATCCACGGAGCCGACCACGACGAGCCGGAGCAGCTCCCGGGAGGCATGCTGGTCGAGCAGTTGCTGCAAGCCGGTGTCCATTAGAAGTAGCCCTCGCGCTTCTTGAGCTCCATGGAGCCCTCTTCGTCGTGGTCGATGAGTCGGCCCTGCCGCTCGGACTGGCGGGCGTTCACCATCTCGTGGATGACGGTCTCCACCGTGGTGGCGGAGGATTCGATGGCGCCACTGAGCGGGTAGCAGCCCAGGGTCCGGAAGCGCACGCGCCGGAGTTCGGGCTTCTCCCCGGGCCGCAGCCGCATGCGCTCGTCATCCACCATGAGCAGCGTTCCGCCCCGGTCAATGACAGGACGCTCCGCCGCGAAGTAGAGCGGCACCACGGGGATGCGCTCGCGCAGCACGTAGTGCCACACGTCCAGCTCCGTCCAGTTGGACAGCGGGAAGACGCGCATGCTCTCGCCCGCGTCGACGCGGCCGTTGAAGAGGTTCCACAGCTCCGGCCGCTGGCGGCGAGGGTCCCACTGTCCGTGCCGGTCCCGGAAGGAGAACACCCGCTCCTTGGCGCGGGACTTCTCCTCGTCGCGCCGCGCGCCACCGAAGGCCGCGTCGAAGCCAT
This sequence comes from Myxococcus sp. MxC21-1, assembly GCF_032612255.1. Lineage (NCBI taxonomy): Bacteria > Pseudomonadati > Myxococcota > Myxococcia > Myxococcales > Myxococcaceae > Myxococcus > Myxococcus sp. MxC21-1. The sequence goes on from NZ_CP123278.1 coordinate 2,613,344, forward strand.
GCGCCGCCAGCGCCTCCAGCAGCGCCTGCGTCTTCATCGCATGGGTGTACTTCTGGCTGCCGTGGTCGAAGGGGTTGATGCCCTCGGCCAGCGCGCGCTGGTTCCGGTGGATGATGAGGCGCAGTCCGTGGCGCGCCACGAAGGAGTCCCGGAACGCATACATGTCCCGGAACTTCCAGGTGGTGTCCACGTGGAGCAGCGGGAAGGGCAGGGGCGCGGGGTGGAAGGCCTTGCGCGCCAGGTGCAGCAGGACCTGGGAGTCCTTGCCGATGCTGTAGAGCATCACCGGGTTGGCGAACTCGGCCACCGTCTCCCGGAGGATGTGGATGCTCTCCGCTTCCAGCTCCGACAGGTGGGACGCCCGCGCGAACGTGTGCTCACTCATGACCGCCCTCCGCCACGCGCGCTGGCGCGTGTCCATGCTCCGAGGTTCCCTGCGCCACCAGCGAAGGCAGGCGCTCGCGCAGCGCGACGACCTCGCCCACGATGAGCAGCGACGGCGAGCCGAGCGCGTCACGCGTCGCCGCCTGGGCGATGTGGCTCAGCGGAGCCTCCACCACCCGTTGATGCTCCCACGTGCCCGCCTCCACCACGGCGGCCGGGGTGGACGCGGAACGCCCCGCGCCGACCAGCGCGCGCACCGTCTCCTCCAACCGGCTGCCCGCCATGTAGAGGACCAGCGTCTGGGCCTTCGCCAGGAAGTCCCAGGCCGGCGCGCTGCCGCCTCGGTATGCGGTGGCGAACGTCACCGCCCCGGAGACACCCCGGTGCGTGACGGGAATGGCCGCCGCCGCGGGCACGGCTGTCCCCGCGGTGAGGCCGGGCACGACTTCATACGGGATGCCCGCCTCTTCCAGCGCGAGCGCTTCCTCGCCGCCGCGGCCGAAGACGAAAGGGTCACCGCCCTTGAGCCGCACCACGCGGCGCCCCAGCAGCGCCTGGGCGATGAGGATGACGTGAATCTCCTCCTGGCTCACGGAGTCTCCGCCACCCTCCTTGCCCACGTAGATGAGCCGGGCGTGGGGACGCGCATGCTCGAGCACGCCAGGGTGGACCAACCGGTCATGAACGACGGTGTCCGCCTCCCGGAGCACGCGCACGGCGCGCAAGGTCAACAGCTCCGGGTCTCCCGGACCCGCGCCGACCAGGAACACTCGGCCTCTCGTCTGCTCTCTCATCGTGTCTCTCCAAGAATCTTCGAGTGCTCCAATTCCGTGCGGAGCCGAGCCCAGGCGGCCTTGCGCTCGCCTTGCTCCAGCAGCGCGCCGATGTCTCCCACCGCCACCTGCTTCAGCAGTTGCTGGCGCGCTTCGCCTCGGGGCAGGTGTTCGCGGAGCCAGCCGCTGAGTCGCGCCAGCCAGATGTGGTGTCGCGTCACCTGGGCGGTAAGCGTCTTGCGCAGGTGGCTGGCGAGCGCGGGGGCCCGCCCCGCCGAGGACACGGCGACGGTGATGGGGCCGCGCCTGCCGACGGAGGGCAGGGTGAAGTCACACAGCGCCGGTTCGTCCGCGGTGTTGACCCACAGGCCCAGGTCCCGGGCTTCGGCGGCCACCCGCCGGCCCACGGCCTCGTCATCCGTGGCCGCGAGCACCAGGTGATGGCCGCGCACGTCGCCGGCCTCGTAGGAACGGGGCTGCCATTCCAGGCGTCCATCGGCTGCGAGCCGCCGCAGCGTGGCGGTGGCCTCCGGCGCGATGACGCGCAGTCGCGCGCCGGCGTCGAGCACCGCGAGGGCACGGCCCTCCGCGATGGCGCCGCCGCCCACCAGCAGGACGGAGCGTCCCTCGAGTCGAAGGCACACGGGATAATCCAAGGCGTGTGAAGGCATGGCGCGTTTCATCGGACCGGATGGAGGCCGCACTCGCGGTTCTCCGCGGACTCCCACCACCAGCGGCCCGCGCGCTCGTCCTCGTAGGGTTTCACCGCGCGCGTGCAGGGCGCACAGCCGATGGACGGGTAGCCACGGTCATGGAGCGCGTTGTAGGGCACGCTGTTCGCCCGGACGTAGGCCCAGATGTCCCGGCTGCTCCACGTGGCCAGCGGGTTGAGCTTGAGCAGCCCATGCACGCTGTCCACCTCCAGCGTCGCCACGTCGGTGCGGGTGACGGACTGCTCACGGCGCAATCCCGTCACCCACGCCTGTTGGCCCGCGAGCGCGCGCGACAGGGGCTCCACCTTGCGGATGGCGCAGCACGCCTTGCGTGCCTCCAGGCTCTGGCGGAAGGAGAAGTAGCCGTTCGTGGACTCCAGCGCCTCCACGCGCGCGCGCTCGGGGAAGTACGTCTCCACGGTGACGCCGTAGCGCTTACGCACCACCTCCATGAGCTCGTATGTCTCCGGGGGCAGGCGTCCGGTGTCGAGCGTGAAGAGGCGCAGGCTGGGCGCATGCTGGCGCGCCAGGTCGATGAGGACCATGTCCTCCACGCCGAAGCTGGAGGCGATGGCCGCGCGCGCGCCGAAGCGGCGCTCGGCCCAGGCGAGGAGGTCCTGCGCGGGGGCGTCCTTCACATCAGCGGCTTCGGCGAGCAGGGCCGAGGCCTGGGGCTGCGGGGGCGACATGGTGACTCCAGGAAAAGAAAAGGCCCGCCTCTTTCGAGGGCGGGCCGCACGAGCAAGAAGGTTCGAGAAGGACGCGCTACACGCTTCTCGATGCTCGGCACCCGCCTGCAGGCGGACACACGGGACTCGCACGGCACAGACAGAACGCGCCACCCGTTGCACAGGCGTCATCACCCCCGGCGGGGAGCACGGGAGCGCAGGGGACACGGGCGTCGGCGGTGAAGGTCATGAGGGAGGCGCGGTGCAGGGCTGGGGGAGGAAACGAAAACGGCCCGGTTCCTGGGAGAGGAGACCGGGCCGGGAAGAGCGCGAGGAGGGAGGCTTGGAAGGGCGTCCCGTGTGCGCGTCAACAACCCAGGTCCGGCTGACGACAACAGGCACACGACGGACAGCAGCGGCTGGCAAACGGCGCGGCGGTCGGTGTGTGGGAGTGCGTCATCGCGAAGACCTACGCTAGCGGCTGTTTCAGGCGCGCGTCAACCCGTCCTCCTTGATGCGGTATGCGGGGCTGGGCCTGCCCGAGGGACGCCCGCTCGCCCGCACGCATGGGGAGCGGGACACGGCGCCGTCGGGTGAACGTCCGCGCAGACCTTGGAAGGAGGCGGGGAGGCGAGCCCGCGTTGCCCATGCGGCAGCGGGCATCACCTTTTGCGGCAAGCCGGATTCACCCGTCACCCATGGAGGCCATCGATGGCGAGCACCAACAAGGACGTCGAGATGCTCAACTCGTTCCTGCGCGGCGAAATCTCCGCCGTGGAGACCTATCGCAAGGCGATCGGGCACGTCTCGGACGCACTGGCTCGTGACGCGCTGGAGTATTGCCAGCACGACCATGAGCACCGGGTCGAGGAGATTCGCGAGCGCATCCTGAGGATGGGCGGTGAGCCCGTGGAGAGCTCGGGCATGTGGGGCACCTTCGCCAAGCTGGTCCAAGGCGGCGCGGACATCCTGGGCGAGAAGGCCGCCATCCAGGCGCTGGAGGAGGGCGAGGACCATGGCCTCGCCGACTACCAGCGCGACGCGGACCAGGTGCATGGCGAGAATCGACGCTTCGTGCGGATGGAGCTGATTCCCGCGCAGAAGCGGACGCATGAGCGGCTCAGCCGTCTCAAGCGCACCCTTCACTAGCGCGTGCCGCGCGGATGCGCGCCGGCCGGGTGTCTCGTTCCGGGCGCCCGGCCGGATTTTCTCAACCCGTGCGACACGACACCGGCTTGAATCCCCGGGCATCCGGTCCGTCTCAGGCCACGCGCGGCGCCCTGAACCCTCCCCTGATGGGGTGTTGGAGCTTGTGCGCAGGGCATGCGATACCTGGGGTAGCTCGTCGCGTTGAGGGAGGCGGAGCATGTCGCCGGACCGCGGTTCATCGGAACGGGAGCCACGCCCGGAGCAGGTCTCCGGCGAGGAAGCCCGGACCGTGCCCGCGACCTCCACCTCGCTGATGGACGCCAGCCATGCGGGGACGCTGAGCGCGGGTTGTGAAGCCCTCTTCCGCTCCACCGAGACGACGCTCCAGTGGGCCTGGCGGGTGCTGAAGTGCGCGAAGGCGGGGCCGGGCGCGGGCCCCTGGCCACGTCCGCCCGTCAGTGCGCGCTCGAGTTCCTGGATCGCGTCCCGCCCCATGTTCGCCGCGGCGTGGCGGAGCTCCTGGGGTACAGCAGCCTGTGGCAGGCGGTGTGTACGCGGCTGGGACGCCCGGTGGCGCGCTCCACCGAGGAGCTTCAGCATGAGCTGGGCGAGGACCTCCAGGTCCTGCTCCACGGCGCCCAGGCGCGGCTGGGGACCGCCGCCGCGCTGGAGCAGGGGCTCCTGGTCCACCTGGGGCGGCTGCGCGATTCCCGCCGGGGGAGCCGGGCGCGCCGCTGGAGCTGCGCGCGGCCCTGGACGCCTTCACCCACTCCCTGTCCGAGCTGATGACGGCGGCCAGCGCCTACCGCCGCGCGTGGGAAGCCGCCGAGACGGAGCTGTCCGAGTCCGCGGCGTGGCTGGGCGCCGGAGACCCGGGCTTCTGCTCGTGGATGGCGGACCACCTGTCAGAGACGGTCTTCGCGTGGCGCAACGCCCAGGCCTCCGTCCGCACGCTGCGCGAGCTGGGAGAGCTGTCCCAGCAGTCGTAGCCAGACGCCTGCCTCACGCGTCCACGAGGATGCGGTGCCGGTACAGCTCCAGCAGGACGTCCTCGGACAGGTCCGCCTGCTTGTGCTCGCGCAGGTGCTTGCGCACGGCGTCCACGGGCTCGCGTCCGGTGAAGTCGACGAGCAGTCCATAGGCTTCACCGGGCAGGGCCACGGCGTCGTATTCGCTGTACGCGCCCAGGGCCACGCTGCCGTCCTGCATCCACTGGACGGTGGCATCGGGGTTGAGCTTGAGCGTGCGCGGCAACTGGGGCGCCACGGCGGTGTGGTGGAGCTTCTCCAGCGTCTTCAGCTCGATGGTGCCATCCAGGCCCAGCAGCTTCTCCACGCCGTCCGGGGGCAGCGCCTTCACCAATCGGTAGCACTCCCGGAAGTAGTCGAGCTCGAGTCCCTCGTAGCCCTGCCACAGCGCCGCGTAGGTCTTGGCGGGCGGCGCGGTGTCATCCAGGTCCTCCACGGTGAGCGGCCCGGGCTGCGTCTCCGCGCGGTCCCTGCCGGACAGCACGTAGTCGGGGAGGAGCTGGAGCGCCGTCCAGCGTGACAGCTGGATTTCGGCCAGCGTCAGGTACGTCTTGAGGGACATCCAGAACTTGCGGCCGTCCGCGCCCGCCACGTACTTGCAGAAGAAGGTGGAGCAGACGGCTTCGCGGTAGGGCCAGATGGTGCAGCCACCGCTGTCCGCGGAGAAGTAGCCGCAGCGCAGGGACGCGGCCCGGCCGAAGAACTGGTGGCCGTTCTTGTAGAGGAACTGGAACTTGGCGGGAGGCTTCACCCACTGCGGCGTGACGCCCACGCGGCTGGCGATCTTCGCCTCCATGCGGCGCCGGCCCTCGACCAGCTCGGGGCGGTCATCGGACAGCAGCGCGCCCACCAGGTAGTTGGGCAGGCGCGGTGAGTACGTGCAGCACTTGGTGTCCGGCCGGAACATGCGGCTGACGCCGTCCACGGAGTCGACGGCGCCCTGCGCGGAGCCCTGGCTCATGGCGCAGTTCGAACAGGTGGCCTTGCTCTCCTCGGGAACGTCCTGCCGGAAGAAGTCAGGAAGGAGGTCGCGGTAGAGAAGGGGAAGGCTGTCGAGCATGCGTGGCATGGCGGCTCCGGGAAGGTGTCCACCGACGCGCCGGACTCACTGGCGCGGGCTTTCTTCCCGGAGCCTGACGAGCGGAACGACGCGTCGAGCGGCCTAGAAGTAGCAGATGGAGTCGAAGCCGCAGTAGCCCTGACGGTCTCCGCACTGACAGTGGTAGTCATCCGCACAGAACATCGCCGAGCAGAAGGGGCCGCCTGAGCCGCCGGTGCCGCCGCCCGTTCGATAGGTGTACTCGCACACGGAGTTCACGCAGGCGGCCGTCTGCGCACTGGGACACGCGTTCGCACACTCCCAGTCCTCGTCACAGAAGGACTGGAAGCAGATGGCCAGCGAGGACTCGGCGCTCGCGCTGTTCTCACAGAGCGCCTCGGGCCCGGAGCTGATGGGGTCAGCCGCCGCGACGGTCGCGAACGTCAGCAGCAGGGCGGCACTCCAGGCGAAGGGACGGCGGATGAAAGACATGACTGCTCCTGAGCCGACACCCCGGGCGGGAGTGCATGGGAATGTCAGGCTGTCAAAGAATACCAGGATGTGTCTGGGGTGAAGGCAGGCGTTTTTGCTCGCTTGCATTCAATGTCAGACATTCTTGCCGGCCGACGTGGCACGTCGCGCGAAGATTCCGTCCCGACTGATGCGCTGCGTATCACGCCCGCTGCGTGAGTTGCCCATGCGCTCCGTGAGGGGGCGCCTTCGTGAGTCGTGTTTCACCCGCGCAGGCAGGTCAAAAAGCATGGCTGTAAGTGAAATCGCGCGATGACCTGACGGTACAGGTGGCGTGTCCAGTAGGCTACGCAGCCAATGCCGTGGGTCATCCCCCCCGTTGACCACTCGGAGGTGTGCCATGGACGGATCCGGTCCCCTCCCGTTTCCGGATGAAGCCCAGGACGTTGGCGTCATCGGACGCGTGCATGCGGCGCTGACGCATCAGTTTCCACACCTGCATCCTGTGGCGCGTCATGCCATCAGCGGGCTCGTGCGTTTCTGCGACGGGTGGCGGCGGCTGTTTCCGGCGCGGTGGCCGACCCAGGTGGTGCCCGCGCTGACGACGTGGGAGCAGTTCCTGACGACCGAGCCGCTCGCGCCGCATCATGGTGACGGTGCAGCCGTTGGGCGTGGAAACGGACGGCGGGACGTGGGCGCCGGTGCTGCTGGCGCGTGTGGTGCGCTGGTTCCGCGACAGCCGCGGCGTGCGCCGGCAGAACCAGCCCCTGGACGTCTGGGTGGCGCGCCTGGGCCGTGAAGGCTCCGATGCACGCCAACGCGTCCAGGATGCGGACGTCCTCACCGCCGCCATCACGTGCGAGGACGGTGGGCTCCAGGTGGTGCGTTTGTCCCTGGACGACGCGGCGCTGACGCCTGACGCGGTGGCGGCGTTGCTGGCGCGCACGCCCAGCCGCTCGCTGGCCGAGGCACGCCGGGAGGGCTTGTTCCCGCAGGTGCTGGTGGACCGCGCCTCGCGAGGCGACAGCGCCTGGACGTCCCACCTGCTGACGTCGAGCGCCTGGTTCGGCGCGAGAGTGGACGCGGCGACGGGCGCCCTGGAGCTGAGCTTCGACCACCTGGTGATGGATGGCACCGCGATGGCCGAGCTCTCGCTGGCGGCCTCGGAGGGCTTGCCGCGCAGGGAGGGCCGCGCTGCGCCGGGCGAATGGCTCACCGGTCCCGAGGAGCCGTCGCCGCTGCTGCGAGTGGAGCTGCCGGAGGGCTCGACTTCCGGAACCTCACCTGCGCGATGCTCCAGGCGGTGCAGCGGGCCGGCGAGGGCGTGTTCCCCGTCGACAATCCCACGCTGCTGGTGCCGGTGCTGCCCGCGTCGCCGCACACCGTGGCGCGGAAGTGGCGGCGCATTGGTATCGCGGTGGTGCCCTCGCGGACGCGCACAGGGCCGATGACGCCCGCGCACGTCGCGCACCTGCTGGAGCAGACGCGGCGGGGGGGCGGCGTGCTGAAGGACATCTTCTCCACGTTGTACTCACCGGCGCTGCCGTGGTGGATGCCCTCGCTCACCACGCACGGCTTCGCCTTCACGCCCTTGCTGCGGCAGGTGCCCGCCGCCCTGGGAGGCAATGCCCTGCTGTCCAAAATCACCTTGGAGGTCGACGATGATGAAGCGCTGGCGCGGCATTCCCCGCTCTTCTTCAACACGATGCGGCCGCTGTGTGCCGTGGGGGGCGGCGTGGCCCTCTGTGTGACAGAGGTCCTCCACGCGACGCCCTCGGGCGTGCGCAAGCGCTTCTTCGCGGCGCTCGCGGGCAGTGGCGCCCTGGGCACGCGCGAGAAGCTGCTGGCCTTCCGGGATGTGCTCGTCGCGGAGGCGGTCAGCAGGGCCCGGCCGCGACGCCCGGCACTCCCTTGAACCTTCCTGGTCTTCCGTCACGAGAGCTCTCCATGGTCTCCCCCCACGACCCCGGACGCATCCGGCCGCGACCGCACCTCCAGTTCCCCTTCGACTCGAGCTTCCCGCGCATCTGGCATCGCAACGGCCCTGGCACCACGCACCTGTGGAACGGGCTCAACATGCTCTTTCCTCAGGGCGAGCGGTTCTTCGTGCGCAGCGTCAACCACTACATGCCGCAGCTGGCGGACACGCCCGCGCTGCACGCGCAGGTGAAGGCCTTCTTCGCGCAGGAAGGCAAGCACGCGCGCGAACACCAGGACTACATCGAGCTGCTGGAGTCCCAGGGCTACGACATCCGCCGCTTCATGCGGCGGTACGAGTCATTCCTCTGGGGCGTCATCGACGCGAAGCTTCCGCCGTCGCTGCGGCTGTCCATCACCGCCGCGTTGGAGCACTACACGGCGCTGATGGGCGAGAACACGCTGACGCTGGGCGTGTTCGCGGACGGCCACCCGGCGATGCGCAACCTCATCGAGTGGCACGCCGCCGAGGAGATTGAGCACAAGGCGGTGGCCTTCGACGTGCTACGGAAGGTGGCACCGGGCTATGGGCTGCGCGTGCTGGGCATGGTGCTGGGCGTGTTGTCCCTCTTCGCCCTGTGGTTCGCCGCCACGGTGACGCTGCTGCGCCAGGAGCGTGGGCTGGGGCGGATGGGGCTGCTGCGCGAGCTGTGGCGCGCTCACCGGAAGGACCCGGTGCTGTTCCAAGTGCTGGGGCGGGGCTTGCGGCAGTACCTGCGCCCCTCCTTCCACCCGCTGGACAATGACAACCTGGAGTTGGCCAGGGCCCACCTGGCGACACTGGAGGCGCCGCCTCCGGAGGTCCCGGAACGCGAAGCGGCATAGCGGCGCGAACGCACGCCTGGTGAGGGGGCATCCCGCGCGGGGGCCCTGGAGGAGCGTGAAGGTTGCTTGCTCCTGCGATGCCCCGTCCGGCGCCCTGGGGGACCGGTAAGTCTGTTGGCGGTGCTTCCCGCTTTGTCACGAGCGCTGCGCAGGCTCTGACGTGCGGCTGACACCTACTGTGGCTCCTGCCCGCATGTCCGTCAGGCATCCCGGCGCGAACTCTTCACGCGCCGGGCCGACACACGGTGATAAGGACGGCCCCGCTGTTACCCAGAGCCACGATCTCGACCCATGTCCAGCATGCACACCCTGCGTGGGGCTCCGGCCCTTTCTGATTTCAGGCTCGCCAAGCTCCTGGCCCAGTGCCGTGAGCGGGTGCCCTCCGTTTCATCCGTCTATGCGGAGTTCGTGCACCTCATCGACGCTCCGGCGCCCCTCTCCGAGGCGGACCTGGCCACCCTGGGCCGCTTGCTCGACTACGGGCCCCGCGTGGCCACGGGGGCGCGCGCCGGCAGCCTGCTGCTCGTGCTGCCTCGGCCGGGCACCATCTCCCCTGGTCCTCCAAGGCGACGGACATTGCCCACAACTGCGGCCTGGGCGAACGGGTGCGGCGCATGGAGCGCGGCACCGCCTTCTTCATCGCGGGCCCCGACGGGCAGGCGTTGCAGGACGCGGAACTGGAGCGCCTGAAGCCGGTGCTGCATGACCGGATGACGCAGGCGGTGGTGGGGCGTCTCGAAGACGCGGCCATCCTGTTTGCCGGGCACACGCCCCGGCCCTTCACGACGGTGGACGTGCTGGGCGGAGGCCGCGCGGCATTGGTGACCGCCAACCGCGAGCTGGGCCTGGCCCTGGCCGACGACGAGATGGACTACCTGGTGGCGCGCTTCACCGAGCTGAAGCGCAACCCCACCGACGTCGAGCTGATGATGTTCGCGCAGGCCAACAGCGAGCACTGCCGGCACAAGATTTTCAACGCGAGCTGGACCATCGACGGCAAGCCGCAGGAGCGCTCGCTCTTCCAGGCCATCAAGAACACCTACGTCCAGCACAAGGAAGGCGTGCTCGGCGCGTACAAGGACAACGCGGCCGTCATCGAAGGCTTCGAGGTGGACCGCTTCTTCCCGTCCCCCGAAACCGGTGAGTGGGGCTCCGTGCGCGAGCCGGCCCACATCATGATCAAGGTGGAGACGCACAACCACCCGACGGCCATCTCCCCGTACCCGGGCGCCGCCACCGGCGCGGGCGGCGAGATTCGCGATGAAGGGGCCACCGGCCGTGGCGCCCGGCCCAAGGCGGGCCTCACCGGCTTCAGCGTGAGCCACCTGCGCATCCCCGGCTTCGAGCAGCCCTGGGAGCAGGCCTACGGCAAGCCGGACCGCATCGTCTCCGCGCTGGACATCATGGTGGACGGCCCCCTGGGCGGCGCGGCCTTCAACAACGAGTTCGGCCGGCCGAACCTCACGGGCTACTTCCGCAGCTACGAGGTGCAGGTCCCCACGCCCGATGGCGTGGAGGTGCGGGGCTATCACAAGCCCATCATGATTGCCGGTGGCCTGGGCAACATCCGCGCGCCGCACGTGCAGAAGGGGCGCCTGCAGCCGGGTGACAAGCTCATCGTCCTGGGGGGCCCGCGATGCTCATCGGCCTGGGCGGTGGCGCGGCGTCCTCCATGGCGCAGGGCGCGAGCGCGGCGGACCTCGATTTCGCCTCCGTGCAGCGGGACAACGCGGAGATGGAGCGGCGCTGCCAGGAGGTCATCGACAGCTGCTGGGCGCTGGGCGACAAGAACCCCATCCGCTCCATCCACGACGTGGGCGCCGGCGGTCTGTCCAACGCGGTGCCGGAGCTGGCCCACGACAACGACCTGGGCGGGCGCCTGGAGCTGCGCGCGGTGCCCAACGCAGAGCCGGGCATGTCGCCGGTGGAGATCTGGTGCAACGAGGCGCAGGAGCGCTACGTGCTGGGCGTGGCGCCAGAGGACCTGGCCCGCTTCGCCGCGCTGTGCGAGCGGGAGCGCGCGCCCTTCTCCGTGCTGGGTGACGCCACCGCCGAGCAGACCCTGAAGCTGGGGGACACGCAGTTCGGCAACGCGCCCATCGACCTGCCCATGGACGTGCTCTTCGGCAAGCCGCCGCGCATGCACCGCGACGTGACGTCGCGCCCGGTGTCGTTCGCGCCGCTGACGCTGGATGGCTCGCTGGCGGTGCTGGCGGAGCGCGTGTTGAGCCACCCCACGGTGGCGGACAAGAGCTTCCTCATCACCATTGGCGACCGCACCGTGTCCGGGCTCAGCAGCCGGGACCAGATGGTGGGCCCCTGGCAGGTGCCGGTGGCGGACTGCGCGGTGACGCTGTCCACCGTGACGAGCACCACGGGCGAGGCCATGGCCATGGGCGAGCGCACGCCGCTGGCCCTCATCGACGCGGCGGCCTCGGCGCGCATGGCGGTGGGCGAGGCGCTCACCAACATCGCCGCGGCCCGCATCGGCAAGCTGTCCGACGTGAAGCTGTCCGCCAACTGGATGGCCGCGGCGGGCAGCCCGGGCGAGGACGCCAGCCTCTACGCCGCCGTCCACGCGGTGGGCATGGAGCTGTGCCCCGCGCTGGGCCTCACCATCCCCGTGGGCAAGGACTCCATGTCCATGCGCACCGTCTGGGAGGAGGGCGGTGCCCGCAAGGCCGTGACGTCGCCGGTGTCGCTCATCATCTCCGCGTTCGCGCCGGTGCTGGACGTGCGCAAGTCCCTGACGCCGCAACTGGTGGACGTGGCGGACGACACGCGGCTGCTCTTCATCGACCTGGCGCGCGGGAAGCAGAGGCTGGGCGGCTCCGTGGTGGCGCACGTCAACGGGCAGGTGGGGCCGGAGAGCCCGGACGTAGAGGACCCGGCGCTGCTGCGTGGCTTCTTCGCCGCGGTGCAGGCGCTCAGCGAAAGCGGCTCGCTGTTGGCGTACCACGACCGTTCCGACGGCGGTCTGTGGGCCACGCTGTGCGAGATGGCCTTCGCGGGTCGCTGCGGACTGGATGTGGACCTGGCGCCGCTGGGCGGTGACGTGGCGGCGGCCCTCTTCAACGAGGAACTGGGCGCGGTGGTGCAGGTGCGCGCCTCGGATGTGGCGCGCGTGCGCGAGGTGCTGGCGCAGCAGGGCCTGTCACGGGATGTCCACGAGCTGGGCCGCCCGGTGACGGCGTTGCAGGTGCGGGTGCGCCACGGCGGCGACACGTTGCTGGCGGAGGACACGTTGTCCCTGCGCCGCACGTGGTCTCGCGTCAGCTACGAGATGCAGAAGCTGCGCGACAATCCCACCTGTGCGGAGCAGGAGTCCGCCGCGAGGACTGACGCGGCGGCCCCGGGCCTGTCGCCGAAGCTGACGTTCGACCCGGCCCAGGACGTGGCCGCGCCCTTCATCGCGAAGGGGCTCGTCCTCGCGTGGCCGTGCTGCGCGAGCAGGGCGTCAACAGCCAGCAGGAGATGGCCGCTGCCTTCACGCGGGCGGGCTTCGCCGCGGTGGATGTCCACATGAGTGACATCCTGTCGGGGCGGGTGTCGCTCGAAGGCTTCAAGGGTGTGCTGGCGTGCGGCGGCTTCTCCTACGGTGACGTGCTGGGGGCGGGTGGCGGGTGGGCGAAGTCCATCCTCTTCAACCCTCGCGCGCGAGACGCCTTCGCCGCCTTCTTCGCGCGGCCGGACAGCTTCGGCCTGGGCGTGTGCAACGGCTGCCAGATGATGTCGCAGCTCAAGGACATCATCCCGGGCGCGGAGCACTTCCCCCGCTTCGTGCGCAACGCCTCCGAGCAGTACGAGGCGCGCCTGTCGCTGGTGGAGGTGTCGAAGACGCCGTCGCTCTTCTACCAGGGCATGGAAGGCAGCCGGATGCTCATCGTCACCTCGCACGGCGAGGGCCGCGCGGAGTTCCCCAGCGCGGAGGACGCCGCCCGCGTCAACGGGCTGGGGCTGGTGACGACGCGCTGGGTGGACAACCACGGGCGCGTGGCGGAATCGTATCCCGCCAACCCCAATGGCTCACCCCACGGCATCGCCGGTCTGACGACGCGGGATGGGCGCTTCACCATCACCATGCCGCACCCGGAGCGGGTGCATCGCTCCGTGCAGCACTCGTGGCGACCTCGCGAGTGGGGCGACGACGGCCCCTGGATGCGCATGTTCCGCAACGCCCGCGTCTGGCTGGGCTGAGCGCCGCGGGTTCGCTGGGCGGGGAGCAGGGCCGGGACAGCATCCGGCCCGCTCACTCGTTCCGTGCGGAGGCTATGCCTTGACCAGCTCCAGCGGCTGGCCTTCGGGGACGTGCTTCATGGACACCGAGTTCATGCAGTAGCGCAGGCCGGTGGGCGGGGGGCCGTCGGGGAAGACGTGGCCCAGGTGCCCGTCGCAGCGCGCACAGCGGACCTCGGTGCGAATCATGCCGTGCGAGACGTCCTGGATTTCCGCCACCGCGTCGGGCGCCACCGGCTGCGTGAAGGACGGCCAGCCCGTGCCGGACTCGAACTTCGTGCCCGCCTTGAACAGGGGATTGCCGCAGCCCGCGCACACGTAGGTGCCGGGTGTCTTCGTGCCCAGGAAGCACCCGGAGCCAGGCCGCTCGGTGCCCTGGCGGCGGAGGACTTCATACTCCTGGGGGCTCAAGCGCTTGCGCCATTCGTCGTCGCTGAGGGTGAGCTTGTCGACCATGCCTTCCTGCTCCTTGTCCGGGCCCGGACCGGGGCCCACGCGCACTTCAGATGCGCATCCTGCCCCAGCGTCGCGCCTGGTGGGCAGCAAGGTGTGAGGGAACTCGCCCGGCTCCTCGCTCCAGGGCCAGGCGCAATCCGGGAGGCGACGGCGGGGCGCCGGGGTTCAACGGGAGTGGGAGGGGCGTCATGCAAAGCGAGGAGCGTGCAATGCGGATTGGCGAGCTGATGACCAAGAACCTGGAGACCATCGAAGCGGGCGAGCCCATCCGGGCCGCGGCGCTGAGGATGCGCACGTGCAACATCGGCTCCCTGCCGGTGCTGGAGGGTGGGCAGCTGGTGGGTATGCTGACGGACCGGGACATCGCGGTGCGGTCCGCGGCGCTGGGGCAGGACCCGAACACCACGCCCGTGCGCGAGGTGATGACGGCCACGGTCATCACCTGCGACGTGGACGCGACGCTCGAGGTGGCGGAACAGGTGATGGAGGAGAAGATGGTGCGCCGCCTCGTGGTGGTGGACGGTGAGCGGCGGCCGGTGGGGCTCTTGAGCCTGGACGACCTGGCCACGGTGCCAGAGGAAGTCCTGCACGCGGGCGAGGTGCTGGAGCGGCTCCAGCAGGTCTGAAGCGACGGGGCGCGAGCGGTGGGCTTCACCGCTCGCGCCCTGGTGTCATCCTCAGGCGTCCGGGGCCGGACGGCACGACGATACGAGCTCCGCCGCGGCATCCTCCCACGGGACGTCCCGCTGCGCGCCGTCCCGCTGTCGCAGGCGGACGTTGCCCGCGGCCACCTCGCGTGCGCCCGCCACCACCAGCCATGGGACGCCCGCCGCGTGGGCATCCAGGACCTTGCGGGACAGGGATTCACCCCGCCGGTCCACGCTGGCGCGGCAGCCCGCCTCCTGGAGCTTCGCGGCGAAGCGCTCGGCGTAGTCGCCCGCGCCTTCACCCACGGCGGCCACCACCACCTGCTGCGGCGCCAGCCAGGGCGGCAGCGCGCCGCCGTGGTGTTCCAGCATGACGCCGATGAAGCGCTCCAGGCTGCCGAGCAGCGCGCGGTGAAGCATCACCGGACGGACGCGGGCCCCGGAGGCGTCGACGTAGTGGAGGTCGAAGCGCTCCGGCAGCACGAGGTCCAGTTGGATGGTTCCGCACTGCCACGCGCGCCCCAGCCGGTCCTTCAGGACGAACTCCAGCTTGGGCCCGTAGAAGGCCCCCTCGCCCGGCTGCATGTGGCACTGGAGCCCCGCTTCCTTCGCCGCGAGGAGGAGCCAGGACTCGGCCTTGTCCCAGAGCTCATCGCGCCCCGCTCGCGACGCGGGCCGGCCGGAGAAGGCCACCTGGACGTCGTCGAAGCCGAAGCCCGCGTAGAAGTCCCTCAGCGAGCGCGCGAAGCGGACGACCTCCGGCACCACCTGCGGCTCGGCGCAGAAGATGTGGCCGTCATCCTGGGTGAACTGCCGCAGGCGGAACAGGCCGTGGAGCGCGCCGCCGGGCTCCGCGCGGTGGACCAGGCCGAACTCGCCCAGGCGCAGCGGCAGGTCGCGGTAGCTGGGCGCCATGCGCTGCACCAGTTCGATGTGGCCGGGGCAGCTCACCGGCTTCACGCCCAGGTGTCGCGCGCCGTCCTCCACCAGGAACATGTTCTCCCGGAAGTTGTCCCAGTGGCCGCTGCGCTCCCACAAGGGCTGCGCGTAGAGCTGTGGGGTGCGGACTTCCTGGTAGCCCTCGCGGCGCATGCGCTGGCGGACGTGCTCCTCCAGCAGCCGGTACAGCACCAGTCCGCGCGGGTGCCAGAACACCATGCCGGGTGCCTCTTCCTGCAGGTGGAAGAGGTCCAGGCGCTGGCCCAGCGCGCGGTGGTCGTGTTCGTCGAGCATTGCTTCGTCTCCGATTCGGAAGGGTGAAACGCCATCCGGTCGGAGCGCTGAGCGAGCGCACGGTTGCCCCGGCCGGAGAAGGCGGGGCAGGGGACCGTGCGTTCGTCAGCTCACCACGTGACGCGCACGGCTCCACGCCCGCCGAAGCGAGTCGTGGTGCCGGTGGTCGTGGTGGTGATGACGAAGCTCACGGCGAAGAAGATGCGAGGGGCTCGGAGAATTGTCAACTCGGCCCCTGCACGGACCCTGCGCTACTGGGAGGGCCCGTGCAGGTGTTGCTACGCCAACAGCGACGCGAGCCCGATGAGGCCGGCGATGAGGAAGAACAGCGACTCACCGGCGATGAGGCCACCGCCCATGAGGGACATGGTGCTCATGTCCTCCGGAAGGGCCTCGCCTTCACCCGGGCTGCCACCCACCGCGGGCTCTCCACGCTTGGAGAACGTGTTCCAGACGGACGTCACGATGCCGCCCGCGCCGAACCACAGCGACACCGGGAACGCCACGAAGCCGCCGAACGACGACGCGTAGGGGCTGGGGAGCAGGATGGCGTCCACCGTCCAGCCGACGGCGAAGCCCTTTCGGGAACCCTTCACGTACCGCTGGTAGCGCGCGTTGCCTCGCACCACCTTGCGCAGCAGTTCGTAGATGAAGCCGATGGCCAGTCCGAGGAGCAGGGCATTCACGACGGCCTGCGACAGCGAGCCGAGGTCGCGGATGGCGCCCACCAGCTTGTACGTCATCGCGGAGCCCCATTGGCCCACCTCGGCGTTGGGGTTGTCCAACTGGTTGATGGTGAGCGCCGGATAGGCGGTCATGAACACGCGCGCCAGGCCCACGCACAGCAGCGCGCCCATGATGACGCCCAGCACCTGATAGCGGAACTGGGTGACGCGGTTGGTGCCCAGGCGCCAGCCGGTGGAGCGGTCCTGCTGCATGTCGCAGCCCACCGAGGTGGAGATGAGCAGGATGGTGGCGGCCATCATGCCCACCAGCGGAACGCGCAGGCCCATCATGGACATCATCAGCACGGAGATGACGAAGGCGCTGGAGATGGGGTTCTGGTCGGTGATGCCGAACGAGATGCCGTTGATGAGCACGAACAGCAGGGCCAGCAGCATGCCGAAGAGGAGCCAGCCGACGGGCTGATTCAGCACCTGCGTGCCCACCACCAGCGTCGCGCCGCCCCAGACACCCACCCAGGCCAGCAGCCGGGGGATGTTGACCTTCTTCCAGGACTCCTCTTCCCCTTCGTCCTTCACCGAGGCCCGTTCGCGGATGCGCTTCGCCGCCTGGACCGCCAGCAGCGACAGGTCCACCACGGCCGCGCCGCAAATCATCCCCAGGCCGATGACGAAGCCGATTTTACGGAACGGGTCCTGAGGGCCGAGCCACCCTATCTCACGGAGGGTGGGCACCAGCACCGCGCCGATGACGGCCATCACGATGGCGGGGACGGTGATGCGGCTGCCGACAATCATGCCCGCGCCCAGCGTCGCCGCGCTGGTGCCGATGGAGGAGACGAAGGCCACCTTCTCCGTCATCCACGCCGCCAGGGCGCCCAGCAGGGTGCCGCCGCCCAGCTTGGAGATGGACGCCTTGAGCAGGCGCTTGTCCGTGAGGGCGCGCAGGATGTTGGCCACCGCCAGCCCGGACGGATAGTCGAGCTGGAGCTTGTCCACGAGCAGCGGCGTGTAGAGCATGCCCACGCCCACGGCGAACATGCCCACGCAGCCGACGAAGAGCATGAGCTGCCAGGCCGCGGGCATCTCCATGCCCAGCCACACCATGGACTGGATGAGCACGGACATGGCGCACAGCGAGGCCACTGACGCGGCCATCGTCTGCATGTAGTTGGCGCCGTGCTTGCCCTCCGCGCCGTACCCGTAGGTGACGGCGCTGCCGAGGATGCCGGCCAGCACCTGGCCGCCGACGAAGAAGCCCACGCTGAAGTTCATGTACGAGGCGGCGATGCCGCCCAGGGGCCCCAGGATGAACAGGGCCACGGCGCTCAGCAGCAGGTGGTACTTCCACGTCCCCACGGGGGGTAGCCAGTGGAAGCGACGTTGGGAGGGCTCCGCGAGGGCGCCGCCCGAGGACGGGGGAGGGGGCTCCGGGGGGAGCGAGGGGGCTGACAATGACATTCGAAGGCAAGGGTACCGGCCTTCCACGCTCCTGTCACAACCTGGGCCGTCGGGTGAGGGGGACGGGCCGCCCGCTCGCCCGAACGTTGGAGAAACGCCGCACCGCGCGTGACGCGTGGCAACATCCGCCGTCATGCGATTCACCCTGAACCGGGGCGTCAGTCTGGCTGTGCTTGCCTCGGCCCGGACGGAGGACGACCACCACGCGGACCTGGGCTGTAGCATCCAGGGCCCCACCGCGCGTCCTGTCCGCCGGGCCTTTCTCCCACTGAAGCGGCACGTCGCCACGCTGGGGCGCGAGGGCGCGCTGCACGATGCGGAGGCGCTGGTGCGTTGGCTGGAAGACACCCCACGCTATGCCGCGCTGTGCGTGGGCAAGCAGCGGCGCATGGGCCGACGCGTGTTGCGTCCCGACGTGCTGTTCCCGGTGGCCACGCGACACCGGCCGCGCGTGCTGCACCTTCGCCAGGAGGAACTGGGCCTGGATGTACCCGTGCGTGCGTCCGAGTGGCCCGCCGTGGCGGACTTCTTCGCGGCGCTCGCGCGCGGCGCCACGCGCGCGGAGCTTCGGGCCTTCGCGGCGCTGCCCGTGCTGGCGGAGTTGGTGACGGACCTGGGGCAGGCGGGCTGGCTCGTGCGCCATGAAGCGCCCGTGGACGTGCCCGCGCCCGGCGCGCTCTTCGTGGGGCACAACACGGTGCTGGTCGCGGGCCGCGAGGGACGTGTGTTGGTGGACCCGTACTTCCGGCCCGAGGGCGCGGTGGACGCGCCGGGCTATCCGCCGATGCAGCCCCGCGACGTGGGACGCGTGGACGCGGTGGTCATCACCCATTCACATGGGGACCACTTCCACCTGGGCTCATTGCTCCAGTTGCCCCGCGATACGCGCATCTTCGTGCCGGCGGTGGCGCGTGAGAGTCTCTTCTCCACGGACTGTGCCCTGCGGCTGGCGCAGTTGGGCTTCACGCGCGTGGAGCCCTTGCGCTGGGGCGAGTCCCGGCAGGTGGGCGACGTCACCGTGCGCGCGCTGCCGTTCTACGGCGAGCAGCCCACGGATGGAGAAGGCCCGTACCCGGACCTCTTCAATGAGGGCAACGCGTGGCTGGTGCGGGCGCCCGGCTTCTCCGCGGCGTTCTTCGCGGACTCGGGGCACGACGTGCGCGGAGACATGGCGGCGGTGTGCCGGCGCGTGCGCCGCGAGGCGCCAGTGGACGTGCTCTTCTGCGGCGTCCGCGGCTTCCGGCTGGCGCCCATCTTCTTTGGCTTCACCACGCTGGAGGCGTTCCTGGTCAACGTCCCCCGCGCCATGTTGAAGGCGCCGCAGCGGCTCATGGCCGGGCCAGAGGAGGCGCTGCGCTATGGCGCCTTGCTGGGCGCGCGTTACGTGGTGCCTTGTGCGGACGGCGGGGCGCCCTGGTACTGGCGCGAGGGCATGGGGCCTCGCTACGCGGGCTATCCCGGCGAGCCCGTGAGCGGCGCCAGTCACCTGGATGAGAACCCGGACGCGGACCCCTATCCGGAGCGGCTCGCCGAGGTCCGGCGGACGATGAAGGACGTTCCCAGGCCCCTGGTGCTGCGGCCGGGAGAGTCGCTGCGCTGGAAGGGCGCGAGGACGCCGGAGGTGGTGCGCCACCCTGGCTTCGTGTGGCCCTTCGGCGACGCGGCGTGACGTGTCCGCCGCGCGGGGACTCAGCGCGCGGCGAGCCGGGCCCTGCCTCGCACGAACTGCACCACGTACACCCCGGCGACCACCGCGAAGCACACGGTGGCCACCGTCAGGTACCTGCCGATGAGCTGGTGCTCGCCCCAGTTGTGGGGCATCCCCACCAGCTTGCTGGCGTCGCTCAGGCCCACGCCTTCCATTCTGCCGAAGGGGATGGCGTTGAAGTCCTTCTTCGACTTCCACCACGTGAGGAGGCCGTCCACGAGCGACAGCGCGCCGAGCCCCAGGAAGCCCCAGCGCAGGGCCTGCTTGTGGAGGTAGCTGCCCGCCGGGGCGTAGATGGTCAGCATCATCACCGTGCCCAGCACCATCATCCCGCCATCGCCGTTGAAGGTGATGAGCATGTCCACCGTCTGCGGCGACAGCAGCAGCGTGCCCACGGCTTGAAGCGCCAGCAGGCTCGCGCCGCAGGCCACCCACAGCCACTGACGGCGCCTCCACCCCCACCACGCCCACGCGCCCAGCGCCGCGGCGAGCATCAGCGCGAGGAGATAGGAGCGGCCGAAGATGGCCGTCTTCCACAGCGTGGGGAACGCGGACCGGCCGCAGAACCAGGCCGTCATGGCGTGGCCCAGCTCATGGAAGGGCATGGTGATGAGCCGGGCCGCGAAGGCGCTGAAGTTGCCGTTCAGCGCCACGTAGGACACCAGGAGCGCCACGGGGATGGCCCAGGTGCGCAGGCGGTGCTCGAACGCGGCCTCCTCGGCGTCGCCGTCCCAGGCGGGCGTCTCCGGTGGCAGCACGTCCGGGCGCAGGTCGGGCGTCGCCAGCCAGGCGGGGTCGACGAGCGGCGGTGGTTCCCCGGGCGCCACTGCGGGGGCTTCCTCGCGCTGCCGCGCCGCCCGGGCCTCCGCCTTGGCGTAGATGATGCCGCAGCGGGGGCACTCCGGCCCGGCGGCGCGAGGTGACTGGCAGCGGGGGCAGGCCTGGGGGACGAGGCTTCCACGGTGGTTCCACTCTAGGAGGCCGCCGCGTCCGGCGAAAATCGGGGGATGGAGTGGGGTGGGCTTGACGGCCACGCCAGACTCACCCAAGAGCGCACCATGCCACCGCTGGACACGAAGACACGGGGACGGACGTCGCGCGGGCGCCTGCGCGCGCTGGACGCGTTCCTGTGCCGCTTCGAGCGCCCGTTGCTCGAACGCCGTGACGGGCCCTGGGCACACGCGGTCTTCGTCGACGTGGGGTTCGGCGAGCACCCATGGACGACGCTGGAGAGTGCCCAGGCCTTTCGCGCGCTCAACCCGGAGCTCGCCGTGGTGGGCGTGGAGCTGGACGCGGCGCGTGCGCGGGCGGCGCAGGCGGACGCGGATGCCCGCACGTCCTTCCGCGAGGGCGGCTTCGCGCTGCCCCTTCGCCCCGACGAGCCCGCCCGGCTGGTGCGGGCCATGAACCTGCTCCGCCAGGGCCCTCCCGAGCGTGTCCCCGAGGTGCACCGCACCCTGACCCGCTACCTGCTGCCGTCGGGCCTGCTGGTGGAGGGGAGCGCGGATGCGACGGGCGCGGTGATGGCCGCGCACCTGCTGCGCCGCGGCGTTGGGGAGGGCGCGGAGCTGCCGCTGCGCGAAGCACTCCTGTTCCACACCGACTTCAGCCTGGGCTTCGCGCCCATGCTCTTCCGGGACTGGCTGCCCCGGGACTTGCGCCGCCGGGTACGCCCGGGGGAGCCCATCCATGACTTCTTCTCCGCATGGAGCGCCGCCTGGCAGCAGGCGCGGACCCTGGGCCATACGCACCCACCCGATGCGTTTCGCGAAGCCGCACTGGGGCTCTCCGCACGCATGGAGGGAGTGGCGACCGACCCGTGGCTCTTGTCCCAGGGTTACATTGTTTGGAGGCCCAAGGGGGGCGTCTGTTCTTGACGACTGAAGGAGAGGGCGCAGCCGAGGGAAGCCAAGTGGGGTGGCGTGCGGTTATCCTTCGCGCGACCAGGACTTGAAACGGCACCTCCTCTCCTTCGCGTGAGGCGTGCCGGGAACGCAGCGGGAGAACGACACCGTCATGTTGGAGCAGGCACCCCAGGTTCGAATGGAGGGCCGTCCGTCCGTGCTGCTCTTCTCCGCGGGCTTCTACGGCACGCTCGCGGCCGCGCGTTGCTTCGGACGCAATGGCATTGACGTCACGGTGGCGGACCCCGGCAAGCTGGGGCCCGCGAGCTGGTCTCGCTTCGTGGGCCGCCGCGTGCAGTGTCCTCCGGAGTCCCAGGCCGAGGCCTTCATCGAGTGGCTGATGGACCTGGGCCGCCGCGAGCCGATGCGGCACGTGCTCTATCCGACGAGCGATGAGCTGGCGTGGCTGGTGTCCGTCCACCGCGAGGCGCTGTCGGAGTACTTCCACCTCTACGACCCGGGCGTCGACGCCGTCTACGGCCTGCTCAACAAGCGCAAGCTCTTCGAGGTGGGCCAGGCAGTGGGCCTGAAGCTGCCGCGCACCTGGTTCCCCGAATCGGAAGCGGACCTGAACGTGGTGTCCCGCGAGGCGCGCTTCCCGGTCCTCATCAAGCCCACCACGCAGATTCTCTACTCCACCCACCGCAAGGGACAGCCGGTGCAGGCGCCCGAGCAGCTCGCGGAGGAGTACCGCGCCTTCTCGCGAGACGGGTACGCGCCCATGCTGGTGCGCTTCGACCCCGCGGTGTCGCGCCCCATGGTGCAGGAGTTCCACCCGGAGGCGGCGGAGGGCATCTACAGCCTCTCCGGCTTCGTGGACGAGACGGGCGAGCTGTTCGAGGTGCGCGGCGCCATGAAGGTGCTCCAGCGTCCGCGGCGGCTGGGTGTGGGCGTGTGCTTCGAATCCGCCCCGGTGCGCGAGGAACTGGCCGCGGGGCTCCAGCGTCTGTGCAAGCGCCTGGGCTACCACGGCGTCTTCGAGGTGGAGTTCATCCAGACGAAGGACGACTTCCTCCTCATCGACTTCAACCCGCGTTACTACGGGCAGATGGGCTTCGACATCGCCCGGGGCCTGCCGCTGCCGCTCTTGGCCTACCACGCCGCGCTGGGGGACCGGGATGCCCTGCGCCGCGAGCTGCGGGCCGCGCGTGACTGGCGCGGCAATGGCGAGGTGTTCTGCAACCGCATCGCGCTGGAGATGCTGCTCAACCTCCAGCGGCTGTCCGGTGCTTTGCCGGAGGACGAGGCCCGCCAGTGGAGGAGCTGGCTGGCGTCACACCGGGACGTGGCGGTGGACCCGCTCATCGACTCGGATGACCTGATGCCCACCGCGGTGGAGGTGGCGCAGATTCTCTATGGCTCCGCGCGCCACCCCCGGGCCTTCATCCGGATGATGGTGCTCAACCGGTGAGCGCGGCGCGGCTGTCCGGCGCGTCGAACGTCACCAGGTCATCGAACGTCTCCGCGCGCCGCAGCAGCCGCTCCTTCCCGTCCTCCAGCGCGATGATGGCCGGCTGGGGATAGGAGAAGGACGTGGCGAAGGGCACGAAGTAGGCGCCCGCGTCCATGATGGCCAGCGTGTCTCCCACGCGCAGCTCGGGCAGCCGCTTCGCGTGGTAGAGCGTGTCGCCCGGCGTGCAGATGGGGCCCACCACCGTGTAGATTTTGTCGGCCGGCGCGTCCGGCCGGTTCACGTGGAAGAGCTGGTGGTACTCGTTGCGCACGCACTCGGCATGGTTGATGCCGGCGTCCAGCACCGCCCACGTCCTGTCTTCTCCCGCCTTGAGCGCGTGCACGCGGCCCAGCAAGAGCTGCGTGTCGCCCGTCATGGCGCGGCCCGGCTCCAGGAAGATGCGGGGACGCTGACGGCCGCGCCGCGCGTAGTGCGTCTCCACCATCTCCACCGCCAGCGCCACGTAGCGGTCGATGGACAGCGACGCCGCCGGGTCGGGCGCGGGCACGTCGCGGAAGAAGGTGAGGTTGAGGCGCCAGTCGCGCTCGGCGATGTGCTGGACGGTGGGCGTGTTGAGACTGCCGCCCAAATCGAGCACCTCCAAGTCCAGTCCCAGCTCCTGGTGCAGCGTGTCCGTGAAGTCGAGCACCGACTCCACGAAGGCCGTGAAGTCGCCCTCCGTGCGGATGGTTTCTCCACGGTGCGCGTGCAGGCCCACCACGTCCAGGTGCTTCGAGCCGCGCGCCTGCTGGTAGGCCCTCAGCGCGGCGCCTCCCGCGATGGGCGTGCCGAACTGCGCGGACCAGCCGCTGTTCGTCGTCACCCGCACGGCGACGCGCGGGCGGCGGTCCAGCTCCGCGGCCAGCCGGGCGAAGACGGCAATCTCCTCCGCGTGGTTGGCGGCCAGCAACTGGATGCCCCGGGAGATGGCCTCGCGCACGGAGGCCTCCGACTTCACCGGGCCGTTGTAGACGATGCGCTCCGGGGGCACGCCCAGCTTCAGCGCCAGCCACATCTCGTAGGCGGAGATGACCTCCGCGCCCACGCCCAGGCCGTGCAGGAAGGACAGCACGCCGGGCACCGGGTTCGTCTTGTACGAGTAATAGACTTCGCAGCCGCCCGTGCGCCCCGGCGGCACCGCGAGGAAGCGCTCCGCGTTGCGGCGCAGCGCCGCCATGTGCACCACGTGCAGCGGCGAGCCCCAGCGCTCCACCAGTTGCGCCAGCGGGACACCCTCCAGGCTCAGGCCCTGGCCGGGCACGTCCCGCAGGCCCCAGTGCGAGGCGGGGATGTGGTTGCGCGCGGGGGCCATGGCCCGCTGGAGTACCGGGCGCAGCGTCTGCTTCACCTGGCGCCTGGCCGTCCCGAGAAGCCGGCTCTTGAGGCTCATGACGCGCGGCCCTGGTTGCGCAGGCGCAGCGGCAGACGGCGGGCGACCTCGAAGGGCAGCACCCGCAGGGCGGCCTGCATGAGGCGGTACTCCAGCATGCCGTTCGTCTTGCGGTACTTGCCGTGAATCATCTCGTTGGACTGCACCACCAGCGTGCCGTCCTTGCCCAGGTTGTGCATCAGCGACGGCCGGCCAGTGCGGTAGTGCAGGATGGGCCGGTTGACGTAGACGTGGCCGAACGCGCGGATGCCGCGCAGGTAGAAGTCCACGTCCTCGTAGACGGGGATGGTGGCGTCGAAGCCGCCCAGCGGGGCGAAGTGCTCGCGGCGCACCATGCACGCGGAGTTCACATACAGCGTGCCACGAAAGAGGATGTGAGCCACCGTCCACGCACTGTTGGGCGTGCTGGCGCCCACCTGGGCGGCCCACTCGAAGTACTCGCTCTTGTCCTTGAGCCAGTCCGCGTCGTCGCCGAAGGGCACCACCCAGCCCACCGCCACGCCCGCGTCCGGCCGCGCGTCCAGCGCGCTCACCATGGCGTGCAGCGCGCCCTCGGCGAGCATGTCGTCGTCATCCAGGAAGTGCAGGTAGCGCCCGCGGGCCAGCGTGGCGCCGTGGTTGCGCACCACGGCCGGGCGGCCCTTCGACGGCGGGTCGTTCACCAGGTAGCGGACCCGCTCGTCCTTCAGCCCTTCCACCGCCTCGCGCGCCGTGCCCTCGGGCGTGTCGTCCAGGACGAGGACCTCGACGTTCACCCCTTCCTGGCGGAGGACCGAGCGGATGGCCTCCACCACTTCCTTCTCCCGCTTGTGGGTGGGCATCACCACCGAGACGTCAATGACGGACATGGCGGACTTATACGCGTTGGCGGCCACGCCTGAGAAGCCGCGCGCCCGCGCGCCATCCCGTCACATCAGTAGCTCGCGAACTCCAGGTCGAAATCCACTCCATTCACCGCTTCTGGGTCGCACTCGACCTGTGCCCGGACCGCCGCCAGTAGGACAGGAATGTCCGGATTCTGGCGATGGCCACTCGGACGCGAGGGAGATGTGGCGCTCACGACCACCCAGTCATGGCTGCCAGTGGCCGCACGGACCTGCCTGTCCGCTCGACCGAAATCCCAATGCGACAGGCGGTTCAGCGAAGGCTGTGTGCGGTGGCGGGCCATGGTCATCCTCCTGCCTCGACTCCGCGAGGCTGGCCGTTGGTTGTGCAGACGTCATGCCAGCCTGCCGGCTGGGCAGACGGGCGTGCCGCGTACGACGCTTTTCCCTCTGAGAAGCGGGGGCTCGCCCGGAAGTGGTGGCTTCGGGGCACCGGGTCAGACTTGACGCGGGACGACGGTCGCGACAGGAACAGGCCACGCATGGCGTTCCTCCTGGCACACGAAGTCGAGCAGCCCCGGGCCTGCAGCTACCTGCCGGAGCGGGAGGCCTCGCTCGAAAACCTCGTGCTGGAGGACGTCACGCCGGAGGAGTACGAGCACCTGCTGGTGCGAGGCTGGCGCCGCTTCGGCCTGGTGTACTTCCGGCCGGCCTGCGTGGGCTGCAATGCCTGCGTGTCATTGCGCATCCCCGTGGAGGGCTTCCGGCCCAACCGCAGCCAGCGCCGCGCGCGTGCCGCGTGCGCGCACCTGCGCGTGGAGGTGGGGCCGCCGCGTGTGGATGACGCGCGGCTGGCGCTGTATCGCCAGTGGCATTCGGAGCGCGAGACCAAGCGCGAATGGGAGCCGTCACCCATCACCGCGCGCGAGTACTCGCTCCAGTTCTCCTATCCGCACCCGTCCGCGCGCGAGGTGGCGTGGTACGACGACGGCGCGGAGGGCGGGCCCAGGCTGGTGGGCGTGGGCATCTGCGACGAGACGCCGCGCGCCTGGAGCGCCGTGTATTTCTTCTACGACCCCGCCTACGCGCACCTGTCGCTGGGCACGGCCAACGTGCTGCACCAGGTGGAGCTGGCGAAGGCGCGGGGCATCCCCCACGTCTACCTGGGCTACCGCGTGCTGGCCTGCGCGTCCCTGCGCTACAAGGGCGCCTTCCGCCCGCACGAGTTGCTGGAGGAGCGGCCCGCGCTGGACGCGGCGCCTCACTGGGTGGCGCCGCCCGAGGAGGCCTGAGGCAGGGCCTGGAGCGCCGCGCCGAAGTGCTGGAGCAGCCGGCGCGCGTACTCCTCCGGCGCCACACGCGCGTACTGGCCATGGCCCGCGCCCTCGACGACCCAGAGTGACTTGGGTTCACACGCGGCCTGGAAGAGGCTGGCCTGGAGCTTCGCGGGCGCGTCCGGGTCCACGTCGCCGTTGACCAGCAGCAGCGGCCGGCCGCCCAGCCGGCACATCCCGTCAATGGGGCGCACCGCGTCCACCGTCACGCCCGCGCGGCGCAGGGCCCACAGCACCGGCTCCGCGCTCATCGCACCCCAGCGGCCATAGCCCGCGTAGATGTCCGCCTCCAGCGCGGGATACGCCCCCGCGGCGGCCACCGCCTTCACCCGCGCGTCCTCGCTGGCGACCAGGAGCGACGTGGTGCCGCCCATGGAGAAGCCGAAGAGGCCCAACCGTCCCGGGTCCACGTCCGGGCGCCCTGAGACGAAATCCAGCGCCGCCGTGACGTCGCGCCGCTCCCGGTCTCCCCACGTCACCGTGTCGCCGCCGCTCTCGCCGTGCGCGCGCAAATCAAAGAGCAACACACCGTAGCCCGCGCCCGCGAGCGTCCGGGCCTCGAAGAGCAGCTGCGCGCGGTTGTCCGCGAAGCCGTGTACCAGCACCACCGCGGCGCGGTTGCGGGAAGGCACGTACCAACCCTTGAGCGGCACCCCGTCGGACGTGGTGAAGGCCACGTCCTTCAGTGGCGACAACGCCGGCTCCGCCGGGGGACGTGTCACCGGAATGGGCGGCGGATGCAGCAGGCCCTGGCCGATGCGATGACCGTTCACCACGAGATATCCCGCCGCGGCGAGCGACACGCAGAGGGGCGCCAGCGCCATGAGACAGCGGACTTGAGTGCGTGTTTTCACGGATATCTAGGATTGGCTTGGAATAAAGCGAACCCTAGCTGAGCCGAGGGGGTGGCGGAGCGAATGCAAGTTGGCTACACCGCGGGTGGGTCAGGTTGGAGCCGGGGGGAGTCCTGTCACTCCGAAGGTCCTGGACCGCGGTGTCTCGAAGCACGTGAGAGTGCGGGTGATGCTCGTAACGACACAGGGCGAGGCGCCTCCAGTAGCCGCTCGGAAGCGGGTGCTGTTCACGCTGGTGTTCCTGGGCTCGGGCGGCATCGAACGGTCCGTGTGCAACGTGCTGACGGGGCTGGACCCCGGCCGGTTCGACACGAAGATGTTTTTCCACCACCGGCCCCATCCGAAGAGCCAGAGCGACCGGATTCCGCAGCGCACCGAGGTGGTGTGGGGCACCGACGCCTTTGAGTACCGGCGGGGCATGCTGCCGCGCTTCTTCTGGCGGCTGGTGCGCGAGGCGCGCGACGTGGACGTCATCGTGGCGGGGCAGGAGGGCCGGGCGGCGCTGCTGGCGTGCCTGGCGGGGCAGCTGCTGCGCAAGCCCGTGGTGGGCATGATTCACTTCGACTGGGGCGCCTTCCACCTGGAGCAGCCCCGGCGGCAGCTCTGGGGGCTGCGGTGGCTCTACCCTCGGATGAGCCGCATCGTCGCGTGCGGCCACGACTCAGCGAAGGCCTTCCGGGACCTGGTGCCGGTGGGGCCCGAGCAGCTCCACGTCATCCCCAACTTCGTGGACGGCGACCGGGTGCGCGCCGCCGGTGAGCACCCGCTGCCCGCCTGGGCGGAGCCCGTCTTCCGCAAGCCCGTGGTCATCGCCGTGGGGCGGCTGGAGCACCAGAAGGCCTTCGACGTGCTCATCCGGAGCCACGCGCTGATGCGCCAGGCCGGGGTGGACCAGCACCTGCTCATCCTGGGGGAAGGCTCGCTGGAGGCGGAGCTGAAGGCGCTGGTGAAGTCCCTGGGCGTGGAGGACTCCGTCTTCCTGCCGGGCTTCGCGCCCAACCCCCATGCGCTGATGCGGCGGGCGGCGGCCTTCGCCCTGTCCTCGCGCTTCGAGGGGCTGCCCATGGTGCTGCTGGAGGCGCTGGCCCTGGGCTGTCCCGTGGTCAGTACCGACTGCCCCTCCGGCCCCGCGGAGGTGCTGGAGCACGGCAAGCACGGCGTCCTGGTGCCCATGGAGCAGCCCCAGGCGCTGGCGGACGCCCTGGCGCGAATCGTCCAGGACGACGTGCACCGGGCCGACCTGTCCGCCCGGGCCCGGCGCCGCTCCGAGGAGCTGTCCGCCGACCGCGCCCTCAAGGCCTGGGAGTCCCTGCTCTCGTCGCTCTGACAGCGGGAGAGGGGCCCGGTCCCCCGCCTTCCGGACGGGGGGATGAAATGAGCCCTCTCGGGGGTTCCCCTGCACGGCTTCGGGACGTCCACCTTCGTCCCGGAGGCCCGGCCGGGCGGCACCTGGAGCAGGAATCCCTTGCCGGCTCCCGGCTGCTTCACGAGGATTCGCCCCCATCATGACGACGACGAACGAAACGCAGGGCCTGAACTTCCTCCAGGAAATCATCGAGGAAGACCAGCGGACGGGAAAGTACGCGGGCCGCGTGCACACCCGCTTCCCGCCCGAGCCCAACGGCTACCTCCACATCGGCCACGCCAAGTCCATCTGCCTCAACTTCGGGCTGGCGCAGCAATACGGAGGCAAGTGCAACCTGCGCTTCGACGACACCAACCCCGTCACCGAGGACACCGACTACGTCGAGGCCATCCAGCGTGACGTGAAGTGGCTGGGCTTCGAGTGGGAGGACCGGAAGTTCTTCGCGTCCGACTACTTCCCGAAGCTCTACGACTTCGCCGTGCAGCTCATCAAGCAGGGCAAGGCGTACGTGTGCAGCCTGTCCCCGGAGGAGATTCGCGAGTACCGCGGCGACTTCACCACGCCGGGGCGCAACAGCCCGTACCGCGAGCGCTCCGTGGAGGAGAACCTGGACCTGTTCCACCGCATGCGCGCGGGCGAGTTCTCCGACGGCCAGCACACCCTGCGGGCGAAGATCGACATGGCGTCGCCCAACCCCGTGCTGCGCGACCCGCCCATCTACCGCATCCGTCACGCGCACCATCACCGCACCGGCGACGCGTGGCCCATCTACCCGCTCTACGACTTCGCGCACTGCCTGTCGGACGCGATTGAGGGCATCACCCACTCCATCTGCACGCTGGAGTTCGAGAACCGGCGCGTGCTGTACGACTGGATTGTCGACAGCCTCGTCAGCGGGGACCGGCCGTACCAGTACGAGTTCAACCGGCTGAACCTCAACTACACGGTGATGAGCAAGCGCAAGCTGCTCAAGCTGGTGACGGAGGGCTTCGTGGCCGGGTGGGATGACCCCCGGATGATGACGATTACCGGCCTGCGCCGCCGTGGCTTCACGCCGGCGTCCATCCGGGACTTCGCCACGCGCGTGGGCGTGGGCAAGGCGCAGCAGCTCATCGACATGAGCCTGTTGGAGCTGTGCATCCGCGAGGACCTCAACGAGACGGCCCCTCGCGCCATGGCGGTGATGCGCCCGCTGAAGGTGGTGCTGGAGAACTACCCGGAGGGGCAGACGGAGCTGCTGGAGGTGCAGAACCATCCGCAGAAGCCGGAGATGGGGACGCGCCAGGTGCCCTTCATGCGCGAGCTGTACATCGAGGCGGACGACTTCATGGAGGACCCGCCGAAGGGGTTCTTCCGGCTGGCGCCCGGCAAGGAGGTGCGGCTGCGCTCGGCGTACTTCATCAAGTGCGAGCAGGTCATCAAGGACGCCGCGGGCAACGTGGTGGAGTTGCGCTGCTCGTATGACCCGGCCACGCGCGGCGGCAACGCGCCGGATGGCCGCAAGGTGAAGGGCACGCTGCACTGGGTGCCCGGCAACGCGCCCATCGCGGAGGTCCGCCTCTATGACCGGCTCTTCTCCGTGGAGGCGCCGGACGCGGACGAGTCCAAGGACTTCACCACGTTCCTCAACCCGGCCAGCCTCCAGACGCTGCGCGACGCCCGCGTCGAGCCGATGCTGGTGGATGCCGCCGTGGAGTCGCGCTACCAGTTCGAGCGCACCGGGTACTTCTACGTGGACCCGAAGGACTCGAAGCCGGGCAAGCCCGTCTTCAACCGCACGGTGACGCTGAAGGACTCATGGACGAAGGAGCAGGCCAAGGGGAAGTAGTCCCTGGCGTGCTTCCGGGTGCCGCCCACGCTGGCGGCACCCGGTCCGGTGCTTTCTTCGGAAGGCTCGCGGCCTACCGCGTCGCGGCGGGCTGCTCGAGCTCCTTGAGCATCTTCACCGCGTTCTCGTTCTTGGGGTCCAGCTCCAGGGACTTGCGGTAGTTCTCGATGGCCTGTTCCTTGTCGCCGTGGGCGGCGTAGGCCTCGCCGAGGCTGTCGTAGCCGTTGGCCCCCTTGGGGAACGTCTCCACGTTGAGCTTGAACACCTCGATGGCATCCGCCACGCGCCCGTCGCGCAAGAGGTGGTAGCCCACCGTGTTCAACTGCGATTCGCTGAAGTCGTACTGGGCTTCCTTCGTCTTCTTCAGCGCGCGGTAGTGGGCGATGGCCTCGGCGGTGGAGCCCTTGCCGAGAGACTCCATCATCACGGTGCCGATGGGCATCCGGGCCTGCCGGGGGGCGATGCCATGGAGGATGCTCAGCACGCCGCTTGCGATCTCCTGGAGGTCGCCGTGGGTCGCGTTGTCGAGGAGGATGACGACCTCCTTGCGCTCGGGCACGCGGACCAGCAGGGATGAGAAGCCGTTGATGCCGCCGCTGTGGAAGATGCCTGGGAGCTTCGTCTTGCCGTCATGCAACTGCACGGGGGCAATGGCCCAGCCGAAGCCGTAGTGCTGAAGGCCCGGGGTGAGCATCTTCTGCTTGAGCTCCGCGGGCATCAGCGCGTCGCCGTAGAAGGCCCGGTCCCAGCGGTACAGGTCCTCCACCGTCGAGTACAGCGCGCCGGCGGCATAGGGCTGGCCCATGTCGATGTAGGGCGCGTTGACGTACCCGCCCGGCCTGGGCGTGTAGCCGCTGGCGCGCTTGGGCAGCACCGTGGCGGTGACGTCATAGCCGGAGTCCTTCATGCCCAGCGGCCCGAAGATGCGCGCCTGCACGGCCTGCGCATACGTCTGGCCGGTGAGCTTCTCGATGAGGGCGCCCAGCAGGTAGTAGCCGCAGTTGTTGTACGCGTACTTCGTGCCGGGCTCGAACTCCAGGTCGCCACTGCAGGACTTCTTCACGAACTCCGCGACGCCATAGGGGTTGACCGAGTCGGCCCGGAACTGGGGGGCCGACGTGTAGCTGGGGATGCCGGAGGTGTGGTTCAGCAGGTGGGTGAGGGTGACGCGCCCGCCGGTGTCGCCCCGGTAGTCCGGCAGGTGCTTCGTGATGGGGTCATCGAGCTGGAGCTTTCCCTCGGCGACGAGCTGCAGGATGACGGTCGCCGTGAAGGACTTGGTGATGGAGCCGATGCGGAACTTCGTATCCGGCGCGTTGGGCACTTTCCACTCGAGGTTCGCGGAGCCGTAGCCCTTCTTGAGGAGGAGGCCTCCCTCATGGGCCACGAGCGCCGTCCCGTTGAACAGGCCCTTCTGGTGGAACCCATGGATGTACCGGTCTACCTCCTGCTTCCGGTTCGCCGCCTCCGCCACCGGCGCCACCAGCACGCAAGCCACCAGTGCGCCCATGAGGCGCGCGCTCAGCCATCTCATTCAGACCTCCCCTTCTTTTCGCGCAGTACGTGCGGGGATGCGGGTGATTGCAGCTGTTTTCACGGGCCGCCCCGGTTTTCCCTTAGTCCAGAAGTCGGGTTTTCTGTCGGACGCTTGTTCATGAGAAGTGAAGGGGTGTCTTGCATAGACAGTCATTCATGCACGACAAGGGTTGGCGTCAATGGCTGTCGAAAAAGGAGCCCATGATATGGCAAAGCCTTCCCCCGATGGCGTGCATCGCTTCCTGGCCCCGGCGAACCAGATTGATTTTCCCGAGGACCCGACAGCACAGAAGAAGCTCAACGAGGCATGGAACTTCAACCTCACGGGCTTCACCGACCAGGGCATCACGGGCAACCCGTGGAACATGTCCAACTCCGCCAACAATACCTGGTATTTCAACCCCGCGCAGACGGACACGGCGCAGGGGAGCTACGCCGCCATCCAGTGGAATGCGTTCCCCGGCCGTCTGGGTTTCTACTTCGGCGGGCAGGGTGGGACGAATGCCAAGGGGCTGGTACTGCCGGAGGAGGACCTGCTGGCCCTGGCGGACACGGGCCGGACGAAGGATGGAACGCCATTCTCGGACCTGCCGCAAATCACCAATCCCTGTTCCGGGGACGTGAGCCACTACGGCCCCTTCGGCCCTCGGGGCTGGCAGGACGAATACTGCGAATGGAGCGTCGAGCGCGACAGCCAGGGCAACATCCTCCGCATCGACTTCACGTGTGAGAATCCGGAGTACTGGAACACGCTGTGGGCGGTGGACCCGAACAAGGTGCTGGAGCTGTATCGCTCCACCCTGGGCAAGCGGCAGATCGCGCTGGAGGACCTGTATCTGATGGACCCGTCCACGGGACGGCCGGTGGAGGACCCGTCCACGGGACGCCCCGCGTACAACCCACTCAACAGGTGGAACAGCGGGCCGGTGTCCACGGCGAGCCAGGGTGGCGCCATGCACCTGACGAGCACGCCCAACACGCTCCAGACGGAAATCGGGCTCGCCTCGGCCGCGACGGTGCCGCGTCCCGTGGGCAACTCCAATGCGCAGACGCTCATCTGCTGCGCGCAGTATGGCCAGCCCGCCCGAAACAGCGACCCGCACATCGGGCTGTCCGTGAATCAGCTCGTCGCGCCGCCCAATCCGCAGCGGCCGTCGAACAAGGCCACCCTGGCCAATCCGCCCGGGCTCTACATCCAGATGCCAGACTTCTCTGGCTACCAGACGCCGGACCAGACGAGCGCGGCGGAGTTCTGGACCATCGTCCGAGGCACCTCGTCGCTGACGGACCCGGATGGCAGGCCCATGCCGGGCAACTACATCCTGCACGCCACCTTCCGGGTGCCGCCGAACAAGCGCTACACCGTCTCCGACATCACCATCAACGGCCAGAAGATTCGCTGGGCCGGGCAGGTGGCGCAGACCTTCCTCATGCAAATCACCGGCATGGGACTGGCGCAGCCCTCCCGCGCGCCGGTACAGGACTGCGTGGGCGTGCCGTCCACGGAGCTGGCGCAGCCGCTACAGCTCTTCCATTCCAGCGTGTTCAGCGCCCTGGCCGGTACCCACGTGCCCAACTTGATGGGCGTGCCCATGAACCTGGCCAGCAACAGCACCCTGATTGCCCCGACGGTGAGGGCCGGTGACACGAATGTCCCCATGGTGCTGACCGCGCTGCTGCCCGACATCTCCGCGCTGCCGACTGTGGCCTTCGACGGGGGCGGCATCACCGTCCAGGTGCAGGACATGAAGTCGGTGGACTACGCGGTGCCCGGGAACACCTATCCCGGGCCGGTGGCGGCCATCCGCATCCTGGTGTCCGTGCAGGCGGACGCGGCGCCGGGCCCCCGGGGGGTCTTCGTCACCGGTGCGGGGCAGGCGAAGACACCGACGCCGTTCCCCGCGGCGCTGCACGTCACCTCCCGGTAGGCCCGCGAGCGTGCCCATGCCCGTGCTCCAGAATCGCGTTGGCGTCGCGTTGGCGTCGCTGTTGCTCGCCGCTGGCTGTGCCAGGGACAGGGCCTCCCGGGAAGCGCCTCCGGGGGGGACTGTTGCCCAGGCGGAGACGGGGGCTCCGGCTCCCGCCCGTGCAGCCCCCTCCGGCGCTCCACCGCAATTCAACTGCGGCAGTCAGCAGATTCTGGAGCTCGGCCCGGAGGTGCCTCCGGACTTCAGCCAGGTGGTGGGCCAGGAAGACGCGAACTGCTTCGCCTGGCAGCAGTTCATCGCGTTGAACTGGCCCGAGTCCGGCATGGACGGGGGGACGGCTGGTTTTGGCACCCCCGGGGACCTGGAGCCCGTGCAATGGCAGACGTACATGAGCACCGGCCAGCTCTTCCTGCCGGACGGGGGCGCGCCTCCCGCCTGGGGCACGCAGGCACGCATCACGGATGCGTGTCTGGCGGAAGCGGGGCTCTCCGTGGCGCAGGCCCGGGAACGCCTGCCGTTGATGGTCGCGTCGAAGTTCGCGGAGAACTTCTTCCCCGGGAGCGCGAACCAGGCGTTCCCCTTCGACGGCTCGCCCGCGTGGCTGGGGGCGCCCGGAGACACCAACGTCTGGTACGACGTGAAGGTCAACCAGCCCGAATACGACTACATCGTCGACGCGGGTCTCTACAACGCGGCGAACCAGCTGGCCCTGGTGGATTCCGGCGTGCCCGTGGTCCTGCCACAAGGCGCGTACCAGCCAGCGCCCGGCTCGGTGGGCGCCATCGAGCTGAAGTCGGCGTGGATGGAAGTGGCCAATCCCTCCGACGCGCGCTGGAACACGTACAAGCTGTCGCCCGCCGTGGTGGTGGACCCGTCGACGCAGCGGTGTAGGACGGCGACCGTGGCGCTGGTGGGGCTGCACATCATCCATGCCACCCAGTCCCAACCGTCCATCATCTGGGCCACGTTCGAACACGAGGCGAATGCGCCGGACCAGGGCACCGACGCGGGGACGGGCGCGTGGAACTTCTTCGATGCCGCCTGCTCGCCGCGCACGCTGACGGTGCCCGCCAACTGCGCGGCGGATGGGACGTCCACGGAGGTGACGGTGGGGTGCGAGCCCAACGTGCCGCCGCCGTACCACATTGGCGACGGCTGCCCGGGGCCCGTGCCCATCCAGGTGACGCGGCTGACGCCCATCGACCCGATGGCGAAGCGGGTGAATCAACGGGTCCAGCAGAACATCGCGACGCACTTCCCGGAATCGGTATGGAAGCACTACGTGCTGGTGAACGTGCTCTGGTCCACCAATCCCAGCCCCAGCCCGACGAAGCCCGTGAAGGCGCCGCTGCCCTTCGCCGCGCCCACGCCCTCCGGGTCAGTGGCCATCGCCAACACGACCATGGAGACCTATATCCAGCGGACCGCGGACTTCGGCCAGGGGCCCCAGGCGAGCAACTGCATCGTCTGTCACCGGAACGCGACGCTCGCTGGCAAGACGGGCATCGCGTCGGATTTCAGCTTCGTCTTCGGACTGGCGCAGGGCCTGCCACCGTCCCAGGCACCGTCGCTGAAGTCCATGCGTCTGACGCCGAGCGAGAAGGCCGCGGTGGCCCATCCCCCGACGATGCGGCGAATCATTCAATAGCGTCACGAGGGGGCGCCTCGCGCGTCATCTCCACCATGGTGGGGCGCCACCCCAGCTTCGCGAACAGGCGCTGCGCGGTCGCGTTCTGCGCGGCGGTGTGGAGGACGACGCGCGGCACCCCCAGGGCCGTCAGGCGCTTCATCATCTCCTCCGCGAGCAGGACGCCCACGCCCGCGCCACGGGCCTTCTCGTCCACCCAGATGTCATGGAAGCCGCCGCTGCGGTCCAGCAGGGCATTCCAGTCCATGCCTTCCACGCGGCCGTAGGCGTAGCCCACGACCTCGCCGTCCAGCTCCGCCACCAGGACGACCGCGTCGGGCTTCCTGGCCTCGCGGCCCAGCCACCCGCGGTAGCCCGACTCCACGTCGTCTGGGAGCATGAAGCGCGCGGTGTCGAAGGCGTGGTGTTGCCGGGCGAGCGCCGCGCCCATGCGCCCCAGGGCGGGCTCATCCGAGGGCTTGGCGGGACGGAGGGTGACGGGCATGGCGGCTCCTGGCGAAGGCATGGCCCCTTCCTATAACGGGCTTCTTCACCGAGCGATGGCCTCGTTGGAATGCACGGCTTGGCGGCGTGGCCACGAGACAACATTGTTGACGAGGAAGGGCGTCCAGGAGTCGTTGGTGGACGGGAGGCACGCCAACGGGGAGGGCGCCTCGTTGCCTCCTTGCGTTGGACGCGCCCCTCCCATGGACCACCTGGAAGACAGCACCTGGATGTCGGCTCCGCTCGCCCGGGACGATGGCACGCGTCCCGGCGGGCATGCCTTCGCGGACGGCGAGGGCGGCATCCCGCTCGGCATCCTGGAGGCGGTCTTCCTCAGCATGGGAGATGGCGTGACGGTGGTCGACCGGCACGGCCGGTTCGTCCTCCTCAACCCCATGGCCCAGCAGATCTTCGGCGCGCTGCCCCCGCCGGAGATGCCGGTGTCCCAGTGGTCGAAGTACTTCGGGCTCTACCTCCCCGACACCGTGACGCCCTATCCCGTCGAGACGCTGCCGCTCAGCCGTGCCCTGCTGCATGGCGAGGCGGTGGACCAGGCGGAGGTCTACGTACGCAACGCCCGCCACCCCAAGGGCCTCTGGCTGCAGGTGGGCGCGCGCGTGCTCACCGACTCGACGGGAGACGTATACGGCGCGGCGTCCGTGTTCCGGGACATCACCGCCATCAAGCAGACGGAGGCAGCGCTTCGCGCGGAGGAAGAGAAGTTCCGGAGCCTCTACAGGTACACGCCTGCGATGATGCACTCCATCGACGCGGAGGGCCGGCTGGTCAGCGTCAGCGAGTTCTGGCTGCGCACCCTGGGCTATTCGCGCGAGGAGGTCCTGGGCCGTCACTCCGTGGACTTCTTCACGCCGGAGTCTCGCCGGTATGCGACCGAGCACGTCCTGCCCGTGTTCTTCAAGACGGGCGTCTGCAAGGACGTGCCGTACCAGATTCTGAAGAAGAACGGCGAGGTGCTCGACGTCCTCCTCTCCGCCATCTCGGAGCGGGACGCGTCGGGCCAGATGGTTCGGTCGCTGGCGGTGCTGACCGACGTGACGGAGCGCAAGCGCGCCGAGGACGCGCTCGCCGAGAGCGAGAAGCGGCTGCGCGCCATCCTGGACAACGCCAACGCCGTGTTCTTCATCCTCGACCGGCAGGAGCGCTACATCTTCGTGAACCGCGAGTGGGAGCGGCTCTTCCACCGCACGCTGCAGGAGGTCGCTGGGAAGTCCACGTCGGACATCTTCCCCGGGCCGCAGGCGGCGCGCTTCCGTGAGACGAGTCAGGCCGTCTTCACCACCGGGGAGCTCGTCCAGCGGGAGGAGTGCATCCCCCTGGAAGACGGCGTCCACACCCACCTCACGCAGAAGTTCCCGCTCATCGATTCCTCGGGCACGCTCTATGCGCTGTGCGGTATCTCCACCGACGTCACCGAGCTCAAGCAGATGGAGCTGGGGCAGCGCTTCCTGTCGGAGGCCAGCCAGGCGCTGGTGACGTCGCTCGACTCGGAGACCACGCTCCAGCGCGTGGCGGAGCTGTCCGTCCCCACCCTGGGGGAGCTGTGCGTCGTCTCCCTGTTGGGCAAGGACGCGGCGCTGCGCCCCGTGGCCGTCGCCGCCAGTTCGCCCGAAGGGGGCCGCACCGTTCGCGAGTTCCTCCAGGCCCATCCCCCCGTCTCCGGTCCGCGGGATGGTCCCTATGGGGTGCTGGAGACGGGGCATTCGGAGTCGTCCCCGGATGCCCTGGGCCTGCTGGACCCGGATGGGCTCCGAGACGAACGGTGGAGCGCGGTGAGGGCACTGAGCGCTCGGGCATCACTGAATGTCCCGCTGCGAGCGCGGGGCCCCATCCTGGGCGTGCTGTCCGTTGTCGCGGCGCATCCGGGGCGTCCGTATGGCCCACGCGAGCGCTCACTGGCCGAGGAGCTGGGGCAGCGCGCGGCCTTCGCCATCGAGAACGCCGAGCTCTATCGCAAGGCCCAGGAGTCCATCCGCGCTCGCGACGAGTTCCTGTCGATTGCCTCGCATGAGCTGAAGACGCCCGTCACCTCCATGAAGCTGCGTGTGCAGCAACTGACGCGGACCCTGTCTCGGCAGGAGTCCGGCCAGCTTCCCGTGGAGAAGGTGGCCGCCCTGCTGGATGTCTTCGGGGATCAGCTCCGGCGTCTGTCGCACCTGGTGGAGCATCTGCTGGACGTGTCGCGCGTCAACGAGCGCCAGGTGGACCTGCGGCGCGAGGACATGGACCTGGTGGCGGTGGCCCGGGACGTCACGGGCCACCTGCGGGGACAGATGGGCCGGGCGGGCTGCGTGTTCGAGCTGGTGGCGCCCACGCCGGTCCTGGGGCGATGGGACCGGCTCCGGATGGAGCAGGTAATGATCAACCTGCTGACCAACGCGATGAAGTACGGCGCCGGCAAGCCCATCCGCATGGAGGTGTCACGCGTCGGGGAGGGGGCCCGCATCCGCATCCAGGACCATGGCGTGGGCATTCCCCTGGAGGCGCAGCCGCGCATCTTCGACCGCTTCGAGCGCGCCGCGTCCCGCAACTACGGAGGCCTGGGGCTGGGGCTCTTCATCACCCGGCGGCTCGTGGAAGCGCACGGCGGGACGATTCGCGTCGAAAGCCAGCCGGGGAAGGGCGCCACCTTCGTCGTCGACCTTCCCCCGGAGGCTCGCTGAGCCGTGACTGGAGGAGGACGGAGGGGCAGACTTCGGCCACTGCATGCATCCGCTCGACACCGAACTCGACATCGCCCGCCGCGTAGCCCGCCAGGCGGGAGCCATCCTCCTGGAGGTCTACGCCACGCCCTTCGCCGTCCATGACAAGGCGGGCGGCATGGGGCCCGTCACCGAGGCCGACGAGCGCGCCAACGCCTTCATCGTGGAAGCGCTGCGCGACGCATTCCCTTCCGACGGGGTCGTGGCCGAGGAGTCCGACAACACCTCCGGCGCGAGCCGCTTCGAGCGCTGCTGGTTCGTGGACCCCATGGACGGCACGCAGGAGTTCGTCAACCGCAACGGCGAGTTCGCCATCCATATCGGGCTCGCCATCGCGGGGATGGCCACGCTGGGCGTCGTGTACCGGCCCGTTGGAGACACGCTGTACTGGGGCGTGGTGGGGCAGGGCGGCTTCGTGGAGGACGCGAGGGGCGCCGCGCCCTGCGGGTGTCGGACACGGCGGAGCCGTCCGCGCTGCGGCTGGTGGTGTCCCGCTCACACCGCTCGCGCCTGACGGACGCGGTGGCCCAGCGGCTGGGCATCACGCACGAGCAGGCGTGTGGCTCCGTGGGCCTCAAGTGCGGTCTGCTGGCGGAGGCCGCCTGCGACCTCTACCTGCACGTCAGCGACAAGAGCTATCGCTGGGACAACTGCGCGCCCGAAGCGGTGCTGCGCGCGGCGGGCGGCATCCTCACGGACCTGGGCGGGACGCCGTACGCCTATGACGGTTCGGAGCTCCAGAACCGCCGCGGCCTGCTGGCCTGCAACGCCGCCGCCTTCGAGCACGTGGCGCCCGTGGTGGCCGGGTTCGCCCGCGAGGCCGGCATTCTTCGCTGAGGCCTCGCGGACGCCGCTCGCGTCAGGACGCCGTCGTCTCGCAGCGCTGGATGATGGTGCGCAGCTGGGACTGCACGCCGGAGAGCATGCTGCGCAGCCGCGCATGGCGGAGCGAGCCCGCGAGCGCGTTGGACAGGGCCTGGAGCACGGAGACCTCCGTCGGCGGCCACTTGCGCTCCGTCCGGCAGTCGTCGAAGCCCACGAAGCCCCACCACTCGCCGCCCACGGTGATGGGGCAGACCAGCAGCGACCGGATGTCCTGGGCCTCCAGCAGCTCCCGAGCGGGCGACGGGAAGGCACGGGGCGGTCCCTGGACGGCCTTGCCCGACGACAGCGGCGCGACCCAGGAGGGCATGACCTCCGCGTAGGGGACGTTCTGGAGCTCGGGGTTGTCCAGCTGCGCGGAGGCCGCGGACGCGGTCCACTCGTAGCGCTGGTTGCACAGCAGCTCGCCCGTGGGGCTGGTGGCGTTCTCGAAGATGTAGACGCGGTCGACGTCGAGCGCGACGCCCACCTGGCCCAGGGCCTCCGAGACTGTCGCGGTCTCGAAGCCGCGCTCCAGGAGTAGCTGCGATACGTTCATGATTGCTGCGAATGCCTTCGAGGCCATGGGGTCTGCTCCAGGTGGGGGCGCCTGTTGCGATGCAGGTCCGGGGGAACCTGGCGGGCAGCGTTGCATGCGGGAGCACCCGTGGGTCAAGGCACGGTGCGCGAGGCACCGCGAACTCGCACCGGGAGTCGTCAGCCCTGCTCCACGGCGCGTCGCAGCTCGCCGAAAAGGCGGCCCAGCGCGTCGAGTTGGTAGTGCGCGTTGAGCCCGCTGGGATTGGGCAGCACCCACAAGCGCGTGTCGCCCAGTCGCTCCGGTTGCGCGCCCAGCGCGGCCTTGGGACGGCCAAAGGCGATGCGGTAGGCGCTCACGCCCAGCACCGCGAGGAAGCGGGGCTGATAGCGCGCCACCTTGGCTTCCAGCGCCTTCGCGCCCCGGGCCAGCTCGGCGGGGTTCAGCAGGTCCGCGGTGGC
The DNA here is from genome assembly GCF_032612255.1 of Myxococcus sp. MxC21-1. Classification (NCBI taxonomy): domain Bacteria; kingdom Pseudomonadati; phylum Myxococcota; class Myxococcia; order Myxococcales; family Myxococcaceae; genus Myxococcus; species Myxococcus sp. MxC21-1. The sequence goes on from NZ_CP123278.1 coordinate 2,653,923, forward strand.
GGTGGCGCGGTCCACCACGTTGGTGATGCCGTAGCCCAGCGCGAGCAAGGACTCCTGCTCCGTGGGTTGGAAGGTGTGCGGGGTGATGCCCGCGGCATGCAGCGTGGGCCAGAAGCGATTGCCGGGCCGCGCGAAGTGATAGCCCACCACCGCGGAGTAGAGGCTGGGGTTGATGCCGCAGAAGAGCACGCGCAGCCGGGGAGCGATGACGTCCGGCATGGTGCGACCGGTGGCTGCGTCCAGCTCATCTCGCGAAGGGCGACGGAGCGGTGTCATGGGCGCGCATCTTCGCGAGCCTACCTGGGAAGGCAACCCCCCAGGGCCCCATGCACGGGGTGGGGTGTTGCCCGTGGGACGGAGCGGCGCGGGCGCTCGGATGGCTGGCGAATGTGCGCGGGGTGGGGCAGGCTCGGCCCTTTCGCGCCGATGCAACCCAGGAGGCCCTTCGCGATGCCGCACATCGTCACCCTGACGCTCAACCCGACCATCGACGTGGCCACGTCCGTGCCGGAAGTCACGCCGGAGCACAAGCTGCGCTGTGGCCCCGTGCGCAGGGACCCGGGTGGGGGCGGCATCAACGTGGCGCGCGTGGTGCGTGAGCTGGGCGGTGAGGCCATCGCCGTCTACACGCGGGGCGGGGCCACCGGGAGCCAACTGGAGGAGCTCCTGGAGGAAAAGGGCCTGCTGCGCCGCTCCGTGCCGTTGCAGGACGCCACCCGGGAGAGCTTCACGGTGGCGGAAGGCACGGGCGCGCGTGAGTACCGCTTCATCCTGCCGGGGCCCACGCTGTCCGAGCGCGAGTGGCAGCGCTGCCTCAACGCACTGGAGGACGTGGCCGTGGGTGCGGCCTTCATCGTCGCCAGCGGCAGCCGGCGCCCGGCGTACCGGAGGACTTCTATGCCCGTGTGGCCCGGCTGGGGAAGCGCCTGGCCGTGCGCGTGGTGGTGGACACCAACGGTCCGCCGCTGCGGGCCGCGCTGGAAGAGGGCGTGTTCATGGCCAAGCCCAACCGCCGCGAGCTGAGGGACTTGAGCGGCGCGTCGGTGGAAGACTTCGCCACCCAGGCCGCCGCGGCGCGCGAGCTGGTGGCCCAGGGCCGCGCCGAAGTGCTGGCGGTGTCCATGGGCGCGGACGGCGCGCTGGTGACGACGCGCACCGCCCAGTTCCGGGCGACGCCGCCCCCGGTGCGGACGTACAGCTCGGTGGGGGCGGGGGACAGCTTTGTCGCGGGGATGACACTTGCGCTCGCGCGGGGGCAGTCCACTGAGGACGCGCTGCGCTGGGGCATCGCCTCCGGGACGGCCGCGCTGCTCACCCAGGGGACGGACCTGTGTTACCGGGCGGACGTGGAGCGGCTCTTCACCCAGGTGAAGGCGGAGCCGGTGTCGCGTCCGTAGGCCCCCCGCCCTCCGTGGGAAGGAGGGATTGTCCCTTCCATTCCCAGGAGTGGAGGCGGCGAGGCCGAATTCGGGGTGCGAGGTGGTGGCGGCGCGAACATGTTGCCGGTGTACGAGCGGGCTTTCGGGGCGAGGGCCCGCGCTCCACGCTTCCGAGGTGACACGCATGAAGCATCCACTCCGCCATGCCTGGGGCCGGCTCCTCCTGGCCGGTGCCCTGACGACGGGACTGCTGGCCTGCCAGGGCCGACAAGGGCTGCGCAGCGAGGATTCGGAGAAGGTGACGGTGCTGCGGGGCGTGCGGGTCATCGACGGGCGCGGCGGTGCGCCGCTGGAGAACGCCGCCGTCGTCATCCAGGGCGCGACGCTTCAGCGCGTGGGGCCGGTGGATGAAGTGGAAGTGCCCGCCTCGGCCACGGTCATCGAGCTGCCGGGACGGACGGTGCTTCCCGGTCTCATCTCCAACCACTCCCACCTGGGAATGACGCGAGGCACGGATTCGGGCGGGCAGAACTACCAGCGCGACAACATCGCGCGGCAGCTCACGCAGTGGGAGTCCTACGGCGTGACGACGGTGACGTCGCTGGGCCTCAACACGCCGCTCGTCTACGAACTCCAGAAGGAGGTCGAGCAAGGCACGCTGCCGGGCGCCTCCATCCTCAGCGGGGACCAGGGCATCGGCGTGCCGGAAGGGGCGCCGCCGATGAAGGTCGTCGAGCATCAGCTCTATCGCCCCGCGACGCCCGACGAGGCGCGCCAGGACGTGCGCGAGACGGCGTCCCGCCACCCGGCGTTCGTGAAGGTCTGGGTGGATGACTTCGGCGGAACGGTGAAGAACAAGATGACGCCGGAGGTCTACACGGCGGTGATTGACGAGGCGCACCGGCAGGGACTGCGGGTCGCCGCGCACATCCATGACCTGGAGGACGCCAAGCGCCTGGTCGCGGCAGGGGTGGATGTGCTCGCGCACGGCGTTCGCGACAGGGAGGTGGACGCGGAGCTCGTGGACGCGATGAAGGCGCGGGGCACCTGGTACATCCCCACGTTGGGCCTCAATGAGTCGTTCTACATCTACGCCGAGGGACCGGCGTGGATGGCCGACCCCTTCTTCCGCCGCGCGCTGTCACCCGACCTGGCGCGCCAGTTGGATGACCCGGCGTGGCGCGCCAGCGTGCTGGAGGATGGGAAGACAGCGCCGGTGAACAAGCAGGCGCTGACCATCAACCTGAAGAACGTGAAGACGCTCCACGACGCGGGCGTCCGGATTGGCTTCGGCACGGACTCCGGCGCCACGCCCGTGCGCATCCCGGGTTTCGCCGAGCACCGCGAGCTGAAGCTGCTCACGGAGGCGGGCCTCACGCCGTTGCAGGCCATCCAGATGGCCACGGCGAACGCGGCGGAGTTGCTGGGGTTGAAGGACCGGGGCGTCATCGAAGCCGGGCGGCGGGCGGACCTGGTGGTGGTGCAGGGGAACCCTTCGACGAACATCGACGACCTCTCCCGCATCGAGTCGGTGTGGCACCGAGGCAAGCAGGTGCCGGGGCCCACCGCGGCCCCCACCCAGGAGTGAGGCGATGACGCGACTGCAGCGCCGGTTGCTTCGCGGCGCCCTGGCCACCACCTTCCTGCTGGGAGCTCCGGGCATGACACAGACGACACTCCAACCGTCCACGTCGAAGGTGCAGCAGGCGGCATCACCTGAGCGGCTGCTGTTCAAGGATGACGGGATGACGCCGAACAGCCGCTTGCCCACGCTCGTCTATCGCGGCGTGACGCTGGAAGGGGACAAGGCGAGCGCGCTGGAGAAGCTGTTCACCGCGAATGGCTGGCCGGCGCGCTGGCGGTACACCGTCTATGACTTCCACCACTATCACTCCAATGCGCACGAGGTGCTGGGCGTAGCTTCTGGCACCGCGCGGCTGAAGCTGGGCGGCGAGTCCGGGCAGGAGGTCACCGTCCACGCCGGCGATGTGCTGGTGCTCCCCGCGGGCACGGGCCACCGCCGGTTGGAGGCCAGCGGGGACTTCCTGGTGGTGGGCGGCTACCCGGAGGGGACGGGCGACTACGATTTGCAGCGCCCGGAGAAGGCGACGCACGACACCTCCGTCCGGCGGATTGCCCAGGTGCCCCTGCCCGGGGCGGACCCGGTGACGGGCAAGCAGGGCGTGTGGTCCTCGGCCTGGAAGCCGTAACGCCTCAGCGACGCTCCACGGCGACGGTGCCGCCCTTCATCACCCAGCGCACCTTGCGCAGGGTGGTGATGTCCTTCGTCGGGTCGCCCTCCACCGCCACCAGGTCCGCGAGCAGCCCCGCCTTCACCTGGCCCAGCTGGTCCTCGCGGTGGAGCATCGCCGCGTTGTTGGAGGTGGCGGCCTGGAGCGCCTGCGCGGGCGTCATGCCGTAGGCCACCATCAGCTCCAACTCACGCGCATTCTCCCCGTGGGGGAAGACGCCGGAGTCTCCACCCGCGCACATGGGGACGCCGGCGTTGAGGGCCGCGCGGAAGGTGGCGCGCTTCTGTTGGAGGTGGGCGGGCTCCGGGTCCACGCCGCGCTTGTAGCCGCGGTGTTCAAACATCGCTTCGCTGGCGGCCAGGGTGGGGCAGAGGTAGACGCCCCGCTGGGCCATGAGGCGGAACACCTCGGCGGTGCCTTCGTCCCCGTGCTCGATGCTCTCCGCGCCGGCCAGCACCGCGCGGCGGATGCCCTCCGGCGTGCTCGCATGGACGGACACCGGGCGGCCACTGCTTCGGGCCGTGTCGACGATGCGCTTCAGTTCCTCCAGGGAGAAGGTGGGGCGGGCTTCCTGGTTGGGGCCCCAGCGGTAGTCGCCGTACACCTTCACCCAGTCCGCGCCCTGGCCGATTTGTGCGCGCACCACCCGGGTGAGGGTCTCCACGCCGTCCGCCTCTTCCGCGCCCTGGGGGACGTGCCACTCCGAGGCGAAGCCCTTGGGGCCATAGCTGCCAGTGGCGACGATGGCGCGCGTGGCCACCAGCAGGCGCGGGCCGGGGATGATGCCCTGGTGGATGGCCTGCTTGAGGCCGACGTCCGCGTCGGCCGCGCCCTCGGTGCCCAGGTCCCTGGCGGTGGTGAAGCCCGCCGCCAGCGTGGCGCGGGCGTGGTTGGTGGCGCGGGCCACCCGCAGCGCCAGCGACTCCTTCAGCACCTGGTCGTTCCAGGACGCCTCGTTGTACGGATGGAGGAGCAGGTGGGAGTGGCCCTCGATGAGGCCGGGCAGCAGCGTGGTGCCGCTCAAGTCAACGGACGTGGTGCCCTGGGGGACCTTCACCCTGGCTTCCGGACCCGCGGCGGCGATGCGGCCGCCCGTCACCAGGACGACCCAGCCCGTGTGCGGCCTGGCGGTGACACCGTCGAAGACGCGGTCGGGACGCAACAGATAGGACGCTGGTGGGGCGGTGTGCGTCGGTTCGGCAGCGGTCGCCACGGTGGTGGCGAACAGCGAGACGAAGAGGAAGGCGCGCATAGGCAGGGGAGCGAGCAAGCTCGGGCGGCGGGAAGGCCTGGGTGTTAATTCGACGGGCATGGCTTTCCAAGACCGCTCGAACGCACTGCAGGCGCTAGAGGCCGAGTTCCAGACGGAGAAGGCCTCCTCGCTCCGGAAATTGGAAGTGAAGCTGGAGGAGACGCTGCGGGAGCTGTCCGAGGTCGAACGTCAACTGCGGTCCCTCCGGACCGCCGACCGGCGCGCGCAGATTGCCCGCCACCAGGCCCTGCGCAAGGAAGCCGAGCACCAGCGCTGGTGCTTCATGGTGCAGCGGGAGGCGTGTGGCTTCGTCAACCACGACGACCTCGACCGGTACTACCCACTCCCCCCGTCCTGGAGGGAGTGAGCGGGGCTCAGTTCGTGGTGCGCCAGGCGGCCACCGCGAACAGGAGCCAGCCGGCGAGGAAGCCCAGGCCCCCCAGCGGGGTGATGGCTCCCAGCACGCGCACGCCGGAGAGGGCGAGCGCGTAGAGGCTGCCAGAGAACAGGACGATGCCCACCAGCATCGCCCAGCCGGCGCCGTTGAGCAGGGACGAGGGGCGGAAGTGTCCCAGCAGGCCCACGGCCAGCAGGCCCAGCGCGTGGTACATGTGGTACCGCGCCCCCGTCTCGAAGATGACCTGGAGGTCCTGGGGCAGCCGGCTCTTCAGGGCATGCGCGCCGAAGGCCCCCGCGCTGACGGAGAGGAAAGCGTTCACGGCACCCAGGACGAGCCACCACCGCATCATCGTTCGCCTTTCATCGGAAGTCGGACTGGTGCACGCTACACCGCCGCAGCCGGAGCGTCCTGGCCGACATCAACACCTGGGGCGCTCACAACAGAATGACCTCACCCAACTTCATTCCTTCAACGAAGCCGCTTCCCTTCGAGCTGCACCCGTCCTCCATCCAGGGCCAGGGTGCCTTCGCCATCCGCCGCATCCGCAAGGGCACGCGCATCATCGAGTACCTCGGTGAGCGCATCACGCAGGCGGAGGCGGACGTCCGCTACGACGACGAATCGATGGCGCGGCACCACACGTTCCTGTTCAACCTCGACAAGAGGACGGTGCTGGACGCGGGGACGATTCACAACGAGGCGCGCTACATCAACCACTCGTGCGCGCCCAACTGTGAAGCCCTCATCGAAAAGGGCCACATCTACATCTACGCGCTCACCTCCATCGAGCCCGGTGAGGAGCTGGTGTACGACTACGGCTACGAGCGCACCGAGGACATGGGGCCCGAAGCCGAGGCGCTCTACGTCTGCCGCTGCGGCGCGCCCAATTGCCGGGGCACCATCCTGGCCCCGGCGAAGAAGGCGCCGGCCCGGAAGACGTCGGCCAAGAAGGCGAAGACCTCGTCGACGTCGAGAAAGAAGTCTGTGTCGAAGTCCCGGGGCAACAAGGGCGCGGGGGCCAAGAAGGCGGCGGGGAAGAAGTCATCCGCCGGTACCCGCAAGTCCTCCCAGCGGCGGGCGAAGTCGCCCAGCCGTAAGCGCGCGAGCTGAGCTGCGCGCAGGCTCCGGCGCCCTCCCAAGGAGGGCGCCGCAGTGCCGGCTGTGCGTGCCGTGATGGTGCTGGGCACGTATGGGGCTGCGCATTGACAGTGCGCTCGTGGTCTTTTGCGTTCTCTGCCGAAACATTTTCCGAGCTTCATAAACGGAGCCAATTGCATGCGGGCCGTCGTACTCGCTTTCGTTGTGGCGTTGATGTCATCCGGATGTGGGAGCGGCGCTCTGAGTGCCATCCGAGGGAAGGCTGCGCAGGACATGGCCTGTCCGGAGAAAGACCTGGCAGTCAATCCTGTCTATGATTACGCCGGGGCTCCGAACGAGTCGGGCGCGTACTATGCGGAAGGCTGTCAGAAGCTTCGGCGCTACGAGGTGGGCTGCAACGCCTTTGGGTATTGCCCTGAGCCTCATGGGGTCGACATCCAGGAGCTCCTTCTTCGTCAGGCGGCCTTCGACCTGAAATGTGAGCAGGACTCGATATCAACCCAGCGGCTGAATCGTGACACGTTTGGCGCGAGAGGCTGTGACCAGCAGGCCAGCTACATCCTGCTGTGCAGTAGGCGCAGCTGCCGCGTGGTTCAGAATACCCAGAGCCAGTAAGACAGCCCTGAGAAGTCCTGGGGGGGAGGGCAGCGGTGGCTGCTCGACCCTTCATGCAAGAACGGGTGGACGCGCCGGCGAGGGTCGCCAATAGACTCCCCCCGTGAACGACGTCCTCCATTTCCTGCTCACCGCACCCGCCGAGCCCCAGGTCCTCGATTCAGTCGACGCCTGGTGGCGCCAGCACCTGGGGCTGTCCTCCCGCTTCTCCTCGCCCGCGGACCTGGCGCTGGCCGGGGGCTTTGTCGCCGACCGGTTGGGGTTCGCCTTCGCTTCTGGCTACCACGCCGCGCACCGGCGCCTGTTTCCGGAGCTCCCGGCGGAGCGGACCATCGCGCTCTGTGCCACGGAGCCGGGGGCGCGCATCCCAATGCCATCGAGACGCGGCTGACGGATACCGGCGCGGGCCCACGCCTGTCAGGCACCAAGACGTTCGTCACCCTGGGCACGCGCGCGGAGCTGCTGCTGGTGGTGGCGTCGGAGGGGCAGGACGCCCAGGGCCGCAACCGCCTGCGCATGGTGGCGGTGGACGCGAAGCGGCCCGGTGTGCGGCTGAGCGCGCTCCCGGAGCTGCCCTTCATCCCCGAGGTTCCCCACGCGGAGCTGTCCCTGGAGGACGTGGCGGTCGCCTCGGAGGACGTGCTTCCGGGAGACGGCTACGCGCGCTACCTCAAGCCCTTCCGCACCGTGGAGGACTGCCACGTCCAGCTCGCGATGCTGGGCTGGCTGCTCCAGGTCGGGCGCCGCAGCGGCTGGCCGGACGACGTGCGCGAGGAGCTGTCCGCCCTGGCGGTGCTGATGCGGGGCCTGTCCCAGTCGGACCCGACGGCGGCGTCCACGCACGTGGCCCTGGGCGGAGCGCTGGCGCTCACCAAGCGCGCGGTGCTGGAGCGGTGCGAACCCCTCTGGGCCGCCACGGATGCCATCACACGAGAGCGCTGGGCTCGGGACCGCGTGCTGCTGGGCGTCGCTGGCAAGGTGCGCGCGAAGCGGCTGGAGGCGGCCCGGCAGCGCATCCAAGAGGAAACGGGGCGAAGCGGCTGAAGGTTGGGACGCGCCCGCTGCCGGGCATTGCCCACACGGCTCTGGCGGAGCGCTTCGATGCGGCCCGGCCGCGCGAGCCTGGCCGTGGGGCAGGGCGCGCTTGAAAGGCGAAGGGCCGGGCCTCCGCGAAGGAGAACCCGGCCCCGGTGCTCACCGCGACGCAGTGGCGGTGCTCAGTACCGGCCGCCGCCCACGGCGGAGACGATGGCGGAGAGGACGCGGTTCTCCACGCCCCACACCGCCTTGTTCAGGCCCTTGATGCCCGCGCCGCGCAGGTAGTCGGTGAAGTCGTGCAGCGCGGTGGAGCGCTGCATGCCTTCGCCCTTGGCCGCGTAGAGCAGCGGCGTGTTGGGGGCGCCCGTCAGGCCCAGGTCCGGCACGGCCTCGGACAGCTTCTGCGGGTCGATGCCCGTCGCGGCGGACATCATCGCCACCGTGAACTTGTGCACCGGCAGGTCGCGCACGTTCGGGACCTTCTTGTAGACCTTCGCCTTGGTCTTCTCGTCGCTGGCGAGCTGGTCCAGCGACACGTTCGCCATGGCGATGAGCTGCTCGTTCGTCACGTGCTTGCTGTCGAGGATGGCCCGGCTGAACAGGCTGGCCGCGGTGTCACCCTTGATGGTGATGTTGTTCGCGTCCGGGTTCGACTGGAGCCGCGAGACGATGGACTGCACCGCCTTGCCCACCTCGGTGTCCGGACCGCCGCGCCACGCACCGGGAATCGGCTGGGCCGCCGCGGCCGGACGGGCCCGGGCCGCGCCCTCGAAGGAGTTCACCTGCGTGTGACCCACGGCGGTGGCCCGGGCCACGTTGGCCGCCTGCTGGGCCCGCGCAGGCGCGGTGGTGGGGGTCGAGATGACGCGGGGGCGGCTGTCGATGCGGGACATGGCCTGGGGGCTCCGAGAAAAATCAGCTTGTCGGTGATTATCACAAGACAGCTGTAAAGGTTGCGTGGGGCGCTATGTTCCACCGTGATGAAGGCCTTTCCCAAAGAGTTCGCAGACTGGCTGACCCCCCGGGGTCGCCGCATCCTCGACGGCAAGGAGCGTGACGTGGTGGGCGCGCTGCTCGACCCGGCGCGTCCCTTCGTGTCACTGCAAGGTGTCATCGACCCACGCCGTGCCGCCGCATGCCGCGATGCGTTGGACGCGGCGATGCGCGAGACGATGGTGCCCATGGAGGACCCGATTCCAGCGGACTCCATCTCCGGGCAGACGATGAACTACATGGAGCTGCTGCCCAAGACGGTGCGGGTGAGCACGGCGCTGCTGGAGAGCCGCCGCTCCCGCTCGTGGCGCGCGGCGGAGTCCGTGGGGCTCACGGACATGCTGCGCTCGGACACCTTCGCTGGGTTCGCCGCCGCGGTGACGGGCCGGGCGCTGCGGCGCAAGTGGGGCATCCAGGCGCTGTGCTACGGGCCGGGGGACTACTCCGGGCCACACAACGACCACCACCCGGAGGAGCCCGAGGCCCGCGACGGCTACGTGGACATGCACGTCAGCCTCACGCTGCCCGGGGTGGACCACCAGTACCTCATCTACGCCCAGGACGGGCACTTCACGCAGATGGCCCCCGTCAGCACCGTGGGCGGCATCACTGTGTACCGGCTGCCCTTCTGGCACTACACGACGCCGCTGCTGGCCCGGAAGGGGAAGGAGGAGACCTCCCGCCGCTGGGTCCTGTTGGGCACCTTCCTGGACTCGGCCCCGGGGGCCCGGCCCGCGACCACCATTCTCCCCGCACAGCCTCCAGCGAAACGCCTGTCCGCCCGGTAGGCCGGTGACTTTCGGGAGTGGCGGTGGGGCCGGACGGCGTTAGCTTGGGGCGCCCTATGAGCCCCATCGACACCGACGCCCTGGCTGGAGACCTTCTCGAGTACATCGACGCCTCGCCCACGCCGTACCACGCGGTGCGCGAGTCGGCCCGCCGTCTGACGCAGGCGGGCTACCGCCAGTTGGACGAGCGCGAGCCCTGGACGCTGGAGCCGGGCGCGCGCGTGTTCATCACCCGCGGCGACACGAGCATCGCGGCGTTCCACCTCGGCACCCAGCCCGTGGACCGGGCGGGCTTCCGGCTGGTGGGCTCGCACACGGACTCTCCCAACCTGCGCGTGAAGCCGAACGCGGCGGTGACGAAGAACGGCTACCAGCAGCTTGGCGTGGAAATCTACGGTGGGGTGCTGCTGCACACCTGGACGGACCGGGACTTGTCGCTCGCCGGCCGCGTCATGGTGATGGTGGAGGGCCGCCCCCAGCGGCACCTGGTGGACTTCCGCCGACCGCTGCTGCGCGTGCCCAACCTGGCCATTCACCTCAACCGCGGGGTGAACTCGGACGGGCTCAAGCTGAACGCGCAGGAGCACATGGTGCCGGTGCTGGGCCTGGAGCGCGCGGGCGTCGCGGAGCTGCACGGGCTGCTGCTGGAGGAGTTGGCCAAGGGTGGCGTGAAGGCGCAGGCGGGGGACATCCTCGGCTACGACTTGTGCCTCTATGACTTGCAGCCGTCCATCCGCTCGGGCGCGCATGGCGAGTTCCTCCACGCGCCGCGCCTGGACAACCTGGCCAGCTGTCACGCCAGCCTGTCCGCGCTGCTCTCCAGCAGCGAGCCACGTGAGGCCACCAGCGGCGTCATCCTGTTCGACCACGAAGAGGTGGGCAGCCGCAGCGCGCAGGGCGCCGCGTCACCCTTCCTGCGCACGCTGCTGGAGCGCCTGACGCTGGCGCACTCGGACGGCAAGCCGGACGCGTTCCACCGCGCCATCGCGCACTCGTTCCTGGTGAGCGCGGACATGGCGCACGCCATCCATCCCAACTACCCGTCCCTGCACGAGCCCAAGCACCAGCCGCACATGGGCGCGGGCCCGGTCATCAAGTCGAATGTGAATCAGTCCTACGCCACGGATGGCGAGTCGTGGGCCTTCTTCACGGCGCTGTGCCGCGAGGCCGGCGTGACGCCGCAGCACTTCGTCACCCGCACGGATTTGGGCTGTGGCAGCACCATTGGCCCCATCTCCGCGGGCCAGCTCGGCATCCGCACGGTGGACGTGGGCAACCCCATGCTGTCCATGCACTCCATCCGGGAGATGGCCTGCGCCACCGACGTGGCGCAGATGGTGGCCGTGCTCAGCCGCCTCTTCGCGTAGTCCCGCTGGTGCTCAGGAGACCGCGAGCGTCAGCCGGCGCTCGCGGGCTTCCGTCAGCGTGTGCGCGTCCATCAGCACCGCCGTCTTCTCCGGCGGGGACAGCGGCTCCACGTTGTCACCCAGCAGCTTGCGCCGCGCGGATGCCAGGGCCATGGGCACGGCGACCGGCGAGGGCTGGGACTCCAGCAGCGCCAGGTGCAGCGCGTGCGCCTTGGCATCGGAGATGACGTGGTCCACCGCGTCCTTCACCGGCTCCAGCGCGTGCTCCTCGGCCACCTCTTGTGCCCGCTCCAACACGCGCGGCGGCTCCGTCTCCTCGGGGATGACGAGCAGCCCGCGCCGCTCCAGCCAGATGCCCAGCGACGCGCGGGACGTGAAGACGGAGAGGGGGATGGACAGCAGCAGGCCGGCCACGACGGGCGACAGCCACAGCAGCAGCCCGGGCGACAGGAAGAACGCCACCGCCGCCAGCACCACGCCCACGGTGGTGTGAACGGCATGCCGCCGGGCCGCCTCGGCCCAGGGCAGGTCGGCGTCGTCGCGTTGCTGGCTGGACCACGTCACCTTGTAGCCAAGCAGCGTGCCGAAGACGAAGTGCGACTGGAACAGCATCATCACCGGCGCCATCAGCGTGGCGAGCACGCTCTCCAGCGCCACGCTCAGCACCAGCCGCACCCGGCCGCCCATGCGCGCCGAGTCCTGGGCGCTGGCCAGCGCCAGCAGCAGCCCGAAGCACTTGGGCGCGAACAGCATGGCCATGGACACGGAGAACAGCCGCACGGCGCCCGTGGTGTCGAACGCCAGCGCCTCCGGGCCCAGGTCCTCCAGCAGGTGCGGGTTGGAGAAGGACAGCCACCCGTCGTAGAGGCCGGCAATCAGCCCGGACATCAGGAACAGCAGCCACAGCGGGGACGCCGCGTAGGACATCACGCCCATCAGGAAGTGGCCCCGGCTGATGGGGTGCAGGCCGCCCGCGGCCACCAGGCTCAGGTGCTGGAGGTTGCCCTGGCACCAGCGGCGGTCTCTCTGCGCGTAGTCCAGCAGGCTGGGGGCGGCTGCTCGAAGCTGCCGCCCAGCTCCGTCACCAGCCACACGGTGTAGCCGGCGCGGCGCATCAGCGCGGCCTCCACGAAGTCGTGGCTGAGGATGTGGCCACCGAAGGGCTGCTGGCCGGGGAGCACCGGCAGGCCGCAGTGCTGGATGAAGGCCTCCGTGCGGATGATGGCGTTGTGGCCCCAGTAGTTGGACTCGCCCAGTTGCCACGCCGCCGCGCCCGCGGCCACCACCGGGCCGTAGACGCGCCCGGCGAACTGCTGCAGCCGGGCGAAGAGGGTGCTGCGGCCCACGTTCAGCGGCGGCGCCTGGAGGATGCCCGCGCGCGGGTTGAGCTCCATCAGCCGCGCCATCGTCACCAGCGTGCGGCCGTCCATCAGGCTGTCGGCGTCCAGCACGATGGTGAAGTCGTAGTGCCGGCCCCAGCGCTCGCAGAAGTCCTGGAGGTTGCCGGCCTTCTTGCCGGTGTTGTCCGTGCGGCGCCGGTAGAAGATGCGTCCCTGGCCACCCACGCGGCGGCACAGGTCGGCCCAGGCGAGCTCCTCGGCGATCCACGCCTCCGGGCGGGTGGAGTCGCTGAGGATGTAGAAGTCGAAGGCGTCCAACTGCCCGGTGGCCTCCACGGACTCGTAGGTGGCCTGCACGTTGGCGAAGACGGAGGCCGGGTCCTCGTTGTGGACCGGCATCACCACCGACGTGCGCGAGGTGAGCCGCGTGGCGGACTCCTCCGCCGTGGGCCAGCGCAGGCCGGGCAGCCGCTTGCTCACGGCGAGCTGGAGGAACCCCGCCACCGCCGTCCAGAAGGACAGCGCAATCCACCCGAAGCACAGGGCGAAGAGCACCAGCAGCACGCCTTCGGGGACGGTGGTGCCGCGCGCGCTCAGCAGGCGGTGCATCTCCCAGGTGCCCGCGAGGGTGGACACGGCGGCAAGGCCCAGGACGAAGAGGCGCCGGATGCCGGCGCTCTCCGGTGAGAACGAATGAGCGTGCATGGCGGAACCTCGCGAGGAATCTCCCGGAGCAGGAGGCTGCGTCAGCGGGAGACGGACATGTCCGGCTGTCCGGCGCGCAGCCAGCGGCGCAGGCGCTCACCCAGCGGCCACAGCACGAGCTGCTGCTCCGGCATCTGCGTGGCAACCTGCGCCGGCGTCGGCACCGGCACCGCGGCGCGCAGGGCGCGGTACAGCTCGCGCGGCACCGCGTCCCGGGTGAGCACGGAGGCGCCGAAGCGCGCGCCGTCACTGAGGACGAAGGCGGCGCGGCCACGGGTCAGCAGCCGGCCCTCGCCCACCACGTCCATGTCCAGCACGCGCGTCAGCCACGTCTCCATGCGGGCACGGGCCAGGGCCACGGCGGCCTGCGGCTTCACGTTGGACGCGGTGACACCCTCCAGCGCCCAGGCGGCCAGCGCGGCCAGGTCCTCGGCGGCTTCGAAGCCGAAGCCCTGGAAGAAGGCGTCGAGCGCCACGCACGTCTCCGGGCGGACCCAGTCGGTCGGCACGGAGGGGCAGGTGTTCGGCGTCGTCACGGAATCCATAGATAGCTCCAGGTCTCGGTGAGGGTCTCGGAACCGCGCCGCAGGAACGCGCGCAGCTCGATGGGTTCACTGGTGCCCTCGGGCTCCAGCTCGAAGGTGGTGCGCCAACCCCCGGAAGGTTCGTGGCGCTGGATGGTGGAGCGCAGCACCTGGCCCTTGGCCGCGGTGATGACGGCTTCCACCGGCCCGTCCTCGGCGCGGGCGGTGCGAGAGAAGTCGAGGATGAACCGGCGCGTGGCCGGCGTGACGCCTTCGCCCACGGGCATGCCCGGGGTGATGGCGGAGGTGATGCGCGTCGAGGTGACGACGCCGCCGGTGTTCTCCCAGGGCGACCTGGCGCCCCAGTGCAGGCGGTAGGCCACGCGCAGCGGCGTGCCCGGGGTGAGCGGCGCGTCCGGCACCCAGAAGGCGACGATGTTGTCGTGCGTCTCGTCCGGCGTGGGAATCTCCACCAGCCGCACCGCGCCGGCGCCCCATTCGCCCACGGGCTCCACCCACGCGCTGGGGCGGCGCTCGTAGCGGGCCTCCAGGTCCTCGTAGTTGTGGAAGGCCGTATCGCGCTGGAGCAGGCCGAAGGCGCGCGGGTTCTCCGCGCGGAAGCTGGAGGTGCGCACCTGCCGCGGGTTCTGCAGCGGGCGCCACAGCTGCTCGCCGTCCCGGGTCCAGACGAGGAGGCCGTCCGAGTCGTGGACCTCCGGCCGGAAGTCGTCGAACTTCGCGCGGTCGTTCTCACCGAACAGGTACATGCTGGTGAGCGGCGCCACGCCCAGGTTGTCGATGGTGCGGCGCGAGAAGAGGGTGGCCTGCACCTCCATCACCGTGTTCGAGCCGGGGGTGATGGTGAAGCGGTACGCGCCGGTGATGCTCGGGCCGTCCATCAGCGCGTGCACCACCACCTGGCCCGCGCCAGAGGCCGGGCGCTCCAGCCAGAACTCTCGAAACTCCGGGAACTCTTCGGGGCTCGGCTGCGCGGTGTCGATGGCGATGCCACGCGCGGAGAGGCCGTAGAGGTTGCCCTGGCCCAGCGAGCGGAAGTAGCTGGCGCCCTGGAACACCGCGAGCTCGTCGAAGATGTCCGGGCGGTTGAGCGGGTGGTGGAAGCGCAGGCCCGCGAAGCCGTCCACGCCGCTGCGAGGCAGGGACGCCTTGTTGACGACCTTGCCGTAGCTGAAGAGGTCCTGGGAGAAGCGCAGCGGCTGCGAGCGGCCCGCCTCCACGACGTTCATCACCACCGGGGACTGGAACAGGAAGCCCGGGTGGAAGAACTGCACCTGGAAGGGCAGGCCCGCGTCGCGCCAGTGCGCGCGCTCCGGACGGAAGCGGATGTCGCGGTACTGGTCGTAGTTGAGCTGCGTGTACGCCTTCGGCAGTGACTTCGGCGGCGCCTGGTAGGGCCTGGCCGCCAGCGCCCGCGCGCGCTCCACCACCGTCTCCGTGGAGAAGGCCGTCGTGCCCTTCGTGGCCGCGCTCTGGGCCTTGGCCGGCGGAGCCGCCACGGCGGCGCCGCTCGACGCCACCGCCACGGCACACAGCCACGGCGCACCCAGCTTCAACGCTTTCTGCCGCAACGACGTCACGTCCGAGCGCCTCCGAAGGAGAGGTTTCGCCGAACGGCTCCGGTGTCCCGGACCTCGCCCGACCGCACGCTCCGCGTGGACTCGCGGTGCGGCGCGTCAGTGCCTCAGCAACCCGCGTACCAGCCCCGCACGCCCGAATCCGCCGTCAAGAAAACGCTGGGATTCCGGTAGGTTGGGCGCGGCGTGTCACTGGAAAGTCACGGAAAGCACACTCTGCGCATGCCTCCTGTGGACGGTTCCCTGCCCTACGGTCGGGGGCGGTGGGGAGGATAGGGGCAGGGGGTGGGGGGGCCTGTCCAAATCTTCCACAGGCTGACAATTCGCTATGCGTGCGCGAGCCGTTCCTGGATCAGGGAGAGGAGTTCCCTGCCAGCGAACGGTTTTTCCAGATGGGGGCTTGGCACCGACTCCAGGAAGGCGCGGGCCTGAGGCGTCACCGCGCCGCCGGTGAGGAAGATGACCCGCTGGGCCTGCTCGGGGTGGCGGGCCTGGAGGGCGGAGTAGAAGTCCATCCCGCTCATGCCCGGCATCATCAGGTCGCAGAAGACGACGTCGAAGCGCTCGCCGGCCTCGATGCGCTCCAAGGCCTCCTGGGCCCGGGTGAAGAGGGTGACGTCGTGGTGTGGACGCAGCGTACGCCCCAGGGCCGTGCAGACGAGCGGCTCGTCGTCCACCACCAGCACGCTGCCCCGCTTCTCCGTGGGGGCGGGCGGCGGAGCGGGCGGTGGGCGCTCCGTCCCGAGCCGCTGGGAGGGGGTCAGGAGCACCTGGAAGGTGGAGCCCTTGCCCGGCTCGCTCGTCGCATGGATTTCGCCACCCAGGGCCGTCACCAGGCTGTGGCAGATGGACAGGCCCAGTCCGGTGCCCACCCCGGGCTCCTTGGTGGTGAAGAAGGGGTCGAACAGGCGCGGCAGGTGTTCCTTGGCGATACCGGCGCCCGTGTCCGACACCTCCACGCAGACGAGGCCGTTGCCCGAAAGGCGGGTGACGACGCGGATTTCATGGCGCTCCGGCGTCCCGGAGGGAATGGCCTGGGCGGCGTTCACCAGCAGGTTGAGGAACACCTGTCCCAGCCGTGACTCGTTGCCGACCACGGTGGGGACCGCGTCGAGCTGCTTCACCAGGCGGGCGCGGTGACGAATCTCCGTGGTGGCCAGGTTCAGCGTGGACTCCAGCACCTGCCGGACGTCCACTTCCTCGCTCTCCGCTGAGTCCACCCGGCTGAACGTCTTCAAGTCCCGGACGATGCTTCGCACCCGGTCGGCGCCCTGCTGCGCCTCGGCGAGCGCGGCCTGGGCGCTGGCCACCGCCTCCGCCAGCCGGGGCTCCATGTTCCGGGTGCCGGTGGGCAGCACGCCGGCGAGCTCCTCGCGCGCGAACGCCAGGTTGGCGGTGAGGTAGGCCAGGGGGTTGTTGATTTCGTGCGCCACGCCCGCGGCCAGTGTGCCGACGGAGGCCATGCGCTGCGCGAGCATCAGCCGCGCCTGCATCTGGTAGCGCTCCGTCAAGTCATGGGAGACGGAGACGATGGAGTCCTCGCCGTCGAAGGGCAGGGGAAAGGTGGTGGACTCCACGTGCAGCACGCTGCCGTCGCGTTTGATCAGCCGCCGCTCCTGGAGCGCCGCGCGGCCGGTGCGGAGGGTTTCATGCATGCGCGCGTTGGCGCTGGCGAAGTCCTCCTTCGGGATGATGTCGGAGAAGTGCTTGCCCAGCAGCTCGTTCACGCTCTCGTAGCCCAGGGCCGTGGCGACCTTGAGGTTGGCGTAGCGCACGCGCGCGTCGGTGTCGAAGACGGCCACCAGGTCCGGCAGGCTGCCGATGAGGGTGCGGAAGCTCACCTCCGAGCGGCGCAGGCTCTCCTCGGCGCGCTTGAGCGGGGTGATGTCCGGGAAGAAGGCGATGACGTGGGGCGTGCCGCCGTAGGAGACCAGGCCCATGAAGAGCAGCGTGTGCCGCAGTTCGCCCTCGCGGGTGCGGTACTGCGCGTCCACGCCGCGCACCGTGCCGTGGCGCCGCAGCTTGTCCACGATTTGCGAGCGGTCCATGGGCGTCTCCCACAACGCCAGCTCCACCGTGGTGCGCCCGATGACCTCCTCGCGCGTGTAGCCGAAGAGTTCGAAGTAGGCTTCGTTGGCCGCCACCACGCGCCCCTCGGTGATGGTGGTGATGGCCGTGGGCACGGGGCTGACGGCCAGCAGCGTCTCCTTCAGGTCATCTCCGAAGGGCAGCGCCTTGCGGCCCTCGCGCCGGACGAAGCGGCGGCGGGCCAACTCCAGCCGCAGCGCCAGTTCCTCCTCGTCCACGGGCCACGCGAGCAAATCATCGGCGCCGGCTTCCAGGACGGGCCGCAGTCCGCCCAGCGCGCCCCGGTGGCCCAGGAGCAGCAACACGGATTCCTCGCCGCCGGGCAGGCTGCGCAGCGCGCGCACCAGCGGGACGCGGGAGGGGTCCGTCCGGGCATCTACCATCACCAGCGCGCACGTTCCGCTGCGCCACGCGGCGGGCACCTCCGCCTCGCGCGTCACGGTGACCACCGTGTGTCCCTGCTCACGCAGCCAGGACTCGACTGGCGCCAGGTCCGCCCCTCCCCCCTGGGTGACAATCAGGACCCGCATGGGACACCTCTTGATGACGAACGCTCATCGTTACACGACGTCTGCTGTTGTAAAAGCGGGGTGCCGTGCCGGTGTGGCGTGCAGGTGACGAAGCGCCCGGGCTGATACACTGGCTTCAGGACCGGGGTGGACCGGTGGAGACAGGGGGAACTCATGGAACGGCGGGGCTTTGACGACAAGACGGCCACTGAGCCGCGGAAGCCACCACCGTTGCCGGTGCAGGTGCCTCGGCGGAACTTCGAAGGGCTCTTCGTCCATGCGTTGAAGCCCACGGGGCCCTTCGCCCAGTCCTTGCGAGACATTGGCTACGACATGGAGGCGTCGCAGGAGTACTACCCGCTGGCGGTGTGGCGGGCGGCGCTGGGAGTGGCCCGTCGCCATGTCTGCGTGGGGCAGCCGCCCGAGGCGGCCAACCGCGTCCTGGGGCACCGCTATGTGGAGGGGTTCGCCCAGACGCTGGTGGGTCGCATCTTCGCCACCGCCGCGCCCCTGTTGGGGACGGAGCGGTGTCTGACGCGACTGCCCACGTATCTGCGGGCGGGGCGCGAGGACATGAAGATGCTGCTGGAGCCGGTGCAGGCGGGGAATGGCGCATCCGCGTCGTGGACCCGGACCCGCTGCCGGACTTCGTCGCCGGCGTGGTGGAAGGCGTCCTGCTGCGCACCAAGGTGTTGCCCCAGGTGGAGGTGCTGGAGCGGCAGACCGCGGGGTACGCCCTGCGGGTGCGCTGGACGGGCGCCTGAGCGGGCCTCCGGGCTCCGGGTGTCCGCCTCATCGCCAGCCAGGGAGGCGAGTTCCCACAGGTGCTCCCTCAGTTGTGATTGGCGGCGAAGTGTCCAGTCGTTAAACCTGCCACCCGTATGCACAAGACTCACCTCGTTGGCGCGCGCACGCACAACCTGAAGGACCTGTCGGTCGACCTCTCGGAAGGGGAGTTCGTCTGTGTCACTGGCGTCTCCGGCGCCGGGAAGTCGAGCCTGGCGCTCGACACCCTGTATGCCGAGGGGCAGCGGCGCTTCGTGGAGAGCTTCAGCCCGTACGCCCGGCAGTTCCTCGAGCGGCTGGAGCGGCCGCCCATGGATGCCCTGGAGCCCGTGGCCGCGGGCGTGGCCGTGGACCGGCGCGCGCCGGTGAAGAGCTCGCGCTCCACGGTGGCCACGCTGGCGGACGTGGAGCCGTACCTGTCCGCGCTCTTCACTCGCGAAGCCGTGCCCGTCTGCGGCACCTGCGGCGTGGAGGCGGTGCGGACGGACGCGCGCGTGGCGGCGGCCGCGGCCATCCGCGAGCACCCGGACGCGCAGGCCATCCTCACCTTCCCGCTGCGCATCCCCGACACGGCGGCCTTCCTGGACGCGCGGGCCCGGCTGCTGAAGGACGGCTACCACCGGCTGATGGTGCAGGGCGAGGTGAAGGAGCTGGAGTCGCTCCGTCCCGCCGAGGCGACCGACCCGGCTGGAATCGCGCGCGTGGTGGTGGACCGGGTGAAGCTGACGAACGCGCAGCTGTCGCGCGTGACGCAGGCCCTGGAGGACGCGTGGAACCGCGCGGACGGCGAGGCGCACCTCTTCGTCCCGGGGCAGAGCGTGCCCCAGCGGCTGCGGCGCGGGCTGGTGTGCCCCAGGTGCGCGCGGGAGTTCGAGGCCGCGCGGCCCGGTCTCTTCAGCTACCAGTCGCCGGTGGGCGCGTGCGCCGCGTGCCGTGGGTTCGGCCGCACCATTGGCATCGACTGGGGCAAGGTGATTCCCAACCCCGAGCTGAGCCTGTCGCAGGGGGCCATCCGCCCCTGGTCCGGCCAGTCCACCACGTGGGAGCGCGGCATGCTCCAGCGCTGGTGCAAGGCGCGGGGGATTCCGTGGGACAAGCCCTGGGGCCTGCTGACGCCCGAGCAGCGCGAGTCGGTGCTGGAGGGCGAGGGCGACTACGACGAGGGCCGCGCCTATCCGGGCGTGCGCGCGTGGTTCCGGTGGATGGAGGGCCGCACGTACAAGATGCACGTGCGCGTGCTGCTGGCGCGCTATCGCGCCTACACGTTGTGCGAGAGCTGCGGCGGCGGACGCCTCAACGCCCAGGCGCGTGCGTACCGCGTGGGCGGGCTGGATTTGCCGTCGTGGCACCACCAGGAGCTGACGGATGCGCTGGCGCGGCTGGACGCGCTGCGTACCACCACGGGGCAGGGGAGCTGGCGCGGCGTGAGCTGGCCGGCCGCCTGCGCTACCTCCAGCGGGTGGGCCTGGGCTACCTCACGCTGGACCGCCCCGCGCGCACGCTGTCGGGCGGCGAGGCGCAGCGCGTGTCCCTGACGGCCGCGCTGGGCACGTCCCTCACCGGCGCGCTCTTCGTGCTGGATGAGCCCACCGTGGGCCTGCACCCGGGCGACGTGCCGCCGCTGACGGAGGCCATCGCGGAGCTGGCGGAGCGGGGCAACATCGCGCTGGTCATCGAGCATGACCCGCTGGTCATCCGCTCGGCGCACCGCGTGCTGGAGCTGGGGCCCGGGGCCGGGAAGCAGGGCGGGCGGCTGGTATTCGATGGCACGCCGGAGGCGCTGGCGAAGAAGCAGGACCTGCCCACGGGGCGGCTGCTGGCCGGCGTGGACGAGGTGCCGCGCACGCCGCGCACGCGCACCGGGGCGTTGGTGATTCGGGGGCCCGCGAGCACAACCTGAAGGACCTCACGGTGGAGGTACCCCTGGGCGTGCTGTGCGCGGTGACGGGGCCCAGCGGCTCGGGGAAGAGCACGCTGATGGACGAGGTGCTGTACCGGCACCGGCGCGGCGGCTGGGCGTGAAGGACGTGGAGGCGCCCGGCGCGGTGGACGCGGTGGAGGGCATGGAGGCGGTGAAGGCCATCACCCTGGTGGACCAATCCCCGCTGGGGCGCACCTCGCGCGGCAACGCGGCCACGTACACCAAGGCGTGGGACCGGCTGCGCGAGCGCTTCGCCTCCGAGCCCGACGCGGAGGTGCGTGGCCTCACGGCGGCGCACTTCTCCTTCAACGTCGACAAGGGCCGTTGCGAGGCCTGCTCGGGCGAGGGCTACGAGACGGTGGAGATGCAGTTCCTCGCCGACGTGGCGCTGCTGTGCGCGGTGTGCCGCGGCCGGCGCTTCAAGGAAGAGGTGCTGGCCGTCCGCCACCAGGGCTTCAGCGTGGCCCAGGTGCTGGAGATGACGGTGGATGAGGTGCTCCAGCACTTCGGCGGCGACGCGGCGCTGAAGCGCACGCTGGGGCCGGTGGCGCGGCTGGGGCTGGGCTACCTGCCCCTGGGGCAGCCGTTGTCCACGCTGTCCGGGGGCGAAGCGCAGCGTTTGAAGCTGGCGCGGGCGCTGGCGAGTGAGGCGCAGGGGACGCTGTTCCTCATCGACGAGCCCAGCGCTGGCCTGCACGCGGAGGACGTGCGCCACGTCATCACCGCGCTGAATGCGCTCGTGGACTTCGGCGCGAGCGTGCTGGTGGTGGACCACGACGTGGCGGTGATGAAGGCCTCGGACTGGGTCATCGACCTGGGCCCCGTGGGCGGCCGTGACGGTGGCCGGCTGGTGGCGGAAGGGACGCCGGAGGACGTGGCTCGCGGCAAGGGCGCCACCGCCCAGGCACTGCGGGGCGAGCGCAAGCCGCTGGGCCGCGCGGTGAAGCTGCGCAAGCCGGGCAAGGGCGAGGTTCCCGCCATCGAGGTGGAGCACGCGCGCGAGCACAACCTCCACGACGTGTCGTGCCGCATCCCGTTGGGGAAGATGACCGTCGTCACCGGGCCGAGCGGCTCGGGCAAGAGCTCGCTCGTCTTCGACGTGGTGTTCGCGGAAGGCCAGCGCCGCTTCCTGGAGACGCTGAGCCCCTACGCGCGGCAGTTCCTGCCCTCCATGCCGCGTCCGGATGTGGAGCGCATCAGCTCGCTGCCGCCGTCGGTGGCGCTGGAGCAGCGCACGTCGCGAGCGGGAGCCACCAGCACCGTGGCCACCGTCACCGAGGTGGCCCACTACCTGCGTCTGCTGTTCGCCAAGCTGGGTGAGCCGCACTGCCCGAATGACGACTCGCCCATCACCTCCCTGTCGCCGGACGTGCTCTTCGCGCAGCTCACGGCGATGAAGGGCGAAGGCACGTTGCTGGCGCCCGCGGTGCGCTCGCGCAAGGGCACCTACCTGGACATCTTCGCGGCGGCGGCGCGCGCGGGAATCTCGCGGGCCGTCGTCGACGGGAAGCTCGCGTCCACGGATGACCCGCCGCGCCTGGCGAAGACGCGTGAGCACGACATCGACCTCGTCATGTACGAGGGCAAGCTGTCGAAGCTGGACCGCGACGTCTTCGAGAAGGCGCTGGGCTGGGGGCAGGGCGCGGTGAAGGTGGACGCCGGCAAGGGCGAGACGCTGCTGTCCACCGAGCGCACCTGTCCCAAGTGCGGCACCGCCGTGCCGGAGCTGGATCCGCGCTGGTTCTCCTTCAACACGAAGCAGGGCCGCTGCGAGTCGTGCGAGGGCACCGGCATCCAGGGCGGCGCCGAGGCGATGGCCGAGGGCGAAGTCGCGCCGTGCCGCACGTGCGGTGGCAGCCGGCTGGCCCCCGTCCCGCGGGGCGTGCGGCTGGAGGGCGCGCGCTACCATGAGGTGGTGCAGCAGTCCGTGGCGTCCACGCTGACGCGGGTGCGCGGCTGGAAGTTCAAGGGGGACCGGGCGCTCCTGGGCGAGCCGTCCCGTCAGGAGCTGCTGCGCCGCATGGAGTTCCTGGAGCGCGTGGGCCTGGGCTACCTGTCCCTGGACCGCAACGCGGCCACGCTGTCGGGCGGGGAGATGCAGCGGCTGCGCCTGTCCGCGCAGCTGGGCGCGGGCCTCACCGGCGCCATGTACGTGCTGGACGAGCCCACCATCGGCCTGCACCCGCGCGACACGCACCGGCTGTTGGACAACCTGCGCGCCCTGGTGGCCACGGGCTCCACGGTGCTGGTGGTGGAGCATGACTCGGACACCATCCGCGCGGCGGACCACCTGCTGGACCTGGGGCCCACGGGCGGCCGGGGTGGCGGGCACATCCTGGCGGAGGGGCCTCCGGACGTGGTGCTGGAGAGTGATTCACCCACCGCGCGGGCCTTGAAGGAGTCGCAGGTGCGGCCTCCCTCGGGCCGGGGCGAGGCGAAGCAGTGGATTGAGCTCAATGGCGCGCGGGCCAACAACCTGAAGCGCGTGGACCTGCGGCTGCCGGTGGGGCGGCTCAACGTGGTGTCCGGCGTGTCGGGCTCCGGGAAGAGCACGCTGATTCGCCAGGTGCTGTACCCGGCGCTGCGTGAGAAGCTGGACCGCGTCACGGCGAAGCCCGGCCCCTTCACCTCGCTGCACGGGGCGGAGGCGGTGAAGCGCGTGCTGTCGGTGGACCAGTCACCCATCGGCCGCACGCCGCGTTCGGTGCCGGCGACGTTCCTGGGCATCTGGGACGAGCTGCGCCGCGTGTTCGCGGCCACGCCCGAGGCGAAAATCAAGGGCTTCACGCCCACGCGCTTCTCCTTCAACTCGGCCAGTGGCGGCCGGTGCACCGCGTGCGACGGGCAGGGCGCCATCTCCCATGAGATGTCCTTCCTCCCGGACGTGGTGACGCCGTGTGAGGCCTGCAACGGCGCGCGCTTCGACGCGGCCACGCTGGAGGTGCGCTACCACGGGCTCTCCATTGGCGACGTGCTGCGCCTGTCCGCCGACGAGGCCAAGGATGTCTTCAAGGCGCTGCCCCGCGTGGCCGCGCCGCTGGAGTGCCTGGCCGACCTGGGCGTGGGCTACCTCCAACTCGGCCAGGGTTCCAACACCCTGTCCGGCGGTGAGGCCCAGCGCTTGAAACTGGCGGCCGAGCTGACGGCTTCCGCCCGGCACGAGCCCACGCTGTACGTGCTGGACGAGCCCACCACCGGCCTGCACCTGGGCGACGTGGAGAAGCTCATCACCTTCATGGGCCGGCTGGTGGACCGCGGTGACACGTTGGTGGTCATCGAGCACCACCCGTCCGTGATTGGCGCCGCGGACCACGTGGTGGAGCTGGGGCCCGATGGTGGCGAGGCGGGAGGCCACATCGTCGCGGAGGGCACGCCCCGCGAGGTGGCGAAGCAGAAGACGCCCACCGGCCGGGTGCTCAAGTCGCTCTTTTCGGATGAGGACACACGCTCGCGTGCCGCGGCGCGGCGGGCGTGAAACGGGCGGGGGACTGGGGCATCCTGGGGAGCGGCATGAAAACCCTCCCCTTGTTGACCCTGGCCTCGGCGCTGGCTTTCACCCCGGCGCTCGCCGCGGCGCCGAAGCCTCCTCCCCCCGCGAAGTCCGAACCCACGAGCGAGAAGAAGCCCATGTCCTTCCATCACCTCTCCGCCAACCGGCTCGATGGCAAGCCGGAGAAGCTGTCCGGCTACCAGGGCAAGGTCGTCCTGGTGGTGAACACCGCGTCGGAATGTGGCTACACGCCGCAGTACGCGGGCTTGGAGAAGCTCCACCAGGAATACAAGGACAAGGGCCTGGTGGTGGTGGGCTTCCCGTCCAACGACTTTGGTGGCCAGGAGCCGGGCTCGTCGGAGGAGATCAAGAAGTTCTGTGAGCTCCGCTACAAGGTCACCTTCCCCATGTTCGAGAAGGTGAAGACGAAGGGGGACGGCCAGTCGCCCGTCTACGCGTTCCTGTCGCAGCACCACCCCGCGCCCAAGTGGAATTTCCACAAGTACGTGGTGGGCAAGGACGGCCAGGTGAAGGCCGGCTTCCCCAGCGCGGTGACGCCGGACAGCGCCGAGCTGAAGGCGGCCATCGACAGCGCGCTCGCGCAGCCGTAGTCCCCCAGAGGGCGCGTGGGGGCTGGCCCTCTGGTCCCCGCCCTGGAGGCATGCGGCCCTGGCTGGCGCCCTGGCATGGGCGCCGGTGGGGGCTCACCCTGAATGCCGACTCGGCTTGAAGGGAGGCCCCATGGACACCCGGGACACGGTGTGGCCGCCGCTGCCGCTGGAGGCGTGGCAGGACACCTACGCCACGTTGCACCGGTACACGCAGGTCGTCGGCAAGGTGAAGCTGGCGCTGACGCCGCCGCAGAACCACTGGTGGAACGTCGCGTTCCGCGTGACGGCGCGGGGCATGACGACGGGGCTCATTCCCTTCGGCAATGGCGCCTTCGAGGTGGACTTCGACTTCCTCTCGCACGAGCTGCACGTGCACGCCAACCGTGGGCCGTCCCGGGTGATGGCGTTGGAGCCCCGGCCCGTCGCGGAGTTCTACCGGGACTTCATGGCGACGCTGCGCTCCATGGGCATCGACGTGCGCATCTGGGAGCAGCCCGTCGAGATTCCCGACGACACCACGCCCTTCGGTGAGGATTTGCACCACGCCAGCTATGACGGTGAAGCCGTGGAGCACTGGTGGCGGGCGCTGCTGCAGGCCACGCTCGTCTTCGAGGACTTCCGCGCGCGCTTCACCGGCAAGTGCAGCCCGGTGCACTTCTTCTGGGGGAGCTTCGACCTGGCGGTGACGCGCTTCTCCGGCCAGCCCGCCCCAGCGCGCCCCGGGGCGGACCCCATCACCCAGGAGGCCTACTGCGACGAGGTCAGCAGCGCGGGCTTCTGGCCCGGCATGCAGGCCACCGGCGGCGCGGCCTTCTACAGCTACGCGGCCCCGGAGCCGGAGGGCTTCGCGCGCGCCAGCGTGCGCCCGGCCCAGGCCCGGTACGACGCCAACATCAAGGAGTACCTGTTGGCGTACGACGACGTGCGGCGCGCGGAGGACCCGAAGGCGTACCTGCTCGACTTCCTCCAGAGCACCTACGAGGCCTGCGCGGACCTGGGCGGCTGGGCGCGGGAGCGCCTGGAGCGGCCGCTCATCGTCCCCGAGTCCCTGCGCCCGGCCCGCGCCGTGGAGGAGGGGACGGTCGCCGAGCAGCCCGCGCCGTGAAGCCCGGCCTCGCGGAGGCGCGTCGCCGCGAGGCCGGTGCGCACGAAGGGCTCTCCTCACTTCGCCTTGGGTGGGAAGCGCTCCAGCACGTCCTTCACGGCCTCGTCCAGCCGCCGCTGCTGCTTCTCCGCGCTGGCGTTCTCGTCCAGCTCCGCCTGGGCCGTGCCGCGCCAGACGAGCTGCTTGGACTGCGGGTCGACGATGTCGAGGATGAGCGAGCCCTCCTCGTACTCACGCAGCTCCGTCTCCGGCATGGTGACGGCGCCGCCCGCGAAGAAGGGGTCCGTGAAGGGACCGCCCCAGGGATAGCCATAGTAGGTGTCCACCGTCTCCGCCTTCAGCGCGTTGTGGATGGCGCCGTGCCAGCCGATGAGGAAGTCCGGGTTGGCGGTGGACTCCACCTGCTGGTAGCCGCGCGCCTGCAGGTAGCGGTCCACTGTCTGCTCGACGCGCGCGCCGACGATGGGGTTGTAGACGCGGTCGTCCTTGCCCGTGGGCTGTGGGAGCCAGGCATAGGTGCGGTACCCCTCCAGCTTCTGCGTGGCGGTGGGGTCATAGTTGGTGTTCACGTCGATGCTGGAGCACGCGGCGACAGCGAGCGCCAGCAGCGGTGGGGCGATTCGGGTCAGCAGCCGCAAGGAAGCCTCCTCGGTGGCGGCGCGGTGCGCGCCGTTGCCTCCCTGACGGTAGCCACGGCATGACGAGGCCCCCTCGGGCTGGATGCCCGGTCCTCCCCGGCCGAGGTGCGAGTCCTCTGCCCCGCGGAGGGAGGCCCACCCGCTCAATGCGCACGGCGATATGAGGGCACGTCCGGTGCGTTCTCAGGGGTGTCCTCCGTGAGCCGGGCCCCGGGCTCGGAGGTCATGCTCCATTCGTCTTCCCCGCAGGGGCATGCCGAGAACATCGTCATGCGTTCACGCCTTTCGACGTGGGTGACGGCGGGGCTCCTGTTGGGAGCCTGCGGTTGCGCCGTCACGCCCGAGACCCGCCAGCAGCTGGTGGAGACCACCAGCGGCAACGCCATCTACAAGCTGCCGCCGGACGCACTGGTGACGACGGCACGACGCCTGCTCGTGGAGCAGAAGTACGAGCTGCTTCCCAGTTCGGACCCGCTCTACGTCCACACCACCTGGCGCATCCGGGGCAATACGGACCTGGGCGCCAACTGGTCCCGCGTCTTCGTGCAGGTCCATCCGCTGTCGGATGGCCGCTCCGTGGTGCGGGCCTACCGGATGGACTACACCACCAACGGGCGCGCGCCCTCGCATCCGAGCATGGGCGCCGGTAATCGGGATGCGAAGCTGGGGGAAGGCGCGGCGGCGGCCTCCGTCGCGGGGGAGCCCCTGTCGCCGACGAAGCCCGTCGTGCGCCGCGCCATGGATATCGAATGGGAGGTGCTGTCGCGTGTGGAGCCCCGGCTCGCCGCCCACCTCGAGGCCCGCGCGGAGTCGTACCGGCCACCGGCAGGAAGGACCCGAGCGAGCCCACCGAGGAGTGAGCTCGCCGTCAGGCCCCAAGCCCCCGCGTCAGTGCATGCCGCTGTCGTATCCGCTGCGCCCCAACGAGTCCTTCCCGGGCTCCCGCTTCATCTTCTGGCGGCCCTCGCTGCGCGCCAGGGCGAGCGCGAGCCGGGCGCGCTTCTCCTGGGGCAGTGTCTTCGCCAGCGCCGGTACAGCTCCTTGTCGAGCGCCGCGATGCGCTCGCGTGCCTCGAAGGCCCCCAGCGCCGCCGCGTCCACCTGCGCCAGGGCCTCACTGTCACCCCGCGACGCCCGGTGGAGGATGCGCGCCGCTTCACGCACCTGCTTGCGCAGCGGGCGGCGGCGCTCGTCGAAGCGCTGGAGCGTCTCCTCCAGCTTCAGCGCCTGCGCGTTGTCCAGGTCCAGGACGTCCGACAGCTCCAGCACCTGCCGCAGCCGCTGCCGCTGCTCCGCGCGCTCCAGCCGCTCCTCGACGCGGGCCTCGCGCCCGGTAGGCGCGGCCACCGCCACCCAGGGCAGCAGGGCCAGCATCATCACCGCCATCCGCGTTCGCGCCCTCGTCCTCACAGCGTCTCTCCCACATCGATGTCGAATGCTTCGTCCCAGCCCTGGGAGTCCTCGAACAGCACCGCGTCCAGCGGCTCCAGTCCCGCCCAGGCCTCGATGGCGGCCATCGTCTCCGCGTCCAGTTCCTCGACGTCGGTGGCGGGTGCCGCCGTCGCCGTCACCGGCGCCTTCGGTCCCAGGCACGGCAGCCGCCACGCGCCGGGCACCAGCAGCAGCAACGTCACCGCCGCGACGGTGGCCACCAGCGCGCCCAGCGTCTTCAAGCCCAGACCCTGGCGCCGGGCGCCGCGGCGCCACTCCGCCAGCGTGCGCCGGGGCAGTTCCTGGAGCTCCGTCTTCTCCTGGGGTGACAGCGCGGGCAGCGCCACCAGCGAGAGCAGCTCCTTGGATGCCGCGAGCGCCTGCCGGCACCCCTCGCAGCCCTCCAGGTGCTGGATGAGTCCAAGCGCCTCGTCATCCTCCAACGCCCCCGCGGCGTGCAGGTCCAGCCGCTCTTCCTGGTCAGGGCACGCAGCCATCAGTGCTTCTCCTCGGGCGCGCCCACCCGCGCCTTGAGGCGCTTCATCGCATGGTGGAACTGCACCTTCGCATTGTTCTCCGTGATGCCGAGCGTCTCGGCGATGTCCTTGAATGCCAGCCCGCCGTCCACGCGCAGCGTCAGCACCTCGCGCTGGCGGCGGGGCAGGGTGAGCACCTCGGCGCGAACCTGCCGTTCGCGCTCGGCCCGCTCCAGCCGGTCCTGTGCGGACTCCGACGGGTCCTCCACCATGTCGTCCGGCCCGGAGGCCACCAGCACCGGGCGCCACCGCTGCCCCTGACGGGCGTGGTTCTTCGCCAGGTTGAGCGCGATGCGCACCAACCAGGCCCGGAAGGGCGCCGGTCCCGACAGCGTGAAGCGCGCGAAGACGCGGCGCGAGGCCTCCAACGCGCGCAGGAAGGCGCTCTGCACCAGGTCCGCCGCGTCCTCCGGGCGCGTCACGTAGCGGCGCACCAGCGAGAAGACGAGCGAGCGGTGCCGCGTCACCAGCACCTCGAAGGCCGCCGGCTCACCCTCCAGGAATGCGCGGCAGAGCGCCTCGTCCGGCGCACGCTCCAGGCCCGCCCGGGCCATGCGCGCCGGCAGGGAC
Organism: Myxococcus sp. MxC21-1; assembly: GCF_032612255.1. Taxonomy (NCBI): domain Bacteria; kingdom Pseudomonadati; phylum Myxococcota; class Myxococcia; order Myxococcales; family Myxococcaceae; genus Myxococcus; species Myxococcus sp. MxC21-1. Next base: position 2,682,953 of record NZ_CP123278.1, read on the forward strand.
ACCACCTGGCCGCCTGTCTCCCTGATGCTCACGTGGCTCCAACCCCGGACGGAGATAAAGGTTAATTTCGGCCGATTTCTGTCATCAATTTCTGGTTGTCCGTGAATTGCTAGATATTGAGCCAGGAAACATGCCTTCCCGAGTTGATGGCGAGCAGGCCGCGCGGGGACAATGGGTGGGCGGTTGTTACCTGGGACGGGGGCATGTTGACCCAAGGAACTGGCTCACGCATCAAGGGCGGCGTGCTCATCTCGCGGCTCAACATGCTGCGTCAGCACGTTGGGCAGGTCGGGGTGGACGCGGTGCTGCGGCGGCTGCCCGCGGAGGACCAGGCGCTGCTGAGGCAGATGCTGCTTCCCGTCGGCTGGTATCCCCTGGAGCTGAACCTGCGGTTGGACGCGGCCATCGCGGGGGTGATGTCGCCCGAGGACAAGGACCGGGCCTTCCTGGAGATGGGGCGCGCTTCCGCCCATGAGGCGCTGCATGGCCCGCAGCACGTCTTCGTCAAGGCAGGCGACCCGCACTTCCTGCTGAGCCAGGCGCCGAAAATCTACCGCTTCTATTACGCGGTGGGCTCACGCACCTATGAGCAGACAGGCCCGTGCTCCGCGGTGCTGCGGACGTTCGGCGCGGAGAACGTCACCGAGCCGGACTGTCTCACCATCATCGGCTGGCACGAGCGCGCCATCGAGCTGTGTGGCGGCCGCGCCGTGCATGTCACCCACCCCATGTGCCGCGCCCGGGGCGCACCGCATTGCGAGTACCACTGCTCGTGGGAGTGAGCGCCCGTCAGGGGGCCGAGGGTGGGTCCGCGCGCACGTCGTCCAGGTACGGGTAGACGCGCACCACCACACGCCATGGTCGAGGCTGATGCCGCGGTCCGCATCGCCCAGCCGTGCGGGCAACCCACCGTGAAGGTCTTCGGTTTGCCGCAGGCCCGCCGGACAGGCGTTCGGCGTTCAGGCTAAGGTCCGCGCCCGTGCGGGCTCCCAGGGACGAGCTGTCTTCGCGGCGGTTTCAACAACGATTGGCCCAGGCCATGGGCGTGACGCGGGTGGCGCGTGTCACCGGCTTGGACCGGACCGGCGTGGAGGTGGCGTGCGCGGTGCGGCCGGGCGGTCACGTCCTCCAGGTGTGCAACGGCAAGGGCCTCTCCTACGACGACGCGGCCTGGGGCGCACTGCTGGAGACGGCGGAGTTGTGGGCGGCGGAGACGGTGGTGCCGGACGCCCTCGTGTGGGGCTCGCGAGCGGAGCTGGATGGCCACCTGGGTCCGCTGTGGGGCGCGGACGAACTGGGCTCGGCGGGGGCGCTGGTGGCGCCGCGCTTGTGGAGCCCGCACGTGCGCTGTGCCTGGCTCGAGGCGCGGGAGCTGTACTCCGGTGAGCCGGTGTGGGTGCCCGCGCAAGGGCTGCACGTGCCTCCCGCCGGGAGCCCCGCGTTGGGCCCGGTGGCGGTGGCGTGGACGAGCAACGGCTCCGGCGCGCATCCGGACGCGGGGCGGGCCCTGCTGCACGCGCTGCTGGAGGCCACGGAGCGGGACCAGCTCGCGCGGATGATGCCGGAGGGGTGGACGGAAGAGGTTGTCCAGCGGCGGTTGCTGCGAACGCCCGAACTGCTCGAGCTCGCTCCCGCCGTGGAGGCCCTGGCTGGACCGCTGCGTGAGCGGGGCTTTGGTGTGTACCTCTTCGACGCCACGCCCGCCGCGCGCACGCCGGGCGCGGTGGGGCTGCCTGTAGGCGCGGCGGTGCTGGTGGACCTGGAAGAGGGCCCGGTGCCGCTCACCGCGGGTTATGCGTGCGCGTTGACGCGCGAGGCGGCCTTGCTGAAGGCCTTGCTGGAGGCGGCGCAGTCGCGGCTGACGGACATCCACGGCGCTCGCGAGGACGTGGCCGCCGCGGACCGGGAGGCGGCGCGAGGCTTCGCGGAGGCCTGTGCCCAGGTCCGTCCACGGCGGCGCGCCGCGGACATGCCGGACCTGGGCGCGAAGGCGAAGGGCGCCGCGGCGGGGCAGGTGCGCCGGTGCTGGCGCGGCTCCAGCGAGCGGGCTTCACGCGAGCGGCGGCGGTGGCGATGTCGTCACCGGTCGAGGGCCTTCACGTGCAGAAGGTGGTGGTGCCGGGCATGCGCATCTCGGAGCTCCTATGAAGCGGCGCGCGGACAATCTCGTGGTGTTCCTGGGGCCCTCGCTCCCAGAGGCGGAAGCGAAGCGACTGGCGCCCTGCACGGTGCTGCCCCCGCGCGCCAGGGCGACGTGTGGCGCGCGCTGCGGCTGCGGCCCCGGGCCATCGCCCTGGTGGATGGCGTCTTCGAGGCACAGCCCTCGGTGTGGCACCACGAACTGCTGGCGGCGCTGGAGGCGGGCGTGGCCGTCTTCGGAGGCGGCAGCATGGGTGCCCTGCGCGCGGCGGAGCTGGCGCCGCACGGCGTGGTGGGCGTGGGGCGCATCTTCGAGTGGTACCGCGACGGCGACGTGGTGGACGACTCGGAGGTGGCGCTGCTGCACGCGGATGGTGAGCATGGCTGGCGCCCGCTCACGGTGCCCCTGGTCAACGTCCGGCACGCGGCGGCATGCGCGGCCCAGGCCCGGGTGCTGACGCGCGATGCGGCCCGGGCGCTCGTCGACGCCGGCCAGTCCGTCTTCTACCAGGAGCGGTCGTGGGCGCGGGTGCTGGAGGCCGTGGCACCTCGCTGGTCCGCGTCCACCCGGGCCGCGTGGGACGCGTGGTTTCCGCACGGCGCGGAGGACCTGAAGCGACAGGACGCGCTCGCGTGCCTCCGGATGGCGGCGGAGTGGGTGGCCTCGGGTGCGCCCGCGCCGCACGGCGCTCCGCGCGAGCCGTCATCCCTGGTCCGGCGTCGGCGGCTGGTGGATGACGTGACGGCGACGCAGGCGGGGACCGTGTCCTCGGGGCAGGTGCTGGACGTCCTTCGGGAGTCCCCGAACGCGGTGGCGCTGGCCGAGGCGGGGTTGCGGCGGGCGCTGCTCGCGGGCTGGGCGCGCACCCTGGGGCTGGGCGTCTCCGAGGCCGAGGTGGCTGAGGAAGAGGCCCGTTGGTGGCAGGCCCAGCGCGTGCCCGCCTCGCGCCGTGAGGCCCACCTCGCGCGCCTGGGGTTGGACGCGGTGGGGCTGCGGCGGCTGTGTGAGGAGCTCGCGCTGGAGCGGCTCGTCCTGGCGCATTCGGCGCGCCTGCTGCCGGACGGCCCTTCCTGGGACGAAGCGCTGGCCGCCGAGGCCCGGCTGAGTGGGGCCTGGGCGGACGCCGCCGAGGCGGTGAACCCAACGGAGGGCGTTGGGTCCTCCTGAGCAGCGGACTTACCTCGCGGGTAAGTGAAAACGTGACATCCCCGGGGAAAAGGATAGGGTCAACCCTGGAGGTTGCCCTTGTCCAGCCCCGCTCCCTGGGTGGTTACCGAGTCTTTCGCGCGAATGGCGCCGCCACGGGCCGTGTGTCCCGCGCGTGACGTCGCGGGTGGGACGGGAGGAGGGCAGTGGCCGTGGCCGTGAGGTCGCCTCCCTTCCATCCGGATCAACTCGTCCCGGGCAGCGAGGTCGGCCCCTGGCGCGTGGTGGCATCACTGGGCTCGGGGGCTTCGGCCGGGTCTTCCAGGTGGAGCGGGCGGGCCGCCACTACTCGCTGAAGATGGCGCTTCGCCCGGCGGGACTCCACGCGGCGGAGGAAGAGGACATCAACGGCCGGCTGGCGCACGAGGTCGCGGCGCTGCTGGCCTGCGCTCCCCATCCGAACCTCCCGGCGCTGCACGCCGTGGACCGCTGGCCCGAGCCTCCCGACGGCTACCTGTACTTCGTCACCGACTACATCGATGGCGAGACGTTCCATGAGTGGCGCTGGCGGGTGAAGCCCACGGCGGCGCACCTGCTGACCGTCTTCACGGAGGTGGTGCGCGTGGTGGCGGACCTGCACCGCCGGGGCGTGCACCACCGGGACATGAAGGGCGACAACGTCCTCATCCGCCGCGAGGACGAGCGCCCCATCCTCATCGACCTGGGCACGGTGCGGCTGCCCGGGGCCACGACGCTGACGGTGGGCGTGGCGCCCGCCGCGCCGCACCTGCTGCCGCCCGAATGCGTCGCCTTCCTGCGTGAGGGCACCGGCAGCAGGGGGCCAACTTCGACGCGGGCGTTCCCGGGGACCTCTACGCGCTGGGCGCGTTGCTGTACGAGGCGCTCACGGATGGCTACGCGTTCGACCCGAAGCTTCCGTATGACCGCCTGCTGCCGGCCATCGAAACGGTGACGCCGCGCGCGCCCCACGTCGTCAACCCGAAGGTGCCGCGCGCCCTGGGCGACATCGCCCTGCGGCTGCTCGCGAAGCGCCCCGAGGACCGCTACGCCAACACGGAGGCCCTGCTTCAGGCCCTCTGGGACGTGGCCAAGGAGAAGCGGCAGCCCGCCTGGAAGGTGTCGTTGGACCGTCCGCCCGAGGGCGCCGACGCGGAGGCGCCGCGGGTGCGCATGGTGCCCGACGCCTCCACGTCCTCGCGGCCTGGCCGTTCTCGGGAGTCGTCCGAGGTCGCCGCGGTGCTGCCCCTCAATCCGGAGCCCCGGGATGCGCCCGTGGCGGATGCGAACGCGCCCGTCACTCCCCTTGAGCCATCCGGAGTGCCCGCGGTCGAGGCGCCCGCCGTGCCCGCATCGGCGGCGCCCGTGGCGGAGACGCCCCCGCCGCGAGCGCCGCGTTCAAGGCGCCGAGCCGCCATGGGGTGGGGGTGGCCGTCCTGCTGGGCGTGGGGTTGGTGGTGTTCGGGGTGAGCCGCCTCGCGATGCCCGTCGCGGGAGCCCCGGCTCCTGCCCCGCCTGTTCCCATTGAGAAAGGAAGTCACGCAGTGACGAGTCGTTCTTCGAATCCCTCCGAGATGCCCCTCCTAGAGGCGGTGCCGTCCTCTCCGGACGCGGGCGCGGTCCACGACACGGACGCGCAGGACGAAGTGTCCGCGCAGGTGGCTTCCTCCGACGCGGAGGGGAAGCAGCCCACGCGTCACCGTTGAAGAAGCGCCCGTCGCCAGGAAGCGCGCTGGGCAAGGCCGCCGCCGTGGCATGCCTCTCGGCCGCGTGCGCCAGCGGGCCCCAGGTGCGGGACATGCCGCCTCGCATCCAGTGCCCGACGGAGGTGTTGGACTCCATGGCGAAGCTGGGCTTCCACCCGCCCAAGATGATTGGCAACGACTTGACGCTCTCCATGACGCCCGATGTTTCCGTGCGTCCGGTGCCCGTGCCGCCAGACGGGGAGCCCATCACCCTCTATGCCATCGACGAGGTCCGGAGCGCTTGGAGCGGCCGCCTCCCGAAGGGGAGCCGCTTCTATGGGACGGTGTACCACGGGAAGACAGCCATCTACGGGTGGTTCACGGAGGTGGAGTACCCGGACGGCCGGCGCATCCCCATCTGCGCCAACATCGTGGACAGCGCCGCCCGGGAAGCCGTGGGGATGGAGTATGACCCTTCCAGCACTCCCGGCAGACCGATGATGTTTCCGGGCGTCAACCTGGCGATCTCCCAGGTTCTTGGAGAAATGGGGCACCGCAGGTAGCCCTCCACCTGTCATGGTGTGGAGGCGTCCTTGCTGGAGGTTGCTCGGCCTTGACTGGTTCGCCCACTTTCATCGTGCTCGCGTGGGGCTTGTTGTGGGCCACCCTGGCGGAGTCCGCGGCGGTGGACGCGCCCGCGGGGGCCGCCGTGGTGCGGCGAATCGACGTGCAGGCGGGAGGTCTGGCCACGCCGCCGGAGGTCCGCATCAGCCCTGGTCTGTCCACCACCTTGTTCTTCGATGCGCGCATCCGTCCGGAGCAGCTGGCGCTCGAAGGCCGTGAGCGGTTCCAGCGCTTCGGCGTGACGGAGGACCACCTCGTGCTGGTGCCCTCGCCCACGTTCCGGGAGGGGGAGCGGCTGCGGCTGGAGGTCCGGTTCCATGATGGCGCCGTGCCGGATCGGGCCGTGTTGGACCTCGTCGTGGATGCCACCCGTCCGGAGCGCCAGGTGGAGATCTACCGCCATGCCCGGTCCGCCGCGTCCTACCGGCAGGAGGTGGAGGAGCTCCGTGCGGGGATGCTCCGGCTGGAGCGCCAGGTGCAGCAGCTCCAGCGCTCCCGCACGGGAGGGGAGTACACGCGCGAGTCCCTGGTGGCGGACATCCGCGACGAGAGCACCGTCATGTTCAGGCGCTGGGCGCCCCGGAAGGTGACGGGTGACTTCGTCGTCCGCCGCGCGAGCCTCGTCCGTCTGTCCCCCGGGTGGGCCGCGCTGCGGCTTTCATTGTTTCCCTCGGAGGCGGGGAAGGGATGGATCGCGGCCGGCGCGGCGCTCACCGACGCCCAGGGCAACCGGATGCGGACGCTCCCTCCCTGGCAGGCAGGGCCCTTGGACGCCACGGGCGGCTCGCCCATCATCATCGTCCTGGAGGAGCCGGAGGCCGCGGATGCCGGCCGGTACACGCTCGAGCTGTGGGACGAGGGCCGCAAGCGGACCTTGAAGTTGGAGGGTTTCCAGGCGCGGTGAGCGCGCCACTTGAGCCTCGCGCCCCGCCGTGTAGGGTGCCGCCCAGGCCGATGACCTCCATCCCCCCGCCCGAGTCCCTTCGCTGCATCAACGCCGATTCCCGCGAGCCGGCGGGCTACCGCGCCGCGTTGGGCGACACCCGTGCCGCGTTGCTCCACACGGACCCGCCGTACTGCCTGCTCACCCGGCGGCGCAAGGGCGGGGACCTGCGAGACACGCGCGCGCACAAGAAGATCGACCAGAACCCCATCGTCCGCTTCGAGACGGTGCGCGACTACCGCGCCTTCTCCGAGGCCTGGCTGTCGCGCGCCACCGCGCACCTGACGCCGGACGCGCCGCTCATCATCTGGACGAACCTGCTGGGCAAGGAGCCCATCCTCACCGCTGCGCGCGGGTTGGGCTACCCGCACCTGCGCGGCGAGTACGTCTGGGGCAAGCGGACCACCGACAAGAACGCCAATGAGCAGACGCTGCGCGTCTACGAAGTCGCGCTCGTGATTGCCCGCACGCCCGCGCCGCCGCTGGCGCCAGGAGATCTGCCCACCGTCTGGGCCGTGGTCGGCGGCTATGACGATGAAGGCGAAGCGAAGCGCTGGGGCGGGCACCCGCACCACAAGCCCTTCTCCGTCCTGGAGCCCCTGGTGCGCACGTACAGCCGCCCGGGGGACACGGTGCTGGACCCCTTCGCGGGCAGTGGCTCCATGCCGTCGGCGGCGCTGCGGCTGGGCCGGCGGCCCGCGTGCCTGGAAATCGAGCCGGAGTGGGCCGAGCGCGTCACCCACCGCCTGCGCGAGACGGCCCGCGAGGAAGCTCAGCGCGCCAGCGCCCGGTAGAGGCGCGTGTCCGCCCACGCGGGGATGTCGGTGGGACGGTGGCCCCACCAGTTCATCACCAGCGTGCGGCGCTGCCGGGACGTTCCGGGCAGCTTCCCGTCGGGAATCTGGTTGTCCGCGTCCAGCACGCCGTGGGTGAGCGTGCCATCGAACACCACCAGCCGGTTGGGCCGGGGCGTCACCAGGTCGGCGGTGTCCAGCCGCGTGGGGGCCAGGGACGGATTGGCCGGGTCTGGCAGCTCGGGCGTCACCACCAGCGCGCCGCCGCGCACCCGGTTGAGGAACAGCACGGAGGAGATGCGCGGGTGCACCAATTCGCCGGTGCGCAGCGCCAGCTTCTCGTCGCGGTCCTGGTGGAAGTCCACGCGCACGTCCGTCGGGTACATGCGCGACAGCCACCACTCCACGCCGGCCACGCGGCGTTTGCCGGCGATGTGCGGGCGCAGCGTGAGGATGATGTCCTCCACCACGTTGGCCGCGGGGCCGAAGTCGTACCAGAAGGTCGTCTGGTAGGTCTGACGCAGGCGCTCCGTGCCCACGGCACCCAAGCGTCGCAGCAGGCGGCGGAAGAGCAGGGGGGGCACGGCGTTCTCAGTGAGTCGAACGAGGGTTTCCACGAGGAGGACAGCATGCCATCTTCGCCTGCCGCCCGGTGGCGCGGACCATTCTCCTCCGGCGAGGAGGGCTCGGAGATTCGATGAAAGCGCACCAGAAGATGCTCGTCGGCATTGCCTCCGGCGCGGTGGCGGGCCTCGTCGCCAACGTCGTCGCGGGCGGCGCGCCCTGGCTGGCCTTCGTGGTGGACAACGTGGCCTCACCGGTGGGGCAGATCTTCATCCGCCTGCTGCTGATGCTCGTGGTGCCGCTGCTGTTCTCCGCCATCGTCGTGGCCGTGGCGGAGCTGGACCTCAAGCAGGTGGGGCGGCTGGGGGCTCGCACGCTGGGCTACACCGTCGTCCTGTCCTCCATCTCCGTCCTCATCGGGCTGGTGCTGGTCAACACGCTGGAGCCCGGCGCGGGCCTCAGTGACGAGGCCCGGGCGCTGGCCCAGGGCGGGATGACCATCCAGGCGGCCGCCGCGCCGGGAGCGTCCTCGTTCGGCGCGGTGCTCGTCTCCATGGTGCCCACCAACCCCATCAAGGCCGCGGCGGAGGGAGACTTCATCGGCCTCATCGTCTTCTCGCTCATCTTCGGCATGGGCGTGGCGCTCACGCCGAGCGAGCCCGTCCAGCGCCTGCGCGAGTCCATCCAGGGCCTCTATGACGTGATGATGAAGCTCATCGACGGCGTGCTGAGCCTGGCGCCCGTCGGTGTGGCCGCGCTGCTGTTCGCCATGACGGCGCGGCTGGGCTTCGGCATCTTCGTGCAGCTCGCCTCCTACATGGGCACGGTGCTGCTGGCGCTGGGCCTGCACATGTTCGTCGTCTACTCGCTGTCGGTGCGCTTCCTGGGCGGGCGCAGCCCCATCGACTTCTTCCGCAGCAGCCGGCTGGCCATCGTCACCGCCTTCTCCACGTCGTCCTCCAGCGCCACGCTGCCCACCGCGCTCAAGGTGGCGGAGGAGAACCTCAAGCTGCCGCGCAACGTGTCGCGCTTCGTGCTCACCGCCGGCTCGGCCATGAACCAGAACGGCACCGCGCTCTTCGAAGGCGTCACGGTACTCTTCCTCGCCCAGGTCTACGGCGTGCCGCTCAGCCTGTCCGACCAGGCGCTCATCATGTTCATCTGCATCCTGGCGGGCATCGGCACCGCGGGCGTGCCGGCGGGCTCCATTCCCGTCATCGCGATGATTCTGGGCATGTTCAAGATTCCGGTGGAGGGCCTGGGGCTCATCCTGGGCGTGGACCGCTTCCTGGACATGTGCCGCACCACGCTCAACGTCACCGGCGACCTGGCCGCCGCCGTCTACGTGGCGCGCGGAGAGTCGGCCGACAGCCCGGCCGAAGAGGGAGCCGTGGACCCCACTGCTTCCTGACGCCGGGCATTTCCCGCCGCACCTTCCCCACAGCAAACGCAGTCCCACCGCCGTCATCGGCAAGGAGCCCCGCATGAGGGTCGCCAAGGATTCCGTCGTCTCGCTCGAATACCGGCTGCACCTGGGAGACGGCCAGGTCATCGACCAGAGCGCGCCCGAGCAGCCGCTCTCCTATCTGCACGGGCACCGGCAGATCGTCCCGGGGCTCGAAGGGGCCCTGGAGGGCATGAGCTTCGGCGAGAGCAAGCAGGTGGTGGTGACGCCCGGCCAGGGCTACGGCGAGCACGACCCGGCGGGCGTGCGCACCGTGCCTCGCAGCATGCTGCCGCCCGGCTTCTCGCCGCAGGCCGGCCAGTCGCTGATGGCGCAGACGGACCAGGGCGACATCCCGCTGCGCATCCAGGAAGTGCGCGATGACGGCGTCGTGGTGGACCTCAACCACCCGCTGGCCGGCAAGACGCTGCACTTCGACGTCACCGTGAAGGGCGTGCGTGCCGCCACGCAGGAGGAACTCTCCCACGGCCACGTCCACGGGCCGGGCGGGCATGAGCACGGCTGACGCAGGCTCCTGACGCGGCGCGGCCAGCCTCCCGGGTTGGCCCGCCCCGTCAAACGCGGTGCTCGCCGGGGGGCGTGGGGGTGAACTATCTTCGCCGCCCCCATGAGCCAGTCCCCCTCTCAGACGCCCAGTCCCAGCGGCCTCCGCATCCAACCGTCCGACTCACCGGGTGACGCGGGCGCCTCCGCGGCCCAGGATCCGGAACGTTACTGGCTGGAGCACGTCTACCAGGGTGGGGTGCGTCAGCTCACGGTGCGCGCCGTCATCGCCGGCATGGTGATTGGCGCGGTGATGTGCCTGTCCAACCTGTACGTCATCCTCAAGACGGGCTGGAGCCTGGGCGTCACCATCACCGCCTGCATCCTGGCCTTCGCGGTGTTCGGCACGCTGCGCTCGATTCGGGTGCTGAAGACGGAGTTCACCGACCTGGAGAACAACGCCATGGGCTCGGTGGCGTCGGCCGCCGGCTACATGACGGGCGGTGGCAACATGGCCGCGGTGCCCGCGCTGCTGATGCTGACGGGCACGCTGCCGTCCTCGGGCTGGCTGATGGTGTGGTTCGCCGTCATCTCCGCGCTGGGCGTCTTCGCGGCCATCCCCATCAAGCGCCAGCTCATCAACGTGGAGGCGCTGCCGTTCCCCACGGGCACGGCCACCGCGGAGACCATCCGCGCGCTGCACGGCCATGGCGAGGTGGCCCGCCGCAAGTCGCGGCTCCTGGGCATCGCGGGCGGCATCGGCGCGCTCGTGGTGGCGCTGCGGGACGCGCGCTTCACGTGGCTGACCAACATCCCGGAGAAGGTGAGCCTGCCCTTCACGATGCTGGGCAAGAAGGCGTCGGCGTGGTCGCTCTCCTTCGAGTTCAGCCTGCTGCTGGTGGGCGCGGGCGCGCTGGTGAGCTTCCGCACGGGCTGGTCCATGTTGCTGGGCGCCGTGCTCACCTACGGCTTCCTCGCGCCGGCCATGGTGAGCCAGGGCGCCATCGGCGAGGTGACCTACCGCTCCATCAACAGCTGGATGGTGTGGACGGGCTCGGCGGTGCTGGTGTCCTCGGGCCTGCTCTCCTTCGCCTTCCAGTGGCGCAGCGTGGCGCGCTCCTTCAAGTCGCTGTCCGGCCTGTTCAAGGGGAAGAACGCGAAGGAGGAGGAGGCCGACCCGCTGGCCGGCATCGAGTGCCCGCCCGCGTGGTTCCCCCTGGGCTTCGCGATTCTCGGCCCGGTGGCCGTGTTCCTCATGGCCTACCTGTTCCAGATTCCGTGGTGGGCGGGCGTGCTGGCCATGCCGCTGGCCGTCGTCATGGGCGTCATCGCCAGCCGGGTGACGGGCGAGACGGACACCACGCCCACCAAGGCGCTGGGCCCCGTCACGCAGCTCATCTTCGGCGGCCTGGCGCCGGGCAACATCCCCGCCAACGTCATGAGCGCCAACGCGACGGGCGGCGTGGGGCTCCATTCCGCGGACCTGCTGACGGACCTCAAGTCCGGGTGGCTGCTGGGCGCCAATCCGCGCCAGCAGTTCGTCGCGCAGCTCTTCGGCGTGGTGGCCGGCGCGGCCGTGGTGGTGCCCGTGTTCAAGATTCTGGTGCCAGACGCCAGCATGCTGGGCACGGAGGAGTTCCCCGCGCCCGCCTCCATGGTGTGGGCCGGCGTGTCGAAGCTGCTCGCCACGGGCGTGGCCGCGCTGCCGGGCTCGGCGCGCATGGGCGCGCTGTGCGGCGCGGCGCTGGGCATCTTCCTGGTGCTGCTGGAGCGCTGGGCCCCGGCGAAGGCCAAGGCCTACGTGCCGTCCCCCGCGGGCTTCGGGCTGGCCATCGTGATTCCGGGCTCCAGCTCCATCGCCTTCTTCCTGGGCTCGGCCATCGCCGCGCTGCTGCGCCGCACGAAGCCGAAGCTGGCGGAGGACATGGTGCTGCCGGTGTCCTCCGGCTTCATCGCCGGGGAGAGCCTGCTGGGCATCGGCATCGCGATGGCGAAGGCCTTCGGCGTGATGCCCAAGTAGGCCGCCGCGGGGCGGGGCGCCTCAGTCCACCCGGAAGGTGGAGAACGAGGCGCCCGCCACGAAGCGGAAGGTGGGCGTGTCCATGCCGGCGCCCACGCCCGGCCCGCCCAGGACGTAGAGGTCCAGCCAGGACAGCGCGTGCTTGCGGATGGCCACCAGCAACTCGCCGCCCGGACGCCCACCTTGCAGCGGCAGCCCCGCCACCAGGCTCACCTCGCCGCGCGTGCTCTCCCCGGCCCGCGACGTCACCGTGGCGCCCAGCCGCAGCTCGCTGCCGATGACGTCCTGGGAGAAGCCGGACACGCTGGCGAGCTCGTGCTTCTTGCGCACCAGCACACCGGCCTCACCACCCACCTGCCACGTCTCCGCCAGGAAGCCGACCTGCAGGCGGGGGTGCACCGCGTAGTCGTCCCGGGCCAGCAGCGCCGTGCTGCCCACCGGGAGCGCGGCCGACAGGTCCGCCGCCAACTGGAAGCCAAGGTCCTGACGCTTCAGCGCCGCGCGCAGGCCCAGCCACGGCGTCCCCATTCCCGAGCCTTCCGGGGCGTTGAAGTCCCGGAAGCGCGTGCCCCCTGGCTGACGATGAAGGGCACCTCCGCGGCGACCTGGAGCCACGGCAGCACGCCGTAGGCGGCCGTCAGGTCCATGGTGAAGCGGTCCTCCACCAGGCCACGGCCGCTGCCCGGCTCCCAGCGACGTTGGAAGGTGAAGGGGAGCTGCTCGTAGTGCCCCTGGACCGACATCCGCAGCGCGCCCTGGGGCAGCGTGCGGCCCGTGCCCACCATCAGCGAGCCCAGCGCCGCCGGGTCCAATTCCAGACGCTGGAGGTTGAAGGAGGGGAGCGACCGGCCCTGGGCCCGCGCTTCAGCGGGGCCAACGAACAGGGCCAATGAAGACAACACAGAGACAAGCGCAAGCGCAGGCCGGGACGGCAAGACGCGCCTCCAATGAAACACGACGTGAATGCGACGGCCCGAAGTCCCGCACGAGTCGCACGACACGCCAGTCCCGTGCAAGGGCGGCACGCCTACCCTTGCGGCCAGCAAGTATTGGGGTTCCAAACAACTTGCCGGCTTGACGGGCCAGTCGTCCGGATTCTTCCCGTGTTTCCGTGAAGTCTCATTCCCAGACATGGCTGGGAATGGACAGACGCGCGCGGCGCCTACGCGCTGGCGGCGGCCAGGTCCTGCAGCTCCTGCCAGCGCGTGTACAGCCGGTCCACCTCGGCGACGGCGGCGTCCAGCTCCTTCTGCACCTCCGCCACCTTGGGGCCGTTGCTGTACACGGCGGGGTCGGCGAGCTGGGCCTCCAGGCCGGCCTTGCGCGACTCGGCGGCCTCGATGGTGGCCTCCATGCCGTCCAGCTCGCGCTGGTCCTTGTAGGAGAGCTTCCCGGGCTTGCGCGCGGCCTTGGCGGGCGTGGGCGCGGGCTCATCCTGCTTGGGGCCCGGCTTCGGGGCGGCGGGGGCCGCGGCCTTCGCGTCCGCCTGCTCCTTCAGCCGCCGGTACATGGCGTAGTTGCCCTCGTAGCGGGTGACGCGGCCTTCGCCTTCGAAGGTGAGGATGCTGGTGGCCACCTTGTCCAGGAAGTACCGGTCGTGCGTGACGAGCAGGGTGCTGCCCCCGAAGTCCAGGAGCAGCCGCTCCAGGATGTTGAGGGTGACGATGTCCAGGTCGTTGGTGGGCTCGTCCAGCACCAGCACGTTGGCGCCCTCCAGGAACAGGCGCGCCAGCAGCAGCCGGTTGCGCTCGCCGCCCGACAGCGCCTTCACCTTCATGCGCTGCATGGGCACGGGGAAGAGCAGGTCGTCCAGGTAGTCGCGCAGGGCAATCTTCTGGTCGCCCAGCTCCACCCAGTCCTCGCCCTGCGAGGCTGCTTCGTACACGGTGGCCTCCAGGTCGAGCTGCGCCCGGCTCTGGTCGTAGTACGCCACCTTCGTGTTCTTCCCGATGACGAGCTTGCCGCCGTCGGGCTCCACCTCGCCCAACAGCACGCGCAGGAAGGTTGTCTTGCCCACGCCGTTGGGACCCACCAGGCCCACGCGCTCGCCGCGCTGGAGGCGGAAGTTCACACCGTCCAGTACCTTGCGGTCGCCGAAGGCCTTGTTCACGCCCTCGGCCTCGATGACGGTGTGGCCCAGCCGGGGCGCCGCCGCCACGCGCAGCTCCGCCACCTTGGGGCGCTCGAAGCCCTTCTCCGCCATCAGCTTCTGCGCGCGCTCGATGCGGGCCTTGCTCTTGGTGCGGCGGGCCTCCGGGCCCTTGCGCAGCCAGGCCACTTCCTGGGCAATCCAGCGCTCGCGCTTGTGCTGCGCCAGCGCGGCGTTCTCCTGCGCCACCAGCTTCTGCTCCACGTAGGCCTGGTAGTTGCCGGGGTAGGACGTGACGCCCGCGCCGGGCTGGATTTCGACGATGCGGTCCACCAGGCCGTCCAGGAAGTACCGGTCGTGCGTGACGAGCAGCAGCGCTCCGGGCAGTTTGTCCAGCTCCTCCTCCAGCCAGTCCACCGTGTCCGCGTCCAGGTGGTTGGTGGGCTCGTCCAATAGCAGCAGGTCCGGCCGCGTCAGCAGGGCCCGGGCGATGGCCACGCGTTTGCGCAGGCCGCCGGACAGCTGCGCCACGGGCCGGTCCCAGTCCTTCACGCCCAGCCTGTCCAGCAGCGTCTTCGCGTGGTGCTCGGTGTCCCAGCCGCCCATCTGCTCGATGCGGTCGCTGAGCGCGGAGAACTGCGCCATCAGCTTTTCCTGCTCGTCCGCCGGGGCGGACTCCATCCGCTTCGCCAGCTCCGCGTGAGCGGTCAGCGCCTCCTTCAGCGGCCCCTGGGACACGGACAGCTCGGAGGCCACCGTGGCGCCTTCGGGGAACTCCGGCTCCTGGGGCAGGTAGGTGACGCGGGCGCCGCGGCGCAGTTGGAGCTCGCCCGTGTCGGCGCGGGCGGCCCCGGCCAATATCTTCATCAGCGACGACTTGCCGGAGCCGTTGACGCCCACCAGGCCCACCCGTTCCCCTTCCTCGATGGTGAAGGTGAGGTCCTGGAAGACGGTGCGGCTTCCGAAGCTGAGCTGGACGTTGGCGGCGCGGAGCAGCGTCACGGGATTGGACTCCTGAAAAGGCGAAAGGCGCCCCTCATTGAAGAGGGACGCCTTCCTTACCGCCAGAGTGTGGCGGATGCGCGGACTACTTGCGCGCGGCCTGCTCGGCGGCCAGCTTCTCCTTGTACGCCGCCATCAGGGCCTCGGACTCGTTCCGGGGCACCGGCGTGTAGCGGGAGAACTCCATCGTGTACTCGCCCTTGCCCTGGGTGGCGGAGCGCAGGTCCGTGGAGTAGCCGAACATGGTGTTCAGCGGCACCTCGGCCACCGCCGTGACGTAGCCCTCGGCCGTCTCGGTGGAGAGGATGGTGCCACGGCGCTGGTTCAGCTGACCCACGACGGAGCCCTGGAAGTCCTCGGGAGCCTGGACCTCCACCTTCATCATCGGCTCGAGGATGATGGGCTTGGCGGCCGCATATCCCTCACGGAAGCCCATGATGGCGGCCGTCTTGAACGCCATTTCGGACGAGTCCACCGCGTGGAAGGCGCCGTCGTTGATGACCACGCGCACACCCACCACGGGGAAGCCGATGAGGCTGCCCTTCTTCACGGCCTCGGTGAAGCCCTTGTCGCAGGCCGGGATGAACTCGCGGGGGATGGAGCCGCCCACGATGTCGTCCACGAACTCGTACTGCTGCACCGCGTCCGAGGGCAGCGGCTCGATGTAGCCGCACACGCGGGCGAACTGGCCGGAGCCGCCCGTCTGCTTCTTGTGCGTGTACGCGAACTCGCCCTTCTGGCTGATGGTCTCCCGGTACGCCACCTGCGGCTTGCCGGCCTGGACCTCGCAGTTGTACTCGCGCTTCATGCGCTCGATGTAGATCTCCAGGTGGAGCTCACCCATGCCGCGGATGATGGTCTGCCCGGACTCCTCATCGCGGTGCACGCGGAAGGTGGGGTCCTCCTTGGTGAAGCGGTTGAGCGCCTTGGAGAAGTTGGCCAGCGCGGAGCGGTCCTTGGGCGCCACGGCGAGCGAAATCACGGCGTCCGGGACGTGCATGGACGTCATCGTGTAGCTCACCGCGCCATCGGTGAACGTGTCGCCGGACGCGCACTCGATGCCGAACAGCGCAACGATGTCACCCGCGGTGGCCTCGTTGATGTCGTTCATCTGGCTGGAGTGCATGCGGACGATGCGCGGAACCTTGACCTTCTTCTGGTTCGACTGGTTGATGATGAAGTCGCCCTTCGTCACCCGGCCCTGGTAGATGCGCATGTACGTCAGCTGCCCGTAGCGGCCGTCCTCGAGCTTGAACGCGAGGCCCACGAAGGGCTTCTCCGGGTCGGAGTCGAGGATGACCTTCGCCTCGTTGTTCTTCTGGTCCAGCGCCTCGTTCGTCGCCTCTTTGGGGTTGGGCAGGAACGCGCAGACGGCGTTCAGGAGCAGCTGCACGCCCTTGTTCTTGTAGGCGGAGCCGCACATGACCGGCGTCATCTTCAGGCCGATGGTGGCCCGGCGGACGGCGGCGATCAGCGCCTCGTTGGAGATGGGCTGGTCGGCCAGGAACAGCTCGCCGAGCTGGTCGTCGACCTCGGCCACGCCTTCGATCATCTGCTGGCGGCGCGTCTTGGCCTCCTCGAGCAGCTCCGCCGGGATCTCCTCTTCACGGATGTTCTCGCCGCTCTCGCCATCGAAGTAGTACGCCTTCATTTCGATGAGGTTGATCAGACCCTTGAGGCGGTCCTCGGCGCCGATGGGCATCTGCATCTGCACCGGGTGGTGGTTCAGCTTCTCCTTCAGCTGGGCGGCCACGCGGTCATAGTTCGCGCCAGAGCGGTCCATCTTGTTGACGAACGCGATGCGCGGGACGCGGTAGCGCTTCATCTGGCGGTCCACGGTGATGGACTGCGACTGCACGCCAGCGACCGAGCAGAGGACCAGGATGGCGCCGTCGAGCACGCGGAGCGAGCGCTCCACCTCGATGGTGAAGTCCACGTGTCCCGGGGTGTCGATGAGGTTGATGTTGTAGTCGCCCCACATCGCGAACGTGGCGGCGGACTGGATGGTGATGCCCTTCTCACGCTCCAGGTCCATGTTGTCCATGACCGCGCCCACGCCGTCCTTGCCGCGGACCTCGTGGATCTCGTGAATGCGACCCGTGTAGAACAGGATACGCTCAGAGAGCGTCGTCTTGCCCGAGTCGATGTGGGCGGAGATACCGATATTTCGAATCTTCTCGATGGGTGCGTTGGCGGCCACGATCCGGTCCTTCTTCTCTTGAAAGTGCCTGACGGAACAGAGCAGGCGGGGCCTCTACTTCCCACAGGACGTAGTTTCCAGCCAAATCCGCATGGAAATTGACCCACCCGGGCCTACCTCCACCTACTCAATGCCGTTCTCAGTTGGGGTTTTTTAACGATGAGCGCGACAAAAAACTTCTCCCTCGCCCGAGCCTGGCTGGACGCTTTCAACGCCTACGACGTGGACGCGCTGGTGGCGCTCTATGCCGAGGACGCCACCCACACGTCCCCCAAAATCCGGGTGCTGCACCCGGAGACTGGCGGGCGGCTGGTGGGGCGGCAGGCCCTGTCCGCATGGTGGAAGGCGGCCAACGCCCGGCTGCCGGGGCTGCGGTATGAGCTGGTGGCCCTCACCGCGGACGAGGACCGGGTGTTCATGGAGTACCTGCGCCATGCGCCGGGGGAGGCCCCCATGCCGGTGGCGGAGGTCTTTGAGGTGCGCGACGGCCGGATTGTCGCCTCGCGGGTGTACCACGGCTGAAGTCCCCCACCTTCCGTGAAGTGGGCTAGCGTGGCCGCCAATGGCGAAGAACTCGAACCCCAGCGCATTCGACAGGGACTTCGGTTACCTGATGCCGTTCCTGGACCGCGTGACGGCGGCCGCCTCTGACCTGGAGGATGCGTCCGCGCGCGCGGAGCTCACCCGGTTGATGGTGGAGGAGAAGGCGCGCTGGCAGCGCATCCAGGAACTGCTCGGAGGGGCGGGGGCCGCGGCGCCGCCGCGCCCGCGCCGGCCCGGGAAGCGCCCGCCGAGCCACCCCGGCTGGCGCGGGGCTCGGCGGACGAACTGCACGAAGCGGCCCCTTTCGCCACGGGCCTCACGGTGGGCAGCCTCAGGGGCAGCCGCTGAGCTGGTCCAACGCGTCGAAGGTGGCCGCCTTGTAGGCCTCTGACAGCGTCGGGTAGTTGAAGCACGTCTCCACGAAGAGCCGGGCAGTGGAGCCGGTGAGCAGGGCGGTGAGGCCCACGTGCACCAGCTCGGAGGCCTGCGGCCCCATGACGTGCACGCCCAGCAGCTTGAGGCTCTCCCGGTGGAAGAGCAGCTTCAGCAGGCCGTGCGTGTCCCCCAGAATCTGTCCGCGCGGGTTGGTGGCGAAGGCGGCGCGGCCGGCCACGTAGGGCACGTTCAGCTTGCGCAGGGCCTCCTCCGTCTCGCCGGCCATCGACACTTCGGGGATGGTGTAGATGCCGTAGGGCAGCACCGGTGCCATGGTGCGCACGCCGCCCAGGTCGAACGCGTGCTCCACGGCGATGCGCGCCTGGTCCATGGACGTGGAGGCCAGCGCCGGGAAGCCGATGACGTCCCCCACGGCATAGATGTGGGGCAGGGCCGTCTGGTACGTGGGGCCCACCTCCACCTGGCCGCGCGGGCCCACCTTCACGCCCAGGGCCTCCAGCCCCAGGCCCGCCGTGTTGGCGGTGCGGCCGGAGGCGACCAGTACCTGGTCCGTCTCCAGCACGGCGCCGGAGGAGAGCATCATCCGGATGGGGGTGTCCGCGTCCCGTGGTGCGTCCACCTGCTCCACCACTTGGCCAAAGCGCAGCTGGATGCCGAGCGCCTCCATGCGCTGGCCCAGCAGCGCGGAGAACTCGTCGTCCAGGAAGGGCAGGAGCTCCTCACGCGCCTCCACCAGCGTCACGGGGATGCCCATGGCGGCGAACATGCACGCGTACTCACAGCCGATGACGCCGGCGCCCACCACCACCAGTGAGCGCGGCAGCCTTTCGAGCTCCAGCACCTCGTCCGAGTCGTGGATGCGCGGGTCCTCGAAGGGGTACAGCTGCGGCCGGTACGGCGACGAGCCGGTGGCCACCAGGATGGTTCCGCCGGTGAGGCGCCGCTCCGGAGAGTCCTGGCGCCGCACGACGACGGTGTTCGCGTCCACGAGCGCGCCGGTGCCCTGGATGATTTCCACCTTGTGACGCTGGAGGTTGCGGGCAATGCGCTCGCGCTCGATGTCCTTCACCCGCCGTTCGCGGAAGAGGAAGTCGGACACCGTGGCCTCGTGCCGCAGCGTCGTCTCCACGCTGTACAGCCCGCGCGCCCGGAAGCCGGACAGGTGCAGCGCCGTCTCGCGCAGCGTCTTGGAGGAAGGGTGCCCGTGTTCGCCGCGGTACCGCCCAGCACGGGCTCCCGCTCCACCACCGCCACGCGCTTGCCCGCAAGCGCCGCCTGTACCGCGCCCCACTCACCCGCCGGGCCAGAGCCAATCACCACCAGGTCGAAGTCCGCCATGGAGGCGAAGGTACGCGACCCCGCCGGTCGTTTGAAGCCGCTGCAAGCGGCTAGGGGCCGAGGGCGCGCGCCCCTCGTAGCGAAGTCCCTCTCGGACCTCGTCGTCCGTCAGCAGCCGGAAGGTGCCTTCGGGGATGCCTTCCAGGTCCACGCCGCCAACGGCCTCGCGGTGCAGCGCGCGCACGGGCAGGCCCACGGCGCCGAGCATCCGCTTCACCTGGTGGTGCCGGCCTTCCGTGAGCGTCACCTCCACCGTGTGCTCGTCCCGCACGTTCACCTTCGCGGGGCGGGCAGGGCCATCATCCAACGTCATGCCCCGGCGCAGGGGCTCCACCCGCTCGTCGCTCGCGGTGCTGAAGACGGTGGCCACGTACCGCTTGGGCAGGTGCGCGTCCGGGGACGTGGCGTGGGCCACCAGCTTGTCGTCGTTGGTAAAGAGGAGCAGGCCCGTGGAATCCACGTCCAGGCGGCCCACGGCGTGCCACGTGTATCCCGCCAGCTCCGGTGGGAGCTGGGGCAGCAGCGCCTCGAAGACGGTGCCGGTGCGGTGCTGCCGCTCCGTGGAGGACAGCAGGCCCGCGGGCTTGTGGAAGGCCAGCACCCGCGTGGGCGGGGCCTCCAGGGACACGACGAGGCCGTCCACCTTCACGGTGGCGCCCGGCGGCACGGGCGTCAGCGCCATCTTCGCCACGCGGCCGTTGATGCTGACGCGGCCGGCGCGGATGGCGTCCTCCGCTTCCTTCTGGGGAAAGACGCCCGCGCGGGCCAGCGCGCGCGACAGCCAGTCCGGCTTCTCCTTGCCCTCCCAGCGTTTGTGTTGCGGCGGCGGCTTCGGCTTGTCGGGCTTGCGAGGCATGGGCGCGGCACTGTACCCGGCCGGGCCTCGGGCGGGGGCGGGAGTTGAACGGGCCCAGGAGGCGCTGTCGCGATGAAGCCGCGTGAACGGGGGACGCCCGGCCGGCCGGTCCGTGTCCACGCGGCCGGCGTGGCCCTTCGGGATGACGGGCAGGAACGTGCGTCGGTGGACACCTTCCGAACATGCGCACCCGGATTCCATACCTGACGCTCCTGGTCCCCGTTCTCGCGCTCGCCCAGTCACGGGCGCGGGCGCCCATCGGCGGGGAGCCCGCGCCCGCCCAATCCACGTGGCTGTGGGTCCTGCTGCTGGTCGTGGCCGCCGCTGTCCTCGCCTGGGGCGCGGTGCGCATGGCGGGGCGCAAGGGGCCGCCGACGTCCGGGTCCGGGGGGATTGGCGTGGGGAAGGGGACGGGGCTGCCCCAGAAGCCCCGCTCCGTCTAGGGCGCGGGCTGACGCTTGCGGAGGCTGTGCAGCGCGGCCAGCCACAAGCGGGCTTCCTTCCGCGTCAGCCGTGAGCGCCGCAGCGGTGCGAACAAGTCCCGCACCGCCGTGCGGCCCGGCTGGGCGTCCACGAGGAAGCCTCCCGTCGTGAGGACGGATTCCAGCGTGGACTCCACCTGCGCGAGCTCCGCGTCCGTGGCCGCGGCGGGCAGCGGGCCGGGCGGCGTGGCGGCGGCCTCCAGCAACGCCACGCGGACCTCGTAGGCGTACAGCAGCACGGCCTGCGCCAGGTTGATGGAGGGCTGTTCGGGCGCGGTCGGCACGGCGGACAGGTCGTGCACGCGCTCCACCTCCGCGTTGGTGAGTCCACTGCGCTCGTCACCGAAGACGAGCGCCACGGGCCCTGGGGTGCCCGGGCCACCAGCTCCTCACCCACCGCGCGTGGAGGAAGCCGGCGCTTGCCTTCGACCTTGCGCGAGCTGGTCCCCACCACCCAGACACAGTCCGCCACGGCCTCTTCCAGCGTGTCCGCGCGTCGCGCCGTGTCCAGCACGTCCCCGGCGTGGACGGCGAGCCTTCGCGCCGGCTCCAAATCCTCCACCTCCGGGCGGACCCAGACCCAGTCGGACAGGCCGCAGTTCTTCAAGGCCCGGGCGGCGGCGCCCAGGTTTTCCGCGTTGCGGGGGCGCATGAGGACGAATCGGACAGGCAGCACCATGCGCGGGGCACCTTAGCGGTTTCTCGCAGCCTGAGGACCGCGGATGGAGGTCCCGCCGCGTCGCGGACTCCGCTAGCCTGGGGGCCTCGAAAGCCTTCGCAGGCGCCCAGGAGCCACGGACGGTGTGGCTCCCTGGACACCCTGCGGGTCCGCTGACGCGCGGGGGACGCGTCAGAGCCGCGGGCGCCTGACCACAGCCCTCTCTTCCTCGGCGTGTCCTCGTCCGGCACGCCTTGTGAAGAACACGCGTCATCTTCTGGAGGAATCATGGGTTCGCAGTCCGTCGTCACGCAGCGGCCATCGTGGGCGAAACGCTCGCGCTGGCTCCTCGCGGCCATGTTGGTGAGCGCCACGCTCGCAGGCTGCAAGAAGGAACCGGAGTCCACCGAGCCGCCCGCGTCGCAGCCCCAGGCGCCCGTCGCCGCGCAGCCGGCGGACTCGGGGACGGCCGTGGCGCAGGCGCCGACGCCCCCGCGCCCGAGCTGCTGACGCCCGTCGTCCGCGCGGTCTCCACCAGCGACGTGCTGCCGCAGGACATCGTCATCGAGTTCCCGCGGGAGGTGCGCCCCAACGATGGCTCGGTTCTGAAGGACACCATCGTGACCATCACTCCGGAGGTGCCGGGCAGCCTCTCCTGGTCCTCCCCGTCCACGCTGACCTTCAAGCCGTCGGGGGCGGGCTTCGCCTTCGACACGAAGTACGCCGTCTCGCTGGCGTCGGTCGGGCTGGATTCGGGCGTGGTGAAGCCGGCCGCGGTGGGGGACTGGTCGCACACGTTCACCACGCCGCCCTTCCAGTTCGTCCGGATGGTGCCGCGTCAGCTCGACACGGTGAAGGGCCGCGTGGAGGTGGAGGTCGTCTTCTCCGGTCCCGTGGATATCGCCGCGGTGCGCTCGCGGGCGGGCTTCCGGGTGGGTGGGCAGGCCGTGGGTGACGTGAAGTGGCGCACCCTTCCCACCACGCGCAACGTCGTCAGCGCGCAGCTCACCAGCGGGCTGCTCAAGCAGGGGCGCACGGTCGACTTCAGCCTCCAGGCGGGACTGCCCGCCGCGTCGCAGGCGAAGGCGACGGCCCCCGCCGCGCGCAGCGCGTTCGAGCTCCGCGCCGGCAAGCGCATGGACATCACCCGCGCCTCGGTGGAGCAGGGCGCCACGGGCTTCTACATCGAGGTGAGCTGCCGGGACGTGGACGGCGCCGAGCCGCCCTCCCCGCGCGAGACGGAAGGGTATGACCCGTACTACTGGGACCACCGCAACAAGGGCTGCACGCTGGATGACGGCGTCGCCGCGGAGGCCATCCACCTGACGCCCGCCGTCAAGGTCTCCGTCGCGCCGTCCCGCCGTGGCTTCCGCATCTTCGGTGACTTCAAGCGCGGCTCCTACGCGCTGCGCATCGACGCGGGCACGACCTCGGTGGGCGGCGGCATGCTGCTGGCCACCTACGAGGAGGCCTTCGCCGTCCCCGCGCGCTCGCCGCAGCTGTCCTTCGCCACCTCCGGCCGCTACCTGCCGCGCAGCGCGTGGCGCAACCTGCCGTTGCAGCACCTCAACCTGGACTCGGTGGAGCTCACCGTCCGCAACGTGCCGCCGGAGAACCTCGTCTTCTGGATGAGCGACGACTCCCGCGAGCGCGCGGACGAGCGCACCTCCAACGTGGTGGCGAAGCGGACGCTGGCGCTCAAGTCGCAACCGGACACGCTGGCGACCACCTACGTGGACGTGGCCAGCCTGGTGCCGGCGAACACGAAGGGCCTGGTGGAAATCACCGCGAAGCAGAGCCACCACGTGGCGGCCAGCCGCATCCTCCTCACCAACCTGAGCCTGGTGGCCAAGCGCGGTGAGGCCGCGCCGGGCTCCAACGGCGCCGGTGAAGTCTGGGTGTGGGCGCTGGGCATCGAGAGCACCGAGCCGCTGTCGGGCGTGGAGGTCTCCCTGGTGAAGAAGAGCGGCGAGTCGGTGGCCCGCTGCACCACGGTGGCGGCGGATGGCTGCCGGCTCCAGGTGCCCGCGCCCGGCGTCGACGACAGCGCGCCCTTCGCGCTCATCGCCCGTGACGGCGAGGAGCTGACGTACCTCAAGTACAGCGAGCTGAAGACGGAGATTGCCAACGCGGACGTGCATGGCGAGCCCTACCGTTCGGAGAAGGCCTACCGCGCGTCGGTGTGGTCGGACCGGGGCGTGTACCGCCCGGGCGACACGGCCCACATCGCCGCGGTGCTGAGGGGCCAGGATGACAAGGCGCCGCCGGCGGGCATGCCCGTGGAGCTGGTGGTGGTGGACCCGCGTGAGCGCGAGCTGAAGAAGGTGTCGCTGAAGACGAACGAGGCGGGCCTGGTGACGCTGGACCTGCCCTTCGAATCATTCCAGGACACGGGCAGCTACCGCGTGGTGCTGAACGTGGCGGACCGCGAAGTGGCAATCTACTCCGTCAGCGTGGAGGAGTTCGTCCCGGAGCGCATGAAGGTGGAGGCGCGCACGGAGCAGGCCGGCTACCTCCAGGGGGACGAAGTCCCGGTGGGCGTGGAGGCCGCGTACCTCTTCGGCGGCTCGGCGGAGGGCAGCCCGGTGGAGCTGACGTGCCGGCTGATTCCGTCCGCCTTCAAGCCGAAGGAGAACGCGCAGTACGCCTACGGGCTGTGGCGCCAGGACGGCAGCGAGCCCCGCCCCGTCACGCTGGGCCGGTGCAGGGTACGCTGGACGCGAAGGGACAGGCCGTCCTTCGTTGCCCGGCCCAGGGCGCCATGGGGGCCCTGCGGGGCGCCGGGGCGCTGAGCGCGCTGGCCAGCGTCTTCGAGTCGGGCAGCGGCCGCTCCACCCTGGGCAGCGTGACGGTGCCGGTGCACCCGGAGGCGTACTACGTGGGCCTCCAGGGCAGCACGGGCAAGGTGAAGGCCGGCAAGCCCTTCACGGTGAAGGGCGTGGTGGTGGACTGGGACGGCAAGCTGCTGGCCGCCTCGGACAAGACGCCCAAGACGGTGGACGTGGAGTTCCTGCGCCTGGAGGAGGAGTACGGCTCCTTCTACGACGAGAACGAGGGCTACGAGCGTTACCAGCGCTACCTGCGCCCGGTGCGTGAGGGCCGCTCCACGGTGGCGGTGAAGGATGGCCGCTTCTCGCTGGACGTGACGCCGGGCGCGGACTCCGCGGGCTACATCGTGCGCGTGCGCTCGGGTGGGGCCCAGACGGACCTGGAGCTGGAAGGGGAGGGTCGCTACTACTGGTGGGGGGAAGGCTCGCGCGTGGACCAGACGCCGCGCCCGCTCAAGCCCACCTCGCTGGAACTGGCGCTGCCGGCGAAGGGGCGCGTGGGACAGGCCATCACCGTGAAGGTGAAGTCGCCCTACAAGGGGCGCATGCTCTTCACCGCGGAGACGGACCGCGTGCTCGCCTCCCACTGGGTGGCGGTGGAGCCCGGCGAGGTGACGTGGAGCTTCACGCCGTCCGCCTTCGCGCCCAACGTGTACGTGAGCGCCTTCCTGGTGAAGGACCCGCACCTGGAGTCCGCGGAGGCCTTCATGCCGGACCGCGCCTTCGGCGTGGGCAGCGTCACCCTGGAGCCGGTGGAGTACACTCAGTCGGTGACGATGAACGTGCCCAAGGAGGTTCGCTCCAACGACACCCTCACGGTGGACCTGGAGCTGGGCCCGCAGGAGGGCCCCACCTTCGCCACCATCGCGGTGGTGGACGAGGGCATCCTCTCCCTCACGCGCTTCCAGAGCCCGGACCCGCAGAAGCAGCTCTTCACCCGGCGGGCGCTGGGTGTGGAGACCTACGAGACGCTGGGCTGGACGCTGCTGGTGCCGCCGGGCGGCGCGTCCCGCTCCACGGGTGGTGACGGCGAGGGCGGCGCGGATGGCCGCGTGCAGCCCGTCAAGCCGGTGGCGCTGTGGAGCGGCCTGCTGCCGGTGCCGGCCAACGGCAAGCTGCGCGTGCCTTTCAAGCTGCCCCAGTACCGCGGCGCGGTGCGGGTGATGGCGGTGACGGCGGGCCCGCAGCGCATTGGCCGCGCCAGCGCGCAGGTGTTGGTGCGCGACCCGCTGGTGCTCCAGACGACGTTGCCTCGCTTCCTCACGCAGCACGACGAAATCCAGGTGCCCGTCTTCGTCACCAACCTGTCCGGCAAGGCGCAGGACGTGAAGGTGACGCTCAACGCGGAGTCACTGCCGGTGCCAGGGCTGGTGATGCCCGCGGCGGCCACTTCGCCGCTTCAGCTGCTGGGCAAGAGCGAGGGCACGGCGCGGGTGGCGGACGGCAAGTCCCATACCTTCGTCTTCCAGGCCCGCGCGGTGCAGGCGGTGGGCGCGGCGCGGCTGTCGGTGACGGTGGAGGGCGGCGGCTACACCTCGAGTGAGTCGCTGGACGTGCCGCTGTCTCCGGCGGGCCCGCGCGAGCGCCTGGTGCAGCAGATTGAACTGGCGCAGGGGACGACGGACGTCTCGCAGTACCTCCAGGGCTGGGTGCCCACGACGGAGCGCTCCACGCTGTGGGTGACGGCCAACCCGTACGCGCGCTCGCTGCAGCACCTCGCGTACCTGGCGCGCTACCCCTACGGCTGCGTGGAGCAGACGACGTCCGCCACCCGTCCGTTGCTGTACGTGTCCGAGCTGGTGAACGACGTGGACCCCACGCTGACCGGGGGCGGGACCGTGGGCGACATGGTGCTGTCGGGCATCAACCGCATCCTGGCCATGCAGACGCCGTCGGGCGGCTTCGGCTACTGGCCGGGCGCCACGGAGCCGGTGGGCTGGGGCTCGGCGTACGCCGCGCACATGCTGCTGGACGCGCAGAAGCTGAAGTACCCCGTGCCGCAGGACCGGCTGAACGACGCGCTCACGTGGATGTCCACCGAGCTGAACAAGTTCGAGAGCCGCCAGGGCCGCGACGACATGTACACGGACAGCGCGGAGGCCTACATGCACTACGTCCTCTCCGTGGCCGGCAAGGGCCGCAAGGCGCGTGTGCAGAAGATGGTGGACGCGCTGGCGGAGCGGGCGAAGAAGAAGGCGCTCACGGGCGAGGAGCAGGAGCGTGACTACATGCTCAAGGCCTCGCTGTGGCTGTCGGGCGACCGGCGCTACGAGAAGGAGCTGCGCAACCCCGACCTGTCGCCCGTCACCGAGGAGCGGAAGAACGACTGGTCCTTCTACTCCGACCGGCGCCGCCGTGGCTTCATGCTCAGCACCTTCCAGGACTTGTTCGGCAAGGACGCGGCGGGTGAGCCGCTGGCGCGCATGGTGGCCGAATCGCTCCAGGCGCACTCCAGCGGCTGGTACACGACGCAGGAGTTGGTGTGGGGCATCACCGGCCTGGGCAAGCGGCTGCAAGGGACGTCCACCCAGTTCTCCGCGCCAGTGCTCAAGGCGGACGGAAAGGTCATGACGCCGGTGCAGGACAAGACGGTGCGTTCGTCGGACCGGACGTGGTCCCTGGCCCGCGCCAGCGAGCGGCAGGGCCTTCAGCTGGAGGTGACGTCCAAGGACGAGGGCCGGCTGTACCTCGTGCTCAGCAGCGAGGGCGTGCGCTCAGACAGCAAGCCCCGCACGGGCGGTGAGGGCCTGGCGCTCACGCGCACCGGCGCAAGCTGGACGGCACGGTGCTGGCCATGGGGCAGGCCCCGGTGGCGTTGGCGGACCTCGTCTACGTGGAGCTGGAGATTCGCAACACGACGGGCGAGCGCGTGCAGAACATCGCCCTGGTGGACCGGCTGCCGGCGGGCTGGGAAATCGAGAACGCGCGCCTGGGCCGGGGTGGCTCCACGGACTGGGTGGACCCGGCGTCGCTGTGGTCCGCGGACTACGTGAACATCCGCGATGACCGGATGGAGGTCTTCGGCAGCCTGGGGCCTCGCGAGGCGAAGAAGGTCGTCTACGCGGTGCGCGCGGTGACGGCGGGTGCCTTCACCCTGCCGTCGGCGGAGGCGGAGGCCATGTATGACCCGCGCCTGTGGGCGCGTGAGCCGGGCCGGACGATTCAGGTGTCCGGGCCGTGGAAGGACAACCTGCTGTAGCGCGCGGCGCGGGGAGACGCTCCTAGTCGAGCGTCTCCCACAGCGCGTCGAACGCGCGGTTGAAGGGCTGCACCAGCCGCGCGTCGTCGGAGACCAGGACGTTCTCGTGGTTGTACTCGGCGGCCGAGCGCGTCCAGTTGTAGCTGCCCGTCACCAGCCGCAGCCGGTCGAACACGGCGAACTTGTGGTGCATGTGCGCGGACGTCCTGTCCAGGCGGATGGGGATGCCGGCGTCCCCCAGCCGCTCCATGTCGGAGCCCGGGTCCATGGCCTTGTCATCATCACTCACGATTCGCACCCGCACCCCGCGCCGGTGGGCGTCCAGAAGCGCGCGGGTGATGCGGTCATCCGTCACGGTGAAGACGCAGACGTCGATGGAGCCGCGTGCCGACTGGATTTGCTGGACGATGGCGTTGAGCGGCCCTTCGCCCGGAGAGAAGTGCGCCTCCATGCGCGACGTCTGCTCGGACTGGGGCGCGTGCAGCGCCTGCACCGTCTCCTCCAGCCAGGAGATGATTTCCCGGGAGCGCGCGTCCTTCATCGACGCTCGCGCCAGGGCGAAGGCCCGGGAGCGGAAGAGGGTGAGCAGGGCCTCGCCAGCCCGCCGCTCCGCCAGGACGGACTGCAACGCCTGCCGCTCGGTGGGGGTCAGCCGCCGGTCGTCGAGAATGGACGTCAGGATGGCGTCGATTTCAAAGGCATTCATTGCGCGGAGTATATGCCTGGGATTCACCGTCTCATGAGCCGTGCCCGTCGAATCACCCGGAAGCTCTTGTTCGTCGGCCTGGGGTTGCCAGGCCTCGCGGTGGCCGCGTGGGTGGCCGCCTGGCGAGTACCCCTGCCGGCCCGTCTCTTTGCGCCCGCATCGGTGGTGATGGAGTACCGGGACGGCACGCCGGCCCACGTCTTCCTGGCCCCGGACGAGCGCTGGCGCATCCCCACGCAACTGGAGCGCGTGGACCCGGACTATGTCCAGGCCCTGCTGGCCCTGGAGGACAAGCGCTTCTTCCACCAC
This sequence comes from Myxococcus sp. MxC21-1, assembly GCF_032612255.1. Classification (NCBI taxonomy): domain Bacteria; kingdom Pseudomonadati; phylum Myxococcota; class Myxococcia; order Myxococcales; family Myxococcaceae; genus Myxococcus; species Myxococcus sp. MxC21-1. Next base: position 2,711,441 of record NZ_CP123278.1, read on the forward strand.
CCGGGCGTGGACCCGCTGGCGGTGCTGCGCGCGGCGACACGCAACCTGTCCACGGGGCGGCGGGTGTCCGGCGCCTCGACCTTGACGATGCAGTTGGTCCGCGTGTTGGAGCCGCGGCCCCGCACCTTCACGTCGAAAGTCATCGAGTCCTTCCGGGCGATGCAGCTGGAGGTGCGGCTGTCCAAGCAGGAGGTGCTCGCGGCCTATCTCCAGTTCGTCCCGTACGGGCGCAACGTCGAAGGCGTGGAGGCGGCCGCGCTGACGTACTTCGGCCACACGGCGGCGAACCTGAGCCCCGCGGAGATTGCCACGCTGCTGGCGGTGCCTCAGAACCCGAACCGGCGCTTCCCCACGGCGCAGAACACGGCCCGGTTGAAGTCGGCGCGGGACGGCGTGGCGCGAAGGCTGCTGGACGTGGAGGCGCTTCCCCGAGGGCCGGAGGCGGCCCGCGTGTCGGCGGAGACGGTGCTGCGCGAGGTGCGCGACACGCCTGTGCCCACGGACCTGAAGCCCTTTCCCCGTGAGGCGCCACACGTGGCGGTGTGGCTGCGCACGCAGCGGCCGGAGCATGCCCGGCTGCGCACCACGCTGGATGCCGGCACGCAGCGGATGGTGGAGCGGTTGATGCGGGACGCGGCGGTGGGCCTGGCGCCGCGAGGCATCTACAACGGGACGGCGGTGGTGGTGGACCGGCAGCAGGCGGAGGTGCTCGCGCTGGTGGGCAACTTCGACTTCTTCGACCAGAAGCACGGCGGGCAGATTATCGGCTTCGCCACGCCGCGCTCGCCGGGCTCGGCGCTCAAGCCCCTGCTGTATGCCATGGGCATCGACCTGGGAATGGTGGGGCCGGAGCAGCTGGTGGCGGACGTGCCCACGGCCTACGGCGGCTATGCGCCGCGCAACTTCGACGGCCGCTTCCAGGGTTTGGTGCGCCTGGAGTACGCGCTGTCCCAGTCGCTCAACATGCCCTTCGTGCGGCTCTTGGAGCGCGTGGGGGTGGAGCGCTTCCTGGGCGCCCTGCAAGCGGCGGGAGTCACGAGCCTGGTGCAGGAGCCCGGGTACTACGGCCTGTCCGCGGCGGTGGGCGGCATCGAGCTGACGCCGCTGGAGCTCGCGGGCGTCTACGTCGCGCTGGCGGGGGATGGACGCGCGCCGCCGCTGCGGCTTCTGCTGGACGAGAAGGCGGCCGCGCCGGTGGAGGTGCTGTCCCCTGGCGCGGCCTGGCTGACGCGCCAGGCGCTGTCGCTGAGGGACCGGCCGGACTTCCCGGCCCGCCGTCGGCTGACGGGCATGCCGGCGCGCGTGCACTGGAAGACAGGGACCAGCTTTGGCCACCGCGACGCGTGGGCGGCGGGCTCGGGGCCGCGGCACACGGCGGTCGTCTGGCTGGGGAACTTCAATCACACGCCCAGCGTGCACCGGTGGGCGCGGACGCGGCGGGGCCGGTGTTGTTCGACATCCTGGAGGGCGTGGGCCCGCGCGGCCTCAACCAGCCGGACGAGAGCGTGAATCCGCCCGATGACCTGGCCGTGGTGGAGGTCTGCGCCTATTCGGGCCACCTGCCGACGGACGCCTGCGTGCAGCGCAAGCACGTCTACGCGCGGCGCTCGGCGGTGCCCACCGCGCGCTGCCCGTACCACCAGCACGTGGAGGTGGATGTGGCCACGGGGCTGTCGGTGGGGCCCATGTGCCGGACGGGGCGGAAGACGGAGACGCGGGTGTATGTGACGTGGCCGGCCACCATCCGCCGCTGGCTGGAGGAGCAGCACCGGCGCCTGCCGGAGCCGCCCGCCGCCGCGCCGGCTGCGAGCCCGGGGGCGCGCGCACGGCCCCGTCCATTGTCTCCCCCGCGCCGGGACATGTGGCCGTGCTGATTCCCGGTGTCCCGGCCTCACAGCAGGAGGTGCCGCTGGAGGCGGAGGCCTCACACGAGCGGGCACTGACGTGGTTCGTGGACGGGGCCCTGCTGGGGACGGCGCGCGCCGATGAGCGCGTGTGGTGGACGCCGTCCGTGGGCTCCCACGAGATTCTCGTCACCGACGACCGGGGACTGAGCGCGAAGCGGACGCTGGAGGTCCGCATGCGGCCCTGAAACGCAGCGCGGCGCCCCCAAGGACAGGAGCGCCGCGCTCAGGAGTGGCTGGCCGCCGCGCTCAGCGCACTTCCCAGCCCCGCGCGCCGCGCTCGTAGCGCTTGCCCGCGCCCAGGTCGCCGTAGAAGAGCAGGTCCTTCACGCCCACCACGGAGCGCCCGTCGAAGAGGCCAATCTCGCCTTGGGCGGGCATCTGGATGCCCAACTGCGCGGCGTTGAGGCGGACGCGCTGCCCCGGGGCCACCGTCAGCGCCGGCAGCACCGCGCCGATGGGGGCACGCACCTGCGTGGGCAGGTGGCCGGGGCTCTGCGCCAGGCTGATGCGCAGCTGCGTCGTCAGCACCATGCCCGCCAGGGACAGGGGCGCCGACGTGCGGTTGCCCACCTCCACCCAACCTTCACGCGGGTGGACGGCCTCCAGCACCAGCGTGGGTTGCTGCTGCGCGAGCCGCTCCAGCTCCTTGAAGATGAAGTTGCGGCGCTCGCGCACGTAGCGCTTCAGGTAGGAGCGGCCTGCGGTGAAGCGGCCGTAGTCCATGAAGGGGTCGTCACGCATGTGCGGGTCGATGAGCGCGTGCAGCTTGTCGATGTGCGCGTCCATCACCTCGCTGGTGAAGAGCTCCTCCATCGCCTTGTCCAGCCGCGCCTCCAGCCGCTCGCGCAGCACGGGGTTCATCACCACGCGGGTGGCCAGGTTGGAGAACACCGGCAGGTAGCCGGGGTACGAGGCCGTCTCCAGCTTGCGCTGCTCGTACATCTTCGCCACCCAGGCGTCGATGAGGGTGAAGCTGAACAGCGGGTGGCGCATGTTGCTGGTGCTCTGGCTCATGTCCTCCACGCTGATGGGGTACCACCAGCGCGAGTCCACGTTGTTGAGGTCCCACGGGACGTAGGACCACTTCGCCACCGCGCGGTCGTAGATGAAGTAGCTCTCCGAGTCCTCCACGTAGTTGTTGGACATGAGCGCGTCCATCACCATGGCGCGCAGGTAGTGCTCCAGCTCGAAGCGCTTCTCCATTTCGCTGACGAACTGGGGCTCGGGTGTGTGGTTGATGGCGCCCACCATCTCCCAGAGCTTGTCGTCCGGCTGGGACTCGTTCGTCTTCTTCGCCCAGTCACCCTGGTACGGCACCTTCACCATCTTGAATTCGCAGTCCTTCCAGCCACACCGGTAGATGGTTCCATCCGTGTCGGCGTAGGCGTGCGCCCGCAGGAAGGCCTTGTTCACCTGCTCGATTTCCAGGAACACGCCCTGGTACACGCCGTTGACGTTGAGCCGCACCAGCGTGCCCTTCGACGCGGGGACGCGCATGGCCTCCAGCAGGTCGAAGGCAATCTTCTCCGCCAGCAGCGTCGCGTCCGCGTACTCGGCCACGAGGTTGAGTGACGTCCTCCCCTCGAAGCGCACGCCGTCCTCGAAGCTCACGTTCCAGCTCTTCTTCGGGAAGAAGCGCGCGGAGGCGCCCCGCAGGCGCACCTGCACGCGGTACGTCGTCCCGTTCGCCTTGAAGAGGCCGTCCTGCTCCGGCGTCCAAGGGTCCGCCTCGAACATCCGCATCGTCTCTTCGGGGATGATGAGCTCGTACTGCGGCACCGACGTCTGCACGGGCGGCATCACAAAGGGCCGCTCCGTCTCCGGCACGGGCGGTGGCGGCTCCGGAGGTGGATCCACCGGCGGCGGGTCGATGGGAGGCGGGTCCACCGGTGGCGGCTGCGTCGGCGGCGGCTCCTCCTCGCCAGGGGGCGTTTGCGGATTCTCCACGCCCGGAGGGTCCTGGAGGAGCGGTGGCCGCTCCGCCTGGAGTCCATCACACGCCCACAGGCTCAGCAGCGGCAGGCACAGCAGCAATCGAGAAGGAGTCATCAACCCCGGCGCAAAGCAACGGTTGTGCCCGCCTCCAGGGCCCCTTTTTGGTGGAGAGCGAACGCTTGAGCCGGCACGCAGGCCCCCACCGTCGCGTGCAAGGGAAACGGATTACCCAACCTGGCTGCTTGTCCCACCCTGGAGGGAATGGGACGCGAAGGGGCCCCTGGCGGGGCAGGCGGCCGGGCGGAACGGGGCCCCTTTCCCCGCGTGGGCTGTGCACGGGGGGCGGCGGCGGTCCTAGCTTCAAGAGAAGAGGGGGCGCGCCGCGTCAGGGAGAGAGGGCCTCATATGGAATCGTGGAACCAGACGTCGTCAGACACCGTGCGTGTCCACACGCCGCTGGTGGTGAACCGGCGCATCGACGAGCACGTGGAGCGCTGCGTCCGATACATGGCGGAGAAGGGGGACCGGGCGGAGATGACGCGCTACCTCGCCCGGCTGGAGCGCGAGTGGGACATCAACCGCGCCCTCGCCGTGGGCACGTCGGCCCTGGGCCTGCTGGGCCTGCTGCTGAGCCGGCGGGACGGCGGACGCTGGTGGGGGCTCACCGCGGTGGCGGGGGCATGCTGCTCCAGCACAGCGTGTCCGGCTTCAGCCCCCTGTCCGAGCTGCTGCGCGTGCTTGGCGTGCGCACCCGCCGGGAAATCGACCTGGAGAAGTTCGCCATCAAGGCGCTGCGCGGCGACTTCGAGCGCATTCCCATGGAGGGCGGGCCCATGGCCCGTGCCAACGCCGCCCTCGTCGCCGCGCAGTCCTGACGCCGCCTCAGCGGCGCGGCGCGGTGTAGCCGCCTCCCAGGGAGGGCATCAGGGCCGGGGACATGGGCGTCGGCGATGGGCCGACGCTCTTCCCGGTGTTCGCCTGGTCGAAGAAGCCATTGAGGCCGGCGATGCCCAGCGAGAAGTTCGTCACCCAGCCCGGGTCCGGCCGGCCGGCAGCGGCGCCGACGTCGAACGGCCGGGCGAAGTGCAGGCGCAGCAGCAGGGGGCCCAGCGCGAGGTTGAACCCGACGACGCCGTTCACCACGCGGTGGTTCCACAGGTCATCCCGGCCCTCGCCGACGCCGCCCGCGTCGATGGCGGCAATCGCTTCCAGGTCGCTGAGGAAGGCCACCCGGATGATGTCGTTGAGCGGCAGCTGCGCCTCCAGCGTGGAGTAGACGTAGTGCCGGCCGAGCAGCCACTGGATGTCGCCGAAGTTCACGCCGCGCAGCGTGTCGAACGAAGACAGGAAGTAGGAGCGCGCGTACCGGCCTCCCAGCGTGGTGCCCAGGCCGCCGCGGATGAAGATGTTGGCGCGGCCGTAGATGGGGAAGTAGCGCTCCGCGTCCACGCGCACGTTGCCGTAGGCCTGGTTGTCGAAGGGCTGCACGCCCACCGTCGTCTCCAGCATGGCCGCGCTGCCCGACAGCGGGCCGGTGGCGTAGTGGTACTTCAGGCTGTCGTAGCCAATCTGCCCGCTCAGCTCCGTCTGGAAGCGGATGGCGCGGTTGCGCGCGTTCCAGGCCGTCAGCAGCTCCCGGTTGGCCGCGTTGCGCTCGGGGAAGAACAGCTCGAACTCCGTGTAGTCGTCCAGGAAGTACCGGGTGCCACCAATGGCCAGGTCGCCCTGCACGAACAGGAAGGTGCTCAGCGGGTAGCGCACGCTGCCGAGCGCGCCGAAGAAGCGCTCACCCGACGTGAAGAATGCATCCTGCGCGCCCTCTTCACCTTCGAAGGTGCGGTCCACGCGGAAGCGCAGGGACTGGAAGATGCCGCCACCCCACGTCGTGCGTGACTTGTCGTTGACGTAGAGCAGGTAGCCGTCCGTCAGGTCGAAGCTGCCGTACACCGCCAGGGTGAGCAGGAACTGGTGGTCCTTCATGCGGTCACTGGCCGCCGCGAACAGCTGGCCCACGAAGCCGCCGCCGCCCGCGCCCGCGAAGCCGAAGAAGGGACCGAACTCCAGGTTCTGCCGGGTGAAGGGTTCGTAGTTCTGCGCGTCCGTGAGGGGCCGCACCGCCAGCGGGTTGGGCGGCTCCGGCGGCGGTTCGGCGGGGACGTCCAGCGACAGCATGCGCGGCGGGCGCAGCACCGCGGGCCGGCGCTCACCGGAGACGTGGAACAGCATCCACAGGCTGCCGTCCGGGCCGGGGCCGGGCTCGAAGACGCCCGTCGTCAGGTCCGTGCGCCGCACGATGCGGCCGTCCTTCGTCAGCTCGTGCAAATCGGAGCTGCTGTTGTTGAAGGCGGTGAAGAAGAGGCGTCCGTCCGCCAGGGCCACCGGGGCCGTGTGGTCCCGCTCCTCGCTGGTGAGACGCTCCACCTGCCGGGGCGCGTCCGGACGCACCCGGAAGAGGTTGAACTGGCGGTGGGACGTCGCGTCCGACGTGAAGACGATGCCCGAGGGCCCCCACGTCACCTCGCGCTCGGAGAACACGTCGTCGGTGAGCTGCAGCGGCGGGGCGTCCGGGCCCGCCTGCAGGTCGATGGCGTAGATGTCCCGAAGACCCGCGTCGTTGATGCCGATGAAGGCCACCCACCGGCCGTCGGGCGAGAAGGCCGGCGAGTATGCGGCGAGCAGCCCGTGCCGGTCGATGCGGTACGCGGTGCGTCCGCCCAGGCTCAGGTCGACCACCAGGCCCACCTCCCGGTCGATGCCGGTCCGGATGGCGTTGCGGCGCACCAGCACGTCCGCGCCGCGCCGCTCCGACTTGTGCGTGTAGTCCTGCACGTAGATGACGTCGCGCCCGGTGATTTCGGCGATGAAGGCCAGCTTGTCGTTCGTCAGCGCGAAGCTGCGTCCGGAGATGGGGTGCAACGACTCCACGCCCGGCACGCCATCACCCGTGACCTTCACCGTCTTGTCCGGCACGCGCGGATCCATGAGGTACAGCCGGCTCTCACCCGTCTCCGGGACGATGGTGCGCAGCCCCAGCACGTTGCCCGACGGGGAAGACGCCATGGCGGTGGTGTAGCCGGGCGCCTTGTCGAGCAGGTCCAGCGCCGGCGCGGACTGCTCAGACGCCAGGTACGTCTTGAAGGCCCGGCGCTTCAGCCAGTTCTCGAACCGCGCGGAGATGCGCTTGGGGTTGTCGCCGGTGAGCCGCTCCAGCAGCTCCTCGAACTTGAGCGACGGTGAATCGCGCGAGCCACCCGACAGCCGCGGCGACTCCTCCAGCACGCGCTGGATGAAACCGGCGCCGTACTCCTCTTCGAGGAAGGACACGCGGACCTGGCCCACCTTGTAGATCCACAGGTAGCCGTAGGGCCCGGGGGAGAAGAAGTCGAGGAAGGCGTAGCCCTTGAAGAGGTCCGGGTTCACCAGCAGGTCCCGCACCAGCATCTCCGCTTCCGGGTCCATGCCGCGCTTGGCGTAGAACTCGGCGAGGCCTTCGATGAACCACAGCGGAATGGCTTGCAGCGGGTCGCCGAACATCTTGGCCTGCTCGGCCACGGTGCGGACCTTTTGGATGGTGAACTGGTGCGCCAGCTCGTGGGTGCTGACCTCCTCGAAGAGGCGGTGGTCGCCCAGGTACGGCAGCGTCAGCTTCAGGTCCTCGCCGGTGCTGGTGAGGCCGAGCGTGCCCTCGGACACGGCGAAGAGGTTGGTCTGCAGGAACTCCTGGTAGCTGCTGTAGAGGATGTACGGGAACGTCTTGGTGGGGACGTACTTGAACTGGTCCACCAGGTACCGGTAGGCCTCCTCGATGAGCGGCGCGGCGCGCTCGGCCACCATGCGCTCTCGCTCATAGAAGTAGAAGCGCACCCCGCCCGACTTGTCCCCCAGCGACTTCGCGTAGGTGTAGTTGAAGCCGCCGTCCGCGCCCGCGAACACCGACTGGCCGCCGCCCAGCACCGTCCCGCCGTCGTCATCGGCGTCGCTGGCCATCAGGTAGGTGGCGCCCGCGTCCTGCTCGCCGCCGTCGGTACCACCGGCCGCGAGCGTGCCGCCATCCGCCGTCCCCGCATCGGCCGCAGCCAGGGCACCGCTGTCCGTCGTCCCCGCATCGGCCGCGGCCAGGGCACCGCCGTCCTCTGCTCCCCCGTCGACGGCCGCCGGCCACTCTCCGGGACGCCCCCGTCTTCACCCGTCGTCAAAGGCGGCACGCCCGCGTCGGGCGCGCCCTCGAGCACCACCGGCGTGCTGCCGGGCAGCCCCGTCTGGGACTGGGGCTCGGACGTGCCTCCCGTGGACTCCGAGGGCGGACCAGTGGGGGCGCCTTCGTGTCGCCCTGGTCCGGCGAGGGGGTGGGCGCGCCCGGGTTGGCGCCGCCTGGACTCTCCGGTGGTTGTTCGTGCGCCGTCCGCTCGGGAGGTTCCGCCAGACCGGTGGCACCTGGTCCGACGAGGATGTCCGTGTGTCGCCACTCGAATTCGTAGCTGTTCACCGCCGTTTTCCCGGGTCTTCGGGGCACGACGTAGAACTGGGCAAGCGCGAGCCCCGGGAAGAGCACGACGAGCAGGGCTGCGGCGAGGGGACGGGGGTTCACTGAAGGCACCTCTGTGGGTGGGGTACCGGCGAGACTACACCTGCTGGGGAGGCTGCCTCCCAGCGGTCCCGGTATACAAGCGCCCCGACGATTTCTTTCCGTTTACTTGACGGGCAGTGGGCATCGCCCCCTCGGAGGCCGGGGGAGCGCGCTGTTTCGTCGGGTGCTGGCGCCGGATGATATGCATGGGGGCATGAAACGCCTCCTCGCACTCACCAGCACCCTGGCGCTCGCCACCGCTTGCGGCAATGACAATCCGTCCGTTCCCAAGGCGGAGTGTCAGGTCGAGGCCATCGATGTGTCGGCCTGCCAGCTTTCAAGCCTCTCCGCCGTACAGCCCGAGGGCATCTGGAACCTCAACATCAACCTCAACGACGGTTCCGGAGCCGCGGCCGCCATGCGGTTGTCGGGAGGGGGCAGCAACACCCAGATGCTGATGGGCCTCGCGGCCACGGAGCGGCAGAGCACCCCGGAGTCGTTCTTCCTGGCCAGCGAGTTCCAGGGCGCCAACAACGTGACGATGCGCTTCGCCGTCGCCGGGTGTTCCTCGTCCGGGCCCGGGCAGATGTCGGGCATCTTCCGGCGTTGCGCCAATGGCACCGCGGACATGAAGGGCACCTTCGAGGCCATCCGGCTGGGCCGTCGCGCGGGTGAAGCGGAGGCATCCGGCGTGGAACTGGTCGGCGAGGTGAAGCTGACCGAGGCCACGGCCACGAATGTCGCGGTGGCCCATGGCCACGCCTACGTGACGGCGGGGGCCAAGGGCCTCATCACCTTCGACCTGAGCGACCCCTCGCAGCCGCGCCAGGTCCGCCAGTACGAGCTGTCCAACGACTACTACACGGACGCGCTGGTGAACGGGAACACGCTCTATGTGGCCAGCCGCCGCAGCGGCATCGCCGTGTTCGACATCACCAACCCGGCGGTACCTGTCCGCCTGCGCTCCGTGCCCGAGTCCGTGGTGGAGGTGAACTCCCTCGCGCTGGCCGGAAACGTCCTGTACGCGGCGTCGCCCGCGCCCAACGCGGAGGTGTACGTCTACGACGTCGCCACGCCCGCGGAGCCGAAGCAGCTCAGGCGGTACTTCGTCGAGGGCGCGGAGCCCCTGGCGGGGGAGGTACCCCTGCACGTCGCGGCGATGGGCGGCCGGCTCTACGTGAGCAACTGGTCCTTCGGAATGACCGTCTCGGACGTCACCACCCCGGCGAACCCGAAGCTGTTGGGCCGCTTCGCCAACGGCATGTCGGCGGCCACGGCGGTCGGCATGGTGGGAGACCGCGTCTACGCATTCGACGCGGGCGAGGACTGGGGCGCGCACCTGAGCGTGCTGGACGTGAGCGCGCCGGCCACGGTGGCCCGGACGGGTGAGTTCCGGACGCGCCCGGAGGTGTCCATCCGCTCGGTGGCGTTCTCCGGGACGAAGGTCTACCTGGCCTATGGTCAGGATGGCTTGCGCATCGTGGACGTGTCCGTCCCCGGCTCGCCCCAGCAGGTGGGTTACTACAACACCTGGCGGGAGACGGATGCGGGCCACGGCGTCGTGTTCCTCGAAGGCCTGAGCAAGGTGCACGTGCCGGGCGACGGATTCGTGTACGCGACGGATTCCTCGCGAGGCCTGCTCATCTTCCGCGAGACGACGGAGTAGGCTGTCTGGATGAGCGACACCCCGACGCGGTCCTGCGGCAGGTGCCAGACGCTTCCTCCCATCGCGGAGGGCGCCGGGCGTCTGTTCCTGTGGAGCCCGGTGGGGCACAGCCAGGGCCGGCTGCTGTCCTACCTCCGGGAGGCGCGGCACGAGGTCCAGGTGCGCGCCGAAGCCCAGTGCGTCGAGGTGTGGGTGCCGGAGGCGGCGCTGTCGTCTCTGGCATCGGACCTGTTGGCCGCGCTCACGCAGGAGGAGGCGCGGGCCACCCGGGCGCTGTTCATGCCGGGGGCGGCGGAGCCCGGGCTGGGTGACTATCCCCGGGTGGGCTCACTCCAGCGGCTCGTCACGCGGACGCGCGCGGGGTGGCTGGTGGATTTGCTCTCCGAGGAGCGGCTCACCACGCACTTCCAGCCCATCGTTCATGCGCGGGACACCCGCTGCATCTTCGCGCACGAGGCGTTGATGCGAGGCCTGGAGCCGGACGGCACGCTGGTGCTGCCCGGACGGATGATGCAGACGGCGCGCGAGGCGGACCTGCTGTTCCAACTGGACCTGGCGGCGCGTACCACGGCCATCCGGCAGGCGGTGAAGCACGGGCTGGACACGCACCTCTTCATCAACTTCACGCCCACGGCCATCTACGACGCCACGTTCTGTCTTCGCTCCACGGTGGAGGCCATCCACGCGGCGGGCATTCCGCCGGAGCGGGTGGTGTTCGAAATCATCGAGACGGACCAGACGGCGGACGCGGAGCATCTGCGCGGCATCGTGGACTTCTACCGCAAGTCGGGTTTCCAGGTGGCGCTGGACGACCTGGGCGCGGGCTTCTCGTCGCTGAACCTCATTCACCGGCTGCGTCCCGACATCATCAAGCTGGACATGGAGCTGGTGCGTGACGTCCACCTGGACCCGTACAAGGGCTCCATCGTGGGGAAGCTCCTGGAGATTGCGCGGACGCTGGGCATCCGCACGGTGGCGGAGGGCATCGAGACGCACGAGGAGCTGCGCTGGGTCCGCGCGCACGGGGTGGACTTCGTGCAGGGCTACCTCATCGCCCGTCCGCAGAGCCCCCCTGTGGGGGCGACGCCGTCGTTCACGGATTGAGCAGGACGTTGCCGGTGGCCTGACGCTCGAGGTTGGCGGCGCGGAGGATGTTCAGCTGGACACCTGCCTCCTGGAGGGCGAGCCGGGCATTGTAGCCGTCGCGGTTGTTGACGAAGTTCCGGGCGAGATTGAGCAGCGCACGCAGGCGCTCCGCGTGGACGACGACAGTGCCCTGGCCGTCCTCCTCCGCGCTGTCACGCAAGTCGACGAAGGCGTTGTCGGCGATATCGAGCGCATTGACGACGTCCAGCTCACCCTGTTCCAGCGCCGTGTCCGCCGCGAGCATCCACTGACTGGCGGTCTGAATCTGGGCCAGCCGGTCCTGTCGCGCCTGCTCCACGTCGACCGCGCGGTCACCGTAGGTGTCCACCTGGAACTGGACGGCCTGGTTCCGCACGGTGAGGTCGGCGTCGCGCTCGTTGAGCTGGGCTTCGAGCTGCTTCATCCGCTCACGCAGTTGTTCCATCTGCTGCGTGGGCGTCGGCTGAGTCGTGTTCTGCGTTCCTGCGCCGCCAGTGCCTATCGGGTTGTTCACGGGCGCTACGGTGGGCGGTGTGCCAATGGGCTCGGAGCGGCCGATGGGTTCCGAGCGGCCAATGGGTTCCGAGCGGCCGATGGGCTCGGAGCCGCCAATGAAGGCCGGCGTCGCGGGGGCAGGGGAGGGGACTGCGCTGGTCGTGCCGGTTCCACTCACGTCCTGCCCCGTCACCCCTGAACCACCTGCACCGTTCGTCGTCCCACCCGTGGTGTCCTGGCCCGTCGAGGTGCCGTCATCCCCCGGCTGCTGTCCGCTCCCACCCATCGCGGCCTGCTCCTGTTGCAGCGCCTCCAGGGGCGAGGGAACCGGCTCGTAGCGCTGCGCGGCCTCCTCGGCGGCGACCTGCCCCGCCATCGGCGGTGGCGCGCCGTCGGGCAGGACGGGCGTCAGCACGAAGTCGCGCGGTGACGCATCCTCCGGAGCCTCATAGACGTAGCCCGCCGGGGGCCTCCGTCCTTCAATCTCTTCCGCCGCCTGCTGGTTCGCGTCCTGGAGCGCCGCTGCGGCCGGGTCCCGGATGGAAGGGTCCTCGGGAGGAATCATGACCGGCGTGTCCGGCAACTGGCCGAGGCCCAACCCTGCAGCGATGGCAATCCAAAGGGGCATGGCGGAAATCTGTCCATCCGTCCGCCCTCGGACACCCCAACTGCCTGTACGGCGCCCGGCGGGCCGCTCGCGGGGCGGGCGTCCCCGAAACTGTCTGCTCAAGCCCTGAAAACACCCAGGGCCGCGCTCCCGGAGGCAGGGGAGCACGGCCCTCGGGCACCTCAGGGCGAGTCGACGGACTCAGAGGCTGATGCGGAGCCCCGCTCCCAGTTGGAACGTCGGCGCGGGGATGGAGAAGGCCGGAATCGGCTGCCCGTCCACGACGAGCCCCTCCGGTACATCAACGGCGAGCCGGAACTCACCGCCGCGCCGTCCGTAGTTCACCGAGCCGTACGCCTCCACCGTGAGATACGTGAGCGCCCGGTGCATCACGTTGAGCCGCGTGGTGAACGAGCGGTCCGACAGGTTGCCCAGTGTGAACAGGTTGAAGGACGTCCGCTCCAGGGGACCAGGCCGGTCCAGGAAGAGGTACGCGGCGCCGTAATGCCGTCCCAGGTAGAGCGGGTTGAAGGCGTCCTTCAGCAGCAGGTACGGATACCCGAACGAGCCGGTGTAGCCCGTGGAGTTGAAGAAGTACTCCACACCCAGCACGGCCAGGTCGTTCTCCCCATAGGGGAAGCTGTAGGTCGCGCCCGCCGTCATCTGCGGCGTGAGCCCCGAGGGAATGTACGCCTCCACCTGGACGCCGTTCTGCGCGATGTCCTCGAGCGTCGTCCCTTCCGGAATGCGGTACAGCGGCCGGTCCGTGCCTTCCTTCAGCGCAACCTCGGCGTAGACGTCCAGCGGCCCCAGCGGTGAGGACACGTCGAGCCCGAAGCGGGGCTTGCGTCCATTCTGCGCCACCGCGCTGGCGCCCAGCTCCGCGGGCCCCAGCAGGACTTCCGCGCGCAGCGCGCCGCCCAGGCGGCCCAGCCGGTTGACCGGGTCGCTGCCGCCGGCCTGCGACGTGGGACTTCCGCTCGGGTCGGTGATGGCGCCCACGTCCGTGCCCAGGTCATCCATGACGAGGATGCCGTACACGTTCCAGCCCTTGGACTCCCAGGGCACGTGCACCTTCAACATGGACACGCCCGTGCGCAGGTCCACGAAGGCCAGCGGGTCCCTCCGCTGGGGCGACAGGAAGTCCGTGGGGTTCCAGATCTGCCCGGTGCCCCACTTCACGTGCTGCTTGCCCACGGTGAAGAACACCGTGCGCTCCAGGTCGAAGCGCAGCCACGCCTGGTCCAGCAGCACGCGCGGGTTCGCCGGGGCGTCCGGCGTGGTCCGGGGCGGGATGGCGGGGTCGTAGTTCAGGCGTCCCACGACGAAGCCACGGATCCGGTCGGACGGGCGCGCGTCGAGGTAGCCGTCCACCAGCGTGGGGGCGGAGAAGGACGTCTGGCGGAGCGAGGTGTTCTCGCTGCCCGCCATGAAGCCGCGCAGGTAGAACTGACCGCCAATCTTCAGCGGATCGTCCACCACGTCCTCGGTGTCGAAGGCGCTCCGGGTCGCAGGGCCGTTCAACACGTCCGCGTCCCGGTCCTCCTCAGGCGCGGTCAGCGGCGGCTGCCGCTCCGTGGCGCCACTGGTGGTGCCAGGGTCCACGTCCGCCGCCGGCGCCGAGCCGTCACCGCCGAAGAGCGCGTCCTCGTCAGGCCGGCCTGAGTCCTCGCCCGCGGGTGCCTCCGTGGGCGTCTCCTCCTGCCCGCCTCCGAAGAGCGCGTCCTCGTCGGGCCGCTCCTCGGACTGGGCCCACGTGGGCGTACCGGTGAGGGCCGCGGACAGCGCCGCGGCCAGGGTGAGCGTGCGCGGGGTCATCGGCTCTTGCTCTCGAGCCACGCCTTGGTGAAGAGGTTGGCTTCCAGCGGACGCAGGTCCACTGTCTTGACGAGGATGGTGGTGGAGTTCCCCTTCTCGATTTCGTCGTAGATGCGCATCTCCTCCGGAATCCAGACGTCGCCCTTCTTGGACTCGCTGAACATCTTCTTCCAGCGGGGGTAGAGCGCCGTGCGCATCTTCCGGCCGGACAGGGCGTATTCCTCCTGCTTGAGGATGTTGCCGGAGACCTTGTCCACCCAGACCTTGAGGACGGGGTAGGCCACGTCCACGCCGGGCTTGACCTTCAGCGTCATCAGGTGGGCCGTGTACTTGCCCAGCTTCGCCTCGCCCTCGTAGGACGGGTCATACTCCTCGGCCAGCCGCGACTCGTCGAAGTCCGCGCGGCGGCTGTCGGTACCGGCGATGCGCTCGCGCTCGGTGCGGCGCTCCCAGCGGCCCACGTTGGGGTCGTAGTTCCAGAGGTTCTTGTCCAGGCGCAGATAACCCTTGCCCGCCTCCGTCTTGGGCTTGGTGAACAGCATCATCAGCTTGTCGTCCTCGTCGCGGCGGTAGACGACCAGCTCGTAGACGAGGTCCGCCTTCCCCTTCTCCTTCTGCTCCAGGTAGACCATCGCCTTGTAGTCGCCGCCGTTTCGCTGGCGGTCGTCGATGGTGGCCAGGAGCTTCACCTGCTCGGCCTGCTCCAGGGCCAGGGCGGCCGGGGCGGACAGCAGCGCCACGGCCAGCGCCGCGGCGGACAGCATGTTCTTGAGGCGCATAGGGTCACCCGATGTGGTGCATCGCCGTCACCGGCTTGAGCCGCGCGGCGAGGAAGGAGGGAATGAGCGAGATGGCGGTGGTGCACGCGGTGATGAAGGCCATGGCACCCACGATGGACGAGGGGTGCACGGCCAGATTCAACGTGTCCGACATGATGAAGACCGCGACCACCTCCGGGACGTGCACGGCCATGGCATTGACGGCCAGGCACAGCACCAGCCCGGCGCTGGCGCCCGCCAGCGTGCCCAGCAGGCCCAGCAGGAGCGCCTCGAAGACGAACATCAGCAGCACGCGGGTGCGCTGCATGCCAATGGCGCGCAGGGTGCCAATCTCCCGGGTGCGCTCCCGGATGGCGATCCACAGCGTGTTCATGATGCCCACGCCGATGATGACCATCAGCACGAAGATGAGCACGCCGGTGAGGCTGTTGAGCGCGGTGAGCGTCCAGGTGATGAAGGAGATTTCGTCCTCCCAGTTCGTGATGTCCAGCCGCTGGCCCGTCCAGGCCTCGCGGTTGACGGTCTCGAACTTCATGAAGAACGCGCGCGGGTCGTGGTCCATCACCGTGTGGCCCGCGTCCGTCAGCGTCTGACGCAGCCGCGCCTGCACCACCGGCACGTGCCGGATGTCCTTCAGGTAGAGCAGCAGCGCGCCCGCGGTGTCGCTCTTGAACTGGTACAGCGAGCGCAGCGTGTCCGACGGCACGAAGATGCCGAAGTCGCTCAGCATGCCCATGTCGGCCGCGATGGCCACCACGCGCGCGTCCACCGTGTTGCTGGCGCCTCGCAGCGTCTGGGCGGCCAGCGTCACGGACTCGCCCACCTGGACGTTGAGCTTCTTCGCCTGCTTCTCGAAGAGCAGCACCGTGCCGGACTCGGCCAGGCCGTCCAGCGCGCCCGCGCGAATCTGCAGCACCTGCCGGAGGCCCGGCTCGGACTGGATGTCGATGCCGCCCACGCCCACCTGAATGGAGGACGTCTCACTGACGACCTTGAGCCAGCCCCGGCCGCGCTGGACGGCGAAGTCCAGCTCCGGCACGTCCTTGCGGATCTGCTCCAGGATGGCTGGATAGCCGGTGACGACCGGCGCCGCCTGGCCCGCCGTCACCTTGTAGAAGCCGGCCACGTTGACGTGGCCGGTGGACAACGTGGTGGCGGAGCGGAGCATCGACTCCTTCATGCCCGTGGACAGGCCCATGAGGATGACGAGCAGCGCGGTGACGCTGGCGATGGCGCCGCCCAGCAGCAGGGTGCGCCTGCGGTGGGTGCCGAGGTTGCGGAATGCGATGAGGAAGAGCTGGAGCATGTTCTCACTCGTCCGTCTGCATCGCCTGGAGGGGCGAGACCCGGGTCGCGAGGAACGCGGGATAGAGGGTGGAGATGGCGGAGACGCCCAGGACGATCACGAACGCCGCCACCAGGTTGCTGGCGCTCAGCGTGGGGAACAGCCGGGGGCCGGAGAAGAAGAAGTAGAGCGCTTCATTGCCCGCGGGGATGCCGGCGCTGTTGAGCAGGGCCATGATGCCGCTGCCCACCAGTGAGCCGGCCGAGCCGAACACGAGCCCCAGCACCAGCGTCTCCACCAGCACCATGCCCAGGATGAAGGAGCGCTGCGCGCCAATGGCCCGCATCGTCCCCACCTCGCGCACGCGCTGCATGGTGGCCATCATCATGGCGTTGTTGATGATGACCAGCGCCACCACGAAGATGATGAAGACGGCGAAGTAGAGCACCAGCTTCCCGAGCAACACGAACTGCCCGATGATGCCCGCCGCCTCCTGCCAGGACACCACGCGCAGCTTCAGGCCCGCATCCTTCGCCGCCTGCCGCAGCTCCACCATCGTCTGTTCCAGCAGCTCCGGGTCCTTGAGCATCACCGCCGCGCTCAGGGCCACGCCTTGCTCGATTTCCTGCTGGGTGTAGACGCGCTGGAGCAGGTTCTCACGCGTGAGCGCCCCCTGGTCTCCGGTGAAGGCGGCCTGGTCGTCCACGTCGCTGGACGTGGACTCGGCCACCAACTCGTTGTCGCTGCCCTCACCGAAGAGGGCCTCCTCGGCCTCGTCCCGGCTGAGGGCTTCCAGGCCGCTCTGCTTCTGGATTTCCGCCAGCTCCGCCTTCTTGTCCGCGGTGAGGTACCCGTACAGGTCCCGGAACGACATCAGGTCCATCAGGCTCAGCGCGCCGGCCATGGCGGACTTCTCCAGGCCCTTGAACTGGTAGGTGCCGTAGACCTTCACGTTGACGCTCTGCATGTAGCCGGTGCGCGTGAAGGCGGTGATGGTGAGCACGTCCCCCATGCGCAGCCGGTAGAGCTCCAGCAGCGGCGCCAGCTCCGAGTAGAACTGGGCGTAGCGGGTGTCGAAGTTGGCGTCGTCGGTGGTGAAGAACTGCGTCAGCAGCTTGTCCAGCGCGGGCTCCTGGCTGCCCAGCAGCTTCTGCAGCCGCTCCACCATCTTCCGCGTCTTGACGGGGTCCAGCTGGAAGATGATTTCCCGCGTCTGCGTCTGGTTCTCCTTCACCCAGCGCTGCAGGTCCGGGTCGGTGGCGATGGTCTTCTGGTTGAGGTCCCGCTCCTGCTTGATGTGGTCCAGCCGGAGCGCCGACTTCATCTTGAGGAACTCTTCGTAGAAGAACTTGGACAGCAGCATGCCTCGCTGCCCGGTGGGCACCGGCTGTCCGTCCACGATCTCCATGCGGTCGAAGGTGCGCTGGAACGCGTCCAGGTCCGTGCCGGCGTAGCGCAGCTCCAGCATGTCCCCGTCCGGAATCTGCGGGGCGATGCGGTTCTCCAACAGCTCCAGCGCGCTGTACGGGGCCTCCTCGAAGGCGTCCCAGAACGCGTCCGTGCGCGCCCGGGCGAGTGCTTCCACCTCCGCGGGGTCCTTCTGGGCGCCGCCCAGCTCCTGCTCACTCTTGGCCGTCTGGTCGGCCATCAGGTCGACCATCTGCCGCACGTGCCCCTTGACGCTGTCGATGCTCTCCCGCAGCTCGGGCGTCTCACCGGTCTCGTCGCGCTTCTTGTAGAGCGCGCGCAGGTTCGACAGCGTCAGGTCCACCGTGTTGCCGGAGGTGACGATGGCGCCGCTGGTGCCCAGGGGCACCACCGTCTTCACGTTGGGGTGCTTCTCCAGGAAGGGCCGGAGTTGGCTGAAGTCGTCCAGCGCGGCCAGGTCCGGCTCGCCGCTCATGCTGCCGTAGAGGGCCAGCGGGTCCTTTGAGTCATCCGAGTAGACCTGGATGTGGCCCGCGACGCTGCCGATGATGCTGCGGCTCATCGCGCTGTCCATGCTGTCCATCAGCGCGCCGCCCACCACCACGAGCAGGGTGCCGAAGAAGATGATGCCGCCGATGAGCAGGTTGATCTTGCTGGAGAACAGGTTGCGGAAGGCCACCTGCAGCAGCAAACGGAGTTGTCCCATGGTCAGTGGCCTCCAGAGGCCATGGCGCGGCTGGCCTCGGCGGCGCTGATGCGGTCCAGGAACTTGCCGTCCGCCAGCCGCACCACCGCGTTGGCGTGGCTCATCACCTTCGCGTCGTGGGTGGAGAAGATGAAGGTGGTGCCCTCCTTCTGGTTGAGCTCCTTCATCAGGTCGATGATGTTCTGGCCCGTCACCGAGTCCAGGTTGGCCGTGGGCTCGTCCGCGAGCACCAGTTGGGGCCGCGTAACAAGCGCGCGCGCCACGGCCACGCGCTGGCGCTGGCCTCCGGAGAGCTCGTTGGGCCGGTGCTTGGCATGGTTTGCCAGGCCCACCTGCTCCAGGAGTTGCATCACCCGCTCCCGGCGCTGGGCCTTGTCCAGCTTGCGCTGGAGCAGCAGGGGGAACTCCACGTTCTGGAAGACGCTGAGCACCTGCACCAGGTTGAAGCTCTGGAAGATGAAGCCAATGGTGTTGAGGCGCAGGTTCGTGAGCTGGCGCTCCGTGAGCTGCTTGGTGTCCTGCCCGGCCACCCGGACCACACCTCCGGTGGCGGTGTCCACGCACCCGATGAGGTTGAGCAGCGTCGTCTTGCCGCTGCCGGAGGGCCCGGCGATGGAGATGAACTCACCGGCATGGACCTCCAGGTCCACGCCCCGGAGCGCCGGGACCACCACCTTCCCCAGGGTGTAGTCCTTGGTCACGTTCGTGATGGAGACGATGGAGGACTGCGAAGCGGTGGGATTCATGCGGTACGTCCTTTCGAAGTCTTGACGGGGCGTGGCGGACGGGGGGCATTCGCTGCGCGCCACCGCTCGGCGATGCCTGTGAGCTCAGCCTTGTAGAAATCACAGAAAGCAGACGCTTCTCGCAAGCTGCGATTTCCAGCGAGACGCGGAACCGCGAGGGCCTCGGAGCAGAGGCGACCGAAGGCGCTCAGGGACTCCTCGGCAACGCGCAGCTTGCCTTCCCAGCCCTGTGAATGGATGACGTAGTAGTGCTGCCGGTCCCCCGGAACGCTGGCGGGTTCCACCAGGCCCATGTCCGTGCAGGCCCGCAGGTTGGTGGACACCGATGCCGCGCTCACGTTGAGCAGCGTGGCGATGCGCTTGTTCGACAGGGGTTTGCCCGCAAGCATCAACAGCGCGTAGATGCGCCCGCCGATGCGCGTGCCGCCCCGCCGCTCGAAGTACAGCCCCATCGATTCGATGAAGCGACGTTCGGCGGCTTCCAGTTCCACCATGCCTGTCTCCACGCCTCGCCGGCTGGGCGTCGCGGTGCGGAGCGCACGGCAGCCGGGGTGACGGGCAGGCTTTTAGGCGGCGGGGTTTCGTTCAGTCAATACTGAATGAACTGTATGGAGTGGAGGGTGGGGCGAGCCCTCCAGGCGCACATCCCATGGCGCAGGGCCCACAGCCGACTCGCGGCTGCGGGCCCCGAAATCCCCTTCATGGGGTGCAGGTCTGACATGCCCAAGGGTGTGTCATCAGTACGTGTCGGGCGAGGTATTGGAGCCCGTGTCCGGGTTCAGGGTGCTGTCGTCACCCGCGCCACCGGTGCCCTCGTGCTTGTCCACGCCGGAGCCGCCCATGTCGCTGTCCTGGTTGATGGACGAGTCCGGCGTCAGCGTCGGGTCACCCGCGCCGCCCGTTCCCGAGAGGGAGATGCTCTTGGCGACGTTCTTGGTCTCCTTCACCTCGTAGCTGGCGCGAATCTCCTGGCCGGGGCGCAGGTCCTTGGCCTTCTTCAGGGTCGGGTCGCTGAATCGGGTGCTGCGGTCGACCTCCAGGGGGACCACCGCGCCTTGCATGTCGACGAAGATCTTGTCGCTCTCCGCCTTCACCACGCGGCCGTTGAGCTCCTTCTGACCCATGTTGGCCTGCTGGCCCATGGTGCCGGAGCCGCCCTGGCCCGGCTCAGTGGGCGTGGTGGTCGTTTCGCGTTCGATGGTGGTGGTGTCCTGCTGGATTTCGGTCTGCCCCACCTGGCCCGAGCCACCCTGGGCCGCCGAGGAGTCCTTCGGCTTGTTCTCGTCGTTGTTGGCCAGTGCGGTACCCGTTCCGAGCATGGCGATGGTGGCGAAGACGCCAACGAGCTTCTTCATGGAGGTTCTCCTGTGGTTGTTGTGAGTGGGCGGGGGCGGCGACGTCCCCCCGTTGGAGAGAACCTAGGTGCGCTCGTGGAACCGGACAGGGCTTGCTCACCCCCCTGCTGGAATGGCCGTTCGCTCTCCGGCCGGTGGTTCGGGGGGCGCGCGCGCCCGGGGAAGAGGAGAGCGCCTTGTAGGAAGCGGGGCTTTTCCCTTACCGTCGGGGGCCCAGCGCCCACTGGCCAGCCCGGCCGGTGGCCCGACAGGAGACCGTCTCCGCAATGCCCCCGACCGCCAAGCCGTCCCAGACCGCGCAGGACCTTCCCGCGCCCTCGTTTCCCGCCATCGAGTCCCTGCTCGAGGCGGCCTCCGTGGAAGAGGTCCGTGGCTTCTTCGATGGGGTGAAGACGGGCCTCACCGAGCTCAAGGGCCCGAAGGTGGAGCAGGGCAAGAAGGCCCAGGCCGCCATTGGCCGCGCGGAGGAGCTGCTGGAGATGCTGGTGGAGACCCGCGAGCGGCTGATCGCCGAATCAAAGGGTGGCAAGGGCCGGAAATGACGGTGGTTTTTCCCCGGGAGACTCTTTTTTTCCGGGGTTAGGCAACCGGCGGGGCCCCCCGCCGATAATGCAAGAGAGAGCATCTTGAGCATCGATGATCTCTGACCTTTCCGCTGGAAGCAGCGCCTGGAGGAAGCAATGGCGAAGATCGACAACATGATGGGCCCGAACGTTCGTCTCTCGACCAACGTCACGACGGCGCGGCAGACGCCGGACACCGGTTTCGGCGCGCGGCTTCACAATGGTCTCAACAGCGCCGCCAGCGCTGTGGGCACGGGTGTGGGCGCGATGGCGGGCATGGTCCCCGGCGGGCAGATCGTCTCCGCCGCCGTCTCCTCGATGCACACGTTCTCCTCGACGGGTGGCTCGGGCATGGGCGCGCCGTACGCGGGCGTGATGAACACCGCGGTGGCGGGCAACCTGGGCGGCGCGGTGGCGCCGGCCGGCGGCGGTGTCGTCGCGGGCGGTCTGGGTGGCGCGGTGGCTGGCTCCGGCTCGCCGCTGGGTCTGGGTGCGCAGGGCACCGGCAGCACCACGGACACCGTCAACGGCAACTTCTCGCTGAACAAGATGGCCGAGGAGAACTCCAAGCTCCTGAACCTGCAGGCCGCCATTCAGCAGGAATCGCAGACTTTCACCGCGATCTCGAACGTGATGAAGTCGCGGAACGATACGATCAAGAACTCCATCAGCAACGTCCGCTAACTGCGGGCGTTGTCGCCCTAGGGAGCGTCAATGGCGGACACCTCGGAGATTTCGAACAGCCTCGTCCCGCTCGGACGCCAGCAGGCCAGAGTCCTGCTGGAGGCCGGTTACCTGTGGCTCGACATGGGCCACTTCGACAAGGCGAAGGAGATCTTCTCCGGGGCGGCCGCGTTGATGCCCCGGAGCGAGGTGCCCCAGCTGGCGCTGGGCGCCGTGGAGTTCTCGCAGGGCCGTCATGACAAGGCCCTGCAGGCCTACCGCGTCGCGCAGCGCCTGGCCCCGCAGTCCGGGCTCCCGCGGGCGCATGCGGGCGAAGCGCTGCTGTTCATGGGGAAGGTTCCCGAGGCGCTCAAGGAGCTGAAGGCCGCCATGGACCTGGATCCGGACGGGGACGGTGCCCGCCTGGCGCAGTCCCTCATCCAGGCCAAGGAGGCGGGAGTCCTGCCTCCGGCGAAGTCGTAGGACGGAGGTCACGGCGATGGCTGTCGGAGGTGTCGGACGAGGCGGTGGGAAGGGCCGCGCGGGTGGCGCGAAGGGTCCTGCCGGCGCGGCTCCGGCGGGTGGCGCCAGCTTTGGTGGCCGGGTGGACCGGACGGAGTCTCTTGTCGGGCCCTCGGGTCTGGTAGGCTCCAGCAATGTCCAGGGCCCCCAGGCCGCGGATCCAGTGGCCTCCCAGGCGGTGGCCATTGCCCGGAAGCTGAAGAACGGGGGCTTCAAGAGCAAGGAAGAGGCGACGCAGGCCCTGGTCGCCGAAGTCCTGAAGGAGAAGCTCCGCATGAAGTCTTCCTCCCTCACCACCAAGATTGCAGACGCGCTCCAGGATGATCCGCGGCTGAATCAGGTCCTCGAGCGGCTGTGGTCTAAGGCCGAGTGAGCGGCGCTTGGCTCTGGGCGACGACAGGCAGGTCATCCTCGAGAAGTACGGCCCCTACGTCAGGTCGCTGGCGGCGACCGTGCGCAAGCAGTTCAACGCCCAGCTGGAGCTGGATGAGCTGCTGGCCTACGGCCAGATAGGCCTTCTGGAGGCCGCCGAGCGGTTCGACCCGAAGGTCGGGGCCAACTTCCTCACCTTCGCGCACTACCGCATCAAGGGCGCCATCTTCGACGGGCTTCGGAAGATGGGCGTGCTGCGTGGTTCCGATGCCCGCAACGCCTATGTGGGAGAGCGGGCGGCGGCGTATCTGGGAAATCTTTCGGATCGTGAGGCCGGAGCAGGCAACCGCGGCAGCTCATTCGACGATGATGTGAATGACATCTCGGATGCGGTGACGGGGCTGGCGATGGTTTTCGCCACCAGCATCGAAGGCGCGGACACGGCGGGTTACACCGACGAGTCGCTCCCCGTCGACATCCGGATGGAGCAGGAGCAGCTGAAGACGCGGGTGCGGGCGGCGATCGAAAAGCTTCCGGAGAAGGAGCGCAAGCTCCTGATGGGGTACTACTTCCAGGGCAGGACGCTGGAGGAAGCGGGAGCGGAGATAGGGCAGTCGAAGAGCTGGGCTTCGCGGCTGCATGCGCGGGCAATCGACCGGCTCAAGGAACTCTTGAACGAGGAGGAGGAGCTTCCTCCTTCTCCGATGGATGCAAGGAGGGTCTCACATGGCGGGTCCGATGGCCGGAGTCTCCGCGGCGCAGGTCGCGCAGCAGAAGCTGCAGGATCAGGGCGCTCAGCAGACGAACAAGCAGGGCGCGTCGAAGTTCGACGGAGTTCTCGCTGACAAGGCGCAGGGCGCCGGTCAGGTGGACGCCGCCCAGCAGGTGAACAAGGCCCAGGCGGCGCAGGCCACCCAGCGCACGGATGCCGTGCGTCAGGTGGAGTCCGTCAACAAGACGGAGAAGGCCGCCCTCAACAAGGTGCACGGCGCCCAGGAGTCGGTGACGACCAAGGCGGCGGAGCCGGTGACGGCCAAGGCCGAGGCGTCCAAGTCGTCCAAGGCGGGCGACATGATGACGCAGATTGTCGGCGACCTGGAGAAGGGCCAGGTCAACCTGGAGCACATCATCAAGCAGGCCTCCAGCGGCAAGGCGTTCTCCAACGCGGAGCTGCTGTCGCTCCAGGCCTCCATGTACCAGTACACGCAGCAACTGGACCTGACGAGCAAGGTCGTGGAGAAGGCGACGACCGGCCTGAAGGACGTCGTCAAGACCCAGGTGTAGGCCCAACCCCGGTTTCCCGGCGGCGCGGCCTCAAGAAGGGCGGTCCCTCCCTCTACGAGCGGGAGGGGGCGCCCTTCCGCGTTTTCCGGGGGCCTAGTAAGCTCCGACCCGCCCATGATTCGCCGACCGCACGCGTTTGCCGCCTCGCTTCTCGCCCTTCTCTTCCTGACGGGCTGCCACATTGAACTCCAGCACGCGCTGAGCGAAGCGGACGCCAACGAAATCTACGTCCTGCTCAGCAAGAACGGCATCAACGCCAAGAAGGAAAAGGAAGAAGGCGGCAACGAGGTGCGGTTCATGATCACCGTGCCCAAGGCGGATGCCGCGCAGGCGGCGGAGCTGCTCAAGCTCAATTCGCTGCCGCGGCCAGTGGAGAAGGGCCTGGCCCACTTCGCCAAGGGCAGCATGGTGCCCACCGCGACGGAGGAGCGCGCCATGCTCCTCAAGGCGATGGGCGGCGAGGTCTCCAATGCGCTGAATCAGATCGACGGCGTGTTGGAAGCGCGCGCCATCGTGATGATTCCGGAGAACAACGACCTCACGCAGCCAGAGAACAAGCCGATGCCGTCCGCGTCGGTGTTCATCAAGTACCGCCCGGGCGAGGGTGGCAAGCCGCCCATCGACACCGCCGTGGTGCAGCAGTTCGCGGCCACCGCGGTGC
This sequence comes from Myxococcus sp. MxC21-1, assembly GCF_032612255.1. NCBI lineage: Bacteria > Pseudomonadati > Myxococcota > Myxococcia > Myxococcales > Myxococcaceae > Myxococcus > Myxococcus sp. MxC21-1. The sequence continues at coordinate 2,735,925 of NZ_CP123278.1, forward strand.
CGGAGCTGAAGGCCAGCGCGGTGACGGTGCTGATGACGCAGGCCCTGCCGCCGTCGGCGGAGACGGACGCGGAGAGCCGCCTGCAGGACGTGCTGGGGCTGCGCATGACGGCGGCCAGCGCCAGCCAGTTCAAGGTGATGTTCGCGGGCGCCTTCGTGCTGGTGCTGGCGATGCTGGGCCTGACGATGTGGACCTTCATGCGCGGCGGCTCCAGCAGCGCCCCTGCCACGCGCGCTGGCGCGCGTACCCGCGGTCGTCCTCCCGAGGCTTGACGTCACCGCCCCTCACGGTGGGGCTTCCCTCCTTCTCCCAGCGGGCGTCCGTGGGGCCCGCGAGGTGACGTTTGGACTCGTTCTTCACCTCGCTCAACAAGCGCCAGAGCATGCTGCTCCTGACGGCCGTGACGTTCTGCGGCCAGGAGAGCCTCGGCGCCTTGGAGCACCTTCCCGAAGAGGAGGGGCGCTTCTGCGTCATCGCGCGCAGGAGCTGCTTCAGGTTCCGCGCGAGAAGCGCATTCCCGCGCTGGTGCAGGAAATCAAGCGGCTGGTGAAGGACCGCCGTGGTCAGCTGTGGAGCGCCGAACCGGAGCGGCTGGCCGCGCTGCTGCAACGTGAGCGGGGCGCGTTGGTGGAAGTGGTGCTGCGCGCGCTGCCGGGCACGCTGGCGGAGGCGGTGCGCGCGCATCTGCCGCCCTCGCGCGTGAAGCTGACCCGCGAAGTCCGCCCGCAGGTCCTGGACATCGTCCGGTGGAAGCTGGAGGAACTGCTCGCGCGCGAGGTCGCTGGGCAGCAGGCCGCGGGCTTCAAGTTCGCGGACGTGCTTCAGCTTCAGCAGCGGGAGCTGCTCACCATGTGCGACCGGTTGGGCGCGCGGGTGCTGGGGCCGGCGCTGGCGGGCCTTCCGGACGCGGAGCGCGAGGCCATGCTGGAGCAGCTTCCGCCGGACTTGAAGCTGCTGGCCACCAAGGCCGTGGCGGCCAACGCTCCGCGCAAGCTGCCGGAGGAGGATGCCCGGGCGCAGTTGGAGCCGCACGAGGGCCTGACGCGGCCCTCGGTGGCGCTGCGCAGCGCGGGGGCTCAGCGGCTGGCGCGCGCATGCGTGGCGCAGTCTCCGGAGTTCGCCGCGCGCATGCTGGAGAAGTACCGCGGTGAGTTCGGAAGCCTGCTGGCGAAGTGGGTGCGCGAGGAGCGCGTGCGCCCCACCGCGCGAGGCGATGGCGGCCGGACCGACATCGTGATGGACCTGGAGCGGCTGGCCACGCGTGGCCTCATCGAGCGGCCGGTTCGCTTGGCGACACCGCCGCCTCCGCGCCAGTCCGCCGTTCTTCCTCCGCCTCCGGGAGCCCGGAAGGCGGCTGCCGCGGCGGCGCCACCCGCGGCCAAGGCGGCGGCGCCCGGTGGGGCAGCGCCTGCTGGGGCGGTACCTGCCAAGGCGGCACCTGCCAAGGCGGCACCTGCTGGCCGGGATGTGCCGACACGACCGCCGGTGCGGGGGCAGGCCCCGGGGGCGGCTCGCCAGGGCGCGGGAGCACCGGCCCGGCGGGACTTCATGGCGGAGCGGGCGGCGCGAAACGCGGGGGTGTTGTCCTCGCGTGAGCCGTCCCGCGTGGCCACGTCCGCGAAGCGACAGGATGGCTCCGCGGTGCAGCGGATGCCGGCCCGGCGTGAGCCCGCGAACGCGGGCGGCGCGGGCGCTCACCGTGAGGGTGAGGGGCCCGATACGCGCCCGCCTCGCGCGGATCCAGAGGGCGCGCGCATCGGTCCGCCGCCTTCTCGGCTGGGGCAGCGCGGCGCACGGCCTCGCCCCCAGGACCCCGACACGCTGTCAGAGCGGGACCGCGCGCGGGTTGCCGAGGGTTCCCGGGTGCATTCGCGTCCGCCCGACGAGCGTTCCCGGGTGGCCGAGGGCTCGCGGGTTCAGGCTGGAGGCCAGGGCGAGCGCTCACGCGTGGCCGAGGGCTCGCGGGTCCACGCCCGACCTGCGGATGAGCGTTCCCGTGTGGCGGAGGGTTCGCGCGTCCATGCCAACGTTCCAGACGAGCGCTCACGCGTGGCCGAAGGCTCCCGCGTCCAATCCGGAGCCCCAGATGAGCGTTCCCGCGTGGCCGAAGGCTCTCGCGTCCAATCCGGAGCCCCAGATGAGCGTTCCCGTGTGGCCGAAGGCTCCCGCGTCCAGGCGCGCCCAGCGGATGAGCGCTCCCGCGTCGCGTCCCGGGGGCAGCAGCGTCCGGCGGAGGAGCCTCCCCGGGCGGCCCGGATGAAGTTCGGGGCCGCGGAGCCGGAGCAGGAGGTCTCGGAGGTCTCCCGGGTGTTCCGCTCGCGCGCATCCGGTGCCCAGGGAGGCGGCCGGGCCAAGCCCCCGAGGCGGAGCAGGAGCCGGAGCGTCCCCCCAGGGTGCTGGTGGGGCGGGCCATCACCTCGCCGGCCCTGGCGCCCATGCCCAAGCCCCGGGGGAGGGCACGTCCGTCCAGCGGCGTCCCCGCTCTCCGTCGGGGACCGACCGTCCTGTGCCTCCGGGTGCAGGGGGACGTGGAACCAAGGGCGGAACGCGCTAGCATCCGGCTCGCAAGGAGCGGCCCATGGCGATCGGCAAGGTGATTCGAGGTGATGGGACGGCGGAGCCGGCGCACGCGCCCGAGCGTCCCGTGCTGCGGCCTCCCCGCGCGGGGGTGATGAACGCCGAGGTCTTCGAGGCCCGTCAGGGCGCGTCGGCCATCCTGGAGGAGGCGCAGCGCGAGAAGGAGCGCATCCTCGCGGAGGCGCAGCGCGAGCGCGAGGAGCTCCTCGCCAAGACGCGTGAGCAGGGCCGTCAGGAAGGCCTGGCGCAGGCCACCGAAATCATCCTTCGCGCGAAGATGCAGGCGGGGGAGGTGCTGACCGGCCACGAGCAGGACGTCATCGCGCTGTCGCTCAAGGTGGCGGAGAAGATCATCGGCCGGAGCCTGGAGAAGGACCCGGAGCTGATGGTGGAGCTGTGCGCCGCGGCCATCGAGAACCTGCGCAGCGCCCGCTCCATGATTCTGCGGGTCCACCCGAAGACGGCCGCCGTGCTCCGCGCGAAGAAGCCGGTCCTGATGGAGCTCATCGGCCGCGCGGTGGATCTGGCCATCAAGGAGGACCCCGAGGTGGCCCCCGTGGGCTGCATCGTCCAGACGGAGTTCGGCACGGTGGACGCACAGCTCCCCACGCAGCTGGAGATGCTCCAGAACGTCCTGTTGCCGGACACCGCGCGCAAGGAAGGGCCGGCTTGAGCCGGAGCGTCAAGGGACTCGCCCATGGCCATTGACCTCTCGCGGTACTTCGACCTCATCAAGGAAGCGCAGGTCGTGCGCGTGCGCGGCCGCGTCACGGAGCTGACGGGCCTCATCATCAAGGCCAGCGTGCCCAACGTCCGCGTGGGCGAGCTGGTGCTCATCAAGAGCCGCAACCGCGGCGCGGTGAAGGCGGAGGTGGTGGGTTTCCAGGGGGATGAGGTGATGCTCATGCCCCTGGGCGAGCTGCACGGCATCGGTCCGGACAGCGAGGTCATCCCCACCGGCAAGCCGCTGAGCATCAAGTGCGGAGAGGCGCTGCTGGGCCGCGTGCTCAATGGAATCGGCGAGCCCATGGACGGCCACCCGTTGCCGGAGGAGGGCCTCATCGACTGGTCCGTGGACCGCGACTGCCCGGACCCCTTCACCCGCCAGCGCATCGAGCGGCCACTGCCCCTGGGCGTGCGCTGCATCGACGGGCTGCTCACGGTGGGGGAGGGCCAGCGCGTGGGCCTCTTCGCCGGCTCCGGCGTCGGCAAGTCCACGCTCATGGGGCAGATTGCCCGGAACACCAAAGCGGACCTCTGTGTGGTGGCGCTCATCGGCGAGCGTGGCCGCGAAGTCCGTGAGTTCATCGAAGACGCCATGGGCGAGGAGGGCATGAAGCGCTCCGTGCTGGTGTGCGCCACCTCTGACCAGCCCAGCCTCGTGCGTCTGCGCGCGGCCTATGTTGCCACCGCCATCGCCGAGTACTTCCGCGAGCGCGGCGGCAACGTGCTCTTCATGCTGGATACGGTGACGCGTCTGGCGCGTGCCCAGCGTGAGATTGGCCTCGCCGTGGGTGAGCCCCCGGCCCGTCAGGGGTACCCGCCGAGCGTGTTCTCCATGCTGCCTCGCATCCTGGAGCGCACGGGCAACTCGGAGAAGGGCAAGTGCACCGCCATCTACACCTGCCTCGTGGCCGGCGGTGACATGGAAGAGCCCATCGCCGACGAGGTCCGCGGTATTCTCGACGGCCACTTCATCCTCAACCGTGCCCTGGGTGAGCGCAACCAGTGGCCGGCCATGGACGTGCTCGCCAGCCTCAGCCGTGTGATGAGCGGCATCGTCTCCAAGGACCACAAGAAGGCGGCGGGACGGCTGCGAGAGCTGCTCTCCACGTATGAGAAGCAGCGCGACCTCATCCTCCTGGGGGCCTACCAGTACGGGACGGATCCCCGCACGGATCAGGCCATCGACAAGTACGACGCCATCATCGACTTCCTCAAGCAGGACACCCACTCCAACTCCGGGTTCGAGGAGACGGTGGAGCAGCTGATCGCCCTGTTCGACGAGTAAGGCGCTGGCCAGGGGTGCGCGGCGGGGATTCCGGGTTAGGATGGGGCCAACATGCCCCCGTACCGGTTGCAGGCCCTGCAGGACATGCGCGCCCGGGCCAAGGAAGAGGCGGAGCAGGCCTTTTCCTCCGCCATCAAGGCGCTGGAGAAGGAGAAGGCGGAGCTCCAGCGTCTCATCGACGATCTGGAGCAGCGCAAGCGCGAGCGCAAGGCGAAGGTGGCCGCCTACCTGAAGGAGGTCATGTTCAAGGGTGCCGGCATCAACGGCATGAACATGATGAACCGCTTCGAGGAGCGCCTGAAGGACGAAGAGGCGCAGGTGGCGCTGGAGGTGGAGCGCCAGCGGGAGGCCGTCAAGGTGGCCGAACGGCTGGTGGAGCAGCGCCGGCGGGAGATGGCCGAGGCGGCGAAGGAGCTGAAGGCCATCGAGAAGCACCGAGAGAACTGGCAGAAGCAGGTGAAGTACGAGCGACAGCAGCGTGAGGAACTGAACCAGGAGGAGATTGGCAACGCCTTGTTCCTGGCGCGCCAGCGCAAGTAACCTGCGCCCTCCCCATCCCCCTGGAATGACGTCATGAGCCGAGTTGACGACGATCGCGAAGCAGCGCGCATGGCCGAGCGCCTCCTCCAGGAGAAGAAGCTCGCCGAGGGCCAGGCCAAAAAGCGCCAGGAGGGGGCTTCCGCCTTCCAGCGGCTGATGCAGCAGGCCCAGCAGCCGCCTCCGTCGCCGGGCCCGGCGCCCGCGCAGCCCCAGCAGCAACAGGGTGGTCTGGCGCGCGCCGTGCTCGCGCGGGCCACCCAGCAGGGCAAGACGTTTGGTGAGCGGGTGCAGCAGGAGCAGCAGCCCGCCATGAAGGAACTGGCCCAGCCGCAGGCCCAGGCGCAGGGCCAGGCCGCGGAGGCTCGTGGCGGCTCGCGCGCGTCGGACGCCCGGGACGCCCGGCGCACCGACGAGAAGCGAACCTCCGAGAGCCGCGAGAAGGACCTGGGCAAGGCGGAGTCCTCCCTGGGGCAGGTCAGCTCCGAGCGGGGCGCCGCCATCCGGGCGGATGCCGACGCGGGCGGCGGCAAGGGCAGTGGCGGTGGCAAGGACAAGAAGGAAGGCGGGTCGGAGTCCATCGCCCCCGGCTTCCGCTTCAACCCCGCGCTGATGGCGCCGGTGCCCGTGGCCAAGCCCAAGGACACCGCGGGCTCGGAGCGCCTGCGGGCCCTGGCCACCGAGATTGCGCAGAAGATTGTCGACCGCGTCCGCGTGGGCACCAACGCCGCGGGCAACGCGGAGTTCCAGATCGACCTGCGGGGCGACGTGCTCAGCGGTCTGTCCATCAAGGTCAGCGCCCGGAACGGGAAGATTTCGGCCACCTTCAGCGGCAGCAACCGCGAGGTGCTCAAGCAGCTCGAAGGGGCCAGCGAGGGACTGCGGTCCGCGCTCAGTGGCCGTGGGCTCCGGCTTGAAGACGTCCGCTTCGAGGCGAAGGCATGAGTCTCGAATCCGAGGACGAAGGCTCGGGCGTCCACGAGCGCACGATGCTGGTGGACCTGAGCCAGCTCCGGCCTTCGCGCCAGGAGCCTCCGCAGGAGTCCCCGGCATCCCAGGAGCCACCCGCCAGCCAGGAGCGGCGCTGGCGGCCCTTCGCTTTCCGGAACCTGGAGAAGGTCTCCCGGGCCCAGGGGCTGCTCGCGGAGCGCTTGCGGTGGCTGACGCCCGCGGACGGCACGACGGTGGCCGTGGCGGCTCGGCTCACGGAGCTGTTCGACGCGGAGGTGCGCCTGTCGGTGGAGTCCGTCCAGGTGCGGCCCATGGCGGAGCTGCGGCGCTTCCTGGGCGACCCCACCTTCCTGGCGGTGCTCGCGCCCGGGGCGCTCCAGGGCCGGGCGGTGCTGGAGGTGGAGCTCGCGCTGGCGCACGTGGCGGTGGACCTGCTGCTGGGCGGCGCCGGTGAAACGGTGGGCCTGCGGCCGCTGACGGACATCGAGGAGGGCGTGATGGCCTACGTCGTCCTCGAGGGGCTCAAGCTGCTGGTGCCGGGGCTGCAGACGGCGGTGCCGCGCCCCCGGCTGGACGGCGTGGCGCGGGGGTAGACGAGGTCTCCGCGCGGCTGGGGGATGATGGCCCCATGCTGGCGGTCCACCTGCAAGCGACGCTGGGACCGCACAGCGGAATGGTGCGGCTGGTGGTGCCCGCGGCGGTGCTGGACGCGGCAGAGCCGGCGGTGGAGAGCACGCAGCGGCGGGCCCGGGGGAAGGCGGACCTGGAGTCCTTCGCGAGCCGCCTGTCAGCGGTGCGCAGCTGGCTTCGCGCGGAGATTGGCTCGGCGGAGATTTCCGGCCAGGACCGGCGAGCCTGCGGGTGAAGGACGTGCTGCTGGTGGACGCGTTGTCGGCGCGCACGGACAAGGGCGAGGCAGGCACCGCGCGGCTGCGGGTGGGGAAGGGGACGGCGGGGTGGGCCGAGGCGGAGGTGTTCGTCGGCGAGGACGGGCGTTACCAGGCGCGCATCACCGATTTCGTTCAAGGAGAGCCGGGCCACCCGGGCTCCGCGGACGAGGCGAGCGCGGAGCCTGGGGATGAAGAAGAGGACTTCACGAACCCGGAGCTGGACGTGCCTCCGGAACTGGAAGGGGCGGCCTTGGACGATGTGAGCAAGCCGGACGGAAGCGACCTGCTCGGAGACGTGCCCCTGCAGATTGCGGTGGAGCTGGCGCGCGTGCCCGTCACCGCGCAGCAGGTGGTGGGGCTGCGCACCGGTCAGGTCCTCGAGCTGAACCGGGGGCCGGGAGAGCCGGTGGAGCTGTCAGTCAACGGCAAGGTGGTGGCCCGGGGGGAGCTGGTGGAGTTGGAAGGCCAGCTCGGCGTGCGCATCATCACCCTGGCGAGCTGAGTCCCAGTCGGGGCAGGGCAGGCGAGCAGGAGCGGCCGGCCGGGCGTGGGCCCGTGGCGGTCCTCCGGCCGATGCACTAGCCTCGCGCCCAGCCATGGCAGTCCTCCGTCCTCCCCTCATGCGCCTGTTGCTTGGTGCCGCGCTGGTGTTCGCGCCGCCCGCCGCCCTGGCCCAGGCTCCGTCCACGTCCGCACCCGCCGTGAAGCCGGTGGTGCCCGCCGCGGAGCCTGCCCAGCCTCCGGCACCTGCGGTTGCTTTGCCCGCGACGCCAGCACCGGCCGCTGAGAAGGCGGACCCCACGGCCGACGTCGAGTTGCTGGAAGCGGACCGGGCCCTGGACGCGGAGCTGTCTGCTCGCGAGTCCGCGAAGGCGGCCCGGAGCGGCGCGGGTGGGGACACCCTGTCGGAGTCCGAGGAAACGGACAGCCTGGGCTGGACGCTGGTGCGCACGCTGCTCGTGCTGGGCGTGGTGGTTGCGTCCATCTACCTCACGCTGAACGTGGGACTGCGCAAGCTGATGGGGCTCCAGGGGACGGCCGCGGGCCGTCAGCCCCTGGTCTCCGTGGTGGAGCGGCTGCCCCTGGACCAGCGCCGCAGCCTCTTCGTGGTGAAGGCCGCGGACGAATACCTGCTGTTGGGCGGCGGCGAGGGCGGCTTGCAACTGTTGTCGAAGCTGGATGTGGAGGCGGTGGAGCGCATCCGCGCGCAGCGCCCGCAGACGAATGCAGTTCCACTGAGCCCATTCCTCCAGAAGCTCCTCTCCCGCCGCAGTGGTGGCCCGCCTTCCCAGCCCCCCGGCTCCTGACGACCGTGCCCGTGAACCTCCCTTCCTCCGCCCGTTCCCGTCTCCCGCGCGTCCCGCCCTGGCTGTTCGCGGCCGTGGTCGCCGTTCATCCGTTCGCCGCGCTCGCTCAGAAGCGCGGGGGCGCGGCCATCCCCGACTCGGTGGTCAACGAGGCCGTCAACAGCGACTCGTTCGCCTCGCGCCCGCTCATCCTCATCCTGGCGCTCGCGGCCATGGGCCTGGTGCCCTTCGCGCTGATGATGGCGACCAGCTTCGTGAAGATTTCGGTGGTGCTCTCCATCGTCCGCTCGGCGCTGGGCACGCAGCAGATTCCGCCCACCCAGGTCATCACCGGCCTGGCCATCATCCTCACCGTCTACATCATGGCTCCGGTGGGCCAGCAGATGTACCGCGCGGCCGGCCTGGACATCTGGGCCAAGGGCCCCGGCGTGTTCTCCTCGGAGACGGTGGGCTCGATGCTGGGCGCCGCCAACAAGTCCAAGGAGCCGCTGCGCGAGTGGCTCATCAAGAAGGTCACCACCAAGGACCGGGCGCTCTTCTTCAACCTCGCCAAGAAGATGCGCAAGGGCGAGGACCGCGACGCCGTGGAGAGCAATGACTTCATGGTCATCATCCCGGCCTTCGTGGTGTCCGAACTCAAGGAGGCCTTCCAGATAGGCTTCCTCTTGTTCGTGCCGTTCATCGTCATCGACATGGTGGTGGCCAACATCCTGCTGGCGCTCGGCATGCACATGTTGTCGCCGACCACCATCTCCATGCCGTTCAAGCTGCTGCTGTTCGTGCTCGTGGACGGCTGGTATCTCATCGCCAAGGGCCTGGTCGTCGGCTACCTGTAGGGAGAGGGCTCCATGAATCAGCTCACGTTCATCACCCAGGAGGCCCTGTTCCTGGTGCTCGTCGCGTCGGCGCCGCCGGTGCTGATGAGCCTGTTGGTGGGGTTCATCATCTCCCTGTTCCAGGCCACCACGCAGATCCAGGAGCAGACGCTCACCTTCGCGCCGAAGGTCGTCGCTGTGTTCGGCGTCCTCGCGTTGGCCGGCCCCTGGATTGGAAGCCAGCTGGTGCGCTTCACGTTCCACGTCTTCGACAGGTTCCCCGCGCTCATCAAATGAACGTCGCGGACCTCGTCGCAGAGCTGGGCACCCGGGCCAACGTCTCGGCCGTCATCTTCACGGTGGCGCTGGTGATGTGCCGGGTGATGCCCGTGCTCATCTTCAGCCCCTTCCTGGGCGGCGAGGTGGTCCCCACCGAGCTGAAGATGGGCATCGGGCTGACGCTCTCCATCGTCCTCTATCCCCTCATCGCGGGCTCGGTGACGTCCATCCCCCTGAGCGCTTTGCCGTACATCGCGCTGATGGCGAAGGAGGTGTTCGTCGGCTTCACCATCGCCTTCGTCGTCAACACGCTGTTCGAAGCCGCGCGCGTGGCCGGCAACCTGGTGGACACCATGTCCGGCAGCAACAACGCGCAGCTGTACGTGCCCCAGCTCGGGCAGCAGGTGACGCTGTTCTCCAGCTTCAAGGTGCAGCTGGCGGTGGTGCTGTTCCTCACGCTGAACGGGCACCACCTGGTCATCGAAGCGCTGGCGGACAGCCTGGTGGCGGTGCCGCTGGACGGCTTCCCGCGTTTCCACGACGGGCCGTGGCCCTTCTTCGACCTGATTCTTCGCGTATTCGCGGACCTGCTCCGGGTGAGCCTGGCGCTGGCCGCTCCGGCGATGCTGGCGACCTTCCTCACCGACGTGGCGCTGGGCGCCATCAACCGCGTGGCGCCGCAAATCCAGGTGTTCTTCATCTCCATGTCCGTCAAGCCCCTGGTGAGCGTGCTGCTCGTCTTCCTGGTGCTCGGCGCCCTGATGGACCGCATGCAGGGGGAAATGGTCGTCATGCTGCGGACCCTCAACCAAGCCCTGCGGCTCTTGTCCTGAGCCTCTTCATCCGGGACGCGCCATGTCGGACGAGAGCGGCGAAAAAACAGAAGAGCCATCCCAGAAGAAGCTGGATGACTCACGCAAGAAGGGGCAGGTCTGGAAGAGCAAGGACCTCAGCGGCGTGGGCGTGCTCCTGGTGGGGCTGGCCGCCGTCAAAGGCAGCTGGGACATGCTGGAGACGGAGCTGACGTCGCTCTTCCTGTTCTCCTTCGACCACCTGACGAATCCCGTAGACCTGTCGGTGGCCACCGGGCAGCTGCTCTACCTGGGCGTGCGCGCGGTGGTGCTGGTATCGCTGCCGGTGCTGGCGGGCGGAGCCATCGTCGGCGGGCTGATGGAGTACCTCCAGGTGGGGACGCTCTTCACCATGGATCCGCTGATTCCGAAGATGGAGAAGCTCAATCCCATCCAAGGAATGAAGAACCTGTTCAACAAGAAGGCGATTGTTGAACTGCTGAAGAACCTCATCAAAATCTCCGTCACCGCCTACGTCGTCTACGGCGTGGTGCGCGACTCCATGCCCATGGTGGCCGAAACGTTGCGGCAGGACACGCGCGGCATCATGGCCATCATGGGAGAGCTGGTGACGCGCGTGGCCACGCGGGTGGCGCTCCTCTTCGTCCTCTTCGGCGTCTTCGACGTCTGGTGGCAGCGCAAGTCCTTCATGAAGGACATGATGATGACGAAGGAGGAGGTGAAGAAGGAGTACAAGCAGAGCGAGGGCGACCCGCACCACAAGGCCAAGCGCAAGGAGATGCACCAGGAGATCATGGAGGGTGCGCAGATGGAGGCCGTGCGCGAGGCCGACGTCATCGTCACCAACCCGGACCACGTGGCGGTGGCCCTCAAGTACGACCGGGAGAAGGATGGCGCGCCGCGCGTGCTGGCCCGGGGCATCGACTTCAAGGCCGAGCGCATCAAGGCCATTGCCCGCGAGCAGGACGTGCCCACGCTGCGCAACGTGCCCCTGGCCCACGCCCTGCTGCGGGTGGAGGTGGGGCACGAAGTCCCGGAGGAGCTGTACGACGCGGTCGCCGAGGTCCTCAACTTCGTCTACGGCTTGAAGTCCGGCCAGCCAGCCCCCGAGGGCCGCGCGTGAGGAGGCCGGGTGTGGCTATCATGCAGGGACAGCGGGGCCTCCCATGAGTGACGACGCCGAAATCGCCATCGCGTTGAAGTACGACAAGGAGAAGGACGGCGCGCCGCGCGTGGTGGCCAAGGGCATGCGGCTCAAGGCGGAGAAGATTCGCGAGATTGCCCGCGAGCACAACATCCCCCTCATGCGGAACGTGAACCTGGCCAATGCGCTCTACCGCGTGGAGGTGGGCCAGGAGGTCCCTGAGGAGCTGTATGACGCCGTGGCCGAGGTCCTGAACTTCGTCTACGAACTGCAACGTGAGCAGGCGGCCGCGGCTGCCAGGCGCTAGGGGGGCTGGACGTCCCCCACCCATCTGGAGTGAGGTTCGGTATCACGATGGCCAGAATCAACAATCCGCCTCCGAATACGTCCCTGTGGCCCTGGGGCGGTCCCCGCAGCGTCCGCGAGCGGCTCGTCGACCCGGCGCAGGTCGACCGGAAGAAGCTCCGCAAGACGGGCAACCCGAAGAACCCGGCGCTCGCGTCCGCGGCGCTGCTGGACTTCATCGGTCCGGCGCACTCCTCGGAGGAGCTCCGCCTGCCGCTGCCGCCGCACCCCGGCGGGCATGAGGCGGACCTGGAGCGGTTCAGCGACCGGCCCCACCTGTCCAGCGTGGCGGGCCGTGGCCATGAGGACCAGCGCCGGATGCTGGAGCGGGGTCTGGGGAAGGTGAAGGCGGCGCCCGACCGGCTGGAGCGGCTCAAGGCGCTGCTGCACCGCGAGTCCGCCATGCTCTCCCTGGTGGATCAGGTGAACGAGGAGACGAAGGAGATCATCCGCCGCATGTGGGACGCGCAGAAGGACGAGGGCTACTAGCGTCATGGCGGCCCTGGACCCGGATGATCCAAAGGACGAGGCGAAGCTGGACACGCTCCTGCAGCGCTGGGCGGATGGCAAGGCCACGCTGCGGGACGTGCGTGGCTACTCGGACGAAGAGCTCTACGCCATCGCCAAGACGGCCTACTACTTCTTCTATCAAGGCCGGGTGAGCGAGGCGCGCACGCTCTTCCAGGGCCTGTATGCCGTCAACCCGACGGACGCCTACTTCGCCAAGGCCCTGGGCGTGGTGGAGATGGCGGCTGGGAACGGGCAGGGGGCGCTGGCGGCCTTCGACGTGGCCGCCAAGCTGACGCCGCATGATCCGTCCGTCTACGTGGGGCGCGCGGAAGTGAAGCTGGCCATGGGCCAGAAGCCCCAGGCGCTGGAGGATCTACGCCGGGCGGCGGCGATGCAGCCGGGGGATGACCCCGTGGTGCGCAAGGCGGCGGCCATGATCTCCGCCTTGAGCCGCCGCTGACGGCCGCATTTCACATCCGGAATCGATTGTTCTTCCGGGGAGTCTGGTAGGCTGCCCGACGCTCAATTCTTCGTCGTCAGGGAGGTCGTTGACATGTCGAACCCGAATCCTGATCCGCGCGTTCCCGCCCAGATGCCTCCGGAGGCCCCGCCCGAACTGGTCGCCAAGCGCGAGCGTCTCGTCACCGAGTTGGAGAACCAGGCGAAGTCCGCGACGGGTACGTTGCAGCAGGTGATGCGGAAGATGTCGGCGCTGCTGGGCAACACCAAGCCCGGTGCTTCGCTGAGCTTCCAGCTCTACCAGGACGTGAAGGACGCCTTTACCCGGCACCTGAACGAGGCGACGAAGACGCCGGCCCTGGCCACCATGCCGCCCGTGCTGGTGGAGTCCGTGGAGTGGATGCAGGCGTACCTGAACGCCCGCGGCTTCTCCACCGACGAGGCCGCTGCCGCCGCGCCCGCCGCCACGGCGGCTCCGGCCGCCGCGCCCAAGGCCCCCGCCGGGCCGGGGGGCGAAGGACGCCTTTGAGACGAGCAGCAAGAAGCACGCATCGTTGACGGGGGACGTGCCGCCTCCGCCGGCCGCGCCGCCGGACGTCAAGGCCGAGCAGAAGGACCTGGAGTCCTTCAAGGCCTGGATGAAGAACCCCAGCCTGGGCAAGCTCAAGGGCTAGTCGCACAGCGTCGGCGCCTGGGCCCGAAGGACGCAACTTGGGGCCTGGCGCCGACGATAACTCCCTCGAGACGTTCTTTTCTTCCGAGGAGATTTCCCCGTGACCACCAAGATTGCGAACAACGCGCCCGCGACGACGCGCAAGTCGACGACGACGACCCCCGAGGCCCAGAAGCAGGCGTGGGAGGGCGTGCTGAACTCCGCCGTGGACCGGATGAACGAGCCGGAGATCAAGGGCAGCCTCCAGTACCTGGGCGAAGGCCGGATCAACACGGTGAAGGAGAAGGTCCAGGGCGAGATGGAGGCCTTCCTCAAGAGCAACCCGAACGCCTCCGCCGACGACGTCAAGTCGCACGCCGAGTCGACGACGAAGAAGCACGAGACGAACGCGATGTTCCAGAAGATGCGGGACGACAACTTCTTCGGGAAGCTGATGAGCCGTCGCAAGGAGCTCCTCAAGGACATGTGGGGCGAGTAGCCCGACCGCGAGCGGCCCTGCCGCGCGCCTGTCCTTGAAGCCGCCGCCCGGGTCTCTGACCGGGGCGGCGGTTTTGCTTTGCGGGGTGCTGGGGAAGGGGCGTGGGCGGCGCGGCGAGGCGCTCGAGCCCGCAAAAGCAAGGAGCCGGCATCCCGAGAGGGAAGCCGGCTCCGAGAGTCGCGCTACAGCGGCAGGATTAGATCTTGCCGATGACGGACATCGCGATCTCGTTGAGCTTCTTCATCAGGTTGGCCACGAAGGCGGTGGCCTCCTGCTGCTTCTGGAGCATGAGCTGCGCCTCGGCGCGCTCACGGTCCGGACCCGTCAGACCGGAGAGGGACTTCTGCTCGAGGGCGGAGAGACCCTGGCTGGCTCCGAGGGCCTTCGTGGCGGCGGCGGCGGCGGTGGTGGCGGTGGTCATTTGCGTTCTCCAGGAAGTTTGGGAAGCGGGTGGTTTGCGGCGGCGCTGCTTACAAAAGGATTATGGGAGAAAGGGGGCCGGAAGTTTCCTCGGGATTTTCTGATTCTTTTTCCTGCCCTGGCAAGAGGTGCCCCCGCCCCGTGTGATCGGCTCGTACCTTCTTTTTAAGAAAAGCGACGCACCGAGGCGAAACTCCCAGCGCTGAACACCGAAAATCACGGTGAAGCAGCATCGAACATTTCCCCCTCCTTAGGGAGCACCGAATATGTCGAACGGCATCGGCGGAGTTGGCGGTAACCGGCAACTCGCCACGACGCAGGGCGCGGGCAACGTCAACACCTCGACGATCGCGCGCAACGCGCAGCTCATCGAGTCGACGCTGAATCTGGTGGAGAAGGCCGTTGACCTGGCGGGCAAGGCGGTGAACGTCGCCGGCAAGGCCGTGGATCAGATGTCCCAGGCCGCGGCCTCCACGAAGCAGGCGGGTGCGACGGGCACCAACGCCGCCTTCCCCGCCGAGCGTCCCAACCCCCTGGACGCGGTGCGCGAGGCCCACTCCCTGAAGGTGGAAGAGGGCACCGGGAAGATCACCACCCCGGGCGGCTACACCATCGAGCAGCTGGGCCAGTTCGAGTGGCGCGTGACGGGGCCGGACGGCAAGAACACCCGCGTCTGGGGTGATCCGCACGTCGACGAGAGCGACGGCGGCAAGTTCGACTTCAAGCGCGACACGTCCTTCGTCCTGGGCGACGGCACCCGCATCAACTGCTCCTGCAAGCCCTGGGGCAACGGCATGACGGTGACGGGCCAGCTGGACGTCGTCTACGGCGACAGCCACGTGCGCGTGACGGACATCGACAAGGGCAAGGGCAAGGTCGGCCAGGTCACCAACAAGGGCATGGACGAGGTCGTCCGCTTCCACTCGAACCAGTCCGCGGACGTCTTCCACATGGGGCAGAACGCGGCCGACTGGACGTTCCATGGCAAGGAGATTGTCGGCCACGAGAACGGCGGCGACGTGCACAAGGTGGGCGAGGCCGTCATCACCGAGCGGCGCACCATGGCCTTCAACTACTCGGCGGCGGCGGACTCCCCCGCAGCGGGTGAGGTGGCCCAGAACTGGGACATGAACACCAACCTGCCCCAGGTGAAGCCGCTGCCCTGGGACATGAGCAGTGCCAAGCCCGAGCTGAACAAGTTGAACGAGACGTTCGACTCCATCAGCAAGGTGTTCGACCAGCTCAAGAACACCAACGCGAACGGCTTCAACCCGTTCCGCAAGGCGGACGACCTCTTCGGCGCCTACGACAAGAACCAGCACAAGTCCGGGCTGACCCAGTCCTTCAAGGCGCTGGGTGACATGTTCGGGACGCTGGAGAAGCTGTCCAAGCTGGATGATATGGTCCGCTTCCGCGGTCCCCAGTCGTTCTAGCCGCTGGACGTACTTCATCGGGCCAGGTGGGGGACTGCCTGGCCCTGCTCGAGGCTGTCGTGAGTGACTCCGCCCCCAGGGGTGAAAAAGAGAAGGTCGTCGTCCCGGAAGCACTCGCCGAGGCGGTGATCCGCGGCGAAATCACCCTGGGGCAGTTCCTCAACCTCTCCAACACACAGCTCTACGCCTGGGCGGACAAGGCCTATCAGCTCCTCCAGGCGGGCAGCTCGCAGCAGGCCCTGCAGATCTTCCAGGGCCTCGTGGCCGCCTCGCCCACCGACGCCGTCTTCCACGCGCAGCTCGGGGCGACCCTCATGACGCTGGAGCGCTTCGACGAGGCGTTCGACGCCTTCCGGCTGGCACTCCAGTTCAACGACGGCCACGTGGACGCGCTGGTCGGCCGGGGGGAAATCCAGCTGCGCCGGGGCAATGTCCCCGAGGCGCTCGCGGACCTCAGCAAGGCCATCCAACTGGACCCGGGCCTCAAGCGCCGTGCCACGCAGCGCGCCCACGCGACGCTGCGCACCCTCAAGCAGCAGGCCGACCAGGCGAAGAAGTCCCGGTAGGCCCCAGGGGGCATGCCCCTCTTCATCGCAACACGCACCAGGCCCGGGCCGCGCGAGTCGTCGCGCAGTCCGGGCTTCGTCGTTTCGGGTGAGGCGCTCGAGCCCGCAAAAGCAAGGAGCCGGCATCCCGAGAGGGAAGCCGGCTCCGAGAGTCGCGCTACAGCGGCAGGATTAGATCTTGCCGATGACGGACATCGCGATCTCGTTGAGCTTCTTCATCAGGTTGGCCACGAAGGCGGTGGCCTCCTGCTGCTTCTGGAGCATGAGCTGCGCCTCGGCGCGCTCACGGTCCGGACCCGTCAGACCGGAGAGGGACTTCTGCTCGAGGGCGGAGAGACCCTGGCTGGCTCCGAGGGCCTTCGTGGCGGCGGCGGCGGCGGTGGTGGCGGTGGTCATTTGCGTTCTCCAGGAAGTTTGGGAAGCGGGTGGTTTGCGGCGGCGCTGCTTACAAAAGGATTATGGGAGAATGGGGGCCAGAAGTTTCCTCCCCATTTTCTGATCCATTTTTTCGCGCCGGCGGCGCGAATATCGCTTCCGAAGTGGCGCACCGTTTTGGTGGAAAAGCCGATAACAGTCTAAGCTCCCGGCGCCCGGAACCGCTTGCCCTACCGGCTCCGGGGCCGTCCTCCCGCCCTCGTGAGGGATGTGTGCAGATGACGACTGAATCCAAGGCAACGGTGACCAACGACGACGTGAAGCCCCTGTCCGGCCCGGAGATGCTCGAACGGGCCACGGAAGGCTTCAACCTCTTCCAGGACGGCCGCTTCCGTGAGTCGCTGACCTTGTTCCAGTCCCTGGCGGCCATGGACCCCACCGAGGCCTACTTCCAGACGGCGCTGGGCGCCTGCCACCTGGCGCTGGAAGACCTGGACCTGGCCGAGTCCTACTTCAACCGCGCCATCGAGCTGGACCCCTCCGACCTCACGCCCTTCGTCAACCGCGGGGAAGTCCACCTGCGGCTCGGCAAGGTCCACGAGGCCGCCCGGGACTTCAATCACGCGGTGGGGCTGGATCCCGAAGGACAGGATCCGCTCAGCGCCCGGGCCCGGATGCTGGCCGCCGCGGCGCTGGAGAGCGCCGAGGAGTCGCCGTCCTCTGAATCCGACGGCGCGGCGTAGGCGCGGGCGGGGCCACTCGAAGGCCCCGGCCCGCCTTCCCTGGCCCTTGGGCTCAGGGGAACTTCAGCTCCACGTCCAGGCGGTACGGACCCTCACCGCCTTCGATGACGGGCTTGAAGTCAACCGTCACGGACTCGGTGTAGGTCTCCTCGCCCTGCACGCGCACGACGAGCGGGCGGACGGCCGGCCCGGCGGCGCGTAGCGGCCCGTCACGGTGTAGCGCCCCAGGGCAACGTCCGGGAGCCCGAAGCCGTCCGGCGTGTTGCTGCCCCGGGCCGTCGTCGGGGTGCCGGCACTCCCGTCCACCAGGGGGCCCGTGGGGGTGAGCGTCAACTCCACGTGCTCGCGCTGCAGGGCTTGATCCGGGTCGGCCGGATCCACGTAGTCCGTCAGGTTGAAGTAGACGCCGCTGCCGTAGGCGCCGCCCTCGGGCTTCGCGCCGGTCAGCTTCCAGCTGAAGTCCCGGACGGCGCCCTCGTTGCCCGCGAAGGGGGTGGCGTTGCTGGGGTGCAGCTCGAAGGTGTAGCTGCGGCCGTTGAAGTCGCGCTTGAGCCGCGCGCTGGCGTTCCAGGTGGTGGCCGCCTGGCCCAGCTCCAGCCGGTAGGTGCCGTCCGCGCCCGTCACGCCCACCACATTGGAGTCGTAGAGGACCTGATTGTCGGCCACCACCTCCACCCCCGCCAGGGGCTTGCCCGCGGTGTCCGTGGCCTTGCCCTTGACGACGTTCTTCTCCCGCTCGCCAGAGGGGCCAGGGCCGCTGGTGCCGCCGTCCGAGCAGGCCGAACAGGCCAGGGACGCCCCCAGCAACATCAGCGGAAGACCCCTGCTCAAGGCATTCTTCAGTCGCATCGTGTTCTCCCAGGTTTCGTGTGACCTGCCCCGGCCCTCCAGGACGGCAGGGCACGACAGGGGGATGAACCCGCGTGACGGGGCGCGGTGCAAGAACGAATGTCCACTTCGGTTGACTGCCCGGCTGCTTCCGCCCGGGGGAGAACGGCGGGTTTCGCCGTGGGGGAGGGGCCCTTCGCGACGCCCCCCCTGACAGAAGGCACCCGGGTTGGCCTAGGATGCCTGACCGCTGATGGCTGCCACCAATTCGAACAGCTTCCTCTCCAAGTACTCCGACATCGTCCTCGCCGTGGTGGTCGTGGCCATCGTCGGGATGATGATCGTCCCGCTGCCCACGCTGCTGCTGGACGTGCTGCTGACGCTGAACATCAGCATCTCGGTGGTGCTGCTCCTCGTATCCCTCTACGTGCCAGCGGCGCTGCACCTGTCGGTGTTCCCGACGCTGCTGCTCATCACCACGATGTTCCGGTTGGCCCTCACCATCTCCACCACGCGTCTCATCCTCCTCACCGGTGACCCGGGAGAGGTGGTGGTGGCGTTCGGAAACTTCGTGGTGCAGGGCAACTTCGTCGTCGGCGCCATCCTCTTCATCATCCTGGTCATCGTGAACTTCATCGTGATTTCCAAGGGCTCGGAGCGCGTCGCCGAAGTGGCCGCCCGCTTCACCCTGGACGCGATGCCCGGAAAGCAGATGTCCATCGACGCCGACCTGCGGGCCGGCTCCATCGACCAGGACCAGGGCAAGAAGAAGCGCCGCGACCTGGAGCGTGAGAGCCAGCTCTTCGGCGCCATGGACGGCGCCATGAAGTTCGTGAAGGGCGACGCCATCGCGAGCATCATCATCACCGTCGTCAACATCGTCGGTGGCCTCATCATCGGCGTGACGCAGAAGGGCATGTCCGCTGGCGACGCGGCGCAGAAGTACACGCTGCTCACCATCGGTGACGGTCTGGTCGGCATGATTCCCGCCATCCTCGTCTCCACCTGCGCCGGTATCATCGTGACGCGCGTGGCGGGTGAGGAAGAGGGCAATCACCTGGGCATGGACATGGGCTCCCAGCTGACGGCCTACCCGAAGGCCATCGCCATTGCCGCCGGCATGCTCATCGTCCTGGGCCTGGTGCCCGGTCTGCCCAAGATTCCCTTCTTCCTGCTGGGCATCGGCGCGGGCCTGGGCGCCTGGACGATGCTGAAGAAGCAGAAGCAGGCCGTGGAGGCGGAGGATGCCGGCCCGGCCATGGAGACGGACCTGGGCACGCCCATGGCATCGGAGCCCGCGCCCAAGGAAGCCCTCAATCCGGACTCCGAGCTGTTCATCCCCGTCGTCACGCCCA
The DNA here is from genome assembly GCF_032612255.1 of Myxococcus sp. MxC21-1. NCBI lineage: Bacteria > Pseudomonadati > Myxococcota > Myxococcia > Myxococcales > Myxococcaceae > Myxococcus > Myxococcus sp. MxC21-1. The sequence continues at coordinate 2,755,433 of NZ_CP123278.1, forward strand.
TCGTCCTGGAAGTCTCCGACGCGCTGGTCCCCTTCGTGGACTCGCGCCAGGACAACGGGAAGTTCCTCTTCGAGCTCATCCCGTTCATGCGGGATGGCCTCTTCGTGGAACTGGGTGTGCGCTTCCCGGGCGTGCGTGCGCGTGGCAACGGCTCGCTGCCGCCGGGCGCGTACCAGATTCAAATCAACGAGGTGCCCGTCGTCACCGGCCAGGCCACGCTGGGCCACGTCCTGGTGAACGACACGGTGGACCGGCTGCGGCTGATGAACATCCAGGGCTTCGAGGCGGTGAACCCCGCCACCCGGCAGCCCGCCGCCTGGGTCCCCGAGCAGTACCGTGACACGCTGGAGGCCGCCGGCCTCACGACGTGGGACGTGCCCGGCTACATCATCCTGCACACCGCCGCCGTGCTGCGGCGCAACGCCCGTGAGTTCGTCGGCGTGCAGGAGACGCAGACGATGCTGGAGCAGTTGGAGAAGGCCTTCCCCGCCATCGTGAAGGAGGTCGTCCCCAAGGTCGTCAACGTGCTGAAGCTGACGGACATCCTCCAGCGCCTGGTGGAGGAGGAGATCTCCATCCGTGACTTGCGCGGCATCCTCCAGGCCCTGGCCGAGTACGGGCAGGTGGAGGCCGACAACGTCATGCTCACCGAGCATGTCCGCGCGGCCCAGCGCCGCTACATCTCCCACAAGTACGCGCGTGGCACCGGCACCCTGGTGGTGTACCTGTTGGACCCGAACATCGAGGACGCCATCCGCGGCTCGGTGAAGCGGACCTCCGCGGGCGCGCACCTGGCGCTGGAGCCGGAGCTGGCGCAGGAAATCGTCCAGGCCGTGCGTTCGGAGTGTGGCCACCTGCCGCCCAGCGCGCAGCGGCCCGTCATCCTCACGGCCATGGACATCCGCCGCTACGTCCGCAAGCTGCTGGAGTACGAGTTCAACCCGTCGTTCTCCGTGCTCAGCTACCAGGAGCTGTCGCCCGAGCTGAACATCCAGCCCGTGGCGCGCATCTCCACGCGATAGCCGCGGATGGCCCTCCGCCCGCGCGTGACAGGGACGCGCGGGCGGCAGGAAGGTCCTCTCCGTGAGGGCAGGGGTCTGCTCGCGACGCTAGGCGCCCGCGAGCACGGCAATCATCAGCACCAGGAAGACCAGGCCCACCACGCTCATCACCACGAGGGGCACGAGCTTGCCCTTGTCCTTGAGCGCCGCCATCGCGCTCGGCTGGGCGGGCTCATCTGGCATGGGGTACTCCGCCGACACCGGCGGGGGCGGCTCTTCGGAGACCTGCTCCTCGGGCGGGGGCGCGGGCTCCTCGGCGGGTGGCTCTTCCGGCGCGGGGGCGGGCTCCTCGGGCGGAGGCGCGGGCTCCTCCTCCGGCGGGGGCTCCACGGGCTTGGGCTCCGGGCGCGGACGACGGGGCGAGGGCGGAGGCGGAGCCTTGACCTCGGCGGCGAGCTGAACGGGCTCCTCGGCCGGCTCGGTGGGGTCCACGTACAGGAAGCGGGTGGCGCCCACCTCCAGCTCGTCCCCGTCCTTGAGCTGCCGGCGGTTGATCCGCTTCTTGTTCACCTTGATGCCGTTGCGGCTGCCCAGGTCCTCCACGTGGGTACCGGACCAGTCGCGGCGCACCTTGGCGTGCTTCCGGGAGACCAGGTCATCCTTGAGGATGATGTCCGCGTCCTTCTCGTCGCGGCCCAGGATGACTTCCTTCGCGTCCCCCAGCTCGATGCGCTCGCCTTCGCGGGGGCCGTTCATGAAGCGCAGGTAGCGCTCCTCGCCGCCGCCGGCCAGGCCGCGCATGGCGTCCTTCACCATGCCCCGGGCGATGAAGGACGTCTTCTCCCCGCCAGATTCGGGGTTCAGGTCCATCACCCGCTCGAAGCGGACGTCGAACGTGGCGATGGCGATGACGTCGCCGTTGCGCAGCAGCCGCTTCTCGCCCTTGGGCACGGGCTTGCCGTTGATCTGCGTGCCGTAGGAGCTGCCCAGGTCCTCCACGAAGAAGAGCGGCCCGTCCTGGCAGATGCGCGCATGGTTGCGCGACACCGCCTGCTGAGCGAGCACGACCTGGCAGGCCTTGTCGCGGCCCAGGGTGATGACCGCGTCGTCGAGGACGAACTCGGTGCTCTGGGCAGCGCCGGCCTCGCTGCGCTGCGTGACGGTGAGACGAACGCTCATCGAGAAGGAGGGGAGTCGGGAAGGCGGGACATCAGAACGTCGCGTCGCTCAGGAATCTCTCACACGTCTGGTACTCCGTGGGGAATTCCTCAGACGTCCCGTACTTCAGGAAGTTCTTGCAGGCGATCTGCGCGTGTTCGCGCTTGTGGGCTTCGAAGAAGAGTTCGTAGAGGCCGTAGTGGCAGGCGGCGTACTTCGCATCCAGCTTGACGCACTTGCGGTAGGTGGCCTCTTCCTCCGCCAGCAGGCCCTTCTCGCGGTACTGACGCGCGAGCATGAAGAGCGCGGGCGCGGAGTTCTCCGCCTGCTGCGTGTCCTTGATCTCCTTGAAGGCCGCGTCGGTGAGGGCCGCCTTGCGCTGGGCCAGGGACAGGTTGTTGATGCAGCTGCTGTTGCTGGGGTCCAGCTGGGCGCAGTTGGCGAAGGACTCGCGCGCTTCCTGGAAGCGGCCCAGCTCCATCAACGCGGTGCCCAGGTCGTGCCACAGCAGGGGCGAATCCTGGACCAGCTGCGTGGCCCGGGCGAGGTGCTCGCCGGCCTCGTCGTATTCACCCTCCGAGTAGGAGATGATACCCAGGAGGTGGTGCACGTCGGAGATGCCGGGATTGACGGCCAGGATCGTGCGCAGCTCCTTCCTGGACTCGTCCATCTTCCCCATCTTCATCAGGGTGAGTGCCAGATTGTAGCGCGACTCCAGGTTGTCCGGGTTCACCTTGAGGGCTCGCCGGAAGTTGTCGTGCGCCTTTCCGTACGCGCCTTCCTCCATGTAGATGGCGCCGAGGTTCTGGTACGCTTGGAGGTGCTCCTGGTTGTAGCGCAGGGCCTTGATGAAGTGCTTCTTCGCGTCGTCCTTCCGGCCCGAGGACATGGCGATGATGCCCTTGTTGGACCAGAGGTCCGCGTACTGGGGGGAGAACTCCAAACCCAGGTCGCAGAACGTCTCCGCGCGGGCCAGGTCGCCCTTGGCCATCTCTTGCGCGCACAGCTCGTTGTTGATGAGCGCCCGCTCGTGAGGCGGTGGGGTCCGAACGCAGGCGACGAAGGGCAGGGCGGAGACCAGGGACAGCGCAGCAACAAGTCGGCGGACACGCATGGCGGGGCGAGTGTAGGAGAGCGCCCGCGCCCAGGCAACGCCCGGAGTGGCATGAATCCAGGCTGTTTTCCGAGGGTTACGCCGGTAGAGTGGCGGCCCATGCGTACCCTGCTCTGCACCCTCGGCTTCACCCTGGCCCTGCTGTCGGCCAGCCCCGCGCATGCCCAGTTCGCCAACCGCAGCCTGGGCCTGTCACTGGGCTACATGGACTTCAACCGGACGAACGGCCTGGATGACGCGTTCTTCGTGGGCGTCGACGCCAGCCTCTACATCGAGAACGGCTTCGAGGTGGTCTCCCTGTCGAAGATTGCGTTCCCACGCGACACCACGGACCGCAACGAGAAGCGCGTGGTGGGCCTGGCGCCGTCCATCGGCATCCGGTACCTGCTGATGGAGGAGTCCATCCGCCCCTATGTGGGCTCGGACCTGAGCTACCTCATCGTCTTCAAGAACAGCGTCAGCAACTTCGTGGGCATTGGCCCCAACGTCGGCGTCGACTTCTTCGTGTCGGACTCGGTGAGCGTGGGCGCGCGCGCGCAGTACAACTTCTACATCGCGCTCAACGAGAAGACGCAGCGCACGCTCACGCTGTCTGCCGGCGCTGCGGCGTACTTCTAGGCTGTCCCTTCGGCGGTAGCAGGGCCGCGGCCACCAGCAGCGCCCACTTCTCGTCGGAGAGATGGGGTGGCTTCTCCATGGCCAGCGCGTCCTGCAGCCTTGCTCCCAGCGCCGCGAACAGGCGGAGCCGCGCCTCCATGCGCAGTTCCTCACGGCGCAGGGCCGCTGTCAGCACCACCTCCCGCTCCTCGCTGGACAGGCGCTTCACGCGCGACACGAAGAGCGGATCCGCCAGCAGCCCTTCGTCGCCGGGCATGCCCAGGGCGGAGGGCACCTTCAGGCGCCGCTCGCGCACCACCAGCGTTCCCGCCAGCATGTCCCCCAGCCGCTGCTGGGAGCCGGACACGAGCGCGGTGAGCCCTCCCACCAGGTAGAACAGGGGCAGCCGGTCCACCGGACGCGCCAGGTTGCGCAGCGCCGCGTGGTAGAAGCCGATGCGCACGCCGCTCTCCTGGATGACCCGCAGCGACATCACCCGCTTGCCCACGGTGCGTCCGCTCCACACCGTCTCCAGCGTTATCGCGTAGCCCCAGTCCACCAGGAAGTAGATGACGATGGACAGCGCGCTGGCGAAGCCCGGGAAGGCGAACATCACCAGGCTGAGCGACGTCAGGATGGCGCCGGTGAGCAGCGTGACGATGACGGCGTCCAGCATCCACGCCAGGAAGCGCGAGTACAGGCCCGCGAGCGTGAAGCGGAACTCCACGTACTCGGGGGTGAGCACCGTGTGGGTGCCGTCCAGCAGGGTGTCGGTGGCGGTCGTCACCGACACAGTCTAGCCGCGGCGGCGCACGTGCGGGCGGCTCGAGGCACATTCATCGCGGCTCCAACGATTTCAGTGAGGGCGGCGGAAGTCGGGTGAAGGTGTCCAAAGTGACTTGCCCGCAGCCCGGAGGGCAGGCGGGCGGCACCTCGCACGACAGCGCTATTCTTGGGGCGAGAGGGCGTGGGGTAGTCTGCCGCGCACTCGCACCGTGCTCCCCTCCGACTCCTCATCATGGAACCGCCGCCTTTGGCCGGCGGCAGCCTTTCAGTTCGCGCTCATCGCAGGGGTGACGCAGCTGAAGACGGCTTCCAACGCCCTGGTGCTGTCGCGCTTCGAGTCCCAGGCGCTGCCGTACCTGTACCTGCTGGGCGCGTTGATGACGGCGGCCATGACGGTGCTGCCGCGCTCCAAGCCGGGCTCGCCCTTCGAGTCCCCGGGCCTGCTCACGGGCATGGGCGGCGTGGTGGCGCTGGTGCTGGCGGCGGCCCTGTCCGCGGGGCAGCGCATGCCCGCGCTGGCGCTGTACCTCTTCGCGGACACCTTCTCCACGTTCGTGTCCTTCCGCTTCTGGGGCCGCATGGCGGCCGCCTTCGACGCGCGTGAGGCGCGCCGGGCCTTCACCGCGCTCAACGGCTTCGCCATGGGCGGAGGCATCGCCGGAGGTCTGCTGGTGCAGGGCCTGGCGGTGAAGCTGGGCACGCCGGCCATCGTGGTGAGCGGCGCCGTGGGCCTGCTGGCCGCGGGCGCCATCTTCCACCACCTGTACAAGGGCCTGCCGCCCACGCCGCCGCGGGGCCGCCCCGCGTCCTTCCTGGGGCTGCGCTATCTGGCGGAGAGCCCCTACGCCCAGGTGCTGGCGGCGCTGGGCATCGCGTTCGCGGTGCTGTCGTCGTTCGTGGACTACCTCTTCCGGCTGCGCCTGGAAGGCACGCTGAGCGAGGACGCGCTGACGGCGCTCTTCGGTTCGCTCCAGCTCTGGATTGGCCTGTTCTGCGTGGCCTTCCAACTGCTGGTGGCGCAGCGCCTGCTGAAGCGGCTGGGGCTCTTGCGCTACGTGGCGATGGTGCCGCTGGTCCTGGCGCCGCTGGCGGGCGCGGCGCTCGTCACCCCCAGCTTGTGGCCGGTGCACATGCTGCGGCTGGTGGAGACGGCGGTGAGCTACTCCATCCTCCCGGTGGGCATCCAGTTGCTCTACACCGCGGTGCCGGACGACCAGCGAGAGGGCCTGCGCGCCACGGTGGATGGGCTGCTGCGCAAGGGCGGCGTCGTGCTGGCCGGTCTGTTGCTCATTGGCGCGGGACGCGCGGCCAACGGCGTCACCATGGCGGTGGCGGTGGTGGGCATGTGCGCGGCGCTGGGCCTGCTGCTGGTGCGGCTGAAGTCCGCGTACGTGGCCGCGCTGGGCGAGCAGGTGGGAGCGCCCGAAGAAGAGGACGTGGCGCTGGAGGGCGAGGAGGAGCAGCGGCTGCTGGCCGAAGCCCTGGCGGCCCCTTCTCCGGAGCGGGTGCTGCGCGCGGTGGCGATGATGGAGCAGGCAGAGGTGCCGCTGCGTCCGCACCTGCCCGCGCTGCTGCGTCACCCGCACGAGCGTGTGCTGGAGCGCGGCGTCTCCCTGGCGCTGGAGCTGGAGGCGCACGAACTGGCGCCGGTGCTGGAGCGGTTGGTGGAGGAAGGGCCGCGTCGGCCTCGGGACCAGGCCGTGTGGGCCCTGGCGCGGTTGTCACCGGAGCGGGCGGAGCGCTTGCTGCCCGCGCTGCTGAACCACCCGGACGTGGGCCTGCGCTGCGCGGCCATTGGCGCGCTGGTAAAGTCGACGGGGAGCGCCGTGGCGCTGGACGCGCTGCGGGCGATGTTGTCGCGCGGCGAGGGCGCACCGGTGCCCGAGCGCCGCGAGGTGGCGCGGCTGCTGGGGCGCATCCAGAACTCACGCTTCGCGGAGCCGCTGGCGCGCTATCTGGAGGACGCGGACGGCTCCGTGCGGCACGTGGCCCTGGTCGCGGTGGGCAAGGGCGGCTACGTGGAGCTGGCGCCCCGGCTGCTGCCGTTCCTCACCTGGCGGGAGGAACGCAAGGCGGCGCGCGAGGCGCTGGTGGCGCTGGGGGACGAGGTGACGCCGCTGGTGGAGGAGCAGCTCAACAAGCGCATGGCGCCGCTGGCGATGCGGCTGCAACTGCCTCGCGTGCTGCGCGGCATCGGAACACCGGCGGCGCTGGACGCGCTGCTGTTCTCCAACGTGCGCGACGACGCGTCCCTGCACTTCCGGATTGGCGCGCAGATGTCGCGCCTGCGCGATGAGCACCCCGAGCATCCCGTGGACGTGGAGCGCGTGCGCGAGGCCCTGGGCCGGCGGCGGGAGGTCTACCGCAACCTGGTGGGCGCCTTCCGCGACCTGCGCGCGGCGCTGGGGGATGGCTCGCTGCTCACGCGCGCGGTGGGCGACCGGATGGACCAGGCGTTGGAGTTGTCCTTCTTCCTCCTGGGGCTGCTCCATCCGTCGCACGTGATGCGCGGCATCCACTACAACCTGGTGGGGCCGGACCTGCGCCGTCGCGCGTTGGCGCTGGAGCTGTTGGAGAACCTGGTTGACGAAGAGGACCGGGAGCTGGTGATGGAGCAGGTGGAGGCGCACCATCGCGAGCTTCCACCCGGGGCGCCCGGCCGGTTGTGGCGGCGGCTGGCGGCGCTGGTCCAGAGCGAAGATGGCGTGCTGCGCGCGTGTGCCCGCCATGTGGCGTGGGTGAACGGGCTGCACGTGCTCCCACAGGAAGGTGACATGAGCGACAGGACAGTCCAGCGGATGTTCGCGCTGGAAGGGGTGAGTGTCTTCTCCCAGTGCGACGTGGATGACATCGCCGCCATCGCCGCCGTGGCCCGCGAGGCGTCGTTCCGCGCGGGAGAGCGCATCTACGCCCAGGGCGACCCGGGCGACGCGCTCTACGTCATCGTCGACGGCGCCGTGGATGCCTTCCACGACGGCGAGCACGTGCTGCGCTTCCAGGGCAAACAGGCCTTCGGCGAGGTGAGCCTGCTCGACGGCGCACCGCGTCCCACGGACATGGTGGCCGCGGTGGACACGCGGGTGCTCATCATCGACCGGCGTGACTTCTTGGATTTGCTCGCGGACCGGCCGGAGCTGCTGACGGGCTTCTTCCGCGCGGTGAGCCTGCAGCTCCAGGCGCTCATCGACCTGCCGGACTCGCGCGAGACGGGCGAGCGGCTGGAGATGACGGCGCCGCTGGGACCCCTGGCGCCGCCGCTGCCGGATGGGCCGGCGCCGGATGGAAACGACGACCGCTCGCGCGACGACCCCTGAGCCGAGCGGCGCGGGGACGTCCCTCCCGTCACCACACGTCGGCGGGGCGGGGCACCTCGGCTTCGGGCGGCGAGGCGTTCGCACCGGCGGCGAGCGCCTTCCTGGCTGCGGCCACGTCCTCCTCCAGCAGGTGCGCGGAGGCGACGGGGATGAGCGGCCGGACGAAGAACTTCATCGGAGGAAATGAGCCCAGGAACCGCACCACTGCCAGCCCGGCGAACACCCAGGGGTGGCGCTCCGTGCTGGAGATGGGCGCGAAGACCTCCTCCGTGCGCCGTCCCCAGGACGCGCCGTACCGCTGAAGCGAGCCCCACCGAAAGCCCGGCACGCGCGTGGTGAGCACCGTCCATCCCCGCAGGAACCAGGGCGGCCGCGTGGGCCCCGCAGTTGGCTCCCAGGCCCGCGCGCTCTTGGCGGCGGTGAAGACCACCCACCACCACGCGCCCCAGGCGGTGAACAGGGCGGTGAAGATGAAGCGGGAGGCGCACATGAACGGGAGGGTGAGCACCACCAGCGCCGGCACGCCCACCATGAGCAGCAGGAAGGCCCGCCAGCGTCGCTTCACCTTCTTGCGCAGCCACGCCATGTTGAGGCGCACGCGCGGCGGGAACTCTTCGTCCTCTGGCTCCAGCCCCGTGAGCAGGCTGGCCTTGCGGGAGATGGCGTCGTGGTAGTCCCGCGACAGGGCGATGACCACCCACTGCGCCAGCTGCAGCGCGGCGAACAGCGCCGCCCAGAAGGCCAGGCCCCACACGGAGCGGCCATTCACTGTCCAGGCGCTCTTTTCGTGAGCAGGAGCCTGGGTGCCCTCGGCGGTGTGGGGGCACCCGCCGTGGCGTCGGTGCGCTCCTTGGCGGAGGACGCCGGGGCCTCCGACTCCGGGTCCTTCGTGGCCTCCATCACCAGCGCGATGATGGCCTCCGCCAGGGACGTGCCCGCATCGGCCCCCTGGGCCGCGGCCTCCACGTCCCGGATGCGCTGCTCCAGCCTCGCATCGGGCGTGTCCGCCGCGATGGGGGAGGGCTTCTGGGCGTCCGGAGTGGCTCTCGCGACGTCCGCTGCCTCTCCGGTGGGGGCGTTCTCGGGGGACTCGTCGTCCGAGCGGGCGGAGGAGGGGCTCGGGGGGCGCCAGCCGTGTCGCCCGCTCCCGGCGGGGAGGGGACCACGGCCGCGGTCTCGGGCGGCGCTTCGGGACCTGAGGGCGTCCCCTCGCCAGCGTGCTGCGCGGCGGCCTGCTTGCGCCGGGCAACCTGCGCGTCGATTTCCCGGAGCCGTTGGATGGTCTGAGCTTCAACCTCTTTCGCACGCCGGGTGGCAGCAGCCGCCTCCTTCTTGACGTGCTGGTCGGCGAGGGCCTCGGCGACTTTTTGAATCCCCGCCGCCTTGGCGCGTGCTTCGGCTCGGGACTCCCGCTTGCTCGCGCTTTCCGCCGCTTCAGTTCCGGAAGTCATGCAACTCAAGGCCAATGCCAGAGCTGCCATGGATTGAAGAAACCCGACACGAATGTACTGTTTGCGTGCGACCGGGTCGCCCAGCAGCGCTCCACCGATGTGGAACGGCAGGCTCATGCCGTAGAAGAACTGGCGCAGGCGCCCTTCGGGCGGTTTCCGGTCTGTCCGGGAGAAGTGACGCGCACCCGCGCTCACCTCTCCCCAGAACTCGCGCGCTCGGGCTTCGCCCTGGCCGGAAAACCCCTGCTCTGTGTGCTTGTGAACCTTGCCTTCGGGTGAGGAACCGCCGTGCCGCGTGTCGCTGTCTGCCACGTGTCTCAGCGTAGCACGAGCCGAGTTGTGCTAAAGGCGCACCTGTGAGCGCGAACCCCCTACGTCCTCGTCCCTTCCGCCAGCCGCTGTCCGGCGTGCTGGTCCTCGCCCTCGGTGCCGTCGCCGGCTGCGAGAAGAGCAATCCCACTCCTCCTCCGGCCGCCGCGCCGGAAGCCAAGGCTCCCGTTGCTCCTTCCGAAGTCACGCTGCTCGTGACGGGTGGCGCGTTCGGTCAGCTCCAGCCCTCCGAGGGCAAGGGCGGCGCGGCGGAGCTGCTCGGCCGCTGGATGGCCGATGAGAAGCACTGTCCCGGTCCCGTGAAGGAGGGCCAGCCTACGTGCGCGGACGCCAGCACGCTGGCGCTCGCCACGGGTGACCACTGGAACGGCCCGGCCATCTCCTCCTTCTTCCTGGGCACGCCCACGGCCGAGGTCATGGGCCGCATGGGCTACGCCGCCTCCGCCCTGGGCAACCATGAGCTGGCCTTCGGCAAGGAGGCCTTCCTCAAGAACCGCGGCGCGGGTGGCTTCCCGTTCCTCGCCGCCAACCTCAAGGTGAAGGACCCGGCGCTGGCGGGCGACCTGTCCATGCCGGCGTTCCAGATTTTCGAGCGCCGCGGCCTCAAGATTGGCGTGGTGGGCCTGGCGTCCGAGAAGACGGTCCGCACCGCCATGCCCGGCCGCGCGGATGGCCTGGAAGTGACGGGCTATGAGGAGGCGCTCACCACGGCCATTCCGGAGGCCCGCAAGGCCGGCGCGGACGTGGTCGTGGTGCTCGCCGACGAGTGCGTCACCGACCTGCAGCCCGCGGTGGCAAAGCACCCGGAGTGGAAGGTGGCGCTGGTGGCCGGTGGCCGCTGCGCGCAGCCCGTCGAGCTGAAGGACGGCGCGACCAGCTTCGTGTCGTTGGACCGTGGCTTCGGCAAGTACCTGCGCGCGCACGTCACCTTCGACCCGGCGAAGCCCGCGGGTGAGAAGCTGACCGCCCTGGATACCAAGGTCGTCGAGGTGTCGGGCGGCGCGCCGGACGCGGAGACGGCGCAGCTGGTGGGCAAGTGGAAGACGCAGCTGGACGAGGTGCTGGGCCAGCAGATCGGCTTCTCCAAGGCCGGCATCCCCCACGCGTCACCCCAGATGGCGAAGTGGGTGGCGGGCGCGGTGCGCAACGTGCTCGGCACGGACGCGGCCGTCCTCAACAGCGGCGGCATCCGCGGCGACCTGCCCGCCGGTCCGGTGACTCGCGGCAGCATCTACTCGGTGATGCCCTTCGAGAACTCGCTCCTCGTCGTGAAGCTGAAGGGCGAGGACCTGGCCCGGCAGCTGGCCAACCCGAACGCGCTCGTCTCCGGCTTCACGGCCGCGGGCAAGGGCAAGTTCAAGGACGCCAAGGGCAAGGCCCTGGACCCGAACAAGGAGTACACGGTCGCCACGGTGGAGTACCTCTACTTCGGCGGTGACGGCTTCGAGTTCGAGAAGCTGGCCCCCGAGCCCACCGAGACGGGCATGGCGTGGCAGACGCCGGTGGTGGACTGGACCAAGGACCAGGCGAGCAGCGAGAAGAAGCCGCTGGAGAAGCTGCTGAAGTAGTCCTCGCCGTCCTGCTTCTGTCGGACCCCTGAAGCGCCGGAGGAGCCCACCTGGGCCCTTCCGGCGCTTCGTCGTTTCAGCGGGGCCAGGGGCTCACGGCGTTTCCATGGCAGGCGCCGCCGTGGGCGGGGTCGCCGCGGCGGGAGGGGCATCGGGTCCGCACACGGCCTGATAGCGGGCCAGCGTGTCGTGCACGGTCCGCCGCAGCCGCTGCGGCGTGCCTTCGTGGAGCATGTCCACCGCGAGCTGCTGGGCGTCCAGCGCCTCCGGGCAGCGACCGAGCTGGAACAGGAGGGTGGACCACGTGTCCAGCACCGACGCGTTCCCTGGCGCCAGCGACAGGGCCCGCTGCGCCGCCGTCAGGCCCTTCTCCGGCTGGGCCGTGCGCGCGTAGTAGCCGGCCAGTCCGTTCTGCGCGCTGACGCTGCCGGGCAGCAACTCCACCGCGCGGAGCCTCGCGGCCTCCTGCTCCTCGGACGTATTGCCCGCGGCGTCCAGCGCCTGTGCCATGGCGTTCCACGCGTGCCCGCTGTCGGGGTGGTGCTCCACCAGCTCCCGCGCCAGGGCGAGCCTGCGGAACGGATCCTCCGTGGAGCGGATGCGCAGCAGCATGGCGTCCACGTTGCCGGGCTCCTCGCGCGTGGCCTCCGCCATCTCCCGTTCGATGTGGGGCAGCCGCTCCTCCATGGGGGACGCGCCCGGTGTCATCAGGAACAGCTGGGCGCGGATGGCGTGGACCTCGGCCGCGCGCATGGGGCGCGTTTGCAGCGGGCTCGTCACGGGTGCCAACGGCGCGGTGATGGTGCGGTAATTCATATGCCCAGGGCGGCGTACGTAGCCATTCAGCTCGCCAGCCAGGTCCTCCTCGCCGCGGAAGGCGGCCTCGAAGGCTTGGCGGGGGTCCTCGCCCTGCATGAGGCGCTTCTGGAAGTCCTCGAAGCGCGCGCCGTGCCGGCTGATGAAGAAGTGCACCCACAGCCAGGAGGACGCGTAGTACTGCCGCGACTCGGCGGTGCCGAGCAGCCCCTTGCTGTCCCACTCCCAGAGCTCGTCGAGCGTGCGCCAGCCGTGCCGCTGCACCTGGTTGTAGAAGGCCCCGTGGATGTGCCCGAGGATGACCTCGCGTCGCTCCGGCCTGAGCGCGATGGTCTCCAGGTAGCTGGCCAGTCCTTCAGAGAGCCAGCGTGGTTGGCGAACGAGCGCGAGCTCGGAGAGGTAGTGCGTCAGCTCGTGGGCCTGGGTGGTGATGTCCGCGGTGGCTTCGCTGAGCGCGTAGGCGTGCCCGGCCAGCACCAGCAGCGGGCCATCCTCCGTATGGGTGGAGAAGCCTTCGATGCGGATGTTGGTGAACTCCTCCAGCGCACTGCGGTTGTGGAGGACGATGATGTCCACCGTGCCCGGCGGGTCGAAGCTGCCGCCCCAGGCTTGCAGCAGCCCTTCGCGGAGCAGCTCCAGCTCCTGGGCCGCTTCCTCGGCCGTCTCCGTGTCCAGGTTGGTGCGGACGGTGAAGTGGGGGCTGCGCACCTCCACCCAGGGGCGGCCTCCCTCCAGGGGACACAGGGCGCGCATGCTCGTGCATCCCGACAGCAAGGCGAGCAGCCATCCCAGGAACGCCATCCGACACGTCATGGTCCCGCGTTTTCCCACAAAGCTTCATCGGAAGGCAGGGTGGGCCGCCACGTCACTGGGGTAGAGTGCCGGCCCATGGAGATGGCGGAGTTCATCGAGTCCCGCAAGCCGCGCTGGGAGCAACTGGAGTCGCTGCTGGACCGGTCCGAATCCCACGGCCTGCGCGAGCTGAGCCTGGAGGACGCCAGGACGCTGGGCCGGCTGTATCGCGCCGTCTCCAGTGACTTGCTGTGGGTTCGCGCGCGCAGTGGCTCGGCGGACGTGAATGCCTACCTCAACGATTTGGTGGGGCGGGCGTACGCGCTGACGTACCCGGGCCGGCGTCCGCGCCTGGCGGACGTGTGGGGCTTCGTGGCCCGGGGCTTCCCCGCGCTGATGCGGCGCGAGTGGCGGATGTACGTGGCGTCGCTGCTGCTGCTGCTGGCGGGCGTGGGCTTTGGCTACGTGGGGATGATGGTGGACCCCGACGCGGCGCACTATCTGGTCCCCGCCGAGCACCTGAACCTGGACCCCGTCGAACGCGCGGCCAACGAGGCCGCGGGTGACGGCATGTCGGTGGGAGACCAGGCCCAGTTCACCACCTACCTCTTCACCCACAACATCCAGGTGGCCTTCCTGGCCTTCGCGCTGGGAATCACCGTGGGCCTGGGCACGGCCATCATGCTGTTCGTCAACGGCCTGTTCCTGGGCGCGCTCGCGCAAGTCTATGCGGCCAAGGGAATGGCGGGCTGGTTCTGGGCGTGGATTCTTCCGCACGGCATTCCGGAAATCACCGCCATCTGCATCGCGGGCGCGGCGGGGCTGGTGATTGCGCGGGGCATGGTGGCCCCACGAGGACTGCCTCGGGGACAGGCGGTGCGACAGGAGGCGGTGACGGCAGTGCGGCTGCTGTTCGGCACGCTCGTCCTGTTCGTGCTCGCGGGCTTCATCGAGGGCACGGTGTCCCAGATTCATCCGCCCAAGCTGTCGGTGGCGTTCAAGGTGTCCTTCGCGTTGACGGTGGGCGCGGGCGTGTACGCATACCTGCTGTCGGACTGGCTGCGTGGGGGCCGCGCGGCGCCAGACGGCGGCGCTGAGTCCGCCCATGGATGAGCGCCTGTGGCTGCCTCCGCTTCCGAGTGAGCCGGAGGTCCTCATCGAGTGCCCGCGCTTCTCCTTCGTGAAGCGCCGCGCGGACGGGGCGGTGGACTTCGTGTCGCCGCTGCCGTGCCCGTACAACTACGGCAGCATTCCGGGCCTTGCGTCGGATGAAGGCGACCCGCTGGACGCCGTCGTGATGGGACCCCGGCTGGCGCTGGGCCAGCGGCTGCGCGTGCCGGTGGTGGGTGTCATCGGCTTCGTCGACGCGGGGCGGGGGACCCGAAGGTGGTGTGCGCCGCCGCGCCCTGACGGACGCCGAGCGCGCGGGCCTGGAGCGCTTCTTCCGCGTCTACGCCCTCTTCAAGCAGGTGCTGCACCGGGTGCGGGGCAACGTCCCGGACACCCGCTTCATGGGGTGGTTGCCGCTGCCCGCCCCGGCGCCGGACGTGGCCCCGGAGGCTACAGCACGCCGCGCGCCTTGATGTCCAGGTAGCGGTTGACGGCGGCCAGGCTCAGCTCATCCGGCTGCACGTCGAGCATCTGCACGCCGCCCTGGCTCACCCGCGCCTTGAGCACTTCGCGGTCGGTGAGCAGCTCGGAGGCCACCGCGTGCTGGAAGGCCTCTTCCGGGCTGGGAGGCGGCGTGCGCAGCAGCTTCTGGAGCGCGGTGTCCTTCACTGACAGGCACAGGGGGACATGGCGCCGCGCCAGCCGGTGCAGCGGGGCCACCATGGTGGAGGCCTGCTCCTCGTCCAGGAAGTCGGTGAAGACACACAGCAGGCTGCGGCGCGTGAGGCGGAGGTTCAGCTCCTTGAAGAGGGCCAGGTAGTCCACGTACGTGAGGCTGGGCGTGGTGCCGTAGAGTGTGTCTACGATTTTCCGGTACTGCGTGCGCCCGGCCGCGGGCGGCAGGTAGGCCTTCACGCCATCCGCGAAGACGGCCAGCCCCACGCGGTCGCCGTTGCGCACGGCCACGAAGGCCAGGAAGAGGGCCGCGTTCACCGCGTGGTCCAGCTTGGTCAGGCCGTCCACCTGCGCGGCCATGGAGCGGCCCGCGTCCACGCAGATGAGGATGGACTGCGAGCGCTCCGACTCCAGCACGCGCGTCACCGGCCGCCCACGTCGCGCGGTGGCCTTCCAGTCCACGTCCCGCACGCTGTCGCCCTGGGCGTAGTCGCGCAGGCGGGCGAACTCGCTGCCACGCCCGTCGCGCCGCAGTTGCCGCAGGCCCAGGTTGACCAGGTCCAGCGCGGCGCCCGAAAGCAGCAGCCGGTTGGCGCCGCGCAGGTCCGGGTACACGGCGATGTCCTGCGCCGCGGGAAACACGCGCTCGTGGGACACCAGCCCCAGCGGCCCGCGCACCCGGACGTGCACGTCTCCAAACTGGAAGCGGCCGCGCTTCACGGGCGTCACCCGGTACACCCAGCGCGACTCGCTCCGCGCGGGCAGGTGCAGCGGGGCCTCGTCCGGCGTGGCGGCGAAGCCGTCCGGCACGTCGTCCCGGACGCGTACGTGGACGGCGCCGCCGCTCCGGTGAATCAGCCGCACCACCACCTTGTTGGCCACACCCACGTTGAGCCGCGCCGGCAGCACCCGGTGGACCTCCAGCCGGGCCCTCCGCGCGGTGAGCACGTCGAACACCGCCAGCGCCAGCACCAGCGCGTCCAGCGCGAGCACGGCGCCGCCAATGCCGGGGCTGAAGCCCGCCAGCATCATCGGCAGCGCGAGCAGCGCCAGCAGCACCCAGAGGCGCGGGGTGGGAATCACCGGGGACCTCGACGCCGCGCACCACCTCACGCAGCACGTCCGTCGGCGTGGCCCCATCCAGCTCCGCGTCCGGCGACAGCAGGAGGCGGTGCTTCAGCACGGGCGCCGCCAGGAAGCGCACGTCGTCCGGGGTGACGAAGCCGCGCCCGCGCAGCGCCGCCAGGGCCTTGGCCGCCAGCAGCAGGTGCACGCCCGCGCGAGGCCCGGCTCCCAATCGAATGCGGCTGGAGGCGCGCGTGGCCGCCACCAGCTTGCGGACGTAGGCCAGCACCGGCGGCTCCACCGTCACTTCATTCAGCGCGCCGCGCGCGGCCAGCAGCCCGTCCTTCGTCACCGCGGCGTTGACGCCCGCGCGTTGCAGGTCCCCCGAGTCGAAGCCCCGGTGCACGGAGGCCAGAATCGCGTCCTCCTCCTCCGGCGCGGGGTAGCCCACCTCGATTTTCAGCAGGAAGCGGTCGAGCTGCGCCTCGGGCAGCGGATAGGTGCCCTCGGACTCCACGGGGTTCTGCGTGGCGAACACGGTGAAGAGCGGGGAGAGCGGCAGCACGCGGCCCTCCATGGACACCGAGCGCTCCTGCATGGCCTCCAGCAGCGCGGACTGCGTCTTCGCCGGGGCGCGGTTGATTTCGTCCGCCAGCAGCAGGTCCGTGAAGATGGGGCCGCGCACCAGCGTGAAGCCCTGCGTCTTCAGGTCGAACACGCTGGTGCCCAGGATGTCCGCGGGCATCAGGTCCGGGGTGAACTGGATGCGCTTGAACTCCGCGCCGATGCTGCGCGACAGGGCCTTGGCCATCAACGTCTTGGCCACGCCGGGCACGCCTTCCAGCAGGATGTGGCCGCCGGCGATGAGGCCACAGAGCATCAGCTCCAGGGCCTCGTCCTGGCCGACCACGGCCTTGCGCACCTCGGACAGCACGGCCTCGCGGATGGCGTGGGCGGCCTGCACGGCGTTACCAGCAGCCGGGGCGGGGGAGGGGGCGGACAGGGTGTCGTTCATGTCGTTTCGGGAGGGCTGGGCCGGGCGGCGCCGGCGGAATGAAGGCGTTGTCGCAGCCGCGCCGCGCGCTCGGCGAGCTGCTGGAGGTCCGTGTCGCGCGTCACCGCGCGGCTGTCCGTGGTGAGCGCCTCGAGCCCCTGGGCCAGTCCGCGCGGCCACGCTCGCGCAGGCCGTGGGTCACCGCGTCCGCGGACGCATGCGCGGGCAGGCCCGCGTGCAGGGCCGGTCCTGGGTGAGGCCCCGGAGGATGAGCTGGGCGGAGAAGCCGTGGTGCCGGCCCTCGCGATAGAGCCGGCCCATGGCGAAGAGCGCGTCGGTGGCGCCCACGCGCGAGGACTCGGGTGGAGGCCGTGGCCGGCCGAAGCGCTTGAGCGACACCGACCACAGCGCCACGCCGAGCAGCAGCTGCAACACGGCGAAGTGCAGGCCGTAGCGGCGCGCGAAGTCCACCACCGAGCGCTCGTTGGTGAAGCCGTGGTGGAACTCATCGAATTCGACGGGGCCGGGGCCGATTGACGCCAGGGCGCTGAGCCAGAACTGCGCGTTGTCCGCGCGCGCCAGGGCCTGGTTCATCGCCAGCTCCGGGGCGCCCACCACCAGCACGCGGCCCTGCCCGTACGGCACCACCGCCGCCACGAACATGCCCAGCCGTTCATCCTCCAGGACGGGAACGGCCGTCTGGGGCAGCTCCAGGTAGGCCTGGACCTTCGCCTCCACGCGCTCCACGCCCAGCGTGTACGGCGTGGGCTGGGGTGGCACCAGCGTGCGCATGGGCAGGGTGGTGTCCGCCTTGAAGAGCTTCACGTCCAAGGCTTGCAGCACCGGGTTCTCCCGCGAGCCCCACGGCACGTAGATGGCGCTGCCGCCCTCGCGCACGTGCTTCAGCAGTTGCTCGGTTTCATCGTCGTCCAGCGCGGCCGCGCGGAAGGCGTTGAAGCCGGTGCGGGGACGTGCTCGTCGGCCAGGCCTGCGTCGGGCTCGGCGGCCAGCGCCGTCTGGTCCGGGTCGTGCTCGTAGGCGCCGGACACCTCCACCGCCAGCAGCACCGGCGTGCCCAGTCCGGACACGATGCGCAGGTCCGCCATGCGGCGCGTCACCGGCAAGCCGCTCTCCTGGGCCAGCAGGAACAGGGCCCGCGCGCCGTCCTCCTGCGCGCGGTACGTGGACAGCGTGTCCGCGAACGTGTTGCGCCGGGCACCTCGGACCAGGAAGGTGGTCAGCACCGCGGTGAGCAGCAGGCCCCCACCACCAGCAGCGGGAAACGGTCACGCACCGGCCACCTCCGGCCGTGACGGCGCGGCCAGCAGGGGCTCGGTGAGCGCGCGGAACTCGCGGTAGCCGTCCACACCCACCGGCAGGTTGCCGTACCAGGCGAAGTCGAAGCGCCGCGTCAGCTCTCGGAAGGGGGCCTTCCATTCCGCGCGGCCCCGGAATTGAGACAGGTAGTCCCAGTTGCTCAGCGTCTCGTCATAGAGGATGGCGCCGTCGCGGTGGAGCCGGGACAGCAGTGCCGGTAGAGGCTGCGCACCGCTTCGCGGTAGGCCCCCGCGCCGCCAGTTCGTCCGCCAGGTGGGCCCAGCCCTCGGGAGGGCGTGACAGCGCGTGGTGGGCGTCTCCCGCCAGCGTGGACGCGTCCACCGTGGACACCTGCACACCTTCGGCGCCCGCGCGGCGCTTGTCGCGGTTCAGCGCCCGCAGCAGCACCACGCCCAGCACCGCAAGGGTGAGTGTCACCAGCACCACCACCAGCACGTTGGCCACGCTGGCGCCGGTGAGGAATGGCTGTGCCGTCTCCTGCCGTGGTTCCGCCGGCTCCCGCTCGAACAGCTTCTTCAGCTGCTCCCCCAGCCAGTCGATGAAGCGCTGCCACCAGCCTGGCGTCTCGGGTGGGGCCGCGGGCTCGGGGGCGTCCTTCTCCGCCTTGGGCGCGGCCTCCGCGAACTCGGGCCGGGCCAGGATGGCCTTCGCCCGCGCGGCGGCGGCGCGTGCATCCGCCCGGGCCTGGGCGTCCACGGTGGCACCCATCGTGGTGAGCCCCTGCGTCAGCGTGGCGCGGGCCTTGTCGCAGTCCTCCTCGTCGAAGGCCTGCCGCTCCACGCGGCGGACGAAGCGGTCCAGCTTCACGGCTTCGGCGGGCCCCAGGGACTCCAGGGGCGCGTACAGGCCCGCGGTGTCCTCATCCACCGAGGCCTCACACGCCTCCGTGACCTCGCCCAGCCGTCGCAGCGCCTCTGCGGGGGCCAGGGGCTTCGCGTCCTCGGTGTCCTGGGCATGGGCCGGCGCCGCCGTCAGCAGGCCCAGGCCCAGCACGACCGCCAGCATCGCCGCGCCACGCGTCGCGCCCGGCGGAGGCAGGGGACGCCCCAAATCCCGGGACGGAAGCTGCTGGACGCTGGCCAGCAGGTCGAGCCCTTCCTGACGCACGCGCCCGTCCACCAGCAGCAGCGTGGCCGTCGCGGCGCGAACCGGCTCGAAGAGGGCGAACGTCGTCACCGCGAGGAAGATCAGCCACTGGCCGTTGTCCAGCGAGGCGAAGCGCTCCGCGAACGTCAGGTCCACGCCCACCAGCTTGCGGCCCAGGAACAGCAGGAAGTTGAAGGCGATGTGCAGGTTGAAGAAGGCCAGCACCTGCACGGACATGAGGGCGCGGACCCACAGCGCGGTGCCGCGCGCCGGACCCAGCAGCCGTGAGCACGTGCCGTAGAGCTTCAGCGGGCTGCCTCGCCCCTGCATCACCGCCGCGTAGCCCACCCCGTGGGACTGCAGCAGGATGTAGCCGAGGCCTCCCGTCACCATCACCACCAGGGTGTTGAGGCCCAGCAGGTACGCCACGGCGATGAAGAGCGCGGGCATCCGGCCCAGCGCGGCCTTGAGCGAGGCCCACGCGGAAGGCTCGCCCTGGGTGCCCAGCAGCAGCTCCTGTACGTAATGGCACGTCGCGCCCTGGCCCAGGCCCCGGAGGAACCACGCCAGCGTCAGCAGCAGCGAAGGCACCACGAGCGGCCAGCCCATGCGCACCGACTCCGCCAGGTACAACATGGCGGCCACCACGGCCGCGCCGCCGGGCAGGGTGAGGGCCCAGACGCCCGCGTTGCGGGTACACAGGCGCAGCGCGGCGTCCATCAAGGCCACCGCGTTGCGCGGGCGGAGTTCGAGCGCGGAGACGGCCATGGGCTAGCTCGCCGCCACTTGGGCCAGCAGGAGGATGCCGCCAAAGACGAGCGCCAGGCTCATCAGCGCCAGCACCACGTTGCCCGCCGACCACTCGCGGCGCTCACCCGGGCCCTCCAGCGCCTTGAGGCGCTGGTCCAGGCAGCTGGCGCAGCGGTTGATGCCCTCGAACTGCGTGGTGCATTCCCGGCAGATGACACGCCGGCACTCCACGCAGACGCCGAGGCCGGCGCGCTCCGGGTGGTAGTGGCAGCGGCCCGAGCCTTGAATCATGCCGCCACCTTAACGCACACCCGGGCCCGCCGTACCACTCCCGAAGCGGGGGACTACAGCTCGTCGAGGAACTCGTCGTTGTACGTGTAGCGGGACAGCCGCTTCACGAGCGCCTCCATGGCCTCCACCGGCTTCACGGAGAAGAGCATCTGCCGCAGCTTCTTCACCTTCTCGTACTCGCGCAGGGTGAAGAGCTTCTCCTCCTTGCGCGTGCCGGACTGGGCGATGTTGACGGCCGGGAAGACGCGCTTCTCCGCCAGGAGCCGGTCCAAAGTGACCTCGGAGTTACCCGTTCCCTTGAACTCCTCGAAGATGACCTCGTCCATGCGGCTGCCGGTGTCGATGAGCGCCGTGCCGATGATGGTCAGCGAGCCGGCCTCCTCCGTCGCGCGGGCGGCGCCGAAGATGCGCTTGGGGCGCTCCAGGGCGCGACTGTCCACGCCGCCGGACATGGTGCGGCCGGAGTTGTCGACCTCCTTGTTGAAGGCGCGGGCCAGACGCGTAATCGAGTCCAGGAGGATGACCACGTCCTTGCCCGACTCCACCAGCCGGCGCGCGCGCTCCAAGGCCAGCTCCGCCACCTTCAGGTGGTCCGCGGTGGGGCGGTCGGAGCTGGAGGCCAGCACCTCCGCCTTGATGCTCCGCCGCATGTCCGTCACTTCTTCCGGACGCTCGTCGATGAGCACCACCATGACGTGGCACTCCGGGTGGTTGGAGAGGATGGCCTGGGCGATGCGCTGGAGCATGATCGTCTTGCCCGTCTTGGGCGGGGCGACGATGAGCGCGCGCTGTCCCTTGCCAATGGGGGAGATGAGGTCCAGCACCCGGGTCACCATCTCCTTGTGACCGTTCTCCAGCTTGAGCCGCTCGGTGGGGTCCACCGACGTCAGGTCCGCGAAGTGCGGCAGCCGCGGCGCGCCCTCGAGCGGCCGGCCGTCCACCGTGTCCACCTTCTGGATGACGCCCTTGTGGCCCCGCATCTGCGCGAAGGCGGTGATGTACTGGCCCTGCCGCAGCCGCAGCTTCTGGACCAGATTCTTGGGCAGCTCCGGGTCATCCGGCGCCGCCAGCAGGTTGCGCTTGAGCTGGCGCAGGAAGGCGTTGGGGCCCTTGGCCTCCGTGTCCAGAACGCCCTCCACCGGCGACAGGTTCGCCTGCTGCGAGGCCTGCTGGCCGCCGCCCCCGTGCTGTGCGTGGCGCGCGTGCTGCTGGCCCCCGCCGCCGTGCGCCGGCTGCGGGGGTTGCTGCTGTTGCTGTTGTTGCTGCGCCTGCCGCTGGCGGTACTGCTCCAGCTCCTGCGGCGTTAGGAAGACCTGGACCTGCTGGCCGTCCGGTCCCGGCTGCATCCGGTAGGCCTGGCCGTCCGGGGTGAAGAGGACCTGCGCGCCACGGCGACGGCGCCGACGGCGGCGGCGGCGGCCGGTGGCCTGGCCAGGCTGCCCGGGGGCGCCACCCTGTGCGCCCCCGCCGGAATCACCGTCGTCGGGCCCCTCGTCGTCGCCCTCGTCGCCACCGTCATCGTCCGGCTCGGGCGGCGCCACGGCGCGGGCGGCGGGAACAGGGGGGGCATCACGTGGGTCGCGGTTATCGGGGTTTTCGCTCATGAACGTTCCAGACTGTGTGCGCCCCGGGCGGCCGCTCCAGGAGGAGGGCGGGGACGCAAGGTGACTCAGGCCGTGGGACAGGAAGCGGACGCGGGGCCCTGGTGACGAGCAGGCCGAACCGCCGTTTCCTGGAGCACCCTGGCGGCCCAAAGCCGTCCGGGGTGCAAGGGTAACAGTAACAGAGGCCGGGGACGGCGCCGCCGCTTTTTTCACGCGGTGTCGTCCGGCCGACCTCCCACCTGCTGATTCAGGCCGCCGCCAGGACCTCAGCGGACGGTTATCTGGAAGGGCAACATCGCCTTCACGCCCGGCTGGAGCAACATCAGATTCAGGCCGGCCGAGCGGGCCAGCGCCCGCAGGGACTCGGGCAGGGCGGGCTCTTGCGCGGGCAGCAGGGACAGCGCGGCGCGCACCCCGGGCTCACCGCTCAGCGCGGTGAAGAAGCCCCGCGCCTCGCCCATCACCACCAGGTCCAGCTCCTCGTCCGGAGGGATTCCGGCCCGCATCCGCGCGGAGTCCACCGCTTCCAGCAGGCCTCCCAGCTTGTCCACCAGTCCGCGGGCGAGCGCGTCCTGGCCGCTCCACACCCGGCCCCGGGCGACTTCGTCCACCTTCGCCTTGTCCATCCTCCGCCGCAGCGCCACCTCGGTGATGAAGCTGTCGTAGGAGGCGTCCGCCCACGCCTGGGCCGCCTCCTGCTCCTCCGGCGTCCAGGGGCGCCATACATCCAGGATGTCCGCCAGCGGCGCGCGAGTCAGGCTCTCCTGGTGCACGCCCAACATCCCGCCCAGCAGGCCCTCGACGGCGGGCTTGATGTAGAAGACGCCGATGCTGCCCGTCAGCGTGGTGGGCAGGGCGAACACCTCGTGCGCGCCAATGGCGGCGTAGTAGCCACCGGACGCGGCCATGTCCCCCATGGAGGCGACGACGGGCTTGTGTTTGGCCGCCTCCATCACGGCTTCGTACATCAGGTGGGACGCCAGCACCTCGCCGCCGCCCGAGTCCACGCGCACGACGATGGCCGCCACGCTTGGGTCCGACTGCGCCTGCTCCAGCGCACGAATGACCGTCTCCGCGCCCGCGAGGCGGCTGAAGCCCAGCGGGTCCTCGCGGCTGCGGCCGCCGATGATGTCGCCCAGCACCGGCACCACGGCGATGCGGCGCCGGCGGCCCCAGCGGCCGTCGCGCTCGTCGCGCGGCGCGTACGTGGTGCTGAAGCGTCCACCCGGCACCAGCTCCGCCACCTTCTTATCCAGCTCCGTCGAGGAGATGATGGCGTCCATCAACCCCAGCTCCACCGCGCGCTTCGGGTGGGGCAGGCCCAGTGCCCACAGCGCGTGCAGCCGCTCCACGGGCACCTTGCGGCCCTCCTGCACGGCCTTCTCGTAGACGGCCACCTCCGTGTCCAGGTAGGCGTTCGTGGACTCCAAGGACGCGTCGCTGGGCTCGGTGCGGGAGAGCTGCTCCGGGGCCGTCTTGAAGCGGCCCACCCGCGCCACGTCCCAGTGCACGCCCAGCTTCTCCATCGTCCCGCCGTACGTCTGGAGGTGCACGGCCAGGCCGTTGATGTAGAGAATCGACTCCTGCAGCGCGTAGATGCGGTCCGCCGCCGAGGCGACGAAGTAGCCCAGGTCGTCCGTGGACAGCACCACCGCCATCACCCGCTTGCCGGACGCGCGCAGCCGCAGCAGCGCCTGACGCAGCTCCTCCGCCTTGCCCCAGCTCACCCCGGGCAGGCTCTCCATCTTCACCACCACGCCGGCCAGCCGGTCGTCCTGGGTGGCCAGGTCCAGCCACCGCGTCAGCCGCAAGTACGGGTCCGCCTCGGTGACGCCCAGCCATGAGAGGACGGGGCTGGTGCCGCCGCTCAATGCGTCATTCAAGTCCAGCATCGTCACCACGCCGCCGCGCGCGATGGAGCGGTAGGTCTCCGACGACAGGCGCACCGCCACCAGGTGGTCCAGCCCCGCGTTCGTCCCGCCCGCCGCGTAGGTGAGGCCCAGGTGCGAGGTGTCCACCGTGGCCGCCACCTGGAGCGCGATGGGCACTCCGGAGGTGAAGCCGTGCGACACGCCCGCGCCCAGGCGGAGGCCCGGAATCACCTCCGCGTTGACGGTGTACGTCGCCTGGCCCTGGCGGAAGGCGCCCTCGGAGAAGAGCCAGTCCACGCCCAGCGTGTAGCGCTCATCCAGCGGGCGCACGCCCACGCCCAGGTTGTACTGCCGCTTCAGCGCGAGCGTGCCCTCGGTGGGGGCGTTGATGTCGCGCACCACCGCGCCCAGCGACAGCGCCCGCATGGGGCGCGCCGTGAGGCCCACGTCGAAGGTGTCCAGCGCGTCGATGTCCCGGTGGGATGAACCGTAGGCGTGCCACGAACCGCCGAGCTGCAGCGTGCGCGTGCCCAGGGAGAGACCGAGGGACGTGCGGCGGTAGTCCGGCTCCGCCCGTCCGCGAATCCACTCCATGGCGCCGCCCAGGCCCAGGCCGAGCAGGCGCGTGGCCAGGAAGACGCCGTCTCCCAGGCCGTCATGCACGAGGTTGCGCTCGTGCAGGTAGAAGAGCTGACTGCCGTTGACGAAGCCCAGGCCCGCGGGGTTGAGCGACAGGGCGGTGGCTTCATCCACCAGCGCGGCGCCCGTGGGCGGCAGCGTCAGCCCCCGGGAGGGCAGGGCGGGCTGGCTGACGACACTCGTCTGGGCGAGCGCGAGGCTGGGGAGGAGCAGGAGGACGAGCAGGCGCATACGCCCCGGGACTCTAGGCATCAGCCGTCCCGGGACAAGCGCTCAGCGTTACCAGTCCTCGGTTCCGGACACACTGTCGAGCGGGTCGTCGCCGGGCTTGCTCTTCTTGTCCTGCGCCTTGCCACGGCCGCCTCGGTCCTCGGATGACCAGTCTTCCATGCCACCGCGGTTGTCCAGCGGGTCCCGGCTCTTGGTCACCTTCTCACCGATGCTGTTCACCAGGTGGTTCACCACCCGCTCCATCTCCTGCTTCAGCTGGCCGAACTCGTCGCCCTGGACGGCCATGCGCCGCCCCGCCAGCCGCTGACCGGTGCGCGCGTCGTAGTAGCCCAGCGTCAGGTCGGTGCCCTCTCCATTGGAGCGAAGCGTGCCCACCATGACCCGGTCCAGCCCCAGCGACTGCGCCATGGCCGCCACGCCAGACGCCTTCTCACCGGCGCGGTTCACCTCGCCCGCCACCCGGTCCAGCTGCGCGTCGAAGGCCTTGTACGCAGAGGTAGGTACCAGCTTGGCGGTGACTTCGGCGTCGTCGGTGGCCACCTCCATGAACTGCCCGTACTGCCGGAAGCCCGGGCGCTCGACGCGCAGCAGGTGCTTGCCAATGGGCAGCGCGGGCAGCGTCACCGGCGTGTAGCCCACGACTTCGCCGTCCACGTACACGCGCGCGCCCGAGGGCCGCGAGTTCACCGTGGCCGAGCCGCGCAGCTGGGACGTGCGGCTGGTGGCCACCTGCACGCGCAGGGCGAGGAACTCGCGCGAGAAGCGCTTGGGGGACAGCTCATGCGTGGGGGACAGCGCGATGAGGTCGATGAGCGCCAGCTTCGCCTCCTCCACCTCGCCGCGCAGGTGCAGCACGGCGGCGTACAGCGCCAGCGCGTCACACAGCGGCGAGCACCCGCGCATGGCGCCCGCGGCCCCTTGAAGCTCCTTCAGGGTGGCGCGCACCTTGCGCTCCGCCTCCTCGTATTCCTTCTTGTCGAAGGCGGAGAGGCTCTCCGAGTACCCCTTGCGCCCACGCTCCAGGGAGGCCTTGGCCTCCGGGTCCTCCGGCATGCCGAACAGCTCCTCCGACTTGCGGACCGTCATGCCGGCGAAGTTGGAGAGGGCGTCGTTCATGTAACCCTCCATCTGCATGCTGGACGCCTCGGAGGCCGGGTCCATGGGCACCAGGAGGGTGCTGACGCGGCGCGCCTGGGGCGGGGCCGCGAGGGTCAGCGCGGGGAGGAGGAGGAGGGCGAGGGCGGATTTCATGGGGTGACCTTTGAAACAGGCGACGCGGGTGGCGGTCCGGGCATTCAACACGCGGCGCTGCCTCAGAACCCGACTCCACCAGAAACGGGGTTGAACGGGCGGCTCTTGTCCTGAGACGTCGCCACGTAGACGGCCCCGGCCGTCACCGCCGCCGCGCCGCCGACCACCGCCCAGAACCACGGGCGCTTGATGAGGGTGGAGAACGAATTGCTCTCCGCCACGCGGGGCGCCGCGACGCCGTTGACGAAGGCGCGCACCGGTCCGCCGCCGCGTCCGGGCCGTTCTTCTTCGCGCCCGGCGCCAGGGCAATCTCCACGCCGCGCAGCCGCGCGTTGGAGCGCAGGTCCCACGCCTGGAGCTCGGCCTGGAGGTGGCCCTTGTCCCCGCGAGCCACCGCCGCCAGCACCACGTAGCGGGCGTTGAGCCGCTCCCCAATGGCGCGTGCCTCGGGCGGCGGCGTGTCCCGTTCGAAGGCCTGTTCGGTGCTGGCGTGGACCGCCGCGTCACGCACGGCGGACAGGCCCGGGGTGGGCTCCAGCGTCGCCTTCACCTCGGTGCTCTTGGCGGACGCCACCTCTGTGTACTGGGAGAAGGCCGAGTAGCCGGGCAGGGACACCACCACCGGGTGCTGGCCCGCGGGCAACTCCACGCCCTTGAGCGGCGTGACGCCCAGCTCCTGCCCCCGCACGAGGACGCTGGCGCCCGCCGGCTTCGACTCCACCACCAGCGTGCCGGCCGGGCGCGCCTTCACGTCGGCGCGGGCCTGGTCGAAGGTCTTCAGCACGTCCTGCCCGAAGAGGGCGGCGTCGGGGGACGTGGACGGCTCCGCCACCACCGCGCGCTTGAACGCGTCCAGGGCTCCGGTGGAGTCGCCGTTGAGCATCCGCGAGGCGCCCAGGAACAGGTAGGCCTTGGCCAGTCGCTCCGGGCTCAGCTCCGCCGGGTGCTTCGTATAGGCCTCCGCCGCCGCCAGGAACTTCGCCTCGGCGGACTCGGGGTCCAGGTTGTCGTAGTCGGTGCGCCCCTGCTCGAAGAGCGTGTCCGCGCGCGCCAGCGAGGCCGGCGGCGACGGCGGGAAGGCCGCGCCCAGGTCCACCAGCGCCACGCCGCTCGCTTTGAGCCGGCTCAGCAGCTCGTCCTCCAGCTTCACCGCGGCTTCCTCCACCGCGGACGTCCGAGCCACCGCGAAGAGCGCCACTGGCCCGGAGGCCGTCACCGCCGCGCTGGCCACCGCCGGCTCTCCCGAGGCTCCTGGCGCCGCCGCGGGCCGGCCACGGCCGGAGCGTCCGGCGACACCAGCGGCGTGACGGCCGTCTCCGCGTCCTCGTTCGGAGAGCCGAAAGCCCGGGGCTCGACGGATTCATCGCCATCCGCGTCGTCCGCCGGGGCCGCCTTGGTCGTCTTCACCGGCTGAGTGGTGGCGGGGGGCTTCTTGCTGGACTTCTTCTTCCGCGTGGACTGCCCATAGGCGGGAGAGGTGGCCAGCATGAACGCGAGGAGCAGGGAGGTTCGGCGGAACGTAGTCACGGCGCGGATGCTAGCCGAGCCGGGGCTCCGTCTCAAAAGCCCTGCTGCGCGCGGGCCCCTCCGGGTTGGGAGGGACCCGCGACGGTGATTCCGTCCTGACTAGACGTCCAGGTCCTGGACCTCGCTGGCGCGCTCCATGATGAACCTGAAGCGGGCGCTGACGTCCTTGCCCATCAAGTCGTTGATGAGCCGGTCCGTCTCCAGGGGCTTGTCGATGGTGACGCGCAGGCTCATGCGGTTCTTCGGGTCGAGCGTCGTCTGCTTGAGCTCGTCGGGCGTCATCTCGCCCAGTCCCTTGAAGCGCATGATGTTGGGCTTGGCGTTGCCCTTCGTCTTCTCCTTGATGATGCGGTCGCGGTCCGGCTCATCCAGCGCCCAGTACGTCTCCTTGCCGATGTCCACGCGGTACAGCGGCGGCTGGGCGATGTGGATGGCGCCGCTCTCAATCAGCGGGCGCAGGTGCCGGTAGAAGAAGGTGAGCAGCAGCGTGGCGATGTGGTGGCCGTCGCTGTCGGCGTCCATCAACAGGAAGACGCGGCCGTAGCGCAGCTTGCTGATGTCGAAGTCGGAGCCGATGCCGCAGCCCAGCGCGGACACGATGTCCTGGAGCTCCTTGTTCGTCGTCACCTTGTCGGTGGACGCCTGCTCCGCGTTGAGCACCTTGCCGCGCAGCGGGAGGATGGCCTGGGTGCGCCGGTCACGCCCCTGCTTGGCGGAGCCGCCTGCGGAGTCACCCTCCACGATGAACAGCTCGCTCAGGCCCGGGTCCGTGGACGAGCAGTCCGCCAGCTTGCCCGGCAGGTTGAGCCGGTGGCTGACCGCCGTCTTGCGGCTCACCGCCTGCGACGCGGCCCGGCTGGCCTCGCGCGCGCGGGCGGCCAGGACGATGCGGGCCACCACCGACTCGGCGATGGACTTGTTGTCGTTGAGCCACTTCTCCAGCGCCGGACGCAGCACGCCGTCCACCTGGCCGGACACCTCGGGGTTGTTGAGCCGCCCCTTCGTCTGGCCCTGGAACTGCGGCTCCACCACGTAGGTGGACAGGATGGCGGTGATGCCCTCGCGGATGTCCTCCGCGGTGAGCGTCACGCCCTTGGGCGCGATGCCGTGCGTCTCGATGTAGTTGCGCACCGCCTTCACCACCGCGCTGCGCAGGCCCGCCTCGTGCGTGCCGCCCAGCGGAGTGGGGATGCCGTTGACATACGAGCGGATGTGCTCGTCGGTGGCCTCCGTCCACGCCAGCGCCGCCTCCAGCCGCACGCCGTTGTCACGCGAGTGGTAGAAGGCCGCGCTGCCCGCGGGCACCAGCGGCTTGTTTCGCTCCGTCACCACCTTGGTGAGGTACTCCGCGATGCCGCCGTCGTGCTTGTACGTCACCGACGTGGGCGGGCTGGACGTCTCGTCCTTCCAGACGACCGTCATGCCCTTGTGCAGGTAGCTCTTGGCCTCCAGCCGCTCGCGCACCAGCTCCGCGTCGAACTTCAGCTTCTCGCCGAAAATCTCCGGGTCCGGTTCGAACGTGACGGAGGTGCCCGTGCCACGCGCGGCGCCCTCCACCTTCAGCGTGCTGGTGGCCTTGCCGCGCGCGAACGTCTGCACGTGCTTCTTGCCGTGGAGCTTGATCTCCACGACGAGCTTGCGCGCCAGCGCGTTCACCACCGAGCTGCCCACGCCGTGCAGACCGCCGGAGTGGATGTAGTTGCCCTGCTCGAACTTGCCGCCCGCGTGAAGGGTCGTGAGGATGACCTCCACGGCCGGCTTCTTGTATTTGGGCATGATGTCAACGGGGATGCCACGCCCGTTGTCCACGATGGTGACGCTGCGGCCGTCCTTGTGGAGCGTCACTTCCACGGTGGTGGCGAAGCCGTTGATGACCTCGTCCACCGAGTTGTCGAGGATCTCCCACAGCAGGTGGTGATACCCCGTGCTGTCGGTGCCGCCGATGTACATGGCCGGGCGCTTGCGCACCGGCTCCAGGCCTTCCAGGACCTGGATGTCCGCGCCTGTGTAGGTTTCCTTCTTCGTCGCCATGGCGTCCTCTGCCTAGTCCTTCTTCTCGGGCAACGGGATGAAGGTGACGGGACGCGCCACCTCCTTCACGGCGTCGCGCTTCGACATCTCATGGCCCTTGCCGCCGCGGCCCGTCACCTCGTACTTCGCCGGGGACAGGTGCAGCTTGCGGCCCTTCTGCGTTTCGAACTCCAGCTTCGCGTCCTTCTGCGAGGGCGACACGGCGAGGAAGTCCACCACGCGGTCGCCGCCGTCCACCTTGATGACGGTGACGCCCTTGCCCGGGCCGGCCAGCTCGTTGACCTCCGCCACCTTGCACACCAGGGCGCTGGTCTTCTCCGTCAGCACCGCCAGCAGGTCGCGGTCCGTCACCGGCTGCACGCCGATGATTTCGTCGCCTTCGCCCGTCTTCGCGTAGCGGCGGCCCGCGCGCGTGGAGACCTCCAGGTGCGGCTCCAGCAGGAAGCGCATGCCCATGCCCTGCTTCGTCACGCCCACCAGCTTCTGCGGGCGCGGCAGGCGCGCGTCCAGCGACAGGGCGGACACCACGCGCTCGCCGTCGTCGAACTTGAAGAACTTCTGAACCGGCTCGCCGTAGCCCGTGGAGGCGGGCACGTCGTTGAAGCGGGTGACGTACGCGGTGCCGAAGTTGCTGAACAGCACCAGGTTCGCCTTCAGGCTGCCGGCCAGCACCGCCATCACCGCGTCGCCTTCACGCAGGCGCGTGGTGGACGGGTCCTTCACCTCGCGCACGCGCTTGACCCAGCCGTCGCGGGTGATGACCACGTGCGCGTCCTCGTCCGCGATGAACGCCTCGGCGCTGAACTCCATCTCCTCGGAGCCCGCGCCGCCAATGCGCGTGCGACGCTTGTCGTTGTAGCGGGCCTTCATCTCGCCCAGCTCGTCCCGGACGGTGCCCCACACCTTCTTCTTGTCCTTGAGGATGCCCTGGATGCGCTTGATTTCGGCGCGCTTCTCCTTGAGCTCCTTCTCCACGACGAGAATCTCCAGGCGGGCCAGCTTGTAGAGCTTCATCTCCAGGATGGCGTCCACCTGGGCTTCATCCAGCTTGAAGCGGGCGATGAGCTTCCGGGCCGCGTCCTGCTTTCCTTCCGACGCGCGGATGATTTTGATCATCTCGTCGAGCGCGTCGTAGACCTTCTCGAAACCCTCCAGGATGTGGACGCGCCGCAGCAGCTCGCCCAGCTCATGCTCGAAGCGCTTCGTCACCACGTCGAAGCGGAAGGTGAGGAAGTACCAGAGGATGTCCCTGAGGTTGAGCCGCTCGGGCGCGCTCAGCTCTGGCTTGTCCTTGATGGGCACCAGGCAGGTGAGGTTGACGCCGAAGTTCGTCTGCAGCGGCGTCTGCTTGTACAGGTACGCCATCACCAGCTCAGGGTTGGCGTCCTTCTTCAGCTCCAGGACGATGCGCACGTCCTTGGTGGACTCGTCGCGCACGTCGGTGATGAGCGGCAGCTTCCGCTCGCGCACCAGGTCGCCGAACTTGGCCACCAGCGTGGACTTGTTCACCGTGTAGGGGATGGAGGTGATGACAATTTGCTGGCCGCCTCGCTTGAGGTCCTCCAGCTTGTACTCACCGCGGATGCGGATGCTCCCCTGGCCCGACTCGTAGATGTCGCGCAGCTCCTTCTTGTCGTTGAGGATCTGCCCGCCGGTGGGGAAGTCTGGACCCTTCACCCACTTGAGCAGGTCCTTCGTCAGGAGCTGCGGGTTCTCGATGAGCGCCACCAGCGCGTCCACCAGCTCGCCCAGGTGGTGCGGCGGGATGTTGGTGGCCATGCCCACGGCGATGCCCGTGGTGCCGTTCATCAGCAACTGCGGCACCCGCGCGGGGATGACCACCGGCTCCTGGAGCGTGCCGTCGTAGGTCGGCCGGAAGGCCACCGTCTTCTTGCCCAACTCCGTCAGGAGCTCGCTGGACAGCATCGCCAGACGGCACTCGGTGTAGCGCATGGCCGCCGCGCCGTCGCCGTCGAGCGAGCCGAAGTTGCCGTGGCCGTCCACCAGCGGGTAGCGCAACGAGAAGTCCTGCGCCATGCGCACCAGCGCCTCGTAGATGGAGGCGTCACCGTGCGGGTGGTACTGACCCATGACACTGCCAACCACCTTGGCGGACTTCTGGTACTTGGCTTCGTGCGTCAGCCGGTGGTCGTGGAACATGCCGAACAGGATGCGGCGCTGCACCGGCTTGAGGCCGTCACGCACGTCCGGCAGGGCGCGCGAGGTGATGACCGACAGGGCGTAGTTGATGTACCGGCGGCGCGCCTCGTCCGCGAGCGAAGCCGGCACGGACCCGTCGCCGTTGCCACCCGCGCCGCCGCCACTCCCGCCACCACCGCCTCCCCCGGCCCCCTGCTTCTTTCGCGATTTCGATTCGGCTTCTGCGAGCATGGTCGTCAATCCACAGGTGAGAACGCCCCGCACCCCGAACGCGGCGCGCGACCCGCGCACTCCTCACGTTGGGGGAACAGAGGTATGTAACAGGGCGCCGGGACTACCATGCCACCCTGACATTGGGAACGAATTCGGGGGGTTGCGCACTCTCCAACAGTGCCCACCTATACGTCTGTCCAGTCCTATTTGCCAGCAGAACCCCACTCCAACCCCGCGGAATTCCGAGGTCGGGGGCCTCCTGGCTGGGGCATGGGGCGGGACGGTGGGTGCGGGTAGGACAGGACGGCTCGTCCCCCTGGTGGCGGGCGGACGCCCTAGGGCGTCGCGTCGCGGGCCTTCCCCCACGAACCATCCTTGAAGATGCGCACGCCCTTGCCGCTCCCGCTGCCAATCATCCCAGGAATGGTGGCCTGGAGCGGCTTGGCGCCGGGCGGCTGGTAGACGACGCGGGCCTTGCGCGCGGAGGGCAGGGCGGCGCTGGTGGCGTCCACCAGCAGGTAGATGGTCTCTCCGTCCACGTGGAGGCGCTCGGGGTCCTGGCGGTGGTTGAACTCGGCCAGCAGCTCGCCGTCATCCACGGAGGAGGCCTCGCTGCCGAGCAGGCGGACCTTCACCCGCAGCCAGCTCACGGGCGGGGCGCCTTCCTGCTTCGCGTAGTCGCGCACGCCCTGGATGACGACGGCGACGTCGGCACCGTTGCCGGGCGCGTTCTTCGTCGCCAGGCGCAGGCCCGTCTGCTTGCTGTTGTCGGTGTC
This sequence comes from Myxococcus sp. MxC21-1, assembly GCF_032612255.1. Lineage (NCBI taxonomy): Bacteria > Pseudomonadati > Myxococcota > Myxococcia > Myxococcales > Myxococcaceae > Myxococcus > Myxococcus sp. MxC21-1. Next base: position 2,787,972 of record NZ_CP123278.1, read on the forward strand.
GAGCAGCAGCGTGGCGTTGGCACAGCGGCTCTTGCACTCGTCGCCCCACGGCACCTTGTCGAAGCGCAGGCGCATGGCGAAGTCACTGCCTTGGGGGCCGATGACGGCGTTGACGATGACGGGACGCTCCCCATCTGGAGGCGCGGTATAGCGGAAGGTGGCGCGCTCCTTGGCGGCGAAGGCGGTGCCGGCGAGCAGGGTGCAAAGGAGCAGTGGGCGCTTCACGTGGAGACCTCCCCAGGGGCAAAAAGGGCCTATTCAAGAGGGAAGGGGCCCACCGCATCAAGCCCCGGGCGTTAGAGTGAGGCTTCCCACGAGGAGGATTTCGCGATGCGTGAACCGTACGTGCGGCAGCTCAAGCTCGGGCCCATGGACAACTTCGTCTACCTGGTGGGCCCCCGGCACTCGGATGAAGTGGTGGTGGTGGACCCCGCGTGGGACGTGGAGGCCATCGAGCAGGCGGTGAAGCAGGACGGCAAGCGCGTGGTGGGCGCGTTCGTCTCGCACTGCCACTTCGACCACATCAACGGGCTGCCGGACCTGCTGTCGAAGTGGGACGTGCCGGTGTTCGCGCAGCGGGAAGAGGTCCAGTTCTCCCCGGAGTTGCGCGAACTGGGCGACGCGCTGCGGCCCCTGGGGCCGGGGGATGACGTGCGCGTCGGGCCTGAGACGTTCCAGGCACTGCACACGCCCGGGCACACGCCGGGCTCGCATTGTCTGCTGGCCGGTGATGCGCTCGTGTCCGGGGACACCGTGTTCATCAACGGCTGCGGCCGGTGTGACATGAGCGGGGGCAACCCGGAGGCGATGTACCGCTCCCTGTCGCAGGTGCTGGCGAAGGTGCCCGATAGCGCGAAGCTGTTTCCGGGCCACGACTACGCGGACGTACCGGTGACCTCCATGGAGACGGTGCGGCGGAAGAACCCGTACTTCGCCTTCGACAACGTGGACGCCTTCGTCGCGTTCCGCATGCGGCCGCGCAAGTAGTGGCCTGTGCCGCGCCGCCGGTGTCTGGCTGCCAACGGGGCTTCACACCGAGGACACGTTTACCCTGAGTGCGTGCCTGTTTATTGATTCGCGCCCGGCAGGAGAGGGGTTTTCGCCTGCCGTGTTTCCTCGCAGTCCAGGCGTCGAGTCAGGAGCGTTCTCATGTTTCAGGAGCAGTTTTCTCCCCAGTCGCAGCAGATGTTCGGTGAGTCGCTGAAGGAGCGGGTCGTCGAAGCCGTTCGCGAGCAGATTGTCTCCGCGATTGAGGACCGGCTCGGCCGCGAGGTGCGTGAGCGCGTGGGGGAGGCCATCCGCCACGCGATGTTCGAGCGCGGCGGCGGGATGCCGCAGGGGTATGGGATGATGCCCCAGGGCTACGGCATGCCGGAACCGGAGCGCATCGCGGACGCGCTTTGTTCCCGCCTGTCGGAGACGCTGCGCGAGCGCATCGCCTCCGTGGTGCACGAGCGCATCCGCGACGGCATCCGCGAGCGGCTGGCCGAGTGCGTGCGCGCGGCGCTGATTGAGCAGTGGCAGATGTCCTCCCACGGCTTCGGCGCCCCGGATGCCGAGCGGCTGGCGGAGGCGGTGCGCACCCGGCTGATGGAGTCCCTGCGCGAGCGCATCAACACCGCCGCGCATGACGGCGTGCGCGAGGCCCTGCGCGAGCGGCTGGTGGACACGCTGCGCTCGGTGATGTCGGAGCGCATGCCCGGCTTCAGCCCCCACGAGGCGGAGCGGCTGGCGGACGCCATCCGCGGGCGCCTGGCCGAGGCCCTCCACGAGGGGCTGGTGTACAGCCTGCGTGAGCGCGTGCGCGAGGCCCTGCGCGAGCGGCTGTCCGACGGGCTCCGCGGCGTCATGACGCGCCAGTGGGGCGGCATGGCTGCCGGCATGTTCGACCCCGAGCGCATCGCGATGACCCTGCAGGACCGGCTGTCCGAGGGCCTCCGTGAGCGCATCAACTCGGCGGTCCGCGAGCGCGTCCGCGAGGTGCTGCGGGAGCGCATGGGCGAGATGCTGCGCGGCGCCATGGCCCGTCACCGGGGCATGATGGGGCAGGGCGGGATGATGCTTCAGGGCATGATGATGGGGCAGGGGATGCAGGACGTGGAGCGCACGGCGGACGCCATCCGCACGCGGCTGGCGGACTCCCTGCGTGAGCGGCTCATGAGCAGCATGCGCTCGGAGCTGGACTCGGCGCTCCGCTCGCAGCTCCCCGAGGCCGTCCGGGCCGCGTTCGGTGAGGCGATGCGCGCCGGTCCGTCCACGATGCCGATGCAGCAGGGCGGTGGTTCCGTCGACCCCGAGCGCATCGCGAGCGCGGTGCGTGAGAGCGTGAGCGCCGACGTCCGCGAGCGCGTGGGCGAGATGGTCCGCGAGCGCGTGTCCGAGGTCGTCCGCAACGAGCTGTCCAACGGCGTCCACGCTCCGCAGGCGTGATGCGCCGCTTCCTCGGAGGCGCGGTGGTGAGGTCCGCCGCCCGCCTCCGGGGAGGCATTCTCCCCTCGTTGGGCGATGGCGCTCTGTTGTGAGCTCAGTCCTCCCTGGGGTGGGCCTTTCGCCATCGCTTGAAGACGGCCTTGACCTCCTCGGGCGAGGCCGAGATGTACTGGGCGCCCTGAGAGCGGCGAGGAGGCGGTCGCACTCAGGGCGACCAGTACATCGGCCCTCCGTTCCAAGTGGTCGTGACTTCCATTTGAGGCGTCGCGTTCCAGGGCGACGGCGTGGTGAAGCCGAGTCCGACGCCTGCGGGCTGGTCGGTGCATCCGGACGTGAGGAGGGCACCGGCCATCAGGACGGTCCAGGACAGCGAGCGGGGGGAAGCGTGTCGACGCAGCTGCATGTGGGGTTCTCCTCGAGGGTGGCGCATCACGGCGCCGTTGCGGACTTGGACGTTTCGAAGGGGTAGCGCTGGAGCGCGAGCACGGCGCCGCTCGGGTCGGCGATGAGCGCGAGCGAGCCACCCCGTGCGTCCGGACGCGGGGCCATCAACACGCGGCCACCCAGGGCCTGGGCCCGTGACGCGAGTGCCGCGGGGTCCTTCACGCGGACATAGGTGAGCCAGTTGGGGCGCGCGCCTTTCACCGGGTTGGCCAGCACGCCGCCTCGGGGATGCTGCCCCTGGGCGAGGACGTAGTGCGGCCCGCCGCCGAGTGGGCGTTCGCGGACCTCGTAGCCCAGGAGTTCCTTGTAGAAGTCCGCCGCGGCGACGGGGTCCTGGGCCGGTACTCCATCCACAAGAACTGGCCCTCATCCGGCACGCCCGTGTCGGCCGGGTCTCCGGGCCGGGAGCGCACGAAGCCCACCGCCGCGCCCTGCGGGTCGGCGACCACCGCGGCCCGGCCGATGTTCCGCACGTCGATGGGGCCGTCGAGCGCCTTTCCGCCGCGCGCGCTGACTTCGGTGACGGCGCGGTCCACGTCGGGCACGGAGAGGTAGCCGAGCCACAGCGCGCCTTCGCGTTTCTCGGCGGCGTTCGCCGGATGGACGATGCCGCCAATCCAGCGCCCCTGGGCGCGGATGAGGAGTAGGGGCGGAGGCCGCCTCGGATGTCCACGAACTCCCATCCGAACAGGTCGCGATAGAAGCGCTTCGCGGCGGCGGGGTTGTCGGTGACGAGGTCGTGCCAGACGAACTTGCCGTAGAGCGGTGTGGGCGACAGGGTGATGCCCTCGCGGGCCGCGCTGTCAGGCGTGGACGCGCACCCGGCCTGGGTGGCGACCGTGCCGCCCACGGCGCACACGCTGGTCAGCAGGAGTCCGCCGCGAAGCCACGCGCGCCACGTGCCAGGAAATTTCATCGTCTCTCCTCGTGCCGCGTCCGGAGCCGCTCGCGGGCTGGATGGCCGGCGGGCTCGGAGGTGGACGGGACAGGACGGGCCGGAGGCCTCGATATGAGGCGCCAGCCTTCACGCGACAACCCACGGGGGCGTCCGCGCGACTGTGGGAGGGGCCGCTGTGCCCGGCGCGACGCCGTCCGGCCCTCCGGGCGCGACACCCGCCGCGCCCGCGCCGTGACGGAGGGCCGCTGAATGGCGGGAGACTCCAGCGTCATCCGCGTGTGGGAATCTCGCGAAAGGCCATTCCTTCCAGACCGAGCTTGCGCACTGTCTCCATGAACCGTTCGGTGCAAACGATGACAGTGGCGTAGTCCCCTACGCGGAAGACATCGCGGTCGATGGGCAGGGATGCTGCGTCGAGAAGGGGCGCGTCCGGCAATCGAAGCGCGACCCGACCGCAGGCGTCGCATGGCGGAGCGAGGTCGGAGGGAAGGCAGTCCGCATGGAGCCGGCCGCGCGGTTCGATTTGGAGTTCAAGCAACTCCGGCGGCTCCTTCTGGCGAAACCTCAATTCTGTCTTGCAGCCGAGCAGCCCCCTGATTCCTTCTGCTTGAAGTCGCTCGAGGGCATCCCGTCGCACGACCCACAGAATGTCCCCCTGTGACGTCAGCGGGCCGAATCGCCCAGAGGCTGTGCCTTCAAGAGGCCCCAGATGCGTGCCTGGCGGAAGTGGCACGCCAGGGGGCACCCAGGGGCGAACCAGCTCTCGCAGTTGCGCGAGCTCCGAAACGGGAACAGGCCAGGGGCGCACGAAGCGTGACCGCTCGGGCACGTGAGACAGGTCCACCCCTGGGTACTGGTGCCCGGCCCCACCCCACGTGACTCCACAGGCATCGCACTTCACGCCGGGCAGGCGCCATTTGTGTGTGGCGTCGAAGCTGCCGTTGAAGGACGGAGTCCGCTCCTCGCGTATCCAGAAGAACCGCATCATGCACTCAATCTCTCAAGTACCTGGCTTGGAATGGTAGGCGCGAATGGGCCCGCCCATGAGCTGGAAGCGGTAGCTGAGTTCGCCCGCGTGCTTGAAGATCTCCTCGGGGCTTGCGTTCTCATTGCGGAGTCTGAACTCGCGCCAGGCTCGGTTCCATGCCCCGCCACTCTCTCCCCCTTTGTGAATCCGCTGATGAATGTCTCGAGGAATCGGAAGTGTGTAGTCGTGAATCCTGAGCCCTCTATCCCTGAACCACTCCGCCAGGTCTCTGGCCTGGGGGAAGATGTGGTGCTTCTCCCACCGCCCGGCTGTGAGCCAACGTGAAGGTGGCACCACCCAGCCGGCAGCGCCGTTCCAGTTGGGGAACACCATGACGGCGCCCCGTGGAAGGTTCTGGCCTCCTCCCCAATTCCTCCGGGGACCGCGCCCAGGCGCCGCAGCCGCCGCGGGAGGACGCGCAGGCGGGAAGCGCGCCAGTTCCACAGCTCCAGGCACGTCTTCGCAGCGATAGAGTCCGCACGCGTCGCCATGACACAGGAGTGAGCCGCAATGGGCATCATCAGCGGTGGTGCACATCTCCTCCGCGGACTCCCAGGCCTCGGGCGCGGGCATCCTCGCGGCGCTGGAGCACCCCAGAAAAGTCAGCGCGAGCACCGAGAATGCAGGGACCAGAAATGTCCGCATCATCGGAGAAGTCTATCGCGTGGCCGATAGCCGGAGGCGCTACACCCGCCGCGCCCGCGCCGTGATGGAAGGCATCTGGAGCCCCTTGGGCCTGGCGTGCAGGGACGTGTACGCCGCCACCGCCAGCAGTCCGATGGCGATCAGCGACCACAGCGCCGCCCACACCACCGCGGGCACGTAGGTGAGGTCCGCCAGGAGCGCCGCGTCACTCTGCGAGCGCACCGCGCTGTTCCACAAGTCCGAGCGCAAGTCGAACAGCGCATACAGCGCCGTGAAGGCCGCGATGAACAGGTTCAGCGCGTCCACCACCCCATCCGGCAGGAACTTCGCGCCCAGGGCCAGCACCACGGCCGTGCCCAGGCAGAAGAGCAGGGTGAAGCCGTCCCCCGCGTACACCAGGCCCATGACGGTGAGCCACACGCTGGCGGTGCCCAGCACCCAGCGGCGGAGCCGGAAGCGGAAGGTGGCCAGCATCAGCCCCGCGCCCGCCACCGCGCTGCCCAGGTAGCCCCCGGAGTAGACGGCCACCTTGGCGAACAGCCCGGGCGGCAGGCGAGACAGGCAGGAGCCCGACTCGTTGGCCGCCAGGTGGATGCGGTCCACGGAGCCGCCCACCAGCAGCGTCGCCAGGGCATGCCCGCTCTCATGCATCATCACCACCAGCACCTTCATGGGCCACAGGGCGGGTGAATCCCAGAAATACCAGCCCACCCCCAGCATGAGGGCGAGCAGGGCCAACCGGCCGAAATCGAGCTGTGCACCGCTGGCGGTCCGCATCGGTCGCTCCCCTCCTGGGACACCCCAACACTTAATCCGGGTTCGTCTTCCACGAAAAAGCCCGGCCTCCTGGCCGCGAAGCGTCACGGCGAAGGGATTCGCTTGCGGGCGCCGGACGGAGTAGGGAGGGGACACCATGAAGAAGACGCTCCTCCTTCTGTCGCTCGTGGCTGCCCCCGCTCTGGCCGGGGAAGGCAAGTGGACTCCCCAGCAGGTCCTGGAGCTGGACCCGGCGTGGCTACGCGCCCAGGGCCTCCAGGTCTCCCCCAAGAAGCTCTGGGACCCGAAGCGTGGCACCGGCCTGCTCGCGGGCGCGGTCAACGTCGGCGGGTGCTCGGGCGCGTTCATCGCCGCCTCGGGCCTGGTCATCACCAACCACCACTGTGCCTTCGGCGTCATCCAGGAGCACAGCACGCCGCAGCGCGACCTCATCACCCAGGGCTTCCTCGCCTCCAAGCGCGAGGACGAGTTGCCCGGCAAGGGCTCCCGCGTCCAGGTCCCGCGCAGCTTCACCGATGTGACGAAGACGGTGCTCGCCGCGGTGCCCGCGGACGCGGACGACATCACGCGCTACAAGGCCATCGAGCGGAAGCAGAAGGAGCTGGTCGCCGAGTGCGAGAAGCGCCCCGCGACCCGCTGCCAGGTCGCCACCTTCGATGGCGGCGTCAACTACACGCTGGTGGACGCGGTGGAGCTCACCGACGTGCGGCTCGTCTACGCGCCGCCGCGCGCGGTGGGTGAGTACGGCGGCGAGGAGGACAACTGGATGTGGCCGCGCCACACCGGTGACTTCGCCATCCTCCGCGCGTACACCGCGCCGGACGGCACCTCCGCGCCGTACAGCGACAAGAACGTCCCCTACAAGGCGGAGTTCTTCTTCCCGCTGGCCACCCAGGGCGTGAAGCCCAACGACTTCGTCATGGTGCTGGGCTACCCGGGCATGACGTACCGCGCGCTGCTCGCCGAGGAGATGGCCGAGCGCCAGTCCCGCCTCTACCCGCGCATGCGCGACGTGTTCGGCGAGGCCATTCGCATCCTCGAAGCGGAAGGAGAGAAGGACCCCGCGGGCAAGATTGCCACCGCCTCGCAGCTCAAGGGCCTGCACAACGTCTACAAGAACTCGGGCGGTCAGCTCGCCGGCCTGAAGCGCGGCAACATCGTGGAGAAGCAGCGCGAGGCGGAAGCCGCCGTCGCGGTGTGGGCCAAGAAGGCCGGCGCGAAGTGGCAGCCGGCGCTGGACGCGCGGGCCGCGCTGCTCGTCGAGCAGTCCGCCATCGCGAAGTCCTTCGAGCGCGAGTTCCTCCTGGCCGCGTCGTCGCGCCGGCGCGGGGCCCGGCCCTGGCGGTGGTGGTGGCGCGGCTGGCCGCGGAGCGCGCGAAGCCGGACCTGGAGCGCCGCCCGGAGTACATGGAGCGCGAGCACGTCCGCATCAAGGACCGGCTGGAGCGCGAGCAGAAGAACCTGTTCCTCCCCGCCGAGCGTCAGCTGCTGCTGGCCTTCGTGCGCCGCGCGCAGGCGCTGGGCGCCGAGGAGCGCATCGCCGCGGTGGACAAGCACTTCGGCAAGACGTTCTCGGAGAAGGATGCCCTGGCGAAGATTGACGCGATGTACGCGGGCACCAAGGTGCTGACGCTGGACGAGCGCATGAAGATGGCCACCGAGTCGGTGGGCCAGCTCGAGGCGCGCAAGGACCCGCTGCTCGCGTTCGGCCTGGACCGGCGAAGGAGCAGGCCGCGCTGGACGCGGTGAAGGACAAGCGCCAGGGCGCCGCGCTGCGGCTGCGGCCGGAGTGGCGCAAGGCGGTGCTGGCGCACGCGGGCAAGCCGGTGGCCCCCGACGCCAACAGCACGCTGCGCGTCAGCTTCGCCAAGGTGCAGGGCTACGCGCCGCGGGACGGCGCCATCTACACGCCGCAGACGACGCTTTCGGGCATGCTGGCCAAGCACACCGGCGAGGAGCCCTTCGACGTCCCGGAGAAGGTCGCCAAGGTCGCCGAGGCGAAGCGCTTTGGCGCGTGGCAGGACAAGAAGCTGAAGGACATCCCGGTGAACTTCCTGTCGGACGCGGACACCACCGGCGGCAACTCCGGCAGCCCCACCGTCAACGGCAAGGGCCAGCTCGTGGGCGTCAACTTCGACCGCGTCTGGGAGAACGTGGCCAACGACTTCGGCTACAACCCGGACGTGGCTCGCAACGTCAACGTGGACGTGCGCTACATCCTCTGGATGCTGGACCAGGTGGAGGACGCGGATGCGCTGCTGCGCGAGCTGGGCGTGCGCAAGGGCCCGCCGGTGGCGGGGGAGACGCGCTGATGTCGGACGCGGGGGACGGCTCGCTTCCTTTTCCGGTCTTCAAGCCGGAAGAGCGCGTGTGTGGCAATTGCAAGCTGTTCAGCCCGCAGTCGGTGGATGAGCGCCGGGGCTGGGTGGGCGCGTGCCGGCTGCACTCGTGGCGGGGCAACTTTCCCCCGTCCGCGCCCATTTGCGACAAGTACACGCCTCGGGGAAGCGCGGCCCCCTCGGCGGTTGCACCCGCGCGCGAGCGGACCGCGCGCAGCGTGGCGCCGGTGGTGGTGCGGCGTCGCGCGGACCCCAACGCCGTGGTGGACCTGGAAGGGTTGAGCATGACGCGTGAAGAGCTGATGGACATCTTCCGGGAGGCGTCCGGCTTGCTGGACGCGCCGCCCCTGGCCAACAAGTGGGAGGGCGGCACGATGCGGCTGGTGCCCGCCAACACCGAGCTGCAGCCCAAGGACCTGCCCATCGACAGCCTGTTCCACAAGGTCGTCATGGTGCGCGACAGGCTCCGGGTGCTGGAGCAGAAGCTCAACGCGCACCCGAAGCTGTCGGACGCGGAGAAGGTGGAGATGCAGAGCTACATCACCCGCGTCTACGGCTCGCTCACCAGCTTCAACGTCCTCTTCAAGGAGAAGGCGGACCAGTTCGTCGGCTCGAAGAGCGAGGACTGAGCCCGTCCCGGGCCCTCAGGGCTGCTGGCCGCGCTCTTCCATCAGGGAGAGCGTGCGCTGGCGGGCGCGGTGGAGCGTGCTCTTCACCGTGCCTTCGGGGATGCGCAGCAGCCGGGCGATTTCCGGGTAGCTCAGGCCGCGCACCTCGCGCAGGTAGAGCACCTGGCGCTGTTGCTCGTTGATGTCCTCCATCGCCTCACCGAAGTGGCGCTCCATCTCCGCGCCCACGGCGAGGGCTTCAGGGGACAGGGGCTCCTGGACGTCGTGGCTCAGCCGGTCTCGGCGCTTGCGCGCCCGCAGCCAGTTGATGCTGCTGTTCACCATGACCCGGTGCAGCCAGGTGCTCCACGCCGCGCGGCCACCGTAGCCGGGGGCGCGGCGGGCGAGCCGGGCGAAGACGTCCTGCACCACGTCTTCAGCGTCGGCGGTATCACCGACGATGCGTCGGGCAATGGCCAACGCGCGAGGGCGGTGCTCGGTATACAACTCGGACAGCGGCGGAAGCGCGCATGCGTGCATGACGGGTGCTCTCCTGACACGCCGGGGTGGACGTACAGGACATGGAACGAATGAGCCGCCAGAAGGGTCTATCGCCCTTCAGGGCCATGCACCGTGGGCCACAATTTCCCGGGGCGGGGGCGTCCATCCGCTGACACCCCCACCTCCCTGGAAGGCGTCCTCTACTCCTGCTCGTCCTGCTTCGTGAGGCCCCAGTCCTTCAGCCGCTTGAAGAGGGTGGAGCGGGCCACGCCCAGCTCGCGGGCCACGCGCTCGCGGTTGTTGTTGTACCGCCGCAGCGCCGCCTCGACGATTTGACGCTCCAGCTTCTCCAGCATCTGCTCCAGCGTCATCCCCGGCGGCAGCTCCGGCACGGCGATGCCCGTCTCGCGGTTCAGCTCCTGGTCGAAGGAGATGTCCCCCGCGTCGATGAGGGGCCCCTTGCGCAGCAGCAGCGCGCGGTGCACCACGTTGCGCAGCTCGCGGATGTTGCCCGGCCACGCGTGGTGCTGGAGCCGCTCCAGGGCCGCGGGCGTGAAGCGCACGGACTGGCCACGCGGGGCGTAGGTGCGCACGAAGTGCTCGGCCAGCGAGCCCAGGTCCGCCTTGCGGCTGCGCAGCGGCGGCAGGTGCAGGGGGATGACACAGAGCCGGTAGTACAGGTCCTCGCGGAAGCGGCCCTCGCGCGCCGCCGCCAGCAAGTCCCTGTTGGTGGCCGCCACCACGCGCACGTCCACCGTCTGCGGGCGGCTGGCGCCCACGCGCTTGATTTCGCCGCCTTCCAGCGCGCGCAGCAGCTTCGCCTGCAAGTCGAGCGGCAGCTCGCCAATCTCGTCCAGGAAGAGGGTGCCTCCGTCGGCCTCCTCGAAGGCGCCCTTGCGCGCGCCCATGGCGCCGGTGAAGGACCCCTTCTCATGGCCGAAGAGCTCGCTCTCGATGAGCTCCTTGGAAATGGCCGCGCAGTTGACGGGCACCAGCGGCCGGTTCGCCCGCTGCGAGCAGGCGTGGATGGCGCGGGCCACCAGCTCCTTGCCGGTGCCGGACTCGCCCAGAATCGTCACCGCCGCGGAGGACGGGGCCACCCGCTCAATCAACTCCGAGAGCTGCCGTACCGACGGGTCGCCGCCGATGATGCCGTGGAAGGACGTGGGCTCCTTGCGCGTGGTGGGCGCGGCGGGCTCCAGCACCAGCTCCGTCTCACCCACGCGCAGCACGGTGGGCAGCGGGACTTCCGCCTCGAAGACGCGCACCGGGCCCATCCACGTCCCGTTGGTGGAGCGCAGGTCCACGACGTGGAAGGTGTTGTCGCGCCGGGTCACCTTCAGGTGCCGGCTGGAGGCGAAGCGGTCCTGGAGCACCAGGTCGCAGCCGGCGTCCTTGCCCGCGGTGAAGCCCTCACCCGTGAAGCGGTGCACGGACTCGTTGAGGCCCTGCTTCACCCGCACCTGCGCGGGCTGCCAGCGCGGGGCCTGCGTGTCGCGGGACTGAACGGACGTCGTGTGGCCCACCTCGGTGGTGACGTCCGCGCCTTCGCTGCCGCCGCTGATGCGGAACACCGCGCGCCATTGGCCCAGCGCCAGGTCCGCGCCGTCTGGCAGCTCGCCGTGGGTGATGGACTGGCCGGCGACGGTGGTGCCCTTGCCGGACAAATCCTCCACCCGGCAGCGCTCGCCGTCCCACAGCAGGGCGACCTGGAGGCGGCTCACCTCGGGGTCCGGGATGGCGACGTCGCTCTGCTCGCCGCGCCCGAGCACCAGCCGTGCCCGGTCCACCCCCACCCGCAACACCTCCTCGCCACGACGAAAGAACACCAGCTCCGGCATCCCAGCCCTCTCAGCAGTCCAGCACCTGAGAGCGCTTTACACGCCCTGGTGTTCGGCTTTCAACCCCGCGCCCTGCGGCGGGCGCGGGGAGCAGGCGCTCAGCGCCGCGGGAGGAACGTCGGCCGGTTGAGGAAGCCGCCGAGCCGGGCGGCGCGGAAGCTGGGGTCCGTCTTGTCCGGCGGGAGGATGGTGACGCCCGCGCCCACCAGACCCAGCCGCTTCTGGAACTCCGGGTCCAGCTTGATGTTCACATCCATGCCGGGCTCGCTGTACTCCAGCCGCTTGCCGAGCTTCAGCGTGCCGGTGGCCACCGCCTCCAATTCGTTGCTCTTCAGGCGCAGCGACTCCACCGTGCCCAGCCCCTTGACGAACTGGATGCGCCCGGTGAGGGCGCCCAGGTCGATTTGCGGCAGGTCCATGGGCACCGCCGTGCCGCCTCCCATGGGGATGGCCACCTTGCCGCTCTTGATGACCATGTTCCGGGTGTCCAGCGTCAGCTCGCCGTTGGCCTGGGACAGGTCCGGTTGCGCGCCGCTCTTGGGCAGCGTCAGCGACAGGGCTGCGTTCAGCTCGCCGTCCAGGTCCATGCCGGTGAAGGCCGGCAGGTTGCCGCCGGAGGCCTGGAGCCCCTCCGCCGTCACCTTCACGCGCGTGTCGCCCAGCAGGCCCACGGAGGCGCTCAGCGTGCCGCCCATGACGCTGGCGCGCATCGCGATGCCCGGCGGGAAGAGGGCGGGGCGCAGCGCCACGCTGTCCAGCACCAGTGGCTCGCCCAGCTCCGCGGCGCCCAGCATGCCTTCGCCCCGCGCGAGGGCCGCCACCGTGTCCGCGCTCAGCGGCTGGGGCGGCTTGCTCACGCGCACGTTGGTGGCGGTGATGCCCGCCAGGCCCGGCCGCAGCGAACCGATGCGCACCGCGAGCCCCGCCTGGGCCGCTTCGCTGACCAGCCGCTTGCGGATGGCGTCGTACGGGAAGGTGACGAGCAGGCCCACGACGAAGGCCACCACCGCGAACGCGGCGTAGCCGAGGAGAATCTTCCAGCGGGCGGCTTTGGAGTCAGTGGACATGGGTCAGGGCTTCATCCGGTAGGTGGCGACAGTGGTCCACGCCGTCAGCGTGTCCGACGCGGGACGCGGCTCGATGCGCAACAGCTTCACCTTCACCACGCCCGGGCCGCTCTCCACCGTCTGCAGGAAGTCGGTCAGCTTGCGCAGGTCCACGTCCGTGAAGGTCAGCTCCACGGCGCTCTCCACGATTTTCCCGTCGCCGATGCCCACCTCGCCCTTGGGCGTCATGTTGGGCACCTGGAGGCCGGCCAGCGTCGCCTTGTCCTCGATGTAGCTGATGAGCTGCACGTTGCTGGACGTGAGCTGCTGCTCCACGGACTGACGGTTGGCCTGCGCCTCGCGGAAGCTGGCGGCCAGCGTGTTCACTTCCTGCAGCTTGGCCAGCTTCTCCTCGGTGCGCTTGCGGTACCCGGACGCGCTGTTGGTGAACGTCATCACCACGGCGAACAGGATGAACACCAGCACCGCCGCGCCGGCGATGGACACCATGCGGCGCTCGCGGTCGCTGAGCCGCTCGAACCACGTCTGGATGGGGGCGAAGACTTCCTGAAGCTTGGCCATGGTCAGCTCTCTCCTCCCTGCTCACCAGGGCATTGCACCTGCACGTCCAGGCGGAAGGACATCTTGCTGCCGTCCCGCGTCTTCTCCACCTTGCCCTGCCGGACGTCCTTGAAGCAGTCGTGGTTCTTGATGGCGTTGGACAGCGTGTCGATCTGCTTCGAGGAGTCCGTCTCACCCTCGAGGATGACGCGGCTCAGGTCGATCTGGATGCGGGTGAACTTCACCGGCATGTCGTCCGGAACGCGCCCCGTCACCTCCGCCAGGAGGTTGACCGCCGTCAGCCGGGGCAGCGCCGCCGCCGGGCTCTCCACACCCGCGAGCATGTTGAGCGCGCGGTTGTAGTCCTTCTCGCACCGGCCCAGGATTCGCTGGGTGGTGTCGCACAGCACGGCGTCCACCTGTGCCTCGCGCCGCGCCAGCACGGAGTTGCGCACCACCCCGAACGCGATGAGCAGCAGGATGAGCGTGGCCGCGAAGGACGCCAGCAGCCCCAGCTTGTCCTTCATGTAGTCGAAGTCGCCCTTGAAGGCGAACTCGCCCCGGCGCAGGTTGAAGCGCGGCGCGCGCACGCCCGCCGCGTTGCCGCGCAGGGACAGCGAATAGGCCTGGGCCGCCACGGGCTGCTCCGCCGCGGGAATCGCCTTCGCGTCCGCGGGCAGCGCCAGCACCCGCACCGGCAGATTCAAGTCCCGGGAGAGCTGCTCGGCGATGCCCGGCAGCTTCGCGGTGCCGCCGCACAGCACCACCGCGCCCACCTGCTGACGGGTGCGGGCCGTGAAGGCCTTGAGGGTGGGGCGCAGCTCGCGCAGCATCGGCTGCAGGCCGCGCACGAAGGCCGCCGCCGCGCGCTCCGCGTCCGGGCCCTGGGCCGCGCTGGCCACCGCGCCGTGCTGCTCCTTCCAGTGGTGCGCCTCCGCCAGCGACGTCTGGAACTCCGTCGCCAGCGCCTTGCTCAAGTCCTTGCCGCCGCCGGAGAAGGTGCGCGCGAACTGGACGCCCTCACCGGGCTTGCCCACCGACACGGAGGTGCGCTCATGGCCGATGTCCACCACCGCCACCGCGCCGCCTTCACCCGTGCCCTGGAAGAGGCCCGGGTGCTGCTGGAACAGGTTCTGGTAGGTCAGGCCCGGGTGCGTGACGATGCGCGGGTCCACCTTCAGCTCGGACAGCAGCGCCAGCAGCTCCGCCAGCTCTTCCTTGCGCACCACGCCCACCAGCAGGTCGCTGGCCTTCTCCTTGCCTTCGCCGTCCTTCAGGCCCACGACCTGGTAGTCGTAGACGACGTCGGAGATGTCGAAGGGCAGCTGGCTGCCGACCTCGAAGGGCAGCGTCGCCTCGATGCGCCTGGCGTCGGAGAAGGGCAGGCTCAGCGCGTGCGTGGTGAGCGCGGGGCCGGGCAGGGCGATGACAATCTGGTCCACGTTGCCCGGCGGGAGCTGGCCCAGCAGCTCCTGCACCGCGGCTCGCAGCGTGTCGGCACGCTCGCCCTCCTGGGCACGCCGGACCTCGGCGAACCCATGGGTGGTGTGCGTCTTCGTCTTCGCCTCCAGCACCACGCCCTTCACGGCGTGACTGCCGAGGTCCAGGCCAAGGATACGGGCCATGCTATTCCTCTCTCCAGTACAGGAGCCGGCCCAGAGTGTCGTCGAGCCGGATGACGGCGGTCAGCGTCTTCTGCACGCTGCCCGCTTCTCCCACAGATTTGATGGTGAAGGTCTGACTCTTGTCGCCCACGAGCCGGTTGCCCGCGACGTTGGACTTCACGGCCGGGTCGACCAGGATGCCCGCGGCTTCCACCACCGCGACGAAGTCCTGCACGGACATCCCGAAGAAGCTGAACATGCGCGCGGCGCGCACGCGTTCGATGAGCTCGTTGAGGAACACCGGGTCCCTCAGGCGCGGGTCCGGCCGCGTCTGGTCCGCCACCGACATGATGGCCAGCCCCATCATCACCGGGTCGTCGGTGTTGATGTTGGGCCGGCGGTTGATGTCCGGATAGACGGTGAGGCGGTCCCGGAACGCCGCCATGAACTGGTCGTTGACGCCGTGGACCCGGTACAGCTCGTCCACGCTGTCGAAGCGCGCGTTCTTGGGCTGATAGCCGGGTTCATAACGGCTGTAGGCCGCGCCTTCATCCGAGAACCCACCCGGCAGCGGATTCACCGGGTCCACCGGGTTGAACGCCGAGCCCGTCCGGTCGTCGTCCGCCCAGTCCTTGAGGGCCAGGAGGACGTCCTGGGGCGTGCTGCGCACCTTGTTGGCGTCGTCCCGCTCCCAGAGGAACTCGAAGCGCGGGTCCGCCATCATGTCCATGAGCCGCAGCGCCGTGGGCCGCGCGTCACCCGCGCCCGCGATGAGGCGGTGCACGTTGAGCTTCTCTTCCTCGTCGGTGATGGTGGCCAGGAAGCAGCCTTCGAAGCCGCCGAAGGAACGCATGGTCATCTGCGAGGCGACCTCGCGCGCCGCCGGGTCCGTGTCCTCGTCATCCAGCTTGAAGTTGTCGTCCTGCTTGGGCTCCAGCGCGGAGACCTCTCCACCCGCGCCGTCGCTCTTCACCAGCCCGCGGAGCATGTGACAGTCCACGCGCGCCATCTTGAAGAGCTGGATGTTGAGCGAGGAGGGCTGCACCTGCCCGGCCTGCGGCGTGCCGCCGATGCCCAGCTGCCCCAGGATGGCCGCCGGGTTGGGGATGGGCGTCTGGTCCACCTGCTTCTGGAAGCGCAGCAGCAGCCGGGACAGCGCGATGCCTGAGCGCGCCATGTAGTAGGCGCGCACTTCGTCCCGCTGGTTGGCCGCCAGCTGCAGGTCCACCCGGCTGTTGTAGGCGAAGTCGGTGGCAATCACCGTCAGGATGGCGATGGAGACAATGGCGATGATGAGCGCCACGCCGCGCGAGCGCCGCTCCCGCCGCGCCGGGCGGGGCTGGGGCTTGCGTCGCCGCCGGGGCGTCTGCTGGAAGAAGGGCAGGGGCATGGCTCAGTACCTCGGCAGCTCCGTGTTGAGCATGATTCGGGCCTGGGTGACGTAACGGGCCTCCTTGCCCGTTTCGTCCACCGCCGTCAGCGTCACGCGCACCCGGGTGGGCAGGATGGACTTGCGCTCGGTCCGCCGCGTGTCCCACTCGTCATCCCACTCCTTCTTCTCCGAATCCCAGTAGGCGAACTCCAGCTCCTTCACGCCTTCGAAGAGCACGTCCACGTGGCCGCCCTGCTCCATGCGCTCGTCGATGTTCGCGTTGACGCGCCGCTTGAGGTCCTGCCGGCCGCGGGCCTCCCGGTCCTCCGACGCCTCCACGAAGTACTCGACGATGGCCTGGTCGGACTCCTTCACGTCCGTGTAGAGGCGCTGGTGCGAGAAGGTGGTGAACAGCAGCTTGCCGCGCTCCCCCACGAAGTTGCTGGGCCGGTCGTTCTGGTCCCGGAAGCGGGTGGAGTCGTAGCGGTCGCTGACGTAGGCGGAGCCAATCTCACGCGCCATGCGGTTCATTGCCACGCGGACCTGCCGGTAGCGGTCCGCGTCCACCTCCACCGTCTCCTTGGCTGTCAGGCCCGTCTGGAAGGCCATGGCCACCACCGTGCCCATGAGGGCGGTGATGGCGACGGCCACCATGACCTCCATCAGCGTGAAGCCTCGCGTGTGACGCCGCATCATTGAGCCCCTCGGAAGCCGCCCGGAAGCCTCGGGTTGCCCATCAGGGTGCCGCCGCCCATGTTCCCCCGGCGGCCGCCCAGGTCCTGCTGCGCTTCGGAACTGCGGCGCAGGGGCTGGCGCGTCGTCGGATCCAACATGACGCCGTTGGGGCCGGGGATGGGGTTGGCCACGGGCCGCCCGTCCTGCGTCACCCACTGGTTGTCGGAGCCTCCGCCCTGGGCCGCGGCGGCGCCGCCGTTGCGGTCCGAGCCCGGCCCGAGCGACACGACGTGGGTCACCAGGTCGATGCTCTCCACCTGCGTGCCTTCCTGCCAGTAGACGGTGAGGTGCACCTCGCGGACCGTCTGGGTGATTTGCTCCACCATCTGCGTGAACATGGGCTGGGCCATGCCCATGGCCGCGCCGCCCATGCCGCCCAGGCCCGCTGCCTGGGGGCCGCCGGAGGACGCGCCGTCCTTGCCGCCCGCGCCGCCTCCGAAGAGGCCCGCCAGCCCGGACAGCGGGTCATCACCGCTGGCGTTGTCGCCAATGGGCAGGTTGAAGATGGCGCCAATGAGCTGGTCCGGCGTCACGCCGTCCGTCTTGGGCGCGATGATGCGCGCGCGCCACTTGAACTGGTTCCAGCCTTCATCGGAGAAGTCCCCGGACTCCTCCTGGTCGTCCAGGCTGAAGCCGTCGTCGTAGAGGTCCTGCTCCAGGTCCGTCATCTTCGACCGGGCCAGCAGCGACGCCACGGTGAGGCGCTTGGTGTAGACGTGGTTGGACACCGCGCCCGCGTTGAGGTCGAAGATGGCCATCAGCGCCAGCCCGAGGATGGCGAGCGCCACCACCACTTCCAGCAGCGTGAAACCCTGGGCGCGCTTCATCGCGGCACCTCCAGCGCCTCGGCGACAATCTGCACCTTGCCGGTGAGCGGCGACACGTCCAACGTCCAGACGTTGTCTCCCTGCTGCACGTAGACGTAGGCCTTCTCCGTGTAGCCCTGCGGGAAGAAGTAGAGGTACGCCACGCCGTTCTCCACCGGCTGACGCTGGTTGCGCGTCCACACGGAGACCTTGACGTCCGCCGGCAGCTCGCGCGCGGGGACCTCCTCGGACGTGTAGGAGGAGAAGCGGGCCGCGTTCTCCACGCGCAGCTTCTCTCCCTCCAGCAGCTCCTGCGCGCTGGGGGCGTTCGTCCCGCTGCCGCCGGACAGGTAGTTGCGCCGCTCGTCACGGCCGCTGCCGCTGCCGCGGTTGCGCGCGGCGCGCTCGCGCTCGCTGTTCTCCGCGCGCAGCGTCTCGTCGCGGTCTCTCGCGGTGGTGACGGCGCCCTCCGCGCATTCGGCGTGATAGCGCGTGGCCTGCTCGCTCTTGGGGTCGGGAATCTCGAAGACCAGCCGGCACGTCTGCCCGCGCAGCGCCGCCGAGTCGTAGAGCGAGCGGATGAGGCCCGCCAGCTCGCCCGCGCTGCCCTTGGCCTTGGCGCCGGTGATGGAGCCGATGCCCATCACCGCCGCGGAGAACAGCATCGCGACGATGATGATGGCGATGGAGATTTCGATGAGCGTCAGGCCGCGCTGGGCGCGGTGGCTCCGCTTCGTCATGGATCCGCCCAACCGGCGGCCAGCACACCGCCGCTGCTCAGGTCCGCGTCAGGCCCCGTGCCGCCCGGCTTGCCGTCCGCGCCATAGGAGACGACGGCGCCCGTGGAGCCGTCCATCCAGTACACGTACGGGTGGCCCCAGGGGTCCTCCGGCACGCGGTCCAGGAGCCGGGCCTGGATGAGCGGCGTGAAGCCCTCTGCCTGGGAGGGGAAGCGGCCCATCAGCCGGTGGTGGGACTTGAACATGCCCTCCAACTGGCGGATGTCCGTGCGCGCCCGGCGCTGGTTGGCGTCCAGCGTCCGGTCCTCCGTCACGTAGACCAGCGTGAAGGCGAGCCCCGTGGCGGCCACGAAGACGAACGCGAGGAGGAACCGCCCCAGCCTCCGGCGGCGGTCCGGCCCCTCGTGCGAGGGCGTCGGGGATGGAATGGCGTCGTGCTCTTTCATGCCCAAGCCCTGTCAACGTGTGTCGCGCGCGACTTGTTCGTCACTTCTTGGCGGAAGCCGCCGCGTCCGCGGAGGAGATGTCCGCGTCGTTGCCCTCACCGCCCGAGGCGCCGTCCGCGCCATAGGAGATGATGACCGGCTTTCCGCCCTCGTTGATGTAGACGTAGTCGTTGTTCCAGGGGTCCTTGGGCATCTGCTCGAGCGCCTGCGCCTCCACCAGCGCTTGCAGGCCGGAGGCCGTGTCCGGGTACTTCCCCTTCTTCGTGTAGTAGAGCTTCATCGCGCCCTGGATGTTCTTGATGTCCAGCGCGGCGCGATCCCTGCGCGCGGCCTCCAACTGCGGGATGACGGCCACGCCCACCGCCGCGGCGATGAGACCGAGGATGGTGATGACCACCATGATTTCGATGAGCGTCATGCCGCGGTTGCGGCGCTGCTTCCTCTGCTGCTTCTGGCTCTGGCGCATGTGTGCTCTCCATCCCGGGTGACTTTCTGGCAGGCCACCCTCGTGTCGTCGTGTCTTCTTGTCAGGGCGTCCGGACGCTGTCCGCCGCCCCGGCGGGCGGGCGCGGTTGCTGGGGACCGTACAACCGGGCCCCCACGGTCAGCAGCGCCGCCGCCATGGCGACCATTGCCGCCAGGGTGACGCGTTGAATCCAACGGTCCGCCATGTCGTTCATCATTCCGCCACACCTCACCGGATGGCCGAGTTCACCTGCAGAATCGGCATCAGGATGGAGAGCGCGACGAATGCAATCACCGCGCCCATCACCACGATGAGGAGGGGCTCCAGCAGCGAGGTGAGGGCGCTGATGCGCACGTTCACCTGCGTCTCGTAGTTGTCCGCCACGCTGGTGAGCATCTCCTCCAGCTGGCCGGAGCGCTCACCGATGGCGACCATGTGGTACACCAGCGGAGGGAATTCCCCGGAGCGCTTCAGCGGGTTGGCGATGCTCTCGCCCTCGCGGATGGAGTCGCGGGCCTTCTCGACGACCTCCGCCAGGACGGTGTTGGTCATGATGGCCTTGACGATGTCCATGGCCGCCAGCAGCGGGACGCCGCTCTTGAGCAGCGTGGACAGCGTGCGGGCGAAGCGGGAGATGGACAGCAGGCGCACCAGGTTGCCCACCACGGGGGCCTTGAGCGTGAAGCGGTCCCACTTGGGCTTTCCCGAGGGGCTCTTCGTCCAGCGCATGAAGAGGACCACGCCCAGCGCCATGGCTGGCAGCAGGATGAACCACCAGCTCTGGAAGAAGTTGCTGGAGGCGATGAGGAAGCGCGTGCTCAGGGGCAGCGTGGCCTTCATCGTCTCGAAGATTTTCGTCACCTTCGGCACCACGAAGACCATGAGGGCCACGAGGATGCCGCCGCCCACCACCATCATGATGGCGGGGTAGAGCATGGTGCTGAGAATCTTCTGCTGCAGCCGGGCCTGGTTCTCCGTGAAGTCCGCCAGGCGCGTGAGCACCGCGTCCAGCGCGCCGGAGGCCTCACCCGCGCGCACCATGTTCACGTAGATGCTGGGGAAGATTTTCGGGTGCTGCCCCATGGCTTCCGCCAGGGACGAGCCTTCATTGACGCGCTGCTTGATGTCGGAGAGGGCGCGCTTGAAGCGCTCCTTCTCCACCTGGTCCACCAGCGCGCTGAGCGACTCCACCAGCGTGACGCCCGCACCCAGCAGCGTGGAGAGCTGCCGGGTGAAGATGGCCACGTCGTCGGTGTTGACGCGGCCCCGGCCCAGCTTGCGCAGGTCGATGTCGCGCGCCACCAGCGCCGCGTTGGTGCCCTTGGCCACGGCGGCGCGGCTGCCTTCGGCCTGGGCCAGCACATCCGTGAGGAAGATGCCGTCGGCGCGCAGCTTGGACCGCAGCGTCTTGGGGGAGTCCGCCTCGAGCAGGCCCTTGATCTGCTTGCCCGCGGAATTGAGACCTCTGTACTCGAAGACCGGCATGGTTCAGGAACCCCGGCCCCTCCCAGGGAGGAGCTGTCGGCTACATGTCCTCCTGGGTGATGCTGAGCACCTCGGCGATGGTCGTCTCGCCCAGGGCAATCTTCCGCGCGCCGTCATCCAGCAGCGTCGTCATGCCCTTGGACGTGGCGGACCGCTTGATGGTGGAGGCATCC
This sequence comes from Myxococcus sp. MxC21-1, assembly GCF_032612255.1. Lineage (NCBI taxonomy): Bacteria > Pseudomonadati > Myxococcota > Myxococcia > Myxococcales > Myxococcaceae > Myxococcus > Myxococcus sp. MxC21-1. The sequence continues at coordinate 2,808,916 of NZ_CP123278.1, forward strand.
ACGTTCTTCAGCACGAGCTGGCGCACGTCGTCATCCACGGGGAGGAACTCGTAGATGCCGGTTCGCCCACGGTAGCCGTTGCGGTTGCAGGAGGGGCAACCGGCGGCCTTGTAGATGCGGTCCACGCCGTAGCGCTGCTTGAAGGAGGCCACCGTGTGGCCCAGCTCCTTGAGCTCCGCGTCGGTGGGGTCGTAGGGCACGCGGCAGTCCGGGCACACGCGGCGCACCAGTCGCTGGGCCAGGATGCCGGTGAGCGAGGACGCCACGAGGAAGGGCTCCACGCCCATGTCCACCAGACGCGTCACGGCGCCAGCGGCGTCGTTGGTGTGGACGGTGGACAGCACCAGGTGGCCCGTCAGCGAGGCCTGGATGGCGATCTCCGCCGTCTCCTTGTCGCGAATCTCGCCGACCATGATGACGTCCGGGTCCTGGCGGAGGAAGGAGCGCAGCCCCTGGGCGAAGGTCAGCCCAATCTTCGGGCTGATGGCCATCTGGCCAATGCCCTTGAGCTGGTATTCGACCGGGTCCTCGACGGTGAGGATGTTGAGGTCGGGCGTATTGATTTTCGACAGGGCGCCGTAGAGCGTCGTCGTCTTGCCGGAGCCCGTGGGGCCCGTCACCAGGATGATGCCGTGCGAGCGCTTGATGACGGCTTCCATCGACTCGAGCGTCTTCTGGCTCATGCCGATTTCCGCCAGGTCCAGCAGCGTCGCCGTCTTGTCCAGCAGACGCATGACGATGCGCTCGCCGAAGGACGTGGGGATGGTGGACAGACGGATGTCGATGTCGCGGCCGGCCAGCTTGATGCGGATGCGGCCGTCCTGCGGCAGGCGCTTCTCCGCGATGTTGAGCTGCCCCATGACCTTCACGCGGCTGACGATGGCGTTCTGGTAGCGCTTGGGCGGCTTGATGACCTCCTGCAGCACACCGTCCACGCGGAAGCGCACCAGCAGCTCGCGCTCCATCGGCTCGATGTGGATATCGCTGGCGCGCTCCTTGGCGGCGCGGAACAGCACGGAGTTCACCAGCCGGATGACGGGCGCCTCGTCGTCCTCGTCGAGCAGGTCCTTGGGCTCGTCCAGCTCGTGGGCGATGGCGTCCAGGTCCTGCGTTTCCATCTCGTCCACGAGCTGTTCCGTCTCGTTGACGGAGCGGTCGTAGACGCTGTTGATGGCGTCGGTGATGGTGGAGCCCAGCGCGATGCGCTGGCTGACGCTCTGGCCCAGCAGCACGCGCACGTGGTCCAGCGCGGCGGTGTCCAGCGGGTCCGCCACCGCCACCGCCACCGTGTCACCCTCCAGGGACAGCGGGAGGATGCGCGACTGCTTGGCGAAGTTGATGGGGATGCGCTTGACGAGCTCCGCGTCCACCTCTTCGGCGAAGATGCGCGCCAGGTAGGGCAGGTCCAGCTGGTGCCCCAGGGCCTTGGCCACGTCCTCCTCGGAGACCGCCTTCATCCCCACGAGGGCCTCGCCAATGCGCTGCCCCTTCTCGTCCTGGATGGCGAGCGCCTCCTGGAGCTTCTCCTCGGTGAGCGAGGGGACGATGGCGCGCAGGATCTCCCCCAGCGGGCGGCCACACAGGTAGGCCTGCCCGTGCGCCACGAGCTGCGTGGCGTCGTTGCGCGGGGAAACCGTGCCGCCGGTGGCGGCGCTGGTGAGGGCGGGGTCGGCGGTCAGGTTCATGGCGTCTATTCCCTCGGCCCCGGCTCGATGTGCTGGATGCGCAGGCGTTCGGCGTCTCCTGGCTCGGGGACCTGGATGGCCTCGGGCGGGGGCTGCTCGAAGTTCTGCGGGGCGGGCGCGGGCACTGGTTCTTCCGAACCATCCGGAGGCGGCATGCCTTCCCGCACCGCCGGTCCACCTTCATCCTCCGGGGAGGCGGGCGCCTGCCGCTGCGTGGAGGGCACGGCTCCCGGGCTGCTGGCCGGGGAGGGGCCGGGGTGATGACGCGCTCGCCGGACAGGCCCGGACCGCCGTTCTCCGCGCGCTGCTCCTCCTGTGTCACCTTCTGGCCCATGCGCGACAGCGGACCGGGCTTGCGGCTGAAGTCCACCGCCACGTCGTAGCCGGGCACCTGGCCGTAGAACTGCTCCACGAACTGCTGCCGCTCCTTCATCTTGCGCTCGAAGATGACGCGGAAGTCCTCTGGCCCCCGGATGATGTAGGGCGTCAGGAAGAGGAGCAGGTTCGTCTTCGTCTTGCGGCGCGTGGTGTCGCGGAACAGGTGGCCCAGCAGCGGGATGTCACCCAGCAGCGGCACCTTGGACACGCTCTCCAGCGTGCGGTCCTGCATGATGCCGCCAATCACCAGCGTCTCCTGGTCCCGCGCGATGACCGTCGTCTTCGCGCTGCGGCGGGACGTGGTGGGGCCGAGCACCGGGTCGGTGGAGGCGATCTCCTCCGTCTGCTGGTTGATGACCAGGCGGATGTAGTCGCTCTCGTTGATCTGCGGCTTCACCGTCAGCTTCAACTCCACGTTCTGACGGGTGATGGGGGCGTAGAGCGAACCCAGGCCACCCAGGCCGCCCAGCAGGCCGCCGCCCAGTCCTCCCGCGACGCCGCCGGCGCCCACGCCGGCCCCGAGCGAGCCCAGCGAGGTCGGGTTGAAGCCGGACTGGAAGGGCACGTTCTGGCCCACCGTGATTTCCGCCTCCTCGTTGTCGCTGGTGAGGATGTGCGGCGTGGAGAGCACGTTCACATCCGAGCTCTGCTGCATGGCGTGCAGCACCACGCCAAAGGCCGGGATGCCCAGCTTCTCCAGCGCGGGGATGACAGGGCCCTGGATGCCGGCGAGGAAGCCGCCGTAGGACGCCAGGCTGGTGAGCGACAGGGACGGCGGCAGGCCCTGGCCAGAGGTGTTGGTGCCGATGAGGCCGGGCACCTGATCGCCGCTCGCCGTGCTCAGGCTGAAGCCGCTGTGGAGGTTCATGCCGAGCCGCGCGTTGCGGTCCAGGTTGACCTCCATGATGACGGCCTCCACGAACACCTGGCGGCGCGGCTTGTCGAGCTGCTGGATGACCTGGACGATGTTCTTGTAGTCCGCCGAGCTGGCGACGATGACCAGCGAGTTGCTGCCCTTGTCGGCCGAAATCTTCACCTCGCCGCTGAACAGCTCCGCCGCCTGCGTCGTGGTGGGGCCGCCAGGGGCGCCCGGCGGACGTGCCGGCACCGGGGTGCGGCCGCGGGGCGCGTTGCCGGTGCCCTGGGCCAGCGACTGGAGCGTGCTGGCCAGCTCCTCCGCGTTGGCGTTCTCCAGGTAGTAGACGTTGATGCGTCCGCCGCCGCTGGTGGGGATGTCAATCTGCCCGACGATGTCCTGGATGCGCTCGAAGGCCGCCGGGCTGGCGACGATGATGAGCTTGTTGGTGCGCTCGTCCGGGATGATCTGCGACAGCGTCACCGGACCGCCGGTGGAGCCTTCCTGGCCCTGGCCGGCCTGGGGCGTGGCCTGCGCCGCGGCGGGGGCACATTGCGCCCGGCGGCGGCGGGCTGGCCGGGGCGGGCGCCCTTGGCCTCGAAGAGGCGCTGCACCGTGTTGGCCACGTCCTGTGCGGAGGCGTACTGCACCTGGATGATGCGCATCTCGTCGCTGGCGGCGCGCGTGTCCAGCTGGTGGATGATGCGCTCCAGGCGGTGGATGTTGGAACCCACGTCGTTGATGATGATGGTGTCGGGCGGGTACGGAATCGTGTCGCCGTCCTTGGACACCAGTTGCTGGAGCACGCCGCGCAGCGGCTCCACTTCCACGTTCTGCACGCGGAACAGCTTGGTCACCATCTGCTCGTTGGTGGTGTACGGCTCACCGTCCTCGACGATGGTCGGGATGGGGTTCTGCTTCGCCGAGCGCTTGTCGACGATCTTCATGAACCGGCCGTACTGGTAGACGGCGAGCCCGTTGGCGTCGAGCGAGGCGAGGAAGGCGGAGTAGAAGGCGTCCGCGTTGACCTCCACCCGGCCATTCTCCGGGCCGATGATGGAGATCTTCCCGCGCACGTTCTCCGGCAGGATGAAGGTGCGGCAGGTGGCGTCCGCGACCGTCTGGACCAGCTTCTCGATCTCCACCTTGTCGAAGTAGATGCCGTAACGGGCATTGCGGCGGGCCTCCTCGCACGTCGGCGTGCGGCGGGGACCCGCGTTGGCGTCACCAGCGCCGGTAGCGCCAGTGCCTTGCGGGGAAATCGTCCGCTCTCCGGCGGAACCAGAGGGCGGTGAGCGGCGCTGGGCCTGCGCGGGAACAGCGAGCGCGAGGCACAGGCAGAGCATCCAGGACGGGAGCGTCTTCATGGAGGAGCGGGCGCTGCGGAGGTGATTAACGGACGTTGTACGACTTGCGGATCGGCGCACCGTTGCGCTCGATCTCGATCTCGATGCGGGCTGCGTCCTTCATCTTCGAATAGACCTCCAGCGCTTTTTCCGGGCTGTTGAGGTCGAATCCGTTGATGCGACGGATGACGTCGCCATTCTGGACGCCAATCTTGGAGTAGATGGAGTCCGGACGGATGGAGAAGAGCTTGAAGCCCACCGCCTGACCGTCCTTGAACGCAGGCACGATGCGCGCCTGCATGGCGACGTTGTTGAGGTTGTTGAGCGTCTTGTCGATTTCCGCGCGAGGGACTTCGTACTCGTTCTCGCTGGTGGCGCGGATGCCGCTGCCGTCGCTGGGCGGAGCGGTGTTGGCCTGGGCCACCGGGGGCGAGGGCGGCACGAAGGCGCCGTCACCCGGATTGCCGTCGATGTACTCGCGGCGGCCACCGTTGATGATGATGACGCGCTCGCGCTCGATGTTCTCCACGGTGGCTCCCTGCAGGGAGTTGCCCACCATGTAGGTCTGCGAACGCTGCGTCGTCATGTCCTGGATGGAGGCGAAGGACCAGTCGGGGTTGCTCGCCACCAGCGTGCCGAGCAGCTTGACCCGTAGGCCGCTCTTCACGGGCGCGGCGTTGGGGTCCACCTCCGCCGAAGCGCCGCCGGGCTCCTGAACCTCGGGCTCGGGTTCGGGGAGCTTGATGCCCGTCAGCCGTGACAGACGGTCCAGGTCGAGCATCGCCATCGCCGTCTCGATGCGGCGCGGCTGTGAAGGCGCGCGGGCGGACGACCCCCCGGTGGGAACCGGGGAGATGGCGGACTCGACGAACAGGTTCACCGTGCTCGCCGCCAGCAATCCGACGAGCAGGATGAACACCAGGTTCACCGTCCAAAAGTATTTTCGAAAGAAGAGTTCCATCACGCTTCCGGGAGAAAGCCGGGCCCTCATTGAGCAAGCCAGGTGCCATCGCGAGCCAGGCGGGCAAGACAGGACCTACGGCCAACTACTTGGAATTATTCCGGAATAGCAGGCGCCCCTGACGCGTGACGGGCCTTCCGAAACCCCGCCAGACAAATTGTCAAAAGCAGGCGGGGGGCCGTGTGACGCCCTGTCAGTCGTCGGTGTCGGGGCCGGAGGGAGCGGCGGTGGGGCCATCCCCGGTGGACTGCTCGCGCTCCAGCTTGCGGTAGATGGTCCGCGCGGCGATGCCCAGCAGCCGTGCGGCCAGCGTCTTGTCTCCGCGGGTGTGACGGAGCGTCTCGTGGATCACCCGGCGCTCGATTTCCTCCATGGGCGTCCCGATGGGAATGACGAGCTGTCCGGCTGAGCCCAGCGGGCCCTTGCGCACGGATTCAGGCAGGTCACTGGCCTCCAGCACCTCGCCACGCGCCAGCACCACCGCGCGCTCCACCGCGTGCTCCAGCTCGCGCACGTTGCCGGGCCAGGCGTAGTTCTCCAGCACGCCCATCGCCTCCTGCGAGAAGCCGCGCAGCACCTTGCCGTTCTTGGCGGCGAAGCGGCGCAGGAAGGCGTCCGCCAGCAGGGGAATGTCCTCGCGGCGCGAGGCGAGCGCGGGCACGCGAATCTCCACCACGTTGAGCCGGTAGTAGAGGTCCTCGCGGAAGCGGCCTTCGGCCACTTCCTTCTGCAGGTCCTTGTTGGTGGCGGCGACGAGGCGCACGTCCACCTTCACCGTCTGCGTGCCACCCAGCCGCTCGATTTCGCCCTCGGCCAGCGCGCGGAGCAGCTTCACCTGGGCGGGCAGCGGCATCTCACCGACTTCGTCCAGGAAGAGGGTGCCACCGTGGGCACGCTCGAAGCGGCCCTCTCGCCGGGCCACCGCGCCGGTGAAGGCGCCGCGCTCCACGCCGAAGAGCTCCGCCTCCAGGATGTTCTCCGGCAGCGCGCCGCAGTTGACGGCGACGAAGGGCCCGCGGACCCGCTGGGAGAACTCGTGCACGGAGCGCGCGGCCAGCTCCTTTCCCGTGCCGGACTCACCCAGCAGCAGCACGGTGGCGGTGGAGGGGGCCGCCTGGCGGATGGTGTCCAGCATGGCGCGGAAGGCGGGGGACTGGCCCACCATGGAGCGCCCACCCGCCGCGTTCATCTCCGCCAGCTTCGCCTTGAGCGACTGGTTCTCCGCCACCAGCGCTCGCTTCTCCAGCGCCTTCTGGATGGCCTTCACCAGCGCGTGGCGCTTGAGGGGCTTGGTGATGAAGTCGTAGGCGCCGTCCTTCATGGCCGCCACGGCCGTCTCCACCGTGCCGTAGGCCGTCATCAGCACCACTTCCACGTCCGGGCGGATGGCGCGCGCGGCGCGCAGCAACTCCTGGCCGTCCATGTTGGGCATCATCAGGTCGGTCACCATGGCGGCGACCTCCGGCCGGCGCAGCAGCTCCAGCGCCTCCGTGCCGTTGGCGGCGGCCAGCGTGGCCATGCCCTCACGCTGGAAGATGCGGATGACCGAGTCGAGGTTCGCGCGGTCGTCGTCGACGACCAGGACCGTGGGGGATGTCATGTTGGGCGCAACCTCCTGCAAATCGTGTTCCCTCAAGCGGATTCCTCGTCCGGCTCCAGCGGCCCGCCGCCCATCCGGCCAATGTCCTCGCGCCGCACCTTGTCGAGGTTGAACTTCCGGGCGCTGGCCTGCATCCGGTCCACGGTGGCGTCGAAGTCCGGCTTCCCGCCATCCTTGCGGAAGCGCAGGAAGTTGATGCGGGCGACGACGAAGTTCTTGAGGTACGGGCTCTGGAGGCCCCGCGCCTTGAGGGCGTCCACCACGGACACCACGGCGTCGTCCAGCTCCAGCAGCCGCCGGGCCCGGGCCTCGCGCAGGGGCAGGGCGTCCTCCAGGGGCGTGTCGAGGAAGTCCTCCACCACCTTCACGAAGGGGTGGTAGGCGCCCGCGGAGAAGCGGGGGCGCTGCTCGTAGGCGGCGCCCAGGGTGATGAAGGAGGGCTCCTCGAAGAGGTGGGCGAAGGCCGTCTCCGGCCCTTTGCGCTCCGCGCCCACCAGTCCGCGGTACATGCGGATGACCTCCAGCGAGCGCTCCTTGAGGTTGTGGGCCTTCTCCGTGTTGAGGGCCAGAATCTGGTAGGCCACGTCCTCCTCGGGCAGCACCAGGGCGACAATGGACTTGGCGCCCAGAAGCCGGCTGGCGTTGAGGCGGTGGTTGCCGTTGGGCGTCCAGTAGCGGCCGTCCTTGCGCACGGCGATGACGGGGTCCAGGAAGCGATCCAACCGCTCCATGGCGCTGGCCAGCCGCTTCACGTGGGGCTCGGACACGTCGCGCTGGTAGGGCGTGGGCTCCACCTTGTCGATGGGCAGCACGGAGAACACCACCGGGTGGCCGCCCAGCGGGTCGCGGTACACGCCGAGCACCTCTCCGCCGTCCTCGCGCACCGCTTCCAGCAGCTCCGTGGGGTACTCCACCGAGTCGCTGGCCACCTCCGCGGGGGACAGGCCCCGGGACTTCGGCGCCGCCTTCTTCCGGCGGGGCTTGCGCGGCGTGGCCGCCTTCTTCGCGGCGGGGGACTTGCGTGCGGACTTCGCTGCCATGGGCTGCACCCTCCTCGTGCTGCTTGAAGCGTTCTACGAGGAGGCCCTGACACGTCCCCTCGCCGGCGCACGGTAGGGGGACGTGGAAGGGTGGGCTACTCGCCTGAAACGGTGAGCTGCCGGAAGCGGACAGTGGGCGCGCCCACCGCGCCGCTGCGGAACTGGAGGTCGCTGCCGACGCCGTCCAGGTCCTTGAGCATCTGCAGCAGGTTGCCCGCCACCGTCACCTCCTGCACGGGGTGCGTCAGCTCGCCCTTCTCAATCCACAGGCCGTTGGCGCCCGCGGACAGCTCGCCCGTCACCGGGTCGGTGCCGTGGCCGAGCAGGGCGGTGACATAGAAGCCGCTGTCCACCTCGCGCAGCAGCTCCTCCGGCGACTTCGTGCCCGCCTCCAGGTACAGGTTGCTGGTTCCGATGGAGGGCAGCCCGTTGTAGCCGCGTGACGCGTTGCCGGTGGTGCGCGCCTTCGCCTTGCGAGCGGTGAATGCGTCGTAGAGGAAGGACTTGAGCACGCCCTGCTCGATGATGGGGGTGCGCCGCGTGGGCACGCCCTCGCCGTCGAAGGGCGCGGTGGCCAGTCCGCGGGGCATGAGGCCGTCATCCACCAGCGTGACGTGCGCGCCCGCCAGCCGCTTGCCCAGCAGCGGGGCCAGGAGGCTGGCCTTCTGGTACACGGCGTTTCCGTCCGCTGCGCCCGCCACGTCCGACACGAAGGACGCGGCCACCTGCGGGTCGAACAACACGGGCACCTGCTGCGTCTTCACCCGCTTCGCGCCCAGCATCCGCACCGCGCGGCGCGTGGCCTCCCGGCCGATGGACTCCGGCCCGTCCAGGTCATCCAGGAACCGGCGGTAGTCCATCCAGTAACCCGTCTGGAGCCCGTTGCCGTCGGAGGCCACCGGCGCGGCGTACAGGTACACGTAGGTGCCGGAGTACGCGCCCGTCACGCCCTCGGTGGAGGCCATGTACACCTCGGACACGGAGTCCCCTGCGCCCACGCCGTTGAAGGCGATGATGCGCGAGTCCTCCGCCCGGGCCGCCTTCTCCACCTCCAGCGCCGTCTTGATCTTCCAGTCTCCGGGAAGCTCGGCCACCTTCGTGTCGAAGAGCAGGCCGGTGTCCCCGAAGCGGCCCAGGTCCTTGCCGGAGGGCAGGCCGTTGAGCTTGCTGGAGGCGGAGAACTCGGCCAGCTTCAGTGCCTGGTCCACGATGTGGTCCACGGCGGAGGGCTCGAAGTCGGACGTATAGGCGAAGCCCAGGCGGTCCTTGAGCACCACGCGCACGCCCACGCCCTTGCTGGTGGACTGGGTGAGGTCTTCAATCTGCCCCTGGTGCACGCGCACGCTGCTCTGGCGGCCCACCTCCAGGAAGGCCTCCGCCTGGCGAGCACCCTTGCGCCTGGCGCGCTGGACGATTCTCTTCGCGAGCTGCTGGTAGTCCATGGTTGGTGCTCTCTCTCAGGCGACCTTGGTTCCGCCAACGGTGATGTTGTCGATGCGCACGGTGGGCAGCCCCACGCCCACGGGCATGGACTGGCCATTCTTTCCGCATATGCCCATGCCCGGGTCCGGCATGGGGTCGCAGCCCACGCGTGACACGTTCTTCAGCGCCTCCGGCCCCACGCCGATGAGCGTCGCGTTCTTCACGGGGCGGCCCAGCTTGCCGTCCTCGATTTGATAGGCCTCGCTGACCTCGAAGACGAAGTTGCCGTTGGTGATGTCCACCTGCCCACCGCCGAAGGTGGCGCAGTACAGGCCGCGCTTCACCTCCTTGAGGATGTCCTCGGGGGCGTGGTCACCCGGGGCCAGGAAGGTGTTCGTCATCCGGGGCAGGGGCAGGTGCTTGAAGGACTCGCGGCGCCCGCTGCCGGTGCTGCGCTGGCCCATGAGCTGCGCGTTGAGGCTGTCGTAGAGGTAGCCCTTGAGGACGCCGTTCTCGATGAGGACCTTGCGCTCGCCCGGGTTGCCCTCGTCGTCGATGTTGATGGAGCCGCGTCCGCTGGACACGGTGCCGTCGTCGATGATGGTGACCAGGTCGGACGCCACCTTCTCACCCAGCTTCCCAGCGAACAGCGAGGTGCCCTTGCGGATGAAGTCCGCCTCCAGGCCGTGGCCCACCGCCTCGTGCAGGAGGATGCCGCTCCAGCCCGGCGCCAGCACCACCGTCTGCGGGCCGGCCACGCAGTCCACCGCGCCCAGCGTGGCCACCGCCTGACGCGCCGCTTCCCGGGCCACGTCCTCCGGGGAGAAGGTGTCCCAGTGGCTGAAGGGCACGCGTCCGCCGCCGCCGTACATGCCGGTGCGCTGCTCGCCGCCCTTGCCCTGGGCCACCACCATCACCGAAATCCGGCACAGGTCCTGGGTGTCCTCGGTGTAGCGCCCGTGGGTGTTGGCCACGGCGATGCGCCGGGTCTGGTCCACGTAGCCGCCGTTGACCTGCTTCACCCGCGCGTCGAAGGCGCGGGCGGCCTTGTCGGCGCGCATGAGCAGGCCCGTCTTCAGCGACACCTCCACGTTCATCAGCGGGGTGCTGACGTGGTAGTGGCTGGGGACCGCGGCGCGGCGCACGGGGAAGCTGCGCTCGGCGCCGCCGCCCTGGGCAATCATGGCCGCCGTGGAGGCCGCGCGCAGCAGCGCGGACTCATCCCAGTCGTCGGAGAAGGCGTAGCCCACCTTGCCGCCGGAGATGACGCGCACGCCCACGCCCTGGACCAGGCCCGTCTGCGCGCTCTTGATGCGGGATTCTTCCAGCCTCACCGCCGTGGTGAGCGTGCGCTCGACGTACACCTCCGCGAAGTCGCCCCCACGCTCCATGGCCACGGCGAGCAGGCGCTCGACCAGCGGCTGGGGCAGCAGGGCGACGGGCGTGGGCCGCCGGGCCACTGGTGGGGCCAGCTTCAAAGAGGGGGCGCGCTTCGAGGGCGCAGACGCTCGGGGCATATTTCGGGACTCCCGCAGTGAAGACGATGGGGTATGTGACAGCCTACATAGGAGGGGGCGCCGCCGGGAGCAACGCTCAAGGGCCCCTGTTCTTTCCCTGATCCGCGGCCTGTCCGCATTCCCACCATGGAGACGGCGCTCTAAGATGTCCGGCGCTTCGAGACTGGAACCCACCCCATGCCTCCTCGTCCTCCTCCCTCTTCCCGTTCTGGCGCCGGCCGTTCCGGTGGTGCTGCGGGTGAGGACCCAGACTCCATGAAGTCCCCCTCCCGGCGCAGCCCCGCGTCCGAGGACGAGGACTTCGCCGCCCCCGCATCCGGCGAGGACGGCTACCCTGACGATGGGCCGCCCAACCCGGACCTCTATGGCGAGGAGTCACCGGGCCGCTCCCGCACGGGAGAGACGCGCGTGGCCTCCATCGAGTCCGTGGAGGAGGAGCGGCGCTCCCGCGACGAGGACGAAGACGACAACGCGGACGCCACGCGCGCCGGACCGCCAGTGCAGATGCATGTGCTGGACGGCCCGGACAAGGGCCGCAAGAAGCGCTTCCAGAGCGTGCGGATGGTGGTGGGCCGCAACAAGGACTGCGACTTCGTGCTCGAGGACCAGTCCGTGTCCCGCCGGCACCTGGAGTTGGTGTACGGCCAGGCCGGCGTGGTGATGAGGGACCTGGGCAGCGTCAGTGGCACCCAGGTCAATGACCAGCGCGTGGACGAGTGTCTGCTGAAGCATGGAGACGAAATCTCCATGGGCAAGACGCGCCTGCGCTTCGTGGACGAGTCGGAGCAGATCAAGGAGCTGCGCGCCCAGGCGGAGGCCCGCGAGGCAGCGGAGAAGCGCGAGCGCGAGGCGGCCGCCCGCGAGGCGGAGGAGAAGCGGAAGAACCAGGCCGCCGCGCGTGGCAGCGAGGTGGATCCAAACGACCCGCGCTTCAACGAGGCCACCAACGCCAACTACAAGCTGCCTGACTCTCTCAAGGAGAACTCCGGCGCCAAGGGTGGGGTGGCCGTGCCCCGGTCCCGTCCGCCCATCCGCAGCACGCCGACACGTTCGAACAGCGGTGGACTGACGGGCAAGCAGAAGGCGCTCATCGGCGGCAGTGGCGCGTTGGTGGTGGTGCTGGTCTTCGGGCTGATGCTGATTCCGTCCGGACCGCCGCCTCCGCCTCCGCCGGACCCGAAGGTGGAGAAGGCGAAGGTGTTGATGCAGCAGGCGCGCGAGTCCGTGCGCGCGGATGACTTCGCCAACGCCGTCCGCCTCGTCGGCGAGGCGGAGAAGCTGGTGCCGGGCATTGACGCGGACAACCTGGCCCGGGGCGCGCGCACGCAGCTGGAGGTGATGACCTCGCTCGATGCCGTCCGCACCCTCATCGAGGAGAAGCAGTTCGACGAGGCGCGCGCGAAGCTGGAGGCCACGCCGCAGGGCACGGCGAAGACGGATGACATCCGCCGCAAGCTGGCGACGGAGCTGGAGGAGAAGGACATCGCCTGGCGGCTCCAGCAGGTGGAGGAGTCCTTCGCCTCGCGCGACCCGGAGACGATTCGCCCGCTCATCGCGCAGCTGCCCCCGCTGAACCGGCCGGCCTACGAGGTGAAGCTGACGGACCTGGAGGCCGAGCTGGCGAAGGAGGCCCAGGATGCGTCGCGCCGCACCCGCAACGCCAACGCCCGCGCGGCGGAGGTGGCCAAGGAGAAGCGCAAGGAGTTCATCGCCGAGGCCTTCACCGACGTGGAGCGCCGCTTCAACGGGGGGGACTACCAGCGCGCCGTCCTGGAGTGCGACCGGGTGACGGACAAGTACCGGGCGGACAAGGACGTGAAGGACCGGGCCCTGGCCCTCAAGCGTCTGATTCCCCAGTTCCGGCGCGCGCTGGAGGATGGGCAGAAAAAGCTGGACGCCAACTCGCTGGAGGCGGCGGCGAAGCCCTGCGGCGCGCGGCGGAGCTGTACCGCCAGATTGGCTTCCGGGGCTCGTTGGGGAACACCATCGACGAACAGCTCGCGTCGTCATCGCTGGCGGCGGGGCAGAGCGCGCTGAAGAAGGGCGACCTGGGCGCGGCCGGCTCGCACTTCCGCGAGGCGCTGCGGCTCAACCCGGGTGACGGGCGGGCGCGTGAAGGACTGGAGAACCTGCAGAAGAAGGCGGAGGAGCTCTTCCTCCGGGCCTACATCCAGCGGGACAGGGATCCAAAGGCTGCGGCGGAGATGTTCAAGGTCGTCATCGAGACGGCCTCGGAAGGCTCCGACGTCAAGCGCAAGGCGGAGATGTATCTGAGCGAGCTCCAGCCGTGAGTGGCGGCGGGCCGACCATGATTTGCCGGGGAGAAAAGGGATGAACGAGTCGTCGCTGCGTGAGCTCGGGATGGACCTCATCGAGGAGCGCCAGTTCGAGCGAGCCCTGGCCGTGTTCGCCGAGGCGGTCCGCCGCGTCCCCGCGGACCACCGCTCGCGGATGTTGGCCGCGCGCTGCCTGGCGGAGCTGGGCGAGCGTGAGCGCGCCGTCACCGCCTACCACGCCTGCGCGGAGGGCCTGCTGCGCCGGGACTACCTGTTGTCCGCCATGGCCGCGTGCAAGCTGGCGCTGGACCGGCGCCCAACGAGCGGCGCCTGAAGGAGACGCTGTTTCGCGTGCACTCGCGCGCGGTGCGCAACGCGCCGGGCCGCGCGGTGGTGCCTCCGCCGCTGCCGCCCGAAACCCTCTACGACGGCAAGGTGGAGACGGACCTGATGGGGCTGCAGGGCGAGGAATTGTCCAGCCGCGCCATCGAAGTGCTGGCCGCGACGGACCCGGGCGGCGCCGCGGACCCCAACAGCCGTCCGCCGCTGCCGCTGTTCGCGGAGCTGGACCGGGATGCCTTCGTGGACCTGGTGCGGCTGATGGCGTGGCGCCGCGTGAAGCCGGAGGAGGCGGTGAGCCGCGAGGGCGAGCCCGCCGACTCCCTCTACGTCCTGGTCGCCGGCAAGGCGGAGGTGACGCGGCAGATGGAGGGCGAGGCGCGCACGCTGGGCTTCCTCGGCGGCGGCTCCATCTTCGGTGAAATCGCGCTGCTGACGGGCGCTCCGCCCACGGCGACGGTGTCCGCGGTGTCGGACACGGAAGTCTTCGAGATTCGCCGCGAGCACCTCAACGCGGTCGCCAAGAGCCACCCCGCGGTGCCGCAGGTGCTGGCGGACTTCGCTCAGCAGCGCATGGCGCGCAACCTGATGGCCACCTCGCCCATGTTCCAGACGATGCCGGAGTCGGAGCGGGGTGCGCTGCTGCGGCGCTTCACCTTCCGGGCGCTCCAGGCCCGGGAGAAGGTGCTGGTGGAGGGCGAGCACTCGCCGGGGCTGTTCCTGGTGCTGGCCGGTGAGCTGGTGGTGCAGAAGGAGGACCCGGCGGGCGGCGTGGTGACGCTGGGCATGCTGCGCGAGGGCGAGGTCGCGGGCGAAATCTCCCTGCTGACGGGCCTGCGCGCGACGGCCACGGTGGCGGCGGCGCGCAAGACGGCGGCGGCCTTCCTGGAGCGCGCGGCCTTCCACGAACTGGTGACGGCCGTTCCGGACATCCGCACGTACCTGGAGCAACTGTCGGACCGCCGGCTGAAGCAGATTGGCGAGGCGCTGCGGCCCGCGGAAATCATCGACGCGGACGAACTGGTGCTCGAGCCCGAGGCGGCGTGAGAGGGGCCATGGTGAACGTGACGCGCTCTCAGGTGGTGGGCGGGGTGCTGGCGCTGCTGGCGGCCGGCGCGGTGCTGTACTTCTGGCCACGGCAGCAGCTCACCGTGGAGGAGGCCATCCGCCGTCAGGTGGTGGTGATGACGCGCGCCGCGGAGGCGAAGGACGTGGGCGGGGTGATGGAGCACGTCTCCGAGCGCTTCCGCTCCAACGGGCAGGGCGGCTGGTCGAAGAAGGACGTGCGCGGCATCCTCACCGCGCAGGTGCTGCGGGGCCAGTGGGTGCGCGTCTTCGTGACGAACCTGGAGGTGCGTGAGGTGTCGCCCTCGGAAGGGGAGTTCCAGGCGCGCTTCATCTTCGGCCGCTCCCAGGCGGAGAAGGTGGAGCACCTGGCCGCCGACAGCGTGCTGAATGCCTACCTCATCGAAGGCGCCTTCGAGAAGGAAGAGGACGGCGAGTGGCGCGTGGTGCGCGCCCGCCCGGAGTCCATCAGCCCCACCGACCTACTCTAGGAGCGAGCTCGACTCCGCCTTCCAGGCCTTGGCCATGCTGGCCTGGCCGGCGGACACCAGCCGCTTGCGGATGTCCTCCACGCGCTCCGCCAGCGCCTCGCGGGGCGTGCCCTGCGCCTGGGCGCGCGCGAGGCCGAAGAAGTAGTGCTGGCAGCCGGCGGCATGCTCGCCCTGCGCGAAGAGCAGGTCCCCCATGGCGGTGTAGGCCTCCGCCATCGTGCCCGCGCCGCTGTCGGGTGCCACGGCGGCCAGCAGGGGGCGGGCGCCCTCGTAGTCCTTGCGCGCCAGCAGCAGCGCGCCCTTGGCGTACTGCGCCCGGGCCGGTCCACGCCGCGCGCCGCCAGGGCCTTGTCGTAGGCGACCAGGGCATCGTCCTGACGGGAGGCGGCCTCCAGCACGCCGCCGCGCACCAGCCAGTAGCGGCTGTCCTTCTCCAAGAGGCCGGCCTTCTTGCCGTCCGAGGTGGTGGTCTGCACCGGACCGAAGGTGGCCTCGTACGCGTCCAGCAGGGCCACCGCGCCGTCGGTGTCACCGGCGGTCTGCAGCGCACGCGCGCCGTCCAGGTAGAGCAGGGGCGCATTGCGGCGCCGGGCCACGGCCGCCTCGAAGGCCGCGCGCGCCTGGACGTCACGCTTCACCGCCAGGGCCCGGGCCCGGGCGAAGAGGGCGTAGTGCTCATCGGGGACGGCCTTCAGCGCTTCATCCGCGGCGGAGAGGGCCTCGTCGGGCGCGCCGCGGGCCAGCGCCAGCTCCGCCTTCAACGCGCCCGCGCGCGCCTTCAGTCCGGGCGTCAGCTCCGCGCCCCGGGCCTCCACGCCGGAGAGCACCTGCTGCGCTTCCTCCGTCTTGCGCCCCTGGTAGGTGTGGGCCAGCGCGGTGGACACGCGGGCCAGCAGGTGGTCCGGGTTGACACTGGTGGCCTTGGCGAAGGCCTCCACCGCCTGCGGGTACTGGCCTTCGTCCATCAGGGCCTCGCCGTACGCGGTGGTGAAGCGCGGGTCTCGCCAGGACGCCTCCGCCGCGCGAGCGAAGGCCTGTCTCGCGCCGGGAAGGTCGCCGCGCGCCTGGAGCGCCAGGGCCCGGGCCAGCGTCAGCCGGGCGTTGTTGGCGCCGCGGGCCTCGAGCCCGGCCGGTACTGCTCCGCCTCGGCGGACTTGCCCGCGGCCAGCAGATGCAGGGCGTGGGCGCCGTAGCGCTCGCCGGACTGCGACTCCAACTGCGCGGCGCGGGCGAGGTGCTCGCGAGCCTTGGCGTCCGCGCCGGGCTGCCGGTGCTCCAGCCACAGCACCGTCTGGATGTCGGCGGCCAGGGCCTGGGCGTCACGGGCCTCGGCGTCGAGATGGAACAGGGCCTCCAGCTCCGTCATCGCGCGGGCGAGGTCCGCGGGGTTGCCACGCATGGCCGCCGTGCGGGCCGCGCGCAGGTGTTCCTCCGTCTGCTTACGGACGGTGCCTCGGTGGACGAAGAAGACCACCGCGCCCGCGAGCAGCACCGCCACCACGCCCACCTGAACCAGCGCGCTGGTGAGGCTTTCGCGCCGCTGCCAGTCCTTGCGCCCTTCGGTGCCCATGGACCTGTCCCCCGCGCTGGAGTTGGATGTGCGCCGGCCGTAGTGCCGGGTATAGAAGCCGCGCTCAGATAGGAACGGTCCCCTCGACTGTCAACGGGGGCGGCGGCGTGAACACGGACGTGGGAGGTCAGAGGTATGGCGGTACACACGGCGCTACCCCGCGAGGCATTCGAGCGGGTCGCGGAGGCATTCGGGCTCGGGGCTTTGCGTGAGGTGACGCCCATTCCCCAGGGCTCCATCAACACCAACCACCGCGTGGAGACGCAGAGCGGGCGCTACTTCGTGCGCCACACCACGGTGCGCTCCGCGGACGATTTGCGCTTCGAATCCGCGCTGCTCGCGCACCTGGCCGCGTACCACTTCCCGGGGCCCGTGCAGTTGACGACGCGTGACGGCGCGACCTTCCTGGAGCTGGAGGGCGGCCGTGTCAGCGTCTTCCGCTGGCTGCCGGGCGAGGAGCTGCGCCACCCGGCCCTCACCACCGACCACCTGGAGCGGCTGGGCGCGGAGCTGGGCAAGCTGCACCGCGACACGCAGTCCTTCTCCGGCTCGCGGGAGAACCCCTACGGACCGGAGACGGTGAGCGGCTGGCTGGAGGCGCTGGCGGCGCACCCGGACGCGGAGCTGGCGGCCGTGGCGCGTGAGCTGCAACGCGACATGGAGACGTCGCGCACGGTGCGGCAGGGACTGGAGCCTCGAGGCGTCATCCATGCGGACCTCTTCATGGACAACGTGAAGTGGCTGGGGGACCGCGTGGGCGCCTTCTTCGACTTCGAGATGGCGTGCCGGGAGGACTACGGCCTGGACGTGGCCATCACCCTCAATGCCTGGTGCTTCGACGGCGGGCAGTACCTGCCGGAGCTGTGCCGGGCCTTCATTCGCGGCTACATGGACGTCCGGCCGCTATCCGCCGTGGAGCGCACGAACCTCTTCGGCCATGCGCTCTACGGGGCGGTGCGCTTCACGGCGAGCCGCATCCGCGACTACCACCTGTCCCCGCTGCCGGCGGACAAGCTGGTGCGCAAGGATTACCGCACCTACCTCAACCGGGCCCGGGCATTGAATGCCATGGGGCCCGAGGGCTTCGCCGCGCTGTTGGGCCTGTGAGGGCCCGACGGCGTCAGATGCCGGTGAGAATCTTCCAGGTGCCGTCTTCCTTGCGCAGCACCATCTGCTCCAGCTCGGACTCCTTCATCGGGCGCGAGTGGAGCGACGGCATCCGCCAGGAGGCGTTCCAGTAGTAGATGGCGGCGGCCACGCCGTCACCGACCTGGATGCGGCGGATGTTCAGCTCGATGCGAGGGCCCTGGATGCGGGGGAACACCCGCTCCAGGTAGGGCACCAGGTTCTGCGCCGTCAGGTCGTCGCTGGGGTCGTTCGGCGTGCCGCCGTCGTCCTGGAACGAAGGCGAGACGAGCTTCTGGATGGCCTGGGCGTCTCGGGCCTCCAGCGCGGTGCGGTACTCCTCCATGACCGCGAGAATGGCGCGCGTGTCGGAGTTGTCGACGATGTCCGTGCCGGGGATGCGCTTCGGGGCGCAGGCGGCCAGCAGGGACAGGACGCTGAAGGCGAGGAAGCGTTTGAGCATGGCGGGGCCTTATTGGGACAACCCAACGGAAGTCAACCCATTCCCAGGCCCCGCCGGAGGCGGGAAGACGACTAACCGGGGCGGATGACCTCGGCGATGAACCGGTTGAGCACCGGCACCTCGTTGTCGAGGATCTTCAGGCCCTCCGACTGGATGACCTTCTCCGCGATGAGCCCCAACGGCTTGAGGAGGAAGGGCAGCTTGAGGGCGATTTCACCGTCCATCACCCGCTCCGTCTGGCCACCGCCCACGTCGCGGAAGCGCATGGTGCCGGTGTTCACCAGCATCTTGGAGATCTTGTTCGAGGTGGGAACGTTCTCGAACGTCAGCTCCTTGCGGCGCTTGTCATAGGTGGACGTCTCGATGAACGCGAACCACTCCGGGGGCACCGTCTTGGGGCCAATCTTCTCGATGACGGGCTTGGGGCGGTAGCGCACGCGGCGGCGCACGACGTCTCCGTCCGGCTTCACCTCCAGGGGCTGCAGCTCCAGCAGCACGCCGTGGTGCTTGAGGAGGAACTCGAAGTACCGCTCGTCGAGGAGCGCGCGCTCCACCTCATCCACCGTCCCCTGAATCCGATGCCGCGACTCGAAACGCATCCACGTCCTCCTTGCCAGGCTGGCACGTCACCGCTGTCTGGCTGCCTGCCTAGCCGAAAAGCGTGGCTAGCGGAAAGCCTGTCGTGGCACCAGCAGTCCACGGAAGGTCTTCTCCTCGAAGTCGCAGCGCTCCCGCCACTCGTCGGCGGAGGCTCGGAAGGCGGCGCCAAAGTCCGGTAGTGCACCGACCTCGTGCCGCACCGCGCCGCAGTCCCCTGACAGGTAGGCGGACTCCACCCGCATGCGCAGGGCTTCGCGGCGGAGCGCTTCCGGCAGGCCTTCCGCCGCCAGGGCCTGTTGCAGGTAGCCCGTGGCCAGCACGGGCGAGCCCACCTGCTGCAACCGGCGCCCCATGAGGTAGTTGAGGAACGGGTCCGTGGGCACCGCGGCCAGGGCGCGCGCGAGGATCAGCAGTCGCACCTCGTCCTGGCCGGCCCGGAAGTACGCGTCGATGGGGGCCGGCGCACGGCGTCCTCCATGGCGGCGAGCTTCACCTGGGCGGTGCGCGTCAGCTCCGGCCCGGCGTCCTTCGACAGCACGGTGTCGAGGAAGCGGCGGGCCTCGCCGGGCTGGTCGCGGCGCAGCGCGACGTCCGCCCGCGCCATGGCCACCTCCGCCTCCAGCACGGCCTGGCCCTTCATGCGCTCGCCCACCTCGGCGAGCACGGCGTCCGCGTCCGCGTAGCGCTCCAGTTGGGACAAGGCGACGGCCTCACCGATGCGGAAGCCGGCTCTTCGGGCTGGAGCTCGCCGGCGCGGCGGTAGCGCTTCAGCGCGTCCTCGGGGTCACTCGCCAGCGCCTGCCGGGCGGAATCCGACAGTCGCGCCACCTCGCGAGCGCAGGCGCGGGTGAAGAGGCTGCCGGTGCGGAAGCGCGCGAAGGCTCTCGCCACGGAGGCTTCGTCCAGGGGGAGCGCGTCCACGTACTGCTCCCACTCGGTGACGAGCTCTCCCAGGGGACGGCCGTAGGCGGCGTCGAAGTCCGCATGGGCATACACGGCCCGCAGCCGGTCCGCGCCATAGGTGTCCGCCAGGTAGCGCAGGAACGAGCCCGCCACCGTGTACGCGCGCGCGGGTGCCGACTGGTAGAAGCCCTGCGGCCCCATCAGCTTGCGCATGTCCGGCGCCAGCTTCTGCCTGCGCATGCCCGCCGCCCACTGGTGCAGCGTGAGGTCGCCCTGCACCGGGCCGTCCGCGGCGACGGCGAACCCTCGATGACGCCCATGAGCGGCCAGACGCCCAGCCGGGTGGTGACGCGGAAAGGACCGCTGCCCGCGGGGGCCGCCATGACGTGCGCCAGCTCATGGTGAAGAACAGAGTGGGGGAAGGGCCGGTCCTGGATGTGCAACTCGTGGCGCCAGGGCTTGGCGAACTGGGTGCGGCCGGCGCCCACCAGGCGCTGCTTTTCGTGCTCGTCGCGGTAGAGCCAGACGTGGATGGGCTCGGTGGGGGCCACGCCCAGGAAGTGCCGCGTCTGGGCCCAGCGGAACTCCAGGTCCCTCGCGAAGCGGTCCACGTCCTCGCGCGGCTTGCCTTGCCAGTAGTGGAAGACGAAGTGCTCCGTCTCTCGCAGGCCGCCGAGCTCCTGAGTGAGCCACGCATCCGTCATCCGCAGGCCCAGGGCGGGGCCGCGCGCCTCCATGAAGGCGATGGCGGCCAGGGGCAGCACCAGGGTGGCCAGGGTGGCGCGGCGCAGGCCGGCGCGGCGAAGGCGCCCGGTGCCCAGGTCCAGCAGGGCGCAGGTGAGCCCCGCGAGCACGGTGACCCACAGCAGCGTCTCCAAGCGGAACCAGCCGAGCGCGGCGGAGACACCCAGCGCCTCGTCGTAGAGGGGCCCGGGCATGTGTCCCAGGAAGTGGTTGAAGGCGAACACCTGGGGCCCGGCGACGATGGGCCACGCGGTGGGCACGGCGGAGAGGAGGATGAGGAGTGCGTACAGCCCTGCGGCCCGGCGGGGGCGCTCGGCGGTGAAGCCGCACAGCACGCCCGCGGAGGCGGCCAGCGCGGCCGAGGGGAGGGTGAGCATCGGATAGAAGCCCACCAGTGCGAACGGGTCACACGCGGTGCGCAGCCAGGCGAACAGGGTGGCCACCAGGAAGGGGGCACCAGGACGCCGACGTTGAGGAGCAGGGCAGTGCCCAGGGCCCGGCCCACCGCGCCGCTGGGCGTCTGCGGCCGGAGGGCGCCCGGTGAGGTCGGGGAGGTGCCCAGCAGGATGCGACGCTCCTGGGCGGCCGCGGCGATGCCCATCCCCCTCCGAGCAGGCCGACGGCGATGGAGAGGGCCAGGCTCAGCTCGAAGCCGGGGACGCCAAAGAGGGGGAGCAGGACGAGCGCCGAGCCCCCGCCCGCGAGCAGGAGGACGGTGGCCAGGACGGCAGGGCGACGCAACAGGCCAGAGGCGCGGGTGAGGACTTGCCGCATGGCCTCTCCTATACTCCCGGCCAGCATGTCCGAACAGAAGACAGGTCCAGAGCACCGCCAGAACGGGCGCGCGCCCATCGAGCTGAAGGTCGACTACAAGAAGCTCAACTCGTTCTTCGCGGACTACACGAAGAACATCAGCAAGGGTGGCACGTTCATCAAGACGAAGAAGCCGCTGCCCATCGGCACGCGCTTCCTCTTCAAGCTGACGGTGCCACACCGGGAGGCCCCGTTTGAATTGCTGGGCGAGGTCGTCTGGTCCAAGGCGGACGCGGACGAGCCCGGCATGGGCATCCGTTTCATCTACAGCAGCGAAGCGCAGCGGGTGGAGTTCGAGACGGTGGTGGAGGGACTGATGTCCGACAGTCTCGGTGGCGAGCTGACGGAGAAGCTGCTCAACAAGCCGCTGCACTCGCACTCATGAAGCACGGCCTTCGGTGGATGGTGATGGCGGTGCCGTTGCTGGCATCGGCCTGTCAGCAGGAGGCGCAGGGCAGCGCGCCTCGTGCCACGCCGAAGGCGGCAGAGCCTCGTCCGCGCGTCACCGACGTCACCGCCGAGGACTACGTCATGCAGCCGCTTCCGCGTGGACATGTGCGGCTGGAGGATGCCTTCGGCGGAGCGCGCCGGGTGGAGGTGGAGATCGCCGCGACGGCGGGCACGCGTGCCCGGGGCATGATGTGGCGCAAGGAGTTGGCGGAGGGGAAGGGCATGCTCTTCCTCTTCCCCCACGAAGAGGTCCAGGGGTTCTGGATGCGCAACACGCTCATCCCGCTGGACATGATTTTCATTACGTCCGACCTGCGCGTGGCGGGCATCGTGTCGCGCGCGGTGCCTCGCTCACTGGAGTCCCGCTCCGTGGGCGTACCCAGCCAGTACGTGCTGGAGGTGCCCGGCGGCTGGACGGAGAAGGTGGGCATCCGCAAGGGCAGTCCTGTCCGCTTCGAGGGCGTGGCGGGTATGGCCATCGAGCCCTGAGTCCTTACGGGAGAGCGCCGTAACCCTATTGCGTAAATGGCGTGCACCTTGTCTTCTTGGGACGGGGGCGTCCATGTGTACGACTTTTCTTCGGAGCTGGGTCTTGGTGGTGGCGCTTGCCGCGGTCCCGGGACGGGCTCAGTCGGGCACCGCGGAACGTGAGATTGCCGGGTCGCCGGCTGTCGCCTCACCCAGGCTCATTGTCGGATCCAGGATTTCGTCCTTGCGACAGGGATGGCCGTTGGTCGTGACAGTCGGTCTAGCGCACCCGAGTGTATTTGCGGCGGATGCGCAGGCGCCCGCCGAAGGCGATATCCTGATTGAAACGTCCGAGGGCGGTTGGGAACGGTTTCTCACCGTCGAGGTTTTTCTCCGGAAGAATCGGGTGAGGAGTCTTGTGCATTGGCCCCTGCGCAAGGTCGGGCTCACTCCGAGCACCGTGAAACTGACGGCTGCCTCACCTCACGCACTTCTCTATTACGTCTTGTCGGCGGAGGAGACGGCGCAGCTTGCTTCCGGTCAGTACCTCATCATGGCAAAGCTGGATACGACGCAGGGGGCATCTGCTAGAAGTTGGAAGGGAATGCAGGACTTCGCCCATGTGCTCTGGCTCACCGGAAAGTCAGACGGCATGCCTGCCAACAAAGACTGTGGCTTCGTGCTGAGTTCCTACGATTATCTCGACACCATCGGGAGAGACCAAGAAGCCCTCCAGCGACTTGATGAGTTCCTGCCGGGTGCTCCGAGCGGAACTGCTTCCGCGTGCTTTGCCAAGCGGGCGGCTCTTGCTGAGCAGGCTGGGGAACTGGAGCTGGCCCAGGAACTCTATTGCAAGGCGGATGAAGACGACTTCGTTGCCACCATCGCATTGGAGAGGTCACGGAAGGAGGGCACGCAGGCGCCATGTTTCGTCTCCCTTCCATTCGCTGAAGACTGCAGGAGGCTGACGGAGGTCGTCGGAACTCAGCCCAAGGACAAGAGCCCCTGATACATGTTGGAGGGGTTGGAGTTGTTCGCGGGCAGGTTTGCTTGGTCAGTAAGTCCTGGGCGACCCTGCTTCAGCGCTGCACAGTCCCTTGTTGCGGCAACACGGCGTGACGCAACTCAGGAGGCTGTAGTCGGACGGCCGCGTCGTGCACATCGCGCCGCAGCCGTGTCCGTCATCAGGCCGGCGTGCGCCGTTCCAGCAACTCCGTGATGCGGCGAATGAGTTGCTGCATGGTGACGGTGCCCAGGAAACGCTTCTGGGCATCCGTGACGACCACCGGGTCATAGAGCGCTTCGGGCGCGCGCTCCATGGCGAGCCGCGCCAGGGTGGTGAGCGCCATCCGGTCCTCGACGATGAGCGGGGCCACCAGCGCCGCGCCCTTCGTGGCCGTCGCGCGCCGCAACACCAGCGCCTCCAGCCGTTCGCCATGCAGCACGGCGACGTGGTCCACGTCGGCCTTCTGCTGGAACAGCCGCTCCAACTCCTCGGGCGTCACGGGCCGCTCCACGCAGTTGCGGCGGATGACGATGCTGCCCACCGTCTCGTCGTCCTCGTCCTCGCGGAAGTCGAGCGCGCGCATGGCTTCATGGCGCCGCGCCTCGAACTCGACGCTGGGAAGCACGGGGGCGGGAGCGGGGCGGGCCACCAGGTAGCCCTGCGCGTGCCGGATGCCCAGGCGGAGCAGCACGGCCAGCTCGTTCCACGTCTCCACGCCTTCCGCAATCAGCGTCGCGTTGACGCTGGCCGCGAAGGACACCAGCGACTTCACCAGGTGCTGCTGGTAGCTGTGCCGGTGGATGTCCCGCACCAGTGCCTGGTCCAGCTTGATGAACTGCGGCGCGCTGTTCACCAGCGTCACCAATCCGGAGTGCCCCGCGCCGAAGTCATCCAGCGCGATGCCGAAGCCCAGCGCCGAACACTGCCGCGTCAGCCGTTGCAGCAGCGCGTTGTCCTCGAATGCCGCCTTCTCCGTGATTTCGAGCACCAGGTTCTTCGGGTTCAGCCCGTAGCGCGCGAGCAGCTCCTCCGTGGAGCCATCCCCGAATCGCGGGTCGCTCAGCACGTCCGGGCTGACGTTGAAGAAGAAGGGCGCGCTGCGTTGCGCCTCCGGCAACGTGGAGATGCAGCGCAGCGCGGACGTCCAGCACGCGCGCTCCAGCTCCCACGTGTAGCCTTCCAAGCGCGCCTGCGTGAAGAGCACGTGCGGCTCGCGGAACTCGCCGGGTCCTCGCGAAAGCACTTCGTGCCCGATGACCTCGCCACGCAGCAAGTCCACGATGGGCTGAAACACCGAGGTGACGCTCGGCTCGTCACCTTTCCACAGCCAGGCGGGGGCTGGTGCGGAGGAGAGGGGCAGGCTCATGTGGGGAAATTGTAGCCGAACCCACCGCAGGCTCCATGCCCTCCCCGAAAGAAGCTGCAAGGCCGCATGTCACGGGGGCAATGCACCGGGGCCGGAGCCCCGGCGCTCAAGACTCGCCGACCCTCGGCAGCTCGCTTGCCGGGCCAGACGCCGGGCTTTCCTCGCCCTCGGCCTGTCTGACTTCCAGCGGAGATGAGTGCATGGAAGCCCCCTGAATCATTGAAGATACGTCCTCCATGGAGTGGGCCTCCTCGCGCTGGAGGGAGGAGAGGGCGCGGAAGCGGCGCGCCAGGGCGGACAGCTCCGCGGCCTTGAGTTGGGCCTGGCCGCTGCGCAGTGACAGCAGGGCCACGCGGGCCCGTTCCAACTGGGCCACCTCTGCCCTCAGGCGGGCGAGGATGCGCTCGCGCCGTTGTTTCAGGGTGCCCAGCCGCTCCACCTCCTCACCCAGGGAAGCCGCGGCGAGCTCGAGTTGGCGTCTCGCGATGGCATCCGTGCTGGCGCGGGCGCTGCGCTCCAGGTCTTCGCGCTCGGCCTGGAGGTCCGCTTGCGCGCGCTCCTCGATTTGGGCCTCCACCCCCGCCCATTCAGACGCGAGCTCCGCGGCGTCGCGCGTCATCTTCCCCAGGGTGCGCGCCAGTTCCTCGCGCGCGGGCTCGCGAGGGAGCATCGCCAGGGACTGTCCGCATTGCCGGTACAGGTTCAGCGCCCGCTCGGTCAGCGCACGGAAGTCACCAGCGAGCTGCGGCAACAGCGCCTCCACGCGCGCCTCCACCGGGTCCGCTGACAGTGCGGTGCGCGGCCACCGCGCTCAATCCCACGAAGAGGCCCAGGATGCCGCCCGCCACTCCCGCGCCCAGCAGCGCCGGCGTGGCCAGGTCCGCCAGTCGCGCGGAGAAGACGCGGGACACCTCCATGCCGCCCAGCGTCAAGCCCGCGCACAGCGCCGCGCCCAGTCCGAAGTGGAAGAGGGTGGGGCGGGCTTCCGCCACCTGGCCATTCTCTCCGCGCTCACTGAGTCGCGAGCGCACCAGCAGCGCCCCCGCCGCCGCCGCGCTGAACGCCACCGTCCATCCTGGGGCCATGCCCAGGGCATAGGGCAGCGCGGTGAGGAGTATTCCCAGACCCCCGAGCAGCACGCGGTCCCACTTGTCGCCTCGTGCACACCCGAGCACGACGGCAGCGGGGACGAGCCACGCCAACGGCAGGGGCACCCCGACGCGTGTCAGGGCCAGATGCAACACGCCGGCCCCGGCCCCGGCAGTGAGCGCGCGCGTCACGGTCTGCTCGAGGGCCTCGCGATGATGGAGCTGCAATAGAGTGGCGTTCATCGACTCCCCACGGATGTAGGCCGGGCAGGAACTGTTCCTTTCACGCATGGGTGGCGAAAAAGGTCTGCCGATGAAGAGCCCCGTCGTTCCCGAGACGATGCGCGCGCTGGTCCTCACCGCCTATGACGGACGGCCGGAGTCCCTGCGCGTGGAGTCACGGCCGGTGCCTCGGCCCACCACGGGCCAGGTCCTGGTGCGCGTGGCGGCGGCCCCCATCAACCCGGCGGACCTGATGTTCATGCGTGGGCAGTACGGCATCCGCAAGCCGCTGCCCGTGGTGCCGGGCCTGGAGGCCAGCGGGACGGTGGTGGCCTCGGGCGGCGTCGCGGGCCGGCTCCTGGTGGGGCGCCGCGTGGCGTGTGTGGCGCCCGGCGAGGGGGACGGCTTGTGGGCGGAGTACGCGGCGGTGCCCCTGGGGCAGTGCCTGCCGCTGCGGGGCCACGTCTCCGACGAGCAGGGCGCCAGCCTCTTCATCAATCCCTTCACCGCGTGGGTGTTGATGGAGCGTGCGAAGGAGGGGGCATACCGCGCTGGCGCAGACGGCCGCCGCGGGCACCATGGGACGGATGCTGCTGGCGCTCGCCAAGCGCCGGGGCGTGGCCATGGTGAACGTGGTGCGGCGCCCGGAGCAGGTGGCCCTGCTCCAGGGCCTGGGCGCGGAGTACGTGCTGAGCACCCACGAGCCCGAGTTCGAGGAGCGGCTGCTCCGCGTATGTCACGAGCTGAAGGTGTCGCTCGCCTTCGACCCGGTGGGCGGGCGGCTCACCGGGCAATTGCTCCACGCGCTGCCGGAGGGCGGCACCGTCATCGTGTATGGCTCGCTCTCCGAACAGGAGTGCCGCATCGCGCCCGGGGACCTCATCTTCGGGCGCAAGCGGGTGGAGGGCTTCTGGCTGTCGGAGTGGCACCGGCAAGGCTTCGGCGCCGCGCAAATCAAGGCGCTGATGGGCGTGCCGTCGCTGGTGGGGCAGACGCTGGAGACGCCCGTGCGCGCCCGGCTCCCGCTGGAGTCCGCGGGCGAGGCGGTGCGCATCGCCTCCGCGGACATGACGTCCGGCAAGGTGCTCTTCGTTCCCGCGCAGGGGCAGGCCCCGGGCGAATCACCGTGAGCCGGGCTCAGGCCTTGTCGCGGGAGATGGGGCCCGTCTTCGCCTTCGTCACGCGCAGGTAGTCCGCGGGGGCGAGCACGAGCTGCGTGCCACGCACGCCCGCGGACACGGCGATGGCATCGAACAGCTCCATCGTCTCGTCGACGTACACGGGATAGTCCTTCTTGCCGCCGATGGCCGTGCAGCCGCCCCGGATGAAGCCGGTGAGCGGCTGGAGCTCCTTGAGCGGCACGGTGTCCACCTTGCGGTCTCCGCTGAGCCGGGCCAGCGCCTTCAGGTCCAGCTCCGCGTTGCCGGGCACCACTGCCATCAACACGCCGGTGCGGTCGCCGCGCGCCACCAGCGTCTTGAAGACCTGCTCGGCGGGCATGCCCACCTTGGCCGCCACCGACTCCGCGGACAAATCCTCCAGGTCCACGTCGTAGTCGCGCAGCGCGTACTTCACGCCGAGCGAGTCCAGGAGCCGGGCGCTGTTCGTCTTCACGGCTTCACATCCCCAGTGCGGTGGCGGCGGCCTGCACGCGGGCGAGCGCGTCCTCGGGCGAACTGCCCACCGCGGACAGGTGCCCCATCTTCCGGCCCTTGCGCGCCTCCCGCTTGCCGTACAGGTGCAGGCGGACGCCGGGCATGGCCAGCACCTCCTGGAAGCGAGGGCCGCCGTCCTTCAGCCACAAGTCGCCCAGCAGGTTGACGATGGCCGCTGGACGCACCACCTCCACGGAGCCCAGCGGCAGGTTGCACACCGCGCGCACCGCCTGCTCGAACTGCGAGGTGAGGCACGCCACCTCGGTGGAGTGGAAGCTGTTGTGCGGGCGCGGCGCCAGCTCGTTGACGAGCAAGCTGCCGTCCTTCAGCAGGAACAGCTCGATGACGAGCAGGCCTTCGACCTGGAGCGACTCGGTGATGCCGCGCGCCAGCTCCGTGGCCTTGTTCAGCACCGCGGGCGGCAGCGGTCCCGGCAGCAGCGACCACGCGAGGATGCGCTCCTCGTGGTGATTGAAGGCTGGCGGATACACCGCCACTTCTCCATGGGGGCTGCGGGCCACCAGCACGGACAGCTCGGACTGGAGCGCCAGCGCGGCCTCCACCACCACGGAGCGCTCACCCAGCTCGCGCCACGCCTGGGCGGCCTCGTCCGCGGAGGTCACCTCCACCTGCCCGCGTCCGTCGTAGCCGCCCTCGCTGGACTTCACGAAGCAGCGTCCACCCAGCGCCTGGATGGCTTCGGCCAGCTCCGCGGCGGAGTGCGCCTCGCGCCACGGGCCCAGGGGAAAGCCGCCCTTGGCGAGCCAGCCCTTCTGCCGGCCCCGGTGCTGAATCACGCGGAGCACGTCCGCACCTGGGCGCATGGGGGTGTGCCGCGCCACCGCTTCCAGCGTGGCGAGGGGAATCTTCTCGATTTCGAGCGTCACGGTGTCGCACGCGCGCGCCAGCGTCTCCGCGGCCGCCGTGTCACCGAAGGACGCGGTGACACACCGGTCCACCACGGAGTGGGCGGGGCAGTCCGCGTCCGGGTCCAACGCCTGGACCTGGAAGCCGAGCGTGCGCGCGGCCAGGGCCATCATCCGTCCCAACTGGCCGCCGCCGAGCATGCCAATCGTGCCGCCGGGCAGCACCACGCGGGGGCTCATGACAGCTCCCGGTGCGCCAGCACTTCGTCCGTACGCGCCTTGCGCCAAGCCGCGAGCCGCTCGCGCAGCTCCGGGTACTTGAGGCAGAGGATGGCCGCGGCGTGCAGGGCGGCGTTGGCGGCGCCCGGCTTGCCAATGGCCTGCGTTCCCACCGGCACGCCCTTGGGCATCTGGACGATGGACAGCAGCGCGTCCAGGCCGCTGAGCAGCGTGGTGGGCATGGGCACGCCAATGACGGGCAGCAGCGTCTTGCTCGACACCATGCCCGGCAGGTGCGCCGCGCCGCCCGCCGCGGCGATGATGACGGACAGTCCCCGCGACTCCGCGGTGGACGCGTACTCCATCATCCAGTCCGGGGTGCGGTGGGCGGACACCACGCGCACCTCGTGCGGGATGCCCAGTTCCTTGAGGATGTCGACCGCGGGCTGCAGGTGCTCCAGGTCGCTCTTACCGCCCATGATGACCCCGACCCACGGGGTGACCGTGCTCGCCATTGGTGTGCGCGCCTCCGTGCGCTGTCCCGCCGAAACCAGGAGGAACGCGGAGATAGGGCGGGGGGATTCCGCGGGTCAACACGGAAAGGTGCAGGTGACGAGGATGACACGCCGGCCTTCCCGCATTCCCGGTGCGCACTCGCACACAGGGTGGGGCAGGGGGATGAGCCCCTGCCCGCCACCCAGGGCGGCTAGGCTGCGGAGACGCTGCGGTCGCTGCCCTCGCGGTAGAGGGCTTCGATGGCGTCGTTGTAGCGGGCCACGACGTTGCGGCGCTTCACGCTCATCTTGGGGGTGAGCATGTCGTTGGCGACGGTGAAGTCCTCGCTGATGAGCAGGAAGCGCTGCGGGCGCTCATAGCCCTTCACGTCGCGGGTGAACTCGTTCAACTGCTCACGGTAGAGCTGGAGCACCTCGGGACGCTTGAGCAGCTCCGGCATGGACGTCGTGTCCAGGCCCTTCTCCGCGGCCCACTTCTTCAGCGTGTCCACGTCCACGACGATGATGGCCACGTTGTACGGCTTGTTCATGCCGTGGACCAACGCGTTGGCGATGTAGGTGGAGAGCGTCAGCGACTGCTCGATGGGGCTGGGCACCACGTACTTGCCGTTCTCCAGCTTGTACTGCTCCTTGATGCGGCCGGTGATGTAGAGGTAGCCGTCCGGATCCAGGTAGCCCATGTCACCGGTGCGGAAGCCGCCGTTCCCGGTGAACACCTTCTCGTTCTCCTCGGGCTTGTTGTAGTAGCCCATCATCACGTTGTGCCCGTGGACGACGATTTCGCCCTGCGTCGCCTCGCCGGTGGCCGCCGTGTCGATCTCCACGCGAACCCCGGGCAGCGCCTTGCCCACCGAGCCGATCTTCCGGTTGTTGGGGAAGTTGGCCGTGGCGATGGGCGACGTCTCCGTGAGGCCGTAGCCCTCGTAGACGGTGATGCCGAGGTTGTCGATGAACTCCGCCACCTCCTTGGAGATGGCCGACCCACCGGAGAAGGCGTACTTCAGCCGCCCGCCGAAGCGCGCGCGGACCTTGGAGAAGACCACCTTGTCGAAGAAGGCGTGCTGCAGGTCCAGCAGGCCGCTCGACTTGCCCGCCTCCGCGAGCGCGCGCCGCTGGGCCGCCACCGCGAGGCCGCGGTGGAACATGAACCGCGTCACCGCCTTCTCGCCGGCCATGCGCTTCTGCAGGCCGTCGTAGATGCGGTTGAAGATGCGCGGCACGCTGAACAGCAGCGTGGGCTTCACCTCGGAGAGGTTGTCGATGATCTTCTCCACCGCCTCCGCGATGGCCATGGACGCGCCCATGGACAGCAGCGCGTGCAGCTCCACCGTCTGGCCGAAGACGTGCGCCCACGGCAGGAAGGCCAGGGAGCGGTCCTCCGTCCCCATGGGAAACACTTCGTGCATCGCCGACACGTTGCGGGCGATGTTCGAGTGGCTGAGCATCACGCCCTTGGGCTGTCCCGTGGTGCCCGACGTGTAGATGAGGCCGGCCAGGTCCGTCGGCTTGGGGCTCACCAGGGGCGTGGGCGTCTCGGCGCCCCGCCGCAGCAGCGTCGCGAAGCTGTCCGTGTCGCTGGTGGTGCCGCTGAAGCGGATGATGTGCTCCAGGTGCGGCAGCTCCGCGCGTACGGCCTGGATGCGCTGCGCGATGTCATCCGTGGCACAGAAAACGACCTTGGAGCCGCTGTCGTTGAGGATGAACTGCAGTTCCTTCACCTGCTGTGATTCGTACATCGGGACGTAAGCGCCGCCGAGCGTGTACGTGGCGTACGCGCCCACCGCCCACTCCAGGCGGTTGTTGGAGATGACGGCCACGCGGTCGCCCGCGCCCACGCCCAGCTGAGCGAGCCCACCACGCAGGTCGTCGACCATCTCTCCGAAGCGAGAGTAGGTCGTCCAGACCCACTGGCCGTTCTTCTTCTCTCCGAAGAGGTCACGGCTGCCGAAGGTGGAGGTGCTGCGCTTGAAGATGTCGATGAGGGTCTGGAACTGCGGGAGCTGCATGAGGGGGGCTCCACTCGGAAACAGGTTGGTTTGAGGTGCCGCAGCTTAAGGCTGAACGCATCCTGTGTGGGCCCATTCCTGAAACTTCACGCCCCACCTGCACACAATCGTGAACACGACGCAGTGCGGCGGGGCGTCTGGGTGATGTGCGGGACGACTCTCAGTACGTGGAGCCGAGCTTGCCGAAGCTCTTGAGCGCCTTCACCTTGCTCTTCTTCACGAGCGAGCGCCGGGCCTCTTCGCCCTCCGCGCTGTCGTACTCGTCCATCACCGCCCGCTGTTCGGCCTGGTCCGCCGCCACCGCGGCGCTGCCGGACACCGCGCTGGCTTCGTCAAAGAGCGCCTGGTTGCGTTGCAGGTAGAGCTTCGCCTCGTCCTTGCGGCCCTCGCTCAGGGCCTCGGCCGCCTTCTGCATGTTGACGGCGCTGCGCGCCCGGGCGGCGTAGACGGTGGCCTCGCGGTCCTGGCGGGCGAGCACCTCCTCGCGCCGGTTGGTCACCACCGCGGACAGCGAGGCTTCGTTGGCCACCTCTGCGTCACGGATGAGGTCCGTGTACGCCAGCTTCAGGTCCAACACGCGCGCCGTCCGCCCCACCGAGTCCCCGGTGACGTTGAGTCGCACCACCACGCGCTCCAACTGGCCCGCGGAGAAGTCGGGCAGCGACACGTGCACCTGATTGCCGGACTGGCTGGCGCGGTAGCCAAGCACCTCGCCCAGTGACGTGCCAGGGGGCAGGGTGAAGGTCATCGTCACGCCGCGCGCCACCGTCGTCCCGGCCTGCTGCAGGTCCTTCTGGAAGAGGGTGGAGAGCTGGGCGGCGTCCTCCAGGAAGCCGTAGGCACCGGCGCCGTACTCGGCGAAGGCCTGCATCAGGTCCTCGTTGAAGTCGGTGCCCACGCCAATGGCGCTCAGGGTGAGGCCGGTGGCGCGCAGCTCCCGCGCCATCCGCGTCAGCTCCTCGTCGGCGGTGAGGCCCTCGGTGGGCTGGCCGTCACTCATGAGGATGAGGCGGTTGACGCCGTAGGTCCGCTGCGCGGTGGACAGTTGATAGCGCCCGGCGGACAGGCCCGCGCCGATGTTGGTGCCGCCTTCGTCCCAGATGCCGTCCACGTACTGGAACATCCGCTCGCGGTTGGCGGCCGTGGCCTCCAGGGACGGCAGGCTCTTCACGTCCGAGCCGTAGTGGATGATGGCCAGCCGGTCCTGGTCATTCAGCAGCCCGATGAGGTGCCGCGCCGCCTGCTTGGCCTGGGCCAGCTTGTAGCCGCTCATGGAGCCCGAACGGTCGATGACGAGCGCCAGATTGACAGGGCTTCGCTGTGCCCCCGGCACCTGCGCGCCCGACAGGTCGAAGGTGGCGAACACCTCGGAGGTGCCCGCGGGGACGTACGGATGGGACAGCCGGCTCGTCAGCGTCAGCGAGCCCACCGTGGCGGGCACGACGGGCGGCGGTGGCGGGACGGGCGGCGGTGGCGTGGGGTGGACGAGGACGATCGGCTCCGGCGGGGTGC
Source organism: Myxococcus sp. MxC21-1 (assembly GCF_032612255.1). NCBI lineage: Bacteria > Pseudomonadati > Myxococcota > Myxococcia > Myxococcales > Myxococcaceae > Myxococcus > Myxococcus sp. MxC21-1. The sequence continues at coordinate 2,841,483 of NZ_CP123278.1, forward strand.
CCATCTGGGGCAGTCCCAGCACCAATGCGGTGAGCGCGAGACCGCCAGCCAGACTGAGGAAGACGACCGTACGGTTCATGAGGCAGGGCTCCTTGCGGAAACAGCGCGGGCCCTCCCTTTACGAACCAGTCGCGCGGAAAGGTCTACCCCTCCGCGCGAAAAGTGTCGGGTGGGTCAATCCGGGATGAGCGCGCCGGCGCAGAAGAAGGGCGAGTTGTTCTCGCCGAACGTCCGCCGGTAGAAGGCCTCGTCCGCGGAGCGGAGTGCATCCAGCGTGTCCTGATCCAGCAGCATCGGGCGGCACGACATCCGGCCGGGCAGGTCCGGATTGACGTCGTCGGTGTCCGTCACGTCGCACGAAGACGCGCCCTCGACGCAGGGCTTGCTGCAGTATCCCCGGGCCGGTTCGTTTTCGTTTAGCGATCCATCCGGGTTGAGGGCACGAGGGTAGTCCTGATCCCGCACGCAGATCAGGTCTTCGCAGTTCACGGATCCGAATGAGATGAAGTCCTGCTGGGCCGCGATCTCCTTTTCCAGGATGGGAACGGCCACATCGCTACCGGCCGCCAGTTCCTCGGGGGTCGCCTTGCGCACCAGCGTGCAGGGCTTGCCAATCTCGCTGGCCACCTCACAGCCACCCGACAGGAGCGCGGCGGACATCATGAGGGCGGTTCGCACGAACATCTTCATGGGACCTCTGACCTCTACAAAGGGGGGGATGGGGCACGGGACCTCGGGGCCCGCGAGCCTCAGGAGGGTAGCACAGCCCCCAGGAACACCAACGCCCCCGTACGGCGGTACGTCGGGTGGAATTGTGAAGGAATACCGGAGGGATAGGCGGTAACCGGGCTTGCTCAGCGCGGTTGATGGTTGGGAATACGACCGATAGGATGTGCAAGCCGAGAGTCGCGCTGAACCCCCGGTGGCAGTTACGCCCCCCTCCCTCACGGAGCCTCCGGATTTGAACCGCCCCAAGTTGCTGCTCGCCCTGTGTCTGGTGCCCGCACTGGCATCCGCCCAGGGCCAGGAAGGCATGGGACTCGACCTTACCGACGAGTCGCAGGCCGAGTCATCGCAGGATGCAGAATCACCCGCGCCTCCTCCGGTGGAGGAGGCCACACCGGCCGCGGCGTCCCGCCCCGCGGACGAGCCATTGGAAGCGGATCCGCAGTTGCCGCTGACGGACATCACCCAGGAAGACCGGGTGAAGAGCGTCCAGCGGAAGGTCTACCTCAAGAAGGGCCGCTTCGAGCTGACGCCGCTGGTGAGCTTCTCGGTCAACGACCCCTTCTATTCGAAGGTGGGGTTGTCGGTCCGGGGCGCGTACTACCTGGCGGACACGCTGGCCATCTCCGCCCGGGCCTCGCTGATGCAGGTGTTGCCGTCGGATGACGTGCGCACCGCGAAGCGGACCTTCAACAGCAAAATCTACTACTCGGTGCCCCAGTGGTCCGCGATGGGCGACGTGGAGTGGAGCCCCATCTACGGAAAGGTGGCGTTCCTCAACTCCATCCTCCACTTCGACGGCTACCTGCTTGCGGGTGCGGGCGTGGTGAATACGGAGACCTCGGCGCTGCCGGGGCGAGGCCTCAACCCGGCCGCTGACCTGGGCCTGGGCATGCGCTTCGTGGCTCAGGACTACATCGCCGTCAACGTGGCCCTCATCAACACCTCTTATGTGGATCAGCCCCTGGGTAGCAGCAAGGGCGCCATCCAGAACGTCATGACGCTCAACGCAGGCATCTCGCTGTTCCTGCCGTTCAAGTCGACGGGGAGGGACTCGGAATGAAGCGCTTCTTCCGTGTGCTCCTCGCCCTCTGTCTGACGGCGCCCGTGCTGGGCTTCGCCCAGACCACCGAAGAGGCGGAAGCCGGCGACGTGTCGGAGGTCGACAAGGACCGGCTCGGGCCCCTGCGCGAGCGCGTCCGGCCGGTCTCCGGCCACGTCTTCCTCAAGAAGGGCCGCTTCGAGTTCAGCCCGTCCGCGACGCTGTCGCTGCGCGACGCGTTCTACAGCAAGTACATCTTCGGCGGCACGCTGACGTACCACCCCATGGAGACGTTGGGTGTCAGCCTTCGCGTGGGCTACGCCATCAACACGGTGGCTGGCGCGGCGCAGAAATGCACGTTCGGGGATGGAGGCGAGGGCTCCACGCGCGGCTGTGTGCCTCCCTCACTCGACGAGCTGGACGGGAAGGCGCCGGGGCAGATCAAGCTGCTGGGTGGCGCGGACGTCCAGTGGGCGCCCATCTACGGCAAGGTGTCGCTGCTGGCGGAGACCTTCGTCCATTTCGACCTGTACGGCATCGCGGGCGCATCGGTGGTGCAGTACCGCGGTCCCGGTGACTCGCCGGGCGCGGTGGCACAGAACTACCTCACACCGGGTGCCAACCTGGGCGTGGGCGCGCGCTTCTTCCTCAACCGGTGGATCACGCTGCGCACGGAGCTGCGTGACCTCATCTACGTGGAGAAGGGTGACGAGGTTTCCGGCAACTACCTGCGCAACCAGCTCCTGTTCGAGCTGGGTGTCTCCTTCTTCTTCGGGTCCGAGTCATGATGCGCTCCTTCCGGCTCATCCGTGTCGCCGTCCTCGGGCTGTCGCTCGCGTGGACGGCCCCCACCTACGCGCAGAACTTCGAGGGCCTGGACCTCGCCGGCCAGTCCAAGAAGAAGAAGCGCACCACTCCCAAGAAGAAGCCCACCCGCAAGAGCCGCGCCGACAAGGCGAAGCCCGTGCCGGTGCAGGAGGAGGACGCGGACGACGATGCCGCCGCTGCTTCCTCCAGCGAGGCGCCCACGAGCGTGTCTCCCGCGGAGACGGCGCCCGTGGCGCCCCCTTCCACGCCCGCGCCCACCCCGGCTTCGCCTCCCGCGAACACCGGGAGCATGGGCATGGGCCTGGACCTGACGCAGGAGGCGCCCAAGCCGGCCGCGCCCACCATGTCCTTCGACGCGGTGGACGTCTCCGGCAAGACGGCGGACCGCCAGCGCCTGGACGTGGCCGTCAGCCTCTTCAAGAACGACGAGTACGAGAAGGCCTCCATGGCGGCGCACGAGCTGCTGGAGGACCCGAAGCTGGCGGGCCTGCACACCGAGGCGCGCTACGTGCTGGCCAAGTCGCTCTACCGCATGGGCATGTACCACTCGTCCCTGGGCGAGTTCTCCAAGATCCTCTCCCTGGGCCCGTCCACCAAGTTCTTCAAGACGAGCCTGGAGTGGCTCTTCTTCATCAGCCGCAAGACGAAGAACGAGACGGTCATCCTCGACGAGATTGCCCGTCACGCGAACCAGGAGTTCCCTGAGAAGTACCGCAACGAGTTCCGCTACCTGCTGGCGCGCTACCACTTCGTGCGTGGCCGCGCGCTGGACCAGGTGGGGCAGCCCGAGGAGGCCGACAAGAGCTTCTCGGAGGTGAAGCGGCTGGCGCTGACCATTCCGCGCACCGACCCGTTCTTCCCTCGCGCCAAGTACCTGGAGGGCCTGTCCTCCTTCCGCAACGGCAGCCGTCAGAAGGACGCGGCGGCCAAGCGCGCCAACGGGGAGATGCTGGCCGCCATCGAGGCGATGAAGGAAGTCGTCCGCCTCACGCGTCCGGTGCCGGGCAAGACGGTGGACCAGGCGAAGATGGACAAGTCGCTGCGTGAGCTGGCCTTCATGCAGCTGGCCCGCACGCACTACGGCATGCAGCAGAACCGCTTCGCGCTCTTCTACCTGGGCAAGGTGGAGCGCGGGAACACCCAGTGGCTGGAGGCCCTCTTCGAGTCCAGCTGGGCCAACTACCGCGTGGGCCAGTACGAGCAGGCGCTGGGCAGCCTCATCACCCTGTCGTCGCCCTTCTTCCGCGAGGAGTACTTCCCGGAGGCGCTCATCCTGAAGGCGGTCATCTATTACGAGAACTGCCGCTACCGGGAGTCCAACATCATCCTCCAGGACTTCGAGCGCACCTACCTGCCTGTGCACGACCAGCTGGAGGCGCTGGTGAAGAAGAACATGGAGGCCAGCGAGTACTACTCGGTGCTCTCCGACGTGCAGAAGAAGAACAAGGACGGCCTGGAGAAGAACGAGACGGACATCATCCTGGAGCGCATCCTCCGGCTGGCCCTGACGGACCAGGACCTGCGCAAGACGAACGACTCCATCCTCGAGCTGGAGGCGGAGATGGACGCCTTCGCGAACCGGGCGGACACCTTCAAGTACTCCGAGCTGAGCAAGTCCCTGCTGGAGGGGCTCAAGGTGCAGCGCACGGCGCTCATCTCCAAGGCCGGCATCATGGCCAAGGGCAAGCTGGAGACGGAGCTGGTGGCGCTCAAGCAGCTCTTGGCCAACGGCCTGCGCATCAAGTTCGAGACGACCACCAAGGAGAAGGAGTTCCTGGAGGAGCAGCTCAAGGCGGGCGGCCGCACGGCCATCGTCAAGAAGTACAAGTACTCCGTCGCCGTGCAGGACGACCAGCTCTACTGGCCGTACGAGGGCGAGTACTGGCGTGACGAGCTGGGCACCTACCAGTACACGATGACCAAGGGCTGCATCGAGCGCGACACCGCGAACCGGAACGTCCAGTCCGCCGAGGCGATGTAAAGCCCTTCGGACCCGGGACTTCTCCCCCATTCGAGCCGCCGGGGCGCTATCTTCGCGCTCCGGCGGTTTTCTTTTTCAGCAAAGGGGCAACTGGTGGTGCGGCGGGCGGCGTCACTCCGTGTCGTCTTCGGAATCGTGGCGCTGGACCTCATCGGGTTCGGCATCCTGATTCCCCAGTTGGGGGTGTACGGCGTGCGGTTCGGTGCCTCGCCCTTCACGGTGGGGTTGCTCATCTCCGTCTTCTCGCTGATGCAACTGGTGTCGGCCCCGATACTGGGCCGGCTCAGCGACCGGTACGGCCGCCGGCCGGTGCTGCTGGTGAGCCAGGTGGGCTCGCTCCTGGCGTACCTACTGTTCGCCTTCGCGCAGTCGCTGCCGCTGCTCTTCCTGGCGCGTGTCATCGACGGCATCTCCGGTGGCAACATCTCCACCGCACAGGCCGTGGTGGCGGACATCACCACGCCGAAGGACAGGGCGCGGGGTATGGGAGTCATTGGCGCGGCCTTCGGGCTGGGCTTCGTGCTGGGACCGGCGCTGGGCGGCTTCCTGGGCGCCTGGGGTGGCAACCTCGCCATCGGTCTGTTCGCGGCGGGGCTGGTGGCCATCAACCTGACGGGCACGTACTTCTACCTGCCGGAGACGCGGGTGGAGGGGCGCCCGGGGGAAGGGCACGCGCGCACGCTGAAGGGCGCCAGGCTGGCCATGAGCCTGCCCGTGGTGGGGCGCTGCCTGGTGCTGATGCTGGTGTTCACCACCGCCTTCGCGCAGATGGAAGGCACCTTCTCCGTCTACCTGCTGACGCGCTTCCTGTCGTCCGGGCCGGTGCCGCTCCAGGAAGGCGGGCTGTTCCTCCGGGCGGCGGTGACGGACCTGGACGTGCTGCGCGAGGCCAGCCTGCGCTCCGGTTGGCTCTTCGCGGCGATTGGGGTGATTTCCGCGGCGGTGCAGGGCGGGCTGGTGCGCCGGCTGACGGGAGGGCCCGGGAGCGCGCCGGGGCGCGAGGCGCTGCTGGCCACGGTGGGCTTCGGGCTGACGGCGGCGGGGCTGGCCCTGTTGCCCGTCGCGCCGGATTATGCGTGGCTGTTCCCGGTGATGGGGTTGTTGGCGGTGGGGTCGGCGCTGGTGACACCGTGTCTGTCCGCCCTGGTATCTCTGCATGCCCCGCCGGAGCGGCTGGGCGCGGTGCTGGGGGCGTACCAGGCCTTCGGCTCGCTGGGGCGGATTCTGGGGCCGGCGCTGGGAGGCTGGCTCTTCACCCGGCTGGGGCCTGCGGCCCCGTACGGGACGGCGGCGAGCATGGTGGCGATGGCGGGGCTCCTGGGATTGTCCCTGGTGGCCCAGACGAGAATGGCAGGCGCGGGGGCCGAGCAAAGGTCCTAAGATGGAGGACATGGTGGGGACGCAGCCGCAGCCAGTGACGATTGCCTTCGATGTCATGGGAACGGACCACGGCCCGGCCGAGGTGGTCCGGGGAGCGGCGATGCTGTCGCTCGAGTCCCCCCACATCCACACGCTCCTGGTGGGGGACCGCACCCTCATCGACGACGCGCTGGCGGAGACGAAGCACAACGGCGAGCGCATCTCCGTGCAGCACGCGGCGGACTTCATCGGCATGGACGAGAAGCCAGGCGAGGCGCTGGCGCGCAAGCCGAACGCGTCCGTGGCGGTGGCCGCGCGGCTGGTGGCGGAGGGCGAGGCGCAGGCACTGGTGTCCGCGGGCAACACGGGCGCGGGCGTGCTGGCGTGTGCCCGGCACTTCCAGCTCATCCCCGGCGTGCGGCGCGCGGCGCTGGCCACGGTGTACCCGACGCGCTCGGTGCGCGGCGCGAAGGGGGACCCGTTCTCCCTCATCCTGGACGTGGGCGCCACGGTGGAGGCCACCGCGGATGACCTGGTGACGTTCGCGGTGATGGGCTCCGCCTACGCGCGCATCATCTCCCAGAACGAGCGCCCCAAGGTGGCGCTCCTGTCCAATGGCATCGAGCCGCAGAAGGGCCCGCCCCGCGTGGTGGAGGCCCATGCCCGCCTGTCGGAGATGAAGGACATCCACTTCATCGGCAACGTGGAGGGCATCGACATTCCGAAGGGCACCGCGGACGTCATCGTCACCGATGGCTTCGTGGGCAACGTCTGCCTGAAGATGCTGGAGGGCGTCCACGACACGGTGGTGGAGCTGGCCCAGTACGCCTACAAGGAGAGCCTGCGGTGGCGCGCGGGGCTCGCGATGTTGTCCAGCGGCATCCAACGCATCAAGGACATCACCGACTGGAACCAGTACGGCGGGGCCCCCATCCTGGGGTTCGATAAAATCTTCATCAAGGCACACGGGCGTTCGAAGTCGCGGGCCATCGCCAACGCGGGGAAGGTCGCGGCGAAGGTGGTGTCGAACAACCTGGGCGCCGCCATCCGGGAAGGCCTGAAGAAGTGAGCTTGCCGGACCGCATCGACCCGCGTCCGCCCCGGCGCATCTACCGCTGGGATTTGGACAAGACGTACCTCCAGACGGAGTTCGACTCGCTCCGTGACCTGGTGCGGACGGCGTTCCAGAAGGCCCACCAGAAGGTGGCCGTGCCGGGCGCCAGCGCGCTCATCCGCGAGCTGTCGGAGAACGGGGACTCGCGGCTGTGCATCGTCTCCGGCAGTCCGAAGCAGATGCGGGCCGTGCTGGAGGAGAAGCTCAAGCTGGACGGCGTGCGGTGGGACGAGTTCGTCCTCAAGGACAACGTGGGCAACCTGCTGCGCGGCCGCTTCCGGGCCCTGCGCGGGCAGGTGGGCTACAAGCTGCCCGCGATTCTGGAGAGCCGGGTGCACGCGCCGGTGGAGGCGGAGGAAGTCCTCTTCGGTGACGACGCGGAGGCGGACGCGTTCATCTATTCGCTCTTCGCAGATCTGGTGGCGGGCCGCGTGGACGAGCGCGTGCTGTCGCAGGTGCTGGAGGCGGGCGGGGTGTACCCGGACGACGCGCTGCGGGTGCGCGAGGCGTGGAAGAAGATTCCGGTGGGCGACCCGGTGCGCCGCATCTTCATCCACCTGGACAGGCTGACGCCCCCCGCGCACTTCACGCCCTACGGACCGCGCGTGGTGCCCATCTTCAACTACTTCCAGGCCGCGCTGGTGCTGCTGGCGGACGGCCACCTGACGGCGCCGCAGGTGCTGAAAATCGCAGTGGAGATGGTGCAGACGGCGGGCCACAACATCATCACCCTGTCCAACTCGTTCCAGGACCTGCTGCGGCGCGGGCTGCCGCTCCAGCAGGCGGCGGTGGCGCTGTCCCAGGCGCTGGAGGGGCCCAACAAGCTGCTCGCGGCGATGCGGCCCATGCCGGACATCCTGGCCGCCTTCAGCAAGCGCCTGGCCGCGCTGGGCACGCCGCCGCCCCCCGCCGGTGCAGGCGGTGGACTACGTCTCCCTCATCCACCACGCGCTGCCCCGGAACCACAAGGGGCGCACCAAGCCGCAGTAGGGGCAGGACGCTCGGCTGCCCCCGGGTGGGCCTGCGTTCCCCTCGCGGGCCGGCCCCAGAACGTTTCCGGCGGACGCTGTGTTGATACAGGACACAGGCCCGCGGCCCCCACGCTTCGCGCGTGCCCTGTCCCCTGGTTGGGAGCAGGAAAGCGGGCGGGGGAGCCCGCTGCCCGGTGACATCCGACAACAATGTCGTCCATCGCTACTCCCTACCCGGAGGATGCGGTATAGACGGCAGGCCTACAAGCGCCCCGATGGGGTGTCCCTGGCTGATGACGCGAGATTTGACTGAGACGCCGCCTGCCGGCGGTCTGCTGCCACCTGCGCCCGAGAATGACGCGCGCGAGGTTGCCTCTTCCGAGGCGGCAGGGACTTCCGAGCGCGGCGAACAAGAGGTTCCCATGAACTCCCAGCTGGAGCTGTCGGCGCACCCTGAAGAGGACAGCGCCTCCAAGCCCGTGGCCGCCGACGAGCAGGCCCCCACTGAAATCCCCTCGATACAAGTCGCCACCCCCGCCGAGCCGCCTCCGGCCCCCGCCTACGCGGATGCCGAGGACGAGGACGAGGACGACGAGGAAGATGACGACGAGGTAGACTCGGCCGAGTCGGGCCTGGACGACGCCGTCCTGGGCGCCGAGGCCGCGCTGGCCGCCGCCGAGGCTGAGGACGCCGCGGAGGCCCGGGGCGAGGACGTCGAGGAAGTCCCCATCGTCCTGGAGCCCGAACCGGAGCCGACGCCCGATGAGCGCGCGCTGCACGCGCCCCATGTCCGGCCCAGCGGCGAGCCGGCGGAAATCGACCCCGATGAGCTGGACCCGGACGCCCTCAAGGTGGTGCTCCGCCTGCACCAGCACGGCCATCAGGCGTACATGGTGGGCGGCTGCGTGCGTGACCTGCTGCTGGGGCGCAAGCCGAAGGACTTCGACATCGCCACCAGCGCGACGCCGAACGAGGTGCGCGGCATCTTCCGCAACTGCCGCCTGATTGGCCGGCGCTTCCGGCTGGCGCACGTCTACTTCAAAGGCGGGAAGATCATCGAGGTCTCCACCTTCCGTGCGAATCCGACGGAGCTGGAGCACGCGGCGGCCAACGGCGGTGAGGATGAGGGGGACGGTGAGGACCTGCTCATCACCCACGACAACGTCTTCGGCACCGCGCAGCAGGACGCGCGCCGCCGTGACTTCACCATCAACGGCCTGTTCTACGACGTGGCCGAAGGGCGGGTCATCGATTACGTCCGGGGCCGCCGTGACCTGGATGAGCGCTTCATCCGCACCATTGGCGACCCGGAAGTGCGCATGCGCGAGGACCCGGTGCGCATCCTGCGCGCGGTGCGCTTCGCGGCGAAGCTGGGCCTGGACATCGAGTCGCGGACGTATGCGGCCATGGAAGGCGCGGTGGAGGACCTGCCCCGCTGCGCGCCCGCGCGCCTGCTGGAGGAGACGTTCCGCCTCATCCGCGGCGGTGTGTCCGCGCCGGCGCTGAAGCTGCTGGACGCGCTGGACGCGCTCAAAATCCTCCTGCCGCCCGTCAACGCGTACCTCAAGCAGCACGGCAAGGAAGGCGAGAAGACGTTCTACGCCTTCGCGGAGTCGCTGGACCGGCGCGTGTCCGCGGGCGAGGCGCTGGACGACGCCATCCTCCTGGCGATGTTGCTGATTCCCATCAGCCGCTCGACGGGGCCCGAGGAGTCGCAGGAGGGCCGCCCGTCCGTGTCGCAGGTGGTGGAAGACCTGCTCGCGGGCTTCGTCCAGTCCGCGCGTCTGCCGCGCCGCATCGCCGAGCGCTGCCGCATGCTGCTGCTGGCCCAGCGCACCCTGTCCGGTGAGCGCCGTCGCCGCAGCGCCGCCTTCAAGCGGCACCCGCTCTTCAGCGAGGCCCTCACCGTGTTCGAGATGACGGTGGAGGCCACGGGCGAGAATCGCGAGCAGTTGGAAGCGTGGAAGGCCGGCGAGGTGCCGCAGCCGCGTGCCGCCGCCGCGGAGGGGAGGAGTCCGACGCGGGAGGCCAGCGCAAGCGCCGTCGCCGCCGCCGTCGCCGCCGTCCCTCGGCGAACGGCTCGTCCGGTGAGAGCGCCGGTTCGTCCTCCGAGTCGGGCGACGCCTGACTCGAGGTCGCGTCCGTGCTGTGAGGGCACCGGCTCGGCTTCCGGGTCGGGCGCTGCCTGAGTCGAAGTCGCTACCGTGAGGTGTGGGCCGCTCCGCGAACAGGCGTGAGGCCCCACCCGTACCGGGCCCTCAGTCCTTGGGCCCGCCCTTGTCCACCGGGCGCTCGGAGCGGTGTTCGGCGCTGTCGGTGGCCTCGCTGCCGGCGATGTCCGCGGTGGTGATGGCCTTGCTGCCAAACCGCTCGGCAATCTTGTCCAGCGCCGCGTTCAGCTTCGCGGTGCGTGGCGGGGCGGCGGGGAAGAGGCCCAACTGGGGCGGCTCCTCGTCCAACTGCACGCTGACGCCGGTGAGCCGCAGCGGCTTGCCCTGGTGCGACTTGTCCAGCAACTCCAGCGCCGCGCGGTAGAGCGTCTGCCCATCATCCGTGGCCTCGCGCAGCGTGGTGCGCCGGGTGATGAGCGTGAAGTCCGCGAACTTCAATTTGAGCTGCACCACGCGGCCCTTCAGCGCCGCTCGCCGCAGCCGCCGGGCCACGCGCAGGGCCTGGGCGTGGACGTGCGGCTTGAGCGCGTCCACCCCCACGAGGTCTTCGTCGAAGGTGTCCTCCGCGCCCACGCTCTTGGCGGCCCGGTCCGGCACCACCTCGCGCGTGTCGATGCCCTGGGACAGCTCCCACAGGTGCCGTCCGCTGGAGCCCAGCCTGTCTTCCAGCCAGTCCAAGTCCCGGGCCGCCACGTCGCCAATCGTCTTCAGCCCGGCGAGCCGGAGCGCCTCCTCCGTCTTCGGCCCCACGCCCCACAGGCGCGACACCGGCAGGCCCGCGAGGAAGGCCACCGTCTCCTCGGCGCGCACCTCCCGCTGGCCATTGGGCTTGGCGAGGTCGGAGGCAATCTTCGCCACGAACTTCGCAGTAGCCACGCCCGCGGAGGCGGGGAGGTTCAACTCGTCGGCAATCTCCTTGCGGATGCGCCGGGCGATGTCCGCGGGCGTGCCGAAGAGGCCCACCGACGCCGTCACGTCCAGGAAGGCCTCGTCGAGCGACAGCGGCTCGATGAGCGGCGTGTAGCGTTCGAAGATGGCGAACACCTGCTCGCTGGCTTCGGCATAGGCGGCGAAGCGGGGCTTCACGACGAGTGCATGCGGCGCGGCCTTCGTCGCACGGGCCATGGGCATCGCGCTGCGCACGCCGAAGGGGCGCACTTCGTAGGAGGCGGCGACCACGACGCCGCGCTGGGCATGCCCGCCCACGATGAGCGGCTTGCCCCTCAGGGCCGGGTTGTCCCGCTGCTCCACGGATGCATAGAAGGCATCCATGTCCACGTGGATGATGGCTCGCATGGTGTGAGTCACTTTAGCGGGGCACTCTGACGCCTGGCGGATACGGATATGAAGAGCCTGACGGAGTACCTGTGGTTCGAGACACCGCGGCGGCGGGAGCTGGTCCGTCTCACCGACACCGTGACGGCCCTGGTGCGCAAGAGTGGCATCCAGGAGGGAATGGTCCTCGTCTCCGCCATGCACATCACCGCGGGCGTCTTCGTCAATGACGACGAGCCCGGTCTCCATGAAGACATCTGGGAGTGGCTCCAGCACCTGGCGCCCGCCGGTCCCGACTACCGCCACCACCGCACGGGCGAGGACAACGGCGACGCCCACCTCAAGTCACTGCTGGTCCACCACCAGGTCATCATCCCCGTCACGGGCGGGAAGTTGGACCTGGGGCCCTGGCAGCAGGTGTTCTACGCCGAGTTCGACGGCCAGCGCCGAAAGCGCGTCATCGTCAAGGTCATGGGCGAATAGTGGAAAGCCCTCAGTCCCGCTGCTCACCGCGGGGCAGGGGCAGGCCGCGCCGCTCCAGCTCCGCGCGCAGCTCCGGGGGCAGGGGGCTGTGGACCGTCATGTTTCGCCGCGTCCGCGGGTGCGTCAGGCCCAGGGAGCGGGCGTGCAGGAAGAAGCGGCCCAGCTCCGGGGCCTCGCGTCCGCCGTAGAGGCTGTCGCCGACGATGGGGGCGCCAATGCCCGCGAGGTGCGCGCGCACCGGTGCAGCACGCCGGTGAGAATCTTCACCTCCACCACGCTGAACTCACCCGAGCGCGACAGCACGGTGAACTTCGACACCGCCTCCCGGGCGTCCTCGGCCCCGTAGGGCGCGGGCTCCACGCGGTCCGGATGCCGGGGGTGGTGACGCAGGGGCAGGTCGATGTCGCCCTCGTCCGTCAGTGGCCCTGTCACCAGCGCCGGTAGCGCTTGTCCACGGCGCGGCTGCCAAAGGCCTCACGCACGGCGTTCCACGCGTCCCGCGTCCGCGCGGCCACGACGACGCCGGAGGTCTCCACGTCCAGGCGGTGGCACAGGCCGCCCTCGCGCGCGTCCAGCGAGGCCTGAGCGCATTCGGGATAGCGGGCCACCAACGCGTTGGCCACCGTGCCCGTCTCTCCGGACTGCAGGGGGTGGGACGGCCGGCCCGCGGGCTTGTCCACGAACACCAGCGAGTCGTCCTCGTGCAGCACGGTGAGCGGGAAGTCCGCGTCGGGCACGGCCTCGCGGGACTCTTCTTCCACCTCGACGGCGATGTGCTGCCCGGCGGTGAGCGTGAGGCCCTTCTTCGCGGGGCGGCCATTCACCTTCACCGCGCCCGCCTCGAAGAGGCGCTTGAGGCGCGCGCGAGACAAGCCCAGCGCTTCACCAATGAAGAGGTCCACCCGCTGACCCGCCTTGTCGGCGTCCACGGTGAGGGTGTGCAGCTTGGAGGGATTCACTCGGACAGGGCCTCGTAGACTTCCTCGGCCGTCTGGAACCGGTCGTCCGGCTCCTTGCGGATGAGGCGGTGGGCGACGCGCGCGAGCTGCGGGTCCCCGTGAAGGTTCAGCGCCAGCACGGGGGGCGGCTCCGTCTCCAGCACCTGGCGCCAGAGCTCGTGCGGCGTCTTCGCGTCGAAGGGAGGCCGCCCGCTGAGCAGCTCATAGAGGATGACCCCCAGGCTGTACAGGTCGGAGCGTCCATCCAGGGGCTCGCCCAGAATCTGCTCCGGCGCCATGTACCGGTAGGTGCCCACCAGCTTGCCGGCCTCGGTGATGGCCGCGTCGTCCGCCAGGAACTTGGCGAGCCCGAAGTCCATCAGCCGCACCTGCCGGTCGTCGTCCACCATGATGTTGGACGGCTTGAGGTCGCGGTGAACCAGGCCGTGGCCGTGGATGTAGGCCAGGGCCTCGCAAATCTGGAGCATGGCGTCCTTGAGACGTCCCATGCGTTCGGGCCGGTTGAGGTCCTCTTCGCGGACCACGCGCCCCGGCTCCTCCTCGGGCTCCGCGGGGCGCGGCATGGGGGGCGGCAGGTCGAAGCCCTCCAGCGAATCATCCGAGCCGATACCCACGTGCGGGCTGCCACTGGAGGCGAAGCTCTCCAGGTCCTCGCTGGGGGCCTCCTCCGCGAAGGCCTCCAGGCCGAAGGTGCCGTCAAACGGGCTGTCCTCCGAGTCATCCATCGAATCGGAGAAGCTCCGGCTCAAGGGGCCGAAGTCGTCGTCCGCGGTCCGGAGGACGGACAAGGGGCTGCGCGGCGTGTGGCTGCCCGGAGGGGCTTGCCGGTCGCCGCTGCTCAGGTCGAGGTAGTGGCGGAGGGTGAGGCCCTCGATGAGCTCCATGGCCAGGTACGGCACGCCCTGGTGCACGCCGGACTCGAACACCTTCACGACGTTGGGGTGAGACAGGTCTACGAGTGTGTCGAACTCGCGGGCGAGTCTGCGCGCGGCACGAGCATCCCGCGCGGGGCCGGCTGAAAGCAGCTTCAGCGCGACCTCGTCGGTGGTGCGGCGGTCCAGGGCCCGATAAACGGTTCCTGCCCCGCCACTGCCAAGCGTCTCCAGAACGCGGTAGGGACCGATGACCTTCGGGGGCATGGGGTGCCGAAATCCTACGGACCACGTCACGTCAGGGTCAACGTTGGCATCGCCTGATTGCTCGGCGCACGGCAGAACTGGCGGCAAGTGGTTTTACTTTTCCGACAAACCTGAGAGAACCCGAGTCAATGCAAATCGGGAAGTACCAGCTGGTGCGAAAGCTTGCGTCAGGCGGCATGGCGGAGGTCTTCCTGGCGAAGGCCGCGGGGCCACGCGGCTTCGAGAAGACGCTTGTGCTCAAGCGCATCCTTCCGCACCTGGCGGAGGACGCGGCCTTCGTCGAGATGTTCCTGGGCGAGGCGCGGCTGGCGGCGCAGCTCGAGCACCCGAACATCGTGCAGATTTTCGACTTCGGTGAGGCCGAGGGCAGCTTCTTCCTGGCCATGGAGTTCATCGACGGCCCGAACCTGCGCAAGCTGGTGAAGCGGGCCGCGGAGGAAGCGCTGCCCCCCGCCTTCTGCGCGAAGGTGGTGGCGGCCGCGGCGGAGGGGCTGGCGTACGCGCACGAGTTCTGTGACGTGGAGACGGGCGAGCCGCTGGGCTTGATTCACCGCGACGTGAGCCCGGACAACATCCTGGTGTCGCGGCAGGGCGCGGTGAAGGTGGTGGACTTCGGCATCGCGAAGGTGGCGGGGCAGGGGCACCGGACGCTCACGGGCGTGGTGAAGGGCAAGGTGGCGTACATGCCGCCCGAGCAGCTCCAGGCGAAGGCCATGGACCGGCGGGTGGATGTCTACGCGCTGGGGGTGGTGCTGTACGAACTGCTCACGGGGAAGCGGCCGTTCGATGCGACGACGGACGTGAGCGTGATGCAGGCGATTCTGTTCGAGCCGTTCATTCCCGTGGTGCAACGGCGGCCGGACGTGCCCGTGGCGTTGCAGCAGGTGCTCGACAAGGCGCTGGCGAAGGACCGGGACCGGCGGTACGCGGACTGCCGGGCGTTGCAGGACGACCTGGAGCGGTTCGTGTTGTCGACGGGCGAGCCGGTGGGCGCGTATCAGATTGCCCAGCGCATCGCGCAGTGGGTGCCGGAGGTGGCCGCGGCTCCGGCGATGACGCCATCGAAGGGAGGCAGCAAGGGCGCGGTGGCGTCGCAGGCGAAGTCGGATGCCCGGAGCGCGTCCATGGTGTCGCCGCCGGTGGATTCGACCTCGCCGACGACGCCGATGCCCCGGTCGCTCGTTGCGCCCGTGGAGGTGCCGGCGGATTCGACGTCGCCGACGACGCCCATGCCGATTGCCATCGGTGGCGTGGTGCAGGCGTTGGAGCCGCGCGCCTCCCCGCAGCAGGACACGCTTCAGTCGTACCCGGTGGTCGTGAAGACGCCCGCGCTTCGGGCGGATGCGTCAGCGCGTGGAACGTCTCGGCCAAGAGCGCAGTCCCGGGCCTCGGGGGCGAAGGTACAGGTGCCGCATGCGCGTGACGAAGACGCGGTGGCGATGGCGGCTGCTTCGTCGCCGCCGCCAGGAGAGGCTTCATCGGCGCCCACGACTCCCGAGGACGCGGACGACGCCGTGCATACGCGGAGCACGGAGTACGCCGCGACGGTGCCGTCAGGGCGGCCAGGAGGGCGGGTTGCCGTCATCGTCGGGGCCGTAGTGGCGCTGTTGGTGGGCGGCGCTGTCACCGTGATGCGCGGCGGTGATTCAGAGGTCTCGCCGGTTCGTGTGAATCCACCGCCGCTCACGCAGTTGCCGAGCGAGCCTGTTGCTCCGAGCCAAGGCGGCAGGAATGTGCCGCAGGCGAAACCAGCCGTGGACGTGAAGGCGAGCGCTCAGGATTCGAGTGACAGGGCACAGGCGGAACCGCAGGTTTCGGCGGACGTCCCCGTGGCGCCGCAGGAACCGCGCGTCGAACGGGATGCCACTACGCCCGAAGCAGGGCTTCCCACTGTGAAGGATGCTCCGCCTGAGAACGGCGGAGTGGCTTCGAAGGAGGGGAGCGCTGTCGTGGCGAAGCGTGAGCCCGCGAAGGCGTCTGGGGAGCCAGTGCCGAATCCATCGCGGGCTCGTGAAAGGGCGCCGACTCAGAAGGTGGCGCCTGTCGCAAAGGGGCGCCTGGAGTTCCGCATCCGTCCGTATGCCGTGGTGTCGTTGGACGGGAAGGTCCTGGGGCAGACGCCGTTCGCCGCGGTTGAGGTGTCGGAGGGGCGACACACCGTCCGGCTCGTCAACAAGGAACTGGGTAAGGACGTGACCCGGACCGTTGATGTGAAGGCGGGCCAGCCCAATGTGTTCAAGCTCAATCTCGAAGCGGAGTGAGCCGCGCCCGCACCGAGGCCACCTGATGTGTGGCCTCGGTGGTGAGGCTTGCTATTGAGGCCAGTGGAGAATCTGTCTGTTGTTTCCCGCGACCCAGAGGTCTGCGGGGCTCGTGCCTGCGATGTCGTTGAATCGGAGGCTCGTGTTCTCGAAGATGATTTGCCACTGCGTGCCGTCGTACCGGTAGATGCGACCGTTGTAGGCGGTGACGTAGACGGACTTTGCTCCGAATGCGACGACGGAGGTCAGTGTCTCGGTGTTCGTGTTGGGGAAGGGCATCCTGCTCCACGTGCTGCCGTCCCAGCGGAGGACGGAGTTCTGGCCGCTCAAATACTCGCCCACGGCGAATGCGACCCGGTCGGTTACTACCCAGACGCCGCGAAGTCGGCCCAAGCCTGAGATCGCGGTCTCCACCTGCTCCGACTGCCACTGACTGGTGTTGGTGTTGAAACGGTAGATTCGAGGTCTGCTGGACCCGCCATCGAATCCGCCGACCGCGAACAGCAATGACCGGGAACGCCCGTGGAGGTCGAAGAGCGGCCCGACAGTGGTGGTTCCGAAGTTCAGCTCATTCGGCCCGGCCTCTCCGGTCCACGTGAAAGTCAGGCCTTGGTTTGCTGAGCCGGAGTTCTCAGTGACCCCATGAATCTCAAGGGTCCCTTCGCGGCGGAACCCGACGAGCCCTCGGATCCATCGGGCCATGTCATGCGTCTGGGTGCAGGCATTCTGACTCCTGTCCAGGAAGGTGAGGCTTCCTCCCGACGAGCCGAGGTAGAGGCGGCCCTGGTTGGCCATGTCCGTCCAGACGGCGTGCCAGCTCCTGCTGCTGTCGCCGCAATTGGTCGCGTTGGTCTGGAACGTGGATGAGGGCGGCGTGAGTATCGCGGTCCCTCCTTGACTGCCCACGACAGTCACATCGCCGGGGACCTCGGTGAAGATGGAGCGCCACTCCTGATCGGTTGCACCCACGGTCCGGGCTGCCCAACTGGCACCACCGCTCGGGCACACCTCGGGGCCTTCGGGATTCCCGTCACAGTTGTTGTCCAGGGCGTCGCACAGCTCCGGCGCGCCAGGGTAGGTGAACGGGTTGCCGTCGTTGCAGTCGCCACCAACCTCGACGTAGCCCGCGCCAGGCGAGACACAGGACGTCACGGCCGTGCCGTCACCAAAGTTGTCTCCGTCGCCGTCCAGGAACCAGTCAGTGGGCGTCGTCGTGGCCTGGCAGGTGGTGGCGATGCCGGAGGCGTCGCAGACGTAGACGCCGGCACACTGGGCCTCCGCGGTGCACGCCGTGCCGAGGTCGGTGAACGTCTCGTCAATCTGGTCGTTGCAGTTATCGTCGACGCCGTTGCAGATCTCCGTTGCGGCAGGCCCGATGCTGGCGTTGTTGTCGTTGCAGTCGTCCGCCGGGCTCACGACATAGCCCTGCGGGATACCGTCGCAGAAGGCGACGGGAGCGGCGTTCCGGTCGCCGTATCCGTCCTGGTCCACGTCGGGGTAGGCATACGCGGCCAGCGGCATGTTGCAGAGGACCTCGCCGTTCCCGCCGCACACACGGACGCCCTCACAGCCTGCGCCCTCCGTGCAGCTCTGGCCCAGGCGCAGTTCCACCGTGTCCGACTGTCCGTTGCAGTTGTCGTCGACGTCGTTGCAAAGCTCGGTTGCAGCCGGGTGGATGCTCGCGTTGTTGTCGTCGCAGTCCGTTCCGCCGGTGAGCACGGAGACGTACCCGTCGCCGTCCGCGTCCGTTGCTTGGAGCGACAGCGTCACTGTTTCGGTCTTCCCCGTTTTGGGGCTCACGCGTATCGAACGCGTCATCACGGGTGTCGCTTCGCAGTTCTGCTCAAATGCACGTGCCTCCACTTGGACGGAGTCGCCCCAGTTGCTCGGCGCAAATACACTGACGAGGAGGGACCCTCCTGAGCGGCCGCCCTTGCCGGCAATCTCGACGGAGGACGCTTTCCCACTGGCTTCGCCCCGGGCACTGACGAGCACGCAGCCAGGAAGGAACCCCGAGTAGTCGATCGACACTTTGAGGGCTCTGCACGTCGGCCTGTCACCCAGGAATGCGTCGACGGAGTCGCCCATGAGGTCGTTGATGTCACATGGGTGGAGTTCGTCGAGGCTGGGCACGGTGCAGGCCATGCCGCACAGGAGAACAAGGCACGCCAGAAAAATGCGGTTCATCGCGCCTCCCGCTGCGCCGTGGCTTCGTTACCCAGGAAGTGGGTGATGACCGCTCCCGCCGCCGCTGTCGCCGCGACACCGAACAAGATGTTGGCGCCGAGCGCCTTTCCGCGCGCCGCGTCCAGATGTCCCATCTGCTCATCGACACTGAAGGTGTCTCGCGCGCTCTGGATGTCGCTCCGGGAGCGCAGGCCGAGGTAGCTCCCGATGCCACCCGCGAGCACCCCTGCACCAAGCAAGGCCACGGGGAGGGGACGGATGCGGAGGCCCGCTGACTCATGTGCCATGAGTTCGGGCTCGGCGCTGGTGAGGAGTGAAGGGGTTGGCGCAGCAGGTGATGGTGTCGCGACGGCCGACGCGGTTCCCTCGGGTTCGAGGACGGGGCGGTCCTGCGATGGGGCGGGCGGTGGCTCGACGGGGGCCGAAGCCACGCGTTCGCTCTGGAGCTTCTTGCGTACGTCGTCGAAGTCCCGAGCCACCTTGGGAGAGACCCTGACGGGGAGCTGGGAGTCTGGTTGAAGTGACAGGGCTTCGCGGAATGCGCGGAGGGCCTGTGAGCGTCTCCCGAGATCGGCGAGGACAATGGCCTCATACATCGCGGCCTCTGCCCGTTCGTCGTCCGTTGTGGCCAGTGCCTTGGCCTGGGTGAGCGTCTTCAGCGCCTGCTCGTACTCAAGTTCCTCATAGAGCTGCGCTGCCGCCTTCAACCGTGCGCGAAACGAGGAGTCGCGCGAACTGGCTTGCGCGGCCTTGGCCGTCACGGTTTGCCCGAAAGCCAGTCCAGGTAGCAACAGCGTGAAGCTCAGCACCCATACCTGGAGCGGTGCTTTCTTGAGAATGGAGCTTTCCATGAATGGCAAAGCTACCACGCTCGTACTTTTGTCTAAGAAAGGGTGTGCGAATTGCTGTGCCCGCGTAGTCCCCGCGAGGCTTGCCCAACAGCGCAAGCTTCGCCTGGTCGTGCGTCAAGGCGTGGAACTTCGATGCGTGTCGAGGATGCCCGTCGCCAGTTTCAGGAGCTTCGTTCGCAGTGATTCCGGCGCGAGCACCTCGAAGCCCGAGCCGACGTCGCAGAGCTGGCTGAAGGCAATCGGTTCGCGCTCGAAGTCCACGACCACTGTCTTGCGTCCATCCGCTGCGAGCGGCGCGGCATCCAGCCGTGCACCCTCCGCTCGCGGCCGAATCTTCCGCAGCGCCTCCAGCGCCTCCGACGTCAATCGCAGCGTGACTTCGTACTGCGCGCGCTTCTCCGCGAAGCGTGAGCACCACGCCTTCCAGAACGCGGGCAGGTCGAAGCGCGCCGGCCGGATGAAGGTCTCCGGGCGTATCCGTGCACCGTCCACGCGCGAGCCTCGATACACACGCGGTTCATCCTCGCCCGTGCTCGCGACGAGGTACCAACGGTCCGCCTTGATGACGAGCGCGTACGGGTCCACCACCTTGCGGCTCGGCTTGCCTTCGAAGTCCCGGTACGTCAGGGACACGCGGCGGTCCTGCCAGACAGCGTCGCGCAGCGTCGCCAGATGAGGCACGGCCTCGCGTTCTGGAAACCACGAGGACGCATCCACGTGAAGTCGCTGGCGTGCGTACTCCAGCGCGGGTTGCTGGAGTGCGGGCAGGGAGGCAGCCATCTTCACCAGGCCCGAACGCAGCGCCGACGTCAGGCCCAGGTCATCCAGGGCCCCCGGTGCCGCCACGGCCGCCAGTGCATGCAGCTCCGCCCGGGTGAAGCCCGTGAGTTGGGTACGCCAGCCTTCCATTAACGCCACGCCGCCCGCGGCGCCTCGGGTGGCGTACACGGGCACGCCCGCGCCGGAGAGCGCGTCGAGGTCCCGGTGGATGGTCCGTTCGGAGACCTCGAGCTCCCTTGCCAGCTCGCCCGCCGTCATCTTCGGGCGTGTCTGGAGGAGCAGCGTCAAACTGACGAGTCGGTCGGCGCGCATGGGCAGGTTCCAAAGCGAAGTCTAGGCGGGGAATCATGACAGGGGATGTCAGGATTCCCTGCCTAGGGTGCGAACACGAACCCACTGCGGTCCACGGTCGCCCGTGGGCTTGGAGGAGTGCCCGCCATGAAGCCACTCGAAGGACGTGTCGCCCTGGTCGCTGGAGCCACCCGAGGCGCGGGGCGCGGCATCGCCACCATGTTGGGAGAAGCCGGCGCCACCGTGTACTGCACCGGGCGCAGCGTGCGCGGACGGCCCGCGACGGGCTCGCGTCGGGAGACCATCGAGGAGACCGCCGAAATTGTCGACGCCAAGGGCGGCCAGGGCATCGCCGTCCGCGTGGACCACTCCGTCGAATCGGAGGTCGAAGCCCTGTGCGCGCGCATCCAGCGGGAGCAGGGGCGGCTCGACATCCTGGTGAACGACATCTGGGGCGGCGACGGACTCACCGAGTTCGGCCCGGCGTTCTGGAAACAGTCCGCCGCGAAGGGGCAGCAGATGTTCGAACGGGCCGTCTTCACGCATCTACTCACCAGCCTCCACGCCGTGCCGCTCATGCTGGGCGGTGAGCGGGGGCTCATCGTCGAAATCACGGATGGGGACTCGTTCGGCTACCGCGGCAACGTCTGGTACGACCTGGTGAAGATGTCCGTCATCCGGCTCGCCTTCGGGATGTCCCGGGAGCTGCGCCGCACGAAGGTCACCGCGCTGGCGCTGACGCCCGGCTTCCTCCGCTCCGAGGAGATGCTGGAGAACTTCGGCGTCACGGAAGCGAACTGGCGCGATGGCGCGGCGAAGGACCCGCACTTCATCGCCTCGGAGAGTCCCTGCTTCGTGGGCCGGGCGGTGGCGGCGCTCGCGGCGGATCCGAACGTGGGCGCCAAGGCCGGCCGTGTCTTCAGCTCCTGGGCCCTGGCCCGGGAGTACGGCTTCACGGACGCCGACGGCTCCCAGCCGCATTGGGGCGACTACTTCGCGCGCGCCTTCGGCAGGCCGTACCAGGTCGCGGACGAGGACGCCTACACGTCCTGGCGCGACGGCCCCATGGAGATTGCCAGCCCGGATTGGCCATGGGGCTGAGAGGCCACCAAGTGAATGGCTGCCTACCTGTGCCTACATGGCGCCTGCACTCTGGTGGGGAGCGGCCACCCACCGCCACCGGGCGACCAGTCAGGGGCCGACCGTGACGGTTGGGGCACGCGCCCGTGGACGGCGCGCGGCGGCATCGCTAGGGTGCGCGGCTTCATGGAACGCCCTTCAGTGATTTCCACCCTGGAACAAGCCGTCAAGGCCCGGCCGATGCCGCGCCACGTGGGCATCATCATGGACGGCAACGGGCGATGGGCGGAGTCCCGAGGGCTGCCCCGGCTGGAGGGGCACCGGGAGGCGACGTCGAGTGTGCGCGAAGTGACGCGCACCGCGCGCCGCCTGGGCATCCAGGCGCTGACGCTCTACGCGTTCTCGTCGCAGAACTGGGCGCGTCCGGCGGAAGAGGTCGCCGGATTGATGGACCTGCTCCGGGAGTATCTGGAGCGCGAGCGCTCCGAAATCCTGGACAACGGCATTCGCCTCAACGCCATTGGAGACGTGGACCGGCTGCCGCGCTACGTGCGTGATCCGCTGGACCGGCTCCGGGCCGACTCCGCGCACAACACCGGCATGGTGCTGTCGCTGGCGTTGTCCTACGGCGGGCGTGAGGAAATCCTCCACGCGGCGCGGCGGCTGGCCGAGGCCGTGGAGCGTGGGGAGCTGGCGGCGGGACGGTTGGAGGAGAGCGACTTCGAGCAGTTCCTCTGGACGCAGGGACTGCCCCCGTTGGACCTGATGGTGAGGACCAGTGGGGAGCTGCGCGTGTCCAACTTCCTGCTCTGGCAGATGGCGTACGCGGAGATGTGCTTCACCGACGCCTTGTGGCCGGACTTCCGTACTGACGAGTTCCTCCGCTGCGTGTCGCAGTACCAGCAGCGTGAGCGCCGCTTCGGCCTCACGTCCGCACAGGTGCAGCGGGAGGACGCTCCTCAGCAGGCCAAGGCGTGAACGACAAGAACCGAAACCTCGTCATCCGCGTCGTCTCCGCGGTGACACTGCTGCCGCTGGTCCTCCTGCTGCTGTTCCTCGGTGGTTACTGGAGCGCGGCCCTGCTGGGCGCCGCCGCCGCCGCGTGCGTGGGTGAGTACTACCTCATCGTCCAGAAGCGCCTGACGGTGGCCTCCTGGGTCGGAATGGCCTTCGCCGCGGTGCTGCCCTTCCTGCCCATGCGGGACGCGGCGCGCACGGGCGAGACGGCCTTCTGGCTCACCATCGTCTTCGCGTTCTTCGCGTGGATCTACCACCTCTTCAAGGGGCCGCTGGCGGAGGCGCCCACCCGCACGGCGCACCTGGTCAACGGCTTCCTCTACGGCGCGGTGGGCCTCACGGCCATGTCCGCGCTGCGCCTGTTGCCCGACCACGGCCTGGCCTGGGTCATCTGCGCGCTGGTCATCACCTGGGCCAATGACACCGCCGCCTACTTCTTCGGGCGGTTCCTGGGGAAGCACAAGCTCTACCCGGAGGTGAGCCCCAACAAGACGTGGGAGGGCTTCTTCGGGGGCATGCTGGGCTCGGTGGGCGGTATGTTCATTGCCCGGCAGTTCTTCTTCCCCGTGTTCACGGTGTGGGACTGCGTGCTGCTGGGCATCGCCGGCGGCATCCTGGGGCCGGTGGGCGACCTGTGTGAGTCCATGCTGAAGCGGGCCTACGGGGTGAAGGACTCGGGCGTCCTCATCCCCGGGCACGGTGGCGTGTTGGATCGCATCGACGCGCTCCTGTTCAACGCGCCCCTGGTGTTCGTCTACGTGCAGTTCGTCCGGGGCCTGCTGCCCTAGGACCGCCCCTTCCGGCTGCCCGTCTGCTCGGCGGGCCCGGTTGCGCGTTGTCCACCTGGGCGCCCACGATTACTGTTGCGCCCATGCTCCAAAACATCGGGTTCTTCGTCATTCTGCTCGGCGTGCTCGTCACGGTGCACGAGCTTGGCCACTTCCTGGTGGCGAAGGCCTGTGGTGTGAAGGTCCTGAAGTTCTCCATCGGCTTCGGACCCAAGTTGATCGGCTTCACCAAGGGCGAGACGGAGTACCAGATTGCCCTGCTGCCGCTGGGCGGCTACGTGAAGATGGCGGGGGACATGCCCCACGAGGAGCTCAGCCCGGAGGAGGCCAGCCGGGGCTTCCTGGCGCAGCCCCCATGGAAGCGCGGTCTCATCGTCCTGGCGGGGCCGGCCTTCAACCTCATCTTCCCCATCCTCGTCTATTTCTTCGTCTTCCTGGGCCCGCACCAGGCCACCTCCACCTACGTGGGAACGGTGAGCGAGGGCATGCCCGCGCAGGCCGCCGGCATCCGCCCTGGAGACCGCATCCTGTCCGTGGATGGCGAGCCAGTGCGCACGTTCAACGACATGCGGGAGGCGTTCGTCGGCCGCTTCGAGCGGCCCGTCCCCATCGTCCTGGAGCGCAACGGCCAGAAGCTGACGCTGGATGTGACGCCCACGAAGAACGTGGAGACGTCCCCCATCGACACGGTGGAGCGCGGCTCCATTGGCGTGGAGGCCGTGTCGAAGCCGCCCATCGTCGGCGTGCCGCCGGGCTCGGTGGCGGAGAAGGCCGGACTGCGGACCTTCGACCGCATCCTGGCCGTCAACGGCGTGAGCGTGGAGACGGAAGCGCGCTTCCAGCAGGAGCTGGACAAGCACGCGGAGGGCACGCCCCTGGAGCTCACCCTCCGGCGCATGGACTCCGTGGCGGCGGGCGTCGTGACGGGGCGGGTGCCCTCCGTGCTGAAGCTCACCGTGCCGAAGCAGCCGGGTGTGGGGCTGGCGACGGTGGGCGCGGAGACGTCCGACCTGTACCGGCCACCGTGGCGCCGGGGAGCGCGGCCGAGAAGGGCGGCCTGCGGCCCGGAGACCGCATCATCGCGCTGGATGGCGAGAAGCCGGAGTCCTTCGTCAAGTTCTCCTCGAAGCTGAACGCCCTGAAGGAACGTTCCTTCCAGCTGACTTGGCGGGGCGCGGACGGCGAGCGCACGGAGACGCTGGCGCAGGCGCCGCTGAAGACGGAGGACGAGATGGGCACGGCGAGCTCGCCCATCGTCCTGGGCGTGCGCAACTGGGTGCTCTCCGCGGCGGACATGCCGGTGCTGGATGAGGTGACGGTGCATCTGGGGCCGGGCGCCGCGCTGAAGCAGGCCGCGCTCATCGTCCCGAAGATCGTCGGGCAGATGGTGCGGGTCCTCGGCGGGCTGCTGGTGGGCTCGGTGCCGATGAACACCGTAGGCGGCCCCATCATGATGTACCAGCTGGCGTCGAAGAGCGCCGAGCAGGGCCTGGACAGCTTCCTCCACCTGATGGCGCTCATCTCCATCAACCTGGGGGTGATGAACCTGTTGCCCATCCCCGTGCTGGACGGCTTCCACCTGCTTTCCGCCGCCTGGGAGGGAATTCGCCGCCGCCCCATCCCTGTTCGCGTCCGCGAGGTGGCCAACATGGTGGGGCTCGCGCTGCTCGTCCTGCTGATGCTGTTGGCCGTGACCAACGACATCACCCGCTAGAGGACGCATGCGAGGAATCGCCGTTGCCGGACTGCTCTGCTTGGGTTTCACCTCCGCGTGCGCCTCGCGCGCGGCCAGGCCCGACCCGGTGGAGGAACCCGTCCGCCCGTCGAAGTCGCCGAAGTCCCGCGGTGGTACGCCCGGCGTGGCGCGGCGCGAGCAGATGCCGCGCTCGTACCTGGGCGAAGGGTTGGCCTCGTTCTATGGCCCCGGCCTGCACGGGCGGCCCACCGCGAGCGGGGAGCGCTTCGACCAGGAGGCGATGACGGCCGCGCACCGCAAGCTGCGCTTCGGCTCGTGCCTGCGCGTGGTGAACATGGAGAACGGGCGCGCGGTGAAGGTGCGCGTGAATGACCGGGGGCCCTTCATCGACGGGCGCATCGTGGACCTGTCCAAGGGCGCCGCCCGGAAGCTGGGCATGCTGGACAAGGGCGTGGTGCGCGTCCGGCTGTACCGCTGCCAGGACCGGGTGTCGGAGATTCCGCAGGAAATGTGGGCCGCGCCGGTGTAGTGAGCCGTCCCATGTTTCTCTCGCTGGACACCTCGACGTTGACGTTGTCGCTGGCCCTGGTGGAGCGAGCGCCGGATGGCGCGCTGCGTACGCTGGAGCACGTGGTGGTGGGGCCGCCGCGGAAGCAGAGCGAGCTGCTGCCCGGCATCGTCGGGGAGCTGCTCGAACGCCATGGCGCCACGCTCCCCGCCCTGGAAGGGCTGGTGGTGGGCCTGGGGCCGGGCTCCTTCACGGGGCTGCGCATCGGCTTGGCGACGGTGAAGTCGCTGGCCTACGCGACGAAGCTGAAGGTGGCCGGGGCCTCGTCGCTGGCGGCGGTGGCGCTGGAGGGCCCCGAGGGCGTGCCGCTGTATTGCCGGCGGTGGCGCGCAAGGACGACCTGTACCTGGGGGCCTACGTCCGTCAGGGCGGGACGGTGGAGCCGCTGGAGCCGGAGACGGCCATGTCACCCGCGGAGGTTGCCGCGCGCATGGCCGCCGAGCCCCGGGCCGTGGCGCTGGGGCCCGCGCTGGTGGACTACCGCGCCGCCCTGGAGTCTCAGGGCGTGGCGCCTCACCGGCTGCTGGCGGCGCCGGCCTTCCCGTCGGCGGTGGCGCTGGCGCAACTGGCGCGCTTTCCGGAAGCGCAGTCGCTGGACGCGCTCTTTGCCATGGAGCCGCACTACGTGCGGGCCTCGGAGCCGGAGCGCAACCCGAAGTTCCCGCCCCTGCCCGGACCGGCGCCCACCGCACGGTTGAAGGAAGACTGAGCCGCCTCGTGGTGCTCGCGCTCCCGGCCTCCGGTGGCGTAAAGGACGCGCCATGAGAGACGACTTGACGATTGGCGTGGTGGGCGCGACGGGCGTGGTGGGCCGCGAGGTGCTCGCCGCGCTGTATGCGCAGGACGTGCCCGCTGAACAGGTGCGCGTCTTCGGCTCCGAGCGCTCCAAGGGCATGGAGGTGGAGTACGGCGAGGACTCGCTCGAGGTGGAGCACGCGACGCCGGACGCCTTCCGGGGCGTGAAGCTGGTGCTGCTGGCCACGCCCGCCGAGGCCTCTCGCACGCTGGCTCCGGCCGCGCAGGCCGCGGGCGCGTGGGTGGTGGACGTCAGCAGTGCCTTCCGAGGTGACGGCAACGTCCCCATGGTGCTGCCGGGCTTCAACACGGACGTGCTGGGCGCGGGCTTCACCTTCAAGGGCCGCATCGTGTGTCTGCCGGGGGCGGTGACGACCGCCGCGGTGCACGTGGTGGAGCCGCTGCGGAAGGCCTTCGGCGTGGCGCGCGCGCAGGTGACGGCGCTGATGGCGGCGTCCAGCGCGGGTGTGCGCGGTGTGGCGGAGCTGGAGAAGCAGACGGCGGACCTGCTGTCGGGCCGCGAGCCGGAGCCGCACGCCTTTCCCCATCGCGTGGGGTTCAACCTGGTGCCGCAGGTCGGCGGCTTCATGGTGAATTCACCCTGGACCGAGGAGGAGGGCGGCTGGACGCTGGAGGCGGCTCGGCTCTTCTCGTCCAAGGGGGATGTGCCCGTCATCGCCGGGACGGCGGTGCAGGTGCCTACCTTCTACGGCCATGGCCTCACCCTCAACGTGCAGCTCAAGAAGGCGGGCCCGGTGGAGCAGGTGCGCGCGGCCCTCAAGACGTCCGGGGCCTTGAAGGTGCTGGATGTGCCCGGTGAGCGTGTGTACCCCATGCCCATGCTCGTCACGTCCGACCCGGCGGTCCATGTGGGCCGGGTGCGCGCATTCCCCCAGGCGCCGGAGTGGGTGACGCTGTTCGCCTCGGTGGACAACGCCAGCCGGGGCGCCGCCCTCAACCTGGTGGAAGCCGGACTCCGCCTGGCCGAGCGCCCCGCCTGACAAATTGGCAAAGCCTCCGTGGCCGTCCTGCCTGTTTGGCGCGGCGGGACGGCCCTCCCGGAGTGATGCCCAGCGGACGGGAAGGCGTTTCATGTGGCCTCCCGCTTGCTAGCCTGGGCGTACCCATGCGCCTCACTCTCGTTGGCCTCTTGCTCTTCGCGTCGACTGCCCTGGGGCAGACCGTGACGTTTTCAGCCACGGGCGACATCATCCAGAACGATCAGATTGTCGTCTCCCAGGAGAACTGCGGCTTGGACCGCACGGTCAACTGGACGCGTGTCGCCGGCAATTGCGACGTGCTCCACCTCTGGCTCTCGAACGAATCGAGTTGCACGGGGGCGCCAGGGGCGGGCGACCTGTCTCTCGACGAGATCGCGGTATCGGATACCCGGCTGACGGGGACGGTGACCTTCAACGCGTCCGAGGCGCTGGTGGCGGACGGCGCCAAGTGCGAGTCACAAACGTCAACCAAGACGTTCCGGCTCTGCGCCACGACCAAGCGGCTGGGGGGGTTGGGCACTTGCGACGACTCGTTCGTTTCGGTTGGGACGCCCTCCATCAGCTTCATCTATGACCCGGAGCCCCCTGCGGTGCCGGAGACTCCGAGCGTCACGGGGCTGGACGCCGCGCTGAGTGTCTCTGTCAAGGTGCCGAGCGACGCGGTGTTCATGGAGGTGCAGGTCCTTCAGTCCGTTCCGGGCGAGGACGGTGGTGTGGGCGCGGGTGAAGTGATTTCGACGAAGCGGCAGGTTTCGTCGAACGCGGTCTTCCGCATGGATCAAGGGCTCGAGAACGGCGTCGAGTATGCCGTCCAGGCGATTGCCATCGACAGGGCGGGTAACCAAAGCGAACCTTCGCCCGCTGCGACAGGGACGCCCATTGCAAGCAACGGCTTCTACCAAGGGTACCTCGGAGCTGGCGGCGCGGAGACGGGTGGCTGCGCCGCGGCGGGTGGTGGCATCACGGGATGCGCGATGCTGGCGTCCCTCGGAGTCTGGCTGTCGTCGAGGAGGAAGCGGTCATGAGTCGGGCATCGGCCCTGGGAGTCGTGGCGCTGCTCGCCACGCTGCCTGCCTGGGGGCAGGACACGGTAGTGGTGGAGGAGGAAGTCTCGCTGCGCTCGCCACGT
Organism: Myxococcus sp. MxC21-1; assembly: GCF_032612255.1. Classification (NCBI taxonomy): domain Bacteria; kingdom Pseudomonadati; phylum Myxococcota; class Myxococcia; order Myxococcales; family Myxococcaceae; genus Myxococcus; species Myxococcus sp. MxC21-1. The sequence continues at coordinate 2,869,975 of NZ_CP123278.1, forward strand.
TCGGGCGGCATTCAATTCCGCTTGGGTGGCTACAAGCCCCTCATCGACGAAGAGCCCGGCCTCACGGGTACGCCGTACCAGGACTACTTTGGCGGCGAGTCGCTGCTGACGTTCGAGGTAGAGCTCCAGCGATACTTCTACCAGGGCGTGGGTACGGCGGGCGTGGGCTTCTCAGCGGGCTACGGCGAGAAGTATGGAACGGCGAAGCTGGCCTCCGGTGCGGACGCCGCGGAGCGTACGGCGCTGCGTCTGATTCCCCTGAGCCTCAACGCCTTCTACAAGTTCGACTACGCCGCCTTCGAATGGGGCATCCCGCTGGTGCCTTACGGCAAGCTGGGGCTCATCTACACGCCTTGGTGGATCCTCAAGGGCACGGGCACTGAGGCCGTGGGGGGCAACCGGGGCTCGGGCGGCAAGTGGGGCTGGGGCGCGACGGGTGGCGTGGCCTTCATGCTGGACGTCCTGGAGCCGCGCTTCGCGCGCGACTTCGACTCCGACCTGGGCGTCAACCACAGCTACATCTTCGCCGAGTACACCTATGCGGATGTGGACAACTTCGGCGGGCCGGGGCTGAACCTGTCGAACCGGCGCTGGATGTTCGGACTGGCGCTGGACTACTAAGCGGCTCATGCCGCTCATTCCGCGCCGCCCTGGGTCTCTTGTCGCGCTCCTCCTGATGATGGTCGCCGTGGGCCCCTGGGCCTCCGGCTGCCGTCGCGCGGTGCGGCCGGACCTGGGGCAGGACCGGACGGTGGAAGCGGGCGTGCCGGTCGACCTCGGCTCGCAGCGCGAGGACGCCACCGCCGTCAGCTGGGACTTCGGTGACGGCAGCGACGCCCAGACGGCGCCGTGGGTGTCCCACGCTTTCTCCCGGGCAGGCGCCTATACCGTGCGCGCCCTGCACGAGGGCGAGGAGGTCGGTCGCGTCCAGTTGACGGTGGTGCCTCGGCCCGTGCTGCGCGCGGTACCCGCCAGCGCGCGCACCGTCATGTGGCTGCCCGAGCTGCGCGGCCACGTGGAGCAGTTGATGGACTTCTACGCGCGGCTCGTGGGGCCGGAGAACGCGCGGCGGGCCGTGGAGTCATCCCCGCTGCTGCCACTGCTCTTCGCGGACCTGGAGAACGGCACCGGCTCGGTGGTGGACCCCGACGAGGGCTTCGGCTTCTTCCTGCTCCCGGAGTTCGACGGCGTCGTGACGCTGCTGGGCATCACGGAGCCAGAGGCGGCCCTGAAGGCCGTTGCCGGTGAGCTGGAGCGGGCGGGGCACGGCGTGATGCCGCAGCCGGACGGCTCCGCCACCGTGGAGCCCGCGTCAGGCGGGCCCCCGATGTTGCTCTTCGAGGACCGAGGCTACCTCTATCTCGCCGTACCGGAGGGGATGGAGGAGCCCGACGAGGGTGAGCCTCAGCAGGCGCAGGTGCTGGCCATTCCCGACGCGGAAGTGGCCCGCCAGGCGGTGCGAAGCCTCACGGGGCCGGGCATCTCCGAGGACGTGCTCCTGACCGAGCTGCGAGGGAAGGTGGCGAGCGGCAGCATGTACCTCTTCTCCGGGAAGCAGCCCGGAGTGGCGCCTGGGGAAGAAGGCACCCACCCGATTCGCGGCTTCGCCGCGTCGCTGGCGGTGAAGCCGGAGCGGGTGGACCTGGATGGCTTCCTGTCCTCCTCGACGCCGTTGTTCCAGGGCGCCCGCGCGCCCGCGTCGGCGTTGCTGAAGGACGCGGAGCTGGGGCCCATCGCCGCGGCGCAGATTTCCGTGCCGCCCGAGGAGCTGGCGCGGCTGGTGTTCGGTGCGCCGGGCTCCGAGCGCCGCGAGCGCATGGTGGCGTCCTGGCGTCGTGAAGGACTGGATGTGGAGGCGTTGCTCAAGGCGCTGCGCGGCGACGTGGTGCTGCGCGTGTACTTCGACATCCCGGCCTTCTTCCGCAACTTCATCCGGAACAAGCGGCCCGACATCAAGGGCTCCATCGTGTTCGAAGCGGGGCTGACGGAGTCGGAGCCTGTGCGGGCGCTCGTGCAGAAGCAACTGGAGGACTCCGTGCTGCGCTACACGACGCAGCAGGAGGCGAATGGCACGCTCTTCCGGACGCGGGTTCGGGAGCATCCGGTGGAGCTGCGCATCACGCCCGAGCGCGCCAGCCTGATGGCGGGGGAGCTGCTGCAGGGCCGTCCTCGCGGAGACGTGGGCGCCGAGCTGCGGGAGCGCTTCGGTGGTGAGGCCTTCAGCTCGGGCCACGTGTCGGTGATGGTGGACCTGGGCCGGCTGCGCGCGGACCTGCGCGCGGCGGAGAAGGTGCCCGGAGTGCCCAACATGTTGCTCGGGGCGACGAAGGCGCTTTCGGGGGCGCTGCTGGATCGGATGACGCCGCTGGACTCGGGCTTCCTCGACTTCAGCCCGGTGGAGGGCGGGGGCCGGCTCAAGGGACGCCTGTCCTTGCGCGCGGATCAGGAGGCTTCGCGTTGAGCGGGGGCATGGCGGACGCCGGGAACGTGCGCATCACCGTCCTCTATTTCGCCGCGGCTCGCGAGCGCACCGGGCAGGTGCGGGAGTCCCTGGACTTGCCCGAGGGCTCGCATGTGCGGGACGTGTTGCGGCTGCTGAGCGCGAAGTACGCGGCGCTGGCGCCACTCCTGCCGCACCTTCGTGTGGCCGTGGACCAGGAGTTCGTCGGTCCGGATGCCCCGGTGCGGGATGGGGCGGAGCTGGCGCTGATTCCCCCCGTGGCGGGAGGCGCACCTGGGAAGTTCCTGGTGGTGGACCGGCCCCTGCGGCTGGAAGAGGTGGTGGAGGCTGTCAGCGGGGAGTCATACGGCGGGCTGGTGACGTTCAGCGGCTCCGTGCGCAACCAGACGAAGGGCCGCCGCGTGTTGCGCTTGGAGTACGAGGCCTACGCGCCCATGGCGGAGAAGAAGCTGGCGGAGATTGGGGCGGAGGCTGCGGAGCGGTTTCCCGGCGTGCGCGTGTCCATCATCCATCGCGTGGGAACGCTGGTACCCGGCGAGCTGGCCGTCGTCATCGCCGCGGCGTCGCCGCACCGGAAGGAGGCGTTCGGTGGCTGCGAGTACGCCATCGAGCGGCTCAAGCAGGACGTCCCCATCTGGAAGAAGGAGTTCTTCGAGGATGGGGAGGTCTGGGTCGGCCTGGGGCCCTGAATCGCCGCCTCAGCGGACGCGCAGGAAGGCGGGGACCGTGACGTCGTCACCGCCGTCGGGCTGCATGCTGAGCTCCTCATCCGTGAGCGGACGCAGGGGCGTGTCCAGGCCCATGGCCTTGCGGCGCGCGGCTTCCTTGTCGGCGGCCATCTTCATGGCGCGGACCTTGGATTCCTCGATGCGCTGGGGCGTGGGGCCCGCGATGAGGAAACCCACGGGCAAGCTGAGGAAGAGGATGCTCACGATGATGAGCCAGCCGAAGTCCTTCCACTGGAGCCGGTTGACCTGTTCCTTGACGACGGAGCCTTGGATGCGCAGCGAGAGCTCGCCTTCCGAGAGGCGAAGCGTCATGCCCTCCGCGAGCTCCACGGTCGTGCGTCCGCCGTGCTGGCGCAGGTCCGTCTGCGGCACGGCGGCATAGGCATTGCCTTGGATGGCGCGCTCGGCACGGGCCGCGGGCGGCAGGTGGATGCGCCAGCCCTGAGCGGTGCGCTCGGCGAGCAGGAACGGCTCTTCGGGCAGGGTGAAGCCGTAGAGCGGTAGCGGTGCCGTCTCGTCCGGGGCGGCGTGGACGTTCGAATGCTCCGGCCCATAGCTCCACGCCTCGGACAGATTGTTGCCCCAGTACAGCTCACAGAAGAGTCCACCGCCTGCCTTGGTGTTCATCGCGGGGGGAAGCATAGGGCCTTGCATGGCTCGCGGCTCCTTCATCGTCCAGGAGACGTCTTCCGAAAGACGGCCGACGCCCGGTTGGTCCCTGGACAGCCGGGAGGCGGGCAGGGTTCCGTCCCAGGCGGGAAAGCTGGAAACCACCGCCGCGCCGCGGGATCAGGCCCCCGCGGCGCGGTTTGGGGACGTCTGCTAGGGGGCGTCGGGGCTTTCCGCCATCGCGGGCTTCGTCAGGACGCGTTGTCGGCGCTGGAGGCGCTGAAGCGCCGTCAACGTCACCCCTGCCATCAGGGACGCGTATCCCACCAGGGGCCACGCCGTGTCGCCATCCAGCAGGACGACCATCAGCGTGCCGAGGACGCCGACGATGAGGCTCTGGATGCAGAAGTAGAGCGCGACCGCCGTTCCCGCCACATCGCCAAAGGCCTGGAGTGCGCCATTCGCGGTGACGGAGACGGAGAACACGATGCCGGCCGCGATGAGCCACATCGGCGCGACGAACGTCCAGAACGACGGCGTTGCCAGGAGCTGTCCGGCCGTCAGGAGTCCCGCGCCGAGCAGCAACATGCCCATGCCCCGCGTGAGGCTACCCGCCAGCCCCCAACTCCCCACGAAGTGCTTCGCGAAGCGGGTCGTCAGAATCATCGCGAGCGCGGCGGTGGCGAAGGCCAGGCTGAACCCGAGCTCGGAGAAGCCGGCCTGACCGATGAGCACCCGAGGCGCCGTGGAGAAGAACACGAAGAAGGAGCCCATGGCCGCGCTGAAGCCCAGGGTGTACGTCCAGAACGTGGCGCTGCGCAGGATGTGCCGGAACGCGGGACGCGACGGGAGGCCCTGCGCCGGGCGCGTCTCGTGCCACCGTGGCAAGGCTTGCAGCAGCGCCGCCGTGGCCAGGACTCCGAGCGTGATGAAGATGGCGCGCCATCCCCAGCGCTGCATGAGCAGCGCCCCCGCGATGGGGCCGAGCGCGGGGACGAAGGCCAGCATGGCGCTGAACAGGCTGTAGAGGGTCGCGCTCTCGGGGCGCTCCGCATAGACATCGCGGACCGTTGCGAATGTGGCGACGAGGGCCGCGGATGCCCCCATGGCTTGGACGAGCCGAAGGCCGACGAACATCGCGGCATCCGAGGTTCCCGCGAGCAGGAAGGAGGTGACTGCGAACAGGAGTGCGCCTGTCAGGAGCACTCGGCGCCGGCCGATGCGGTCGGAGACCGGGCCAAACACCATCTGGCCGAGCCCAAGCACCGCCAGGTACAGGCTCAAGGTGAGCTGGACGATGGCGGGTGAGGTGTTGAGGATTCCGGGCATCGCCGGAACGACTGGCAGGTAGATGTCCATGGCCAGTGAGGCCAGGAGGTCGAAGGGCGCCATCAGCAACAGCGCTGCTGGCACGGAGTGATTCCACGACGGGGATTTGAAGTCAGGCACGATTGCATCCGCACAAATGAGGAACATCTGGCGGCGCTCTGCCTCTCCACGGGTACCGGGATGAGCTGGGGGCAGATGGCCGCGGCAACGATTGACGTGTCGCCGCGGCTCACTCATCTGCGGATACGGTGCTTCCCATTCGCTGGCTCCCATGCGGCGCGTCTGCGCTCGAAGGTCGGGGCTGGGTGTCGCAATCACGGCGGTGCTGAACAACCGTCCGCCGTGACCGGACGGGACGTCGCCGCCGAGTCTTCCTGACATGAGGTGCAGCGCGCGGTGGTTGCTGGCGTGGCCGGCGGGGGACTGGCGCCGCGTGTGGCTGCTCCCGGTCCGGGGTTCCAGCAGGCGCGGCACCCGGGGCAACACCGGATGCTGTCTACGTCCCCGCGTCAGCTCCTGCCGCGGCTGAGCCCTTCGCGGCAGGACGGGTGCCCGTTCCAGTGCTCGCAGCGGTTGCCCCAGCAGGCCCGGCCCCCGCCGTCGTGCCCGCAGCGGGCGTCCCAGCAGGCGTGGCGCCCGCCGTGTCGCCTCCCTTCTCCGGCGCGCCAGGCGCCTGAACAGGAGCGGGGGCCGTGCCCTTCGCGGAAGCCGACGCCGCAGGCGACGGCTGTTCTGTCCCCGCATCCTGAGCCGGCGTGTCCTCCATGCCGAACCGCGCCGGCAACGCGCGCCGAATCTCCGCGGTCGCCATCAAGACCACGGCCACGGCGATTCCCAGGAACCCCACCGTCTGCGCCACCGTCTCCACGCGAGGGGGATCCGCCGGCCGCTCGCCGCCTCGACCAGGAGCAGCACCACGCGGCCTCCATCCAGCCCGGGCACGGGCAGCAACGTCAACAGCGCCAGCACCACCGACGCGGCCACCAAGGTCCGCAGCAGGGCATCCGTCCCGGACGACATCGCATCCGCGGATTCCTGCCGCACCAGCGCTCCGGGGCTCGCCGCGTCCGCGCCCTCCAGGCCGTGCTGCATCATCCGCTTCAGCAGCGCCACGCCTTCCTCGGCCACCTTGACGGTGTGCGTGAACGAATGGCTCAGCGCCTCACCCGCGCCGTGCGCCTTGTAGACGTACTGCTGGCTCACCCCGATGCGGCCCGTGCCCCGTTCATCCGGCCGGGGCCGCACCACCACCGCGCGCGCATCGCCGCCGCGCTCCACGCCCAGCTCCAGCGGGACACCGGTGCCGCGCCCACCTTCTCCACGAACTCCGACCAGCTCCGCAGCGGCTGTCCCGCGACATGGACGATGCGGTCCCCCGGCAGCAGCTGCGCGCGCGCCTCCGAACCCGGCTGCACCGTCCCCACCGTCAGCGGCACCACCACGTGCGTGCCCGACGTGTACAGCGCGAACAGGACCCCCAGCGCGAGCGCATAGTTGGCCAGCGGCCCCGCCAGGATGATGAGGATGCGCAGCAGGGGCCCGCGTGCGGCGAAGCCCGCGGCCTCGTCCGCGTCCGCACGGTGCGGGTTCATCCCCTGCAGGTGCGCCGTGGCGCCCAGGGGCACCGCCGCCACCACGTACTGTGTCCCCCATAGGCGGAAGGACACCAGCGGTGGACCGAAACCGAACACGAAGCGGGGCACCCGCACACCGAGCAACCGCGCGGCGATGAGGTGCCCCAACTCGTGGAGGGTCAGCAGGCCTCCCAGGGCGAGCAGGACGAGCGCGTAATGCATCCTCCCGCGCCGCTCCTAGAGCTTCCGCCGCTGTCCGGTCCGCTTGTACGTGACGTAGTCGGACAGGATGGTGTCGTGGTCGAAGCACAGGTCCTTCGGCAAATCATCCACGCGGAAGGCGCGGGCCTCGGCCGCGTCGTCGGCGCCCTGCGGTTCGCCCTCGGCCGAGCCGATGTAGACGGTGGAGATGTTGTGCTGCCGCGGATCCCGCCGGGGGTCCGAGTACGTGAAGAACTGCTCCGACAGCTTCACGTGAAGTCCCGTCTCTTCCAGGACCTCGCGCACGGCGGCGACGTCGAGCGGCTCGCCCTCATCCACGAAGCCACCGGGCAGCGCCCAGCCGACGGGCGGATTCGCACGCCGGATGAGGACGATGCGTTCACCGGGCAGCTCGATGATGCAGTCCACGGTGGGCTTGGGGTTGCGGTATTCGGGCATGACCCCCAGTCTACCCGCTGCCGTCACGCTCGCACTTCCTAGATGCGTGCCGTGGAGTATTGTGCGCGCCGTGTCGACTCCGAGACGCCATCGCCTCGTCCTCTCCGGTCTGCTCCTGGCCTGCCTGGCGGCCTGTCTGCCCCACGTCCAGGAGCCGGGTGATTACGTCTTCGAGCCCGTCGAGGTCCTCCGCGACGATTGCGGCCTGCTGGAGACCAACCGCAACCAGCTCTACGGCACCCTGCAAATCAGCGGGCGCGTCGTCCGCCTGGACTTCGGTTTCCTGGACAGCCACCTCGTGGGCTATTTCCTGGAGGATGGAGACCACTTCTCCATCGACGGGAGCGTGGTCAAGGCCGCCGCCGAAGTGAACGGCCAGGAGTGCCTGTTGGACCAGATCAACATCCACATCGACGGTACGACGCAGTGCGAAACGCAGTTCAAGGGGGTGCTGCGCGTCCGTTACGACACGCGCCGCCCCGACGAATGCGTGTGCGAGATGTGGCTGCGCTACGAGGCCGTCAAGGAATCGAAGCGCTGTGACATGGAGGGTTGAGCCGCGCGCTCCGCGTTCCTAGAACAGGGTGGCATTGTCCACGCTGGAGGAACGCATGGCGGCTTCGAAGCATGAGATTCACTCGGTCCTGACGGAAGCACGCGTCTTTCCGCCGCCAGAGGCGTTCGTCCGGCGCGCGCACATCCGGAGCATGGAGCAGTACCAGCAGCTCTGGGACGAAGCCGCGAAGGACCCTGAGAAGTATTGGGGCGACCGCGCCCGCGAGGAGCTGTACTGGAAGGCGCCCTTCCAGACGGTGCTCGACTGGAAGCCGCCGCACGCGCGGTGGTTCGTCGAGGGCAAGACGAACCTGGCCTACAACTGCCTGGACCGGCACCTGGCCACCCGCAAGGACAAGCCCGCCATCCTCTTCGAGGGGGAGCCCGGCGACCGCCGCAGCCTCACGTACGGCGAGCTGTCCACCGAGGTGAACAAGCTGGCCAACGCGCTCAAGTCGCTGGGCGTTCGGAAGGGGGACCGGGTGGGAATCTACCTGCCCATGGTGCCCGAGGCCGCGGTGGCCATGCTGGCGTGCGCTCGCATTGGCGCGGTGCACTCGGTGGTGTTCGGCGGCTTCTCCGCGGAGGCGCTCCACGAGCGCATGAACGACGCGGGCGCGAAGGTGCTGCTCACCGCGGACGGCGGCTGGCGCAAGGGCGCGGTGGTGCCGCTCCTGAAGAACGTGGAGGCGGCGCTGCCGCACATGCCCACCATGGAGAAGGTGGTGGTGCTCCGCCGCACGGGGAGCACGCTGGAGCTGTCCGGGCCCAAGCTGGTGGCGTGGGACACGCTGGTGAGCGGGCAGTCCGCGGAATGTGAACCGGAGTGGGTGGAGAGCGAGCACCCGCTGTTCATCCTCTACACGTCGGGCTCCACTGGAAAGCCCAAGGGCGTGCTGCACACCACGGGCGGCTACGCGGTGAATACGTCGCTCACCACGCGCTGGGTGTTCGACCTGCGCGAAGACGACGTCTACTGGTGCACCGCCGACGTGGGCTGGGTGACGGGCCACTCCTACGTCGTCTACGGCCCTTTGATGAACGGCGTCACCACCATCCTCTACGAAGGCGCGCCCACCCAGCCGGGACCGGACCGCTTCTGGGACATCATCGAGCGGTACAAGGCCACCATCCTCTACACCGCGCCCACCGCCATCCGCGCCTTCATGCGGCTGGGCGAGGAGCCCGTGCGCAAGCACGACTTGTCCTCGCTGCGCCTGCTGGGCAGCGTGGGCGAGCCCATCAACCCCGAGGCGTGGATGTGGTACCGCGACGTCATCGGCGGGGGCCGCTGCCCCGTGGTGGACACGTGGTGGCAGACGGAGACGGGCTGCATCATGGTGTCGCCGCTCCCGGGCGCCACGCCGACGAAGCCCGGCTCGGCCACGCTGCCGCTGCCCGGCATCCACGCGGAGATTCTGGACCGAGAGGGCAACAAGGTGCCGCGAGGGCAGGGCGGACTGCTCTTCGTCACGCGCCCCTGGCCCTCCATGTTGCGCACGGTGTACGGCGACCCGGACCGCTACGTGCGCACGTACTTCAACGAGCTGCCCGGCATGTACTTCACCGGCGACGGCGCTCGCACGGATGCGGATGGGTACTTCTGGCTGATGGGCCGCGTGGATGACGTGGTCAACGTCGCCGGCCACCGTCTGGGCACCGCGGAGGTGGAGAGCGCGCTGGTGGCGCATGAAACCGTCGCGGAGGCCGCCGTGGTGGGCCGTCCGGACGACTTGAAGGGCACCGCGCTGGTGGCCTTCGTCACCCTGAAGCAGGGCCACACGCCGTCCGACGCGCTGAAGAAGACGCTGGCCGCCCACGTGGGCCGCGAGATTGGCGCCATCGCCCGGCCGGACGAAATCCGCTTCGCGGAGGCGCTGCCGAAGACGCGCTCGGGGAAGATCATGCGCCGGCTGCTGCGCGACGTGGCCGCGGGCAAGCAGGCCTCCGGGGACACCACCACCCTGGAGGACCTCAACGTCCTGGCCGCGCTGAGGCAGAACGACGACTGACGGACACTTGCTCGCACTTCAGGGCAGGGGGCGTCAAAAGCCACCTCTGCCCTGGGGTGAAAAACCGGGATTCGTCGTTTTCTACTCGGACAATACGTGCCTATCTGGGTATTTCGCGCCTGTTTCAGCCTACGCAGCACATCCGGTTGAGTCGGAACAAACGAATACAGCGGAGCCGTCAGGGTAGGCTGGTTGACACTGGAAAGATGCAGAGGCATTAAATGCGCCGCTCGCCCCCCTCCCCGAGCGCCGCGCCTCTCGTTGACAGCGCGACCTTTCCCCCTGGACGTGCTTCATGGATTTCCGAGCTCAACTCGACTCGCCGCTCTTCACCCACTTCATCTCCCATTACGCGCAGCCGACGGGACCTGACCTGCTGGGGCGGACGGAACCCTTCTTCGAGTGGCAGGAGTCGCGGCGGCAGGCGGGCCTGTGGCCGTACTCGCGAAGCCTGGAGGCGGCACCGAAGGCGGAGTGTGGTGTCCGCAGCGAGACGGGGGCGGCGCGCCAGGGGCTGAACTTCGGTTCGCAGGATTACCTGTCGCTGTCCACGCACCCGGCGGTGGTGGAGGCGGCCCAGCGGGCCATCCAGGACTATGGGTTGCACAGCGCGGGCTCGGCGATGCTGGGGGGCAATACGACGCCGTCGCTGATGCTGGAGAAGGCGCTCGCGGAGCACCTGCAGACGCCGCACGTGGCGCTGTTCTCCACCGGCTGGGGCGCGGGCTTCGGCGTCATCGCCGGGCTGGTGCGTCCCGATGACCACGTGGTGCTCGACGCGCTGTCGCACGCGTGCCTCCAGCAGGGCGCCGCCGCCGCGACGACGAACGTGAGCCGCGTGCCGCACCTCAACAACCGCGCCATGCGGCGCAAGCTTCAGGAGATTCGCGCCCGCGACACGCAGAACGCGGTGCTCGTCGTCACCGAGGGCCTGTTCTCCATGGACTCGGACGTGCCGCGGATCGAAGAGCTCCAGTCCATCTGCCGCGAGTACGGCGCGACGCTGCTGGTGGACGTGGCCCATGACCTGGGCGCGATGGGGCCCCGCGGGACGGGCAGCCTGGGCGTGCAGGGCCTGCTGGGGAAGGTGGACCTGGTGGTGGGCGCCTTCTCCAAGACGTTCGCGAGCAATGGCGGCTTCGTGGCCACGCGCTCGCCGGCGGTGCGCCAGTTCATCCGCATCATGGGCGGGCCCCACATCTTCTCCAACGCGCTGCTGCCCATGCAGGCGGCGGTGGTGCTGGAGTCGCTGCGCATCGTCCGCTCGGAAGAGGGCGACGCGCTGCGCGCGAAGGCGCGGGAGAACATCCTGGCGCTGCGCGGAGCCTTCGAGGCGCGGGGCGTGACGTGCCTGGGCGAGCCGTCCAACGTCGTCCCCGTGCAGGTGGGCGACGCGAAGGTGGCGCGGCTGGCCTCGAAGAAGGTGTTCGACCGCGACATCTTCGCCAACCTGGTGGAGTACCCGGCCGTTCGCTTGCGCGAGACGCGCTTCCGCATGCAGGTGATGGCGTCCCACACGCTGGAGCAGGTCCAGCGGGCCGCCGACGGGGTGTGCGACGCCATCGAGGAGGCCCGCGCCGAGCTGGAGGTTCGTCCGGCCGCGACGCGCGCGTCCCGCCGCGACGAGCAGCGCCCGCAGGTGGAACTGTAGCCACCACGCGCGGCCGCGTGGGCGCTCAGGTGTCGTCGAGGCTGGCGGCACGCAGGTGGGTGACGTCACCCCACGTCACCAGCCGCCACGCACCTTCGTGGTAGTCGAATTGGTTCCACCCGGCGTTGAGCACGGAGAAGGTGCGCGGCGCCGCGTGCGGAATCCCCAGGCTGTGGCGGAACAGGAGGCTGAGCACGCCTCCGTGGGTCACCACCACCAGCCGTTCGTCCCGGTGGCGCGCGCCCAGTTCCTCCAGGCACTCCACCGCGTGGCGCAGCCGTTGGGACGTGCTCTCCCCGCCAGGGACGATGTAGTCCGGCGCGCCACCGGAGTACGCGGCGAAGACGTCCGGGTGCTTCTGGCGTGCCTCGTCCCGGGTGAGGCCTTCCAGGATGCCCAGTCCCCGTTCGCGCAGGCGGGGGTCGGTCTGGACGGTGTGGCCCGTGCGGGTGGCGATGCGCCGCGCCGTCTCCTGCGCCCGTCCCAGGTCGCTGCAATAGAGCGCCGAGAATCGGACGGGCGCCAGGCGCGCGGCCAGGGCATCTGCCTGGCGCAGGCCCACGTGGCTCAGGGTGCTGTCCTGATGTCCCTGGAGGCGCCCCAGGGAGTTCCACTCCGTCTCTCCGTGACGGAGCAGGATGAACTCGGTCGTCATGGACTCAAGCGTCGCTTTGGCGCGTCGCCTGAGTCCAGCACTCAGCGCGTCCGCTCCAGGTGGGTGATGCCTTCTTCCAACAGCGCGGCCACGCCCCGCTTCACGACGTGCACCACCTTGTGGCTGTAGGCCGGCCCACCGTGCGTGTAGTGGCCGCTGACCTTGTGGTGCAGCTCCGTGGCGCCCCACACCAGCACCAGGTCCGCCCAGTCCAGGTCGCTGCGGGCGCGGTCCGCCGTGCGGCGTTCCGTGCCGTCCACCATCCGCAAGTCAATCTGGTGGCCCAGCTTCGCCTCCAACTCCTCGCGCACGGCCGGCGAGCCACCCACCACCACCACGCGGCGCACGCCGTAGCGCTGGCAGGCCTCCACGAAGGCCACCTCCGCGCGGCGGTTGGCCGAGCCGCCACAGCGCTCACAGTGCAGCCGTGGCTCGATACGCATCGGCTCACGCCCGCTGGCCTGCGCGACCTTGAGGCACGCGCCGTCCGCGCACACGGCGAAGAAGCGCCCCGTCAGCAGCTCCGCCGCCTTGAGCAGCTTGGGCTCGCTCATGCGCTGGCGGCCGGGGCGGGTGAGGCCCACTTCCTCCAGCACCGCGCGGGTGCGAGCGCGGGCCTCGGGCAGGGTGATGCCTCGCGCGGCCATCCACTCGTCGATGTCCCGGTCGGCGCTCATGACTTCACCCCTGTCCGGGAAGGGGCCTCGGGGAACAGCTCCGCCTGGAGGGCGGAAGTCGGTGAGCCGGTCGGCAGGCCCAGGGCCTCGCGCACCGGCGCGAAGCTGCGTCGGTGGATGGGCAGCACGCCCTTTTCACGCAGCGCCTGCAGGTGCTGCGGCGTGGGGTAGCCCTTGTGTGCGGCGAGCCCATAACCCGGGTACTGGTCATCCAGCTCCGCCATCCAGCGGTCACGCGTCGTCTTCGCCAGGATGGAGGCCGCTGCGATGCTGAGAGACAGTGCGTCCCCCTTGATGATGCCCTTCTGCGGCACCGAGCACTCCGGCACCGTGCGAGCATCCACCAGCAGGTGGTCCGGCTTCACCGACAGCCCCTCCACCGCGCGGCGCATGGCCAGCAGGCCCGCGTGGTAGATGTTGATGCGGTCGATCTCCTCCACCTCCGCGCGGCCCACGGCCCAGGCCACCGCGTCGCGCTTGATGGCCTCGGCCAGCGACTCGCGCTTCTCGGCGTCGAGAATCTTCTTCGAGTCATCCAGCCCCTTGAGCCGGAAACCCTTGGGCAGCACGGCCGCGGCGGCCACGACGGGCCCGGCCAGCGGTGCCATGCCCGCCTCGTCCACACCCGCGATGTGCGTGTGGCCCTGCTCCCAGAGCTCCGTCTCGAAGCGGAGCAGCTTGCGCATGCGCTGGCCCTCCGCGCGGTTCTTCTCCTGGCGTGAACGGATGCGCCGGGCGAGCGCATGCGCGCCCGCGCGCGGGTCCGCGTCCAACGCCTCCAGCAAGCCGGTGGGGACGGGGTTGGCCTGGGTGACGAAGCGCGCGGTCAGCTCGGACAGCGCGCACTGAAGCAACTGTTCCACGGTGTCTGCGGACATGATGAGGGCCCGGACCTACCTGGAACGTGGGCTGACAGGACCCCTTGCGCGGGGAACGCGCTCGCAGCGGCAACACATCCCCGCGGCCCCGTGCTCGGAGGAAGCCGGCTGGAGGGCCCCCCTGGACGCAGGGTAGGCCAGACGCGGGGAAGGCTGACGAGCGTCACGCATGTCACCAGCCGTACTCCATGGGCGGGTGGAGCACAACCTCCCTCGCGTTCATTCAGATGAATCCATGAAACAGCGGTTGTCTCAGCGTCGCGCGGGGCGGGTCCTACGGATTGAGCTGGAGTTGGAGGGTGGCCGGCTCTGGCTGGCAGTTGCAGGCGTCACACACCCATTCCACCTGCTGGGCCGCGGACACCTTGGCGCCCGCGGTGGCCACGACTCGCACCGCGCTGGGCGCGAGCGATTCGTTGATGGCGGTGCTGACGCCCTGGTCGTCTGTCACACCGGTGATGCTCACGTTGGAGGTCACGTTGGTGCCGGTGACTGTCGCCCCGCGCACGCGCGCGCCCTCCGCCGACAGCACCTCCACCTTCAACGACACCTGCTCCGCCTGGCAGTCGTCCACCGCGCGCTCCATGCGAGGCGCCTGGTCACATGCCGCGAAGAGACCGAAACCGATGAGCCACGAAAACCAGCGTGCGCGAACCATGCCGTGAAGGGTGATGCTGGCGTGCGAGCGCGGCAACGTCTGTATCAGTCGGAAGTCGGAGACACGCGTTCACTCGCGAAGCGTGCCGCTGCCGTGTCTGGGTAACGGTGGAGCACGTAGCGGTAGACTTCTTCCGCGCGCGGCGCGTCGTGCATCCGTTCACCCAACACACGCGCCAGAAGTACCAACGCACGGGGGGCGGTGGGCTCATCGGGCGCCGTGTCTGCCGCGGATTCCAACGCCGCTACCGCCAGTGGGAAATTTCCTTCCACGGCCGCGGCCTGTCCGACGAACAGGTGATGCTCCGGGGGCACACGCAGCCGCGGTTGCTGCTGCACGGTGGCATACAGCGACATCGCGAGTGGAACATCGCGGGCGTTCACCGCGGCCGCCAGCGCCCCCAGGGTGTCGTCGTTGGCGCTTCCCGTTTCGGTGGCCGTGGCCGCCGCTCCGGTGAAGGGAATGGGGCCGGCTTCGCGCAGGGGCGGCGCCCTGCGGCTCGGTTGTGCGTCGCCCAGCACGGGGTCCAGGTAGTCTTGCTCGAGGCCATACCCCAGCGCATCGCCCCGCGTGTACAGCAGCAGTCCCACCACGTGCGCGGCGGTGAAGGGGATGACCAGCGTGACGGCTTCGGCCAGCACGCGTGAGATGACGAAGAGGTCCAGCATGCGCAGCAGCAACGCCACCCCGTGCGTCATGAGGTGGAGGACGCCCAGTCCCACCAGCGTTCCGGCGACCAGCGTGTAGTCCCGGCCCAGGCGGCGGACGATGCGAAGGGTTCCGGGCACGTCGAACAGGGTCAGCAGGGGCTGGCGCGCGGCGGTGATGAGGAGCGCCGCGGGCAGCCAGAGGACGCCGAGCAGCAGCAGGCCGATCAGCACCGGATCCACTGTCAGCAGCCCGGGGGTGTCCAGGCCCCGAATCCACGCGCCGAGCGCCGAGCGCCCCTCTTGGAGGAGCGGGCGCAGCACGGTGACGTAGAGGAACGCGGGCATCCAGACGATGGCGAAGGTCACCACGCCGCGGAGGCCGGGGAGGACCGCGTCATGGAAGTAGTCGCGGTAGTCGGGCGAGCGCAGCGCCGTCTCGCCGCGCGCCGAGTCCCGCGCGAGCGTGAAGAAGGTGCCCCAGAAGACGCCTCCGTAAATGGTGAGCGGGATGAGGGCCGAGAAGGAGATGGCCAGCTCCACCAGCCACCGGAGCGCCGCCAGGAAGACGCTGACCGCCACAATGACCTGCGAGCCGGACGCGGTGAAGACGTAGCGCCACGCGCTCTTGAGCCGCTGCGCCACGGACACCCGGCTGCGGGAGGTGAGCAGGGTCTGCGCCACGTCGCCGCAGCGCTCGCACGCCACCAGCTCCACCGTCTGGGCCCGCCGGCCCACCACGCAGTCGGGGCAGAGCGTTTCGTTGCACCTCTCGCAACGCCACCCGGCCACGGTGGTCCGATGCCGCTGGCAGCGGGGCAGGGGCGCATCCGGTGGAATGATGTTGGGCGATGAGGGGCTCATGGCCCCCAAGCCTACGACTGCCCAGGGGACTCTTCCCAGGGGCTTCCGAGCCACGCCTGATAGGCGGCCTTCTGGGCGTCGGTGGGGCGCTCCACGCGGGACAGCCACGCCGCCTCCGCGGGCTTCGTCCCCAGCACCACCGGGATTTCCAGCAGCCGGTCGCGGCGGAAGACCGTGAGCCGCACCGTCTCGCCGGGCCTCCGCTCCTCGCAGCGGGACAGCAGGGTGGCGCCGTCCACCTTCCAGCCATTCAGCGCGACCAGCTCGTCCTCCACGTAGAGCCCCGAATCCTGTGCGGGCGAGCCATCCATCACCACCGCCACGGTGCCACTGCCCCGCGTGGTGACGCCCAGCCAGCCCTTGGGCTTGCCTTCCCCGGCCCGGCCTCGCGGCGGCGTGCCTCCCTTGTCGCTGGCGGCCTCGCGCGGACGGAAGTTCAGCTCCAGGCCTACGTGGGCGAAGACGGAGTAGTCCAGCGGCTGTGTGGTGCGCAGCGCCCGGTCGAAGAAGGGCGTCAGGTCCACACCGGCCACCTCGCTGGCCACGGCTTCGACGCCGTCCTCGGGAACGCCGGAGCCGTCGCCGTAGCGCTGCCACAAGACGCGCACGACGTCATCCAGGCCACGGGCGTCACCGGTGGCGCGGCGGATCTCCAGGTCGAGCAGCGCGGAGACGACCTCGCCCTTGAGGTAGTAGGAGATGGCGCTGTTGGGCGAGTTCTCGTCCGGGCGGTAGTGCTTCACCCAGCTCACCAGCGACGCCTCCGCCAGCGTCTGCACGCGCCGCCCCGGCGTGGCATGCAGCGCGGTGAGCGTTTCGCCCAGGCGCGTGAGGTAGCGCTGCGCGGACATCAGCCCGGCGCGCCGCACGAAGAGGTTGTCGTAGTACGCCGTGGAGCCCTCGAAGGCCCACAGCAGCGAGGTGTAGTTCTCCTTCGCGTAGTCGAAGGGCACCAGCGCGCGCGGCTTCACCCGCTTGATGAACCACAGGTGGAAGTACTCATGCGCCACCAGGGTGAGCAGGTCCTCCCAGCCGCGGTGGGTGGCGAGTCCGACGCGGGGGAACAACAGCGCGGTGCTGGCCTTGTGCTCCAGGCCGCCTCGGCCCCGGTCCGTCAGGTACAGCAGGATGAGGTAGCGCGGCATGGGCAGGCCGCCGAACACGCGGGCCTGGCATTCGCAGACGCGCTTCAGGTCCGCGCACAGCCGCTCCGGGTCCTGCACCGTGTCGCCCCACACCACGACTTCGTGCGGCACGCCCTCCACACTGAAGGTGAGCGGCGTGTGGGGGCCGACCTCGAAGGGGCTGTCCACCAGCTCGTCGTAGTCCTGGGCAACGAAGGTGCTTGCGCGCTGGCCCAGCGCGCAGAAGGTCCGCCAGCCGGGGGGCGCGTCCACCGTGACGTGGTGCTCCAGCCCGCGCGTGTCCTCCGTGTAGAGGAACGTGGCGGCGCCGTTGAAGTAGGCGTGTGAGCCGTCCAGGTGGTTGGTGCGCACCGTCAGCTCGTTGGCGTAGACGCGGTAGCGCAGCGTGACGGCCACGCCCTTCGCGTCCACCCGCCAGGTGCGTTTGTCCGCGCGCCGCACCGGAAGGAGCGTTCCGTCCGGCGCATGGGCCGTCATGTCCTGCACCTGCCGCGCGAACTCCCGCACCATGTAGCTGCCGGGCGTCCACACCGGCATCACGGCGTCCAACACGCTGGCGCCTCCTGGAAAGGAGGCTTCCACCTCCAGCAGGTGCGTATGCGGCCGGGGCATGGAGACGCGGTAGCGGACGGCACGGTGCATGAGCAGTGTCTCTCTCCCCCCGGCCGCAGGTTACTTCGCGCGGACGAGGACGGCGCCGAAGAATCCGTCGGTCCCGTGGGTGTGAGGCGCCAGCCGGAGGAAGGGGCCGGGGCCGACCTTCTCGGCCAGCTCCGCCCCCAGCAGCTCCGCCACCGGCTTCACCGTGAACTCGGGGTGCTTCGCGAGGAAGTCCTCCACCACGTTCTCGTTCTCCTCCCGCAGCACGCTGCACGTGCCGTAGATGAGCCGGCCGCCGGGCTTCACCAGCGTGGCGAAGCGCGCCAGCAGGGCCTTCTGCCGGCCCACGTGCATCTCCAAATCCTCCGGCGTGAGGCGGTAGCGCGCGTCAGGCTTGCGGCGGAAGGTGCCGGTGCCGCTGCACGGCGCGTCCACCAGCACCCGGTCCGCCTTGCCCTTGAGGGGCGTCAGCGCGGCGTCGGCATCCGGGCCCTCGTGGGGGATGAGCTGGGCGCGCACGTTGTGCACCCCGCGCGGCGCGCGCGCTTCTTCAGGTCCTCCATGCGGCGCTCATCGATGTCCAGGGCGTGCAAGTCACCCCGGTTCTTCATCTGCGCGGCGAGCTGCAGCGTCTTGCCGCCGGCACCCGCGCACGCATCCACCACGCGCGTGGGCGGCGCGTCCACCAGCATGCCGAGCAACTGGCTGCCCTCGTCCTGGAGCTCCAGCATGCCTTCGCGGAAGCTCTCCAGGGAGAAGGCGTTGATGCGCGTCTCCAGCACCAGGCCCATGGGCGACAGCGGCGTGGGCTTGACGTCCACCGTCTCCGCTTTCAGCCGCTGCGCCAGCGCGTCGCGGTCCCCCTTGAGGAGGTTGGCGCGGGCGACCAGCGGGGCGCGCTCGTTCATCGCCTCCGCGGCGCGAGCGGCATCCCGGCCGAACGTCTGGAGGAAGCGGTCGGCGAGGAAGTCCGGCAGCGACGCGGCGATGGGGAAGCGCTCGCGGGCGGGCAGGGCCTCCAGGGCGGCGGCGGCTTCGGGAAGGGCACCCAGGGCTTGCGCATCCGGGGGCGCCAGCGCGGACTGGCGGGCCACCAGGCCGTGGGGCTCGCCGTAGAGGACGCGCGAGGCGGCAAACCGGAGCACGTCCTGGCGCGAGGTCTCCAGGCTGTCGAAGCGTGGGTGGGCGCGGGACAGCAGGAAGTCCACCGTTCGCTGGCGGCGCAGCAGGCCGTAGACGCGCTCGGCCACGGCGCGGCGCTCGTTGGAGTAGAGGTTGGCCTTGCGGCGCAGGGTGAAGTCGAGCGCGCGGTCGGCCATGCGGCCCTCGTGCCGGACCGAGCCGTACGCCTCCAGGCAGGCCTGGAGGACCAGGTCTTCTCGCAGGGGCCGCTCGGGCCGCTCGGAGGGGAGGGCTTCTTCCCGGACGGAGCGCCGGACTTCTTCGGGGCCGACCGCGAGTGCGGGCGGGACTTGCGTTGGGTGGCCATGACGGAATGCGGCTTTGCATTCCTCGGGCCGGGTTGACAAGCGCGGAAAGCAAATCCGCCCCGGCGGACGCCCGCCCTGCCGCCGTGTGACGTCAGGAGGAGGGCGCGGGGGACCTGGGGCGGGGAGGCCCTACTCGCGGCGCCGGTGGAGCAGACCCGCGGCCAGAAGGGCCAGGGCCGCCGGGAGGAGGGTGGCGGTGGGGCCCGCGGCGCAGCCACCGATCGAGCTGCTCATGCCGTCATCCGGGGTGCCGGGAGAATCCGGAAGCCCCGGGCGGGGATTCGGTGAGCCCGGGTCCGTCGTGCCGGAATCCGGCGTCTGGGGCCCCTCACCGGGAGTCTCCGCCACCTGGACCAGGGCGGTGGCCGTCTGCTTCACCGTGCCCTGGGTGGCGGTGGCCGTCACCGTGTACTGCCCGGGAATCGCGAAGACGTACTCGGCGACCTCGCCCTCGGCCGTGCCGCCGTCGCCGAAATCCCAGGTCACCGTGGCGGCCTCGAGGGACGGCGTGGCCCGGAAGAAGGCGCGGTGGGGGGCCACGCCCCGCTCGCCCTCCACGGCGAGCGTCAGCTCACCTTCGGGAAGCTGCTCCTGCGGAGGCAGCTCCTTCTGGAGCGTGAAGCGGTCCACGGTGTCTCCGTTCACCCCGAGCAACTGCGCGGTGAGCGTGCCGTCGACCACCATCACGTCGAGGAAGCCATAGGCCTGGTTGTCGCGGATGACGCTCCAGTCCGGCTTGCTGCCGGGGAGCTTCCTCAGCGTCGCGCCGCCGCCGCCCACCACGAGGTAGGGGATGCCCTTTTCGCCAGCCCCGGCGATGGCGTCACCCTTCATGGGCTTGCTGCGCTCGTAGTTGTGGTCGTGCCCGGTGAGCACCAGGTCCACGCCGTACTTCTCCATGATGGGGCCGAAGTGGCGGCGCATGGAGAGCTGCGAGCCGTGCTCGCCGCTGGACCAGGGCGGGTGGTGGAAGAAGACAATCTTCCATGGCTGCGTCGACCCCGCGAGGTCCCGCTCCAGCCACGCCTTCTGTGCGTCCCGCGTGCAACGGTCCGCCGACGCCAGTCCCACGGCGCAGTTGGAGTCGAGCGCCACGAAGTGCACGTGGCCCCAGTCGAACGAGTAGTAGCGCTCCGTGCCCTCGGGGTTGTTGGTGGGCAGGTAGAGGTTGTCCAGGTAGGGCTGCCCCTGGTTCGTCACGTACTCATGGTTGCCGAGCGCCGCGAAGAACGGCACCTGGGCCAGCAGGGCCTCCATGGGCACGAAGAGGTTGTTCTGGATTTCCGCCTCGGTGCCATCGGCGTAGGCGTTGTCCCCCAGCGCGACGAACAGCTCCGCCTGCCGCTTGACCATGGCCGCGGCGACCTTCTTCTGGTTCGAGCCGCCCGTGCCAAAGTCGCCCACCGCCACGAAGTGCACGCTGCGGGTCCCCGGCACCGGCGCGGTACGGAATCGATTGAGCGGCGTGCGCAGGCCACAGGCCGACACCTCGTACGTGTACTCGGTGCCCGGCGTCAGCCCGGTCAGCACCACCGCGTGCACCTGCCCGCCGTCCTGGGAGACAGCCGACTGGTTGGCTGCCCCTTCGCCGTAGCGCACCTCCGCCTGGCAGTTGGCCGCGAGCCGGAAGGCGATCGTCGCCGTGTCCGGCCCCACCTTCTGCAGATAAGGGTCTCGATACAGCGTCCCCGCGCTCGCGGTGCTGGCCAGCAGCATCAGCGCGGCCGCCCAGGGGGCAAGGTGAAAGGGGGTCTTCCGGTGCATGCGGCCTCCTCCCGAACAAGCTCGGGATAGAGGCGCAACCGTTCAACCGCTGACCTTCATCCTGCCCCCTCCCGGAGGAGGAGACGGTGGGGCAGGGCCCCGTGTATCCGCCTCCTCCCCGGTCAGGCGTCAAGGCTTGATGTCGTAGGCCGCCAGGTCCTCGGTGCGTTCGCCTTCCTCACGCACCTTTCCGATGCCCGGGACGAGCCAGTAGAAGCGCGTCTTGTCTGGCTTCACCTCGCCGTTGTTGTTGACCTTGTCGCGCTGAATCTTGACCGCGTTGGTGAAGGTTCCTGCCCGCGTCGTCACCGTCACGCCGGATTCGAGCACCTTCCAGATGTACGTCGGGTCCTTCTGGTCCTTCGAGCCGTCGCCCAGGGTGATGTGCTCGAGCACGTCGCTCTTGTACGTCCAGGGCAGGGCGTCCGGGACGCTCGCCACGGACTTCACCGTGGCGGGAGACCATGTGGTGGAGCGGACCTGCTGGCCATTGCGGTAGTCGTCCTCGCGCAGACGCACGACGAGCCCATTGGTGAGCTCCACCTGCCACGAATACTCTTCATAGAGGGTGCCGTTGCGCACGCGGTCCTGGCGGCTGTGCACCTGGACGGCGTTGATGCCCGGCTGGTCAGGGACTTCGCCGGGGCCCACCACAGTCACCTGCTTCTGGAAGTTGCCCTCGACGGGGTCCTGGATGTCGTAGGTCCAGGTGCTGCCCGCGGTCAGCGGCCACAGCGACTGCGACCCGGTGGGCTCCTCTCCGTTGCCCTGACCATCCGGCCCCCCCGGCGGCACCGGCTCTCCCGGCAGTCCGCCGCCGGGTGTCGGGTCCTGCGAATCTCCCGCGGGCAGGCTGTTGCCGCCACACGCCACCAACCACCCCGCCGCGAACACGGCCACCCAGCTGCGCCTCATACCCGCTCCTCCCGTGTGCTCCTCGAATTCACTGCCGTCCACCGCAAGCCTCGCAGGGCCGCCCCCTCCGTGCGGCCCAGCGCCGCGGCGAGGAGCCCGGCTCCGGCTCCTCGACTTCCAACTCCAGCCGCCGCCCGTCGAAGTCGAGCGCGCAGCTTTTCACCATGACGTTCCGCTCACCCAGGACCCGGCGCAGCGTGGCCTCCGCGCCCACCAGGTCATCCGACTGCGCCGACAGCACCAGCCGCTGCTTCGCCGTGGCGGGCGCCTCCTCGCGGTTGAAGCAATCCAGCACGAAGAGCAGGACCATCACGAACACCGTCCCGACGGAGGCAAGCCCCAGGCTGCCGTGGCCGCACGCCATGCCCAGGCCAATCATCAGGAAGAGGATGGCCGCGTCACGCGGGTCCTTGAGTCCCGAGCGGAACCGAACGAAGCCGCCCAGGCCCACCAGTCCGAAGGCCTTCGCCAGGCTGTCGCCGATGACGGCGGTGATGACCGCCGCCGCCGCGCACAGCAGCACCTGCGCCTGAATCATGTCCGCCTTGGGCAGCGCCCGCTTCATGAGCAGACGCCAGGGCCGCAGCGACAGCAGGGTGCCAATGAGCGCCGCGGCTAGCATCCGCGGCAGAATCGCGGTGACGGACAGCGCGTTGAGCTCTGCTTTCGCGCCCTCGAACAGGGCTGAGAATGATGCGTCCATGGCGGTGACCTAGGCTTCCATTCGGGGAGAGGTATTCGCGCGGACCGTGCGCGCGGGCTGCTGCGCGAGCGCCCGTGCGGTCGCGGCCACGGCGTAGGCGTTGCGCAGCACCGGCAGCCGGTCTGGCTGTTCCGCCAGCACGCGCTCGATGAGCGCCTGCGCGTGCGGCCCCATGGGCAGTCCCTTCAGGGAGGACAGCGCGGTGGTGGGCCACCGGCCCAGATGGTCCACACGCAGCTTCCAGGCCCGCGAGGCATCCATGCCGTCCACCGAATCCAGCGCTTCCTTCGTCTGCGGCGCGCCGCGCTCGCGCAGCGCCCAGGCCTCCTCGGTGTCCAGCCCCGTCAGCGAGCGGAGCACCAGCTTCAGCGCCTTGCCCGCCAGGGCCTCTCGCAGGCCTCGGGCCACCGGTGTGTCCAGGCCCTGGGTGCTGCGCAGCACCGCCAGCCGGTCATGCGGCAGCAGGACTTCGCGCAGCGCATCCGCCCGCGCCCCCGGGACACCGGTGAGGCTGCTCGCGACCTCCGAGAACAGCTTGCGCTGCATGCCCGCCTCGCGCACCAACCAGGACTCCTCACAGTCCTGGCCGGCGAGCCCCGCGAGCACGTCGGCCAGCCGCCCGTCCCGCATGGCGCGCTCGCGCAGGGCCCACGCCGGGGTTGAGCCATCGTTCTTGAGGCTCGCCAGCACCTCCGTGGGGGCCTGCGCGTACAGCCGCTGCCGCAACATGGCCGCGCGCGAGTCCATGCGGCCCGTGAGGCTGAAGGCCACCTCCGCGGGCGCCGGTCCGCCAGCACCTCGCGCAGCTCCATGGCCGGTACGTCCGCCAGGCCCACCATGCCGCGCGCGGTGAGGCCCGGGAAGCGCTCCGCGAAGGCCAGGCGCTGCTGGTGCGCGGCCAGGCCCGGGATTCCGCTCAGCATCCACACCGCGAGCGCCGGTTCGCGCTGCTCCACGGTGTCCAGCGTCTGGAAGAAGCGCTCTTCCAGGTTCTCGAGCGTCGTGGGGCTGGCATGCCGCGGCCGGGCCGGCGCCGGGACGATGCGCTGCACCTGCTGCTCGCGACCCTCCAGCCGGGCGACGACGGCGTCCACCAGCCGCTGCTCCAGCACGCGCAGAGGGACGTCGTTGTTCTCCAGGATGATCCACCGCTGCGGATCCTTCCGCGCCATCTCCAGGAAGGACTCGCGCACGCGCACCGCCAGGCCCGCGCCTACCAGTCCCTTCCGGCTGTCCCCATCATTGACGCGCTTGCTCTGGAGCTTGCCCAGGCGCTTGCGCAGCCGGGCGAGGTCCGGATCCACGTCCACCAGGATGACCAGGTCCGGCCACAGGCCCTGCGAGGCCAGCTCGCACGCGGGGCGCAACTCGTCCATGGGCAGCCCGCGGCCTCCACCGCTGAGCGCCAGTTGTGAGTACAGGTAGCGGTCGGTGATGCACACCTCGCCCCGGGATAGCGCGGGCGCCACCACCTCATCCAGTTGTTGGGCGTCCCGCGCCAGGTTGAGGAAGAACTCCGTGCGTGGAGACATCTCCAGCAGCCGGGAGTCTCGCGTCAGCTCCCGGATGCGCCGCGCCGCGGGCGCCTGCAACTCGCCGCCCTCCCGCGCATGCGCCACCCGGTAGCCCAGCCGCTTCAGCTTCGCGGCCAGCAGGTTGGAGAGCGTCGTCTTGCCGCTTCCGTCAATTCCCTCGAAGTCGATGAACACTGTGCCCTATCCCCCTGCGACGCCATCCGCGGCGAAAGCGTGGACCTTCGCCATTCCCTCTGCGAACTTGCTGTAGGCCGGCGCGCCGCCCGGATTGAGCGACGCCAGCCACTCGGGCAGCTCGTGCCCGAGATGCTTCACCTCCACCACCACTCGCGGCTCCACCCACTGCGCGGGCTCCAGCCGCTCCACCGACAACGCAAGCTGGGACAGCGCCTGCTCCGGCGCAATCCGGTGGTAGCGAATGTCCCGATCCACCGTCACCCGCCACGCCTGCGACGACTGGTACACGTGGCGCGTGTACGTCACCGCCAGCACCGGGCTGAGGCTGCCTCCGGCGATGAGCGGCAGCAGGCTGGCCCCGCCGTGCAGCACGCGGCCCAGGTCCGAGCGCGGCACCCAGACGCGGCGCTTCTGCGTGAGGCCGTGGCGCTCCCGTTTCACCTCCAGCACCACCCGCGCCTCGCCGTCCGCGCCCCGGTCCGGCGAGTACTCCTTCGTCCGAACCTTGAGACAGTCTTCCGGCGTGAGCAGTGCCCGCGCCGCCAGCGGGCCACCGGGCCGGTCGAAGTACACGGACACGATGCGCGTGGGCGGCGGCAGGTGCCCCTCCAGCTCCAGCGACAGGCGCGTGCCCAGGGCCGCGGCCGTCTTCTCCTCCAGCACCAGCTTGAATTCCCGCCGGAGCTTGGTGATTTCACCTTCCGCGAACGACAGCATCGTTTGGGTCTCCGTGCTCAGAAGCGTGCGCCGAGTTCGATGGAATGCTGCAGGCCAGGGAATTCATCGCCGGGGCGCAGCGCGCGCTCCGTCTGGAATTGGGCCCGGAAGCGGGTGCCGAGCAGCACGTTGAAGCCGCCCACCAGTGAATGTCCGTCCCCCCGCACCGTGTCGCCGCGAAGCTGCAAGGCCTCCACGCCCGCGACGGGCTGGATGGCCCATTCGTTGCCCACGTGGATGAGGTACTGGGCCAGCAGCATCTGCGCCGTGAAGGGCCCCAGGGGCAGCCGTCCGGAAATGGCCTCACCGGTGAAGACGAAGCCCGCCAGCTTCAGCTCCGCGTCCGCGGCCACCGCGTGCTTGCGCGCCAGGTCCATGGCTTCGGAGACGTAGGTGCTGACGCCCACGGTGAGCGGCTTGAAGTTGAAGGGCCGCAGGCTCACGCGGGCGGCGGCGTCCTCCTTCAACCGCGCGCCCGCCTCGTCGATGGCCCCCTGGAAGAAGCCCGCGGAGATCTTGAGCCCCCAGACCTGCTTCAGCCGGACTTCGCCCATCAGCCCCATGCGGCGGCCACCCATCTGATGGGTCTCCGTGATGTACTCCTCCACCAGTCCGCGGGTCTGGATGGGCAGGTCCCACGACGACTCCAGCGAGCGCTGGAGGAAGGGCGTCTTGAACTGGCCGCCGTAGAGGCGGAAGCGCTTGCGGTCATCCGCCAGACGCACGAAGGCGTCCTTGAGTATCTGCGAGTCCGCCAGGTCCGCCGTCACTTCGGCTTCCAGGTTGGGCAGTGACGTGCTCACGCCCACGCGTGCGTCCGCGATGGAGAGGCGGCGCTGGTACTGGTTGCGCTCGTCGGCGCGGGCCCGTGCGGATACGCGTCCGATGACGCGGATGGTCTGCGCCTCGCCCTTGGGCTTGTCGTCAATCGCGTCCGGATTCTCGCCCAGCGAGTCATCCTGGGGCTGACCGGGCCGCTGCTTCTTCTTGCGCTTGTTCGCGTCCTGCTCTGCCGACGCCCCGTCATCCGCTCCGGGGAGAGGACTCACGGAAGGCGGCTGCGCGCCGGGCGCAGGCCGCGACGGAGGCGGCAGGGCCTGGGCCATGGCGCCCTCGAGCTGCGTCTGCGCGTCGTCGTCCTCCTCCGGCGGCAAGGGCTCAGGCGGCTCAACGCCGTCCACCATGCCACCTGACAGAGGGTCATCCTCCACGGGCGCGGCAACTGCCTCCGTCCGTGGGCCGGGTGTCTTGGCGACAGCCCACGCCGGCATGCCCATCAAGATTGCGACGAGCAGGTTCCGCCTCGTCCGCTCATTCAGCCGCCACCCGCCCATGTCCACGCCTCCCCGACCGCCAGCGGAGCGCGTCCACTGCAACACGGGTGCCCGTTCGATGAGCGGACGCGGAGGGTTGGGGGAGGTTCGGTTCCGGACGAAAAGCGGGCCCGACGGCGCAGAAAAGCAGTGACCTGGTCGTCACGTTGCCGTGACAGGGAACGGAAGTTCCCAATGTCGCGGCAGGCGACCCTGTACGAATGCCCGTCGGTTGGAAGGAGTTACTGCCCGGACGGAGGATCGGCCGGTGGGGTGGGGACGCTGCCCGCTTCCGGCGTGGAGGGCGCCGCAGGTGGGGGCGGAGTCTCCGTTGCCCCAGGGGTGGATCCGGACGACTTCACGCGCCGCAGGACGTTGCGCAGGCCCAGGGCCAGCGCCGTGCCGGCACCCACCAGAATCAACACCCAGCCCATGCCGCGGGGCAGGGGCGAGCTGGCCACGGAGAAGCGCGCGGTGATCACCTTCAGGTGGGTCCCTCGGTATCGCACCTCCAGGTCCCAGGGGCCGGGCTGGTCCGGAGTGAACTGGGTGTGCCAGTTGACCCCGTCCCGCGTCAGCGTCTTCGTCTGCTGGGAAGGCGACCCGGTGGGGTGGAAGGTGACGGTGAGGGGGCCGTCGAATTCGGGACCCTCGAAATTGCCTACATGCAACGACACGGAGATGGGCTCTCCCTCTGTTGGCATGGCGGGGTGGAGGGTCCCCTGGAGGCGCTCCTCCGCGTCGGACCAGCGGAGCTCCAGAACGTCCCCACGGCGTTCGACACGAATCTGATCGTTCGCGGGAGCCGCAACCGTGGTAGTTGCAATGAGGAGGCTGGCGATCAGTGCCCATCCGGATTTGAATCCGGGGTGCCTTTGCCTCCGAAGTGCCTGTCCTCTAAGATGCGCTGCCCTGCTGCATTCCACCTGAGCCTGCTCCCCGCCGGCAATGTCCCGGGATGAACCCTCAATCATTCGGGAAATATCAGCTTCTTAAGAAGCTCGCCACGGGCGGCATGGCCGAGGTCTGGCTGGCGCGCCAGACGGGCATCGAGGGGTTCCACAAGAACCTCGTGGTGAAGCGCATCCTCCCGCACCTCGCGGAGGACCGTGAGTTCGTGGAGATGTTCCGGAACGAGGCGCTGATTGCGGCGCGCTTCAATCATCCGAACATCGCCCAGGTCTACGAGTTCGGCGAGGCCAACGGCACCTATTACATCGCCATGGAGTTCATCCACGGCGAGGACCTGGGCCGGGTGATGCGCAAGGCCGCCAGCACGGGGCAGTGGGTGGCGCGGCCGCTGGCTATTCGCATCGTCGCCGCCGCCTGTGAGGGCCTGCACTACGCCCACAGCCGCACGGATGACGCGGGCCGGCCCCTGCGCGTGGTGCACCGCGACATCTCGCCGCAGAACATCCTGATCAGCTTCGATGGCTCGGTGAAGCTGGTGGACTTCGGCATCGCCAAGGCCGCGGATCAGGCGTCGCTCACGAAGTCGGGCGCCATCAAGGGCAAGTTCGCGTACATGGCGCCGGAGCAGGCCGCCGGCAAGCCGCTGGACGGGCGCGCGGACATCTTCGCCATCGGCCTGGTGCTCTACGAGCTGCTCACGGGCGTGCGTCCGTTGAAGCGCGACTCGGAGCTGGCCACGCTGCAGGCCGCCATGGAGTGCGCCATCGCCGCGCCCTCCCAGGTGGCGGACGTTCCGGAGGAGATGGACCCGGTGGTGATGCGGGCCATCGCGAAGAACTCGGACGACCGCTACCGGGACGCGCGCCAGTTCCAGATGGCGCTGGAAGAGATTCTCGTCGGGCAGCGCTGGGTGGCCGGCTCGGTGCAGATCTCCGAGCTGATGGAGACGCTCTTCGCCGACCGTCTGGCCGAGGAGAAGGCCCAGGGCCAGGTGGTTCCCGTGGGCGAGGACTCCGCGAACTCCGGCACGCCCATGCCGCCCACGCCGCCGCCGCAGGAGCGTGGCCGCAGCCGCACCTCCGCCGCCGCGGACATGAACTGGGAGGCGCCTCCGGGCGAGGCCTCGGTTCGCGAGCGCCAGCGCGGCTCGTCTTCCCGCACGTCCATGGGGCCCCGGCGCACCTCGGCCGCGGTGCCCGCGGTGGAGCCCGATGAGCAGGGGGAGTGGGATGCGCCGTCCGGAATCGAGGAGGCCCCGCCGCCGCGCCGGAGCAGGACGTCCGCGGAGCTTCGCCGTCCGTCCAACCCCAACTCCACGCAGATTGCGCGGACGAGCTCTCGTTCGGACCTGAGCCGGACCGGCGTGGGCGACCCGCCCCCGCCTCGCCGCTCCGCCACGCGCGCCGCCCCCATCGTGGAGGATCCGGGGCCGCCGCCGTCCCGCTCGCGCGCGAGCATGGCGGCGGTCGATGAGCGCACCCGGATGGAGGACGAGGAGCTGGACGACGAGCGGACCATGCTTCCGCCGCCGGAGCCCGCGCCGCCTCCGCGCCGCCGGACCGGGATGCATTCCGGCATCCACCCCTCCGAGGCTTCGCCGCGCCGCCGCACGTCGAGCCGCGCGGAGATGCCGTCGCCCCCGCCGCGTTCGCGGACGTCGAGCGTCGCCCTGTCGCGTTCGCGCGCCGAGGACGCCGAGGTGGACCGGGCGCTGGAGAAGTCCGCGCGGAGCGCTCGCGCGGGTGTGGCCAAGCGGAACATCGCCACCGTCGGGTTCATCGTGGGGCTGGTGGCCGTGGGGGTGGTGTTCCACAAGCCCATCCTCTCGGTGCTCAACAGCCGCGCCTCCGACGGGCAGTCGGTGACGCTGTCGGTCAACACCAACGAGAAGGTGAAGGTCTCGGTGCGCCACACCGAACGCTGCGGCAGTCCGCAGCCGGT
The DNA here is from genome assembly GCF_032612255.1 of Myxococcus sp. MxC21-1. Classification (NCBI taxonomy): domain Bacteria; kingdom Pseudomonadati; phylum Myxococcota; class Myxococcia; order Myxococcales; family Myxococcaceae; genus Myxococcus; species Myxococcus sp. MxC21-1. The sequence goes on from NZ_CP123278.1 coordinate 2,899,145, forward strand.
GACGGAGCTGGGGGAGACCCCCCTCGTCAATGCGACGGGCGTCCATCTCCAGGACACGCTCATCCTGGTGAATGAGCAGCAGGGCATCTACAAGGAGGAGGTCGACACGCTCGCCTTCGGTGAGCCCGGTCAGGCCAAGTCCTTCACCTACGAGTTCCGCCGGGGCCAGCTCCAGCTGACGCTGAAGCCGGACGGTCTGCGCGGTATCTCCGTGAAGCGCAATGGCCAGGACCAGGGCACCTACCTGGGCAACAAGGGCATGAAGCTCGACCTCATGGAGGGCCGCCACAAGCTGGAGCTGCAGGGCGGGCCCCTGAAGGAGCCCTTCATGTTCGAGGTCGAAATCAAGCCCGGCCTCATCAACAAGCAGACCGAAGACTTGTCCGCCTTCGTGGGCTAGCGGCGTGCTGCCCCGTCAGTAGCGGGGCAGGCTGGGGTCCACCTGCAGGGAGTACAGGTCGATGCCGCCTCGCAGCGACACCGCGTCGATGCCCAGCGACATCAGGTAGGCCGCGCCGTCCAGGCTGCGCACGCCATGGTGGCAGTAGACCACCACGGGCCGGCCGCGCAGGGCTTCCAGTTCATCCGCGCGCTCTTCCAATTCAGGCAGGGGAATCAGCAGCGAATCCGGCAGGGCCACCCACGCATTCTCCGTGGGAAAACGCACGTCGAGCAGCGCGGGGCGGGACTCCGCGGGGCCGGCGAGCATCTCGGCGAGGCGGGTGGGGGTAATCTCGGGGATGGGCATGGCGTGACGTCCTCAGGCGGGCGTGGGGGCGGCGCAGAAGCGCTCGTAGTCGATGAGCTCCACTTTCGCGCCCGGCGCGCACACGGGGCACTGTGTGTCCCGACGCAGCTTGAGCTCCTGGAAGCGGGTGCCCAGCGCGTCGAAGGTCAGCAGTCGCCCCACCAGGGGCTCCCCCTGGCCGAGGATGAGCTTGAGCGCCTCGGTGGCCTGGAGCAGACCGATGAGTCCGGGCAGCACGCCCAGGACGCCGGCTTCCGCGCATGAGGGCGCCAGTTCGGGCGGGGGCGGGGCGGGGTAGAGGCAGCGGTAGCAGGGGCCCTGGCCGGGGACGAAGGACGTCACCTGGCCCTCGAAGCGGAAGATGGAGCCGTGGACGTTGGGCTTGCCGAGCATGACGCACGCGTCATTGAGCAGATAGCGCGTGGGGAAGTTGTCCCCGCCATCCAGCACCAGGTCGAAGCCCTCCAGAATCGTCAACACGTTGTGCGAGGTGAGGCGCTCCTCGAAGCCCACCACCTTCACGTCTGGATTGAGCGCCTCGATGGCGGCTCGGGCGCTGGCCACCTTGGGCTGGCCCTGACGCTCGCGGGTGTGGATGACCTGCCGCTGGAGGTTGCTCAGGTCGACCACGTCCGAGTCGACGATGCCCAGTGTTCCGACGCCTGCGGCCGCGAGGTACAGCGCCGCCGGTGAGCCCAGTCCGCCAGCGCCCAGCAGCAGGACGCGGGCTTGAAGCAGCTTGGCCTGGCCCGCCTCACCTACCTCGGGGAGGCTCAGGTGGCGGCGGTAGCGCTCCTTCTGCTCCGCGGTGAGGACGAAGGGCTTCTCCACTGGCAGGGCGGCGTCACTCCACCGGTTGTAGCCGCCGGCCAGGGAGGACACACGCTCGTACCCCAGCTCCTTCAGCGTCTTGGCGGCCAGGGCGGAGCGGGTGCCTCCGGCGCAGTAGACGACCAGCTCCTCGTCCCGCTGGACCTGGCTTTCGATGCGCAGCTCCAGATAACCCCTGGGAATATGGAGGGCGCCGGGCAGCCGGCCACCGGCGTATTCGTCCGCTTCCCGGACGTCCAGCAGCCGCACGGAGGCCCGGGCGTCCAGCAGCCGCTTCACGTCGTCCACGGAGACCTCGCGAATCTCCTGTTTCACTCCGGCCAGCAGCGTCTGGAAGGTCCGAGCCATGTCGGATGCATATAACCCAGGGGCTGGGCCCATGGATTTTCCGGGCCCGGGCGTTATAAGTCCCCTAGAGGAGACATGGATATGGACAGCACCCCCACGACTTCCGCCGCCCCCGCCGCCTCGCCGGCTTCCCAGGCCACTCCGGTGGCCGTGCGCCTCACGGACGCCGCCATCCAGCAGGTGAAGAGCGTCATCAAGGCCCAAGGCTTCGAGGGCTACTTCTTCTCCATCCGCGTCGTGCCCGCTGGCTGCAGCGGCCTGGGCTATGACTTGAACCTGGTCAAGGAGTCCAAGGCCGGTGACACCGTCTGGGAGCAGGACGGCGTGAAGATCGCTTCCGACCCGATGAGCAGCCAGTACCTCGGGGGCACGGAGATTGACTACGTCTCCGCCATCACCGGCTCGGGCTTCAAGTTCAACAACCCGAACGCGAAGTCCTCCTGCGGCTGCGGCACGTCGTTCACGACCTGAGCCGCACCGCCGCGGTAGCGCCCGTGACACGGGCGGGAAGGCCGGGCCGGGGCGGATGCTCCGCCCGGCCTTCGTGCGTCAGGCACCCGCGATGGGCGTCATCACCTTCAACCAGGACTGGTTCTCCTTCTGCCGGGCCAGTCGCAGCGTCCGGCGTGTCTGGGCCTCCTGGAAGGCCATGCGGTCCGCATCCGTCTCCATCAGCAGGGGCGGCACCGGCACGCGCTGGCCGTCCTTGTCGATGGCCACGAAGGTCAGCAGCGCGCTGGTGGTGAGGTGACGCTCGCCGGTGAGCGGGTTCTCCGCGTGCACCGTGACGCCCACCTCCATGGAGGTGCGGAAGGCGGCCAGCACCCGGCCGTGCAGCAGCGCGATCCAGCCCACCTTGATGGGGGCGTGGAAGTGCAAATCATCCATGGAGGCCGTCACCACGACCTGCCGGCAGTGGCGCTGCGCGGCCACGGCCCCACAGATGTCAATCCACTGCATCACCTTGCCGCCGAAGGCAGCATCCAGGTTGTTGGCGTCCGGAGGCAGGATGAGCTGGGTCATCACCACCTCCGTGTCCTTCGGATTCTTCGCGCTCAGGTCGGTCATCTCGCACCTTGGGTTGTCGGACGGAGCCTGCGGCCGGGCCGCGCCGGTTCATCCGGTGGATATCCCAAGCGCTAACGCGATGGGCCAGACAATGTCCGCGCAGGTGACAGGCGCGGGCGCGGCGCTCAGGCCAGGAAGGTGGAGACGCGGTCGAGGAACTCCTCGCGTCCCCGGCCTCGCCGGATGTCCTGCTTCGACACATCCATGGTGAGGCAGTCCACGCCGTACTTCTCCTGCAGCACCAGGGGGAAGCTGGCGTAGTAGCCGTTGAGTCCCCGAAGGAACTGGTGGCGGATGCCCTTCTCCTCCTCGCGTCCCCGGGTGCGGATGCGCTGGAGGAGCACCTCCACGCTGCCGACCTCGAAGCAGATGACCTTGTCGGGCCGGATGATGTGGCGCGACAGCCGCTGGAAGTACTCGTAGTACAGGTCCAGCTCCGCGTTCGTCAGGTGTCCCAGGCCGTGGAGGTACTTGGCGAAGATTTCCGGGTCCTCGTACAGGGTGCGGTCCTGCACGCAGCTGCGGCGGTACGAATGGATGAGCTCGTGGTGTTCGACGCGCCGGATGAGGAACTCGAGCTGGAGCGTGAAGGACCACCGCGACATGTCCGCGTAGTAGTCACGCAGGAATCGGTTGTCGATGACGGGCTCGTCGAACAGCTCGTAGCCGAAGGCCTGGCTGATCATCTTCGCCGCCGTCGTCTTGCCCGCGCCGATGTTGCCCGCCAGCGCCACGAAGCGCCGCGCCTTGGGCACCTTGACGCGCATCGTGTTGCGGGGACGCGGGGTGGTCGCGGGGGCCTCTTCCTGGGCGGGGGCGGCCTGGGCGGGCTTCGAGCGCGTACGAGCGGTGGTGCGAGGCATGAATCCGGGGCTTATCCCGGCTTCGAGGGGTCGTCCATGATCTGCCTCAGGACGTCCGGCCGGTCGGTCATGATGCCGCCGACGCCTTCCGCCAGGAGCTGGTGCATCTCCTTCGGGTCATCCACCGTCCAGACGTTGACCCACTTGCCCCGGGCCGCGCACTGCTGGAGGAAGTCCGTGTCCACCAGCCGGACCTCACCGAAGTAGAGCGGCATGTCGAGCACGGTGTAGCGCGGGTCCTCCGGCGGCGTGTCCCCGCCACGCAGGGCGATGACGAAGGCCGCGAGCGCATCGCGGGGATAGAAGTGGCAGGCGGAAGGGAGACGCTCCGCCAGCCGCTCGGCCACGGTGTCCAGCTCGCTGCCCATGCACACCCGCTCCAGGGCGCCTTCCTCTTGAAGCACCTGGGCGAAGGTGTCCTCGATGCCGGGGACATCCGGCTTGAGCTCCACGTTGAGGCGCAGGTTGGGGAAGGCGCGCAGCAGTTCGCGGAAGCTGGGGATGCGCACGCCCTGGCCCCGGAACGGGAAGGTGCGGCCTTCATCGGGCGTGAAGTGAAAGCCCGCGTCCAGCCGCTGGAGTTCGGCCAGCGTGAGCGCGGCCAGCGGGCCCGTGCCGTCCGTGCAGCGCTCCAACGTGACGTCATGGGCAACGACGAGCTCCCCGTCCCGGGTGAGGTGGAGGTCGAGCTCCAGCATGTCCGTGCGATAGCGCTCCACGGCCTGCCGGAAGGCCGCCAGTGTGTTCTCCGGCGCCACGGCCGCGCCTCCACGGTGGGCGATGTGCAGCGTGGGCCGCAGGCCGCGGAGGAAGGGGAGGGGAGAGGATGCCATGCCGCCAGTGTAGCGACTGGCGGCGTGGGGCTGGCTAGCGGTTGAAGCGGTAGACGAAGATTCGTGCAGGGGCGCCGCCAGGGCTGGCGTCCCAGGCCACCCAGGGGGTGCCGTCCGTATCCAACTGGAGCGACACCGTGGCGGCGTCGTTGGACTCCGGAATCGCACTGGGCGCAGTGCCGAGCGGCAGCCAGGCGTCGCCGGTCCACGTCCGGACGTGCACGCGTCTGGCGGTGCCCTCTTCTTCGATCCAGGCGATGACCGGGGTGCCCTCGCTGTCCAATGCGAGCGCGGGGCTGTCCGCGGGGGTGTTGCCGGGAGCTGCGCTGAGAGGGCCGCCCAGTGCCTTCCACTGGCGGTCTTCCCACTGACGCACGTGGATGTCCGTCGCCGTTGTGCCAGAGCCGCTGGGATTGGATTCCTTCCAGGCGAGGACAGGCACGTCCGCGGCCGATACCTTCAAGACGGGCTGAGACGCGAAGGTGCCACCAGCGTGGTGCCTGATGGCTCCGCCCAACGCGTTCCAGCCTACGGCCGTGCGTTGCTTGACGAAGATGCGCGCGTCCTGGGTCGGCGTACCTCCATCTTGAATGACTTCAGCCCAGGCGACGACCGGGAGCCGCGAGCTGTTCAACGACAGGGTGGGGGTGGAGACGATTCCGCACTGTTCTGGAGCGCCGCGAGACGGGCTGTCGACTTGAAGCCAGTTTCCGTCGCTCTGTGTCTGGACGGCGAGATGGACGTCACCCTGGCAGCCGAATCCCGAGTAGGCGCCAGTTCCGTGCGCGAGAAAGGGTGTCCCCGCTGTGTCGAACGCGAAGGAGGGGGCTTCGCGCTGCTCGGGCCAGTTCGTAGGCCACGCCGTGTCCCAGTCGCTGGCGGTCAGTGCAAAGCGTTCCCACGTGGTGCCCGCCCAGCGATGGATGGCCGTTTCGGCCACGTCGACAGGGTTGAGTTCTTCGTCCACTCGTTTGAAAAAGTGGGAGAAGGCAACGACCGGTTCGCCGTCGTTGCTGAACCGGAGGTCGGCGGTGGTGCTGGCGGGCTTCAGGACGGAGCCCAGTCGCTCCCAGCGCTGCCCCGTCCAGCGACGTACCCCCACGCCGTTGTCGACCTGGAACGCAACGACCGCGTCTTGCGGAGCGTGTCCCCTGAGCGCCAGCCGTGACAGGGTCGCAGCACCTTCTTCGATGACGAGCCCGTCGCGGGGACCGACAGGGAGCCACGCAGGGACGTTCCAGGACCAACTCACCGAAGGCTCTACTACTGGGTTCCCCGCGAGGTCCCGGACACCGGTGAGCTTCACCTCCACAGCTCGGGGCAGCGGAAGCTCGACGCCGGCTTGAATCTCCAGGGTCCGCTGGGATTCGGAGAGGCTCAGTGTCCTGGCGACGCTTTCACCGTTGACGAGGAGTTCGACGCTCAATGCGGCGAGACTGTCGGGATGGAGCGCTTCGGAGAACTCGACCCGGATGGGGCGGGATGCGCTGACGTCCTCTTCCCCGTCGGCCGGCGCTCTCAGGGCGATGGTAGGCGGTGTCCGGTCGATGGTGACGACGAGTGGCTCGCTCTGCCACGTCGCGTTCTGGAGCCTGACACGGGCAGTCAGGGAGTGTTGCCCTTCGGTATGCGCCGAGGTGTCCCATGCGAATTCGGTCGGGGCCGTGACGTTCCCAAGGGATGCGCCATCGAGCAGGAGCTCGACGTCGTCGGGCGACTCGCCGTTGGTTTCGATGTGGACGGTGACCGTGCCGCGAACATGGGTCGCGCCCCCGGCGAGTTGGAGCCTGACATAGGGCGTCCCGCTGTCCGGGAGTCCCGGTGGCTCGACGACGTCGGGGACATTGATGCAGGCCGTCAGGACGCCGAAGCCAAGCAGGGCGGTGAGACACGTTTTGGAGGTCATGAAGTGAACGAGTGCAGGACGCATTCCATGGTGGCATGCCGCGTGCGGCGCAAGCCAGGCCATGAGGCGAGGGTGGCGGTGTTCCCATCGCCGGACGGGAATCCGGCCGCATGGACCTTCAAGCCCGCGATGAGCGCTGACGTGAGCGCCACGCGCTGGCTCGCGAACACGCACGGTGCATCACGGCAGTCTGGATTTCACGACAGACACGTGGTCGCAGGAATCGTTCACTCGGCGCAACAGGGAGGGTCGCGATTTCACCAGACCGACACCTCCAACAAGGAGGCTTCCTTGCCGCCCCCCTCGCGGCACCGGTATAAGGCGCCAACCCCCTGGCCGACAGGCGTCGGTGTTCACGAACCGCGGCGCCGGAACGAATGGAGATTCTCGAAATGCAACTGCGCAAGACGCTAGGCGCGGCGGCGCTGGTGACCGCGGCGACGATGGCATCCATGGCTGGCTGTTCTGGCCGTGACGACGATACGGATCCGCCTCAGGCGGATGCGGGCTGCATCGGCACCTGTAGCCCGGACTCCGGGACGGGTGACGCGGGCACGGGCGACGCGGGCACGGGTGACGCGGGCGTCCAGACGGTGACCATCCGCGAGGCGCGCCTCCTGGACGACCGTCCGCAAATCATCCTGGAGGGCGTCGTCGTCACGACGGTGGCCTATGTCTCTTCGAACGACAAGGGCGTTTCGGCGGACTTCTGGGTGGCTGATCCGAACAACGCCCAGGACGGCATCTTCGTCCAGAAGTACCGGACGGATCCTCCGACCACGTACGTGCCTGCGAAGGGCGACGTCGTGACCATCCAGGGCTACGTCCAGAACAACAGCCGCTTCCGGGACCGCGAGGGCTACCGCAAGGTCCTGAAGAACAACTTCGACTTCCGCGGCGCCGGCGAAGCCACCCCGATGGTCATCACCAAGACGGGCACGATGACGCCGCCCAACGACATCGTGGTCAGCATCGACAACGGCTTCGGCAACTCGGATGGTGGCTCTGGCCGGCCCAACCTGGACCACGCGGGCGCTCGCGTCCACATCCAGGGACCGCTGACGCTCACGGACGCCAACCCCATGGCCCTGAAGCGGCTCGCCACTCCCGATGGCGGTGAAGACACCGTGCACTTCGGCTTTGAGGTCTCCGGCGGCGTGCTCGTGAACAACAACAGCACCTTCGGTACGACGACCGATGGTGGCACGCAGCGCTGCGATTACCGGATGATGGTGAACGACGGTGGCTCCGTGACCTTCCCGGACGGCATCCGCGGCGTGTGGGACACCTTCACCCACGCGCCCTGCATGGACGGTGGCACCAGCACGTTCAGCTGCTTCAACGACGCGGGCGTGATTCCCGGCACGACGAACACGTGGACGACGGTGCTCTACCCCGAGGGTTGTGACGACCTGCAGGGTGTGGTCACGGAGCCCGAGACGCTTCGTCCGGCCGCCCCCGGCGCCCAGACGGAGTAAGGGCCCGCGACGAGGGCGTGCCCCTCGTCGGTTGATTCGGCCGCCCCTCGCCCACCCGGGGAGGGGCGGCTTCTTTTTGGGCCCGGAAGGCGGGGTGGGTGTCCGGAACCCACCGATGCGGGTCCCTGGCTCCCAGGAGCCGGTGATTGTGGGTAAGCTCCGGAAAAGTCCAGTCCATTCACCTTCAGACAGACGGCCTTTCTTCGTGAGCTCGCCCCAGACGGCCATTCCGTTCGGTAACTACCTGCTGATCAAGCGGCTCGCCGTGGGAGGCATGGCGGAGCTGTTCCTGTCCCAGCGGCCGCCGGACCCCGAACTGGTGGTGCTCAAGCGCATCCTCCCGTACCTCTCGGAGGAGCCCGAGTTCGTCCAGATGTTCCTGGACGAGGCGCGCATCGCCGCGCAGCTCCACCACCCCAACATCGTGCAGGTGCACGAGCTGGGGAAGGAGGGCGACAACATCTTCATCGCCATGGAGTACGTGGAGGGCGTGGACCTGCGGCGCGTCATGGCCGAGGAGTCCAAGTTCGGCGCCACGGTGCCCTATGGCGTGGCCGCGCGCATCTGCGCGCAGGTGGCCGCCGGCCTGGACTACGCGCACCACAGCCGCGGCGTGGATGGGCGCCCGCTGGAGTTGATCCACCGCGACGTCAGCCCGCAGAACGTGATGATTGGCTACGACGGGCGCGTCAAGCTGGTCGACTTCGGCATCGCCAAGGCGGGCGCGTTCATGGAACGCAGCAAGCCGGGCGTCATCAAGGGCAAGTTCCTCTACCTGGCGCCGGAGCAGGTGTCGCAGGAGCGGCTGGACCACCGCGCGGACATCTTCGCGCTGGGCACCATGCTGTACGAAATCACCACCGGCCGGCAGCCCTTCGCCAAGCCGACGACGGAGGGCATCCTCTACGCCATCCGCTACGAGGACCCGTCGCCGCCGCACCTGCTTCGCGACGATTACCCGCCAGCGCTCTCGCGCATCGTCATGCGCTGCCTCACCAAGGACCGCGCCCTGCGCTACCAGCGCGCGTCGGAGGTGCACGACGCGCTGGAGGCCTTCCTCGCCTCCGGCACCCTCCGGCAGAGCCTGGACGTGTCGGAGTACATCGGCCGGCTGCTGGGCGAGGAGGAGGAGCGCACCATCCTCCACATCCCCGAGGCCAAGGGCCCCGGCCGGCGTGAAGCCACCGTGCCACTGCAGGGCGCTCGGCTCTCCCAGGACGCCGAGCCGCCGCGGCGCCCGTCCGTGCTGGAGTCCACCGCCCCCACCCTGTCCTCGACCACGCCCGAGTCCGACCTGGCCTCGGTGCCCAGCGCGCAGCTCACGCCCGGCCTCACCGCTCGGCCCACGCCTCGCCGCGCCTCCAGGGACTCGGTGCCGGTGTCCTTCTCCGGTGACGAGCCGGAGCCCGCCACGTTGATGGCGCGCCCGCGTGATCTGCCTGCCCTCCAGGCGGAGGACGACGACGAGGATTCGGAGATGTCCACCGCCGTCGCCACCTCGCCCGTGGGGTACCGGGCCACGGCGCCGGTGGTGGAGGACCTGGACATCGGCGACGGAGAGTCCACCGTGCCGCAGCGGAGTCGGCCCAGAGACATTCCATCCCGTCCTGCCTCGACACCGCCGGCTCCGGCTCGCCGCTCCTCGCCGCACATGGCGCCTCCTCCCGCGCGCGTGGCGGAGCCGTCCCGCACGCGTCGCCCCGGCCCGTCGTCTCCCTCCCACGTGGCGGCCTCGCGCCGGCCCCCTCCGCCGGAGGAGGACGCGGCTCCTTCCGTGTCCATCACGCCGGTGCCTCCGCGTCGCGCACTCTCGCTGGACCTGGAGCTCTCCCAGTCCGTCTCCCTGACTCCCGCCACGGTGAATCAGCGGCCGCAGCCACCGAGGAGCCCGCCGCCGTCCCGAGGCGGCCGGCACAAGGAGGAGGACGACGAAGACTTCCTCCATGCCGACCTGAGCCAGTCCTCGCTGGAGTACACCGACCCTCGGCCCACGCTCCGGGATGATCCGGACGATGACGAGTCCACCATGGGCTATGGCGGGGACTCGGGCGAGTTCACCGCCGACACGCGGGCCATGCCGCCCGAGCGCAAGCGTCCGGTGGCGCTGGTGGTCGCGTGCGTCGTGGGGCTCCTCGCCCTGGGCATGGGCCTGACGTGGTGGTTCTGGGGCGGCGCGCACGGAGCATCGGCGAGGCAGCCTCAGGACTTGTCGGTCGGCGCGCTGGACCCGCGGGGAACGGCGTCACCCGTCGTCCGGCCCGCCACGGGACAGGCGCTGCCTGCCGCCACACTCACGAACACGCCCCCCGTGGCGCAAGACGACGGACGCCCGGAAGCGACGGCGCCGACTGAATCGGCGAAGCCTCCGGAGCCGCGAGCAACAGCGTCCCCTGAGGCCAACGCGGACGCGCCGCTCGCGGCCACCGCTGAAGTCTCTCGGGTGAGCGTCCGCTTCGATGCCCCCGCCCGTACGGTGCTGCGGCGCGAGGGGGGCGAGCGCCTCCCCATCAACACCCTGGTCTCGCTGCCCGCGGGCCCCATCCGGGTGAGCTACCAGTGCCCGGGGCGTCGGAAGCCGAAGGGTACAAAACCCTACCTCATAGAGCCGGCGAGCGAGGGGCCGCTCGTCCTGCAGATTCCATGCAAGAAGCGACGCCAGTGACATCGGGCGTTTGAAGCGTATGCGGCATCCTGCCCCAGCGGCGGACAAGTGGGCCCTGGTGGGCTTGAGTGGCCTTAAGTCGTTGGAATTCCAGGGCTTTCGCCTTCCCGAGCGCGTTTACACATGTCAGACGGGTCCGTAGAATCCGGAACCCTTATGGCGCGCCCGAAGAGTCAGAAAAACGTAATCAGGAAGCGGAGTTACACGGCCGGCCGGGTGGCCCGGCAGGTTCCCCTCGTCCCCGAGCCCAACAGGCTCTTGAAGGTCTGGCGTCGCGTGCTCGAACGCCGGCTGCGCACGCGCCTGCGCGCGAAGGTGGCGTTGGAGATTCACGACAACACGCACACCATGCTGACGTTCCAACGCCAGCGGGCCATGTGGCGGCTTCGGCTGCACCACATGTTCCTGGTCGCTCCGGACGACGTGGTGCAGGCGCTCGCCAGCTTCGTGCGCAAGGGTGACCCGGACGCCAGCGTGCTGCTGGACAAGTTCATCGAGCGCAACCGCGTCTACATCCGGCGCCTGTCTCCGGCGCAGATGCGCAAGCGCATCCGGCTCGAGCCCGTGGGGCAGCACCACGATTTGGAGCGCATCTACGCCCGGCTGAACGAGCGCTACTTCGAAGGCCGCATCGACGCGGCCATCACCTACGGCCCGGCGCCGCGGGTGAAGGGGCCTCGCAAGAGCATCAAGATGGGCTCCTACTCCGCGGACTCGAAGGTCATCCGCATCCACCCGGCGCTGGACCAGCCGGTGGTGCCTCGCTACTTCGTGGAGTGGATTGTCTTCCACGAGATGCTCCACCACGTGTACCGGACGCGGAAGGGCGATGACGGGCGGCGCTGCATCCACCCGCCCGAGCTGATGGAGCACGAGAAGCAGTTCCACGACTACGCCCGCGCCCTCGCGTGGGAGCGAGAGAATCTGGACCTGCTCCTGCGTGCCCGCGTGACGCCGGCCTGAGTGGCCGTGCGTAGGTCCCCTGTGCTCAGGGGATGATGAGCCCGCCGGGGCTGCGCCGCTCCAGCGTGGGGGCAGGCGCGGCCTCCGCGGGGCCGGTGTCCGCGCCGGGCCGAGCACCGGCCCGCGCCCCGGCGGCGGCGACCAGGGCCAGCACCTTCTCGAAGAGCCGCTCGGCGAAGCGGGAGAAGGGCTCCTGGGCTCCATGGAAGAGCCGGCGGGCCTCGGCCCGGGCGATGTCCGCCTCGCGTGGGCGGCTGCTCCGCTCGAAGTAGTCCGCCATCCGCCACAGCCGCAGCGCGTAGCGCTGGCGCACCTCGGGGGTGAAGAAGTCCCGGGCCACGCCGAGCACTGCCGCCTGGAGCTGCTCCTGACGCTGCACGTCGCTCAGCGACAGGGGGCTTTGCACCACTTCGTCCATCTTCTGCACCAGGACCCGCATGTCGGGCTCCGGAGGCAGCCACGAAGCCAGCTCCACGGTGTCGTGGAGGACGTCGGCTTCCTGCGCGCGGCGGAGGTCCTCGGGCTCGGGCAGCGGCAGCTCGGTGGGCGACTGCTGTGGCTGGACGCCAAAGTGGCGCAGCACCACGTCCAGTCCTTTGGGGAAGGGCGTGCGGGTGCGCAGGTTGGTGCCGGCGGCCTCGGCCAGCAGGGCCGCGGCTTCCTCTGGTGGCAGCTCCACGATGCCGCCATGGGCCAGCCCGTCCTTCACCAGCTTCCGCCAGGTGGCGCGATTCCTGTCGCCCAACTGGAGCGCTACCACGCCGCGCTCGTCGGACAGCTGCATCTGCACCACCTCCACGCCCGCGCCGCGCAGCACCCGTGCCAGCACGAGCGCTCGCTCGCCGTCACCGGTGACGGCGCTGGCGAGCGCGTTGAGGGCCTCGGGGGCGGCGGCGGGGGCGGCTCGGCCGGGGCGGCACGCGCGGGCCCGGCCACGGCGACGCCGCGCGAGCGAAGCTGGTACAGCGCCTTCTTCGCGGCCTTGACCAGGGGCTTCACCGACGAGGACGCCAGGGCCTCCGGCAGGACGGTGTGCCCGTCCGACACAGCAGCCTCGAGCACGGCCAGGGCCAGGGGCTCCGGAAGGGCCTCCACGCGGGCGAGGGCGGCCTGGGACACGTCGCGCGCCAGGGCGCGGGCGGACTCCACCGCTTCGGCGGGAAAGGCGGGCAGCGGCGCGCCGGAGCGCAAGGCATCCAGCAGGGAGCGAGGGTCCGAAGAGGAGGAACTCATACCGGACCTTCTACTGCACGGCGCCCGCCCCGGGGCATGCCCCGCGCGGGGATTGCGCCCACCAGGTCACAGTGCCGCGAGCGGCGGAGGACTCAGCGCCGGCGCACCAGCGCGCTCTTGCCCGGCTCCGCCACCACGGCCAGCTCGGATGGGAGCCGCGGACCGAACACTCGCGACGGTGACGCACCGCGTACGAGGAAGTGGTCGTACCAGACGCCCTGCCGCTCGTAGTCCATCTGCTGCGGCCGCCACTCGGAGGGGAAGGTGGGGGCTCCTCGCCGGTGTAGCGCAGCGGGGAGTGCGGCGTGGACGCGAAGGTGAAGTTGGGCACGCCACCGCGCGCCCGGGCCAGCACCGCCGCGCTGTGGATGAAGACGGGCTGTCGCACCACCCGGGAGCTGGGGTCGAACATCAACCCCATGACACGGGGGCGTGGGGCGGTGGCGGCCACCAGCGGCCCCCATTCGGCCTGCGCCTCTCGAGAGAAGGCGCGGTAGCCGCGCGCCATGACGAAGGCCAGCACCAGTGCGCACGCCAGGGCGGCGACGCGCAGGGGCCTGCGCCACGCGGGAATGGCCGCCGGGACGGTGGCCACCAGGAGGGCAGCGGCGGTGCGCGTAGCGCGTGTTGAGGTAGTAGACGTAACCGCGGATGTCGAAGGGCAGCAGAAAGTAGAGCGCCAGGGCCAGCAGGCCCAGCCCCATCAGCCGCGAGCGCGCCACCAGGCCCTGGGTGGCGGAGCGCTCCGGCCGCAGCAGCCCCGCGACCCAGCCCGCTACCGCCACCACGCCGACGGCGTACAGGGCCCACCGGTCCGAGCCATCCCGGAAGGTGTTGGCGAGCACCTGGAAGAACTCGGCGCGGTTCTGCTCGAAGCCCTTCCACGCCAGGTTCTGTGGAGAGAACGTGGGCCCCCACGCCTTCCAGGGCACCCCGGGCTGGATGTCCGCGGGCTCGCCGAAGCGAAGCACCACCCAGCCGAGGAACAGCGCGACGCCGGGCACCACCCCCAGCAGCGCGGGCACGCGAGGCCGCAGCCGCGCGGCGAGCCCCCGGGCCTGTGCGTCCTCGGGCACGCGCGTGGTGAGCAGCAGCAAGGGCAGCCCGAAGGCGAGGAAGCCGAAGGCCTGCACGTGGAAGAGGAGCACCGCCACCAGGCACACCGCCAACCCGATGCCCCACGTCCGGCGGCGAGGCGTGTCCTCCAGCGTCCGCACGAAGAGGCCGCAGCACAGCAACGTCAGCGGCAGCGCGGCGCAGTAGTTGATGAAGCCCCAGTTGAAGCTGTCGCCGTAGGCGAAGGGCAGCGCCAGCAGGGCGGGCCAGGTGGGCCGGCCCAGGCTGCGCAGCAGGAATCCGAGGCTGAGCGGCAGGCCCACCACGTAGGCGGAGAGGAAGACGCGGTTGGCCATCTCCAGCGGCAGCAGCCAGTTGAGGCCGCTGACCAGGTAGTAGTAGCCCAGGTACGGCGTCAGCGCGTGACGCGCGGCGAACAGCTGCGGGTACAGCGTGGTGGGGTCATCCAGCCGGTGCAGGACGGAGATGAGGTACAGGTGCTGGGGCAGGTCCACCAGGGGCAGGTGGCGCGACACCCACAGGGGGAGCACCCCCAGGACGAGCGCGGCGGCATGGACGAGGCGGGAGTGTCGGGGCGTCACGGACGGCGCGGACTGTACGCGGCGCCTCCCTGCACGGCGAGCCGTCCTTGCAACCCGGCCAGCGCCTGTTTTCCAGGTAGACAAAGGTATGGCTGTCGGCCTTGGCAGTCGGGGAGGGCTGCGGTATAGGCGCCGTTTGAGCAGGGGCGCCTGGAGTGCCCCGAGGAGAGCAACATGACGCGCATCGGAATGTGGGTGGCCGGAGGGCTGATGGCGAGCGGCCTGCTCCTGGCACCGGGCGCGGCGGAGGCCTGCGAGGCCCACCGGCGTCCGGCCCCGGAAGCGAAGGCCGCGGAGGCCACGCCGAAGGCTGCCGAGCCCTCTACCAGCGGCGTGGAGCGCCCGTTGGAGGTGCTGGACTCGCTCATGGCCGCCAAGTGCCAGTGCGGCAGCAAGGCGGACTGCACGTGCAAGAAGGGCTCGTGCGACTGCAGCAAGTGCAAGAAGCCCAAGCGTCAGGTGATGGACGCGCTGCGCGGCCAGCCCGCGAACCTGCAGCTCGACGAGGCGCGCTACGACGCGTCCGCGGGCATCTTCATCTAGGCGTCTGGGCGGAGCCCTTCTCCGCCTTCACCACCAGCAGCGACGGCAGGGACACGCGCTCGAAGCGCACGAAGCCCGCCGCCGCGGCCTCCCGGCGCAATTCGGCCTCCCCGCGTGGATGCAGGCCGACGCCGCGGTGGAGCAGCGCCCGAGGCGCTCCCGGCGAAGCGTAGGTACTGGCCACCCAGCGGCCTCCGGGCCGTAGCACGCGGTGGACCTCCATCATCATCCGGGGCAGGTCCGCGACGAAGGGCAGCGCGTCACTCATCAACACCGCGCCCAGCACACCGTCGTGGAAGGGGAGGTAGGGGGCTTCGGCGCGCAGGAAGTCCACGGCGACGCCGGCCTCGCGCACCTGGGCCACGCCCTCTTCCAGCATGGCGCGGGACACGTCGAGCGCGGCCACGGGCGGTGCGTCGGGCTCATGGGCCAGCCGCCGCGCGAGCAGCCCCGTGCCGCAGCCCACGTCCAACACGGTGCCTTCGGGTTTGCCCAGGAGGCTGCGGTAGAGGACGAACTCGCTGTCGCCATCCAGCGGCTGGCGGGTGAGGGCGCGCTGGAGCACGGGGCGCATGTAGCGCTCATAGGAGCGCGCCACCCAGCGCTGCTCCATGCCACGTTGCAGTGGGCCGGACGCGGCGGGGTCCACCACCAGGTCGGCGACGCCCTCGGCCACCGGGTGGCTGGCGCCGCACGCCGGCAGCGCAGCGGGCCGAAGAAGAGCACCGGGGCGTCTACCTCCGGCTGGAGGGCGCCACGCCGGCACCGGGGACATCGCAGGAGAGGAACGAGCGCGCGCCGCATGGGGCCGGCAAGGCTACCGTCCCCCGTGCGGCGCGAGAACCCGTTTTCCGCCGGACGCCGTCAGGCCGAGGGCTGCGTGCGTGGCACGCGCTTGTCCTCGGCCACCAGCACCGGCCAGCCGCGGGCCATGGCCTCGCGGAAGAAGGCGGCCAGCTCCTTGCGGCTGTGATTCACCGCGCCCAGGAACGGGTCGATGAGGGACTCCTCACCCAGGCTGCGCGTGGCCGCCAGCTCCACCGGCGTGCCGCAGCGCTCGCAGCGGATGGACACCGGCGCACCAGGGCCACCGGCACCGCGTACCGGGCGCCGCAATCTCCGCACTTCCACACCAGGGCGCGCTCACCCGCCTCGCGGCGCGCCAGGTTCTCCAGCTCGTCCGCCAGCCGCAGCAGCGCCGGGAGGTCCTGGGGAGGATGCGCGAAGATGGCGGACGGGCCGAAGCCCGTCTCGGGCGCGCCCAGCGACGGGGGGCGGTCCCCCTGTAGCAGGGTGCGCAGCCTGTCCTTGGCTCGCATGTCTCGGAATTCAGCGCCGGTGAGCGCGCGCTCCACCGCCTCATGGACCGGAGGCAGCTCCGGCTCGAGGCGCTCATCGTCCGGCAACGTCTGGGGGAAGTTCACCAGTCGGTGCGCGGGGACTGCGAGGAATCGGAAGGCCACGGTGGCTCCATCGCATTGTGCTTCGCGGGGTGCAAGACGCGAGTTGGCAAATGTCCGCTGCTGCCGTTCATCCGCAGACTACTGAGACCAGTCCAGCATGCGTTGCAGCGGCGCGCGAGCACCCTCGCGCAGGTCTTCGGGCATGGTCAGTTCGGGCGTGCGCTCCTTCATGCACCGCCAGAGTTTCTCCAGCGTGTTCAGCCGCATGTACGGGCACTCATTGCACGCGCAGCCGTTGTCCGGCGGCGCGGGAATGAACGTCTTGTTCGGCGCGGCCCGCTTCATCTGGTGGATGATGCCCGCCTCCGTCACCACGATGAACTGCTGCTTCGGACTACGCACCGCGTAATCCAGAATCGCCTTGGTGGAGCCGATGAAGTCCGCGTGGCGCAGCACCGCCTGCTCACACTCGGGGTGGGCCACCACTTCCGCCTCCGGGTACTCCACCTTCAGCTGCACCAGTTTCTTCTCGCTGAAGATTTCGTGGACGATGCAGCTGCCCGGCCACAGCACCATGTCGCGGCCCGTCTGTTTCATCACGTAGCGGCCCAGGTGCTGGTCCGGCGCGAAGAGAATCTGCCGGTCCTTCGGCACCTGGTTCACGATTTTCACCGCGTTGGACGACGTGCAGATGACGTCGCTCATGGCCTTCACCGCGGCGGAGCTGTTGACGTAGCTCACCACGAAGGCGTTCGGGTGTTTGTCCTTGAACGCCTTGAAGGCTCCCGGCGGGCACCGGTCCGACAGCGAACAGCCGGCCTTGAGGTCCGGCAGCAGCACCTGCCGGGACGGATTGAGAATCTTCGCCGTCTCCGCCATGAAATGGACGCCGCAGAAGACGATGACGTCTGCCTTCGTGTTCGCCGCGGCTTGCGCCAGCGCGAGGCTGTCTCCCACGAAGTCCGCGAGGTCCTGAACTTCGCTCTCCTGGTAATAGTGCGCCAGGATGACTGCGTTCATGGAACGCTTGAACTCCTGGATTTCCTTCGCGTAGTCGACTTCGGCGCGCATGGCACCTCCCGAGTCCCACCTTTAACCGGGACTTGAAGTGCCGGCCAGGGTGCGGTTTGCCCCACTTTGCTGATGCCCGGGTGGCCGCGAATCAAGCGGGCGGCCCTTTTCCAACATCCGCCCTGTCCTCATGCTGGGGCACTCCCTTCCCCATGAGGTCCGGTAAGATGGCGAGCCGGGCCGGACGCCGCGCATGCGGTTCGGCCATTGCATCTGGGAACTTCGAACCACGGGGGGAATGTGAGGGGTCGCCGTCGGAAGCTCCGGCGGGGCGGTGGAGGCTGGCGGTCACATTCCGACCCGTGAAGTGGTTCATCCGGGGGCAGGCGGCTCTGACCCGGTGGAGGAGGACATATGACCGTGACGACGCGCGCAGTGCTGGTCGTGCATCCGGAGGCGGAGCGTCGTGGACGGCTCCGCGCCTTGCTGGATGGCTACGAAGTGCTCGAGGCCTCCAACCGGCAGGAGGCGGTCGAATTCCTCACGAAAACCGCTCCCGCGCTGGTGTTGACGCATCCGGACATTTTTCCCCGGTTGTTGAAGGATCTGGAGCGCTACACCCCGCGCTCCATCCGCGCGGTGCTCTGCCCCAGGGACAATGCGCAGGCCCACCACAGCCTGGTGGACGTGGCCGCCGCGGGGCACATGTTCTTCACGCTGGAGGATGACCCCAGCCCGGCGCTGCGCCGCGCCGTCCAGGAGTTGCTGGAGCTGCGCGAGTCCGAACGCCGCGAGCCGCACGGCGTCCTGGAGGCCTGCTTCACGGCGGATGGCACGACGTTCCGCGCGCGGCTTCTCGACGTGGCCACGGGGGACTGGGCCTGCGCCTGGAGTCCAGCGTGCGCATCGAGCGGCTCACGCCGGGCACGGAGCTGGAAGGGCTCCAGGTGCTGCGCGGCGACACGCTGGTGCTGCGCGCCGGCCATGCCACGGTGCGCATGGTGCGCCCGCTGCGCGCGCACGAAGGCCAGGGCTTCCACCTGGGCGTGTCGCTGGAGCGCCCCGTGGAGCACGCGCGCTCTTCCGCCGCGCCGCTGCTCAACGACTCGGTGCGCATCCGCGGCCTGCTGCGCCGCGCCGTGCGCGCGGGGGTGGGCTTTGGGCTGCGCACGCACGAAGGCAACCGGTTGGTGGACTTCTCCCGCGCCGAGGTGCTGCCGGAGGAGTCCCGCCTGGTGCTGCGCGAGCAGTCCCAGCCGGGCACGCTCTTCCATCCAGGAGACGTGGTGCGGCTGTGCCTGGACTTCGGCGGCGTGTGCCATGTGGGCACCACGGCGGTGCTGGCCTCGGAGCCGAACCAGGTGGAGGTGGCCCTGCCGCGCACGCTGAGCCTGCACCACCGCCGCAACAGCCTGCGCTTCCGCTCCTCCGCAGAGCGGCCCTTCGCGGTGTCCTTCAATTCGCCGCTGACGGGGGAGGCCATCGTCCGCCCGCTGTTGGACCTGCACACCGGCGGCTTCGCCTTTCCCTTCGATGCGGGCCGGGAGGCCTTCCCGCCGGGGCTGGTGCTGGACGACGTGATGCTGCAGCTGCCAGACGGCACGCGCTCGCGCTGCCGCGCCCAGGTGCAGGACACCGGGCAGCTCACGGTGTCGGAGGAGGGCGCCAGCATGGGCCGCCCGCGCCGCTGCGGCCTGCGCATCCTGGAGCTGGCGCCGGAGGCCCGCGCCGCCATCCTGGACGCCTTCATCAAGGCGCGGTGTCCCGATGCGCGTGATGCGTCCGAGCTGCCCTTCTCCGACGTGTGGGACCTGTTCCGATCCGCGGACGTCCGCTTTCCCGACTACCCCTTTCACGAGACGGCGACGCCCGAGCCGCTGGTGGACGCGCACCAGCGGCTGGGCAACGGCATCCACGGCCTGTCCAAGGCCATCGTCTATCAGCGCGAGGGCCGGCTCTACGGCCACATCTCCGGGCTGCGCATCTACTCGCGCACCTGGCTGTCGCAGCACCTGGTGGTGCGGCCGGGCTACCACCGGCACGAATCCATCTCCCAGGAACTGGTGGCGCTCGCGGCCGACTACGCGGAGAGCCTGGACGACGTGGAGTACCTGCGCGCGCTGTGGCGCTGCCGCAACCGGTGGACGTCGCGAATCTACGGCGCCATCGCCAGCCGGTTGGAGCGCCCGGGCCTGAGCTGCCTGCATGCCTTCACGCCGTGCCGGCTCCCCGTGGACGCCGCGTTGCCGCCGCCTCGGAGCGATTTGCGCGTGCGCCCCGCGGAGACGTCCGACCTGCGCTGGCTGGAGCAGCACCTGCGGGAGACGCAGGACGTGGTGCGGCTGCGCAGCTCGGACTGGTGGAGGGCGAGATGACCATGGGGACGCTGGGCGGGCGCTACTCGGACGCGCGGCTGCGGCGCTCGCGCAGCATCGCCATGGTCGAGGGCAAGGACGGGCCCCAGGGGTTCGTCCTCATGGAGGACTCGTCGCCCGGTCTCTTCTGGGCGGAGTGGTACAACGCCTTCTCGCTCGTCATCGTGGAGCCGGATGCACGGGAAGCGGATGCCGTGCGCCAGGCGCTGGTGACACACGCGGTGGCGAACTCGGCCCGGCGCGGCCGCTCCACCGCGGAGTGCCTGGCCTCGGACGCGGACCTGCCCGCCCTGGAGGCACTCGGTTTCCACAACCTGGGCAAGGTGATGGAGTTCACGGCCCACCGCCGGCTCGTGCGTGACTGGAATGCCTACCTGCTCGCCGTCTTCGAGCGGCTGGCGGCCCATGGCCGGGGTGGGAGCCGGGTGGATGACAAGGACATCGCGGCATGACCTACCTGATGGAGTCGGCCCAGGAGGTGCACCGCCTGCAAGCGCAGGCGAGCGCCACCTCCTACGCGGAGCGGCTGAGGCTCACCGGCCTGAGGCCCGGGGACGCCGCACTCGATGTGGGCTGTGGTCCCGGCGTCATCACCTCGGAGATGCTGGACGTGGTGGGGCCGCACGGCCGCGTGGTGGGTATCGAGCCGCAGGCCGCACACCGGCGGCGGCCCGGGGACTGCTGGCGGGCAGGCCCAACGTGGAGCTGCGTCAGGGCGCGCTGCCGGAGACACATCTGCCCGCCGACCACTTCGACTACGTCTGGTGCCAGTACGTCTTCGAGTACCTGGGAGAGCCGGGCCCCGCGCTGGCGGAGCTGGTGCGCGTGGTCCGCCCCGGTGGGCGCGTGGTGGTGGCGGACATCGACGGGGTGGGGCTGTGGAACTGGCCCTTTCCGGAGGACCTCCAGGAGGAGAGCCAGAAGCTGCTCGCCGCCCTGCGCGCGGCGCGCTTCGACCTGCACGCGGGCCGCAAGCTGTTCCACCTGTTCCGCAAGGCCGGGTTGGTGGACGTGCGCGTGCACATCTCCCCGTTCTACGTGGCGGCGGGCGCGGTGGACGCGCGGCTCCGCGAGGACTGGGTCATCCGCTTCCGGACGCTGCGCCCGCTCGCCGAGCCCTTCTTCGGGGGCGCCGGCCCCTATGACGCTTTCTGTGAACGCTTCCTCGCACTCCTGGACGACGCCGACACCCTCAAATATGCGATGGTGTTGACGACCGAAGGAGTGAAGCGTTGACCGTCCCCGCGGAACTGGCCTCCGCACCGTCAGCCCCCGACACACCCGAGCTGAGTGTCCGGATGCTGCGCAGCGTGATGTTGTACTACGAGCGGACCTACGGCCGGGACCGACTGGTGCGAGTGTGGCAGCGTGAGGCGCTGCCGCTGACGTTGGCGTACGTGGAGACGCTCACCAACTTCGTCTCCGTGGGGTTCACCGAGCGGCTCTTCGACGTGCTCGACAAGGACTCCGGTGATCCGGACTTCATGACGAAGGCGGGGCGCAGCATCGCCAGTCCGGAGGCGGTGGGCTTCCTCTATTACATGATGAAGGCGCTGGCCACGCCGCGCAGCGTCTACGAGCGCGCGCTGGAGCTGGACCACACGTACAACCGCGTGGGCGGCTTCCACATCGACACGCTCACCGACTCGCGGGTGCAGGTGCGCTACGTCAGCCGCATCCGCGAAAGAGATCGCAACTTCTGCCGCGCGCGCCAGGGCAACCTGTCCGCGTTCCCCGCCATCTGGAACCTGCCCCTGGCGGAGGTGAAGGAGCTGCGCTGCCAGGTGGATGGGGCGGACTGCTGCGAGTACGACATCCGCTGGCAGAGCCTGCCACCCCTGGCGTGGCGCTACATCGTGGGCGGCATGGCGGGCATGGTGGCCGGCCTGGTGTCGGGCACGTTGAACCTGGCGCCCCCCATCTTCGCGGTCACCTCCCTGGGCATGGTGGGCGTGGCGGCGGGGGCGTGGCTGGACACGCGGGCGGCCCTGCTGCGCAAGGACGAGAAGCTGTCGGAGCAGCACCAGGGCCTGCAGACGTCCCTGGAGGACCTGCAGCGGCGCAACGAGGAGATCTTCGCCGCCAACAAGGCGCTCGAGGACCGCGTGGCCGAGCGGACGCAGGAGCTGTCCGAGGCCAATACGAAGCTGGAGGCGTCGCTCACGCGGCAGCAGGAGCTGGACCGGCTCAAGAGCGAGTTCTTCGACAACGTCAGCCACGAGCTGCGAACGCCGCTCACGCTCATCCTGCTGACGCTGGAGGCGCTGGCGAAGCAGGCGGAGTCGTTGCCATCGGAGGTGCCTCCGCTGGTGACGAACATGGAGCGCAGCGCGCAGCGCCTGCTGCGGCTCATCAACAACCTGCTGGACCTGGCGCAGCTGGAGTCGGGCAAGGCGCGGCTGCGCTACCAGCCGCTGGAGCTGTTCGGCTTCCTGAGCACGGTGGTGCCGCCGTTCCACACCATGGCGGAGCGGCAGGGCGTGACGCTGCGGCTGGAGGGCGCCACGGTGACGCCCGTCCACGTGGACCACGAGCGCATCGACATCGTCTTCCAGAACCTGCTCGGCAACGCGCTGAAGTTCACCCAGAAGGGTGGGGTGACGGTGCGCGTGCGCGAGGACGACTTGGAGGTGCACGTCGAGGTGGAGGACACCGGCCAGGGCATCGCCCCGCAGGACATTCCCGTCATCTTCGACCGCTTCTCCCAGGCGGATAACAGCGGCACCCGGCGCTTTGGTGGCTCGGGCATCGGCCTGGCGCTGGTGAAGGAGACGCTGGAGCTGCACGCCGGCGGCATCTCCGTGACGAGCGAGCTGGGGCAGGGCTCCGTCTTCCACGTGCGGCTGCCCAAGGGCACCGCGCACATCCGCGAGGACTTGCGCGAGCGCCGTCAGGCCGTCATGCCCGTGCGGCGCGAGCGCCGCATCTCCGGGGCCTTCCCCTCGCTGGAGCCGACGGGGCCGGATGTCCTGGGCGCGTCGCCTCCGCCGGCCAGGGACCACGCGGGGCCGGGGCCCGAGTCGCCCCGCATCATGGTGGTGGAGGATGACCCGGAGATTCGGAGCTTCCTCGCCCGGCTGCTGGCCCAGCACTACCGGGTGATGGAGGCCATCAACGGCGACGACGGGCGCCAGCGCGCGCTGCGCGAGCGGCCGGACCTCATCCTGTCGGACGTGATGATGCCCGTCATGTCCGGCCTGCAGATGCTGACCGCCCTGCGCAATGACCCGCAGACGGTGGACATCCCCGTCATCCTCCTCACCGCGCGCCAGGAGGTGACGGCCAAGGTGGAGGGCCTGGGCACCGGGGCCAATGACTACCTGGGCAAGCCCTTCAGCCCGAACGAGCTGCTGGCGCGCATCGAAACCCAGCTGCGCCTGCGCGAGGCGGCGGTGCGCGCCGCGGAGAACGAGCGGCTGGCGGCCATCGGTCTGCTCACGTCCGGCTTCGCCCACGAGGTGCGCAACCCGCTCAACGGGCTGATGAACGCGCTGTTGCCGCTCAAGGACATGCTGACGAGCGGCACCTCCGACGTGGAGCTGAGCAAGGCCATGCTGGAGGTGGTGGAGGAGTGTGGCCAGCGCATCCGCCACCTGGCCGAATCCCTGCTCTCCTTCACGCGGACCAGCGAGTCCCCGGTGGTGCTGTCCCTGGACTCGTCGCTGGACTCCACCCTGAGCGTGCTGGCGTGGAAGGTGCCGTCGGGCGTCAAGGTGGAGCGCGCGTACCACTGCAGTGAGCCCATCCGGGGCAACCCAGGCGCCCTGAACCAGGTGTGGCTCAACCTCCTGGACAACGCCCTGCGCGCGGTGGGCGACAAGGGCCGCGTGCGCATCTCCACGGCCAACACGGCGGAGGAGGCCATCGTCACCATCGATGATGACGGGGTGGGTATCCGCCCGGAGGACATGGAGCGGCTCTTCCAGCCCTTCTTCTCCACCCGCGCGGCGGGCGAGGGGACGGGGTTGGGATTGGCGCTCAGCCGCCGCATCATCATCCAGCACGGTGGGAACATCGCCCTGAGCAGTGTGCCGGGGGAGGGCACGCAGGTGGAGGTCCGCCTGCCGCTGCGCCCCGTGGCGCCCCGTGTCACGGGAGGCCTGCCCGACCTCGCGTCCGAGCCGCGCGTCGGCCGCCTGGGCTGACGCAGGACGTAAAGGCCCCGCCCGAGCCCACGGCGTCCGGGCGGCGGAGAAGGGGAATTCCCTACCCGCTCAGGTGTCCTCCTGGGCATGGCCCGCGTGTCTGCTACAGTCACGCTCCTTTTTCGTCGTACCTCTCCTTTTTCAAGGAAACGACCTGCATGCAAGGCACCGTAGCCGCGGGTGATGCCCGCAAGGGGCACCCGCGAGGGCTCTACCTCCTGTTCTTCACTGAGATGTGGGAACGCATGTCGTATTACGGCATGCGTGGCCTGCTCGTGCTCTTTCTCACGAGCAAGGTCAACGGAGGCTTTGGCTGGTCCGACGCGGATGCACTCAGCCTCTACGGCACCTATACGGGCCTGGTGTACCTGACGCCCATCGCCGGCGGCTTCATCGCGGACCGCTACATGGGGCAGCGCCGGGCGGTGGTGCTCGGTGGCGTGTTGATGATGATAGGCCACCTCGTCCTGGCGCTCCCCAGCGTGACGATGTTCTACGCGGGCCTGGGCTTCC
The DNA here is from genome assembly GCF_032612255.1 of Myxococcus sp. MxC21-1. Classification (NCBI taxonomy): domain Bacteria; kingdom Pseudomonadati; phylum Myxococcota; class Myxococcia; order Myxococcales; family Myxococcaceae; genus Myxococcus; species Myxococcus sp. MxC21-1. Next base: position 2,923,726 of record NZ_CP123278.1, read on the forward strand.
TCATCATCGGCAACGGCTTCTTCAAGCCGAACATCTCCACCATGGTGGGCGGGCTGTACGCGCCCGGTGACGGCCGCCGCGACAGCGCCTTCACCATCTTCTACATGGGCATCAACCTGGGCGCGGTGCTCGGTAACTTCATCTGCGGCACGCTGGGCGAGCGCGTGGGCTGGCACTGGGGCTTCGGCGCCGCCGGCGTGGGCATGTTCCTGGGCCTGGTCGCCTTCCTGTCGCTGCAGAGCAAGCTGCTGGGGACGGTGGGCTTGGTGCCGGAGAAGATGGTGGCCGCCGCCGAGGCGACGCCGGGCACCCCGGAGAAGAAGGGCTTCACCCGCGAAGAGATCGACCGCATCCTCGTCATCTTCATCATGGCGCTGTTCGTCGTCGCCTTCTGGACGGGGTTCGAGCAGGCCGGCGGTTTGATGAACCTCTACACGGACGCGAAGGTGGACCGCAGCATCCTGGGCTGGGAAGTGCCGACGACCTGGTTCCAGAACTTCAACTCCATCTTCATCGTCACGCTGGCGCCAATTTTCGCCGGCTTGTGGAGCTGGCTGTCCGCGCGCGGCAAGGCTCCGAGCATCCCGGTGAAGATGAGCATGGGCCTGCTGTTCCTCTCCGCCGGCTTCCTCTTCATGCTGGGCGCCTCCAGCGAGAGCGCCTCGACGGGCAAGGCGGCGGCGTGGTGGGTGGTGATGGCCTACCTGCTGCACACCATGGGTGAGCTGTGCCTGTCGCCCGTGGGTCTGTCCATGGTGACCAAGGTGGCGCCGGCGCGCATCGTCTCCGCGATGATGGGCGTGTGGTTCCTCGCGAACGCGGCGGCCAACAAGCTGGCCGGCGTCTTCGGCGGCTACTCGGGGAGGCTGGGCGAGTTCCGCGTGTTCCTCTTCATCACCGTGGGTACGGGCATCGCTGGCGTGCTGCTGCTCGTCGTGTCGCCCATCCTCAAGCGGATGATGCACGGCACGGACGAGGTGAAGCCCGCCGCGCCCACTCCCGAGCAGCAGGGCAGCTCGGTGGCGGCGGCCTGAGCGGTCGCGGACTCCCCGCTGATTGAAGTCCAGACGCCGGCGTCCCGATGGGGGCGCCGGCGTTTCTGTTCGCGGACCGCTGGCGCCACGCCTGAAACACAAACGCCGGCACACCTCATGGGTGTACCGGCGTTCACCGCGCGGGCTGACTGCCTGGCTACGCGGACTTCGCCGAGCCGGGCGTCACACCGGCAGCGGAGCGCTCCTCGGTGGGGATGGGCGCGGACGTCTGGTAGTAGTCACGCACCACGTAGCGGCGGGCCACCAGGGCCATTCCCACTGCGGCCACCAGGGCGAAGCCGGCGTAGAAGAAGAACTGCCCGGAGCCCGTGAAGACGTTGAGCTTCGCGGTGATGGCCACCGCCGCGTTGGCCAGCGTGTTCGTCACCAGCCACACGCTCTGGATGGTGCCCTTCATCTCACGCGGGGCCTGTGTGTACGCGAACTCCAGGCCCGTGGTGGACATCAGGATTTCACCCAGCGTCAGCACGATGTACGGCAGAATCTGCCACGCGATGTTCAGCGTCGTGCCGCCTTCCATGGTGACCTGGAAGATGCCGGCGATGATGAACGACAGCGCGCCCACCACCAGCCCCAGGGGCATGCGCCGCAGCGGCGTCAGCTCCCAGCCGAAGCGCTGGAAGGCCGGGTAGACGACGGCCGTCAGGAAGGGGATGAGAATCATCACCAGCAGCGGGTTGATGAACTGCATCTGGCTGGCCTGGAAGGTGAACGGCCCCACCTGCGGGTCCATGGACCGGGCCTGCACCACCCACGTGGACGCCTTCTGGTCGAAGAGCATCCAGAAGAAGGGCACGAAGGGGAGCAGCAGCGCGCTCACCCGGAACACCGCCTTCACGCCGTCCACGGCCTCCTCGGGGTGCTCCCGCTTCGCGCCGTCCAGCCAGCCGCCGCCCTGGCCGCGGTTGCGCAGCGCGCTGGCCACCACCTTGAAGAAGCTGTGCGGGTTGGCGCCCGTGGCCGGCACCCGGACGTACTTGTGACGGCCCGCCCAGAAGATGAACGTCGCGATGAACATCAGCACCCCGGGGATGCCGAAGGCCACCGACGGCCCGAAGTGCTTGAGCAGCAGGGGGATGAACAACGACGCGAAGAACGAGCCGAAGTTGATGGTCCAGTAGAAGATGGCGAAGACCTTCTTCACCAGGTGGCTGTTGGACTCATTGAACTGGTCCCCCACCATGGCCGCCACGCAGGGCTTGATGCCGCCACTGCCAATGGCGATGAGCGCCAGGCCCGTGAAGAACCCCGTGACGTTGTGCTCGAAGATGGCGAGGCACGCGTGGCCCAGGCAGTACACCAGGCTCAGCCCCAGGATGATGCGGTACTTCCCGAAGAACCGGTCCGCCAGGTAGCCGCCGATGAGCGGGAAGAAGTACACGCCCGCCATGAACGTGTGCATCAGGCTCTTCGCTTCGGCCTCCCGCAGCGCGTTGTCCGGTATCTGCGTGCGCAGCAGGTAGTCGATGAGGAACACCGTGAGGATGTTCCGCATCCCGTAGAAGCTGAAGCGCTCACACGCCTCGTTGCCGATGATGAAGGGGATTTGCGGCGGGAACTTGTTGCTCTGCGCGGCGGGTGCCTGGGCCATGCGACGGGGTGCTCCCTCGTGACGAAAGGTGGGGGCTCCTAGATTCCGAGAAGTCGCACCCTACCCAACGGGCCGCCGGGACTCCACCGAACGAAGGGGCCTCGCCGCGCCACCCGGCGCTTTCCTGGCCGCACCCACGCCGGAAATCTCCCGCACGACTGCCTGCGTCATTCCGATGGGCGTGTGTGTTTGTTGATACAACTCAAGTCGCCTGGCTGAGTTTGACAGGCATTGGAATATCCCTATCATTTCCCATGATGTCTTTCCTCCAAGGTGGTGCGAGGGGATGGGGGTGAATGAAGGCACCCCCGTCCCCCCGCTCCATTTTCCCAGGAGGCATTGCGCGGTGCGTCGTCAGCCCCGCGCGCCCTTCTTCACGGGCACCGGGTCCTCCACACGCACGCCCACGCGGGCCCTGCGGGCCTTGGTCAGCACGTGGCCCAGGTAGCGGCCGGTGTGGCTGCCTTCGACCTCGGCGACCTGCTCGGGCGTGCCAGCGGCCAGAATCCTGCCGCCGCCCGCGCCGCCCTCGGGGCCCAGGTCGATGATCCAATCCGCGCTCTTGATGACGTCCAGGTTGTGCTCGATGACGAGCACGCTGTTGCCCGCCTCCACCAGCCGGTTGAGCACGGACAGCAGCTTGCGGATGTCCTCGAAGTGCAGGCCGGTGGTGGGCTCGTCGAGGATGTAGAGGGTGCGGCCGGTGGCCACGCGCGCCAGCTCGCGGGCCAGCTTGATGCGCTGGGCCTCGCCGCCGGACAGGGTGGGGGAGGGCTGCCCCAGGCGGATGTAGCCCAGGCCGACGTCATGGAGCGTCTGCAGCACCCGCATGATGTCGCGGTGCGCGCCGAAGTGCTCCATCGCCTCACGCACGCTCATGTCCAGCACCTCGGCGATGTTCTTCCCCTTGTAGCGCACGCGCAGGGTGGCCTCGTTGAAGCGCTTGCCGGCGCAGACCTCGCAGGGCACGTAGACGTCCGCCAGGAAGTGCATCTCCACCAGCTTTACGCCGTCGCCTTCGCACGCCTCGCAGCGGCCGCCCTTGATGTTGAAGCTGAAGCGGCCCGGCCCGTAGCCGAACGCGCGCGCCTCGGGCGTCATCGCGAACACCTCGCGGATGTTGTCGAAGAGCTTGGTGTACGTGGCCGGGTTGCTGCGCGGCGTGCGGCCGATGGGGCGCTGGTCGATGTCGATGACCTTGTCCAGGTGCTCCATGCCCAGCACGGCCTTGTGCTTGCCCGGGGATTCACGGCTCTCGTAGAGGTGCCGCGCCAGGGCCGGGAAGAGAATCTCGTTGATGAGCGTGGACTTGCCCGCGCCGGACACGCCGGTGATCGCGCTGAAGACGCCCAGCGGAATCTCCGCGTCCACGTTCTTCAGGTTGTTCTCCTGCGCCCCCTGGATGACCAGCTTGCGCTTCGGGTCCGGCTTGCGGCGCTCCTGGGGAATCTCGATTTCCTGCCGCCCGGAGAGGTAGGCGCCGGTGGAGCTGGCTTCGTTCGCCATGACCTGCTCCGGCGTGCCCTGGGCCACCACCTGGCCGCCCAGCTCGCCCGCGCCCGGACCGAAGTCCACCAGCCAGTCCGCCTCCTCCATCGTCTCCTCGTCGTGCTCCACGACGATGACGGAGTTGCCCAGATCCCGCAGGCGCTTGAGCGTCAGCAGCAGCTTGCCGTTGTCGCGCTGGTGCAGGCCGATGGAGGGCTCATCCAGGATGTAGATGACGCCCGTCAGCTCACTGCCCATCTGCGACGCCAGCCGGATGCGCTGGCTCTCACCGCCCGACAGCGTGGACGCGGTCCGGTCCAGCATCAGGTAGCCCAGGCCCACGTCCACCAGGAAGGACAGGCGGCTGCGAATCTCCTTCAGCAGCTCGGTGGCGATCTTCCGCTCGTGCGCGGACAGGGCCATGTCTCCCAGGAAGCCCAGCGAGTCGGAGATGGTCAGCCGGCTCAGCTCGACGATGCTTCGCCCGTGCACCTTCACCGCGCGGCTCTCCGGCTTCAGGCGCTCGCCCTTGCAGGACGGGCAGGGCTTGTCGCTGAAGTACTTCTGGAGCTCGGTGCGGCGCGCCTCGGAGGTGGTCGTCTTGAAGTTGCGCATCATGCGCTCGACCAGGCCCTCCCATTCCATCTTGTACTTGCCGCCCTCGCCCCACGCGACGGTGAAGGACTTGCCACTGGCGCCGTACATCAGCGTGTCCTTCTCGCGCTTGGACAGCTTGGCGTAGGGCACGTCCAGATCAATCTTGAAGGCCTTCGACAGGCTCTCCACGAAGTCGGCCGTCCAGCCCTCGCCGCGGTTCATGCTGCCGGCCCACGGTTCGATGGCGCCATCGCGGATGCTGCGTGACGTGTCCGGGACGATGAGGTCCGGGTCCATCTCCGGCTTGGTGCCCAGGCCGTTGCAGTCCGTGCACATGCCCAGGGGGTTGTTGAAGGAGAAGGACGCGGGCGTCAAATCACCGAAGGACAGGCCGCACTTGGCGCAGGCATTGAGCTCGGACATCACCCGGTCGGAGGCGAGCGTGCCCTTCTCGTCGGTGATGATGAGCGTGCCCTTGCCCTCGCGCAGCGCCGTCTCCACGGAGTCGGTGAGGCGCGTCTTCACGTCCGGCTTGAGCACCACGCGGTCGATGACGAGCGCGATGTCGTGCTTGGACTTCTTGTCCAGCTCGATGCGCTCCTCCAGGCTCTTGAGCGCGCCGTCGATGCGGGCACGGGAGAAGCCGCGCTTCTGGGCCTCGGCGAGCAGGTCCTTGTGCTCGCCCTTGCGGTTCGTCACCAGCGGCGCCAGCACCTGGAGCTTGGTGCCCGCGGGGGCCTTGAGGATTTCATCGACAATCTGCTGCGCGCTCTGCTTGCCCACCTTCACGCCACAGTTGGGGCAATGCTGCACCCCGATGGAGGCATAAAGCACCCGCAGGTAGTCGTGCACTTCCGTGACGGTGCCCACCGTGGAGCGGGGGTTGTTGCTGGCCGCCTTCTGCTCGATGGAGATGGTGGGCGACAGGCCGCGAATGGTGTCGTACTTCGGCTTCTCCATCTGCCCCAGGAACTGCCGGGCATAGGCGGAGAGGCTCTCCACGTAGCGGCGCTGGCCTTCCGCGTAGAGGGTGTCGAAGGCGAGCGAGCTCTTGCCCGAACCCGACACGCCGGTGAAGACGACGAGCTTTTTCTTGGGAATGTCCAAGGAGACGTTCTTGAGGTTGTGCTCCTTGGCGCCTCTGAGGGAAATGACGTCGGGCTCGGACATGGGCGGGCGATCTACCACTGAATATGCGTTCCGGTAGGGGGAAACATGTCGGAACCGCTCTGGATGCAGGGGAACGTCCTGGGTTGCGCTCCGCATCCCACATCTGGCGACCCCCCAGGCGGGGAGGCGCCCCTGAAATCCCCTGGCGCCTCCTGCTCCACCCAGAGTGGGTGAAGTCGCGACGCCTGGCTGCCTGCCCCGCCCGGACGGAGGATTCGTCTGTGTGGCACCTGGAGTTCCTGAAGGAATTTCAGGAGTGTCCTGCGAAAGGACACCCGCATTTCCCGGGTGGGCTCTGGCGTTTCCCTGCGAGGCCAGAGGGGTGCCGCGTGGGAGCGCCCCTCGCCTCTCTGTGGGCGGACCGGGCACCGGGGTTGCAAAGGGCCCCCCGCTGAGCCGTGAGGTGAACCAGGGTGTGTTCCTGGCGTCTCCCGGTGGGGCGGGGAGGACGTTATGCGCAGGGCGTTTGGGCTGGTGGCATTGGTGGCGGTGATGGTGGCGGGAGGGGCGTGTGAGCGGCCCGCCTCTCAGAGGGCAAAGAGCGCCTTCGTCGTCCGGCCTGAGACCGTGGACTTCGGTCCCGCGGCGCTGGGGCATACCAAGACGTTCAAGCTGCGAATCGCCAATGCGGGCCGGGCTTCCTATCGTGTGGAAGGCGCCGTCTCCAGTGTGCCCAACGTCAACATTCCTCCCTTCGAGCCCTTCATCCTGTCCGCGGGTGGCGAGCAGGACATCGAAATCCACTTCCTGCCGCAGGTAGAGGGCGAGATTCAGGGCGTGGTGGAAATCATCACCGACGCGGAGGTCGGTGGGCGCGTGCCAGTGTCCGGGCGCGGCGTGAAGGCCTTCATCGAGGTGCCCTCGGAGGCGCTCGATTTCGGCAACGTGGCCATGGGCCTGGTGGAGATGCGCGAGGTGACGGTGCGCAACCCATCGGACGTGGACAGTCCGCTGACGCTGTCGGTGCAGGGCGCGGACGCCGACCAGTTCACCGCCGGGCAGGGCCTGCCCTCCTCGCTGGCTCCGGGTGAGGCGTTGGTTGTGCCCGTGGCCTACGCTCCGCGCCGGTTGGGTGCGGCCGAGGCGGCGCTGCACGTGGTGGTGTGTGACGGGTGTGCGCCGGCGGTGGTACCGCTGACGGGCACGGGCGTGGCGTCCAAGCTGGAGGTGACGCCGCTGCGCGTGGACTTCGGGCGCGTGGCGCTGGGGGCCACGGCGGAGCAGGTCATCACCGTGCGCAACCAGGGCACGCAGCCGCTGAGCTTCTCGGGCTCGCAGTTGGTGGACAGCTCGGAGGGCGTCTTCCGCATCGCCAGTGAGCCGGTGGTGGCCAACGGGCAGTTGGCGCCGGGCGCGGCGGTGGAGCTACGCGTGGCCTTCACGCCAGCGGCGGTGGGCAAGGTGCGTGACGGGCGGGTGGAGATTGGCGTGCGCGAGCAGGGCTCCAGCGCGCCGGGTCCCAAGGTGTCGCTGGCGGGTGAAGGTGGCGGCTCGTGCGTGACGGTGCTGCCCCGGCGGCTGGCTTTCGGCACGGTGGCGGAGGGCATGACGGCGACGCGCGACGTCACCGTCTACAACCGTTGCCGTGAGGACGTGAGCGTCACCGACCTCCAGCTCGACACGCGCCAGGGCGGCTACTTCACCCTGGCCCAGGCGCCCGCCAGCGTGAGGGTGCCCGCGGGGCAGAATGCCCGGGTGAGCGTCACCTTCCGGCCCAAGGCGGGGAACACGGACGCCAGCCAGGGACAGCTCTCCGTCACGGTGCGTGACAGCGGCTCCGCGGCCACGGAGGCGGTGGCGCTGGAGGGGCGCAGCCGGGTGTTCGCGCCGTGCCAGTACGTGCTGCCCCAGCACCTGGACTTCGGCAAGGTGCCGGTGGGCGCGGAGGTGGCGCTGGGGGTGACGCTGCGGAACTCGGGCACGGAGGCGTGCTACCTGGCGTCGATGCAGCTCGCACAGGGGTCGGACGGGGTGTTCTCCGCGTCTCCCGTGCGCAACGGCGTGCTGGAGCCGGGCGCGAAGGCGACGCTGCTGGTCCGCTTCAAGCCGTCAGAGGAAGGAGGCTTCTCGGGGCTGGCCGAGGCCTGGGTGAACAGCCCCACGCAGGGACACCCGCTGGTGGAGCTGCGGGGCGAGGGCGTCGTGGGGTGCTTCGCGGTGCAGCCCACCACGGTGGACTTTGGCCTCACCAAGCTTGCGTGCGGCCCGCGCACTCGGGAGTTGGTGGCCGTGAACTCGTGCGTCGGGCCCATCCAGGTGAGCCAGGTGTCGTTCGACGCGGGCGCGGGCGAGTTCACCGTGGATGGTGGCGGCAACGCCCCGTGGACGTTGGCGAGCCAGAGCACGCGCCCGCTGACGGCGACGTATGCCCCGGTGGATGACGGCGCTGACACCGCGGCGTTGCGTTTCACCCTGGCGGATGGCTCCGTCTACACGGTGGGCATGGTGGGACAGGGCGTGACGAAGGCGGAGCAGACGGACCGCTTCTTCCAGGAGTCACAGGCGAAGGTGGACGTGCTCTTCGTGGTCGACAACTCGGGGTCGATGATGGAGGAGCAGCAGAGCCTGGGGCAGAACTTCGCGGCCTTCCTGAGCGCGGCGGACGGCGCCGCGGTGGACTACCGCATCGGCGTCACCACCACGGGCCTGGACCCGTCGCCGGGCGGCTGGTCCGAGTGCCCGGGCGGCTCGCAGGGCGGAGACAATGGCCGCCTGTTCCCCGTGGACGGCTCCCGGCCGCGCATCATCACCCCGGCGACGCCGGATGCCGCGGGCGTCTTCGCCAGCAACACCCGCGTGGGTGTCTGCCATTGGAACGAGCAGGGACTGGAGGCCGCCTACCGCGCGTTGGCGGACCCGCTGCTCTACAACGAGGATGACCCGCGCACCGCGCAGCCCAACGACGGCAACGCAGGCTTCCTGCGCGAGGATGCCCGCCTGGCCATCATCTTCGTGTCGGACGAGGAGGACTTCAGCGCGCAGCCGGTGTCCTTCTACGAGACGTACCTGCTGGCGCTGAAGGGCAATGACCGCTCGAAGCTGAGCGTCAATGCCATCGTCGGGCCAGCGGACCTGGCCAGGTGCCCCACGTCCAGCAGCTCGGGCAGCCGCTACATCCAACTGGCGGAGGCCACGGGCGGCGTGGTGGAGAGCATCTGCACGCCGAACTGGGCCAGCTCGTTGGAGAAGCTGTCCGACAGCACCTTTGGCGCGAACCGCAAGTTCCCCCTGTCCGAGACGCCGGAAGATCCGGGCAGCATCGTCGTCGATGTGGACGGTATTCGCGTGACGTCCGGCTGGGAGTACGACGCCCGTGAGAATGCCATCCTCTTCGACCGTGCCTCGGCCCCCGAGGCGGGTTCGCTGGTAGAGGTGACGTACCCGCTGGGCTGCGGCTGAACCGGCGTGCGGAGCGTGATGCCGCCGGGCGTCTTGTCTTCAGGACGAGGCGTCCGACGGCATCAGCGCGTTGAGGGCTGCTGAGTCCCGCGCGATGCATGGCGGCGCTCGTGGTCGAGCAGCCACTGCTTGCGCTCCAGTCCACCGCCGTAGCCCGTCAGCGACGCGTTGGCCCCCACCACCCGGTGGCAGGGGACCACCACGCCAATCGGATTGGCGCCGTTGGCCATGCCCACGGCGCGCACGGCCTTGGGCCGTCCGATTCGCTGGGCCAGTTGGCCGTAGCTCGTGGTGGCGCCCGCGGGGATGTCCCGCAGTGCTCGCCAGACTTCTCGCTGGAACGGCGTCCCTGCGGTGGCCACGGGCAGCGCGTCGATGACGCTGACGTCTCCGCGCAGATAGGCCCGCATCGCCGCCGTCCTGCCGAACGGGTCGCTCGCGGGCTCGAGCACGTAGCCGTTCACGCCGTAGTGGAGCCGCAGCAGCCGGAGCATCCGAGGCTCGTACTCCTCCCAGTCGAGCGCGCGAAGGCAGCCCGCTTCGTCACAGACGACCAGCATCGAGCCGATGGGCGTGGGGGCGCGGTCCATGAGCAAACGCAGCGGCGGGGGCATCGTCATCTCTCTGTCGCGAAGGGGAACGGGGAAGGTGGGGGGCGGGCCCGGGCCGAGCGGCGTCCGCGGCCCAGAGGTGCTGCGCGGCATAGGCGCGCCAGGGGCTCCAGGCTTCGGAGCGGCGGAGCGCTTCATCTGGAGCGGGACGCACGCCGTCGGCGCCCGTGAGCGCGCGCAGCAGCGCGACATCCGCCGAAGGGAAGGCATCCGTTTCGCGCACGGCGCGCAATGCGATGTACTGCGCCGTCCAGTCTCCAATGCCGGGGATGCGTTTGAAGCGTTCCACGGTCTCCTCCAGCGTGGCGCGCGGCTGGAACAGCCTCGGGTCCGCGACGGCCGCGGCGGCCAGGCTCGACAGGGTCCGGGCCCTGGCGGCGGGCATGCCGAGCGAGCTCAAGTCCTCCCGCGCCAGTCTCTCCGGCCGAGGGAAGCTGTGCGTCAGGCGCGCGTCTCCCGTCGATTCGACGCCGGCGGGCTCGCCATACGCCGCGACCAGCCGCGCACCCAGGCCGCGCGCCGCGGCGACCGTGACTTGCTGTCCCAACACGGCCCGGACCGCGAGCTCGAAGCCGTCCCAGCCTCCGGGGGCTCGCAGTCCCGGCCGCAGGGACACCAGCGGAGCGAGGTGCGGGTCGCGGGACAGGTGTTCCCGGATGACGTCCATGTCCGCGCCCAAGTCGAAGACGCGCCGGACCTGCCCCACCACCGTGGGCAGGGCCTGAACCTGGGGGAGGCGGAGCGTCGCGAGCAACCCGTCGCGTCCAGGGGCTCGGAAGACTTCGACGGCGCCCTGACCGTCCGTGGTCGCCACGGTCCGCCGGTAGCGCCCGGCCTCGATGTGCTCCAGGCCCGGGAGGGCCCGTGCCTCCAAATGCGCCAGCATCGCCTCCCAGTCATAAGGGGGCTGGTAGGGGACGAAGAGCGTGACACCCGCGGCGGCTTCGGCCACTGGCGCCCGGCTCCTGCGGAGCGTGCTGGGCGGTCGTCCATACAGGGCCCGGAACACGTCGTTGAAGCGGCGGACGCTGCGGAACCCCGAGGCCAGTGCCACCTCGGCCATGGGCAGGGGCGTCTCGTGCAGGAGCTGCCGGGCGAACAGCACGCGTCGTGTCTGGGCGACGGCTACGGGCGAGGCCCCCAGGTGCTGCTGGAACAACCGCCGCAACTGCCGGTCGCCCACGCCCAGTCGGCCCGCGAGCTCCTCCACCCCGGTGCCGTCGTCATCCAGGCCGCCCTCGGCGATGAGCGCCAGGGCTCGGGCGACGGTGTTGGAGGTGCCCCGCCAGAAGGCGAGGTCCGGTGACGTCTCCGGGCGGCAGCGCAGGCAGGGCCGGTAGCCCGCCTCCTGGGCCCCGGCGGCGCTCGGATAGAAGGTGCAGTTCTCGAACCGGGGCGTCCGGGCGGGGCAGATGGGCCGGCAATAGATGCGCGTCGTCCGGACGGCGGTGAAGAACCGGCCGTCGAAGCGGGCATCTCGGGTCTGCATCGCGCGGTAGCACGCGCTGGCGTCCAGGCCGTTCATGGAGGGCAAACTCCCATACCGGGTGGCCGCTGTCTGGCCGCTTTCGGACTTCAATGGCACGGGTTGGACGGGGTGCGTCATCCGCCGCGCCCGGGGTTTGGCCGCCTGGGGAGGTTGCGTTCTGTCAGGCATTGGCGACAAGAGATGATCTCGACTCGACAGGGCGATACGGCGCGTGCAGCCTTTCAAGCAAGATGCCGGAACCCCTACTTGTCGCGGCCGTGGGCGACATCCATGGCCGCTTCCACCGTGTGGAGACGTGGCTGGACGCGCTCGAGCAGGCTCGTGGCCGCCGGGTGGACCTGGTGCTGGCGGTGGGCGACGTCGAGGCCTTCCGCCGCGCGGATGACCACCGGCGCAAGGCCGCCAAGCGAGCCATGCCCGCCGAGTTCGCGGAATACGCGGATGGACTCCGGCAAGTGAAGCGGCCCTTGTACTTCATCGGGGGCAACAACGAGGACTTCGAGGCGCTGCACGACCTCCAGTTGGGCGGCACGCTGGCGCCGAATGTGACGTACCTGGGCCGAGCCGGGGTGCGCGAGCTGTGTGGACTGCGGGTGGCGTACCTGTCGGGCATCCACGCGCCGCGCTTCGTCGACCAGCCGCTGAAGCCACCCTCCACGCCGGACATGGTGAAGCAGGCCGGCTACTTCCGCACGCCGGAGGTCGAACAGGTGGCGGAGCTTCGTGACGTGGACCTGATGCTGGTCCACGAATGGCCGCGAGGCATCGTCCAGCGCGCGCGGGAGGAGAACCCGTCACCGCCAAGGCCGTTGCCCTCGTATTGGATTGGCAATCCCGTGACGCGGCGGCTCGTGGACACGGTGTTGCCGAAGTGGATGCTGTGCGGCCACTCGCACAAGGGCTTCGCGGTGACGCTGGAGGGCCCGGGACGTCCGGCCACCCGCATCGCCTGCCTGGACCAGGCGGCCAGGGCCCAGGAGTCCATCTTCTGGTTGGAGTACGAGGACCGTCAGGCCCTGCGCGCGGGCTGGGGCCTGTCGGGCGCCATCTCATGGACCGCCGGCCAGCGCTGGGACATGAACTCGCTGCCCCCGCTGGCCGCGGAGGGAGAGGGCGCCCCCGCGGAGTTCGGCCTGGGAGAGGCGATGCCGGCGCGGAACTAGAAGGTGCCGGAGATGCCCATCATCCGCGCGCTGGCCACGGGCGCCATGTGGATCTGCCCTGACTGGATGTTCGGCGTGGCCTCGCCCTTCCGGCCATGGAGCAGCAGGGGCACGGCGACGCCGACCGCCGAGCCGAGCAGTGCGCCGGTGGCCACGTCCGTGAGGTAGTGCTTGTCGGCGCCCATGCGCAGCAGGCCCACGGAGGTGGCCACGGGCAGGCCCACCGCCCAGAGCCACGCCTGATGCTTGTAGCCTCGCAGCGCGGCGACGGTGCCGGCGGACACCACCAGCGAGAAGGCGAGGTTGGTGTGGCCGCTGTAGAAGGACAGGTTGTTGTCGCTGGGGTGGTCGGTGAGGCCCTTCTGGTCCTCGGGCAGGATGTGGACGAAGGGGCGCTCGCGGCCGGCGATGAACTTCACCGTCTGGTTCGCCAGGGAGGCGAACACCGCGCTCTGGACGATGATGGTGGCGTCCTGGGCGAAGTAGCGAGTCGGAGCGCCCGAGCCATGGCCCATGGCGTACTGGATGCCGAGCACCCCCGCCGGCAGCGCGCCGAAGCCGACGATATTGCTCCAGTTGTGGGCCCGTTTGCGGGCGGACGGCGTCGACCCGACGATGCCGCGTCCCCAGCGGTCCAGCCGGTTGAGGCGGTCCGTCCCATCCGGCGCGCGGTCGCACCAGCGGCACTGCGCCGGGGCCAGGTTGTCCTTGAAGAACGCCTCACTGGAAATCCACAGCACGCCCGCCACGCCGGTGCTGACGCCATCCCGGGTCCAGTCGAAGCGGAGCTCATGGAGCCGCGGCTCGTCCGAGCCGTCTTGCGCGGCTGCGGGGGAGAAGGGGACGACGCTCAGCAGGACGGCAATGGCAAACGCTCGATAAGGAAGGCGCACGGGCGGCAGCATAGGGGCGCAATCCCGTCGGGTTCCAGCGAAGTCCCATGACTTCGTGCGTAGACTCGAACCCGCATGTCGTTGGAGGCGTGCCCCCTCATGCAATTGACTTCCGCGTCGGAACTGCCGCTGCGCGCCCTCTCCACGCTGTTTGCCCGCGCCTTCGAGGGCTATTTCGTCACCGTGCCGGATGCCCCCAGCCTGTTCGATGCACGCGTGCGCAGTGAGCACATCTCGCTGGAGGAGAGCCGCGTCGCGCGCGTGGACGGGGAGCCCGTGGGGCTCGTGTTGATGGCCCGCCGGGGACGGGAGAGCCGCGTGGCGGGCATGGGCGTGGTGCCCGCCTGGCGGAATCGCAAACTGGGCGGTGCCATGCTGCGCCCACTGCTGGAGGACGCGCGAGCGCGTGGCGACACCCGGATGCTTCTGGAGGTCATCGAACAGAACGCACCCGCGGTGACGCTCTACGAACGGCTGGGCTTCCAGCGCGTGCGCCGGCTGGTGGGCTTCACGGGGACGCCCGAGCCCTGGGTGGGGGCCTCCGCGCTGGAGGAAGTGGACCCGTGGGAATGCGCGCGGCTGCTTCCCGAGGGATTGCCCTGGCAACTGGCTCCCGCGACAGTCATGGGGTTGGCGTTGCCCGCGCGTGCGTTCCGGCTGGGCCCCGCGGTGGCGATGGTGGCGGATGTGTCGGCGCCCACACTGGTCGTCCGGTCCGTGGGGGTGGAGCCCTCGGCCCAGAGGCAGGGGGCTGGCCGCAGGCTCCTGGGGGCCTTGGCCGCCCGGTGGCCCGGGAAGGCGCTGGCTGTGAGCGCCGTCGTGCCGGAAGGCCCCCTGGCGCGCTTCTTCCTGGGGGCGGGATTGGGGGCGACTCCGCTCACACAGCTCGAGTTGGAGCTGCCACTGAATGTGCGCTCATGAGCCCCCGCGACTCGCTGTAAATCCGGGAGGCCCGGCGTGGATATCGATGGACTGGCCGGGAATACGCGGACAGCGGCCGGGCAGGCACGGAAATGACCTGGGCGGCGGGCCATGAATGGAGCATGAAAGTCACCCGCCCGGTCGTTCTAGAATCCGCCCCGCATGCCCTTTCGCTCTGGCCACACCCTCCACGTGTTCCCCGACGCCGGCCGGCGTCAGGCCGCGTTGCGGGCCATGGGTGACGCCAGTGGGTTGAGCGTGGGCGCGCACCTGCTGACCTGGGAGGAGATGCTGCAGGCGCTGGGCGGCGCGCGGGAGCTCAACCGGCGTCCATGCCCGGCGGTGGCGGCGCGAGCGGTGGTGGCCTCCCTGGGATTGGAGCTGGGGCCCACGCCTTTCGGCGACTATGTGCGAGAGCCCGCCTTCGCGCGCGCCGCGCTGGACGTGGTGCTGGACCTGAAGGCCGGGCGCCTGTCCGCTCGGGAGCTTCAGGACGCGGTGGAGGTCCTGCCGCAGGAGCGCAGGACGCGAATCCGCGTGATTGCGCGCCTGTACCACCTGTACGAGCAGCGGATGGCGGAGCTCTGTCTCGCGGACCGCGAGGACGTGCTGCGCGGTGCACGCGAGGCGCTGGGCCGAGGCGCGTGGCCCGTGGGGTGGGAGGGGCTGAGCACGCTCGTGCTGCACGGCGTGTACGACGTGCGGCCCTCGGGGCTGGAGTTGTTGCTGGCGTTGGCGGCGGCGTGTGAGTCACGTCGGGTGACGTTGCGCGTGGAGACGCCGGTGGGTGGCTCGCCCGTGGCGGACGCGGCGCTGACGGCGCTGTTCCGCGCCTTCGAGAACCGCGGCGATTCCATGACGCACGTGGACCTCTTCAAGGCGGACGTCACCTTCGAGGGCCGGCCTTTCATCGACCTGGGGCGCCACCTCTTTTCACCTCGGGCGCCGCGCGACGTATTGAAGGACGCGATGCCGTCCCTACGCGTGTGGAACGCGGCCACGGCCCGTGACGAGGCGCGTCTGGTGGCTCGGGACGTGCGGCGCTTGCTGGCCGAAGGCGTGGCGCCCGGCGACATCGCGGTGGCGTACCGCGAGCTGGGGCCCGAGGCCGGCTGGCTCTCAGAGTCGCTGGGGGAGCTGGGCGTGCCGGTGCGTCTTCCCTGGGGCGAGCCGCTAGGGCTCGCTGGGCCCGTGCGTCTGGCGCTGGACCTGCCGCTGCTGGTGGAGGATGGCTTCCCGGTCGAGCGCATGGCGGAGTTGATGGGCAGCCGCTATGCGCCCACCTTGTCGCGCGGTGGTCCGGACGCGCCCGCGACGCTCTTCGCCCAGGCCGCCGTGCGCGATGACCGGCTGGGCGCGGTGCGAGGCCGGGGCGCCTACGATGTGCGCTTGGACGGGCTGGCCCGGCGGCTGCTCGCGCTCAGCGGCACGCGCAAGGCGCAGGACAGCACCCGCGTCGACGCCGTGAAGCTGCTGCGTGAGCGCTGTCTGCTGTTGGTGGACGCCTGCCGCCGCATTCCCGAAGAAGGCACCGCCGCGGAGTTGCTCGCGGCGTGGTGGCAGGTGGTGGAGCGGTTGGGCCTCGTGGATTCGGAGGGCGCGTTGGCGCCGCGCGAGGAGGGTGGGTTGGGGGCGCGCGCGGTGGATGCGCGGGCTCGGGACGATGCCGCGCGCGAAGCGCTCCGCCTGCGGGTGCTGGGCCTGACGCGGATGATGAAGGCGGTGGGCGGCGGACCAAAGATGCGCCGCCGGACGTTTGGCCGTTGGCTGCGTGACGCGATGGCGGATGCGCACCTTCCTCCGCGCGGGCCCCGTGGCGCCGCCGTCGAGGTGCTCGACGTGGCCGAGTTGCCGGGCCGTTCCTTCCAGCACCTCTTCCTCGCGGGGCTGACCGAAGGCCGCTTCCCCGGGCGTGACGCACCGTCTCCGTTGCTGGCGGACGCGGAGCGCGCCGCGCTCAACAAGCATCTGGGCCGTGACGTCTTCCGGCTCACGGGCGGCGAGTTCGACGAGCGCGCGGCGTGGCGCCTCACCGAGGACCGCCTGCTGTTCGCCAGCGCACTTGCCGCCGCCGAGGCGAGCGTCAGCCTGTCCTTCGCGGTGGAGTCCGCGGGCGGTCAGGAGCAGGTGCCATCGGCGTTCCTGGAAGAGGTGCGCCGGCTCACCGCGCTGAAGTGGGAGCCGCGCTCGCTTTCTCCCATTCCACCGCTGGACGAGGTGCTCACCGAGTCCGAGCTGCGTCGCTGCGTGGCGCTGGAAGCCCTGTCCCAGCCCAAGCTGCGGGTCACCGAGCCCGACGCCGCTGCCTCGGTGCTCCGGCGCCGCTTCGCGTCCGAGGCCTGGTATGCGGGTGCGCGCGAGCTGTCCGAAGTGGAGATGGAGCGCCTGTTTTTCTTCGGCGATCCGAAAGTGCAGCCCGGCCCGTACTCCGGATCGGTGGACCTCGACACGCAGCGCGAGTCCCTGCGCGAGACGTTCCGCTTCGACATCACCCGGCCGCTCTCCGCGTCCGCGCTGGCGCGCTTCGGCAACTGCGGCTTTCAGGGCTTCCTTTCGTATGGTCTGAAGGTGGCCGAGCCGGACGTGCCGGGCGAGGAGTTCGACGCCCGGGGCCGCGGCACCTTCTGGCACAAGGTGGTGGAGGAGGTCTTCGCGGCCCTGAGGGAGAAGCAGCTGTTGGGCAAGGCGCCGGAGGAGGTTCCGGACGAGGTGCTGGACACTGCGCTCAAGGCCGCCATCAAGGATTTCGAGCGCGTGCACCACGTGGGACATCCCGAGCTGTGGAAGCTGGCGCACGAGCGGGCCCGAGCGATGGCTCGCCGCATCCTCGTGGACGAGCGACGCGGCCTGCCCTTCGACGCGATGATGCCGGAGAACTTCGAGTTCCGCTTCGGCCCGGCCGCCCGTGACGACAAGTGGAGCAACGTCGTGCTGCATGCGGGCGAGGAGCCCGTGTACTTCGAGGGCACCATCGATCGGCTCGACATGTCGGGCGGGGAGGTGGGCGTCATCGACTACAAGTCGGGTCGGCTGAACGAACGCTCGCTGAAGGAGCGGTTGCTGACGTCGGACTTCCAACTCCCGCTGTACCTCTACGCGGCGCGCGAGAGTGGCCACAAGAACGCACGACAGGCCGCGTGGTTCTCCCTGCGCACGGGCAAGGCCATCCGCCTGTCCGAGGTCATCTCCGACGCGGAGCTGGACGAGCTGCTGTCGAAGGACCCCGAGGTCCGCGCGAAGGTCGCGGAGAAGGAGGGCCTCAACCTGCCCAACGCCGTGGAGGCGCTGGTGGGCACGCTGCGGCAGGGCCAGTTCGCCGCGCGGCCGCAGGACTGCGGGACGTGTGGCTATCGCGCGGTGTGCCGGATTACGGACAGACGCGTCACGGAGGACGGTGGATGAGCGGCGAGCCGTCCCTCTTCGCGCTGGAGCGCAACCTCGCCCTGATGGCGGGCGCCGGCGCGGGCAAGACCTACAGCCTGGTCACCATGACGTTGCACCTGATGGCTGGCGCGCGCGAGGCCGGCGGGGCGGTGCGCCCGTCACGGCTGTGCATGCTCACGTTCACGGACAAGGCCGCCGCGGAGATGCGCTCACGCGTCCGCCAGCGACTGGACGCGCTGGCCCAGGGCGAGACGCGTCTGGACCAGGAAGCGGAGCTGAGAGCGTCGCTGGCGCGCCTGGACAAGCCCTTTCCCCTTCCAGATGCCTGGCGGCAACTGCGTGAGGAGCTGGGCGCGGCCACGGTGGGGACCTTCCATTCGCTGTGCGGCCAGTTGCTGCGCCGCGCGCCGCCCGCGGTGGGCATCGACCCGAACTTCGAGGTGCTGGACTCGCTGGAGGCGGCGGGGCTGGTGCAGGACGTCTGCGAGCGCGTGGTGCTGGACGCGCTGGAGGTCGGTGACGCGCAGGTCCGGGAGCTGTGCCAGGAGCTGGGCTTCTCTGGCTCGGGCTTCTCCGACGGGCTCGTGGCAGCGTTGATGTCCGTTTACGGCAAGCTGCGCGAGGAAGGGCTGCGCGCGGAGAAGGCCGCCGTGAGTGACGCCGCCGAAGCGCGCGCGGAGCTGGAGTCGTCCATCACGCAGTGCCTGGAGCTGTGCGCCGAGGCGCGGGGCTTGGATGAGAAGGGCGAGTGGAGCCGGTTGCTGGGTGGGTTGGAGCGCGCGCTCAACGGCATGACGCCGGAGAACTTCGGACAGGGCGAGCGTTTCCCCTGGCTGCGCGCATGCTTCAAGGCGGACGGCCGCAACTTCTCGCGGCTCAGCAAGGGGGCCGGGGGGCCCATTCGAGCGCTCTACTGGCGCATCTTCGGCAAGAGCGATGGCTCCGTGCCCCGGCTGGATGATGCCTGGGCCGCCTGGCGCACCGCGCCCTTCGAGGTGACGTTCCGCGAGCTGCTGACGCGCGTGGAGACGCGGCACGACACGGAGCTGTCCCGCCGCAACGTGCTGGACTTCACGTCCCTGCTGGTGAAGTCGCGCGACCTGCTCCGGGCGCACCCGGAGTTCCGCCGACAGGTGCAGGAGCGCATCGGCGCGCTGCTGGTGGACGAGTTCCAGGACACCAACCGCCTCCAGTTGGAGCTGGTGCTGCTGCTGGCGGAGCGGCGTGAAGACGGTCCGCGCGAGCTGGCGCCGGACGTGGACCTGGTGACGGCGCTGCCGCTGGAGCCCGCCTTCCTCTGCGCGGTGGGTGACCGCAAGCAGTCCATCTACGAGTTCCGTGGCGCGGACGTGTCCGTCTTCTCCGTGCTGGCGACGAAGCTGGTGGATGAGGGCGGCACGCGCGGGTTCCTCCAACACAACTACCGCTCGGTGCCCGGGCTGCTGTCGTTCTTCAACCGCGCCTTCGCGGGGGTGCTCGTCGCCGCCGATTCCGGGGCGCCTCGGCCCTTCGAGGTCATCTACGTCCCGGAGCAGGATGACCTCTCCGCAGCGAGGTCGTCGCTGACGGACGCGCCGGTGGTGGAGCGGCTGCAACTGGAAGAAGCGGACACGTCGGCGGACCTGCGCTGGCTGGACGCGGATGCGATTGCCCGCCGGCTGCGGTGCCTGCTGGCGCCAGGGGCACCGCCGTCCGTGGCGCGCGAGGATGGCGAAGGGCTGCGTCCCGCGCGAGGCGGCGATGTGGCCATGCTCTTCCGGACCTTCACGCATCTGGAGGTGTACCGGCAAAGACTCATCCGCCACGGTGTCCCGCACCGCGTGCTGCGCGGTCGCGGCTTCTATGGCGCGCAGGAGGTGCTGGACATGGCCTCGCTGCTCGCGCTGCTGGCGGATGCAGAGGATGCGTTGGCCTTCGCGGCGGTGCTGCGCTCGCCCCTGGTGGGGCTGAAGGACGCGTCGCTGTTCCTCCTGGCGGGGGACGCACCCCTGTCCTTGTCGTCACCGCGGCTGAAGGACCCGGAGGTGTTGGCGTCGTTGTCCGAGCGAGAGCGTCAACGCCTGGAGTGTTTCCTCGCCGCGCTTCCTGGCTTGCGACGCGAGCGCGACCGGCTGGGCGTGCGTGAGTTGCTGGTGTCCGCGCTGGACGTGACGGGCTACCGCGAGGCGCTCGCGGGCTCGCCCTACGCGGAGCAGGCCAGCGCCAACGTGGAGAAGTTGCTGGCGCTGGCGTCGCGCCGAGACGAGCGCGGCACGGGGGCTGCGTGGCCTTCGCGCGCGAGCTGCGGATGCTGGCGGAGAACAACCCCACGGAGGCCCAGGCGGACCTGTTGGACGCGAGCGACCCTCGCGCGGTGCAGCTCCTCACCATCCACAGCGCGAAGGGCCTGGAGTGGCCGGTGGTGGTGGTGCCCTCGATGGGCAGCCGGAGGCGTGGCACCTTGGGGCGTGTCCACTTCGAGCGCACGCACGGTATCTCCCTGCAGCCGTGGGTGCCGGACTCGCTGGATGATGACTACACCTCCAGCCGCTTCAAGGCGGTGCGCGCGGAGCTGAAGGCACGCGAGGGCGCCGAGTACCGCCGCTTGCTCTACGTCGCGCTCACGCGCGCCAAGGACATGCTGGTGCTGGCGGGCGGCGCGGAGCCACGCGGTGGCAAGGACTCCTGGTGGCACCTCATCGATGGGCGCCTGGAGGTGGACGCGGAACTGCGTGACCTGGTCGATGAGCTGGACGTCGACACGCTCCCACCACCGGCGGACCCGGAGCCGCCCGGTCCGGAGGCCCTGTTGCTCGCCGAGGCGCGCGTCGAAGCCGCGCTGCTGCGGGTGCGAGGCCAGCGTGTCGCGCAAGCGGAATCACTGGGCGCCGCGGTGGCTTCCGCGGAGGCGTTGCAGGACTTCATCGCCTGTCCTCGCCGCTTCCACTACGTGCACCGGCTGGGGCTTCGCGGTGCGCCGTGGCCCTGGGAAGTGCTGCCCCGTGGCGCGCCGCCCCTGGTGGAGCCTGACGGCTGGCTTCCCGCCGAGCATCCCGACGACCTGGTGCAGCGGCTGCTTCGCGGCGTCGACCTCCGACTCGCGGCGCCGGATGTAGACGCTTCGGAGCGGCGGGCCCACCTGGAGACGCTGCTGCGTGACGCGGGCGCGCTGCCGGACGAAGAGGGCATGGGCGAGGTGCTGCGCACCGTGGAGCGCTTCCTGACGTCGGCGTTCGCACGTGAGCTGGCGCGGGCGCCGTCACAGACAATTCACCGGAGCCTGCCGTTCATGCTTGCCCTGGAGGGCGAGGTGGGTGTCGAGGGGGCGGTGGACCTGCTGTGGGAGTCACCCCAAGGGGAGGCCGTGGTGGTGGCCTTCAAACACGGCGGGCGTCATCCGCTGGGAGCGGCCGCGTACACCTACGAGCTGGCGGCGCTGGGGCTGGTGGCTCGGCGGATGGTGCGAGAAGGGGTGCCGGTGCGGGTGGGAGTCGTCTTCCTGAAAGAGTCCCAGCCAGAGCCTGAGTGGCTGTCCGGGCCCAGGGGCCTGGAGGAGGCCGCCGGGCGGCTCGCGGGGGCAGCACGGGCCGTGGCACGCGGTGAAGCGAGGGGTGAATGGGATGGGAGGGAGAAGGCAGCCTGCCAGGCCCTGCATTGTGGCTTCGCGGAACACTGTCACCCGGCCCCCCGCGCGTGCTAAGCGGCGAGCACCATGCCGAACGTCGTCGTCATCGGAGCGCAGTGGGGAGATGAGGGGAAGGGCAAGGTCGTTGACCTGCTCACCGAGCACGCCCAGGTCGTCGTCCGCTTCCAGGGCGGCAACAACGCGGGCCACACGCTGGTGGTGGGTGGGCAGAAGACCGTCCTCCACCTGATTCCCTCGGGTATCCTCCACCCTGGGAAGACGTGTGTGATTGGCAACGGAGTGGTGGTGGATCCTGCCGTCCTCGTCGGGGAGATTGACGCGCTGAAGGTGCGCGGCTTCCTCAAGGACGACGCGCAGCTCCTCATCTCCGACAATGCCCACGTCATCTTCCCGTGGCACAAGCTGCTGGACAGCTTCCGCGAGAAGGCGCGCGGCGGCAGCGCCATTGGCACCACGGGCCGGGGCATTGGCCCCGCGTACGAGGACAAGGTGGCCCGTCGCGGCATCCGCGTGCGGGACCTGCTCAACGCGGACCGGTTGCGCACGCGCATCGAGGCCCGGCTGCCGGCGGCGCTGGACGAACTGAAGGACCTGTGCGCGCAGGCGGGCGACCCGGTGCCGCAGCTCGAGGTGCCGCAGATACTGGCGGAGTTCACCGGCCTGGGCGAGCGGCTCAAGCCCTTCGTCCACGACGCCTCGCTCTATCTGTCCGGTCAGGTGCGCCGCGGCGCCCGCATCCTCTTCGAGGGCGCGCAGGGCACGCTGCTGGACGTGGACCACGGCACCTATCCCTTCGTGACGTCCTCCAACTGCGTGGCGGGCAACGCGGCGGTGGGCTCGGGCCTGGGGCCCACGGCCATCGACAAGGTGATGGGCATCAGCAAGGCCTACACCACGCGCGTGGGCGGCGGTCCGTTTCCCACGGAGCTGCACGACGCCATCGGCGACCAGCTGCGCAAGATGGGCGACGAGTTCGGCACCACCACTGGCCGGCCCCGTCGCTGCGGGTGGCTGGACGGCGTGGTGCTACGCTATGCCTCGCGCGTCAACGGACTGTGGGGCATGGCCCTCACCAAGCTGGACGTGCTCAGCGGCCTCAAGACGCTGCAGATCTGCACCGCGTACGAACTGGACGGCCAGAAGGTGACGGAGCTGCCCGGCGACTACGAGGACCTCGCGCGCGTCAAGCCCATCTACGAGACGCTCCAGGGCTGGGACGAGCAGATCGCCGGCGTGCGGACCTTCGACGAGCTGCCGGAGAACGCCAAGCGCTACGTGCGCCGGGTGGAGGAGGTCAGCGGCGTCCCCGTGGTGTGCGTCTCCGTGGGCGCCGACCGCGGTGAGACGGTGCTGCTCCAGAACCCGTTCCGGAGCTGAGCGGAGGCGAAGGGCTGGCGTCGCTCGCGGGCGTGCTGACGCGGCCCTGGTTTTTCTGCTACGGCTTCCGAATCGATACCCCGGGAGCCGTCATGGTCGTCTTGCGCAGGTTCGTCATCGCGCTGTCCGCGGCAATGCTGCTGGGGGCCGCGGAGCCCTCCGCCGCGGCCCGGGCCGCATTCCTGCGCGGAGAGTCGGCGCTGGCGCGTGGCCGCTGGGATGACGCGGCCACCGCCTACCGCGAGGCCCTGGCCGACACGCCCGGCTATCCCGCCGCTCTCAATGGCCTGGGCAGCGTGCTCTTCCGCAAGGGGCAGGTGCAGGAGGCGCTCACGCTCTTTCGTGACGCCGCGAAGGCCGACCCCGGTTTCAAGATGGCCTGGTTCAACCTGGGCTATGCCGCGCGGAAGACGGGGGATGCGGCCACCGCGGCACAGGCCTACGAGCGCTACACCGAGCTCGAGCCCGGCGACGCGGACGGCTTCTACGGGCTGGGGGAGAGTTACCGGCAGCTTGGGCAGAAGGACAAGGCGATTCCCGCGTATCAGGCGTACATCGCCCGTGAGCAGCGCAAGGGGGAGCAGGTCTGGGTCCGCAAGGCGACCGAACACCTGAAGGCCATGGGCGCCGAGCCGCTCGCGGTGGCCACCGCGCCGGCTGCTGCGACGCCCTCGGCGGCGCCCGTTGCGGAATCCGTGACGTCCAATCCGGCGCTGGCGGCGTCGCGCATCCGTGACGGTGACGCCTTGATGAAGGAGCGCCGCTACCGCGAGGCGGCCTTCGCCTTCCTGGATGCATCTCACGCGGATGCGGGCCATGTGGAGGCCTTGTTCAAGCTGGGCAACGCCTTGGCGGTGCTGGGCTACTACGGGCAGGCGGTGGCGCAGTGGGAGCGGGCCACCGCGCTCACGAAGGACGCGGCCATCCAGCAGAGCGCGAAGGAGAACATCGACCGAGCGCGGGCGAAGATGGCGCAGGCGGGCGCTTCTCCCCAGGCCGCGGGACAGGCACCGGGCTCCGGCCCCGTGGCCGACACGACGCGCGCACTGGCGCGCCGGGCGTATGAGCAGGGCGTACAGCGCATCGCCAGCAAGGACTTCAGTGGCGCGCTGACCAGCCTCACCCAGTCCATCCAGCTCGAGCCCATGCTGGCCGTGGCCTTCGTCGCGCGAGGCAGCGCCAACATCGGCCTGCGTCGCTACGCGGAGGCCGCGGCGGACTATCAGTACGCCTTGGAGCTGGAGCCCGGCTCGGCGTCTCCGCTTTACGGACTGGCCGAATCTTTCCGCGCCATGGGCCGCATGCTGGAGGCACGCGACCTCTACGAGCGCTATGCCGCCTCCTCCTCCGCGGACGTCCGCCCCCAGCTTCAGGAGGAATCCCGACAGAAAGCGGCGCGTCTGCGTTGACCGGCAGGCAGGAAGCCTGTGGGTCGGTGGACCGTGTCAGCCCCAAGCATTAGCTTCCATGAATGACCGGGCGCGACGCGGAACCGAACGGACGGCAGGTCTTCAGACCCCGACGGGTCCTCGCAGCGGCCATGGCCGCCGCGGGCCTCCTCTGGGTTGCCGTGTTGGTGTACCTCCTCCGATTCTTCGATGAGGTCCCGCTCAAGACCTTCCTCTCAGCGGGCTTTTTCGTCCTCTTCTTCGCCGTGTCGCTCATGTACTACGGGCGCACGCACATCGTCGTGGATGCCCGGGGCTTGACCTACCGAGGCATGGTGCGGACGCGGCGCTTCACCTTCGCGGACATCCGCAAGCTCGATGTCCTGCCTGGGCCCGTGACGGTCTACGCCATCCGGGGCAAGGCGGGCCTCGTCCACTTCACCAGCTTCTTCAGGCACCATCAGCAACTCGCGCGGCTCCTCGTGGAGCGCGCGGGGCTGGGCCCCATTCCAGGCTGAGCCTCGCGTCAGCTTCCCGTCGCGAGCAGCCACGTGACGGCCACGCCCACGGAGGCCGCCACCGCGCCCAGTCCAATCAGCCACCATTCGCCGCGAGGCTTGGGCATGCTGGGAGGCTCCTCGGGCGTGGGCTCCACCGTGACTTCGGTGGAAGCAGGGCTGGCCGCGCCAGAGGGCGATTCCTGCTCGCCAGCAGGCGAGGCGGGGGCGGGGTCTCTTCCACGGCGGCCTGGAAGCGGAGCAATGAACGGCCCATTTCAATGACGTCGCCATCCGCCAGCGGAACCCGGGATTCGACGCGCTGGCCGTTGAGGAAGACGCCGTTGGGGCTGCCCAGGTCCTCCAGGGAGAATCCCCCTCACGGTGGAGGACGCGCGCATGCGTCCTGGACACGGCCCGGTCTCTTAGCCGCATCGCGACGTCGCTGCCCCGGCCGATGTCCGTCTGCGCCTCGGCGAGCGCGTGGACGCGCCCGACATCCAGTCCCGTGAGGCAGGTGAGGGTGGCCGCGCGCGACGGGGCCGGTTCATCCGTTCCCGTCAGCAGTCCCTTGAGGAGCGCCACGGTGCCCAGCCCGCGCTCACTGACGGCCTCCTGAAGCACGCGCAGTCCCATGTCGTCGGGCAGGCCGAGCGCTTCTCCGGGAATCACCAGCCTCGGGACGCCCGGGGGGACCAGCACGCCATTGACGGAGAAGGTGCGCGCGGCCTCGACCATGAGCCGCTGTGCCTCGATGCGCAGACTGAGAAGGCTCGGGGGCAGACCCTCCAGTCGGATGTGGTCATCCGGGCCGCCTCCCAGGAGGTGGATGCCATCGGAGAGCTCGAAGGGGGTGGTGGAGCCCAGGTGTTCGAATTCGAAGCGCATGGGAAAGCCCGGAAGCAACGGACCGGCCGTCCCAGGAGGCCAGGGTTCCGCGGACTTGCCGTCCATGTGCGTCCCGGGGGCGACGGGGCCGTCCGAAGCGCGAGACACCCGCGGAGGAGACGCGGGCCTGGCTCAGGCGGCGCGCGGCTTCTCGGAGGCTGGCGAGTGGCCGGCACCGGAGCCCGTTCGCGTGCCGGGATACACGGCCACGGCCGAGCCGTCCGCGACGAAGGCGGAGCTGGGCTTGCCGCGCAGGAAGGGGACGAACCTCGCGCCGTACATGCCTTCCACGTCGACATCGAGCGCGGTGGTGTCCACCTGCCACACGGACCAGCGGGGATGCTCCACGCGGTACTCCGCGCAGCCGCCGTCCCGTTGCGCGGTGTAGCCCCAGTAGTGCTCGGTGATGAACTCCGCCTCCGAGCCAGGCTCGCTGGCCTGCGGCGGACCGAGCGTCGTCGCCGCCAGGTGCTGCCACTTCCCCCCCGCCTTCCACGCATATTCGACGCGGCCAGGGGCGCCGGTGTGCGCGCCTTCCATCTCCACGACGTGCCGCATGGGCAGCGCGACATACGGCTCGTTGTAGAGCACGCGCGCCACGGTGGCGATGGCCTGTCGCGGGACGATTTCCTTCACGAACACCACGCCTCGTCGCCAGCCTTCAGGGCCGAGATGGCGCACGTAGAAGCGCAGGTTCACCTCATCGAAGTTGCGGTGGAATGGCACGGGCAGTCCCCGCACGCGCGTGTCGAGGAACCGGAAGCCCACCATGCTGGCGAAGGTCCGGCCCTGCCAGGTGTCCAGCTCCGTGTCACGAGGGACGAGGGGGCGCAGTACCTCCGGGTCCACCTCGTAGTTGAGCATGACGAGATACCGCCACTCCGCCGTGAGGAAAGGGCGCATGCCTCCGTCCTAATGCGGGGTCGTCTCCCGGCGCCACTGAGTCTGACGGCGGGCGTGCATCGCGCTCACCCCTCGCAGAAGCCGGCATTCTGCGACGGGGGAGCGCTCGCGGAGGTCAGGTGTCCGGGCTTGCTTCATGCCCCGGCACAGGTGGCTGCGTCGCTACCAGGTCGCGCCGATGTTGACGGTGCCCGCGTAGCTGCCGCCGCTGCTGAAGTTCCGGTCGCCAATCGTGACGTCGCCGGGCGGGGCGTTCGCCGCGAACTGCTGGTCCAGGAGGAAGCTGTACTGGAGCCGGGCATCAGCGGTGAAGTTGCCCATGTGGACGCGCAGGCCGCCGCCCAACGGGATGTTGCCCGCCGTGTCATCCGCGAAGGCGACCGTGGGGGCCCGCACGTTGTACCGGCTGATGCCCACGCCGCCCAGGACGTAGGGCTGCACGGGCGCGGCACCCAGGCCCAGCGTGGCCACCACGTGCGCGCCGTTGCGGACCAGGTCCGGGCCGCTCCGGGCGCCCGTCACCACGCGCTGGTCGAACTCGTTGAGGGCGCCCGAGTAGCCCAGCTCGATGCCCAGCACCTTCGTGGGCTTGATGGCCACCGTCACGCCGTAGCCCAGGCCCGGGTTGATGTCGGAGCCCAGTGCGCTCGTGTAGCCCTCGACACCGCCGCCCACCAGGAACGTCAGTCCACGCATGTCCGCGGAGGACTCCAGCCGCTCTTGTGCCATGGCGCTCCCTGCTCCCAGCACACCCACCACCGCACCCACCTTGAGTAGAGTTTTCATTCGCGCCTCCCTTGGGGCTGAACCGCTGGTTGAGGCGAGAAGATGGGAGCCACCGCTCGGCATGACAATTGCCGGGACTTCGGGGTGAGAGGGGCACGATGGTTGCCTGCTCGCCCACCTCGTGGTGAACCCATTGGACGCGAAGCCCGCTAGGATGCGCGGCCTCGATGCGTCTCCCGTCCTCCGTCCTCGCTCCGCTGCTGGCCGTCACCTGTCTTGCCACCGCCTGTCGTGATGAGCAGGCCGGGCCGCGTCAGAAGACACCTCGCATTCCCGCGCCCACGCAGCTCCGCACCCTGGACGCGGCGCCCGCGGACCTCACGTTCCGCAGCGGCGCGACGTTCGCCGGTGGCGCGGTGGTGTACCTGGGCTCCAAGGTGTCACCGGAGAAGGCCGCGCCCGGCACGCAGGTGAGGTTGGCCCATTACTTCCAAGCGGTTCGTCCGCCGCCGCAGGGCTTCGCCTTCTTCGTTCACGTCGTGGACCCGGCCAGTGGCGGCATGCTCACGAACGCGGACCATGAGGTACAGGGGGGCGCCGCGCCGCTGGCGTCATGGCCGGTGGGCAAGGTCATCGAGGACGTCCACTCGGTGCCCATGCCGGGCACGCCCGCGCGCGTGATGCTCGGCTTCTGGCGGGGAGACTCGCGGCTGCCCGTGGACGACGCCCATGCGCATGACGGCTCGCAGCGGATGTTGGGGCCTCAGTTGGGCGGGGCCGCGCAGGAGCTGCCCGAGTACTCCGTCCCGCGCGTGAGCCAGCCGCCCACCATTGACGGCGTGCTCGACGACGCGGCGTGGAAGCAGGCCAAACCGGTGGTGCTGCGCCGGAGCTTCGACGGGAGCGCCGCGCGCCAGCGCACCGAGGCGCGGCTCGTCCATGACGGCAAGTTCCTCTACGTGGCCTTCGACCTGGATGACCCGGACGTGTGGGGCACACTGCGCAAGCGCGATGACCCCATCTACGAGGAGGAGGTGGTGGAAATCTTCCTCGACGCGAACGCGGATGGTCGCACGTACAACGAGCTCCAGGTGTCACCGCACAACGTCATCTTCGACGCGTACTTCCCCGCCCGTCGGCAGGGCATGGACCGCTCCTGGGATTCAGGGATGACGTCCGCCGTGAAGGTGCGGGGCACGTTGGATGATGCCTCGGACCGCGACGAGGGCTGGTCGGTGGAGATGCAGATTCCCTTCGACCGGCTGGCCGAAGTCCCGCACATCCCGCCCCAGCCGGGTGACCGCTGGCGCTTCAACCTCTACCGGCTGGAGCACCATGACCGCCGCACGGTGGAGGGGCAGTCCTTCTCGCCCCTCTTCATCGGCGACTTCCATGCGCTGCCGCGCTTCGGTTGGCTCGTGTTCGAATAGGGCGCCTGTGCTCACGCGTGGGGGCTGATGTCCCAGTGCGCGTCCGCGACGGACCGCTCGGTGGGGTCCCCCAGGAAGCGGAGGAAGCCGCGAGTCTCCATCGTGTCGATGAGCTCCTCCGCCTCCAACTGCGAGAAGCCGCGCAGGTCCACGAGCAGGTTGCGCATCACGGACTTGCCACGGAGGTACCCGATGGGTTCTCCCGGGCCGAGCGCGTTCTTCAAGTCGGCGGTGAGCTGCTGGAGGTCGATATCCTCTGGAATCATCGGCCCCAATCTGGTGATGCGCCCCCAGCCCGCGCAACCGGGGGGACTCGGGGAGAAGGCTCGTGGGGTAGGAAGGTGAGGAGGCGGACGTCCTGGCCGTCGCTTTCCACGGTGATGGCGCCATGCTGGTCCGTTCTCCAGCACTCGCTCCCGAGCGCCCGGTATCGCGCCTCCACGTCGTCGTGGGGAAAGCCGTACCGGTTGCGCCGGCCCACGCAGAAGACGACGTGCCGTGGGCGTGTGCGCGCCAGCAGGGCTCCCGTGGAGGACGTCCGTGAGCCGTGGTGAGGGGCCTTCATCACCGTCACCGGGCCCAGCTGTTCCGCCAGGGCCTCTTCGCCATCCGCCTCCACGTCGCCCGTGAGCAGCACGGTGACATCGCCGTGGCGCACCAGGAGCACCACGCTTCGGTCGTTCGCGCCTTCCAGCAGGTCGCGTGCCTCCAATGCTGGTGGTCCGAGCACTTCGATGGTCGCCTCGCCCAGGCGCAGGGGTGGATGGCCCACCTCGACTTCCTCCACCAGCGCCGTCCCCGCCGCGGCCACCACCTGCCGCGAGAGCGGACCGTCTCCGTCGCCCGCGGGCATCCACAGTCGCTGGGTGGGAATCTGCTTCAACGCGGAGGCCAGCCCGAGCGCATGGTCCGGATGCGGATGGGACAGCACGGCGAGGTCCAGCCGGGAGATGCCCGCGTGCTTCAGGTACGGGAGGATGAAGCGTTCCGCGGTGTCCATGCCGCCTGGAACGCCGCCGCCATCCACGAGCATGTGCTCACCACCGGAGCTGACGACCACGCCGTCGCCCTGACCCACGTAGAGAAAGGTGACGCGCAGCCCGGGCTGCGGCGTGAGCACCGGTGCCAGGATGGCGGCGACGACGGCCGCGGGAGCCAGCAAACCGCCCAGCCGCCAGCGCCCCGTGCCGAGCGCCCACGTCAGCAGCCCCGCCGCGTAGAGCGCCGAAAGGAAGCCCAGTGACGGCACCTCGACCGAGGCCAGTGGCGCCGCCGCGAAGAGCCGGGTGATGACCAGCAGCAACTCGGACGCCCAGGCGCCGGCCCACAGCACCGGCGTCGCCAGCGCGGGGGCGACGACGAAGAGCGCGGCGCCACCCGCGGCCGGCCCGTGAGCAGCCCGCACAAGGGCAGGGCGACCACGTTCGAGATGAGCCCCGCGAGACTCACCCGTCCGAAGGTCGCCGCGACGATAGGGAGTCCCGACAGCGTCGCGGCCGCGCTCGCGCACAGCGTCTGGGCCACCGTCTCCCGAGCGTGTCCCCACCAGCGCCGGACGCGGTGGGGCTCGGACGGGTCGGGCTCGGCCAGGGGCAGCGCCTGCCGCAGCGGTGGTGACAGCAGCACCAGTCCCAGTACGGCGAGGAACGACAGCCGCAGCGACAGGTCGGCCACGCTGGAGGGCGCCCAGGCCACCAGCACCACGGCCGCGGCGGCCAGCCCGTTGAGCCCGTCCGCGCGCCGCCACAGCGCCAGCCCCAGCAGCACCACCGTGGCCATCACCGCGGAGCGCACCGCGGGCGGCTGGTTGTCGGTGAACACGACGTAGGCCCAGACGAAGGGCACCGCCGCGGGGGCCGCCACCTGCCGAGCATCCAGCATCCGCCACCGCTCGCCGGTGCGCACCACCAGCCGCCGCAGCACCGCGAGCGTCATCAGCGCCAACGCCGCCACGTGCAGCCCGCTGACACTCAACACGTGGGCCAGTCCTGCGCGAGAGAAGGCCTCTTCCCACGCGTCATCCAGCGCCGCGCGTTGCCCCGCCGCCAGGGTGAGGAAGAGCGCCGCCGCATCCGCCGATGGCGATACCGCATGGACCGCCGCCGCCAGCCGCGTGCGTGTATCCTCCAATGACACCCGCCACGCCGGGGCAGGGGAGAGCACCATCAGGCGCCCCGCGTCCATGCCACCGGTGAAGGCCACGCCCTGTCGCCGTCGCGCTGCTCCGAAATCCTTCTCGCCCGGGTTCGATGGGGGCGCGTCTGGCTGCAGCTTCGTCTCTGCCCGGACACGTTGCCCGGGCAGGAGCGGCGGTGGCTCGCCGCGCAGCGACAGGTTCATCCGGAACCGTACGGGCGCGAGCGGCCCGGGAGAGACGCCCGCCCGCGCGACGGCCAATCGGACACGCGTCGTCCCGTCGAAGCGGTCCACCCGCTCCGTTTCTCCCTCGATGATGATGGTGTTGCCTTGGGTCAGCTCCGCCGGCACATCCACCTGGGATTCCCAGCGCGCCAGCCCCGCGCCCGCCGCCCAGAGGGACGCCAGCACGGCGAGATGCGCACCAGGCAGCCGGGCAAGCGTCAGCCCGAGCGCTCCCAGTAAAAGCCCACAAACGAGAAATGGCTCGACGTACGCGCTTGTTACCGGGGCACAGAGGGCTCCGAGTGACAGGCTCAGGGCGGGAAAGAAGAGAGGACGCGCGCCCAGGTCGCGCCAAGCATGACGTTCCACCTTCCGACCCCCACCCGCCGCCCGTCACGCTGGTGCACACATCTGCCGACACCGCGTGTAGAAACCGACAACGTAGTCGGGAGCGTCCTGGGTGGTCAAGGCGTTATCGTTGCCCGTGGATGTGGTTTGTGGTAGTAGTGCCCGGCTGAAAGGCCGGGAACGAGTCTTTCAAGGAGGCAGTGAGTGCAGACCAGCTTCAAGACTGGTGACAAGGCGGTCTACCCGGGCCAGGGCGTCGGTGAAGTGATGGGTATCGAACACACCGAGGTGGCCGGGCAGCGCCAGTCCTTCTACGTGCTGCGCATCCTGGAGAACGGAATGCGGATCATGATCCCGATCAACAAGGTCGGGTCGGTCGGTCTCCGGGAGATCATCAGCGAGGAGGACGTCAAGCAGGTCTACTCCATCCTCAAGGAGAAGGACATCTCCGTTGACTCCACGACGTGGAACCGTCGTTACCGGGAGTACATGGAGAAGATCAAGACGGGCTCGGTGTTCGAAATCGCCGAAGTGCTCCGCGACCTGTACCTCCTGAAGGGCGACAAGGACCTCTCCTTCGGCGAGCGGAAGATGCTGGACACCGCGCGCTCGCTCCTCATCAAGGAGCTGTCGCTGGCCAAGGACTGCTCCGAGGAAGAAATCGAGTCGGACCTGAAGAAGATCTTCAACCTGGCCTGAGCCGTCCAGCTGCTGTCCAAGACTCGTCGCCCCGGGTTCCCCAGTCAGGGAGCTCGGGGTTTCGTCTTTCCACGCCACATCATGCCCGCCCATGAGTGAGCAGCCGCCGCAGTCCCCCTCGGAAGAGGCGCGAGCGCGCCGTATCGCGGAGCTCGAGTTCCGGTTGTCACGCCGCCGCGTGGGCGTACGGCCCATGGCCGCGGTCATGGCCATCGCCGTGGGACTGGTGCTGCTCGGCATGCAGCGGAAGGACTTGTCGTATTTCCTGTCCCCAAGCGTGCCGCTGACGTTGGGGGCGGAAGGGGCGTACCGCTTCGAGGCGCTCGTTTCCAACCGATACGCCCAGGTGCATGGCGTGCCCACGGTCCGGGGCGCCTATGAGCGCGCGGACGGCGCGCTGTATGTCCTCGTGGGGCTGCGGGACTCGCCCTTCGTGGTGCGCCGGCCAGCGCTCCCGGGGAGCAGTGGACGGATGGCCGTCCACCGCCGCAGCCCGACCAGCGTCCCTTCGCCGTGCGAGGGCGGCTGCTGGCGCAAGAGGATGCCCCTCGCTACCGCGATGCGCTGGCCCTGATGGAGCGCATGGGCGAGCTCCAGCCGCGGGACGGCCGATTGTGGCTGCTCATCGAAGGCGAGCGGCCCGGCACGGACAGGGGGTTGCTGCTCGTGTGCCTGGCGCTGGTCACCTTCGTGGTGCTCAACGCGATGCTGCTGGTCAGGGGCTGAAGCGCCGGTGAGCCGGCCGAGTTGCTCGCGGGCCTCGCGGTTGCCCGTGTCGTGCTTCAGGGCCTGCTCGAAGGCGGCGCGCGCCTCGCTCACCCGGCCCGCGGCGGCATGCTCCGTGCCGACCTGGACATGGAGTCGCGACAACTGCTTGCGCAGGGGCGGTCCGTGTTTGCTCCAGCCATGTGCCAGGGCGTCGTCCACGGAAATGGCGAGCGTCAGCTGGGCAATAGCCTCCGGAAAGTCCCGCTGCGCCAGGGCCTTCTTCGCCTGCGCCTCGGCGGTCTCGAAACGGATGAGCTGCCCGTGCAGCGCGGTGAGCTTCTCCGCCTGGGCCAGGTCCCGGGCCGCCGCCAAATCTCCCGCTTCGTAGCGGCGCAGGACCTCGGCCTCCTTCGCGGAGGTGGCGTCGGATGGCGCCGCCGCCGAATCGCGCGCCCCAGCCGCCCGCTTGTTCGAGGGGGCCACGGCCACGGGACGCACCTGCTTCGTGGTGCCCCGCGCCACGTTCAGGGCGCTGATGCCCGTGGCCTTGGGCGTCAGGGGCGCGTTCTCCGCTTCGGGAAGCGGATCCTCCGTGGTGGCCGTCGCGACTCCAGTTGCCGTGTCGCCTGTCTTGTCGGCGCTGCTGGCTGCGGGCACTTCCATGTCGAGCCGTGTGGGCGCACCCGACACGGCCACGGTCGGCGAAGCGGCGGCCGTACTCCGGGGGCCGCGGGTGGCGGGGCGGGAGAGGTGTGCTCCGCGCCGCCGGCCATCCGCATGGAAAGCAGCGCGATGAGCGCGGCCACACCCGAACCCAGCGCTGCGGCGCCCAGGGCCACACCCACCGTGCTCAAGGCCCTGCGCGAAGGCGGCTTGTCGTCGTGGGAGACGGCGGGCACACCCAGGGCAGGGGTTCCACCGGGGCCGCGCAGGCGCAGCAGGGCATTGCCGAGGGACACCTCGTCCCCCGGCATCAGCTCGACCTCCGAGGTGATGCGATGGCGGTTGAGGAAGGTGCCGTTCTGGCTGCTGAGGTCCTTCAGGAAGAAGCGCTCGCCGCGGCGGGTCAGGTGCGCGTGCCGGCGGCTGATGGACGGGTGCTGCAGGCGGAGGTCGGACGAGGAGGACCGCCCGATGACCAGCGCCCCCTGCTTGACGGGCACCAGCTGTCCGGCGCCGGGGCCTCGCTCGACGTACAGGAAGGCAGGCGCGTACCCGGGGTCCGAGTACTCATTCGAGGTGTCGAAGCGGGAGGCGAGCTCGCGGTCGCTGTTGGCGCGCCCTCCTGGGCCCTGGCGCCGGCTGCGGCGGGAGCCGGCGGGAAACTGGGGCACCCGCTGGGGACGCGGGTCGTCAGCCTGGAGCGGATCCACCTCGTCGTCATCGAAGGGCAGCTCCACGTCTGAATCCTGGGGCGCCTGCGTACCGGGCGGGCGGGGCGGCCGAGGGGGCCGCTTTGGGTTCGGTGGAGCCATGATGCCCATTCTCCCAGATTGGGGGCGGCGACGAACCCCTTGCGAATACTGGCCTGTCCGCGACCCGAGACTCTAGAGTGCGGGACACACCCACGCCTATGGACCCGAGAGGATTGCCGCACGTGACCCCGCCCGCCATTCGGCTCTTCAACACGATGACCATGCAGAAGGAGCTGCTGCAGCCCGCCATTCCTGGCGAGGTGGGGGTCTACGTCTGTGGTCCTACCGTCTACAGCTACATCCATATCGGGAATGCCCGCACCTTCACCTCCTTCGACGTGGTGGTCCGCTACCTCCGTCACCGGGGCCTGAAGGTCCGGTACGTCCGCAACTTCACGGACGTGGACGACAAGATCATCAAGGCGGCCGCGGAGACGGGGGAGGCCCCCGTGGAGCTGGCGGCACGCTACGTGGAGATTTTCCGGGAGGACACCCGGGCGCTCCACCTGCTGGAGCCGGACTTCTCGCCGCGGGTGAGTGACCACCTCCCCGAAATCATCGCCATCATCCAGAAGCTCGTGGACAAGGGCCACGCGTACGCCTCCCAGGGCGACGTGTACTTCTCCGTGAGCAGCGACGCGGACTACGCGAAGCTGTCCAAGCGCAACCTGGATGAGCTGTGCGTAGGCGAGCGCGTGCAGCCGGGTGAGCAGAAGCGCGAGCCGCTCGACTTCGCCCTGTGGAAGGCGGCCAAGCCGGGAGAGCCCGCCTGGGAGAGCCCCTGGGGGCCCGGTCGTCCGGGCTGGCACATCGAGTGCTCCGCCATGAGCGCGAAGTATCTGGGAGAGACGTTCGACATCCACGGCGGCGCGCTGGACCTCATCTTCCCCCACCACGAGAACGAAATCGCCCAGAGCGAGTCCGCCAACGGGGTGACGTTCGCGCGGTATTGGATGCACTGCGGCTTCCTGGACCTGGAAGGCGCGAAGATGTCCAAGTCGCTGGGCAACGTGGTGCGCCTGCGCGACGCGCTGACCAAGGTGGACCCGGAAGCGCTGCGCTTCTTCTTCCTCGCCACGCACTACCGCCATCCGCTGTCGTTCTCCGACAAGGCGCTGGCGGATGCTGAGACGCGCATGGAGTACTTCTACGAGACGCTCCGCAAGGTGGACGAGCGAATCTCGGGGAAGGACTTCGGCAAGGGGCCCCTGCATGGCGACCCGCAGCGCTTCTTCACCGAGTTCGAGTCCGCGATGGACGACGACTTCAATACCGCGGGCGGCCTGGGCGCGCTGTCGGGCCTCTTCGGGATGATGAACGAGCTGACCGACAAGCCGCCCGTGAAGGACAAGGCCCTGGTGGGCCGCACGCTACAGGCGCTGCGTGAGGACGTGCGCAGGGTGTCCGGCGTCCTGGGCCTCTTCGAGGACGCGCCCGCTGCGTGGCTGCTGCGCCGCCGCGAGCGCGCCGTGCGCGAGCGGGACATCGACGTGGCGGAGGTGGAGCGCCTGCTGGGCGAGCGCACCGCTGCCCGCGCGGCGAAGGACTTCGCTGCCGCGGACCGGGTGCGAGGCGAGCTGAAGCAGAAGGGCGTGGAAATCATGGACACGCCCGCTGGCACGACGTGGAAGGTGGCGCCGCTCCAGGGCTGATGCAGTGCTTCGGGTGTCCCGGGCTTCGTGTTAGGGCTCGGGACACCATGATGCGCTCGCTGCCCCTGCTTCTCGCCCTCTGCTCCGCTCCTGCGCTCGCGCAGCGCGTGCAGTTGACGACGCCCGCGGAGAAGTCCGCGTCCGGTGTCATCGCTCCGGAGGTGCTGCGCGCGCACGTGCGTTTCCTCGCGAGTGACCTGCTGGAGGGCCGTGGTCCCGGCACACGGGGGGACGCGCTCGCGCAGGCGTACATCGCTTCGCAGTTCGAGGCGCTCGGGTTGCAGCCGTTGGGCACGGACGGCTCTTACCTGCAGCCTTTTGACCTGGTGGGCGTCACCAGCAGCCCCGAGGAATTGTCGTTCCAGTCGCCCCAGGGCGCGGTGCACCTGAAGTTCCACCACGACTTCATCGCCGTGTCCGGCGTGCAGTCCCCCGAGTCAAAGCTGGCGGCGTCCGAGCTCGTCTTCGTGGGCTACGGCATCCAGGCCCCCGAGTACCAGTGGGACGATTTCAAGGGGATGGACCTGCGCGGCAAGACGCTGCTCATCCTCAACAGCGACCCGGAGGATGACCCGCAGCTCTTCGCGGGGAAGACGCGACTCTGGTACGGCCGCTGGGATTACAAGTACGAGCAGGCCGCGAAGATGGGCGCGGCGGGCGCCATCATCATCCACACCACGCCGAGCGCGGGCTACCCGTGGCAGGTGGTGCAGACGTCGTGGACGGGCGAGCAGTTCGAACTGCCCGCGGCGGAGGTGCCCCGTCTCCAGGTGAAGGCCTGGACGACCGAGCAGGCCACGCGCCGGGTATTGCAGCTGGCAGGCAAGGACCTGTGCGCGCTGTGGGCCGCCGCACAGAAGCGCGACTTCCAGCCCGTGCCACTCGGGGTGACGGTGTCGTCACGCCTCACCAACACGGTGCGCCGCAGTCCCACCGCCAACGTGCTGGCGCTGCTTCCCGGAAGCGATCCGAAGCTGTCGCAGGAGGTGGTGCTCTACACCGCGCACCATGACCACCTGGGCCGCAAGGAAGGCGGCAAGGCGGGCGAGGACACCATCTACAACGGCGCGCTCGACAACGCGTCCGGCGTGTCGGCGATGCTCAACATCGCCAAGGCGTTCAAGGCCCTTCCCAAGGCGCCGCGCCGCTCCATCCTCTTCGCCGCCGTGGCCGCCGAGGAGCAGGGGCTGCTGGGCTCGCAGTACCTGGCCGAGCACTCGCCCGTGCCCCACGGCCGGGTCGCCGCCAACATCAACATCGACGGCGCCAACATCCATGGCCGCACCCGCGACCTCACCGTCATCGGCCTGGGCAAGTCCAACCTGGACGCCACGCTGGTCGCCCTGGCGAAGACGCAGGGCCGGGTGGTGAAGGCGGACCAGCTGTCGGACCGCGGTTTCTTCTACCGGTCGGACCAGTTCAACTTCGCCAAGCGGGGCATTCCCGCCGCGTACTTCGGCAGTGGGATGGACTTCATCGGCAAGCCGGAGGGCTGGGGCAAGCAGCAGCGGGAGGTCTGGGAGTCGAAGCACTACCACCAGCCGTCGGACGAGCTGCGTCCGGATTGGGACTTTTCCGGCGCGGTGGAGGACATCCGCCTGTTCTTCCTGCTGGGGGCCCACGTTGCCCGGCAACCGGAGCTGCCTCGCTGGAACAAGGGGGATGAGTTCGAGGCTGCTCGGCTGCAATCCCTGGAAGCGTTGAAGCGGCAGGACACTTCGAAGTAGCGCGGTTACGAACATCCGGCCTTCCCACCCGCGTGGTGTTAAGTCTCGCGGGTATGTCGGACTTTCAGCTCGTCAGCGAACACCGTCCCGGAGGCGACCAGCCGAGGGCCATTGGCGAACTCACGCAGGGCGTCCTGCGGGGGGACCGCTACCAAACGCTCCTGGGCGTCACCGGGTCAGGCAAGACGTTCACGATGGCGAACGTCATCGCCAACGTGCAGCGGCCCACGCTGGTGATGGCCCATAACAAGACGCTGGCCGCGCAGCTCTACGGCGAATTCAAGGCGCTCTTCCCGCACAACGCGGTCGAGTACTTCGTCTCGTACTACGACTACTACCAGCCCGAGGCCTACGTTCCGTCGACGGACACCTTCATCGAGAAGGACTCGTCCATCAACGACAACATTGAACGGATGCGCCACTCGGCCACCCATTCGCTGCGCACGCGGGACGACGTCATCATCGTCGCCAGCGTGTCCTGCATCTACGGCCTGGGCGCGGCCCGCAGCTACGTGGACCTGGCGGTGCGCGCGGCGGTGGGCGAGGAGATGGGCCGCGACACCTTCATGCGCAAGCTGGTGGAGGCCCAGTACAAGCGCAACGACCTGGACTTCCACCGCGGCACCTTCCGCGCGCGCGGCGACACCGTCGAGGTGTTCCCCGCGTACGAGGAGGAGCGGGCCGTGCGCGTCAGCTTCTTCGGCGATGAAGTGGAGCGCGTCACCGAGTTCGACCCGCTGCGCGGCGTGACGCTGGGCGCGCTGGAGAAAATCGTCATCTTCCCCGCCAGCCACTACGTGGCCGAGGAGGACGTGCGCCGGCGCGCGATTCAGACCATCCGCGACGAGCTGTCCGAACAGCTGCAGACCTTCAAGCGCGAGGGCAAGCTGCTGGAGGCGCAGCGGCTGGAGCAGCGCGCCATGTTCGACCTGGAGATGATTGAGCAGGTTGGCTACTGCAGCGGCATCGAGAACTACTCCCGGCACTTCTCTGGCCGCGCGGCGGGAGAGCCGCCGCCGTGCCTCATCGACTACTTCCCGCGCAACCTGCTGGTGATGCTCGACGAGAGCCACCAGACGGTGCCGCAGATTGGCGCCATGTACCGCGGCGACCGCGCGCGCAAGGAGACGCTGGTGGGCTTCGGCTTCCGCCTGCCCAGCGCGCTGGACAACCGCCCGCTCAAGTTCGGTGAGTTCGAGGAGCTGGTGCCCCAGGCCATCTTCGTCTCCGCGACGCCGGCGGAGTACGAGCTGCAGAAGTCACAGGGCGTGGTGGTGGAGCAGATCATCCGCCCCACGGGCCTGACCGACCCGGAGGTGGAGATTCGCCCCGTGGGCAATCAGGTGGACGACCTGCTGGAGGAGGTGCGTCAGCGCGTGTCCCGCAGCGAGCGCGTCCTGGTGACGACGCTCACCAAGCGCATGGCGGAAGACCTCACGGAGTACTTCTCCGACGTAGGCGTGCGCGTGCGCTACCTGCACTCGGACATCGACGCGATTGAGCGCATGGCCATCATCCGCGACTTGCGCAAGGGCGAGTTCGACGTCCTGGTGGGCATCAACCTGCTGCGCGAGGGCCTGGACATCCCCGAGGTGTCCCTGGTGGCCATCCTGGACGCGGACAAGGAAGGCTTCCTGCGCAGCCACGTCTCCCTCATCCAGACGATTGGCCGCGCGGCCCGTAACGTGAACGGCCGCGTCATCATGTACGCGGACAACGTCACCGACTCCATGAAGAAGGCCCTGGAGGAGACGACGCGCCGCCGCGACATCCAGCGCGCGTACAACCAGGCGAACGGAATCACCCCGCGTTCGGTGAAGAGCAACATCACCGACCTGTCCGAGCACGCGGCCTACGAGGCGGGTGACGTGGGCGCCCTGCCGCTGGCGGCCGAAGGCGAGGACGACGTCCTCCAGCCGAAGGAAATCAAGCGGCTCATCGAGGAATTCACCAAGGACATGCTCGCCGCCGCGGACGAGATGCAGTTCGAGAAGGCGGCCGAGTACCGGGACCGCGTGCAGCTCTTGAAGGACATGGACCTGGGGCTCAAGCCGGCGTCGCGCTCGCTGCTGCGGGCCCCGGCGAAGGCGGCGGAAGCGGAGGCCCCGAAGAAGGGCAAGGGGCGCGGGGGCGGAGGACGCTCCGCGCGGGCCCGGAGCCGCAAGTAGACGGGGGCTGGCATGGACGCGAAGCTCCTGGAGAAGCTGGACGCACTGCCCACCGAGCCCGGCGTGTACCTGATGAAGGACCGCCGGGGGCAGGTCATCTACGTCGGCAAGGCCATCAACCTGCGCAGCAGGGTGCGCTCGTACTTCAACCGCACCGGCGACACGCGCGTCTTCGTGTCCTTGTTGGACCAGTTGCTGGGCGATTTGGAGACAGTGCTCGTCAGCAACGAGAAGGAAGCGCTGCTGCTCGAAAACGAGCTCATCAAGAAGCACCGGCCGCGCTTCAACGTCCTGCTCAAGGACGACAAGCAGTTCATCTCCCTGCGCCTGGACCGCACGCAGCCCTATCCGCGCCTGGAAGTGGTGCGCAAATACGAGCGCGACGGCGCGCGCTACTTCGGGCCGTACTCCAGCGCGGGCGCCATTCGCGAGACGCTGCGGGTGGTCAACCGCTTCTTCCGCCTGCGCACGTGCACCGACCACGTGCTGGCCAACCGCAAGCGGCCCTGCTTGTTGCACCAGATTGGCCGTTGCCCGGCCCCGTGCGTGTACCCGGTGCCCCAGGAGGACTACCACCGCAGCGTGGATGAGGTGGTGATGTTCCTGGAGGGCAAGGCGGGGGAGCTGGTGGAGGGCCTGCGCCTGCGCATGAAGCGCGCCGCGCAGGAGCTGAAGTTCGAGGAGGCCGCGCGGATACGAGACCAGCTCAGCGCCATCGAGCGGAGCCTGGAGCGGCAGAAGGTCGCCACCACCGACTTCAAGGACCAGGACGTCTTCGCCTTCCACCGGGAAGGGGACCGCATCCTGTTCTACGTCCTGTGGGTGCGGCAGGGCCGGCTCAACGGAGGGCAGGCCTTCCCCTTCGGCAGCCAGGAGTTCCCCGACGAGGAGCTGATCGCCTCGTTCGTCAACCTCTACTACGACCAGGGCAGCTTCGTGCCGGAGGAGGTGCTGCTGCCGCTGGAACTGGAGGACGGCACCGGGGGGCTCGAGGCGCTCCTCACGGAGCGCAAGGGCGAGCGCGTGCGCGTCCTGGTGCCCAAGCGCGGGGAGAAGCTGGACCTGGTGAAGATGGCGGCGAAGAACGCCGAACAGGCCTTCGTGGAGCGCCGACGCACGAAGGACGAAACGGACACCGTGCTGTCCCGGCTCCAGCAGCGGCTGGGGCTGCGCAACTTCCCGCGCCGGATGGAGTGCTTCGACATCTCGCACTTCCAGGGTTCGGCCATCGTCGCGTCGCAGGTGGCGGTGACGGACGGGGACGCGGACAAGTCGCGCTACCGGAAGTACAAAATCAAGACGCTGGAGAAGCAGGACGACTTCGCCAGCATGTACGAGGTCATCTCCCGCCGCCTGAAGAAGGGCCTGGAGGACAATGACCTGCCGGACCTGCTCGTCATCGACGGAGGCAAGGGGCAACTGGCCAGCGCGCACGCGGCGATGAAGGACGTGGGCGTGGATTCGGTGGACGTGGTGGGTCTGGCCAAGAGCCGCGACCTGGAGGTGTTCGACCGCGACGCGGAGAGCGCCCGGAGCCCCGAGCGCATCTTCGTGGTGGGGCGCAAGGACCCCATCGTCCTGTCCCAGAACTCGGCGGAGATGTTCATGCTCACGCGAATGCGGGACGAGGCCCACCGCTTCGCCATCACCTTCCAGAAGCAGGTGCTGCGCAAGAGCCGGGTGCGTTCGGCGCTGGAGGACATCCCGGGCGTGGGGGAGACGCGGCGCAAGCAACTGCTTCGGCACTTCGGCTCGCTCAAGCGAGTGGGGGACGCCTCCATCGAAGAGCTCGCGGAGGTCGTCGGACCGGCCATGGCGGAACGCGTCCATGCGGGCCTCCACGGACATCCAGAAGAGGATGCGGAAGATCCCGTACGGGAGGCTTCCCTTGACGACGCGCACGAACCCGTCGACGAAAAAACGCAGGGAGGGTCGCCGCCCGGGGCAGCGTGATTAATTTCCGCTGCAGACCTGATGGGAAGTGCGCTGGAAGCGCGACGTTCCTGGGGTTTTTCATTGCGACTGGGCTCGGCGCTGAACTATAGCGGTTGACGATTCCGAGCACGTTTCACAGAGGGCGAGGGACCGACATGAGGCTGTATCCGAAGGTGATCCCGATCATCTCGCGCGAGGCCGTTCAGCAGCTCATGCAGGACGGGGACATCGAGGTGGAGCCGATGCGCGTGGCCGACGCCGAGATGGACCTGTCAGCCATCATGCGTGAGTACCTTGCGAACGAGGAGCGTGTGAACCAGGCGACGCGTGAAGCGCTGGAGCGTCGCGGCTACGACTATTCCAAGTTCAACCAGGTGAAGCGCGAGATGGCGGACGTCCGCGGCTTCAAGATGGGCGACGAGGGCATCGAGTACGTCATCAACCAGATGATTGAATTCCTGCTCATCAGCCGGAACGTCGAAGAGGTGTACTCGGCGGATAACGGGCTGCGTCAGAAGATCTTCGCCGTCATGAAGCGTCACCTCGACGTGGACGACGAAATCGACAAGGAAGCCCGCTCCCGCCTGAAGCACCTGCAGGAGGGGACCAGCGCCTTCGACATCGAGTACAACAAGACGGTCGAGCAGATCCGCAGGGCGCGCGGCCTCATCTAGTTCGCAGGGGTGGGGCATGCCGTTCCCCGCTCCGCTGCCTACCTTGTAAACCAAGGAGGCAGCGTCGATGGCGGGACCCTTCACCACGTTCGTTCTGTCCGGCTTGCTGGCCGCGGCGCCAGGCGGGTTCACGTTCGAGGGCCGCGAGGCCAGCGCGAGGACCGAGCAGCCAGACGGCTTCTTCATCCAAGGCTCACTTCCCTTCACGGACCTTGCTGAAAGCGGCACGGGGAGCGCGTCGCTGACGGTGGAGGACCGCGTGTCCCTTCCGGGCGCCACCTTTGGGGATAAAGGGACGCTGGAAGCGTCCTTCCGCCTGGGGGCCACGGAGTACCGGGTCGAACTGATGCGGCCGGGTTTCCCGCCGGAGCAGGGGCAGGGGGGCTCGGGCCCGCCGCTTCGCCCGCCTCAACATGCCATGGGCGGCGGCGTGTTGCTGGACGTCCCGTTCTATGGGGACAGTGGCCTGGGCTGGACGGCGATGACGCGTACCCATGCCGCGGTGGCTGTCTGGGGTGTGGGCAGCGTCTGGCGCAACGGACAGCTTCTGACGGACACGGCCTTCGTGCACGCGGCGGCGCTGGCCGCTGGCGCGTACGCGGATGACGACACCCACCGGCTGCTGCGGCAGGCTCGCTACGACGACACGGAGCTCGTGGTGCTGGTGTGGAACCTCCCGCCGCGGCTCGAGCCGCGCGGCTTCATCCAGTTCGTGTTCGAGGACGTAGCCATCGACGTGGGCGGCACGGCGGTGAGTTCGCGGCCCTTCGTGGAGAACACGGGCAATCCGCCGCTGAGCTGGCGCTCGCTGACGCCGGTACCGCCCTCCGCCGTGGTAGGGGCGCCTGTTACCGCGTCGCCTCCGCCCGTGCCTTCGGCCATCGGGGGCAGTGGGACGGCTGGGGCGCTTCAGGATACAGAGGCCGTGACGCGGGTGACGGTGCCGGCGACGGCTCCAGGGCGCCGGCGACTTCGCCCGTGCAGACCACGACGGTGCCAGGGGTGCCGGTGACGCCTGAGGTCATCAGTGGGGGCTTTCCCGTGCCGACGGTGACGAACACGCCCGTGACATACTCGGGACAGCTTCCGGCGGCGCCGTTGGACGGGACCACCGTGGTGGCGGGGACGCCCGGGAGAGGCACGACGGGGGCGTTCGCGACGCCGCCCACCGCGTCCACCTTCGGTTCGTTTACGGTGCAGCCACTGGCGCCGGGCTCGTTCGATGCGTTTGTCGGCACGGGGCAGTCCAGCGCGGGAATCATCGCCACTGAGCCTCCGCTCAACTCGAATCCTGCCACGCCGCCGCCGGGGTTGCTGAGCACGCCGGCGCCGCTGAATGCCGGGACTCCGGCGCCGTTGTTGGGGACGCCCGCGCCGCTCAACGCCGCGCCAGCGCTCCCGCTGCCTGCGACGCCTTCTCCCGTGCTGGGGCCCGCGATGACGGCTCCTGCGCCCGCCGCGCCTGCTGCGTCGGGTCCTTGAGGGGACGTTCGTAACGACAAGGCTACCGGGATGACGGGAAGCGGTAGCGCATTGGCGCGGGCCGTAGCCTGCGCTCGGCCTGTGACGGGCACTGTCGAGGCAGTGCTTCGGCTTCGGCGTTCGCGGCCGTGCGCTGGTACTGCCTGCGGCAGCGTGTCAGCGGCTGCGCACCGGCGCATGTGCCTGCCGATTCATGCTCGCGGCCTGGGACAGGCGCTTGCGCAGCCGCACGACGGCGTCGTGGAGTGAATCCAACTGCTGAAGGACGCGCAGGTCATCACCCGATTCCACCAGCGCGGCCGGTGTCACCGCTTCCGTGCGAAGCGTGTCGAGCAGGTCCGTGAAATGGGCCTC
Organism: Myxococcus sp. MxC21-1; assembly: GCF_032612255.1. Classification (NCBI taxonomy): domain Bacteria; kingdom Pseudomonadati; phylum Myxococcota; class Myxococcia; order Myxococcales; family Myxococcaceae; genus Myxococcus; species Myxococcus sp. MxC21-1. The sequence continues at coordinate 2,967,844 of NZ_CP123278.1, forward strand.
CACCTCGCCGAGCGCGTCCAGTCCCTCTCGGAGGTCGTCCTCCAGCAGGTCCACGAGCACAGCCGCGTCGGTGCGCGCAGGCAGTGAGCGGGCGAGCTGTTCCACCGCCACCCGGACCGGGTCTGCACGGCGCGACGGCGTAGGGGCGACGAGGGTCAGGGCCGGAGGAGCCATGGCCTCGACGCTACAGGCAGGTAGCACTCCGTCAATTTTCCAGTCAGGGCCGAAGCCCGGCGCACCGAGGTGCCCCGGCCCTCAGCGCGAATCCGCCAGCCCAACGCCCATGTCGTGGAGTCGCAACGAAGGGGGCGTCAGCTGCTCACCACTTCATCGTTTCCTGTCCTTCGCTCTTTTGCGGTTTCTCACCCGGACGCGACACGGAGGTGAGGGTGGCGCGCACGGCGCCCAGGTCGATGGTGCCCACGGCGGCCAGCGGCAGGCGGCGCGCGTCGTCTGAAATCCAGACGTGGACTTCACGCTTCTGCTTGGGCCGGTCCAGTCGCACGGCGGTGCCCGTCACGTGCCAGGCGTTGAATTGGCCCAGCGGCGTCGTCACCTGTTCGCGCTTCACCACCGCGCCCTGCATGCGCCACATGCGGCGCACGCCGTAGACGTCGAAGCACACCTGGAGGTCGTCCTTGAGCGGCAGCTGGCGCAGCAGGTAGATGGCCCCGGCCACATCCAGGCCGTCCTTGTCGAAGGTGTAGTTGAACTGCCCCTTGGGGCGCTGGCCGAACTGGTAGTCGACCTTGACGGTGCGCTCCTTCTGGCCGAACGCGACGTTCACCTTGCGGCGCTGTTCGTTCTCCATGGTGTCTTCGACGTAGCGATTGGGGCGCAGCGTGCGAGGGTGGAGGTACGCGGTGGCGCTGCCGCGCACGCGCCGCACCTTGGAGAAGAAGGTGTTGGTCTGCGCCTCCACCTGGATGGGGAGCTGCCCATCCTTCTGCTTGTGGACGCGCATCGTCATGGTGCCCGCCTGCGCGCCCATGGCGTCGAGGTCGAACTCGAGCACCTCACCCGGCATGAACGCCATGGGCGTGCGCAGTGCCGGCAGCGCGGAGGTGCACGGCGCCACGGTGAGGGGCGCCTCGGGCTCCTCGGCCTTGGCGCTCTCAGCCTCCGGCGCGTCCGCCTCCGCGTCCGGCAACTGGGCCCAGGCGCTGACGCTGGACAGTGACAACAGGGCCGCGAAGAGGGTGCGCAGGGGGCTCATCCTTTTCCTTCCAGAGACTACGGGGTGCTCTGCGGCGTCTGACGGTCCGGGCGCTTCGCATATTCGGACTCCGCCCAGCGCTTCCGGAGCCGGGTGGTGACTTCCTCGCGGACCGCCTCCCATTCTCCCGCATCCGCGTTGATGTCCCAACCGGTGCGCGCCAACTTGCGCGCGGCCGTCCGGGCGAAGGCCGCGTCACCCAGCTCAGCGAGCAACCGGAGGTACTCGTAGTCCTCCAGTCCGTCCCGAATGTGCTTCAGCCGCAGCGTGAGGATGGGCTGGTGGCCAGAAGGACCCACCCTGGCGGGTGTCCCCGGATAGAAGAGGGTGCCGTCGCCGTTGCCGCCGAACTCGAAGACGTCCTTCCAGGGGTCCTTCTTCGTGTTGTAGGCGAAGACGGTGTCGAAATAGAGCTCGCCGTCCACGCCGGAGGAGAAGGCGAGCACGCCCATGGCCCGGTTGAGCGGGGCGGGGTGGTCCACCATGTACGAAGCCCAGCCGCTGTAGGCCGCGTCCACCGCCTTGTCCGCCGGGGGCCGCCGTTGCAGCCGTGCGAATTGCAGCTCTGGTACCACCACACCCGGGTGTCACCTGCCAGCCGTTTGCGCAGCGCGCGCGGCTCCACCACGCTGCGGCACGTCTGCGGCCCGGGGCGAGGGTAGAAGCAGTTGAGCGTGGGCGTGAGGATGTCCGCCGAGCCATTCAGCGCGTCATCCAGCGGGCTGGTGACGAGCACGGGAATCGCGCCCGCCGCGCGCACGCGCGTGGACTGGGCTTTCACCAGCGGCACGTCCTCGGGCTTGGGTTCGTCCTTGGCGTAGAAGAAGAGCTGCGCGGGCCAGCCCTTCTCGCGGAAGTGCTCGGCGAAGGCGCGGTAGTACGCCGTCTTCTCCGCGTCCGTCTTCGCCTGCTTGCTGTCACGCACGTCGGTGCTGGTGAAGCGGGCGCCGGAGGGCAGCAGGCTGCCGTCCAGGAAGGGCGCCATCTCCGCGTCGTACTCGCGCCAGTCCAGCACCGCGCGGCCCTTCTCGAAGCGCACGGGAGGCGGCGTCATGCTCATGCCGTGGGCGCTCACCCGGTGCTCCAGGAGCGCGCGTCCGTAGTCACGCAACAGCTTGCGCGCCTCCGCCGACTCCGGCGCCACGCCGTGGCCCCGGGCGATGCTGTACATCGACACCCCGAAGCTGTTGGGCAGCGAGGACGTGGCGGGAAGGGCGAAGGGCTGCACCTCGGCGGTGAACGGCACCGGCCGGACCTTCGCGTCACCCGCCTTCACCCGCAGCTGTCCCCGGTACGTCCCCGGCTCCTGCTTCTCCGGGGCGCACACCTCCACGTAGAAGACGGTGGGCAGCTTCGAGTCATGTCCCGGCGCATCCACCGGAACCAGCGCGTCGGGCCACGGGCCCTTGCGGCCCTTGCCGTTGGACGGCGTCTTCACGTCGATGAAGGCCTCGCGCCAGACGCTGGCCTTCAGCGCCGCGCCCGGGCCCTTCAACGTCAGCGGCTCCACGGCGGGGCGCTCCACCCGGCCGGGAAGCGCCACCTGCACGGCCTCACACTCACCGCGCGCGAGGCTGAGGCGCGCCTCCTTGCGTCCCTTCACTGCTTCGCCCGGCCGGACCTTGACCAGGGGCGATACCACCTGAGGCTCCTGCGTGGCGGACATCGCCGCCGCCACCACCGCCCACGCCCATCCTGCGCCCATCCGCCCCCTTCACTCTCCGGCGGGTGCTACCCGCCATTCTCGGCGCGGGCCACCGTCATGCTCCGGCCCGGCTTGTAGTCGGTTATCTCCGCGACGATGGTGCCCAGCGCGAACTCCGCCTCCACCCGCACCGGCACGTGGCTGGAGTCCGTGGTGAAGTAGACGAACATGTCCCGCTTCGAGGCGAGGTTGCCGCCGAACTCCGTCTTCACGCTGAGCTTGAAGACCTCTTTGTCGCCCAGCGCCGTGCCCAGGACTTCACGCCCTTCCACCTTCGCGCGAAGGGTGAACTGCTTGCTTCCGGTGAAGACGGGATAGGCATACTCCTGCCCCACGACCAGCTCCCGGTTGCGCAACGCGAACGTCGCACCGGTGACATCCAGCGTGCCCTCCGTCACCTCGCGGGTGGACTCGCGCGGGGACTCGCCTTCCTTCTGCTTCACCACGAAGGCCGTCTTGCCATCCGGCTCCATCTTGATGCGCTGCCGGCGGCGCGAGCCGTTCTCATCCGCGTGCAAGTCACTGCCCACCACGCGCTGGCTCTCCGGCTGCCAGTAGGACACGAACTTGTCCTTGATGGGCCACACGCCCAGCATGTCGTTGGAGCGTGCCACCGCGACGATGGGCCACACGTCCTGGCCCCACTGCTTCATGTGGGCACCCACCGTCACCTGCGCGGTTCCCGCGGTGATGCCCAGGTACCTGACGCGGTAGGAGCTCTGCTCCCCAGGGCCGAACGCCGGGTTCACGGATTCCTGGGCCATGGCCGTCGACGACCAGACCAGCCCCGCGAGCGCCGCCGCGAACCCCCACTTGGACTGCGTTTGCATCGGGTGAGCTCCCTCGCTTGGAAATTAGGTAGCCGGGCCGCACCGCGCCAGACCCGGCTTGGAACCATTCCCGCCACCGCCCATTTCCACTGACGCGGTTGTTGACCAGCCATTCAAATGATGGCCGCTCACTTCACGGGGAGGCACACTTTCCCACGTCACGCTCCCGCACGCCTCTTCCCGGCCGGGGCCTGTTCGCCCGGCAGGCGGCGGTGCCGCGCAGCGGCGTGTCCACTCGACGACACCGCTGGTAGCCTCCGCGCGGGGCAGCCCGCGGTGTCGGGCGCCATCCCGCAGGAGGGGCACATGTCTGGTGGTGGCGGTTCGTTCGACTTCGACGATGACGAGAAGGAATCCGCGCGCGGAGGTGGCAAGGCGCACAAGGACTTCGACTGTCCTTCGTGCAACGCCAACAACCCCGTGGATGAAGCGCTCGCCCAGGGGGACGAGGTGCGCTGCAACTACTGCGGCTCCGAGTTCAAGGTCAGCGTGAACTCGGAGGGGCGGGTGAAGTTCAAGGAGATTTGAGCGCGCGCTCACCGAAGATGGCGGTGCCCACCCGGACGACGGTGGCGCCTTCTTCAATGGCCCACTCGAAGTCATGGGTGGTGCCCATGGACAGGCCCGGCAGCCCGTGCACACGGGCCAGCTCGCGCAGGGCCTGGAAGTCCGCGCGGGCCCGGGCCTCTTCCTCCGTGGGGGCGGCAGCGCCATCAGCCCCACCGCCTGGAGGCCGGCAGGGCGCGGACCTCATCCAGGAAGACGCCGAGCGCGTCGGGCGCCGGCCGCTCTTGGTGGACTCGCCGCCCACGTTGACCTCGACGTAGACGGGCAGGGGCGGGGCGCCCTCGCGGCGCTTCGACAGCTCGCGGGCGACCTCCAGCCGGTCCAGGGCGTGGAAGGCCCCAGCCGCCCGCGCCACGTACTTCACCTTGTTCGTCTGGAGCGCCCCAATGGCATGCCAGCGCAGGCCCTCCAGGTCCTCCAGCTCCGCGGCCTTGTCCCGCAGTTCCTGCGCGTAGTTCTCCCCGAAGTCGCGCTGACCGGCGGCATAGGCTTCGCGGATGAGGTCCGCGGGCTTCAGCTTGGACACCGCCACCAGCGTCACCGACTCCACCGGCCGCCCCGCCCGGGCACAGGCCGCCGCCACCCGCTCCCGCACCGACGCCAGCCGCTCCGCGACGCTTCCGCTCATGAGGCCCTCCAGGGCAAGGGGAGGCCCGCTCGCTCCAGCAGGGCCACTGTCTCGCCCAGCGGCAGGCCCACGACGTTGGACGTGCTGCCTTCCACACCCGCCACCAGGAAACCGCCCTTGCCCTGGATGGCGTAGGCCCCCGCCTTGTCCAGGGGTTCGCCGCTGTTCGCGTACCAGGACATCTCCCCGGAGCTCAGTGACCGGAAGGTGACGCGGGTGCGGACCACCAGCGTCTCCTCATGCCGGCCGGCCAGGGCCACGCCCGTGTAGACGTCATGCGTCCGCCCGGACAGGCGCGTGAGCATGGCCTGGGCTTCCTCGGCGTCCCGGGGCTTGCCCAGCAGCTCGGCGCCCAGGGCGACGGTGGTGTCGGCGGCCAGCACCCAGGCGCCCGGGTGGCGGGATGCCACCACGCGGGCCTTCTCCCGGGCGAGCCGCCCGACATAGGCCTCCGCCGCCTCACCAGCGTGGGGCGTTTCGTCGATGTCCGCCGCGGAAACGGTGAAACGAATGTCCAGCTGTGCCAGAAGTTCCCTGCGTCGCGGCGACGCCGAGGCCAGTACGAGCAACGTTTGATCTGCGTTCATGTGCATGTTACGGCTCGGCCCGGCCTTACCAGACTTGTGCCCCGGAGTGGACTCTACGGATGAATCCCGCGGACCTCCTGTCGGCCATGAAGCGGACAGTGGAGCAGTTGGCCGCCTTCAACGAGATGGCCAAGGCGCTGACGTCCACGCTCGAGCTCCGCGAGGTGCTGGCGCTGGTGATGCAAAAGGTCAGCAGCCTGCTGCTGCCTCGCAACTGGTCGCTCATCCTCCAGGACGAGCGCACCGGAAAGCTCTACTTCGAAATCGCGGTGGGTGACGGCGCGGACGTGCTCAAGGGCCTCCAGCTCAACCCGGGCGAGGGCATTGCCGGCGCCGTCTTCACGTCCGGCGCGGCGCGGCTCGTCCATGACGTGGGCGGGGACCCCAGCTTCTCGCCACGCTTCGATGAAGCCTCCGCCTTCCACACCCGCTCCATCCTCGCGGTGCCGCTGCTGGCCCGGGGCCGGGTCCTGGGCATCATCGAACTGGTGAACGGGCCCATGGACCCACCCTTCACCAACGAGGACCTCACCATCCTCACCGCCATCGCGGACTACGCGGCCATCGCGATTGAGAACGCGCGCAACTTCCGGCGGGTGCAGGAGTTGACGATTACGGACGAGCACACCGGCTGCTACAACGCCCGGCACCTGCGCGCCTTGCTGGACCAGGAGGTGAAGCGCTCGGAGCGCTTCAGCCACCCGCTGTCGCTCGTCTTCCTGGACCTGGACCACTTCAAGAGCATCAACGACACCCACGGGCACCTGGTGGGCAGCGCCACCTTGAAGGAAGTGGGGGACCTGCTGATGACCCTGGGCCGGCAGAACCTGGACGCCGTCTTCCGCTACGGCGGCGACGAGTTCGCCATGTTGCTGGTGGAGACGGACGCGGAGGGCGCGGCCGTCATCGGCCAGCGCGTGTGCGAGGCTTTTCGGGGGCGGAGCTTCCTCCTGGAGCAGGGCCTGGACGTGCGCCTCACCGCCAGCGTGGGCGTGGCCACCTACCCGGACCATGCCTCGTCCGCGCTGGACCTCATCCGCGCGGCGGACTTCGCCATGTACGCGGCCAAGGCCCGGGGCCGGGACGCGCTCTGCATCGCCGAGCCCATTGCGCCCAACGGCGGCACAGGCTCCCACGAGTTCCCGGAGCGCTAGCTGGCGCTTCGGCCCTGTTGGCCGCGAAGCCCGCAATGAGAGAGGGCCGGGGAGGGGAGTACCCTCGGCCCGGCCCTCGGAGGCGTCACGGTTGGACGCCGGGACTCACCCGGTGCCCACCACGGAGTCGATGGCGGCGGTGTTCGTCACCACCGAGCCCTGCTCGCGCAGCGCCTTGAGGAAGGACTCCGTCAGCTCAATCTGCTTGGCCTGACGGGCCTGGGTGCGCAGTTCCTCCTTGCGCTTCTCGAAGCCCTCGGCGTCCGGCTTCTGGCGCTCCACCACCTGCGCCACCACGAAGCCCTCACCCATGGGGAACACGCTGTCGAGCGGCTGCGGGGCGCTGACGGCGAAGGCCGCCTTCACCAGTTCGGGCGCGGGGCCCAGGTGCGGCACCGCCTCACCCTCGGCGGTGAAGCTGTCCGTCTCCACGGCCTCCGGGCGCGTCTCCGTCTCGAAGCGCAGCAGCGCGGGCTGCTCCTTCTCCGGCGGGAAGAGCGTCTTCAGGTCCTGGCCCGCCTTGACGGAGGCCAGCGCCTTCTCCGCCTCGGCGCGGGCCAGCTGCTTGGCGCGGTCCTGCTTGTAGAGCGTGGTGGCAATCTCGTCCTGGACGTCCTCGAGCTTCTTGTCCTGGGCGGCCTGCTTCTCATCCACCTTCACCAGGTGCACGCCGAACTTCGTCTCCACCGGCTGCGTCACCTCGCCCTGCTTCAGCGCGAAGGCCGCGTCCGCCAGCGCCGGTTCCCAGCTGCCGCGCTCCACCCAGCCCAGGTCGCCACCGCGCGCCTTGCTGCCCGGGTCCTCGCTGCTGTCACGCGCCACCTGGGCGAAGTCCTTGCCGCCCTCGATTTCCTTGCGCAGCGCCTGCGCCTTCTCCAGGGCCGCCTTCTTCTGGTCGGCGGTGGCCTCCGGGGACAGCTTCACCAGCACCTGCCGCGCACGGATGCGCTCCGGCTGCTGGTACACGAAGCGGTTGGCCTCGAAGTACTCCTTGATGTCCTTCTCGTGCGCCTTCTTCCACTCGGCCAGCTGCGCTGCGGTGGGGCTGGGGACCTTGTCGGCGTACATGGCCGGCAGGAAGCGCGCGAAGACGACCTTCGCCTGGTTGCCTTCCTTCTCGAAGCGGGCGCGGACCTCGTCGTCCGACACCACCGCGTTGCCGCGCACCACGTCCATCATCTTCTGGGCGGCCAGCTGCCGGCGCAGCTCCGCCTCGAAGTCCTGCGGGGACTTCCGGTAGAAGTCGCGCAGCACCTGCTGGTAGCGCTCGAAGTCGAACTGGCCATCCTTCTGGAAGTCCGTGTTCTGGTGGATGAGCTTGCGCAGCTCATCGTCGGACGCGGCGATGCCGTGGCGCTCGGCCGCCTGGGCCAGCAGCTCCGTGTTCACCAACCGGTCGAGCACCTGGTTGTGCATGCCGAACTGACGGGCGAGCGATTCGGGCACCGGGCTGCCCTGCGAGCGCAGGAAGCTCATCTGCTGGGCCCAGGCCGCCGCGAAGTCACGCAGCGGGATTTCCTTGCCGTTCACCGAGGCCACCGAACCGGGCGCCGTCGCCCCACCCGTGGCGCCGAAGCCAGAACTGCCCGGGCCGAACTGGAGCGTGAACACCACCGCGATGCCGATGATGAACAGGAGCGAGGCAACCTTCCGGGGATTCAGACCGTCCATTGTCGTCACTTCTGGGGCAAACGCGCCGAGAAAAGCCGTGCGGAAGGACTCGCGACGCGGTGTTGTTGGTAGCCCGGCCGGTGGGTGGTGGACCAGGAACCGCCCCCCATGCAGGCCTTGACTGCCTAGGATAACGCACCGGAAAATGCAAGCGATTTAGAGCCCTTAGCCAGCCCCTGCTCCCTCATTACACCCCCGGAAACTCCTGCCTGTGTGGTCGCTCCTGAAGCGGTACTACCGCCCCCTCATCGTGGGCTTCCTGCTCCTTTCGCCGCTGGTGGCCTTCCTGCTCGGTGGCCGGAAGGGCAGGGAACCCAACTTCGTCGACCGGGCGATCATCGCCGTGGCGTCCCCCGTGCAGCAGGGGCTGACGTCCGTCATCGAGGGCGGGGTGGCCGGGGTCCAGAACTACCTGGACCTCCGAGGCGTGCGGCAGGAGAATGACGCATTGCGCTTGGAGAACCTCCAACTGCGCGCGGCGGTGCAGTCCCTGGGGGAGTCGCGGATGGAGAACGAGCGGCTGCGCAAGCTGCTCAACTACGCGGAGGCCGAGCCCGGGCCGGAAATCCCCGCGCGGGTGGTGGGCGTCAATCCGGTGGCGAAGCTGCTGTCGGTCCGCATCAGCAGTGGTGAGCAGCAGGGTGTGTTTCGCGGCATGTCCGTGGTGACGCCGGATGGAATCGTGGGACAGGTCATCCGGGCGACGGGCGGGTATGCGGATGTGGCGCTGGTGACGGACCCGCAGAGTCGGGTGGCGGTGCGTGTGCAGCGCTCGCGGGCCCGGGGCACGGCGGCGGGTACGGGAGGCGGGCCCCTGAAGTTGGAGAACATGCTGCGCACCGAGGATGTGGAGGACGGTGACCTCATCATCACCGCGGGGACGGACGGCATCTATCCGCCCGGCGTGGTGGTGGGGCGCGTGACGAACCTGGAGAAGAAGGAGCACGGCATGTTCCAGGGCGCGGACATCGTTCCGGCGGTGGATACGAGCAAGCTGGAAGAGGTGTTGGTGGTGGGCAGCCCCTACAGCGCCATGGCGCCGGGCAGCGCCGCGGAGGGCGCGTCGAAATGAAGTTCCTGGTGTCCGTCGCGCTGGCGCTGGCGTTGCTCACGCTGGAATCGGTCCTGGTGAAGCAGGCAGGTCTTGAGCTCGGCCGGATTGACGTCACCGTGGTGTTGGTGGCGTTCCTGGCCCTGCGGGCCTCGCTGCTCGAAGGGACCTTCTCCGCCTTCTCCGTGGGGTATCTGCTCGACCTGATGAGCGGGCAGCCCACCTGGCTCTACACCTTCCTGGCCGTGTTCATCTTCCTGGTGGGAAGGCTGGTGCCGACCTTCGTGGAGGTCCGGGGGCCGCTGGCCTTCGCCTTGTTCGCCATGGGCGCGGACGTGGGCCATTCGCTGCTGGCCACCTTCTTCACCTGGCTGACGGTGAAGGAGGACGGTCCGGGCTCGCAGCTGGCGGAGATGCCGCTGCAGGTGGCGCTCACGGGCCTCGCGGCGCTGGCGCTCTACCCGTTGCTGCGGCGCTTCGAGGCGTCTCAGGAGCGGCCCGCGGGGTTGCTGCGGTGACGCCACCCACCTTGGGCAACACGACGCCGGGGCGCGAGCTCAAGCGGCGCTTCCTGTGGCTGGGCCTGGCCATGGTGGCGGGCCTGGGGCTGATTTCCATCCAGCTCTACCGCCTGCAAATCACCCGGGGCGAGGAGTACGCCGCCAAGAGCGTGGCCAACTTCGTCAAGGAAGTGCGGCTGCGCGCCGACCGAGGCGTCATCAAGGACGCGCGCGGCACCATCCTGGTGGACAGCCGTCCGTCCTTCGACGCCTTCATCACCCCGGCCTTCTGCACCGACTGCTACGAGCAGGTCATCCCCCGCCTGGCGGAGCTGCTCCAGTGGGACCCGGACCAGCGCAAGAAGGTGGAGGACATGGTGCGCATGGGGCGGCGCAACGCCCCCTTCCAGCCGGTGCCGGTGCGCGTGGACCTGTCGCGCGACGAGTACGACCGGCTGGCCGCGCGCCGCGACATCCTGGACGGCGTGGAGGTGGCGCCCGTGCCGCACCGGCACTACCGCACCAACTCCGTGCTGTCGCACGTGCTGGGCTACATGAATGAAATCACCCAGGAGGAACTGGAGCGCCTCAATGGCGACGGCGCCCGCTACGCCCTGGGGGACTACATTGGCCGGCGCGGGCTGGAGCGCTACTTCGAGCAGCGCCTGCGCGGCACCGACGGCGTGCGCAAGGAAGTGGTGAACGCGCGCGGGCAGACCATTGAAGAGCTGAACGACAAGCTGGGCGACAACGCCGTGGTGTCGCCGCGTCCGGGCAGCAACCTGGTGCTGTCCATCGACATGCGGTTGCAGGAGGAGGCGGAGCGGGCCTTCCCCGGCGTGACGGGCGCGGTGGTCGCCATCGACGTCAACACGGGCTTCATCCGCGCGCTGGTGTCGCGCCCGGGCTTCGACCCCAACCTGCTCACCGGCCGCGTGACGCCCGCGCAGATGGCGCTCCTGTCGAGAGATCCGCTGGACCCGATGATCAACCGCGTGGCCGCCGAGCACTACAGCCCGGGTTCCACCTTCAAGGTCGTCACCGCCCTGGCTGCGTTCAAGTCCGGCGCCTTCCGCCCGGAGACGGTGGTGAACTGCCCCGGTGGCTACCGACTGGGCGCGCGCACCTGGCGTTGCCACAAGGACGCCGGACACGGGCTCGTGGATGGCTTCACGGCGATGAAGTCGTCCTGCGACACCTGGTACTACAAGGTGGCGGACACCATCGGCCTGGACCCCATTGGAGAGATGGGCAAGGCCCTGGGCCTGGGCAGCCCCACAGGCGTCAACGTGGTGGCGGAGGTTCCAGGCATCATGCCGACCAGCGCCTACCACGACAAGGCGTCGCCCGGTGGCTACACCAAGGGCATGGCGCTCAACAGCTCCATTGGCCAGGGCGACACCAACGTCACGCCGCTCCAGTTGGCGCTGGTGTACGCGGCCATCGCCAACGGAGGCACGCTCTACAAGCCGCAGATGGTGAACCGCCTGGAGGACCTGGACGGGCAGACCATCGAGTCGTTCCAGCCGGAGGTGGTGCGCAAGGTGGACCTGTCGCCCGCGCACCTCAAGGCGGTGGTGGACAGCCTGGTGGTGGTGGCGCACGAGCCGGGCGGCACCGCCTACCGCGCGCGCATGAATCACATGCGGGACAAGGACATCCTGGTGGCGTCCAAGACGGGCACCGCGCAGGTGACCCGTCTGGGCGCGGTTCGCTTGAAGACGCACCAGATGAGCTACTTCGAGCGCGACCACGCCTGGTACGCGGGCTTCGCTCCGGCGGACAAGCCGGAGCTGGCCGTTGTCGTGCTCAACGAGCACGGCGGCCACGGCGGTTCGGACGCGGCGCCCACCGCGATGGCGGTGTTCCAGAAGTACTTCGACTTGAAGAAGCTGGACGCCACGGCGCCGCCGCCGCGTCCCAACCAGCCCTACACGCCGTCCTCCGTGACGCGCGCGCCCTCAGCCGATGAGGCGGCGCTGACGCGAAGGGTACGGCCACCGGCCCGGCTTCCGGGCGATGAAGAGGACCGCACGCGTGCAACTGCGGATTGAGCGCCGGATGGTGCCCCACATCCCCTGGGGCCTCATCTTCTCCGTGCTGGCGGTGTGCGGGCTGGGCATCTGGAACCTCGCCTCGGCGTCACGGCCGCCGCACTCGCCCGTCTGGGGCTCGCAGATGGGCTACCTGGGCATCAGCATGGTGGCCGTGCTGGTGGTGTGCCTGGTGGACTACCGGTGGATTCAGCGCATGGCGCTGCCCATCTACGTGGGCAACATCCTGCTGCTCATCGCGCTGCGCTTCTTCGGCCACACGGCCAAGGGCGCGGAGAGCTGGTTCGTCATCGGCCCGTTCCGCATGCAGCCCGCGGAGTTCATGAAGATTGGCGTCGTGCTGATGCTGGCCAAGGTCTACCACGACGACTTCCAGCCCAATGCGCCCTCCTACGGCCTGACGCGGCTGTGGAAGCCGGTGCTCGTCGTCTTCGTGCCCTTCGCGCTGGTGCTGGTGCAGCCGGACCTGGGCACCGCGCTGATGATTGGCCTGTCGTCGCTCACCATCATCCTCTTCGGGAAGGTGCGCTGGTACCTGGTGGCCACGCTGGTGGCGGGCGTGTTCGCCGCGGGCATCGTCATCTGGAACGACTACATCCGTGACGTGCCGGAGCCTCGGCCCACCATCGTCCGGCACCACCTGAAGAAGCACCAGAGCCAGCGCATCTCCGGCTGGCTGGACCCCGAGGCGGACCTGCGCGGCAGCGGCTATCACGCGGCGCAGTCGAAAATCGCGGTGGGCAGCGGCGGCGTGTCCGGCAAGGGCTGGCGCGAGGGCACCCAGACGGGCCTGCGCTTCCTGCCCGAGCAGCACACCGACTTCATCTTCTCCGTGTGGGCGGAGGAGCATGGCTTCGTCATGTGCATCGTCCTGCTGGTGCTCTACGGCGCCATCTTCATCTTCGGCCTGGGCGTGGGGTTCAACGCGCGTGACAGGTTCGGCGCCTTCGTCGCGGTGGGCGTCGTGGCGATGCTCTTCTGGCAGGTGTTCGAGAACATCGGCATGGTGATTGGCCTGCTGCCGGTGACGGGAATCACCCTGCCGTTGATGAGTTATGGCGGCTCATCCCTGCTTTCCGTGATGCTCAGCATCGGCTTGCTGGTGAACATCAGCATGCGCCGTCACATGTTCTGAGAATTTCCGGAATTTATCCTCGCGAGACGGGCGCAAGCGTTTCTCGGCGCGCGGCATGGGGTGGTGTATGAATCACCCCACCAACGCACGTGGAGGGCGAGCCCTCCCGGGCAGATGAGGACGCGTCATGCAGAGGAAGGGTGGCCAGAAGGCAGTCGGGAGCACGCGGGTGGAGGCGCCGGTGCGCGTGCCCGCGCGAGCGCCAGCGCAGGTCGCGGCGCTGACGAAGGAGGTCCGCCCCGCGGTGGTTCCGGCGCGTCCTGGTGGCAACGTGGCGGCGGTGAGCCCCGAGCCGAGGCCGGCCTTCGCGCCGTTGATTGAGATGAACCAGGGCGAGGCGGAGCACCGTCACTTTCCCCGCGCCCAGCTCGCCACGCGCTTCGAGGTGTGGGTGGATGACGAGGCGGGCGAGCGTCGCTTCGAGGCGAGCCTCGTGTCCGTCAACGTCAGCGTCAGCGGGGCGTTCCTGGAGAGCACCTTCTACTTGCCGCTGGGCACCGTGCTGGGCGTGCGCTTCGCGCTGGAGCCGGGCGCCGCGCCCGTGCAGGCGCGCGCGGAAATCGTGCGGGAGGAGCGGGGGAACGGGCCGGAGGGCCGCAGCGGCTTTGGCGTGCGCTTCCTCGACTTCAGCGGTCAGACGGAGGTGGCACTGGCGCGGCTCTTCGTGGGGATGCGGCTGAGGGCCTTCGCGGAGGACTATCTCAAGTCCCAGCGGGCTCGCTCCCTGCCCAATGAGGTGGAGCGCGTGGTGGACGTGCTGGCGGCCTGGGAGTTGCTCAAGGCGACGTCGTCCGTTTCCGACCCTTGGCAGGGCTGATGCGTTGGACCGGTCATCGCCCAGGGCCGTGGGCGGGTGTCCGGTGTGCAGGCACTCAGGCCGACTTGCTGCCCGAAATCTGGCGGCGGCGTTCGGCCTGGTAGTGCGCGGAGCACAGACCCTTCGAGCGCTGCTCGCGAGTACAGCCCTCCATGGTGCAACGGCGATCCAGTGAAACCAGGCTGGCGCCCGCCATCACCTTCGGCGGACGGCCGCGGCGCCGGCCCGCGGTGAGCGCGGTAGAGCTGGGCGAGGTGCTGCCCAGCCTGGGCATCCCGTCGTTGAGCGCGCGCAGCATGCCGCGGCCAATGGCGTCTCCCAAGGCTTCGGCCCAGTTCACCATGGCCGGCGTCAGCGGGACGGTGGACAATTCTTTGCGTGGACGTGCCATGAATACTCCAAGTGAAAACAGTCAGCCAACACAGACACTGCTATGTGCCTATTTGGCGGTTGAAGTCATCGCTGTCAATACAACCTTGGAGGGTCTGTCTTGACTCGTAAACGATCTCAAAAAATTGATGACAAGACTGCAAATGGATACGTGTTTCCCGTATGTCCTCATGGCACTGTGACACTCGCAGCGGTCGACCCGTCTGTCTCGGCGGGTGAACACGCGGAATATGAGAAGACGCTCAAAACGCTCCAGGAGCGCGTCTTCGAGCTGCAGATCCAGAACTACCTGGCGGGGCGGAAGGCCGTCATCGTCTTCGAGGGCTGGGACGCCTCCGGCAAGGGCGGCGCCATTCGCAGGCTCACCACGCTGATGGACCCGCGTGGTTACAAGGTCTGGCCCATCACCTCGCCATCAGAGGAAGAGCGCAGACACCATTACCTGTGGCGCTTCTGGCGCAAGACGCCGGGCGCGGGCGAGGTCTGCATGTTCGACCGGAGCTGGTACGGCCGGGTGCTGGTGGAGCGGGTAGAGGGCTTCGCGAAGCCGGCGGAATGGCGGCGCGCCTACGATGAAATCAATGCTTTTGAACACATGCTCACCGCGGACGGTGTGCGGATGGTGAAGTTCTTCATCCACATCGACAAGAAGACGCAGCTGCAGCGGTTTCGCGAGCGCGAGGCGGACCCGGCCAAGCGCTACAAGCTGGGGCCCGAGGACTGGCGGAACCGGGCGAAGTGGAAGAAGTACGAAGCGGCCATCCAGGAGATGCTGGACCGCACGCACCGCCCCGACGCGCCGTGGCACGTGGTGCCAGGGAACGACAAGCGCTACTCGCGGTTGGAGGTGCTCCGCCGCTGCGTGGAGTTGCTGGGCTGAGACAGGAGAAGGCCACGGGTGGTGCGCGGAAGAGCAGCAGGGGCTCTCTCGCGCGCCCGACCCCGCAGCGGCGAGTCTACGTCAGGGCCTTCTTCACGGCGTCTTCGATGCGGGCCTTGGGCACCGCGCCGACAATCTGCTCCACCACGCGGCCGCCCTTGAACAGGAGCAGGGTGGGGATGGAACGGATGCCGTACTCCTGCGGCGTGTCCTGGTTCTCATCGATGTTGAGCTTGGTGAACTTCACCTGCCCCTTGTACTGCGAGGCCAGCGCTTCGATGGAGGGCGCGATGGCGCGGCACGGCGCGCACCACGTCGCCCAGAAATCCACCAGCACGGGCTCCTGGGAGTCCAGGACCTGCTGCTTGAAGTCGCCATCCCCGATGTTCGTCACGTCCGCGCCTGCCATGGTGTCTCCTCGTGCCTGTCCGGGCACCTCCGCCGCGTGTAGTACGCGTCCGGTGGGCCTGCAAGGATCGGCCGGCCATCAGCCAATCTGGCGGCTCAGATGCGGATGGATGGCGCCTGTTTCAACCATTTCCCCCAAGCGTTCCCCCGGGGGAGGGGTGGCTGGTGTAAGCTGGAGGGCGTGACGAAGCTCTTCCTGCCCCAGACCCAGCTCGAGGAGTGGGCGCTGGCGGACAAAGCAGACCTGCGCGAAGGCCGGCTGGTGGTGATGGCGGAAGGCGGCGTGGCCTTCCCCCTCACGCCCGCGGTCCACTTCGTCCAACTCGTGTCGGGCGAAGACACCCAGGGGTTGGTGGCCCGGGTGAAGACCGAGGAGCAACTTGCCCGACTGGGTGCCGAGCAGATGGCCGACTCGGTGCTGGTGGGGGACAACGCCTATGAGGTTGTTCCAGGGTATGTAGCGGAGGTCGCCGCCGGCGCGCCCAGGCCAGAGGGCGCGGACAAGAAACCGGACTCTGAAGCAGACCTTCTGGCTGCCTTCATCCTCAACAAGATGGGCTGATTCGCCCGTCTTCCGTGGTTATGAGCCTGCCCCTATGAGCCACACGCTCGTCTCGCTCGCCTGCCACGCCTATGGCATCGCCGCTGTCGTCTACCTGGCCTACCTGGTCCGCCAGTCCGAGGCCCTGGCCACGGCAGGGCGCGTGCTGGTGGGCGGTGGATTGGCGCTGCATGGCGTGGCGCTCTTCGAGTTGCTCGGGGTGCAGAGCGGGCGGCCGGTGGGCCTGGCGCAAGGCTTCTCCGCACTGGCCTTCCTGTTGCTGGTCATCTTCCTGTTCCTGGATGTGCGCTACCGCCGGCCCGTCATCGGCGCCTTTCTCACGCCACTGGCGCTGGCCGCGCTGCTGCCCGGCCTGCTGATGCAGGGCGGACAGGCGCCGCTGCCTCCCGGGGTGCGTCAGCCGCTGTTGCCGCTGCACATCACCCTGGCGCTGTTGGGGCTGGCCGCCTTCGCGGTCGCCGCGGGCGTGGGCGTCATGTACGTGCTCATGGAGCGGCAGGTGAAGGCGAAGCGCTTCGGGTTGCTGTTCTCCCGCCTTCCCTCCCTGGAGTTCCTGGACACGCTGAACCGGCGCCTGGTGGTGTGGGGCTTCCTGGCGCTGTCCATCACGCTCGCCACGGGGGCCTTCTTCGTGGGCACCGCGCCGGGCCCCTGGACCGTGGATGGGAAGACGCTGGCCACCCTCGTTGCGTGGGCGGTCTTCGCCGCGCTGCTGGTGGCACGTTCCGTCGCGGGCTGGCGGGGGCGGCGGGTGGCCTTCCTCACCATGGCGGGGTTCTGCCTGGTCATGGTGTCCTTCCTGTCCTCGTATGACGTGTCGTCGCCCTCGGCGGCCATGAGGATGCCCTGAGTATGGAGCTCATTTGCATTGGCCTGTCCCACCGGACGGCGCCCCTCACCGTCCGCGAGCGACTGGCCTTGCCGGAGTCGCGTCAGGTGGACGTGCTCCAGCGGCTGGCCCAGGCGCCCGTCGAGGCCCTCTGGGTGTCCACCTGCAACCGCGTGGAGGTGTACCTGTTCGCGCCGGACGCGGCGATGGCGCGGCAGCGCGCGTTGACGGAGCTGCAGGTGCTGGGCGGCGTGGAGGCCCTGGAGCACCTCTACGAGCACCAGGGCGAGGCGGCGCTGGTGCACCTGTTCCGCGTGGCGTGCAGCCTGGACTCCATGGTGCTGGGCGAGGCTCAGATTCTGGGCCGGTGAAGGAAGCCTTCGAGCGGGGCCAGGGCGCGGGCGCGGTGCGCGGTGAGCTGATGCGCGCGTGCGCGGCCGCCTTCAGCTGCGCCAAGCGCGTGCGCACGGAGACGGCCATTGGCCGCGCGGCCACGTCCATGGCGGCGGCGGCGGTGCAACTGGCCAGCAAGGTGTTCGACGGGCTCGCGGGCAAGACGGTGCTGGTGGTGGGCGCGGGGGAGATGGGCGAGCTGGCGGCGCGCCACCTGAAGCAGGCCGGTGCGTCGAAGCTCTACGTCACCAACCGCACCTTGGCGCGCGCGGAGGCGCTGGCGGCGGAGGTGGGCGGACAGGCGCGGCCCTTCGAGGAGCTGCTCAATCTGGTGGCCGCGGCGGACGTGGTGGTGTGCAGCACCGCGTCGCAGGTGCCGCTCTTCACGCGGGACAACGTGGGCGCCCTGGGGCGCGGACGCCGGGGGCGGCCGCTGTTCATGGTGGACCTGTCGGTGCCTCGCGACATCGACCCGGCCGTGGGCACGCTGGACTGGGTACATGCATACGACGTGGACGACATCCAGAAGTTCGTCGCGGACAACGCCGCGGCGCGCGCGGAAGAGGCGCAGAAGGCGGGCGTGCTCGTCGCGCAGGAAGTAGCGCGTTTCGTCAAGGAGCGTGCGCTGCGTGAGGGCACGCCGGTGCTGGCGCGACTGCGTCAGCGCGCGGAGGCCATTGCCCGCTCCGAGGTGGAGCGCACGCTGGGCGCCCTGGGCGACGGACTCAACGACAAGCAACGCAAGAGCATCGAGGCCATGGGCCGAGCCATCGTCAACAAGCTGCTGCATGAGCCCACCGCGCGGCTGCGCGCCGTGGGGCCGGAAGGGGAGGGCAACCGCCTGGCGGGTGCCGCCGCCGAGCTGTTCGGTCTGCTGGAGGAGGAGGTCGGCACCGCCGCCGCCGCGCCCTCCGTCATGGCCGCGCCAGTCCAGGTCGCCACGGGGGCAAGTGATGACGCACGTGCGCATCGCCACCCGGCAGAGTCCCCTGGCGCTCTGGCAGGCGCGTCACGTGGGCGCGCTGCTGACCTCGCGGCATCCCGGTTTGGAAGTGACCCTGGTGGAGATGACCACCGAGGGAGACCGCTTCCTGTCCGCGCCGTTGTCCGCGGTGGGCGGCAAGGGCTTGTTCGTGAAGGAAATCGAACAGGCGCTGCTCGACGGCCGCGCGGACATCGCCGTGCATAGCCTCAAGGACATGACGTCCGTATTCCCGGAAGGGCTGATGCTCGCGGCGGTGCCGGAGCGGGAGGATCCGCGCGACGTCTTCTGTGGCCTGGGCGGGCTGACGTTGGACACGCTTCCGCAGGGCGCGCGCGTGGGCACGTCGTCGCTGCGCCGGAGCTGCATCCTGCGCTCGCGCCGGCCGGACGTGGACATCGTCAGCGTGCGCGGCAACGTGCAGACGCGCCTGGCGAGGACGCGGGAGCAGGGGCTCGCGGGGGCGGTGCTGGCCTACGCCGGACTCAAGCGCCTGGGCCTGGAGGACGTCATCACCCAGGTGCTGCCGCCCGAGGTGAGCCTGCCCGCGGTGGGGCAGGGCGTGCTGGCCATCCAGTGCCGCACGGACGATGCGCGCGTGCGCGCGCTGCTGGCGCCGCTGGAGCACGCCACCACGCGCATCGCCGTCACCGCCGAGCGCGCGCTGCTGGCGAAGCTGGAGGGGGCTGCACCGTGCCCCTGGCCGGGCATGCCACCGTGTCGGGCGACACCGTCTTCCTGCGCGGACTCGTGGGCCGTCCGGATGGCACACACGTGGTGCGGGGCGAGGTGCGCGGCCCCGTGTCGCAGGCCCATGCACTGGGTGAATCCCTGGCGGATGACCTGCTGTCGCGTGGGGCGGCGGACATCTTGCGTGATTTCGCGCGCCGCTCCGAGGCGCGGGAGTCCTAGACTGCGACTCGCGTGGAACGGCGACTTGAAGGCAAGAGAGTCTTGGTGACGCGCCCGCGTGAGCGGGCCGAGGAGTTGTGCTTCCTCCTGGAGGATGAGGGCGCCGAAGTGCTGAGCGTGCCCCTTCTGGAACTGCATCCTCCGGAGGACCCACGTCCGCTGGCGTCAGCGGCCGAGCACATCCAGCGCTACACCTGGGTGGTGTTCGCGAGCCCGACCGGCGTGGATGCGCTGATGGAGGCGCTGCGCGAGGCGGGCACCCAGGACCGGATACAGCGGGTGAAGGTGGCCACCGTGGGGCCGCGCACGACGCGCGCCGCGGAGGGCTACGGCCTGGACGTGGTGGCCGAACCTTCCGAGGGCACGGGCGCGGCCCTGCTCAACCTCATCAAGGATGCGCTGCAGCCGGGTGACGAAGTCCTGCTTCCCGCCGCGGAGGAAGGCCGGCGTGAGCTGGAAGACGGGCTGAGAGAGTACGGCCTCCTGGTGACGCGGGTGACGGCGTATCGCGCCACGCCCGCGCCCCTGTCACCGGAGTCGTTGGCCTTGCTGGATGCCTCACCGCCGGACGTCGTGCTCTTCGCTTCGCCGCGCACGGCCGAGGCCTTCGTGGAAGAGGCCGGACGCGAGCGCCGGCCACCGCGCGGGTGGTGGCCATCGGTCCGACGACGGCGTCCGCCCTGGAGCGGCTGGGCGTGCCCGCGGCGGCCGTCGCGGAGCGGCCGACGCCAGAGTGCTTGGTGGATGCCGCCGTGCTCGCGGTGACGAGCACCGTGCACTGACGGTGGTGCGGCGCCGTGCCCGCACGGCCGCACGACGTGCCTGACAGCGGCTCCATGCCTGGCTGGTGGAGCGGAGGGCGCCAGGGGTGTTTTCCGCTCGGCGCACGGCCGTTTGCCGGAATCCGTCTGGTACGCTGCGGGGTCGCACTCCGGCGGGCGGCCGGGGTGAAAGGAGACGCGCTTGGTACAGCCAGTGAGCGGCGTGGGTGGCACTGCTCCGAAGAGCCGGGATGACTTCACCACGCTGTTCGTGCTGGAGGCGCTCGTCGCCCAGGGGCTGCTGCAACCCCAGCAGGCCCAGGAGGTGCTGGCCCGCGAGGGCGCCGCGCGCGCCCGGGTGCTCAAGGCCCACCAGGGGGCTCGGGTGGCAGCAAGGAGGCCGCGCGGTACGACGTCTCTCCGGTGGAAATCGTGGCGGCGTTCCAGGTGCCGCTGTCCAACGGCCGAGGCGTGCTGGACGAGGACCGCGTCACGGAGGCTGCCGCGCGCGCCGCCGGCATGACCTACCGGAAGATTGACCCGCTCAAGCTCGACATGGCGCTGGCCACGCGCACCGTGTCCAGGCCCTATGCGCAGAAGCACGTGCTGCTTCCCCTGGAGCGCACCCCGCAGGGCCGGCTGCTGGTGGCGGTGGCCAACCCTTTCGACCGGGAGCTCTTCGAGAGCTTCCACCGCCTGACGGGGCTGCCGGTGGAGCCTGTCCTCAGCGCGAAGGCGGACATCCTCAAGTCCATCAGCGACATCTACGGCTTCAAGAAGACGCTGGCGCGCGCCGCCGACGACTTCAGCGCCGCCGCCGGAGCCCAGGTCGCCAACTTCGAGCAGCTCGTCTCACTCAGTGGCACCCAGGAGTTGGAGGCGTCGGACCGGCCCGTGGTGCAGGCCGTGGACTACCTGCTGCGCTACGCGTTCGACAACCGCGCCTCGGACATTCACATCGAACCCAAGCGCACCACCAGCGTGGTGCGTCTGCGCATCGACGGCGTGCTGCACCCGGTGCACACGCTGCCGGCGCCGGTGCATCCGCCCATCGTCTCGCGCGTGAAGATGCTGGCGCGCATCGACATCTCCGAGCGCCGCAAGCCGCAGGATGGCCGCATCAAGACGGAGCGCGACGGCCGCGAGGTCGAACTCCGCGTGTCCACGCTGCCCACCGCGTTCGGCGAGAAGGTGGTCATCCGCATCTTCGACCCGGAGACGCTGGTGCAGGACATCGCTCAGCTCGGCTTCGAGCCCGACGAGAAGAGCGCCTTCGAGTCCTGGATTGACCAGCCACATGGGCTCATCCTCGTCACGGGCCCCACGGGCAGCGGGAAGACGACGACGCTCTACTCCGCGCTCAAGGCGTTGGCGGGCCCGGACGTCAACGTCACCACCATCGAAGACCCCATCGAAATGGTGTGGGATGCCTTCAACCAGGTGCAGGTGCAGCCCAAGGTGGGGCTCGACTTCGCCGGAGCGCTGCGCCACATCCTCCGCCAGGACCCGGACGTCATCATGGTAGGCGAGATTCGCGACCCGGAGACGGCGGAGAACGCGATTCAATCCGCGCTCACTGGCCACCTGGTGCTGTCCACGCTGCACACCAACGACGCGCTGGGCGCGGTGGCGCGCATGCGGGACTTGGGCGTGCCGTCCTTCCTCCTGGCGCAGAGCCTCCTAGGCGTCATGGCGCAGCGGCTGCTGCGCCGGGTGTGCAGCCATTGCGCGCAGGAGACGACGCTGACGCCGGACGAGCTGCTCGCGCTCCAGGCGCCCCTGCCGCTGCTGCCTGGTGGCGTGCGCCTGCTCAAGGGGCTGGGTGCGTGCGTTGCCGTGGCACCGGCTTCGTGGGCCGCACGGGCGTCTTTGAAATCGTCACCAGCGCGGGCGAACTGAGAGACCTCATCGCCCGCGAGGCCCCTATTCGCAGATGGTGGAGGCGGCCCGGCGCTCCGGCATGCGGACGCTGCGCGAGGCCGCCGTGCGCAAGCTGGCCCAGGGCTTCACCGCCTTCGACGAGGTGGTGCGGATGACGACCGTCTGACGCACGACGGCCCGGCCTCCCACGAGGAGAGACCGGGCCGCGGAGCCCTTCCGGCTGCCCCGGTGGGGCAGGGCGGTGGACTAGAAGCGCGCCTGGAGCATCGTGTTGAAGCCCAGCGCGTGCGGGCGCTCGAAGCTCGGCTGCGCCACACCCGTCACGTCGTCCCGGAACGTGGTCCGGTTGGTGTCGTACGTGTAGTAGACCTCGCCAACGGCGGCGACGGAGTCGGACAGGTCCCAGCGGAACGTGGCCTTCGCGGAGTAGATGGGCTCCGCCTTGCACGCCGCGCCGCCGCGGCCGCACGTCTCCGGAAGGATGCTGAGCTGGTTCACGTCACGCACCACGACGGTGCGCGTGCCGATGAGGTTCTCCGGCGGGTTGTTGCCGCCCAGCACCGGCGTGGGGCTGCGGAACGAGGCCGGCTGCTGCACACCGATGATGAAGCCCGGCGTGAAGTGCAGCTTCGGCAGGTGGTAGTCCGCGCCCACCGCGAGGAACATCTCCGGCTTCAGCTCCGTGCCCTCCGGGAAGTCCTGGAACGGCGGGAAGCCCGGCACCTCGAACTGGATGAAGGACAGGCTGCGGTACAGGCCGAGGAGGCTGACGCGGAGCAGGTCGTACTTCGCGCGTGCCTGGAGGGCCACGGCGGTGGCGCCCTGCGGCTTGGTGGCGCCGAAGTCGTTGGGCTTCTCCAGCGTCTGCGACAGGTAGCTGCCTTCCAGCGACACGGTGTACGACAGGCCGCCCGGGTACTGCTCCGGCGCGAAGAAGCGCTGATAGATGTCCGGGTCGTTCTTGTAGAGCCGGAAGTCCACGCTGGTGCCGACGGGCACACCCACGTGGTAGACGATTTGTCCGGACACGCCCGCGGCGTTCACCGGCGCTTCCACGCCGAGCGTCGCCAGGCCGGGCACCAGGCCCTTCTGGAAGTAGCCGCCGCCCGCCTCGACGCGCAGCGTCTCCAGGATGTCCCAGCCCGCGCCGGCCATGAGGCCGTACTTGGTCTCTTCCTCGCGGATGAGCTCGTTCTGCATGAGCGCCGTCTTGCCGCCGACGTACGCGTACCAGTTGTCGCGGGTGATCTGCAGCTTGCCACCGGGCACGCCGTTGGTGGCGGCGCGGGTGGTGAACACGCCGCTGCCACCCCAGGAGATGCGGTACGCATAGCCCAGACGGAAACGGTCCGCGGACACCGGGAAGCCGACGAGCGAGATGCCTTCCTTCTCGCTCCAGCCCGGCGGCTGGTAGTTGAGGCGGATGTAGCTGGAGTTGTCGCGGATGTCGACGCCGCCCGAGGGCCGCTCGAGCACCAGCAGCGTCAGCGCCGCTTCGGTCGTCAAACCCTCGAAGAAGGCCGGTGCCCGCTTGTAGAGCACCACGTTCGACAGGGACTCGAAGCCGGAGAACCGGGTGTTGAAGTTGTCGTAGAACTGCGTGTTCTGGTTGCCGGCGCCGAACCGTGCATCGGGGCTGTTCGGCGTCGTCTCACCAGAGCCCGCGAGCACGTTGTCGTCCGCGAAGACGAACGACAGACGGGTGTCCACGAAGTCACTGGCCCACGCGGGCGCACTCAGGGAAATCAGGCCGGTCAGGGCCAGCTTCTGCAGCGTTTTCAATGTCCCTCTCCACGGAGCGGCCCAGGGGACCGCTCCTCCCTGCTTCCCGTCACCGGGTCGCGAGAATCATCAGAAGACTACGGATTGACGCAAGGCCGGATCGGTCGCGGGCACTCCATGCCCGGGCCGGGGTAGCAGCAGATGTCGTCCACGTCGCGAGGCAGCACGTTCCACCGGGGGCGGGCGGCGCTCACCTGCCGCAGGTGGCCCACGACGTCGAAGGTGGCCGCACGCAGATTGCGGCACTGCTGGGCCGCCTCGGCGTTCGGGTCATCCTCGCGGCAGTCGGGGACCAGGTCCGGCACCGCGTCCTTGGTGACCAGGTTGATGCGCGTGCGCGAGTCGGGTGCCACCTTGCAGGTGAGGGTGCCGTCCTCGCGATTCTGGACGGAGGCGTACACGGTGCTCTCGCCCGTGGCCATGACGTGCTGTAGCGGGGTGTGGGCCGCCAGTGCCACCGGCGTGCCGCTGGCGCTGAAGCGTACGTTGGCTGGCTTGTCGCACGACACGTTGATTCGCACGTCCCGAGCGAAGTTGTTGGACTGGGCCCACGTCACGATGGTGGGGTCGGCGTTGACGGTGGCGGTGAAGGTCTGGATGCGCCCGGGGACCGATTCGTCCAGGCCCGCCTCCGCGGCGCCGGTGGGGTTCATCTCCACCACGAACTGGCCGAAGCCGTTGTACGTGTTGCGCTCGGAGCAGTGGATGCCGGCGAACTGGCCGATGCCCAGCGTGCAATCGATGTTGCACTGTCGCTCGGTGATGTCTGGGTCGTTCGGGTTGTCCGTGCCGCAACTACCCCACGTGCCCGCGCGAGTGTCGGGGCAGAAGAAGGGAACCGTGCCGTTGCCGTTGGCGTCGCAGTTGTGGAAGACGCGCGGGAACTTCACCTTGGTGAGCTTCACCAACGACGACTCCAGGCCCTCCATCTTGAAGTTCTTGTAGTTGTACCCACAGAGCGGGTCCGTCGGGTACGGCGAGTTGCTGTAGCCGCACAGTCGCCCGTTCACTTCCACGGGAGGCACCAGCTTCAGGTACTTGTCCCATTCCGTCTGGGGCAGCAGCCGGACGCGCTCGCGCACCGTCCACGCGGGGAAGGTTAGCTGGGTGGTGGCCGTGAACTCCTGGACCGAGCCAGACACCGACCACAGCAAGTCGCCCGGGTCCAGGCCTTCCGGGAAAGAGTAGTTGTAGATGTAGAGCGAGTTGAAGCGGCCGGGGTTGTAACCGTCGGGCTCACGCGTCTGAATATTGGCGTCCGGGACGCTGTCCTCGCGCACGCGGCAGGCCGTCATGTCCGTGACGAAGAAGCCGCCCGGGTCCGTACCCGTCACCACCAGTGTCACGGGCTGCTGGTCGTTCGGGTCTCCCTCGGGGCAGCTCTGAAGCAGGGGCGGGCCCGCCTCGGGATTGCGCCCGATGCGCATGTACGTTCCCGCGTAGGCCGTGAGTTGCTGGCCTGCTTGCGGAACCTGGATCGTGGCGATCGTCGGCTCCTCGAACTTCATCAGCCGAGACAGGCCGGTGGCGTTCGTGCGCGTCGCCGGCTCCTGGGGCAGCTCTCCGGGGATGACCTGCCCGTCGGCGTAATCCACCTGGGGCGGCTCGTCCTGCACCCAGACGTGGGTGTCGCCGTAGAGCTGGCCGGAGCGCACCGTGCCGGTGCCCCGGCCGTTGGTGAGCTGGGTCCAGCGGTAGCGGTACTCGCCCATCAGGTTGCCCGGCACCGTGCGGAAGGACACCGGCCCGTTGAACGACTCCATGGGCTGGCCCTTCGCGTCCAGGGCGAGGATTTCCACGTCGAAGTCCACCGGCGTTCGGGGCAGGGCGAGTCGGCAGTCCTCCGTGCCGCGAACCTCCAGCGGCACCTGGTTCTGGCCGCCGTGCGCGGTGGCGCACTCATTCACCACCGGCAGCGGGGTACGCGTGCCGCCGGTGTAGATGCCCGTGAGGTTGACCCGGAACGAGGCGACGCCATCAGGCTGAGACGTTTCCTGGGTGTAACAGCCGGCCGCCGCCAGGGCCGACAGGAAGAGAAGGCGCTTCATTTACTTCACCCTCCGGCCGATACGGGAATCCTCAACCGCGTCCGCGATGGACACGGAGGTGGGGTTCTCACAGAAATTCCGCAGCTGGTTCGTCACCGTGCCGCAGATGGGGTTGTTGCCCGCCAGGACATCCCGGCAGCTGCAGCGGCCTGTGTACGGACCCTCCGGCACGTTGCACTGGCTCTGGATGTCCTCGGCCGTCAGGCCCGGCACGCCGCAGCGCTCCGCGGCGTCCGAGGGGAGCGACAGCAGATCCTTGCAGGCGCAGCTGCCCACCTGCTTGTCCAGCGCGGCCTTGAAGTCGGCGGCGGCGCGGCAGGAGCCCACCACCTGCTCGTTCACCGTCCAGCGGCCGTTGACGAGGTTGCCGCAGTAGTGGCCCGACTTGGACGTCTCGCGGCCCGCGAGGATGTCCTCGCAGGTGCAGAAGCCCTGCATGTAGCCAATGAGCGAGTCGCGCAGCGAGATGCCCGTCTCGATGCGGGTGGTGTTGCGCTTGAGGACGTTGAAGCCCGAGCCACCCTTGGCGATGTAGTCGTTGACGGCGATCTTGTACGTGCCGGTGACGTCCAGCGGCTTGCCGTTGATCTGGATGTTGGTGCCCGGGTGCGCGTAGCAGCGGCCCACGCTGGCGTCGCTGCTCTGGTCCACCAGGCACTGCCACGGCGCGTGACCCTGGCGGTCCTGGTTGGGGCAGTCCGCGCCGTTGAGCTCCGGGTTGCAGGCGATCTGCAGGTCGTTCACCTGCACCTGGGCGCAGTCCATGGTGAAGCGGGCGCCGGAGATCTGCGCCTGGCTGACGCAGCCGCGCTCCGCGGAGCGCTCGGTGACGAAGTCGAACATCTCCTGCATCTCCTTGCCGGAGAGATACATGATGTTGATGGTGTTCTCGAACGGGAACACGTTGAACATCGACTCCTGGCTCACCACGCCCGCGTAGAGGTTGTCGCGGATGCCCAGCGAGTTGGTGAGCGCCATCTCCGCCTCGACGCGGCGGCGCTTGCGCATGGAATCTGCGGCGATGTTGCCCAGCGGCGAGTCACCACCCGTGGAGTTGTTGCGGCGCTGCACGTCGCGCGGCGCGTAGGAGAAGATGGACGTCAGCTGGAAGTTGAAGTCCATGCCCAGGATGTACGGCTGGAGCAGATGCGTGGTCATCCGGTCCTCCTGGTTCTTGCACGCCTGGATGGCCTGACGGACGCGCTCGTCGCGGAGGAACTGGCCCTCCTCCCAGAACACGCTGCTGTCGTGGCGGAAGCGGCGCATGGCGTCGTCGCACCACAGGGCGTCCATGGGGAACACGCGGTAGTCCTGGCTGATGATTTCGCCGCCCTCACCGGTGCCGAGCACCTCGGGCATCTTCACCACCAGCTCCAGCCGGCCCACGTACTTGGCGAACGCGCCAGAGTGTGCGAGCACCACCTTGCGGCCCGCGGGGTCGGTGAGCAGCTGCGGCGGGTTGAGCACGACGTGCAGGTGGCCACCCATCACCGCGTCCACGCCCACCACGCCGGGGATGCGCACGCGCACCACGGACTTGTCGTCCCCTTCGGGGCCGAACCACTCCAGCACCTGCCAGGGCTCCTTCTGACGCTGCACGTAGGCCTTGGCGCGGGCGTACTCGTAATAGGCCTCGTAGCCCTGGATGACGTCCTGGTCCTCATGGAGGCCCAGGTGGCTGACCAGCACGATGAGGTCGGTGACGGGGCGCAGCAGGTCCACGTAGGCGCGCGCCACCTCGTTCTGCTCCAGCGGCGTCACCTGGAGGCTGTTGCCACCTTCGACGATGGAGTTGAGCGAGGAGATGTTGGCCATGCCGATGATGGCCACCCGGAGGCCCTTCACGTTGCGGATGGTGTACGGCTCCACTTCCAGGGCCGTCTGGTGGTTGCCGTTCGCCCGCCAGTCGTCCCAGAAGTAGTTGGCCGCCAGCAGCGGGAACGTCGCGTGCTGCTGCGCCATCTGGGTGAAGTTGAGGAGGCCCGCGTCGAACTCGTGGTTGCCCACGACGGCCGCGTCGAGCCGCGCTTCGGAGAGGAACTTGAACTCCACCTCGCCGGTGTTGAGGTTGAAGATGGGCGCGCCCTGGAAGCAGTCGCCCGAGTCCACGTGCAGCACACGCTCGCCCTGGGAGCGCTCGCGCTTGAGCAACGCCCCCATGCGCGTGGCGCCGCCGAAGGGACCCGCTTCCGGGATGGTCCCCAGGTCCACGTCCGTCTTCAACGGCGTGAAGTCATAGGGGATGAGGCGCGAATGGATGTCCGAGGTATGAAGGAGCGTCAGACGCACCTCCTGCCCCTCGAGGTTGTAGTCCTGGCCTTCCAGCACCGGCATGCACGAAGCAGATGCCAGGGCGCAGCAGAGGCCGAGCAGGAGGCGACGCATCAAGAGAATTCCGTGTTTCGGGAGGGAGACGGCGGTAAAGCGGGCGCAAGGTACGGGATCAAGCTTTGTCGGGCAAGCAACGCCACCATGGTGGGCCAGGTTCCTGCCATCGGCGTTCCTACTCCACAGGAGAGCAGGCGGACATGCGGCAGCGTCATTCCAGTGTGACTGACATCGAGATCATCGAGGATTTCTCGTCTACCGCGAGATGCGACGAGGGCTTTCTCAGGGTTCGGCGGCTGCGCTGCCGCAACCGGCGCGCGGACGGTTCTTCCTCTCCCGTATACCGCGTGGACGTGGTGGATCGGCCCCGGTTGGACGCGGTGGCGGTGCTCGTCTATCGCCGCGGTGCGTCAGGCATGGAGGTCCTGACGCGGATGAACCTCCGGCCCGCGGCGTATTTCCGGAAGGACAGCCGTGACGCGATGACCGTTCCAGACCCTGCGTCTGGCTACTTGCGCGTGGAAGAAATTGTCGCGGGACTCCTGGAGCCGGAGGACAAGGGCGAGGAAGGCCTGCGTCGCCGCGCCGCGGCAGAGGTGCACGAGGAGGCCGGGTTCAACGTGAAGCCGGAGGACATCCAGCTGTTGGGCGGCGCCTTCTTCCTGGCGCCGGGCATCCTGTCCGAAAAGGTGTTTCCCGCCGCGGTGGACGTCACCGAGCTGTCACCCGAGGAGCCTGAAGGGGATGGTTCGCCTCTAGAGGAAGGCACGCAGCTGCACTGGCGTCCCATCCAGGACGTGTTGGACGCGTGCCGGCGCGGTGACATCCCGGATGCGAAGACGGAAGTCGCGTTGACGCGGCTGCTCGCCCTGCAGCCCTGAAGGGCGTGCATTGTTTTCGCACGGCCGCGTGCCGGGGTAGGGTGCGCGGCGTTCCGCAATCCACCGCAGAGGTCGCTGCATGTCGTCGCTGCCCCCCTGGCTGGCCCAGTTCCTGCCCATCCTCATCCTCCTGGGGGCCATCGGCCTCGTCCTCGCGCGCCTGCCCAAGGTGGAGCTGGGACACTCGGAGGCATTCAAGCGCCGCCGGTTCTTCAACTGGTTCCCGTTGGGCATGACGTACGCGTTCCTCTACATGGGGCGCTACAACCTCAACGTGGCCACCAGTGCCATGGGGGACCGCACCTCCAACGCGGACTTCGGCACCATCTTCGCGTGGGGCACCGCCGTCTACGGCGTGGCCTTCCTCCTCAACGGCCCGCTGACGGACAGGCTGGGTGGCCGGAAGACCATCCTGATGGCGGCCGCGGGTTCGGCGGTGGCGAACGTGGCCATGGGCGGCGTGGTGTACGCGGTGCTGACGCACAACTGGGCGCCGCCGGGCGGCCTGGTGGCGACGCTGTCGTTCCTCTACGCCGTCAACATGTACTTCCAGAGCTTCGGCGCGGTCTCCATCGTCAAGGTGAACGCGGCCTGGTTCCACGTGCGCGAGCGCGGCCTGCTGGGCGGCGTGTTCGGCATCCTCATCTCGCTGGGCATCTACTTCGCCTATGACTGGAGCCGGCTCATCGTGAAGGCGGCGCCCACGTACTGGGCGTTCTTCGTGCCCGCGGCCATCCTCGCCGTGTTCCTGGTGGTGGACTACTTCGTCATCCGCGACACGCCCAGCCACGCGGGCCATCCGGACTTCGACACCGCGGACGCGTCCTCCGGCGAGACGGGGCCGCAGTTGGGGGTGGCGGGCGTGCTGAAGCGCATGCTGACCAACCGCGCCATCATCATCATCCTCTGCATCGAGTTCTGCAGCGGCTTCATGCGCAACGCCATCATGCAGTGGTACCCCAAGTTCGCGAAGGCCACGGGAATCGGCGAGACGTTCGTCGCCGCCAACTGGGGCATGCTGCTGTGCGTGGCGGGCATCACCGGCGGCATGTTCGCCGGCGTCATCAGCGACCGCGTCTTCGACTCGCGCCGCGGCCCCGTGTCCGCCGTGCTCTATGCCGGCATGTCGGTGGGCGCCGTCATCTCCGTGTTCGTTCTGGAGAGCGTGGCCCTGGGCTGGACGGTCATCTTCATGTCCCTGTGTGTCATCGGCGTGCACGGCATGCTGTCCGGCACGGCCAGCATGGACTTCGGCGGGAAGAAGAACGCCGGCCTCGCGGTTGGCATCATCGACGGCGCCGTGTACGCGGGCACCGCGCTGCAGTCCATCTTGCTGGGGTCCATCCTGCCGATGGGTGACGAGGCGAAGACCGCCGCGAACTGGGGCAACTGGCCCTACGCCATGCTGCCGCTGTCCTTCCTCGGGCTGCTGCTGGCCACTCAGGTGTGGAACGCCCGGCCCCAGCCGAAGTCCACGCCCGTGCCGGCCACGCTGCCGGTGCCCCCGGCGGCGCCAGCGAATCGGACCGGTACTGGCGGGTAATATCCGTGTGGCCCCAACGATGTGTGACGTTGGGGTCACTCCCGCGTGACAGGGATGTAGCGTAGACTCCGGGTGTGTCCCAGTCACCCGCACCCCTGCAGAGCCGCTTCGAGGTCCACGACCGGAAGCAGTTTGAGATCAAGCTCGAGTATCAGCCCTCCGGGGCGGATGAGACGCGCTACCTCGTCGAGGCGTATCTCTTCCTGCCGGGGAGCCTGAACATCGACGCGGAGACGTACCCGCGGGCGGACTTCTACGCGAACATCCACAACTACGTGCGCTTCAAGACGCCGGTGATGGCGGTGAACGAGCTGCTGAACTCGGACACCTCGCCGCTGGTGCGCCTGGAGGCGTGGCTGCGCACGGGGATGGGGTCGGAGAAGGACGTCGTGTACCAGGCCAAGCTCCTGTCCTGCGTGCTGCGCGGTGCGCTGCGCCGCTTCGCCACCGGGGTGGAGTCGCGGTGCGAGGGCCCCGCGGCGCTGACCACGGACGCGTGCGCGGTGCTGGAGTCCGAGATCCTGGCCATGCAGGCGGGTGTGACGCAGGTGCTGGCGCGCTTCCGCGTGTGGCTGCGCGCGGTGGGGGAGTTGCACCTGCAGGAGCGCTCGCGGGCGTCGCTGCGGCTGGTGGACGAATACGTCAGCCTGCTGGTGGAAGGCGGCTTCCGGCGCTCGGTGGCGGACATGAAGTCGCTGCCTCGCGGCGAGCCGTGGCATGGGCTGCGCAAGGGGCTGATGGAGGCGGTGCTGCGGGAGGAGGCGTACCGCAAGGAGCACCGGCTGCGCAGCGTGCTCAGTCCAACGGGGGACAACGAGGAGTACATTCTTCGGCTGGGCTTCCTGAAGAAGTTCTGCATGAACGTGCTGTTCCTGTCGTCGAAGCGGCGGCAGAAGCGGCAGGGCTGGGAGGAGATGCTCTTCGCGCTGGCCGCGGGCATCGCGATGACGGTCGCCACCGCGGTGGCCTTCTGGGCGCAGGAGCGCTACGCGCAAGCCAGCCTCAACTTCTTCCTCATCCTCGTGGTGGGGTACATGGTGAAGGACCGCATCAAGGAGGGCCTGCGCCGGATGCTCAGCCGGGTGGCGGCCATGCACCTGGCGGACCGGACCACGGACCTGGTGGACCCCGTCACCGGGCGTGTCATTGGCGCGTGTGAGGAGCGGGTGGACTACGGGCCCTCGCTGAAGGTTCCGGACACGGTGGCGGCGCTGCGCCAGCGGGATGACTTCCTCACCGCGACGCAGGGCGAGCTGTCGGAGACGGTCATCCGCTACCAGAAGCAGATTGTCCTGGATGCCCGGCACCTGCCGCGCACGCAGCGCGGCCTGACAGGCGTGACGGACATCCTCCGCCTCAACGTGGAGCGCTTCCTGCGCGACATGGACGAGCCGGAGCTGGCGTTGGAATACGTGGACCTGGCGGACCTGTCCGTGGGCCACATCCGCGGCACCAAGCGCTACCCGGTGGACATGGTGTTCCGCTTCACGGTGGTGGAGGAAGAGAAGGACCGCAGCCAGGACTCCGTCCAGTTCGTGCGGCTGGTGCTGGACCGCAACGGCATCCAGCGCATGCAGCGCTTCACGGACCCCGGCCCCGGAATGCCGCCCAGCCGTTCGGGGTGGAAGTCCGCGGCCTGAGGCTCCCGGCGCTGATGCCGGGAGCCTCCTGCGGCTCAGTCGTTCGCCCTGTGCTGGCGGAGGGCTGAGCGTCCGCGCTGCACGAGCCAGGCGAGGCCCATGGCGATGAGCGCCATCTGGAGCGACGACACCGCCACAAACGTGAGTTGAGGCACCAAGACTGCGGCGAGTGACGCCCGGTCCTCAATGAGCCATAGCGAGATCATTGACGCGTGGAATGCGGGAAGGTTGAGCCCCAGCGTCCAGTGGTTGATGGGGACGGAAACCTCATCCGTGAACATCCGTGCTCGCTCCAGCAAGGAGCCTTCCCCTGCGCCGTGTAGCGCATGGAGCAGGGTGATGAGATAGAGCAGTGCGCTTGCCGCGGAGGCGGCGGCGCCGGCCCATCGTGTGGCACGAAGCTGGGCCCCACGCACCTGGGCACGCGGAGAATGGGGTGTCTCTCTCGTCAAGGCGCCTTCCTTTAGGGGAGCGTCATCGTGTGTTTGCCGGTCAGTTCGCGTGACGCTCCAAACGCGGTTACCACCGAACTCACGGATGATCCTCTGTCGCCTGCTCCATGATGACTGCCGACAGCGCTGCCGAGCGTGACGTTTGGGAACTTCTTGGAAAATTCCTCCAACGAGCCGTATTTCTGGATAATTTGGTCGGCGAGCGACTCGGCCCGTCGGTCTCCGAAATTGTTGTTTCCACCAGCAGCCAGCGGGTACTTGTCACCGATGAGGTTGACGATGACGAGGTGCTCCGAGTTCTTCGCGGCGGCCTCAAGTTTGTCCATGATCCGGTCGACGCGTGCCCCGTACACGACGACGTTGTTCCACTTGACGCCTTGGGCGCCTTCTGGCCCAGCGGCGGCCGCCGCGAAGATGGCGGCGTCTCCTCCCAGGCTGAACCCCACGAGGTTCTTCTGGGCTTGATCCCCATGGACGTGGTTGGTGGCGAAGGCTATCGCGCGTGTTGGATCCTTCTCCATATAGCCATTTCCATGGATCCTATCGGGGACAACAGTCCGTACGTCCGGCAGGAGGGCCCTCATGGTGTTTGCCAACAACGTCACGCCAGAGGCTCTTCCTGGACCACCACCGTGGAGCACCACGGTGTCGAGCCCTGAGGGATCGACGAGGTTGAGTGGCGCGTTGCGAGCGTAGCCATATAGGTTGCATTCGACCGGTTTATCGCTGCACCTCTCCAGATCTTCAAGATAGAGCGGGTCGGGAGTGAGGAACAGGTTGAGCGTGGGGTCGTAGTCGCGCATCCCCATTCGAATGACTCCCAAATCAGCATCGTAGCCGTTCTGCGTATAGTCGAGTGCTGCGGCAATGTCGGGATGGGTGCTTCGGTTTCCAAATGGAGATACCCAGCGTGTCGTCCCATCGGTGTCAGCCACGATGGAGCCCCGCAGGTCGGTTGCTACCATCTGGAACTGACCATTCTTGATCAGTCCCGCGAGCTGACCGCCGTAGCGGAAGGGCTCGGTGAGGCCGGTGGCATCCAGATAGACGCCCCCGTCGAGGTAGCCTGCAATGGGATTCCCTGCTTCAAGCTTGAGGAGGCGCTGGCCAGTCTCGTCGTAGAGATAGGCCCACTGTCCTTGAGGGCTCGTCGCGGTGGCAACCTGGCCGTTGGGCCCGTAGGCGAGCGACAAATCTCCCTTGGATACGATGCGCCCCATGGCGTCGAATACGTGAGAGGTGCCGCCGACGGTGAGGGTGTTGCCCTGGCGCGAAAAATTCCTCCGCGCTCCTTGCTCTTCAATGAAGGTGGGCAATCCGGAATCATCGAAGCCGTATTGATAGGCGTGCTGTGAATCGACGGCGCTGACGAGGAAGCCTTGTGGAGAGTGGCCGTACTGACGTTGAAGGTGAGTGCCGCCGATGGAGAACGACTCATGACTCATGAGCCCGCGAGCATTCAGACTCAGGGAAGTGGAGGCGCTCCAGTTGAGTCCGACCTGGGTGAGTGAAATCACATCTCGCGTCAACGGGTCGTAACCCAACGAAGCGCTGCCACCTGCTGAGAATGCGATGGTGGTTGGCTGCCCATTCTCGTTGTAGTCGAGTAGGGCCAAAAGCTGACCATCCAGGTGCAGCTCCGAGAGTTGTCCGTAGGTGTTCCAATGCCAGGACTTGGTGTTGCTCGATTGAAGAGGTCCCTGCGGGCTCCACAACTTCAAGGTTTCGGTGCGTACGGCGCCATTGGCGGCGTAGGAGTACATCCACTCGACCGTGTGCCATCCGTCGAGTTGAATGATTCGCCTGGAGACCTTGCCATCTGCGCGATACTCCAGCCGTTTGGTGTAGCCCTCGCCCTGAACCGTGGAAACCAGTCCCAAAGTGGTACGGAGCGTCGGATGTTCAGGACTGGTGCCATCATGATAATAACGATAAACGAGCGGAGCGCTGCCAACGAAGTCCGCATGCGTCTCGCTTTCAAGTCTGCCCACTGGATCGTGCGTGAACGTGACCTGTCGTTGCACGACCCCCGAAGGAGACGAGAATCGCTTGAGCACGGGAAGACCTGAGACCATGTCGTAGGCGTATTCAATATTCGCGACGCCTTCGCGAATCATCAGCGATACCCGGCCGTGATCGTCGAAGTGCGCTTGGTGCATGCTGCCATCTGGCAGTTCGACTTGGCGAATGCGCCCCAGGGCATCGTAGCGATATTTGTGGCGAACGTTGGCCTCGTCTTCGCGAGCGACGATACGCTCTGAGGCATCCAGGGTCACTTGCGTGCGGTGGGTACCGTTCTCCCAGGCGGTCCGGTGAAGCTGGCCCGCCTCCAAACGAAGAGCTGTTGCGACCTGCTGCTCAACACCCGCATGAAACGACCTCGCCGTGGCGACAGCATGGCCATGAGAGGACTTGCGAGTGAAGTCAACGGGTTGCCCATTGGCGAAAAGCGCCGCGTAATCCAGTGCAAGCACGTTTTCGGTGCCTGGCATCGAAGGGCGCATGAACGTTCGGGTTTCAGCAACGGAAGCCTTGCGCTCGACCAGCCCGTCGAAAACCCAGCCTTCAGGGATCCGTGTTGCCTCCGTGACTTTCTCACCTGCCGCAGTGGCGTAGAGGACGCTGTCTTGTGCCGCTCCGTCCTGTTCATCGACCAGGCTCGACATGAAGATGGATGCCGGGACGACGCCGGTGGCGTACTGATAGCTGTAAGTCTGCTTCGGTTGGATCTCTGAACCAGCGAGGTCGTCCCATTCCTTCTGGAGACGCTCCAACCCATCGTACCGGAAGTGACGTGTGTATTGCTGCGCTCCGCGGTCCTTCTCCAAGGAAAGAATCGTGTCGCTGACCGGATGCCGCTGCATCACTTGGGTGACCACGCCATCCGGGGTCGTGATCTGTCGAAGGATGCGGGTGCCTGGATCGTACGCGAAGTGCGTGGTGCCTCGGCCCGGCATGGAGATTCCCGAAACCATGTAGTCAGACGAGTAGGTGACGTGCTGTAACGTCAGGGTTTGGGTTGGCGTGATGCTGTAGACATCCGTGGCGAGGCCGACTGCGTTGCGTGCAATCTGGACTTCGTGACGGAAGTCGAGCGTGGGATCCACGTGGGTGCCAGTGTGGCGGATGGTCTCCTCCACGCAATGCAGCGCGGGGCCGAACCCAGAAATTGTTGCACGTGACTTCTCGACGAGCAGTGTTCCGTGCTCATTCGTCTGCTTCACAGTGGATGGGCAGACTTCCATTTCGTAAGCCAGGTACTCTGTCTTCTCCACAGATGCGAGTTGGCCCGCGGTGTCGGACGCCCAGCCACGCAGGTTCTCCTTGAGCCGCTTCCTGTTGATCCCACGGAAAGGGGCATCTTCGTAAACCCACTGTGCGAAAGCATGGACTCCGACGGTGAGCGGGTCTTGTCGAACTTCCTTGGTCCTCAGTCCAGAATAGTCATCCGCATTGAGGAATTCGATGTCATGCGATTGTATGTTCGTAGTGCGCGTAACCTTGTTGAATCCAACGAGGAACTTCCCTCGTGTGTGGAGGGTGGGCTCCAGGTGGCTGTAGGTGAATCGAACCGTATCATGGCCGGAGGACGCTACCTCCATCGCGGCGAGCAGCGGCTGGCGCTGCCGTGCTCCAGGCGTGGCGTTGCTCTGCGCATACTCGAAATGCAGCACCGTTCCTTTGCCGTCGTCGGCGGTACGCATCAGCCCGGTACCCGGCGTGTCGAGAGTAATTCGATACGCGCGCGTGACGAACTGTTCCATCCTCGTATAGGAAACCTCGACGTCGCCACTGCCAGAAAAATCCGCGATGACGGGGCGACTGAAGGTCATGCCTACGCTAGCGAGCGCCGGTACGGGGACTTCCTGGAAGCGGGTCCCAGTGTTGACGGCCAGCACGGTCGCTGGGCTGGAGACCCGGGTGAGGAGAATGTCCGTGAGCCCATCGCGGTTGATGTCAATGAAGTTGAGTTGGAAATCGGAGAGATTCGTGAGGGAGAGGCCCGAAAGCGTCCGAATTTCGAACGCTTGGCCATTCTGCAGAAAGGAGGCATTCCCCAATCCGAACCAGACCATGATTCCGCCGCTGTACCGGGAGACAATGTCTGGCAAACCATCGCCGTTGAAGTCGTGAAGCCATGAGGCGTTGGGGGAGATGCTGGGACGGAGCGCTCCCTGAATCGGAGCGCCGAAGGCGTAGGTACTCCCGGTACTGATATTCGGAAGAATACGGTACTCGCCGCTGCTGACACGAACGAGATCAGGCTGATGATCCTTGTTGATGTCCACCAATTTGACGTTGGCTCCGAGTTCCCAGTCTCCAGGGATCGTCTGGTTCGCCAGGAATTGACCCAGGCGACTGCAGACGGTGAGCGCCGTTTGTGTCCGCAGGGACGACGGTTGGAGGCTTACGACCTGGTACTCGCCGTCAGCCCGAAGCTGCGCGAGGTTTCGAGGCAGGTTGTAGGAGGACTGGGGACCACGGCAGGCCAACACCGTGTCAGGTGGCCGTGGGGGGAGCGGCTCGTAGATGAAACCATCATCCCCCTGGACCAGCAGCGTGTTGCCCGCATGGTGCTCGATGTCAATTCGACCGTCTTCATTGATATCGAGCAGGGTCCCTCGGTTAGGCTGGAGCGCGTCCGATGAAAAGGACGTGAAGAGCGCATCGAGCTTTGGTACGCGTTCGAGAGACGCCGCGGAAAGCCGCTCGGAGGCAAGTTGATATGTGTATGTTGCTGCAGGGGCGGTTTGCCCTGACGCAAAGCGCTGGACAACCGATTGAAGATAAAACGATGGGCCGAGTTCCTCCGCCTGCCAGGTGGGCTCGTGCCGCCAGCGCTCCTCGAAGGAGCCGGTGACGGCATGTTTCGTTTGCGAGATGACGGTGGCCACCCTCCGGTCAAGCGTCAATTCCTGGCCTGAGCGAAAGTCTCGAAAAGGACGGGGAATCGGTTCGTATTCCAGCAGGACGCGGTGCTGGAAGTCATCCCCGACGCCACCATAGGAAACCATCTTGAGGAACATTCGTCCCGAAGCATTGGCCTCATAGTCGAAGCGGGTTTTTCGCCCCGTTGCGGTGACGACCTCCTCGAGGAACCAAGACCAGGTCCCGCGGGGGGTGACAATCCGATGGTCTCCTCCGAATTTCCAACGGCTTCCGTCGGGGGGGTACGCGACCAGGGTGTCCCCGAGATGCTCAAGGCGAATCGTCGAATCCAGGCCGCTGGGATACCAGTAGCCGTCGTTTCCTGGAACGAACCGGCCCCAGGGACCGGCGAGTTCATCGGTGAGGTAGTCGGGGCTGCCTTTCACGCGCCATCGCGTGAAGGAGAGGGCGTTCTGCCAACCTGCGCCCCATTCCGACAGTCCATTGTCCACAGCGTAGGTGGGGAAGAATGTCCCCATGGGAGCGCCGCGCTCCGTGGGGAATGAAAAGGGTCCCGGCAGGCTGAAGGCTCCGCGGCTGACATCGGCAGGACCAAACGTGATGCTGGCGAGCTGGCCTGCAAGGGAGCCGCGCCGCGGCTCGCTTAGTTCGGGGGCCTGGACTTTTGCGTCCAGCGAGGAGGAGGTTTGCGCGAATGCGTAGGGTGCTGCAAGAAGCCCATGCAGCATGAGCGCGGTTGAGAGCCGCACGTGTTTCATGAAGTACCTCGGATGTGTATCGATTGTTGCAGATGGAAATAGGGGGGCGGACATGCGACAACTGTCCGCCCCCACAATGGACGCCAAGCGCCCTTGGCTACCGCATGTCTGATTCGACGCTCAGCAGTCCTTGGCTCGTGAGCGCAGTTCCCGGGTGGCACGTCCGGATCCACGTCATCGGTTGGGTGAGCTGCCGTGGCTCGACTTGGAACACGAGGACGAGCTCGCTGATCATGTCAATGAGGGGGGGCTCGTCCAATCTAACGGGTGCGAACAGCACTGTTCCATCGACATCGAACTGGGTGAATGGGGATAGGCCATTCCCAACTCGTTCAGGAAGGGCATGTTTTTCGAAAGTGCCTAGTGCATCGCTCGCCGTGCCATATGTCACGGGGAGGCCTCCAAAATGCCACTCCGCATTGCTCTGTTGATACGTCTCCAAGCCCGCGAGTGTGGGGAATGCGAGTTGTGAGCCGAATTGAGTCAGCGCCCGTGTTGCGAGCGCGCTGCTTAGGACAACTCCGTCCGTCACATGAACGCGGGCGAACAGGCCCATGGCGCGGATGATCGGAGAGCCTTCCATACAGAACAACTGCGCGTGTCCGCCGGAGGCCGTGTAGAAGTCTTCGGGGAGCACCGTGAATGGAGCGATGCCGGTTGTCAGCAGATGGTCCCATACCTGCGCAGCTCGTGAATCACTGACTTTCCGATAAGGCGTGTCGGCCTGGACGCCCGGACGCGGAAAGCTGAGTGCGACGACCTTCGGAGTCAGGTGATTTGCCGCTGCCCTCGCGGATGCGAACTTGTCGCGGATGTCGAACTCGACGTCGAGGATGGACTCGGCGCGATCCAGTGCCGGTGCCATCCAGTCCATGTCGACCAGATGCATGAGGCGAGCTCGGGCGGCTGAGTCATTCGTAAGAGCGGTGAAAACGCTTGGATAGCGTAGGTGGATGATGGGGTAGAGGTACTGATTGAGGCCGGACACCACTTCGCGAGTTCTCGAATCGAGTTGAGCGCCGTCCAGGTTTCGCAGGTTCCAAAGTGGAAGCATTCGTACCCACCGGGATTCGGCCTGGGCGGAGGCCAGTTCGTCGCGGAGCGCTCGGAGTTCCAGGGCCAACATGTCCTGCTCCCGCCTGACTGCGAGAATCTCCACCTGTCTCTGGAGGATGGAGAGGTCATGCTCCAGCCAGGCCGAGAACAAACCGTTGAAGGTGGTGGGGATCTTCGAAGGGTCGTTCACGTTGCAATTGCATTCGGTAGAGAGCCGGGCGAACGCTTGACTCCTCAGCGCTGATAGATCCTGAGGATGCAGTCTTCCCTGCCTCAGGTAGTCCGGGAACTTGCTGCGGAGGTCTTCCCGCACGGCTGCCATGGCTCTGCCCAGTTGCTGGATGCTGGCGGCGAGGGGACGAGAATGGCTGATGTTGACGGTCAGGCTGCCGGCTGCCGTGGGGCCACAACCCGTTTTGTCATTGACCACCAGGTAGAGGTCCGAAGCTCGGTCGATCGCGATGGATGTATGCGGCGCCTGGACGGGATGGATGTTCCGGATGTGGCGGCGCAGAGCCTGCGCGGGAGCCGTTGGACGTTCGACTTCCACGAGCAGCAGGCTGCCTGCTGGAAGTTGTGGGAAGGGGGTATTGGCTGCGCGGAGTCCGGTGGTGAATGCCGCGACACTGCGGCTTTCTGTGCCGTTCGCATTGTTGTCGACCTCTGTTGTGGAGCTCCGCTCACCCCAGTCCCAGTTCAGGCACCCTTCGGCCTTGACGTAGGCCTTGAAAGAGGCGCCCCATGCACCTTCGACAATGCTGGGGGAGCCATATGAGGCCTCCATGCCCGCGCAGGTGGAAGCCGTTTTGTCGAACGTCCTGTAGGTGCCGTCTTCCTTTACGGTCTGTTTGGAGACAGCCTGGAAGTTGCTGTTCTGGAGATTGACGAGGAACCCCTCGGGACCTGTGAGAACAGGGATTGTCTGGGAGCCATTGGGTCCCTGTTCTGTTCGGGTGACAAGGATGGGTTTCGTCGTGTTCGGGCTTCCAGGCAGCCTGTGGGTTCCCTGACTGATTGCACAGGTCGGCGACCACTGTCCGGTCACTGTGACCGTTAGGAAGTCACCGGCTTCTGTGGCCTTCATCCAAGGCGTTGAACCATTCGTTCTTGCTGCAATGTCAGCGATGCGGGTCTCAGGGTCGGGGCTGCCTCCCGCGTAGACCGCATTGCCAGCACTGAGCATGATAGGGGGGATGGTGTCTTGATGGATGAGCTGGTTCAAATCCGTGGTCGCGACCACTTCATCGAAAGCGCTCATGAAGTCGCCCTGACGCACGTTGGCGACCTCTACGTTGTTGCGCAGGCCCGCCAGGTCTTTCGACACAACCTTCATGCGCTCGTGAAGCGCGGTGATTCGCCACATTCCCGATGTCTCGGCCTGCTGGGTCTGCAGGTTTGCAAGCAGGTTTTGAATCAGTGCGGTCCGGGTGGAGGTGTACTCAGAGACCCTTTGGCTGAGGTTGTTACGGAGCTGGTTCAGGTCCCCGTCGAGCGCCTCTTGCTCCAGCGAGCTTGTATTCATTCCCCGGGACAGGACGTTCCGATGGAGCGAGTCGAACAGGCCATGCGCTTCATAACTCGTGCTCCGGGCGTGAGCCTCTCTCAAGAGTTGGGACATTCCCAATGCAATCTGGGGTATCTGCTCATGACTCAAGGTTCGCAAGGGAGCGCCAGAGGGCAGTGGGTACTGTCCCAGGGCGTCTGACATGGCCGCCGCCAGGCGTGAATGCTGATTCACGATGGCCTGAAAGACTGCTCGCCACTCGCTGCGGACCTTGTTCGAGCTGTTGAGTGCACTCTGCAGCGCAGCCGCGTCGTCGAGCAGACTGAGGAGGTTCCAGAGCTGGCTCACCTCGGTGCTCAATTGGCCGCTGGCGCAGGTGAGATAGCGACACGCAAGGTCGTGGGACGCGCTTGCGACCCGGAGCCGATCCACCATCCCGTGAAACGCGTCGCTCATCACCGGGAGGAGGAGTGCGGATTGGACGTAGGACTCCGGAGCGAATGCACTCAGAAGGACTTCTCGGTCCACTTTCATGTAGGCCGCGGAGAGATCGTCAAGGGCTTCCGGGGAGAGTGTGGTGCCGACTTGCTGCTCGCTGTCGTACGCGCCCTTCCAGAAGGCGCTCATCAGCACGCTCAATTCTTCCCAGAATTGAGGGGGAGCCTCCAGGTAGTTATCACTCGCATGGAGAACGCGGAGCGAGTGGTACCGCCATCTTTCGAGGGCGGCCAGATTGTTGACCAGCGTTTGCTGCCGGGGCGCGCCGCTGGGACCGTGAGGTGCCGCGAAGACCTTCTTCAGCAGGGAGATCGAGACATCTCGGTAGGGCAGCGCGTACGGCTGAAGTCCGCACTGCGGGTCGAGTGGTGCATTCTCGATGAAGTCGAGGCATTCATCCAAGAACTGGCGGGTGACTGCGACCTGGACGTGATCCAGTGAGAGGGGGTGGCAAACCGTTTCAAGGAATGAACGGTCGTGCTCAATCGAGGGATCACAAGTCGGACTCACCTCGGGAACCATGAGGTCATTGTTACAGTTCGAGCCAAAGCGACTGTTGCGATAGAGACTGAGGGCATCGGCCAGGTTCGCCGCAGTCAGCGCATCGCCCCGCATCTCGATGAGTCGGCGGAGTTGGCTGGCGGTGACGTTGCGTTCCACTCGGTCTGACTTTGTATCCCTCATGAGGCGATTGAGTCGCAGCCTGATGCAGGCGTACTTCGCATTTACGTCCGAGTCATCCTGCATTGGAAGGTGATCGCAAGTCGAGCAGTGAGGGCTCAGATCAATGGCTGCCGCGGTGTCGTGGGTCGCCTTGAGGGACTCCAGCGAGAGTCCTCGAGGCGAGGTGTTTGTCGCGCCATCGTTGGCGAGTCCGCATTCGCTTTCCGTCGGGGCGGGGCCGTGGCTCTCGTGTCGGCAGAACCCATGGATGGGCTTGGTGGTGTCGTCGCATTGGGCGGTATAGGTCTCGCAGGGCGCTTCGGCTCTCTGGTGATAGAGCGGGACGTTGTAGAGCGTGACGTAGCACTGCTGGGTGAAGCGCGCGACGTTGCCTTCGCCAATGAGAGTGATGGCACCTTCGCTCCAGGTCGACGTCACGGTGTTGTGCCATCCGCCCTGGAGCGAATCCCTGACTGTGTTGACGCTGGCGCTGCATCCGCCCTGGTTGTCGTAGTCGTACTCGTCGAAGTACTGGCAGCCTTGTCCCGGCATGCACTCCATGACGGAGTATCGGGTTCCTTCGATGATTGGAGCCTGGTTGATGGTTTGGAATCGCTCGATCCCGAATGCCGGGTCTCTACAGGTGTGGTGGTACGTGCACGTTCCTTGCTCGTACCCAATGACAGGACACGCGCTCGAGTTGGTCTCCGCGTAACAGGGCTGAATGTAGGACTGGTACTCCCAGCCCCCCGCGCAAACCTTCTGGGCGTCCGGAATGCTCGTGTTGTGGTCCCATGCGATTTGGGCAGGCGTACAAGTGCTCGTTGTTGTGAGTCCCAATGGGGCGGCAGTTGATTGTGGTGCCGGTTCAACTTCCTCGTGGAGAGGACCGTCTCCGCAGGCTGTGAACCATATCCCTGCGAGTGCCAGGAGGATGTGTCTTGGTGCGGTGGTACTTCTTTGTTTTGCGCTCACGTTGTCAGCTCTTTGTCTTGGAAATGAGTGCGGTGGGCTGCGAGTGGTGTTTGTTGGGGTGATTCTTTTGGTGGGTTGAGCGGGCAGGCGCCTACCCGGCTTACGCGTCAGACGAGTCTGGCCGTCACGAGTCGCTGAAGGGCGCCGCACGGAAGCCTTGCCTGGATGCGGCGGGGCTCGACGCGGAGGTCAGGGAGCCCTGTGGCGCATTCGCTGTGTCGCGTTGACCGGGGAGGCGAATTGGGGACGACGTCAGTGCGTATTTGTAGGTCGGTTGAAGTGGAACCCACGGTTGATGCGAATGCCGTGCCTTGTTGGGCCGTGCTGCCCGCTCACACTGGGGGCGGAAGTCCTGCCGCGACGGCTCCGAATCCGATTCTTCTTCGAACTTTCCCTTGGCATTGATGGGGCAGCTTCGATGCGCTGTGCCAGCGACTTGAGGATCGGGTGAACGGGAGCACGCCTTCGCTGGATCGCCGTCTCTCCGGGCGGACGGGAGTCCAAGTGAAGAGACCCAGGAAATCCCCGTTACTGAACTTGATTCGAAAGCCGCTTGACGCGTTCCTCGCCCCCTGGGCGGGCGCCCCCACGAAGGGAAGGGGACGCAGGCCGGGGGCGGCCCTTCGTCGTGCTTGACTCGCTCCGCTTGGGTGGGCGAGGCCCGCTTGAGGAGCACCCAATGCGGCAGCGGGCATGCGACCTTATTCCCCCGAGGCCCGCCGGCGCAGGTAATCTCCCCCGCGCACATGGCTTACGACGACTTCAAGAAGCGTATCCGCGACGACTGGCGCGACACCCTGCGTTCCATCCTGGGGCGCGCCCGCTCCCTGGGCTCCTCCGCCGTGCTGGCGTTCGACCTGGACTCCACCCTGTTCGACAACCGGCCCCGGCAGGCCCGCATCCTCCGGGAGTATGGTGTCGCCCGTTCGCTGGCCGTGCTGGCCGCCTGCGAGCCGCGCCACTGGGTGACGGGCTGGGACATGAAGGAGGCCATGCG
Source organism: Myxococcus sp. MxC21-1 (assembly GCF_032612255.1). Lineage (NCBI taxonomy): Bacteria > Pseudomonadati > Myxococcota > Myxococcia > Myxococcales > Myxococcaceae > Myxococcus > Myxococcus sp. MxC21-1. The sequence goes on from NZ_CP123278.1 coordinate 3,011,772, forward strand.
CGCCTGCGGCCTGGAGGACGCCCTGGTGGAGTCCCACTTCGCCGAAGCCCGCCGCTTCTGGGCCGAGCGCTTCTTCACCAGCGACTACTGCGTGGACGACGAGGCCATCGACGGCGCGGCCAGCTTCACCCACGAAGTGGTGGCCACCGGCGCGAGGCTCGTCTACGTCACGGGCCGCCATGAGGCCATGCGGGAAGGCTCCGTCTCCTGCATGCGCCGTCACGGCCTGGCGCTGCCGGATGACGACCGCGTGCTCCTCGTGATGAAGCCCACGCTGGCCGAGGACGACGACGCCTTCAAGCGGGAGGCGCACGCGCGGCTGGGCCGCCTGGGGAGCGTGGTGGCTGCATTCGACAATGAGCCCACGCACGCGAACGACTACCGGCGGAAGTTTCCAGAGGCCACCGTCATCCACCTGGCCACGGACCATTCGGGCCGGCCGGTGGAGTTGCTGGATGGCGTCATTTCCGTCCCGCACTTCGCGCTGGGTTCCTGACGCACTGCGCCTGAAATAGACCTGGCGTGGACGGGGCTTGAAAGGCTTTGAAGTCCCACTGCCGCGCGGCTATTGAGTCGCTCGGCGTTTGCCGCCCCGGGAGTTCCGTGGGCGGCCAGCATGGAGGCATTCCGCAGTGGCCAGCCCGTACTCAAAAGAACTGCTGTTGGACATGTACCGGAAGATGTACCTCATCCGTCGCTTCGAGGAGCGCGCGGGTCAGCAGTACACGCTGGGGAAGATTGCCGGTTTCTGCCACCTCTACATCGGCCAGGAGGCCGTGGCGGTGGGACCGGTGGAGGCCCTGCGACCGGATGACTACATGCTCAGTGCGTATCGTGACCACGGCCAGCCGCTGGCCCGTGGCAGCGACGCGGGCATGGTCATGGCCGAGCTGATGGGCCGGGACACCGGCTACAGCAAGGGCAAGGGCGGCTCGATGCACATCTTCGACATCGAGCATCACTTCTACGGCGGCTACGGCATCGTCGGCGGCCAGATTCCCCTGGCGGCGGGCATGGCCTTCGCCAGCCGTTATCGCAACGAGGACCGCGTCACCGTCTGCTACTTCGGCGACGCGGCGGCCAGCCAGGGGGCCCTCCACGAGACGTTCAACATGGCGTCCAAGTGGAAGCTCCCGGTCATCTACATCTGCGAGAACAACCGCTACGGGATGGGCACGGCCATTTCCCGCATCGCGGCGGTGCCGGAGATCTACAAGCGCGCCAGCGCCTACGACATGCGCGGCGAGCCGGTGGACGGCATGGACGTGCTGGCCATGTACGAGGCCGTCAAGGACGCCGCCGAGTACTGCCGCGCCGGCAAGGGCCCCGTGCTGCTGGAGGCCAACACGTACCGCTTCCGCGGCCACTCGATGGCCGACCCCGCCACCTACCGCACCAAGCAGGAGGTGGAGGACGAGCGCAAGGGCGACCCGATTCCGAAGCTGCGCGCCTACATCCTGAAGCAGGGGCTGGCCCAGGACGACGTCTTCGAGTCCATCGAAGCGGAGGTCAATGCGCAGGTGGACCAGGCGGTGAAGTTCGCCGATGAGTCGCCCGAGCCCAGCCTGGACGAACTGTGGCGCGACACCATCGTGGAGGAGGGCGAGGAGGACGTGCGCCCCCGCGAGCGCGTGCTGGGGAAGAAGGTGAACTGGCCGACGTACCCCAGTGGCCAGGAGCTGAAGGTGACGTGGGACCTGGAGCCGCGCGAGCAGGCCGAGGCGGCCGACAAGAAGGCGGGCCTCATCCGCTAGGCGCGCGCTGACCTGTCTACCAACCCTTTTTCGAGTTCGAGTCGGAGCCGACGATGCCCGAGTTGATGTACCGCGAGGCGCTGAACCAAGCGCTCGCCGAGGAAATGGAACGCGACGCCAACGTCTATCTGATTGGCGAGGAAGTGGGCCGTTACAACGGCGCCTTCAAGGTGTCGCAGGGACTGCTGGACAAGTTCGGGAGCGCGCGCATCATCGACGCGCCCATCGCCGAGCTGGGCTTCACCGGCCTGAGCGTGGGCGCGGCCATGGTGGGCTTGCGCCCCGTGGTGGAGATGATGACCTGGAACTTCGCGATTCTCGCGATGGACCAGATCGTCAACAACGCGGCCAAGCTGCGGCACATGTCCGGTGGCCAACTGCGCTGCCCCATCGTGTTCCGCGGTCCGGGCGGCGCTGGCGGCCGGTTGTCCAGCCAGCACAGCCAGGCGCTGGAGGCCAACTACGCGCACTTCCCGGGTCTGAAGGTGATTGCGCCCGCCACGCCCGCGGATGCCAAGGGCATGCTCAAGGCTGCCATCCGGGACGAGAACCCGGTGATCATGTTCGAGGGCGAGCGGCTCTACGCCATCAAGGGTGAGGTGCCGGAAGGCGAGCACGTCGTGCCGCTCGGCAAGGCGGACGTGAAGCGCGAGGGCTCCGACGTCACCATCATCACCTGGAGCCGCATGTATTACTTCTGCATGCAGGCGGCCGAGGAGTTGGCGAAGGAGGGCATCAGCGCGGAGGTCCTGGACCTGCGCACGCTGCGGCCCCTGGATGAGGAGGCCATCCTGGCGAGCGTGCGCAAGACGAACCGCGCCGTCATCGTGGAGGAGGGCTGGGGGCTCGCCGGCGTGGGCGCGTCCGTGGTGGATATCATCCAGTCGAAGGCGTTCGACGACCTGGACGCGCCGGTGGAGCGCGTCACGGGCCTGGACGTCAACATGTCCTATGCAGCGAACCTGGAGAACGCGACCCAGCCGGACGCACCGAAGATCATCGCCGCGGTGAAGAAGGTGCTGTACCGCGAGGGAGCTTGAACGCGTATGGCCATTCCCATCCAGATGCCGAGCCTGTCCCCGACGATGACGGAGGGGAAGATCGTCAAGTGGCTCAAGAAGCAAGGGGACAAGGTGTCCTCCGGCGATGCCGTGGCCGAGGTGGAGACGGACAAGTCCAACCTCGAAATCGAAGCCTATGACGACGGGTACCTGCTGCAGGTGCTCGTCGGCGAGGGCGAGATGGCCAAGGTGGGCGCGCCCATCGCCTATATTGGTGCGAAGGGTGAGAAGGTGGGGGCCGGCAAGCAGGCCGCGCCCGCCGCCGCGCCTCCTGAGCAGAAGCCCCAGCCGGCGCCCGCGGCCCCGCGCCGCAGGCCGCCGCGAAGCCCGCATCGTCGGGCGGCGGCGACAACCGCATCGCCATCCAGATGCCGAGCCTGTCCCCGACGATGACGGAGGGGAAGATCGTCAAGTGGCTCAAGAAGCAGGGGGACAAGGTGTCCTCCGGCGATGCCGTGGCCGAGGTGGAGACGGACAAGTCCAACCTCGAAATCGAGGCCTACGACAACGGCACCCTGGCGGAGATCGTCGTCGGAGAGAACCAGATGGCGAAGGTGGGGGCGCCCATCGCGTACCTCACCGTGAAGGGCGCCAAGGCGGCCCCGGCCGCTCCGGCGGCGCAGCCCAAGGCGCCTGCTCCGGCTCCCGAGAAGCCGGCGGCGGCGAAGCCCGCGGCGGCTCCGGCCCAGGCGGGTGGCCGGCGTCTCCGCGCCAGCCCCGTGGCGAAGAGAATCGCTCGCGAGAAGGGTCTGGACCTCACCCAGGTGAGTGGCTCGGGTCCATCTGGCCGCGTGGTGAAGCGCGACATCGAGGAGGCGCTCGCGCGTGGACCGGCGGCGGTTCCTGCCGCGAAGAAGGCCCCGGCCGCGCAGCCCGCTCCGGGCGTGCGTCCCGAGCCGACCGTGCTCCCCCTCACGTCCATGCGCAAGGTCATCGCGCAGCGGATGACGGAGGTGAAGCCCGGCGTGCCTCACTTCTACCTCACCATCGAGGTGGACATGGAGGCGGCGTCGAAGGTGCGCGAAGAGGCGAAGGCGATGGACCTCAAGGTCTCCGTCAACGACCTCATCGTGAAGGCCGTGGCCATGGCGGTGCGCCGCTACCCGAAGATCAACGTCTCGCTGCAGGGCGACAAGGTCGTCCAGTTCCACAGTGTGGACGTGGGCATCGCGGTGGCGCTGGAGGAAGGCCTCATCACGCCCATCCTCCGGGATGCGGACCAGAAGGGCCTGCAGGCCATCGCGTCGGGCGTGCGTGAGCTGGCCGAGCGCGCTCGCAAGCGCGCCCTCAAGCCGGAGGAGTACACCGGCGGCTCCATCACCGTCAGCAACCTGGGCATGTACGGCATCGACCAGTTCGTCGCCGTCATCAACCCGCCGCAGGCCTCCATCCTCGCGGTGGGTGCCGTCTCCGAGAAGGCGGTGGTGCGCGATGGTCAGCTGGCGGTCCGGAAGATGATGACGGCGACGCTGTCGTGCGATCACCGCGTCATCGACGGTGCCATTGGCGCCGAGTTCCTGCGCGAGCTGCGCGGGCTGCTCGAGCACCCCACGCGGCTGCTGTTCTAGGCCGTCCGGTTGCCCCGCTCCGCGTGCCCGTCCTGGGGCGCGCGAGGGCGGGGCAGGGCCCGGATGGGCCCTTGTTACTTGCGCGTCGGCTCCTTGCGGCCGTGCGCCTCCTGCTCCAGCTTGCGCTGAGTCTGCGTCACGCTTGCCTGGCGCTCGCGTGACGTTCCGGTCGGCAGCTCATTCTCCTCATCGTCCGAGCGACCGCGGATGCCGGGCCAGGGCTCTGGGTGCGTGCCCTCCACATGCTCGATGCGCTCCGCATAGCCGTTGTTTCCGGCTGCGTTGTGCTTCGTCTCCTCGGATTTACCCTTGTTGTCCGCCATGATGTGTCCTCCCAAGCAGGTGCCATCCGGCACACTTCGTGGGGGTAACGGTGGGACGTGTGCCGCGTGCTGACCACCCACAAGCGGGTTGCGTGGCTCGTCCCCCCGCCTGCTCCACGAGCGCGAAAAAAGGTCGGCGGCCGGGGGCGTTCGCTGCTTAACTTGCTTCCAATGAACGACGACATGACACGCGAACGGCTTGCCCAGGGTGTGTCGGAGTTGGAGTCGCGCGGAGGCCCGCCGCTGCCGCTGGCGGAGTCGCTGCACAAGGCGCTCGACGGCGCCGTCTTTCCGCTGTCCGCGCGGCAGTTGACCTGGGTGGCCCGTGAGAACGAGGCCCCGGCCCTGGTGCTCTCGCTCCTGGGTTCGCTTCCCCGGGCCAGCTTCGGCTCCGTGGACGCGGTGGCCCGGGCGCTGGAAGGCGACCTGGAGGCCACGGTTCCGCAACAGTCGGCTTCTTCGCGCTGACACGACCCCGGGACGGAGAGGGCTTCTCCGGAAGGCGCGACGCGTCAGGCGTTTGCCCTATCCTGGTGGTGCGCGCGGTACCCAGCAGATCGCGAAGGGGGTGAGGCGCTATCCTAGGCCCTACCAGCCTGGCCCCCTTCATGGGACGCTGGCCAGGAGGAGCGTCATGAACCCGTCTGAACTCCCCGCGGTCCTCTACGTCGACGATGACGCGCTGAACCTCCGGGTCTTCGACGCGAACTTCGGGCAGCGCTTCCGCATCTTCCGCAGCTCCTCGCCCAGCGAGGCGTTGGCGCTCCTGGAGCAGCGCCGGGGCGAGATTGGCGTCATCCTCTCCGACCAGCGGATGCCGGGCATGACGGGCGTGGAGCTGCTGGAGCGGGCGCGCACGATTGCTCCGGACGCCAAGCGCATGCTCGTCACGGCCTACGCGGACATGCAGGCCGTCATCGACGCCGTCAACCGCGGCCAGGTGACGCGCTACTTCGTCAAGCCGTGGGACCGGACGGAGCTCCAGGCCGCACTCGATGATGCGCTCAAGATTGCCCGGCTGGAGCTGCGCATCCGCGAGGTGGAAGGGCGCATGATGAAGTCAGAGCGTCTGGCCACCCTGGGACAGGTGACGGCGGGCATCGCGCACGAGCTGATGGGGCCGGTGGGCTACCTGTCGCAGAACGTGGCGTCGCTGCAGCGCGACCTGGGCAGCGTCATCCAGTACGTGTCGAGGCACCTGCAGACGGACCCCGACCCCGCCGTGGCGGAGACGGTGGAGGACCTGCCCGCCCTCATCAAGGACCTGGCGGACGGCGCCGAGCACCTGCGGCAGGTGGCGCTGGGGCTGCGAGCCCAGGCCCGCGGTGAGGACCTGGAGGCCACGGCGGACGTCGCGGAAGTGGTGTCCTTCGCAGTGAAGCTGGCGCGCGCCGAGGTGCGGGAGCGGGCGCGGCTGACGAGCAACGGCGAGCCCGTGCGCGTCACCTTCGGCCCGGTGAAGCTGTGCCAGGTGCTGCTCAACCTCATCGTCAACGCGGCGCAGGCCATGGGCACCACGGGACGTCCCGGGCGCATCGAGGTCCGGTGGACGACGACTCCCGAGGACGTGGTGCTCACGGTGGCGGACAACGGCTGCGGCATTTCCATGGAGCTGCAGGAGCGCGTCTTCCAGCCCATGTTCACCACCAAGCCCGTGGGCGTGGGAACCGGACTGGGCCTGTCCATCTGCCGGGAGCTCGTCACGCAGTTCGGCGGCAGCCTCCGGTTGTCCTCCACGCCAGGGGAGGGCACCGAAATCGAAATCACCCTCCGGCGAGCCCCGCTCCCCTGAGTCCGAAGGCGTTGCTGAGCATGCGCCACACGCGGTGCAGCGTCTGCGTCTCGGAGGGGCGGATGGCCTCCACCAGCACCGCGCGGCGCAGCGGGCCCTCCGCATTCTCTGGCGCGTACTCCACCACCAGCGCGTAACGGGGACCGGGGCGCTCCACCATGTGGACGGCCCGCACCGCGTCGAAGGGCACCACCGCCGCGCGGGTCGCGCCCGGTGACCAGGCCAGCTGCTCCAACCGCAAGGACTCGGTGCGGAAGTGCAGGACGAAGCGCCGGCGGCCCAGCCGGGACTCCAACTTGAGGGACAGACCCACCAGGGCCGCCGCGAGCAGGCCCAGGGCGAAGGCCGACGTCGTGCCTTCCCGGACGCCCACCAGGACGGCGGCGCCCACCGCGCACCCCAGCCCTACGCCGACGAGCAGTCCAGGCAGGGCACGCCGCTCCCAGGGCGGCGGTAGGGATTCGCCCACCAGCCGGCCGCCGTCATAACGCAGCCGCACGTCGCCCAGCCGCCCGGGTACCCGGTTGTCCTGCAATGCGTCTTGAAAGCTCGCCACACCTTCAGCATAGCGGGCCTCAAATGCGGGCTTCGTAGTTGGAAGTGAGCTGTGCGAATCTCCGCGGCCATGGAGTTCCCGTTCGAAACCGGTGAGGGTGAAGGAGGGGAAGGGGGGACGCTCGCCTCGACGGTGCTGGTGGTGGATGACGAGCCCGTCGTGCTGGACATCTGTGCCCGCCTTCTGGAGCGAGATGCCGACCTGGTGGTGACGCTGGCCGCGAGCGCGGAGGACGCCCTCCCGCTGCTGGCCGAGCAGCGCTTCGACGTCCTCGTGACGGACAAGAACCTGCCCGGCATGGGCGGCGTGGAGCTCATCGCCGAGGCGCGCCGTCTCCAGCCGTCCCTGGAAGCGGTGATGATTACCGGCTACGCCAGCTCCGAAAGCGTCGTCGCCGCCTTCGCCGCGGGCGCCAGTGACTACATCCTCAAGCCTTTTGACGACCTGCGGGTGCTGCGCGCCAAGGTGCGCGCAGCCCTGGAGCGCAGGACGGCGGGCCTGCTCGTGCGGGAGCAGGCCCGGGAGGTGGCCCGCGAGGCTGCGGCCCTCCTGGCCTCCGGGCAGGACGCGCCGGAGCTCGCCTACGAAGCCCTGGAGGCGGAGCTGCGAGCCTACGAGGAAGCGGTGCGCCTGGGCCTCAATGGCCGCGTGGCCGTCGTGGGCAGCGCGAATACCGTCACCGTTCTTCAGGACGCTGGCTTCGAGGCGGTGGAGCTGCCGCCCTACGCCCCCGAACTGGAGCGCGCGGACGTCGTCATCGTGGAGACGGGCGACCCCCAGTGGCGCACGCTGGCCGAGCGCCTCCAGCGCAGACCGCCCGACGTGCTGCTGCTCGCCAGCCCCCAGGCAGACCTGGGGGATTTGCTGGAGGCGATTACGCTGCGCATGGACCTGGTGGGCTTCGGCACCAGCCAGGGCGCCGTCGCGCTGCCGGAGAAGGTGCGCATGTTGCTGCTGCGCCGGGGCGTGCAGCGGGCGCAAGATCGGCTCGCCGCGGCGCTCGCCGCCTTCCGGCAGAGCATCGCCGCGCCGTTGCCCTGAAGGACCCCGCAGAATCGTGAGCAGGAACGCGCGGGCCGCGCCTCGAAAGAGGCGCCGGGCCCCGCAGAGCGCCATCTCGCGCCACCAGCAACTGGCCCGCAAAGCGAAGCGCCCACCTTCTTTTCAGAAGGTGGGCGTCTCAGTGTGACCCTGCCGGGATTCGAACCCGAGTTTGAGCCGTGAGAGGGCTCCGTCCTAACCGCTAGACGACAGGGCCGATACTTGTTTCAACCGCCGCTAACTACCCGCGATTTCTACCTTTTTTCGTCTGCCCTCGTCAACCCTTTTGTTTCGTCCTGCTCAGGTTGCTTCGGACCAACGCGTACTGCAACTGCGGAACTACGAGCTGGGGAACTAGGATTCGAACCTAGATAAGCAGAGTCAGAGTCTGCTGTCCTGCCGTTAGACGATTCCCCAAGGACCTGCTCGACCGCGGCGCTTCTCTACCAATACCACTTCGGGACTGCAACAACTTCGGTGCGACGTTTACTTCTTCCTGCTCTTCGTCGTCTCCGGCTTCTTGGCGGGCCTGGCTGCCTGCTGGGTCGGGACGATGTAGATGCGAACTTCGTCGTTCGCCTCGTAAATGTTCAGCCCCGCGAAGTTCTTCCCCGAGGGGTTGCTGATGTGAACCGCCTTGACGCCCGGCTGGTTCACGATCTGCCGGCGGGGGTAACCGCTCGTCGAGTAGACCGCGCGGTAGTACTCCAGCGTGCCATCGAAATCCCTGGGCGACCGGTAGCGATTCTCACCGACCCGCTTGGACCCATCCGGCAACTGCGCGCCATTGACGACTTCGGCGCCCGCTGAAACCGCCCAGAGCGCCACCAGCGCCGCTCCGAGCGGGCGCGCCTTATAGAAACCGCGTTTCAGGCTGTCAAGGGCACGCATCATGGGTCCGAAAGATAGGGGCCTGCGCTGCGGACGTCCACCGCTACCTGCGCTTGACAGCTCAACCGCGCGTCAGCGCCGCGTCGATGCGCAGCAGGGATTCGTCGCGGCCTACCAGCACCAGCGTCTCGCCGATGCCCGGGCTGGTGGTGTTGCCGGTGAGTGCCACGCGGATGGGCTGCGCCACCTTGCCCATGCCGACGCTGGAGGCCTCGCTCACCTGCTTCACCACGCCGTCCAGCGCCTCCACCGACCACTCCGGCAGCGCGGCGAGCGTCTCACGCACCTTGCGCAGCAGGTTGAGGGACTCTCCGGAGAGATGCTTGGTGGCGGCCTTCTCGTCCAGGGTGATGCCGGAGCGGAAGTAGACGTTGGCCGCGGTGGTGGCGATGTCTTCCAGGGTGTTGGAGCGCTCGCGCAGCGTGCGCACCAGCGTCTCCAGCCGCGGGTCGCCCTTCGCCTGGATGCCCTTCGCCTCCAGGAAGGGGAGCAGCCGCTCCACCACGGTCTCCACCGGCAGCTGCTTCATCCACTGCTGGTTGAGCCACAGCAGCTTCTCCGGGTTCCACACGCCGGAGGTGGTGCCCACGTCGCTGAAGTCGAACCACTCGAGCATCTGCTCGCGGCTGATGACCTCGTCGTTGCCGTGGCTCCAGCCCAGGCGGATGACGAAGTTGAGCAGCGCCTCCGGCATGACGCCGTTGCGCTTGTGCACCATCACGTCCGCTTCCGGGTGCTTGCGCTTGGACAGCTTCTCGCGGTCCGGGCCCAGGATGAGCGGCAGGTGGGCGAAGTCGGGCGGCGTCCACCCCAGCGCCTGGTACAGCATGAGCTGCGGGAAGGTGGAGTTGACGTGCTCCTGGCCGCGCGCGACCAGGGTGATGTCCATCAGGTGGTCATCAATGACACACCCGAAGTTGTACACGGGGATGCCGTCCGCCCGCATCATGACCCAGTCATCCAGGTCGCTGTGCGTCTTGGTGATGGTGCCCAGCGCCTTGTCGGTGAAGGACACGGAGCCGTCGCCCGCGGGCATCTTGAAGCGGATGACGGCGTCCGCGGCGTTGCGGCCGGCGGGGGGCTCGGTCCGCTCGCGGCAGGTGCCCGGGTACTTGAACGCGCCGCCCGCCTTCTCCGCCACCTGCCGCTGCGCGTCGAGCTCCTCCTTCGTGCAGTAGCACCGGTAGGCCTTGCCCTCGGCGATGAGCTGGTCGGCGTGCTTGCGGTAGGTGTCCAGCCGCTGCATCTGGAAGTAGGGGGCGTAGGGGCCTTCCTTGCCGGGGCCCTCATCCCAGTCGATGCCCAGCCAGTTCAGTCCGTCCAGGATGGCCTGCACCGACTCCGGGGTGGAGCGGCCCTGGTCCGTGTCCTCCATGCGAAGGACGAAGGTGCCGCCCTGGCGCCGCGCCTGGAGAAAATTCATCAGCGCCGTACGGGCACCGCCAATGTGAAGGTAACCGGTAGGCGAGGGAGCGAAGCGGACGCGAAGGGCAGGAGGCATACGGGCGCGCGGATTAGCAGGGCGAGGATGGAGGGTCAACGCGGAGGGGCATTCCTGGAGTAAGTTGGATGGCCAGGGAGAACTCGTATGTCGATTCGTCAGGTAGTTCGCACGTTGCTCCTGGCTGTCCTCCTGGTGGGCGTGCCCGCGACCGCCACCACCCAGCTCCGCGTGGACCTGTCCGGGCTCGCGGTAGGCGCGGACACCGTGGTCCACGGGGTCGTCCGGCGCGTGGAGAGCCGCTGGAGCGGCGACAAGATGCGCATCCTCACCGACGTCGAAATCCAGGTGACGGAGTCGCTCAAGGGCCAGCCTGGGAGCACGGTGCTCGTCACCCAGCCCGGGGGCCGCATGGGGGACATTGGCCAGGTGGTGCACGGCCTGGCGTCCTTCACGCCGGGCGAGGAGGTGGTGGTCTTCCTGCAGAAGCGCGGCCCCCGTGCCTTCCGCGTCTCCGACATGGCGCAGGGGAAGTTCCAGGTGAAGCGTGAGGGAAAGACGGCGCTGGCCGTCCCAGAGCCCACCGAGTCGCAGCTGTTGGACCCCGTCACCCGAAAGCCTGCCGCGTCCACGCTCCAGTCCATGACGCTGGTGGAGCTGAAGGCCGCCATCCGTGAAGCCCTTGGGGAGCAGACGCCGTGATGCCGCTCGCGCCCCTGATGTTGGCCCTGACCCTGGGCCAGGTGGACCCCTACGTCCGCAGCCGTGTCGATGCGGGTGACACGGGCACGCAGTGCCTCTACTGGACGTCCCATCGCATCGTCTGGAACCAGAGCACCTACGGCAACCCGGACACGGCGGGCGACTCCGAGTTCGACGCGATTCGCGCCTCCTTCCAGAGCTGGCAGAACATTTTCGCCGAGTGCGGCAACCTCACGTTGGTGGAAGGCCCGCGCGTGGACGAACGCCAGGTGGGCTACCGGCGCCAGGGAACCAATACCAACCTGGTGCTGTTCCGGACCCGGGACTGCAACTCCGTGGTGCCCGAGAGCGATGCGTGCTGGGCCGACGACACGTGTGCCAACACGCATGACTGCTGGGATGACGACGACAACACCATCGCCATCACCCTCACCACGTACGACGAGCGCTCGGGCATCATCTACGACTCGGACATCTCCTTCAACGCGGCGCGCTTCTCCTTCACGACGGCGAACGGCGGCACGTGCTTCCCGCCGGTGACGACCCAGTGCGTTGCCACCGACGTGCAGAACACCGCCACGCACGAGGTCGGCCACCTCATCGGTCTGGACCACACGCGCGCCACCGGCTCCACCATGAACCCCAGCGCGCCGCCGGGAGAGGTGTCCAAGCGCGTGGTGGACTCGGGCTCGCGCGGCTTCGTCTGTGACGCCTACCCCCAGGGGCAGGCCAGCCAGTCGTGCCTCCACCCGGTGACGTCCATCGAACTGGGGCCCAAGGCTGGAGGCTGCTCCGCGGCGGGGCCGGGTGGGGCGCTGTCGCTGGTGGCCGTCTGGTCGCTGTGGCTGGCGCGCCGCCGCCGCCGCGAGGAGGCGGTCCGGTGAGGAAGGCGCTGGCGCTCGCGGCCGCGTGCTGGCCACCTCCGCTCAAGCGCAGATGGAGGAGGAGCCGGCCTACCGCCGCACCGTGGTGCCCAGGCACCCGCTGTGCCTGGTGTGGCCGGTGCGTGAGTATGTCTACCACCTGGATGCGGCGGGCAGCGCGCGCACGCCTGGGGACTCCGAGGTGGCGGCCATCGAGGCGTCCTTCGACTCGTGGCGGAACGTCTCCGACGGGTGCAGCGACTACCGGTTCACCCGGGGCGAGGACTGGCGAGCGCCCATCGCCGTGGGCTACGACGAGACGCGTCCCCGGGACAACTACAACATCATCACGTTCCGGGAGACGTCGTGCCACGAGGTTGCCCCGGCGGATGATGCGTGCTGGACCGAAGAGACGTGCGGCAACGTCTACCAGTGCTGGGAGCATCCGCCTGGGACCATCGGCCTCACCACGTCCACGTTCTCCTATCGGGACGGGCGGGTGTTGGACTCGGACATCGAGCTGAACGCGTCCCAGCCGGCACAGGGCTACGGCTTCCTCTTCACCACGGTGGACTCACCGGTGTGTGAACGCGAGCCCTCGGTGGACTGCGTGGCCACGGACATCCAGAACACCATGACGCACGAGATTGGCCACGTGGTGGGGCTGGACCATGTCTTCGTCCCGGGCACCACCATGGAGGCCACCGCGCCGCCGGGGGAGACGCGCAAGCGTGTCATCGACTCGGGGTCGGCCGCCGGGTTCTGTGACATCTACCCGCGTCACCTGCCGCCCACCCAGTGTTTCGTGCGGGAGGGGGCGGGGTTTGCGTTGAAGGCGGACGGCCGGGGCAGCGGCTGCGCGGCGGCGCCGGGACCGGTAGCGCTGGGGCTGGGGCTGGCCGCGCTCGTCCTGACGCGTGTGCGGCGGCGTGCGGTCCGTGCTGCGGCGTCCCTATGGCGGGATGAAAGGTCCTGGCGTGGCCGTCGCATTCTTTGACCTGGACAAGACGCTCATCGCCGCCAACTCGGGCTCGCTGTGGATTCGCCGCGAGCTCGAGCTGGGGCACATCTCCCGCTTCCAGGCGTTGCGCGCCAGCCTCTGGATTGCGCGCTACCACCTGGGCTTCGTGTCCATGCAGGACGCCGTCGCGCGCGCGATTGCCCAGCTCGCCGGTACGCCCGCGAAGCCGCTCCAGGAGCGCACCGCCGTGTTCTACGCGGAGCAGGTGCGGCCGCTCTATCGGCCCGGGGCTTGGGCCGTGCTGGACGCGCACCGGCGTGCCGGGGAGCGGCTCGTCCTGCTGACGTCGTCCACGGGCTACCTGTCGGAGCTGGTGGCGCGGGAGCTGGGACTGGACGCGGTGCTGTGCAACCGCTTCGAGGTCGATGGCGCGGGCCTCCACACCGGACGCGCCCTGGGCACCATCTGCTTCGGCGAGGGCAAGCGCGTCTGTGCCGAGGCCTATGTGCGCGAGGCGGGCGTGGCACTGTCGGCATGCGCCTTCTACACCGATTCGTATTCGGACCTGTCGGTGATGGAGGTGGTGGGGCGGCCCGTGGCCGTCCACCCGGACCACCGGCTGCGGCGCCACGCCCGGAAGCGGGGCTGGCCGGTGGTGGACTGGGGCGTGCCGCCCGGCGGCGATGTGCCGGCCGTTCCCCCGCGCCTCCCGTGGTGCCCTCCACCGGACCCTGATGCGCGCTGGGTCCAGCGGGGGCGGTCAGGGATGCAGCCTCAGCGGCGCGGTGCCACCAGGCGCATGCTGAAGGTGTAGTCCACGTTCACCGGGTAGCCCTTGTAGACGATGGGCTTGTAGGTCCGGGACGTGAGGGCATCGAGCACCGCGCGCTCCATGTGGGCCACGGACTTGATGGTCCGGCACTTCTCCACGCGGCCCTTCTGGGTGATGGTGCAGCGGACAATCATCACGCCGCTCGACTTCGCGGCCATCGCTTCGCGCGTGTAGATGATGTCCTTGCCCTGGTCGATCATCTCCGGGCGAGGCATGTCCTCGTTGTAGGGGAGCACGTCGCCTCGCGCGGAGGCCACCGCCGCGGTGGGGAGGACCGGCAGCGCGAGCCCGGTCGCCGAGCCCTTGGCCGGAGCCGCGTCGGCCGCCGCGGCCGTGGCGCCACCGACGGCCGCCGCGACAGGGAGCTCCGTGGCGGGCGAGGCCGTGGGGGCGAGCATCACCGGCGCGGACATGCCGCCCGGCGTGGCCACCGGCTCGACTTCCTCCGCCGTCTCGTCCGCGCTCACGGAGGCCACCTCGACGTGCCGGCTGCCGCCCGCGCCGCCCCGGCGCTTCTGCAGCTTCTGCGACAGCACCACCTCGCCAGTACCGCCCGTGACGACGGTCTCCATCTGGTAGCCCTCCATCGCGAAGGTCAGCTCCACCGTGACGGAGCCATCCTGTCCCGACGGAATCTCCAGGGTGAAGGGCGTGACGCCTCGCTCCTTGCCCCGGTAGAAGACGCGGGCGCCGGAGGGCTGGCTCATCAGCTTGAAGCGGACCTTGCCCGCGTTCGCGGCGGCAGCGGGTTCGGCGGCCGGCTCCGCGGCGGGCGCGGCGGCGACAGGCGCCGGGGCCTCCGCCTGGGGCGCGGGGGCCGGTGGTGCCGCTTCCTTGTTCGACATGAAGAACACCGCGCCGCCCGCGATGAGGCCCGCCACCACGAGGCCTCCCAGGCCACCCGTGAGCAGCGTGCGCTGCCGGGCGCGCTTGACGTCCCGGGGCACCTCCACGCTGATGTCCACCGCCAGCGTGTCACCGGATTCGGTGTTGTTGCCCACGTTGGAGAACAGCGCGGGGGACGGGTAGGGGCCCGTCGTCGTCGCGCCGCCGGGCCGCTTGAAGATGCCGCTGTTGCCGCCCGCGGCCATGCTCGCTTCGCGCAGGCCCTCCAGCAACTCGTCCATCGTCTGGTAGCGCCGCGCCGGGTCCTTCTCCAGGCAGCGGCGGACCACCGCCTCGATTTCCGGCGGGATGTGGAGGTCCGGCCGCACCTGCTGGAAGGTGGGTGGGGCTTCCTTGTAGTGGGCGAAGATGAGCTCGATGTGGTCGCGCGCGATGAACGGCGGACGCCCCATCAGCATCTGGAAGAGCACGATGCCCAGCGAGTACACGTCGCTGCGCGCGTCGGTGGCGTTGCGCGCCTGCTCGGGCGCCATGTACTGCGGCGAGCCCAGGAACGTGCCGTTCTGGGTGATTTCAGGAGAGATCTGCCCCTCCTGGGGGGCCGCCACCGACTTCACCAGGCCGAAGTCCAGCACCTTGACCAGGTCCTGATCCTGCTCGTTGAGGAGCATGATGTTGGCCGGCTTCAGGTCGCGGTGGATGATGCCCTGGCTGTGCGCCTCGCGCAGCGAGCGGCAGATCTGCTGGGTGATGGCGATGGCGCGAGACCACGCCAGCGGGCCGACCTGCCCCAGCACCTGGGCCAGCGTCCGGCCGTCCAGGTACTCCATGGCGATGTAGAAGATGCCGTCGTCCGTCTGCCCGTAGTCGATGACGGTGACGGTGTTGGGATGGCGCAGCTTGGACGTCAGCGACGCCTCGCGCAGGAAGCGCTTCTGGAAACCAGGGTCCCGGCTGCTGGGGAAGCTGGGGTTGAGTACCTTGAGCGCCACCACGCGCTCGAGCGGCGCCTGCAGGGCCCGGTAGACCTTGCCCATGCCCCCGATGCCCAACGGTTCCAGGATGCTGAAGCGGCCGTTCAGATTCCGCCCGATGAGCGGATCCGCGCCCGTTCCAGTGGGTGCCTCGGG
Organism: Myxococcus sp. MxC21-1; assembly: GCF_032612255.1. NCBI lineage: Bacteria > Pseudomonadati > Myxococcota > Myxococcia > Myxococcales > Myxococcaceae > Myxococcus > Myxococcus sp. MxC21-1. Next base: position 3,027,533 of record NZ_CP123278.1, read on the forward strand.
ATTCGGCGAGTCGCCCTTGATCATTCGTAGCCCCAGACTGCAAGCAACATCGGTTCTCCAGAAGTGTCGCCGCACTTCATCAAACCATACCTGCCGAGCGCTACGCACCAGTGGGCTGTCCGATCCAGCACGTCTGATGCCTTCCGTTGCCGCCATCACTCGCCAATCGTGTGAGAGTGAATGCCGGTTAGCCCGCATTGACGCTTCTTTGTCGGACAGACTAGCGTGCTCCAATCCCGCGCTTCAGTGACAGGCGGGAGTTCCCCTGATGGCAGACACACCAGACAATTCCGTGGTCGCGCAGTCGCGCCGTCTCTCTGTCGAGGAGCGGCTGAGTCAGCTCGAGGAGGAGCAGGCCCAGCTGCGCCAGGAGCTGGCGTCGCTGGCGGGCGAGCTGCGACTTCCAGGGATGTACCTGGCGGTGGACGCGGCGGGGACCAGTGCGCTGATGGACGCGGAGACGGTGCAGGAGGTGGTGCGGCTGGTGGAGCTGGAGCCGCTGCCCGGGGCGCCCGCGCACGTGGCGGGGACCTTCGTCTACCGGGGCAGCCCGGCCGTCGTCGTGGACCTGGCGGCGCTCCTGGGGGTGAAGCGGGAGGCCTCCTGGATGCGCACCTGGTCGTCTGCGGCGGCGGTGCGCGGACGGTGGCCGTGCTGGTGGACCGCGTGCGCGACCTGGTGGAGTCCCCGGTGCTGGTGGACGGGACGCCGGATGGGACGTCGCCGCTGCCGTGGGATGCCAGCGGGCTGATGGCGGGGCTGTGCCGGACGCCCGAAGGCGTGCGCCCGTTGCTTCGGACGGCCGCGGTGCTCGTGGGGCCGGAGGCGCCGTGAGCGAGGGCGTGCTCGACGACGCGACGCTGGCCCGGGTCGAGGACGTCCTCCAGTCGGCCTGTGGGGTGACGTTGGCGCGCAGCCTGCGCCGCTCGCTGGAGACGGCGCTGGGGCGGGCCGCGCGGTCGCGAGGCCTGGAGCCCGACGCCTTCCTGCGCAAGCTGCTGGTGCGCGAGGCCGCGGCGGTGGAGTGCTTCATCGAGCACGCCGTCATTGGCGAGACGTACTTCTTCCGTCACCCGGAGCACCTGCGCACCCTGGCGCGTCTGGCACAGGCGCACCCGGCCCCGTGCTTCCAGGTGTGGAGCGCGGGCTGCGCCAGCGGCGAGGAGCCCTACAGCATCGCCATGGCCTTGATGGCGGAGGGCTTGCCCGAAGGCCGCTTCCGCGTCCTGGCGACGGACGTGTCGGGCCGGGCGCTCCAGCGCGCGCGGGAGGGCGTGTACGGCCCGTGGTCCCTGCGCCGCATCGAGCCGGAGCAGGAGAAGCGCTTCCTGGTCGCCAACGGCGACGACTACGCCGTCATCCCCCAGGTCCGGCACGCCGTGGAGTTCCGGCGCCACAATCTGGCCGTGGATCCGCCGCCCTTCATGGGCCTGGGCGCCATCTTCTGCCGAAACGTGCTCATCTACTTCCCGACGGAGCTCGCGCGGGAGGTGCTGAAGCGCTTCATCTCCGCGCTGGCACCCGGTGGGCTGCTCTTCGTCTCTCCGGCGGAGGTGCCGCTGACCAACGGCCTGGGGCTGGAGACGGTGGAGGCCGAGGGCAGCGTGGCGCTTCGGGTCCCCGCGCCGGGTGCGCCTCGCGCGGCGACGCCGGAGGCGCGGCTTCCTCGCCTGGGGATGGGCCGCAATCAGGTGGCCTCGCCGGTGCCTCCAGCCGGGTGGCCTCAGGCGCTGGACGATTCAAGGGCGCGCCGCGCGCGCGTGCCGGAGGGGCGTCCATCTCTGAGCGAGCCCGGGACGTCGCGCCCCGCGCGGGCCGCGCCAACGCCAGACGCCGCCACTCCGGCCGTGCCGCGGTCGGTGGCCGTGGATGCGCTCGCTGCCGAGGAGGTTCCTGCCCTGGAGCGCGCCATCATCGCGGCGCGTGCGGGACACTTCGAGGAGGCGGAGGCGCTGGCGCGCGAGGCCGCGAAGGCGCTCGTTCCCGAGGCGTACCTGCTGCTCTCCATGGTGGCCGAGGTTCGTGACGACCTGAACGGGGCCGTGGAAGCGGTTCGCAAGGCGCTGTACCTGGAGCCCCGGTTGGCGCTGGGGCACGCCACGCTGGTGGCCCTCTATGGGCGCATGGATCGGCCCGAGGACGCGGAGCGTGCGCGGCAGAACGCCCTGCGCGCGCTGGATGGACTGGATGATGAACACCCGCTGCGTGGGGTGGAGACGATGACGGCCGGCGGCCTGAGGCAGGCCCTGGCGCCAGTCGAGCAGGCTGGCTGGCTTGGAGTGCGCTGAGAGGCGCGCGCTCCGCACGAGGTGGGAGGCAACGTGGACGTCAAAGGGACGCACCTGACACCGCCGGGCCGCGCGCCGGGGAGCAGGCTCAGTCTGCGGATGAAAATCCTCGCGCTCACCGGGGCGACGGGGGGGCTGGTGGCCGTCATCCTCATCACCACGACGTGGATGCAGATGGGCGACGCGCTTCGCAACGACCTGTCCCGCCGCGCCAACTCGGTGAGTGTGGAGCTGGCGAAGACGCTGGCGCCCATGCTGAGCACGAAGCGCGACCCGGAGCGGCTGCAGGAGTTGGTGCAGGGCGCGCTGAGCCTGGGGCCCGAGGTCGCCTATGTCCGCGTCCATGACGCGGACGGCGTCCTCCTGGGCGAGGCCGCCGCGGAGCGCTACGTCGGCGAGGCGCAGGCTCCGGCCTCCGTCGAAGGCGATGCCTCGGTGCTCCGCCGCAGGTCCGTGAAGGGCACGGGCCTGGTGGAGACGACGGCGCCCGTGCTCGCGGCGGGCTCCACCTCGCACCTGGGCACCCTCCAGCTGGCGCTCCACGAGGAGGGGCTGAGCCAGACGCTGCGGGAGGCCACGCGCTTCACGGCCATCATCAGCCTGCTCGTGCTGGTGGCCTGCATGGTGGCGGCATGGCTGGTGTCCGGGATGCTCGTGGTGCCGCTGGAGCGGCTGGCGCGCGCGGCGGCGGGCATCGCGGCGGGGGACCTGCGTCAGCAGGTGGACCTCCAGGGCTCGGACGAGATTGGCGACGTGGCGCGCAGCTTCGCGGTGATGACGGACGCGCTCTCCCACCTGCTGCAGGACCTGCGCAGCGCGGCGGCGGAGATGGAGCGCGAGGCGGCGGGCGTGCTGGCCACCTCCACGCAGCAGTCGGCCATGGCCCACCAGCAGGCCTCCGCCATCAATGAGACGAGCACCACGGTGGCGGAGATTGCCCAGACGTCCAAGCAGGCCACGGCCTACGCGGACTCGGTCATCTCCCAGACGCAGAAGTCCGAAGCCCTCAGCGCGGAGGGGCAGCAGGTCGTCAGCGAGAGCGTCGCCGGCATGGAGAAGCTCGGCGAGCAGGTGAAGGCCATTGCCCTGTCCATCACCGACCTCAGCGAGCGCACGATGCAGATTGGCGACATCATCGGCACGGTGAAGGACGTGGCCGAGCAGTCCAACCTGCTGGCGCTCAATGCCTCCATTGAAGCGGCCAAGGCCGGGGAGCATGGCCGGGGCTTCGCGGTGGTGGCCACGGAGATGCGCACGCTGGCGGAGCAGTCCCGCATCGCCGCGGAGCAGGTGCGCGGCCTGCTCAACGAAGTGCAGAAGGGGACGAGGCAGGCCGTCAGCGCCACGGAGGAAGGCAGCCGCCGGGCGCAGGCGGCCATGGAGCTGGCTCGCGAAGCGGGGACGACCATCCTGGGCCTGTCGGAGGTCATCCGCGAGTCGTCGGGCGCGGCGCGGCAGATTGCCGGCAACACGCGTCAGCAGACCATTGGCGTGGAGCAGATTTCCACGGCGATGAGCGAGCTGACATCCGCCATGGGAGACTCGGTGGAGAGCACCCGGCGCATCGAACAGGTGTCAGGCAATCTGACCAATCTCTCGAAACGGTTCTCGGACCTGGTGGGTAGGTACCAGTTATGAACGCAAAGGTGCTCATCGTCGAAGACACGAAGACCATCACCAACCTTCTTCAGGTGTACCTGATGGGGTGGGGGTTGGAGTTCTTCGACGCTCCGAATGGCGCGATTGGACTGACCAAGGCGCGGGAGCTCAAGCCGGACCTCATCATCTCCGATGTGCAGATGCCGGAGATGGACGGCTTCGCGCTGTGCGCGGCGATCCGCGCGGACCGGCAACTTCACGACACCCCTTTCATGATGCTCACGTCGCTGAAGGACGACGCGAGCCGGCAGAAGGGCAAGCTGGTGGGTGCCAGCGCCTTCCTCAACAAGCCGGTGTCCGTGGACGACCTTCGTTCGAAGGTGCGCGACATCCTGAAGCTCCCCGCGACCCGGTACTGAGCGCATGTCGAAGGACGACGCCAAGATTGATTCCACGGGGCTGCGACGCCAGCTCACCGAGGCGCACTCGCTGCTGGACGGCAAGCAGGGGGTGAGCCCCGAGAAGCGTCGCGAGGTGCTCAGCGCCCGTGCTCGGGCCCTGGCCGAATCCCGCCACGAGGAGCGCCAGGAGGTGCTCTCGGTGCTGGCCTTCCAGGTGGGCGGAGAACGCTATGCGGTGCGAATCGAGCACGTGGACCACGTGATTGAAGCGCGCGGCATCGCCTCGCTGCCCGGTGCTCCCCGGCACGTGCTGGGGGCGCTGGTGAGCCGCTCGCGCGTGGTGCCGGTGTTGGACCTGCGCCAGCTCCTGGGGCTGGAGGGGGCGGCATGTCGGACCTCAGCAAGGTGGTGGTGGTCGAGGCGGATGACAGTGAAGAGGGGTTCGGGCTGGCGGCGGAGTCCGTCGAAGGACGCAAGGAATTGCCGAAGGCGGAGCTGTCCCAGCCTCCGCCCGGGCCCTTCTTGTTCCTCACGCCGGACCGGCTGACGGTGTTGGACCTGGAGCAGCTCGGGGGCCCGTCCGCCACGCGGCCCGAAGGGGAGTAGGCACGCGCCATGGATCCTCAGCTCTTGCGCAGCATCTGGCCGGTGTTCTCCGCGGAGACGCGCGAGCAGATTCAAGCCATCGGGTCGAAGGTGTTGGGGTTGGAGGGCCCGGCGCAGGGGCGTGAGCCGGACCTGCTCCCGTCGCTCAAGCGGCTGGTCCACAGCCTCAAGGGCTCCGCGGCCAGCCTGGGCCTGGACGACATCGAGCAGGTGGTGCACGCCATCGAGGACGGGCTGGCCACCTTCAATCAGGAGGAGCGGCTGCCCCGCGACACGGTGGAGGCCATGCTGCGCGGCCTCTCCGCCATCGAAGGCGCCATGGCCCGTGGCGACGCCGGACAGTCGCCCGTGGTGGAAGGACTGTCCTCGCTGCTGGCCGCCCTGGGCCACGAGTCCGCGGAGGCCGTCCCCCAGACGGCGGCCTCGGGCGCGGCCGCGCAGGGGCTTGAGGTGCTGGACCTCCTCGAAGCGGGGTTGAGCGCGCTGTGCTCGCCGGATGTTCCGGACCGGGCGGCGGTGGTGCGCACAGCGGTGGAGCGGGCCCGCACGTTGAAGACGTCCGCCGAGTCCGCCGGCGCGCAGAAGGTGGCCACGCTGGCGGAAGCCGCGGCGCTGGGCTTCACACGCATGGAGCCGGGCGGTGACTCCGCGGGGCTGGCCGCATCGGACGTGGCTGGCACGCTGGTGGACCTGCGGACGGCGTTGGAGGCCGAGGGGGCGCAGGGGCGGTGGCCCGCGCCGTCCATTCGCTGCGCGCCTCGCCGTCTCCCGCGCCCGTGGAAGGCGCGGCGGCGCAGGGGCCCGCGGGAGCTGCGGCCACGACGGAGTCCCGCGGACCGGCGGACCAGACGGTGCGCGTGTCGGTGAAGACGCTGGAGTCCATCGCGCTCCAGGTGGAGCTGCTCCTGGCCGGACGCGCGCAGCAGACGCGGCGCGGCGCGGCGCACCGCGTGTTGATGGACGGCATGCGCGAGGTGCTGATGCACCTGGAGCGCGCGTCGTCGCAGCTCGCGATGGCGGGCGGCGGTCCCGCGCTGGAGCCGCTCCGCGCGGGCGTGACGCAGATGCGCGGACTGCAGAAGCAGCTCCTGGAGCTGACGAAGGAGTCGCACCGCGACGGTGAGCAGCTCACGCTGGTGGCCCAGGTGGCGCGCGATGATTTGCGCGACCTGCGCATGGTGCCGGCCTCGCAGGTGCTGGAGCCGCTGCGGCGCACCGTGCGCGAGACGTCGGCGCGGCTGGACAAGCAGGTGACGCTGGAGCTGTCGGGCGGCGAGGTCCGGTTGGACCGGCGCATCCTCGACGCGCTGAAGGACCCGCTGCTGCACCTGGTGCGCAACGCCATCGACCACGGCCTGGAGTCCACCGAGGAGCGGCGGGCCGCGGGCAAGCCCGAAGCGGGGCGCCTGACGGTGCGGCTGGAGCCTCGGGGGTCGCGCATCGCGGTGGTGGTGGAGGATGACGGCTCCGGCTTGTCGCCCAGCCGGGTGCGCGCTACGGCGGTGCGGCGGGGGCTGCTGTCGGCCGATGAAGCGGAGAAGCTGTCGGACGCGCAGGCGGCGCGGCTCGTCTTCCAGCCAGGCTTCTCCACGCGGGAGCAGGTGTCCGCGACGTCCGGGCGGGGCGTGGGTCTGGACGTGGTGCAGGCGACGGCGCAGCGGCTCCAGGGCTCGGTGGACGTGGCCTTCACGGCGGGCCGGGGCACGCGCTTCACCGTGGACCTGCCGCTGACGCTGGCCGCGGCGTTGGGGTTGCTCGTGCGTACGGGCACCACGGTGTCCGCCATTCCCTCCGACAGCGTGAATCGCATCCTCCGGCTGAACCCGGACGACGTGGGCACCGTCGCGGGCCGCGTGGTGGCGCGGCTGGATGGGGAGCAGCTCACATTCCTTCCGCTGGCGGAGGCCATTGGCCTGCCCCGGCTGCCGCTGGCGCTGGACTCCGGGAACGTGCAGGCCGCCGCGCTGCTGACGGTGGGCGAGGACAAGGTGCTGTTCGCCATCGACGAGGTGGTGGGGCAGCAGGAGATTGTCGTCCGCTCGCTGGGGCGCCACCTCAAGGGCGTGCGGCACCGGCGGGCGCGGCGGTGCTGGACGACGGCCGCGTGGTGCCAGTGCTCAACGCGGCGGAGCTGGTGCGCGCGGCGCGGCCAGAGACGCGCTCGGTGGCTCGCGAGACGGCGCGGCCTCGCATCCTCGTGTGTGACGACGCGCTCACCACGCGCTTCGCCATGAAGTCGCTGCTGGAGATTGCCGGCTACCCGGTGGTGACCGCGGCGGACGGTGAAGAGGCGTGGGGCATCCTGGAGCGCACGCCCTGCCAGCTGGTGGTCAGCGACTGGCAGATGCCCCGGCTGGACGGCGTGGGCCTGGCGCGGCGAATCAAGTCGCACCCCCAGCTGCACCGCACGCCCATCATCCTGGTGACGTCGCTCGACAGTCCCGAGGACCGCGCCGCCGGTCTGGAGGCGGGCGCGGACGGGTACCTCGTCAAGCGCGAGGTGGAGCGAGGCCGCCTGCTGGAGCTGGTGCGCCAGCTGCTGCCCGTGTCCTGACGGCGCCGCGCCTCACGACTCGCGAGGCGCCACGGGCACGGTGTCATCCACCGGCAGGTGGACCACCCAGCCATTGCCGGTCTCCTCCGGCAACGAGAGGCCGCCCCGCAGCCGCTGCGTCAGGTGCCGCAGCAGCATGACCGTCTTCTCCGGCAGCGCCTTGCCGCCGCGGATGTTGACGCGCAGCTGCCACACGCCCGCGTCCCCCGCGGCTTCCACGCGCACCGCCGTGGGCGCGCCCGACGCCGCCACCGCGCGGGCCAGCGCGCGCACCAGCAGCTCCACGTCATCGCGGGAGCCCGGAATGGCCACGGGCCGGTCCGGGAGCGTCATCGTCGTGTCCACGATGCGCTGACCGCGCGCGGCGGGGATGAAGGCCGTGCGCAGCAGGGGGCGCAGGTCCTCCACGCCCTCGTCCTGCACCTTCGCCAGCCGGCGTTCGATGATGGCGCTCTGGTCGTCCGCCGAGCGGCGCAGCCGCTCCAGGTAGCGCTGGATGGGGGCCGTCAGTCCGCCCGCCGTTCCCTTTAGCATCATGTCCACGTATCCCTTGATGACCATCAATGGTGTCCTGAGGTCGTGTGACGCCCGGGAGCGCCGGTGCTCCTGGTTCACCACCCGCCGTTCCAATCGCCGCTGCGTCTTCAGCAGTTGCACGTGCCGCGCCGCCGCGTCCGACTCCCGGGCATGCGCCGCGAGCAGCACGGTGCCGAACGCCGACATGCGCGCGAGCACCCGCGCATCCCGGCCGGTGGGCCGTTCGGGCCACACCACCAGGGCCGGCCGACGACGCATCCTTCCCCGGGCGCGCGTGGCCGTGACGACCCCTGTCGCCGCGACACAGACGCGTCCGTCATAGAAAGCCGCTCCGGAAGCGCCCGTCATCCGCTGGGCCTCGCGTACCAGGGACTCCAATCCCGCACGAGCACCACAGCGGAAGGCACGCTCGGCAACCTCCGCGAGCGCCTGTTCCACCCCTGCATCGGACGCGTTGCCGATGCGCCACCCCGTCCAAGCACCTGCCAGCACGCGGGAAGGTATGGGCACGCCACGCGCGCGCCGCAACACTGCCCAGGGAGGGCGCCGGACGCCCGCGAATCGGAAATCCTTTTCCCTTCAGGGCGTGTGAGCCCCCCACTTTTTACCGTCAGGGGGGACGGAGGCGCCGCGCAACCCCGCTCAACTCCTAAGAAATAGCTCCTGGCCAGGCACTTGCTAACGGCATCCGTCACGGGTGGCGGAAGGGGCGAATGGGGACTCTCGATTACTACGCGGCGATCGCTCGACTTGCACCAGGCGGACTGGCGCGCAGCGCTGTGCGGCGTGTCCAAGGTGTGGCGCGGCAGGCACTCTATCGTCGGCGCGAGCGCGCGGACGAGGTGCAGCTCCTCGAGTGCTACGGCGCGACGGATGGCGTGGAGCTGGTGGAGCTGGCGCTGGGCCAGCGCAGCTCACGCATCTGGTGTGAAGTCTCTCAGCGCGCGTCGGTGCTGGAGGCGCTCGCTGCGGTGCCCGGCGGCCTGGAGCGCGCGAGGGCCCGTGCCCAGGCCGCGCTTCGCCAGGAGTGGGACGTCTTCGGCACCCCGGTGGTTTTCGGCGAGGGCCGCCCCGTGGACTGGTCCCTGGATCCGGTGAGCGGTCACCGCTATCCGGTGGAGCCCGTGGAGCGCCTGTCGCTCGCCGTGACGGGGAGCGACCCGAAGTACCCGTGGGTGATGGGCCGGCTCGACAGCGTCGTGGCGCTGGGCCAGGGCTACTGGGTGGAGACGGCTGCTGACGTGCGCGCGCGGCTGGCGGATGCCTTCGTGGCGCAGGTGTTGGACTTCCTCCAGGCGAACCCCGTGGGGCAGGGCGTGCACTGGACGTGCGCCATGGAGGTGGCGCTGCGCGCCGCGAACCTGGCGCAGGCGCTGGCCATGTTCTCCGCCGCGCCCGCGGTGGCCCGGCCGGACTTCCTGGTGCCGGTGCTGAGCGCGCTGGCCGAGCACTCCGCCTGGGTGGAGGCCCACCTGGAGGATCGCGGCGCGGTGCCCAACAACCACCTGGTCTCCAACTACGTGGGCCTGTTGGTGGTGGGCCTGCTCTTCCCGGAGCTGCCGGGCGCGCCGCAGCAGGTGTCGCTGGCGGTGGGAGGGCTGCGCGAACAGATGGAGAAGCAGGTGCACCTCGAGGGCACGTCCTTCGAGGGCTCCATTCCCTATCATCGCCTGTCCGTGGAGCTGTTCACGCTGGCGTACCTCGCCGCGCGCGGCGCGGGGGTGCCACTGGGGCCCAAGTACGAGTCCCGGCTGCGTCGCATGTTCCACGCCGTGCGCGCGTGGTGTTCCGAGCAGGGCCTGGCGCCACAGATTGGCGACAACGATTCCGGCCGTGTCTTCCCGCTGCGTGATCGCGAGGACAACGCGCACGGCTATCTGGTGGGCTTGGGCGCGGCGCTCTTCGGCGATGCGGGCCTGGGCGGCGGCGAGTTCGTGGACGAGGCCGCGTGGCTGCTGGGGCGCGCCGGGCAGGCGCGTTTCGCCGCGCTCACGCCCGCGCCGGAGCCCGTGTCGGTGAGCTTTCCGGAGGGTGGCTTTCACATCTTGCGCGGCGCGGGTGTCGTTATCACTGTCAGCGCCGGCAAGCAGGGACAAGGCGGTGTCGGGGGACACAGCCACAACGACAAACTCTCTTTCGAGCTCCACGTCGACGGGCGTCCCGTCATCGTGGATCCGGGCACCGGCACCTATACGCGGGATCCCGCGTTGCGGAACTGGTTCCGCGGAACGGCCGCGCACAACACGGTGCAGGTGGATGGCGCGGAGCAGGCACCCCTGGATTCGGCGCGGTTGTTCGCGCTGCCGGAGGAGGCTCGGGCGCGGGTGGTGGCCTTCCTGCCGGGGAAGTCGGTGGACAGGCTGTTGGTGCGGCATGACGGCTACCGCCGGCTGCCCGCGCCCGTGGGAATCGAGCGCACGTTCCGGCTGGACCGGGGCGAGCGCGCTCTGGCCGGACGTGATCGCTTCGTGGGCACGGGCCGGCATGACGTGGTGGGCAGATTCCATCTGCCAGATGAACAGGCGCGAGTGGTGTCGCCTCAAGTGCAGGTCCTGTCACGCGCGGGTCGTGTGATGGAGGAGCCGGTGTCGTTCGAGCCGCTCGTGGTGGAGCTGGGGCCGGAAGGGGCCCCGCTCGCCTGGGTGGTGCTGGAGAAGGGACTGACGGCGCGGTTGGTGCCGTCGAAGTATTCGCCAGGGTACGGGCGGGTGGTGCCGTCGCTGGCGGTGGAGTTCCGGGGGCAGGTGGCGCCTCCGGCGTGGTTGAGGTGGGTGGTCGTTTTCCGCTGAGTGTCGGGTCGGGGCGTGACCGTCTTAACGGCACGTCGCATCAGGAGAGGTGAGGACGATGAGGGTGATGGTGAGCAGCCCGCTTCTGGATCGCATCAAGAAGCGGGACGCGAGGGTGGGTGTGGTCGGGCTTGGCTATGTCGGTCTTCCGCTGGGGATGGCGTTCGCGGAGGCGGGCTTCCCCGTCATGGGGCTCGACGTCGACAAGCGGAAGATCGACAAAATCGAGAAGGGGGAGAGCTACATCAAGCACATCCCCAGCGCTCCGCTGGCGGAGCTGAGCAAGTCGGGCAAGCTGAAGGCCACCACGGACTTCGCCAAGGCGAAGGACATGGACTGCGTCATCATCTGCGTGCCCACGCCGCTCACCGCGTCGCGTGAGCCGGACATGAGCTACATCATCCAGACGGGGGAGGCGCTCGCGCCGCACGTGCGTCCTGGACAGCTCTTTATCCTGGAGTCCACCACGTACCCGGGGACGACGGAGGAGGTGCTCAAGCCGCTGCTGGAGAAGAACGGCCTCAAGGCCGGCAAGGACTTCTACCTGGCATTCAGCCCCGAGCGCGAGGACCCGGGCAACAAGAGCTTCAACACCAAGACGATTCCGAAGATTGTCGGTGGCTACTCGCCCGAGTGCTCCGAGGTGGCCGCGGCCCTCTACGGCAGCGCGCTGAAGGAAGTGGTGCCGGTGTCCTCCACCCGCGTGGCGGAGCTGACCAAGCTGCTGGAGAACATCTTCCGCTGCGTCAACATCGCCATGGTCAACGAGATGAAGATGCTCTGCGACCGCATGGGCGTGGACGTGTGGGAGGCCATCCAGGCCGCGAGCACCAAGCCCTTCGGCTACATGCCCTTCTACCCGGGCCCGGGTCTCGGTGGGCACTGCATCCCCATCGACCCGTTCTACCTGACGTGGAAGGCGCGCGAGTACGAGTTCCACACCAAGTTCATCGAGCTGGCCGGCGAGGTGAACTGGCAGATGCCGTACTACGTGGTGCAGCGCACGATGGAGGCGCTGAACAAGAACAAGCAGACGCTCAACGGCGCGAAGGTCCTCTGCCTGGGGGCGGCGTACAAGAAGGACATCGACGACATGCGTGAGAGCCCTTCGCTGCGCGTCATGACGCTGCTGGCGGAGAAGGGCGCGGAGCTGTCGTACCACGACCCGTACGTCCCCGAGCTGCACAAGGGCCACGGCTTCAACATGGAGATGAAGTCCGTGCCGCTGAAGCCGGAGACGCTGGGCCAGTACGACGCGGTCCTCATCCTCACGGACCACTCGGACATCGACTACGCCATGTTGGTGGACCGCGCGAAGGTCGTCGTCGACACGCGCAACGCCACCAAGGGCGTCAGCAAGGGTCGTGAGAAAGTGACGAAGGCCTGACAGTCATTCGCCGCCCGCCCGGAAACCGACCCTCCGGGCGGGGGGCCCCTCGTTCACGGATTCCGCCTTCGCGGCATCCGTGAGCGTGGAGCTGCTCGTATCGCGGAAGGGATGGGCTAGTGTCGGGGCCGTGCAATCCCTCCTTCGAACGGTGTTTCCCCTACTGGCACTCTCGGCGCTGCTGACGGCGGCGGCGCCCGTGCCGGATGCGCGCGTGAAGCTGCTCGAGGCGATGTCCGCTGAGCTGGCGCGCAACCACCAACAGCTGAAGATGCAGAACCACGAACCCCCGTATTTCATGAGCTACCAGCTCAAGGACTACGAGCAGCACGCAATCTCCGCGCGCTATGGGGCGCTGTTCATGGACGACGGCTACCGTGAGCGGAAGCTGTACGTCGACGTGCGCGTCGGTGACTACGACTTCGACAGCTCGGTGGCGGAGGGGCTGGAGTTCAGCTTCTCGACCAAGGGCACCAGCTACGTGTCGCGCAAGGAAGGCCCGCTGGACGACTCGCCGTTGGCGCTGCGCACCTCGCTGTGGCTCATCACCGATGAGAAGTACAAGTCCGCGCTGTTCCAGTACCTGAAGAAGAAGGGCGAGGACGTCTACGCGGTGGAGGACCCGAAGCGTCCGCCGTCCTTCACGCGCGAGAAGCCGGTGAAGCACGTGGATCCGCCGGTGGAGGCTCCGTTCGACCGCGAGCGCTGGGTGAAGGTGGCCCGCGACGTGTCGGCGCGCTTCAACGCGCACCCGGAGCTGTTCGACTCGGAGGTGCGCGTCACCAAGGACAAGGTGACGCGGCTGTTCGTGTCCTCGGAAGGCAGCCGCATCATCACCGAGGAGACGCTGTACGGCCTGCATGTCTCCGCCGTCACCCGGGCGCCGGACGGGCAGCTGCTGGACAACTCGCGCAACTTCTATGTGCCCACCGAAGCGGGGCTGCCGGACGTGGCGCGCCTGAACAAGGCGGCGGATGACGTCATCCAGGAGCTGCTGGCCCTGCGCGCGGCGCCCGCCATCGACCCGTACACGGGGCCCGCCATCCTCGCGCCGGAAGCGGCCGGGGTGCTCTTCCACGAAGCGGTGGGGCACCGGCTGGAGGGAGACCGGCAGGAAGGTGACAACGAGGGCAAGACCTTCAAGGGCCAGGTGGGCAAGCAGGTGCTGCCGTCGTTCATCTCCATCCACGACGACCCGACGCGGCGCGTGCTCCAGAACGAGCCGCTCAACGGCTACTACCTCTTCGACGAGGAGGGCGTGCGCGGCCAGCGGGTGACGCTGGTGGAGAAGGGCGTGCTGCGCAACTACCTCCAGGGACGCCGGCCGGTGGAGGGCTTCCTCCAGTCGAACGGCCACGGCCGCAGCCAGGGCAACCTGAAGCCGGTGGCGCGCATGGCGAACCTGATGGTGGAGAGCACGAACGGCGTGAGCGACGCGGAGCTGAAGAAGCGTCTGATTGCCGAGGCGAAGCGTCAGGGCAAGCCGTTTGGTCTCATCATCCGCGACATCACCGGGGGCAACACCAACACGTCCGGCTACGGCTACCAGGCCTTCAAGGGCGTGCCGCGCATGGTGTACCGGGTGGATGTGAAGACGGGGAAGGAGACGCTGGTGCGCGGCGTGGAAATCGTGGGCACGCCGCTGTCGGCGGTGAACCGCATCCTCGCCTCGGGGCAGAAGTCCGGCGTCTTCAACGGCTTCTGCGGCGCGGAGAGTGGCAACGTCCCGGTGTCCACCGTGGCGCCGGCCATGCTGCTGCAGGAGCTGGAGCTCCAGCGCACCATGGAGGGGAAGGACCGCCCGCCGATTCTCACCAGCCCGGCGGCGCTGGAGTCCCCGGCGGCGAAGCCGTAGCCGCGCGCCTCCGTGCCCCAGTCGCGCCTTACTGAGGGGCAGGTGAGGGCGCGACAGGCATGGGGCTCGCAGGCCGGGGGCGCGCAGGTTGGAGCTGCCTGGCGCCCTTGAAGCCGCGCAGGCGCACGTACCGGCGGAAGTCCTGGAGGAAGCTCTCCTGGGTGACGCCCACGGCACGCTGGAAGGCGCTGTCGAAGTCCGGGCCCTGGCTCATGCCGCGCAGCACCTTCCGGATGGTGTCCTCGCCATAGCGGCGCGCCAGGAAGGTGAAAGCGTGGTGGGCGGCGCCATACACGACGCCGCTCTCGGATTGGTAGAGCGCTTCGGCTTGCGACAAGGGGTCGGCGTTGGGGTGCTGGCGCCAGTAGTGCTCCAGGTCGTCCAGGCTGGAGACGCGGTAGCCCTGTTCGGCGGTGTAGGAGGCCATGCCTTCGCGGAACCAGAGGGGAATCCGCTTGCGTGTCCAGCCGAGCCGGTCCGAGGCCACCTGGTACATCAGGCTGTGGGTGAGCTCATGCAGCAGCAGTTCGTCCACCTGGCCCTGGCTGGCGCCTCGGGCCGTCCAGGTTCGAGGGCTCTGCAGCTCGATTTGCTCGTAGCGCGCCCAGGCGCGGAGGAAGTCATGCCCCGGGCGATTGGCGGCGCGCTCCAGCGCTGCGTGGTTGGGGTGAACGACGATGGTGACGGTGTCGTCGAAGGTGCCCCAGCGCTGGAGCCGGGGAATGGCGCGTTCGACGGCGAGCTTCACCTGCACGGCCGCTTCGGCGTCGCGCGGTTGGTATTCGACGTCGATGCCGGCGCCGGCGCCCTTGCCGACGAGCACGCGGGCGCTCTGGGAGGCGTAGCAGCCGGTGAGCAGGCTCAGGCCGAGCAGCACCGCTGCCCAGCCGGGACTGCCGCGACGGCCCTTCGTTGCTGGTGACTCCTCACTCACTCCGCACCCAACCAGCGAACCACCGCGCGTCCGACATCGGCCACGGTGGAGAAGGACTCCACCTCGGGCGCGGGCGGGCCGAAGTAGAGCACGGGCACGGGGTGAAGCGTGTGTCCCCGAGTGGAGAGGTCTTCCACGTTGCCGTGGTCGCTGCAGACCAGCACCCGGGCGTCGGCGGGGCGCGTGGCCACCAACGCGCGGGTGAAGGCGTCGAACGCGTCCAGCGCGGCCAGGGCGGCCGTCCAGTCCTGGGCGTGGCCGGCCTCGTCCGCCGGTAGTGCTCGAAGAAGGTGAAGTCCGCGGCTGACGCAATGTCCCAGAACACGGCGGCGGCTTCCTCGGGCGTGCGCTCCGGCGCGGGCAGTCCGTAGGCACGGGCGCTGGCGCCGGTGATGTCGTGGGTGAGCCCGTCCCCGGCGCGGGCGTCATCGAGCGTCCGCAGGGGATGCCCCCGCGGCGAAGGCCAGCTTGGAGGCGGAGGGCTTCGCCTTGCGGCGCGACTCCGGGGACAGGACGAACTCCGGCGGGGAGGTGCTGGGCCGGCGGGGGACCTCCAGCGCGTCCAGGTAGGGGGCGGGATAGGCGTTGGCGAAGGTGGCGGTGCGGCCCGCCGCGCCCAGCCGCCGGATGATGGAGCGGTCCGCCATCAACCCCGCAGCGGCGCATTGGGGTAGCCGAGGACGTGGCGGCCCAGCAGCGCGGGGGCCGGGTCTCCCGTCAGGATGGCCGTCTGATTGGACGCGGACTGGGGCCGGCCGGGGACGCCGAAGGTGGTGTCCGTGGGGATGCAGCGGCCTCCGTAGGGGAGGGGCGGGCTGGGGGCGTCCTCGAAGTGGGATAGCAGGTGTTCCCGGTGGGCGAGCGGATTCACGGCCGGGTCCTTCCGGCCAATCCCCACACCATCGATGAACAGGAGCGCGACGCGCACGGCTGGGGACTGTATCCTCGAATCCGACACGCATGGCCCTCCACGGCGACCTCTTCAGTTATCCGCTTCCCGAGTTCCTTCAATGGCTGGACAGCTCCCGCAAGACGGGGACGCTCCAGCTCTCCTGGGAGGCCGGCGAGCGCAAGCTCTTCCTTCTCTCCGGCCAGGTGGGTGCCACCGCGGCCGAAGGACTTCGCGGACGCGTGGCGCGGCTGCTCACGCTGTCCAAGCTGGCGTCGGGGACGAAGGTGCTGGCGGGCTTCGATGAGCTGGCGCGCACGCCGGACGTGGACGCCGCGTTCGACATCCACGGCATCCAGGCGCGGTGGATTCGGGACCTGGGCCGCGAGGAGCTGTTCGCCGCGATGACGGACCTGACCATCGCCGGCCGCGGCACCTTCCACTGGACGGAGGACGCGGACCGCTCCGGTGAGGACTGGGTGCCGTCCGACATGGGCATCCGCGAGCTGCTCTTCGAGTCGCTCCGGTGGGTGGACGAGCAGCCCGACGTGGACAAGGCGCTGCCCATCGACGCGCTCAGCGTGCGCGCGCTGGCGCCGCCGAGCCCGAGCCAGCCCCTGATGCACCGGATCATCCTGGGGCTGTGCACGTCGCCGCAGAACCTGGGACGGCTGCGCCTGTCCATGGGCGTGTCCCGCTCCTCGGTGACCCGGCGCGTGCACGAACTGCTGCGGTCGAAGCTGGTGGAGGTGGACGGGGCGCCGCAGGTGGAGGCGGATCCGGTGGCGGAGATGTTGGAGAAGGGCGCGGTGCTGATGCGCGAGGGCCAGTACGACGCCGCGGGCATCGTCTGCGCGTCCTTGCTGGCCAGCGACCCGGCGGACCGGCGCGTGCGCGAATTCGCCCGGCTGGTGCAGCGCGAGCACGTGGCGGCGCTCTACTCGGACATGCCGCCCCTGATGGTGCCCCTCATGATTCACGACCCGCAGGGGCAGGCGCTGCTCAAGCCCGAGGAGCGGCAGATTGCCGGGCTGGTGAATGGCACCTGGGACGTGTCCACGCTGGTGCTGGCCAGTCCAGCGCGAGAGCTGGAGACGCTGAAGACGCTGGCGAAGCTGCAGCGCATGGGGCTGCTGCAGCTCGTCTTCCCGCGCTGAGCGGGGCGGAGGCTACTCCCCGTTGGGCAGGCCCACCGCGTTGAGGCGGATGAAGACCTGCATCATCACGTACAGGGAGAAGGCGGCGTCATCCACGCGCAGGTGCTGCTGAGTGGCCAGCCCCTGGAGCCGGAGCAGGTCGGCGCCGTCCACGCGGAGCAGGAAGGCCTGCTGCCCCAGGGAGCCCTCGCCCGCGAAGGCCAGCGCGCGCCGGATGGCGTCGGTGCAGGCGGTGACGCAGGTGGCGTAGTCCCCCGTCATGAACGCGGCCTCGGCGGCGCGGGCATGGTCGAACATGTCGCCCGGCGCCAGGGCGCTGGCGGCGCCCAGCAGCTTCGGTCCGGGCTGGGGCGCGGGGATGGGCGTCGGCTCCACGCGCGGAGGCGGCATGACGGCCACCGGGGCCACGCGAGGCACCGGGCCGCCACCCTGCACCGGCTGGGACGCGGCGGCGCCGGGCTGCTGCCGGTGCTGCAGGTGCTGGGTGAGCTGGGCCTCCAGGCCCGCGGGCTGTGCGCTCGCGGTGGGGCGGGGCGGCGGGACGATGCGCTTGGCGCGCAGGTCCTTGATGACCAGCCGGGTGATGGCCTTGAGCGTGTCGAGCACCCCGCGGCCATTGGCGGCGGACGTCTCCAGCTCCGGGACGCCTCGGGGGTTGAGCTCCTTGCGGAGCACCTCCACCGGCAGCACGCCGTCCAGGTCCCGCTTGTTCCACTGCATCACCAGGGGGAAGCGGTCCAGGCGGATGCCGTGCTCGAAGAGGTTCTCCTCCAGGTTGGCCAGGGACTCGCGGTTGGCGTCCATGGCCTCCGGCTGCGAGTCCGCCACGAAGACCACGCCGTCGGCGCCCTGGAGCACCAGCTTGCGGGTGGCGTTGTAGAAGACCTGGCCCGGCACGGTGTAGAGCGCCAGTCGCACGGAGCAGTCGCCCACGCGCTCCACCTTCACGGGAAGGAAGTCGAAGAAGAGCGTCCGGTCCCCCTCCGTGGCGATGGACATCATCTCGCCGCGGTGTGCGGGGCGGACAGTCTCGTAGATCTTCCTCAGCGAGGTCGTCTTCCCGGAGAGGCCCGGTCCGTAGAAAACGATTTTCGCGGCCACTTCACGGGCCATCAGATTGACGCTGCTCACGGTGTCAGCTTACCTAGAACGACTGGACACCTCGCGCCAGTTGACGGCGAGACATTCACCCCAGGTCCGCGAGGTCCAGCGCTGGGGGTGAAGCCGCGGGATCGAGGCAGGCTCGCCAGGATGCGCGCCCGCAAGGCATCCGCGACGGCTCACACCGCTTCCCTGAAGAGGAATACGGCACGAACCGCACGAATGGCGGCCAATACGTCATGCCACCGGCGAACCACCGCGCTGCTCGAAACCAAGCAGGGATGCGGCGTCCGCGCGGAATGAAACCGCTCGTGGGGGGCAGTCGCGGTGGTGAGACGCGCGTCATGCCCTCCCTCGAGCGAGAGGACCTCAAGCGGCCTTCGTCACCTTGCCCGCCTTGATGCAGCGGGTGCACGCGAGAACGCGCTGGGTGCTGCCCTGAACGCTGGCCCGGATCTTCTGGAGATTCGGCAGGGTCCGCTTCTTGGTCTTGTTGTTCGCGTGGCTGACGTTGTTACCCACCAGCGGACGCTTGCCACACAAGTCACACTTCCACGCCATGACCTCTAACTCCTTGAAAACTGGGGCGTTGGACGCCTGCCGATTAAAAGAGCGGCGGAACCTGCCAGATAACGGCCTGGAAATCCAGCCTTAGATCCAGGATCAGCCCTTGAGCGGATCCTTCTTCTTCAACATATCCTGCACCAGCCGTGCGGCCCGGATGCCCGCGAGCAGCTCGCCTTCCAACCCCAACCCGGGGAGGACTTCGCGGTTGGCGAGCAAGATGTTCTTGGCCGGCGTGCGCTGAGTCAAACCCGTGACGCCCAGGACGGCTTCCGACTCGAAGCTGAACAAGGGGTGTGGCATCAGCCGGCTGCCACGGACTCCGCCGGCGTCCAGGTAGGGGGCCGAGCGCAGCACGCGGTGCTGGGCGGTGAAGGGCATCAGCGCGTCCAGGTGCTCGTCGATGCGCGTCGCCAGGCCCTGGAGGTGTTCCTCGCCCAGGTCCCGCGCCGAGGCCGGGACGAAGGCGCCCGCGCACACCACGCGCAGCCCTTCCGTCGCCTTGGCCTCCTTGCCGCCGTGCACCGGGGCCGCGCGCGCGGGGTGGACCTGGATCAGCACGGGGCCCAGCTCCGCGTCGCCCGTGTCCAGCAGGGCCAGTTCGCCCATGCCGCGGGGCAGCGCCGACTCCGGCACCACCCAGTTCACGGTGAAAAGCAGCGCCTTGGTGTTGGACTGGTCCAGGTGCTCCAGCAGGCCGCGGTGGTGCTTCTTGTCCGTCACCAACCGCCGCAGCGCGCCCGCGTCCGTGGCCGCCACCAGGCAGGACGCGCGGTACATGGTGTCCGAGCGCATCAGCTTCATGCCCGCGAACTTGCTGCCGTCGAAGGCCAGCTCCTCCACGATGAAGCCCGTCGGGTTGTCGCGCCCGAGCACGTCTCCGCCCAGCTCCGCCACGCGGCGGGCGAGCAGCTCGCGCAGGCCCTCATGGCCCCCGGGGAAGTAGGAAGGCGCCGACAGCACCTGGGACATGGCCCGAGTCAGTGCCAGGGGCGCCTCTGGACGGTCCAGGTGGGTGACGAAGGGCAGCAGCCCCCGCACCAGGGACACCGAAGCGCTGTCTCCCGTGAGCCGGGGCGGCGTCTCCAGGCCGGGATGGGCCCGGATGAGCTTCTTCAGACCCCAGCCCTCGAAGAAGCCGTCCGGTGGCAGGGCGGGGCCCGCCTTGAAGAAGGCATCACTGGCTTCGTGCTGCGCGGCGGCGCCGGCCAGGGCGCCCAGCAGGGATTCGCCTTCCTCGCCCAGCTCGCGTGTCACCTCGGCCTTGCGGCGGGCGGCATCGCCATGGAGGTCCAGTCGGCTGCGCGGCATGAGGAGCTGCAGCTCCGGCGTATGGGGCCGCAGCGTGCGCTGGACGTTGGCGTTGAGGCCCAGCTCCGTGAGGGCCTCCTCCACCGCGGGCATGGCCTTGAGCGGCGGAGCGACGAAGGGGGCATAGGGGAGCACGTAGCCACCGTGCTCGTAACCGGGCCCCATGCCGTCGTGCTCCACCAGCAGGACGCGGTGGTTGCGCTTCGCCAGGAGGGCCGCCGCGAGCGCACCGCCCAGCTGACTGCCGAGCACGATGACGTCGTAGACATGCCGGGACGGCCCGGCGGGAAGCTTGAGCTTGGCAGAGGACGTCGCCATGAGGCGGGCAACACTACACAACGTGCTCGCCGCTGGCGCCCTTTTCACCACGGCGCGCCTGCGGAGGGCGGATCAGCGGGCCTGGGCGCTGAAGAGGCGCTGCTCCAACGCAGGGGGCAGCTGGGTGAAGTCCTGGACCACCCAGTGCGCGCCGGCCTTGCGGAGGTCGGCTTCCGGCGCGGCGGTGGTCAATCCCACCACCGTCATGCCGGCTTCGCGGGCGGACATGATGCCCAGGACGGCGTCCTCGAAGGCGAGGCACTCGGTGGGGGCCACGCCCAGCGCCTTGGCGGCGGCCAGGAAGATGTCCGGGGCGGGCTTGCCGCGCGTCACCTGTTCGGCACCGACGATGCTCGCGAAGAGGGGACGGAGGCCGAGCCCGTCCAGCACCAGCTCGCGGTTGCCCTGGGGCGCCGCGGTGGCGATGGCCGCCGGGACGTGGGCCTCCTTCAAGCGCTGGATGAAGGCCGCCGCGCCCCGGTGCAGCTTCAGGTGCGGGCGGTACAGGGTTCGGTAGTGGTTCTCCTTCTCCTCGGCGATGCGCTCCACTTCATCCGGGGCCACCGGGCGGCCGAGCAGCTCGGGGATGATCTCCTCGTTCTTCCTGCCGGCGAAGCGGCTCTGGAAGTCGTTCGCGGTCAGCGGCAAGCCCAGCTTCTGGGCGAACGAGACCCAGGCCTCGTTGTGGAACTGCATGTTGTCGACGAGGGTGCCGTCCATGTCGAAGACGACGGCACGCAGGGGCGCCAGTGCGGAGGTCATGCGTTCCCCATAGCGCGTCTGTCCCCGCGGTGGGCCAATGAATCCACCCAAGGGGCTGCTCGCCTGATATCCCCGGCGCCATGATGGACGACCTTCTGCTCGAGACGCGTGGCGCGGTAGGCGTGGTGACCCTGAACCGGCCCAAGGCCCTGAACGCGCTGACCCTGGGCATGTGCCGCAAGCTGCACCCGGCGCTCGACGCCTGGGCGGCGGATCCGTCCATCCAGGCCGTGGTCATCCGGGGGGCTGGCGGCCGAGCCTTCTGCGCGGGCGGAGACGTACGCGCGGTGGCGCTGTCGGTAGGGGACGCGTCTGTCGACGAGAAGGAGCGGCTGTCGCGAGAGTTCTTCCGTGCCGAGTATGGGCTGAACCACCGCATCCACTATTTCGGCAAGCCGTTCATCGCGCTGGTGGACGGGGTCTGCATGGGCGGCGGTCTGGGCCTGTCGATTCACGGCACCCACCGGGTCGTCACCGAGAAGCTGGTGCTGGCCATGCCGGAGACGGCCATCGGGCTCTTCCCGGATGTGGGCGGCGGCTGGTTCCTGCCGCGCTTCCCAGGTGAGTCGGGCACGTACCTGGGCCTCACGGGGGCCCGGTGCGGCGCGGCGGACGCGATGTGGCTGGGCTACGCCACGCACCACGTGGAGTCCGCGCGGCTGGAGGCGGTACTGGACGCGTTGGTGGGGGCGCCCTGGGGCACCGGCGCGGCGAGCACGGTGGTGGACTCGGTGCTGGGCGGCTTTCACGCGGACGCGGGCACGTCGCCACTGGGTGTGCAGCGCGCGGCCATCGACCGGTGCTTCGCGGCCGAACGCGTGGACGACATCCAGCAGGCGCTGGAGGTGGAGGGCACGCCGTGGGCCCAGGAGACGTGGGCCACGTTGCTTCACAGGTGCCCGGCCAGCTTGAAGGTGACGCTGCGCCAGCTCCGGATGGGGCGCACCCGCGACTACGACGAGATGGCCAACGTGGAGTACCGGCTCAGCCAGTCGATGACGGCACGGCCGGACTTCCGTGAGGGCATCCGCGCGGTGCTCGTGGACAAGGACAACAAGCCGCACTGGCGGCCCTCCACGCTGGCGGAAGTCACCGAAGACATGGTGGAGGCGCTCTTCGCGCCGCTGCCTCACGACACGTGGAAGGTTCCGGCGCGCGGGTAGGGGCTGTTGCTAGAGGTCCTCGTCGCTGAGGACGGTGATGTCCTTCGCGCGAAGTAGCGCCGTGGTGATGCCTTCGCCCGCGCGGAGCTGGCCGGACTCGTAGACTCGCTGGCTGCCGCACGACGGGCTCTTCTCCTTCAGCAGCGCCACCGTCGCGCCGAAGCGTTGTGCCGCTTCGAGCGCGAGCCGGGCGCCCTGTTGGAAGGCCTCCGTCCGGTCGGTGCCCGCGGCGCGCTCCACTGCGACTGCGCGCCCAGCCCAGACGTCGACACCGGTGCCTCCTCGCAGGTCGACGGGAGGGCGCGGCACGGGCAGGCCCGAGGCCACTTCCGGGCACACGGGGATGACGTCCTTGTCCGCCAGCGCCGCGAGGACGCGCTCGGAGCGCTGGGAGCGGCCGTCGTACCGACACGCCTCGCCCAGCAGGCAGGCACTGACCAGCACCACGCGAGCTTCCTGGAGCGCGGTGACTCGTTCGGCCTGTGAGGGCAGGGCGGTCGAGCCTTGCTCGTCTCGTGGGGACGCAGGGCCGCCCAGGGGGCAGGTGGACTGCCGCTCGTCGGCGATCACCCCGTCGTTGGTCAGCCCCAAAGCGGCCTCCAGTGGCTGAACGTCGCCGTCATCCCCTGATGCGGCGCTGGGGAACTCCGGCTCCTCGTCGAACGTCTTCGGTCCGCTCACGCCGGGTCGACCGTCGCGCCGGGATTCCGAAGCGCCAGCTCGCCCACCGTGGCCCGCGCCTCCACTCGCGTGCGGGCCGCGTCCAGCGTCACCTTGCCCGTCACGGCGAGCCGCACGGCCAGCGGGTAGAGCCGGTGCTCCTCCGCGAGGATTCTCGAGCTCAGGGCCTTCTCGTCGTCATCCGGCAGCACCGGCACGGCCACCTGCGCGATGATGGGCCCCGTGTCGGTGCCCGCGTCCACGAAGTGCACCGTGCATCCGGCCACCTTCACGCCTCGCTCCAGCGCCTGTCGCTGCGCATGCAGGCCCGGGAAGGCGGGCAGCAGCGACGGGTGGATGTTCAGCACCCGCCCCGCGTAGTGGCCCAGGAAGTCCGCGCTCAACAAGCGCATGAACCCCGCCAGGCACACCCACTCCACGTTGGCCGCGCGCAGCGTGTCCAGCAGGGCCTTCTCGAAGTCCGCCTTCGTCGCGTGGGCCTTGTGGTCCACCACCTTGGCCGTCACGCCGGCCTTGCGCGCCCGCTCCAGCGCGAACGCGGTGGAGACGTTGGACACCACGCAGGCCACCTCGGCGGGAAAGTCCTCGCGCGCACAGGCGTCCAGCAGCGCCTGGAGGTTGCTCCCGCTGCCGGACACGAGCACGCCCAGGCGGACCCGCTGGCCGCTCATGGGTCGATGACCGCCGTGGCCTCGCCCTGGCCCGCTTCCACGCGGCCGACCTCGAAGGCCTGCACGCCCCGGCCGCTCAGCACGCTCAGCGCCTGGGCGACGTCTTCCTTCGCCACGACGAGGATGAGCCCCAGGCCCATGTTGAACGTGTTGAACATCTCGTCGCGGGCCACGCTCCCCAGCTTCGCGATGAGGTCGAAGATGGGCGGCTTGGGCCAGGTCCTCTCACTCAGCACCGCGCGCGTGCCGTCCGGCAGGCAGCGGGGCAGGTTGCCCGGGATGCCGCTGCCGGTGATGTGCGCCAAGCCCTTCACCTTCACCGCCTGGAGCAGCGCCAGCACGTCCTTCACGTAGATGCGCGTGGGCTCCAGCAGCGCGTCCACGAGCGGCCGGTCCAGGCCCTCGGGCGTCGCGTCCAGGGCCAGCTTTCCGTCGTCCAGCAGCACCTTGCGCGCCAGCGAATAGCCGTTGCTGTGCAGGCCAGAGGAGGAGTCCGATGAGCACGTCACCCGGCTTCACGCTCTTGCCGTCGATGATGGCCGCGCGCTCCACCACGCCCACGCAGAAGCCCGCGAGGTCGTATTCGCCGCGCGCGTAGAAGCCCGGCATCTCCGCTGTCTCGCCGCCGAGCAGCGCGCACCCGGCCTGCTCGCAGCCCAGGGCGATGCCCTTCACCACCTCGGCGGCGTCGTCGACCTCCAGGCGCCCGGTGGCGAAATAGTCGAGGAAGAAGAGGGGCTCGGCGCCGCAGGTGAGGATGTCGTTCACCGACATGGCCACCAGGTCGATGCCCACCGTCCCATGGCGTCCAGCGGCGAAGGCCACCTTCAGCTTGGTGCCCACGCCGTCCGTGCCGGCCACCAGCACCGGCTGCTGGTACTTGCCTGGCGGCAGGGCGAACAGACCGCCGAATCCGCCCACCCCGCCCATGACTTCAGGGCGCATGGTGCGCGCGGCATGGGGCTTGATGCGCTCGACGAACGCGTCGCCGGCCTCGATGTCTACTCCGGACTGCTTGTAGGTCGTTCCCACGGGCGGCCTTCTACCCGGCCCCCGCGCCGGTGTCTCGCATGGCGTGGCGGCTGTCCCACCGGCGCGCACAGAAAAGGGAATTTGACCGGGCGAGTGTGGGCTGATTGACTCCTTTGCAGGATGGGCGCCGAGGAAACCCTCTTTCAACGTTTCGGCAAGGAGTTCCCCCAGGGCACCGAGCTCTTCCGCGAGGGAGAAGCCGGCAAGGAGATGTTCGTCATCCAGGCAGGACGGGTGGCCATCTCCAAGCGGGTCCGTGACGTCGAGAAGGTCCTCGCCGTCCTGGGCCCCGGTGAGTTCTTCGGGGAGATGGCCATCATCTCCAACAAGCCGCGCAATGCCTCGGCCACGGTCAACGAGGACGCGAGGCTGCTGGTCATCGACCCCAAGACGTTCGAGGGGATGATCCGCGGCAATGCGGAGATCGCCGTCCGGATGATCAAGAAGCTGGCCGAACGCCTCTCCGAGGCGGACGCCCAGATCGAGAACCTGCTGCACAACGACCCGGCCAGCCGGGTGGTGCACCAGATCATCCAGGCCTGCCAGAGCCGGGGCCGTCCCCTGGACGAGGGGGTGGAGATCGACTTCTCAGTGCGGGAGCTGCCGCGCCAGATTGGTGTGGGTGAGCCCGCGGTCCGCGCCGTGGTGGACCGGCTGGAGCGTTCCGGCCTGGTCGAGCGGAACGGGGACCGGATGACCGTGCCGGACACGGCCAAGCTGCACGACTTCCTCCAATACCTGGAGATGAAGTGGAAGTTCGGAGACCTCTAGCGTGAAGCTGCGAGTCCTCGGCTGCCACGGCGGCGAGCTACCCAACTGCAAGAGCACCTGCTTCCTCGTCGATGACGTGCTGGCGCTCGATGCGGGGGCGCTCACGGGGACGTTGTCGCTGGATGAGCTGTGCCGCGTGGACCACGTCCTGGTGGGGCACAGCCACTTCGACCATGTGAAGGACCTGCCGCTGATGGCGGACCTGGTCATCGGCCGGCGCGACACCCCGGTCACCATCTACGCCTCGCGCGAGTGCGCCCGGGCCCTGCGCGACAACATGTTCAACAACTCGCTCTGGCCGGACTTCACCCGCATCCCGACGAAGCGCAAGCCCGTGCTGCAGATCAAGACGTTCCGGGCGGGCAGCAGCTTCCAGGTGGGCCCCTACACCGTGCGGAGCGTGCCGGTGAGCCACCCCGTGGAGTCGTGCGGCTTCATCATCTCCAACGGCAAGAGCGCCCTGGCGATGAGCGGCGACACCGGCCCCACGGACAAGCTGTGGAAGGCGCTGAACGAGACGAAGAACCTCAAGGCGCTGCTGCTGGAGACGTCCTTCCCCAACAAGCTCCAGTCGCTGGCCGACATCTCCGGCCACCTCACGCCGCACACGCTGAGCCTGGAACTCCAGAAGTTCGAGCGCAACGGCGCCTCGGTGCTGCTGTATCACCTCAAGCCCGCCTTCGTGTCGCAGCTCAAGAAGGAGCTGGCCGAGCTTCCGGTGGAAGTGCTGGAGCTGGGCGATACCTTCGAGCTGTAGACGCGTCGCGCCATACGGAAGGGTTGACGGCCGAAAGCGGCCGGATTAACCCCGCCCACCCCATGGCCTGGTTCTCGAAGAAGCCGCGCATCGCCGTCGACACCGAACCGCAAGCCGAGCCCCGCCCGTCCCGCATGGAGGGTCTGTGGGCGAAGTGCGAGACGTGCGACGAAATCATCTACCGCCAGGAGTTGGAGAAGAACTGGATGGTGTGTCCGCACTGCGAGCACCACCACTACTGGGCGGCTCGCGCGCGGCTGGCGGCGCTGCTGGACCCCGACAGCTTCGAGGAGTTCGACAAGGAGCTGGAGCCGCAGGACCCGCTCGGGTTCAGTGACTCGAAGAAGTACAAGGACCGCCTGAAGTCCACCCGGAAGAACCTGGGCGAGCCGGATGCCTTCATCTCCGGCGTGGGCCGCATCCAGGGCCACCAGGTGTCGGTGGGCTGCTTCGTCTTCGAGTTCATGGGCGGCTCCATGGGCTCGGTCGTGGGCGAGAAGGTGGCCCGCGTCTTCGAGCGCGCGCACGAGCTGAAGTGCTCCGCCATCGTCTTCTCCGCGTCGGGCGGCGCGCGCATGCAGGAGGGCATCTTCTCCCTCATGCAGATGGCCAAGACGTCGGCGGCCATCGCCCGCTTCCGCACCGGCACGCGGCCGTACATCTCCGTGCTGCTCAACCCCACCACGGGCGGCGTCGCCGCGTCCTTCTCGTGGCTGGGCGACGTCATCCTCGCCGAGCCCAAGGCCCTCATCGGGTTCGCCGGTCCGCGCGTCATCGAGCAGACCATCCGCCAGAAGCTGCCGGAGGGCTTCCAGCGCTCCGAGTTCCTGCTGGACCATGGGATGATCGACGCCATCGTCCACCGCAAGGACCTGCGCGCGAAGCTGGGCCAGATCCTGGGGTTGCTGGGCTGAGCGCGCCTCGGACACCGGAGGAGGCGCTGGCCTTCCTCACGAAGCTCAACCCCTCTGGAATCAAGCTGGGGTTGGAGCGCGTGCAGGAGGCCCTGGCCGCGTTGGGCCACCCGGAGCGGCGGTATCCGGCGCTCCACGTCGCCGGGACGAACGGGAAGGGCAGCACGTGTGCCATGACGGCGGCGTCGCTCCATGCCGCCGGGCACCGCGTGGGGCTCTACACGTCTCCGCATCTGGTGCGCGTCAACGAGCGCATCCGCGTGGACAGCGAGGACATCTCCGACGCGGACTTCGGCCTGCGCATCCTGGAGGTGTTGGAGCGCTACCCCAGCGCCGTGTCCTCTCCCATGACGTACTTCGAGTTCGGCACCATCGTCGCCCTGTGGCACTTCGCCCAGGTGCGCGTGGACGTGGCCGTGCTGGAGACGGGCCTGGGCGGCCGGCTGGACGCCACCACCGCCGCCAGCCCGGTGGTGACGGCGATTACCCCCGTGTCCTTCGACCACATGGAGTACCTGGGCGACACGCTGGCGGCCATCGCCGGCGAGAAGGCGGGCATCCTCAAGCCGGGCGTGCCGTGTGTCGTCGCGCGGCAGGCCCCCGAGGCCTTGGACGCCATCCTTCGCAAGGCCGAGCAGGTCGGGGCCCCTGTGCGGCTGGAGGGGCGTGACTTCACGGGCGAGCGTCAGCCAGATGGCGGCCTGTCGTACCGCGGGGTGACCTGGTCCCTGGATGGGCTGTCCGTCGCGCTGCGGGGGCCCCATCAGCGGCAGAACGCGGCGGTGGCGCTCGCCTGCCTGGAGGCCTTGCAGGAGCGCGGCGTCACCGTGCCGCCCGAGGCCGCGCGTGCGGGCCTGGCGTCGGCATGCTGGCCGGGGCGCCTGGAGGAGGTGGGGCAGCAGCCCATCCTCCTGCTGGACGGCGCACACAACCCGGCGGGCGTGGAGGTGCTGCTCGCGTCGCTGAAGGACCTCTACCCGGGGCGTCGCCTCCACCTCGTCTTCGGCGTGGTGGGGGACAAGGACCGGGGACCGATGATGCGAGCGCTGTTGCCCGAGTGTGCCTCGGTGCAGCTCACGCCTTTGGAGACGCCTCGCTCGCTGGCTCCCGAGGCCTACCTGGCAGAGGCGCGCGCGCTGTGCGCGGATGTGACTGCCTGGCCGGATGCGGACGCGGCCCTTGCCGCGGCGCGCAAGCGGGCAGCCGCGAACGACCTCGTCCTTTGTACAGGTTCACTGTTCCTTGTCGGGATGATGAAGGCTCGCATGTATCGAAACCTTGGCGCGATGCATCAGCCGCCGTAGATTCAAGACATGCGCCTGCCGGACTGGAGAGCCGCCGCGACATCGGGGCCACCCATCCCCTCCATCGACGAAGTCGATTT
Source organism: Myxococcus sp. MxC21-1 (assembly GCF_032612255.1). Taxonomy (NCBI): domain Bacteria; kingdom Pseudomonadati; phylum Myxococcota; class Myxococcia; order Myxococcales; family Myxococcaceae; genus Myxococcus; species Myxococcus sp. MxC21-1. The sequence continues at coordinate 3,055,958 of NZ_CP123278.1, forward strand.
CAGGGCGCTTTACTCGAAGACGAAGTACGTCGTGGAGACGGCGGACGGCTGGTCGCTGGTCATCACCCGCTACCGTCCTGTGAAGCAGCCTTTTCCGCAACCGTTGTTTGGTGAGCCCCTGCTGCTGGTGCACGGTTTCTCACAGAACCGGCATACCTGGACCAGCGGGCAGTTCGTCAAGAACCTGCTCTTCTTCGGGGTGGACATCCACATCCTGGAGCTGCGTGGCCACGGCAAGAGCTCCATCGCGTTCCAGAAGGAGCGCGCCGAGCGCTTCAAGCGCCCCCTGCCGCCGGACCTCGACTACGGCTGGGATATCGACAGTTACTTCCTCTACGACCTGCCAGCGGCCGTCTCCGGCGTGAAGCGCATCACCCGGCGCGAGCGCATCTTCTACTGCGGCCACTCCATGGGCGGGATGCTGGGCTACGGCTACGCCGGCATCCACAATGACTTCGAAGGCCTCATCACCATCGGCTCCCCGGCGGACCTGGGACGCGGCTTCATGCTGCTGCGCTTGCTGGCGCACGGCGCGCCCATGCTGGTCGGGATGATCGACCTGACGCTCGCCAGCCTCAACGTGGGTGGCAAGGTGGAGGGGGCGGGGCGCTCGCTGCTCGCGCGGGGCGTGGGCGTGTTGAACAAGGGCCTGGGACGCCGGCTGTCACCCCGAGCGCGGCGGACGCTGCGCTTCGACGCGGTGCCGGTGGACATCATCCTCAAGACGCTGGAGCGCCAGCTCGCGAAGGCCGAGGACTCGTCGCTGTATCAACAGCTCACCACGCGGTTGAACCGTCTCATCAATCCGGAGCGGGTGAGCGCGGATGACATCCGCTGGTTGCTCCGGGAAGGTGGAGAGCGGGAGCCGCGCCGGGTGCTGGAGCAGTTCGCGCGGTGGATTCGCCGGGGAGAGATGGTCTGCTACCGCACCGGCTTCGACTTCAAGCGGGGCTTCGGTCGCATCGAGGTGCCCATGGCCATCATCTTCGGGGACCTGGACCCGCTGGCCTCGCTGGAGTCGACGCGCAGCGTGTATCGCGCCGCCAAGAGTGAGTATCTGCTCTGGCGTCCGGTGAAGGGCAATAGCCACATCGAACTGACGATGGGGCATGACATCCGGCAGATTTGCTACGACATCAAGAACCTCATCGAGTACGCGCGGACCCACCGGTATCGCTCGCCGAGCCTTCCGCGGCTCCGCTAGACGCGTCAGGACGGAAAGTTGGAGGCACGCTGGCGCGTGATAGCCTCTACGCTCTTCTGTCAACGTGAAGGGGTGTGGTCGATGAAGCCGTTTGCCGCGTGGCTGCTCGGTGTGGTGCTCGTGCCCTTCGTGGCGCTCGCGCAGGCGCCGGCCACGAACCTGAACACCATCACCGCGGTCCAGGTGAACGGTGGGACGGTGACCATCTCCGGCTCGCAGAAGGCCAACTTCACCACGTTCACCATGACGGACCCGCCGCGGCTCGTCATCGACATCTCCGAGGCCGTCTTCTCCGACGTGCCCGAGGAGATCGAGGTGGGCAATGGCACGGTGACGGCCATCCGCACCGCCAGCTATGGCTCCGAGGCGTCATCCATCGCGCGCGTGCTCATCGGCTACGAGCGCGAGGTGGAGGCAGACATCCAGGCCCAGGGCAACCAGCTCGTCGTCCGCGTCGCGGGCGGCGGAGGTCAAGCCGTGGCGCAGGCTCCGGGCACCGCGCAGCCCCAGGCGGGAAGCAGCGCCGCGGAGGCCGCCGCTGCCGCCGCGGCGGAGCGTCAGGCCCAGGAGAAGGCCGCCGCGGAGGCCGCCGCCGCGGCGCGCGCCGAGCGTGAGGCCCAGGAGCGGGCTTCCGCCGAAGCCGCCGCCGCCGCGAAGCGTGACGCGGAGGCCGAGGCGAGGCGTCAGGACGAGGCTCGGGCCGCCGCTCAGCGCCAGCAGGAGGAGCAGGCTCGGGCCGAGGCGGAGCGCAAGCGCCAGGAGGAGGCTTCGCGTGCCTCGGCGCAGGCCGCCGCCGACGAGAAGCGGCGCCAGGAAGAGTCGGCGAAGGCGTCCGCTCAAGCCGCGGCGGAGGAGAAGCGTCGCCAGGAGGAGGCCGCGCGCGCGTCCGCGCAGGCCGCCGCCGACGAGCGCCGGCCCGGCAGCAGTCCGCCGCCGAGGAGCAGGAGCGGCGCAAGGCCGCGGCTAGGGCCGAGGCCGAGCAGCGGAAGGCCGCTCAGCAGTCCGCCGCCGAGGAGCGTCGTGCCGCCGCGCAGGCCGCGGCGGAGGAGCGCCGGGCCCAGCAGGAGGCCGCCGCCGAGGAGCGCCGTCAGCGTCAGGCCGAGGCCCGTGCGTCTCGGGAGCGCCGCCAGAATCAGGCGGTGGAGCCCTCCCGGCCGAGCAGCTCGGAGGCCTCGGTGTCCTCGCGTCGCAAGACGCTGACGCTGGTGGGGTTCCAGCAGCAGTCGGGGGCCTCGCGCGTGTTCATCCGCACCAACGAGCCGGTCAGCTACTCCGTGTCGGAGCGGGGCCGCTCCGTGGTGCTGGAGCTGGAGAACACCCGCGTGGACGCCAGCAACAACACGCTGCCGCTGGACACGTCCTACTTCGCGACGCCGGTGCTCCGGGTGGACCCGAGCGCGTCCGGGCGGGATGTGCGCATCACCATCCAGCTCCGGCAGTCCGCGCCGTTCCAGGCCCGCCAGGAGGGCAACGTCATTTCATTGGACTTCCAGCGCACAGGCCGGTGAAAAGGGCGGGCCGCTCGGCCTGGGCGCGGCATACCCTGCACCCCTGAATGAGCTTCCTCGTTCCGCTCGCCGCCGCGCTGCTGGTCTCCACCTCGCAGGTGCCACTCGCCACCCCGTTGGCTCTGCCCAACGGTGAGACGGCGCAGCTGGCCGCGGACCTGGTCGTCTACGAAGCGGACACGAAGGTCGTCACCGCGCGCGGCAACGCCGTGCTGCGCACGGAGACGATGCAGCTTCGCGCCGACGAGGTGACGTACGACGAGGTGAACCAGCTCGTCACCGCCTCGGGCAGAGTGATGTTCGTGGGCCCCAGCGGCCTGGCCGCGGTCGCCGACACCGCGAAGATGGATGTGCGCACCTACGAGGCGAACCTCGAGGGCGGCCTCTTCATGCAGAAGCAGGGCGTCACCCAGGAGGCCCTGTTCACGGCGAAGACGCCCCAGGAGCTGCGGGCCATGGGAGAGACGCCCCTCCTCATGAGCGGCTCGCGCATCCGCCGGACGGGGGAGAACACCTTCCTCGTGGAGGACCTGGCCTTCACGCCGTGCAACTGCAGCCCGGGTGAGCCCGGCTGGCGCATGGAGGCCTCGTCGGCCACCGTCGTCCTGGGCGAGCGCGCCACGATGACGCTGCCCGTGGTGTACGTGAAGTCCGTGCCTGTGTTCGCGCTGCCGTGGCTCTACATGCCGCTGTCTCAGCGGCGCACCGGTCTGCTGCTGCCCAAGCCCACCTTCTCCTCGCTCAATGGCTTCTCCCTGGAGCAGCCCCTCTTCATCACGCTGGGGCAGAGCTACGACGTGACGCTCACGCCGGGGTACTTCAGCGGCGGCTACGAACTGCATACCGTTCCCGGCGCCACCGAGCAGGTCCGGGAGCCGCGCTACCTGGGCGTGAAGGGGCCGCGCCTGCTCACCGAGTTCCGTTATGCGCCCAGCGAGCGGACCCGGGGACGGGCGACGTTGGGATTCCTCTACGACCTCCGGCCCATCCGGGATCCGCGCAGCTTCGTGTTCTACCGGCGGACGGAGGGCGGTGTCGCCTCGCCTGAGTTCGTCGACGAGCGGCGAGGCCTCCGGGGCGAGGCGTCGTGGCAACACACCCAGGACATGGGGGGAGGGTGGCACAACCGGGTCGACGCTTCGTTCGTCTCGGACGGCAACTACACCCGCGACCTCACGGCGGACCTCGTCACCCGCGAGTTCACCTACCTGCGCAGCACGGGCACGGTGTTCCAGCGCCAGGACGACCTCTATGCGGGCCTCGACGTGGCGCTGCGCCAGGACATCCGGTGGGGGTATCGCTTCTTCCAGGACAACCGCATCCCGGCGGCCACGGACCCTTCGCGCCCGGACCTGAAGGGCCCCACCACGTTCCAGCGCTTGCCGGCCATCACCCTGGCCCTGCCCGAGCGGCCCGTGCTGGGCGGAATCATGGGGGGGCTGTCGGTGCAGTATCTGCGGCTCGCGCCCCTGCGAGGCGGGTACGGCGACGAGGGCATCGACGGCATCTTCCGGGCCGACGGGTTCCATGTCCCGTTCGGCTCTGCCGGGTGGCCGTTTCCCGCGGACACCACACAGTCCGATGGCATCTTCAATTCGAACGACCGCGAAGCCCGCGACCGCGTGGACTTCTTCCCCCGCCTGTCGACGTCCTTCGCTCTGGGCAGTCTGATGCGCGTGTCGCCCTCCCTGGGCATGCGCCAGGACGTGTGGCTGGGCGAGGTGTCGGGCCGGACGTGGCAGCGGGGATACCCCATCGCCGGGCTGCTGCTCGAAAGCCAGGTGGCGCGCGTCTTCGAGGGACGTGAGACGAGCTTCCGCCATGCCATCACCCCTTCGCTGGAGCTGCGCTACGTGCCGGGCGGGTGGGGCCGGCTTCCCTCGGCCGGGGCCTCCGGGGAGGACGTGGCTCGCCCCTATGACGAAGTGGACGCCGCGGTGCCGTTCCAGAGCGACGGCCGCACCCGGGGCTTCCTCCACGCGGTGCTCGCCGTGGACCAGACGCTGCGCTTCAAGCGCGGCAACGACATCCGCGAACCGCTGCGCCTGCGCATCGGACAGGGCTTCGACCTCACCCGACACGTGCCCGCGGCGGGGAAGGTGGACGACCCGGGGCCCGTGCTGCGCGACACCTTCGCCCGCCTCAGCGCCACCGCCGGAATCTTCACGGCCGCGGGCACCGTTCGCTACGACCCCAACGCAGGCCGCATCTCCGGGCTCTCCGCGGAGGTGAATGTCGACAACGGCAAGGGGCACGCCGTGTACGCGCGCTTCGATGACCTGCTGTGGAGCGGCGGAGATGCGCTCAACCGCGGCGCGGATCCCCGTTCCGTGGGACCCGATGTGCTCCGCCGCTCGCTGGATACCTTGGTAGGCGGGCTATCCCGAGTAGAGCCCGGCTTCCCTCCGGCCGAACGGGCTCAAGCCCTCATCGCGGGTACGCGTTTGAAGCTCGGATTTGGGCTGGGAGTGCGGTACGAAGCAATTGTGCAACCGCTTTACCAGGATCTAGTAACTCAAGAAAATCGCCCTCTTGCTCAGCAGACATTCGGCCTCTCGTATGGGCCTGCATGCGACTGCTGGCGGGTAGAGGGGGTGGTGACGTTGCGGCGAGAGCTGGGGCTGGAATTCTCCGGCATCAACCTCATCGTGGCGGATTTCGGATCCTTTGGTTCCGGAGGCTAGGAATCACCAGCGGTAGGTGGTGGTTCCTCCAACCCCGAAACAGCCAGGAGAAGTACTTCGTGTCGGACCTCGGAAAACGAATTGGGCAGCGCATCCGCGAGCTTCGGACACAGCGGCCGGAGCGCTGGACGCAGGAAGAGCTCGCTGAGCGGGCGCAGATCAGCGTGTCGTTCCTTTCCATGATTGAGCGTGGCGAGCGTGTCCCCCATGTGGAGACGCTGGCGGCCCTGGCCAACGCCCTGGGCGTGAGCCTGGGCGAGCTCTTCACGGGAACGGAGCAGACCCTTGCTCAGACGGAGGACCTCCTGCGGCCCCTGTCTGACTTCGCGCGCGCCCGTGGCCTCACCGCCCGGGACGTGGACCGTCTGCTGGGCGTGGCCCGGGTGATGTTCAGCGGCACCGCCGCCTGACGTTGCCCCCTGGGATTCCAGGCCCTGGACGCAAGAGGGCGCCGGTCCACCTGTCCTGTCCTTGACTGGACGGTAGGTGGCCCGGGAAGATGCGGAAGATGCGCTGTGCGCTGCTCGCGTACAGCCCGCTTCCTTCATCGCCTTCAAGGAGTTTCCACTGATGCGTCCGGGTCTGGCCCCGTGGGTGGCCTTCGCGAGCCTGCTGTTTGTCGCATGCTCGCCGTCGGCCCCCGCCACACTTGAATTCGTGGACCAGTCACCGGCTCAGCCGCGACTGGGAGAAATCACCACGCTGCGCTTCCGCGCGGTGGACTCCCGAGGCCAGCCGCAGGCGGGTACGCCGGTGTCCTTCACGCTGGAGTCCCCCGTTCCGGGCGTCGAGCTGTCGCCCACCGAGGGTGTCACCAACACGGGTGACGGCATCGTGTCCGTGCAGATGACGGCGCGCGGTGGCCGGGTGGCCTCCGCCGTGGTCATCGCCACCGCCGGCACAGGTGCCGAGATGAAGCGGGCGGTCTCGCCGGTGGTCAGCTTCGCGGGCACCAACTCGAACTCGCGTCAGTTCACCTTCCAGTGTGGCTCGTTCTCGGGTGACGGCTCCGGTCTGCACCACGCCGTTGGCGCCTGGGACGAGACGCGCGCCCTCATCGCGGGCGTGAAGGTCCGGTGCATCGCCCACGTGGGCGATCGCAACGGTGACGGCGTGGTGGGCGCCCAGGTGTCCTTCCTCACGGAGGCGGGCACCATCGGTCCCAGCGCCGTGTCCGTCACCGACGTGGTGGGCAACGCGGAGGTCCTCTACAAGACGTCCCTGCCGCTGCCGCAGGACGTGGAGCCGGGCATCTTCACCTGGAACCCGCAGAAGGACGCGACCCACACGGGCGAGTACCTGGCGCCGCTGTGGATGCACCCCTTCCTCTGGGACGAGAACCCCATTGCCGCCTACGGCAACGCCGCGCAGCCCCAGCAGGACCGTCCGGAGCCGCGCCGTCCGGACCCCATCCGCCCCGGCATCGTCCTCAACCCGCGTGACAACCTGGTCTCGCTGATCGCCATCACCAGCGGTGAGGAGGCCTTCGACGACCTCAACAACAACGGCGTCTGGGACACGGGCGAGCCGTTCGAGGACCTGACCGAGCCCTTCGTCGACAACAACGACAACGGCACGTGGGACCCGGGCGAGCGCTACGTGGACACCAACGGCGACGGTCGCTGGACGGGCAAGAATGGCCAGCACGACGCCAGCACGCTCATCTGGGTGCAGGAGCGCATCCTCTGGACGGGCATGCCCCACGCGCTGGACAAGGACCAGACGCAGCGGCAGCTCGACCCGCTGCCCAACGCGCCGCCGCCGCTCATCAGCCACTTCGGTGGCATCTCGATTTCGTTCATCGTCTCCGACCCCTGGTACAACCGCATGGCCCAGAACAGCGGCAATGACGGTTGCAGTGGCGGCGCGTCCGGCCCCGTCACGGTGTCCCCGGCCAACACGGGCATCGCGCTGACCTACCCGTCCTTCAACTTCGAGACGTACCTGGTCCGCGATGCGCACGAGCCGCCCGCCGAAGGCCCCCCGCCGCCGGTCTTCAACCCCCCGGTTGAATGGAGGGTGACGCCCATCTGCAAGTACACGGCGGCACAGCTGGAGGGCCACGAGGCCATCGTCCAGGGACCCGTCGTCCGGGGCACCGTGGAGTAGTCTCCGTCGTTTCGCCGGGCGGGCCCACGAAGGCATTGACCCCAGGGCCCGCCCTCCGTAGGTTCTCCGCTGGTTGACTGGCGAATCACCCGCCGGTGGAGGACAACCGTGGGTCAGCAGAGCAAGCCGGCGGTGGAGAGTGGCACGCGCGAAAGCGAGCGCCGCCGCACCATCCTCCGCGCGGCCATCGACGTGTTCGCGCGCAAGGGCTACCACGGCTGCCGCATCGCGGACGTGGCGAAGGAGGCCGGCGTCGCGTACGGGCTCGTCTACCACTACTTCAAGAACAAGGATGAGCTGCTCGAGACGGTGTTCGACACCGGCTGGAGCGGCTTCGTCACGCGCGTGCGCGCGGTGGTGGAGGGCGAAGGCCCGCTGGCGGAGAAGGTCCGCGGCATCGTCGAGGTGGCCTTCGAGGCCTACCGGGTGGACCCGCGCGCGGTGAAGGTGCTCATCCTGGAGATTGCGCGCAGCCCGGCGGGCTCGCGCATCAACCGGCAGACGGCCTTCGTGGATGCCATCCGGCTCAGCTCGGCGCTCTTCAACGCCGCGCAGGAGCGGGGCGAGCTGCGGACGGGGTTGGACCCGCACCTGGCCTCCGCGCTCCTCTTCGGCAACATCGAAATGGCGCTCACCGCCTTCGTCGTGGGGTTGGCCGACGCGCGCGACCCCGACGCGCTGGAGCGGGCGAAGTCGCAGATTGCCGACTCCTTCCTTTACGGCGTCCTCACGGGGGCCCAGGCAGCGGAGGTGTCCGAATGGAAGCCGGAGAAGTCCGCTACGAAGTCCAAGGCGCCCAAGCGCTCCTGACCATTGACCGGCCCAAGGCCCGCAACGCCTTGTCCCCGGGGGTGGTGCGCGAGCTGATGGCCGCGCTGGAGCGGGCCGAATCCGACGCCTCGGTGCGCGTGGTGGTGCTGACGGGCGCCGGTGAGAAGGTCTTCTGCGCGGGCGGGGACCTGGGAACCCTGGCCGGTGATGAGGGCTTCCTGTCCACGCACGAGGGCCGCCGTTCCTATGGGCGACTGCTGGCGCGCTTCCAGGAGCTGCGCAAGCCCACCGTGGCGCGCGTCAACGGACACGCGCTGGCGGGTGGCCTGGGGCTGGTGCTCGCGTGTGACCTGGCCGTCGCCGTGGAGGGTGCTGACCTGGGCACGCCCGAAATCGACGTGGGCCTCTTCCCGATGATGATGATGGCGCTGCTCCAGCGTCACCTGGGCCGCAAGCGCGCGCTGGAGCTGGTGCTCACCGGAGACCGGCTGCCCGCGCGCGAGGCGCTGACGTTGGGGCTGCTCAACCGCGTGGTGCCGGCCGCGGAGCTGGACGCCGCGGTGGGCGCGCTCGCCGGAAAGCTGGCGGGGAAGAGCCAGGCGGTGCTGGCGTTGGGGCGCCGTGCCTTCTTCACCGCCGAGGACCTGCCGCTGCCCGCCGCGCTGGAGTACCTGGCCTCGCAGCTGTCGCTGAACGTGCTGGCGGACGACGCGGGGGAGGGCATCTCCGCGTTCCTGGAGAAGCGTCCCCCGAAGTGGAACGATCGCTGAAGCCGGTTACGGCGTGCCCAGCTCGGCGTTGCCGCCCCGGGCGACGCTGGGCGGCAGGTGCGGGAAGAAGTCCAGCTTCAGCAGGCGCTCTCCGTCCACCCACAGCCCGTCCACCTTCACGCCCCAGTGCAGGTGCGGGCCGGTGACGCGGCCGGTGCTGCCTACCGTGCCCAACAGCTGGCCTTGCTTCACCTGGGTGCCCAGCTTCACGTCGATGCGGGACAGGTGGAAGTACGCCGTGTAGAGCCCCGCGCCGTGGTGCACCAGCACGGTGTTGCCCGCCGCGTAGTTGTCGCGCGCCATCACCACCGTGCCGTCGTTGGCGGCCTGCACGGGCGTGCCCGGGTCCCCGTCGATGTCCACGCCGAAGTGCTGACTGGACAGCTTTCCGTTGAAGGTGCGGCGGTCGCCGAAGGGCGCGGTGATGCGGTCCGCCCTCGGCCACGCGAAGTTCTGCGCGAAGTGCGGCGCGCTGAAGTCCTGGGCGAAGGCTTCAGCGAAGGCGCGGCGGTCCGCGGCCATGCGCTTGCGCACCGACGCGGGCGGCTTCACGTACTTGCCGGCCACGCGCAGCTCGCGAGACGGGTAACCGGACTCCACGACGTCCAGCGTGCCCGTCAGCTCCACCTGCGGCGCTCCCGGCGTGACGGGGCCCATGGCCGTCACCTTCGCCGCGCCGGGCGCCATCTCCACCGGCAAGCCGGCGACGGCCAGATAGCCTTCACCCCAGGGGAAGAAGCGCAGCGCGCGTCCAGCGAGCGTGCCGGTGGGAGGCGCCGTCATGCCGCTCACCGTCACCAGCACCGGGTCTCCCGGCTTGGCTGTGCCGGGCTGGAGCGTCAGCTGCGGAGGGGCCTCCAGGGAAGCGTCCTCGCTGGTCGTGCGCACGGGGACCGAGGCGGTTTCGGCCGCACCGGCCTTCGCTCCAAGTGCGAGCAGGGCGAGGAGCAGGAAAGGGGACTTGGAATACTTCCGGCCGGGTGCGTGCGAAGGCATGGGCCGTTTTTACACCACGTCGCGCGCAACTCTTCCCGGAGTGTGGTGTTGCGCCGCCGGACGCCTGCTCCGTCCCTCGAAAGCGCTCGGCCCGTCGCCTGGGTGGGATGATGGCCGCACGCCTCCTCTGCGCGGAGCCGACGTTAGAGGTTGTCGGTACTTGGACGACGCATCTTGTCCGCGTACCGCCTGCCTGGCTGCAGGGCAGGCGGGCCACCAGGGCGCATTCCGTCAAGGCGTACCCGGGGGACTGGGGGCTTCCTAGCTTCTGAACGGACTCGTTGATTGGGAGATTCGCGGATGCCTCGTCCCTATAGCTTTGACCACTACCAGGTTCCGAAGACGCTGCCGGCGCCGAAGCGAAGCCTGCGTCGGCAGGACAAGGCGCGGCTGGCCCATTCCAAGGCGCATCCCGAGGCCATGGAAAGCCACGAGGGCGTTCACTACGGCAAGCGCTTCGCGGAGACGGAAGAACTCTACATCGCGCATCAGATGGAGGCGCAGTTGGAGGAGCTGGCGCGGCCCGAGCCCGACGCCAAGTTCTCCCACGGCCCGGAATTCAAGGCGGCACGTGGCACGTCGAAGGGCAAGGCGCGCACGGCCTCCGCGCCTGTCGTGGGAGGAACGGCGCCGATTGGCGCGCTGCCCCCCACGCGCGAGCAGCCGCCGCGCGGGCGGCTGCCGGAGATTCGCGACGAGGCGGAGCACCAGCTCCAGGCCCTGCGGGGGCCTGGGCGACGCCGTCAAGGCCGTGTCCCGGCTCATCCTGCTGCCCGTCACGGTCGTCCGCATGGCCGCGGGCCGCATCCTTCCCCTGTCCTGATTGGGTGAGCGACGCGCGTGGAGCTGAGGCTCGTTTCGTACAACATCCATAGTGGTATCGGAACGGACGGCCGCTTCGACCTGGGCCGCGTGGGCGCGGTGCTCCGCGAAGTGGACGCGGACATCGTCGCTCTCCAGGAGGTCGGCGACTTTCGCGCGGTGACGCCTCGGGAGGACCAGCCCGAACACCTGGCGGACATGCTCGGGCTGCACATGGCCTTTGGCCCCAATGTCGTGCGCAACGGCCGGCGCTACGGCAACGCCATCCTGTCGCGGTTGCCCATCGTCAAGTCGAAGAACTACGACTTGAGCGTGGGCCGCCGCGAGCCTCGCGGCGCGCTGCGCTGCGACCTGGACATCGGGGGCGGGCGGCAGCTCCACGTCTTCTCCCTCCACCTGGGCCTGCGCCTGGGTGAGCGGCGCAGGCAGGAGGCGCTGCTGTTGTCCTCGGACATCCTCCGCGATGCCGCGCGGAAGGCCCCGTTGGTGGTGTGTGGAGATTTCAACTACTGGGGGAATGGCCCGGTGCCCTCGCTGGTGCGCCAGGCCATCCACGACGCGGCGCTGGAGCTCGGCGCGCCCGCTCGCACGTATCCCACGCGCCTGCCCCTGCTGCGCCTGGACCGCATCTTCGTGGACGCGGGCGTGCGCCCGCTGTCCATCCATCCTCACCGCACGGAGTTGAGCCGGGTGGCGTCTGACCACCTGCCCCTCGTGCTGCGCTTCGAGGCCCCCATCGCCGTGGAGCCTTCCGTCTCTCCTCCTGTGCAGCTCATCGGGTAGACTGGGCGGATGGGCCGACGCGCGCGTTCACTGGCCGACGCTTGCGTGCGCCGGACAAAAACTCCGTGACGTGGTTGTCGCGGAACAGGTGCATGCCTAGGTTGGCCCGCACCTGAGAGGCCGTATGCGTCGGCCGGAGAGCGCATGCACGTGGGAAGTGAACAGGCAGAGCGCGGGATTTCCGCGCTCGTCGGGCGCATGGCCGACGGCTTCAGCCGGCTGGTGACGCAGCACCTGCAGCTGGCGCGCATGGAGCTGGCCGAGGACGTCAAGGCCACGGGCCTGGACGTGGCGATGATCGTGGCCTTCGTGCCCTTCATCCTCGTGGGTTATGGCTTCGTGTGCGCGGCGCTGGCGGCGTGGCTGTCCACGTGGTTGGGATGGTCCGGAGCGCTGGCTGGAATCGGCCTGCTGAACCTGGTGGGCGGCGCGGGCGGCGCGATGTGGGCGGTGAACCGCCTGAAGGCGCGCCGGATGATGGATGATACGTCGCAGGAGCTCTCGCTCAGCGTGGCCGCGCTCACCAACGCCGCCCCCAGCGCATCCGTGAATGCGCTCCAGGGGACGAACCGTGAACTCTTCAAGGAGCCCCCGCATGGCCGGTAGCAATGGACAGCCCAAGGCCTACAGCCCCCGCAGCAGCGCGGACCTGCGTGCCGAAATCGAGCGCACGCGCGCCGAGCTGGCCACGTCCGTGAGTGCCCTTCGCGAAGAAGTGGCCGTGGCCGCCGACTGGCGCCAGTGGGTGAGCCGCAATCCCTACGCGTGTGTAGGCGCGGCGTTCGTGGTGGGCCTGTGGTTGGGCTCGCGCGATTGACGACTGCCGTAGTACCCCCAATTGAGGAGATGGCTTCGATGGAGATGAATCCGCAGCAGATGGCCGACAAGGCGCGTGAGCTTCAGGACCGCGTGGTGCCGCAGATTGATGAGGCCCGTCAGAACATCGTGGACCTGAACAACCGCGTGGTGAGCTTCATCCGCGCCAATCCGGGCACGTGCCTGCTGGGCGCCGTGGCCGTGGGTTTCCTCGTCGGACGCATTGCCTCGCGCCGCTGAAGACGCGCGCTGGAACCACACGAGAGGGTGAACGCATGACGACGTTTCCAGGTGCATCGGGCAATGGCATGCCTCAGGACCCGCAGGGCGGCGGCTTCGGGCAGCGAGTGGACCACATTGGCAGCGACGCGCAGCAGCTCTGGTCCGACGCGCGCGGCGCGGTGACGGACTTGGGGCAGACGCTGGACCTGCGGGGGCGCGTGGAGCGCAACCCGTACGGGATGATGGCGGCCGCCGTGGGCGTCGGCTATCTGCTGGGCGGCGGGCTCTTCACGCCGCTGACGGCGCGCATCCTCCGGCTCGGCGTGCGCCTCGCGGCGCTGCCACTGGTCAAGGATGAGCTGTTGGGCATGGCGGAAGCGGCCTTCCAGGGCTATCAAACTGGACGTGGTATGGCTGGTCCGGGCCCGCAGGGCTCCGCCTCGGCGAACGCCACTTCCGCAGGCACTCCTCGCCCGCCGACGTACTGAGGCCGGGCTTTCCTCCACCCCACAACCCCCGGAGTCTCAAATGGTGAACTTCAACAACCTCAAGAAGCTGGACAAGGACGACCTGCTGCACCTGGTGGGCCTGGAGACGCGTCGGGACACGGTGGACACGCTCCTGCCCGTCGTGGGCGCCTTCGCCGCGGGCATCCTCGTGGGCGCGGGCCTGGGCCTGCTGCTGGCGCCCAAGCCGGGCAACCAGCTGCGCGATGACCTCCGTCAGCGCCTGCACAGCGGCCAGGAGTACCTGTCCAACGCGGTCGGCCGCTCCTCCGAGGGCGCGGCGCAGACGGGCCCGCAGGGCACCGTGTCTCGCACCGCCTGATTCGCGGCATCCGCCGCACACGGCCCCGGACGGGGCCAGGGGCCTCCATTCGCGCCGGCAACGGCCGCGGGTGGGGGCCTTCCCGTTTGGAGCCGGTTAGAGTCCACGGCCGTGAGCGAGACGACGCAGGGTGGGATGGTGAAGCACGCCGGGGCCAGCGAGAGCGTGAGCCCGGACGCGGCGCTGGCGCGGCTGCGCGCGCTGGAGACGCTGGAGTCCGGGTATGAGGCGTGGCTGGAGCTCCAGGTGGAGCACGCCGCATCGCGCCTGCGCTTCCGTGAGGAGCGCGAGCGGCTGGAGCAGCAGGGCTCGTTCCTGCTGGGCGCGGTGCGCGCCGCGGGGCTGACACCTCCGTCGGGCGCCGAGCCCGCGCTGGTGACTCCGCCCGCCGCTTCAGGGGACTTCCTGCGGGACGCGGAGGACAAGCTGACGCAGGCCCGCGACGCGCTTGCCCGGCGAGAGGCGGAGAGCGAGGCGAAGCATGCCGAGGCCTTCGCGGAGATTCGGGCCACGCTCAAGGACCGCGTCCAGCGCTACCTGAGCGCGAGCCGCCCATCCCTGACGTTGCTGCTGCGCCGTGTGGGAACGGAGCGCGCGATTCTCCATCTGGAGCGCGTGTCCGGAGACACGCCCGTGCTGCTGTGCTTCCTGTTCGCGGCCAGGATTCCGTCCCGGTACGGCTTCCTGCTGGATGACGCGACCGAGGACGTGTCGCTGCCGCCCGCGCCGCTCTATGCCGACGCGGGCGTGGCCGCGGACGAAGTGCGTCCGGACGCGGTGGGGTTGGAGTCGCGCGTGCGGGGGGCAGGGGAGGTGGTGCCGCTGAAGGGCTTCCTCCCCGTGTTCGTTCCGCGCCCTTCGGGAGGCGAGGACTTCTTCCGGCTGCTTCAGCGGGGCGTGGTGCTGGAGGTGGAGGTCGCGGACGGGACGGCCTTCCGCAACGTCCTCTCCCGCGAGGAGTCCGAGCGCTTCGCGGGGCACCTGCTGCGCCTCAAGCTGGAAGGGCGCATCGGGCTGGACATCGAAGTGGGCTGACGCGCCTCGCGCCGGTGGGGCCGTCCTAGCGCGTGCGCACGACGCCCACCTCGGCGGTGCCCGCCAGCAGCGCGCTGCCGAGGAACAGGTTGCCGGATTCGGCGCCGCCCATTCGCACGGCGTGGAAGATGACCAGGTAGGTCTGCTCGCGCTCGGGGAAGGCGGTGCCCGGAATCGTCACGCGGGCCTCGCGGTACGGGCCCGGCAGGCCCACCAGTTGGAGGAACTGGACCGGCGTGGAGGGCAGGTTGGTGTACGTCGGCTCGCCCTGCGCGCCCTCGGCGCTCAGGGGCACCACGGTGACGAAGCCGAGCGTGCGGTCCGTATTCGCCGGGGGCGCCGGCCGGTCGAAGGACAGGGGCGTGCTCGCGTCGATGCGCAGGAAGCCTTCGGGCGGGTGCAGCGCGGCGATGGTCTCCTTCATCGGCGCGTCGTCCACCTGGCCCACGTAGCGCGTGCCACCCCGGTTCGCGATGAACTGGTAGGTGGCGCCAGGCTGGTAGGTGAAGTCGGAGGCGCCCACGCTGGTGCGGCGGTAGTTGCCGGAGCCCTCGTCCGCGAGCGCCGTGGCCTCGCCACCCACCGGCTGCACCGTGATGTCGGCCCCCGCCGGCCGGAGGGCTGCGAGTTCTCACCCGTCTTGCTGCCAAAGAAGACGACGGCGGCCGTCTGCGCGGGCAGGGCGAGCACGTCGCCACCGTCCGGGCTGAAGGTGCCCGCGTCATAGCCGGCCAACGCGGAAGCGGAGACCTCCACCTCCGGGGTGGAGAGCAGCGTGCCGACCATGACGTGGTCGGCGGTGAGCTGCTCCAGGTCGCAAGCCAGGAAGGCGAGGGAGGAGGCGGCGAGCGCCGCGGACACCAGGGTGCGTTTCATGGGAGCACGAGCATAGCAGGCCCCCCGCAACGACGACCGCGCGCGGGCCCATCTCAGGGTATCCTCCGGACCACCCGTGCAAGGTCACCGCGTTCACTCCGCAGGCCGGCGCTTCCTGAAGCGGCTTGGCGTCTCCCTGTTGATGGCCCTCCTCTTTGGAGGCGTGCTGGGGCTGCTCGTGTACCTGCGCCCCACGGGCCTCGTGCCGCCCAAGGACCCGCCGTCGGCCTGGGTCCCCTCCGCGGCGGTGGATGCCGCGCAGGCCTGGCTGGAAGGCTGGGAGCGTGTCACCTACGACTGGCGCGTGCGGGAGCTGGGCGAGCGCTCCGAGCGTCCCGACGAGGCCGTCGTCATCGCCATCGACGACGAGACGCTGGCCGAGGCCCGCCAGGATGTGCGCCCTGGCGTCGCCACGCAGCCCTGGCCGCGCCAGCTCGTGGGCCGCATGGTGCACCGGCTGGTCCAGGAGGGGCGCTGCTGGTGCTCGTGGACCTGCCCTTCACGGACCTGAGCCCCAACGCCTGCGCCGAAGCCTCGTCCGCGTCGGCCTCGTCGCTCTCCTGCGACGACGCGGCCTTCGCCGCGCAGCTGGCGAAGGACCCGGGCCGGGCGCTGCTGTCGTTCACCTGGGAAGCGCAGGGGCCCCGGGTGCTGCCCCCGCCAACCGCCTGTGGCCGTACCGCGTGAAACTGGGCGTCTATGACGCATCCGAGGCGGCCTCCCTGCGCGCGCAGGCCGTGCTCGCGGCGCAGCGCCCGGCCTTCATCATCCCCGCGGGCAGCCAGGTGGAGGTCTGGGGCGGCGCCACGGACGAAGCGGACGGCAGGGCGCTGGGCTCGCGCCTGGGCGCCACCGCGCATGTCCTCGAGGAGCGCCGCGCCGCGGACGACAGCTACCGCGTGGGCCCCACGGAGCTCTTCATCGCGCTGGCGGAGGTCCAGGTGGAGGGACTGGACGCGGCGAAGCTCATCGAGCTGCGCCAGTTCAGCACCCCGTGGTTCCGCTGTTGAGCGGAAGCGCGGGGTTTGGTGCGTCCACGCTCGTGGCGGGCCGGGACGGGCGCGTGCGCGCCGTGGCGCACCTCATGAGCTACACCGTGCGCGGCAAGCGCCACATCCTGCCGTCGCTGCCCCTGGCCGCGGCCATGCGGCTCGCCGGTACTCGCTCGCTCCGTTACGCGGACGGCAAGCTGCACGTGGGGGACCAGTACGCGTTCCCGATGAGCGACTCGGGCCTGAGCCTGCTGCGCTGGGATGCACCCAACGCGGGCCGGGGCTCACGCGGCTCGCTGGCGCGCTCCATCCGCGCGTGGAACGTGCTCCTCAACGTCTTCGACGTGGCGGACGAGCGCCCCGCGCGCTTCGAGAATGACCTGGAAGGCCGCACCGTTGTCCTCACGCGGACCGCCGGCGAGTCCGCGCACCTGCGTTCCACGCCCCTGGGGCCGGAGACGCCGGGGGCGCGATTCTGGGGCAGGCGCTGGCCAATATCCTCCGTTCGGAGGGCATCACCCGCGCGGCGCCAGATTTGGACCTGCTCCTCACGGTGGGGCTGGCCTTCCTCGGCGCCTTCCTGGCGCTGTCGCTCAGCTTCCTGCTGCGCTCGGTGCGCGGCGCCGTGCTCTACGTGGGCTTCCTGGTGGCGGCGGCCGCGGGCTACGCCTTCGGTGCCGCGTACGTCTTCGTCGAACAGCGGCTGTGGGTGGCCATGGCCGGGCCGCTGCTGGCCATGGTGGGCGCCTTCGTCGCCACCATTCGCTACGCCTACGGGACGGAGCGGCAGATTCGCGACTTCGTGCACAACGCGCTCGGCCGCTACGTCAGCCCGGACGTGGCCCGCCTGGTGGCGCGGGACTTGAGCCTGATGCGCCCCGAGCGCCGGAAGATGTCCGTGTATGTCTGTGACATCGAAGGCTTCACGCGGCTGTCGGAGAGCATGCCGCCCGAGCAACTGGTGGGCCTCTTCAACGCGTACCTCACTGAGATTTCCGCGGTGGTGCGGTCCACGGCGGGGCAGGTGGACAAGTACATCGGTGACTCGGTGCTGGCCTTCTGGGGCGCGCCGGTGCGCACGGACCGCCACGCACACCTGGCATGCGAGGCGGCGCTGAAGATGCGGGAGGTGCTGACCGAGCGTCAGTCCGCCTGGGAGAAGAAGTACGGCCACCGCCTCAGCTTCCGTGCGGCCGTGGACACCGGGGAGCTGGTGGTGGGCGACCTGGGCAGCGAGATGAAGTCCAACTACACCGTGCTCGGAGACGCGGTGGGGCTGGCCTCGCGGCTGGAGGCCATCAACAAGGTGTACGGCACCTACGTGCTGGCCGGAGACACCACCGCGCAGCTCGCCAGCGGCAGCTACGTCTTCCGCGTGGTGGACCTGGTGCGCTTCAAGGGCCGGCCGCAGCCGGTGCGCGTGCATGAGCTGGTGGCGCGCCGCGGAGAAATCACGCCCCGCATGCAGGAGCAGCTCGCGCTCCACGAGCAGGCCCTCACCGCCTACCACCAGCGCCGCTTCGCGGAGGCGCATGCCCTCTTCGAGCGCGCTTCACACGCGTACCAGGACACCGTCGCTGCGCTCTACGCCGGCCGCTGCGCCCGCTTCCTCGTCACGCCGCCGCCCGCGGACTGGGACGGCGTGCACGGCTTGGAGGAGGGCGAGCCCACCGCCGCTGCGGCGTGAGTCATTCCTCGCCGTCGTCCGAGTCCGGCTGGCCGAAGAGCTCCTTCACCGGGGCGTCCTTCGCGATGTGCTCCGCCACCACGCGGCGCATCTTCTCCGCCGTCATCGCCGAGTAGTACACCTCTCCCGGCCAGCCCATGAGCTGGTAGTCCTCGGGAGAGAGCGGGTCTCTCTTGCGGCCGGTGTCCTCACGGACGACGACGTTGGGCCCCATGTGGCAGAAGCCGTAGCAGCCGCCGCGGTACAGCTCACAGCGCGGCACCAGCCCCTGGCCGGAGAGGGCGTCCCGGGCCTCGGCGTAGACGGCGTCCGCGCCGCCCGCCTTGCAACTGGAGCCCTTGCACACCGACAAGCGGTAGCGCTTCACGGCGGCGTCTCCGGGAGGCCGCCATCAAGCGTATTGAAGAGGTTCAGCTTCACCACCAGCCCCCTGAAAAAGCGCCGGCCCGCCTTCCGCTTCAACGCGGGAGGGCGGGCCGGGAGTCCTGGTGAGGCCGCTACGGCCTCACTGGGAATCTGGATTCACTTGATGAACTTCGTCACCTGGATGGGGCCCTGCTGCGTGACGACGGCCTGGTGGCCCGCCTGGGCCCCGCGGGCAGCGCCTTGCCGTGGCCGCCGTGCTCTCCGTGCGGCAGCTTCAGCTCCACCAGGCCCTCACCGATGCGCGTGTGCGCTTCCTTGTGGACGTGGTGCGGCTCCTCGGAGCCCTCGCGCTTGTTCCACGGGTCCGACGGGTGGGACACCGGCGCGCCCTTGAGCAGCTTCGGGATGTCGTAGACGAAGTTCTGCCGCGTGTACTCGGGCGGGGTGTGCATGTAGGTGTCCATGCGGATGGCGTCCTTGGGGCACGCATCTACGCAGAGGCCGCACACGATGCACCGCAGCTCGTCGATGACGAACTGGGTGGGATACTTCTCGATGACGCGGTCCTCGGAGTCCGAGGCTTCGTCTTCGTACTCACCCGCCTCGATGTAGATGCACTGCGCCGGGCAGATGGTGGCGCACATGTAGCAAGCCACGCAGCGCGGCTTGCCGTCCTCGCGCGGAACCAGCCGGTGCAGGCCGCGGTAGCCCTCGGGGTAGATGGGCTTCTCCTCGGGGTACGCCACCGTCGTCATCAGGCTGGCGCCGGTGCGGTCCACCACCTGCGTGTTGGTGTCACGCGTCCCGAAGAGGTTGCGGAAGAAGTGCTTCGCGGTGATGCCCAGGCCGCGGAGCAGGTTGGGCACATAGGTCCGCTCGCGGATATCCGTGCGAGGGTCCTTGCTTACCTTGTAGGCCATGATGGTTCTCGATTCCCGGATGCTGGGGCCGAAAGGGGCGGCCTAGTGGGTGGAGGCCGGGGCCACGCCGTGGGCGTGCGCCGGCAGGTCATGGGCAGCGTGCCCACCGTGGGCGTGGCCATGTCCGTGGTCGTGACCATGGCCGGCGTGCGCCCCGTGCGCACCGCCCGCGGGGACCTTCGTCGTCGTGGTCAACACCACCAGGATGCCAATCTCCGCGATGCCGAGGACCGCCAGCGCCCGCAGGGACGGATCCCAGAGGACCAGCGCACCGGTCACGAACACGTTCACCAGGCCGAGGGGGAGGAGGATCTTCCAGCCCAGCGACTGAATCTGGTCGTAGCGGAAGCGGGGGAACGTCCAGCGGATGAGCAGCTGCACCCAGATGAGGAACAGCACCTTCAGCCAGAACACCGTGCCCAGGATGGTGCCCAGCAGCCAGCCGTGCTCCTGCATGATGGGCAGGTTGGCCAGCCACTCGTTGCCGAAGGGCAGGTGGTAGCCGCCGAAGAAGAACGCCGTCGTCACGCCGGCCAGCACCACGACCTCCACGAACTCGGAGATCATGAAGAGGCCGAACTTCATGCCGGAGTACTCAACGAAGTAGCCGATGATCTCCGACTCGCCTTCCGGCAGGTCGAACGGGGCGCGCTTGGTCTCCGCGAAGGACGCGGCGAAGAAGAGCAGGAAGCCCAGCGGCTGGATGAAGATGCCCCACGCGGGCAGTCCCAGGTCGAAGGCGCCGTCCGTGCGCCACAGGTAGCGGCCCTGGCCGGTGCCGCCGGTGAGCGCGTTGCCGATGTCACCGATGATGGCCGGGAACTGCACCGAGGAGAACGTGAGGAAGATGCCGACCAGGGACAGGCCGAGCGCGACCTCGTAGGCGATCATCTGCGAGGTGGCGCGCACGCCGCCCAGCAGTCCGAACTTGTTGTTGGAGGCCCAGCCGGCCAGCGCGGTGCCGTAGACGGCCAGCGAGGCGATGGCGAGCACGTAGAGGGCGCCGAAGTCCGGCGTGGCCACCACCATGTCCACGTTGTGGCCGAACACCTGCACGGACGGACCGGCGGGCACCACGGCGAACAGGGCGAAGGTGGGCGCGAAGGCCAGGATGGGGCCCAGGTTGAACATGAACCGGTTCGCGGCGGCCGGAATCAGGTCTTCCTTGGTCAGCATCTTCAGCACGTCCGTGAGGATGTGCGGAAGGCCGCCCAGCGAGCGGTTCTTCAGGCCGGGCAGGGCGATGCGGGCGCGGTTGGGACCCATGCGGTCCTGGATGAACGCGCTCCACTTGCGCTCCGCCATGGTCAGCAGCGTGGCGATGACCATCACGAAGATGAGGACGAGGAACAGCACGTTGGTCAGCCGGCTCGCGCCAGTGAACCAGTGCTCCTCCACCAGGCCACCCACGAGGTAGGCCGTCGCCATGCCACCCGCCATCAGGAAGACGATGGTGAACATGGCGACGAGAATCGTCAGTACGCGGCTCATGACTAGATACCCCTCACCCGAGGCGTGCCGAACTCACGGTACCCCGCGGGGCGACCGTCGGCACCTGCCGGCAGCGGATTGATGCCCGGCTTCTCCCGGTCCGCCGGAGACGCCTTCTCCCAGTTGAACTCCGCGAACTCGGCCACCTTGCCAGCCAGCTCGCGCCACACGTCGACCGCGCGCTTCCAGGTGGACTCGCCACCCAGCTCGCGCGTCAGCTCCCTGATCCACTCCCAGCCCGGGACGACGTCGCCCTTGGGCGGGTACGCCTTGCGGAAGCGCTGGATGATGCCGTCCTGCTGCACGAACGAGCCCTCGTCCTCGACGGGGACGGAGGCCGGCAGCAGCACCGTGGCCTGCGCGGTGATGGCGGACTCGGTGAAGGCCTGCGCCACGAACACGTCCAGCTGACCCGCGGCCTCCGCGAAGGCGTCCACGTTGTCCGGCACCTCGGTGCCGATGGCGTAGAGCGCCTTCACCGTTCCCGCCTTCAGCGCGGTGGTGAGCGCGTCGAAGGTCTCCAGCTTGAGGCCCAGCCCCTTCGCGATGAGCTCCAGGCCCTTGCGGTTGGGGTTCTTGTCCGCCGTCATCAGGAAGTGGTCGGCGGGGCCCGAAGGACGGCCGCCCACGTACACGGTGGACACGCCCAGCGTGCTCTTTGCGAAGTTCAGCCCGGCCAGCAGGTCCTCGTTGGAGGCCAGGGGCGAGGCCAGCACCGCCAGCTGCTTGCTGCCCTGCACCGAGCGCAGCGCCTTGGCCGCGGCCTGGACCGCTTCCTTGCGCGTGGTGACGGGCACCGCCTCACCGGCGCGGTTGGCGCGGCGGCCCACCTGCGCCTGGAGCACGCGGCCCAGGTTCAGGTACTTGTAGGTGAGCCGGCCCTCGTCGCACATCCAGCTCTTGTTGATGGCCTCGTTCTCCCGCGGGCGGTAGCGGTACGAGTCCTGCGACATCCAGTCCACGTAGGTGGTGCAGCCGCGCGAGCAGCCGGTGCACACCGACGGGGTGGCGGACAGGAACCACGCGCGCGCCTTGAAGCGGAAGTCGCGGCTGAGCAGCGCGCCCACCGGGCACACGTCCACGGTGTTGAGCGAGTAGTTGCTGTTCAGCTCGCTGCCCGGGAACACGTCGATGCGCTCATGGCTGCCGCGGCCGAACACGCCCAGCTGCGGCTCCTTGGCCACCTCGTTCATCACGCGCACGCAGCGGGTGCACATGATGCAGCGCTCCTGGTCAATGACGACGCGGGGCCCCAGCACCTTGCGCTTGTTCTTGAGGGCCTTGGAGCCCTCCAGGCGCGAGGGCCGGTAGTCGTACTTCATGTAGTAGTCCTGCAGCTTGCACTCACCGGCCTGGTCGCAGATGGAGCAGTCGACCGGGTGGTTCAGCAGCAGGAACTCCATCACCGCGCGCTGCTGCTCCTTCACCTTGGGCGTGGTCGTCTTGACGACCTGGCCTTCGGCCATGGGCGTCTGGCACGCGGGCACCATCTTGGGCGCGTTGGACGCCTCGATGAGGCAGATGCGGCAGTTGGCCGCGATGGAGAGGCGCGGGTGGTAGCAGTAGTAGGGGATGTCCGAGCCGACCGCCTTGGCCGCCTCGATCATGTTCGTCCCCGGCTTCACCACGACTTCCTTGCCGTCGATGGTGGCGGTGATGAACCCCGGGTTCTTCGGCGCCGGCTTGGGCGGCGGGCCGGAGGGCGGCTTGGGCGGTGGCGTCCCCGTGGGGCCGCTGGCGGCGGCGGGCGGGTTGTCCAGCTTCGCGCCGGCGGGCGGGTTGGACGGCTCGGGGCCAATCTTGGCCGCGGGCGTGTCCGTGGGCGCCCCCTTCGGAGGCGGCTGCGCATCACCGGTGGGCTTCTTCGTGTCGTTGTCGCTCACTGCTCGACCTCGCCGCCGATCATGTTGATGGTGTCAAACGTAGGGATGAGGTCCGCCAGCATCTTGCCTTCGATGATGTGGGGGACGGCCGCGAGCACCGGGAAGCCCGGGGCGCGGACGTGGACCTTGTAGGGACGGCCGCGGCCGTCGCTCACCAGGTACCAGCCCAGCTCGCCGTTGGAGGCCTCGGTGGCGTCGTACACCTCGCCGGCGGGCACCTGGATGCCCTCCATCACCAGCTTGAAGTGCGACATCACGCCTTCGATGGTGCCGTAGACCTCGGGCTTGGGCGGCAGCGCGATGCGCCAGTCATCCACAATGATGGGGCCCGCGGGGATGGTGTCCATGGCCTGGCGCAGGATGCGGATGGACTGACGCATCTCCTCGAGCCGGACCAGGTAGCGGTCGTAGTTGTCGCCGTGCTCGCCCACCGGGATGTCGAAGTCGAACCGGTCGTAGACCCAGTAGGGCTTCGTCTTGCGGATGTCGTAGTCCACGCCGCACGCGCGCAGGGCGGGGCCGGTGTAGCCGAACTCGATGGCGTCCTCGGCGCTGATGACACCCGTGCCCTTCGTGCGGTCCACGAAGATGCGGTTGTTCGTCAGCAGGCCTTCCATCTCGTCGAGCAGCGCCAGGCCCTGGTCCAGCGTCTTGTGGACGCGGGGAATCCAACCCTCGGGCAGGTCGCGGTTGCTGCCACCCACGCGGCCGAAGCTGGTGGTGAGGCGCGCGCCCGTCAGCTCGGCGGTGCGGTCATGGAGCAGCTCACGGAACTCCATGGCGAGGAGGAACGGCGCGAAGCCGCCCATCTCCAGGCCGGTGGCGCCCACGCACGTCAGGTGGTCCGTCAGGCGGTGGAGCTCGGAGCCGATGACGCGGATGTACTGGGCGCGCTCGGGAATCTCCAGGCCGATGAGCTTCTCCACGGCGTTGAGGAACCCGAAATTGTTCATCATCGCGGACAGGTAGTTGAGCCGGTCCGTGTAGGGCAGGCACTGCGTCCACGTGACGTTCTCGCAGCTCTTCTGGAAGCCGCGGTGCAGGAAGCCGATCTCAGGGTCGATCTTGACGATCGTCTCACCCTCGAGTTCCACCTTCAGCCGCACGGTGCCGTGCGTGGCCGGGTGGGAGGGGCCCATGTTGATGACCATCCGCTTGGTCTGGAGGTGGGCGTCCAGCTCCGACTCGTGGGCGTACGCGTCGGTGTCGGGGTTCGGCGCTTCGGGCTTGAGGGTGTCAGCCATGGATGTCCTCGCTCAGGAGAGCCCGCTGGTGCCGGGACCGCGGAAGATGTCCTTGATGGGGCGCTCGGGGATGAGCGGCTGCCGGTCACGCAGCGCGTAGTCCTTGCGCAGGGGGTGCCCCTCGAACTCGTCGTAGAGGAGGATGCGGCGCAGGTCCGGGTGCCCGTCGAAGCGGATGCCGTAGAAGTCGAAGGTCAGCCGCTCCCACCAGTTGGCGCCGCGGAAGAGCGGCACCAGGGTGGGCACCACCGGGTTGGCTTCGCTCACCCGCACCTTGAGCCGCACGTGCTCGTGCCGCTTGAGGGAGTAGAGGAAGTAGACGACCTCGAAGCGAGGGTCGTTCTCCGCCAGGTGCAGCCGATCCACGGCGTCGATGGAGCCGAACAGCTTGAACTCCAGCTCCGGGTCGTTCTTCAAGAACGCGGCGACCTTCGGGAGCGAGTCTGCATGGATGACGGCCCAGGCGCCTCCGGTCCGATCCACGTAGCGATCCGCCACCGCCTCTGGGAGCTGGGCGGAGACCCTGTCCAACGCGAAAGTGCTCAAGGGTGCCCCAATGACTAAGGGAGAAGAATCCGCGGCTTTATAAGGAGCCCTCGGCGGGTGCGTCAACGTAAACCCTCAACCATGTAGCCCACTTAGGAGGCCCAGAAGCGGGCGTTGCGCGAAATCGGGTGGGTGGGTGGGCGGCGGCCCGGACAGGGGGTGGATCAGCCGGCCGCGAGCGCGACCCCGGGTTGTCCTACACTGAGTGCAAAGGTATCCATGGGCAGTCGCTTGCCGAGCACCAAAGTGGGGTTCACCGGCACCCAGGCGAAGGTCCTGGCTGTCATCGGGACGGGCACCGTGAGGTGATGCAGGGCCCTCGCTGGCTGCCAGTCGAGGCGGAGTCAAGGCCGTCCATTCTGCAATGGCCTCGCGCGGAGCGCATGTCGGCGAGGGGTGGTCGTCCGGGCGGCACACGCCTGTTTCAATCGGGTATAGAAGAGGAGGTCATGCCCGAATCCCCCCCTTCCGGCATTCTCCGTTCCTGGTGGCCGCGCCTGCTCGTGGGGGCCGTGCTGGGTGTGTTGCTGTTCGCCGCCGAGTCGTGGCTGCTGCTGCGCTCGGGTGTCGTGGGCATGGACATCCCGGTGGATGGCCCCTACGCCGCGTTGATGGCGGCCGTGCGGCCTGTCCTCCCTGGCCTGCTGTTGCGAATCGCTGCCGTGTACGCCGTGGCCGGCATGGTGCTGGCCGTGGCGGGGACCTTGCTGGCGCGTGCCTGGGGACGGGGCGGCGCGTGGGCGACGTTGGGGCAGGGGCTGCTGTTGTTCATGCTGCTGGCGTGGGACCGGGCCATCGCGCGTCCGGCCCTCTTCGATGACCTGCCCGCGCTCCGGTCGCTGCTGGCCTGGCTGGTGGATCATGGCGAGCCCTGGCATCCCCGCGCGGTGCTGGCGGCCTGGCTGGTGGCGCACGCGGCGGTGTGGGTGGCGCGCACGCGGCAGTGGCGGCGCGCGGGATGGGCAGGCGCGGCGCTGGCAGGCGTGGCGGGGCTGCTGGTGGTGGGGAAGGGGATGGCTGGACGCGGCGCGCCCGCGCATCCGCTGGTGGTCGTCATCGGCATCGACGCGTTCCGGCCGGACCGGTTGAAGTCGCAGGGAGGCTCGGGCGAGGTGGCGCCCCACGTGGAGCGCCTGCTGGAAGAGGCCACGCTCTTCACCCGCGCGTACACGCCCATTGCCCAGACGGAGCCCGCGTGGCGTTCGCTGCTCACCGCGCGGTGGCCGCACGAGACGGGCGTGCGCTACTCGCTGACGTCCGACTCGCGGATGCAGCTCCAGCGAACCTTCGCGGAGTCCTTCTCCCAGGCGGGGTGGCGCACGGTGTTCGCCACCGACTGCTCGCGCTTCCACGCGGAGGGGCCCGCGTCCGGCTTCGAGACGCGCCTGCAACCGCCGCGCGGGGCGGTGAACTTCCTCCTGGAGAAGCTGCGTTACCGCGCGCTGGGCATGTTCGCCGACCATGCGTTGGGCGCCGCCTGGTTGCCCGAGTTCATCGACAACCGCGCGCTGGCCGGCATCCATGACCCCATGGGCTACGCGGAGCGGCTGGCCTCGCGGCTGGTGGACGAGGCGAGCCAGGGCCCTACGTTGTTCGCCTTCCACGCGACGGCGGCGCATTTTCCGGGCGATCCGGTGCATCCATTCTATCGCCGCTTCGTGCCCGCCTCGGAGCCGCTGGAGCGCCGGCTGCGCATGCACTTCGCCCCGGTGTCTCCAGGCGCGAAGGGCGGTTGGAACCGGGCGGGCGCGGAGGCGCTCTACGACGAGCTGATTGCACAGGCGGACGCGCAGGTGGGGACGCTGCTGGACGCGCTGCGCCGCTCGGGGCGCTACGACGATGCGCTCATCCTCCTGCTGTCGGACCATGGCGAGAGCTTCCACGCGGACCGCGCGGACCTCGCGGGCGCCACGCCGGTGCATGGCGCGCGGCTGTCGGAGGAGGAGAACCGCATCCTCCTGGCGGTGAAGCCGCCCAAGGGACGGGGGACGGCGCCAGCCCTGGTGGACTCGCTGGTGCGGTTGGTGGACGTGGGGCCCACGCTGCTGGAGCTGTCCGGGCTGCCGAGCCTGTCGGATGTGGACGGCGTGTCGTTGGCGCCGCTGCTGCGCGGCGAGGACCTGGGCCCGCTGTCGCTGTACGCGGAGACGGGCTTCACCCATGTGCTGCCGGAGGTGTTCGACCCGGGGCACTGGCCGGGGGCGCCTCGCTCCTTCGACGCGTACCGCATCCGTCCGGATGGCGTGGTGGAGATGGGGCCCGCGGCCCACGCCCGCATCCTCCAGGAAAAGGACGTGGGCGCCTTCGACGGCCAGCGCTGGTGGGTGGACCGGCCCCAGGCCGACGGCACGGTGCTGCGGGCCTGCCAGGGCGACTGTGAAGGGCTGGACGCCCTCGCGCTGGAGGCGTGGTTCGACCGCGTGCAGGGCCGGACGGCGGCGGGAGGCTGGCGTAAGGTGGCCGGCCATGTCGACGACTCCGGACACCCAGAGCCTTCAGGAACGCTACGCGCCCCAAAACAGCTGCTTCGGATGCGGCCCGGCCAACGCCCAGGGCCTGCGCATCCGCAGCCGCGTGGAGGGTGATGTCGTCGTCGCGGAGTGGACGCCGCAAGAGCACCACCACGCCTTCGAAGGCGTGCTCAGCGGCGGCATCGTCGGCACGCTGCTGGACTGCCACTGCAACTGGACAGCGGCGTACCACCTGATGCGCGCGCAGGGCGGGGACGCGCCGCCGTGCACCGTCACCGCCGAGTACGCTATCACCCTCAAGCGCCCCACGCCCATGGCGGGGCCGCTGCGCCTGGAGGCGAAGCCGGTGGAACTCCAGGGGGACCGCGCCGTCATCGAAGGCACGCTCACCGCGGGTGGGAAGGTGACGGCCACCTGCCGGGGCACCTTCGTTGCCGTGAAGCCGGGCCACCCCGCGTACCACCGCTGGTAGTGGCGCCAGAAATACCAAGGCCCCGCCGCTTCCACCGACTGAGGCGGGAAGCGGGCGGGGCCCTGGCGGTACCGCGCGTGGGGCGCGTTACTTGTTCATGGACAGCAGCAGGTTGTGCCGAGCGGCCGTGGGGTTGGCCTCCTCGCGGTCCGCGATGCGGTGGACCTGGTTGCCAATCTTGTCCTGCAGCAGCATCAGGCCGTCGAGCACCTGCTCCGGGCGCGGCGGGCAGCCGGGGATGTAGACGTCCACCGGGATGATGCGGTCGATGCCCTGGAGCACCGCGTAGTTGTCGTAGAAGCCGCCCGAGGACGCGCACACGCCGAAGGCCACGACCCACTTGGGCTCGGCCATCTGCTCGTAGACGCGCTTGAGGATGGGGGCCTGCTTCAGGTTGATGGTGCCCACCACCATCAGCAGGTCCGCCTGGCGTGGCGAGAAGCGGGGGAACTCCGCGCCGAAGCGGGAGATGTCGTGCCGGCTGGCGGCCACGGACATGTACTCCATGCCGCAGCAGGCCGTGGCGTACGGATAGGTGAAGAGCGAGTACTTGCGCGCCCAACCCAGGCCCTTGGAGACGATGGACTGGAGCCAGCCCATGGACTCGTCACGGCGGGTCGTCACGATGTTTGCGAGGTCAGCGTCAGCCATGATGTCTCAGCTCTCCCAGTCCAGGGCGCCCTTCTTCCAGATATAGATAAGGCCGACCACCAGCGTCACGGCGAAGACCAGCATCTCCACGTACCCGAACCAGCCGAGCGCCTGGAAGTTCACCGCCCAGGGGTACAGGAACACCGCTTCCACGTCGAACACGATGAACAGCAGGGCCACGACGTAGAACTTCACCGCGAAGCGCTGCCGCGCCGGGCCGCTCGACTCGGAGCCGGCCTCGAAGCTGGTCGCCTTGATGGCGCTCGGGCGGCGAGGACCCAGCCGCGTGGTGATCTGGGGAATGAGCATCGCCATGCCACCCGCCAGCAGCAGGACGACGGCCAGCGGCAGGTATGGCGTGAGGGGAGTCGGAGTCATCGCGCGCGGAACCTAATGACACCGTGCTCGCAATGTCAAAGGGAAAGTCCAGGGAGCGGCGCGCCAACCCCTTGAGATGACGGCGAAAAGCGGTGTTCATGGCACCCCGGGGCGCGCCTGGCGTGGATCACCCGCCCGCACCGCTCCGGTCTGACCGGCCGGTTTGACGCTCCGCGAAGGGACGCCTAGCGTCCGAGGACCGTCGGCATCCATCCGGCGTGGAACTTTCTCACCGGGGAGATGGCAAGCATGTGGGGCCGGCTCGGCTTGCGGACGCAGGTGGCCATCGCGGTGCTCGTGCCGTGCCTGGCGGTGGTGAGCTTCTGCGTCGTGTACTTCCCCATGCACCAGCGGGAAGTCACGCTGGAGTTGCTCCAGAAGCGGGTGCGGGTGGTGGCGCGGCTGATATCGCAGCACCCCGCGCTCCTGTCCGCGGACAGCACGCCGGAATCCACGGCCCGGGTGCGGGACGTGTTGTCGATGCTGGAGGCCCCGGAGGCGCTGAACGAGCGCAGTGGCTTCACCCTGCGCTACCAGGGGCTGGTGTCGGCGGAAGGCACCGTGCTCCATGCGCGCGGCTCCATTCCCACGGCCATCCGCTCGCTCGGCGTGGAGGGGCTGGAGGGCTGCGCCACGTCCACTCAACGCGACGAGGTGTCGGTCCGCTGCGCCAGTGGTGAGCGCATCTACGTGGCGGGCTTCGGCGTCCAGGAAGCGCTCAGCTCGGTGGATGACATGCGGGGCGCGGTGCTGGCCGGACTGGCGGGCGCGCTGGTGCTGGGGCTGGCCCTGGCGTTGTTCATCAGCCGCGCCATCGCCGAACCGGTGGCCCGGGTGACGGAGGTGGTGCGGGACGTGGCCCGGGGCGACATGTCGCGCGGGGAACTGGACGTGCCGGCCACGGGCGAGGTGCGCCTCATGGCGCAGTCCTTCAACAAGATGCTGGGCACGCTGCGCACCTCGGTGATGGAGATGGTGTCGCGCACGGAGCAACTGTCCGGCGCGTCGCGGGGCCTGCTGGGGGCGTCCGCGGACCAGGAGCACGTCATCAGCCAGCAGGCGGCGTACGCGCAGCAGATTGCCGCCACGTTCGAGGAGCTGAGCCGCACGGCCGAGCAGATCTCCAGCTCCACGGAGGTGGTGGAGTCGAGCGCGCGGCGGACCCACGAGGCCGTGGCGGAGGCCATGGCGGTGGTTGCGCAGGTGGTGGCGGGCATCAACGACATCCGCACCGAGTCCAAGGGCGTGGCGGATGCGATTGTCGGCCTCAACCAGGACCTGCAACAGGTGTCGAAGATTGCCCAGGTCATCAACCAGGTGGCGGAGCGCTCCGACTTGCTGGCGCTGAACGCGGCGCTGGAGGGCACCAAGGCGGGCGAGGTGGGGCGGGGCTTCTCGCTGGTGGCCGCGGAGATGCGCAAGCTGGCGGAGAACGTGTCCGCGTCCGCGCGTGACATCGCCCGCATCGTGGAGAAGGTGCAGGACTCCGGTGAGGAAGCGGCGGCCAAGGCCCGCGTGGGCATGGCCACCAGCGACCGGGGTGTGGAGGTGGCCGAGCAGGCCTCCTCCGTGTTCCAACGCATCGTCGAGCTGGCGCGCGGCACCAGCGAGGCGGCGCGGCAGATCACCATCGCCACCCGTCAGCAGCGCCAGTCCAGCGAGCAGGCCGTGCAGGGCGCCCGCAACGTCGCGGAGCTGGTGAAGCAGGGCGTGGACGCGACGGGACGCACCACGCGCATCGCCCAGGACCTGCAGGCGGTGGCCGAGGGGCTCACCGCCGTCACCAGCCGCTTCAAGACGACGCGGAACTGAGGCTCACTCCCGCTGCCAGCGCAGCTGGAACTCGACCTCGTCCAC
This sequence comes from Myxococcus sp. MxC21-1, assembly GCF_032612255.1. Lineage (NCBI taxonomy): Bacteria > Pseudomonadati > Myxococcota > Myxococcia > Myxococcales > Myxococcaceae > Myxococcus > Myxococcus sp. MxC21-1. The sequence goes on from NZ_CP123278.1 coordinate 3,086,340, forward strand.
GCCGCCCTCGCGCTCGTGCTCGATGTTGAAGAGCGCGTCGGCGGGGATGCGCAGGCGCTCGCCAGCGACCTGGATGTTGAAGGCCTTGCCCTCCTCGATGGCGTCCGCCAACCGCCGCAGCTTCGCGACGAAGTCCTTGCGCGGGTACGTCTTCTCCAGGTCTCGGTTCGCTCGCTTCGCCTTCTTTTGCGCCATCGTTGGGGGCTCTTTCGTCCAGGGTTTCCCCGGATGATGGCATCGCCCGCGATGGATGCGCAGCCTGAATCAGCGCGGCCGTTGAGACACGCGTCAGCCCATCAGCCGGTGGAGGCTGAGGTCCAGGCGGCTCTGGACGAGGCCCAGGAGGCTCTCCACCTCGCGCCCGTCCAGCTTCAGCCGGGCGGCCAGCTCTCTGTGGGTCTGCTTCAGGAGCCGCTCACGGGCCTGGGCCACGTGGCGTGCCACACTGGAGCGGGGCTCCGCGTACAGCGTGGCGATGCGGTCCATGGTGAGGCCGTGGAGGTGGTGCAGGCGCAAGAGCGCGCGCTCCCGTTCGGACAACGTCGCCAGCGCGGCCTGGAGGGATTCGGACAGGGCTTGCCGGGAGTGGGCCTGGAGCACGTTTCGCTCGGGGTCGTCCCGGGACAACAGCTGTTCCAAGGCCTCCGGAGGCGTGGAGGCCTGCTCGTGGCGGCCGGTCTGCTCCAGCAACTCGCCGCCGATGCGCGAGGCGACGATTCGCACCCAGCCGCCCAGCGAGCCCCGGCCCGAGTACTCCGCGATTTTCGGCGCGCCGCCGTGAACGCCCAGCAGGAGCCGCTGGCGCGTCACCTGGAGCACCTCGTCCACCATCGCCGTGAGGTGCCGGGACAGTCGTGCGGCGGATTTCTGGAGGACGTGCTTCTCGAAGAGCTGCAACGCCTGGGGCTCTCCCTGGGCACAGGCACACGCCAGGTAGACGTCCGCGGCATGGAGTTGCTGGAGCGCATCCAGGGGTGTGCCTTCCGCGCGCAGGTGCCGGCCCACGTGGTGCAACAGGGCCGCGGGCGCCAGCGCCACGGTGGGCCACGCCGCACGGCCTTGGTCGAGCAGCTCCGTGAGCAGGGCCTCCAGCGCGGGCGCGGAGCGCAGCGTGTCGTGCAGTGACTCGGGTGCCCCCGCGAGCAGCAGCGGCGTCAGCGTTTCCGGAGCCTGGCTCATCGGGTGACCTCGCTCACACGGGGCAGGTGCCGCGCCTGCCATGCCACGAGTTCGTCGTGCTCGCGCCGGGCGCGCAGACCCTGGGCCTCCAGCCACGCTTTCGCCTCGCGGACGAGGACCGTGGCCTGTTCGCGTCCCTCCGGGGTGGGTCGTTCCCACAGGGCCCGTGCGAGGAGGAAGGACACTCGCGCGGCTTCCTTCCGGTCCAGCCACACCCGAGCATGGATGCGCCGTGCGCGCTCGAGCAATGGGACGGCTTGCTCCGGCGCGCGCAGGCCGAGGTGGGCCTCTCCGAGGCAGGCGAGGTCGAGCGCGACGTCCGGGCTGTCGTCACCCTGCGCGGCTTCATCCAGCGCCAGGGCGCGCTGGCAGCGGGTCAGTGCCGCCCGGAATGCGCCCGTCTCCAGGTCCACCCGGGCCGGTCCCGCACCACGCCACATGCCACCACGCTGTCGGTGCCGTTCTCCTTCTGGAGGAGGCCAAGCGCCTGCGTCAGGTTGCGCCGCGCCACCGCCGGCCGGCCCGCGCGCAGGTGAATGAGGCCCAGGTTGCGCAGCGACATCTCCAGGCGCGGCGAGTCCTGGCCCACGCTGCGTTGGATGCGCTCCAGCGCCTGCTGGTTGTGGGCGAGCGCCTCGTCGAGTCGGTCGGAATCATAGGCCACCATGCCCAGCCCGCCGAGCGCGGTGACGGTGCTGGGGTGGTCCGTCCCCTTGCTGCGCTCGAAGATGGCCAGGGCTCGCTCATAGTGGCTCCGGGCTTCCTCCAGGCGCCCCTCGCGGCGCAGCAGGCCGGCCGGTTGTTGAGGGGGCGGCCAGGCTCGCGTGGTCCCTGGAGCGCGCGGCCTCCAGCAGCGCCAGCGAGCGTTGGAACGTGTCGAGCGCTTCTTGCGTGCGGCCCAGGGCGAGCAGCTCGGTGGCGATGTTGTTGAGGTTGAGCGCGAGCACCGGGTGCTCGGGGCTCCACTGTCGCTCCTGGAACGCGTAGGCCTGCGCCTCCTGGTAGAGCGCCAGGGCCTCCTCCGCGCGAAGCTGCCGCGAGCGGACGCGCCCCAGGCCGGTGAGGAAGTACGTCACGCGAGGCCGTGAGGGGCCCGCGGTCCTCCGCGCCAGCTCCAGCCCCTGGGTGAACTCCGCGTCCGCTTCGTCCAGCTTGCCCTGCACCAGGAGCAAGCCGCCCATTCGCAGGTGCAGGTCGGTGGCGATGTGTGGGAAGCGCTCGCGGCTCAGCCGCTCCACCGCGGCGCGGGCGTGGTGCACCAGCCGGTTCGCCTCGTCCATGCGCGCCATCTGGTCGCCCACCACCCACAGGAGGAGGTTCCAGACACGGGCCACGGTTTCGTCGTCGCGGCCCGCCTCGGCGGCCCAGAGCGCCTTGTAGAGGTGCTCCTCGGCTTCCTTGGGCTTGCCCGCGAGCCCATGGGCATAGCCGTGCAGCGTGAGGACCTCTGCCTCCAGCGGGCGGTAGTCCAGCCCCTGGATGTCCTGGAGCAAGGCCGTCGTCTCCTTCAACGCGCCGGAGTGGTTGCCCGCGTCCATGTACGCCCGTGCCTCGGCCAGCTTGCGTCGCGCCGCGTCCACGCGAGGCCGCAGGGCATCCGGAGGCTGCGGCCGGTTCGCCAGCTCTGGAGCATCCCGGCAGCCGGAGACGCCCTCCAGGGACGCCACCATCTGCGGCGCGTGCTGCACCGTTCGCGCGTCCGCCTTCTCCAGCACGTCGACGACGGCGGCCGGTGCCACAGCCGCGTGTCCAGGCACGCGGCTGTCTGCCATGAGGCATGGGGGGCATCGCGCGAGGCCGTGCACGCGTCGGTGCGCAGCTCGCGCCACGTGTCCGCGTGTCCGTCGAGCGTGCTGGCGACGGCTTCCCACGCGGCGGCGGCGAAGGGCTTGCCCGTGGCCAGGAAGGCCGCATGGATTCGCGCGCGACGCTCCGGTCCCCAGATGGTGGTGAGCCGCTCCGCCTCCAACTCGCAGCGGGCCTGCCTCCGATGCGCCGCCACGTAGCCCACGGTGAGCCCTACGAGACACGCCACGGCAGCGGAGGCGCCCATCCAGGCAAGGCGCCTTCCAGCGCGGGGGCCAGCTCGGTCAGCAGCGCCTCCATCGATGGGAAGCGCTCTTCCGGCTGGGCTCGCAAACCCCGCAGCACCGCGCGCCGCACGCGGGCCGGGATTTTCGATTCGCGCTCTGGCGCGCGGATGCGTCCTTCCCGCGCGGCCTGGCCCAACGCCTCCAGCGTCCGGCCCTCGAAGGGGCGCACGCCGTGGAGCGCTTCGTACAGCGCCACGCAGAAGCTGAACTGGTCCGAGCGCGCGTCCACGCCGTGGCCTTGAAGCTGCTCGGGCGCCATGTACGCGGGCGTGCCCAGCAGCGCGCCCGAATGGGTCAACGGTGAGTCCACCAGCGAGGCCGGCGCCGTCACCGTGTCCAGGCTCGCTGGCGCGGCGTGGCCCGAGCCTCGCCGGTGGGAGGGCCGGGCCAGGCCGAAGTCCGTCACCCGCACGCGCCCATCCTTCCCGACCAGCACGTTGCCCGGCTTGAAGTCGCGGTGGACCAGCCCGGCGGCGTGAGCGGCCGCCAGTCCCCGGCCCGCGTCCACGAAGACGCGCACCACGTCCTGCCAGGGCCGCGGCGCCTCCAGCCACTCCGCCAGCGAGGCGCCCTCCACCAACTCCAGCGCCAGGAAGACGCAGTCCTCGCAGACGCCCACGTCGTAGACGGTGACGACGTGCGGATGGGCCAGCCGGGCCAGGGCCTGCGCCTCGCGCAGCAGCCGCAAGCGCAGCTCCTCCAGGTGTCGGCCCTCGGGGCGCAGCAGCTTCAGCGCGACCCTTCGGTCCAGCTCCGGGTCATGGGCCGCGTACACCTCGCCCATGGCGCCCCGGCCAATGCGCTCCTGCACCACGTAGCGTGAGAGCTGGGTGCCCGTGGCCACCAGCGGGCCATCGACGGGCGGGGGCACGGCCTCCGCCGCACTGGCGCCCAGGGCGGTGCTCCTGGCAGCGCTCACATCCTTCCACGTGGGCCAGGACGCGCGTGCGGTGCGCGTCCGGGAGCGCCCCTTCGAGGAAGTCGCTCAGTGTCGTCTCGCTCGGGCACCCCATGGAGGCCCGGAGACTAACAAATTCCTGGACTTTTCACTTTTGCCCGCCTGTGGCGGTTCAGGCCTGGGCGCGTGACTTGAGGCGGGCGAAGAGCTCGGGAGGCATGGAGGCGGAGCCCAGCCGGTGGTCGGCGGAGATGGCCTCGCCGTGGAAGTCGCTGCCGGCGGTGGGGACCAGGCCCAGCTCCTTGGCCAGGCCGAGATACTTCTGGCGCACGCTGGGGTTGTGGTCCTCGTGCAGCACCTCGAGGCCCGCCAGTCCCGCCTGGGCGAGCGCGCGGATCTCCAGTCGCTCCATGCGCGATGCGCCCGGGTGGGCGAGGGTGGCCGTGCCGCCCGCGTTGCGGATGAGTCGGATGGCGTCCTCGCCCGCCAGCTTGAAGCGCTCCACCCAGGCTGCGCCGCGCATGCCCAGGAAGCGGTCGAAGGCTTCCTTCACGTCCACCACCCAGCCGCGGTCCACCAGCACGCGGGCCAGATGGGGACGGCCCAACTGCGCGTCGCCGGCCACCGCCCGGACGTGCTCCATGCGCACGGGGTAGCCCAACTGCCGCATGCGCTCCAGCAGGGCTTCCATGCGCTGCTCGCGCTCCAGTCGGAGCCGGTCGGCGAAGCGGGCGATGTCCTCGTCGTCCGGCCTCAGGAAGTGCCCCAGGATGTGGCACTCGCGTCCATGAATGAACGCGGAGATTTCGATGCCCGGCACCAGCTCCACGCCGTGGGCGCGCGCCGCCACCTCGGCCTCGGCCAACCCCGCGACGGTGTCGTGGTCGGTAATCGCCAACACCGTCACCCCGGCGGCGGCGGCCCGCGCCAGCAGCTCCGTGGGCGCATATTGACCGTCGCTGGCGGTGGTGTGCGAGTGCAGGTCAATCACGGCGGGCTCCAGGGTGTGGGGGCAATGTTTCCCATACGCGACCTATGCCGGGTTTCACACCAACTTGCGGCATGGGGGGTGCCACCGCCACCCAGGGTGTGGCTACTGTCCGGGCCCTATGGGCAAGAAGTCCGATACGACCATCGAGAACCGGGTCTACCTTTTCGAGTCATTGGCGAGCAGCTACGTGGCATCCGCCACCGAGGTCTTGTCCTCGGAGGACCCCGCGGTGCGGCAGCGCGCGCGCCGGGCCCTGGCGGAGATGGCCTTCGTGTCCTGTGTCATGGCGGACACTGCTCATCTGCCGGCCGAGCAGGTTCGGGCCCAGGTGCTCGGCGCGCCCGAGCGCGTCCCGGAGGCACCTTCGAAGGTGTCCGGCGGCGCGGCTCGGAAGCGCAACAAGTAGCGGCCCCTGTCGCGGTTCGGGTGGTATGTCGGCGGAGCCCTTTTGCTTCGAGGAGCGCCGACATGAGCCCGCCGCAGACGCCCGCCACGGGCGTGGTGATGACGCTGGTCAGCCAGCCCCAGTTCAAGACGCAGCTCACCCATGGCCCGTCAGGCACGGTGAATCAGACGGAGGCGCCGCGCGACAACGGCGGCACCGGTGGCAGCTTCTCGCCCACGGACCTGGTGGGCGCGGCGCTGATGTCGTGCGCGGTGACGACGATGCACCTGTTCGCCTCGCGTGAAGGCATTGCCCTGGGCGAGGTGCGCGCCCGTGTGGAGAAGCGGATGTCGCCGCCGCCGCGCCGCATCGCCGAGCTGGTGCTGGACATCCAGATGCCGGCCGGCCTGTCCGCCGAGCACCGGGCCACACTGGAGAAGGTGGGCCGCGAGTGCCCGGTGGCCCGCAGCCTCCACCCGGACGTGAAGCTGCCGCTGACGTTCAGCTATCCGGACTGAGGACGCCAGGCCGCTTGCCCTCCAGGGGGCCTGCCCGCGAATACTGCGGGTGGGCCCCTTCGTGTTCATCCTCCCCGACTGCGGGGCTCGTCCTGGAGGACACGGCATGCATGCGAAGCGGTTGGGCATCTACCTCAATGACCACCTGGCGGGCTCGGTGGGCGGGCTGGAGCTGGCAATCCGCACGGAGGCGGAGAACCACGGCAACCTGCTGGGCCGCTATCTGGCGACGCTCATCCCCGAGCTGAAGGAAGACCAGTCCACGCTGCTAGCGGTGATGGACGCCCTGGAGCTGAAGCGAGATGGGCTGAAGACGCGCGCCGCGTGGGCCGCGGAGAAGGTGAGCCGGCTGAAGCTGAACGGCACGCTCGTGCGCTATTCTCCCTTGAGCCGGCTGCTGGAATTGGAAGGCCTGTGCTCGGCCACGGAGGGCCGCTTGTCCCTCTGGCGCACGCTGGCGCGCGTGTCGGTGAAAGACGCGCGGCTCGCGGTGTTTCCCTTCGAGTCGCTCGTGCAGCGCGGCGAGGCGCAGCGCTCCGTGCTCCAGCGCCTGAGGGCCCAGGCGGCCGACGTGGCCTTCGCGGAGGAGCCGCAGCCTTTCGGCACCGGAGAGCCTCTCGTCGCGGGCCACTGACTGACGCCCGGGCATGAAGAAGCCCCCTGCCGCGGCGAGCGACAGGGGGCGAGGACTTCATTCTGGCGCGGGGCTCAGGTGCCCGACGTTCCCGAAGCGCCGGCGGGCGGCGTCGTGGGCCGGGCGCCCGAGGCGTCCGGCGTGGGCACCAGGCGGAGCTGGCTGGCGCTGCTGCCGAAGCTCGCGTCCACCTCGCGCTCCAGGTACGTGTAGCCGGACAGGCCATCCTCGTACATGCGCAGCAGGTTGCGCGATTCGTCCAGGGTGATGCGGCCCTGGCGCAGCGCGGCCTCGGTGAACTTGCGCAGCTTCGCCACCAGGTCGTCCTTGGTGTAGCTGACGTAGTTGAGCACCTCCGTCACCGTGTCGCCGGCCACCACATTGTCGATGAGGTAGCCCCCGTTGGGCCCCAGCGACACCTGCACGGCGTGCGTGTCGCCGAACAGGTTGTGGAGGTCGCCGAGGATCTCCTGGTAGGCGCCCACCATGAAGATGCCCAGGTAGTAGTCGTCATCGTTGAGCGCGTGCAGCTCGAGGGCGTCCTTCACCTCGCGCTTGTCGATGAAGTGCTCGATCTTCCCGTCCGAGTCGCAGGTGATGTCCGCCAGCGTCGCGCGGCGCGTCGGCTTCTCCGCCAGCCGGTGGATGGGCATCATCGGGAAGAGCTGGTCGATGGCCCACGAGTCCGGCAGCGACTGGAACACGGAGAAGTTGCAGAAGTACGTGTCGTTGAGCGCCTTCTCCAGGGAGTCCAGCTCCTCGGGAATCTCGCCCTGCTCACGCGCGATGCGCATGATCTTGTGGCAGGTGGCCCAGTAGATGTTCTCCGCCGCCACGCGCTGCTCCAGCGACAGGTGGCCCAGCGAGAAGAGGGTGAGGCTCTCCTCCTTGGCGTCCTGCACGTCGTGCCACGCCTCCAGCAGGTTCTTGTTGGTGACCTCGCGGTAGGTGGACCAGAGGTTGCGCACCACGGAGGGCGCCTTCTCGTCCACCTTCTCGGGGACCGGCGCCGGGTCGAACTCACTGGTGCCCAGCACGTCCACCACCAGCACCGCGTGGTGCGCCACCACGGCGCGGCCGGACTCCGACACCAGCGTGGGGTGCGGCACGCCGGCCCGGTCGCAGGCCTCCATGACGCCGAACACCACGTCGTTGGCGTACTCCTCCGTGGTGTAGTTCATGGAAGAGGCGAAGTTCGTCTGGGAGCCGTCGTAGTCCACGCCCAGGCCGCCGCCCACGTCCAGGTACTTCAGCGGCGCGCCCTGACGGGCCACCTCCACGTAGAAGCAGCCCACCTCACGCAGCGCGTTCTTCACGTTGCGGATGTTGGAGATCTGGCTGCCCAGGTGGAAGTGCAGCAACTCGAAGGAGTTGAGCAGGCCCGCGTCCTTCATGAAGCTGATGCAGTTCATCAGCTCGGAGGAGGTCAGGCCGAACTTGGAGCGGTCGCCGCCGCTGGCCTCCCACTTGCCGGCGCCGCGCGTGGACAGCTTCACGCGAATGCCCAGCCGGGGGGCGATGCCCGTGCGCCGGGCGACCTCCGCGATGAGCGGCAGCTCGCTGGGCTTCTCCACCACCAGGATGACGTTGCGGCCCAGGCGCGAGTAGAAGAGCGCCGTCTCGATGTACTCCTCATCCTTGTAGCCGTTGCAGATGACGAGCGCGTTCTCGTTCTCCAGCAGCGCCATCACCGCGAGCAGCTCCGGCTTGCTGCCGGCCTCCAGCCCGTAGTTGTAGCCCTTGCCCGCCTCGATGAGGGTCTCCACCACGTAGCGGTGCTGGTTCACCTTGATGGGGTACACGCCGCGGTAGCCGCCCTTGAACCCCTGATCGTTCATGGCCTTGCGGAAGGCCTCGTTCAGGTGGACCACGCGGTGGCGCAGCACGTCCGTGAAGCGGATGAGCAGCGGCAGGCCGATGCCCCGGCGGCGCACTTCGTCGACCAGCTCCTTCAGGTCCATGTTCGGGGCCTGGGGACCGTCCGGGTGGACGATGACATGGCCCTTCTCATTGATGCCGAAGTAGGGGTTGCCCCAGTTCCGGATTCCGTACAGCTCGTGCGCGTCGGCAAGGGTCCAGCGGTGGGGAGGGGCGTTTACGGGCATCGGCGTCTCGAGGCTCCCGGGGGTAGATGGGGTGGACTCCCGTGAACAACGGACGATCACAGGAATCGCGCGGGAACTATCGGAAAGCCCCTCGGTATTCAACAGCCGCTTGTGCGGAGGGCAGGCAGGCTGGCGGGGCGGCCGCCCGGTGCTCCTCCTCCCGCGGGCCGACCCTCCATTCAATTCCTACCCTTTTCCCGTGAGTCATGAGGGACGCGTGGAAACAAGGGGAGGGTACATGGAGTCGTCCGCACGCAGGGAAGAGGCGCTGCTGACCCCGCGGGAAATCTACGAGCGGCTGGATCGCTTCGTCATCGGCCAGGACGGGGCCAAGCGCGCGGTGGCCATTGCGGCCCACAATCACCTCAAGCGGCTGCTGGCGCGAAGGCTGCGCCGGACGTCGCTCATCAAGAAATCCAACATCTTGCTGATGGGACCCACCGGGAGCGGCAAGACGCACATCGCCCGCAATCTGGCGGACATCCTCCACGTGCCGTTCACCACCGTGGACGCCACCGAGTACACGGAGGCCGGCTACTACGGGAAGGACGTGGAGGTGATGATCTCCGACCTCCTCTTCAAGGCGAACCACTCCGTGGAGGACACCCAGCGGGGCATCATCTTCATCGACGAGGTGGACAAGATTGCCCGCCGCTCCCAGGGCGCCCGCAACGGCGCGGGCAGCCGCGACATCGGCGGCGAGGGGGTCCAGCAGTCGCTGCTGAAGCTGCTGGAGGGCCGCGAGGTGTACGTGCCCCTCAACGTCACCCAGGCCTGGAACAAGAGCGACTTCGTGCAGGTGGACACGCGCGACATCCTCTTCATTTGCGCGGGCACGTTCAGTGACTTGCACGACTCCGGAGATGAAGGGAGCCGCGCCATGGGCTTTGGCGCGGAAGACTCGGCGACGCGCAGCCAGAAGCGCATCAGCACCCGCCAGCTGACGGACTTCGGCATGCTGGCGGAGTTCCTCGGCCGCCTGCCGGTGGTGGTGCAGTTGGAGCGGCTGGGCGAGGAGGACCTGATGCGCGTGCTCACCGAGCCGCCGGACTCCATCGTGCGCGAGTTCCGCGAGCTGCTGTCCATGGACGACCTGGAGGTGGACTTCGCCGACCCGGGCCTGCGCGAGGTGGTGCGCTATTCCGTGGAGCGCGGGCTGGGGGCTCGAGGATTGCGGTCCATCCTGGAGCACGTCATGGCGGACATCATGTTCGAGGCGCCCGAGCGGCGGCGGCGCCAGGTGACGGTGGACGCGGGCTTCGTGCGAGAGCGGCTGCGGGGGCTGGATTCGACGCAGCTGGACGTGTGAGTCAGGGCTCGCGCTCGGAGGCGCGGGCCGCGGCGCCCAGCCGGGCCGCCACGTCCGGGTCCTGGATGAGCTGGAGCACACCGTCGTGGCGCAGCAGCGCGGCGGTGTCTCCTCGCGCCAGGGCCTGCTTCAGCTTCGGGTCCTGCAGCAGGCGCTGGAAGCGAGGGTCCTTGCGCAGGGCCTTGTAGGCCGGGTCGTCCTGGAGCCGACCCGCGCGCTTCGGATCACTGGCGGCCTTGGCGACCTCCACCAGGTTCTTCACCGGGGCGAACTGCGTCATCTCGAAGAGGTTGTAGCGGCGGGCGACCTCGATGGAGAGCGACTCCTTCGGGGACAGGCCCACGCGGCGGCCCGCGATGACGACGTGCTGTTCGAAGAAGGCGATGGCGCTGAGGACGACCCAGGCGATGATGCCCATCTTCGCGCCGCCCAATACGAAGCCGAGGAAGCGGTCCACGCCCCGGTTCTCATGGTGCTGACCGGTGGAGAGGATGCGCAGCAGCAGCGCGCCCAGGGCGTAGCGCACAGCGAGCCACGTGCAGATGAACAGGAGCACCGTGCCCACGATGGCGCCCAGGAAGAGCGGACTGCCCAGGGCCTCGGCCAGGTGTGGGGCCACCACGGGACCCAGGCGGCGCGAGGCGAAGTAGCCCACCGCCAGGCCCACCACGTTGGCGACCTGGCGCGACGCCCCGGTGATGGCGCCGATCATGGCGAAGAACAGCACCAGTCCGAGGATGATGAGGTCGATGACCATGGGCGCCGCCGCCGTCAGCGGATCTTGAACGAGCCGCCCTTGTCGCGAGCCTCGTCCTGGGACTGCTTCTGGACCTCCGCCAGCCGCTCCTTGTAGCGGGCGTTGGAGGGCTCATAGGTGAGCGCCATCTTCAGGTTCCGCTCGGCGGCGGACCAGTTGCCGGCGTCCGCGTCCTTCTGCGCCTGCTGGAAGAACTGGCGTCCCTTGGGGTGGGTGCCGATCTGCTCTTCCTGCTCCTTCTTGGCGGCGGCCTTGGTCTCCGCTTCGGAGGCTTCGGTGAAGCGCAGCTTCTGGGCGCGCTCGGGGCCCGTCACGTCGACGACGTACTTCTTGCGCTTCGTGTCGTCGCGCAGGACGTAGTAGGCCTCGGTGACGCGCTTGTAGAGCTCGTTGATGCGCTCCTTCAGCTCCTTGGAGTCCACGTGGAAGAAGCGGTCCGGGTGGTAGGTGCGGCTCTCCCGGTAGAAGGCGCGCTTGATGTCCGCGGGGGTGGCGGTCCTCTCCAGCATGAGCACTTCGAAGTAGTCGAGCTGGTCCAGCTTCGCGCAGCGCGATTCCAGGTCGGCGAGCTGCTGGATGTCCAGGCCCAGGTCCGTTGACGCAGCATGCGTTGGCGGTGGCGTGACCGCCGTGGCCGCGGCAGGGGCGACGGGCGGGACGATGGGCGCCACGGAAGGAATCGAGGGCACCGCGCCGGATGGAGCGCGTGGGGCCGGCGTCAGCGGTGCGATGCCCGGGACGGCGGGCGCCACGGACGGGGGAGGGCGCGGCGGCGTGGCGCCGGCGGGCACCAGCGCTGGGAGGGACATGGTGGGCCGGGCACCGGGCTTCTGCTGTGGGGCCGTGGAGGGCGCCACGGGAGGGACAACCTGTCCCAACGCGAGTACGGGAGGCGGCCTCGACGTCGGTGCTGTTCCTTGGGAGCGCGCCGGTGCGGAAGGCACGGCGCCTGCCTGCGGCGCGGCTGCGGGGATTGCCGGGGCGACTGTCGGGACAGCCCTCGTCTGGGCCGGAGCGCGGGGCGCTACCGGGGCCACGGAGGGGACGACGCCTGTCGATGAGGGCGCAGCCGGCGCGCCCACGGGGGCGATGGAGGGCACTGCGCCCGCGAGTGGAGCGGAGGCCCCCACGGGAGCGATGGGGGGAACGACACCCGCCGAGCTTGGCGACGCTGTTGCTCCCACGGGCGCGATGGCAGGGGCAACGGCGGGAATTGCGCCCATGGTGGGACGCTGCGCCGGAGGAACTGCACCGGCCGGGCGCGGAGGAGGCGTGTTTCCTCCACCGGCCGGGCGAGGCGCGGGCGTCGGTGCTCCCGCCGCATGGGGACTCGAGCCTGGCGCGGGGCGGACGTGTTGGCTCCAGTGGCAGTGGCGCCAGCCGTCGCGACGCGTGGCACGGGCGTACTCGCGCCAGCGGCGGGGGAGGCCGGTGCCGGTCGCGAAGCGGGCGTGGTGGTGCCCGCGGGGGGCACGCGGGGGACAGGTGTGTTGGCGCCTGCGCCCGTCACCTGGCTCGGTACGAGGGGGCGGCTCCCGCTGCTCCGGTAGGCGGACGCGGTACGGGCGTAGCGGCCCCGGCTGCATCGGTAGGCGGACGCGGTACGGGCGTAGCGGCCCCCGCTGCATCGGCAGGAGGACGCGGTACGGGCGTGGCGGCTCCCGCTGCACCGGTAAGCGGACGCGGTACGGGCGTGGCGGCTCCCGCTGCACCGGTAAGCGGACGCGGTACGGGCGTGGCGGCTCCCGCTGCACCGGTAGGCGGACGCGGTACGGGCGTGGCAGCCTCCGCTGCTCCGGCGGCCGGGCGAGGCGCGGGTGTCCGGGCGTCAGCTCCGCTGGTGCCCTGCGGAGCCGTGGGCGCCTGCACGCCAGGGTTCGCGAGCGCCGAACGTGGCACGGGTGTCCGAGCGTCAGCACCCGTTGCACTCGCGCCAGCCGCCGTACCCGGCGCGGACACCGAGGTCCCTGTGCCAGCTCCCGCCGGGCGCGGCACCGGCGTCGTGGCGACCGCAGCGGATGGCGCATCTCCAGCAGCACTGCGTTGCCCCGGCACTGCGCCACCTGCCGGCTGCCTCGCGGCGGGGCTCGTCGCGGCACCCACGGCAGGAATCGCAGGCAGCGTCGTGGGCGTGCCTCGCGGCGCACTCCCCGAACCCGGCACGGACGGCACCGAACCCGACGCCGGACGTGCCGGCGCCGCCGCGGGACTCGCACCCGGCGCCGTCGCACGTCCAGGCGGGGAAGGCGCACCCTCTCCAGCGCCTGTCCGCACCGTGGGAATCCCCGTCGTCGTGGCCCGGGGCGGCACCGGGGGCATCACGCCGGTGGGACGTGCGACAGGTGTTCCCTGGGGCCTAGGCGGCGGAGTCGGCGCGCTGGCGGCGGGCGACGACGGAATCGTCCCGGGCGCGACGGGGCCGGGGACGGCGGCCGTCACGCGCGGGACTGCGGGCCGGGCGGGCGTGGCCGGTGTCCCGGGCGTGGCTCCCGGCGGTTTGCCGGCGCTGGGGTCTGAAGGCTCGGACATCGGCGTGGTCGAGTCGCGGCCTTACTGCGCCGCGGCGGGCAGGTCGTCGCTGTTGTGGCCAGCAAGCCGGATGTTCCGGTTTGCCTGGATGGACTGCTGGATATCGGCCTCGCTCATGCCGGAGGACAGGGTGATGGAGGTCGACGTCTTCTGACCCGTCGCCGTGTCGCACGCGGACACGTGCACCAGGCCATCCGTGTTGATTTCGAAGGTGACCTCGATCTTCACCTCGCCGCGGTAGCCGATGCGGAAGCCCGCGAACTCGAACTCGCCGAGCATCTCGCACTCGTCGGCGCGGTTGGACTCGCCCTGGTACACGCGAATCTTCACCTTCTCCTGGCCGTCGCGGCTGGTGGTGAACGTCTTCGAGCGGTCGATGGGAACCGGCGTGTTCTTGTCGATGATCTTCTCGGTGTACCCACCCACCGTGCCGATGCGCAGCGACAGCGGCGTGACGTCCACCAGGAACGTCTGCGTCTTGCTGTCCAGCAGCGCGTGCGACTGGAGCGCCGCGCCCATGGCCACGACCTGGTCCGGGTTGATGCCTTCCAGCGGTTCCTTCTGGAAGTAGTGCTTCACCGAATTGCGGATGATGGGCAGCCGCGTCGGCCCGCCCACGAGGATGACCGCGTCGATGTCGGCGGCCGTCAGGCGCGCGCTCTGCAGCGCCTCGTCACACACCTTGAAGGTGCGCTGCACCAGGTCCATCACCATGCGGTTGAACTGGTCCTGGTTGAGCTGCCCACGCAGGTCCATGACGTTGCCGTCCGCGTCCTGGCAGATGCCCTGGCAGAGAATCTCCGCGGAGCCCGTCTGGCCCACGTCGATTTTCGCCTTCTCCGCGGCCTCCTTGAGCATCTGCAGGCAGAACTTGTTCTGCCGCACGTCCAGGCGCGTACGGGCCAGGAAGTCATCCGCCAGCCACGTCATGATGCGGTCGTCGAAGTCGTCGCCGCCCAGGTACGTGTCGCCCGCGGTGGCCAGCACCTCGAAGACGTCCTTGCCAATCTCCAGGATGGAGACGTCGAAGGTGCCGCCGCCGAGGTCGTAGACCACCACGCGCTGGTTGACGTCGCGCCCGAAGCCGTATGCGAGCGCCGCGGCGGTGGGCTCGTTGAGGATGCGCAGCACCTCCATGCCGGCGATGCGGCCCGCGTCCTTGGTGGCCTGGCGCTGGTTGTCGTTGAAGTACGCGGGCACGGTGACCACGGCCTTGGTCACCTCCTGGCCCAGGTACGTCTCCGCCACCGCCTTCAACTCCTTGAGCACCAGCGCGCTGATCTCCGGGAGCGAATAGGAGTGCTCGTTCATCGCGATGCGCACCGAGTTGTTGTCGCCCTCCACGATGCGGTACGGCATCACCGCCTGCGCCTTCTTCACCTCGTCGGAGAAGTAGTAGCGGCCGATGAGGCGCTTGGCGGAATAGACGGTCTGCTCGGGGTTGGTGATGATGTTCTTCTTGGCCGCGTTACCGACCAGGACCGAGCCATCCTCGAGGAACGAGACGCAGGAGGCGTGAGTCGTCTCTCCCCACTCATTGGGGATGACGGTGGGCTGGCCGTCCTGGACCACCGCCACGCATGAGAATGACGTGCCCAGGTCGATGCCGATTGCGATGTCGTCCGCCATTCCATCTCCGGTGAAGACCTTCAGCAGAGGTCCGTCGGTGAAGGGCACGGAGGTTAGGCACCCCCAGAAGCGGGTGTCAACGTTCCCGTGTCAATAAAGCCCAGCCATTTCAAGGGCTTAGCGAGGGTGCAAGGGAGCACGCCCACTGGCTTGAGGGGGCGCTCCGAGGCCATTATCTCTCATGGCGAAGGGGGTTTACTCATCCATGTCCGTCATCCTCGCCGCTCTGACGTCCGACCCGAACCTGCTGCGCTGTGAGCTGCACCGCCTCCAAGGCCAGGTCCTGCTCCAGGGAGAGCCGAGGGCGAACGCCGTGGGGGTGGGAGCCTACGCCCAGGAGGAGGTCCTGTTGCGGCGCTTCTCCAGTAGCGAGGCACTGTCCCTGGACTCGCTCGTGCCCCCGCATGAGTCGGAGGCGCTGCTGTTCCACGCCGGCCAACTGCCCGTGGGCTTGTCGCTGGAGGAGAATACGCAGCCCTTCCGCTCCCGGCGCTGGTTGTTCGCCCTTCATGGCGGCGTACAGGGCTTCGAGCTGCTTCGTGCCCCGTTGCTGGCGTCGCTGCCGGACCACCTGCGGCGTCAGGTGCGCGGTGGAACCGAAGGGGAGCTGCTGTTCGCCGTCTTCCTCAGGCGCCTGCGCGACCTGGGCCGCACGGAGGATCCACGGCTGGAGGCCGAGGTCGCTGGACGCGTGCTGGCGGACACGGCGCGCGAGGTGGTTCAGGCCGCGGCCCAGGCCGGCGTGGCACGCACGCCCACGCTCAACCTGGTGGCCACCAACGGCATCCTCCTGGCGGCGACCCGGTACGGCGAGCATCCCTTGTACTGCACGCGGCTGGAGGGGGCGGCCGAATGCGAGTTGTGCGAGGTGACGCCCTCGACACCCGATACGCAGCCCGCGGTGGGAGCGCACCGCCGCCGCCGCACGGTCGTGGTGGCCAGCGCGCTCAAGCGCACCACGGGATGGGTGGAGCTGGCTCATGGCCACACGCTGGCGGTGGGGCCGGATCTGCAGATGCACGAGCTGTCCGGCACGTGAGCGACGTACGCGAGGCAGGCGCCTGGAGGCCGCTCCCGAATCGGATGCGGACCTCGGCGCCGCCTCGTGGAAGTCCCGGCGGTCCCGCCATGAAGCGCTGAACTCCCGACCGCGCTTCACGAATACCCCTCATTCACACCCAGGCTTTCCCGAGATGGGCGCTCCGGGTCCAGGATGACTGCGAGCCGCTTTACATCCCCGGAGGGGAAATGCTTCCATTGAGGATGCTTCATTGAAATGTTGAAGGCTCACTGGATTTTCGGTGCTTGTGTCTCCCATGCTCTCAGAAGTTGAGCCGATGTTCAGCATCGAGATCCGCTTGAGGTCGGATGCGGCGGTCGCCGCCGCGTTGAGCCGCCGCTACGCCCGTGAGCATGGCCTGACGGCGCAAGCCAGCGCCGAGGTGGCGGTGGTGGTGAGCGAGCTGGCCACCAACCTGGTGCGCCACGCGGGGGCCGGGGCTGGGTGGAGCTGTGGCTCGAGGCGGAGTGGCTCTTCATCCGCTCCCGCGACCGCGGCCCCGGCATGGAGGACCCATCCCGGTTCTTCGCGGGCAGGGAAGGGCGTCCGAGCCCGCTGCCCGGAGACAGCCTGGGCGAAGGCGGGGCCGCGGTGCGACGGCTCACCGACGATGTCCAGGTGGCCAACCGCGAAGGTGGAGGGTTCGAGGTGCTGGCGCGCAAGCGGGTGGTCCAGGCGAAAAGGAGGCGAGGGTGAGCGGTGGTTGGGTGTGCTCGGCGCTGTTGCGCGTCTTGCAGCAGTTCATGTCGGAGACGGCGGCGCGGTTGGCGCTGCGAGGCACCGTGGAGTCCCTCCGGCTGTCCCTGGACACGGCGACCACGGAGGACCTGTCGCGCCTCATCGAGGCGCTGGAACTCGCCACCCGCCAATTCGTGGACCCTTGTCGCCGGCCGCAGATGATGGCGCAGCTTCGCGCGCAGCTCGCGCCCTCTGAGGGGCCGGAGGGCACGGCCACTTCCGCCTCGGCGGAGGTTCGGGCGACCACCTATCTGGTGCGTACGGAAGCGGACGCCAGCCACGCGCGGCTCGCCGCCCGGATGCTGTGCGAGTCCCTGGGCGGGCGCGGCTACGAGTGCCAGAAGGTGGCCACGGCGGTGAGTGAGCTGGCGCGCAACCAGATTTCGTATGCCGGAGGCGGCACCATCCAACTCGCGCCGCAGCTGGCGCCCAAGCGGCTGCTGCGTGTCAGCGCCGAGGACTCCGGGCAAGGCATCCCGGACCTGGAGCGCGTGCTGTCGGGGACGTACCAGAGCAAGACGGGGATGGGCCTGGGCTTGTTGAGCGTGAAGCGATTGGCGGACCGCTTCGATGTGCGCACCGGCCCGAAGGGCACGCAGGTGGACTTCGAGGTGTGGCTGTGAGGCTCGCGGTCGCCCACCGCTCCCGTTTGATCGCCCGGGGATTGGGTGTGCCGGCACGTGCCGCGAGGTGTGCGGGCACTGCTCTCGCTCCCACGCGTGGCGCGTCGACGACTGTGTGTCCATCCCGCACAGTCGGGACATTGTACGAAAGTGGGGCATGGGAACTACGCTAGGGCTCCGTCCCACGTGGGGGCTGTGTCCACCTCCGCGCAGATGCTCGCCATTGACGAATCGCCGTGGTGGCATTCCATTGGGTGAGGTCTGATGGTGCGGCTTAATCGGGACCGGATGGAATCAAGGAGCGGGTCGATGGCCGGCAACTCAGGGGAAGACAACGCCAACCCGGGAAACGCCCGGGAGGTGGCCCCAGAGCGCCCTGACGAGGGCGATTCGCCCGTGCTGGACGGCGTGTCGGATGCAGAGCTGGACGCCATCGTGGGCCAGCTGCGCACGGACAAGAGCCTGCGTGCCCGGCCCAGCGCGCAGCCGCGCTACCGCGAGGCCGCGCAGTCGGAGCGACTGCACCGGGGCGCGGGCCGTTCACGGGCGTCCACCTTGGGCGAGGAGGAGGCGCCGCCGAAGGAAGCCGCGCCTGTCGTGAAGCATGCCTGGTACTTCGTCACGGGCGGCGCGGCCTACGGTCCTCACGACCTCGCGGACCTGAAGGCCCACGTGGAGCGGGGCTTTCTGGGCTTTGATTCCCTGTGCTGGCGCGAGGGGTTCAGTGAGTGGCTGCCCCTGGGGCACATCCCAGAGCTCGCCTCCGCGCTGCTGCCGCCAGCCGTGCCCGCGGGACCTCCGCCCATTCCACCGGAAGCGTCCGGGGCCTTCATGCCCCAGGCCGCGCGCGCGGTGGACGTGTCCGAGGCCACCACGGAGCGGGTGAGCCTGAACGCACCAGACACGGTGGTGCCCCCTTCGCGGCCATTGCTCCCGCCGCCGTCGTGGCCACTCCCGCGGTGAGTGCTGTCGCCTTGCCGCAGACGCAGGCGTCCGACGCACCCCATTCTGTGGAGGCCCCAGGGGTTCCGGCCGCGGGCGTTGTCGTCGGGCCTGCTCCAGAAGCTGTGGTCGCGACGCTCGCACCGGAACCTGTTACCGCGCCGGCCGCGAGTGACTTCTCCGCGTACGGAGCCCCGGCGTCGGACCCGATGCCCGTGGCGGAGCCCGTGGGAACCCACGCGGTGCTCGCGTCGCCGTCCCCTGAGGAACGCGCGCGTCGCAAGCGCCGGCTGGGTTTCATCCTGGCGGGTGGCGCCATCGGCGGGGTGTCGGTGGCCCTGGCGCTGAGCGTCCTGGGTGTTGGGGGCGGCCGTGGTGCCGCGAGCCCCGGTGAGGCCGTGGACACGACGCGTGGCCCCGGTGCGCCGCCGCCCGCCGAACAGCCGGTGGCCGCCGCGCCCACGCCGGACGCGGTCGTGGCCGCGAGCCAGGGCGGCGCGGCAACGGGTACCTCCACGTCAGCGGGCGGCACGGGCAGCGCGGGCCCTGGCTTCCGCGGCGCGGGCGTCGCGACGTCGGCCGCGGAGAGCGCGCGCGACCCGAGCCCGGTGCAGGAGCCCACACGCCCATCGACGCCCTCGCTCTCGGCCGCCTCGGTCGAGCGCGGAGGCCGCGTGCCGGAGCTGACCGGCACGGAGAGCACGGCGCGCGCCGCGACCGGCGGCGGACGGCCGTCACCGGAAGAGCGCGTCTTCGAGCGGCCCACGGGCAGCCTCTCCTCGCGAGACGTCGCCGTGGCCTTCGTCATCGGGAAGCACTCCGTGGCGCCTGCTCCGGAGCCGGAGCCCGCCAGGCGGCCCGCCACGACGGTGGCCGAAGCCGCGACGGCTGGCAGCTCGGAGGACGACCTGGGGCCCGACGCGGACTTCGACCGCATGCTCTCCGGCCCAGGGCCCAACGCCACCAAGCACCACAAGCCGACCGTCTATGTTCCGCCCGACCCGACGGCGCCGCGCGAGTCGCTCGACCGGCCACCGTCTTCGCGGTGGTGCATGCCCGGCGTTCGGAGCTCGCGGCGTGTGCCCGGGAGCAGTCCGCGCCGCCGCGGGAGGGGGACCGGGCAGTCCTGCGCTTGAGCGTCCTTCCGAGCGGGAAGGTGGAGTCCATCACCACCGAGACGCCGTGGCTGCGAGGCACGTCGCTCGTGCGTTGCATGCAGCAGAAGATAGGCGCCTGGACGTTCCCCAGGCATCGAACGCAGGGAGCGCCCGTCGTCTTCCGATACGAGTTCTGAGCCGCCGCGAGGAGCGCCCATGCCTGCTTACGTCCTGGTCGAGGTCTCGGTGCACGACGCGCAGACCTACGAGCGGTACAAGCAGCTCGCGCCTCCGTCGCTCAAGCCCTACGGGGGCCGCTACCTCGTCAAGGGGGGCCCCACCCAGGCCCTGGAAGGCACCTGGCAGCCCCCGCGCTTCGTCCTGCTGGAGTTCCCCAGCGTGGAGCTCGCCAGGGCCTGGTGGGCATCCCCGGAATACGCCGCCGCCAAGGCGCTCCGTCACGAAAGCGCGCACTCCATCATGTTGCTGGTGGAGGGCGTGCCGGCCACGACGCCCGTCACCGAAATAGGGGAGTCGCCGGCCTGAGCGGCCGCTGGAAAGCCGAAGCCCGGCGCCAGTCCGCGGTGTGTCGCGGGCCGGGCCGGGCTCGGGGGGCTTCAGTGAAGCGGGAGGACTAGTTCACGCCGACGGCGGTCCAGCTCTCCTTGACCTTCGCCACTTCCACGGAGTCCGCGCCGTAGAGGTCCGTGGCCGCGTTGATGGTCGCGGTGCGGGCCTGGGCGAACGTGGTGCTCGGCGTCATGTAGTGGGCCAGGGCGCGGTAGTAGATCTTCAGGCCCTTCTCCATGCCGATGGCGTCCTTCACCTCGATGCCGGACGTGCGGTTGGTTCCGCCGTTGGCCAGCAGGTAGAAGGCGTTGTTCGCGATGCCGCTGGAGCCGTGCACCTCGGTCTGCTTCGGGTAGTTCTTGTAGTTGTCGACCGAGTAGTTGTCCTTCGTCGGATCGTCCATGTAGCGCAGGCCGTCGGTGGGGTCGCCGTCCTTCGGCGTCCAGGCCGTCTCGCCCACCGTCCAGTTGAACTTCACGTCGGGGTTCTTCTGGGACGCGTACCACTCGAGGCCAGCGCCCATGATGTCGCTCATCGCCTCGTTCAGACCACCGGACTCGCCGCGGTAGATGAGGCCGGCGGTGCGCTCGGTGAGGCCGTGGGCAATCTCATGGCCCGCGATGTCCAGCGCGGTGAGCGGACCGGAGTTGCGGCCGTCGCCATCGCCGTAGCTCATCTTCTCGCCGTCCCAGTACGCGTTCACGTAGTTGTTGCTGACGTGGACGTAGGACACCAGCTTCTCACCCGCGCCGTCGATGGAGTCACGGCCGAGGATGTCCTTCATGTAGTCGTACATCATCTGGCCGCCGTAGTGCGCGTCCACCGCGGCCTTGTTGCGCTCCGGGTCCGTGGCCTCGCCCCAGACGTCGTTGTTGTCCTTGATGGGCGTCTGGCCGCTGGCGCGCTCGCGGTTCATCGCGTCGTAGGTCGCCACGCCCTTGCCGCGCGTGCCGTCCTCGAGCGTGTACGTGCCGTCCGCCTGCTTCTTCGTTTCCAGCGCGACCTTGCCGCTGTACATGGACGTGTCGTCCGCGATCTTCTCGCCGGGACCGGGCTCGTTGGGCTCAACGGCCTTCGGGGTGATGGTCAGGCCCCAGCTGTTCAGCGTGCCCGTGTCGCGGCGCGCGTTGTCCTTCACCGACAGCGTCCACTCGCCCTTCGCGGACTCGCCCGCGAAGGCGCTCAGGTCGAAGCTGCCCTTGATGTGGTCCGCGCTGCCACCCTTGCGGTTGTGCACCGTCTCCGACTTGCCGGAGGGGCTGGTGAGCGTGACCGACAGGTCGCCCTTGAACGTGTGGTCGATGTCCAGGTCCAGCTTCAGCTGGTCCACGGTGCCGTCCTGGGTCACGTTGATCTTCGACGTGACGGTGGCCAGGTCGGCGATCTCCGCCTTCGGCGTGGCCGAGGCCTTGATCTCGGAAGCCGTCGCGGCAGCGCCGTGCGCGTGGTCGGCGCCGTGGGCGTGGTCGGCGTGGTCCGCGCCGTGGGCGTGGCTGTGGCCGTGCGCGGCGCCGTGCTGGCGGGCGAAGCCGTCAATGGTGTTGAACTGCTCGAAGAGCTTCCCGGTGTTGGCGTCCACCAGGTAGTTCATCTTGCGCGGATTGTCGGTGCCATCCACGTTGGTGACTTCCACCCGGTAGGCGGAGTGGTACTCACCGGAGATGTCCTTGTAGATGACGCGCTCGGAGTTCGGCTGGCGGTCCGGCTTGCCGTCGAACGCCTTCATCGCGATGTCCAGCGCCTGGCTGTGCGACACCTTGGGCTTCTCCTTGCCCAGGCCGGCCGGGATCTCAGACTGGTCGCCGGTGGTGCTCTTGACCTTGCCGTCGGCGTCGAGGTGCGTGACGACCTGCTCGCCGAAGACCTTCACGCCCTCGTGCTGGCGGTCCAGACGCACGTGCGTCATGCCCAGCGAGTCACGCTCCACGCTCTTCGGCGTGTACGCCGGGAACTGCACGCCGCCGATGATGCCGGGGTTGCGGATGGAGGTCTGGGTGGAGGGGGCCAGGTGCGCCAGCGACGTCTGGATGGCGGTCTGCGCCTCGCGGCTGTCCAGGGAGAGCCGGCCCACGGGAGGCGGCAGCGGCTTCAGCGTCTTCTCCGCGCGCGCCAGGTCCGACGTCTTGGCCGCGGGGCCGAACCCGTCCTTGATGATGTTCGGGGCGATGGTCGCGGGCTTGGCGGCCGTCTTCGACTGAGCCTCGGAAGCAGCAGTGGAGCGAATCGTGGGCTTCGGACCTTCGGTGCGGCGAATCGTCATTGGGGGTCTCGAACTCAGTGCAAGGGGGTTGAAGAGTTATCGCCGCAGTGTGGCGCAGAGTTTCTTGCAATATTTTCAAAGCAATAAGCGATTCTCGAAAGGCAAGTAAAACCCTGTCGCGGTTCCGTTGAAATCAGGTTACGGACGCGTAAATTCGCCCGTTTTTCACGGGTGGTGTGCTCGGTGCTGCTGCACGGAGTGGGAGGCGCGGCGAAACTCGGCAGAAATCAGCCGAAAAAAGAAACCTCGAGAAACCGCACATAGAGGTTGCAAGCCGCGTGAAACAGGGCGGCGCCGATGACGGTGCCGGTGCGCTCCCGCATCCAGCCGAAGATCAGCGCTGGGAAGAACACGGACAGCCGCCACGCCTGGAAGATGGCCAGGTGGCCCAGGGCGAACAGCAGCGCCGTCAGCCAGAAGGCGGGGCCCAGCCGGCCCCCCAGGAACTTGCGGCCCTGGGGCCAGGCGTCGCGCAGCCGCGTCTGGAGGTAGCCCCGGTAGAAGAACTCCTCCGGCAGCGCGACGACGAAGAGCTGGTCGATGAACCACTCGCCGAAGCGCGGGGGCAGGCGGGGCTGGAAGCGGGCCTCGCCCATCAGCGGAGTGAGGTGCTTGGCCAGCGCCGGGGGCAGGTGGGGGAGCACCTCCACGAACGCGGCGAAACCCAGGAAGAAGAGGGGACCCACCACCGCGGACAGCAGCAGGAACAGGCGCAGGTCCTCGCGCCACGCGCGCAGCGACAGGCCGTAGTCCCCGTAGTCCTCGTCCCGCCAGCGCATGGGGATGAGCGGCAGGTAGAGGAAGCCCACGGTCGCGACCAGCTTGGGGATGCTGGTGCCGCCAAACAGGAGGAACGCGGCGACGATGGACAGGAAGCCCACCGCCCACAATCCCACCGCTTCCTGCACGGCGTTCGGTCGCCAGGGCGTCGTCACGGCCTGGGTCATGGCAGGTCCACCGACGCCAGCTCCACCTTCACGGCGCTCAGCGGAAGCACCCGGCAGCCGCGACGGTGCTTCTTCACCACCACCGCCACCAGCCGCCCCTCCGCGTCGAAGACGGGGCTGCCCGCGGGCAGGGCCAGGGGGACGTCATAGAAGGGGGCCTGGGTCGCCCGGGCTCGCGCCGGCACGGGGCGCGCGGGCTGGCCCTTCTTGGCGGGGAGGACGCCCACCAGCCAGCGGCCGTCAAGGCTGTCGCCGTCCCGAAGCACCTTCACGGGCGCCGCCGGGTACGCGCCATCCGGAGCGGCGAGCACCGCCACCTGGAGTTCCTGGCTGGCCATCACCACGCGGGCGGGCAGCGTCTTTCCGTCGTGCTCCACCGTGGCGGCATTCAGGCCGGTGAAGCGGGCTCCCACGGGAGTGACGGACGTGAGGATCTGCCCCGCGGACCCCACGAAGACGCCGGGTCCCGCGTTCCGAGGCCCCTTGACGTGCACCACCGAGCGCCCGTGTCGCTCCAGCACCCGTTGGAGGTCGGCGCGCGAGGGCTTGTCGGCCTCCGCTGCGGCGGAGGCGAAGGGGAGGACGCAGAGGAGGAGCAGCGGCGGCAGGCGGGACATCGGCGGGTGCCGCAGCCTATCACCGGCGCTCGCGCAGCGCGGTGACGAAGCGGTCCGCCGGGAGCGTGTTGAGCACGTCCCCTTCCGGGCCCAGCCCCGGCGCGCGGTGGCCACCGCGAAGGCCGGTTCCTCAGGTCCTCCTTCTGGTGCGCGTCGCAGCTCACCACCAGGCGGACGCCCTGCTTCACGGCCTGCCGGACATATTCGGCCTTGATGTCCAGGCGCGCGGGCTTGCCGTTGACCTCCACGGCCACGCCGCGTTCGGCGGCCCGCTCCAGGACCTCGTCCATGCGGACGGGGTAGGGCTCCCGGCTGTTGATGAGCCGGCCGGTGGGGTGCCCCAGAATCTGGAGGCAGGGGTTGTCCATCGCGGCCAGCAGCCGGCGCGTCATCTGGTCCTCGTCCATGCCGTGCCGGACGTGGATGGAGCCGATGACGACCTCGAGCTGCTCCAGGACGCTGTCGGCGTAGTCGAGCGCGCCGGACTCCAGGATGTCGACCTCGATGCCCTTGAGCAGCCGCACGCCGGAGACGGCCGCGTTGATGCGGTCGATCTCCTCCCACTGGCGCTTGAGGTCATCCACCTTCAGGCCGCCTGCGTAGATGGCTGCCTCGCTGTGCTCGGTGATGGTCAGGTACTTCAGGCCCAGCGCCCGCGCCGCGAGCGCCATCTCCTCCAGGCTGTTGCGCCCGTCGGACCAGGTGCTGTGCGCATGGACCGCGCCCTGGACGTCCTCCAACGTGAGCAGGTCCTGGGGAAGCTGTCCCGCGCGTGCGGCCTCCACCTCGCCGTTGTCCTCCCGCAGCTCGGGGGGCACGTACTGCATGTCCAGCAGGGCGTAGAGCCCGGACTCCTCCGTCACGGGCACCTTGGTGCCGTCGTCCCGGTGGACGCCCCATTCGGAAATCTTGAGGCCGCGCTCCTGCCCCAGGTTCCGCAGGCGAATGTGGTGCGCCTTGGAGCCGGTGAAGTGGTGCAGGGCGGTGGCGAAGTCCTCGTCGGGGAGCACGCGCAGGTCCACCTGGAGGTCTCCGGCCTCCAACCGCACGGAGCATTTGCTTTCGCCCTTGCCCAGCACCGTGGCCACGCCGGGGGCGTTCGCCAGGGCATCCAGCACCGGTTCAGCCTCCGGCGCGGAGGCGATGATGTCCACGTCCGCCACGGTCTCCGCCTGCCGGCGCACGCTGCCGCCCAGGCTGGCGCGCACCACGCCCGGCGCGGCCTTCACCCGCTCCAGCAGCGCCGTGGCCACCGGCAGCACCTCGCCCAGCAGCTTGCGCTCGCCGCGCGCGCGGCGGTACAGGGCGATGCCTTCCAGCATCTTCGCTTCGCTCTTCGCGCCGAAGCCGCGGACCTGCCGCACGCGGCCCTCACGGCAGGCCCGTTCCAGCTCCTCGATGCTGCTCACCTGGAGCTCGCGCCAGAGCGTGGCCACCTTCTTCGGCCCCACGTCGGGCAGCTGCGTCAGCTCCAGCAGCCCGGGAGGAAACTGCGCCCGCAGCTCCTCCAGGTAGCCGAGCCGGCCGGTGGACACCAGCTCGGAGATCTTCTCGGCGAGCGCGCGGCCGATGCCTGGGAGGCTCTCCAGCCGGCCTTCCGCGACCAGGGGGCCCAGTTCCTGGGGCAGCCCGGCGATGCGGTCCGCCGCCATGTCATAGGCGCGGACGCGGAACCCGCTTTCGCCCTGGAGCTGGAGCAGGAGGGAGATGTCACGGAGGACCTGGGCGACGGTGGCCTTGTCGACAGCAGTGGGGATGGTCACGTCGGGAGTCACGGGGAGAAGGTAATGCCCGGGCATCGGGAGTGCAGCCAGTCCCGCGTTGTGGGAAAAGGGGCCGCGATGACGAAGATCAAGCTGGGACCGGCGGACTTCGCCGAGAGGGAAATGCGGGGCTACGAGGTCGGCAAGCGCAACGTGTGTATCGCGAAGATCCACGGGCGCTACAAGGGCCTGGATGACTGGTGCAACCACGCCGGGTGTCTGCTGTCCGGCGGTCGCATCGAGGACAACATGGTCGTCTGCCCGTGTCATGAGGTCGGTTTCGACATGGACACCGGGCGCAACGCGACCTCGCCGGGGGTCTGTGACGACCAGCCGACGGTGCAGGTCGCGGTCGAGGACGGCACGCTCGTCATCGATTGGCCCGACACGCCCTGAAGCCCCTCTCGCACTCCGGAGTACCTGTCATGGCACACGACCACGACCACGACCACGACCACGACCATGGGCCTCACGGGCACCATCATCATGACCACGGGCCTCATGGGCACCACGGTCATGACCACGACCACACGCATCCTCACCACGACCACCATCATCACCACCCGCACGGCCACGACCACGGCCCGGCGGAGGAGCACAAGGCGCGAGCGCCGGTGCATGTCAGCACCTTCATCGTGACGTGCTCGGACAGCCGCGACGCGGCGCGCGATGACAGTGGCCGGGTCCTGCGCGAGGGCCTGGAGGCGGCGGGCCACGGCATTGCTGGCACCCTCGTGGTGAAGGATGACCCGGAAGCCATTCGCGGCGCGCTGGAAGCCGCGCGCGAGGCGGGGGCCCGGGCCGTGTTGTTCACCGGAGGCACCGGGATTGGCCGGCGCGACTGCACGGTGGAGACGCTGCGTCCGCTGTTCGAGAAGGAACTGCCAGGGTTTGGTGAACTCTTCCGGATGCTGTCCTACCGACAGGTGGGGAGCGCGGCGATGATGTCCCGCGCCACGGCGGGCACCTACCAGGGGATGATTCTCTTCGCGCTGCCGGGCTCGCCCAAGGCCGTACGGCTCGCGCTGGAGGCGCTCATCCTCCCTGAGCTGGGCCACGCCGTCCGTGAGCTGTCGCGATAGCGTCCGCTTCGCGCTTGTCTCAATCCATGAGAATGGCTGAGGCCGGCGTGTTTTGTCGCGAGCAGTGTCCCCTGTTTTCGCCGGAAGTGTAAGTTGACGGTGAAGGCGGGGATTTCTCTCCCTGCCATCTCAACCGCACGTCCCCGCCTGGCAGTGGAGAAACGTATGTCCATGAAGCGCCTCGCTTCAGTCCTCCTGGTGCTCTGTAGTGTCTCGGCGTTCGCGAAGGCGCCCCCGACGAAGGCTCCCGACCGCGAGGTGTGGATCACCCTCGGCTCGGATGCCCTCGAGCACGTCAACGCCGCTTTCGCCAGCGCCGGACATGCGGCGCCATCGATGAGAGGGCAGAAGGCGGACGTCACCGCGCTGCGCGTGCGTGAGTCCCAGCTCAACCTCATCTCGCGGATGATGCACGAGAAGCTCAACCGCTGCGGTGGCTTCATCTACCACGACACCGAAGCGGCCGCGCTCGCCGCCCTGGACCCGTCGGTCGCGGCGAAGGCCGCCAAGGCCACGGCCGTCACGTACAGCCTCGACAACGCGTCAACGGTCAACGCGTTGCAAGCGGGGGTTCAGGAGCTCTCCATCCGAGGGGTCATCGACCACCTGTCCAGCTATGCGACGCGTTACTACACGTCGACGACGGGCGTTGCGTCCGCCAACTGGCTGAAGGGCTACTGGGAGTCGCTGGTTCCGGCGACGCGCTCCGACGTCACCGTCGAATTCTTCAACCACGCCTCGTGGGCGCAGCCCTCCGTCATCTTGACGATTACCGGCACCACCATGTCGGAAGAGGTCGTCGTGCTCGGTGGCCACCTGGACTCCACCAGCAACGGCAGCACGGCTCCCGGCGCGGACGACGATGCATCGGGAATCGCCACGCTCACCGAGGTGATTCGCGTGGCCATGCTCCAGAACTACCGCCCGGAGCGCACCGTGAAGTTCATGGCCTACGCGGCCGAGGAAGTGGGCCTGCGCGGCTCTTCGGCAATCGCCACCAAGTACGCGGCGGATGGAGTCGACGTGGTGGGCGTGCTCCAACTCGACATGACGAACTACAACCTGCGGTCGAACATCGACGTGGCCCTGGTGAGCGACCGGACGAACGCGGCGCAGAACACGTTCGTCACCAACCTCATGGACACGTATCAGCCCGAACTCGAATGGACCACGACGATGTGTGGCTACGCGTGCTCGGACCATGCGTCGTGGACGAGCGCGGGCTTCGCGGCCTCGATGCCCTTCGAGGCGCCGCTGAGCGCGTCCAACCCGTACATCCACTCCGTCAATGACACGCTCCACAACAGCGGGGGCGATGCCCGTCACGCGCTCAAGTTCGCGAAGCTGGCCGCCGCGTATGTGGCGGAGCTGGCGAAGGGTGGGGTGACGATTGACGAGACGCCGCCGGAGGTCGCCATCACCGCCCCCGCCGCCGGCAGCACGGTGACTGGAATCACGACGGTCACCGCCTCGGCCACGGATGCTTCCGGTGTGAACCGCGTGGAGTTCTTCGTGGACGGCGAACTGAAGGCGACGGACACCACGGCGCCGTACGCGTTCGACTGGGACACGGCCGCGGTGCCCAATGGCAGCCACACCGTGACGGCGCGGGCGGTCGACCTCGTGGGCGTCGCGGCGACCAGCGGCGGGGTGTCCGTGACGGTGAGCAATGCGACCAGTACGGCTGGATTCGATTCAGTCCTGGGGGCGCCGCGGTGTGCCTCGGCCTCCAATGCGTGTGATTCCGGCACGCTGCTCAATGGCCGCGGCGGCTACGTCGGGCCCGAGATGAACGCGCCGAACACCATCAAGAACTCCTGCAAGGACGGCTTGTCGGGCGCGCACCTGGTGGACCAGTCGAACGAGCGCATCGTGGTGTCCACGCTGGACGGGACGAACTTCGCGCCGGGCAAGCTGGTGCGCGTCGATGCAACGGTCTTCGCCTACAACAAGCTCAACGACAAGCTGGACCTGTTCTACGCGGCCGACGCCAACAACCCTGTCTGGCAGCTCATCACCACGATGCCCGTTCCGTCCAAGGGCCTCCACACGCTGTCCGCCACCTACACGCTGCCGGAGGGCACCGCCGCCCAGGCCGTGCGAGCGGTCTTCCGCAACCGCGGGAGCACGGCGCCTTGCGTGGACGGCAACTACAACGACCACGACGACCTCATCTTCGCCGCGCAGCCGTCCGCGTTGCTGCGCTGACGCTCCCGGTGCGTCGGGTCCTCAGGCTTCGTCGCTGTCCGGGCCTGGGGACCTCTGACGGCGCGCGCACCTTGAGTCGCCCCAAGCGCGTCGATAGGGTGCGCGCATGCGAACCGTGGATGAGTGGAAGGCGGCGCTGCGTGCCGCATTGAAGGAGGCCATGCGCTCGCGGAGCTCGCAGGCTTCAGCGGTGCTTCGCGAACTGCTCGCGGCCATCGACAACGCGGAAGCACCGGACATGCGCGTGGCGCCCACCGCCGTGGGTGAGGTGTTCGCCGGAAGCGCTGGTGGGGTGGGGCATGGCGAAGTGCCCCGGCTGGCCTTGACTCCGGAGGCCGTGCAGGCCGTCATCGACCGCGAGCTTCAAGAGCGGCGTGACGCGGTGGCCCTCTACGAGAAGCTCGGCAAGCAGGACGAGGCGAGTGCCGTGAAGGCCCAGCTGGATGTGCTCCTGGCGCTATGAGGCGCGAAGGCGCACGAATGCCTGCGGCGGGTATCGGGAAGACGGGCGGGCCGCTTGCCGTTCCTGGACCATGTGGGACCGCCTGACGTGACACCGCGCTCGAAGAGACGCACTGCCCTGGTTGCTGGACTCTCGCCTCGAGCCGCCGAGCACCTCCGGCCACGGCTGGAGGCCGTGCTGACGTCCACCGACTCTCGCGCCCGCATTGCCTTCGATCCGGTGGAGTTCCCGCACCGCTACCAGGACCCCCGAGACATCGAGGTCAGCGCGCTGCTGGCGGCCGGGTTGGCGTACGGCCGCGCGGACCTGTTCCGTCCCAAGGTGGACGCGCTGCTGCGCCGGATGGGGCCGTCTCCCGCCGCCTTCGTCATGGCCCTCGACGTGGAGGGTGCGCGGGCGCTGCTCGAAGGCTTCGTGTATCGCTTCAATGTGGGCACGGACGTGGCGGTGCTCCTGCTGGGCATGGGGCGTGTGCTGCGGGAGCTGGGCAGCCTGGAGGCGCTGTTCCTCCAGGGGCTCCAGTCGCGTGACACCCTGCACGGCGCGTTGGACCACTTCACGACGGGCCTGCGTGCCATCCCCATGGACGCCTTGCGAAAGGCCCTGGGGCCGGAGCGCGGCCTGCATCACCTGCTGCCCTCGCCGCTGGGTGGGGGAGCGGCCAAGCGCCTCAACCTCTACCTCAGGTGGATGGTGCGGGGCCCGGACACCGTGGACTTCGGCATCTGGAAGCGCGTGCCACCTTCCGCGCTCCTGATTCCTTTGGACACCCACATTGGTCGCATCTCGCGGCACCTGGGACTGACTCACCGCAATGATTTGACGTGGCGCACGGCGGAGGAGGTGACAGCCGCGTTGCGCGTGTTGGACCCGGCCGACCCTGTCCGTTACGACTTCGCACTGTGTCACTACGGCATGAGTGGGGCCTGCCCCGCCCAACCCGTGCCGGAGAATTGCGGTCGCTGCCCGCTGCTGCCGGTGTGCGCCGTGGGGCCACAGGTGGTGGCGACGGCGACCCGCCGGGTCCAAGGAGCCACCGCTCGGAAGCGCAGAGAACTGTCGGCGACGCGACGACGTTGACCGTGGAGCGCCCGGGCGCTGCAATGGGCATGTGGCTTCGGCTCCTGCGCGCGGAACCCGGGGCTCATGGGGCCGGAGGATTGACGCCGTGTTTGTGACGCTGGTGGCATTACCTCCCGAGGTGTCGGAGGAGGTCGAGCGAGGGATTCTCGAGTCCGACGCGGGGCGGAACTGCCAGATCTTGCGTGTGCCCCTGGCGGGTACCTTGCCCGGGGCCATCTCCGAGGGACTCATCATCCTGTGGGACGACGGCGGCCCGCTGTCGGAGCTGTGCACGAGCTGTCAGCGGTTGAATGCCCTGCGCGGCGTACCCCGCACGCACCTGGTCGTGCTCACGGGCCGCGCTCCTGTGGAAGCCGACGCCCTGGCCGCAGCTGGTGCGGATGAGTGTCTGCCCGCGCCCGGGACACACTGGGGCGTGCGGCTCGCGAGCCTGCGCCGGCGCCTGTCGGCGCTGTCGGATGGGGATGCCATGCCCACGCCGAGCCTCCTCGAAGCCTCGGACCGCGCGCGGCTGGAGTCGCAGTGGGTGCTGGCGGATCGGATGGCGTCGATTGGCACGCTCGCCGCGGGCGTCGCGCACGAAATCAACAACCCCCTGTCCTACGTCAGCTCCAATCTCTCGTACCTGCGCGAGCTGCTCGCCCAGCCGGAGTTGTCCCACGAACAGCTCATGGAGTTGCGTGAGGTGGTGGCCGAAGCGCAGGAGGGTGCTGGACGCGTCAGCGCGATTGTCCGCGACCTGCGCACCTTCTCCCGCGCGGATGAAGAGCTGCATGGTCCGGTGGACATGGTGCACGTGGTGGACGGCGCGCTGCGGCTGCTCCGCAACCAGATTGGGTTAGTCGCCCGGTTGACGTGCACGTTGGAGCCGGTGCTGCCCGTTCATGGCAACGAAGGGCGCCTCACCCAGATTGTCGTGAACCTGCTGTTGAACGCGCTCCAGGCGCTGCCGGACCGTGCGCCCGAGGAGAACCGGGTGCGGGTGTCCCTGCGCGCCAGCAGCAGCCGGCACGTGGAGCTGGAGGTCTCCGACAACGGACACGGCATGGCGCCGGACGTGCAACGCCGCATCTTCGACCCGTTCTTCTCCACCCGTCCTGTCGGAGAGGGCACGGGGCTGGGGCTGTCCATCAGCCTGACGCTGGTGCAGGCCATGGGTGGACGTATCGAGGTCTCCAGCGCGCCCGGCTGGGGCAGCACCTTTCGCATCGTGTTGCCCACGCAGGCCGCGGGCTGGACGGATGGCGTGGAGCAAACGCAGGTTGTGGAGCCGGCGCCCGCTCGCATCCGTCGACGTCTGCTGCTCATCGATGACGAGCCCTCCGTGGGCAACTCGGTGAGCCGGTTGGTGCGTGACGTGTATGAGATTCACGTCGTCCAGGACGCGCGCGAGGCCCTGCGCTTGCTCTCCATGGGAGAGCGGTTCGATGCCATCCTGTGCGACGTGATGATGCCGGGCATGAGCGGGCTGGACTTCGTGGTGGAGCTGGAGCGGCTGGCGCCGGACCTCGCGCTGCGCACTGGGCTGATGACAGGGGGCGCCTTCACCGCGCAGGCGCGTGAGTTCGTGGGCCGCCGCACGCGCGGGCTGCTGGAGAAGCCCTTCGAGCGCGAGCGCCTGTGTACCTTCGTGGAGCACCTCTTCCAATGAGCCGGGCGGTGCGGCGGAGTCTGGCGGCGTCGCTGGTGGCGCTGCTGGCCGCGGGCTTGTTCGTGGTGCCGGGGTGGCTGCAGGGCTTGTCGCTGGTGGTGCGCGCGGCGGGCATGCAGGGCCGCGTGGAGACGGCGCTCGCGGACTGGCGCACCGGGCCCTTCGACGTGAGCGACGTGCAGGTGCCCACGCGCCACGGTCCGGTGCGTGCCCGGTTGTTCCGGCCGGTGACGCAGCGCGGACGCACGGTGGTGCTGACCTCGGGTGTCCACGCGGATGGCATCGACGAGCCTCGGCTCGTGAAGCTGGCGGAGGACCGGCCATGGGCGGTCAGGCGGTGCTCACCCCGGAGCCGCCGGACCTGCTGCGCTACGAAATCACGCCGCGCCTGCCGGACATCATCGAGGACGCCGCCGTGTGGGCCGCGTCGCAAGCGGACCTGGCGCCCGACGGCAAGGTGAACCTGTTCGGCATCAGCTTCTCCGGCGGCCTGTCGGTGGTGGCGGCGGGACGGCCCGCCTTGCAGGACCGGGTGGCGGCCACGCTCTCCTTTGGCGGCCATGGGGACTTGCCGCGCGTGCTCACCTTCCTGTGCTCGGGCGAGCTGCCGGATGGAAGTCACCTGGTCCCGCATGACTATGGCGTGGTCATCATCCTGCTCAACGTGGCGGAGAAGCTGGTTCCTCCCGAACAGGTGGAGCCCCTGCGCGCGGGCATCCGGACCTTCCTGCGCGCATCCCATCAGGCCATGGTGGATGGCCGCCTCGCGGCGGAGACGTTCGCCAAGGCGCGTGACCTCCAGGCGGAGCTGCCGGAGCCTGCGGCCACGTTGATGGGCTACGTGAACACGCGCGACGTGGCGGCGCTGGGCCCACGCTTGCTGCCCTTCGTGAAGACGTTCGCCGCGGACCCGGCGCTGTCGCCGGAGCGCTCGCCGCCGCCCACCGCGCCCGTCTTCCTGCTGCATGGCGCGGGGGACACGGTGATTCCCGCCGTGGAGTCCAGCCGGCTGGCCGCGGCTCTGCGTCCCCACACCGAGGTCCACGCGCTGGCGACGCCGCTCATCACCCACGCGGAGATGGACGGGCCACAGGCACTGATGGACGTGTTGCGGCTGGTACGCTTCTGGGCGGACCTGCTCGACGCCTGAGCGGCGCCGGCCTCCGCTTCGCGAGGCGATGCTCGCGGCGGTGCGCCTCCCTATACCTTCTTGGCCTTGGGCGCGCGTCTGGGCTTGGGAGCAGCACGTGGGGCCGGAGCTGCCGGTTCGGCCGAGGCACTTCGAGCCGGAGCCGCCACGGGCGCCTGAGCCGCCGAGAGCTGCTGTCGCGCACGGGAGCTGAAGTTGGGGTTGGTCGTCCACCAGTCCAGGCCCATCTCCTGCGCCCGCTCCACCGAGCAGATGATCAGTCGGATCTGGATGGTCAGCAGCTCGACGTTCGTCAGATTGATCTTGATGTCCCCGGTGATGACGATGCCCTTGTCCAGCACCCGCTCGAGGATGTCGGCCACGGAGCTGCCGCGGGTCGAGGTGGGCGGGTAGTGTCGCTGAGGGGGCGTCGTCACGCGATCGTCGATTTCGGCCATGGCTCCTCGCTCTCTGTCCGCTGTTCGGCCAGCCTCACAGCGTCGTGCCCAGCGGCCCGAGGTCCAGATTCAGGTCCTCGTCCGTCAGGTGGAAATGCTTCTTCAAGTCATCCATCTGCTCCTGCAGGCGTAGGAAGGTGACGCCCAGCCTTTCAATCTGCTCCTCGCTCAGTGATCCGGCGTCGATCCGGCGCAGCGCCTGCCTCTCCAGCAACTGGCGGATGAGCTCGACGACGGCGAGCACCAGCCGCACCAGCCCGGCCTGGACGTTCTCCTCGTCCAGTTCCAGCTTGGGCGGCTTCGTCGGCTCCAACGCTCGGGCGAGCTCCTCCACCGCCTGTGGTGCGCCCTCGACTCCCATGGTTCACCCTGTCTCCCATCCCGCGCGTGGGCGGGTCCTCCTCCCGCCTCACTGCAAGCGCTGCGGATGTTCGGGAAGGGTGCCCACCTCCAGCGCCGTCTCCACCGAGGTCAACAGCAGCCGTAGGCCCAGGTAGATGAGGTCCACGTCGGCCACTGAAATCACCAGGTCACCGCTGATGACCACGCCCTTGTTGAGCACCCGGTCCAGCAACTCCAACACCGAGGCGCGCTCCTGCTGTGCCTCGGGTGTCGTCGCCTGCCCGTTCATCTGTTCTCACCTCCAGGGCCTGTTTCAGGAGGCGCAGGCCCTGCCCCCTCCTGCGCTGCCTTCAACGCGTCCAGGCGGTCGAGCAGCTGCGACTCCTGCTCGTCGAACTGCTCCTCCGTGATCTCGCCGCGCTCGAGCTCCCGGTACAGGTCGCTCAGGCGGGTGCGGAGGTCGGTCTGCTCCTGGGCCTGTTCGTCCTCCACGGCCTTGTGCACCGAGCGGAAGATCCACGCGATGCTCCGGACAGGGGCCATCAGGATGTCGTCCAGGATGATCAAGGCGCCCCCTGCGCTGCCTCCTCCACCTCTTCGAAGTGGATTCGCAGATGGGTGAAGTTGTACGGCGGCCAGGGTCCGGTCACGTCCACCTGGAAGTTCTCGGGCAGCGTCGCGCCCAGCTTCTCCACGGTCGCGTTGAAGGCGTCGACCTTCTTTTGTGGCACCAGTGCGGCCAGATTCACCACCTCCGACTCATTGCGCGGCTCGTTGACCACGGTCTGCCTGGCCACGGACTCGATTCCATCGAGCACCTTGTCGGCGGTCGCCTCACGGAAGCCGTTGAGCAGGTCGACGAAGTACTTCCCCAGCTCGATCTTCTCTTCGCGCGACGGTTCCCCCTCG
Organism: Myxococcus sp. MxC21-1; assembly: GCF_032612255.1. Classification (NCBI taxonomy): domain Bacteria; kingdom Pseudomonadati; phylum Myxococcota; class Myxococcia; order Myxococcales; family Myxococcaceae; genus Myxococcus; species Myxococcus sp. MxC21-1. Next base: position 3,121,309 of record NZ_CP123278.1, read on the forward strand.
CGGTAGAGGTCGTCCCGCATCGCCTTGAGCTCGGGGAAGGCGTTGACGTAGTACCCGAACGCATCGGGGTCGCTCAGCCGGATCCGAAGGCCCATCTCCACGTTCCCTCTCACCTCACGGAGCTGCGTGAGGAAGTCGTTCGCGTGCTCGGCCAGCAGATTCCGGACCTCCCGCTCGCTGCCGGCAATGATGCCGAACGCGACCGGCAGCATCGGCGCCTGGTCCATCACCTGGCCCAGCACTGCGCTGTGGGCGCTGAGGTGTTTGCGCTCCGGCCGGAGCGTCTGCTGCTCGATATTGCTGACGATGGCCGCCAGCTTTCCGGAGGTCACCGGGTGCACGTCTGCACCCTGGATGCCGGGGGTGTCGAGGTTCAGCGAGTCGACCACCTCTATCGGAACCACCGCGTACAGGTAGCGTCCCTCCGGGGTGGACTTCTCGTGTCGAGTCTTGGCGCGTGGCATGACGTTGTCCTGTCCTGTTCAGGTGGAGATTCAGACCGCGACAGGCGCAGCCGCAGCGGCGGTGAGGCCGATGGCGTCGGCGTACTTGAGGTAGGTCTCGATCGAAGCGATCACGACGCGTGCCTCGATAGAGAGCACCTCGATGCCGACCAGCGAGACCTTCACCCAGGCATCGACCACGATTCCCTTGTCCAGGATCCGGTCGATGACGTCGGCCGTCGAGGACGTCCCGGTAGAAGTTGAGACGTTTGCCATGACGTATTCATCCTTTCTCTTGGAGGTGCTCCAGCTCGGCGAGGGCCGCGACGGCAGGCTTTGCCAGGTCTGCCACGAAGCCGTAGGGGGGCCACGGGCCGCTGCACATCACCTTGCCGGGGCCGTCTTTCTGGAAGCGAAGGAAGGCTCGCCGGAACTCGGCGAGCTTGGGGCGCTCCACCAGGAAGGCCATGGAGAGCAGTTGCCCGTCGGGGCGAGCGGCATGGTCCCAGGTGCAGCGGACGAACAGCCCGGAGAAGGCCGCCTGCGCCCGCTCCGCCATGCGCCGGGCCGCGCGGTCCACACGTGTCTGCTGCGCGTAGAAGCGACGCCGGTTGTCCAGGTAGGCCCGTCCCCGGGTCTGGGCGTCCGCCCCGGTGGGCGCCCCTGTCTGCTCCGGGGGCTCGGCCACGTCCGACTCCTGGAACAGGATGCGCAGACCCATCTCCTCACAGCCCTCCACCTGGGCCAGCGCGTCCGAGAACTGCTGCTCGTAGCGGTGCAGGAACTCCACCACCTGTTCGGGGTGATGGACGAAGCAGCCGTAGCGCATGGGCAACACCGCCAGTCGGCGGTGCAGCTGCTCGACCACCCGGGCGTACTCCAGCGCCTGCTCGATGCCGGCCGAGGAGGCCAGCTCCTCCGCCACCGGCGAGATGGCCGCAGCCAGGTTGCCGTGCTTCACCGCCATCAGCGGCGCCTGGTTCAGCCCCGGCGGCAGCGCCTCCTTCGTAGCCTGTCGTGCGTCCAGGATGCCGTACACGATTGACTTCACGGCCGCTCCTCCAGGCTGGGGCAGAAGCTGTAGGGAGGCCAGGGGCCGGTCGCCTCCACCGTCAACCCTTGCGGCTGGTACCGGGCCGCGAGCTGCTGCACGCGCTGGGTGAACCGCTGCACCTGCCCGGCGCGCACCAGGAACGCGGAGTTCAGCACCATGTCGTCCTGCCGGCCCGAGAGCCCGCGATCTGCCAGGCGCAGGGGTTTCACCGAGATCGCCCCCGGGGCGAGTTCCTCGCGGATGTGGGCCGCCAGGCTCTGTCCCTCGTTGCGGCTGCGCACGTCGAGCTCGCGCTGCATCTTCTTCTCGTGGAAGTAGCGCGCGCCGGGAGACTGGGGGAGGTGCTGGAGGCGCTGGCGGAACTCGGGCGCTCGCTCCAGATGCGCGCGCAGGCGCTGGGCGTTGGCGTAGACCTTGACTGCCCATTCCTCCTTGTCGGCGATGTCGTCGAGGAAGCTGGAGATCTCCTGCCGGTGGGCGTCGACCGCCTTGGACAACGCTCGCGGTGAGGAGAAGATCGCCCCGAAGCTCACCGGAAGCACCGGCGAGGACTGCATCACCTCCTCGAGCACGCCCTCGTGCCTGACCGCCCGGGGGGCCACCCACTCCAGGTCCTGGGTGTGGTCCGCACCCTCCGGCCCCAGGAACTCCTCCATCGAGAGCGGACTGTAGATGGCGGCAAGGTTCCCCAGCTTCAGCGCCCGCACGTCGGCGGCGCCGCTGACACCGGGAACGGAGAAGCGCTCCACCGCCCCTGCCCGCGTGAAGCCATAGACGTACAGGGCCTGCTGGCCCTTGCGTCGCCCCTGCACATCGGGATTGCTGTGGGCTCTCATGGCCGGCGTGCCTCCTTGTGCCCACGGATTGCCTTGAGCAGGCTCTCGGATGTGATGACGAGACGCTTTCCCTTGCCGCTGATGACGTGACGCACGGCTTCCCAGGCGGCCTGGTTGCACACGGCCTGGATGTCGGCGCCGGAGAAGGACTCGCTGCGTGCAGCGAGCACGCCCAGGTCGAGGTCCTTCTCCACGGGCTTTTCGCGCAGGTGGACCTGGAAGATGTCGCGCCGCGCCTCGCGGTCCGGCAGCGGCACGTCGACGAGCAGGTCGAAGCGTCCCGGGCGCAGCAGCGCAGGGTCGAGCAGGTCCGCGCGGTTGGTGGCCGCGAGCACCAGCACGCCGGTCAGCTCCTCGATGCCATCCATCTCGGCCAGGAACTGGCTGACGACCCTCTCTGTGACGCGCTCGTCCATCCCCCGGCGGAGCGCGTCGGCACGAGTGAGTCGATCTCATCGAAGAAGATGATGCAGGGGGCCGCCTGACGGGCCTTCTGGAAGATCTCGCGCACCCCCTCTCGGACTCCCCCACGAACTTGCTGAGCAGCGCCGGGCCCTTGACCGAGATGAAGTTGACCCGGCTCTCGCGGGCGGCGGCCTTGGCCATCAGCGTCTTGCCGCAGCCGGGAGGGCCGCTCAGCAGCACGCCCTTGGGGGGGCGGACCTTGGCCCGCGCGAACTCCTCGGGATACCGGAGCGGCCACTCCACCGCCTCGATGAGCCGCTGCTTGAGCTGCCCCAGTCCGCCCACGTCCTTCCAGCCCACGTCCGGGGTCTCCACGAACACCTCGCGGATCGCCGATGGCCCCACCTCGTGCAGCGCCGCCTGGAAGTCGGCCATCGTCACCTGGATCTGCATCAGCTCGTCGTAGGGAATCTCGGCCGAGGCGAAGTCGATGTGGGGAATCAGCCGGCGCAGGCAGAGCATCGCCGCCTCGCGGCACAGGGCCTGGAGGTCTGCGCCTACGAAGCCATGCGTCACGGCCGCCAGATGGTCCAGGTCCACGTCCTCTGCCAGCGGCATGCCCCGGCTGTGGATGGCGAGGATCTCCTTGCGCGCCGTGCGGTCCGGGATGGAGATGGCGATCTCGCGGTCGAACCGCCCCGGGCGACGCAGCGCCGGGTCCAGCACGTTGGGGATGTTGGTGGCAGCCAGCACGATGACGTGCCGGCGTTGGGCCAGGCCGTCCATCAGCGACAGCAGCTGCGCCACCACGCGCTTCTCCACCTCGCCCTGCACGTTCTCGCGCCGGGGAGCGATGGCGTCTATCTCGTCCACGAAGATGATGGCCGGGGCCCTGCGCTGGGCCTCGTCGAAGATCTGCCGGAGGTGGGCCTCACTCTCTCCGTAGAACTTGTGCATGATCTCCGGGCCGGTGATGGTGAAGAACGCCGCCGCCGTCTCGTTGGCCACCGCCCGGGCGATCAGCGTCTTGCCGCAGCCCGGCGGGCCATACAGCAGCACCCCCTTGGGGGCGTCGATCCCGAGCCGCTCGAACACCTCCGGATACCGCAGTGGCAGCTCCACGATCTCGCGGATGCGGCCCAGCTCCCGCTTCAGCCCACCCACGTCCTCGTAGCTGACGGCGCGCGCCCGCTCGTGCGTCACCTTCTCCTTCTCCGGCGCCTTGGCGACCTCCAGCAGGGTGTTGGGGTGAATCACCACCGCCCCCACAGGAGCGGTCTCGACGACGCGGAAGTCGGCCGTGCGACTGCCGAACAGCAGCGCCCGGACCCGGTCTCCCTTCACCACCGGCAGTCCGTCCAGCAGCGTGCCGATGTAGGCCAGGTCACGCTGCGCGGGGGTGAACTCCAGGGGCGCCAGCACGACCTTCTCGGCGTGTCGGGCGGGGGCCAGGGTCAGCTTCACCGGCTCGTCCAACTGCACCCCGGTGTTGGCCCGGGTCACACCGTCAATCTGGAGGATTCCGCGCCCCCGGGCGTCCGGGTAGGAGGGCATCACCTTGGCCGCGCTGCGGCGCTTGCCGGACAGCGTGACGATGTCGCCGACATGCGCCCCCAGCCGCTTCATGTCGGCGGGGTCCATGCGGGCGAGGCCACGGCCCAGGTCCTTGCCGAGGGACTCGGCGGCACGCAGCGTCCGCGTATGTTCCCGTGTCGCGACGGTCACGAGCGGCGCTCCTCCTGGGCGGTGAGGCGGATCTCGAGGACGCCGTTGCGGCAGCTGGTGTGCATCTGCCGACGGGTGAAGCGCCTGGGGAGCAGGACCTCCTTGTGGTACTTGAGCGCCTCGTGCTCGGCATGCAGGGTCAGGATGTCTTCGCGGAGCTCCAGCGTGATGTCCTTGCGGTCGACACCCGGCAGCTCGGCCACCACCAGCACGTCCGGCCCCTCTTCGAAGACATCCACCAGGGGCTCGCGGATGGGGTGGACGACCGCCTTGCCGGTCTGGTGATCCTGGCGGATGTTCCCGAAGGGCTCCACGCGCGGAATGCCGCTCGGTTGACCGGGTGCGCCTCCTCCGATCCGCACGTTGAAGCCATAGACGCCCCTGAGCCCCTTGTCGGAGGCTCCGAACTCTCCGGAGCGTTGGAGCTGTTCGCCCTTCTCCGCGAGCTCCGCCAGTTTCGTGACGAGGGTGGTGATTCCTTCGAGGAACCCTCCACCGCTGATGCCGGTCTTCTCTGCCATTGCTCCACCTGTCGTGATTCAAAGCTCTGGCATCACCCCCTCCATGCCCAGCGGCAAGACGCGAAGGAGGGGATTCCGCCCGCCCCATGTCCGGCGAGGAGCGGCACGAATAGGGGCCGGCTGGTGATGCCTGGTCGGCGGGGATCGGCGCATCGCCTGAGGGGGCTCGTCAGTCACGGCGACCCTCTGCCCATCGCCCGGGAGGTGGCAGATCGACCTGGCAGGGGTGGGAGGGGCGGGGCCGCCTCACCTCCCTGAACTCCGCCGCCTGGCGTGTGTACGTTCTCCATGGACAACACATGCGCGTCTGGCACGCGTGTGCGTCAGCGGTGTGAGCACCCATGGCCTCGGTCAAAGGAAATGCGAACGGGGGGAACACGCGCAAGCGCGTCCAGCAAGAGACGCTCCCCCAGGATGTACATGCGCAGGAACTGGAACGGCTCCACTCGCAGCGCGAGGCGCTCATCGCCAACGTCGCGCAGTCCGGAGCGAGGCTCCTCACGGTCGCGGCCAGGCGGTTGCCGACCGTGCTGACGCTGCCCGTGCTCGAGGGGGGAAGCCGCGTTCTCCAGGACACCACCCTCTACCTCCAGGAAGCGTCGATGGAGGAGTTGCTCCGCGCTGCGCAAAAAAAGCTGAAGGCGAGTCCGGGGAGCTCCATCCTCGGGCTGCTGGGCATTGGACTGCTCGCCGGGCGGCTGCTCCGTAAGATGGCGGAGAAGGGGGGAGCCGAGTCCTTCCAAGACCGATTGCGCGAAAGCATGTTCCTGGCGACCCATGGTGGAGTGGGGCGGCCCCCAGCCGCCGCACGTCAGCGGTTGCTGAGGGGTGGCGCGGGTGGAGCGCCGACGCAGGGAGGCGTGGCCGAGGGCTTCAAGGAGCGATTGCGCGAAGGCATGTCCATGGCGACTCATGGTGGTGGAGTGGGTCGGCCCCCGGCCGCAACGCGCCTGCGCCTGCAGAAGGCTGGAGGGCCGAAGCAGGGGGGCCACGCAAGCGCGACGTGAAGGAGCGAGCGCCGCGAGAGCCCGCGGTGAGGGCGAAGGAAGTGGCGCGAGACGTCGCCGAGGGCGCCCGGGAAGCAACACGCGCCTTCGACGAGGTCACCAAGAGCGCCCAGGGTGCAACACGCGCGTTCGCAGAGGCGACCCGGGGCGCAGCGCGCAAGGGCGGTGAGGCTGCGAGCGGCGCGCGCAAGGCGATGAAGGACACAACGCGCGAGGTCGCTCGAGGGGCAGCGAAACCAGGGGGGAAGAAGTCGCCGGCCAGCACCGAGGCCACGTCCACGAAGGCGCCCGCACAAGCGCCGAGCGGCTACCTCGGGATGGGGGCCTTTCCCGTCCGGTTGCCGGAGAAGCTCGCGAAGACCCATGGCACCCAGAGCGGCCTCAAGGTCGCGAGCGTGGAGCCAGATGGCCCGGCCGAGGAGGCGGGGCTGCATCCGGGTGACACGCTGCTCACGCTCGAGGGGCAGCCATTGCGAGAGGTGGATGACCTGGTCGCGCAGCTGCCTCCGGAACGTGTGGGCCAGACCGTGCACGCCAAGGTGCTGCGCGCCGGGGCTGCCAGGGACATCGACCTCACCGTTGGCGCGCACCCCTGAGCCGGGTGTCGCGAGCGCTCATGCGGCTCACGATGGCTTGACGGGGCCGGAGGAGGACCTGCGGCGCGAGGAGGACGTGCGGGGCCTGGGGCGCTCCCTGCAAACGAAGGCGCGCCAGCCCCGCGAGCCCTTTCAAGCCACTTCCGAAGTGCTTGCCTGGCGGTGGACATCTCCCAGCCGAGGAGGCTCGGGACGTGTCGATGTGTTTCGAGGCTCCGGATGGAAGAACTCCAGGGCATAGACTGGTGGCCGTTGTCCTCGCATCCTTCGAAGGGGCCCTCGCGCGTGCGTCCATTCTTCATCGTCCTTGGTTGTTCCTTCGTCCTCGGGTGCGCGTCCACGCCGAAGCCCGTTCCAGCAGCGCCAAACGAAGCCACCGAGACGTCCCAGGCGGAGCACGAGACACCGACGTACCTCTCGCCGTCCGAAATCGTGAAGGTGCTGGAGGATTCCAAGGTCGCCTATCGGGTCGAGGGCAAGGACTCCCCCCCGGGCGGGTGGGGCGACCAGCTGTGGCCTCAGCGGGTGGCCCTGATTGACGTCCCCCAGGTGGAGGTGGAGGACGGCCGCCGCACCATCCGTGAGTGGCCCACGCCCGCCGGGATGAAAGCCCTGCTCGATGAGGCCGAGCCCCACTTCCAGGCGAAGCGCTACGATGAGGCCGCGAAGCTGTACGCCCAGGCCACGGACCTGTGTCCCGAGTGCTACGTGGCGTGGGTCTTCCGGGGTGACGCGGACTACTTCGCCGGAGACGCGGCCGCCGCGCTGGAGCACTACGTCCGCGCCACCACCCTCAACCCCTATGACCACCGTGCCTGGTTCTTCCAGGGCAATGCCCTGGCGAAGCTGGGGCGCTTCGAGGAGGCGCTGGATGCCTGGGCGCAGTGCCTGGCGCTGAGCCCGCGCTACCCCGTCATCCGCCAGTTCTTCCGCACCAACGCGCACCTGGGGCTCGTCATCCGCGGCGACACCATTGTCCCGCGCGGGTATGCCGAGCGCGACGCGCAGGGCGTCTCCATCCAGTTCGACCCCAACCACGACCCAGCCTGGCTGGCGTTCGCCAACTGCAAGGCCCTGTGGCTGGGCGAGCCGTCACACCGGGCGAAGATGACGGGCTCCACCGAGGAGCAGTTCACCTCCGTGGAGGAGATGGAGTGCCTGGCATCGGCGCTGGCCGTCCATGAGAGCCAGAAGGCGGAGGGCAAGACGGAGGCCTCGGACCCTACGCTGGACCGCCTCTTCGCCATCGCCCAGGAGGGGCTGCTGCTGGAGGCGGTGTTGTTCGAGGTGGGCGCGCGCGTTCACCCGCAAATCGCGCTCACCCTGGAGGATGAGCTCCGCCGGCGCCTCAAGAAGTACGTCCTGACGCACGTCCTGGTGCCGGCGGGAGGCCACGGGGGCTGAGCGCCCTAGGCGCCTTGAGAGTCCCCCGCTTCCGTGGACACCCCCGATGCGATGGAAGGGTGTTCGATGTCGGAGCGCGAGGAGTATCGCGAGTGACGGCGGCGGCGGGTTGGGGATTGGCGCCGACGGGCTGGCGGGTGGAGGGGCCGACCGCGTGGCCGGTCGCCACTAGCCGAGGTCTTGTGGGAATGAAGGCAAACCACTGGCTGTTGTTGTTGGCCTTGGGTGTCGTGGCTTGTAGCAGCGGAGACATCGACAAGCCGCCTAACCTCCCGCCAGTCACGGTGGATGCCGGAACGGACGCGGGGCAGCCCCTGCCCGACGCGGGGCCCGGCTCCCAGTGCCTCGGCGAAGGCACGGCATGCAGCAGGGACTCGGGCGCCCAGTGCTGTACCGGCCTCTGCTCTGATACGGGCGTCTGTCCTGCCCCGAGTGCCCAGTGCACCGCCGCGGGTGAGACCTGCACCAGCGGCATTGAGTGCTGCACGAACAGCTGCTTGGACGGCAAGTGCTCCACGCTGCAGTGCCTGGACGTGGGCAGCATGTGCGCCAGCGCGGAGGCGTGCTGCACGAAGCTCTGCGGCGCGGACGGCAAGTGCGCGGCGCTGCCTTCCAGCAGCACCGACAGTTGCAAGGTGCCGGGCCAAGCCTGCACCGGCGCGGGGGACTGCTGCTCCAACAACTGCCAGGGGGGGATCTGCAAGCCGGCGTACTCGTGCCAAGCCAATAGCGATCTGTGCATGAAGGGCGCGGACTGCTGTGGAGGTGTGTGCACGCAGGAGAACACGGGCACCCCGGGCCGCTGCGTGGCGGTCAGCGGTGGCGGCGCGGGCAGTTGCCTCCAGGATGGCAACCCGTGCTCCGGCTCCAGCAACTGCTGTTCGCGCACATGCGTGGACCTGGGCTACGGGACCACCGTGTGCCAGCCGGTGGGCGGCTGCCGTCCCACGGGCAACTACTGCACCAACGATGGCGTGTGCTGTGGCGGTGAGAAGCTGTCCAACGCGGTGAGCTGCCGCGAGAGCCGCTGTGACAAGCCGAATGGCTGCAACCCCGTGGGCAACATCTGCGGCAGCGGCCAACTGCCTGATGGCGGCATCATCGACGTGAACGCCCGCGAGGCCTGCTGCGACGGCATGAAGGCCGTGTGCAAGGTGGACTCCGTCGGCGTGCCACGCTGCTTCGGCGGCTGCCCCAACAACAACTGCCCGGCGGGCTGTCCCACGGGTTACACCGGCGAGGAGCCGTGCTGCATCGCGCAGGACCAGCAGTGCCAGTTTTCCGACCAGTGCTGCGGCGGCGCGCGCTGCCTGCCCGGCGCGGATGGCGGCCTGACCTGCCAGAAGGTGACGTGCGATCCCGTGGGCACGCTCTGTGATCCGCAGGATTCCAAGTGCTGTGCTGGCACCACCTGCTCCCTCGTCTCCGAATCCGCCTACGCGTGCCGTGCCGGGACCGTGCCGGGCGGAGGCGGTACGGACGGCGGCACGGGGGGACGGACGCGGGCACGTGCGCCGCGAACGGGAATGCCTGTGCCTCGGGGGCCGCCTGCTGCTCCGGCATCTGCAGCAATGGCACCTGCTCGACCCCCAACGCCTGTCAGCCCCAGGGCCAGGCTTGCACCTCGCCCGCGGACTGCTGCGTCGGGCTCGGCTGCAACATCCCGGGTGGGAGCATCGTCGGCACCTGCGAGACGGGTTCGACCTGCTCCGCCAGCGGTCAGGCGTGCTCGCCCACCAGCCCGTGCTGCCCGCGGCTCAACTGCCAGACGGTCGACGGGGAAGCCTGCACCGGCACGACGCCCTGCACGTGCCTCAGCCCCATCGGATGAAAGGCGGCACCCATCATGCTCACACCACTTCCGCGTACCGTGACCGCTGTCGCGTGTTCCCTCTTCCTGTCCCTAGGCCTCACGGCTTGCGGTGATGACGAACTCAGCTCCGACGAGCAGGCCCGCCGCGCGTACCTCGGACTCGACCCGTCCGTGGGCAAGGCCCTGCAGTTGGGCTTCGTCGGCTTCAACACCGCGTCCACTGCGAACATCCCGCCCCAGTCCACGACGGGCGCCGTCTCCGGGACGCTGCTCGTCACCGGGCAGGTGGACCAGGGCAGTTCGGCCAACAAGGGCATGCGCCTGCGCATTGGCATGACCGGGTACTCCGACGGCGAGATCATCCTGGGCGGGGACGAGGACCCGGTGAACATCACCTACACTTCGAGCACGGACACGGCGGCGCAGCCGGAGCTCACCCTCCAGTTGCGCGGCATCCCAGACGGCACGTTCACCGGGACGCTCAAGGGGCCCTTCCAGATGACCGGGGACCTGGAGGGCAGCGTCACCCTGGACCTCGCCCTCACGGGTGAAATCGAGCCCGACGGCACCGGCCAGGTCCTCCGCACGACGGGCAGCACCCATGTGACGGGTACCGCCACGTCCAGCGACGGCGTCTATACCGTCGACGTCACGCTGTAACCGAGGGCCCACCGCTACGCCGCGAGGGAAAGCTCCCGCCGCTCCATGCAACAGGCCTCGGGAACGGGAGGACAAGGCGTGGCTCCTGGGGGCGCGCGGATTCAGTCACCGCACGGGAAAAGCCCAGCAACCCGGTGGGATTGCTGGGCTTCTGAATGCACCCACGGTGTTTCGGCTCCCCCTCGGCCTACGGCGCGAGGATGTAAGAGCTCGCCGTGCCCCCTACCGGCGCGTAGCGCTGACCATGCCGGCGCGCGCTGGACGGCCAGCGGTCAGTCGAAGGGCGCAAGCTTCGAGCATGCCTACAACGCGCAGGCGGCGGTGGATGCGGCGCGCCAAAAGAGGCACGCGGAATCCGTGCCCTGCTGCGACGAGGACTGAAGGCCGCCCGGGAGGAGTGGGCCCACATCTGCGCCACCCACAACCTCCTCAAGCTCTTCCGCATGATGGCTGCGTAGCGGCCTGCCGCACCCAGCGGCGGACCGGCGTCTCGCGTCCGGTCTCGCTCCCAGCTCCATTACCGCTACACACTCCTAGCGAGGCAGCTTGAGCCGCAGCGTGAACACGTAGGACACGCTCACCGTCCGGCCCTGGTACTGCACCGGGGTGTAGCGGCGGTTGTGCAGCGCATCGAGCACGGCCTCGTTCATGTGCGGCAGGCCCTTGATGATGCGGCAGTCCGTCACGTCGCCGCTCACCGTGATGACGCACTTGGCAATCATGGTGCCCTCCACGCGGGCGGCGAGCGCCTGGTGCGTGTATTCGATGCCCGGGCTTCCCATCAGTCTGGGCGGCGACATGCCCTGGCCAAAGGGCATGACGTCGGTGCCCGTGGCTTCCTGTCCGGGGACCAGGCCGGGCACGTACGGCACGCCAATCACGTCGCTATCCTCGTAGCCCTTCGGATGTCCACCCGGTACGCCCGTCCCCGGGTCCACCTCCTCGTCCGTCGAGGTGCTGGTGTCGTTGCTCGCCACCGTTTCCACCGGCTTGGGCGGCGCATCCACCACCGGCGGCGGCACGCGCGCGGGCACGCGGTCCCGGTTGCGCGGGCGAGGGCGTGGCGCGGAGGCTGCCTTCGGCTGCGCGGGGGCGGGGAGCCCTTCGCCACGCGCGGGGGCTGCGCCACGCGGAGCACCAGCTCCTTCGGCTCCGGAGGCTCGCTGGGACCCGGCGGCCTCGCGGAGATGAAGAGCACCGCCCCGAACAGGGCCGCATGCAGGACGATGGACACCCACACGCCCGTGCCAAGACGTCCAGCCCGCTGCCGCTCGATGACCGAATTGAACATTCCGGATGGCCTCCCTCAGCGTCAGGCGCTCCCGGTGACGGCCGTGCAGGACGGACGGCACCGACGGGGACGGGTGGCTGCGGAGCGCCCTGTCCACGCAAGAGTCAACCTACGGAGTCGGCGTCTTCGAATGGCGGTGGGTCGGCCATCGCTTCGTCATGGTTGTGTCATGACGAAGCGACCTCCATGCGGTAGCCCACGCCCCGGATGGTGTGGATGGAGAATCCAGAGGTGCTCGTCCACCCCAGCTTCTTCTTCAGGCTGGAGACGAAGTTGTCCACCGTACGCGGATCCACCACCACGTCGCGGCCCCAGACGGCGTCCAGGATTTCGCCTCGGGGCAGGGCCCGGTCCTGGTGCCGCAGCAGGAAGGCCAGCAGGTCGAACTCCGTGCGCGTCAGCTCCACCACCGAACCGTCCGCGCGCGACACCTGCCGCCGGCCCAGGTCCAGGGTGAAGCCGCTGAAGCCCATCTGCTCCGGCGGCGCCGTGCCGGAGCGGCGCACCAGGGCGCGTACCCGGGCCAGCAGCTCCCGCAGCCGGTAGGGCTTGGTGAGGTAGTCCTGCGCGCCCACCTCGAAACCCCTGAGGATGTCGTCCTCCAGTGAGCGCGCGGTGAGCATCAGCACCATGCTCTTGTTGCCCTGCGTCCGCAGCCGGCGGCAGAAGCTGTAGCCGTCCTCTCCGGGCAGCATGACGTCCAGGATGAGCAGGTCGAACGCACGCTCTTGCAGCAGCCGCTCCGCGTCGCGGGTGCTGGGGGCCTCGGCGACGAGGTAGCCCTCGTCCAGCAGGTTGTCCCGGAGGCCGACGCGCAGGTGGGCGTCGTCCTCGACGATGAGGATGGCGGGACGGAGGGGCGGGGTGGATGTGGCGGTGTTCATCGAGCCGGCTCGTTGAATATCAGCGCGAAGGTGGTGCCGTCGGGTCCCGAGGAGGCCACCTGGATGTCGCCCCGGTGCAGCTTCATGATTTTGCGGCACAGGGCAAGGCCCAACCCGCTGCCATGGACTTCCGGTCCGGGCACCGTCAGCCGGTAGAAGTCCAGGAAGGCGTTCTCCCATTCGGATTCGGGGATGCCGATGCCGTTGTCCTGGAAGAGCACCGTGCAGCCGTAGCCGGGAATCATCTGCGCGCGGATGGAGATTTCGACGGGGCTTCTCCGGTTGTAGGCGCACGCGTTGCGGCCCAGGTTGGAGAACACCATCCGCAGCAGGCCCGGGTCCGCTTCCAGCTCCACGCCTTCCAGCTCCGAGGTGATGTGGACGGGGACGTTGGTCGCGATGGCCAGGTCGTCGCGCAACGGGGGGATGAGCTCCTCCAACCGCACGCGCGAGGTCCGCAGCGTCCAGCGGCCCTTGTCGATGCGGTTGAACGACAGGATGTTCTCCACCAGGAAGTGCAGCCCGTCCGCGGCCTGGACGATGCGCGCCGGGTAGTCGCGCACCTCCGGTGCCTGCGCCAGCTTCCGCTCCAGCGTCTCACCCAGCAGGCGGATGGAGGCCAGGGGCGTGCGCAGCTCATGGGAGACGGTGGCCACGAAGTCGCTCTTGAGCTCCAGGAAGCGGTATTTGCGCTGCTGGGCCACCACCGCGAGCGCGACGATGGCCACCGCGAGCCCGCCGCACACGGCCACCAGCAGCGTCTTCAGCCCGTAGCGCGCGTCGATGTCCGCCTCCTGGCGCGCCCACTGAGGCATGTCCACCGCCAGCTTCAGCGTGCTCAGGGGCGGACGGCGCCGCCCGCGCGCAGCCGCAGGCGCCCCGTCGCGTCGAAGAGGCCGCGCGCCTGCATGTCCTGGGTGATGGGCTGGAGCATCGCCTCCAGGTCCACCGCGATGCCGTACACCGCCTCGCCGCGCAGCGCCACGTACCAGGACTCGCCCAGGAGGGTGGGCTCGTAGAGCTCCTCGGGAATCACCAGCATGCCCGCGCCCGCTTCGCCCGCTCGGGCGAGGAAGTCGCTCGTGGGCTCGCCCAGCGCGGCGCTCACTCGGACGATGCGCGCATGGAGGAAGTCGAAGTCCGCCCGCGTGAAGCGTGAGCGCTCGCGCAGCACGTCCCGCTGCAACCCCGACGCCCGGGCGAAGCCGCCCAGGTCCTCTGGAAGGCCCTCGCGCAGCAGGGCCCGCACCAGCGGCGTGGTGGCAGGGCCGCGCTGGAGCCGCTCCACCACCAGCAGCAGGAAGGGCAGCTCCTGCTCCGGTGGCAGCCGGTTCGCCGCGTGGTAGCGCAGCAGCTCCTCCACGCGGATGGCCGCGCCCCGCGCGTCCCGGGCCGCCAGCGCCGCCTCCACCGCGCGCAGCCGCGTGAGGCGGGGCTCCCATTCCCCGCGGGAGCGCCGTCCTTCAGCCTCGCGCCCAGCAGGGCATGCACGTCCCGCGCGGGCGTCCCGGTGCCCGGCATGGGGATGGTGAGGCGCGGCAGGAACTGGTAGCCGCGGAAGTTGATGTAGTAGCCCTCGCCGGGCTCGAGCGGGTCGCCCACGGCGGCGTGGAGAGGGGGATGCTCTCATCGAGCTTCTTCGCCAGGTTCTGCCGCAGGGCCTCTTCGGCCGCGTGGGCCAGCGCGTCCCGGCGCGAGCGCAGCTGCGCGTGGGCGTCATCTCGCTCCTGGCTGAAGATGCGCTGGAGGCTGACCAGCCCCCAGCCAAGGGCCAGGAGGCCACAACCCAGGGCGACGAGCGTAGGAAGGAGCCGGCGCAGCATGTGGAGCCGCCGCTGACTATCGCACAGCCGCCTTCCCCCAGAGGCTTTTCACTTCAGCCTCCTGGCCGGGGCGAGTGTCCTGGGCCGGTGAGCGGGCGGACTTCGGGTCCACGTCCGGACAGCCCCCGGGCCGCGCGGCTGGCGTGGGACGCCCCCACCGGGGAGGTTGGGGCTGGAGGTTCACGCATGCGCGTCGTGTTTCCCTTGTCACGGCCCTGGCCGGGGGCCGGTGGTGCTCTGGGGTGGAGCGCTTCCGGCAGGCAGTCTGAAGTACCTGACGTTCTCCCATCACCTCCAGTCCGCGCCCGCGGAGACGAAGGGCCTGGTGGAGCTGTCCGGCGCGTCGTCGGCGCTGGCGCTGGATGCGCTGGGCCGCGAGCGCGGGCTGCCGGTGGTGGCCCTCACGGACACGATGGGCACCGCGTACCTGCGCGCCAACGGCTTCGGTGGAGAGGTGCGCACCGTGCACGGCTTCACGCAGGCCTGGGAGCTGGCGCTGGACTACGAGCGCCAGGGCTGGTTCTGGCCCCGGCAGCTCGCCAATGGCGCGCTGGTGGAGAGCGTGGAGTCATGGACCACGCGGCTGCTCGACATCGTCCAGGACGTGTACCCCGCCGTGCGCTGCGTGGTGTGTGGCTTCGGCACGGGCGCCACCGTCGCGGGGCTGTATCGGCCCTTCTCCGCCGCGGGCTACGAGGTGGTGGGCTTGCAACCCGCGTCCGGCAGGACGATGCCCGGCTGGCGGCGCTGGGCGGAGCAGAGCCTGGGCTCCAAGGACCTCTTCTATCCGTACCGCGAGGATGTGCCCCTGGAGACGGCGGATGCGAAGGCGGTGGACGCGCTCGCCGCGCTGCTGGCCTGGGCGCGCTCGGAGCGGCGGCCAGAGGAGGTGCTCGTCATCTCCCACAACGCGAGGCCCCCATTTGAATGACGAGGGCCTTCGTCACGGCGCTTCAGCGGCCGCGGCCCTGCCCACCGCGCTGACCGCCCGGTGGGCCACCCACGCTCCGGTCCTCGCGGCGCAGCGACTGGTACTGGGAGCGCTGGCCCTCGTCGAGGATGGCGCTCATCTCCTGGTCGGTCTGCTGGCTCTCCGTGCGCAGCGCCTGGCGCATGTCTCGCATGGTCTTCGTTCCGGCGCGGACCTCCTCCATGAGCGCCTGGCGCTTGGTGGACTCCGCCTCCAGCCGGCGCGTCAGCGTCTGCTCCTGGGTGTAGTTCAGCCGAGCGTCGGTGATGAACTTGCGCACGCGCTCCTTCTGCTGCGCCTGCTGCTGAACCTGCGCCTGCTGCCACTGCTGCTGCCGCTCGGCGCGCTGCTCATTGCGCATCTCGTCCTGGACGTTGCGCACCGCGTCCTTGAGGTAGTCGCGGCCGCCCTCGGAGTTCAGCGCTTCGCCGGCGACCATGCCGCGCACCTCGGCGCGCAGTTGCTCCACCTCCGCCGCGAGCGCCGCGGGCGGCGGAGAGGCCACCACCTTCCCATCCGCCGTCAACGTGGGGCGCCGCTCCACCTCCATCAGCCGCCGGGACAGGCTGATGGACGTGTCCTCCAGGGCTTTTACCCGGCGCTCCAGGTTGATGACGTCCGCGGCGACGCTGGAGGGTTGCTCGGGCGGAGGGGACGGGGGCGGAGCCTGCACCGTCTCACGTGGACTCCAGAGGGCCACCACGAGCGCCGTGGCGGCAAGGAAGAGGGCGGCGATGCTGGCGAGCTTGTTCACGTCTACTCCGACGGAAGCTGGAACGACTTATTCCATATCAGGTGCTGTCCAGCCCCGTCCGCCCACCTGCCGGGAGGGAAATCGCCCCGAAGGGCCGCCCGGATGCCCGCTCACCGGCCGCCCCCGGCGCGTGGCCTACTCCGCGCGCAAGGACACCGACGGCGGGACACGGCTTGCCCGCAGCGCGGGCAGCCAGCAGGCGACCAGGGAGATGACCGACAGCGCCACGGCCACGCCCAGGAAGATGTCCGGCGCGAAGGGCTCCACCCCATAGAGGGTCGCCGCCATGAGGCGGGTGCAGCCGAAGGCCGCGATGAGCCCCACGCCCACGCCCGCCGCGGTCAGCCGCAGGCCCTGGCCGAGCACCAGCCCCAGCACCTGCTGGGGATGGGCCCCCAGCGCCATCCGGATGCCCAGCTCCCGCGTCCGTTGGCTCACCGAATACGCCAGCACGCCGTAGACGCCGACACCGGCCAGGAGGACGGCGAGCACGGCGAAGGCCGCCAGCAGCCGTGTCGTGGCCCTGGGGCGCAGCAGGATTTTCTCCACGCGCTCGGTGAAGGGCAGCAAGTCGTAGATGGGCTGTTCGGCGTCCACCGCCTTGACTTCCTCGCGCAGCGCGGCCAGCGCCGATGCAGACGGGCCTTGGGTGCGCACCAGCATCGTCATGGCCCGCAGGGGAAATTGCGCGAAGGGCACGTAGCTCTCGGGTTCCGCGGGCTCCGTGAGCGTCTGGTGACGGACGTCCTCCACCACGCCGACGATTTCCCGGAAGGGCTGCTCTTCAGACCAGCTCAGCTGCACCCGCCGGCCAAGGGCCTCCCCGCCACCGAGGAACTTCCGGACGAAGGCCTCGTTGACGATGATGATGGGCGCGCTCTTCTCCGTGTCCTGGGGCCCGAAGTCGCGGCCCTGTCGCACGCCAATGCGCATCGCGGAGAAGTAGCCGGGCGAGGCCACCCGGTACTCGGTGTAGTACCGCTCGCTGGGCGAGGCCGAGCCACCTTCCAGGAAGAAGTCCCCGCCGGAGCCCGAGCCCCCCAGCGGCGCGTCGTTGATGAAGCCCACCGCCTCCACCCCGGGTCGTGCCATCAGCCGCTCCGCGACGCCTTCGAAGAAGGCCCGCTTGCGCGCGTCCTCCTGGTACGCGTCGGGGGCGAGCGTCAGCTGCGCGGCGACGACCCCTCCGCGTCGAAGCCAGGGTCCACCGCCTGGATGTTCTGCAGCGAGCGCACGATGAGACCCGTGCCCACCATCAGCACCAGCGCGAGCGCGAGCTGCACCATGACGAGCGCGCTGCGCAGCGGATGCCCGGAGCGCGCGCCCACGGCGCTGCCGGATTGCCGCAGCAGCGGCAGCACGTTCATCCCCGATGCATGCATCGCGGGCGCCAGGCCGAAGAGCAGGCCGGTGCCCACCGATAGCAGCACGCTGAAGCCCAGGACGGTGCCGTTGAGCTCCAGCGGCGCCACGCGCAGCATGCTGGCGGGCAGCAGGGTGCGCACCAGCTCCATGCCCCACAGCATCAGCAAGAGCCCCAGCACGCCGCCGAAGAGGGACAGCAGCACGCTCTCCACCAGGGACTGCTGGAGCCGCCGTCCCTGGCTGGCGCCCAGCGCCGCCCGGATGGCGCCGTCCCGCTGCCGGGACAACGTGCGTACCAGCATGAGGTTGGCCACGTTGGCGCACGCGATGAGCAGCACGAAGCCCACCGCCACCCACAGCATCCACAGCACATCCCGCGTGTTCGTCGTGAGGTGGTCCTGCCAGCCCGTCACCCGCACGGTGTGGCGCTTCTGCCCTGGCTCGGGGTGGCCAATGCCCTGCGCCGCGCGCTCCAGGTCCGCTCGGGCCGCCTCCAGTGAGACGCCCGGTGCCAGCCGCCCCAGCACCGACTGGTAGTGGTTGCCATGCCGCTGCGGGTCCTGCCACTCGGGGACCCACACATCCGTGTCCTCGGCGAACTCGGGGAACGAGAAGTCCTCCGGCAGCACGCCCACCACCGTGTGGCTCCGGCCGTTGAGCACCAGCGTCTGGCCCACCACGTCCGGGACGCCGCCGAGCGCCCGCTGCCAGTAGCCATGGCTCACCAACACCACGGAGGTGTCACCCCCGGGCGGCGCATCCTCTTCACGCAGGTCGCGCCCCTGCGCGGGTTGCACCCCCAGCACGGAGAAGAAGTTGGGGGTGATGCGCGCCGCCCGCACCCGCTCGGGCTCGTCCGTTCCCGTCCGGTTGAGGCTGGTGCGTCCGAAGCCCGCGAGCTGGCTGAAGCCCTTCGAATGCTCCCGCCAGCCGAGCAGCTCCGGTGGCGCCACCGAGGCGTGGCTCACCGACTCCTGCACGCACCAGATACGGACCAGGGATTCGGGGAGGGGAAAGGGCAGGGGCCGCAGCAGCATCGCGTGGATGGCGCTGAACAGGACGGCGTTCGCCCCGATGACCAGCGCCAGCGTGAGGCCCGCGGCCAGCGTGAAGCCGGGGGTTCGTGTCAGCGTGCGTATCGCGTAGCGGAGGTCTTGGAGGAGCGAGTCCATGGCTGCGGCCATGAGCGAAGGACATGCCAACCGCCTCGCGGGCGCAACCCCTGGGCATGTGGAGGGGCCTCCCCGGAGCGCGCCCTGGGAGTGCGCGGATGCGGGAAGGCCCGTCCCGGAAGCGGACAGGCCCGGGACGGGACGCCCGCTCACCGGCGCGTCAGTGGACGTCCCACCGGGCGGCGATTTCCTCGCACGCCAGCCGGACGTCGTTCATTCGGCGCTGCTGGGCCTTGGGCGCCTGGAAGAGTCGGCCCGCGAAGACGTCGAACACGCCCACCAGCCGCGGGTCCACCGGGCCGCGCTGCTCCAGCCGCTCCTCGGCGTAACGCTGGAGCACCGTGGCGATGTATTGCCCGGAGCGCTCGTCCAGCGGCGTGTGCTTGGAGAAGTAGAGCTTCAGCAGCCCGGAGCGCATCAGCCCCTGGGCATCCACGCTGCGCAGCAGCACGTCCGGGCGCACGCTGATGTCCACGCCCGCCAGCGCCAGCGGCGGCAGGTCCGCGTCTACGGGGCTGGCAATCGCGCGGGTGGCCGGTCCCCGCGGACGCCAGGCAACGCTGGAGCGCCTCCGCGCACAGGGCCAGCCGGTGCGCGTCGTAGTCGGACTCCGGCTGGGCGTTGAGGAGCCGCCGCTGGTGGTAGCGGAGGATGACCTCGTCCCGGCCTTCGCACAGGAACTCGATGATGGCCTGGGCGGCGGCGGGGTAGCGCAGGTACTGCGGGTCCACCGGGTGCTTCTGGCCCTGGATGATGCGCTTTCGCAGTGACGGCGTCGCGGTGAGGTACTGGCCCAGCTTGTTGACGGAAACGCGCGGACTCTCACGGGTGACGGTCATGGTTCGGCCTTCCTTTCCGGCTTCGGGAATGAAGGCAGACTACCGGAAGGGTCTGACATTCCCGGGACGGCCCGACGGGCCCGCCGCCCCATGGAAATCACACCCGTGGGGTAGGCCGTGTCAGGCCCGTCGTGATGGGCCCCGATTGGACATGGAGGCGATGACGGCCATCAGCTCCACCGGTTCGATGGGTTTGGGCACGTGGGTGGTGAAGCCCGCGAGCAGCGCGCGCGTCCGGTCCTCCATGCGGGTGTAGGCCGTGAGGGCCACCGCGGGGATGCCGCCACCCTGTTCCTCGGGCAGGGCCCGGACGCGGGCGATGAAGCGGTACCCGTCCTCCTCGGGCATGCCGACGTCGGAGACGAGCACATCGAACGGTGCCTCGCGGAGCTCGGCCAGCGCGTCCTCCGAAGAACTGGCCGTGGTGACGATGCCGCCACACGTCTCGATGATGCTGCGAAGCAGCTCGCGCGTGTCCTCCTCATCGTCCACCACGAGCACCCGCAGGCTCGAAAGCTGGGGCGGGCAGGGGAGGTCCTGCTCCTGCAACGGGCCGCGGAGGGTGGGGGGCACCAGCACTTCCCGCCTCAGCGCCACGGCCTGCGGCAGGCTGACGATGAAGGTGGCACCCCGGCCCTCGCCCTCGCTGGTGGCAGTCACGGTGCCGCCGTGCAGCTCCACCAGGTGCCGGACGATGGCCAGTCCCAGCCCCAGCCCACCGGCCTTGCGCGTGGTGCTGCCGTCGGCCTGTCGGAAGCGCTCGAACACGTGCGGCAGGAACTGCGGGGAGATGCCCTGGCCCGTGTCGGCCACCGTGATTTCCACCGAGGAGTTCCGCCGCTCCACCAGCACCTGGACGCGGCCTCCCTTGGGGGTGAATTTCACGGCGTTGGACAGCAGGTTCCACACCACCTGCTGCAGGCGGCTCATGTCGCCCATGATGGTGCCGCCCGAGTCGAGCGCGGCCTGGATGCGGATGCCCTTCGCCTCGGCGGCGGGCCGCAGTGACTCGAGCACGGCCTCCACGACCTGGCTCACGTCGACGGACGACACGTCCAGCTTCAGCTTGCCCGTCATGATGCGGCTCACGTCGAGCAGGTCCTCGACGAGCTGCCCCTGGGCGCGGGCATTGCGCTCCACGGTGGCCAGCGCCCGCTCTCGCTTCTCTGGCGGCAGCGTGCCGGTCCGCAGCATCTGCACCCAGCCGAGCACCGCCGTGAGCGGCGTGCGCAGTTCGTGGGAGATGGTGGCGAGGAACTCGTCCTTGAGCCGGTTGGCCTCCTCCGCCTCCTCGCGCGCCACGCGCTCCCGGGCGAGCAACCGCTCCCGCTCCGCTTCCAGCCGCTTCTGTGCGCGGATGTCGCGGCCGACGGTGGCGATGCCCATCTGCCGCTGGGTGTCGTGCTCCACCAGGGCGAAGGTGTGGTACTGCGCCGCGATGGGCTCGCCCGTCGGGAAGTACCGGAAGCGGAACGCTCCCTCCCGCCGGCCGCCCTGGAGGATGGCGGCCGCGATGTGTTCGTCGACGTAGGTCTGGTCTTCGGCCAGGAAGAAGTCCCGCAGGTGGTACCGGGTGATGTCTTCATCGCGTCCCAGGCCCAGCAGACGCCGCCCCGCATCGTTCACCCACACCGCTCGGCCGGATGGGTCTCCCACGCCGATGAAGTCGGGGGATTGCTCGACGATGGTGGCCAGCCGCTCGCGTTCCCGTTCAGCGCTCCGCTGCTCCGTCACGTCCTGCAGGGCGCCGACGACGCGGTCAGGTTTCCCCTGGGCGTCGAAGTGCGTCTTCACCATGGCCAGCAGGAAGCGCTGCACGCCATCCCAGCCCTGCACGCGGCACTCCAGGCGAATCGCCTCCGCGCCCGGACGCAGCGCCTGTTCGATGGTGCGCCGTGCGCGGTTCACGTCGTCGGGATGAATCCGGGCCGCGGCTTCCTTCAGCGTCGGAGACGTGCCGGGGGGAAGGCCCAGGTGCTGCAAGGCCCGCTCGTCCCACGACAGCACGCCGCGCTCATACTGCAATTCCACGACGCCCAGCTGACCGGCGGCCAGGGCCATCCGCAGGCGTTCCTCGCTGGACCGGAGCGCGGCCTCCGCCTGGGCCCTCCGGGCCACCTCCGCTTCGGCCTGGGCCCGGGCTTGCACGGCGTGTGTGTAAGCCTCGCGCTCGGCGCGCTTCTCCTGCTCCACGGCCGGTGGGTGGCCAGCTCGCGCGCCGGTCCTCGAAGAACTGGCGATAGGTGTCGTCGAAGCGCAGCCGGGGGCTGATGCCCAGGACGACCACGCCCCGGAGGCTGTCCGTGCTGGTGCGCCGCAGGGGCAGCACCAGCGCCTTCTCCGTCGGCTCGGGCCAGGGGCCGAACTGGCGGGCGCCCAGGAGGGATGGCACCGACTCCAGGAGGACGGGGACGTTCGCCGCCACGGCCTGCGTCGTGGCCTCCGTGATTCGTCCCAGGTCCACCACGGCGTGCTGCGCCAGCCCGGCGAGCCCCGTGGACTCCGCCAGCTCCAGCCGCTGTTCGCCCTCGTCCCAGTGGTAGATGAGGGCGAAGGGGATGTCCTTGGGGTTGTCCGCCAGGGCCCGGATGGCATCCGTGGTGGCGCTCTCAGAAGGCCCGTTCACCCGGGGGGCCAGCGCGCGAATCGTGGCCAGCCGGCGTTCGCTGAGCACGACGTCGGTGACCTCGAAGACGACCTGGAGGATGCCCGCGATGGTGCCCGCGTCGTCCCGCAGGGGACTGAAGTCGAAGGTGAAATAGGCCTCTTCATTGAACCCGTAACGGGTGAGCATGAAGAAGGTCTTCGCCACCTGCGTCACTTCGCCCGTCGCCAGGAGCTTGCGCATCCAGGGCGAGATGACGGGATAGGTGTCGGGCCAGCACTCGCGGTAGGTGGCGCCCAGGTAACGGGGATGGCGCGGGCCCATGATGACCGCGTAGCCGTCGTTGTAGACCTGGATGAGCTCGTGTCCCCAGAAGATGATGGCCGGGGCCGGCATCTCCAGAATCATGGCGACGAAGGCCTTCAGCGAGCGGGGCCACGCTTCGTAGGGGCCAAGTGGGGTGCGGCTCCAATCGTGCGAGCGCAGCAGCTCGCCCAGTTCGCCACCAGGGACAGGGCGTTCAGTCTGGGAAGTGAGTTGTTTCACGCGGTCGGTGGGGTGCGGGGCGGGTGCGACATCTTGCGTAATCTAGCGATGCAGCCTGCCGCGTCCTGGCTGGATGCGTTCGGCCGAATCGCGGTGAAGCGGGGAGGCAAGCGCTCGAGGCGCGCCCAGCGTCGTGCCGTGAACAGCCCTCCGCCGCCCGGGCGCCACCCGCCGCCAGGGAAAGTTGATGGCGGATTCATGGTGCGGCGCACTGTGCAATGCCCTGACAGTCTCTGGCTGGACTTTGTACTTTTTATGCAGGGGAGCCATCCCTACGTTCGCGACAGGAGGCGCTCCCGAGCACGGGGCGCTTCGGCGACTCGCGCGGGCCGTAGGCCCGCGCCCCAGCAACGCACGGAGGCGGCGTCATGGCGGATACGGCAGAGAATCCTCTTGGGCTGAATGGCTTCGAGTTCGTGGAGTTCACGAGCCCCCAGCCCGAGGTGATGGAGCGCCTCTTCGAGCGGCTGGGGTTCACCGCGTACTCCAAGCACCCGTCCAAGGAACTGGTCCGCTACAAGCAGGGCGGCATCAACCTGCTCATCAACCGCGATGCCTCCGGGCAGGCCGCTGAGTTCCGCGCGGAGCACGGCCCGTCCGCCAGCGGCATGGCCTTCCGCGTGGCGAACGCGCGCACCGCCTACGAGATGGCCCTGGAGCGCGGCGCCAAGGCGGCGGACCCGGAGCGGGGCTCGCTGGGCGAGGGCTCCTATGTCCTGGAGGGCATCGGTGGCAGCCTGCTGTATCTGGTGGACCGCCACGGGGAGAAGGGGACGCTCTACGACTCCTGGCAGGAGATTCCTGGCGCCGAGGCGGCCGAGGCGAAGAACAGCGTGGGTCTGGAGACGCTGGACCACCTGACCCACAACGTGCGCCGCGGGCAGATGCGCACCTGGTCGTCCTTCTACAACCGCATCTTCGGCTTCACCGAGCAGAAGTACTTCGACATCAAGGGCCAGGCCACGGGCCTGTTCAGCCAGGCGATGATCGCTCCGGACAAGGCCATCCGGATTCC
Organism: Myxococcus sp. MxC21-1; assembly: GCF_032612255.1. Lineage (NCBI taxonomy): Bacteria > Pseudomonadati > Myxococcota > Myxococcia > Myxococcales > Myxococcaceae > Myxococcus > Myxococcus sp. MxC21-1. Next base: position 3,145,037 of record NZ_CP123278.1, read on the forward strand.
GCTCAACGAGAGCCAGGACGACAAGTCGCAGATTGAAGAGTTCATCCGCCAGTACAAGGGCGAGGGCATCCAGCACCTGGCGCTCACCACGCCGGACATCTACGACACCGTGGAGCGGCTGCGCGCGCGCGGCGTGGCGCTGCAGGACACGCTGGAAACCTACTACGACCTGGTCGACAAGCGCGTCCCCAACCACGGCGAGGACCTGGCCCGGATGCGCAAGAACCGCATCCTCATCGACGGCAGCGAGGAAGAGGGCCTGCTGCTCCAGATCTTCACCGAGAATCTCTTCGGGCCCATCTTCTTCGAAATCATCCAGCGCAAGGGCAACGAGGGGTTCGGGAACGGCAACTTCCAGGCGCTCTTCGAGTCCATCGAACTGGACCAGATTCGCCGCGGCGTCATCAAGGTCGACTAGTCCGCGCGCCGCGCTTGCGAGGAGAATCCGGTGACCACCCAGTCTTCCTCCGAGGTGTCGCCGGGGAGCGTCCTCAAGACGGCTCCCGGCGCCTATCTGTCTGGCTTTGGCAACGAGTTCGCCACCGAGGCGGTGCCCGGCGCACTGCCCGAGGGACAGAACTCACCCCAGCGGGCGCCGTTCGGCCTCTATGCCGAGCAGCTGTCGGGCTCGGCCTTCACGGCTCCGCGCCGGGAGAACCGGCGCTCCTGGCTGTACCGCCTGCGGCCCAGCGCCAACCACCCTGCGTTCCAGCCGCTGGCGCAGGGCGCTTGCGCAGCGGGCCCTTCGACGAGGTGCCCGCCTCGCCCAACCGGCTGCGGTGGAGTCCCCAGCCCCCGCCGGCCCAGCCCACTGATTTCGTGGACGGGCTCGTCACCTACGCGGGCAACGGGGACGCGGCGTCGGGCGCGGGCATCAGCATCCACCTGTACGCGGCCAACCGCTCCATGGTGGACCGGGTGTTCTTCGACGCGGACGGCGAGCTGCTCATCGTCCCGCAGGCGGGGCGGCTGCGGCTGGTGACGGAGCTGGGCGTGCTGGACGTGGCGCCGGGCGAAATCGCGGTGGTGCCGCGCGGGGTTCGCTTCCGCGCGGAGCTGCCGGAGGGCCAGGCCGCCGGCTACGTCTGTGAGAACCACGGTGCGTTCTTCCGGCTGCCGGACCTGGGGCCCATTGGGGCCAATGGACTGGCCAACCCGCGCGACTTCCTGACGCCGGTGGCGGCCTTCGAGGACGTGGACCGGCCCACGGAGGTGGTGCAGAAGTTCCAGGGGCACCTGTGGTCGGCGCGGTATTCGCACTCACCGCTGGACGTGGTGGCGTGGCACGGGAACCTGGCGCCGTACAAGTACGACCTGGCCCGCTTCAACACCATCAACACGGTGAGCTTCGACCATCCGGACCCGTCCATCTTCACGGTCCTCACGTCGCCCAGCGAGGTGCCGGGCACGGCCAACTGCGACTTCGTCATCTTCCCGCCGCGCTGGATGGTGGCCGAGCACACCTTCCGGCCGCCCTGGTTCCACCGCAACGTGATGAGCGAGTTCATGGGGCTGGTGCACGGCGTCTACGACGCGAAGGCGGGCGGCTTCGCTCCGGGCGGCGCCTCGCTGCACAACTGCATGAGCGGCCATGGCCCGGACCGGACCAGCTACGAGCAGGCCGTTCAGGCAGATCTGAAGCCTCACAAAATCAAGGACACGCTGGCCTTCATGTTCGAGTCGCGCTGGGTCATCCGTCCCACTCGCTTCGCCATGGAGACGCCCGCGCTCCAGCAGGACTACGACGCGTGCTGGGTGGGCTTCCAGAAGGCGAAGTTGCCTTGAGGGCCGCGTGAGCGCGGGAGGAGAGCCGGCGGGGCGCAAGCGCGTCTGGTCGACGCCGGCCAACGTGAAGCTGCTCCCGGTGAGCGCCTTGGAGGACCCCGGGGCGCGCAACCTCGTCCTCCAGATTGGGGACGCCTTCTTCCACGGCTTCCTGGTGCGCAAGGGTGACGCGGTCCACGGCTACGTGGACCGGTGTCCCCACGCGGGTCTGCCACTCGCACGCGAGCTGGACCGCTACCTGACGCCGGACAAGGGGCTCATCGTCTGTGCCTGGCACGGGGCCCTGTTCCAGGTGGAGGACGGGCTGTGCGTGGGCGGGCCGTGTTCGGGCGGGCGACTCACGCCGTGGCCGGTGACGGTGCGCGACGGCATGGTCGTCACCGGCTGAGCACGCGGCTCAGGCGGGCGCTGCGACCGGCGCGGCCTCCGCCTCCGTCTCCGCGTCGAGGGAGACCAGGACCTGCTTCTCCCAGGCGCGGCTCTTCCAGCGCAGCCACATGGTGATGCCGCGCACCCATTCATCCGCGGCCACCGCCATCCACACGCCGGCCAGTCCCAGGCCCATGTGGAAGACGAGGTAGTAGCCCAGCGGCAGGCTCATGCAGACCATGGACGCGATGCCCATGTAGACGGTGAACGTCGCGTCACCCGCGGCGCGCAGGGCGTTGATGAGCACCAGGTTGAAGCAGCGCCCCGTCTCCAGCGCGAGCCCGATGACGATGACCTGCGCTGTCAGTCGGACGATGTCGGCGTTCTCGGTGAAGCGCGAGACGATGGGGACGCGGAGGAGGACGACGGCCACGTCCACGACCAGGGTGATGGCCAGGCCCCACTTCAGGCTGCGCAGGGCCTGCTGGTACGCGTCGTCGGCTCGGTTGGCGCCCACAAGCCTGCCCACGATGATGGACGTCCCCATGCCAATGGCCAGGCTGCACAGGAAGACATACTGGGAGATGGCGTGTGCGTACTGCCGGGACGCCAGCGCCACCGCGCCCAGGAACGTCACGTAGTACAGGAACACCGTCTGGCAGCCCTGGTACGTGGCCTGCTCGAAGGCGGAGGGCAGGCCGACCTTGAGAATCTTGCGGACGTAGTCCTTGGAGAACGTCACGTAGTCGCGCGGCGCCATCTTCACCGGCATCACCCGGTACAGGACGTAGACGAAGACGCCCAGCGCGATGGCCCGGCTCACGACGGTGGAGATGGCGGCGCCCGCCACGCCCATCGCGGGGAAGCCGAAGTGGCCGGCGATGAGCACGTAGTTGCCACCCACGTGCAGCACGTTCATTCCCAGCGAGACGAACATGGACGCGCGCGTGAAGCCGTAGGTGCGCAGCAGCCCGGCGAAGACGTTGATGAGGGCCTGGAGGAACAGGAAGCCGCCGACGATGTGCAGGTACGTCTTGGCGTACGCCAGCATGTGGCCCTGAAGGTTCATCCCGCCCAGGATGGCATCCCCGCTGAGCAGCAGCCCCGCGCTGACGGTGATGCCGAGCGCGAGGTTCAGGGTGACGGCGATGGCGGAGATGCGCGCGGCCTCTGTCTGCCTGCGCGCGCCCAGGTACTGGGCCACGACGATGGCCGCGCCGTGACCCACGACCTCCATGATGAGGATGCAGATGAAGACGTACTGATTGACGACGCCCACCGAGGCGACGGCGTCATCCGACACGCCGCTGAGCATCAGCGTGTCCGCCGTGCCCATCATCATGAAGAGCAGCAGCTCCAGGAAGATGGGCCACGTGAGCCGGAACAGCCCCAGCGACGGTGCGCCGTGTGGATCGGCTTTCGGGGATGCTGCGACTTCCATGGGGCGTCGACTCCGAGAGGCGGGCGCGGCAATGCCTCGGCTCGCGCCAGCGTCTCGCATGTCGCGCCGAGCGCGTCGAGTGACATCGAGGTGTGGGCGCCGCTGCTTGATTTGTGTTCAAACAGCAGGAGCCTTTTGCTCGGTTGCCCGACGGCCAACGCACCCTTCGGTGAAGATGACCCTCACCCTTCCGGCGCAGCCGCGGCCCGGCACTCAGGGTGCGAGCCGCGCGGATGGGGCGTCCGCCCCCTTCGTGCGCGTCACCGTGGACGGCACGGCGATGTCTTCGATTTGCAGATACGCGGAGGCTTCGACGATGACCTCCGCGGGCGCGCCCCGGTTGGAGCCCCGGCCGTTGACCTCACAGTCTCCGTCGGTGTGGACGCCCAGCAGGTGCCCTTGCTGGTTGAGTACGCCGGCGCCGGAGCTGCCGACCAGCGTGTCCAGGTCCCCGTAGAAGAAGAGGTTGTTGCACGCGTCCAGATACCGGCCCTCGGCAATGACCTTGGGGCGTCCGCGGGGGTGCTGGATGATGGCCAGTTGCTCGGTGGCCTGGGCCGTCAGCCGGATGGGCCTGACGTCCGGGAGGACGTCGAGCTGGATGAGCGCGTAGTCCGGCTCCATCGACTGCTCGATGACGGTGCCCTCCGTAATCAAAGGGTCGCCGTCCGCGTCGTCCTCGAAGTTGAAGACGATGAGCGGGATGTCCCCGAGGTTGACACAGTGGCCCGCGGTGAGCACCACGGGGCCCGCGCTTGCTTGAATCAGCGTTCCGGTGCAGCGCCCGTCAATGAGCACGACGGCGTCTTCCCGGTCCTGGATGACGTCCGAGAACTCGCCGACGTAGCTGTTGATGGGAGTGAAGTCGAGCGTCGGACCGCACTGCGCGAAAGCACGAACCTCCGGACTGGCGGGTGGCTCACAGACCGCAGGCTCGGTGGGCTCGGACCGTCCTCCGCAGGCGGTGAGGCCCAGGAAGACGGTCCCAGCGAGGAGCGAACCCCACAGCGTCACGTGGATGTCTGAGGGGTGTCGCGCCATGACTCAGTACAGGTACTGGAGCGCCGTGACGTCGGAGCTCTTGAAGTTACCCGTCTCGGACGAGCCGAAGCAGGAGTTCATGAGCGAGCCGCCGCGGGTGGCCGTGGTCGGCGTGCCCGGGATGTGGATGGCGCCAACGCCCGCGCTGCCCTCGTTGGTGGCCGCGCCACCGCAGCTGATGCTGCGGTTGTAGTAGTCAGAGTGACGCAGGCCCACGGCGTGGCCCAGCTCGTGGGTCACGACGTGCTCGACCACGGCCACGCCGTAGGTGGCGGTGCCGGTGCCGATGTTGATGATGCCGTAGGGACGGCCGCCGGAGGAAGCCCGCCGAGCCGCCAGCGCCGGACATGGTGCGCGCGGAGATGGTCGCGCTGCAGCCGGAGCCGCCGCGCTGCATGGTGAACGACAGGCCCAGCGCGTTGTAGTTGGCGATCGCCCGGTCAAGGGCGGACATCAGCGTGGAGTTGGCGGCGTACGCGGAGTTCGGGACGATGCAGATGCGGGTGATGGAGGAGGAGACGAGGTTCGTCGTGCGGTACTGCTCCTGCGTCTTCAGGTCCGTCTGGAGCATCTCGCGGGACGCCTCGAGCGTCACGTGCGAGTCGCGACCCACGTACACCTGGCCGTCGGAGACCAGGATGTCGTCCGCCGGGAAGCCGGCCTCGACCAGGTTGGAGATGATCTCTTCATGCTCGTGTTGCGAATCGGCCTGCATGTCAGTGCCGCAGCCCGTCAGCATCATGCTACCGGTCACCGCGAGGACTGCAGCTCCCTTGAACATCTTCTGGAACATGGGCATCGGAGATTCCTCGTCCGTTTTGACTGCGGGGGGACGCGCCGTCCGCCTGGTATCCACCAGCCGCGGCGAGGCGCGTCCCGGCCCATGAGCAAATGGTAGGCCAATGAGTCCCGTAGAGCGAGAAACCAGAAATAGTTGACTAGCGTGGAGTGCCTGCGCTCCAGGCCCGTGTCACGGGCGCGTAAATAGAGTTGACGCCAGTCGCCACAAGCCCGCGTGATTGCTTCAGATTCCCTGGAGACGGCAGGGCGTTTCGAAACCACACAGTGATGTCTGTTTATCGGTCACTTGCCCCGTGGGGCAAAGACACCCCAGGCATTATCTGGCGCAAGTGAAAACAAACTACGGCCCTGTAATGGGGTGAGAAAGGACACTCCCCTCTGACGAGAGGTGCACGAGAATACACTGTCGGTGTATTCAGTCGCATATGCAAATGCGCCACGTCACTTGTCCTGTCGCCGCGCTGCTAGGCGCGGCCCTGTCGTTCCTTTCTGGCTGTGGGAGCACGATGTCAAGCAATCCCTCGCCCATTGAGGCTCAGAGCCAGGCCTCCACTTCTCAGCAGGCCGCGGAGGCCTGGAAGCGTGCCCGCGTGGGCGACCGCGTCACCTATGCCTTCTCCGCGACCCAGGGCCCCACCCCCGGTGCGGCTGACGCCGCGCGCACGCTCGACGGCCAGTTGACGCTGGAGGTCGTGTCCGTCCAGCAGCCCTGGGTCTATGTGCGGGTGGCCTTCACGGACGCGGCGGGCCATCCGTTGACGCAGACGCGGCTGGCGCAGGACCTGGTGGTTCCCGTGCGCTCGGACATGACGCGCTCGCTGGACGTGCCGCGTCCAGGGCAGGTGACGGCGGAGCGTCCTTCCTTCTCCGGGCGCAACTGGGAGGCCACTCGCTATGTCAGCGATCAACGGCCCGTGGACGGTCCGCTGCGCACGCGCGTGTATGCCAATGATTCGGCATTGCTCTACCTGACGCGCGGCCTGCTGGAGGCCAGCACGGAGTCAGCCGGGTTCCGGACGCCGGGCGGCATCAGGCTGTCGCTGCGTGAGTTCCAGGAGGGCTCCACCGAGGCCAGCGCCCCCGCGCCCGCGCTGGAGCGGCCCCTGGGGCCCGGCGCGTACTACGACAGGAAGGTGGACATGGCGCCCACGCACGAGGTGCTGCGCGTGTGTTTCACCGCGGAGCGCGGCTACATCCTGCGCGCGGAGGGCCCCTTGGGCACTGGGAGCGAGCCTTGCGCCGACTTCTCCAAGGCGGAGCCTGAGTCCCTGGAGGAGGTGGTGATGGGCCTTCCTTGGGAGGCGCTGGTTTCGGGCGAGTGGCCTCCCTCCAAGGACGGCGCCCGTGGCACGTTCACCGTGGGAGACCGGAACGTGCCCTCCATCACGGACCAACGCACGGAGGACCTGGAGGGCACGCAGCACGTCTTCATGGACACCTACGCGGCGGAGCCCTGGGCGCCGGGGCTCGCGGGCCTGCCGTATGAAGCGCGCTTCCAGTCGCTCTCCAGCGGCTCCGAGCGCGTGAGCCCCGGAGGGCAGCGTGAGTCCGCGGGCGGCAGTCGGATCGTCCAGTGGGGTCCGTGGCTCGGCGGGCAGCCGTGACGGTTCGGTAGCCTCCAGAAAGAGGTCCCGGGGCCATCTTGCCGAGCGGAGCTACACTGGGTGCGGACTGGAGGCTTCATGCACCTTGAGAGATTTCGTCGGCTGCCCGCGCTCGTGCTTCTCGGCCTTTCCTTCGCCGGTGGGATGGGGTGCTCGGAGGATGACGGGGGCGTGGACACGCCCAACCCCCTGACGAATCCCAAGGATGGGCCTCCCGCCGGGAATCAGAACCCGGAGGCCACGTGCGCCATCCCGGCCGAGGCTGGCCTCGCGGACGTCTCCCGGCCCACCACGGTCGTCGGCACGGGCAGTCCGGAGCGCTGTACCAGTGACGCGTTCATCCAGGCCGTGGCGCGGGGCGGGGTCATCACCTTCGACTGCGGTCCCGAGCCCGTCACCATCACCCTGGAGCGGACGGCGAAGATCTTCAACGACACGGGGCCGGAGATCGTCATCGACGGCAAGGGGCTGGTGACGCTGAGCGGGGCGGGGCGGCATCGCATCCTGTACATGAACACCTGCGACCGGGAGCAGGTGTGGACGACGGCGCACTGCCAGGACCAGGACCACCCTCGATTGACGCTGCAGAACCTGACGTTCGTGGATGCCAGCTCCAAGACGGAGGCCGAGTTCGACGGCGGCGGCGCGGTCTGGGTGCGCGGCGGGCGCTTGAAGGTCATCAACTCCCGGTTCTTCAACAACGTCTGCGCGGATGTGGGGCCGGATGTGGGCGGCGCCGCGCTCCGTGCGTTCAGCCAGCACCGGAACCAGCCCGTGTACGTGGTGAACACGACCTTCGGTGGCAAGGCCGGTTATGGCGGTGCCTGCTCCAACGGCGGTGGAATCAGCAGCATCGGCGTGTCGTGGACCATCATCAACAGCCTGTTCTCCCACAACCGGGCTGTCGGCAACGGCGCCAATCCCGCGCGGCCGGGGACTCCCGGTGGGGGCAGTGGCGGGGCCATCTACAACGATGGAAACACGATGACGCTGTCACTGTGTGGCACCCGGATTGAGCACAACGAGGTCAATGCTCACGGCAGCGCCATCTTCTTCGTGAGCAATGACCACTCGGGAGATATCCGCATCGACCGCTCCGTGATTCGGAACAATACGGGCGGCTCGTGGTACCCGACGCATCCACAGATTTCGAATCACGATGACACGCCCATCGTCGTGACGAGCTCCACGATTGAGTGACGAATCGCTCGTCTGCCTCACCCTGGGGGCTCAGCGCCGCTTCTTTCCCGGTGCCTTTCCGTCGATGAATACCGCCAGTCCATCGAGCACTCGTTCGAGACCGAATGCAAACGCCCCCTTGGGGTCGTGTGCCCCGTAGGTCTCTCCCGCGGTCTGCCCGACGCGGGACAGGACGGGGTAGGGCGTGAAGTCGACGGTTTCGAGGAAGGGGGCGACGCGGTACCACCACTCCTCGTCCGTCATGCCGGTCAGGTCCTTGACCATCTTCTCCCGGGCCGCGTTGCGGACCGCGCCGTGGACGTAGTCGAGGACCAGGGTGATGATCCGGTCCATCTCGAGGTCCGTGAGCCCCAGGCCTTCAATGGCACTCAACGCGATGTCGGCGGAGCGGAAGGTGTTCGGGCCCAGCACGGTGCGGTGGGTCGCGAGTGGAATCACCCACGGGTGGGCCAGGTAGAAGTCGCGATAGTCCGTCGCCACCCGTGTCAGGTTTGCGCGCCAGTCGGCGGGCTTGAAGACGGGCCGGTCCTTCAGGATTTCGCCGGACACGACATCCATCATCAAGTCCAACAGCTCGGCCTTGCCGGGGATGTGCGTGTAGAATGACATGGGGGAGATGCCCACCGCCTCCGCGACGCGACGCGTGCTGACCGCTTCGAGCCCCTCGGCATCCGCGATGGTGACGGCGGCTGACACCAGCTCCGCGACGCTGGCCTTCGCCTTCGGGCCGCGCTTTGGTGCCTCGGTCCGTCCCCATAGCAACTGCAGTGATTTCAACGGGTCGCCCCGGCCGGAAATCTCGTCGCTCATCCGTACCTCAGGATAACTATTTACAGCGTACGGGGTTGTTATGCTAAACCTCGTGCGCCGTACGAAGTTACGGCGCGGCTGAAAAGATGTCGAGCGATTTACGGGAAGCCCGCTTGTGGACGCGCCGCGTCCGCGGGCAGGGCGTCACTCCAAGGAGAAGCCAACCATGTACGGCTCCATCAAGATTCGCGGGGCACGCGAGAACAACCTGAAGAATGTCTCGCTCGACATCCCCAAGCGGAAGATCACGGTCTTCACGGGCGTCTCGGGTTCGGGCAAGTCGTCCCTGGTTTTCGGCACCATCGCGGCCGAGAGCCAGCGGCTCATCAACGAGACCTATCCGGCCTTCGTGCAGCAGTTCATGCCGCACTATGGCCAGCCGGACGCGGAGAGCCTGGAGAACATCTCCGCCGCCATCATCGTGGACCAGCAGCGGCTGGGCGGGAACTCACGCTCCACGGTCGCCACCGTCACCGACGCCGCGCAGATGCTCCGCGTGGTGTTCTCACGCCTCGCCGAGCCGCACCTGGGCAGCCCGGGCTTCTATTCCTACAACGACCCCCGGGGGCTTTGTTCGGAGTGCGAGGGCATCGGTCAGGTCGCGTCCATGGACATGGACGCCGTCATCGACAAGTCCAAGTCCCTCAACGAGGGCGCCATCCTGCCCAAGGACTATGCGGTCGACAGTTGGTACTGGGCCATCTACGCACGCTCGGGCTACTTCGACGTCGACAAGAAGCTGTCCAAGTACACGAAGGAGGAGATGGAGAAGCTCCTCCACCTGGACGACGGCCGGAAGATCAAGCTCGACAAGATGAACCTCACCTACGAGGGCCTTGTCCCCAAGCTGCGCCGGACGCTGGGTTCCAAGGATCCTGAGACGGTCCAGCCGCACGTCCGCGCCGAATACGAGCGCATCTTCACTCGAGCCACCTGTCCTTCCTGCAAGGGTGGGCGGCTCAACCAGGCAGCGCTCGGCAGCCACATCCAGGGCAAGAACATCGCGGAGTGCTCCGCGATGCAGGTGTCGGACCTCGCCACGTTCGTCCGGAAGATTGCCGCTCCGTCCGTGGGGCCCATGCTGGAGGCCCTGGCCCACCGGCTCGACAACCTGGTGACCATTGGCCTGGGGTACCTCAGCCTCGACCGCGAGAGTTCGACACTGTCGGGTGGAGAGAGCCAGCGGGTGAAGATGGTGCGGCACCTGGGCTCCAGCCTCACCGATGTGACGTACATCTTCGATGAGCCCAGCGTGGGGCTCCACCCACACGACGTAGGTCGGCTCGCGGGCCTGATGCAGCAGTTGCGCGACAAGGGCAACACCGTGCTCATCGTGGAGCACAAGCCGGACATGATTGCCATTGCGGACCATGTGGTCGACATGGGGCCCAAGGCCGGCAACAAGGGTGGACAGGTCGTCTTCGAGGGCACCTACGAGGGGCTGCTGACCTCGGGCACTCTCACGGGCAACCACATGAAGAAGCACCAGCCGCTGAAGACCACGCCTCGAAAGCCCACGGGGCAGCTTCAAATCAAGGGCGCCCGGCTCAACAATCTCCAGGACCTGTCTGTTTCGATTCCGCGGGGTGTGCTCACGGTGGTGACGGGCGTGGCCGGCTCGGGGAAGTCGTCGCTGATTCAGGGCTGCCTGCCCAAGGCGTACCCGGAGACCATCATCATCGACCAGAACCTGGCTCGGGGCTCGCGCCGCTCCAACACCGCCACGTACACCGGCATCCTCGACAACGTCCGCAAGGCCTTCGCCAAGGCGAACAAGGTGGATGCCGCGCTGTTCTCCGCCAACTCGAAGGGGGCCTGCCCGGACTGCAGTGGCCTGGGCGTCATCTACACGGACCTGGCGCACCTGGACCCGATGGTGACCGTCTGCGAGACGTGCGAGGGCAAGCGGTTCACCGAGGAGGTGCTGGCGCACCGGTTGCGCGGCAAGTCCATCAGCGACGTCTACGAGATGGCCATCAGTGACGCGGTGGCCTTCTTCACCGAGCCGGCGATCGCCAAAATCCTCCAGGGGCTGGATGACGTCGGGCTCGGCTACCTCACGCTGGGGCAGCCGCTGTCAACGCTGTCGGGCGGTGAGCGCCAGCGGTTGAAGCTCGCCGCCGAGTTGGGCCGTTCCGGGAACATCTACGTGCTCGATGAGCCCACCACGGGCCTGCACATGAACGACGTGGACACGTTGATTGGCCTGTTCGACCGGCTGGTGGATGCCGGGTCGACGGTCATCGTCATCGAGCACAACCTCGACGTGGTGTCCCGCGCGGACTGGGTCATCGACCTGGGGCCCGGCGCCGGGCATGAGGGCGGACAGGTCGTCTTCGAAGGGCTCCCGGCTCAGCTCGCGACGCACCCGCGCTCGCTGACCGGGCAGCACATGGCCCGCCGAGGCAAGGCGTAACGGCGCGCCCGCCGGAGCGGCGCGAGACACCTCGCACCGCTCCGGTCGAGGAGCGCGACTCAGGCCGTCACGGGCTCCAGCTTCCAGGGAACGAGGCGGTACACCGCAACCTTGAAACGCATGAGGCACTCCAGGAATCGTGGAAACGGCCTGCCTTTGATTTCAGGCCATTCCTGGAGTGTCAGTCTCGCGGCAACGAACGTCTACCGGCGGCGGCGCTGCTGCATCGCCCGGCGAGCTGCGGCCCGGGCCTCACCGCGCGCCGCGACTTCCTTGAGCGCTTCTTCCTCGCCGCTGTCACCCGACAGGAACCCGGAGAGAGCGCGGATCGTGGGGTAGCGGAACAGGTCCACCAGCGTGAGGGGCTTCTCCACCTGGGCCTTGAGCTTCTCCAGCACCTGCACCATCAGCAGCGAGTGGCCGCCCAGGTCGACGAACTTGTCCTCCACGCCGACCTTGTCGAGCTTGAGCACGTCCTGCCAGATGCTGGCAATCAGCGCCTCCGTCTCGCCTTCCGGCCGGACCAGCTCCCCGCGCGCCTGCGCCTGCTCCGGAGGTGGCAGGGCCTTGCGGTCCACCTTCTTGTTCGGCGTCTGGGGGAAGGTGCTCAGCGTCACGAAGGCCTGCGGCACCATGTACTCGGGCAGCCTCGTGCGCAGGAACTCGCGCAGCGCGTCCGCCGCGGGCGGCTCGCCCGGCTTCGCGATGAGGTAGGCCACCAGCCGCTTGTCGCCCGGAATGTCCTCGCGGACGATGACGACCGTCTCGCGCACCGCGGGGTGTTCGCCCATCCGGGATTCGATTTCGCCCAGCTCGATGCGGAAGCCGCGCACCTTCACCTGGTGGTCCAGCCGGCCGATGAACTCCACCAGGCCATCCTGCCTCCATCTCGCGGCATCGCCGGTGCGGTACATCCGCGCGCCCGGCTGGGAGGAGAACGGGTCCGGCACGAAGCGCTCGCGGTCCAGCTCTTGACGGTGGTGGTAGCCCCGCACCACGCCCTCGCCGCCGATGTACAGCTCACCCGCCGCGCCAATGGGCAGCGGACGCTGCTGCGCATCCAGGATGTAGAGCTGCGTGTTCGCGATGGGCGTACCGATAGGCACGCCTTCGCCCACGTTCTTCACCGGCTGGGTGGAGGACCAGATGGTCGTCTCGGTGGGGCCGTACATGTTGATGACGTCGCCGGACACCGTCTCGGAGAGCTGACGCGCCAGCGGGACGGGGAAGGCCTCGCCGCCCACCATCATCTTCTTCAGCCGCTTGAGGCCCTCGCGCGAGCGCTCCTCGGCCAAGAGCATGCTCGCCTGGGACGGCGTGCACTGGAGGTGCGTCACCGCGTGACGCTCCAGCAGCGCGGGGATGGAGCCGTCCAGTTCGGGCTCGGCGCCCGGCTGGCCCACGCCCGAGTTGGCGCGCTGGCGCACCTCGGCCAGCAGCGGCAGGTGCTTCATCACCAGCTCCGTGGGCACCCCGAAGTCCACGAGGCAGGCAATCTCGTCCACGTCCAGGCCCTTGAGCCGGTCCACGATCGCGACGCACGCATCCACGCTGCCGAACAGGCCGGAAGACTGGAAGTAGCGCTCGAAGGAGAAGTCGAGCAGCGCGTCCATCTCCTCGGCGGACAGGTGGTCGGTGCCGAAGTTGCCGTTGGCCAGCGTCGTCTGTGCCTTGAAGGCCGGGAAGCTCCAGGCCGCCTCCTTGATGAGGCCCACCGACGACCTGAGGTACGACTTCATCGGCTCGCGAACGACCTCCTTCACGGACGCCTCGGAGTCACCGACGAAGGTGTGCAACATCAGCGACACGGTGCCCTTGCCGGGGTGACCGGCCTTGGCCCACGTTTCCCGGTAGAGGGCAATCTTCTGCGCCACCTCTTCCACCGACTGGCCCAGCAGGTGGGTGAGGACGTGGCAGCCCGCGCGCGCCGCTTCCTCGAAGGTCTCCGGGTTGCCCGCGGTGGTGACCCAGATGGGCAGCTCTTTCTGCACCGGGCGGGGCAGGGTGCGCAGCTTCACGGTGTGACCCGTGCCGCTCTTCGTCTCCAGCGCCTCGCCACGCCACAGCCGGCGCACGTCCTCAATCTGCTGGAACATGATGCGCTTGCGGTCCGGGAAGGTCTCCGGACGCAGCGCGAAGTCGTTGGGCTGCCAGCCCGCGGCGAACGAAATGCCCACGCGGCCGTGGGAGATGTTGTCCACCACGGACCAGTCCTCGGCGATGCGCAGCGTAGGGTGCAGCGGCGACACGAGGCTGCCGGCGCGAAGCTGCACGTTGCGCGTCACCGCCGCCAGCGCGGCCGACGTCACCGCCGGGTTGGGGAAGAGTCCGCCGAACGCGTGGAAGTGCCGCTCCGGCGTCCACACGGCGCAGAAGCCGTTCGTGTCCGCGAAGCGCGCGCTCTCCATGAGCAGGTCATAGCGGCCCTCGGGACGCTCGCCTTCATCACTGGAGAAGTAGAAGAGACTGAACTCCATGGCGCGCGAGGCGTGCTTGCCAGCCTGCACCGCATCGTGCCGCTCCGCGTGCAGCACCACCGTGAAGCCGCGCGTGAGCGTCCAGAGCAGCTCCAGCACGGAGATGTCGAAGTTGAGGCTCGTCACCGCCAGCCAGGTGCCGCGCTCCGTGCCCAGGCGCTCGTCCATGCCAACGCCGAAGTTCACGACGTTGCGGTGTTCAATCATCACCCCCTTGGGCTTGCCCGTGCTGCCCGAGGTGTAGATGACGTAGGCCAGGCTGTCCGGCGTGGCCGGCGGCGTCTGGGCCTCCGGCGCGGCGGCGATGCGCTCCCACTGCTGGTCCACCGCGAGCACGGCCTTCGCCGCGGACGGCACGCGCGACAGCAGCCGCTCCTGGGTGAGCACCAGGTGGCAGCCCGCGTCCTCCTCCATGAAAGCGATGCGCTCGGCGGGATAGGCCGGGTCCAACGGTACGTAGCAGCCGCCCGCCTTGTGCGTGGCCAGCACGCCCACCATCATCTCCAGCGAGCGCTCCATGAAGATGCCCACGCGCACGTCGCGGCCCACGCCCGCGCCGCGCAGGTGCCGTGCGAGCACCTCGGCGCGCGCGTCCAGCTCGCGGTAGGTCAGCGAGGCGCCCCGGCAGATGAGCGCGGTGTCGTCCGGCGTGCGCCGCGCCTGCGCCTGGAAGAGCGAGGCCAGGGTGGCGTCACGGGGGAAGTCGCGGCGCGTGTCGTTCCAGCGCGCCAGGAGCTGGCGCTCCTCCGCGCCCAGCAGGTCATGCTCGCCCACGGCCTTGCCCGGCGCGTCCCGGAGCGAGGCGAGGAACGCGCCAAGCTGCCGCGCCACGTCGTCCACGCGGGCTTTGTCCACGCGCGTGGCGTCGAAGTGCAGGTGAGCGTGACGGCCTTGGGCGTCCACCTCGATGACGAGCGCCGCGCCGCCCACCGGGCCGCTTGCTTCACCCGGCGCGTTGATGCGCAGCGCGACGGGGTACGCCACCTCGCCCGCGTGGCGCTGGAGGTTGGACAGCTGCGCGGAGCGGCCCAGGACGTCCCGGGCGAGCACTCCCTTGTCGCGCAGCTGCGTCAGCGCCTTGCGGAAGGTGCCCGCGGCCAGCTCCGGCGCCTCCTTCATGGGCAGCTCGACGCGCAGCGGGAGCTGTGAGGCGAAGAAGCCCTCCGCGCCGGTGATGCGGGCGCGCGTGGAGGCGTCCGCGTAGCCCACGTCGAAGCGGGGCTCGGGGGACAGACGCGCCAGGAAGGCGGCAGCCGTGAAGAGCAGCCGGTCCTCGGGGGCAGGTCGGTGGCCCATCCCAGGGGGACGTCCGTGGCCTCGAACTTCAGCGTGTGCGTGCCCACGTCCTTGGAGCTGCCGCCCAGGAAGGGGAGGTCGGGCGGGGAGAGCGTCTCCAGCCGGCGCAGGAAGAAGGACTCCGCCTTGCCGGCCTGGGCGCTCACCTCGGTCAGCCGGGCGCGCAGCTCTGGTGGGGCCGGGGGCAGGACGTCACCCCGGGCGAGCATCCGCGCCCCAAGCAGGTCGGCCCACGACAGTGGCGCGCCGCACGGGCCCTTGGGGCCCTTCAGCGTGAGGTCTCCGCCCTGGAGCGCGACAGTCAGCGCGTCCCCTTCGATGTCGAGCACGGTGCCCGGGGCCGCCTCGGAGGCGGGTTCGGCGCGCCGCGCCTCGGAGATGGCGACCGGCCCGTTGCCCAGCCACACCTTCGCGAAGGCGAGCGGGTTGGGGTAGCCGCCGTAGTCCAGCGCCGACACCAGCGCGTGCGCCACGTCCACGTCGCCGTGGAGGTCCAGCACGGCCGCGGCCTCCGGGCGCTGCGCGAGGCCGAAGTAGCTGCGCTGCGAGAAGTCCTGCGCCTTCGCCTCGGACGTGCCCGCGACCAACTCCTCCGCGAGCTCCGCGAAGGTCTCCATGCCCAGCGTGTAGCAGCGGGCATTGAGGCTGAAGGCCGTCTCGCCGGGGGCGATGTCGAAGAGGCGCTGCTTCAGGACGCGGCCCTCGTCCGCGCCCGTCGTCATCTCGTGCCAGGTGACGCCGTGCCGGGGCTCCCGGTTCAGCAGCGCCCACGACGTGACGTTGAGGCCGGCGTAGCGGGGCAGCGGGCCGTCGTGGAAGTTGATGGCCATGCGCCGGGGCAGGCGGAGGATGTCCTCCTTCACCATGCTCAGGTTGACGATGCTGAAGAGCCAGTCGAAGGGCGCCTGGGACAGGAACGGCAGCACCTGCTCGCCGGGCGGCACGTGCGGCACGCCCTGCTCCTCCGCCCACTTCTGGAGCGCGGGCTCGCGCGTGACGAGCCCGAGAATCTGGACGCCGCGCTCGGTGAGGGCCTGCGCGCAGGGGACGACGAGGGTGCCCTCGCCGATGATGAAACAACGGGGCGACTCCGGAGCCGCGCTCATGCTGTGCCTCCTGTGGTGCTGCGATTCGGGGGCCCCCGGCTCACAAGCCCAGGCCTTGCCGGGCGTCAGCGAGCGCGGGGGATGCTTCAAGAGCTCGGCGTGCCCGATGCCGGGATACGTCATCAACCGCGCGCCCAGCCCACGGCTGACGAGCTCGCCCTGGACGAGCGGCAGCGCGCTGTCGGCACCGCCGTGCAGCACGAGGGTGGGAACCTTCCGGTGGGTCCGCAGCAGCGTCCGGTTGTCGTACTCGTGCCGTCCGAAGACGCGGCCCATGAAGCCCGCGGGCCTCACCTTCATCCGGTGGAAGGGCGCGAACAGCACCAGGCCCTTGGCGGGGGTGTCGCGTTCTTGCAACGTGCCAGCCGCGCTGAGCGCCGCCATGCTGCCCATGGAGAAGCCCACCAGATGGATGCCCTGGGCCGCGGCGGGATGCGCCGTCACCAACCAGCGCATGGCGTTCGCGGCGCTGTCGCGGAGCGCCTCGGGGAGGGCTCTCCCGGTGAACCGTCGAAGCCGGGCGGCGCGAACGCGGCGAGGCCCCACGCGCGCCCCTGGTCGAGTGTGAGCAGGACGGACTTCGCCTCGGCGAGATACCCCGGGGTGTTACCGCCGAAGTAGACCAGCCACCGTGTCTCACCGGCCGCGGGAGGGCGCGTCAGCGCGAGGTTCCAGGGCGCCGCGTCCGGGCCCGTCAGGGTCCATCCGTCGGACGTCAGCCCGCTCCGTTCCTCCGCGGTCAGCGGTGTGCCGGTGTACGGGAACGGGCCCGGGAATTCAGGGTCGAATCGAGGCCATCCCATGATGATGATCCCCACCAACAGTATGACGGCGGTTGCGGGGGTCGCGTTCCGAGCGTTCCACCTCCCGACCTCGCGGCTCGATGTCTTTACCTCGAACCAGTCCATCGAACCTCTCCGCTCGCTTCGCGCTGGGCCTCGTCCAGGGCCTCCCGGAGCAGCCGCCCCAGGACGTGGACGTTGGGCTCGCGGACCAGGCTGTCGTGGTCACCCGGCACCTCGCGGATGTTCAGCAGCGGCACCAGCGGCTCCCAGCCCAGGCTGGTGCCCATGTGCGCGTAGATGGCGTGAATCTCCTGCGCGCGGAACAGCGTCACGGGGCCGGCATAGGGGCTCGGCACGTAGCGGCTGGCCAGGAGCTGGAAGCGCTCGGTGAGCTGGAGGTTGCGCAGCTCGATGGGGAGCGCTTCGCCGCGCTGCTCGTACCAGCGCAGCTTGAGCTGGCTCCACAGTCGGGTGCCGTCGCGCTCCACCTTGGTGCGCAGCTTCCGGCTGACGTAGCTGGTCGCGCCTTCCCGGCGGAGTTCCCGCAGGCGCTCGTTGAGCGACTGGCGCCGCTCCTGGGTGGCCGGGTGGAAGGTGTCCAGGAACGCGACCAGGGCCACGGGCTCGCCCAGCGCGCGCAGCCGCTGCGCCATCTCGTAGGCGACCACGCCGCCGCCGGAGTAGCCGCCGAGCAGATAGGGGCCGTGGGGCCGCACCGGCGGATGCTCTCCAGGTAGATGGACGCCATCTCCTCGATGCTGTCGGCCGGGGGCAGCTTGCCGTCCACGCCGCGCGCCTGGAGCCCGTAGAAGGGCTGCTCCTTGCCGAGCGTCTGCGCCAGCTCGCGGAAGTTGAGGACGTTGCCGCCCGCGCCGTGAACGCAGAAGAAGGGCAGGGCATTGCCGCCCTTCTGGATGGTGACGAGCGGAGACCAGCTCTTCGGCGCCGCCTTGGCGCCCGGGGCCTGCGTGGCGGGCGCCGCGTCACCCGGACCCGCGTCCGACGTGAAGGGAATTCCGGCGGCCTCACGCACCAGCGCGGCGCACTGCTCCAGCGTGGGGGCCTCGAACAGCGTGGCCAGCGTCAGGTCCGCGCCCAGCGTCTTCTTGATGCGCGCGAACAGGCGCACCGCGATGAGCGAGTGTCCGCCCAGCTCGAAGAAGTTGTCCTTGAGCCCCACCTTCGGCGCGCCGAGCAGCTGCTGCCACAGCTCCGCCAGCTTGCGCTCCACGTCGTCGCGCGGTGCGTCCGCGGCCGCCACACCGGACGGCGCGCCTGCCTGGACCGAGGCTGGAGCCGCCGCGGGCTTCGCCTCCTGCTTCGGGCGCATGCGGGCCGCGAGGGTGTGCAGGTCCATGGAGCTGACGAAGAGCGCGGACGTGCCCTGGAGGGCCAGCGCGCGCAGGAAGGCGTCCTGGCCTTCCGCCGGCTTGATGCCCAAAGGCAGCCAGCTCTCCAGCAGTGAGCCCTTCTTCTGCGGCGAGCGGCCGAAACGCCGCGCCTCGACGGACGCGACGAGGTAGCCCTCGATGGCGCAGAAGACATTCCCGTCCGTGTCGGTGAGCGTGACGTCGAGCAGCGCGCCGCGGCCTTCCTCCTGGCGCACGCGGACGTGGCTCAGCGCCACCTGAGGCCAGGGGCCCCAGACCTGAAGCTGCCGGTAGGAGACGGGCACGTGCAGCTTGCCCGGCTGGCCCGCGTCGGGGAGCAGGGAGAAGGCAAAGCCGGAGGCGATGTCCAGCAGCCCGGGCGGAATCCCGTACGTCGACAGGTCCTCGCGGTAGGCGGCGGGCAGCTCCAGACGGCCCAGGGCCTCGGACGTGCCGAAGCCCGCGTCGCGCAGCACCTTCCAGCGCGGACCGAACGCGATAAGCGCGTCCTGCGGCAGGGACTGCTCACCCTCGCCGAAGGTCAGCGGCCGCTCACCGCAGCGAACCTTCGCCGCGGGCACGCTCAGCGCCGCGGGACGCTGGCCCGTGGCCTGGTGGAGCCGCGCGGTGGCGTGCTCCGTCCATGCGTTTCCGGCCGCGCGGCTGCGCACGCGGAAGGTGAAGCCGTCGCCCTCCGGCGCCAGCCCGATCTCCACCTCCCGTACCTCGCCGTCCGGGACGTCCAGCGGTGACACCAGCGAGAGCTGCGACAACTCCAGTGGCTCGCCAGGACGCGCCAGCGCCCAGGCGGCGCGGGCCAGCTCGACATAGGCCGTGCCGGGGAGGACGGGGCCTCCGCCGCGCATCCGGTGCTCATCCAGCACCCAGTGGGCCTTCGCGTCGTAGATGGCGCGGAAGACGTGGTGCCCTTCGGGGCTTCCACGCGCCGCTGGAGCAGCGGGTGGCTGACGGACTCACCGGGCGGCAACTGCGGCGCGAGTTGCGCCGCGGCCATGCCGACCTCCTGCCAGACGCCCCAGCCCAACGCGAGTGCGCGCTTCGCGATGCCCGTGGCCTCCAGCCGTGTCGCCTGCGCCAGCAGGTACGCGTTGGCGGCGACGTAGTCCACCTGCCCCGGGGGCCCGAGCCACGCGCTCGTCGACGCGAAGCTGACGAAGAAGTCCAGGGCCGCGCCTTGCAGCGCTTCTTCCAGCGCGAGCGCCCCCATCGCCTTGGGCGCGAGCACCCGCAGGGCGGAGTCGCGTGTCTTCGCCTCCAGCGGCCCGTCCTCGAGCGTACCCGCCGCGTGCACCACGCCATGCAAGGCGCCGAAGCGCTCTCGCACCTGGGCGATGGCCGCGCGCAACTGGCCGGCGTCAGTGGTGTCCGCCTTGAGCAGCAGCACCTGCGCGCCAAGTCCTTCCAACGTGCGCTGAAGCTCCACGTGCGACGCGCTGGCCGCCGAACGCGACACCAGCGCGAGCCGGGCCTTCACCTTGCGAGCGAAGAGCTCGGCGAGCGTGCGGCCGATGCCGCCCAGGCCACCCGTGATGAGGTAGACGCCCTGCTCACGCAGCGGCGACGGGCCCTCGTCCAGCGCCGTCCGCTCCACCACCTGCACCAGCCGGCGCCCGCCTCGCAGCGCCACCGGCGCTTCGACGTCCGGGCGCAGCAGCTCGTCCGCGAGCTCCCGCGCCTGACCCATCACGTTGACCACCAGCTGCACGTCCACCACGCGGGCCTTGAGCTCGGGAAGCTCCTTGGGGCCCACGAGCAGCGGACCGAAGCTGAGCGCCTGCTCGGGGCTCGTGGCGTGTCCTTCGGCGGGCAGGGCCTCCTGGGTCACCCGCATGTAGCGCAGGCCCGGAGGCAGCGACTCGGAGGTCAGGGACTGCATCAGCGCCAGCGGCGTGAGGAAGTACCGCGACACCGCGCGTTCCCACCCCAGCGGGGCCATGTCCCGGCCGGTGATGTCCACGATGCGAGGTGGCACGCGCCCCTCGGCGCCCAGCGCATCCCAGAGCGCTTCCCAGTCCTCGCGCGCGTCGAACCGCAGGGTGAAGTGCCCCGCGTCCACGCGGCCAAAGGCATCGCCCGGCAGCACGCGCATCACCTGGGCGCCACGCGCCGACAGCTCGCGAGCCAGCTCGCTGATCAGCAGGTGCTGCTCGCCCACGAGGAGCCAGCGCTCGTTCTCCGTGGGGCCTCCGGCGCCGCGCCGGCCTGCTCGCGGAAGCGCGGAACGTAGCCCCAGCGCGACACGTTCTCTTCACGCACCAGCGGGCGCTCACCCTCACGCCGCGCCATGAAGGTGCCGCTGCCCGGCTCCACCCAGTGGCGCTCGCGCTCGAAGGCATACGTGGGCAGCGCCACGCGGCGCCGCTTCTGGCCATCGAAGAGCGCGGCGGCGTCCAGGTCCACGCCCGCGGCCCAGAGGCGGCCGAGCGCGAGCTGGAAGAACGCCAGGTCCGCCACGGTGTCGTTGGGGTGCCGCAGTGACGGCACCAGCTGCTCGGCCTGCGGCTTCTCCACCTGGGCGCGCAGCAGCTGCGTCAGGGTCTGGCCGGGACCGACCTCCAGGTAGACGCGCGCCTTGTCCGCCAGGAGCACGCCCGCGCCCTCGGCGAAGCGCACCGGCTGACGCAGGTGCCGCACCCAGTAGTCGGGCGACGTGGCCTCCTCCGGTGTCACCCACGTCCCGGTGACATTGGAGATCCACGGGCCGGTGGGCTTGGAGAAGCGCACCGTGCCCAGGAACTCACGG
The DNA here is from genome assembly GCF_032612255.1 of Myxococcus sp. MxC21-1. Classification (NCBI taxonomy): domain Bacteria; kingdom Pseudomonadati; phylum Myxococcota; class Myxococcia; order Myxococcales; family Myxococcaceae; genus Myxococcus; species Myxococcus sp. MxC21-1. Next base: position 3,166,302 of record NZ_CP123278.1, read on the forward strand.
AAGGGCGCGAGGATGGGCTCCAGCATGCGCGAGTGCGCGGCCACGCGGATGTGCAGCCGCCGCGCCTCCACCTCGCGAGCCTTGAGCTGGGCCTCCAGCGCCTCGATGGCGGCCACTTCACCGGAGACGAGGCACAGCCCCGGCGCGTTGTGCGCGCCCAGGTCCAGGCCCTCGCCCAGCAGCGGCTTCAGCTCCGCCTCGGGCATCTCCACGCTGAGCATCGCGCCGGCGGGGAGCTGGTCGAAGAGGCGGCCACGGCAGGCGACGATGCCCAGCGCGTCCTTCACCGAGAACACGCTGTTGAGCTGCGCGCAGGCGTACTCGCCCATGCTGTGGCCCATGCACGACTGCGGCGTCAGGCCACGCGCCTTCCACAGCGCGGCGAGCGACAGCTCCACGGATAGCAGCGCCGGCAGCGCGTACGTGGCCTGCTCCAACTGGGCGCGGGCCTCCTTTTCGGCGCCGGCCTCCGGGAAGAGCAGGGGCCGCAGCTTCAGCGACTGGTGCTGTTCGAGCAGCGACAGGCACTCATCCAGCGCGCGGCGGAACACGGGCTCCTGCTCGTAGAGGCCCTTCGCCATGCCCGGGTACTGCGCGCCGCCGCCCGGGAAGAGGAAGACGACGGAGCGGCCCTCCGCCTCCGTCTGTGCCTGGGCCGTCCGTGCGGCCTCTGGCTGCGACAGCAGGCGCACGGCGTCCTCGCGGGACGATGCCACCACGGCGCGGCGATGCGCGAAGCGGCGGCGGCCCTCGAGCAGGGTGTACGAGGTGTCACCCAGGTTCGGCGCGTCGGCTTCACCCAGCCGCTGAGCCAGCCGCTGCGCGGCGCGCTCCAGGGCGGCGGCGGTGCGCGCGGACAGCCACAGCGTCTCGAAGGGACGCGCGGCGGACGTCTGCGGCTGCGCGGGCGCCTCCTCCAGGATGACGTGCGCGTTGGTGCCACCCACGCCCAGCGAGTTCACCGACGCACGGCGCGGCCGGCCCTTGGCGGCGGGCCAGTCGCGCAGCGCGGCGTTCACACTGAAGGGCGAGCGCGCGAAGTCGATCTGTGGGTTGGGCTTCTCGAAGTGCAGCGTGGGCGCCATCTGCTTGTGGCGCAGCATCTGGACGACCTTGACGAAGCTCGCCACGCCCGCGGCCGTGTCCAGGTGGCCGATGTTCGTCTTCACCGAGCCGATGCGGCAGAACCCGCTCTTCTGCGTCTGCGTGCGGAAGGCCTGGGTGAGGGCGGTGATTTCAATCGGGTCGCCCACCGGCGTGCCGGTGCCGTGGCACTCGATGTAGTCGATGGAGTCGGCACTGATACCGGAGACGTTGAGCGCCTCCACGACGGCGTCCGCCTGCCCGTCCACGGACGGCGCCAGGTAGCCCACCTTGCGCGCGCCGTCGTTGTTCACCGCGCTGCCCTTCACCACCGCATAGATGGTGTCGCCATCCGCCAGCGCGTCCTCCAGGCGGCGCAGCACGATGACGCCCGCGCCGCTGCCGAAGAGCGTGCCCTGGGAGCGGTGGTCGAACGCGCGGCAGTGCCCGTCCGGTGAGAGGATTTCTCCCTCCTGGTACAGGTAGCCGCGGTAGTGCGGCAGTTCCAGCGTGACGCCGCCCGCCAGCGCCAGGTCGCACTCGCGCGCCAGCAAGCTCTGGCAGGCGGAGTGGATGGCGACGAGCGACGTGGAGCACGCCGTCTGCACGTTGAGGCTGGGCCCGCGCAGGTCCAGGCAATACGAGACACGGGTGGTGAGGAAGTCCTTGTCGTTGCCCGTGTGCCGCACGAGGAACAGTCCGACTTGTTCCATCAGCTGCGGGTTGGTGAAGAGGTTGTAGGGCATGTATGCGTTCATGCCCGAGCCGCCGAACACGCCGACGGGCCCCTTGAACCGCTCCGGCGGATGGCCGCTGTGCTCCAGCGCTTCCCAGCACACTTCCAGGAAGTGGCGGTGCTGCGGGTCCATGAGGGACGCCTCGCGCGCGCTGAAGCCGAAGAAGCCCGCGTCGAAGTCCTCCAGGCCCTCGTACACCATGCCCGACTTCACGTAGTTCGGGTCCTGGAGCAGCGCCGGGTCCACGCCCGCGCTCAAGAGCTGCGCGTCACTGAAGTGCGTGACGGACTCGACGCCGTCGCGCACGCGGCGCCAGAACGTGTCCACATCGCGCGCACCAGGCAGTCGCGCGGCCATCCCGACCACCGCGATGTCTGGTGAATCCGCAAGCCCTTCAACGTCTTCCGTCATGACAGTAGTCCTGGAAAGTACCGCTTCCAGCAGTTCAAATCAGCACAGTTTGAGGAGGGTCGAACCCGCCCCAGCTTTGGAACCGGCGTACCAAGGTCTGTCACGACATCCCCCCGCTGCGCCCAGCCTACTCGTGTGTGGCATTGAGCCCGAATATCTGGCGCAGCCGTCCGAGTATACGGCCGACCTCGGCGGGAATGGCGTCGTTGCTCGTTCCGCTCGCTTCGGCCACCGCGCGCAGCTGGGTCCGCCGTTGGGCAAGCATGGAGGAGAGCTGCCGGGCCAGGCCGGGATACTCCGTGAAGAGACGGGCGAAGGTGGGACGGTCTACTTCGAGGAGCAGTGAGTCCTCCACCGCCACCACCGTGGCCGAACGGCGCTCTCCCGTCAGCAGGCACATCTCTCCGAAGTAGCTGCCCCGACCCAGGCGGGTGACTTCCGACTGCGACTTCCCCGTGCGCACGCTCACCTCTCCGGAGGCGAGCACGTAGAAGGTCCGGCCCTCGTCGCCCTCCTGGATGATGCGCTCGCCGGCGCCGAAGCGGCGCACCAGCGACTCCTGGCGCAGCCGGTCCAGCTCCTCCGTGTCCAGGGACTGGAAGAGGTCCACGGCGCCCAGGAGGCTGCGGATGGTGTCCTCCGACAGCTCCGTGCGCGCCATCTCCTGCCGCACGTGCACCGTGCGCTGGGCGTAGGGAATCTCGATGTTCGCCCGGCGCAGCCGGTACCACAGGCGGGTGTGGAGGTCCTCCTTCACCGCGTCGGCCAGGCCGTAATCGCCGATGAAGAACCGCACCATGTAGCGGATGGCGGAATCCTCGTAGCTCAGCGTGCGCGCGATGGGCGACGGCTCCGGGAGGATGAGGGGGGTCTCCCGCATCGTCTCCAGCAGCGCGTGCTTGACCTGGTTGGGCGCGGCGTCCCGTGACAGGCGGAACTCCACATCGATGCCGACGGGGTTGGGGTCCTGGGTGAAGTTGAGGACCAGCTCCTTGGCCACCATGCTGTTGGGCAGCGTGATGACCTCGCGGCGGAAGTTGGCCAGCCGGATGGAGCGCCAGCCAATGAAGACCACGCGTCCGGTGTGGGTGCCGATGCGGATGAAGTGGCCGACCTCGAATGGGCGGTCCAGTTGGAGGGACAGGCCCGCGAAGAGGTTGCCCAGCGTCTCCTGGAGCGCCAGACCGATGACCACCGACAGCACCGCGGACGTGGCCACCAGGCCTGCCAGGTCCACGTTGAACTGGGTGCGCAGGAGCGGCAGCACCGCCAGTGGGTACAGCGTGAAGTCGATGACGTTGCGCAGGATTTTCGGTGTGCCCACCGCCGGCGCGCGCAGCCGGATCACCTTCAACGCCAGGGCCACGCTGGCGCGGATGCCACCGAAGGTGAACATCAGCATCCAGCTGATCTGGAGCGCCTTCTGCATGCCCTCCGGCGCCGTCGCGGGCAGGGCCCATGTGGCCAGCCGGAGGACGATGAACGCGATGAGGAGCCGGATGGCGCTCTTCAAATCCTGTCGCAGGTCGCCGTCATGGGAGGCGGCGCGCACCCCCATCAGCACGACGATGAGCAGCGCACCCACGGCCAGGGACAGGTTGCTCTGAAGGAAGGGCAGCAAGGCGAGGGGGAATGTCTCCCGCCATCTCCATGGGGGTCAAGGCGGCCGTTGACGCGTGCCGCGTGAGCGGGGATACACGCGCCATGACGCTCGCAACGGTACTGGGACAGCCTCGCGCGGTGGACGCCCTCCAGGCGGCCCTGCGCAGCGGCGCGGTCCACCACGCGTACCTCTTCGCCGGGCCGGAAGGGGTGGGCAAGGAGCTGGCGGCCGTCGGGCTGGCCCAGGCGCTCACGTGTCCCGAGCAGCCAGACGTGGGCTGCGGCGCCTGCGCGAGCTGCCAGCGGGTGGAGAGGGGCCTCCACCCGGACGTCACCTGGGTGATGCCTGACGATGAACGGGTGTCCCGGGGGCTGGCGGGCCGGTCCGACTTCACCGGGACGCCCAGCCGGGAGCTGCGCGTGGAGCAGGTGCGCCAGCTCCAGGAGCGCATCGCCCTTCGCGGTCTGGAGTCGCGCCGCAAGGTGGCGCTCATCGTCTCCGCCCAGACCATGAACGTGCAGGCGCAGAACGCGTTCCTCAAGACGCTGGAGGAGCCGCCTTCGGACACCACGATCATCTTGGTGGCCAGCGCGATTGACCGCCTGCTGCCCACCATTCGCAGCCGGTGCGGAAAGGTGCACTTCGGCCCACTGCCGGTGGACCTGGTGGCCCGGCGCGTGGCGGAGGCGCGCAAGCTGGACGCGGAGACGACCATGCTCGCGGCCGTCATGGCGGGCGGCAGCCTGGGCCGGGCCATGGCGCTGGACGTGGACGCGCTGTCGCGGCGCAAGGACACCGTCACCGCCTTCGAGGCCTTGCGCGGCGAGGACGCCGTCGGCCTGCTGCGCTTCGCGGAGGCCCATGGCGGCTCGCGCGAGGAGGCGGAGAGCACCCTGGAGCTGCTGGCGCTGTGGACGCGCGACGTGGCGCTGGTGAAGTCAGGCCTGGAGTCGGGCCTGGCCAACCGCGACCTGGTGGAGCTGGCCCGGCAGGTGGCGGCCCGCACGTCTGACATCCTCCTGCACCGCCGGCATTCCTTGCTGGAGGCGGCGCGGGCGGCCATTGCCCGGAACGGTGCGCCCCGGCTCCAACTGGAGCGGATGCTCATCGACCTGTTCACGGAGACGTCGCGATGAGCGCCAGTGACCTGGATGACGTGCTGGCCAGCGTGAAGGGGGGCAAGGTCGCCCCGGTGTACCTGTTGGTGGGCGAGGAGTTCCTGGTCCGCAAGGGTGCTGACGAGTTGGTGAAGCTGCTCGTCCCTGACGCGGCCATGGGCCTCAACCTGGCCGTGTTGGACGCGGGCAGCCCGCGCGAGGTGGCGCAGGAGTTGGCCACGCTGCCGCTGTTCCCCGGCCGCAAGGTGGTGCTGGTCCGCGACCCGGAGTTCCTGGCGCCCAAGAAGGGGCGAGGGGACGCGCTGGGCAAGGCACGCGAGGCGTGGAAGGCGGGCAAGCGGAAGGAAGGCGCGCGGCGGCTGTTGGCGCTGGCGGCCCGCGCGGGCTGGGGCGTGGAGCAGTTGGACCCGGGCACTCCCGGGGCGCCGTCCGTGGAGCAGTGGAAGGACGAGCTCAACGTGGAGTTGGCCGACGCGGACGTGGCCTTCCTCAAGGAGGCCGCCGCCTTCTGCCGCGAGGAGCGCATCTCCGCGCCGGAGGGGGATGCCTCGGCGCTGCTGGACCTCATCCAGAAGGGCGTGCCGGCGGGCCATGCGCTGGTGCTGGCCGCGTCCGACGTGGACGCCAAGAATCCGCTGGTGAAGCTGGCCCACGACAAGGGCCATGTCGTCGAGCGGAAGGTGGCGGCGCGTCACAAGGACCTGGACCTGACCGACATCGCCAAGGAGTTCCTGGCGCCCTTCAAGAAGAAGCTGGGCCCCGGCGCGCTGGACGAACTCAAGGAGCGCATCGGCGGGAACATCCGTCTGCTTCAGTCGGAGCTGGAGAAGCTGGCCACGTATTCGGAAGGGCCCGCCATTGAGCGGGCGGACGTGGCCGCGCTGGTCCACCACGCGCGCGAGGAGGAGTTCTTCGAGCTGTCCGAGGCGCTCCAGAAGCGCGACTTCGGCGGAGCGCTGTCCTACGCGGACGACGCCATGGGGCAGGGGACCCACGCGTTGCAGTTGCTGGGGGCGGTGGCCTCCATCGTCCGGAGCCTGCTGGAGAGCCATGAGTGGCTGTGGCGCTACGCGGGGGGCAATCCGCCTCGCACCGCGAAGGACGTGGAGGCGCGCGTCTTCCCCCGGCTGGAAGCGGAGCTGAAGGGCAGCAAGCGGAAGCTGCCCAACGCGTGGGCGCTCACGTTCAGCATGAAGGCCGCGGCGGGCTATGAGCGGCGGGAGCTGCTGGGCGCGCTGGTGGCCTGCGCCGAGGCGGACCTGGCGCTGAAGTCGTCAGCGAACGGCCGGCTGGTCATCGAGCGGCTGCTGGCCACGGTGTGTGTGCGCCAGCAAGGCGCGGGTTATTAGAGGAGGCGCATATGGCGGACAAGCGTCGTTTCGACCTCTTCGCGGACTTCCTGGTGGAGCGCTTCAACGCGCCGCGCGTCTTCGACGTGGCGGGCGGGCAGGGCAAGCTCAACGAGGCGCTGACGAAGCGGGGCCGTGCCGTCACCACCTTCGACCTGCGGCACAAGCACCTGCCCGTCACCTACGCCCAGCGCATCTTCACGCTGGAAGAGCCGTGCGAGGCGGAGCTGGTGGTGGGCATGCACCCGGATGGCGCCACCCGCATCATCATCCAGTACGCGGCGGCGCACCGGCTGCCCTTCGCCGTGGTGCCGTGCTGTTCGGACAACGGCATGCCTTACAACCCGTGGATGCGGCACCTGGCCGAGCTGGCTCGCGAGTCGGGCTTCACCACCGTGGAGGAGGTGAAGCTCTCGATGGACGGGCGGGCCCGGGTCCTCGTGGGCGAGCACGGCGCCGCTGTGTCTTGACGGCGTCGGAGTTCCCGCCGCCTGTCACTCGGTGGGCCCGGCCAGCAGGCCCGTGACGTCCTTCCACGGCCCCTGGCAGGGCGGCGTGTCCGAGGCGAGGTAGTGCCCGACGCGCCCCGGCGCCAGCGCCACCACGGCGGATGAGCGCGTGCCGTAGAGCGGCGTGTGGATGCAGAGCGCCTGGAGCCGTTGCAGGAAGTCGCGGGGCAGGTCCTCACCGGCGCCAGGGGGCGGAATCAGCTCCTCGGCGGGGAGGGTCGGGTCCGACAGTACCGCCTTCAAGCCCGCCTCCAGCTCCGGCCAGGGCTTCTTCGCCACCTCGGTGGTCAGCAGCCGGGCCCGCTCCACCTTGGGCAATTCCGGGGCGTTCAGGACGTCATTGGGCAGGACATGCACCCCCGGGGGGACATCCTCCCGCCGCAGCTGCCGGTCCGTCCTCCGGGCGTAGGCCACGCGCAGGCGCTGGGCGTCTCCATAGAGGAGGTTGAAGGGCATGAACGCATCCCCTGGCAGGGTATCCAGGTACCGGTCCACGGCCTCCACGCTGCCGGCCTGGAGGGCCTTGAGCACCACCTCGCCCCGCGAGCGAGGGGCCGGGCCCTGGCCTCGCTCGCCCCGCTGGTTCGTCAGGCCGACGAACAATCCGCCGTGGGTTACACCCATCCACGTCCCACCGCGCTCCTCATCCCGGCCGCCCACGGCGAGCGGGGACTCCAGAAGCACTTGGGGACCGGTGGCGGGGCGGGCGTAGAACTCGTCCCGGTTGGCCGCGAGCACCAGCGGCCATTCGGGGTGGACGTGGCGCAGGATGATGATGGTGCACATGCGTATCCGGTCGATAACATCTCCGGCTCCGTGGCGCATTCGTGCCTGCGGTCCTCACGCCGTCGATGACCTCGGCCATCCGAGCGGCTAAGGTCCGCCGCCCTCAGGAGAGTCCATGGCTGAGAGAATTCTCGTCACCAGCGCGCTGCCCTACGCGAACGGCCCGGTCCACATCGGCCACGCCGTCGAGTACGTGCAGACCGACATCTACGTTCGTTTCCTCCGCTCGTGTGGCAGGGACGTCGTCTACTTCTGTGCCGATGACACCCACGGCACGCCCATCGAGCTGAACGCGGCGAAGCAGGGCCTCAAGCCCGAGGAGTTCATCGCCCGCTTCCACGAGGAGCACCAGCGGGACTTCCGCGACCTCGATGTCCGCTTCGACTACTTCCACTCCACCAACTCGCCGGAGAACCGCCAGTACGCGGAGCTCATCTACGGGCGGCTGAAGGAGAAGGGCGACATCGAGCGCCGGAACATCGAGCAGACCTACTGCGAGAACGACCGCCGCTTCCTGCCGGACCGCTTCATCAAGGGGACCTGCCCCAACTGCAAGGCGGCCGACCAGTACGGCGACGCCTGCGAGAAGTGCGGCAAGGCCTACGACCCCACGGACCTCATCGACGCGCGCTGTGCCCTGTGTGGCACGCCCCCGGTCCGCAAGCACTCCGAACACCTGTTCTTCAAGCTTTCGCGGCACGCGGACTTCCTCCAGGACGTGCTGCGCAAGCCGGGCTTCCTCCACCCGGGCCTGGCGACCCAACTCCAGGGCTTCTTCGAGAAGGGCTTGGCGGACTGGGACATCAGCCGTGACGGGCCGTACTTCGGCTTCGCCATTCCGGGTGAGACGGACAAGTTCTTCTACGTCTGGCTGGATGCGCCCATCGGGTACATCGCCACCACGGAGAAGTGGGCGAAGGAGACGGGCAAGGCGAAGAGCGCGCTGGACTACTGGAGCGCGGACGCCGACACCCGCATCATCCACTTCATCGGCAAGGACATCGTCTACTTCCACGCGCTGTTCTGGCCGGCCGTGCTCAACGTCGCGGGCTTCCACATCCCCAGCGAAATCAAGGTCCACGGCCACCTCACGGTGAACGGCGAGAAGATGTCGAAGAGCCGCGGCACCATGGTGCCGGTGCGCGACTACCTGGACCAGTTGGACCCCAGCTACTTGCGCTACTTCTACGCGGCCAACCTGGGCCCGGGCGTGGAAGACCTGGACCTCAACCTCAAGGACTTCCGCCAGCGCGTGAATGGCGAGCTGGTCAACAACGTGGGCAACCTGGCCAACCGCGCCCTGTCGCTGCTGGCCGGTCCGCTGGAGAAGCGTCTCGCGCCCGGCCGTGCCGAGGGCCCGGGCCGCGAGTTGGTGGAGGCCGCGCTCGCCCGCGTGCCGGAGGTTCGCGACGCGTTCGACAAGCTGGAGTACCGGTCCGCCATCCGCGTCATCACCGAGATTGCCTCGGCCGCCAACGGCTTCCTCCAGACGACCGCGCCGTGGGCCCAGGTGAAGAAGGACGCGGAGGTCGCTCGCGCGGACCTGTCCGACGCCGCGGACGTGGCCTACCTCCTGGGCGCGCTGCTCGCCCCGGTGACGCCGCGCCTGTCGGAGAAGCTCTTCGCCCAGCTCGGCGCGGAGCCGCTGACGTTCCAGGCCCTGGAGGGCGCGAAGTACCCGCTGTTGGATCGCAGGCGTCCCATTGGCACGCCCGAGCCGTTGCTGCCGCGGCTGGAGGAGGAGCGCGTCAACGCCATCATCAAGCTGCCGGAAGGCGCCGCTGCGCCGCAGGCCGCGGAGGCCGGCCGGCCAAGGGCGCCAAGGCGGAGAAGAAGCCCGCCGAGGCTCCCGCCGCGACGCAGGCGGCGGCCCCGAGCGCTGGCGCGGCCGAGTCGTCGGGTGAAATCGAGTACGACGACTTCGCCAAGGTGGTGCTGAAGGCCGGCAAGGTGCTGGCCGCGGAGAAGGTCCAGAAGGCGGACAAGCTGCTCAAGCTCACGGTGGACGTGGGCGAGGGGAGCCCGCGCACCATCGTCTCCGGCATCGCGGAGGCCTTCGCACCCGAGGCGCTCACCGGGCGCAACGTGGTGGTGGTGGCCAACCTCAAGCCGCGCAAGCTCAAGGGCATCGAGTCGCGCGGCATGCTCCTGACGGCGGGGCCGGGCGGCAAGGAGCTGTCGCTGCTCGACCCGGGCGATGTGGCCCCTGGCAGCGAGGTGAAGTGAGGTGACGGACTGGCGTGCCGACCGGGACCGGGCCCTCCTGACGCTGGAGCGCGAGAAGCGCCCGGCGTTCAGGACGGAAGCCGCGCTCCAGCTCTATCACCTCGCGTCGGAGGTTCCCGAGCACGCCGCCGAGTTCCTCGAGGCGCTCCCCCGGCTGCTGGCGGACAAGCAGGTGGAGGTGCGCCGCGCGGGGGTGAGCCGGCCTCCGTGGTGGTGCCTCCGGAGGAGCTGCCGGACCTGCTCATCGCCCGGCTTCGGGACGAGGAGTGGCAGATTCGCCTGGAGGCCACCGGCCGGTTGGCGGACCGGCCCGGCCGGAGCTGCGTGGGGCGCTGGCCTCCATGCTGGAGGACGGCACCTTCGAGGTCCGCTTCGAGGCGGCACGCGGCATCGCCAGCCTCCATCACGCCGCGGGGCTGGAGGTGTTGCTGGAGGCGCTGGACGCGGACCTGCTGCGCTTCCGGGCCCTGGGGGCGCTGGCGGAGCTGGGGGACGCGCGCGCGCTGCCCCAGGTGAAGAAGCTGTTCGGCCGGTGGCTCCTGCCCGCCTTCGACAAGACGCAGGCCGCCGGGGTGCTGGCGAAGCTGGGCGATTCGGACGGCTCGGCGTACCTCATCCAGCGGATGGCGAAGAAGCGGTGGAGCCCGGACCGGGCCCTGGCCGTGGAGCTCTGCGGCGAGGTGAAGGTGCCCGGCGCGCTGGAGCGGTTGAAGGAAGTCCTGGACGACGTGAAGGACCCCTGCCGGGGCGCGGCCGCGAGAGGCCTGGGCCGGCTGGGCGATGCGCGGGCGCTGCCCTGGCTGGTCGGGCTGCTCCAGGACGCGCAGGCCTCCGAGGACAGCCGATTGGACGCCGCTGACGGGCTGTGGCGCCTGGGCGGGGCGGAGGCGCGTGAGGCCGTTCGCAACGCGGTGAGTACCTTTCCCTCACCGGAGGCCCGCGCCGAACTGGAAGAGCTGTTGCAGGAGGAGCCATGAAATTCGTCGACGCCCATTGTCACCTCGAGGTGAAGGACTACCCGGACGTCGTGGCCGTGCTCGATGCGGCTCGCGCGGCGGGGCTGGTCCATGCCGTCGTGGTGGGGCAGTTCCACGGCCCGGGCAACTGGGGCAACGCGCTGGAGGTGGCGGCGGCGCACCCGGAGTTCCTGTCGCCCACGTTGGGCATCCACCCACACGAGGCCGCTCGGGCCACCGAGGAGGACCGGCCACGCTGGAGCGCACCTGCGCGCGTCCCGAGGTCCGGGCGGTGGGGGAGGCGGGCCTGGACTACTACTACGAGCACTCACCGCGTGAGGCGCAGGCGGAGGTCTTCCGGCGGCAGTGCGCGCTGGCGCTCCGGCTGGGCAAGCCGCTGGTGGTGCACGTGCGCGACGCGCATGACGACTGTGACGCCATCCTCGGCGAGACGGGCGTAGCGAAGGGCGTCATCCACTGCTTCACCGGCGACACGGACGCGGCCCGGCGCTACCTGGACCGGGGCTTCCTGCTGTCGCTGTCGGGCGTCATCACCTACAAGAAGACGGAGGCGCTCCAGGACGCGGTGCGCTTCGCGCCGTTGGACAGGCTGATGGTGGAGACGGACAGCCCGTACCTGGCGCCGGTGCCGCACCGGGGGCGGAAGAACCAGCCCTCGCACGTGGTGGAGACGGCGAAGAAGGTCGCCGAGCTCAAGGGCGTGACGCTGGAGGAGGTAGCCGCGGTCACCACCGCCAACGCCGCCGCCCTCTTCAACCTCAACCTGCGTTGAGGCCGCCGGCCAGGGCCGCGAGGTCCTGGTCCATCTGCGGCACGTCCAGCAGCAACGCGTCCGGGTCGTACTGGAAGTCCGCCTGCTTCAGCTTCAGCAGCGCCTGTAGCGCGGGCTCGCCTGAGTGACCACCGAAGGACGCGAAGACGACGCGGCCCCGCTCCAGGTGCAGGTAGCCCTCCAGCGTGTGCTGGCGCAGGTTGAGCCGGCCGCTCTTGTGGCCACCGCCCAGCGTGCGCAACAGCTCGCGCGGGGAGCTCGTCGAAGCTGCCGCGCACCACGCGCCCCGGGCCATTGTGTTGAACCCGGTCGTCGTAGAGGGCCTGCACCGTCTTCGCGATGGCGGGCTTGTCCGCGGGCGACAGCACGTCCGTGGCGCCCGCCATGAGCAAGCGCTCCCGCGTGGCATTGTCGGGCTCGCCCACCACCGCGATGGGCAGACCCGCCGTCTCTGGCGCCGAGCGGGCCTGCGCCAGCAGGTCCGTCACGTCCTGCAGCCCCAGCCGCAGGCTCACCACCAGCACGTCGCAGTCCTGCCGCGCCAGTCCGTCCTGCGCGCCCTCGACGGTGGACAGCGCGTGCGCCACCAGGCCCTGCTTCAGCACCGCCTCCAGCAGCTCGCCGCGCGCCGTCTCGTCCGGCTCCACCACGAGCACCTGGCGGCCTTCGCTCTCCAACCGGTGGCGCAGCAGCTCACCGCTCTGGAGCTGGATGACGATGTCCGCCACCACCGGGTCATAGAGCACGCCCGCGTACTTGCGCAGGTGCTCCAGGGCCTGCTCCTTGAGCAGCACGCGGCCCAGGGCATTGCCCGGGTTCTTCGTCAGCTCCAGGAAGCTGTCCACCGCCGCGAGGATGCGCGCGCCCAGGGTGATGTCCTCGCCCTTGGCGCCCTGGGGCGTGCCGGAGCCGTCCCAGGCTTCGTACATCTGCGCGAGAATGGTGTTCGTCTGCGCGGGCAGGTGCACCGTCTCGAACATGCGGGTGGGGATGCGGCAGGCCAGCTTCGCCTGCGCCTTCCACTCCGGGTTGACGGCGTTGCTCGCCAGCGAGAAGTGCCGCTCCGCCGGCTTGCCCAGGTCGTGCAGGTAGGCGGCGATGGTCAGCGCGGCCAGCTCCTTGTGGGGCATGCCCATGCGCTGGCCCACGATGCCGGCCTGCCGCGCCAGCTGCGCGGAGTGCCCGCGGTGGCGCTGCCGGTCCTGCTCCAGCAGGCCGACCATGATGCCCAGCGTCTCCACGTAGTCGCTGTCGCTCACCAGCCCGCGCGGCCCGCCGGGCTCGCGCCGCTGGGTGGACGGGCGGACCGCGGGGGTGCCGGTGCTGCTGCCGCGTTGCAGCCGCATCCGCGCGTCCGTCTCCACGCGGAAGTTGAGGCTGAGTCCGCCACGGTTGCCCGCGCTCGTCCCGGTGGCGCTGCCAGCGTAGGTGCGTCCGTGCTCCGGGGCGCCCGTGCGGGACGGCGCGGCCGGGGCCTGGCCCTGGGCGTTGGCGCCTTCCAGCAGCGCGGCGAAGGCGGTGGGATCTCCGTAGTAGTGCTTGCGGATGGCGGCGGAGATGGCGCTGCGCAGGCCCACGTACGCGTAGACCTCCGACATGCCCGTGACGAGGGCAATCTCGTCCATCAGCGACTTGTTCTGCGGCTCGGCGGCGACCACGGAGAGCAGCTTGCGCTCCGGGTCCACCGCCAGCGGCAGCACGTTCTGCGCCTCGGCCAGGCGCACCGGAAGCCGGTCCAGCACCTCGGTGGCGATGCGCGCCTTCGCCAGCTTGTCCGCGCTGACGAAGCGCGTCTGGAACTCCGCCGCCAGGAAGCGCAGCAGCGCCGCTTCCTGGAGCAGTCCCAGCTCCACCAGACAATCACCGACCTTGTGGCCGGTGATTTTCTGGTGCTCCAGGGCCTGTTCCACGGCCCCGGCGTTGACGAGTCCCGCCTCGATGAGGCGCTCTCCCAACCTCTTCGCCATGTGCTGCCTCAGCTCTCCGAGGAACCCTCACCGCCCTTGTTGCCGGAATCGGACGGTAACGACGTCAGCGCGCTGAACGGCTTGAAGGTCAGCTCCTTGGGCAGCGAGCTCGCGTCACGCGGCGGGCGCTCCTCGCGGGGCGGACGGGGCGGGCGCTCCTCACGCGGACGCTCCTCACGCGCGCGCTCCTCGCGGGGCGGACGCTCCTTGCGGGGCGGGCGCTGGGCCTGCTCCTGCTGCGGGGCGCCCTCGGCCGGGGTGCCCGGCTGCTGCTGCTTCTCCGCCCGGGCCTTGCGCTTCTCCTCGCGGCCCTTGCGGCGGCCACCGCCCTCCACCGGGGCGCGGCCCCGCGAGGTGGGCGAGGGGCCCTTCCACAGCTGGCGCTCGTAGGGGCGCACCACGTCCGTCCACTTGTCGTGCGAGTCGCGCTGCATGGCCTCCAGCCACGAGGCGATGCGCGCGTCCAGCGACTCCAGCGAGTGGATGATCTGCGCTTCCAGTGTCACCGGCGACTTCGGGCTGCCGTGCTGCGCGTCGCCGTGCTGGGAGATGACCAGGTGCGTGAGGTGCTGCTCCAGGAGCGGCGGGAAGCCGGGGATGGCCAGCGCCTTCTCGCGCAGCTTCTGCGCCGTCAGGACGAGGTTGCCCACCAGCCGGCCCTCGTCGGAGGACTCGGAGGCGTCCGCCGCCTTCAGCACCTGCTGCAACAGCGCGCCGGCCAGCAGCAGGTCGCGGTCCGCCATGGGGTACTGGTCCGCCACGCGGAGCGTCAGCCGCATCACCGACAGGATGTGCTCCGCCAGTCCGCCACGCCACGCGTGGTGCGTGCCCCGGACGCCCTGGGCTACCGGCAGGCCGGCCGCAATCTTCGGGTCGTCCAGGAAGGCCAGCAGCAGCTGCTTCACGAAGGTGTCGCCGATGCGCTCGGTGACCATCTCCCGGATGAGGCCGGCGGCGCGCGCGCCACCCGGGCCCTCGTTGCCGCGGGCCTCGCCCTTGTCGGCCTTCTCGGGCTTCTCAGCCTTGGCTTCCGGGGCGGCCTTGGCCTCCGGCGCGGGCTTCGCCTCGGCGGCGGGCGGGGCCGGGGGCGGCTCGAACTCCTTGGGATCCAGGGGCTCGGGGTCCAGGCGCTCCAGGGCCTCGACGACGACCTGGGTGCGGCCGTGGAACTGGATGACGTTGCCCTGGACGAGCACGAAGTCGCCCGGCTGGAAGACGGGCTCGAGCGCGTCGACCTTGTCGAAGATGCGCGCGTCCACCTCGCCACTCTTGTCGACGAGCGTGGCGGCGACGAACACCTTGCCACTGCGGGCGGTCACCTTCTCCTTCTTGGTGACGCGGAAGACGGTATGGACGCGGTCCTTCTCCCGCAGGTCGGCCGCATACACCTTGCGGACGGTCTCCACGGAACCTTCCTGGGCGGGGGGCGCGGACTCGGGCACGTTTTCGTTGGTCATTGCGGCGGCGGACACTAGCACTCCATCGGCCGCGCGGGTGGACCGCTTCAGCTGACTTCCAACGCCATCGCGTGGAGGTGCTCGGCCCCGTGGGAGCCGGCCAGGGTCGGGTGGTCCGGCGGCAGGCCCGGGCGGGCCAGCCGGGTGGCGATCCGGGCCTCGCCCTCGCAGGCGGTGGCCACCAGGTCGTCAAAGCCGTCCTGGGGGAGGGGTGGATGGTACCCGGTGACCATCAACCAGCCACCGTGGCGCGTCCTGCGAAGCGCGTGACGCAGCAACTCCACGAATTCCTCGTCGGTCGCCACGGCCGGTGTGTCCAGGAGGACCAGGTCGAAGGTGTCTCGCACCGCACGGAGGGCCTGGAGGGGCTTGCCCGTCTCCACCATCACCCGGCCCAGCAGGCCGTTGGCCTCCGCGTTCTCACGCGCCAGGTCTGCGGCGTCCGCGTCGGCGTCGAAGGCGAGGATGTGCCGGGCCCCGTGCACCCCCGCGTGGACGAAGAGCCCTCCCACGTTGCAGCTGGCGTCCAGCACGCGCGAGCCCTGGGACATGCGGGCCACGAAGCGGCGGACCTCGCGCTGGTCATACGCGTAGCCCGTGCCCTGGCCGTACGTGAGGTCCACGGTGAAGCGGGCCCCCATCTCCAGCAGCCGGCACCAGCGGGGTGGGGTGCCGTACAGGACATGGGGGCGCTGCGTGGGCAGGCCCAGCGCCTTGCGGCGAGGGGTGTCGTTGCGCAGCAGCACCGCGCCCGCGCCCGCCACCTCCACCAGCGCGCGCGTCAGCTCCTCGATGCGCGCGTCCATGGCACGCGTGAGCGTCTGCACCACGAAGTGCGTGTCGTAGCGGTCCACGATGAGGCCGGGCAGGCCGTCCCCGTCATCGTTGACGACGCGGCAGAAGCGCGGGTCGTCCACCAGCCGTGCCCGCCGCTCGAAGGCGCGGCGGAGATGGCGCGGGATGAGTCCCTCCACCACCTCGTCCGGCTGGCCGAGCCGCCGCACCGCGTAGGACGCCTCTAAATCCACATCTCCCAGGCCCAGCACCGAACCGTCCTCGTCCCGAAGCTGTACGGGCTCTCCGGGCTGCGGCGTGCCTTCCATGGAGATGATGTCTTCCCGGCGCACCCATGGCGCGCCATGGCGCAGTCGGCGGGCGGCGTCGCGGGACAGATAGGTGCTGAGCACGGTGGGTTCTCCTCTCGCGGCGACCCGAGGGCACCGGCGCCCGGGGCGTGCTGCCAGGGAAGAACATGGGGTGCTGGCCCGCGGATGGCTGCCCGTCCCAGAGCGCCACGTCGGGGGGCAGCCGGGCGGGCGGGCCCGTGCGCCGTCGCCCCGTTGCTTCAGCCCCCACTGGGCGGGCGCTTGAAGGCCTTGGTGGTGACCTGGAAGAGCAGGGTGCTGGCCGCCAGCGCCAGGACGATGCCGATGCCGCGCAGCCGCAATTCGTCGCGGAACACCAGGGACAGGGCCAGCGCGCTCAGCAGCACCACGGCCGCCACGCGAAGCACCTGCCCCCGCTGCAATGCCCCTGAGCGCGCGGGTTTCGCCTGGGCAAGAACGGGGATGCTCGCCGCCTTGCGCCAGGTGGTGGCGGTCTCCTCCCGGACTTCGTCCTCCGCGTCCACCAGCCCCTGGACGTAGGCCCGCTCCACATCCAGCAGGCTGGGGTAGACCAGCTCGCCCTCTGGCGTCCGCACGACGTATCCCATGAGCCCTCCTCCCGGCCGTCCGTCAGGACAGTTCGGTGGCAATCTGCTCAGCGACGCGCAATCCATCAACGGCGGACGACACGATGCCGCCCGCGTAGCCGCAGCCCTCGCCCGCCGGGTAGAGGCCCTTCATGGACACCGACTGCAGGTCCTCGCCGCGGGTGATGCGCACCGGTGAGGACGTGCGGCTCTCGATGCCGATGAGCTTGCCCTCCTCGCTGATGAAGCCGCGCATCTTCCGCTCGAAGGTGCGCAGGGCCTGCTTCAGCGCCTCGGTGAGCCGCTCCGGGAAGAGTTGGTTGAGGTCCGTGTGCGCCAGGCCGGGACGGTAGCTGGTGCCGCCCGGGTCCTTCTTCACGCGCCCGGCCAGGTAGTCCGGAATCGTCTGGGCCGGCGCGTAGAAGCGGCCTCCGCCCAGCTCATACGCCTTGCTCTCCCAGTGGCGCTGGAACTCCAGGCCCGCCAGCGGCCCGCGGAAGCCCTCGCGCTCGAAGTCCGCCACGGACACGGACACGACGATGCCCGAGTTGGCGTAGCGCGCGTTGCGCCGCGAGTTGCTCATGCCGTTGGTGCACTGGAGCCCGTCCTGCGTGGGCGTGGGCACCACGATGCCGCCGGGGCACATGCAGAACGAGAAGACGCCGCGCACCTCGCCGTCCACCTCCAGGTTCTCCGCCAGCTTGTAGTCCGCCGGGGGCAGGCGCGGGTTCTTGGCCGCGTTGCCGTACTGGATGCTGTTGATGAGCGTCTGCGGGTGCTCGGCGCGGAAGCCCAGGGCGAAGGGCTTGGCCTCCACAATCACCCGGCCGTCGGCGGCGAAGCGCTCGTAAAGCTCGCGCGCGGAGTTGCCGGGGGCCAGGATGACGCGGTTGCTCTCCAGCGTGCGTCCGTCGGACAGCTTCACGCCCGCGATGTGGCCGTCCTTGTAGAGCAGGTCGTCCACGCGCGTGCTGAAGTGGACCTCGCAGCCGCCGGCGATGAGCTCCTCGCGCAGCTTCGCCACCGCGCCGGGCAGCAGGTCCGAGCCGATGTGCGGCTTGCCCTCGATGAGGATGTGGTCCGGCGCGCCGTAGCGGGCGAAGGCCTCGATGACCTTGCGCACCATGGGGTGGTTGATGCGCGTGGACAGCTTGCCGTCCGTGTACGCGCCCGCGCCGCCTTCGCCGAAGTTCATGTTGCTTTCGGGGTCCAGCGTCCCGTCGCGCATGAGCTTCGCCACGTCCTTGCGGCGCGACACCACCTCGCGGCCCCGCTCCAGCAGGATGCTGCGAACCCCGCGCTCCAGCAGGCCCAGCGCGGCGAAGAGCCCCGCGGGGCCCGTGCCGATGATGATGGGCCACTGCTCCGGCGCCTTCACCGGGCCCAGCGCTTCGGGAGGAGGGGGCGTCTCACCCACGTCCGGTGGCAGCTTCGCCGGCTTCTTGCCCCGGGCCAGCTCCACCTCCAGCGTGTAGATGTAGCGCGGGCTGCCCTTCTTCCGCGCGTCCAGCACGGAGCGCACCACCCGCACGGACGCGAGGTCGGAGCGGGTGACGCCCAACTTCTCCGCGGCGCGCTGACCGAGCAGCTCCTCTGGCTCGTCCAGCCACAGCCCGATGTTGTTCACCCGATACGCCATCGCATCCGCTCCTGGTGGGGCGCGTATCTCGCCGCCCTGTTGAAAGATTGCAAGCCCTTGAAATCCGGGTGCGAACCCGCTGATGCACCCCCTCACGCCAATCCCCCGTACCGCCGAGGACTGCGCAAGCGCGTTCGCACTGCCCTCCAGGGCCGTTCGGGGCCCTGGTCTACTTCAACCCTTGGGAAATGTTGAGGAATCCGTGAGGAAGAGAACGACTGGCACGGGGGTTGAAACAGGGCTGTCTCGTGATTAGGCGGCGTCGCTCCTTCCCGGCCGCGTTCTTTATGGAGGCACTGACCTTGAGCACCGATCAAAAGGGCACCCGGATCCTGGCGCGCACGTTCTTCAACCAGCTGCGCGCGAGCGGCTACACCCCGCAGCAGGTGATTGGCATCGCCACGGAGCTGCTCGAGCTGGTGACGACGGACATCAAGGAAGGCGAGAAGGCGACAGCCGTCCAGGCGGCGCAGGAGCAGGCCCCGGAGCGTCGCCCGCACGCCTGAGGCTCGCAGCGGGTTCTCCCCGCGGGCGCGCGGGCTCCGGACGGGTTTCCGGGGCGCCCGCTCGCGTGTGGAGGCAGCGAGGTGGTGAAAGGACCGGCCCTGGCCGGTCTTTTCGTTTCGACTGATTGAGAAGTCAGGCGCGGGGCGCCCTCTGCTCCCGCCTCCGCTGGTACGCAGCCGCGCCGGCGACAAAGAGCAGACCCGCGGTGAGGGCGCTGAAGACGCTGCTGGCCGTCTGCGTGGCCTGGAGCGCCATCAGCACGCCGCCCGCGGTGAAGGCGGCCACATCCACCCACGCGGGACGGCGCTGCGGCAGCACCAGCACGAGGATGCAGGCCGTCAGCGGCAGTCCTAGCGCCACCTGGCGGATGATGGCGTCGGTGCTCGTGCGCACCGTGTCCCAGTTGTGCACCAGGATGGCGGCGAAGATGACCACCGTGCCCAGCGCGAGCACCAGCACGCCCGCGGCGGCCGCGTCCTTGGCCAGCCGGGCCTTCTCGTCGAACTGCTGGACGGCCAGGTCCACCAGGTGCTCCAGTGCGCTGTTGAGGATTTCCGCGAAGAAGATGAGCAGGACGCAGAAGATGAGCGTCACCTTCTCCGCGAGCCCCAGCGCGATGCCGCTGCCCACCAGCCCCACCAGCACGGCGGCGATGAGGTGGATGCGCATGTTGCGCTGGTAGATGACGGTGTGGATGAGCCCCGCCCACGCGTGACCGAAGGAGGCGAGCAGCCCCGAACCGTGACGGGGAGGGAAGGACGAGGGTGGCCGGGGAGGTGCGTTCATCGATGGCGAAAGCGCGGGGGAGGCTAACACCCGCGGGACGGATTGCCCCTTCGTCGTGAAGGGGTATGGTCCGACCCTGTGAATGCCCCTTCCTACTCTCTTCGTGTCCGTCTGGGTGGCGCACTTCTCGCGCTGTTGTTGACTTCCTCCCTGGCCCGCGCCGAGCCCCACGCCGCGCACGACCCTGCACTGGATGAAGGGGCGTGTGGCCTGGAGCCGCCGGGCGTGGAGTACGTGCCGATGCCCGGGCCCCGTCCGCATGAGACGCGCCGCCTGTCCGCCGCGGAGCCGCCGGTCGTCCGGCGCGAGCTCCGGACGGGGGCTTCCGGGACGAAGTCGGGCGTGCCGCAGACGCGGCAGCGCACGGGCGCGCTTTCCGGCAAGGTGGTGTACCTGAGCCCGGGCCACGGCTTCACGCGCAGCGCGCCGCTGAACCGTTGGGCCACGCAGCGGCCGAACACCTGGGCCGTGGTGGAGGACCTCATCTCCGCCGAGGTACTCAACCAGTACCTGCTGCCCATGCTGACGGGCGCCGGCGCCACCGTGGTGCCCCTGCGGGAGCCGGACCTCAACGGACACATGGCCATCGTCGACGCCGGGCAGGCCGGCTATTCGGAGGACGGCGACGTCTTCGAGTCCTCCGCTCAGCCCGGCTGGGGCACACCGCCGACACCCATGGGCAACGGGGTGGAGCCCTTCTCGCTGGGCACGACGCGGGTGATGGCCTCCGCGCGCAGCGCCACCGCGAGCGCGACATGGACGCCGGAGATTCCCGCGGAGGGCAGCTATCACGTCTACGTCTCCTACGCGGCCGACCCCACGCGCGCGCCGGATGCGCACTACGTGGTGAAGCACGCGGGCGGTGAGAGCCACTTCCGCGTCAACCAGCGCCGTCACGGCGGGACGTGGGTGTTGCTGGGTCGCTTCTATTTCAAGGCGGGGCAGCACCCGGAGTCCGGCGCGGTGGTGGCGCTGAACGACACCGCGGAGGGCGGCACGCTGTCGCTGGACGCGGTGCGCTTCGGCGGTGGCAGCGGCGTCATCGGTGACGCGGCGATGGCGCCCCTGGCGCGGCCCCGCTACGAGGAGTCCGCGCGCTACCACGTGCAGTTCAGCGGCGCGCCCTTCACGGTGTACGCGCCCACGGGGGCCAACGCGCTGTCCAACGAGCGCAACGCGGACGTCACCGCCCGTCCTCGCTTCGCCGCGTGGCTGCACGAGGAGGGCGAGGACGCGGTGTACGTGGCGTGGCACACCAACGCGTCCACCACGGGCAACGTGTCGGGGACGGAGGCCTACGTGTACGGGCCCAACCCGGTGGACGGCACGCTCAACTTCACCGGCTTTCCGGGCAGTGACGTGCTGGCGCGGGCGCTGCTGGACGAACTGGCGCAGGACATGCGCCGCGAGGTGGACCCGAGCTGGCGGGTGCGCAACCTGCGCTCGGCGAACCTGGGCGAGGTGAACCCCACGCACAACAACGAGATGCCGTCCGTGTTGCTGGAGGTCGCCTACCACGACAACGTGACGGATTCGAACCGGCTGAAGGAGCCCGCGTTCCGCCGGGTGGCCGCGCGCGCCATCCTCCAGGGACTCATCAAGTACTACGCGGCCCGGGACAGCGTGCCTGTCGTCCTGCCGCCCGAGGCGCCCGAGGCGGTGGCCGCGCTCAACGGCAGCGGCGGCACGGTGGAGTTCCGCTGGGCGGCGCCGCCGGCCAACCCGGACGAGGAGGGCCGCGACGCGCCCACGGGTTACCGCGTCTACCAGAGCGCGGATGGGCTGGGCTGGGATGACGGCACGGATGAAGCGGGCACGTCCTTCCGCACCACGCTGGCGCCGGGCACCGTGCGCTACTTCCGCGTGGCCGCGCACAACGCGGGCGGAGAGGGCTTCCCGTCCGTCACCGTGGGCGTTCGGACGCCGGGCGGCGCGGAGTCCCCGGTGCTGGTGGTCAACGGCTTCGAGCGGCTGGATGCCTCCCAGGCGTGCGCCGAGCCGCTGGACGCCTATGACCTCCAGGCGCCTGTCCGCTTGCTGGTGGAGGCGATGAACGACGGCACCTACGTGCGCCGCCACGGCGCCGCGCTGGCGCACGCGGGCACCGCCTTCGACAGCGCGACGCACGCGGCGGTGGCGGCGAACCTGGTGACGGTGGGCGCGCCGTACCGGCTGGTGGACTGGTTCACCGGCCGGGGTGGGGCGGGAGGGGCCCGTCCTACCCGTGAGGCGCAGGACGCCCTGCGCGGGTTCGTGATGCAGGGGGCACCTCCTCCTGTCGGGCAGCCACGTGACGTCGGCGCTGGCCGTGGGCTCGGCGGAGGACCAGGCCTTCCTGGCGGACATTCTTCGCGCGGCGCCGGGCAGCGGAACGCCCCCATTCACCGTGGAGGGCATGCCGGGCGACTGGCTGGCCCAGCTCACCGGGGTGGCGCTGGATGACGGCACGCGGGGCGGCTACGCGGTGGGCGTGACGGACGTGCTGACGCCCGCGTCGGGTGGCACGTCCGTGCTTCGCTATCTGGGAACGGACCTGGCGGCGGGCGTGATGTCGGCGCCCAACGGGCGGGTGCTGCTGCTGGGCGTGCCTTTCGAGGGCATCGTCAGTCCGGTGCAGCGCGCCGGGCTCATGTCCTCATTCCTGGTGCAGACGGGCCTGCTCACGGAGCTGCCTCCGCCGCCGGCCGAGGAATCCGGCGCCGCGAGCCTGCTCACCGCCTGTGTGGCGGCGCGGGGCGTGGACCCGCACCCGCCACCGGAGCCCGAGCCGGAGCCTGAACCCGAGCCCCTTGTGGTGGGGGTGCTGCCGCAGTTCTATCCGCTGGGAGATTCCGGCTGTGGCTGCGGGGCGGGTGGGGGAACGGGCACCGCCGTCTGGCTGTTGCTCGGGGTGATTGTTCAGCTTCGGCGTGCGCGTCGTCGCGGGGATGTCGCCGGGCGTTGACTCGGCCGGTCGCGATGCCTACGGTCGGCCGCCCTCGATTTTGACGTGACGACCCGTGGGTGCCTGGCACCCACTGCTCAAGGAGACGACGAACATGGCTACCCGGATTGCCATCAATGGTTTTGGCCGCATCGGTCGCTGCATCCTCCGCGCGGTGCTCAGCCGCAAGGAAGACCTCGAGATTGTCGCCATCAACGACCTCGACAAGCCCGCGGCGCTGGCGCACCTGTTCAAGTACGACTCCGTGCACCGCACCTGGCCGGGTGAGGTGAAGGCGACGGAGAAGGGCATCGTGGTGGACGGCAAGGAGATCACCGTCACCGCGGAGAAGGACCCGACGGCGCTGCCCTGGAAGAGCCTGAATGTGGACGTGGTGCTGGAGTGCACCGGCCGCTTCACCGCGCGCGACGCGGCGGAGAAGCACCTGAAGGCGGGCGCGAAGAAGGTCATCATCTCCGCCCCGGCCAAGGGCCCGGACATCACCATCGCTTACGGCATCAACCACAACGAGTACGACCCGGCCAAGCACCACGTCATCTCGAACGCCTCTTGCACCACCAACTGCCTGGCGCCCATCGCCAAGGTGCTGGTGGACAACTTCGGCATCGAGAAGGGCCTGATGACCACGGTCCACAGCTACACCAACGACCAGCGCATCCTGGACCTCACCCACGAGGACATGCGCCGCGCCCGCGCCGCCGCGCTCTCCATGATTCCCACCAGCACCGGCGCCGCGAAGGCCATTGGTGAGGTGATTCCGCAGCTCAAGGGCAAGATGCACGGCCTGGCCGTCCGCGTGCCGACTCCGAACGTGTCCCTGGTGGACCTGACGGTGAACACCGAGAAGAAGGTCACCGCCGAGGCCGTCATCGAGGCCTTCCGCAAGGCCGCCGAAGGCCCGCTCAAGGGCGTGCTGGAGTTCAGCGACGCGCAGACGGTGTCGGTGGACTACAACGGCAACCCGCACTCGGCCATCTTCGACTCCACCAACTGCTTCGTGATGGGCGACAACCTGCTCAAGGTCATGGCCTGGTACGACAACGAGTGGGGCTTCTCCAACCGCATGGTGGACACGGCGAAGTTCCTCGTCTCCAAGGGCGTCTAGTCCCAAGGGCGTTCAGGGCACCGAGAGAGAAGGACCGAGATGATCCGTTACATCGATGATCTGCAGCTGACCGGGAAGCGCGTCTTCGTCCGCGTGGACTTCAACGTCCCGATGGAAGGACGGCGCGTGACCGACGACACCCGCATCCGCGAGGCGATGCCCACCATCCGGCGCGCGCTCGAAATGGGCGGGAAGGTCATCCTGGCCTCCCACCTCGGCCGCCCCAAGGGACCGGACCCGAAGCTGTCGCTGGAGCCTGTTGCCGTGCGGCTCGCCGAGCTGCTCGGCGGCAAGCACGAAGTCATCCTCACCGACGACTGCGTCGGTGACGGCGTGAAGAAGCAGGTGAAGGAGCTCAAGGAAGGCCAGGTGGTCGTCCTGGAGAACCTCCGCTTCCACAAGGAAGAGGAGGCCAACGACGAGACGTTCGCCCGCGAGCTGGCGGCGCTGGCGGACGTCTATGTCAACGACGCCTTCGGCACCGCCCACCGCGCCCACGCGTCCACCGCGGGCATGGTGCCCTTCGTGAAGGAGAAGGCGGCCGGCTTCCTGATGCGGAAGGAAGTCGAGTACCTGGGCAAGGTGCTCAAGAACCCGGACAAGCCCTTCGTGGCCATCCTGGGTGGCTCGAAGGTGAGCGATAAGATCAAGGTCATCGAGAGCCTGCTGCCCAAGGTGGACGCGCTGCTCATCGGTGGCGCCATGGCCTACACCTTCCTGAAGGCGCAGGGCGTCGAGGTGGGCAAGTCCCGCGTCGAGGGTGACAAGCTGTCGCTGGCCACGCGCCTGCTGGAGGCGGCGCACCGGTTCAAGACGCAGCTGGTCCTGCCGGTGGACCACATCGTGGGCACCGAGCCCACGGAGAACAGCCCCGCCACGGAGACGCCGGACAACGCGATTCCGCCGGACATGATGGGCCTGGACATCGGTCCCAAGACGCGCGCCATCTTCGCGCAGCACATCCGCGATGCGAGGACGGTGGTGTGGAACGGGCCCATGGGCCTGTTCGAGGTCCCCAAGTTCGCCGAGGGCACCCGCTCCGTCGCCGCGGCCATGGCCATCAACACGCAGGCCACCACCGTCATCGGCGGCGGGGACAGCGCGGCGGCCGTGGAGCAGATGGGCTTCGCGGACAAGATGAGCCATGTGTCCACTGGTGGAGGTGCGTCCTTGGAATTCCTGGAAGGACGCGACTTGCCGGGCATCAAGGCGCTGGAGACGCGGTAGGCTCCGCGTCCGACACACCACACACCCCTGGGGGACACCATGGCCACCGCGCGTCGTCGGAAGATCGTTGCTGGCAACTGGAAGATGAACAAGTCGGTACCGGAGGCGCTCGCCCTGGTGCGCGACCTGCGAGGGCAGGTGGCTTCCCTGGGGGACACCGTGGAGGTGGTGGTGGCGCCGCCGTTCGTGGCGCTGCAGCCGCTGCATGTCGCGCTGGAAGGCGCGCCGCTGGCGCTGGCGGCGCAGAACTGTCACTGGGAGTCCTCGGGCGCCTTCACGGGTGAGATTTCCGCGCCGATGCTGGCCGAGCTGGGGTGCGCCTACGTCATCGTGGGGCACTCCGAGCGTCGGCAGCTCTTCGGGGACACGGACGAGCAGGTGAACAAGCGGGCGAAGGCGGTCCGCGCGGCGGGGATGACGCCCATCATCTGCGTGGGCGAGACGCTGGCCGAGCGCGAGGCGAACCAGACGCTGGCGGTGGTGGAGCGTCAGGTGCGTGGGGCGCTGGAGGGCTTCGGGGCCAAGGACGTGGCGGGCTTCGTGCTGGCCTATGAACCGGTGTGGGCCATTGGGACGGGGCGCAACGCCACGGCGGCGCAGGCGCAGGAGGTCCACGCGGCGATCCGGGGCCTGATCGAGCGCCTGTATGATGGGGAGACGGCCGGGCGGGTGCGCATCCAGTACGGCGGCAGCGTGAAGCCGGACAACGCCGCGGAATTGCTGGGCCAGCCGGACGTTGATGGGGCGCTTGTCGGGGGCGCGAGCCTGAAGGCGGGCGACTTCGCGGCCATCGTCAAGGCGGCCACTTAGAGTTGATCCTGGAGGCGGTTGGAAGATGTTGTCACCCGTCCACCACTTTGGTGTAGGGTGCGCCTCCTTTTCACGGAACGTCTGAAAGAGTCCACATGCTGACCTTCGTCACGATCGTGCACGTCCTGGTGTGCGTGTTCATGATCTTCGTCATTCTGCTCCAGCCGGGTAAGGACGCCGGTATGGGCTCCGCGCTGGGCGGTGGTGCCGCCACGAGCGCCTTCGGCGGCCGGGGTGCGGTGACGTTCCTCAGCAAGCTGACCGGCGTCTTCGCCGCGCTCTTCTTCTTCAGCTCGCTCGGCCTGTCCTTCGTGGGGCTGCGCTCCTCGGTGGCGGCGGGTGGCTCGGTGGCTTCGCCTCCGGCGCAGTCGGCCCCGGCGACCTCGGGTGACGCGGCGCCGGGCAGCATGGAGCAGCCGCGCGGTGAGCAGTCGACTCCGCCCGCCGAGGGTGGTGGCAACCCGGCGACGGGTGAGTCCGCTCCTCGACGCAG
>NZ_CP123278.1:3197500-5695000 GCF_032612255.1 Myxococcus sp. MxC21-1
GCGACTTAATATACGTAGCGAGGCTAAGCCGTTAGGTGGAGCCGGAGCGAAAGCGAGTCCGAATAGGGCGTATAGTTGCGTGTATTATAACCCGAAGCGGGGTGATCTACACATGGCCAGGTTGAAGTGCGGGTAACACCGCATGGAGGACCGAACTCGTGAAAGTTGAAAATTTCTGAGATGAGCTGTGTGTAGGGGTGAAAGGCCAATCAAACTCCGTGATAGCTGGTTCTCCCCGAAAGATATTTAGGTATCGGCTCGGGCAATTCAATGCCGGAGGTAGAGCACTGGAACGGCTAGGGGTCTCACCAGATTACCAAACCGTACCAAACTCCGAATGCCGGCAATTGTTATCCCGGGACGCAGTCAGTGGGTGATAACGTCCATTGGCAAGAGGGGAATAACCCAGACCGACAGCTAAGGCCCCCAAATCTAGTCTAAGTGAACACTAGAAAGGATGTGGCAGGTCATTGACAACCAGGAGGTTGGCTTAGAAGCAGCCATCCTTTAAAGAAAGCGTAATAGCTCACTGGTCAAGACAGGCCGCGCCGAAAATGTAACGGGGCTCAAGACTAGTGCCGAAGCTTCGGGTCACACGTAAAGCGTGTGGCGGTAGGGGAGCGTCCCAGTTGCAGCGAAGGTCGACTGAAAAGGCGGCTGGAGCGGCTGGGAGTGCTGATGCCGAAATGAGTAGCGTTAAAGGGGGTGAGAAACCCCCTCGCCGTAAGCCCAAGGTTTCCTGGGTCAAGTTAATCTTCCCAGGGTTAGTCGGAACCTAAGCCGAGGCCGAAAGGCGTAGGTGATGGAAAGCGGGTTAATATTCCTGCACCATCTTGTGAGCGTTGAACTAAGGGAGGACGGAGAAAGCTAGGCGAGCTGACCGGTGGTTGTGTCAGTCTAAAGGCGTAGGGGTGTCGCGTACGAATAAAGGCGCGGCAGCTATCCCCGAGACTCGATGGCGCCCCGTAAGGGGTAAGTCGCTGATGCTCTGCTTCCAAGAAAAGTCCCGTAGGGAGCTTACAGGGTGTCCGTACCGTAAACCGACACAGGTGGGCGAGGAGAAAATCCTAAGGCGCTTGAGAGAACTCTCCTCCAAGGAACTAGGCAAATTTCCACCGTAACTTCGGAAGAAGGTGGGCCTCTGGTAGGTGAAGGCGTACAGCCGGAGCTGAGAGAGGTTGCAGAGAAATGGCGGTAGCGACTGTTTACCAAAAACACAGGACTCTGCGAAGGCGACAAGCCGACGTATAGGGTCTGACTCCTGCCCGGTGCTGGAAGGTTAAGGGGATTCGTCAGCCGCAAGGTGAAGCGATGATCCGAAGCCCCAGTAAACGGCGGCCGTAACTATAACGGTCCTAAGGTAGCGAAATTCCTTGTCGGGTAAGTTCCGACCTGCACGAATGGAGTAACGACTTCCGCGCTGTCTCGGAGAGGGACTCAGCGAAATTGAAATAGCTGTGCCGATGCAGTTTACCCGCAGCAAGACGGAAAGACCCCGTGAACCTTTACTATAACTTGACAGTGACACTAGGGATTGACTGTGTAGGATAGGTGGGAGCCTTTGAAGCCGGGCCGCTAGGTTCGGTGGAGGCAACGGTGAAATACCACCCTGTTGATTTCTGGTGTCTAACCATGTCCCGTCAGCCGGGATTGGGACACTGTCTGGTGGGTAGTTTGACTGGGGCGGTCGCCTCCCAAAAAGTAACGGAGGCGCGCGATGGTTCCCTCAGCCCGATTGGAAACCGGGCGTCGAGTGCAATGGCATAAGGGAGCTTGACTGCGAGACGGACACGTCGAGCAGGTGCGAAAGCAGGTCATAGTGATCCGGTGGTCCTGAATGGAAGGGCCATCGCTCAACGGATAAAAGGTACTCCGGGGATAACAGGCTTATCTCCCCCAAGAGTTCACATCGACGGGGAGGTTTGGCACCTCGATGTCGGCTCATCGCATCCTGGGGCTGGAGCAGGTCCCAAGGGTTTGGCTGTTCGCCAATTAAAGCGGTACGCGAGCTGGGTTCAAAACGTCGTGAGACAGTTTGGTCCCTATCTGCTGTGGGCGTAGGATACTTGAGAGGCTCTGACCTTAGTACGAGAGGACCGGGTTGGAGGCACCGCTGGTGTACCAGTTGTCTCGCCAGAGGCATCGCTGGGTAGCCATGTGCCGATTGGATAACCGCTGAAAGCATCTAAGCGGGAAACCGACCTCAAGACCAGGTATCCCGGGCGCAAGCCCCTGAAGACCCGTCGAAGACTACGACGTTGATAGGCCGGGTGTGTAAGCGTGGTAACACGTTCAGCTAACCGGTACTAATTGGTCGTGAGGCTTACTTTCCCCATTCTCTTGCATGCCCCCTCAAGGGGAGTAAGGGACTCGGGGCCAAGGCCGAGGCTCGAGTGCTTTTGGCACTCGCCTGGAAGACTCACACTGCGCACAGCGAGACTTCGCTCAGCAATGAATTGAAACTTACCCTTTGTATGCACTGTCGCTTGTTTTCCGGTGGCTATGTCGGAGGGGTCCCACCCGTTCCCATCCCGAACACGGAAGTTAAGCCCTCCAGAGCCGATGGTACTTCGCGGGAAACCGCGCGGGAGAGTAGGTCGCTGCCGGATTCTTTTGAGAAACCCCCGGTGTCCCTCGTGGACACCGGGGGTTTTCCGTTTTGGGCGTGTGGGGTTTCCGCGCGTCACCGCGGGCGCTGGGCCAGGCGCCGCGTGCGCAGCCGGCGCACGGCCCCCACGGCCAGCAGGGCCGCCATGGTGGCCAGCACCAGCAGGTGCTCGGCTCGCGCCGCCCCTTTCGCCGCCGCGTTCGACTCGTTGACCGAGCCGGTGCAAGGACGTGGCATCGGCGCACTCCGACGTCACCACGTGCGCCAGGAAGCCGGGGCCGTACTCGCCCCGGTCCACCACCCTCGCCGGAGGCGGGGCGGTGACGACGCCCCGGCCGCACGCGCACGCCGGTGGAGTTGCCCCCGTCAAATCGGACAGCTCAGGCTTGGGAATTAGCAGTACGGAACTCGCGGGGTGACATCATCTTCAATCCTCGATGAGGGTGGCAGCGGTTGTAGTCGTCGAACCAGGCGGGCAGCTGGGCGAGGACGTGGGGAGCCGAGGGCAACTCATTGACGTACACGTAGTCACGCTTGAACGTCTTCACGAAAGCCTCGGCCATGCCGTTGCTTTCCGGGGAGTAGGCGGGCGTGGTGCATACCAGCAGGCCGAGGCTCCGGCCGAAATCGCGGGTGTCCGTGGCCGTGTAGACGGGCCCGTTGTCCGACAGCCACTCCACCGGGTGTGGCACCCTCGAGGTGCCCGGGCCGAAGCGGGCCTCCACCGTCTCGGCCATCAAATCCTGGATGGTGAGGCCGGTGGGGTGCTCGGCGGACGCACGGTACGCGATGAGCTCCCGGTCGCAGCAGTCGAGGCTGAATGCCACCTGGACGCGCTCGCCGTTCCAACAGCGGATTTCGAAGCCATCGCTGCACCAACGCAGGTTGGACTTCAACGTGATGATGGTGCCCTCATGGGTGCGTGTCGGCTTCCCCGTGTGCCTCTGCAGGAGGAGCTGGGCGTCGCGCATGAGGCGGTAGGCCCGCTTGTGGTTGACGGGCGATTTCCCCGCCGCCCGGCGCTGCCGGTTGAGGAGGGCACAGGCTCTGCGGTAGCCGTACGTGGCGCGCTCCTGAGCGACGGCCTTGAGTCCCTCCAGCACCTCGGCGTCAACATGGGCGTCTGGGTTGCGGGGCTCCCGAGGGCCCAGGGGCCGGTGCAGGGTGGAGCGGGCCACGCCGAGGGCCCGGGCCACCGCGCTCACAGAATGCCTCCCAGCTTGGACAAGGCCGCGGGCGACAGTAGTTTTTTTCGCGGGCCAACTCCACCGCGTCCCGGAGCACTTCCGCCTCCTGCGTCTTCTTGCCCAAAAGCCGCTGGAGCTCACGCACCTGCGCCTTGAGCGCCTGCACCTCGGACTCGGGCACCACGGCCTCCCCGGCCTGCAGCCCGGATACGCCGCCCGCCTCCTTCAGATGCCGCCAGCGGAACAACTGGCTGGGGCTGATGCCGTACTTCCGTGCCACCAGGGACACGCTGCTGCCAGGCGCCTCACTCTCGGTCACCAGGCGCAGCTTCTCCGCCGCTGAGTACCGCCGACGGCGCTTGCCCTTCTCCGCCCCCTCCGGGGCTCCTTCTTGGGTCTTCTTCTCCATCGTCAGACTCGCTTTCTAGCCGAACGAGCCTGTCCGACTCTTCAGGGGGCTACACCACCAGGACTTCCTGCACGTGTACCTGCCGCTCGAAGCGCGGAAGAATGGACTCGTACACCTCGCTGGTGCGGCCCCGGCACAGCGGCCTCAAGTCCTCGATGTCGCACGCAGGGCAGTGGCGCTCCTCGACTGGGACGGCGTGGCGAACCTCCCGCGCCGGGGCCTCCTCGGCCTTCCGGGCCGCCCTCTGCTGGCGCTTCTTCTTCGCTGCCTCGTCCCGCGCCGCCTTCGACTCATCCTCGGACGCGGCCCCTCGCAGCTCGGCGGCCGCCGTCGGCAGCTTCTCTGCCCTGCGGCCAAAGACGTGGCGCTCCAGCGTCGCCATCTTCGCCTCGAGGGTCACCGGGCCGGAGGATATTCGAGAGGGATGAGCGGCTCTTGGCGGATACGGCTCCGCGCTGCTTCAATCGCGTGAGCCTGTGAACTCCGGCAGCAGGAACTCGTCCGCGGCGGGCGCCTTCTCGATGAGGTCCAGCTCCACGAGCTGCTGGGCCAACTGCTCCCACCGCTGGCGGTTCATCGTGCCCAGTCCTCGGGCCCGCGTCTCCTCCGTCTCGATGAGCGGCTTCTGCGCCTCGGCCCCCTCCGCGAACGTCTCCGCATCCATCGTCGTGTTCAGCTTTCCCATCACCGCGTTGGTGGGCCCCGCGTTGTCCAGGTAGGTCCGCCACCCCTCGCGCACCGCCGCCACGAAGGACTTCACCCGCTCGGGCTGTTCCTTCCAGTACTGGCGCCGGGTGATGACCACGGCGAGGTACGGGTTGAAGCCCTCCTCGGCCACCAGAAACACCGTTGGCGTGGCGCCCTGCCGTTTCGCGGCGATGGGCTCGGCGGTGACGAAGCACTGCTGGGCGAAGTCCTTGTCCGCCAGGAAGCGCGCGACGCCCCCGTCGTAGGGCACCACCTTCACCTTGTCGAAGCTGTACTTCTTCTTGAGGAAGGCCACGTAGGAGAGGCCCGGCTCCAGCGCCACCGTGCCCGAGGACAGCACGTCTTCGATGTTCTTCGCCCCGCGAGAGGCGTGGGCCATGATGGCGTGCGGAGAGGTCTGGTACACCGCGAACAGCGGAATCACGTCCAGGCCTCGGGCTCGCGCGACGAGGATCTCGTCGGCGCCGCTGATGCCGAACTCCACCTTGCCGGTGGCCACCATCTGCGGCACGGGGGCGCCGGCCCCGCCGCCGAGGATCTCCGCCTCGAGCCCATGGCGGGAGAAGGCCCCCGACTCCCGCGCCGCATAGAAGCCGCCGAATTCGGGCTCCGGCACCCAGTTGAGCGCGAGCCGCACCTTGGCCGGGGCGTCCGCCTTCGGCGGGGCGGTGCTGGCTCCC
The DNA here is from genome assembly GCF_032612255.1 of Myxococcus sp. MxC21-1. Classification (NCBI taxonomy): domain Bacteria; kingdom Pseudomonadati; phylum Myxococcota; class Myxococcia; order Myxococcales; family Myxococcaceae; genus Myxococcus; species Myxococcus sp. MxC21-1. Next base: position 3,203,093 of record NZ_CP123278.1, read on the forward strand.
GTGGCGGACTGGGAGCCCTGCTTGGGCTCCTCCTTCTGGCGCGAGCAGGCGCCCGCGGCCACGAGAAGCACCGCGCAGCCCAACAGTTTCAAGAGGCGTCCGCTCACGTTCAGCTCCTTGCCAGGTGAGTCATGTTCCCTGCGCCGACGGGTGCCAGCGCCGCAGCAGCCGGGCGCCGGTGAGGCTCACCACACCGAACAACACCAGGCCCAACCCCGAGGCCGCCAGCACTGCGGCGAACAGCAGATCCGTGCGGAGTTGACGGTACGCGGACAGAACAAGGATTCCCAGCCCCGCGGAGCCCTCGGAGAAGCCGGCGACGAACTCGCCGACGATGGCGCCGATGACGGCCAGTCCCGAGGCGATGCGCAGCCCCGTGAACAGGTGTGGCATCGCCGCGGGCAACTCCAGCTTCCACAGTGTGGCGAGCCGCCGCGCGCCATAGAGGCGGAACATGTCCCGGAGCGAGGGCTCCACCGAGCGCAGCCCGGTGAGCGTGTTGGCGATGACCGGGAAGAGCGAGACGATGAAGGACGACACCGCGACGGCGCGCGGGCCCGGGCCGAACCACAGCACCAGCAGCGGGGCGATGGCCACGATGGGCACTGTCTGCAGGAAGAGGGTGTAGGGGTAGAGGGCGCGCTCCACCATCCGCGAGGAGGCGAGGAGGACGGCCACGAGCACCCCCAGGACCGCGCTCAACCCGAAGCCGACCAGGGCGGAGCGGCCCGTAGTGATCGCCGCGCCGAGGAGCGAGGACGCCTCCTGGGCTCCCACGGCACCGATGGCCGAGGGCGGAGGCACCAGCCAGCGCGGAACCTCCAGCAGGCGCACCGTGCCTTCCCAGAGGGTCAGCAGGACGACGAGCGCCACCAGCGGAGGGACCGCCGCGCGAAGGGCTGAGCGGTTCACCAGCGCTCTCCTTGTTCCAGGGCCTCGTTGAGCAGGCGGGCCTCGCGGGCGAAGGAGGCCTCGGTGCGCAGGGACGCGCTGCGCTCAACTGGCAGCTCCAGCGTCCGGTCCAGCACCACGCGCGCGGGCCGTCGCGACAGGACCACGGCTCGCTCGGCCAGGTAGGCGGCTTCGGAGATGGAGTGGGTGACGAAGAGCACGGTCATCCCCAGCTTGCGCCACAACGCGCGGAGTTGATCATCCAGCCGGCCGCGCGTCAGCTCGTCCAGGGCGGCGAAGGGCTCGTCCAGCAGCAGCAGCCTGGGGTGGGTGACGAGCGCGCGTGCCAGGGACACGCGCATGCGCATGCCGCCAGACAGCTCCGCTGGAAAGCGGTCGGTGGCATCGCCGAGCCCCACCTGATCGAGCACGGCGCGCGCGGCAGCCTGCCGCTCCGGCTTCGACACGCCGGTCAGCTCCAGCGGCAGCGCCGCGTTGTCCAGCACCGAGCGCCAGGGCAGCAGGTGCGCGTCCTGGAAGACGTAGGCGATGGGGGCGCGCTCGCCCTGGGTGCGCTCCAGCGTCGGGGTGAAGGAGATGTGCCCGGCCTCGGCGCGGTCCAGCCCGGCCACCAGCCGCAGCAGCGTGGACTTGCCGCACCCGGAGGGACCGAGCAGCGCCACGAACGAACCGGGCGCCACGTCCAGATCCAGCCCCGACAGCACGGCGACGTTGCCTGGGAAGGTGCGGCGCAGGCCCTCGACCTTCACACGAACGCCCCCACTTCCGGAAATGGGGGCCATGGGAGAGAGGGGATGGAGGCCAGGAGGCGCCATGGATGGAGTGTTTCTAACCGTCCAGCCCTCGGGAGGCGAGCGCGGAGTCAGTCGCAATCCTCAGGGCTCAGTCCCTCGCGTGCGCGTACTCGGCCGATTTTGACGGCCGCTGAGTGAGGGAGCAGGCAGCTCGAATCGAGGCTACCGCCACGGAGCTCTTCCGACTTGGGCGCTGCCAGAGGGCTCAAGATGCCGAGACGACGGCGCCTCGCCTGGCCTGAGCGCTTGCGTCGGGCCCGGCCTTGACGAAAATATGCATCGATGTGTATATGCATGTTCATGCAACTTGATGTCTTCCAGGTTCTCGCCGACCCGACGCGCCGCCGCATCGTCGAGGCCCTTCGGTACGGAGAGCAGCAGGTCAGTGACGTCGTCGAGAAAGCCGGAATCCACCAGTCAGGTGTTTCGAGGCATCTGCGCATCCTGTCGGAATCGGGCTTTGTCTCGATGCGGCCGGATGGGCAGCGTCGCCTCTACGCCTTGAAGCCGGAGCCGTTTCAGGAACTCGATGGGTGGCTCACCGGGTACCGGCAGCTGTGGGATGCGCGACTCGATCGCTTCGGAGCCGCACTCGAGAAGAAGCAGCAGCAACAACAACAACAGACTCGCCGGGTCGAAGAGAAGGGGCAGCGGAAATGAGCAACGAGAAGGCGAAGGTCGTCATCGAGCGCACCTACCGGGCAGGAATCGAGGACATCTGGGCGCTCTGGACCACGAAAGAGGGCTTCGAGTCGTGGTGGGGACCACAGGGCTTCCGTGCCGCGGTGCACGAACTCGATGCACGCGTAGGCGGCGCCCTTCGGTATGACATGATTGCCGACTCACCGGAGATGATTGCCGCGATGAAGCAGATGGGCCAGCCGACCTCTCACGCGACCCGTTCCCGCTTCACCGAGGTGGCGCCACATTCGCGGCTCGTCCTCACGAACGTCATCGACTTCCTCCCGGGGGTCGCTACCTACGAGAGCAAGATCGCCGTGGACTTCCTCCCGAGCGACGATGGCGTTCGGATGGTGGTGAGGCTGGACGCGATGCACAGCGAGGAGTTCACGAAGATGCAGCAGGAAGGCTTCACGAGCCAGCTCACGAAGCTGGACTCGCGCTTCGCCTGATGGGGCGCCGAGGAGCCTGTCGCGGTAATCGCAGCGGAGGCTTGCCCGGCTGGGGCTGAGGGGCTCAACGCCGTGCATGAGCAAGAAGTTCCGCCCCTGGGATGTGCATGTCCATGACCAGAAGTCCGCGCTTCCTGGTGACCATCAACACAGGCCCCTCGGAGCACCGCGGATTGCTCCCAGTGACCTTACCGGAAGTGGTGCATGGCACGGCGCTCGGCTTGGGAGATTGTCGCAGTCATCAAGGGCGAATCCCGCCCTTGATGACTGCGAGTCAGCCCGTTTGTTCGGCTATCCTCCCGTGCCATGCAGCCAGTAACGCAGACGCGGGTATGGCGTGGGTGGCTCTTCGCGAGCGTCCCCTTGGTGCTCCTGTATTGCCCTCTGGGGATTCAATGGTTGTGGCAGGCCTACCAGGAGGCCGTCCGGCTTCGTGAATCGGGAATGCGGTTCACTCTCACTGGGAGCTATCCCCCCGTCCCCCTTGCCACATATTTCGTTTCCCTGCTTCCATTCGCCACCGCGGTGGTGCTCGCGGTGCTCTTTTTCCGTTGGGGTGCCCACCAGCGGCTCGCTGTCAAACGCTCCCTGGTGCTTGCCGCGCTCCCATGGCTCCTCGGTACCGCGCATCTGTTGTTGCTGTGGCGCTATCGCGTCCTGGAGTTGCATCATGACGCTGGGATGGGGGGCGCCGTGACGCTGGCCGCGGGACTTGGAGAGCTCCTGACGGAGCAGGCCAGCGCCGCGTTCGGCGCTGCGCTCCTCCTGGCTTCTTTGGGGGCGGTCCTGGCGCTAGATTCCAGTGGAGTGGGGCTCCGGGAGCAAGCGTGCCCACGCGACGCGTCTTGGTCCCGAGGCGCACTGTTGGCGGGATCCGCTGTGTGTGCTTTCTCAATCGTTAGCACTGCGTGCGCGGGATTCGCATCCCATGCAGGAGCGAGTTTCTTCAATCAGATCGCGATGACCAGCCTGAACGAATGGTCGGCGGAGCAAGACGCGTTTGCGAGCCGTTGGGCGGTGCTGCAAGCGGCCCAGTGCGTCGCCGCCATCGCAGCGCTCCTGGGCCTGGCCGCAGGCGCTCGGCATCGACGCGCTTCTGCCTTCTCGAAGGCTGAGCGCATGACTCCGTGGCTTGTTGGAGCACTCCTGGCTATTTCAAGCGGTGCCCATCTGCTGGGGACGCGTGCCGTGGCCTCGAATTTCGCGCGTCTTGTTGGGGTGACAGACAGGGGGGCTTCGTCCGCTGCGTTGCGCGGCGTCGATGACACCGGCCTCCTGCGTTCTCTCAAGCCGGTGCTCAGCGTGACGTCGGAGGGAGTCCTGGTGTCGGGCAGCTTTGCTGCTCGCTGGGACGCTGGGGAAGCGCATGTCGAGCGGGCGCTGGCCGACTACCGACAACAGCGGGCCGTGGGGATTCTGGGCGAGCCCGTGCTCCCCGCTTCTTTGGACGTAGGCGTGGAGAATTCAGCAACGCTTCGCGCCGTGGCTTGCCTGGGGGCTGCTGCGCGACGTGTCGGGGTGGCACAACTCGCATTGGCCGTCGGACCGGAGCATGAAATCCCTGCGGAAACGCGTAGGGCCTTGAGCCAGATTTCGCCATGGCTCGGCCAGGCGTTTTCCCAAAGGGTGTCGGTCTTGCCGTTGTTCCTCGACGATTGTCGCGGCTCCGAGTCCGCGCACGTGCTGACTGTCGAATTGGGCCAGAAGGCGATATCTCAGACAGGTGTGCCGCAGCCTGAGTCTTGCCTGTCGCACAGTCACTGCACTCGGTTGCGGTTGACGCCGAACTCGACCCTGGATGACTTGCTGCTCTTTCTCGCCGTGGACCGCTACGCAAGTGTGGAGTTCGGGCCCGGTCTGTCACAAGTGTGCGACTCGTCCGCGGCCCCTCTCTAATACTGGGAGTCGATATGGAGATTGAAGAAATCGAGCGGCGGATGCGCGTTGGCAGGGGGAAGGCATGCGTCGCCGATGTGTCTGAAGTCGCCTGCTTCCCAGGCTACGTCAGGACGATTCGGCTTCGTGTGGTGACTCCGCCGAAGGGCACGTAAACCTCGCAGCGGCAATCCGGAGTGGAACTGTACCGCTCCCGCCGGGGGCAGCGTGGCTCCTCAGCGAGGGATATTGGAGCCAGTTTCGATCCGAGGGATGAGTCCCCAGGCCCGAACGAGCCTGGGGCTTGCTTCAAGCCTGCTGCGCCCCGGGCGGGCCGTTCAGCCCCGTCCGGAGCGCCGGTGAATCACTCTGAATAGTAGCTGTCCGTGTACACGCTGAAGCCGGACTCGGTGTCGACGAAGAACGTCGCGCTGTGGTCGCTCCAGGGGTCACGCGCGTAGCCGTAGGAGCAGCCGAAGAACGAGCGGCCCTCGATCAGGGTGTTCAGGTTGGCCAGACCGGCGGCCTTCACTGCCGGATCCAACGTGCCGAAGCTCGCGGCAGCGTTGACGAACGCCTCGACATGGGCGCGGACCTCGGCGGCGTCAGCATTCGTCCCGCGGTGGTCTTGCGGATCGGACACCCGCTCCGTCCTTTCGCCGAAGCACTCCTGGACCTGGAAGATATGGAAATCGCCGTTCATGTTCGCCCACCAGTCGAAGTGGCGCGCCATGAACACACCACCGTGAGGCCGCGGCAGGTTGTTCACCGCGTTGATGAGCGCCTCGAACGGACGGCTCAGCGTGGCCGCGTTGCGGAGGTTGCGGAAGCTCACGTCGGCGATACCCGTCGTGTTCGCGATGGCGTCCGCGTTCGTGAACGGGCGCTGGTTGCGCAGGTTCAGCGCGCCATTCCACGCGTAGGGGAGGATGTCGTGCAGCTCGGTGGAGCTGACGCTGTTCACCAGCGACACGATGGCGGACGCGTCATCCCGCGACAGGGCCAGCCCATCCGCGATGCCGTAGCAGTCCGCGTCGATGTAGTCCTGGCTCCGGGCGCCCTGCTCGATCTGCTGCAGACGCGCCGGACCGACCAGCGCCACGGAGGAGATGTCCGCCAGGGAGACGAACTGCGAAGCCGCGCGCCGGTTGACCAGGTTGTGGACGACGTTGCTGGGCAGATAGGCGTCCAGCGTGTTGAACGTCGCTTCATTGACGAACTGGAGAATGCCCTGGCACTCGGTTGCAACGTCCACGTCAGCCTCCGTCAGCAGCCCCTGCTGCTGCTCCTGGGGTTGCTGCGTGGACGTTTCGGTTTCGCTCGGACCACAGCCAACGAGCAGACCGGCGGCGAGGAAGGCAGATCCAACATAACGACGCATCGGGGGAACTCCTGCTAGGGGGGACAACGAAGTGAGACGTATTTAATACATCAGACTCGAATGCTCCTGGCAATCCGGATTCGTGTTTGTTCCGTGTCAAAAATTTGTTTCCGGGATTGTGCACTCCAGGTATGGAAATGGCCCTCTTTCCGTCGCGATAGGGTGCCCGTCTCCCTCTGAGACGACCCTGGGCGTCCCTTGCCCGATGCCGTGGTTTTTCGGCCTCCCAAGGCGTGGATGGATGATGAGGGATTGGATGTGTCTGGTGTCTGTTTTCAACGTGACACGTCGCTTGGGGCTACAGCGGATGAGTCATTGCGTGCGCTGCCGGGGGGCGAACGAATGAGGCGGGTACGAGGTCTGTTTTTCGTGAATAGCCTGTGGTATGTTCTCCGCCATGGAGAACACCCGTCCGATTCGTCCTGGAGTCGCGCCTCGCCCCGCCGTGGCGCCATCCGCGTCCCGCGTTCGGGATTCCGTGGCCATGCCGCCATCGGCGCCTGGGAATGCTGCTCGGCAGCCTCCGCCTTCGCGGGACCGCTTCGAGCCACCGCGTTCAGCCCCTCTGGTGAATCTCTCCGGTCAAGGTGCCGCTCCATCCGGCGGACAGCGCCAGCGGGCCCTGGAGGTCACGCGGCAGTGTCCCCCGGGGTCGGTCGGGGCGGCCATCCGGCCCTTGCTGTCGGGGGCTGTGGGGATGCTGGGCACGGCGGGGCATGCCGCGGGGGCCTTGCCGGGCGCCGTGGTTCACGCCCTGCCCCTCGTGGGCCCCGTGCTTCAATCGTCTGGCGTGACGCGCCCGCTGACGCGATTGGGGCCTGCCGCGGAGGCCTATGCTCGCGAGTTCGGCGCAGGCCAGGTGGGGGACTTCTACGCGCAGCAGCGAGAGTTGCTCAGCCAGCCCGCGACCGAGGCCAACATCGCGGAGTTCGCTCGGCGCGAGACGGAGTTCTTCCAGCGCGATCCTTCCGCTGAGGCTCGGGCCCTTGGGGCCATGTTCAGCGCGGAGGACCGTGCGGCCCTCATCGGGCTCAGCGCGCGTGTGCAACGTCAGCTCCCTTGATGAGGGGCTGGCTCAACGCTCAGCGCGTGTTCCCCTCGGGGATGACGTCCGGGGGACGTGGCGGCGCCCAGTCCCAGGCGACCACGGCCCATTCGTCCGTCGCGTCCCGGTAGGTGTGGATCGTCTCGAAGCCGACCCGCTCGTGCGCGCGCAGGGAGCGGAGGTTCCGCACGGAAATCTCGGTGACGATGAGGTCGAACAGATCTCGGAAGTGGTCCCGGTGCTGGTGGTAGAGCCGGTCGAACAAGCCCTGTCCCCGGTGTGCCTTGTCGATGCAGATCTGCCCCATCACGTAGAAGCGATAGTCGCGCAGCGACTTGCTTCGGAACTCGATCGAGTCGAGGAGCGCGAACATGGGCTCCAGGACGGGGGCCAGCGCGCGGGCCTCGCGCGGCATCGTCAGGGCGTAGGCCACCAGCACTCCATCGTGGCGGGCGACGATGCTGGGCGCCATGGCGTGCATCTGTTCCAGTGCCGGCAGGTCGTGCTGAACCGTGACGAAGCCCTGTGAGCGCATCTCGTCCGCGGACAGCGCCTGCTTCAGGTTCTTCTGTTGCAGCGCCAGGATGTGCTCCAACTCGTTCCGGTTCCGCACGGCGGTGACTGTGTAGGTCGGTTTCATCGACAGCAGGATATGCCGCAGCGGCGCGCCTTGCCGAAGCGACGTCGGGTGCGGGCAGGCGGGCGACAGGGTCTGCGCTTCAGTGGCGCGTAGGACAGTGGGCGGGGCTCGACGTGGCGGGCCGCGTGGGAGGAAAGGCGGGGCCATAGCAGGCGCCCTTGTGGACATACCCATCCTCGTCACAGTCCTTCAGGTTATCGACGGCCAGCTTCACCCAGCAGCCACCGTTGATGGGGACTTGGAGCTTGCGTGGGCACCGTCCTGATGCGTCTGGCCGGGTCTGCCCGGGAAAGGGCCGGGGTGGCATCTCCAGGGCGATGGTCGACCATGCAACGGGGGCCTGGATGGGAGATACCGGCGCCGCGAACACACTGTCTCCGACAGCGACCGTGCCTCCGTCCGTTGCGTCGACGGACATCGCAGCAGGCTCGGGCGCCACGGTGACCGAAGCTCCCGCGCGAGGCCGCCAGCCGAGACTCAGTACCAGGGGGCCTCCAACTCCGATGATGGCCAGCCATGGCCACCGGGGGCGTCGGGCCCGATGGAGGACGGAACGTTCCTTCCACTGCGCCGATGCACGGGAGTGAAGGGCACCTCCCACCATGAGGGGCACATCCGAGTCCGAGCCCGCCCGTACCACCGCGGAATCCAGAGACTCCGCCAGCTCGCGTGCGCTGCCTCGCGCATGGAGGCTGGGGGCGAGCATCCGCGACACCAACGCGCTCAACTCCGGGCAGCAGCGCCCATTCACGTCTCGCGGGGATGGGGCCTGGGCTCGCTCCGTGTGCCAGAACCTCGACTCCGCCACGTCAGGATGCGTCGACGGCGGATACCGCCCCGTGATCATCCGGAACGCGGTGACGCCCAGCGCGAAGACGTCATCCGCTTGCCCCGGCGCATACGGTGGCGCGGAGTCACTCGCCGCGAAGCGCCATGCTTCTGGGGACCGATAGGCCGGCGTCCCTGGTGGAAACGGCGAGCTCGTCTGCGTCGCGGCGCCCACGTAGTGACTGGAGCCGAAGTCCATGAGGAACGCCTGTCCGTCGGCCTCGCGCACCAGCACGTTGTACCCTTTGACGTCCCGGTGCAGACCCCCGGCCGTGTGGGTGGCTTCAATCGCCCGCGCCAGCCTCGCGAGCAGGGCCATCACCTGCCGCGACGTGGGGCGGTGCTCGCTGACCCAATCGTAGAGCGGCGTGCCCTCCACCCAGTCCATCGCGAGGTAGGGGTGGGGCGGTCCCTTGGCGGGTTGCCAATGCCCGCTCGCTCGCAACCGGGGAACGGCGGGGTGGTGGATACGGGACAGCAGCTCGGCCTCGCGCGCGAAGCGTTCGTCCCGGGCATGCAGGGCCAGCTTGAGGGCCACGGTGTGCGTGCCCGTGATGTGCCGGGCCCGGTAGACGGCGCCGTAGGTGCCTCGGCCTCGCAGGTCCATGAGGCGCCACGGGCCCACCCGGGTTCCGGGTGGAAGTCGGGCCGGATTCAGGAAAGGGAGCCCCATGCAGGCAGAGGCTACTTCCTGAGTAGTCAGTTTGCACCGGAATCTGTCAGGTCAATGCGGCTCACTGGGAAGAAGCCAAGAAGGCGCAGCGCGCGAAAAGCGACGCAACCCGTGGCCGCGGGGCGGCGGTTGCCGCGCGCCTCACTTGCCATCACCTTGACGCAATGTGCCGATGCCGGGTGGAGTGTCGGCCTGGTCTCCTTCCGGGGGAGGGCGTGTTCATGGCGAGTGTGGTGCCTGCTTACGCGGAGTGGTCCAATCTGGAGCGCCGAATCCGGGCGCTCGTTCCCGAGGCGTTCGACCCGTCTGGCCGAGTGCTCAACCTCATCGCGGGTGAATGGGGGCATCCTGGAAAGGGGAAGCCCTACCTGTCCCCGGTGGACGGCACCGTCCTGGGCCGCCTGCCCATGATTGATGCGAACACCGCGCGCGTCGCCGCGAGCGCCGCCGCCGCGGAGGCGCGGACCTGGGCCCACCAGGACCTCGATGCGCGCAAGGAGCGCGTCACCCAGTGCCTGTCCCTGCTGCGTGAGCAGCGCGAGCTGCTGGCCCTCATCCTGGCCTGGGAGATTGGCAAGCCGGTGCCACAGGCCCGCGTCAGCGTGGACCGCTGTATCACTGGCGTGGAGTGGTACGTCTCCCAAATCGAGCCCATGGTGGAGGGCCGCCGTCCGCTGGGGCTCATCTCCAACATCGCTTCATGGAACTACCCGCTGTCGGTGCTGGTCCACGCGGTGCTGGTCCAGGTGCTCGCGGGCAACAGCGCCATCGCCAAGACGCCCACGGATGGTGGGCTCTTCTCGCTGACGCTCTGCATGGCGCTCGCGCGCCGCTGCGGGCTGCCTGTGTCGCTCATCAGTGGCTCGGGCGGACAGCTCAGCGACGCGCTGGTGCGCAATCCGGAGATCGCCTGCCTGTCCTTCGTGGGCGGCAAGGCGAACGGGCGGGACATCGCGGCCAGCCTCTATGACCGCAACAAGCGCTACATGCTGGAGATGGAAGGCGTGAATGCCTACGGCATCTGGCACTTCAGCGACTGGGACGGGCTGGCGAAGCAGCTCAAGAAGGGCTTCGAGTACGGCAAGCAGCGCTGCACCGCATACCCGCGCTTCGTCGTGGAGCGGAGCCTGATGCCGCGCTTCCTGGAGACGTACCTGCCCGTCGTCGCCGCCCTGAAGGTGGGCCACCCGCTGTTGGCGGAGACTCCGGATGGTGAGCCACCCGCGCTCGACTTCGGCCCGCTCATCAACAGCCAGAAGGTCGAGGAGCTTCACGGCCATATGAGCGAGGCGGAGGGCCGCGGCGCCGTGCCCCTCTTCGCCGGCCGGCTGGATTCGGAGCGCTTCCTGCCGGACCAGGACGTCTCCGCGTACCTGGCCCCGCACGCGCTGCTGCACGTGCCGCGCAACTGCAAGCTCTACCACGGCGAGCCCTTCGGCCCGGTGGACACGCTGGTCGTCGTGGACAGCGAGGAGGAGCTCATCGCGGAGATGAACGTGTCCAACGGCTCGCTGGTCGCCTCCATCGCCTGCGACGAGCCCGACACGTGCAAGCGCGTCTCCACCGAGCTGCGGGCCTTCAAGGTCGGCCACAACGGGCCGCGCTCGCGCGGAGACCGGGAGGAGGTCTTCGGCGGCATCGGTGGTTCGTGGAAGGGGTGCTTCGTGGGCGGCAAGTACCTGGTCCAGGCCGTCACCGAGGGCGAACCCGGCGAGCGGCTGCACGGCAACTTCCACGACTACACGCAGCTCCCCGACACGCGCTGAAGCGGGCTCATCGTCTGCTCGGGCGTCTGGCGCCGCGCACCTCGGCCGCGAACAGTTCCGCGGCGGGCGTGCGCGGCGCGCCTTTTCGCCACAGGAGCGCCGCAAGTTCGGCCCGGGGCGCAGGGGAGAGCCGCTTCACCACCAGCCCCGCGGCGTCCGCGAGTTGAGGCTCCGGGAGCACCGTCACCGCGAGCCCCGCGCGAACGGTGGCCAGCACCGTGGCCACGGCGTTCGACTCCAACGCGACATGCGGCGCAATCCGGATGGCGGCGAACCAGGCATCCACGCGGGCTCGTACGCGCAACCCTCGGGAGAGCAGCGCGAAGGGCTCCTGGGTCAGGGGCTTCGCGCCCACGGTCTCCAGCTTCGCCAGGGGATGTCCCTTGGCGACCACCAGCGCCAGCTTGCTGTCGAAGACGGGCTCCGCCTCCAGGTCTGGTGAGCGCGCGGGGCGTAGCCCAACCCCACGTCGAGACGGCCATCCGCCAGCCGCCGCTCCACCCGCCGCACCACGGCTTCCTCCGCGCTCAGCACCAGGCCCGGGTGCCTGCGCAGCACGGCGGCGAGCGCGGGCAGCACGACGCCTCGCATGCTGGGCGGGTAGCCCACGCGCAGGGCGCCGGTGGTGAGGCCTCGCAGCGCGCCCACGGCGACCCTGCCCGCGTCCACGTCCTCCAGCGCTCGCGAGGCGTAGGTGCGGAACAGCTCGCCCGCCTGCGTCAGGCGCACGCCGCTCCGGGCGCGTTCGAAGAGGGGCGCGCCGAGCTCCTCCTCGAGCTGGCGAATCTGCTGAGACAGCGTGGGCTGCGAGACGTGGACGCGCCTGGCGGCCCGCCCGAAGTGCAGGGTGTCCGCGACGGCGGAGAAGTAGCGGAGGTGGCGCAGTTCCATGGCGCCATCATAGGCATTGCCTATCGAGTCAATGGGAACAAACGAATGTACCAATCATGGCCCGCGCGTAAATGTTCTCCCATCGCGAGGTCGTGAAGGAGGCACCCGATGAAGGCGGCAGACCTGTTCGTCAAAGCGTTGGAAGCGGAGGGCGTGCGCAGCGTCTTCGGGCTTCCGGGAGAGGAGAACCTGGACGTCATCGAGGCCATGCGGGCCGCGGGAATGCGGCTGGTGCTCACCCGCCATGAGCAGGCCGCGGGCTTCATGGCGGCCACGTATGGGCGGCTCACCGGCCGCGCGGGCGTCGTCCTGTCGACGCTGGGGCCCGGGGCGACCAACCTCGTCACGGCCGCCGCCTACGCGCAGCTCGGCGCCATGCCCATGGTGATGGTCACCGGGCAGAAGCCCATCCGGGCTGGCAAGCAGGGCCACTTCCAGATTGTCGACGTGGTGGGGATGATGCGCCCCCTGACGAAGCTGACGCGCACGCTCGTGTCGGCGGAGCATGTCCCTTCGGCCGTGCGTGAGGCGTTCCGCCGCGCCGAGGAGGAGCGCCCCGGCGCGACGCACCTGGAGCTGCCGGAGGACGTGGCCCGGGAGTCGACCGACGCCGTGCTGCTGGCGCCCAGCGCTCATCGCCGGCCCGTGGCGGATGAGGCGTCCATCGCGCTGGCCGTGGAGGCGATTGCTTCCGCTCGCCGGCCCTTGCTCATGATTGGCGCGGGCGCCAACCGCAAGCTCACGTCGGAGATGTTGCGCGTCTTCGTGGACAAGACGGGCATTCCCTTCTTCAGCACGCAGATGGGCAAGGGCGTCGTGGACGAGTCGCATCCCCTGTGGCTGGGCACGGCGGCGCTGTCGGAGGGGGACTTCGTCCACCGCGCCATCGAGGTCTCGGACTGCATCATCAACGTGGGCCACGACGTCATCGAGAAGCCGCCGTTCTTCATGCGCGACAGTCGCCGCACGGTGGTGCATCTCAACTTCTCTTCGGCGGCGGTGGACCCCGTGTACTTCCCGCAGCTGGAGGTGACGGGCGACATCGCGAACGCGGTGTGGCGCATCGGTGAAGGGCTGGGGCCTCGCGCGCACTGGGACTTCGGGCCCTTCGAGAAGTTCCGCGCGGGACTCGAGGCGCAGCTCGCGCACGGTGGGGATGACGACCGCTTCCCCATCTACCCCGCGCGGCTCGTCGCCGAGCTGCGGCGCGCGCTGCCGGACGACGGCATCGTGTGCCTGGACAACGGCATGTACAAGCTGTGGTTCGCTCGCTACTACCGCACGCGCCGGCCCAACACGCTGCTGCTCGACAACGCGCTGGCGACGATGGGCGCGGGGCTGCCTTCGGCCATCGCGGCGAAGCTGGTGCATCCCCGCCGCAAGGTGGTGGCGGTCTGCGGAGACGGCGGCTTCCTGATGAACTCGCAGGAGCTGGAGACGGCCGTTCGGCTGGGCCTGGACCTGACGGTGGTCGTCGTGCGCGACGACGGCTACGGGATGATTCGCTGGAAGCAGGGGGAGATGGGCCTGCCGGACTTCGGCATGGCGCTGGGGAACCCGGACTTCGTTCGCTACGCGGAGGCGTATGGGGCCCATGGCCACCGGCCGACCAGCGCGACGGAGTTCGGCGCGACGCTGGCTCGCTGCCGGCGTCGAGCGGCGTCCACGTCATCGACGTGCCCATCGACTACTCGGACAACGCACGGGCGCTCGGCGCGGGCGCGGAGGAACTCGCCGCGCTCTGAGGGGGACGGTGGTTCGCGAACACTGGAGGAACACCATGCTGGCTGAACGTTATCCGTACTACCCGCCAACCGGCCCCGGCAGCCCAACGCGGCGCTGGCCGTCACCCACAAGTACTCGGGTGAGGTCGTGACGCACGTCGCGGTCGCGGACGCCGCGGCTGTCGAGGAAGCCATCGCCGCCGCCGTGCGCGCCGCCGAGCCCATGCGAAAGCTGGCGCCGTACGCGCGGCAGGCGGTGCTCGAACACTGCGTGCGCCGCTTCCGCGAACGCGCGGAGGAGCTGGCCCTGGCGCTCTGCATCGAAGCAGGCAAGCCGCTGCGCGACGCGCGGGGAGAGGTGGACCGGCTCATCGACACCTTCAAGGCCGCCGCCGAGGAGGCCGTGCGCGGCGGGGGTGAGGTGCTGAACCTGGAGGTGTCGAAGCGCGCCGCGGGCTACCGGGGCTTCACCCAGCGCGTGCCGGTGGGGCCGTGCTCGTTCATCACCCCGTTCAACTTCCCGCTCAACCTGGTGGCGCACAAGGTGGCGCCAGCCATCGCCGCGGGCTGCCCGTTCATCCTCAAGCCTTCGGACCGCACGCCGGTGAGCGCGCTCATCATGGCGGAGGTCCTGGCGGAGACGGAGCTGCCCGAGGGGGCATTCTCCGTGCTGCCCGTGCGGCTGGAGGACATCGGGCCGCTCATCGAGGACGACCGGCTGAAGCTGCTCTCGTTCACGGGCTCGGAGAAGGTGGGCTGGGAGCTGAAGGCGCGGGCGGGCCGGAAGAAGGTGGTGCTGGAGCTGGGCGGCAACGCGGCGTGCGTGGTGGACGAGGCGCCGGGCGCGCCGCTGGACTTCATCGCGGACCGGGTGGCGCAGGGGGCCTTCTTCCAGGCGGGGCAGAGCTGCATCTCGGTGCAGCGCGTGCTGGTCCATGCGTCGCTGTACGACGCGCTTCGCGAGAAGCTCGTTGAACGAGCGAAGGCGCTGCGGCTGGGCAATCCGTTGGACGAGGCCACGACGCTGGGGCCCATGATTGATGAGCCCGCGGCGCGGCGCCTGGAGGGCTGGATTCAGCAGGCCGTACAGCGTGGAGCGCGGGTCCTCACGGGGGGCGGACGGCGGGGCTCGGTGCTCGATGCCACGGTGCTGGAGGCGGTGCCCGCCGATGCGGCGCTGAGTACAGAGGAGGCCTTCGGCCCGGTCGTCCTGCTCCAGTCCTTTGACCGCTTTGACGAAGCACTGGCCCAGGTGAACAGCGGGCGCTTCGGGCTCCAGGCGGGCCTCTTCACGCAGGACCTGTCGCGGGCGATGAAGGCCTGGGACGAACTGGAGGTGGGCGGAGTCGTCGTGGGCGACGTGCCGAGCTTCCGCGTCGACACCATGCCCTACGGGGGCGTGAAGGGCTCGGGCATCGGCCGCGAGGGCGTGAAGTACGCCATCGAGGACATGACGGAGCTTCGGCTGCTGGTGCTGCGTCAGGCGTGAGCGCTCGGAGACGCTCCCTTCGAAAGGGGACGAAGCAGTCGCGTGCGAAGGGGCATGCACCCACTTCAGTGAGATGAGTCGACGGGCCAAGGACCCCACGGAGACCGTGGGGCCACGGGCGCCACGTCGAGTTTCAGACTCGGTGACGACCTTACGTGCAGCCTTCTTCGGAGCGCTGCTTCGTGAAGTTGAAACCACCCACGGGGGGAACGTCTTCCCCGCGCGCGCTCAGCTTCGGGGCGTGAGCAGCACCGCGCCCGAAGCAGGCATTGCCACCTCGAGCCGCGTCCCCTCGGCGCGGATGGGGACATCTCGTTCGCCCAGCAGGTCCTTCAGGAACGGATGCCTGGACAGGCTTGCGTAGGCCTGGGGAAGGGACAGGCGCAGCGTCCTGGCGGGCCCGAAGTTCAGCACGACGAGCACGGGCTCGCTCGCCCCGTCCTGATGGCGCAGGTAGGCCATCGCGGAGGGGTTGTCCTTCACGGGGACCGGCACCCAGGCGCCACCAGCGAGCGCGGGGTGCGTGTCCCGCAGGTCGATGAGCTTCCGGTAGTGCTCCCGCAGGCCGTGCGGGTCCTCGTCCCAGGAGAGGGGCGGCGGCTCCTGGTAGGGCTCGTACTCGGCGCCCACCTCATCGCCCGTGTAGACGATGGGGATGCCGGGCAGGGTGAGCAGCAGCGCGGCGGCCACCCGCGTCGAGCCGGGGCCATGGCGGCCGATGAAGCGCTTCGCCGTGTCGTTGTTGTTGAGGAAGCGGGCCACGCGGTCCTCGGGCGTCTGCCCGCCCCTCAGGGCCGCGTACAGCTTCGGAGCCACCTGCTGGCGGTCCTCGAAGACGCCCTCCCAGGCCCAGTGGCCCAGCGAGGCGCTCCAGTCATACGCCGCATTGAAGCCGTTGCGCACGAAGTACGGGTCATGCGCGCTCGCCTCCGCGAGCAGGTACACGTCTGACTTCTCCTTCCGCAGCGCCGTGGACAGGTCGCACCAGAAGCCAGGGCGCCGCTCCTTCACGCCCCAGGCCACGTCCACGCGGAAGCCATCCACGTCGAACTCGCGGACCCAATACTGGAAGGCCCGGTGCACCATCGCGGTGACCTTCGGGTTGTCGTAGTTGAGGTTCGGCAGGTGCTTCCAGTCGAAGTAGTGCGTCGGCTGCCCCTGGGCGTCGCGGTCGTAGTAGCCGTAGTACGGCGACTGCTTGCCCTTCGCGAGCACGTCCCGGAAGTACGGGTGCGCGTTCGACGTGTGGTTGGGCACGAAGTCCATCATCACCTTCATGCCGCGCGCGTGCGCCTGGTCGATGAGTTCCTTGAAGTCGGCCTTCGTGCCGTAGTCGGGGCGGACGTCGAAGTAGTCGGTGACCGCGTAGCCGAAGTCCCCCGGGTCCGTCGTCGTGTTCACCGGTGACAGCCAGAGCACGTCGATGCCCAGGTCTCGCAGGTAGTCCAGCTTCGCGGTGACGGCCTTGAAGGGCTGCTCGCCGAAGAGGGGCGGGACGACGCCGTACACGACGGCGCCTCGAATCCAATCCGGGTCCTGTACGGGGCCACAGGTTCGGGCCTCGGCACGCGCTTCAGGCGGGGCGGTGTTCCGAGCGGCTTCCGCGGGCATGCCCGCGAGGGAGAGGAGGCTCAGCGAGAGCAGGGCGGCCAGGCGGCGGGAGAGGGCGTTGAGCATGGGGCGTCAGGGGCCGGACATCGGCGTTGGGCCGGAACGCGGCGCCGCCTCCAGATTCTTCCTTCGCGTCGGCCTGTGGCGGCGGGACGGCTGCTGGCGATATGAGACACTGCGCAAGCCACCGCACCCATGGACGAGAAGCGCTACCCCATCCCGGCCGGGCTCCACCGGGTGGAGCAGGACATCCAGAAGAGCCGCTTCATCACCACGGCCGCCCATGCGCCCACCGTGGAAGAGGCGAAGGCCTTCATCGCCCGCGTCCGCGAGGAGTTCGCCGACGCCACCCACAACTGCTGGGCCTTCGTCGTCGGGCCTCCGGGCTCCACCGCCCAGGTGGGCATGAGCGACGACGGCGAGCCCCATGGAACGGCCGGCCGGCCCATGCTCACCGCCCTCCTCCACGGGGGCGTGGGCGACGTGGCCATGGTCGTCACCCGGTACTTCGGCGGGACGCTGCTCGGGAAGGGCGGGCTGGTGCGCGCCTATACCGCTGGCGTCCAGCAGGCGCTCGAAAGCCTCCCCACGACGGAGCGTGTGCGCAAGACGCGACTGGCCGTCGAGGTGGAGTACACCCACGTCGATGGGCTGCGCCGCCTGCTGCCGTCCTACGAGGTGCAGGTGCTGGCGGAGGAGTATTCGGCCACCGTGGGGTACCGGCTGGAGCTGCCCGTCACCCAGGTGGAGGCCCTGCGGACCGCGTTGAACGACCTGACATTGGGGCAGGTGCTCGTCGAGCCGCTCGATTCGGACGATTGACCCTGGGCCACGGAGGGGAGAGCCTGCGGCCCGATGAGCGCTGGACCCGACCTCTTCTCCGCCTCTGTCGACGTGAATCGCTTCGCGCCCCTGGCGGAGCGGATGCGGCCTCGCACGCCTGACGAGTTCATCGGCCAGTCCCACCTGCTGGGCCCGGGCCGTCCGCTGCGCCAGCTCATCGAGCGCAAGGCCATCGTGTCCTCCCTCTTCTGGGGGCCCCCAGGCGTGGGCAAGACGACGCTCGCGCGGATGATGGCCACCGGTGTGGACGCGGAGTTCGTCATTCTCTCCGCCGTGTCGGATGGCATCCCCCGCATCCGCGAGGTGGTGGCCGAGGCCGAGCGCCTGCGCAACCAGTACAGCCGCCGCACCGTCCTCTTCGTCGACGAAATCCACCGCTGGGCGAAGAACGTGCAGGAGCAGGCGCTGCCCCACGTGGAGAGCGGCCTCTTCGTCCTCCTGGGCGCCACCACGGAGAACGTCAGCTTCGAGGTCCGCCCCGCGCTCGTCAGCCGGTGCCGCGTGTTCCAGCTCAAGGAGCTCACCGTCGCGGACATCCAGTCGGCGCTGACGCGGGCGCTCGGTGACTCGAAGCGGGGCTTGGGCGCGCGCAACCTGACGGTGGGGGAGGAGGCGCTGACGCTGCTGGCGAAGGGCGGCGTGGGCGACGTGCGCAAGGCGCTTGGCGCGCTGGAGCTGGCGGCCAGCCTCACCGCGGACGGCGCGGAGATTACGCCCGAGACGGCGCGCGAGGCGGTGGGCACCAGCCTGTCCCGCCACGACAAGGACGGCGACCAGCACTACGACTTGCTGAGCGCGCTGCAGAAGTCGTGCAGGGGCTCCAACGTCCAGGGCGCCGTCTTCTGGGCGGCGAAGCTGCTCCAGACGGGCGACGTGGCGTCACTGTGGCGACGGCTCAAGGTGATTGCCGTGGAGGACGTGGGCATGGCGATGCCGGAGGCCATCAGCATCGTGCGTGACTGCGAGGAGGCCTTCCACGCCATGGGCATGCCGGAGGGGCGCATCTGCGTGGCGCACGCTGTCGTCCTGCTGGCCACGGCGAAGAAGAGCAACCGTGCCTATGCGGCGCTGGACGCGGCGATGGCGGCGCTCCAGGAGCATCCCAACGCGGAGCCTCCGCTTCATATCCGCAACGCGCCCACCGAGCTGATGAAGGAGCTGGGGCACGGCAAGGGCTACCAGACGCCCTGGAACTTCAAGGACCACTATGTGCCCGGGCAGACGTACCTGCCCGCCCCGCTGGAGCGTTCCGTCTTCTATCGCCCGAGCAAGGAAGGCTACGAGGCGGAGATTCATGAGCGCATGAGCCACTGGTGGCGCGAGGACAAGGCGTCCCGAGGCGAGTAGTGCAGGCAGCCCCCGCGGGCCGGGCTCTGCCGTCCGGTGTGCAATGCGCCTGGGCAGCAGTGCCGGTTGTTCATCCCGAGACGCCCTCCCAACTTGTTGCTCAATGAGCACGCGGCGGTTCGCCGTCTCAGAGGGGGAATCATGATGAACACTTGCAGGTCCACGTTGACGCAAGGTGTGTTGTCCGCGGCGGTCGCGGTCCTCGTGGTCCCGGTCGCCAGGGCGGCAATGCCACCCGCGCCTCCGGCTGACTGCTCGGTGGCGGGCGGCTACACACAACGCAACCTCGTGGCCAACAGTCCGGCGCTTGGCGCCGAGCATGTCGATCCGCACCTCGTCAACGCCTGGGGGCTTGCCTTCAATCCGACGGGCATCGCGTGGGTGGCGAACGAGGGCACGGGCACCTCAACGCTGTATGACGGCAATGGGGTTCAGCAGCCCCTCATCGTGGGCATCCCCGCGCCGCCAGGAGAGACCGAGTCGGGAGAGCCCACCGGCGTGGTGTTCAATGGCTCGGACGCATTCGTCGTGACAGGGACAGGTGTCTCGGGTCCCGCTCGCTTCATCTTCGCCACGGAGGAGGGCGTCCTGGCCGCCTGGGCACCCGCGGTGGACGAGGCCTCGGCCAAGATCGTGGCGGACAACTCCGCGATGGGCTCTGTGTACAAGGGGCTGGCGATGGCCGGCACCGGAGCGGACGCCAGGCTGTACGCGGCGGACTTCCGGAACGGTCGAATCGACGTCTTCAACTCCAGCTTCACGCCCATGCCGATGCCGGGCGCCTTCGCGGACCCGACACTGCCCGCCGGCTACGCGCCCTTCAACATCGAGAACATCGAGGGCACCCTCTATGTCTCGTATGCGCAGCAGGACAAGGAGCGTTCGGATGATGTCCCCGGCGTGGGCGCGGGCTACATCAACGCCTTCGACATGAACGGGCAGTTGCTGCGGCGGTTCGCTTCTCAGGGCACGCTCAATGCGCCGTGGGGAATGGCCCTGGCGCCGGCGGGCTTCGGGCAGTTCAGCAACCACCTGCTGGTGGGCAACTTCGGGGATGGCGCCATCAACGCGTATGACCCTGCCTCCGGCGCCTGGGCAGGCGCGCTCACTCGGCCGGACGGACAGCCTGTCAAGGTCGACGGACTCTGGTCCTTGCACTTCGGCGCTGGCGCGCAGGGCCTGCCCGCCGAGACGCTCTTCTTCACGGCGGGGCCCGCGGACGAGGATCAGGGACTCTATGGCCGGCTCGACATGACGCCCGTGTGTCCGCAGGGCGGCCTGCCCCCGTGGAAGGCGCCTCGCGGGCCTGAGGCGCAGTGAGCGGGATGCGGGCAGGGCGGCGCGGGCCGGAGCACGGTGCTCCGGCCCGCGCTGTCACGTGGGGCGCTACGAGGTGAAGGCTCGTCTCAGGGCTGCTGCGTGCCACTGCCTCCGTAGCCCTGGTCCTGCAACTGCTGCCAGTGCGCCTTGGCCTGATCTTCGCGCTGGAGGTTGGCGTCCACCTGGCGCTGCTGATCCGCCGCCTTTCGCCGGGCGTCGGCGACGGCGCTGGAGAAGTCCCCTGGGGACAACTCTTTCGCCCGGACGTCCGCGTTGGCGTTGACGGCTTCGTACTTCGCCTGTTCGAGCTGGGCGTCGGCCACGTCCAGCTCCCGCTGGCGCATGACCTCCAGCGACTTCAACGTCGTCACCGCGTCGTCGCGCCAGGCCGTCTCCGCCTCGGCCAGGGTGAGGGCGTGCTGGGCCGTGCAGGCGGCGTGCTGGGCCCGCTCGATGGCCGCGACGTCACCCGTTGCCTGCGCGGCCTCGAGCGCTGCCTCACTTGCTTCGTGGCGGGACTTCGCGGCGTCCTCGTTGCGTTGGGCGACTTCGCGCTCCGCCTCGGCGTCCTGTCTGGCCACCTGGGTGCGGGTGATCTGCTCCCGGGCATGGTCCTCCGTGAGCTGCGCCTCGCGCACGTTTCCCAGCTCGCCGGGTGGGACGCGCGCCACCCATTGCTTGTCCACCTTCGCGCTGGAGCGATGGGAGGCACAGCCTCCCAACAGCATCACGGCCGTGCCGGCCATCCCCAGGTACATGCGACGCCTGCCTGGCTGCGCCATGCCTTCCTCCCGGTCATAGGGTCCTGTCCGAAACTGTGCGCATCCAGAGGGAGGGTGAAAGCAGCGGCGCACCGCTCAGCGCGCCACACGCCCCTGCTCAAAGGGCAGGGGCCGCGCGCGCACGTCGGACGCCGCGCTAGCGGGGGCGAGCAGGGCTTCGAAGAGCGTGCGCGCCCAGGTCTGCCTGGTAGGTGTCGACCCCGAGCGCTTCGGCCGCGTCGGCCTCCACGTCGAAGGGGTCGTCCTGGGTGGGATTCCGGCCGAAGAGGATGGCGCGCGCGTGAGACGGACGTCGGGAGCCTGGCATCCAGAAGCCTCGCATCAAGGGTGGCGGTGTGTGGGGGCACCTCCGACGCGTGTGCGCGCCAACCCTGACACGGTCCCCGCGCGGATTTCGCGGGGACCGGATGCGGGACGCTCAGTCCCCCAGCGCGTCGTACCGGACCAGCCGGAAGCGGGCGCCCTGCGCCTCGCGGATGCGGGCCGCCAGCTTCTCGTGCAGCTCCGGCGTCCAGGCGCTCCACCGCTGGAAGAAGGCCGCGGTGGCCGCCTTGTCACCGCCGTGCTGGAGCGCGAGCACCTTCTCCAGCAGCGACGTCACGACGGCCGGGTACTTGTCGTAGTGGATGCTCAGGCGCGCCGTCTGCGGGTCCGCCTGGAGGAGGCCGTGCTCCAGGAACCAGTTGAACTGCACCAACTGCATGCGCTGGTAGGGCTGGTCCTCGCGCGGGCGCACGTTCTGGAGCGTGCGGCGGATGCCGGAGGCCTGCACCGCGCGCAGCCCGGCGGCGTCGAGCGTGCCCTTCTTGTGGAAGTCATGCAGCGAGAAGAGGCTCACCATGTCCGCCTTCATCTCCTCCACGGCGCCCGCGTAGTCCTCCAGCGCGTCGTCCAGCGTGCGCCCCTTCTGGTCTCGGTCCGGCCCCAGGTAGTGGCCCACCTCGTGCCAGAGGGTGCGCTGGAAGTTGCCTTCGGAGACCAGCTCCTTGGCGTGGGCGTCCACCACCGCGGCGCGCCAGATGCGCTCGTCGGACGCGAAGAGGTCCGGGTTCCGCATGATGTTCTCCCGCAGGAGGATGGTGCGGCCATAGCGGCGCGCGGCCAGCGCGTCGTTGGGGAGGATGCTCGCGGTGTTGGTGCCGCGCGACTGGCCGAAGTCGGCGATGACGTCGTAGACGCCCACGGGGATGTCCTCGCGCACGCGCTTCTTCGCGGCGTAGGGCAGCGCGTCCTCCACCGCCTGGAGCCCGCCCAGGCGCTTGCGCAGCTCCTGCGTGGCCGCCTCGTTGCTCAGCAGCACCGACAGGCTGTGGAACGCCTTCACGCCGAAGAGCGCGTCGTCATACGTCTCATACGCGCCCAACTGCACGTTGAGCTTCTGGAAGCGGCCCGTCACCCAGGCCGCGTCGCCGCTCTCGTAGTCGTTGGTGAGCAGGTCGCGCGCGCGGTTGCGCAGGTAGCGCGCCAGCTCCACGTCGCTGGCCTCCAGCCGCTGCGCCGCGCGCATCACCAGCCCGTAGGCCTTCACCAGCTCCGGCCCATAGGCCACGGCATAGGGCACCGCGTAGAGCGCCTTGGCGTCGGGCCGCTTCGCCTTCGCTTGCAGGGCCTGGCGCAGGCCCGGATGCAGCGTGTCCAGCACCGGGTGCGTCTGGAGGACCTTCACGTCCTGGCGCAGGTTGGCGGCCGTGGCGCGGCGAACCACCGTCTTCTCGCTCAGCAGGGACTGGCGCTCGCCGGGGTTCGCGGCCAGGAAGGCGTCCACCTCCGCCCGTGTGACGTCCACCGGGTACACGTTGCGCGCGGACACCTGCGCGTCCACCGGGAGGAACGCCTCCCGTGCGTTGCTCAGGGTGCTGGCGATGGGGCCCTGGTACAGGCGATACAACGTGAGCAGGTCCTGCGTGCGCTTGGGGCTGCCCAGCTTCTTGTCCAGCGCCTCCAGCTTCGCGCGAGCCGGGAGCGCCTGATGGTGGCGCGAGGACTCGTAGAGCCCCTGGAAGATGGCGCCCACCTCCAGCAGGTCCTTCACCGCCGCCTGCTCGTCGGGCGTGAGGCGGGAGAGGTCCGGCGACAGGCGGACCTCCTGCGTCTTGGCGAGCACTTCGGCCACCTTCTCCTCTGGCCAGTAGCCCGGAGGCAGGGTGGGGGAAGGACGGCTGGGGGCGGCAGCCTGTGCCGACAGCGCCAGGAGGGCGGCGGCGCCCAGGGACAGCGCGTGGGGGATTCGCATGACGCGCAAGACTGCCACGGAGGTGGGCGTATTCCCCACGGGTTCGGTTGGATTGCGTCACGCATGGGTGACGTCCTGTGCGCCGGGCAAGTCTTGCGCTACATGGTGTGCATGAAACTCAAACTTCCCTTGTTTCTTTCGCTATCCACGGTTCTCCCGGCGCTGATCAGCTGCGGAGCCCCGACGTCCACGGACACCGCGCACGAGGCCGTCGTGCTCGGAACGCAGGCCCAGGCGCTGGCCACCGGTACGCCCGCCGCCGAGGGTGTGCTGTCCTTCCTCAACGACTCCTCCATCTCCTACACCGTGCTGGACCTGGAGGTGCCGCTGGACGCCCCGGCGGCGCAGGCGCTGATTGACTTCCGCGAGGGGCCGGATGGCGTGCTCCACACGGGCGATGACCGCCGCTTCGTGAGCATCGAGCAGGTGGACGCGGTGCCGTACGTGGGCCCCGCGGCGCTCGCGGCGCTGGAGGCGTACGCCAAGGGCACGGGCCGCGTGGAGCTGCCGGTCGACGGGCACGTGGGGACCTTCCACGGTGTGGCCTTCAACGTGGCGGAGGCCCGCCGCGCCATCCTCGCCGCGAACACGGAGAGCGCGTCGAACCTGGAGACTGTCTTCGGCATCCCCGCGGCGGCGGTGCAGAGCCTGGTCGCGGCGCGTCCCATCCTCCACATGGTGCAGCTGTCGCGGCTGGCGAACGTGGACGCCGTCACGATGGGGCAGCTCAAGGCCCACACGCAGCAGGCGGCCGAAGGTGACCCGTGCACGGGCCCTGGCATCTGTCAGCCCGGGCTCGTCTGTGAGGGCCGGCCCGGTGATGGCTCCAGCCCCTATGGCCGCTGCGTGGACACCTCGCCCCTCGCGGGCAATGGGGACGTGTGCTCCCGCTTCGTGGCGTGCCCGTCGGCGGAGCTCATCTGCATCGGTCTGGCGTCCGGCTGGGTGGAGGGCTACTGCGCTCCGGCGTGGATGGGCGCCTCCTTCACCGAGTACTCGGACCTGCGGCTCCAGTCGACGAGCCCGCTGTTGACGGCGCCGCTCGTCGTGGTGGGGCTGGCCACGGTGCCCATGGACATCAACGTGGAGCTGGACATCGTCCACACCGCGCCGCACCGGCTGGTGCTGACGCTGGAGGACCCGGGTGGTGAGACGGCCCTGCTGTGGGACGGCCCGAACGAGGGCACGCCGCCCTCGCGCATCGTCGTGACGCGGGGCATTCCGCGCGACGGCAGCATCAACGGCCAGTGGAAGCTGCACGTCGCCAACCCGTCCGGCGTGGGCAGCGGCACGCTGCGCTCGTGGACGCTGAAGCTCACCAGCCGCTACGACTGAGCCGGCTGTTTCGCGGTGGGCCTTCGCGCTTCGAGGGCCCACCGCGCGTTTCACAGTGGCTACGCGGGCCGGCTGGCGTGAGCGTGTCGATGACGGCGTTCAGCGCCGGGATGACGCGGTGGATGGCCTCCACCGCCACCCGGAGCAGCTCCTCGGGCGTGACTTCCTTCCGGCGTACCTGAATCCCTCACAGGCGCCTCAGCCCGTCGCCTGGGTGCGCTCCTCCCGCTGTGCATTCACCAGCGACGCGTAGGTGCCCTGGCGCTCCAGCAGCTCCTGGTGCCGGCCGACCTCCACCACCTGGCCGGCCTCCATGACGAGGATGGTGTCGGCGTTGCGCACCGTGCTGAGCCGGTGGGCGATGACGACGCGAGTGCACTTCAGGGACGCCAGCGCCTGCTGCACGTGCGCCTCGGTGGTGGCGTCCAGGGCGCTGGTGGCTTCATCGAGCAGGAGGATGGCGGGCCTGCGCACCAGGGCGCGCGCCAGGGCCAGTCTCTGCCGCTGGCCACCGGACATGGAGAGGCCCCGGTCCGTCAGCGGCGTGTCGTACTGCATGGGCATGGCCATGATGTCGTCGTGGATGTGGGCCAGCTTCGCGGCCTCCACGACACGGTCCATGTCCAGGTCCGGGTCGCTCAGGGTGATGTTCTCCCGCAGCGACGCGTTGAAGAACGAGGCATCCTGCAACACCACGCCCAGTTGGCTGCGCACCGCGCGCAGGTCCAGCTCGCCCAGCTCCGCGCCGTCGTACCGGACGTGTCCGGAGGTGGGCAGGTAGAGCCCCAGCAGCAGGTGCGCCAGGGTGCTCTTACCCGCGCCCGAACGGCCGACGAGCGCCACCATCTGCCCCGGCTCCACGCTGACCGACACGCCTTGCACCACCCAGGCGGAGTGGGGGTTGTAGCGGAAGCGCACGTCCTCCAGGGTGACGGCGCCGCGCAGCGTGGGCGCGCGGCCCCGGTGCGCCGCGTCGCGTTCGGGGGCGTGTCCAGCACGTCGTTGATGCGCTCCAGGTACGTGCTCAGGAACTGGAGCTGCCCGCCGGTGCCCAGCAGGTTGGACAGGGGCACCAGCAGCGCGGTGGCCAGCGCGTTGATGCTCAGCATCTGTCCCAGGGACATCGCGCCGTCCAGCACGCGCCACGCGCCCACGCACAGCAACACCAGGGGGGACACGCGGCGCAGCGTGCCCGTCAGCGCGTCCAGCCACGCGGAGAGGCGGCCTCGCTCCAACTCCACGTTGAGCAGGTCCACGTAGAGGTTGGCGTAGCTGCCTACCATGCGGTCCTCCACTCCGAAGGCCTTGAGCGTCTGCATGCCGGACAGCATGGCCATCAGGTAGCTCTGGCTGCGCACGCCCATGTCCAGGCTGCGCGACAGGTGGCTGCGTTGTCGGGCCCGGGGCAGCGCGAACACCAGCACCTGCAACAGGCCCAGCCCCACCACCAGCAGCCCCAGCGACGCATCCGCCACCAGCAGCAGGCCCAGGTAGAGGAGCACCAGCGCACCGTCGAGCGCGCTGGACAGCAGGCCGGTGGAGAGCAGCTCGCGGATGGCCTGCTGCGAGCCCAGCCGCGTCAGCAGGTCGCCCGCGGGCCGGAGCTGGAAGAACGGGTAGGCCAGGCTCACCAGGTGGTCCAGCAGCCCCTGCGTCATCTGCGAGTCCAGGCGCGTGCGCAGCTCCACCAGGAGCTGGCCTCGCACCACCGAGGTGAGCAGTTCGAAGAGCAACACGCCCGCGAGCGCCGCGGACAGCACGCCCATCAGCGAGTAGTCCTGCCGCGGAACCACGCGGTCCACCACCATGCCAGTGAGCAGCGGCACCGCCAGCGTCAGCACCTGGAGCACGGCGGACAGCGCGAGCACCTTCACCAGCGTGCCGGCCTGCCGCTTCACCAGGGGCACCAGGTAGCGGTAGGGCCCGCGCCGCGTGTGGCCCGGCTGGAAGTTCTCGGACGGCTCCAGCAGCAGGGCCACGCCGGTGAAGCACTGGCTGAACTGCTCCATGGAGACGCGGCGGCGGCCCTGGTCGGGGTCCACCACCTCGACCCAGCCGCGGCCCAGGCGCTCGAAGACGACGTAGTGCGTGAAGCGCCAGTGGAGGATGGTGGCCGGAGGCAGGAAGGGCAGCCGGTCCAGGTCCACGGAGATGGCGCGCACGCGCAGGCCCAGCTTCTGGGCGGCGGCCTTCAGCGCCTTCGCACTGGCGCCGTCACGTCCGGGGCCTGTCACGTCGCGCACCGCGTCCAGGCCCATGTGGCGGCCGTGGTAGGCCAGCACCATGGCCAGACAGGCGGCGCCACAGTCCGTCATCGTCATCTGCCGCACTTCGGGCACGCGCTTGCGCAGGCCGAGCCTCCACCGGCGCTGGGGCTGCTGCGGCGCCTCGGCCGTCATGGCGGCACGTTTCCTTCTGGCGCAATGAGCGCCGGCCACGCCAGGACACCCATCGCCAGCGCGAGGCCGAAGACGAACAGGAGCGCGAACGTCCACCGCGTCCACTGTCCACCGATGCGCAGCAGGTCACCTTCGTCCTGCACGACGCGCTGGTAGTGCGCCAGGGCTTCCTTGCGGAAGATGGAGGGGCGGCCGTCGGTGGGTGGCTGCATCGCGGGGGGACGTTAGCGCATGGAGTGGGGGACTGGCCCGGGACTGAACCAGCCCCCCTGGGCCTTCGCTACATGCACACGTAGGGCGGGCACGGCGTGCAGTAGTAGCTGCCGAACTGCTCGCAGCTGTCCGCACCCGAGATGCTCTCCAGGACCTCGTCGCTCAATTCCAGCTCGGCGGCGGGGTTGGCGGGCAGGGCCGCGCGCTCCTCTGACGACAGGCTGTTGAAGTACTCGGGGTCACGCCACGCACGGAGGATGTGTTGCTTCTTGCTCATGACTGCTCCTGGACAGGAAAGGGGGACGAATCAGAGACAGTGCCGCGGCGGGCACGGCGTGCACTGGGCGCTGGACTGGCCGGGCAGGCAGAAGTCGCCGCCGGTGATGACCTCCAGGAGGTCGTCCCCCAACTCCAGCTCGGCGGCGGGGTTGGCGGGCAGGGCCGCGCGCTCCTCCGACGACAGGCTGTTGAAGTACTCGGGGTCACGCCACGCACGGAGGATGTGGTCCTTCTTCTGGCTCATGACAGCTCCTGGTTGCGGCTGGAGGGACGGCCATCCGGGGTGCCCAGCCCTTCACCTCGGACGATTCGTGGAGGCGCGACCGTCAGGAGCGAGGGCAACCGCTCCGGCATGGCCAGCCGCGCCAGTCCGTAGGCGATGCCCGCCAGGCCCACCATCATGCCCGGCGTCTCCGTGCTGCCTTGCAGGCCGAAGAGGTAGCCGTGCTCGGAGATTCCGCGCAGGATGCCGCCCGCCACCGCGTTCGTGCGCTCCTGGAGCTTCGAGTCCCCGAGCGTGGCCGCCGCTTCCAACAGGAAGTCCGCGTTGCCCAGGTCTCCGTGGCACAGACCGTGGTTGCGGCCGAAGCCCCTCGCCAACGTGGAGTCCAGCGCGATGGCAATCTCCTCGCGCACCGCTGCGTCGTCCACGAAGGGCAGCCCAGACAGTCGCGCCAGGCCGATACCGGGGGCGCCGGTGCACCATGCCCAGAGGAAGTGTTCCGTCCCCTCGGCCGCCGCCGCCAGCTCCTTCGCGCCCGCGCGCAGGTCGGGCCAGTTGCGCTCCTCGGGCGTGTAGAGCCCGCGCTCGTACTCCATGCCCGCCACCGCGGCGTCACGCAGGCGCGTATCGCCCGTCCGCGCGAACAGCCGCAGCAGCGCCAGGCTGATGCCGGCGGCTCCGTGCGCCATGCCCGCGAGGTAACGGTTTCCGGCGGCTTCGCAGAGCCAGGCCGCGCCTCGGGCCTGGGGCGTGGACGTCTCCAGCAGCCGCCGGCCGCAGGCGTCCACCGTGGCCCATAACGTGTCTGACGGGCGGTGCTCACCGAGCACCAGCAGCGCCAGGAGGCAGCCCGCGGCGCCCGCGCCCACGTCCAGCACCGTGTCCTTCTCCACCAGGGGCCGCAGCCGCCGTACGTAACCCGCGGCCTCGTCCAGGAGCGCATCGTCCTTCCACAGCACGCCCAGGTGCGTCAGCGCGTAGAGGATGCCGCCCCAGCCATTGAGGATGCCCAGCCCCACCACGCTGGCGGGCTCCTCCGCCAGGAGGCGCGCCTGGGTGCGCAGCGTGGCCCGCGCCAGCCGCGTGAAGCGCGCGTCTTGCGTGACGTCCCCCAGGTAGCCCAGCGCGAGCGCGATGCCCGCGCGCCCCTGGAACACGTCCGGCCCCGGAGAACCGAGCCGCCAGCCGCCGTCTCCCGCATCCAGGCCAAGCCAATGCGCTTCGTCGCGGCGCTCGAAGGCCAATGGCAGCAGCCGTTCGCCCGCGCGGCGTGCTTCCGCGAGCAACGCATCGCGGAGGCCGGGCTGGGTGTGCTCCCGGAAGGGATACGTCGGACGCGCCACCGTCTGCGAGCTCAGCAGCAGGACATCCAGCGAGCGCTCCAGCACCCAGCGCTGCCGCGTCTGGTCCTCTGGCGACAGGCCCTCCAGCCGGCGGCGCACGCGCGCCATGCCCGTCTCCTGGAAGAAGTCAGGCAGGCGCTGGCCCGAGCCCGCCTCCAGGTCCTTCGAGTCGGCGCGCGCGGTGAAGTACGGCAGGTCTCCCCGCTCCAGCTGCTCCGTCTCCAGGGGCACGAGCGCCGCGAAGTCCGGGGCAGGCACCACGACGCGCCACAGGTGGTCGAAGAAGCGTTGGCGCTCGAGCCCATCGGTCAGCGCGTGCGGGTGGTAGCTCTCGAAGAGGAGCGCGCCGTACACCGCCGTGTTGCGGAAGAGGACGCGCATGGGCACGTGCGCGAAGGCGGCCAGCGGCCCGTCCTCGGCGAGCAGCGCCTCGCGGTGCTCCAGCAGCAGGCCGTACATGCGGGTGAAGCCGTCGGCCAGCGCGTCGCGGTAGTCCAGCACGGGCGCGGTTTCGCCCTCCAGGCGCGGCAGGTTGTTGGACCCGGGCAGCTCCACCGGCCGCCGCTCGAAGCGCATCCGGTCCGTTCCTCGCTCCGTCGTCATCAAGTAGGCCTGCGGCGTGAGCTGACCTGCCCGAGCGCTCAGCCCGCTCAGGTCCACACCGGCCTTCTTGCGCGTGCCCCAGAACTGCTGCGGCAGCAGCCCGCTGCGGAGCACCGACACCGGTGGCGCCTCCACCGCGTGCTCGGAGTCTCGAAGCGTGCGCGTGCCCGACAGCGGGTGGAAGAGCGTCTCCACGTCCACCAGCACCGGGTGCTCACCGGCGGCGATGAGGTTCTCGAAGTGCAGGTCCGTGCCGTCCAGCGCGTGCATCAGCGCGACGTAGGCGCCCTGGCGTTCGTAGAAGCGCCGGACCTCCTCCGCTGATGCGCACGGCGCGGGGTCCACGTACTCCATCCACCCGTACTCACCTCGGTCCAGCGCCTCCGCGCCCTTCATCGTGGGCGTGGCGCCGCGCGCGTTGAGCCACGTGAGGAGCTGCTGGAGCCCGGCCTCTGCTCCCAGTGAGCGCGGCTTGTAGACAATCCGCAGCCCGGACTCGAAGCGGAGGATGAAGACGCCCTGGCCGCCCCGGTGCGGGTCGGAGAAGCCGCCGCGGGCCTCCACCAGCGCGCCGGGAGACTGGCCCGCGTTGAACCGCTGCCAGAGCAGGGGCGCGTCCCGCGTCAACCGCTTCATCAGCCCCAGACAGTTGGACTCCCACTCCGCGATGCGCAGGACGACGCAGCGGGCCAGCACCGGGTATCGCTCCAGGATGTCCAGGGCGACCTGCGGGTGGCGCAGCCGTCTCGTGAAGTCCTGGAAGCGCGCCTCCGGGGTGTCTCCCTCGAGCAGGCCCTCCAACTGGGCGGCATGCAGCTCCACCACCATGGCACGGCCCAGGACCGGTGCCAGCACCTGGGGCAGGTGGTCCAGCATCGTGGAGACGACGACGCTCGGCTCCAGGTCGATTCCAGGCGCGGCGTGCTTCATGGGCTTCAGCGCGGCGGTGAGCTGCGTCACGGCGCGCGACACCAGCGGCTCCACCAGCGGCAGGAAGGCCGAGCGGTCCGGGCCCTCCGTGCGCTCGGGCCAGGGGACGGGCGCGTGCGAGGGCTCCGCGTAGGTGTGCTCCAGCACCTGCACCCAGCCGGGGACTTCAGCAGGCGGGGTCCAAGGCGCCTCGGTGGGTACCTCCAGCAGCGTGAGCAGCTCCGCCTCGGTCAGCCCCGACGATTGCAGTCTGCGCTGCCACCAGTCCGCCTGTCCGAAGGGCTCCTGCTGACGCCATGCATCCAATCGCTTGCGCGCCGCAGCGGATGTGTCTTGTTGCGTCGTATTGGATTTGAGAGTGAATTCGGCCCGCTCGGTGAGTGTGGTGGCCCGTGCCCAGCGTGCGAACCGGGACGGAGTGTTGGCTCCCGGCATCGCCTCGTCCTGCCTCTGCGTGATTTCCACGCGTCCTCTCGTTTCCTGGGCAAAACCCGGTGAGCTGGCTTCGTTGGAGTAGCAGGGAGATGACTGTGATACAGGTAAGTCATTTCATCTTTGCCTGTCAATGCTGGGCGCCCGTGTTCGGCTGGCATGCAATCCAAGCGGGACGGTGGGAGTGATTTGTACGACGCGCTCATCATCGGCAGTGGCGCGGGCGGTGGGCCGCTGGCGTTGAAGTTTTCCCAGGCAGGGCTCCACGTGCTGGCCCACAGCTTCCGGAGCGCGGGCCCATCATCCGCCGCGTCCAGGCGGGGGATTTCGCCTGAGCCGGGGCAGGGGGAGGCCGCCTGCCACGCGACGGTGCGCGCTCATGGCCGTTGCGCGATGCATTCTCGGGGCGTAGGGAAGCAACGCCCCATGTCCGCCACCGCCCAACTGCTCGAAACCGTCCGGAAGGAAGCCAAGCCGGGAATCTGGTCCAACGGCGTGAACCTCGCCCGCTCCGGAGCCGTGGTGCTCCAGTCCCAGAAAGGGGGCGAGCTGGAGCTGAGGGTCCGCGCCAAGGGGCGCCCGGTCGCCCTCACGGTGGTCCTGTACCCGAACGACGACGCCTGGGAGTGCGACTGCCCCAGTCAGGTGGACCCCTGCGAGCACGTGGTGGCGGCGGCCATCTCCATCCAGCAGGCGGAGAAGCAGGACGCGCCCATGGAGACGGCGGCCACCCGGTGGGCCCGCGTCGTCTACCACTTCACCCGCGTGGACGGCGGCCTGGAGCTGCGCCGCTCCATCGTCCAGGTGGACGGCACGGAGACGCCGCTGGAGGGCAGCCTGACGTCGTTGATGGCCCGGCCCGCGGAGGCCGCGAAGCTCCAGGTGGAGAACGCGGACCTGCTGGCCGACCGCATCCTGGAGCAGCGGCGCACCCGTGGCACCCTGGCGCCGGAGACGCTGGAGGCGGTGCTCAAGGTGCTGGAGTCGGCGCGCAACGTGCTGCTCGACGGGCGCCCGGTGGCGGTGTCCGACGAGCAGGTGCTGCCACGCGCGGTGGTGGAGGACCGCAGCGGCCAGATTGTGGTGACGGTGAGCAAGGACCCGCGCGTCCAGGAGGTGGTCAGCCCCGGGGTGGCGCTCGCGAGCGATACGCTGGTCCGCCTGGGCGAGACGTCCATGTCCGGCCCCTGGTTGCAGCACCTGCCCATCGTCCGCACGTACTCGGCGGACCACCTGGGGGACCTGACCTCCAAAATCATGCCCGAGCTGGGCCGCCGCCTGCCGGTGGAGGTCCGCAGCAAGCGGCTGCCGCGCCTGGACCGCGAGCTGAAGCCGCGCATCCTGCTGGAGCTGAACCAGCTCGACGCCGGCCTGTCCGTGCTGCCCACGCTCGTCTACGGCGCGCCGCCGGTGGTGCGCATCGACAACGGGCGCATGGTGTACCTGCGCGGCGCGGTGCCGCTGCGCGACGAGGCCGCCGAGCAGCGCCTCATCCACCAGCTGCGCGACGAGCTGAACCTGGTGCCCGGCCGCCGGCTGACGGTGCAGGGCTCGGAGATGGTGCGCTGGGCGGACAAGCTGCGGCGTTGGCGTGGCGACCTCGCCGGTGACGCGGCGGGGCTGGTGAGCCCCGACGTCAAGCTGCGCCCGTCGCTCCACCTGGAGTCCAGCGTCACGGGGCAGGGCGTCCCCGACGTGCGCTTCCAGCTCTCCTTTCAGGTCGAGGGAGCCAAGGGCGAGGTCAAGGACGTGGACGCCGCCGCCGTCATCCGGGCGTGGACGGAGGGGCTGGGGCTGGTGCCGCTGGACGGTGGTGGCTGGGCGCCGCTGCCCCGGGCCTGGCTGGACAAGCACGGTCAGCGCGTGGCGGACCTGCTCAACGCGCGGCAGGAGGATGGGAAGGTCTCCAACCACGCGCTGCCGGAGCTCACCGCGCTGTGCGAGACGCTGGAGCAGCCGCCTCCGCCGGGCCTGGACCGGCTGGCGCCGCTCATCTCCGGCTTCGAGAAGCTGCCCCCGCCCGAGCTGCCCGCGGAGCTCAACGCCACGCTGCGCCAGTACCAGCTCCAGGGCGTCAGCTGGCTGGGCTTCCTGCGCGGCGCGGGGCTGGGCGGCATCCTGGCGGACGACATGGGTCTGGGGAAGACGCTCCAGACGATTTGCGCCCTGGGGCCCGGGTCGCTCGTGGTGTGCCCCACCAGCGTGCTGCCCAACTGGGCCGCGGAGCTGAAGCGCTTCCGCCCGTCGCTCAAGGTGTGCGTGTACCACGGGCCCGGCCGCGCGCTGGAGCCGTCCGCCGAAGTGACGCTCACCACCTACGCCATCATGCGCCTGGACGCGGCGGTGCTCGGCGCGAAGACGTGGGACTCGCTGGTGCTGGACGAGGCGCAGGCCATCAAGAATCCGGACAGCCAGGTGGCGCGCGCGGCCTTCGGGCTCAAGGCGAACTTCCGGCTCGCGCTCAGCGGCACGCCGCTGGAGAACCGGCTGGAGGAGCTGTGGAGCCTCATGCACTTCACCAACCCGGGCCTGCTCGGGGGGCGCAAGCACTTCGAGGAGAAGATTTCGCGGCCCATCTCCGAGGGCCGGCAGGACGCGGCCGAGGGGCTGCGGCGCCGCATCCGCCCCTTCGTGCTCCGGCGGCTGAAGCGGGACGTCGCGCCCGAGCTGCCGCCGCGCATCGAGTCCGTCATGCACGTGCAGATGGATGAGCGTGAGCGCTCCGTCTACGACGCGGTGATGGCGGCCACGCGCAAGGAAGTGGTGGCGCTGCTGAACGAGGGCGGCAGCGTGCTCAAGGCGCTGGAGGCCCTGCTGCGGCTGCGTCAGGCCGCGTGTCACCCCGCGCTCGTTCCGGGCCAGCGGGCGAACACGTCATCCAAGGTGGAGACGCTGGTGGACGCGCTGGAGACGGCCGTCTCGGAAGGCCACAAGGCGCTCGTCTTCTCGCAGTGGACGTCGCTGCTGGACCTCATCGAGCCGCGCCTGAAGGCGGCGGGCATCGGCTTCGGCCGGCTGGATGGAACCACGGCCAACCGCGGCGAAGTCACCGAGCGCTTCCAGTCCCAGGAGGGCGAGCCGGTGCTGCTCATGTCCCTCAAGGCGGGCGGCACGGGCCTCAACCTCACGGCGGCGGACCACGTCTTCCTGGTGGACCCGTGGTGGAACCCGGCGGCGGAGGCGCAGGCCGCGGACCGCGCCCACCGCATTGGCCAGGAGCGCACGGTGATGGTGTACCGGCTCGTGTCCCAGGGCACCGTGGAGGAGCGCATCCTGGGGCTCCAGGAGAAGAAGCGGGCCATCTTCGAGGCGGCCCTGAGCGAAGCCGCCGCCGCGACGGCCATCACCCGGGAAGACCTGCTCGAACTCTTCTCATGACGCGCGCAGTCCTTCTTTTCGCAGTGGGGTTCCTCACGATGCTTCCCGAATCCGCCGACGCCCGGCCCCAGGCCGCCGCCACGCTGCATGCGCTCATCCAGCAGGAGTGGCAGTACCAGTTGGAGCACAGCCCGACGTACGCGTCGGTGCAGGGCGACCGGCGCTGGAACGGCCGCTGGGATGACCTGAGCCTCGAGGCCATCGAGGCGGACCACCAGCACAACCTCCAGGTGCTCGCGAAGCTGAAGACGGTGGACCGCAAGGCGCTCTCCGCGGCGGACCAGCTCAACTACGACCTGTTCCGCCGCGACTACGAGACGTGGGTGGAGGAGCACCGCTTCAAGACGTACCTGATGCCGGTGAACCACATGGGCGGCATCCCGGAGGGCATCAAACAGCCGCCGGGTGTGCAGACGGCCTACCAGCTCGCGGACAACCTGCGCTTCGAGACGGTGAAGGACTACGAGGACTGGGTGGCCCGGCTCCAGGGCTTCGGCACCTACGTGGACCAGGTGCTGGCGCTGCTGCGCGAGGGGCTGCGTGAGAAGCGCATCCACCCCCAGGTCGTCCTCCAGCGGATTCCGCCGCAGGTGGCGAAGCAGCTCGTGGCGGACCCGGCGGACAGCGGCTTCTTCGCGCCGTTCCGCCGCTTCCCCAAGGGCATTGCCTCCGCGGAGCAGCAACGCCTGTCCGCGGCGGGCCGCGCGGCGATTTCGCAGGGCGTGCTCCCCGCGCTGAAGCGCTTCCACCAGTTCCTCACCGAGGAGTACGTCCCGAAGGGCACGGAGGCGGTGGGCATCTGGCAACTGCCCGACGGCGCGGAGCTGTATGCCTTCCTCGCGCGCAAGTTCACCACCACCGGCCTGGGCGCGGAGGAGATTCACGCGCTCGGCCTGGCCGAGGTCCAGCGCCTGCGCGCGGAGATGGAGGCGGTGAAGGCGCAGACGGGCTTCAAGGGCACGCTGGCGGAGTTCTTCCGCTTCCTGCGGACGGATGCGCGCTTCTATGCGCGGGACGGGGACGAGCTGCTGATGCGCTACCGGGCCTTGTCCAAGCGCATCGACCCGTCGCTGGTGCGGCTGTTCAAGACGCTGCCCCGGCAGCCCTATGGCGTGGAGCCGACGCCGGAGGCCATGGCTCCGGACGCGACCACCGGCTTCTATTACCCAGGGGCGTCGGATGGCTCGCGGCCGGGCACGTACCTGGTGAACCTGTACCGGCCAGAGACGCGCCCCCTGTGGGAGATGGTGCCGCTCACGCTGCATGAAGCCGTGCCCGGTCACCATCTGCAGACGGCCCTGGCCGCCGAGCAACCCGGCCTGCCCGAGTTCCGCCGCTACGGCTACTACGTGGCCTATGGCGAAGGCTGGGCGCTCTACTGCGAGACGCTGGGCGACGAGCTGGGCCTGTACACCAGCCCGTACGACAAGTTCGGCCAGCTGGCCTACGACATGTGGCGCGCGGTGCGGCTCGTCGTCGACACCGGCATGCACGTGAAGAAGTGGACGCGGCAGCAGGCGCTCGACTTCTTCATGGAGAACTCGCCGCGCCAGGAGCTGGACACCACCAACGAGATTGACCGTTACATCGCCTGGCCGGGGCAGGCGCTGGCGTACAAGGTCGGGCAGCTCAAGATTCGCGAGATGCGCACACGCGCGGAGCAGGCCCTGGGCCCGGGCTTCGACGTGCGCGAGTTCCACGACGTCGTGCTGCTCGACGGCTCCCTGCCGCTGGACATCCTCGAGGCGCGGGTGCAGGCCTGGGTCCAGGCGCGGCAGCGTGGGGCCGCCGCGCCCACGCCTCAGCGCGCGGACTGAGGCGGCGCGGCGTCACGGCGCGGGAGGGGCCAGCCGGCCGTACTTCTTCATCACCTGGATGAGCCGTTCCTGGGGCAGTCCGAAGACGCGGCTGCCCTCCGCGCCCGTCATCGTGTCGGAGGCCAGCATCGAGTTGAGGATGGCCTCCTGCGTGGCCTGGATGGTGGCCTCGAAGAGCGGCGTCATCCGCTCGTTGTCGAGCGCTGACACGCTGGCCACGGCCGTCCCCGCGGGCGGCTTCAGGCGCTGCGTGGAGAAGGCCACGAAGATGTCGCCGGAGGAGTTGGCCCCCAGGCCGCCCATCTTCCCGATGCCCAGCGGCACGCGCTTCGCCAGTCGCTCCAGTTGATGCGGCAGCAGCGGTGCGTCTGTCGCCACCACCACGATGATGGAGCCGGCGCCCTCGGGCGTTCGAGGCTGGGTATCGCCGCGCGACGCCGAGCAGGGCGGCACGTCCTTGAACATGCCGGGGCTCGGCTTCTTGGGCCCGGTGTAGCAGGGGCGCAGGTCGTTGATCTCCTCGCCCACCGGCACGCCCTCCACGGTGAAGAGGTGGCGCGCGCCGTAGTTGCACTGCAACAGCACGCCCACGGTGTAGCCGCCCTCCGACTCGGGCAGCTTGCGCGATGCCGTGCCGATGCCGGCCTTGAAGCTGTGGCACACCATCCCCGTGCCGCCGCCCACCGAGCCCTCCGCGACGGGACCGCTCCTGGCGCTGTCGAGCGCGCGGTGGGCGTGCGTGGCCTTCACGTGGAAGCCGTAGATGTCATTCAGCAGGCCATCCCACGTCTCCGCGACGATGGGCAGCCCCAGCTCCCACTCCAGCCCTCGCTTCATCGCCCAGGAGATGACGGAGTCGCGCACGGTGCCCACGTCATTGGTGTTGGTGAGCATGACGGGACCGGCGAGCTGGCCGGACTCGGTGAGCCAGTGGGAGCCCGTCATCTCGCCATTGCCGTTGAGGGCGTAGATGGCGGCGAAGACGTCCTCGGACACACCGTTCTTGCCGCGAGGCAGCACGGCGGTGACGCCGGTGCGCACCGCGCCCTTGCCGCGCGGGCCGCGGGTGTCACCCGAAATCAGCGTCGTGTGGCCCACCTCCACGCCGGACACGTCGGTGATGGCGTTGTTCGGGCCGGATTGGCCGCCGAAGGTGATGCCCAGGTCGCGGGCGCGGGGCCTCGTCTGGGTGGACTGCGCTTCCGCTGGAAGGGACCCCAGCAACAGACAGGACACGACGCCCAGGCGCAAAGGGAGACGGAATGGGTTCATGGCGTGGCGTCATATCGCGACCGCTTCGGGCCCCCAACGGGTCGTCCTGTCTGGCCATGACCGTTGTCTCCCTGCCAGTATCTCCCTGAGTCCCCTCACCGTCGGGAGGCTGTCGGGCTGCACATGGCCGAACACGAAGACCTTGATGCGTTGTGGCGCAAGGCGCGGCCGGATGACCTCGCCTCGCTGCGGCGGCTGGATGCCGCGCTGGTTCGTTCTGGCTACCAGGTGGAAGGAAAGACGGTGCGCGAGTGGATTGCCGCGCTCGCCGGAGACCGCATCCGCTGGTTCGACGGCAGGGATGCACATGACCGCGTGTGCCAGGCGGGGCTCGCGGCGGTGCCCGCGCTCATGGAGGCCCTGGCGCGAGCGGACCAGGAGGCTTCCTGGCAAGCCACGCGCAACATGCTCGGGCAGTGCGTCGCGGCGCTGGGCACCATCGACCCGCTCCCCACCTGTGCGATTCCGGCGCTCCTCGACGTGCTCCGCCAGCCCGTGGCGCGGGTCCGGCGAATGGCGTTGGCGGTGCTGACGCGCATGCGCCCACGCGCCACCCCCATGGCCCTGCGCGCCGTCCTGCCGTGTCTCAGGGAGCGGGGTGACGCGCCGACGCGGCAGCACGCGGCGCAGGTGCTGGCGGCGATGCAGGACCCGTTGCCGGAGGAGGTTCGCGTCGCCGCGCTCTCGCTGCTCGGGGATGCCCACCGCGCGGTGCGCCGGGAGGGGCTCCATGTCCTCGCTCGCTTTCCGCGCGACGAAGAGGTCCTCACCGCGCTGGAGGAGCAGGCCATCGTGGACGATGAGAATCGGAACGAGGCCCTGCGCGTGCTGTCGCTGCTGGCGCCGGCCCGAGCGATTCCAAGACTGCTCGAAGTGGCGAGTAGCGCGAGGTCGCGCCGGCAAGAAGACGGGCCGCCTCCGCCTTCCTGGCGGGGCCCGCTCGGTGAGACCCGACGGCTCGAAGATGGGAAGCGAGCCCTGTTGTTCATCGCCCGGCTGGGCGTCCGGGGCGCGGAGGCGCTGGCGCCGCTCGACGCGCTCCGGTCCGTCGAGGTCCTGGCACCCTATGTGGACGCCGTCATGGACGACATCACGCGCGCGGTGCTGCGACAGCAAGCGCCGCCCTTGAGGACGGACCGTTTCCAGGAGCCGCTCTGCGCCGCGCTCTTGACGGACGTGGCGTGGCCCGTCGAGCGCGCCGAGGAGCCGTCCCTGGCGCTGCGCCCGTGGCTCGAGTCCCTGGCCGCCTTCGGAACGGAGGTGGAGGTGCGCGTGGCGCTCGCCGCCGCGAGGCGTGTGCTGTGGCTGTGGGAGTCCCAGGACCCGAACAACGACTGGTCACGCCGCGCCGTCATGGCCTTGGACCGTTGGCTCTGCGAGCCCTCGGAGGAGCACGCGGCGCAGGTGGCCGAGGTGGGAAATTTCACCCCCAGCCAGTTCTGCGCGCCGGATGCCTTCTCCGCCGCCTGGGCGGTGAACTACGCCTGCGGGTGTGTCCCCCGGCCGTCCGCGCCCGTCGCCCCGCGCCCATCTGAAGAGGACCCCCTGGGCGCGTGCGTCCATGCCGCGTGCCGGGCGCTGAGCCGCCGGTCGGTCATCACCTTCGCGCTGGGCGCCAGCGAGGAGTCTCCGGAGCCGCTCAGCCCGCATGCGTCGGCACGCGAGGTCCATCGTGCCATCGTGGACGAGGTGCTGCCCTGGGCCTGTGGAGCCTGGGACCCCGTGACGGACACGCCACGGCTGCGCAAGGCGCTGCGCGCGGACGGCTGGCGCATCCCCGGCTCGCCCTGACTTCACGCGTCCGGCTGTCCGCGGGTGTGCAGTGGCCGTGAGCCCGCCGGGCCGGGAAGTGTGTGCGCGCCTGACGCTGACGCATGTGAATGCCCCCGAGCGCGCGTGCGGTCCACGGGGGCAGGTGACAACCCGTTGGCCACAGGCCTGAGGTCCGGCCCCGTGAATCATGGGGGCGTCCATGGCGTGGAGGGCAGGGGGCGGAGTCCAGCGGTGGTGGGCCGCCCTGCTGTGGGGGGCGTGTGTCCTGCTGGCGGGCGTCGTCCGCGCGGACGGGTGGCACGTGGAATACGACGCGCCGGTCCCACTCTTCCTGGACCGCAGCTACATCCTCGACTCCCCCAACCGCATCCGCCGCCAGGGGGCGCCGAACTCCCCGGAGAAGCTCATCTTCGAGGCGCAGGTGGCGCCCAACCTCTTTCTGCCACAGCTCCATCACGGAGACTTCACGCGGCCCGGCGGTGAGTATTTCCTGTCGCTCATCATCACCCCGGCGGTGCAGTTGCGCATCGTGGACACGGCGAGCGACCCCGCCATCCCGCCGTCCTTCATCGCGAAGGCGACACTCCAGGTGGCGCACTTGCGACCGCTGGCGAAGCCTCGGGCAGAGGGCGCGGCGGTGCGGGGATTGGCGCTCGGGCTCAACGTCATCGTGGCGCACTACTCGAATGGGGAGTCCGGGTGCTTCTACAGCAACCAGACGCGCGGCGAATCCAGGTGCACGCCGTCGGAAGGGCAGCTGCCGCTGAACGAGGTGTCCGGCAGCTTCACGACGAACCTCTTCCGCATGGAGTTCCACAGCCGGCTGGCTTTCGACGTGGAGCCGGACCTGCGCAACGCGTGGTTGGTGGGCGGGTTCGCCGCCTTCGAGCTGAATACATCCATTGGCCCTGGCCGCATCACCCACGCCCAGCGGGTCGTCTACGGTGACGGACACTGGGCGGCCGGCGTCATGGGCCAGCGCACGTGGAGCAACCACCGCTTCCCGTTGGAAGTGTCCGTGTCGCAGCCCTTCGGGGAGTCGCCCTCGCAGCGGGCCACGTGGCAGGCTGAGTTCGGCGTCTACCCCCGGTGGGGCGCGGGCTTCGGCGCCTTCGCGCGGTACGTGAAGGGACAGGACTACTACAACATCCTGTTCCTGGAGCCCGTGGCACTGTGGCAGTTCGGGCTCGCCTTTGAACTCAACCCCGGCGCGCGACTGCGGGCGGCCGAGGAAGGTCGGCCGCCCGGGTTTCCTTGAGCCGCGTCAGGGCAGGCGCGCGTCGAGCCACGTCAGGTGCGCGTCGACCGTCTCCGCCACCGCCTGCGCCTGGTCCGACGCGCTGGGGTCCGTGTAGGGATTGCCAATCTCCTTGTGCTGCCACTTCACCCAGGTCTGCTTGTACCAACCCCAGTCGAGGTTCGTGCCCGTCGAAGGCGGGGTGCTGCCCGCGTAGCCGGAGAAGGCGCGGATGCCCGTGGCGGGCGCGACCTCCTGGCCTCCCACCACGTGGAAGATGTGGAGCCTGTCGCGGCGGGGGAACTGGGCCGTCAGGTTCGTGGCCCACGCGCCATAGAAGGTGCCCCAGGGCCGCACGGGGTTGTTGATCTTGCTGTCGAAGGTCCCCAGCTCACCCTGGCTGTTGCGGCACACGCCGTCGAATGACGACACGTAGATGTCGATGCCGTCGAGCGCCGTGTTCGCGCGGAGCGCTTGCGCCATGCGCATCATCAAGCAGCCACCGCGAGAGCTGCCCGCCAGGTAGATGGCGCGCGTCTCCGGACGGACCTGCGCCTGGAGCCAGTTCGAGAAGCCATTCACGATGCGCTGCTTCGTGTCGCTGTCGAACAGGTGGTCGAAGTTGGCGTCGTTGACGACGGACAGGTACGTCTTCCCGCTGGGAAACCAACCCAGGGCGCGCAGCTTCATGGCCAGCGAACGGCCGTCCAGGCTCACGTTGGGACAGGAGACGCTGTCACAGGACGCATCCCAGTTGGAGGCCTGCCCGGTGACGCCGCTGGAGTGGCCGCTGCTCGAAATCTTCTGGCCCGCGGACATGAGGACCAGGGCCTCGCGAATGGCAGGCGCGTCCACCTCCGCGATGCGGATGTTGTGGAGCGCGATGTCCAGAGCGCCCGCCGCGCGGAAGTGCTCGAACCCCGCCGCCGCTTGATAGGCCCCCGAGCCGTTCCTGTAGACGACACGGCGGGACACCACCGTCTGGCTGCTGCCGCTGGGATACGTCAGCGCCTGGGCCTGGGTGTCCAGCGCGCCCTCGGGTTCGAGCGCGGACGGGGCCGGCTCCAGGGGGCCCCCGCAGCCCGCGAGGGCGCCTGTGAGCAGCAGGGCCAGGTTCAGCCTGGAGAAGACACGACGAGCGACGCGTTCGGTGCGGACCATGGTGTGCTCCGAGGGCGGAGGGAGGTGCATCGGCAGGCCCTGGGCACGCCCCCTGGGCCCAGGGCGAAGTCGAAATGCTCAGGGCACGCTCACGGTGGCTCGGGCCAGGGCGAGCCAGGAGCTGCGCCGGCCCGGGTCCTCACCCAGGTGGGTGCTGTTGGGCGGCGCGTCCGGCGGCGCGACAGCCAGGGACACGCCTTCACCGTCCCGGTATTTGAGGAGGCGGTGGTGCTGGTCGTCGGCGATGTAGAGCGTTTCGCTCTCGGCGTCCCAGAACAGCCCGTTGGGGTCGCCGTCCAGTGGGATGGCTTTGGGGGCCCGCTCCACGGGCGCATCCTCCCCCGGACCGTCGGAGGGGGCGTCAGAGCAGCGCACGAGGGTGAGCAGGGCAAGGAGGGACAACAGGGGCGCGCGCATGGCCGACTTCTAACTCACGGGACGGTGAAGGTTGGCTGCTTTCCCAGTCTAGAAAGCCTCGCCCACGTTCAAATAGAAGCTGGGTTCGCTTCCGTAGGCGATATCGAGCCGGATATTGACGGGAACGTCTGTCATGGGCGCGAAGCGCAGCCCTGCGCCAGCCGCGGGTTTGATGTCACGCATGTCGAAGTCGCG
The DNA here is from genome assembly GCF_032612255.1 of Myxococcus sp. MxC21-1. NCBI lineage: Bacteria > Pseudomonadati > Myxococcota > Myxococcia > Myxococcales > Myxococcaceae > Myxococcus > Myxococcus sp. MxC21-1. The sequence continues at coordinate 3,245,387 of NZ_CP123278.1, forward strand.
TGGGCTGCGTGCCACCGTCGCCGCGGAGACGAAGGCCACGCCGCCCAGTCGCCAGAAGAGGGGCGCGCGGTACTCAACCTGCGCGCCCAGGTGCTGGCGCTCGCGGAAGCGCCCCTCCAGGTAGCCTCGGCTCAACTCCATCCCTCCCAACCGTCCCGTGTCATAGAAGGGCGGTTCACCGTCGCGCAGGTCGACGAGTCCCTGCATCGCGAGAACGTGCCGCTGTCCCCACGGAAGTGTGAGGTAGCGCCGGACATCCAGCCGCAGCACATCGAAAGCGTAGTCGGAGCTCCACGCGTCCCGGGCCCGGCGCAGGTTGAGCCGCGCCACCAGGCCTGTCACCGGATTGAGCGTGTTGTCCCGTGAGTCATAAAGGGCGGTGAGCCCGAATTGAACCGTCGAACCGCCCTCGGCCCCCGTCATGCGCCGCACCGCCCCGTCCTCCGCGACATAGGTGAAGCGAGCGTGTTGATAGCGCACGGTGGGGCCGAAATAGAGGCGGGGGGCGATGCGCCACTTCGGACTCAGTTCAAGCTCGAAGAAGATGGGGGTGAAGTCCTCCTCGTCCTCTGCCCGCGTGCGTGCGCCCATGCCGAAGAAGCGGTCCGGGAAGCGCGCCGCACTGGCGGTGGCCGTGAGGTTCAGCCGGTCGTCGAGCAGATTCACGTCTGGCTGGAGGAGGAGGGTGAACTGGCCACGGGTGCTCGCGGCGGCGGCCAGCATCACCTGGGACTCCCTGCCGCCTCGCGACGCCGGGGGCTGATAGATGAGCGATGCCGCGCCGCCCAGGAGGAAGCTCGTCTCCGGCTGGTAGGCGGGCAGCACGAAGGGGACGACGCTGAAGCGCCCCTCCGGTGCTTCCTCGGGAGTGGCCACGAGCAGGACGCCGAGGACGGCCGTGAGGAGCGGTGTCATGGCGGGGCCTCAGACGTTTTCGTCGAGCCAGTCGAACAGGCGCGCTTCGGCCAGCGCCGTGGACGCCGCCTGGCAGTGCAGGGGCGCGGCCTCTTCGTGGGTGAACATCATCAGGTGCTTGGGGCCCCGGAGCGCGTCGTAGAGCTTCTGGGATTGGCCCGGCGAGGCATCCTCCGCCTCGCCCTCCATGATGAGCACCGGGCAGCGGATGCGGTCGACGATGGCCTCGTTGGTGAACTCTTCCAGCTTGCGGAAGAGCTCCGACGGCGACCGTGCGCCATGCTTCCAATACACGTCACGCAGCCAGTACTGGGCGGTGGGCCACCGGTCCGCGAGCGCGGTAATCGCCTGGTCGAACTGCTCCGGGTGTGACTTCAGCAGTGCCAGCGAGCCCGGGAGGAAGCGGTTGAAGTGCGAGCTGGTGGACTCCCACCAACTGAGGACGCCGGGGTTGGCGATGCACAGGGCGATGCGAGGCTCGAACGCCGCAGCCCGAGGCGCAAGTGCGCCGCCGAATGACAGGCCCATGAGGAAGATGCGGCGAGGGTCCACCCCGCTGATGCGCTCGGCCGCGTCCACCACGGGGCTGACGGCCTTCTCCCAATCCGGCCGGAAGCTCAGCCGGTGTTCCCGCAGCGAGCGGCCCTGGCCCGGGCCGTGGAACATGAGCACGTGGTAGCCGCGCCGGGCCGCGCCTTCCCAGACCCACTTCGTCTCCTCCGGCCAGGCATGCAGCCCCTGGTGGAGGAGGATGACGGGCGCGCTGGGCTTCGCGTGCGGCGAGCGCACGAAGTACGCCGCCAGCGTGGTGCCCTCGTAGGGGATGGCCAGCGGCTGCACGTCGTAGCCGAGCAGCCCGTTCGACTTCTCGAAGGTGGTGGCCGCCTGCCGCGTCACCTCGAGCGTCCGCGGGTCCTCCAGGTCCGTGTAGTGCATCGTCGCCGCGCGGTAGTAGTTCGCCGCGCGCGCGTAGGCCTGGCCGGCGCTCAGCAGGTGACCCCTGGACTCGGCGTTCTGGGCGTGGCCGTGGACCCGCCGCGCCGTCTGGGTCCACGCCTCGAACCAGCTGCGCTCGTCCCCGGGCTGGATGCGGCTGGCCGTCTCCAGCACGTCCCCCACGTCGCTCTGGCCGTGGGTGGCATGGCTGAGGAACCAGAGCACCTGGTTGTCCATCAGCCCGTCCCCCGTGAGGCGGATGTCGTACCAGGCGTCGCTTCGGGGGTTGATGCCCTGCACGTCCTTGGACACCGGTGCCAGCGCGCTCCGCAGCCCCAGCGCCGCCGCCGCGCCGCCAGCAAACAGCCCCGCTCCCATCAGCACGTCTCGTCGAGAGGGTCTTCCTGCGGTAGGTTCGCCTTCGGGCTTGACCATGGGATTCAATCTCCTGGGTTAATCGTTTGATTGAATCAATAGATTTAAAGTTGCCCGCGCCTGTCAAGCGTCGGCGCGGAGTCACGTCGTTTCAGGGGTTTGCAGGGATGGGGACCAAGGAGCAGGAGGCCCGGGAGCGCATTCTCCGGGCGACCATCGTGTGCATCGGCCGGGATGGACTGGATGCGACGGGCATCCGGGAGATTGCCCGCGAGGCGCAGGTGAACAGCGCGGCCATCAGCTACTACTTCCGGAGCAAGGAGAAGCTGGTTGCCCTGGCGCTGGAGCAGACGCTGGACCAGGCCTTCGGGAACGTCCTGGAGGACTTCGATCGGCTCCGGTTGGAGGGCCTGGGCATTCGCGAGGCGTTCGAGACGCTGCTCGAGGATTTGATGAGCAACTCGCTGCGCTACCCGTACATCGCGCACGCGCACTTCCACGACGCGCTGGCCCATCAGCGCTACGACAGCTCCGCCATCCAGCGCCTCAATGCGTTCCTGGCCGAGCTGGCCGGGAGGCTGGCACCGGGGGCGCCACATCTGCCGGAGAACCGGCTGAGGATGGCGCTCACCCAGGTCTGGGCCTCCCTGAGCCTGCTGACGATGATGCCCCGGCTGTTCGACCAGTTCATCCTGCTCGACTTCGGCACGCTCGACACGCGGCGCGCCTGGGTGCAGCAGGCGTCACGGCTCCTCTTCGTTCCCTGAGGGCCGTGTCACGCGTGTCTCGTCAGAACGCCGCGCCGTCCGCGCGCAGCCCTGGAGAGCTGGCGACGCCCGGCGTCAGCGTGTCATGCGCGACGAAGCTCGCATCCGGCGTGACGTCCGGCGAGCGGTTGGCGGAAACCCCGGGCACGGTGGACGTGTAGTCGTACTGGTCCACCAGGGTGGAGTCGTGCCGCCGGACGCGCACGGAGTCACTGCTGTTCCCCAGGCCCAGCAGGCCACTGGATGCGGCCAGCGCATTCGCCTGTCCCGCAGGCACCGCCGCGGCGCCACCGAAGACGACCACCGCCTTGCCACCCCCCAGCTGCGTCCCCTGCGCGAAGACATGCCGCGCGGAACCGTTGGTGGCGTCCCACAGCGTCCAGCCGGAGATGTCCACGGGGAAGGGACTGGCGTTGACCAGCTCCACGAACTCGTGCGCGGAGGTCTGGGTGCCTTCATTGGCCAACACCTCGTTGATGAACACGCGCGCGGCGCCGCTGGCGATGGTCAGCGCCGCGTCACTCATGTCCGTGTGCGCCGGTTCGTAGACATCCACCACGCGCACCCACACGTTCGAGGCCGCCTCGTCCGGAACGCTCCAGGCGAAGCGGCCCAGGGCTGCCGGGACGGACGCGGCCAGGACGCTCCAGTCCGTGCCGCCATTGGTGGAGACCTCGACGCGGACCTCGCCCACGCCCCAGGACGTCCAGGTGATGGGCAGCGTGCTCCCGCCCTGGTACGTCCCGCCGTGGGGTGACTTCAGGCGGAGGAAGGGGCCGGTTGCCGCGCTGAAGGAGTAGCTGCTGACGACGGGGCGATGGTCGCTGACCACGTTGAGGAAATCGGGGAACCACTCGTCCACGTAGAGCACGCGGGCCGATTCCGCGACGTAGCGGTCCGCCGCCTCGTTGGTGGCCAGGGTGTGGTCGACGACGTTCTCGAAGCCAATGGAGGTGTCATCCCCCGCCAGCGACAGCTCCCGGGTGATGAAGGTGAAGCGAGCCGAGTCGGAGACGAAGTTCTGGTAGGGCGTGGCCAGCGGCGCGCCGGAGGTGGGGTCGAGCGAGATGGACTCGTCCACGTCGTCATTCCAGTCGCCAATCACGAAGACGTGCTGCGTGGGCAACTGTTCGTCGAGGTACGCCTTGAGCGCCGCGGACGCGCGCTCCCGGGCTTCGCGCGGCCCCGTCGGGTCGGCGCTGTTGGCGCGCATGTGGACGACGATGACGGTGAGCGGCGTCTCCACGCCGTTGATTTCGGTGGTGAAGTCCACGCGGAGCGGCGGGCGGTCCGCGAAGTCGGAGATGTTCCCAATCCGGACCAGGGTCGCGCTCTGGAAGGTGAGGGAGCTGTCGTAGAGCACGCCCAGCTTCTGGCTGCTCGTGCCGTAGGGAGACGTTCCGCCAGAGACGAAGGCCGCGTCGTTGGAGAGGAAGCCGTCGAAGCCGGGGAGCTGGGCCTTGAGCAGGTCGAAGTCGGCGGCATCCACCATCTCCACCATGGCCCACAGGTTGGCGCCCGCCGCGAGCATGATGTCGCGCGCACCGGCAATCTGCAGGTCATCGGACGTGCCGCCATCCGACGAGGAGTTCGACGGGCCGCGCGAATCCGAGCCGAAGTAGGTGAGGTTCCACTGGCCCGCGGTGAACACGGGGGCGCCCGGCGCGCTCACGGAGAGCGCCAGTTCCCGGGTGTCCGTCTGGCCATTCGCATCCTCCACCGTGACGGTGAAGGTGCTTCCGGCCACCTGGGCGGGCGTGCCGCTGAGCGTGCCCGTGGCGGACAGCGTGAGGCCCGCGGGCGCCGTCCCCGCCGTGATGCTCCAGGACAGGGGTGCGGTGCCACCCGCGGCGGCCAGCGTCGTCGTGTACGCCCGGCCCACGGTGCCTTCCGGAAGGGTCTCGGTGGTGATGCCGGGCGGCGCATCCTGTCCGGCGTCCGCCCCCGCATCGGAATCGGTGCCCGCATCGGAGTCTGTCCCAGCGTCGGGATTGTTTCCGGCGTCGACGACGACGCCACTGTCCGCGGGCGTGGGCGTGGGGTCGTCCCCACAGGCGGTCAATAGGAGCAGGACGAGAAGAGGCGCGAGTATGCGGGGTGGCGACATGAACGACTCCATGGCGTGGAACGAAGCTCGAAGGACAGCGACGGTAGCCGATGGGGCGGACATGCGCCCTCTGCTACGACAGGACCGCCGCGTCCTCAGGTCGCGCCTTCGTCAATGACTGACTGGATTGCGGCCGCCAGCCAACGCTGGGTGGACGTGTCGAGTCCCTCTGAGAGCCGTTGGATGGGCAGCAGCCGCCCGCTGACGAGCAGGCCATTCCAGAGGATGTTGAGCCGGGCCGCGCGCCCCTCGCCATCCGGAGCGCCCAGCCAGCGGGACAGGGGGGCGATGACCTGCTTCTGGAGCAATTCGACGCTGGTCGCATGGGCTTCGGGGTCGGACGCCGACAGGATGAGCATCGCCAACGGACCCGAGGCGTCGTGTGCGCCCAGGAAGAGGGACACCACCGTCTCTCCAAACTGGCGCCTGTCTATCTGGAGCAACGGGCCGATATCGAGCACCTGCGCCAGCGTCTCCCGGTACAGCCCCTGCTTGGAGCCGAAGTAGCGGCCCACGAGCGAGGAGTTGACTCCGGCCAGCGCCGCGATGTCCCGCACCCCCGTGTTGGCGAAGCCCTGTGTGGAGAAGAGGGCCCGCGCGGCGGTCATCAGGGCGGTGCGTGTGCGTTCGGAGTCTCTTTGCCGGACGGCTGGCTTTGCAGTGGGCGGTCGGGTCAAGGGCATCTGGGTTTACTTATAATTCCGACTGAGCTATGTCTATGTAAGTAAACGGCTGTGTACGTCGTGCGTGGCTTCCAACTCGAAAGGATATGTGCGGATGACTGCGACAAAGCAGGAGGGGCGCGCTTTTTCTCCGGAAGCCTTGAAGGAGAAGTACCGCCTCGAGCGTGAGAAGCGGCTGCGGCCCGACGGCAATACGCAGTACATCCCTTTGAAGGGCGTCTTCGCGGACTTCGACAAGGACCCTTATGTCGAGCCTGGCTTCACACGCCCGGCGCTGGCGGAAAAGCTAGACGTCTTGATTGTCGGAGGTGGGTTTGGCGGCATGTTGTCGGCCGCGCGGCTGCGTCAGGCGGGCGTGGACTCCATCCGCATTGTGGAGAAGGGCGGCGACTTCGGCGGCACCTGGTACTGGAACCGCTATCCAGGCGCCGCTTGCGATGTGGAGTCCTACATCTATCTGCCGCTGCTCGAAGAGACTGGCTACATGCCCACCGAGAAGTATGCGCGGGCGCCCGAAATCTTCGCCCATTGCCAGCGCATCGGCAGGCACTTCCAGCTCTACGAGAAGGCGCTGTTCCAGACCTTGGTCCAGTCCATGGACTGGGACGACGACGCCCGGCGCTGGAACGTCACGACGGACCGAGGGGACCGGCTGGCGGCGCGGTTCGTCATCATCGCGGGAGGCATCCTCCACAAGGCCAAGCTGCCCGGCATTCCAGGCATCGAGACGTTCAAGGGGCATTGCTTTCATACCAGCCGCTGGGACTACGCCTATACCGGTGGCAGCCCCACCAGCCGCATGAGCCGACTGGGTGACAAGCGTGTGGGCATCATCGGCACGGGCGCCACGGCGGTTCAGGCCATTCCCCAACTGGGTGCCGTGGCCCAGCGGCTGTATGTCTTTCAGCGCACCCCCTCGAGTGTTGGCGTGCGCGGCAACCGGCCCACGGATGAGACCTGGGCGAAGTCACTCCAGGCCGGCTGGCAGCAAGACCGCATCCGCAACTTCTCCGCGATTGTCTCTGGCCGCCCGCTGCCGGTCGACATGGTCCAGGACGGCTGGACGTACATCTTCCAGGACGGCGCGATCCAGCAGGCCCGGACCCCCGAGGAAGCCGCTGAACTCCGCCAACTGGCTGACTACCGGAAGATGGAGGAGATCCGCGCGCGGGTGGATGCCATTGTCTCGGATGCGGCGACGGCCGAGGCGCTCAAGCCTTATTACAACCCGATGTGCAAGCGGCCCTGCTTCCACGACGAATACCTGGAGACGTTCAACCGGCCCAACGTCCAGCTCGTGGACACGGACGGCAAGGGCGTGGAGAGGATTACGCCGACGGGTGTGGTGGTGAAGGGGAAGGAATACCCGGTCGACTGCCTCATCTACGCTTCGGGCTTCGAAGTCTCGGGTGACTACACCCGGATGCTGGGCTTCGACATCCGGGGCCGCGATGGCACATCGCTCCGGGAAAGCTGGGCCGACGGTCCGGCGACGCTGCACGGCATGCACAGCCGCGGCTTCCCGAATCTGTTGATGTTCACCACGACCCAGAGCGGCTGGGCCATCAACTTCGTGCACATCCTCGACGAGCAGTCCCAGCACGCCGCCTACATCATCGGGCGGTGCCTGAAGCAGGGCGTGGAAGTCATCGAGCCCTCTGCGCAGGCACAGCAGCAGTGGTGGGACGTGATTCTCTCCCGCCTCAGGACGGGGATTTCCTTCGGCGGGGCGGATTGCACGCCCGGCTACTACAACAACGAGGGTGTCAGCCCGGGGCCAAACGCCATCCGCTACGCGACCTTCGGAGGCGACACGCTCGCGTTCATCGATGTCCTGCGTGCCTGGCGTCAGGGCGATGGACTCGTGGGCCTGGAGCTCACGCAGGGCAACGCGGCTTCGAAGCCATGAGTGCCTCCATGTTCCGATGCGTCTCCAAGTCCCTGGCCGCCGGTCTGCTGTTGATGGCGAGCCCGGCCCTGGCGGCCCCTCCCAAGTCCTACCGTCAGGAGACGGTGGTGGCTGGCTCCCACTTCCAGGGTGTCCACGGGCTCGCCGTGGATGGAAGGGGAAACCTGCTGGCCAGCAACCTGCTGGGCCAGTCGGTCCACGCCGTCAACCTGAGCACGGGCGCGGTGAGTACGCTCGTGGGGCCTCCGCTGGGTGGCGCGGATGACGTCGCGCTGGGGCCTGACGGCTCCATCTACTGGACGGGTTACTTCTCCGGCCAGTTGATGCGGCGCACGCCGGACGGGAAGACGCGCGTCATCGCCAGGAACCTGCCGGGCCTCAACTCGCTGGCCTTCCGCGGCGATGGCCGGTTCTACGTGACGCAGCTCGGGCGCGGCGACGCGCTGTGGGAGGTAGACCCGACCGGGCGCAAGCCGCCCCGGAAGGTCATCGACGCGCCCGGTTATCTCAATGGCTTCGAGTTCGGCCCCGATGACCGGCTGTATGGCCCGCTCATCCTCAAGGGGCAGATTGCCCGCGTGGACGTGGACACGGGCCTCATCGAGAAGGTGGCGGAAGGCTTCACGGTGCCGGTCGCCGTCAACTTCGACGCGCGCCGGGAGAACCTCTACGTCGTCGACGCGGCGACGGGGGAACTGGTGCGGGTTCGTTTGCCGTCGGGTGCCAAGGAGGTCGTCGCGAAGCTGCCCACCGGGCTCGACAATCTGGCCGTGGGCCCGGATGACCAGGTGTACGTGTCCAACATGGTCGACAACGACATCCGCGTGGTGAATCCCGCGGATGGCTCCGTTCGCCTCCTGGTCGAATCTCGCTTGTCCGTGCCCTCCGGTATCGCCGTCGTGCCAGATGACCCCGAGGAGACGCTGTACGTGGCGGATGTGTACGCCCTGCGCCGGGTGGGCGGGCGTGAGGGCCTGGTGAACCAGACGACGCGGGTCCTCTCGTCGCAGCTGAACTTCCCCATGAACGTGAGCGTGACCGCCCGGCATGTCGTGCTGAGCACGGCCTATCTGGGCAGCCACAGCACCCTCCAGGTGTTGGACCGCGGTACGGGAGCGCTCCTGCGGACCATTCCCAGTCCGAATGGCGCGCAGGGCGTGGTGGAGCTGGAGGACGGCACGCTGCTCGTCGCCGAGGCCGCCACGGGCCGGCTCGTTCGTGTGGATACCTCCGAGCCCGCCGTCACCACGGTGCTGGCGGAGAGGCTGGGTGGGCCCGTGGGACTCGCGGCCGACACGAAGGCGAAGGAGCCTGGGGTGTACGTGACGGAGGTGCGTTCGGGGAAGGTGACTCGCGTGCGCCTGTCGGATGGGGCGCGGCGCACAGTGGCCACGGGCCTCAAGGCGCCCGAAGGCATCGCGCTGCATCCCGATGGTGGGTTGATTGTCGCGGAGGTGGGCCGCAAGCGGTTGGTGCGCATCGACGCGGCCACGGGCCGGGTGACGGTGCTTGCCAGTGGCTTGCGCATCGGTCTGCCTGAGAGCGAGGGACTGCCTCCGGGCTACATCCCCACGGGCGTGGCAGTGGGCGCGTCGGGCACCCTCTATGTGACGTCCGACATCGAGAGCGCGCTCTACCGCTTCGTCCCCGTGCCTTGAGCCTGCACGGCCCACCGTCACACGGGGACTTCGAGGTTCATCGACAGACCCGCTTCGAACTCGGGCGCTTGTCGGAGTCGCTCCAGGACGATGCGGGTGCAGTGGAGCGTGACGAGGGGAATCGTTCCCGGTTCGCTGATCCACCGGACTGCGTCCATCAAGTGGTGGGATTTCAGGAACGCGAGCACGGCGTCCCAGAAGCGGCGCCCCTCGTCGAGCGCGGCCTGGTAGGCGGGCCGGCGGTCCGGGGCCGATGCCGGGATGGCATCGGCTCCACGCTTCTTGCGCGGCGAAGGCCGGTACGGCGTGGCGCTCTGCCGGGGCATGACGATGGCTTCAATCCACATCGCGTCACCCTCCACACTCCCGGTCCTCGGGTGGGTCTGGGAATTATCGGACATGGCGCGTGCAGGTTGCGCCCCCTTCGGCTCGCACTCAAGGGTGGGGCACGCTCGCCCCCATGGCATGCGTTGCCTGCTTCGGGGCTTGGGGCTCGCTCGTACTTCAGGCGCAACAGTGGGCGCACGCCTGCTCGCCTGCTGGCTGTGCGCTACGCCAACTGCCTGAAGTTGCAGGAGCGCCTGTCAGGTGACGCGGTGGCGTGCTCCGGGCCGCCTACCGTCCGTGCAACCACATCCTACCTTGTGAGGCATGAAGGCATCTCGTCGGCAGCTCCCCGTCTATGTGCCGCCGCGGACGGTCTGGATCGTCGGATTGCAGGTCCTGCTGCTCATCCTGTGCTGGGCCGCGCTCCGGGCGGTGTACCCCGTGCTCACGCTGCTGGCGGTCGTGCTGCTGCTCTCCATCGCGCTGAGCCCCCTGGTGCGCCGGCTGACGCAGTGGGGGCTTCCTCGCGGCGCGGGTGTGGCCATCGTGGCGCTGGCGCTCCTGGGGATGATGGGCGTCCTGGTGGGCTCGCTGGTGCCCATGCTCATCCACCAGCTCCAGGGCCTGGCCCAGTCGATGCCCGCCATGCTCGAACGGCTCGCGCAGTCCCGCTGGGTGGAGGAGCTGAGCACGCGTTATGGCGTAGAGGTCCAGGCGGAGGACCTCATCCGCTTCGAGCCGACGGACGTCGCGGGCCGCCTCATCAACGTCCTGTCGTCGACGCTGGGCCTGGTGGCGGGCGGCATCACCGTGGTGGTCCTCACGGTGTTCAGCCTGCTGTTCGGTGAAGACCTCTACGAGAGCACCATCCAGTGGGTGTCGCCGCGCCGCCGGCCACGCGTGCGATTGCTCATGTCCCGGATGCGAAAGGCCGTGGCCAACTACCTGGCGGGGACCCTGCTGGTGATGACCATTGGCGGAACGGTCGCCGCCACCATGGCGCTCATCCAGGGCGTGCCGTACTTCCTGCCGCTGGGGTTGATGGTGATGATGATGGGCGTCATTCCCTATCTGGGCAGCATCATCAGCGCGGTGCTGGTGGGCGTCATCACCCTGGCCGCGGTGGGCCTCAAGGATGCGCTCATCGCGGTGGCCGTGTTCATCGTGTACCAGCAGATTGAGTCCAACGTGCTGGGCCCCATGATACAGCGGCGGGCCATCAAGATGAACCCGCTGCTCATCTCCATCGTGGTGCTCTGCGGCGGCGCGCTGGCGGGGCTGCCTGGCGTCGTCCTGGCGGTGCCGCTGGCCGCGGCGGCGCAGGTGCTGGTGCAGGAAGTGCTGGGGCTTCGCCAGGAAGCGTGGCGGCGCAGCCATCGAATGGAGGACTCGAAGCGGGAGCCCGGCCGAGGCGCGGTGGAGGAAGGGTTGCTCTTCGCGGGCCCCATGGCGGGGCCACGTCCGTCAGCGCCGCCGAGCCGAGAGCCACCGCCGCCGGACACGCCCTCGGCGCACTGAGCGCGAAAGCAGAAGGGCCTCCGGACGTCGACCCGGAGGCCCTTCGCGTTCATTCCGCCGTCACGCCGGGTGACGGGGTTCGTTCATCAACGGGCCGCCTGCGTCGAGCGTCCCTGCACGCTGCGCGTCTTCTCCGGCGCCGCGGAGGCCACCGCGGCCGCCACGCCGAAGACGAGGTCGTCGCGGTCATTGTAGCTGCCGGAGGTGCACGAACTCGCGGTGCCGCCGTATCGGAATTGCGCACGGATGGCGTGGTTGCCCGCGGTGGTGCCCAGGTTGAAGGTGTGCGTGAAGGTCCGCGCACCGCTGCCCGTACAGGCCACGTCCGTGGTCAGCGCCGTCCACGACGGCGCGGAGGTGTTGGTCGTGTAGTACAGGTCGAAGCGGTCCGTGCTGCCCCAGCACCACACCGTCACCTCGGCCGTCACCTGCTTGCCGACGGAGAAGGCGCTGTGGTCCACCGTGCGGAGGACGACACGGTCGATGCTCTCATCGCTGTGGTAGGTGCCGGAGCTTCCGTCCGCGCAGGAGGCGTTGAGGGTGTTGGGCTGGTTGGGCTCGGCGCCGCCGGACAGGGTGCCGCGGCCGTTGACGAGCACCGTCCCGGTGTCACACCCGCACACGTTGCCGCAGGACGGTGTCCGCAGCGTGGCGTTGTAGGTGGCGGCCACCGGCGTGCAGATGTTGGTGGTGGTGAAGCTTCTCGCGGTGCTGTAGGCGCTGGTGCCGCAGGAGTCGGCCGCCCGTGCGCGCCAGTAGTACGGGGTGCTGCTGCTCAGCGCGGGCGTCACCGTCCACGCGCTGGCCGTCAGGGCGGTGGCCGAGCGGACCACGTTGGTGAAGGCCGAGTCCGTGGCCACCTGGACCTCGTAGGTGGCGGCGCTGGTCACGTCGCTCCAGTCGAGCGCCGCGGACGTCCCGACACCGGTGGCGCCGTCGGCGGGGCTGCTCAGCGTGGGCGCCGCCAGGGCGACGCAGCCGCGCGTGGTGAAGGTGGACGCCGCGGTCCAGGCGCCCACGCCACCGCACGAGTTGCTCGCGCGCACGCGCCAGTAGAACGAGGTGCTGGTGGCCAGGGCTGGCGACACCGTCCAGGTGCTGGCCGTCAGCGCGGTGGCGCTGGCCACCACGTTGGTGAAGGCCGCGTCGGTGGCGACCTGCACCTCGTATGTGGAGGCGCCGGAGACGTCGTTCCAATCCAGCACCGCGGACAGCTCCACGCCGGTGGCGCCGCCGGAGGGCGCGGCGAGCACGGCCGTGCCGGGCGCGGCACAGACGGGCGTGGCGCACGTGCACGCGCTGGCGGCGCCGTAGCACGCGTTGGAGGACGCCGGGACGATGGAGTAGCAGTACTGCCGGCCGTTGGCGACCTCGCCGTCCGTGTAGGTGGTGCCGGTGACGGTGGCGACCTTCGCCTTGCCGAAGTCGCAGCCCGCGAAGCCCTCCGTCTTCATCACCCAGTACTGGGTGGCGCCCGCGGACGCGTTCCAGCTCAGGCTGACTTGCCCGTCACCCGGGGTGGCGGTGGTGTTGGCGGGCGCCGCGGTGGGGCCGGAGGCGCAGCCGCTGTTCGTCACCGTCGGGGTGGAGCACGCGATGCGGTGCCGGTTGTACGCCGCGTAGATGGCGGACATGTGCGGCGTGCCGTTGGCCGGTTGCCGTCGTCGTCGTCCGCCGCCAGCCACTGCATGTAGCCGTTGGTGGCGCCGCAGCCGTCGGACGTGCCCGCCGTGCAGTTACAGGCGTGCCACGTGCCCACGTTGCCGCTGCCCTGGTAGAACGTCTTGTTGCCCACGATGAAGGCGGTGTTGGAGTCGTAGTTGAACGGCGGCGCCGTCAAGTCGCGCGTGACGAAGTCCCAGGCCGCCTGACGCACGGGCGAGGCCGCGCAGTGGACCTGGCGGCTGCACGGGCCGGAGCCGGAGCTGCACATGGGGCATACGAAGTTCTGCGGCGTGGCGGGGATGTTGGGCACGCTGGCGGCCCAGTCCGCGTCACGCACGCCGGAGCACTTGGTGTTGCACCACGACTGGCCGGAGACCTGCGCCTCCTGCTGGTTGTAGCCCGTGCCGTCCGGCGTCAGGCCGCAGCCGGTGTTGACCGTCTGGAAGAAGCCGTAGCCCACGCAGGACGTCTGCAGGCGGTAGATGGCCGCGATGTCCGCGTAGCCCTCCGACGAGTTGCTGAGCGAGCCGTTGGCGTCGAAGTCGTCGATGCCGTGGCCCCACTCGTGGTCGAACACTGCGCCAATCTCACCGGTGTTCCGGCAGCCGCCGCCGCTCCGGTAGAAGTTCACCGAGCTGCCGTTCCAGAAGGCGTTGCAGGTGCTGTTGATGTTGACGTTGGAGAGCAGCTGGCCCTGGAGCCAGGTGTTGGTGGGCAGCCACCCGCGGGCCTGCTCGGCCAGCTTGTTCAGCTCGTAGAAGCTGGAGCGGGACGCGGCGGTGTTGCCCGGCGACGTGCCCGGAGGCACCGTGCAGTCGTGGTCGTTGTTCACGCCGCCCAGGTTGAGGTTGCCCGTGGAGGAGCTGATGTTGATGGCGCCGCACGAGTCGCTGATGCGCACGTACTTGCCCGCCAGCGTGGTGGTGACGGTGCCGGAGCTGTAGTTGACGATGCCCGCCCCGTCCGTGAAGTTGTTGGGCGCCGCCAGTCCGGTGTTGGCCCAGGGCATGGGCGAGTTGGGCTGCATGGTGCCGCACGTCTCGTTGGAGGTGCAGGTGCCGATGTTGGTGGACGGATAGATGCCGCCCTTCATCTGCGCGTCGAAGTAGTGGTTGTCGTCCTCCACGGCGAGCACCTCGCCGGTGTGGGCGTCCACCGTCGTCTTCCAGCGCTCGTTGCCGCCGGCCTCGGAGAAGCCGTAGGTGTACACGAGCCGGTGCTCGTAGCCGGTGCCGACGGCGCCGTTGAAGGACTCGCCGTTGAGCGCCACGGGGGCAATCTCCAGCGTGGGCTGCTGCCACAGCGACTGGGGACTGGTGTTCAGCCCCACGAAGCCGTTGCCGGACACCAGCGCGTCCTGCGGGGCCAGCCGGGGGCGGGTGTCGATGCGCACATTGGCCCAGGCCTCGGTGCCGATGAGGATGAGGTTGCCGTGGCTGATGGTGGCCGCGATGCGCCCGTGGCGCACGGGGACGCCGTTGACCTGCTGGGAGATGTGGACCTGGATGAGGTCGTCGTTGACGTACGTCACCCGGGGGCTGCCCATCTGCATCAGGTCCACGTTGAACGCGGCCTGGTTGTCCGCGATGAACTTGAAGATGAGGTCACCGACGGCGGCCTCGTCCACGTTCGCGATGGAGCGGCCAATGGACTCACGGACCTGGTCCATGGTGACTTTGTTGTTGAAGCCATCGCCCGGGATGAGGGGAATGGTGCCTTGCACCGCGGTGGGCGTTCCCGTGCGCGGGTCGACGTAGACGTTGAACTCACGCCCATTGCGCTTGAAGAAGTCGTCCCACGCGTCGGCGCCGAGCGAGTTCATCTGCTGGCGGGCCTGCTGCAACGGCATGTTCTGGATGGGCAGGTACAGCTCTGGTTTGAAGAAAGCCTTGTCGGCGACGGCGCTCTGTCCCTTGTCAGGTGGCTTGAAGGCCCAGGCGGAGGTGGATAGGAGCAGGACGAGACATGCTGCTGACACCCGTGTGTGGCGCATGCGTTTCTCCTCTGCGGACCCGCGGAGGCACATGCCCTCGCGGTGGCTCCTGCACGGAGCACGTCAACGCCCATACCGGGTGTGAAATTAAATCTGAATACGTGGGATTCCGTTCGCTATTCCCGAAGAAAGTTTTGCAAGAATAACGGGACTTAGAAGTGTTCACTGACGGTGTGCCTGGCATTCGAACTGCCGTGCACGAACCGGGCTGCCATCCCGCGGGATTGAAGTTTTCCCATGAGGGCGCGAATCGCCTTCAGTCTGGCCAGATGCGCACCCAGTCATCCTGGATGAGCTTGCCGCTGGCGCGGTCGGTGCTCCCGCTGGCCATGAAGCGCCGGGGCGCGGTCATCGCGAGCACGCCGGCCTCCACCCAGAAGAAGAGCAACGCGGCGGCGGCGACGGCGGGCAGCCGGGTGGACCACCGCTGAGCGGAGGCGCGTGTGGCGAGCACCACGAGCGGCAGCAACAGCAACGGGATGAGCGCGGGAAAGACGGCGAGCAGGCCGCGCGTGTAGCCGAAGAAGGCGACGGTGATGAGGGCCCGGTGCAGCAGCACCGCGGTGAAGAGCGCGAAGCCGCGCCACGCGGGCCGCAAGGACAGCGCGGCGCCCGTGAGCAGCAGCAGGGTGAGCGGCCACTTCATCCACGCGCGCTCCGGCACGAAGACGTCCACGGGGGCCCGGGCGCCGTGCAGTCCCGCGGGCAGGTTGGAGGCCCCCAAACCCAGCCGGAAGCCGTCCAGCCAGCGGTCCAGCTTGGCCAGCCACAGACGCGCCGCATCCGCCGGGTAATCCCGCATCCACGCGAGCCCTCCGCGTACCCGTGCAGCAACAGGTGGCGCTGGGCGGGGTTGGCCACGTCCAGGAAGCCCTCCTGGCCCATCTGGTTGACGCTGTCGGGCGTGAAGCCCCCGGTGGCCGCGGCGTGGTTCGCCATGGCGAAGTTGATGGGGCCGTACACGGTGACGGGGGCCAGCACGGGCAGCGGCTCCAGGTACGGCGTCCGGGCGTTGAGTTCGCGCAGCACGCGCGCGTTGTGGATTGCCCAGGGGGCCAGCACGACGGCGGTGACGAGCAGGGCCGCGCCCCAACGCAATGCCAGTGTCCGCGGGGGCGTGGCGCCTCGATAGAGCCAGGCCCAGGCGAGGAGGAAGGGCCAGAGGTACAGGTGCTCGGCGCGGGTGAGCGAGCCCAGGCCCATGACGGCGCCCAGCAGCACGGCGCCCGTCCACGTGGGGCCCGCGCGGTGCTGGAGCATCAGCGCGCAGGTGGCCGAGAGGAAGAGGACGTAGAGCACTTCGTTGCTGTACGTGGTGGACAGCACCAGCCAGCCGAAGCTGCACGCGAAGAGGGCGGCGCCCAGCAGGCTCCAGCCGGTGCCCAGCACCTTGCGCCACCACCACCCCGTGAAGGCGACCGTGCCCGCGTTCAGCAGCGCCAGCGCGAGCTTGTACGGGTAGGCGCTGCCCTGCGGCGGGCCCAGGACGCGGTAGAGCAGCCCCAGGAGCCAGGGGAACAGAGGCGGGTGGTAGGGCAGGGTGGCGGGCCCGGTGTGCCCCCGCGCGAGGTCGGCGGCGTAGGCGTGGAAGAAGCGCGCGTCGCCGTAGAAGAAGATGGAGAAGGGCCGGTCCGGTCGGGCGACGCCTGCAGGTAGAGCCAGCGCAGCAGCAGGCTGAGGCTGAAGGTCGCGGCGGCGCCCAGGGCCACCGGGTGCCGCCGACACAGCTCGCTCACAGCGGTGAAGCGCCTGCGCATGCCACCCCCGGACGCGTTGCCCGCCACCTTAGCCAGGCGCGAGCGCGGCGGCCAGGCGGCGCTCAGCTCTGCAGGGGCGGCTTGCCCTGGTGCGCCACCAGCAGGTCATGCATGTCGTTGGCGTGCTCCTCCTCCTTGGCGAGGATGTCCTCCATCATCCGGCGCGTCGTCGGGTCATGGTTGGCGAAGTAGCGCACCATCTCCTGGTACGTCTGGATGGCGATGCGCTCGGCGATGAGGTTCTCCTTGATCATGTCCACCAGGTTCTGCCCTTCGGCGTACTGGCTGGCGCTGCGGGACAGCAGTCCTTCGGGGTTGAAGTCCGCCTTGCCGCCGAGCTGGTTGATGCGCTCGGCGATGCGAAGCGCGTGCTGCTGCTCCTCGCGGGCGTGCTCTCCAAACTCGTCCTTGACGGACTCGCTCTGGATGCCCACTGCGGCGATATAGTGGTAGGTGTAGCGCAGCACGCAGACGATTTCCGTCGCCAGCGCGTCGTTGAGCAGCTTGATGGTGGCGTTGACGTCGCCCTCGTAGTCTTCGGTGATGGCGCCTTCCTCCAGGTGCTCCCGGGCTCGGCGGCGAATCTCGGTGATATCCGTGAGGAAGGGCTGCTGGACTTCGGCCATGGTGGTCCCCCTGTTCTGGGCCTCGCGCAAAGGTAGGAAGGGCGGGGCGCGTGGAAGCCACCCACGGGAGGAACAGTCCGCCACCACGCCCCGGGAGCGGACGAGGGCGCGGGGACTTCTTCCGAGCTTTCAGAAAAACGACGAACTTCCACGCGTCGGTGGCAGGCTGCACGCATTCGTTTCCTAGACTCGGCCGCCGCGGCAGGCGCCCGCCCGGTCTGTCTTGACGCCCGGCATGGAGGGAAGTGTGTCCCACGCAGGTGAGCAGGCCATCCTGGCCATTGACCTCGGGACGTCCGCCGTCAAGGTGGCGGCCGTCACGCTGAGGGGACGGATTCTGGGCGGTGACGTGGAGCCGCTGGAGCTGTCCCTGCTTCCGGATGGGGGCGCCGAGCAGCAGCCGGAGGCGTGGTGGCGTGCCATCGTCCTGGCGACGCGGCGCCTGCTGGCCTCCGGGGCTGTGCGCGCGGAGGACGTCATCGGCGTCAACTGCAGCTCGCAGTGGTCCGGCACCGTCGCGGTGGACGCGTCCGGAACGCCTGTGTGCCCCGCGCTCATCTGGATGGACTCGCGCGGCGCGCCGGACGTGAAGCGCGCGGTGGGCGGCTTCCTCTCCGTGGAGGGCTACGACGTCCGCCGCCTGATGACGTGGATTCGCCTGTCGGGCGGAGTGCCCAGCCTGTCGGGCAAGGACCCGGTGGGCCACATCCTCTACCTGCGGCGCGAGCGCCCGGACGTGTACCGCCGGACGTACAAGTTCCTGGAGCCGAAGGACTGGCTCAACCTGAAGCTGAGTGGCCGCTGCGTCGCCTCGTATGACTCCATCACCCTGCACTGGGTGACGGACAACCGCGCGCTGGGCCGCATCGCCTATGACGACCGGCTGCTGAAGATGGCGGGGCTTGAGCGGGAGAAGCTCCCGGACCTGGTCCCCGCCTCCACGGTGCTGGGGCCGCTCCAGGCGCAGGCCGCGAGCGAGCTGGGCCTGCGCGAGGACGTTCAGGTGGTGACGGGCGCGCCGGACATCCTCGCCGCCGCCGTGGGGTCTGGCGCGGTGGGAGACTTCGAGCCCCACCTGTGTGTGGGGACCTCGTCGTGGCTGTGCTGCCATGTGCCCTACAAGAAGACGGACCTCTTCCACCAGATGGCGTCCCTGCCGTCCGCCCTGCCCGGGCGCTACCTGCTGGCCAACGAGCAGGAGTCCGCCGGCATCTGCCTCACGTTTCTCAAGGACAACATCCTGTATGGCCGGGATGCGGGGGCGGGCACGGACGGGGACGCGCCGGACCTCTACCGGGTGATGGAGGCTCAGGCAGGCAACGTCCCCGCAGGCAGCGACCAGCTCATCTTCCTGCCCTGGCTCAACGGCGAGCGCAGCCCGGTGGATGACAAGTCACTGCGCGGCGGCTTCTTCAACCAGTCCCTGAAGACGACGCGGGCGCACATGGTCCGGGCGGTGATGGAGGGCGTGGCCTACAACTCGCGCTGGCTCTTCACCTATGTGGAGCAGTTCGTGGGCCGGCGGTTGGACTCGCTGCGAATCATCGGCGGCGGGGCACGCTCCGCGCTGTGGTGTCAGATTCACGCGGACGTGCTGGGCCGCGCGGTGCAGCAGGTGGATGAGCCGGTGCTCGCCAACGCACGAGGCGCCGCGTTCCAGGCCGCGGTGGCGCTGGGGCAGCTGACGGTGGAGGAGATTCCCTCGCTCGTGCCGGTCGCCCGCACCTTTCATCCGGATTCGAAGAACGCGGCGCTCTACGACGAGCTGTTTCGCGAGTTCGTCAACATCTACAAACACAACAAGGCCATCTTCGCGCGGCTCAATCGCGCGCGAAGCGCCTGAACCCCCAGGAGTTCGCCATGGCACTTCCAGACCTGAAGGCGCTGAGCCTGCTCAACCACGTCCCGCCGAGGCTGCTTTCCGCGGCGGAGCGCTACCTCAAGGCTGTTCCGGGGGTGAAGGGCCTGCTCAACCGGGAGACGGGCTCGCTGCTGTCCGAACTGGAGAGCGGCCTCAAGCCCTACCGCGGGAAGATGCAGTCGTTCGACCACCTGCCGCCGACGGGGCGCTCGCGCGAGGACGTGCTGCGTGAGCTCCAGGCCCTGGAGTCGCAGGAGGAGTACCGCTGGCGGGAGGGCCGCGTGTCCGGAGGCGTGTACAACGGTGACGCGGAGCACATCGCGTTCCTCAACCGTGTCTACGCGCTGCATTCGCAGAGCAACCCGCTGCACGCCGACCTGTGGCCCAGCGCCACCAAGTTCGAGGCGGAGGTGGTGGCGATGACGGCCAGCATGCTCGGCGCGGACGTGGCGAACGCCGGCCAGCCGGAGGAGGCGCGCATCTGCGGGGCCATGTCGTCCGGTGGCACCGAGAGCATCATGCTGGCGATGAAGACGTACCGGGACTGGGCCCGGGAGACCCAGGGCATCACCAGGCCGGAGATGGTGGCGCCCGCCAGCGCGCACCCGGCCTTCGACAAGGCGGCGCACTACTTCGGCATCAAGATGGTGCGGGTGCCGGTGGGCCCGGACTACCGCGCGGACGTGGCCGCCATGCGCAAGGCGGTGAACCGCAACACCATCGTCATCATCGGCTCCGCGCCGGGCTTTCCGCACGGGGTCATCGACCCCATCGAGGCGCTGTCCGAGATTGCGCGCAAGAAGCGCATCGGCTTCCACACCGACGCGTGCCTGGGCGGCTTCGTGCTGCCCTTCGCCATGAAGCTGGGCTACGACGTGCCGCCCTTCGACTTCCGGCTGCCGGGCGTGACGTCCATGTCCGTGGACACGCACAAGTTCGGCTATGCGGCCAAGGGCTCCTCGGTGGTGTTGTACCGGGGCACGGAGCTGCGGTCGCACCAGTACTTCACGGCGACGGACTGGCCGGGTGGCATCTACTTCTCGCCCACCTTCTCCGGCAGCCGGCCCGGGGCGCTCATCGCCTCGGCGTGGGCCGCGCTGGTGAGCATGGGGGAGCAGGGCTACCTGGACGCCACCCGGAGCATCCTGGAGACGGCGGCGGCCATCAAGAAGGGCATCCGCGACATCCCGGAGCTGCACGTGCTGGGCGACCCGCTGTTCGTCATCGCCTTCGGTTCGGAGTCCGTGGACATCTTCCAGGTGATGGAGCGGATGAGCGAGCACGGGTGGAACCTCAACGGCCTGCACAAGCCGTCCGCCGTCCACCTGTGCGTCACGCTGCGCCACACGCAGCCGGGCGTCGCGGACCAGTTCCTGGTCGACCTGCGCGACGCCGTGGACTACGTGAAGTCCCACCCCAGCGCGAAGGGGACGATGGCGCCCGTGTACGGCATGGCCGCCTCCGTGCCCTTCCGTGGGTTGGTGAGCGACCTGCTCAAGAAGTACATGGACCTGCTCTACAAGGTCTGAGCGAAGTCGGAGACGGGCTGGGAGGGGTGGGAAACGGAAGCTGGGCGCAGCCGCGAGACCTGCGCCCATTGCTCCTGGGCGAAGCCATCGGGATTCAGTCGGACGGCCCCCTGGCGCTCAACGGAACGCCCCCCCGCGCAAAGCAGTTCGCCCCGGCGCTACCATGAGCGGCGCGGGGGCGAGTTCAGGGAAGCTGGTAGGGCGGTTCAGACCTCTTCGAACTTGCCTCCAAAGATGCCGTTCGCTTCGAGCGCATCCCTGATCTCTTCGTCGACAATGATGGGGATGTCATAGCCCCAAAGACGGAACACCCGCGCGTCGCCAACTTTTGACTTGTCGATTCGCAAGCCAATTACCGAGCGATACTCACCAGCCCGGTCTGCGTGCAGCTCTTCATCGGCGTCGAAATGCTGCACCTCTCGACATGCTGCATCGTCAATGCAGCGTACTGTTCGAGCAACATTGAGAATGAAATAGGAAGCCCGTTGACCTTCGACGTCAACTGGAAGGAGCTGCACATCGTTAGGCGCCATCTCTCGAAAGATGGACGCGACACGTTCACTGACAACGGGAATCAACCCCGTTCCAGCGAATTCAATGTCGAGCGGCTCCCCTGGCCGATAAATCGGCAATCGTAGCCGCTCGTGAAGCTCAACGGCTCGTCCATCACGGAACATCCAAACGTCATCAATGGTCCGACCGCCCGCGTCCACCGGGTCATCGAGATACCATCGCCCCTTTACATATTCGTCCGTGGCCAATTCGAAATAGCGCCGCACCGTACCTACTCCCGGGTTCCTTTTGTAATCAGCCCACGCAGCTCGGAGCCCTCTCTTACGAGCTCCCGAGCGATTTTGGCAAGTTCATCCACCAGCAAGGCCCTGCACCGTGTCTCACCTCGGCATCGTTTCGTCGCGAGGTCCAATCTGCGGAAGACCTCCTGATGATACTCGGCAGGATGAGACCCCTTATGACCTCGAATCCGAACCAGATTCGCAGGATCACTCAGCTTCATCCCGGCTTGCATGAAGAACCTTTCGAATCGCGGCGTCCACGGACCACCTGTCCTGTCGGATTTGTCATTTTTGTTAGTGCAGATGTGGTGAATTTCGCCCTCGGGGTCACCCTGGATACCCCCAACAGCTCCTGCCGCAGCCCCAGGGCTCTCACCTGCGCCCATCGCGACTGCGGCGACCGCCGTCGGTGCGAGCGTCACGTTCAGCACCCCAGCCGACGAAATCGAGATCGCCTGAACCTCCCCAACCAATGCGCCTGATAGCTGGAAGCCCCCTTCTAGAGCGCCGATCAGGTTACGGCGAGGGAGCAGGCAAGCGGCAGGAGATCGACGCGGGCTGTCGTCGCGTGGTCAGGTCGCCACCTTTGGAGGTGGCGCATGGAACGCTGGAAGCCGGCTGTGGAGCAGAGCGCACGGGAGCAGCGCCTGCTGAGGCTGGCGGGGAAGAGCAGGAAGCTTTTCGTCTTCCTGCGCGAGCATCGGCACGAGTTGTTCGACGAGGCCTTTCAGGACGAGCTCGAAGCGATGTACCGACAGACGGGCCAGGGCCAAGAGCCGCAGCCGCCCGCGATGATGTGCATGGCGCTGCTGGTGCAGGCCTACACGCAGGCCTCGGACGCCGAAGCCGTGTGCCTGTCGGGCACGGACAGCCGGTGGCGGATGGTGTTGGACCGACTCGGCGCGGATGAGGACGAGCCCGCCTTCTCCCAGGGCGGGCTGCAGCAATTCAGGGAGCGACTCATCGCGACCGAGATGGACCGTCGGCTGCTGGAGCGCACCGTCGAGGTGGCGAAGCGAACCAAGGGCTTCGACCCGAAGAAGACGCCGAAGACGCTGCGAGTGGGGGTCGACAGCCGCCCTCTGGAAGGGGCCGGGCGGGTTGAGGACACCATCAACCTGCTCGGCCACGCAGGCCGCAAGGTGGCCGAGAGCATGGCGCTCGTGCTCGGCACCGACGTTGAGGAGGTGTGTCAGCAGGCCGCTGCGCCATTGCTGATGGCCAGCAGCATCAAGGCCGGCCTCGACATCGACTGGAGCGCGCCCGACGCGAAGGTCGACGCACTCAATCGGCTCTGCCGACAGCTCGACCGCCTCATGGCCTGGGTGGCCAGCAGTCGAAGTCGTGCGCCGCTGCTCCGCTGACGCGCTACATCGAAGCGCTCGCGCAGGTGAAGGCACAGGACCTCGAGCCGCGCCCCGAGGGCGGCGTGCGGATTCGACAGGGTGTGGCGGCCGACAGGCGCATCTCCATCGAGGACCCGGACATGCGCCACGGGCGCAAGAGCAAGAGCAAACGCTTCAATGGCTACAAGCAGCACATCGGCACCGACCTCGACACTGAGCTCGTGGTTGCCTGCGCCGTGACGCCAGCCAACCGCCCCGAAGAGGAGGCGACGGGCGCACTGCAGGAAGACATGGCCCACCAAGAGCTCTTCCCCGACGTCCTCCTCATCGACAGGGCGTACCTCAACAGCTCAATGACCGAAGACGTGCTGACCAGCGGTGGCGACGTCGTCTGCCGTCCGTGGCGAGGAGTCAGCGCGAAGCCCGGACTCTTCGGCAAGCGTGACTTCAAAGTGAACATCCGCGACGGCACCCTCACGTGCCCTGCTGGCGAGGTGGAGCCCTTCGAGCCCGGCGCCGTCGTGCAATTCGACCCGGAAGCCTGCGGGCCGTGCAAGCTGCGCGCGAGTTGTACCCAGGCGGCGTCCGGCAGAGGGCGCAGCGTCACGATGGGCGACGACGAGCGGCTCCAGAAGCGCCTTCGCTCACGTCTGCAGTCGCGCGCGGGCCGCGCACAACTCCGCGAGCGTGTCGGTGTCGAGCATCGCCTGGCGCATCTCGCCAACCGCCAGGGGCCGAAGGCCCGTTATCGAGGCACGCGCCGCAACCTCTTTGATCTCAGGCGCCTCGCGGCCGTCCAAAACCTTGAGGTCGCCGCGCGCTACCTGCGCGCGGCGTGACCCAAACTGTTCGACGCTCTAGCTGCGCCCGGGACGCCGCCTGGGCAAAGCCCGGCAACTTCGGCCCCTGTGCCGCCATCGCGCTATTCCCGCCCAGCGCCGCCATCGCGACGAGCACCAGGACGCGGGTCCCGTTGTCTCCCAGTACCTTTCCGAAACGGTGCCCGGCCCTCTCGATGTCCGCGAAGCCCGCCGCGTCCCGGGACTCGTCGAGCAAGCGCAGGAACCCCTGCCCGAGATTCCACACCGGCCCCGTCCCAAGATAGGCAATCAGCGAGGCCGTCAGGGCAATCGCGATGACCTTCGTAATGGGCTCGGGCGCTACCAGCATCACGAGCGCCGTTCCGATTATCGTCGTGACCATCGCCCGCAGGGCGGCAGGGTTCACCATGTCCCGAATCGCGTCCTCGACACCGCTCCACACCGTGTCGAGTGCGAAGTAGAGCGCGAGCATTCGCCGTTCAGAGGGGCCCAGCGAGAACCCACCGGCAAGCATACTCAGGCAGCTATGGGGCTCGTCCTGGCGCTGGCAGATGCGCTCGTAGGCAGAGGGGGCTGGCCTACCTTGCGCACCATCAACGAGTCCCCCAGACGACGCAAGCAATGAGCGGTGACCATCATCTTCAACTTCCCTGAATGCGACGTCGAGCCTCATGTCGAGCACAAGGTGCGCGACAGCACGCTCGAACTCGTCTTTGCCTATCTCGACAGGGGCGGACTCGACTGGGATGAAGGCGATTGTCTCTCCGCGCCCAGTGTGTAGATGCACGACACGAGTCGACGCGCACCCGCTCGCAAGCAGCAACAGCGCAGCAATTCTTAAAGCTCTCATGTAGCCCCCGGGTCAGCCGCCAGCACATCGGCAAGCAAGGGGCCACATACCAGCCGAGTCTGGCAATCTCCATAGTCCCGGGAGACTATATAGACCTCAGAGGTCTATTGCGCGGCAGCCCGAACGCATCGCAGAGCTGCCTAGGGGCTGTCCCTGATTAGCGCAGCCAAAGAAGCATGGATGCGACGTGCAGGACGGCGAGGTAGCTCGTCGCCGTCTTGTCATAGCGGGTGGCGACGGCCCGAAAGCGCTTGAGATCGTGGAAGAAGCACTCTACCCGGTAGCGCAGCCGGTACAGGGTGCGGTCTAACGGCAACGCCCGCTTACGGCTCGGGTTTGAATGGATGACAGGCTTCATCCCGAGCTTTCGAACGTTGGCGCGGATGCGGTCGGAGTCATAGCCGGTATCCGCAATGAAAGCGGCGCCCTCGGCGTGCACCATAAGTTCTTCGGCCATTGTGGACTCGTGCTGCTGGCCGGGCGTCAGCGCGACGTGGAGCGGCTTACCTCCCGTTGTAGTGACGGCGTGAACTTTCGTTGAAAGCCTCCTCGAGAACGCCCCAAAGCATTGCTTCGGATCCCCCTTTTCCGCCCGCGGCGTCCTGATGCGCCCGGACGACCGATGCGTCAGCAAGGGAGCAAAGCTCATCCACATCGAGCCGCAGCGCCTTGAAGATGGCTTCCCAGCGCCCAGACTTCGTCTAGCGATGGAACCGATTGTAGACCGTCTTCCAGTGACCTAACCGCGCGGGCAAGTCCCGCCACTGCACCCCGGTTTTCACGCGCCACACCACGGCGTTGATGAAGTCACGGTCCCCTCGCTTCGAGCGAGGGCCGCTCCTGGAGCCCAATAGGGGCTCGATGCGGCTCCACTTGGCATCGCTCAGTTCATGTCGGCGCACAGCCCGCGTTGATCATGCGTAGCGCCAGGCAGCAACTCCGATTGAAGACCTGCCCCGACGTGCCAGATAGCTGGCACGCCGGGTCGACTCTCGAACACGCGATCAGGGACAGCCTCTAGAGCGCCCGGCTGGCGATTTCCGCCAGCTCCGCGTCCGTCAGCACCAGAGGGTTGGCCTTCATGCTGCTGGCCTCCTTGGCCTTCGCCACCAGCGCGGGTACCTGGGCCTCCGTCAGCCCGTAGCGTCCCAGCCCCGGCACGCCCAGCGCCGCGCGAAGTTCGTCCACCCACGTGACGGCGTCCTCGGCCCTTGCATCCACCCACCCCGTCAGCAGCGCCGCCAACTCCTGCACCCGGGGCAGTGATGGGTGCGTTGGCGCACGGCCCGCAGCGCGCGCAGGTTGACGTCCAGCACCGCGGGCAGCAATGCCGCGCACACCGCGCCGTGGGGCGCATCGAACATTCCTCCGAGGGGCGCGGCGAAGCCGTGCACCGCGCCCAGGCCAGCATTGGCCAGACACAGACCGCCGAAGAGACTGGCCAGGGCCAGGTCCTCGCGGGCGGACGCATCCGGACCGTCCAGCACCGCGCGCCGCAGCGAGCGGGCCGACCTTCGCAGGCCCTCGCGTGCCAGCGCGTCCGTCAGCGGGTTGGCGCGCGCGGAGAGGAAGGGCTCGATGAGCTGCGACAGCGCATCCATCCCGCTGGACGCGAGCACGGCGGCGGGCGCCCCCGTGAGCAGGTCCGGGTCCACCAGCGCCACGCGCGGCAGCATGTGTGGACTGCGCAGGCTGGCCTTCGCCTTCGCGTCCTTCGAGCTCAGCACCGCGTTGCGCGTCACCTCGGAGCCGGTGCCGGCCGTGGTGGGGATGGCCATGAAGGGCAGGGACGGGCGGGCGAGTGGCTGGCCCCGGCCAATGACTTCCAGGTAGTCCAGCGGGTCGCCCCCGTTGGCGGCGAGCGCGGCAATGGCCTTGCCCGCGTCCAGCGCGCTGCCTCCGCCCAGGGCCACCACCACATCACAGCCCGCTTCCGCGACGCGCGCAGTGCCTTCACGGGCACGCTCCACGGTGGGCTCGCCGTCCACGGAGAAGACAGTCACCCCCAGGCCCAGGCGCTCCAATGCGTCGTGGAGGGGCCGCGCGCGGGAGGGATTCGCGCCGGTGACGAGCAGCACCCGGGAGCCCCCGAGGCCGCGGATGGCCTCCGGCGCTTCGGCCAAGCGGCCCGGGCCGAAGACGACGCGGGTGGCGGTGGCGAACTCGAACGAGGAAGAAGCGCTCACGTCCGTCACCACCCGGCGTCTTCAGGGAAGCGGTTGACGAACTTCCGGCTGGTGCGGGGCTCCGCCATCATCGGCGCCACGGTGTCGCGCCAGGTGAGGTAGTGCGCCGTCTCCTTGTGCGCGGCGGGGGCCTGCGGCGTCCGGTACGCCTCCACCAGCACGAAGCGCGTGGGGTCCTCGGCGTCCTGCAGGACGTCGAAGCGGGCAATGCCAGGCTCCCTCACGCTTTCTCGCGCATTGGCGAGCGTGGCCTGGTGGAAGGCGTCCACGTGCTCCTGCTTGACGTGGACCTGGACGTGAACGACGAGGAGACTGTGGGACATGCCCCGGAAACTACTCCGGGCCGGGGCCGCGTGGGGACGCGACCTCCGGCCCGGGTGGGGGCAGGGGTGTTGGCTGCCCGTCAGTCGCTACGGGGCCTTGAGGACCGCCGTCGGGCTGATGACGTCTTCCAGCTTGCGGGCCATGGTCCACCCGTCGTGGTAGACGATGCCCACGGGGCTGATGGTGTCATTCCGGTACAGGCCGACCTTCAGGTAGTTGAGCTGACCCTTGTACTGCGTGGCGATGTAGCGCTTGGGCAGCACCACCTTGCCGTTCAGGTACAGCTCCACGAAGCCCACCTTGGAGTCCGGCGACCACTTCACGTGGAAGATGAAGTCCAGCCAGCGGCCGCGAACCAGCGGCGTGCGCCAGACGATGGTGCCCGGGTTGCCGCCGATGTTGAGGCGAATCTCCTCGCCGTAGACGTAGAACTCCACCGGGGGCGAACCGGAGTTGCCCTCGTGGTGCCACTGGGTGAAGAGCTGCCACGTCTTCGCGCTGGGGAAGCTCGAGTCGAACATGGTGCTGAAGCGGTAGTAGTACTCGGAGCCCGTGGCCTCGCGCGTCATGCGCACCAGCTCGTTGCGGTTGCCGCTGGAGTTGATGGGGTCGTCGCCCTTGCGCACGGTGGCCTTGAGGGCGTAGCGGCCCTGCCGCGCGGGCGAGCTCACCAGCGCCAGCCGGTCCGCGCTCACCATCTGCGTGTGGCTCCACTGGGAGCGGCTGTTGGTCTCGAAGTCACCGACCCACACCACGCTGGCGCCGGTGCCCGGGGGCGGCTGCTCCGGCGTGGGATCCGGATCCGGGGTGGGGTCGGTGGGAGTCGACGTCGTGGACGAGCAGGCACGCGCCTCGGCGATGCTGGCCCATTCATTGACGTTGTTGCTCTGGAAGGTGATGCGAACCCGGCGGGTGTTGACGGCCTTGAAGCTGTACGTCTCCGCGGCGGCCGTGGTGCCGCTGCTCTTACCCGAATAGACCTGTGTATAGGTATAGCCATCCGGTGAAACAGAGACGAAGAACTCATTCGTGCGGGTATTTCCCTGGTGCCACGCGACGGAGACACCGGCGACCTGCTGGATGGAGCCCAGGTCATAGTCAACCCAAGAGCCCCGGCCGCTCCGGCTCCAGCGCGTGCTCAGGTTGTCGTCCATGGTATTGGCTGCGACGTTCCCGTCGTCGCCGTTGGAAATCACCGACCGGGCCGTCAGTGGGGTGCACCCGGGGGTGGTCAACGCCGCGGCGCTGACCGCGGAGTTGTCGAGGGCGTCGAATTCGATGGGGGACGCACCGGCTTCAGATGAAACATCATCTTCAGGGGCACCGCAGCCCGTGCTGCTCATACCGAGCAGCGTTCCAACCAGCAGGAGGGTCTTCTTCATGTGGGGGGATCTCTGGGAGCTAAAGACAGACGAGGGGGAGTCCGCGCCGTGGGGGGACGGGCGGGGAGGGTGCTTGGCTTTGCTAGGTGGGCTTCTCCAAGGTCACGGCGGGTCGCTGCCGTGTCGAGCTCTCAACGAGCATCCATCAAAAGTATTTCGTATTCAACACGCGATTTCGCGCCTGCTTGCCCTCCAGGCATCAGCCGGGGCGTACCTTGTTTCTGTTTCATTCGGCGTGATTGGAATTGTTTGTCATTGTGCGATGCGGGCACTGGAAACGCGCTGGGCGTGAGGCTTTCGATGCACTGCGGGCCTGGGCGGGCGCCGGAGTGCACTGCGACGCGAGTCGGGGGTGTGCGGTGGGGAGCGAACAGTCCCACACCCCTGGCGGCCGGAGGCGCGAGGTGCATGCCGGCGCTACAACACCCCCGGTCGTACCGGCGACGCGAAGGACCGGCGCTCGACTCACACTGCGTCATCCTTCAGGGAGGTGACCATGAACCCGGCTTCGGGCTCGTGCGTTGCGTGTGGGGCGCGTTTCCTGGGAGGCGTACTGGCGTGTCCGCGGAGCGCGGCGGGGGTCCCCGGGACGCGCCGGTCCGCCGATGGGCGCCAGGGTTGTGCCACCCGCCGCTGGTGGGCCGCGTCGCGGTGCTGAAGCGGCTGATGGGGCTGGCGGAGGATGTGCGGCGCGGGCTGGGACGGGCGGTGTGGTTGATGGGGGAGGCGGGGATGGGCAAGACGCGCATCAAGGACGCCTTCGTGGAGCGCCTGGCCTCGGATGGCTTCGAAGTCTGGGAAGGCAGTGGCCTGGCGCTGCCGGGCGCACCGGCGGGCATCTTCCGGGAGTTGCTGGACGCCACGCGGACGCTCAGCCCGCCCGCCGGGACGGGCCGCGTGTCCAGCGCGGACGCGGAGCGAATCCAGCGCTTCCTGGAAGGCCGCGAGCGCCAGGGCATTCCGGCGAGCCTCGCCTCCGAGCGCACGGCCCTCTTCGACTCCCTGTGCCACGCGCTGATGCCCCACCGCCGTCCGCGCCTGCTGGTGCTGGAGGATTGGCAGCATGGGGACGCGCTCAGCCATGCGCTGGTGGAGGAGTTGGTGTCGCGGCTGTCGCACACGCCGCTGCTGTTGCTGGCGCTTCAGCGCCCCAGCGGCACGGCGCCAGCGCCTCTCACGGCGGAAGTCCTGACGGTGGGGCGGCTGGGGCCCGCCGAGTCCGCGGCGCTGCTGGAGGGCCGGCTGCGGAACCGGGGGTCACTGACGCCCGCGGCCCGGGTGGCGCTGCTGCGCGGCAGTGCCGGACACCCGCTGCACCTGCTGCACGCGGTGACCCTGCACGAGGAGCAGCCCGAGCGGGAGGTACCACTCACGGGCGAGGCGGTACATGCGGCGCGGCAGGCCTTGCTGCCCCCGGCACAGCGGGAGGTGCTGCGGGCGGCGTCGGTGCTGGGCCCGTCTTTTCCCCGGGCGGTACTGGTGGCGTTGGCGGGTGGGGTAGGGCCTCTGGCGCTGCTGGAGACGGGGGCTGGCTGCGCTCCGTCGCGGGAGGCCGTTACACGTGGGCGGTGGAGCCCGCCCCGGGCGTCGACGAGCTTCCGGAGGCGGAGTTGCCCGCGGCACACCGGCGGGCCGCGGAAGCCTATGAGGCCCTTCCGGAGCCGCTGCGTCAACGCGCCTGTATGGAGTTGACGCGGCAATGGCTGTCAGCGGAGGAGTCCTCCCGGGCACTGCCTTATCTGGTATCACTGGCAGGCTGGAATCTGGCGGCATTGGAGCCGGGGCCCGCCATGGCTGTGTATCGCTTCGCGTTGGGACTGGCGGATGCGCTCAAACCAGACGCCGCGCGGGAGTGGCAGCGCCGGCTCTGGGAATACATGGGCGACGCGCACCGGCTGGCGGGCGAGCCCGTGGAAGCGGACGCCGCGTGGCATACGGCGCGGAAGCTGGATGATGAGGGGTTGGCGTCTCCCGCAGGGGACCGGGCCCGGCGTCTGTTCAAGCGGGCGTCGGTGGTGCTCGCGCTCGGCAGGTATGAGGAGGTGCTGGGGCTCGACAGGGAGGGGCGCCGGGATTGCCTGTCCGCGGCGCCGCTGTTGTCCGTGTCGCTGGACGCGCTGTCCGCGTTGGCGTTGTCCGCGCTGGGGCGGTTCGAGGAGGCGCGCGCGAGGATTGTCCTGGCCCGCGAGCAGTTGCAGCAGGCG
Source organism: Myxococcus sp. MxC21-1 (assembly GCF_032612255.1). Taxonomy (NCBI): domain Bacteria; kingdom Pseudomonadati; phylum Myxococcota; class Myxococcia; order Myxococcales; family Myxococcaceae; genus Myxococcus; species Myxococcus sp. MxC21-1. Next base: position 3,275,920 of record NZ_CP123278.1, read on the forward strand.
GTCCGGGAAGACGGCCCCGCGTGGGCGGGCGTGGAGGCGCTGCTCCACCGGGCCATGGGCAGCGTGCAGCTCGGGCTGGGATTCCCGGAGGCCGCGGCGTCCGAATACGCCCAGGTCCTGCGCTGGAGCGAGCGCGCGGGGGATACGTGGGAGCACTCCACCGCGCTGCTGAACCTGGGCGATGCGTATTCGCGGGCGGGAGACAGGGAACGCGCGGCGCACTTCTTCCAGCTCGCGCTCGAGCTGGATTCCCGCACGGGAGACCGCCGGGGCATGGCCTACACGCACCATGGCCTGGCGTTGCTGCACACGCGCGCGGGCGCGCCCGAGCTGGCGAAGGAAGACGCGCTGCGAGGGCTCCAGCTGGCGTCCATGCTGGAGGACCGGCGCCTCCAATCGTTGCTCCGGTGCGTGCTGGGGCGGGCCCAGTTGCAGCTGGGCGAGTTGGATGAAGCCGGACGTCAGCTCCAGCTCGCGGCGAGAGACGCCTCCGCCGCGGGAGCCCGCCTGGAGCTGCTTCAGGCGGAGGCGTGCCTGCGGGTGCTGGAGGCGCGGCGCTGAGCGTCAGGGGCCGATGGGCCCGTGAAGATGCACATTCGCCATGAGCAGCACTCCTCGCTACCCATAGGGCCGCGAGGCATGAAATTGTTCATGCGTGATCGAAATCGAGACCATCGAGGCATTCGAGCGGCACCTCGCGGCGGGCGTCGGGTTCGCCAACGTCATCATCCAAGGGCTGGACCTGCGGCGGTACACCCAGGAGCTGGCCTCCGCTGAGCTCGTGGGCGCCGTCTTCCTGGGTTGTGAGCTGGAGAAGGATGCGCTGAAGGCTACCGTGGAGCACGGGGCCATGGTGTTCCCGCCCATCTCCGGCGTGCCCTATCAGCCCTACCGTGGCGCGCTGTATACGCCGGAGGAACTGTACGCGGGCTTCGACCCGGCTCAGCCGGAGTCCTACGCGGATACGCCGGATGCGCGCATCTACGCGCACTGGGCGGCGAACGGGCGCGGCAGTCCTCCCACGCTGCTGGAGACGCTGGCGCAGCGGCTCCACGACCACTCGGTCACGGCGGCCATGGAAGGGCTGCTGTACCGGTCCGGGGGCGTGCGCAAGGTGGTGGCCATCATGGGCGGCCACTCCATGAAGCGCGGCCAGCCGGACTACCGCGCGGTGGCTTCCCTGGCGCGTGAGCTGGCGCGCCGTGGCTTCTTCATGGTCAGCGGCGGCGGTCCGGGCGCCATGGAGGCCACGCACGTGGGCGTGTGGTTCGCGCGGCGCACGGAGGCGGAGCTGGACGCGGGACTGGCCCTGCTCGCGCAGGCGCCCAGCTACACCGACCGCGAGTGGCTCTCGCGCGCCTTCGACGTTCGCCGGGCGTTTCCCCTGGGCGAGGACGACCTGCCGTACTGCGCCAGCCTGGGCATCCCCACGTGGCACTATGGGCACGAACCGCCCAACCCCTTCGCCACGCACATCGCGAAGTACTTCGCCAACAGCGTGCGGGAAGACGGCCTGCTGACCGTCGCCAAGGGCGGCATCATCTACTCGCCCGGCAGCGCGGGCACCATCCAGGAAGTGTTCCAGGACGCGTGCCAGAACCACTACAACTCGGTGGGCGTCATCAGCCCCATGATCTTCCTGGGTACCGAGTTCTGGACGCGCACCCGGCCCGTGTACCCGCTGGTGCACCAGCTCGCGCAGGGCTACGACTACGCGCGCTACCTCATGCTCACGGATTCGCAGGAGGAGGTCGTCCGGGCGTTGGAGGCGTTCGACCGCGAGGCGCACCCGTCCCCCTGAACGCCCGCTGCTTCGCCGGGAATCTCCGAGTCCCCCGCCTTCCAACGGGCAGGTACGGGGGCAGGGGCCCGGCGAATCCGCCTGGACGCGGTCGCCCCACTGCGTTGTCGCTGTTCGACGCAGCCGGGGCGGCGTATCCTCGCCTCGGGAAGGAGTGCTCGGATGCGGCCCCGGGCCGTCTTCTTCGACTTGGATGACACGCTGATTGACCGCGCGGGCGCCTTCTCGCGCTACGTGGACACGCTTGTCTCCCGTTACCTGTCGTTGCTCCCTGAGGCTCGGCGTGCCGAAGCCGTGGCCTGGATGCACGAGGTGGATGGGCGTGGCGGCGCGTCCCGGAGTGCGTTCTGTCAGCAGGTGACGAAGGCGTTCCCATGCCTGGGCCTCACGCCAGACGCGCTCTGGGAGGACATGGCGTCGCGCCTGCCTCTGCTCGTCCAGGAGGACGCGGGCGTCTGTGATTGGGTGGCCTCCGTGGCCCGCTGCCGGCCGGTGGCGGTGGTGTCCAATGGCTCGGCGCGAGTGCAGCGCACGAAGCTGGCCCGCGCGGGGCTCGCGAAGGTGCTGCCGGATGTCTTCCTCTCCGGCGAGGTGGGCGCTTCGAAGCCGGATGCCCGCATCTTCGAGGCCGCGCTGGCCCACGTCGGACGTTCGCCGGAAGAGGTGCTGCACGTGGGCGACGACCCGGAGCGGGACGTCGTGGGCGCCGCGCGGTTGGGAATGGCCACTTGCTGGGTGTCTCACGGCCGCCCGTGGCCCTCCGCGCTGCCTCCGCCCATGTTCACGGTGGAGTGCATTCCATCGCGCATCGACGACATCGCCGGAGTGCTCACGCGATGGACATGAACGCGGTGGTCGGCACGCACGACCTGCTCTTCATCACCCTGGACACCCTGCGCTACGACGTCGCCGAGGCGCTCGCGGCCCAGGGGCGCACGCCGAACCTCTCCGCGCTGCTGCCCGGAGGCCGGTGGGAGCAGCGGCACTCTCCCGCGAGCTTCACGTACGCGGCGCACCACGCCTTCTTCGCGGGCTTCCTGCCCACGCCCGCGACGCCGGGGCTGCATCCCCGGTTGTTCTCGATGCGCTTCGAGGGCAGCGAGACGACGGCCTCGGACACCTGCGTGCTGGACGCGCCGGACCTCGTCACCGGGCTGGCGGGCCGCGGGTACCACACCGTCTGCATTGGCGGCGTGGGCTTCTTCAACAAGCGCAATCCGCTGGGCAACGTGCTCCCCGGACTCTTCAAGGAGAGCCACTGGAGCTCCGAGCTGGGCGTGACGGACCCTCGGTCCACCGAGCACCAGGTGACGCTGGCCGTCCAGCGGCTGGAGGCGCTGCCGCGTGAGCAGCGCGTCTTCCTCTTCATCAACGTGTCGGCGCTCCATCAGCCGAACCGGCACTATGTGCCCGGCGCCATCCAGGACTCACGCGAGTCGCACGCCGCGGCATTGGCGTACGTGGACTCGCAGCTCCCTCCGTTGTTCGCCGCCTTGCGGCGCCGGGGCCCCGCCTTCTGCATCGTCTGTTCGGACCATGGCACTACCTACGGCGAGGACGGCTTCACCGGCCATCGCCTGGCCCACCCCGTGGTGTGGACGGTGCCCTACGCTGAATTCCTGCTACCTCGAGAAACCGCACCATGACGCGTCTGGAGCAGATGCTCGAAGGGTCGCCCTACGTGGCGTACCTCTACGGCTACCCGCACAAGACGGCCTACCGGCCCTTCACGCCCGCGCTCCCGCTGGAGTCCGTCTGGGCGGAGGAGCGGCGCGACGCGCTGTTCCTCTACATCCACGTGCCCTTCTGCGAGATGCGCTGCGGCTTCTGCAACCTCTTCACCGCCGCCGGGCCGAAGCAGGACGTGGTGGACGGGTACCTGGGCGCGCTGGTGCGTGAGACGAAGCGGGTGAAGGAGGCGCTGGGGACGGCGAGCTTCGCCCGGGCCGCCATTGGCGGCGGCACGCCGACGCTGTTGGACGTGGCGGGGTTGAACACCGTGTTCGACATGGCCGAGGGCGTCATGGGCGCGGACATGAAGAACATCCCCGTGTCGGTGGAGGTGTCTCCGGAGACGGTGGACGCGCAGAAGCTCCAGGTGCTGCGCTCGCGCGGCACGGACCGGGTGAGCATGGGCATCCAGAGCTTCATCGAGGCGGAGGTGGCCGCGGTGAAGCGGCCCCAGAAGACGGCGCAGGTGGAGGCCGCGCTGGACCTCATCCGCACCACGGGCTTCCCCACGCTGAACCTGGACCTCATCTACGGCATGGAGGGGCAGACGGCGGAGAGCTTCCTCTACTCGCTGCGCACGGCGCTTCGTTATTCGCCAGAGGAGATTTATCTCTACCCGCTCTATGTCCGGCCGCTGACCTTCCTGGGCAAGAAGGCGCGGGCGTGGGACGACCTGCGCCTCTCGCTGTATCGCGTGGGCCGCGACTTCCTCCTGTCGGAGGGCTACACGCAGGTCTCCATGCGGATGTTCCGTGCGCGCCATGCGCCGGAAGCGGGCGGTCCGGTGTATCGCTGCCAGGAGGACGGCATGGTGGGGTTGGGCTGCGGGGCGCGCTCGTACACGGGCCGGGTGCATTACTCGTCTGAGTACGCGGTGGGCTCTCGCGAGGTGCGCTCCATCATCTCGTCGTACAGCGAGCGGACCGAGGCATCGTTCGGTGAGGTGGGCTACGGCTTCCGCCTGGACTCCGCGGAGCGGCGGCGCCGTTACATGCTGTTGTCGCTGCTGGCGGATGGCGTGGACCTCGCCGTGTACCGGCAGCGCTTCTGCACCGACGCGCTGGAGGACTTCCCGGAGCTGGAGGAGCTGGAGGCGCACGGACTGGCGCGGAAGAACGGTGGGGTGGTGCAGCTCACCGCGGCGGGCGTGGAGCGCTCCGACATGATTGGCCCCTGGCTGCACTCCGACCAGGTGCAGGCGATGATGAAGGAGTACGCCTGGCGATGAAGCTCACCGTGCTCTATCGAGGCCCGCTGTCGAGCTGCAACTACGGCTGCGAGTACTGCCCCTTCGGCAAGTGGAAGCACACCGACGAGGAGCTGGCCAAGGACCGCGCGGACCTGGAGCGCTTCGTCGCGTGGGTGGAGGCGCGTACGCAGGACACGGTGTCGGTGTTCTTCACGCCGTGGGGCGAGGCGCTCATCTGGCCCTGGTATCAAGAGGCGCTGGCCCGCCTGTCGCATCTGCCGCATGTGGAGCGACTGGCCATCCAGACGAACCTGTCCTGCAAGCTGGACTGGGTGGCCCGGGCGCGCGCGGACAAGCTGGGCATCTGGGCCACGTACCACCCGGAGTGGACCAGGCGGCACCGCTTCGTGGCCCAGTGCGCGAGGCTGACCGAGCTGGGCGTGCGGCACAGCGTGGGCGTGGTGGGGTTTCTCCGCTTCACGGAAGAGGCGGAGGCCCTGCGTGCCGAGCTTCCCGCGGACACCTACCTGTGGATCAACGCGGTGAAGGACGGGCAGGAGGAGCCGTACACGGCGGAAGACGTGGCGCGCTTCACGCGGTTGGACCCGCTCTTCCCGGTGAACAACACGCGGCACCCGAGCCTGGGCCGCGCGTGCCGGGGCGGGGAGTCCGTCATCTCCGTGGACGGCGAGGGCACGGCGCGGCGGTGTCACTTCATTGACGAGCCGATTGGCAACATCTACGCGCCGGACTTCGACTCCGCGCTGAGACCCCGGCCCTGCGCGAAGCAGACCTGTGGGTGTCATATCGGGTACGTACACCTGGAGTACCTGGAGCTGGACCGCGTCTTCGGCTCCGGCATCCTGGAGCGTGTCCCGGCCACGCCCCTGTGGAAGGCCGGTCTTGGGGGGGGCACCGTAGGGTGTGTCCGTCACGGAAGCTGACGCAGGGCTTCTTGAATCTCCCACTCGTAGACAGTGAGCCCATCGCGGCGGAGGTTGGGGAGCAAATCGCCGAAGGCGTTGGCCTCCAGCACCCGGTGCCCGGTGAAGTGCTCCTCGTACATGAGGTCGATGCCCACGTGGAGGCAGTCATGGCTGCGGGCCACCGTGCGGCAGCTCTCCATGGCATCCGCGAGCTCGTTCCGTGGCACCGCCGCGTGGAAGTCGCCCAAGTCGCCCCGCCAGCCGCCCAGGTGCAGGTTGGTGATGGGCCGCATGCTCTGCCGCACCACCGTGAAGGCTGGCTCGCCTCGGACCATCAGCACCCGGCAGTCGAAGTAATCGCCGCCCAGCCGGGCCTTGGGAATCGAGCGCTCCACCTGTGAGCCCTCGCCCAGCAGATACGTGAGGATTTCATCCACCTGCTCGGGGTTCTCGACGCGGCGGACCTTCAGCGAGTTGTACCAGCCCGTCTTCGCCACTTCGATGGTGGTGGTCAGCGTGTCCGCCGAGCGCCCCCGTCGGTAGATGGCGAGGCACGACGCGGAGGAGCCGCACGACACCTTCACGAACACCTCGCGGCAGTCCTCCTCCCGCATCCGTTCGCGGAGTGATTCCACGTCCGTGACACCGTCCAGCGGCTCGGGAACCGGCACGCCCAGGGCGGCGTAGCGGCGGGAGGTGATGCGCTTGTCGAAGAGGTCCGCGATGGCGGAGGGCTTCTGGAGGATGCGCCAGCGGGGATGCGCCGCGAAGATGGACTCCAGCTCCGCCAGGACGCGAAGGAAGCCCAGGTGATGCTGCCGGGGGCTGAGAATGCGGCCGCGGTCCACGGGCAAGCGGTCCACCTGCTCCGGCGTCAGGACGGAGCAGCCCTGGCCCACGGCGTCCGCGTAGCCCCGCTTGAGCAGGGCCTTCTCCACGTCCCAGTTCTCGCCCGTGGAATCGATGCGGACGAACGCCTCCGAGTCCGGCAGGTCCGCCAGGAGGCCCGGCGCCGCCAGCAGCTCGCGCCAGGGCACGACGTGCGCGGAGGGAAGCCCCTGCCTGGCGAGGGCGTCCTGGAACAGCGTGACGCGCCGGTTCTCCGGGTTGCCGACGAGGATGAACGGAGGCGCGCCCATGATGCCGGACTACTCACTCACGGCGACGTAGCGACCGCCTTCGCCATCGTCGTAGATGTCGCGCTGGTTCCCCGCCGCCACGTCCGGGCACAACGAGGCCAGCAGCTTCACGCCTTTGCGCGTGAGCTGGTTCTGCGACACATCCAGCTTCTTGAGGTGCTTGAACACCGCCGCGTTCGCCGCCAGGACCTCGGCGTCGGTGTCCATCAGCGTGCCCTTCGACAAGTCCAGCGACTCCAACTGCTTCAGCACCTTGGCCTTCGGCAGCACGGTCGCGAGCTCATCGGAGAAGGCCGCGTTGCACAGTCCCAGGTGCTTCAGGTTCGGCAGCCCCGTGGCGTCGAGGATGGGCTGGATGTCACTCGGGCGGAACCGTCCGCCGTACTCCTCGCTGCCGAACCAGACTTCCAACTGCTCCAGCTTCGGCCACTTCGCACTGGCGATGGACTGCACCGCGGGCCGAGGAAGGCCGCCTGACTCCATCGTGAAGCGCCGCAGCTCCGGCAGCTCTACCGGCCCCAGGCGCACCTCTCCGCCACGCAGCCTCAAGGTGGTGAGGTGGGGCAGGGCCTTGAGCAGGGGCGCGAGGTTCCCCAGCTTGACCCAGGAGATCTCCGACTCGTCCGGGAAGACGAAGTCACCGATGAACAGCCGTTGAAGCGTCTTCGGCGCCAGCCTGGTGACGACCTTGATGAGGTCGCCGTACTCGTTGTCACCGTCGTTGTCCGGCAGGCCGAGCGTCAGCTCCTGGAGGAACCGTGCGGAGGGGCTGCGGAGGAGCATCGTCAGGGTTTCGACGACGTCGAAGTCGGCGTCCGAGTCGAAACTCGGCGCCGCGACGCGCGCGCCACGGATGAAGCCCAGGTGCCACTCCAGCGTCAGGGCTTTCTCGCCGAGCATCGACGTGAGGCCCACGCCCAGCAGTGCTTCCTGGTGCTTCTTGTACAGGGCCGCGACCTTCCGCTTGAGGCTGGTGGCCTCCGCGCCCTGAGCCTGGCGCTGCGCGTGCTGCAGGGCCATCAGCTCGCCGCGCGGGTCGCCCTGGCCCTGGAGCCAATCGGCGTAGACGAGGTAGCCGTCGTCAGACTCCGGAGCCTGGAGGATGGCGGCCTCCAGCTCCGGGTTCGTCTTGGCCGCAGGCGCCGTGTCCTTCGGCTTGATGCGCGTGTACCCCTTCTTCGTCTTCTCCAGGACCTGCTTCTGGTACGCCTGCAGCGCTTCATACGCCTGCTTGAACTTCTGGGTCTTCTCCTGGCCCTCCGCGCCGATGCGGCCCCAGCGGGTGGTGACGACGGCGTCCTTCCGTTCGATTTCCCAGAACTTGCTCGAAGTGCCTTCCGTGTACTCGAAGCGCGGCATGGTGTGACCCCCTGGAGTGCGCTGCGACGCTACTCGGACACCGAGGCATATCGGTAGTCCTCGTCGAACTCGCGCTGGTGGCCTGCACTCACGTTGGGCAGCGCCTTCGACAGCAGCGTCTGGCCTTCGTCCGTCAGCATGTTGTCGGTGACGTCGAGTCGCTTGAGGTGGGAAAAGGTCGCTGCATGGCCGGCCAGTGCGCGGGCGCCTTCATCGGACATGACGCCCATGGACAGGTCCAGCGTCTCCAACCGCGGCAGCACCTTCGCCGTGGGGAGCGCCGTGCAGAGTTCGTCCGTGAACTCGGAGTTGCGCAGGCCGAGCCGCTGGAGGTTCGGCAGGCCCTTGCCGTCGAGGATGGGCTGAAGGTCCTCCACGCCGCCGCCCGCGCCGTAGTTGTCGCTGCCGAACCAGATTTCCAGCCGCTCCAGCTTCGGCCACTTCGCGTTGGCGATGGACTTGACGGCCGCCAGCGGCAGGCCGCCCGACTCCGCGGTGAACGCACGCAGCTCGGGCAGGTCGATGTCACCCAGCTCCAGCTCGCCGCCGCGCAGACGCAGCGTGCGCAGGTTGGGAAATACCTTCAGCGCCTTCGAGACGTCCGACAGCCTCGACCAGGACATCTCCGTTTCGCCGGGGTACTCGAAGTCTCCGATGAACAGGTCCTGGAGTGTCTTCGAACCGCCGGCTTCCACCATCTGGTCGACGACGTCGGCGTAGGAGTTGTTGCCCTCGAAGTCCACCATGCCGATGGTGAGACCCCGAATGAAGCGTGCGGAGGGGTGCGTGAGCAGCTCGTATGCGGCCTCGGCGACGTCCCAGGTGGAGTGGAAGTCCTTCCGGGCCAAGCGCGCCGAGCGGATGAATCCCAGGTGCCACTCCACCGTGACCTCCTGCTCCTTCGCCGCTTCCGCCAGCGCGCCGAGCAGCAGGGGTCTGTTCTTCTTGATGAGCGTGGTGACCTTGCGCTTGAGGTCGCTGGCCTCGGTGCCGGTGGCCAGCGAGGCCGCGTGCTGCAGGGCAATCAGCTCGCCGCGTGGGTCTCCCTGCACCTGAAGCCAGTCGCCGTAGACCAGGTACGCGTCCACGTTGTCCGGGGCCTCGAGGATGGCGGCCTCCAACTCCGGGTTCGAGGCGGTCGTGGCTGTCATTCCCGTGGCTCTGGTCGAAGGTGCCACCATGGGCGCGCCGCGTGACGGCGCGCCTTCCGGCAAGGCTTTGAATGCGGCTCCGGTTACTCACCCACCGCGGAGTAGCGGTACTCCTCTTCGTAGTCGCGCTGGTTGCCCACGTTGGCGTGGGGAATCGCCTTGGGCAGCAGCGACTGGCCTTCGTCCGTCAGCGTGTTCTCCGTGACGTCGAGCTGCTTGAGGTGGGCGAAGGCCGCCGCCTTGTCCGCCAAGGCGCGCGCGCCCTCGTCGGACAGGGTGCCCATGGAGATGTCCAGCGTCTCCAACTGCGGGAGCACCTTCGCGGTGGGCAGCGCCTGGGCGAGCGCGTCCGTGAACTCGGAGTTGCGCAGGCCCAGCTGCTTGAGGTTCGGCAGGCCCTTGCCGTCGAGGATGGGCTGGATGTCCTCCACGCCGCCCTCCGCGCCGTAGTTGTCGCTGCCGAACCACACCTCCAGGCGCTCCAGCTTCGGCCACTTCGCGTTGGCGATGGACTTGACGGCCGCCAGCGGCAGGCCGCCCGTCTCCACGGTGAACTCGCGCAGCTCGGGCAGGTCGACGTCACCCAGCTCCAACTCACCGCCGCGCAGCCGCAGCTTGCGCAGGTCGGGCAGCACCTTGAGCAGGGCGGAGATGTCGGTCAGGTGCGTCCAGGAAATCTCGGTGTCGTCCGGGTACTCGAAGTCACCGATGAAGAGCTCCTGAATCGTCTTCGAACCCCCGGCCTCGACGAGCGCCTGGACGGTCTCACCGTACTCGTTTTCACCGTCGAAGCTCGCCATGCCGATGGTGAGGCTGCGGATGAAGCGCGCGGAGGGGTGCTTGAGCAGCGCCCCGGCCGTCTCCGGGACGTTGAAGTCAGAGTCGTATTCCTTCTGGCCCACGCGCGCGGAGCGGATGAATCCCAGGTGCCACTCCAGGGACAGCTCCTCCGACTTCACCCCGGCCGCCAGCTCGCCGAGCAGCAGCGTCTGGTACTTCTTGATGTGCGCGGCGGCCTTGCGCTTCAGGTCGCTGGCCTCCGTGCCGCTGGCCTGGGAGGCCGCGTGCTGGATGGCGATGAGCTCGCCGCGCGGGTCGCCCTGGCCCTGGAGCCAGTCGCTGTAGACGAGGTACGCGTCCACGTTGTCCGGGTCCTTGAGGATGGCGGCCTCGAGCTCCGGATTGGATGCAGGCTCCTCACCCCCACCGCCTTCGGCATCGTCATCGTCGCTCTTGTCGGCCAGGACGTAGCCCTTCTTCTCCTTCTCGCGGACGAGCTTGTCGTGCTCCTTCTGGGCCTCAGCGGGAGAGCCGAAGGTCTGGGTCTTCTCCTGGCCGTCGGTGCCGATGCGGCCCCACCGCGCGGTGAAGCTGCTGCCGGAGAGGTTGATTTCCCAGAACTTGCTGGAGCTGCCTTCCTTGAACTCGTACCGCGGCATGGCCCGTCCTTCGTCCGTTGCGCCGGGTGGGGCGCGTTGTGAGACGGACGCTAGAGAAGCCCTTGCGCAAGCTCAAGCGTTACGCCGACCCATGCCTCCCAATGCGCGCTGCCGAGGGCGGCGCTCATCGGCGCTTCCGACTTTCGAGAATCCAGGTCTTCTCGCTTGTCTCGGATGGTCCGCATGCGAGGGGAGGGGCCGCTGAGGTCGAGCACGTGCCGCTCGACGCGGGAGGCGCCGGGATGAAACACCTTCTCGACTTGACTGCTTGCGTCGAGGAGCACCAGGTCCACCCGCGCGCGCTTCGCACGCTCTTCCGCATCCGTCAGGACCTCGTCGAGCGTGGCGGCGGTGAAGACCTCCGCCGTGCCACGGGCGCGCCACTCGCGCAGCAGCAGCTCGCAGAGGCCGCGTTCAGCCTCCAGGGGGCCGAGCCGTCATGGGCGTGCAGGAAGACGGCGCGGAAGTGGAGCTCCTCGCTGCCCAGCCAGAGGGAGAGCCGCCGTACGAGGCAGAGCAGCAGGCCCATTGACACCACGACGCGCTGCCAGCGGACCCCCGCGTCCTTCACGCGCGCATCCACGAGGTCCGGCGGCAGGACGAAGGTGATGACGCGCCGGCGGCGAACGGAGATGCTCTCGTCGCGCGTGTAGTAGAGGAGTTCGCCCTCCACATAGCGCACGTCGAAGAGGTCGAGATTGGGCTCGTCCTCCATGTAGACGAGCTCGGAGGTGACGAGGTTCTCCAGGCTGCCCACGTTGGACACGGAGGAGAATCCGCCTTGTGGGAAGGCGGCCTCGTCCTCCAACACCATGGGGAGCGGTGCGGTGCTCACCGGACGGGCGCGGAGCTTGGGCGGCAGGGTTCGCGACAGGGCCTCCGCCGCCTCCACGGCCTGCTCCAAAGCCATCCGCTGCGCCTTACCCTGGAGGTGCTCCAGGTTCTCCAGCGTGAAGGACTCCGCGTCGCCGAGCAGGACATGGGCGCGCCGGGCCGCGCTCGCCAGGGCTTCATAGCCTTCCGTGAGCCGGTCTAACGCGGCGCTGCTTCCTGATTCGCGCAGGGCCGTGTAGCCCGCCTGGAGCAACTCCGTGGGCGGACGCTCCAGGACGCGCCGGGCCAGGGCGGGGCTCACCGGGCTTCCCGCGGTGAAGCCCATGCGGGTCAGGACGCGCGCGACGAGGAAGGCGACGCCTCGCGGCCGGAGCGTCTCGGGCAACCGTGCGAGGGCGGCGGAGACCGCCTCCAGGTGGGGCTCCGCGGCCAGGCGTGCCAGTACGTGGTCGTCATACGCGCGCACCGCCACGCGCAGCCGAGGCTGGGTATCGGGAACGGGCGCGGAGGGCGCGAGCGGAACCCCCGCGACGAGCCGGCCGAGGTCCGCGATGAACGCGGGTGGGGGCAGGGCAGGCGACTCCGCGAGCGTGGCGAGGAGCCACGGCACGGCCGAGGTCAACGCGTCGGCCGTGAGGTCCTCGTGCCGAATCAGGCACAGCCCCGCGCACAGCCAGCGCTCCGTGTCCTGAGGGCTTCTCAGCTCCGTGCTCATCCGCGACTCACGAGAGGCCCAGCAGCCGGGGCACCTTCTCCTCCAGCAGGTCGATTTCTTCCCGCGTCTCGCCCAGGTACGAGAGGAGCTGGAGGTCCTGCCGCTCCACCGCGCCGCCGTGGAAGATCCACGCCCGCGTCCGGAGCAGGCGGTAGAGCTTCACCAGCTTGCGGTCGCTGATGAACACGCCGTCCTCGCGCGTCAGCGTCTGCACCACTCGGCGGAACTCGCGCAGCAAGTCATCGCGGAAGAACAGGTCGCGGTCGCGCAGCTCGCGGCCATCCTGGCCCGTCTCGCGCTTGCCCATCATCAGCGTCAGGTAACGGTGGGCCTTGAGCACGTCGTCCAGCGTGGCGTGCCCTTCCGCCCAGGGCTTCTGGTTCATCTCCCGGTGCGTCTGCGAATCCAGGCCGGAGTCCAGCAGCTCCAGGAAGTAGCGGTCCTGGACCGGACGGCACGCGGCCTTGAGACAGAAGCGGTCCTTGAGCGCGCCCAGCTCGGCGTGCTCGGGCAACTCGTTGGTGGCGGCGAAGAGCACCTTCAGCTTCACCGGCTGCGGCGCGCCGTCCTGGTAGAACTTGCGCTCGTTGATGACGGTGAGCAGCGCGTTGAGGATGGCGGAGCTGGCCTTGAAGACCTCGTCGAGGAAGACGAGCCGGGCCGTGGGCAGCTTGCCGCCCTCGCGCCGGATGTAGCGGCCCTGGCGCAGCAGGTTGATGTCGATGGGGCCCAGCACTTCGGACGGCTCGGTGAAGCGCGTCAGGAGGTACTCGAAGTAATCCTCGTTGGGGATGCGCAGCGCGTCCCGGAACTTGAGGACGAGGTCCGACTTGGCCGTGCCCGGTGGGCCCACCAGCAGCAGCGGCTCCTGCGCCACCGCCGCCACCGTCATCAGGTCCACCAGCGTCTGCTTGCCCACGAAGTGACGGCCCAGCGCCAGGCGGAAGCGGTTGAGGCGCTCGCGCAGGCCGTGGGCCTCGCTCGAGAGCGCGTCGAACGTCAGCTCGGAGATGGCGGGAAGACTGCTCATGTGCGCTCCTCCAGCTCCCGATGGATGCGCCGTCGCACCAGGAATTCGTCTTCGTCGAGCCAGCTTCGCGCACGCGCTCCGGTGCCTTGCGCCACTTCCACGTGGCCCTGCACCAGCGCGTCCGCCAGCTCCACCACGGAGAGGCAGAAGTGGCTGTTGGTGTTGTAGCTGTCCGTGATGATGGGCAGCCCTTCCGAGATGCGCGCCAGCCCCGGAAGCGCCAGCTCCACGGGGGCATGTGCCAGGGCGCTCGCGAGGCTGCGCATCAGCGCCAGCCGCTCAGGGAGTCCGCCCTTCGCCGCGCCCAGTGACTCGAAGGCGGCGTCGAACACGTCGACGGCCTCGGCCGTGCGCCCCTGCATGGCCAGACCCGCCGCCACACCGAGCCGCGCCGTCAGCGGTGTCTTGGGCCCCGTCAGGCGTTCTTGCGCCGCGTCCACCAGCTCGGCGGCTTCGCGAGACAGGCCGACCCGGCGCAGGCCGCGCAGGCTCACACCCAGGATGCCCTGACCCCAGGCAGGCGACGTGGGGGCCAGCGCCGTGAGCACCTTGCGCAGCCGCGCCGCCAACGTCATCGCGTGGTCCGCGCGGCCGAAGAGGGCCGCCAGCGTCAGGGCATCGCCCAGCATCACGGCCTGGGCTTCACCGGGAAGCGCCTCCATCGATGAGACGAGCCGGTTCAGGAGTGGAAGCGCACGCGCCGGCGCGACGCGTGGCAGCGTGTCCAGCAGTCCTCCGATGAGCCGCTGCCGTTCCTCGGCGGGCAGCGTCGCATCGGTGGCCCGGCCCGTCAGGGCCTCCACCTGCGCCGCCACCTGCGCCGGGTCCTTCAAGTCGCGAAGGGCGGCGAACTCCTCTCCGCGCAAGTCCCTCGCGCCGCGCCCGAAGGCCCTCGCGGGGTCGAGCCGCTCGCTGGGCTCCAACAGCGCCGACGCCTGCCGCAGCCGATCCACCTTGTACCGCTGGAAGGTCCCCAGGGCATTCAGCTCGGCGGCGATGTCGGACGGCAGCGGTGTCTCGGGCGGCTGGCCTTCCAGGGCCTGGGCCACGCGCGCGCCGTACGCTCGGGAAAGGAAGCCGTGGATGGCTTCCTTCGCATCGACCGCCTCCGCCGCCGCGGACGCCAGGGTGCGGGCACGGTCCGCCTGCCCGAGCCGCGCGAGTCCCACGGCGAAGACAAAGCGGACATAGGCCAGCGTGAGGGCGGGCGCCGCTTCGATGGACGAGCGGCGGCGGGGCGTGTGCTCGAACCGCTCCAGCAGGGCTTCGAGCTGGGCCAGCACCCGGGGCGCATGGGCCGAATCGGTGCCACCTCGCAGGAAGCGCGGAACGTCTCTCGCGAGGAAAGCCCTCGCTGAAGCATCTCCAGCAGCCGGTCGCCCGCTCGCGCGAGTCCGAGCGCATCGCCACCCGCCAGCGTGTCGAGCGCCGTCCGCGTGAGCCAGAGCGCCCGGACGTCGAGCTCCGCGTCATGCCGGTCCAGCCACCGCTGAAGTGCCGCCACGTCGACAGGCGCGGGCGCACCTGGGACGCACACCGCGCGCACCAGGCTGCTGGCGACGCCGCGCACGTCATCGCCCGTGGGCGCGGGGGACGCCATCCGTTCGGCGGGGGTGGCGCCTCCTTCGTTTTCTGAATCGGACCAGCGCCGTGCAAGCTCGGTGGCCTCGGTGTCGGACGCGGACCACAGCGCGCGTGTCCAGCACAGGCTCGCGTCGCGCTTGCGGCCCAGCCGCCCGTTCAGCTCCGCCATGCGCGTCCAGTGCTCCTGCCGCTGCGGCGAATCGGCGGGCACCTCCAGCGCCAGGAAGGACTTCTCCAGCGAACTCAGCTCCTCTTCCACCGCGCTGGATTGCGCGGGCGTGAGCGGCGCCAGGCGGACCCCGGTGGGCACAGGTTGGGCGACGCGGACCGCGACGATGGGGGTGGGCTCGCGGGCGTCACGGGTGGCGCCGGCACTTCACGGCGGCTACGGCGCGTGCCTCGTGGGCTCCGGTCGTCGTCTTCGTCCGGTTGCATCGTGCGGGCCGCGCTCTGCCACTCACCCTCCGCGGCCTCGAAGGCGGCGAAGTCGAAGCTGGCGCTCCGGACCCACGGCATGAGTGCGTCGGCGTCGGCATCCACGACGTAGTCCACCCACGTGTCGAGCGGCTGGAACGCGGATTCCGGCAGCCGTTCCGCGCGGAAGCCTCCACCCCCGGTGGGGTGGAGCCACGTCACGGTGTCGGCCTGGGGCACGAGCAGCGCGCGCAGGCGGTCCCTTCGCACGGGGGCTCCAGCAGTCCGTCACACGGCAGGAAGAGGTCCGCGAGCTGAGGCAGCGGCGCGTACGCCATGCCCGACAGGCCCAACTCCGGGGGCGCTCCCGGCCCGCTCGGGCACGGAGCACGATGCACGGCGCCTCCGGTGGCCCCGTGACAGCGAAGCGAAGCTGCGCGAGCAGCGGCTCCGGCACCGTGTGGACCAGGGACTCCACCTGGGCGAGCGCATCCTCGCGCAGCACCCACAGGCTCGCGTGTTCCGTACGTGCGGCTCGCGTGAGGCGCAGCGGCACCGTCAGCCGGCCCGGGGGGGCGCGGGCATCCAGTCCTCGCCCGGGGTTGGGAGCCGCAGGTCGGTGTGTTGG
Source organism: Myxococcus sp. MxC21-1 (assembly GCF_032612255.1). Lineage (NCBI taxonomy): Bacteria > Pseudomonadati > Myxococcota > Myxococcia > Myxococcales > Myxococcaceae > Myxococcus > Myxococcus sp. MxC21-1. Next base: position 3,291,860 of record NZ_CP123278.1, read on the forward strand.
TACAGGTCCGTCCACGGGCCGTCCGGCGCGGTCAGCCAGGGGCCTTCGCCGCGGACGAGCAGCAGCGTCCCCGCGGGCGCTTGCAGCGTGCGCGCGAGCGGATGCGTGTAGCCCACCTCGACCCAGACGGCGTGTTGCCCTGGGACTGCGGGAACGAAGGCACGCAGCGGGCCCGCGGCGTCCAGCGCGCTGGTGACGGTGAAGTAGGGCGGTGCCATCGCGCGCAGCAAGGCGCGCTGTCCGCTTCCTCCCGAGGCTTGGGCGAAGCACACCTCCTGCCGGTCGCACCCCAGGCGCAGCATCTCGCCCGCCAAGGGGAGGAGTGCATCGGCGCTCGGGGGCAGGAACAGCACCGGGCCGGTCGGCGCGCTCTCCAGCGGCACGCGCCGCGCCGTCACCAGCTCTGCCCAGCAGAGGACCGGCGTGGCCTCCTTCGAGTGGCTCCGCGTCACCTGCACGCCGAGGGACGCGAGGTGCGCGAGCACCTCCTTCGCGGGCATCACCTCCGGCAGGACGTGAAGCGCGCCGTCGGACGTCCGATGATAGCGGGCGGGGGCGGCCTGGACTTCGGCGGGGACGAGTCCGGAGGTCAGCGCCAGGTGGAGCGCCTCCTCACTGGTGAAGACGAGCATGGACATCAGGCCTTCTGGCGGACCTTCTCGGAGGCGTCCTCGGCGGTGGAGGTGGGCTCGGCGGCCTTGCCCGACGGCGTGTCGCGCTGGACGATGACGCGGCCCAGTTCGGAGGCTTTCAGCGTGCCGCCCTGGATGAGCGAGTCCACGAGCCGTCGGTGCTCGTCCTCGTGCTCCATGGGCAGCGCGTCCGCGTCACTTTCGTACTGGATGATGACGTCCTTGCGGCCCGTCGCCGGGTCCACCTGGAGGCGGAGGATGAGGCTAGCCAAGCGCGGGCTCCTTCTTCGGCGCCACGGGCGCGGGCACCAGATGGGTGAAGGCCTCGCGGTCCAACACCTTGCGTTCGATGAGCAAATCTCTCAGGGCCACGACCCGCTCCTTCTCGCGCTGGAGGATATCGCGGGCCCGGGCCCGTTGGACGGCCAGGACTTCCTGTATCGCGGCCTCCAGCGTGCTTCGCGTCGCGTCGGACAGGGCATGCCGGTCCCCCTGCCGTCCCGGTGCATCAAAGCGCCGCACGGGCACGCGGTCTCCGCCCATGCCCAGGTCCTCCACCAGCTCGCGCGCAATCTCCGTGGCACGCTCCAGGTCATGTGCGCTGCCCAGGGAGAGGTCATCCAGGAGCAGCGCCTCCGCCTCCCGGCCGCCGAAGAGCATGCAGATGCTGTCCAGCAGCTGGCCTCGCGTGACGACGTACCGGTGCGCCGGGTCCGCGTACTGCACGTGCCCCAGCGAGCCCGCCAGGTCACCCCGGATGCTGATGCGGTCGATGGCGGGCGCGTGCTCACAGAAGAGCGCGCACACCGCGTGCCCCGCCTCGTGTGTGGCCACGACGCGCTCCTCCATGGGCGTGAGCTCCGGCCGGTCCAGGAACTCCGTGAGGGCGCGCTCCACGTCCACCGCCTCGGTGGGGCCCTGGGCGCCGTCGCGCAACCGCCGACGTGCGAGTGCCCGGCACAGGGCCTGGATGTGGTCGCCGGAGAAGCGCGTGCCAGTGCCTTCCACGCGGTCGCCCGTGCGCTTCACCGCGTAGTCCAGCGCGCGCTCCGTCATCTCCAGGCCCAGCTTCTGGTTGTAGATGGACAGGATGGCGCGCCGGTCCGAGCTGTTGGGATAGGGGATGCAGAGCTGGAACTCGAAGCGGCCCGGGCGCAGCAGCGCGGGGTCCAGGGACTCCACGAAGTTGGTGGTGCCCACCACGAAGACCAGCTCCTCCTTGCGGAAGCCGTCCATCTCCGTGAGGAGCTGGTTCACCATGGAGTGCTCCACGCCCGAGCCCGTGTACGTGCCACGCGCTGACGCGAAGGAGTCCAATTCGTCGAAGACGATGATGCTGGGCGCCGCCTGCCGCGCGCGGACGAAGATCTGCCGGAGGTTCTCCTCGCTCTCGCCCACCCAGCGGCTCTTGAGCTCGGGGCCGCTCACCACCTGGACCGCCGCACCTAGCGACGAGGCCATGGCCTTGGCGAAGAGCGTCTTGCCGGTGCCGGGAGGGCCCCAGAAAATCATTCCGCGCGGCAGCAGCGCCTCCACGCGCTTCACCGCCTCCGGGTCGCTCAGCGTGTCCTTGTGCGCCAGGACGTCCAGAATCTCCTGCTGGAGCCGTTGCTTCACCTTGGCGTAGCCGCCGATGTCCGCGTGCAGCTCCAGCTCCGGCACACTGAGCGAACCGGTGAGCGTGGCCGAGCGCAGTTGCGCATACGCGGGCTTCGGGTTGGCGGGGTAGTCCTCACCGGTGATGGCGCCCAGCAGGCGACGCAGCCGCACGGCGTTGACGCCGGAGACGTGCTTGTAGAGCGCGTAGGGCTGCAGGCCCCTTCCGAACTTGCGGCACTCGCGCTGGGTGATGAGGTAGCGCAGCCGGTCGCGCCCCACGCCGAGGATGCTCTCCTTGTGGGGGAAGAGGTTCTCGATGACGCGCGGCACGGCGAAGGATGGGTCCTTGAACCCGACCCAGACCATCTCCGGGTTCTCGTACAGCAGGGGGATGACCTCGCGTGCCTCGCTGGTGAGCCCGCCGCTGCTGGTGGTGAGCAGGTCCAGGTGGGGCAGCACGACGATGCGCTCGCGCACCGCGCCACGCACCGCGTCCCGGAGCTGCGCGATGAGCGTGGCCATCATGCTGGGCGCGGGCATGCCCGGTGGAGGCTCCTGCGCGGTGCGGCCGTCCAGGTAGAGGAACTGCTTGCCGTCCTTCTTCAGCCTGTCTCGCAGGCACTTGTAGAAGTAGGGCGTCAGTTCCTTGTCCGCCTCCACCATGACGGGCAGCCCGCGCAGCAGCGCCTCGCAGACGCGGTTCAGCTCGGCGGGGTAGGCGGCCTCGACGGCGGCGAAGGGCGACAGCTCCGTGGGCAGTGACTCCTCGGGGATGCGCTGACTCATACGCGCACCTTGATGGTGAGTGAGCCCGTCGCCGCGTCCTCGTGGACCTCCTCGATGGTGCCGAGCTGCCCGGCGCGCACCTTGAGCGCCTCCGCCGTCACCTTGTTAGAGATGGAGTCCAGCTCCGACTTGAGGTCTTTCAGCCGGCCTTCGAGCTTCTGGGTGACCTGCTGTCGCAGCTTGTCCGTGGCGACGTCCGCCGCGTCCTCCAGCCGCGCGCGCGCCAGGTCCTGGGCCCGCAGCTTTGCCTGCTCCACCTCGTGAGGGCTCTCCACGGCCAGCTCGCCGCGCGCCTTCAGCTCCACCTCCTGCTCGCCGCTGAGGGTGACGCTGACGTCACCGGTGGTGACGTCGATGGCGATGCGGACACCATCCGCCTCGGTGCGCAGAGCCACGTCGCCCTCTTGCGTGAAGCCCCGGTTCGCCAGCTCGGCCGCGAGCAGCCCGGCCAGCTCCTCGCGCGACAGGAGGGGGAGCAATTCCAGCTTGGAGCAGAGGCCGTCCTCGGCCTGGACCACGCGGTTGAGGGACTCGGAGACGGAGACTCGGTAGGCGCGGCTCATGAAGCGCTCCCGGCGGAGGAAGGTGGAGGTGTGGCGGAGGCGCCGCTGGCGCTGGTGAGGGCGGTGGCCAGCTGCCGGGCGTGGTCCTCGGCGCGGCGGAAGCCTGCTTCACCGAAGGCGCTCCATTCAGACAGCAGGTGCTGGGCGGCGTCGTAGTCGTCGTCGAAGAAGCGCACCGCGCGGTGCTCCGCGTCCCAGCGCGACAGCCGCCCCAGCGCGCGCAGGAAGGCGGCGGCGGCACGAGCCGCCGCGGCCCGGGAGGACAACGTCGCAGAGGAAGACAGCCCCTCCACCCAGCGCGTGGCGGGCTGCTCCAGCAACGGGCGCGCCGCTTCGAGGAGGAAGCCCGCGAGGTCCCTTCGGCCCGCGCCATCCACCGCGTCGAGGAACGCGGCGAGCACGGCCTCCTGCGCGGTGCCCAGGGCCAGGGCCTCCTCGGGTGACGCGATGTGGCGCTTGGACTCCTCCAACCCACGCCAACGCTGCACGAGCTCCCGCCGCAGCGCCTCCAGCAGCCACGCGCCGTCCGCCAGCAGTGGCGCGAAGGCGGTGGCATCGAACTCCGGACGGTGCGTCCCGAACTGCTCCGGGAAGCCCAGCCAGCAGAGGGCGGAGCGGCGGAAGAGGTGCTGTGCGCCCAGGGCCGGCGCGCAGGGGGTGCCCGCCACCAGACGGCAGCAGAGAAAGAGGATGAGCTCGTCGGCGAGCGTGGGGGCCGTCCACCTCCAGCGGCATGGCCCCGTGTTTCGTCAGGGGCTGTTCCAGAAGCCACTTCAGGACGTGGAAGGTGAGGGGGAGAAGCGCAGGGTGGGCGGAGCATGCCGCTCCCAGAGCCGGCCGGTGCGTGCCTGCCCGTCGCGCACCGTGAGCTGCTGGCGCCAGCCGCCGCATCGGGCGAGCGCCATCACACTGCCCTTGGCGAGCGTGTCCCGCAGGACCTCCATCGCGCCGGGACTGAACTTCGCTGGGACGGCGTGCCGGTTGCGGAGCAGGTACTCCACGGGGGCGTACTGCCCCAGGCCGACGATGGCGCGGGCGAGCGTGAGCAGCTCGAGCTCGGACGGAGCGACGCGAATCATGGACGGAGCCGGTCGGCGAGCGCGGGCCAGCCGTTGATGACGAGCTTGCCGCCGACGAAGTGCACCTCCGCCGTGTTCGGGGCGGTGAAGCACGCGTCGTGCTGAGCGTAGCGGCTGGTGAGGAAGTGCATCACCTGGTTGCGCGAGCCAATCCACCGCCGCGCCGTCTCCGGCTGGTCCTTCTCGAAGCGGCCGTCCACCAGCAGGTCCACCGTCGCGAGGAGCCGGTCCACGTCGTCCCGCGCCTGGGCCCGCAGCTCCGCGAGCGTGTGGCCGGTGAAGACCATGATGCTCAGCCCGGAGGCGCGGACGCGCTCGCACAGCGCCGCGGCGGGACCGGGCTGGGAGAAGGGCTCGCCGCCCAGCAGGGTGAGTCCCTCGATACCGGGGGTGGCCAGGATTGCCTGGGCCAGCGCCTCCACCGTCTCCACGGTGCCGCGCTCGGTCGCGAACATTTCCGGGTTGCAGCACCCCGGGCAGCGCAGGGGGCAGCCCTGGACCCAGAGGGCGTAGCGCACACCGGGGCCCTCCGCTTCCGTGCGGGGGACTCGCTGGGCAATCCGGAGCGTCGGGCCGGAGCTGGGGGTGCCTGCGGCGATGGCCATGAAGACGGCTCCAGCATGCCAGCAGCGGCGGCGCAGGGGGAGCGCGAGGACGTGTCTCATGCCGCGAGACGGGCTCGTTTGCTTGTTGATACCTTCCGCCGCCCGGTCGTTCATGACCTATGCCTACATCCAGGTCGAGTGATGACTGGCGAATCTTCTCGCGTCGCAAATTGTCAACGTCGCTTCATCCCTCAAGTAGACTGTGGTGGTCATGACGCGGCCTGTGTCCGCCTACGCCCCTCGAAGCGAACGCAAGCCGTTGTACGTGAAGGTGGTGACGCAGCCCGCGCTCCATGGGTGCTGGGCCGTCAACATCAGTGAGACGGGCATCGGGCTCATCGCCACGCCGCACACGCCGTCCGAAGGGCCGCGTGAGGGCGAGGACGTGGAGCTGTCGTTCTCCCTTCCGGACTCCGGTGAGCACATCCGCGTGCGCGGCGTGGTGCGCTGGCGTCACGACGCATCCGGCGCGGTGGCGGCCATGGGCGTGAGCTTCCGCGCCTTCGAGGAAGCGGACGGCGTGAAGCTGGCGCGCTATCTCGCCTCGTCGCACCTCCAGGTGGTGGTGGCCTTCGCCACCGAGCAGGAGGCGCGCGCGGTGACGGCCGCGCTGGAAGGGGTGGCCAAGCTCCACTTCGCCGCCAGCCCGTCGGACGCCCACGCGCTGGTGACGCGCGGGGACGCGGCGTGCCTGGTGGTGTGCGGCCAGGACGAGGAGCAGGCCCTGGCCCTGGTGGAGTCCCTGGCCGCCCGCCGCGCGGACGCGGACCCTTCCGGCGCGGGGCCGCCCAGTGACCTGGCATCGCGAATCGTCTACTGCGCGCCGGCCGCGCCGGAGCGGCTGGTGGCCCTCTTCAACGCTGGGCGCATCTTCCGCGCGCTCGGGCCTTCACCCACGCGGGAGGCCCTGCACCAGGCGGTGCTTCAAGCGGGGCGCGAGCACGGCGTGCGCACCGAGCAGTGGCGCATGGCGCTGGAACTGGAGCGCAGCTTGCTGCGCGAGCGCGCCCTGTCGCAGAAGCTGCCGCCGGCCCCGGTGGGCGCGGCGGAGATGAGGTGGGCTTCCGCAGCGCCGCCATGCAGCGGGTGATGGAGCTGGTGCGCCTGGTGGCGCCCCACCGCGTGGCCGTGCTGCTCCAGGGCGAGACGGGCACGGGCAAGGAGGTGCTGGCGCGCATCCTCCACCGGCTCAGTGGCCGGGGGGACGTGCCGCTCGTGGTGCAGGACTGCGGCGCGCTGTCGGAGACGCTGCTGGAGAGCGAGCTCTTCGGCCACGTGAAGGGCTCCTTCACGGGCGCGGTGGCGGACCACCCCGGGCTCTTCGTGCTCGCCAACGGCGGCACCATCTTCCTGGACGAAATCGAGAACACCACCGCCAACCTCCAGGCCAAGCTCCTCCGCGTGCTGGAGACGGGGGACGTGCGTCCGGTGGGCGGCACCCAGGTGCGCCACGTGGACGTGCGCGTGGTGGCCGCCAGCAACAAGGACATGGGCGAGGAAGTGCGCGCCGGCCGCTTCCGCGCGGACCTCTTCTACCGGCTCAACAGCTTCACCGTGGACATCCCCCCGCTGCGGGACAGGCCGGAGGACGTTCCGGAGCTGGCGCTCTACTTCCTGGAGTTGTTCAACCGCACCTTGCGCCGCTCCGCCAGCGGCATCGCGCCGGACGCGGTGGACGCGCTGCGGGCCTACGCCTGGCCGGGCAACGTGCGCGAGCTGCGCAACGTCATGGAGCGCTCGGTGCTGCTCTCCCGCCCCGGCGAGGTGGTGTCGCGGCGGCTGCTGCCACCGGTGCTGGGCTCCACCCTGGCCCTGCGCAACGAGCCGGGTGGGGATGGCTCGCTGCGCGCGCGGCTGGATCGGGTAGAGCGGGAGTTCATCCGCGAGGCCCTGGAGCGCCACGGCGGGGTGCTGCGGCGCGCGGCCGTGGCGCTGGGGATGGACCCGGTGACGCTGGGCCGGCGGGTCCGGCGCCACGGCTTGTGGAAGGGAGACAGCTAGGCCTTGCGCCTCAGTGGGCGCGAATCCACTGGAGCATGGGCTTCCAGACGCGCACGCGCGCGTCGTCCGCCAGGAACAGGTCCGCGTGCCCGTAGTCCAGGGCGCGCGCGGTTTCCGGCAGCGTGCTGATGTTGAGCAGGGTGACGTCTTGGCTGCCCAGCAGCGTGACGCTGTGCTCGCCGTAGCGGCCCACGCCGCCCGCGGCGCCCACGTACAGAACCGGCACCTTCACGTCACGCAGGCGGTCGCCGTAGGGTACGGGCTTCCCGCAGGCCCACGCCTCCGTCTCCACCACCTCGTTGATGCTCTGGTACGGGGCGGCGCGCTGGCCGAACTCGAAGAGGTAGCCCTCGTGGGTGAAGGACAGCCGCTCCGGCAGGCCCATGGTGTCCGGCGTGCTGCCCATCAGGTGGTAGGCCGGGACAACCGGCTGCAGCGGCGCGAAGAGCACGCTCGTTGCGCCCGCCGCGACCAGGGCCAGCTTGCGGTTCGAGGGCCGGCCCGTGCCCGGCCCGAAGATGTCGTCCTGCACCAGCGGCGACGGCGCGGCCGGCTGCACCGCGGCGAGCTGGCCAATGGCCTGCAGCATGATGCCCGGCGCCGGCCCGAGCAGGCCGCCCTCCAGTTGGCCCTCCTGGCGGGCATTGCTCAGCGCCGCATGGCGCTCGCACGCCCACGCCTGCTGCTGCGCGTCCTGCGGAGAGAAGCGCACCGCCATGTCCATGGGGATGAAGCCGTCCACCTGGCGCAGCGCGCGCGGCAGCCGGGCCTCGCGGTTGAGGTACGCGTAGCCCACCACCGCGCCCCGGCTCCAGCCCAGCAGGTGCATGGTGCCCATGAAGTTGCCGCCCGCCAGCCGCAGCAGTTTCGCCACCCCCAGCGCCACGCCCACGTCGGCCGCGTGCGTTTCCAGCGTCCAGTTCTTCATGAAGCGAAAATCCTGCGTGTTCTGCGGCACGCCCGCCCACCGCAGGTCGATGCCCCACACGTCCACGCCCTCCTTCGCCAGATACGCGGCGATGGACTGCTCCGGCGGCACGAACGCGGAGCCGATGCTGGAGAGGAACGCCGCCTCGAAGCCCCACCCGTCGCCGTGCACCATGAACACCGCGCGCGTCGCACGCGCCGGCCGCCACGCCCCGTCCTCCCGCACCACCCGGTGCAGGGTGATGACGTCCTGCTGCGATGGGCCCACCTGCAGGCGGTAGCGGTAGTGGGCCACGTCGCCGAACAGCGCCACCCGCTCACTGCCTCCCCGATTGCTGGAACCGGCGAGCGCGGCGCTGGCCGGCGCGCCCTCCGCCAGCGCCACGCCCTGGAGCGTCGCGGCCCGTGAGACAGCGTGTCGCATGTCATCAGAAGGGGCCCCTTCGGCGGTTCGAGCCAACGACAGACATGCCAACGAGACGCAGAGGAAGAACACGGAACGCATACAGACCTCGGATCGGCTGAAGAGGTTCGGGGGAGTCGAGTTACGCCGGCCCATGACGCCCCTGACGTGTCGCCCCCCCGAGCAGAATTCACGCCAATCATTAAACCCCTGTAACTCCTGGAGTGTTATCCAGACAGGGACTTCATGGGTGAATGCCACTGTGGATCGAACCTCTGACATCCCCTGCCAGGTGGGGTACTTCGGCGCGTGCTTCATCGCTGAAGCCCGCGCATCACCGGTGCGGCTTCCGGGGCGTCACGAGGAACCCGGCAGGGATTGAGAGGCGTGGGTGACGAGCGCGCGCAAATGACCACAGGCGACCAGAACGGGCAAGAACGGATTAGCTCTCCAGTACGGGTGGACTGACGGGGTCCGAACGGCACCAGGTGACGTGGGAGGGGTGCTGAACACACGCGCCCGTGGGGCTCTCGCCACCCTCCTGGGTGGGGGGCACATGGAAGCCAGACTTCAACGTGAGGCGGCCCATGTTCGAGCAGCGGTTCCAGCGCAATCTGGGCGTGGTGGATGCGGAGACGCTGGACAAACTGTCACGCACGCATGTGTTGGTGGCGGGCGTGGGCGGCGCGGGTGGCCAGTGCGCGGTGGACCTGGCGCGGCTGGGGTTCGGCGGCGTGACGCTGGCGGACTTCGACGTCTACGAGCGCCACAACATGAACCGGCAGGTGGGCTGCTTCGAAAGCACGTTGGGCCGCTCCAAGGTGGAGGTGGTGGGGCGGATGTGCCGGGACATCCACCCGGCCCTGCGGCTGCGGGAAGTGCCGGAGGGCATCACCGAGGCCAACGTGGAGGACGTGCTGGGCGGGGGCGGTGCGCTGGGGCCGGTGGATTACGTGGTGGAGGTCATTGACATCGCGGGGGCGCATGAGAAGCAGGTGCTCCACCGCGCCTGCCGCCAGCGTGGCGTGCCGGTGATGACGGGGCTGATGTTGGGATTCGGCGCGGCGCTGCACGTCTTCCAGCCGGACGCGCCGCTGTACGAAGCGCTCTACATCCTGCCGGATGGGCGCATCGACCTGCCGGCCATCATCCCCCACCTGGGAAGCTACATGCTCCGCGAGTACATGGACGCGTGCTTCCAGGGCCGGGGCCACGCCCCCACCTGCGTGGTGGGCGCGACGAGCGCCGCGGGGATGATGGTGACGGAGTTGACGCGCGCGGTGATGCGGGGCCCCCGGTCCATGGTGTCGTGGCCGGAGTACCTCTATGTGGACTTCTTCGACCACAGCTTCGTCCGGGGCACCGCCGCGTCGGCCCTGGCGAGGCGGGTGGTCCCGGCGTCGCGGGCCGGAGGTGCCCCGGCCGCGAGCTGACGTCGCTGGACGGAAGGACGGGCCGCGCTCACACCACGCCGCGCGCCCGGGCCTCCTCGATGACCTTCACGCCGTCCACGCCCAGGCTCTTGCCCAGGTAGGGGGCGACGAGGTCGGCGTGCTTGTGCACGCGGTGGAAGGCCTCGTCGAAGGTGCGCGTCACCAGGTTGATGCCGGAGATGATGACCCGCTGCAGGTTGTATTGCAGGTCATTGCCTTCGACGATGGCGTGAATCTCCGTGAAGAGCGGGCGCGCGTCCGAATGGAAGGTGGACAGGTTGCGCCGCTGCTCCGAATTGGGCACGGAGGACTTCGGTGAAAGGCTGGCGACGAGGACGAGCGGGTGCTGAAGCTGCTCGTGCGCGCCCTTCATCTGCTGGAAGACGGTGTGGATTTCTTCCTGACTGGGTGGTGCCTCCCAGCGGAGGAAGAACACTCTGCCGATGATGGCGGTCTTGTAGACGGATGTGGCCATGATGTCCCCCTGCTGCTGCCGCGGTGATTCCACCGGGAAATCCCGGTGCCCCTTCGCCAGGAACGAACGGCGGCGCCTGGCGGTCTGCGCACCCATTGGCGCGCGTCCCTGAAGCAGACGGAATCAGACTGGAGGGCGGACATCCGCGGCCCGACGTTGCCCCGCCGGGCCGCGAGGTGTCCGGCCCCCGACGAATCGGGGGCCGGCGGGGGCGTCAGTCGCCGGTGAGGGTGATCTGCTCAGCCGGCGCGGCGGCGATTTCCTCGGCGGTGAAGAGGATGGGCCGCCACTGCTTCTGGGAGAACAGCCGCGTCTGGTCCGCGTAGTACGGCGAGGCCGGGTTGCTGGACTCGCTGTAGGTCAGCAGGGCGCTGGCCTGCACGCCGGTGGGCGTGAACTCCATGGCCATGATGAAGCTGCTGCCGTTGTTGATGACGTAGCCGCCGTTGGCCAGGGCCGTGCGTCCGTTGACGACGGTGCGCGTGGCGCTGCCCACCTCGGCGTTGGGCGTGGTGGACTTCAGCGTGCCGAAGCCGACGATGTTCGCCGCGCCATCGTAGTTGCCGCCGCCGTGGATGGGGATGCGCTCGCCGCTCACGCGGGGGTGAACTGCGCCTCGCCCAGCGGGAGGTCCAGCGCCAGGCCCGCGCGCGTCAGCGTGGTCACGGCCTGGGCCAGCTTGGTCAGGACGGGGTCGGTGCCCTGGGCGGGCGCGGGCGCCAGCGTGTGGGGCGTGGCGATGGGGTCGGCCGGGTCGAAGGGCGTGGCGTACAGCGCCGGGCTCGCCTGCAGCTCGCCCATGGTGAACGTGCCCGCGAACTCGCGCCACACGATGGCGCCCACGCTGTCCACGTCATAGCGACGGTCCCACTGGGCAATCAGCGAGCACGCCTGGCTGATGTCCACGGTGTCCGTGCCGTAGGGCACTGTCGTGTGGCCGGTGCAGCGGGCCACCACGTCGTCGATGAGCAGCTCGGCGATCATGCCGCGGTTGCTGAGGATGGCGTCCTGCAGCTCGGTGCGGGTGAAGAGGCCGTCCGCGCCGGACGCGCCACCTTCGCCCTGCTCGGTGAGCATGACGGCGTTGAGGCGCGTGCGCGGCATCTGGGGCACGTCCTCCAGGCCGTGCAGGGGCGAGAAGCCCTTGAGCGGCGCGGCGGGGTTGGTCAGCCAATAGCTGTCATTGGCGTTGAAGACGAAGTCGGTGCGGTCCAGCTTGGGCACCTTGCTGAAGGGGACCAGGCCCGGGCTGCGGGCGCCGGGCTCGTCCTGCCACTCGTTCTGGCTGTTGCTGCCGTCGAGCAGCACCAGGCCCATCTGCTGCCAGATGGCGGTGGTGGCCAGGTCCGCGCCCTGGCGGGCGATGTTCCAGGTGGCCAGGGCCGCCTGCGACAGGTTCGGCGTGGGCGTGGCATCCGTGTACCAGGTGTTGCCCGCGCGGTCGGCCGCCATGGTGTTGACCCAGGGGATGCCCTGCTCGCGCGCGTAGACGGCCTTGAACTCATCCATGCTGCGGGCCTGGTTCATGCCCAGGAACTGCGCCAGCAGGGTGTCGTTCTCCAGGTTGGCGTCGCGGTAGGTGAGCACGGACTGCTCGGTCCACTCCGCGGTGCCGGGGATGGAGATGATGGGGCCGTAGTGGCTGCTGTACATGCGGCGGGTGACGTTGACGAGCGTGCCGTTGTCGAGCCGGACCAGGATGGTGATGTCCTTCCAGGTCATCTCCCGCTCTTCGTTGTCGTAGTAGTACGAGGTCGGCTTGCCCGGCACCAGGCGCAGCCCGTACAGCGTCATGCGCTGGCCGGAGGAGAAGGTGTGCGTCCAGGCCACGTCGTTGTTGAAGCCGATGAGGACCGCGGGCACGCCCAGCAGGCCCACGCCGTAGATGTCCAGCTCACCGGGGACGGTGAGGTGGCTCTCCCACAGCTTGAGCTCGCCTTCCCAGGGGAAGTGCGGGTTGGCCACCACCATGCCGTGGCCGGTGGCGGAGCGGTCGCGGCCAATGGCCCAGCCGTTGCTGCCCACCTGGTGCAGCTCGGGCCGCTGGACCTTGACGTGGTCGCGGTCCGGCGTGCCCAGGGTGGTCGCCGTCACGTCGGGCGGCGTGGCCGCGGCGAGGGCGAGGGCGACCTGATAGCTGCTGCCCGTCAGCGCCACGCTATAGGCGTAGGCCAGCAGGTCCACATCGGAGATGGGGCGCACCCACTTGGCGCCGGTGCAGGGCGCGGGGAGCTGATCCTTGGGCGTCTCCTCGATGTAGCGGTTGAAGCCGGCCGCGTAGCCCTTGAGCATGGCCTGGAGGGTGGCGGGCTGCGTGCTGATGCGCTCCGTGGCGCGCGCGTGGAGGCCCAGCGAGCGGTAGGCGAAGTCGCTGCCCGCGTAGGTGCTGCCGGGGCCCATGCCCAGGAAGCGGGCGCGCTCACCGCGCACCTTGAGGATCTGATCCGCGAGGATACAGACGTGGTCCTGAGCGAAGGCATAGCCATTGCCGTACGCCACGCTGCCCATGTCCTTTCCGGTGATGTGGGGGACGCCGTGGGCGGTGCGGCGGATGGTGACTTCGTAGGTGGGCGTCGGGGCCGGAGGCGTGCCTTCGTCGTCGTCACCACAGGCGGAGCTGAACAGCAGGCTCACGCCTGCGAGAAGGGAGAACTGCCAGCGGGTGCTCCGCGTACGCCGGAGCACACCGCGCCGGAGGGGCGAGGGAGGTTTGGGGTGCATGACAGTCGTCGAGCGTAGGGAGTGGCTGATCACACCGTCAAAATGTTTCTGGAACTGGAATGATTTCTCACACCGCCGGGCACAACGCAGTGTGGCAAGAACGAGCTTCCGGCCGAGCGGGAGGGGTGTGGTAGGAAATCGCGCATATGTCGACCGAGCCGTCCCGTGCCCGCCGCCCGCGCCGTCACTTTTCGATGATTCGCACGTTCGTGCTCGCTGACTTCGTGACGCTGGGCAACGGCTTCGCGGGCGCGGGCGCCATCCTCTCCTCCATGCAGTACCTGGCTTCCGGGGACGTGAGCTGGCTGTGGGTGGCTTTCGGCCTGATGCCGGTGGCGCTGGTGATGGACGTCATGGACGGACGCATCGCGCGCTGGCGCTTCAAGAAGTCGCCTCTGGGCGCGGACCTGGACTCACTGGCGGACGTCATCTCCTTCGGCATGGCGCCGGCGGCGCTGGCCTTCGCGGTGGGGATGCGCGGCTCCCTGGACGTGGCGGCGCTCCTCTACTTCGTGGCGTGTGGCATCAGCCGGCTGGCGCGCTTCAACGTCACGTCGGCGGACCTGTCGGACGAGTCAGGGAAGGTGAAGTACTTCGAGGGCACCCCCATTCCCACCAGCCTGGCGCTGGTGATGGTGATGGCCGCGGCGACGTGGGCGGGGCGCATCGGTCCGGAGCTGTGGGGGGGGGAGTGGCGCCTGGGACCGTTGGTGTTGCACCCGTTGGCGCTGATGTACGTGGCCAGCGGAAGCGCGATGATCAGCAAGACATTGCGCATTCCGAAGATTTGATACCGGACACCCACCCACCCCTGGGCGCGGGGTTCCCCACGCATGGCCGGTTGCCCACCCTGAAGTGGGTGCCTAGCTTCGCCACCGTTCCTTCCGCCGTCCTCCATGTGGGGCGCGCGGCGGCCAAGGTTGACGGTAGTGGGGAAGGGGTGGGCCATGACAGGGCGCTTGGGCTGGGTCGCCCTCGCGGTGGTGGGGTTGCTGGTCGGCTGTGCGGATCGCGAGCGCTCGGCGCTGGCGGACGGACGGCTGACGGCGACGCCGGGTGGCGTCGACTTCGCGCGGGTGGCCATCTTCGATGCGCGCGAAGCGGAGATTTCGCTGCGCAACGTGGGCCGCGCACCCGTTGACGTGAACGAGGTCTGGGTGGAGGGCCCCGAGGGGGCCTACCGCGCCGAGTTCACCCATGAGGGGCCGCACCGCTTGCAACCCGGGAGCGCGTGCTCGCTGCGCGTGCGCTTCGCGCCGCCCGCCGAAGGTTCCCAGCCGGGGGTGTTGGTGGTGCGCTCGGATACGCGCATCGAGCCCCTGCTGCGCATCCCCCTGACGGGCACCGGCGTGGACGCCTGGGCTCGCGTGTCGCCGCGTCGGCTGGACTTCGGCCGCATTGAAGCGGACGCCACGAAGACGCTGCCGCTGATGCTGGAGAACCCCACGGAATTATCCGTGGAGGTGACGCCGCGGCTGGTGGGCGCGGACCGCGACGAATTCAGCGTGGCGCCGGTGACGCTGGCGCCCGGTGAGCGCCGCGAGCTCATGGTGACGTTCCACCCGGTGCGGGTGGGCCGCAAGCAGGTGGCGCTGGCGGTGTCGCCCTGCCGCGGCTGCGCTGACGTGACAGTGCAGGTGGCCGCCGAGGCGCTGGAGCGCGCGGTGGTGGCCGAGCCGGAGGTCCTGGACTTCGGCGCGGTGCCCGTGGACCGGGACGCGGTGCGCGAGTCGAGCATCCGCAACATCAGCACCGAGCCGGTGACGGTGACGCAGTTGACGCTGGAGGGCCGTGACGCGTCCTTCACCCAGAACAACGCTGGCTTCCCCTTCGTGCTCCAGCCGGGCGAGGTGCGGACCTTCACGTTCCGCTACAGCCCGGACCACCAGGGCGCGGCGCAAGACACCGCGCTGTACCACGTGGAGAGCCGCCGCCATCCGACGACGCCCGTGCAACTGCGCGGCTACGGCGGCGCGCCGGAGCTGTGTGTGTCCCCGTCGTTCTACGACTTCGGCACGCAGCCGCTCGGCGCGAAGGTGCGCGTCATCATCAACGTGAAGAACTGCGGCGCGTCCAATGAGGGCGGGCTCACCATCAACACGCTGGATTGGCTGCCGCAGCAGGGTGGGGCGCCTCAGTTCAACCACACGCCGCTGGCGCTGCCGGTGACGCTGCCGCCCGGCGGCGAGGTGAACCTGGAGGTCTTCTACGAGCCCACCGAGCTGCGCGCGGCGGAGGGCTCGCTGGTGATGACGACCAACGCCTTCTCCGCGGCCATGGTCCAGATGGACTTCCGCGGCAACCCGGAGGCGCACGCGCCCTGCGAGCTCACGCTCACGCCGCAGGCCCTGGATTTCGGCACCATTCCGCCCGGGCAGGGCGCGGTGCTGGGACTCAAGCTGGAGAATCGTGGCACCGACTTGTGCCCGGTGAAGAACCTCCGCCTGCGAGATGACGGCGGCGGCGTCTTCACGCTGCCGGGCGGCGACATCTACGGCGGCATCATGTACCCCGGCGACTGGTTTAGCTTCCAGGTGGCCTTCATGGCGCCCGTGGCGGGCGGCCACTTCACCGGCACCGTGCAGATTGAACAGATGCAGCCGGCCAACCCGGTGCTGCTGGTGCCGCTGGTGGCCAACACGCAGGCGGTGTGCCTGGTGGCCTCGCGCCGCTACATGGACTGGGGCGTGGCCCGGCCGGACTGCCCCGCAGAGCCCATGGAGGTGAACTTCCTCAATGCCTGCGCCGCGCCGGTGACGGTGAACGACGTGTGGATTGGGCCGGGCACCACGGATTCGGAGTTCGGGTTTTCGGCGGTGCCGGCCTCCATCCCCTTCGTGCTGCCACCCAACGAAGCCTTCACGGTGGGCGTGGAGTACTTCGGCCTGGTGTCGGGCATGAACCTGTCGCCGCTGTACGTGGGCTCCAGTGACTTGCCGGCGCCGCTGATGGTTCCGCTGGTGGGCGAGTCGTCGATGCGAGTGGAGAAGACGGACAACTTCATCCAGCAGGACGTCAGCAAGGTGGACGTGCTGCTGGTGGTGGACAACACCGCCTCCATGGCGGTGGAGCATCCGCGACTGGTGGAGGCCATTCCGACCTTCGTGCAGACGGCGCTGGACCGGGGCGTGAGCCTCAACGTGGCGGTGACGACGACGGGCATCCATCCGGTGACGCCTACGGACCCGGCCAACGCGTGCCCGGGCGGCGCGGAGGGGGCGAGGCGGGCCGCTTCTTCCCGGTGGACCACTCGCTGCCGCGCATCCTCACGAGCGCGACGCCGAACCTGGCCCAGCAGCTCCAGCAGAGCGTGCAGGTGGGCCGGTGCGCGGAGGTGGAGCAGGGCTTCGAGGCGATGCGCCGCGCGCTGTCCCGGCCGCTGGTGAACAGCGCGGATGACCCGCGCACGCCGCTGCCCAACGACGGCAACGTGGGCTTCCTGCGCGAGGAGGCCGCGCTGGTGGTGCTGTTCGTCAGCGACGAGGACGACCACTCGCCCGACGCGGTGGACACCTACGTGGACTGGGCCCAGCAGCTCAAGGGGCAGAACCAGCCTCAGCGCGCGACCTTCTACGCCATCGCTCCGCCGGCTGAAGGCTGCGCGACGGCCGGCGGCGCCGGTACCCGCTACGCGCAGGCCACCTCCCGCACAGGAGGCGAGGTGGTGAGCGTCTGCGCGGAAGACTACCGGCCGCTGTTGCAGGCGGTGGGTGACAAGGCCTTCTCCGCGCAGGAGCGCTTCCCGCTGAGCGACATGCCGGAGCCCGGCACCGTGACGGTGACGGTGAATGGCACGCCGTCCACGTCTGGCTGGACCTACGACGCGGCCACCAACAGCGTGGTGTTCGACGTCGTGCCGCCGGCGGGCACTCGCATCTCCATCAACTACCGCCGTTCGTGCGACGCGATGTAACGCACCCGGAGGGCCGGACATCCGGCCCTCCACAGTGGTGTCAGTCCCCGGTGCTACAGGTCTGCTTCCGCCTGTGCGGATGACCAGAAAATTGGAGGTCACCTCGCGGTGTGTACCCTGAGGTCGTACCTGCAGCTGCCGAGGAGGCACCCGGTGAACTCCCAGGACTTTGAAGGAACGATGACGAGCGCGGCCCGCCCCTCTGGACGGGCTCCAGGACTGCGCGTCATCAAGGGAGAAGGGCAGCGGAGGGAGGAGCCGCTCGCCTCCCGGGACGCCGTGGCCCGGGTGCTGATGGAGGCCGGGGCGGACCTGCTGCTGCGGCGAATCAGCCCGGCGCGGGCGGGGGAGATTGAGCGGAAGGTGGACCGGGTCCTGGACCTGTTCGACCGGGTGGACGTGGCGCCGGTGCTGATGCCGGTGCTGAAGCGGCACCTGGACGAGCTGGAGGCCCTGATGCGAGAGACTCGCGAGGTGAGGGCCGCCCGGAGGTAGCCACAAAGGCCGTTTCCGGAGCAGTTGGGGGTTTGACCCTCCTTCCCGGTGCGCTTACGCTCGGGGCCATCCCGCGCCCGGAACTCGGGGCCACTCCAAGGGTGGTTGTCCAGGGGCCGGTCAGGTCGCCGTGTCCATCGAAACCTATGGCAGGTATCAGCTCCTGAGTCGTCTCGCCACGGGCGGGATGGCGCAGATCTATCTTGCGCGGCCTCAGGGCGCGGAGCCTGACAAGCGGGTGGTGGTCAAGCGGATCCTTCCGCACCTCGCGGAGAACGAAGACTTCGTCAAGATGTTCCTGGACGAGGCGCGCATCGCCGCCCGGCTGAACCACCCCAACGTGGTGCAGATTTTCGACCTGGGCGCCCAGGACGACTCCTTCTTCATCGCCATGGAGTACATCCACGGCGACGACCTGCGCCGGCTGTGGCGGCAGTCGGAGCTGATGGGCCAGCCGCTGCCGGTGCCGCTGGTGTGCCGCATCCTCATCGAGGCCTGCGCCGGCCTGGACTACGCGCACAAGCGCACGGACCCGACGACGGGCCGTCCGCTGGGCATCGTCCACCGGGACGTGTCCCCCCAGAACATCCTGGTGACGTTCGAGGGCGGGGTGAAGGTGGTGGACTTCGGTATCGCCAAGGCGGCGGACCAGGCCACGGTGACCCGCTCCGGCGTGCTGAAGGGGAAGTATTCGTACATGTCCCCGGAGCAGGCGGCGGGCATGCGGGTGGACTGCCGCGCGGACATCTTCGCGCTGGGCATCGTCCTGTACGAGCTGCTCACCAGCACGCGCCTGTTCAAGCGCCCCAACGACATCCAGACGCTGACGGCGGTGTCGGAGTGCCGGGTGTTGCCGCCCTCGCACGTGACGTCGCGCGTGCCGGCGGATCTGGACGCCATCGTCCTCAAGGCGCTCGCGAAGGAGCTGCCGGACCGGTACCAGGAAGCGGCGCACCTCCAGCACGCGCTGGAGGAGTGGCTGCGCGCGCACCAGGCGCCCGCCACGTCCGCGCACCTGTCCGCCTTCATGAAGGAGGTCTTCGCGGAGCGGCTGGCCGAGGAGGCCCGGGCGGGCGACGTGCTGGGCGAGGACTCGGATTCGGGGACGTCGAGGCAGGAGGCTCCGCCGCGCCGCACGGGCCTGCGGCCCGCGTTGCCGCCGCGTCCACCGTCGATGTCTCCGGAGGACGACGCGACGGCGGCGCTGCGTCCGCGACCGGCGTCCCGCACGGGCCGCTTCGAACTGGAGCCGGAGAAGCCCGCGCCGCGGCTGACGGGACAGCGCCGGGCGGTGGAGCCCGAGCGGCCCTCTCGCTCTGGCATGAACATGACGCCTCCGTTGCCGCCGCCCGTGGAAGAGGACGCGCCCACGGTGGATGCGCGTGCGCCCGCGTCGGTGACCCGGACGGACGTGAAGCTGGGCGGGGCCGCTGCTGCCGCGCCGACGGAGCCTCGCGGCGCTTCGCGGCCTTTCGGCGGCACGGGCCGCTTCGACCTGGGGGCGCCGGTCCTCCCCGTGGATGACGAGGACGCCCCCACGGTGGATGCCCGCGCTGGCGCGCGCTCGCAGGCGCGGGGTGGGTACGTCGTGGAGGAGGACGCGCCCACCATCGCCATGATGGAGACGGGCCGGCCCGCGCGGGTGGTGATTCCGCTGCGGGACGGCGAGTCGCTCGAGGAGGACGCCCCCACGCTGTCGCTGGGCATGGCGCGCGCGGCGAAGCGCCCCGTGGCTGCCGCGGGCAGCAAGACGTGGCTGTACGTGGGGCTGGTATTGCTGGTCGTCGTGGCGGTGGGCGTGGTGCTCTGGTCGATGCGGTCGCCGGAGCCCATGCCGGTGTCGTTGGACCCGGAGGCCGCGGTGCCCGCGCCCGTGCCCATGCAGGCCGAGGCGCCGGTCCAGGCTCCGACGGAGCTGCGGCCCCCGCCCGTGGTGCCCCAGCCTCCCGTGGAGCCCGCGCCGGCTCCGGTGCGGCTGCGCATCGAGACGCAGCCCGCGGACGCGGTGGTGCTGGTGGATGGTCAACGCCACGATGAGCGGCCGGTGATGCTCGAAACGGCGGTAGGCCAGCAGGTCGCCGTGCGGGTGGAGGCTGACCGGCACCAGGCGCAGACGCGCACGGTGACGGTGGGTGAGGACGCGGAGCAGGTGGCGCGCTTCACGCTGGAGCCCGAGCCCCGCGCGGTGGCTGCTGCTCCCGTGGCGGCGGTGGTACGCGAGCGTCCGCCCCGGCCCGAGCCCCGGCAGGAGGTGCGACTGGCCCGGGTGCGCTTCGTCGTGCACCCTTGGGCGGAGGTGACGTGCGGTGGCAAGCGGCTGGGCGAAACGCCCTTCGAGGCCGTGGAGCTGCGCGTGGGCAGCTATGACTGCCGCTTCGTCAACCCCGACCTCAAGAAGACGCTCAGTCGACGTATCGAGGTGAAGCCCATCGACCTCAACGTCGTGAGCGTGAAGTTCGAATAGCACATGCCTTGGATGCTCCCGTGACGCTCGAAGCCGGCACTCACATCGGCAAGTACGTCGTCCGCCGCAAGCTCGCCGAGGGCGGCATGGCGGAAATCTACCTGTGCACGGCGCGCGGCGCGGAGGGCTTCGAGAAGGAAGTCGTCATCAAGCGGGTGCGCGCCTTCCTCGCCAGCGACCCGGAGTTCGTGGGGATGTTCATCGCCGAGGCCCGGCTGGCCTCGCGGCTGAACCACGCGAACGTGGTGCAGATATTCGACTTCGACAAGCATGAGGACACGTACTACCTGGCCATGGAGTACGTGCGCGGCTGCTCGTTGTGGGAGCTGCGCAAGCGCGGCAAGGAGCTGATGGAGCCGGTGCCGCCCATGCTGGTGGCGCACATCGGCGCGGAGGTCGCCCGGGGCCTGCACTATGCGCACCGCGTCCGCGTGAATGGCCAGCCGCTGGACCTGGTGCACCGGGACGTCACGCCGCACAACGTGCTGCTGTCCTTCGATGGCGCGGTGAAGCTGACGGACTTTGGCATCGCCAAGGCGGGCAACAAGCTGACGCAGCCGGGCGTGCTGAAGGGCAAGTTCGCTTACATGTCGCCCGAGCAGGCCCGGGGCGAGGCAGTGGATGCACGCACGGACATCTTCGCGTTGGGCGTGGTGCTGTGGGAGATGCTCACCGGAGGCCGCCTGTTCGACGGGGACTCCGAGGTGGCGGTGCTGCGCGCGGTGCAGCAGAGCACCATTCCGCCTCCGGCCCGGCTGAATCCGGACGTGCCCGCGGACCTGGATGCCGCCGTGGTGCGAGCTCTGGACAGAGACCCCGCGCTCCGCTTCCAGACGGCCGCGGAGTTCGAGCGCGCCCTGGCCCAGTGTGTGCTGACGCATGCGAGGTCCTTGGACGACACGGACCTGAGCGCCTTCATGCGCCGCTTGTTCCCCACCAGCCTCACCCAGGCGATTCCCACCGTGCAGGAGCGCACACACGTCGTGGAAGGGGAGCCGGCACCTGGGGCAGAGGCGTCGCCCGTGCCGCGCGAGCCCACCGCGGTGATGGTGTCTGCTGGCCGCAGCGGCCTGGCGTTGCCGACGTCTCCGGATGAAGACGTCAATGCGCCGACCTTCGTGTTGCCGCGTAGGGGTGAGGAGGCCGCGCTGGATGCGGCGCCACTGCCGCCCATGGCCACGCCGATGATGCCGCTGCCGGCGGTGGCGTCGTCGCCGGTGCCTCGCGGCGCTTCTTTCGAAGGCGCGCCTTCCACTCCGGACTGGCAGAGCCGTCCGGAGGGCGTGGTCGCGGTGTCGGGGCCGCCCTCCGGTGGGGCCGAGGATGCTCGCGGTGCCGCCTCCAGCCAGGATGCACGGGCCGAGAAGACGCCGAGCAGGGGCTCCGGTGTCCCGGCGGTGTCCGGGAGCGCGCGGACCCCGAGTCGTCCGGAAGGAATCGCCGCCGTCGCGTCACCGTCAGGGCCCTCCGGGAGCCTGAAGCTGGCCAGCGCCTGGGACGATGAGGACGACGACGAGGAAGGAACCCCGTCGAATACGGAGCCTGAGGCGCATCCCGGGATGTGGGCCGCCGTGCCTGGAGCGTCCGAGGTGCCTGCGGCGGGTTCCCATGCGTCCGGCCCCGAGGGCCTTGCGGCGAGTGCTCGTGCGTCCGGTGTCGAGGTGTCTGCGGCGGGTGTCCGTGCGTCCGGCCCCGAGGGCCTTGCGGCGCGTGTCCGTGCGTCCGGACCCGAGGTGCCTGGGGCGGGTGCCCAGACGTCCGGATCCGGGGGCTCAGGGCGAGTGCCCGTGCGTCCAGATCCGATGTGCCTGCGGTGGGCGCTCATGCGTCCGGCCCCGAGCCTCTCGAGGCGGGTGCCCACGCGTCCGGCCCCGTGGCCTCGGTGGCCGTGCCGGCGGCGCGCCGTCCGTGGGCGCTGGGACTCGCCGTGGCGTTGGGGCTCACAGTCGTCGGAGGTGGCGTCGCTGTGATGCGGGGGACCGAAGCGGCTCCTCCGGTGGCGCCGGCAGAGCCCATGGTGGCCGCCCCCGCTGTTGATGAACCCGTGCCGGCCGCGCAGCCCGCGCCTTCGGCGGTCGCTGGGAACGCCGAAGGCGGGGAGACAGGGCCCGCCGAAACCGCCGACACCGAATCCGAGGTGGACGGGCTGATGCGCGAGGAGGTGCTCGCCGCTGCCGCCACCCACCCGGCCTCCGCCCCCGCGCCGAGTACGGCCGGCACCCACCAGGAGCCGGAGCGCGTGCGCGCGGCGCCGGCCAGCGGAACGCTCCAGGTCCAGGCCGCGCCCTATGCCACCGTGTTCATCAACGGCAAGCGCATGGGCGAAGTGACGGGGCGGGCGTCGTACCGGTTGCCCGTCGGCAACCACAAGCTCGTCTTCCAGCACCCGTCCGGTGAGCGCCGCTACGACGTCACCGTCACCGCGGGCGGCACCGTCAGCCGCGAGTTCCGCGCCCCCAGGGGGCGCTGAACCAGCCGGCTCCCGGCGCGGCGGCCTCACCGGCAGCCGCGCCGCAACCTGAGCCCAGGTCCGAAGTCACCCGCCGTACCCGTGCTCGCTTCCGCTTGAGCACCCCCAACGTCCACTCCTGAACGCTGCCGCCTCGCACTCAGCGGGGCCGCCTTCGGGCTGCCACGCCTACCTCGTCCCACCTGCCGCTCCGCCTGTTCAAAGGCGCGCGATTCGTCCGTCGCCGCTTGCCTGCCTGGTGGTCTGCCTTGACACCCAACCGCCCGTTCTGGCACTCAGTGGCCCCCACTCAGTGGATTATATTCAATGGAATCCATGGACCTGCTGGCTCCTGAGGAGATTGCTCGGATCGAGCGCGAGAACGCGGGCGGTCTGCCCGCGAGCGCCATCCTGGAAATCTTTCGGCCGCGGGGCGTGCGCCTGTCGGAGGCGACGTTCCGGAAGTACGTGCAGGCCGGCTTGCTACCCAGGAGTCGCCGGGTGGGCCGGAAGGGGAAGCATCAGGGGAGCGTTGGGCTCTACCCGGTGGAGGCGGTGCGCCGCATCAATGTCATCAAGAAGATGATGGCGGAGGGGCACACCCTGGAGGACATCAAGCGGTCCTATGTCTTCCACAGCAACTACATCGACCAGTTGGAGCGGGACCTTGCAGGCCTCCTGAACGGGTTCCAGGAGGAGCTGGGGGACCGCGCCTTTGGGGGGGAGCATCGGCGTACGCTTGAGGCACAGCTAGCAACCTTGCGGCAAAGAGCGCAGGATCTGGTCCGGGATGTCGCCCGGCTCGGTAGCGCCGTGACCGCACGCGCAGACGAAACCATCCGTTCGCAATAGAATACCCGGGAACCGGGTAGACTGGCCTCACGTGGAGGGGACATGTCGGAAGTGAAGCAGCTACAGGAGGAGGGGGGGGACCAGGAATCGGACCAGGCGCAGGAGCGCCGCCGTTCCAAGACCATGTCGCGCAAGGAGATGGCGCGCGACCTGCGGAGGCGTCGCCTCACAGGTCAGGTGGACCCCGAAGAGGCCGACCTGCTGAAGCAGATGGACGACACGCGGCCGCGTACGCGCGCGGACTGCATCAACGGTCCCCGGCCGTGTAACTTCGTCTCCTGCAAGCACAATCTCTACCTGGACGTGAACCCGGAGACGGGGTCCATCAAGCTCAACTTCCCGGACAAGGAGATCTGGGAGCTGGAGCACACCTGCGCCCTGGACGTGGCGGAGAAGGGCGGCATCACGCTCGAGGAGGTGGGAGAGATCATGAACCTCACCCGTGAGCGCATCCGCCAGGTGGAGACGCGCGGGCTGATGAAGCTGCGCGAAGCCACCGAAGCCGAGCCGCCGGTTTCGGCTCGCAAGCCCTGATGTTCGCGGGTGGTTTCCACCCGCCAACGGAGGGCCGACGTGTTGCGTTGACACCCCAGGGGGTGGTTGCTACTACCGCCGCTTCCCGCACACCGAGGCCCACACGTGCTGGCTCTCCTGAGCGTTTCTGATAAGCGAGGTCTGGTTCCCTTCGCCCAGGGGCTCGTCCGCCTGGGCTTCCGGTTGTTGTCCACCGGGGGCACGCTGGAGGCGCTCAAGGGCGCGGGGGTGCCC
The DNA here is from genome assembly GCF_032612255.1 of Myxococcus sp. MxC21-1. Lineage (NCBI taxonomy): Bacteria > Pseudomonadati > Myxococcota > Myxococcia > Myxococcales > Myxococcaceae > Myxococcus > Myxococcus sp. MxC21-1. The sequence goes on from NZ_CP123278.1 coordinate 3,316,025, forward strand.
GTCAAGAAGGTGTCCGAGCACACGCAGAGCCCCGAGATTCTGGGTGGCCGCGTGAAGACGCTCCACCCCCGCATCCACGGCGGCATCCTGGGACGGCTGGAGCTGGAGGCCGACCGGGAGGAGATGAAGGCGCACGGCATCGAGCCCATCTCCCTGGTCGCGGTGAACCTGTATCCCTTCCGGCAGACGGTGGCCTCGGGCGCCGCGGAGCCGGAGGTCATCGAGCAGATTGATATCGGCGGGCCCGCGATGGTGCGCGCCTCCGCGAAGAACTTTCGGCACGTCTCGGTGGTGGTGGACCCGGACGACTATCCGGCGGTGCTGGCGGAGCTGGAGCAGCAGAAGGCGGTGAGCGAGGACACGCGACGCCGGCTGATGCGCAAGGCCTTCGCGCACACGGCGGCCTACGACGCCTCCATCTCCGCGTGGCTGTCCGCGCAGGCGGGCGAGCCATTCCCGGGGGAGCTGTCGCTGGCGTTCCAGAAGTCGCAGGACCTGCGCTACGGGGAGAACCCGCATCAGCGCGGCGCCTTCTACCGCGAGCACGCCGCGCCCCAGGAGCCGACGGTCGCCTTCGCCAAGGTGCTGCAGGGCAAGGAGCTGTCGTACAACAACATCCTGGACCTGGACGCGGCGCTGGGCCTGCTGCTGGAGTTCCCGGAGGCCCCCGCGGCCGTCATCATCAAGCACAACACGCCGTGCGGCGTGGCGGTGGATGCCGCCCTGGTGAAGGCCTACCGCACGGCCCGCGCGGTGGACGAGGTCTCCGCCTTCGGGGGCATCGTCGCGCTCAACCGCGAGGTGGACGCGGCCACGGCCCAGGCCATGGCGGAGACGTTCCTGGAGGCGGTCATCGCGCCGTCGTACGCCCCGGAGGCGTTGCAGGTGCTGGCGGCGAAGAAGAACCTGCGGCTCCTGGAGGCGGGCCCCGCGCTGGCCAGTCCCCAGGCCCGGCCGCGTGCCCAGTTGGACGCTCGCAGCGTGTCCGGTGGCATGCTGCTGATGGACCGGGACTCGGTGGAGCCGCCGCTGTCGTGGAAGGTGGTCTCCAAGCGGGCTCCCACGCCGGAGGAGGAGCGGGCCATTCGCTTCGCCTGGAAGGTGTGCAAACACGTCAAGAGCAACGCCATCGTCTTCGCCTCCGGTGACCAGCTCCTGGCGCAGGGCGGGGGGCAGACGAACCGGGTGGACTCGGTCCGCATCGCGATGCAGCGCGGCGGAGCGGCCCTCAGGGGCAGCGCGGTCGCCTCGGACGCCTTCTTCCCGTTCCGGGATGGGCTGGACGAGGCCGCCCGGGCGGGGGCCACCTGTGTCGTACAGCCCGGCGGTTCGGTCCGTGACGCGGAGTTGATTGCCGCCGCGGATGAACATGGGATGGCCATGGTGCTGACGGGAGTGCGACACTTCCGGCACTGAGCCATGCGCATCGTCTGTCAGAAATGTGCGGCCGCCTACGCGATTGATGACAAGCTCATCACCGCCAAGGGCGTTCGCGCGCAGTGTCCTCGCTGCCGGAACCTGCAGTTGGTCCGGCGCGATCCCTCGGCCGTGCCCGCTGCTGGCGCGCCGGCTCCGGCATCACAGCCCGCGGCGCCCGTCACGCTGACGCCCGTCTCCGGCGCCGCGCCCGCGGCGAATCCCGCGGACGACCTCTTCGGCGACTTCGGTGCGCCGCCGCCCGCCGCGCCCGCGCCTGGCGCTGCTCCGGCTCCCAAGCCCGCCCGGGGAGAGGGCCGCTCGGGCCCGGACCTGTTTGGCGACTTCGGGGCGATGCCCTCGCCTGCTCCCGCGTCCGCGCCGCCCGTGGACCCCTTCGCGAGCGTGGGGACGCCGGCTTCGGGAGGCAGTGGGGCCGGTGCGGAGGACCCGCTGCTCGACTTCCTGGGACCGCCGCCCTCCGCGCCGCAGGGGCTGGAGTCCCAGCCTTCGCGTCCGGCGAAGCCCGCCGCCGCGAAGCCCGCGACCTCCGGCTGCCGCGTCTGCCAGAAGCCGCTGACGGATTCCTTCGACCAGGCGCTCGGCATCTGTGATGACTGCCGCCAGCCTGGTTCCGCCCAGGCGCCTGCCGCCGCGAGCCGTCCGGCCGCTCCGGCCGCTCCGGCGGGGAACTCGGACTTCCTGCCGCCCATGGCGGACCTGGGCGGGGGCTCGGCATCGGCGGCGCAAGCCTCGGAGCCAGCGCCCGGTGCCGAGTCCCGTAGTGGCGCGCGCGTGCCCATCAGCACCGACATCATTCCGGACATGGGGCCGGAGCCTCGCAGTGGCCTCCGCGGCTCCTCGCCGCAGCTGGGAGCGGAGCCTCGCAGCGGCTCGCGCTCCGCGCCGGTGCTCGTCACGGATGGGCGCTCCCGTGGGGGCAAGGGCGGACTGGTGGCGGGCCTCGTGGGGCTCGTCGTCGTGGGCGGAGGCGTGGGCGGTTATTTCCTGTACCAACAGCAGCAGCAGGCGTCGCGCCTCCAGGCCGGTCCTCCGCCCGTGGCCGCCATCCCGGAAGCGGTGCAGGCGGTGCTGCCTCGCTGGAAGTTGAAGTACCTGGAGATTCCGGGCACCAGCGCGGAACGGCTCGCGCAGGGGCAGCAGCAGCTCGCCCGTGACGAGCGCTTCGCGTACGCGGAGGCGGAGGAGTCCTTCCAGCAGGCGCTGGTGTTGGATCCGACCAGCGACGCCGCCATCGCGGGCTACGTCCAGGCGCTGGCGCTGGGACGCGGTGCGCGCATGGACGACGCGACGTTCCAGGAGGCCCGGGCGCTGCTGTCGGCGGCGGAGTCGCGGTCCGGCCGCACGGCGCCGTTGCTGTTGGCGCACGCGAACCTCTTGCTGGCCCGCTCCGGTCAGCCCGAGCAGGCGCGCCCGCTCGCGGAGGAGTTGCTGGCCCGCGCGGAGCTCCCCGACGCGCAGAAGGCCGAAGCGCACCTGGTGCTGGGCCGCACGTGGCTGTCGTCGTCCCGCGAGCTGGCTCGCAGCCACTTCGACTCCGCGCAGAAGCTGTCGCCGGACATCAAGCGGCTGCACTACTACCGCGCGCTCGCGCATGTGTCGGGCGGTGAGTACTCCGCCGCGCTGGACACGCTGCGCAAGCGGCTGGAGGCGAGCCCGAAGGACTGGGAGAGCCTGGCGCTCACCGCCCGCATCTACCAGGAGGTGGGTGAGCCCGCGGAGGCGCGCAAGTTGTACGAGGCCCGGGTGAAGGCGGAGCCCGGCGAACTGCGCGCGCTGTTGCCGCTGGCGATGCTGCGCTACCAGGCGGAAGGCAACGCCGCGGGCGCGGTGCGGGACTTGCGCGCGCTGATGAAGAACCGGGCGCGCTACGACGGGCCCGAGGTGGCCGAGGTGCTGGTGCACCGGCGGCCGCGGAGCGCACCGCGGGCAGTCAGGACGCGGCGGTGAAGTCGGCGGAAGAGGCCCTGCAGCTCGTGAAGGGACTGCCGGAGGCGCACCTCCAGCTCTTCCTGGTGGCCCTGGGCCGCCGCGACGCGGAGATGGCACGGACCCATCTGCCGGGCTTCCGCGGGCAACTGGAGGACGGCGCGCTGGAGAAGGTGCTCGAAGGCCGGCTGCTGCTCCTGGAGAAGAAGCCGCTGGAGGCGCTGGAGGCATTCCAGGCAGCGGTGAAGCTGGACGCGCGGCGGCTGGACGCGCAACTGCTGGCGGGCGTCGCCGCGGCGAGCGCGAAGCGACGGGACGATGCCTTCCGAGCGCTGCACCATGCGCTGCAATCGGATCCGCTCCGGCTGGAGCCGCGGCCCGCGACGTCCGCCTACTGGCTGCGCCCGCGCGAGACGGTGGAGGGCGTGGAGGGGGCCATCCTCGCGCTGTCCGAGGGACCGGAGGATCCGTCCCCACTGTTGTATGAGGGCCTGCTGCGTTTCCACCAGCACCAGTTCGACGCGGCCGAGCGTCACCTGCGCAGTGTGTTGGAGGTGGACGCGAACAACGCGGGGGCCCTGGCCTACCGCTCGCTCATCGCGCTACAGCGAGGTGCTATTGCGGACGCCCGGCGCCTGGGCGAACGCTCCGCGGCGGCGGGGCGGCAGATGCCGGTGTCGCATCTGGCGCACGGCCTGGCGTTGGCGGAGGCCCGGCAGGTGGAGCCGGCCAAGCGCGCGCTGCGGGACGCGCTGGCCCTGGCGCCCACGCTGCTATCGGCGCAGGCGCGACTGGCGCAGTTGGAGTCGGCCCGGGGCAAGGACGTGGCGCGAGACACCCTGGTGAAGGTGGTGGGGTTGGATCCGGCATACCTCCCCGCGAAGCGGATGCTCTACCTGTTGGAACGGTGAGGTGGATGTGAAGGTCCTGCTGCTCGGTTCCGGTGGCCGTGAGCATGCGCTCGCGTGGAAGCTGTCACAGAGCCCCTTGTTGACCCAGCTCCTGTGCGGTCCGGGCAATCCGGGCACGGCGAAGCTGGGCACCAACGTGGCCCTGCGCGCGGATGCTCCGGAGGAAGTCGCCGCGTTCGCGAAGCGCGAGGCGGTGGACCTGGTGGTGGTGGGGCCAGAGGCGCCGCTGGTCGCGGGAGTCGCTGACGCGCTGGCCGACGCGGGCATCGCCTGCTTCGGGCCCGTGGCGGCGGGCGCGCGCATCGAAGGGTCCAAGGCCTTCGCGAAGGAAATCATGGCCGAGGCCGGTGTGCCCACCGCCGCCTTCCAGACCTTCACCGACATGGCGGCGGCGGAAGCCTACGCGGTGGCGCAGGGTCGCATCGTCGTCAAGGCGGATGGCCGGCGGCGGGCAAGGGCGTCATCGTCGCCCACGACGTGGAGGCCGCGCGCGCGGCGGTGCGCGCCGTGGGGGCCATGGGCGTGGCGGGCCAGACGATGGTCCTGGAGGAGTTGCTGGAGGAGAAGAGGTGTCCGCGATGGCGCTGTGTGACGGCGAGCGCTACGCCATGCTTCCCTTGTCCCAGGACCACAAGCGCGTGGGCGAAGGTGACACCGGGCCGAACACCGGTGGCATGGGCGCGTACAGCCCCGCGCCTTTCCTGTCCGCCGCGCAGCTCGCCGAGGTGGGCGAGCGCGTGGTCGCCCCGACGCTGGCCGTATTGCGCCGGCGCGGAATTCCCTTCCGGGGCGTGCTGTATGCGGGGTTGATGCTCACGCGCGGCGGCCCGAAGGTGCTGGAGTTCAACGCGCGCTTCGGTGACCCGGAGACGCAGGTGTTGATGATGCAACTGGGGGAGGACCTGCTGCCGTTGCTGGTCGCGTGTGCCCGAGGCACGCTCGCGCCGCGGACGCTGGTGTCCGCGCCTGGTGCCTCGGTGGGCGTGGTGCTGGCGGCGCGGGGCTATCCGGACGCGCCGGAGAAGGGCCAGCGGATTGAAGGGCTGGACGCGGTGCCACCCGACGCCACGGTGTTCCTGGCGGGCACGGAGGCGCGCGACGGCGGCATCGTGACGGCCGGAGGCCGGGTGCTGACGGTGTGCGCGCGGGGCGAGGACCTGGCGCAGGCGCGTGAGCGGGCCTACGCGGCGGTGGCGGCCGTGCGCTTCGAGGGCATGCACTTCCGCCGGGACATCGGCGCGCGAGGGATGAAGGCCGCCCCGTGAACCGCCTTTCGCGCTACCTGCTCGGGGAGCTGCTGGTCCCGCTCGGCGTGTGGGTGGCGTTCATGTTCCTGCTGCTCTTCGTCATGCAGTTCCTGCGGGGCACCGACGTGCTGCTGGGCTCGTCGGTGACGCTGGTGGACATGGCGCGGCTGCTGGCGTACCTGGCGCCGCACTTCCTGATGATGGCGCTGCCCATCGCCTTCCTCCTGGCCATCCTCCTGGGGCTGGGGCGGCTGGGCGAGGACCGGGAACTGGTCGCGCTCCAGGCGCTGGGCATCGGGCCGGTGCGCCTGCTGGCCGCGCCAATGGGCATCGCGGTGGCGCTCAGCGTGCTGATGCTGGTCATCACCTCCACGGTGCAGCCCTGGGGCCTGTCGGGCTTGAAGGTGCTGGTGAGCGAGGTCATCCGGAAGAACGCCGTGGGCGACGTGAAGTCCGGCGTCTTCTACGAGGACCTCAGCAACTTGACGCTGTACGCGGAGCAGGTGTCCGCGGACGGGAAGTGGACCAACGTGCTCCTGCATGACGACCGGGAGGCGAATTCGCCGCTGCTGGTGCTGGCGCAGCGGGGGCAGGTGGGCACGTCCACCAGCGGCGAGGTGCTGCGCTTCGCGCTGGAGGCGGGGGAGGTGCACCGCTCCGCGGGCCGCGAGACGGAGGAGTACAGCATCATCCGGTTCGACCAGGCCGAAATCAGCGTGGGCGTGGGCGCTTCCATGGGCAAGCGCAGCCGCTTCTCCTTCTCCCGCGAGGAGCTGACGCCCGGCGAACTGATGGAGGCGGCGCGCGAGGCGGAAGCGCAGGGCGAGGATGCGCGCATGTACCGGATGGCGCTGCACAGCCGGCTGGGGAACGCGCTGGCGCCCATCGCCTTCGCGCTGCTGGGCACGCCGCTGGCCATGGGCCGGCGCCAGTCGGGCCGGGCGTGGGGCTACCTGCTGACGTTGGGGGGCTACGTCCTCTACTACCTGCTGAGCCGCGTCTTCGAGCAGATGGGGCAGAAGGGCCAGCTGCCCGTGGGGCTGGCGGGGCAGATGGCCAATCTGGTGTTCGTCGCGGTGGGGCTGGTGGCCCTGTACCGGGTGAGCCGCTCGGGGACGGTCAAGTGAGGGGGACGCTCTTCATCTACGTGCTGCGCACGTACCTGCGCTTCGCCCTGGGCATCCTCGGGGGCCTGGTGCTGGTGTTCGTGGTGGTGGACTTCGTGGACCGCGCGAAGCTGTACACGGGCCCGGGCTGGGTGTGGGACGCGGCGGAGCTCTACTTCTACAAGGCGATGATGTCGGTGCAGCAACTGGGGCCGGCGGCGCTGCTGCTGGCGGCGGGCACCACGGTGTCCGCGCTGCGCAAGCAGGGCGAGGTGACGGCCATCCGGGCGCTGACCTTCGGCCCGTCCGCGCTGTACCTGCCCATCCTCGTGGCATCGTTCGTGGCCTGCGTGGGCCTGGTGGCCTTCGACGAGCGGGTGGCGACGTACTCCGGCCGGCGCGTGGACGAAATCACCACCCAGCGCTTCAACAAGTGGGGCGACTGGCGCTTCTACTACACGCCGAAGCAGTGGTTCCGGCGTGGGGACAACATCTTCTTCCTCCGGGGCGGCAGCGCGCAGGAGGGCTTCCAGGACGTGTCCGTCTTCACGGTGACGGAGTCCTTCGACCTCCAGCGGCGCCTGGACGCATCCGGCATGTTCCCGGTGGAGGGCATGCGCTGGCGCCTGACGGACGTGGTGGAGCGCACCTTCGACGGCGAGGGGAAGACGTCCGTACGGCAGCTCCCGGAAGCGGAGTACGACCTGGGCGTGGCCGTCACCGCGTTCCGCATCCGGCCGGGGCGTCCGGAGCAGATGCGGGCGTCCGAGCTGCGCGAGCAGATTGCCGCGCGCCGCGACGTGGGCCGGCGACGAAGCAGTTCGAGCTGGCCCTGCACAACCGCTTCGCCTACCCGATGGCGGCGTTCCCCGCGGCGCTGCTGGGGGTGGGGCTGGCCCTGCGCGCCAACCGGCGAGGGCACCTCACGGCCGCCATCATCGAGGGCCTGCTGACAGCGGTGGCGATGTGGGGCTTGATGATGGTGTGCCGGACCCTGGTGCTCACGGAGCGGTTGTCTCCTGGCGTCGCCGCGTGGACGCCCACCGTGCTGCTGGGCCTCATCGCGGGCGCCGTGTGGTTGCAGCGTGAGGGCCGGTTGCACCTGCCGCGGCGTTCGCTGCTGGTGAGATAGCGTGTCCGCGCTCATGGGAACCGCGTCCGAGCTTCCGCTGGACCTGCGCTGGCGCCGCGCCATCAACGCCGTGCTCGTGCTGTGGACCGTGGGCCTGGTGCTGGCGGAGGTCGTCCTCCAGGTGGCGACGGGCGCGGCGGTGTTGCTGGCGTTGATTCTGCTGGTGCGAGGGCGGCTCCGCCTGGCGCCGGACGTGCGCGCCTATGTCGGGGCCAGTGGGGTGCTGTGCCTGTGGCAGGCGGCGTCGCCCGCGGTGGCGCTGCTGACGGGCGCGGCGGAGTCGTGGCCGCGCGGCGCGCGGTACGGCCAGGTGCTGGACTCGGTGGCGGGCGCCGCGGCCGCGTGCATTGGCGCCATGGGCGTGCCGTGGCTGCTGCTGGCGGGCGTCCTCGCGGGAGGGTGGCTGCTGGCCGCGCTGTTGGGCATGTTCCAGAACCGGGTGCGCTGGTCCGTGGAGCTGCCCTCCTTCCTCAAGCTCAACCTGGGGCGACTGCACGAGAACTTCGGCACCGAGGAGTCTCCGCGCTACGCGGCGGGTGGCTTCTTCTCCCACCGGCTTCGCTTCGCGCACGGCGCCATCGCGGCGCTCGGTCCCGCGCTGTCGGTGCTGGGCAGCGCGGACCAGGCGCGGCGGCGCATCCTGGCGGGGGCGGTGGTGATGGGGATGCTCATCTCCATCTACAACGCCTTCGCGCGCGCGGCGCTGGGCGCGGCGTTGCTCGTGAGCGTTGTGGCGTTGCTGCTGCTGGTCCAGGGCTCCGCGCGGAAGATGGGGTTGGCGCTCCTGTTCGCGCTGGTGGCCGTCGTCTCCATGAGCCCGGCCTGGCGCACGCGAATGGAGAAGGCGCTGGGCAACATCTACGGCGGAGAGCGCGAGCACGCCATGGCCGTGGGCTGGAGCCTGGTACGTGAATACCCGCTGACGGGTGTGGGCTTCGGCAATCACAAGCCGGCGGCCCTGGCCACGCAGGACGAGACGGGCATCACCGACCTGCTGGCCACCGATTCGCACAACCTCTGGCTGACGGTGTGGGCGGAGACGGGCCTCGTGGGGCTGTTGCTGATGCTGGCGATGCACGGCCTGCTGGGGCGCGCGCTCATCCGGCGCTATCGTCAGGGCTCCATCGCGGCCACGGGCGCCCTGCTGTCCTGGGTGGGCTTCCACATCCTCGCGCTGGTGCACTACCTGCCGTTCCACTCCAGCGTGTACCTGTCCTTCTCGCTCATCTGGGGGCTGGGGCTGTGCGAGGGCAGTGAACGCCTGCGCGGCCGGGAGGCCCGTCAGGGACTCCTGGAGATGGAAGGCGCGTCCAGGCCCACGCCCTAGCGGCGAGGCGTCCCGCGCGAGCCTCCAGGCGCCGGGGACTCCAGCACGCGGCGGTAGACGGCCAGGGTGCGCCGGGCACAGTCGTCCCAGGTGAAGCGCGCCACGCGCTCCCGGCCCAGCTCCACCAGCTCCCGGCGCAGCGCGTCGTCGCGAAGCACGCGCAGCGTCGCTTCACGCCACGCCACCGCGTCGTCCGGGGAGAGCCTCAACGCCGCGTTGCCCACGACCTCGGGCAGGGCCGTCGTATCCGACGCCAGCACCGGGCAGCCCGCGCCCATGGCCTCCAGGGCCGGCAGCCCGAAGCCTTCGTAGCGAGAGGGCAGCAGCAGCGCCGCCGCCGCGCCGTAGAACAGCGGCATCTGGTCCTCGGGCAGCTCCTCCAAATCGACCACGTTCTCGTGGAGCCTCAGCTCGTGCGCCACCGCGCCCTTGCCCGCCAGCAGCACCACGGGCACCGGCAGCTCCCCGGCGAAATCCTTCAGCAGCGCCAGGTTCTTGAAGCGCTTGGCGTTGCCCACCGCCGCCACGTAGCGCGCTGGCAGCTCGTACCGTTCGCGGAACGCGGCGGCCTCGGCCTGGGTCGGCGGCTGGAAGTTGGCATCCACCCCGTTGTGAATCACCTGGAGGCGGTAGGGCGACAGCTTGAGGTGCTTCGCGAGCTCGTCGCGCGAGAACTCGGACACCGTCACCAGCGCGGTGGCCCGCTTCGCGCGAGGGCCCACCACCACACGGTAGTAGATGGACTGGGCCGGCGTGTACTGGTCCGCCAGCGCCAGGTGATTGGCGTCGTGGAGCGTGGCCACCAGCCGCCCGTTCCAGAAGAGGGGCAGCGAGAAGGACGTGGCGTGGAATGCATCCGGCGCCAGCTTCACCAGGTCCGCCGCCAGCGCCGGCTGCTCGAGGGGCGACAGAAACCCGGCCAGCGCGCGGTGCAGCGGCATGCGCGGCGTCAGCTCACCCAGGTCGGGCGCGAGCCCTTCGGGGGCACCAACGCGGAGAAGTGCAGGTCGGGCGCGAGCACGGGCATCCGCCGCGCCAGCTCCAGGGCGTAACGGGCAATCCCATGCAGCCGGCCGCGCACCATGCGCAGGTCGAGGAGGACGTGGGCCACGGCCCCCGCGTACCACACGCGCGGCCTCCATGGGGGCGGGCGGGCACGCGGGGCCTCATCGACGCTTGCCGCGCCGCGCGCACCCAGTGCTAGAAGCCGTGCCGTGAAGGTTGCCCTGGTCCACGATTGGCTCGTTACCCACCGAGGGGGTGAGCGCGTCCTTGATGCCCTCTGCGAAGTCCTGCCGGACGCGGACATCTATACGCTCATCCACAAGCCGGGCTCCCAGTCGCCGGCCATCGAGTCCCGCCGCATCTTCACGTCCTTCCTTCAGCACATCCCCGGCATCCACGCGCGCTACCGGCACTTCCTGCCGCTGATGCCGAAGGCCATCGAGTCCCTCCAACTCCAGGGGAAGTACGACCTGGTCCTCTCCTCCAGCCACTGCGTGGCCAAGGGCCTGCGCACGCCGCGGGGCACGCCGCACCTGAGCTACGTGCACGCGCCCATGCGGTACATGTGGGACTTGTTCGACGACTATTTCGGACCCGGACGCACGGGCCTCCCGGTGCGCGCGGCGGCCCATGCCGTCCGGCCCTGGCTGCGCCGGTGGGACCGCCGGACGGCGGCGGGGGTCGATCGTTTCATCGCCAACAGCCGACACATCGCTACCAAGGTGCAGCGCTTCTGGGGCCGGGAGGCGTCGGTCATCCACCCGCCCGTCTCCCTGGAGCGCTTCGCCCAGGTCCCTCTAGAGGGCGGAGGCCAGGGAGGCTACTTCCTCTGGCTGGGGGCCTTCGCGCCGTACAAGCGATTGGACGTGGCGTTGGAGGCGTTCCGAAGCCTGGATGCACCGCTCTGGGTGGTGGGCGCGGGCCAGGAGGCCGCGCGCCTGGGCGCCGGAAACCTGCCTGAAAATATCCGCTTCCTTGGCAACGTCTTGGATGCGTCGCTTCCGGCGCTGTACCGAGACGCTCGCGCGCTCATCTTCACGCCCGAGGAGGATTTCGGCATCACCCCGCTGGAATCCCAGGCGGCGGGCCGGCCCGTCATCGCCTACGGGAAGGGCGGCGCGCTCGAGACGGTGACGGCGCAGACGGGAATGTTCTTCTCAGAACAGACGCCGGAATCGCTCGCGGCCGCCGTGCGCCGGTTCGACGAATGGGAAGCAGGCTTTCGGCCTGAAGCCGCTCGCGCGCAGGCCGAGCGCTTCGGTCGCGCGCATTTCCAAAGTGCCATTCTTCGAGAGATTCACTCGGTGCTGGGGGAGGTGTTGCCAGATTCCCCAGGCCCCGCAGCGGGACTGTGACTTCGCTGTCGCTCCTGTCTTGGTCTTTTGTGGGCAACAGGTGGACACCACCCCTGGCTGGGGGGGCGGGGCCACCGCAACCCATTGTTTTCACAAATTTTTTCGTGCTAGCAAGCGCGGCTATCAAACGGTGATGGGCAAGACGCGTGTCCGGATGAAGAGGGCGCGAGTCTTGCACCGGGGTGGCCACCCGTTGATTACGCCACAGGAGTACTTCGGTGTTCAGTCGTCTCCAGCGTTTCTACACGTCAATCAAAGTCGTCGCCGACATGGTGATGCTCGCGCTGGCATTCGTCCTCGCGTACGCCACGCGCTTCTCCGGCATCGTGCCCGTCACGGAGGGGATTCCTCCCTGGACGGACTCGTTCTTTTCGCTGCTGATGGTGCTCGTCATCTTCCCGGTGACGTTCCACCAGTCACGCCTGTACGGCACCAACCGTTCCCGGACGAATACGGGCGAGGTGTTCGAGGTATTCAAGTCCACCATCACCGCGGCGCTCATCCTCGTGGCGGTGACGTACTTCGTGCGCGAGCGCTACTCGCGCCTCACGCTGGCCATCTTCATCGTCTATGCGTTCGCGCTGGTGACATGCAGCCGGCTGGTGACGCGCTATCTGGTGAGTGAAATCCGGCGCCGGGGCCACAACCTCAAGTCCATCCTCGTCATCGGCGCGGGGGACCTGGGGCAGCGGGTCATCGAGACGGTGGAGCACCACCGCGAGCTGGGCTTCCGGGTGATGGGCGTGCTGACGCTGCACCCGGAGAAGGTGGGCCAGTACGTGAATGACGTGCGCGTCATCGGGCTCGTGGACCAGGTGAACGAGGTGCTGGATTCGCACCCGGTGGACCAGGTCATCCTCGCGCTGCCGCTGGAGGGCCACGCCCACGTCAAGGCGCTGATGGACAAGCTGGCCCTGCGCACCGTGGACGTGCGCGTGGTGCCGGACCTGTACCAGTACATCACCCTCTATGGTGGCCTGGAGGAGTTCGGTGGGTTGCCCATCATCCGTCTCCAGGGCGACCCGATGGAGGGCTGGAGCCGGGTGGCCAAGCGGGCCTTCGACATCCTCTTCTCGTTGCTGGCCATCCTCATCACCGCGCCGCTCATGGCTGCCACCGCGCTGGCGGTGCGGCTCACCAGCCGTGGGCCCATGCTCTACCGCCAGGAGCGCATGGGCATGGATGGGCGCACCTTCCCCATCCTCAAGTTCCGCACCATGTGCATCGACGCCGAGCACAGCGGCGCGATGATGGCCTGCCCGGACGACCCGCGGCGCACGGTGATTGGCACGTTCCTGCGGAAGTACTCCCTGGATGAGCTCCCTCAGTTTTTCAACGTCCTGCGCGGCGACATGAGCCTGGTGGGTCCGCGCCCGGAGCGCCCTGTCTTCATCGAGGAGTTCAAGCGGCAGATTCCGCGCTACCACCTGCGGCACAAGGTGAAGGCGGGCATCACCGGCTGGGCGCAAATCAACGGCCTGCGCGGCCAGACGTGCATCGAGAAGCGCATCGAGTACGACCTGTACTACATCGAGAACTGGTCGCTGCTGATGGACCTGAAGATTCTCGTGCGCACGGCGCTGGGCGGCTTCCTATCGAAGAACGCCTACTGACGCCGCGAGCCCGGGCGGTGGCGCTCGCCACGGCCCGGGCCCGGGGGTTCAACGCCGCTGCGTGGGGACTACTGGATGCTCCAGACCACGGTGCCGGTGCAGCTCCCGCTGGAATAGCAGCCCGCGCGAATCTGCAGGGTGGTGGCCGTGGACGAGGTGTACGTCAGGCTGGAGCCACGGCCGCCGCACGCGTCGTCGTTGACCGCCGCCTGCGTGGCGCCGTTGAAGAGGCGCAGGTAGGTGTCGCCCGTGAAGGTCGCGCCCGTCACGCCGCAGGTGGCCACGGTGATGCTCTTGCCCGCGGCGATGGCGACGTCGCTGTTGGTGGTGTTCTGCTGCGCGCTATTGGTGTTGCTGGCGCTGAAGTTGAAGCTCCCGCTGGTGGGGCTGCCGGAGCCGCCGGAGATTTCCCACACGACGCGGCCGGTGCAGCTCCCGGTGGAGTAGCAGCCGGCGCGAACCTCGTGGTTGCCGGCGGTGGTGGCGGTGAAGGTGATGCTGGAGCCACGGCCGCCGCAGGAGTCGTCGTTGGTGGCCACCTCGGTGCCGGCGGGGTTGCGCAGGCGCAGCCACGTGTCACCGGTGAACTGCGTCCCCGTGAGGCCGCACGTCGCGACGGTGAGCGTCTGGCCCGCGGTCAGCGGGATGACGTGGTTGGTGGTGTTCTGCTGCGCGCTGTTGGTGTTGCTGGCGCTGTAGTCGAACGAGTTCTCCGGCGGCGGGGGCGGCGGAGGAGGGGCGGCGGCGGCTCACCGTTGCCGCCGGGGTTGGGGCAGTCGGCGGCGGGCAGCGCGCACTGGGGCAGGCTGGTGCCCAGGTGGCTGATGACCGCTTCGATGGGCACGCCGCGGTTGGGGCAGTTGGCGCAGTGGTGCAGGGCCACCACCAGGTTGTCCGAATGGCCGATGACGGGCGAGCCGGAGGAGCCGCCCTGCGTGTCCGCGTAGTAGCCGATGTCGTTGGGGCCACCGGACTGGCAGGAGGCCTCGTTGCGGCTGTAGATCTCCGCGAAGCCGGACTCGTCCCGGGCATGCGTGGAGTGCACGGCGATCTTCTTGCCGTGGCCGGCCGGGTGCTGCGGCAGGTAGATGCGCTCGTTCACCACGGCGCCGGACGAGCGCAGCTGGAGGTAGCCGTAGGTGTTCACCGGGTTCTGGGACAACTGGATGAGCGCGTAGTCACGCGGCGCGTCCACCTTCACCAGCGTGCCGCCCGGGATGACGTTGCCCGGACAGCCGAACCAGCTCGCGCAGCTCGTCGAACAGCTCGCGCCTTCCGCCATGAACTCGTACTGGGTGTTCTGCGCTTCGCTCGCCGTACCGACGCAGTGCTGGTTGGTCATCAGGTGGCCCTGGCTGCCCACGAGCCAGCCCGTGCACGCACCGGAGCCGTTGATGAGCAGGCGCGCCACTGGACGAGCGCGGCCGTAGAGGGTGGGGTCGCTGGAGGCATAGCAGGGCGCCCACTGCGTGTCGTCCGGGCCGCACAGCGCCTTGTCGTTCGACACGCCCATCTCCTCGTTGGTGTAGCCCCGGGCGTACCGGTCGATGGAGTAGCCGTGCTTGTTGAGGATGCCGCGGCGGTTGACGCCGTCGCGGCTGTGCAGCTCGATGATGGCCGTCTCACCGGCAATGTGGATGGCCCAGAAGCCACTGCGCGCACCCGGGTGCGAGTTGTCGTAGCGCCACGACCGGGAGTTGTCCGGCGAGCGCACCACGACGAAGTCGCCATCCTCCAGGTCGAGCCGCTCGAAGTGGGGCGCGATGTACGCCGCGCCAGCGTGGGTGATGACGTCCGTGTGGATGGGGCCGTCGGAGGCGCGAATCTGCGTGGTGGCGTAGGGGTGGGTCGTCTCGAAGCGACGGAAGACGTCCTCGCCCACCTTCGTGAGCCGCTGTGACGAAGAGGAAACTTCTTCCTGCTGGCAGACCTCAGCGGAGGCCAGCGCCGCCGGCGCCCCCGTGACCAGCGCCGTGACAAGACATGCGAGTCGGATGCGTTTCATCGATTCTCCTCGGAGTGAAGCCTTGGCGGGTTTGACTGCACTCCCAGTTATATCCTGAGAAACTGGCAATTCCGTGTGATTGCCATGGGTTCTGTGGCTGGACGGTGTGGTTGGAGATTTTCTGCTTCACGGTGAGTGTTTGTTTTCCGTTGCGGCGTGGGGTTTGGACCCGGGCCTTGGTTTCACTCGGCGCAGGTGCCTGTGGCGCCGGTCGTGCGGCCTGGCTGGCATGCAGCGGCCACGCGGTGGGAGGGGCGTCTCAGTCGCTGAGAAGGCGTCTAGAATCGGCCGGACATGGCCGAAAAGCTCGGAGCGATCCTGGTCCGCAAGGGCCTCATCACGCAGGCGCAGCTCGACGAAGCCCTCCGGGCCCAGCTCATCTACGGCGGAAGGTTGGGCTCCAACCTTGTCGAGCTGGACATCCTCGACATCGATACCCTGGCCATGGTGCTGGGGGAGATGTGCCGCTACCCGGTGGCGCAGGAAGCGGACTTCGTGGCGGCACCGGACGCGGTGCTGCAACTGCTTCCCGCTGCGATGGCGGAGAAGCACCAGGCCTTCCCGCTGGAGCAGGAAGGCCGGCGGCTCAAGGTGGCCATGGCCAGCCCGCTGGAAATCGAGCACGCGGATGCGCTGGGGTTCATCACCGGTCTGCGCATCGTTCCGTACGTCACGCCGGAGCTGCGGCTGTTCCAGTTCCAGGAGCTTCGCTACGGCATCAAGCGCGAGACGCGTTTCATCCAGATGGCCTCGACGAAGCGTCCGCAGCGGACCGCGGCCGTGACGCTCCCTTCGATGCCCGCCGCGCTGAGCATGACGCCTCCGCCTCCCGCGCCCGTGAGAGCGGAGCCCGAGGCGGAAGGGATGTTCGGTGGGCTCGCGCCCGGGCAGTACTTGAGCGGCGATGACCCGGACACGGAGCCCGAGGATTCCGGCTCGGGCCGGTGGGCGCCGGCCGTGTCGGGGAGCTCGCATCCGTTGGACCCGCTGCCGTCGTCCGCGCCTCCGGTGGCGAGGATTGATTTCGGGGAGGACGGCGGGATGCGGGCGGTGACGCCCGAGGTGCCCGTGCCTCCGACGCTGACGCCAGTGGGGGCGGGGCGCGGCCTGCCTCGCCGCCGCGACTCACGCCGACGGAGACGCCGCGTGCCGTCGCGCCGCCTCCGTTCGCGCTGGAGCAGGCGCCCGCGGAGGAGATTGACCTCCTGGAGGAAGGGGAGGTGCTGGAGGAGGGCGAGGTCGTCGAGGACGTGGCGGCTGTGCCCGAGGATTTCGATGGGGGTGTTCCCGCGCAAGGCGTTGCTGTGGCCTCGGCCATCCCGGTGGCTCCGCAGGGGCCGGTGGAGGGACGCAGCCGCCTGGGTTGGCGTCGCGGCAGGGTGTGCCGACTCGGCCTCCGTTTCCTCCGATGGACGCCGCTTCTTCGGAGCCCGGGGCGCCGGCTCAGGGGCTTCGGGGGCGGGCGAGGGGATGGGTATTCGTCCTGGGATGCTCTCGCGGCCATCGGCGCATCCGGGCGCTCCGGTGCCTCCGGGGATGGTGGGGGCTCGGCCTCCGTCGTCTCCTGGGCTTCAGGCGGTGGCGGGACCGCCGGGCATGGTGGGCGCGCCGTCTGGGCCGGGGGCGTCGATGCCGCAGCAGGGGGCCGGGGTTCGGTCGCCCTCAGCGACGGGACTGCCTGCGGTGCATGGCGCGCCGGGCGTGGGGACTGCTGGTCCGCAGGTTCCTCCGGGGATGCTGGGCGCATCGCCGTCGTCCGCGCCCGCAGGGATGGCTGTTCCACCAGGGATGATGGCGGTACGTCCTCCGTCCGCGACGGGACTGCCCGCGGTTCCTGGGCCACACGGTCGGGTGCCGCCAGGCATGGCGGGCGCACGGCCTCCGTCCATGACGGGTGTACCGGCAGTGTCGGGGCCTCATGGGCCGGTGTCTCCGGGGACGATGGGCGCACCGCCTCCGGCGATGGTTGGGGCGGGTGCCCCGGTGCCTCCAGGAATGATGGGGCATCGGCCTCCGTCCGCGACGGGACTGCCTGCGGTGTCGGGACCTCCTGGCATGGCGGGTGGCGCGTCCGGGCCTGCTGGGCCAGTTCCTCCCGGGATGATGGGACATCGCCCGCCGTCCGCGACGGGCTTGCCCGCCGTGCCGGGGCCTCATGGGTCGGTGCCGCCGGGAACGATGGGAGCACGGCCTCCTCCCGCGCCCGGGCCACACGGGCCGGTTCCTCCCGGGATGATGGGACATCGTCCGCCGTCCGCGACGGGCCTGCCCGCGGTGCCGGGGCCTCATGGACCGGTGTCACCGGGAATGGTGGGAGCACGCCCCTCGTCGTCGGGCCTGCCTGCGATGCCCGGGCCTCATGGAGGGCCGGTGCCACCGGGAATGATGGGAGCACGGCCTCCGCCCGCGTCCGGATTGCCAGGGTCGCATGGGCCGGTGCCTGCGGGGATGGGAGCACGGCCGCCACCTGCGCCGGGCCTGCCTGTGCCTCACGGGCCGGTGCCTCCGGGGATGATGGGCGCGCGACCGCCGTCGTCGCCGGGACTGCCTGCGGTGCCGGGGGCTCGCGGGGCGATGCCACCGGGAATGACGGGCGCACCGCCTGCGACTGCGCACAGGGGGCCCCAGGCTCCCGGACCTCACGGGACGATGCCACCGGGAGTGACGGGCGCACCGCCTGCGACTGCGCACAGGGGGCCCCATGCTCCCGGGCCTCACGGGGCGATGCCGCCAGGAATGACGGGCGCACCGCCTGCGGCTGCGCACGCGGGGCCCCATGCCCCCGTGCCCCTCGGGGCGGTGCCATCGGGAATGATGGGCGCACCGCCTCCGTCCGTGCACGGGGTGCCCCGGGCCCCCGTGGCTCTCGGAGCACTGCCTCCGGAGATGACTGCTGGGGCTCGGGCCGTTGCCGGGCCGGGGATGCCCCGTCCTCACTCGCCTCACGGACAGATGCCTCCGGGCACATTGCCCGTACCTACGGCCGCAGGTGGCGCGCCTGTGGCCGTGCAGGGTGCGCCCACGCCGGGAATGGCGCGGGGCCCGTCGAGCGGACCGCCCGCGCAGGTGTCCCCGACGCCGCCTTCAGGCGTGGTCGCTGCGCATCCAGCGGGCATGCCGTCGCAGCTCCCCAAGGGGATGACGCCTCCCGGAGCGATGCCGCCTCCCGCGTCACTGGGGGATGCACGGCCCGTGGACGCGGACATGCCAGTCCCTGGCAATGCCGCTGCGGAAGCTCCAAGGACCGATGCGCCAGCCGAGACGCCTCTAGCGGAAGCTCGCGCTGCCCCGTCCTCGGCTGCCGCGGATGGAACGGAACCTCCGTTCCACTTCGAGCAAGACCTGGGGGCTTCGGTGCCGAGCGGTGTTCCCTCGGCGCCGGACTTCGATTCAAGCCGGATGCCGGTTCCTCCCGGAATGTCACCCGCGGTTCATCGTGGGCACGGCGTCTCGCCTGCTCCCTTCGCGACTGAAGGACGAGAGTCCCCCGACGAGCGCGGCGCGGTGCCTCAACGGGTTGGCATCCCTGCTGAGGTGCCGGCTCAAGAGCACGTGCCGTCTGCTGTCGACGCGAGTGGGGCTCCCGAGCAGGCGTTGCCCACGGACTCTGACGTGGTGTTCGACGTCGAAGCCGTTGCCGTCACGGCTCCCGACATCGTGTCGGCGCCCCCTGTCGCGACCGAAGGTGCGTCGTCGGTGGACGTGGAGGTGCCTCCCGAAACGCCAGACCGCACGGATGCCACGGTCGTCGTTGAGCCGGTCCTTGCCACCGACGCCGCAGTTGGGTCGCAGGCAGTAGACGAAGCCGCTGGGGTGACGGCAGAGGGCGCCGGTGCGGCATCGGGTGGCGTCGCAAGCGAAGCCGTTGGAGTGACGGCAGCGGACGTCCGTGTGGAATCGGGTGAGGAGCCGTCGGCCAGCCCCATTCACGACGAACCGAACGCAGATGTTGAGGCATCGGCAGCAGGCGCGGCTACCGCTGAGTCGGAAGCAGCCCGTGTGGCAAGTCCGGACGTTGAAGCTGGAGCCGCCTCCGCTGTGTTGGACGCGGCCAATGTCGCCACCTCAAGCGTTGATGACCTGGCGGCGGGGGCATCTTCCTCCGCGCAGGATGTTGCTGGTGATGCGAATGCGGCCTTGGCTGAATCGGCGGCCGGTGCCGTTTTGGCACAGCCGGACGACTCCGTGGGGCCAGGTGCGAACGTTGATGCATCGGCCGCAAGCGTCGTTACTGCCCAGCCGAATGACTCCGGCGTGGCAAGCGCGAGCGTTGATACTCCCGCCGCAACCACCGAGGCCAACTCGACCTCGGATGCTCATGCTGCTGCTGCTGCCGCGCCGGATGTCCCCGGTGGTTCGAGTGGCATTCGTTCGGTTGACGCCGAGCCGCATGCTGCCGGTGTGAACGATGCGGCGCCCGAAGCGTCCGCCCTTGGCGAGTCGTCGACGGCGTTGGGGCCTCAGGGAACCGTGGAAACGGCAGCTGCGGCGCTCGACCGTGAGCACGCTCCGTCGCCCACGAATCTGGCCCTGGGACGCGCAGCAAGCCAGGCCGCGACGGTCTCGTCTGACACGGAGGTTGCTGCCGACGCTGTCCTCGCGTCGTCCACGAAGGTGGAAGGTTCCGCGGTTCCTTTGCCGGGCGTTGACGCTCGTCCGGCCGCAGAAGTGGCGTCGACCGCCGAGCTGACGGATGCGTCAGCTCCAGGGCCGGATGCTGAGACCTCACAGCACGCGGCCGCCTCTCCAGCTGAGTCGCCGAACGCTGACGCTTTGAGCGTGGCGGGCTCGACGTCGCCCGACGGTGTCGCGTCCGCGGATTCGATTCCCGAACCGGAAGGGACTGAGCAACCTCCCCGTGTGGAAGCTCCGCCGGAGGCCCCGCAGGCCCACTCCGGTCCAGTCCTCGCGGGAGAATCCGCGGAGGCCGCGTCGTCGTTGGCTTCCACGACGCCCGCCGAAGCGCAGCGTCCAGCCGAGCCCGTCATCGTGGCCGATGCCGGTGGTCATTCCACGGCGCCATCCGCTGCAACCGAAACCGCAGCGGCGAACTCGGAGCTCACGAGCGATTCATCCTCACCGGCCACGCAGGAGCCAGTCGCGGTCAGCCCGTCTGCGGAGACGACGCCGACTGCCACGGTAGACGCCCCGACAGCCGTAACACTGTTCGATGCGCCTGACGGCTTCGCGGAGGCGGCTGCGGCAACCACAGAGACCGAGCCAACTCCGTCCATCGAGTCCGCTCCGGCCGCCATGCCATCCACCACGGACGAACGGGCCGCGCTGCCCTTCGGCGAGGTGACGCAGCCATTCGGCCTCAAGTTGGACCTGGCGGCCATCGCCAGCGAGTCCGACCCGACGGCGGAGGATGCTTCAGCAGGCCAGCACGCGGATGTGCCAACGCAGGATGCCCCGGCGCCGCGCAAGGCACGCGGCTTCGTCGTCGCGGAGCATGGCGAGCTGCTCACCACCCCTGCTGCCCCCGTGGCCAGCCTCGACGCCCCGGAGCCCGCCGCGCATGGCGGCGCTCCCGCGCCCTCTGTCGAGACACCCGAATTCACGACTCGGCCCGTCGCCCCCATGCCCCGGGCGCCCATTGAACTGGATGACCTGTCCGGCGCATCCGACGAGCCGATGCAGCTCGCTTCGACGTGGGAGTTCGTGGGCTGGCAGGGCGGCGATGACACGGGCCCCATTGGCCACGTCCCGGAGACGACCTGGGCGGACCGCGGTGTGGACCTCGACGGCCCGGCCCTATCGCCCGCGGCGACCGAAGTGCCTCTGGCCTCGGCGTGGGACTTCATCCAGCAGCCCTGGCAGCCCACGGCGGCGGAGCCTTCGGACGTCATCACCACGCTCCTGGCCGCGGCGGCCAGCGCGGCCACGGAAGGGCCCATGGGTGGCCCTTCCGTGACGGCGGAGCACGTGTTGTCGGCGCTCGACGTCGTGAATACCCAGGGTGTGCTCGGCAGGGTGGTGCTGGCGTACTGCGCGGGCCGCTTCCAGCGCGCCTTCCTCCTGGGCGAAAGCCTCGGCCTCGCGCGGGTGGGGCATGCCTGGGGCCCGGGCAGCGACAGCGCGGCGGTCGCCCAACTCAAGGTCGACCTCGAAGCACCGTCCCTGCTGCACACCGCGATGACGTCCGCGGGTGCCAGCGTCTTCGACGCACCAGCCTGTCCCCAGGACGAGGCCATCTTCGCCGCGCTGGGCGGGGAGGGCGCTTCGCACCGGCCGTCATCGCCATCCGGAGCCGGGGCCAGGCGGTGGCGTTCATCATCGCGGACCACGGCGCGGAGCCCATCGCCGCGCCCGCGCTCGATGAACTCACCCTCGTCGCGCAGAAGGCCTCCGAGGCCTTCTCCCGTCTCCCCACCCGGAGCGCCTGAGCGCGAGCCGGAGGAGGGGAGACGCAAGAAGGGCTCCGGAGCCAGGTGCTCCGGAGCCCTCTTCACTTCAAGAACGGCGCGTCGCGCTCAGCTGCAGCCGCTGGTCGCGCCGCAGTTGCTGCATTTGTAGCAGGCACCGCTGCGCACCATGATGGCGCCGCAGGTGTGGCACGGCGGAGCATCCGCCTGATTCAGCCAGGTGGACCGCTTGGAGGCGTTGGCGTCGGACCGCTGCACCGAAGCCGTCTGCGCGGGCAGGGCTTCCCGCTTCGGCTGCACGTCCACCCGGTCCAGCACCGCGTCCTCTTCCTCGCTCGGCAGGAACTTCAGCTCCAGCCAGCGGAAGATGTAGTCGGTGATGGACTTGGCGATGGGGATGTCCGGGTTGCCGGTGAAGCCGCTGGGCTCGAATCGGGTGTGGCTGAGCTTGTCGACCAGCACCTTCAACGGCACGCCGTACTGGAGCGCCAGCGACACGCTGGTGGCGAAGCTGTCCATCAGCCCGCTCACCACCGAGCCTTCCTTCGCCATGACGATGAACAGCTCGCCCGGCAGGCCGTCCTCGTACATGCCCACCGTCAGGTAGCCCTCGTGGCCGCCGATGGAGAACTTGTGCGTGATGGAGCGGCGCTCGTCCGGCAGGCGCCGGCGGACCGCGCGGGGCTCCGGCTGGATGGCGGGGACGGGCTCGGGGGCCATGGTGGCCTTGGCGGCGCGCGTGTCCTTCACCGTCTCCTTCGACGTGTTCAGCGGCTGCGTCCGCTTGCACCCGTCGCGGTACACGGCGATGGCCTTGAGGCCGCGCTTCCACGCCTCCATGTACGCCTTCTCGATGTCCTCCACCGTCGCGTCCGACGGCATGTTCACCGTCTTGGAGATGGCGCCGGAGAGGAACGGCTGGCAGGCCTCCATCATCTGGATGTGGCCCATCCAGTGGATGCTGCGCTCGCCCTGGGCCGGCTTGAAGGCGCAGTCGAACACCGGGAGGTGCTCGGGCTTCAGGTGCGGCGCGCCCTCGATGGTGTCCTGCTTGTCCAGGTAGCTGATGATGTCCTGGGACTGCGTCTGCGGGTAACCCAGCTTCTCCAGCGCCAGCGGCACCGTCTGGTTGACGATCTTCAGCATGCCGCCGCCCACCAGCTTCTTGTACTTGATGAGCGCGATGTCCGGCTCGATGCCGGTGGTGTCGCAGTCCATCATGAAGCCAATGGTCCCCGTGGGGGCCAGCACCGTCACCTGGCTGTTGCGGAAGCCGTGTTCCTCACCCAGCGCGAGCGCGCGGTCCCACGCGTCCTTCTGCGCGGCGAACAGGCCCTGGCTCACACCCTCCGGGGCGATGTGGTACGCGGCCTTGCGGTGCTTGCGGATGACGCCCAGCATCGGCTCCGCGTTCTTCGCGTAGCCAGCGAAGGGGCCCTGCTTCTCCGCCAGGCGGGCGCTCATCGCGTAGGCCTCGCCGCACATCAGCGAGGTAATCGCGCCCGCGTAGTTGCGGCCCGCGGGCGAATCATACGGCAGGCCGGACGCCATCAGCAGCGCGCCCAGGTTGGCGTAGCCCAGGCCCAGCGGCCGGTAGTCGTGGCTGTTCTTCTCGATGCGCTCGGTGGGGTAGCGCGAGTTGCCGACGATGATCTCCTGCGCCATCAGCAGGATGTCGACCGCGTGGCGGAACGCCGTCACGTCGAAGTCGCCGTCGATGGTGCGGAAGTGCATCAGGTTCAGGGACGCCAGGTTGCAGGCCGAGTCGTCCAGGAACATGTACTCCGAGCAGGGATTGGACGCGTTGATGCGCGCCGTCGTCGAACACGTGTGCCAGCTGTTCACCGTGGTGTCGAACTGCATGCCCGGGTCGCCGCACAGGTGCGCGGCCTCGGAGATCTCCCGGAACAGCTCACGCGCCTGGTAGGTGTCCAGCGGCTGGCCATCGCGCACCGACCGCGTCGTCCAGGTGGCGTCATCCACCACCGCCTTCATGAAATCGTCGGTGACGCGCACCGAGTTGTTCGAGTTCTGGAAGAACACCGACGAGTACGCCTCGCCGTTGAAGGACGGGTCGTAGCCGGCCTCGATGAGCGCCCAGGCCTTCTTCTCCTCGCTCGACTTGCAGCGGATGAACTCGAGGATGTCCGGGTGCTCGGCGTTGAGGATGACCATCTTCGCCGCGCGGCGCGTCTTGCCGCCGCTCTTGATGACACCGGCGAAGGCGTCGAAGCCGCGCATGAACGACACCGGGCCGGAAGCGGTGCCACCGCCCGCCAGCAGCTCCTTGCTGCCGCGGATGGTGGACAGGTTGCTGCCCGTGCCGCTGCCGTACTTGAAGAGCATCCCCTCCGTGCGCGCCAGCGTGAGGATGGAGTCCATGTTGTCCTCCACGCTGTTGATGAAACACGCGGAGCACTGGGGCTGCGCCTCCACGCCAACGTTGAACCACACGGGCGAGTTGAAGGACGCCTTCTGGCGCAGCAGCAGATGGGTCAGCTCCGCGTGGAAGGCCTCGCGGTCCGCGTCCCGCGTGAAGTAGCCACCTTCCACACCCCACTGGGTGAGGGTGTCCACCACACGCGCCACCAGCTTGCGCACGCTCGTCTCACGCTCCGGCGTGCCCGGCGTGCCGCGGAAGTACTTCGACGCCACGACGTTCGTCGCCAGCATCGACCAGGACTTCGGCACCTCGATGTTCTTCTGCTCGAAGACGGCCTTGCCATCCTCGCCGGTGATGCTGGCGCTGCGGTATTCCCACGCCAGCTCATCCGCGGGATCCACGCCCGGTGTCGTGAAGAAGCGCTCCACCGTCAAGCCCGTCGCCGCCACGCGCGCCTTGCGCCCGCCGCGCCGCTCCTTCCCGTTCACCGTGGACTTCGAGCTCAGCTCTTTATCCATGTCGCCACCCTCCGCGAGTTCACTGTGAGTTCTGATGCAAAATTTGCAAAACGCTAACGTCGCGAGATCCCGATGGATCCGATGGATCAGCCCGACGTGAAACGCGGGTGACATCAGAGCGGATTCGCGACGACGAAGCAGGGGCGCGCCCGGCCCCTCGGCTGTTCTTGGGAGATGCCCGCCAGACTGCCGGACGAGGCCATGGATAGACGCCTGTAGCACCTCCGTCAAAGATTCTATCGATACAACAAATGGTATCCGTCAAAGTCATGCCCACCACGAATTGTGTACAGCCGTGAAGTGGGCGTCCGGTGTCTGCCTGCCTGCCCTGCTGCTACTGCGTTCAGCGCGGGCGCCCGATCTAGAGGGCCGCGCCTGCCCTGGCAACACATGCTTTGCAGTGCCTGAATCCAGATGGCGAGCCATGTATTGTCACTTCGAGCCAAGCGAGCGTGATCACTGGGAGACGTTTGCTGTGAGTCTGTGCACGACTCGGGTGCGTGCAACCGTGCTGATCCGTCCGGGGTGGTGGATCAGCCCTGTCGGCGGTCCGTTGGTGAACGCGGCCATCGATTTTGGTCCGGACGCGCGTTAGGAGGCGGACATGGCTCCTCCCTACCAGCGCCACGTCTTCGTCTGTACCAACCGCCGCCCGGACGGAAATCCCAAGGGGTGTTGCGCCTCCAAGGGAGCGGAGGAGGTCCGCGCCGCCTTCAAGGCGGAGCTCGACAAGCGGGGCCTCAAGGGGCGCATGCGCGCCAACGCGGCGGGATGCCTGGACACGTGCAGCTTCGGTGTCGCCGTCGTCGTCTACCCGGAAGGCACCTGGTATGGCGGCGTCAAGGTGGAGGACGTGAAGGACATCGTCGAGCAGCACCTGATGGAAGGCCGCCCTGTGGAGCGGCTGCTGATGCCCTTCTCCCGCAAGGCCGCCACTTCGGGCTAAAGCGAGCTTCCCGGTATTAACCCGAAATAGTCGACGCCGGCCTCTGTCTGCGTGAACCCGCAGACGAGCCGCGTGGAACCCTTGTCGAGAAGCCCGGGGCAGGCCTGCTCCGGGCTTGGGCTCGGCACGTGTCCAGCGCGGCGAGGAGCACATGCATGCGTCGCAGTTGGTGGGCCTCTGGCCTGATCGCCACCGCCTTGTCCGTGGCTGGCTGTGATTCCGAAGTGCCGTCGTCTCACGGCCGGGACATGACGGCGTTCCAGGATGCGGCCCTGGTCGCGGAGTGGGCCGTGGGCGTCGCGTACTCCGTGGGAACGCGCGTCACCTATCAAGGGCGCCTCTATGAGTGTCGCCAGCCGCACACGTCCCAGGCGGACTGGACGCCGGTGGCGGTGGCCGCGCTGTGGTTGGACCTGGGGCCCGCGGGCGGTGGTGAGCCGGACGCGGGCAGTGGCGGAACGGACGCGGGCACGGGCGGGGACGTCACGGCGCCCACCGTGGGCTTGAGTGCCAGTGCCTCGCGCATCAGCGCGGCGGGGCCGCTGAGCCTGACGGCCACGGCGACCGACGACGTGGGCGTGACGCAGGTGGAGATTCTGGAGAACGGTGCCGTCGTCGCCACCGGCGCGCAGTTCAGCCGGGCCTTCAGCGGTTGGGAGCAGAACGGCACATATGTCTACGCGGTGCGCGCTTACGACGCCGCGGGCAACGTGGGGACCACCACGCTCACCGTCGTCGTGGAGATTCCAGGTGGGCCGCCGCCAGGAGGGAAGCGCATCGTCGGCTACTTCACCGCGTGGGGCATCTACGCGCGCAACTACCACGTGTCCAACGTGCAGCCGTCCAAGCTCACGCACATCAACTACGCGTTCTCCAACATTTCGGGGGACGGACGCTGCATCCTCGGCGACCCGTTCGCGGACATCGACAAGAGCGGCGGCTGGCAGGGGGAGTGGGACCCTGGTCAGCTGCGCGGCAACTTCCGCGCGTTCAAGGAGATGAAGCGGCAGAACCCGCACCTGAAGCTGCTCATCTCCGTGGGCGGCTGGTCCTGGTCCACGCACTTCTCCACCGTGGCGTCCTCGCCTGCCTCGCGCGCGGCCTTCGTGAAGTCCTGTGTGGACCTCTACATCCGTGGCCAGTACCCCGGTGTGGACCCCGTCAACGGCGAGGGCGTGTTCGACGGCATCGACATCGACTGGGAGTACCCGGTCGGCGGCGGCCTGCCAGGCAACAGCAACAGCCCCGCTGACAAGCAGAACTACACGCTGCTGATGCAGGAGTTCCGCAGCCAGCTCAACGCCGTCACCACGCAGACGGGAAAGCCGTACCTGCTCACCATCGCCACGGGCGCGTCGCCGGACCTGCTGGAGAACAAGCAGGAGACGAAGAAGCTGTCCGACGTGCTCGATTGGATCAACGTGATGTCCTACGACTACCACGGGGCCTTCGAGAGCACGGTCAACTTCCACTCGGCGCTCCATCGCGTCACGGGTGACCCGGGCGCGGCCACGGGCTTCTACACGGATGGCTCGGTGTCGAAGATGCTGGCGCTGGGCGTGCCGCCCGCGAAGATTGTCGTCGGCGTGCCCTTCTACGGCCGGGGTTGGGGCAGCGTGCCCAACGTGAACAACGGCCTGTTCCAGAGCGGCGTGCCCACGCGCGGCACCTGGGATGACGGCTCGTCGGGCCTGACGGGTGTGTTCGATTTCAAGGACATCAAAGCCAACTACGAGCGCCCCGGTTCCGGTTACACGAAGTTCTTCCACCCGGAGGCGAAGGAGGCCTACGTCTACAACCCTGCCACGGGCATCTGGATTGGGTATGACGACGTGCAGAGCATCAACGCCAAGGCAGACTACATCCTGAACAAGAACCTGGGCGGCGCGATGTTCTGGGAGTTGAGCGGTGATGACGGCTCGCTGCTCGATGCGCTGGCACGGAAGCTGCGCTGACCCGGGCTGAGCCTTTGACAGGCATTGTCAGCGTGTCGTGAAGCCATACGCCGGGGGACTTCTGTTCCCCGGCGTCATGGCGTTAGGGTTTGCCGCATGTCCTTCGCGGCAGCCGTCCTGCTGGTGGCGCTCTCCAGCTCTTCCGTGGCCGCCGAGCCGTGGACCGCCGTCGTCCGGGTGGCGTCCGACGAGGACACCGCCTTGCTCGTGCGAGTGCGGGGGCAGAGCAGCGATCTGCCCGTGCGTTTCGAGGTCTCGTCCGGAGCGCCGCTCGGAGAACTTCGCGAGGGCCCATGGCTCGCGGCGGAACGGCTGGCCGGGCGTCACCAGGCCCGCGCTGTCCTCTGGTTCGTGCGAGAGGGCAGCGAGGTTCGCGTCCAGGTGGCCGAGTTCGACAGTCGGCGTCTGTTCTCCCGGGCCGCGCGGAT
Source organism: Myxococcus sp. MxC21-1 (assembly GCF_032612255.1). Lineage (NCBI taxonomy): Bacteria > Pseudomonadati > Myxococcota > Myxococcia > Myxococcales > Myxococcaceae > Myxococcus > Myxococcus sp. MxC21-1. Next base: position 3,343,687 of record NZ_CP123278.1, read on the forward strand.
GGGGCTGTCTCCAGGCTCCCTGGAATGGTCCACGGGGGCGGAGGCGCTGGCGCTGGCTGCTCGCTCCGCACTGCGCGCGGTGGAGGCCGGCGCGCCGCTGGGGGACGTGGTGGAGTTGGCGCTGCCGCGACATGCGTCGAACGGCGAGGGGGCTGACACCGTGGTGGGGCATCGCATCGAGGATGCGGCCTCCAGCGATGGGGCCACGCTGAGGACGCCCTCGACCAAGGGAGCCGACGTTGCGCTCGCGGAGGAAGGGGGCTCGGCTTCCGCGCGGGAAGGCGTGACCTCACCTCGCGAGGGCCCGCGGCTGGCTTCTGCAGAGGAGCACCCAGCGCGCCAGACGTGGCTCACGTTGGGGGGCCATGCCGCGCTGGATGGGTACACGCGCACGGGCCATCAGGGGGTGGTGGTGGGCGTGGGATTGCAGCCGGGCCGGTGGCGGCTGCGAGCGCAAGTCCTGGCCAGTGTGCCGACCCGGCTTCGCGATGCCCGGACGGAGTTGACGCTGGGGCAGCATGCGGCGTCGGTGTGGGCGGGGCTGCCCTGGGCGGCGGCGGAGCGACTGGACGTGGAGGCGGGGCTCGGCGCGGGCGCGGTGGTCTTCACCCGCCGGACGCAAGCGCTGGCGGAGGAGGTGGAGGCTGCACCTCCAGGCACGATGGTAGCCCTGCTCATGGGCCCTGAGCTCCGTGCCCGCTGGAGGATGGGGGGGCGTGTCGCCTTGGAGGCGAGCATGGCCGCGGAGTTCCTCCTGGGACGGCCCGAGCTTCGCTATGCCATCGACGGAAACTTCGTGTCACGCGGTGCGGGTTGGGCCGTCCGCCCCCGGCTGGGGGTGGCGGTGGTGGTTTTTCTGTGAGCGCCGATGACCCGATTGGCCCGGTGCCGTCCTCCATGGCGGCAATGAGGAGCTCGGGCTCACACGCAGCGGACCCACGTCGTGCGGCGGAAGACCCTCGCATCCACGCAGCCATCCAGGGCGAGCGAGAGGCAACCGGCGCTTTGTTGATGGAGCTGCTCCCCCGGGTTCGCAACCTCGTGCGCTACCTGGTGCGCGGGGATGTGGACGTGGAGGACATTGCCCAGGAGGCACTCATCGCCCTGGTGCGGGGGCTGCCGTCGTACCGCGCTGAAGGCCGCTTCCAGTCCTGGGCGGACCGGGTGGTGGCGCGGACGACGTTCGCATGGCTGAAGCGCTCCCGAGGCCGGGATGCCCAGCACGCGGATGCGCCGGTGGAGCTGGTCGCGGTTCCCTCCGAGGATGCCCTGCCGGACGAGTATGTTCATCGCCGTCACATGGTGACACTCCTGGATCGGCTTTCGAATGAGCAGCGGCATGCGCTGGTGTTGCATCACGTGCTGGAGTTGAGCGTGCCGGAGATTTCGACGGAGCTGGGCATTCCCTTCGAGACGGTGCGCAGCCGGCTCCGCTTGGGGCGGACGGCGCTGCGCTCGCTGGCGACCGCGGAGGGAGATGGAGGGGAGGAGCGGGGATGAGTGACTGCAGGGAAGAGGGGGATGACGCCCTGAACGCGCTGGGCCTGCGGTTGGACGAAGGCGCGGGGCCGGCCCGACGCATCTCCCGGGAACGGTCGGCGCGGATGGTACTGACCGCGTTGGAGGCAGGCGCGTTGGTGGCGCCACCCGCGCCTCGGCCACGCGGTAAGCGGCCTCCCGTGTGGTTGATGGCGGGAGCGCTCCTCGTCGCGGGCGCCGCCGCAGCCGCGGTCTGGAGCTTCACGCGTCCGAGCCGGGCGTCGACGTCGCAGGTGGAATCGGCTGCGCTCACGGGGCTCCCGCGGTTGGGCACGGAGTCACGACGGAGCGGCAGCGGAGCGATTGACGCGGCCCCCTCGCGGTTGGATGCCGTGCCAGACGAGGCTCCTCCCGAAACGCCGGTCGTGCCTGCCGCGTCCATCGCTGAAGCCGAGGGAGCGGCCGAGCCGGTGCGTCCGCGCGCGCCACCGGCCTCCGTGAAGTCGGCTGCTCCGGAAGACCTCTTGCTCAAGGCCAATGGGCTCCGTTCCGAGGGGCGGTGGAAGGAGGCCGAGGCGCTCTACCTACGGGTCATTCGCGCCGAGCCATCATCGCTTGCGTCATACGTCGCGCGCGTCGCCTCGGGCTCGCTTCGACTGGAGCACCTGGGGGACGCGCGAGGCGCCCTGCGTCAGTTCAAGGCGGCGCTACGCATCCAGCCGCGCGGTGTGCTCGACCAGGAAGCGCAGCACGGCATCGCCGAAGCGCACCGTGTGCTCGGCAACCGGGACGCGGAGCGCAGCGCGCTGGAATCGTTCCTCTCCACCCATCCGGATTCACCGCTCGTGCCGTCGGCTCGCGCGCGCGTTCGGGAACTCACCGCGCCATGAGCAGGCGATGGACGTTGGCGGTGCTACTGGCGGCGTCGATGGGAAGCTGCACCCGTGGAGACCTGGTGGCCACCGTCCAGTCGCCGGACGCAGGGCACGCGGGCTCCTCGTCGGATGCCGGTGGGCCCGATGGCGGCGAGCCGGCTGCGGACTGGGAGGCGTACTGCGCGGGGCGCGGGCCTCCCATCGTCGTGGGTGATGCAGATACTGATTCGCAGGTGTGCAGTGGACGTCTGGCGGAGCGAACCTTCCGTCACGCGCTGTGCACCTGCGAGGGGCTCGCCCTGGGCGCGTCCTTCGAAACGGATGCCTTTCACGGCACCTCGGGGAGGTATCAGCCAGGAGGCGCGGGGGGCGATGTCGGGGTGAATGGCGCGCTGTCGGCCAATGACGCGGTGTCGGTGGGCGGCTCGCTGAGGATTGGCGGTGCGGGAGGCGCCCAGCTCGGGCAGACGTTCCGCGTGGGGGAGGCGTTGCACTGCGGTGGCCCGCTGACCGGCAACCCAGTTTCGGCCACCGTCGTGGGAGACGCCCGCATTCGCGGTGATGTCGCGTTGCCCGCCTTCCGCGTCGGTGGCGTGCTCATGGTTCCAGCGGGCCACGTACTGGGGCCGGTGGACGCGGCCGAGGTCCGCCGCGAGCCCGTGGACCCCGTCATCCCTTGTGCGTGTGATGCGGCGTCGCAGGTGGATGTTTCCGGCCTCATCGCCCGGCACGTGCTCGACAATGACAACGCGGCCATCGGCCTCGACGCCACGGCGATGGAGGACATCGAAGGCGAACGCGCGCTGGAGCTGCCGTGTGGCCGCTTCCACTTGACGCGCATCACTGGCACTGGCCGCGCCACGCTCACGATTCGCGCGCGCACGGCGCTCTTCGTCGAGGACGTCGTCGACCTGGGCGAAGGACTGTCCGTAGACGTTCAGGCGCCCGGAGCGCTGGACCTGTTCCTCGGGGGCGCTGTCGCGGTGGCGGGACCGCTCACGTTGGGGTCTAGCGCTACGCCTTCTCGCGTGCGAGTGTACGTCGCGGGCTCGAACGTGCTGGCGCTGTCCGCAGGCAGCATCCTCGCGGGCAATCTCTATGCGCCCCGCGCCGTACTCAGCCTGAGCGGGGGCGCCGAGGTCTTCGGTTCCGTGTTCGTCCGTCAAGTCGAGGCTTCCGGACCGCTCCGACTGCACTACGACGCGGACATCCGCGATGCGGGCGCCGAGTGCACAGGCGATTGAGGTGCACGCCACTGGCCCGGCGTATCCGTGCCAGACCTCCGTCGTTTGTGAGAAGGCCCTGAGCCCCGGAGTCCGGCGTCGCGAGCGCAGGGGAGGCGGCTCGATGTGCCTGTCCACCGCCATATCCGGCCTGGGCCCCACGGGGGGCTGGTGACGTGCGTGTAGGTCCCCAGCTTTGCGCGGCTGTTCGCGAAGGGGAGGCTGCACATGAAGCGGGAAGTGAAGGCCGGCATCGCCGGGCTGGTGTTCGGGTCCATGCTGGTCGGCTGCGGGGTGGCGCCGGAACAAGAAGAACTGGGCGGAGTGGAGGATGCGACGACGGAGGCGCTAGCGAGCGCCGAGGCCGGGCTCGATGAACACCGTGGCTACTGGACACCCGCCGCGGTGGCGCGTTACGGCCCCGCGGTCGCGTACGGCGACGGCAAGTACTTCGCCGTCTGGACCGACGTGCGGACCGGCGGCATCTACGGCACCCGAGTGAAACCCGACGGCACCGTGCTCGACCCCGCGGGCATCCGCATCAACATCGGCGACGAGAATGGATTGCGGCCGGCCATCGCCTTCAATGGGAAGTACTTCTTCGTCGTCTGGGAGACCCGCGATGGTGTCGACGGCGTGCGCGTGAAGCCGGATGGCACCGTGGTGGGCCCGGTGTTCCGCGCCATCCAGACGGGCGAGTCCTTCGGCCCGGTGCGTGTGGCCTGCTCTCCGAAAATCTGCCTGGTGACGTACACCATCTCCGGTGACTTCTCGGTCATCTACTTCACGCGGGTGACGAAGGATGGCGTCGTCCTCTCGACGGCCGACCGCACGCTCAGCGCCTCCGACACCTTCGCATATGACGCGTCGTCGACCTGGAACAACAAAACGAAGGAGTTCCTGGTCGTCTGGTCCGACGAGCACGGCGAGGGCCCGGAGAACGCGGACATCTACGGCAACAGGGTGAAGGAGGACGGCACCATCCTCGACGGCACCGGCTTCCCCATCTCCCAGGCGGAGGGCGCCCAGTCGTCGCCCGATGTGGAGTGGACGCACAAGAACTACCAGGTGGTCTGGTCCGATGACCGGATTGGAAACCCGGACATCTACGGCACGCGCGTGAGCAAGACAGGCGTGGTGAAGGACCCCGACGGCATCCCCATCTCCACCGCCGCAGGCGCGCAGACCGTTCCGCGCATCGCCCACCACAACAACAAGTCCCTGGTCGTCTGGGACGACACGCGGTACGGCCCACACAGCGTCTGGGGTGCGCGGTGGGACGAGGATGGGGATGTGTGGGACCCCTCGGGCTTCCCCATCTCCAGCGAGGGTCTGGCCCAGCAGTACCTGCCGGACGTCGCCTACGGGGCTGACAAGTTCTTCACCGTCTACGCCGCCCAGGCCGTCTACGACCCCTCCGAGCCGCACTTCATCCTGGGCACGCGGGTGACGCATCAGGCGGAGGTGAAGGACGTGCCCGCCTTGCCGCTCACGCGCCAGCGCTGAGCCGTTGAGGGAGAGGGCCTCGCTGCGTGCGAGGGGGCGTTCCTTGAGGCCCGGGCCGGCGCATGCACGCCGGGCCGGGCCTTGCGCGTGTGCTCAGGGGTTCAGGTCGAGCTCGCGGTTCTCCAATGACGTCAGCCGAGCGAAGTCGTACACGCCGCGGAAGGCGGGGTTGGAGATGCGCTCCCCGAAGCGCATCGGGTCGATGGCAGGGGCGGTGGCTCAATGCTCCTGTCCACCGCCATATCCGGCCTGCGCCCTACGGGTGGCTGGTGATGTGCGTGTAGGTCCCCAGCTTTGCTCCGCTGTTCGCGAAGGGGAGGCTGCACATGAAGCGGGAAGTGAAGGCCGGCATCGCCGGGCTGGTGTTCGGGTCCATGCTGGTCGGCTGCGGGGTGGCGCCGGAACAAGAAGAACTGGGCGGAGTGGAGGACGTGACGGCGGAGTCGGAGGCAGAGGTAGAGGCAGAGGCGCCAATGAGCGTCGAGACCGGGCCCGAGGAAGGCCTGGGCTACACCAATCCCGCCCCGCTGGCGCGCTTCTGGCCAGCGGTTGCGTACGGTGGGGGCAAGTTCCTCGCTGTCTGGACCGACGTGCGGACCGGCGGAATCTTCGGCACCCGGGTGAAGCCAGACGGCACCGTGCTCGACCCGGCGGGCATTCGCATCAACATCGGAGACGTCGAAGGATTCCGGCCCGGCATCGGTTTCAACGGGACGCACTTCTTCGTCGTCTGGGAGAGCGTGGATGGTATCGACGCTGTGCGCGTGAAGCCGGACGGCACCGTGGTGGGCCCGGTATTCAACGTCAAACAATCGGGTGAAACCGTCGGTCCGGCGCGAGTCGCCTGCTCCCCGAAAATCTGCCTGGTGACGTACACCGTCTCCGGTGACTTCTCGAACATCTTCTTCACGCGGGTGACGAAGGATGGCGTCGTCCTCGATACGGCTGACGAGTCGCTCAGCGCCTCCGGCACCTTCGCGAATGACGCGTCGCCGACCTGGAACAACAAAACGAAGGAGTTCCTGGTCGTCTGGTCCGACGAGCACGGCGAGGGCCCGGAGAACGCGGACATCTACGGCAACAGGGTGAAGGAGGACGGCACCATCCTCGACGGCAACGGCTTCCCCATCTCCCAGGCGGAGGGCGCCCAGACGACGCCTGACGTGGAGTGGACGCACAAGAACTACCAGGTGGTCTGGACTGATGAGCGGAATGGGAACCCGGACATCTTCGGCGCGCGTGTGAGCAAGACAGGCATGGTGAAGGACCCCGACGGCATCCCCATCTCCACCGAGGAGGGCGCGCAGGCCGAACCGCGTCTTGCTCACCACAACGACAAGTCCCTGGTCGTCTGGGACGACAGGCGCGACGGTCCGCACGCCGTCTGGGGGGCGCGGTGGGGCGAGAACGGGGACGTGTGGGACCCCTCGGGCTTCCGTATCTCCACCGGGGACCTGCCACAGGAGTACCTGCCGGATGTCGCCTTTGGGGGCGGCAAGTTCTTCGTTGTCTACTCGGGCCAGGAGACGTTCGATCCCCTCGAACCGCACTTCATCCTGGGCACGCGGGTGACGCACCAGGCGCAGGTGAAGGACGTGCCCGCCCTGCCGCTGACGCGCCAGCACTGAGTCGTTGAAGGAGAGGCCGCTTCGCTGGCCGGCCACCACGCGGACTGCTGCTGAGGGTCCGCGTGCTTTGCGGTGCGTCGCCGCGTGCGAGGCGGCGTTCCCCAGAGGCAAGGGCCGGCGCATGCACGCCGGCCCGGGCCCTGCGCGCGGGCTCAGTGGTTCAGGCCGAGCTCGCGGTTCTCCAACGACGTCAGCCGGGCGGAGTCGTACACGCTGCGGAGGGCGGGGTTGGAGATGCTCTCCCCGAAGAGCTGGTGGAACGGAATGGCATCCTGCGGATCATCCGGCTTCTTCTTGAGCGCCTCCGTCACCCAGTTCTGGATCTGGTCGATGGTGAGGTTCTGCAGCTGGCCCAGCCCCGGTATGCTCGAGGTGGGGAGCAAATCCTTGAGCTTGAAGATCAGCCCCGCCATTCCCTCGACGGCCTCGTTGCGCTTGTTCAACTCCTCGACGGAGAGGAGGAAGCCTCCCTCGATGGCGCCAACGAGGCTGCCCATGGACCGTGCCAGGCGCTGCGCATCCTGCGACGGCGGATTGGCGTGCGCCTCCGCCTCCAACTGCGCCTGCATGTCACCCAGCTTCGAGGTGATGAACGAGTGGAACGCCTCCTGGCCCTCGAAAGAAGGCTCGGTGAAGAGCGTCCGGGTGAAGAACTCGGACAGCTTGCCCGCGCCCGCGCTTCCAATGGAGCCCGAGGCGTCGCTCGCCGCGGCGAGAATCGCGTCCGCGTGCTGCGTGAAGAAGCGCGCCGCCGCCGCGCGGGATTCGGGGTTGTCTCCCAGGTGCCCGATGCTGTCCATGAACAGCTTGATGGACTCCGGCGTGGCGGGCTGGATGGCGCTGGCCGCGTCCAGCAGCTTTCCAAGTGCCTCCGTGCCGCCGCCGATGATGGGGTCGTTGATGTTCTTGAGGACGTGGCCCAGGGCGTCCGGGTTGTTCTTCAGGAACTCCTGGAGCTTGTCCGGCGGCAGGCCCGCCAGCGCCGTGGCGATGGCCACGGCGCGCGCAGGGTCGGCCGGGTTGCTGGCCGTCATGATTTCCAGCTCGCGCTGCGCGTAGGCGGTGATGAGCTCCGGGTTGCCCGTGCCGGCGATGATTTTCGCCAGCGTCTCGTGCGTCTCACCGCTCCAGGAGCCCGCGCCATGGGAACCGACGGCCGCCGTCAGTTCGTCGAGCGTGACGGCGCCCGACCGGTAGGCCGCGTCGAGGGCGGCGGAGAGCACCGGCAAATCCTCTTCGCTGGCCTTGTCGAGCAGCTGTCCCGCCGCGGGCCCGTATTGGAAGAGGCGATCCATGAAGGCCGCTTGCTGCGCCGGGTCGGGATGGGCCTTCAGCCAGTTCGTGAGATACGACGGGTCCTGCCGGTTGGTGGCGTCCACCTGCGCCTGCTCCGCAGACGCCTGCTGATCGGGCGTCAGCGCCGGGGCCACCACCGCGTTCGTGTTGAGGGCCGCCACGGAGTTTCCGAAGGCAACCTGCGCCCGTCCACGCGGAGCAGCACCCTGGAATGCATCCGCGTTGCGCTGCGTCTGGTACTTGACTGAGGACGTCGTCGCCGTGGGCGTACGGGCCTGGGGCGGCTCCGCGTCCTTCTGGAGATTCGAGCCGAGCTTCGAGGGAGCGCGCCGGTCGATTCGGGGGGACATACACACACCTTTCTCGGGAACGACATGAATGTCGGAGGCACCGGGATTGTCGGCCATGACGCGAACATGTTGCGTCAGGCGTTGTGACATCCCGGTGCCTTCACTCCGAAACTGGATGTGTCGCGTCACCCGGTGGGCTTCAGGGAATGCGCTCCCACGCGTCCTGCCAGTTCAAGCCCGTGCCCGGCGCGTAATGCAGCGCGGAGCCCTTGCACCAGCCAGAGTAGGGGAAGGGCTTGCAGCGATAGCGCAGTCCGTCGGTGCCCCGCACCACGGTGCCCGCGGTATAGCCCTCAATCCCAGACGGGTAGACAGGCTCGCTACCGCCACCGGGCGGCGGCTTCATGATGTCGACCTGGAAGGTGTAGCCCGTCTCACGCGCGTAGACGCGGTTGCCCAGCGCGTCCTGCACGGGATTCACGCGGCCCGCTGCGTCGAGCACGCCTACCTGTACGCGGCTGGACGCGCCGTTCACCCGCTGCGCCAGCGCATGAATCCACTGGGCCGCCGGCGTGGCCGAGGCCAGGGGATGCAGATGGGATTCTGCGTCAGCGCCTTGCGCGTCGAACACCCGCAGCGTCACCGAGCTCCCCGCGGGCAGGTCTTCACGCGCCTGCACCTGGCCCAGCTCCTTCCACGACGAGGGCGGCGGCGGGGTGTTGCTGAACTTCACGTCGGTACAGGCGTAGAAGGCCTCCGGACTGTCCGAGCGTTGCCAGATGCCGTAGATGACATGCGCGCCCGTCTTCCCTTGAGGGAAGGGGCAGTTGAGCCGGTAGCGGTTGTTCTGGGCCGAGACGTGGGTGATGGCGCAGAAGGGATTCGCTTCCAGGTCCGACCACTTGAGCGGGAGCGCCGGGTTGTAGCCCTCGCGCGTGACGTAGAGGCGGAAGTAGCCGGTGGCGTGCACGGCGGTCGCGTGGAAGACGAACTCGAAGCGGCCCTGGGGGTCCGGAGTGATGAGCGTGGAGGGCCAGTCCGTGCGCGCGAGGTCCAGGCCCCGGTGGCTTTCATTCGCGGCGCTGCAGAGCTTTCCGTCTGGAATGATGTCGCGGTGCCTGTCGTTGGCGTTGCCCTGCCGCACGCCATTCCAGTCGTAGAGCGCCTGCGTGCCACCGGCCTGGATGAGCGCCTTGCACGCGTCGGACTTCGGCGTCTCCGGCCCTTCCTTGAAGCAGCTGTAGACGCGGCTGAGAGGTACTTCCATGGAGCCGTGCGCCAGGGCCACGCTGGCGCACAACATGGACACGACGGCGAGCGACGCGCCGAGACACCGCTGCACTGCTGAGGTCATCCCTTCCTCCTGTGGTGCGAGGAGGGAGGGCGCGGCCCCCGAAATCGGGTCAACGGCCTAGAGCGTCGAACAGTTTGGGTCACGCCGCGCGCAGGTAGCGCGCGGCGACCTCAAGGTTTTGGACGGCCGGGAGGCGCCTGAGATCAAAGAGGTTGCGGCGCGTGCCTCGATAACGGGCCTTCGGCCCCTGGCGGTTGGCGAGATGCGCCAGGCGATGCTCGACACCGACACGCTCGCGGAGTTGTGCGCGGCCCGCGCGCGACTGCAGACGTGAGCGAAGGCGCTTCTGGAGCCGCTCGTCGTCGCCCATCGTGACGCTGCGCCCTCTGCCGGACGCCGCCTGGGTACAACTCGCGCGCAGCTTGCACGGCCCGCAGGCTTCCGGGTCGAATTGCACGACGGCGCCGGGCTCGAAGGGCTCCACCTCGCCAGCAGGGCACGTGAGGGTGCCGTCGCGGATGTTCACTTTGAAGTCACGCTTGCCGAAGAGTCCGGGCTTCGCGCTGACTCCTCGCCACGGACGGCAGACGACGTCGCCACCGCTGGTCAGCACGTCTTCGGTCATTGAGCTGTTGAGGTACGCCCTGTCGATGAGGAGGACGTCGGGGAAGAGCTCTTGGTGGGCCATGTCTTCCTGCAGTGCGCCCGTCGCCTCCTCTTCGGGGCGGTTGGCTGGCGTCACGGCGCAGGCAACCACGAGCTCAGTGTCGAGGTCGGTGCCGATGTGCTGCTTGTAGCCATTGAAGCGTTTGCTCTTGCTCTTGCGCCCGTGGCGCATGTCCGGGTCCTCGATGGAGATGCGCCTGTCGGCCGCCACACCCTGTCGAATCCGCACGCCGCCCTCGGGGCGCGGCTCGAGGTCCTGTGCCTTCACCTGCGCGAGCGCTTCGATGTAGCGCGTCAGCGGAGCAGCGGCGCACGACTTCGACTGCCTGGCCACCCAGGCCATGAGGCGGTCGAGCTGTCGGCAGAGCCGATTGAGTGCGTCGACCTTCGCGTCGGGCGCGCTCCAGTCGATGTCGAGGCCGGCCTTGATGCTGCTGGCCATCAGCAATGGCGCAGCGGCCTGCTGACACACCTCCTCAACGTCGGTGCCGAGCACGAGCGCCATGCTCTCGGCCACCTTGCGGCCTGCGTGGCCGAGCAGGTTGATGGTGTCCTCAACCCGCCCGGCCCCTTCCAGAGGGCGGCTGTCGACCCCCACTCGCAGCGTCTTCGGCGTCTTCTTCGGGTCGAAGCCCTTGGTTCGCTTCGCCACCTCGACGGTGCGCTCCAGCAGCCGACGGTCCATCTCGGTCGCGATGAGTCGCTCCCTGAATTGCTGCAGCCCGCCCTGGGAGAAGGCGGGCTCGTCCTCATCCGCGCCGAGTCGGTCCAACACCATCCGCCACCGGCTGTCCGTGCCCGACAGGCACACGGCTTCGGCGTCCGAGGCCTGCGTGTAGGCCTGCACCAGCAGCGCCATGCACATCATCGCGGGCGGCTGCGGCTCTTGGCCCTGGCCCGTCTGTCGGTACATCGCTTCGAGCTCGTCCTGAAAGGCCTCGTCGAACAACTCGTGCCGATGCTCGCGCAGGAAGACGAAAAGCTTCCTGCTCTTCCCCGCCAGCCTCAGCAGGCGCTGCTCCCGTGCGCTCTGCTCCACAGCCGGCTTCCAGCGTTCCATGCGCCACCTCCAAAGGTGGCGACCTGACCACGCGACGACAGCCCGCGTCGATCTCCTGCCGCTTGCCTGCTCCCTCGCCGTAACCTGATCGGCGCTCTAGAAGGCCTTCCACGCCATCAGGAGCTTGGAGGCGACTTCCGAGGTGATGAGCGGTAACACGCCGCCACCGCCGACGATGTTGACGATTTCCGACATGGACCCGCGGCACACACCGCCCCACGCGGGCTGCCGCGCCAGGCCCACGGAGGCATAGGCGGAGTAGTCCACGAAGAAGGACGTGGGCAGCACGGTGCCGTTGGGCTCGCAGAGCAGGTGCTCCTCGGGCGGCGAGTCCACCACCTCCTGCACCACGAAGCCTCCGCCGGCGGTGTCCGCCGCCGTGCGGGCGCACAGCTCCGCCCACGTCATCGGCGCGCCATAGGCCGCCTGCACCCGCTCCGTGTAGGGGACGGTGCCCGCGGAGCGGCCCAGGAAGACGGCTCGGCCGCCATAGTCCCAGGCCCGCTTCAGCACGAAGCGCGCCGGCGTCGCGGCGACCAGGGCGACCAGGTCCTCCACGCGTTCGCCGTCGGGGCCCTGTGTCGGGCCGGGCTGGAACGTTCGCGTCCACGGCACGGACGCGCGCACCGCCTCCAACTCCTCGCTGGTGAGTCGCGCGGCTTCGGCCAGTGCGGGCTCGGCCAGGGCCTGCGACAGGCGGGCGAAGGTCAGCTTCACCTCCACCTGCGAGGCGGGGGATTGAGGAATACCGCCTTCTTGCCGGGCACGGTGCCCAGGAAGTCCTCGACCCAGGGGAGGGGGACTCCTCCAGGCGCCGGACGAAGAGGTGCCGGTACACCAGGTCGTACTTCTTGCCGTGGGCCACGAAGGCGTCGTCACCGGACACCTCGTCCGGATGGACCAGTCCGCGTCCGCGCCGAACTCGCGGAAGCGCTCGCACAGCCAGCGCAGCTCCGTGATTTGGGCGTCGTTGCGGCGGCACAGCAGGGCCACCGTGTCCGGCATCCGGCCGTTGCGCTCGGCCGCGTAGCCGTCCAGCAGCGCCCGGTACAACGCCAGCGCGTTGCTGCCGTTGAGCGACAGCAGGGCGTGCAGGGACTTCTCCGGATAGCGGAAGTAGCGGCCCACCACCTCGATGAAGGTGCGGGCCGCGATGTCGGAGTACCCCTGCATGGCGGGGATGGTGGCGTTGACCTCCAACGCCCACGGCGTGCCGCCCGCGACGAAGTAGTCCACGCGCGTGGTGGCCAGCCGGGTGGACTGGCGCGGTGCGCTCGGCGAGCACGCGCTCGAGCGGGGAGAGGGCGCCCAGCAGGGCCTCCGCGTCCGCGCCCTGGAGCTGCGCCTGCGCCATCTTCACCGTGGCGGAGGACAGGCGGGCGGACAGCTCCGAGCGGCGGCGAATCTCCGCGGCGTCCAGCACCACGGGCGTGGCGGTGATGGGGATGGGGTGGGTGGTCCCGTCCGGTCGCGTGACGGCGAGGCCCCGCTGGTAGGCGATTCGCGCCAGGTCGGGCGCGATGTGGCGAGCCTGGCTCCGGAGCGCGTCGATGAACTCTTGCACGAAGTCGTGACCTCGATGGTACGCCCGGTCGTCTTCCGGGCGGCGCGCACCCTACGCCTGGACGGGTCCACCGGTCCACGGGCCCGGTGCCTTCCGTCGAAGCAGGACACTTCCTCGGTGGCCTTTTTGCCGCCCGCCGGGCCTGGGACCGGCCGCTCCGGGGCACACCCGGGTAGCGGCGCTGGAAAGGGGCCCTGGTTTCTTTTGTATCTTGGTTGCTGTTGTTCGTTTGCCGGAGGTGCTGTTTCCTGGCGAATGTTGCGTGAGACAGTCTGACTTGCGCGAACGGCCTGTCTGGCTTACAACCGTAGACGCCGTTCGACCGGGAATGCCCTGACGTGAGTCGCTCCACCTTTTACCAGCCCGTGAGTTCCGTCCGGTCGCGCCGTCTGGCGCTGCCGTTCGCGCTCGTGTGCGTGCTGGCGTACATGGGGAGCGTGATGCACTTCGCCCTGGTCCAGCACGCCACGTGCCTGGAGCATGGTGAGGTGATGCACGTGGAGGCCGGTGGCTCCCACGGCGCCGGTCACGTCGAGGCGTCCTTCGACGATGTGCGGCTCGCCTCCAAGAGCACGGAGGCGGACTCCCACGGCTCCGACGCCCACTGTGTCCACGCCTTCTTCCGGCGGGAGGCTCCGCCTCCGCAGCAGGACACGCCGTCCCTTCTGGTCGCGCCCGCTCGCTCCGAGCCCGCGCTGGCGGTGTTCCGCTTCCACGCGGAGCCCGTCGCCCGTCTGCACCTGGCTCCCAAGGCATCTCCGCCGCGCGCGTGAGGCCCGGGAGTTTGCTCGCTCAGGCGGCGTGTCGCTCCGTGTGAGGTTGCCCGTTCGCTAAAGCCAGACAGACTCCGTCCGCTCCGCGCGGGCTGTGAGTCATTGCGGCTTTGCGCCCACGCCGGCTGAGCTGTCTCACGACGCCCGTGTTTCGTGCTCCGTGCACGTCCCTTCCATTCCCACGCACCCGTGGCGGCCCCTCCATGTTCTGGCGGTGTCCGTTGCTGGCGCGCGGGCGTGGCACACCCGCAGTCCAATCCCGTGGAGTAGCACCATGACGAAGAAGCTCCTTGCCGCGTTCCTGCTGTCCACCGCGCTCGTCTCCGCCGGCTGCGGCGACGACCATCCCGAAGAAGAGGGCGTCGACGCCGAGGCGTGCGAGCACCTCCAGGAGGGGCCCGCCACCGCCGTCATCGCCAACATGGGGACCAACAACCCGCCCCCCGAGATTCGCGCTGACCACCGCCGCTACGACATCACCCTGATGAACGGCTCGGATGGGAATCAGGGCATGGTGGCCTTCGCCGCGAGCGAGGCCGCCGACTACGTCATCTACACCAACGCGGACGTGCCCCTTTCCATCACCACCGCCAGCGGTGAGGCGGTGGAAATCGAGGAGAGCACCAGCAGCTCCAAGGGCTGCACCGACATCAAGGGCCGCCACGTCGTGCCTCTCGCGGTGGGCACGCACTACCTGACCTTCGGCCCCACGTCCGTGGCGACTTTCGGCGTGCTCATCGAGGAGTCGCACGGCGACCACGGCCACGAGCACTGACGCTGTTCCCGGGCCCCTGGCCCGTTCACCCGGGGGCCGGTGCTCCAGTGCCGGCCCCTCGTTCCCCGAAGAGAGAAGACCATGGGTTCCTTCCAGCAGTTCCTGACGGACAAGAACATCCCCTCCGAGACGCTCCTCCGCCTGTCGCGCCAGCTCGAGTCCTACGGCTCCGAGGGCCGCACCCTCTTGAAGAAGCGGAGCGCCCGTCGCCGTGACAAGGACGCGCAGGGCAAGAGCTACGAGTCGCTGTCCATCGGCAAGCCGAAGAGCGGCCGGGGCATCAGCGCCCAGCAGCTCCAGGCCGCGCTGGGAGACCTGCCACTGACGGCCAGCGTGCGCGGGAAGCTGGTGCGCGCCGTCAACGCGGTGCTGGGCAAGCAGGGCGGAAGCCCGGTGGACGCGCCCGCGCTCTTCGGCGCCAGCCCCGTGCGCCGCGGCGCCACGGCGAAGAAGTCCGCGAGCTGAGAGGAGAACGCGCCCATGTCCGGCCATGCCATGTCCACCGTGCTTCCCTGTGAGCTGCGACGCGATGGAGACCGGCTGTTCGACGTCTCCATGTGGTGCCTCGGGCGGGATGTCCTCTGCCCGGAGGGGAACCTCCTCGTTCGACGAGGACTCGTGCGTCACGCGCGCCCCGAAGGCACGGAGGGACAGAGCCCGTACACGGTGGGCCTTCCGGATGGTGGGCGCCTGGCGCTGTGGGGCTTCGGCGCGCTGTGTGAGTGCGGCGAAGCCATCTTCGTCCCTCGGGCGGGCTTCGCGCCCGTCCTGCTGGAGGGGTGCCGGGCCAGCTGCCGTTTCGCGCGGAGGAGCTGGGCCCGGCGCGCTTGCCGACCACGGGGCACGAGCGGCGGGCGCTGCGCGCGGGGCTCGCCTCGCTGGCGGGGTGGCTGGCCGAGCACGAGGACTGGATTTCCTCCGAGATGGGCCCGTCCTGGCGCCGTGAGTGCTTCGGGGCGCGCCGCAAAGCGGCTCCCGTCGCGGCGGACGGACTGGCCTCGGCGTGGCGGCGCTTCGCCTCCCGCCTTCGTTCCCTGGATTCTGGATTCAACGTCTGCACCGCCCCGGTCGCCGGGGCCTGAGGAGGCCATCATGTTGGCGCGACTGCTCCGAGCCGATGAACCTTCCGTCCATGCCCGCGCGCCGTGGGAGGATGTCGCGGATGACGCGCTCCCCACGCCGCTCCTGCGCGAGGGCCTGGGTAACGCACACCTGGGCGTCACCACCGCCGTGCCCCAGGCCCAGGCCTGGTTCGACCAGGGCCTGCGGCTGTTGCACCTGGGGTGGGGCGGTGAGGCCCGCCGCGCCTTCGCGCAGGCCACGCGCGAGGATTCGTCGCTGGCCATGGCCTGGTGGGGGCTCGCCCTCACGCGAGGCTCCGGTGCCCGCTTCGCCGCCGCCCGCGCGGAGGCCATGGGCCGCGCGCTGGCCCTGAGCGAGGGCACCTCGGACCGCGAGCAGCGCTACATCGTCGCGGGCAGTCTGCTGGCGGAGAAGGGGCCGGCCAACGGGCGCCACGCCTTCGTGCGTGACATGGAGTGCCTCATCGACCGCTATCCCGAGGACGGCGACGCGCGGCTGCTGCTCGCGGGCTTCCTCTTGGACGGCTACGAGCCGGATGGCCGGCCCGGGCAGGGGCAGCCGTATGCGCAGGCCCTGCTGCGCGAGCTGCTGCGCTCACACCCGGACCACGCGGGCGTCCACCATGCATGGGTGCAGGCCATGCTGAACAGCGGCCGGCCCGAGGCTGCCCGTGACAGTGCTCACCGCCTGGTGACGCTGGCGCCTCGCGCGAGCCCCGCGCTGCTCTCCGCGGGGCGCCTGCTTCAACGCGTCGGGCTGGTGGCGGAGGCCCAGCGCGTGCTGGAGGCCACGGTGGCCGCGGATGATGCGTACCTGGCCGAGGAAGGACTGCACACCGCCGACGCACCGAGTGCCGAGGCGGCCATGCGGCTGCTCAGCCAGGGCTGCGCCGAAGCGGGCCAGTACGGCGAGTCCCAGGCGTGGGCCCGTCGCCTGCGGCAGCGGGTGGAAGGGGCTGGAGGCGACGAACAGGCGCTGCTGTTCGCCGCCGCCACGATGGTGTCCGCGCACCTGCGCTTCGGCTTCTGGCGTGCGGCGGCGGACGTGCCCATGGAGCTGTCGGATACGGCCAGCCCGGCGGAGCGGGCGCTGCGGGACGGGATTCGCCAGTACACGAGAGGACTCAGCCTGCTCGAGGCCGCGCGGCTGGGCGACGTGGAGCGGGTATGCAACTCACTGGATGCGCAGCATGCGCTCCTGGCGGAGGCTCGCCGCTCGGAGGACCTGGCCCTGTGTCCACGAGATGTGGCGCGGGTGGTGGAGGTGGCCGCTCATGAGCTGCGTGGCGCGCTGGAGGCTCGCAGGGGCGAGGTGGGCCGCGCCGAGGCCACGCTGACGCGTGCGTGGAGGCTGGAGCGGCGGCTTCGGGCAGCAGGGCCCGCGGCCTTCTCCCGGCCCGCGCGCGAGGCACTGGTCCGGCTACGTCTGCGCACGGAACGCGAGGACAAGGCGGTGGGGCTGGCGAAGACGCTGGTGGCGGAGCGGCCTGGGTGCGGGCACTTGCGACTGCTGTCCGCGGAGTCCCAGGTGGCGCTCGGCGCTTGGAGCAGCGCGGTGGAGGACTTCGCCGCGTTCCTCGACTGCTGGCGTGACGCGGACCCGCATCAGCCGGAGCTTCGCCGCGCTCGGGCCTTCATCGCCGGGCGGGGGCGTCTGCTGCGGCTCGTGCGCCCGCCGGAGCACCTCGCCCTGCGGGAAACCGGGGCCCAGGCCCTCGCCGCGCATGGGACGGTGTCCTGCTGAGCGGTGCTTGAATGGCACGGGGGCTGCCGCCTGTTCGCGGTCCATCAGGCGCCCCATCGAGCGTGCGCCCCGTCCACGGGGCTCATTGCCCGCGCGTCGCGGATTGACTGTCACCTGCTGGAAGTCCTCGCCGTGCGGGCGTCCACCAGTCGCGCTGGCGTCTCCCGCCGCTTGACGGGCCCTCACCGTTCGCGCGAGGAGGGGGCATGCCCACCTTCCGCCTCAAGCAGGACCAGGCCGCGTTGCTCGTCGTGGACATCCAGGAGCGACTGTGCGCCGCCATGGACCGGGACGCGCTGGACCGGATGCTCAGCCGCACCGCCGCCGCCATCGAGGGCGCTCGCGCGCTGGGGCTCCCCATCCTCCTCACCGAGCAGTACCCCCAGGGCCTGGGGCCCACGCATTCGCTGCTGCGGATGCGGGTGCTGAAGGACGTCAAGGCGGTGGAGAAGCTGGAGTTCAGCGCCGCCGTGCCAGACGTGCTGGCCGCGCTCGGCGGGCGCACGCAGGTCCTGGTGGCGGGCATGGAGACGCACATCTGCGTCTTCCAGACGGTGCGCGACCTGGTCGAACGCGGCCTGTCCCCGTTCCTGCTCACGGACGCCGTGCTGTCCCGCGCGCAGGAGGACCGGCAGGTGGGCCTCCAGATGTGCCGTGACGCGGGCGCGCACGTCGTCACGGTGGAGGCCGCGCTGTTCGACCTGCTCGGGCGCGCCGGCACGCCCGAGTTCAAGCAGGTCTCCGCGGCGGTCCGCTGACCCTCAGCGCGCCTTCTGTACCGCGTGGACGAGCATCCGGAGGACGGTCGCCACGGCCACCATGGCCGCGGCGAACACCGTCTGCGAGCCGCCCACGGGGAAGTCGTAGAAGAACGCGAAGAGATAGCCGCCCACGCCCGCGATGGCGCCGAAGAGCGTGGCGATGAAGAAGGTCCACGGCAGCCTCAGCTCCAACATCAGCGCGGCGATGGCGGACAGCGTGGAGAAGGCGAACACCGGCAGCGCGCCCAGCGCCCGGGCGCACACGCCCACCATGACGCCGATGCTGACCATCAGCACGCCGTCCAGCAGGCGCACCGGCAGCCCCTGCACCAGCGCTCCCGTCCGGTCGAAGCTGGCGAAGGTGATGCCTCGGTACCACCACAGGTGGATGAACATGACGCCCCCGCCAGCGATGGCCACCGTGTAGAGCTGCTCGGGCGTCACCAGCACCGCCGTGCCGAAGAGGATGCCCTGGATGTCGTGCGCCTCTTGCGCGATGCGGTCTCCCACGAGCACCGCGGCGCCGCCCGCCAGCGCATACGCCAGGCCCAGCAGGCTCTCCCGCGTGAGGCGCAGCTTCGCCGGCTCCGTCATCAGCAACATGGTGGCCAACAGCGCCAGGGTGGTGGCGCCCAGCACGGGCTCTACGTGCGTGCCCAGGTGGATGGCCGCGTAGAAGGCCAGCGCCACGCCCAGGCCCGCGGATTGGGCCACCGCGGCGCTGACGAACACCATGCGCCGCAGCACCACGTACACGCTCAGGAAGCCCAGCACGCCGCCCGCGATGAGCGCGCACAGCAGCGGGTCCCTGAACAAATCGAACGCCAGGTGGAACTGCTCCCACTTGGATGGTTCAGCGAGCGTCGTTTCCACGGTGAGGTCCCAGGGGCGCGCGTTGGCAGTACTCGTCGCCGTACTGGCGGCGGAAGGCGGGGTGACAGAAGACGGTGCGGGCATCGCCCACGACGAAGGCGGACGTCTCGCGGTCCACGAAGACGAGCACGTCCGCGTGCTCGGCGGCGACCTCCAGGTCGTGGCACACCACCACCACGCCCAGGCCCCGCTCACGCGACAGCGTGCACAGTCGCTGCATCGTCTCGTGCTCGGCGACGGCGTCCATGGCGGCGGTGGGCTCGTCCAGGAGCACCAGGTCCGCCTCGGTGGCCACCAGCCGCGCCAGCAGCGTGCGCTGCTTCTGGCCCTCGGACAGCTCGCGGTAGGGCCGCGAGGCGAAGGCCTTCGCGCCGGCTGTCTCCAGCGCGCTCTGCACGGCCTGCCGGTCCGCCTTCCGGGCGAAGGGCCACAGGAAGCTCCAGCCGCGCAGGCGTCCCCACGCCGTCAGCTCGCCCGCGCGCAGTGGCAGCAGCGAGTCGATGGCGGACGTCTGCGGCACATACGCACTGCGCACCTGCGCGGAGGCGCGGGAGATGGTGCCCGACACCGGCGGCTGCATGCCCAGCAGCGTCCGGAACCAGGTGCTCTTGCCGGAGCCGTTGCGGCCCACCACCGCCACGAACTGGCCGCGGCGAATGGTCAGGTCGATGGGCGGCAGGATGGCCTTGCCGTCGTAACCGATGACGAGCTTCTCGCAGGTGAGCAACGCGTCACCCGGCGCGAAGGTGGCGGGCACCGCGTGCGCGCCGTCCGTGGGCTCAACGGTCTTCACGTCGGACCTCCGCCTGTGGCTCCAAGGTGGCCAGTGCTTCCACCATCGCCGTCCGGATGGCGGCGTTCTCGGGGGCGTTCAGGTCCACCACGCCGTCAGGACCCGGCGTGGTGGCCGCCCAGTCCAGCGAGTCGAACAGCGTGGGCGCCAGCGCCAGGCGCAGGGCGAGCTTCACGCGTGGCTTGTTCTCGCGGTCCGCGGGGATGTCCACCGTGCCGCGCAGCACCATCAGCGGCGTGGCCTCCTCCGCCGCCGCCAACGCGAGCCGGAAGCGGCGCTCATCGTTGAAGCGGGGCGTGGCGCGGCTGTCGCGTACCGCGCCTTCCAGGTTTACCGACGACACGTCCCACTGGTAGCGGCTGACGTGGGTGCGGCCCAGCTCGCAGGACGGCTCACAGCCGGGCGACAGCGTCTGGTCCGCCAGCAGGTCCAGGTCCGCGTCCACGTGCAGGCTGGCCACCGTGGCCTCCGCGCCGCTGCCACCGCCATCCAGCTCCGCCTGGATGTCCTCGTAGTCCACCAGCGAGCCATCGTCGTGGTGGCAGTGGCCGTTGTGGCAGTTGGTGTAGCCCGGCGGCGGGTTGGCCGGGTCGAAGGTGGTGGGGCCGCGGGTGCCACCGCCGCCCACCAGGTCGATGTGGTCCACGCCCAGCGCGGCGCCGTCCAGGCGAAGCTCGAAGTCGGAGGCGAGCCGCTGGAAGCCGTTGCCTACGTCGCGCCCGGCCATCGGCGTGTAGTCCGCGCGGACGGCGGGCTCCAGCACCGCGAAGCTCTCTCCGGGCTCCAGCGCGCAGCCGGACAGGAAGAGCAGGGAAAGGAGGAGACGGGTCCGCATGGCTCAGGTCCCCTTGCCGGCGAGCCCCTTCTCCAGGCGCTCGACCATTTCGTTGATGTGCTGGAGGTACGTCTCCTTCGCCTTGAAGTCCGTGCCGCCGTGCAGGGTGACGAGCGGCGCGGGAATCTTCGAGGCCACCAGCCGCGCGGTGGTGTCCGGGTAGTAGCTCTCCATCAGCACCATGCGCGCCTTTCGCTGACGGCCCTGGGCCAGGACGCTCGCGACGTGCGACGGGTTGGGCGGGATGCCGGGCTTGGGCTCCAGGTAGGCGATGGTGTCGAAGCCCAGCCAGTCCGCCAGGTACGCCATGGTCCGGTGGTAGGCGATGACGGGCTGGCCACGCAGCGCCGCCAGCCGCTTCTCCCAGTCCGCGCGCGACTTCTCCAACTCGGTGGTGAAGGTGGCGAGGTTGTCGCGGTAGGCCTGCGCGTTCTTCGGATCCAACTGCGCCAGCCGGTCGGTGATGGCACGCGCCACGGACAGCGCCTGGCGCGGGTCATAGAGGAAGTGCGGGTTGCCGCCCGGGTGGACGTCGCCCTGGCCCCGGTCCACCTGCGCCGTGGGGACCTCCAGCAGCTTCACGAACTGCGAGGCCACCAGGTAGCCCGGGTTGCCCACGAGGATTTTCGGGTTGCGCGCGCCCACCTGGAGCGTGGGCAGCCAGCCGACTTCCAGGTCCAGGCCCACCGCGATGAGCAGGTCCGCGCGGTTGAGCGCCAGGGCGAGGTTCGGCTTGGCATCCACGAAGTGCGGGTCCTGGCTGGACAGCGCCAGGGCCTGCACTTTGACGTGGTCGCCGCCCACGGCCTTCGTCAACGCGGCCGGTCCGGCAGGGTGGTGACGACGTTGAGGTCCGCGCGAGCGGGGACGCGACGAAGAGGGTGAAGGCGGCGCACACGGCCGCGAACAGACGGGAGAGACGCATGGTCATGGCTCCTTCGAAAGGGGTTTAGAACGCGTGGGCGCCGTGGGCGCCGGTCACCAGCTCGAGCGCGAGCATCAGGGAATAGCCGGGCTCATCCCGCCACCCGGCATGGTCCCTGGCGCCCTGGAGGCGCAGCCGGGAGAACTCGGTGGGCCAGAAGGTGACGTTGGCGGACACGCGGTTGCGTGACTCCGTCCAGTCCGGGTCCAACGGGTCGATGACGCGCGCTCCGTCTTCGCCTCGCGCCGCCGTTCCCAGCTCGTAGCGCAGCGCGGTGGCCCACCGCGGCGAGAAGCGCCACGCGGCCTGCGCGTAGGTGTTGAAGTCCGTCAGCACGTCCCCGGGCACCTGGCGGCGGCGGTAGAAGGCCTCCGTCTGGAACGTGATGAGCGTGGTGTTGTGGGCCTGGGTGATGGGCCGGTAGCGCAGGTACAGGTCCGTGCCGAAGACGTCCGTGCGGTTGCGGTAGCCGGTGGGATTGGGGCCG
Source organism: Myxococcus sp. MxC21-1 (assembly GCF_032612255.1). Taxonomy (NCBI): domain Bacteria; kingdom Pseudomonadati; phylum Myxococcota; class Myxococcia; order Myxococcales; family Myxococcaceae; genus Myxococcus; species Myxococcus sp. MxC21-1. Next base: position 3,365,616 of record NZ_CP123278.1, read on the forward strand.
GTGGCGGTGGACAGGCCCCACATGAGGGACAGGTCATCCGACAGCGGGAAGAACTGCTTCACCGCGCCGGTGAGCTGCAAGTCGAACGGAGACTGCACCCGTTCGCTGGTGGCGCCCAGGAAGCTGCGTGCGGTGGCCTCGCCGGTGGCGTCGGTGGTGCTGCCAATCACCTCCACGTACCAGGGCAGGGGCGCCAGCCAGGACACCTCGGCGCCCAGTCCGCGGTTGCTTTCGCCTCCGAAGATGCGGCCCACGGCGAAGGGCTGGTCCACGAAGTCCCACGAATGCGGGTGCGTGGGGTTGATGCGGCCGAAGCGCGTGAGGAACTGACCGGCGCGCACCTGGAGGTTGTAGGGCAGCGCCAGCGTGGTGCCGTAGGCCTCTTCGATTTCCACGCCGAACTGGCTGAAGACGATGTTGGCGTCGAACCGGAAGTAGGGGTCCACCACCGAGCCGATGGACAGCTCCAACTGCTGCAGGTTGAAGCCGTTGCGCGTGGGGTCGTGCGCGCCGCTCTGCAGGGGCTCCTTGTCCGTGAATGCCGCGGCGGCCACATCCAGGATGAAGCTCAGGTCCAGGAAGTTCGTGCCCGTGTTGGGATTGTTCACCCCGGGGATGGAGAGCGCGGAGCCACCGCCAGGCATGGAGGCCGGCGGCGCCGCGGTACCCGTGGGCGTGTTCTGCTGCGCGGACGCGGCATCGCTGCCAAGCGCCTTCTCAATCTCCTCCAACTCCTCGGGCGTGAGCGCGGGCGCGGCGTCTTCCCGCGGCTCCTGCACGGGGGTGTCCGCCGGAGGCGCGGAGGCGTCCTGGGCGCGGCGCCGCTGGCGAACAGCAAGGGCGTGAGTGAAACGACCATGAGAGCGCCGTGAGCACGGCGCGAACGGGTTGCCACCTGGAATGCTCCTCGAACGGGGCGGCCGCGTAGCGGTCACGCCCACCAATGACCTGAAAGACCTCGGACGACGCACGTCACGCGTGCGCGGGAGGCGAGGCCTTGGGGGCGGTATCGAGGATGGAGAGGGGGCCTGGACGCGAGGCGGCGCGGTGGCCGGACGGCTCACGGCGAGCAGCGTCAGCACCAGTGTCGTCCGGTAGGGCGTCAGGAGCTCCGGGCGGGAGCCAGACGTCACCAGCGGACATTCCTCATGGGGGAGGGCGGCCGAGTCCGTGACGGCTTCGGGCAGGGCGGACAGCTGCGGACTCTGCTCGAAGGCGAGCCGGGACAGCCGCGCGCCCGTGCCGAGCGCCGTCTCCTCGAACGTCTGATGCTGCGGACAGAACCGGTGCGCGTGCTCGTCCCTCGCGTGCATCAGCGCGCTCAGCGGCTGACACAGCCACAGCGCGACGAGCAGCGTCGCGGTGCAGCGGGCGAAGGTGTGGGCTCGCTGATTCATCGGAAGGGACGGTTGCCCGGGTGCTCTAATGACGCGGCACGGCGGGTGTCAAGGGACGGTATCACGCTCTGTTTCGTCCGGGTGGGGATGTGTCGGCCCCGGCCGGGCGTTGGGGGACATCAGGATGAACGGACAGCTGGACGGAGGATTCATTCCAGTGGCGACGCTGGACGCACTCGACGCGCGGGGCCGCGCGGTGGTGCAGGTGGACGGTGTCGCGGTGGCCCTCTTCCGCGTGAATGGGGAGCTCCATGCGGTGGCGGACGCATGCCCCCACCGGGCCGGGCCCCTGTCCGAGGGGGACCTGGTGGGATACGTGGTGCATTGTCCATTGCACACCTGGCCGTTCGACGTCCGGACGGGGCAGTGCCCGCGACATCCGGGGGTGCAGGTCCGCACCTATGCGGTGCGTGTGCAGGGACAGCACATCCTCGTGTCCGCATCAGGTAGGGTCCACGCCCCCTGAGTGCCGGCCCCTTCCAGGAGCGATTCCACTGTGACTTCGTCCCGAGCCCGCCGCAAAGCCCCCGCCGCTGCCGCCCCCGCCGCCGTCCCCGATACCTCGGCCATGGCGCGTGCCGTGGCGGACTTCCTGCGCGCCGCCGGTCTGAACCTCCAGGACGTCCACCTGACGGACACCCCCACGCGCGTGGCCGAGGCCTGGACGGCCGAGTTCCTCGACGGCTACAGCCGCACCCCGGAGCAGGCGCTGGGGGAGACGTTCCCCGCGCCGCCGGGCTCCTCCGGCGAGCTGGTGGTGGTGACGGACCTGCGCTTCCACTCCATGTGTCCGCACCACCTGCTGCCGCTCACCGGGCGGGCCCACGTGGCCTATGTGCCGGGCAAGCGGGTGGTGGGCTTTGGCCGGCTGTCATCGCTGGTGGACTGTTTCGCGCACCGGCTCATCCTCCAGGAAGACATGGCGCGGGAAGTGGCGCGTTCCCTGGCGCAGGTGCTGGGCAGCCCCGCCACCGCATGCATCATCGAAGCGGAGCAGGCGTGCCTGCGCCTGCGCGGAGACAAGCAGCGCGACGCCGTCACCCACGCGGAGGCCTATGAAGGCACCCTGCGGCGCGACGGCCCCCTGCGCCGTGAGCTGTGGGCCCGGTTGGGGGCCCGGCGATGAGTGCGCCCCTGCCGCGCGTGGAGCCCGGGCGCGTGGCCCGCGTGCGCGAGGCGCTGGCCACCGTTCTGGCTCCGGAGCAACTGCGCGTGGATGACGCCGCGCTGGCCGCCTACGCCCGCGACGAGTCCGACAGTGGCGTCCATGCGCCCGACCTCGTCGTCTTCCCCGCGGACACGCGGCAGGTGTCGCAGGTCTTCAAGGCGTGCGCGGTGCACGGCGTGCCCTTCACCCCCTGTGGCGCGCGCAGCGGCAAGAGCGGCGGCTCGCTGCCCTTGCATGGTGGGGTGGCGGTGAGCCTGGAGCGGATGAACCGCATCCTCTCCATCTCCCCCGAGGACCTCACCGCGGTGGTGCAGCCCGGCGTCATCACCGGCGACCTGATGAAGGCCGTGGAAGCGGTAGGGCTCTTCTATCCACCGGACCCGAACTCCTGGGAGGTGTGCACGTTGGGCGGCAACGTGGCGGAGAACGCCGGCGGGCCTCGGGCACTCAAATACGGTGTCACGCGCGACTACGTCATCGGACTGGAGTGGGTGCTCCCGGACGGCGAGGTGGTGCGGGTGGGCCGGCGCACCATCAAGGGCGTGGCGGGTTATGACCTGGTGGGCCTCTTCGTCGGCTCGGAGGGCACGCTGGGCGTCGCCACCGAAATCACCGTCCAGCTCATCCCGCTGCCGCGCGAGGTGCTGACGGCCCTGGTGGTGTTTCCGTCCGTGTTGCACGCCGCGCGCGCGGTGTCCGCCGTGCTGGCCGCGGGCATCCTCCCGCGTTGCCTGGAACTCATCGATGACGTGGCCCTGCGGGCGGTGAATGGCCGCGGCTTCCAGTTCCCTCCGGGCGCGGGCTCCGCTGTCATCGTGGAGGTGGACGGCAACGGCCGCGAGGGCTTGCTCGCTGAGCTGTCTCAATTGGGTGACATCTGTACCAGCCAGGGCGCCACCGAGACGCTGGTGGCCCAGGATGCTTCCCAGCGCGAGAAGCTCTGGGCCGCGCGCAGGGTGATTTCCCCGGCCCTCCGGGCCCTCAAGCCTCACAAGATTTCCGAGGACATCGTCGTGCCCCGCTCGAAGATTCCGGAGGTCATCGAGCGCTTGAAGGCCATGGGCGCGGAGCTGGGGCTCACCGTGGCCACGTATGGCCATGCGGGCGACGGGAACCTGCACGCCAACATCCTCTACGAGGGCGCCCACCAACGGCCGCTGGTGGATGAGGCCCTGCGGCGCATGCTGGTGATGACCGTGGAACTGGGCGGAACCATCACAGGCGAGCACGGTGTGGGGCACGCGAAGCGGGAATATCTTTCGCTGGAGCAGTCCCCCGCGCTCATCGACCTGCAGCGCAGGCTCAAGGCCTTCTTCGATCCATCAGGGTTGCTCAACCCGTCGAAAATCTTCCCCGCGCTCATGCGTTCTTGATTCGTGGCCGACGCGGCTCGTTTTTGTCCCGGCGTCGAGCGGCTTACCGTCCAAAGCGTGGGAAGGGCTGGGAATGTCGCGCGAAATGCCTAATCGGACCTGGAATGAGAAACCCTTTCGCTCGTTGCGCGTCTTAGTTCCAGGTGGACGCGAGGCGGCGGGGGGAGAGCGCGTCCGGCATCAAACGGAGGACGGGAAATCATGGCCAATTCGACGAAGTACGCAGCCGAAGGCCTGTCGCACTACCTTCGGAACCTGGGCGGGCACCAGCAGCTGACGCGTGAGCAGGAGTACGAGCTTGCGCGCCGCGCCCGCAAGGGTGACGAGTCCGCGCGGCAGACGCTTGCCAGCTCCAATCTGGCCTTCGTTGTCGCCGTGGCGAAGAAGTTCGCCAATCGCGGCGCGCGACTGGATGACCTCATCCAGGAGGGCAACGTCGGTCTCATGAAGGCGATCGAGCACTTCGATCCCAAGAAGAACGTGCGCTTCGCCACCTACGCGGTGTGGTGGATTCGCGCCTACATCACCCGGTACCTGAAGGACAACCGCAGCCAGGTGCGCGGTGGTGAGGCCGAGCGCGGCAGCATGGTGGACTTCTCGCTGGACGCCACCATCGACGAGGACGGCGAGACGACCTTCCTCGACCGGCTGGAGGACAACAGCCCTTCGCCTCAGCAGGTGTTCCTGGCGCACGAGCAGGACACGGAGATTCAGGAGGCGCTCGCCAAGGTGCGCAAGCGCATTGGTGACCTGGGCTGGGACATCCTCACGGAGCGGCTGACGCAGGACAAGCCGCTGACGCTGGAGGAGCTGGGCCAGCGGTGGGGCGTGTCGCGCGAGCGCGTGCGTCAGGTGGAGCTGAAGACGAAGAACTTCCTGGAGCGCTACCTGCAGGCGTTCAACGAGAACGAAGAGCACCTGGGCGAGCAGGCCGCCGACGCGGCGTGAGCGGCCATCCAGGGCCCTTCCCACCTGGGAAGGCGCGTCATCGGGGCGGGACGGACCGGGTCATTCCGGGCCGCTCCCGCCTCTTGTCGTTTGGCGGATGTTTGACCGCCGATGGTTTGCTACCGGGCAAAAGTGCGTGCTAAGCCCGGCGCTTATGCGCTTGATTTCATTTGCTTTGAGCCTCCTCCTGAGCCTGCCTGCCTGGGGGGCTGAGGCCTCCCTGTTGTCGGAGCTTGACGCGCTGTACGCGAAGCGCGGCGAGTCCGGTGGGGAGAAGGCCTACGAGGGGGCCTTGAAGACGGCGCTGGACGCCGCGCCGGAGGACTACGAGCTGGTCTGGCGCAAGGCGCGCATCCTTCAGTGGCAGGCGGACGGGGCGGCCAATGAGAAGCTCAAGAAGGTGCTGGGCCGCCAGACGTGGGACTGGGGTGAGAAGGCGGTGAAGCTCAACCCCGCCCGGGTGGAGGGCCACTACTACGCGGCCACCGGCATCGGCGCCTACTCCCAGGCCGTGGGCATCATGAAGGCGCTGGGTGAGGGGCTCGAGGGCAAGTTCAACGAGCGGCTCGACAAGGCCATCCAGATTGACCCGGGCTACGACCGGGGCGCGCCGTTGCTGGCCAAGGGCCGCTACTACTACGAGCTGCCCTGGCCCAAGCGCGACCTGGCGAAGTCCGCCAGCCTCTACGAAAAGTCCATCGCGAAGCACCCGCAGATGCTGCGCGCCTACTACTTCCTGGCGGAGACGCTCCTCAAGGACGGCAAGGCCGCGAAGGCGCGCGAGGCCATTCAAAAGGTGAAGCAAGGCAGCATCGCGTACGACCCCGCGGAAGGGCGGCGCGTGCAGGAGTGGTCCAGGAAAGTCGAAGCCGATATCGAGAAGGAGCTCAGATGAGGGCAGAGAATCAGGTAGCGGCTCCCGCTACCGCGGGGGGGGATGCGACGCTGGTCCAACTGCTCATTCAGCGCGCGAAGAACGCGTCGACGGTGGGCGCAAGCCACAAGAAGGACGGCCGCTGGCAGGACGTCACCTTCGCCCAGTTCCTGGACGAGGTGAAAGCGCTCTCCGCGGGCCTGGTTGCCCAGGGGGTGAAGCCCGGGGACCGGGTGGCGATTTTCGCGAACACCAGTCTGCAGTGGCTCATCTGCGATGTGGCCATCAGCGCCGCGCAGGCCATCACCGTCCCCATCTATGCGTCCAACACGCCGGATGAGTGCCGGTACATCCTCAACCACTCCGAGACGACGCTCGTCTTCGTGGACAACGACGAGAAGGACGCCCGGCAGGCGGGCCGGCTCACGCGCCTGCGCCAGAAGCTGGCGGAGTGTCCGACGCTCCGCCGCATCGTCGCCTTCGAGGGCCCCGTCGCCGGTGGCACCGAGCTGTCACTCGCCGACGTCGTCGCCCAGGGCCGTACCGAGCACGCCGCCCGTCCGGACGACTTCGAGGCGCGGGTGGCGGGCGTGTCCATGGAGGACACCGCCTCCATCATCTACACGTCCGGCACGACGGGCGACCCCAAGGGCGTCATCCTCACGCACCGCAACTGGGCCTTCGAGGCGAAGGCCGCACAGTCGGTGGGGATGATGGTGCCCTCTGACTCGGTGATGCTGTTCCTGCCGCTGGCGCACGTCTTCGCGCAGGTGGTGAAGGCCGCCTGGCTGAGCATGGGTTACCGGCTCGTCGTCGCGGAGTCGGTGGACAAGCTGCTCGCCAACCTGGTGGAGACGCGTCCCTCGGTGCTGCCGTCGGTGCCGCGCGTCTTCGAGAAGGTCTACAACAACGTGGTGGCCAACGGCTCGGCGGCCCCGGGGCTCAAGGGCCGGCTCTTCCGCTGGGCCTTCAAGCTGTTCGACGAGTACGTCGAGGCGCGCAGCCAGGGGCGCGAGTACGCCACCCTGGGCTTCGCGTTGGCGAAGAAGCTGGTGTTCTCCAAGGTGCACGCGGCCATCAGCGAGAAGCTGGGCGGCAACATGCGCGTGTTCATCTCCGGCGGCGCGCCCCTGTCTCCGAAGATCGGCTACTTCTTCGACCTGCTGGGCCTCAAGGTGCTGGAGGGCTACGGCCTGACGGAGACGTGCGCCGGCACCACCGTCAATCGCGAGCACAACATCAAGATTGGCAGCGTGGGCGCGCCCGTGCCGGGCATGGAGGTGATGATTGCCTCCGACGGCGAAATCCTCATCCGCGGCCCGGCCGTCATGAAGGGGTACTACAAGAACCCCGAGGCCACAGCGGAGGCCATCGACGCGGAGAACTGGTTCCACACCGGTGACATCGGCGAGCTGGACGCGGACAACTACCTGCGCATCACCGACCGCAAGAAGGACCTCATCGTCACCGCGGGCGGGAAGAACGTGGCGCCGCAGAATCTCGAGAACGCCCTCAAGACGCACGCCATCATCAGTCAGGCGATGGTGTACGGCGACAAGCGGCCGTACCTGGTGGTGCTCATCACCGTGTCGGAGGAGGGCGCGCGCAAGCTCCTCCTGGAGCAGGGCGCCCCCGTGGGCAGCTACGCGGACAATGCCCGTCGTCCAGAGGTCCAGGCGGCGGTGAAGGCCGCGGTGGATCAGGTCAACACGCAGCAGCCGCCCTACGCCACGCTCAAGCGCTTCGCCGTGCTGGAGAACGACTTCAGCCAGGAGACGGAGGAGCTGACGCCCAAGCTCAGCGTGAAGCGGAAGGTCTGCATCCAGAAGTACAAGGCGCAGCTCGACCGGATGTACGAAGGCACCACCGTGGTCGACTGAGGCCTACGCCACGCACAGGGCAAAAGCGAACGCCCGGCCCACCCCGTGTTCCAGGGGGCGGCTCGGGCGTTGCGCGTTTCAGGGCACTGCTCACGTCCTGCCGGGAGGCACGGCCACCCGGCGGCGGCTCAGACGTGGCCGCTGGGCGTCTGGCTCTTGGTGACGTCGTTCTGCACGCCGGTGCTGCTGGAGAGCGTCCCGGCGCCCTTCTTGTCCCCAGGGGCCGCCGCGTCCTCGCCCTCACCGCCAAAGCCGCGCTTGAAGTTGCGGATCGCACTTCCCAGCGAAGAGCCCAGCTGTGGCAGGCGCGACGCTCCGAACAGGAGCAGCAGCACCCCCATGATCAGCAGGATTTCCATTCCCTTCAAACCCATCACTCGGCTCCTTCGCGAAGACGCCAAGGAGCATACCGATGGGCGCCGCCGACCGCCAGCAAGACCGGCGGGCGATTCAAGCCTGCATGGTTGCTGGAGAACCGAGCGCCGCGGCGGGGGCCTGGGCCAGGGTGAGGAAGAGGGTGCTGCCACCTCGGTCCGACTCGACGCCCACGCTGCCCCCGTGGGCCTCCACCTCCTGCCGGGCCAGGTAGACGCGCAAGGGGTCCTCCAGCCGCTTCTCCCGGAAGGCGCGCTCCTCGCGCTGGAAGACGGCGGCGGCGTCCTCATCCGTCAGGGGCGCCCCGTCCCGGCGGACCTCCACGCGCACCCGGGGTGCGAAGTCGCGGATGCCCAAGCGGATGACCTCACCCGGTTGGGCGCGGGCCAACTGGTACTGAATGAAAGACTCCACGGCGTGTTGGATGCGGGCCCCGTCCACGATGACCTCGGGCACCGCCTGCGCCGGATTCAGGCCCAACACGAGCGCCACCTGGGCCGCCGAGGCCGCGGCGCGCTGCCGCTCCACCGCCGCGTCCAGCAGGGGCAGCAGGGATTGGCGCTCCTGCTCGCAGGGCAGGGAGCCCAGGTCCGCCCGGCTGGCGTCGAAGAAGTCCTGGGAGAAGGCGAGCGAGCGGTCCGCGTTGCGGAGGATGGTCTCCAGGCCGCGCTGCACCTTGGCCTCCAGGGGCACGCGGCCGTTGAGCAGCAGGGCCGCGTATGAGCGCACGTTGGCCAGTGAGCCGCGCAGGTCATGCGACGCCATGGACAGGTAGCGCACGCGCCGCCGCACCCCGGCCTCGTCCCACGCCAGGGGCGACGTCCACAGCAGCAGTGCGCCGTCCTCCAGCGTCTCCTCGCCCGCCATCAGCACCTGGCCGTCCCGCTCCCAGAGGCTGCCGCTCCCAGGGCGCCGCTGGAAGCCCGCCACCGCCATGAGCTCCGGCAGGGAGCCCACGCGGCTGGGGAGCGCCTCCAGGCCGAGCTGCCTCAGCAGCGAGCGTCCGAGCAGGCGCGGGCTGCCTCCACGAGGCAGGAGTAGAAGCCCGGGTGCCGCCATGTCGCCTGCTTTCAGCTCCCCCTCGCTCGCCACGTTCCACACCCCCAGTCCGTCAGGTCACGGAAAGGGTGGGCAGTAACTGTCGGTTTTGCAACGTGGGCCCATGTCTGGCGGCGTGGGCGCATTTTCTTGCGCGGCCGTGTGGGAGGATGGTTGAAGAATCCCAGCGTCGCACTTCGGGAGACTGCTCTGACCTTGCACAATGCACAGCATGCGAGGGCCCCGGTGGTCCTGGTCGTCGATGACGACCCGGACATCCTGGAGGCCCTTTCAGAGATTCTGGAAGCCGAAGGCTTCGAAATCCGCCGGGCGCGGAACGGGAAGGAGGCGTTGGATCGGCTCGAGCCCGAACCGCCCAACCTCATCCTGTTGGACCTGATGATGCCGGTGATGGACGGCTGGGAGTTCGCCCAGCGGATGCGGCAGAAGCCGCCCGAGGTGGCGCGCATCCCCCTCATCGTCCTGAGCGCGGACCGCAATGTGGGCAGCAAGGCCGCCGACATTGGCGCGGTGGGGCATCTGGCCAAGCCGTTCGAACTCAACGATTTGTTGGACATGGTTCGCCGCTCGCTGAACCCCGCCGCCGCGTCCACCATCGCGTGACAGATGCCGCATCCGTGTCTTGACCTGCCAGGGGGGCGCCATTACGGTCCCCCTGTCTTTGATTTTCAAATCAACGATCAGGCCAAGGAGTGTGTCGTGAGCGCGAAGGACATCATCGAGAACCAGATTCCGGAGACCCTCAAGGCGAAGCCGGAGCTGGCGAAGGAAATCAACGCCGTCATCGTCTTTGACGTGTCGGGTGAGGGCGGCGGGAAGTGGACGCTGGACGCCACCAAGTCCGAGGGCTGGGTGACGGAAGGTGCGGTCGACAACGCGAAGATGACCATCTCCGTGAGCAACGATGACTTCGTGAAGATCCGCGAGAAGAAGCTCAACGCGCAGATGGCGGCCATGCAGGGCAAGCTGAAGTTCAAGCCCATGGACATGGGCCTCGCGATGAAGCTCGCGAAGCTGCTCTAATTTCCGGCGGACTGGAGCTTTACGGGCGGACGCCGCCCGCTGGCTTCTGTCGCACGCGGCGCGTCTCCTTCACAGGGGCGCGCCGCAGTCGTTTCCACCTCCCCGCCGCTCGCTCCGAGGAATGCCCATGTCGTCGCTCCCGCTCACAGGCCTGCGCGTGCTGGACTTGTCGCGCCTGCTGCCCGGCCCCTACGCCACCCTGGTGCTGGCAGACCTGGGCGCCACCGTGGACAAGGTGGAGGAGCCGGAGGGTGGGGACTACATCCGCCAGATGCCCCCCCTGCGGGATGACGTCAGCGGCCTGTTCTACGGCCTCAATCGGAACAAGCGCTCCCTGACGCTGAACCTGAAGCAGCCCGAGGGCCGCGAGGCGCTGAAGCGGCTGGTGCGCCACTACGACGTGCTGGTGGAGAGCTTCCGGCCTGGCGTCATGGACAAGCTGGGCGTGGGCGAGTCCGTGCTGCGCGCGGAGAACCCCCGGCTCATCTACTGCGCCATCTCCGGCTACGGGCAGACGGGGCCGGATCGGCTGAAGGCGGGGCATGACTTGAACTACGCGGCCCGCGCCGGCCTGCTGGGCTACGGCGGTGAGGCCGGCGGCGCGCCCGCGTTTCCCGGCGTGCAGATGGGGGACATTGGCGGCGGCAGCCTCTTCGCGCTGGTGGGAATCCTGGCGGCGCTGCACGAGCGTGAGCGCACGGGGCAGGGGCGCTTCGTGGACGTGTCCATGACGGACGGCGCGCTGGCCTTCCTGCACATGCACCTGGCGTCGCGCCTCTTCATGGGGACGGAAGGCGCCGCCCTTCAGCGGGGCAAGGATGCGCTCAACGGGGGCTACGCGTGCTACGGCCTGTATCGCACGGCGGATGACCGGTGGCTCGCGGTGGGCGCGCTGGAGCCCAAGTTCTTCGCGGGCGTGTGTGAGCGGCTGGGGCGTCCGGAGCTGCTCGAGGACGCCTACGCCCCAGGTGAGCCCGGCGCGCGCGTGAAGGCGGAGCTGACGCGCCTGTTCGCCGAGCACCCGCTGGCGTACTGGCAGGAGCGCTTCGCGGGCTCCGACCTCTGCATCGAGCCCGTGGCGGAAGGCGACGACGTGCTGAAGGACCCGCAGCTCCAGGCCCGGGGCCTCTTCGTGGAGACGGAGGACGCGGTGCTGGGCCGCAAGGTGACGCACCTGCTGACGCCACTGCGCATGGGCGAGACGCCGCTGCGCGCGCCGCCCGCGCTGGGGCAGCACTCGCGGGAGATTCTGGAAGCGGCGGGCTTTACCGCGCAGGAGCTTGCGCGGCTGGGGCACTGACGGCGGGCGTCCGCCACAGGGCCTCGCCGCGCGCGGCGTGGCAGGTGTCGCCCAACAAGTCCAACGCGAGCTGCGGCTGCCGTTCAGCCAGCGCTGGCCACCCGTCGAAGGCGCCACCGGCTTCCAGCCGGCGCACGGTGTGCTCCAGGGCCGTGCGCGCCCGCTCCACCGTCTGCTGCTGGGCCTTCGTGGGCCGCCACCGGGTGTCGTCGCGGTAGCGGCCGAGCGTCTCCAGCAGGTGCCCCTGGAACTTCAGCATCTGCACCAGCAGGGGCAGCCGGTGCGCGAATGGCGCGTCGGCCAGCGCCGCCTCGTACTGCCGGCCTTCCGAGTCCAGCCGGTACAGCAGCACGTCCACCTGCGCGTCCAGCCGCTTGCGCCACGCCTTGCGCACGGAGGCATGCCGGGCCCAGCCCGCCACGGCCTGGAAGTAGTGAAGCCCGCCGCACGGGTGGGCGTAGATGCCCTGCTTTCGCTTGGGGACCTGCGTCCGCCCCGCGCGCATCGCCGCGGACAGCTCGGCCTGGGCGGCTTCGAGCGTGGCGAGCGCATCCCGCATCACCGCGTCGATGTGGACCGTCGTGCCCTCGCTGGTGCGGAACGTGGCGCCGGGCTCCATCGCCAGGGACAGGGCGTCCAGCGCCCAGGCACCCTCGGGATGGGCCACGAGCGAGGGGCGGAAGTCGAGCTGCAACTGCTCCACCAGCGCCTGCACCATGACGGGGCCCCAGGACGCGTTGAAGCGGTGGCGCACCGGGTAGCCCGCGTGCAGCAGGCTCTTGAGCTGAAGGGCGGGGTGGGGCTCCACCGGCGTGCCGTTGGCGGTTCGGCTGTCGAAGAAGAGCCGCTGGGCGGCGGCGGGGGCGTGGGACGGGGGCGGTGTCCGGCGCAGGTAGCGCGCGATGATGGTGTCCGCAGCGGGCTGACCGTCGCGGGTGCGGAAGTCCCGGCCGTCCAGCGCCGGCCATGGGCCAGCGCCCAGGGGTTGTCAGGCGTGGCGGCCCACTGCCTGCACCGGGAGGCCAGCAGCGAGGACACGTCGGACGGAGGCGCCGCACTCCCGGGGGCCCGCAGCTGGACGGTGGACGGCGCCACCGAGGGCCACGTCACCTCCGCACGCGCGCCAGCCGGGCGGCGGCGCCCAGTCCCATGGTGAGGCTCACGAGGAGGATGGCGGTCATCGTCATGCGGTGGGCTGCCGGGGGAGCTTATGCGCTCGGTCGCGCCAGCGACACCCGCGACGTCCTACGCGCGCCGACCCGAAGCATGGGCCGGCGCGCGTGAGGGTAAAGCTCAGCTCGCCTGGGAGTCGCCGCTGGCCGATTCCGCCTCGGCTGTCAGGCGCGCCAGCATCCGCTCCAGGATGCCGAACACCGCGTCGCGGTCCTCGGGACTCATCAGGCTCAGCACGCGCCGCAGGCTCGCGTCCATGCCCCGGTCGATGCGGGCGAAGACACTGCTGCCCTGCTCGGTGAGGCGCACGACGACGGCGCGCCGGTCCTCCACGTCCCGGGTCCGCTCCACCAGACCCATGCTCTCCAGGCGGTCCACCACACCGGTGATGGTCTTCCGGGTGATGCCCACCCGCAGGGCCAGGACGCCCACCTGCACCGGACCGTCGTTGCCCAGCCACGACAGCGCATGCATCTGCGTGGGCGTGAGCTGGAGGTCCTCGCAGATGCCCGCCAGCGGGTTCTTCAGGGAGCGGTAGCGGCTGAACTCAATCAGCAACTCGTGAAGGCGCCGCGACTCGGGCGTGGAGGCCTCGACGTCTTCCTCCATCAGACCGTGGCTCTCCTCGGAGCCACCGTCCTCGGGAGGGTCCTGGCCCTCCGCGCCCGCGGCGCCGCGCCGATTCGCGAGCGCGGCCGGTTTGTCATCCGGCCGCCGCATCAGGCCGTCTCCACCCGGGCCGCCGCGGCCACGGAAGGCGATTCAGCGCCGTGCTTCGGACCCACCGCGTGCGGCGTACCGGAGGTCGCGTCCGGACCCTTGCGCCGCTTGAACTTCTCGGTGAGCTGGTCCATCAGTGAGTACACCACCGGCACCACGCCCAGGGTGAGGAACGTGGACGTCACCAGACCGCCGATGATGGTGATGGCCATGGGCGCGCGCGTCTCCGCGCCGTCACCCTTGGCGACCGCCACCGGAATCATGCCGGCGATCATCGCGATGGTCGTCATCAGGATGGGACGCAGACGCACGGGAGCGGCCTGGAGCAGGGCTTCCGTCGCCGTCTTGCCTTCCTCACGCAGCTGCAGCGTGAAGTCCACCAGGAGGATGCCGTTCTTCACCACCAGACCCATGAGCATGATGACGCCGATGAGGGCGAACATCGACATGGCCTGACCGGTGACGAGCAGACCGCCAATGGCGCCGATGAGGGCGAAGGGCAGCGACATCATGATGGTGAAGGGGTGGACGATGCTCTCGAACTGCGCCGCGAGAATCATGTAGATGAGGATGATGCCCAGCAGCAGGGCGGAGCCGAAGGCCGCCACGGCCTTGCCCATCTCCTTCGCGTTACCCTCGAAGTCGTAGATGACCGTCTTGGGCAGCTCCTTCTCCGCGTACGCGTTGAGGAAGTTGATGCCATCGCTCAGCGCGTAGCCCGAGGCCAGGTTCGCCAGCAGGGTGATCTGCCGCTTCTGCGACTCGCGGTCGATCTGCACCGGGCCGTCGGCGGGGGTGATGGTCGCGAAGTTGCGCAGCTCCACCAACTGGCCCGTCATGCTGCGCACGGTCAGCTTGCCCAGCGCGTCGGCGGAGGCCAGCGTCTGCGGCGGCAGGGCCACCTTGATTTCGTACGTCTCGCCCCCTCGCGGTAGTCGCCGAACTTGTCGCGGCCCAGGAAGGCACGCAGCGTGGCGCCCAGCGAGGCCGCCGGGACGCCCAGGCTGGCCGCGCGCTCGCGGTCCACCTTGACGTCGTACTGCGGCTTGCCGGAGCGGAACGTCATGTCCACGTCCACCAGGCCCGGATTCTGGCGCATGGCGCCCTGCACCTGCTCGGCGGCCTTCACCACCTCTTCCCAGTTGTCACCGCGGAGGTTGAACTGGATCTGCTGCGTGCGGGCGCCGCCGCCGCCCACGGCCGCGACGTCCTGCACCGTGACGGTGACGCCGCTGCGGGGGTGATGGCGCCGCGCAGGTACGTCTTCAGTTCGCCCTGGTTGAAGGCGCGGTCCTTCAGCGGCACCAGGTTGATGAGCAGCTCGCCCTTGTGCACTTCCTCCTGCACGCCGCCACCGGCGGTGGCGAAGGTGGAGTCGATGCCGGGCAGGGCGCGGACCTGCGCGTCCAGCGCGTCCAGCTCCGCCTGCGTATCCTGCAGCGTGGAGCCGATGGGCAGCTCCACCGCCAGCTTGATGTTGCCGTTGTCCTGCTCCGGGATGAACGTGAACTTCAGGAAGCTGGCCATGAAGAGGGTGACGAAGAGCACCACCACGGCGATGACCAGGGTGATGGCCCGGTGCCGCAGGATGCTGGCCAGGATGTTCCGGTAGCCCGTCTCCGTGGCGACCAGCACCTTCTCCACCGCCGCGGAGATGCCCGTGGGGTTGCCATGGTGGCTCAGCATGCGCGCCGACAGCATGGGCGTGAGCGTCATGGACACGGCGTAGGAGATGAGCACCGCCACGGCCACCGTGACGCCGAACTGGTAGAAGAACATGCCCATCGTCCCGTCCATGAAGGCCACGGGGATGAACACGGCGACGATGGCGAGCGTCACGGCGAACACCGCGAGCGCGATCTGGCTGGCGCCCTCGAGCGCCGCCTGCATGGGCGTCTTTCCCTCTTCCAGGTGACGGACGATGTTCTCGATGACCACGATGGCGTCGTCGATGAGCAGACCGATGGACAGCGTCAGCGCCAGCATCGTGATGACGTTGAACGTGAAGCCCAGGGCCGCCATGACGGCGAAGGTACCGACGACGGACACCGGCAGCGCGATGGCGGCCACCAGCGTGGAGTTCAGGTTGCGCAGGAACACCAGCACGATGAGCACCGCGAGGAAGCCACCGAGCACCAGGTCGAACTGCACCGCGGCGATGGACGAGCGGATGAACCGCGAGTTGTCCGTCACCAGCTCCGTGCGCACGCCCTCGGGCAGCAGGCTGTTGACCTCTCCCAGGGACTCCTTGATGGACTCGGCCACCTGCACCGTGTTGGAGCCGGACTGCTTGCGCACCACCAGCGCCACGGCGCTGCGGTCACCGCTCTTGGCGCTGGAGCGCGCCTCTTCCGGACCGTCCACCACGTCGGCCACGTCACGCACGCGCACCGGCGCGCCGTTGGGGCTGGCGATGATGATGTTGCGCAGCTCGTCCACGCTCTTGGCCTCGGACGTCAGGCGCACCACGCGCTCACGGCCGCTGTCCATGGTGCGGCCACCCGGGACGTCCAGGTTCTGCGCCTGCACGGCCTGGCTCACGTCGCTGACGGCCAGCCCGAAGCCACGCAGCCGCTCCGGATCCACGACGATCTGGATTTCGCGCTCGCGGCCACCGACCACGTCGATGCTGCCCACGCCCGGCTGACGCTGGAGGGCGGGCTTCACGACGTCCTCGGCGACGCGCGTCATCTCTTCAATGGGGAGCGCGCCGGACAGCGACAGCGTCATGATGGGCGCCGCGCCGATGTCGAACTTCTCCACCACCGGCGTCTCGATTTCCGTCGGCAGCTTGCTCAGCGTGGCCTGGACGCGGTCCCGCACGTCCTGCGACGCCACGTCCACCTTGGTGTCCAGGGTGAAGCGGACGACGATCTGGGACACGCTCTCCAGGTTGATGGAGCGCAGCTGCTCCACGCCGTTGAGGGTGTTGAGCGCCTCCTCCAGCGGGTCACTGACGTTCTTCTCCATCGACTCCGGGTCCGCGCCGGGCAGCACCGTGGTGACGGTGACGACGGGGAACTCGACGTCGGGGAACTGGTCCACGCCGATGCGTGGGTAGGCATTGATGCCAAAAACGACCACCGCGAGCATCAGCATCGCGGTGAACACAGGGCGGGTGATGAATGTCTTGAGCATTCAGGAGCTCCGAACTTGAGAGGGGAGGGCAGGCGTCACTGCACTACGCGGACGGCCGTGCCCTCCTTCACGTCCAGGGAGGAGTCGGCGAGCACGCGCTCGTCGGCGCCCAGTCCCTGGAGGATGCGGACGTAACCAGGCAGCACTCGCTCGACGCGCACATCCCGCTTGCGCACCGTGCCGTCCTGCACCACCCACACGAAGCCCTCCTGGCCCCGGGCGCTGACGGCCTGGGTGGGGAGGAAGAGGCCCTTGTCGTCGTCGGCCTGATTCACGGTCGAGAAGTCCAGCTCCACCAGGGCGCCGGGACGCAGCGCCGTGGACGGCTCACCGACCACGTCCGCCAGCACCTCCACCGTGCGGTTGGAGGCGTCCACCACCGCGCCCACGACTGACACCTGCACGTCGAAGCGCGCGCCGCTGGGGCTCACCGTGCCCTGCGTCTTGCTGCCCACGCGGACCTTGTCCACCACGGACTCGGGGACCTGCGCGCGCACTTCCAGCCCCGTCGTGTCGACGATGCTGAACACGGGCGTGGAGGGCGTCATCGCCACCGAGTCACCGACGTTCTTCGTGCGGGCCGTGATGACGCCGTCGAAGGGGGCGATGATGGAGTGGTCGCGCAGCATCTCCTCCGCCAGCCGCAGCCCGGCGGCGGCCTGGGCGGCCTGGGCGGCGGCCTGCTTCTGGCCAATCACGGCCTGATCCAACCCCGCGGCGGCCACGCCACCGGACTCCGCCACCTTCCGGGTGCGCTCCAGGGAGGACGTGGCCAGCTCCAGCGCCGCGTCCGCGGCCTGCTTCACCGCGCGCGCCTGCTCCACGCTGATGGCGACGTTGGAGGCGTCCAGCGACGCCAGCACCTGGCCCTTCTTCACCTTGTCGCCCACCCGCACGTTCATCCTCGAGATGGTGCCGGTCGCCTGGGGCCCCAGGACCGCCTCGTTCTTCGAGCGGATCTGCCCCGTCACGCGGGTGACGTCAGCGCTCAACTCCGTGGCCGGAGTGATGGCGCGCACGCCCAATGCCGCGGGACCCGTCTGCTCGGGGAGGGCCGGCTTGTTGCTGGCCTTGCCACAGCCCGTCGTCACCACCGCTGCCACTGCCGCGGCCATCCACATGCGTCGAATCACGGTCGTCCTGCTCCTGCCGGTCACGGGGCACCTGTCCCCTGGGAGACACTTGCGAGCCGGCTTCTACATGGAAAGTCTGCGGCCCGGAAACTACAGCCTCTGAACTGTCTGTCAAGAGGATACTCCGTAGTGCGGACTATCTTTCCTCCGGCATGTCTAACGGCCGTCCGCCGAGCGGGCAGGAGAAAATGACACGACGCGGTGCATCCGTCCTCTGGCCTGAAGGAGGGGCGCTGTGTGCCGGGGAGGCGGTGCTTGTGGCACCTAGAGGCCCCTGTTATTGATTCAAGAATCAATCCTTTCGCGCCGAGGACACCCCATGCCCCACCCATTCACCGAGGAACACGAGGCCTTCCGCAACACGGTGCGCAGCTTCGTGGAGAAGGAGATGACCCCACACGGCCTCGAGTGGGACCGGGCGGGCATCTTCCCCAAGGAGCTGTTCCGCAAGGCGGGGGACCTGGGCTTCCTGGGCATCAACCACGACCCGAAGTACGGCGGTAGCGGGCTGGACTACTGGTACGTGACGGTGTTCGCGGAGGAGCTGAGCCGCAGCCTCAACGCGGGCGTGAACATGGCGCTGCTGGTGCAGAGCCAGATGGCCACGCCCATCATCAACGAGCTTGGAACGGACGAGCAGAAGCGCGAGTTCCTGGAGCCGGCGCTCAAGGGCGAGAAGATCGCCGCGCTGGGCGTGAGCGAGCCGGGGTGCGGTTCGGACGTGGCCAGCATCAAGACGACGGCGCGCCGGGACGGGGATGACTACGTCATCAACGGCTCGAAGATGTGGATCACCAACGGCACGCGGGCGGACTTCATCACCCTGGCGGTGCGCACGGGCGAGGCCGGCTACGGCGGCATCTCCCTGGTGACGTTCCCCACGGACGTGAAGGGCTTCGGCGTCTCCAAGAAGCTGGACAAGGTGGGCAACCTGTCCTCGGACACCGCCGTCCTCTACTTCGAGGACTGCCGGATTCCGGCCCGCTACGTGCTGGGCGAGGAGAACGAAGGCTTCTACCACATCATGACCAACTTCCAGGGTGAGCGCCTGGTGGGCGCCATCACCACGGTGGCGGGCATGGAGCGGATGGTGGAGGACTCCATCCGCTACGGCAACGAGCGCGAGGCCTTCGGCCGGCCGCTGATGAAGTTCCAGGTGTGGCGCCACAAGTTCGTGGAGCACCTGACGGCCATCGAAGCGGCCAAGCGCCTGACGTACCACGCGGTGGACCTCTTCGACCGGAAGGAGAACCCGGTGAAGGAGGTCTCCATGGCGAAGCTGTTCGCGGGCGACCTGGCCCAGCGCGTGGCCTACGACTGCCAGCAGTTCTACGGCGGCATGGGCTACGTGGAGGAGACCTCCATCGCCCGCATGTGGCGCGACGTGCGCCTCATCACCATCGGCGGCGGCACCTCCGAGGTGATGAAGGAGATCATCTCGAAGCTCTACGGCTTCTAGCGCCGCGCACTCAGGTGCCGTGGCCCAGGCTCACCCCTTCCAGGGGCTTGGGCCCGCTGTCGAGCTCGGCGTGCATGACGGTGTCGTCACGCACGCCCTCCCACTTGGACACCACCAGCGTCGCCACCGTGTTGCCGATGACGTTGGTGATGGCCCGGGCCTCGGACATGAAGCGGTCCACGCCCAGCAGCAGGGCCACGCCTTCCACGGGCACCTTGCCGTTGAGCGCCGCCAGCGTGGCCATCAGCGTGATGAAGCCCGAGCCCGTCACGCCCGCCGCGCCCTTCGACGTCAGCAGCAGCACGCCCAGCAAGGTGAGCTCCTCGCCCAGCGACAGGTCCACGTTCACCGCCTGGGCGATGAAGATGGCCGCCATCGTCAGGTAGATGCACGTCCCGTCCAGGTTGAACGAGTACCCGGTGGGCAGCACCAGCCCGACGGCGCCCCGGTCGCAGCCCAGCGTCTCCAGCCGCTTGAGCAGCCGGGGCAGCGCGGACTCCGACGACGACGTCCCCAGCACGAGCAACAGCTCGCTGCGCATGTAGCGCAGCAGCTTCCACAGCGAGAAGCCGGACAGCCGCGCCACCAGCCCCAGCACCAGGAACACGAAGAGGGCGCAGGTGACGTAGACGGCGATGAGCAGCCGGCCCAGGGAGCTGAGCGATTCGACACCGAACTTGCCCACGGTGAAGGCCATGGCGCCGAAGGCGCCCAGCGGCGCCAGCTTCATGATCATCCCGACGATGCCGAAGAAGACCTGCGCCAGGTCATCCGACAGGTCGAGCACGCGCTGTCCCATGGGCCCCAGGCGGGTGAGCGCCACGCCCGTCAGCACGGCGACGAGCAGCACCTGGAGCAGCTTCCCCTCGGTGAAGGCCGACAGGAAGTCATGCGGGATGATGTCCAGGAGGAAGGGGATGGTGCCCTGCTGCGACGCGGACGCGTGGTACTGGGTGATGCCGGAGGTGTCGATCTGCGCCGGGTCGATGTTCATCCCCGCGCCGGGCTTCAGGGTGTTCACCACCACCATGCCCACGACGAGCGCCAGCGTCGTCAGGACTTCGAAGTAGATGAGCGCCTTGAGGCCGATGCGGCCCACGTGCTTGAGGTCGCCCATCTTCGCGATGCCAGCGACGATGGTGAGGAAGATGACCGGTGCGATGATCATCTTCACCAGCTTGATGAAGCCGTCGCCCAGGGGCTTCATGGACTCGCCCAGGTCCGGCCGCAGCCAGCCGAGGATGATGCCCACCGCGATGGCCAGCAGCACCTGGACGTACAGATTCTTCAACCACCGCATCCGCACCCCTCTCTCGGGAGGCCGCGGACTATAGCGCCCCGGTTCGGCGCTTCGTTGGCGCCAGGCGCCGGCGCAAAGCGGGGGCTTCGGGTGGCGGGCTGCGTCACTTCTTGCGGAACAGCGCCTCCGCGGCGTTCAGCAGGGCGTCCCGGCTCTCCTTCTCATGGATGCCGCCTTCGCCAATCTGGAACAGCTCACAGAAGTTGGCGCCGTCCTTGTCCTTGGGCACCTCGGCGAAGGGCTCCTTGCACTCCTTCGCCACGCCCAGGTCGAAGTGACGGCAGTTGCGGCACGAACGGATGTCCTCGCCGCAGTGGGGGCACTCGTCACGCCGGCCCACCTGGTTCGCGATGATGTCCAGTGGGTGTCCACAGTGCGCGCAGCCGGGCATGGCCTCCTCCATGAAACGGGGACGCCATTGTGCCAGCGGGCCGCGCCCGGCGGCGAGCGCTCAGCGCTGCGGACTGGGCATCAACGCCTGGACGGGCTCCGGGGAAGCGGACTCCCGGGCGGTGCTCTCATGTGCCCCGCTGCCCGTGGCATCGAGCAACTGGTCGTTCAGCCGCTTGAGGAGGAACAGGAGGTACGCGGAGACGGTGGCCAGCGCGGCGATCAGCACGCCCAGCAGCATCCCGCGCTGCCACAGGTGTGCCTTCTCCAGGATGGCCCGGCGCTCCGCGAACGTCTTCAACTGGGCGTCCGCCGCGGCGCCGTCGAACCGGGCCGCGTAGTCCTCCGCCTGGGCGGTGCCGCGCTCCATCAGCCACTGGCCCTGCACCTGAAGGGCGTCCGCGCGGGTGTAGCAGTAGGCGGAGCCCCCAGCCGACAGCAGGGAGATGCACAGCGCCGTCATCACGCTCCGGGTCGTGCCCATCCTACGTCCTCCGGACTGGCCGTTGCACGGGGAGTGACACCCGCGACTGCTCCGGCTTCCCGAAGACAGTAGCGGATGCTAGGGAGCCCCTCTGACATGGGCAAGCCCTACCGTCCTAAAGACCACTATTTCCAGAAGGCCAAGCAAGAGGGCCTGCGGGCACGTTCGGCCTTCAAGGTCGATGAACTCATCAAGCGCTTCCCCATGGTGAAGAAGGGGCACGTCGTGCTCGACCTGGGGGCGGCGCCGGGAGGATTCCTCCAGATATTGGCGGACGCCGTGGGGCCGAAGGGCCGCGTCATCGGCGTGGACATCGTCGCCATCCGTCCCTTCAGCCAGCCCTTCGTGCAGACGGCGGTGTTGGACGTGCTCGCGGACGACTTCGACGCGAAGCTGACCGAGCTTCATGCCGGCCCCTTCGACGCCGTCATCTCCGACATGGCCCCCAAGACGAGCGGCATCAAGGCCACCGACGAGGCGCGCAGCCTGCGGCTCGCGGGCAAGGCGCTGGAGTTGGCCGCGGCGCGGGGCCGGCCCGGGTCGTCCTTCGTGGCCAAGGTCTTCATGGGCCGGGACTTCGAGGACTTCCGCAACCAGATCCGCGCCCTCTTCGAAGAGGTGAAGGTGGTCCGGCCGGAGGCTACCCGCGGCGCCAGCATGGAGGTCTACCTGGTGGGTCTTCGCCGCCGTGCGCCAGAGGCCCCGGAGGCGAACTGACGTTCATTGTGGAACGTTCGGGTGTCCGGCTGTGTCTAGAGTGCCGACATGCATCGGACCCCCTGGACCCGCGCACCCTTTGTTCGCTTCTGGCTGTTCGCCCTGCTGCTGCTGACCTCGCCCGTGCTGGGGCAGGGCAAGGCGCCGCCTTCGTGGAAGGCCATCGAGAGGATGGCCGAAGAGCAGAAGCTGGAGGCCGCCGCCCAGGGCGCCGAGGCCCGGCTGGCGCAGGCGAAGTCCAAGGGCGACGAGGCCGAGTGGACGCGCGCGCTGGTGCGCACGGTGCAACTGCGCACCGACTTGCATGGCTACGAGACGGCGGTGCGCTTCCTGCGCGAGCAGCCCTGGCCCAAGGGCACGTTGCCTCGCGCGACGCTGAACCTCTTCTACGCGAACGCGCTCGTCGCCTATGCGCAGGTCTACGGCTGGGAGGTGCGCCAGCGCGAGTCCGTGGCGTCCTCCGGGCCGGTGGACCTCAAGGCGTGGACCTACGAGGAGATTCTGACCGAGGCCCAGCGGGCCTACGAGGAGGTGTGGAAGCAGCGGCAGCAACTGGGCGGTGAGCCCCTGAAGGCGCTGTCCGAGTACGTGAAGCCCAACACCTACCCGGAGGGGCTGCGCTCCACGCTGCGGGATGCCGTGTCGTACCTGCGCGTGTCGCTGCTGGCGGACAGCTCGCACTGGCGGCCCGAGCAGGCCCATGAGGTGTACCGCCTGGACCTGGGCGCGCTCCTGGAGGGGACGCCCAAGGTGGCGCTGACGGACCCCGGCGTCCATCCGCTGGTGAAGGTGGCGGCGGTGCTCGGGGACCTGGAGGCGTGGCACCAGTCCGCGGGGCGGCGCGAGTCGGCGCTGGAGGCCCGGCTGCAGCGCTACACGGTGCTGCACCAGCACTTCACGGACACGGCCGACCGGACCCGCATCCGGCAACACCGCCGCCTTGCTGCCCGCGTTCCGCGACGTGCCCTGGTCGACCATGGGGCAGGCCCAGCTCGTGGAGATGGAGCGAGTGGCGGACCACGCCGTGCGTGCCCACTCGCTGGCGAAGGCGTGCGTGGCCACCTACCCCCAGTCCACGGGGGCGCAGCGCTGCCGCGTGCTCATGGCCGCCATCGAGGCGCCCGAGTTCAGCATGGGCTCGCTGGCGTCGGACGGGCCGGGCCGCCGCTCCGTCGAGGTCACCCACCGCAACGTGTCCATGCTGCACTTTCGTGCGTACTCCGTGGACCTGGAGAAGCGGTTGGCCCAGGTGGATGACTACAACCTCATGCCGGACAGTGCGCCGTTGAAGGCCCTGGTGAAGGGCCAGCGTCCGGTGGCCACCTGGAGCGTGCCGCTGCCGAAGACGGAGGACTTCCGGGAGCACCGCACCTTCGTCACGCCGCCGCTCACGGCCCGGGGGACGTACGTCATCATGGCCTCCGCCCACGAGGACTTCCGCGCGACGAACAACCGCATCGTCGCGGTGTACCTGACGGTGACGCCCTGGGTCATCGTCGCGCGGCCCTCGAACGGGGACCAGCTGGAGGTGCGGCTGGTGGACGGCGACACCGGCGAGCCCGTGCCGAAGGTTCCCCTGCGGCTCATCCGCGTCGACTACAAGCAGGGCTTCAAGGAGGCGGCGCGCATCCTCTCGGACGCGGACGGCGCGGCCACCTTCGACTCGGTCCCGGGCGATGGCTACCGCAGCTACGTCCTGGTGGCCGGCGTCGGACGGAACGCGCTGCTGCACCCGGGCCAGGTGCCGTTCTACAAGCGCCATCAGTCCGGGGACGTCCAATCGGCGCTCGTCTTCACCGATCGCGCGGTGTACCGGCCCCAGCAGAAGGTGCTGTGGAAGGCGGTGGCCTTCAGCGGCCGGGGCGAGCAGGCGCGCTACCAGACGCTGGCGGACCGCCCGCTCCAGGTGACGCTGTTCGATCCGAACCACGAGGTGGTGGAGTCCCGGGAGGTCCGCACCAACGACTTCGGCTCCGCCGCGGGCGAGTTCACGATTCCCACCGGCCGGATGCTGGGGGCGTGGTCCGTGATTGTGAGCGCGGGGGGCCGCGCGGCGATTCGCGTGGAGGAGTACAAGCGGCCCACCTTCGAGGTGACGCTGAAGGACGCGAAGGCGCAGCTGCGCCTCAACCGGCCCGCGACATTCCAGGGCGAGGCCCGCTACTACTTCGGCATGCCGGTGACGTCCGGCTCCGTGCGGTGGCGTGCGTACCGCGAGCCGGTGCTGCCCTGGTGGTGGTGGGGCCCGCCGTCCGGTGCCTCGCAGCGGCAGGTGGTGGCGACGGGCACGTCGCCGCTGGGCGCGGACGGAGGCTTCACCATCGGCTTCACCCCAGAGGCGGATGAGCGGTCCGCGGCCACCCCGGGGCTGACATGGAACTACCGCATCGAGGCGGACGCGACGGACGAAGGCGGTGAGACGCGCTCGGCCAGCCGGGCCTTCCGGCTGGGCTTCGTCGCCGTGGAGGCGCGCGTGGACCTGGACACGGGGTTCCTCCGCGAGGGCGCCGCGGCCGAGGTTCGGCTGACGCGCTCCACGCTGGATGGCGCGCCGCAGCCGGGGCCGGGCAAGTGGCGGCTGGTGGCGCTGAATCAGCCCGCGCAGCCCCTGCTGCCCGCGGACGAGCCCTCCGGCCTGCCGGAGTACAAGGACCCCGAGGCGGTGTTCACGCCCACGCCTGGAGACAATCTGCGTCCTCGGTGGTTCGGCGCGTATTCGCCGGAGTCCACCATTCGCGGCTGGACGGATGGGGCTGAGCAGGCGACCGGCTCGGTGCAGCACGACGCCGAGGGCCTGGCCGTGCTGAAGCTGCCGTCGCTCAAGGCGGGCGCGTACCGGCTCCACTACGAGACGACGGACGCCTTCGGTCAGACGTACACCGTGGGGCGCGAGCTGGTGGTGGCCGGGAAGACGACGCCCCTCGCGGTGCCCGCGATGCTGGTGGCCGAGCGGGAGACGGCGCGGGTGGGAGAGGTGGTGCGGTTGATGGCCGTCTCGGGGTTCAAGGGACAGCCGCTGCTGCTCGACATCTACCAGGGCGAGCGGCTCATCTCCCGGCGCAAGCTCACCGCGGGCCCGTCTTCCGGAGTCGTGGAGGTGCCGGTGACGGCGGAGCTGCGCGGCGGCTTCACCGTGGCGCTGTCCACGGTGCGTGACTACCAGTTCCTGTTCTTCTCGAAGTCCATCTTCGTTCCTTGGGACGACAAGGAGCTGCAGCTGGAGTTCGCCACCTTCCGCGACACGCTGCGCCCGGGCGCGAAGGAGACCTGGCGCGTGACGGTGAAGGGGCCGAAGGGCGCGAAGGTGGAGGCGGGCACTGCCGAGCTGCTCGCGTACATGTATGACCAGTCACTGGACCTGTTCGCGAAGCAGACGCCGCCCAGCGTGGCGTCGCTGTATCCCCAGCGGCACGCCTCCGTGGACATGCAGTCGTCGGCGAGCATGGGGGACACCCGGTGGGTGGTGAACGCGCGATATGGCGAGGTGCCGGGCTGGACACCGCCTGCGCCTGACGCCTTGCTCTTCGGGAATGGCTTCGAGGTGGGCGGCCCAGGTCGGCGGCGGATGCGGCAGATGGTTCGCGGTGGGATGGGCGGCGTGCGGGAGGGTGCCGCGCCAAGGGCCGCCATGGCCACGGCATCGGCTTCGGGCGAGCCGCCGCCCCCGCCGCCCGCCGAGGCGCCTGTCCGGGCCGAGGCGAAGATGCAGGCGGACAAGGAAGAGCGCTTTGGCAGCGGAGGCGCGACTCCGGACGCGCCGCAGCCGCTGCGCTCCAACTTCGCGGAGACCGCGTTCTGGGCGCCCCAGGTGCTCACCGGGGCGGATGGCTCGGCGACGCTGGAGTTCACCGTGCCGGACTCGGTGACGGCATGGAGCGTCTGGGTGCACGCCGTCACGCGCGACTTGAAGGGCGGCTCGCTGCAGCGCGCCTCCCGGAGCGTGAAGGAGCTGATGGTGCGCCCCTATGTGCCGCGCTTCCTGCGCGAGGGCGACCGCGCGGTGTTGGAGGTGATGGTGAACAACGCGGCGTCGCGCCCGATGCAGGGCACGCTCACGTTGGACATCCAGGACCTGGAGCTGCAGAAGAGCGTGCTGTCGGACTTCGGCGTCCAGAAGGCGTCGCAGTCCTTCCGCGTGGAGGCGGGGAAGGGGACGCGCCTGCGCTTCCCGCTCACCACGCCCACGCGGGTGGGGCCCGTTGCCTTCCGGGTGGTGGCGCGCTCGGAGAATCACAGTGATGGTGAGCTGCGCCCGCTGCCGGTGTTGCCGGGCCGGATGCACCTGGCGCAGTCGCGCTTCGTGACGCTGAAGGGCAAGGACTCCAAGACGATGCAGTTCGAGGACCTGCGCGCGGGCGGCGACTCGACGCGGGTGAACGAGCAGCTGGTCGTCACGGTGGACACGCAGCTGTTCTATTCGGCGCTCCAGGCGCTGCCGTACCTGGTGGACTACCCCTACGAGTGCACGGAGCAGACGCTCAACCGCTTCGTGTCGACGGGCATCCTGTCCAGCCTGTACGGGCAGTACCCGTCGGTGGCGCGGATGGCCAAACAGCTGAGCGAGCGCCCCACCCAGTTGGAGACGTGGGACGCGGTGGACCCCAACCGGAAGATGGCGCTGGAGGAGACGCCCTGGCTGGAGATGGCGAAGGGCGGCGCCGGGCCGGAGGCCGGTCTGGTGAAGGTGTTGGACCCGAAGGTCGCCGCCGCCGAACGCACGTCCGCGCTGGCGAAGCTCCGCAAGGCGCAGACGTCCAGCGGCGGCTTCCCCTGGTGGCCGGGGGGGCCTCCGTCGCCGTACATGACGCTCTACATCGTGCATGGCCTCTCCCGCGCGATGGAGTTCGGCGTGGAAGTCCCGCCGGAAATCACCCGGGGCGCCTGGGGCTACCTGGCGCGGCACTTCCGCGAGGAGTACGCGACGAAGCTGATGAAGGAGGAGCGCGGCTGGGAGTTCCTCACGTTCCTCAACTACACGGCCTCCGCGTATCCGAACGCGAGCTACACCGGTGAGGCCCTCACCGAGGCGGAGCGGGCGCGGATGCTCGCGTTCAGCTACAAGCACTGGAAGAAGCACTCGCCCTACCTCAAGGGCTACCTGGCGCTGACGCTGAAGCGCGCGGGGCGCGGCGCGGACGCCAACCGCGTCTGGGAGAGCGTCATGGACTCGGCGAAGACGAGTCCCGAGCTGGGCACCTACTGGGCGCAGGAGGACCGCAGCTGGCTCTGGTACAACGACACCACGGAGACGCACGCCTTCGCGCTGCGCACGCTGACGGAGCTCAATCCGAAGGACGCGCGCCGCGAGGGCCTGGTCCAGTGGCTGCTGCTGAACAAGAAGCTCAACCACTGGAAGTCCACTCGCGCCACGGCGGAGTCGGTGTACGCGCTGGTGAAGTACCTCCAGGCGGAAGGCGCGCTGGGCGTGCGCGAGGACGCCCAGGTGACGGTGGGCCCGCGCGTGGTGCGCATGTCCTTCGCCCCGGACGAGTACACGGGCAAGAAGAACCAGGTCGTCGTGCCCGGGCCGGAGTTGAACCCGGCGACGATGAGCTCGGTGGTGGTGGAGAAGACGACGCCGGGCTTCGCCTTCGCATCCGCGACGTGGCACTTCTCCACGGAGAAGCTGCCGGACAGCGACCGCGGGGACTTCTTCCAGGTGTCGCGGCGCTACTTCCTGCGTGAGCGGCAGGGGAAGGACGCCAGGCTCGTGCCGCTGGCCGAGGGCGCCGTGGTGCTCCCCGGAGACGAAGTGGAGGTGCAGCTCTCCCTGCGCGCGAAGCACGCGGCGGAGTACGTGCACCTGAGAGATCCGCGCGCCGCGGGCCTGGAGCCGGAGAACGTGCAGTCCCGTCACCGCTGGGACTTGGGCATCGTCTGGTACGAGGAGACGCGCGACTCCGGCACCAACTTCTTCTTCGAGCAGCTGCCCGCGGGTGAGTACACCTTCAAGTACCGGCTGCGCGCCAACATGGCCGGCCAGTTCAAGGTGGGCCCCGCCACGGTGCAGTCCATGTACGCGCCGGAGTTCACCGCGTACTCGGCCGGGGCGGTGCTCACGGTGGGCGCGGCGAAGTAGCGCGGTCCACCCCGGGGAGTGGGCCCTTCAGC
Source organism: Myxococcus sp. MxC21-1 (assembly GCF_032612255.1). NCBI lineage: Bacteria > Pseudomonadati > Myxococcota > Myxococcia > Myxococcales > Myxococcaceae > Myxococcus > Myxococcus sp. MxC21-1. Next base: position 3,393,638 of record NZ_CP123278.1, read on the forward strand.
CCGGGCTCATTCCCCGCAGGTGGCCTTGTCGTCCGTGGGATGCAGGGTGGCGATGCCGTAGGTGCCATTGCGCGTGCCACACCAGATGCGCCAGTTCGTCCCGCCCAGGTCCGGCGCCGAGTACACGCCGCCTTCCTTCTTGGCCCCGCCGCGCGCGCAGCACCGGGCGAAGGCGCGCGTGCCAATGGACATCAGCCCCACCGCGTCCGGCCCGCGTGAGAAGCCGCCGACGCGCTTCTCTCCGCAGGACCAGGGCGCCACGCCCTTGAAGCGGATGAGGTAGGCGTCACCCTTCAAGGCCGCGGCGCCGCGCACCGGGCCCTGGTAGCAGAGGCGGCCCTCCGCCTCGAGCTGGGCATAACGCGGCAGGAAGTGCAGGCCGCCAATGGGGCCTCGCTGCCAGTCGTCGCCGCAGAAGACGTGCGTGAAGGCGTTGCGAGGCCCGGTGCTGACCCAGAGGCCCGTGAGCCAGTCGATGTTGGCCTGCCGCGCGCCGGGCCGGCCCGCCACGGACAGGGCCCGCTGGAGGCGCGGGTCGTCGTAGTGGCGCGAGACGAATCGCCGCACGTCGCCTTCACTCACGCTGACGTCGGGGCGCGCGGGGCACAAGTCCAACACCTCGCGGTCCATGGCGGACAAGGGCGGCGGCTTCGCGAACAGGGGCGCGCTGTCACACGTCGTCGCGCAGCCGGTGGCCGGCTTCCAGCTCGCGGAGCCGGCCAGCTCCTCGTCACCGTCGTTGTCAGCGTCACGCGCGGCCACGCGGCCCGCGGGGCCCCGCATCGTCACCTGCCGCGCCGAGTGGGCCCGGTCCGCGGCCACCAGGTCCGCCGCGCTCGGAGCGGCCGGCGCGGTGGACTCCGGCGCGCCTTCACACAGCACCCAGCCTTCGGCGGACGCGCCGCTCAGCTTGCACCAGGCGCGGTTGGGGCCGCCCTTCTTCAGCAGGGGGTAGGGCCTCCCGGCCTCCACCGTGAAGACGACCTTGCGGGACTCGGGCTGCTCGAGGGCGTCCACCGTGACGTCGGACACGAAGACGCCGCGGCCCGCGAGGGCGGGCAGCGAGGCACCCAGCAACAGGGCGAGACAGGGCAGGGAAAGACGCATGGCGCACGGGAGTCTACAGCAGTCCCCGCCGTGCCCCTCAGGGGAGGGGCAGGGGGGCATGTCCTGCGCCTGCGACGGCCGTCACCGGCCGGAGATTCAACCGAGCTTCACGCGGGCTGCCTTCAGCTTGCCCACCTGCACCGTGTACTCGCCGGCGCCCAGCTCCGCCTTGACGTCCTGCACCTTCTCGCCGTTGACGCGCACGCCGCCCTGCGCCATCAGCTTGCGCGCCTCGGTGGCGGACGCGACCAGCTTCGACTCCGGCAGCAGCTTCGTCACCGGCAGCTTCTCCGCGCCGCCCAGGGACACCTCCACCAGGGGCAGCTCGTCCGTGGACAGCTCCTTCTTCGCGAAGCGCTTCTCGAAGTCCTCGGCGGCCTTCTTCCCGGCCTCCTCGCCCTGGAAGCGCGCCGTCATCTCCTGCGCGAAGCCGACCTTCACCGCCTTGGGGTGCAGCGCGCCGGACTCCACCTGGGCGCGCATCTCCGCCAGCTCCGCCCGCGTCTTCGCGGAGAGCAGCTCGTAGTACCGCCACATCAGGTCGTCGGTGATGCTCATCAACTTGCCGAAGATGGTGTCCGCCGGCTCGTCGATGCCCACGTAGTTGTCCAGGCTCTTGGACATCTTGTCGCCGACAATCTTCCCGTCGACCGCCTTCGCGTTGAGGCCCTCCAGGATGGGGCCCGTCATGATGACCTGGGGCGCCATGCCCTCTTCCTTCATCAACTGGCGGCCCACCAGCAGGTTGAAGAGCTGGTCTGTCGCGCCCAGCTCCACGTCCGCCTTGAGCACCACCGAGTCGTAGCCCTGCAGGAGCGGGTAGAGGAACTCGTGGATGGAGATGGAGACCTCGCCGCGGAAGCGCTTCTTGAAGTCGTCGCGCTCCAGCATGCGCTGCACGGAGTAGCGCGAGGCCAGGCGGATCATCCCTTCGGTCCCCAGCGAGTCCAGCCAGCTGGAGTTGAAGCGCACCTGCGTCTTGGACTCGTCCAGCACCTTGAAGACCTGCTTCTTGTAGGTCTCCGCGTTGGCCTTCACCTCGTCGCGCGTGAGCGCCGGGCGCGTGGCGTTGCGGCCCGTCGGGTCGCCAATCAACCCGGTGAAGTCACCGATGAGGAACACCACCGTGTGGCCGAACTCCTGGAAGCGCCGCATGCGCGTGAGCAGCAGCGAGTGGCCCAGGTGCAGGTCCGGCCGGCTCGGGTCGAAGCCCGCCTTGATGACCAGCGGCTTGCCCGTGTCATACGAGTACTGAAGCTTCTTCTTCAGGTCCTCGGGCACGTGGAGGTCCACCGTGCCACGGGTCACTTCTTCGAACTGCTCCTCGGGGGTCGCCTTGCGCAGCGCGTCCGGATTCATGGCGCCGCAAGCTACCCGAAGTGCGCCAGCCGTGGACGCACTTCCTCCACCGGGTTTCAGGTGCCTGGCAGGTGCTCACGCACGCGGTGGATGCTCCGGCCCCGCCCGGTGGCGTCGTCGATGTCCACCACCACGCCTTGCAGGTAGACGAGCCGCTCCGCCACCTCATAGGGCGCCGGCTTGCCCAGGAAGCGCGCCAGCGAGGACTCCTTCTTCATGCCGATGACGGAGTCCAGCGGCCCGCACATGCCGACATCCGTGATGAAGGCCGTGCCACCGGGGAGGATGCGCTCATCCGCCGTCTGCACGTGCGTGTGCGTCCCCACCACCACGGACACCCGCCCATCCAGGTGGACGCCCATGGCGTTCTTCTCACTGGACGCCTCGCAGTGCATGTCCACCAGGATGCAGGGCGTCTGCTGGCGCAGCTCCTCCACCAGCCCTTCCACCACCTCGAAGGGGCTGGCCTCGGTGCGCATGAAGACGCGCCCCTCCAGGTTGATGACGCCCAGCGCGCGCCCATCCGGCAGCTTCACCACGCCGTGGCCCTTGCCCGGCGTGCCCTTGGGGTAGTTGGCCGGACGCAAGAGCAGGTCCGGATGCTCCTTCACCCAGGGGAGGATGGCCTTCTTGGAGTAGAAATGATTACCGCTCGTCAGCAGCTGGACGCCGCTGTCGAGCAGGTAGTGGGCCGTCTCTGAAGTGATGCCCGAGCCTTGGTCGCTGTTCTCCGCGTTGGCGACCACCACGTCCACGCCGTGTTGCGCGCGGACCCTCGGAAGGAGCGTGCGGACCGCCTGGAGACCGGGGCGGCCCACCACGTCCCCCATGAAGAGGACTTTCACGTATCGAGGAAGTCCCAGTCGCGGTACAGGCCGCGCAGGGACTCAGACTCCGTTACGACCAGGTCCATGTCGACGTCATCCCCGGTCGTGGGCAGCACGGGGACGACCTGGTCATTGAAGGCCAAGCCCACCCGACGACTGCGCTGACTGGCCGCGCGGAGGGTGGCGTCGTAGTAACCGCCCCCGCGCCCCAGCCGCTTGCCTTCCCGGGTGAAGCCCAGGCCCGGCACCACGAAGAGGTCAATCTGGTCCACCGCGATGAGGTCCGCGGAGTTGGTGGGCTCACGCACCCCCAAACGCCCCGGTTCCAGCTCGCTTTCCGACTTGATGGCACGGAACGAAAGAATCCGCCCGTGAACATGTGAGAGCGGGTAGCAGACAATCTTGCCGTCCTGCAACGCCGCAATCAGGATATCCCGGGTTGGCACTTCCCCCCGAATGGGGGCGTACAACGCCACCGTGCGCGCCTTCTGATAATACGGTGCCGCCAGAAACCGAGACTGAACCTTGAGACCCCGCGTATCGATGAGGTCCGGCGTCATCGCCTTCCGGCGCGCCGTGAGCTCCTCTCGTAGGGTCTGCTTCCTCGCCGCCGCCTCTTCCACCACCGTCTCGCTCACCGACGCCGCTCCAAAGAAAAAGTCCCCCGCAGCATGGCCGTGTGCCCGGCGTCCATTGAACCCTCAAAAGCCAGGTGGGGACCGAAGTCATGCCTCCGCAGGCTTCCCTCATCCCCCGTGAGGAGGGAGGGCTTGCACATGGAGACCGAAACGGACCCCGGAATGGACGTATCGGTTCGAATTTCTGCCGAGCATCACGCGCCCCGCAGGGGACAGCCCTTGAACAAAGCTACAGTGCTTCCAAATCCTCGAATCTATTGGGAATTCTCGCCAGAGTCTTTGGAAATGATAAGGACGGGGGGCGGCGGGGTCAAGGCATCCTCGCGCGTTTACAAGGCAGGCGCGGGACCTCTATGATGGAAAGAGCCCGAATCCACCCACATATGCCGCCCTCGCTATTGAACAAGGGTCTTGCGACGGTTCTTTCCGTTGCCTCCGGCCTCGCGTGGGCGGGACCGCCCACGGTGTCGAGCTCCTATCAAGGGGACTCCTATGGCGTGGTGTCCCTGCGCATGCAGGGAGACCAGCTGGTGGGGGTCGCGACTGGCGGACCCTGCGGATTCGAACCCGATACGGAGGTGCTCTCTGGCGAGTTCCAGGACAACGTCCTGGTGGGCCAGGTGTTGCTCTGTCAGTTGGGGCCCCACTGTGAGCCGCGGGTGAATCAGCCCGCGCTGGTCGTGTTCAACCCGGACGATGGGGTGATGACGGCCCTGTTCCGGCTGAAGGACGGTTGCCGCTCGCCGGTGTTGAAGAACGACTCCCTCCTGCTCCTGCGGCCGTTGTCCCGGGACGCGGAAGCGGTGGCGCCTGCGCGCGCGGCTTCGGCGACCACGGCCGTGGCCACCTCGGCCACGCCGGACGGCGCGAACTCGTCCGCGGCGCAGGTGGCCGCGGGACTGGGCCGGCAGGGCGAGGTGTCACCCTTGGAGGAGGGGCAGCGTCAGCTGGCCGCGGGCAACGCGGGCGTGGCGCAGCGCCACTTCGAGCTGGCCCTGTCGAAGGACCCCGCAGCGCCGCCGCGGTGGTGGGCCTGGGGGCCAGCCAGCTGATGCTCAATGACGTGAGCCGCGCGGTGAAGACGCTGGAGGCGGGCAGGGGATTGGGGCGCGCGGACGTCCACCTGTGGCTGGCCTACGCGTATCAGCGCGAAGGCAACCGCAACCGCTCGCGCGAGTCGCTGCGCAAGGCCTTCGAGCAGGGCTGGATGCCCGCGGGCCGGACGGCGGAAGCGGTGCCGGAGCAGGCGCTGCGTGAGGACATCAAGGACATCGAAACGCTCATGCAACAGCAGCGGACCCGGAAGCGGGTTCCCGCCCGCCCGTCGGCGGGGGTTGGAAACACCACGCCGTGAGCCAGCCGACTTCCCCGCAGAAGACCACGCGGGTCTTCGGCAACTACGAAGTCCTCTCCGTGCTGGGCAAGGGCGGGATGGCGGAGGTGTACCGGGCCCGGGTGTTGTCCGGCCCGCGTGAAGGCTGGACGGTGGCGCTCAAGCGCCTGTTGCCCTCGCTGACGCGGGATCCTGAGTCCGTGTCGCTGTTCGCCCGCGAGGCCCAGCTGTCCAAGCAGCTGCACCACCCCAACATCGTCACGGTGCTGGATGCCGGCGCGCTGGAGGGCGTCTACTTCATCGTGATGGAGCTGGTGGACGGCCGCGACCTGGGGCAGATCCTCCGGCGCTGCAAGGTGCGCGGGATTCCACTGCCGCTCGACTTCGCGGTGTACCTGGGCAAGGTGCTGCTGGAGGCGCTCGCGTACGCGCACTCCGCGACGGGGCCCCAGGGCGAGCGGCTGGGCATCGTCCACTGCGACGTGTCGCCGTCCAACCTCTTCATCTCCCGCGTGGGCGAAATCAAGCTGGGCGACTTCGGCGTGTCGCGCGTGCTGGTGGACGGCAAGCTCCAGGGCGGCGAAGTGCTGGGCAAGCCCTACTACCTGTCCCCTGAATCGCTGCTCGGCGAGGTGAACCCGGAGGCCGACCTGTGGGCCGCCACGGTGGTGCTCTACGAGCTGCTGACGCTGGAGCGCCCCTTCACCGGCACGACGCCGGATGCCGTGTTCAACGCCATCCGCGCCCGGCAATACCGGCCCCTGCGGGAGCTGCGGCCCGACATCCCGGAGGCGCTGGAGGCCGTGGTGGCTCGGGCCTTCGCGGAGCGTCCCGAGGACCGTTTCCCGACAGCGGAGGAGTTCGCCCAGGCGCTGACGCCCCACTACGACGAACGTGTGGGCACGCCGCTGGCCATCGCCGCCGTGGTGCGCGGACTCTTCGGCGCCAGTGACGAGGTGCCCGCCGCGCCGTCGCCCAGCGGGACGCCGCCGACGCCGGGCTCGCGCGCGGGGTAGGGGAGCGGGCACCCTGTTGTCCGCTCCACCGTTCCTGCCCACCCTCCAGGACGATGACGACCTTTCCTTCCACCGCGCGCGGTGTCGCGTGGGGGAGGAATCCAGATGGCCAACGAACCCAAGCAGCAGAAGCCGGAGCAGTCCGCACCTAAGCCCGAGGAGCGCGCGCGCCCGCGGACCTCCAAGGCGGACGAAGCCCGGGAAGATGGGATGCCCGGTTACGGGCAGCCCGACGAGGACGTGCGCGAGCAGTCGCTTCCGGAGCAGTCCTGGTAGCGACGCAGGGCGTGAAGCGCGGGTTTCGCTCGCGCGTGTCCAACAGCGTGCATCTGGCGCGTGACCGGGCCCTGGAGTCCGATGCAGAGGCTTGGCCCCGCGCATCCGGGTTGTTAGTTCTCGAAAAAGGAGCGCGCTGAAAGTGTTCCTGGGCGCGCTTCTTCCAACCGCCAATACAAGTGATGGCTCCTGAATGGATCGCCGGACGTGGTCGCTCTTCGAGACGGGCATCCCGAGTTTCGACACGCTGCTGGGCGGAGGCATCCCCAGGCGACAATCCATCATCGTGGCTGGAGATCCGGGCAGCGGGAAGACGGTGCTGTGCAGCCAGATGGCCTTCCTCGCCGCGGCGCGAGGCCTGCCCGTCGTGCTGGTCACCGTCACGTCCGAACCCCACGACAAGCTCGTGGGCGAGCTGAGCAGCTTCAGCTTCTTCAAGGAGGAGCTGCTGGACGAAAAGCTCTTCGTGATGAGCGCCTACTCATCGCTCAAGCAGGGCGCGAAGGAGACGCGGGAGCTCATCATCCAGACGGTGCGCAAGCGGGGCGCGAAGCTGCTCTTCATCGATGGCCTTCGCTCCATCCGGGACCTCTGGCAGGACGAGGCGCGCCTGCGCGAGTTCCTCTATGAGCTGGGCATTGGCCTGGCCGCGGCGGATTGCGTCGGTCTCTTCACCACCGAGTACCCACTGGAGAAGCTGCTGACGCTGCCCGAAGCCACCACGGTGGACGGCATCGTCTCCCTGGCGGTGGTGAAGCACGGCGCCCGTCGCATGCGCCGCGTGGAGGTCGTGAAGCTGCGCGGCCGGCCACACCTGTCGGGGGAGCACCTGATGCGCATCGACGGGGACGGGGTGTCCTTCATCCCGCGCCTGGAGTCGCTGGTGTCCACTGGGAGGGACGTGGAGCCGCCCGAGGAGCGCGTCAGCTTCGGGTTGCCGGAGCTGGACGTCTTGATGGGGGGCGGCGTGCCCCGCACGAGTGCAACGCTGCTCGCGGGCAGCATGGGCATTGGCAAGACGCTGCTGGCCGCGCACTTCGCGGTGGAGGGGGCGCGCCGGGACGAGCACTCCCTCTTCGTCTCGTTCCATGACTCCACGGAGTCGCTCGCCGCTCGGGCGCGGCGCATCCAACTGGACGTGGCGCGCTTCGTGAGAAGCGGGCTCATCACCTACCTGTACATCCCACCTTCGGAGCAGGAGGCGGACCTGGTGCTGGACCGCATCTTCCAGGAGGTTGAGCGGCGGAACGTGAAGCGGCTCGTCATCGATGGCCTCACGACGCTCGAGCAGACCATCACCGAGCGGGAGCGCAGGCCGCTCTTCCTGGGGGCGCTCGCGGAGAAGCTGCGCCGGGCGGGGGTGACGACTCTGTACACCCGGGAGGTCTCCAAGGTGGCCGGCACGGAGCTCGACTTCAGCGATGCGCCCGTCTCCATCCTCGGGGAGAACTTGCTCCTCCTGCGCTACGTGGAGCTGCGCGGGCGCATCCACCGCATCCTGTCGGTGCTCACGATGCGCGACAGCAAGTACGACAATGACTTGCGCGAGTTCCAGATCGCCGACTCGGGGATGAAGGTGCTGGCGACGATGCGCTCCGCGGAGGGGCTGCTGACGGGGCAGGCCCGGCCCATTGGGACGAGCATCGGGGCCTCGGAATGAGTGGCGTCCTCATCGCGGAGGACGAGGAAGCGCTGCTCGAGGTCTTCGCCGAGGTCGTGGAGGCGCTCGGCTACCGCGCCATCCGGGCCCACAATGGCGAAGACGCGCTCATGCTTGCGCGCACGGAGCCGCCAGACCTGGTGGTCAGCGACCACATGATGCCCCGCCGCACGGGGATGGAGCTGCTGCGCGCCATGCGCGCGGAGCCGAGCCTCGCATCGGTTCCCTTCGTGCTGCTGAGCGCCGCGCGGCCCGCGGGAAGGGAGGAGGCGGACGTCTTTCTCGCCAAGCCCGTGGACCTGAGCGCTTTCGAAGAGGCCATCACCGGTGCGCTTCGCTCGAGGCCTCCCGTGGCCGTGCCCACCTTCCCCGAGCCGAAGGCCTCCACGGACACGCGCAGGGGGGGCTTCCTGGCCCGTGAGGAGGTGCTCAACTGGGTGGCCCATGAGCTGAAGACGCCGCTCTCCTCGGCCCGCCTCAACGCCCAGGTCCTGCTGCGCAAGGTGGAGAAGCGGGGCGAGGACGACGAGGTCCGTTCGGTGGACGCCGTACTGCGGCAACTGGATCGGATGAACCACCTCATCTCCTCCATCCTGGACGCCTCGCGCCTGTCCGAAGGCAAGGTGGAGCTGAGGCCCAGGCAGGGCGACCTCGCCGTCTTCCTCCGGGAACTCATCCAGGAGTGGCGCGACCTGGAACCGCAGGTGGACTTCGCGCTGCGGGGCGCCGAGGAGCCCGTGTTCCTTCCCTTCGACGGGGAGCGGGTGCGGCAGGTGCTCAACAACCTGCTCTCCAACGCGGTGAAGTACGGGGGCGGGACACGGCGGGTCGAACTGGGCCTCGCTCTGCACCCCGGGCTGGTGGACATCCACGTCCGGGATTGGGGTATCGGCATCTCCGCGGGGGCGCTTCCCTCCGTCTTCGAGCGCTTCCAGCGGGCGGACGGCGAGCCTGCCCAGGGGCATGGCCTGGGGCTCTACATCGCCTCGTCGCTGGCGAAGCTGCACGGCGGCTCGTTGTCGGTGAAGTCCGTGCTGGGGGAGGGGGCGACCTTCCACCTTCGGCTGCCCCTGAGCCGGCGTTCCGTGTCCTAGCCGGCCAGTGCGCGGACGTGCGGCACGTGCCGCACGAGCGCGTCCACCACGCGCGCCACGTCCGCTTCCGTCGTGCCGGGGCCCATGCTGAAGCGAAGGCTGCCTCGGGCCTGCGCGGGCGACAGGCCCATGGCCCGCAGGACATGCGACGCCGTCAGCGTGCCGGACGCGCAGGCGGCGCCGGAGGACACGCAGATGCCCTCCAGATCCAGGGCGATGAGCAGCGACTCACCCTCCACGCCGTCGAAGCGCAGGTTGCTGGTGTTGGGCACGCGTGGGGCCGCGCCGCCGTTGATGTGCACGCCGGGCAGTCGCGCCGTCACCTCCCGCTCGAATGCATCGCGGAGCGTGGTCAGCCGCGCCGTTGTCTCAGTCAGCTCCGCATCGGCCAACGCGAGCGCGAGCGCCAGCGCCTCCGCGTAGGGCACGTTCTGCGTCCCTCCGCGACGGCCGCCTTCCTGGTGGCCCGGCGTGAGCGCGCGGACGTCCACGCTCTTGCGAACCATCAGCACGCCCACGCCCGGAGGGCCGCCGAACTTGTGCGCGGACAGGGACAGCAGGTCCGCGTCCACCTCGCGCAGGGACAGGGGCACCTTGCCCGCGGCCTGAACCGCGTCCGTGTGGAACAGCACGCCGCGCTGACGGCACGCGAGCGCCACCTCCCTCGCGGGCTGGAGCACGCCCGTCTCGTTGTTGGCCCACATCAACGAGCACAAGGCCGCGTCCGGCGTCAGGGCCTCCAGCATGTCGGCTTCGCGCACGCGCCCGTCCGGACCGGGCGCCACCCGCACGACGTGGGCGCCTTCCCGCTCCAACTGCGCCACCGCGCCGAGCAGGGCGGGGTGCTCCACCGCGGAAGTCACCACCCGCCGCCGCTCGGGCTGGGGCCGCAGGTGCCGGCGCCCACGAGCGCCAGCGCGTCCGCCTCACTGCCAGAGCCGGTGAAGCTGACTTCCTTCGGCTCGCAGCCGAGCACGCGGGCCACCTTCGCCCGTGCCGCGTCCAACCGGGCCCGGGCCGCGCGGCCCTCCTGGTGCACGCTGGATGCATTGCCATAACCGCTCGACGCGAAGGCGCGCGACAGCAGCGTCGCCACCTCCGGTCGCACCGGCGCGGCTGCGTTGTAGTCCCAGTACGTCACGAGTCCTGCGCGTACAACAGCGACACCGGCCGCTCGTTGGCGACGCCGAACGCCTCCACGAACTTGGCCACCAGCTCGCGCTTGAGCGCCTTGCGCTGCGCCAGCTTCCCGGACAGCGGCAGCCGCGCTCCGGCCATGCTGCCGTGGCCGCCGGACGAGCCGCCGTAGTCCTCGCAGATTTCGCGGATGAGGCGCCCCGCGTTCATCCGCCGGTCCTTGACGCGCAAGCTGAGGAAGAGCTGGTTGCGGTACGTCCCGAAGGCCAGCGACCACTTCATGCCTTCGAGGAACATCAGCCGCTCGGCCACCTCCGCCACCATGTCCGGGGAGTAGACCTCCTCCAGGTCGGTGATGATGGCCGTCCCGTACACCTTCGCCCGCTCGTAGGCCGTGTGGTACAGCTGGAAGTAGCGCGCGGGCAGCTCGGGGTGCTCAATCTGCGCCAGCAGCATCTTGTCCATGCGCGGGAACAGCCACAGGTAGCTGTCCACGTCCGTGGGCGTCGTCTCCCGGCCCAGGTCGCGCGTGTCCGCCTTGATGCCGTAGAACAGGCCGGTGGCCACCTCCGTGGAGGGCTCCAACCGGGCCGCGCGCAGGTACTCCACCAGCATGGTGGACGTGGCTCCGAAGTCGCCGCCCACGTCCGCGAAAGGGGCCTCCAGGCTCTCCTGGCGCAGCGGATGGTGGTCCACCACCAGGTGCGCTTCCAGCCGCGCGGGCAGGGAGTGGTTGCCGACCTTGGGCTGCGTGTCCACCAGCCCGAAGAGGTCGTACTCGTCGAAGTCGATGGTCGACACGTGTGAGACGGGCAGGCGCAGCACCTTCACGAAGGCGATGTTCTCCGCCCGGCCGATGATGCCGCCGTAGCCGATGTGGGCCTTCAGGCCCGCCTTGCGCTCGAGCAGGTGCGCCAGGGCCACCGCCGCCGCCAGCGAGTCCGGGTCCGGATTGTCGTGGGTGAGGATGAGCGCCTTGTGGTGGCCCTGGGCCACTCGCAGGAGCCGCTCCAGCTTGTCACGGGCTGGCATATGGGCCAGCCGCGGTGGCGGGGGCTCCGTCAGCTCGCCTCCCGAGCTTCCGGTTCCGCGGCGGCTGTTGAGGGACTGTGTCACGGGCATGGGTATTCTTCTTACTTCCTCCCGTCCGGGGATTCGAGGATCCGGGGTCTGTTGCCAACACACCAATGGTGTCGACGGACCCCGCATCCTTCACGACGCGCGAGAGGAGCGTGAGCCTGCGCGCTCCCTCGCCGGGCCGCCGCGGGACGTGGGCTAGCTGTTCAGGGCCTTGTACTTGCGCCCCAGGTCCCGGAAGTACTTCATGCCGTTGTCGAGCGAGTTCTCCATCGCGTCCATCAGCACCGTCCGGAAGCCCGCCACGGGGCCCCGGAAGGACTCGTAGTAGCGCTGCCGGTCGATGGAGTGGATGACGGCGGGCATGTAGCCGTTGCGCAGCAGGATGAGGTTGCTGCACATGCGCCCCACCTTCCCGCTGTGCTCGGTGAAGGGGAAGATCTGCACGAACTTGTGCTGGACCGTGGCCGCCTGCTTGATGGGGTGGAACTCGCGGAACTCGGCGCTGGCCGTGTAGTCCACGAGCTTCTCCAACTCCGGCTGGATCTTCGCCGGCTGGGAGATGTCGTGGAAGTACGTGCGGTGCAGCGGCATGTCCTTGCGCAGCCCGGACCTGTCGCGCTCCTTGGCCAGCTCCTTCTCCGTGCGCTCGCGGCGCTCCATGCGCGCGCGCTCCGTCTGGGCCTCCGGCGTGTTGCCCAGGAAGAGGTCGTGCATCCGCTTGATGGTGGTCAGCGTGATTTGCGCCTGCTTCTTGGCGCCCGCTGCCTCCTCACGGATGAAGTCACAGACGGCCTTGTGGTTCCGGATTTCGAGGACCACCGGAATCATGGAGGCTTCCGCGCTGGTTCGATGAGGGAACAGCGCGGCCATCAGTTCCTGATGCGTGTAGACGACTCCCTCTAGCGCGGCGTCGTGGTAGATCCACGACATCTCCATCTTGTCCAAGAACTCGCGCGCGTCCGGCTTGTCCTTGTAGATGTCGAGGTACCCACGCAGCGTTTCGTTCTTCTCGTCGATGTCCTGGTAGCGTTCCTTCACGGACTGCGGCTCCTTCTCGCTGCGGGTCCGCCGCGGGCGGTACTCGAAGCATGCGGCCGAGCGGTACAACGGCGCGTGGATTCTAGAAATTCCGCGCGGTTGTAACAACGAAATCATCACAGATTGACGAGGAACACCTCGCACGCCTGGTCGAGCAGGTCCTTGGAGAGCGCTGGAGGTATCTGCCGGTAGCGCGCCGCGTCCCGGATGAGGCTCACCAGGTCCCGAGGGTGGCACGAGCGAAGCTCCATGCTCCGCGGCTTGTAGTAGTGCTCGATGAGGTACGTGACGGCCTGGTCCACGTACGGGATTCCCGCTGCCTCGCAGACGCGACTGAAGATTTCCCGGTAAGCCTCTTCGTCGGGGTTCCCGACCTCAATCTTGTACTTGATGCGGCGCAGGAAGGCCTCGTCCACCAGTTCCTTGGGGTCCAGGTTGGTGGAGAAGACGAGGAGCTGGTCGAAGGGGATTTCGAACTTCTTGCCAGTGTGAAGGGTGAGGAAGTCCACCCGCTTCTCCAGGGGGACAATCCACCGGTTGAGCAGGTCCGTGGGGTGGACCTTCTGGCGGCCGAAGTCGTCGATGAGGAGCATGCCGCCGTTGGCCTTCACCTGGAACGGGGCCTCGTAGAAGCGGGTGCTCTCCGAATAGATGAGGTCCAGCATCGCCAGCGTCAGCTCGCCGCCCACGACGACGGAGGGCCGGCGGCACAGGAGCCACCGGTTGTCCATTTCGAAGGTCTGCCGGCGGCCGGAGGCATCCCGGCCGACCTCCAGCGACACCGGCGTATGGATGAGCCGGTCGTGGACCTGGATGATTTGATTCCCAATCTCCAGGCAGTGGGGGACGAACACCTCGCCGCCGAACATGTTGGAGACGGCCTCGGCCAGGCTCGTCTTGCCGTTGCCGGGGGAACCGTAGAGGAACAGCGAGCGGCCGGAGTTCACCGCCGGGCCCAGCTTGTCCATCAGCTCCGCGGGGACGGTGAGGTGGCTGAGCGCCATCACCAGCTCCTCCTGGCTGACGACGGGCGTCTCCTCCGTCTGGCTGGTGATGAGCGCGTTGTACTGCTCGATTGGCACCGGCGCGGGGCCCACGTAGGTGGTGCGGGTGAGGGCGTCTCGCGCGTACTCGCGGCCCTTCTCCGACAGGATGAACTCCACGGACGCGCGGCCAAAGCCCTTGCCGCCGCGCAGGTCCACCAGCTTCTCCGTGGCGAGGAAGTCCACCACGTGCTCGATGACGCCTGGCCACGGCAGCCGCATCTCGTCCGCGATGCCCATGCCCGTGCCCGTGCCCGCGTAATAGAGGTACTTCAGGGCGATGTCGGACAGGATGCCCATCTTGAGCCCCGTGTCCTCCACCGACTTCGGCTCCGGTGGAGCGATGTCGAGGATGGATGGGTTCTCGAGCTTGAACGGATTGTCGTCGTAGTCGTAGCCAGCGGGAGGAGCCATCAAGCCCCGTTCTAGCCCATTCGATGGGCGGTCGGGCGCGGGACGTGGCCTCTTCCCTGGCTGCCCGCCCCCCTCCCATGCCGAAGAGGGGGGCGAAGCGGGGTGGCTCAGATGTACGTGAGCCAGTCCGCGTAGCGCGGCTCCTGGCCACGCACGATGCGGAAGTACATGTCCTGCACGTACCGGGTGATGGGGCCGGGCTTGCCGTCGCCCACCTGGCGGTTGTCCACCTCGCGCACGGGGGTGATCTCCGCCGCCGTGCCGCAGAGGAAGATCTCGTTGGTGATGTAGAGCGCGTCGCGGGTGAAGGTGACCTCCTCCACCGTGCGGCCGCTGTCGCGCAGGATGTGCAGCACCGTGTCGCGGGTGATGCCGTCCAGGATGGGGCCGGACAGCGGGGGCGTCTTGATGATGCCCTTCTTGTTCACCTGGAAGATGTTCTCTCCGGAGGCCTCGGCCACGAAGCCGCTGATGTCCAGGAGGATGGCCTCGTCGTAGCCCGCCAGCACCGCCTCGCGCTTGGCGAGGATGGAGTTGACGTACTGGCCGGTAATCTTCCCGCGCACCATGTTCACGTTGACGTGCATGCGAGTGTACGAGCTGACCTTGGCGCGGATGCCTTCCTTGATGCCCTTGTCGCCCAGGTACGCGCCCCAGTCCCAGGCCGTCACGGCCGTGCGGGTGGGGTTCACCGCGCCCAGGCCCATGGCGCCGTCGCCCATGAAGGCCACTGGCCGCAGGTACGCTCCGTTGGCGAACAGGTCCTTCTGCGCGCGGAGCAGATTCACGCACGCGTCGAAGAGCTCGTCCTCGGTGTACGGAATCTTCAGCATGATGATGTGCGCCGAGTCGAGCAGCCGGCGGACGTGCTCACGCAGCCGGAAGACGGCCAGCCGTCCGTCGTGCGTCTTGTATGCGCGGATGCCCTCGAAGACACCCAGGCCATAGTGAAGCGCGTGCGTCATCAGATGCACGTGGCCCTCGTCCCATTTCATCAGTCGGCCGTCGAGCCAGATTTGCTCGGCGCGCACTCCACTACTCGAGGTCGAGCTCATTCGATGTTCCTTCGCCTGGATGTTGAGGGGGGGACAGCCAGGGCCTTCTAGCCAGTGAAACCTATGAGGTCAAAGCGTGTTTCTCGTCCCGAAACAGTCACAGCACCGGTGGCAGGGGGGCGAGCATCCGACGAAGGAACGGGAGGTCCTCCGAGAGTGCCGCCCTGCCGAATTGTAACGCCTTCGAGGCCAGTTCCACCGACGGTACGACGTCCAGCGGTGACAGTGTTCGCGGAAAGCGTTTGACGTGGTGCGTATAGGGAAGGTTTGGCGCCACCGTCATCGCGGCGAGCCGCTGGAGGGGCAGCCAGAAGGGCGTGGTCAGCTTCGGAGCGAAGCCGTCGAGCGCGAGGATGAACGCGTTGCGCGTGCCGATGCGGCCTCGGGCCACCGCCTTCCACGCCGCCTTCGCTGGCAGGTTGTCCACCAGTCCTCCGTCGATGAGCCTCGCGACGCCGTGCTGGCCCATGAGTCCTTCCACCAACGTGTGCATGCCGGGGTCCTCGCGCAGCACGTCGTAGTGGATGACGCCTGGCAGCGCGGAGGAGAAGCCCGCGGCGTCGAGCGCGTCGAAGTCGCCGGTGGTGTCGTCCGCACCCAGGTAGAGGCGGGCGGTGATTTCGGGGCGGGTGAAGAGCTCGGCCATGGCACCCATGGCGGCCTGGATGCGGCGTGCCACACCCGCGGGGTTGAGCAGGCCCAGCGGACTGGTGCCCAGCAGGCGCTCGTAATACTCCAGCGGCCGGGGAAGCATGCCGCGGCGGATGCCGCCCACGGCGATGAGCGTCGGCACCGGCAAGTCCTTGAGCCGCATGCCACTGTTCTCCGGTCCCGCGCTGAAGAAGCGGCCCAGCCCCGCGCGCAGAAACAGCCGCAGCGCGGCGGGCAGGCCGTAGCGGCTCTCCGTGGAGATGAAGCGGAAGAGCTTCCGGAAGGACAGCCCGCGGACGATGTTGATCATGTCCGTGGCGTCGAAGCGCGACAGGCGCGAGCGCATGATGGCCAGGATGGCGCCCATGGACGTCCCGGCGAGCAGGCGCGGCTCCAGGCCGTATTCGTCCAGGAGGCTCATCGCTCCCAGGTAGACGTAGGCCGTTCCGCCGCCGCCACCGGTGACCAGCACCAGTTCCTTGTGCCGGATTTCCCGGTCCAGTGCCTCGGGGGAACGCGCCCGCGCAGCCGCTGCGCCACCATGTCGCGCGCCTTCGCGGCGTGCTGGCGCAGGTCCTTCACGTGCGGCATCAGCCGGTCCCGCGTGGGCGGGAAGGGGGCTTTGAGGACGGGGCCCAGGCGGCGCTCCACCTCCTCGCGAAACGGGGTGAGCAGCGCGCCCACACCCACGTCGCGCTCGCCGTGCCGCACCTTGTAGAGGCGTGCCAGCGACAGGGCGGTGCGGAGAATGGCTTCCTCGCGCGGGTCGACCAGGGCCGCGTTGGCCAGCGATGCGCGCACGAGGCGGAGCTCCATCTCCTCGAGCGGCCGGGTGATCTGGAAGCGTTCCTTCAGCAGCACGCGCTTCGAGGGCCCGTCAGGCCTGGGCAATCTGCGAGAGGTTGGCCTTCGCCTTCTCGATGTCGCCTTCGTACTTGAGGACGAGGTTCAGCGTGGAGGCCACCACGTCGGCGGTGAGCTGCTCCGCGTTCAGCAGCGCCAGGCTCTGGGCCCAGTCGAGCGTCTCGCTGATGGAGGGCGCCTTCTTCAGGTCGAGCGAGCGGATGGCGGCCACCGCTTCCACCACCTGCTCCGCCAGCACCTGGGGCACCTGGGGCAGTCGCGAGCGGACGATGCGCAGCTCGCGCTCGCGGTCCGGGAAGTCGATGTGCAGGTGGAGGCAGCGGCGCTTGAGCGCGTCGGACAGCTCGCGCGCGGCGTTGGAGGTGAGCAGCACGCGGGGGATGTGCTTCGCCCGGAAGGTGCCCAGCTCGGGGATGGTGACCGCGTTGTCGGAGAGCACCTCCAGCAGGAAGGCCTCGAACTCCGGGTCCGCCTTGTCGATTTCGTCCACCAGCAGCAGGGCGGGGCGCTCGGAGAGCTGGGCCTTCAGCACCGGGCGGGGCAGCAGGAAGCGTTCGGAGAAGAACACCGCGTCGCTGGAGGCCAGCCGGTCCGCCGCCTGCGCCAGCGTGGTGGTGCCCTGCACCATGTCCCCAATCTTGTCCTTGAGGAGCTGGGTGTAGAGCAGCTGCTTGGCGTACTCCCACTCGTAGAGGGCCTTCGCCTCGTCCAGGCCTTCGTAGCACTGGAGCCGGATGAACTCGCGGCCCAGCGCCTGGGCCAGGGCCTTGGCCAGCTCCGTCTTGCCGACGCCGGCGGGGCCTTCCACCAGGATGGGCTTGTTCATCCGGTCCGCCAGGAAGGCCGCCGTGGCGATCTCCGGCGAGGATAGATAGCCCACCTGCTCCAGGCGATTCTCCGCGTCCTCCACGCTGGTGAAGGCGTGGCTCTCAACCGTCGAAGGGGTGCTCACCCGGTGAACTTAACCGACGCCCTCCTGGGGACTGCGGCAAAAATGCCAGGGTTCCGGCGTCGTCACCGTGGCCCGTTCGCCTCGCTGCCTGGCAAACCCGCGTAACTCCGGAGGGAAATATTCTGCGCAACGTGGGCACACCTCGTGCATCTCATGGCTTCCAATCGGTATTCAGGGAGGTGAGCGGTCATGGTGTGGGCGTGGTTGCGGATGGTGATGATGGTGGCAGTGGTCCTGCTTCCGGGCGGCTTCCCGCTGCTGCTGGCCTATGTCGCCTTGCGTACACTCCGCAGCAGTTGGCGCCGTGCCCAGGAGGAGGCCCTGACGGGGGGCCGCGTGGTGTCGCTCCGGGACGTCGTCTCCACGCTCCACTTCAAGGAGCTGGTCCGCGAGGCACGCGCCGCGCTCTGAGCGCGGATGGAACCGCTCGACGCTTCCTGCGTTGGAACTGAGACGGCCCTGACACACCTGCCCGGCTAGGGCATGGATGTCAGGGCCGTTTCATTGTGGACTCGGGGTTCCGAGGCCGAGGCCGTCGGGATTCCGGCGGGGTGCCGGAATCCCGGCGCCGTTACTTGTCCAGCTCGTCCACCAGGGCCGTCCAGTCGTCGTCTTCCTTGGCCGTGGGCAACTGGATGACCAGGGTCCGGTCGGTGGGCTCGGACTCCTCACTCAGCGCCGCCGGCGGGGCGGGAGCCGGGGCAGGGGCCTTCTTCGCGGCGGCCTGGGCCGCAGGCTTGGCGGCCGGCTTCTTCGCCGGGGCCTGGGCCGCAGGGGCGGGCGCGATGACCTGGTTGAGCTGCGTCCTCACGGCCAGCTCGTCGTCCTCGGCCGCCGCGGGCTTGGCGGCGGCCTTGGCCGGGGTGGCCGTGGTGGCGGACTTGCTCTTGTAGCGGGCCAGCTCCAACTCGGCGACCTTGAGGGCCTTGCTCTTCTCCTGCACGGACTGCTGCAGGCGGGCGACCTCCTGCGCCTTGATGGCGTCGCGACGCTCCAGCTCCGCCTTCTGCTTGGCGGCGAGGTCTTCCTGCTCCTTGGCGTGCCGCGCCTCCAGGTCCTTGCGCTCCTTCTGCGCGGCGGCCGGCGGGTGGAGGCCTCGTGGGCCTTGCTCTCGGCGGCGGCCACCTTGGCGTTGAGTTCCTTCTCCGCGCGGGACCGGCGCCCTGCGCGTTCTCCACCGCCAGCTCCAGGTCCTGGATCTTCTTCGCTCGCGCGCTCAGCTGGCCCTGCAGGTCCTTGGCCCTGGCGTCGGCCTCGGTGGCCTGCGTCTGGGCGTCCTGCGCGAACTGGGCGATGCGCTGTTCGGCCTTGGCCAGCTTTGCGGCCAGTTCGTCCGCCGCGCGCTTGGCGTCGGCACGTTCCTGGTTCGCCTGCTGGGCCTGTTGCTGGAGCCGGGCCTCGGCCTGCTGGAGCTGGCCCGCGAGGCCGTCCCGCTCGGCGGTGAGCTTCTGCTGGGCGGCGGCCGCGGCGCGCAGCTGGTCCTCGCGGCCCGCCAGCACCTTGCGGCCCTGTTCGAGCTGCTCGTTGAGACCGGCAATCTGCTGCCCCAGGCCCTCGGCCTGACGGCGGGCCTCGGTGGCCTGCGTCTGGAGCTTGGCCTCCAGGGCCTTGAGCTGCTCGGTGCGGGTGGCGACCTCGCGGTTGAGCACCTCCGCCTGACGCATCTTCTCCTGCGTCACGTGGGTGAGCTTGCGGAGTGTGTCCGACAGCTCGGTGCCCTTCTGCGTCAGGTCGTTCTGGAGGAGCTCCTCGCGGCGCTGCGACTCCTCGGTGAGCGTGTGCAGCCGCTCTTCGAGGTGGGCCCGGGTGTTCTCCGTCTGCGCCAGCGTGGCGGTGAGCTGCGTCAGCTCGGCGACGCGTGTGCCCAGCTCGTGCTTGGTGAGGGTGAGGTGCTCGCCCAGGTCCTCGCCATGGGCACGCGCCTCGGCCAGCTGGCCTTCCAGCGCGGTCTGGGTGCTCGCGGCGGCCTTCCGGCTCTCCTGGTGCGCGTGCTGCTCGCGCGCCAGTGCGTCGCGGGTGGCGGCGAGCTGGCTGTGGGTCTGCTCCAGCGTCTGACTGGTGGCCTCCAGCTCGGAGCGGAGTCCGTCACGCTCACTGGTGAGGTCACCGATGTGCGCGCTCGTCTCCGCGGCAAGCTTCTCGTGCGCGGCCCGCTCGGCCTCGTAGTTGCCCTGCGTCTCGGACAGCTCGCTGCGGAGCTGGCCAATCTGGCCGGTGAGGTCCTGCTCCAGCGCGTTCTTCGCGGCGCCCAGGTCCGCCAGCTCCGCGATGCGCTGGTCGCGCTCGCGGGTGGTGTGCGCCAGCGTGTCGCTGGTCTCCTGGAGCGCGCCGCGCGTGTCCTCCAGCGCCGCATGCGTCTGCTGGAGCGTCTGGGTGGTGGCCTCCAGCTCGCCGCGCGTCTCCGCCAGCGTGCCTTCGGTGCTGGCGAGCGTGTTCTGCGTGTCGGCGAGCTGCTGCTCCGTCTGCGCCAGCGTCTGCTGTGTCTGGGCCAGTGTCTGGCTGGTGGCATCCAGCTCGCCACGCGTCTCCGCGAGCGCGCCTTCCGTGTCGGAGAGGGTCTGCTGCGTCTGCGCCAGCGTCTGGCTGGTGGCGTCCAGCTCGCCGCGCGTCTCCGCCAGCGTGCCTTCGGTGCTGGCGAGCGTGTTCTGCGTGTCGGCGAGCTGCTGCTCCGTCTGTGCCAGCGTCTGCTGCGTCTGGGCCAGCGTCTGGCTGGTGGCGTCCAGGTCTCCGCTCAGCTCGGAGATGCGCTGGTCGCGCGCGGCAACGTCCCCTTGCAGGGATTCGATGGTGGACTCCCGCTGGGAGACGGTGTCCTCCAACTGGGCCACGCGCGCGGAGAGCTGTTCGCCGGTCCGCTGCGAGTCATCGAGCTGCCGCTGCGTCTCCTCGAGCTGCGAGGTGAGCGCTTGAATCTGGCCGGTGAGGTCCGCTTCGAGCTCGGCCTTGGCGGAGCGCAGCTCCTCCAACTGACGGGAGAGGTCCGCCTCCAGCGCGTCCTTCGCCTGGGAGAGGGACTGGAGCCGGTCGTTGAGGTCCGTCTCCAGCTCGTCCTTGGCCTGTCCCAGCGCCTGGAGCTCCGCGGTCAGCTCATTCTCGCGGTCCTCCAGGTGCGTCTTGACAGCCTCGACTTCGCCTTCGAGCTCGCCGATGCGCTCCAGCTGCTGCTGGATGTTGGCGTTGAGCTCCGCCTCGGTGTGCTCGTTCCGAGCGATGGTCTCCGACAGCTCGCGCTCGAGCGTGCCGAGCTTCGCGTCACGCTCCTCGATGCGCTGGGTGAGCTCGGCCTCCTGGGCGTCCTTGTCCAGCCGGAGCTGGTCGCGCTCGCCCGTGGTTCGCGCGAGGTCCGCCTCCAGGTCCGCGACCTGCTGGCTGAGCTTCGCCTCCAGCGCATCGCGCTCGGCGTTGAGCCGGTGGATTTCCGCGTCAGCCTGGGTGCCGTGCTCCTCGGCACGGGCAGCGCGGGCTTCCAGGCCGCGCACGGTGGTGTCGCGCTCCTGCTCGGTCTGCTGCAGCCGCTCCTGGAGGGCCTGGATTTCACCGTCCAGCTCGGCGAAGCGCTGGTCACGCTCGCTGATGGTGCGGTTCAGCTCGGCCTCGAAGTCGTCACCGCGCTTCGTCAGCCGCGCGATTTCGCCTTCATTCGCGAGGATGGTGTCCTGGAGCTTCTGCTCCTTGACCTCGAACTCGAGCGTGACGACGCCGAGGTGCTTCTCCAGCTTGTCGTACTCGTTGCGGCCGTGCTCCAGCTCGCCGGCTCGGCGGCTCAGCTCCTCCTCGGCGCGGGAGACTTCCCGGCGCAGGAGGTTGATGTCCTTCTCCTTGGAGGCGACGACCTCGATGAGGTCCTTCTCCGCGGAGAACTTCTGGAGGAGCAGGTCATCGACGGTGGCGCCGTGCTCGCGCTCCTTCTGGATGGTCGCCTGCTGGGCCTCGTTGAAGCGGCGCAGCAGGTCGTCCACCTGCATCTTCAGGCCCTGCAACTCCACGTCCTTCTCGTGGATGCGGTCCTCGCCGGAGAGCAACTCGCGCTCGCGCACGTTCCAGATTTCGGAGAGGCGGGCGAGCTGGGCCTCGCGCGTCTTCAGCTCGTCGCGGAGGATCTGGATCTTGCCCTCGGGCGTGCCCATCAGCTCGCGCCGCGGTGGCGGACGCTTGAGCTGGCGGGACTCGGCGAGCAGCTCCGCCTTGCGGTCCGCGATGGACTGGAACGTGCGGTCGAGGAACGCGCGGTCCTCTTCCGTCATCGCGCTGCGGCGCTCGCGCTTGGGCAGCTTTGGCGGGCCCCCGCGGCGGCCTTGAGCGACGGAGGCATGGGCGGCGGTGCTTCGCGCGTCCCGTTCAGCGCGGCATCCAGCGACGCGCCGGTGTCATCCGTGCCCGGCGGCACGATGCCGTGGCTCAGGGCGGCCAGCTCGCCCATCTCGAACGGGATGGCGAGGTAGCCGTCCGCGGCCTGTGGCGTCTGACGATGCTGCGCCAGGCCATCCACGCCACTCTCGGAGGAGAGCAGCAGGACCTTGAGGTTCTGACCCCACTTGCCCTTCTTGATGTTGCCGCAGAGGACGAAGCCGGACTGATCCTTCAGCTCCGCGCGGAGGACGACCAGGTCTGGCCGGCGCTTCTCCAGCTCACGCTGCGCGTCAGCCGCCGTCTCAGCCAAGGCTGTCTGGTAGCCCGCGCCCTTGAGCACGGTGGCCATGCTGAGCGCAAAATCATGCTCGCTTTCGACGATGAGGACCCGACGCTCCATGAAGCCCTTTGTCCCGGAAAAAGTGCTGTGAAAACCGGAACATCCTAGCGGGCGCTTGTGACCCTTGGAAAGTTTCCAGGAGTAGCTCGGTTGCCAGCCTCACGAGCTCTTGCCGCGGACGACGACTTCCGAACGGACTGAGGGGGCCGGGTGGGCGGGGTTCGTGGGCTCGTCGCGACCGGGGAACGTCGTCGGGGGCGTGTGTCGGTCGAAGCGGATTCCGTCGGGGGGGCAGTACCCGTGCGCGAGCTGGGCGAACCACGGGTTCAGCGTCGAGGGAACGGGCTCCGGGGCGGGGCCTTCGTCGTGTGGCTCGGGGGCCACGTCGGCGTCGGCTTCCTCCAGGTCGTCGTCCGATTCGATGAGCTGCGCTGCACTGGTGGCGGAAATCTCCGCTTCCTCCACCTCGTCGCTGCTGATTTCGTCCGGCTCTTCGGGTTGGGGCCGCGCGCGGGAGTGGCTGTCGTCGTCCCCCTCGTCGATGGACTGGGCTTCGTCCTCGGAGATTTCCTCGGGCTCTTCGTCCTCGCCGCCGGGGACCGAGGCCGAGGCCTTGAACGCCTGCGGGCTGACGGGTTCGAGCCGGGGGGGCCGTCCACGGACTGGAGCCGGGGCGGACGCTGAAGGGGAACGGGCGGGGCGCTGCCGCGCGCGGAGGCAGGGCGGGGGCTGGGCGGATTCCGGCGGCGAGGTGCTCGGGTGGAGGGTCGGCGGCGGGCGCTCCGGTGTGCTCACGGACGCGCCTCCTCGGATGGGAGGCAGGCGCTCTGCTTCGGAGGCACCCGGGCGGGAGATGGGCGGCGGCCGTTCCGTGTTCGTGGACCGCTGCTGTGGCGTCAGTGCCGTCATCCGTCCGACGGGCGTCTCCATTCGAGCGGAGATGCTCCGGCTCGACAGCGAGGAGGGCGCGGGGACGATGGGTGTAGGGGTGGGGTACTCTTCCGGCCGGCTTGAGGAGTCGGTTCCCCGGCTGCTGGATGCGCGCGTGGGGAGGAGCTCCTGGAGCAGCTCGGTGGGCACGCGGATGATGGGCGTCGGCGCGGGTGGTTCGTCCCGCTGGCGGTCGTAGGGCGAGCGCACCACCGGCGTGTGCGAGGGGGCTCGTAGCGCGCTTCGATGACGGGGCTGCGGACGACCGGGGTCGGCGCGGGGGCTTCATCTGAGTCCCCGCAGCTTCGCTGGTGCCCGAGTCCGTCCGGTTCAGCGCGGCGGGCGCCTTGATGATGGGCGTCGCTGATGAGGTTTCACAGGAATCCGCACCCACCGGCGAAGGAGACCGGCCCGGGGGTGGGGGGACCCTGACGACGGGCGTCGTCGCCGAGGCCTCGTTGGCGTCCGTGCTCGCCGGGGATGAAAGGCGGCTCGATGAGGCGGCGCTTCCCTTGGCGGACATCGCTGTCGCCGAGGCTTCGTCAGTGTCGCTGCTGACGGAGAACGGCGGCCGGCCTGGAGGTGGCGGGACCTTGACGATGGGCGTTGCCCCCGAGGCTTCGCTGCCGTCGTCACCCTGCACCGAAGGCAGCCGACTTGACGACGATGGCGCCTTGACGATGGGCGTTGCCCCCGAGGCTTCGCTGCCGTCGTCACCCTGCACCGAAGGCAGCCGACTTGACGACGATGGCGCCTTGACGATCGGCGTTGCCCCCGAGGCTCCGCTGCCGTCGTCACTCAGCACCGAAGGCAGCCGACCTGACGACGACGGCGCCTTGACGATGGGCGTTGCCCCCGAGGCTTCGCTGCTGTCGCCACTCTGCACGGCGGAGAACCGGCCCGAAAAGGAGGGCGCTTTCACGACGGGCGTCGTCGCCGCGTGCTCGCTCGTACCGTCGCTCACCGATGAAGAGGCCTGCGCTGACGGAGCCGGCGCCTTGACGATGGGCGTCGGCGACGGGGGTTCGTCCGCGTCTTCGACCTCCGTTGCCTGAACGATGGGAAGCGCGCTTTCGGAATCGTCGTCGTCGCTCGCGTCGTGCGCGGAACCTTCCGGCGTCGCGTCGTTGCCGGGCACGCTGGACGCGGAGGCCTCGCTCTCGCGGACCGTGGTGGTCGCTGCATCGGCGGCCGCTGCGGAGCGCTCTCGCAGCGGCGCGCCCATCACCACGGGCGGCTCGATGGGATTCGTCTCGAGTTCCGTCTTGATGAGGCGCGTGTCGAGCCCTCATCGAGCACCTGCCCCATGACCAGCGGCAGGTCTTCGCGCGCACGCCCCGCGGCAGGCGCGTCCTTGTCCTTTCGAGGCTCCGGCGCCTTCTTGGAGACTGGTGCCGCCGTGGGGGCGGGCTCGGGAGGCAGCAGCGCCGCCAGCCGGTTCGTGGGCGTTCCCGTCACCGTGGTGGGCGCGGGCAGGTTGTCCTCGCTCGTGGTGGAGACGGGCTCCGACCGCTTCTCCAGCAGCGAGTCATACAGGTCCAGGAGCTTGCCGCGGATGAGCCCTGCATCGAGCGCTGCCTCCGCGTGTGCCCGAGCCACCTGGCCCAGCTCCATCCGGCGCTTCACGTCGCGCGCCAGCTCGATGATGCGGTCGGCCAAGGCCTGGCTGTCGCCCGGAGGAAGAAGACGCCCGCGCCAGCCGGGATGAGCTCCCGCGTCACGGGCAGGTCCGCCGCGATGATGGGGCGGCCCGCGGCGCAGTACTCCGAAACCTTCGCCAGCGGCCCGCCCTGAACGCGATTGCGCTCCACATCATCCATGGGCAGCACGCCCACGTCCGCGAGCGCGAGCACCTTGGCCAGGTCGTCGTGGTGCACCGGGGTTGGAACTCCACCCGGTCGCCCAGTCCCAGCTCCTTCACCAGGTCATCCAGGTGCGGCTGCCAGTCCGCGTGGCGCGCGCCCACCACCGTGAGGCGCACCTCTTCCTTCCGGGCCGCCACCTCCACCGCGCGCAGCAGCGTGGACAGGCCCTGCCACCCCACCTGGCTGCCCAGGTACATCATCCGGAGCGGTTCGCCGTCCGGGGCGCCCAGCACCTCGGGCGTGAAGGGCTGGAGGTCCACCGGCGCGGGAAGCACCCGGACCTGCTCCTCACTGGCGCCGAGCGACTGGATGTACGCGCGCGTCGTCTCCGAGCCGGTGACGACGAGGTCCGCGTTCATCAGGCAGAACAGCTCCTGCCTGCGAATCTTCGACAGGAAGCGCCGGTCCCCCTCCGTCTGTGGGTGGGTGTACCGCAGCTCCTGCGAGGGGAACGTCTGGGCCTCGTAGATGAGCCGGTACCCGTAGTCTCCCTTCAGCTCGCACAATGCGTATCCGCCGAAGGGGTCCGTGAAGTGGGCGAGCGCGTAGTCCTCGCTTTCGAGCTGCCGGCGCACGGCCCGCTCGAAGGCCTGGATGCGCGAAGCGAGGTCCCCCGAGCCTACCGGGACGCGCAGCAGCCGGGCGCCCTGGTACTTCTCGATGTGGGAGTGGTCAGGCGTCTTCGCCGACAGCACCACCACGGAGAAGCGGTCCGGCAACGCCTTCAAGTATTCGGTCAAACGCCGGGATGAACCCGACGGACCGGGGATGACGTCGAAACTGCACAGGAGCAGTCTGGGCAGGTCGCTCAAGCGTGGGCAGGATACCTAGCCGCCCCCTGAGTGTCATCGGGTGATGAAACGAGAAAGGGGGTCGGGCGAAGAACACATGTAATGCTGGCACGTTGACCCTCTACGACCAGCGACCTAAAGGCCGGCTTTGCCTATGGAAGACCTCAAGAGCGTGACGGTCAGCTACCTCAGGGAGTTGGCACGGAAGCACCTGGGGAGCGGCTACAGTCGTATGAAAAAAGAGGAGCTGCTCGCAGCCCTGGCCGCCTATGTCCCCGCCCTGGCGAAGCTCGCCCGGTTGGCGGGCATCCGAGTGCTTCCCAAGCGCTCGGCCGCGAAACCCGCTGCATCGCCTGCCCGGGCCCCCGCCGCCAGGAAGGCCAAGGCGCCCACCCCTGACGCCGCGAAGGCGCCTCGGACGTCGAGGACTCCGGCCGCCGCGAAGCCCAAGGCCGACGGCGCGCAAGACCAGGGCAGGGTATCCGCGCCCAAGCGGGTGGCCGCCAAGCGGGCCTCCGAGAAGCCCGGGAGCAAGCCGACGGTCAAGCCCGCGAAGGTGGTCACGTTCCCGCCCAAGCCCCGAGTGGAACGGCCGCGTGAGCCGGTGACGCCCGTCATGCCTTCCGTCACGAGGCCGCTCGTTCCCGCGCCGGAACCGGTGCCGCGGCCCGTCACACGGCCCGCGCCCGTGCAAAAGCCCGCGGAGCCCGTGGAGGAGGGCTTCTTCGTGGCGCGCGTGGCTGGCGAGGAGGAGGCGCGCAGCCACCATCTGGTGGAGCGCGCGCCGGTTTCGCCGCCGCCCCCCGTGGATGCCGAGGGATTGGGTGAGCTGCCGGAGGGGTATCAGGACGACGCCGTCCTCCTGTTGCCCAGGGACCCGCACACGCTCTTCGTGTCCTGGGACTTCAGCCTGGGGGCCCTGCTGCGGGCGCAGGATGCGCTGGAGGCGCCGCGTACCGTGCTTCGTGTGTTCGGTGATGAACAGATGGAGCGGGAGTTGGACTTCGCGGTGGAGGCTCGCGGCTTCTACATCCAAGGGTTGCCGTCGGGGCGGACGTATCGCGTGGAGGCGCACTTCGTCGGTCGTGATGGGCGGAGCTGCCGCATCGGTGCTTCGAGCAACCGCGTGACGTTGCCTCCCGCGGGTGTCTCCACGGATTTGACGGTGCGTTTCCTTCGGGTTCCTCCGCTCGAGGCGGCGCTGCCCGCGGCGGTCGTGGAAGCGTCGCCGCCGGAAGAGGAGCGCGAGTACGTGTCGTGGCGCCGGGTGAACCTGCCGGGCAGTGGTGGCGTGCTGGATGTGCCGGAAGTCCACAGGGAGCGTCGTGGCAGGGACATGACGGAGGCGCACCTGGAGGGCCCCGCGCGAGCGCCGGGCGCTTCGGACCAGCGGTACGTGGAGTCGGTGGAACGCGTGCCTGGGGCTTCGGACCAACGGTACGTGGACTCGGTGGGGCGAGCGGCGGGGGCTTCGGACCAGCGCTATTTGTCGGTCGCGGCGCTGCGGAATGCGCGCGAGGTGCGTGGACCCGTGACTGCTCCCGTGTCGCACTACCTGGAGACCCTGGGCCGTGCACCGGGGGCTTCGGATATGCGCTATGCGGAAGGGGACGCTCACGAGGCGGGGAGGGGGCAAGGGCCCCGTACGTATCTGAATGTGAAGGGCGTCCCGGGCGCATCGGACCTGCGCTACGCGGAAGGCGGCGCGGCACGCCAGGCAGGCCGTGACACGTCACCGCACCGCTACCTGGACGTGAAGGGCATCCCGGGAGCATCGGACCTGCGCTACGCGGAAGGCGGTGCGACTCGCTCGCCGGTCAGCGGCGCTTCGCCTTATCGCTATCTGGATGTGCAGGGCATTCCGGGAGCGTCGGACCTCCGCTATGCGGAAGGTGCGGCGACTTCGCATCAGCATCACCTGGACGTAAGCAGCATTCCGGGAGCGTCGGACCTGCGCTATCTGGAGTCATCTCCGCAGCGGGCAGGCGCCTCGGATCGTCGTTACCTGGATGCCCCGGAACGGGCGTCGGGTGCATCGGATCGTCGCCACCTGGATTCCCCTCCGCAGGGGACAGGCGCCTCGGGTCGACGCTTCCTCGGTGCTCCGACTCAACCGTCGGGCGCTGCCGATACGTCGGCACGCACAGAAACCGGAACCATCGCGAAGGATGCTCACGGCGCCGGTACTCTTTCCCCCTCGGTCGAGGAGAACCCGCGCTCCTTCGAGGCTCCGCCACGTTCATCCGGCGCCACGGTTTCGGGCAGCGACGCCCGGGCGCAGGGAGAGGCCGACGCGGAGGAGGACCACCGCTACTTCGAAGTGCCGCGGTCCCGTCTGGAAGGCGCGGCGCAGCGCCGCACGGCGTCTCCTTCCTCCTTCGAGGCCCGCGAGGGCCACGCCACCCACGACGCGGCGGAGCCGCCTCCCCGGAAGCCGCCTTCGGACGACGACCGCTCCTGAACCCGCACGGAGACATTGAACGACCATGAGTCTGGGCTCCCTCGCGCTGGTGCTCCACGCGCACCTTCCCTTCGTTCGGCACCCCGAGCATGAGGACTTCCTCGAGGAGGACTGGCTCTACGAGGCCATCTCCGAGACGTACCTCCCGCTGCTCCAGGTCTTCGACGGACTGGCGGAGGACGGCGTCCCGTTCCGCCTGGCGATGACGCTGTCTCCAACGCTCGTCTCCATGCTGCGCGACGAGCTGCTGATGAGCCGCTACGCACGGCGGCTGGACCTGCTCTGCGAACTGGGCGCGCGAGAGGTGCATCGGACGCGAGACGACGCCACCTTCGGCCCCATTGCCCGCTTCTACCGGGACCACTTCGAGTCCCTGCGCCGCGCGTTCCATGACCGCTACAAGCGCGACCTCGTCGCCGCGTTCCGGCGGCTCCAGGACGCGGGCTACCTGGACATCCTCACCTGCAACGCGACACACGGTTTCCTGCCGTTGATGCAGCAGGTGCCCGAAGCCGTCCGCGCCCAGGTGACGGTGGCCGCGAACCACTACCGCCAGCACTTCGGCAGGGACCCCGCCGGCATCTGGCTCGCCGAGTGCGGCTACTACCCGGGCCTGGAGCGCCTGCTGGCCAGCGAGCGCATTCGTTACTTCTTCGTCGACACGCACGGCCTGACGGACGCCGTGCCCCGGCCCCTGCATGGCCCCTACGCACCCGTCTTCACCGAGGCGGGCGTCGCCGCGTATGCCCGAGACCCGGAGAGCAGCCAGCAGGTGTGGAGCACCGAGCACGGCTACCCGGGCGACCCGGACTACCGCGAGTTCTACCGGGACATCGGCTGGGACCTGGACCTGGACTACATCCGCCCGTTCATCCAGCCCACCGGCGAGCGCAAGAACACCGGCTTCAAATACTTCCGCATCACCGGGAAGACGAACGAGAAGCGCCCGTATGATCCGCTCGCCGCGCGTGAGCGGGCCTCGGTGCATGCGGGCAACTTCCTCTTCAACCGCCAACGGCAGATTGAAGACCTGGCCTCGCGCCTGGGCGGCAGGGCGCCGGTGGTCGTCGCGCCCTATGACGCCGAGCTCTTCGGCCACTGGTGGTTCGAGGGGCCCCAGTTCCTCGACTTCCTCATCCGCAAGGTCGCGTATGACCAGAAGACGTTCCGGCTGGTGACGCCGTTGGATGACCTGCGGGAGCACCCGGAGAATCAGGTGGCGACGCCGCCGCTGTCCTCGTGGGGCGCGGGCGGTTACGCCAACATGTGGCTCGACGGCAGCAATGATTGGATCTACCGCCACCTCAACCACTGCGCGAAGCAGATGGTGGCGCTGGCGCGGGACTTCCCGGATGCCGGTGAGCTGCAACGTCGCGCGCTCAATCAGGCGGCCAGGGAGCTGCTGCTCGCCCAGTCCTCCGACTGGGCCTTCATCATGAAGACGGGCACCATGGTGGAGTACGCCCAGCGCCGCACGCGCGAGCACATCCTGCGCTTCCAGCGCCTGCACGAGCAGCTGCGCGGCGGCAGTCTGGACGAGGGCTGGCTCTCTCTCGTGGAGGGGCGGGACAACCTCTATCCAGAGCTGGACTACCGCCTCTATCTGCCTGCCTGAGGCCAGGGGGGAGCAGGGTGGGGTGATGTGTCCTCCTGTCGCCACGTCAGACGGTTTGGCTTGCGGGGCAGGTTTTCGGCTTTAGCTTGGTCTGCATATGAACCGTTCGACCGTCTCGTTCCGGAAGGCGCTCGTCGCCGCGCTCCTGGTCGCGTTGCCCCCGCTGCTGCTGTCTCGCAGGCGCCAAAGTCGCCGCCCGCGGCCACCCAGCCGGGCGCCGGGAACGTCCTCCAGCCCGCGACACGGGAGGCCCAGGCGCTTCCGTCGCTGGCGCCGCTGGTGGAGTCGGTGAAGTCGGCGGTGGTCAACGTGGACGTGCAGGCCCGAGGGGGCGGCGTTCCGCGTGGGATGGAGGACAACCCGCTCTTCGAGCGCTTCTTCGGTGGAGGCCGCGAGGGCGGCAGTCAGCGCCGCGAGCCGCTGCGCCAAGGGGCAGGGTCCGGCTTCATCATCGACCCGAAGGGCGTCGTCCTCACCAACAACCACGTGGTGGAGGATGCCGTCAGCATCACCATCCGCCTGGATGACGGACGCAGCTTCAGCGGCGAAGTGGTGGGGCGTGACCCGCTCACGGACGTGGCGCTCGTGCGGCTCAAGGAGAAGGTGGAGAACCTGCCCACCGTGAAGCTGGGCGACTCGGATGCGCTGCGCGTGGGTGACTGGGTGGTGGCCATTGGCAACCCCTTCGGTCTGGCCTCCAGCGTCAGCCTGGGCATCGTCTCCGCGCGGGCGCGTGAGATTGGCGCCAGCCAGTACGACGAGTTCCTCCAGACGGACGCGGCCATCAACCCGGGCAACTCGGGCGGCCCGCTCTTCAACATGAAGGGCGAAGTGGTGGGCATCAACACCGCCATCGTCGGCGGTGGCTCCGGCATCGGCTTCGCGGTGCCCAGCAATCTCATCGGTTCACTGCTGCCGCAGTTGGAGAAGGAAGGCTCCGTCACGCGCGCATGGCTGGGCGTGGGCATCCAGGACTTGACGCGGGACCTGGCCAGCGCGCTCAAGCTCTCCGTGAATCAAGGCGCCATCCTCACGCAGGTGATGCCGTCTTCTCCCGCGGCGAAGGCGGGCCTGAAGCAGGATGACGTCGTCACCGCCATCGACGGCCGGACCGTCACCTCCAGCGGCGAGCTGACGCGCACCGTGGCGCTCAAGCGTCCCGGAAGCACCTCCACGTTGACGCTCTACCGCGACGGCAAGAAGCAGGACGTGAAGGTGACGCTCGGCACGCGGCCGGACCTGGAGGGCGTGGCCTCGGCGAAGCAGCGGCCGGAGGACCAGCAGGAGAGCTCCCGGCGCGTGGGCGTCAGCCTCCAGAACCTGGATGCGCGCACCGCGCAGCAGGCCGGCTTCACGGACAGCAGCGGCGCGCTCATCACCGACGTGGTGCCCGGCTCGCCCGCGGACCGCGCGCAGTTGGAGCCCGGCATGGTCGTCATCGAGGCCAACCGCAAGAAGGTGGAGAACGCGGACGCCCTGGCCCGCATCATCAAGGGCGCCGCGTCCGGGAGCACCTTGCTGCTGCGCGTGACGGCACCGGGCGGGGCTCGCAACCTGCGCGCCCTGCGGGTGCCGTGAGTCCGGAGCGTGGGAGCGGCGGATGAGCGTCAACTACGTCGCGCTTGGAGACAGCACGGCCGTGGGCGTGGGGGCGGCGCGAGGAGGGGCTATCCCGAGCGCCTCGCCTCCCGGCTGCGCGCTGCTGGCCTGCCCGTGGGCCTCACCAACCTGGGGCAGAGCGGCGCGCGCATCCGCGACGTCTTCACGGGACAGGTGAAGCGCGCCGTGGCCGCGCAGCCCACACTGGTGACGCTGGGCATCGGGACGAATGACCTCTGGCGCGGCACGCCCGTGGAGGACTTCCAGGACGACCTGGACCGCATCGCGCGAAGGTTGAAGCAGACCGGGGCGCCGCTGGTGGTGGTGAACCTCGCGGACCTGGCGCTGGCCCCGGTGGCGCGGCTGGTGCCCGCGGCGCTGTACGAAGGCCGCATCGAGCCCTTCAACGCCGCCATCGCGGAGGTGGCCCGGGTGCATGGCATGCACCACGTGGACCTCTTCGTGGCGAGCAAGGACATGATTCCCAGGAGCCCCCACTTCTTCTCGGACGACGGCTTCCATCCGTCGGCCGATGGCTATGAGGAGTGGGCGGACCTGCTGCTGCCCACGGCGCAGACGCTCGTGAGCCGCTGAGCGCCTACGCCTTGGCCACGCCACCCGGAGGCTTGGGGGCGGCAGTCACGGCGGGAGGCTCGGCCGTGGGCGTGTGCGGGCCCCGCTCGCGGCCCGGGTGCAGCTCCATGCCGGCCTCGTACTGGGTGGTGCGGTTCCGGCCGGTGCGCTTGCTGAAATAGAGCGCCGCGTCCGCGCAGTCCACCAGCTCTTCCTGGGCGGAGGCGTCGGAGGGGAAGTGCGACGCGCCAATGGACACCGTGACGTGGTTGCCCGGCAGGCCCGGCTGGACCAGCTCCACGGATTCCGCCACGGCGCGGCGCAGCTTCTCCGCGACCTCCATGGCCTCCGCTTTGTTCGTCTGGGGCAGGAGGATGACGAACTCCTCGCCGCCGTAGCGCGCCAGCGTGTCCACCTTGCGCACGCGCAGCCGCAGCACGTCGCACACCCGGCGCAGCGTCTCGTCACCCACGCGGTGGCCGGCCAGGTCGTTGATGCGCTTGAAGTGGTCCACGTCCACCATGAGCAGCGCCAGCGGGGTGCCGAAGCGGTTCGAACGCGCCAGCTCCAGCTCCATGCGCTGGAAGAGGTGGCGGCGGTTGGGCACGCCGGTGAGCGGGTCCGTCATGGTGAGCTTCACCGTCTCCGCGTGCAGCCGGGCGTTCTTCACCGCCGTGGCCACCACGTCCGCCACCGCGTTGAGCAGCTCGATTTCCTCCGCGGAGAAGCTGGCCACCTCGGGGCGCTGGAAGTTCATCACGCCCAGCAGCGTCTCCATGTGCACCATGGGCGCCGCCAGCAGCGCGCCGCTGTTCAGCCCGCCCTTCACCAGGTCCGGCTTGGCGAACACGCTGGAGCGGTCCGACGTGTCCGGCAGGTACACGGACTTGCGCGTCTCCGCCGCGCGCCCGCAGGCGCCTTCGCCCAGCGCGAAGGTGAGGCCCTCCGCGCCGCGGCCCTCCGGCCAGGCGTGCTTGATTTCCAGCAGGCCCTCCGGGTTCATCAACATGATGGAGAACTCGGGGATGCGCAGCCGCTCGGTCACCAGCCGGGTGACGGCGTCCAGCAGCTCATCCAGCTCCAGCGTGGCGTTGAGCGAGCGCGCCACGTCGAAGAGCAGCGACAGCTCCTTGAGGCGGTCCTCCAGCTCGTCCTTGAGGGCCAGCTTCTCCTTCACCAGCTCCAGGTCGCGGTGGGTGTCGATCTCCTCCGCCTTCATGGAGGTGAGCCGCGCCAGCATCTGGTTGAAGGCCGCGCCCAGCTGCGCGAGCTCGTCGGTGCCTCGCGCCTCCGCGCGCACCAGCAGGTCGCCCGCCTCCGCGCGCCGCATGGCCACGCTCAGCTTGCGCAGCGGGCGGGTGAGGACGAAGTGCAGCGCCAGCCCGGTGATGAGCGCCAGCAGCACCACGAACAGGCCCATGGAGCCGAGCGCCGCGCCGAACACGGACGACAGCTGCTGGTGCAGCGCCGGCTCCGCCATGCGCAGCTGCAGGATGCTGGCGCCCGGCACGTCGCCGGAGGTGTGGCAGCCGGCGCACTCGGGCCCGCCGAGGGGACGGATGACCTCCGTCATCTGCGCCACCGAGCGCGCCCGCTCCGGGCCAGGGGCCGTCAGCCGCGCGGCCTCCGGGTGCGTCGTGCCTTCTTCACCCGAGCGGCGGGACCAGAGGATGCGCCCATCCGGCGTCAGCACCCGGACGTCCTCCACCGAGCGGAAGAGCCGGGTGTCGGAGCGCATCACCTCCGTCACCGCGCCATGGGCTGGAGCCCCGCGCGCCTGCGGGAGGGTGAAGGTGGATGCGACGAACTCCGCCAGCGCCAGCGACTCCACCTGGGTGGCGTCCTGGACCGCGACCCGCGCCTCACGCCAGAAGTGGCCGACGCCCAGCAGCGCCACGAGCAACCCGGGCAGGGCGATGCTCCACAGCAGCTTGCGACCAACGGTGTCGGGACCCAGGGGCATACGGGTGCTCGCGGCTCTCGAGCGCGGAGTTTCGGACGGGTTTCACGGAGTTGGGACGGTCCATGAATTGTCAGGTGGCTGACGCTACCTGTCAAACGAAGCGGTGAAATCATCCTACGATTGCGCTGACGCTGGATCACCTCCTGGTGCATCAATCAGGTGGATTCCTGGAGATTCCATGGCGACCGAGTTTCTCACCTCCGCGCTGTTGCCGGTGCCACACGGCTTCACCACCCGCGCTGGCGGTTGTTCGGAGGGGCCCTACGCGTCACTCAACCTGGGGTTCTCCGTGGGCGACGAGCGGGCGCGCGTGGAGGAGAACCACCGCCGCCTTGCACAAGCCGCTGGCGCGCCGCTCGAAGCGCTGAGCCGCGTGTCGCAGGTGCACGGTGATCGCCTGGTGGAGGCCCGGAGCGGGGAGGGGGCCCAGGGGCTGCGCCCCACGGAGGGCGAGGCGGACGGACTGTGGACGCAGGCACCCGGAAGCTGGGTGGCGGTGGGCACGGCGGACTGCGTGCCGGTGCTGCTGGTGGACCCGGATGGCCGTAGCGTGGCGGCGGTGCACTCCGGCTGGCGGGGGACGGACGCGGACATCAGCGCGCGCGCCGTGGAGGTGCTGGTGGCGCGCGGTGCGAGGCCGGAGCGGCTGCTGGCGGCGGTGGGGCCGTCAATCCAGGTCTGTTGCTACGAGGTGTCGGAGGAGCTGGCGCAGCGCTTCAGCGCGCGCTTCGGGGATGAAGTGGTGCGGTGGGTGGAAGGCAAGCCGCGGCTGGACCTGGCCCTCGCGGTGCGTCAGACGTTGGTGGGGGCGGGGCTCAAGCGGGCCCACGTCGATGTACTACAGGCCTGTACGGCGTGTGATCCCACGCGCTTCTTCTCCCACCGGCGGGACGCGGGGCGGACGGGGCGGCACCTCAATTACGTGGTACACCGCTTCTAGCCTCCCCGTGTGGGGGCCGATTTCTTGACGCTCTCCGACGGGCCTTCCTATCCTCGGGGAGACCCCTCTGCTGAAAAAGGCCCGTGCCCGCGCGCTCCGTCATCTTCCGTCTGCTCGCCGCCGCGCCCCTGTGTGCGCTGGGCGCTTGCGCCACCACCGCTTCCTCGGAGGCGGAGGTGAGTGCGCTGCGCTCCGAACTGCGCACGCTGCGCGCGTCCCAGGAACGGCTGGTGGAGCGGGTGGCCCGGTTGGAGGCGCACGACGCCGTGTCGCGCGCGGGGGCTTCGAGTGAGAGCCCGTCAGCGCGGCCCATTCCGGTGAAGGTGGAGGCGTCCGCGCAGGAGTCGCTGGGCGCCACGCCGGAGTTGGCGGTGGTGAAGCTCAAGCCGCGCCATGAGCCCGCGCCGAAGCTGCCCACCGCCGTGGCGGTGATGGAGCCGGACGACGAGCAGATGGAGATGTTCATCAGCCCCGCGCCAGACGAAGGGTCCGGCGCGTCGGCGAGCGCCGCGTCGGCCGCGACCATGATGGCGTCGAACGAGGACGCGGGGGCGCAGCAGGACCCCGACGTGCTCGACGCGGAGTTCGACAAGGCCGTGAACATGCTGCGCACCGGCAACGTGGAGGGCGGGGTGGAGAAGCTGCGCCGCTTCGCCGATGAGAACCCGCGTCACCCGCGCGCCGACAACGCGCTCTATTTCAGCGGGTTGGGCCAGATTGGCCTCAACGAGTTCAAGGGAGCCGCGAAGACGTTCGAGCGGCTCATCGACAAGTATCCCGCCGGGGACGCCATGCTGGACGGCATGCTCCGGCTCGCCGAGTGCCGGATGCGGCTCAACCAGTCCGCGGATGCCAAGGTGCTCTACACCCGCGTCGTCACCCAGTTCCCGGGGACGGCGGCTGCTACCCAGGCGGAACAGCGGCTCGCCGCGATCCCCCAGTGATGCTTCTTTCGAAAGGACGTCCCGCGATGCGCTCCCGGATTCTCACCTCGCTGATGTTGAGCCTCGCCGTCGCGCCCACCGCGTACGCCCAGCAGGAGAACGAGGAAGAGCAGGACACGGGCGGTGAGATGGGCGGCGCCGAGGTGATGGACGAGGCGCCCGATTCCGCGCCGCCGACCTCCGTCACCCTTCCGCCCGGCGCGCCCCGGGGCCGTGAGAGCGCTCCCGGTGAGGTCCACTCCGTGGAGTCCGGTGACACGCTGTGGGACTTGTCCCAGCGTTACCTGGGCAGCCCCTGGTACTGGCCCAAGGTCTGGTCCTACAACCCGGAGATCGCCAACCCGCACTGGATCTACCCCGGCAACCAGGTGCGCTTCTTCGCCGCGGGCGAGGAGGTCCCCACCCAGGTGACGGAGATGGTGGTCGACGAGGGCGACGTGACGGCCCCCATGGAGATGACCTCCAACGACCAGGTCACCGTGACGGGCAAGATTGGCGTCGACCTGGCCAGCTCCGTCCCCGTGACGACGCAGGGCTTCGTCACCCAGCGCGAACTGGACGAGGCCGGCCGCATCGAGGGTTCGCCCTCCAACGCGGTGATGCTCTCCTTCCCGGACAGCGTCTACGTGCGCTTCAAGCGGAAGGGTGACGTGAAGGTGGGGGACCGCTACGTCGTCTACCACACCACCCAGGCCGTGAAGCACCCGGTGACCGGGCGCCAGCTGGGCTTCCTCACCGACTTCGTGGGCACCCTGCGCGTGCAGCGCGTGGGCGACGGCATCGTCACCGCGCAGATCATGGACACGTGGGACGGCATCGAGCGTGGCGACCTGGTGGGCCCCGTGGGTGAGCGTCTCACCGAGCGCGTGGCGCCGAAGCCGAACGCGAAGCAGGTGGACGGCACCGTCATCACCGCGCTGGTGCCGTACCTCACGGTGCTGGGTGAGAACCACAGCATCGTCGTGGACAAGGGCAGTGCGGACGGCGTGGAGCTGGGCAACACCTTCACCATCCTCCGCAAGGGGGACCCGTCCCGCCACGTGCTGGGCCACGACGTGCGCAAGCCGTCCAAGGAGGAGCAGTCCTTCCCCTGGCGGAACATCGGCGCGTGCATGGTGACCGAGGTCAAGGAGCGGACCTCCAACTGCCTCATGACCCGCTCCCTGGAGGAGCTGGTCCCCGGCGACCGCGCCCACATGGCCGCGGGCTCGTCGCCCTCGGCCAGCCGCTGAGCGGCGCGGCAGGAAAAATGCAATGGGCCCCTCGGATGGAGGGGCTGAGTCCTTGACCGGTGGCGGTCCGGTGTTTATGTGTCGCGCCCCTCCCAGCGGCCCCACCTTCTATATAGGTGGGTATCGAGCGGGGGACGGGTATGGCGGACGCTGAGACGGACATCCTCACGGCGGAGCAGCAGGCATGCCTCGCGCTCTGGGCCGTTCCCGGCCTGGGGCCGAGGACGCTGGTCGCCCTGCGCGCGTTCGCGGACGGAAGCCTCGCGCCGCTCGCCGCGACTCCGGTGCGAGACTGGGTGTCCCAGGCGCCGGTTTCCTCACAGGTTCGTCGCAAGCTGGCCTCCGTAGAGCACCGGCGCCGGTGGCGTGGCGGGTGTGGGAAGCCTGCCGGGCGTCCGGCATGAAGGTGGCGTTCCAGGGGCAGGCGGCCTATCCAGAGCGGCTGGCGGAGGTGGAGGATGCGCCGCCGGTGCTCTTCTACCGGGGTGTGCCGGGGCTGCCGCGGCGCCGGCTGGCCATGGTAGGCAGCCGTCATCCGGATCAGGGCTTCCTGCCGTTCGCGCGGCGCTTCGCCCGGCAGGTGGCGGCGTCGGGGGTGGGGGTGGTGTCAGGGGCGGCGGCGGGGGTGGACCGGGCCTGTCACTGGGGCGCGCTGGATGAGGGGGAGAGACGTGGGCCTTCCTGGGGTCCGCCCTGGATGCACTCGACACGGCGCAAGCCCGCCTGCTTCCTCATTTCCTGGACCGAGGGGGCGTGTTCTTCAGCGAGCTGCCTCCCGGCGTCCGGGCGAGCACCACGACGTTTCCCCGGCGCAACCGGCTCATCTCCGGGGCATCCGACGCAGTCTTGGTGCTGAGGGCGGGGAAGGATTCGGGGAGCCTGTACACGGCGGAGGCGGGGCGGGCGCAGGGGCGGCCGGTGTTCGCGATGCCCGGTGACGTACGCCAGGAGGAGGCGGCCGGCTGCAACGCATTGCTGCGGGACGGGGAGGCGGCGGTTTGCCTGGGCCCGGATGATGTGTGGAGGGTGCTGAAAGTCGATCCTCTGGCGGCGGTTCCTCCTGGGACGATGGGCTCATGGGAGGACCTCTCCGCGGAAGCGAAGGGGGCCTTCGCGATGTTGGACCGGGTTCCCCGGAGCTTCGACGAGGTGCTGGTCGGCAGCACCTTCTCACCGGCGGCGCTCGCCAGCGCGCTGGTGGAGTTGGAATTGACGGGACTGGTCATCCAGCACCCCGGAAGGCTGTACGAGAGAATCTAGGTAGGAGAGTCATGGCCACGCGGACGAAGAAGAAGGTGGAAGAGACTGAGGCGGCCGAGGAGAAGGCGCCCGCCAAGAAGGCCGCCGCCAAGAAGGCCGCCAAGAAGAAGCCTGCGGCCAAGAAGAAGACCGCCGCCAAGAAGACGGCGGCCCGCCGCCGCACCAAGAAGGGCGACGAGGACGAACTCCCCACCGTGGAAGCAGACGCGGAGGAGGAGGTCACGCCCCGTGGCAAGGGCCCGCACTACCTGGTCGTCGTGGAGTCCCCCGCCAAGGCGAAGACCATCAAGAAGTACCTGGGCTCCGGCTACACGGTGAAGGCCTCCGTGGGCCACGTGAAGGATTTGCCCAAGAGCAAGATGGGCGTCGACGTGGAGCACGACTTCCAGCCCGAGTACACGGTCATCAAGGGCAAGGAGAAGGTCCTCAACGAGCTCAAGAAGATGGCGAAGTCGGCCGACCGCGTCTTCCTGGCCACGGACCCCGACCGCGAGGGCGAGGCCATTGCGTGGCACATCAAGGAGGAGCTGGCGCATCCCGACGCGCTCCGGGTGACCTTCAACGAAATCACCAAGAAGGCCATCCAGGAAGCCATCGCGCAGCCGCGCCAGCTCAACCAGGACAACTACGATTCGCAGCAGACGCGCCGCATCCTCGACCGGCTGGTGGGGTATCAAATCTCCCCGCTGCTCTGGAAGAAGGTGCGCCGTGGCCTGTCCGCCGGCCGCGTGCAGTCCGTGGCGGTGCGCCTCATCGTGGAGCGCGAGGACGAAATCAAGGCCTTCGTTCCCGTGGAGTACTGGACGCTGGACGCGCTGCTGGAGGGCCCCTCCGGCCCGCCGCCGTTCAAGGCCAAGCTGTCCAAGGTGGACGGCAAGAAGGTGGAGCTGAAGGACCGCGCCATCACCGAGGGCCTGGTCGCCGAGCTCCAGACGGCCAGCTTCTCGGTGGCCAAGGTGGACCGCCGTGAGCGCCGCCGCAACGCGCCCGCGCCGTTCATCACCTCCAAGCTCCAGCAGGAGGCGGCCAACCGGCTGTCCTTCACCGCGAAGAAGACGATGACGCTGGCGCAGCGCCTCTACGAAGGCGTGCCGCTGGGTGACGAAGGCCAGACGGCGCTC
The DNA here is from genome assembly GCF_032612255.1 of Myxococcus sp. MxC21-1. Lineage (NCBI taxonomy): Bacteria > Pseudomonadati > Myxococcota > Myxococcia > Myxococcales > Myxococcaceae > Myxococcus > Myxococcus sp. MxC21-1. The sequence continues at coordinate 3,433,166 of NZ_CP123278.1, forward strand.
ATCACGTACATGCGTACGGACTCCACCCGTCTGTCCGACGACGCGGTGAAGCAGGTGCGCGAGTTCATCGACGGCAAGTACGGCAAGGACTTCCTGCCCGACGAGCCCATGGTGTACCGCACCAAGAAGAGCGCCCAGGACGCGCACGAGGCCATCCGGCCCACGTCGCTGGAGTACCCGCCGGAGCGGGTGAAGCCCTTCTTCGAGGCGATGGGCGAGGAGGACATGTACCGCCTCTACGAGCTCATCTGGAACCGCTTCGTCGCGTGTCAGATGAAGCCCGCCGTCTATGACCAGACCAGCGCGGACATCGCCGCGGGCCGGGCCACCTTCCGCGCCTCCGGCAGCACGCTGAAGTTCGCCGGCTACCTGGCGGTCTACGGTGCCGGCCTGACGCCGGAGGAAGAGGCGGAGAAGGAGAAGGCCAAGGCCGCCGGCGACGAGAACGCCGAGGGCGCCGACGCCGTGGGCGAATTGCCGGTGCTCAACGACGGAGACGCGCTGAACCTCCAGAAGCTGCTCCACGAGCAGCACTTCACCCAGCCGCCCCCGCGCTTCAGCGAGGCCACGCTGGTGAAGGAGCTGGAAGAGCGCGGCATCGGCCGCCCGTCCACCTACGCCGCCATTCTCTCCACCATCCAGGACAAGAAGTACGTGGAGAAGCTGGAGGGCCGCTTCCGGCCCACGGACCTGGGGAACATGACCAACGAGATGCTGGTCAAGCACTTCCCCCACGAGCTGGACGTCACCTTCACGGCGACGATGGAGGAGAAGCTCGACCAGATCTCCGAGGGCGGCGCCAACTGGAAGTCCGTGCTGCACGACTTCTACGGGCCCTTCAAGGAGACGCTCGAGAAGGCCGAAGCGGAGATGCGCGACGTCAAGCGGGAGGAGATCAAGACGGACATCCCCTGCGAGAAGTGCGGCAACCTCTTCGTCATCAAGTTCGGGAAGATGGGGCACTTCCTCGCGTGCTCGAACTACCCGGACTGCAAGAACACGAAGGACTTCAAGCGGGACGCCGAGGGCAAGATCGTCATGGTGGAGGAGGAGACCACCGACGAGGTGTGCGAGAAGTGCACCAAGCCCATGGTCATCAAGCGGGGCCGCTTCGGGCGCTTCCTGGCCTGTTCCGGCTACCCGGACTGCAAGACGTCCAAGCCCATCTCCATTGGCGTGGCGTGCCCGGAGTGCAAGGAGGGCTACCTGACGGAGCGCCGCAGCGGCCGCGGAAAGATCTTCTTCGGTTGCAACCGCTACCCGGATTGCAAGTTCGCCGCCTGGGACCGGCCGCTGGCCGAGCCGTGTCCCACCTGCGCGTCCCCCTACCTGCTCCAGAAGTTCTCCAAGCGGGACGGCCCGTACGTGGCGTGCCCCAACAAGGAGTGCGACTACCGGCGCGAAATCACCGAGCAGCCCGGGGGCCCGGGTGGGTCACCCGAAGCCTCCTCGGCTGCTTGAAAGCCCAGTAGTTACATGGGCATGGCCCGCCCTCGGCTTGACAGCCTTGGCGGGCCCGCCCTAGAAGTCCAGGCTGCTCCCTCCCCGGGAACGTCGAACGGGTGCCCGCCGCCGGATGGGCGCGCCCCGGGGGGCGGGCGTCGAAAGGACTCTGGGCGCAATGATTCCCTCGGTAAGCGAGCTGCTGCTGGACGTGACCTTCGCGGCCACGGAAGGGGGCAAGCTGGGCGTCACGGACTCCGTCATCAAGTTCTTCAAGGATGGCGGACCGTTCATGTTCGTGAACCTGTTCTGGCTGGCGTGCTCGCTGGCGGTCGCGCTGGAGCGCATCGTCACCCTGGTGTTCCGCTACAACCTCAACGCGCCGCCCTTCATGGAGCAGATTGCCAAGCTGGTGCGCAGCGGCAACCTGGACCGCGCCGTGAAGGTGTGCGCCATGGCGCCCAACGCGCCGCTGGCCAAGGTGGTCCGCGCGGGCCTGGTGAACGCCAACCGCGGTGAGATTGAGGTCTCCAAGGCGGTGGAAGAGGCCATCGTCGAGCACAGCCCGAACGTGTCCAAGCGCATCCCCTGGCTGTGGTCCCTGGCGAACATCGCCACGTTGGTGGGGCTGGTGGGCACCATCTTCGGCCTCATCGGCACCTTCCAGGCGCTGGGCAACGTGCCGGCGGAGCAGAAGCAGGTGCTGCTGTCGGACGGCATCTCCAAGGCGATGAACAACACCGCCTTCGCGCTCTCCATCGCCGTCATCTGCATCATCTTCCACCTGTTCCTCACGTCGTACGCGAAGAGCATGGTGGAGGGGCTGGAGCTCAACGCGCTCAAGCTGGAGAACCTCCTGTCGCGCCGCGGTTCCGTGGACCCGGCCACCACGGAGCTCGAGGCGCGCGCTTCGTAGAGCGCAAGGGCACGCGGCCATGGCGTTCCACTACTCCCGGCGCAAGCTGAAGGTCCGTGAGGAAGAAGAGGCGGGCGAGCTGAACATCGTCCCGTACCTCGACATCCTCATGAACCTCATCATCTTCATGCTGCTGTCCATCACCGGCCTGGCGACGTTCGGCATCATCAACGTCAACGCCCCCGCCTATGGTGCGCCGACGACGGGCATGGCCCAGGAGAACCCGGACGATGCGCCGAAGCTGACGCTGTCCGTGCTCATCTCCAAGAAGGGGCACTTCGTCAGCAGCGAGAACGCCATCCTCGGAGAGGCGGGTACGCCCACCATCCCCGTGAAGGCGGACGGCGCGCACGACTTCTCCGCGCTCAACGCGAAGATGGTGGAGATCAAGTCCGCCTTCCCCAAGGAGACGAAGGTCATCGTGGGCGCGGACCCGGACGTCCCCTACGAGACGCTGACGCAGACGCTGGACGCCATCCGTGAGACGCAGGGCCGCGAGCGCCGGCTGCTGTTCCCGGACGTCACCCTGGGAGCCATCTGAGCCATGGCCGACCCGACGACATCCGCCGTGGACACGCCCGACGCGGAAGCCGTGGCGCGGCTGAGCTACCGCCGGGCCCTGGCGCGCAAGAAGCGCAAGGAGCGCGAGGCGGCGGGGGAGATCAAGGAGCTGAACATCACCGCGATGATGGACATGATGACCATCCTCCTGGTGTTCCTGCTCAAGTCCTTCGCCTCGTCGTCCGCGGCGGTGACGGCGTCCGAGGACGTGCGTCCGCCCGTGTCCTCCACGCGCGCCACGCCCAAGGACACCGTGGCCGTCACGATTACGCCCAGGAATGTGCTGGTGGGTGAGCGGGAGGTCCTGCGGCTGCAGAACGGTCAGTTCCCGGCCGACACGCTCCAGGGGCGGCTGGTGCTGCCGCTGGATGCGCAGCTGAAGAAGGAAGTGGAGAAGCTGAAGTACATCGCCGCGCGCAACCCGTCGGCGCCCTTCAGCGGGGAGCTGTCCGTCATCGCGGACAAGAAGATTCCCTACGACATGCTCCTCACCGTGCTCTACACGGCGGGGCAGAACGAGCTGGAGAACTACCGCTTCGTGGTGCTCCAGAAAGAGGGCGAGTAGCACGCCCCCGGGGCGGCACCGGGAGCGCGCGCTCGCATCGCCTCAGAGAGACGGGCTGGCCATGGGGCCGCCGCGCGTCTCGAGTTCGTGGATGCTGGCGTCCTCCTCGCAGCGGATGGCGAAGGGCAGGGCCTCCAGGCGTTCGATGGGAATCTCGAAGCCGCAGTCCACGCACTCGCCGAACACGCCCATCTCCATGCGGCGCAGCGCCGCGTCGATGAGCATGATTTCGCGCCGCTGCGATTCCATCAGGCTGGAGAGGGTGTAGTCGGCCAGCTCGGACTGGGCGTTTTCTTCGTATTCGGGGTCCCGCTCCTGGTTCTTCAGGGCGGTGAGTTCACGGTGCGCCCCCTCGTTGGCGCTGAGGATCTCCCGGCGGCGGCGCTGCAGGAGTTCGCGGATCCGGTTCAGATCCAGGGTTCGGCGGGTCGCCATGGCTTCGGTCCTCCCAGTCTACGAGTTCAGTGGCGCTCGCCCGGATGCAGGCCGCCCCCGAGCGGCGAACGCGAGAAACGTAGGGGTGCAACCCAGGTAGGGAAACCGCGCCTTCCAGCGGGAGGCGGAGGTGGGCCGGTGGGCGACCGGCCATGCGCGAATCCGGAGCGAGAGCGTGGGGTCGCACACGGTTGAATCGACGCTGGGCCAGGGCGTGTCAGTCCTGCTAACAGTTGCTGGACGCCGCGCGGCGCGGGCCTGGAGGAAGCGGATGGCGGATCAGAAGCAGCGGGTGACGGTGATTGGCGGCGGCCTGGCGGGGACGGAGTGCGCCTACCAGCTCTCCCGCCGCGGGGTGCCGGTGGTGCTGCGGGAGATGAAGCCCCAGAAGCGTTCTCCCGCGCACAAGTCGGACACGCTGGCGGAGCTGGTGTGCAGCAACTCGCTGCGCTCGGACAACCCGGAGAGCGCCATTGGCCTGCTGCACGCGGAGCTGCGCGCGCTGGGCTCGTTGGTGCTGAGCGCGGCGGACGCGAACCGGGTTCCCGCGGGCGACGCGCTGGCGGTGGAGCGCGAGCGCTTCTCCGCCGCGATTACGGAGTCCCTGCTGCGCCAGCCCGGCGTGGAGCTGATGGCCGGCGAGGTGGAGCAGCTGCCCGAGGACGGCCCGGTGGTGATTGCCACGGGACCGCTGACGTCGGATGCGCTGACGCGGGAGCTGGAGCGCCACGTGGGCACCCGGCTCTACTTCTATGACTCCATCGCGCCCATCCTGTCGGCGGACTCCATCGACATGAACGTGGCGTTCCGCCAGAGCCGCTACGGCAAGGGCGGCGGGGACGACTACCTCAACCTGCCGATGACGAAGGACGAGTACTACCGCTTCATCGCCGAGGTGAAGGCGGGTCAGAAGGTGGTGCCGCACGCTTTCGAGGAACCCAAGTACTTCGAAGGGTGTCTGCCCATTGAAGTGATGGCCGAGCGTGGCGACGACACCCTGGCCTACGGGCCCATGAAGCCGGTGGGCCTGAGGGACCCGCGCACGGGCCAGGAGCCCTACGCGGTGGTGCAGCTGCGCATGGAGGACGTGGGCGGCACGTCCTGGAACATGGTGGGCTTCCAGACGCGGCTGACCTGGGGTGAACAGAAGCGCATCTTCAGCAACTTCATCCCCGGACTTCAGCAAGCGGAGTTCCTCCGGATGGGGCAGATCCACCGGAACACCTTCATCGACTCGCCCCGGCTGCTGGCGAAGGACTTGTCGCTGAAGACGGAGCCCCGGCTCTACTTCGCGGGGCAGATCTCCGGCGTGGAGGGCTACGTGGAGAGCGCGGCATGTGGATACCTGGTGGCGTTGGCGCTGCACGCACGGCTGACGGGGACGGAGTTCGTTCCGCCGCCGGCCACCACGGCGATGGGCGCGCTGCTGCGGCACGTGACGGGCGAAGCGCACCCGCCGGACTACCCGCACCAGCCCTCCAACATCAGCTTCGGCATCTTTTCGCCGCTGACCGGGCGGATGAAGAAGGCGGAGAAGCGCGCGGCGTATTCGGCGCGAGCGAAGCAGGACCTGGCGGCATGGCTGCCGCATGCGGGTGTCCCGGCGGCGGGCGCCCCCGAGCACGTGGACCAGAGGAGCGCATGATGCGGATGCGGCAGGGGCGGCTGTGGACCGCGGGCCTGATGGCCTCGCTGGTGATGGCGGGCACGGGCTGCAAGCAGGGCGAAAATGGTGGCTCGGAGGCCCCGGGCGTGCGGCGCGCCAAGGCCGCCGCGGCGGCGGAGAAGCCACCTCCGCCCGGTGCCCCCGGCGCGGGACAGGGAACGCTCCTGGCCTCGGGCCGCGTGACGGACCTGCGGGTGACGCCGGACGGCCGCTTCGCCACGTACCTGGTCAACGGGAAGAAGCCCGCGCTGGACGGCATTCCGCCGCAGATGGTGCTGGGCGAGCTGTACGTGGTGCCCGTGGAGGGCGGCGAGCCGCGCAAGCTGGGCGAGGGCGTGACGAACGTCCCCGGCGGACAGTTGGTGGCGCCGGGCTCGAAGCACGTCCTCTTCCTCACCGGCTACAACCCGGCGACGCAGTCGGGCGCGCTGAACGTGGCGTCACTGGATGACGCGAAGGCGGAGCCCGTCATGCTGGGCACGGCGGTCAGCTACATGCTGCCCAGCCCGGATGGGACGAAGCTGGCCTACGTGGATGGCGGCAAGCTGAAGCTGGGCGCGCTGCCGTCAGGGCCCTTCACGGACGTGGCGGCGGAGGTCAGCACCGCCCAGTTCACGCCGGACAGCAAGACGCTGCTCTTCAAGCGCCGGCTGTCCGCGGCGGGGGGCATGGCGGCCATCTCCGTGGAGAAGCCGGACGCGCCGCCCGTGAAGGTGGGGGACCAGGTGGGGGACTACGAAGTCTCCCCGGATGGTCAGCGCGTGGCCTTCCAGGTGCGCAGCGAGTCGGTGCGGGGGCTGTATGACTTGTACTTGGCGGAGCTGCCGGAGCTGAAGGTGAAGCGGCTGGCGGTGGCCTCGGGTGTGTTTGCCTTTTCGCCCGATGGCAAATGGCTGGCGCGCACGGAGAACGGCAAGCCGAACGTGCCAGGGGACTTGTACCTGGGCCCGGCGACGGGGGGCGCGGGGCGCAAGCTGGGCGTGCAGGTGGAGAAGCTGGCCTTCTCTCCGGACTCGCAGGCGGTGGGCTTCCTGGAGAAGTATGACTCGACCGCGAACGCGGGGCTGATGTCGGTGGCCGCGCTGCCGGACGGCACGACGAAGCAGGTGGGCGGCCGCGTGCCCAACTTCGTCTGGGGCTCGGACGGGCGCTATGTGGCGTTCCTCTCGCGCATCCTCAAGCCCGCGTACTCGGTGGACCTGATGCTGTACACCCTGGGGGAGGAGCGGGCGGCGAAGGTGCAGCAGGGCGTCTTTGGCTATGGCTTCACGCCGGGCAACGCGCAGGTGGTGTTCCGCTCCAACTGCATCCGCAATGGACGCTCGTGTGACTTCATGGCCATGGACCTGCCCCGGCAGGCGGACCCCCGTACGTGGCTGCAGGGCATCTTCAGCTACAAGGTGTCCGAGGATGGTCAGCGGGTGCTCGTCACGTATGCCCGCATGGACTCGGACACCTACGATGTGGCGGTGTACGACGTGAAGACCCAGGCGCGGAAGACGCTGGACCAGGGCGTCCAGGTGCCGGTGTCCTTCGGGGGCAAGAATGACTCGCTGGCCGTGTACGCGATTACGCAGGGCCCGAAGGCCGGCATCTACAGCGTCCCCGCGACGCTGTAGCTTTTGATTGTTGAGGATCGTGCGATTCGCCGGGCGGTGTGCTTACTTCCTCCGCCTGTATGGCTTCGCTCATCTATCGCCGCTACGGCGGCTCGCTCCAGGTCGACATTCCCTCCTTCGATGTGCTGGTGGAGGCGATCCGCATCCCCGAAACGCAGTGGATTGCCACGGCGTGCCCGTTGGAGGGCTTGAGCTGTGACCCTCGCCTGCTGACGTTGATGGACGCGGACGGCAACGGCCGCATCCGCGTGGCGGAGGTGCGCACGGCGGTGGACTGGGCCGCCAAGCAGCTCAAGGACCGGCGCGGCGCGGATGCTTCCAGTGACGTGCTGGAGTTGAACGCGCTCAGCGAGGAGGCGCGGCCCCTGCGCGGCGCGGCGGAGATGATTCTCCGGACGCTGAAGGCGACGGACGCCGGGCGCATCTCCCTGGCGCAGGTTCGCGAGAGCGAGAAGGCCCTGCGCGAGGCCGGGCAGAACGGCGATGGCATCGTCGCGCCCGAGCACCTGCCCGAGCACCTGCGGCACCGGCCCAGGAGCTGATGGCCAGCTTTCCCGCGCTGACGAACCGGGCAGGCAAGGCGGGCGTGGACGCGGCGCTGGTGGCGCGCTTCCGCGAGGAGCGCGCGAAGCTGCGGGAGCACCGGGAGAAGCAGGGCGCGGCGTTCGTCTGGGGCGACATCAGCCTGGAGACGGCCAAGCGCGTGCGCGATGTGGCGCCGCTGCTGGATGCGTACTTCGTGCAGTGCCGGCTGGTGGCCGCGCAGCCCGAAGCGGCGGCGAGCCTGCGCCTGCGCGCGGAGCGGGTGGAGGGCGCGCTGGGAGACGTGGCGGCGCTGGGGAAGGCGGCGGGGGACCTGCCCATCGCGCCGCCGGATGCGTCGGGTGTGCTGGAGTGGTCCCGTCTGCTGCGCGGGCCCGCGTACGAGGTGCTGGAGGCGTTCCGCACGGACGTCGCCACGCCGATGACGGGGGATTCGCAGCGGCTGTCGGACTCGGCGTGGCGGGGGCTGATGGCGAAGGCGGATGGTGTGCTGGCGTGGCAGGCGCAGCTCGAGGCGAACCCGGTGCGCAAGCTGATGGACACGCTGCCATCGGTTTCGGACGCGGACCTGGATGCCCTGGAAGCCGCGAGCGCGGCGGACCTCGCGCTCAAGCCCACGCTGGATGCCGTCAACGAACTGGAGCGGTTGGTGCTCTACCAGCGCTGGCTGCTGCTGTTCGCGAACAACTTCATCAGCATGCCCAACCTCTACATGCCCAAGCGGTTGGCGCTGGTGGAGAAGGGGACGCTCATCCTGGGCGGGCGCAAGTACACGCTGTCGGTGCTGGTGACGAACCGGGCCGCGCACTCCGCGCTCACCTCGCTGGGGACCACCTGCATCCTCTACGTCCAGGTGGCGCCGAAGGACGGGACACCCGGGTATGAAGTGGCGGTGCCGGTGACGAGCGGCCGGAGCACGGAGCTCGCGGTGGGCAAGCGGGGCGTCTTCTACGACGTGGACGGCGTGGAGAGCGACGCCATCGTGACGCAGGTGGTTCGTCAGCCCGTGTCGCTGTGGGAGTCGATGACCATGCCCTTCGCGCGCATCGGCGAGTTCATCACGAGCAAGGTGGAGGGCCTGGCGTCGGCGGGCGAGAAGACGTTCGATTCGACGCTGGAGCAGGGCTACACGCACGCGACGAATGCGCCGCCGGTGGCGCCTCCTCCGGCGGCGGGCGCGGCTCCCGCCGCCGCCGCCGCAGCACCTCCAGGGGCGGGCTCGCGGGCATCGTGGCGGCGGGCGGCCGGCGGCTGCGGCGCTGGGTTCGTCTTTCGCGTTCATCATGACGCAGGTGAAGTCGCTGACGCTGGTGGACCTCATCTCCGCGGCGACGCTGATTGCCATTGTCGTCATGGCCCCGGCGGGGCTTCTGGGCTGGCTGAAGCTGCGCCGGCGCAACCTGGCGCTGCTGTTGGAAGGCTCGGGCTGGGCGCTCAATGACCGGCTGATGCTGACGCCGGAGCTGTCCTCACTGGTGACGCGCCGTCCGAAGCTGCCCTCGAACGCCCGGGTGGACCGCTTGGACATGGTGCGCTCGGCGCTCGTCCGGCAGCAGGAGGACGACGAGGCGGAGGGCGCGTCCGGGTGGACGAAGCTGGCCATCACGCTGGCGGTGATTTTCGTGCTGCTCTGGCAGGTCAGGATTCCGCTGCTGACCTGGTTCTGCCACGCGGGCTGGTTGTCTCAGGACACTTGCCTGGCGGTGTTGCCGTCCCAGGCGGAGCCGGCTCCGGCGGCGGCGCCTGCCGCGGCTCCGGCCAAGGCACCGTAGGCTCACCGCGAATCTTGCCAGGACTTCTCCGGCCCGTAGGCTCGTCCTTGATGACGAGCCTGTCGCCGCTGCTGGAGAAGTTCCGCGCCCACCTGGAGGACGAGAAGGGCTCGTCCCCGCACACGGTGCGCAACTACCTCATCGACCTGGTGGACTTCGAGCGCTACCTGGTGGAGCGAATGAAGCTGTCGCTCCTGTCGGGGACGCACGCGGCGATTCGTGGCTACCTGGGCACCTTGAGCACGGACCACGCTCCGGCAAGCCGGGCGCGGCGGCTGGCGAGCATCAAGTCCTTCTACAAGTACCTGGTGCGGCAGAAGCTGTTGCCCGCAAGCCCCGCGAAGCTGGTGAAGAGTCCGAAGCTGCCGAAGACGCTGCCCAAGGTGCTGCCGGTGGAGGAGGTCTTCGCCATCCTGGACATGCCTGATGTGAAGACGGTGCTCGGGCTTCGGGACAGGGCGATCCTGGAGCTGCTCTACGGCGGCGGCCTGCGTATCAGTGAGTTGTGCGGGTTGGACCTGCTGGACATCGACCGCAGCGGGCGAATCGTCCGGGTGATGGGCAAGGGGAGCAAGGAGCGGCTCGTGCCCGTGAACGCGCAGTCCATCCGGGCGTTGGAGGCGTACCTCGCGAGGCGGGGAGAGCTGCTGGCCACGATTCGGAAGGATCAGGCGCCGGAGGCGATGTTCCTCAACTTCCGGGGTGGGCGCCTGACGCCGAGGAGCATCGCGCGGCACCTGGACACGTACGTGTTGAAGTGCGCGCTGACACGGAAGGTGAGCCCGCACGCCATGCGTCACTCCTTCGCCACGCACCTGCTGGGCGGCGGCGCGGACATCCGCAGCATCCAGGAGTTGCTGGGCCATTCGAGCCTGTCCACCACGCAGCGGTATACCCAGGTGACGTGGGAGCAGCTCCAGCAGGTCTACGACTCCGCGCATCCGCGGGCGTGACTGCAATGAGTCCAGGAGGTGCGACGTGATGCAGACCGTGGCCGCCATCGCGAACGGGCTGGCCTGGTTCCTCCTTGCTCTGGGCTTGTTGGCAGACGGGTTCACCGTGTTCCTGTTGGTGACGACAGCACGCAGAAAGCGGATGGCTTCGGGCGTTCCCGTGGTTGCATTGCTGTTCTACGCCCAGTTCTGCGCCATTCGCTCGGCGTTGTCCCTGTCCTGTTTTGCCCCGGTCCTCGCGGCGCTCTGTCTCGTCCATCTGGGCGTGCAGTGGGGCTTGCCGGTGCTATTGGCGCGCCAGCGGTCGTGACGTCGAGCCTGGGGCGTTGGGGTAGCGAGTCCCCACGTGGGGTGTCATAGCTGCTCGATGTGACTCCTCCCGCGCTCATCACCCTTGGCATCCTCGCCGTCTCCCTGGTGCTCTTCGTGAGCGACCGGGTGCGGCTGGACATTGTGGCGTTGCTCGCGCTGCTGTCGCTCCTCCTCTTCGACATCGTTCCTGTGGATGATGCGCTCGCGGGTTTCAGCAACCCGGTGGTCATCATGCTGGTGGGACTCTTCGTGATTGGCGGCGCCATCACGGAGACAGGACTGGCGGGGTGGCTGGGACAGCGGCTGGGGCACCTCGCGGGGGAAGGGGAGGGGCGCACCATCGCCGTGGTGATGCTGGCCACCGCCGCGCTGTCTGCCTTCATGAGCTCCACGGGAACCGTGGCCATCCTGATGCCAGTGGTGGGAACGCTCGCCCTTCGCCGCGGAATCGCGCCTGCCCGCATCTACCTGCCCTTCGCGTTCGCCGCCCACCTGGGCAGCATGCTGACGCTCATCAGCACCCCGCCCAACCTCATCGTGAGTGGGGCACTCCGGGACGCGGGCCATGAGCCGTTCCGCTTCTTCACCTTCTTCCCCATCGGCGTGGTGATGCTCGCCGCGGGCATGCTGTTCCTCATCTTCGCCGGCAAATACCTGCTGCCCTCGGCGGCGCAGGGACAGGTCGCGGCGCAGGCCGTCCTGTCACCCGAGGACTTCGCCACTGAGTACGGCCTGGGAACGTTGCTTCATGCCCTCCGCGTTCCCCGTGGCTCGAAGCTCGTGGGCCGGACGCTCGGCGAGGCGAACCTGCGCTCCGCGCACGCAGTGAACGTGGTGGGCATCTCATTGATGGGCGCCGCGCATCCGGTGGTTCCGCACCGTCCTTTCGGAGCGGACGAGGTCCTGGTCGTCCAGGGCCATGAGGATGCCGTCGTCGCGACGGTGGAGCACTGGGGGCTGGAGCGGCTCCCGTCCTTGCAGTCGCTGTCACTGCCTCCCGAGGAGTCGCTCGCGGAGGTGGTGATTCCCCGCCGCTCGGCGCTGGCGGGCCGGACGCTCCGGCAGGCGCGCTTTCGTGACCAGTTCCGGGCCACGGTGCTCGCGATTCGCCGGGGCACGGACGCGGTGGTGGATGCCTCGTCTCCCGCCCTCAAGGACTTCACGCTGCGGCGCGGGGATACCCTGCTCGTGAAGGGCCGCAAGAAGCACCTGCGCAACCTGTCCGAGGCCCGAAAGGACCTCGTGCTGCTCGCTGAACCTGATCCGCGCACCGACCGCCTCGCCGATCCTCGGCGGGCGGCGCTCACTGTCGTCATCACCCTGGCGATGCTGACGGTGATGGCCCTGGGCCTGCTGCCCAACGTGGTCGCGGTGCTGCTCGCGGCGGTGGCCATGGTGCTCACGGGCTGCGTGCGCTCCGCGGACGTCTACCGCACGGTCAACTGGGAGAGCGTCGTGCTCATCGCCGGAATGTTCCCGCTGGCCACCGCGCTGGAGCGGACCGGCGTGACGCAACTGGCGGTGGCGGGCCTGGAGCGGCTCTTCACCGGCGCCAGCCCCCACGCCGTCTTGGCGGTGCTCGCCATCGTGACGTCCACCCTGGGTTTGTTCATCTCCAACACGGCCACCGCCGTCCTCGTGGCCCCGGTCGCCCTCCGCATCGCGGAGTCCATGGAACTGCGGCCCGAGCCGCTGTTGATGGCGGTGGCCATTACCGCGTCGGCGGCGTTCGCCACGCCCATCGCGTCGCCCGTGAACACGCTGGTCATGAGCCCTGGGGGCTACCGGTTCGCCGACTATGCCCGGGTGGGCATCCCGCTCCAGGTGCTCATCGTCGCGCTGGCGGTGCTGGTGGTGCCGTGGGTGCTTCCTTTTTGAAGTCTGAGAGCAGACAGCCAGTCACTGTTCCTTGGAAACGCCGCGCCCGGCTTGTTAAACCCCGGGTCCTATGTTCCACGGCACCACCATCCTCTGCGTGCGGCGTGACGGGAAGGTCGCCATCGCCAGCGACGGCCAGGTCTCCCTCGAAAAGACCGTGATGAAGAACACGGCGAAGAAGGTCCGCCGGCTGGGCGAAGGCCAGGTGCTCGCCGGCTTCGCTGGCAGCACCGCGGACGCCTTCACGCTCTTCGAGCGCTTCGAGGCCAAGCTCAAGGAGCACCAGAAGAACATGGCCCGCGCCTGCGTGGAGCTGGGCAAGGACTGGCGCACCGACCGCTTCCTCCGCCGGCTGGAAGCGCTCCTCATCGTCGCCGACAAGGAGAAGACGTTCATCCTCTCCGGCGCGGGTGACGTGATTGAGCCCGACTACGGCATCGCCGCGGTGGGCAGTGGTGGCCCCTACGCGTTCGCCGCCGCGCGCGCCCTCATGGCGCACACGCAGATGTCTGCCCGCGACGTGGTGCACCAGTCGCTCACCATCGCGGGTGAAATCGACATCTACACCAACGCCAACATCTCCATCGAAGAGCTCTAGGAGACACACCCCGTGGCCGAATCGCGCAAGTTGTCCGCCTTCACGCCTCGCGAGGTCGTCAGCGAGCTGGACCGCTACATCGTCGGGCAGAACGCCGCCAAGCGCGCCGTCGCCATTGCCCTGCGCAACCGGTGGCGCCGCCAGCAGGTCAACGACGACCTGCGGGATGAAATCCACCCGAAGAACATCATCATGATTGGCCCCACCGGCGTGGGGAAGACGGAGATTGCCCGCCGCCTGGCGAAGCTCGCCCAGGCGCCCTTCGTCAAGGTGGAGGCCTCCAAGTTCACCGAGGTCGGCTACGTCGGCCGTGACGTCGAGTCGATGATTCGCGACCTCGTCGAGGCCGCCATCGCGCTGGTCCGCGAGGAGGAGACCGAGAAGGTGGGCCCCCGCGCCGAGGAGTTGGCCGAGGACCGCTTGATCGAGCTGATGCAGGGCGGCGGCGTGAAGTCGTCGTCCGCGACGCCGCCGTTCGGCTTCGCCCCACCGCCACCCCCACCGGTCCAGCGTGTCAGCGACACCGCGCGCGAGAAGTTCCGCGCCCAGCTCCGCGCCGGCACCCTGGATGACGTGGAGGTGGAGGTGGAGACCGCGGAGTCGTCGCCCACCTTCATGCGGGGCTTCTCCGGCCAGGGCATGGAGGAGATTGGCGTCAACCTCCAGGACCTCTTCAAGAACATGCCGGGCATGAACAAGACGCGCCGCCGTCGCGTGCGCGTGCCCGAGGCGCTTCAGCTCCTGCGCAAGGAAGAGGCCGCCAAGCTGGTGGACCCCGACCGCGTCCAGCGCGAGGCCGTGCTCCGCGCCGAGATGAACGGCATCATCTTCATCGACGAAATCGACAAGATTGCCAGCCGCGAGGGCGGCAAGGGCGGGGGCGGCCCGGACGTGTCCCGGGAGGGCGTCCAGCGGGACATCCTCCCCATCGTCGAGGGCTCCACCATCAACACCAAGTATGGCGTGGTGAAGACGGACCACATGCTCTTCATCGCCGCTGGCGCCTTCCACGTCTCCAAGCCCAGCGACCTCATCCCGGAATTGCAGGGCCGCTTCCCCATCCGCGTGGAGCTGGAGCCCCTGACGGGCGAGGACCTGGTCCGAATCCTCCGGGAGCCGAAGAATTCGCTCTTGCGACAGTACACGGCCCTGCTCAGCACCGAAGGGGTGCGTCTGTCCTTCACCGACGACGCGGTGACGGAGCTGGCGCGCATCGCCCAGCAGGCCAACGAGAGCACGGCGAACATCGGCGCCCGGCGGCTGCACACCATCCTGGAGCGACTGCTGGACGAGGTGTCCTTCTCCGCCAGTGAGATGGGACCCCGGGATTTCCAGGTGGACGCCGCCTACGTGCGCGAGCGCCTGGCTGCCATCGTCCAGGATGAGGACCTGTCGCGCTACATCCTGTAGCGCGCTATATGCGGAGGGGCACCGTACCGCACGAAGGATGACTGCCTTGTCGCAATCCGAGCTGTCCCCCTCCGCATCGTCCGACTCCTCCACCGACGCCCTGGTCCAGAAGGCGAAGCGCCACCTGCTGCAGAACTACAAGCAGCCGCCCTTCGTCCTGGCTCGGGGCCAGGGGGCTCGTGTCTGGGACACGGATGGCCGCGAGTACCTGGACCTGATTGGTGGCATCGCCACGTGCGCGCTGGGACATTGCCACCCGGACGTCGTGGCCGCCGCGAAGGCGCAGCTGGATTCACTGTGGCATGTCTCCAACGCCTTCTATTCGCAGCCCCAGATTGACCTGGCCGCGCAACTCACCGAGTGGTCCGGCCTGTCACGCGCGTTCTTCTGCAACTCGGGCGCGGAGGCGAACGAGGCGCTGCTCAAGCTGACGCGCAAGGTGATGAAGGACCGCGGCACCCCGGAGCGCTTCGAGGTCATCTCCTTCGACAGCAGCTTCCACGGCCGCACCCTGGCCACCGTCACCGCCACTGGCCAGGCGAAGTACCAGAAGGGCTTCGAGCCGCTGCCCGCCGGCTTCACCCACGTGCCCTATGGCGACCTCGAAGCGGTGCGCAAGGCCGTGGGCCCGGCGACCGCCGCCATCCTCGTGGAGCCCATCCAAGGGGAGGGTGGGGTGCGGATGGCGCCCCAGGGGTTCCTCGCCGGTCTGCGCGCGCTGTGTGACGAGCACGGGCTGCTGCTGCTGGTGGACGAAGTCCAGACGGGCATGGGCCGCACCGGCAAGCCGTTCGGCTTCATGCACGAGGGCATCGTCCCGGACGGCATCAGCGTGGCGAAGGCGCTGGGCAACGGCCTGCCGATTGGCGCCATGCTCTGCAAGGAAGCGCTGGGCGCCAGCCTCACGCCGGGCACGCACGGCTCCACCTTTGGTGGCAACCCGGTGGCCGCGGCCGCCGCCAATGCCGTGGTGCGCATCCTCCGCCGTCCCGGCTTCCTGGACGAGGTCCAGGAGAAGGGCGCCTATCTGCTCGCCCGGGCGCGGGAGCTCCAGGGCCGGCTGCCCGCGGGCCGCATCCAGGCCGTGCGCGGCCAGGGGCTGCTGGTGGGCGTGGAGTTGGATCGCGAGGTGGCGCCCGTCATCGCCCAACTGCGCGGCGAGGGGCTGCTGGTGAATGCCGCCGGCGACCGCACGCTGCGCTTCGCGCCGCCCTTCATCGTCACCGTGCGTGAGTTGGATGAAGGCCTGTCCATTCTCGAGCGCGTGCTCGCCGCCAACTGACCGGCGTGGCCGCGTTCCACCGCATGGGGAAGGGTTCACGGACGTTTGACGCCCTGCGTCCGGAACCCTAGTCTGGAAACTCCGGAAGTCTTTCCTCGGACTGTCACTGTGAGTGCGCCAAACACGATCATCGGGCTGGGGGCCCTGACGGATCACATCGCCACGGTGCCCCAACTGGATGCAGCGCGTCTCCAGCTCACCGCGGAAGAGGGCTCGGTGCTCCAGCTCGTGGGGCGCGTGGAGCGCATCGACCAGGTGCTGGCGCGCTCCAAGCTGGGCGAGCCGCGCACCATCGCCGTGCTGCTGTCGCTGCGGGCCAAGGGCGCCATCGTCCCCGCCCGGGTGGTGCCTCGGGGCGCGCCCGCGCCCGTGGTGGACGCGGCCATGGCCGAGGAGGTGGACCTCGAGCCGGAGCGGAAGAAGGAGATCATCGAGCTGGAGCGCTCGCTCGACGCGATGGACCACTTCGCCGTGTTGGGGCTGAAGCCCGGGGCTCCCGCGTCGGAGGTGAAGCAGGCGTATTACAACGCCTCGCGCCGCTTCCATCCGGACCGCTACTTCGGGAAGAACCTGGGCAGCTTCCGCGCCCGCATGGAGCGCATCTTCCGGCGCCTCACGGACGCGCACAACGTGCTCATGCAGCCGGACAAGCGCGAGGCCTACCTGCGCGCGAATCCGGCACTGGCTCAGGCCGAACGCGCCGCCGCGCCGCCGCCCCCTCCGCGCCGCCTCCGTCCGCGCCTGCGCAGCAGCTGCTGACGCCAGAGCCGCCGCCGGTGCATCAGGTTTCATCGCCACCCCCGGCGCCCCGTCCGCCCGTGGCGTCCAGCGGGCCTTCATCCATTCCGCCGCCGTCGCGTCCGCTGGCGCCACCGCCGGATGATGGCGCGTCCGAAGCGCGCCGGGCGGAGCGGCAGGCCCGGTTGGCCCGGCATCCCTACGGCCCGCACGGGCCGGCTGGCCGAGCTGATTGCCCGGGGCAAGGCCGCCATCGCCAGTGGCGACTGGGAGCGGGCCTATCACGACTTCCATCAGGTCCAGACGATGGACCCGAAGAACCGCGAAGTCGCTCTTCTCCTGGTCAAGGCGCGCCGGGGGCATGACTCGCAGCGGGCGACCATCGAGGTCGCTCGAGGGCGGGAGATGGAGCGGCATGGCGACACGCATGGGGCCATGTCGGCCTACCGGCTCGCCTGCTCGCTGGACGACCAGAACGCCGAGGCCGCCTGGCGCTGCGCCCGCCTGGGGCACCTGTTGGGGCAGGATGCAGCCGAAAGCCGAGGGCTGGCGCAGCGCGCCGTGGAGCTGGAACCCGACAAGGTCGAGCACCACCTGACGCTGGGAAAGGTGCTGTTGGACAGCGGATCGAAGAAACTCGCGAAGCGAGCCTTCGAGGATGCGGCGAAGCTGGCCCCGGACAACGCGGAAGCGAAGGCCGCGCTCAAGAAGCTGCGCTGGACGTTCTAGGAGTAAGTACGGTTCCCCATGGCTGAGCCCGAACCCCTCATTGGCATCGACCTGGGAACGACGAACAGCATCGTCGCCACCGTCCAGGACGGCCAGCCCGTCGTCATCAAGAACCGCACGGGCCAGGGGCTCACGCCCTCCGTCGTGGCCATGGCGAAGAACGGCAAGCGGCTGGTGGGAAGCATCGCCAAGCGGCAGGCCATCACCAATCCGCAGGAGACGGTGTACGCGGCCAAGCGGCTCATCGGCCGGAAGTTCTCCTCGCACGAGGTGCAGGACTCGCTGCGCGCGCTGTCCTACGAGGTGGTGGCGGGGCAGCACGACGACTTGCGCATCCGCATGGGCGGCAAGGACCTGTCCGTCCCCGAAATCAGCGCCATGATTCTCCAGGAGCTGAAGGCGGACGCGGAGGCGCACTTCGGCCGGCCCGTCTCCAAGGCCGTCATCACGGTGCCGGCCTACTTCAACGACGCCCAGCGCCAGGCCACCAAGGACGCGGGCCGCATCGCCGGGCTGGACGTGCTGCGAATCATCAACGAGCCCACGGCCGCGGCGCTGGCCTACGGCTTCGGCCGCACGGTGAACGGGCGCGTGGCGGTGCTGGACCTGGGGGGCGGGACCTTCGACGTGTCCGTGCTGGATATCTCCCAGGGCGTCTTCGACGTGGTGGGCACCGGCGGTGACACCTATCTGGGCGGCGAGGACTGGGACAACCGCATCATCGAATGGCTCGTCTTCGGCTTCGCGAAGGAGCACGGCATCGACCTGCGCAAGGACCGCATGGCGTTGCAGCGGCTCAAGGACGCGGCGGAGAAGGCCAAGGTGGAGCTGTCCAGTGTGCGCGAGGCGGGGCTCAACCTGCCCTTCATCTGCACGCCGCCCGGCGGTGGTGCGGCGCTGCACCTGCAAGCCACGCTGAGCCGCGACAAGCTGGATGACCTGACGTCCGACCTGGCGGAGCGGGTGGTGGGGCTGACCACCGAGGTGCTCGGCGAGGCGGGCGTGCGCGCCTCCGAGCTCAAGGAAGTCATCCTCGTGGGCGGCATGTCGCGCATGCCGAAAATCGTGGAGGCCGTGCGCGGCTACTTCCGCCGCGAGCCCTGCAAGGGCGTCCATCCGGACGAGGTGGTGGCGCTGGGCGCCGCGATTCAAGCCCATGCGCTGGTGCAGCCGGAGCACGAGCTGCTCTTGCTGGACGTGACGCCGCAGAGCCTGGGCGTGGCCATCGCCGGGGGCTCCGTGCGCCGGCTCATCCCCAAGAACACCACGGTGCCCACGTCGGCCACGGAGGTCTTCGCCACGTCGAAGGACTTCCAGCGCGTCGTGAAGATCATGGTGCTCCAGGGGGAGCACGACCTGGCGCACCAGAACGAGCTGCTGGGCGAGTTCGTCCTCACCGGCCTGCGGGAGGCGCCCCGGGGCCAGGTGGAGATTGACGTCACCTTTGACATCAACGCGGAAGGCATCGTCTCCGTGCACGCGAAGGACCGGGAGACGGGGCTTCGCCAGTCCATCACCGTCACCGCGTCCAGCGGCCTCACGGAGGAGGAGCTCCAGCGCATCATGGACGAGCAGCGCGGCTACCTCATCGCCGCGCGGGCGTCCGAGGAGCTGAAGACGCGGCGCGTGGAGCTGGACTCGCTGGCGCGCGACGTGGTGGACGCGCTGACGCGGGCGCGGCTTCTGCCGGTGGGGGCGGTCTGGCGCCGGATGTGATGCCTCGCGCGGAGCAGGTGCTGGAGCACGCGCGCGCGGTCCGCGCGGGCGAAGACGTGGCGGCGCTGGGCCGCGCGTGTGAACTGCTCACGGGATGCCTGGCGCAGCTCAAGGGCCCGGCGCCCGGCGGCACGGGGCGGTAGATGAGCAGCCAGCGCGCGAACCAGCTCATCGAGGCAGGACTGTGGCTGCGCCTCAGTGGCGACGCCCAGGGAGCGCAGCGGCTCTTCGAGCGCGCGCTGGAGCTGGATCCGACCAACACCCGCGCCCGGGAGTACCGGCGGCCGCCGCGGGCGCGCCTTCGCGGGGCACGGCGACGCCGTTCGAGCGGCCTCCGGAGTTGGAGCCTTCGCTGGGGCGGCTGGCGCCCACCGACGCGGACCTGCCCGTCTCACCGGCACTGGAAGGCGACTGGGGCGCATGGGCGGAAGGGCAGGGCGGCCCCTCGGAGTCCAGTGGCAAGTCGCCCTCGGCGCCTGTCGTCCTTCCGGAGGCGCTGGAGGGCGCGCCGGCGGACGTGTTGGAGCTGCTGGCGCGCGACGTGGTCCTCGAATTCGACGAGCCCGTCATCCAGGCGAAGGGGGACACCGACGAGTACGGCATCCCCGAGGGCCACACCCAGGAGTTCGGCCTCCCCGTGATGGAGAGCGAGCTGGACCTGCTCCTGCGCGGGGCCGAGGACCTGCTGGAGCTGGATGACCACTCCGGCGCGGTGGACCTGCTCTTCAAGGCGAAGGAGCTGGCGCCGTCGGACCTCCGCGTGGAGTCGCTGCGCGCGCGCAGTGAGCGGATGCTGATGGCCCGGCTGGAGTCCAAGCTGGGCGACCTGGGCCGGGTGCCCGCGGTGCGCCTGCAGCCGGACGACATCATCTGGCTCAACCTGGACCACCGCGCCGGCTTCGTGCTGGCGCAGATTGACGGTTCGGTGAGCTACGAGGACCTCTTCTCGCTGTCGGGGATGACGCGGCTGGATACCGCGCGCATCCTCGTTCAGCTCATCGATGAAGGCGTCATCTCCGCGGGCTGACGGCTAGCCGCGGATGATGGCCGTCCACGTGCCCTTCACCACCAGGGTGCCGTGCTGGTTGCGCGACTCGCTGGTGACGATGACGAAGCCCATGCGGGCGCGCTCGTAGAGGTCCGCGATGCGGCCAGTGGTCGTCATCACGTCGCCGGGGCGCATGACGTCCAGGAACTCCAGGTCCTGTTCGCCGTGCACCAGCATCTGCATGTTGATGTTCAGCGCGGGGTCCGCGATGGCGGCGCTGAAGGGGCGGATGGCGAAGACGACGGCGAAGCTGGGGAAGGCGATGAGGCCCCCGTGCGGCCCCGCCTTGGCGGCCTGCGCGTCGTAGAGGAGCGGGCTGACGTGCGCGGGAGGCTCGCCCGGCGTTCCGGCGCCCGGCTTCGCGCCGCCGACGGCGAGCGTGAACTCGCGCATCTTCTCCTCGCCCAGGGTGTAGTGGTACGGGCCGTACTCACGGCCGATGAATTGCTTGTCGAGGGCCATGGTCGTTACCCGATGAAGGCTTCGACGACGGCGCCCTTGAGGACGTCCTCGCCGCGCTGGTTGGTGGCGGAGACTTCCGCCGTGAGCCGCCCGTCCTGGACGGCGGTGACCCGGCCCTGGAAGGTAATCGTGTCCTCGGGCCGCACCGGGCGCGAGAAGCGCGCCTTCACGCGGCGGACCCGGCCGGGGTCCTCCACGAAGCCGGCAATGGCTTCCACCACCCATCCCAAGGTGCACAGCCCCTGGAGGATGTTGCCATGGAGTCCGGCGGCGGAGCCCGCCTCCGGGTCGATGTGGATGGGGTTGTAATCCCCCGAGGCGCCCGCGTAGTAAATCGGCCGGTACCGGTCGCACTCGCGGACGTGCGTGAACGTGTCGCCTGGCTGGTAGGTGCGTGGCATGGGAACCGTGGATCTACCACGGCTGGCCGCCGCGCGTGCTCAGGGACGCTCCGCGTCGGGTGCCGTGCCCTGATCCAACGGGTCGTCCTCGTCCGAGCCCTCGCGGCGCTTGCGGTACTGCTCCCGCACGTAGGCCACGAGCTGATCCAGATAGGACGACAGGGGAGGGCACCGCACGCCGGTGCCGTCCAGCAGCTCCAGCGTGTTGTGGCAGTTGTAGATGGCCAGGTGGTTGACGTAGCTGATGGCGGCGCGCTGTGGGCGGGCCAGCTTCTCCAGCAGCGGCAGCCGCAGCATGACGTCCGCCGCCCGCGCGGAGAGGTTGAAGCGCGGCAGCTTCTTGTTCGACTTCTCCGCGATGAGCTCGTACACGCGGCGCGCGCTCATCGGGTTGGGGTCCACCAGGTGGAAGGTGTTGCCCTGGGCGCGCGGGTCCTTCGACAGGCGCCACACCGCCTCCACCACGTAGTCCACCGGCACCACGTTCAGCGGCGCCACGCCATTGCCCGGCAGGGGCAGCGGCACCACCAGCGGCGAGGTGACCAGGAGGATGCCCAGGTAGTAGGGCCCCTCGAAGCGGTCGATCTCCCCCGTGCGGGAGTCGCCCACCACGCTGGAGGGACGGAAGACGGTGATGGGCACAGTGGCGCCCGCGCGCTGCACCAGCCGCTCCGCCTGGAACTTCGTCTCCTCGTAGGCGTTGCGGAAGCCCTGGCCCCGGTCCAGCTCGTCCTCGGCGATGACGCCCAGGCGGTCGCCGGACACGTAGCAGGTGGAGAAGTAGTTGAAGCGCGTGAGCTTCCCGCAGTCCCGAGCCAGCTCCAGCATGTTGCGGGTGCCGTCCACGTTCACCCGCCAGGCCGTCTCCTTGGCCACGCCCAACTGGGCCACCGCCGCCAGGTGGAAGATGTCCGTCACCCGCTCGCACAGGCGCTGGTACTCCTCGCCCGACAAGCCCAGGTGCATGTCCACCACGTCACCGGTGAGCAGCTCCACCTTGGCGCCCTTCACGCGGGCGGCGTGCTGCTGCGCTTCCTTGAACGACTTGGGCTGCACCAGCGCGTAGATGTGCCCCTTCGGGTCCTCGCGGGCGATGTGTTCCACCAGCCGCTTGCCGATGAATCCCGGGTAGCCGGTGAGGAAGTACGTTCCGGCCGTGGCCTTCTTGCGCGTCTCGCTCATGCGGCGCGCAGCATACCCGGCGCTCAGCCGCGCGCGAGCATGGCGCGCCACATCGCTTCAACCTGGGCGCGGGTGGCCGCCGGTCCCCACTGTTGTCAATGACCCAGGTGGCATGGGCGCGCTTGTCGTCCAGGGGGAGCTGGGCGGCCAGCCGGGCGTCGGCGGCGTCGGAGTCCATCCCGTCGCGCGACATCAGCCGGGCTTTCTGCAGCGCGCGGGGCACCCACACCACCGCCACGGCCTCCATCCAGGCGTGCATGCCGCTTTCGATGAGCAGGGGCACGTCGTAGATGACGCGCGTCACGCCCCGTTCCTCCAGCGCCTGGAGCTTGTCCATGAAGGCCTGACGCACCAGCGGGTGGGTGATGTCGTTGAGCGCGGCGCGCTCTGCGGGGTCCCCGAAGATGCGTGCGCCCAGCCTCACCCGGTCCAGCCGGCCGTCCGAGCCCACCACGCCGGGGAAGCGCGCCGCCACCGCGGCCAGGCCGGGCGTGCCCGGTTCCACCACCTCGCGGGCAATCACGTCCGCGTCCAGCACCTCCGCGCCCAGCTCCCGCAGGATGCGCGTCACGGTGCTCTTGCCGGAGGCGATGCCTCCCGTCAGTCCGAAGACGTGCACGGGCGTGGCCCTACTTCGCGGCCTTCTGCGTGGTGAACGTCAACGACTGAACCGTCTTGCCGTCCTCGTTGAAGAAGATGGCCAGGCCCAGGCGGGGGTAGAGGAAGTAGGTGCGGAAGTCGTCCGTCAGCTTGCGCAGGTAGCAGGGCGTGGCGGGCGCGGCGCCGGAGGGGCAGGAGGGGCCGTAGCTGTTCTCCACCGTCTCCTTGTCGATGATGGGCCCGGGGAACACGTCGATGCGCTCCACCAGTTGCGTGTCCGGATCCACCTTGAACTGGGCCTGGGTGGTGCCCTTGATGGCCTCCTTGGCCAGGTAGGCGATGATCTCCTTGCCGTCCTGCTTGACGGTGCGCGAGGGCTCACCGAACTTCTTGATGATTTCGTCGCGCTTCGACACGCCCGGCTCAATGCCCTGCCAGGGCTTGGCGGCGGCGGGGACGGCGAAGGTGAGGACGGCGAGGACGGTCAGGATGCGCATACGGCTCCTCCCTGCTGGAACGGGCGGGCAAGGCTCTAGCAATCCCCTATGCCCGACGGAAGTTTCTGCCGGTCATTCAACCACGAGACGCCTTGCCCCGTCCGGGGGGCTCTGCTACTCCGGCTTCATGCGCGTTCCTGGCATCAGGATCCTCTCCCTTCTCGTGCTGGCCGCCGCTGGGGCGGCCGGGGGCGCCGACTTCGTAGGCCCGGACAGCTGCAAGGGTTGCCACCCCGAGGCCTACGACGCCTGGATGCAGTCGAAGCACGCCCGGGCGGAGAGTTCGCTCACCGACCAGCAGAAGAAGGACGGGCGCTGCCTGTCCTGCCACTCGCCGGAGCAGGTCACCCAGGCGACGGTGAATGTCACCTGTGAGACATGCCACGGCGGTGGGCAGTACTACTCACCCGAGTACGTGATGAAGGACTCGGAGCTGGCGCGCCTGGTGGGCCTGGTGGACCCCTCTGAGAAGCAGTGCCGCTCCTGCCACGACGCTTCCTCGCCCTCCCTCCGGCCGTTCGACTTCAAGGAGTCGCTCAAGGCCATCGACCACTGGTCCGCTGAGCGCGCCCGCCGCGCCGCGGATCCGTCGGCCAAGAAATGACGTTGTGATCAAGGTCCTCGACGCACGCTTCGTCACCACCGCCGTGGAGCCCAAGGGCTACCCGACGGACCACACGGCGGAGGTGGCCTTCGTCGGCCGCTCCAACGTGGGCAAATCCTCCATGATCAACGCGCTCACCGGCCGCAGGAAGCTGGTGCGCGTGTCCAACACGCCGGGGCGCACCCGGACGTTGAACTTCTTCGACGTGGACCTGGAGCGCGGCGGCGTGCGCCACCAGATCCGCCTGGCCGACCTGCCGGGCTACGGCTTCGCCAAGGCCAGCAAGGCGGACAAGGCCCAGTGGGAGAAGATGATCACCACCTACCTGGAGAAGCGGCACCGCCTGGAGGCCGTGGTCAGCATCGTGGACGTGGAGGTGGGCCCCACGCCGGACGACCTCACCACGCTCGACTATCTCCAGGCGCACAACCGCCGGGTGCTGGTGGTGGCCACCAAGGTGGACCGGCTCACCAAGGCCAGGCGCAAGCCGCGGCTGGTGGAACTCTCCAAGCTGATGGACCTGCCGCTGGAGGTCATCCTCCCGTTCTCCTCCACGGAGAAGCTGGGCGTGGATGAGGTCTGGGGCGCGCTGCTCGACACCTTCGGCAAGTCCACCCGCGTCTGAGGGCCGCCGGCATCATCCGGTAGCCGCCGCTCCCGGTGGGGTTCTGCTCCCGGGCCGGGGGGCGCTGTGGTAGGGACCGCGCCGTGTCCGAAAACGGCAAGGGAAATGGAAGCGACACGCAGCTGGCTCCCCGGGAGCTGCGTCAGCGGTTGATGAGGCTGTCCCCGCGTCAGCGGGTGGACGCCCTCCTGGATGTCGCGGAGGCCCGCGCGCTGGTGCGCTCGATGCCCGCCGAGGACCTCTACGCCACCATCCAGGAGCTGGGGCTCGCGGATTCGACGGAGCTGGTGCAGCTCGCCTCGCCCGGCCAGTTCCGCGCCTTCGTGGACCTGGCTGGCTGGCGGCGGGACGCGCTGGACTCGCACGCCGTCCTCACCGGCTGCGCGCCGCGCGGGGCGGGGTGGAGGACACGGGGGAGTTCCTGCGCAAGCTGCACGCGCTGGACCTGGAAGTGCTCGAAATCCTCCTGCGCGAGTTCATCGAGGTGCACGACCTGGAAGAGAACCCGGACGTCAACCCGCCGGGCGTGACGATGGAGACCCCGGAGGGGCGTTACCTCGTCGAAATCAAGGTGGAGGGCGTGGAGATGTCCGCCGTCCGCTCGCTCCTCAACGACCTCATCGCGGAGAACCCCTTCGAGGCCGTGCGCCTGCTGGAGGCCGTGCGCTGGGAGATTCCCAGTGAGCTGGAGGAGACGGCGTACCAGTTCCGCCGCGGCCGACTCCAGGACATGGGCTTCCCGTCGCTGGAGGAGGCGGTGTCCCTGTTCAGCCGTGTGGACGTGGCGCCCGCGCCCGTGTCCGCCGCGCGTCCAGGGCTGGCGCCCACCACGGGCCATGTGGACTACCTGGAGGCGGCCTTCCGCGGCCTGACGATGGTGGAGGCGGTGAACGCGGAGGATGAGCTGCGCGAGGTGGCCAGCGCCGCGCTGGTGGCGGACCTGGCGGACCCGGGGGATTTGGACGCCATCCGCCGCGCGAGCGAGACGGTGCGAGACTACCTGTCCCTGGCGCTCGAGCACCTGACGGGGGCGGACCCGGAGCGCGCCACGGACGTGCTGCGCGACACGCCGCTGCGGCGCATCTTCCAGACGGGCTTCTCGCTCACGCTCCAGCTCAAGTTCCGCGCGGACCGGCTGGCCAAGGCGCCGGGCGCCCTGGTGGAGGGCGTGCTAATGGTGCTTCCGGAGGAAGCGGCCGCCATCTCCGCGCTGCGCCAGAAGCGGCCCCGGCGGGCGCTGCGCGTGGAAGGCGCGGAGCCGGTGCCGTTCCGCTCCCGGCGCGAGCTGGCCGCCACCGAGGCGCTGCTGGCCCGCGCGGAGGCCCAGGTGCAGGTGTTCCGCGGGGTGCTGGGCGGCACCGACGACTCGGCGCGCGAGGCCCTGGCTCGCTTCGGCGTGCCCCTGGAGACGCTGGGCCTGGAGCGCCTCCTGGCCGCGGTGGTGGCCATGGCGGTGCTGGAGGAGCGCGCGGACGCGCGCCCGGTGCCGCTGGGGCGGGTGGTGGAACTGGGCCAGCGACTCTTCGAAGGCGCCCCGGGAGCGCCGCGCTTGCGCGCCTCCGCTGCCGAGCGCGCCCAGAAGGGCCTGGAGCCGGCGGTGGCGCCGGAGGCGCATGCGGAGCTGCGCCGTCTGGTGACGCTGACCCTGTCGCGGCTGTTGGAGGAACTGGGCACGCCCTGGCTCCAGGACGGGCGGCTGGAGCCGGTGGCCTCGGCGGTTCTTCCGATGGAGAGCAGCCCCGTCCCGTAGGAATTTCAGTCCGGGGCGGCCCGCACGTCCGGCGAGGCCGCCCCGTTCTAGAAGATTCAGGGCTTTGCCCGATGGGGCCCCTGGCATGTCCTCTGCTTTCGCCCAGGCACGCGTATTGGTGCGCGACGCAACTGCCGGGAGGTGGAGTGAATGGTGCTGGGAGAGCAGGGGCAGCGCCGTGACGTGTGGGCCTTCTATGCGCTGACCGCCTTCGCGGCGGTCATGTACGCGGCGCCGGGTGAGTGGATCCCGGCGCTCGCACCGCTGCGCCTCGCGTTGGTGACGTCGGGGCTGGCGGCGGGACTCATGGTGATACGCCGGCTGGGGCGGGCGGAGCCGCTGTACGTGGACGGCTCGCGCGGTCTGGCGCTGATCGCCTTCTCCACGCTGGCGGTGGCGTCCGTCGGCTGGTCCGTGAATCCGGAGGTGACGACCACCACGGGCGTCGAGCTGCTGAAGCTGACCGCCATCTACATCACCTTCGTCAACGTCATCACCACCGGCCGTCGGCTGGCGGTGGTGTGCGGGGCCATGGTGCTGGCGTCGGTGGTGACGTCCATTGGCGCCATCAACTGGTACCTGGTGGGCGAGGACCTGGTGGAAGGCTTCCGCGCGCGCTGGGTGGGCGTCTACGCGGACCCGAACCACATGGCCATGAACCTGGCGCTGGTGGTGCCGCTGGCGGTGGCCTTCGTGGCCCGCAAGGGCAGCGGCTGGGTGTGGCGTCTGGCGTGTCTGACGGCGGCCATCCTGGCGGTGGCGGCCATCGTCGTCTCGCACTCGCGCGGCGGCTTCATCGGTCTCTCCGCGGCCATGGCGCTGTGGGCCATCCGCGAGAAGCGCCGCATCCAGGCCATTGTCGTGGGCTCGCTCTTCGTGATGGGCCTGCTCGTCTTCGCGCCGCAGAGCTTCTGGCAGCGCAACGAGACGGTGGCCGAGTTCCACGAGGACGCGTCCGCCATGGGCCGCGTCTACGCGTGGCAGGTGGCCAGCCGCATCAGCCTGGACAAGCCGCTGCTGGGCGTGGGGGCGGGCGGCTTCCGCTACGCGTGGCCCATGTACGCGCCCCCGAGGCGCGCCGGGCGTACGTGGCCCACAACATCTTCCTGGACGTCATCGGCGAGCTGGGCTGGGTGGGCCTGTTGTTCTTCATGGTGTTCACGGGGGCCGCGGGCGGCGCCTTCGAGGCGTCGCGGGACAAGGAAGTGGGGTGGCTGGCGCGAGCCTTGTCCGCGTCAGTCGTGGGCTACCTCGTGTGTGACTTGTTCTCCGGCTACATCCTGTCCGCGCACTGCTACGTGCTCTTCGGCCGGCGGCGGCGGCGCACCGGGTGGCGCGCGCGTCCGAGGCGGCGGACATGCAACGGGTTCCGGCTCCGAGCGGGCCGGTGGTGGCGACGTGGGAGGGGTCCGGACATGCGACGTGAGGAGGCGCGGATGGGGCAGGAGCCCCTCCGTCTGGTTCAGTTCACCCGGTCTTTCCACATTGGAGGGACCGAGGTGCAGGTGCTGGAGCTGTTGCGGGGACTGCCCGCCAGCTACCGGTTGCAGGTGTCCGTGCTGGATGATTCGGGGCCGCTGATTGGCGCGGTGTGGAAGCTGGGCCACGCGCCCGCGGCCTTCCCGCTCAAGGGCTCCGTGGTGCAGCCGAACACGGCGTATCAGGTGTACCGCATGGCGCGCTGGCTCAAGGCGAACCGCGTGGAGCTGGTGCACGTGCATGACTTCTACTCCACGATGGTGGCCGTGCCTGCGGCGAAGCTGGCGGGCACGAAGGTCATCGTGGGCCGGTTGGATCTGGCGCACTGGCAGGGGCGGGCGCGGCGCGCGGTGCAGTCGCGGCTGTGCCGCATGGCGGACCATGTGATTGGCAACGCGGAGGCCATCCGCCACCAGCTCATCACCGAGGAGGGCCTGCCGGCCTCGCGCGTGTCCGTCATCCACAACGGCCTGGACTTGCCGCGCTTCGAGTCCCGCAGGCGCGAAGGGCTGCGCGGGCCGCTCCCCGACACGGGGGCCGCGCCGGTGGTGGTCCACGTGGCCAACATGAATCACCCGGTGAAGCGGCAGGAGGACCTGCTGCTCGCGCTGGCCCAACTGCGCCATTCCGGCATCACGCTGCACGCCTTCCTGGTGGGAGATGGTCCGCGCCGGCCGGACTTGGAGAAGCTGGCTGGTGAGCTGGGCGTGTCCGATACCGTGCACTTCCTGCGGCACCGCACGGACGTGCCCGCCATCTACGCCCGGGCGACCTTCGGCGTCCTCTGCTCCGCCGCGGAGGGCATGTCCAACGCGGTGATGGAGGGCATGGCCGCGGGGCTTCCCATGGTGGTGACGCGCGTGGGTGGCAACACCGACCTGGTTCGCGATGGCGAACGTGGCCTCGTGGTGGACCCGGAGCGGCCCGCTCAACTGGCCCAGGCCTTCCGTCAGCTTCTCGCGAATCCCGAGAAGGCGAGAAGCATGGGGCATGCGGCGCGGGACTTCGTGGCGCGCGAGCTCTCCCTGGAGAAGATGGTCCGGCGCCATGACGCGCTGTACCAGCGGATTGCCCGGGGCGCGGACGCCTGAGGCATGTCAGAGCGGTGTGGATACTGCGTCTCCACCGTGCGCAATGAGGGCGGGGCCGGGGCGTAGGGAAGGGGGCATCCCACCTCTTCCGGAGCCCGCACATGGTCCTGCCCTTGCTGCTCATCCTCGCCGCCGCGCCGTCCACCCAGACGTGGACGTTCAACACGGACGGTACGCCTGAAGTTCACATCGGCAATGTTGATGGCGCGGTGCGCGTAGATGCGGTAGACGGGAATGACGTGGTAATCACGGTTGTTTGGGAAGGCGCGGAGAGTTCCCGGAACGAAGTGGGCGTGGAAGTCGTCCAAGAAAAGGGTGCCATTCGGGCGCGGGTTTGTTGCGGTCCGTGTGAACAAGAAACGCGGTCCTGCCGTCGGAGCGGGCCCTCGGTGAGGTTCACGGCGAAGGTGCCACGGCGGGCGCGTTTGGATTTGGCGACGGTGGGTGGTCCGGTGACGGTGGCGGGCGTGAAGGGGCGGCAGTCGCTGGCGACAGTCAATGGCCGTGTGGACGTGAGCGGCTCGGAGGAGCGGTTGGATGTCAGCACGGTGAACGGCACCGTGGCATTGGCACCGCGGAAGGTCGTGGCTACTTCTGTGTCCTCAGTGGGCGGGGATGTCCGGCTGAAGCTGCCGGCCCAGGCGGATGTGAGGTTGGAATTCAATACTGTCGGTGGTCGTTTCAACGACAGTCCCGCGAGGTTGGGCGGCCGCGAGCAGACGTATGGCTCGGGCACCCACGCGGTGGATGTCAGCACGGTCGGCGGCTCGCTCACCGTGCAGCAATAGCTTTCGAGGCCCGTCAAGCACTGGGCCCGGGGCGCTCGCCGGTGAAACTCCAAGGCGCCGGCGAGCGCTCATTTTTTGTCCACGGATTGATGCGGTGCGTCAGTTGGGTGCGCCCGGCTTCCGGTGCTCGGCGCCGATGACGTCGCGGACCTGCTTGTAACCGTCGCGGGCGAGCAGGGTGGCCAGGGTGGGGAGGATGTTTCCCACCATGCCCGGGCCCTCGTAGATGAAGCCCGTGTACACCTGCACCACCGACGCCCCCGCGCGCAGCTTTTCGTAGACGTCCTGGGCGGTGAAGACGCCCCCCACGCCGATGATGGGCAGCGCGCCCCCGCTGCGCAGCCAGGCGCGGCGGATGACGGCGTTGGCGGGCTCACGGACGGGCGCGCCGGACAGGCCGCCGGCTTCCTTCGCCAGGGGATGCTCGAAGGGCCGGGCCACGGTGGTGTTGGTGGCGATGAGGCCGGCGAGCTTCTGGGCCCGCGCGACATCCACCACCTCGTCCACGGCCTCGGGGGATAGGTCCGGGGCAATCTTGAGGAACAGCGGCTTGCCCGGGGCCACGGTGGCCAGGCGTTCCTGCACCGCGCCCAGGAGCTGTCCTAGCTGCTCGGGCTCCTGGAGCTTGCGCAGGCCCGGCGTGTTGGGGGACGAGGCGTTGACCACCACGTAGTCGCCCAGGGGCGCCAGCGCGTCCACGCAGGCCACGTAGTCATCCACCGCCTGCTCCAGCGGCGTGTCCTTGTTCTTGCCGATGTTCACCCCCAGCGGGCCCGGACGCCACGTCTGCATCCGCAGCCGCGCGGCGGCCTGGGTCGCGCCGTGGTTGTTGAAGCCCATGCGATTGATGATCGCGCGGTGCTCCGGCAGGCGGAACAGGCGAGGGCTGGGGTTGCCGGGCTGGGGCCTGGGCGTGAGGGTGCCAATTTCCACCGCGGAGAAGCCGCAGGCGAAGAGGCCGTCCACCGCCTCCGCGTCCTTGTCCAGGCCGGCGGCCAGCGCCACGGGGTGGGCGAAGCGCAGGCCGGCCACCTCGACGGCCAGGCTGGGCGGGGCGCCCTCCAGGGCCTTCTCGCGCAGGGACTCGCACAAGTCCCGTGAGCGGCCCAGGTAGTGGAGCCCCGCTATCCCGAGCCGGTGCGCGCGCTCCGCGGAGAGCTGGAAGAGGAGCGAGCGGGTGAGTCCGTACATGGCGTGGCTCACGCGGGGATGAACGAGGCCTCACGGGCCCAGGCGAGCGTCTGATCCACCTGCTCGGGCGTGAGGATGCCGTTCTGTTCGATGATGTCGATCTCCCGCCGCATGTCCGTCTCCAGCAGGTAGGGGCCGTCGGTGTTGATGGTGAACTTCACCTTGCGGTCCCAGAAGGTGCGGATGATGTGGCGCAGCTCCTCCACGCCCTCCACGGCCTTGGTGTGCAGGTTGGACGTGGGGCACAGCTCCAGGACGATGTCGCGCTCGCGCAGCACCTTCATCGCGTGCTCGTCGTAGGCGGCGCGGATGCCGTGGCCGATGCGGTGCGGCTGGAGCTTCTCCACCACGGCCATGACGCCCTCGGCGCCGGTGCCGCGCGTCTCGCCGGTGTGCACCGTGCACTTGAGGCCGGCGCGGCGCGCCCGCGAGAAGAGCTCTTCGTACTGGGTGACGACCTCCGGCTTCAGCTCCATGGCGTTCGTCTCCGTGCCGGCCAGGTCGATGCCGTACACGCCGCGCGTGCGGTACTTGATGGCCTTGTCCACGATGATGCTGTTGAGCCGGTGGTCGAACTCGCGGGCCAGGCAGAAGATGAGGCCCATCTTCACGCCGTACTCCAGCACCGCGCGGTCCATGCCGCGCAGCGCGGCGTGGATGATGTGGTCCAGGTCCAGCTCGGAGTTCAGGTTGCGCTTCATCGGGTTGAAGCGCAGCTCCATCTGCGTCACGCGGCTGCCGCGGTACTCCTTGCCGATGACCTCGTAGACGGAGCGCTCAATCGCGCTGGGGGACGACTGGATCTTCTCCGTCCAGGTGTGGAGGATCTTCAGGTAGTCGTCCAGGCTTCCCACCTTGCCCGGACGGGAGGTGATGAGCTCCACGAAGTCGAAGTAGTTCTTCACCGGGAGCTTGAAGCCCTGCTGGTGGGCGATGGACCAGAGGATGTGGGGCGCCACAGCGCCACCCACGTGGATATGCAGGTCGATCAGATCGCGTGCCATGGCGGCATGTATGCACAGTGCCGGGCGCGCGTAAAGACTACCGCCGGAGCAGCACGTACACCGCGCCGGTGCCCCCGTCCTGAGGCCGTGCGCTGGCGAACGCCAGCACCATCCGGCCAATCCGCTTCTCGGACAGCCAGCCCTTGAGCCGCTCCTTCAGCACGGGAATCTGGTCCTTGGAGTTCAAACCGCGACCGTGCACGACGAGCACGCAGCGCTGCTTCGCGCGGCGGCTGTCACCCAGGAAGCGCTCCAGCGCGTCGCGCGCCTCGTTCTGTGTCTTCCCGTGCAGGTCCAGTTGTCCCTGGATGGCGAAGTCGCCCCGGCGCAGCGCGCGCAGCAGGTTCCGGTCGATGCCGGGGCTCGCGCCTTCGATGTACTCATCCGTGCCGGTGACGTCGAAGTCGCCCTGGCCGGCGACCAGCTCGGAGAGCTGCGCGAGCGCCTCCGCGTTTTCATCGATGATGGCCGGCAGGCGCGGGTTGGGCGCCGGCGCTTCGCCCCGGTTGGTGAGCTGCTGCACGCCGTCCATGGCGGAGAAGAAGAGGAGGCATCGTCCTCCTCGCGGACCTTGGGCGCCTTCGTGGCCCGGGGCGGGGGCGCCGCGGCCTTGCGCTTCGCGACCTCCGCCGCGGCCTTCTCCTGCGCCTCCTTCTTCTCCTGGTCCTTCAACACCTGGATGGCGGACTTGAAGGGGTTGTTGCTGAAAGCCGCTTCCTTCTTCTTGGGGCCGTTGCGCTGCTGACTCATGGCGGAGAGTGCGTCCTCGTCGTGGGCGACTGTGAGGGATGTAATCCGGCGCTACAGCCCGCGCAGGCGCCGAATCTCTTCGTAGGCGTCGCGGATCTGCTGGAAGCGACGGGCGGCCTGCTCGGCGGCCTGACGGCCGAGGTGGGCGGATTTGTCGGGGTGGTGCTCCGCGGCGAGCAACCGGAAGGCTCGCTTCACCTCGACGTCGGTGGCGTCCGGCGTCAGGCCCAGCGCGGCGTAGTGTTCATCCCCGGCGCCCAGGTGCAGGGCGATGATGGCCTGCTCGTCCGCCTCGGAGATGCCCAGGCCCTCGGCGACGCGGCGCAGGACCTCCCGTTCGGAGCGCTGCATTCCTCCGTCGGCCAGCGCCAGCTCGTAGAGCGTGTCCAGCAGCCGGTGCCGCTCGGCCGAGGGGAGCTGGGCATGGCAGGCGCTGACGGCCGCGTCCAGGTCGGGCGGGTGGGCCAGGAAGACCTTGAGGTGGCTCCGGACGACCTCCAGGGCCTCGGGGCCGTAGCCGAGGGTCGTCTGGAAGTAGCGCCGCACCACGCGCACCTCGTCGCGGCGGACCTCGCCATCCGCGTGGGCCACCTCGACGAACACGGCGCACAAGTCACTGGCGAACTGCTCGTAGGGCTCCTCCTCGCGAGGCACGAGCGCCGCCTCCGACGTGGCGTCATGGGCGGACGCGTAGGGGGCGTGGGAGAAGCCGGACAGCGCCTCCGGGTCTTCGGGCGGTAGGGCGTGCTGGGCGTCGTAGTAGCGCCCCGCGAAGCCGCCCGCGATGAGCAGCAGGACAATGGCCCAGGGGCTGCCCACGAGCAGCCCCGCCATCAACCCCAGCATTGCTCCCAGAACTGTTCCTGCGCCCATGGCCGACGTTCCGCTCCCTTTCCGGCGGGGGAGTTTCGCATAGAGTGGCACGGGTGAACGCCCAGTTGATTGATGGCAAGGCAGTTGCGGCGCGCGTGCGAGCGGAGGTCAAGGCGGAGGTCGACCGGCTCAAGCTCGAGCATGGCCTGACGCCGGGGCTGGCCGTGGTGCGCGTGGGGGAGGACCCCGCCTCCAAGGTCTACGTCAATGGGAAGAAGAAGGCCGCGGAGGAGGTGGGCTTCCGCTCCTGGGAGCTCCACCCGGACGAGGGCATCACCCAGGCGGCGCTGCTGGAGGTCATCCACCAGCTCAACGCGGACCCGGCGGTGCACGGCATCCTGGTACAGCTGCCGTTGCCCAGGCACATCGACCCGGACGTCATCATCTCCGCCGTGAAGCCGGAGAAGGACGTGGACGGCTTCCACCCGCTCAACGCCGGCAACCTGCTGCTGGGCCGGTCCACCACCCGGGCGTGCACGCCCTACGGGGTGATGCGGCTGCTGGAGGAGATTGGCTGCGACCCCGCGGGCAAGCGGGCGGTGGTGGTGGGGCGCAGCAACATCGTGGGCAAGCCCATGGCGTTGATGCTGCTCCAGAAGAACGCCACGGTGACCATCTGCCACAGCAAGAGCGACCTGCGCCGGGAAGTGGAGGGCGCGGACATCCTGGTGGTGGCGGTAGGCGTGGCCGAACTGGTGAAGGGCGCGTGGATCAAGCCCGGCGCGGTGGTGATTGACGTGGGGATGAATCGCAAGCCGGACGGCAAGCTCGTGGGCGACGTGGAGTTCGCGGCCTCCGCCGAGCGCGCCTCGTTCATCACCCCCGTGCCCGGTGGCGTGGGGCCCATGACCATCGCCATGCTGATGCGCAACACGCTCGACGCGGCCGTCCGCTACGGTCTGGTGCCTGTCGTCAGGTAGGCCGTGAGGGTGACGCGCTGGGGCCCCGGTCCCAGCTCCGCCTGCGCGTACTCGTGCATGGACCAGAGCAGCGGCTCCCACTGCGCGCCCAGCGCCCTGCGTGCCAGCACGACGGGCGCGCTGGAGCGGGTGGTGGCATCCACCATGGCCGCCGTGGACGGGTAGTCGATGGAGCCTTCCACCTCGTTCACCGTGACGTGGGTGAAGCCCGCGCTGGACATCTCTCGCTGACAGGTGTCGGGGTCGGACAGGGGGATGGCGCCCGGCTGCGATGGCTTCGCGCCCATCTGCTCCCAGAGGCGTGTGTACACGGCGCGCAGCTCTTTCGAGCGCTCGAAGGGCGTCCAACTGGACACGACGGCCCGGCCGCCCGGCTTCAGGACCCGGTGAAGCTCCTGGAAGCCACGTGCCCGGTCCGGGAAGAACATCAGGCCGAACATGGAGAATGCGGCGTCGAACGCGTTCGCCTCGAAGGGCAGCGCCATGCCGTCACCCTCCAGGATGTCGATGTCGAGCTTCGCCTCCGCGGTCCGCGCGCGCAGGGCGGCAATCATCTCCGGGGAGAAATCCACCGCCGTGACGCGGGCGCCGTCGCGCGCGGCGAGCAGCGCGAGCGTGCCCGGCCCCGTGGCGACGTCCACGACACGCGTCCCTTGCACCACGCCGGCCCGGAGCAGGGCATCCCTGGAGAACGTCTCGAAGGTGGGCATCAGCTCGCGCACGTACTCCGGCGCAACCAGGTTCCAGGCCTCGGGTTGGGCAAGGGGCGAGACGGCGGACATGGGGGCTCCTGGACGTGGGGGCTCGGCATGGCCCGGTTCCCGTGGAAGCCTGCATGGCGGGGCCTGAAGGCGCAATTTTGTTGCGACAGCCAGGGCCCCCAGCGTTCAGCGGCGTGCGTCCGCTGTACGCGCGCTCGGGCGTTGTCCTAGCGTGCTTCGCCTCACCGTGGGGGAGGCAACACCATGCCGAGTCGCGAGGAGCAGATCGCCGGGGGAATCTACGGATTGCTGGTGGGGGATGCCTTGGGCGTGCCCTACGAGTTCCACGCACCCGAGCGGATTCCACCGCCCGAGGCCATCGACTTCCAGCCGCCCGAGGGCTTCCAGCGCGCGCATGACGGGGTTCCGCCGGGGACCTGGTCCGATGATGGCGCGCATGCGCTGTGCCTGCTGGACTCGTTGCTCTTCCAGGGTCGATTGGACCCAGAAGACCTGGGCCGCCGTTTGGTGAACTGGCTGGAGTGGGGCTACCTCGCGGTGGATGGCCAGGTGTTCGACGTGGGCATCCAGACACGCACGGCCCTGGCCTTGGTCCACGCAGGGACGCCCGCGCTGATGGCCGGCCCCAAGGGAGAACGAGACAATGGCAATGGCTCGTTGATGCGCGTGCTGCCATTGGCGCTCTGGCATTCAGGCCATGACGCGAAGCTCGCCTCGGACGCGATGACTCAGTCTCGCGTCACGCATGGACACATGCGCTCCCAGGTGTGCTGTGCGCTGTATTGCTTGTGGGCCCGCCGCATCCTCCAGGGCGCGCGTGCTTCGGATGCATGGACGGACGCGGTGGAGACGTTCCGCAAGCTGTATCCCGAAGGCTTCGAGGCTCGCACTGAACTGGACACGCATGTCCTGCCGCCGGGCTGGGAGGCGATTCGAGGCACGGGCACGGGCTACGTGGTGGATTGCCTGCGCTCCGCGCGCCAGTGCGTGGTCGAGCACGACACCTACGCGCAGGTGGTGAAGGCCGCGGTGCGCCTGGGCCGGGATACCGACACCACCGCGGCGGTGGCGGGAGGTATCGCCGGGCTCATCCACGGCGTGAATGGCATCCCGGCGCGTTGGCGTGAGTCGTTGCGCGGGGGCGAGTTGTTACATCCCATGTTGCAGAAGTTGCTCAAGTGCGCCGTGCGGTGAGCTTGACCCGGCTTTGTCCCCACAGATGCAGACATGGACCCTGAGCGGGCCCGCGCGTTTGGCGAGTGTCGTGCCGGGCAGCGACCAGGTCTGTGTGAGCGCCGTGCCGACCTCGGAGACACAGGGGGCGGACGCTGGCCCGCCCACGCCCGCCCAGTGTCAGCCCGTGTGCGTGTTGCTGGCCCCTTCGGGGCAGCGGATGATGGACACCATGCCTACCCCCTGACACATGCCTCGGTTGTTCGACGCTTGTTCAATCCCTGTCGATGGAACGAGCGGGTGACGGTGTGTTTCACACCGTCATCAACGAGCCCCGAGGGCAAGTTGCATGTTTTTGTTGGAACAGTCTGCTTATTCCGACAAGTTTGGATTGCCAGGGGTGTGTAAGGGGATAGGATGGCGACTCATCCGGGGGGGCCGGTATGGCCGGGGTGAGTCACGCAATGATTGACCAGGATGTGGGCGCGCCTGTGCTTCGGGGGCGATTCGGCCATACACGCGGGGAGAACGTGCGGACGGAGGGTACCGTGTCAACGGAGACTTCCGGCAACATGGTGCTCACACGTGGGGTCGACGCGCTGGAGGTGCGGGTGGAGGCACTGCTCGGCGAGCACCTGGAGGCTGTGCGACGGCGGGTGGACTCTCGCTTCGCCGTGCTGATGGTGGGGCAGTGGCTGGTCGCCATCGCGGTGGCGGCGGTGCTGTCGCCCTTCGCCTGGCAGGGGACGTCGCGGGTGGTGCATCCCCATCTGCACGTGGCGGTGGTGCTGGGGGGCCTGCTGTCCGCCTTTCCGCTGGTGCTGGTGCGGCTGCGGGCCGGGGACGTCGTCACGCGGCACGTGGTGGCGGTCGCGCAGATGCTCTGGGCCGCGCTCTTCATCCACCTGACGGGCGGCCGCATCGAAACGCACTTCTATGTGTTCGGCTCGCTGGCCTTCCTGGCCTTCTACCGGGACCCGGCGGTGATGGCGACCGCCACCGCCACGGCGGTGCTGGAGCACTGCCTGCGCGGCATCTGGTGGCCGGAGTCCATCTTCGGCGTGTCGAATCCCGCGTGGTGGCGCTTCCTGGAACACTCCTTCTGGATGGTGTTCGTCAACGGGGTGCTGGTGATTGCGTGCCGCGAGACGCTGGGGGAGATGCGGCGCGTGGCGGTGCAGCAGGTGTTGCTGGAGGGCGCGTACGCGAACGAGCGCGTGGACCATGAGCATGCGCTGGCACGCGTGCGCCGGGAGATGAGCTCCTACCGTGAGCAGGCCGCGCGGGTGGAGAAGCTGGCGGCGGTGGGGCGGATGACGGCGACGGTGAGCCACGAGCTGCGCAACCCGCTGGCCGCGGCCCGCACCGCCAACGCCGTGGTCGTCCGTCACCTGCGCAAGCTGGACGTGACGCTGGCGGACCAGCGGCTCCAGCGCTTCCTGGAAATCATCGAGCGCGAGCTGGCGGTGTGTTCACGCATCTCCTCCGAGCTGCTCGACTTCGCCCGCGAGCGTCCGCTGGAGCTGCGGCCCTGCTCGCTGCACGCGTTGATGGAGGAGGTGCTGGACGTGGTGCCGGGCCGCGAAGGCGTGCGCATCCAGAACAGTGTCCCCCTCTCGCTGGAGTCGCCCTGGGTGGACCGGGAGCTGCTGCGCAAGGTGCTCATCAACCTGGTGCAGAACGCGGTGGAGGCCATGCCCGCGGGCCGTCTGGGCCGGGTGGACGTGTTCGCGGAAGGCGGCAATGGCAGCGCCTTCATCATCCGCGTGTCCGACAACGGCATGGGCATCCCGGAGGCGATGCAGGAGCGCATCTTCGAGCCGCTCTTCACGACGAAGCCCGCGGGCACGGGCCTGGGACTGTCGGTGGTGGCCAGCACGGTGCGGCAGCACGGCGGCACCCTGCGCGTGGAGAGCCGGGAAGGGGAGGGCAGCGTCTTCACCCTCTGCCTCCCGGCGGGTTGCCCCGCCGCCGAGGCCGCCCTCTAGCTCCAGGACACCTCGTACTCGCCATCCAGCAGACCCGTGGCACGCCCACGGATGTGCGTGTCGCGGGCGCCAATGGCGGCCAGCGCCGCGCGCAGCACGCCCTCGTGGTAGCTGTGCGGCATGAAGTCGCGGAACATGGTGAGGCGGCCCTGGCGCTCGCCCATCCACTCCACGTCCCGCTCGCCGTAGCTGACGGCGGTGCTGTAGCCGGACGGCAGGTTGCTGACGAGCCGGCGCGGGCAGCCACCGGACAACGCCAGGAAGCTGCGCCCCACCACCGTGCTCAGGAAGTCCTGCGCGGACCGGGCGCCAATGGTCCGCATGGCCGCCTCGAAGCCGCCCAGCCGCGGCGCCAGCAACCCCGCGGCGCTGAAGGACAGCCGCAGGAAGCTGGTGATGGGGTACAGGAAGAAGGGCACGAAGGCGCGCTCGCGCGAGGCCGCCGGCACCGCGCCGCGGCGGCTTCCCCGCCTCCTTCCGGACCACGTCCAGCGCTCCCAGGAAGAACATGCCCCGGGCGCGGTCCTTCTCCTCCGCGCGGCTCAGCCGCCGAGCCAGCTCCGTCAAAGGTTCAGGCGTTCCCCGCTCGACCTCAAACGCAATCATGGCCACCCCTGCGCTGCGAGGCGGCACTCGACGTGCGCGCCCCTCCTGTGTGGCTACGAAAGTGAGGGAAACCGAGAAAGTGTGAAAGCCCGCACCGCTGCAACCCCGGGGCAGGGGGAGCACCATTGGTGAACAGAGTGGGCGCTGCGTCAGAGGGAGCGCCGGGCTCCAGATGCCAGGAGGCGTGGCCGCGGGCGGTGTGGCCTGAACATCAATTCACGGCGGTTGGCCGACGCTCCAACCGCCGCGTTTTGAACGCTCAGGCCTGGAAGGCTTCGCGAACCCCGTCGCGACGCAAGGTGAAGAGCATCCACACGGCCACCGGGACGCCAATGACGCAGCCGGGAGACAGGATGTAGAGCGCGGTGATGCCGCCCACCGTGGCCAGTCCGTAGCCCTTCAGGTTGAGCGCGCTGATGGCGCCCCAGGCGGACAGCACCCCGCAGAGGATGCCCACCAGCAGCATCAGCGCCAGCGTGGGTGACAGCTCCAGCGTGGACGCCTCCGCGCCCGCGGGGACGAAGGGCGAGGTCACCTTCAGCGCCGCCAGCACGAAACCGGCGATGTTGTAGATGACGTTCAGCACGCCCACGCACAGCAGGAAGAAGGCGGGCGGACGGATGATGTTGAGGACCTTGCTACGCGGGTCGCTTGGGGGAAGCTGGATTCCAGGACCACTCATGAACGGGCTCGCAGTGCGCTCACGATCATCCGCGTCGCCGGGGACTTGTTGAGCGTGTAGAAGTGGATGCCAGGCACGCCGCGCGACAGCAGCTCCATGCACTGCACCGTCGCATGGGCCACGCCGAGCTGGGCCATGGCCTCCGGGTTGTCCTTCACCCGCTCGAGCTGCAACGCCAGGCGCATGGGCACGGTGGCTCCGCACAGGCGCGTGAATCGTTGGATCTGCTCGTAGTTGGTGATGGGCATGATGCCGGGGACGATGGGGACGTTGATGCCCGCGCGGCGCGCCCGCTCCACGAAGTCGAAGTAGAACGCGTTGTCGAAGAAGAGCTGCGTCACCACGAAGTCCAGGCCGGCATCCACCTTGGCCTTGAGATGACGCAGGTCGTCGTCACGGGAGGGCGTCTCCACGTGGCCCTCCGGATAGCACGCTCCCCCGAGGCAGAAGTTGAAATCCTCTTCTCGGATGAATCGCACCATCTCCGATGCGTAGCGGAAACCCCCGGGCGCGGGCTCGAAGACTGTCTGGCCCTTGGGTGGGTCTCCGCGCAGCACCAGGATGTTGTCCACCTTCGCGGCCGACAGGCGCTCCAGCACGGTGCGCAGCTCCGCCGGGGAGTGCCCCCCGCATGTCAGGTGCGCCATCGCCTCGATGCCCGCCTCCTGCTTGATGCGCAGCACCAACTCCACCGTCTTCGCCCGAGTGCTGCCTCCCGCGCCTTCCGTCACGGAGACGAAACCCGGCTGCAGGGTCGCCAGGTCTTCCAGCGCCTTGAGCAGGTTCGCCTCGCCCTCGTCCGTCCGGGGCGGGAAGAACTCGAAGGAGAAGCACGGGTCGGAAGGATTCAACCGATTACGAATCTTCATGTCGGCCCCAGTGTAGACGCTCCGCGTCGTCCTTGATCGGGCAAGTCTCGCGGCTATAGTCCGCGCCGTTTTCCACACCCCTCCAGGAGAATGAAGATGGCCCGGCAAACGCCCCTCAACGCGGCACACCGCAAGCTGGGGGCCCGGATGGTCGACTTCGCTGGCTGGGACATGCCCGTCCAGTACAGCTCCGTCATCGGCGAGCATGAGGCCGTGCGCACCGGCGTCGGCCTGTTCGACGTCTCCCACATGGGGGAGGTGGAGTTCTCCGGCCCCGGCGCCCTGGACACGGTCAACGCGCTCATCTCCAACGACCTGGCCCGCATCGCGGACGGGCAGGCGCTGTATGCGGGCTTGCTCGACGAGCGGGGCACCTTCGTGGACGATGTGGTCGCCTACCGCTTCAGCCCCGAGCGCATCCTCATCTGCGTCAACTCCAGCAACCGGGAGAAGGACGTCGCGTGGATGAAGACGCACGCCAAGGGTGTGGCCCCCGTGGACCGGAGCGACGACTACGCGCAGATTGCCGTGCAGGGTCCCAAGGCCACCGGCCTGATCCAGCGCCTGACGAAGACGGACCTGTCGAAGATTGGCACCTACCGCTTCGCCGAGGGCGAGGTCGCCGGGGTGAAGTGCCTCATCTCCCGCACCGGCTACACCGGCGAGGACGGCTTCGAGCTGTACAGCGCGGCCGGGGACGCGGTGGCCCTGTGGGACGCGCTGCTCACCGAAGGCCAGCAGGACGGCGTGAAGCCGTGTGGCCTGGGCGCCCGTGACAGCCTCCGCACGGAGATGAAGTACGCGCTCTACGGCAACGACATCGACGACCAGCACACCGCGCTGGAGGCCGGGCTGGGGTGGATCGTCAAGCTCGACAAGGCGGCCTTCATTGGCAAGGAAGCGCTGGCGGCGCAGAAGGCCGCGGGCGTGAAGCGCAAGCTGGTGGGCTTCGAGCTGACCGGCGGCGGCATTCCGCGCCACGGCTACGCCATCCTCAAGGACGGCGCGCCGGTGGGGGAGGTGACCAGCGGCACCATGGGCCCCACCGTGAAGAAGGCCATTGGCATCGGCTACGTGCCCACCGAGCTGTCCGCGGAGGGCTCCACCTTCGACGTGGACATCCGCGGCCGCGCGGTGCCCGCCGTGGTGGTGAAGACCCCGTTCTACAAGAAGCCCTGAAGCATTCCCGTTCCAACCAGGAGCAACGACATGGCCGACAACATCCCCGGCGACCTGAAGTACACCCGTGAGCACGAGTGGGCCCGCGTCCAGGGCACCTCGGTGGTGGTGGGCGTCACGCAGCACGCGCAGGAGTCCCTGGGCGACGTGGTCTACGTGGAGCTGCCCAAGGTGGGCTCCACGGTGACGGAGGGCAAGCAGTTCGGCGTCATCGAGTCCACCAAGGCGGTGTCGGAGCTGTACTCGCCGCTGACGGGCAAGGTGGTGAAGGTGAACGACGGGCTGTCGGACAACCCCTCCACCGTGAACACCGACCCCTACGGTGCGGGCTGGATTGTGGAAATCGAGCCCTCGGACCCCAAGCAGGTGGACGGACTCCTGGACGCCGCCGCGTACACCGCCCTGCTCCAGAACAGCTGAGAGTGAAGGGCCGGGGACTGGTTGTTAGGGACGGTCCTCGACTTCTCGACGCACGACTCGCCTGCGAGCCACAAAGCCATGTCCTTGAACTGGAAGTACCAGGAGCCGTTTGCCGGCCGTCACAATGGTCCGGATGACACCGAGCTGAAGCAGCTGCTGTCCGCGCTGGGCGTGGACTCGCTCGATGCCTTCATCGACCAGGCCGTCCCGCCCGCCATCCGCGCCAAGGAGCCGCTGAAGCTCGCGACCGCGCGCGGCGAGCACGAACTGCTGGCGGCCTTGGAGGCCATCGCCGCGAAGAACCAGGTGTTCCGGTCCTTCATCGGCATGGGCTACCACGACACGCACACGCCGAACGTCATCCTCCGCAACGTCTTCCAGAACCCGGGCTGGTACACCCAGTACACGCCCTACCAGGCGGAGATTGCGCAGGGCCGGCTGGAGGCGCTGCTCAACTTCCAGACGCTGGTCATGGACCTGACGGGGCTGGAGGTGGCCAACGCCTCGCTGCTGGATGAAGGCACCGCCGCCGCCGAGGCCATGGCCCTGGCCCTGGCCGTGCACCAGAAGGGCGAGGAGTCCGGCGCGGCCTTCTTCGTCTCCGACGGCTGCCACCCGCAGACGGTGGACGTGGTGCGCACCCGCGCCCAGCCGCTGGGCGTGGAGGTGGTGGTGGGCGACCACCGCACGGTGGACTTGAGCTCGAAGAAGTTCGTGGGCGCGCTGGTGCAGTACCCGACCACCGACGGCGCGGTGCATGACTACCGGGCCTTCGGCGAGCAGGTGCACGCCGCGGGCGGCCTGTTCGTGGTGGCCGCGGACCTGCTCAGCCTGACGCTGCTGACGCCGCCAGGTGAGTTCGGCGCGGACGTGGCGGTGGGCAGCGCCCAACGCTTCGGCGTGCCCATGGGCTACGGCGGCCCGCACGCGGGCTACTTCGCCACGAAGAACGCGTACACCCGCGTCATGCCCGGCCGCATCATCGGCGTGTCTGAGGACGCGCAGGGACGCCGCGCGCTGCGCATGGCGCTCCAGACGCGTGAGCAGCACATCCGCCGCGAGAAGGCGACGAGCAACATCTGCACCGCGCAGGTGCTGCTGGCCGTCATCGCCAGCATGTATGCCGTCTACCACGGCCCCTCCGGGCTGAAGGCCATCGCCGAGCGCGTGCACGGCCTCACCGTGCTGCTGGCGCGCGGGCTGGCGAAGCTGGGCCTCAAGCTGAAGCACGACCAGTACTTCGACACGCTGCGCGTGGAGCTGTCGGCCGCGCATGTGCGCGCGGTGCTGGGAGCCGCCGAGGCGGCGCGGATGAACTTCCGCCGCATCGACGAGAAGACGCTGGGCGTGTCCCTGGACGAGACGACGCGGCCCGCGGACGTGGAGGACATCCTGGCGGCCTTCGCCACCGGCACCGGCAAGTCCTCCGCGCCGGTGTTGGCGGACCTGGTGGGGGACGGCGTGGAGAGCGCCGTGTCGCAGGCGCTGCGCCGCTCGAGCGCGTACCTCACGCACCCCGTCTTCAACAGCTACCACTCCGAGACGGAGATGCTGCGCTACATCCGGCGGCTCGAGGCGAAGGACCTGTCCCTCACGCACTCGATGATTCCGCTGGGCAGCTGCACCATGAAGCTCAACGCCACCGCGGAGATGATTCCGGTGACGTGGCCCCAGTTCGGGCGGCTGCACCCGTTCGCGCCCACCTCGCAGGCGGCTGGCTACAAGGTCATCTTCGAGCAGCTGGAGCAGATGCTGACGCAGGTGACGGGCTTCGCGGGTTGCTCGCTCCAGCCCAACGCCGGAAGCCAGGGGGAGTACGCGGGCCTGCTCGTCATCCGCGCGTACCACCAGAGCCGCGGCCAGGGGCACCGGGACGTGTGCTTGATTCCCTCCTCCGCGCACGGCACCAACCCGGCTTCGGCGGTGATGGCCGGCTACAAGGTCGTCGTCACCAAGTGCGATGAGAACGGCAACATCGACCTGGATGACCTGCGCGCGAAGGCGGAGGCGCACAAGGACGCGCTCGCCGCGCTGATGGTGACGTACCCGTCCACCCACGGCGTGTTCGAGGAGGAGATTCGCGAAATCTGCGCCATCGTCCACGAGCGCGGCGGCCAGGTGTACATGGACGGCGCCAACCTCAACGCGCAGGTGGGCCTCACCTCGCCCGGGTTGGTGGGCGCGGACGTGTGCCACATCAATCTGCACAAGACGTTCTGCATCCCGCACGGCGGCGGCGGCCCGGGCATGGGCCCCATCTGCGTGGCCAGCCACCTGGTGAAGTTCCTGCCGGGGCACC
This sequence comes from Myxococcus sp. MxC21-1, assembly GCF_032612255.1. NCBI lineage: Bacteria > Pseudomonadati > Myxococcota > Myxococcia > Myxococcales > Myxococcaceae > Myxococcus > Myxococcus sp. MxC21-1. Next base: position 3,477,505 of record NZ_CP123278.1, read on the forward strand.
CCGTCATCCAGACGGGCGGCTCGGAGGCCATTGGCGCCATCTCCGCGGCGCCGTGGGGCAGCGCGAGCATCCTGCTCATCTCCTGGATGTACATCGCGATGATGGGCGGCGAGGGCCTCACCCAGGCCACCAAGCTGGCCATCCTCAACGCCAACTACGTCGCCGAGCGGCTCAACGCCCACTACCCGGTGCTGTACCGGGGCAAGCGCGGCAAGGTGGCGCACGAGTGCATCGTCGACCTGCGTCCGCTCAAGAAGACGGCGGGCGTGGAGGTGGAGGACGTGGCCAAGCGGCTCATGGACTACGGCTTCCACGCGCCCACCGTGTCCTTCCCGGTGGCGGGCACGCTCATGATTGAGCCGACGGAGAGCGAGTCCAAGGCGGAGCTGGACCGTTTCTGCGACGCGATGATCGCCATCCGTCAGGAGATTCGGGACATCGAGGAGGGCCGCATGCCCAAGGACAACAATGTCCTCAAGCACGCCCCGCACACCGCGCGTGTCGTCGCCGCGCCGGAGTGGAACCGTCCCTACTCGCGCGAGCAGGCCGTGTTCCCCACGCCGTGGGTCCGCGACAACAAGTTCTGGCCCTCCGTGGGCCGGCTCAACAGCGTCCTCGGTGACCGGAAGCTGGTCTGCTCGTGCCCGCCCATCGAGGACTACATGTCGCCGGAGCCGAAGGCCGCCACGGCCTGACGCCTCCCGCGCATCGGGTGATGCCCTGGGCCGTCTCCCTTGTCGGGGAGGCGGCCTTCGTCTTTACGCGGGCGTGGCCAGTGCGGCGCGGTCCGGCTCCACGTGGACCACCACGTCCACCACCTGGGGATAGGCGCCTTGCAGCGTGCGCTCCACCCGGTCTGCCACTTCATGGGCCTGCGCGGTGGTGAGCTGCGGGTCCACCTCGATTTTGAGGTCCACGTAGACGCTCTCCTCCATGCCGCGGCTGCGCACGTCGCGGCAGGAGCGCACGCCCGGCACTGCCAGCGTGTGCCGCTTCACCTCGTCTGGGTCCAGGCGCGCCGTGTCGGAGAGGATGCCCACCGCCTGCCGGACGATGCCGTAGGCCACCCAGGCCACGAACACCATCACGGCCAGCGCAATCAGCCCATCCGCGCGCGGGTAGCCCAGCCACACCAGCAGCAGGGAGCTCAGCACCGCGAGGGTGACGTAGACGTCGGACATCGTGTGGCTCGCGTCCGCGAGCAGCAGGGAGCTCTTGTACTTGCGCCCGTAGTACCGCTCCACCCGTGTCACCACCATGTTCACCACCAGGGTGAAGGCCATGACGGCCGCCATGGTGCCCGTCACCTGCGGATGCTTGTCGTTGAGCACCGAGTCGAGCGCCATGCGCCCCAGCTCCAGCATGCCCACGCCAATCATCGCGCCAATGCCCAGCGACGCGAGCGCCTCGAACTTGCCGTGGCCGTAGGGGTGGTCCTCGTCCGCCGGGCGTGACGCCACGCCCATGGCCACCAGCCCCAGCACGTTGGAGCCGCCGTCGATGAACGAGTGCAGCCCGTCCGCCGTCACCGCCGCGGACTGGCTGAGCATTCCGAAGAGCAGCTTGGCGCTGGCCACCACCCAGTTGGCCACGAGGATGCCCAGCAGCACCCTGCGGACCTTCCGGTTCCGCTCCTGCTGCGCGAGGTTTCTGTCGGTGAGCGTCGTTGCTTCCACGGGGCCGCACGGTACTTCAGTGCGTGCTCAGTTGGGCTGGCGGAACAGCCGCATCTTCGGGCCGCCGCCCATCTCCATGAAGAAGCCGAACTGGAACTTCACCTTGGCGTCATCCGACAGCAGGCCGGGCGGCGGGTTGGGGAAGGGCTGCGCGCGTTTGAAGGACGACACTGCCTCGAAGTCGAGGAAGTCGAGCCCGCTGCTCTTCTCCACCTGGATGTCCGTCACCTGGCCGCGCTCGTCGAGCGTGATTTGCAGCAGCGTGTACCGGTCCCGCCCCGTGTAGATGCCACCGGTGGGGTCTCTCCGGCGCAGCTGCTCGTTGGGGTTCCAGTGCATGCCCACGCTCTGCTTCACGCGGTTGAAGAAGCTGGCGTACTTCCACTCACGCGTGTTGAGGAGGGTGCCATCGCCTTCCTCGGCGTCCTGCAGGTGGTCGTTGGGCGCGGCGCCCAGGACCTTGTCCATGACGGCGCGCGACGGCGTCAGTGACGCCAGCCCCGGCGCGCCCGCGCGGCCCGTGGAGCCAGCTTCCTCTCCGCCGGTGCCGGGCTGGATGTTGAGGCGCTTGGAGTTGCCCACCACCTCGTCGCTCTCGTTCTGGTTGTTCACCGTCATGCCCGGACCCGGCGACGTCGGGTCCGTCTTCATCGCCACCTCGTTCTTCTTTCGGGCGTCCGGAATCTCGAAGGCGGGCTTCTGGCCACCCAGGGACACGGGCCGGTCGTCGTTGCCCATGCCGTTGTTGCCGGCCATGCGCGGCGGCGTCTGCGCGTCCGTATTCTGGCCTTCTTGATTCTGCGGCGCCGTCCGCTGGGGCATGGCGTTCCGGTAGAAGGGCGTCTGCTCCCGCGCGCGCGTCTCCTTGTCCACGCGGTTGTTGCTCTCCGCGAGGTACTTCGCGTTCGGGTCCACTTCGTCGTTGCCGGGCGCGACGTCCACCACCTGCCCCTTGGGTGTCTCGTCGGGCTTCTTCTCCTCCGGCTTCTTGTCCTGGGCCTTGGGACGCTCCGACGTCTGGGACTTCGTCTGGGGGGAGGCCTTGCCGCGGTTCTTCGCCCATTGGTCGGCGGTGAGCGGACGCACGGCCACGGAGGTGGGCCGCGTCACCTGCTTGCGTGCCTTCCCGTCGCCCTGGAACGAACTCGTCAGCAGCAGGGTTCCCACGTAGACGGCATGGAGGAGCAGGGCGAGCGCAATCGCCGCGGCGAAACGCCCCGCGGACGACCCCTGCCGCCTCCGGCGGCGCCAGTTTGTTGGAGAACCCGTGCTCACGGCGGGATGATAAACCTCCGAACGGGCGGACTAGTCCCGTCGCGTTCGCGGCTGAACAGGTGAAAGGGCAGGTCGATTCGCGGGCCGCGCACGGGTTTGAAGGATAACCCCTCCCAGCCTCAATAGATGGGGGCCACCTCGGCACCGTTGAAGTAGTGACGGAGGATGTCCTGGTAGCGCTGCCCGGCCTCCGCCCGGCCAATGGCGCCCGTCTGGCACATTCCTACGCCGTGCCCCCAGCCCCCGCCACGGAAAAGCCAGCCGGTGAGCCGGCCCCCGGCGTCCCGCTCGGCCTCCACCACCGCCATGCTGCTGTTGAGCATGCCGAACAGGCGGCGGATGTTGAGCTCGCCGCGCACCTGGGTGGCCCCCTTGTCGCCGGACACGGTCAGCACGGCCGCGCGGCCGGAGACGCCCCGGTCCGTCAGCGCCAGGGCCTGGACGTGCCCCACGCCCAGGCGCTTCAGGCGGGTGTCCACCTGCTCGGCCGTGAAGCGCTTCTCCCACCGGAACTTGCTGGGCTGCGCGAAGCTGGACAGCCGGCAGGCCGCCGGGAGGTGGGCGGTCGTCAGCCAGCGCTCCAGGCTGGCGGGCAGGGGATGGGCGCCCACGGGGCCGATGACGTCCGGGCGGCCACGCAGGCTGGGGTCCGGAGGCCCGCCCCACACCACGTCGTTGTCCTCGGTGTGGCCGCCGCAGACGGCGCTGTAGACGGAGTCCACCAGGCGGCCGTCCTCGCTGAAGAGGCCCTCGCCCCGGGTGGCCTCCACCGCGGCGGTGGTGCTGGCGGCCTCACCGGTGCGGCCCCGGTAGACGGCGCAGTGTTGCTCCGAGCATAGGAGGTAGGGGTCCGCCAGGTGCTTGATGCCCACCTTCGCCAGCACCTCGCCGCGCGCGGTGACGGCCTGGGCCTTGAGCGCCTCCGAGTGGGCGCGGGCGAAGATTTCCGCGGGGACCAGGCCCTTGAGCAGGTCCTCCAGGGGAACGACGTTCACCACCGCCAGTCGGCCCGAACGGTCCACGACGAGCTGGAGCGCGCCCCGGAAGGTGCGGTCCTCGAATCCGTGGAAGTCGTAGCCCACGCCATATTCGACCTGGCGCACGTCGAAGCCCGCGCCGTCGGGCGTCTCCGCGTCCAGCCGGTCCTGGGCCATGCCCACGACGACGCCCGCCTCGTCGCGCACCTCCAGGATGGCCTTGGAGGGCGTGCGCACCTCTTCAAAGAGCGTCGTCTGGACGCCGTGGCTGCGCAGCAGCTCTGCCTGCTTGCGGCCGGCGGCCTCGGGCGTGAGGACCTCGTCCACCAGCAGCAGGGTGCGCCGGTTGTCGATGACCTTGCCAGCGATGCCGTAGACGGAGCCCAGGACCTGGGCCCGGACCGCGAGCCCCTTCTCACGCCATGACGCCAGCGCCGCCTGGAGCCCTGCGCGGTCGGCCATGCGGAACTCAGCCAGTTGCACGCGCGCGGACAGCACCGCCGGGCTCCCCTGCGTCACCCGGACCGTCCAGCGCGTGCCCGCTGCGGCGTCGAGCATCTTCTCGTCGGGCCCTCCGAAGCGCAGGCGCATCCGGCCTCGCGGAGAGAAGGTGACCTCGTCCCGGCCCTCCATCAGGCGCACGGGGACGCGAGGCTCACCCCCACGGAAGTCCAGGCGCTTGAGGTCTCCCGGCGTGGGAATCCCCTGCGCCAGCGGGTCCTCTAGCGGCGGCGGCTCCGTGCCCGGTGACGGTGCCTCGTGGCCGTCGGGCGCGGTAGCAGGTGCGCTGCCGGTCGCGCCAGACGACGCTCCGGGCGTGCCCAAGGTCTCCGGTCCAGGCGCCGATGCGTCCGCGCCGGTCGCGCCCGCTTCGCTGTCCTGTGGGCCTGACGTGGCCTCGGACGATGACACGACGGCCGGCCCGGTCGCGGATGCACGGGGACTGTCAGCCGCGGGTTTCGAGGCCACGCAGGCGGAGAGCAGGACGGCGGCGAGAAGCTGTGTGACGGCGTGGCGCACGGGGGGCGACACCGTACTGTCGCACCTCCACGCTGTCACGGACCGTTCGTCGTGCGCCCGCCGGGCAGGCTGGCTGGTACGTGTCGGGACTCGAGGGGATGAATAGCGCACAGGGCTTCCGGCGTTGCCCCTGCTCATGAAAATCCGACACGGCAACTGCCTGAAGCTGACGTTCCTGGCGACGAGCATGCTCCTGCTGAGCTTGGCGGCCTGCTCGGGCTCCGACAGTGGCGGGACGCCTGTGCCCGTTCAGAGGCTGGCCCCTCGCCCCATGCCCACGCCCGAGCCTGGGCCGGCGGAGTCGCCCACGCCCACTCGAACCTTCGCCACGCGTCCGCCCGTCGGCGTGCAGGCGGTGGCGGGGACTCCGGTGGCCGCGTTGCCGGACCACACGGACCACGTGAACATCGAGGACCCTTCGCCCCAACCGGCCGTCAACGCCACGGCGATGGCCGTCGCCGCAGAGGCGCCCGTCTACACCCGTGAGTGGGTGGTGAGCACGTCGGGCAACGACGCCGGGGACGGCAGTGCCGCGCAGCCGCTGCGCACGCTCAACAAGGCCATCGGCCTGGCCAGCCCGGGGGAGCTCATCCGAGTCCTGCCCGGCACCTACGCGGAGCGCGTCATCATCGGGGACAACGCGAAGCCGGGCACGTCCGACGCGAAAATCACGCTCCAGGGCGAGGGCAACCCGCGCATCGTCCTGGGCCCCGGCGAGCACGGGCTGGTGCAGGTGCGCCAGCCGCATTGGATCATCGACGGCTTCGAAATCGATATGGAGGGCCAGACGCCCTTCGCCGTCACTTTCGAGGGTGACGTGACGGGCTCGATGCTCGTCAACTCGGACCTGCACGGCGGCACGGGCGGCGGCGCGGTGACGACGTTCAACAACGCCACCGGGCCCATCATCGAGAACAACCACATCCACGACTTCGTGAAGACCACCGGCAACGAGGACTCGCACGGCGTCGTGGTGCAGCCCACGTCGCGCGACGTCACCGTGCGCAACAACGACATCCACGACAACTCCGGTGACTCCGTGCAGTGCCTGGGGCCCGAGGGCTTCAGCAACCTGCCGCCCGCGGAGAACCTGCTGGTGGAGAACAACCACTTCTACGGCAACCGCGAGAACGCCGTGGACATCAAGACGTGCTACGGGGTGACCATCCGCAACAACCGGATGCACCACTTCCTCCCGACCTCCACGGCGCGGGGGGATGTCGTCGTCATCCACTACTCCGCGAGCAACGTGCTGGTGGAGGACAACGAAATCTACGACGGCGCGAAGGGCATCGCGGTGGGCGGCACCCGTGACGGCGCCATGCCCACCGGCGTCGTCATCCGCCGCAACCGTGTGTACGACATGACCGAGGCCGGGGGCGGGGAGGGCACGGGCATCCGCCTGGAGAACTCGAAGGGCACCCGGGTGGTGAACAACACCGTCACCCGCGCGGCCACGGCGCTCATCATCGGCCATGGCACCGGCGGCCCCACCCAGTCCCCGGTGGTGCAGAACAACATCTTCGCGGAAGCCCCCATCGCGGTGAACATGGGCCCGATGGCCCCGGGGATGAAGATGGGCAACAACCTCTTCCCAGCGGGCGCCCAGTTCAAGAAGGACGGCAAGCCCGTGGACCTCACGGCCTACCAGTCCACCTCGGGAGACATCACCTCACGCCTCGGCTCGGCGGACCTCGGGGCGGCGTTCGCGCCGGGGCCCATGGCGCAGGACTCGGGCGCCGACATCGGCATCCCGTTCTGCGGTGGGGGGCCGGACATCGGCGCGGTGGAGCTCGGCTGCTGAGCCGTCCACTCCGCCCCTGAAAAGGACAAGGCCCGATGCGGAGTGACTTCCGCACCGGGCCTTGTGTCTTTGAGGCGCCACCCGGATTCGAACCGGGGAATGAAGGTTTTGCAGACCTTTGCCTTACCACTTGGCTATGGCGCCGAGAGGATGGGGTCGGCTTTATACGCAGCCCGCCACCGCGCGGTCAAGGATGCAACAGCTGCCTGCAGTGCATGCGTCCCGTTACCATGCCGTTACCAGAAGGTTCCACCCCGGGTGTGTGTATGCACGGACACCCGACAGGACGAGGTGCTCGAAAGATGCTTCACGGCCAAGGGCTGTACCTGGAGGAGCATGACGCGTTTCGTCGCACGGTACGTGCGGTGGTGGAGAAGGAGATTCTTCCCTTCGTGAAGGAGTGGGAGGCCCGGGAGGAGTTCCCCCGGGAGCTCTTCACCCGCTTTGGCGAGCTGGGCTTCCTCGGCCTGAAGTATCCGGTGGAGTACGGGGGCTCGGCCGCGGGGGAGCTGTATGAGGCGGTGTTGCTGGAGGAGCTGGGGCGCTGTGGCTCGGGCGGTGTGTCCGCGGGGCTGGGGGCCCAGTTCACCATCTCCACGGGACCCCTCCATCAGTTCGGCACGGACGCGCAGAAGCACCGCTGGCTGGCCCCCGCCATCCGGGGCGAGAAGATTGGCGCGCTGGGCATCACCGAACCGGACGCGGGCTCGGACGTGGCGGGGCTGCGCACCACCGCCCGGCGCGAGGGCGACAGCTACGTCCTCAACGGCTCCAAGACGTACATCACCAACGGCGTGCGCGCGGACTTCGTGGTGCTGGCGGTGAAGACCGAGCCGTCCGCGGGTCACAAGGGCCTGTCCATGGTGGTGGTGGAGAAGGGCACGCCGGGCTTCTCCGTGGGGCGCAAGCTGGACAAGCTCGGCTGGCGCGCTTCGGACACCGCGGAGCTGTTCTTCGAGGACTGCCGCGTGCCCGCGGAGAACCTGCTCGGCGTGGAAGGGCAGGGCTTCGCGCAGATCATGGGCAACTTCCAGTGGGAGCGCCTGTCGCTCGCGTTGGGCGCGGTGGGCGCCATGGAGGACATGCTGGAGACGGTGCTGGCGCACGTGAAGTCACGGCGTGCCTTCGGCCAGTCGCTCCACCAGTTCCAGGTGGTGCGCCACAAGCTGGCGGAGCTCTTCACCGCGCGCGAGTCGGCGCGTCAGCTCACCTACCACGCGCTGCGCCTGCACGTGGCCGGCGAGTGGGCGGTGGCGCAGACGTCCATGGCGAAGAAGGTGGCCACCGAGACGTGCTGCCGCGTGGCGGATGAGTGTCTCCAGCTCCATGGCGGCGCGGGCTACATGATGGAGTACGACATCCAGCGCCACTGGCGTGACGCGCGGCTGGGGCCCATCGGCGGCGGCACCAGTGAGGTGATGAACGAAATCATCGCCAAGCAGCTCGGCCTGTAGGGCGGGGGCGCGGTGCGGCACGGCGCCTCGCCTGTCACGTGGAGGGCAGGCGGGGGAGCGGCGTGGGAAGAGGCCCTGGGCGCTCCGGGTTACTCGAAGAGACCCCGCGGAGGTCACCGTGGAGCCCATCATCGTCTGTGCCGAGCTTTACATGCGTCTGGGGGACGACGAAGTGCTCGTCCTCGACTGTCGCGACGCTGCCGATTGGGAGCGTTATGACCTGCACATCCCAGGCGCCTTGCGGATGACGTCCGCGGAAATCGCCCGCGACCACCACATGCTCCCGGACGACGAACTCATCGTCTTGTGTGGTTGCTCGCCGGACGGAAGAGACACGCGCCGTGTCTGCCGGCTGCTCCGGATGAAGGGCCGCGAGGCTGTCTGTCTCGACGGCGGACTGCTCGCATGGGTCACAGGTGGCTTCCCCACGGAGCGGCACACCCGGGCGCCCGTCGCCGCGATGCCCCACTGAGCACCAGGGTGGGTGCGGTGCGTCGTCAAACGGTGTTATGGAGCGGCGACATCCTCCTCTGGAGACGGGAGAAACGCCCCCATGGCCAGGCTTCGCGCGGCCCTCATCGGTGCCACTGGACTCGCCGGACAGCAATTCATCGCCGCCCTGAAGAATCACCCCTCCATCGAGCTGACGGGGCTCGCGGCTTCGCCTCGCTCGGCGGGCAAGACGTATGGGGAGGCGCTGAAAACGGCGAGTGGCATGACGGCCTGGTTCGTCCCGGAGCCGCTGCCCGCCGAGCTCGCCGGCATGAAGGTGGTGGCCGGTGACGCGCTTGAGGCCAAGGATTACGACCTGGTCTTCTCCGCCGTGGAGGCGGACGTGGCACGCGAGCTGGAGCCTCGGCTGGCGAAGGACATCCCGGTCTTCTCCGCCGCCAGCGCGTTCCGATACGAAGAAGACGTCCCGTTGCTGATTCCCCCCGTCAACGCCGCGCACGCGCCCCTCATCCGGGAGCAGCAGCGCCGGCGTGGCTGGAAGGGCTTCATCGTCCCCATCCCCAACTGCACCACCACCGGTCTGGCGGTGACGCTGGCGCCGCTGGTGGAGCGCTTCGGGGTGAAGGCGGTGCTGATGACCAGCCTCCAGGCCATGTCCGGCGCTGGCCGCTCGCCGGGCGTCATCGGCATGGACATCCTCGACAACGTCATCCCCTATATTCCCAAGGAGGAGCACAAGGTCGAGGTGGAGACGAAGAAGATTCTCGGCGCGCTGCGTCCAGCGGGGGACGGCCTCACGCCGCATGACGTTCGGGTGTCCTGCACCTGCACCCGCGTGGCGGTGATGGAGGGCCACACCGAGTCCGTCTTCGTCTCATTGGACAAGAAGGCGACTGTGGCCGAAGTGACCCAGGCCCTGCGGGAGTGGAAGGGCGCCGAGCTGGCTCGGAACCTGCCGTCCGCCGCACCGCGCTGGATTGAGGTGCTGGACGATCCCTTCCGACCCCAGCCCCGTTTGGACCGGGACACGCATGGCGGTATGGCCACCACCGTCGGACGCATCCGCGAGGATGGCGTCCTGGAGAACGGCTTCAAGTACGTGCTGGTGTCGCACAACACCAAGATGGGAGCCGCGCGAGGCGCCATCCTCGTGGCCGAGCTGCTGTTGGCCCAGGGCTTGGTGGGCTGAGCCCCGCTACCGGCGAAGGGGTGGCACAGATTCAGGGTGCCATCGTCAGCTCGAACCACTACTCTGCGCGCCCACGGACGCGCCTGGTTTCAACCGAGAGGAGACTTTTCAATGGCCTACGTCGTTGCCGACCCTTGCATCAAGTGCAAGTACACCGACTGTGTCGAGGTGTGCCCAGTCAACTGCTTTTACGAGGGTGCCAACTTCCTGGTCATCCACCCGGATGAGTGTATCGACTGCGGCGCTTGCGAGCCGGTGTGCCCCACCAAGGCCATCTTCCCGGAGACGGAGCTCCCGGAGCAGTGGAAGGAATACAAGGCGCTGAACGCCGACCTGTCCACCAAGTGGCCCAACATCGCGGAGAAGAAGTCCGCGCTGCCCGAGGCCGAGGAGTTCAAGTCGAAGGACGGCAAGCGCTCCCTGCTGGATCCGGCGCCGGGCTCGTAACCCACGGACCGTCGCGTGTCCCTGAAGGCCCTTTCGCCCGACGGCGAGAGGGCCTTCTCCATTGCGGGGGACTACTCCGTACGCAGGGAGCTCAGCTTCAACCCGCGCGATTCCAGGGCGTCGCGCAGCCGGCTCAGGTCCTCGGCCGCCACAGGGCGGTGCCGGCCCTGGATGCGCAGCGACACTTCGCGCGGGCCCGTGCGTTCGACCTCCACCGTGGCGTCCAGGTGCCCGCGGAGGCTCATGCTGAGCGCGGGTCGCTGGGACTTCACGAACACCTCGATGCGCTCGATGAGCGCCATCGCGGCCTCGGCGCGTGCGGCGGGGTTCGCTTCCTCGGCCGGACCGTGTGCGCCTCCCGCGCTCGCCGTCACCGCCGTGGCGTTCTCCGAGCCCATCGGCTCCTGAAGAGGCCTCTTCTCATCCGGAGGCGGTGGCCCGGGAGCCGGCCGTGCTTCGGGCTGGACTGGAAGGGTGGGGCGCAGATCCTTCGACAGCTCGCGGGCGATGAGGTCGTGGAGCCGGTGTTCGGTGCGCTCCTGGCCCAGGGCCTGGGACTCGCTTCGGACGGTGCCCAGCCGCTGGACTTCGACATTCATCGCCTGCCGCTTGAGTCCCAGGCTCTCGGGGCTGGAGACCGCGCCGCGCTGGGCGGTGAGCACGGGCCCCGAGGCCCGGGCCAGCAGCGGGGGCGTGGGGCCCGTGCGCGCGGCGCTTCGGGGGCTCGGTTCCAATCGTTGGGGCCTGGGTGGGGTGCTGCGTGCGTCCGCTTCGTCGAGCGCCTTCTTGAAGCGCTCTCCGTCGGCGGATGACTTCGTCTGTCCGAAGCCGCTGGTGGGCTCGCGACTGTCGACCTTCATGGCATCCCTCGTGCGGTGGGCGCGGGGAGCGGAGCAGGGGGCGTGCCAGCCCCCCGCATCGAGAAGAGTCTCAGCTCGTCCCCTGGAAAGCGGTACCGCCGGGTGGACGGGTGTCCAGGCGTGGGATGCGCGTCAGCGGTGCGTACCGAAGGCGCCGGGCTGAATGGGCGCAATTCCGGTCAGGTCGTTGACGGCCAGGGGGCACGAGGCCACGGCGGCCGGGTCCGCCAGGGAGGGCGTCTTCGTCCAGTCCCGCTCGGGGAAGATCAGCGCGTCACGCAGCTCGATGGACGTCAGGCCCTTCTTGTACTCCCAGAAACGGCCTCGCACGAGGACGCGGGAGCCCTTGAGCAGCTTGTTGAGGTCCGCGTACTGCGTGTCCTGCAGCTTCGCGGAGATCTCCACGCGCGGGCGCTTGGGCGCCTTGCCGAAGTTGAACTCGAAGCGCTCCGTCGTCGGCGCCTCGGGCTCCACCCACAAGAGCCGGGCCAGCATGTACGGGGCTTCCGGCTCCTCGTCCTTCTTCAGGCGCTTCTTCTTCGGCTTCTCAAGCTTGAGGTCCACAAGCTCCAGCGCGCCGAAGGCGACCTCGTGGTCCAGGTAGTTCTCGCGGAAGAGGGCCTCGGCGGTGGACGCGCCCACGGAGGTGGCACGCTGGACTTCCTGGGCATAGCGCTCCCGCAGGGCGGGCAGGGTGACCAGGAAGCTGTCCAGGGGCTGCACGCCGTTGGCGAGGAAGCGAAGCCGGCCCATGTCGATGGCCGGGTAGTAGGGCGCCAGGGCTTGCGCCGTCACCAGCCACTCCTGGGGCAGTTTCCGGTCGATGAGCACGCGCCGCACCATGGCGACGAGGAAGGCGTTGCCAGGAAACCGCTGGTTGACGAGCTGGGTGTTGAGGGCGTTGACCAGCACCGGGTCCAGCATGAAGTTCTCATCACGCTTGTGCAGCAGCACACCAGTTTCACCCATCAGCGTCAGCATGGCCCCGAGCACCTGGGCGCAGCCGGCATCCTGTGTCCCCTGCTTGAGCCCCTGGTTCAGCTTCGACCGGGCGAAGCGCTTGTCCAGGTCCTCCTCGCGGAAGACGGGGGCCTGACCATTGCCGAAGAACAGCTCTGGCTGGGCGGTGGCGGGCATGGCCGACAGGGCCAGGGCGAGTGCGAGCAGTCGGTTGATGCGCATGGCGCCTTGCAGCCTACCACGGCGCACGGACCCACCGTGTGGCCCGCCCGTGGCGGCAGGCGGGCGGGCCACAGGGCGCAACCCCGGCGTTCCCCGGTGCTTTTTCCGCCTGTTGACCTCGCGGGCTTTTGTGTACCTTGCCCGCGACATGGCCTCTCCCACGGATACTTCCGCGCCCGTCACCATCACTCAGATTCAGAGTGAGGCGGAGCTCATGCAGGCGCTCGCCATCCGCGAGGTGGTGTTCATCGAGGAACAGGCGGTTCCCGAAGGCATCGAGCGCGACGCCGAGGACGCGCACGCCTACCACGTCATCGCCAACCAGGGCGGCCACGCCATCGGCACGGGGCGCTTGGTGATGTTGGCGCAGCCTCCGGCGAACCAGGAAGGCACGTGGGGTCAGATTGGCCGCATGGCCGTCCTCCAGGCGCACCGCAAGGCGCGCGTGGGCTCCATGTTGCTGACGTCCCTCGAGGAAGAGGCGCGTCGGCGTGGCGTCAACGGCATCATGCTGCACGCCCAGCTCTACGCGCTGGAGTTCTACAAGAAGCACGGCTACCTGCCGGTCGGCGGCGTCTTCGAGGAAGCCGGCATGGAGCACCTGGAGATGCACAAGCGCTTCTGAGGTGGCCTCAACGGCGCGGTGGCCGGGGGGCAGGCGGCTGGGCATGCCGCGGATCCTCGGGCCACGAGTGCCGGGGGTACTTGCGGCACAGCTCCTTGCGGATGGCGGGGTAGTGCCGCTCCCAGAAACCCGCGAGGTCGGTCGTCACCTGGACCGCGCGCATGTTCGGCGCCAGCAGGTGCAGCACCAGCGGGACGCGCCCCGCGCAGACGTTGGGCCCCTGCGCCATGCCGAAGAAGTCCTGGAGTCGCGACTCGACCCAGGGCGGCTTGCCCGGCTCGTAGTGGACCTTGACGCCGCGGCCTCCGGGCAGCGTCACCCGTTCCGGCGCATGCGTGGCCAGCAACCGCTGCTGCTCGGAAGTGAGACGTGCGTAGAGCGCGTCCAGCAGGGACACCCCTTCCAGGTCCTTGAAGCTGCGCGCGTCCGAGCAGAGCGACGCCAGCGCATCGCGCAGGAAGGTGTCGTCGACGGTGGGGAACTTCGCCTCGGGGAAGGCCCCGGCCAGCAGGGCCACGCGGGTGCGCCACTGCTCCAGGGCCTCCGGATCCGCGAACTTGCCGGGCCCCGCGGCCAGCGCGGCTTCCACGAGCACGCGCGCGGTGGCCTCCGAGGCGGGCGCGGGCGTGCGGGTCTCCTCCAGGACGAGGTTGCCGTAGGACAGGCGGGTGAGCCGCTCCACACGCCGGGCCTCGGCGTTCCACTGGAGGGTGTCCACCTCCTCCAGCGTGTCCGGGTAGAGGTCGAGCAGCCATTCCGGCTCCACGGCGCTGGCGAGCCGCACCACGGCGCCCTTGCCAGGGCGTTCTTCGGCGTCGGCGGCCACCATGAGGTCGGCGTCCTGGACCACGCTCACGTCTGACAGCGTGGCCGACCCTCCTCCGAACATCAGCAGCTCGGGCGCACGGGGCCGGCGCCGCCGGGCGACGCGGTCGGGGTAGCCGGCGAGCACGCTGAGCATCAGCGCTTGCTCCACGTCCTCGGGCCGCTGGGGCCGGGTGCCTTGTCCACGCACCGCGCGCCGCAGCTGCTTCTGGACCCGGTCCACGGACTGCACGGCGCCGGCCTCCAGGGAGAGGGAGTGCATGCGGCCCGACGCGAAGTTCGCGCGCTCGGCTTCGCGGAAGCGCTCGAACAGCTCCAGCAGGTCGGACGGCCCGCTGACGACGGCGGCCGGACGTCCTCCCTGGCCCAGGTTGGCGCGGGCCTCGCGGCGGATGTCGCGTTCGCCCATGAGGGCGGCGAGCACGGCGGCTTCGGCGCCCACGCCCCGGCGTTCACCCTCGACGATGATGCGCGCCTGACGGGGGTGGACGGGGAAGCGCAGGAGCCGTTCGCCCACCTCCGTGACGGTGCCGGCGGGGTCGACCGCGCCCAGTCGGCGGAGCAGCGTCTCCGCGGCGTCCAGGGACGCAGCCGGGGGCGGCTCGAAGAAGGGGAAGGCGGCCAGGTCGGTGATGCCGGATGCGCGCAGGGAGAGGACGGTTTCGGCCAGGTCCGTGCGGCGAATCTCCGGGGCGTCCTGCTCCGGGCGGCCGTCGAAGTCGTGCTGGGTGTAGAGGCGCAGGCAGTGGCCCGCGCGCGTACGGCCCGCGCGGCCGGCGCGCTGGATGGCGGAGGCGCGGCTGACCTTGGACAGCTTGAGGGTGGGCAGGCCCGACCAGGGGGAGTGGGAGGCGACGCGCGCGAGCCCGGAGTCGATGACCACCGCCACTCCGTCGATGGTGACGGACGTCTCCGCGACGTTGGTGGAGAGGATGATCTTCCGCCGCGAGCTGCGCCGCACGGCGCGGTCCTGCTCGGCAGGGGACAGGTCGCCGTGGAGGGGAGCACGTCGGTGCCGTGGCGTTCGGCGAACTCGGCGCATGCGTCGCGTGCGCGGCGGATTTCGCCGGCGCCGGGGAGGAAGACGAGCACGTCGCCATCCACGCCTTGGGTGAAGAGCCGCTTGATGCCGGAGAGCACCTGTTGGTCCAGGTGTCGGTCATCGGGCGCGGGCAGGTACTCCACGCTCACGTCGAAGCGCCGACCCTCGGAGCGGAGCGAGGGACACCCGCCGAGATACGCCCGGATGGGCTCCGCCTCCAGCGTCGCGGACATGACGACGACCTTGAGGTCGGGGCGCGCCGTCTCCTGGAGGCGCCGAAGCAGGGCCAGGGAGATGTCCGCGGACAGGTGCCGCTCGTGGAACTCGTCGAGCACGACGATGCCCACGTCGCGAAGCTTCGGGTCGGAGAGCAACCGGCGGCCGAGGACGCCTTCGGTGACGAAGGACAGCCGCGTCTTCGCGCTGCGCACGTCCTCGAAGCGGACCTGGTAGCCCACGGACTCGCCCACGCGCTCGCCCAGTTCCTCGGACACGCGCTGTGCGGCGAGCCGCGTGGGAAGCCGGCGTGGCTGGAGGACGATGATTTCCTTCCCCTGACCGAGCCCGGCCTCCAGGAGCGCGCGAGGCACGCGCGTCGTCTTTCCCGCGCCAGGAGGCGCTTCCAGGACGAGCGACCGCGCGCCACGCAGCGTGGAGACGATGTCCGGCAACAGGGGATCGATGGGAAGCGCGACGTCCGCCATGGCCCGGTGTCCTTTAAGGCGTGTCCGCGTCGGGAGTCGGTGGGGCGGACTGAGAGGAAGCCTTCTTCTTCCGGATGCGAGGCGCCTGTGCCTCACCCGAGGCCGGAGGTTCGGTGGCCTCGGTCGCGGCAGGCTCCGCTGCATCGGCCTTCTTGCGACCCCGTCGCGCGCCGCGTGGCGCGGTAGAGGATGCCTCGTTGCGGGCTTGCGCGGCGGCCTCGTCGGCATTCGCGGGCCGGCTGTCGTTCGTCACGGCTCCATCCGTGGCATGAGGGGACGCATCGCCCCCGTCGGCCCGGCCCGCATTGTCCACGGCGGCCTTGTCCGCGAGTTCCGCGCCCTCGGCAGCTGCTTCCGGCTGGGCGACAGCGCCATCGTGCGACTCAGAAGCAGCGCTCGCGGAGGCCACGCCGGTCTCTGTCGTGGAGGACAAGCCCTCGTCCTTCAGTTCGGCGCCGCCGAGCGGGCCCAAGTCGCCACCGTTGTCCGAGCGCTCTGCGCCCGAGTCCTGGAGCACCTCCGGGCCGGCTGCGCTGGCGGACGAGTCGCCACCCTCCGCCGCCGTGTCGCCGCGAGCGGCCGAAGGTGCCACGGAAGCAGGGCTTGCGATGTCGCCACCTGCATCCAGTGCCGCGACCTCGGCGAGTTCCGCCTCGGTGGGCTCCATGGAGTCGGTCGGCTCATCGAAGCCAGCCAGCGCGTCGTCGGAGAGCGTCAGCCCCCGTCCCGCGCGGCGCTTGGGCTTGAGGTTCAGCCCGGCGGCTTCATAGACGGTGGGGGCGGGCACGAGCGCGGCTTCGGCCAGCAGTCGCGCCTGTCGAAGAGACTGCTCGAGCTTCCGGCCCATCGACACCAGCTCCTCGCGGAGAAGGCTCTCCTGTTCCAGCGTCAGGGGCGACGGCTCATGGCTGGAGCGCCACGCGGTATGGGCGGTCAGCACCTGCTCCATGACGGGCCGCACGAGCGCGAAGTCATCCCGGGCGAAGATGCGCGTCACATAAGCGCTCTTCGTGCGCCGCTCGTAGGACGCCGCGTACTCGAGGACGGCCTCGCGGGGCGCGCGCCGCAGTTGCGGGAACTTCAGGTGGGGGAAGAGGGCCTCGATGACGGGCGCGCGGCTGCTTGCGGTGAAGGTGATGCCGGCGAGCAGCTTCTCCAGCACGTCCACCCACAGGCCCTGCTGGTGGAATGCATACTCCTCGCGAGCCTCTTCCAGTTCGGGGAGATCCTTCACGCGGTCGAGCACGCCCTCGGTGGGCGCGCGTGCGGTGCGTACCAACTCCAGCGCGGTGGTCAGCCAGCCCTTTTCGGCGTCGAGGCCGGGCCGGCCGGTGAGCATTTCCCCCGCCGTGGCGAGGCGTGCCTCGAAGGCTTCGGCGAAGCGGATGAGCTCGTACGATTCGAGCGTGGACGACATGCGGCGGCTCCTCGGAAGGGCGGCGGGAGATAGCACACCCGGCGCCGAGCACCGAGCGGACGGGCAGGGGACTCAGCGCCCGCCGAGCAGAATCTCCAGGGCTTGGGGATGCGAGAAGTCAGGAAAGGCGACCGTGGCCCCTGCGTCGAGGAGGGCCTGCACGGAGAAGGTTCCGGTCCCCACGCCGATGCACTCGGCGCCGACGCCCTGGGCCGCATGGACGTCCTTGGGCGTATCGCCAATGACGACGACCCGGCATTCCTCCACGGGGACGCCCAGCCTCGCGGCGCCGGCCTTGGCGCCGCAGCGAATCAGCTCGGTGCGGTCCTCGTTGTCGCAGCCGAAGCCGCCGAAGTCGAACTGGTCGTAGATGCTCACGCGTTCCAGCTTCACGCGGGCGCCCTCACGGACGTTGCCAGTGCCCAGTCCCACGGCGAACCCGGACCGCGACCGGGCCTCCTTCACGGCCTCGCGCATGCCCGGGAAGACGAGGTATCGCTGGTCATCCACCTTGTGGACCTCTTCGGCGAGGTGGGCGACGTAGGCGTCGATGACCGCGTCGATGGCGGCGGCCGAGTCCTCCACGCCGATGATGTGCATCGCCTTGCGGACGATGGCCCGGTCGGTCATGCCGGACATTGGGAACGAGTCGCACGCGTCCCGCCGCCCGTGCAGCTTCTCGAAAGCGGCTTCCATGGAGCGGCGCCCCGCGCCGCCAGTGGTGACCAGGGTTCCATCGATATCGAAGAGGAGGACGGTGGGACGCATGGCTCCCATCTAATGGAAGCCCCGGGCCGACGCGAGCCCGGAGTCAGGCGGACCATGTCCCCTCAGGGCTCGACGAGCGTGAGTCCACGCTGGAGTGCCTCGCGGACGAGGGCGCGCTCCTCGATGGGGAGTCGGTCCTCCAGCGCTTGCCGGGCCTGCTGCCCGCCCAGGCGTCCGAGCGCCACGGCCACGGCTTCCCGGACCTGTGACTCCGGATCCTTCAACCGGGTGATGAGCGTGGGAATGGCGTCCAGCCCAAGACACCGGCGCAGGGCGTCCGCCGCGCTGGCACGTACCTCGGCCGGGGCCTTGGCGTCCTCGAGCACGTCGCGGATGGTCGCCGCGCCGCCTGATGGATCCACCAGCGCCAGGGAGGACACGGCGAGCGTCCGCCGCGCGGTAGGGGTGCCCTTGTCCACGACGAGCGCCGACAGGACAGGCGCCGCTCCCGGCCCCAGGCGCTTCCATGCATCATCTGATGGGGTGCCAGTCCGCGTCGTCGCATCGAGAAGTGCGACCACCTGGGCATGGACGTCGGCGCCAGGCGAAGGCGCGTTGGTAACGAGGGCTGGCTCCGAACTGGCGGAAGCACTCATACGGGCCAGTCCACCGGATCCCGCGAGCAAGAAGCCTCCGAGCACCACGGGGCGCCAGGCGAGATGGCGGAGGGACCACGAGGAAACGGCGCCAGGACGTGGGGGGAGGGTGGTCGCCATGAGGGCTTCCCGGACAGAAGAGGGACGTCTCCAATTTATACGTCATTGGTGCCGCGACGGGATGCGAAGGCCGTTATGGTCGGCGCGACATGGCCGGACGGGTCTTCTTCTTCCTACAGCACGCCACGTACGAGCCGGCCTTCCAGGCCGCCACCATGGGAATCACCGCCGCCGCCATGGGCGACGAGGTGTACTTCGTCTTCGCCTTCGATGCGCTGCGCCAGCTCGTGGGTGGCGCCTACGGCCAGCCGTCGAGTGCGCGCGAGCACGAGGAGTTCGCACGCGCGGAGTCACTCGGGGTGTTGGCGCCGCCGGACATGCTGGCGGAAGCGCGCACGCTGGGCGCCAGGCTGATCGCCTGCGACACCACAGTCCGCATCTGCGGCTACGAACCGGAGTCGCTCGAGGGCACCCTGGATGAAGTAATGGGGATGGCCTCGATTTGGCGACTGACCGCGGGTGCACGGGTGCTCACCCTGTAGTCGGTGGGCTTGGGCCCTACGTACGCCGCTCTTGGCCGCCCAGGTATCGCTCTGGCTGTAACGTCGCAGTGGCATCCAAACGGCGCGGAATCAGTCGGCCGATGCTGTAGCGCCCGACGGGAATGACGCGGTAACCTGTCGCCACGCCGTACCCCCTTTGGAGAACCCGGCCGCGCGGGAAGTCCCGCGTCCCCCAGTAGCAGAAGGAATTCATTGCCTATGCGCTCCAAGCTGCCCCTCCTGAGTGCACTCTCCGTCGGCGCCGTCGTCCTGGCCTGTCAGACGTACGACTTCGAGCCGGTGGAGCCGCTGGCCATCGCGCAGACGACGGTTGAGGAGGTCATCAAGGCCCGTCAGAGCAAGCCCAACATCATGTTGTTGGTGGATACCTCCGGGTCCATGACGTACCCGGTGAATCCGTCGCCTGCCTGCGACGTGGAGTTCAAAGGGAGCATAGTTCCCTGCGGTGGCGAAGCGCCGTGCAACGTCGATGTTTGCCCCACGCGTTGGACCACGCTGCAGTCGGTTGTTCCGCAGTTCCTTGAGAACAGCGGTCGTTTCGTTCGTTTCGCGCTGACGACGTATCCCGAGACGCGGGGCGGAGAGTCGATTCCGGACTTGTGTCGTGCCTCCACTGCTGGAGCCCTGCTCAAGACACTGCCCGAGCAGGAGGATGACGATTCGCTGCTGGCGCACGCCAATGAAATCAACACCCTGCTGCAGGGCATCCCCAATGGTGGTGAGGGGCGGCCTCTTGGGGGGACGCCGACCAGCGGAAGTCTGAACTTCGTGGGAGGGCTTGAGGGGCTTCAGGACCCCGACCGGGAGAACTTCGTCATCCTCCTGACGGACGGCCTGCCAAACTGCAACGCGGCGAACCCTAACAGCGGTGCGAACCCGGAGTTGTGCAAGTGCACCATCGAGGGCAACCAATGCCAGAGTGGTTACCTCAACCGTGGATGTCTGGACACCGATGCCTCCGTGACTGCTGTAAGGGAGCTTCATGAAAAGGGCATTCAGACCATCGTGATCGGCTTTGGTGCGGAGACTGCGGTGGGGGATGGGCCGGCAGTGCTGGAAGCGATGGCGCGCGCGGGCGGCTTCAAACGTACGTGTAGCGCGGAACGCCCGTGCGGCGAGGGTGACACGTGCAACCCGACCACGGGGCTGTGCAACCGCTCCTTCTTCCAGGCCGGGAATCAGGCTGAACTTGCCAGCGCTCTGGAGGAGATCAGTCTGGCGGTGAAGATCCCGGAGCCCTGCCTGATTCGGCTGGATGGTCCCCAGCGCCCGACCGACCCCAAGCTGCTCGTGGTCTACGTGGAAGGCGAGCGGACTCCATCGAGCGACAGCACCTGGACGCTGAATGACGACGGTGTGCGCTTCACGGGACAGATCTGCGAGCGCATCCTGGCCTCCACCCCGGAGTCGCCCGTGAAGATTGAAGTGCGGGCCATCCGTCAGCGCTAGTCCAGCGGTTCGCGGGGCGGCTTTACCCGGCGAGGGGCGGGGATTATAGGTCCCTCTCTCCCCGGAACGGCCGCCCCGCTCATGAAAGCCACGATCCTCTCGCGCTCCGCTTCCATCCCGTCCACTCGGCGACTTGTCGAGGTGGCGCGCGCAAGAGGGCACCGGGTGCGGGTCCTCAACCCACTCCGCGTGCAGATGCACCTCGATGGGCGCAGCGCCACGCTCTACTACGGCCGCAAGAAGCTGGCGCCCACGGACGTCGTCCTCCCCCGCATCGCCCAGTCCATCAGTAACTATGGCCTGGCCGTGGTGAATCAGTTCGGCCTGGCGCGGGTCTCGCTCGTCAACCACGCGCAGGCCATCGCGCAGTCGCGCAACAAGATGCGCTCGCTGCAACTGCTCTCGGCGCACGGCATCGACATTCCGTCGACGGTGATGGCGCGCGACGCGGCTCACCTCAAGGAGATGGTGGGCTTGCTGGGCGGCGTGCCCGTCCTCGTCAAACTGCTGCAAGGGCAGGAGAAGCACGGCGTCATGGTGTGCGAGAGCCTCCAGTCGCTGGAGGCCGCGCTCGAGGCCGTCCTGGGGCTGGGGCACAATCTCGTGATGCAGGAGTACGTGAAGAGCACGGGCATCGACGTCCGTGTGCTCGTCGTGGGTGGGCAGGCGGTGGCCGCGGTTCGTCGCCGCCCGCGCCCGGGGCGCGGCGCACACCCTCATCAAGGGGGCCCGGCTGGAGGCGCACGAGCTGTCACCCGCCCAGCGAGCCACCGCGGAGAAGGCCACCCGGCTCATCGGGCTCGAAGTGGCGGCGGTGGACCTGCTCGACGTGCAGGGCCAACCCAAGGTCTTCGAGGTGAACAGCTCCCCCGCGCTTCCTGAAATGGAGGCGGTGACGGGCGTGGACCTGGCCTCGCTCATCATCATCCGCGCGGAAGCGCTCGTGGCGGGGGAGCCGCCCGTGTCCATGCCGGACCTGTCGCCTCCATCGGCCCTGCCCGTGTCATCTGAGCCTGCCCAGCTCCCCGTGGACCGGAAGGTCACGGGACGCCGCGCTCGGACCGGCGAAGGCGGCGCGTGAAGAGAAAGACGGCCCCCGCTGTCTCAAGCGTGATACGCACCCATCGTTTCCAGGAGACGCCCATGCTTCGTCGCCAACGCCTTTCCTCCCTCGCCGCCCTGCTGGCGGCAGTGACCTGCTCCGCGCCCGTACTGGCCGCGGATGTGGATCCGGCCTCGCTGTATGAGGTCTCCACCGAGGGGACCTCGACCCAGGTCAAGGCGGGAGAGAAGGGGACCTTCGTCCTCGCCATCAAGACGAAGGCGGGTGCCCATGTCTCCGACGAGGCGCCGTTGAAGCTTGAGGTGAAGGGGAGCCAGTTGACTCCGGCCAAGGAGAAGCTGGCCCTGGCGGACTCCGTGGCGAAGAAGGCTGAGGGGCAAGCCTTCGCGGACCCTCGCTTCGAGGTCCCCTTCACGACGGCCGCCGCGGGCAAGGGCTCTGTGGACGCGAAGCTCGTCTTCTTCATCTGCACGGAGAAGATCTGCGCACGTCAGCAGAAGACCTTCTCCCTTCCTGTCGAGGTCCTCTGAGTGTCCATGCGTGAGCGTTCTTCCAAGGGCGGCCGCGGTGAGCGCGGGAGCGAAGAATCCCCCCAGCGCGCCAGCCGGGGCGAGCGCGGAGGCGGCGAAGCCTCCCGGTTCGTCTACGGGGTGAATCCCGTCCTGGCAGCCCTTCGGGCCCGGCCGGACGAAGTGGAGCGCTTGTTCCTGGTGGAGGGGCAGCTCGGCGCTCGAGCGGCGGGAGAGCTGCTCAGCCGTGCTCGCGAGTTCGGCATTCGCGTGGAGAAGGTGACGCGCGAGCGCCTGGGCACGCTGGCGGAGGGCGGCGTTCACCAGGGCGTGGTGGTCGAGCTGCGCGGCTTCAAGTACGCGGAGCTGGAGGACCTCCTGGAAGCCGCGAATGCACTGGGACAGCCTCCCCTGGTGGTCGTGCTGGACGGAATCCAGGACCCGCACAACCTGGGAGCCATCATCCGCTCCGCGGATGCGCTGGGGGCCCACGGCGTGGTGATTGCCAAGGACCGGGCGGTGCAGGTGACGGGCACCGTGGCCAAGGCGTCTGCCGGGGCCGTGGAGCACAGCCGCATCGCGCGGGTGGTGAACATCTCCCGGGCCCTGGAGGAACTGAAGGAAGCCGGCCTGTGGGTCGCCGCGGCGGACGTGGACGCGAAGGAGCCCATGTGGAGCGCCCGGCTGGATGGGCCGTTGGCGCTCGTCGTGGGGGCGGAGGGGGCAGGCGTCCGGGACGGGGTGCTCAAGCACTGCGACTTCCGCCTCCGGATTCCGATGGCGGGACAGGTCGGTTCATTGAATGCATCCGTTTCGGCCGGCATTCTGCTATACGAGGTCGCCCGCCAGCGGGGCACCGTCTCCGGCCGGTAGCTGAAGTTTGGGATCAATCTCCTTGACTTGGGCGAACGGGAATTCTAGAAGGGCGCCCCTCTCAGGGCGGTGACGGGTGGTTGACGGAGCCGCTGGGGCGGGGTAGGGCGGCAGTCGCAGTGCCGGATGAGTGCCGGTGTAGCTCAGCTGGTAGAGCAACTGATTTGTAATCAGTAGGTCGCGGGTTCAAATCCCGCCGCCGGCCAGGTAGGACGGGGCCGCGGATGAGGGCCCGGGATGTGGTAGGACAAGTGAATATCTGGAGGGATACCCAAGCGGCCAAAGGGAGCAGACTGTAAATCTGCCGGCTCTACGCCTTCGATGGTTCGAATCCATCTCCCTCCACTCGGCAATTGCGGGAATAGCTCAGTTGGTAGAGCGTCAGCCTTCCAAGCTGAATGTCGTGGGTTCGAATCCCATTTCCCGCTCCAAATGTTGTAGTCACAGCATCGCCAAGCCCTGATAGCTCAGTTGGCAGAGCGCATCCTTGGTAAGGATGAGGTCACCAGTTCAATCCTGGTTCAGGGCTCCATTTATTTTTGAGGAGTGTCATGGCCAAGGAGAAGTTCGAGCGTAACAAGCCCCACGTGAACATCGGCACGATCGGACACGTGGACCACGGCAAGACGTCGCTGACGGCCGCCATCACCAAGGTGCTGGCGAAGACGGGCGGCGCCACGTTCCTGGCGTACGACCTGATTGACAAGGCGCCTGAGGAGCGTGAGCGCGGTATCACGATTTCCACCTCGCACGTGGAGTACCAGACGGCGAACCGGCACTACGCCCACGTCGACTGTCCGGGTCACGCCGACTACGTGAAGAACATGATCACGGGCGCGGCGCAGATGGACGGCGCCATCCTGGTGGTGTCGGCGGCGGACGGCCCGATGCCGCAGACGCGTGAGCACATCCTGCTGGCGCGCCAGGTCGGCGTTCCGTACATCGTGGTCTTCCTGAACAAGGTGGACATGCTGGACGACCCCGAGCTGCGCGAGCTCGTGGAGATGGAAGTCCGCGACCTGCTGAAGAAGTACGAGTTCCCTGGCGATGACATCCCCATCGTCCCGGGCTCGGCGCTCAAGGCGCTGGAGGGTGACACCAGCGACATCGGCGAGCCGGCCATCCTGAAGCTGATGGAGGCGGTGGACAGCTACATCCCGACGCCGCAGCGCGCGACGGACAAGCCCTTCCTGATGCCGGTGGAGGACGTGTTCTCCATCTCCGGCCGCGGCACGGTGGCCACGGGCCGCGTCGAGCGCGGTATCATCAAGGTCGGCGAGGAAGTGGAAGTCGTTGGTCTGCGCCCGACGCAGAAGACGGTCGTCACGGGCGTGGAGATGTTCCGCAAGCTGCTGGACATGGGCATGGCGGGCGACAACATCGGCGCGCTGGTGCGCGGCCTGAAGCGCGAGGACATGGAGCGCGGCCAGGTGCTGGCCAAGCCGGGCAGCATCACCCCGCACACCAAGTTCAAGGCGCAGATCTACGTGCTGTCGAAGGAAGAGGGTGGTCGTCACACCCCGTTCTTCAAGGGCTACCGCCCGCAGTTCTACTTCCGCACCACGGACGTGACGGGCTCGGTGAAGCTGCCGGAGAACGTTGAAATGGTGATGCCGGGCGACAACATCGCCATCGAGGTGGAGCTCATCACCCCCGTGGCCATGGAGAAGGAGCTGCGCTTCGCTGTTCGCGAGGGTGGCCGCACCGTGGGCGCCGGCGTCGTGGCGGAAATCATCGAGTAATGCCGGGTCGGCCGTGAGGCCGCCGGGCTCACTGTCCCGATTCCGAGGGGAGGGCTGCGTTGTGGTAGCCTTCCCCTCTCGTATCTGGTGAGGTAGGTCATGCCGAAGGGCAATCGTTCCATCATTTCGCTCGAGTGCACTGTGTGCAAAGAGCGGAACTACACGACCACGAAGAACAAGCGGAAGAGCCAGGATAAGCTCGAGCTGAGCAAGTTCTGTCCTCGTTGCCGCAAGCATCAGGACCACAAGGAAGGTAAGGTCTAGGTCGGTAGTTCAGGGAAGGTTCTAGGCCAGTAGCTCCAACGGTAGAGCAGCGGTCTCCAAATCCGCGTGTTGGGGGTTCGAATCCCTCCTGGCCTGCCAACTCTCAGTAGTCGCGGGGCCCCCGGTACCTGGAGGTGCCGGGGGTTCCTGTGTTTTCGCAGTTTCGCGAATTCGCATCCGCAGTACCTCGTGAGGCACCATGGCGACGGCATCAGAGGCCAGCCAGCAGGCTAACCGCTCGGCGATGGATCCGAAGCGGCTCGTGGTCATCTTCTATCTTCTCGTCGGCATCGTCCTGGCCCTCTTCCTGGAGCGTCTGCTCGGATTGCTGTGGGCGCGATTCAGCTGGAGCGACCCGGTCCTCATCGAGGGCTTGGACTGGAAGGTGTCCACCCTGGTGGGCTACGTGCTGGCCGTGGGACTGGCTGTGGGGGCGTACTTCCACCCGCGCACCCATGCGCTGTCCATCGATGTGGCTTCGGAGTTGATGAAGGTCACCTGGCCCACCTGGTCGGAGACCAAGGCGTCGACCATGGCCGTCGTCGTGGCGTCCCTGGTTGCCGCCGTCATCCTCTTCTGCATCGATACCGCCGCCTACAACCTGATGGTGGAGTGGCTGCCGGCCATGTGGGGGAAGCTGTAATGGCGATGAAATGGTACGTGGTCCACACCTACTCGAACTTCGAGAACCAGGCGAAGAAGAGCCTGGAAGAGAAGGTCCGTCTGGAGGGCCTTCAGGACCAGTTCGGTGAAATCCTGATTCCGATGGAACAGGTCGTCGAAATGGTGAAGGGCGAGAAGAAGACCTCTCGCCGCAAGTTCTTCCCCGGCTACATCTTCGTGCAGATGGAGCTGAACGACCGGACGCTCCACCTGGTGAAGAACACGCCGAAGATCACCGGTTTCCCGGGAACGGCGCAGCACCAGAATCCGTTGCCCATCTCCGACCAGGAAGTGGCGCGGCTGACGTCGCAGATTTCCGAAGGCACGCTCAAGCCGAAGCCCAAGGTGCAGTTCGACGACGGCGACACGGTGCGCGTCATCGACGGTCCGTTCGCGAACTTCAACGGTACCGTGGAAGAGGTCAATGCGGAGAAGGGCAGGGTGAAGGTGCTGGTCAGCATCTTCGGCCGTGCTACACCGGTGGAGCTGGACTTCATGCAGGTGGAGAAGACCACCGGCTAGCAGTTGATGCCGCGCCGTGCACCCCTGTATGGCGTGCGCGGCGTTCGCATTTCTGGTCCCCGTATTGGGGCCGGACTCATGGGTGGGAGGGCTTCCCCGTCTGGTAGCCCGCTCGCACCACCCACTCGAAAGGCAGTTGTCGTTCGATGAAGAAGATCACAGGTCAGGTCAAGCTGCAGATCCCCGCCGGCAAGGCGAACCCCGCTCCGCCGATCGGCCCCGCGCTCGGTCAGCAGGGCGTGAACATCATGGAGTTCTGCAAGCAGTTCAACGCGAAGACCCAGGCGGAAGCCAAGGAAGGTCTCATCATCCCGGTGGTCATCACCGTGTATGCGGACCGCTCCTTCACCTTCATCCTGAAGACCCCTCCCGCCGCCGTCCTCATCAAGAAGGCCGCGGGTCTCCACACGGAGAAGAAGAAGGGTTCGGGCGCGAAGAAGCCGGGCAAGGAGAAGGTCGGGCAGATCACCCGCGCTCAGCTCGAGGAAATCGCGAAGAAGAAGATCCAGGACACCACCGCCGCGTCGCTCGAGGCCTGCATGAGCACCATTGCTGGCACCGCACGCTCCATGGGCATCGACGTCGTCGGCTAGGCCGCCGCGCACCCACTCACGACAAGGATTTCTGTCATGGCTAAGACTGGGAAGAAGTTCCGTGCGGCCGCCGCTCTGGTTGACCGCGATAAGCGCTACGCCGTCGCCGAGGGCTTTCAGCTCCTGAAGAAGACGGTGGAGGCTCGCTCCACCAAGTACGACCAGACGGTCGACGTCTCCATCAATCTGGGCGTGGACCCGAAGCACGCGGACCAGATGGTCCGTGGCGCCGTGGTGCTCCCGCACGGCACCGGCGCCACCGTGCGCGTGGCCGTGTTCGCCAAGGGTGAGAAGGCCACCGACGCGACCAACGCCGGCGCGGACGTGGTCGGCGCCGAGGACCTCCAGAAGCGCATCGAGGAGGGCTTCCTCGATTTCGACACCGTCATCGCCACCCCGGACATGATGGGTGTCGTCGGTCGCCTCGGTAAGGTGCTCGGTCCCCGTGGCCTGATGCCGAACCCGAAGGTCGGCACGGTGACCATGGATGTCGCGAAGGCCATTCGCGACGCCAAGGGTGGTAAGGTCGACTTCCGCGCCGAGAAGGCCGGTATCGTCCACGCGAAGCTGGGCAAGTCCTCCTTCGAGGTCGAGAAGCTCGAGGCGAACTTCAACGCGCTGGTGGACCTGGTGATGAAGCTGAAGCCGGCCGCCGCGAAGGGCGTGTACCTCCAGGGTATCGCCATCTCGTCCTCCATGGGGCCGGGCATCAAGCTCGACACCATGGAGATCAAGATGCGCCACGGCTAATCGCCGTCCGGTCGCACGGACAGGAGGACGCAGCCCTGACTACGGGTCAGGGTTGTCGCCTGTCTGACGTCACAGGTTCGAAAGTTCTGGATCTTTGCTGAAGCCGGGGGTATAGGCCCCCGGCTTTTGCAATTGGGGCGCCACGTCGTGAGGCGCGGCGTCCCGACACCTGGTTCATGACAGCAGGGACCTGGGCGAAGAGGATGCATGTTCCGTTGGCAGCCGGGCAACCGGCCGGACGGCACCTTCGACCCCTGGTTCAAACGACCGCAAGGTCAGCCCTGCCGAGACTGGAGGTGCGGTGTGGTGCCTCTCGGAGGCTCCTCTCGCTCTGCCACTTTGGCCCAGGCATCACGCCCGTCCTGAAAAGGCGGGCCCAGTAAGGAGGTGAGTCAAAGTGCTGAAGAGCGAGAAGGAAGAGATGATCAAGGAGCTCCACGAGAAGTTCTCGAGGACGACCTCCGCCGTCGTCGCCGAGTTCACCAAGGTGGACGTGGAGACGGTGACCAAGCTCCGCAAGAAGTTCCGCGAGGGCAACGTCGAGTACAAGGTCATCAAGAACACGCTGGCGCGCCGTGCCGCGCAGGGCACGTCCGTGTCGGTCATCGCTGATGACTTCACGGGCCCCGTGGCCCTGTGCATCAGCTACGGCGACGTGGTGGCTCCCGCGAAGATCCTGGTCGAGTTCGCGAAGGACATCGAGGACAAGATCAAGATCCGCACCGCCGTCGTCGAAGGCCGCAAGGTCGACGTCGCCGGCGTGAAGGCCCTGGCGAAGCTGCCGGGTCTGCCCGAGCTTCGCGCGCAGCTGCTGGGCGTCATCAGCCAGCCCGCGAGCAAGCTGGTTCGGACCATCGCGGCTCCGGGTTCGCAGCTCGCCCGAGTCGTCCAGGCCAACGCGGACAAGGCGCAGGGCTGAGAAGCCCTCATCTGTTCGAGAAGTTTTTCTACCGCAACCTCTCCGGCCGGAACTCTCCAAAGGGGGAGTTGGCCGTTAGTCGAAACCAGAAGGACACATTTCAATGGCTGACCTGAACGCGATTGTTGACCAGCTCTCCTCCCTGACCGTCCTCGAGGCGGCCGAGCTCGTGAAGCAGCTCGAGAGCAAGTGGGGCGTCTCCGCCGCCGCCGTGGCCGTTGCCGCGGGCCCGGCCGCCGCCGCCGCTCCTGTCGAGGAGAAGACGGAGTTCACGGTGGTGCTGGCCAACGCCGGCGCCAACAAGATCAACGTCATCAAGGAGATCCGCGCGATCACCGGCCTGGGCCTGAAGGAGGCCAAGGACCTGGTCGAGGGCGCTCCGAAGAACGTCAAGGAAGGCGTCAACAAGGACGACGCCAAGAAGATCAAGGACCAGCTCACCGCGGCTGGTGCGACCGTCGACATCAAGTAGTTTCTACAGGGACTGTCCGGTTTTCCGGGAAATTTCGGGCAGCCTCCTGACCGGATGTGCAGGCCGGCGCTCCCTGAGTGGGGGCGCCGGCTTTGCCCATTTGACCGTTGCAAATTTCCCGGCGCCGCCGCGCGTTACTGAAGTTTGCCCGCCCGAGCAGTCGTCCCCGGAGCCAGAATGCCGACGCAGATCCAGAACAATTTCCGCGTGCGGAAGACCTTCGCGAAGATCGCGAAGATCATCGACATTCCCAATCTTATCAACATCCAGAAGCAGTCCTACGAGAAGTTCCTCCAGGCGGACATTGCCGCCGACAAGCGCGAGGACCTCGGTCTTCAGGGCGTCTTCAAGTCGGTGTTCCCTATCCGCGACTTCAACGAGACCTCCTCGCTGGAGTTCGTGAGCTATCACCTGGAGCGCCCGAAGTACGACGTGGATGAGTGCCACCAGCGTGGCATGACGTATTCGGCGCCCATCAAGGTGGTCGTGCGCCTGGTCGTGTGGGACAAGGACGAGGAGACCGGCGCCCAGTCCATCCGCGACGTGAAGGAGCAGGAAGTCTACTTCGGCGAAATCCCGCTGATGACCCAGAACGGCACCTTCATCATCAACGGTACCGAGCGCGTCGTCGTCAGTCAGCTGCACCGAAGCCCAGGTGCCTTCTTCGACCACGACAAGGGCAAGAGCCACTCGTCTGGCAAGCTGCTCTACAACGCCCGCATCATTCCCTACCGCGGTTCGTGGATCGACTTCGAGTTCGACCACAAGGACCTGCTGTACGTGCGCATCGACCGCCGCCGCAAGCTGCCGGCCACGGTGCTCATCCGCGCGCTCGGCGCCGTCCCGGACACCGCGAAGAAGAACCCGCTGGAGTTCAAGGGCTCCACCGAGGAGATCCTCAACTACTACTACGCGACGGAGACGATCTACCTCCACAGCGCGGAGGAGTTCGAGAAGAGCGTCGAGCTCGAGCTGCTGCCTGGTCAGCGCGCGACCCGCGACATCAAGGCGAAGACGGGCGAGCTGATCGTCAAGAAGAACCGCAAGTTCACCCGCGCCGCCATCAAGAAGCTCGAAGCGGCGAAGATGAAGACGCTCCCGATCGATGCGGACGAGCTCTTCACCAAGGTGTCCGCCTACGACGTGGTCGAAGAGACCAACGGCGTGGTGCTCCTCGAGTGCAATGAGGAAGTCACCCAGGAGAAGGTCGACGAGCTCCTCAAGCACGGCATCAAGGAGTTCAAGGTCCTCTTCATCGACAACCTCAACGTGGGTCCGTACCTGCGTGAGACGTTGATGCTGGACAAGCTCGAGACCCCCGAGCAGTCCATCATGGAGATCTACCGCCGCCTGCGTCCTGGCGATCCGCCGACGCCGGAGACGGCCATCAACCTGTTCACCAACCTGTTCTTCAACCCGGAGCGCTACGACCTCTCCAAGGTCGGCCGCCTCAAGCTGAACTTCAAGTTCGGCCTCGAGGAGCCGCTCGACGGGCAGATCCTCACCAAGCGGGACATCCTCGAGGTGATCCGCTACCTGATCGATCTGAAGAACGGCAAGGGGACCATCGACGACATCGACCACCTGGGCAACCGCCGCGTCCGCGCGGTGGGCGAGCTGCTGGAGAACCAGTACCGCATCGGCCTGGTGCGCATGGAGCGGGCGATCAAGGAGCGCATGAGCCTCCAGGAGATCGAGACGCTCATGCCGCACGATCTCATCAACGCCAAGCCCGTCACCGCGGTCATCAAGGAGTTCTTCGGGTCCAGCCAGCTGTCGCAGTTCATGGACCAGACGAACCCCCTGTCCGAGGTCACGCACAAGCGGCGTCTGTCGGCGCTCGGGCCCGGCGGCCTCACGCGCGAGCGCGCGGGCTTCGAGGTGCGCGACGTGCACCCGACGCACTATGGCCGTATCTGCCCCATCGAGACGCCGGAAGGTCCGAACATCGGCCTCATCGCGTCGCTGTCCACCTACGCGCGCGTCAATGAGTTCGGCTTCGTCGAGACGCCTTACCGCAAGGTCGAGGCGGGCGTGGTGACGACCGACGTGGCCTTCTACTCCGCCCTCGAGGAGGAGAAGCACACGATCGCCCAGGCGAACGCGGAGACGGACAAGAAGGGCAAGTTCGCCAACGCGCTGGTGTCCAGCCGCCGCGGTGGTGAGTTCGTCCAGGCTCGCGCCGAGGACGTGGACCTGATGGACGTGTCCCCGAAGCAGCTGGTGTCGGTGGCCGCGTCGCTCATCCCGTTCCTGGAGAACGACGACGCCAACCGCGCGCTCATGGGCTCCAACATGCAGCGCCAGGCCGTTCCGCTGCTGCGCACCGCGGCGCCGCTGGTGGGCACGGGCATCGAGTCCATCGTCGCCCGCGACTCCGGCGTCACCTGCGTGGCCCGGCGCGACGGCATCGTGGAGAGCGTGGACGCCGGCCGCATCGTGGTGAAGGCGGACGTGCCGGCCTCGCTGAGCGATGTCACGAGCGAGGTCGACATCTACAACCTGCTCAAGTACCAGCGCTCCAACCAGAACACCTGCCTCAACCAGAAGCCCATCATCAGCAAGGGCGACCGGGTGAAGAAGGGTGACGTCATCGCCGACGGTCCGGCCACCGAGACGGGCGAGCTGGCGCTAGGCCAGAACGTGGTCGTCGCGTTCATGCCGTGGCAGGGCTACAACTTCGAGGACTCCATCCTCATCAGCGAGCGCATCCTCAAGGACGACGTCTTCACGTCGATCCACATCGAGGAGTTCGAGTGCATCGCGCGCGACACCAAGCTGGGCAAGGAGGAGATCACCCGCGACATCCCGAACGTGGGTGAGGAGGCCCTCAAGGACCTCGACGAGAGCGGCATCATCCGCATCGGCGCCGAGGTGAAGCCCGGCGACGTGCTGGTGGGCAAGATCACCCCGAAGGGCGAGACGCAGCTGTCTCCCGAAGAGAAGCTGCTGCGCGCCATCTTCGGCGAGAAGGCCGGCGACGTGCGTGACAGCTCGCTGCGCGTCCCGCCGGGCGTGGTGGGCACCGTCATCAACGCCAAGGTGTTCAGCCGCAAGGGCGTGGAGAAGGACGAGCGCGCCAAGCAGATCGAGTCCATGGAGGAGGCGAAGCTCCTCAAGGACCAGAACGACGAGATCAAGGTCCTCCAGGACAGCGCGTTCGGCCGCATCCGCGGCCTGGTGCGCACCAAGGAGGTCCAGGGCAAGCTCGTGGACGACAAGGGGAAGATCCTCCTGAAGAAGGGGGACATCCTCGACGACGAGCTGCTGTCCACGGTGCCCTACAAGTACTGGGGTGAGATCTCCGTCGGCGACCCGCTGGACTCGCGCCTGCGCGACATCCTCCGCAACCTGGAGGAGACGAAGGAGGCCGTGAAGCTGGCCTTCGGCGAGAAGATCGCCCGCATCAAGAAGGGCGACGAGCTGCCGCCGGGCGTCATCAAGATGGTGAAGGTGTACGTCGCCATCAAGCGCAAGCTGGCCGTGGGCGACAAGATGGCCGGCCGCCACGGAAACAAGGGCGTCGTGTCCCGCATCCTCCCCGAGGAGGACATGCCGTACCTGGAGGACGGGCGTCCGGTGGACATCGTCCTCAACCCGCTGGGCGTGCCCTCGCGCATGAACATCGGGCAGATCCTCGAGACGCACCTGGGCTGGGCCGCCAAGGGCACCGGCGAAGCGCTGCAGCGCTACGTCGAGGCCAACTGGAGCTCGGACGCCATCAAGGAGCGCCTCAAGGTCATCTACAGCGACCCGGCGTTCGGCGAGTTCCTCGACAAGCTCGACGACGAGGAGATCAAGCAGCTGTGCCTCCGCTCCAAGCGGGGCATCCACGTCGCCACGCCCGTCTTCGACGGCGCACAGGAGACGGAGATCCACGCCCTGCTGGACGAGGGTCAGCTGCCCCGCTCGGGCCAGATGGTGCTCTTCGACGGGCGCACCGGTGAGCCGTTCGACCAGAACGTCACCGTGGGCGTCATGTACATGCTGAAGCTGCACCACCTGGTGGACGAGAAGATCCACGCCCGCTCCATCGGGCCCTACTCGCTCGTCACGCAGCAGCCGCTGGGCGGCAAGGCGCAGTTCGGCGGTCAGCGTCTGGGCGAGATGGAAGTCTGGGCGATGGAGGCCTACGGCGCGGCGTACACGCTGCAGGAGTTCCTCACCGTCAAGTCGGACGACGTGGTGGGCCGCACGCGCATGTACGAGGCCATCGTCAAGGGCGACAACGTCCTGGAGAGCGGCCTGCCCGAGTCGTTCAACGTGCTCCTCAAGGAACTCCAGTCGCTCGCGCTCGACGTGGAGCTGCTGGAGAGCGCCCCGCCGGAGCGGCAGCGCAGCTTCGGAGGCGACTTCCTCGGCGGTGGTGACGGCGAGGAGCGCAAGACGGGAACCGAGGCCTGATTGCACGGAGCGCCCGCCTGACCGGCCGCCCGCCGTCCCGATAGGGGCGGGCGCGGCCGGAACGGGGCGGGGGCCCGAATCAGCTGGCGGCCCCCCTTGGATGTGGGGGCGCCCAACGAGATTTCGGAGGCAACGTGAAGGACATTTTCAACTTCTTCGAGAAGCCGAAGGACCCGCTGTCGTTCAACGCCATCCGCATTGCGCTGGCGTCGCCCGACAAGATTCGCCAGTGGTCCCATGGCGAG
Organism: Myxococcus sp. MxC21-1; assembly: GCF_032612255.1. NCBI lineage: Bacteria > Pseudomonadati > Myxococcota > Myxococcia > Myxococcales > Myxococcaceae > Myxococcus > Myxococcus sp. MxC21-1. Next base: position 3,510,910 of record NZ_CP123278.1, read on the forward strand.
GTGAAGAAGCCGGAGACGATCAACTACCGCACGTTCAAGCCGGAGCGGGACGGGCTCTTCTGCGCCCGCATCTTCGGGCCGGTGAAGGACTACGAGTGCAACTGCGGCAAGTACAAGCGCATGAAGCACCGCGGCGTAGTGTGCGAGAAGTGCGGCGTGGAGGTCATCCAGTCCAAGGTGCGCCGTGAGCGCCTGGGCCACATCACCCTGGCCACGCCGGTGGCCCACATCTGGTTCCTCAAGTCGCTGCCGAGCCGCATCGGCAACCTGCTCGACATCACGCTGAAGGAGCTGGAGAAGGTCCTCTACTGCGAGAGCTACATCGTCCTCGATCCGAAGGCGACGCCGCTGCAGAAGGGCGAGCTCATCAGCGAGGACAAGATGCACCGGCTCTACCAGGAGCACGGTGAGGACTCCTTCACCACGGGCATGGGCGGCGAGGCCGTCCGCGAGATGCTCAAGTCGCTGGACGTGGAGAAGCTGTCCGAAGAGCTGCGCAAGGACATGCGCGAGACCACCAGCGAGGCGAAGCGGAAGAAGTACGCCAAGCGCCTGAAGGTGGCCGAGGCGTTCCGCGTCTCTGGCAACAAGCCGGAGTGGATGATGCTGGACGTGATTCCGGTGATTCCGCCGGACCTGCGTCCGCTCGTTCCCCTGGACGGTGGCCGCTTCGCGACCTCCGACCTGAACGACCTGTACCGCCGCGTCATCAACCGCAACAACCGTCTGAAGCGCCTCCAGGAGCTGAACGCTCCGGACATCATCATCCGCAACGAGAAGCGGATGCTGCAGGAGGCCGTGGACGCGCTGTTCGACAACGGCCGTCGCGGGAAGACCATCACGGGCCCCAACAAGCGCCCGCTGAAGTCGCTGTCCGACATGCTCAAGGGCAAGCAGGGCCGGTTCCGCCAGAACCTGCTCGGCAAGCGCGTGGACTACTCGGGCCGCTCCGTCATCGTGGTGGGCCCCGAGCTGCGCCTGCACCAGTGCGGTCTGCCGAAGATCATGGCGCTCGAGCTCTTCAAGCCGTTCATCTACAACAAGCTCGAAGAGAAGGGTTACGTCACCACCATCAAGTCCGCGAAGAAGATGGTGGAGAAGGAGCGTCCCGAGGTCTGGGACATCCTCGAGGACGTCATCCGCGAGCACCCGGTGCTCCTCAACCGCGCGCCCACGCTGCACCGTCTGGGCATGCAGGCCTTCGAGCCCGTGCTGATTGAAGGCAAGGCCATCCAGCTTCACCCGCTGGTGTGCGCCGCCTTCAACGCCGACTTCGACGGCGACCAGATGGCCGTGCACGTGCCGCTCTCCATCGAGGCTCAGATGGAGGCCCGCGTGCTGATGATGTCGACGAACAACATCCTCAGCCCCGCGAACGGCAAGCCCATCATCGTCCCGACGCAGGACATGGTGCTCGGCATCTACTACATGACCCGCGCCCGCGAGTTCGCCAACGGCGAGGGCCGCGTGTTCGCCTCGCCGGACGAGGTGCGTGCCGCGTACGACCACGGTGAAGTGCACCTCCAGGCGAAGGTCGTCTGCCGCATCGACGGCAAGCGCAAGGAGACCACCGTCGGCCGCGTCCTCCTCTGGGAGGTCGTCCCCCGCGCGGTGGGCTTCGACGCCATCAACAAGGTGCTCGACAAGAAGTCGCTCGGCGGCCTCATCGACCTCTGCTACCGCCTCACGGGTGAGAAGGAGACGGTGCTGCTCGCGGACCGCGTGCGCAGCCTCGGCTACTACAACGCCACCCGCGCCGGTATCTCCATCGCGCTCAAGGACATGATCATCCCTGCGAAGAAGCAGGTGTTCCTGGACGAGGCGCGCGCGGTGGTGTCGGAGATCGAGAACCAGTACCTCGAGGGTCTCATCACCGACGGCGAGCGCTACAACAAGGTCATCGATATCTGGGCGGAGATCACCGAGAAGGTCGCCCAGGAGATGATGCAGCAGATCTCCCAGGAGGAGACGTCCGGGGACCGCGACGGCAAGCGCGAGACGCGCAAGCAGCCGTCCTTCAACCCCATCTACATCATGGCCGACTCGGGCGCGCGTGGTAGCGCCCAGCAGATCCGTCAGCTGGCGGGTATGCGTGGTCTGATGGCGAAGCCCTCCGGCGAAATCATCGAGACGCCCATCACGGCCAACTTCCGTGAAGGCCTCTCCGTGCTGCAGTACTTCATCTCCACGCACGGCGCCCGTAAGGGTCTGGCGGACACGGCGCTCAAGACGGCCAACTCCGGTTACCTCACCCGCCGTCTCGTGGACGTGGCGCAGGACGCCATCATCAACGAGTACGACTGCGGCACCATGGACGGCCTGTTCATCGGCGCCCTGGTGGAGGGCGGCGAGATCATCGAGCCGCTCGGCGAGCGCATCCTGGGCCGCGTGGCCCTGGATGACATCCTCGACCCCGTGACGGGCGAGGTGCTGGTGCGCGCGAACGAGGAGATCGACGAGGACCGCGTCCGCCGCATCGAGAACAGCGGCATGGACAAGGTGAAGATCCGCTCGGTGCTCACCTGCCAGGCCAAGCGCGGCATCTGCGTGGAGTGCTACGGCCGTGACCTGGCCCGCGGCCGCAAGGTGTCCGTGGGTGAGGCGGTCGGCGTCATCGCGGCGCAGTCCATCGGTGAGCCGGGTACCCAGCTCACGATGCGCACCTTCCACATCGGTGGTGCGGCGACGCGGCGCGCGGAGCAGTCCAGCCTGGAGAACCGCTACGCGGGTAGCGTGAAGTTCGCGGGCCTCGTCACCGTGCAGAAGACGGACGGCACGCTGGTGGCCATGAACCGCAACGGCGAAATCGTCGTCGTGGACGACTCGGGCCGCGAGCGCGAGCGTTACCAGGTCATCTACGGTGCCCGCATCCTCGTGAAGGAAGGCCAGCGCATCGAGCCGGGCGTCCTCATGGCGGAGTGGGACCCGTTCGCGATTCCGCTGCTGACCGAGGTCGGCGGTGTCGTGCGCTACGAGGACATCATCGAAGGCGTGACGATGTCCGAGGCGCTGGACGAGGTGACCGGTCTGTCGCGTAAGACGGTCATCGAGTCCAAGGACCCGGAGGCGCGTCCGCGCGTCACCATCCGCGATGCCAACGGCAACATGATGGACCTGCCCAGCTCCCGCAACCCGGCGAGCTACTTCCTGCCGCAGGGCTCCATCATCACCGTCAACGACGGCGATGAGATCCACCCGGGCGAGGTCATCGCCAAGGTGCCGCGCGAGACGACGAAGACCAAGGACATCACGGGCGGTCTGCCTCGCGTGGCCGAGCTCTTCGAGGCGCGCAAGCCGAAGGACGCGGCGGCGATCGCGGAGATCGACGGCGTGGTGTCGTTCGGCAAGGACACCAAGGGCAAGCGCAAGCTCATCATCACCCCCGAGGTGAACGGCGAGCAGCGCACGGACCTAGCCAAGGAGTACCTGATCTCCAAGGGCAAGAACATCAGCGTCCACTCCGGCGACCGCGTGAAGGCCGGCGAGGCGATGATGGACGGCTCGGCCAACCCGCACGACATCCTCAAGGTGCTCGGCGAGAAGGAACTCGCGCGCTACCTGGTGGACGAAGTGCAGGAGGTCTACCGACTGCAGGGCGTGAAGATCAACGACAAGCACATCGAGACCATCGTGCGGCAGATGCTCCGCCGCGTGCGCGTCACCGATGTGGGCGACACCAACTTCCTGGTCGACGAGCAGGTCGAGAAGTGGGTGTTCGAGGAGGAGAACGAGAAGGTCATGTCGGAAGGCAAGCGTCCCGCCGTTGGCGAGCCGCTGCTGCTCGGCATCACCAAGGCCTCGCTCTCCACCGAGTCCTTCATCTCCGCGTCGTCCTTCCAGGAGACCACCAAGGTGCTCACCGAGGCCGCCATCAACGGCAAGGTGGACTACCTGCGCGGCCTCAAGGAGAACGTCATCATGGGCCGGCTCATCCCCGCCGGCACGGGTCTGCCGAACTACAAGCACCTGGACATCGCGGTGGAGAGCCCCACCGACGAGGTCAACGAGATGGAGGCCGCCCTGGCCGCCACTCACGGCGACACCGGCCCCCTGGGCGAGCCTTCCCGCCCGGTAGGCACGCAGACGACCGGCGCGGCCTGAGCCGCGCCCCAGCCGTCCTAAAGCGTTCGCTGAAAGACAACCGCCGCTCCCAGAGCTTTCTCTGGGGCGGCGGTTTTCCTTTGTTTATGGCTAATCGCGTTATGGGCTCGTCGTTGGCTTGACGCTTATGGCGCGCTGCGTTAACTGTTGAACGCTGTAGTGACGCACCTGGTTACCGCCCGGCGAAAGCCGGGATAGGGGAGGACGGTATGGCCACGACGAAGACCGAGACCGAGGCGACGCAGAACGAAGTTCAGAGCTCCGAGGCCGCTGCGAAGAGCGGACTGGCGCAGAATGTGGAGAGCTTTCTGAAGGCCCAGATTTCCCAGGCGCAGAAGCGCATCGAGGAACTGGAAGGCGAAGCGGGCAAGGTCGTGAAGACCTTGGAGTCCCGTGGGCAGGAGGCCGCCAAGGAGGCCCAGGCGCTGTGGGCGAAGTTCCAGGCCGGTGAGCTGCTGACGGACCCCCGCGTGCAGGAGCTGAGCAAGCGCGCCAACGAGGCCAGCACCGAGCTGAGCCGGCGCGTGGACGCCGCGGGCACCGAGCTGCGCAAGCGCTTTGACGGTATCCAGACGCGCGTCGTCGAGGCCGTGGGCGTGGCCAGCCAGGCGCAGCTGAAGGACCTCAACAAGGAGCTGGCGAAGCTGTCCCGCAAGGTGGACTCGCTGCTGAAGCCCGTCCGTCGGGTGAACGGCGCGAAGCCCGCAAGCAGCCCCGCGTCCTCGCCGCGCGCCTGAAGTCCCGTCGAATCCCGACAGGCAGTGTGGCCTCTCCCTTTCTCCGAGTACGAAAGAGAAGGGGGAGGCACATCGCCGTCGTTCCCTTCACGTCGGGGGTGTGCTTATTTCGGCCGTTCCCCGACCGGGTCGGGCCTGAACGTCTGGCCTGTACACCTCCCGGAGAGACCCCATGGACAACAAGCCCGAGGCCCCCCGAGAGAAGCACTCCGTGACGGAGACGTTCGAGCGTCTCTGGAGCCAGGCCCTGCTGGCGGTGAACACGGCCGAGGAAGAAGCCTCACGGGCCGTGCAGCGCGTGGCCGCGGTGGCGGGTTGGAGCCAGGACGAGGTGAAGCGCCAGGCCCGGGAGTTCAGTGAGCGGCTGGTGGGCCACCGCAAGGACCTGGAGCACAACGTGGAAGAGCGGGTTCGCCAGGCCCTGATGAAGATGAAGCTGCCCCGCCGCGAGGAACTGGCGGCGTTTGGAACCCGGCTGGACAAGCTGGCCGAGCGCATCCAGGCCCTGGAGCACCGGAAGTGAAAGCTCCCGCCCCTTCGGGCGGGAGGTCTTTCGGTACGCGGCTCTTCGAACGTCTCCACGCCTTCAGCTCGGGTTGTTCCCGGCTCCCGCTGCTCGCGGGGGCGGCGCTTGTCGTGTCGGCGCGGCTGGTGCCGCTGCTGGAGGAGCGGCCGGTGCAGCCCGTCGTCCCGGGCGTCGTGGCGGCGGAGGTCATCTCCCCCGAGGCGTCGCTCATCGACGCGGTGCTGGCGCGCCGGGCCCCGGACCTGGGCCTGACGCTGCGCCGGCAGCTCATCCAGGCCATCGCCGAGGAGGCCGGGCGGCTCGCGTATGATCCGCTGCTGATCCTGGCCATCATCGACGTGGAGTCGGACTTCACGGAAGATGCCGTCTCCGTGAAGGGCGCGCGTGGGTTGATGCAGATCAAACCGAGCACGCTGCACTTCCTGGCGGAGAAGGAAGGACTGCGCCTGTCCCGCGAGGAAGTGACCGCGGACACCGCGCTCTGCGTGCGGCTGGGCATCCGCTACCTGCGCTCGTTACAGGAGCGCTTCGGTGGGGACCTGGCCCTGATGGCCTACAACGCCGGCCCCACCCGCATCCGCAACGCCATCAAGCAGGGCGAACTGGAGCGCTTCCGGCGCTATCCGCGCGCGGTCCGCCGGGACTTCCGGCGCTTCCGTGAGGGCCACGGGCTGGGCGGAGACTGGGCCTTGGCGCAGCGCGAGGTGCCTCCCGAGCCCATGCCCTGAGTGGGTGGGGTGAATCTCCGGGCGACTGGGACGCTCCAACGGGGTGTATGCGCGCCTTGTTCCGTCCCGCCGGGTGCGCTAAGCGTTCCAAGTGCCCGGGACTGTTGGAGATTCTCAGGAGTGACCCGCATGAAGAACCCCCTGTTCCCCAGCGCCGCGCTCGCCGCCGCCCTGGCCCTGGCCCCGTTCGGGGCGCACGCTGGCTCCGTCTTCCTCAACGGCGTCAAGATTGACGGCGTCACCAACCAGAAGTTCGAGAAGGCCACCGTCCGCATCGACGAGGCCGGGAACGTGCACATCGACGCGCCGGGCTACGCGGCCCGTGTGACGGCGGTGACGCCTCCGGCCCCCGCCGCGTCACCCCAGGCACCGGCGCCCGCCGCCCCGGGGCCGGCCGCCCCCGCCGCGAAGGAGCCTCCCGCGGCGCAGCAGGCGCGGCGCGCCCTCGGCCCCCGGGCGCCTCACCCAGCGCTACTGGCTGGTGACGGAGCAGACGGTGCCGGGGATGACGGGGTACGACATCGACGTGTTCATTAATTCCACGTGGCTGCGCAAGCTGCGAGGCAACGAGGACCAGGTGGTGGTGGACATCACCCGCAACCTGCGGCCGGGGGCGAACAAGGTGACGTTCATCGCCCGGAAGGGAAACGCCGGGGACGCGCGCAGCAGTTCGCCTGCCCACGTGTTTCGGGTCATTATTGGCGAGGGCAACGAGGGCGGCGGGAACGTGATGATCGACAATCCCATCCTCCGCTTCCAGAAGACGGCGGCGGACACGCAGGATGCGACGCAGGAGTTCACCCTCACCACGCGCTGACGGGTGTGGGGCTTCGGGTAACGGAGACAACCGTGTTCAACCTCGACGAGCGCTACCGCGGGCTGCCCGCCACGCGGGAGCAAATCCTGGCGCTGCATACCTCCCTCAACGCGCCGCACGTGGCCATTCCGGGCAAGCAGGCCGGCCCGGCGCAGGCCTTTGTCGTGGGCCTCCGGGGAGGGCAGGGGACCGCGGCTGTCTTCGTGTACCTGTACCTGGCGGAGGCCGCGGACTGCGCGGTGTACCTGTCCGGCCGGCGCAACGTGTCAGCGGATGAGTACCGCGATGACGAGGGGGACGCGCTGGCCTTCGTGGAGTCGCTCGGGTTCATGATGGACGACGCCAACTGGCGCGCGATGGCCCCCGAGCAGCAGGACGAGCAGCTCAAGACGTTGCCGGTGTTCTTCAAGGACCCGACGCTCGTGCCCGCCGTGGTGGCGCGCGCCGAGGAGAAGAAGAACGTCACGACCACCCTGGGCCGCTTCCTGGCCGCCTTCTGAGTCACCGCCCCCTCACCCTCGTCGAGAGTCGCTCCCCATGTTCCGCCTTTCCAACGCGTCCTGTTCGCTCGCGCTGCTGCTGGTGTCCTCCGGTTGCTCCCACACGCCCACGGAGAAGGAGAAGCGGAGCGCCGAGATTCACTACGACCTGGCATTGCAGGCCCAGCAGGCCGGCGAGCTCCAAGAGGCGCTGCGCGAGCTGCAGGTGTCGCTGAAGAACGACCCGGACTACCCCGACGCGAACAACGCCATGGGCATCCTGCTGCACCTGGCGTTTCGCCGTCCCGACGAGGCCGTCAAGCACTACACCAAGGCGCTGGAGGTTCGCCCCGACTTCTCCGAGGCGCGCACCAACCTCGCCAACGTGCACCTGGACCAGGGCCGCTACGACGACGCCATCAAGCTCTATGAGCTGGTCCTCAACGACATGCTCTACCCGACGCCCTTCATCGCCCAGGGGAACCTGGGGTGGGCGTACTACAAGAAGGGCGAGCCGGACCGCGCGGTGGAGAGCATCAAGGCCGCGGTGACGACCAACCCCAACTTCTGTTTGGGCTACAAGAACCTGGGCCTCATCTACGACGAGACGGGGCGCACCTCCGAGGCGTGCCGCCAGTTCACGCACTACCGCGAGAATTGCCCGGATGTGGCGGAAGCGTACATGCGTGAGGGCGTCTGCCAGGCGAAGCTGGGGCAGGTCGATGCGGCAAAGGCAGCCTTCGCCACCTGTGAGACCAAGGCGAAAGCTGGTGAACAGGTGCTGAAGGACGACTGCCGGAGGCTGCTGGAAAAGCTCTAGCGCGTTGGGTATCTGGGGACCCGTGGACCACGTCGATTTCGGCAAATACCTGAGCCAGCAGCGAGAGCTCCGAGGGCTCTCGCGTGACGACGTCGCGCGGGAGACCAAGATTCCTCCCACGCTCATCACCGCGCTCGAGGCCGGTCAGGTGGAACGGCTGCCCTCGCGCATCTTCGTGGTGAACTACATCCGCGCGTACGCGCAGGTCATCGGCATGTCTCCGGAAGAGGCTGTGCTGCGCTACGAGGAGGTGGACAAGTCCATCCCGGCGCCATCTCCCGTGCAGTTGGAGCAGGAGCGGCGCAAGCGGGCCTACGTGGGGCTGTCCGTGCTGCTGGCGGCCCTGCTCCTGGGCGTGTACCTGTTCCTGGTGCTGAGCGGAAAGCTTCCCAATCCGCTCGCGCGTTGAAGCATCTCCATGGAGCGATACGACGACGACGCGCTCGTGCTGTCCTCGGTGGACTATGGCGAGTCCGACCGGCTCGTCACCTTGCTGACGCGCGAGCATGGGAAGCTGACGGCCTTCGCCGCGGGCGCACGCAAGAGCAAGCGGCGCTTCGCCGGCGCGCTGGAGCCGTTCATGCGGCTTCGCGTGCACATCGTGGAGACGCGCGGCAGCACGGTGCGGCTGGACGGCACGGACATCGTCGCGGGCTTCTATGCGGCGCGCGAGGACCTGTCCCTGATTGCCCGGGCCTTGTACGCGGTGGAGCTGTGCCGCGAGCTGACGCGGGACCATGAGCCGCAGCCGGAGCTGTTCGCCCTGCTGGAGTCGTACCTGACGCGACTGGACGCGAAGGAGGCCGGGCCCACATCGCTCTTGGCTTTCGAGCTGTCCGCGCTGGCGCACGCGGGGTTGATGCCTCGGTTTGATTCGTGCTCGCTGTGTGGCGGCGCTCCGGGCGAGCGGCCTCGTTTCGACCAGGCCCATGGCGGCGCGGTGTGTGAGCCGTGTGGAGCCCGGGCTCGCGAGTCCGTGGCGGTGCCGGTGGCGCTGCTGTCAGGCCTGCGCGCGCTCCAGGAAGGGCGCGCACGCCGCTGCCGCCGGATCTGCGCGCGCGTGCTCGCGGCCTGCTCAACGTCTTCATTGCCCACCACCTGGGTCGTCGCCTCAAGAGCGTGGACTTCATGGCCCAGGTGGGCCTGGATTGACGAAGTTCGGAAGCGAGGGGCTCATGCCGCCGCTGGATGTCGTGTGCTTTGGCGAGACGTTGGTGGACTTCCTCCCGGCGGCTTCAGGGCACCGCGTGCGCGACGTCCCCGCGTGGCATCCGTGCCCCGGTGGCTCGCCGGCGAATGTCGCGGTGGGGCTGGCCCGGTTGGGGCTGCGTCCGGCCATGCTGGGCGTGGTGGGCGCGGATGAGTTCGGGCACTTCCTTCGCGAGCGATTGGCGGCGGAAGGCGTGGACGTGAGTCACCTGCGCCAGACGGCGGAGGCTCGCACCGGGCTGGTGTTCATCTCCCTGGATGGGAAGGGCGAGCGCAGCTTCACCTTCTTCCGGACACGCTCCGCGGAGTTCCTGCTGGGACAGGAGGATGTCGACGCGGCGTTCCTGTTGGGGGCGAAGGCGGTGCACTGTGGCTCCAACTCGCTCCAGTGGCCGGAGGCGCAGGAGGCCGCGGTGCGGATGCTGGGGCTGGCGCGAGACGCGGGGCTCATCGTGAGCTGTGACCCCAACTTGCGGCTGCACGCGTGGGAGGACACGTCTCTCCTGAAGGGCCTGCTGGCGCGGATGCTGCCGCTGTGCACCGTGGTGAAGCTCTCCGAGGAGGAGATTGGCTTCGTCACGGGGACGGAGGTGCCCCACGAAGCGCTGACGCGACTGGCCGCGATGGGCGTGCCGCTGCCCGTGGTGACGCTGGGCGAGCGTGGCGCGCTGCTGCTGTGGAAGGGGAGCGCATCCACGTCGCGGCGCCGCAGACACGCGTCGTCGACACCACCGGCGCTGGCGATGGTTTCGTCGCGGGCCTGCTGCAGGGGCTGGTGCGCTGGTACGGCGGCGCTGAGGCGCTGCGCGATGCAACCGGCGAGGAGTTGGTGGCGCTGGCCACGTTCGCGTGTGAGGTCGGGGCCCGTGTCGTGGAGAAGCTCGGCGCGGTGGAAGGGCTTCCCCGGGCGGAAGCCCTGGCTCAGGTCATGCCGTCGCGTCCGGACAGGTCTCGCGCATAGCGCTGTGACGGTGGTGTCGTCGCGTCCGACGAACAAGCGTCTGTTGTCGTGCGCATGGTTTGACGCGGGCGCTTGCTCGGTGTCCGCGTCCGCGCTCCTCGTTGACGGTGCCTGGGAGATGTCGCTCAGGGCGCCAGGGGTGTGAGCAGTTCGTAATCGAAGCGCTCGTACGGCGGGGTCACGGGCTGTCGACGCTGGTCGTATCGCTCCAGCACGTAGGCGGCAGGGTCTGAGCGCCTGCCTTCCGATTGAAGCCAATTCGCCAGCCGGCCGTAGGCCGCGTTGATGGCGTCCGCCGTGCCCTGCACCGGCGTCATGGCGTAGTCGCGCGCGGGAATCGTCAGGGCCTTCAGGCCTTCTGGGACCGCGTCGAGTCCTCGGACCTCGGTGGTGACCCAGTACTGGTAGACGGGGTCATCGCCCGGTTGCTCGTGGTCGCTGCCCGGCACGCAGCCATGGAACACGTCGCGGTCCACCACTCCGGACAGTCCATCCAGGCGAGAGAGGAGGTCCAGCCACGCCAGCGGGACGCGGTGGCTCAGCTCGCTGCGCCGGCCGACCACCTTGAGGCCCACCAGCTTGATTTCACCTCGGGAGACGATGGAAACGTTCATGGTTTCCGAACCCTCCACTTTGAAGCAGGTTCAACCTCAAGGGAAAGCCGCCGGATGCTGACGATTTCCCAGTTCGCGGACCGATGTGGCCTGGCACCGAGCGCGCTGCGTTTCTATGAGCGCAAGGGCCTGCTGCTGCCCTCCGCACGGCGCGCGAATGGCTACCGCGCCTATTCTCCCGGACAGGTCGGTGAAGCACGCTTCATCAGTAGCCTGCGCGCCGCGGGCATCTCCCTCTCCGCCATCCGTGAGTTCCTCCGAAAGGACGCACGCGCGCGAGAGACGATGCTCATGTCGTGGCGGCAGGACCTGTCCGCGCGGCTGCTCTCGCTCCAACTGGCCGACCAGTACCTCCGGGGGCTCGGCGCGTCGCCGGGGCCGCGGGTCCATCTGGAGCACTGGGGCGAGCCGTCCGTGCTCGTGTGGTTCCCCGTCACTGCGCCGCCCGGGCCCCTGGCGTTCCGTGCCGCGGTGCCGGAGTGGAAGAAGGAACTCGAGCGCCGCGGCATCCCCGTGCTGACGAGTGGGTACGTTCGCACGCTCGACGTGGTGGACGGGCAGCTCCTGGGCGAGGTGGGCTTTCGCATCAAACCCCGCAGGCGGCTGCCTCCCGGGAGCCGGCGGCAGGAGATGGCGCCGACCCTGTTCGCGACGCTGGAGTGCGCCGTCCGTGATGACCAGGCCGCGCATCGCGTGTTCCGCTTCCTGGCCGAATTGGGATTCCGTCCCGATGGGCTCCACCTGGAGCGCTACCTGCCCGGTGTCGCTGACCGGTACCTCCTGATGCTGGGCGTACAGCGCCTGCGTCCCGTGGTGGCGAATGGGGAAGGGGGCTCGTCCCCGATGGCCCCGGAATGAAAAGATGGAACGGCCCATGTCTCAGCCCGTTCCCCAAGCTGCCTCCGAGGAAGTGACACCGGCGCAGGCACCGCTGACGCTGCTGCGAATCCCAGGGGATTCCCCCGAGGCACTGGACACCTTCTGGCTGCGCGAGGTCTTCCAGGGGGACCGGGTGCCGCAGCTCACCCTGCGGGCGGTGCTGCTCGGAAGTGGCATTGGTGCCGTCACCTGCGCGACCAACCTCTATGCGGGCCTGAAGATGGCCGTGGCCTTTCCCGTGGCCATCACCGCCGCGTTGCTCGCGCACACGGCACACGGAGCGATGCGGCGCGTGGCGCCGGGCGTCGCGGGTGCTCCGCTTTCGCCGCTGGAGACGTGCTCCGCGCAGGCCGTGGCGTCGTCCGCGGGCTATGCGACGGGCGGCGCCCTGGTGTCCGTTCAGGGCGCGTGGTTGCTCACGACGGGCAGTCATCCCCCGGGTGGGCGCTGCTCGCGTGGACCTTCCTCCTGTCCGCGCTGGGCGTGCTCTTCGCGGTGCCTCTCAAGCGCAAGCTGGTGGACCATGAGCAGCTTCCGTTCGCCACGGGCACGGCCGCGGCGGCGACCATCCGTGCGCTTCACACCACGGGCGCGTCGTCCCGTCCGCGGCTGTCGATGCTGGGCCTGGGGGGAGGTATCGCCGCGCTCGTCACCCTGGTGCGGGATGGGCTGGGCCGCCTTCCCTACGTGTTTCCTTTCCCCGGAGCGCTGAGCGGGATGTCGCTGGAGCGCCTGGGCTTCGGCTTCGAGACGAGTCTGCTTCCGCTGGGCGCGGGCGCGCTGCTGGGACTGCGGCTCACGGCGTCCTGGTTCCTGGGCGCGCTGCTCATCCACGGCGTCGTGGCACCGCGCGTGTTCGCTTCGGGGCTGCTGCTTCCAGATGGAGACTTCCTCGCCTGGAGTCTCTGGCCCGGGACGGCGGCGCTCACCACCGCGTCGTTGTTGCACTTCGCGCTGGAGGGCCGCGTCCTGGGGCGCGCATTGAAGGGACTCTTCAAACGTCCCTCCGTGGCGCCCCATCCGGTGGACGCGCTTCAGGTGCCGGGACGCTGGCTGCTGGCGGGCCTGGTCGTGTTGACGCCCGCCACGCTCGCCGTGGCCAAGGTGGGCTTTGGCGTTCCGCTGCCACACGCCGCGCTCGCGGTGGCGTTGTCATTCGTGCTGTGTCTCATCGCCTGCCGCGTCACGGGGAGACGGATGTCACGCCCGTGGGCCCGCTGGGGCAGGTGACGCAGATGACCTATGGCGTGCTGCTGCCGCGCAACGTGGAGGCGAACCTCGCCACCGCGGGCATCACCGTCAACGCGGCGTCGTCCGCGGCGGACCTCCTCAGTGACGTGAAGACGGGACACCTGCTGGGGGCCCATCCCCGCCGCGTGTTCCTGGCGCAGCTCGTGGGTTGCGCGGTGGGAGCCGCCGCGGTGGTGCCGCTGTTCTTCCTGTTGGTGCCGGACCGTTCGGCGCTGGGGGGCGAGCGCTTCCCCGCGCCCGCCGCCACGGTCACCGCCAGCATCGCCCAGGTGCTGGCTTCGGGCCTCTCGGGGTTGGAGCCGGGCACGCGCGCGGCGCTCGGTTGGGCCGCGCTCGCCGCCGCTGTCCTCACGCTGACGGAGCGACTGCTTCCCGAACGGGTGCGACACTGGGTGCCGTCTCCCCTGGGCATGGGCCTGGCGTGTCTGTTGCCGGCGTCCACCGCGCTGGGGTTCTTCCTGGGCGGGGTGGCGGCGGCCTTGGCCCGCAGGGCGAATCCAGGGGCGCAGGAGGGGCGGGTGGTGACGCTGGCCGCCGGCCTCATCGCGGGCGAAGGGTTGATGGGGGTTGTCATCGTCCTGAGCCAGGCGCTCTGGTAACGTTCGATTCACCCCATGCGCTGTCCGGTCTGCCACCGCCGTCTCGCCACCGGCGCGGTGTGTCCTGTGCATGGCCAGCGCGCTTCGTCGCCTGGCCCTGACGCCGAGCCCTTTCCGCTCCCGGACGTGCCAGGTTTGAGCCCCGCGGCGTTGCTGGGCTCGGGCGGCTTCTCACACGTCTTCACCGCCTACCGCGAGGAGGATGGCCGTGAGGTCGCGCTCAAGGTGGGACGGCCGCCTCACCGCGATCGCTTCGCCCGGGAGGCCGCCGCGCTCCGCCGCATCGGCGCGCCGACGACGCCCACGCTCCACCACTCGGGGGTTGTCCGAGGGCGGCCGTTCCTCGTCATGGAGCGGCTGCATGGCCAGACGCTCGCCGCGTGGATGGCTGCGTTGCCGGGCTCGGGCGCGGCGTCCGTGCCCCGTGTGCGCGAATTGCTCAGGGGCCTCTGCGCCGCCTTGGAGCGCGTCCATGCCGTGGGCGTGGCCCACCGCGACCTCAAGCCGGAGAACATCTTCCTGCGTGAGGGTGGGGCGCTCAGCCTGTTGGACCTCGGGCTCGCGCGGTTCCTGGACGCACCTGACGACGGAGAGCGCCCGGAGTCCGAGGTGTTGACGCTCGTGGGGCAGCGGCTGGGCACGCCGTATTACATGGCACCTGAGCAGTGTCTGGACGCGCGCGAGGCCGGCGCCGCCGCGGATGTCTACGCGCTGGGCGTCCTCCTGTACGAGTTGCTCACTGGCGCGCCGCCTTTCATCGGCGGCGCCGAGGAGATTCGCCACGGGCACGTCAGCCTTCGCCCCGCCCGGGTGTCGGAGCGCGCGCCCGTGCCGACGGCGCTCGACGCGGTGCTGTCGCGGTGTCTGGCGAAGGCGCCCTCCGAACGTTTCTCGCGGGCTTCGGATGTGCTCGCCGCTTTCGATGCCGCGTGTACCCAGTCCCTGTCCATGACTCCGCCGGAGGGCGCGCCCGCCGCGGTGCCCACGTCGTCCGGGCCGGGGGCCGGCGAGCGGTGGGGCGCGCTGCTGGGCGTCCGCGCGGACATCCCGGTCGATGTGCTTCGGCTGACCTTCGAGCCTCAGGGCGGCACGCTCGCGCGCGCCAGCGCACGGGGCTATCTGGTCGTGTTCTCCGAGTCCCTGTCTGCCGAGGCCAACCTTCGCGCAGGCGCACTGGTGGCGCGCAAGCTGATGGAGGAGGGCAAGGCCGCCACCGTCCTGCACCTGTCGCGGCTGCACGTTCTTCCGGGCGCCACGACCACGCGGATCGCGGGGCCTGCCTTGGAGTCCGCAGGAGACTGGTGGCCGGAAGACCTCGCCCTGGGAGAAGCGCGCGTCACTGCCTCCGCCGCGGCCGGTTGGGGCCGGGCGCCACGGAGCACTCGCCTGATGGCGCGCGCCTGCGATTGCACGATGGGGGCGCGGCCACGTCCTCCGCGGATGCACCGCCCCTGTCGGGCCGCGATGCCGTCCTGGCGGCGCTGGAGGCCGAGGCATCACGCTGCATCGAGGAGGGCGTCCCAGGGCTGTGCGTCCTCACGGGTGACGTGGGGCACGGCACGTCCCGCGTCCTGGAGGCGCTGTCCACCCGGCTGGAGGCCGCGGGGCGGTGCCTCGTGGTGCGGCTCCGCGCGCCTCCTCCGGACGCCGCGTCCTCGGAGTCGCTGCTGGACGCGCTGCGGGCCACCGCCGAGCCGGCCCGTGTTGTCCAGGCACCCACGCTTCCACTCGCGGATGAGCGACACGCAGCCGCGCGCTGCCTCGCCGAGGGACTCCAGCGGCAGGCGCAGGCGGCCCCTCGCGTGTTGCTCATCGACGACGCGCACCGGCGGACCCCACCAGCCTGGATGCACTGGAGGTCGCCACCTTGGCGGGGGTGCGTGCACCGCTCTGGGTCTGCGTCGCCGCGAGGCCCGCGTTGCTCGGGTTGAGACCGCACCTGGGCGAGCGCAGCGCCCGCGTCGCGCGAATCGCACTGCCGCCGCTGACGCCCGAGGCGAGCCGTTCCCTGCTGCTGCATCTGCTGCGCCCCGCCGAGCACGTCCCCGAGCCGGTGCTGGCGCGGTTGGAACAACTGGCGCAGGGTGTCCCCTTGTCGTTGGTGGAGCTCGCGGGCGCGCTGCGGGCCGCGGGGGCCTTGCGGGCGTCTCCAGGAGGCGGGTGGTACATCGCGCCGGACGCGTTGCTGGACGTCTCCGTGACGCCACTCTTCGAGCGACTCGCCGCGCGGGCGTTGGCCGGGCTCCCCGCGGCACACCGAATCCTGGCCCGGCTTTGCGCGGTGCTGGGCACGGAAGTGGAGGTGTCCCGCGTGGATGCCGCCCTGCGACAGCTGGAGCCGAGCGAGGAGATGGCGCGCGTGACGTCGCTCGACGCGGGGGCCGGACTCCGGCGGCTGGCGCGCTCGGGGCTGTTGCGGCCCACGGCTCCGGGCCACTTCGCCTTCCGTCACCCCCTGCTGCGCGAGGCGCTGGAGGCGTTGCTGCCGGCTTCCTCACGTCGCGTCCTCCACGCCGCGGCGCTGCGTGCCACGCCCCGGGACGGGATGGCCGAGCGCCGTCGCTGGGCCCACCACGCCGCGGCCTGTGGTGCTCATGCGGAGGCCCTCACCGCGTTCCTCTCGCTCGCGGAGTCCGCGCGCCGTGCGCACCTGTCCGTCGAGGCGGAGCAGCACTACACGCGCGCGCTCGCGTTGCTGCCGGAGGGAGATGTGGAGCGCCGGGCCCTGGCGTTGTCGGGGCGTGGGCGCGTCCGTCACCGGCTTCAGCGCTTCCGGGAGGGGTTGGCGGACCTGGGCGCCGCGCGGGCACTGGCCGTGGCCCGCGGTGACGAGGCCCAGCAGGTGGAGTTGCTGCTGGAGGAAGCCACCGCCCGCGACTGGATGGAGGACGTGGAGGGTTCGTCGGCCTGTACACGTGAGGCGCTGGAACGCATCGAGCGGTTGGATGAGCCTCGCCTGTCCCTGCGCTGCTCGCTGGCCCGGGGCCGGCTCCACGTCCGGCTGGGGAGTGGGGCGCCGCCGTGCGCGTTCTGACC
Source organism: Myxococcus sp. MxC21-1 (assembly GCF_032612255.1). Lineage (NCBI taxonomy): Bacteria > Pseudomonadati > Myxococcota > Myxococcia > Myxococcales > Myxococcaceae > Myxococcus > Myxococcus sp. MxC21-1. Next base: position 3,527,667 of record NZ_CP123278.1, read on the forward strand.
GGCGTGGTGGAAGGCGCGGAGCGGGCGAAAGACCACGAGACGCTCGTGGTGTCGCTGGCGCTGCTGGGCTCGGCGCTCACGTTCCTGGACCGGACCGACGAAGCCGCGACCCGCTTCGACATGGCGCTGCTGCGCTGCGAGCAGGCCGGGGACGCACTGCACCGGGCCGCTACGCTCATCAACCGGGTGTTGCTGTGGTTGCGCCTGGGGAATGTGGCTCGGATGGAAGAGGACCTGCGCCGCGCGATGGCGCTGGGACGGGAGCTGGGCCATGCGCAAGTGGAGCGCTGGTCCACCTTCAACCTCGCCGAGGTGCTCTACATGCAAGGCCGTCTGGAGGAGGCGCTGCCGCTGGCCCGGCGTGTTCACGAGCTGGGCGTGCGTTTCTTCCGTGAGCACCCCGTCCCGGTGGATGCGTTGCTGCTCGCGCGCTTGGCCGCCGCGCTGGGCGACCTGGAGGAGGCGACGCGGCAGCTCCGGTGGATTGACGCCCACTGTCCGCCTGAATCGCTGCCGCCCACGGCCGTCATGCGGAGGCTGGTGGAGCTTCAGGTCCAGGACGCACGGGGCGGCGGCTCGGCGCGGGAGGCGTGGCTGGCCCTGGCGGACGACGCGGACACCCTGGCTTCAGCGGATGAGAAGGCGGAGATTCTCCTCCAGGCCGCCCGGGGCGCGCTCCAGGCGGGACGTGCCGACGAGGCGCGCACCTGGGTGGTCCGGGCCGAGCGCGCGGTGGAGGAGGGCGCTCCCCTGTGGCGAGCCCGCCTGGAGTCCCTGCGGGTTGCCCTTTTCGACGTGTAGCGAGAAATGTCACTGTCCGGCGGCAGTGTGACGTGAAGCGCTACGCGAATGCTGCGTGGAGATCTGCTCTCATGGCACCGCATACAACCTCCCAGGCTGGCTCGGCACATGCTTGCTGGGAGGCAGCTCTCCTTCCTTCCGTCGTTCTTGGAGGACGTCTCATGGCCCTTGGTTCGCCTCGCCTGTTGGCGGTTTCCTCGCTCGTGTTTTTCGCCCTGTCGGGCTGCGGAACCGGGCCTCATGAAGAGGAGACGCCCACGGTAGGGGCGCAGGCGTCGGAGATTCGCATCGCCAACTCGCTCACGACGCAGGCGCTGGTGCTCAACGCCATCTCCACCAACGCCGACTCCAACCAGTTGCTGGGGACCTCGGCGCTCGTGCAGCTGTTCCACCCCACGCTGGGCGACGCGAACACGCGCCGACGGCTGCATGACCCCAATGCGCAGCGGTTCATGGAGTACCTGGTGGGCTGCGCGCTGACGGTCGAACAGGAGGTTGCCTATTACGACCCGCGGGAGCCCAGCCCCGGCGTCCGGAAATGGCTTGGACAGGCGGGGCTCTGCCCGGATTGGGCTGATTCCCCGCCGAGCCGGAGCTGCCTGGAGCGCGTCTCCGCCTGTGTGCTGGCGCGCAACAACGCGGAGGGTCGGCGCGTGGAGCTGTCCATGCGCGGCGAGCACCAGTTCTACGCGTCGGGACCCAACATCTACACGCTGGATGCGAAGACGCGCCCGGCCGCGCACGTCCCCATCACGGGCAATGCGCTGGCCAGCTTCGGGGACTGTGTCCTGGGCGAATCAGGCGAGCAGCGTGACTGCGGTTGGACGCCGGATGGCATTGGCCGCTGCACGCCTTCCACGGCCGTCGTGGTGGGGGCGGGTGGTCCGCTGTCCTGTGCGGGGCTGTCTCCCATCGTGGGCTCCAGTGTGAATGGGCCCACGGTCCTGCGGGTGTGCGAGGGCATCGCGGGGTGTGACCATCTCGACGCGCGCAACCTGGGCGAGGCGACAGGCAGCTGCGTGGGGGCGCCCGCCGTGCCGGTGGTCTCCTTCACCTGCCCGGCCGGGGGCTACTACAGCGTGATGACCGCGCCGGCTTCGAGCACGACCGTGGAATGGCTGGCGAACGTCGAGGCGTATCCGGACTCCGCGTCCACCTATGGCCTGTCCGAGCAGCAGGTCTATTCCGTGCGCGAGGGCGCATTCTACGGAAACATCTTCCTGCCGAACGAGCTGGGGGCGGAGGTGGACGTCGTGGAAATGGGGGATGGGGACAAGAAGCGGTACGTGGTGGTGGGCGCCGACGTCATCGTGCGCGGCTCCATCTACCGGAAGATGTTCTCCTGCTACGACCCGGCCTGGTCGAGCGGGGCGGCGTACGCGGCGAACCGCGTCTGCGCGCTGCCCTCGTCGGGCTCCAACTGTGCCGCGCGCGTGACGGGGCCCTGCTTCACGTCCCTCAGTCCGCCCGTGGCCGGTAAGTGCGAGATCCTGGATGGGCCCCTCACGCCGAGGGATGGCGACTACGAGGCGTGCCACGACGATGACAACGTGCTGTGGAAGCAGTCGGTGACCACCTACCTCCATGCCCCGTGTGACACGGTGGCGAAGGAGATGCGCACCCAGTCCTGCGGGCGTACCTCGGGGACGGTCAAGCCGCTGCCTACGGGGGAGGAGCTGCCCCTTCCCTTCCCTCGGAAGAAGTAGGCCCTCTGCCGCATGGCATCGGGTGACGAAGAGGCCCTCTATGGCGAGGAGCTGGGCGTCGGCGCCCTGGTATCGGACTGGTTGGTGGAGCAGGTCCATTACCGGGGGCCTGTCTCCACGCTCTACCGTGCCCGACATGTCCGCACGGGGGCGCTCGCGGCGCTGAAGGTCCTGCTCCCGCAGCCCTCGGACGTCGCCCTGCGGCGCATCCGCCGGGAGGCGGAGACGCTCCGGCGGTTGAGCCATCCGCACATCGTCGACGTGCTTTGCTACGGCACGCTCGCGGACGGGCGGCCCTTCATCGCGATGGAGTGGTTGGAGGAGGGACCTCGCGGCGGAGCTGGCTTCGCGCGGGCCGCTGTCGCCGGGAGAGGCGCTGGAGGTGCTGGAGCAGGTGGGCGGCGCGCTGCGCACCGCGCACCAGGCCGGTGTCGTGCACCGGGACTTGAAGGCGCAGAACGTGGTGCGCTTGAGCACGGGCGGTGGCGCGCCGCGCGTGAAGCTGGTGGACTTCGGCGTGGCGAAGGGGCTGACGCCGGATGCGCCGGGCGCGTCCACGCTCACGCTGACGGGCGTCTCCCTGGGTACGCCGCTGTCCATGGCGCCCGAGCAGATTCGCGGCGAGCCGCCCGACGCCCGCACGGACCTGTACGCGATGGGCGTGCTGCTCTTCCAACTCATCACCGGGCAGCCGCCCTTCCAGGGCGCCACCCGGCACGAGGTGGAGGACCTGCACCTGAATGCGCCGCCTCCTCGGCCCAGTGAGCGCGCCCCGGTGCCTGCCGCACTGGATGCCGTGGTGCTGCGCAGCATGGGGAAGCGGCGCGAGGACCGATACCCGGACATCGATGCGTGGCTCGACGCGCTCCGGCGCGCGGTGAAGGGCAGCCCCACGGAGGACCAGCCCACGCTCGCCGTGGCGCTGTACGCGGAAGCCCGGCTCCACGGCGCGGTGGAACCTTCGTCCTTGGAGCGGCTGGATGCGTTGCTGGAGCGCGTGGGGGGACCGCGCGCGCCGCGGGGCTGGACGTGCGGCTGGAGGGGAGCGGTTGCCTGCTGGCCTTCGCGCCGCTGCCGCCGGAAGCAGGGGCGGAGCAGGCCGCGCGAGCGCGAGTGCTGCACGCCGCGCTGGCCCTGGTGGAGTTCGTGGCGGCGAGCGAGGCGCCGCGCCCGGTGGACCTGGCCATCACCGTTCACGTCGCGGAGCTGCCTCGCGAGGACAGCGGCGGCGGGTTGTTGCACCTGCCGGGCTGGGTCGCGGAGCCACCAGGAACGGACCTGGTGGCGACCGCGCGTGCGCTCGAGGGCCTGGAAACGGCCTTCCTGGCGACACCCGTGTCCGCCGCGGGACTGGGGTGCTGGCGCGTCAGCCGCCCGCGGTGAGGCTCACGGCTTGATGCCGTGGCGTCGCAGCAGGCGGTACAGGTGGACGCGGTCCATGCCCGCGGTGACGGCAGCCTGGGCCACCTTGCCCTGGTGCTTCTCCAGCAGCGCGCGCAGGTAGCGGCGCTCGAAGTCATCCACGACGTGACGGCGCTGGTCGGCGTACGGCTGCGAGGGGTCCACCTCGGGTGGGCCGGAGCGGTGGGCCTCTTCCTCGGAGAGCTCGACTGCTTCCTCGAAGACGAGGCAGCGCTCCAGGTAGTTGCGCAGCTCGCGCACGTTGCCGGGCCACGCCGCGTGCCGCAACCTGGCCAGGAAGTCCGGCGTGCGCAGCGCGCCCGTGCGCTCGCGGTCCGCGCCGAGCAGGTCGAGGATGCCTTCCACCAACATGGGCAGGTCCTCCGGACGCTGACGCAGTGGTGGAAGCAGCAGGCGCAGCACCGCGAGCCGGAAGAAGAGGTCGGAGCGGAACCGGCCCGCGTTGACCTCCGCGCGGAGGTCCCGGTGCGTGGCGGCGAGGAGGCGCACGTTCACCGGCTGATACGTGTTGCTGCCCACGCGGCGGATCTCGCGGTTCTCCAGCACGCGCAGCAGCTTGGGCTGCAGCTCCGCGGGCAGCTCGCCAATCTCGTCCAGGAAGACGGTGCCGCCGTCGGCTTCCTCGAAGACGCCCGCGCGCCGCTGGACGGCGCCGGTGAACGCGCCCTTCTCGTGGCCGAACAGCTCGCTCTCCAACAGGTGCGCGGGGATGGCGCCGCAGTCCACGATGAGGAAGGGCGCGTCGCGCCGGGGCTGGCCTGGTGGATGGCCAGCGCGGCCGGCTCTTGCCGGTGCCCGTCTCGCCTTCGAGCAGCACGGTCACATCGCGGCCCGCCGCGCGCTCCATCATCGCGAAGCAGCCCCGCATGGCCACGGAGGCGCCCACCAGCGTGCCGAAGCGCGAGTTCTCCGACAGCGGCAGGCGGTTGTTCTCCGCGCTGAAGTCGAAGCGCAGCACCACGCGGCCCAGGCGCAGCAGGCTGCCACTGCGCAGCACGCCCTCCACCACCTGCACCCCGTCGACGATGACGCCGTTGAGGCTGTCCAGGTCCTTCACCTGGGGGCCCCGAGGTCCGATGCGCACCTCGCAGTGGAACCGGGACACCGTGGAGTCCTCCACGGCGAAGTCGTTCAGCGGGTGCGAGCCCACCGAGCAGGTGTCACCCGTGGACTCCCACGTCGCCCCCATGTTCGGACCTTCCGCCACCGTGAGCCGGAACCGGCGCACCGTGGAGGCGTCGTAGCCCCGGCGTGCGTGCTCGTAGGGCAGCGTGACGTGCAGCGGCGTGTCACCCTTTCCTTCGACTTCCGTCCTCCATTGCGATTCGCCCTTCACGTCCGGCGAGGAGGGTGCGGCATGAGCCCGGTCCAGTGCAGACATGGAAGTCAAGATATCACGGGAGCCGACATCCGAACGGTTCTCTCCCGGGCTCATTCCGATTGGGGGTGGTTGTTGGCCGCCCGCTCTGGGAGCGAGGCAGGTCCCGCGCGGAGGCGCGGCGGCTCCGGGATTTCCGCTAGTCGCGGCTGTCTGGGCCTTCTCGGCTGAGAGGTGCTGTGTCACAGCGGACTCGGTGTGTCGCGGACCCCACGTGTCGGCGCGGACGAACGTGCTGATGAAATCACAGACATGACACTGCGGGTCATCACATCGCCACATCCGCCCGGGGATGAAATCATGTCTGACATTCCACGGGAAGGAGTCTCAACAGGGCGCGCGACCTGCCGTGTTTGCCTGGGCCTCTGGTAGGGATGCGCCATGGCGACACGGGGCAGGCGCCGTGCGATGCGCGGTGGGGGTACGCAGGGGCTGACGTTCGACGCGGTGCGCGCGCTGGCGCTGTCCCTGCCGGGGATGGAGGAGGGCACGTCCTTCGGGACGCCCTCGTTCCGCGTGCGCAAGAAGTTCATCGCCCGCTTCCATGAGGACGGCGAGTCGCTGGTGGTGAAGGTGGAGCCCGGCGTGCGGGACGTCCTCATGCAGGCCGAGCCAGACAGTTGCTACATCACCGACCATTACGCGGGGTACCCCGAGTACCTGCTCGTGCGCGTTGCCGCGGCGCGTCCGGCGCTGGTCCGCCAGCTGTTGGAGGATGCGTGGCGGAGGACTGCCTCCCAGCGGCAGCTGGCGGAGCGGGCGCGGGACGCGGACTGACGCCCGCGTTTTCGCGGCAGGCGTTGGCAGGCCCGGCATTCAATGCGAGGCTATGGGAGAAGAGGGGGCAGGCCGGGAAGGGGCGCAACGCGTTGGCAGCGCCCATGCTGGCCGGTCTCACCGGAACGGGAGACCCGACATGACAGAGTCAGCAGGTGGCCAGGGCGAGGGGAGCGGGCGGCTGCGCACGCCCGTGGAGGGTGCCCTCCGCGCGGTGCGCTCTCTGGTCGAGTTGGAGGACACGGACCGGGCGGCACAGCTCTACGAGGAGCTGGGCGATGCACAGCGCGAGCGCATCCGTCACGAAGCTGAACAGGGGCCGGCGAAGGAGCGCCGTGGCTTCGTCGAGGTGCTGCGGCGCGCGCGGGACTTCCTGGGCGCGGCCCGGCTGATGGATGGCCAGGGCGAGGACGCCACCGCCGGGGACCTCTACTTCCAGAGTGGGAAGTACATGGCCGCCGCGGAGAGCTACCTCCGAGCGGGTGATGCCGAGCGCGCCGCCGCCGCCTTCGAGCGAGGGGGCGCTGGAACGCGCGCTGGCCATCTACCAGGAGCTGGGCTCCCGCGAAGCCATGGCGCAGTGCCTGGTGCGCCTGGACCGTCCCTTCGAGGCGGCCACGCTCTACCGGGAGCTGGGGCAGGCGCACGCGGAGGTAGAAGCGCTCGGAGGCGTGCGCACGGAGGACCCGCGCTTCGTGGAGGCGGTGCTGCGCATCTGCCAGTTGCTGGACGCGGAGGGCTTCACGCACCGGGCGTTGGCAGTGCTCGCGGACGCGGTGAGCAGCTCGGAGGACGCGCGCGGGGACCCGGCGCTGGTGACGGAGAAGGCCCGGCTGCTGCGCCGCATGGGGATGGAGGCGGAAGCGGAGGCCATGCTCATTCGCCGTTCCGGAGGTGCGTCGGCGCCCGCGGCGAACGGGTACCGGTTCCTCAAGGCCATCCCCATCTTCGGCGAGCTGTCCCTGGAGGACATGAAGGACCTCTACCGGCTGGCGCGTCAGGTCGTCATCGCGCCCGGCGCCGTGTTGCTGGAGAAGGGCGCGCCCGGCCTGGGGCTCTTCGTCTTGATGGACGGCTCCGTGGACGTCTTCAGTGGCCCCGAGGGGGACGCCCGGCACCTCAATACGCTGGGGCCCGGGGCGTACCTGGGGGAAATCTCCCTGGTGCAGGATGGGCCCGTGTCCGCCCATGTCCGTGCGCGGACCTCCGTGCGGGCGCTGCGCATCAGCCGTGTCGACTTCGAACGCTTCGTGGACACGCACGAGGCGGCGGCGCTGCGCATCTTCCGCCTCTTCACCCAGAACCTCGCGGGCCGGGTGCGTGCGCTGAGCACCTGACAGGGACGTCCCATGGCGTGTGTCTACGTGGGGCCAAGCGGGAGCCGGACGCTGAACGTGCTCCCTTTGTCCGGCACGCTGGACACCTGGATGTCGCCCCCGTGCGCCGAAACGACCTGGTGGGCGATGAAGAGGCCGAGCCCCAGCCCACTGAAGTTGCGGCCGGACACGGCCCGCATGAACCGGTCGAAGACGTGGGGCAGTGCTTCCGGCGCGATGCCGATGCCCTCGTCGCGAACGCTCAGCAGCGCCAGGCCGCCTTCCGCGCGCAGGCTGACGTGAATCGGCTTGCCCCCTCCGTACTTGAGCGCGTTGGAGAGGAGGTTGGTCATCACCTGCTCCACCCGGCGTGTGTCCCATTCGCCCTGCACGGGCGCCGGCGCGTCCAGTTCCACGGTGCTTCCGAGCTGGCTGGCTTGTGGCAGGTAGCGAGCGACGACCTCTCGAAGCAGCGCCGTGAGGTCCGCGGGCACACGCTCCAGGGTCAGCTGGCCCACGCTGATGCGTGACACGTCAAGCAGGTCGTCCACCAGCTCCACCAGCTTGCGCACCTGGCGGACGGCGACGTCGAGGTCGCGCTCCACGCGCTCGCTCGGCAGCATGCCTCCCGGGGCGCTGGCGACGGTGCGGCGCATGGCCGTCAGCTTCAGTTGCAGCGGGGTGAGCGGGGTGCGCAGCTCGTGGGACGCCACGGACAGGAAGTCGTCACGGATGCGAAGGGCCTCCCGGAGGCGCTCCATCTCCCGTTGCTCCTGGGCCTGATAGCGGGCGGTGAAGTCGCGCGTCACCTTGCCGAAGCCACGCAGCTGCCCGGTCTCGTCATATAGCGCGGTGATGACGACGTTGGCCCAGAAGCGGCTGCCGTCCTTGCGGACGCGCCAGCCGTCCTCCTCGAAGCGGCCCTCACGCGTCGCCACGTCGAGCCCGTACCGCGGCCGGTTCCGCGCCACGGCTTCGGGCGGATAGAAGCGGCTGAAGTGCTGCCCCAGAATCTCGTCCGCGCGGTAGCCCTTGATGCGTTCGGCGCCTGGGTTCCAGCTTGCTACGTACCCGTCCAGGTCGAGCGTCAGGATGGCATGGTCGGTGACGCTCTCAATCAACAGCCGGAGCTGGTCCGCGGTGTCTTGCTTGGATTCGCCTTGCCCGGAATATGCGATGCGCCTGGTACGTCCGGGGCAGCCGTTGGTGTCTTCCATGAGCCTCCTACTCTGACTTGCTGGTATGAGAACACGCCCCCCTCCGTCACGGGGAATCGCGCGATGTGGCCATCGGCCATTGGACACTCCGGCCGGCGCACGGGCAGGCGGCCAGCCGGTGCCAGTCCCCGACGCGGTGTGCCGGAGCCCCTCCAGCTTGTCGAGGAAGGGGTCGTCACGAAGGTCGACTCGGACCCATGCGGGCGTTAAGATGCCGCGCCGAATGTCCATGCAGGGTGGCGCCGGTGACGATCCCGATCGGGGGCGGCGCATCGGGAAATACGAAATCCTCACGCGCCTCTCCATGGGAGGGATGGCGGAGCTGTTCCTGGCCTACACCTCGGGGCCTGGGGGATTTCGCAAGTTCGTCGCGGTGAAGCAGATTCTCCCGGACATCAAGAAGGACGAGCAATTCGTCCAGATGTTCCTGGATGAGGCGCGCATCACCGCAGCCTTCTCGCACGCGAACATCGGTCAGGTGTTCGACCTGGGCGAGGAGGGTGGCGAGCTGTACCTCGCCATGGAGTTCCTGCCCGGGCAGAACCTGGAGCAGGTGGTGAAGGCCTCCACGCGCCAGGGCTACCCGTTGCCGCTCGGCTTCGTCGGGCGGGTGATTCGCGATACCTGCCTGGGCCTGCACTACGCGCACCACTTCACGGACCCGTCGGGCCGGCCCGCGGTGGTGGTGCACCGCGACGTGTCTCCGAAGAACGTGATGCTCACCTACGACGGCGTCGTGAAGGTGATCGACTTCGGCATCGCCAAGGCGCGCGGGCGGTTGGGGCGCACTCAGGTGGGGACGGTGAAGGGGACCAGTGGCTACATGTCCCCGGAGCAGGTCCGAGGCGTGGCCACCCTGGATGGCCGCAGTGACTTGTTCTCCGTGGGCGTCATGCTGCACGAACTGCTGAGTGGCCAGCGGTTGTTCAGCGGGCCGCACGAAGCGGCGGTGATGATGCAGATCGTGGAGGCCGACGTGCCTCCGCTGCGCGGAATCAACCCGGATGTCCCCGAAGCCTTGGAAGCCGTGGTGACGCGAGCGCTGTCCCGGGACGTGTCCCAGCGCTTCACCAACTGCCGGGAGATGGCGCGCGCCATTGAAGCGGCGCTCGGCTCGGAGATCTTCGACGAGGACGGCATGACCGCCGTCATGGGCGACCTCTTCGCCGACAAGCGCCAGAAGACGCGCACGCTGTTGGAGCTGGCCAGTCGCGCGGAGGATGCCCGCGTCAGCGAGGCGGCGGGTGCCCTCCAGCAGGAGGACAGCGCGGACTCCGCCCCCACGTCGCAGATGCCGGCCCCGCGCGCCCGGCCTGGTTCACCCTCGGCCCCGCATTCGAGCGCGCCCAAGCCCGTGCCCCAACGCCGTCCGGCGGAGGGCGGCGTGGCTTCGCGTGGCCCCTCAGGCGCCGGCAACGGGAGCGCGCCCAAGCCCGCCCCTCAGCGCCGGACCAGTGAGGTGGCTCCTCCGGTTTCGCGTACACCGCGAGGAGGTCAGGACAGCGCGCCGGCCGCGCGTACACCTCGGCCGCGGCCCACTGCCCGGCAGGAGGCCCCGGCCGAGCCCGAAGCCCTCGACGAGCCGAGCGACCTCCAGACGCAGCGCTTCCGTTCCCGGCCCCAGCGGCCCGGCGCGGACGGTGCTCGGGCCTCCGGACGGTCGGCGCGCCCCGATACATCCCGGGCCTCGGACACGCCGGTGGAGACGCCCGCCGCCCGTCCGCCGTCGCGCTGGGCCAGCCGGCTGTTCCTGCTCCTTCTGCTGGGGGCCTCGGTTGGGCTGCGACGCTGCCTGCCGTGCGTGCGCAGCTCCTGCCGGGCTTCGAAGCCGCCAAGGCGTGGGTGAGCGCGGAGTTGAATCCGCCGCCGGCGGAGGACCCCGCGAACCAGCCCTGGCCACCACAGCAGGCGGGCCCGCCGCCGGGCTTCCGTCGGGCCGAGCCTTCCCAGGCTGTCGCCGAGGCCGAGCAGGCCGCTGGTGGCGAAGGCTCGGACGAAGAGGCGGTGGAAGGCGCGCCGGAAGCCAAGGCTCCGGCGAAGGCCCCGCCCGGGCGGAAGGCGAAGGAAGGCGCCTCTTCGCCGGCACGCTGGGCGGCCGCCCCGAAGGCCGAGGCCGAACCTGCCAGTGCCAAGGCCGCGTCGCCCGCGCAGACCAGCCCACCTCCGCGTGAGCCAGCGCCTCGCGTGGCGGCTGCCCCGCCGGCCGCCGAGCCCGTCACCACGGTGACGCAGGACCCGGAGGGAATGGCGGAGGTGCTGGATACCAGCACTGCGAAAGGGGCCGCGAAGGCGGGCCTGGGGTGGATGACCCTCTACACGGTGCCGCGGGCGGCCGTGTTCGACGGCGCCACGGAGCTGGGCACCACGCCCCTGAAGAAATTCCCGCTCCCCGTGGGGGTCTACCGCCTGCGCGTGGTGGACCCGACGGGGGTGGAGTCGGTGAGCCGGCTCCTGTCGGCTCCCATCAAGCCGGGCGAGGAGACGAAGATTCAAATCCGGCTGGCGGATCTCCCACCGTACAAGGAGTGAGCGCCGTCCTTGACGCTCCGGACCCCCGTCACTAGGGTCCGCGCGCTATGTATTTTCAGGACCTTATCTTCACGCTCCAGAAGCACTGGGCCGACCAGGGGTGCATCAACACGCAGCCCTACGATGTCGAGGTCGGCGCGGGCACGATGGCCCCGTATACCTTCCTGCGTGCCCTGGGCCCGGAACCCTGGAACGTGGCGTATGTGCAGCCCTCGCGGCGTCCCGCGGACGGCCGGTTCGGAGAGAATCCCAACCGCCTGTTCCAGCACCACCAGCTCCAGGTCATCCTCAAGCCGGCGCCGAAGAACGTCCAGGAGCTGTACCTGGAGTCGCTGCGGAAGATTGGCATTGACCCGTTGGAGCACGACATCCGGTTCGTCGAGGACGACTGGGAGTCGCCCACGCTCGGCGCCTGGGGCCTGGGCTGGGAAGTGTGGTGCGACGGAATGGAGGTGACGCAGTTCACCTACTTCCAGCAGTGCGGCGGCTTCGACTGCAAGCCCGTCTCCGCGGAGCTCACCTACGGGCTGGAGCGCATCTGCATGTTCCTGCAGAACGTGGAGAACGTCTTCGACATCGAGTGGGTCAAGGGCGTGAAGTACCGCGAGGTGTTCCACCCCAACGAGGTGGAGATGAGCAAGTACGCGCTCCAGGAGTCGGACGCGCAGATGCTCTTCGCGCTCTTCGACGCTTACGAGAAGGAGTGCAAGCGCCTCATCGAGCGCCAGTTGCCGCTGCCTGCGTACGACTTCGCGCTGAAGTGCTCGCACGCGTTCAACCTGCTGGACGCGCGTGGCGCCATCTCCGTCACGGAGCGCGCCAACTTCATCAAGCGCGTGCGCGACAACGCCAGGCTGTGCGCGGAGGGCTACCTCCTGATGCGTGAGCGGCTGGGCTACCCGCTGCTCAAGTCGCCGTGGACGGTGGGTGAGCAGCCCCCGGTGCTGGAGGGCAAGCCGGCCAGCGACTACTGGAAGACGGTCGTCCTCAACAAGCCCGTGGAGAAGAAGCAGAAGGCGGAGGTGACCCATGGCGCGTGACCTGCTCCTGGAAGTGGGCGCGGAAGAGATTCCGGCGTCCTTCATCGGCCCCGCGCTGGACGACCTGAAGCGCGTCATCACCGAGCGCATGGCGGACGCCCGCCTGAAGCACGGCGAGGTGCGGACCTTCGGTACGCCGCGGCGGCTCGCGGTGTGGGTGAAGGACGTGGCGGACGCGGGCGAGGACATCATCAAGGAGGTGCTTGGCCCCAGCGCCAAGGCGGCCTTCGACGTGCAGGGCAAGCCCACCAAGGCGGCGGAGAAGTTCGCCGAGAGCCTCAAGCTCGCGGTGGACCAGCTGGGCCGCGCCACCACCGCCAAGGGCGAGTACCTGTCCGCGCGCGTGGAGGAGAAGGGCCGCCCGGCGGCGGACATCCTGAAGGACACGTTGCACGTGGCGGTGCACGGCATCAACTTCCGCAAGTCCATGCGCTGGGGTGACGTGGACACGTCCTTCGCGCGCCCGGTGCAGTGGCTGGTGGCGCTGCTGGGGAGCGACGTGTTGCCCGTGGTGTTCGGTGACGTGACGAGCGGCCGGACCACGCGGGGGCACCGCTTCCTGTCGCCCGCCGCCATCGAGCTGAAGGCCCCGGCGGAGTATGAGGTGGCGCTGGAGAAGGCGCACGTGGTGGCGGACATCACGAAGCGCCGCGCGCAGCTGGTGGAGAGGGTGAGGGCGGCCGCGAGCAAGGCCGGCGCTCAGCTGCTGGAGGACGAGTCGCTGGTGGACCAGGTGACGAACCTGGTCGAGCTGCCCAGTCCGGTGGTGGGCACCTTCGAGGAGCGCCACCTGGACCTGCCCCCAGAGGTGCTGGTGCAGGAGATGAAGAGCCACCAGCGCTACTTCTCGCTGGTGGACAGCGCGGGCAAGCTGCAGCCGAAGTTCATCGCTGTGTCCAACACGCCGGTGCGCGACGAGCAGCTCAGCCTGCGCGGCTACCAGCGCGTGCTGCGCGCGCGACTGGCGGACGGCCGCTTCTTCTTCGACGAGGACCGGAAGACGCCGCTCATCGACCGCGTGGAGAAGCTGGGCCGTGTGGTGTGGCAGGGGCAGCTGGGGAGCTACCTGGAGAAGGTGGAGCGCTTCCGCACGCTGGCGGTGTGGCTGGGCCAGCAGGCGGGGCGGGCAGGGGAGGCGGCCACCATCGAGCGCGCCGCCACGCTGGCCAAGGCCGACCTCGTCACCGGCATGGTGGGCGAGTTCCCCGAGCTCCAGGGCATCATGGGCCGGGAGTACGCCCGCGCGGGCGGTGAGCCGGACGCCGTGGCCCTGGCCATCGCGGAGCACTACCTGCCGCGTGGCGCCGAGGACGCGCTGCCCACGCAGGACCCGGGTGCGCTCATCGGCATCGCGGACCGGCTGGACTCGCTGTGCGGCATCTTCGCCATCGGCAAGGCGCCTACGGGGGCGGCGGACCCGTTCGCCCTGCGGCGCGCGTGCATCGCCATCATCCGGCTGGTGCTGGGGCGGGGCTACCGCTTCAGCCTGTCGGCCGCGGTGGACGAGTCGCTCCGGTTGCTGGCTCCGAAGATTGCCAACGCCAAGCGCAAGGCCGGCGAGCCCGCGCCGCGTGAGCAGGTGCTGGAGTTCTTCCGCGGCCGCCTCAAGGCGCTGTGGGGTGAGCAGCACCGCACGGACGTCGTGGAGGCGGTGCTGTCCGCCGGCTTCGACGACCTGGTGGCCGCGCAGAAGCGCCTGGAGGCCCTGAGCCTCATCGTGGGCCGGGCGGACTTCCAGCCCCTGGCCGTGGCCTTCAAGCGCGTGGTCAACATCGTGGAGAAGCAGGGCCGCGACGTGCAGGGAGGGGAGACCAACCCCCAGAAGCTGGTGGACGAGCCGGAGCGGAACCTCCACACCGCCTTCACCCAGGCTCGGAGCACGGTGTCGGGGTTGGTGCGCGCGGATGATTTCTCCGGTGCTCTCCGGGAAATCACGGGCCTGAAGCCCGCCGTGGACACCTTCTTCGACAAGGTGATGGTCATGGCCGAGGACAAGGCCCTGAGGGAAAACCGCATCCGCCTGCTCGTGGAGATTGGCGCCCTGTTCAACCAGGTGGCCGACTTCTCGAAGATCCAGGCTGAAACAGCCGCCGCGGCCTGATGCGTGGCCTGCCTGCCCTCCGGGGAATGAAGCACCCCGGGGGGCACGGCTGCGTCGGGCGCAAGGCGCATGGGAATGGCCCGCCGCGTTTCCGGTTGCCCGGGGGGAGACCCCTTCCTAGACTCCGCCCCCCTCCGATGCGCGCCTACCTTCTTACCTCCGCGCTGCTCCTCGTGTCCTGCAACGTCGGCACCGAGAGCAAGCCCCCTCCGTCCACCCGGCTCGTGTACCCGAGCGGTCTTGCCTTCTGGCGCCCCGAAGCGGGTCCGTCCACCAACGGATACCTCTACGTAGCGAGCGCCAACTTCGACAAGTGCTACGACTCGGGTTCGGTCGTCGCGCTGGATCTGGACGCCGTGGGGGTGCGGCCCTTCGGCACGGACTTCGACCCCGGGGAGTCGCTTCCCAACGACGTCACGTCGCTGGGCATCGGCGCCCAGTCCTACGTGCAGATTCAGAGCTTCGCCGGGGAGATGGCCATATGGAGCCCTCCGGGGCGGCCACCGCGGCTGTTCGTCCCGGCGCGGGCGGAGGGCAGTCTGCTTCACGCCATCGACGTGGGCGATGACGGCCTCAGCCTGAGCTGCGTGCAGGGCGGCGAGCGCGACTGCCGCGTCAACGCGCTGTCGCTGCTGGATGTCCCAGGCGCCTCCAACGGATTGCCTTCGGCTCCGGGGCCGCTGGGTGTCAGCGTCGCCGGCAACGGCGAGGACGCTCGCGTCTGGGTGACGCACACGGAGCTGGCCGGGCCGCCGACGACCTTCACCGAAGCGGACCTGGGGGCTACGTGCTTCACCTCCCCGCGGCGAACCCCACGCGCGACGCGCTGAACACCAGCGAGTTCGTGGCGCTGGGGACCAATGACCGGCTCTCCGGCGTCGCGCACGCGACGGCCATTGGCAGCCGGTATGTGTACGTCTCGGGGCGCAACTCTTCCTCCACGCAGTTGGGGGCGCTGCCGGCGCGCTTCATCCTGCGGCTGGTGGACCGGACCGTCGCGGGCCGCGTGCTGGAGACCGACCTGGAGCTGTCGTACTCGGTGCGTGAGGCGCGCGGCGTGGCGGTGGTCCCGTCGGCCACGCGCGTGCCCGACCCGGCGTCGCCCGAGCTCACCATCGTGGACGAGCGCGTCTACCTGTTGGCGCGCGGTCCGGATACGTTGCTCATCCTGGACGTCCTGAACGCGGCGGGCACGGCGCCCGACGCGGGGACGACCCCCAGCGTGCGCATCGTGTCGGCGCTGCCGGTGCCCGCGGGTGCCAGCGAGCTGGAAGTCATTCCTCGTGGCCCGGGTCGCGGCAACCTGGTGGCGGTGACGGGCAGCGGCGACGAAGCCGTGGCCATCTTCGACGAAGAAGTGGGACAGCTCGTCGCCCAGGTGCAGGTGGGCGACAACGACCCGAACCAGCCCAGCCAGCCCTTTGGCCTGGCCGCGGACGTCCGCGGCAACAGCGCTCGCATCTTCACCAGCACCTTTGGCGACGGCCGCGTGGCCATCATCGACATTCCCGACCTCGACCGGCCGCAGAACGCCCGGTTGGTGGCGCGGCTCGGCGCCCGGCAGGGACGAGACCCGCGCCAGGGCACCAGCCTGTGCCAGGAGACCTCCCCGTGAAGCGCGGTACCCTTGCTCTGCTCCTCGCGAGCGCCGGCCTGTCCGGCAGTTGCTCCTCCACCAACGTGACGACGGGCTTCGCTGGCTTGTCCGGCACCTTCGACGTGACGCTGGCCAACAACCTCGTCTTCGTCACGTCGTCGGACCGGGATGAGCTGCGCGTGCTCGACCTGGACTCGAACCCCCGCACCTTCGTCCCCGCGCCCAACCCGCTGGAGGCGCTGTCCATCCCCGTGCTGGACCGGCCGGACGCGCTCACGCGCGACGTGGCGTACAACGCGGAAGGCAACGACGTCCCGGGGCCGTACATCTACGCGCGCAGCTCGGGCTCGTCGGAGGTGTCGGTGGTGGCGTCCGCGCGCGACCAGCTCCGGCAGGTCGTCCGCCTCCGGGCGCCGAGCATCGTCACGGCCTTCGCGGCGCGCTCGCCCGCCGAGGGCAGCGGTGGACCCAGCACGCTGTACTACGCCATCCAGGACCCCGACGGCATCTTCGGCGCGGACACCGGTGGCGCCCGGGTGCTGCGGCAGGAGATTCCGGGGCCAGACGCACTGCAGGCCGCGGAGCCCGCGCCGATTCCCGAACCGGTGACGGTGTTCTGTCTCCAGCCCGGTGAGTCCATCCTGTCCATGACGATGCTGGCGGGCCAGGGCCAGTTCGCGGTGGCCACGCGGCAGGCGTCGGGCCGGTCGGGTCGAACGCTGCTCGTCACCGATTCGGGGCCGCTCGCGGACTGCCTTCAGCCTTCCGCGCCCACCGTGGATTTGTCCGAGGGCTTCGGCAACGTGCCGGTGCGGCTCCTGGTGAGCCACCCCGGATCTCCATCCCCAACGTCGAGGCCATCAACGCGGGGCGCTACATCTTCGGCATCCGTGACGAGGCCTCTTGCTCCGCTGCGCGCGAGTGTTCCGGAGTGCTCGCGGTGGACACCGAGTCATCCCCCCGGGGCAGACGGCGCGGGACCTCAGCGGTGCGCCGATGCTGCCCATCTTCCCCGCGGGCGGCTTGCCGACGGGACTGGCCCTGATTCCGGACGCGCCGCTTCGCATCGTGCTCGACGATGGCTCGCAGAACGAGGCGCGGGTGCCGCTCCTGGGCGTCATGCCGTCCTCGAACGGCTACATCTCGTTGTTCTCCGCGAGCGACCTGCGCCAGTTCGACCTGTCGGGGGCGAGCGCACGCTCCTCGGTGGCGCTGCTGGACAGCAACGAGTTGCCGCTCGTCATCGAGACGGCGGACCTGGTGACGGTGACCCAGGACCAGACGCTCCAGTCGACGGTGCTCTACGAGGGCTCCGTTCCGAACGGCTTCTACCGGATCATCTACCAGGGCGCGTTGCCAGGGCTGAGCGGCCTGCCTCGGGAGCCCTCCACCCCACGGCTCTTCGAGGCCGAGGCCACCGCGGCCGCTTCGGCGCGGGCCGGGGACATCATCGTCCTGGAAGGCACGGATGTCGTGTGCGCCGTTGACCTGCCCATCGCGTCGGTGGAGCCCGTTGCGGGGACCACCCGGGTGCGCTTCGCCATCGCGGACTCGCAGGAGATTCCGTCGGACTGCGCCAGCCTGACGCGCTTCACCGTCCGTGCGGGTGGAGACCAGCCCTTCGTCCTCTTCGACGAGGCGGGCACCTTCCTGTCCCGCGATGTGACGGGGGCCTCGAGCTACAGCGTCCCCACGGAGTACTTCTTCCACCCGGACACCTTCTACTTCGACGACGACGCCAACCCTCAGACGCCGCCGGTGCCGAACCTGTCCAAGTTCCCCCAGCCGCCGCCGCCGCTGCGCATCCGCGTGGCGGCCGTGGGCCGCGAGGTGCGTCGGGGAGACCGCTACGCGGTGTCGGTGATTTCCGGCATCCGTAACTACATCTTCACGCCGGACGTCAGGGCGGGGACGGAGCTGGCCTTCTACACGCTGCCTGGGCCCGTGGTGGCCGCCCAGGACCGCAACGCGAGGTTCGCCTACATCGCCTACCCGTCGGCGGATGGCATTCTCCAGGTCGGCTTTCAGGGGCTCACCGATAACCGGGCGCAGTCATTGGCACTGGTTCCCTTCGAGTAACTGGGCGGGAGTGGAGGGGTCTGCTATCGTCCGGGGCTTCCTGGTTCACGCGAGTCAAGACCGATGATCGATCAGAACTCCCGTCCTGCCCGCAAGGTAGGCATCGCCGACCACCTGTGGGAGGCGTTCGAAGACATGGCCCAGCAGATGGGCTCGGATCGTGATGCCCTGATCAACCAGGCGCTCTTCATGTTCGCGCGCCTGAACGGCTTCCTCGAGGTGAAGTCCCGCTCCGAGGCCGCCGTGGCACCCGTGGCCGCTGCGCCTGTGAAGCCCGTGCAGGCCGCTGCCGCCGCGCCGCCGCGTCCGTCCGCGCCGCCGGTGCTGGCGCCCGCGCCCCGGCCAGAGACCACGCCCGCGCCCGCCCGTCCTCCCGTGCGCGCCACGCCGGAAGAGCGTGCCTCCGCCAATGGCCTGGACAATGACCCGGTGCGCCGCGAGGTGGCCGAGCGCGTCCTGGAGACCGCCGCGGAGCTGGAGCGCCTCATCAAGGGCAAGAACAGCGAGCCGCCCCCTCCCGCCGACGACATGGTGGAGGAGGATGAGGAGCCGCTGCCCGAGGCCGAGGATCCGGGCCTCATGGACGAGGAGCCGCCCCCCGATGAGGCCGAGGAAGAGCCCGCCGACGACCTCGCCGAGGAGGAGGAGGCCGGCGCGCTGTACCTGGTGACCGAGTCCGGAGATCAGGAGCAGATCGTCAAGGATCGCTTCGTCATCGGCCGCGGCAAGCACTGCGACTTCGTCATCAACTCCGGCAAGGTCTCCCGTGAGCACGCGGTCATCGTCCACGAGGGCGACGACTGGATCATCGAAGACCTGGGCTCGTCCAACGGCACCTGGTTCAACAAGCAGCGCATCAAGCGCCGCAAGGTCGAGGACGGGGACGAGTATTTCATCTGCAGCGAGAAAATCCGTCTCCTGGTCCGATAATGAGGTGACCCAGGCCCCGTCCCGCGGGGCTTCTGGTTGTTCGCCAATTGACGGGCTCCAGGCGTCCCTGGTTTGATACCGGACGCCTGCCGCGAAGAGGACAGGCGATGATGACGCCTGTTCAAATCGCGTTGTGGACGGTTCTTGGAGTGGCCCTCGTGATCTCCGTGGTGACGGATGTGCTTCGCCGCGAGATCCTCGACGCGGTCACCTACCCGCTGATGGCGGTGGGCCTGGGCGTGCGCCTGGCCACCGAAGGGGTGGGGGACCTGGAGCATGGGCTCATCAGTGGTGTGGTATCGGGGGTAGGGCTCGCGTTGATGCTGCTGCCAGCGGCGCTTCGCGGGCGGATGGGGTGGGGCGACGTGAAGTTGATGGGCGGGGTCGGAGCCGTGCTGGGCTTCCCGGCGGTGCTCGCGGCCGCGGCCTTCATCTCACTGGTGGGTGCGCTTCAAGCGGTGGTGACACTGCTCTGGCAAGGCGCGGTTTGGGACACGCTGGCGGCGGTCGTGCGCCGGTGGGCGGTGTGGGTGCGTTTGGCCAGCGCGGACGCGCAGCCGGCGCCCCAGCGCCACATTCCCTATGGAGTGGCCATCGCGCTCGGCACCGTCTGGGCGCTGTGGTGGCAGCACGGAACGTTGGGTTAGCTCGGACTTCTGGAAGAGAAGAGGGGACACGGACGATGTTCACACGCATCACGCATGCCGCGGCGCTAGGCGCCCTCATCGCACTGGTGGCGGGCGGCAGCGCCCTGGCGCAGGATGGCACCACCGTCAGCCTCGGCGTGGGTTCCCAGAAGGTGATCACCATCCCTGGCCTCAGCCGCGTGGCGCTCGGTGATCCGAGCGTCGCCGAGGTGAAGACGCTCGGCTCCGGCCAGCTGCTCATCACCGGTCAGGCTGAAGGCAAGACGACGCTGCTCGTCTGGAAGTCCTCGGGCCAGCGCGTCAGCTACCTGGTGGCGGTTCGCAAGCAGGACCCCAACGAGGTCATCTCCGAAATCAAGCGCCTGCTGGGGGAGATTGAAGGCGTCTCCGTCCGCATGGTCGGTGATCGCATCTACCTGGACGGTCAGGCCTACACCACGCAGGACGCCGACCGCATCGAGCAGGTGGTGGGCCTCTACCCGAACGTGAAGTCGTTCGTGAAGATTGCCCCCAACGCCAAGAAGCTGGTGGCCCAGAACCTCAACGCGGCCTTCCAGAAGGCGGGCCTGAAGAACGTCCAGGCCAACGTGGTGGGCGCCACCATCTTCCTGGAGGGCTCCGTGGAGAGCCAGCAGGACCTCCAGAAGGCGGAGCTCATCACCAAGGCCATCGGTGAGAAGGTGGAGAACCTCCTCGTCGTCGGCATCAAGCGGATGATCCTCTCCGAGGTCCAGTTCGTCGAAATCCGCCGCAACAGCCGCGACCGCTACGGCATCCGCTACCCGACGGACATCACGGGTACCGCGACGGCCATCGCCAGCATCTCCCAGGAGCTCTTCCCGGGCACCTTCGGCTCGGGCGTGTCCACGCTCACCCTCAACGCGAACTCGGACTTCTCCTTCGGCTTCCAGGGCAACGACGGTTACGGCCGCCTGCTCGCGCAGCCCAAGCTGGTGTGCGCCAGCGGTGAGAAGGCGGAGTTCCTCGCGGGTGGCGAGGTTCCCATCCCGCTCATCACGAACAACCAGTTCACGGTGGAGTTCAAGAAGTACGGCGTCATCCTGAACCTGCGCCCCACCGCGGACCGCAACGGCAACATCCAGACGGAGATCGAGGCGGAGGCCTCTGAAATCGACACCTCCGTGGCGGTGTCCTTCGGTGGTTCGTCCTCCATCCCCGGCTTCCGGACCCGCAAGGTGAAGACGAACGTCACCGTGCGCCATGGTGAGACCATCGTCCTGTCCGGCGTGTTCAGCCACGACGAGCAGAAGTCCGTGTCGAAGCTCCCCGGCCTGGGTCACATCCCGATTATCGGTGAGCTCTTCAAGAGCCGCGGTTTCGACTCCACCAAGCGCGAGCTGGTCATCTTCGTCACCCCGCGCATCGTCAACCCGGACTCCGACAAGGTCCGCACCATCATCGAGGACGTGAAGAGCCGCTACAAGCAGGCCCGGTCCGAGGTGAACTTCAACATCTTCGACTGAGGCGGGCGCCCCGGGCGCCGTTTCAGACGGGCCTTCCGGGCCCACGGCACGGGCCGGCTTCTTCCCTTCCGGGGGCGGTTGCCGGCCCGTCGCCTTGCGGGCAAGCATTCAACCCGGTTCTCACGCTTTGAGGACGAAGGGGGGCTTGCTAGCATCCGTCCCCATGTTTCTCATCACCCTCGCGGAAAAGGGCGGCGGGACCGAGCAGCGCGAGTATCACAAGAATGAAGTCACCATCGGCCGTCTGCCGGGCAATGACATCATCCTCGCGAAGGGCAACGTCTCCAAGTACCACTCGCGAATCGTTGCCAAGGACGGGAAGTTCATCATCGTGGACATGAAGTCCACGAATGGCACGTTCGTGAACGGCAAGAAGATTGCCGCGCCCCAGGTTCTCAAGCCGACCGACCAGGTCTACATCGGCGACTACATCCTCAACGTGGAGGCGCTCGAGGACGAGGGCCCGGTGATGACCCGCGCGGGTCAGGCCGAAGAGGAGTACTACGACGAGCAGGGCGAGGAGCCCTACGAGGACGAGGAAGGGGCTTACGAAGACGAGGAGCCCTACGAGGAGGAGGAAGAAGAAGCGCCGCCTCCCGCGCCCGCTCCCAAAGGCATGCCGGCGTCGCTGGCGTCCGCCCTGGCGAAGAACAAGCGCAAGGTGGATCCGCGTCAGGAGCGCTACACCCGGCTCCAGAAGGAAATCCATGACCGGCTCATCGAGTACCTCGATCTGCGCCGCATGGATATGGACCGGCTCGGCGACGACGAGCTGTGGCGCCGCACCGAGAAGGCCATCCGCGACATCATCGACCAGATGGAAGCGGACGGAGAGCTTCCGGAGGACGTGGACCGCGAGGAGCTGCTCACTGACGTCATCAACGAGGCGCTGGGGCTCGGGCCCCTCGAGGCGTTCCTCGCGTCGGATGACATCAGCGAGATCATGGTGAACCACGCCAACCAGATCTACATCGAGCGCAAGGGCAAGCTGACCCTGTCGGAGAAGACGTTCTCCTCCAACCAGGCGGTGCTCGGCGTCATCGAGCGCATCGTGGCGCCCATTGGCCGCCGCATCGACGAGTCCAGCCCGCTGGTGGACGCGCGCCTCAAGGACGGCAGCCGCGTCAACGCCATCATCCCTCCGCTGGCGCTGAAGGGGCCCTGCATCACCATCCGCAAGTTCAAGAAGGACTCGCTGAAGATCGCGGACCTCATCAAGTACAAGACCGTCACGGCGCAGATGGCCGAGTTCCTGGAGATGTGCGTCAAGGCCCGGCGCAACATCGTCATCTCCGGCGGCACCGGTTCCGGGAA
Source organism: Myxococcus sp. MxC21-1 (assembly GCF_032612255.1). NCBI lineage: Bacteria > Pseudomonadati > Myxococcota > Myxococcia > Myxococcales > Myxococcaceae > Myxococcus > Myxococcus sp. MxC21-1. The sequence continues at coordinate 3,550,005 of NZ_CP123278.1, forward strand.
GACGACGACGCTGAACATCATCAGCTCCTTCATCCCGGAGGGTGAGCGCATCATCACCGTGGAGGACGCCGCCGAGCTGCAGCTGCCGCAGGACCACTGGGTGCAGCTGGAGAGCCGGCCGCCCAACCTGGAAGGCAAGGGCGCCATCACCATCCGCGAGCTGGTGAAGAACTGCCTGCGCATGCGGCCCGACCGCATCGTCGTGGGTGAGTGCCGCTCCGGTGAGACGCTGGACATGCTCCAGGCCATGAACACCGGCCACGACGGTTCGCTCACCACGCTCCATGCGAATACGCCGCGTGACGCCATCGCCCGCTTGGAGACGATGGTGCTCATGTCCGGCATGGACCTGCCGGTGAAGGCCATCCGTGAGCAGATCGCCAGCGCGGTGCACATGATCGTGCAGCAGACGCGCTTCTCCGACGGCACGCGGAAGATCTGCTACATCACCGAGGTGTCCGGCATGGAGGTCGACATCGTGACCCTCCAGGACATCTTCTATTTCAAGCAGGATGGCTTCACGGAGGACCACAAGGTCCGTGGCCGCTACGTCGCCTCCGGCTTCGTGCCGAAGTTCTACGACGAGCTGCAGCGTAAGGGCATCCCCGTCAACATGAGCATCTTCCGCGAGGACTGACGCGCCCATGGCCACCCTGGTCGTCCGTCACCCTGACGGCACTGAGAACGAATTCGCCATCACGGGCGAGCTGAAGATTGGCCGCCAGCAGGGCAGTGACATCCTCATCACCGAAGGGGGTGTGTCGCGTACGCACGCGCGCGTCTTCGACGAAGGCGGCACCGTCTTCATCGAAGACGTGGGCAGCGCCAACGGCACGTTCGTCGACGGCCAGCGCATCATGGAGCCCACGGCCCTGACGCCGCAGTCGGAGGTCCTCCTCGGGGACTACGTGCTGCGTCTCAAGGCGGCCGCGGTGCGGGTTCTGGGGCCCGGCGCGCGGCGGCCGGCCCGCGGCGGGGGCGATGAGCCCATGCCGGTGGGCGACGAGGGCGGCGGTGTACGCGCCACCCGGGCCATGCCCAGCATCAAGAAGGGCTCCGGCGCGGCGAAGAGCGAGCCCGGCGCGGCGCTGGCGAAGCGGCCCGCGCGTCCGGCACGTCCCGCCCCGGGTGGCGGCGCACGTCCGGCGCCGGCGGGTGGCCCGGTGCTTCGCGGCATGGTCGGTCCCTGGGCCGGCCAGACGTATCCGCTCAAGGGCAAGGTGCTCGTGGGGCGGCAGCCGCCCGCCGGCATCATGCTGGATGACGACTCCGTGAGCCGCCGCCACGCGGAGCTGGAAGCGACCAGCTCGGGCGTGACGGTGCGGGACCTGGGCAGCGCCAACGGGACGCTGCTCAACGGCGAGCCGTTGGACCAGACGCCGGTCCCGCTCGAGCCGGGGGATCAGCTCCAGTTCGGCGTGGTGGAGATGACCTTCGAGCCCGAACCGTCCGCGGTGCCCGTGCGCCGGGGTGCGGCGGGCGCGGCGCGTGGGGGCTCGGACGAGGATCCCGCCGCCAAGCGCAAGAAGCTCATCATGGTGGCGGCCGGACTGGTGGGCGTGCTGCTGATGGTGGGCATGGTGTCCTCCATCCTGAACCCCAAGCCGGTGGACGTTCAGGGGCCGGGCGGGGCCGCGCAGATGGATCCGGCGCAGAAGATCCAGGAGTTGCTGAGCGAGTGCCGCTCCTACGCCTCCAGCGAGCTGGGCGCCCCCAACTGGGAGAAGGCCCACGAGGTCTGCACCCAGGCGTTGGACCTGGACCCCATCCACCCGGAGGCGAACACGCTCATCCGGCGCATCAAGCTGGAGAAGGAGTCCTTCGAGTACTACTCGCAGGGCGAGCGGCTCCTGCAGCGCCTCAAGCCGGAAGAGGCCCTGGAGTCGTTCCGGAAGATCCAGAAGGAGAGCGAGTACTTCCGCCGCGCCCGCGCCAAGGCGCGCGAGGCCGCCGAGGCGGTGACGAAGCGCGCACAGGAGGACTGCAAGCTGTACCTGCGTGACTCGCAGTGGAGCGCCGCCGTGTCTCGCTGCGAGGTGTACATGGCGGTGTGGTGCCAGTCGAAGCCGCGCGAGGACCTGCAGCCGCCTCTGGGCTTCACGCTGAAGCTGGAGGGTCGCCTGCGCCGCGACGAGTGGCGGCCGAAGGATCCGATGTTCGTGAAGTTCCTCATCGCGCGGCAGAAGATGGACGCCAACGCGGCGCCGTGGGAGTGCCCGGTGGCGGAGGTGCTGGCCGGTGACGAGCGGGTCGTGGACCCGCGCACCTTCGTCATGGAGGCGGCGAAGAAGCGCTTCCCCAACAAGCTGATGCAGGCCGCGCTCCTGGACTACTGGGGTGGCCGTGGCAGCGAGGCGCTGGCCACCATGCAGAAGCTGCGCGCCAACTACGAGGCCGCGCAGTACCACGCCGAGGCGGACGAGCTGATGAAGATCATGTCCACCGTGGATCAGCTCTTCAAGGTGGGCCAGAGCTACCTGGCCGCCGAGGATCCGGAGAAGGCCGCGGAGCCCTTCCGCGAGGCGCTGGCCACGGACAAGGCGGTGATGCTGGAGCTGGCGGAGTCCAAGCCGTCCTTCTACCGGCGCAACATCCTCCAGGACATCGCGGAGAAGTCGTACCAGCGCGGCAAGCACTGGGCCGACCGCGAGGACCGCCGCCGCGCCTGCCGCGTGTGGAAGCTGGGGTTCAGCTTCTACGCGGGCAATCCGAACCTGAACAAGGCGGCGGCCTTCTGCTCCTCGAGGGCCCTGGAGGCCTTCCGCGCGGCGTCTGGCTGCGGCGACATGGCGGTGGCGCTGGACTACGCCGTCAAGGGCGACGGTGTGGAGGAGATGGTCGTCGCGAAGCAGGCGGAGCTGGGCTGCAAGTAGCACGCGTCGTGGACAGGGCCGGGCGGGCGCGCTAGGCACGGGGGCATGGTCGACACCAGCCCTTCGCGCTCAGCGCCCACCCTGGTCCTCATCGACGCGTCTGGCTTCATCTTCCGCGCCTACCACGCCATCCCTCCGCTCACGACGAGCAAGGGGGTGCAGACCAACGCCGTGCTGGGCTTCACGCGCATGGTGCTCAAGGCCCTGCGTGAGCTGAAGCCCACACACGTGGCACTCGCCTTCGACAAGGAGAGCCGCACCGAGCGCCAGAAGATTGATCCGACGTACAAGGCGAACCGCGAGGGCCCCCCGGAGGACCTGGTTCCCCAGTTCGCCCTCATCCGCCGCGTGGTGGAAGCCATCAACGTGCCCGTGCTGGAGGTGGCCGGCTGGGAAGCCGACGACGTCATCGGCACGCTGGCCGTGAAGGCGAAGCAGGAGGGGTTCTGCGTCCAGGTCGTCACCGGCGACAAGGACTTCGTGCAGATTGTCGACGACGACGTGCGCCTGTACGACCCGATGAAGGACGTGCACACGCTGCCCGCGGACGTGAAGGCGCGGCTGGGCATCGAGCCGGGGCAGATGCGGGACTACCTGGCCCTCATCGGCGACGCGGTGGATAACGTCCCCAAGGTGCCGGGCATCGGTCCGAAGACGGCCACCGAGCTCATCCAGCAGTTCGGTGACGTGGAGACGCTGCTCTCGCGCCTGGATGAGGTGAAGAAGCCGAAGATCCGGGAGAACATCGCCTCGCACCGCGAGAGCCTCCTGCGCGCCAAGGTGCTCGTCACCTTCAAGACGGACCTGCCGCTGGACGTGCGCATGGCGGACCTGGCCCGCCGACCGGTGGACGCGCAGCGCTCGCGCGAGCTGTTCACCGAGCTGGAGTTCTTCGCCCTCCTCAAGGAGTTGCCCCAGCAGGACGGTGTCGCCGGGGCACCCGAGGAGGTGAAGGAGAAGCCCGCGCCGCTGGCGGTGACGCCGCGGCTGGTGGGCGCGGACGCGGAGCTCGCCCAACTGGCTGGCGCCGTGCGCGAGGCGGGCGCCGTCACCCTGATTCCCGCCTACGAGGGCTCACCTTTCGGCGCGAAGCTGGTGGGCCTGGGCGTGGCGCTGCCGGACGGACAGACGGCGTATGTGCCGCTGCGGCACGCGCAGCTCGGCGTCACCCAGGTGCGGCCGGAGGCCTTCACCGCGGCCTTCCGCGAGGTGCTGGAGGACGCGGCGGTGAAGAAGGGCGGGCATGACCTCAAGGCGCTCAGCCTGGTGTTGGCCAACGACGGCATCACCCTGCACGGCGCGCACGACGACGTGGAGCTGCTCAGCTACCTGCTCAACCCGTCCCGCCGCGAGCACGCGCTGGTGGACCTGTCGCGCGAGCGGCTGAACACGGAGCTGCCGCCGCTGCCGCCCGCAGCGGAGGGCAAGCGCGGCAAGAAGGACCGCGCGCTGGCGGACCACACGGTGGAGGAGGTGGCCACCGGCTTCGCCATCCGCGCCGAGGCCGCGCGCCGGCTGGCGCCCGAGCTGTGGAAGGAGCTGGAGGCGGCGAAGCTGGCGGCGCTGGCTCGCGACATGGAGCTGCCGCTGTTGCCGCTGCTGGCGCAGATGGAGCGCAGGGGCGTGTTGCTGGACACCGCCGAGCTGTCGCGCACCTCCGTGAAGGTGGACGCCGCCGTCGAGGCGCAGGTGAAGGAGGTCTACCGGCACGCGGGCCGCGAGTTCAACATCGGCTCCAATCCGCAGCTGGTGGAGGTGCTCTTCACGGAGCTGAAGCTGCCCATCATCAAGCGGGGCAAGACGGGGCCGTCCGCGGACCAGGAGGTGCTGGAGAAACTGTCCGAGGAGCACCCGCTGCCGGGCGCCATCATCGAGTACCGCAGCCTGTCCAAGCTGAAGAGCACCTACCTGGACACGCTGCCCACGCTGGTGGCCGCCGACGGGCGCATTCACACCACCTACCACCAGGCGGCCACCGCCACCGGGCGCCTGTCCTCCACCGACCCGAACCTCCAGAACATCCCCGTCCGCACCGACCTGGGCCGGGAGATTCGCCGCGCCTTCGTGGCCGCGGAAGGGCACCAGCTGGTGAGCGCGGACTACAGCCAGGTGGAGCTGCGGCTGCTGGCGCACATCGCGGATGACCCCGTGCTCATCGAGGCCTTCCTCCATGACGAGGACATCCACACCCGCACCGCGGCCGAGGTGTTCGGCGTGGCCAAGGAGCAGGTGGACCGCGAGCAGCGCCGCGTCGCGAAGATGGTGAACTTCGGCATCGCCTACGGCCTGTCACCGCACGGCCTGGGGGCGCGGCTGGGCATTGCCCAGGACGTGGCCCGCGACATCATCGAGCGGTACTTCACGCGCTACGCCGGCATCCGGCGCTACCTGGAGGAGACTGTCGATAGGGCGCGCAAGACGGGCTACGTGGAGACGCTCTACGGCCGCCGCCGCTACATGGCGGACCTGAACTCCAAGAACCGCGGCGTGGCCCAGGCCGCCGAGCGCGCCGCCATCAACATGCCGATTCAAGGCACCGCCGCGGACCTCATCAAGAAGGCCATGCTGGCGGTGGACGAGGCGTTGACGGCCCAGAAGCTGCGCACGCGGATGCTGCTGCAGGTCCACGACGAACTCCTCTTCGAGGCGCCCGACGCGGAAGTGGAGCAGGTGAAGGCGCTGGCGGTAAAAGCCATGTCCTCGGTGGCCGACCTGAAGGTGCCGCTCAAGGTCGAGGTGGGCGCGGGGCGCAGCTGGGCGGACGCGCACTGACGCGCGGGCTGGGCGGGGCGGCGCGAAAAATACGGGAGGAGCGCCCACCCCCGTAGGCGCCCCTCCCGCATGCTCCACCCGCGGCCCCCACAGCCGCTGCTGCACACCCTGCGACAAATGCGCCGACCCGTCCGACCGGCGAGTCGCGTGGACCCCCATCCACGCGTCTTGCCAGCGGCTCGCGGTGCGCGCTCACCACTCCCCAGCGGGAGCACGCCTTCCCACAAAGCGCGCCATGGGCCCCCACCCAGGCACACTCCCTCCCGCCGGTCTCGGACGCGCCCGTTTCCGGGCACGTCAAGTCGAACGGGCCGGCCAACCCCTACACGCCCTCAGTGCATTGCCGTACGTCCATCTCCCGTGTCCGGGGACACGCGCCGCGTCCGGGAAGGACGCTCGAAGTATTCGACGACCAGCCCACCGAAGGGCACCCGCGGGCCATCCGCTCGCGGGTCCTTCATCCGTTGGAGGAGCGCCACCGCGGAGTCCACGGCTTCGTCCACGGCGCGGTTGATGCGCTCGCGCTCCCAATCCCCGCCACCGAGCACCTCGGAGGCATCCACCAGGCAGCGCCGCAGCGCCGCGAATTCGTCATAGAGCGAGCGGGCGCCCCGGTGCGCCGACAAGCGCAGCACCGCGCGCGTGCGGCTCCAGGGGCTGGACTCCTCGCCCGCGAGCGTCCGGCCCAGCTCGCGGATGAAGGGCTCCACCAGGTTGTCCAACTGGGTGGGTGCGCCCCGCGACGCGTCCGAATCGGGCGCCGCCAGCACCATCCGTCGCCACAGCGCGGAGATTCGATCCGGCTGCTGACGGAAGAACCGCGCCAGCACGGCTGCCTTACGTCCACGCTCGCTCATGTCCAGTGCCTTCCGCATCGCGTACGGAAGCCAAAGCAATCCATCGGCCAACACCCCTGGGATGAGTCCTCCCAGTGAAATCAGCCATTTGCCTTGAAGGGATGGGCAGGCAGAGGAGCAGCACGCCCGTAGAAACTACAGGCCCCGCCCTGTAGTCATGGCAGGGCGGGAAGGGCGGCGCTCAGTGGAGGGTGGGCTTCGGCGGCCGGCCGTTGGGGCCGTCTTCGTCGTCCAGTTCACCCGGGAGGTCGCCAATGGCGCTGTCCGCGGGCGCCTCGCCGTCCTGGGCCTCCAGGTGGGCTTCCGTGCCCTGCGAGCCCGCGGGCCAGTCCGGCCGGTGGAGTCCCCGGCACTCACGGCGGTGCCCTGCGCCTGGGCCTGCGCGGCCTGGGCGGCCAGCAGCCGCAGCGCGGCGTCCTCCGCGGCATCCTGGGCGGCCATCTCCGCCAGCTTCGCGGCGCGCTGCTGGCGGCGACGGGCATAGGCGGCCACGCAGAGGAAGGACGCGCTCAGCCAGACGAGCGCGGAGCTGGTGGTGAGTGGGAGCCAGCCGTAGCGCGCGGCCAGGCCTTCACGCCAGTCGGTCTCCTCCACCAACAGCGAGGTGCGGAAGGCCTTGCCGAAGGCCGTCTCGAAGGGCTCGCCGCGCGCCACGCCGTCCACGAGCGCGGCCATGGCCTGGGGGCCGAACTTCGCCGACAGGTGCGCGACGAAGGCGGCGCTCTGCGCGTAGGCGATTTCCACGTCCGACGGCACGTCCGGCCAGGCCCGGTCGAGGTGTTCGAAGTGGAACACGCGCTCCTGGGTGACGGCCCGGAAGAGGGCGGAGTAGTGCGTCAGGGAGTAGCGCTCCCCGGTGACGTATTGCGCGACGCCTTCCTGGAACCAGCGGGGCCACGACGGAGCCAGCTGCCCCAGGGCCACGTGCGCCAGCTCGTGCCGGAGCGTCTGCTGGCCCTCCGGCTCATGGAGGCTGAGCGCGTCCAGCAGGATGATTTGATGGGCGGGGTAGGCCAGCGCCACGGCCCACCCCGGGGCTTTCCGCCGGGCAGCGCCAGGGCCTCGAACTCCGTGCGGCCCACGCCCAGGCGAATCTCGGTGACGCCCGGCCAGTCCTTGCCCAGGATGGTGCCGAACCTGTCTCGGACACCTTCAATCTGCCGGGACAGCTCGTGCGCGGCCGCGGTGGCGGCGGCGGTGTGGAGGATGCGGAAGCGCTTCGTCGTCACGTCCCCGCTGACCTGGGGCGGACGCGTCAGGGGCACCAGCGCGGCGTCCGTCACGACGTCATGGGCGTGGGTGCCATGAGGGCCGCCCGGTTCCTGGGCCCAGGCCCCGGGGGCGGCGAGCAGCAGGAGCAGGACAAGCAGGTGGCGCATGTGCGGCGGCCTCACGTTCCCACTGACATAACAGCCTCGTCCCAGGTTGCAGCAACCTCACCGTGCGGCGCGGTGCGTCAGGAGTCGCCGTTGGCTTTCTTCTGGGACAGATACGCCACGTTGTCCTCGACGCGCGCGTAGTCGCGGTCCGCGAACGTGGGGCTCTTGAAGGTTTCCAGCAGCTTCTGGTGGGCATCCAACACGGAGCGGACCTGCGACTCGAATTGGGTGCGCTGGCGCTTCAGCTCGTTGATGTCCTCCACCACCTGCACCAGCCGCTGGTGTGCGCCGTGGACAATCTTCTCCGCCTGATGCTCGGCGTCCGCGATGATGATTTCCGCTTCCTTCTTCGCGGCGTCCTTCAGGTCCTCGCTGATGCGCTGGGCGGTGACCATGGTCTCCTGGAGGGTGCGCTCCCGTTCCTGGTGTTGCTCCACCTTGAACTGGGTGCGCTTCACTTCCTCCTTGAGCGCGATGTTCTCCTTCACCACCTCCTCGAATTCACCGGCGATGAGCTCGAGATAGGCCTCCACCTCACGGCGAGAGAAGCCGCGCAGGGCCGTTTCGAACCGCTTCTGCCGGATGTCGAGCGGAGTGATTTTCATGACGCCGCAGTGTAGCGCAGGGGCGTCACATCTCCAGGAATCGGCCCTTGACCTGGGCGCCGGCGCTGGCGGGTGGTGCTTGCATGGCTCCCCGGCGGGCGGGCGTCAGCGGCGCGTCGCGTCCCACTGAGACACGACGGCGCGCGCGGCGTTCTGCACCCCCGCGGTGAGCCGCGAGTCGACAGCGGCGTCCTGGACGGCCCGGCGCGCGGTGGGCGTGCGCTGGAAGACGAGCCCGTTGAGCGCCTGGATTTTCAGCGCGTCCGGCAGCCGGGGTGGCGCACCACATTGGCGAGAATCTCCTCCGCGCGGGCGTGCTGGAACAGCGTGACGGCCCTCAACGCCGCCTGCTGGATGCGGGGGTTGGGGTCCCACAGGAGCGTGGCCAGCGCGTCCAGGGCGCGGGCATCTCCCAGCAGCCCCAGGTCTTCGATGGCGATGGCCCGAATCTCCTCCGGCGCGGGCCGCACCGCGCACAGAAGGCCCCGCAGGAGGGCGGTGTCGTCCGTCGCGGGCGCCGGGGCGGCCTCCACCGGGGGCGTGGGCGCTGGACCCGGAGGGGGCGAGGCTTGGGCACGGGGGGCGGTGGCAAGGAGCAGGCCAGCGAGAAGCAGGGGACGCATGGCGGCCCTTCTAACCCGGGGCGGAGAGATTTTCTTGACGCGATCTCCCATCGTGGGACCTTCCCCGCGCTACAGGCGTGTTGCAAACGGGAGCAAGGTTCGATGAACGCGGCGGCAGCGAACTGGCAGACACTGGAAAACGTCGATGTGGAGTGCACCCACTGCGGCATCCGGATGACCCAGCAACCGGGGACCCGGGTTCGCTACTTCCGGTGTTCCGGGTGCCACCGCTGGGTGTCCAGCGTGTACTCCGACGTCTTCCGGGCGGACGCGAAGGTGCGCACGCACCCGGTGAAGGACACCGGCGCCCAGGACGAGCAGTTCATCGAGGTCAAGGACCGGCTGGACCGGTGGCTGTCCGCGCTGGAAGAGCAGGACCCCTACCGGCTGCTGGGTGTCTCGCCCCTGGACTCGGCCGACACGGTCCGCGCGCGCTACCACGCGCTGGCCATGGAGCAGCACCCGGACCGCGGCGGCTCCGCGGAGAAGATGCGCGAGCTGAACGCGGCCTATGAGCGCATCCTCCGGCACCGCCAGCGCAAGCGTCAGGAGGCGCTGTCGGCCGGAGCGCCCGTGGCCTCCGCGTCCGTCCTTCCCGCGCGCAGCAGGTAGGCCCAGAAGAGCGCCCCCAGGACCAGGCCCAGCCCCGCCTTCAACCAGGTGGGGAACATGTCCCCTGGGGAGACGTAGCCCTCCACCACGCCGATGAGGGCGAGGAAGGGCGCGCAGCCCAGCACCAGCTTCACCGCTTCCCGCCCGCGCACCGCCAGCGCCTGTCCCCGGGGCAGCTCCCCCGGGTCGATGAGCGCCTGGCCCACCATCAGTCCCGCCCCGCCGGCGATGACCAGGATGGACAGCTCCACCGGGCCGTGCGCGGCGATGAAGTCCAGCAATCCCCCCAGCATGCCCTCGCGGGCGCACAGCGCGCTGATGGCGCCGATATGCACCCCGTTGTTCACCAGCAGGAACAGCGTGCCCAGGCCGCCGGTGAGGCCCAGGGCGAAGGTGACGATGGTGACGGTGAGATTGTTGGTGGCGATGCCGGACGCCACCGAGTTGGGCGGCGCCACCGACAGGATGTCATCCGTCCACATGCGGCCCTGCGCCACGTAATGGCGCACGCCGGAGGGCACCAGCAGCTCGGCGCCCCGGGGCTCCCACAGCACCACCAGGGCGCCCAGCAGGATGCCCAGGATGAACAGCACGGCGCTGGCGCCCACGAAGCCACGCTCGCGGCGCAAGGTGGCGGGGAACTCGCGGCGGAAGAAGTCCCGCACCGCGGGCCAGCGCTCGCGCGGCGGCTGGTAGATGGACGCGTAGGCCTGGCCACAGAGCTGGTTGAGGAAGCGGTGGACATCCGTGCCGGCGTAGAAGGTCTGCGCGTGCGCCAGGTCGGCGGACGCGCGGCGGTACAGCGTGTCCAGCGTGCGCAGCTCGCCCAGCTTCAGCGTGCCGGAGCGCTGCTTCGCCAGCAGGGCCTGGAGCGCATCCCAGTCCGCGCGGCGTTGGGCCACGTAGGCGGGCAGGGGCGTGGCCATCTCAGCGCGCTCCCTGGACGCGGGCGCGCAGGAAGGCCTCGGTGCTCTCCGCGGACGCCAGCACCGCCGCGCGTGCTTCCGCGTCGTCAGGCCCCACGCGCTCCACCAGCCGCGCGCCCAGCCGCTGCCGCACCTCCGGCGCCAGCCCCGGCGCGCGCGAGAGGAAGGACAGCACCAGCTCCACGTCCTCCGGAGACAGGGGCCGCGCACCCGTGCCCTGTGGCAAGGGCTCGGACGTGGACGGCGCGGCGGTGTACTTGTCCAGGTCGATGCGCTCCTCGCGCACCAGCAGCGTGCCGGCCAGCAGGTCTCCCAGGCGCCGGTGCTGGCGGGTGAGCAGCATGCTGACACAGGCGGCGGCGTACAGCATGGGCAGGAAGTCCACCGCGCGGCAGAGGTTGCGCACCGCGCTCTCGTAGACACCCACGGGCGAGCCGTCCGTGCGCACCACCCGGATGCCCAGCACGCGCTTGCCCACCGTCTGGCCGTGGAAGAAGACCTCGCTCACCGTCCAGTACAGCCACTGCGTGGCGAAGACGCCCACCACCAGCAGCGTCTGCCCCACGCCCGACAACGCCTGGAAGACGCCGAGCACGTCCGACACCAGCAACGTGAAGACGAAGTAGCACTACCCGGTCAGATGAATCGGGTGCGGACGCCCCGTGTTGACGGAGCATGATGCCCACCCAGTTACACAAGCTTGACCGGGAGCTGAGCGAGTTCCTGGACTCGATGACGGAGGGAATGGGCCGGACCGAGAGACGTCGCGCCCTCGGCGGCTACCTCACGGGACTGCTGCTCGACGGAGAACGCAAGAGCATCGAGCCCATGGCGGCCCGGCTCGTCGCAGCCCCCGAGCAGACAGAAGCCATGCGCCAGCGGCTTCAGCAGTGCGTGTCCGGCGCGGCTTGGGAGGACTCCGAAATGCGACGACGTCTGGCGCGGAAGCTTGAGCGCGAGCTACCGGGCTTGGAGGCCCTCGTCATTGACGACACGGGCTTGCCGAAGAAGGGCGTGCATTCGGTGGGTGTGGCGCGCCAGTACTCGGGCACCCTGGGGCGGACGGAGAACTGCCAGGTGGCCGTCAGCCTGCATGTTGCTGGAGAGAAGGGCAGCGGCTGCATCGCCATGCAGTTGTACCTGCCTGAGGAGTGGACGCGCAGCAGGAAGCGCTGCAAGGCCGCGGGCGTCCCGGCTGGAGTGAAGTTTCAGAAGAAGTGGCAGATAGCGCTGCGCCAATTGGATGACGCCTTGGCGTGGGGCGTACGCCGACACCTCGTGCTGGCCGATGCCGGGTATGGCGATGCACGGGAGTTCCGCGACGGCGTGCGAGAGCGCGGCCTGCACTACCTCATGGGCGTGCAGGGCACGCGCAAGGTGTGGCCGCCCGGCGCCAAGCCGCGCAAGCCCGAGAGGGAGCCGGGGCAGAACGGGCGCCCGCGCACGCGCTACGTGGCCGAGGGCGTGCAGCCCTGGGCCATCGAGGAGTTGGCGCTTCAGCTTCCGAAGGAGGAATTCCAGACAGTCTCTTGGCGCGAGGGCAGTCGGGGCGAGCAGTCCTCCCGGTTCGCCGCAGTGCGCGTGCGGACGGCGGAGCGGCACGTCCAGCGAGCTGCGCCGAGTGAAGAGGTATGGCTGCTCATCGAGTGGCCCCAGGAGGAGAAGGCTCCAACGAAGTACTCGCTCTGCTCGCTGCCCGCGAACACGTCGCTTACGGAGTTGGTGCGCTTGTCCAAGCTGCGCTGGAGAGTGGAGCGCGACTACCAGGAACTCAAAGGCGAGGTGGGGCTTGACCACTTCGAGGGGCGAGGGTGGCGAGGCTTCCACCACCATGCCACCCTCTGCATGGTAGCCCACGGATTCCTCGCGCTCCGCCGGGCGCTTTCCCCCCCGGAGGAGAACACGCTGGACACTGCCCGAGGTGCGCCGCCGCCTTCAGCACCTGCTGCTGCGCCGCATCGGCCACTGCCCTCTGTGCCTGCGTCACATCAACGCCCGTGCACCTCCTCGGGGGCCGTCACGCATGTGACCGGGTAGTAGTAGGCCACCAGCCAGAAGAAGAACAGCAGGCTCGCGTCCACCAGCCACGCGAGGCACCGGTAGCCGATGCCCGCGATGGGAAGCGTGAGCGCCACGCGTTCGGGGGTGGCGACGTCGAGATGGGGAGTCGGAGCGGAGCGCATGCGGGGTCGGCAGCATACACGTCTGCCTTCCTCCCACGCCTCCATGTCGCACCTCCTTTTCTGCTTGGACTTGCGGGATTTTCAGGGCCCAGACGCATGTGTCACGGTTGACAGTCAGCGCCGTGCGGGAGGGGGCTTTCATCGACTTGTGGACGCCCGGGCGTGTCCGGCTCCGGACAGCGATGACGAACCAACGGATGAAACCCCTGTAACGGGCTCTGATTCATGCACACTGGACACTCCCATTGGGGCTGGTTCGCGTCTGCGCTTTCCCGGTGATAGGGTTTCTGCGTTGGACCATGAACCTGGGCCGAAGGAGGTGCGGCCCGCAGGGACGTCAGGAGTAGCTGAAAGTCGAAAACAGTCAGGAGTCGAGTCGTACATCGGTAGGCCGACTCCGGAGTGGCTCAGCGGACGCGCTCGTTCTTCCCTGTCATGCAACCCACTGGCCCTGCTCGTACCGGAGCCGGCTGTGGTCAGTTGTCTGTTCATGCAGTTTTCGCCATGACGGCTGGGGGGCCTTCGCATGGCAACCAATCAAGCAGCGATTCGTGTATCGATTCTGGAAGGACCGTGGGCAGCCTGGCAGGGCCTGGCCGACGGGCTCCGTGGTGAAGGCGTGCAGGTCTCCTCGGTGACGAGGGATGTGCGCCTGTTCCTCGACAGCCTGGGGACGGACCCGCCGCAGGTCGCGGTCATGGACGTGGAGGGTGACAGCGAGGCGGCCGTGGGCTGCTCCGTCACGGAAGGCATCAATCTCCTGCGGGAGGCGCGCAAGCGCCGGCTGGAGGTGCGGATGCTGCTGCTCTCCGCGGTGAGCACACCGGAAATCATCTCGCAGTGCTTCGACGAGGGTGCCTCCGGCTACCTGTTCCGCGCAGGGCTGGGCACGACGGCGGTGGCATCCGCCATCAACTCCCTGGTTCGAGGCGAGCGGCTGTTCCCGGTGCAGCTCCTGAGGAACGACTTCGAACATCCACCAGTGACGTCACCCACCGCGAGCGTGCTGCTGGCGCTCACGCAGCGCGAGCGCGAGGTGCTGGCGTATGTCGCGGGCGGCGCGGACAACCTGAAGATTGCCGCGCACCTGCAAATCGCCGAGCGCACCGTGAAGTCCCACGTCACGCAACTCTACCGGAAGCTGGGCGCGGAGAACCGCACGCAGCTGGCGCTGAGGGCGTGCCACCTGGGCGTCCGGCCGCCGCCGGACCTCTAGGCGTCGCTGTCGTTCCGCTCATGCAGCACGCCCCCCGGACCCTGGCGCCGTTGCCTGGGGTCGCGAGGGGCGTGCGCACGGACGGTGCCGTGACTACGACTTCAGCTCTTCCATCTTCTTGCGGAGGCTCAGCGGACGCATGTCCGTCCAGACCTCCTTGATGTACTCCAGGCACTCGGCCTTGAGCCCCTGCTTGCCTGCATCCTTCCAGCCGAGCGCGTTCTCGCGGTCGGCCGGCCAGATGGAGTACTGCTCCTCGTGGTTCACCACGACCTTGTAGACGGTCGTGTCCTCTCGCTCATCCGCCATTGATGTCTCTCCTGGAACGGGGCGTATTCTGGCCACAATCCAGGAAAAGGGGTCAAGACACGGAAGGCGTGGGTGCGGTCGGCGTCTGAAGCCCGCATATACTCGCCGGCCATGCAAAGTGTCTTCCGCGTCATCACCGCGCTGCTCCTCGCGCTGGGCGTCACCTGGGCCGCGCTGGCCCTGGCGTTGACGGGGGCGGGCCCCGAGGGCGCGCACGGACTGCGGGCGTTGGGGGCCGGGCTGCTCGCGGTGGGCGCGGTGGTCGCCTGGCGGCGTCACTCACAAGGGGCGGCCCTGTCCGTCATTGGCGTTGGGTGTGTGGCCATCTGGGGGTGGACCCAGACGGTACGGCCCGCGACGCAGGCGGACTGGGCGCCGGACCTGGCGCGCTCCGCCCGGGCGGTGGTGGAGGGCTCCCGTGTGACGTTGCATGACGTGCGTGACTTCCGCTACCGCACCACGTCGGACTGGGATGCGTCGTGGTACTCGGCCACGTACGACACGCGTGAGCTCACGGGCGCGTGGTTCATCGTGGAGCCCTTCTCCGGCGTCTGGGGCGCGGCCCACACCATGGTGAGCTTCGGCTTCGCGGATGGGCGCTACCTCGTCTTCTCCGTGGAGGTCCGCCGCGAGAAGGGGGAGACCTTCTCCGCGCTGGGCGGCCTGTTCCGCCAGTTCGAGCTCACCTACGTGGTAGGGGACGAGCGGGACCTGGTGCAGCTGCGCTCCAACCACCGCAAGGATGACGTCTACCTCTACCCGGTGGATGCGTCGAAGGAGCGCATCACCAGCTTCTTCCTCGACATGGTGGCGCGGATGAACGCGCTGCACGAGAAGCCGGAGTTCTACGACACGCTCACCAACAACTGCACGACCAACCTGGTGCGGCACTTGGAGAAGGTGAGCCAGAGCCGGGTGCCCTACGACCACCGGACCTTGCTGCCGGCGTTCTCGGACGCCCTGGCGTATGAGCTGGAGCTCATCGACCGGGACGCGCCGCTGGAGCAGGTGCGCCAGCGCTACCACATCAACGCGCGCGCGCAGGCGGCGGATGGGCGCCCGGACTTCTCACGGCGCATCCGCGAGCCGCTGGCCGCCGCTGACACCGCGCCGTGACACGCCAGCCCCTTACGGGGCGTGGCGCGCCTTCAGGTGCGTGTCGTAGTGCTGTTGCAGCGCAGCGAAGTAACCGCGCTCCTCCCAGAGTGCGGCGATGAGGCGCTCCGTCAAGGTCTTCACCTCGGCGCTCTCGCCCGGCTCGGGCGTACGGGGGCCAAGGGCGTCGGAGCTGAAGAAGGCGCGAGTGGCCTCGGCCATGAGCAGGCGGCTGCCGACGAAGAGCCGGCGCAGGGCCTGATTGACGGGGCGCGGGTCCAACTCCGCGCAGGCGGCGACGATGGCGTCGTGAATCTTCCCGGGCAGCGGGCCCTCCAGGTCCTCGGGTCTCAGGTCGCCACGGTCCAGGGCATGGTTGAGCAGGTAGCCGTGATGCAGCGCTGATGACGCCACATCCACGCAGTCCTTCACCCACAAGACGAAGAAGATCTTGCGGAACAGCTTGCGCACCGGGAAGAGCGCCAGTCCCTTCATGTAGCTCATCAGTCGGCCGCCCGCCGTTCGGCCAACGTGTGAGCCGGCGAGGACCTCCACCGCCCGGGCCGGCCTGGGAAGGCTGTGTTCGGAGAGGATGGTGAGGACCATGCTCTCGCGGGCCTGCCGGAGCGCGTAGTCGTCCAGGAAGGGGACGGGGATGAGCGGCGTCAGGCCGGACACGACGGCGAGAAAGGCCACGCGGCCCAAGACGGGGGGCAGCTCGTTCTCGGAAGGGCGGGGCTTCGGCTCGGTCATATGACGTTCATATGCCCATCGGGCCCGGCGATTGCGCGGGCCCTGAAGGCGGGGAGGGTGTTGGCTGGCCTCCAGCCGGGCGCCGGGGCTCAGGCCTTTCGTTCCCCCTGGGCGTGGGGCAGCAGCAGGACATAGAGGGTGCTCATCACCGGTGTGGGGACGCCCCGCGCGCGGCCCCGGCGCACCACCGAGCCCTGGAGGTATTCGACCTCCAGCGGCTTGCCGTTCTCCAGGTCGCCCAGCATGGATGGGCGCATGTGGGCGGGCAGCCCGTCCATGTACTGCACCAGGGCGTCCGGCGTGCGCGTGGTGGTGATGCCCTCCGCGGCGGCGACGCTGAGCACCTCGGCGGAGGCCTGCCGGAACACCTCGCGGAAGGCCGGATTGTCCCGGAGGGCGCCCACGGGCAGCCGGGACGCGGTGCAGAACGCGGAGATGCAGGCGAGGAAGGACAGCTTGTCCCAGAGCGCTCCGCGCGCATCCGCCACGGCCTCCACGGTGATGCCCGCACCGGCCAGCGCGTCCCGCAGGGACTGCGCACGGTCCGAGATGCGCGAGGTGTCACCGAACACTTCTCCGAGCACGATGCGGTGGTTCGTTCCGGTCTGGGTGATGACGCCGGGCTCGCTGATGGCGGTGGAGATGTACGTGGTGCCACCCAGGACGGCGGCCTCGCCCACGGCGGCGGCCACTTCGGAGGGGATGTCCACGCCGTTCTGCAAGGTGAGCACGAAGGGCGGCGTTTCGCCTGGCGCCGGTGCGCCTCGCGCGGAGAGCAACGTCTTCACCGCGGGGAGCACGGAAGCGACGTCGTAGTTCTTCACCGCGAGGACCACGACGTCCACGGGGCCGAAGCGCTGGACGTCATCGTCGGCCTTGACCGCGACGGTGAAGTCTCCTTCGGCGCCGCGGATGGTGAGCCCGTGTTCCCGCATGGCGCGGAGGTGCGCTCCGCGCGCGAGGAACGTCACGTCATGCCCGGCGCGGACCAGCTTCGCGCCGAAGAAACCACCGACGCCTCCAGAGCCCAAGATGGCGAATCGCATGGCGCGGAAGATAACCGCACGTCCCCAGCGGAGCAGGGTTGAATCACGCGCTCGCACTCCGCGCATCCGCGAGCGAGGCCGCTGTGTTGGAGCACAGCCGCACGAGGCGGCCTGTCTGCGCCGCCTCGTCGCGAAGACTTCAAGGGTCCTCAGCGGGTCAGCGACACAGTGACCTTGGGCTCCTCGGGAGGCAGGTGCCACGCCAGGGGCTGGGAGGCGGCGCGGCCTCGCGGACCATGGGGCGGTGCCGCGCGATGAACGCAGCGGTGCTCTCCGGGCTGGCACATGCGGAGAGGATGAGCTCGGGCGTCACGAAGGCGGTGGCGACGGCATCCGCGACCCGCGCGTCCTTGCTGCCAGCGGCCAGCAAGTCAATCACGTGCGGAGGCGGCGGCTGGAGCAGGGCGTTGGTCCAGTGCGTCGCCGGCGCGGTGGCGGCCCACGAGCCCGCTTCGGCCTCCCGACAGAAGACCTCGTCGAAGGGACGGTTGTCCGCCAGCGCGGTGACGATGTGCTCCGCCAACGCGAAGGCGGAAGCGGACGCTGCGTTGGCCCCCTGGCCCGCGACGGGGTCGTTCGTCACGTGCGTGTCGCCCACTGCCAGCGCGAAGCGGCCGTTGGAGAGGGGCGCCCAGCCCTGGCGCACCGTCGGCGTGAAGGAACCCTGGAGGTAGTCCATGGGACCTCGCACGCCGAAGCTCGCTGGATCCACGCGCTCGTAGGTGGTGGGCGCGAAGCGCCGCAGGAAGTCCATCAGCATCGCCTCAAAGGCGCGCGGGTCTTCGTCGTAGCGCTGCGTGCTGAGCCGCGACAGCTCACTGCCGGGAAGGGCTTCGATGAGCACGCTGGGGACCCGGCCGTTCTCGGTGACGACTTGGGACTCGAAGATCTCGCCCTGGCCCGGAATCAGGTTGGCATTCATCCCAATGGGCTCTTGCATGCGCACGCCCTTGAGCAGCGCGGCGAAGAGCATGCGCGGCGGCTGCGTGTGCGGCGACAGCGCGGGCATGCGAGGGAACAGGCGTGTCAGGCCATTGCGGCCGGTGGCGACCACCATCAGCGCGTGCTGCTGGGCCAGGCGTTCCAGCACGTCGAGGTCCACGGGAAGGACCTCCAGCTTGCCGCCGCGCGCGACGAAGTCCTCCGCGAGACGCGGCTGGTACTGCCGGTAGTCCACGAAGATGGAGGGGGAATCCACGCGGCCCCGAAGGCTGAACGGGTGAGGGCCGCCGTTCACATGGATGCCGATATGGAACATGTCAGCGTTGGGGCCGCTCCAGTGGTCCACGCCCAGGATGCGCTCGCGCATGCGCGTGGGGGCATGGTGCGCCACCGTGTTGAGCAGACGGGAAACCCGTAGCTTGCTCGGCTCCTGCTCCGTGTAGATCGTCACGGGCACACCGTGGGACAGCAGCTTCAGACCCAGGTGAAGTCCCGCGGTGCCGGCGCCAACAATTGCAATGCGCTCCATATGACTCTCCTCCGTGCCCCGTGCCGTCATGGCTGTGTCGGGATGGACCCCCCAAGGGCCAGGGGCGTTCCTTAACACAACACAAACGGAGATCTTCAGACAGGACGTACTTGATAGCCGAGAAAAAGAGAGGCGCATTGCGTCATGCACTGATGGGCAGACGTGGACGTCGGGTTGGGAACAGCAGGCGCAAGGCTTTACAGTGGGGCGCAATGGCCCAGTTCCTCGACGTGGCGTTGAAGGTAGGAGACCTCACCGAGTTCACCGCGGACGCGGTGCTGTTCAAATACGCACAAAGTCTCTATGGCGCGACAGGTCAAGCCGCGCGGCGCCTGGAGCTGGCGGGCGTTCCCCTGGCGCAGCTCGAGCTCGCGCCGGGCGCGACGCGCCTCGTGGAGACGCGGGGGCGCTGACCGCGCCACGGGCGCTCATCGTGGGCACCGTTCGCCTGGGGGAGTTCGGCTACCACGAGATTCGCCAGTTCGCGGTGCGCGCGCTGGCGGCCCTGGAGAACCACTCGGGCCTCGCGCATGTCGCGGGCACCGTTCATGGCCCCAACTGAAGCCTTCCAACGTGGCTCCGGCCCCCAATCCCTGACGCGCTTCACGGTGGTGGAGCGGAACGCGAGCCGGGCGCAAAGACTGGCAAAGGCCTTCGCGCGCGGCTTGAGCGCAACGCCTGGCGTGGAGCCGCTTCCGGACGGTGGCTTCCGTGTTCGGCGGATGTCAGCCGTGACGCAGGCTCCACCGCTGGCGACGGCGGGTACCGTGTCCATGGCAAAGCCTCACGCCTTCGTGGCCATGCCTTTCGCACCCGAGCTGGAGGACACCTATCACTACGGCATCCAGGGCCCGGTGAAGGCCGCGGGCATGTTGTGCGAGCGCGTGGACCAGGAGCTGTTCGACGGCCCCATCATCCAGCGCATCCGTGAGCGCATCGAGACGGCGAAGGTGGTGATTGCCGACCTGTCCCTGGCGAATCCAAACGTGTACCTGGAGGTCGGCTACGCATGGGGCCGAGGCCGGCCCACGCTGCTGCTGGTGCGTGACGTGAAGGAACTCCGCTTCGACGTCGCGTCCTATCGCTGCATCGTCTATCGCAACATTCGCGAGATGGAGCAGTCGCTGACGAAGGAACTCCAGCGCATGGACTGAGTGGCGCGTGTCACCAGCCGCGTGCGGTGATGGCGTGCGTGCCGGCCCAGGTACCCTGACGCAGCAGGTGCAACCGGTCGTGCAGGTTGACGGAGGCGCAGGCGTGGTTGGGCACCACGCGCACGCGGTCGCCCACACGGGGCCGCCAGTCGGTGCGGGAGAGGTCCAGCAGGCCGTGCTCCTCGGACAGGCCGCGCACCAGGACGTCCGGCATGTCGAGCAGGGCGCCGTACCCGCCTGCGTCCGTGAAGCCTTCCTCCTTGGCCAGGGCCTTGGAACCCGCGTCGATGACGGCCTGTCCCGGCACCGTGGTGCTCACCACCGTGGCCAGCACGGAGTACGCGCATTCGTCCCATGCGCACGCGCCCACCGTCGCGGAGTTGCGGTCGTTGAAGATGTTGATGCCCGGGCGAATCTCCGTGAGCCCGGCGACCTCGTGCGAACGCCACAGCGTCGGCGTGGAGCCGCCGCTCACGGTTTCGGGCCGCAGTCCCGAGTCCGTCAGGGCCTCGATGAAGGCCGCCAGCCGCTCGGACTGTGCGCGCATCGCAGAGCCCAGCTTCTCCTGGGGAAGGCGCAGGTGTCCGGCGTAGAAGGTGATGCCCCGGTACTCCAGGCCACTGCCGAACGCCACGTTACCGGCCAGGGCGATGGCGTCCCCGGTGGACTGGAGGCCCACGCGCCGCATGCCCAGGTCCAGCTCCACCAACACGCCCACCGTACGGCCCGCCCTCCGGGCCGCGCGGCTCAGCATCTCCAGCGCCTCGCCCGAGTCCAGGGCCACGGTGAGCCGGACGTGGGGTGGTAGCGCCATGAGGCGGGCGAGCCTGTCGTCGCCCACGGGAGGATAGGCGAGCAGGATGTCGTCGCAGACGGTGGCCATGACCTCCGCCTCGCGGACGGTGGCCACGGTGACGCCCTGGGCTCCGGCGGCGAGCTGGAGCGCGGCGAACTCCGGTGTCTTGTGCGTCTTCGTGTGGGGCCGCCACCGCAGGCCGTGCTGGCGGGTGTACATGGCCACGCGCTTCAGGTTGGCGTCCACACGGTCCAGGTCCACGAGGGCGGCGGGTGTCGTCATCATGTCGAGCCAGTCCACATTCATGCCGTGCAATGTGGCACTCCGGTGTGCCGGGCTCCAGGAGTACCGGGCATGTTCGCCCTTCGTTCGTGAAGTGCTACACCTCCGCGACTCGCACCACGACCCGCCAGGTGCACCCCGCGAGCGAGGCCACATGCCAGATACTCCGTTGACCCTCAGGGCCCTCAACCGCGCGACCTTGGCGCGGCAGATGTTGCTGGCGCGTGAGCAGACGTCCGTGCTCGGCGCGGTGGAGAAGCTCCTGGCGCTTCAGGCCCAACAGGCGAAGCCGCCGTTCATCGGCCTGTGGTCGCGTGTCGCGGGCTTCGAGCGACACGCGCTCCAGGTGCTGCTCCAGCGCAAGGAGGTGGTCCGCGCCACGTTGATGCGCGGCACGTTGCACCTGGCGAGCGCGGAGGACTACCGGCACCTGCGAGCCAGCTTCACACCGCTGCTCGAAGCCTCTGTGGCGTCGGTGCTGCGCGAGCGCGCGAAGGGGCTGGACGTCGCGCCGCTCGTCAAGGAAGCGCGCGCCTTCTTCGATGAAGCGCCGCGCACCTTCGAGGCGCTGCGCGACCACCTGGTGGCCCGGCATCCCCAGAACGACGAACGCGCCATGGGCTTCGCGGTGCGGATGTTCCTACCCCTCATCCAGGTCCCCACGGAGACGGAGTGGGGCTACCCCGGCACCACGGACTTCGCGGTCGCGGAGTCCTGGCTGGGCGCACCGCTGCGCGCCGAAGCGGACCTTCCCACGCTGGTGCAGCGCTACCTCGCGGCCTTCGGTCCCGCATCGGTGACGGATGCCCAGACCTGGTCCGGCCTCAAGGGCCTGAAGTCCACCTTCGAGGCGCTTCGGCCTTCGCTGCGCACGTTCCGGGACGAGAAGGGGCGGGAGCTGTTCGACCTGCCCAAGGCACCCCGGCCGGACGAGGACACGGCCGCACCCGCGCGCTTCCTCCCGGAGTTCGACAGCCTGGTGCTCGGCCATGAGGACCGGGCGCGGCTGGTGGATGACGCGTACCGCTCCAAGCTCATCACCAAGAATCTGCGAGTCCCCGCCACCTTCCTCGTGGACGGCTTCATCGCCGGGACGTGGACGGTGGAGCGCAAGCGCGCGGCGGCTACGCTCGTCGTCGAGCCCTTTGCGCCCATCAAGAAGAAGGACCGTGACGCCCTGGTGAAGGAGGGCGAGGCGCTCCTGCGTTTCATGGAGCCCGAAGCCCGCACGTTCGAGGTCCGCGGGCACTGACAGCGCTCGGCGAAAGTGCGGAAGTCTTCGCCAGGCGGGCACGATGTCGGCCTCCGGAAACGGACGAAGCTCACGCGGCCTGAAGCCCCCGCTCAGGTGC
The DNA here is from genome assembly GCF_032612255.1 of Myxococcus sp. MxC21-1. NCBI lineage: Bacteria > Pseudomonadati > Myxococcota > Myxococcia > Myxococcales > Myxococcaceae > Myxococcus > Myxococcus sp. MxC21-1. The sequence continues at coordinate 3,572,309 of NZ_CP123278.1, forward strand.
CCGAGCCGCGCTCCGCGGCGAGCACCCTCTCCAGCGCCTCCGGGCTCCGCCCCACCACAGTCGTCCCGTCGCTGGCGGTAACGATGGGTCGCTGAATCAGCTCTGGGTGCTGGACCATGGCTGCAATCCAGTCGGCACGGTGTGTCGCGTCTCTGGGCAGCATCTCCAGCGCGGCCTCGGTCGCCGCGGCCTCACCCATGCGCACCAGCTCCCAGGGCTCCAGCCCGAGCCTCCCGAGTACGGCCTCCAGCTCCGCAGCGGTGGGGGGCGACTCCAGGTAGTGGCGGACGACGTAGGCTGTACCGGACGCATCCAGCGCGGCCATCGCGGCGCGGCACTTTGAACAGGCAGGGTTGATCCAGAGCTCCATCCGGTCAGTCTCGCATGCTCCGGCGCCGCCCGTCCGCACTCTTGCTGGGCTGTCGGTGCTGCGGCAGGCAGAAGCGAGGAGCGCCCCCGCTTCGCCTGCCCGTGGAGGTGCCCACGCGCCCCGCATCACCCCGCGGGCGGCGGGCCCACGCACTTGCCGCTGACCTTGTTCCCCCAGCCGGTGGTGCTCGCCTCGCCCTCGTAGGTGCTCCCATCCCCTCTCAGCTCGAGATGGACGGTGCCGGACGTGCCCTCACGACTGACCCAGGTTCCATCGAAGGCCTGGCCCGTGACCTTGCCGTTGATGGCGCCGGGCGATGTCGTTCCGGTATAGGTGCCACTGGCGCTCTCGCCAACCTGGACCAATTGCATGGTCCCGAAGATGTTGTCCGACCAGGTGCCGGAGAATTTCCAGCAGCCGGCAGGGGTGGGGGCCCCCGGCGTCGGGCCTCCCGGGGCAGAAGCGGGTGCACAGGCCGCCCCGACCGCCTCTTCAAAGGCGGCGAAATCACGTCCGCCGATTGGCTGGCTCCAGTCAGGGGGCCGGATGGCCCGAACCCCCGGACGTTTGACATATTGGTAGATGTAGAACTGGCCGCCGTTCTCACCCGGGCCATTGCAGTTGATGATGCTGACGACCGACTCCTCGACGAGGAGTTTTCCCGTCGCATCGCGCGACTCGGGCTGGCGAAACTGCTGAATGACCTCGGCGGCATTCGCGCTTCCTCCGAAGAGGACCAGCGACGACAGCAAGGCCCGCACGCTGAGGAACTCCAGGTGGGGGCGCGCCGCTTTGGACTGATTCGAATTCATTCTCGGCTCTCCAGGGGTGGTGCGGCGTCGATTGGCCGCACGCCGCCGGAGTTTGTGTACGTCGCGCCTGCGACGGAAGGCACGGCGCTCTTGAGCTAGCAGCGGGACGCCGGGCCCTGTACTCCAGACCGCTGGTGGGGCCAGGCATGGCAGCGCGCGTCCTGCTGACACGCGGCCGCACACGCAGGGGCGTTCTGCGTTGAGGCCTTGAGGAAGCGCTCGCCTGGCACGCAGGCTTCACGTGGCTCGCGTGAACACATGCCTTTGGCTCACCTGATAGACCCGCGTGCGGATGAGCTCGCGGAGAGAGCGCGGCGCGGCCATTCAGCGAAGGACCGAGACCGGAGACGTCTTGTCCGTCGAGATGAGGGCGATGCCGGCCCAAGCGGCCCATCCAGGCGGCAGGCCGCAGGGGCGTGGGCTTCCAGGTAACTCCACGGGTTCAAATCCTGTCTCCCCTGCCATGAATGGCCCAGGACTCATGTCGCGACCGGGCGCCGAGTCCAAGGAGTGGCGGGGGCGCTACCGCTGGGGCGTGGTGCGCCATCTCTGCAGTGCACCGTGCTTTTCCGCTTTTCCTCGGGCTAGGCTGCCCATGCAGCTTGCTCAGGAAAGGTGGTTTCGCATGCGTGGTTCACTGAAGCGGTTCGCGCTTCACGGTGCCGTGTTGCTGGCCGTCGCAGGGCTCACGGGCTGTGGCGTGGTGGACGAAGAAGGCGCGGCGTCCGACAGCGTGAGCGAAGAGGCGGCGCTCAATACGGGGTGCTGCACGGCGCTAACGGGGACGACCCAGGCTTTCTGTGACTCGATTCCCCAGACGCCGGGGCGCTGTAACGAAGTCAACCAGGGCAGCTCCTGCATCTGGACGTGCACGGGCTGCTGCCAGGCGCTTCCGGGGACGGCGCAGAGCTTCTGCGACTCGATTCCCCAGACGGAAGGGCGCTGCAACGAGGTGTGGGGCGGCACGGCCTGTACCTGGACCTGCTGATTCGCCGCGCAGCACCACATCCACCGCCGCGCCAGTGTCCGGGCGGCGGTGGATGCAGGCCTCACGCGGCTACTGCGGCTTGGGCGCCGCGACCTTCTTCGCCGGGGGCTGGTACTTCATGCCCAGGGCGTTGAACACGAACGAGTACACGTCCACTTCCTCCTCGATGCGCGCGTTCAGCGGCGTGCCGGCGCCGTGGCCCGTCTCCGCGTTGGCGCGCAGCAGGATGGGGTTCTTCGCCTTGGTGGCCTCCTGCATCCGGGCCACCATCTTCCGCGAGTGGAACGGGTCCACGCGCGGATCGTTCGCGCCGGACGTGAAGAGCACGGAGGGGTAGGCCGTGCCGTCCTTCACGTTGTGGAGCGGCGAGTACGCGTGCAGCGCCTTGAACTGCTCCGGGTTCTTCACGGTGCCGTACTCGGTGATGTTGAACTGCCCGTTGGGCGTCAGCTCCACCCGGAGCATGTCGTAGATGCCCACGCGCGCCACGACGGCGCCGTACATCTCCGGGTGCTGGGTGACGGCCGCGCCCATCAGGAGGCCGCCGTTGCTGCCACCCTGGATGGCCAGCTTCTTCGGCTGCGTGTACTTCTGGTCCACCAGCAGCTTCGCGACGGCGTAGAAGTCGTCGAAGACGTTCTGCTTGTTCGTGAGCGAGCCCTCGGCGTGCCACTTCTCACCGAACTCCGAGCCGCCGCGCAGGTTGGCCACCGCGAACACGCCGCCCTGTTCCAGCCAGAAACCGGCCAGCGTGTTGTAGCTCGGGCTGATGGAGATGTTGAAGCCGCCGTAGCCCGTCAGCAGCGCCGGGTTGTTGCCGTTGAGCCTGGTGCCCTTCTTCTTGAGGATGCTGACGGGAACCTTGGTGCCGTCCTTGGACGTGGCGAACGCGCGCACCACCTCCACGTCGCTCAGGTCCAGCGGCGACGTGCGGGCCAGCGCCGTCTTCTTCACCGTGTTGTCCTTCGCCGAGTACCGGTACCAGGCCATCGGCTGGGTGAAGCTGGTGTTGATGAAGAGCACGTCGTCATCGCCCTGGCTCACGAGCCCGCCCACGGAGGACACGGGCAGGGTGGGCACCATCCCCAGCGCCTTGCCCTTCAGGTCCACCATGCGCAGCTGCGAAGGCCCGCCGAGCTGCTCGCTCACGTAGAGCCGCGACTTCGTGGGGAAGAAGCCCTGGATGCTGGCCTCGCCCTCCGGCACCACCACCGTGGCCTTGTCCAGCGTGGGCGTGGCCAGCGGCAGCCGCAGCACCTTGCCGCGCGGCGCATCCTTGCGGCTGAGCAGGTACAGGGCGCCGTCGTGGCCGAAGCGCGCGCGGATGACCTTGTCCTCGAACTTCGACACCTGCGCCCACTTCCCGGCGGCGTCGCGCAGGTACAGCATGTACTCGCCGCCGTCGCCGTTGGCCACGACGGCGGAGATGTGCTGGCCGTCGTGAGACGTGTCCAGCTCCGTCATCGCGATGCGCGGGAAGTCCTTGCCCAGCACATACGTGTCCTTCTCCGTGGGCGTGCCGAGCTGGTGGAAGTAGACCTGCTGGAAGAAGTCGCGGTCCACCTCGGGACGCTCATCGCCGCGCGGGTAGCGCGTGTAGAAGTAGCCCTTGCCGTCCGCCGTCCACGTCAGGCTGCCACCCGCGGTGCCGCCATTCACGCGGGGCACGGTCTCATTCGGCAGCGGCTTGCCGGTGGCCACGTCATAGACGGTGACGTCGCCGCTCTCGGTGCCGTTCTTCGACATCGACACGGCGACCTTCTTGCCGTCCAGCGTGGGGACGTACCAGTCGATGGTGGTGTGGCCCGAGGGGTCCACCACCATGGGGTCCACCAGCACGCGCTCCTTGGACGTGTCATCCACCGAGCCGAGCACGACCAGGAAGGCCTGCTGCTTGGGCGGCTGGGCCTTCATGGCGAACAACGTGCCGCCGGCCTCGTGCAGCCCGCCGTAGCCAGGGGACTTCCAGCTCAGCAGCTCGGAGACGCGCTGGCGGATGGCCTCGCGTCCGGGCAGCTTGTCCAGGAGGGCGCGGGTGTACGCGTTCTGCGCGTCGTTCCACTGCTTCACCTGCGCGTCGGACGAGTCCTCCAGCCACTGGTATGGGTCCTTCACCGCCGTGCCGTGGTAGGTGTCCACCGTCTCCTTCTTCGGCGACGCGGGCGCCTTGGTGGCGGCCTTGCGGGGCGCCGTCGCGGCCGGCGCGGGGGCGGGAGCGGCTGGCGCAGCCAGCGGCAGGGTCAGCACCGCCGCCGTCAATGCGGTCTTCAGCTTCACGGTTCACCTCGGGGTTGGAAAACGCGCACGCAGCCTGCCACGTCCCTTGGGACGGGAAACGGCTTCGTTGCGTTGGGAATGCCGCCGTGCGCCGGGTGTTCGCCCGCACCTCCGCCGTGCAACCGTTGGGAATGAGACGGTGCGTCCTGGCCGTCAGCGCAGCGGCAGTGTGACCAGCCCCGCGGCGAACCGGTCGAACGCCTCATTGGCGGGCAGGGCGGTGCCGTCGTCCATGTTCCCCAGCATCAGCGCGAAGACGACGCGTGGGTGCCGCGCGTCGCCCGGCCGGTCCACCACCCCCACGAAGCACCGCTGACCGGACAGCGTGCCCGTCTTCGCGCGGATGTGGCCCGCGGTATCGGCGGTGACGGGGCGGGCGGCGAGCGTGCCGTCCTGGCCGGCCACGGGCAGGCTGTCCAGCAGCGCGGTGCCGTAGGCTTCACGCAGGCTGGTGAAGATGACGCGCACCAGTCCCCGCGCGGTGGCCAGGTTGTACCGGGACAGGCCACTGCCATCCACCGGGCGCAAGTCTCGCGAGGGGATGCCTCGGCGGGTCAGCTCCTCCGTCAGCGCGGTGCGCAGGGCGCCATAGCTCTCCGTGCCCGTGAGCTCGCGCGCGAAGCGCAGGCCCAGGCGCTCCGCGTACAGGTTGAGGGATTCCTTGTTCGTCACCTTCACCAGCTCGGACAGCGGCGGGCTGACCAGGGTGACCAGGGGCGCGGGCACGGCGGGTTGCCGTGGCGTGGGCGCCTCCAGCGTCACGGGCAGCCGGGGGATGCCGCGCGCGAGCAGGGCCGCCTCCACGCAGGCGGAGAAGAGCTGCTCGGGTTCGTCCACCGACAGCCTCACCGCGGCGGAGCGGGGGCAGGTGTCCGCGGTGGAGCGCCACAGGCAGCGCACGCCGGGCCCGCCACGCTGGCGCACGCAGGCCAGGGAGGGGCGCTCCGCGTTCGTGTCCACGCCCACCACGGCCGTCAGCGTCGCGAAGGCGGGGGTCACCTGGAGGGTGGGGGCTGCGCGCAGTCGGCGCCCGCGGCCCGGGACAGCGCCACGTCCACCACGTTCTCCCGGAAGACGAAGGCCGTTGGCGCCGCGCTGTAGGCATAGGCGGCGTCATCCCAGGCCCAGCCGGGGCCGAAGGGGAACTCCGCCTCCTTCGCGCCGCGCACGCGCACCTGCCCGCGCCACTGGCGGATGCCGCGCGCCTGGAGGGCGTCCGCCACCTGCTCACACGCCAGCGCCGTCTCGGGGAAGCGCCACGAGCCCAGGGACGGGTCCCCCGTGGGGTCCACCACGATGTCGCCCAGGAAGAGGCCGCCATCCAGCGTGCCCTCCAGGGCCACCGGCGTCTGGAAGCGGAAGTCCGCGCCCAGCGCGGAGAGGACCGACGCGGTGGAGACGACCTTGAGCGTGGAGGCGGGCAGGAGCCGGACGTGCTCGCGGTGGGTGAAGAGTGGCTCGCCCGTCTGTGCGTCCACCACGTAGGCGCTGGCCAGGGCGCCTTCGGCCTCCAGGGTGTCGAAGAGCGCGCGGGCCAGGGAGGGAAGGGTGTCGCCCTCGGGTCGCGTCTCGCGGAAGCAGCCGGAGAGCACCAGGGGGCCACGAGCAGCAGCGAGACGGACAGGACGCGGCGCATGTCGCCCGCCACGCTACCGCCGTGGGGCGGACCTGTCATTCGGCCGGGGACAGGCCGCCTGGAAAGGGAGCGCGGCCACGAGGAAGGCGCCGTCAGCCACACCGAGTGCCTTGACGGCACGGCGCGCGCACCCCATCCTGCCGCGCCCCATGCCTGTCCTTCGTGGTGCTGTCACGCTGTCGCGCTTCCGGGTCGAACCGGCGAAGGAAGCGCCTTCGGATGTCAAACGCTGGCTGACGCGCGGCCTCAAGGCGCACGCGTTCGAGCCCATCGACCGCCGCTCCGAAGAAGAGCGCGCCGTCGGCTTCGTGGAGCTGGAGAACGAGGAATCCAGCGAGTTCTCCGCCGGCCGTCTCTACTATGGCGAGTACGCGCTGTTCGCCTTCCGCATCGACACCATCAAGGTGCCGGCCGCGGCGCTCAAGGCGGAGCTGGCGAAGTGGGCCGCCGCCTTCGAGAAGGAGAATGGCCGCCCGCCCAGCCGCGGCGAGAAGACGCAGAGCCGCGGTGAAATCCGCCAGATGCTGCGCAACCGCGCCACGCCCCGCACGTCGACGGTGGACGTGAGCTGGAACCTGAAGACGCAGCAGGTGCAGATCTGGTCCGCGTCGCGCAAGGTGGTGGACGAAATCACCGTCGCGCTGGAGGGCGGGCTGAACGTGAAGTTCTTCGGCATGACGCCGTCGGCCATGGCGCAGACGGCGGGCATCGATGAGTCCCTGCTGGGGCCCACCACGGAGCTGATTGGCATGGACCTGCCGGCGACGGCGGGGGAGGTGGCACATGGCGAGGCGTGACGCGGCGCGGGCCGAAGCGGCCTTCATGCGCGGTGATGTCGGCGTGGACGGCGGCGCCACCGAGGAGACGAAGGACGAGGCCGAAGTCGAAAAGGGCAAAGCGCAAGACCAGTTGCTGCGTGGCCGCGCCTACCTGGGCCGCGAGTTCCTCACGTGGCTCCTGTGGCGCACCGAGGCCGGCGGGCCGCTCGTCGAGGTGGAGGGTGAAGGCGTCAGCGTCCTCTTCATGGGCCGCGTGGTGCTGCGCGGCGTGTCCGGTGAGGTGACGGAGATGAGCGCCAAGGGCACCCTGGCGCCGTACTCAGAGCAGGTGAAGCACTCACTGGACCGCGGGCTGCTAGTGGCCCAGGCCCGCCTGCGCTTCACCCAGGGCGAGAGGGAGTTCGAGGCCACGGTGGACTCCGAGTTCCTCGACATCCGCGCGGGCAAGCTGCCGGCGCTGATGAGCGAGGAGGAGGATGACCAGCTTTCCGAGCGGCTCTTGCTGATGGAGCAGCTGGCCGCCATGGTGGACGCGCTGGTGCAGGACTACCTGTCGGTGCGCGCCAGCAAGAGTTGGAGCAAGACGGTCGTCCCCGCGATGAAGGAGTGGATGCGCGGCGACGAGCAGGGCGCGGACGCGCTCGCCAAGGCGGCTCGCGCCCGGGGCCGTGACGCTCGCACGGCGCGGAGCTGAGCGGACCGCCTAGCGCGTCGCCGGGTCCGGATGCGGTGGTGTCCTTCGCCGCATCCAGGCCAGCGCCAGGCCGGGCAGCAGCACCATGCCCGCGAAGAGCAGCAGGAACGACTCCAGCCGCGCTGCGCTGGCGCCCAGCGCGGCATAGGTCACCGACACGCCCAGGTTGGCCAGGGCGCTCACGGTGAGGAACGTCCGGGGGCGCATGCGGCTGGTTCCCGCGAAGAGCACGGACGTCTCCGCCAGCACCGGCACCGCGCGGAAGGCGAGCAGGAACCAGGGCCCCATCCGTTCGGCGGCGCGGGTCAGCCGGCCCAGCTCGGCGTCACCCGCCATGCGCCGCAGCGCCGCCGTTCCGGCCCGCGCGCCCAGGCCATAGCCCACCACACAGCCCGCCATCATCCCAAGCCAGGACGTGGCCGCGCCGACCCAGAAGCCCAGCAGGCCCCTGCGGCGGTGCCCACCAGGCTGGAGGGCACCGGCAGCACGGCATCACCGGCCAGCAGTCCCCCGAGCAGCAGCGCCACCTGCCAGGAGGGTGGCCGCGTGGCCAGGAAGTGTCCGGACGCCGCCTCCAGGCTGTCCCCGAACCAGGCGAAGGGCACCAGGATGGAGGCCAGCAGCAGCCCGCTGAAGGCCACCCAGCCCATGACGGCGCGACCGGACAGCCGGCCTTCGCCCGCCGCCGTCAGGCCCGGCGTGGGCTCAGCCATCCGCGATGGGGAGCCGGGACGCGGCGGCCATCAGGGACGTCTCGCGCTCAGCGGCCAGCGAGCCTTCCTCGGTGAATGCGATGCCCACCACCGCGCGCACACGGCCTGTCGCATCGAGCACCGGAATCGCCACCGCCGCGCGTGCGTCCACTGCCTTCGCGCCCGGCTTGATGTCGTTGGACGTGTCCTCCTTCAGGTTGCACGTCTGCACGGGTTGCTTGCGCACCTGGGCGAGCCCCGCCATCCCCTTGCCGTGTGGCACGTGCTGGACGGCCGCCATCAACGGCGGCGGGATGTTGAGGGCCGCCACGAGGAAGAGGTCGTCTCCCCGCTGAAGGTGGACGGTGCCCGCGGTGGCTCCGTGCTCGCTGGCGAACGACTCCAGCCACGACTGGTAGGACGCGCTCTTTTCGTTCATGGCGCGCAAAACTGTGCGCCCCGGCTTCGCCCGCAGTCAACGCGCCCGGGCCCCGAGTCGACGTTCGAACGCATCCTCCGCGAGACTGTTCAGCCCACGTCACTCCTGTGTACTGGAGGGCAACGCGTCCTCCCGCCCGTGCAGGATGAGGCGCGACGCTCCGCTGGAAGGACGCAGGTCGATGAAGCCGCGCTCGCTCCGCTTCTATCTCGGGTTGCTCGCGCTCGGCCTGCTGGTGCCGCTCGTGCTCTTCGCGGCGGGGGTGGTGAACCGCTTCGCGGCGTCGCAGCGCGAAGCCCGGGCCCAGGGCATGCGCGAGACGGCCCGCGCGCTGGCGCTCGTCGTGGAGCGGGAGCTGGGCCAGTCCATCCGGGCGCTGGAGGTGCTGTCGCATTCGGCCCCGCTGGTGCAAGGCGACCTGAAGACCTTCCATTCCACCTGCCAGGCCGTGGTGGCGTCCCAGGAACAGTGGGGCTCGCTCTCCCTGCTGGATGTGGAGGGCCGGCCGATGTTCACCACGGACCAGCCCTTCGGAGCCGACCTGACGGCGCTCGTGGATGAGCGGCCCTACGTGCGCGAGGTCGTGAAGACGGGGCGCGTGGTCATCTCCGACTTTCCCTACCAGCGCTTCCAGGGGCTGCCCACCGTGGTGGTGGCGATGCCGGTGCGACGCCAGGGCGTGCTCACGGGCGTGCTGGTGGCGACGTATGCCATGCAGCACTTCGACAAGCTCTGGGATGAACAGCGTGTCCCGGGGAATTGGGTGGGCACGCTGGTGGACGAGGAGGGCGTCATCCTCTCGCGCAGCCGGGGCCGCGCCCGGTTCGTCGGAACGAAGGCCCGGCCCGAATACATCGCGAACATCCGCGCGAGCCGCGAGGGTTTCTTCGCGTCGCAGACAGTGGATGGGATGAAGTCGTTCGCGGCCTTCGCGCGTTTGCAGGTGGTGCCTTGGACGGTGTCGTTCGCGGGGCCTCGCGAGGTGTTCACCGCGTCGGTGAACCAGTCCCTGGCCGCGCTGTTCATCGCGGGGCTGGGGTGTTGTGTCATCGCCACCGCCTGGGCCGCCTGGGTGAGCCGCCGCATGACGCGTCCGCTCCGCGCCCTGGCCCGCGCGGCCCGGGAGCGCCCGGACTCGGCGGATGCGTTCACCAATGTAGGGCCCACGGGTATCACGGAACTGGAGGACCTGCGGGCGACGCTCGCGCTCACCGCGGCCATGGTGATGGAGCGCGAGGACGCGCTGCGGACGAAGATGACGGAGGCCGAGGCGGCCAACCTCGCCAAGGACCAGTTCCTGGCCATGCTGGGCCATGAGCTGCGCAACCCGCTGTCCGCCATCACCAGCGGCGTGAAGGTGCTGTCGGTGACGGAGGATGCCGCCAGTCGCGAGCGGGCGCGCGCCCTGGTGGAGCGGCAGGCCTTCCACCTGGCGCGGCTGGTGGATGACCTGCTCGATGTGGAGCGGGTGAGCAGTGGCCGCATCCAGCTCCAGAAGCAGACCATGGACTTGTCGGAGTGCGTGCGGCGCGCCGTCGCGGCGCTGGAGTCTTCCGGACGGACGCAGGCGCACCAGGTGGAGGTAGAGGCCCCGCGGGCCTGGCTGGAGGGGGACGCGAGCCGCTTGGAGCAGGTCGTGACGAACCTCGTGTCCAACGCGCTCAAGTACACGCCGCCCGGCGGTCGCATCCGCGTGGTGACGCGGGAGGAGCCCGGCCACGTGGTGCTGGAGGTGTCCGACACCGGAGATGGCCTGTCACCGGAGCTCCAGGAGCGCGTGTTCGAGCTCTTCTTCCAGGCGGAGCGCACCCTGGACCGCGCGCAGGGAGGCCTGGGCATTGGCCTCACGCTGGTGAAGCGGTTGGTGGAGCTGCATGGCGGCTCCGTGTGCGCGCAGAGTGAGGGGCTGAAGAAGGGCAGCACCTTCACGGTGCGGCTGCCGCGCGGCCAGGTCGAACAGGCGCCTCGGCTTCAAGACGCTCCCATGGCGCCGGCCCCCGGACGCCACGTGTTGCTGGTGGATGACCACGCCGACAGCCGGCAACTCGTCCGCGAGTTGCTCGAACTGGACGGGCACACCGTCAGCGAAGCGGAGGACGGTCCCTCGGGGCTGGCGCGGGCGCGCGAGCTGCGTCCCGAGGTCGTGCTGCTGGACATCGGACTGCCTGGGCTCGACGGCTACGAGGTGGCCCGGGCGCTCCGCTCGACGGACGAGGGCCGCGAGCTGATGCTCATCGCCGTGACGGGCTACGGCCTGGAAGAGGACCGGCGCCGCGCGCTGGAAGCGGGCTTCGACGAGCACCTGGTGAAGCCGGTGGACTTCACGCGTCTGCGTGAGTTGCTGCTGCCGGGGAAACGAGCCGTGCCGGCTCACTCCACGTAGCCGGGACAGGTCTGGACCGCGGGCTGGCAGAGCTGCAATACGCGCGCTGGGGCCGTGAAGGTCTGCTCCCGGGCCTGGATGTAACAACCCGCGGGGTCCTCGTCGGGCGCGGCGAACTGACACAGTTGGACGGCCTGGCTTTGCGTGAGTGAGCCTTCGTCCTGGGCGCGCACGAAGCAGTCGGCGGGCGTGGATGACCGAGCGCCGCGGCAGAGTTGCGTGGCCAGTGCGTCGTCGAGTCCGCCGTCGGTCGCGCGCTGGTAGCAGGACACCTGGGGCACGACGACCTGGGCGGCAGTTGCCGCTGGCACTCCCACGAGGCCGAGCACGGCGGTGAGCGCAGCGCCCGTGAACGGACGAAAGAATCGGGATGTCGTCCCACTGCCTGTCTTCATGAGGCCTCCTTGCCGAGCAATCTAGGGGCTTCTGCGCGGTGAGGCCGGCCCCCGCCCGGCCGTCCGCCCCAGGACAGCGCGACAAGGGAAGGGGTCGTTCCGCCGTCTGCCTTTGTCGGCGGGACTGTCAGGTGACGCGCCGTGTCCGAGGGCAGACGTCCCTCGAACGATGCCCGGGCCCACTTCACGACGACTGCCACCCACGCGGTCCGGCATCCAGCAGAGTCCGCCTTGGATGTGAGGTCCCGTCCCTGGCGTTCCGCCCCGTCGCGAACCACCACAGCATCGCCATGAAACAACGACGAACGTCTGTCCTGATGCTGCTGGGCGTGGTGGCGCTCGCTATGAGCTTGCTCGGCATTTCGCTCGCATGTCCTGGCGCTTCGGGTGACGGTTCCCGTCGCCCAGGGGACGAAGTTGAAATCACCGACCCCTCACCGGGTGGGGGACCGGGTACGGACGGAGACGGGAGCGCACCGATGGCGCCAGATGGTGGGGGCACGGGTGCCCAGGTGCCCTTCGGGCTTGACGTGCGTCCCGCGAACCCTACGTGCGTAGCGCCTCCCCGGCCCCCGGACCCCGCGGGGGCCGCCATCTCGCGCGCGTTCCCGGAGCTGAGCTTCACCCAGCCCTTGTTCGCCCTCCAGGCGCCGGGGGACAACCGCCGCATCTACGTGGTGGAGCGAGGGGGGAGGGTGCGCGTGTTCGACAAGGACGCCACGCCGCCCGTCAGCTCCGTGTTCGTCGACATCTCCGGGCAGGTGAACGTGGAGCATGACGAGACGGGCTTGCTCGGGATGGCCTTCCACCCGGCGTTCGCCACCAATGGCCAGGTGTTCCTCTCCTATGTCGGAAACAGCGCCATGGGCGGTCTACGCTCGTTCATCGTCCGCTACCGCAGTCCGGATGGTGGGGCCACCCTGGACCCGGCGAGCGCGGAGGTCGTGCTCGAACAGGACCAGCCCTTCTCCTTCCACAACGGCGGCCACCTCGCGTTCGGACCGGATGGCTTCCTCTACTTCGCCTTCGGTGACGGTGGCGGACGCGTGGACCCGAAGCAGACGGCCCAGAATCCGGAGCTCCTGCTGGGGAAGATGCTGCGGCTCGACGTGGATAGCGCGCGGCCCTATGCCATTCCGCCCACCAACCCCTACGCGACCGCCGGCGGGCGGAAGGAAATCTACGCCACCGGCTTCCGCAACCCGTGGCGCTGGAGCTTCGACCGGAGCACCGGCGCGCTCTGGCTGGGCGACGTGGGCGAAAAGCTCCTCGAGGAAATCAACCGCGTCGAGCTGGGAGGCAACTACGGCTGGAGCATCCTGGAGGGAACCGAGTGCGCGCGCGGTAGCGGCTGCAGCACCACCGGGTTGACGCCGCCCGTGGCCGTCTACGGCCGCGCAGAAGGCGTCTCCGTCACCGGAGGCTACGTGTATCGCGGCACCGCCGTACCGGCGCTCGCGGGCAAGTACCTCTTTGGCGACTTCGGCTCGGGCCGCATCTGGACGCTGCCGGGTGACGCCCTTCCCGGTGCAGCCGCGGCGCCCCAATTGCTCGTCACCACGGCGCTCAGCATCTCCTCGTTCGCCGAGCTCAACGACGGCGAGCTGCTGGTGGTGGACTTCGCGGGCGGAGGACTGCACCGCATCCACGCGTCTCTGCCCCCCGCACCCGGTGGCGAGGCATTCCCCACACTGCTGTCCGCCACGGGCTGCGCGGACCCGACGAACCCGAACCTCCCCTCGGCGGGCCTCATCCCGTACGGCGTGAATGCCCCGCTGTGGTCGGACGGCGCGGGGAAGGAGCGGTTCATCGGTGTGCCAGACGGGGCGGTGATGACGGTGGGGCCGGAGGGCGTGCTGGACGCGCCACCCGGCACCGTGACGGTGAAGACGTTCCTCCTGGGCGGGAAGCGCGTGGAGACGCGCCTCTTCATGCGCCATCCGGACGGCATCTGGGCGGGCTACACGTACGAGTGGAATGAGGCGGGTACCGACGCGACGTTGCTGGAGACGGGCAAGGTGAAGACGGTGGGGGCACAGACGTGGACGTACCCCAGCCGGGGTGAATGCATGCAGTGTCACACCGCCGCCGCGGGCTTCGTGCTGGGCCTGGAGGTCGCGCAGCTCAACGGGGATTACACATACCCGGGCGGGCGCATCGCGTCGCAGCTCCGGACCCTGGAGCACATTGGCGTGCTGAAATTACCGGCCCCGGTGGAGCAACTGCCCCGGATGCCTGCCTACGCCGGACCGGAGCCCGTGGAGACGCGCGCACGGGCCTACCTGCACGCCAACTGCGCCGTCTGTCACCGGCCCAATGGCCTGGGCCGCGGTGAGTTGGATCTGCGCTACTCCACGCCGCTCGCCGCAACGAAGATTTGTGGTGTGGCGCCAGAGCACGGTGAGCTGGGCGTGGCCGGAGCGATGCTGGTCGCGCCGGGAGACCCGTCGAAGTCGGTCCTGTCGCGGCGCATGCACTCGTTGTCGACGGCACGCATGCCGCCGCTGGCCAGCGCGGTGAAGGACGCCGAGGGCACGGGGCTCGTGGACGCGTGGATTACGTCCCTGCCCGCGTGTCCCGCGGGGCCCTGAGGCCTCGCGGGACGGGGGCGCCAGCATCGGTGAGGCTGGCGCCTCAGGTGGGCTGCTGGACGGTGCCGGGAGCGGGCTTGCCGTCCTTCAACCCTGGCGTCCGCACGTCGTAGTGCGCCACCACGGGTTGGTGGTCGGAGGACTCGGTGCTGCGGTCCACCTCGAAGAGGCGGGGGACCAGTCCAGGGCTGGCGTAGAGGTTGTCGAAGCGCTTGCCCGTCGCGGGCACCACGCCATTCTCATCCGGCAGCGAGGTGAGGGTGGCGCTGTCCGCGATGTCCTGGAGCCGCAGCCATTGCTCGCTGCCGCGTTGCACCCGGCCGGAGCGCAGGTCGGCGCACGCCTGCTTCGGCGTCATGAGCGAGCCATCCGGCAGGCGTACCTGTGCGGTGGTGGCATGGGCGATGGTCTCCGGCAGGCTCTGCTCCAGCACGTGGAGCTCGTGTCGCAACCGCGGGTCGGCGATGTTGCCCACCCCTTCGTCCCCCACGCTGGCGTGGGGCTCGCCGTAGCGCACCTCATATTCCTCCACCGTGTCGGTGTCGTCGTACGTCCTGAGGTGGGCCATCAGCCAGGAGCCGCCTGTCTTGATGGCGGTGTTGGCGTTGAAGTCCCCCAGCACCACCGCGTGCATGACCTCACGGTGCTGCAGCAACGCGTTGAGCTGGCGGAGGTTGCGGGCGTTGATGCCGGAGTCGCCCAGGGTGTGGTGCACGTTGTAGAGCACCACCGGGTGACCCTCCACCTCCAGGCGCACGTACAGCGCGCCCCGGTCCTCGGGAAGCTCGCAGGGGTCTCCGCCCCGCCGCATGATGGCCGCGTCCCGCTCCGCGTCGGGCGTGGCGTACGTGAAGTGCGCCGCGTCCACCAGCGGGTGCCGGGTGAGGAAGGCCTTTCCGTTCACGAGCCGCGCACCGGGGCCGCCGTCATGCCCCTGGTACGCCAGATGGAAGCCATAGCGCTCCGCCAGGAGCACGGCGATGGGGATGTTGGCCTCCTGCAGGCCCAGCACGTCCGGCAGCCGTCCGCGGGCCTCCAGGTTGTCGAAGTAGTCCAGCAGCGCCCGGCGGCGCTGCCCACCGAGCAGGATGTTGTACGTCATCACCGTGAGCCCTGGCCCGCGCGGCGAGCGCACCGCGGGGTTGCGGACCACCAGCGTGCGGCCGTCGCCCAGCGCTCGCTCCGTATTGGGCAGGGACACCGCGGCGAAGTCCGGAAGCGTCACGGTGGTCTCCCGGCGTGGAAGGGCGCCCTCGGGCCCGTGCGCAATCCGGCCAATCAGGGGGCCGACCCCGGGCAGGTGCTCCAGCATCTCCGGAACCTTCATCGGGGCTCCTTCCGCGGGAGCGGCTGCGCGGGTTGAGGGCGGAAGGTGTCTTCGTGAAAGGCAACTGGCGCCACAGGTCCTCCTCGATGCTCTCAAGGTCTGTGCTCGCCCTCCCCATGACCAGGGGGCTCCCAGGGGATGGAGGGCTGGCCGGGCTGCTCCGTTCGGGTGGAGGGCGGCCAGGCTTTCGGGCGTGCCGTCCCGGGCCTGGAGACCGAGGAAGCCCGGTCGCACTTATGGTTGAATACCGGACATGCGGCGATGGGTGTTCCTGGCGGTGATGGCTCCTCTCCTGGTGGCGTGTGCCACGACCCGCCAGGCGGTGCCCCGAAGCACCTCCTGTGAGAAGGGAAGCCTTTGGGCCTGCAACGAATGGGGAGAGCAGCTCCTCCAGGACGGAGACCGGACCCAGGCGGAGACGGCCTTCTCCAAGGCGTGTGACGGTGGCTCGACGCAGGGGTGCCTGGCCCTGGGGCGCCTGCGCATGGCGGACGGCAACCTCGCGGGCGCCGAGGCGCCGTTCGTCACGGTGTACGAAACGGACAGTGAGGAGGGCGCCCTGGCGCTCGCGGACCTCTACGACGCGCGCGGTGGCGAGGCCCACGCTCGGGCAGCGGCCAGGCTCCGGAGGGAGGCACCGGCGCTGGACAAACCGGCCTTCGACTTCGCCATGCAGTACCGGGTGGGAGCCTGGCGGCCGACGGCGGACCTCGCCCTCAACATCCAGCCCATGGTCTTCCTGGAACGGCGACTCAACATCGGCTCGAACCTGGCCTACACGAGCCGGGGCATCTCCGAGTTCAACGGCTTCGTCGGCTATCAGCACTTCGTCAATGCCTGGGTGGTGCCCTACGGCCGGTTGATGCTGGGCACGGCGACACGCGCATCCCGCGACCCGGGCTTCAACGTCGGCGCGGAGGTGGGCACGCGGCTGGCCCTGGGGTACTTCGGCCACGTCAACGTCGCGGCCGGCATGTCCCGGGCGAGCGGCAACTACATGTCCGTGGGCGTGGGCCTCAACGGCCTCTTCGTACTGTTGATGCTGCTGCACGTCCCTTGACGCTTCAGCGCGTGGGCCGCCCGAGCACGTACGTGATGGCGGCCTTGCCCGGGGCCTTCGCCTCGCCCACCTCCCAGGTGTAGCCCTCGCGCGCCAGGGCCTCCGTCATGCGCCGGAGCTCGTCGGGCTGATGCGTCCTCAGCGCGGACACCAGCCCGTCCCAGAAGATGATGAGCGGCGCCACCGGCACCACGTAGGTGAGCAGCAGCCGCAGCGGCGTCAGCGGCTTCACCATGGGCGTGAAGAGCAGCACCAGCAGGGGTACCAGCAACATGGACAGGATGGCCGGGGGCGTGCGGCGCACCGTCTCGAACGCGGCGAAGGGAACGCCGCGGGCCTGGGCGTCCTCGAGCACCGCGCGGGCCTCGTCCGGCCGGAAGTGGTGCAGGGCGTTGAAGAGGGTCCGCATGCCCCGCAGGTCCGCTGGAACCTGGAGCGCGTCCACCGAGCGTTCCAGGTACTGCGCGCCCTCTGCCCGCGCCCGCTCGGCGGCCTGGGCGTTGGGGAACTTGTCGGTGAGGACCACGCGCGCGTCGATGCCGTGCTTCTCCGCGAGCAACTGGCGCAGGCGGGGCAGGGGGCCTCGGCCGCCGGAGGCCGGTCCACCAGGTCCGGGCCCTGCGCCGCGTTCAGCCCGCGCGCCAGGATTTCCGCCGCCGCGTCGAAGATGCCCAGGCGCGTGCTGATGGTGTGGAGGTAGTCGGTCGTCAAGTCCCTCAGCGCGTCGGGGACCCAGGTCTGGTCCGTGAACTCGAAGAGGTGCAGCCGCGGGAGCAGCGAAGGGGTGTCGTCCATGATCCAAGCGTGCAGGCCCCCGCCGCCCGCGCACTGACGGATGGCGACAGAACGGCTTGCTGGCCGCGCCAACGCGCCGTTAGCGTCCCGTTCGTGGCGCAGCCGCCTCCGTCCTCATCCCCCGAGCCATCCTTGTCCGCGCGCATGGCGCGGCAGGCGCTCCGGCTCGCGGAGACGCTGGGCCTGCCGGTGGAGGCGCTCTGCCGGGAGGCGGGCTTCCGGATGGAGGACCTGGACGACCCGGAGCTGCGAATCCCCTACGCCGCGTTGGACGGCCTCCTGGAGCGGGCGGCGGAGCTGTCCGGGGACGCCAACCTGGGGCTGCACATCGCCCGCGTGGACGTGGTGGACCTGGATGACCCGGCCACCTTCGTCGTCCTCACCTGCGCGACGCTGCGGGAAGCCATGGAGCGGGGCTGCCGCTACCAGCGCGTCTGGGGAGACGGAGAGCGCTTCCTGATGGAGGAGACAGCGTGCGGCGTGCGCATGCGCTTCACGCCCGTGGGCGTATCCCGGCCCGCGCACCGGCACCTGGTGGACGCGGCGCTGGTGCAGTTCGCCACCGGCGTGAGGGCCTTCACGGGCGTGGACGTCCGGCCGCTCGTCGTGCGCTTCACCCACACCGCGCCCGCGGACCTCCGTGAGCACGAGGCGCTCTTCGGGTGTCCCTTGGAGTTCGGTGCGCCCTTCAACGCCATCGAGTTCTCCCACGAGGACGCCCAGCGGCCCTTCATCCACGCGAACGCGCTGCTCAACGCCATGTTCCAACGGCAGGCCCAGCGCGCGTTGGAGCGGCTGCCGGACGTGTCCACGACCACCGAGCGGGTCCGGCAGCAGGTCCGGCGCGAGCTGGCCGGCGGGGACTTCTCCTTCGTGGCCGTTGCCCGGGCCCTGCGGCAGCCGCCGCGGACGCTCCAGCGGCGGCTCGCGGGCGAGGGGCAGAGCTACGCGGCCATCGTCGAAGCCCTGCGCCGCGAGCTGTCCGAGTCCTACCTCCAGCGCCGCATGTCCATCGCCGAGGTGTCCTTCCTCCTCGGCTACGCGGACCCGGTGGCCTTCCACCGCGCCTTCAAGCGCTGGTGGGGCGTGAGCCCGGAGGGCTTCCGGAGGAGCGGCTCCAGGCTCCACGCTGAGCCTGGACCGCTGTCCATCCATCCGGGCGGCGTCTCAGGCCGCCTCGCGCCCGCCCTCCGCCGCCGCGCGCGCCCGCCGCTTCTGGATGGCGAGGAACAGCGCTTCGTGCGTGGCGGGGAGGCCAGCTCCACCTCGCCACCGGCCTGACCGAACGCGGCCACCGCCTCACGCAGGGCCTCGCGCGCGGACATGGCCAGCATCAGGGGGCTCGCCCACGGCCTTGCTGCCGTGGATGGTGTTGTGCTGGTGCGCCCGCTCCAGCAGCCGCACCCGGAAGTCGATGGGCGCGTCGCTGAAGGCCGGCACCGCGTAGGTGCTGGCGGAGTGCGTGAGCAGCCGGCCATTCGCGTCCCAGCGAAGCTCCTCGCCGGTGAGCCAGCCCAGGCCCTGGACGAAGCCGCCTTCAATCTGCCCACGGTCCACGGCGGGGTTGAGCGAATCGCCCACGTCCTCCAGCAGGTCCACGCGCAGCACGCGCTTGACGCCCGTGTGGCCGTCCACCTCCACCTCGCACACCGCCGCGCCGTAGGCGAAGTAGAGGAAGGGGCGTCCGCGGCCCTTGGCCTTGTCGTAGCCGATGCCCGGCGTCTGGTAGTAGCCCGTCGAGGACAGGCTCACCCGGGACAGGTACGCCGCCTCCACTACGTCCGCGAAGGGCAGGGAGAGCTCGGGCTCACCGCGCAGGCCCACCTTGCCGTCGCTGAACAGCAGGGCGTCCGGCGTCACGCTTCGCCCGTGCCGGTCTGACAGCAGGCGCATGGCCACCGGGGCCAGCCGCTCCCGCAGGGTGACGCAGGCCACCCGCATGGCGGCGCCGTTCAGGTCGGAGCCGCTGGAGGCCGCGGTGGCGGAGGTGTTGGGCACCTTGTCCGTCGCCGTCTTCGCCATCCGCACGGCGTCCGCCGTGACGCCCAGCTCGCGCATGACCACGCCCAGCACCTTGGTGTGCAGGCCCTGGCCCATCTCCGTGCCGCCGTGGGACACCATGACCGAGCCGTCCCGGTACACGTGCACCAACGCGCCGGCCTGATTGAGGAAGGTGGCGGTGAAGGAGATGCCGAACTTCATCGGGGTGATGGCCAGGCCCCGCTTGATGAAGGGGGACTGGGCGTTGAACGCCGCCACGTCGCGTTGCCGGCGCTCGAACTCAGACGACTTCTTGAGCTCCTCCCAGACGCGGAGGATTCGCTCGTCCTCCAGCTCCTGGCCGTAGTGCGTGGTGTTCGTCTCCCCGGTGCCGCGGTAGAGGTTGCGCTCGCGGACCTCGTCCGCCGGTAGCCCCACGGCCCGGGCCACGCGGGCCAGGACCTCCTCCGTCACCAGCATGCCCTGCGGACCCCCGAAGCCGCGGAAGGCGGTGTTGGAGACGAGGTGGGTTTTCGCCACCTGCCCGGAGTACGCCAGCGCCGGCACGTAGTACGCGTTGTCCAGGTGGAACAGCGCGCGGTCCAGGATGGACTCGGACAGGTCCAGGGACCAGCCACCGTTGGATACCAGCTGGACGCGCAGGGCCAGCAGCCGTCCCTGGTCGTCGAAGCCCACCTCGTAGGCGGCATGGAACGGGTGGCGCTTGCCCGTCACCGCCATGTCCACGTCGCGGTCCAGCATCCACCGCACCGAGCGCCCCGTGTGCCACGCGGCCAGCGCGACGAACGCGGCGGGCGCGTTGCCCTGCGTCTCCTTGCCGCCGAAGCCGCCGCCCATGCGGGGACTGCACCACCACGCGGCTACGCGGCAGGTGCAGCACGTGGGAGATGATGGCCTGCACCTCGGACGGGTGCTGGGTGGAGGACACGACGGTGATGTCGCCGTCGTCACCGCGCTCGGCGAAGGCGGCCTGCGTCTCCAGGTAGAAATGCTCCTGCCCGCCAATGGTCAGCGTGCCCGACAGGTGGTGGGGGCTGCTGTCCAGCGCGGCGTCCACGTCGCCCCGGCGGATGACGTGCGGCTCGGTGTGGTAGCTGCTCCGCGCCATGGCGTCCTCCACCGTGAGGATGGCGGGCAGGGGCTCGTACTCCACCTCCACGGCGCGGGCGCCCGCGCGGCAGGCCTCCACGGACTCGCCCACGACCAGCGCGACAATCTGCCCGTGGAAGAGCACCTCGCGGTCCGCCAGCAGCGGCTCGTCGTGGCGGATGGGGCCGGTGTCGTTCATGCCGGGGATGTCCTCGGCCATGAGCACCTTCACCACGCCGGGCACCTTGCGCGCCGCGGTGGGATCTCTTGAGGATGCGGGCGTGCGCATGGGGCGAGCACACCGGCCAGACCTCCAGCATGGGCCGCTTCTGCGCCATGTCGTCCACGTACCGCGCGCTGCCCGTCACGTGACCCAGCGCGCTCTCGTGCCGCAGCGCGCGTCCCGCGTCCGCGGGGCCTGGACCTCACCCGCGTCGAAGCCCGGCGCGGCGTCCAGGGCCGGGCTGTGCGAGCCGGAGAAGAACTTCTCCAGCAGGCCCGCCACCAGTCCTCGCCGGTACTCCGCGCTGCCGCGCAGGTCGCTGATGGGCGTGATTTCTTCCGCGAGCACGGGCAGCACGTGCGCCAACGTCTCGGCCGTCCAGGGCTGCCCGGTGAGCACCGCCTCCGCGCGGCGCGCACGCACCGGCGTGGCCGCGACGCCGCCGTAGCCCAGGCGCGCCAGCTTCACCACGCCGCCCGCGTCCAGCTCCACGCGGAAGCCCGCGGCGACGATGCTGATGTCCAGCTCGCGCCGCTTGGACACCTTGAAGGAGTCGGAGAGCCGCCGGCCGCCCTCGGGCACGGCGGCGTGGGGGATGAGGATGTGGCGGACGACCTCGTCCGGTTGGAGCGCCGTCTTCCGGTAGGCGAGGAAGAAGTCGGACAACGCCACCGTGCGCTCGCCCCGCACCGAGCCCAGGACGAGCGAGGCATCCAGGGCGAGCAACACCGGCGCCATGTCGCCAATGGGCGACGCGGTCACCAGGTTGCCCGCCAGCGTGGCGCGCTGGCGAATCTGCCGGGAGGCGAAGACGTTGAGCATCTTCGTCACCTCGGGCAGCTCGTCACCCAGGGCCTCTTCCAGCGCCACCAGTGAGGCCGCGCCGCCCACGTACCAGCCATCCTCCCCACGGCGGACCGCGCGCAGGGACTCCACGCCCTCGGTGGAGATGAGGAAGGGGTAGCGGCGGGACTTCTTGGTGATGTCCACGCCCAATTCAGTGGCGCCCGCCACCAGGTGGGCCTCCGGGTGCTTCGCGCGCAGGTCGAGCAACGCCTCCCACGACGTGGGACGCAGGAAGGTCTGTCCACCGGCCTCGTAGCGCAGCGGGGACAGGGGCTCGGCGGGACCTCCGAGCGGCGCGGAGGGGATCGCCGTGGCGGGCGCCGGTCCTTCGTCGCGCCGGGCCAGCGCCTCCATCATCGCGTCGCGAATGGGGCGGTAGCCGGTGCAGCGACAGAGGTTGCCACAGAGCTGGTCCGCCACGGCTGACGGGGTACAGACGTCCTTGCGGGAGTACGCCTCCGCCATGGAGACGATGAAGCCCGGCGTGCAGAAGCCACACTGCGAACCGTAGTGCTTCACCATGGCCTGCTGCACCGGGTGGGGCTTCTCGCAGCTGCCCACGCCTTCCACCGTCACCAGCTCACGGCCGGCCACCATGGGCACCAGGGCGATGCAGGCGTTGAAGGCGCGCAGGCACCGGTTGCCCTGGGCGTCCCGGTCCACCAGGGCCACGGTGCACGCGCCGCAGTCGCCCTCGGCGCAGCCCTGCTTGGTGCCGGTGAGACCGCGGGCACGCAGGAAGTCGAGCAGCGTGGTGTTGGGGGAGACGCCATCGACGCGGACCGTCGCGCCATTGAGCTGGAACTCGAACATAGTGCTCATTCTCCTGACGAGCCCCCGCGCAGGCGGGGCGGCTCCGAGGGCGGGGCCTCGGCGGTAGTTTCGGTGTCTGCGCCCTGGTGATGGAGCTGAAGGAGTCCGGCGGCGATGCTCACCGCGACTTCCTGGGGCGACTTGCCGCCAATCTCCAGCCCGATGGGGCAGCGCACGCGGGCCAGCTGCGCCGCCGTCGCGCCCCGGGCCTCCAGGCGCTGACGGAAGCGGGCCCACTTGGTGTTGCTTCCAATGAGGCCCACGTAGCGCGCGGGCTTCTCCAAGGCGAAGGCGATGATGTCCTGGTCCAGGTCATGCCGGTGCGTCATCACCGCGATGTACGTGCGGCGCGCGTCCCAGACGGCGCGCGAGGCGAAGACGTCCCACGGCTCCTCGTGGCGGATGACCGAGGCGGGGATGCGCTCGCCGTGGACCCACTCGGGGCGCTCGTCGACGAGGTGGACCTGGAAGGGGGTGCCGTCCAACGTGCGGCACAGGGCCTGACCCACGTGGCCGGCGCCGAAGAGGTACAGGCGCGGGCCGTGGTTCACCGGCTCCATGAAGACGTCCACCACGCCGCCACAGCATTGGCCGAGCTTCGAGCCCAGCGGATACCGGTGCGCACGGGGTTCCCCTTTCTCCAGGCAGGCGCGGGCGTCCGCGAGGACGAGCTGCTCCAGGTGGCCACCGCCCACGGTGCCGTGGAACGTCCCGTCCGCGCGGACGAGCAGCTTCGCGCCAGGCTTGGCGGGGGTACTTCCCTGACACACCGTCACGGTCGCCACGGTGAACGGAACATCGTCCCGCGACCACTCCGCCAGCTGGCGGATCCAATCCCACATTGTCCGGCAGAGTCTGCCACAGGCCGGGCCGCTCACGTCACGTCCATGAAACGGAGTCCGGCTCAAAACGCGTAGCGTACCTGGCAGTAGTGCAGGGGGCGGGCCCGCATTTCCTTGAATTCAGCGACCAGGCGGCCCTTGAGTCCGGTGCGGTAGCGCACGTTGTGGCTTTCGCCCGCTGTTGTGCGGCGACGGGGAACGTGCTCACTGCTCGCGCAGGGAGAAACTCCAGGCCGTCTCACGCTGCAGGTAGGGATTCTCAGACTTGAGCTCCGCGACATGCGTCCCGGACGATGGGGCTGTGAAGGTCTGGTTCCCCGTTTCCCTCTCGTACGCCAGGGCGACCTGCGCGCCAAGGGGATCAAGGAGCCGGATGGTCGTTCTGCTGCCGCGCACGACGTAGGTCCGGCCCGCCTCCAACTCGAAGGAAAGGACGTCCACGTCCGAGCCCAACTCGAAGACGCCGGCCGCGTTCACGGGAACGACCTGCGGTGTGGCGTGTTCGGCGTCGTCGCCGTGGTCATCGGTGCTTGCCTGGTCCAACTTGAACGTGAAGTCGTAGGGAATGGACCTCGAGCTGACGATGAACGTGACGAGCCCCGAAGCCGGCGTATGGACGTGCCACAAGCCGTCCTCGATATTCATCATGTAGAGGGGGGCGCCGGAAGTGCGCGTCGTCAGCATACATGCCCGGGTGCAGGACAGCCGGTAGAACACATCCGGGTCGAGCGGAACCGAGATGGCGTCCAGGTCCGTCTCCTTGTGGATGAGTCCGGTGACGGTTTCCCCCATGTCAGCGAGGGTGGCCGTTTGGGGGGTAGCGCCATGGTCATCCGTTTGACGTCGCCAGGTCCAGCCCGTCACGCCGTCAGGGGGGCGGGCGCGTCGGACGCGGCGCGCCGCATGGGCTGAGCCTTCCCGTACGTCAAAGAGCGCCACGCCCACTCCACCGGGCCGAAGCGGAAGCGTGACAGCCACAGGTGGCTCCACAGCACCTGGACGCAGAAGACGCCCACGCAGATGACGACACACGCGAAGGGGCCCTGCTTGCCCACCTGTCCCAGGCCATAGCCATAGAAGATGAGCAGGCTGATGACCGTCTGCGACAGGTAGTTCGTCAGCGCCATGCGTCCCGCGGGCGCGAGCAGTCCCAGCGCTCGCTGCCAGGTGGCGCGCTGGAAGAGCAGGGTGATGCCCGCCAGATACACGCCCGCGAGCCCCACCTGTGCCAGGTTGCGCAGCGGCGCCAGCACCAGGGGCAGCCACACGGGCATCGTCTCCGGCGTGAGCACCTTCTTCTGCATGAGCACCGTCACCACCACGCCGGGCACGGAGCCCACCACCGCGGCCACCAGCCCCCAGCCGAGCAGGCGGCGAAAGAAACCCAGGTGCGAGGGGACGTCCTGGAAGATGCGGCGCCGTCCCGCCCACAGCCCGAGCGCGAAGCGGCCCAGACAGGTCAGCAGCCCGGCCAGCATCATCGTGAAGAACTCATCGCGGTAGAACCCGGCGCTGGTCTTCGTTACGTCCCACCAGCTTCCCCCAGTGATGGCCGTCAGCATCCGCGCGTGGATGGCGGAGGTCTTCTCGCGGGCCGCGGCCATGACCGCGGCACCGGCCTCGGGTGAGGCCGCCAGGAGCTGCGGCAGCCGCCAGAGGAGGTTCATGAGCAGTGGCCACACCAGGACGAGCACCGCCGCGATGATGAGCAGCGTCCGCTCCGAACGCCGCCGCAGGAGCAGCAGGCAGAAGCCCATCAGCGCATAGGAGGAAAGGATGTCGCCGTACCAGAGCAGGAACAGGTGCAGGACACCCACCACCAGCAAGACTGTCAGCCGCCTCGCGTAGAGCGGGACGAAGCCGCCACCTCGCGCCTCGGCCCGGCCGAGCTGCACCGCGAAACCCAGGCCGAAGAGGAAGGCGAAGAGGGTGATGAACTTCCCGGAGACCAGCACCTCGAAGGCATACCGGGTGATGGTGTCCACGAGCGAGGCATTGGCGATGGACGCCTCGAATTGTTCCCGGGACAGGAACACCCTGCCGCTGAACCACATCTGCACGTTGGAGACGAGAATGCCAAAGAGCGCGAAGCCACGCAGCGCGTCGATCAACTCCAGGCGCTCACCTGCCTCGACCGGACGGGCTTCGGTGTGCGGTGCGGAGGCAGCGGAGGAAGGGGCGGTGGGCATGATGGCTGAACAACGTCATACCGCCACCTCGATTGCGAATTCCTCTGTTATTGATGCGCGTCTTTTCGCGTCCCAGAAGCGTACGCGAAAAGACATTCATATCCCACAGGCGGGCAGGGATTCGGTTACACACCGATACGCGGGCACACATCCTTCACGATGCAGTCGTCGCATTTCGGCTTCTTTGCGGTGCAGGTGTAACGCCCATGGAGGACGGTGGCGGGGCCGAAGAAGGTCCACTGCTCCTGGGGCACCAGCTTCATCAGGTCTTCTTCAATCGCCTCGGGTTTGTCTTTCTTCGTCAGGCCCAGGCGCTGGCTGACGCGCGCCACGTGGGTGTCGACGATGATGCCGGAGGGGAGATTGAAGGCGGTGTTGAGGACGACGTTGGCCGTCTTCCGCGCCACGCCCGGGAGCGTCACCAGTTCGTCGATGGTGCGGGGGACCTCTCCGCCGAACTTGTCGAGGAGCGCGCGGCTCATGGCCTGCACGGACTTCGTCTTCTGCTTGAAGAAGCCGGTGGGTTTGAGGTCCTCCTCCAGCGCGGCGGTGTCCGCGTCGGCGAAGGCCTGTGGACCCGGGTACTTGGGGAAGACAGTGGCGGTGACGCGGTTGACGCGCTCGTCGGTGCACTGCGCGGCCAGGATGGTGGCGACGAGCAGCTCGAAAGGCGTGGACCAGTTGAGTTCGTAGCGCGCATCCGGATGGGCTTCCCGGAGGCGCTCGAGGAAGAGGGCGGCTTTCTCGGCGGGATTCATGGTGGCGTGAGTGACCACCACCCTACTCGGAGCGTCTGACATGCGCCACGAGCGTTTGGGCGCTGCCCAGCAGAGCCGGGCAAGGCTCGCGAATTGGCGGCAGGCAATTCGGTCTCCTGCCGCATTCGCAAATCTCAGCACGCTCGGCACTTCTCGCGCCCCGGGCGCTTGGAGGTCCTCCGCCCCACGGATACCTGAGACACCGCGGGATGCGACGTCGCGCGCTATTGCTCGACCAACAGGTCGATGAAGCGCCGCACCTTGGCTGGCAGGTGACGTTTGCTCGGGTAGAACGCCATGATCCGGACGACCTCCGTCTCGCATGACGGCAGCAGCGCCTTGAGACGTCCACGCGCCATGTCTTCGTCGACCAGAAAGCTGGGAAGAAAAGCGATGCCCAGTCCCGCGACAGCCGCGTCCCGGATGGCCTCTCCGCTGTCGAGCCGTAGGCGGCTTCGACCCTCCACCGTCACATAGGAGCCACCCTTCGGGCGCAGTCGCCAACGCTGTCGTCGCGCGCGGCTACTGAAGAGCAGGCAATCATGCGTCGCGAGCTCCTCCAATGTCTGGGGTTCGCCGCGCGCGGCCAGGTACGAGGGGGCGGCGCAGACGAACACCCGATGTTGCGCCACGAGCCGGGACACCAGTCGTGTATCGGTGCTGGTGACATTGATGCGCACGGCCAGGTCGTATCCCTCCTCGATGATGTCCGCGACGCGATCGGTGAAGCTCACCTCCACCTGCACGTCGGGCCAGGTCTGCAGATACTTCTTCAGCACGGGCAGGACATGCAGTCTGCCGAATGCGTCGGGCACGGTGAGTCGCAAGACGCCCCGGGGCGTGCCCGTGTGATCTCCGACGCTGGCTTCTGCTTCATCCAAAGCCGCCAGGACTTGTTGGCAATGCTCATGGAAGACACGGCCATCGTCGGTGAGACTCAGGTGGCGTGTCGTGCGATTGAGCAGACGCACCCCCAGGCGGGATTCCAGCCGGGCCAGGGCCTTGCCAGCCGCCGAGCGCGTCAGCCCGATGGCCCGGCCACCGCTGACGAAACTGCCCGCGTCCACGACGGCCATGAAGGCGAAGATCTCATCCAGATGGGCGCGTTTCATGGCGACCTCTCGATTGTAGCCCTCCCGTCGCTGGAGTGGGGAACGCCGTTCGTCAGTGGGCTCGGTATACGCGTCCGGCAATCGCTCCGTTCCTCAACCTCACCCATGGGAGAGCACCCGTGCCTGTCACCCTGATGAACCCCGAAGGAATGATGAAGCCTGACGTGTACCGACAGGTGGCGGTCGCCACCGGCAGCAGGCAGGTGCACATCGCAGGGCAGGTCGCGTACGACGCGGAGGGGCGGCTCGTCGCACGAGGAGACCTGGCTGGGCAGGTCGCGCAGGCCTACCGCAACGTCGCCATCGCTCTCGCGGCGGCCGGGGCGACGTTCAACGACGTCGTTCGGCTGACGATCTACGTGGTCGACTGGAAGCACGAGCGGATGCCGGACTTCCTGGCCGGCATCGAGCAGGTCTCCAAGGAGTTGAACATCGTGCCGGCGCCAGCCTCGCTGATTGGCGTCGCCGTGCTCTTCGAGCCGGGCGTCCTCGTCGAGATTGAAGCCACGGCGGTCGTGGACTGACCCACGCAGTCCCCGCATCGGGCGTCCCACGGTCGATGACGCGGCGGGCGCTCGATGGCGGGACTGCATCCACGACTGGCGGGGCACGACGCGACGGTCAATGGCTCGCGGCCGATGAGGGTGGCCATTGCCCGGGGCGTCGTCGCCTCCGGAGGTCACCCGCCCCGGGGCGCCAGTTGCTGAAGCAGCCGCACTGTCTCCGGCGCCGCCAGTGAGGGCGCATACGCCGTGAGCGCGACCCCGGACACCACGCGGGTGATGTTGTGGTCCACCTTGCCGGGCTGGGACCAGACGGCTCCGGGAGGCGCGGTGATGTACGCGGAGAAGGTGTGGTGGCCGGTGCCGGGCCGTTCGCCAATGACGTGGATGAGGCCCCGGTGCCGGGCCGCGTCCTCCAGGCCCGCGTACAGCGCTTCGCCCACGCGGTACCCCGCGCGCACGCGACCGGACGTGAGCACCAGATGCTCTGGAGCAGGCTGGTACCCCGCGGCAATCAGCGCCGCGCGCAGTGTCTCCAGATAGGGCGCGAGCTGTCCCTCGTCCATGATGGCCAGCGCGTTGAGCCCGTCGGACACCATCAACTGCACGTCATACCGTCCCGCATGGCGTGCCCTCATCGCGCGCACCGCCTCCAGGGACGCGGCGTCGAGCTGCTCGCCCGTCTCCGGGTGGAGGATGTACTCCGTCCGGTCTTGCGACTTCGACACCAGCCGCACGCCCTCTGGAACGGCGGTGATGAAGGCGGGCGTCAGCTCCGTCCACAGGCTCTTCTTCGAGTCCGCGTAGACCCGGCGCAACTCCGCGTCCAGCGCGGGCTCCAGGTCCCACGGGTGCGTGCCGTGCCCACGCGCCATGGACACGCCGCGCGCACGAATCGCCGACAGTTGCTGCTCCGCGTCCGCCCGGATGTCCGCCTCCGGCCGGCTGTCGCCCTTCGCGCGCAGGTACTGGAGATAGACCCAGACCGGGTCACCGAAGTGGCGAGTGGGCTTGCCCTCCGCGTCGATGACGCCCAGGCGCTGGAAGAAGGCCCACATCCGGTCATCCACCTTGTAGCCGAACTGCTCGCGGATGCGGACGTGGTCCTGGAACCCGGTGGTGAGGTAGCCCAGCATCGGGTCGTTCTTCGTGGGCAGCGCCATGAGGTACGCCGGATTCGCCGGCATGATGCGCTCGATGCACCAGTCCAGGTCGTCCAGTGACACGTCCATGTGCAGCGTGGAGCAGATGTCCAGGCCAATGGTGAGCCCGTGCAGCTTGCCCATCGCGATGTCTTCCAGGCAGCAGCGCACCAGCTGCTCACGGGTGCGGAACACCTCCGGCCCGATGAAGCCCGCGACGTCGTTGAGGTGCACCCATGGCGCCGCGCCCTGCCGCGCCCGGGACACACGTTGGGACAGGGCCCTCGCGAAGCCGTACTTGCGCGACTCGTGGAGGACCATGTCGTAGCCGTGGCCATGGCCGTTGGTGAAGTCCGCGCCCTGGCCCGTCTCGAAGTAGAGCCCGAAAGGCCCGGTGCGCCCGTCCGCGTAGGCGAGCATCTTCTCCACGGAGATGTCGAAGGTCGCGTTGGCGCTGTCGCTGCCAGCGATGCTCTGGAACCAGACGCCCGTGGTGCCGGGCTGCCGCCGCTCCACCTCCGCCTGCACGTCGATATGGGACAGCACGCAGTGGGGCAGTACGTCCGTCAGTCCGAAGGTCACCAGCACCTCGAGCAGGGCGGACTCGATGGCGGCCACGGACTCCGGCGTGGAGGACACCGGGTTGCATCCCAGCACCACGTCACCCACCGCGTATGAGAAGCCGTCGAACACCTGCCAGCGGATGTCGTCCACGTTGTCGGTGGGCGAGTTGGGCTGGATGCGCGCCCCCATGTAGCCCCGCGCGCCCACCTTGCTGCCTGGTAGCGGGTTGAACACCTTGCTTCCCAGCGCGATAAGCTCCGCGTCACTCATCAGCTTGACGACGCAGCCAATGGCATCACTGCCCAGCCCGGGGCCGATGGCATGAATGGCCGCCTCGTCGGACTCCAGCAGGAACTTCCTCAGCCGTCCCAACGTCCAGTCCGCCGTCAGCGCCGCCGCCTGCGAGTCCTCGGCCTCCAGGCTCAGTGCGTACAACGCATCCTGGTGCAAAGGGTGTCGCCGCACGTCCGCCAGCCGCGTGTGCCCCAAGAGCCTGCGCGCATTCGCACGCGAGTTCTCATCCGCGGCGGCGACGCCCACGAGCGCGTCGCCCTCCTTGAAGGTGTTGGCCGCGCCCAGCACCTGCTTGTAGAGCGTGTCGTCGAAGCCGCCCCGGAGCCGCTGGACGTAGCCGAAGACGTCCTCGCCCGACTTCACGTCTGGGATGTAGACGCCTTCCGGCGTGGGGGTGGACGTCGGTTTTCTCCGGCAGCCCAGAAGGGAGGCGGCTGCGCCTCCCGCCATCGCGGTCAGCACTGCGCGTCGGTGCAGCAGGAACCTCGGGTCCAGGTGCATGGTTCTCCCTCGCTCAGGACGTGCATGGCGGAAGGGAACACCCCTCTTCCCGCCGCGCACAAGCAGGGCCCGGGTGCTGCCGCGTGTCGCTGTAGGGCACCCGACGGAGCGCTCAGGCCAGGGTCTGAGCACTTCCGCGAGGTTCGGACAGATGGCGCCCATGCGGGCTGCGCGCGCATCCCTGGACGGGCGCTGCCGCTGCGCCTAGGGTCCGCGCGCATCCACTTCTCTCCCCCGAGTGAGAACACCATGGTCTCGGACATCTTCAATCCGGCGCGCTGGAAGGCCGTCGAGGGCTTCAAGTTCAAAGACATCACCTTCCACCGCGCGGTGGACCAGGGCACGGTCCGCATCGCGTTCAACCGCCCGGAGGTCCGCAACGCCTTCCGGCCCCGCACCGTGGATGAGCTGTCCCGCGCGCTGGAGGCCACGCGCTTCATGACGGACGTGGGGTGCGTGCTCATCACGGGCAACGGGCCGTCGCCCAAGGATGGCGGCTGGGCCTTCTGCTCCGGTGGTGACCAGCGCATCCGCGGCAAGGACGGCTACCAGTACGAGGGCGAGGAGGGTGAGTCCGACCCCGCGCGCCTGGGCCGCCTCCACATCCTGGAGGTCCAGCGGCAGATTCGCTTCCTGCCCAAGGCCGTCATCGCCGTGGTGCCGGGCTGGGCCGTGGGTGGCGGGCACAGCCTTCACGTCGTCTGTGACATGACCATCGCCAGCAAGGAGCACGCGGTGTTCAAGCAGACGGACGCGGACGTGGCGTCGTTCGACGCCGGCTACGGTTCGGCGCTGCTGGCGCGGCAGATTGGTCAGAAGCGGGCGCGGGAGATCTTCTTCGTGGGCGCCAACTACTCGGCGGAGGAGGCCTTCCAGATGGGCATGGTCAACGCCGTGGTGCCCCATGCGCAGCTGGAGGAGTTCGCGCTGGAGTGGGCTGCGGAGATCAACACGAAGAGCCCCACGGCCATCAAGATGTTGAAGTACGCGTTCAACCTGCCCGACGACGGACTGGTGGGCCAGCAGCTCTTCGCGGGCGAGGCCACGCGCCTGGCCTACGGCACCGACGAGGCGCAGGAAGGCCGCGACGCCTTCGTCCAGAAGCGCAAGCGCGACTTCAAGCGCTTCCCCTGGTCGTACTGAAGCCGCGGACGCCGAGGCGGCGCGGACGCCCTGGGAATACCCATCCAGGGTGATGGTCGGTGGAAGGGGCCTCGTGTTCTAGGCCTCTTCCATGCCGAAGACGAACCTCTCCGCGTCCCTCCTCATCGTGCTCGCGAGCCTGGCGCTGGGCTGCTCCTGCGGCGCCACGGGCGCTGTCAACCGCCGCGAAGCCTCCACGCCCGCCACGACGTGTCTCGACACCATCTCGTGTTGCCTCCAGCGTCATCCGGCGCAACCTGAGTTGTGCGGTCTCTCGGCCTCGGAAGCCGTCGTGTACCTGGCGGAAATCCAGGCCGTGGCGAAGGAGCGCGAGGCGAGCCGGGACGACGGTGCGAAGGCGGGATGGAAGCGGCGCTGCGTGGACACCCATGCCCGGTGCAAGGACGCGGGGCGGGGGCGGTGGGCGGGAGACTGCTACGCCTGTTTCGTCCGCTGCGAGCGCGAGCGGGAATGGCCCTACGACCGCTGCCACCGGCGATAGCGCCGACACGCCGGCATCAGGCGCCGCCCACGATGTCCAGGATGACGGCGTAGTGCACGCCCGCCGCGGCCACGACGAGCAGGTGGAAGATTTCGTGGTAGCCGAAGACGGTGGGAATCGGGTCGGGCCAGCGGCGCGCATAGACGACCGCGCCCACGGCGTAGAGCACCCCGCCCAGCACGAGCCACGCGACGCGCCCGGAGCCAATCACCTCGGGGAGCCGCAGCATCACCGGCGTGGCCACGGCGCCCAGGGCGACGTAGAGCGCGGAGCGCAGCCCTCGCGAGGTGTGCACGCCCAGGAGCGTGAGGCCCGCGCCGGTCAGCGCGGCGATCCACATCAACCAGAGCAGGTACAGGCTGGTGTCACCCGTGGTGTCCAGCGTGGCCATGGGCGTGAATGAGCCCGCGATGAGGATGTAGATGGCCGCGTGGTCGAAGCGCTGGATGCGCCGGTACGCGTCCATGCCCCAGGTGAAGCGGTGGTAGGTGGCGCTCACGCCGAACATCAGCACCAGGCTGCCACCGAACACGAGGTCGGCCAGGTACTGGGGGCCGCGCACTGGCATCAGCGCCAGTTGGATGCACCCGAGCAGCGCCGCCACGAAGGCCACGGCGTGGGAGACACCTCGGAGCCGGGGCTTGACGCTCTCGATGAGGAGCAGGGTGTCGGTGCCATCTGGAGACGCCATGACCTGCTCGTAATCATCGCAGGTCACCCTCGCGTCAGCGCGCGGGACATCCCGTCCAGCTTCTGACGCCCGGAGCGCCCGAGCGTCCAGCGGAATACGGCCGCGGGTGCGAACCGGAAGACACCACCGCCGGTTCGCAGCCAGGCAGACGCCCCGCGTCAGAACGCCGGCTTCATCACCACGGACTCCGCCGAGCGCGTCACCGGGCCATGGAACACGGCCTCGATGGGTCCCGCGCCTGGAAGGCCAGGGGCACGCCCAACACGTCCAGCACCGCGCGATAGAATCGCTTGCTGGCATCGAGGTCCTGGACGCGCAGATGGACGTGATCGAACAGCCGGCCCTTGTGGAACTCCATGTGGCTCCTTCACGGTGATATGGCGCACGGACGTCGAGCGGTGCGCGGGGAGGCGCGAGGCTGACATGAAACCTCACATGCTGACCTTCTTTTGCGAGTTGGAGGCGGAGCCACTGCGTGAGCTATTCGCCACTCCTGGCGTCGTGGAGGACCTGGCGGCGCTGGAGGCCGGGGTGAGCCTGGGCCTGCTCGACCTGGGGCCGGAGCGGGCCCAGGTGGTCCAGCGGCTGAACCGGATGGGGATTCCCGTCACGGCGTGGCTGCTGCTGCCCACCGACGAGGGCTACTGGTTTCATGCGGGCAACGTGGCGCAGGCCACGGCGCGCTACGAGGCCTTCCAGGCCTGGACGGCCGAGCACCACCTGGCGTGGGAGGGCGTGGGGCTGGACATCGAGCCGGACATCCGCGAGCTACGGCGATGGATGGAAGGCGGGTGGCGGCAGTTGGGCGAAATCCTGCCCAGGCTCGTGCAGGGGCGCCGCGTCCGGGACGCGAGGGCAGGGTACGCGCGGCTGATGGAGCGCATCCGCGCGGACGGCTACCGGGTGGATGCCTACCAGTTCCCCATCATCGTGGACGAGCGGGAGTCGCGCTCCACGCTGGTGCAGCGGCTGGCGGGGGTGCTCGACCTGCCGGCGGACCGTGAGGTCCTCATGCTCTACACCAGCTTCCTGCGGCCCCATGGGCCCTCCGTGCTCTGGAGCTACGGGCCCGGAAGTCAGTCCCTGGCGGTGGGCATCACCGGCGGGGGCGTGGAGCTCCCCGGCGCCTTCGCCGCGAAGCCCCTGGATTGGACGGAGTTCTCGCGTGACCTGCGTCTGGCGGTGCGCTGGACGCATGACCTCCACGTCTTCAGCCTGGAGGGCTGCGTCCAACAGGGCTTCCTGAACCGGCTCCGCACCTTCGATTGGGATGCGCCCGTCACCCCGCCAGCGACCGCGGCGCGCCGCGTGGACGCCGTGCGGCGCGCGGCCCGGCTGCTGCTCCGCACGAGCGCCTGGGTCCTTCGCTGAGGGACGGACGGGCGGACAGCGCGGTAGCCGCCGTGCGTCATCGCCGTGTCGTGGAGTATCGCGATTGACGCTCGGGGAGGGCGGGGGTGTCATGCGCCCCGGCCACCTCTACCCGTCGCCCGGTGTCCCTTCCGGGCTGGGAGCCTCATGTCCTCCTTTCGCATGACGTCCAAGCTGCTTGGCGCGCTGCTGCTGTCCGCGAGCACGCTTCACGCGGCACCCTCCTGGGCCGCCGCGCCCGCCTCCACGCCCGTCGCCGTGCCCAACGGGAACTTCGAGATTGCGGGCGGCTCCGGCTCGCTCCCCGCCTTCTGGAAGTCTCGAGGGCAGGGGAAGGCATCCGGCAGCGCCGCGGCGAAGGTGGAGGGCGCTCGGGGCCTGGCCATCGAGAACCCGGTGGGCGGCGCCGAGACAACGGTGGAGTCCGAGGCGATGAAGCTCCATGTGGGCCAGCTCTATCGGCTCAGCGCCTGGGTGCGCACGCGAGGCGTCCAGACGGACCCGCAGGCGCGCTACCCCACGGCGCACGGCGCCTGCCTGTCGATGAAGAGCTTCCCCTTCACCAACTGCTCACCCGCGCCCGCAGCGGAAGCGGGAGGCCGCGCGTCGGTGCTCTTCTTCGCCACCCAGTCCTCGGACCGGGTGCAGCTCCACCTGGGCCGCAACGGCAAGGCCACGGGCACCGCCTGGTTCGACGACGTCCGCATCGAGAAGGTGGACGACATCACCGCCTACATTCCGCTGGAGTCGGTGCGCTGGGCCGGCAAGGGCTTCCGCTATGACGAGGGCGGGTGGATCTACGTCCACATCGAGGGCGAGCCCTACGAGCGGGGCCACCAGTTCGGCCAGTTGGTGCCTCAGGAAATCGTCCGCTACATGGAGAAGCTCGGCATCGAGAAGGACAAGACGGACGCCTCCAAGGGGTGGAACCACCAGCGGCTGCTCGCGGACGCGCTCTTCCTGCGCAAGTACGACGCGGAGTTCCTGGAGGAGATGAAGGGCATCGCGGACGGCGCCAACAAGGCGGGCGCGAAGTTCAAGGACCGCGAGCTGGACCTGCTGGACATCGTCACGCTCAACTCCGCCGTGGACGCGGGGCAGCTCGCCGAGGCGAATCGGGCCACGGGCACGCCGCTCACCGGCCGCACCTTCCTCAAGGCGGAGGAGGACGCGGAGCGGGCGGGGAAGGGGGACCACTGCTCCTCCTTCGTGGCCACCAAGTCCGCCACCCCGGATGGCCGCGCCATCATGGGACAGATTTTCATGTGGGGCGGCTACACGGGCGTGCACTGGGACGTGGTGCTGGACGTGAAGCCCACCAAGGGCCACCGCTTCGTGATGCAGACCTTCCCGGGTGGCATCCACAGCGGCTCGGACTGGTACGTCAATGCCGCCGGCATCGTCATTGGCGAGACGACGGTGGGTCAGTCGCCGTTCGACATGAATGGCACGCCCCAGAGCAACCGCATCCGCAAGGCCGCGCAGTACGCGTCGTCCATCGACGACGTCGCCCGCATCATGAAGGACGGCAACAACGGCCTCTATACCAACGACTGGACGTTGGCGGACACGAAGACGGACGAGGGCGCGTGCCTGCTGCTGGGGACGAAGAAGACTCGCCTGTGGCGCACCGGCGGCAAGGGGCAGGCCGGGGACACGCCGGGCAATCTCAAGGACTTCATCTGGGCCAACAACAACAACCGGGATTTGGAGGTGCGCAAGGAGTACGTGCCCAACCCGGACAACGCTCCGGTGGACCTGTCCTTCAACACCTGGAACCGCGACATCGCCTTCTGGGAGTACTACGCGAAGTACGGCAAGAAGGGCTTCGACCTGGACACCGCCATCCGGATGATGGCCTCCAGCCCCATCAACCGGCCCCACGCGTGTGATGGCAAGGTCACCACGTCGGAGATGGCCCAGAAGCTGATGTTCCTGGCCCACTACGGCAAGACGACGCTGCGCGAGAAGATGGTGGGCGGCCGGTGGATTCCCGACCTGCCCGGCGCCACGCCGCACCTGTCGCTGGGCTACACGGCCTTCAGCCCCGTCTTCGTCGCGGAGAAGCTGGGGGCCGCGCGCAAGGGGTGGACGCCTCCCGCGGAGCCGGCCGCCCTCAAGCGCGACGTGTCGAAGGTGAAGGACGCGTTCGTCTTCGGCAGGCCCTTGCTGTGGGCCAACACCGTGTTTCCCGCGACGGACGGAGAGAACTGGCTGGTCAGCGGCACCGCCGCGTATTGGAAGCTGCTCAAGGACCTGCCGGCGGACGGAGACACGTCCGACAAGGCCTTCGAGTACCAGCGCAACGCACTGGCAGACCTCAACGCGCGCTACCTCTTCACCACCTCGCGCGAGGCGGACGTGGTGCCGGCCTCCGCGAAGACGGACTACGGCCGCTACGGCACCTACATGCTGCCGCGCATCAAGGGCACCTTCCTGCTGCACCAGCTCCGGTTGCTGCTGGGCAACGCCCACTTCTCCAAGGCGATGAACGCCCTGCATGGCCGCTACGCCAACAAGAACGTCACCACCGCGGACTTCAAGCGCGCGGTGCTGGAGGCCACCGGCAGGGACGTGGGCCTCTTCGTGTCGCAGTGGGTGGAGCAGACCGGACTGCCGCAGCCGCGCATCCGAGCCAGCGCCGCGCAGGTGAAGGACGGCTACGAGGTGACGCTGAAGGTGGAGCAGCCCGGCTCGCGCCCCTGGCACTTCGTTGCGATGGTGGAGGTGCGCACCGCGAAGGGCGCCACGCTGGAGCGCGTGGAGGTGAAGGGCCTCAACGAGACGTTCACCTTCCGCACGGCGGAGCCGCCCGTCCGCGTGGTGTTCAACGCCGGCAATGACATCCCGGTGCCGCGCGAGCACCACCAGACGCTGTCGAACCAGCTCGACGCCTGGGAGAAGCTGCTCCTGGTGCACGGCACAGCGCGCCAGACGGAGTCCATGCGCACGCTGGCGCTGGGCTACCGGGAGGTGCTGGCGGACGCGTTCGTGGAGTACCTGATGCCCATCAAGCCGGACGCCGAGGTGACGGACGCGGAGCTGGCGGACCGGGACCTGGTCCTCTTCGGCGGCGCGGAGGACAACGCGCTGCTGGCGCGGCTGGCGGCCGAGAAGAAGCTCCCCGTGGAGCTGGGGCGGCGCTACTTCCGCTGGCAGGGCAAGACGTACGGCCGCCCGGATGATGGCCTGGCCGTCGCGCTGCCGAACCCGTGGAACCCGAAGCGGTCGATGTACCTGTTCGTGTCCAACAGTGGACTTCAGCTCTGGCACATGACGCGCGCCTACCAGCGCGGCCTGCCGGGCTGGGCCCTGTACCGGGGCGCCGAGGTGAGCGCCAAGGGCTTCCACGACGTGGACGCACTGGCCCAGGACGTCGCGGTGACGCCCGTCGCCCCGCCCGCCGCGCCAGCGCCCACGCCTGTACCGGCGCCGGTGCTGGGCCAGCCGCAGCGTTAGCGCACGCTGCGAGGGGCCCCACCGCGCGAAAGGTGCGGGTGGGGCCCGCTCCATGGAATAGGGGACGGGCCCGGGTGTTTTTCCTGCCTGCCCGGAGGGACGACGACCCTCCGCGTCTGGCAGCATTCGCCGCCCCTCACTTCCTCACGGAGCCGCATTGAGCCCCCTGAAGACCTTCTCCCGCCGTGCCTGGGCCCGCAGCGCCTTGGGCACCCTGCTCCTCACCGGTTGTGCCACCACGCAGCAG
Source organism: Myxococcus sp. MxC21-1 (assembly GCF_032612255.1). NCBI lineage: Bacteria > Pseudomonadati > Myxococcota > Myxococcia > Myxococcales > Myxococcaceae > Myxococcus > Myxococcus sp. MxC21-1. Next base: position 3,609,837 of record NZ_CP123278.1, read on the forward strand.
CCGGCCCCCTCCGATGATGCGCCTCCTCCGGCCGTGCCCGCCGCCCAGGCCGCTTCCGCGGAAGCCGTCCGTTCGCTGGGCGTGGAGCTGAAGCACCTGGACCGCGATGTCCGGCCGCAGGACGACTTCTACGCCTTCGTCAACGGCAACTGGCTGAAGACGACGTCCATTCCGGCGGACCGCGCGCGCTACGGTACCTTCATCGAGCTGGCGGACAAGGCCGAGCTGGCCATGCGCGCCATCATCGAGGAGTCCGCCGCGGCGAAGGAGCGCCACCCCGGCTCCACCGCGCAGAAGGTGGGGGACCTCTACAACAGCTTCATGGACACCCAGCACATCGAGTCGCTGGGCCTGAAGCCGGTGAGTGACGAGCTGGCGCGCGTGAAGGCCGTGAAGCGCGCGGACGCGCTGCCGGAGCTGTTCGCGTCGCTGCTGCGCGAAGGCGTGCCGGTGCCGTTCGGCATCTTCGTGGGCCAGGACCAGAAGCAGGCCACGCGTTACATCGTCTACGCCACGCAGCTGGGCCTGGGCCTGCCGGACCGGGACTACTACACCAAGCAGGAGCCGCGCTTCGTCGAGGTCCGCGCCGCGTACGTGGCCTACATCGAGAAGCTGCTCACGCTGGCCGGTGAGAAGAACGCGAAGAAGGCCGCCCAGGACGTGATGGCGTTCGAGACGGCGCTGGCCGCGAAGCAGTGGGACCGGGCACGCAACCGCGACCGGGAGAAGACGTACAACCCCAAGACGGTCGCGGAGCTGGACGCGCTGACGCCGGGCTTCTCCTGGGGCCGCTTCCTCAAGGCGTCCGGTGCGGAGGCCACGCCCTCCGTCATCGTCCGTCAGCCGGACTACCTGGAGGCCCTGGGCGGGTTGCTGAAGTCCACGCCGCTGCCGGTCATCAAGCAGTACCTGGCGCTGAAGGTGCTGGACACCCGCGCGCCGCTGCTCAGCAGCGCCTTCGAGCAGGCGCACTTCGAGTTCCGCGGCAAGACGCTCCAGGGCCTGGAGGAGAACCGGCCGCGTTGGAAGCGCGGCGTGGCCCAGGTGAACGAGGTCGTCGGCGAGGCCGTGGGCCAGCTCTACGTGGAGCGCCACTTCAGCCCCGACTCCAAGAAGCGCATGCAGGAGCTGGTGGCCAACCTGCGCGAGGCCTTCCGCAAGGGCATCGACGGACTGGACTGGATGAGCCCCGCCACCAAGGCGCAGGCCCAGGCCAAGCTGGAGAAGTTCGGCGTGAAGATTGGCTACCCGGACAAGTGGCGGGATTACTCGTCGTTGGACATCGTCGTCGGTGATTTGGTGGGCAACGTCCGTCGGGGCGAGCTGTTCGATCACCAGCGCGCGGTGGGCAAGCTGGGCAAGCCCATCGACCGCGAGGAGTGGGGCATGACGCCGCAGACGGTGAATGCCTACTACAGCTCCACGATGAACGAGATTGTCTTCCCGGCCGCCATCCTCCAGCCGCCGTTCTTCAATCCGGAGGCGGACGACGCGACGAACTACGGTGCCATCGGCGGCGTCATCGGCCACGAGTTCAGCCACGGCTTCGACGACCAGGGCAGCCGCTCCGACGGCGACGGCAACCTGCGTGACTGGTGGACGCCCGAGGACAAGTCGGGCTTCGAGCAGCGCACCAACATGCTGGTGAATCAGTACAACGGCTTCAGCCCGCTGGAGGCCATGAACGTCAACGGCAAGCTCACGCTGGGGGAGAACATCGGCGACCTGAGCGGCCTCACCGTGGCGTACCAGGCCTACAAGCTGTCCACCCAGGGCAAGACGCCGCCCGTCATCGACGGCTTCTCCGGCGACCAGCGCTTCTTCCTGGGCTGGGGGCAGATCTGGCGGGGCGTGTACCGGGACGATGCCATGCGGCAGATGCTGCTGACCGACACCCACTCGCCGCCGCGGTACCGCGTCAACGGCGTGGTGCGGAACATGCCGGAGTTCTACGAGGCCTTCGGCGTGAAGGAGGGGGACGCCACCTGGCTGCCGCCCGAGCAGCGCGTCAAGATCTGGTAGCCCCGCGGTACGGTCCGGTGGACAGCGGCCACGGGCTGTCTAGGCTGGAGGCGTGAACGCTCTCGCCGTCCGGCTCGTCTGTGGCCTGCTGTTCTCCGTGTTGGTGTTGGGGGCCATCGTGAAGCCCCCTGACAACTTCAGTCAGGGGCTGGGAATGCTGCTCCCTGCCACCATGCTGTTGGGCGTGGCCCTCAAGGGGCCGCGGCGCTCCATCATCCCGAAGCGCCGCGCCTCCGCCACGGCGGCTCCCAAGGACGGGGAGCCGCCTCGGCCCTGAACGTCAAGGGCGGGTGGCTCCCGTTCAGGCCTTCTTCGCCGCCGACGGCTTGTTGATGTTGGCGAAGAAGTCGTTGCCCTTGTCGTCCACGACGATGAAGGCCGGGAAGTCCACCACTTCAATCTTCCAGACGGCTTCCATGCCCAGCTCGGCGTACTCGAGCACCTCCACCTTGGTGATGCAGTCCTTGGCCAGCCGCGCCGCCGGGCCGCCGATGGAGCCCAGATAGAAGCCACCGTGCTTCTTGCAGGCCTCGGTGACGGCGGGGGAGCGGTTGCCCTTGGCCAGCATCACGAAGCTGCCGCCCGCGGCCTGGAACTGGTCCACATACGCGTCCATGCGGCCGGCCGTCGTCGGGCCGAAGGAGCCCGAGGCATAGCCTTCCGGCGTCTTCGCCGGGCCCGCGTAGTAGACCATGTAGTCCTTGAGGTACTGGGGCATGCCGTTGCCGGCGTCCAGCACCTCCTTGATCTTCGCGTGGGCGATGTCGCGCGCCACCACCAGGGGGCCGCTGAGCGACAGGCGCGTCTTGATGGGGTAGCGCGACAGCTCTGCGCGAATCTCGCTCATGGGGCGGTTGAGGTCGATCTTCACCACCTCGCCGCCCAGCTCCCCGTCCGTCGTCTCCGGCAGGTACTTCGCCGGGTCGGCCTCCAACTGCTCCAGGAAGATGCCGTCCCGGGTGATCTTCCCCAGGATCTGCCGGTCCGCCGAGCACGACACCGCGATGGCCACCGGGCAGGACGCGCCGTGGCGGGGCAGGCGGATGACGCGCACGTCGTGGCAGAAGTACTTGCCGCCGAACTGCGCGCCAATGCCGGTGCGCTGCGTGAGCTTGAGGATCTCCTGCTCCAGAGCCACGTCGCGGAAGCCGCGGCCGAGCTTGTTGCCCTCGGTGGGGAGCGAATCCAGGTAGCGCGCGGAGGCGTACTTGGCCGTCTTCAGCGCGTATTCGGCGGAGGTGCCGCCAATGACGATGGCCAGGTGGTACGGCGGACAGGCCGCGGTGCCCAGCGAGCGGATCTTCGCGTCCACGAAGTTCAGGAGGCTCTGCGGGTTGAGCAGCGCCTTCGTCTCCTGGAACAGGTAGCTCTTGTTGGCGGAGCCGCCGCCCTTCGCCATGAAGAGGAACTTGTAGGCGTCACCGTCCGTCGCGTAGAGCTCGATCTGCGCGGGCAGGTTGTTGCCGGTGTTGACCTCCTTGTACATGTCCAGCGGCGCCATCTGCGAGTAGCGCAGGTTCGACGTCTGGTACGTCTCGAACACGCCGCGGGAGATGGCCTCCTCGTCATTGCCGCCGGTGATGACGTACTGGCCCTTCTTGCCCATGACGATGGCGGTGCCCGTGTCCTGGCAGGAGGGCAGCACGCCGCCGGCCGCGATGTTGGCGTTCTTCAGCAGCTCCAGCGCCACGAAGCGGTCGTTGGACGACGCCTCGGGGTCCTCAAGGATGTGGGAGAGCTGCTTCAGGTGCCCGGGGCGCAGCAGGTGCGCGATGTCGCGCATGGCCTCGCGGGTGAGCAGGGTGAGCGCCTCGGGCGCGACCTGGAGGAAGGTGCGTCCGCCGGCTTCGAAGGTGGAGACGTGGTCCTTGGAGAGCAGCCGGTATGGTGTCTCGTCCTTGCCCAGCGGCAGCATGTCCTGGAACTGGAAGTCGGTCATACCCGTAGGCGTAGCGCTGATGCGGCCCTCGTGGGTAGTTGGAACTCGTGGCGTGAGAAAACCTCCCAGCATGGGAGCTACAAGTCCCTTCACTCCAGATACAGCCTGATACATGGACAGAGGAGGGAAGGTGGGCGAGGGCCGGCTGGTCGTCAGCTTGGGTGGCGGACAACTCGCGGAGCCGCCAGGTTGTGCGATGCTGTGAGCCCCCGTGGCCGCCATCTCCGTTCAAGTTCCCCTTCTGGTTTTCATGGCACTGCTCGCCACCTCCGCGCGCGCGGCGGAGCCGTCCGCCGTGGAGCAGCGGGCGCGCGAGGACCTGGACCGTCAGCTCCAGGAGATGGTGAAGACGCCGCCGCCGGAGATCGTCATCTCCTTCGAGGGCCTGCCCGGAGCGGGCACGTCGCGCGGCTACAAGCTGGTGGAGGCGGACTTCCTCGTCAACGGCCAGCCCCTGGCCATCCCCGGCCTGGACAAGCTCAACGGCCCCGGGCTGCACCGGCTCGCGGTGCTCACGGTGGAGGAGGGCTCCTACACGCTCGTCTCGCACGTCACCTACGCCAACGAGTCCTGGAACCTCTTCAGCGAGGAGAGCGGCTTCCTCTGGAAGCTGACGGCGTCGGTGACGGTGCAGGTGCAGCGCGGACTGCGGGCGCGGGTGCGGGTGCTGCCCGCCATCAACCCCACCGCGCCGGACCCCCGGCTGAAGCTGAAGCTGTCCCATGACGTGAAGGCGGAGATGACGGCCGCCATGGCGGACGTGGCCATTCCCGACGTGCCGGATGCGGGGGCGCCCGTGGCCGCGGTGGCGCAGGCTCCCGCGAAGCCGACCCCGCCCCCGTGACGACCCCCATCTCGCCGACGCCGCCCGTCGCCGCGCCCGTGAAGACGGTGGAGGCGCCCGAGCAAGGGCCGGTGGCGCCCGCGAAGCTGCTGCTGAAGGTGCTCGCGGGGAAGCGGCCCGCCGCGGCCACCGTGTACGTGAAGTCCGCCACCGGGGCGCCGCAGCGGGTGATGGTGGACCGCAAGGCGCGCAATCCGGTGGAGGTCATGCTGCCGCCCGGAGAGTACCGGCTGGACGTCCTGTCCCAGGGCTACCTGGCGCAGACGCGAAAGGTGACGCTCTCCCGGGAGGCGGTGCCCACGGTGTCCTTCGCCCTGGTGAAGGCACCGGTGTCGAAGTCCCAGAAGGTCCGCCTGAAGAAGGAGGTCGTGGAGCTGCCGCGCATGCCGCGCTTCGCGGAGAAGCAGGCCGCGCCACGCAAGGGAACGACCGCGGGACTGGCCCTGCTGATGGACATGTTCGTGCGGGACGAGAAGCTCCGGCTTCGCATTGAAGGGCACACCGACAACCGCGAACGCCCCGCGGCGGCCGCCCGCAAGGCGCTGTCCGAAGCCCGCGCCGCAGCCGTGGCCAAGGCCCTGGTCGACGCGGGACTGGACGCGTCGCGCATCGAAACCGTGGGCCTGGGGGACACCCGGCCCAAGGCGCCGAACCTGCTGCCTCGCGGGCGCGAGCTGAACCGCCGCGTGGAGTTCGTGCTGCTGCGCAAGGAGTAGGGGGCTGAATAGAGCCGCGGTGCATGCGTCTGTCCTCATGAACACGACGGCGGGCCCTGAGCTCACGAGGACGCACCCCATGAACCGCATCGCATCCGCGCTGGTCGCAGCCCTTCTCCTCACTGGCAGTGCGCAGGCCCAGGGTTACGGCCCCCGTCCCACGCGCGTGGAGCGGAGCGAGCTGCGCGATGACCGCCGCGACCTGGAGGACCTGCGCAACCTGCTGGCCCGCTTCGACGCCGCGTGGCGCAGCCGGAGCGAACGGCAGATGGCGAACGTGGAGTTCAGTCTGCGCAAGCTCCTCCGTGCCGAACTGGCGGAGAGCGAGCGGGAGCTGTCCAAGGACTGGGCGCAGGCGCGGCGGAGCCGGCGGGATGCGCGCGTGGCCCAGTGGGGCGGCCCCCGGGCGACCATGTGGGGCCGTGCCTCCGCGGCCGACGCCCGGAACGACCTGCGCGCCGAGCACGCCGCGCTGCGGACCCGGAAGGCCATCGCCCGCGAGCTCGACGAAATTGAGGGCCTGCGGCAGCCCGGAGCCCTGAGCTACAAGCGCACGCTCATCCTGGAGCTCATCCAGGTGGCGGAGCGGGAGCTGAACCAGACCCGGCGGGAAGTCCGTGACGACCGGCGTCCCCACGGCCGGCGCCACTGAGCGCCCGCCGCGAGACCCCGCCAGGTCCGGCGGCGGGGTTACTCCGCCTTCTTTGGCGCGGTGGCGGAGCCCACCACGCGGTGCACCGGGTACAGCTCACCCGGGGTGATGGCGCCGTCGAGGAACTGCCAGCGGCAGAAGCCGTCGTCCGAGTGGGGCTCCAGCAGGTACACGGCGAGCGTGCCGGCGCGCTGGGCCGTGGGCACGTAGAGCGTCCCCGTGGGGAACTCGCGTGTGGTGCGCTCCGGGGCCACCGTGAGGACCGTCTCGAAGCGCACCGGCTTGGGCTTCTGGCTGAGCGGCACCTCGGCCTCGCCGGGCGGCGGCACATTCGCCGCCACGTCGGGGCTGAACGTCTCCTCTCGCCGGGCCACGCGATAGCTGTCCACCGTGAACGGCCGGGACTTCGGCAGCCGCTCGAACTCCAGGGCGCATTTGTCGTCGCGCGTGGCCACGCCGTAGTTGATGCCGACGAGCGCCTCCACGTCGGGAGACTTGCCCCGCGCGATGATGTCCGCCTGCGTCTCGTCGGTGATGGCGCTCAAGTCCCGCCGCGCCGCTGGAAAAGAGTGAGCCCGAGCAGGGTGTCCTCCTGCCCGGGCTCGGGGTGCTGCCATGGATGAGACCCGCACGTTTAAGTTCCTGCCTGCGGTTGAGACCTCGGGTCCTGCGATTGAACGACCGCCGCGTAAGGGAAAATGGAGCGGCGGGCTGGAATTGCACCAGCATCACGAGGGAGGGGGCGGGAACGGTTGATCGGGCCTGCGACAGCGAATGCTGAGTCTGGAGTGAGAATTTGAGTTTGGGGTGCTTCGCGCGCTCGTGATGCCGCCTGCCTCTACCGTGATTGGGCTACCCCGCCGCAGGTGGTGTTGAATGGCGGGGGCAGGGCTCGAACCTGCACTGAGGGACGGCCGGAGAACGCTCGGCGTAAGGTTGCTGCTGAGTTTGAGTCTGGACTCCAAAAGGTCTGCGGCTGTGATTCTAGCCGAACAGGTAGCCGAGGAGGGCCTCGCCTGCCTTCATTTCCTCCACCTCGACGGCGTTCGCCTCTTCGCGGGCGAACTTGACGGCCTGCTGCAATTTCTCCACGCGCTCCAGCAGGTCATTCATGCGCGTGGCGGGGAGCGCCCCCGAGAACTTCACCGTCTTCCAGTAACCGACGACGATGTCCTCGTAATAGACCTCCACCTGGGCCGGGTGCTTCTCGGTGGCCTCGGACTTCACGTGGTTGCGGGGGACCTTCTTCGTCTTCGCCGTCTGCACGGGCTCGGTGGCCCACAGGCCCTGCGCCGGGTCGGGAACCCACGACTCCGACGGGTCCAGCGTGGGCAGCTTCTTCACGAAGGTGTGAAGGTCCACCAACTGCTTCTCCAGGAAGAGCAGATACGTGGCGGGAACACCCTTGAGCAGGACCCGGCCATCCACGCGCACGTCCGCCTTCGCGTGACAGTTGGTGAGGTCCTTGGTGGCGGTGACGTCGAAGAGCCGGGTGAGAATCTCTTGCGTCTTCTTGAGGACGTCTTGCGTTCGTACCTGCACGCGGGTGGATTCGGGGGGGAAGCGCTCACCCTCCTCGTCGCGGGGCTGATACGTGCGGGAGATGCCGCTGAGCAACTGCGGCTTCTGGAGGTCGTGATGAGCTTGGGTCAGCTCTTGCTGCGAGCGGTTCTTGACGCCCTTCTCGACGGCGATGATCTGGTTCAGCTTCGGCATGACGGTACTTCCGATTTTTCTGAAGAGTGGGTTGTCGCCCTCGACGCAGCATGGCGTCTCGCCCTGACATGCAATGGGGGATTCAGGCCTGTCGGGGAGTTCAAGAGGGCAGCGAGCCGCCGGGAGTACGCTCCGTCCGCAGTTGGCCCGGTGAGCCGGACGCCCGGGCCTCGTCCGTCGCAGTGTGTGCGTCCATGGGGGTGAGCCCTCATTCATGACGTCAGCACAGCGCCGCGCCCGGAAGGTCGCGCGGAAGGAGACACGCGTCATGACGGAGCAAGAGGCCTATGTGAAGCAGATGGACGCGGAGAAGCGGAGGCTCGACGCCCGGATTGCCGAAACGGAGGCGCAGGCAGACGTCCGCCAGGCGAGCGATGAGCTCAAGGACATGTCCGGCATTCGCCGCGTCTTCGACCAGTTCCGCATCAAGCTGGAGGAGCTGAGCAAGCGACAGACGCAGAACTTCGACCAGGGCAAGGCCGAACTCCGGAAGTCCTACGACGACACCAACCAGGCCGTCATCGAGATGGAAGCCAAGATGGCGCTCGTCCGTGCCGGCTACGAGCGCAAGCGTGAGGCGGAGCTTCGAGCGCTTGGCGCGCAGGTGGATGGTTGGGAGGCGTCCGCCGCGCAGTCCCGGGCCGAGGACTCACGGCTCACGCGGCAGGAACTCCAGTTCATCCGTCGCTCACTCCAGGACACGGAGTCCGCGCTGCGCCGATTGATGAGCAGCCATGGTGAGAACTGGTCGAAGCTGAAGAAGGACTTCGAGGACTCGTGGCGAGAGCTGCGGGAGCGCTCCGACAAGATTCGGGAGGGCGCGGACGTGCAGCCGTCCTCTCACGCCTGAACCTGGACGGTACGAGGTCCGGACCGGGTGAGGTCCGGCCTCGCTCCGGGATTGCGTCAAGTCTTCCTGCGAACGTACTCCCAAGCTTCGATGAGCCTGCGCGTTTCTTCCTGCGCCAGGGCCTGCAGCTTGGGGCCGAGCTGCGCGACCTTGTCCGGATGATACTGGGCCACCAGTGACAGGTAGGCTCGCCGTGCATCCGCGAGCGGGGTGCCGGGCGTGATTCCCAGCACCTCCCAGGCAGATGCCACCGGCTCCGGTTCAGGCGCGCGAGGCGCTTCGGTGCGAGGCTCCGGTTCAGGCTCAGGCTCCTCGTCGGGCGTGTGGTCCGCGTCATCGGCTTCCTTGGCGGTGTCCTCGGCCTCCGCTTCTTCCTCCTCCTCCTCGGGGGGCTCGGCGGGAGGCGCGGGCCGGTCGAAGCCCACGCCGCAGGTGGTGCAGAGGAGCCGCTCCTGGGGCTCGCCGGAGGAGGATGGAACCACGCGTGTGTCGAAGCAGTCCCCACACACGATGTTGCGGCACGACTCGCAGCGCGCTGCGGAGGGGCGTCGTCCAGGTCCTGGCCGCACCGGAGACAGTCGTCTGGCAGGGGGGCCTCTTCGCCACACCGCACGCAGTGGGCCCACGCGCGGTCCAGGCGGTGCTCGCACTCCGTGCACTCCAGGTCGCCACCGCTCGCGGGCTCCCAGTGCTTCGTTTCTCCGCACCACGGGCAGTAGGGCATCAGCCACGCCAGCTTCCCGGTGCAGTCATCCGCGTCGCAGTCGAACTCGAGCCGGTAGCCCTGGGCCACGGGCTCGGGCGCGTTGGCCTCGTCGAAGGACTCGCCACATGCCCAGCAGTGATTGAAGAGCGGGTGTGAGGGTGCCTCGCACGCCACGCAGACGGGGTTGCCGTGCTCGGCCTTCCATTCCACTTCGTCGCCGCAGCCGGGGCAGAAGCCCATGGCCTGCGTGACGTCCGGGTGCTGGCAGGATGACCTCGCGGCGTGGGCGGCCCGCTCGCGTTGTCCAGGCGGGGCGGGGAACGGAGGCTTGATGCCTCGCTCCGTCAGGTGTTCCCACCAGCAGGCGCGGCAGATGCGGCCCCGGGCCTTCCGGTTCTCGTGGCCGGGCGCCACCGGGCGTTGCCGGAAGTCACCGGCCTCCAGGACCTGTGTGCTCAGGCACACCGGCAGACCGTGTCGCCGCAAACCTCGCAGCTTCCCGCGAGGCGGCGGACGCCCAGGCCCAGGATGCCGGCGGTCAGCACCTCCCTGCAGCACGGGCAGGCTCGCATGGACTTCTCTCGCGGGATGGCCGGGCCGGGTGGGGCTCGGGTTGCGGGTGGGCCTCACGCATGCCCCATCCGGCCGGCCAGGTCCAGCGCGCTTGCTGACAGCCCTGTCCGGTGAACCCAGGGAAAAGAGGATGGCGGCGGGGTGGGGGAAAAGCCGGGGGAGTGGCTTTCGAAGCCGCGTGGACGCGCCTAATCCAGGCTATATCCAGGGTTTGGGACGTCTTCGAGACGCGCCCGTGCCCTCTACACCAGGACGAACCACGTGGCCGGAAGCAGCCTCCTCACCCTGATTGATGACATTGCCAGCCTGCTGGACGACATCGCGGCGATGACGAAGGTCGCGACCCGAAAGACCGCTGGCGTGCTGGGGGATGACCTCGCCCTCAATGCCCAGCAGGTCTCCGGCGTCAGCGCCGACCGCGAACTGCCCGTCGTCTGGGCCGTCGCCAAGGGCTCGATGGTCAACAAGGCGATTCTGGTGCCCGCGGCGCTGGCCATCAGCGCGCTGGCGCCCTGGGCCATTACCCCGCTGCTGATGCTGGGTGGCGCCTTCTTGTGCTTCGAGGGCTTCGAGAAGGTGGCCCACAAGTTCCTGCACGGCAAGGAGGAGCAGGCGGCGCAGAAGCAGGAGCGCATCAATGCAGTGGCGGACCCGTCGGTGGACCTGGTCGCCATGGAGAAGGACAAGATCAAGGGCGCCATCCGCACCGACTTCATCTTGTCCGCCGAAATCGTCGTCATCTCGCTCGGAACGCTCACCGCCGCGACCTTCGGAATGCAGGTCGCCGTGCTGACGGGCATCGCCCTCCTCATGACGGTGGGCGTGTACGGCCTGGTCGCGGGCATCGTGAAGCTCGACGACGCGGGGCTCTACCTGATGAAGGCAGAGGGCGGGCTCAAGCGGAGCCTGGGCCAGGGCATCCTGGCCACCGCGCCGTACCTGATGAAGGGGCTCGGCATCGTGGGCACGGCCGCCATGTTCATGGTGGGCGGCGGCATCCTCACGCACGGCATCGCGCCCCTGCATCACTTCATCGCGCACGCGGCCGCCGCGGCTGCAGCGGTGCCAGGCGTTGGCGGACTGCTGGGCGCGCTCGTGCCGTCGCTGATGGACGCGGTGGTCGGCGTCATCGCGGGTGGCCTCATCCTTCTGCTGGTGACGGCCGCTACGCGGGCCTTCCAGTCCGTACGGGCCAAGCCGAGCTGAGCCAGTCTACCCCTGCGTGCCCGAGTGTTCCGGGCACGCAGGCGGCGCTTCACGCGTCGGCCGTCATGCCGTTGGGTCCACCTTCACCACGAGCTTGCCGAAGTTGCGGCCTTCCAGCAGCCCGACGAAGGCCTCGGGCGCATGGTCGAGCCCGTTGACGATGTCCTCGCGGTAGCGCACGCGTCCCTCGCGCACCCATGCGCTCATGTCCCGGTAGAAATCCGGGAGCTGGCTGACGAACTCCGTCTGAATGAAGCCTCGCAGCGTCAGGCTCTTGGAGAGCACGTCGCGCATGACGAGGGGCAGCCGGTTCGGGCCCTCGAAGGGACCCGTGCTGTTGTACCAGGCGATGAGGCCGCAGACGGGGACTCGCGCGAACGGATTGAGGAGCGGGAAGACGGCGTCCCAGACCGCGCCGCCCACGTTCTCGAAGTACACGTCCACGCCCTTGGGGCAGGCTTCCTTCAAACGCTCGGCGAAGTCCGGAGCGCGGTGGTCCACGACGGCGTCGAAGCCAAGCTCGTCACGCACGTACGCGCACTTCTCCGGTCCGCCCGCGATGCCCACCGCGCGCGCCCCCTTGATTCTGGCCAACTGCCCCACCGTCGCGCCGACAGGACCGCTGGCCGCGGCGACGACCACCGTCTCACCGGGTTGAGGCCGTCCAATCGTGAAGAGGCCCGAGTAGGCGGTGAATCCCGGCATACCGAGCACGCCCAGCGCGGTGGAGACAGGGGCGGCGGCCGGGTCGAGCTTGCGCAGAACTTCACCCTTGGACAGCGAATAGGTCTGCCAGCCTGAGTAGGAGAGGACGATGTCGCCTTCCGAGTAGCCCGGGTGTCGGGAGCGGACGACGCGGGCGACGGTGCCGCCGACGATGACCTCGCCCAGGTCCAGTGGGCGGGCGTACGACTTCGCGGTGCTCATCCGGCCTCGCATGTATGGGTCCAGCGACAGGTACTGGACCTTCAGCAGGAGCTCACCTTCGCCGGGCTCCGGTACGGAGACGTCCTCGATGCGGAAGTTCTCCCGTGTGGGCCGGCCTTCGGGTCGGGATGCGAGCACGATTCGTCGGTTGATCAGGTCCCTCAACGGATTCCTCCCTGGTAAGTGCGGCTTCCCTAATGACCGTGCCGTGGAGCGTCAATCGAAGTGACCGGAGTGACGTGCCCATACCGGTCAGGCGCGTGAGCGCTGCGCATGGTGCCTGGCTGGCTGGAATTCTCGTGGCGCCCCTTGCATGAGCAGCCTGTACGGGGGAAGACGGATGGATGTCATGGAATCCTCGCGTCATGAATTCCGACCCACGAGGGCGGGAGCCGTCAGACGTCCTACGTGAGCTTCGGCGGCAGCTGGGGCCTGGAATCGGGCGCCGCATCCTGTTCGCGGTGCTCGGCCTGTTCCTGCTGGTGGGGCTGATGACCAGCTACGCCCAGGTGGAACCGGACGAAGTGGGCGTCATCCTCCGGCTGGGGCGCTTCGTGGGAACGGTGGAGCCGGGCCCGCATTTCCGGATGCCCTTCTGGGTGGACCGCATCGTGAAGGTCCCGGTGCAGCGTCAGCTCAAGGCGGAGTTCGGTTTCCGCACGGAGGCCTCCCGCTCGCGCGTGGGCTCGGCCTATGCGGCGGAGTCATCGGACACGAAGCGCGAGTCGCTCATGCTCACCGGTGACCTCAACGTCGCGGTGGTGGAGTGGATCGTCCAGTACAAGATCAAGGACCCGTACAAGTACCTCTTCAAGGTGAAGAACGTGGAGAGCATGCTCCGGGACATCTCCGAGGCCTCGATGCGGGCCGTCGTGGGAGACCACTCGGTGAATGAGGTCCTCACCACGGGCCGCCAGGCGGTGGCCACCCAGGCCAAGCTGCTGCTCCAGGACCTGGCGGACCGCTACGAGACGGGCGTGGACATCCAGCAGGTGGTCCTCCAGGACGTGAACCCGCCCGACCCGGTGAAGCCGTCGTTCAACGAGGTGAACCAGGCCATCCAGGAGAAGGAGCGCGTCATCAACGAGGCCTATGCCGAGCTGAACCGCGTCATTCCCCGCGCGAAGGGCGAGGCCGAGGAGGCGCTGCGCAGCGCCGAGGGCTATGCCATTGAACGTGTGAACCGCGCCAAGGGTGAGGCGGACCGCTTCGCTCGCGTCTACGAGGAGTACCGCAAGGCGCCGGACGTCACCCGCCGCCGCATGTACCTGGAGACCGTGAGCCAGGTGCTCCGGAGCGCCGGGCAGAAGGTCGTCTTGGACGAGTCCGTCAAGGGGCTCACGCCGCTGTTGAACATGCAGGCGACCGACCCCGCGGTGTCCGGGAGCGCGAGCCAGACGGAGGGCCGCCGATGAGCCGCCTTGTCATTCCCCTTGGCGTAGTGGCCGTCCTGGCCGTGGTGGTGGGCTTCTCCGCGACCTACACCCTGAGCGAGCACGAGCAGGCCGTCATCACCCGGTTCGGCGAGCCGAAGGGCGCGTCCGTCGTGGACCCGGGGCTCCACTTCAAGATGCCCTTTGTCGACACGGTGAACCGCTTTGACAAGCGGTGGCTGGACTGGCGCGGTGACCCGAACCAGATTCCCACCAAGGACAAGAAGTACATCTGGGTGGACACCTTTGGTCGCTGGCGCATCGTGGACCCGCTGCGCTTCTTCCAGCGCCTGCGGGATGAGCGCAACGCGCAGTCCCGGCTCGACGACATCATCGACGGTGAGACGCGCAACACCATCGCGTCGTTCGCGCTGATTGAGGCGGTCCGCTCCACCAACCGTCCCTTCGAGGACGACGAGTACACCGCCGAGACGGAGCGGGCGGAGTCGCTGGAGCAGGTCGCCCAGGGCCGGGACAAGCTCACTCGCCAGATCCGGCTGCGGGCCGCGGAGATCGTCAAGGAGTTCGGGGTGGAGCTGGTCGACGTGCAGATCCGCCGCATCAACTACGTGGACGAGGTCCAGGTGAAGGTGTTCGAGCGGATGATCTCCGAGCGCAAGCGCATCGCCGAGCGCTCCCGCTCGGAGGGCATGGGCCGCGCGGCGGAGGTCCGGGGCCAGCGCGAGCGTGACTTGAAGGAGATCCGCTCGGCGGCCTACCGCAAGGCCCAGGACGTCACCGGCGCCGCGGACGCCGAGGCGACTAAGATCTACGCGGAGGCCTTCGGCCGGGACCCGGAGTTCTACCAGTTCATGCGGACGCTGGAGGCCTACCCGGATGTCGTGGACAGCTCCACGTCGCTGTTCCTGGGCGGCGAGTCCGAGTTCTACCGGTACCTGCGGAGCAGCTCCAAGAAGTAGGCGGGAAGGGCGGGGCGTCAACGGCATCCTGGCCGCTGATGCCCCGCTTCCGTGCCGTACTTGCGGTGATTCGTGCCGCCGCGAGTGAGGTGGAGGACTGGCCTCACTCCGCAGGTGACTGAGTGCATCGGTGCAAGCACCGCATCCGGTTGCCTGGTTGGCTTGGGCCATGAGGCGGTTGCTCCATCAAGGCGTTCACTCCCTCTGTTGCTCTGCGCCCGTTGGAGGGAGCGGTGCGGTGTCGGTGCCGCGGTGGAAGGAATCTCTGGAGCGCTGCTTCGTTCAGTGGCGCGATGCACGGGGCCTTGAAATGCAACGACGCACGCGACGCCGCGGCGGAGGCGCCAGGCGCCAGAGACGGCGTCTGGCAGCCAGGCTCCCGTCAACGGCTGCGCATCGCGCCGCCGTGGGCGCTTCTCCTGCTCACGTTCCTGACGGGATGCCCGCTCGCGGAGAACTACACCGATGAGGGCGGCCCCCGGTACAGCGGCGACCATCGGGAGCCGGGTACCGTCGCCTCCGAGGCGCCCGCTTCCATCACCGTGGTGACGTTCAACCTGTCCTTCGCCGAAAAGGTCACCGAGGCCATCACCGCGCTCTCGAGGCCTCCGCTCGCGGGGGCGGATGTCATCGCGATGCAGGAGATGGACGCAGCGTCCGTCGACCGCATCGCAAGTGAGCTGGGGTTGGCCTACGTCTACTACCCTGCCTCCGTGCAGGTGGACGACGACGACTTCGGGAATGCGCTGTTGAGCCGGTGGCCCATCGTCGCGGACCGGAAAGTCCACCTTCCTCATGACGACCCGTACCATCAGCGCCGCCGCATCGCGGTCCTCGCGACGTTGGACATCGGTGGGACCCTGGTTCAAACGGCCTCCGTGCACAACGCCACGCCCATCGTCGGGCTCGGTGGGCGGCTGGACCAGGCGGAGACCATCATCGACGCGATGGAGGGGACGGGACCCGTGCAGATCATCGCCGGTGACTTCAATACCTCGGACCCGGGAAGCCTGAGGCAGATGGTGAAGCTGTTCTCCGGACGGGACTTCCAATGGGCCTCGGAAGGCGTGGGAGACACGGTGGACTCCGTGATTGGCGGCCTCCCGCTCGACTTCGTCTTCGCCCAGGGGCTCGCTCCGCTGGAGCGCGGCGTGGACCGGCGTCCCGCGGGAAGCGACCACCATCCCGTCTGGGTGCGGTTCGCATGGCCCCCATGATGCGAGGCTTCGGCGCGCGGGCACTCTGGGTGGGCGGGACGCTCGTTCTTGCTTCTGGCTGTCTGAGCGGTGCGCGGAACATCCGCGCCGCGACAACCCCCGTTGGGACGACAGAGGTCGGCGTTTCATTGAACGCGCTGGCCTTCGAGCGTGGGCGGGAACAGGCGTACCTCCCCAGCCCCGAGCTCACCTTCCGCAAGGGCGCTGGCGAGAACTGGGATTGGGGCGGCCACCTCACGTTGCTGGGCCTGGAGCTGGGAACGCGGCACCGGCTCCTCGAGCAGTCCCGGTGGACGTGGTCCTTCGCTCCGAGCGCGGGAATCTGGTACGTGCCCGTCACCAACAACTACACGGAGCCCGTCAATCTTCGGCTCGGCGCGCAGACGCTGCTCGACTATCGGCTGAGCCGCGCGTGGACTCTGACCGGTGGCGCATCGCTGACAGGCGCCTTCGCGGGACCGCTCACCGCCTTTCAAGGGCGGTTCAATGGAGCGAACCTGCTGCTCTCACCAGGGGGCTCCCTGGGGATCGGGTTTCGCTTGAGCCCCTCCTTCGAAGTGCGAGCAGAGGGAGGCCTCGAGTTTCCCCTGGGCCTGAGGGGTGGGAGCCGCCCGCCCGCCGGCCATGCCGGGCTGACGTTCCGCTGGAGCCGTGCCGACCGTCGATGACGGTTCACGCACCACCAGGGCCTCCTGGAGAGACCCTGGTGGAACGCGATTCAACTCACTGCATGTTGGTGACGACCTGCGTCTGACACGTGACCGGGTCGATGGACGACTGGGCCTCGTCGACAGTGCAGAGGGCGCCGCCGTAGGTACCGAAGAAGACCTGCGCGGTGCAGGTGCCGGCGTTGTCCGTGACTTCCACGCGCCAGACACAGGTCTTCGAGCCAGCCGGGTTCGCCGGGTCGACCGTGTAGTAGTACTGCTGGACAACCGTTGGGGCGGGGGCGGGGGCGCCGACCTGAAACCCACCATAGGTGCTGGGAGGGACGGGGTGGGTGTTCCAGGTGCCATTGAACGAGCCCGTCAGGATCTGGATGCCCAGGTGGAGGTCGACGCCGGCCTGGTTGGAGACGAAGAAGTCTTCAACGGCAGGGCCGATGGCCTCCACCGAGGGGCCCTTCCGCACGGGGAGCTGCACCGCGCCCTCACGGACGCTGACGTACTCGCTGCGCTGGGTGAGGAAGTCGGGGAAGTCGAGTTCGATCTGTCCGGCGAAAGCGATCGACGGGGTGAGAGACAGCAGCGAGCCAGCCAGGAAACGCTTCACGTTCCTCGTCATGGACTACTCCTGTGTTGTTTGTGCGGGGTCGGCCGAAGCCAATTCCCTACTAGCACTGGTCTTGAATTGAATTCAAATCCAAACGAGCAAGACTGGCAATTCAGCAAGTGTGGACGATTGCGCCCTGGGCGTGGCGCACGTCATCGAGATGTCAGACTAAGGGGTTGCCGCTGGGGCAAATCAGACTTGCGGAGCGTCATGCCAGGAACGAGCGCGGGTGAGTGGGTCAAACACATCCCAGGTGGAGCGCGTGGCGGGTTGCAATTTCGTGATGCGCCGCGATGACGGTAGTGATGTATTTTATTTGTGGTTGATTCGCTCTCAGCTTCATGGATGGTCAGGTTTTTGTGCTGTGATTAGTCGCCGCGAAGGGCGACGTCCCCGACAGGGCGAGTCCCACCTGGAACCATGCTGGACACGGCCGGGCTCTCCCGAGTCGTGCCCTCCCTTGTCGCTCAGCGGGATGCTGAAGCGGGCTCCTACGAGGGCCGTGCTGGAGCAGTTCGACGCCGGGGGCGACTGGTGTAGCCCCCCTGAGGCGTCGGACATGCTCGTTCTGGCCGGCGTCACCGGGGAGCGCGGGCCGTACGACCGGCCGGCGGTGGCAGTCGGGCGGCAGCACCTTGAGGACGCCGATGCGCTCGTCGCGGACGCACAGCCACCCGCTTCTAGCGCAGCGCCGCGAGGGCCGCTCCGACCTTCGCCACCGTCACGGACACGGGCGTCGTCACCTCCGGAGCGAAGATGGCCACGCGGAGCTCCTCGAAGGCCCACCGCAGCTCCTGCGCCGCCTCCTGGTCACGCACGGTAGCGCGCCTGGCGAGGAAGGTCTCCCACAGGGGAGTGAAGGGCGCGGCCTTCCCTGCGTCCTTGCTGGGGTTCGCCACCGCACGCGACAGCCGTGCCTGGGCCGCGCGGAGGTAGCGCGGGTAGTGCAGCAGGCGCACGAAGGGAATCCACTCGATGAGGTTCGCGGGGAACAGGTGCCCGAGCTGCGAGCGGATGTCCCGCACGGCCGCCGCGCCGCTCGGTCCCCTTGATGCCGCCTTGAGTGCCGCGAGCGTCGTGGCGAGCTCCGCGGAGGTGACAACGACGGCGTTCGCCCAGTCCCGGGCCGCACTCTCGATGCGCGGTGAGCCCTCACGGACCAGCGTCTCGAAGGCTGCCTTCGTGCGGGGCAGCGGCGCGCCCGGTGTGAGCTTGAACGCGTCGTCAACGCCACGTGCGAGGACGAGCGCCCGGAAGGCGTCGGCCTGGCCCCGTGCGGGCGGCGCGCCGTCCAGGGACGGGAAGGGCGTTGGCATGCGCGCGGCGCTGACGGCCACGTGCCCGCGCGCGGCGAGCATCAGGAGCCGGCGGACCCCCGTGCGCGTGGCCGCGTCAGCGGCGGCGGATGTCTCGAGCAACACCAGGTCCACGGTGGCGCCCCGGTCGACGAGCGCGGGATAGCTGCGGACCTCGAGGTTGCCGACCCGCCGGGTGACCACGGCGGGCAGGTCGCCGAAAGTCCAGGCGGTCAGCCCCTTGCGCTCCCAGTCCGACGCCGGCGCCGCGCTGCGCAGCGCCGCCCGTGCATGGCCTCCGTGCTGCTTGAGCAGCGCGTCGACGTCGCGGCCCCGCGCGAGTTCCTTGCCCTGCGCGTCGAGCACCCGGAGCGTGATGCGCAGGTACGGCACCACGGCATCCGCCCGGAAGGACTCCTCGGTCACTTCCATGCCGCACAGGCGGGACACCGCACGCGCGAGCGCTGGAATCATCGGCCCGCGGAAGGGCACCAGTTCCTTCTCGAGACGGTCGACCAGATCCGGCAACGGCCCCAGCTGCTTGCGCTGGGCGCGGGGGAGCTGCTCAAGCAGGGCGGTGAGCTTCTCCCGCTGCCACCCGGGGATGGTCCAGTCGAGCTCACCCGGGGCTATCTGGGCGAGCAGCAGCAGCGGCACGCTCAGGGTGATGCCGTCGTCCTCGGCCGAGGGGTCGAAGGTGTACGTCACCGGCACGGACGCGCCGTGCAGCTTGATGGCATCCGGGTAGTGCGCCGGGGACAGGCCCGGGTCGTGCGAGAGGGCATCCTCCATCGAGAGGACGAGCACGTCGGGGTCGGCCGCCTCGGCCTTGCGACGCCAGACCTCGAAGGCCGCTCCGTCCGTCACATCCGCCGGGACGCGCTTGTCGAAGAAGGTCAGCATCGCCTCGCCGTCGAGCAGCTCGCTGCGCCGGGCCTTGTCCCGCAGGCGCGCCACGCGCTCGAACACCTGGCGGTTCTTCTCCTGGAACGCCCCTCGGGTGCGGTACTCGCCCCGCACCAGGGCGTGATCGAGGAACATCAGCCGTGCTTCGGCGGGGTCCCTGCTGGCCAGGGGCACGGGGCGCTCCCTGAAGACGGTCAGCCCGAAGAGGGTCGCGTTCTCCTTCACGATGGCGCGCGCGGACTTCTCCGACCAGTGCGGATCGGAGTAGCTGCGCTTGAGCAGGTGGGGGGCCGCCGCCGCGAGCCACTCCGGGTCGAGCTTCGCCACGGTGCGCGCGAAAAGCTGGGACGTCTCCACGAGCTCGAACGCCATCACCCAGGCAGGGGGCTTCTTCGCGAGCGCCGACGAGGGGTGGACCATGAAGCGCGTCTGCTTCGCGCCCGTAAAGTGGCGCTGCTCCGGATTCCACTGGCCGATGCGGGACAGGAGCCCGGTGAGGAGCGCCTGGTGCAGGGCTTCCCCGCGCGCTGGGGCGCCCCGGCCCTTGCGCGGCAGGCGCAGCTCGCGGACGGTCTCCTCGAGCTGGCGCTGGACGTCCCGCCACTCGCGCACCCGCAGGAAGGACAGGAAGTTGTCCCGGCACACGCGCCGCAGATGGGACGTCCCCCGGCCCTCGGCCTCGCGCACGAACGCCCACAGCTTGAGGAGCCCCGTGAAGTCCGAGTGCTCGTCACGGAAGCGCCGGTGCAGTTCGTCTGCCTTCTGCGCGAGCTCCCGTGGCCGCTCGCGCGGGTCCTGCAGGTTGAGCGCCGCGGCGACGATGAGCACCTCGTCCAGGCACCCGTACTCGGCGCCAGCGAGAATCATCCGCGCGATGCGCGGGTCCACCGGGAAGCGCGCGAGCTGGTGCCCGAGCGGCGTCAAGGTGCGCTCCTTGCCCTCGATGGCCCCGAGCTCCTCGAGCACCCGCCAGCCCTCGGCGATGGCCCTTGGCTGGGGCGGGTCGAGGAAGGGGAAGTCCTCGACGTCACCGAGGCCGAGGGACTTCATCCGCAGGATGACCCCGCGAGCCCGGTGCGCTTGATTTCCGGGTCGGTGAAGGCGGGCCGCGTGGTGAAGCTCACCTCGTCGTAGAGGCGCACGCAGATCCTCGCGCACGCGGCCGCAGCGCCCTTTGCGCTGGTCGGCGCTGGCCTGGGAGACCGGCTCGATGTGCAGGCGCGTGGTGCCGGAGCGCGGCTCGTAGCGCGACAGTCGCGCCACCCCTGTGTCCACGACGTACACGATCCCCGGGATGGTGACCGACGTCTCCGCGACGTTGGTGGCGAGGATGACCCGGCGCTCGGGGATGGTGGCGAAGACGCGCGACTGCTCGGCGGCCGACAGGCGCGCATACAGGGGCTGCACCACCGTGCCGCGGAGCTCACGCGCGTTCAGGGCATTCTGAGCCTCGCGGATCTCCCGCTCCCCGGGGAGGAACACGAGGACGTCCCCGTCCGGGTCGAGCGAGAGCACGTTCGCCACCGCATCGGCGACGGAGTCTGCGAGCTCGGTGTCCTCGGGAGGTGGCTCGTAGAGCACGTCCACCGGAAAGGTACGTCCCTCCACCTGGATGACCGGAGCCCCCCCGAAGAATTGTGAGAAGCGCTCGGTCTCGATGGTGGCCGAGCTCACCACCACCTTGAGGTCGGGGCGTCTGGGAAGGATGCGCTTGAGCCACCCGAGCAGGAAGTCGATGGTGAGGCTGCGCTCGTGGGCCTCGTCGAGCACGATGGTGTCGTAGCGGCGCAGGAGCGGGTCGCTGTGAATCTGCGCGAGCAGGACGCCGTCGGTCATGAACTTCACGGCGGTCTGCCGGGACGAGCGGTCCTCGAAGCGAATCTGGTACCCGACGTCCGTGCCCAGCTCGGTGCCGAGCTCACGTGCCACGCGCGCCGCCACGCTCGTCGCGGCGATACGCCGGGGCTGGGTGACGCCAATCTGGCGCGGGCGGCCGCGCCCCATGGCGAGCAGGATTTTCGGCAGCTGCGTCGTCTTCCCCGAGCCTGTGGCCCCCGCGACAATGACCACCTGATGGGCGGTGATGGCCGCGGTGATGTCCTCCACCCGGCTCGAGATGGGGAGCTCGGGGGGGAAGTGCAGGGTGGGCAAGCCGCCGGGGGTGGGGACGGGTGAGTCGCCGGACATGGCAGCATGGCCTATCACTGATGCGCACGCTCCGCCCCTGCCGAATCGTGTGGGCGCCTGCGCGCCCGGCATTCCTGGAGGGGGCCTCCCTGCACGCCTATACGCACCTCCGTGCGCTCGTAGGCCGTCCGCGGACGGAAGAGCGCCGTCAATCGCCGCTCGGTGTCAGGCGCGGGCGTCGGCGAGCGCGGGAAGCTTGCTCGCCTTGTGCGCGTGCTCAGCCTGGGCGGGCTGCTCGTCGTTCAGCTCGACGTGCGACCAGCGATGGCCGCTGATGACCTTCCCGGCGTGGCCCTCCTTCGCGGGGAGCTGCTTCGGGAAGACCTCGCAGCGAATCAGGAGGTGAGTGCCCGCCTGCCGCTCGTCGAAGAACTTCTTCAGGGCGGCTGGTAGCGCCCGAAGCGGGGATAGCGCCCACCGGCAGCAGCCTGCGCGGTGGCAATCTTCGTCAGTGCGTTGTTCATGTTACGTGGGCCCTTCGGCTTGGGTTGCGTCAGCGGCGAAGTGCGCTGGCCCCACGTAAATGCGTGTGGATTCTGAGGGTGGCTCAGCCCTGGACGTTGGGACGTTCATGTGTCGCGGGGACGGTTGACGCGTCAAACTCTGAGACTGACGCGTCAACGCCCATTTCTCGCATGAATCTTCACTCTCGACACTGACGGAGGGACATTGGCACTCGTGATGCAGTGAATGCCGTCTCTGCCTGAGCGGCAGATTTCACTGGAGTGACGAGTGCTCAAAACCGGGCTCTGCTCCGATGGCGTGGCCCTGTGTGCGACATATGGGTTTGAAGCGAATGCGCTCCTTCCTAACACTACCCGGTCAGATGAATCGGGTGCGGACGCCCCGTGTTGACGGAGCATGATGCCCACCCAGTTACACAAGCTTGACCGGGAGCTGAGCGAGTTCCTGGACTCGATGACGGAGGGAATGGGCCGGACCGAGAGACGTCGCGCCCTCGGCGGCTACCTCACGGGACTGCTGCTCGACGGAGAACGCAAGAGCATCGAGCCCATGGCGGCCCGGCTCGTCGCAGCCCCCGAGCAGACAGAAGCCATGCGCCAGCGGCTTCAGCAGTGCGTGTCCGGCGCGGCTTGGGAGGACTCCGAAATGCGACGACGTCTGGCGCGGAAGCTTGAGCGCGAGCTACCGGGCTTGGAGGCCCTCGTCATTGACGACACGGGCTTGCCGAAGAAGGGCGTGCATTCGGTGGGTGTGGCGCGCCAGTACTCGGGCACCCTGGGGCGGACGGAGAACTGCCAGGTGGCCGTCAGCCTGCATGTTGCTGGAGAGAAGGGCAGCGGCTGCATCGCCATGCAGTTGTACCTGCCTGAGGAGTGGACGCGCAGCAGGAAGCGCTGCAAGGCCGCGGGCGTCCCGGCTGGAGTGAAGTTTCAGAAGAAGTGGCAGATAGCGCTGCGCCAATTGGATGACGCCTTGGCGTGGGGCGTACGCCGACACCTCGTGCTGGCCGATGCCGGGTATGGCGATGCACGGGAGTTCCGCGACGGCGTGCGAGAGCGCGGCCTGCACTACCTCATGGGCGTGCAGGGCACGCGCAAGGTGTGGCCGCCCGGCGCCAAGCCGCGCAAGCCCGAGAGGGAGCCGGGGCAGAACGGGCGCCCGCGCACGCGCTACGTGGCCGAGGGCGTGCAGCCCTGGGCCATCGAGGAGTTGGCGCTTCAGCTTCCGAAGGAGGAATTCCAGACAGTCTCTTGGCGCGAGGGCAGTCGGGGCGAGCAGTCCTCCCGGTTCGCCGCAGTGCGCGTGCGGACGGCGGAGCGGCACGTCCAGCGAGCTGCGCCGAGTGAAGAGGTATGGCTGCTCATCGAGTGGCCCCAGGAGGAGAAGGCTCCAACGAAGTACTCGCTCTGCTCGCTGCCCGCGAACACGTCGCTTACGGAGTTGGTGCGCTTGTCCAAGCTGCGCTGGAGAGTGGAGCGCGACTACCAGGAACTCAAAGGCGAGGTGGGGCTTGACCACTTCGAGGGGCGAGGGTGGCGAGGCTTCCACCACCATGCCACCCTCTGCATGGTAGCCCACGGATTCCTCGCGCTCCGCCGGGCGCTTTCCCCCCCGGAGGAGAACACGCTGGACACTGCCCGAGGTGCGCCGCCGCCTTCAGCACCTGCTGCTGCGCCGCATCGGCCACTGCCCTCTGTGCCTGCGTCACATCAACGCCCGTGCACCTCCTCGGGGGCCGTCACGCATGTGACCGGGTAGTACTAACTGCAAGACTGAACAGTGTTGGAGTGGTCGCGTGTGTCAGAACAGATGCAGAGACGACCAGATTTGGAGCGCGCGCGTCGGCAGGTGCCAGAATAGATGTCGGAACGATCAGGCGTGGGAACATCGCCACCGCAAGTGCAAGAGCAAATGTGAGATCGGCCAGAAATGGAATGGCCAGAAGTGCGTCTGAATAGGCTCGACAACGATCGCAAACGCTCGAAACTATCATCACCAGTCCTCCCTTCTACGCGCTCAGGGGCGCGATCCAAAATAGGGCATGCCTCTTGGTGACCTCTCGACGCTATTGCTGACGGAACGTCACAAATGGTGTGGTCGTGGGCATCGCCTGATTTTGACTCCTCCTAAGAAAGAAACCTGCATGAGCTACTACCTCAACCTTCGGAAAGTCCTCACGCTGACTGCCTGGGTCGCCATCTTGCCATCCGTTGCATTCGCAGAGCACGGCGACGAGCAGAAGAAGGCGTGCGAACGTGTCGGAAAAACGCCCATGACGGATGTGCTCGTCATGAAGCAGCAATGTCGAGTGATGTGCGTGGGTAAAGACGAAAAGCCCTCATTTGAGCCGCTGGCTGACGGCGCCAGATGTGAGGTGATTGGATTTGGAAGGAAGGTCGGGACCTGCAAGGCCGGCATGTGTCAAATGAAATCAGACTGAAAATGTCCCAAGTTCGCGAAGCATCGCTTCTGCGGCGTGCCCTCCGTCTGCTCAATGAAGCGGGCGAAGTCGCGGGCCTTCTGGAAGGCCCCGACGTGATCGTCGGTGTGCTGGTCGTGCTCCACCTCGACTTCGTCGGCGAGCTGCCCCTGACGATGGCACCGGCCGATGCATCAGGAGTCCTTGTGTAACGAGGCCGGTTGACGTGTCAGTTTCTGCGGCTGACGCGTCAACGGGCGTGCTCCACAGGGGGCTTTGCCCCTGTTGTCTGTCTTGACACTGCCGAAGGCGAGGTGGCATGGTTTATGCTTCGTGCTGCCGGTGTCGTCACAGGAGCGATTCAATGAAAATGCATGTCGTAGTAAGCGCAGTGTGCTCGATTCTCTTCCTCTCGGTAGATGCCAAGGCTCAAGAACAAGCGGACCCAGCGTGGACAAAAGCTGCCGACAATGCTTGTTCTAAGGCGGCGGGAACGTCCGCCAAGGCCATTCCGGATTGGAAGGTGGTGGATGTTGAGAAATGTGGTGGGGTTGACTGCAAGGCGTCTGATGGTCGCACGTTCAAGGTGAATCTGCCTGATGGGGCCTCTTGTATTAAGTACATGATTGTCACCCCGCCCCCTCGACCAGTGAAAGGGGTGTGCAGCCAAAGTCACTGCCGCACATAGGCGGTAAATTGGGGACACGTTTGCGCTAGCGCTTCGCCGCGCTTTGGTGTGCTACGCAGCCATGGTTCGCGAAGCACAGCTTCTGCGGTGTGCCCTCCGTCTGTTCGATGAACCGAGCAAAGTCGCGGGCCTTCTGGAAGGCCCCGACAAGCTCGTCGGTGTGCTGGTACAGCTCCACCTCTACTTCGTCGGCGAGCTGGCCCTGTCGGTGGCATCGGCCGATGGCCTGTTCCCATGCAGCGCCGTCGGCCGGTGGATTCACGAACAGCATCCGCGAGAACATCGTCAGGTTCTTGCCCGTCCCGTGGGCACGAAGTGAAGCGACGATGGACCGCTTCCCACTCTCACGGATGATGGTCGCCGACGCTTCCGGGCCGCCGCCGTAGAAAGGCACGCCCGCCGCCTTTGCGATTCGCTGGCCAAGCTCCGGGAACTCAACCCAGACGATTCCCGGCTGCCCCTTGCGTAGCGCCCACTTCGCCGCGTCACGCAAAATGAAGTCGGAGAGCCACACTGCTTCCGTGACGTGGACGACGCGCTTGTGAATCTCCGCCCACGAGGGCCACGACATCGCGCGCCAGGTCGGCAGTTCCCCGTCGTAGGGCGGGGACTGGTGCGCACGAATCGCGGCGCGCATCAGCAACCCTGGTGAGTCGAGATGCTCGGCGGGTCGCTTGAGGCGCTCGCGCAGCTCCCGATTGAACTCCTGCCGCCGCGCGAACCACCGAACGATCAGCTCGGGGTCCTGCGGAACGCCCTGGACGTCGGGGTAGCGCCAGCGGTGGAAGAAGCCGCTCGCGAGCTGCCGAGCACAGACGACGCGTTGCAGCTCGTCGACGAATTCTTCGCCGTCGGGGCGTTGCCCGCCGAGCGCAGTCTGAATGTGGGCGAGCAGCTCGTCGGGGACCTTGCCCGGGTCGCGCGTGCGAATGACGAGCGACATGCCGACGGCGCTTTCGTCCGTGGCTACGACACCCGGCGTTGCGTTGCGCCACCGACGATAGGCGTCACGCACGCGTCGGCGCTCATGGTCGGCTTCGTTCTCTCCCTCAAGTGGGGCGAGAGGGTGCGCCGGGTCAACGAGCTGAAGGAGTGTGCCCGGAGGGGCGACGGTAGTTCCGGGGTCCAGCGCCGAGGCCCACTCTTCGACGACGTGCTGCTTCAACGGGAGCGGGCTGCCGTCACGCAGCGCGTACTCTGCGAGGTGGGCGTAGTCCTTGACCGTTCTCGTCGCCAGCGTGCCCGACTGGGCCACGAGACGCGTTTCGGGGTTCAGCTCCAGGTAGCGAAGGAACCGGCCGGTGCGCGCGCTCTTCCGATCCTTCAGCTTGTGCGCTTCGTCGCAGATGATGAGGTCGGGCCGGATGCGCGTCAGGAGGTCGGTGCCTTCCTGGGTCGAAAACTTCTCGTAGGTGATGACGTGAAGGACAGGCAGGCCGGGGCGGAACCACCTGCCGCCAGCGAGGTTGGGTAAACGCCAGTGCCCGCCGTAGAAGTGCCAGTCGACCTCGATGAGCTGGGCGCGGAGGTTCGACGGTAGGAGTAGGACGGCGACCTTGCACCCGGGCACGACGAGCGGCAGCAGGAGGTCGACCAGCGTCTTCCCGTGCCCCACGCCGATGGGGAAGAGCCCGCCACCCGTGCGCGCCGCTTCCAGAAGGGCGAGGCGCTGGATGGGAAGCAACGCGGACGGGCACCGTTTCCCGAGCGCTCCGCAAGTGCAACGCGTGTCGGCAGGGGCGCGCAGCGCGGCTTCCAGCGCGGCGAAGTCGGCATCGGCGTAGGTGCTCGCGAGGTTGCGGCGCGGAAGGCTGAGCACCCGTGCGAGGTCTGGAGACCAGCCCACGGGCTGCCCCTTGGCGAAGGTGGCGCGGTCGCCAGTGACCCTCGCAAAGAGAAGAGGTGTAGTAGTGCTATGATGCTCGGCGAATGTCGCCGCGCCCGGGTGGATGCGATGAAGAAGTCTCATGCTTGAAGAAGACGGGACGACCGAGCTATGAGGCTGTAAGTTGGGATGGACTAGTAACCTAGAATCGGCGAACCAATGGACCAGGGATCCACGTCATCAGCAGGCACCAAAGCGCGTGAAGAGGCCCAGGCTGCGCTGAAAGCGTGCCCCGGGGATTCGCTGTTTGGTGCATTTAAGGTTGCACTTGGCGCTTCGGCATTTCTGGGGGTCGCGATACCTGGTTTGACTGCTCTCCAGATTTTTACCACTCCAGTTCTTTGGGGAATGGCTAGTGCATTGTCTGCAAGCTGGCTGTTTGGATATATCTTTTTTGAGTTTCAACGCCTGTTGCATTGTCGACGAGCGTTGAAATACGTGCTGAGTACCGAGAAATTTTACGAGGATCTCCTGAGGGATACACGGGACGAGCGCGATCAGGCAATAAATGCTCGTATTGTAACTGAGGCGAGGGCGAGTTTTCAGACAGAGGCTGCCAAATTGGTTGCTGTCCTGCAGGAGCAGTTGATTCAGGTTCCGAAGCAGCCTGTGAGGAATAGGCGCCGCGCTCCAAAGGAATGAATGCAATGACGTCTCAAATTCCGGTTCTAAAAGTCATCAGAATTCTGGATGATAAAACTTTGGTTGTGAGTGGAGAGGGAGTGGAGAGGATTGCGGAGAGGGAGGATTTGGTGGTTCTTGCTGTGGGACCAAAGCTCGAGGAACTCGGTGACATACCTCTTGTTGTTCAAAAGGCATATGTCGTGGTCACTAGTCATGTTGGCAGTTATCTGATTGTTGCTCCGCCAGTAGAACATGAGACAGTTCAGGAGAACTCCAATTGGGGGGCCCTGATTGGTGGCAGAGAGAGAACGAAAACCTTATCGGTGCGCAGGGCACTTCCGGTCATGGAGAAAGACGTGATGGGAAATCCGGCGCGGCGTCCAATTGGTGTTGGTGATCCTGTTATTCGTCGGAGTGACTTGAAGGAATTTGTTAAGTCTTTGGCTTAGTCAGTGTCGTGGTCATAATGATGGGGCGTGATCCGTCGGTGGTGTCATGCCAATCGGATGCCAATCCCCCTCATGCCGTAAGGACAAAGGGTCTGGTTTATCGGACGCTGCGAACGACCATGTCGAACGCCGGTTCGAGCGCCTCGACGATGACCTGCATCAGCTCCGACTGGGCGACCCCGAGCGCGACGTAGCTGCCGGGGGCGGGCAGCTCGGCGCGCGCCGCCATGGCCAGCGCCCCGCGCCACTTGCCGAATCCGAGCGCCGAGTCGGAACCCGCGAATCGCACGTCGTCGACGCCGCCCGCTTCGGCCACCTTGCGATGCATGGTGTCGACGTAACTCGTAAGCGACTCGGGCGTCGGTCCGTCGAAGGTCGTCGGGATGCAGTCGACGAAGAGCACGCGAAGCGCACTCGCAGGCGACGGGGCTGCGTCGGTGGGCTGCTCGGACTCGGCAACCTTGCGAGGGCGACCGCGACGCTTCGGCGCGGGCTGCTCAGTGGCCTGGGCGACCTCTGGAGCCGTCTGCACGGGCGTAGGTGTGGGCGCGTCCGGGGGCAGAATGGCGGGCAGCTCCGGGGCGTCGCGCTCGACCACGGCAACGGTAAGGGGGGCGGACTCGGAAGCCTTGTTGAGCAGCTTGTCACGCAGGGACATCGTCTTGTTCTCTCCTGTGAGGCACTTCGCCATGAACGGACATCCGCCGTACTTGCCGCAGGCGGGGCCGTAGTTCGCGGGCACGTCGGAAGCTCGGGCGGCTTGCGCGTGCTCCTTCATCGCTTCGACCTGGGGCTCGACCTTCGTCTTCCACTCGTGCGCGACGTGCTCGGCGGGCACCGTTGCGACGACGGACGCGGCAAGGCGCTGGCCCCGGGTCTGGTAGTAGAGGTGTTCAAGCTCCAGCGTGCGCAGCCCCGGGAAGCGCTCAACCTGGCTGAGTGCCCACGCGCCATAGCCGACCATCTGCAAACCCGGTTCGCTGTCGGCGTCGGCGAGCTGCTCGGCGCTCGCGGCATTCGTCGCGACGTTGCTGGTGAACTTGTGGTCGGTGATGCGAAGGACGCCGTCAGAGGCGAGCCGTCGAGCGTCTACGAGGTCGATGGAACCGGTGAAGGGGATGCCACCTGCCGTCAGCGGCGGCTCGCCGTTCAGGGGCTGTTCGACGAGCAGGTCGGGACCGGGCGTGGGCAGGAGATGGGCGCCTGCCCTGGCGAATGTGCCCAGCACGTCTTCGCCCGTCGAAAGGAAGTGCTCAAGCTGGGCGTGTCCTTCGGTGCCGACCTGCTGCGCTCCCGTCGTGGGCTCGGGGATGCGCATGACCTTCTGAAAGAACCATGCGCGCGGGCACTGCTTGTGGCGCTTGAGCTGGGAAACGCTGAGGCGCTGGATGACCCCGGCAATCACCGAAGGGCCGTGCTTGGGGAGGTCGATGGGAGGCGTCACCCTCCCTAAATGGGTGCGGATTTCGGGAGTGGCTCACCCGTAACCGGCAGGGGTGCCAAAGCCAGCATGCCGCTCGCCGCGCTTCTCCATGGGCGCGTTCTTCAGCTCGTCCGGGATGTAGTAGACGAGCGGGCGCTTCCCGTCTCCCATCCGACGCTGGCCACGGGTGAAGCCCAGCGACTTCAAGGCTGCGCCGATTTCCCGTGAGATACGGTGGTCAACCTGCGCTTGGTGGAGCGCGAAGGCTTCGATGCCCACATGAAGCAGTGTCACGTCCGAGGGGCGCTTTTCGGGCGGCATCTCCAGAATCCACCGCAGGATGACTTCCTTCCGGCTGTCCCCCACGTTCTCCATGCGCAGCGCGGCCTGCTGCTCGGCCCCTGCCGCCTCCTCGTTGCTCAGCCACCAGTCCTCGCCCTGGTGGAAGCGCACGACGGCTTCGGCCTCAGTGGTCACCCAAAACCGGCCAATGAAGGTCCCCTGAAAGCCGGCCAATGGGGAGGGCCGAGACGTTGACGCCTGGGTAGGACGTGGAGTCCGCCCGGGGGATGGGCAACGTCTTGAGCGACGAGAAGAAGCAGCAGGTCATCGCCCTGGGGCGGTTGGGTTGGAGTCTGAGACGCATCGAGGACGCGACGGGGGTGCGCCGTGAGACGGCCAGCGGCTACCTGAAGGCCGCGGGCGTGGGCATCCGTCCACCGCGCCGGTGGGGCAAGTCAAAACCGGCCAATGAGGGGACCACCGAGGCCAGCGCGGCGAGCGCGCCTGCGGCCGAGGCCGCCGGAGCAAAACCGGCCAATGAGGGGACCACCGACTCCATGCCGCGCAGCCGAGCCGGAGTCCGGCACGTATCGGCGAGCATCGTCGCGCCCTACGTCGAGCTGGTGCGGCAGCGGATGGAGGTGGGCCGCAACGGGCGCGCCATCTACGAGGAGCTCGTCGACACGCAGGGCTACACGGGCAGCTACATCAGCGTGCGCCGCTTCGTCCGGGCGTTGCGCGACAGCCAGGGCCCGGAGGCCAAGGCCGTCATCCACACGGCGCCGGGCGAGGAAGCCCAGGTGGACTATGGGGAGGGGCCCATGGTGCGCCACCCGGAGACGGGGAAATACCGGCGCACGCGCATGTTCGTCATGACGCTGGGCTACAGCCGCAAGTCGGTGCGGCTGTTGTGCTGGAAGTCCTCCAGCCGCGCGTGGGCGCAGCTGCACGAGGAGGCCTTCCGTCGGCTGGGAGGCGTGGCGCGCACGGTGGTGCTGGACAACCTGCGCGAGGGGGTGCTTTCGCCCGACGTGTACGAGCCAGCCCTCAATCCGCTCTTCCGGGACGTGCTGGCCCACTACGCGTGCACGGCCCTGCCGGCCCGAGTCCGCCACCCGGACAGGAAGGGCAAGGTGGAGTCCGCGGTGGGCCACGCGCAGCGCACGCCCCTCAAGGGCCTGCGCTTCGAGTCGCTGGAGGCCGCCCAGGCCTACCTCGACGCGTGGGAGGCGAAGTGGGCGGACACCCGAATCCACGGCACCACCAAGCGTCAGGTGGCAGCCATGTTCTGCGAGGAGCGCCCATGGCTGCTGGCCCTGCCCGTGGAGCCCTTCCGGTACTACGCCTACGGCGAGCGGGTGGTGCACCTGGACGGGCACGTCGAGGTGGACGGCGCGTACTACTCGGTGCCCCCGGGCCACATCGGCCGCAAGCTGCACGTGCAGTGGGACAGCCTCCATGTCCGCCTGCTGCTGCCCGCCTCGGGGCAACTGCTCCGGGAGCACACCCGGGCCCCTCGCGGCCACCACCGCACACGCGAGGAGGACAGGCCTTCCCACGCGCCGCGCACCACCGTGCAACTGCTTAAGCGCGCCGCCAGGGCTGGACGCAGCGTCGCCGCCCTCTGCGCCGAGGTGCACCGCCGAGAAGGTGAGACGGGCACCCGCCGCATCCTGGGCGTGCTGTCCCTGGCGAAGAAGCACGGCGCCGCTGCCCTGGACGACGCCTGCGAGGTGGCTCTCGAGGTGGGCGTCCCCACCTACCGCTTCGTGCGCCGCTACCTCGAAAGACGCACTCCCACTCCCGTCACCCTGCGCCAGGTCGACCCGCTCATCCGCGAGCTCACCCACTACCGCGACGTCATCGCCCGTCTGACTCAACCCACCCCTCACCCAGGAGACACCGAGACATGAATCTCGTCGAAATCACCCGCGCCCTCACCACCCTGCGCCTGTCCGGCATGGCCCAGGCCGTCGAGGCTCGCATCCTCCAGGCGCAAGCCGAGAAGCTTGCTCCACTCGACTTCCTCTCCGCCCTCGTCAACGACGAGTTGACTCGCAGAAGCGACAGCTTCATCCAGCGCCGCCTCAAGCAGGGCGCCTTCCGCGACGCGGGAAAGACGCTCGACGGCTTCGACTTCGACTTCAACAAGAAGATGAATCGCCGCCTCGTCTTCGAGCTGGCCACCGGCGGCTTCGTGGAGCGACGCGAGGACGCGCTCTTCCTCGGCCCTCCAGGCACCGGCAAGAGTCACATCGCCCAGGCCCTCGGCCGCGCCGTCATCCAGTCCCAGGGCCACCGCGTCCTCTACCGCGAGGCGCACCACCTGCTCGAGGAGCTCGCCGAAGCAAGCCTCGAAGGCACCCGACGCCAGAAGCTCGATGCGCTCACCGGCGCGCCTCTGCTCATCATCGATGACCTCGGCATGCGCAAGCTGCCGGCCACCGCCGCCGAGGACCTGCTCGAGCTCATCATGCGCCGCTACGAGAAGGCCTCCACCCTCATCACCTCCAACCGGCCCGTGGAGGACTGGGGGAAGCTCTTGGGGGACAACGCCGCCGTGGCCGCCATGCTCGACCGTCTGCTCCACCATGCTCACGTCGTCCAATTCGGTCCCCGCAGCTGGCGCACCAAGGGGGCCATGGAGTTGCGGACCTCCGAGTCCGCGGGGTAGGAGTCCTCCTGTCTCGGTCCTCTTCCTTTGGCCGGTTTTGAAGGGACCCTCTTTGGCCGGTTTTCACGTGACCATTGAGGCTGCGGGGGCTCCGTTCTCGTTGGCGCTGATGCTGACGGCGCTGCAAGTTGCCCTGACGGCCGCTGGTGGCTTCACCATCATCAAGCGGATTCTGTTCGGGAGCGCCGCCATTACCCGCGCCGAACTTGCGGGCGCCATTGCCGCTGGGCACATCGCGGAGAAGGCCGCAGCGATTGCTGTGCTGGAGCAGCTCGACACCCGGGGCGACAAGTGAAGCTCGGCGCGCTCGTGCTGGTTGTTCTGCTCGCGCTTCCCGCGTCGGGCTCGGAGGTCGTCAGCGTCGAGCGCGCTCCGCTCTTCCCGGATGGAGGCACGGCAGCCGTAGAGGTGGAGGGCGGCTGCTGGCTGTCGGAAAGCCGCTGCATTCGAACCGCTTCGGAGATTGCGCGGCTTCGCGCCGAGAACGAGTCGTTACGCCAGCAGGCCGGGGACGTGTCCTTTTCGGTCGCCATCGTGGCGCTGCTTGCCGGGCTTGGGGCCGGGTTCGCCGTTGCGAAGCTTGTAGAGCGATAGCGGGCGGCTACGGAATCGGCGCGGTTGGTCTGGGACCTCGCGACGCCGTGAACTGCGTACTCACCGCAGCCGCCCAGCCGACTTCATACCTAGGCGGGACGAACAAGCCAAGAGTGGGGAAGGGGGGACCGCTCTCCACACGGGGCGTGCTGGCCTGTAGGAAATAGGCCCACTGCGCGAGTATCCGCGATGGTAGCTTCCTGCTCTGGGAGGTCATGCGCCTTTGATCCAACCGGTCAGATTGGCCCTTGCACTCGTGCTCGCGTGGGGGGCTGCGACGCCAGCCGTGGCGGCACCTGTAGAACGCGCAGATCGCAAGCGCTCAGTGGTCGTTGCAAGTAGCCCCGCGGATGCTCTTCCTGTCGTCCGCGTTGCGCATGACACGCCGACGCTTTTCCTGTTCCCGGCTCCCATCAACCGGAAGACCCTGACCTTCGACGAGTCGCGGATTCGCGTCCTGGATGCCGGTGAGCGGTCGGTCATTGTTCAGCCCGTGGCGGACCTCCCTGAAGGCGAGCGCTACGAAGTCGGGGTCTTCTTCGCGGATGGCCGGGCTCCTGCGCGAGCTGCCTTCTCTCTGGTCACAGACCCGGCCGAAGTGGACACTCGAATTGATGTTCAACGTCCCGAGTTGACGGATATGGCTTGCCCGGTAGACGTGCCTCGAACGCCGCGACCCGAAGACTTCGTGCTGCTGGGGTTTGTCGACAAGGAAGGCGTAACGGCGACACTGATTAAGCCGTATGACGACGCGTCCCAGGGATTCTCCATAGTTTCAGCTATCGCTTATCGTGGGCAGGGATGGGTGTTGGTCGATGCGACAATACGAAATCATCCTGGGCGGTCAATTTGGGAACCGCGAGAAGCCGTGTTGACGGGACGTGCTGGCTTGCCGCTGCGCGCTCGGCTTGTGACAGTGGAAGCGGGGGAGATCGTTCCAGGTGGAAGTGGGCGCATTCTCGCGGTTGCTGAAGTAAATCAGTTGAGCGCGAGCCCGGTCTTCACGTTGGAGATGGTAGGGGATGGACGCATGCTCACGATTCCCAATGTGAGGCTGCCGAAGGTCGCCTCTGGGGGAACTCCATGAACGTGATTTCGATGTTCCCGGCATCTGGCATGACCATCGATGGTTGGAGTGTTGTCAGGGAGCTTGGAAACGGAGGGTTTGCAGTCGTCTACCTCGTCGAGAAGCACGGTCGTAAATGCGCGCTCAAGTTGGCGCGTCATCGTGATTCGAGCGGGGACGACAAGCAAACACATGCGAGGACGCTGCGGGAGCTTTCGGCACTCCTTCTCCTAGATCATCCGAATATCGTCAAGCATCGAGGGTATGGGTACTCCGAACCGGGGAATGTCTATCTTGCGCTTGAGTACATCGATGGGTGGACCCTTGCCGAATGGGCGGAGCGTAAACACCCCACGGTTCAAGAGGTCTTGCAGGTCTTCGATAAGATTTCCGCCGCGCTTTCGTACATGCACGGCCGTGGCGTTCTGCATCGGGATTTGAAGCTGTCCAACGTTTTGATCCGGAAGAGCGATGGAGAGCCGGTCATTATCGACTTTAGCTGTGCAAGCTACTCGTTGGCTGAAGAGCTGACGGATTGGGGCTTGCCTCCGGGGACGGATCGCTTTCGCGCGCCGGAGCAGTTCGCATGGCTTCGGGAGCACAAGGCCGAACAACGCGCGAAGTACGCCTTCCGTGTCGCGGACGAGATTTTCGCGGTCGGCGCCATGCTCTATGAGTTGCTGACCGACCCGCGACCGACGGAAGTTCAAGCGCGAGTTACGCTCAACAGCACCGTCATGAAGCCGCCTCCCGCGCGTGCGTTGAACGAGCGTGTTCCAGACGCTCTGAACGACCTCGTTGATTGCATCCTGTCGCGTGACCCGGCCAAGCGTCCCGTTGACACCGAGGCGCTACGTCGCGAACTGGGCGAACTCCTGGCCTATTCGAGCGCGGAGTTCCTGTCCCCGGTGCATCCTCCGTCCGAACAGCGGCAGCAGGATGCGCCGGAACAGGTGCTGCCTCCCGTGGAGGTTCCGGACCCGCGAGAACCGCTTGATCGTGGTCCTGGGCGTGCTGGAAGGGGACTCCTGGCGGGTTTGGCTACGCTCGTCGTGCTAGCTGTGGCCGGGGGATTCTGGCTCAGCCTCGGAGAAGCGACGCAGTCTCGTGAGTCGCAGGTTGCTAGTGCGTCACCCCCTCCCAGTTCCCCGCATTCCGCGCCGCTCTCATCGGCCGCCCCTGCTATGTCACCTCCTAGCCCCCCTCCTGTGCTGCTGACGGGGCAAGTAACTGCCGCTCCGAAGGAAGGTTCAACCGTGAAGAAGACGCCGTCACCCGAGGTCCCACCCCAAGGACGCCAGTCACGCGGGAGGACGAAAGCCGCCGCTGCTGCCGACTGCGCGACGATGACGCTCGTTGCGGCGCTCGCGGCGGGTTGCCCTGGGGCGCAGATTCGGCCCGAAGCGTTCACCTGTCCGGCTGGTGCGGAAGAGGTGATGCGGGAGGATCTCCGTTGGAAGGTGAATCAGAGTTTTGTCCTCACCTTGGATTCCCGACATGCGACAGACGACGACGTTTGGTTCACGGCTGGCGCGGATGTGGTGGGGGTTGTTCCAAAGGGCATTCCGTCGGGGCAAAGAGCGTTCGCTCCCCCAGGAACGCGCTTCTATGGCAAGGCATACTTCCTTTCCGACCGAATGGGCCGCTCGGAGGGGCCTGCATTGGTCATCCGCTACGACCGAGTGAAATTGCCAGGACAGGACGAGCGCCCCGTTTGCTTCGTCGTAGAGAACCCTTCTAAGGGGTACTCGGATGGCAGGGTGAAGGCGAACAACTTTGGGGGCGGCTACGTCGTGGACCGGTGGCCCTGAACGCCCCTGGGAGAACGTAGTAGGTAGGAGGTCAATTTCGGCCCGAACACGCCATTTCGACCCCATGACCTGTGAGGGCGTTCCCTCAACTGGATGCCGCAGGTAGCGTTTTCCTCGTCGCGTTGGTGGCGAGTTCGCACACGAGGGGCAACGGCATGTCGAAGGCAATCGAGTTCAAGATCCCACGGGGGGCAATCCTCTTCTCGGCGGATGGGGTCGGCTACGAGTACCGCGAGGACTTGGGGCCGACGCACCACGGGATGTCCCTGTTCGTAGCGAGGCTGCGAGCTGCGTCCGGGGCGCCGCGCGGGAAGGTGCTGCTCAAGGCGGTTCCGGCTCCATCGGAAACGGAAGGCGCTCGGGTCATGCGTGCGCGCGCGAAGCTCGACGAACAGGTTCGCCTTGCGACGTTCCTCAAGCACCCGGCCATCCTCAAGGTTCATGGGCTGCACAAGGTCGAGGGCTATTGGTACGTCAGCACGGAGCATTCGGAAGGGCACTCCCTGAATGAGTTGCTGACGCTCGTCGGTGAGAGTCGGCGATGGTTCTCGCCGCTCTTCGTGCTCTACGTCGGTGCCCAGGTCGCCACGGCTCTTGAGCACGCGCACTCCGCGAAGGACGAGCAGGGACGGCCACTCAACATCGTTCATCGGGCCGTCGACGTTGAGCACATCTTCGTCAACTGGGACGGGACGGTTCAGCTCTCCGACTTCGGCCTCGCGCTGTCCGACTTGCCGGGCCGAGTGGCCTCATCGGCGCGGGGCCCCTACGGGGATCACTTCTATTCGTCGCCTGAGATGCTCCTAGGGGGGAGCGTCGATGCGCGCTCCGACCTCTTCACGCTGGGCGTCGTGCTGCTCGAACTGGCGACGGGGAAGAATCTGCTCTTCTGTCCGGACGACATCACGCCCGAAGTCATGGGCTCGTTGTCCATGAAGAAGCGTCGGCGGGTCTCTCGGGCAATCAAGCGGGCCACGCTCGCAGGGGCGCCGCCGTTGGTGGCCGACGCGATTTGGCGCGCGGCGACGCTGACGGTTGCGGACGTAGACGCGATGACCGAGGGGCTTCCCCAGGGGCTACGGGTGGCGCTGAACCGGCTGCTTCGGGTTGCTCCTCGGGAGCGTTACCAGTCGGCGGGGGAGCTGGCGGCCGACCTGACGGCCTGGCTTGGCGGCACCTTCACGAAGGCCGACGCCGCAGCGGAGGTGCGAGCGCGGGCAGCTCAGGCTGAAGAGGCGCTGGATTCGATGGTGCTCACGCCGCCTCGTGGTCGCGGCAAGCGCAAGCCGGATGATGTGACGACGGCGTGATTGAGGTGCTTCTGAGCCGGTCGACGCAGTCGGGAGATTGGCTGCGTTGGTTCCTGAAGGAACAACAAAGGAACAACAGGGAGCGGCCAAAAACGAACGGGGTTGGACAGTTCGCACTGTCCAACCCCGCGTTTTTACATGTCCCCGACGGGATTCGAACCCGTGTTACCGGCTTGAAAGGCCAGCGTCCTGGGCCTCTAGACGACGGGGACAGCACACCTTCACTTCAACTGCATGAGTCGCGGGGGGCTCGAACCCCCGACCCTCGGCTTAAAAGGCCGGTGCTCTACCAGCTGAGCTAGCGACTCGCACTATTCTTTTTTAAATTTTTCGCCACCACCCCGGAAGCCCCCGGGGCAGGCGCTTCCTACCAGCACTCGGCGACGCTTTCCACTGGCGAGCGCATGGAGCTGTTTCTGACAGCGCCCCGACCGCTTTCCGGTGAACGTCAGGGCCAGCGCCCTTCGCCGCGTGTCACCCCGTGGCGATATACAGGAACCATGTCCCAGGACGTACATCCGGATGAACAGGAGACCGAGGACGACGCCGAGCGGGCCCCGTTCCGCCGCTACCTCACCCGGGCGGGCGCCGAGCGCCTGCACCGCGAGCTCGTCCACCTTCTCAACGAGGAGCGCCCCAAGGTGACGGCCGAGGTCTCCGCTGCCGCCGCGCAGGGCGACCGCTCCGAGAACGCCGAGTACATCTACGGGAAGAAGCGCCTGCGCGAAATCGACCGCCGCCTCCGTTTCCTCCAGAAGCGCCTGGACACCGCCACCATCGTCACGCCCGCCGAGCAGACCGACCGCTCCCGCGTCTTCTTCGGGGCGATGGTGAGCCTCGAGGACGAGGACGGCGGCCGCAGCACCTACCAAATCGTCGGTTCCGACGAGATTGACGCCTCGGGCGGGCGTATCAGCGTCGAATCCCCCATGGGGCGGGCGCTCCTTCGCAAGGCCGTGGGGGACTCGGTCGAGGTGCGGCGGCCACGCGGGGACATCGAACTCACGGTGGTGGACATCCGCTACGAATAGGTGGAAGCCATGCCTCGGATTCAGCCCATCAACCCCCGCTACCGTCGCATCTATCAGGCGCTGAGCGGGCCGGACCTGGCCGTTTCCGAGAGCGCGGGGATGACCCTCGAAGACCTGGGGCTGGGCAGCGCCGAAGCCTCCCGCGGCGACCTCGTCTTCGGCACCTACAGCCCCCAGGGCCTGGAGCGGGCCCTGCGTGCCTATGGGCTGTTCCAGCGCGTCGAGGAGCGGGTGGGGCCGCTGGAGCTTCGCGTTGTGTGCACGGACCCGTACCGGCCGCGCATCATCCTGTGGAGC
Organism: Myxococcus sp. MxC21-1; assembly: GCF_032612255.1. Taxonomy (NCBI): domain Bacteria; kingdom Pseudomonadati; phylum Myxococcota; class Myxococcia; order Myxococcales; family Myxococcaceae; genus Myxococcus; species Myxococcus sp. MxC21-1. Next base: position 3,648,236 of record NZ_CP123278.1, read on the forward strand.
AGGCGGTTCTACGTCCCCGTGGCGGATCTGGACCTGCGGCGGACGACCGGAGCGGAGGTGGGGCTCGGTGACGCGCTCGCCGCCACGCCGCTGCTGTACCTGGACTCGCTGTTGCTCCAGAACCCGGGGCGCGCCTTCGACTGGAACCGGCCGCCGCTGCCCGGGCAGAACCACCCCGGGCTCAAGCTCGCCGGCCACATCCTGGACGTGCTCCTGCTGATGGCCCGCCGTATCGGCACCGAGGCCTTGGCCCTCACGCCGTCCACCTTCGCCGCCGCCTGCGTCTATGACCGCCGCTTCCTCTTCGTGGATGGCGCCGCGCAGGGCCGCTTCCTCGCGCTTCGTCAGGCGGGGCGGCACCTGCCGCGCTGGCTCCATGCGTGGGCGGTGGAGCTGCACTGCATGCGCGACGAGCACGGAGAGGCCGTGGCCTTCAAGCCTACGCCCATGGTGTCTCCGCTGAGCTCGCGGCTGGGGCTGCACTTCGATGCGAACACGTGGGATGACGCGCTCCAACTGGATGCCCGGCGGCAGCTCACGCTCGATGAGGAGACGCTCCAGCGGCGCTTTCCCTGGGAGCGGATGCCCCCGGGGCCGCCGCCCGAGCGGGTGGCGGAGCTGCTCGGATATGATCCGCTCGCGCCTGTCGTGGCGCACTGAACGGACGGCCGCTCGTGCTACAGGGTTGATCCATGGTGACTCACCGAAAGGCGCCATGCGGACCGCCGTCATCCCCGGCGTCTGGGGCGTGGGGTTTCGGACAGCCGCACGTCCTGGCGACAAGCAGGCTGTTTCCCCTGACGCCGGTGCCTATAGTGGTCAGGAGACTCACCGTCGCACGGTCCCTCGCGGTCGCAGCCGAACCTTCAGGTCGCGCAACCCACGATGCGTAAGAACTTCATTCTCGACACCAACGTCCTTCTTCACGATCCCCGCAGCATCTACGGCTTCAAAGACAACAACGTCATCATCCCCATCTACGTCATCGAGGAGATCGACCAGTTCAAGCGCGATCTCTCCGAGCTGGGCCGCAACGCGCGCCTGGTGGCGCGCTACCTGGATTCGTTCCGCGCCGAGGGCTCCCTGAAGGAAGGGGTGCCTCTGCCGCACGGTGGCTTGTTGCGGGTGAGCTTCACCGAACGCGCGCTGCCTCCGTCCATGGCGGACAGCAACCTGATGGACAACCGCATCCTCGGGGTGGCGCTCGACCTGATGGAGGCGGAGCCGGACACGCAGGCCGTCTTCATCACCAAGGACACCAACCTCCGCATCCGCGCCGACGCCCTGGGCCTCATCGCCCAGGACTACGACACCGAGCGGGTGGAAATCACGGAGCTGTACACCGGCTTCGCCGAGCGGCTGGTCCCCAAGGACCTGGTGGACCAGATGTACCGCCAGGGCGCCGAGGTGGAACTGCCGGACGCCGAGTCCCTGTTCGCCAACCAGGTGGTGCTCCTCAAGGACGAGACGAACCCGTCCCACACCGCCATGGGCCGCTTCAACGGGTCCAAGGGCCGCCTGGTGCCCCTGGTGCGGCAGATCAAGGACGGGACGTGGGGCGTCCGCCCGCGCAACATGGAGCAGGCCTTCTGCCTGGACCTGCTGCTCAACGACGACATCAAGCTGGTCACCATCGTCGGCAAGGCGGGCACGGGCAAGACGCTGCTCGCCATCGCCGCGGGCCTGCAGAAGGTGACGGAGGAGGGGCTCTACCAGAAGCTGCTGGTCAGCCGTCCCATCTTCCCGTTGGGCCGGGACATCGGGTATCTGCCCGGCAGTGTCGAGGAGAAGCTGAATCCCTGGATGCAGCCCATCTTCGACAACGTGGAGTTCCTGATGAACCTCAGCCGCGCGGACAAGAAGGCCGGCCGCGGCTACCACGAACTGCTGGACCTGGGGCTGATGGAGATCGAGCCGCTCACGTACATCCGCGGCCGCAGCCTGCCCAACCAGTTCATCATCGTGGACGAGGCCCAGAACCTCACGCCGCACGAGGTGAAGACCATCATCACCCGCGTGGGCGACAACACGAAGATCATCCTCACGGGAGACCCGTTCCAGATCGACAACCCGTACGTGGACGCGACGAACAATGGCCTGGTCCACGTGGTCAACCGCTTCAAGAGCGAGAAGATCGCGGCGCACATCACCATGTCCAAGGGTGAGCGCAGCGCCCTGGCCGAGCTCGCCGCCAACCTGCTGTAGCCTCTGGTACGAGACATGACGAAGGAAGACGCAGGAAGCCCTCCCACCGGCGAAGGGGAGAAGAAGCCCCTCATCGAGTACCCCTCCGTCTACACCTTCAAGGTGATGGGCGCGCAGGGGGCCGGCTTCGTGGAGCATGTCCGTGAGCTGTTCAAGCGGTTCCTGGGCACGGAGCTCTCGCCGGACTCCATCCACGAGCAACCCAGCAGCAAGGGCAAGTACGTCTCCCTGAGCGTGTCCGTGTATCTGCTGTCCGAGGAGCAGCGGCGCGCCATCTACGATGGGCTCCACAAGGACGAGCGGGTCATCTACTACTTGTAGGGGGCCGTGGCTGGAAGTCTCTGGAGGAGGCGGGTATATGGGGAGCCATGAGCCCGCCTGAGCCCTTCCCGCTGTATCACCCCGCGGATGTCCGGCGCGCCTTCAGCTCGGATGACGCAACGCGGCGCTTCGCGAAGGTGGCCCAGCTGGAGCCCGGCTCGCGCGTGCTGGTGCTCGGCTGTGGCCCCGATGGAAGCGCCGCGCTGCTGTTGGCCCGGGAGATGGGCTGTACCGTCGTCGCGGCCGACACCGACGACGCCCTCCTCAACCCGGTGCGTGAGCGCGTGCGGGCGCAGGGGCTGGCGGAGCAGATTGAAGTCCGCCGCGTGTCGCTGGACGCGCTGGGCCTGGCCGACGGGGAGTTCAACGGCATCCTCATCCAGGGCCGCGTGCTCTACCCGTTGAAGGCCACGCTGGCGAACATGCGCGGTCTGCTGTCGAAACGCGGGCGGCTGGGCTTCACGTTCCCCGCGCGGGTGGGGCGCTTTGCTCCCAAGGCGGCGATCGACTTCTGGGAGCGCCGCGTCGCCGGGCCGCTGCTGCTGCCGCGCGAGCTGCTGCAGGTGGTGGAGGGCGCCGGCTACGAGCCCGAGTCCGCCGAATCGCTCCATGACGCGGAGCTGGACGCGCACTACCGGGACATCGAGACGTTCCTGTCGTCCGTCCCTGGCTCGCAGCCCGCCGCGCTCCGTGAGGAGCTGGCGCTGCACCGCGAGAGCAACGGCAAGGCCAGCGTCAGCTACGCCTTCGTGGTGGGCCGCCGCAAGGAGCAGGGCGAGAAGCCCCCAGCGTCCCGCGACCGCGGGTAGCCAGGAGCGGCACCCGGCGGGCGCTCAGTTCATCGCGCCGGTGAAGTCCACCAGTTCGACGGACTCCGGAGCCACGGACATGGTGACCTGCTCGCGGTAGCCGGCCGCGTCGCCACCCACTTGGAAGGGCATGGGGTTGGCGAAGCGGATGGTGACCTCGCGGGCGTGGAAGTCCATCAGGCCTTCGGGGAACCAGCGGCCGTTCCATAGCTTGGGCAGGTGGGTGAGCACCTGCGTGGGCGTCACCTGCCCCAGTCGCAGCTGCATGAAGCCCGGGCGCTGGCCGGCGAAGGGGAACATGCGGAAGCCGTAGCCGTAGAAGGGCATGGTGCCCGCCGCCGCCATCATCAGCCGGCCGCGGAAGAGGGTGGCACCCGGGGCCAGCGGCTCGCCCATCGCGCCGCCATCCGGCCCCAGCCGGTAGGCCTCGGAGGCGCCATTGACGACCTCACACTCCACCCAGTGGGAGTGGGTGAGATAGTGAGGCACCGTCTTGCAGGCCACCGCGGAGAAGTACCCGCCGCTGCCGCTGAGGACGCTCTTGAAGAAGCCCTTGCCCAGGTGCTCCTTCACCCAGATGTAGTCGTTGAGCACCTTGCCATCCACGCCCAGCCCGGCGAAGGGCGCGCGCTGCCCGTCCACCATCAGCAGGTCCATGGGGCGGTAGCCCGGAACCTCGCCCGTGCGGGCGCGCAGCACGTCATTGAGGATGCCGTCGCTCCGGGTGCCGGAGGCGTTGACGTAGGCGGCCAGGCCATTGCCGGTGCCCAGCTTGAGGATGCCGAAGCGAGGCGCCGCCTTCCCCGCGAAACGGCCGCGCGGACCCACCTGATGGAGGACCTCGTTCACGAAGCCCATGAAGGTGCCGTCACCGCCGCCCGTGAACAACATGGGGTAGCCACGCTCCAGCACTGTCTGGATGATGCGGCGGGCGTCCAGCGGCGAGCGGGAGAGGAACAGGTCCTGCTCCGGCACCACGTGGGACAGGGACTTCACCACCCGAGCGTCGACCTTCCGGGCGTTGGCGTTCAGCAGGACCGCGACCTTGGGCTCGGCGGTGACGTCCGATGTGGGCGCACGGCGGAGATCGGGAGAGCGGAGGGGCTGGACCAGCATGAGGGCGGCTCCGAAGGTTGCGCCGGTGGGGGACCGGGCGGCGACACCCGTACCCAGTGCACAATCCTCGCCAAGCCATGATGCGATGCGTTAGCAGGCGAGGGGGCTTGAGATTCCAAGGGGTTGAATCGTTCCCTGGTGCCCAGAAGCCCGCCCGGTTGCTACCTCGGGGTGACGGCGGTGTAGAGCGCGTTACGCACCCGTGGCGTGCGGGTGGCGCGGCTGTGACGCGGTGCGTGTGGGCCTGCGCACTGCGCTACGCAGCGGGGAGTGCCACCTTCAGGTGTGCGGCCCGGTGGCCCCTCTCGTTTGACAGCGAGGGGTGGGTGGTTACGTTGGGCGTACATCAGAAGTTTTCAGAAAAAACGCAGTCTTTTCCAAAGGATAGGAACCGTGGGCAAGATTATCGGGATCGACCTGGGCACCACGAACAGTGTGGTCGCGATCATGGAGGGTCGCGAGCCCAAGGTGATCGTCAACGAGGAAGGCAGCCGCATCACGCCCTCGGTGGTCGCGTTCACGAAGGACGGGGAGCGTCTGGTCGGTCAGGTGGCGAAGCGCCAGGCCATCACCAACCCGGAGCGGACCATCTACTCCAGCAAGCGCTTCATGGGCCGGCGGCACGACGAGGTGTCCGAGGAGGCCACGCTGGTCCCCTACAAGGTCGCCCGGGGGCCCAACGGCGATGCGCGCGTGGACATCGACGGCAAGCAGTACAGCGCGCCGGAGATCAGCGCGCAGGTGCTGTTGAAGCTGAAGCGCGCGGCGGAGAACTACCTGGGTGAGAAGGTGACGGAGGCGGTCATCACCGTCCCCGCGTACTTCAACGACGCCCAGCGCCAGGCCACCAAGGACGCGGGTGAAATCGCGGGCCTCACCGTGCGCCGCATCGTGAACGAGCCGACCGCCGCGGCGCTCGCGTACGGCCTGGACAAGAAGAAGGACGAGAAGATCGCCGTCTACGACTTCGGCGGTGGCACGTTCGACGTGTCCATCCTCGAGGTGGGCGAGAACGTGGTCGACGTGCTCGCGACCAACGGTGACACGCACCTGGGCGGTGACAACATCGACCTGCGGATCATGGACTGGCTGATCACCGAGTTCAAGAAGGACACCGGGCTCGACGTCAGCAAGGACAAGATGGTCCTCCAGCGCCTGAAGGAGGCGGCGGAGAAGGCGAAGATCGAGCTGTCCGCCGCGATGGAGACGGACGTCAACCTGCCGTTCCTCACCGCCGACGCGACGGGGCCGAAGCACCTCAACGTCAAGCTCACGCGCGCCAAGTTCGAGGCGATGATCGACGACCTCATCGAGCGCTCGCTGGAGCCCTGCCGCAAGTGTCTCAAGGACGCGGGCGTGGAGCCGAAGGACCTCAACGAGATCGTCCTCGTCGGCGGCACCACGCGCATCCCGAAGGTGCAGGAGGCCGTGAAGCGCCTGTTCGGCAAGGAGCCGAACCGCTCGGTGAACCCGGACGAGGTCGTCGCGGTGGGCGCCGCGGTGCAGGCCGGCGTGCTCTCCGGCGAGGTGAAGGACATCCTCCTGCTGGACGTGACGCCGCTGAGCCTGGGCGTGGAGACGCTGGGCGGGGTGATGACGAAGCTCATCGAGCGCAACACCACCATCCCTACGCGCAAGTCGGAGACCTTCTCCACGGCCGCGGACGGCCAGACGCAGGTGGAGATCCACGTGCTCCAGGGCGAGCGTGAGATGGCGGGCGACAACCGCAGCCTCGGCCGCTTCCACCTGACGGGCATGCCGCCGGCGCCGCGTGGCGTGCCGCAGATCGAGGTGACGTTCGACATCGACGCGAACGGCATCCTCAACGTCAGCGCCAAGGACAAGGCCACGGGCAAGGAGCAGAAGGTCACCATCACCCACTCGTCCGGTCTGGCGAAGGACGAGGTGGAGAAGATGGTCGCCGACGCCCGCTCCAACGAGGCGGCCGACAAGACCCGCCGCGAACTGGTGGAGATGAAGAACCAGGCGGAGAGCCAGTCCTACGCGGCCGAGAAGCTGCTGAAGGAGAACAAGGACAAGCTGTCCGCGGACACGGCGAAGGCGCTCGAGGACGCGGTGGCGGAGATCAACAAGGTCCGCGACGGCCAGGACAAGGACGCCATCAAGACGGCGCTCGATGCGCTCCAGGCCGCCAGCTACAAGGCCGCCGAGGAGATGTACCGCGCCACGGGCGGCGCGCCGGGCGCCGAGGGTGCTCCGGGTGCTGGTCCTTCCGCGGCGCCGGGCTCGCAGGCCAGCCCCAAGAAGGACGACGTGGTGGACGCCGAGTTCCGCCAGTCCTAGTTCGGAAGCGGTGAGCCGCTGAAGTAACGCAGAGGGCCGGTGCTCCCACGCGAGTGTGGGGCCGGCCCTTCTGCTTTGCGGGGTGGAGGGGTGTTCCGAAAGGGAGGATGGGCGTACGGGAAGCGGGACGTCGGGCCGTGCCAAGGGGTTGATGGGACTGGGGCAAGGACTGGCGGCAGGGATGCAGGGGCTGGCGTTCCATGTCCCGCATCCAGTCGTTACCGTCCTTCCTTCCGCCCGGTACCGCTCCCTCCGAGGGCGCCGCTGCGCCGGCGGTCGTTCCTCCTCCTACTCGCACGGCGCAGTGCCGGCCGGCCTCCGCCGTGGCGTCGTCGACCGCGGAGCCCTACCGGGGGCCTTCCTTGGGGCGTCCACCGGCGCTGTCTGTGCCCGGGCCGCGCTCGGGGCCTCGCACGGGCGCCGACAACCAGTTCGACTTCGGCGTGGGCGGCGCGTTTCCACCCAGGCCCACGGGCAACCTGATGGAGCAGGTGCGGCAGGGGGCGCTCACGGCCGCTCAATCCGAAGCCGCGGCTGCCAGCCGGTTGATGGGGGATGGTGCCGCCGTGGATGGCTATGCGCGCATCCACCTGGACCACCTGAAGCCCAGTCCGCCCATCCCCGGCGCGCCCACGTCCTTGACGGACTACACCAGCAGCATTCCGGACGTGGCGCCCGCCCAGGCCTACGCCTACTTCGTCCGTCACCCATCGGCGGTGTTCGAGGCCGCCGGCATCCGTGTCCGCCCGGCGACGGCGGCGCTGGTGGATGGCGCGAAATTGTTCCTGGAGGAGAAGGGATTTCCGCCCGTGTGGGCGCCCATCACCGTGCGCCTGGAGCCGGGCGCGAACACGCTGCACATCACCACGCTGGATGGGCACCCTCTGCGCGGCACGAATCGCTTCGTCTTCGCCGAGGACGGCGCGGGGGGCACGCAGGTACGTCAGTACTCGGCCTTCCAGGGCAGCTCGCCCGCGACGTCGGTGGGCATGACGCTGATGGACCCCATCGAGCGGCAGCACGACATCTGGCGCGCGGTGCATGCGCACCTGCATGACACGCTGAGGCCTCGCTGATGGCGCCCGTGCTGCGGACGACACCTCCCGGGCATGACGTGATTCTCTATGACGGGCACTGCCGCCTGTGCGGTGGGGCGGCCCGGCAGCTCCAGCGGCTGCTGGGCGGGACGGGGACGCGCCTGCGCTCGTTTCGAGAGGACGGGGTGCTGGCATCCTTCCCGGGTGTCACGGCGGACCGCTGTGAGCGGGCCCTGCAGCTGGTCCTCCCGGATGGGGCCGTGGTGGAGGGGCTGGAGGCCATTGTCCTGGCGCTGGGCCGACGGCCGCTGGGACGGCTGCTCCGTGTGTACTACGTGCCGGGCCTGCGGCAGCTCCTGGATGCGCTCTACCGCGTCGTGGCCCGCCATCGCTTCCGCATCGCGGGACGTCAATGCCCAGACGGAGCGTGCGTGGTCCACTTCAAATAGGACGCGCGTGGCGGATAGCATGGCGGTTCCCCGCCACCTCGGGTTCGTCCGTGCAATCTCCACCGTCCACATACCTCCAGGCCGCGCGCGCCTTCCGGCACTTCTTCACCGAGCTCCGGGATGCCTACCTGGAGCGAGAGACGCTCTTCACGCAACTGGAGCTGGCGCTCCTGGGGCGCGAGCACGTGCTGGTGGTGGGCCCCCCCGGAACGGCCAAGAGCGCCATCGCCAGCGCCGTCCTGGGGCGCATCATCGACGAGCGCACGGGCTTGCCGTCGCTCTTCTCCAAGCAGCTGGCCGAGTCCACCGTGCAGACGGACCTCATCGGCCCGGTGGACTTCAAGGTGCTCACGGAGACGGGACGCACCGAGTACCTCACCGACGAAGGCATGCTGGGCTCCGAGCACGCCTTCCTGGACGAGATCTTCGACGGCCGGGACATGCTGCTGCGCTCCATCCTCAACGTGCTGCATGAGCGGGAGCTCAAGCACGGCCGCCGGGTGACGACGGGGCGCACCGAGTGCGTCGTCATGACGAGCAACCGGTATCTCTCAGAGGTGTTGGCGCGCTCGCCGGAGCTGCTCCTGGCCTTCGCGGACCGGCTGAGCTTCATCTGCTTCGTGCCCAAGTCGTTCGCGCGCCGGGAGAGCCGGGCGGCCATGCTGCAACGCTTCTCCCATTTCGCCCGGCCGGACCTGCGCGCGCAGCTGTCGTTGCAGCAGGTGGACCTGCTGCAGGACGCCGTGACGAAGGTGGTGGTGCCCAGCCACGTCATGGAAGGCGTGGAGTTGCTGGCGGATGCGCTGGAGCGCGCGCTCGCGGCCCAGGTGGCGAAGCTGCCGGACTACGTGCCGACGAAGTACTTCTCCCAGCGCTCCGTGGTGAAGGCGCTGTGGGCGCTGAAGGCCGCGGTGGTGCGGGATCAAATCTACCGGCGCCCCGAGCGGGCGTTGGAGGCCACCGTCGAGGACCTGGATTCGCTGCGCTGGTTCTTCCTCCTGGGAGGACCGCCAGCGGAGGAGACGGAGGCGCTGCTCAAGTCCGTGGTGGACCCTCGGGAGCGGGCGCAGCTCGAAATCGTCCGCCTGGAGCAGCGCGCCTTCGACGAAGCGCTGGCCAAGATACAGCGGGAGCTGGGGGGCGGCGTGGAGCGCGAGGCGCAAGCGCTCGGGTCCTCCGAAGAGGTGAGCTCCGTCGAGTCCGTGAGCCGCAACTGGCAGCCCGGCGTTGTCTCCACCACGGCGCGGGCCTTGTTGACCAAGCTGGTGCCCGGGCCGCGCCATGCGCAGAACCGGATCCCGTTGGTGGCGGCGGCGCGGGCCCTGGTGGCGGCGCAGGAGCAGCGGCTGGCGCGTGGCATGGCGGGGCACGGTGAGGGGCGGGGCGGCATCGCGCTGCTGGTGTCGTTCGGCGACGTGCTGACGCTCTGTCGCGGCGTCCCCGAGCTGCGGCCGGGCTACGGGGCGTTGTGCGAGGCAACGGCCCGCTTTCTGGAAGGTGCCCAGGAGATGATCGCCCTGTCCGCGGAGAGCGTGGACTTCGAGGACGGGCTCAAGCTGGAGGGCCTGGTCGGGCTGGCGGACAACCTGGAGGAGGAGCTTTCCCAGACGGGAGAGCTGGCGGGGCAGCTGTCGGACGGCGCACCCGCCGCCTCGGAGCGCCTGCTCACGGCCGAGGCTGAGGTCCGGAGCCGGGTCGTGTCCGCGCTGCGCCGGCGCGCTGTGTTCTCGTTCCAGGGCAACCTGGCCCGGGGACGTCGGGAGCCGCTCGAAGCGCTGGCGGGAGATTCGCGCCGCCTGACGCAGCTGGAGAACGCCCTGGCTGTCCTGGACCCCACGCAACAGGGCCTCAAGCAGGAGCTGCTGCTCCCACTGGGCATTGCCTACGCCCGGGAGGTGCTGTCCTCCACGCCCTTCGAACGCATCGAGCAGTACGGTCGCGCGGTGCAGTCGGTGGCGGAGAACCTCCGGCGCGAGGGGGTGTCCGTCGACGCGGTGTTCGCCGAGTGCCGGGAGATTATCGAGTCCCGGCTGCGCGAGCATGCCCATCTCCTCACGCGCGATGTGCCCAGCCCGCCGCCCGCGTCCACGTCGGTGCTCAACGGGGACGCCTACGTCTTCTACCGGGGCGACTTCGCGGCGAAGGCGCCTGATGGAGAGCTGGCCGCGCTGCTGGGATTGGATGGACAGCTGGCCGCGAACCACGGCGCTGCCTCGCCCGGCTTCCTATCGGAGGCCGTGCGTTCGGCGGTGGCCCAGGCAGAGCTCGGGTTCGTCCAGACGCGCGTCAAATACCTGCGGAGCTGGCTGACCCAACTGCTCACGTCGCTCCCACCGCCTGAGTCCATGACGGAGCGCGCGGATGCCGAACGCACCGTGGACCGGCTGGTGCGCAGCCGCTTCCCGATGCTCGCGTTGAAGGAAGGCGAGCTGGTTCGGCTGCGGGGTGTCCTCGCGTTGCTGGGGACCATGCCCGGTGACCTGGGCGAGGGGGCTCGACGGCTGGAGGGGCAGCTGCGCGGCATCGACGAGGACTTCGGGCGCTTCAGCCGGCAGGTGCTGTCGCGGCGGTCCACACCATGACCCGGCTCTCCCGCGGGCGACTGGTTGAAGCGGAGAGGGGGCGCTGAGCGTGTTGGCCCGGCGCCTCGCGGATCTCCGGCAGCGGCTGGATGCGCTCCACCAGCCCGCGCCCGCTCGCGGCGGTTGGCGGGCGTGGACGCTGCTGGGGCGACGTGCTCGCGGGCCCGAGGATGTCGCGCTGCCAATGCTGGCCTCGCTGGACCGGGACCTGGACCGGGTGGGCGTGCACACGTCGGCGGACGCACGGCTCCTCAAGGAACTGGGCCTGCGGAAGGGCAGGGCGGGGGCACTGGCGCAGGGGCTGCTCGACAGGGCCCATCAAGCACTCGAGGAGGTGGAGGAGTGCCTGGTGCTCGTGGAGCGGGCCTGGCGCAAGGGAGAGTCGCTTCCCGGCGCGGTCGCGGTGTTGGAGAAGGGCTTCATCCAGCTGGCGCGCGTGGTGAAGGTGGCGGACCTCTTCGCCCGTCCTCCCTCGGAGCCGGAGGAGGACGACGCGGCGCTGGAAATCTACGGGCGCGTCGATGGGAGCACCCCGCGTCTTGCGCCCACCAGTGCGCGTCTGGCGGTGGCGGAGTTCTTCGCGGAGCGGGCCCGGGCCAACCCCACGGACGTCATGCAGAAGCGCCGGGACCTGGACCTGGCGCACGAGCTGCTCATCCGCCTGGGCGCGGACCACGACCGCGAGCGAGGCATGGCGCTGCGGCGCCAGGTGGCCGAGGCCCGCGAGCGGGTGCGGGCCGTTCCAGCCGTGCGCTCCATGGAGGAGTTGCTGCGGCACGTGCGTCACACGGCCCGGCGCGAGCCCCAGGTGGCCTACCGCTCGTTGAAGGGGCTCTACGAGCGGGCCTTGGAGGCAGGGGACGCGGCGCTGGCGGACGCGGCCCGGGCGGCGCTGACACCGATGTTGCCGGCACCTCCTCAGCTGTCGTCGCTGATGGAGCGCGCGGAGCTCGATGGCCTGTCGCACTGGTTCGGCGAAGCGCCCACGGCGCCTGACGAAGTTCCGGGCCCTCCGAAGGCCGATGAGCTGCTGACGGACCTGGCCTTCTCCCTGGATCCCGAGCAGCTCTCCACGTTCGAGCTGGCGGCGGGCTGTGCCCGCTACTTCGACGTGGAGGACGCGCTGTCGGAGGAAATCGTCCTGGCGGATACGCGCACCGCACGGGCGGTGTCCCGGCGTGTCCCGTACCCGACGCAGACGATGACCTACGAGACGACGGGCAGCCTCCACGAGGTGAACAACTTCGTCCTGACGGACCCGCGGATGCTGCTGCGCGACCTGGCCGCCAGTCACCAGTTGGTGCGCGCGTACCTGGACGACGAGCCGCCCCCGCGACCCCGGAAGGTGAAGCGCACCGCGGTGCGGGTCTACGTCTGCGACGCGTCGGGCTCCATGCACGGCGCGCGAGCCCGCTTCCGGGACGCCATTGTCATCGCGGAGCTCAACAACCTGCGCGTCAAGGCCCGCCGGGGCGAGCACTTCGACCCGCTGTACTTCAGCTTCTTCAATGACGTGCCCACCGAGCTGGCGCGAGTGGACTCCGCGCTGGAGGCCACCCGGCAGTTGGAGAAGCTCTTCCGCGAGTCACCCGCGGAGGGGCAGACGGACATCACGCTCGCGCTGATGTCCGCGTTCGACTCCATCCGCGCCGCGCAGGGGAGGGACCCGTACCTCGCTCGGGCCACCGTGGTGCTCGTCACTGACGGCGAGGACCGCGTGGACCTGGAGCTCATCCGCCGCACCCGCGCGCCCATGGACGCGCTGGACATCGCGTTGAGCTTCGTGTCCCTGGGCGAGGAGAACCCGGACCTCCGCCTCCTCGTCCGGGAGCAGCGGGCCGCCGGAGGCCGCGCCTTCTACCACCACCTCTCCGATGAGGAGATTCTGTGGGCGCGCACGGAGTTCGACACGCCCTGGCGCACGCTGCTGCCGCGTGACGTGCCGGCGTCCGGTGATGCGCTGGAGCAGCTCACGCCGCACCTGGAGGCGCTGGAGGCGGTCGCCGCAGGGCGGGCCGCTCCGCGGACCGTGGCGGTGGACGCCTCGTTCGATGCGCTCTTCCCGGAGAAGCCCACGCTGCCCCCGGGGCCGAGCCGACTGCCAAGGACGTCACGCACCGTGTGGCCGACATCCTGGGCGCGCTGGTGGAGGCGGCGTCGCTGGCTCCCGCGGACCGGCGCGCGGCGGAGAGCTTGCTGCTGCTTCAACACCTGCTGGGTGTGTACGGATTGACCCCGGCGCGCTACCTGTCCGCGTTGTCCGCGGGTGGGCAGGCCACGCAGGAGGCATTGCAGCGCGTGCGGCTGTTGTGCCGGCCCTTCGGGTAGGCTGCGCCCACGCCCATGTTCTTCGGCCTGCTGAGGAGACGAAAGAAGGAGCCGTCGCGCCCAGCGGACCCGCTGGCTGCTTTCGACCAGCTCATCGAAAACCTGGAGCGACAGGCCGCCGAGGTCCGCAAGTCCGCGGCCACGCTGCTGGCGCTCAAGGCGGACCTGGTGCGCGCGGAGGAGCGCTACGCGCGCCGGTTGCTGGAGCTCACCTCGCGGCGTGCCACCGCGAAGGAGCGCGGTGACGCTCGGGCGGTGCGCGTGCTGGAGAAGGACCAGGCGCAGGCGGAGGACCTCCTGGCCAGCACGCGTGATTCGCTGGAGCGGGCCGAGTCGGACGGGCGGTTGTTGCTGGAGGCCGCGAGCGAGCTGGGCGATCGCGTGGCGGAGCTGCGCCACGAGCGGGAGAGCGCGTCCGCGCGGCTCACCATGGGCGGGCTCGTCACCGAGTCCCTGCGCGAGCGCGTGGCCCGTTTCGACCAGGCGCTGGTGGTGGACGCAGCTCGGGATGAAATCGAGCGCGCGCACGCACTGGCGGACATCTACCGCGAGGAGAAGGCGCAGGAGGAATGAGCGCGGCCTTCAGGTCCGGCGCGCTGTCTGGTGCAGCTCCAGGACGATGTTGCCGCCCTTGAAGAGCCGCACCGCGCCGGACGTCTGGCTCACGACCAGGGCGATGCAGCCCGTGGTGGACGTCATGCCGGCGGCGGCAGCGTGCCGCGCGCCCAGACCGAGCGGAATCTTCACGGCCTCATCCGCCGCGGACAGGTAGCGCCCCGCGGCCAGGACGACACCGTCCTCGCGGATGACGAAGGCGCCGTCGAGCACGGAGAAGTTCTTGATGGCCTCGCGAATCTTCGGGTCGAGCACGTTCCGTTCCGCCTCGGAGAGGCCCTGGAACGGGTTGATGGTCATCTGCCGGCTCTTCTCCATCACGGTGTTGTGGGCGCCAATGGTGATGATGGTGCCAATGGGGTGGCCCTCGAAACCTTCCTGGCCAATCTGCAGCGCCAGTTGGATGAGGGCGTCCACCACCTGGGAGTTGAACTCATCGCCCAGCTTCACACCTTCGATGGCGACGCGGTCATCGAGCGAGCCGCCGATGCGCATCTGCATCAGCGTGTCCGGCGCGCGGCCCACCTTGCCCGTCATGCACAGGACCAGATCACCTTCCTTGAACGCTCCCTGGGACAGCGCGGACACGAGCGCCACTTTGACGCGCTCGGTGCGGGAGTAGTCGTACGCCGGGATGACGAGCGCGCGGACCTTCTTGGCGAGGTGCTCCTCCGCGAGCTTGGGCATCGTGACGGCGTAGACGAGCTTCTTGCGCGCAGGCCGGCCGCGAAACTCTTCGGCGGGAATGGGCGTGTCGCAGATATATAGGAAGTGATCGACTTCGTTCTTGCCGGCCAACGAGAGAGCCGAGCGCAGGAACTCCCGATCAAACTTCGTGTTCTCGGTCAAACGCCCCTCCCTTCACCCTTGGTCATACCCACGTCAGCTTGACACTGAAGACCTCATGAATGAAGCTTTCGGGCCCTTTTTTTGGGGTGCAGGGCCCCAAAACCTCGCTGAACTGGAGCGAAGGCTGTGAACCAGAAAGATCTCAAGCGTTACAAGAAGATGCTCGAGGACAGCAAGGCGAGCCTGCTCGAGAGCGCCAAGAAGACCCTGGTGGAGGAGTCCAGTTTCGACACGGACGACCTTCCCGATGAGATCGACCTGGCGTCTTCCGAGTATGCGCAGTCAATGGTCTTCCGTCTGCGGGACCGGGAGAAGTTCCTGTTGCAGAAGATCGAAAAGGCGCTGGTCCGCATCGAGGACGGCACCTTCGGCGTCTGCGAGCGGTGTGAAGAGGACATCTCGCCCAAGCGCCTGGATGCGCGCCCGGTGACGACGCTTTGCATCCGCTGCAAGGAAGAGCAGGAGAAGAAGGAGAAATCCTACGGCTGATCACCGAGGCAGTGAGGGCCGCGCGGGGGATACCCCCGTGCGGCCCTTGGCATTTCAGGACGTGGGCGCTTGGATTTCCACGCGCAGCAGCTGACGGCCAATGAGGAAGTGGTCCCCGTTGTCCACGAAGGTCGGGCCCGACAGGCGGATGAAGGTGCCGTTGGACGAGCCCACGTCCCGGACCTGCAGCCGGTCCTGCCGCACCTGCAGCACGGCGTGCCGCCCGGACACGAAGCCGTCCGTGGGGAAGGTGAGGTCACCTTGCTCGCGGCCCAGGAGATTGTCGCCTTCGCGCAGGGGGAAGGCGCCGCCTCGCAGGCCTCCCTCCAGCAGTTGCACCAGCCGCAGCCGGTAGCCGGGATCCTGTGAACCCCAGACCTGGGTTCCACCCGGTCCCGTGGCCGCGGTGGGAATGGGCTCCAGCACCAACCGCTGGCGCCCCAGGCGCAGCTCGCCGCCGGGGGCAGCTCTCGCTCCTGGCGCAGACGGACGAAGACGCCGTTGGCGCCGCCCACGTCTTCCACGGCCAGCCGGACGCCGGAGAAGAAGAAGCGGACCTGGAGCGGCATGATGAAGGGGTCGTCCGTGAGCGAGATGTCCGCCTGCTGGCCGCAGGTGAGGGTGTCTCGCTGCATGCGGACGACGGACTCGGGGCCGCCATCGGCGCGCACCACGCGGATGGAGACCTGCGGGCGCGAAGCGACGCTGGCGACGGCCATCACCATCGTTCCGGAGCGCAGCGGCGAGCCGCAAGCGCGGCAGACGGAGGCGTCCCGAGGATTTTCGGTGTCACAGCGGGGGCAGTATTCCATCGCGTCCATGGAGGGCTAGGGGTTGTACCAGGGCCGGGGCTCGGTTGCTCGACTTGCGTTGCACGCGGCTTGCCCCCCACCCGAGCGACGTGATGAAGTCGGTGTCCCACCCCTTTGGGGATCGTTTCCTTGCACTGCCCCTCCTGCGGCGCTGACGCCCAAGAATCTTCCCGTTTCTGTCCCGCCTGTGGCGCGACCCTCGTGCGCACGCCCGATACGGACGAGTACGTCGGCAAGACGATTGCCTACAAGTACCGGGTCGAAGCCCTCATTGGCGAGGGCGGCATGGGCAAGGTGTTCCGCGCCCGGCAGCTCTCCCTGGACAAGGTGGTGGTGCTGAAGGTGCTGCGGCATACGCTCCTGTCGGACGAGCGCACCGTGGCGCGCTTCCAGCGCGAGGCCAAGGCCGCCAGCCGCCTCAACCACCCCAACTCCATCAGCGTGCTCGACTTCGGCCAGGCCGAGGACGGGGCCTTGTTCATCGCCATGGAGTACGTGGCGGGGCAGGACCTGCACCAGATTCTCAGCCGCGAGTGGCCCCTGAACGAGGGGCGCGTGGTGCGCATCGTCAGTCAGGTGCTGAGCGCGCTGTCGGACGCGCACGGCGCCGGCGTCATCCACCGCGACCTCAAGCCAGAGAACATCATGGTGGAGCCGCGGCGCAACGAGCCCGACTTCGTCAAGGTGTTGGACTTCGGCATCGCGAAGATCACCGACTCCACGGACGACGGTCCGGCGCTCACCCGCGCGGGCTTCGTGTGCGGCACCCCCGAATACATGTCGCCCGAGCAGGCGCGGGGCTCACAGCTCGACCACCGCTCGGACCTGTACGCGGTAGGCGTCATCCTCTACCAGTTGATGACGGGCCTGCTGCCCTTCGAGTCGGACTCGGCGGTGGGCTTCGCCACCAAGCACCTGACCGAGGAGCCGCCGCCGCCCACGCGCCGCCGGCCGGATGCGCGCATCTCTCCAGCCATGGAGCGGCTCATCCTCCGGGCGCTGTCCAAGAACCCGGCGGACCGGCCCGCCAGCGCCGAGGCCTTCAAGGCCGAGCTGCAGGCCGTGGACAAGGAACGCCGCCGCATGGAGTCGGCGCCGCGGCGCTCGGCCGCCTCGTCGGCGGTACTGGCGCCGTTGCCGCGCAAGTCCGCCGCCAGTCCGCAGAGTGATGTCCGGGATGCCACGCTCCCTGGGTGGGGCAACGAAGTGACCATGGAGGCCACGGTGCGCGCCCTGCCGGGTGTGCTGGAGCCGTTGCCCGCGAACGCCGACGCGATGGCCGCCACGCGTGAGCACACGGACTCGCTGGTCCACACGCAGCCGGGGCCGGCGGCAGCAGCGGGGTGGCGTTCTTCTTCAAGTCGCTGACCATCCTGCTGGTGGTCGCCGCGCTGGGCTTCTTCGCCTACTACTTCCTCATGGGCGCGGGCAGCGGGGCGCGCAGGACCTGCCCTACGCGCTGCCCACGAATGCGCCGGTGCCGGCGGGGGCCAACAACTCCGCTGTGGGCGCGAGCCTCGACGTGCCGCTCTACGACCGGGCCATTGTCTCGGGAGCGCGCAACGTCGAGCGCGCGCTGGAGCTGGCGCGAGAGGGTGACAAGGCACTGCAGCGCGCGGACGTGGGGCTGGCGGCGACGAAGTACCGCGAGGCCTTCAGCCGCAGTGGTGACCCGGAGCTGGCCCTGAAGCTGGGCGAGGTCTACTGGCACCGGCAGAACCCGGACAAGGAAGAGGCCCGGGGCTGGTGGAATCGTCACCTGCGCGAGCAGCCCGCCTCCAAGGCGCGTGCCCTCATCGAGCAGCGCCTGAGCGGCACCGTGGCGCAGCCCGCGTCGCCCTGAGGGGTGCGTCACGAGGGGCGGTGTCGGCTTGCCGCCCCGGGACACGAAGCTCCATGGCTTCAGGGCACCGGGGCGCATGCCCCACGGCACAGCCTGCCCCGTGTCAGCCCAGCGTCTCCACCTGAAGCACATGCTGTCCCAGGCGGACGCGGTCTCCCGGACGCAGTGGACGCTCGACGCCGCTCGCGAGGCGCACATAGGTGCCCAGGCCCCCGGACAAGTCCCTCAGCAGGGCACCGGTGGGCGTTGGGGACAGCTCGCAGTGGCGGCCCGCGAGGCCCTCGTCGCCTGGGAAGCTCAAGTCACAGTGGGCCAGGCCGATGGTGAGCAGCGGCGCCGCCGTCACCACCGCGCGTCCCGCCCGGCCACCGACGAGCATCTCCTCCACACCGTAGACGGCCTGCCCCAG
Organism: Myxococcus sp. MxC21-1; assembly: GCF_032612255.1. Classification (NCBI taxonomy): domain Bacteria; kingdom Pseudomonadati; phylum Myxococcota; class Myxococcia; order Myxococcales; family Myxococcaceae; genus Myxococcus; species Myxococcus sp. MxC21-1. Next base: position 3,666,404 of record NZ_CP123278.1, read on the forward strand.
TGGCACCGGGGCGCCGTAGATGGCGGGCCGTCCCGTCACGGGGGCTGGGGCTCCAGTCGGCCCGTGAAACGGAACAGGCGCTGGCCCGCACTGAAGTGGGTGCGCGGGGTGAGGGCTTCCGTGCCCCCCACCGTGACGAAGACGCCCGAGGCGCTGGACTCGTCCCGCACGTACAGCGCGCCATCCTTCACCAGGAAGGTGGCGTGTAGGGGCGACACGAAGGCGTCGTCCGCGAACAGGATGGCGCCGCGCTGGCGGCCCACGACACAACCGGTGACAGGGAGCTTGTAGCGCTGGCCCCGGGCGGAGCCCGCGATGACCGCGAGCCCGAACCGGGAGGCGGCCGGAGGCGCGGGGCGGGGCGCCGTGGTCGCCACGCCGGCCCGGCTGGGCATCGCGCTGTCCGGAACCGGCGGGGGCGGACGGGTGGTGGCCGGACCTGAGGCGCCGCCCGTGCGGGCCATGATGCCCGGGGGCGCCGTGGGGGTGCGCTGCTGCGGCGGCCGTTCCACGGTCAGGCCCGCGGCGGTGGGGGCGGCGTCCGGGCAGAGGGGCGCAGGCCCGGCGGAATGGCGCTGGGAGCGGGTGGAATCACCGGCTCCGCCACCTTGCCGCCGGGAAAATTGGACACCGCGACCGGCCGGCTGCCGGGCGGCGTACCAGGCCGGGGGACGGTGAGGGGCGGCTTCGTGGCGGCGGGGCGGGGCAGGGCAGCGGGCTCGCCCAGCGCCTGGCCGCAGAGCACACATGCAGCCGAGCGAGGCGAGTTGTACCCGTCACAGTTCGGGCAGACCACGGCGAGGGAGGACAGCAGGAGCTGTGACATGTGCGGAGGCGAATCTACGGGGCCGTAAAACACCGGGTCAACGAAAGCGAACGCACCAACTGGGGTGTCCCAGAGGGAGGTGACGTCCAGGTGTGGGGCAACGTTGCCCCTCCGTTGGTGCAAAGTTACGATTGCTCCTCATTCGATGATTCGCCTGAACGACATCCTCCAACGGGTTTCCCAGTACCACCCCGACCCCGACCTGGACATCATCAAGAAGGCCTACGTCTATTCGGCCAAGGTCCATCAGGGTCAACTCCGGAAGTCAGGCGAGCCCTACCTCGTCCATCCGCTCGAGGTCGCCGGCATCCTGGGCGAGCTCAAGCTGGACGAGGCGTCCATCGTCACCGGACTCCTTCACGACACCATTGAGGACACGCTGGCCACCGAGGAGGAGCTGACGGAGCTCTTCGGTTCGGAAGTGGCCCACCTGGTAGACGGCGTCACCAAGCTGTCCAAGTTCTCCGCATCCGCCAGCCTGTCGCAGGAGGAGAAGCAGGCGGAGAACTTCCGGAAGATGATCATCGCGATGGCGCAGGACATCCGCGTCATCCTGGTGAAGCTGGCGGACCGCACGCACAACATGCGGACGTTGGACCACATGTCGGAGGAGAAGCAGGCTCGCATCGCGCAGGAGACGCTGGACATCTACGCGCCGCTGGCCAACCGGCTGGGCATTTCGTGGATCAAGACGGAGCTGGAGGACCTGAGCTTCCGCTACGTCAAACCGCAGGAGTTCTTCGCGCTCCAGGCGAAGCTGAACAAGCGCAAGAAGGAGCGGGAGAAGTACATCGAGGACACGTGCGACCTCATCCGCTCCAAGCTGGCCGAGCGCGGGCTGAAGGGCGAGGTGAGCGGCCGCTTCAAGCACGTCTACAGCATCTACAAGAAGATCAAGTCACAGGGCATCGACTTCGATCAGATCCACGACATCATCGCCTTTCGCATCATCGCGCCCACCGCGCCCTCCTGTTACGAGGCGCTGGGGCTCGTGCACGAGATGTGGAAGCCGGTGCCGGGGCGCTTCAAGGACTTCATCGCGATTCCGAAGCCCAACATGTACCAGTCGCTGCACACGACCATCATCGGTCCGCTCAGCGAACGCGTGGAGGTGCAGATCCGCACCTCGGAGATGCACAAGATCGCCGAGGAAGGCATCGCCGCGCACTGGAAGTACAAGGAGGGCAAGGCCGTCATCTCCAAGGATGACGAGAAGTTCGCCTGGCTGCGGCAGCTGATGGAGTGGCAGCAGGACCTGAAGGACCCGAAGGAGTTCCTGGAGACGGTGAAGGTGGACCTCTTCACCGACGAGGTCTTCGTCTTCACGCCCAAGGGCGACGTGCGCTCGCTGCCTCGCGGCGCCACGCCGGTGGACTTCGCCTACGCCATTCATTCGGACGTGGGGAACCGGTGCGTGGGCGCCAAGGTGAACGGGAAGATCGTCCCGCTCCGCTACAAGATGAAGAACGGGGACACGGTGGAGGTGCTCACCAGCCCCCAGCAGCATCCGTCCAAGGACTGGCTCACCTTCGTCAAGACGAGCCGGGCGCAGCAGCGCATCCGCGGCTTCATCAAGCAGCAGCAGCGCGAGAAGAGCCTGCAACTGGGACGCGAGCTGGCGGACCGCGAGCTCAAGCGCTTCCAGCTCAACTTCAACCGGTTGCTCAAGTCCGGCGAGATGAAGAAGGCCGCCGTGGACCTGGGCTTCCGCGTGGAAGACGACATGCTGGTGGCCATTGGCTACGGCAAGGTGACGCCGCAGCAGCTGTCGCACCGGCTCGTCCCCCAGGAGAAGCTCAACGCCGCGGAGGCCGGGGGGCGCGCGGACGCCAACCCCGCCGCTGGGACAACCTCTGGTGGAACCGGCAACTCGGTGCTGCCGGGCCTGTCCCGGGTCACCGACCTGGCGAAGCGGCTGGTGGGCCGCAGCAACCGCAGCGGCGTGCAGATTGGCGGCGTGGACGATGTCCTCGTGCGCTTCGGGCGGTGTTGCAACCCCGTCCCCGGAGATCCCATCGCCGGCTTCATCACCCGGGGGCGGGGCGTCACGGTGCACACGGTCGGCTGTGAAAAGGCACTGGCCACGGACCCCGAGCGGCGCGTGGACGTGTCGTGGGACGTCCGGGGCGACTTCAAGCGCCCCGTCACCCTGCGCGTCCTCACCGCGGACCGGCCGGGCCTGCTGGCGGACATCACCAACACCTTCTCCAAGAAGGGCGTCAACATCTCCCAGGCCAACTGCCGGGCCACCGGAGATGACCGGGCGGTGAACACTTTCGAGGTCATCATCTCCGACCTCAAGCAGCTCACCGACCTGATGCGAACCATCGAGCGGCTCCAGGGCGTCTACTCGGTCGAGCGCATCTAACCGCCTTCGCCTTTCGTGGTAGAGCGCCCGGAAACCCCGGCGGCCCGATTCGGGCCGCTCTCACCCCGAGGTGCGCCGCATGGCTCGCAAGGCAATCCACTCCGACCAGGCCCCCAAGGCCATTGGCCCGTATTCCCAGGCGGTGCAGGTGGACGCCGGGAAGATGACCTTCCTCTCCGGCCAGATTCCGCTCGACCCCGCCACCATGGAGATGGTGCAGGGCGACGTCGTCGTGCAGGCGGAGCGGGTGATGGAGAATCTGAAGGCCGTGCTCGCCGCCAGCGGGCTGGACTTCTCCCACGTCGTGCGCTGCACCATCTTCCTCACCGATCTGGGCGACTTCGCCCGGGTGAACGAAGTCTATGGCCGCTACTTCACCGGCGCGCCGCCGGCCCGCGCCACCGTGCAGGTGTCCGCGCTGCCGCGTGGCTCCAAGGTGGAGATTGACGCCATCGCCGTCTCCTGAAGCCAGGGCTGGAAAGACGAAGGCCGCCGGACTCAGAGGAGTCCGACGGCCTTTGTCGCGTCAGGGCCCCAGGGCCCCGGCGGGAACTACTTCGAGTCGGCCACCACGCCGCCGGTCTTCTTCAGCTCCTCGTCGATGACGCGCTTGAACGCGTCCACGGGCTGGGCGCCCACGAGCGTGCGGCCGTTGATGAAGAACGTCGGGGTGCCGGAGGCGCCCACGCTGGACGCCTGCGCCATGTCGGCCTCGATCTGCGCGTTGAACTTGCCCTGGTCCAGCGCGGCCTTGAACTTGTCCACGTTCAGGCCCAGCTCCTGCGCGTACTTCTCCAGCGAGGCGCGGTCCAGCGCGCGCTGATTGGCGAAGAGCTTGTCGTGGTACTCCCAGAACTTGCCCTGCTCGTGCGCGGCCAGCGCGGCGGCGGCGGCCAACTTGGCGTTGGCGTGGAAGGGCAGCGGCTGGTTCTTGAAGGCGACCTTGATCTTCCCTCCGTACTGGTCCTCCAGCTGCTTCAGCGTGGGCACCACGCGGCTGCAGAAGGGGCACTCGAAGTCGGAGAAGGCGACGATGGTGACAGGCGCGTTCTTGTCGCCCTTCACCGGGGCGTTGCCCACGTCCACCTTCTGGACCGGGGGCTCGGCCGGAGCGCCAGGGGCCGCGGCGGGCGCCGTCGGGGCATTGGCGACGTTCTCCGCGTTCAGCTTGGCGTAGAGCTCCTCGGGCTTGGTGCCGGCGGCGAGCAGCTTGTCCGCCTTGCCAATCTCCTCGTCGATGACGCGCTTGAAGGCCTCGAAGGGCTGCGCGCCGACGAACTCACGGCCGTTGATGAAGAAGGTCGGGGTGCCGTTGGCGCCCAGGGCGTTGCCGGCGGCCATGTCGGCCTCGACCTTCGCCTTGAACTTGCCCGAATCCAGGGCGGCCTTGAACTTGGCGAGGTTCAGGCCCAGCTCCTGCGCGTACTTCTCCAGCGAGGCGCGATCCATGGCCTTCTGATTGGCGAAGAGCTTGTCGTGGTACTCCCAGAACTTGCCCTGCTCGTGCGCGGCGTGCGAGGCCTCGGCGGCCAGCTTCGCGTTCGGGTGGAAGGGCAGCGGCTGGTGACGGAACACCACGCGCACGTCCTTGGCGTAGTTCTCCTTGATCTTCGCCAGGGTGGGGCCCACGCGGCTGCAGAAGGGGCACTCGAAGTCAGACCACTCGACGATGGTCACCTTGGCGGTGGCCGGGCCGAAGGAGGGCGAGTCCGAGGGGATCTCCACCTTTTGGACCTTGGCGGCGGGCTGCTGCGGCTGCGCCTTGGGCGCGGCGCGCTCGGAGCCCTTCTCGATGATCTTCGCGTACACCTGCGAGGCGGGCACGCCGCTCTTCACCAGGTTCTCCGCCTTGACCAGCTCCTCGTCGATGAGGGCCTGGAAGTTGGCGATGGGCTGCGCGCCCGACAGGAAGCGGCCATTGATGAAGAAGGCCGGGGTGCCGCTGGCGCCCAGCTGGTTGGCCAGGGCCTGGTCGCGGGTGATGATGTCCTGGAACTTGGGGTTGTTCAGCTCGGCCTTCCACTTGTCCAGGTTCAGGCCCAGCTCCTTGGCGTACTGCTCCAGGGACGCGTCATCCAGCTTCTTCTGATTGGCGAAGAGCTTGGCGTGGTACTCCCAGTACTTGCCCTGCTCGCCAGCCGCCATCGCGGCGATGGCCGCGGGCTTGGCGCGCGGGTGGAAGGAGAGGGGGTTCTGCTTCATCACCACGCGGAGCTTCTTGCCGTACTGCTCCTGGAGCTTCTCGATGGTGACGTTCGCCCGGCTGCAGAAGGGGCACTCGTAGTCGGAGAACTCCACCACGGTGACGAGCGCGTCGGCGCTGCCATGGGTCGGCGAGTTCTCGATGGGCACCTTGAACACGGTGGGATCCACCGGACGGCGTCCACCCGGCGCCGGGGCGGCGGGAGAGTTCGGTGCGGCCTTGGCGACTTCGGACTTCGTGGACGGGCCGGTGCTGACGCGGCCGCCAACGAACCCGAGCACCAGGCCGACCAGCAGGGCCACGATGACATTGGGCTTCATGAGTGGGTCTTGCTCCTTCGCCATGGGGCCGGCATTGTGGGCCCGAGCGGGTTTTCAACGAGGGCAGAGGGCGGCGGTCTTAACAGAGGGAATTCCAGACGCGCAAGCAAGCCGCTCTGGCCTTCCAGGGAGCCGCGCCCCCTCAGGGGCCCCAAAACTCGGGAGACTTCGGAAAAATTCCGTCAGAGTCCCGATCATGGACGCCGCCGTGCGCATCGACACTCGAGGGGCCTTGTGCCCCATGCCCATCCTGGAGCTCGCCAAGGCCATGAGAGCCCTGGCGCCAGGGACGCTCGTGGAGCTCGTCTCCACGGATCGCGGGTTGGAGGCGGACCTTCCCGCATGGTGCGAGGCTACGGGGAATCCACTGGTCCGCATGGAGCGCCGGGAGCGCCTCTACGTGGGCTGGGTGCGCAAGGCGGGTTGAGCCGCCTGCCGCCAGCCCACGCCTTGCTTCAGAGCATCTGCAGGACGCGATCTTCCAGGCGCTGGCCGCGGCTGACGCCCAGGATGAGCACGTCGTGCTGCAGCAGGTGACGCACCACCTGGCTGATGACCTCTTCGGGCGCCACGCCGCCGCTGAAGCGCACGCGCAGCACGGTGTCGCTCTCCATGCGCGCGTCCGTGACGTGGGGCATCACCGTGAGCTCCGGGATGATGACGCTGCCGCGAGCAATCTGGACGCGGAACTCGGCGCCCTGGCCGGTGAGCTCATTCATGCTCCCCGCCTGGGCGAGCGTGCCCTTGTCAAGGATGGCGGCCGCGTCACACAGCTCCTCCAGCTCCTGGAGGTTGTGGCTGGAGACCACCACCGTCTGCCGGCCCTTCATGTCGCGGATGACCTGGCGCACCTGGGCGGCGACGCGCGGATCCAACCCGGCGGTGGGCTCGTCCAGCAGCACCAACGGCGGGCTGCCCATGAGGGCCTGGGCCATGGCGGCGCGCTTGGCCATGCCGTGGCTGAGCGCCTGCGTCTGGACGTTCCAGGCCTCCATGAGGCCCACCTTGTCCAGGGCCTCGCGCGCCTCACGCTCCGGCTCGACCAGGGCGGACAGCCGCGCCCAGTACGTCAGCAGCGCGCCCACTTCCCAGCCGGGCGGCAGCACCGCGTCCTGCGGCAGCGCGCCCAGGCGGCCCTTGAGGGCGCCCGGGGTGGTGGGGTCCACATCCATGACCTTGAGCGAGCCCTCGGACGGGTAGAGGTAGCCGCACATCATGGAGAAGGTGGTCGTCTTGCCGGCGCCGTTGGGGCCGATGAGCCCGTACACCGCGCCCTTGGGCACGGAGAAGCTGACGCCGTTGACGGCGACCTTGGGGCCGAAGCGCTTGGAGACGCCGAACAGTTCAATGGCCACGTCGCTCACAGGTCCCTCGCGCGCAGGATGCCGTAGGCCGCCATCAGGAAGACGAACGCGAAGACCGCGTAGGCGGCTCCGCTCGCGCCGAACTGCGCCAGGCCCGGATGCAGCAGGTCGCCGGCGTAGTACGACGGGGACAGGTAGCGCAGGAAGCGCAGGTTGCCCGTGTCACCGGAGGCCCGGCCGATGGTGTCCATCAGCCAGAAGACGAACAGCAGGATGAAGTTGAAGACCAGGCTCACCGCTGGCGAGCGGAACAGGCTGGAGCACAGCGTCGTGAGGGCCACGTAGGCCAGCGAGAAGACGATGGCCGCCAGCCAGAACTTCAGCAGGTTGAGCGCCACGGCGGGGAAGCTGAAGTCCGGGTTGGCCACGCGGGCGTAGATGAAGATGGCCAGGTCGATGATGAGCACCAGGCCGAGCAGCAGCGTCGCCTGCGTCAGGAACTTGCCCAGCAGCACCGACGAGCGCCGCGCGCGCACCGTGAGGTAGCGCATGGAGCGTGGGCCCACTTCACCGCTGATCTGATCGAAGCCCATCAGCGCGATGTACGCGGGCAGGAAGAAGAGGGTGATCTTGAAGACGATCAACACCTCCAGCGGCACCTGCGCCAGGGCCTCGATCATCGCGGAGTCGTTGCTGGTGAGGAATCCCAGCACGCCCTTGCGCATCTCCTCGTTGAGCTGCACGGAGGCGCTCGCATCCGCGCCCGCGCCTTCCAACTGCTTGGCGACGGCGCTGCGGACTTCGCCCGCGAGCCAGCCGACCACCAGCAGCACCAACGCGGAGAACATGCTGTAGAGGCCGAGCAGCACCACCGTCCGGCCACTGCGCACGGCCCGGCGGAGCTCGGCGCTCCAGATGACCACCGTTTCTTTCAATCCGTCCAAAGTGTGGGCGAACCTAGCGGAGTTGCACACCCCTCCGCCAAGTTTCTGATTTCACCGGGGGACGGAAGCGACCAGGGAGGCATCCGTGGACAGCGCGCCCCCAGCCGGTAGGATCCAGCCGTCGCTCACCCCCCGGAGCCCCTCGTAGCAATGCGCTTCCACCGCCGTCTCCTGTCCGCCGCCGCGCTGCTCCCCCTGGTCCTCGTCATTGGCGCGACCGAGCCGGAGCAGCCCGCGTCCGCCGGTGTCTCCGAAGACGGTGGGGTGGTGGTCGCCGCCCCTGGCACGGCGTCGCAGGCCGCCCAGGCGGACGCGGGGACGTCCGGGGCCGCCACGGCGTCCCAGGGCGCCCAGCCTGATGCGGGGACTTCAGGATCCGCCGCCGTCTCCGCCGCCGCGGTGCTCGGGGGCGAGTCGCCGGACGGCGGACTGGCGGCGCTCGCCGCGGAGCCGGGGATGGTGCCCCCGTGCCCGTGCCCTCGCGCGAGAAGGCGCCGCCCATCGCCACGGTGAAGCCGCTTCCCAAGTCCGCGGACCTCATGGGGCGCGCGACGCTGGAGGGCGGGAAGCTGGTGGTGAAGGAGAAGGGCGGCAAGAAGAAGCAGCTCACCATCGACCCGGTGCTGCAAGCGTCGCTGACGCAGATCCTCCGCAACTACGAGACGCCCTACGGCGCGGCCGTGGTGCTGGAGCCGTCCACCGGACGGGTGCTGGCGTTGGCGGAGCACTCGGCGGCGAGGCCGGAGCTGCGAGGGCTGCCGGTTCGCGCGGTGTTCCCCGCGGCCAGCATCTTCAAGGTCATCACCGGCGGCGCGCTGCTGGAGGCCGGCGTCACGCCGGATACCGAAGAGTGCTTCCACGGCGGCAAGCGGCGCATCTCCGAGAAGCACCTGCAGGACAGCGAGCGGGACAGCTCCTGCTATTCGCTGGCGCTGGCCATGGGCAAGAGCGCCAACGTCATCTTCGCCAAGCTGACGCACAAGCACCTCGCGGTGGACTCGTTGCGCCGCATGGCGGCCCGCTTCCGTTTCAACCGTGAGATTGAGTTCCCCGTGCCGACGGATGTGTCGCTCGCCGCCATCCCCGAGGAGACGTTCAGCCTGGCCAACACGGGCGCGGGTTTCGGGGACGTGTACCTGTCCCCGCTGCACGGCGCGCTCGTCGCCGCGGTGGCCGCCAACGAGGGCCGCTGGGTGGACCCCATCCTCTTCGAGCCCGAGGGCCCGGCGCCGCTGCTCCCGGTGGAAGGCGAGCCGTCCTCACGCCGGAGGTCGCGAAGGACCTCACGGCGATGCTGGAAGAGACTGTCACCAGCGGCACCGCGCGCGCCGTGTTCCGCGAGCGTGGCTTCCGCGTGGATGACGCCGTGGGCAAGACGGGCTCACTGGCGGACCGCGAGCCCTTCCGCGACTACTCGTGGTTCGTGGGCTTCGCGCCCAAGGACAACCCGCGTGTCGCCGTGGCCGCCATCATCGTCAATGACCCGAAGTGGCGAATCCGGGGCACCGGCTGGGCCGCGAGGCGCTCCGCCTGGGCTTGGAGCGGATGCCCGCGCCGGTGGAGATGACGGCCCCGGCCTCCGCCGCTGGCAAGCACTGACGCTGCCGTCAGCGCGGCGCCAGCTTCACCAGCGCCGCGTCCACGAAGCCGGCGAAGTACTTCAGCGCATCCAGCTCCTGCAGCGGCGACACGTGGACGATGGCGGCCACGTCGCGCCGTCCATCGATGCGTGACAGCAGGTAGCGCTCCGGCGCGGAGAGCTGGAGCGTCTTCAGGTGCCCGGGCGCGACCTGAAGCGTGGGGACCCTGGGCGGGTCGGCCAGCTCCCGGCGCAGGTGCTCCAGGAGCTTCTCCTGGGCCGCCTTGACGAACTCCGCCGTGCGAGGGGAGGGCGACATCTCGTGCGCCCGCCGCGCCAGCGCCTCGCCGTCCCGCGCGTTGCCCGCGTCGAGGAAGAGCTGCGCGGCCTGGAGCACCTCGTCCGACGACGTCTCCGAGCCGATGATGCCCCGCTCTCCGTTCTCCTCCTCCACCACGGACATCTCGGACTCGGGCGGCTCGTTGGACACCTTCACCGCGTCCAGGCGGTAGAGCGCATACAGCCGCTGGTAGAGGAAGAAGTCCGTGGCGTGCAGCGCCAGCGCGATGCCGTCGATGGTGAGGCCCTCCTTGATGAGCTGGACGATGCGCTCGTCCATGCTCCCGGGCTTTCGCTCGGGCAGCTTGCGCTCGTCCACCGAGAGCCGGACCGCGCCGGAGGGGAAGACGGCGTGGATGGCCTGCCAGGCCGTCTCCCGGAACTCGCCCTCGCGGTGGACGTCCAGCAGGTCCACGCTGACTTCCAGTCCCGCGACCTCTGGCGCCGTGTCCGCCGCCTCGAAGAGGAAGTCGCCGTCCTCCCAATGGAAGGCGTCGAGAATCATCTCCCGGAACTTGTGGCTGAGCGTGCCGCGCACGGTGGCTTCCGGCACCAGCCCCGTCATCACCAGGATCTTCCCCAGGAAGATGCGCGTCTGCGCCTGGGTCGAAAACGCCTTCTCCAGCTGGTCCTCGGTCAGGTGCCCCATATTGATGAGGAACTGACCGAAGAACTCGCGCGGCTGGTTGGAACTGGCGCTGACCACATGGCCTTCGCGCAGTTCGAGTTGCTTGCGCACGTCCCCACGCTCCACCTTCAGGGACCCCGTCGCTCGCCGGTTCCCAAGATAGACGACGAGGTCCTTGAGAGGCATCGTCGAGAAGTCGCCAGACAAGCCACGCATTAACCGTTCATCCTGCCCCGCATGCGCGTCGATATCTACTCGAAACCCAATTGCTCCCTCTGTGACAAGGCGGCCGCCGTCGTGGAGTCCGTGCGCGCTCGCATCCCCTTCGAGCTGCGGATCATCTCCATCCTGGAGGATGCGGAGGCCTTCACCGCCTGGCGTTACGACATCCCCGTGGTCGTCATCGAAGGGGTGCCTGCCTTCAAGCACCGCGTGGACGCCGCGGAGTTCGAGGCGCGGCTGCATGAGGTCAAAGGTGGCACAACCATTGCTAAATCCGCTGCCCAGAATGGGTAGCCAGCTTCCCTTCTCTAGTAAATTCGAGGGGATGTGGAAGTCAGGATGGGGTTCGAGGCTGTAAATCCGGGGTGGGCCTCGAAAAGCGGCGGAGAAAAGTTCACGCGGGAAGGTGGAACGGTGGGTGTGCGAAGGAAGCGAGTGGGCAAGGCCGGACAGCCGCCCACCGTGCTCGTCGTCGAGCCACGAGCGGCAGACCTGGAACAGACCCGGCTGCTCCTGGCGGAGGCCGGCTTCCGGGTGGTGCCCGTGACGCGCTTCGACGCGGCGGTGCCACTCTTCGAGGTCATCCGACCGGCCGCGGTGCTGCTGGCCGCGCAGGCGCCTGACTTCGCGGCCGTCCAGGTCGCGCGCCGGTTGCGGCAGCTCAGCCATGGCGCGGTGCCGCTGCTCTACCTGGTGGATGAGCGGGACGCCGAGGCCCGGCGGTACTGCCTGGAGCGTGGGCAGTGCGTGGACCTGGTGCCTCGTTCGGGCAGTGGCTCGGAGCTGGCGACGAAGCTTCACGCGCAACTGAAGCTGAAGGACGCGGTGCTGCGGGCCGCCGCGGGGAGGAGGCCGGCACGGCCCAGGCGCTTCATGACCCGGTGACGGGGCTCTACAACCGGCCCTTCCTGCTGGAGCTCATCAGCCTGGAGGCGCGGCGGGCGGAGCGCTACGGCGGCGGATTCTCCGTGGTGGCGGCGGAAGTGGGGGGCTGGTCGGCCTTTCGCAAGGAGTTTGGACGCGGCATGGCGGAGCGTCTGCTGGTGTACAGCGCGGTGGTGTTGGGGCAGACGGTGCGCGACGCGGACGCGGTGGCACGGGTGGGTGACTGTCAATTCGCGCTGATGCTCCCGGGAACGCCCGCGGAGTCGGTTCAGGAGGTGGTATCCCGCGTGGCGGCGCGCTTCGACACGGCCCGCTTCCAGGTGGAGGGGAAGGTGGTGCGCACGTCACTGGAGCTGGGAACGGTGAGCTTCCCGGATTCGGTGGGCACGCCCACGCAGCTGTTGAGCGCGGCGCAGCAGGACATGCGACGCGCGCGTGAGTATCGCCGGATGGTCGGGAGCACGTCCCGGCTGTCGGTGTGAGGGTGGGTAGGACTTCGATGCAGCGGGCGAGTGGAGGCGAGGGGATGGACCGGATCGCGGTGCTGGTGGTGGATGACGAAGAGGCGGTGCGCACGTTTCTGTCCGAGCTGCTCGGAAGCGCGGGGTATCAGGTGCGCTGTGCCGCGAGTGGCACCCAGGCGCTGGAGATGCTCTCAGGGGGCTCCTTCGACGCGGTGTTGCTGGACGTGGTGATGCCGGAGATGAGCGGCCTGGAAGTGCTGCGCCGTTACCAGTCCATGGGCGGCGGCGCGCCCGTCATCGTGCTCAGCGCGCTGGCGGGGGCGGACGACGCCGTTCGGGCGATGAAGATGGGCGCCAGCGACTACCTGGCCAAGCCGTTCGGCAACGACGAGCTCCAGGACGCGCTGGCCCGGGCGCTGGGGACGCGGGCGCCGGAGCGTCAGGCCGTGGCGCCCGTCCTGTCCTCGCGCACGGTGATTCCGGTGGTGGATTCGGCGCAGGAACAGCGCGTCCTCATCTCCACCTCGCCGGCCATGCGCCGCGCGCGTGCGCTGGTGGAGCGCATCGCCGACACGGACGTCCCCGTGTTGCTGCTGGGGGAGTCCGGCACGGGCAAGGAGGTCATCGCGCGGGAGATTCACGCGCGCAGCCAGCGGCGCAACCGTCCGTTCATCAAGGTGAACTGCGCGGCGCTGCCCGGCGAGCTGCTGGAGAGCGAGCTGTTCGGCCACGAGCGCGGCGCCTTCACCGGCGCCACCGCGGAGAAGCCCGGCAAGTTCGAGCTGGCCGACCAGGGCACCATCTTCCTGGACGAGATTGGCGAAATGGCCATCCGGCTCCAGGCCAAGCTGCTCCAGGTGCTCCAGGACGAGGAGTTCTTCCGCGTCGGTGGCAAGAAGAGCGTGCGCGTGGACAGCCGCGTCGTCGTGGCCACCAACCGCGACCTGGAGAAGGAAATCGCGCTGGGCAACTTCCGTGAGGACCTCTTCTATCGCCTCAACGTGGTGGCCATCCGCCTGCCGGCGCTGCGCGAGCGCCGCGAGGACGTGGTTCCGCTGACGGACCACTTCCTCAAGAAGTACGGCCGCGGCTACCTCAGCGGCGTGTCCGAGCTGCCCACGGAGGTGCTGCACGCCTTCGCGGACTACGACTGGCCGGGCAACGTGCGCGAGCTGGAGAACATGGTCCGCCGGTTGTGCGTGCTGAAGGACCCGACGCTGGTGCTCGACGAGCTGCGGGCCGCGGTCCGCGCTCCCGCGAGCGCGCCGTCCCTGCCCACGTCCTACGCGGGTGACGACGGTGGCCCCTTTGGCCGCGCGCACGACGAGGGCTTCCGCACGCCGCCGCCCGCCGTGCAGGTGCTGGAGATGCCGTCGCGCGGCGCCGCCTTCGGGCTGGCGTCCGTCGCGCCGCTGGCTCCGCCCGCGCACGCGCCCATGGTGATGGAGTCCGCGAACGCGGTGGTGCCCGCGCCGCGCTACGTCAATCCCTTCGACGTGCCGCAGCCTCCGCCGCCGCCCGCGCCCACCGGGGAGCTGTCCCTGAAGGACATCGGCAAGCGGGCGGCGATGCTGGCCGAGCGCGAGGCGATTCTCGCCATGCTCCAACGCACGGCGTGGAACAAGCGGCGCGCGGCCACCAAGCTGCGCATCAGCTACAAGGCGCTCCTCTACAAAATCAAGGAGTGCGGCATCATCGACCCGCGCGCGAGCGCGGAGCTGTAGGCGAGCCGTAACCGTCGCTTGCACTGTCCCCGCGGTCTCGCTATCGCGGGGACATGATGCCTCCTCTCGTCCTCCTGGGGTCTGGGTACACGCTCACGCGGCTCGCCGTGGCGGAGGCCCGCGCAGGGCGCGACGTGTTGGCGGCCACGCGCGACGCCGCGCGCCGCGCCGAGCTGGAGCGCGCCGGGGCCCGCGTCACCGACCTGGAAGATGCGCTGACGCGCACGGCGGGGGCTCACGTCGTCGTCTCGGTGCCGCCCGACGCGGGGTTGGACACGCGCATCGCCTCGGCGCTGGCCGGCCGGTTCCAGCGCGGCTCGTCTACTTGTCCTCCACCGGCGTCTATGGCCGCGCGCGGGGCCACGTGGACGAGGACACCCCGGTGGAGCTGTCCACGCCGTCCTCGCGCGAGCGCGTCGAGGCGGAGTCGCGCTATCTCCCGCTGGGCGCCATGGTGATGCGCATCGCCGGCATCTACGGGCCCGGGCGCGGCATTCACACGCGCCTGCTGTCGGGGGCGCTCCGGCTGCCCGAAGGCGGCGGCGGACGCATCTCCCGCATCTACGTCGATGACCTGGTGGAGTCCATTCGCGTGGTGCTGACGCGCGGCGAGCCCGGCGCCCTGTACTGCGTCGCGGATGACCGCTCCGCGCCCACCGAGGAGCCAGTGGCCTGGCTCAGCCAGCGCCTGGGCGTGCCGATGCCGCCTCGCATTCCCCTGGAGCAGCTCAACGAGACGGTGAGAGGCGACCGCGACATCTCCAACGCGCGCCTGAAATCGCTGGGCTGGGCGCCGCGCTACCCGGACTTCATCTCGGGGTACACGGCGCTCCTGAAGGCGGAGGGCCACGGCGCCGGACCGACGCAGCTCGTCATCCGCAGGCTGGTGGCGGACGACGCGGAGGCGTTCAAGGCGCTGCGGCTGCGGGGGCTGCGGGACAACCCGGAGTCCTTCGCGGCCTCGGTGGAGGAGGAGACGGCGCTGTCCTTGGAGACCGTGCGTGGCTGGCTGGTGGGGGCGTCTCAGTGTGTCCTGGGCGCCTTCGACGGTGGGCAGCTCGTGGGCGCGTTGGGGCTGAAGCGCGAGTCCCGGGCCCGGCTGGCGCACAAGGCGGTGGTGTGGGGCATGTACGTGGCGCCGGAAGTCCGCTCGCGAGGCGTGGGCCGGCGGCTGCTGACCGCGCTCATCGACGAGGCGCGGAAGATGGGCGGCCTCAAGTGCCTGCTGCTCGCAGTCTCGGTGGGGAACGCGCCCGCGCACGCGCTGTACCGCTCGCTGGGGTTCCGGACCTATGGCGTGGAGCCCAACGCGCTGAAGGTGGGGGAGACGTTCCTCGACGAGGAGTTGATGGTCCTCACCCTGTGAGCCGAGGCGGGTGACAGATTCTTGAGGGGCTGGTGTTCCAGGAGACGCGCGAGGCCGGAGGCGGCAGGACACGGGACCGAGGGCTTTTCGCCGCGCTGGAGACGCACTGCGCATGGCCCCTGGCACCCCTGACTGGCTTCTGGAGCGAATCATCCTGCGCGAACTGCCGCCAGAGGCGCTGTCCGCCGCGCGAGCCCGGCTCGAGCGTGAGCCCGGTGGCGCCGCGAGGCTGGCCCGGCTGGACGCGGACTCCCGCCAGACGCTGGCGCGTCATCCGCCCGCCGAAGTCGCCGCCGAGGTGGTCCGGCGCGAGCGCGAGTCCCAGGGCCGCACGGAGACGGCGCGGCGCGGCAACTCGCAAGGGTGGCATGGGCTGTCACTCAGCGTCCCCGTGGCCGCCTCGCTGGCGCTGCTCTTCATGTCCGCGCCGGAGGAGCAGCCGGAGCCGTCCAATTCACCGGTGCCGCTCATCGTGATGCTGGACACCGTGCGCATCAAGGGTGGGCCGCGCCTGCGGGTCCATCGGCAGGGCGCGGGCGAGCCGGAGTTGCTCGGTGAACAGGCCCGGGCGCGCAGCGGTGACGTCCTGCAACTCAGCTACGTGTCGGGTGGAAGCCGCCATGGTGTCGTGGTGTCGGTGGATGGGCGCGGCGCCGTGACGCTGCATCATCCCTCGACGCTGTCGGGAAGCACGGAGCTGGGCCCCGGCGAGGCGGTGCCGCTGACCCATGCCTACGAGCTCGATGACGCGCCGGACTTCGAGCGCTTCCTCTTCGTGACGTCCGATGCCCCCTGGAGGTAGCGTCGGTCCTGGAGGCGCGCGCGCTTGCCCGGCGGCCCATCGACGCGCGCACCCTGCCGCTGCCACTTCCGGATACCCTGGGCCAGACGTCCTTCACGTTGGAAAAGGTGCGGTGATGACGCGGTCCCTCCTGTTTTCGCTCCTGCTCGTGCCCGCCCTGGCCGCCGCGGCGCCCTCGGCCTCGGCGCCGCAGGCGTCGGTGCGCCGCTTCGCGCTGCTGGTGGGCGTCAACGATGGGGGCGAGGGCCGTGCCCGGCTCCGGTACGCCGTCACGGATGCGCGCTCATTCGGCGACGTGCTGGAGGAACTCGGAGGGTGCAGCCGAAGGACAAGCTGCTGCTGATGGAGGGCGACCGCGCGGCGCTGGAGGCCGCCCTGGTCCGCTTCAAGGCGATGCTGGCGGCGGCGACCACGCCGGGCACGCGCATCGAGGCGCTCGTCTACTATTCGGGCCACTCCGACGAGCAGGGGCTGCTCCTCCAGAAGGACCGCTTCGGCTACCGCGAGCTGCGCAAGGCGCTGGAGTCGCTTCCCGCCGACGTGCGCATCGCCATCCTGGACTCGTGTGCGTCCGGCACGTTGGCCCGCCAGAAGGGCGGAGTGCGGCGTCCGGCCTTCATGGTGGATGCGTCCTCCGCGGTGCGAGGCCATGCCATCCTCACGTCGTCTTCCGAGGATGAGGTGTCCCAGGAGTCCGACCGCATCGGTGGCTCGTTCTTCACCCACAACCTGGTGTCCGGTCTGCGCGGCGCGGCGGACGTCTCAGGGGACGGCCGGGTGACGCTGCACGAGGCCTACCAGTTCGCCTTCCACGAGACGCTGGCCCGCACGGAAGAGACGCGGGCCGGGGCGCAGCACCCCGCGTATGACATCGAGCTGGCGGGCACGGGCGACCTGGTGATGACGGACCTGCGCTCCACCGCCGCGGTGCTCGTCCTGGGGGACCTGGTGGACGGGCGGCTCTACGTCCGTGATTCCCAGGGACGCCTGGTGGTGGAGCTGAAGAAGTACGCGGGCCGCACCACCGAGCTGGGGCTGCAGAAGGGCCGTTACTCGGTGATGCGCAAGGTGCTGGACCAGACCTCGCAGGCGGAGTTCGAGCTGGGGGAGGGCGGCCGGACCGTGCTGGCGGCCTCCGCCTTCCGCGCGGTGCAGGGGGAGCTGACGGCCATGCGCGGCGGTGGGCCCCTGCCGGCGAGCCTCTCGTCGGGCGCCGGCGTGGCGGAAGTCGCAGCGGCGGGCAGTGGGCACCGCTCGCGCTTCTTCAACGTGGGCCTGTTCCCCGGCCTCCAGACGAATGACCTGATGAACGCCGGCGAGCCCGTGGACAACCATCTCTCCGTGTCCATGGGCGTGTCCCGCATGGCGCGGCTGGACGGCGTGGCGATGGCCCTGGGCGCGAACGTGGCCACGGACAAGGTGGACGGGTTGCAGTTGGCCCTGGGCGCCAACGTGGTGCGGGGCGACATGTCGGGCACGCAACTGGCCGTGGGCGGCAACTGGGCGCACGGAAAGGCGGAGGGCATCCAGGCCGCGATCGGGCTCAATGTGGCGCGGTCCAGCGGCTCGCTCGGGCAGCTCGCGGTGGGCGCCAACGTGTCCGGCACGTCGCTGGTGGGGGCGCAGCTGGCCGTGGGCGGCAACTGGACGGCGGGGAACGTCGACGGTGTGCAGGGCGCGGTGGCGTTCAACCATGCGCGGGACCGGATGACGGGGCTCCAGGTGGCCGTGGGCCTGAACTGGGCGGCGGAGGCCCGGGGCGCGCAGCTGTCCCTCGTCAATGTGGGCGGTGACGTGAAGGGCGCGCAGGTGGGCATCGTCAACGTGGCGGGGCGGATGAGCGGCCTCCAACTGGGGCTCGTGAACGTGTCGCGAGAGCTGGAGTCCGGTGTTCCGGTGGGCCTGGTGAGCATCGCGCGCAACGGCCAGTTCCACGTCGAGGCCTTCGGTAATGACTTCAACTACGCCAACACCGCCATCAAGGTGGGCAGCCGCTACCTCTACACGACGCTCGTGTTGGGCATGGGTACCATGGAGGGCGCGCGTGGCCCCAGCCACTGGTCGCTGGGCCTGGGGCTCGGCGCGCACATCCCCATCTCCGAGCGCTTCTTCCTGGACGTGGACGCGGTGACGAACACCCTCTACGGCTGGAACCTGTCCTTCGAAGGCGACCGCCACCTGCACCAGCTCCGGCTGGTGGCGGGGTTCCAGGTGGCGCGGAACCTGGCCATCATCGGCGGACCCACGCTCAACGTGTTGCATGACTCCAACGGCGAGCCCGTGTCGAACCTGAGCCGTCTGTCGAACCTGGACGCGGGGGGCGTGCTCCTGTGGCCCGGTGTACAGGTGGGCCTGCGCATCTGAAGTAGGGACCAATGGCTCCCATCAGCGGGACGAAAGCGCGCCCAGGAATGACGTCTTTCCATGGGGACTTCTCCGGTGAGAGGCTGACCCTCCGGCCCAGGAGCGCGGCCGGTGTCACCCTTGAGCTGGGGGAGAGATGTCCAAGTTGCTGTTCGCGGCCTTCAATGACGGCGTGAGCCTGTCCATGGCGGGCAACCACGAGGCGGCCATCCTCGCTTTCGACAAGGTGCTCGCCGTGGACCCCAAGCACGTCCCGGCGCTCACCGCGAAGGGCGCGTCACTGGCCACGCTGGAGCGCTTCGAAGAGGCGCTGCGCTGCTTCGAGCGCGCCATCGAAGTGGACCCCACCGAGGCCGAGGCCCACCGCGACGCGGCCCTCTGCCAGCTGGAGCTGGGGGAGCCGGAGGCCGCCGCGCAGCTGCTCCAGCGCGCCACGCAGCTCAACCCCACGCCGGGCTACCGCGAGTCCGCCGCCGTTCAAATCTACGCCCTGGGCAACGCGCTGCTGACGCGGGGCTCCCGTCGCCCGGACAAGGCCCGCTACCGCCAGGCCCGCCACGTCTTCGAACTGGCGCTGACGCTGTCTCCTGGCTCCGCCGAGTGCGCCCGGGCCCTGGCAGACGTGTGGGAGCACCTGGGCGACCCCGCTCAGAGAGACCACTACGCCCAGCTCGCCACCCGGCTCCGCCCCGTGCCGGCCTAGCAGGCGGCACGCCGGGGCCTGGATGGGACGCAGCAAAGCGGCTCGAAGTGTTACATCTGCCGCGGCCATTTTCCGCAACGCTTCACGCAATTCGCGTGAAGTACGACAACGTCGCCCGGGAGAACTGAAGATGATCGTCATGCTCGAGCCGGACTCGCCTGAGTCCGTGGTGTCCGCCGTCCTCCAGGTTGCTTCCCAGTACAAGGGAGTGACGCCGCGGACGCACGTCATCGGTGGCTCCGAGTACACGATTACGGAGGTCTACCTGCTGGGTTCCACCGCGCAGGTGCCCGTGGAGCCCTTCGAACAGATTCCCGGCGTGCGGCAGGTGGTGCGCGTGTCGCAGAAGTACCGCGTCATCGGCCGGCACAAGGGCCAGCGGACGTCCGCCGGCTTCGAGTACAACGGCGTCACCTTCGACGAGCGCTCCGTGAATGTGTTCGCCGGCCTGTGTGCCGTGGACAACCCGGAGAACGTGGACACGATGATGGCGGCGCTTGCCCGCTTGGGCATCCGCACCACGCGCATGGGCGCCTACAAGCCCCGCACCAACCCCTACGAGTTCCAGGGCCTGGGCGCCGCCTGCCTGCCCTGGGTGTTCGAGTCAGCGGGCAAGCACGGCATCAAGGTCATCGCGATGGAGGTGACGCACCCGCGTCACATCGACGAGATTCGCGACGCGCTGGAGCGCTCCGGCAACGCCACGGGCGTCATGCTCCAGGTGGGCACGCGCAACGCGCAGAACTTCGAGCTGCTCAAGAGCATTGGCCAGCAGCGTGTCTTCCCGGTGCTCTTCAAGCGCGGCATGGGCATCACCCTGGAGGAGTCGCTCAACGCGTGTGAGTACGTGGCGAGCGAGGGCAACCCGAAAATCATCTTCTGCCTCCGCGGCGTGAAGACGCACCTGGGTGACCCGCACCGCAACATGGTGGACTTCGCCCACGTGCCCGTGGTGCGCCGGCTGACGCGCCTTCCGGTGTGCGTGGACCCGTCGCACGCCATTGGCCAGGCCGCGCCGCCGCCGGACGGACTGCCGGACATCTTCCACGCCATTGGCCAGGGGCTCATCGCGGGCGCGTCCATGGTGCTGGTGGACTTCCACCCGCACCCGGAGGCCGCCCTGTGTGACGGCCCCCAGGCCCTGCGCATGGAGCAGCTCCCCGCGCTGCAGCGCTACGTCCAGCTGGTGCGCTCCGCGTACGAGACGGCCGTGCAGAGCGGCGACGGGCTCCAGGCCACCAGCGCCTGAGCGAGCCTCACACCACGCCGTAGCTTCCGAGCACCCGCAGGGTGACGCAGGCGGCCTGGGCCGCGGCCACCGCCTCGCGTACCCGCGGGTCCTCCAGCGCGCCGTCCACGTCCAGGCACCACACGTACTCCCAGGCGCGGCGCTGCGGACGGGACTCCAGCCGCGCCACGTTGAGGCCGCGCGAGGAGAAGGCGCTCATCACGCGGAACAGCGCGCCCGGCCCGTTCTCCACGGTGAAGGCCAGCGCCGTCTTCCGCCGCGTCCACGTCCGTTCGGGCGCGGGCCCCAGGGCGATGAAGCGCGTGAAGTTGTCCGGCGAGTCCTCCACGCCTTCCTCCAGCACGGCCAAACCGTACAGGTCCGCGGACATGCGGCTGGCGATGGCGGCCGTGTGTGGAGGCCTTTCCTCCGCCACCTTCCGCGCGGCGATGGCGGTGTTCGCCTCCGGCAGCGGTGTGATGCCCCGCCGGCGCAGGTAGCCCGCGCACTGCGCCAGGGCCTGCGGGTGGGAGAGGGCCTGCTGGACGTCGTCCAGTGCCAGGCCCGGTGGGGCCAGCAGGCAGTGGCGGATGCGCAGGGACAGTTCGCCCGACGCCGGTACGTCATGCTCCAGCAGCAGGTCCACCGTCTCCGCCACGGGTCCGCCCAGCGAGCTTTCCACCGGCACGACGCCGCCGTGCACGCGGCCTTCGGCCACGGCTTCGAAGACGGCGCGGAAGGTGAGGCAGGGGACGGCCTCCACGTCGGCGCCATGCAGCGCGCGCAGGGCCTCTTCTCCGTAGGCGCCAGGCTCGCCCTGGAAGGCGATGCGACGCGGCGACTCAGGCATGAGGCGCCTCCGCGCGCGCATACGTGCCCAGCACGCGCAGCGACGAGGTGAGCGGACGGATGTCGTCCAGCGCCGCCGTCACCGCCGCGGAGGCGGCGTGGCCCTCCACGTCCAGGTAGAAGCGGTACTGCCACGGCTGCCCTGGGATGGGACGCGACTCCAGCTTGCTCAGGTTCACGCCGCGCAGGGTGAGCCGCTGGAGCATCTCTCCCAGCGTGCCGGGCTTGTGCTCCAGCACCACCAACAGGGACGTCTTGCACGGCACGCCGGGCGCCAGGGGCGTGGCCTCGCGGCCCACCTCCACGAAGCGCGTGTAGTCGAAGGCCGGCTGCAAATCGCCCGCGAGCACCTCCAGGCCGAAGCGCTGCGCCGCCGTCTCGCTGGCGATGGCCGCCACCGACGCGTCGTTGCGCTCGCGGACCTTCTGCGCCGCGCCGCCGGTGTCCACGTCCGGCACCGCGCGGGCCCAGGGCACCTTCTCCCGGAGGAACGTCTCGCACTGCGCCAGCGCCTGCGGATGGGACAGCACCTCCCGCAGGCCTTCCAGCTTCGCGCCCGGCAGGCCCAGCAGGCGGTGGTCCACCGGCTGACCAGCTCCGCGGTGATGACCACGCCGCCCTCGGCGAGCAGGTCATACGTCTCGTTCATGCTGCCCGCGGTGGTGTTCTCGATGGGCAGCAGCACCAGTCCTGCTCGCCGCGGCGGAGCGCCTCCACGGCCTCGCGCGCATGGTCGAAGCCGGACAGCAGCACGCCGCCCGCGCGGTCCCCATAGCGGCGGCGCGCGGCCGGTGGCTGTAGGAGCCCTCCACGCCAGGGTAGGCCACGCGCAGGGGCGTGGTGTCCAGGCGGGTGACGAGCTCGTGCTGCCGGGCCACGGACATGTCGATGAAGAGCCGCCAGATGCGCTCCACCTCGTGCGGGTCCAGGCCGTGCTCCGCGGCGCGGGTGCGGATGCGGCGCAGGAGCAGGTCCTCGCGGCGCTGGTCCCGGAAGGGCGCGGCGGCGGCCAGCTTCGCCCGGGCGACGTCGTCCGCCAGCGCCATCCGGCGGCGGAGGGCATCGAGGATCTCCTCGTCGATGCGCTCGATGGAGGTCCGGATGAGGTCGAGGTCGGGGAGGGTGGTCATCAGGAGGTTCCGAGGTTGCGCCACATGAGGTGGTGCGGGCCGATGCCGGGCAGGTCGAAGGGCTCGCCTCGCTGCGCGAAGCCCTGCGCGCGGTAGAATCCGGAGGCCGTCATCCGCGCGTTGCACCACACCTGGGAACCGCCCTGCCTCGCCGCATGCTCCATGCAGGCCTGCAGGAGGGCGGCGCCATGGCCGTGCCCACGCAGGGTGGCGTCCACCGCCATGCCTCGCAGGCGCCAGGCCGTGGTGGCGCGCAGCGCGTCCGGCGGCGGCTCCCGATACAGGGAGGCCACGCCCACCAGGCGGCCCTCCGTATAGACGCCCAGGTGGAGCGTGTCCGCGTCGTCATCCCCGGGATAGACGGCCATCTCCGGAGGCTGGTTGGGACGGAGGATGGCGTGGCGGAGGCCGCGCGTCTCCTGAGCCGGAATCTTGCGGATGTCAGTGGCACTCACGGCGCCGGAGTATGCCTTCGGGGGTGGCGCCCCACCAGCGTCACCGTACTACTTCGGTAGCACTGTCTTCCCCATCTTCAACACCTGCTTGAAGTGCGTGGCGGTGACGGGGGCCACGCTCAGCCGGCCGCGGGTGACGAGCGGAAAATCCTTCAGTGCGGCGGTGGCCTTGATGGTGGCCAGGTCCACCGGCTGCGTGAAGGGGACGACAGGCCCCATGAAGGTGGCGGCCCAGTCCTCATCGGGCACGGTGGAGTCTGGTCCCGGCGGCGTGAGCACCTGGGCCACGCCCACCACGGCCTTGTCCTCATTGGAGTGGTAGTAGAGGCAGAGGTCCCCAGGCTTCATCGCCCGGATGTTGTTGCGCGCCTCGAAGTTGCGCACGCCGGTCCACTCCGTCCTCCCGTCCTTCTCCAGCTGGGCGTAGGCGTAGACGGAGGGCTCGCTCTTGATGAGCCAGTACTGTGGCTTGGCCATGGCGGCGCACCTTATTGTCCGAAACCGCGCGCGCCAAAGGAAAGAGGCCGGCGCCACGCGCGGGCGCCCGGCCTCTTTCGTTACATCCGGACTACGCCTGCTTCGCGACGCTGGTGGCCGCCGTCGCCGGCGCCTTGTTCGTGAGCAGCGCGCTGCTCGCGTACAACGCAAGGCCCACCACCGCGACCACCGCGGCCTCCATCTGCGTTGCGAAGGCCACGCCCATCAGGGTCATGGCGCCCGTGCCCATCGCGAACGACGCCGCCACCGCCCCAGCCGCCTTCCTCATCCGACCATCCCCTGTTCTCGCGAACACATCACGCGTTGTGGAATTCATTGCCTCGCGCGAACTTCAATCCAAGACGCGTGCCAGCCTCCAGCCCCGGGAAGTGGGAAGCGGGAGGGGCCGCGGAGGGCAAAGTCGTTCCCTGTTCAGAGCAATGCCTGAAGAAAGCACCGGGTGCGACGCGGGTACGATGCCGGAAAAATTTCCTGAACCCCATGGGGTCTCCCAGGAGGGCACTTCGTAACCCACTGCGATCCAAGGGCTTTCCCTCCCTCCAGTACGTGGCACACGCGCTGCTAAGGCAACGCCGCCGGAAGCAACGTCCGGCTGCGGTAGGGCCGGGAGCGCGACACACGCTTTTGAGGGAGAGCTGACGATGGGCAAGACGAGCGCGGGGTTCTGGACGGTGTTGGGCGTGATGCTCCTGGGGGGCTGCGCGCACCAGCCGAAGGTGACGGTGGACAACACGGAGCAGCCCTACCGGATTGGCCGCGAGGACGTGCTGGACATCGCGGTGTGGCGTGACGCGGAGCTGTCCCGGACGCTGCCGGTTCGTCCGGATGGCTACATCTCCATGCCCATGGTGGGCGAGGTCCACGCCGCGGGCAAGACGCCCACGGAGCTGGCCGAATCCCTGAAGGAGGCCTTCCAGCCGTATGTGCAGGAGCCGCGCGTGACGGTGATTGTCCGCGAGGTGAACAGCAGCCGCGTGTTCGTCACCGGCGAAGTGGCCCACCCGGGCGCCTATCCGCTGCGCGGCCGCGTGTCGCTGCTGCAGGCCATCGCGCTGGCGGGCGGCTTCACGGACTTCGCCAACTCGGACGGCATCGTGGTCATCCGCACCGACAGCAAGGGCGGACAGATTCCGGTGCGCTACAGCGACCTCATCTCTCCGGATGGTGGACACGAGGTCATGCTCCGGCCGGGTGACACCGTCGTCGTTCCGTGAGGGGTGGTGACGCAGTGGGCGTCGTGGACGTGGGCGGTGGTGGGCGTGCGGGACGGAGGGCGACGGTGAAGGGCAACTGGAAGAAGTGGCTACTCGCGGGCCTCATGTTCGGTGCGCCTGCCGCGCAGGCCGCGACGGTATGGGAGCCCCGGCTTCGGCTGACGGCTGAGGAGCGGTTCGACGACGACCTGCGACTGGGCGGTGGCGGCGCCGGCCAGCTGATGACGAAGGTGACGCCGCGGTTGGGACTGGAGGCGAAGGACGCGCGGCTCACGCTGGACAGCTTCTACGCGGCCGACCTGCTGATGCGGCATGGGTCGGGCAGGACGACGCTGGACCACCGGGGCGGTCTGGAGGCCCGGCACCAGGTGACGCGTCGCCTGCGGCTGGACACGGCGCTCCGGGTGTTCCGCGTCACGGACCCCAGCTCGCTGCCGCGTGACGGCCTGGCGCGCTCCACGCTGCCCACGTTCTTCACGCAGGCGACGCTGGGCGTGACGAACCGCGTGGCGGAGCGGCTGGACGTGCGCGCGGGCTACCGCTTCGAGGCGGTGCGCATCATCGACGTGGGGCAGCGCGCGGGGTACGCGCACACGCCCTCCATCGAAGGCTGGTACCGCGCCACGCGCCGGCTCAGCCTGGGCTTGGAGTACCGGTACCAGGGCTTCCTCTATGAGGGGTCGCTGAGCCAGTCGCACGGCGCGGCGCTGGGGTTGCGGTATCGGCTGACGCGGCCTACCACCTTCACCGTCCGGGCGGGCCCCGTGCGGTACCTGGCGCCGGTGGGCCAGCAGGGTGGCTGGGTTCCGCGATTGAACGTGGAGCTGCAGCGCGAAGGGGAGATGTTCGACGTGGGCGTGTCGATGGGACACGACCTGGTGGGCGCGAACGGCTTCACCAACGCGCTGTGGGCGGACTACGCGTCGGTGATGGTGGCGCGCCGGTTCACCCAGAAGTTCTCGCTTTTTGGCGCGGCCAGCTTCTTCCGCAACGGGCAGGCCCCGTCGCTGGACTGGGCCGTGTTCAGAGGAGCGCCGCGGGTGTCGCAGGGCTACGCGGTGAGTGGTGGTGTGGAGTACCGCATTGACCGGCGCCTGTCGGCGCAGGGTGCGGTGGATCGAATCGCTCAGGTTGGGCTGGCGGATTCGGCGAGCGCGGTGGACCTGACGCGCAATGTGTTCGCCGTCCGATTGGTGGTGACGCCTTGGTAGCTACAGCGCGTGGGATGGAGGAGGAGCGGAACATGGAGCGAGGGATGACGGCAGACCAGCTTCTGGGAGCCCTGTGGCGGCGCAAGGCCCTGGTCGGTGCCATCGCAGCAGTGGTCTTCGTGGTGGGCGCAGCCATCGTGATGACCCGGCCGAGCATGTACGAGGCTTCAGTGGTGGTCCGCGTGGAGCCGCAGCGGCCGGGTGAGGAGATGGTGCAGCGCACGGTGAGCGAAATCATCGAGCAGCGGCTGCTCACCGTTCGCCAGGAGCTGCTGGCGCGTCCGGTGCTTCAGAAGGCCATCGAGGAGATGAACCTCTATCCGGACATCGTTTCGGAGAAGGGCATGGAGGCCGCCGTCGCACAGATGCGCAAGGACCTCACGGTGCGCGTGGAGGGGGAGACGGCCTTCGAGCTCACCTACGCCAACCGCGACCCGCAGGTGGCGGCGCAGGTGGCCAACCGCCTGCCGACCATCTTCTCCGATGAGACGCTGAAGATTCGTCAGGCGCAGGCGGCGCGCGCCACCGACCTCTTCAACGAGGAGATGGTTCAGCTGGGCAAGGCGGTCAGCAGCTGGGAGGCGAAGATCTCCCAGTTCAAGGTGGACCACCTGGGCGAGCTGCCCGAGCAGATGGAGATGAACATGCGCGGCCTGGAGCGCGTGTCGCACCAGCTCCAGACGAAGTCGGAGGAGCTGCGTGTCGCCGAGGGCCGCCGCTCCGACCGGCCCGCGCGCGCAACGCGGTGGACAGCGAGGCGGGCCGGCTCGAGGCCGCGGAGAACGGGCTCACCCGTTCCCTGGTCAACGCTCGCACCACCTGGACGGAGGACCACCCGGAGGTGAAGCGCCTTCAGACGGAGCTGGACGGTATGACGGCTCGCCGCAAGGAGGCCGAAGGGCGGCTGTGGGCCGAGCGCGCCGAGCGCACCCGCGTGGCCACGCTGATTGGCAACATCCAGCAGGAGATTCAGGACCTCCAGAAGCAGGCCGAGGCGTACCAGGGCCGGCTGAACAACACCCCGCGCTGGGCGCACGAGCTGGCGGTGATGAACCGCGACTACGAAATCGCGCGCACCAAGTACCAGAGCGTGGTGAGCCGTAAGGTGGAGGCGGAGATCGCGCAGGAGCTGGAGGCCAAGAGCGCCAAGAGCCTGTTCAACGTCATCTCCCCGGCGGGCGTGCCGGCGACCCCGGCCCGGCCGGACCGCATGGCGGGCATGCTCATCGTCTTCCTCCTGGCCCTGGGCCTGGGCGTGCTGACGGGGGCGGTGCTGGAGATGCGCGACGACAGCCTGCGCGATGGCACCGAGGTTCGCCAGCGCCTGACGCTGCCGGTGCTCGCGGTGGTCCCGGAAATGCAGGGCAAGACGGAGCGGCGGATTCTGATGCCGGCTTCGGGGGCTCGAAACAGCGTGTCTAACCCCACGTCGTTGAACTGAGTCGCGCCGGAAAAGGACGGAGGACGGACATGGATCAGACGATGGAGCGGGCGGGCAACTTCCTCCCCCGAGTGGATGACAACCCGACGGGCGGCAACGCGGTGGACCGCCGGGTGGTGACGCTGACGGCGCCGGCATCGGCCGCGGCGGAGCAATACCGGAGCCTTTATTACAGGCTCGAGCGGATGCGGGACCTGCGGCCGATGAAGGTCGTCGCGCTCACCTCGGCGATGCCCGGGGAAGGCAAGACGGTGACGAGCGTCAACCTGGCGCTCGCCGCGGCCCGGGCGAACCCGGAGCGCCGCATCCTGCTGGTGGATGCGGACCTGCGCCGGGGCGGCGTGGCGGCCACGCTGGGCATGCGCAACAAGACGGGCCTGGCGGAGCTGCTGGCGGGGGACTGTGAGGTGCGGGACGTGGTGCGGCGGTTCAACTCCACGCGCCGGCCCTCATCCCCGCGGGCGTCACGCCCGAGGACACCGCGCAGGTGCTGGCGAGCGGCCGGATGAAGCAGTTCCTCAAGGCGGTGCGTGAGGGCTTCGACGAGGTCTACGTCGACATGCCGCCCACGCTGCCCTTCGCGGACGCGGCCATCCTGGGCCATCAGGCGGACGGCGTGCTGATGGTCATCCGCGCGAACGTGACGTCGGGCAAGGCGGTGCACCAGGCGGTGGAGAGCCTGGGCGGCGCGCCCATCGTCGGGTGCGTGCTGAATGGCGCGGAGGTCCACTCGGCGCCGTATCTGAAGAACTACGAGAAGCGGTAGCGGCGGGGGGCTTTGGTTCCGGTTCCCGCCTCCGGGTGACAGGGGGGCGGGGCCGGTGGTGGAAGAGGGTCGGGCGGGTAGGTTGGAGGGGCACGTGCTCCGCGTTTTTCACCATTATTTCTCTGCAAAGAAACTGACGTTCTTCCTCGCCGAGAGTTCGGCAATCGCGTTGGCCTGCGTGATGGGCGCGGCGGCCTGCGCGGCACTCTTCGCGCCTGAAGGGACACACACGCCGCTGTCGCAGCTGTGGCCCACGCTGCTGTGGATGGGCGCGGCGTTCGTCATCACCTTCCAGTTCACGCTGTATCTGTTGGATTTGTATGACCTCCGTGTGGCCGCGGAGGACCGGGTGCGGGGATACCGGTTCCTCAAGGCCGCGGGGGTCACGGCGATGGTGGCGGGCGGCGTCATGCTCGTCACCCCGCTGGTGGTGCCGATGCAGCTTCCGCCCGGCACGCTGCTGGGCGGAGCCATGGGCGCCCTGGCCGGGACGTTGATGGTGCGGGTGTCCATCCGCGCCCTGGTGGGAGCGCCGCACTCGGTGCTCATCGTCGGAGAAGGGCCCAAGGCGCGCGCGGTGGCCAGCGCGATTGAAGCGGGCGGGGAGGGCACCTACCGCATCGTGGGCCTGACGGACCCTCGCACCTCGGGCGAGGCGCTGGAGCAGACGGCGGCCCGGCTGAACGCGGCCTATGTGGTGCAGGCCGCGGATGACATGCGCGGGGCCAACTGGGTGGACGGCCTGCTGCGCTGCCGGCTCCAGGGCCGGCGGGTGTATGAGGTCACGGGCTTCTGCGAGCGGGTGCTGCGCCGGATTCCGGTGCAGTTCCTGAGGGCGAGCGACTTCGCCTTCGCGGACGAGCTCACCGTGTCCCCGCTGCGCCGCACGCTGAAGCGGGGCTTCGACATCGCGGTGGCATCCCTCCTGCTAATCCTGTCCGCGCCCTTCCTGTTGCTGGTCGCGGTGGCCATCAAGCTGGATTCGAAGGGACCCATCTTCTACCGGCAGGAAAGGACCGGGCTGTTCGGGAGCACGTATCACCTGTGGAAGTTCCGCAGCATGCGCACGGACGCGGAGAAGCATGGCGCGGTGTGGGCGAAGGCGAACGATGACCGTGTCACGCGGGTGGGCCGCTTCATCCGCCGCGCGCGCATCGACGAGATTCCCCAGGTCTTCAACATCCTGACGGGAGACATGAGTTTCGTGGGGCCCCGCCCCGAGAGGCCAGTGTTCGTCGAGCAGTTGAAGCAGCAGATTCCGTTCTACGGCCTGCGGGAGGCCGTCAAGCCAGGCCTGACGGGGTGGGCTCAGATTCGCTACCCCTACGGCGCGTCGGTGGAGGATGCGCGGAACAAGCTGGAGTTCGACCTGTACTACGTGAAGAACGGTTCGCTGTTCCTGGACGTGGGAATCATCTTCCACACCGTGAGGCATGTGCTTCTCGGTCGTGGGGCGCGGTAGGGCATTTCGCTTTCCCGGCTTCCGCTGTGGGAGGCCGGGAGGGGGGCTCGCCTGGGGAGGCGGGCTGGGGCGTCGTGGATGGGGGTAAGCGTCATGGTGGGAATGGACATGGAAGCGCCGCTGCCCGCGGAGTGGGCGGAGGCCCGTCGCAGGCTGGAGCTGGAGCGCCAGGGCAACGAGGTGCTGCAGGGGCAGGTGGACCGGCCGACGCGCATCGTCGCCATCGGCGGAGGCACGGGGTTGCCCATGGTGCTGCGCGGCCTGGCCCGGCGCGCGACACCGAAGGCCCGGGAGCCGGGCATCGACATCACCGCGGTGGTGGCCATGAGCGACGACGGCGGCAGTTCGGGCCGTCTGCGGCGCCAACACGGCGCGCTGCCTCCGGGCGACATCCGCAACTGCCTGGTGGCGCTGGCGGGTGGAAAGAACGCGCTCAAGGACGTCTTCCAGTTCCGCTTCGGCGGGGCGCGCGGCCGGCGGGCCATGCGGTGGGCAACCTGCTCATCGCCGCGCTCGCGGAGCTGAAGGGGGACTTCATGGAGGCGGTGCGCATGTCCGGGGAGCTGCTGGGCGCCCGGGGCCACGTGCTGCCTTCCACGCTGGCGTCCGTGCAGTTGGTGGCGCAGATGCATGACGACACGGAGGTCGTGGGGGAGCGCAACATCTGCCGCGCGCACGGCCGGGTGCGCCGCGTCACGCTGAGTCCTCGCTCGCCGCCGCCCACCGAGGGCCTGCTGGAGGCCATCTACACGGCGGACCTCATCGCCATCGGCCCGGGCTCGCTGTACTCGAGCGTGCTGCCCAACCTGCTGGTGGACGGCGTGGCCCAGGCGCTCAAGGAGACGCGCGCGCTGAAAATCATGGTGGCCAACCTGATGACGCAGCCGGGGGAGACGGACGGAATGTCCTGTCTGGACCACGTGCAGGCCGTCACGGACCACGTGGGGCCGGTGCTGGACGCGGTGCTCGTCAACGGCACGCTGCCCACGGAAGAGGCGAACCGGCGCTATGCCCGTCGCGGCTCGTTCGTGGTGTCGGCCAACCCGCGGGACTTGATTGGCGCGGGCGTGGTGCCGGTGCAGGCGGACCTGCTCAAGGCAGGGTCCAGGATTCGACATGACAGCCGCAAGGTCGCCGCCTGCCTGCTGAAGATGGCCCGCAGCGGGTTGTAGCCGCGAACCTCCATCACCACCTTGGGCACCCGACACCTCATGGAAGCAAGAGACCTTTCTGCCTCGCCGCGCGTCACCGAAGTGACGGGACGCGCGGCCTTCATGTCCCTGGAGTCCGAGTGGAACGCGCTCGTGGAGGCCACCTCCAACGAGCTGTTCTACCGGCATGAGTTCATCCGCATCTGGATGGACAACTTCGTACCCGGTGTGAGTCCGCGCGTGCTGACGCTGCGGGACGCGGATGGGAGCCTTGGCGCGGTGCTCCCGCTGTGGGAGGAGCGCACGACGCTGCTGGGTGTACCGGCGCGGCAGCTGTCCGCGGCGGCCAACGCCCACTCCTGCCGGTTCGACCTGGTGGCGAAGGAACCGGAGGTCGCCGCGGCGGCCTTCGTGTCCTACCTGCGCTCGGCCGGTGGCTGGGATGTGCTGCGGCTCACGGATGTCCCCGACGGTGGGGCCGCCGGCGGCTGCACGCGGTGGCGCGCGAGTCCGGCCTGCCCGTGGGCGAGTGGGAGTCCCTGCGCTCCCCGTATGTGCCGCTGCCGGCGTCCCGCGATGCCTTGCAGAAGACATTGCAGTCGAAGTTCAAGGCCAACTGCCGTCGCCGCCGCCGCAAGCTGGAGGAGAAGGGCCAGCTCACCTTCGAGCGGGTGGACAGCGGGCTCGGCCTGGAGGGCGCGCTGGAGGAAGGCTTCCTGCTGGAGCAGAGCGGCTGGAAGGGCGCGCGCGGCACGGCCATGGCGCAGGATGCGCGCACGCGCGGCTTCTACACGGAGCTGGCACGGGACTCCGCCTATCGCCAGCGGCTGGCGCTGTATTTCCTGCGGCTGGACGGCCGGCCGGTGGCGTTCCAGTACGGCCTGGAATACGGCGGGCGCTACTTCCTGCTGAAGCCCGGTTACGACGAAAGCCTGCGTGAGTGCAGCCCGGGCCAGCTCCTGGTGGATGAGGTCATCGGGGCCTGCATCGACCGGGGCCTGCACGAGTTCGACTTCCTGGGGCCCGACATGGTGTGGAAGCGCGACTGGACGAATGAGGTCCGGCGCCACACCTGGCTCTACGTGTTCAATGACTCCCCCTTCGGCCAGGCGCTGTGTGCGGCCAAGTTCCGGTGGGGGCCCGCGGTGAAAGAGGTGGTGTCGCGATGGAGACGATGAAGCACGCTGGCCGGCTGTTCGTGCCGTCACTGCCCACGCTGTGGCCGCACATGCTGCTGTCTCGGCCGAAGCCCGGCGCGCTGCCGCCGTTCTCCTCGCCCAACGTCCGCTACTTCTACTTCGCCCGCAATGCCATCTGGCTGACGGTGAAGATGCTGGGGCTGGATTCGGGCGAGGTGTTGATGCCCGCCTACCACCACGGCGTGGAGGTGGAGGCCCTGGTGGACGCCGGCGCCACGCCGCGCTTCTACCGCGTGGGCAGCCGCTGGGACGTGGACCTGGACGACGTGGCCCGGCGCATCGGCCCGAAGACGCGGGCCCTGTACCTGACGCACTACGCGGGCTTCCCGGGCCCCGTCGCGGAGATGCGCAAGCTGGCGGACCAGCACGGCCTCATCCTCATCGAGGACTGCGCGCTGTCGCTGCTGTCCTCCGACGGAACCGTGCCCCTGGGGACGACGGGAGACGTGGGCATTTTCTGCCTCTACAAGACGCTTCCGGTTCCCAATGGGGGCGCGCTGGTCGTCAACGGCCCGCGCCAGTACAGCCTTCCGGAGCCGCCCGCGCCGCCGTCCGTGTCCACCTTCAGCCACACGGTGTCCGCGCTGCTGCAGAACCTGGAGCTGCGCGGCGGACTGGCCGGCCGGGCCCTGCGCAGCGCCGTGCGCGCGCTGGGGCATGGCACCGTGAAGGCGGCCAGCATCGAGCGCGTGGCCACGGGGACGCAGCACTTCGACCGCAAGCACGTGGACCTGGGCATGAGCCCGCTGACGAAGCGGATTGCCCTGGCCCAGGACCTGGAATCCATCGTCGAGCAGCGGCGCCGCAACTACTTCTTCCTGCTGGGCCGGCTGCGCGACATCTCCGCGCCGCTGTTCAACCAGCTTCCGCCGGGCGCGTGCCCGCTGTTCTACCCGCTGGTGGTGCAGGACAAGGCGGAGGTGCTGGCGCGGCTGCGCGTGCAGGGCATCGACGCCATCGACTTCTGGAAGCGCTTCCACCCGGCCTGTGATGCATCGGCCTTCCCGGAGGTGGCGCAGCTGCGTCGCTCCATCGTGGAGATTCCGTGCCACCAGGACCTGACGCCGGAGGTCATGGCGGACGTGGCGCAGGCGGTGCGCGAGGCCGTGAAGTCGGACCACCGGTCGAAGAAGCGCGCGGGGTGAAGTTCATTCGGGGAACAGGGAGGGGCGGCTGCCCCTCCGGGAGGACGGGCGTTGATTCGGGAGGATGAGCTGTCGCAGGGAGCGTGGGCCGCGCACCCGTTGGAGGTAGGCGCCGTGGGCAGCCTCTCCACGCTGGCGGGGATGCGGGAGGAATGGGCCGCGCTGATGGATGCGAGCGACGCGGGGCCCTTCAACGCCTGGGAGTGGGTGTACCCGTGGTGCCGGCGCATCGCCACGGGCCGGCGCCCGCTGGTGCTGACCGCGCGCGACGCGGCGGGCACGCTGGTGGGCCTGATGCCGCTGGGCGTCGAGTACCTGGGCGTCACCGGCATCCCGGTGCGGCGGCTGAGCTTCCTGGGGGAGACACACGTCGGCAGCGACTACCTGGACGTCGTGGCGCGGCGGGGCCGTGAGCGCGAGGTGGCCGGCGCCTTCGCTCGGATGCTGCACGCGCTGCGCGACGAATGGGACGTGTTGGATTTGTCGGACCTGCGCGAGGACTCGCCCACCGTGGACGTGCTCCGGGAGACCTTCGCCAGGCAGGACGTCCGCGTGGCGCCGCGCTACGTGTGCCCGTATGACACGCTGACGCCGGGCGAGCCCTTCGACGCGTTCCTCAAGCGCACCGGACGCCGCGACAACTTCCTGCGGCGGCGCAAGTGGCTGGCGAAGCAGGAGGGCTACCGCATCGAGCGCACGGACGCCCCGGGCGAGCTGGCGGCGCCGCTGACGGACTTCTTCCGCCTGCACTCGGCGCGGTGGGCCGCGGATGGGGGCTCGCAGGGCATCAAGGGCTCGGGCGTGGAGGCGTTCCACCGGGATGCCACGCAGTTCCTGGCGGAGCGGGGCCGGCTGCGCCTCTACACGATGAAGGTGGGCGGCCAGGCCGTGGCGTCGGTGTACGGCATCCTCCACCGCGACACCTTCGTGTACTTCCAGTCCGGTTATGACCCGGCGTGGCGCAATCGCAGCGTGGGCCTGGTGCTGGTGGGCGAGACGTTCCGCGACGCGATGGAGGCCGGCCTGACGGAGTACGACTTCCTCCGGGGCACCGAGACGTACAAGTCCGATTGGGTATCCAAGCAGCGGCGCACGCTGTCCGTGCGGGTCCATGCCGGGACGTGGGAGGGGCGCTGGTTCTCCCAGTCAGAATCCCTGGCGCGCCTGCTGCGCAACGGCGCCAAGGCGGCGATGCCGGACACGCTGGTGGAGAAGGTGCGGCGCTTCCGCCGACGGCGGGCCGCGGTGCACTGAGCGTCGAAAACGCCAGCGGCGCCTGCCTCGACCACTTCGGGTGGTTGGGGCGGCGCCGCCGGTGAGGGCAGGGGCTGGGCGTCAGGGCATGCCGCCAGCGACCTCCGCGCGAAGCTGGGCAATCGCAGGGCCGAGCTGCGGCGGCTGCATGTTGCGCGGCACCTCCACGGAGAAGCGCTCGAAGTGGGCCAGCGCGGCGGCCTTGTCGCCGCGGCGCAGGGCGAGGCTGCCCAGGAAGATGAGCGCCTCCTGTGCGTCCGGCCAAGTGTCCACCAGCTCCGTCAGCTCCGCCTCGGCGCCGGCCATGTCGCCCTGGGTGGCGCGAAGCACGCCGCGGTGGACCTTCAGCTCGACGTTGAAGGGGTCCGCCGCCAGGCCCTTCGCGGTGACCTTCACGGCCTCGTCGAACTGCTGACGGCGGATGAGCTCGTGGCTCAGCAGCGCCGCCGCGTCCACATCGCCGGCGTTGGCGTTCAGCCGCGCGCGAGCCTCCTGCATCTCCGGGCCTTCCTGCATCTGCTCGTCCATGCCCGCGCCCTGCTGCTGCGCGGCGGCGCCGCCCGGGGGCATGCGGCCGGTGGCCTCCATGCCGTCGGTGCGCGTCTGCTGCTCGGAGACGAGCAGGTAGCCCAGCCCACCAAAGAACACCACGATGCCCGCGCCCCACAGCGCGCCCACCAACTGCGGATTGCGAGACGCCCACCCGGTGGGGGCCGGAGCCTGGGGGCGGGGGCGGACGCCCTCGCTGGAGGCCTTGCGCTTGAGGTGCTCGTCCTTCGCGCGCAGCGCCGCGGCGGCTTCGCGCTCCAGGCGGGACTTCTCGGCGGCATACTGCTCGGCGCTCTGGTTGTGCTTCTCCGCTTCCAGCGCGCGGAGCTGGTCGATGAGGGACTGCGCGCGCTGGGTCAGGTCATCGAGCACGCCGTCGCGGGGCTCTGCCGACGCCAGGGAGCCCTTGCGGCGCTGAAAGAGGATCCAGCCCGCCGCCAACACGAAGGTGACGGCGAGCACGATGATTCCGGGCAACCAATTCGTCGTCTGCGGCTGCATGGCCTGGCGCTCCTAGCGCTCGAGCTCCCGGCGCACGGCCTGGAGGTACGGGTCTTCTTCATCCACTGGAGGCGTTCCAGCGGGCGCGGCCGGGGCCGCCGTTTCTTCCGAAGGCGTGGCCGCGGGCGGGGCCTGCTCCGGGGTAGCCGCGCCGCGCTGGAGCTGCCGCCAGATGACGAAGGCGCCCACGGCGACGAGCCCCACCGGGCCCAGCCACACGAACCAGTTGAAGCCTTCCGCGCGGGGGACAGCAGCACCCACTCACCGTAGCGGGCGACGAAGTACTCGACGATTTCGGCGTCGCTCTTCCCCTCGGAGACGAGCTCGCGAATCATGTCGAGCTGGGCGCGCGCCATGGAGGACGGGCTGTCCGCCACCGACAGTCCCTGGCACACGGCGCACCGGAGCTGCTTGCCCAGCGTCTGGGCACGCGCCTCCAGCTCCGGCGCGAGCGGGTCACTTCCCGCCTGCTGGGGCGCGAACTGGCCGGTGACGAGCGTGAAGGCGAGGGACAGGGACAGGAGGGCAGCGGTCATCGAAGCTCCATCGAGCCGTCCCTACCTAGCGCCCCAGGCCGTGATTGGACAGTGAAACCTGAGCGGCGGGGGCTGGCCCGCCGCCCGGCCCGCTGTGCCTACATGGCCGCTTCGGGGGTCAACTGCGCCTGGGCGGCCGCCCGGTGCTCTGGCAGGCCGGTGGTCAGCGCGAAGAGGGCGTAGCCGGCGGGTGAAGCCGCGAGCAGTTCCACACAGTGGTCGCCCAGGCGGTCTGGGACTCGCCCGCCCGCCTTCACATAGGCGTCCACGGTGGCCTCGAACACGGCGTCCACGCCGAGCATCTTCTGGAAGACGAAGTCGCGCGCCGGGTCTCCTACCTTCGCGGTCGTCCAATCGAGGACGCCGGTGATGGTGTCGTCCGGCGCCAGCAGGACATGGGCGGGGTACATCTCCCCATGCGTCAGCGTGACGAAGCGGGGCCAGTAGGAGTCGTCCCCCAGCCAGCGCTCCCAACGCTGGAGGAGGGCGGGCGCCACGTCGAAGGCCTGCTTGATGCGGGCGATGTCGGAGGCCCAGTTGGCGCGGACCTGGTCGGGTGTCTCGACGATGAGGCCCGCTCGCCGGGCATCCTCGACGTCGATGGCATGCATCCGGGCCAGGAGCTGGCCGAACTGGCGGGCATAGACGGGGGACTCGCGGTCGAAGTGCCACACGGGCTCACCCGAGGCGGGGTCCAGCGTCAGCCCAGGCCTGCCCGGCAGCGCCGGATAGGCGATGAGGTCCCGGTGGGCGACATGCCACCTGGGCACTGCCACGCCGAGCCGGGGACCAATGAAGTCGAGAATCTTCTTCTCGTCCGCGAGCTTCGCGGAGACGTCTTCACGCCGGGGGATGCGGAGGACCCACGGAGTGTCTTCGACGTCGCGTGCCATCACGACGCGATAGTCCAGTCCGGCCTCGTTGACCGACAGGGTGTCGGGTTTGAGCTTCAGTCCGTGGTGGCCGGCGAGCTCGACAAGCTGGGGGGCATCAGTCGGGGCGGAGGGCATCCAGGGCGTCCTTTCAGGCCTGCACGGTCATCACGCCGGCCGCGCGGGCCACGTCTTCGGGGGGACCATGGTCGCCGGGGAGATGGGCTCCGGCGAGCCATGCGTGAGGCGCCCCGACCCGGCCGGGGCACTCTTCCTGACATCGCGGCCGGAAATTAGAAGCGCCCGTCCACCAGCAGCCCTCCGGAGTTCGGGCCGAAGACAGGTGTCAGGCGGGCCTGGATGACGGATGGCCGCTTTCGTGGGCCTGGGGCTGGCGCGGGGACATCCGAAAGGCCCAACTCCTGGCGAAGGCGTTTGTTGTGGCCATCCGCCAGTTCGCGGGCCTCGCTGGAGGCGATGGGATGGGGGTTGTAGAAGATACCCCACCCCAGCAGCCCTGCTCCCACCAGGCTCACGCCCATTCCCACGAGGAACATGTTTCGCTCCCGGCGGCTGTTCGCGAAACCGCGGTCGATGCAGGCCGAGAAGTCGGGGCCGAGCTCGCAGTCTTCGGACTGAACGCCTGGCGTGGCGATTCCGTAGACGAGCCCGCCAATCATCGCGACTCCCCCGACGATCTTCAGGGTGAGCTTCGTGGCGCTTCTCGACTGATACTCCGCAACGAGGTCGTCTCGGCCGAGCTTTTGATAGAACGCCTCGCCCTCCAGTGGCTTCTTGTATTTCCCCTCATACGGGACGGTCCAGCGGCTCGGCGGGCTCCCAACGGCCAGTGGCGAATACGACAGCGTCACGGCGATGTACTCATCGAACCCGATGTGCCGGAGCTCATATTGCTCCAGCGCCTCTTCTCGGCTGAGGGTTGGGCCGCTCTCGGCGATGGGGGCGGGGCTTTCCGCCTCCTCGTTCGCGAGCGTGGGGGTGGTGGTCAGCAGGGCAATGATTGCCACGAATCGGAGCATGAGCGCGCGCTTCATATGGGAAGTGCCACGACGACTGCAAGGTCATGGCCTGACGTGCTTGCCTGCCGCGACGTGCGAGGATTTGCCTCGGTGAACAGGTCCTGAAGGGCTCGGGTGGGGCACCTCCACCGTTTCCAGCTATGGTCCGCCCCGAGATGAAGACCGAACCCTCGGAGCCGCTGCACCTGCCGGAGTACCTTCCCGCGTTGGACGGGCTGCGCGGCGTGGCGGTGCTGATGGTGGTTGCCTATCACTCACTGACAGGGCTGCGCAGCGCGTCGCTGGGCTCACTCTTCCAGGTAGGCTGGGCGGGCGTGGACCTCTTCTTCGTCCTCTCTGGCTTCCTGATTACGCGCATCCTCGTGCAGACGCGTGAGCGTGGAGGCTACTTCCGTACCTTCTACGCGCGGCGGGCGCTGCGCATCTGGCCCCTGTACTTCCTGGTGCTGGCCTTCTCCTTTGGCGTCATGGGGCGGCTGCTGCCGGCCCTG
Organism: Myxococcus sp. MxC21-1; assembly: GCF_032612255.1. Lineage (NCBI taxonomy): Bacteria > Pseudomonadati > Myxococcota > Myxococcia > Myxococcales > Myxococcaceae > Myxococcus > Myxococcus sp. MxC21-1. The sequence continues at coordinate 3,704,437 of NZ_CP123278.1, forward strand.
GCCTTCGATACCCAGCGCTATTCCTGGGTGACCTACGCGCTGTACCTCCAGAACCTTTGGATGACGGACTTCGGTCCCGCGCCCATCAACGTGACGTGGTCCCTGGCCATCGAGGAGCAGTTCTACCTGGTGTGGCCGCTGCTCGTGTTCTTCCTCCGGAACGGGCAGCTCCGCGCGCTCCTGTGGGCGTGCGTGCTGCTGTCCCCCGTGGCGCGCCTCGCGGCCCTGTGGGAGGGCGCGGCGCCCATCCAGGTCTACACCTTCACGCTGTTCCGTCTGGATGGACTGGCGCTCGGTGGACTGTTGGCGCTGGGCGTGGTGGATGGCCGCGCCACGGCGGACGGCCTGTCACGGTGGGGCGCGCGGCTCGCGGTGCCCGCGTTGCTCGTGGCCTGCGGGTTGTCCCTCGTCTTCTTCGGCCAGGGCGCCGCCATTCACATGGCAACGGCGCTCACGGGGCCGGGCGGCCCGCAGGTCCGCGTGCTGCTGGTTGCGGGCCTGTACACGCTTTGGGCGGTGGGCTTCGCCAGCCTGCTGGGGTGGGTGCTCTCCGGGCGCGCGCGGGTGCTCCAGGCTGTGTTGCAATGGCGGCCCCTGCGCTTCGTCGGGCAGGTGAGCTACGGGCTCTACCTGTTCCATGCGCTCGTCATCCCCGCCGGCGGCCATTACACGCGGCCGCTGTTCTACCGCTTCATTCCTTCGACGTTTGTCGCTACCGCGGTGGGCATCCTGTTCGAGTACGCGGTGCTGCTGGCGCTCACGCTCGTTTCGTGGCGCTTCTTCGAGAAGCCCTTGCTGCGTCTCAAGGACCGATTCACGCATCCGGAAGCCGCGGGGAAGGCCGTGGCTCCCACGGCTTGAGGGCTGGCGCCAGCGCGGGCGAGCGCCGTACCGCGAATCGAGGTGCCAGCTACGAGCGCGGTGGTGCCCAGATGGCGCTGTGGGGCTCCGGCGCGTTGGGGGCTTCCTCCGCGGTGTAGAAGTAGGCCGCGACCGCGGCGCGCCCTCGTCCCTCGGGACACGCCAGCGCGGTGGGGTGTCCGTGCCAGTGGTCGTCGCCGTGGGCCATCACGACCAGGCGATCCAGGAGGGGAGCGATTCGCGTCTCGCACCGGGAGAGGTCCGCGCTCCACAGCTCGAGGTCCCCTCCCCAGGCGGGTTCCCAGCCGGGGTTCAGGTAGTAGAGGACGGTGAGCCGGCGGGAGAGCGCGCGGAAGCGATCGCGGTTGAAGTCGGCGTGCAGCGCCAGATGCCCCCCACGCAACGTGAGGTGCAGCCCGGCGCCTCGGAAATGCGGATCCGGGATGAGCCCTTGCACCCCGGTGAGTGACTCCAGGAAGTCGATGAACGCCATGCCGGAGAACTCCGAAAGCAGGTGCCGGAGCGCTCCGGGGACGTCTTCGAATGCCTTGCGCTGAAGCTGTCCCAGTCGAGCCGCCTGTTCGGGGTGGTCGCGTCGCTTCCAACTTGCCTCGGTCGCGCCCGGGAATACCCCCGCCAGTTCGGACGCCAGCGGCTCCCCAGGAAGCCATCGATGACGGCGTGGGGGTGAGGCCGCGCCGCGCCGTAGCTGGCGCGATGGGCCAGCGCGAGCGCGCGGAGCGCCGTGCGGCTGAAAAAGAAGCTCGGTCCTCGCAGCGGGCCTTCTTCGTGGGTCGCGATGCTCACGGGCCCCCTATAGCAGAATGTGCGGCGCACGCTGCCGGCGCCAGGGCACCCTGGCGCAGGCGACCGAGTCTGGAGCCGCTGCCTCCGGGCGCATCATCGTTCCGGAGGCTGGAAGAGGACTCAGGAGAGCGCCCGCAGCCCAGCCCGAAGGGCGTCGACATCGGTTTGCGCCAGCAATCGCTCCGTCTCCTCGTTCATCCTCTCCCAGTGGGGCAGCGCGGATTGAAGGAGTTGGAGCCCTGCGTCCGTCAGCGTCAGCAATCGCCCGCGGCGGTCGGCCGGGTCGACGGTGGTCTTCACCAGCCCGCGCCTTTCGAGCGGCTTCAGGTTGGCTGTCAGCGTGGTCCGGTCCATCGCCAGGAGCTCCGCGACGGGGCCGATGGACGGCGGCTGGGGGCGATTGAGCGACATCAGCAGTGAGAACTGTCCATGCGTGAGGCCCACGGGGCGCAGGGCTTCATCGAAGCGCCGCGCCAGGGCGCGCGCGGCCTGCTGGACCACCAGGCACAGGCAGTGGTCACGGACGTGAAGCGTCGTGGCGAATGAGACGGCTCTGGACATTGACAAGGGTGATTATGTTGATGTCAACCCTTCTTGTCAAAGCGAGAGCCCCCTGGAGAGTTGCCATGGCCTACATCGATGGATTCGTGTGCGCAGTCCCCTCGGCGAACAAGGAGGCGTACCGGCAGGCCGCTAGCGGCGCCGCGCCGCTGTTCAAGGAGTTTGGTGCGACGCGCTTCGTTGAGAACTGGGGGGACGATGTCCCTGAAGGCAAGGTCACCGACCTGCGGCGCGCGGTGAAGGCCGAGCCGGATGAGGTCATCGTCTTCTCCTGGATTGAGTACCCCAGCAAGGCGGTGCGCGACGAAGCGAACGCGAAGGCAATGCGTGACCCAAGGATGGAGGAGATGGGCGCGAACATGCCCTTCGATGGGAAGCGGATGATCTTCGGCGGCTTCGTTCCCAGCATCCATGAGGGCGGAGCGGGCAGGCCCGGCTATGTCGATGGCTCCCTCGTGCCGGTGCCGGTTGGAAACAAGGAGGCCTACCATGCCATCGCGTCCCGTCTCGCGGCGGTGCTGCTGGAGTATGGCGCCACGCGCGTCGTCGACGCGTGGGGAGACGACGTCCCCGACGGGAAGGTCACTGACTTCAAGGGCGCGGTGAAGGCCACCGCGGATGAGCAGGTCGTCTTCGCTTGGATTGAGTGGCCGTCGAAGGAGGCGCGCGACGCCGGGTGGGGGAAGGCCATGGCCGATCCGCGCATGCACTCGGACAGCATGCCCTATGACGAGGGCCGCAGGTCCCACGGCGGCTTCGTGCCGATGCTGGTTGAGACGGCGGCGACGGGCACGTAAAGCCTGAATGGGCTAGCGTCGACACCCATGCGCACTTGGATGTGCTGGGTGTTCCTGGCTTGTTGGGCCCTTGGCGTTCCAGCCCTGGGGGTCACCGTGAAGGAAGTGCCACGGCTCGCGGCCAACGCATGGTCCGTGGACACGACCAGGACACTCACGCCGCAGACGCTGGCGGAGGTGGACCAGCTCGGCAATGCCTTGGTCCGTGATGGCCAAGGCCAGCTCGCGGTGGTGGTGGTCGACACGACGGGACGCCAGCCGCCGCGCGCCTTCGCGCTGGAGCTCTTCAATCGGTGGGGGCTGGGCACGGCCGGTCGTGACGACGGCGCGCTGCTCTTCATCGCGCTCGACGACCGCGCGGCGGAGATCATCCTGGGTGATGGCGTGGATGGCCCGAATGAGCAGGCGCGCAGTGACGCCATCATGGCGAACGATGTGGTTCCCGCCTTCAAACGGGGCCGTCCGGACGACGCGGTTTTGGAAGGCGCACGCGGGCTGCATCAGCTCATCGTAACCTCGGAGCTCAATCAGCCTCACAACGCCCAGGAGGCGGCAGCGGCATGGGAGCCCAGGCTCAAGGAGTTCGCATGGTCGGAGGACTCCGCCGTCACCATCGTGTCTGAAGGACCGAGTGAGCCGGAAGGTGACCTGAACGTTCCCGCCCTGGCGGGAGGGGCGGGGTTCGTGGGGGTGGTGGGGGTTGCGGGCAGGGCGCTGCTTCGTCGCAGACCGCGCCGGTGCCAGAAGTGTCGCAACCCGAGAGCGCGGCTCGATGAGGATGCCGACGATGCCCACCTGATGCCGGGGCAGGTTCGTGAGGAGCAGTTGGGCTCGGTGGATTACGACGTATGGTGGTGCGAGCCGTGCCAGGACGCGGTGGTGGAGCGCTATGGGACGCTCTTCACGCGTCAAGCCCGGTGCAAGAAGTGCCGTTATGTGACCGCGAAGAAGACGAGCCGGACGACTCGCAGCGCGACGTACTCCTCTGGCGGAGAAATCAAGGTCACGGTGCGTTGCTCGCACTGTCACCACACCACGACTTCCCGTCACTCGACGCCGAAGCTCACGCGGTCCACGTCGTCGAGCTCATCCAGCGGGAGTAGCTCCTCGAGCGGCGGGCGTTCGTCGGGCGGTGGCTCGAGTGGGCGCTGGTAGCTCGCGAAGGCCGGGCGGAGGTGCGCGGGTGTTGATGTGGCGCCCTCAATGCGCCGGGCGAGTCCAGGGGCTTTCGCTGAAGAGCTGGCTGATGCTCTTTCGTGCGAAGATTCCACTGATGACCATGAACAAGAGCGACAACAGATAGAGCGCCGAACTCGTGGAGATGATTCTCCTTGCGCTGCGGACAATGCGCCAGCGCATTCGCGGGTCGAGCATTACATCCTGCAGCCCAGCCTGTGGGGGCTCTGGCGCATTCACGACACGTGACTCCTTCCCGGGTGCCGCCGTTGCGTGACGTCGAGGCGGGGCTCGTCGCGTCAGATGCTTTGAGCGTGTGAACAGTCCCCGTCGCTTCAGTTCCAAAAGTACCGGAGGAACTCACCGGTGGATGCGCGCCGTTGAGGCAAACGCTCACAGTAGACGTTTCACGTGAGGAACGTCAGGACAGACAATCGTGGCTGCCTCTCCGGGCAGGTGCAGGAATCGCCCCCCCGCGGCCTAAAGCCATTCAAACTCAGGGCCCCGAATGGGGTCCGTGGTGAGGATGAACGTGCCCTGGAGCACTTCAATCAACTCCAGTGGGATCGCCACAGGCTGCTTCGGTGACGAGGGGGGACCTCGTTGCCCCGAGTGCATCAACCTGCCGTCTTCCAGGAGAATGGCCCAGCGCACTTCGCCTGCTCTGTCGGAGTGGGGGAGATGGCAGTGTCGCGCCACCGCGGCGCGTGCACTCGTGGGGAGCTCGGGCAGCGGCGTCATGCTTGGGGGCGCTACGAGCCTTCCGTCGGAACGGAAGCGGACTTCCGCCAGCATGGGCTGTCGAGGGTTCTTCAGCGACGCCGCCACCAGGGCCGCATGGACGTGGCCCGAGTCATCAATCCAGACGCCCGGCTCGGATTCAGGAAGCGCGCTCAGTCCTCGGAGGAGCGTGCTCGCCACTCGGCTCAGACGACCGGCGCTCGTGGCTCGCACGTGCTGGACTTCCAGCCCCCCCGCGGCCTCGCTCACGAGCACGATGCTGATGCCATTTCCCAAGGACCCGGGCTGCAGCGTGGCGCGAGCGCTCAGGGGCACGGATGGGAGCTTCACGCGCCCCACTTCCTTTCCGGGGGTGACTTTGGGGGCATCCATGCTCGACTGAAATCGCAGGAGTCGGAGCCCTCTTCCCCCAGCCTCCACGATGGGGACGAAGAGCTCTCCAGCATGTGTCTCCAGGGGCGGACGGATGAGCCTCTCTGGCGGGGCCTCCAGGTCAAAGCGGAAGGGCGCTGTGAGCGTCGCGGGAGGAGCCAGGGCGAGAATCGACGCGCCCTGGCGCCACAGGACCCAGCTCACGGCCTCACCGCCCGGCGCATCGTTCGTCCACGGCGCCAGCGCGTCGGACGCATCTGGCGCCACCGCTCCCAGCACCTTCGAGGTCCGCCGGGAGACGCCGCGTCCGGCCTCGTCCGTCTCGTCTACGAAGACGGCCTGCATCAGCAGGGTCTGCTCCTCCAGGTGCTGGAGCCACACGGTGCCAACCCCAGAGTACGGCCCGCCTCCAATCATCACACCCGCCGACGCGGAGTCTGGCCGTCCTGTCACGACGTCGAATTCGACCGGCGCGGACACCGTGTCGATACCCGCGGCCTGAAGCCTCGCGGTCAGCCGGTAACGGCCGGGCTGGCGGATGGGCGCCCATTCCTGGAGCGGCACGACGGACTCGAGCACGCGTCCCGAGCCCAGCCGGACCTGGGGCGCGACGACGCCACCGAGCGGCTGCGTGCCCTCACGCTCGATGACTGTGTAGTGATTGACGGCGTGGCCCTTCGGGTACTCGGGGCCCGTGACGGTGTACGTCAGGGATTGGTCCGAGTGCCGGAAGGGGTCTGGAAACTCCAGGGGCGTGGCGCTCTCGTTGGACAGGGCGATGCGCACGTCCATGTCTTCTGAGGTGACGAGCTGCGCCTTGGACAATCTGAGTTGGATGCGCATGGGCGCACCTCCAGAGGGTGGGGACGGTGCCGTCTTGACCTGGGACGGCGTCGGGACGGGGTTCGCCGCCGACAGGGTCAGCACGAGCAGCCACGGCCCGGAGAGGACGGAGGCGCTCATGGCCGCGCGTTCCGGGCACCGTCGCGGTCCAGAGCCTGGGTGTTCCATCCCCGCAGGCGCAGGAGACAGAGCCCACAGAAGCGCCGCTCCGTCGTGAAGTCGTAGCCCATCAGGCAGTCCTTCCCGTCGACGTCGTGGCGGTTCGCCTGGGCGCCGCCAATCTCGCGATGCGCGGGGAAGGGGGCATGCGGCAGGAAGAGCTGGTGCCCGATTTCATGCGCCAGCGTTTGTTCCAGCGAGTTGAAGCTGTTTCGGTAGTTGCCCGGCGCTGCGCATTGGATGACGGCGCAGCGGTCCCGCTTGCGCGAGGGGAACTCCGACGCGAAACCGTTCACGCGAATGCCGCCGACCGTCGTCTCCAGGTTGTAGAGCCCGGAGAATTGGAAGAGCGCAATGCCCGCAGCCGTTCCCAGCGCCGAGTCCAGCGCCCGGGTGAGCAGCGCCTTTGCCCAGTCCTTGCACTGCCGGTGGTACTCGTGAGCCTCCAGCAGGGGCAGCCTGCGCTCTCGCGTGGGCGCCAGCCACCGGGCGAGCTCCGCGTCGCCGCAGTGCTTCACGCGCTTCACCTCGGCCAGGAACTCCGCGTGGGTGCGGAAGGTGAGCGCGTGGCCGCCTGCGGCGAACTGGTCCACCGCAGGGTCGATGGCCGCCCGGAGCTCCCAGTGCCGGGACGCCGCCACGGCCGCGGCGATGCACGCGTTGTATTCCCGAGCGCACCATCCCGAGACGCCACCCGTGCGGTCCTCCAGGCTCAGAAAGGCCTGTTTGAAATGGCCCTGTACGGTGGAGAGCGAGAACCCGGAGGCGCCCGTGTCCTTGCACAAGAGGCGGGAGATGTGGACCTCGCGCCAGGATTCGAAGATGCCGGTGGCGGCGCGCACGGCGGCGGGCAGCGGTCCATCATCGTCCACATCCAGCACCACGCCGCCATCCCTGCGGCGGTCGTAGGCAAGCTGCACGGTGACTCGCCAGGCGTCTCCCGCGATGCTGGAGGGCTGGAACACCACGCCCGTGCGTCCCGCGAACGCCCCTGTGGTCCAGGCCGGCTGTAGGCCGCCCAACCGCGCTTGTTGCAGGGCGTGACGCGGAAGGGGAAGGCGCCGTCACGGGGCTCGGCCTGGGGCGCGTAGCCGGCCTGTCTGGGAAACACCGCCAACGACGGCGCACCGCGCTTGCCGCCCACGTCCCGGTGCGCGTTGTCGCCCTTGGGTTGTGACGTCGAACAGTGACGGTCCAGCGCGTGTTTGAGGAAGGCCCGGGCCGTGGGGGCATGGTGTTCGATGGCCTCTGTCTCGTCCTCCCAGTCCCAGAGGAAGCGCACGCGGCCCAGGGCCTTCGGCGCATCGACCCGGTTGCCGCGCGAGTCCTTCAGCCAGGCTCGGGCGAACAGCGGAAGCTCCGGTCCGTTACCCCAGTGCTTGCGGTGCAGTTGGTGGTCCGTGTCATCGGACATCTCCGACGGCTTTGTCTTGAAGACGTTCCCGACCAGCCGGATTTCGGCCTTCTCGCCGGGGGCGGGGAGCCGCTTCAAGGACTGGGTCAGCTCACGGTCGCGTGGTCGCGAGAGCACCCGGGGCTCACCCAACTCCAGGTCAACGCCCGCCACCAGGACGTGGAAGAACGTCCACGCCACGGGCGCCTGCGCCAGTCCACTGCCTTGGAGCGTCAGCTTCAGCTTGTACGGCGAGTGCTCCACCGTGACGACGCCATCCGGGAAGGTCTCCGACTTGGGCACACGGCCATCCCATGCCCACCGGTGCTCGCCTTGGAGGAGCTCCTCGCGGCTCAGCTCGCGCGACCACAGCGGCGCCTTGCGGTAGCGCGTGAAGAGCTCCAGCTTTCCGGCGCGCACCAGCCCGCCTGTGTTGAGCAGGCGCCACGTCAACTCCACTGGCTCGACTTCGGGCGCGAAGTGGAAGCCGTCATCACCCCCTGTCAGCGCGGGGAAGGGCGCGGGGCGGTGGCAGCGGGATTGGGGGCCTCCAGGGCTGCGGAGCCGGAAGTCCGCGACGCCATGACTGGCGGGACGGAGGCGGTTGCGGTTGCGTCCTCCGGGCGCAGCGAGGGCGACACTGGCCGTCAGTGAGATGCGTGCCATGGGAGGAGGCCTCAGGCGTCGTGCAGGCGGATGAGCTCGCGGGAGATGTCCGCGAGCTGTCCCGTTTCCGGCAGGCCATGGCGGCGCTGGAACGCTCGCACGGCGGACTTCGTCGAGGCTCCGGGCGACCCGCGCTCGCCTTCAATGGCGTAGCCCAGGTTGTGCAACCGCTCCTGCGCGGCCCGGAGGGCGTCGGACTCGAATCCCGGGAGCGACTGGAGTTGCAGCGCCCAGCGGAGCGTCACCGGCTCGGACGCGGCGGCAGGCGTGGCGTCCGGAAAGTCCTCATCGGTGACGGCGGGTGGGTAGGGCGGTGGCGTGCCCTTGGCGGTGGCGTGAGGCGCGCTCCGGCGGGGCGGCGGCGCTGGCGGCCTGGACAGCTTCACCAGCAACTCACCCGCGGCGAGGCCCGGGACTTCGTGGCTCAGCGAGCCATCCGCCGCCGTCCTGCCGCAGTGCTCGGTGCGGCCGACCGTGAGTACATACTCCGTATCCGCGTAGGGCACTTCCTGTGGATCCAACAGGACCAGGTGCAGCCGTCGCTGCTTCAAGATGAAGGTACTGGTGTTTCCTGTCCGGATTGGTGCCGTCCTCGGACTGACCATGCCGCGCTCCCCCCGTGCCTGGATTCGCGATGGTGTCTGTGCATCGTTGAAGGCCTGCCCAAGGTACGGGAACCCGGAGCGCCCTCTATCACCGGAAGTTCTGGGATAACCCTGTTCTGTGCGTCGGGTTAACGGACCTCAACCTGGTGGGTCAGTCAGAGGACGCATGCATGGCCAGCCGGGCGAGCCGGAGTGATCGCTGTGTGACGAGGCCATGTCCGCCGCCGCGTGCATGCCCAGCGCGTGCGGCGTGTCTATTTTGGCCACGGACGTTGAGTCTCGCTTTCTTGGAGGAGCCACGCATGCGCACCACGGACGTTGTCAGGCACGACGAAGCCAGGTGCATCTGGCCCGCACGAGCCGTGCTCGGCGAGGGCCCCTTCTGGATGGCCACCGAGGGCGCGCTCTACTGGCTCGACATCCCGGGCCGCAAGGTGCACCGGCTGGACCTCCAGAGCGGTGCCCAGGCGAGCTGGGACACCCCATTGCGTATCGCCTCGCTCGCGCCCCGGCGGAGTGGAGGCTTCATCGCGGGGACGGAGCGGGGCCTGGCCTTCTACGAGCCCCGGAGCGCGCGCCTGGAGCGGCTGCTGGACCCGGAGCCTGAGCACCCCCACAACCGCTGCAATGACGGGAAGGTGGACCCGCAAGGCCGCTTCTGGGTGGGCACCATGGATGACCACGAGGAGGCGCCCACCGGCGGGCTTTACCGGTTCGACGCGCAGGGACACCTCGCTCGAATCGATGAGGGCTACACCGTGACGAACGGCCCCGCCTTCAGCCCCGATGGGCGGACCCTCTATGTGAACGACTCGCCCCGGCGCGTCACCTACGCCTTCGACCTGAGCCCGGACGGCGAGGCCTCTGGTCGCCGGGAGTTCCTCCGCTTCGACGAGCCCCACGGCTTCCCCGATGGAATGACAGCCGACGCGGAGGGCGGATTGTGGATTGCCTTCTACGGAGGGGGCTGCGTGCGCCGCTTCTCTCCGGACGGCGCGTGGCTGGCCGAGTACCGGCTGCCCGTGGCGAAGACGACCAGTGTCGCCTTCGCCGGAGACGCGTTGGACCGGCTGTTCGTCACCACCGGGCGGGATGGGCTCAGCGCGGAGGAACTCGAGGCCCAGCCGCTTGCCGGTGGGCTCTTCGAGCTGACACCGGGTGTCCGCGGCGTTGCGCCGGTGCCCTTCGCGGGCTGACCCGGCTCAGCCTTCCTCTTCGACGGCTTCTTCGTACTGCCGCGGGGGCAGCTCGGCGGCGCGAGCCGCGCGCAGGTGCTGCACCGCGAGGAAGCCCACCGCGCCCAGGCCGAAGACGAAGACGAAGGGCCCGGGGAGCAGGCGCATGTTGAGCCCCGCGAACGCGAGCGACAGGGCCACCGCGCCCGCGGGCAGGTAGCGCGTCCAGGACGGGCGCTCCACCTCCGGCCGCAGCGCCAGCAGGGCCAGCACGGCCAGCAGCGCCAGCTCCACCACCACCGACGCCGGCAAATCCCAGCCTCGCAGGTGGGTGACGCCGCCACCGTAGCTGTAGAGCATGTCGTCGGTGGGCCGCTGCGTGGCGATGACGCGCAGCTCGGGCGGGCCCTGGGGCACCGGTGCGTTGTCCGGCAGGCCCAGGTCCAGCTTCGCCGTGCCCCACGGCGCGAACAGCGCCAGCAGGCACACCGCCACGCCACCCAGGCCCACCAACTGGGGCATCGCCAGGAGCTGCCGGGGCTCGAAGTACACGCCCACGCCGTCCTCTCCCGCGATGACCTTGCGGTACTGGTCATGGGCCACCAGCCCCACGCCCGCCACCATCAGGAGCGGTAGCACGCCCAGGCTGAGTGAGCGCAGCGCCAGCGCCCCCATCACCGCGGTGGCGGCGGCGGCGGCCTCCGGCGTCATCATCACCGCGGGCATTCGCTCGGTAAAGCCAGGCGACTGCTCCGCGGCGCGCAGCTCGCGTGCGACCAGCACCGTGCCACTCGCCACCGCCAGCAGCGTCCCGAGGAGGCCCACGCCAGCGGAGGAGAGCAGGGCGGACAGGAAGACGGCGCAGCCCACCACGATGACGCCCAGCACCGTGGGCGAGTGGGCCGGCACGTGCGCCAGCCACTTCGGCCCGTCGTAGGTCGGGGCGGACTGGCCCGGGTCCGTCTTGTCCTCGGGCGGAAGCTCGGGCGCGTCACCCACGACATAGGGCCGCGAGTGCTCATCCGCCTCCTCGAGAATGTCCGCCGCATAGGCGGGCTCCGCCAGGTCGCGCTGAGGCCGCGAGGGGCGGAGCGCGGCCCGGGCGCTCGTTCCCTTGGGCGGCTCGGGCATGGTCGCCCCGCAGTTCTCGCAGTACCGCAACCGGGAATTGGAGTCTTCACCACACTCCAGGCACCGCATACCGCCACCTCGTTGGGACGACAGGGGCTACTTCCGCGCCGCCTCGGTGGGGGCGGAGGGCGTGGACAGCTCCTGGATGCGCAGGGCCAGCGTCTGCGGGTCGATAGGGCCCACATGCTTGCCCCGGATGATGCCGTTGGGGTCGATGAAGTACGTCTCCGGCACGCCCGCCACGCCGTAGTCCAGCGCCATCCGCGAGCGCGGATCCACCAGCTGCGGGAAGCTGGCGCCGTACTGCTGGAGGAAGCCGCGCGCGTTGTCGTCGGTGTCCTGGAACACCACGCCCAGGAACACCGCCTGCGAGCCATACTGCCGCGCGCCCCACTCCAGCACGGGGTGTTCGACGCGGCACGGGCCGCACCAGGACGCCCAGAAATTGATGACCACCGGCCGGCCCTTCAGGTCCGCCAGGCTCACCTTCTCTCCGCTGTCCAGCGCGCGCAGCGCGAAGTCGGGGGCCGGCTTGCCCTTCATCATGAAGGGCACTTCGTGCGGATTGCGCCCGAAGCCCTTGAACAACACGAAGAGCAGGCCCGCGCAGAGGACCACGAAGCCCAGCGTGTAGCGCCAGCCCTTCATCAGGCGGCCCCTCGCTCGGCGTCACCACCCGTGAGCGGGGACGCGCCCACGGCCGGCGCGCCCGCCATGGCCACGGCGGTCTTCCGGCGCGGCCACAGCGCGATGAGGGTGCCCAGCACCAGCAGGGGGATGCTCCACCAGATCCACCCGACAAGCGGGAAGACCCAGATGTTGATGCTCGCCGTGCCGGCCTGCTCGGAGAAGGCCATCAGCGACACGTAGAGGTCCTCGGCCGGCGTCTCCCGGACCCCGGGGGTGCCAATGGGGTCCGTGCTGCGCTCGTAGTAGTTGAGCCGCGGCTTCAGTTCAGAGACCTTCCCGCCCGGGGACGTCACTTCAATGCGCGCCGCCACGTAGGTGCGGTGGGGCTCCTCGCCGCTGACCAGGCCCAGGTACTTCATCTGGTAGCCGCCCAGCTCGATGACCTGCCCCTTCTTCAGCGTGCCGGAGGTGTGCTTCACGTACGCGGAGGACGCGGCCACCGCGACGATGATGAGCACGATGCCCAGGTGCACCACGTAGCCGCCGAAGCGGCGCTGGGCCTTGAGCGCGCTGGTGGTCAGCGCGGCGACGAAGCCTTCCTTGCGCTCGGACATGCGCACCCGCACCGGCGCCACCAACTCCCGCACGGTGATGACGGTGACGAAGCCCGCCAGCCCGAAGGTCATCAGCGGGTACACGCCGCGCAGGCCCACCGCGAAGCACGCCGCCGTCACCACCAACCCCACCACGGAGGGGATGATGAACTGCCGGCGCAGCGTGGCCGGATCCGGCTTGCCCCAGGGAAGCACCGGGCCCACGCCCATCAGGAAGAGCACCGCGATGCCGCCTGGCACCGCCATCTTGTTGAAGTACGGCTCGCCCACGCTCACGCGCACGCCGCGGACCGCCTCGGAGATGAGCGGGTACAGCGTGCCCAGCAGCACCGTGAAGGTGATGGCGACGAACACCAGGTTGTTCACCAGGATGCTCGCCTCGCGAGACAGCGGCGAGGCCAGCTGGCCTTCCGGCACCAGCAGCGGGCCGCGCACCGCCAGCAGGCCCACGCACAGCACCAGCAGGAAGCCCAGGAACACCAGGAAGGTGGGCCCGATGTCGGACTGGGTGAACGAGTGCACCGAGTTGAAGATGCCCGAGCGCGTCATGAACGTACCCAGGATGGTGAGCACGAAGGACGCGAGCGCGAGGCTGAGCGTCCACAGCTTCAGCATCCGCTTGCGCTCCTGCACCATGGTGGAGTGCATGAACGCCGTCGCCGTCAGCCAGGGCAGGAAGGACGCGTTCTCCACCGGATCCCACGCCCAGTAGCCGCCCCAGCCCAGCACGGCATAGGCCCACCAGGCGCCCAGGATGATGCCAATGGACAGGAAGAGCCACGCCACCAGCGTCCAGCGCCGCAGGGGCGCCATCCACGCTTCGCCAATCTCGCCGCGCAGCAGGCCCGCCACCGCGACGCCGAAGGGCACCGTCATGCCGACGTAGCCCAGGTAGAGCATGGGCGGGTGGATGACCATCAGGATGTGGTTCTGCAGCAGCGGGTTGGGGCCGGGGCCGTCCGCAGGCACGGGGGACACCGCGCCCCAGGGGTTGGCCGGGCCCGCGATGAGGAAGGCGAAGAAGACGCCCACCGCCAGCATGGTGCCCAGCGCCAACTGCATGTACCGCGCGTGCTCGCGCCGGTGGAGGTAGGCGAAGGCGGCGATGTAGCCGCCCATGATGAGGCCCCAGAAGAGGATGGACCCCTCCAGGGCGCTCCACAGCGAGACGATGGTGTAGACCAGCGGCGTGGCCCGGCTGCCCACCTGCGCCACGTAGCGCACGCTGAAGTCGTGCGTGACGAGCGCGTGGACCATCACCAGGTTGGAGCCCACCATGCAGGCGGCGAAGCCCCACACCGCGCGCAGCACCCACGGGAAGCCTGCGTCACTTCGACGCAGGCCGCTCACCAGGCCCACGAGCGCGCCGAAGGTCGCGAACGCGAGCCCTCCGAGCACGAGGCCGTAGCCAACGGTTCCGTTCACTTCGCACCCATGGCGGTGGCGTCGGAGAGCGTCTCCTGCCACTGACGAGGATCCTCACCCTCCTTGGGGGCGCGGTACTCGTTGGAGTGGTTCACCATCAGCCGGTTGGAGCTGAAGACGCCGGACTTGTCGTAGGTGCCTTCCACGACGACGCCAATCTTGTCGCGGAACATCTGCGGCGGCGTCTCCGTGGCGCGCACCAGCACGCTGGGCGCGCCTTCCTTGACGTCATCCGCCACGCGGAATTGCAGGGTGGTGTGCTCGGCGTTCCACTGGATGCTGCCTGCCTCCACCACGCCACCCAGGCGGATGGTGGCCGAGTACGCCTTGTCACCCTGGCCCAGCATCTCCGACGGGCTCCAGTAGTAGACGAGGTTCTCACCGATGTTGCCGAAGGCCACGAAGCCCAGGCCGGCCCCCGCGACGAGCAGGGCCCCGAGGGCAATCAGACGGTTGCGAGCGACGGGGGACATGGCAACTCACTCCTTGGCGTCGGTGGGGGCTTTGGGCCGACGAACCCACAGGGACACAGCGTAGAGAACGAGCATCGCGACTGTAATGCCGTAGCAGGCCCAGACATAGCCCCAGCCGCCAACGATGCGGCCGCTGCCCACCTGTCCGGGCGCCGCCGCGAGGATCCACAGCATCTGCGTGGAAAGCGTCATCATGTTCAGGCCACCCTGGAGGAGTTGGCGCCACCCGCGGCGGCGAGGTCCGACGGCAGCGCATCCGGCAGGGCCACCTCCGCCTGGCGCTCGGCCAGGGCCTGGCGGTAGCGCAGCACCAGGAACCAGATGGTGAGGAACAGCATGCCGAAGGCCGACACGCGCAGGGCCAGCGTCATCTCCGGGTCCACCGTCTTCGGCGTGGACTGCACCTGGTGCAGGCTGCGCCACCAGCGCACGGAGAACCAGACGATGGGCAGGTTGATGGCGCCGATGATGGCCACCACCGAACTCCACGTGGCGCGCTTCTCCGGATCCTCCACGAAGCGCCGCAGCACCAGGTAGCCGGTGTACGTCACCAGCATGATGGCCTGCGAGGTCAGGCGCGGGTCCCACGACCAGTAGACGCCCCAGGTCGGCCGGCCCCAGATGGCGCCGGTAATCATCCCCGCGGTGCCCAGCACCAGGCCAATCTCCGCGGATGCCTCGGCGGCGGCATCCAGCTTCCAGCTCGCCTTCATGAGGTAGCTGATGGCCACCACGAAGTTGATGGCCATGGCCACCATGGCCACCCACTGGAGCGGGACGTGGACGTACATGATGCGCTGCACGTCACCCATCTCACGGTCAGGCGGTGCCCACGCCAGTCCCAGCCACCACCCCGCGGCGAGAACGACCAGCGCCAGCGCCGGCAGGCCCCACTTGATGAACTTTCCCATCCGTCAGTCCTCGATGATCCGCGGGAACAGCAAGAAGCCTACGCCCCAATAAATCAGATTGAATCCGCCCAAAAGCCCCGCCCATGAGTCAAACTGACGCATGGGGTCTCCCTGAAGTACGAGCGTGGTCGCCTTGGCCGCAGAGAGGAGGGCTGGGATGACCAGCGGGAACAATAGCAACGGCAGGAGCACATCCCGTGCCCGGGCATTGCTCGAAATCGCGGCGTAGACGGTTCCTGGGGCGCTCAAGGCCAGGCTGCCGAGCAGGAGGATGAGCCCCAGGTCCGCCATGCTGGTGACGATGCGCACCCCGTACAGGGCCACCATGACGGGCACCAGCAGGACGCCCAGGGCCGTCAGCAGCAGGGTGTTGCCCAGGGCCTTGGACAGGAAGATGGCGCGGGCGTCGGCGGGGGCCAGCCGGATGCCGTCCATGCACGCGTTCTCCGACTCGACGCGGAACGACTCGCCCAGGGCGAGCACGCTGGCGAAGAGGATGGCCAACCAGAAGTAGCCGCCGGCGTTCTTCTCCAGCAGCTTCGTGTCGGGGCCCAGCGCGAAGGAGAACATCAGCAGCGTGGCCAGCGCGAAGAAGATGATGGCGTTGAGGCGCGCGCGGGTGCGCCACTCGATGAGCAGGTCCTTGCGCAGCAGCGCCAGGGTCGCCGTCAAGAGGCCGATGGGGCGGGGACGCGAGGTGCTCATGCCGCCACCGCCCGGCCTTCCTGCAGGTGAAGACGTTCTTCACACAGCGTCAGGCCTTGCTCGATGAGGTGGGTGGCCAGGATGACGGTGACGCCGCTGGCCTTGAGCTCCGCGATGATGGCCTCCATGTCGCGGATGCCCGCGGGGTCCAGCTCGCCGAAGGGCTCGTCGAGCAGCGCGATGGACGGCGCCTTGAGCAACAGGCGGGCAATCGCCGGCGCTTGCGCATGCCGGCGCTGAAGCTGCGGACCGGGCTGTCGGAGCGGCGGCTGAGCCCCACCCGGGTCAGCTCGTCGCTGGCGGCGTCCGCGGGCGAGGGCAGTCCCAGGAGCCGGGCCAGCACTGTGAGGTTCTGGTGCGCAGTGAGGTCCTCGTAGAGGAAGCTGGCGTGCGACAGCAGCGCCACGTCACGGCGCACCGCGTCGCGCTCCACCACCGCGTCGCGGCCGAGCACTTCCACCCGGCCCGCGGTGGGGCTCAGGGCGGTGGCCAGCAGGCGCAACAGGGTCGTCTTCCCGGAACCATTGTGGCCGGTGAGCAGCAGCGAGCGTCCGGCGGGGAGCGCGTACGTGAGACGCGCCAGGGCCCACCGGCGGCCATACCGCTTGCTGACGTCATGCAGGGCAAGCGCGGGGGCGGCGGAGAGGGGAAGCATCGGCGGGGGCGTTCGTATCCGGAAACCAGAACGTCCACCAGTGAAACCCAAGATGGTGGCCTGGACGGAGAAAGGGCGAGCCCGTCGGGTGGAAAGGTTTTCCTCCCCATGTGGTCGGAGGTGCCCGCCGGGGGGCCCCGGGGTTCCACGGAGGGGAACGTCCACTGCTCACCACGCGACCCGTTCGGACGGCTGGCCCTCTCGACTGCCCGGTCCCGGGTGCCCAACCTCCCTCCTGGCACCTCCCCTGCATCGGTGCGCGGGCATGTGAGGCGGACTCAGCTGATCCGCGCGGAGGGCGTGAATGGCGACGGGCAAGGTGTTGCGTAGAGCGGTCAAGGCGGCGGCGGCGGGGATGATCCATTACAGCGGGATGCGGCGGGCAATGGCCGCGTATCGGCGCTCCCAGTCTGGCGGGAGGCGCATCCTCATCGTGAGCTACCACCGCGTGGTGAGCGACTTCACCGGGGAGCTGCAGCGCTCGATTCCCGGGCTGCTCATCTCCCAGGAGACCTTCCGCCGGCACCTGGAGGAGGCGCACGCGGCGGGCTTCGAGCTGGCCTCCATCGGTGACGCGGTGGACGTCATGAATGGCCGCCGGGCGGCGAAGAAGGACTTGTGCGTCGTCACGTTCGACGACGGCTACCGCGACGTCTACCGGTACGCCTATCCGGTGCTCAAGGAGATGGGCGTTCCGGCCATCACCTATCTGCCCACGGCGTTCATCAGCACCGACAAGCGCTTCAACCACGACCGGCTCTTCCACCTGCTTCGCCGGGTCCAGGAGCGCCGCTTCCGGCCGTTCTACGACTCGCTGCCCGCGCCCGCGCTGCAACTGCTGGGGCCCATCCTCTCCGGGCAGAAGACGGTGTCGGCGTCGCTGGACGACTTCATCGGCGAGCACCCCACGCGCGTGTTGACGGAGATCATCGACGCGCTGGAGCAGCAACTCGGCGGCGGCGCGGACCTGGTGCCGGAGCAGGGCGACATCATGAACTGGGACGAGGTGCGCCGCATGGCGCGCGACGGCTTCGAGTTCGGCGCGCACACGCTGGGCCATACGGTGCTGACGCTGGAGCCGCAGGAGGTGGTGGAGCGCGAAATCCTGGAGTCCAAGCGCGCCATCGAGCGCGAGGTGGGCATCACCGTGCGCGACTTCGCCTACTGCAACGGCTGGTACTCGGACGAGGTCATCCGCGTGCTGTCGGCCAACGGCTTCCGTTCCGGTGTCACCACGGAGGACATGCCCAACCGCATTGGCGGTGACCCGTTCACCCTCAAGCGCAAGGTGCTGTGGGAGAACTTCAGCCTGGGCATGCTCGGCGACTACTCGTCGGCGCTCACCGGCTGCCAGTTGGATGACTGCTTCGGGGTGCTGGGCATGAGCAGCCCGGTGCCGGGGAAGCGCCCCCATTTCATCAGCACCCCCACCGTGGGAAACCAGTTGAGCAGTGCCCCGGTGCGGGTGAGCCCCAAGCCAGCGACCAGTAACGAACTCGTGGTGGGTCCAGAGAGCGCCACGACCCTCCAGGAGGCTCCGTGAGCGGAGGTTCCACGTCGGCCGCGTCCGGGGGCTCGTTCCTCGGGCGCGCCGGCCCCTTGGTGTTGGCCCGGCTGTTCACCGCCGGGCTGACGCTGTCCATTCCCCTCGTGCTCGCCCGGGTGCTGAACCTGGACGACTACGGGACGTACTACCAGCTGTTCCTCATCGCCACGACGCTCTACTACGTCCTGCCGTTCGGCGTGGTGCAGAGCCTCTACTACTTCCTGCCTCGCGCGGACGCGAAGCGGCCCTTCCTGGGGCAGACGCTGCTGTTCATGTCCGCCATGGGCCTGGTGGGCGCGGGAGCGGTGTGGGCGCTGCTCGGGTATGTGGCGGGCTGGTTCTCCAACCCCGCGCTGGCCGAGTACCGCCTGCCGCTGGCCGCGTACACCGCCTTTCTGTTGGGGAGCTTCCCGCTGGAGGTGTCCCTCACCTCGCAGGGCCGCACGAAGGCGTCCGCGGTCGTGTACCTGGTATCGGACGCGGTGCGGGCCTCGGTGATGGTGGTGCCGCCACTCCTGGGCGCCTCGCTCTACGGGATGATGATGGCGGTGGCGGCCTTCGCGGCGCTTCGCTACCTGGCGACGTGGGTGGTGTCGCTGCGCGGCGCCACCGGGCCCTGGTGGACCGCCAGCGCTTCCGCGAGCAACTGACCTACGCGGCGCCCTTCGGCGCGGCGATGCTGCTCGCCATTCCCCAGCAGAACGCGCACTTGTACGCGGTGGCGGGCGCGGTGGCGCCGGCGCTGTACGCGCTCTATCGCGTCGGCTGCTTCCAACTGCCGGTGGTGGACCTCTTGTACACGCCCACCAGCGAGGTGCTGATGGTGCGGCTGGGCGAGCTGGAGCGCGAGGGCCGCCTGGAAGAGGGCGTGGAGGCCTTCCGCGAAGCGGCCGGGAAGCTGGCCTACTTCTTCCTGCCTTTCGCGGCGTTCCTCTTCTCGGCGGCGCCGGAGTTCATCGGGGCGATGTTCGGTGAGAAGTTCCTGCCCGCGGTGCCTGTCTTCCGCATCAGCGTGCTGGGCGTGGTGCTCTCCATCCTCCCCATGGACGGGACGCTGCGCGCCCGGGGGCAGACGCGGGCCATCTTCGCGTCCTACGCGGTGAAGGCGGCGGTGACGGTGCCGCTGGTGTGGCTGGGGGTGAAGCACTTCGGGCTGATGGGCGGCATCGGCTCGTGGGCGGTGGCGGAGGTGGTGGGCAAGGCCATGCTGCTGGCCCGGGTGCCCGCAGCGCTGTCCACGCCGGAGCGGAAGCTGGGCGTGGCGGACGTGATTCCCTGGCAGTCGCTGGGCAAGGCCACGCTGGCGGCGTGCGCGGCGGCGGCGGCGGTGTTCGTCCTGCGGGCTGGGGCCCACGGGGCCTGGGCGCACCTGCCCACGGGCTTCCTGTGGCGCGTGCTGCCTCTGGCGGTGGCCGGGGCACTGTTCTTCATCGGATATCTGGTGGTGCTGCACTTCACGGGGGTGCGCCCGCTCAGCCTGATCGCGGGGCTGCGAGCCCGAAGGGTGGGGTAGCGCACTTCCCTCCCTGCGGGGCGGTACCTAGTTTGGTGCGGGTTGGAACAAGGGGATTGGGAGGCGTGATGGGTGTCGACGCGATGACGTTCTACCGGCTCGCGCGCGGGCTGAAGAAGCGGGGCGTGCCCCTGCTGCCAGCCGTGCTGCGCAAGGCCATCTACTATCTGCACAGTTCATACATCCCCGAGGACGCGGAGATCGGCGAGGGGACACAGCTGGGCTACGGCGGCATTGGCGTGGTCATCCACAAGGCCTCGCGGATTGGACGCAACTGCCTCATCTCGCAGCAGGTGACCATCGGCGGGCGCTCGGGCATCGAGGGCGCTCCCGTCATTGGTGACTACGTGCGCATGGGCGCGGGCGCGAAGATCCTGGGCAACATCCACATCGGTGACTTCGCCGTCATTGGCGCCAACGCGGTGGTGGTGAAGGACGTGGCCCCCGGCACGGTGGTGGCCGGGGTGCCCGCGCGGGTCATCCGGCAGGACCCGGATCCGCTCGGGACGTACCAGCGCGAGATGGGGGAGCTGCCGCCCCGTGTGTCGCTGGTGTCCGTGCCGTCGTCTTCCACGCTGCGCCAGTAGTCCGCGGGAGTCACATCGATGCGCGTGCTCCTCGTCGGGGATTACCCGCCGCCGCATGGTGGCGTCGCGGTTCATGTTCAACAGCTTCATGGCTACCTGCGCGGCTGCGGGGTCGACGTGAAGGTGCTCGATATCGGGAAGGGGGGCCGGCCGGCTCCGGATGTCATCCCGGCTCGCGGCGCCGCTCCGTTCGCCCTGTGGCTCGCGCGGCACGTTGCCACCGGGTGGACGATTCACGTCCACACCAGTGGCAACAACCCGAAGTCCTGGGTGCTGGCGGGGATGGTGGGAACCCTGCCCGGGCCGAAGTCTCCCCGGGTCATCACCCTCCACTCCGGACTGTTGCCGGACTACCTCGCCGCGTCCGACGCGCGTCGGAACTTCGCGCGCGTGGCGCTTGCGGGCTACGCGCGGGTGGTCGCCGTGTCCGACGCGGTGAAGTCCGCGCTGGTGGGCTGCGGCGTGCCCGCGGAGAAAATCGACGTGCTCCCGGCCTTCTGCGCCTCACAGGTGCGGCCGGGGCCCGTTCCATCGGCGGCGGAGGCCGCGCGCTCCCGGCGGCGGGTGCTGCTGTCCATGGCGCACCATCCATCGCCCGTCTACGGGCGCGCGCTGATGTTCCGGGCCCTGCGCGAGCTGGCGCAGACGTGGCCGGACGTGGGCCTGGCGCTCTTCGGTCCGGGCCTGGAATCCGAGGCGTTCATCCGCGACGTCCGCGAAGCGCGCGTGGCGGGCCACCTGGAGGTGCTGGGGGAGCTCGAGCACTCCGCTGCGCTGGGGCTCATCGCGCGCAGCGACGCTTTCGTTCGGCCCACCACACATGACGGGGACTCCATCTCCGTGCGCGAGGCGCTGACGCTGGGAGTGCCCTGCGTGGCCAGCGATGTCTGCGCCCGGCCCGCGCCCACCCGCGTGTTCGCCGCGGGCAATGCCGGTGAGCTGGCGCGGGTGATTCGCGAGGCGGTGGCGGCAGGGCCCATGCATGTGCCCCAGGTGGATGCAGGGCCGGAGCTGCTCTCGCTGTACGGGGAGCTGTCCTCCAACAACGGTTTGAAGTCGTCACACGAACAAGGTTCAGGCCTGGGGGAGACGAGACATGCGGCGCAGTGATGAGCTGGACCTCGCGCGCAGGGCATTGCGCGGACGTGACCTGGTGGTGTTCTCCAACGACTGGGATGGGGACCCGCTGTCGAAGGTCCACATCATGCGGATTCTCTCCCGGGAGAACCGCATCCTCTGGGTGAACAGCATTGGCAACCGCGCGCCGAAGGCCAACGCGCATGACGTGAAGCGCATCTTCGACAAGCTGGGCCGCTTCACCGAAGGCGTCCGCGAGGTGGAGCCCAACATCCACGTCCTGTCGCCGCTGGCCATTCCCTTCTATGGCTCGGAGCTGGTGCGCGGCGCCAACCGGCAGTTGCTGCGGCTCCAGGTGCTGCGGGCGATGAAGAAGCTGGGCTTCCAGAAGCCCATCTCCTGGAGCTTCCTGCCCGCGTCCGCGCCGGTGTCCGGCACGCTGGGCGAGGAGTTCGTCATCTACCACTGTGTGGACGAGTTCGCCGCCTTCAGCGACACCAATGGCCGCCACATCGCGGAGCTGGAGGAGCGGCTGCTCAAGCGCGCCGACCTCTGCATCACCTCCGCCGAGCGGCTGCGTGAGAACAAGGCCCGCGTCAATCCGCGCACGGTGCTGGTGCGGCATGGCACCGACTTCACCCACTTCGTGAAGGCGTGCGACCCGGCCACGACGATTCCCGCGGACATCGCCCGTCTGCCCAAGCCCATCATCGGCTTCTTCGGGCTGGTGGCGGACTGGGTGGACCAGGAGGCCATCATCGCCACGGCCCGCGCCCACCCGGAAGGCTCGGTGGTCATCATCGGCAAGACGACGCCGGACTGTGACGACTCCGCGCTGCGCGCCGAGCCGAACATCCACATGCTGGGCCGCAAGCCGTACGCGGACCTGCCCGGCTACAGCAAGGCATTCGACGTGGCGCTGATGCCGTTCAAGGTCAGCGAGCTGACGCTCAACGCCAATCCGCTCAAGGTGCGTGAGTACCTGGCGTCCGGCCTGCCCGTGGTGTCCACGGACCTGCCGGAGGTCCGCAAGGTGGGGCTCTGCAAGATTGCCAAGGACACCGAGGACTTCGTGCGCAAGGTGGACGAGTGTCTGGCGGACAGACCCGGTCCGAACCGCGAGCGCGCCGAGCGCATCTTCGGCGAAAGCTGGGACGCGCGCGTGGATGAGATTCGCCACCACGTGGGCGCGGCGCTCATGGCGGACGGCAAGGCGCTCTGACGTACCGCCCACCTAGGCGCGGGCTTCGCGGCCCGCCAGCGCCCGCTCCAGGTGGGCGTAGCGGCGGGCCACCCGCGCATAGTCCGCCGGTGCCACGGTGGGCTGCGCGTGAGTCCGCGTAAGGTCGGCCTTCGCCTCCAGGTACTCGGTGGCGGAGACGCCTCCGTCCTGTTCCATCAGGCGCGCGGCGTCCTCGTCCGACAGGCCCACGGGGATGCCCAGGCGCTCCTGCATCTGCTGGCGCAGGGCCTGGTCCAGCTCGGGTAGCAACTCCTTCTCCACCTTCGCGCGGCGCATCAGCCAGCCCATGCTGCGCACGTACTCCAGCACGGACCGGTGGCGCTCCACGCGCAGCGGGCGCGGCGCTCCGAAGCGTGTGCCTCGCGACACGACGTAGAGCAGACCCACCGCCAGCACCTGCGCCGTGAAGACCCAGATTCCACGGGAGAAGGGGGGCGGCGGCGCGAGCTGGTGGTGGTACTCGTCGAACAGCAGGGGCCCGCGGGCAGCCAGCGCTTCCCAGAAGCGCAGGTTGTCCAGCAGCTCCAGGCGCCGGTTCTCCAGCAGGTCCGAGCCGGCCAGCACGTACACCTCGCCCTTGCCCAGGGCCCTGCGCCACACTGCCACCGCGCCGCCCATGCCGGCGACGGGCACGGCGTCATCGTGGCCCATGCGGAGGCCCCGGTCCTGGGAGACTCGAAGCTGGGAGAGTCCGTGGAGGGGACCCACGGGCAGCCATACATCCACGGTGGTCCCGCCCACGTCGGACAGCGTCGAGTCCAGGCCGCGGCTGCTGGCGGGTAGCATCAGCCCGGACTCCAGATGCAGCCATCCCTCGAGCGCCGCTTGATGTTTCCCCAACTCGCGGGGCGACAGGTACACGAGCGTCCCGCCTGCCTGGACGAAGCGTTCCAGCTCGGTGACTTCTTCCGTCGTCACGGGCCGACCCTCGGGCGCCGCGAGCACCAGGGTGCGCGTGTCAGGGGGAATGGCTTCGAGCGGCGTCAGCAGCGTGTCCACGGCGCGGCCCCCCTCGCGGAGGTACAGATAGAGCGCGCGAGCACCCTGCGGCGCCGTGTTCTCCACAGTGGGCACCGGTGAGTCAGGCGCGTCCGTGCGCGTGGACAGGCCCACCGCCAGGGCCAGCGCGATGAGCACTCCGAAGAAGACGACGGCCCGGGTGTTCGTCACCGTGCGCCCTCCGTGGCCAGGGTTCCATTCAGCGACTCGACCTCGGTGACGAAGCGGGCGGCTTCCTCCGGCGCCACCGGCGCGAGCGAATAGAAGGTCCGGTCGTACCAGCCCATTAGCCGCTCCACCTCGCGCACCAGCGTCGCGGACGCGCCGCGGCCGGGCAGCTCCGCCGCCAGCTCACGGTTCGTTCGCACACGGTCTGGCCGGGCCAGCCGCCGCTCCTCCAGTGAGGACAGCAGGCTCAACAACCCTTCCCGGATGGCTTCGCGTGCATCCGTGGAGAGCGCCGCCCGGGCCCTGCGCAGGTGTTCGGCCGGAGAGTCCAGGACCAACGGCTCCGCGTTCGCCGCGGAGGAGGCGGAGACATGCGCCGCCTTGCGTCCACGCCGCGAGCGGAGCCGGAGCACGCTCCACAGGATGAGCGCGAGCGCCAGCCCTAGCATCACCGCGCGCGTGGCCACCGCGAAGCCCTGGGCCTCCCGGGATTCGAAGAGGCCCTCCAGCCACGCCGTCACCTCCCGCATGATGCGTTTCAACGCATCGCCGTGCCGTTGGCGCGCGCGGGCGAACTCGGGCCGGTCGAGAATGGCCTCCAGCCGCTCGGGTTCTGTCGGTGGGGGCGGGACGGCGCTGGGGCTGTTCGCCAACGCCTGGACGTCGCAGGCCTCCTTCAGGAAGCGCGCGATCTGCTCCGCGCGCTCGGGCGAGGTGTCCCCAACCTGAGCGGGAGGCAGCGGGATTCCGCCCAGGCGTGCTGACAGCGTGCTCACTTCATCGGCGAACCCGGCCGGGCGGTGTTCGGCTGTCTCGCGCAGGTCCTGGGTGATGTCCTCGCGCTCGGCGCAGGGCAGGGAGGCCAGCAGCAGGAGGAGGGGCAGGCTCGGCACGGTGGAGTCCGGGGGGCGTCGTCAAATGGCGGGCGTCATCGTGTTGAGCTGATGCTCCAGGTCCAGGGCTTCGCGACGCACGCGCATGTCCAGGTAGAAGAGCGCGCAGAAGACGAAGTTGATGGGCGTGAAGAAGGACTGCGCCACCGTTTGCAGCAGCTCCACCGGGACGAGCAGCAACTGCGGCGTGCGGGCCATGGTCCCCGGGTCGAAAGGGCTGCCGTAGGGCATCATCACCAGCCACGAGGGCAACCCGGAGACGAGCTGGACGGAGATGAGGATGAGACTCACCACGGTGAAGAGAATCATTGCCCGCACCATCACCCGTCCCATGAAGCCCGGCTCCACGCGGCCCGACAGGAGCTGACCGGAGCGCCGGAACGTCTCCCAGGCGCCCAGGTCCTCCATGGCCAGCACCGGGGGCACCAGCAGGAAGCGCAGCATGTACCAGAGCGCCGCGGCCAGCAGTCCCAGGCACGCGAGCACCGTACCGACCACGCCCAGCACGACGGCCAGGGTGTTGGAACCGGAGGCCACTCCGACGGCGATGCCGATGACCGCGAGGATGAGCCCGGGCACCATGAGCGCCATCGTCACCAGCGCGGACCAGCCGAGCGACAGCAGGTACACCCCGGTCAGAGTGCCCAGCCGCGAGAAGCTCCGGCGCAGTGCATCCGCGGGGCGGACCGGCTCTCCCAACTGGGCGGTCAGGACGTAGCGGGACGCGGCCAGGGTGGCCAGCCAGTACGCCCAGACGAGGAACAGGAACAGGCCCATCCACAGCGCAATGGTGATGCTCGCTTGCGGCAGCATGACCGCCGGGTCCAATTGGGCGCGCGACTCCGCGTCTCCCATGTAGAGCAGTGGCGCTAATCGCTGACCAATCACCAACGTCGCTTTGGTCACGATGTAGTTCACCAGCGTGAAGCCGAAGCTCAGCAGGAAGAGGGGCTTCAGGTGGGAGCGCCAGAAGGTGGCGGCACGGTCAATCATCTCCCCCATGGCGAGGGGGCGCAGCGCAGCGGCAGCGGGAGTGGAGCTCACGGGGTGCGCAGCATAGCCTGCCCGGCGCACGCGGCCAGCAGGCTCCGAGCCGCCGCCGTCGGGTCGTCGGCCTCCAGGACGGACGAGATGACCGCGAAGCCCGCCGCGTCCGGCAGCGTCATCGCGCGCGCGGGGGTGATTCCGCCCAGGGCCAGCGCGGGGCAGGGCAACGCCGCGGCCAGGGCGCTGAACCCCTCCGGCCCGAGGGGAGGCCGTGTGTCTCCCGGCTTGGAACCGGGAGCGAACACCGGGCTCACCAAGGCGAGGTCCGCGCCTCGGGCCGCATGGGCCTCCGCCACGTCATGCACGGCGGCGCTGATCCACCTCCCGGCGGGAAGGTGCGGGCGGACGTCCATGGGAGAAGGGCCATGGGCGGGAAGGTGGACATGGGCGCCGACGAGCAGCGCCACGTCGATACGCCCATTGATGAAGAGCGGGTTGCCACGTGGGTGGCACAACGCGGCCAGCTCCCGCGCCTCGTCGAGGAAGCGGCGCCCGGTGGCCTCGGGGTGGCGGTGCTGGACGGCCACCTCGGGCCCGGCGTCGAGCGCCCGGGCGAGCGCCCACCTCAGCCGTTCGGACGGCAGGCGCCAGTCGGTGATGACGACGAGCCGGGGAAGGGTGGAAGGCACCACCGTGCGCCCCCGGCCGTCAGTGGTGGACGAGCCCGTCAATCGGGCTGGACGCGGAGCCGTAGGCCTTTCGCGGGATGCGGCCCGCCAGGTACGCGTCGCGGCCGGCCTCCACCGCCTTCTTCATGGCCACGGCCATGCGCACCGGGTCCTGCGCGCCGGCGATGGCGGTGTTCATCAGCACCGCCTCCACGCCCAGCTCCATGGCGATGGCCGCGTCGGACGCCGTGCCCACGCCCGCGTCCACGATGACGGGGACCTTCACCGTCTCCAGGATGAGGCGGATGTTGTGCGGATTGCGGATGCCCAGGCCGCTGCCGATGGGCGCCGCCAGCGGCATCACGGCCGCGCAGCCCGCGTCCTCCAGCTTGCGGGCGGTGATGGGGTCGTCGCTGGTGTAGGGCAGCACGGTGAAGCCCTCCTTCACCAGGATGCGGGCCGCCTTCACCGTCTCCTCGACGTCCGGGTAGAGCGTCTTCTCGTCGCCGAGCACCTCGAGCTTCACCCACTTGCTCATGCCCAGCTCCTCGGCGAGCCGGCAGGTGCGGACCGCGTCATCCGCCGTGTAGCAGAGCGCCGTGTTGGGGAGCAGGCGCAGGCGGTTGCGGTCAATCCAGTTCATCAGCGACGCCTCGCCCGTGGCCTTGAGGTCCAGGCGGCGCACGGCCACAGTCACCATCTCCGTGCCGGAGGACTCGTGGCAGCGCTGCATGATGTCGTGGCTGGGATACTTCCCCGTGCCGAGGATGAGCCGGGAGCTGAACGTCACTCCGGCGATGGTGAAAGGCTTGTCCTGGATGCTCATGTGCGGACTCCTGGCTAGCCGCCGCCGACGAATGTGACGATTTCCACGCGGTCTCCCGCCTGGAGGTGGTGTTCGGGGTGGCGGGCGCGGCGCACCACCTCCGCGTTCACTTCCACGGCGACGCCGGGGCCGCCCACTTGAAGCGACTCCAGCAGCGCCGAAAGGGTGGTGCCTTCCGGCACCTCGTGCGTCTCTCCGTTGACCCAGACCTGCATGGCCTCACGGCTCCTTGCGACGACGGGACCTGGGCACGCACTACAAGGGTGACTCCGCGCTGTCAACGCGCTCGCTGACCCGTACGCCCGCTACCGTCACAGGAATACTCGGGGGCAGGCTCGTTCGCTGGACGGCGGGCCGGATGCGGGCAGTGCCTCCCAGGATGACGGGGGCGTGGTGTGACACGGCCGGAGGGAATTGAGATACCGGCCACACGCCCCATGAAGAGACTTCTCGCGAGCGCATCCTTCTCCGTCTGCGTGGCCATGGCGTGCACGCTGGACGCCATCGATTTCACGGGCAAGACGTGTGAGGACGCACGGGATTGCCCGCCGCCGTACGTCTGTGTCGCGGCGAGGCCAGGGGAAGGGCGCACCTGTGAAGTGCTGGGACTGCCGGGAGTGCCGGATGGCGGTGACGCGGGGCCCGTGCCGACGTGGTGCGAGGACATCCAGCCCATCTTGGCGGCGAGCTGCGTGAGTTCGTGCCACGGCGCCGATGCGAGCAACAGCGGCGTGACGTCATTCCGCCTGGACTACTACGCGCCCGAGGATGGAGGTATCCCAGGTGCGCACGCGATGGCGGCGCGAATCCAGGCGCGCGCGTACGTGTTCCAGGACATGCCGCCGCCAGGGAGTCCGGTACCCATGCCGACGGCACAGGAGCGCGAGCGCATCGCGCGGTGGGCGCGAGAAGGCGCGCCGCTGTGCGCGGACGGCGGTCTCTAGCCGTTCTTGCGGCTGGGCCCGGTATCTCCGTTTTCTGCCCTTGTTCCCTGGTAGGGCAGGCAGGCGGCCATGCGTTCCGTGGTCCGCCGTGTGCCCCTAAGGCATCCGTGTGCGCCAGACAACCCCTGTTCAAGGGAGGGGGGAGCACCCAGTTTCTGCCCAACGCCGGGGGAAACGCTCTCTCGGCCGCAAGTGAGTGAGGGGGAAACCTTCTCCCGATTCCACGTGAAAGGAGCAGGAACAAATGCGCAAGCTCATGATGGCGGTCACTGCGGTTGCGGGTATGTCATTGGTCGTCACTGGCTGCAGCAAGCGCGACAACGTCGAGTCGCAGCGCCAGGACGTCGCCGAGGCTCAGGTGGAGGCGCAGCAGGAGACGGCGGAGATTCGTCAGGACGCGCGGGAGGACATCGCCAGCACGCAAATGGAGGCCCAGGAGGACATCGCTGGGACGCAGCGTGAGGCCGCCGAAGAGATCGCCAGCGCGCAGCAGGACGTCCAGGACGAGCGCCAGGACCTGGCCGAGGCCGAGGCTGATCGCCGGACGGACCTGAATGACGACATGGCCCTGGGTGGCTCCGGCGCGGCGGGTGCCACCGCTGCCGCGAGCAGCGTCAGCGGCCGCGTGCTCTCCACTGGCAACGATGAGCTGACCGTGGTCGACACCAGCAACAACAAGCAGCTCGAGCTGAAGACGAACGACCAGACGCGCATCCTGCACAACAACCAGCCGCTGAAGCTGGATGACATCGAAGAGGGTGCCCAGGTCCGCGCCTCGTATGTCCGGGACGGTAAGGACATGGTGGTGCGCGAGCTGACCGTGACGCAGCCGGTGCAGAAGAAGAAGTAGTAGTCAACGCGTCGAGCGCAGCGGGCGGCTCGTTTCCTCACGGACCGCTCAGAGACGGCCTCCGCTTCGGCGGGGGCCGTTTCCTTTTTTCCCTGAATCCGTTCTGGGAGGTTGGAAGGGTGTGTCGGACGTGGGTGGTAGGAGGGATGCGTGAGGTTTTCTCACGCCTTCCCAACCCAGGGGAGGACTTCCTGCTCAGGAGGCATCACCCGAGATGTCCACTCACCCCCCAGAGCCGCCCGCTTCAAAGCCATTCATTCTCTTCACCACCGGGGCCACGGCGTATGAGTTGATCCGCTACCTCGGGGCACGGGGCTCCGGAGAGCTGCTGCTCGCCCGGCGGCACTATGCGGGCGTCCCCGGCGACCTCGTGCTCATCAAACGTTTGCAGGACGTCGGAGACGCGCAGGGTCGCGCGCGCCTGCGCGAAGAGGTCAAGCTGCTGATGCGGCTCAGCCACCCGGCCATCGTGCAGGTGTTCCTGGTGCGGGTGCATGAAGGATTGCCCCACCTGGTCATGGAGCACGTGGACGGAAAGTCCCTGGAGACGCTCATCAGCTACGCGGCCCTGCGGCGCCGGCCCTTCTCGGAAGCGTTCGCCGCCTACGTGGGCGCGGAAGTGGCGGATGCGCTGCACCATGCCCATACGCTGGAAGACGCCCGGGGCCGTCCATTGGGCATCGTCCACCGGGATGTGTCGCCGCGGAGTCTGCGTCTGGACGCGCGGGGCCATGTGAAGCTGTCTGACTTCGCCATGGCCTGGGCGAAGCTGCCGGGGCGCATTGTCACGGAGACCCATGTCGTCCGGGGCGACCTGGCCTACGCCTCACCGGAAGCGCTGGCGCGAATGCCGCTGGACGGACGCGCCGACCTGTTCTCCTTGGGCGTGGTGCTGCTGGAGGTGCTCACCGGCTTGCACCTGTTGGATCTGGAGGACGTGGAGCGGGCCGCGCTTGCCGCGGGGCCGCTGCCTGACGCGGAGGTGCTGCTGGCGGAGGTGCCCAGCTGGCTGCCCGCGCCCTTGATGGCCGCGCGCATGGCGTGTCTGGCTCCGGCGCATGTGGAACGCGCCACCCAGGGATTGTCCCCGGCCATGCGGGCCATCCTCGGCCGGCTTTTGCGCCGGGATCCCTCAGAGCGCTTCCAGTCCGGGCAGGAACTGGCGGACGCCCTGCGCGCCGTGTTGGCCGGTCAGGGGTACGCCTACGGACCGACCGAAGCCATGCGGGAGGCCACCCAGGTCCGCCGCGACGCCCGCTGCCGCCGCCAGATGGCGGATGTGCTGCGCTGGGAGGACTCCGTACGTCCAGAGGCCCCGCCGCGCACGACATCCGGGTCGGGGTC
Organism: Myxococcus sp. MxC21-1; assembly: GCF_032612255.1. Lineage (NCBI taxonomy): Bacteria > Pseudomonadati > Myxococcota > Myxococcia > Myxococcales > Myxococcaceae > Myxococcus > Myxococcus sp. MxC21-1. The sequence continues at coordinate 3,734,782 of NZ_CP123278.1, forward strand.
TTGAGTGACGGCGGGGGCACAGGGGGCGGGGCAGGGACCTTGAGTGAGCACCGGGACGCGGGTGGTGCTTGTTTCGCGCACGCGGGTGGGCAGACTTGCGCGCATGGGTGACGTGAAAGAGTTCCACCAGCGGTGGTGCATCGCGGACGGCCATGCGGATTCCCTCATGTGGAACCGCGACCTGTGTGAACGCTCTGAAGAGGGGCATGTGGACTTCCCCCGCCTGCGGGAGGCGGGGGTGAAGCTCCAGTGCTTCACCATCGTCACCCGGGGCTTCCCCTTCATCGGAGGCTTCCCGGTGTTCGCAGCGTGGCGTGGGTGGCCCCGCGAGGCCCGGGCGAGCGAGTGGACCCGGGCGCTCTGGCAGATTGATCAGATGGCGTCCTTCTGTGCGCGCTCCGGGGATGCCGCCCGCATCACCACGACCGGCGCCATGCTGGAGGACAACCTCGCGCAGGGGCGGCTGTCCGCGGTGCTGGGCGTGGAAGGGGGGCACGCCATCGAAGGCCAGGTGGCGCGTCTGTCGGAGCTTCACCAGCGTGGGGTGCGCTTCATGGGCCTCACCCACCTGTCCAACAACGACCTGGGCGGCTCTTCCTTTCCGATGATGGGCAACCGGGGCCTCACACCGCTGGGCCGGGATGTCATGGAGGAGATGGCCCGGCTGGGCATGAGCGTGGATGTGGCGCACGCCTCGGAGTCCACCCTCAAGGATCTCTTCACCCACCCCTCGGTCCGGTTCTTCTGCTCGCACACGGGCGTTCGCGCGGCGGGCGGCGGCTGGCGCAACCTCTCCGACGAATCCCTGCGCTTCATCGCAGACCGGGGCGGGGTGGTGGGCATCATCTTCGCCCCCGTCTATCTGGGCGGTGACACCGTGGATGACGTGGTTCGGCACATCGAGCACGCCGTGGACGTCATGGGGGAGGGCGGGGTGGGGTTGGGCTCCGACTACGACGGAATGGTGCCGCTTCCCCGTGGCATGAAGGATGTCACCGGGTTGCCTTTGCTCACCGAGGCGCTGTTGCGCCGCCATCCACCGTCCTGGGTGGAACGCGTCATGGGTGGAAACTTCCGTCGTTTCTTCCAGGAGACACTGGGTGGTTGACCGGCGGCGGGACGCTCGAAATATTGGCTGGTGCCCATGAACCGCTCACTTCTCGCACTCGTCCCGTTGGTTGGCTCTCTGCTCCTCGCTGGTTGTGGCCCGAGCGCGGGAGGCGACTGCGACGGAGGCGGCTTCGTCTGTCAGGAGCGGGTGCTGGCGCTCGAGTGCCGGGGCGGCACTTGGCGTGAGCTGCCCTGCCGGGGTCCTCTGGGCTGCAGTGAAACGTCGGAGGCCGTGCGGTGTGATACGTCCAACAACGTCGCGGGAGACGCCTGTGCCTCCAGCGCCGAGGGCACGGGACTGTGCCGCGCGGACGGCCAGGCCGTGTTGGAGTGCCGCCAGGGCGTGTTGACGGAGACGGCGACCTGTTCCGCCTGCACGGTGGAAAATAGCCAGGTGACGTGCCAGCCCTGAGGTTGGCGCTGGCCGGGGTGTCAGGTCCCTCGCCTCGAATCGTGTGGTAGCCTCGGCGCGCCGCTCGCGGGACTCCGATGCGACTTCCGATTCAAGCCTTTGGAGCCTGACCCGCGGTCGTTTCACTCTTCCCCGAGCGGCGCTTCCTTTCCCAAGCCCGGGTGCCCGGGGAGGACGTGCACACGATGGCCGCACTGGCGGAAGCCCGAGTCGAGCAGGTCGCCCGCGAAGACCTGGTGATGTTCGTCAACGCCTGCTTCTCCTGCACGGGGCAGCGGGAGTTCTACGGCGACGCGCGCGGCCAGTCCGTCTCCATCGAGTTCCTGCACCAGTACATCCTGGGGAACTACCGCCGGCTGTATGCACGGACGCTCGCGGCGGGCATCAACCACTTCAATCAAGCGCAGATCATCCTCAACCTGCTCGCCAGTGGCAGCCCAGCGGATGCCCGGGACAAGGCGGAGGAGGGCGCGCTCATTGCCGCCGCGCTGCGCGCCCTGCCGCCCCAGCGGGCCTTCCGAGTCCTGGAGTCCCTGCGCGGCCGGCGCATCAACAACCGCCGGGCGCGTGCGATTGCTCGGGACTTCGTGCACGGTCGCGCCAACCTGGCCTTCGACGCCGTGAAGTACCGTTCCAAGCTGCGCGCTGCCGTGTCCCACGGACACCTGAAGCTGGAGGGAGAGCTGGGGCCGTTCCTCTTCCGAGGCTGGAAGAAGCGCTCCTTCACCCAGCCCTTGCTGGAGACCTTTCGCCGCGCGCACTACACCCACGAGGCCCTGTACGAGCTGCCGTACACGGTGGCGGAGGGCCTGGCGGTGAAGCACGGCATCTCCCGCGAGGTGTTCCTCCGGCGCATCGAGCCGCGCCTCACGGCGGCGGAGCGCCTGCGCCTGCAAGAATCCGCGGCGCGTGAGCGCGGGACGCCGCCCCCGGTGGACCTGGGGCGGGCATCCCTGACGAAGCTGGCGCTGTATGTCCTGGCCCTGTCGCCGGACGTTCGCCGGGAGCGCCACGCGGAGCTGCACGCCGCGCTGGCGCAAGCCGCGGCCCGCGTCCTGCGCAGGGCCCCGTCGCCGTTGCAGCGGGTGGCCGCGATTCTGGACAACAGCTATTCGTCGTCCGGGTCGCTGGAGAAGCGCCGCCGTCCGCTCGGTGTGGCACTGGCCACGCACTACCTGCTGTCCGCTGCCGCCCGGGAGTACCGCGCGTGGTGGACGTGCCCTGTGGAGGAGCCGCTGCTCGTCAGTGCGCGAGGGCAGACGGACATCGCCACGCCGTTGTTGGAGGCGTTGGCCTGGGGCGCCGACCTGGTGGTCATCGTCTCCGACGGCTACGACAATGACCCGCCCAAGGCGGTGGCCGAGCTGACGCGCGTATTCCGCTCGAAGCTCGACCCGGAGCGCCACACGGCGTTGGTCCACGTCAATCCGGTGTTCGATTCGGAGGGGTATGCCCCCCGTTCTTTCGGTGCGGCCGTGCCCACGGTGGGGGTCAGGGACGCGGAGGACGTGCCCACGGTGCTGGGCTTCGCGCGCTTCGCGGAGGGGGTGGCGTCGCTCTCCGAGCTGGAGGCCTACCTCGCGTCGCGCGTGGGCGCGATGTTGCAGCGAGACGCTGGGGGCTCGCAGGGCCATGACGAGGGGCGCCGTCAGGATGCGCCGCCGGCGGAGGAGGGCGAATCATGACGGACGCACGGCTCATTCAACGGCTGGAGCCCGCGGGCTTGCGGTTGGCTCAGTCTCAGGTCTGGGGCGGCATCCGGCTGGTGCCAGTCTTGAGGGACGAGGTGCGTGGCGACCTCCGCATGACCTTGCGGACGTACGATGACGTGGCCGCGGTCGTCTCGGTGAAGGGTGGGCTGAAAGAGCCTGGCCTCAAGTACATCTCGTATGTTCCTCACGGCCTGGTCATGACGTGGGGAAACCGCCAGGCGGAAGCCGTCTATGGAACGCAGTTGCAACCCGAGGACGGGAAGCGCCTGAAGGCGGGCCCCTTCTCCATCCGGCTGCTGCACCGGATGGTGCACCGTGAAGACCGCCGCCAGCTTCGGATGCTCCCGTTGCATTTGGCGATGGAGGGCTTCCTGTCCTTGCAGTTCGGTGGGCCAGAGACTGCCTGGGCCGAGTATTCACGCGAGGGCCTCTCGCGAGGCCTGGACCCTCGCTCCGAGAGCTCGGTCCCTGGGTGGGCTTCGCCCATGCTGGATGGGGCGCTGCGCACCTTCGAAATCCATCCGCAGCAGGTGGGCCTGCTGCTGTTCAAGGCGGACGTGTTGCTGTCGGCCTTCGTCGTCGCGCACCCGGATGACTACCGCGCGCTCCACAGGACATTGGTGGAGGACTTCTATGGCGACCTGCTGCTCCAGTATGGATTCCTGGGGGACGCGCCCGAACTGGGGCTCACCCTGGATGACGCTCGGGTATCCAGCTTGGAGGACTTGCGCAACGAGGTACACCGCATGCGCCAGGACTGGGCCGACTTCCACGGTTTCATGGCCGGGAGCCTCTTCGGTGCCAGCGTGTCGTCCACCCGTGTCTACAAGGCGGGCGGTTTTCTCCTCCAGCGCTTCCACACCTCGCTGGACCCGGCAGAGGAGAACCACATCGGCGAGGCCATCGTCGGTACGGACGGCACCCTGGAGTACCTCAAGACGTATCGCTTGTCGGCGGCACAGACGCGCCGGGCTTACCTGCTGTCACAGCTTGCCCAGTGCGACTGGCATCTGGAGGACACGGCGGAGCGTTTGCGCACCACGGTCAGCGACCTGTCCCTCCGCCTGCGAAACGCCGGATTCGGCTATCTCCTCAAGGACTCCGTCCTCGAAGCCGCCCAGCGGAAGCATCGCCGCTGAGCGCTCGCGCGGCGGTGTTACTCCTCGGGCTTCGCGGGTGGCGGCGGCGCATAGCCTGTGGCGGCCATCCGCTTCCCGCTGCGCTGATACATCTCCGCGGGCATGTCCTGCACGCCGGTGCCGTCAATCCATCGATTGTAGAAGTTGAAGAGCGCGCACACCGTCACGGTGTCGAAGAGGGCTTCGTCTGTCCACCCGGCGTCCTTCAAGTGTGCGATGTCCTCCCGTCCCACCTGCGCCGCACGGTGGTTGAGGGTGTCCACGAAGGCAAAGAGGGCCTTCTCGGCCTCGGAGATGGGGGCTGTCGCCACGTCCTCCAGGACCGCTTTCACCAGGTCGGGATTGCCCAGCAGTTCCGCCGCGACCGCGGCGTGAGAGCCCGTTCAAAACAAGCATTGGTTGCCGCGCGACGTGTACGCGGCAATCAGCTCTCTCAGTCCGGGCGACAGCGGGGAAGGGCCCCGCATGACTTCATGGGTGAAGCGGGACAGGGCCTCGCCCAATCGCGGCTTGTACGCGAACAGGTGCCAGATTTGCGGGACGGGAGAGCCTACCTCTCGGGCCATGCGAATCAGCCGGCCGTAGTGGCCATCGGATTCGCGGTCCTCGACGTCCTTCAGATGCATGCGGTCCACGGCACCCTCGGCGGCAGCGGACTGGAATGTCCAGCCCGCATGCTCGCATGGGCCACGGCGTGCCACCAGTCTGCACTCAGGCGCTGGGCCCCTGAAGCGACGTCAGGAAGGCATCCAGCACGGCGTTGACCCGCTCGGGCTGTTCCTGGTTGGCCAGGTGCCCCGCATCCGGAATGACCTCCAGCTTCGCTCCGGAGATGAGTCCGGCGATTTCCTTCGCCTTGGCCAGCGGCGTGAGGGCGTCGTGCTCGCCCACGATGACGAGTGCCGGGCCCGCGTACCGCGCCAGCATGTCCTTGCTGTCCGGACGCAGGGCCATGCCGCGCAGCGCGGCCGCGACGCTCGCGGGGAGGCCGCGCGCATCAGTGCCGCCACTTCCTGGGCCACCGGTGAGTCCGGTTCCGCGGCCACCATCTTGGGAAGCATGGCCTGGATGATGGGTTCCACGCCGACCTCCAGCGCCTGTGCCGCGGAGGTCTCCCGGCGCGCCTTGCCCTCCGCGTCGTCCGCGGTGGCCTGCGTATCCATCAACACCAGCCCGCTGACGCGCCCCGCGTCCTCGCGCAGCAGGGCCATGGCGGCGTAGCCCCCCATGGACACTCCACCCACCACCACGGTGTCCAGATTCAGCGCGTCCAGCAGCGACAGCGCGTCACGCGCGATGCGGGACATCTCCGTGGGGCCTTCGCCCAACGCGCTCTCACCGAAGCCTCGGATGTCCGGGATGATGAAGCGGTAGCGCCCCGACAGCGCCTTCACCTGTTTGTCGAAGGTGCTGCCATTCAGCGGAAACGCATGCAGCAGCAGCACGGGGGGGCCCTTGCCCTCGTCCCGGTAGTGCAGGGGGACGCCATCCACGGTGACGGTCAGCATGTTTCCTCTCCTCGCGGAACTGTCAGAGCCACTCTTTGTGCTTGAACCAGAAGACCATCCCCACCGGCAGCCCGAGAATCGACGCCCACATCAGGTACCAGGCGCCGTTCGTGTAGAGCCGGTCGAAGTTCTGCCCGAAGAAGCCGACGATGCAGGACAGCGGCAGGAAGATGGTGGCGAAGATGGTGAGCTGCTTGGAGATATCGTTCGTTTTGTTCGCCACCATGGACAGGTAGCCGTCAATCGCGTTGCCAATGATGTCGCGCCCGGTATCAATCTGCTCGTACAGGCGCACCAGATGGTCGTACACGTCGCGGAAGTAGAGCGTCGTCTTCTCGTGGACATGGGGAATGCCTCTCCGGGACAGCAGGCCCACCACGTCGCGCTGGGGCGACAGCACCCGCCGGAGCGTCACCAGCATCCGCTTCAAGGCGAAGATGCGTTGCAGGTGGGACTTCTCGGGCTTCTCGAAGATGGCGACCTCCAGGTCCTCGAGCTCGTCGCTGAACGCGTCGAGGATGGGGAACTGTGCGTCCACCAGCGTGTCCGCCAGCATGTAGAAGACGAAGTCGGTCCCGCGGATGAGCGTCGCCTGCGGGTCGTCCTTCACGCGGCGCATCACCGTGTCGTGGCCCGCGAAGGGGAGCTCGTGGACGCTGATGAGCCAGTCCTTCGCCAGGAAGTAGTGGTGCTCGTGCAACGTCACCTCGCAGATGTCCTTGCCCGTGACGGTGAATCCCTGGAGGACGACGAACAGGTGGTTGGGGTATTCCTCCAGCTTGGGTCGCTGGTCCAGGTGGAGGCAGTCCTCCACGGCCAGCTTGTGCAGACCGAATTGGGCGGCCAGCCGGGCCAACACCTCCTCGGTCGGATGAAGGACGTCGATCCACTTCCGGCCTTCCTCGCCCAGCAGCTCTTCACCACCGGTGAGAAGTTGACCGTCCTTCACAAGACAGACCTGAATCATCCCGTAGCGCTCCCAAGCCAGCGGCATGGCCCGCATGCGAGTGCTAGAACTCCCCCGCGCGGAAGTCGAGCGCTAGAGTGTGACACCCGTGTCCGAAGCCGCTGAGACCCCCCAGGCCTCGCTGTCCCCGAGGCTCGAAGAAATCCTCCAGTCCCATCCGGATCCGGCGTTCGCCGGCCGCCTGCGCAAGGTGTACGTCGCCACCGCGCACGCCATCTCCCGGCTGAGCGACCTCGACCTGGTGCGGTACGAAACGCCCGTCGTGGATTCCTCGCCGGACCTCTCCTTGTGGGAAGAGATGGCGCCCGTCATCCGTGACACGGTGATAGACGTCAACGGCCTGCTGAACGTCATCCGGGAAGAGTTCCCCGTGCCGTCCCCGGGCGGCGCGAGCACGCAGGCCCCCGTCGGCATCCTCCAGGAGGCGATGAGCCAGATTGCCCAGGGCATCACCCAACTGGGCGAGGCCATGCGCAACCCGTCGGTGATGAGCGACCGGTGGACGCTGCTGGCGGAAGTGCAGCGCATCCGCGCCCGGTTCCGCGAGCAAATGAGCAACCTGGTGTTCGAGTCGGCGAGCCTCCTGGGCGAGGCAACGCGGGCCCAGGTGGTGCCGGGCTACGCGGCGGAGGTGAAGGCCGCGGTAACGGTCCGCGCCATCACCGCCGACCTGGGCCGCATCCTCACCGCGCGCCTGAAGAAGGTCCGCGATGCGGAGGCGCAGGACGTGCAGTGGAATGCCCAGCAGCTCCAGACGGAAATGGACGCCTTCGGGCGCACGGCCGCCTACCGGAATCTGCGCGCGCAGGACAAGCGGCACATCGTGGAGATGCGCGCCGAGGTCGGCCGCCTGGCCATCCTCCCGAGCCCCTCCTGCGCGGAGTTGGTGACGGTGGTGGAGGCCCTGGACACCTTCGTCCAAGGCCTGTCCGCGGTGAACCAGCGGCAGTTGCTCATCATCCATGACCGGGAGGTGTGGGCGTCGTGCGGTGTCCGGCTGGAGCGCGCCATGTCACTGGTGGGCTCTGACCCCGTGGGCGCGGCCCGGGCCCTGGCCGAGGCGGCCGGCAGCGGCCAGTCCCTCTACGGGCGCGCGACGGAGCTGGACGCCTTCTTGCGCAAGGCGCGCAAACTCCAGGTGGGCCAGCTCTCGCCCGATGAGCTGCGGTCCACCATCGTCACCTTCCAGGGACTGCTCGCTGGTCTGGACGTGATGTGATGAAGGCGCTCTTGAAGGCGCGAGTCCCGCGCCCGCTTCGCGAGGCCGACCTGTCCCGCGTGGAGGGCGTCTTCACCGACGTGGATGGCACGCTGACCACGGGCCACAAGCTGCGCTCGGACACGGTGCGGGCGCTGGAGCGCCTCGCGTCCGCGGGCCTGCGCGTGGTGCTGGTGAGTGGCCGCCCGGCGGGCTGGGGAGAGGCCTGGGCACGGCAGCTCCCCGTGGACGGCGTCATCGTGGAGAACGGTGGCCTGTTCTTCCTGAAGGGCGCGCATGGCCGGCTGCGGAAGGTCTACGCGGAGGCGCCGGCGGAGCGGGTGGCGAACCGGCGGCGGCTCCAGTCCGAGGTGGCCCGGGTGCTCAATCTGGTGCCCGGTGCGCGGCTGTCCATGGACAGCGCGTACACGGAAGTGGACCTGGCGGTGGACTACAACGAGGAGGCCCGCCTGGGGGACGCGGGGGCGGACCGCATCGAGTCCCTGCTGGTGGCGCGAGGCGTGACGGCCGTGCGCTCGTCGATTCACATCAACTGCTGGCTGGGCCGCTTCGACAAGCTGAGCGCCACGCGGCGCTTCGCGCGGACGGCGTGGGGCGAACGGCTGGACCCGCGTGACGGCCGTTATGTATACGCGGGGGATTCTTTCAACGACGCCCCGATGTTCGCCGCCTTTGGACTGGGCGTCGGCGTGGCCAACGTGCGGGCCGTTCTGGACCGCATCGAGGCGCCACCTGCTTTCATCACCCGGGCGCCCGAGGGGCGGGGCTTCGAGGAACTGGCTCGCGCCATCCTGGCCCGGAGGGCCGCGGCGCGGCCCGTGAGGAGTGACACCGTGAATGTCGTGAAGCTGGAGCTGGCGCGTGGACTGGGGCGCCACCTGCGCGCGGGGCACCCGTGGGTGTTCCGCAAGGCGCTGGAGCACGTGCCGAAGATTCCGGCCGGCAGCGTGGTGGACCTGACGGAGAACGGGAAGTTCGTGGCGCGCGGGTATTACGACCCGCACTCGGCCATCGCCGTGCGGGTGCTCACGCGCGACTCGCGTGACACCGTGGATGCGGGCTTCATCACCCGGCGGGTGCGTCAGGCCCTGACCGAGCGCACGGCTCTCATCGACCTTACCGACACGGACAGCTACCGCCTGATTCATGGCGAGGGCGACGGCCTGCCGGGCGTGGTGGTGGACCTGTACGCGGGCTGGGCGGTGATGAAGCTGTACTCCGCGGGCCTCACGCCGTACCGGCCGCTCCTCATCGAGGCGCTGAAGGCGGGCGTGCCCGGGCTCAAGGGCATCATCGGCCGTGATGAGGTCGGCCGCGACGACGTCGACGAGGACGAGGGACGCGGCTCCGGGAAGATGCTCTACGGCCACGAGGCCCCAGAGCTGATTCCCATCCGCGAGCGCGGAGCCACCTTCCTGGTGGACGCCTGGAAGGGGCAGAAGACGGGGTTCTTCCTGGATCAGCGGGAGAACCGTTACCTCATCCGGCGGCTGGGCAAGGGCCGCGACGTGCTCAACTGCTTCAGCTTCAGCGGCGGCTTCTCCGTTAACGCGGCGTTGGGCGGGGCCAACAGCGTCTTCTCCGTGGATCAGGACCCGGACGCCATCGCGCTGGCTCGGGAGAACTTCACGCGCAATGGCATCGCCGCGGAGAAGCACGACTTCCTGGCGGCGGACGTCTTCAAGATCATCCAGTCCTTCAAGGACGAGGGCCGCACCTTCGACCTCATCATCCTGGACCCGCCCGCCTTCGCGAAGAGCCAGCGCGCGGTGCAGGCGGCCATTGACGGGTACGCCTCCCTCAACCGGCAGGCACTGGCCATCCTCCGGCCGGGTGGGCTGCTGGCGACGGCGTCGTGCTCGGCGCGCGTGAGCCCGGACGACTTCATGGGCGCGGTGCGCGAGGCGGGGTTCAAGGCGGGCGTTGACCTGGCGCTCGTCGAGGAGCGCTATCAGCCGCCGGACCACCCGGTGCGCTTGCAGTTCCCGGAGGGGAAGTACCTCAAGTTCTACGTGCTGCAGTCCGTGTAGCCCGCCGCGAATCGCGGGTTGAAACGCAAGAGGCCACGAGGTTCATCACCTCGTGGCCTCCGCTGTCTCCCGTTAGGGGAGGGTGACTCAGAAGTTGCCGGCGCGGCCCTCTTCGAACGGGACGCGGTGGTTCAGGTACGTCTCCGTCAGCGAGTGGGCGCCGCTGAACATGCCCTTCTCGGAGAAGTGGTGGACCTGTGCGCCCTTGCCAGCGTCGCGGAACAGGTCGCCCGGCGTCCATCCCTTGCTGCCCTGGCCGAAGATGACAGGCACGGCGTCCTTGTTGTTGACGTAGTGCACGTAGTTGGGGCCGTCCGGGTAGGTGGTCGCCGCCGCGCCGAAGGTCTCCACGTTGACGCGGCTGAGCAGCTGCTCCACCTGCGCCTTGGACATCCCATCTTCGATGCGCAGCCGGTTGCCGACATCCTTCAGCGCGCGCGAGGTGATGAGGCCGCCGTGGCTGTAGCCCATCAGGTGGATGTCACGGCCCGCCTTCAGCTCGGAGTAGACGATGTCCGACAGCGAGTCGACCGCGGGGTTCTTGCCCTTGTTCAGCTTGTCCTTCGCGGCCTGGATGACGTCGGCGAGCATTCCGGACGTGGCGTTGTGCACGCCGATGGCGCGCATGCCGGTGCTGTTCGCGAGGGCCTGCAGCTCGCGCGCCTGGCCGTCCTTGTTGGTGCTGATGCCGTTGACGTAGACGACCGTCGCCGTGGCGTTCGGGTTGTTCGCCGGAACGAAGGCGGGGACCTGGTTGAGCGGCGTATTCGGTTCGAACGTCTGACCGCCGGCGCCCACCAGCTTGCCGTCGAAGACCTTGTCCTTGGAGCCCGCGGGCGCGGTGAAGACGCCACCCACCGCGCGCGTCTGCGCGGAGCGGCTGTCGAAGCCATCCACCACGACGCCGCGCTGAGCGGCGCCACCCGTCACGGGAGGCTGCACGGTGTTGGTGGCGGTCGAGCCACTTCCACGAACGCGGTCGGCGGTGCTGCGGGAGGTCTGCGCGATGCTGTTCCGTCCGCGCTGGATGGTGCTCATGGGGTGGGGGGCTCCTGCGGAATCTGGGGGTGTTTCCCCATTGTCCTCGAATCCAGCAGGAAGTTTCCGGTTGGAGAAGATTCGACGTGAAATCGCGTGTGGGCTCTTGTCGGATGGTGCGTGTGCGCGGCCGCGCGAGGGGAGAGGGGTTTATGGTGGGGCATGGTTCAGAAAGGTCAGTTCCTCGAACGCGCGACGCTGGTGCCGGTGGGGTCGGAGGTCATGGAGGGCACCACGCACCGGGGAAGCCGGGCGCCGCCGCTGCTCGTGATTCCGCCCCGGCCGGACGAAGGGGGCGGCATGGACCACGTCATCGCGGCGGAGCTCGTCTGGGCGGCGGCGAACGCGGGCTTTCCGACGCTGCGGTTCAATCACCGGGGCGTGGGGGCCAGCCAGGGCAAGCGGGGGCGGGACTTGGAGCTGCTGGCGGACGCGGAGGCCGCCATGCAGATGCTGCTGGAGAACGCGGGGGCCAACGCGCTGGCGGTGGCGTCACTCCACGGGGGCGCGCAGGTGGCCCTGGCGCTCCAGGCGAAGCACCGCGCCGTGGGAGGCCTGTGTCTGGTGGCCCCGGCCCTGGTGGCGCCGGAAGTCCTGTCCCGGGTGACGTGCCCGCTCCTGGTGGTACAGGGGGAGGAGGACACCCGGCTGCCGCGGGCCGCCGTCTCCGCCGCTGTCGCTCGGACGGGAGGCGACTTGGAGGTCATCGACGATGCCGGGCCTACCTTCCAGCGGAACCTTCCTCAGGTCGGCCGAGCTGTCGCGGCCTGGCTGCGGCGGCTCTCCGGCGGATGACCGTCGTATCGCAAACCATCGTACTTCTTCACGTTTCTCCTCCTTGCCGCCCTTGCACGCAGGGAGAGGGGACATCCAGACTGTCGGTGCAGACCCAATCGTTGTGACGTTCGTTCGTAGGGGTCTTCCAGACGCGTGTTTCGTTTCTCAAGGAGTGGCCTGATGCGGAAGGTGCGATGGACCCTGGGTGGCGCGGCGCTGGCCCTGACGCTGACGGCCGCCTGTGCGTCCGCTTCTCGTGAGCAGGACACGCCTCCCCCCGCGAACCTGCGGGCGCTCGATGCGCGGGACGTGGTGGCGGGCGCCATCGTCGTGGACTTCAAGGACGGCACGACAAAGGCGGAGTTCGACGCCTGGGAGGCCGACTGGGGCGTCGACCTGGAGCTCAACTCCGTGGAGAGCGCCGACGAGGCCCTCACGGTGGCGGTGGGCGTGGATGACGTGGACGGGGTGCTCGAGCGCATCCGCCAGCACCCGGCCGTGGAGGCCGCCGAGCCGATGATGGAGGTCCGCGCCAGTTTCACGCCGAACGACCCGCACTTCGCGCAGCAGTGGAACCTGCGGATGATCGACATGCCCAAGGCCTGGGAGCGCAACCGGGGCAAGGGCGTGGTGGTGGCGGTGCTGGACACCGGCATCGCGTACGAGGACCACGGCGACTTCAAGCAGGCGCCGGACCTCCAGGGCGTGAAGTTCGTGAAGGGCTTCGACTTCGTCAACGACGACGCGCACGCCAACGACGACCACGGGCACGGCACGCACGTGGCGGGCACCATCGCCCAGGCCACCAACAATGGCGAAGGCGTGGCGGGAGTGGCCTTCGAGGCGACGCTGATGCCCGTCAAGGTGCTCAACCACTTCGGTGGCGGGAACACGGCGGACATCGCGGACGCCATCCGCTTCGCGGCGGACAAGGGGGCGAACGTCATCAACCTGTCCCTGGGCGGCGGGGCGTACTCGCAGGTGATGGCCAGCGCGGTGGAGTACGCGCGCAAGAAGGGCGTCACCGTGGTGGCCGCGGCCGGCAACGGCGGGCGTGCGACGGTGGAGTTCCCCGCGGCGTACCCGGGCGCAGTGGCGGTGTCGGCCGTGGGGCCGGACGGTGTGCTGGCGCCGTACTCCTCCTACGGCAAGGAGTTGGACATCGCCGCGCCGGGCGGTGACAAGCGCCGGGGCGACCAGGGGGCATCCTCCAGAACACCCTCGACCCGCGCGACGTCTCGCGCTTCGTCTACGCGTCCTACCAGGGCACCAGCATGGCCACGCCGCACGTCGCGGCGGTGGCGGCGATGCTCTACGCGGCCGGCGCCAAGGGACCGGACGAGGTGGAGCAGGCCCTCTACGCGGGCGCGAAGAAGTCTGCGGACCAGGCGTGGAGCGAGCAGTACGGCCACGGCCTGCTCAACGCCGAGGCGTCGCTCGCGTCGCTGCGCGGCGGCGGCTTGGCGCAGTGGCCGCCGCTGTACTGGGCGCTGGCGCTGCTGGCGTTCGTGCTGCTGACGCTGCGAGGCCGTGCGCGGCCGGGCTACCTCAACGTGCTGGTGCGGCCCGCCTTCCTCATCCCGTTGTTGCTCTCGACGGTGGGCGCCTTCTTCCTGCGCGGTTGGTTCGGGGGCGCTGAGGGGGCCGCGGGAGACGTGGTGCAGGTGGCGTCGCTGCCCCTGCCGGACTGGGAGCGCATCATCTTCGGCCGGGGCCGGACGGTGAACCCGCTGTTCTACAGCGCGCTCATCCCGCTGCTCCTGTCGCTGCCGGCCATCAAGTGGCGGGGGCTGCGGTCGGCCATGGGGGCCGGCGCTCGGCTTCGCGGGCTTCCTGGCCTACACGGCCTGGGCCGGAGCGCCGGCGTTGGCGTGGCTGCCCTTCGCGTTCCTCGCCAAGCCCTGGCTGGGCTTCAACACCGTCATCTGCCTCGTCATCGCCCGCGCGATGCTCCAGAAGGAGGACGCATGAAGCTCACGGGCCGCGTCGTCTTCCGTGACATCGAAACGGGCGTCTGGGTGCTGGAGGGCGACGACGGCACCACGTACCAGCTCGCTGGCGGGGACCGGAAGCTGAAGAAGGACGGTCAGCGCATCGAAGCCGAAGGCCGCGTGGACGGGGACACGCTCACCAGCGCCATGGTGGGTCCCATCTTCCACGTCAGCACGTACCGCTTCGTCTGAAGCGGCACGGCGCGGGTCAGGGCTTCAGCCCTGGCCCGGTTTGGATGCGGTGCGCGCGAATCTGCCGCTCCCGCTCCTCGTAGTAGGCCTCCATGGGCAGCTCCCCTCGCCGCGCCGAGGCGCGGAGCGCGCTCAGCGCCTTTCGCTCCGCATGCAGCGCGGGGGCCTGGGGGACTCCAGCGTCGGCAGCGGGTGCTGCGCGTCGTAGAAGTTGAGGGCCAACCCTCGCGAGTCCACGGCCACCAGCAGGCCCAGTGACACCGTGGCCCCCACCACCCAGGGAAGCATCAGTCGCACCAGGGACGGCGTGGGGCCGGGCTCCTTGGCTTCCTCGTCGCTGGCGCGTGCGCCGGGACCCCAGACGCCAGGCTGCCGCCGCGCGTAGGTGAGCAGGGCGCTCACGCCCGCCCAGCCCGCCGCGGCGAGCACGAGCACCAGGCGGGGGTCTGTCGCTTCAGACGTCGCTTCGGAGGCATCCGTGCCCAGTGCCTTGGCGGACAGGAAGAGCACCGAGGACACCAGGTTGTTGGCCGCGTGGGCGCCAATGGCGGGCCACAGCGAGCCGGTCCGCAGGTAGAGCCACCCGAAGAGCAGGCCCAGCTCCGTGCGAGCCAGGAAGCCCACCGGGTCCAGGTGGAAGGCGCTGAACACCACGGCGGAGATGACCAGGGGCGCGGTGGTGGGCGCGGGTGCCGGTGGGGTGAGGCCTCGCTGGAAGATGCCGCGGAAGAAGAACTCCTCGCAGAAGGGCGCGGCCACCGACACACCCGTGAGGATGATGGCCAGCTCCAGCGGTGTCTGATCCGCGAACAGCTTCGAGCTGTCGAACATCCGCGTCAGCCACTCCGGCGCCACCGACTGGGCCAGGAACTGGATGGGGACCACCAACGCGAAGAAGTTCGCCACGCCCAGGAGGAAGCCGAAGACGGTGGCCGCTCGCGGGGCTGGCCGCAGCCCCGTGTAGAGGACAGGGCGCCAGCCCGCGTTGCGCAGCATCACCCAGCCCAGGCCCAGGAACACGACCAGTTCGGTGAACCAGATGCCGAAGGCTGGGTTCGCGAGCTGGACGGTGCCGCCCACGAGGATGAACGCGCCGAGTGCAAACGCGGCGCTCACCACCGCGAGCCATTTGGGGCTCGTGCTGAAGCGGGTGCCAGAGGGCGGCCCTGGTGGAGGGGGCGCAACATCGCTGGGGGGGGCGTCTTCCAACGGGCTTTCTCCTATTCCTCTCGTGTTCGAACCTTGATGTCCTTCAGCCTGGCTCGAACCGTGCGGAGGCGGGCGCGGACGGGGCCAAGGAGGGCCGCTCAGCCGCGCTTCAGGTACCCACGGATGTCGTCCACGAGCTGTGTGCGGGCCTGCTGCTCGGTGGCGGCGGGGCCCAGCGTCAGCTTCTTGTCGGCCTCGATGAGCAGCTTCTGGTCCAGGAGGAACGCCACCGCGTTCTCCAGCGTCACCTTGGCCAGGGACTCGGAGGCGGTGATGCGGCCGGCGTGGTACTCCGCGCGGCCCGTTTCCAGGGCCATCTTCACGAAGGACTTCCGGTCCTCCGCGGCGCCGGTGGCCACGTCCTGGAGCGTCAGGGCCGCCAGCAGGTAGGCCTCCAGGTAGTCGCGCAGCATGTCGGCCAGGAACTCCAGGTCCGGACGCGCGTGGGCCTCGGGGGCCACGCGGAGCGTCTCGTTCTCCTCGAGCACCAGGCCCATGCGCTCCAGCCGCTCCACCGTCTCCGCGAAGATGGAGTCGAACGTGGTGCCCACCCGGTAGATGAACTCCACCTTGAAGAGGCGGGACAGGAACAGCGCGCGCTCCTTCACGGTGTCGTAGGGCGCGGGGCTGCCGCTGGCCAGCATGGCGTTGGCCACGAGGCTCCGGGAGGCCACCAGGTTCATCAGCGTGTTCTTGTAGAAGGACAGCTCCGGGCGGCGTGCCTCCTCCACCTGGTAGATGACCTCGCCACGCGCTTCCTGGGTGCGCACCATCTCGTCGGAGATGAACGTGCGCATGGCGTCCTGGATGGGGCCCATCGTCTCCGGGTTGCTGGGGGCGTTGCGCATCTCCACCGACTGCGGCGAGCCCTCCTCCACGGCGATGCGGCGCAGGATGTTGATGCGGTCCGCCATCTCCCGCTGCGTCAGGCCGCGGCGCCGGTGCGAGAGCAGGGCGGTGCTGACCAGCGCGTGCGGCGTCACCGTGGACACCTTGCTGATGCCGTACATCACCCGGTTGCCCAGCGCGCGGACGAGCCCCTTCTTCTGCTCGTCCGACACCGGTTCGTCCGGGTTGATGCCACGCGCCTGCATGAACGCGCGCAGGGAGATGGGCTCATCGAAGCCCAGGTGGATGCGGCCGTACCTCGCCGCCAGCACCTTGGGCGTGCTCAAGAGCGCCTTGAGATCCTCGGGCTTCTTCTCTCCGCCAGCCAGCTCCTTCGAGTAGCTGCTGGACTCGACGACCTTCTCGTAGTCGATGGCCACCGGCACGAAGATGAGGTCATCGCGCGCGCCCTCCAGCACGGACTCCACCTGCCAGGTGAACATGCCCAGCTTGGGCAACAGCAGCTTGCCCGTGCGCGAACGGCCGCCTTCCGGGAAGAACTCCTGGTGGATGCCGTCGTGCACCAGCTTGCGCACGTAGGCCTTGAAGGACGCGGCGTAGACCTTGTCGCCCTTGAAGGAGCGCCGGAGGAAGAACGCGCCACAGCGGCGGAAGAACGTGCCCAGGGGCCAGAAGGAGAGGTTGGCGCCCGCGGCCACCAGGGGCACCGCGTAGCCCCGGTTCCACAGCACCCAGCTCATCACCAGGTAGTCGACATGGCTCTTGTGGCTGGGGCACAGGACGATGGGCGCGTGGCTCGCGGCCTTGAGCGCGCGGTGGAGGCCGGCCTCGTCCACGTGCATGCCGTCGTAGATGCGGTTGAACACCCACTCCAGCACGGGGGAGGTGAATGCCAGCGCGGTGGGGCTGGGCTTGGCGGCGATGGCCTCCAGGTTGCGGCGAGCCTCGCGCAGGACGCTCTCCGGCTTGCGCCCGGATTCCGCCGCGCACTCCTCCACCACCTTGCGCAGGGACCTGTCGCGCAGCGTCTCCTCGATGACACGCGAGGCGGGCTTCACCGGCGGACCGAACACGGCCCGCGTTTCGCGCGCGAGGTGGACGTGGAGACTGCTACGCGCCTTGCGGGCGAGCAGTTCGTCCGAGTCGCGAGGGTTCTCCGCGACGAAGCGCTGCAGGTCGATGGGCTCGCCCACGCGGAACTGCGCGCGCTTGTAGTTGCGGAAGAAGGCCAGCATCGAGTGCAGGAATCCCGGTGCCTCGGGGCTGCCGAACACCACGTCCACCCAGTTGGGCTTCAGGCGCGCGGGGCGCTTCTCCCAGACGAACAACTCCGGCACCAGGTACACGGGCTTGTCGGACTGGCGGGCCATGGCCACCAGGGCGGGGAAGGGGTCCTCGCGCGTCTCCTTCCCGGACGGACGGAGCAGGGCGGTGCGGCGCAGGAAGACCAGACCGCTGCCCCCCGTCTGCCGGGCGTGCTCGAAGCGCTGCGTGAAGTCACCGCTCTGTTTCGCCTGTCGCCAGGGTCTGGTGAACCATGGCCGCAGGTTCACCACGGCGCGCACGGGCGGCAGCGCCCGGCGCACCATGGCCCACGTCAGGTAGAGGAAGTTCACCCAGGCGGTGGTGCGCATGACGTGCACCACGAAGCCCTTGGCGTGCAGGTTCCGGAGCTCTGTTTCCGCTTCCGGCGGGAAGTGCACGCTCTCCAGGTAGCGCGTTCCCAGCGCCCGGCCCATGGGGCCGAATTCGTCCTTCAGTGTGGACGTCCCCTGATTCGCAGTCGGTGACAGCGCGGTCTCCAAGAATGCTCCCGGCTACATGTTGTCGGGCGTGGGAATGCCCAGCAGCGTCAGTCCCGCGGCCAGAGTAACCCGGGCGGCGTCGATGAGGGCGAGTCGCGCGGAACGCAGCGCGTCATTGCCTTCGACGTTGATGCGCTTGTCGCGCTCCTGGTTGCCCAGCGTGTAGTAGCGGCTGAGCGCCGAGGCCACGTCGAGCAGCAGTCTCGCCACGAGGCTGGGCTCGTACTGCTCCGCCGCGTCACGGACCACCTCGGGCAGGCGCATGATTTCGCGCAGCAGGGCCTGCTCCTCGGGGAGCGTCAGCAGGGCCGCGTCGTAGCGGGCCGGCGCGCCACCGCCCTTGCGCAGCACGTTGACGGCGCGCGCGTGGGCGTACTGGAGATAGGGGCCGGTGTGGCCCTCGAAGCTGAGCACCTCGTCCCAGTCGAAGGTGTAGTCGCTGGCGCGCTTGTGCTTGAGGTCGCCGAAGGCAATGGCGCCCAGGGCGATCTGCTCGGAGAGGGCGTCCGCGTCATCCGTCTGGATGCGGCCGGCCTCCACGTTCTCCCGCACCTTGACGGAGACGCGCTCGCGCGCCTCGTCCAGCACGTCGTTGAGCTGGACCACCTGGCCCTTGCGCGTGCTCATGCCGTGGATGCGGCCGAACGCGACGTGGACGGCGCGGTCCGCCCAGGGCAGGTCCATCTCCTTCAGCGTGCGGAACACCTGCCGGAAGTGCAGCGCCTGGTCCTGCGCGACGACGTAGAGCGACTTGTCGAACTGGAAGCGCTCATACCTGTCTTGCGCGGCGGCCAGGTCACGCGTGGCGTACAGCGTGCTGCCGTCGTTCTTCTTCAGCAGGATGGGCGGCTCGTTCTCTGCGTAGGGCAGGTCGACGATGAGCGCGCCCTGCGACTCCTTCACGCCGGGCTTCTTCGCAATCTGGTCGATGACCGCGTCCATTTTCCCCTGGTAGCGGCTCTCTCCCTCGATGTGCTCGAACTCGATGCCCATTCGCGCGTAGATCTTCTTGAAGCCCTTGATGCTGGTGTCCCGGAACTGGTTCCAGAGCTTGAGGGCCTCGGCGTCACCGGCCTCCATGCGGCGGAAGAAGGCGCGGGCCTTCTCGTCGAACTCGGGCTCGGCCTCGGCGCGCTTGTTGGCCTTGACGTACACCTCCACCAGGTGGCCCATGTCGTCGATGCGGGCCGGGTCGCCGTACTCCTGGAAGCCCACGGCCACCAGGCCGAACTGTTTGCCCCAGTCGCCCAGGTAGTTGATGCCTTCCACCCGCCAGCCCAGCGCCCGGTAGATGTTGGCGATGCAGTGGCCGAGGAACGTCGTGCGGATGTGGTGGAAGCCAATGGGCTTGGCGATGTTCGGCGACGAGTAGTCGATGGCCACCGTCTTGCCGCGGCCCGCGTCCTCGTCACCGCCGTAGCGGATGCCCGCGCCTCGCGCGGCGTCGATGACCTCCGCCGTGAAGGGCAGGGTGGGGAAGCGCGCGTTGACGTACGGACCCACGGCCTTGATTTCCAGCCCGGGGACGCTGAGCGACTGCGCCAGCCTGGCGGCGATGGCGGGCGGGGCCTTCTTCTGGGCCTTGGCGAGAGGGAAGGTGGCGAAGCTGAGGTCGCCGTGCGCCGGCTCGGCGGGCTTGACCTGGGCTTCGATGTCGGCGGCCGGTACGCCCAGGGCAGTGGCAAGAGCCTGGGCGAAGGCGGCGCGGTAACGGGAGTAGACGGATGTGCTCATGGGACCGCGGGGATACTAGACAAACCGAGGTGGCTTCCGGCCACCTCTTGTTCGCGCCCGCGGCGAATCCCCCAATCAAGGCACGGCGGGGGCTCGCCGGCTGGGCCGGACCACCGCGGAGACGGTGTCCAGCAGCTTGGGCAGGTTGAGGGGCTTTTCGAAGAAGCCGTCGATGCGCTCCAGCCCCTGGCCCGAGGTGAGTGACGCCACCTCGGTGGCTCCGGAGATGATGTACACGACGATGTCCGCCAGCGACTCGTTGCCACGGATGTAGCGGAGCACCGACTGCCCATCTTCCTCGCTCAGCCGCAGGTCGAGCAGGACCATGGCTGGCCGGATGTGGGAGAGAATGGACCGTGCCTCGGATGCGCCCGACGTGGCCATCACCCGGTAGCCCTCCTGCTCCAGCACCTGCTGCAGCACCTCGCGGCAGTCGGCGTCGTCCTCCACCAGCAGGATGCCGCCGCTCTTGGGCGCCGCCTGGGTCATCTCCGGCGCGCTGACGGCGCCGGCGAACATCGGGAGCACCATCTGGAACGTGCTGCCCTCGCCCAGGACACTGGCGCTCTCCATGCGTCCGCCGTGGAGGGCGACAATCTTCCCCACCAGGGGCAACCCGAGCCCCGCACCGGGCGGCCGGGGCATGCCCGGGGTGGCGCGGTAGAAGGCGTCGAAGACGTGCTCCAGGGCCTCGCTGGACATGCCCGGACCGCTGTCCTTCACGGTCAGCATCGCCAGGCCGTCCTCGGCGGAGACGCGCACCTCGACGGTGTCGTCCGCCTCGCTGTGGTGGATGCCGTTCTCCACGAGGTTGTGGATGGCCTCGGCGATGCGCTCGCGGTCGCCGCGGACGAACACCTCGGGGCAGGGGGGAATCACCACGCGCACCTTGCAGTGCTCCGCGAGCGCCCCCAGTGAGCGCACCACTTCCTCCGCCACGGCCTTGAGGCCGAAGGGACGCTGATTGAGCTGCATCTTCCCGGACTGGAGCCGGGACATGAGCAGCAGGTCGTTCACCATGCGCAGCATCCGGTCCGAGTTCCGGTCGCAGATCTGCACCGCGCGGCGCTGGGCATCCGTGAGGGGCCCCAGCTTCTCGCGGCCCATCATCGCCAGGTAGGACTTGATGGTGGTGAGTGGGTTCTTCAAGTCATGGGAGACGTTGCCCAGCAGCTCCTCGCGGTTCTGCTCCAGGCTCTTGAGGCCAGCGATGGCCGTCTGCAGGTCCTTGTTGCGGCGGGCGCTGTCGTCACGCAGGCGAGCCACCTCGTAGGCGGCGGTGAGCTGCGCGGCCAGTGACTGCAGCAGCGTGTCGGACGGCTCGCGCCGGGAGCCCAGCACCACCAGGACGCCGCCAACGCCCTGCGGGCCCTCGAGTGGCACGGCGACCGTGTCCCCATCACGCAGCAGCGCCTTCTGGGAGAAGGCCCGGCCCACCACGCCCTCACCGGGGACGGCGGCGGTGACGCGGTCGTCGTAGCGGCCTCGCACGTGCTCGACGTGGAGCTGCTCCCGGGATGGGAAGTAGCGCGCCACGTAGCAGACCTTCGGCTTGAGGAGCGTGTGGATGGTCTGCAGGTGGGAGCGGAGCGCTTCGGTGGGCCCCGCGTTGTCCGTCAGGTGCCGAGACATCTCCAGCAGGGCGCGGTGAGCAACATCCGCATCCACCGAGGGGAGCGGCTTCGCGGGCCGCTTCGGAGTCTTCTTGGCCGCCTTCGCAACCGGACGCAGCGGTACGACTTCCGCCAGCGTCCCCTTCTTCTTTGAGCGCACGGGGTGAATCCTTGCTCAAGTTCCGCGCGCATGTGAACGGCCTCTGCCTTCCGAGGCCTTCCGGAGGACAGTGGCCGTGTCGGCTGGCCGACAGCCGGGGCTCAGGCCCGGCGCTGGATGCGCTGGTCGTTACCCAGGGCGTAGGGCTCCACCAGCAGCGGCTGCACCTTCTCCTGGTAGCCCTCCACGGAGAAGCCACCTTCCGCCAGCGCGCTGAGTACGGACGTCTGCACCCGGCGAGCCGTCTCGTCAGCGGTGAGCAGCTTCAGCATGGGCTCGCGCGCCGGCTCGTACTTGAAGACGCCCAGCGCCTTGAGCGCGGCGATCTTCACGTCGTCCGACATATCCTCCAGGAAGGGCACCACCGCGGGGGGGATGCGGGGGTCCTGGCTGCTGGCCACGTGGTGCAGCAGCACCACCTTCTTCTCCGGGTTGCGCGTGTAGTGGGCGGACAGGTGCTGGAGCGCGTTCACGCAGGCGGTGATGGTCTCCTCTTCGGAGGTCAGCTCACCGAGCAGCCGCAGGGCCCACGAGGCGGCCTGCTCGCTGGTGCGCAGGAACTCCAGGATGGGCGGCACGGCCACGTCCTTGCCGAAGCTCTTCACCAGCTCGAACGTGTGCTCCTTCTCATCCGCGTCCGTGGTGAGCGGGTCCACGGTGAGGGTGAAGCGGCTGAGCAGCACGGACACAGCCTCGGGGACCTTCATCTCCCCCAGTTGCTGGATGGCCTTCTGCCGGGTCGCGGGGTCGCCGTACTTCTGGGTGACCTTGGGCTTGAGCTTGAGGGCTTTCTCGGGGCCCGATCCGCCCGTGAAGATGTCTAAGAGGCCCATGTGCGCGTGTGCTCCGTATGGTTCGGCGGCGTGAGAAGGTGGGGCGCAGTCCGTCTATGACGGTGCGACGCCCAGGACAAGAGGCAAGAGGCTAGAGCGTCAGCTCGCGGCGAACGTCGCCCTGGTAGGCCCGGGCGAGCGCCTCGGCGGCGGCCCGAGCCTCGGCGGTTGTTTCCTCGGGAACCTTCACCTGGAGGTGGAGGTACAGGTCGCCCTGCGCTCCGCCCTTGAGCGAGGGAACGCCGCGCCCCTTCAGTCGCATGCGGCGGCCGGATTGGGAGTGGGGGAGCACCTTCACGGTGACTTCCCCCTGGAACGTGGGGACGCGCACGTCGGCGCCCAGCAGGGCCTCGGAGACCGTCACGGGCAGATCGAGGTGCAGGTCGTCGCCTTCGCGACGCACGAGGGGATGTTCGGCCACCTCGGTCTCGATATAGAGGTCACCTGGGGGGCCGCCTCGCGTCCCCGCCGCGCCCTGGCCGGAGAGCCGCACCTTCGAGCCGGTGTGCACGCCCGCGGGAATCTTCACCGTCAGCCGGGCCAGCTCCTCCTTGACACCCGAGCCCCCGCACTGGGGGCAGGGCGGCGCGGCCTTGCCCGTGCCATGGCAGTTGGGGCACGCGCCCGCGCCACCGAACAGGCTCCCGGAGCGCCGGGAGCGGCCGGTGCCGTTGCAAACGTTGCAGGTGGACACCGGTCCTGATGTCCCCCGGCCACTGCACGTGGAGCACCGGCCCGGACGGTTGAAGGCCAGGGGGCGCTCGGTGCCGGAGACGGCTTCGGCCAGGGTGAGCTGGACGCGGACCGTCAGGTCCTCTCCACGCTCAGGCCCGGCGTTGCGAGCCCGACGCCCGAACATCTCGCCAATGTCGAAGCCCCCAGGGGCGCCGCCCGCAGCGCCACCGCCACGGCCTCCGAACAGGTCGCCGAAGAGGTCACCCAGGTCGAAGCCTTCGGCGCCATAGGGAATGCCCCCGGCACCGGCGCTCCCGGCCGAGGCTTTGTAGGCCCGATAGGCCTCCGCCTTCTTTTCGTCGAAGCCAATCTTCTCGGCGTCCGGGCCGAACTCGTCGTAGAGCTTGCGCTTCCGGGTGTCTGAAAGCACCTCGAACGCCGCGCTCACCTGCTTGAACTTCTCCTCGGCGGCCTTGTTGCCCGGGTTGACGTCCGGGTGGTACTTGCGCGCCAGCTTGCGGTACGCCTTCTTGACGTCCTCCGCTGAGGCCGACCGATCGACGCCGAGGGTCTGGTAGTAGTCGTCCGCCATTTGTTCCCGCCGTGGTGTACCCGATTCAACGTAACCAGCCGGTAGGCACGCGCCAGCAAGGACTGTCCGGACCGTGCGAGATGTATAAAGTCGCCGGAGGATGAGGGAGCCCATGTCACCGCCTCGCTGGCTCGGCGCGGATACCCTGTGGCTTGCGGGCTGGCTCTCGCTGGCGCCAGCCGTGGGGACTGCGGCCACCCCGCCGGTCACCGTGGAGGGCCGGGTCGCGGACCGGGTGGTGGCCATCATCGAGGGCCGGTGCTCACCCTGAGCGAGCTGCGCTTCGAGGCCCGGGTCGCGCTCCTCCAGCGAGGCGGCGTGCAGGCCCTGGAGCTCCCGCTCGACGAGGACACGCTCCGGGGGGCCCTGGAGCTCATCATCAACCAGCGGGTCCAGGTCCTGAATGCGGACCGGCTGCAGGCCTTCCCTGCCGAGCCCGCGGAGGTCCAGGCGCGGGTGGACGCATTCCAGGCGCTGCTGGGAGGGGAGGCGGCGTTGAAGCGGTTCCTGTCCCGCCATGACGTGGACGTGCAGGGGCTGGAGCGGGTGTTGGCGCGGGGGCTTCGGGCCGAGCGCATCCTGGACAGCCGCATCCGGCTGCGGGCGCAGGTGGGGAGACCGAGGTCCGCCGCCACTTCGAGCAGAACGCGGACGAATACCCGCAAGGCTACGAGGCGGCGCGTGCCTCCATCCGGGAGAAGCTGGTTCGGGAGCGGTATGGGGCGCTGGCGGCGGAAGAGCTGGCGCAGGTGCGGGCCTCGGCGCAGGTGCGCCGCGTGGCCCCTTTGCCCGGGAGGCAAGTCGATGAGGCGGATGCGCGAGGAGCCGGCGCCCGAGGCCCGGCACGGCTACATCATCCGGCAGATGACGGCGGAGGATCTGTCCGCGGTCATGCTGCTGGAGCAGGCCTCGTTCAAGAATCCCTGGTCCCAGGACCTGCTCAAGCGCGAGCTTCAGCACGAATGGTCCACCATCCTCCTGGTGGAGGAGGAGCGGGAGGCGGACGGGCCGGAGCTGCTGGGCCTGGCCATCTTCTGGATCGTCCATGACGAGGTGCACGTGCTGAACGTGGCCACCGCGCCCAAGCACCGGCGCCGGGGCGTGGCGCGCGCCGTCATGGACGAGGTCCTGGCGCGGGGGAGGGCCAAGCGCTGCACCCTGGCCACCCTGGAGGTGCGCAAGAGCAACGAGGCCGCGCTCCAGCTCTACCGGGCCTTCGGTTTCCGCCCCGTCGGCATCCGGCCGAACTACTACGTCGACGAGGGCGAGGACGCCGTCGTGATGGTCCTCGACTTCTAACCGCACGCGGAGTAGAGGACCGCCCCGTCGTAGACCAGCCGTGCGCGGAAGCGCCGAGGCGGGGAATGGGACCTGGGGCCCTGGCCGGTTGTAGGCAAGGGACAGGCCGTGCTTGACACGGATAGGCCCCTTCCTATACTCGCGCGCCTTTCCGTTGTCTTGTAGGTAGATATGCGCCGCCTGGTGTCTCTGGCGGCGACGAACCCGAAGAAGAGGTATCAGTGCCGACCATTAGCCAGCTGGTCCGCAAGGGCCGCGAGAAGCTCGTCGTCAAGGGCAAGAGCCCCGCGCTCAAGGAGTCCCCTCAGAAGCGTGGCGTCTGCACGCGCGTGTACACCACGACCCCGAAGAAGCCGAACTCGGCCCTCCGCAAGGTGGCCCGTGTTCGTCTGACGAACGGGATCGAGGTCACGTCCTACATCCCCGGCGTGGGTCACAACCTCCAGGAGCACTCGGTGGTGATGATTCGCGGTGGCCGTGTGAAGGACCTCCCGGGCGTCCGCTACCACATCGTCCGTGGAACGCTGGACTCCGTGGGTGTCGCGGGTCGCAAGCAGAGCCGCTCCAAGTACGGCGCGAAGCGTCCGAGCTGATCGCTCGTCACGCGGATCACCTTCTGTAGCGCAGAGTTCGGACGCATCGCCCCGCACCCTGGGGAGCGTCCTTGTGAAGTTCCTCCTGCAGTACTTGAAGCCCCGTGGATTTCTCCCAATGGGAGTGGGGCGTAAGGGAAGAGAGAAGAGATGCCTCGCCGTCGCGTAGTCGCCAAGCGCAAGATTCTTCCGGATCCGAAGTTCCAGGACCGGCTCGTCACCAAGTTCGTCAACGACCTGATGCGGAAGGGCAAGAAGTCCATCGCGGAAGGCGTTTGCTACGGTGCCTTCGCCCTCATTGAGGAGCGCGCGAAGGAAGATCCCCTCAAGACCTTCAAGAAGGCCCTCGACAACGTCAAGCCGGTGCTCGAGGTCAAGAGCCGCCGCGTCGGTGGCGCCACCTACCAGGTGCCTGTCGAGGTCCGTCAGGACCGCCGCGTGGCGCTCGGCATGCGTTGGATCATCACCTACTCCAAGGCGCGTGGTGAGAAGACCATGCAGGAGAAGCTGGCCGGTGAGATCATGGACGCCGCCAACAACCGCGGCAACGCGGTGAAGAAGCGTGAAGACACGCACAAGATGGCGGAGGCCAACAAGGCCTTCGCTCACTACCGCTGGTAGGCCCTAGAGGCTTCGCGGTTACCGCCCGGGTGCAGAGGATGCATCCGGGCGGTTTTGTTAGATGAAGCAGGTTCTCTGAATCCGTCCGGCCGGCAGGTGTCGAGGCCTCGGGCCCGCCCTTCCTCCCTGGAGAGGTATTGAGTCATGGCCCGTGAGTACCCCCTCGATCGCTACCGCAACATCGGCATCATGGCGCACATCGATGCCGGCAAGACGACGACCACGGAGCGCATTCTCTTCTACACCGGCGCCATCCACCGGATGGGCGAGGTGCACGAAGGCAACACCACCACCGACTGGATGGTGCAGGAGCGTGAGCGCGGCATCACGATCACGTCCGCCGCCATCTCCGCCTTCTGGGCCCGGCACGACCAGCGCTACCGCGTCAACATCATCGACACGCCGGGACACGTGGACTTCACCATCGAGGTGGAGCGCAGCCTGCGCGTGCTGGACGGCGCCATCGCGGTGTTCGACGCCGTGAACGGCGTGGAGCCGCAGTCGGAGACGGTGTGGCGCCAGGCGGACAAGTACAAGGTCCCCCGCATCTGCTTCGTCAACAAGATGGACCGGGTGGGCGCCGACTTCGAGATGTCCGTGGGCACCATCCGCGAGAAGCTGGGCGCGCGTGCGGTCCGCATGCAGCTGCCGCTGGGCGCGGAGGACAAGCACCGCGGCGTCATCGACCTGCTGAAGATGAAGGCCCTGGTGTTCCAGGACTCGGAGCAGGGCAGCCACTACGAAGAGACGGACATCCCCGAGGAGTTCAAGGAGGCGGCGGACGCTGCCCGCGCCGAGCTGCTGGAGGCCGCGGCCGAGCAGGATGACGCGCTGACGGAGAAGTTCCTCGAGGGCGTGGAGCTGACCGAGGACGAGGTGCGTGGCGCCATCCGCAAGGGGTGCCTGGGCTTGAAGCTGTTCCCGGTGTTCTGCGGTTCGGCCTTCCGCCACAAGGGCGTGCAGCCGCTGCTGGACGCGGTGGTGGACTACCTGCCCAGCCCGCTGGAGGTGCCGCCCATCCACGGCAAGACGCCCAACGGCGAGGACGCCGTGCGCGAGACGCGGGACGACGCGCCCTTCAGCGCGCTGGCGTTCAAGATCATGAACGACCCCGCGTTCCAGTCCCAGACGCTGACCTTTCTCCGCGTGTACTCCGGCAAGCTGGAGGCGGGCTCTGCGGTGTGGAACTCGGTGAAGGGCAAGCGCGAGCGCATCAGCCGGCTCGTGCAGATGCGCGCGGACAAGAAGGACGAAATCACCGAGTGCTATGCCGGTGATATCTGCGCCGTGGTGGGCCTGAAGCTGGCCGGCACGGGCGACACGCTCTGCGACGACAAGCAGCCCATCATCCTGGAGCGGATGGATTTCCCCGAGCCGGTCATCGACATCGCCATCGAGCCGAAGTCGACGGCGGACCAGGACAAGATCCTCCAGTCGCTGCAGCGCCTGGCCATGGAGGACCCGTCCTTCCGCGTGAGGACCAACGAGGAGACGGGGCAGACGCTCATCGCCGGCATGGGCGAACTCCACCTGGAAATCATCGTCGACCGCCTCCTGCGTGAGTTCAAGGTCGACGCGAACATCGGCAAGCCCCAGGTGGCCTACCGCGAGACCGTCACCACGCAGGTGGAGATGGAAGGGAAGTACATCCGCCAGACGGGTGGCCGAGGCCAGTACGGCCATATCTGGCTGCGCGTGGCCCCCAATGAGCCAGGGAAGGGATTCTCCTTCGAGAACAAGGTCACCGGCGGCGTGGTCTCCAAGGAGTTCGTCGACGCGGTGAAGGCCGGGTGCGCCGAGGCCATGCAGAACGGCCCGGTGGCCGGCTACCCCATGGTGGACGTGAAGGTGGAGGCCTTCGACGGCTCCATGCACGACGTGGACTCCAGCGAGATGGCGTTCAAGATCGCCGGCTCGCTGGCCTTCAAGGACGCCGTGCGCACGGCCACGCCCGTGCTCCTCGAGCCCATCATGAACTGCGAAATCGTCACGCCCGATGACTTCATGGGCGACGTCATCGGCGACCTGAACGGGCGGCGCGGGAAGGTGCAGGGGATGACCCCCCGGCCCGGTCGTGTGCAGGCCATCCAGGCGCAGGTGCCCCTGGCGGCCATGTTCGGCTACTCGACCGACCTGCGCAGCCGCAGTCAGGGAAGGGCGACCTACACCATGCAGTTCAGTCACTACGCGCCCGCGCCCAAGACGGCGCTCAACCGCTGAGTGGCTTCGGCCCGGCCGTGGGCCGGTCGGGCGATTTCAGTTGACGTGGTGGCAGGTTTGGAGCAGGACGCAGCACCTTCGCAGTTGTTTTCCGCGAGTCGAGACGTGCCGGGCTTTGGACCGGCAACCCCGTGAGGAGAGGCCATGGCCAAGGAAAAGTTCGAGCGTAACAAGCCCCACGTGAACATCGGCACGATCGGACACGTGGACCACGGCAAGACGTCGCTGACGGCCGCCATCACCAAGGTGCTGGCGAAGACGGGCGGCGCCACGTTCCTGGCGTACGACCTGATTGACAAGGCGCCGGAGGAGCGTGAGCGCGGTATCACGATTTCCACCTCGCACGTGGAGTACCAGACGGCGAACCGGCACTACGCCCACGTCGACTGTCCGGGTCACGCCGACTACGTGAAGAACATGATCACGGGCGCGGCGCAGATGGACGGCGCCATCCTGGTGGTGTCGGCGGCGGACGGCCCGATGCCGCAGACGCGTGAGCACATCCTGCTGGCGCGCCAGGTCGGCGTTCCGTACATCGTGGTCTTCCTGAACAAGGTGGACATGCTGGACGACCCCGAGCTGCGCGAGCTCGTGGAGATGGAAGTCCGCGACCTGCTGAAGAAGTACGAGTTCCCTGGCGACGACATCCCCATCGTCCCGGGCTCGGCGCTCAAGGCGCTGGAGGGTGACACCAGCGACATCGGCGAGCCGGCCATCCTGAAGCTGATGGAGGCGGTGGACAGCTACATCCCGACGCCGCAGCGCGCGACGGACAAGCCCTTCCTGATGCCGGTGGAGGACGTGTTCTCCATCTCCGGCCGCGGCACGGTGGCCACGGGCCGCGTCGAGCGCGGTATCATCAAGGTCGGCGAGGAAGTGGAAGTCGTCGGTCTGCGCCCGACGCAGAAGACGGTCGTCACGGGCGTGGAGATGTTCCGCAAGCTGCTGGACATGGGCATGGCGGGCGACAACATCGGCGCGCTGGTGCGCGGCCTGAAGCGCGAGGACATGGAGCGCGGCCAGGTGCTGGCCAAGCCGGGCAGCATCACCCCGCACACCAAGTTCAAGGCGCAAATCTACGTGCTGTCGAAGGAAGAGGGTGGTCGTCACACCCCGTTCTTCAAGGGCTACCGCCCGCAGTTCTACTTCCGCACCACGGACGTGACGGGCTCGGTGAAGCTGCCGGAGAACGTCGAAATGGTGATGCCGGGCGACAACATCGCCATCGAGGTGGAGCTCATCACCCCCGTGGCCATGGAGAAGGAGCTGCGCTTCGCTGTTCGCGAGGGTGGCCGCACGGTGGGTGCCGGCGTCGTGGCGGAAATCATCGAGTAGCGCAAACCCCCAGTGGCTCCCTGCGTTCCCAATTCCGGGAAATTTCAGGGAGCCGTTGGGAATCATGTTGCACACCCTGGGGCGGGATGGTACACACCGCGCCCCTTCGTTCTGAAGAAACGGCTCTGTGAAATCCAGGGGACGTCGGTCGTAACGCCCTCCCGCGGCAGAGGCAGAGTCCGTTCAAAGAGGTTCTTGCGAATGGCGACACAGAAGATCCGCATCCGGCTGAAGGCGTACGACTCGAAGCTCCTGGACCAGAGCGCGGGTGAGATCGTCGAGACGGCCAAGCGCACAGGCGCGAAGGTGGCCGGTCCGATCCCCCTTCCCACGCGCATCAACAAGTTCACGGTGCTGCGGTCTCCGCACGTGGACAAGAAGAGCCGTGAGCAGTTCGAGATCCGCACGCACAAGCGCCTGCTCGATATCCTCGAGCCCACGCAGCAGACGCTGGATGCGCTGATGAAGCTGGATCTGTCGGCTGGCGTTGACGTCGAGATCAAGTCCTAGGAAGCGGGTGGGCGTTTGAGTGGTTTCACTCCGACCCCCGCGAGGAAAGTGCCATGGCGAAGTTTGACGTTGTCGACCTGGATTTGAAGAAGGTGTCGGAGATTGAGCTCTCCGACGATGTCTTCGGCACCGAGCCGAACGCCCACCTGTTTTACGAGGTGGCGAAGATGCAGCAGATCAACCGGCGCCGCGGCACGGTCGGGGTGAAGAACACCTCGCTGGTCAGCGGCGGCGGCAAGAAGCCCTGGAAGCAGAAGGGCACCGGCCGCGCTCGTCAGGGCTCCATCCGCGCTTCCCACTGGGTGGGCGGCGGTAAGGCGATGGCTCCCAAGGCGCGCGACTACTTCTACCGCCCGCCCCGCAAGGTGCGCCGCGGCGCCCTGAAGTCCGCGCTGTCACTGCGGGCCCAGGAGAAGACGCTCATCATCCTGGACGGCTTCTCCCTGGATGCTCCGAAGAGCAAGCAGGCCTTCGAGGTCCTCACCAAGCGTCTGAAGCTCCAGAACGCCCTGGTGATTGACGACAAGGGTAACACCAACCTGCACCGCAGCGTGCGCAACCTGGCGAAGTTCGACGTGCTGCCGCCCGAGGGCCTGAACCTCGAGGCCGTTCTCCGGCACTCGCACCTCGTCCTCACGTCCGCGGCCGCGAAGACCCTCGAGGGGGCGCTGTCATGAATCTGAACGACGTCATCAAGGGCCCGCTCATCACCGAGAAGCTGGACAAGGCCCGCGAGAAGTTCCGCCAGTACTCGTTCATCGTCGACCGCAAGGCGACGAAGCACGACGTCGCCCGCGCGGTGGAGACGCTCTTCAAGGTCACCGTCGAGGGCGTGAACACCAACATCGTCCGCGGCAAGATCAAGCGGGTGGGTCGTAGCATCGGCAAGCGGCCCAACTTCAAGAAGGCGGTTGTGACGCTGAAGCAGGGCGACTCGATCGAACTCTTCGAGGGAGGGGCGGCCTGACGCCACGGCGTCGAGCCAGCCTGAGGAACACACCATGGGCATCAAGAAGTACAAGCCGACTAGCGCCGCCCGCCGTCTGATGACGGTGTCCGACTTCGCGGACATCACCAAGGACTCGCCCGAGAAGAGCCTCACCGAGCCGCTCAAGCGCTCCGGTGGTCGCAACGTCCACGGGCACATCACCCGCCGGCACCAGGGTGGCGGCCACAAGCGCCGCTACCGCGTCATCGACTTCAAGCGCCGGGACAAGGATGGCGTCCCCGCGAAGGTCGTGGCCGTCGAGTACGACCCCAACCGCACCGCCAACATCGCCCTGCTGCACTACGCGGACGGCGAGAAGCGCTACATCCTCGCTCCGGTGGGTCTGAGCGTGGGTGACACGGTGTTCGCCGGCGAAGGCGCGGACATCCGGCCTGGCAACAGCCTGCCGCTGCAGAACATCCCGGTGGGTACGGTCATCCACAACGTGGAGCTGAAGCCGGGCCGTGGCGCCCAGGTCATCCGCTCCGCCGGCACGTCCGGACAGCTGATGGCGAAGGAGGACCGTTACGCGCAGGTGCGTATGCCCTCCGGCACCGTCCGCAAGGTCCTCATCGAGTGCCGCGCCACCGTGGGCCAGGTCGGCAACATCGAGCACGAAATCATCCGTATCGGCAAGGCGGGTAAGAGCCGCTGGCTGGGCATTCGTCCCACCGTCCGCGGTCTGGCGATGAACCCGGTCGACCACCCGCACGGCGGTGGTGAAGGCAAGTCCGGTCAGGGTAACCCGCACCCTGTGTCCCCCTGGGGCAAGAAGACCAAGGGTCTCACCACGCGCACTAACAAGCGCACTGACAAGTTCATCGTGTCCGGCCGCCGCCAGGGCGCGCGCAGCCAGTAAGAGGATTCCATGGCTCGTTCGATCAAGAAGGGTCCGTTCGTCGACGACTTCCTCGTGAAGAAGATCGAGGACATGATCAAGACGAACAAGAAGGCCGTCGTAAAGACGTGGTCCCGCCGCTCCACGATTCTTCCGGAGTTCGTGGGTCACACCTTCGCGGTGCACAACGGGAAGAAGTTCATCCCGGTGTTCGTCACGGAGAACATGGTTGGCCACAAGCTCGGCGAGTTCGCCCCGACGCGTACGTTCGGCGGCCACTCGGCGGAGAAGAAGGTCGCCAAGGCCCCGGGCAAGTAGCCTGGCGCATTGCCTGAGAGCCTGAGGAGAAGACCATGGAGTCGACTGCACATCTGCGTTTCCTGCGCATGAGCCCCCGCAAGATTTCCACCGTTGCGGAGCTCGTCCGGGGCAAGCCTGTTGAGGCGGCCCTCAACATCCTGAAGTTCACCAAGCGCGCCGCGGCCAAGCCGGTGGAGAAGCTCATCAAGAGCGCCGTGGCCAACGCGACTGACAAGTCCAAGGGCCAGGTCGACGTGGACACGCTCTACGTGAAGACCATCTCCGTGGACCAGGGTCCCACCCAGCGCCGGTTCATGCCGCGCGCCATGGGCCGGGCCACCCCCATCAAGAAGAAGACGGCCCACGTCCACGTGGTGCTCGCCGAGGCGAAGAAGTAGGACCCGTCGGGCCCTGCCCGGACGCTTCAAGGAGAATCACGTTGGGACAGAAAGTTCATCCGATCGGGTTCCGGCTTGGTGTCATCAAGACCTGGGACTCCAAGTGGTTCGAGCACAAGAACTACGCGCAGTGGCTCCACGAGGACATCCGCATCCGCGAGTTCGTGAAGAAGTCGCTGAACCACGCGGGCGTGTCGAAGGTGGAGATCGAGCGCGCGGCCAACAAGGTCAAGGTCAACGTCCACACTGCGCGGCCGGGCATCGTCATCGGCAAGCGCGGCGCGGGCATTGAGACGGTGAAGAAGGACCTCCAGCAGTTCACGAAGAACGAGGTCTTCCTCAACATCGTCGAGGTCCGCAAGGCTGAGACCGACGCGCAGCTGGTGGCGGAGAACATCGCCACGCAGCTCGAGCGCCGCATCGCGTTCCGCAGGGCCATGAAGAAGGCCCTGCAGACGGCGATGAAGTTCGGTGCCAAGGGCATCCGCGTGGCCTGCTCGGGCCGCCTCGGTGGCGCGGAGATGGCGCGCTACGAGTGGTACCGCGAGGGTCGCGTGCCCCTGCACACCCTGCGCGCGGACATTGACTACGGTTTCGCCGAGGCGAAGACGACCTACGGCAAGATCGGCTGCAAGGTCTGGGTCTGCAAGGGCGAGGTCCTCCCGGGCAAGGGTGGCCAGGCCCCCATGCCCTCCAACCGGTAATCAGTCCACCCGCGCCGGGCGCTCCCAGAAGGGGCGCCCGGGGCAGGGCGGCGAAGGACAGCGACGATGCTTCAGCCTGCTCGTACGAAGTACCGCAAGATGCACAAGGGCCGCATGCCTGGCAGTGCCCACCGGGGTAGCGACATGACCTACGGTGAGTACGGCCTGATGAGCCTCCAGCCGGGGTGGATCACCTCCCGGCAGATCGAGGCGGCTCGTATCGCGATGACGCGTCACGTGAAGCGTGGCGGCAAGATCTGGATCCGTATCTTCCCGGACAAGCCCATCACCAAGAAGCCCGCTGAGACCCGTATGGGTACCGGTAAGGGTGGCGTGGAGTACTACGTCGCGGTGGTGAAGCCCGGCCGCATCCTCTACGAGATGGAGGGTATGACGCCGGAAGTGGCCACCGGGGCGCTGAAGCTGGCGCAGGCGAAGCTGCCGGTGCTCACGAAGATCGTGAAGCGGGCGGACCTGAGCCTCTAAGGCACCGAGCGGCGGGAGCTGGTCCCCTGGACAGCTTCCGCTCGCATGGAGAGTGAAATGGCGACTGCGAAGGAATTGAAGGAACTGTCGGCGGACGACCTGAAGCAGCGCGCGGCGGAGCTGCGCGAGACGCTGTTCCAGGACCAGCTGAAGCGGCGGACCGGTTCGCTGGACAACCCGGCCGAGCGCACCCAGCACCGACGGGACCTGGCGCGGGTTCTGACCGTGCTGACCCAGAAGACGAAGGCTTAAGGGCTGAACACCCACGACTCCAAGCGCGCTCAGCTGATAGAGGAGCGCGTGCGGCCATCCGGGCGCCAATGCCCGGGTGCATGAGAGACAGTGAGAGAGAAGATGGCTGAAGCGACCGAGACGCAGGCTTCTGAGACTTCCACCCGTGGCCGTCCCAAGACGCGCGTGGGGATTGTCACCTCCAACAAGATGCAGAAGACGGTGGTCGTCACCGTCCAGCGTCGGGCTCCGCACCCGAAGTACGGGAAGATCATGAGCCTGCGCGAGAAGTACAAGGCGCACGTGGAGGATCACGACTACCCCAAGAAGATCACCATCAACGAGGGTGATCGGGTCCGGATCGCCGAGACCAAGCCCGCTTCGAAGGACAAGCGTTGGCGCGTGGTCGAGGTGCTGGAGAAGAGCAAGAACGTCTAGCACGCATGTCCCTTCCGCGCGGTCGTGAGGCGGCGCGGGATGGTCACCGGCGACAGGAGATTCCCAGATGATTCAGATGACGAGCGTGCTCGACGTGGCGGACAACTCGGGCGCGAAGAAGGTGTTCTGCATCAAGGTGCTCGGTGGTTCGAAGCGCAAGTATGCGTCCATCGGCGACGTGATTGTCGTCTCGGTGCGCGAGGCGCTTCCCAACTCGAAGGTGAAGAAGGGTGACGTGGCCAAGGCCGTCATCGTTCGCACCAAGCGCGAGGTGGGTCGTCCGGACGGCAGCTACATCAAGTTCGACGGCAACTCCGCGGTCCTCATCAACAAGGACATGGAGCCCATTGGTACGCGTATCTTCGGGCCGGTGGCCCGTGAGCTCCGCGCCCGCAAGTTCATGAAGATCATCTCGCTGGCGCCCGAAGTCCTCTGAGAGGACGGCAGGCCGGACGGCGAGCAGCCAGAGAGAGGAAGCCATGCAGAAGCTGAAGGTTGGAGACACGATCCAGGTCATGGCCGGGGCCGAAGCCTCCGAGAAGAACCCGGCGACCAAGCGCGGCAAGGTACTGAAGATCGATCGCGAGGCTGAGCGCGTGACGGTCGAGGGCCTGCGCCTGGTCAAGCGTCACATGAAGAAGACGCCCCAGAGCCCGGAAGGCGGCATCGTCGAGAAGCCGGGCACGATCGCGCTGGCGAACGTGCAGGTGGTTTGCGCCAAGTGCGACAAGCCGACCCGAGTGGGCATCCGTACTGAAGGTGAAGAGGGCAAGAAGAAGCGGTTCTGCAAGAACTGCGACGCCCTGATTGACTAGGTGTCCGCGTTGGTGCATGTATGCGCGCCCTTTGCCCACCCTGGTGGTGGCGAAGGGCGGGCGTGCAGGCATGGAGGGCCCGTGGAGCAACAGGGGCCCTCGCGGTGTTTCCAGGTTCCATACGAAGGACTGATCGGGCGTGCTGGGTCCACGACGGCGCCCCGAAGCAGAGGACAGGACGATGGCTGACGAGAAGAAGGCCGAGCAGAAGGAAAAGAAGGCGAAGCGGGGCAAGAAGGAAGAGGCCAAGAAGGTTGGCTTCGCCGCCAATATCGAGGAAGGCCTGGAGTCCAAGCCGGCCCGTCTGAAGGTGCGTTTCTTCAAGGAAGGTGTTCCGTCCCTCCTGAAGGAGCTGAGCCTGAAGAACCCGATGCAGGTTCCCCGGCTGGAGAAGATCGTCGTCAACATGGGTCTGGGCGAGGCGCTCGCCAACAACAAGATCCTGGAGTCGGCGGTGGAGCAGCTCGCGGCGATCACCGGTCAGAAGCCGATCGTCACGCGCGCTCGCAAGTCCATCGCGAACTTCAAGCTGCGCCAGGGGCAGGCCATCGGTGCCGCCGTCACGCTGCGCGGCGACCGCATGTACGAGTTCATGGACCGCCTCATCACCGTGGCGCTGCCGCGCGTGCGTGACTTCAAGGGCGTGTCCCCCAAGGCGTTCGACGGGAAGGGCAACTACACGCTCGGCGTGCGCGAGCAGATCATCTTCCCTGAGATCAACTACGACCAGATCGAGAAGGTGAAGGGGCTCAACATCAGCTTCGTCACCACTGCTGCCAACGACGAGCAGGGGCTGGCGCTGATGCGTCACTTCGGCATGCCGTTCCGTCAGTAAGCCCTCGAGTCAAGGACCCGACGAAACATGGCCAAGCTCTCCAAGATCGCCCAGGCAAAGCGCAAGCCGAAGTTCTCGGTGCGCCAGTACAACCGCTGCCCGCTGTGTGGCCGGCCGCGCGCGTTCCTGCGCAAGTTCAAGATGTGCCGTATCTGCCTCCGCAACCGCGCCCTCCGCGGCGAGGTCACCGGCGTTACCAAGTCGTCCTGGTAGCCGGAAGGGCAGGGTGCCTGGCGGGCCTCATCGGCCGGCCAGGCACATTGAAGTAGGAAGTTCGTAGTGGCGGTCAGCGCGAACCCCCGGGATGGGCCCGGCAGGCGCGGTGGCTGCGAACGCGGGGCGCCCGGTACGGGGCCTCGCTTGGGAAGGTACTCCATGCCGGTCAATGATCCCGTCGGCGACATGCTGACCCGCCTGCGCAACGCTTCGCGCGCGCGTCACGACAAGGTCGTCATCCCCCACTCGAAGCTCAAGCTCGAGATCATCAAGGTCCTCAAGGATGAGGGCTACATCGGCGAGTTCGTGGTGCACGAGCAGACCGTGCAGAACAAGCGCACGGTGTTCCCGGAGATCTCCGTGCAGCTGAAGTACGGTCCGGACCGTGCGCCTGCCATCACCGGTATCCGTCGCGTGTCGAAGCCGGGCCTGCGTCGCTATGCCGCCGCGCGTGAGATTCCGCAGGTGCTGGGTGGCCTGGGTATCTCCATCCTGTCCACCTCCCGCGGCATCATGGTGGATTCCGAGGCCCGCAAGCAGAAGGTCGGCGGCGAGCTGCTCTGCACCGTCTACTAGCCAGCCGCCAGGGTGCGGCGCCCCGTGAGGGAGCGCGCCCCAGGCACACAGGACCGAGGCAACCATGAGTCGGATTGGAAAACTGGCGATTAAGCTCGGCGACAAGACGAAGGCCGTCATCGTCGGCGAGCAGGTGAACTTCGAGGGCCCCAAGGGCAAGCTGTCGGTGAAGCTGCCTGGCAAGGTCAAGGTCGAGATCAAGGACGGCCAGATGACCGTGCAGCGCGAGGATGACTCGCGCGAGGCGCGCAGCCTGCACGGCCTGACCCGGACCATCCTCGCGAACGCCGCGAAGGGTGTGAGCACGGGCTTCGAGAAGAAGCTGGACATTCGCGGCGTTGGTTTCCGCGCCGAGGTGAAGGGCAAGTCCATTCACTTCGCGCTGGGGTTCTCGCACCCGGTGGTGTTCAACCTGCCCGAGGGCGTGACCGCTGAAGTCGACAAGGCGCCGCGCAACGAGGACAGCTTGCCCACCGTGGGCCTGACGCTCCGTTCTTCGGACAAGGAAGCGCTGGGCGCGACGGCGGTGAACATCCGCTCGCTGCGTCCCCCCGAGCCCTACAAGGGCAAGGGCATCAAGTACGCCGAGGAGCGCATCCGCCGCAAGGAGGGCAAGACCGGTACGACCTAGTCGTCCTGTCTTTCCTAAGTGTTCCAAACTCCACCGGGTCCTCGGGACCTGGTGGCATCATCCGGAGGCGGAAGGCCGCATCGCCTCCGGACGGAAAAGGAAGCAGCCATGCCTACGAAGATTGAAGCCCGTCTCAAGAGGAAGAACCGCATCCGCAAGAAGCTGTCGGGTACGACAGAGCGGCCGCGGCTCACCGTGTACAAGAGCCTCAAGCACATCTACGCGCAGGTGGTGGACGACACCACGGGCAAGACGCTGGCGTTTGCCTCGTCGCTGTCCAAGGACCTGAAGGGTCAGGACGAGGGCGACAAGAAGGCGGATGCGAAGCGTGTTGGTGCTCTGATTGCGCAGAAGTGCAAGGCCGCCAACGTCGAAGCGGTGGTGTTCGACCGCAACGGCTTCCCTTATCACGGGCGCATCGCCGCCGTGGCCGACGCCGCGCGCGAGGCCGGGCTGAAGTTCTAAGAATTCGAAAGGAATCCCCCAAGTGGCAACTCCGATCAATCCGAACGATCTGGACCTCACCGACCGCGTGGTGAATATCAACCGCGTGGCCAAGGTCGTGAAGGGCGGCCGCCGTTTCTCGTTCGCCGCCCTGGTGGTGGTGGGGGACGGCGCCGGACACGTGGGCGTCGGCCTGGGTAAGGCCAACGAAGTCCCCGAGGCCATCCGCAAGGGTGGTGAGAACGCGAAGAAGAACCTGTTCCGCGTCCCGCTCGTGGGTCACACCATTCCGCACGAGGTGCTCGGGCACTTCGGCGCTGGCTGGGTGCTGCTGAAGCCGGCCACCCAGGGTACGGGCGTCATCGCCGGCGGCGCGGTTCGCGCGGTGCTGGAGGCGGCGGGCATCCGGAACATCCTGACCAAGAGCCAGGGGTCGCGGAACCCGCACAACGTGCTGAAGGCCACTGTCGCTGGCCTGAAGCTGCTGCGCAGCGCGGAGCAGGTTTCGCGTCTCCGTGGCAAGGACGTCGAGCCGGCGAAGCTCGCCGGGGAGCAGAGGGGCTAGCCCATGGCGCTCAAGGTGAAGCTGGTGAAGAGCTTTGCGGGTGCGTCCAGCGACATGCTGGACACCATCCGTGGGCTGGGCCTGAAGAAGTTCGGTGACGAGCGGCTCCTCAAGGACACGCCTGCGGTTCGCGGGATGGCGTTCAAGGTGAAGCACCTGGTCACCCTGGAAACCGTTTCCGGCGACGCGCCGGCGCCCAAGCGCCGCAAGCCCGCCAAGATTGCCCTGCGGGAGCGGGCGATCGCGTATCAGGCCAAGCAGAACAAGGCCTGAGTCACGAGAGGATCGAGACGATGAGCACTCTGAACAAACTGCAGCGTCCGGCGCGCTCGTGGCACCGCAAGAAGCGCGTAGGCCGCGGCCAGGGTAGTGGTCTTGGCAAGACGGCCGGCCGCGGTGGCAAGGGCCAGAAGGCCCGCACCGGCAACATGCGGTTCGAAGGCTTCGAGGGTGGCCAGAGCCCCCTGCAGCGGCGCCTGCCGAAGTTTGGCTTCACGCCGCCGAACCGGACGGTCTACGCGGTCGTCAACCTGTCGGACCTCGAACAGCACTTCGATGCCGGCGCCACGGCGGACGTGGAGACGTTGCGCAAGGTCGGCCTGGTCAAGGGCCGCTACCACGGCGTGAAGCTGCTGGCCCGCGGCGAGCTGACCAAGAAGGTCACCGTGGTCGTGCACAAGGCGTCTGAGGCGGCGAAGGCGGCCATTCAGAAGGCGGGCGGCGCGGTGGAAGAGATTCCGCTGGTGGCCCACAAGCCGGAGTCCGCGGCCAAGGCGCACGCTGGCAAGGGCGTCAAGGCTCCTCGGCAGCCCAAGGCCTGAGCGTGCCTGGCGCGCATCACTTGCTGGTGGTGCGCGCAGTTTCGCTTGTGTAGGCTTCTGCGCCCCTTTCCCACTCGTGGAACAGGGGCGTTTTGTCGTCCTGGCAGAACCCTCTCGAAGAGGATGGCTACCCCGTGGCTCTGAACGCCTTCGCCAACGTCTTCCGTATCGCTGAGCTGCGCAGTCGGCTCGCGTATACGCTCGCGCTGCTCGCCGTCTATCGCATCGGCATCTTCATCAACACGCCAGGCGTGGACCGTTCGGCGATGAACGCGTTCATGGACGCCCAGAAGCAATCGGGCGGCCTCGTCTCGCTGTTCAACCTCTTCTCCGGCGGCGCGCTGGAGCAGATGTCCATCTTCGGATTGGGCATCATGCCGTACGTCAGCGCCTCCATCATCATGCAGCTGCTCGCCGTGGTCGTACCCAGCCTGGAGCGGCTGCAGAAGGAAGGCGCCGGCGGTCGGCAGAAGATCAACCAGTACACCCGCTACGGCACGATCGCGCTCTCCGTCGTGCAGGGCATCGGCATCTCGCGGTGGCTGGCGTCGCTGGGCCGCTCCGACGGTGGCCAGAGCGGTTTCAACCAGGTGGTCGTCCCCGACGACAGCGCCTGGTTCACCTTCATGACGGTCGTCAGCCTCACGGCCGGCACGGCCTTCATCATGTGGCTGGGTGAGCGCATCACCGAGCGCGGCATCGGCAACGGCATCTCGCTCATCATCTTCGCCGGTATCGTGGCGGGCCTGCTCCCGGGCGCGAAGCAGCTGCTGGACCTGACTCGTCAGGACGTCATTTCGATGGCCGAGGTGCTCGCGCTGGTCGTCTTCATGCTCATCATCATCGCCGCGGTCGTCTACGTGGAGCGTGGCATGCGGCGCATCCCCATCCAGTACGCCAAGCGGATGGCGGGACGGCGGATGTTCGCCGGCCAGGCGACGTACTTCCCGATGAAGGTGAATACCTCGGGCGTGATTCCTCCCATCTTCGCGGGCGCGGTGCTGTCCTTCCCGGCCACGCTGGGAACCTGGTTCCCGTTCCTGCAGGGATTCCAGCGCGCCATCGAAGGCAACCTGTGGATCTACAACGGGCTGTTCGTCGTGATGGTCATCTTCTTCGCCTACTTCTATACGGCGCTGACGTTCCGGCCGGACGACGTGGCGGACAACATCAAGAAGCAGGGTGGCTACATCCCGGGCATCCGTCCGGGCCGACAGACGGCGGAGTTCATCGAGCGCGTGCTCAACCGGCTCACGTTCGGTGGTGCCATCTACCTGTCGGTCGTCTGCGTGATTCCGTCGGTCATCAGTGGATTGCTGGGGGTGCGGTTCACCTTCGGCGGCACGGCACTGCTGATCGTCGTGGGCGTGGCGTTGGATACGGTGCAGCAGATCGAGGGCCACCTCATCAGTCGTAACTACGAGGGCTTCGCCGGCCCTCGCGGCCCGCGCATCCGGGGCCGGGTGCGCGTGGCGGCCTGAGCCTCCGCGCGGGCGTTCCGGGCGCCTCTCCCCGTCGCGGGGAGGGGCGCCTCGTCGTTCCCAGGCTAGGTGTTGTTCAAGGATATTCGCTGGTGCACACGGAGCGCGCTCGGGGGTTTGAGTCCTACGACTTCCGTGCCTTCCTTCGGAGCTGAGAGGACACATGAACCTGATCCTGTTGGGGCCGCCGAACGCGGGGAAGGGGACGCAGGCGAAGCGCCTGTTCGCCGACTTCCAGATCCCCCAGATCTCCACCGGGGACATCCTCCGCAAAGCAGTCGCGGAGGGCACGGAGCTGGGCAGGGTGGCTGGCCCGCTCATGGCCGCCGGGCAGTACGTCCCGGACGACGTCGTGATTGGCATCGTCGAGGAGCGCCTCAAGGAGGCGGACGTGGCCAAGGGCTTCGTCCTGGACGGCTTTCCGCGCACGCCGGGCCAGGCGGACGCGCTGGACAAGATGCTGGGTCGCCTGGGCAAGCAGCTGAGCGCCGTCATCTCGCTCGAGGTGCCGCACGCGAAGCTGGTGGAGCGCGGCTCCGGCCGGCGGGTCTGCCCGGTGGATGGCAGCGTCTACCACGTCTACCAGAGCCCACCGAAGCGGGCGGGGTACTGTGACAAGTGCAATACCGGGCTTGTCCAGCGCCCGGATGATATGCCCGAGGTCATCGAGAAGCGCCTTCAGAAGTACGACTCGGAGACGGCGCCACTGAAGGCCTTCTATGAGAAGAAGGGCCTGCTCAAGAGCGTGGACGGCGTGGGCACGCCCGAGGGCATTTATGAGGAGATCAAGGCCGCTGCGGGCAAGGCCTGATCCATCTGGCGGGTGGGGTGCCGGCCTGGCTGGTACCTCCTCGCCGGTTCGTCGCTTCAGCGACGGAGCTTGTTTCCGCAGGACATAGGGAGCTCCGGCCTGGAGGGATCTGGACTCCCGTCAGGGACGGGCGCATGTTCACCCCGCCGGGGGAGCACCCGCTCCAGGTGTGGACCTTGACGTGGGTCTCACAGATTGAGTTGATTTTGCCATAACTGCGGGTGAAGTAGCCCGCTGTTATGTGGGGTTAGTAGGAAACCAAGTTTTGCAGTCGCGCGACGCTTGCCACTTGCGGACCAAAGTGCTATCCCGCCGCGCTTCCAAGAGGTTCGTGGTCCGGGGAAGAGAGTCTGACGCTTGCCGAAGGATGATTCCATCGAAGTCGAGGGGACCGTGATGGAGCCCCTCCCGAACGCGATGTTCCGCGTGGTGCTGGACAACGGCCACAAGGTGCTCGCGCACATCTCGGGCAAGATGAGGATGCACTTCATCCGCATCCTCCCGGGTGACAAGGTAAAGGTCGAACTGTCTCCGTACGACCTGACGCGCGGGCGGATCACGTACCGGGCGAAGT
Source organism: Myxococcus sp. MxC21-1 (assembly GCF_032612255.1). Classification (NCBI taxonomy): domain Bacteria; kingdom Pseudomonadati; phylum Myxococcota; class Myxococcia; order Myxococcales; family Myxococcaceae; genus Myxococcus; species Myxococcus sp. MxC21-1. The sequence continues at coordinate 3,777,077 of NZ_CP123278.1, forward strand.
AGTAGGGTGCACCCGCCTGGGAATGGCGGGCCGCCCGTTGGGCTTTTCTTTAGCTGAGGAAGGAAGTTCGCTCCAATGAAGGTTCGGGCGTCCGTCAAGAAGATCTGCGACAAGTGCAAGGTTGTTCGCCGTAAGGGAATCGTGCGCATCATTTGCGCCTCCAACCCCCGGCACAAGCAGCGCCAGGGCTAACGGCCAAGCGGCCGTTGGCTTCAGACCAACTCCACCTAAGAAGGAAGACCGAAGATGGCTCGTATCGCCGGCATCGATCTGCCGCCCAACAAGCGCGCGGTGATCTCGCTCCAGTACATCTACGGGATCGGCAACAAGTCCGCGCAAGACATCATTGCCGCGGCGGGCATCGATCCCACGACCCGGACCAAGGACCTCACCGAGGAGCAGGCCCGTAAGATCCGCGAGATCATCGAGGCCAGCTACAAGGTGGAGGGCGACCTCCGGCGCGAGGTCACCATGAACATCAAGCGGCTGATGGACCTGGGTTGCTACCGGGGCCTTCGTCACCGCAAGGGCCTGCCGGTTCGTGGCCAGCGGACCCACACCAACGCGCGTACCCGCAAGGGTCCGAAGCGGGGCATCGTCCGGGCGAAGCCGGCAGCTCCGGCCCGGTAAACGCAGCGCCGGCCCGTAAGGTGCCGGCGTCGATCACCTCCTCTCAGGAGCAGCAATCCACATGGCTGACGAGATCAATACTTCGGCTGCGGCGCCCACCGAGGGCGAGGCCCCTGCCGCGAAGAAGTCGAAGCGCAAGGGCAAGAAGAGCATCCTCAACGGCGTGGTCCACATCCAGTCCACGTTCAACAACACCATCATCACGATCACGGACGTGTCCGGGAATGTGATCTCCTGGTCGTCCGCCGGGGCGCGTGGCTTCAAGGGAAGCCGCAAGTCCACCCCGTTCGCGGCGCAGGTGGCCGCTGGCGACGCCGCGGCGAAGGCGATGGAGCACGGCCTGAAGAACGTGTCCGTGTTCGTGAAGGGCCCGGGCGCGGGCCGCGAGTCGGCGCTGCGCGCGCTGGCCGCCGCCGGTCTGAAGATCAACCTCATCCGCGACGTGACGCCCATCCCGCACAACGGATGCCGTCAGCCCAAGCGTCGCCGCGTCTAACCCCTTCGTCAGGGCTGCCCTTGCACCTTGGTGTGGGGGCGGCTCCAGATCACCTCTAAGGACCTCTCAATGGCTCGTTACACTGCCAGCGCCTGCCGCATCTGCCGGCGCGAAAACCTGAAGATGTACCTCAAGGGCGACCGTTGCTACACGGACAAGTGCGCCATTGAGCGCCGCCCCTATCCCCCGGGTCAGCACGGCCAGGGCCGCGTGAAGTTCTCCGGCTACGGCGTGCAGTTGCGCGAGAAGCAGAAGGTCAAGCGCATGTACGGCCTGCTGGAGAACCAGTTCCGCGGCTACTACCACCGCGCGTCCGCCGCCAAGGGCAAGACGGGTGAGAACCTCCTGCAGCAGTTGGAGCTCCGTCTGGACAACGTGGTGTTCCGCATGGGCTTCGCGGACACGCGCAACGAGGCGCGCCAACTGGTGCGTCACGGTCACTTCCAGGTGAACGGCCGCAAGGTGAACATCCCCTCGTTCGCCGTGAAGCCGGGCACCGCGGTGGAGGTGGTGGAGAAGAGCCGCAAGGTGCTCCGCATCTCCGAGGCGCTGGAGACGGTGGACCGCCGTGGCGTTCCGCAGTGGATCTCCCTGGACAAGAAGGCGTTCAAGGGCACGGTCACCACGGTTCCGAACCGTGAGGACCTGACGATGCCCATCTCCGAGCAGCTCATCGTCGAGCTCTACTCGAAGTAAGCACGCTGGATGTCGCAGTGGACGCCCTGGCCGACGAGGCCGGGGCGTCTTGCTTTCAAGCAGTCGCAGTCCCCGCGTGCGCATCCTCCTGCCAGGCCGGTGGGTAAGTCGGTGGTGCGGCACGAACCGAGGAGCGGTACACCATGGCTGATACGTTCGTTGCGAAGAACTGGCGTGACCTGATCAAGCCCCGTCGCATGGAGGTGGATCAGGACAGCGCGACCCCCACCTACGGCAAGTTCGTCGCGGAGCCGCTCGAGCGCGGTTTCGGTACGACGCTGGGCAACTCGCTCCGGCGGGTGCTGCTGTCGTCGCTGCAGGGCGCCGCCATCACCACCGTCAAGATTGAAGGCGTGGACCACGAGTTCACGACCATCCCCGAGGTGTCCGAGGACGTCACGGACGTCGTGCTGAACCTGAAGGAAGTCCTCCTTCGGATGCACACGAACGAGACGAAGACGCTCCGCATCGAGGCAGAGGGCCCCAAGGAGGTCAAGGCCGGTGACATCATCACCGACCCGGACACCGAGATCCTCAACCCGGGCCACCACATCTGCACCATCTCCGAGGGTGGCAAGCTCCGCATGGAGCTGACCTGCCGCCGCGGCCGTGGTTACACGCCGGCCAACGTGAACAAGGTCGCCGGTTCGCCCATCGGCACCATCCCCATCGACTCGCTGTTCTCGCCCATCCGCAAGGTGAACTACCAGGTCACCAACGCGCGCGTCGGTCAGGTCACGGACTTCGACAAGCTGTCGCTCGAGGTCTGGACGGACGGCTCCGTGTCCCCGCAGGACGCGGTGGCGTACGCGGCGAAGATCATCAAGGAGCAGCTCACCGTCTTCGTGAACTTCGACGAGACGGAGGAGCCCGTCATCGCCGAGGCGCCGAAGGAAGAGGCGAAGCTGAACGAAAACCTGTTCCGCTCGGTGGATGAGCTCGAGCTGTCGGTCCGCTCGGCGAACTGCCTGCAGCAGGCGAACATCAAGTCCATTGGCGACCTCGTGCAGCGCACCGAGGCCGAGATGCTCAAGACGAAGAACTTCGGCCGCAAGTCTCTGAAGGAGATCAAGGAGATCCTCGCGGAGATGGGCTTGTCGCTGGGCATGAAGCTGGAGAACTGGCCGCCGAAGCAGGCGCCGGCTCCCGCGCAGCCGAAGGCGTAGTAGGGTTCACGCAGGGCCTCCCCACGTGGCCGCGGTACGGCGGTCAGCGGCGCGAGGGGAGGGGGCTGGGACGTCTTCCGGTCCGAATGACAGCGGCGGGCCTCGTGCCGGGTCCGCCCATCCCACCCGGTACCTGATACGGCCGGAGTGGTGGAGTCCTCACCAGGACTCCGGAGCACGACGATGCGCCATAAGGTCGGACAGAGGAAGCTTCACCGCAGCACGAGCCACCGGCTCGCGATGCTCAACAACATGGTGACCTCGCTGCTGGAGCACCAGGCCATCCGCACCACGCTTCCCAAGGCCAAGGAGGCCCGGAAGATCGCGGAGCGGATCATCACCCTGGGCAAGCGTGGCGGCCTCGCCAACGTTCGCCTGGCGGCCCGTACGGTCAAGGACCGCGACGTGCTGCAGAAGGTGTTCGGCGAGTACAAGGACCGGTACGCCAGCCGTCCCGGTGGCTACACCCGCATCGTTCGGCTCGGCTTCCGCCGGGGCGACGCCGCGGAGATGGCCCTCCTGGAGCTCGTGGATCGGCCGGAGAAGGCCGCTCCCGTCGACACCGAGGCGGCTGCGCCTGCGGAAGAGACGAAGGCGGAGTAGTCCAGTACGGACTGCATACTTGGCCCCTTCGTGAGAAGGGGCTGGGAGCAACGCGAGGGCGCGCTTCCGAGAGGAAGGGCGCCCTTCGTGTTTCCACGGCGGACTACCGCTGCGGCTTGTGAATGCGCTCCCAGGCGGCGTTGAGGTCCTCTGTGAGGTCCGCGCTGTCATCCCGGCTGCGCATCTGGATGGACTGGAAGCGGAGGTCCGCGGGCGCGGCGCCGCTGGAGCCCATCAGCTGCTTGGGAGTGATGGTGATGAACTCACCCGGGGCCACCGTCAGCACCGCCGCCTGGTACTGCCCGTTGACGGTGAGGGTGACGTCGTACCAGGGCTCCTTGCTCTCGTTCCAGATGGTGACCGAAGGCCTGTCCAATCTGTCACTGAGCACCAGGCGCGCGTCCATGTCCCCCTTGCGCACCGTGCTGCCCGGGCACGCAATGGCGAGGCTCGCCACCGTCATGACCAGCCAGCCGGCGATGATGGACGCCTTGTATTTGAAGAAGCGGTCGCTCCGTCGGAAATCCGCGACCAGCTCCTTGAGGATGGAGAGGCCATTGAGGAGGTGGTTCGACGCATCTCCCGCCAGGCGCTTCCCCAGCGGGCCGTCTGGCTTCTCCTTCAGGAGCGGCTCGGTGCGCGCGGCGGACATCACCCGCAGGTTGGACTGGCTGGGTGCGCGTGGCATGCCGGGGTTCGTCGGCGTGCGCGGCTGAGAGCCAGACGGAGACGCAGCCCGAGGAGGCTGCGTTCCAGGCTGGGGGGGCTTGCGACCGTCGCTCATCGGACAACGAGTGTAGAGGGCTAGGCCCGTGGATGGCTACTGTGCCTTGAGTTGCTGAAGCGCGCGTGACGCCACCGCGTTTTCAGGTTGGGTCTCCAGCACCTTCATCAGCCAACGCTCGGCCTCGCTGGCCGCGGTCTTCCGCGCCTCGGGGCGCGAGGCCTTCATCGCCTGCTCGGTGTAGAGCAGCCCCAGCCGCAGGCTGAACTCCATGTTCTCCGGGTCCTTTTCGACCACGCGGCGCAGCTCGCGCTCGGCGGCGGCGAAGTCACCCTCCAGTTGGTACACGAGCGCCAGCTTGCCTCGCATCGCCACGGCTTCCGGTGCCAGGGCGGTGGCCACGGTGAAGGACTCGCGGGCGGCCGTGAGGTCCCTGCGTTCCAGGTGGATGTCACCCAGGTGGAACCACGCGGTCTCCAGCAGCGGATGGAGCGCCACGGCCTTCTCGAAGGAGACACGGGCCGCGTCGGGGCGCTGGCGCGCCAGGTAGAGCTCGCCCAGATAGAAGTGGTTCTTGCCGTCGCGGGGGGCGCGTTCGATGGCCTGCTTGAACTCATCCACCGCGCGTCCCGCGTCATCCAGGCGTTGGTAGGCCAGGCCCAGCAGGGCGTGCACCACCGCGACGTCCGGGTAGTCGAGCAGGATCTCCTCGAAGGCGAGGATGGCGTGCTGGGGCGCATCCAGGTCCTTCAGGTAGCGCATGCCTTCTTCCAGCTTGGCCTCAGCGGCCTTGGGGAAGCCGGAGAACGGATCCGCGATTTGCTCCATCAATGCCCGCGCGGTGGAGACCTCGGCCGGCGTGGGCTGGCCCCGCACCACCGTGCCCAGGGCTTCCACGGCCCCGGGCGCGTCTCCCGTGCGGTGCAGCGCCTTGGCCAACGGCAGGCGCCAGGCGGTGCGGGCTGGCTCCAACGCCGTGGCGCGCCGCAGGGGCCCGAGCGCCTCCGTGTACTGTTCGGACTCCAACTGCGCGAGCCCCAGCCGGTAGTGGAACTCCGCGGTGTCCGGTGCCAGGGTCGCGGCGCGCTCGAAGGCGGCGACGCTGGGCGCCCCGCGTCGCGAGCGCGTGAGAAGAGGGCGAGGCCCAGCATGTACTGGTCGACCGCGCGCTCACCCGCCGCGATTCGCTTCTGGAGCTCCGCGATCCACGCGTCCGTCTGCCCCGCCTTCACGTAGGCCTCGGTGAGTGAGCGCGCCACGTCCAGGTTGTCCGGCGTCTGCCGGTGCAGGTCTGTCAGCAGCCCCAGGGCCTTCGTGGGCTGATGCTCGTCCAGGTAGGCCCGCGCCTGGGAGAGTGGATCGGTGGGGCGCGCCTTGGCGGAGTTGGAGGAGGTGGTGCTGCAACCAGTCAGGAGGCCCACGCCGAGTACTGCGGCGCGAATCCAGGGACGGGAACGGAGGTGGCGAATGGTCATCTCGGAGAGGCGTCTCAGATGGAGGAGAGGGCTCGGGCGCGCGCGTCGCTGACGCCCTCGGCACCCGCGGCGGCCACGGCGTCATCCACGTCGCCGCCCTTGCCCCCGAGGGACAGGCTGTCCGCGATGATGACGGCGCGGACGGCTCGGGCCAGCCCTTCGCGGTCGTTCTCGGCGAACGTGGTCGTGTCGATGGGCTTGCCAATCTTCACGCGGATGGGACCGGGGGTGATGTTCCAGGTGGACTTGGGCATCAGGTCACCGGAGCCCTCGATGGTGACGGGGCAGACGGGGACGCGGGCCTTCAGCGCCAGGGCGAAGGGGCCCTTCTTGAAGGGCAGGACGCGGCCGTCCGTCGAGCGGGTGCCTTCCGGATACAGGAAGATGCTGGTTCCGCCGCGAATCTTGGCCGCTGCCGCGTTGAGCGAGGTAATGGCCTTGGAGCGGTTGGACCGGTTGATGAAGACGTGGCCCGCGAGCGCCAGGTACCAGCCGATGAGGGGCACCCACTTGAGCTGCGTCTTGGCGACGTAGCGGAAAGGGACGGGGACGGCCAGGAAGTGCGCCGGGATGTCGATGGTGGACTGGTGGTTGGCCACGTAGATGGTGGGCCGATTCGGGTCCACGTTCTCCTGGCCGATGACTTCCAGCTTCGCGCCCCCTGCCCACAGCAGCACGGGCGACCAGAGCTCGCGCGCCACCCAGATGGAGCGCGATGGGTTGAGCGTGAGCAGCATCGCCAAGATGGCAATGGGGAAACAGAAGAGCGTCCAGACGCCCGCCACGAAAATGCAAAAGAGCTTGCGCATCCCTCAGCCCGCCTCCTGGGGGCCGATGTTCAGGGCCAGAAGGTGCCCGGGCCCGCGGGCTTGCCCGCCGAAGCTCCCTGGCCAGACGCTCAGGCGGCGACTCCCACGAGGGAGGACGGCGGCACCTGTCACGCGTTGAACGGGACGACGGGGGGGCATGCACTTCTTCTACCACGTCCTACCTACACGTTGTTTCTGGTGCGCGTCGCTCGGCGGGGTTACAAGCAGGGGTGGTGTGGCCAGGAAAAAGTTCATCGCCATCGCGGGCAACATCGGCGCCGGAAAGACGGAGCTGACGTCCTTCCTCTGCCGGAAGTACGGGTTGACGCCCTCCTTCGAACCCAACGACCAGAACCCCTATCTGGCGGACTTCTACAAGGACATGAAGACGTGGGCGTTCCGCTCACAGCTCTTCTTCTTGACGCACAAGTTCCGCCTGCACCGGGAGCTGGAGCGCACCTCCGGGACGGTGCTTCAGGACCGCACCCTTTATGAGGACGCGGAGATTTTCGCCAAGAACCTCCACCGGCAGCGGCTCATCGACAAGCGGGACTGGAAGACATACTGCGAGCTGTACGAGACGATTTCGGAGTCGTTGCGGCCCCCCGACCTGATGATCTACCTCCGCTGCCCAGTGCAGACGATTCGTGAACGCATCCGCATCCGTGGCCGGGCCATGGAGCGGGACATCCCCACCCGCTACCTGCAGCGCCTCAATGCCCTCTATGAGGAGTGGTTCGAGGGCTACCGCCTGTCGCCGGTGCTCGTGCTTCCCACGGACAAGCTCGACTATTTGACCAACCTGGTGGACCGCGTGGACCTCTTTCGGCAGATCGAGAAGCACCTGTGATGGAGGTCTACCTGCTGGCGACGGAGCAGGAGGGCCCGGCTCCCCTCGATGCACTGCGCGCGTCCTTCGCGAACGATGAGGTGGAGTTCACCCCGGACGCGGACGGCGAGGGGTTCACCCTGCGGGCGGACGGCTCCGAGGTGCTGGTGCGCCTGACGCGGGGCTCCGAGGGACTGCCGCGCTTCCGCAAGGAGGTGTTCAGCGGCAGCCCGGAGGCCTTCGAGCGGCTGGGGCGCGCCAAGGCCTACTACCATCTGTCCGTGGAGCCGGGCGGCGCGCAGCCCACGCTGCCTGTCTTCGAGGCCCTGTGGGCCGTGCGCACGCTGCTGGAGCACGTGCAGGGCGTGCTGGTGGACCTCACCGCCTTCAAGCTCCACGAGCCCGACGACGTGGCGGAAATCACGGAGCTGGACTTCGACATCCGCGACCACGTCCACCTCCATGCCGTGGAGGCGACGGAGGGGGACACGCCCCTGTGGGTGCACTCGCACGGGATGGAGAAGTTCGGGGCCCGGGACCTGGAAATCTTCCATCTGGCCGAGAAGGACCTGCTGGCCGCGGAGAGCTTCCTTCACGAGCTGTGCACCGACCTGGCTTTTGGGCAGGGGCCGGCGCTGCGCACCCAGGTGGGCACCAGCGAGGGGCAGGTCTTCACGCTCGTGCCCTCGGAAGAGGCCCGCGCCAACCTGCTGGGCGTCCCCCTGGACACCTTCGAGGGCCATGAGGGGCTCTTCCTCACCGTGGTGTCCCCGCTGGGCCGGCACAACACGTCCCAGCTCCTGGCGCCCTACCGTGAGCGCTTCGAGAAGGAGCCGGAGGAGCAGACCCAGGCCATGCGGCGGGAGGCCCAGCTGGTGCTCCCGTCCTTCCTGGCGCGCTTCCAGCGAAAGGGCCTGATGGAGCCGCTCACCTTCCTGGTGCGTGCTCCTTTCGACACCCACCCCGAAGGGAACACCGTCACGGAGAACCTGTGGCTGGAGGTCATGGGGCGGGACGAGGGCTCCGTGGTGGGCAAGCTCGTTGATGGCGCGGTGCATACAACCGAGTGGCGCAAGGGTGCCCACGTGGAGGTCGCGGAGACCCAGGTCAACGCGCTGGCCATCAGCCGGGAAGGCCGGGCGTTGGATGAGCGGGAACTCCGTGAACTCCTGAACGCCGAACGGCCGATGTAGCAAGCGGCGCCGGGGGCCTTGCCCAGCCATCGCGGGGCGCTAGGCTCCGCGCCCCATGCCCGCCCTCCTGCTGCTCACCGGTCCTTCCGCGGGGCGTCGTCACGACGTACTCGCGGAGGCGACGATTGGCCGCAGTCCATCGTGTGAAATCCCGCTGGATGACCATCAGGTCTCCCGCAAGCACGCGCTGATTTCCGTTCTCGACGGGCAGGCGCGCATCCGCGACTTGCGCTCGCGCAACGGGACGTTCGTCAACGGCGAGCGCCTCGTGGATGAGGTGGTGCTCAAGCCCGGTGACCAGGTTCGCGTGGGCGTGACGACGGCCCTCTTCGAGCCGCCCCCGGTGACCCTGGTGGCCGACGGGCCGGAGAAGATGGGGCAGGTGCCCATCGAGGAAGTGCTGCCTCACGTGGGCGCGGCGGCGGCGATGTACTCGGCGGGCATTGCCCTGCTGGGAGCGACGAGTGGCGCCCTGGTGCTGCGGCGCCTGGCGGATGAGGTCGCGCACGCACTCAACGCCGACCGTGCGGCCGCGCTGCTGGGCAGCAGTGATGGCTTGCTCACCGCGGCGGTGGCGGGCGCGGAGGCGCTGACGATGCCGCGCGCGCTGGCGCAGGCCGCGCTGGAGCGCAAGGAGCTGGTCCAGACAGATGACGTCCTCTGCGCGCCCCTGGTCGCCTCAGGCGGCATGCCCTTCGGCGTGCTGTACGTGACGCGGGCGGAGCCGAAGTTCAGTGAGGGCGAGGGCCAGTTGCTCGCGGCGCTGGGACGGTTGGGCGGCGAGGCCTACACCACCGTGCGCTCCCGCGTGGATGCGGAGCCGCCCGTGGCCGCGCTCTCCGGGACGTCCCGGCCGCTGCGGGCCTTGCTGGAGCTGGCGCGCCGGGTGGCCGCCAGCGCCGCGCCGGTGGTGATTCATGGCGAGCCGGGCGTGGGCAAGGCGCTGCTGGCGCGCTTCGTCCATGCGCGGTCGCCCCGGGCCCTGGGGCCTTTCATCGTGGTGGACTGCCGGGAGCCGGCCGATGCCGTGGAGGAGGCGCTGTTCGGCAGGGCGAGCGCACCCGGGCAGCCGCCTGTCGTATCCGCGCTGCTGCGCGCGGATGGGGGCTCGCTGGTGTTGCTCCACGTGGAGTCGCTCGCGCGGCCTGCTTCGGAGCGGCTGGCGAGGGCCCTGGCGCGCCGTTCAGCGCCCGCGCGGCAAGGCGGCGAGGAGCCCGTGGACGTGCGGGTGCTGGCCACCGCGCCCGCGTCGGTGTCGTTGCTGGCGGCGCGCGGCGACGTGGAGGCCTCGTTGGCTCGGGCGCTGTCGGGCTTCGAACTGGACGCCCCGCCCATCCGCGAGCGGCGCGCGGACGTGCTGCCGCTGCTGGAGCAGTTCGCGGCGCGCGCGGCCCGCCGGATTCGGAAGGAGCCACCGACGCTCAGTCCCGAGGCCCGGCGGCTGCTGGCGGAGTACGGGTGGCCGCAGAACCTGCGGGAGCTGGAGCTGGTGGGGGAGCGCCTGGGCCTGCTGTACGCGGCGAGCCGAGTGGGCGCGCTGCAACTGCCCCCGGAGTTCCAGGAGGGCAGCGACGAGGGCGCGAAGACGTTGCAGGGACGCGTGGCCCGGCTGGAGCGGGATGCCATCGCCGAGGCCCTGCGCGAGGCGTCGGGAAAGAAGGTCCGCGCCGCTGCGCTGCTCGGCATCAGCCGGCCCACGCTGGACAAGAAGATTGAGGAGTACGGGCTCGCGGTGGAGCGGGGGCGCCGGGAGTGAGTCAGGCCCCGGCGCCTACGACTTCCGCCGGCTGAGCAGCACGCCAGAGAGGACGAGCCCCGCGCCGAGCACCTGCATCCAGGTGGGCCGCTCTCCACGCACGGCCCACGCCGTGAGGGCGGCCACCACGGGGATGCCCGTGTTGTAGAGCCCCGCGCGGCTGCTGCCCACCTTCTGCACGGTGCGGCCCCAGATGAAGTACGCGAGCACCAGCGGCACCAGCGCCGAGTACACGACGCCCGCCCAGGCGCCGGCGCGGATGTTCTCGGTCTCCAGTCGCAGCAGCTCGGGCACTCCCGCGAGCACCACGCCCGGTGCGCCCGTGAGCATGCTGATGGCGGTGATGCGCAGCGCGGACACCTCCGGACCCACGGTGCGGATGCCCACCGTGTAGATGGCCCAGCAGAGGCTCGCGCCGACGATGAGCCCGTCGCCAAGCAAGGACGCGCCATGTTCGGACGCGCCGCGTCCCCCCAGCACCAGCAGCATCCCCACCACGCCCAGCGCCAGTGCCGCGATGAGCGGGCGGGTGAGCCGATCCACGCCGAGCAGGGCACCAAGCGTGGCCACCAGCACCGGCGTCACCGCTGTCAGCATCCCGCTGTTCGCCACCGAGGTGTTCGCCAGGCCGAGGATGAAGCACACCTGGTACACGGTGTTGCCCACCAGCCCGAGCCCCAGCAGCTTGAGGAACACCGGGCGGGGAAGCGGCTTCCAGCCTTCGACGCCGAGGAGCAGCGCGCCCATGGCCAACGCCGCGATGGTGAAGCGCAGCGACATGAAGGCCAGGGGAGGGAGCGTCTCCATCGCCTCCTTCACCACCGTGTAATTGGTGCCCCAGGCAATCACGACGCCGACGATGGCCAGATCGGACGCGGAGATGCCGCGTGAGGAGGCGGGCACAACGGCGGTGGTGGACGTGGACACGGCGGCAGGGGAATAGGCCCGAGGGGCCGCGCGCGCAAGCCGACGTTTGAAGCCGGGCATGCTAAACGCTGGGCATGGACCTACGCTTTTCGGAAGAGGTGCGCCGCGCGCTCAAGGCCGGCCAACCGCTGGTGGCCCTGGAGACGAGCGTCGTGGCCCAGGGCCTTCCGTATCCGGACAACCTGGCCGCGGCCCGAGCGTGCGAGGAGGCCATCCGCCGCGCTGGCGCCGTTCCCGCCGCCACCGCCATCATCGACGGGCAGTTGTGCGTCGGGCTGGAGGAGCCGGAGATGCGCCGGCTGGCGGAGGGCAAGGAGCGCCTGCTCAAGGTGGCGTCCCGGGACCTGGCCGTCGCCATGGCCACACGCGCCACGGGTGGCACCACCGTGAGCGCCACGTGTGAGATGGCCGCCGCCGCGGGCATTCGTGTCTTCTCCACCGGTGGCATTGGGGGTGTGCACCGCGGCGCGTCGGAGCACTTCGACATCTCCCAGGACATCGCCGCGCTGGCGCGCTTCCCTGTTGCCGTGGTGTGCGCGGGCGCCAAGTCCGTGTTGGACCTGCCCAAGACGATGGAGCTGCTCGAGACGGCCGGCGTGCCCGTCATCGGCGTGGGGACGGATGAGCTGCCGTCGTTCTACAGCCGGGGTTCTGGCATCCCCCTGGAGCACCGCGCGGATGACGTGGACACGGCTGCCCGCATCGCCCGCGCCCGCTTCGAGTCGCTGAAGCAGGGTGGGGTTCTCTACACCGTGCCTCCGCCCGAGGAGACGTCCCTGCCTCGCAACGAGGTGGAGTTGCACATCGCCGCGACGCTCGCCGACGCGGACCGGCAGGGCATCCGCGGCAAGGCCGTGACGCCCTTCCTCCTGTCGGAAATGGCGAAGCGCACCGGGGGCAAGACGCTCAAGGCCAACCTGGCGCTGCTCATCAACAACGCGCGCTTCGCCGGTCAGCTCGCCGTGGCGTACGCACGCGCGAGCTGAGTCCCCGGACGCGGGCCGCCGCTACCGCTGGAACCAGCGCACCAGCTCTTCCAGCTCGCGGCGGTCCACTTCGTCGAAGGTGTTCTTGTGCTCGGAGTCGATGTCGAGCACGGCCAGCAGCTCCCGGTTGCGGCCGAACACCGGGACGACGATCTCCGATGCCGAGCGCCCGTCACAGGTGATGTGGCCCGGGAAGGCGTGGACGTCCGCCACCACCACCGACTCGCCCTTCGCCGCGGAGGCACCGCACACGCCCTTGCCGAACGGGATTTCCAGGCACCCGAGCGTGCCTTGGTAAGGGCCCACCCGTAGCAGCCGGCCCGGCGTGACGACGCGGTAGAATCCCGTCCACAGGTGCCCGAAGGCGTGGTGCAGCAGGCAGCTCATGGTGGCCATGCCGGTGATGTCGTCGTCGATGCCCTCGAGCACCGCGCGCACGTGCTGCTTCAGCTCGGCGTAGGCTTCGGCCTTGGGCATGCCGCGCAGATCCAGGGTGACTTCCGCCATGATGGGACCTCGCAAGGCGACCTCCCGCGAGCATCAGGCCCCGGTAGGGTCAGCGTCCCATCCATAGCTTGATTCGCTTTCCGCCGCACAGGAGCCGACATGGATTCGCTCATCCTCGATTCGAATACCTGGCTGCTCGTTCTCACGGGCGCGGGAGTCTCCGCTGAAAGCGGAGTCCCCACCTTCCGCGGGATGAGCGGACTCTGGGAGGACCAACCCGTGGAGGCCGTGGCGTCGCCCGAGGGCTTCCGGAAGGACCCGGCGCTGGTGTGGCGCTTCTACTCGGAGCGCCGCAAAGCCGCCGCCGCCGTCCACCCCAACCCGGGCCACGAGGCGCTCGTCGCCTGGGAACGCCACCTGGGGGACCGCTTCCTGCTCGCCACCCAGAACGTCGACGGCCTGCACACACGCGCCGGAAGTCAGCGGGTGGTGGAGATGCACGGCAACCTCTTCAAGACGCGCTGTAGCCGCTGCGAGCGGCCCCCGTTCGAGGACGCCACCGTGTACCCCGCGGGGGCGGTGCCCGCGTGCGACGCGTGTGGGAAGCAGCTGCGGCCCCACATCGTCTGGTTCGGCGAATACCTGGACCCGGCGGACATCCAGCGCATCGAGGACTTCTCGCTGCGGGTCGCCACCTCGGGGGGACGCTTCGTCTTTCTGGCGGCGGGGACCTCTGGCGCCGTGTACCCGGCCGCTGGAATCGTGGACCAGGTGCGCAAGGCGGGCGGGAAGACGTGGCTCGTCAACCTGGACCCGGCGGAGAACTCCAACCGCTTCGAGCACCGCATCGTGGGCAAGAGCGGAGAAGTCCTCCCGACCCTCGCGAAGCTCGCCTGACGCGGGGAGCGGAAGGACAGGGGCACCGCGGCGCTTTCGCGTGCCCCCGTAGGGACTATTCGAAGACGGAGATGTCAGGCCCGGACGGGCTCGCCGGCTTCGGCGGGGGCGCGGCGAACGCCCGGGAGCCGCGGCTCGCACGGGCTCCAGCACCACGTTCGCCGTCTGCGTATCCCCGGCCACCCGGCGCAGGTTGAGCGTGAGCTCCTTGTCCTGGTGCCCCGGCAAGCGGAAGCTGAAGGAGTGCACCTTGTCGCGGCGGAGCTGGAGCTTCGTGGGCGTGGTGCCCACCATCTCCTCGCCTTCGTAGATGGATGCGCCGGACGGCGTCGAATCGAGGCTCACCGTGAGGACGGACGACTCCTCGGGCGTTCCCGTCGTGCCGGTTGCGGTCTGCGCCGTGGCCGGTGGGGCGTCGCGGGGGACGTTCACCACCACCGGCGTCGCGGGGGCGCTGCCGCCCGGGTTGCCCAGGACCACGGCCGCGCCAATGCCCAGCAGGACCAGCGGCACGGCGACCAGGGCCACCTTCTTGCCGGTGGACATGCCCTCCGGCTCGGGAGGCGGGGGAGGAGGAGGCGGCGCGGACCGGGACGCCTGCGAGCGGACGCGGCTGGGAGAGGACGACGAGCCGCTCGCGCCGCCCTGGGGCCTGGCGACGACGACGTTGGACGGCGTGGAGCCCCGGCCCAGGGTCGGCGCGGCGCCCACCCGCGAGGAGCGGATGCCGCTCTGGCTCCCCTGACGGCTGGAACGGCTGCGGCTGTTGCTGCCGCGCTCGCTGGCGCTGGGGACGCCGCCGCTCGGCATGGCGTCAAGCTCCTCGGAGGTGAGGTCCGCCACGGTGTCCAGCATCGCGTCGATGAACTCCTGCGCGTTCTGGTACCGGTCCTCCTTCTCCGGGGCGAGCGCCTTCTTGAAGAAGGCATCCAGCGCGGCCGGCACGGGGGCGCCCTGGCGCTTGGTGTTGACGGCGGGCACCGCCTGGGTGAGCGACGCCGTCAGCGCCTTGCGCACCGTGTTCGCGCCGAAGGGCGAGCTGCCGGTGAGGCAGAAGTAGAGCACGCCGGCCATGGAGTAGAGGTCGGAGCGCTGGTCCACGGACTCGCCGCCGGCCTGCTCGGGCGGCATGTACTGGGGCGTGCCCAGCACCTGTCCGGTCGAGGTGAGCTGCTCCTCCTCCTCGGACTCCATGGCCTTCACCAGCCCGAAGTCCAGCACCTTGACGAAGTCCTGGCCGCTGAGCTGCTGCACCATGATGTTGTGCGGCTTCAGGTCGCGGTGGACACAACCCTCCGCGTGCGCGTGCGCCAGGCCCTGTGACGCCTGCTCCACGAGGCTCAAGGCCCGTCGCAGGGACATGGGGCCCTGGCGCTTCACCGTCTCCTTCAGGCTTTCGCCTTCCAGGAGCTCCATCACGTAGTAGCAGGTGCCGTCCGGCGACCGGCCGAAGTCGAAGATGGTGATGACGTTGGGGTGCCGCAGTCGGCTGGCGAGCTCCGCCTCCCGGCGAAAGCGCTCGAAGAACTGGGGGGCGGCGGCCAGCGACGGGTTGAGCGTCTTCACCGCCACCGGGCGCTGCACGGACGTCTGGGTGGCACGAAACACCATGCCCATGCCGCCCTGGCCCAGGACGCTTTCGATTTTATAACGGCCGTCGAGCACCTGGCCGAGGAGCTGGAGGCTCTGGCCTGAACAGAGGTGGTCGACGCCGTCGGTGCTTCCGCAATGGGGACAGGGGGCAGCCATGTGGGGCCAGAGTATAGACAGGCCCTGGCCCAACCCGGAAAGCCCCTGTAGGGCCCCAGAGCGAACGGGCGGGCACATCCGACATTCCCGAGGGGCTCGCGGGCTGTTACATCCCCGGCGCCATGAGCCTCGTCATCGCCCAGGACCTCTGTCTCTCCTACGGAAAGAAGGTCCTCTTCGATCAGGACAGTTTCACACTGGGTCCCAGGGACCGAGTGGGCCTCGTAGGGGCCAACGGGACGGGCAAGAGCTCGCTGATGAAGATCCTGGCGGGCGTGGCCCAGCCCGACTCGGGGACGGTGCAGTACAGCCGCAAGGCCCGAGCGGGCTACCTGCCGCAGGAGATCGCCGGGCTGCCGGATGGCACCGTGGTGGAGGCGGTGATGAGCACCGTGCCCGGCCGCGATGCCATGGAGGCGCGCCTCAAGGAGACGGAGGCGGCGCTCGCCGCCGCCACGGACGAGGAGGACCAGCTGGAGCTGTCCCAGTCCCTGGCGGACCTTCACGCGGAGCTGGACGACTTCGAGAACCGCTACGGCCGCCACCACGCCGAGCGCATCCTCAAGGGCCTGGGCTTCCGCGACACGGACCTGGCCAAGCCCACCTCCGCGCTGTCCGGCGGCTGGCGGATGCGCGCGGCCCTGGCGGGTCTGCTGCTCCAGGACCCCGACCTGCTCCTGTTGGACGAGCCCACCAACCACCTGGACGTGCCCACGCTCACGTGGTTCGACGACTTCATGCGCCGCTCCAACAAGGCGCTGGTGCTCATCTCCCACGACAAGGACTTCCTCAACCGGCAGATCAACCGGGTGGTGTCCCTGGAAGTGGAGGGCGTGCGCGAGTACGCGGGGAACTACGACGAGTACAAGCGCCTGCGCGCCGAGGAGAAGGAGCTGTTGAGGGCCCGCGCCGAGAAGGTGGAGTCGCGCCGCGCGGAGTTGCAGGGCTTCATCGACCGCTTCGGCGCCAAGGCCACCAAGGCGCGACAGGCCCAGAGCCGCGCGAAGATGTTGGAGAAGCTGGAGAAGGTGCAGGTACTGGAGGAGCGGACGTCGATGAAGTTCCGCTTCCCCGAGGTCGAGCGGAGCGGGCGCGACGTGGTGACGCTGGAGGGCATCACCAAACGGTACGGCGCACAGACCATCTATGACGGCCTCACCGGGCGCGTGGAGCGTGGGCAGCGCATCGCCGTGGTGGGCGCGAATGGCGCGGGCAAGACGACACTCCTGAAGATGGTCGCTGGCGAGCTGGCGCCGGACACCGGGACGGTGACGCTGGGGCACAACGTGGTGGTGGGCTATTACGCGCAGCACCACGCGGACAAGCTGAACCGGCAGAACACCATCATCGAAGAGGTGCGCCCGCTGGCCGCGGACAAGCCGGAGAGCTACGTGCGCGGCGTGCTGGGCGCGTTCCTCTTCAGCGGCGACGATGTGGAGAAGCCCATTGGCGTGCTGAGTGGTGGTGAGCGCGCGCGGGTGGCGCTGGCCAAGCTGTTGCTGGTGCCGTCCAACTTCCTGCTGATGGACGAGCCCACCAACCACCTGGACCTGGACTCGGCCGAGATGCTGATTGAAGCCCTGAAGGGCTACGGCGGCACGTTGCTGTTCGTCAGCCACAGCCGGAGCTTCATCAACGGCCTGGCGTCGCACGTGTGGGAGGTCGCGGACGGGAAGCTCACGCCGCACCCAGGCAACCTGGACGACTACCTGTACCACCAGCAGAAGCTCCAGCAGGCGGCGGCGGAGGCCTCGGCCATGGCTGCGGGCCAGGCGCGGGGCGAGAAGGTGTCCTCCGGGCCGATGACGGAGAAGGACCGCAAGCGCCTGGAGGCGGAGGCGCGCCAGCGCCGCAGCGTGGTGGAAGGGCCCCTCAAGAAGGAGATCGCGAAGCTGGAGGCGCGCATCGCCGAGGTGGAGGCCGGACAGAAGGAGCGCGAGGCGCAGCTCGCGGACCCGGCCCTCTACAACGACTTCGCGCGCGCCAAGCCGCTGATGGACACGCACCGCGCGAGCAAGGAGGAACTGGAAGACCTCTATGCCCGCTGGGAGGCCGCGCAGGAGAAGCTGGCCGAGGCGTCCGCGTCACTGGGATGAGGGCCGCGCGGCGCTCGCCCGGCTCATCGGGTGAGCATCCGGTGGAGCAGCCACATCAAGCCCTCGGAGGCGTACCCGGCCAGGTTGAAGGTTTGGCCTCCACGCCGGGTGGGGACGAACATCGGGATGTCATGGCTGCTGAACGTTTCCCTGTAGGGGGTGGCGCCACTGGGCGCGCAGCTCCCGCAGTAGAGGCGCTCCTCCGCGACGAAGCCGTGCTCCAGCCGGAGCTTGCGCCGGCACGCGGTACAGCAGGGGGCCCTTCGAGCCGCACCGTGGCGCGGGCATCCAGCGGCTCGTCGCGGTACGTCTCCACGGCGTCTTGCAGTTGCTGGAGCTCGCCCTCGTCCAGGGCCACGCCCGCGCAGCCCGAGCACACCTCCATGGGGACCCCGAACACCTCCACCACGGGCAGGGGCGCGCGGCCACAGCGCGGACAGGTGGGGGCTCGGGTTCCGCAGTGTGTGCACTCCGGGACGGACTGGAGCTCGCCCTGACAGCCCTTGCAGCATCCTGGGCGGTTCTTCGCGCGTCGCAGGAGCGCATCCGACACGGAGCCTCCCATGACTTTCGTGAGCGCTTCGCCCTCGAACCACACCGCGCCACAGGCGCCACAGGTCTCCAGGGGAAGCTCACCGCTGGGCGTGAGCTGCATCGAGTTCTGGCAGAAGGGGCATGCGCTCATGGGGATGAGCTATAGGCGCTCGCCCCCAGGGGTGAAAGCAGCAATGTCCGGACGGTGCGTTCCCCCGGTGCACCACCCGGTGTCGCTACGCGCGGAGCCGCTTGCGGCGCTCCCGCTTGGCGCGGCCGTCCCCATGCGATGGCTTGCCCGCGTCGCGCAGTTCATCGGACACGGGCAATGACTGCGACGGCCGCTTCCCGGCAGGCAGGCCGTCCACGGAGATGGCCTCCGCGGGTGGCTGTTCGGAGGGGAGGGCGGGGAGGCGGATGACGAACGTGGTGCCCTCGCCCATCTTGCTCTGCACGGAGATGCTGCCGCCGTGGTTCTTCACGATGCGTTGGCAGATGGCCAGCCCCAGGCCCGTGCCTTTCTGCTTCGTCGTGTAGAACGGCACGAAGATGTGCGGGTGCTGGTCCGAAGGAATGCCGGGCCCGTTGTCGGACACCTGCACCTCCACGAACTCGGTGCCGGCGCTGCGCAGCTCACCGAAGCGCTCCGGCTTCTCCGTGCGCACGCTGATGCGGCCCTCGCGCGTCTCGAGCGCCTGCACCGCGTTCTGCACCAGATTGATGAGCACCTGCTTGAGCTGCTCCGCGTCGCCGTCCACGCGCGGCAGCATCAAGTCCAGTTCCACGGCCAGGTGGAGGTTGGACGGCACATCGTTCTGGATGAGCCGCATGGTGCGCGTGACCACTTCGTTGAGGTCGGTGGTGCCGAAGCTCTGCTTCAGCGGGCGCGCGTAGTCGAGGAACGCCGTCACCACGCCGTTGAGCCGGTTGACCTCCTCGACGATGACTTCGAGGAACTCCGCGTCTTCGCCCTGGTAGTGCGCCGGGTCCAGGCACTGCGCCGCGCCCTTGATGGCGCCCAGCGGATTGCGAATCTCATGCGCGAGACCCGCCGCCATCTCGCCCAGCGCGGCCAGGCGGTCCCGCTCGCGAATCTTCTCATAGAGCTTGGAGTTCTCCAGCACCGTCGCCAGCCGCTCCGCCACCTCCAGGATGATGGCGATTTCGTCGGACGCGAAGGCCTCCGGCACCCGTTCGTCCCACAGGTTGAGGAACCCGATGACGCGGTCATTGCCCATCAGCGGCACGGCGATGCCGGCCTTCACCTGCACCAGCGCCGTGCGCGTGTCGTTGAGCCGCTTGAGCTCGTCCCGGTAGCGCTTGCCCTCCACCGCCTGCAGCCGCATGGTGGCCATGCGGCGCTCCACGTTCTCCCGCAGCACCGCCTTCTGTCCGCTGGCCGCCGCGAAGAGCAGGCCGCGCGCCACCGCCGTGTCCAGGAAGGCCACCGGCAGCGGCCCGCGTGAGTCCAGCAGCCGGTACCCGGGCCGGTCCTCCGCCAGCAGGTACACGGAGGCGTGCGTGACGCGGCCCGTCTCGTGGAGCGTGTCCAGCACCAGCCGGGCCAGCTCGGAGATTTCAATGACATTCGCCATGCGCGCGCGCAGCGCGCCCAGCGAGTCCAGGAGGGCGAAGCGCTCGCGGAAGAAGATGCGCACCACCATCTCCTCCACCTTCACCTTCAGCGGCTCCAGGAGGATGAGGATGACGAAGGCGGCCACCACCGTATTGAAGAGGAAGAGGCCGGTGTTCTCCTTGCCCCACGCCGTCAGCACCGTGAAGACGGCGGCCAGGATGCTGGCCAGCACCGTCTGCGAGGCGATCTTGCCCAGCAGTTCGTGCAGGTCCATCAGCCGCAGGCGCAGCAGCGTGTGGGCCAGGAAGAACAGGTACAGCGTGGAGAAGACCGACCCCAGCGTGGGGAAGGGGATGCCGAAGCTGACCAGGAAATCCAGCGCGGAGAAGAGGATGGCCGCGCCCGCGCCACTGGCCAGGTACGCCAGCCGGAACTTCTCGATGCGTGACTCGGTGGTGCGGACCCGGTGGAGCAGCAATGAACCGTAGGTCAGCAGCGTGCCCAGCACCCACACGCCCATGCCCACCCGGGCCCAGAGCTTGTCGGCCAGGGGGGTGACCGCCACGGTCAGCCCCAGGACGGCGGACAGCAGGGCGAGCCGGCGGCCCACCAGGTTCGTCCCCTTGCTGACCCCCAGGAACTCCAGGAAGAAGGCCACGGCCGCGCCCGGCACCAGGGAACCCACCAGGATGGTGGCGCCCACGAAGATGCGGGATGTCCACGGGTAGTCGCCGGCCGGGAAGACGCTGTGAAAGAAGAGCGAAAGGTAGTAGCCGGCCACCGTCAGCGCGAAGACGGAGTACAGCGTCAGTACCCTGGGCCTGCCGGGCCGCAGCAACATGGACACGCCCAGGGCGAGCCCGATGATGGATGCCAGCAGCGCGCTCTGTGTCCGGATGTCCATGAGGAGGCGGACAGTCTAACCTGTGTCAGCCTCCGGAAATTTTCCATGACCTGCCGGTTGTCCTGGGGCGAGCCCGCGCGCATCTCCCTGGGACCCAGCCCCCGCGTATGAAGCCCTTCCTTTCCAAGCTCGCCGTCGCCGCCTCCGCGCTCCTGATGACCGCGCAGGCACCCGCCCCGCAGGCGGTTTCGTCCACCCCGGCCGAGCCCGAGGCGTCCGAAGCGCCGGCCCAGCACCCCAGCAACGCGCCTCCAGAGGCGCAGTTGTCGCCCCTCCCGACTCGGAGAAGGCGCCGCTTCCAGTGGGCTACGTGGAGGTGCTCAACCCCGCCTTCCCCAATGCCGCGCCGCCCACACCGGTGGTGCACCGGGGCCGCCGCTACGCGCTGGAGGACCGGCGCCCTACTTTGGCGAGGGCAAGAAGAAGGAGGCCCGTGACGCGTTCGACCGTGGACAGTACACGCGCGCCCGCGAGCTGCTGAAGGACGAGGGTGACAGCCCGCCGGTGCGCTACCTGCGCGCCCTGGCCGCCGTGCGCGCCGGAGATGACGCGTCCGCCGCCAAGGAATTCGCCGCGCTGGCCCCGGACTATCCCGCGCTGAAGGACCGCTGCCTGACGCATGGCGGCGTGGCGCTGGAGAGCCTGCGCCGCTTCGATGAGGCCGCGGTGCTGCTGGAGCAGGTGCCACCCGAGTCCAAGCTGTACGTGGACGCGCGGCTGGCCCTGTCGCGGGTGCTGCGCAAGAAGAAGGACGCGGCGGGCGCCATGGCCGCGCTGGAGCCGCTCACGTCGCGCGCGGCGCCCAGTTGGGGCCGCAACGTGGGCGCCGAGGCGCTGATGGCCATCGCCGACATCGCCGCGGAGAAGAAGGACAAGGCCGCCGAGCGCGCCGCGCTGTGGCGCCTGTGGGCCGCGCACCCGCTGTCCGCCTTGTCGAAGCAGGCCGAGAAGCGCCTCAAGGGGCAGACGCCGCCCGTCGATGCGCGGGTGGGGCGTGGCGAGGCGCTGGTGGAGCTTCACCGGAACAAGGCCGGCCTGGAGCAGTTGGAGCCGCTGCTGCCGAAGCTGGCGCTTCCGGACCCGCTGGCCTGCCGCGCGCACTTCGCCTTCGGCAAGGGCATGCGCAAGGAGCGCCAGCACACGCGCGCCATCCAGGTGCTGACGCCCGTGGCGGAGAAGTGCCAGGACCGCGACCTGCTGGCGCGCGTGCTGTACGTGCTCGGCTCGTCGCGCTCCATCGTCGACCAGGCGCGAGGCACGGAGACCTACGAGCGGCTGGCGCGCGAGTTCCCGGACCACTCGTTCGCGGATGACGGCCTCTTCTACGCGGCCGACCTCTACCTGAAGACGGGCCGTCCGAAGGAGGCCATGGCCCGCCTGGACACGTTGGCCCGGCTGTACCCGCAGGGGGACTTCCTGGGCGAGGCGCTCTTCAAGGCGTTCTGGATTGCCCGCACCACGGGCGTGGAGGACTCCGGCTTGTCGTTCCTGGACCGCATCGAGGCGCAGTTCGCCAAGGCGGATGAGAGCTACGACGTGGAGCGCGCGCGCTACTGGCGGGCGCGGACGATGCAAGAGAAGGGCAACATCCAGGGCGCGGCGGAGCTGTTCGAGAAGCTCTCCGTGGACCACCCGGCCACCTACTACGGGCTGATGGCGCGCTCGCAGCTGGCGAAGGTGGACCCGCCGCGACTGGAGAAGGTGTCCGCCGAAATCTTCACCGTGCCCGAGGCCGCCAGCCCCTGGCCGCTGTTCGCCGGCCCCATGGGCGAGGACCCGCACTTCCGCGCGGGCGTGGAGCTGTACCGCCTGGGCTTCAAGGAAGCCGTGTCGTCCGAGATGCTGGCCGTCAACCGGACCAATCTGCCCGCGGAGTCCGTGCGCCTGCTGGTGCTGGTGCTGCACGAGGCCGGGGACGAGCGCTCCGCTCATGCGGTGGCGCGGCTGGCGCTGCGGAAGGACTTGAGCGGGCGCATCACGCCGGAGACGCGCGTGGTGTGGGAGGTGGCCTATCCCAACGCCTTCCGCGACAGCATCGAGAAGCACACCGCGGACGCGGGCGTGGAGCCGGACCTGCTCCAGGCGTTGATGCGGGAGGAGAGTGCGCTGGACCCCAAGGCGCTCTCGTGGGCGGGAGCGATGGGCCTCACCCAGTTGATGCCGTCCACCGCGAAGGGCGTGGCGCGCGACCTGAAGCTCAAGCGCTTCAGCGTGGACCAGTTGCTCCAGCCCGACCTCAACATCCGCATGGGGGCCCACTACCTGGGCGGCTTGCTCAAGCGCTTCAACGGGCACACGCCCTATGCGGTGGGCAGCTACAACGCCGGTCCTGGCGCGGTGAATCGTTGGAGGTCCGACAGGCCGGACCTGGCGCTGGACGCATGGGTGGAGGAAATCCCCATCTCCGAGACGCGCGGCTACATCAAGCGCGTGCTGCGCTCCTTCAACACGTACCAATTGCTGTACGGACGGGCGCCCAAGCTGCCGGTGCTCAAGAGCGCCGCGAAGTAGGTGCGCTGCCGCCATCCGGGCGCCTGCTGGGTGGTGTCGGTGGAGAATTCGTGCGGAATGGGGCGCGGATGCCGCGGGTTATGTCCACGCCCGGAAAAAGGGTGCCTGCGTGTGGGGGACCCCCTATGCAACTGGCCGGAAACGTGACACATGGCCAAGGCCGCACCCTCACACGGCGTGGCAACCAGCTCAATTCATGAAGCTGGTAGAGAAAGACGAAGAGAAGCGTAATGGCGACTGGTACCGTGAAGTGGTTCAACGATGCGAAGGGCTTTGGGTTCATCATGCAGGACGGCGGCGGCGAGGACCTCTTCTGCCACCACACTGCGATTCAGACCCAGGGCTTCCGCACGCTGCAGGAAGGCCAGAAGGTCGAGTTCGACGTGGCCCGTGGCCCCAAGGGCCTGCAGGCTCAGAACGTTCGCCCGGTCTGAGTACCTACTGAGCGCTCATAGCGCTTAGTCCGAAGGCTCAGTCTCCCCGAGGGAGGCTGGGCCTTTTCCTTTTTGTCACCTCGATGTTCCAGGGCGCGCCTGGAACTTGCCCGGCGGCTCCCCTAGACTCGGGGCATGGGCGCCCCGTCGAACAGTGGAGACGGTGGGAAGAATGCGCTCTTGCGCGCGCTCCCCTCCGTCGAGCAGCTCCTGCGGCGCCCGTCGCTGGACCCCCTGTTGAGCGGAGTCCCCAGGGCCCGTGCCGTGGCCGCGCTCCGGCTGGCGGTGGACCGGGCCCGGGGCCGGTTGGTGGCGTCGGGCGGGCCGGGCTTCGAGGATGCGGATGTCCAGCACGCCCTGGACACGCTGGCCACGCCGGGGCTCCGGCCCGTGCTCAACGCCACCGGGGTGGTGCTGCACACCAACCTGGGACGCGCACCCCTGGCGGCCTCGGCCGTGGCGCGCGTGGCGGAGGTGGCCCGGGGGTACTCCAACCTCGAGTACGACCTGGATGAGGGAGAGCGGGGCAGTCGCTACGCGCCGTTGGTGGGCCTGCTGCGCTCGCTGACGGGCGCGGAGGACGCGGTCGTCGTCAACAACTGCGCGGGCGCGGTGCTGCTGGTGCTGGCGGCGTTGGCGTCCGGCCGCGAGTGCGTGGTGTCGCGCGGTGAACTGGTGGAGATTGGCGGCGGCTTCCGTGTCCCGGAGGTGATGCGGCAGTCGGGCGCGAAGCTGGTGGAGGTGGGCACCACCAACCGGACGCGGCTGTCGGATTACTCGGCGGCGCTGGGCCCGGAGTCGGCGCTGCTGGTGAAGGTGCACCGCTCCAACTTCGCGCTGGTGGGCTTCACGGAAGAGGTGGAGGTCGCGGAGCTCTCGGCGTTGGGCCGCGCGCGCGGCGTGCCGGTGTTCCAGGACCTGGGCGCGGGCGCGCTGGTGCCGCTGAAGGGCGAGGGCCTGAGCCGGGAGCTCACGGTGGCCCAGGCCGTGGCGGCGGGCGCGGACGTGGTCGCCTTTTCGGGAGACAAGCTGTTGGGAGGACCCCAGGCGGGAGTCGTGGTGGGCCGGTCCGTGCTGCTGGCACGCATCAAGGCCCACCCGCTCATGCGGGCCCTGCGGGTGGACAAGCTGACGGTCGCCGCGCTCGAAGCCACCCTGGCGCTGTACCGGGATGGCCGGGCGGACGAGGTTCCGGTGCATCGCCTGCTTGCCCAGTCGCCGGAAGACCTGCGCACCCGGGCGGTACGGCTGCAGGGCCTGCTGGCGGGGCGGGGTGTGCGTGTGCGGGTGGCCAGCGTGGAGGGGCAGGTGGGTGGGGGTGCCATGCCGCTGGCCAGGTTGCCGTCCTCCGCGTGCATCCTCACCCTAGGGACGCCGGAAGAATTCCTGGAGCGCCTGCGCGGAGGAATGTCGCCGGTTATTGGGAGGATCGCGGATGGCGAGGTGCTCCTCGACGTCCGGTGTCTCGAGGAGGAGGAGCTCCAGGCCGTCGCGGATGCCGTCGCGGCCGCCATTCCAGGGAACCCGCCATGATCAACAGCGCCGTGCTTGTCCTCAACCGGTACTACCAGCCGGTGCATGTCACCTCGGTGAAGCGGGCGTTCTCGCTCCTGTACCTGGGTGTGGCCAAGGCCATCGACTCGCAGTACCGGCTCTACGAGTTCGCGGATTGGGCAGAGCTGAGCGCGACACAGGACTGCATCACCACCATCGAGCGCACCATCCGCGTTCCCCGTGTCCTGGTGCTCAGCGCGTATGACCATCTGCCCCGAGGCCGGGTGCGCTTCTCCCGGCTCAACATCTACGCGCGCGACAACGACACCTGTCAGTACTGCGGCAAGAACCTGCCGCGCAGCGAGCTGAACCTGGACCACGTCATGCCGCGCACGCAGGGCGGCAAGACGACGTGGGAGAACGTGGTGTGCTCCTGCGTGCCCTGCAACCTGAGGAAGGGTGGGCGCACGCCGGAGCAGGCCCACATGAAGCTGCTCAAGAAGCCCGTGCGCCCGCGCTGGACGCCGCTGTTCCGCGGCGCCACCCGCAAGGTGACGTACCGGGAGTGGCTGCCGTTCCTGCATCTGGCGGATGCGTCGTACTGGAACGTCGAACTGCTCGACGAGTAGCGCCTGCCTGGTGGGCATCCGGGCTCGCCGCAGGGGCTGGAAACACCGGGAGTGACGGGTTTCCGGCGCATGTGCGGGCCGGGATGTTCCACTGAACGGATGCAGAAGGCCGGGGAGTCGACGCGACCCCGGGTTCGGGATTTGATGGGGGGGCATGCCCCAACCCTCGCCAGCGCCCTGGACCGAATCCCGTGTCCTGGGCCCCGCGGAGCCAGGCTCCATGGTCTCCGGCCCTCCTGGTCTGTCACGCCGTCCTCGTCCGCGGCGCATCATCGCCGTGGGAGGCGGGAAGGGCGGCATTGGCAAGTCCATGGTGTCCGCCAACCTGGGTGTGGCCCTGGCCCAATCCGGGGCCAACGTGCTGCTCGTGGACGTGGACCTGGGCGGCGCCAACCTCCACACGTGTCTGGGGGTCGGACAGCCCAACGCGACGCTGTCCGACTTCCTTCGCCGGAACAAGGCGCAGCTGGAAGAGGTCATCGTTCCGACGGGCGTGCCCCGGCTGTCGCTGATCGCCGGCGCGCAGGATGCGCTGGACGCGGCCAACCTCAAGTACGCGCAGAAGCAGAAGCTGCTGCGGACGTTGATGGGCACGTCGGCGGACTACCTCATCCTGGACCTGGGCGCGGGGACGAGCTTCAACACCATCGACTTCTTCATCCTCGCCGACCACGGCGTGCTGGTGATGCTGCCCGAGCCCACGTCGGTGGAGAACGCCTACCGCTTCGCGAAGGCGGCCTTCTTCCGCAAGCTCCAGCAGGTGGAGTCGCAGTACGGCATCGAGGACCTGGTGGAGGACGCGCTCACCACCCGTGAGGGGGCGCTGCGCACGCTGCATGACGTGCTGGCGCAGGCCCGGCGCAAGGACCCGGCCATCGCGGACCGCTTGGAGCGCGAGCTCTCCGCGTTCCGCATCCGGCTGATCGTGAACCAGGCGCGCACGGATGCGGACCTGTCGGTGGGCACCTCGGTGGCCGCCGCATGGAAGAAGTTCTTTGGCATCGAAATGGATGTCCTGGGAGCCATTCGCTACGACGACGAGGCGTGGCGCGCGGTGCGCAAGCGCAAGCCCGTCCTCATCGAGCGACCGGATTCCGCGGCGGCCACTGCCATTCAGGGCATCGCAACGCGTATCCTCACACTCGACGGCTCCCCTCAGCGTTCCACACCATGAAGCCCTTCGAGCAGCAGACCTATTACGAGATTCTCGAAGTCCCCGTCACCGCGCCGAAGGAGGAGATTCGGGCGGCGTATGAACGGCTGACGGAGCTGTATTCGCCGGACTCCATCGCCGTCTATGCGCTCGTGGACGAGGGCCAGGTGGATGAGCTCCGCACTCGGCTCGCCGAGGCGCTGGAGATTCTTTCCGACGAAGAGCTGCGTGCCGAGTACGACAAGGACCTGGGGCTCCCGGCCCGCCGGTTGATGGACGCGGTGTCGACCGGGGGCGAGGTGGCACACGCCGCCTCGCCGGTGGAAGCGCGCGCGGGGCTCGTTGGGGTTGCCGCATCCGGCGCGGAAGATCAAACTGGCCACCTTTCGACGCAGGTCCCCGAAACGGGGACGAACGGGAGGACAGGAGCAGTGCGAGACGTGCCGGTGGAGGACTCGGAGACCGCGATGACGGGGCAGGGCGGGGAAGGGGAGGCCGGGGCCCATGCGACGGAGCCTCGGGTGGAGCCGGTGCCGGCGTCCTCGGGACATGCGGACTTCCGGGCGTCGTTTTTCCGTGGGTTCTCGTTCGCGTACGTGTCCAGCTCGTTGCAGGACACGCAGCGGCTGGGGAGCGCGGTGGATGTCCCCGTTGCGTCGATTCAGCCCCAGGTTTCGGGGAGTGGAACGGGCACGGGGGCCGCGAGCGCTGAGTCGCAGCGCGAGGCCTCCGGTGCGGTGGCTGCGGCTCCGGTGGGTGAGCCGTCCGCGGCGCATGAGGCTGCTGCGGGGGCCCTGGCGTCGTGGCGGCCAGCGCAACTGCTTCGGTTTCCCCAGCGGGGGCCGCGGTAGCGGGCAGCGCACCGGCCCCGGCGACGGCTCCCCAGGTCAGCGTCCCTTCTTCGGGCAGCGACGCCTCGGTGACTGCTTCGGCCGCCGTGCCGACGCTTGGTCCGGGTGCGCTGGCTCCGGTCAGTGATGCGCCGGTGTCTGCGACGGCCGCCGTGCCGACACCTGGTCCGGCAGGCGCTGTCAGTGCGCTGGCTCCGGTCAGCGATGCGCCGGTGCCTGCGACGGCTGCCGTGCCGGCGCCCGCCTCGGCCGCTCCCGTCAGCGCCCCGGTGGCGGAAAGCAGTGCCGTGGTGGCTGCCTCGGCCACTCCGGCCAGCGGCCCAGCCGCCGCGCCGGTTCCCACGCAAGGCGCTCCGGTCAGCGCCGCGGCGGCGCTGCCCCTTCGGCGCCTGCTACCGCCGTGACTGGCGCCCCAGCGTCGGAAGCCAGCGCTGAGCCCCACCCGCCGGTTCCAGCGAGTGCCAGCCCGGTACCGCCGGCCTCCCAGGCACCCGACGCCGAGTCGACCGCCCTCGTCCCTGTCCGTCCGTCGCCCGCCACGGAGGCTCAGCCCGAGCCCGGCCGGGCTGGAGCGCGTCCCGGGCGGCCCCTGGGAGACGCGCCGCAGATCGCCCAGGACTCCGCCATCGCCACGGCGGAGGCGGCGCTGGCGCAGGCGTCCCAGGCCGCGTCGCGGGCCCGTGAGCCCCGGCCTCGCATCCCGGACATCCCGTCCGATGCCGAGTTCAACGGCGAACTGCTCCGCCAGGTCCGCGAGGCCCGGGGGGTGACCCTCCAGCAGGTGGCCGACCGCACCCGCATCACGCGCATGCACCTGGAGAACGTCGAGGCGGATCGCTACAACCTGCTCCCGCCCTCGGTCTACCTGCGAGGTATCCTGATGAGCCTCGCCCGCGAGCTGGGGTTGGATCCACTCCGCGTGTCCAAGAGCTACCTGGCCCTGTCTTCTGAGAAGTCAGGCCGGAAGTAGGGGAGGCGCCCGGAAGTGCTCGGATGTCACCGGCGTTGCGAGGAAAGTTGACTCGCCTCCAGCCGCTGCCTAAGTAGGTAGCACGATGACGGACGAGGAAAAGGTCAAGGCGATGCGGCTCGCCCGTGCGATTGCCTCGGATATCTCGCTCTACAACGAGCAGAAGATCATCAAGGGAATCGAACAGGACAACCTCTTCGAGGTCCTCAAGGAGGAACTGGAAGAGGGCCGCGAGCTCTACAAGAGCCGCGTCAGCCAGGAGATCTTCACGAAGATGAACTTCTTCGAGCGGGCGATCAACGACATCGTCCTGCGCTCGAAGGCGCATGTGAAGTCGAAGATCTGGTAACCCCCTCCCCGTGGTAGCGCCTGACACGCGAGAGCACCGCGCTCCGCCCGAAGCTCGCGGCGAGCGCGTCGACCAATACCTCGCGCGCGCGTTCCCGGACCTCACGCGCTCTCGCATCCACGGCCTCATCGAGGCCGGGCATGTGCTCGCGGACGGCCAGCCGGCCAAACCGGCCCGGCGTCTGCGCGGCGGTGAGCTGCTCGTCCTCCACATTCCGGCGCCCGTTCCCGCCGTCCCATTGGCGGAGGAGCTGCCGCTCGCGCTGTTGCACGAGGACCGCGACCTGGTCGTCGTCGACAAGGCGGCGGGCATGGTCGTCCACCCCGGCGCGGGCCACGCCTCCGGCACCCTGGTCAACGCGCTGCTGCACCGGGTGAAGGACCTGGCCGGTGTTGGCGGCGAGCTGCGGCCCGGCATCGTCCACCGGCTCGACAAGGACACCACCGGCTGCCTCGTCGTGGCGAAGAACGAGCAGGCGCTGGTGGCGCTCCAGAAGGCCTTCAAGACGCGCGCGGTGGAGAAGACGTACCTGGCGCTGGTCCACGGCGTCCCGCCGACGGAAGGGCGCATCGAGACGCTCTACGGCCGTCACCCCGTCCACCGGCAGCGCTTCACGGGCAAGGTGAAGGAGGGCAAGAACGCCATCACCGAGTACCGCGTCCTCGAGGCCTTTGAAGGCGCCGCGCTGGTGGAGGTGGACCTGCTCACCGGCCGCACGCACCAGATTCGCGTGCACCTCTCCGAAGCCGGCCACCCCCTGCTCTGCGACGCGCTCTACGGCGCCGGACGCAAGGCGAAGGGCGCCGCGGCGGAGGCCCAGGAGCGGCTGGGGCGCCGGGCGCTCCATGCGTGGCGCCTGTCCTTCGCGCACCCTCGCACGGGCAAGGTGCTGAAGCTGGAGGCGCCCATTCCCGCGGACTTGGAGGCGGCCCTGACGCTGCTCCGGGCCACCGTCCCCGCGCCGCCGGAGGCCCGCCCGCCACCCGAAAGCAGCCCGCGCCCCGGAAGGCGGCGGGCGGCTCGAAGCGGACTACAGGCCGGACACGCTGAGCGACTGCTGGCGCTTGGACAGCACCTTCACGGGCTGGATGGCCATCACCCGCATGAAGACGGACAGCAGCTCCGGGTCGAACTTGTTCCGCATCTCCGACCACATCAGCATCAGCGCCACCTCCGGGCCGTAGGCATCCCGGTACGGGCGCTTGGAGGTGAGGGCGTCGTACGCGTCGCAGATGGCGATGATCTTCGCGTACACCCCGAGGTTCGTCTTCGGGATGATCATCTGGATGTTGCCGCGGGAGTCGCGCACGGCGGTGCCGAAGTCCGTCTTGTGCTCGAACGTCGTCACCACGCGCAGCAGCGTGGAGCGGCTGAAGCCCTTCTCCATCAGGATGTTGCGCACGGAGATGAGCGGCGCGCGCTGCACCGTCTGCTTCTCCTCGGGCGTCAGCGCGCCTCGCTTCGTCGACAGCTCCTCCGACAGCGTGGCCATGCCGGCGTCGTGGAAGAGGGCGATGTAGCCCAGGTCGCGCAGCTGCGGCTTCGTCAGTCCCAGCTCCGCGCCGAAGACGACGCTCATGAGGCACACGTTGACCTGGTGGTACACGAGGTAGTCGTCCTCGCGCCGCATGGTCGTCATGCCCAGGAAGTGCGTCCGCTGCTCGTAGGAGATGTCGACGAAGTCCTGCACCAGGCGCAGCGCCTTGGAGGCGTTGATGGGCTTTCCGGCGCGCACGGACTCCAGGTACTTCGTGAGGAAGAACACGGCGCGCGCGTAGATGGTCATCGCGTACTTCTTGCGGTCCACCTTCTGGTCGCCCGGGTTGTCCAGGTCCTTGTTCAGCTTCTCCTTCAGCTTGGAGAACTTGGCCACCCGCATGTTGAGCAGCTTGCGGTTGGACAGGCCGTCCTCTTCGGACGCGGTCGTCTGCTCCTTGCTGAAGATCCAGATGAAGTTCTTCAGCTCCGGAACGGTGACGGGCTTGGTGAGCGTGAAGCCGCCCACGTCCTTCGAGCGCAGCTCCGTCAGCAGGTATCGCTGGTTCTCGATGGAGTTGAGGTCCACCTTCACCAGCATGCCGTTCAGGTAGAACGACTCCTTGACGCCCGTGAGCTCCAGGCGGCCTTCCTTGCCGATGATTTGATTGATGATGTCCTGGAGCTGGTGCAGCGGCTTCTGGAAGACCGCGTTCTCCGGGTCATACATCTTCACCGAGCGCACCAGCATGTACAGGCCGGCCACCAGCGAGCGCGCCAGGACCTGGAGCTTCTCGTTGTGCTCGCGGCCGTACTCGTTGGTGTTCTCGTCCTGCGCCTGGGTGATTTTCAGGTTGTCGGCCATACGCCTATGCCTCCTCCGACAGCGCCGAGTCTCCGAAGAGCGCCTTCTTCGTCTGGTACATCGCCTTGCGAGCCGAGGTGAGGACCTCCAATGGCTGGTTCTTGTCCTCCACCACCGCCTGCAACAGCTTGTAGCCCTGGATGGAGCACGCGCCGCCCAGGCCGTGGATGGCCAGCAGCTTGTCCTCCAGCACGCGCTTCTTGTTGAGCAGCGAGGGCTTCGTCGCGAGCATCTGCTGCATCATCGACAGGGCGCCCGGGGTGCCCGTGGAGCCGATGGCCGCGTACACCGCGGCGCGCTCGTCGGGCGTCTTCTTGTCGAAGCCGGGCTCCCGCACCAGGCGCATCAGGTCCGCGTAGCCCTTGTCGCGGTCGAACTCCGGCAGCAGCTTCGCCGCCAGCATGCGCACCTGGGAGATGGAGTCCGTGAGTGCGTCCGCGATGATGCGCCGGGCCTCGCCCGTGCGGCCGCGGCCGATGATGTTGAGCACCTCCAACTTCACCACCAGGTTGGGGCTCTTGAGCACCTGACCAAACATCTTCACGCGGTCCGGGTGGTTGCTCTTCTCCAGGATGTAGACCATGTCGCGCACTGTCTGCGGCCGCTCTGACATCAGCCGCGCGACGAAGGGGTCGGGCAGCTCGCGCGCGAAACCCGCGAGGGCGTCACAGAGCAGGGTGCGGTTGTCGGCGACCTCGATGCTCTCCAGCACCGACAGCAGGGGGATGATGGAGTCCCGGCCCAACACCTGGAGGTAGCGCGACACGTCCGCGGGGTTCTTCGGTCGCGTCGACTTGAGCGACTCGCCCACCCGCATCAGCCGCTGCTCCTCGCCCATCTTGTGGAGGAAGTTCTCCAACATCTTCGCCAGGTCCTCGCTGCCTTCGCGCTGGGACAGCGCGCGCAGCTTGAGGACGATCTGGTTGATGGTGCCGAAGTCGTCCTGGAGGAGGAGCATGTCCAGCAACTGCACGAAGATTTCCTCGAGCAGGGACGCGTCATCCACGCCGCCTTCCACCACCTGGAACACGGCGCTCACCAGCTTGGGGAACAGCCGGGCGTTCTCCTCCTCGGAGACTTCGCGCTGCAGCTTGGCCTTCAGCTCGTCCGAGGCATGCCGTCCACCCACCACGAGCCCGCGAATCTGCTCCACGCCGTCCAGCTTGGCGTCCAGGTCCTCCGCGGACACCCGCGCGAAGCGCAGGTAGTCATCCGAGTTCGTCTGCAAGCGCGAGTAGAGGTAGCCCACCACCTTGTCCACCTCGACCTGCACTTCCTCCTCGCTGGCGTTCTCCATGGAGAAGCCTTCCACCACCACGTACTCCACGTGCTCCATGCTCGCGCGCCACAGCTGCGCCAGCACGTCCTCCGCGCCGCGCTCCGGCTCGGACAGGGCGATGAGCGTGAAGGTGGTCAGCTCCTCCACCGTGAGACCCGGGCGGAAGATGAGCTGCCGGATGCCGTCGCGGAAGAACTTGTAGGGCAGCGGGGTGTCCTCGGAGAACAGCGACTCACCGAGGAGCAGGAAGTTCTGCTGCTCCACCTTCATCGACAGGGGCCCGAACTTGTCGGTGTAGGTGGCAATCGACTCGAGCGCCTTCCCGAGGAACTCCGGGAAGCGCGACTCGTTGTGGCGATACATCCCGATCTGCTTGATGCCCTTGAGCAGGTGGAAGGCGAACGTCTTCGCCAACTCAACCTTTTCGCGTGCTTCAGGCGAAAGCTGGGGCTCCGCGTTGGATTCCTGGATGGCTTTAGGGGGGTGGGCCATGCTGTCACCCGAGCCTAACCCGATTTTGGACGGCCACCCAGGAGTCGGCCCGTGGAAGTCTCATGGCTTGGGTGTCGTCCCCGTGACGGGGCATGAGAATGACGGGGATTCCTGGTTGTGTTGCCAAATGCGTCATCCGCCGGAACGGGGTGACGTCCATGGCGCGATTGCTGACGTGCTCGCTGCTGCTGGTTTCGTTGACGGGGTGTTTCCGGATGAGCCTCCGTTCCGGAGCGCCGCGCGGAGGAGCGCCCGAAGAGCAGACCGGCGTGAGCCTGGTCGCCGGGCTGACGACCTCGAACGTGGTGGCGCCGGAGTGCCAGCACGGCTTCTCCCGCGTGGACGTGTATTGGCCGTGGTGGAGCCCCATCCTCTACGCGGCGACCTTCGGCATCGTCGCGCCGTTGCGCACGGAGTACGTGTGCGCGGAGGCCGCGGAGGCCGCTGGCCCCGTGCGGCCCGAGCCCGTGCCGTCCTCCCACTCGCCGCTCTGAGCGAGACGGCCCGGGTGGGTGCCCGCCGCCTCCTGGACGGGATTTCAGGAGGCACGCCGCACCCGCCCTGGAAATGAGCGGGGCGGCGAGGATTGCTCCTCGCCGCCCCAGGTGTCTCAGCAGTGTTTCACCCGACCTCCAGGAGGAGGCCCGGGCACGTGGCCTACGCCTCCTTCTGCGGCGGCGGGGACATGGCGGCGCTCTGGCCCTTGAGGGCGGAGCGCAGCAGGAACAGCGTCAGGCCGGCGAAGAAGAGCAGGCCCCAGAGGTTGGACCACAGCGGGTGGGCGTGTTCGCTCTCGCCCACCATGTTGAGGAAGCCGCCCAGGCCGCCCTGGTTGCCCAGCAGGGCCGGCAGGTTCAGCGCGCGGGTGCCTGCTCCGTCGGTGGCGATTTCCAGGAAGGCGATGAGCACGCCCGCGATGGAGCCACCGGCGATGAAGCCGGAGGAGAGCAGGGTGCCCGGCGAGAAGTCGGACTCGCCGCCGCGGATGCGGTCCACGAAGTAGCGCACCATGCCACCCACGAAGAGCGGCGCGCTGCTGCTGATGGGCAGGTACACGCCCACCGCGAAGGGCAGGGAGGACACGCCGCACAGCTCCAGCATCAGCGCGATGAACACGCCCAGGAGCACCAGGTCCCACGGCAGCTTCTGGGTGAGGATGCCGTCGATGATGAGCGAGAACAGCTGCGCCTTGGGCGCCGCGTAGCGCGTCAGCTGCTGGCCTTCATAGACGCTGACACGGCCGCCGATGCCCGGGTCCACCACGTACTGGATGGTGTCGGACTCATCGAGCAGGTACTTGCCCGCGGGCACCGGCGTGTCCGCGCCGCGCACGAAGCCTTCCTTGTAGGTGCGCTCCGGGCCGTCCGTGACGGCGCCCAGGTCCGCTACCTTGATGGGGGCGCCGCTGGAGACGTTGAGCGTCACCGCGCCCAGGTCCTGCGAGGACACGTCGCGCCAGCTGCGCAGCTCCATCGCGCCGCTCTGCGTGTTCAGCTCGTAGCCCTGCGCCCAGACGGCCTTGCGCAGCGCCGCCTCGTCCAGGCCGCGGGCCGCCATCGCGTCAGCGGAGACGGCCCAGGAGAAGGTGTGCTGGACGCGCGTCTCATTGGAGAACTCCGTCACCTTCACGCCCGGGTGGGGCTCGGGGATGGTGACGGTGGCGCCGCGGTTGAGCGTCACCAGCACCAGGCCGATGAACATCGCGCTGGTGAGCACACCGACGAACAGCGCCAACTGCTGGCGCCGGGGCGTACCGCCCACCAGGAAAGCCGTCTTGAGGTCCTGCGCGGTGGTGCCGCCGTTGGACGCGGCGATGCCGACGATGGCCGCCGTGGTGAGGGCCATGAAGCGGTCCTCGGACGACGTCCAGCCCATGAGCAGGTACACGAGGCAGGTGATGAGCAGCGTGGCCACCACCATGCCGGAGATGGGGTTGGACGAACTGCCAATCTCACCGGTGATGCGCGCGCTCACCGTGACGAAGAAGAAGCCGAAGATGACGATGAGGATGGCGGAGATGAAGTTCACCTCCAGCGGCGGCGCCAGCCAGATGGCCAGCACCAGCAGCGCGCTGCCACCCAGCACCACGGTGATGGGCAGGTCCTGCTCCGTGCGCAGCAGCTGCGGCATGGCGCCCTGACCCCGCGACGCCTTCAGCGACTCCAGGCTGCGCTTGAAGGCCCCGACGATGGTGGGCAGCGAGCGGATGAGGCTGATGAGACCGCCCGTCGCCACGGCGCCCGCGCCGATGTAGAGCACGTACGCATTGCGAATCTGGTCCGGCGACATGTCCCGGATGAGCTGGCCGTTGTGCATCAGCAGCGGCGTCTCCAGCCCGCTGCCGAAGAACGAGATGGCCGGGATGAGGATGAGGTAGCTCAGCACACCACCGGCGAAGGTGATGGCCGCCACGCGGGGGCCGATGATGTAGCCCACGCCCAGCAGCTCCGGGCTCACCTCGGTGGAGACGGTCGCGCTCTTGAGCCCCTGCAGCGGCGTGCTCAGCACCTCGCGGAACAGCTTCATGCCGGAGTAGGCGAGCTTGTAGACACCGCCCACGATGAATCCGGTGATGACGGTGCGGGCGTTGGTGCCGCCCTGCTCGCCGACGATGAGCACGTCCGCGCTGGCGGTGCCCTCCGGGTAGGGCAGCCTGCCGTGCTCCTGGACGATGAGGCCCTGGCGCAGCGGAATCATCATCAGCACGCCGAGCACGCCGCCCAGCGCCGCCGTGAGGAAGGCGTGGGTGAGGCTGATGTCGTAGCCCAGCAGCAGCAGGGCGGGGAGCGCGGCGGCCACACCGAAGGCGAGCGACTCACCGGCCGAGCCCGTCGTCTGGACGATGGTGTTCTCCAGGATGCTGGAGTTGCCCAGGGCCCGGAAGATGGCGATGGAGAGCACCGCGACGGGAATGGACGCGGAGACCGTGAGGCCCACCTTGATGGCCAGGTACACGGACGAGGCGGCGAACACGATGCCCAGCACCGAGCCGAGCACCAGGGCTCGAATCGTCATCTCCGCCGGAGACTTGTCGGGGGGGACGTACGGGGTATGGGCGACTTTCGCGAGTGTCTGCGCGACCGGGACGCGATCCTCGGAGATTGGCGGCGAACCGTGGGCCAAGCGGGGGGCTCCTTCGAAGGGAAACCGACTCCTTCTAGCAGGCCCCCGGCTGGCCGTGAAACAACGCCCTCAAATGACAAGCGCCTCCGCCGGTAGGGCAGAGGCGCTTCGGAGCGGGCCAGCCCCGGAATGCTGGGGCAACAGGCTGGGTCAATCCCGGCTCACTGCTGGGCGGCGATGGCCTCGGGGTCCACCTCGGCCATGAGCGCGGCCAGCTCCGACTTGAGCTTGTCCTTGGCGCGAATCTCCAACTGGCGGGCGCGCTCGCGCGAGAAGCCGAAGTGCTCCCCCAGCTCCTTGAGCGTCATGGGGCGCTCGTTCATGACGCGTTGCTCGATGATGAAGCGCTCACGCGGGTCCAGGCGCATCAGCGCGGTACGGACGCGGGCGTTGATGAGGCCTGCCTCCTCCTTGTCCGCGAACTCGTCGTCCTGCGCGGCCGCGGCGCTCACCACGAAGTCCACGTGGCTGTTGCCGCCGTCCTCCCCCATGGGCGCGTCCAGCGACAGGTCACGGCCACCCATGCGCTGCTCCATCTCCCGCACCTCGCCCGGCTTCACGTGGAGCCGGCGGGCGATGTCATCCACGTTCACCGCGGCGTCACCGCTGCCAAACTTCTCCAGCTCGCGGCGTGTGCGGGCCAGACTGAAGAACAGCTTCCGCTGCGCCTGGGTGGTCCCCAGCTTCACGAGCGACCAGCTCTTGAGGATGTAGTTCTGGATGTACGCGCGAATCCACCACACCGCGTAGGAGATGAGGCGGATGCCCTTGTCCGGATCGAACTTCTGCACGGCCTTCATCAGGCCGATGTTCCCCTCCTGGATGAGGTCCGACATCTTGATGCCGTACGAGCGGTACTCATAGGCGACCTTCACCACGAAGCGCAGGTTGGCGGTCACCATCCGGTGCCCGGCCGCCAGGTCGCCCTTGAGGAAGCGGCGCGCGAGCTCCTGCTCCTCCTCCACCTTGAGGAGGGAGTAGTGGTTGATCTCCGAGAGGTACATCGCCAGGGAGCCGGAGTTGGACGACTGCTCGGTGGATGCCTGCATGAATGATTTCTCCGCCGGTGGGCCTCGCGGTGAGGCCGGGATGGATGGATTTCGTCTGACGACGTGACGAAGGGATCTTGAGCAACAGAAATGCCAACCTGCCCCGAAGGGCCATTCCCAATGTCTGCGAGGGGTTGGCGTGCTCCAGCGGCGCGTACAGCGCCGCAATCCTGTAACCGTTACGTCGCACCGGCATGAATCGCCGGATGCGCTAGCTGTAGGAGCTTCAGAACTGTTCGCATTCAAGCCTCCCGGGGGCTGCGCAGGGCCGTGCTCCCAGTGAGGGCGCGGCCATTGGAGCGATGCCCGTCACACGACGTGGCCGCCCGCGGGAAAAGGCGTAACGACGCCCCGGGCCGCTGACACACCCGGGCCGCCGGCACGCGCGGTGGGCGGCCGGCGGCCAGGCGCGAGGACCGAGGTCCGGGTGTCAGGAAGCGCGCGCTTGGGGCGGGCGAGTGCCCTCGCTGGCGACGCGCTGGGACTCCGTGAGAACAGCGCGTCTCAAGTCCGTCAGCAGCCGCGTCGCCTCTCCCTGCTGGAGCGGGCGACCGCCAAAGCGGGCTTCCAGGTAGCGCCGGGTGACGGGCGTCAGGGCGGGGGACAGCGGGTGCCGCTCCCGGGCGAGCCGAGCGTCCAGTGCTTCCAGTGTCTCACCGTCGACGCGTGTGATTCGCGCGGAGGCGAGCTGCGCCTCCACCGCGTCCGCGAAGCGCGTGGCCGCCAACGGCCGCTCGCGCGACTGGAACTGCGTCAGCAGCCGCCAGGCGGTATAGGCCGCGGCGGCCGCGAGCAGCGCGGCACCAAAGGCCCGGGGGCGGCGTGCGGCTGGGCGGCTCGTCCTTCTTCGGGACCTCGCGCGAGCGAGTGAGCGAGCGGACGACGGTCAGCTGATCGCGGAAGTTGTAGTCCAGGACGACGTCACGCCACTGCGACTCCACGACTTCATAGAAGTTGATGAGCTGCTCCAGCAGGCGAGGGGACTGGCTCGCGCGGTGGGCCGGCGGCGTCGCGTCCACGGTGATGAAGCCGCGCCCCGGCACCAGCACGTGCGTCCAGGCATGCGCATCACCCGCGCGGACCACGTAGCCCCCGTCACGCGCTCGCCGCCGAAGAAGCCGGTGGCCAGCCGCGCCCGCATGCCCTGGGTGCGCAGCATCAACGTGAGCGCGGTGGCGAAGTGCTCGCAGTGTCCCTGCTTGCGCTGGAAGAGGAAGTCGGCGACCGGGTCCGGCACGTCGCCGCTCAACTCCAGCGTGTAGCTGTACTCGCGTTGCAGCCACGCGGACAGCTTCCGCGCGGCGGCCAGCGGGTCGCGTTCGCCATTCAGCACCCGTGCGGCCGTCTGGCCGACGCGGACGTCCAGCCCCTCCGGTAGCGACAGCAGGGCATCCTGCTCCTCCGGGGGCAGGTCCTGGACGTCGTCGCCGCTGGCGCCGGGCGGGAGGCTGTAGGCCTCATATGAATACGAGATGCCGGAGTCGCGGAAGCGCACCTCGCCGCCGCCCAGTTCGTGGATTTGCGTGCGCCGGGAGCCCACCTGCGTGTTGGCCACGGCGTTGCCCAGTCGCGAGGGCGTCTCCAGCGCCACCAGTGTGCGCGCGCCGTACGCGGGCATCAGCTCCACGTGCTGGTGGACCAGGTTCTCCTGGCCCGGACGCAGCGTCGTCATGAACTCGGAGCCGTGGCTGGTGGCGCGCGCGTTGGACCACTCCATGCCGTCGAAGACGTCATAGGTGCGGCCCACCCAGTACGCGTCGAGCGTTTCCTTCTCCGGGTCCGGGGTCAGGGTGGCGCGCAGCACGATGCGCGGGTTGCCCTTGATGGTGCCCGCGCCGCCCAGGCGCACGGTGTTGGAGAAGCCCGCGGTGGCCACGCCCAGGCCGGGCGAGGCGCCGGGGCCAATCATGTTCCAGTTGAGGCGGGGGAAGAGGATGAAGAAGGCCACGGCGCCCACCACGGCGAAGCCCACGCCCATGGCCAGCGGGCCCATCACCGCGCGCACCGGCACCGGCTCGCCTTCGGGGACCGCGGACTCCACCACGCCCAGCGCCAGGGCGATGCTGGCCAGCACGCCGAAGACAATCAGGAAGAGGCCGTAGACGAGCTCGCCGGAGAGCGCCGCGCCGCCCGCCACCATCAACAGGCCGGACAGGTGGACCGGCCATCGGTGGCCGCGTCCGGCGTGGACAGCAGGCGCTGCGCGGAGATGAGGCCGGCGAAGGCACAGGCCGCCACCACCAGGTTGAGCGAGCCCGCGAGCACGTTCGTGCCCAGCGTCAGCGCCACGGCCAGCAGCAGCAGCGCGGTGAGCTTCACCCGGTTGGCGAAGGGGCGCCGCCCCGCCAGCGCGACCACCAGGGCCACGCCGTAGAGGACCAGCGACCAGAGGGGAGCTGGCCCGACACCGCCATGGAGGCGAAGGCGGACCCGGAGCCCAGGTCTCGCAGCACCAGCCTCAGCCGCGTGCCCTTCCTCATGCCGCCTCCTCGCCACCGCGCGGGCGCTCGTACCCCAGCCACGCCAGCGCCCGCAGCAGGCGCCGCTCCTGGGCCGTGCCCGCGGCGGGCCGGATGCGCTCCTCCGGCGTGTCCAGGCCCACCTCGTGACCTTCCTCGATGAGCCGGTGGGCCAAGGCGGCCACTTCCTCGCAGCGGCGCTCGAGCGCCTCCGCGTCGAGCCCGTCCGCCACCGTCAGCACGAAGGTGCGCCGCTCCTCGTGCTCGCGCTCCACCCGCAGCAGCTTCCCGGCGGAGGCGCTCTTCATCCAGTGGATGCGCCGGGCGTCCTCTCCCGGCGCCAGCTCGCGCAGGCCGCTCAGGTCTCCGTTGCCGTCATTGCGGCGGGGGTTGCCCGCGTCGCCCACGGGGCCTTGCTCCGGCGCGCCCGGGTCCTGACAGGCGTAGGTCCGCCGCGGGTAGATGAGCAGCGTGCTCTCCAGCGGAAAGGTGCGCGTCTTGGCGAACAGCCCCAGCGGCCAGGTGGTGGTGACACGCACGCCCGTGAGCAGCACGGGCCCGCGCTGGGGCGCGGTGAGGTCCGCTCGCACGACGTGGTCCACGCCCGCGGGCAGGTAACCCACGCCGCCCGCGCCGGTGAGCGGCGAGTCCGCCTCCGACAGCGTGAGGGCGAAGGCGTGGCCCTGGCCGCGGGAGATGGCCCACCGGAAGGCGAAGGGCTCCTGGGCGAAGGCCGCGTCCGCGCCCACGCGCCGCACCGACAGGTAGCGCAGGCAGCGCTCGGACAGGACGCCCGACACCACCACCATGCTCAGCAGCAGGCCCAGCAGCAGGTAGAGGAGGTTGTTGCCGGTGTTGAGCGCGCCCAGGCCCACGCCGAACGTCACCACCAGATAGGTGCGTCCGATGCGCGTCACCTTGAGGGTGCGCGGCGGGCGGAGCCGCGAGCGAACCCGGGCCCACCATGACGGCAGCCGGGGCTTCACCGGGGCGCCGGGACCTTTCGGGCAATCTCCTCCAGCAGGTGCGCCGCCTCGTCGCGCGCGGTCAAGCCCTGCACGGCGCTGCGCAGCATGATGCGGTGGGCCCAACAGGGCACCAGCACCGCGCGGACGTCACCGGGCGTGGCGAAGTCCCGGGCGTCCCACAGCGCGTGGGCCCGTGCGGCCGCGCCCAGCGCGAGCACCGCGCGAGTGGAGGCGCCTCGCTCCAGGTCGCCATGCGAGCGTGTGGCCGTGGCCAGCCGCACCACGTAGTCCGCGACCGATGCGTCCAGCCTCAGCGCCGCGGCGAACGAGCGCAGGGACGCCAGCTCCTCGGGCTCGGAGACGGTCTCCACCGCGTCCAGGGGCGGCGTGCCGTCGCGGGTGACGAGCAGCCCGGCCTCCACCTCTGGCGTCGGGTGGCCCAGGGACATGCGCACCATGAAGCGGTCCAGCTGCGAGTCCGGCAGCGGGTAGGTGCCGGAGAAGTCCACCGGGTTCTGCGTGGCCACCACCGTGAAGGGCGCGGGCAGCGCGTGCGTGGCGCCGTCCAGGGAGACCGCCCTGGGCCATGGCCTCCAGCAGCGCGGACTGGGTGCGCGGCGGGGCGCGGTTCAGCTCATCCGCCAGCACCAGCTGCCGGAAGAGGGGACCGGGGCGGAACTGGAAGGTGGCCGTCTGCGCGTGGAAGACCTGGGCGCCCAGCACGTCGGCGGGCATCAGGTCCGCGGTGAACTGGACGCGGGCGAAGCTCAGGCCACAAGCCTTGGCCAGGGCCTCGGCGAGCGTCGTCTTGCCCACGCCCGGGACGTCCTCCAGCAGCACATGGCCGCCGGCGACCAGGGACGTCACCACGAACTGGAGTTGGGAGGATTTTCCCTGCACCGCGCGGCCCAGCTGGGTGGCGATGCGTTCCATCGCCGAGCGCGCGTTTGCGGGGGAAGGCACCGGGGAGAGGGCGCGGGCAGGCTGGTTCATCTGCCGCCACTGTAGCCGACTCCCTCGATTGCCAACACGCTTCGCGTCCGGGCTTGCGGCGCGGACGCTCCCTCCCTCCCGAGGCGGCGAAGCGCCTACGCCAGGAAGACATCCTCGGGCGTGTAGTAGGCAGGGC
Organism: Myxococcus sp. MxC21-1; assembly: GCF_032612255.1. NCBI lineage: Bacteria > Pseudomonadati > Myxococcota > Myxococcia > Myxococcales > Myxococcaceae > Myxococcus > Myxococcus sp. MxC21-1. The sequence goes on from NZ_CP123278.1 coordinate 3,818,801, forward strand.
GCGGCGACGTCCCTGTGCCCACACCGAAGTACCGGAACATCCGCTCGTGGTGGGTGGCCAGGCCGCGCAGCTGGACGGGGCGCTCCACCAGGCCTCGCGTCAGGACGCCCACGGCGCTGTCCTTGAACTCCCGCAGGTGGGTGAAGTCCAGGACGACCTCACACCCACTCAGGGCGCTCAGAGAGGTCCGGACCTCTTCCGCCGTCTTGCCGTCCAGCGTGCCTTCCAGCCGCAGCGTCACGGAACCTGCGGACTCCTCACGGTGGATCTGTAGCCCCGACATTGCTGTGCTCTCCAAGTTGGCGCGGAGCCTGGGTTGGAGCGTCATCGCTCCAGTCCTTCCACGGAGGACCCGTGGGGTTCTCCCGCCCGGCGCACAGTGCACATGGTCCGCGGGTTTGGTTACCCCCCACATTGCAACTTTCTCGCGACTGTCGTGCAGCCGTCGCAAGGCTTGTTGCTCAGCGCTCAGCTCTTCTGGCCATTCGTCTTCTGGGCCTCTCGCAGCGTGAGCTGCTTCTCCTGAGCGGCCTTCAGCTTGCGGAATTCCTTCACGACCTTGGCGGGGTAGCCGGCCATGAACTTCGTGCGCGCTTCCTTCTTGGCCAGGATGCGGCGGGCCAGCCCGGGGCCGGCGTTGTAGGCGACCAGGGCCTTCTCCACGGTGCCGAAGCGCTGGATGAGGTCCGCCAGGTACGCGGTCCCCAGCTCCACGTTGGTCTCCGAGTCGAAGAGGTTGCTGGCGCGGCCCAGCCGCAGGCCGGCCTTGTCCGCCAGCCAGGTGCCGGTGTCCGGCATCACCTGCATCAGGCCCATGGCCCCGACGTGGGACACCGCGTAGTTGTTGAAGGAGCTCTCGCAGCGGATCACCGCCACCACCAGGAGCGGGTCGATGTTGTTGCGAGCCGCCTCCCGGACGATAGCCACCGCCAGCCGGCGCTGCTGCCGGGCGGGGAGGCCAGAGGCCTTCACCATCTCCGTGATGCCCAGGGCCTCGGCCTCGGCGTAGTGGGCCTCATCCTCGTAGAGGTGCAGCTTCGCCAGGGTCGCCTTCAGCTCGGCGTCGCGCTCGGCCAGCTTCGCGCGCAGCTCCGTCACCTCCAGCCCCTCGCCCTGGGCGCCTTCCGGCACCTGCACCGGAAACGCGACCGCCCCCGTCCCCACCATCCAAGCCGCCACCGCCACCGTCCAGCCCCTCATCCCACCCCTCCCGGCGCCGCAGTGCCGCTCGCGCCCCGTGCACTCCTACGGATGTACTGACCTGCCGACGGAGCAACGCCTAAGCAGCCCGCGTGCCAGAGGTCGCACGTGGCGTGTTTCTCCTTAAGAGCGCCAACGAATTTGCCGTTGCTGGCGCGCGGGATTCCCCGGTGGCGCTGAAAAAATGCCCGGGTGGGGAAGTGCCGTTCCCAACGGGAGACTGTGAAAAGGACCGGGTTGCCCGTCCGGGTTCCTGTTCCTAGGTTTGCCCGCGCCAGGCTGTGGTGCGTGGGGAGGTGCGGCGTGTACTGGACGATGGGAATCATCCTGTTGGTGTTGTGGGGGCTGGGGCTGACCACCGGCTCCACCGAGGGTTACTGGGTCCATCTGCTGCTGCTGTTCGCGATGGTGGCGCTCCTGCTGGCGGTGGTGTCTCAGGGCCGCCGGGCGGCCTCGGCGTGAGGCGCGGGGCGCCCGAGGTGACGGGAGTGGAGCTGCCCCGGGACTCCGTGGGCTTCACGCGCCGCGAGTGCCCGGAGTGTCAGCGGCCCTTCAAGACGCGTCCGGGGCCCATGGACTCGCGCGCGGTCCTGCACAAGCTCCTGGGCTTCTACCCCTTCGAGAACGCCCACGAGTGCGTGGAGGGCATTCCCGTCTGGGGCTGCCCGTACTGCGGCTACCGTGCGGAAGCGGACGCCTTTCTCACGCCCGCCCAGCAGGGGCACCTGGAGGCCGTGGCGCGCGGCTGGGCCAACCACGTGCGGTACGAGCAGCTGGCGCACGTGGCGCGCACGCTGTCCGTCAACCCCAGGCCGACGTTCGTGGCGGTGGAGCCGGAGGCCCTGCCGGGCCCCATGGAGCCAGAGCCGGACGAGCTGCTGCGCGTCATGCCCATGCTCTGCTGTGGCGAAGAGGTGAAGGTCATCTGGGAGTGGGACCAGGCACTCCACTGCTTCTCCTGCGGCGCGCGGCATGATCCGATGAGCGGCCGCCAGCAGGTGGAGCTGCGCTTCGTCTCGGAGTAGCGCCCGGGGTGGACGCGGGCGGGCGGTGACGGCAGGCTGGAGGGGACATGACGTGGGTCTCCCCCGGGCCATGCTCGCGTGCCTGCTCCTGGCCGCGGGCGCCGCCGCCGCGCACGACGCCGACATCCTCTATATTGAAGCGCACCGCGCCCGGCCCGAAGCGCCTGAGGTCCGTCAGATTCTGACGATGACGCCGGAGACGCTGGCCTTGCTCCTGGGCGACGCGGATGGGGGCTCGCTCCTCACGCGGAGTGGACTGGACGCGCGGCGTGACGCCATCGCCACGGGCATCTGGGATGCGATGCCGCTGGCTTCCGGAGCCTTGCCGTGCGTGCGGACCGCGCACGCCGCGGCGCCGAGGCAGGCCTTCGTGGAGCTGTCCGCCACCTTCACGTGCCCGCCGGGTGGAATGCGCCAGCGCTTCCTGCTGCTGACGCGGCTGCCGCCGGAGTACCGGGTGATCCTGGGCAGTGTGAGGGAAGGGGAGGTTCCAGGCGCCGTGTTCGCGGATGCCACGCGGCCGGAAGTGGACGTCCCGGAAGGCGGACGCGGCACGCCGCTGCTGAGCCGCTTCGCGGGCTGGGTGGGCCTGGGCGTGCGCCACATCTTCGAGGGCGTGGACCACCTGGCCTTCCTGCTGGCCGTGCTGCTGGTGGGGGCGGCTGGAGGCGGGTGTTGCTGCTGGTGACGTCCTTCACGGTGGCGCACTCGCTCACGCTGGGGGCCGCCGCGCTGGGCTGGGTGGTGTTGGACGGAGTCCAGGCCCGGTGGGTGGAGGCCGCCATCGCCGCGTCCATCATCTATGTGGCGGTGGAGAACCTGGTGCTGCGCGAGCACCGGCACCGGGTGCTCGTCACCTTCCTCTTCGGGCTGCTCCACGGCTTCGGCTTCGCGGGCGTGCTGGCCGGCTACGGCCTGGGCGAGTCCGTGGTGACGGCGCTGCTGGGCTTCAACGTCGGCGTGGAATTGGGCCAGGCGGTGGTGGTGGCGGTGTTGCTGCCCATCCTCCGCATGGTCCAGCGCCGTCCGGCTTTGCACACGAGGGCCGTGAGGGGACTGTCCATCGGAATCCTCGCGGCTGGTGGGTACTGGATGGTTGAACGCGCCCTCGGTTGAATCCCGCGCTCGGCGTTCCTACGTTGGCGACTTGAAGGTAGGGAACAGGGGGACGTCAATGGGTGCGAGGCATACCCGGTTGGCCGCGGCGCTGGCCGCCGCGTGGGAGGCGGAGGTCGTCTCCGCCCGGCGGATGACGGCGCTGGCGGAGCGAATCGCGGATGCGAGGGTCCGGGCACGGCTGATGGTGTTGGCCGCGTTCTGCCGGGCTCACGCGTCGCGATTGCTCGCACGGCTGGCCGCGCTGGGCCGAGGTCCACTGCCGGTTCCTCCCGAGGACATCGAGCTGGATTCGGATACGTTGCTGGAACTGCGCCGCGAGGGGCCTTCGCCCGCGCGTCGGCCGCCCGCTATGAGACGACCGCGGAGCTGGCCCGTCAGCAGGCGGATCTCTCCTCCGCGTGGGTCTGCGAGCTGAATCGCACCGAGGAGCAGGACCGCTCCCGGGAGCTGCTGTCCCTGGCCGAAGGGGCCCTGGGGCCCGTGGTCCACGCCGACGCGCCGGCCAGCGCCGCCCCAGGTGACTCATGAGGGAATGACATGGGTTTCTCGCTCTGCCGGTGACAGTTACCGTGCATTGGGCGTAGAAATCCGTTCATGGCGAAGGAGAGCTACAACGACCTCATCTTCCAGCTGGGCGATCTGGCTCGGGACAGGTTGCCGGGCAAGCCCACCTGTCCCCGTTCCATGGACCGCGTCTACCGCGCCGAAGAGGCGGTGGTGGCGCGCCGGGATGAACTGGCGGCGCTCGAGCAGGAGATGAACGACGAGGACGCGGCGTATTCGGACTTTCTCGCCGAGCAGGGCGAGGAGCGGGCGAAGCACGCCGTCATCGTCAAGAAGTGGAAGAAGGCGGTGGACGCCATCGACGGCAAGGTGAAGGAGCTGCGCAAGACGCTCGCGTCTCGCAAGGCCGAACAGCGCTACGCCGAGGATGGTCTGGTCAAGCTCGAGGAGAAGATCAGCGACATGGAGCTGACCGGCGAGCCGCCCGACAAGATCGAACTGGCCCGCGGCAACCTCAAGAAGAACCGGCTCCAGCAGATGCGGCTCGGTCGGCAACTGGAGGATCTGGAGTCCAGCCTGGCCACCGCCCTCACGCCCGTGCCCGGTCAGCCCGGCGCGGCCGGCATCCTGGCGCACAAGCGCATGCTGGAGATGGAGGACGAGGCGGAGGAGCGGAAGCTCGACCACGAGCACCGCATGGCGGAGCTCGACCAGGCCATCGCCGCCAAGGAGGAACAGGTCCAGGCGGCGGAGGATTATCTGGATCAAGCACTGTTCCTCCTGGGCGAAGACGTGTATGCACAGCGCATCAACGATGCGCAGCTCGCACCGTTCTACCCGCGGTTGGATCGCGCGCAGTGAGAGAGGCACCCGCCCGTAGTGCTTGACGGCGGAGACCTGTCTGCTACATTGCGCCGCTTCCTGGCGACCGCGGGGACGCGTGCAGTCCAGGTCATTGAACTTATTGGGTTTTTCCGCGCCACCAGCGCGCTGGCAGTGAGGACGACGTGAAGGGTCTGATTGGCAAGAAGATCGGCATGACCCAGGTGTTCAACGATGAGGGCAACCTCGTCCCGGTCACGGTGATCGACGTGGGCACCTGCCAGGTCGTTGGCAAGCGCACCCCGGAGAAGGACAGCTACTCCGCGGTGACTCTGGGCTTTGGTGAGATCCGCGAGAAGATTCTCAACCTGGCCGAGCGCGGCTTCTTCAAGAAGGCCAACGCGCCTTACCGCCGCCACCTGAAGGAATTCCGCGTCACGCCGGAGGAGGCTGCCTCCTTCAACGTGGGTGACGCCGTCAAGGCGGACATGTTCGCCAAGGGCGAGCTGGTCGACGTGACCGGCATCACCAAGGGCCGCGGTTTCTCCGGCGTCATGCGCCGCTGGAACTTCAAGGGCTCGCAGACGAAGACGCACGGTACGCACGAGTACCAGCGTCACCCGGGCGCCATCGGTCAGCGTAAGACGCCGGGCCGCGTGTACCCGAACAAGAAGATGCCCGGTCACTACGGCGTGGATCAGGTCACCACCCAGAACCTGACCGTGGTGGACGTGGACGTGGAGAAGGGCCTGGTGCTCGTGAAGGGTGCCGTCGCCGGCCACAACAACGGCGTCGTCTACATCCGCCCCAGCATCAAGGCGGCCATGCGCGCGCAGCACAAGGCCGCGCGCGGCGCGTAGTTCGCTGCTGAGCGTCTGAACGCTTGAAGCGCCCCGCTTCCGGGCCCGATTCGTCGGGCATCCGGGCGGGGCGTTTGTCTTGCGGGGCAGGGTGCGTGCGGTTTCCGCGGGTGGGCAGGTGTCTGCCCCGCGTGACGACCCGGCTGCCTGCTTCATCACGTCCCGTGCCGTGGGATGCCCCGGAAACGTTGACCGGTGGGCGTCCGGTGGGGACGACCGTGAAAAGAATTCCGACTCCAGGCCACCTCGGCTTGTCGGTCGTGGAAGCCGTGCGCACATCCAGGCCCCACGGAGGAGTCTGAGCGTCAGGTGACGCGGACTCCGTGGCTCGGGGAGTTCCTTGCACTCCCGCTCATGGCGGCCCACCTCACGGGCCGGGCAGGATTATGATCGCACGCACGCTCTGCGCCTTTGCTTCGTTGGCCGTCTCGCTGGCGGCGCCGGTTGCCGCGGCACAGGACGACGAGAACGTCCTGGACAACGTCGTCGTCCGCAACCGGCTGTACGAGCCGGGCGGCAAGTTGGAGCTGTCCTTCGGGGTCGGGCTGCCGCTCCAGACACACCTGACGGCGCACTACGTCTTCAACGCCGGGGTGGCCTACAACCTCTTCAACACCTTCGCGGTGGAGGCTCGGGCCGGCTACGCGGCCAGCCGTCACACGGGCCTGGCGCGCTCCATCTCCGAGAGCTTCCTCAACCGCGAGGACAAGCGCGTCACCGACGAACTGGAAGACCTCTGGCAGATGAACCTGCACGGGGTGGCAGGTGTCCGCTGGGCGCCCATCTACGGAAAGCTCAGCCTGCTGTCGGACCTGCCGGTCCACTTCCAGACCTACGTCTGGGGGGGCGGGGGCCTCGCATCGTTCAAGCGCAACTCCGTGATCCAGTGCACGCAGGTGGTGAACCGCGAGCTGGGCATCTGCGACAACCGCACGTCGGTGGATGATCGCGGGTCGGCCACCCAGAACTTCTGGGTGAATGAGTCGAGGGTCGCCCCGGTGGTGTCGGCGGCGGTGGGCTTCCGCTTCTTCATCCTGGATACGCACGGCGTGCGCCTGGAGCTGCGCGACTGGGTCTTCCGGGACAACTACCGCGTCAACCTGGAGCGCGATGCGTGGGAGGCGGGGCAGGCGACGGGTGAGCCCGCGCGCAGCCCTGGCCTCACGCACCTGATGCAGTTCGACCTTGGCTACACCTTCTCCTTCTAGGTCCACCTGACTATGCGACCGTTCCTGTCCCTCGCGCTCCTTGTTGCCACGGCCACGCAGGCCGCGCCACGCGTCCCGGCTCCGGCCTTCGCGTTGGCGCAGGTTCAGCAAGTGCCCGCGCCCGGTGCGGAGACGTCCGTGCCGCCACCGTCCACGCAGCCCCAGTCGCTCCCGGAGGCCCCTGTCGGGCCCGCATCCCGGCCTGAGCCGCTGGTGCCCGACGAAGCCACGGAAGCGTCCGCGCCGCCTGCGGGTGTCCGCCCCAACGCGGCCCCGGCGCAGGGCACCGACGAGGTGCCCGTGAGCGAGCCTTCCCGTGTTGACGACACCGCGCCGGTGCCCGCCGCCGAGCCCGCGCCCACCGTGGAGACGGACTCCGCTCCCGCGACGACAGACATGGCCGGGCAGGAGGCGCCGCCGGTTCCCGATGATGCGCCGGTGCTGGCGTCCGACCTGGGCTCCGATGCGCCGCGCACCACGGATGCGCAGCAGCAGCGGCTGGTGAACGGAGCGCCGCTCTACAACCCCAACGTGTCGGTGCACATCGTCCAGAAGAAGCGCTTCGCGGACGAGGGCCGTCACGAGCTGACGGTGTACCCGGCCGCGGTGCAGGTGAACGGGAAGTACACCCGCCACGCGGGCACGGCGGCGCACTACACCTACCACCTGCAGGAGAACTTCGCCCTCCAGGTGATGGGCCAGTACAACTGGTACTCGAACGAGAGCGACTTCAACCTGGAGCTCATCGACAAGGTCCGTGAGCAGGCGCAGGCGGCCTCGTCGCTGCTCCTGGTGTGGGGCGCCCACGCGGGCGTGGAGGTGACGCCGCTCTACGGCAAGTTCGCCTTCCTCAACAACTCGCTCGCGCAGTTCAGCGTGGTGCTCAGTGGCGGCGCGGGCATCGGCTCCACGCGCCACCTCATCCGCCCCGCCGTGACGAACGATGTGGAGGGCGAGTCGTTCCAGGTGCCCGCGCGCTTCGGTGACACGGGCACCAAGTTCATGGGCTCGGTGGGTGGCGGCTTCCGGCTCCAGTTCGGCGAGTCGTACGCGCTGCGCGTGGAGGTGCGGGACCTCATCTACACCGCGCGCGTGGACCGGGTGGACGGCTGCAACCTGGCGGACTTCGAGGCGCTCGAAGCGGCGCGTTCCACCAACCAGGCCTTCGCCTCGCTGAACCTGAGCGGGAGCTGCCGCTACGAGAAGTTCGACGGCGTCGACCCGAAGACGAAGAAGAACTACCGCGAGGACATCATCCTGGGCCGGGACCTGGTGGCCGAGCCGTCCTCGGACGTCCTCAACAACGTGAGCTTCTACGCCGGCTTCTCTGTCCTCTTCTGATGCTCAGGAAGGCCCGAACCGCCATGAAACGACTGCTCAGTCTCTTCGTCGCCCTGGCGCCGCTCGCGGTGTCCGCCCAGCCTGATTCGGGTGGCTACAACCGCGCGCTGGCCGCCTTCAACGCCGGTGACATGGACACCGCCGCGCCCCTCTTCTTCGAACTCGCGGAGAGCGCCTCCGACGCGGAGGTGAAGGGCAAGGCGGAGTACTTCCTCGGACAGGCCCTGGCCCAGAAGGGCCTGCCCGTGGCCGCCTTCATCGCCTATGCGGCCATCGTCAATGCCGGACCCTCGCACCCCTCGTATCTCAAGGCGGTGGAGGGACTAGTGGACATGCAGCAGCAACTGGATGAGCACAACCTCATCCCCAGCATCCTCAACCAAGCCTATACCGACGAGGTGCGCGACCGCTGGGTGACGCTGCCCAAGGAAGTGCTCGCGCGCATCAACTACCTGGTTGGCACGGTGAGCCAGCGCAAGAGCCGCTTCGAGGAAGCGCGCTCGCTGCTGGAGGCGGTCCCCCAGGACAGCCGCGTGTATGCGAAGTCTCGCTACCTGCTCGGCGTGGTGCTGGCGGACCCGCGCTTCCCGGGCCGTCCCGGCGAGGCCTCCGTGTTGGACAAGGACGCGCTGGCCGCCTTCAACGCGGTGCTGGCCGCGAAGGAGGGGCAGCTGGACTTGCGCGCCACGCAGCACCTGGCGCTCATCGCCCTGGGTCGGCTCCACTACCGCCGCGGTGAGTACACCGACGCCAGCGCCGCTTATGAGCGGGTGCCACGCTACTCGCGCTACTGGGACCAGGCCCTCTTCGAGAACGGCTTCGCGCGCTTTCAGAACGAGGACTTCGGCGGGGCGCTCGGCAGCCTCCAGGCGCTGCATGCGCCGCAGTTCGCCGGGGCCTTCCAGCCCGAGTCGTGGATTCTCAAGGCGACCGTCTATTACTACTCGTGCCTCTACGACGAGGTGAAGACGACGCTGGCGGCCTTCGACGAAATCTACGGGCCCATGGAGCGGCAACTGGAGCCTTTCACCGGGGAGGACGTGCCGCTGGTGCAGTCCTTCAATCTGGTGGCGGCGGAGAACCGCCGGTTGCCGCGTCCGGTATACCTGTGGCTGCGCAACAACGAGCGCATTCGCGAGGTGATGCGGATGCTGGAGCGCGTGGACAACGAGAAGCGTGCGCTGACGAACGGACGCTGGCGTGGCACGCCGCTGGCGGCCCAGTCCACCGCGTCGCTCGAGGAGGTGCGCGGGACGCTGCTTCAGGTGGGCGGCACGTTGGCGCAGAGCCGCATCCGTGAGGCAGCGGACAATCTGCGGACCTTCTCCGACCAGGCGGAAATCATCCGCGTGCAGACGGCATTGGACGAGAAGGATTTGCTGCAGGCCGGGGTGGACCAGAAGGCGCTGCTGACGCGGCAGTCGCTGTATCGCCCGAAGATGCCGGGCGCGGCCTGGAACTACTGGAAGTTCCAGGGCGAGTTCTGGATCGACGAGATTGGTTATTACCAATACACGCTGAAGCGTGGCTGCCCGGCGAAGACCGCTGAACAGCAGCCGTAGGTTCACGAGCGCCGCCGTCACGCATGCACGTACCTTGAGGGGCCGGCTCCACGCGACACTGCGTGGAAGCGGCCCCTCTGTCGTTGTTGACAGTGCGCAAGCACCGTTCCACCGCCACTTCTCAATCCAGAAGTGCGCATCTACTTTCCGTCGTCCCTCGTCAGTGGGTGCTGGATTGCCCGCATGCCGGGTCGGCTTCACGGCAGGAGCTCGCATGAAGGTGGTTCTTCGTTTCGGTGCGCTGGCGGTGGGCGCGGTGCTCATCACTGGCGGGGTGGGAGAGGCGGCGGAAACGCAGGCCCGCAAGGGGGGGAAGAAGCCCGCCGCGGCGTCCGCGTCGAAGACCTCCGGTGCGTCCAGCAAGGCGGGCGGGAAGAAGAAGTCCGCGAAGGCCCAGGTCGACCGCAAGGCAGAGGAGAAGGCTCCGCCGCCGGGGGTTGCGCCGGAGGATGTGCGGCAGGGGCCGGCGCGCGTTCAGCCCGCGTCGGCGAAGTTCGCGGAGCTGCCCCGCATCCCGGACGCCAAGCGGGACGCGCTGGCGGACAAGAAGCGCGACGAGGCCATCGCCGCCTTCAAGCGCCTCATCCCCAAGCTGCGGGACGGCAATCCGCAGAAGGCGGAGATGCTCTACCGCCTGTCGGAGCTCTACTGGGAGAAGTCCAAGTACCTCTACCAGCTGGAGATGACGCGCTTCCTCGCGGCGGAGAAGGAATACGACGCGGCCGTGGCGCGCGGCGAGAAGGTGGAGCCGCCCAAGAAGAATCACGCGGACAGCGAGCGCTACCGCACCGAAACGATGGGCATCTACGAGGACATCCTCCGCGCGTACCCGGACTATCCGCAGCGCGACGAGGTCCTCTTCTCCATGGGGTACAACTACTACGAGCTGGGGCGCCGCGAGGACGCGGTGGCCCGCTACGAGGAGTTGATCCGCGACTTCCCGAAGTCGCAGTTCGTGCCGGACGCGTACATCCAGCTCGGCAACCACTACTTCGAGAACAACAAGCTCATCCCCGCCAAGGAGAACTATGAGAAGGCGCGGGACTCGGGCGTGCCGAAAATCTACGGCTACGCCGTCTACAAGCTGTCCTGGTGCGACTACAACACCGGCGACTACGAGCTGGGGCTGAAGAAGCTCCACGAGGTGGTGGACTACGCGGCGAAGAGCCCCGAGCTGGGTGACCTGCGCACCGAGGCGCTCAACGACCTGACCGTCTTCTACGTCCAGCTGGACCAGCCGAAGGAAGCCATCGCCTACTTCAAGGCGAAGGCGCCGGCGCAGCGCGTGGGCCGCCTGCTGGCCAAGACGGCCGCGGGCCTGGTGGACGCGGGCCACTTCGACAGCGCCATCCTCACGTACCGCACGCTCGTGGACGACGAGCCCATGGGCGCCAGCGCGCCGGAGTACCAGCAGGCCATCGTCCGCGCCCACGAGGGGCTCCGCCAGCGCCAGCTGGTCCGCAAGGAAATGAAGCGGATGGTGGACCTCTACAGCCCCGGTGGCGAGTGGTGGAAGGCCAACGAGGGCAAGACGACCGTCCTCCGCAACGCCTTCAACGTCACCGAAGAGGCCATGCGCGTCATGGTCACCGAGTACCACCAGGAGGCGCAGAAGACGCGCCAGGTGGAGACCTACCGGCTGGCGCGTGACATCTACAAGCAGTACGTGGACGCGTTCGCCTCCAACGCGAACCCGGACTTCGTGGCGGACTCCGCCTTCAACCTCCGCTTCTTCTACGCGGAAATCCTCTGGGCCCTGGAGGAGTGGGAAGCGGCCGCGGCCGAGTACGACGCCGTGGTGGCCTTCAAGATTCCGGACCGCGACACCGCGCGCGAGGTCTCCAACGAGACGTACCGCAAGAGCGCTGGGTACAACGCCATCCTCGCCTACGACAAGCTGGTGAAGATCGAGCGCGGCCAGCTCGCCAGGAGCGACCTGCGTGACGGCCAGAAGGTCGACGAGAAGAAGGACAAGGGCGACGTCGCCAAGCAGAAGATCGTCAAGCGCGACGCGAAGGACCGCGAGGAAGAGGCGCTCACGAAGTTCGAGGACCGGCTGGTCGCCGCGTGCGACGTCTACGTGAAGCTGTATCCGAACACGCAGGACGAAATCGACCTGCGCTACCAGGCCGCCGTCATCCTCTATGACCGCAGCCACTTCGTGGACGCGGCCCGGCGCTTCGGCGAAATCATCGAGAAGTTCCCCGAGGAGCGCCGCTCGCGCGACGCGGCCGACCTCACCATGTACGTGCTGGAGAGCCGCGAGGAGTGGCTCGAGCTGAACACGCTGTCGAAGAAGTTCCTGGAGAACAAGAAGCTGGCCAAGCCCGGAACGGACTTCGCCGTGCGCGTCAGCCGCGTCGTCGAAGGCAGCCAGTACAAGTGGGTGGACGAGGTCGTCTACAAGAAGGAGAAGAACCCGAAGAAGGCCGCCGAGGAGTTCCTCCGCTTCGTGTCCGACTTCCCCAAGTCAGAGAACGCGGACCGTGCGCTCACCTACGCGATGGTCATCGCGCAGGAGGCGGGCGAAATCGACAAGGGACTGGCCGCGGGTGAGCGCTTCCTCAAGGAGTACCCGCGCAGCCCCTTCGAGCTGAAGGCGCGTTACTCGCTGGCGGGCCTCTACGAGAAGGTCGCTGAGTACCGGAAGGCAGCCGTCATGGCGGAGTCCTTCGTGGCCAGCTACGACGCCGCGATGAAGGCGGACGATGCCAACGGCAAGCGCAAGGCGACCAAGACGGCCGCCAAGGCGAATGTCGCGCCGGGCGCCGAGGACGCGGAGTCCAAGCGTGAGCGGAAGGCCGCCGAGCGCAAGGCGCTGCTGGAGGAGGCCGGCGGCTGGCTGGCGGACGCGCAGTTCAATGCGGGCGTCTGGTGGGAGGGCGCGGGTGAACCGCAGAAGGCCGTGGCCGCCTACAACACGTATGTCTCCCGCTTCAAGGACCGCAAGGACGTGCCGCAGGTGGCCTTCGCGGCGGCGCTCGCGTGGGAGAAGGAGAAGAAGTGGAGCGAGGCGGCCCGGGCGTTCGGCGCCTTCGCGGAGACGTACGGCCGTGACTCGCGCTCCAGCTCCGCGCAGGTGTACCAGGCGCGCTACCACGAGCTGCTGGCGTACGAGCAGCTGAAGAACGTACGCGAGCAGGAGCGCGTGCAGGGCGAGCTGGTGCGGGCGTGGAACCGGCTGCCGGAGAGCGCTCGCAAGGACGCGGCGGTGCTCAATGCCTACGGCCATGCGCGCTTCCTGTCGCTGGAGCCGGCGTGGAAGCGCTACGTGGGCATCCGCTTCTCGCGGGTGAGCACCATCCGACGGGACCTGGCGGCGAAGCAGAAGGAGATCCAGCGGCTGGAGAAGGAGTACCTCGCCGTCCTGTCCACCGGCTCCGGTGACTGGGGCATCGCGGCGCTCACGCGCATCGGCCTGGCCTATGCCGACTTCGCGCGCAACATCATGGACTCGCCGGACCCATCCGGGCTCGATGAGGAGCAGCTCGCCATGTACCGCAGCGAGCTGGAGAACCTGGCGTTGCCGCTGGAGGACAAGGCCGCCGAGGCCCTGGAGAAGGCGCTGGAGAAGGCCTACGAGCTGGGCGTCTACAGCCCGTGGACCCTGGCCGCGCAGGACCAGGTGAACCGCCTGCGTCCGGGGGCCTACGCGCAGGTGCGACAGGTGAACTACCGCGGCAGCGACACACTCGTCCGCTCGGACCTGGTGCGCGTGCTGGAAGGCGCCACCGCGACGACGCCGGTCCCGGAGGATTCCTCGAAGCCCTCGGATGACGAGGCGCAGGCACCCACGGCGGCGCGCGGGGAGGTGCTGCGATGAAGCCGTTTCGCATCGATTCCTTTCAGGTTGGGGCGGGGAAGACGCAGATGACCTGGTTCCGTTCGCTCCTCGTCGGCTCGCTGGCCTTTACGGCGGCGTGCGCCTCGGGGCCTCAGAAGAAGCAGACCACCGCGCCGGAGGTGACGCCGCCCGCGGCGCAGCAGCCCGCGCCCGAGCAGAAGCCGGTGCCGCCTCCCGCGCAGAAGTCCGGCAGCGCGCAGTCCGCCTTCGCGGCGGCGCTCCAGTCCTATGAAGCAGGGGACCTGGACGGCGCGCGCAAGGGCTTCGAGGCGGTGGTGGACGAACTGCCGCAGAGCCTCAACGCGCAGTTCAACCTGGGCGTCATCGCGGAGCGCCAGGGCCGTCCGGATGACGCGCGCGTGGCCTACGAGAAGGTCCTCCTGCTGGACCCGGCGCACGTGCCCGCGGTGGTCAACCTGGGCGTCATGTACCGGGAGCAGGGGCGGTTGGACGAAGCCATCGCGTTGTTCCAGCGGGCGCTGAAGACGCCGGGGCGCGAGTACGACGCGTCGCTGCTCAACAGCCTGTCCGTCACCTATCGCGTCGCCGGAAAGCTGGACGAGTCCGAGGCCGCCGCGCGCCGCGTGCTGGTGCGCAACAAGGACAACCCGGGGGCGTACAAGAACCTGGCGCACGTGGCCTACGCACGGGAGAAGTACCGGCTGGCGGAGCTGCTGGCCGGCAACGCGCGCAAGCACTCGGAGAACGACCCGGCGCTCTACAACCTGCTGGGCATGGTCTACCTGAAGCTGGACGACCGGGCGCGCGCGCTGGTGCAGTTCCAGAAGGCCATCTCCCTGGATGCGAAGTTCACCCCGGGCTACCTCAACCTGGGCGCCCTGGCGCTGAGCTACCGCGACTACGTGGGCGCCGAGCGCTCCTTCGGCAAGGCCGTGGAGCTGGAGCCGGGTTCGCCGGACGCGACGCTGTACCTGGCCTGGGCGCTGGACGGGCAGAAGGGGCGCGACCCGAAGAAGGGCACGGCCGCGGGCGAGGCGTTCGAGAAGGTGCTGGCCACGCGCTCGGACCTGCCGGAGGCCGTGTGCGGCGCGGGCTGGGCGTATGCGTCGGACCGCGCGGGCTGGCAGAAGGCCATCGCGTTCCTCGACCGCTGCAAGGGCCTGGAGACGACGACCGACAATGACAAGCAGATGATCACCGCCAAGGTCCAGGGCCTGCAGAACATGCTCAAGGCCCCACCGCCCGAGGCCGCGCCCGCCACCGCGGAAGGCGAAGAGGGTGGCGCTCCAGCGGATGAGGCCATTGGCGGCGGTGGTGCGCAGCCCTCGCAGGGCGCCGAGGGCGTGGCGCCTGGACAGGGCTCGGATGTGGCGCCGGCAGGCGATGCCACGGGCGGCGCGGGCGCCCAGCCTGGGCAGGGCACGGATGCGATGCCCGCGGACGGCGCGACCGGTGGCGCGGCCACCCAGCCCGAGCAAGGCACTGGCACGACGCCAGAGGATGACGCCACGGGGGGCTCGGGTTCCGAGCCCACTCCGGACGATGCTTCGCAGGGTGATGCCTCCAGTGGCAGTGGGGCGCCGATTGCTCCCGCTGGGGAAGGTACGCCCGCGGGCAAGTGAAGCGGCTTCCCTGGGGGCGCGGCGCTCGTCGCTCGCACAGTGGGCGGGGCTGGGTTGGACAGGCAGGCTGGAGTTTTGACGAAGAGGGACGGAACTTTTTTCCCCTCTCCAGGCAGCAGTACCCGGATGAGCAGGCGGGCTCCTCTGGATTCAAGGACTTGAGGTTGGATCGCGCTGTGCATTGGGAGGTTGAGCATGAGGCGACTGGTATCAGCGGTGGTGGTGCTGGGCCTGTGGGCGGCACCCTCGGTGGCGATGTCACAGGAGCCGAGAGACACGGTGAAGGTCGTCCAGGAGGAGGACCGCACCGTCTTCCGGAAGAAGACGGTCATCGACTTCACGGATGTCGCGGTGGAAGGCGAGCTCACGAAGCCTGAGGGCTCGTACGTCCTCCACCGGAAGAAGACGGACTTCCAGAGCCTCATCAAGGTCCGGGACAACTTCGATCCAGAGCTACAGAAGTCAGTCGACAACCTCTAGCGGCAGCGGGCGGCGGCAGTCGTTCTAAGGGCGGAAGGGAAGAGGGAAAATCCTCATGGCGGCGGCGAAGAACAACGGCTTGACGCTTCGGATCACCGGGCCGGATGGCTCCACGGCGGAAGCCGTGTCGGAGGCCGAGAGCGTCATTGTGGGGTCGGGCGCTCAGGCGGCAGTGAAGATTCAGGACCCGCGGGTCTCGAATCTCCATGTGATGCTGAAGGTGGACAAGGATGGCTCGGTCACGGCCATCGACCTGGGCAGTGAGGGTGGCACGGAGGTGCGGGGACAGCGGCTCGTCCTCCCCACGGCGCTCAACCCCGGGGATGTGTTGATGGTGGGCGGCAGCCGGGTGGAGGTCCTCTTCGGAGCGACCCGGCCCGAGCGTCCACTTCCCGCGGGTGCGCGGGTGGCGGGGCCGGTGTTCCAGGGGCCGGTGGCCACGCCACCGGCGCCGCCGCGTGGCATGCAGCTGCAGACGCAGACGCGCGCGGACCTGCCGAAACTGGTTCCCACGCCGCCGCCCATGCGCCGGTGTCCACGGCGCTGGGCAACCGCGTGGAGCGGGTGGCCTCTCCCGGTGTGATGCCGGTCGAGCCGCCCCGGCAGACGCCTCCGGGGCTCCAGCCTCGCACGACGCCCTCCACGGCGCGGACGCCCACGCCGAATGCGGCGAACACAACCACGCCGCGGCGGACGGTGGCGCCGCACCTCCAGGAACCGCTGCCTCCCGAGGCCATGCCCACGCCCGAGGCGCGCGTCCTCCAGGTCGCGCTGCTGTGGGGCGACACCCTGCTGGAGGTCCAGCATTTCAAGGACGGCGTGCCCGTCACCATCGGTGAGGCGAAGCAGAACTTCTTCAACGTCTTCGCGCCGTCAGTGGGCAAGAGCCACGTGCTGGCCGTCAGCAAGAAGGATGTGCTGGAGGTGCGCGCTCCCGCGGGCTCGCGCGCCTTCGTCACCAACCAGGGCAACGTGCGCACCAAGGACGCGCTGCGGGCCGCGGGCGCGCTCTCCGGCCAGGCCGGTGACGGCGCCGAGCAGCGCTTCACCCTGGGCCTGCACGACCGGGTGGAGGTGTCGCTGGGCACGGTGTCCTTCGTCGCGCGCTACGTGAAGCCGTCTCCGGTCATCACCGCCGCGTCGCTGAAGGACTCCGACTTCACGTTCTTCAAAATCACCAGCATCTGCATGCTGGCGGGCCTGGCGGTGGTGCTGGCCATGGTGCTGACGCCGCGCCAGGAGCTGCCGCAGAGCGCGGACATCTTCGAGTCCCAGCAGCGCGTGGCGAAGTTCCTCATCACCCCGGAGAAGCGGCTGGAGGCGAAGAAGCTCCAGCTGTCCGCGCCGGAAGAGGGCGCCAAGGCGAAGGACGAGGAAGGCAAGTTCGGCAAGGAGGATGCGAAGCAGCAGGAAGCGGCGCCCTCCAAGCCCGGCACGCCCGTGGTGGACAAGAGCAAGAAGGAGAAGGACCGTCAGGCGGTGGGCAAGGCCGGCCTACTGGGCGCCTTCAAGGGCATGAAGGGTGGGGCATCGGACGTGTTCGGTCCCGGCGGCTTCGGCACCGGCATCAACGACGCGCTGGGCGGCCTCAAGGGCGGCGCGGCCATGGGTGACGCGCAGGGCGTGGGCGGCGTGGGCTCGCGTGGCACGGGCAACGGCGGTGGTGGCACCGCGCTGGGCATCGGTGGTCTCGGGACGCAGGGCACCGGCCGTGGCACGGGCGGGTCGGGCGGCATCGACCTGGGCGGCCGTGGCAAGTCCATCACCAAGGTCATCCCCGGCAAGACGACGGTGGTGGGCGGCCTGGACAAGGACGTCATCGCCAAGGTCATCCGGCGGCACCAGGGGGAGATCAAGTACTGCTACGAGTCGGAGCTGAACAAGGACCCGAGCCTCGCCGGCAAGGTGGCGGTGGCCTTCGTCATCGACCCCACGGGCGCGGTGTCCGACGCGAGTGTCGCCGAGACGACGCTGAACAACGCCGCGGCGGAGCGCTGCATGCTGTCGCGAATCCGCCGCTGGAAGTTCCCGGAGCCCAAGGGCGGCGGCGTGGTGTCGGTGACGTACCCCTGGCTCTTCTCGCCCGCAGGCACGGGAGGGTGAGCGGCGGTCGAGGCCTGTGAAGGACCCAAGTGGCGTGGACGAAACGGTCCACGCCACTTTCGTTTTTCCCCCACTGCCGGTTCCGGGGGGCCGTCATTAACGTCTGCGGCGCTCCCGCGTTGCGCTGGGAGGGCACGTCTGTCGGGAGGACCCGTGAAGAAGTCTCAGTTGATTGCCGCGCTCGCGCTGCTGTCGTCTCCGGTTCTCGCGGCCACACCGCCGGAAGGGGTGGCGTTCGAGCCGCGCCGTGGTTTCTTCACCGAGACGGACATCGGCGTGTTCTTCACCGTGGGCGGAGAGAACGTCTACTCCAACGCCCAGACGTACCTTCAGCTCGGGGTGGGGTACGACCTCACGGAGAAGCTGTCGCTGGGGGCGCACTTCGGGCTCGGCTCGTCCGCGCAGAACTGCTTCGCGGGCTACCTGCCCGGCACGGAGACGTGCGCGCTGTCGGACAACTTCACCATGGCCTTCTTCAACCTGTCGGCGGCCTACCACGTGCGTGTCATGGACCGGCTGTTCCTCACGCCCAAGGTGGTTGCGGGCTACACGCGGCTGGATCCGGCGCCCGTGGACCCCGACGAGGGCGACCCGGGACGCGCCGTCAGCGCGCCCAACGCGGGCCTGGGCTTCGGCGTGGAGTATGCCACGGGCATGGACCACTTCTCCGTCGGCGCGGACCTGCTGGCCCGCTACATCATCGGGCCCAACATCACCTCCTTCGCCATCTTCCCGAAGGTGAAGTACACGTTCTGAAGCCCGCATACACGAAGGGCCCGCCCCCAACGCAGTGGGAACGGGCCCTGGTGCTGCGGAGCGCCCCGTGAGCGCTCCAGCAGAGCGAATGCCTACTCGCCTTCGGCCGCGCGCTCCTCGCGCTTGCGGTCACGCTCGGCGCGGTAGCGCTCGCCCACCGCCAGCGCCTTCTTGCGCATGCGGATGGACTTGGGCGTCACCTCGACCAGCTCGTCGTCGGCGATCCACTCCAGCGCCTTCTCCAGGCTGATTTCCCGCGGCGGGGTGAGGATGACGTTCTCGTCGCGGCCGGCGGCGCGGATGTTGGTGAGCTTCTTCTCACGGCAGCAGTTCACGTTCAGCTCGGACGCGTGCGAGTGCTCGCCGATGATCATGCCCTCGTACACCGTGGTGCCGGCGCCGATGAAGAGCGAGCCACGCTCCTGGATGCTGAAGAGCGCGTAGGGCACGGTGTCGCCCAGGCGGTCGGAGACGATGGCGCCATTCTGCCGCTTGGGGATGTAGCCGAACCACGGCTCGTAGCCATCGAACTGGCTGCTCATGATGCCCTCGCCACGGGTGATGGTGAGGAACTCCGAGCGGAAGCCGATGAGGCCGCGCGCGGGGATGCGGAACTGGAGCCGGGTGCGGCCCGAGCCCAGGGTGCCCATGTCCACCATGCGGCCCTTGCGGGGCCCCAGGCGCTCCGTCACCGCGCCCACGCTGTTCTCCGGCACGTCGCAGAAGAGCAGCTCCATGGGCTCGTGGACCTGGCCGTCGATCTCCTTGGTGATCGGCTCCGGGTTGGAGGCCGTCAGCTCGTAGCCCTCGCGGCGCATGTTCTCGATGATGACGGCCAGGGCGAGCTCGCCGCGGCCCACCACGCGGAACGCGTCCGGCGTGTCGGTGTCCTCCACGCGGACGCCCACGTTGCGGTAGGCCTCGCGGTAGAGGCGCTCGCGCAGGTTGCGGGAGGTGACGAACTTGCCTTCCTTGCCCGCCAGCGGCCCGTCATTGACCTTGAAGACCATCATCATCGTGGGCTCGTCCACGGTGATGCGGGGCAGGGGCACCGGCTTCTCCGCGTCGGCGATGGTGTCGCCGATGGAGATCTCCTCGATGCCGGCGATGGAGACGATTTCACCCGGACCCGCGTCCGGAATCTCCACGCGCTTCAGGCCGGAGAAGCCGTACAGCTTGACGATCTTACCCGGCTGCACCTTGCCGCCCTCGCGGCAGACGGAGACGGGCATGTTGGCGGTGATGCGGCCGGACTGCACGCGGCCCACGGCCAGACGGCCGACGTAGTCGTCGTAGTCCAGGTTGGCGACGAGCAGCTGCAGCGACGTCTCCTCCGACTTCGGCGGAGGCGGGATGTGGTTGATGATGGCGTCGTACAGGGGCTCCAGCGTCTTGCCGGGGACCTCCAGCTGCGTGGACGCCTGACCCTGGCGGGCGATGGTGTAGAGGACGGGCATCTCCAGCTGCTGCTCGTCCGCGCCCAGGTCGATGTAGAGCGAGTACACCAGGTCCAGCACGTCCTTCGCGCGGGCGTCCTGGCGGTCGATCTTGTTGATGACCAGCACCGTCTTCAGGCCCATGGCCAGGGCCTTGCTGAGCACGAAGCGCGTCTGGGGCAGGGGGCCTTCGGCGGCGTCCACCAGCAGGATGACGCCCTCAACGAGGCGCAGACCCCGCTCCACCTCACCACCGAAGTCGGCGTGACCCGGGGTGTCGATGATGTTGATCTGCATGCCCTTGTAATTGACCGCGGTGTTCTTCGCGAGAATGGTGATGCCCTTCTCGCGCTCGAGGTCGTTCGAGTCCATCACCCGTTCGGCGACGTGCTCGTTGCTACGGAAAGTGCCCGCCTGGCGAAGCAGGTGATCGACGAGCGTGGTCTTGCCATGGTCGACGTGAGCGACAATGGCGACGTTACGAATATTTTCGCGAGGAATCATACGAACCGAACTGTGATGGCAGGTGGGGAACGCCCGAGGACGCCGGGGCTTCCGAACCCCACCGGAACCCGGGAGGTCGGCGCTTATATGCCGCGAGTGCGTCCCCTGCAATGCAGCCGGAAGCCCAGCGTTCGTGCGAGCGGGTTTTCACTCCTGTCACCCATGAACAACGGCAGGGGGCCGGCCCCTTCCGGAGGGCTCAGGGGCCAGCGGGAGGGCTCACCACCGGTGTAGGCGTGGGGGAGGGGGCGCCGGTACGCACGTTCAGTCGCTCCCGGAGGAAGCGCTCGACGCGGGCCTCCACCCGCCCGGGGGCTTCGAGTGGGGTGGTGTGGGTGCCTTCGGGGATGAGCTCCAGCTCGGCGCCGGGGATCCGGTCGGCCATTTCCTCGGAGATCCAACCCGGCGTGAACTTGTCCTGGCCGCCCGCCACCACCAGCGTGGGGACGTCCACATGAGGCAGGTGGTCCCACGCGTTGTGCTCCGCCATGGACTCCAGGGTGCGGACGAAGACGACGGGGTCCATCCGGGCCAGGTGGTCGAAGTAGGGGGCCAGGTCGTTGCGGGCGATGCGCTCCCGGTTCATCTCCAGGGTGATGGCCAGTTGCACGGCCAGCTCCGTGCGCAGCACCGTGTGGATGATGCGGGCGGACTGCTCCGGGTAGCGCTCCACCACGCCGCGGATGAGCGGGAATGCCCGCTTGAGCACGGTGGAGTCGTGGAAGGTGTCCAGCGGGTTGCCGTAGCTGCCGCACACCAGGACGAGCCCGCATACGCGCTGGGCGTAGCGGCGCTGGAACTCCAGCGCCACCTGGACGCCCATGGAGTGGCCGAAGAGGACGACGCGCTCCATCCCCACGGCGTCGAGCATCCGCCGCAGGTCATCGCAGGTGTACAGCATGCCGATGCGAGAGCGGTCCTCGGGGACGGTGGAGCGGCCGTGGCCCCGGTAGTGCCAGCGCAGCACGCGGTGGTTCCGGACCAGGTAGGGCGCCAGGTACTTCCAGGCGAAGCCGTCACAGCCCAGGCCGTCACAGAAGACCATGCCCGGAAGGCCGTCTCCCTGGACCTGGTAATACAGCTGCGCGCCATCCGGGACGCGCAGGCGGTCCTGGTGGAAGTACCGCGTGCCGGGGCTCATGCGTCGCCCATCTCCGCCTCGTCCTCGGGCAGGCCCTTGTCCAGGCCGTAGCGTGAAATCTTCAAGATGAGGTTGGAGCGGCTGATGCCCAGCTCTCGCGCCAGCCGGCTCTTGTTGTAGCGCGTGCGCATCAGTCCCTGCTGAATCATCTCCCGCTCCAGGGCTTCCACGGCCTCGTGCAGCTTGCCGTGGGCGCGCGGAGAGATGAAGGGGCCTCCTCCGGGCAACACGGCGTCGCGAATGCGGCTGGAGATGAGCTCTGCGGGGATGGACTCCAAGTCGCCCCCCAGCACGAGCAGGCGTTCGATTTCGTTCTCCAGCTCGCGGATGTTCCCCGGCCACGCGTACGCGCCCAGGATGGCCAGGGCCTCCGCGTCCAGCCCCCGCGCGCGCTGGCCCTCGCGGTGGTGCTTGCGCAGGAAGTGGTCGATGAGGACGGGCATGTCGTCGCGCCGCTCCCGCAGGGGCGGCAGCTGCACGCGGATGACGTTGATGCGGTAGTAGAGGTCCTCGCGGAACTCGCCCCGCTTCACCAGCTCGCTCAGGTCCTTGTGGGTGGCGGCGATGACGCGGACGTTGACCTCCTTGAGCTGCGTGCCGCCCACAGGAAGGAAGGTTCCCTCTTGGAGCACGCGCAGGAGCTTCACCTGCAGCGCGGCGGACATGTCGCCCACTTCATCCAGGAAGAACGTGCCGCTGTCGGCGACCTCGAAGAGGCCCTTCTTGTCGCGTAGCGCGCCGGTGAAGGCGCCGCGGGTGTGGCCGAAGAGGGCGCTCTCCAGCAGGTTGTCGTTGAAGGCGGAGCAGTTCTGCACCACGAAGGGCTGCTGCGCGCGCGGGCCGCTGAGATGGATGGCGCGGGCCACCAGCTCCTTGCCGGTGCCGGACTCGCCATTGATGAGGACGGTGGAGTCGGAGTTGGCCACCTTCTCCATCAACCGGAACACCTCCATCATGGGCCCGGAGCGCCCGATGATCTTCTCGAAGCGGTAGCGGTCGCTCAGCTCACGGGACGACCCGGGCGTGCCGTCCTCCTGCCGGGAGGCCTCCGCCGCTTCGTGGTTGGCGATTTCATTCGCCGCGCACTCGAGCAGGTCGGACAGCTTGCTCAGCTCGGCGCCGTCCAGGACGGGAACCTGCTCGCTCCACCCGTCCAGGGCCACGTGCTGCGGGGCGAACTGGCGCACCTTCGACTTGAGGACGTCTGCTTCGCGCGCGTCAAGAGGCTGGCGGGCGAAGCCCTCGACGAAGAGGAACCCCTCGTATTCGTTGGCGATGTAGAGGGGCGCGCCCACGATGCTGAAGTTGAGGTGGCAGTCGTGGATGAGCGAGCGGCGCACCTTCTTGTTGGCCTTGAACTTCTCGTTCAGTACACGGACGGACTGGCCGCAGCGCCGCAAGCCCTCTTTTGAGGTCAGGGCGGCACGGCAGAAGGCGTTCGGCGGCGGGCTGACTTCCCCGCGCTGCCACTCATGCACCACGCCGTGGCGGTCCGCGAACGCCAGCTCGACCTGCCACCACTTGCGGATGACATCCCTGAGCATGATGATGGTGTGCAGGTTCAGATGCTTCCCGTAGTCCATCCCCACCTCCGTCGCGTCTCCCCACGCTCCGGAGCAGGGGATGCCGGGCCTGGCGGCAGCCAGATTCCCGGCCTCTCATACCTCATGACTGGGCATTAGCCGCACCCCTCACTCCCGTGACTACTTCCCCTTACACCCGCGGTGAATCCGGGCATGGCCACGAGCATGACCACGGCGACGGGCATGGCCACGGCCATCATCATCATCATGGCCATGGGCACGGCCATGGGCACGGTCCCCGGAGGGGCGGACTGGCGGAGGAGCGGAAGAAGGACAAGCGCCGACTCATCTTCGCCCTGGTGCTGACGGCCACCATCGCGCTGGCGGAGGCGGTGGGCGGCTGGTTGACGAACTCGCTGGCCCTGATGTCCGACGCGGGCCACATGCTGACGGACGTGTCCGCGCTGGCGCTGAGCATGGTGGCGCTGTGGTTCGCGGGCAAGCCGGCGGACGTGAAGAAGACGTACGGCTACTACCGGATGGAGATCCTCAGCGCGCTGCTCAACGGCGTGCTGCTGATGGGCATCACCGGCTTCATCCTCTATGAGGCCTGGGAGCGGGTGCGCTCGCCGGCGCAAGTGGACATCGGGCCCATGGCCATCGTGGCGTCGGTGGGCCTTTTGGCCAACCTGGGCGCGCTGGGGTTCCTGCACCGCTCCCACTCCATGAACGTGCGCGGGGCCTTCCTGCACGTGCTGGGGGATACGCTGTCGTCGGTGGGCGTGCTCGTGGGCGCGGGCATCATGGCGTACACGGGCTGGTACGTCGTGGACCCCATCATCTCGGTGGTCATCTCCATCGTCATCGTCATCGGCGCGGTCCGGCTGGTGCGCGACGCGGTGGACGTGCTGATGGAGGCGGTGCCGGCGCACGTGGACCTGGCGCAAATCAAGGAGCTGATGCTGCGCGCGCAGGGCGTCACGGCGGTGCATGACCTGCACGTGTGGACCATCTCCAGCGGCGTGTACGCGCTGTCCGCGCACCTGGTGGTGCAGGACCCCATGGTCTGCAACAACGACGAGATTCTCTCCGCGGTGAAGCACGACCTGTACGACCGCTTCGGAATCGACCACACCACGATTCAAATCGAGAGCGAGACCTACTCCCACCTGGGTGAGGTCCACTGACGGCCCTGGGGCCCGGCCGGGGCACCCCGTCCACGTGCTCCAGCGGACGCTCCCAGCAGCTTCGCCTTGCCTCGGGCGGCGCGGGCGGATGATTCTCCGCGCTCCATGAACGTGCTGGACAAGGTGCTGACGTTACGGCCGGGGAACACTGTGGCGCGGGTGGGCGCGGGTTCGCGCGTTCCGCTGCTCAATCCCCGGGAGCTGCTGCGTGCTCTGGCGGAGGCGCCGGTGGCGCTGCCGTGTCTGCCGGTCCAAGCGAAGGGCGCCTTGCCGGCCTGCTGCGCGCGGCCCGGTCGGAAGACGCCGTGCTGGGGCTGGCCTGCCCACACCCGCTGTCCGACCGGGGGCGCCCGAGCGCTTCGTCGTGGCCGCGCACCAGGCGGCCGCCGAGGCCGAACATGCGCGACCCCTGTTCCTCCAGGCCGGGCCCATTCGGGTGGCCCGGGCGGACGCGGACACGCTGGACGCCCTGAAGGATGGCATCTACCGAGTGGTGGACGCCGGCTTCTCGCTGGTGTCGTTGGACCTGTCCCGGCTGGACTCCTACGAGGCCGTGGAGGCCGTGAATGCCCTGGTGGCGCCGGTGACCGAGCGCGAGCTGGCGCTGGAGCTGACGGGACCGGCCGCTTCTGGCGGGTTCGTGGACGCGTACCGGACGCTGCTGGAGGGCCTCAGGCAGTGGAAGGTGCCGGTGGACTTCGTCCGTGTGCCGGAGACCGCGCTAGGTGAGGGCGAGCCGGACGTGCGGCTGCTGCGGAGCCTGGTGGAGCTGGCCGCGGAGTACGACGCCGTGCTGTCGGTGGGTGAGGCGGGCGCGGTGCTGGCCGGCGGGCTGCCCACCTACGTGGCGGCGGGCGTGCGCAAGGTGGACTGTGTGGGCGGCTTCGAGCGGCTCGCGCTGGGGGCGTGGCCCCCGGAAGTCCGCGCCAGCGTGGAGGAGAAGGCCACAGCCGCCGGGCTGCCCGCAGGCCAGCTGCTGAGCGTGCTGGAGGAGCAGCTGCCGCCGCTGGACGACGCCGCGCGGGAGAAGCTGGAGGCCCTGTCCTTCATGGAGACCACCGAGGTACTGGCCGCGCTGGGCGCCACGCGCACGGGGCAGGCGTCATTGCGCTTCCTCGCGGAGAAGCGGGGCGATTGAGGCCGGAGCGGTGTAGAAGGGGCCCATGCGAATCGTCGCAGGCACCGCCAAGGGCCGCGCCCTGGCCGGCCCCAAGTCCTCCTCCCTTCACATCCGTCCCACGGCCGACCGCGTCCGGGAGACGCTCTTCAACGTGCTGGGCCAGTTCCTGGACGGCCAGCGGGTGCTGGACCTCTACGCCGGCACCGGCGCGCTGGGCCTGGAGGCCGTGTCTCGCGGCGCGGGGCAGGCGGTGCTGGTGGACCAGGACCGCGAGGCGCTCACCCTGTGCCGTGAGAACGCGCAGGCCGTGGGGCTCGCCGGGCAGGTGGAGGTGCTGTCCGCGCCGGTGGCCCGGGCGCTGGAGACGCTGAAGCGGCGGGGCGACCGCTTCGAGCTCATCTTCGCGGACCCGCCGTATGCCGCGCGCGTGGTGGAGACGGTGCTGGACGGCATCGTGGCCGCCGGGCTGCTGACCCCCTCTGGCATGGTGGTGGTGGAGCACGACAAGCGCGAGGCGGCGCCGGACACACATGCCGGGCTTGACCGGGAAGACCAGCGCCGCTTCGGGGACACGTTGGTGAGCTTCTATCGGGCGCCGTGAGCAGTCCTTGACCGGCTCCCGGGGGCATCCGAGACTTCCCGGCACATGCTGGTCGCCATCTATCCTGGTTCTTTTGATCCGCTCACCAACGGGCACCTGAGCCTCATTCAGCGCAGCCTGAAGATGTTCGATCGGCTCATCGTGGCCATCGCGGTGAACCCGAAGAAGACACCGCTTTTCTCCGAGGAGGAGCGGCTCACGTTGATTCGAGAGGCCGTCCAGGACGACCGGGTGGAGGTCGACGCCTTCCACGGTCTGCTGGTGGACTACGTGCGGCGCCGCAACGCGGGCGTCATCGTCCGCGGGCTGCGGGCGGTGTCGGACTTCGAATACGAGTTCCAGCTCGCGAACATGAACCGCAAGCTGGCGCCCGACGTGGAGACCGTCTTCATGATGACGGGGGAGGACTACTTCTACATCTCCTCCAACCTCGTCCGGGAGGTGGCCTCCTTCGGTGGGGACGTCACCGGGCTGGTGCCGCCCAACGTGCACGAAGGTTTGAAGGCCAAGTTCGCTGGACGGAAGTAGCAGGCAGTCCCCTTGTCCGGCGTGGGGCTCCGCGTTAGGCAGGGGACATGAAACTCGCTCACCGGCTCCAGGCCATCAAGCCGTCTCCGACGCTCGCTCTCAACTCGCGCGCCAAGGCGCTCGTCGCCAAGGGTGTGGATGTAGTCGTCCTGGCCGCGGGGGAGCCGGACTTCGACACGCCGGATTACGTGAAGCAGGCCGCGGTGGACGCACTGCGAGCGGGCTTCACCAAGTACACCCCGACCAACGGCATCCCGGAGCTGCGCGAGGCCATCTGCGCCAAGCTCGAGCGGGACAACGGCTTGCGCTACACGCCGGACCAGGTGCTCGTCACGTCGGGTGGCAAGCAGGGCCTCTACAACTTCTGC
Source organism: Myxococcus sp. MxC21-1 (assembly GCF_032612255.1). NCBI lineage: Bacteria > Pseudomonadati > Myxococcota > Myxococcia > Myxococcales > Myxococcaceae > Myxococcus > Myxococcus sp. MxC21-1. The sequence goes on from NZ_CP123278.1 coordinate 3,845,616, forward strand.
CAGGCGGCGCTGGAGGAGGGTGACGAGGTCATCATCTTCGCGCCCTTCTGGGTCAGCTACCCGGACATGGTGCGGCTGGCGGGTGCCACGCCCGTCATCGTCCCCACGCGCGAGGAGGACGGCTTCGCGCCAGACCCGGACGCCATCCGCCGCGCGCTCACGCCGCGCACGCGCGCCGTCATCATCAACAGCCCAGGCAATCCCACCGGCGCCGTCTATTCGCGCGCGGCGCTGGAGCGCATCGCGGAGGTGCTGCGGCCCCACGACTGCCTCATCGTCACGGACGACATCTACGAGAAGCTGCTCTACACCGACGAACGCCTGGGCATCAGCGACGTGGCGCCGGACCTGGTGCCGCGGCTGGTGGTCGTGAACGGCATGAGCAAGGCGTACTCCATGACGGGCTGGCGCCTGGGCTACGTCGCTGGGCCCAAGCCGCTGTTGGCCGGCATGCAGATGGTGCAGGACCAGTCCACGTCCAACGCCTCCTCCATTGGCCAGAAGGCCGCGCTGGCGGCGTTGCAGGGGCCGCCGGACACCATCACCGCCATGGTGAAGGAGTACCGCGAGCGCCGTGACTTCTTCATCGCGGGACTGAACGCGCTGGACGGCGTGCGCTGCCGGATGCCCGAGGGCGCCTTCTACGCCTTCGCGGACGTGCGGGGCCTGCTGGGCCGGTCGTACAAGGGCAAGCCGGTGACGTCCGCGATGCAGCTGTCGGAGATCCTCCTCGACGACTTCCGCGTCGCCGCCGTGCCCGGCGAGCCGTTCGGCGCGGACGGCTACGTGCGCATGAGCTTCGTCACCTCGCGCGAGGTGCTGCAGAAGGGCCTTGCCCGGCTGGGTGAGCTGGTCAAGGCCCTGAGCTGACCGCTCAGTCGGTGTAGGCGAAGGCGCGGAACTCGTCGCGGTACTTGCGGTAGACGAGGACGGCGGGGCGGCCGGAGAGGTTACCCACGGCCGTCCACACGTCCTTGGGGTTGCGCAGGTCCAACCCCAGCCGCGCGGGCGCCTTGCCGTACTTCTTCTCCATGGCCTCCAGCGGCATCACCTCGATGTCATAGAGGGTGATGAGGTCCGTGCGCTTCAGTCGCAGCTGCTTCACCCACGCCGACACCAGCTCCTCCGGCGTGGCGTAGCGCTCCGCCTCCAGGCTGAACGGGTAGAGCAGCTCGTTCGAGGCGGTGCGGACGTCCCCCGTCAGCAGGGACTGGAGGAGGAAGCGCGCGTCCGCCTGGATGTCCTTGCGGATCTGCTCCTCGGGGGACAGCGGCGGCGCCTCCGGGATGGCGTCGCGCTTGAAGTCGGCAAAGCCGGGAGGCAGTTCGACCGGCGGTGCGTCCGCAGGGGGCGGTGTGGGCGCCGCGCGGGGCGACTCGGCGGCGGCCGCCGACTTCGGAGCGGCGGGGGCCTCGGCCTTCGGGGCCGCGGCCTCGGCCTTCTTGGCGGCGGCGGTGCCTTTCTTCTTGGCGGGTGCCTCAGAGGGAGCCGGCACAGCGGGCGCTTCAGCGGCCGGTGGCGTCGCGGGCGCCTCGGCTTGTTTGGGCTCCGCCTCGGCTTGTTTGGGCACCGCCTCGGCTTGTTTGGGCTCGGCCTCGGGCGTGGGCTCCGCGGGCGTGGGGGCCGTCACCGCGGGCGGCGGGGGCTGGGCGCCTTCGGGCGCGGGGGCGGCGGCATCCTGGGCGAGGGCGGGGGACGCGAGCGAAACGAGCAGTGCCAGGGACCAGTGGCGCATGGAACCTCCGTGGGCGGCGGAGCCTAGCAGAGGACAGCGGGCGCGGGCCCGGCGTCCGTGCGAGCAGGCGGTTTCAACACAGTCCTCGCATGTGGGGGCGGAGGTTGGTATGGGGGCGCCCCGATGCCCAAGCGTACCGATATCCGCAAGGTTCTGGTGATTGGCTCGGGTCCGATTGTCATCGGGCAAGCCGTCGAGTTCGACTACTCCGGTACACAAGCCATCAAGGCACTCCGGGATGAAGGCGTGGAGGTGGTGCTGCTCAACAGCAACCCCGCCACCGTGATGACGGACCCTGAGTTCGCGCATCGCACCTACATCGAACCGATTACGGTGGAGGCGGCGGAGCGCATCCTCGCCTCGGAGCGGCCGGACTCACTCCTTCCCACCATGGGTGGCCAGACTGCACTCAACCTCGCCAAGGCGCTGGCGGAGCAAGGCATCCTGGAGAAGTACGGCGTGCGCCTCATCGGCGCGTCCCTGGAAGCCATCAACAAGGCCGAGGACCGCCAGCTCTTCAAGGCGGCCATGCAGAAGATTGGCGTGGCCCTGCCCAAGAGCGGCTACGCGACGACGCTGGACCAGGCGATGAGCCTGGTGGAGGACATCGGCTTCCCGGCCATCATCCGCCCGTCCTTCACGCTGGGCGGCACCGGCGGTGGCATCGCGTACAACCGCGAGGAGTTCGAGACCATCTGCCGTTCGGGCCTGAAGGCCAGCCCCACCACCACCATCCTGGTGGAGGAGAGCGTGCTGGGCTGGAAGGAGTACGAGCTCGAGGTGGTCCGCGACACGGCGGACAACGTCATCATCGTCTGCTCCATTGAAAACCTGGACCCGATGGGCGTGCACACCGGTGACTCCATCACCGTGGCGCCCGCGCAGACGCTGACGGACCGCGAGTACCAGCGGATGCGGCAGGCGTCGCTGGCTATCATCCGGGAGATTGGCGTCGACACGGGTGGCTCCAACATCCAGTTCGGCATCAATCCGAAGGACGGCCGCATGGTCGTCATCGAGATGAACCCGCGCGTGTCGCGCTCCAGCGCGCTGGCGTCGAAGGCGACGGGCTACCCCATCGCGAAGATCGCCGCGAAGCTGGCGCTGGGCTACACGCTGGATGAGCTGCGCAACGACATCACCCGCGACACGCCGGCTTCCTTCGAGCCGACGCTGGACTACGTGGTGGTGAAGGTGCCGCGCTTCAACTTCGAGAAGTTCCCGCACGCGGACCGGACGCTGACCACGAGCATGCGCTCGGTGGGTGAGGTGATGGCCATTGGCCGCACCTTCCCTGAGGCGTACATGAAGGCGCTGCGCTCCATGGAGCTGGGCCGCGTGGGCCTGGAGTCCCCGGAGCTGCCGGCGGAGAAGGAGGAGCGGGAGAAGGTGCTGCGCGAGGCGCTGCGCATCCCTCGCCCGGAGCGTCCCTGGTTCGTGGCCCAGGCCTTCCGCGAAGGCATGACGGTGGAGGACGTGCATGCGCTCTCCGCCATCGACCCCTGGTTCCTTCGCTACATCCAGATGCTGGTGAACGAGGCGCAGTCGCTCCAGGAGTACGGGCGGCTGGACCAGCTCCCAGACGAGGTGCTCCGGCAGGCCAAGGCGCACGGCTTCTCCGACAAGTATCTGGGCCGGCTGCTCGGCTACCCGGCGGAAGAGGTGCGGGCGCACCGGCACGCGCGCAACATCCGGCCCGTCTACAAGCGGGTGGACACCTGCGCCGCGGAGTTCGAGGCGTACACGCCCTACCTGTACTCCACCTACGAGGAGGAGGACGAGGCGCCGCCCACGGACCGGCAGAAGGTGCTCATCCTGGGCAGCGGCCCCATCCGCATCGGCCAGGGCATCGAGTTCGACTACGCGTGCGTCCACGCCGCCTTCGCGCTGCGCGAGGCCGGGTACGAGACGGTGATGGTCAACTGCAACCCGGAGACGGTGTCCACCGACTACGACACGTCGGACCGCCTCTACTTCGAGCCGCTGACCATCGAGGATGTGCTCGAGGTGTCCCAGCGCGAGAAGCCGGTGGGCGCCATCGTCCAGTTCGGCGGCCAGACGCCGCTGCGCATCTCCGTGCCGCTGGAGAAGGCCGGCCTGCCCATCCTGGGCACGTCGCCGGACGCCATCGACCGCGCGGAGGACCGGGAGCGCTTCGCCGCGCTCATCGAGAAGCTGGGCCTGAAGCAGCCGGAGAACGGCGTCGCGCGCAGCCACGCGGAGGCCTTCAAGGTGGCCGAGCGCATCGGCTACCCCGTCATGGTGCGGCCCTCCTACGTGCTGGGCGGCCGGGCCATGGAGACCGTCTACGACGTGGCCAGCCTGGAGCGGTACATGCGCGAGGCGGTGAGCGCATCGCCCGAGCACCCGGTGCTCATCGACCGCTTCCTGAAGGAAGCCATCGAGGTGGACCTGGACCTGGTGGCGGACCGCACCGGTGCGGTGATGATTGGCGGCGTGCTGGAGCACATCCAGGAGGCGGGCGTGCACTCCGGTGACGCCGCGGCCACGCTGCCGCCGCACTCGCTGTCGCCGGACCTGGTGGAGCGGATGAAGGACCAGGCCATCGCCCTGGCGCGCGAGCTGGGCGTGGTGGGCCTGATGAACGTGCAGTTCGCCATCCAGGGGAAGACCATCTACATCCTGGAAGTGAATCCGCGCGCGAGCCGCACGGTGCCCTTCATCTCCAAGGCCACCGGCGTGGCGATGGCGAAGATCGCCGCGCTCTGCATGGTGGGCAAGACGCTCAAGGAGCTGGGCGTCACGCAGGAGCCGGAGTTCAAGCACGTGGCGGTGAAGGAGAGCGTGTTCCCCTTCGCGCGCTTCGCGGGCGTGGACGTCATCCTCGGGCCGGAGATGAAGTCCACCGGCGAGGTGATGGGCCTGGCGAACGACTACGCGTCCGCCTTCGCCAAGAGCCAGCTCGCCGCGGGCGTGAAGCTGCCCAAGAGCGGCAAGGTGTTCATCTCCGTCAAGGATGACGACAAGCCGGCGGTGGTGGACCTGGCGCGGCGCCTGCGGAACATGGGCTTCTCCCTTGTCGTCACCTCCGGTACGCACACCTACCTGGCGACGAAGGGCATTGAGGCGCAGGTGGTGCAGAAGGTGAAGGAGGGCCGCCCGAACATCGTCGACAAGATTGTCGACGGCGAAATCGTGCTGGTCATCAACACCACCTTCGGCAAGCAGGAGATCGCCGACAGCTTCTCCATCCGTCGCGAGGCGCTGATGCACTCGGTGCCGTACTACACGACGGTGCAGGCGGCGCGGATGGCGGTGGGCGCGCTGGAGTCGCTCAAGTCCTCGGAACTGGAAGTGAAGCCGCTCCAGGAGTACCTGGGCATCAAGGCGGCGCCCCCGGGCACCCGGCGCTGAAACGCAGCGCTCGATTGACGTGCGTCATGCGGCCCCGCTCCTCCTGGAGTGGGGCCGTCTGCGTTTCAGGGCCGCCTCAGGCCGTTGGGTCTGTCACGAAGCCGCGCCAGTTGCGCATGTAGTTCACGAAGACGTCGGACAGGCCCTCGGCGTTGAGCGTGGAGGGGGACAGCGGCGGCACCTGGAGCGCGTCGCCTCGCTGCACGCGGCGCGGCCAGTCGTGATTCGCGATGGCCGCTCGGCCCACGGCCACGGCATCCGCGCCGCGCGCGAGCTGGGCCTCTGCCTCCTCGCGCGTGCGCACCTCGCCCGCGACCACGATTCGGACGCCGGTGCCCACGGCCTGCCGGAAGAGCGGCGTCGCGTGCTGGTCCGGCCGCTTCAGGGTGTTGTGGGCCGCCTTCCACAGGGACAGGTGGAGGATGTCCACGCCCTCGCGCGTGAGCATGCGCGCGACCTCCAGCGACTCGTCCAGGTCCAGGCCCTGGCCTGCCTCGCGTCCTCCGGCGACAGGCGCACGGCGAGGACCAGGGTGGGCGCCGCGCGCCGCACCGCGCGGACGGTCTCCTGAAGCAGGCGCCAGCGGTTCTCCAGCGAGCCGCCCCATCGGTCCTGCCGACGGTTGAAGACGGTGCTCAGGAACTGCGAGAACAAGTAGCCGTGCGCTCCATGGAGCTCCACGGCGTCGAACCCCGCCTCGGCGCAGCGGCGCGCCGCGCTCGCGAAGGCCGCGATGACGCCCTCGATGTCGGCCTCGGTGGCTTCGCGGCAGTGGAGGCCGTCCGCGTCATACGCGCTGGCGCTCCACACCTCGCGCTGGCTGACCTCGGCGTTGGCGCGAAGTCCACCGTGGAAGAGCTGCGCGGAGAGCAGGGCGCCCCCTTCATGGATGCGGGCGGCCATGCGCTTCAGTCCGGGCAGCATCGCGTCGTCGTGAACGCCCAGCTCGCCCGGCCACGTCTTGCCATCCTGGGAAACGTAGGCGGCGCACGTCTCCACCACGCCGAACCCGCCATCGGCGCGCATCGCGAGGAAGCGAAGCTCCGCGTCGGAGAGCGTGCCATCGGGATGGCTCTGGGTGTTCGTCAGGGGCGCCAGCCAGATGCGGTTGGGCGCGATGACACCCTTTCGGAGCTCGAGGGGCGCGAACAGGTCGGTCATGACGGCATCTCGCTTTCGAAGTGGGCGGGTCCATTCGCTCGGGCTGATGGGGGCGCCAGGCCGCTTGCCTTGCCGCGGCCTGCTTCCCCTTGACGTCGATGTCGCCCTGTGGGCCGGACCCGGTGCGCGGGTATAACCTGCGCCTCGGGGCTCCGCATGGCCTCGTTCGAAAGCAGGGGCCGAGGGCAAAGCGTGGCTGGACGCCCGCGGACCCTGGCGGCTACGGTTCGCGCCGAGCTGTTGCCCCCCTTCGCCCGTGTCCATCTCCGCGACCGAGGAGAGCCGTTCATGCCGTCCCAGGCTGCCCCCGACTTCGACATTTCTTCCGTGGACGTGGATGGGTTTCACCGTGAGTTGAAGGCGCTTCGTGAGCAACTGGACGCATCGCTGGGTGAGGCGGATGCGGCGCACCTCCGGAAAATCGAGCGCTGGGGTCGGGCGGCGACCGCGCTGGGGGCGGCGACCTGCTGGCTGGCGCCGAACCCGCTCAGCGCGGCGGCGCTCAGTGTCGGGCGGTCCACGCGTTGGCTGCTGATGCACCACGTGGGGCATCGGGGCTACGACCGGGTGCCGGGGCTTCCGGCGTCTCGCACGGGGAAGGGGTTCGCGAAGGGGAACCGCCGCTATCTGGACTGGCTCGACTGGATGCTGCCGGAGGCCTGGGTGTTCGAGCACAACGTGCTGCACCACTCGCACACTGGCGAGGATGCGGACCCCGACCTCCTGGAGCGCAACGCGGAGGGGACGCTGCGCAACCCGGAGCGCCCGCTGGCGCTGCGGTACGCGCAGCTCGCGCTGCTCGCGCTGACGTGGCGGGCCAGCTACTACGCGCCGGAGACGCTCAGTTCGCTGCGCCGCAAGGGCCGGCGCAAGGGTGGAGAGCTGACGCGCGAGGAGCTGAAGGAGCTGCTGCTGAGCTGCTATCTGCCGTATTCGGCCGTGCAGTTCGGGCTCTTCCCGGCGCTCTACCTGGTGTTGGGGCCGTGGGCGTCGTTCAGCGCGTTCTGCAACTCCGTGATGGCGGACATCCTCACCAGCCTGCACACGTTCCTGGTGGTGGGACCGAACCACACGGGCGAGGACCTGTACCGGTTCGACTCGAAGCCGGAGAGCCGCGGCGAGCGCTACGTGCAGCAGGTGATTGGCAGCGCGAACTACCGCACGGGCGGGGACTTGAACGACTTCGCCCACCTGTGGCTGAACTACCAGATTGAGCACCACATCTGGCCGGACCTGCCGATGCTGAAGTACCGCGAGGTGCAGCCACAGGTGAAGGCGCTTTGCGAGAAGTACGGCATCCCCTACGTGCAGGAGAGCGTCTGGACCCGCGCGAAGAAGATGGTGGACGTCGTGGTGGGCAAGACGTCCATGCGGAAGCTCGCGCCGAAGCGCCAGGCCCGTGACGCCGGAGTGTCTGCGGCGGCCGCTCCCGCGGCGTGAGGCGGGGACGTCCGGCGACTCGGTGTAGGCCGCGAGGTTCGCCAGGGTGGAGGTCAGCCCCGGCAGCGTGTTCGTGAGCGGCGCGGCCTACGCGCGCCGCGTGGTGCGTGTCAGCGTCTTCCGCGGCGGAGCTTCGGCGGCGTCGTGCCGGACGGCCTCGACATCCACCACGCGTGAGCCATCTGGCGGAACCGGTGGGCCCAGCGTCACCACGAGCACCCGGTAGGACTCCTCCAGCCGCTTGTGCAGCTTGGAGAAGATCAGCTGGGCGGTGCCGGGCATGTCCTCGGTGTACGTGAAGTACCAGCGCAGCTCGTCCAGGCGACCGTAGAAGTGGTCCACCACGGCTTGTTCCTGTTCGGGCAGGTGGATGAGCTGGTCGAACGCGCCGTCGGCGTACCGTGACGCGATGGTGCCCAGGAGCGGTTCGCGGCTGCGCAGGCGGGAGAAGAGGGCGAACATCTCATCCCGGCGGGCATCGAGCCTGCGCATGATGCCCGCGGCGTCCATCGCGAGCAGGTTTCGGACGCGGGAGGCCATCTCATCGGCCTTCTTGCGACGAGCCATGGCGCGTCAGCCTAGCATCAGTAGACGCGCAACAAGTGGGACCGGCACACGAACCGTGGGTTGCGGAAGTCGATGACCTCGATTTCGCCCGTCGTCTCCTCGAAGCGTCCGGCCAGGATGCCAGCAGCGCTCGTCGCGGCGATGTACCAGGCGTCCTGTCCCTTCAGTTCCTTGAGCTTGCGCAGGTATACGACGCGGCCTTCCACCGCCCACAAGGTACGGATGCCGTCGGCTCGGACACCTCGCGCGCCAGCGGGTGGCGCAGCGAGCTTCGCCAGTGACGCCGGAATGGCGTTCAGGACGTAGGCGTCGTAGGCCGGGTTGCCACTCAACGAGATGAGCTTCGCATCGCGCAGGGTGCCATCCACTTCCTGCGTCAGCTCCAGCGTCACGACGAGCTTCGAGCCGCCACCCGTGGCCAGATGTTGGAGCCCCTGACTCGCATGGGCCAAGAGGCGTGGACGCTCCATGGATTCGTCTCCGGCGCGCTGCTGGAGGTCGTAGAGCCGTTCGGTCGTGGTGGGCGCCTTCGGCGGTGGGCCGTCTCCTGGATTGCCAGCCGCTCCGAAGCTGCTGGCCCGGGAAGCCCAGGCGGTCCCTGCCTGATTCACCAGGCTGGTTCCTGGGAATACCGGCGCATCTTCGAGGCCCTTCTCAAGCGCCTCTCGAAGGCGGCTGAAATAGGGGTCGATGAGACCGTTGGCGACGCGAAGCTGGGCCTGCTCGTCGACGATGAATTCCTCCACACGCCCCGCGACGGTGGCCTCTTCCTGCGCGGCGAGCTCCTCACGGGAAGGGGCCGGGTCACCAGGGCGCAACGTGCGTCCACTCGGTGTCCTTGGACCGGCGAGCGGCGCTCCTCCTGGCACCAGGAACGAGGGCAGGGGCTCGGCGCCAATCTGGAGTTGTTGTGGCCTGCGCGGGGCGTCCGGCGGCGATGCGGTGGTCTCCGGCGCAGCACCCGTGTCGGGTGCGTCAAGAGGGGCAGGGGATGGCGCTGCGACGAGGCCGTCCCCGGCCGGTGTCTTTCTCACCTGCTTTCCCTTGGGACGAGGCGTGGACGCCGAAGGTGCAGGCTGCCGCGGGGGAGGTGGAGGCGTCAGCACAGGTGGCGTGGTGACGATGTCCACCGCGAGCGGCTTCGACGTGACGGCCCGGCGAGGTGCGCGCTCCGGCGGGTCGACAGACCCAAGCAGCAAGAGCAGGCCCACGTGGATGACGAGCGATGCCAGCGCGGCCCCGCCGAGTCGTCGCATCCTCCGCATTTCGACGCTCACGCTCCCTGGGACGGGGTCACCACGTCCTACCAGCATACCCAGCACCGCCGTTGGCCTGGACACGCCTACGTCCCGCCGTGCGCGCCATTGCGTGCAGTCCCCATCACGACACGGGGTGCGACCGTGCGGTGCCCAACGCAATGACTCACTGCGACAAGCGGCTCCTTTGCCGCCGTCTGTCTCGCGCGTCGGTTACGCTCGGTGCTTCGAGGCCACCATGAACAACGCTCCTGATGATGGCTGTCCGGCTGACCCGCGCTTGCTGCGGAGACCGGGTAGAACGATGCCAGACGCGCTCCGGCGGTTCGTCGCGGAGACCTGGGTCTTCCGAAGGCAGGAGGAGTTGGAGGCGGGGCTGCGCTTCGCCCGATTGGCGGGAGCGCTCGAGCAACTGGCCACGCCCGAGACGCTGGTGGAACTCGCGCGCCGCGCTGCGGAGGACGAACGGCGCCACGCGGGCATGTGCGAGCTGATGGCGCGCACCTACGGACAAGCGGTCATGCCCCCCGTTCCCCTGGTCGCGCGGGAGACTGCTCCGCAAGCCCTCGGCTTCCGCGAGCGCGTGCTCTACGAAGTCGTCGCCGCCTGCTGCATCTCGGAGACGGAGAGCACGGCTGGGTTGACCTCGGTGCTGGCCGTGGACGGACCACCCCGGGTGCGCGCGGTGCTTCGAGACATCCTTCGGGACGAGGTCGCGCACAGCCGGCTGGGGTGGGCCTACCTCGCGCATGCAGCCCAATCGGGCTCCGTGGCGTTCCTGTCGCCGTATCTGCCTGCGATGCTGGAGGAAAGCGTGTCGCCCAGGCTCTTCGCGAGGGGCCTGTCCGATGCGGAGGGGGCCATGCTCCTGGCGCACGGCGTGTTGCCGCATGCGCGCAAGCTCGAGGTGTTCATCCAGGCCCTGCACGACGTTGTCTTTCCCGGGCTGGAACGGTGCGGAGTGGACACCACTCCTGGACGGCAGTGGGTGGAGCATTGTCGTCGGTCGGGAGCCTAGCGGGCCCTGCTACGCTGGCGGCATGGTGCTCAAGATTGTCCAGGCAGGGGACCCGGTGCTGCGTCGGAAGGCGCGCGATTTGACGCCGGAGGAGATTGCCAGTCCGGAGACGGCGCGGCTCATCGAGCAGATGCGCGACACGATGCGGGACGCACCCGGCGTCGGGCTGGCGGCGCCCCAGGTGGGCGTGGGCCTGCGAGTCGTCGTCATCGAGGACCGGCCTGAGTATCAGGCAGGCCTCTCGGAGAGCGAGCGGGCGGCGCGAGGACGGAAGCCCGTTCCCTTCCACGTGCTCATCAATCCCAGGCTGGTGGTGGAGGACGCGGCGCCCGCGGAGTTCCACGAAGGGTGTTTGAGCGTGTCGGGCTTCGCGGCCCTGGTGCCCCGCGCTTGCGCCGTGCGCGTGGATGCACTCGATGAGCACGGCCAGCCCGTGACGGTCCAGGCCCGAGGCTGGTACGCACGCATTCTCCAACACGAGCTGGACCACCTGGATGGCACGCTCTACGTGGACCGGATGGAGACACGGAGCTTCACCACCGCGGAGAACCATCGCCGGTACCAGGCGGGGCGCAGCACCGCGGAGCTGCGCGCCGAGCTGGGGCTGCCGGTGCCCGACAAGGGATAGGGCACGACGTCTTTCGCGTCAGCCTTCGCGGCCGTGCGCCGCGGCCTTCAACTGGGCCGTGTCGACGCGGACGAAGATGGAATCACCCACTGCGGTCAGCGTCTCACCCGCGAAGACTTCGCAGAGGACTCGGCTCTTGCGTCCGACTTCGCCCTCGACGCGTGCACGGAGGGTGAGCGGGACGCCCATGGGCGTGGGTTTGATGAACTTCACGCCCAGGCTTCCGGTGACGCATTCGATGACCGGCGAGCTGCCAGGTGAGCGGCCCTCGGCGCGGTAGTGGTACGCCATGGCCGTCCAGTTCGAGTGGCAGTCGACCAGCATGGCAATCAGACCGCCGTAGACGAGCTCCGGCCAGCCGCTGTACCGGGCATCGGGCGTGTGGCGTGCCACCACGTGGATGCCGTCCTCATCCCAGTAGCTTTGGATGTGCAGGCCGTGAGGGTTCTTGCTGCCGCAGCCGTAGCAGATGCCTTCTGGCGCGACGACTTCCTGGAGAGATGAGGTTTCCATGGGGGGCCCTGATGGGGAAGGGAGGCGCAACGATGCGCACATCCTGGCCCAGCAGGGGCCTTTCGTCGCGTGTCTCGTCCATGCCCAGGATAGTGTCCGTGCCGATGCTCACTGAAGTCCAGGCAGGTCCCTACACCGTCCGAGGCGTGTCCGTGGGCGGCGTGTACACGTCGCTCCAGGTCCCCGAGTTGGACGTCGTGCTCGACGTGGGGCTACCCATTCGTTCCTTCTGTGGCTCGGACCGCATCTTCTTGAGCCACGCGCACCCGGACCATGCGAGCGGGCTCGGCTCGTTGCTCGGCATCCGTCGGCTCATCGGCAAGGGCGCACCCCAGGTCTTCCTGCCCGCGGAGATCGAGGCGAACGTCCAGGCGTCGCTCGCCGTGATGTCACGGCTGCACCACACCGCCATGGAGGTGCACACCGTGCCGATGTTGCCAGGGGACGTGCGGCCCCTGGGGCAAGGTCTGTTCGTCCGCGCGTTCCGGACGCATCACCCGGTGCCGTCGCTCGGCTACCAGTTCTTCCGCCGTGTCGCGAAGCTCCGCCTCGAGCACCAGTCACTCCCACCTCAGGAAATCGCCAGGCGGCGGCAATCAGGCGAAGCGCTCTTCGACGAAGTGGAGCGGCTGGAGCTGGCCTATGCCACCGACACCCTGTCCCGCGTCCTGGACACGGAGCCAGGCCTCTTCGACTCGCGCGTGCTCATCCTCGAGTGCACCTTCGTCGACGCGCGCCACTCCGTGCAGGACGCTCAGGCGAAGGCGCATCTCCACCTGGACGAACTCCTCGCGCGCGCGGACCAGTTCCGCAACGAGGCCCTGGTCCTCATGCACTTCAGCCAGGCGCTTCCTCCTGAATCCGTCCACGCCACGTTGCGCGCGCGACTGCCGCCGTCGCTGGCCGAACGCGTCCGCGTCTTCGCTCCCGAAGCGGGCCGCTGGTTCGGGTGAGCCGCGCCCGTGGAGCACGTGCCGGAGAGCCAGACCCGGTACGGCAACGACATGGCGGTGGTGCAGCACGGACCTCCCGTCACTGTGTTGCACATGAATCGCGACTCGCCACGGCATACCTGTTAAAGCGCGGCGCATGAGCACGTCATCGCCCAGGCATGTTCTCGTGGCTGGGGCTGGAATTGGTGGACTCACGCTGGCTTGCGCGCTTCGGCGCGCGGGCCTCTCCGTCACTGTCTTCGAGCGCTCCGACGCCTTGAAATGGGTGGGCGCGGGCCTCACGGTTCAGATGAACGCCTCGGCGGCCCTGCGCCGCATCGGCCTGTGTGATGAGGTGGCCCAGGCCGGTGCGTGTCCCACGGACAGCGCGATTCTGAAGCCGTCGGGCTCGGCGCTCACGCGGCTTCCGGTGACTCGAATTCAGGAGGAGCTGGGGCTGCCGCTGGTGTGTGTCCACAGGGCGCGGCTCCAGTCCGTGCTGCTGGCCCATGCCGGGGAGGAGAACGTCCGGATGGGGCTCACCGTGACGGCGTTTCACGACGACGGCCAGACGGTGACGGTGCGGTTGTCGGACGGCAGCTCGGTGACGGGCGATGCGCTGGTGGGCGCGGACGGGCTGCGCTCGGTGGTGCGTGGGGCGCTGCTGGGCGACGCGCCGTTGCGCTATTCGGGCTACACGAGCTGGCGGGGCGTGTGCTCAGACGTCCCGAGCGCGACGCCGGGACTTGTCTCAGAGACGTGGGGGCCTGGGGCGCGCTTCGGTGTGGTGCCCATTGGCTTCGGGCAAACGTACTGGTTCGCCACGCAGAATGCTCCGGCCGGAGGGCAGGATGCCCCCGGGGAGACACGGGCCCGGTTGCAGTCCCTCTTCGGCGGGTGGCACGCGCCCATCGCGGACCTGATTGCCGCGACGGAGGAAGCGAACATCATCCGCACGGACATCCACGACCGGCCGCCCGCCAGCCGCTGGAGCCGAGGCCGGGTGACTTTGTTGGGAGACGCCGCGCACCCGATGACGCCCAACATGGGGCAGGGCGGGTGTCAGGCCATCGAGGATGCCGTGGTGCTGGCCGAGCTGCTGGCCGCGGAGGGCCCCGTGGACGCGGCGCTGGCGGCCTACGAGCAACGCCGGCTCGAGCGTGCCAACAGCTTCGTGACGCGTTCCTGGAGCCTGGGGCGCGTGGCCCAATGGGAGAGTTCAGCGGGGCGCTTCATTCGTAATGTGCTCTTCCAACTCGTGCCTCGAGGGCTCGCCGCCCGGCAGGTCCGCGCGTTGGTGCGCGACGCCGAGTAGGGCGCTCGAGGCGCGGTTTCTAGAGGTCCAGTCCAAGCAGCGCCCCCGCGAACGGGCCGTCGAGCGAAACCGTGAACGCGGCCGCATCAGGCGTCGGCTGAAGCCCGTCCGCCTGTTCGAAGTAGCGCGCATAGCCCCCATGGACGCGCGCATGGACGTAACGACTCAGCTTGACCTGGATCGCCGCCAGTCCGCCCGCGCCGAAGGCCCACTTGCGCATGCGGCCCTCGTAGAAGTTGTTGCCGCCAATGGGCGTGTAGCCCGGCTCCCCTGGCTGCACCTGACCAATCTGCCCCGTGGGCAGTGAGACCTCCGCCGCGCTGCCGAACGCGCTCACGCCGAGCGTCACGTGTCGTGTCAGCGAGAACCGCTTCTCCAGCCCCGGCCGCAGCGCCAGGACCTGGACGTCACCACCCGCCAGGTACCAGTCGATGCCGTTCGTCCACCACCAGTCGCTCCGTTCGGAGCCACGGAGGAGGTTGAAGTGGAGTCCGCCGGAAAGGCGCGCGGCTCCGCTTCGGGCGTTCACCGTCTTCACCCGTGAACGCAGCGTTGGCACCTCCGTCGCGGGATGCCGCATCGGAGACAGCGTCCCACCGATCTCCACCGCGAGCTGTGGCGGCGGGAGCGTCGCTTCCTGTTCTGGGGGCGGCTCTGCTCCCAGGGCTGGAGAGGACAGGCAGGCAGACATCAGCAAGCCGATGGTGGACACCGCGCGAGTGACGCACATGGGGCTTCCTCCCGGGGGGATGAATGCTTCCGCCGGAACCACGGTGGAAGTCCCGGCCCCCCGGGGCTGTTTCGCGGTGGAACCCGGGCCTGCTCAGAGCCCGGCCACCTTCGCCGCGCTCGTCACCACGTAGTCCATCGCCAGCTCCTGCTGCGAGCGGGGCGACGCCGTCAGCTCGAAGCGGACGATGCCATCCTCGCTGACGCGCGCGGGCGCGGGCTTCGTGCTCTCCCGCTGCAACTGGATTTCCACCGACTCCACCTCGGAGACGGGAATCCGTTCCTCGATGGCCACCGGCACCGCCTTCGCGCCCATGTTGGAGAGGAACAGCCGCACCTTGTGCGTCGTCACCTTGCGGCCGGTGAGCCGGCTGGTCTCCCGCCCCACGTCCTCCGTTCGCGCCACGCGCAGCGCGTCCTCGCTGCCGAAGCCCAGCTTCACGCGCTCGCCCTTGCCAGTGAAGCGCAGCTGCGCACGCCCCACATAGCCGTGGGTCCGCACCAGCTTCACGGGGCCCGCGAGCAACACCGTGGGGCCCGTGTTGTCGAACCGGGCCACGCGGTGCACCAGGGGGACTGCTCCGGCATGGCCACCAGCTCGGAGGTCGCGGGCGCGGTGAACTGGAACAGGGGCACGCGGTAGGGCTCGCCGTCCGGTGGCACACTGGCCCGATGCGGGGCCGTCACCGTCAGCGGTTCACCTCCGTCGTCCATGCCCGGTAGCGCGTCCTCCCGCCGGGCAGCGCCGGGCTCGCCCGCGGTCTGGATGACCTCCTCACGGATGGCCACCTCCACCACCTGCTTCTCGCGCTCCGTCTTGTCCCGCAGCCACAGCCGGTCCTCCTGAAGCCGCGGCGGCGTGGCGCCCAGCGTGGGCCGCGCGGTGGAGAACGCCAGCTCCACGTCCTTCCACTCCTCGCCGGTGCGCTGCCAGACGACTGCCTCGCACTCCAAAGTGACGGACTCACCGGAGGCTTCGCGGGACAGTGTGGCGCGGTAGGACGGCCGCCAGGCCGTGCAGGGCACCGGTACGTGACGGACAGCGTGGCGGGCCCGCCCGTGGGGTGGCCCACCTCCAGCTCGGCCTGCGTGTCGACCGTTGGCTCCAGGAGCTCGACAGCCGTCTGCGAGGCCCGTGCTTCGTCGAGCTGCTCCCGCAGTCGCAGCGTCCGGCGCGCAGCCTCCTGAGCGCCGAGTCCGCGGACAGCTGCTCGCGGCGCACCGTCTCCAACTGTTCCCGCCACGTCTCTGGCCGCGACTGTCCGGCGCCTGCCTGCTCGGAGATGGCGCGGTGGACATCGGCGCGCGCGGTGTCCAACAGCCGCAGCCGCGCCGCCAGCCGGGTTTCGTCCGCGACCACGCGCCGGAGCTCCTGCTCCAGCTCCGCGACGCGCTTTCCGAGCGCCGTGCGGTGTTCGCGCTCGGCCTCGGGTGGTTGCGGCTTCGTCGCCCGGCGGATGCGTGCCTGGGAGATGGTGCCACCCGCGACCTTCGCCTGGAGCGAGCGGTCCACGGCGAGCGGGGACAGTCCCTGGATGACCAGCCGCTGCGTTCCCACGGACAGGGGAATCTCCCCCCGCCGCTCGACGAGCGCCCGGTCCTCGAGGACGGTGACCTTGACCACGGGCAGGGTGAAAGGGGTGCCCATCATGTCCTCCGGTTGCCGCCGCCGAGCATCTTGTTGCCCGGAATCTTGACGGTCCATGTCGCCTTCAGCGTCTGCGCTTCACCTGGCTGGAGCACCACGCGCCACGCGCGCTCGCCCTCCACCTTCGCTTCACCGGGCAAGGGCAGGCGCTTCTGCCAGAGCGGGGCCACTTCCAACTCCTCCACCTTGATGTCCTTCTCCGTGTTGACGGGAACGGTCGGCACGCGCTCGCACACCTCGACCAGGACGCGATTGCTCAGCCGGTTGGCCAGCTCCACCGACACGTGGTGCGTCAGCATCGTCGAGCCGCCGAACATGCCGCCCGTCGCCTCGTCGAACCGTGTGTTGCGCGCGACCTTGATGGACTCCTCCACACCGAGTCCCAGCCGCTGGGTCGAGCCCGGGGCCATGGTGGGGAGGGGAGACGTCATCAGGAACTCGTTCTCCAGCGTGACGTCCACGGGACCTGCCAGCAGCGGATACGGCGTCCGGTTCTCCACGCGCACCGTGCGGAACGCACGCGGCTCCACGGAGGGGACGCAGACGTATTCCGCGGACAGCCCCACGGGCACCGACAACACCGGTACGGTGTGCCACGCTCCATCCGAAGGCACGTCCGCGCGCGTCTCCACATCGAAGCGCGCATCGAAGTGAGGCGAGGACGTGCGTGGCGGCTGGGACCACGCCGGCGCGGGGGCGGCCCAGATGGAAGAGGTCTCCTGCAGACTCAGCGCGACTCGCACGGTGATGTCGATCTGTGCGTGGACCTCCGCCAGGGCCACCAGCTCCTGGGTGAGGTGCCCGGGGCGCGGTTGCAGCCTGCCACGCGAGCCCAGGTCATCCGCGGGCGGCATGGTCAGGCGGTCGTAGTCCAGCAGTGCGTCGGCGGGCTCCTGCCTAGGAGGTGTTCGCTCGCCACCGCCACCGCCACCGCCCAGCGAGGTGGCATCCATGCTGAGCCCGTCTCCGTCATCGTCGAATGAACTCTCGGGCGCCTCCTCGAGCTCGGCCGGAGGTGGCGGTCGGCGCGCGCGCGACATCAGGCCACCACCTCGCGATCGCGATCGCGTCTCCTCATCCTCGGGGGCAGCGGCACTGGGGCGCATCGGAGCACTTCGAGGGGCCGCCGCCGGCGGAGGCGGTGGCGCGGCCGCTTCCGCCATGGCGAAGTCGGGCTTGGGCGCGACGGGCACGGCACTGCGCTTTTTCTTCCGGGGTTGCTCGAGGACGGCGGGCATGGGCTCGGGTTCAGCGCTGGCCTCGGGCTGAACCGGCGTGGGCGTCCGCATGGCGTCGTAGCCCGCGAACAGCTCCTCGAGCCCCGGCGGCGCCTCCCTCCAGCCCGAACGCGCGGGAGCCGGTTGATGGCGGCCAATGCGCAGCGCCTTCAGCTCGGGGACTTCCGCATGCCGGGCGAGGTCCGCGGTGGAGACGGCGAGCTTCACCCCCGTCCAGTCCTCGCCGGTGCGCTGGAGCACGGAGGCGCGCATGCGCAGCGTTCCCTCTTCCAGCGTGCGCGGCAGGCGCAAGTCGTAGGTGGGCACCCAGCGCGCCCCCTGGACGGCGTATTCGAGCGCGAGCCGCGCCCCCAGGTCCGCGGGGAGGGGGCCCGACAGCGTCAGCACGACCGCGCGGTACACGCGGGCGCGTTGCCCTCGCACGGACGAAGAGGCTTCGGCGACGCGGCTGCGCCGCAAGCGCAGCTCGGCTTCGGCGTCACGCTGCTGCCGCTCCAGGTCCAGCTTCCGCGAATGCAGCGCGGCGAGCTCGGCGTCCACGAAGGACATGAGCGATAGCATCGCGGACACGGGGGCCTCACGGGGCTCCTGCGCTTCCTTCGGCCGGGGCGGAAACCCGGGGGACAGCTTCGACAGCGCGTCCAGTTCCTGACCCACGCGCGCGAGCTGTTGGGTGAGGTCGGAGAGGCGGTGCTCGGCTTCCTCCAGGGCGCGGTGCTCCGCGGGCACGTCGACTTCAGGCGGAAGCTGGACGTCATAGGTGGGACGAAGGTCGCGCACGGCGAGTCCCGACGGGCCGTGCACGACGGACGCCCGAAGCGAGCCGGCTTGCAACGACAGGGGCAGTCCATTGATTCGCACCTGCGTGGGCAACATCCCCCCCGCCGTGGGAATCGTGGCGACCCGCGTACAAAGCGCCCCCTCCGCGTGGACGGTGACGGCTTCGAGGTTCGATGTGACGACGAGCATGGCTGCTCACCGTAATCGAGGTGTCTGATAAAAATCAGTCCCCCCAGACAAAAGGCACCAACCCGTGAGGTCGGGATGCCCTTTGGCCGGATTGACGACACGCTGCAATTGGAGCTAGCGCGCCTCAGCTCTTCTCGGTGCTCGCCACGGGCGGAGACTGGGGCCGCTGACGCTTCAAGGGGCGGCCCACGCAGTCACGTCCCGGCTTCGGCTCGCGGGTGCTGCGCGGGCGGTACTCCCAATGCCAGGGCTCGGAGCGCACCGTGCGCTTGAATCCGAAGCGGCACGCATTCGACACGAGCCAGTCATAGGTCGGTGTCTTGACGCCGCCGATGACCAGGTCCACCGCGAGGCCTCGCTGATGGTTGGAGCGCCCGGGCCGTGCCGCCTGGGGCCCCTTGCCCTTGCGGTAGCGCTCATAGAGCCGGCGCTGCTTCGCGGGGGAGCGGTAGCCGCTGTGGACCCAGAGGTAGATGTTCTTCGAACGCGCTTCGGCCTTCATCCGCCGGTACGCGTCCGCGGCGTCGGCATGAAGCAACTGCCCGTTCTTGAGACGAACGAGCCGACTGCCCTTCGCCTCACTTCGCCGGGGCTTTGCGTCGCCGGCGACGGCTTGGGGCGCGAACAGACACAGGAGGATGAAGACTCCCCAGCGGAGCAGCGCGAGCGACATGTTTGGACGCCGGCCCCGTGGCCGGAATCCGAACTTTCGCGCGTCTGTGCCTCGACGCAAGCAGACGGGAAGGCGAGCGCCTGTTCAGAACAGTTTCAATTGCGCGTCCGGAGCCTTCACTTCACGCGGAGGCAACGGCTGGAATCCATGTGCGCGGGCCCACGCCTCACTGGGGCCCGTCCAATGGTGTGACGCCATCCGGACATGGTCGCGCTCGTCGAAGGTGACGCCCTCCGCCTCCAGGGCCTCGCGCTGTCCGTAACCCGAGGTGCTGATGCCACCCGTGCGGTTGATGACGCGCTGCCAGGGCACGCTGTCCGCGCGGGCGCCCAACGCGCCCAGTGCATGTCCCACGACGCGGGCATCGCAGCCATCACCGACGATGGCGGCGATGTCCCCATATGTGGCCACCTGCCCATGCGGCACTTGCGAGGTGACGGTGTAGATGCGCTCGAAGTAGTCGCGCTCGTCGCGTGGCGGTGTGGACATGCTGGCTCCTGTCCCGTTCGGAAACGGCGTGGGGGCGGCGTCAACCTTTGTATGTAGTGTGAAGGCTCAGCCGCTGCGCGAGCCCAGCCCGGTGGCCTCGCCCGCGCGCAGGCGCTCATGCAGGGTGCGGGTGAGCAGGTACCAGAACTGCACGTTGCCCACGCTCAGGATGTCGCCGTCGCGCAGCACGGCCTCGCGGCCACCCAGGGAGCGGGCGTTGAGGAAGGTGCCGTTGGTGGAGCCCAGGTCCTGTACGGTGCAGCGCTGGTCGGCTTCGTTCCACCGCAGCTCCGCGTGCATCTTGGACACGGACGCGTCATCGACGACCAGGTCGCAGTCCATGCGGCGGCCAATGCGCAGCCGGTCGGTGGCGTTGAGCGGCGGCAGGGTGGCCACGCGCAGGTGTTCGAACTCGAACAGCAAGGCCAGCATGCCCTGTTCGATTTCCGAGGGCGCCGCCATGCGGGTGGGGGCGAGCACGGCGGTCGAGGCCTCGGAAGGCGGGCGCTGGATGAGTGCGAAAGGCCCCAGTTGACGCTGGAAGGCACTGGAGGGCAGGGCGGCACCGAGCCCGCGCAATTCCTGGACGGACAGCACGGGGGCAGACTAGCGGGTCAAAGGGCGCGCGCCCAGCCCATCCCCCCGTTCCCTGTACGGGTTTCATTGACCAACTTGTCAGTGGTTCCTTACATTGGGCTTTTGTTTGGTCGCGGGGGCCGGGCTCCGGAAGAGGAGCGCCGGCCCTCCATCTTATTTGAACCTGGGAGTGGTGGAAGGAGCTGTGTCGATGAGCAGCGGGAGCGACAACATCCCGATGACCCCGTCCGGACTGCGCAAGCTGAAGGAGGAACTGAAGCACCTCCAGTCCGTCGAGCGGGGGAAGATCTCGCGCGAGATCGAGGTCGCTCGCGCACACGGTGACCTGCGCGAGAACGCGGAGTACCACGCGGCGAAGGAGAAGCAGTCGCACATCGAGGGGCGCATCCTGACCCTCAACGACTGGATTGCGCGTGCGGAGGTCATCGACCCGGCGAAGCTGGGCGGCGACAAGGTCATTTTCGGGGCGACGGTGGACCTGCTCGATACCGAAACCGACAAGCCGGTGAGCTACCGGCTCGTGGGGGAGATCGAGGCAGACCTGAAGAAGCGGTGGATTGCCGTCACCTCACCGGTGGCGCGCGCGCTCATCGGCAAGAAGGTGGGTGACATCGCCACGGTTCAGAGCCCCGGCGGCGTGCGCGAGCTGGAAGTCCAGCAGATCCGCTTCGAGGAGCCCGAGGAAGAGGCCTCGGCGAGCCAGAGCTGAGCCTCGGAAGCCGCAGTGAGTTGCCGGGGGAGCGGGCCAGGGCTCGCTTCCCCGGTCTCGTTTTGTGGGAGACGTCATCCTCGTTCCGTAGGATGTACGGCGGAACCCCCGCGTGAACCACCCGCTCGCCAGCCTTGTTGGACCCCTCCGGTACGTGTGCCAGCGCGACTTCGCGATGCTGGCCACCGTGAAGTCGTTGCGCCCGGTGTTGGAGCGCGCGCTTGCCGGGGCCAGTGGCGTGGATGCACGGGCGCTGGACCACTTGAGGGCCGCGCTGCCCGACGTGGACCACGCCATGCCCGAGCGCCGCAAGGCCGCGCTGCGGCGCGTCGTGGCCGGGCTGAAGGTCAGCGGGGTGGAGCTGCCCGCGGAGCTGCACGGCGTGACGATGGAGGGCGCGGTTCCGGCTCGGCCGAGGTCCACGCAGGGCGCTCCGGTGGGCGCGGGAGGCACGACGCCCCCGGGGTATGTGCCGCCCTGGAAGTCGGCGGAGCCACTGCCCACGTCGGGCCCCCGGCCGGACGCACCTCGAGGACCGGCTTCGCGTGGAGCCTCGGCCCCCGCGCGCGGAAGCGGCGTTGAGGGCCCCATGCCGCGCATGAGTCCTGATGGGCCGCGGGGACGGCAGGCCGGAATGGACTCGGACCTCCTGCCTGCCCGTCCACCGCGGATGGCGCCGGCGACGCGGCCACCGCAGTCGAACGTCGCCGCGCCGCAGCCCGCCACCGGGCGGCAGGGCGCGCCGTCGTCTCGGGCGAAGCCAGGGCTCCGTCAGGCCGCGCTCGACACGGGGCCAGAGGCGGTTCCCGGAGCGAAGACGCGCAAGGAGAAGGCGCAGCGAAAGAAGAAGCGGGCGGTCGCGGCGGAGGCCTCTCGCTCCGAGGCGAAGCTCCTCTCCATCGCGCCGCGCTCCGGGCCGCTGGCGTCGCCGCTGAAGACGCTGGGCAAGCGGCTGGGGCCCAGGCTCGTCTCGGCGCTCGACAAGAAGGGGCTGCGCCGCATGGGCGACATCCTCTTCATGCTGCCGCGCTGCTACGAGGACCGCCGCCAGCTGCGCACCATCGCCGAACTGGAGCCCGGCGAGCGAGGCGTCACGGTGGGCATCGTCAAGGTGGCCGACTTCGTGGCGGGCCGTCAGGGCCGGCGCATGTTCCGCGCCGTCGTGGGGGACCGCTCGGGCAGCATCGCCGCCACGTACTTCAACGCGGGCCCCTGGTTGAAGAGCCGGTTCACCGTGGGCAAGCGCATCGTCCTCTCCGGCGAGGTCCGCGCCACCATGTCGGGCCGGGAGATGCCCCATCCGGAAATCGAACCGGCGGAGGACCTCGAGTCCACGACATCGGTCCACTTCAACCGCATCGTCCCCGTGTATCCGGGCTTCGAGCGCGGCGAGCAGCGCTCCTTCCGCGAGCTGACCTCCCGCGTGGGCGAGCAGTACGCGCACGAACTGGATGACCCGCTGCCCGCCGACCTGCGCCGCCGCTTGGACCTGATGGGCCTGCCGGACGCGCTGCGCTTCATCCACTTCCCGCCAGGGGACGCGGACCTGGAGGCGCTCGACGCGCACCAGAGCCCCGCGCACCGGCGGCTCGCCTTCGACGAGCTGTTCTTCCTCCAACTGGGCATGGCCCTCAAGCGGCAGGGCGTGAAGGCGGAGGTCGGCATCTCCTTCGACGTGTCCGAGCCCCGGCTGGCGAAGGCGCGCAACGCGCTGCCGTTCCAACTCACCGGCGCGCAGGCGCGGGTGGTGGAGGAGCTCTGCTGGGACATGGCGCGCCCGGAGCCCATGAACCGGCTGGTCCAGGGAGACGTGGGCAGCGGCAAGACGGCGGTGGCCATGGTCTCCGCCCTCATCGCGCTGCAGGCCGGCTACCAGGTGGCCGTCATGGCGCCCACGGAAATCCTCGCTGAGCAGCACGAGCGCAACTTCCGCAAGGTGATGGAGCCGCTGGGCTACCGCGTGGGCCTGGTGAGCGCGGCGGGCACGGCGAAGGCCAAGCGCCAGGTGCGCGAGGCCGTGGCCCGAGGCGAAATTCATCTGGCCGTGGGCACGCACGCGCTGCTTCAGGCAGACGTCTCCTTCGAACGCCTGGGCCTGGTCGTCATCGACGAACAGCACCGCTTCGGCGTGCTCCAGCGCCACACGCTGATGAGCAAGGGGCCCAAGCCGGATGTGCTGGTGATGACGGCCACGCCCATTCCCCGCACGCTGGCCATGACGCTGTACGGCGACCTGGACTTGTCCGTCATCGACCAGCTTCCGCCGGGCCGCACGCCCATTCAAACGCGGGTGTTCAACGACAAGCAGCGCGCGCTCGTCTACGAGTCCGTGGGCGCGCAGCTGGCCAAGGGGCACCAGGCCTACGTCGTCTACCCGCTGGTGGAGGAGTCGGAGAAGCTGGACCTGGAGGACGCCACGCGCGGCGTGGAGAAGCTCCGGAAGGTGTTCCCCGACGCGAAGGTGGGGCTGCTGCACGGGCGGATGAAGGCGGAGGAGAAGGACTCCGTCATGGAGGACTTCCGCGAGAAGCGCCTGCACCTGCTCGTCTGCACCACGGTGGTGGAGGTGGGCGTGGACGTGCCCAACGCCTCCGTGATGGTGGTGGAATCCGCCGAGCGCTTCGGCCTGTCACAGCTTCACCAGCTCCGGGGCCGGGTGGGGCGCGGCGCGGCGGCGAGCTTCTGCCACCTGGTGGCCGGGAGCGCCCGCTCCTGGGAGTCCGCCGAGCGCCTGACGGTGATGGAGCAGAGCAGCGACGGCTTCGTCATCGCGGAGAAGGACCTGGAGATTCGAGGCCCGGGTGAATTCCTGGGCACGCGCCAGAGTGGCTTGCCCGAGCTGGCGGTGGCCAACCTGGCGCGGGATGGCGACCTGCTCTCCATGGCGCAGTCCGAGGCCCGGCGCATCCTGGAGAAGGACCCGGACATGAAGGCGAAGGAGAACCAGGGCCTCGTGAAGGCGCTCGAGGAACGCTGGGAAGGGCGGCTCGCGCTCGCACGGGTGGGTTAGGGCGCCCGTCATGACTAGGCTAGGGGCATGGGTGACTGGGGAAGGGCCGACTACCTGTCGCGGCACGGCATCAAGGACGCGCGAGTCCTGGAGGCCATCGCTCGGCTGAGCCGCGCGGACTTCGTGCCGGAGGGCCTGCGCGAAGAGGCGAGCGCGGACTCGCCGCTGCCTATCGGGCATGGGCAGACCATCAGCCAGCCCTATGTCGTGGCGCTGATGACGGAGGCGCTTCAGCTGCAGGGGGACGAGCGGGTCCTCGAAATCGGCACCGGCTCGGGCTACCAGACGGCGCTGCTGTCCCTGCTGTGCAGAGAGGTCTACTCCGTGGAAATCGTTCCCGAGCTGGCCCAATCGGCGCGAGAGGTGTTGCGGCGGCAGGGCTTCGAAAACGTCTCGTTCCGGGAAGGAGACGGCTCACTGGGCTGGCCGGACCAGGCGCCCTTCGACGCCATCCTCGCCGCCGCGGCGCCACCAGACGTTCCGCTTCAGCTCCTTTCCCAGCTCAAGCCGGGCGGACGCATGCTCATTCCGGTGGGCCCCCAGGGGGGCACCCAGCAACTGCTGCGCATCCAGCGCGCCCTCCGGCCCGGAGAGGTGCCCCAGGTGGAGTCCCTGCTGCCGGTTCGCTTCGTTCCCATGACGGGGCAGCCGCTGTCGCAGGGGTGACCTCCTGGGCTCGGGTGGCTCCTGACCCAGCGAGGCGGGAGGCAGGCTCTCTATCCGCTTGCTCGCCATGTCGGCGGCGGCCCGCTAACGTTCGCACATCATGATCATCTGTCCGCTCTGCGACCACGTTCAGCCCGAAGGGACGGAGTGCGACGTCTGCGGCAAGCGGTTCCCCGCGGCCGTGGCGGAGACCGCGCCCATCGCGACGTTGCCGGAGCTGGAGGTGACACCGCATGCCGGAGGCCGCGCGCCGGTGGTCGCGGCCGTGTTGCCCGACCTGGACGTGACGCGGCTCCGTTCCGGGCCCGATCTGCCGGCGCAGGTGGTTCCCGACCTGCAACTGACACGCGCCCGGGACTTGGGGGCCGTTCCGGTGACGCCCATGCACGAACTGGACACCGGACGTGCCCCGGACGATGGCGTTCGCACCCCCGCGCCGCTGGGCGCCGTCGTCTGCCGTTACTGCCGCATCACCCAGGCCGAGGGGTTGCTCTGCGACAACTGCGGCATGCGCCTGCCTCGGGCGAAGCCCACCGTGGCAGCGGCGCCTGGAAGGCCGTCAGGCGACGACGATGGCTGGCGCTCTTGTGCATCGTGTCATACTCGCGTGCGGCCCGGTAAGGCCTGTCCGGAGTGTGGCACGCGGGCACAGGAGGAGGCATGAGCGAGGAGTCGGCTTCGGATTTCCGCGCGGAGTACGCGTGCAGTGAGGGCTGTGACTTCCGCGCCTCGCTGATGGACGTGGTGTACCGGTGCCCGCGCTGCGGCGGCCTGCTGGAAGTCGCGCACGACGTGAAGGCCCTGCGCACGGTCTCCGCGGCGGAATGGAAGCGCCGTTTCGAGACGCGCTTCGGCTCCGCGCGCCTGCCGGATGGCTCGGGCGTGTGGGGCAAGCGGGAGTGGGCGTATCCGCAGCTGCCGGCGGAGGACATCGTCTCGCTCGGCGAGGGCCGCGTGCCGCTCAAGCCGCTGCCGCGCATGGCGGCGGAGCTGGGGCTGGCCGCGCTGGACTTGAAGGAGTGCGGCGTCTCGCCCACGGGCAGCTTCAAGGACTGGGGCATGACGGTCCTGGTCTCCGCGGTGAAGCACATGCGCGCCCGGGGCGTTCCGCTGCGCGCGGTGGCGTGTGCCTCCACGGGCGACACGTCCGCGGCGCTCTCCGCCTACTGCGCGGCGGCGGGGATTCCGGCGGTGGTGTTCCTGCCGCGCGACAAGGTGTCGCTCGCGCAGCTCGTGCAGCCCATTGCCAATGGGGCGCGGGTGCTGTCGCTGGACACGGACTTCGACGGCTGCATGAAGCTGGTGCAGGCGGTGACGGCGGACACGGGGCTGTACCTGGCCAACTCGATGAACTCGCTGCGCATCGAAGGCCAGAAGATGGTCGCCGTGGAGCTCTGCCAGGACCTGGGCTGGGAGCCGCCGGACTGGGTGGTGATTCCCGGCGGCAACCTGGGCAACGCCAGCGCCTTGGGCAAGGGCTTCGAGCTGATGCTGTCGCTGGGGCTCATCACCCGCCGGCCGCGCATCGCCGTGGCGCAGGCCCAGAAGGCCAACCCGCTGGCGCGCTCGTACCGGGGCGGCTTCCAGGAGCTGGTGCCCCTGCAGGCCGAGCCCACGCTGGCGTCGGCCATCCAGATTGGCAATCCGGTGTCATTCAAGCGCGCAGTGAAGGTGCTCAAGGCGTTCGACGGCGTGGTGGAGGACGCCAGCGAGTCCGAGCTGGCCAACGCCGCCGCGCGGGCGGACCGCGAGGGCACCTTCACCTGTCCGCACACGGGCGTGGCGCTGGCGGCCCTGGAGAAGCTGGTGGCGCAGGGCGTGATTGCCCGGGGTTCGCGCGTGGCGGTGGTGTCCACCGCGCACGGCCTGAAGTTCGCCGACTTCAAGGTGGGCTACCACCGCGGCTCGCTGGCGGAGGTGACGAGCCAGTTCGCCAACCCGCCCGTGGAGCTGCCCGCGACGCTGGACGCGGTGAAGGGCGCGCTGGCGGACCTGGGCTGAACCACGGGCCGGTCCGCCCGGCGAGGGGCGCGTCAGTCCGGCTGGAGCGGGACGCGCTTCTCGATGGTGAGACCGAAGCCCGCGAGCCCGCGGTAGGTGATGTCCGAGTTGGTCATCACCTGGAGCGTGTGGATGCCCAGGTCCGTGAGAATCTGGCAGCCCATGCCCAGGTCACGCGACTCCTGGGGGCCACGCGTGGGGCCGCTGCTGCCGTCATTGTTGCGCTTGTGGTGGATGCCGAAGTCGTCCCCGTGCATGCCAGGCAGGTACACCAGCACGCCAGAGCCTTCGCGGGCGATGCGCGCCAGCGCCTGATCCAGCAGCACGTTGCAGTTGCACGTCGGGGAGCCGAACACGTCACCCAGGGCACAGGCCGCGTGCAGGCGCACCAGGGTGCTGGGCCGCGCCGCCGGGTCACCCTTCACCAGGACCAGGGACTTCACACCGTCGGGTAGCCACGAATAGGTGAGGGCGGTGAACTCACCGTAGCGGGTGTTGACGGTCTGCTGGCCGGGCTCGCGGCGCACCAGCCGGTCCTTCCGGCGGCGGTACTCGATGAGGTCCGCGATGGTGATGAGCGACAGCTTGTGCTCGCGGGCGAAGACCTTGAGGTCCGGCATCCGCATCATGGTGCCGTCGTCCTTCACCAGCTCGCAGAGGATGCCGGAGGCGGACAGGCCGGCGAGGCGGGACAGGTCCACGGTGGCCTCGGTGTGGCCGGCCCGGCGGAGGACGCCGCCCTCACGGTAGCGGAGCGGGAAGATGTGCCCGGGGCGCAGGAAGTCATCGGCCTTGCTGGAGGGGTCCACCAGGGCACGGATGGTCTTCGCGCGGTCCGCCGCGGAGACGCCCGTGTGGGTGCCGTGGCGGTAGTCCACGGAGACGGTGAAGGCGGTGCGATGGGATTCGGTGTTGTCCGACACCATCTGCGGGAGGCGGAGCTCGTCCAGCCGCTCCGCCAGCATGGGCATGCAGACGATGCCGCTGGTGTGGCGCACCATGAAGGCCAGGTGCTCGGGCGTCACCTTCTCCGCGGCCATGATGAGGTCGCCCTCATTCTCGCGGTCCTCGTCGTCGGCGACGATGACGAACTTGCCCTCCTGGATGTCACGGATGGCGTCGTCGATGGAGGAGATCTCGCTGGCGTGACTCATGGAGGTTTCGGTCCGGGCGGAGGGCTGCATGAGTCGCGCATGTAGCGTGGGCGACGGTGGCTCGCAAGCCAACCGGTAGCCGGGCGCATGTGGGGATGATGGCGGGGATGAGGTTGGCAGGGGGGCGTTGGAGGGCCTACGGCTGGCTGGTGGGTGGACGCCGACTCGACGTGACGGGCGCAGTGATGTAGGGTGCTTGGCGCCGTGATGACTTCCAATACCCAGGAACTCCGGGCTCGGCTCGACCAGCTCCAGGCCAGTCTTTCCACCCGCGAGAGCACGACACGCTTCGCCCGAGCGGGGGTGTCCACCGTCATTGCCCTCCTGGTGGGAGGGGCGTCGGGCAAGCTCTTCTACGATTCTCTTCGCACGCCCCTGCTGGCGTGGGCGGCGGCCCTGGTGTCCGTGTCGCTGCTCGTCTACGCCTTCATCAGCTACCGCTCGGGCCGGAAGGTCCTGGTGGATGAGCTGAAGCAATACGAGTCGATGCTGGCCCTGCGCAGCGAGCTGCGGCTGGACGACCCCTCGGCGCTGCTTCCCCGGTGAGCGCCGCCCGGAAGAAGGCCACCGCGCGCCGTCCAGGGCGTTTCATCGTCCTGGAGGGACTGGACGGGGCGGGTACCACGACGCAGGTGGAGCGGCTTGCCGCGGCCCTGCGCGCGGAGGGGCACTCGGTGCTGACCACGCGGGAGCCGTCTGACGGCCCCGTGGGGACGATGATTCGCCAGGCGCTCACGGGCCGGTTGGGACTGCCCGGTGGGGCGGGCCCGCTGGCGCCGGAGACGCTGGCGTTGCTGTTCGCCGCGGACCGGACGGACCACCTCACGGCCCGGGTGCTCCCGGCGCTGGCGGCGGGCCAGATTGTCCTGTGTGACCGCTACGTCCTGTCGTCCCTGGCCTACCAGGGCGCGTCGCTGCCCATGGAATGGGTGGAGGCGGTGAATGCGTGCGCGGTGTCGCCGGACCTGACGCTGTTCGTCGGCGTGGCGCCGGAGGTGGCGGCACGGCGCCGCAAGGCACGCGGCGGGACGGCGGAGCTGTTCGAGGCGGACGAGGCTCAGCGGCGGATTGCGAAGCAGTACGTAGCCGCCATCCGCCGCCGGGAGCAGCACGAGCGCATCGTCCACATCGACGGCGAGCAGGGCATCGAGGCCGTGACGACCGCGTCGTTGGTAGAGATTCGCAAGCTGCTGGCCCGCAAGCGCTGAGCGGTCTGGGGCGGTATTCCCGCCCGGCGGTTGCGGGATGACCGCGTGGCGGACCCAAGCCTTGCCACGCGGGCAAATCCACCTCCTGCTGCTTCGTGTCGCTCGTCTCCAGCACGAGCGCCGCCCGGGCCGAGAATCCGGCGGGGCGGCGGTCAGAGGTCCAGCCGCCTCAGCCGCAGGGCGTTGCCGATGACGGAGACGGACGAGATGCTCATCGCCGCGCTGGCAATCATGGGGCTCAGCAGCAGTCCGAAGAACGGGTAGAGGACCCCCGCCGCGATGGGGACGCCGAGCACGTTGTAGATGAACGCGAAGAAGAGGTTCTGGCGGATGTTGTGCACGGTGCCCCGGCTCAGGTGCCGGGCGCGGACGATGCCGCGGAGGTCACCCTTCACCAGCGTGACGGCGGCGCTCTCCATGGCGATGTCAGTGCCCGTGCCCATGGCGATGCCCACGTTGGCCTGAGCGAGCGCAGGCGCGTCGTTCACCCCGTCTCCGGCCATGGCCACCACGTGCCCTTCGGCCTGGAGGCGCTTCACCATCTCGTTCTTCTCCTCGGGGCGCACCTCCGCGTGGACTTCGTCGATGCCCAGGCGCCGGGCCACCGCCTCCGCCGTCGTCCGGCTGTCACCCGTGAGCATCACGAGGCGCAGCCCATCGGCACGGAGCTGCTGAACGGCTTCGGGGGTGCTGGCCTTCACCGGGTCGGCCACGCCCAGCAGCCCAGCCGGCTTTCCGTCCACGGCGACGAACATCACCGTCTGCCCTTCTCGCCTCAGGGCCTCCGCTCTCTCCAGGAACGCCCCTGCCTCGATGCCGAGTCCCTCGAGCAGCCGGGCATTCCCGAGCGCCACCTGCGCACCATCCACACGCCCCGTCACGCCCTGGCCTGTCACGGACTTGAAGCCGTGTGTCTCCGTGAGGACGGCACCCCGTGCCTCTGCGCCCTTCACGATGGCGGACGCGAGCGGGTGCTCGCTCCCGCGTTCGATGCTGCCGGCGAGGTGAAGCAGCCGCGCCTCGTCGAAACCGGGGGCGGTCACCACCGTGGTGAGGCTCGGCCTGCCCTCGGTGAGGGTGCCCGTCTTGTCGACGACGAGGGTGTCCACCTTCGCCAATTCCTCGAGCGCCGCCGCGTCCCGGATGAGGACGCCGGCCTGGGCACCACGCCCCATGCCCACCACGATGGAGATGGGCGTGGCCAGGCCCAGGGCACACGGGCACGCGATGATGAGGACGGCCACGGCGTTGACCAGCGCGTGGGCGAGCCGGGGCTCGGGTCCCCACATGCTCCAGATGAACGCCGTCAGGACGGCGATGACCACCACCGCGGGCACGAACCACCCGGAGACGGTGTCGGCCAGACGCTGGATGGGGGCCCGGCTGCGCTGGGCCTCGGCCACCCGCTGTACGATTTGGGAGAGGAGCGTGTCGCGGCCGACACGCTCGGCCCGCATCACGAAGCCGCCGGTGCCGTTGACCGTCCCTCCTGTCACCCGGCTGCCAGGTGTCTTCTCGGAGGGAATCGGCTCACCCGTCACCATGGACTCGTCCACGGCGCTCTCGCCCTCCAGGACCACGCCATCCACGGGAACCTTCTCTCCCGGTCGGACGCGGAGGCGGTCACCCACGTGGACCCTGTCCAGCGCCACGTCCTCTTCGCGGCCGTCCTCGCGCAGCAGCCGCGCCGTCTTCGGAGCCAGCCCGAGCAGCGCTTTCAAGGCTCCCGAGGTGGCATGACGGGCCCGGAGCTCCAGCACCTGCCCCAGCAACACCAGCGTGGTGATGACCGCCGCCGCCTCGAAGTACAAGGGCACGTGGCCACCGTGGCCGGTGAAGGCGTGGGGCAGGAGGCCGGGGAAGAGGGTGGCGAAGACGCTGAAGCCGTAGGCGGCGCCCGTCCCAAGGGCAATCAGCGTGAACATGTTGAGGTGCCGGTTGCGCACCGACGCCCAGCCCCGCTGGAAGAAGGGCCAGCCCCCCCACAGCACCACGGGCGTCGCCAGGGCGAACTGCACCCAGGCCATGAGCGGCCCTGGGATGAGGCGCTGGATGGGCTGGCCCGGAATCATCTCGGACATGCCCAGGACGAACACAGGGAGCGAGAGGGCGACGCTCACCCAGAAGCGCCGCCGCATGTCGAGGTACTCCGGGTCGGGTGCGTCCTCGAGGGTGACGGTCCGTGGCTCCAGGGCCATGCCGCAGATGGGGCACGCCCCCGGCTCGGGACGCACGATCTCCGGGTGCATCGGGCAGACGTACTCGGTGCGCGTCTGGAGGACCGGCTGCTCGGGCTCGAGGGCCATGCCGCACTTGGGGCAGGTGCCGGGATGGTCCTGCCGCACCTCCGGGTCCATCGGGCAGATGTACAGGGTGCCCGCGGGGGCAGGCTCCGGCGGTTGGGGCTCGGGCGCGAGGTACTTCCGCGGCTCCGCCGTGAACTTCTCGCGGCACTTCGGGTTGCAGAAGAAGTACGTGTGCCCCTCGTGCACGTGGCTGCCGCCCTTTGGTGCCTGGGGATCCACGAACATGCCGCAGACGGGGTCCTTCGCCTTGCCCTCCGGCAGGTGCGGAGGGTGGTGTCCGGTGTGAGCTTCTGGGGGGAGATGAGTCGTCATCGTCGCGCTTCCTTTGCCGGGGATCACGCAGCACCCCGTTCCTTCTTACAGTTCCGAGCGAAGCGGCCTGCCGCCCAAAGCGGGCCCATGGCTGCCTGCCAGGAAGGCTCTGAGGGCGAACCCGCGCGGCTTGTCAGCTCGGGTAACAAGCCAGAGGCGTCCGCCGCGCCGGATGCTGTGCATGGAGGGGGCCCGTGGCACCTGTGAGCGGCGGAGTTACAGGTCACCTCACAGGGGGCTTCCGAACGGTGTGCGAGGCTTCGTCGACGATGCTGAGCGTCCCCGCGGTCTGGTTGGTGATGAAGCCCAGCGGATAGGTGCGCGCCACATCGAGGGTGCTGGCGTCAATGCCGGTCAGGCTCTTGCCGTCCTCGTTGTCCACGTACATGAGGCCGTCGTTCCCCGGCCTCCATAGGATGTACTTGATTGTTAATGCATCCTGATTGCATGTGTTGCTTAGGGTGACTCCTTGAAGTCATCGGAACGCAGACCAAAGCGCTTGAGGATGCGGTGGAGGCTCTCGCGCTCCATGCCCGCGCGCTCAGCAGCCCGCGTCACATTGCCCCCGAATTCCCGCAGCAGGGCGATGAGGTAATCGCGCGATGCACGGTCCCGCGCCAGGTCCACCGCCTCCCGGAAGGGCATCTTCACCAGATGGTCGGCGGGCAGTGCTCCCTGTTGTCCGCCCGTGACTTCAGGGGGGAGTGCGTCAGGGCCCACCCGGGAACCCGTGGTGATGGCCACCGCGCGTTCGATGGCATTCTCCAGCTGGCGCACGTTGCCCGGCCAGTTGTACCCGGTGAGCGCACGCAACGCGTCCGGCTCCAGGCCATCCACCGGCTGCCGGTAGGTCTTCGCCGCCTTCTGTATGAAATGCATGGCCAGCAGGGGGATGTCCTCGCGCCGCTCCCGCAGGGACGGCAGATGCACCGGGAAGACATTGAGCCGGTAGTAGAGGTCTTCGCGGAAGCGGCCCGCAGTCACTTCGGCCTTGAGGTCGCGGTGGGTGGCGGTGATGACGCGTGCGTCGATGCGGCGCGCAACCGCGTCTCCGACCCGGCGCACCTCCTTGTCCTGGAGCGTGCGGTTGAGCTTCACCTGGACGGACAGGGGCAGCTCTCCAATCTCGTCCAGGAAGATGGTCCCCCCAGAGGCGGCCTCGAAGAGACCGGCCTTGGCCTCTACCGCGCCGGTGAAGGCGCCCCGGGCGTGACCGAACAGCTCGCTCTCGATGAGTTCGGAGGGCAGCGCGCCGCAGTTGACCGCGATGAAGGGTCGGTCCTTGCGTGGGCCGTGGTGGTGGATGGCCCGCGCCACCAACTCCTTGCCCGTCCCCGTCTCCCCGGTGATGAGGACCGTGATGTCCAGCTCGGAGGCGCGCTCCAGCAGGCCGTAGAGCGCACGCATGGGCGCGCTCCTGCCAATGATGTTCTGGAAGCTGTAGATGCCCTCCAGCTCGCGCCGCAGTGAGGCGGCCTGCTCCTTGAGCCGCTTGCGCTCGAGGGCGCGGGCTACCACCAGGGACGCCTCGTCCGGGTCGAAGGGCTTGGGCAGGTAGTCATAGGCCCCCTCCTTGATGGCCTCTACCGCCTTGGGGACGGAGGCGTACGCCGTCATCAGGATGACCTCGGTGGTGGGCGCGTGCTGCTTGACTGCCTTGAGCACCTCGAAGCCGTCCGCTCCCGGCATTCGGATGTCCGTCACCACCACGTCGAACGGCTGCGTCTGGATGAGGGAGAGTGCACGGCCTCCGTCTTCAGCCGTCCTCACGTGATACGCGTCACCGAGAATGCGGGTGATGAGGTGGCGCATGTTCTCCTTGTCGTCGACAACGAGAACACTCGGTCTGTCCGTCACGGCGTACTCCGGGGGAGATGCAGGGTGAATTCCGCACCACGTCCAGGCAGGTTGCGCGGCTGGATGCGGCCACCATGGGCCTGGGCGATGGCCTGCGACACCGCCAACCCCAGCCCGGTGCCGTGGGGCTTGGTGGTGAAGAAGGGCTCGAACATCCGCTTCTGTGCCTCGGGAGAGAGGCCGGGCCCGCTGTCGCGGAATGAAAGCGCCACCTCGTCTTCGTGGGCGTGGATGGCCACGGTCACCTGTCCCGAGGGGCCCGCGGCCTCCATGGCGTTCTTGACCAAATTTGTGACCACCTGCCGCAGCCGCTGCGGATGGCCTGCCACCCGGGCTTCGCCTTCCACCGTCAGGGAGGCCGCGGAGAGCTGGGCGGACTCCCGCTGCCGGGAGACGACTTCCTCCACCAGCTCTCGCAACTCCAGCGTCTCGCCCGGGACCTGGAGTGGCCGCGACAGGTCGAGCATCCCCTCCACGATGTCACGGCAGCGCAGCGTCTCCTCTTCGATGATGCGCAGGTCGTCCGCGAGCGCACCCTCCGCCTTGCGCTGAAGCAGGCGCACGTAGCCGAGGATGACCCCCAGGGGATTGTTGATTTCATGCGCCACGCCCGCCGCCAGGCGGCCGATGCCCGCCAGCCGCTCGCTTTGAACCAGGCGCTCCTGGTGCTCACGGAGCGCGGCGGTCATCCGGTTGAACTGCTGCGCCAACCTTCCGAACTCGTCCGGGCGGTCCAGCGCGATGCGCGTCATGAGGTCGCCCGCAGCGATACGGGCCGCGCCGGCCTCCAGCAGCGACACCGGGCGGGCCACCGAGCGGCCGATGTAGAGGCCTACGCCCGCCGCGAGCAGGGCTGCGGCGGCCAGGATGGCGACCGTCCACTGGAAGCTTGCGTGCTGGACCGTGCTCGCGTGCTCCTCGAAGTTGCCAATGGCGCGCTCGTAGTGTGAGGCCAGAGTGTCCGCGCTCTCCTGGATGACGTCGACCAGTTCCAGGGCCCTGGCGTGCTCACGGGCCGCGGTGGCATGGTCCTCGCGCAGCACGGCTGGCACGAGCGCCTCGCGGAAAAGCCGGTCCAGCTCCATCGTGGTGCGGCGCATGGTCTCCACCTGGGCGCGTTCCTCGGAGGTGGTGGCCTGGGCCTGGACCGCTTCGAGGCGCTCCATGGCACGGTGATAGGCGCTGTCGTAGAGCGGCAGGTGGCTGGCGTTGCCGAGGATGACGGTGTGCGCCTGGTGTGCGTAGAGGTCTCTGACCGAGGTCGCGAGCGACAGCGTGGTGCGCACGGCCGTTTCCTGCCGCCGCACGCTGTGCAGGGCCTCGTGGATCTCCGCCATGCCCTCGAGCGCGGCATAGGCTGCCGCGCCGAAGGTCAGGACGAGGAGCGAGAAGGCGTAGAAGAGCCTGCGAGCGGTTCCGGACACGACATCCCCTGGCGAACGAAGGTAGGGGTTTAGCAACAGGCAGGCCCATGTGGTGCGCGCTGCAAGTGGCTGAACTCATTCCTGGGCGGCGTTCCCTCATCTTGGCGAGAAGAGGGCCGGGTGTGACCAGGCTGGTCACACTGTAATGGGCCGGGGGCTCGCCTAGTGGGAGCCCTCCGCATGGACGTCCACGAGCGTCATCATCCCGGCCTCGGCGTGCTCTTGGATGTGGCAGTGGAGCATCCAGGCCCCCACGTCCTGCGGGAACATCGCCACATCCACCGTCTCCCTTGGACGAATCAGCACGGTGTCGCGCCAGTGTCCCTCGTCCACCGATGCCCCATTGCGCGCCACCACGCGGAAGAACTGGCCATGCACGTGCATGGGGTGCAGGCGGGAGGACTCGTTGACGAAACGCAGCGTGGCCCATTGGTGGGCAGGGAGCCGGTAGACCTTGTGGTGCGCAGAGGCATGCTCCCCCTCGTGGTGGAACGCCTCGTCATTGATGGTCCACTCGATGCCGAAGGGGCCTCCCCGCCTCGCATTCAGCCGGAAGGTCTCCGCGGGTAGCAGTGCACGCGCTGGAGAGAGGTCAGGGCTCGGGGGCGGGGCAACTGCTGCCACTTCGGGCGGCCGCACGACCTCTCCAGACACCACCAGCGTTGCGAGAGGGAACGGCCTGCGTGTGAAGTGGTCCATCACCTCCAGGCGCGGGTTGCTCAGCGCCTCGGGAACGGTGAAGTCCAGGTCGACGCGGTTCCCTGGAGCGAGCTCCAAGCGGGAGGCCGGCAGCGGCCGGTCCGTGGCCAGCCCGTCGATCGCGATGACAGATGCGCCCAGCCCTTCGAAGGAAGGTGCGAACACGCGCCCGTTTGCAACGTTGACCATTCGCAGGCGCACCCGCTCGCCGGGCTGCAGCGGGACTTCTGGCTGGACAGCGCCGTTCACCGTGGAGACCTGCCCCCAGCGGCCGTCGTGCGCGAGGTCGTGGCGCGTGTTGAATCGGCCGTCAATCTGGCCACCCGCGTCGAGTCGCCAGTCGTCGAGCACCCAGACGAGCTCGCGTGAGAAAGGGCCGGGCTTCGGGTCCTCCACGATGAGCACGCCGAACAGCCCTCGCTCGACTTGCTCGCTCCCGCGCAGGTGCGGGTGAAACCAGTAGGTTCCTGCGTCCTTCACTTTGAACTCATAGACGAAGGTTCCCCCAGGAGGGATGGGAGGCTGGGTCACCCCGGGTACGCCGTCCATTCCGTTCGGAAGCCGGATGCCGTGCCAGTGAATGGTCGTCGGCTGCGGCAGCTTGTTGGTGAATCGCACGCGGACCGTGTCGCCATGGGTGGCGCGAAGGGTGGGGCCGGGGACCTGGCCGTTGTATGCCCAGACCTCCAGACTCCGGCCATCCAGGAGCGGGAGGGCTGTCGGGGCCGCGACGAGCTCGAACTCGCGCACGCGGCCCGTGGACGGGACGTCTTCAGGATAGGGCGGTGCCACGCGCGGCTGCCGGAGCGTCGCCATGGCGGCATCATCCTCCTGGCCGAGGCCGAGTGCCGCGAGCATTGCGAGGAGGGCAACGAGCGCTGCCCCGATGAACCAGCGATTGCGATGCATGAAGCCTCTTCACGAATGATGGAAGGTGCGGGCAAGGAGGGGGCCAGGCCGCCGTGGTGGCGTGGCCCGGCCCGCCAAGCGCGACCTCGGTGCGCAGCCTGCCCGGAACGGCGGTCTACTGGATGGTGACGAGCCCGCTGATGTGGTCCATCGCGCAGGCGTAGCGCAGCGTGCCCGACTTGCTGGGGGTGAACTCCACGGTCACCGGCGTGTCCATGGGGAGCGGCTTGTTGATGCCCAGGTCGGCCATGACGATCTCCGTGGCGCACGTCTTGGCCGTCTTGCGCGTGACCACGAGGCGGACGGGCTGCCCCGCCTTCACCTTCACGTCCGAGGGCTCGAAGCCCTTGGCGGTCACCGTGAGGTCCACGGTCTGGACGCCGTTCCTGGTGGCCGGGGCCGAGGCGGGCTTCTGTACGGGCGCAGCGGCCTTCTTGGCCGTGCCTCCGTGCGCGGAATGCTCGCCGTGCTTGGCGTGCTCGTCACTCGCGACCGCGGGGGCCGCGGCAATCAGGGGGAGTGCAGCAAGGAGTCCCATCAGGCTCTTCTTCATCGCTTGGTTGCTCCCAGAGTGAGGATGCCCTCGGGGACGTCCGGCATCCTGTGGGTTCGGTCCGCCGGAGCACAACGCGTGCCGAGGACTGAACGCGCCTGTTCATGCGGGGTTGCCGTGGCGCGGCACCTGTCCGGAGTACCCGGATGGGTTTCGCTGTAACCATCACGGTCACAGGTGGAGCGTGAGGCGGCGTCGTTCCACGGAGCCGTGAAGTGCCGTTCATGGCCGACGCGCTGGGGGTGGCGCGCGAGGCGCTGGCCACCGCGGCTGGACCTCTTCGCAGGTGTAAGCCTTTCGGGGGAGGCGCGTCAGTGGGGTGACCCGCTAGCTCGCGGGCAGGAGGAAGCCCCATGAATGCCGTTGAAGCAGCCTCGTCCCGGTCTCCCGCGGGCGCCCTGGAGCGGATGGACCTCGCCGTGTCGGGTATGACGTGCGCCGCATGCGCGCGCCGCGTGGAGCGCACTCTGAGCGAGGTGGAGGGGGTCCAGGAGTGCAGCGTCAACTTCGCCACCCGCCGGGCCAGTGTACTCTTCGACGCTCGGGCCACGTCCGTCAGCGCACTGGCCGATGCGGTGGCCGACGCTGGCTATCGCGCCGAGGTGCCGCAGGCTTCCACCGCGGAAGAGACGGACGCCGCGGAGGAGAGAGGGCTCCGGCGCCGGCTCGCCGTGGCCGTGCTCTTCGGCTTGCCGGTGGTTGTCCTCGCCATGTCCCACGGAGCGCTCGACTTCACCGGTTCCACCTGGGTGCAGCTCGGCCTGACGCTGCCAGTCATGGCGTACAGCGGTGGTCCCATCTTCCGGGCGGCGTGGGCCGCGTTGCGGCACAGGTCGGCGGACATGAACGTCCTGGTGGCGCTCGGGACCGGCGCGGCTTTCATCTACTCGGTGGTGGCCACCGTGTGGCCGACATTCATGGTCACCGGGGACCACGGAAGTCATGGTAGGCACGGAGCCGCACCTCCCATCTACTTCGAGGCGGCGGCCGCGGTGATTGCCTTCGTGCTGCTCGGGCGCTTCCTGGAATCGCGAGCACGCACCCGGGCCGGGGATGCCATCCGGCGGCTTCAGGCGTTGGCCCCTTCCATCGCCACCGTGCTGGAGAATGGCGTCGAGCGAGAGGTTCCACTCGCTGAGGTGCGGGTGGGGGACCGTGTGGTGGTGCGTCCGGGGCAGTCCATCCCCGTCGATGGCTCCGTCGTGGAGGGGGCCTCCTCGGTGGACGAATCCATGCTCACGGGGGAAAGCCTGCCGGTGGAGAAGGCAGCGGGCGCGGAGGTCTTCGCCGGGACGATGAACGGCACGGGCCGCCTGGTCTTCCGCGCGGCGAAGGTGGGGAGTGACACCGCGCTCCAGCAGATTGTCCAGGTGGTGGAGCGGGCCCAGGGCACCAAGGCGCCCATCGCGCGCCTCGCGGACGTGGTGAGCGGCGTATTCACTCCGGTGGTGCTGCTCATCGCCATCGCCACGTTCGCGGCCTGGTTCGTCCTGGCCCCCGAAGAGACGCGCCTGACGATGGCCCTGCTCAACGCGGTGGCCGTGCTGGTCATCGCTTGCCCGTACGCCCTGGGCCTGGCCACGCCCGCGGCGCTCATGGTGGGGATGGGACGGGGTGCGCAGCTCGGAGTGCTGGTGAAGAGCGCCGCTTCGTTGGAAGGAGCGAGCCGCATCGACACCGTGGTGCTCGACAAGACGGGCACGCTGACCCAGGGGCGCCCGGCGGTGGTCCGCATCCTCACCGCGAGCGGCATGACGGACGAGGAAGTGCTGACCCTCGCCGCCGCCGCCGAATCGGCGAGCGAGCATCCGCTGGCCCGTGCCGTCGTGTCCGAGGCCTCGAACCGGGGCCTGAAGATCGGCACGCCGGAGTCGTTCACCGCCACTCCGGGACATGGCGTGGAGGCCCAGGTTGGCGGGCGCAGGGTGCTCGTGGGCAGTCGTCGGATGCTGGACGGACAGGGCGTGTCCGGGAGCGAGGATGCCGAGCGCGCGCTCACGGCGGACGGGCAGACGCCCGTGCTCATCGCGGTGGACGGGCGTTGGGTAGGCGCCATCGGCATCGCGGATCCAGAGCGGGAGGAGGCCGCCACGGTGGTCCAATCCCTGCGGAGCATGGGGCTGCACGTGGTGATGCTCACGGGCGACCATGAGGGACCGGCCGGACGGGTGGCGCGCGCGCTCGGCATCGACCGGGTCTTCGCTGGTGTACTGCCGTCCGGCAAGGCGCACGTGGTGCGTACGCTCCAGGCGGAGGGACGGCGCGTGGCCATGGTGGGGGATGGCATCAACGACGCGCCGGCCCTGGCGGAGGCGGACCTCGGAGTTGCCATGGGGACGGGGACGGACGTGGCCCGGGATGCCGCGGGCGTCGCGCTGCTGCGCTCCGATTTGCGAGGACTGCCGGCGGCACTCGGCCTGGCTCGCACCACGATGCGGGTCATCCGGCAGAACCTGTTCTGGGCCTTCCTCTACAACGTGCTTGGCATCCCGGTCGCGGCGGGGTTGCTCTACGGCCTGACAGGCTGGCTGTTGTCACCGATGCTGGCGAGCGTGGCCATGTCCCTGTCGAGTGTATCGGTGCTGCTCAACAGCCTGCGTCTGCGGCGCCTGCGCCTGCCAGCGCCCCAGGCGGCCTGAGCCAGACCTTCCTCACGAAGTCCCCACGGCGCCACGGTCCTCCATTCGGGACCGTGGCGTTCGTGCATTCACGGCACCTGTAAGAGCCCGGCTCCTGGCCCGTCAACAGGGGTGAACGCGGTGGACATGAGGGCGCGACCTGCTCCCTGGCCCGCTGCGTGGAACCTGCGTCCAGGGAGAGCGCGTCATGTTGGATTCTATCGAAGTGGGAGTCGTCTCTGGCAGCGTGCTGGCCGCGGCGGCCACCGTCCTGTTCTTCTTCGGCCCGCGCCAGCGCACCCGGGCTCGGAGCGAGGTCGGCGGCGCGCAGGAAGTGGACCTGATGGTGGACGGCGGCTACCGCCCCGACCGCATCGTGGTGCGCGCGGGCGTGCCGGTGAAGCTCAACATCCTGCGCACGGACCGCTCCGCGTGCTCGGAGCAGATCGTGCTCGGCGACCTCGGCGTCTCGCGCACGCTGCCCACCGGGCGCGTGGTGACCATTGACCTGCCCGCGCTCACGCCCGGCGCGTACGACTTCACCTGCGGCATGAGCATGCTGCGCGGCCGCCTCATCGCAGAGGTCTGAGCCCCGGGCCTGTAAGTCGCCGGCCCCTGCCACGTCCAAGGGGCCGAAGCCGGTCACCTGCTCCGAAAGGAATCCCATCATGAAGCAGCTCCTCGTCCTCTCCTTGTTGTCTCCTCTCACCGCCTGCGCCGCCGCTCCCTGGAGCGCGCTCGACGAGGATTCCACGTCGCCCACTTCGCTGCGTGCGCCGGAGGCCCCCCGTCCGAATCTGGTCGCAGTGCTGACAGATGCTGATCCGCTGCGCGCGCCGTCGGGGATTGCCTCCGAGAACGGAGTCAAGGGGAGCGACCACGCGGGCCATCAAGGGCACCCAGGCGGTCATGGCGGCACCGCTCGGCAAGGCGACGCGACTGGGCATACCTCTGGGCACTCGGGCCATGGCGGACACACGGGGCATGGCGCGAAGCAGGGGAGCGCTCACGATGGACACGGGGGGCACTCCGATAGCGCCCCGGATGCCGGCAGTCCCGCCCCCAGCCACCACCATCACCAGCACTAGCCGCCCGCGACGGAGAGAGGCACCATGAAGACCTGGTCATCGTCACGCTGGAAGCGGCCCGCCGCAGGCACCCTCGTTGCGTCCATGCTCACGTTGGGGGGATGCGTCACCGTTCCCCTGGCGAATGATGCGCGTGACGTGCACACGACGCTCAGCGCTCGTTGGACGCCTGGGGACCCGATGGTCGGGCTCACCAGCGAGGCCCTCCGGGGAGAGGACGCGGACGCGGCCGTGCGGGCGCTGCTGGCGCAGCCGCTCACCGCCGACACGGCCGTCCGCATCGCCCTGCTGAACAACCGCGACCTGCGCGCCGCGATGCACGCGCTGGGTGTCGCCACTGGCAACCTGGTGCAGATGAGCCTTCCTCCCAATCCAGAGGTGGAGCTGGAGGTGCGAAATCCCACCCGTGGCGGGCAGCCTCTGCAAGGGGACATCGGGCTCGAGTACGACCTGTCCGAGCTCATCCTCCTGCCGCAGCGTCGCGGGGTGGCCCAGGCCGAGCGCGCGGCCGAGCGCGCACTCACGGCGGGTGAGGTGCTGCACCGGCCTACCGCACGCGCCTGGGCTTCTACGAGGTCCAGGCCCGGCACCAGCAACTGGAGCTGCGCAACCGGGCGCTGCAAGTCGCACAGGCGGGCTACGGCACTGCGGTGGAGTTGGAGAAGGCAGGCAACGTCCGCGCACTGGAGGTGGCCACCGAGCGCTCCGCCGTGGAGTCCGCGCGCCTGGCCGTGGCCGAAGCCGAGAACGCCCTGCTGGACTCGCGCGAGGCCCTCAACGTGTTGCTGGGCCTCTTCGGTCCCCGCACGCAGTGGACGGTGGATTCGCCGCTGGCCGACCCAGTCAACGACCTGGATTCGGGGGAGGGGCTGGAGGCGCGCGCCATCGAGGCGAGCCTCGACCTGGCCGAGCTGCGCGGCCGCATGGAGGCCGCCGACCGGCGCCACAGGCTCGCGCGGACGGAGGGGTTTCTGCCCCACCTGTCCGGCGGCTTCCACGGCGAGAAGGACGAGGACCGGTGGGAGATGGGGGCGCACCTCACGGTGGGGCTGCCGCTGTTCGACCGCAAGCAGGGCGTGCGCATGGCGGCCCTTTCTTCGCGTGAGTCCCTGAAGGCCCGTTACGAGGCCACGGCCACCGCCATCCGCGCCTCGCTACGTCAGGCCCGCGGCCGAGTGGAGTCCACGGGGCGACGAGCGCGGCACGTCCGTGACGTGCTCCTGCCGGCCCGGCGCCAGGTGCTCGACGAGACGGTGCTCCAGTACAACGCCATGCAGGTGGGCGTCTTCGAGGTGCTGCGTGCCCAGGCCGCCGTGACGGACACGGCCAGCACCTACGTGGAGACGCTGCTCGACCACCACCGCGCCCGCTCGGCGCTGGAGCAACTCCTGGCGGGCCGTCACCAAGGCCTGGAGCTGGGCTCCATCCGCGTTTCGTCGACGAGCGCGAACTCCGGTCCGGCCGCCGCGGCGGACGCGCACTGACCTTCGCATTCACGGCACTTCGACATTGAGAGGACACACCACCATGGATCGCAGGCAGTTCATTCAGCTCGGCGCACTCGCTGGGGGCACGCTGGTCGCAAGCCAGGCCCTCGCGCAAGGACAGTCCCACGCCGTGCCTTCCGTTCCCGTCAGCGCACGCGCCAGGACGCGGAGCATCGTCGCTCCGGGCGGGCAGGTGGCCGTCACCACGCCCAACGGCTCCACGCTGCCCTGGAGGAAGGTGGGGGGCGTGAAGGTGGGCCATCTGGTGGCCATGCCTGTGAAGCACACCTTCGCCCCTGGGCTGGAGGTGGAAGCGTGGGGCTACAACGGCTCGACGCCAGGGCCCACCATCGAGGCGGTGGAGGGAGACCGCCTTCGCATCTACGTCACCAACCGGCTGCCCGAGCCGACCACCGTGCACTGGCACGGGCTCATCATTCCCAATGGCATGGATGGCGTGTCCGGGCTGAACCAGCGCCCCATCGCCCCCGGAGAAACCTTCGCCTACGAGTTCACGCTGAACCAGCCGGGCACGTACATGTATCACCCGCACTATGACGAGATGACCCAGATGGCGCTGGGGATGATGGGCATGTTCATCGTCCATCCGAAGCGTCCGCGCGGCCCGAGAGTGGTCCGTGACTTCGCGCTGATGACGCACGAGTGGAAGGTGCTTCCAGGCATGCGCCGGCCGGACCCCAACGCGATGAGCGACTTCAATGTCCTCACGTTCAACTCCAAGGCCTTCCCGGCCACCGAGCCGCTCGTCATCGGACGCGGGGAGCGGGTGCGCATCCGCCTGGGGAATCTGTCCGCCATGGACCACCACCCCATTCACCTGCACGGCCTGTCCTTCGAAATGACGGGAACGGATGGGGGCTTCGTCCCCGAGTCCGCCCGCTACCCGGAAACTTCGATCCTGGTGCCGGTGGGGAGCACCCGGGTCATCGAGTTCGTCGCGGACGAACCGGGTGACTGGGCCATGCACTGCCACATGACCCACCACGTGATGAACCAGATGGGACACGCGGCTCCGGTGACGCTGGGCGCTGACGCACGGGCCATCGACCGGCGGGTGCAGGCGCTGGTGCCGGGGTACATGACGATGGGGCAGGATGGCATGGGCGGAATGGAAGAGATGGGCATGCCAATGCCGGCCAACAGCATTCCCATGAAGGGCGGCAAGGGGCCCTTCGGCCCCATCGACATGGGCGGCATGTTCACGCTCCTCAAGGTGCGCGAGAACCCGGACACCGAGGATGGGAGCGGCTGGTACGTGCACCCGAAGGGCACGGTGGCGGAAAAGGCCGACCCGGTGCGCATGGACGCGGACGGCATCAATCCGGACGTGCGCTTTGGTTGATGGCGAAGGGGGCGGAGGACGGCTTGCACCAGGTCCTCCGTCCCTGTACCTGAACGGCATGAGTGACATGAATGAGGGAGCGGGCACGGAGACCGATGGCGTGGTGCGGCCCCTGTCCGCCGACGTCATTTCCAGCCTGGTGGAGAACCACCGGGAGTTCTTGCGCTTCCTCGAGCGTCGGGTTGGGAGCCGCGCGGTGGCGGAGGACATCCTTCAGGATGCGTTCGTCCGCGGCATGGGCAAGGCGAAGACGCTCCGCGAAGATGAGTCGCTGATGGCGTGGTTCTACAGCGTGCTGCGCAACGCGGTCATCGACCATTACCGGCGTCGCGGCACGACGGAGCGCGCGCTGGCTTCGCTGGCCAGCGAGCTCGAGGAGGGCCATGCCCCGGAAGCGGAACTGGCGCAGGCTGTTTGCCAGTGCGTGGGGCGGCTGGCCGGCACCCTCAAGCCCGAGTATGCCGAGGCGCTGCGGCGTGTGGAGGTGGAGGGCGTCAGCGTCCCGGCTTTCGCCCTGGAGGCGGGCATCACGTCCAACAACGCGGCGGTGCGACTGCACCGTGCTCGCAAGGCGCTCAAGAAACAGTTGGAGGTTTCGTGCGGTACGTGCGCCTCGCACGGCTGTCTGGACTGCACGTGCGCGACGCCGAGCGCCGAGAAGAAGGCCGGGGGCTGCGGGAGCGCGAAGGCATGACCTGACCGCGGCTTCAACGCGACATGCCCGGCTGTTCCAATCGATGGGCGCAGCCAGGCCGCGCGGAGCCCGAGTCCTTCTGGGTTTCACGCGCATGTTGGCTGTCATTGCCGCGACGGCGGCTCACACGAGGGAATTGGTGGTGCGGACGGGCAAGGGGGCCCGTCCGCACACGGGGGCAGCTCATGCGGTAGGGGCGGACTCGTACCCGGCGTCGCGGAGCGCCTCGATGAGGCTGTTGACGTTCGCGGTCGCGCCGTCGTGTTTCACGAGGACCTGGCCGTGCTCGAACCGCACGTTGACGTCCTGCACGCCTTCGACTTTCCGCAGCGCGGCGTTGACGTGGCTGACGCAGGACCGGCAGGACATTCCCTCGACCTTCAGGAGGGTCTCATCATTCGGGTTCATCGGGTGGCTCCATCATCGAGCGGCGTTCATCGCCGGCTCGAAGAGGGAGACGCAGGCCGTCGCGGGGACTTACAGTCGCGCGGTGGAGCCTCGCAGCTCCAATGCAACCTCGGCGCAGACTGGACGGAGCCTTTTCAGAATGATCCTACGCAACGTCGCAGATGAGGACCTTCCCATCTTCTTCGAACACCAGCGTGACCCAGAAGCGCTGCGAATGGCGGCATTTCCATCGCGGGAGCGC
Organism: Myxococcus sp. MxC21-1; assembly: GCF_032612255.1. NCBI lineage: Bacteria > Pseudomonadati > Myxococcota > Myxococcia > Myxococcales > Myxococcaceae > Myxococcus > Myxococcus sp. MxC21-1. Next base: position 3,890,606 of record NZ_CP123278.1, read on the forward strand.
GATGCGTTCATGACCCACTGGCGCACAAAGGTTCTCCGCCCTGAAAACGTCACCCGCACCATCGTCATGGGCCGCGAGGTCGTTGGGAACATCGGCAGTTGGGAACAGGATGCCATGCGCCTCGTCGGCTATTGGATTGGTCGCGAGCATTGGGGCAAAGGCATCGCGACTCGGGCCCTCTCTGAGTTTCTCATGCTCGAGCCCGCCCGGCCGCTTCATGCGTGGGTCGCTCTCCACAACCTCGCGTCGATCCGCGTCCTCGAGAAGTGTGGCTTCAACACGATGAGCAACGAGAACCCGCATCACCTGGATGGCGTTGCCGAAGTCCTCATGCGGCTTGGTTCGACGTAGTGATTGTGGCTCGCGCTACGACGACGCCCGGTCCAAATTCCGGCGCTTCTTCGTGCCCGCCAACACCGACTGATCGCCATCGCCGGAATACACATCCAGACGAGGCGACCTCAGTTCTTGAACAGCGTGCTCTGTGTTCTCGGCCCAAACTGCGTATTCCTGACAGTTTCAATGTCTTGAAGAGGCAGAGCGCCACCGATGGCTTTCGGCATGCGGATGCAGGTGGTACGGCACCCCCATCGAGGGCCCCATGTGCCGAAACCGATGGCTGCTGGCGAGCATCGTTTCCTTCGTTGCCTGTGTCTCCGAGCCGAAGAGGCTGCCCGCCTCCATGGACCCGTCGAATCCTGATGCGCCCGAGGCCCCGCCTGCGCCCCAGTTGACCGCATTCGCGGCCTCCACTCCGGAAGTGCCTGCGCCTGACATGTCGCAAGGACAGATGGGGCACTCCCATCACGGTGCATCCTCGGATGGAGGCGTTGTCGGCTACACGTGCCCAATGCACCCTGAAGTGCAGTCCAGCCAGCCAGGAAGGTGCCCGAAGTGCGGCATGAAGCTGGTTCCGGAGAAGCCTGGAGGCACGGAGGAAGGGGACGCAGGGGCGCCCGGCGCTGCACCGGCCGACCATGACCACGCCCCGGGGCACGGAGGGCATCCGTGAGGCTGTCCTGGCTCGTGGGTGCGGCACTGCTAGCAGGAGGGTGCGCGTCCATCCAGAAGGAGCGAGGCCACGCGGAGGTTGCGGCGCTCGTCGAGGAGCGGCTGGGCCGCAAGACGCGTTGGAACCAGGGCACTCCGGAGGACGCCGAGGTCGCGCGCCATCTCGACGCGCTCCTGAAGGAGGACCTCACCTCGGACCATTCGGTGGAGGTGGCCCTGCTCAACAATCCGGCGCTCCAGGCCACCTACGAGGACCTGGGAGTCTCGCAGGCCGACATGGTTCAGGCCGGCCTGCTCTCCAACCCGACTTTGGACGGGAGCATCGGCTTTCCCATCTCCGGGCGTGGCGTGTCAGAGCACGAGGTCTCGCTGGTGCAGGACTTCGTGGATCTCTTCACGCTGCCGCTGCGCAAGCGCGTCGCCCGGGAGCAGTTCATGGCGGACACGCTACGGGTGGCGCACGAGGCGCTGGCCACCGCGGCCAAGGTGCGCAAGGCCTTCAGCGAAGTGCAGGCCCTCCAACAGCTCATGGAGCTGCGCCGCATGGCGCTCCAGGCGGCCGTGGCGGCGGCGGACCTCTCCGCCCAGCTGCGCACAGCGGGCAACATCACCGAGCTGGAGCTTGCGAGTGAGCAGGCTGCCGCCGAGGGAGTCCGGCTCGAACTGGCGGAGGGTGAGCTCGCCTTGGTCGAGGCACGGGAGAACCTCAACCGCCTCATGGGGCTGTGGGGGCCCCGTACGCAATGGACGCTCTCCGAGAAGCTCCCGCCGCTGCCTGACCAGGAGGTCTCACTGGCGCACCTGGAGTCGCTCGCCATCCGTCAACGGCTGGACATCGCCGCCGCCCGAAAGCAGGTCATGCTGCTCTGGAATGCGCTGGAGCTCGCGCGGAGTGCTCGCTTCTTCGGGCGCGTGGAAGTGGGCGTTCACGAGCACCAGGACGCGGACGGCCCCAGGCTCTTTGGCCCGACCCTGTCTCTGGAGTTGCCCATCTTCGACCAGCGCCAGGCCCTCATCTCCCGGCTGGAAGCGCAGCACCGCCAGGGGGAGCGGCGGCTGATGGAGCTGTCCGTCAACACCCGCTCGGAAGTGCGCGCCGCCCGCGCCCGGCTGCTGGCGCTTCGTCTGGTGGCCGACCGCTACCGGCGAGTGGTGTTGCCCCTTCGTGAGAAGGTCGTCGAGCAGTCGCAACTCCAATACAACGCCATGCAGATAGGCCTCTTTCAACTGCTCTCCGCCAAGCGCGACCAGGTGGAGGCGTATCAGGGCTACATCGAGGCCGTCCGCGACTACTGGATGGCTCGGGCAGACCTCGAGCAACTCGTGGGAGGCCGGCTGCGGGAGGGCAGTGCGGCACCCACGTCATCGCCCTCGCAGCCTTCCCAACACGTACCACCTGGGCCGCCCGGCCCACCCGCGCAGCCAGCACAACCCGGGACGCCCTCCGGGAACGGTCAGGACGTCACCCATGGCACGGAGAGCCCCCATGAGCACCCGCACGACTGACGCCGAGGGCGCACCGGGCCGTGAGGATGACGCCCCTGGACCTCTGGAGCGCAGGGGGGACCCTGGAAACGCTCCGGCGATTGAAGCCGAGGGAACGCTGACGCGGCGGAGCATGCTGGTCACGGCGGGAGCCACGCTCACGGGAGGCACGCTGCTGCTGAGTGGCTCGGCGGCGCGCGCCCAGTCATCCGTCCCAGGCGCACGCGGGCCTCGCGAGGGTTCCGCGGCGGACGCCAGCCAGCGGTATGCGCGGCAGGACTGGCTGCGCCCCGGAATGCCCGGCCGGGACTACCGGCCCGTGGTGGTGCCCAATGGCTCCAAGCTGTCGTGGAAGGTCGTGAACAACGTGAAGGTCTTCCACCTGGTGGCTGAGGAGGTGGAGCATGAGTTTGCCCCGGGACTGAAAGCCTCCTGCTGGGGCTACAACGGCCGAGTCCACGGGCCCACCATCGAAGCGGTGGAGGGTGACCGGGTGCGCATCTACGTCACGAACCGGCTACCCGCGGCCACCACCGTCCACTGGCACGGACTCCTGCTTCCCAGCGGTATGGATGGCGTGGGCGGCCTCAGCCAGAAGTCCATCGCTCCGGGCGAGACGTTCCGGTACGAGTTCACCCTGCGCCAGGCGAGTACGAACATGTACCACTCGCACCATGACGAGATGACGCAGATTGGCCTCGGGATGACGGGCATGTTCATCATCCACCCGCGCCGACCCGTGGGGCCCCGCGTCGACCGGGACTTCGTCATCCTCCTGCATGAATGGCGCATCGATGCCGGCACGGGGCGGCCCAACCCGAATGAGATGACGGACTTCAACGTGCTCACCATGAACGCGAAGGCGTTCCCGGGCACGGAGCCGCTCGTGGTGCGCCAGGGCGAGCGGGTGCGCATCCGGCTGGGCAACCTGAGCCCGCAGAACCACCACCCCATCCACCTGCACGGCTTCCACTTCCGTATCACCGAGACGGATGGTGGGCGCGTCCCCGAGTCCGCGCAGCAGCCGGAGGGGACGGTGCTCGTCCCCGTGGGCAGCACACGCGTCATCGAGTTCGTGGCGGACGTGCCCGGGGACTGGGCCATGCACTGTCACATGACCCACCACATGATGAATCAGATGGGCCATGAGTTCCCCAACATGATTGGCGTGAAGCCGGGGGGCCTGGACGCGAGGGTCCGCACGCTGCTGCCGGGCTACATGACGATGGGCCAGACGGGGATGGCGGAGATGGGCGAGATGGGGATGCCCGTCCCGCCCAACTCCATTCCCATGCTGGGGGCCCAGGGCAAGCACGACTACATCACGGCGGGAGGCATGTTCACCGTGCTCAAGGTTCGCGAACGGTTGGAGAGCTACGCGGACCCAGGCTGGTACGACAACCCGCCCGGCACGCTGGCGGTGGCGGCCACCTCGGACGAGCTGCGCCGGGACGGTATCGACGTGAACGCCCCGGCCCTGGTCGATCCCGGCGCACCGGCCTGACTCGAGCCCAACGCTGGAGACCTCCAGTGAGCCCGGGTATCGCTAGAGCATCGCCTCGAGGGCCGACTGAAGTTCAGAGTCGCCATAGAGCTGGTCTGAGTAGCCGTAGAAGCTCTCGCGCACGAAGAGGGTCTGGTCTTTGATTTCAATACTCTTCGTGCCCGGGTCGTCGGGACTCTTGGCGACATTCAGGAAAACAATCCTGTTGAACTTGGCTTTGACGGCCTCACGGCCCATGTCATCCTTGCAGATTTCCTTCATCACATTGACGACGAGGCCCGGGCCATATGACTCGTAGTAGCTGTCGTAGCAGTCAAGGATCGTCTTGTCCTCGGGGAAGCTCGCAACATCAATCTCAAACGGCAATTCGAATCCAATCGCCGCGTTGAGCTCCGACTGAAATCGAGCGGAGTGAGAGTCTTTGATGGCGGCGATACGCCGACGCTCGGCGAGTCCCATGGTGTCGTCCTTATTGTAGAAATGCCTGATTGTTACTCCGAGTATTCTCGGGGGGATTTTGTGCGTCAACCTGTTTCTTGCCGCCCCCATGTTGAGACAGCACGCGTGGCCTACTCGAGATTCGAGCGCACGAATCGCACCCGCTCCGGGAGCGATGCCAGGGGAAGGGGGAGCAACTCGTAGTTGAGGCTCGTGTAGATCTCGACCATCGAACGATAGGTCGCCTCCGCTTCGTCGGGGGCCTGTTTGCGCTCGGCGTCTTGCGCGAAGATTTCGGGCCAATGCGGCGCGATGAAGACACGTCGATTGTAGCGAAACAGCTCCGCGGCCTTCCAGAGATGTGGCGGCACTGGAAGGCCACATACCCGAAGGTATCCGATGATGTCGGGAACGCCGCGATCCAGGATGACAGGACGGCGTAGTTCGCAGGCCTCCTTGTGGGTTCGCATCTCCCATCCAAGCATCAGCTCGGCGAAGGCCGTCCGATCAGCCCAAGGGAGGGCATGGCCGCCGATTGCGACCTGATGCTGAATGATGGCACGGCCCGCTTCGGGCATGTGCGCGAGTCCCTCCACCGCCAGCGCCTCGATAAGACTGCTCTTACCGGAGCCGGGGCCGCCTGTGATGACATGAAGATGAACGGTCATGGTCTCCTTCGAATTGGCGGCTATTTACCGCACCGGATTGTCGAGACACCAGGTCGGTCGCAATCAAGCCGAGTGCTTCGACAGGTGCGCTTCACCGCGGGGAGGAAGTCGCCGATGGGGCGGCTCCTCCCCGGCGCAGTTTCTCTGTAGGGCCCGTCAGCGTGCCGCCGCGGCGCGACTCACGCTCTGGGGGGGCATTCGCGAGAGGGAGCCCAGCCACCGCTTGAACATCTTCTGGAGTGCGGACCGGGAGCCTTCGGAAACCAGCGATTGGACACCAAAGAGGATTTGATAGGCCTCCAGGTGCTGGTACCCGACTTCAGCCCAGAATTGGTCTTCGGTCGTGATGGGATTGGAGCCGTGGAAGGTGCCGGGCACCTTGATGTTGGGGAGTTGCGTGTAGGGGCCGGGAAGGGCGCCGCCAGCTTCCGAGGCCAGGACGGCGAGGTTGACCAGTTTCGTGATGTCCGCGGGGACCTGTCCACCATCCCAGTTCGCGGGATAGAGGGTGGGAATCTCCTTGAGGCTGTCGACGACCCACGCGTGTGGCACGGCGTCGAGGCTGTTCCAGATGTTCTGGTTCCAGTCGTATTGGGGCTGGGGCAGGTTCAGGCTGACCGGCGGGAACACCTGCTCGAAGAACTCGGAGAACCCCTGGTTGCCAGGGGTGGGACCGGCGGCCGGGAGCACGTAGACGTGGTCCCAGTCCCCGGTGCTGAGTGGCCCGCCTGATGGATTGAACAGGGCCAGTGCGAGCGTCGGCGCCAGCGCGCCGCCCAGACTGTGGCCACTGAAGATGAGCGTCTTCGAACCCGTCGCGCTCACCGAGCGTAGAAATTCCACCAAGGTTTGCTGGGTCGTCAGCGTGTCGGTCATGCCCAGCAGCGCGTTGACGCCCAGCGCGGTCCCAGTCGAGAGAACGGGCCAGGGGTTGATTCCCGAAGGCACTCCGTAGGACGGCAGCTTCTTCCGGAGGTTCGCTTCAACGCCGGTGGAGGAGGCCCACCAGCGAATGCCGTGAGCACGGTGAAGCGGCCGGTCTCCTGGCCTGCCCCCTTTGGCGAGGCGCGGAGTGCGTGCAGTGTTCCGTGAAGCGCTTCTCGCGGAGTCCCAGACGGCCATGCCCATGCCCCAGGTTCCCAGTCCCATGCGCCGACGTTCGGGCGCCATCCTCGCCCTCGCCGCCGTCGTGCTGCTCAGCGGAGCCGCGCCGGAGAGCGCCCAGGAGCAGGTGCTGGGTTCAGCGGGAAGCGACCCGCGCATCGAGGCCGTGGCGATGCCGTGCAAGAAGGGCCAGCGCGCGCTGCGCGTTCGCCGCGGAGGAGCGAAGCGCCCGGCGACACTGTCCGAGCCGTATGATGCACTCACGTGCGATGTGGCGAAGGCCTCGGCGCCTGGATGGAGCTGGACCGGTGGCGATGAGTCGACCTCCTGGGCCCTCCATCTGCGGGCCGTGGACCTCCAGGGAGGGCCGACGGCGCTACTCATCACCCATGCGGCCGGCTACGAACATGTGCACCGCCAGCATGCCCTGTTCCTCGCAGACGCGAAGGGCGTGACCCGAGCCTGGGAGGGGACCGAGGGGCAGGGCCCCACCTCCTCCAGCGTGGAGGTCCAGGGCGGCAGGCTCCTCTTCTCACGCACACTCGACATCGGCGTGGGCGATTCGGCGGACAGCTGGGCCCTCTCCGAGCTGCGCTGGGACGTGGGACGGAAGAAGGTGGTGGAGCGGCCTGCCGAAGCCTGGGCCGTCATCCTCCGTACGGAGGACTCGGCGCCGGCGGCCCGCGCGGCCGAGGCGCAGCTGGAAGCGGACTGCAAGGGCTCGACGCTGCTCATGGTGGACACCAACGACTTCGTGCGGCTCACCCGGGACAAGTGGGTGGTGGCCAGCTTCCTGCCATCAAGGCAGGGCGCCGAGGCTGCGCTCAGCCGGCTGCGGCCCTGCGCACCGGATGCGTACCTCAAGCGCGTCCAGTGAGTGCCGCCGCACGCGGTGGAGGCTCTGCAATCGGAGTGGACTGACCGGGGCTCGAGCTCGTTCGGGAATCGCGAACTGCGGCTTGGCATGGCGTGCGTATAGACGCATCACCATCCCTGGTCGGATTCGACTAGAATCCCGCCCCTTATGGAGCGGACCGGCGCAGCGGCAGTCATCATCGGCAACGAGGTCTTGACGGCGAAGGTCCATGACCTGAACGGGCCGCACCTCATCAAGCGCCTGCGCGAGGTGGGCATCCCGCTGCATTCGGTGGAGACGGTCCTCGACGACGTGGACGCCATCGTGGACGCAGTGGCCCGGGCCCGGCGCAAGGCGCGGTACGTCTTCACCAGCGGCGGCATCGGCCCCACCCATGACGACGTCACCGTGCGCGCGGTGGCCCTGGCCATGGGACGGAACGTGGTTCGGCTGCAGGAGATGCTGGACCTCATCATGTCCCGTGCCACCGAGGAGCGGCCGGTGACGGCGGAGGGACTGCGGCTCGCCGATGCCCCGGAGGGCGCCGTGCTGCTTCCCCAGGCCGACATGTGGTTCCCCGTGCTCACGGTGGATGACGTCTTCCTGCTGCCCGGTGTGCCGCAGTTGTTCCGGATGCAGTTGGAGACGGTGCTCGCGCGGCTGAGCGGGTCGCCCGTGGCCGTGAGCTGCCTCTACCTCCGGCTGGGTGAAAGCGACATCGCCGCCGTGCTGGACCGGGTGGCGCTCGACATGCCGCACGTGGCCATCGGCTCCTACCCGGAGTTCGACACGGACAAGGACTACCGGGTGAAGGTGACGGTGGAGTCCGCCCAGCGCGGGCCCGTGGATGACGCCCTGACGCGCATCCTCACGGGCCTGCCGGAAGGCGCGGTGGTGCGGCGGGAGTAGGGCTCCCGCCGCGTTCCGAAAGTGCCTACAGCCCCAGTCCCAGCCGCTGGCGCAGGCGGAAGAAGTCGTCCGTGAAGGTCCACGCCAGAATCGTGCGCAGGCGCTCACCTTCGCGCACGGCCTGGATCATGGGCTCGGGCGTATCCAGCCGGGCACCCGCGAAGTTCGGGTCCTCGCGCAGCACCATGCCCAGGCCCACCGCCACATCGCCGCACATCAGCAGGCCCGCGCGGTCCGCCGAGTAGTCGAGGGCCTCCAGCCAGGGCGCCAGGTCCACCTTCTGTGCGTCGCCCAGCGACATCGCCGGAATCTCCAGCGCCTTGAGCGCCTTGCGCGGGAAGGCCCGCTTGAGCTGCTTCACCGACTCGTCGTTGCGCCGGCCCAGCGCGCTGAACTGCGGCGCGTGCAGGCGGACGGCGCTGCCGAAGAGGTCCGCCGTCTCGCCCTGGGACAGCTTCTCCAGCACCGCGGTCTTGTTGAGCAGCCCCAGCGCCGCGCGGCCCAGGAGGAACTTCTGCTCGCGCGCGTTGAAGCGCCGCACCACGTCCTGGCCAATGCACACCGACATGGGCTCCGTGGTCTCCAGCACCGTCAGCCCGCGCCGCGCCTGGTAGGCCTCGAAGGTCTCCACGCCGAACACCTGCGCCACGGCGCGAATGGCCTTGTACACGGCCGAGTCCGGCTTGAGCCGGTCCGCCTTCGGATTGACGCCCACGATTTCGAAGTTGGGCGGGTACACCTTCTCCAGGTGCTCGCCCATCGCGCGCAGCACCTCGAGCAGCGGGCCCCGGGCCCCCGGGTGCATCAGCACCGAGTCCACATCCGTCTGCGTCAGCGCCTCGCGCGCCTCCTGCGCCAGCCGCGTGCGGGCCTCCATGTAGAAGGCCAGCTCCACCTCGTTGGCGGAGCGCAGGAAGTGCAGCGCCGCCGCCGCGCAGAATGCCTTGTCGAGCTGCTTCAGGCCCTCCCAGAGCTTGAACAGCGCGTGCAGGCTGTCCACCCGCGTCGGGTCCTGCCGGAGAATCTGCCGGTGCTCCTCGATGGCCATCGGCACCGATGACGAGTCCCGCGCGTACAGCTCCGCGAGCACCGCGCGGGCCTGGAGGTTCGTGCCATCACCATCCACCACCTGCCGGTACAGCGCGGTGGCGCGAGCAGGCTCGGACAGCGGACCCGCGTACAGGTCCGCGGCCCGCATCCGCAGCGTCGCGGCGCGCTTGGGCTCCACGGCCAGCTGGCCCGCGGCCTGGGCCTCCAGCAACTGCGCCAGCTCCGGCAGGTTCCGAGCGCGCTCGTAGAGGACCACCAGCCGGTCCACCAGGGCGGGGTTGCCCGGAGACAGCTCCAGCGCGCGGCGGTAGAGCGGGGTGGCCGCGCCCGCGTCGCCCAGCCCTTCGTCATACGTGCGCGCCAGCTCCAGCGTGAAGCGGGCCCGCGGCTCCGGCGGCAGCTCCTGCTGGAGCAGCTTGTGCAAGCAGTCCACCGCGCCCGCCCAGTTGCGCGCCTGCGTGTGAAGCCCGGCCAGGCGCTCCAGCGCCTCCAGGTGACGGGGCAGGGTGGCCAGCACCGTCTGGTAGTGCGCCGCGGCCCGGCTCGGGTCATTGAGGTGCGACGCGTACAGGTTCCCCAGCGTCATGTGGAACTGCGCCAGGACGCGCGGGTCGCCGCCGAGCTGCACGCGCTGGCTCAGCATGGCCGCGGCCTCGGGGTACTGCTGCGCCTCCAGCAAGAGCGCACCACGCAGCTCCAGCGCCTCCGGGTGCCCCGGCTGCGCGGACAGGGCCTTCTCCAGCAGGGCCAGCGCCCGCGCGCGGTCATTCAGCGCGGTGTGGTGCAGCCGCGCCGCGCTGACGAACGCCGTGGCCGCCGCCAGTCCGTCCCGTTGCGCCAGCTTCGCTTCGGCGCGCCGCTCCTGCAGGGCCGCCAGGTCCGCGGAGCCACCGCGCTGCGCCAGCAGTTCCTCCAAGCCCGCCTGAGCGCCCGCGTGCAGCGGATCCTTCTCCAGCGCCTGCCGGTACAGCGCCGTGGCGCCGTCCGCGTCATTCAGCCGGCCCACGGCCAGCTTCGCCGCGCCGATGAGCGCCTCGATGGCGCCACGCGGATCGCGCGACACCCGGGCCTCGGCCTCCAGGGCGGCGCGGGCTCCCGCGAAGTCGCCCCGCTTCAAGGCCACGCGGCGAGCTCCTGCATCGCGGGCAGGCACTGCGGCTGGAGCTCCAGGGCCTGCCGGTACAGCGCCGCCGCCCTCTCCAAGTCGTTGAAGCGCGTGTCCGCCAGCTCGGCGGTGCGCAGCAGCATCTCCAGGGCCTCGTCGGCGTCCTGCGCGGATGCCAGCCGCATGGTGTACAGGCGCGCCAGCCCCGCGGCGTCACCCGCCTGCCGCAAGCCGCGCTCCAGCACGAAGGCCAGCCGCGCATCGCCCGGATCGGCCTCGAACGCGCGCTTGTAGGCCTCCAGCGTGCCCTCGGCGGGGCTCTTGTCCAGGTCCACCGCGGCGGACAGCCGCAGCGCCATGGCCAGCCGCGGGTCGTTCACCCGGTCGGCGATGCGCTGGCGCAGCTCGGCGCGGCGCGGCCGGTCCGAGGCGCGGATGCGCTCCAGCAGCGTGAGGGCGGTGAGGTTGCCGGCGTCCAGCGTCAGCACGGCCTCGCAGCACTGGGCCGCGCGGGAGGGCTCCTGGAAGCGGTCCAGGTACAGCCGCGCCAGCTTCAGGTACGCCGTCACCTTTGCCGCGGGCGTGCTGCCCACCTGCGTCTCGCGGTCCAGGATGCCGACCAGCTCCTTCACGTTGTCCTGCGCCGGTACAGCCGCTCCAGCGCGCGAAGCGTGGCGGCATGGGCCGGCGTCAGGCGCAGCACTTCTTGATACGTGTCGATGGCCAGCTCGGGCCGAAGCAGCTGCTCCTCCCAGATGGCCGCCGCCTGGTAGAGGGCGTTGGCGCGCTCCAGCGGGTCGGTGCGGTTGGCGGCTTCGGCGCGCAGCACCTCCACCAGGCTCTCCCACGCGGCCTGCGCGCGGTAGATGCGGGCCAGCGCGCGCAGCGCCGGGAAGTAGCTGGGCGCCAGCATCAGCGCCTCGTTGTACGAGGCGATGGCCTCGTTGTCCTGGTTCAGCCGCTGCTCGTACAGCTCGCCAATCTTGTAGATGAGCGCGGCGGCCTGCTCGGTGGAGGCGGAGCTCTCCGACTCCGCCCGGTACATGTCCACCAGCTTCTCCCACCGGCCATCCTGCGCGTACAGCCGGCCCAGCGCCTTGAGCGCGGGGAGGTAGGACGGGGACAGCGCCAGCACGCGCTCATACGCGGAGATGGCGCCCGCGCGGTCCTTGAGGTTCTCGTCGAGAATCTCCGCGTTGCGGTGCAGCAGCGACAGCACCTGCTTGGTGTCACCCGCGAGCGACGCCTCCAGGTCGTGCGTCTCCAGCAGCTCGCGGAAGCGGCTGGCCCGCTCGTAGAGCCGCGCGAGGTTGCGGATGGTGGGCAGGTGGTCCGACGCAAGATCGAGGATGCGCTTCATGCACTCGATGGCGTGGTCCAGGTCGCCCAGGCGGTCCTCGTACACCACCGCCATCTTGTTCAACGTGGTGATGAGCTGATCCCGGTCGCTCGTCTGGAGCAGGTCCTGCTCATACATCGCCACCAGCTCCGCGAAGCGGCCCTGGCGCTCGTAGAGGCGCGTGAGGGCCTTCTGCGCGGGGAGGTAGCCCGGCTGCAACTGGAGGCAGGCGTTGTAGCGGGAGATGGCGTCCTCCTGCCGTCCCAGCCGCTCCTCCAGGATTTCGGCTGCCTTGTACATGCGCGCGGCCTTCTGCTTCGCATCCTCGGCGGCGGCGACCTCCGCGTCGAAGACGGCGACCAGCCGCTCCCAGTCCTGCATGCGGTAGTACAGCTTGCCCAGGCCCGCCAGCGCGGCCGCGTGGCCGGGAATGCGGGCGACAATGGCCTGATACCGCGCCGCCGCGTCCGACTCGCGCTTGAGGACCTCCTCGTACAGCGCCGCCAGCCGGAGGTTGGTGGCCACCAGCTCGCTCTCGTCGTTGAGCGAGCCCACGCGCGCCAGCAGCACGTCCGACAGCTCCTCGAAGCGGCCTTGCGTCTCGTAGATGCCGGCTAGCTCGCTCAGCACCAGCGGCTCGTTGGGGGACACCTGCCGCGCGGCGAGCAAAGCGGCCAGCGCGTCGTCCTTGCGGTCGTTGCGCTCGTAGACCTTGGCAATCTGCAGGTACGCGGGCGCCGCCTGCGCGCCCAGGGCGGCCGCCTCCGCACCCAGCGCGGCGAGCAGCTCATCCACGCGGCCCTCGCGCTCGGCCAGCCGCTTCATTGCCGCCAGGAGCTGGAGGTCCGACCGGTCCAGCGCGAAGGCCTCGCGGAACAGGGCCGCGGCGCCTTCCTTCTGCTTCAGCCGCTCCTCCAGCAGCAGGCCCGCGGCGGTGAGGTAGTGCGCGCGCAGCGAAGGTTGCTGCACGGTGGCGGCGATCAGCCGGTACACCTCCACCAGCGCAAGTGCGTCATTTCGCGCGGCGTAGACGGACTCGAGCTGGGTGAGGACGACGACGTCCGTGGGCCGGCGCTCCAGGCACTGCTTCAGGCACGCGGCGGACTCCTCGTCCCGCGACAGGCGCTCCTGGAGGATGATGCCCTTCTCGAAGAGCAGCGCGGCCTGATGGCGCGCGTCGTCGGTGGCCGCCAGCTCCGCGTCCATCAACTGGAGCACCATCTGCCAGTTGCCCACGTCCGCGAAGAGCCGGCGGGCGGCGCGGATGTTGACGAGGTAGCGCGGCGCCAGCTTGTACGCATTCTGGAACGCCACCGCGGCGTTGCGCGGATTCTTGAGCGGCTCCTCCCAGAGCAGGCCCACCTCGTGGAAGAGCAGCGCCGCCGTGTGGGGCTCCGCAGTGCTGAGGGCCTTGGCCTCGCGCTCCAGGGATGCGATGCGCTCGCGCGCTTCATCCTCGGCGCGGGTGTTGGCGGCAGCCGAGGGGGCGGTGGTCGCGGCCTGGGCCTGCGTCTCCGTGACCGGAGCGTTCGGGCTCGCGGGCGCGCCAGACACAGGCAGGGGGGCCACGGGAACAGTGGTCCTCGGGACGTCGTTGCGCTCGCTCATGGAAAGCCGGCTCCGAATGGCCAATGCGGGGGAGGAGGGACTGGCCGTCGCCGGTCGTAACATGCGCTTGGGCGGTCCCTCAACTTCCCGTCTTTCCTGGCGATTTGGGTGCCAGCCACCCCAGGGGACGGACAGGCAAACCCTGCTTTGGAGCAACGCGGCGCCTACTTCCGCCGAGCGCGCCACTCCTCGCGGCTCTGCCCCCAGCGGTCGACACGGATCGTGTCGAGCGGCGGTGGCAGGTGTGCCTGTCCCAGCACGCGCGACCCCAGCCGGAGCGCGACCTGCTGGGACGGGGTGTTCTCCGGCGCGATGCAGTGGATGACGTCGGTCCAGCCGAGGTGGTCGAAGGCCCAGTCCATGGTCGCCGCCGTCGCCTCCGTGGCGTAGCCCCGGCCCCAGTACTCGCGGAGCAGGCCCCAGCCAATCTCCGTTCCTGGCCAGCCCTCCGGCTGCCACGGGCCTGCTCGACCCACCCACGCGCCCGTGGACTTCTCCAGCACGGAAAACATCGCGAAGCCCTGGAGCGACCACGAGCCCGCCAACACACACAGGTTGCGCCACGCCATCGAGCGCGGCTGGACCCCTCCGATGAAACGCGCCGACTCCGGGTCGGCCGACAGCGCCGCGAAGCCATCCAGGTCCTCGGCCCGGGGAGGCCGGAGGATGAGACGCTGTGTTTCAATCACGGGGCCATTGCTTGCCAGGAGAGACATTTCAGACGCCTTTGTGTTTGGCATTGAATTCGAACCGCCAGCCGGCCGCGAATGAATCCGACTGGCGGGAACGACCGCGTCATGCGGCTCCTCTGACGTCTACCAGATGCGGACGCGCTGCTCGGGAGTCAGGAACAGCGTCTGCCCGGGCTTGACATCGAACGCGCCATACCAGGCATCGAGGTTGCGCACGGTGGCGGTGCGGTACGGGCCCGGCGCGTGGCCGTCCGTCATGATGATGCGGCGCAGGTACGGCTCGCGGTACTTGGCGCGCCACACCTGACCGAAGCCGAGGAAGAAGCGCTGGTCACCGGTGTAACCGTCGATGACAGGCGCGGGCTTGCCGCCCAGGGAGAGCTGGTAGGCGTCATAGGCCACCGCCACCCCCGCCATGTCCGCGATGTTCTCACCCAGCGTCAGCTCGCCATTCACAGACAGGTCCGGCAGCGGACGGTATTCGTTGTACTGGGCCGCCAGGGCCTTCCCCGCAGCCTGGAACTTCGCTTCGTCCTCCTTCGTCCACCAGTTCTCCAGCTTGCCGCGCGCGTCGAACTTGGCGCCCACGTCATCGAAGCTGTGGACGATTTCGTGACCGATGACCGCGCCGATGCCGCCGTAGTTGACGGCCGGGTCCGCGTTCGCGTCGAAGAAGGGCGGCTGCAGGATGGCGGCCGGGAAGATGATGGAGTTCTGCTGCGGTGAGTTCAGCGCGTTCACCAGCTGCGGGACCATGTACCACTCCTTCCGGTCCACGGGCTGGCCCAGCTTGGCGACGTTGCGCTGGTACTCGAAGCGGACGGCGCGCTCGGCGTTGCCGTAGGCGTCACCGGCCACGATGTCGAGCCCCGAGTAGTCACGCCACTTCTCCGGGTGACCGATGCTTGCCTGGAGCGTGCCCACCTTCTCCTTGGCGCGGGTCCGCGTCTCGGGCGACATCCACGTCAGCGCGTCGATGCGCTTCTCGAACGCGGTGATGATGTTGCGGACCATGGCCTCCGCTTCCGCCTTCACCTCCGGCGGGAAGTACTTCTCGACGTAGAGCTTGCCCACCGCCTCGCCCATGGAGAGGTTGGTGGCGTCCACGCCACGCTTCCAGCGCTCCTTCTGGGCGGGTGTTCCGCTCAGCGTCTTGCCGTTGAAGGCGAAGCTCTCGTCGACGAAGGCCTTGGGCAGGTACGGGGCCGCGCGGGCCACCGCGTGGAAGGCCAGGTAGTCCTTCCACGCCTGCAGGGGCTCGCTCTGGGCGAGCTTCGAGAGGGCCGTCAGCGCGCTCGGCTGCCAGACGATGACCTGCTCCTGCGTGCCCAGGCCCGCGGCGTCGAAGAACTCCTTCCAGGCGAGGCCGGGCGCGCGCTTCACGAACTCCGCGCGCGGCCAGGGGTTGTTCGCCTTGGAGATGTCCCGCGTGTCGACCTGCGACACGTGCGCCTGGGCCATCTTCCGCTCCAGGGCGAAGACGCGGCCCGCGCGGGTCTCCACGTCATCGAAGCCGGCCAGCTTCAGCATGGCCGCGATGTGCGCCTGGTAGCTCTTGCGCAGCTCCGTGAAGCGCGGGTTGTCGACCAGGTAGTAGTCCCGGTCGGGCAGCCACAGGCCGCCTTGCAGCAGGTAGGGGGCGTAACGCGACGGCTCGTTCAGGTCCTCGGCCACCCAGAGGCCGAAGAGCCGGTCCGTGGTGACGTCGCCCATGTTGAGCGCGTCCACGTCCGCGCGGAGGGTGGCGCCCAGCACCGTGGCCAGTTGCTTGCGCTGCCCGATGGCGGCGATGCGCTCCAGCTCCGGCTTGAGCGGCGCCACGCCCTTGGCCTCGATGGCCGCCTCATCCATGAAGCTGGCGAAGAGGTCGCCCACCTTCCGGGCTTCGCTGCCCTCGGGGGCCTGGCGCTGCGCCTCGATGAGCTCGCGGTTGCGCTGGTCCGCCTGCTCCGCCAGCGTGGTGAACATGTTGTAGCTGGAGCGGTCCGGCGGAATCTCCGTCCGCTTCACCCAGGTGCCGTTGGCGAAGCCGTAGAAGTCGTTGCCCGGCACGATGTCGCGGTCCATGCCGGGGGTGTCGAAGCCGAAGGTCCCATACGTGGGCTTCGGCTTGGACGCGGGCGCCTCGGCGGGTGCCGTGGCGACAGGCGCGGGCGGTTCTGCTTTCTCCGCGGAGGTGGAAGACGCGCAGGAGGTGAGCAGCGCAGTGGTGCACGCGGAGACCAGCACATGCCTGGCGCCGGGGAAACGTCGATGGGGATGTGTCAAGGATTGCTCCTGAAACAGGGGGCTGCGAGCCGAAGACCGGGGATATAGACGGTCTGGCGTGCGAAGGCGCGGACCGAACAACGGATTCGGCGGTTTCATCCCGAGCGGGCGGACCTTTCGCCCGGACCGGCTCCGCCACAGTCGCCGAACGGCCGGGCCGTACCCGAGGCGCGTGTGACGGACGCCTAGGTTTGCAGGGAGCCGGGGCCGCGATGTGTCCGCGCCCCGACATCCAGGAGGCTCCCATGCGGCTGTTGTTCCGAATCACCCCCGTGCTGCTGGGGCTGGCGCTGGCGGCCTGCTCGGGCATCCGCGTCAACACCAACTATGACCCCACGGCCGTCGAGCGCATCGAAGACTTCCGCCGGTACGCCTGGCTGCCGCAGCCCCAGGGCAAGGACGCCCGCGTCTACAACGACATCATCGACGTGCGCGTGCGCATGGCGGTGGACCAGGAGCTGAAGGCTCGTGGCTACCAGAGGGTGGACATGAGCGAGGACCCGGACTTTCTCGTGGGGTGGCAGGGCGCCATCGACACCAAGGTGTCTGTCGACACGGTGGACTCCTTCTATGGCTACCCCTGGGGCCCATACTGGAGCCCCTGGAGTTCCTTCTACGGACCCTACGGCTATCCGTACGGCATGGGGGGCCCGCGCACCTATGTCCGCGAATACGACGTGGGCACGCTCATCCTCGACGGCGTGGATGCCCGGGAGCAGCGGCTGGTCTGGCGCGGCACGGCCCAGGCGGAGCTCCACCGCAACCTGTCGCCCGATGCACTCCAGAAGAAGATCAACGACGCCGTGCACAAGCTGCTGTCGCGCTTCCCGCCGCGCCCGGAAGCGTCCTGAGCCGGCCAGGCAGCCACGCCCACGCGTTTTCGGTTGCGAGCCCCCATGTCGGCCGTCAGTATTAGACCAGTGGTCCAACCATCGGTCCAAGCTGGGTGTTCGATGAACGAGGCGACAGGCTCGAAGCACGCCGAGCAGTGGGCGGCGCATTGGTACGCGGTGGCGCGGTCACCGGCGCTCGGGACGGGACGGCCCTTGGGAGTCCAGCGCCTGGGGCGGCGGCTCGTGCTCTGGCGGGACGCCGCGGGCGAGGCCCACTGCGCGGATGCGGCCTGCCCCCACCGGGGCGCGGACCTCGGGCTCGGACGCGTGCGGCAGGGGGCGCTCGAATGCCCCTACCACGGCTTCCGTTACGACGGTGGCGGCGCCTGTCTGGCCATGCCCTGTGAGGGGCGTGATGCGAAGCCCTCGCGCGGCCTCGCGCTGCGCATGCATCCGGTGCGAGAGGCGCATGGGTTCATCTGGGCGTGGCTGGGGGGCAGGGCGCCCGCGTCCCTTCCTCCGCTGCCCTGGCTCGCGGACGCGCCGGAGCCTGATTCGAGCAGCGCCGCGGTGGAGGAGGTCTGGAACGCACGCTTCACCCGGGTCATGGAGGGGATGATGGACCTCCATCACTTTCCCTTCGCGCACCGGCGTTACGTCCCGCCGGGCTACACGCGGTTGGACCCCTATGAGGTCCACGTGGACGCAGGGGCCATTCGCACCGTCGGCTGGCTGCGCAAGGAGACACGTCCGCCTGGGACGGGGTTTCGTTTCGCCATCGACGTGGGCTACCCGGGCGTCATTCACCTGCGCTTCACGCCCCGGCTGGTCGCCGCCGTCGTCTGCACGCCCGTGGATGCCGAGCACACGTGGATCGCGGCGCGCTTCCGCCAGCAATACGTCCGGCTGCCGGGGCTCCGGTGGCTCGCTGCCCGGCTGGCGATTGCGTTCGAGTTCCGCTTCATCCAGCCGGACGACTACCGGATGGTCCGCTCCAGCCTGCCTCGCTCCGGTGCGCTGACCCACGGCACGCTCATCCGGGCGGACCGCGCCATCGTCGCGTGGCATCAGCTGCATCGCGCGGCGCTCGGCGACACGCCTGGCGCATCCTGATAGAAGCGCTGCGTCCAATGCCCCGTCCCCGCGCCAGCAGGCTCGACCCCGAGCGCAGACAGACACTCCTCGCCGTGGCCGCAGAGGAGTTCGCGGAGCACGGCTTCGATGGGGCCTCCTACAACCGCATCCTGGAGCGCGCGGGCTTCTCGAAGGGGGTCGCGTACTACTACTTCGAGGGCAAGGACGACCTTTATGCCGCCGTGCTGGCCCTCACGTTGGACACGCTCGCGCAGCGATTCGGGGCCTGGCAGCGGCCCGCGGACGCGGACGGCTTCTGGCGCACCCTGCGCGAGCGTTACTTCGCGCTGACGACGCACATCGTGAACGACGAGCGCTCGGCCCGGCTTCTCCGGAGCATGTCGCAGGCGCGCACCCATCCGAAGCTCCAGGAGGCGTGGCTGCGCTTCGAAGGGCCGCTGGTGGCGTGGTTCCAGCGCGTCCTGGCGGACGGGCGCGCGCTGGGCGCGGTGCGTGGCGATGTGCCGGAGTCCCTGCTGCTGACGTCCCTCATGGGCATCGGACAGGCCACGGATGGGTGGCTGCTCGAACAGTGGGCGCACAGCGGAGTGCCGGCGCTCCAACGCGGGGCGGAGCAGGTGTTCTCCTCTTCGAGGACCTGCTGGTCCCCAGGCCCGTGGGCCCGCCTCCCGCGAAGCGGCGCTGAGGCGGACCCTGGCGGGCAGGGCGTCTTGATAGGCGCAGGCCCGGTTCACGCAGGACCCCCTGGACGCCGCGGCAGGGCCGGACGCGAAACCTGTTCCCCTGGCGGGCGGGGCCGTCAATCATCTGGCTCATGCCCCCGCCATCATGGACTTCTCCCGTGCCCCGGAACGCGCAGCGACGGGTACGGGCGCTCGTCTTCGTCACGGTGTTCCTGGACCTGGTGGGCTTCGGCCTCATCATCCCGTTGCTGCCGTTCTACGTGGAGTCCATGGGCGGGACGGCCACGACGGCGGGTGTGCTGCTGGCGTTGTTCTCCCTCGCGCAGCTCGTCGCCTCGCCGGTGCTGGGGCGGCTGTCGGACCGGGTGGGGCGCCGCCCCGTCATCCTGCTGAGCCTGCTGGGCAACGCGATCTCCATGGCCCTGTTCGCGTACTCCACCCACGTCCAATGGCTGCCGTGGTTGTTCGCGTCGCGGCTGCTCGCGGGCGCCACCGCGGGCAACCTGGCGGCGTGTCAGGCAGCGGTGGCGGACGTCACGGACGAGCGAGGGCGGGCCGCGGGCATGGGGCTCGTCGGCGCGGGCATTGGCCTGGGCATGGTGCTGGGGCCCGTCATCGGCAGCCTCCTCCATGTGCACGGCGCCTGGGCGCCACCGCTGGCGGGCGCGGTGATGGCGGCGGCGGCGATGCTCGGCGTGCTCTTCTTCTTTCCGGAGACACACCGCCCGCAGGTGGAGCGGCACGCGGAGCCAGGCCGTCCCCGGGTTCGGCTGTCCGACGTCCTGGCCCGGCCCGGGCTGGGCGCGGTGCTGGCGTTGACGTTCCTGGTGTTCATCGGGATGACGAACCTCCAGGTGTCGCTGGGGCTGCTGGCCCAGGCGCGCTTCGGCTGGGGCGAACAGGAGATCGGGCGGCTCTTCGCGTTGATGGGCCTGGTCACCTTCGTGCTTCAGGCCTTCGTCATCGGCTGGCTGACGCGCCGGGTCCGGGACACGACATTGGTGCTGGTGGGCGCCGCGTGCATGGGGGCCGGGCTCACGTGCATCGCCGCCGCAGGCCACGGTGCCATGTTGGTGCTGGCCATGGTGCTGGTGGGCTCGGGAACGGGCTTGTTGCAGCCACTGATGGCCAGCCTGGCCTCCGGGTTCGCGGGGAGCGAGCTGCGCGGCGGGGTGCTGGGCGTGGTGCAGTCGGCGGGCGGGCTCGCGCGCGTGGTGGGGCCGGTGTGGAGCGGCTTCCTCTACTCACGGCTGGGGCCTGGTGCGCCCTTCACCAGTGGGGCGGTGGCGGCGGGCGTCGCGCTGTTGGTGGGGGCTTCGCTCCTGCGGCGGCGCGTTCCGGACGCGCCGCCGCAGTCGAGCTTGAAGGCCTGAGCGCGGGGCCGCTTACAGGCAGTACTGCGCGAAGGTCGGGCTGCTGCACAGGCTCTGGAAGGCCGCCAGGTTGCAGGTGTCGGCGCCGGGACCGACGTTGCACGGATTGCCATGCGGGCTGCCGTAGTCGCTGCAGGTGAACTCGACGCGTTCGCCGAACAGGTAGGTGACGGCCACGGTGTTGTTCGCGTATTGGCCGTTGACCACGCAGCGGTCCAGGTCGCCCGAGTGGTCCACGGTGTAGACACCGTGGGACAGGATGCCGGGGCACTCCACCGTGCAGCTCGTCGGCGACTCCGGCGGGCGGAAGCCATACATGAAGGTGTTCGGCTGGCCGGTGGTCGCGCCGAACGTCCCCGCGGGTGCGCCGGTGGGGCTCAGCGGGTCTCCGGTGCCGTTCCAATTTCCCTTGGCCAGCGAGTACGTGCTCGCGCCCACGGCCGACAGGGCGTTGAGCGCGTCCGCCTGATTGCCCGCGGCGCCGTAGAACGTCCGGAAGGAGCGGACCTGTCCGACGGCGAGCGAGCCCAGCCGGAAGTCGAGCTGCGCGCCCAGGTCACCCGGGCCCACGTTGGTGAAGTCACCCGTGCCACCCATGAGCGAGTAGTTGATGGCCAGCGGGTCCAGTGACACGAAGTTGTTGTCGACCGCGCTCACCACCCAGGGGTTGCCCGCGGTGCCCGCGACGGTGACGTATTCGGAGAAGGTGTTGGGCAGGATGTCGTAGTCGATGCCGCGCGTGTAGCGCAGGTCGGAGATGAAGGCCGTGCCGATGTTCTCGATGAGGACGTCCACCTGGTACAGATGGTTCGTCACCGGCGACGGCGTGTAGATGTGCGTCACTCGGAACGTGTTCCCCACGCGCACCACCGACATGGTGGAGATGGGCGATGGCGCGTTGATCTCCACCGTGAGGTTGGAGGACGCGCCGCAGTCCGCGGAGCTGTAGCCGGAGATGCCCAGGTCGGCGCTCGCGACGCCCCATCCCTCACACGCGCTCCCGGGCGCGGCGGCCTCGCCGTTGGTGGGGAGGTAGCGCAAGCCAATCGTGCGGGTGCCGAAGGTGCCGCTGGAGACCGTGTTGGTGGGGCAGGGGAGGTTCAGGTGCCCCGCGGGCGCGACGCCGAGCCGGACGACGCCGTGGTCGATCATCCCGGGACAGTCAGGCAGGGGCGGGGGAGGAAGTGGGGCTCGGACGCGAGGAGGCGCTCCGCGCGCAACAGGGCCCTCGCGTTCTGGGGATGGATCCGTGCCTTCGCGTCGGTGGGGGCAAGCTCCTCCGCGCCGGAGGCCATCGCCTGGCCGCTCCAGGACAGGGCGCAGAGGAGTGCCGCGTGCAGAAAGCGCTGGGGATTCTTCGATGTGAGCATCCAGGTTCTCCTGTACCCGGCGAGACCGGGCAGTGAGAGGGCCATGACCGGCCCGCCGTGCAGCCGCGCGGCCTGACCTGGATGCGCTGCCACTGGCGGCGGCGCCCGGTGGGCCCGAGGCGTCCGCAGCCTAGCCAGTTACGGAGCGTGCGTGTGCGCTGTGCTCGCTGTGACACAGACTGCGTGTGTGGTGACGTCGATGGGGCCGTGGAGATTCCTGGGAGGGTGGAACCCTGCGTGTGGGCGTTGGGCCCAATCTGTCGGAATGGGTTATGGACAGTGTGGAATCCTCCATTGAGGGCATCCTCAACGGCCCACCTGACCCGAGAACCCTTCAAGCCGACCTTCGTCCACATGAATCGCAGACCCGAGCTCGACAGCCTGCGCGGAATCCTGCTCGTGTTGATGACGCTGACGCACCTGCCGACGCGACTGAACACGATCAGCAACCAGCCATTCGGATTCGTCTCCGCGGCCGAGGGCTTCGTCTTCCTGTCCGCGTTCCTCGTGGGCGTGGTGTACGCCAACAAGATTGAAGCGGCGGATCCGAACGTGCTGTGGCGCAGCCTCTGGCAGCGGGCGCTCAAGGTCTACGGCTACCACGTGGCGCTGCTGGCCTTCGCGTTCGCGGTCATCGGGACGTTGGGCATGGCGACGCACCGTCCCGCCATCCACAACCTGCTGGGCTTCTTCCACGAGGACCCGTTCACCGCGCTGTGGAGCAGCTTGTTCCTGCTCTACTGTCCACCGCTGCTCGACATCCTCCCGCTCTATGTCGTCCTGCTGTTGCTGACACCCTTCATCCTGCTGGGGGCCCGCGGGGTGGACGCGCATCCTGTGTCTGAGCGGGTTGGTGTGGTTGTCGGCGCAGCTGGGCTTGAAGCGCGCGCTCTACGATTTGCTGGTGTTCATCCCGGTGCTGCCGTGGCCGCCGCTGCGCATCGAGCTGTCGGGGGCCTTCGACTTCTTCGCCTGGCAGTTCCTGTGGGTGCTGGGCGTGTGGCTGGGCGTGGGCCGTGCCACGGCGCCGGAGAAGCGCGAGGTCGTCTCGCCCGTGCTGCTCAGCGGGGCGCTGGTGGTGAGCGTGGCGTTGCTGCTGATGCGCTACCAGGTGGGCATCTTCAGCATCGACCTGGACCTGTATGGCGCTCTCGTCGACAAGTGGACCCTGGCGCCCGTGCGGCTGGTGAACTTCCTGGCCATGGCGCTGCTGGCGAGCTGGCTGAGCCCCAAGGTGTTTCGCTGGCTGCGCCCCCGCGTGCTGGAGGCGCTGGGCCGTGCGTCCCTGCCCGTGTTCTCCGTGCACCTGGTGCTGTGCCTGCTCAGCCTGGCGCTGCTCAATGAGAACGAGGACCCGCTGGCCGACTGGGAAGAGGTCTTCGTGCTGGTGGCCACGTTCACCGTGATGCTGCTGGTGGCGTGCAGACAGGCGGCCGCGCTGCGCAACAGTCAGACCCCATAGGGCTTCTCTGAGAATTCTCTCAGGATGCCCTCAAGCGGCATGCGCGCGCCCTCCTTAGGGTGCGCGGCATGTGGGTCCTTCTCGTCACACTCCTCGCCGCGGCGCCGGCGCGAGAGTCCCCTCCACTCACCTTCGCCGAGTCCCAGGCGCTGGCCGCGAAAGCCGCGATGCCCGCGAGCCTGGCGCGCGCCGTGGAAACGCGGCGTGTGTGGGACGCGCGGTTGCCGTGGCTCGCCGCCAACCCCACGCTCAGCGTGGTGCCGGGGCGGCGCGCCCAGCCCGAGGGCCCAGGCTTCGAGCTGACGGTGTCGGTGGAGCAACCGCTCTTCCTGTCGAATCTGGCGGGGGCTCAGCGCGACGCGGCGAGCGCGGAGACCCGGGCGCTGGAGCGGGAAGCCGTGGCCGCGCTGCTGAACCGCCGGCTGGAGGTGGCGCGGGCCTGGCTGACGCTCTGGTCGGCCCAGCAGGCCGCGGCGACGGCCGAGCAGGAAGCGACGTTGGCGGGTGCGCTGCGCACCTCCGTCGCGGATGCGCTGGCGCTGGGCGGCGCCACCCGGTTGGAGCTGGCCGAAGCGGAAGGGTTCGAGGCCGAGGCCCAGTTGGCGCTCCTGGCTCGCGAGGCGGAGGTGACCCACGCGCGGCTGTCGTTGGCGGCACTGGTGGGCCGTCAGCCCGATGCGCACCTGGTGGTCGCGGAGGCCCTCCCGGAAGTGGCATTGCCGCCGCCTTCCGAAGAAGCGCGGTGGCTGGCGCGCGCCTCCGAGCTTCCAGAGGCGGAGGCCCGGCGCCTGCTGGGTGTGGCGGAGCGGGCCCGCGCGGCGGAGGTCCGGGCCGCGCGGGGCTGGCAGGTGACGGTGGGCGCGCAGGGCGTGCGTGAGTACTACGGCGGGCTCAGTGGCCTGCTGATGGTGGGCGTGACGCCGCCGATGTTCGACGCGGGTCAGCGCGAGCGTGGCGCGCTCCTCGCCGCCGCTGAACGTCTGGAGGGCGAGGCCCAGGAAGCCGCGCTGCGCGCCGCCGCGGAGCTGGCCCTGGCGTTCCGTGAGCGCGAGCACACCGCGGCGCAGCTCTCCGTCGTCGAGAAGTCCCTGGCGCCCAAGGCCGAAGAGGCCGCGCGGCTGGCCGACGTGTTGCTGCGCGCGGGCCAGAGCACGCTGCCTGACGTCCTGCGCGCCCGCCGCGCCCGGGCCGCCGCCAACATCCGGCTCGCGCTCGCCCGCGGCGAAGCCTCGCTCGCCGCCGCGCGGCTCCACCTCCTGCTCTCCGCTCTGCCATGACGCCCTTCGTCCGTCGTTTCGTCGCTGTGCCGATGCTCGTCCTGTCCGGGGCGTGCACGTCCGGTTCCTCCACCGCGGAGGTTCCTCCACCGCCGCCCCCGCGCGCGCCTCCGCGGCTTCGGCGTGGGTGCCCGTGCGCGCGGCGTCTCGCGTGGCCCTGGCGGAGGCCCCCGCGCTGGTGCTGTCCAGCCCGGACGCCGTCGCCGCGCTCTCCGCGCCGTTCCGCGCCCGAGTGCAGCAGGTGCGCGCGCGGCCGGGTCAGCAGGTCAAGGCGGGAGACCCGCTGGTGGAGGTGCTGATGCCGGAGGTGGTGGAGGCGGCGGGGGCCGCCAGCGCCGCCTCGCTGCGACTGGAGGCCTATTCGCGGCAGGTGGAACGCCTGGAGGCGCTTCATGCCCAGGGCCTGGCGAAGCTGCCCGACCTGGCCGACGCCCAGACGCAACAGGCCGAGGCCCGCGCCGCCCTGGTCGCGGCGCACGCGGTGTTGCGTGTGGCGGGCATCGCTCCCGGGGAAGCCCGGGGCGTGGCGGAGCGCGGCACCGTCTGGCTCAAGAGCCCCATCGGAGGAATCGTCACCGAGGTGCGCGCGGTGCTGGGGGAGATGCAGCCGGAGGCCAGCGCCGCCTTGGTGCGGGTGGCCGCCGACGGTCCCGCGCGCCTGGAGGCCCGGCTGTCCGTGCGTCCTCCCGAGGGCGCCAGCTTCGCCTTCGTGTCGGCCCAGGGCATCGCTGTTCCGGTTCGGTGGGTGGGCCAGTCCCCGGTCGTGGACGTCGCGGATGGAACGTGGCGCGCGTGGTTCGAGCCAGAGGACTCTGCCGCCGTGCTGCGCGCTGGGCAGGGCGGCCGGTTGCGCATCCAGGCCGCGGCGGGCGAGGACACGGTGCTGGTCCCCGCACGCGCTCTGGCCTTCGACAGTGCGCGCACGGTCGTCTTCACGCGCGGCGGTGAGGGGCAGCCCGTGCGCCGGGAGGTAGAGGTGCTGGCCACCTCCGGCGCGGAGGCCTTGGTGAAAGGGCCGCTGTCTGCCCGGGACGCGGTCGCCGCTGACGGCGCGGCGCTGCTGTTGGAGTCTCAGGCGGGGGCCGGCGATGAGGTGACGCCGTGATTGAAGCCCTCGTGCGCTGGTCGGTGCGTCACCGGGTCTGGGTCCTGGCCCTCACGGGCGTGCTCGCGCTGGCGGGCGTCGCGGTGTCGCTCCGCCTGGAGCTGGACGCGATGCCGGACATCACCACCAACCAGGTGCTCGTTCTCACGCGTGCGCCCGGCCTGACGCCCGAGGAGGTGGAGCGGCTGGTGACGCGGCCGGTGGAGGTGGCCCTGGGCGGCATGCCCGGACTCGAGGAGCAGCGCAGCCTGTCCCGCTATGGCCTTTCCTCCGTCACCGCCGTGTTCGAGGACGGCGTGGACCCGTACCGGGCCCGGCAGCAGGTGCAGGAGCGCCTCAACGTGCTCGGCTCCACGCTGCCCCCGGGTGTGGACCCACCGGAGCTGGGGCCGCTCACCGGTGGGTTGGGCGAAGTCTTCCACTTCACGCTGTCCTCGCCGGAGCGCACGGGCGCGCAGTTGCTCGAGCTGACGCAGATTCGCGTGGCGCCCCGTCTGCGTACGGTGCCGGGCGTGGTGGAGGTCAACAGCTGGGGCGGCCACCAGCGCACGCTGGAGGTGCGCGCGGACGCGGTGCGGCTGGCCCAGCGGGGCGTGACGCTCGCGCAGTTGCGTGACGCGCTGGAGCGAGCCACCGGCAGCGCTCCGGGCGCGAGCCTTCCGGTCGGAGAGCGCCACGTCCTGATTCGCGCCGTGGCGCGGCCTCGGGCGCCGGCTGACCTGGCGGAGGCGTTGATTCCCCGGCCTGGGGCCATGGCCGTGCGCCTGGGCGACGTGGCCGAGGTCACCGAAGGCGCGCTGCCTCGCATTGGCAGCGCCACCTCCAATGGGCGCGGCGAGACGGTCTACGTCATGGTGCAGATGCTCCGGGATGCCAATGCGCTCGCCGTGACGGGCGCCATCTCCGACGCGCTCCCCGATGTGCGAGCGCTGCTGCCCGAGGACGTGCGACTGGACGTCGTCTACGACCGCGCCACGTTGGTGCGCGGCACGGTGCGCACCGTGGGCAAGAACCTGCTGGAAGGAGGGCTGCTCGTCGTGGGCGTCCTCTTCCTGTTGCTCGGCAGCGTGCGCGCGGGCCTGCTCGTCGCCTCGGCCATTCCGTTGTCCATGCTGGGCGCGACCACCGCCATGGTGGCGCTGGACATCCCGGGCAACCTGATGAGCCTGGGAGCCATCGACTTCGGCCTGCTGGTGGATGGCGCGGTGGTGATGGTGGAGGGCCTGTTCCACCGGCTGGCGCATCTGTCGCCGGAGGAGAAGAAGCGGCCGCCCCGTGAGCATGTCGAGGAGACGGCCGTGTCCCTGGCCCGCCCCGTCTTCTTCTCCGTGCTCATCATCCTGCTCGTGTACCTGCCCATCCTGTCCCTGCGAGGCGTGGACGGGAAGATGTTCCGGCCCATGGCGATGACCGTCGTCTTCGCGCTGGCCACCGCGCTGCTGCTGTCGTTGACCTTCATCCCCGCCGCCGCGAGTTGGCTCATCCGCCCCGAGCACGTCCCCGCGCGTGAGCCACTGCTGGTCCGCTGGTTCGAGCGTCTCTACGCCCCGGCGTTGCGTCAGAGCGTGCGCAGGCGCGTGCCCGTGGCCGCCGTGGCCGTGTTCCTGTTGGCCGTGGGTGGGTGGATCTTCGCTCGCGCGGGCACGGAGTTCACGCCGCAGTTGGACGAAGGCGACATGGTGATTCAAACCACGCGTGTCCCCGACATCAGCCTGGACGCGGCGGTGAGCGAAGCGGGCCGGCTGGAGCGAGTCCTGCTCGAAGCGATTCCGGAGGTCCGCCAGGTCGTCTCGCGCGTGGGCAGCCCCGCGGTGGCCACGGACATCATGGGCTTGGAGATGGCGGACGTCTTCGTGTCGTTGGCGCCGAGGGACGCGTGGCGGCCCGGGCTCACCCGTGAGTCGCTCATCGAGGAGATGGGGCAGGTGCTGGAAGCCCGTGTCCCGGGTGGAGACCCGGCCTTCACGCAGCCCATCCAGATGCGCTTCAACGAACTGCTCGGGGGCGCGGTGACGGACGTGGCGCTCAGCATCTACGGCGAGGACCTGACCGAACTCGGGCTCCTGGCTCGCCGGGCCGCGGCGTTGCTGAGCCAGGAACCAGGTGCGGTGGACGTGCGCGTGCTCGCTCCGCCCGAGGTGCCGCTCTTCGAGGTGACGCCTCGCCCGCTCGATTCGGCCCGCGCGGGCCTGGGCGCGGTCGATGTGCTGGAGGCGGTGAGCGCGGTGCGCAGTGGCGTGGAGGTGGGCGCCACCTGGGATGGGGCGGTGCGCGTGCCCATCGTCCTGCGGTTGACGGGCGCGTCCGATGCCTTCTCCCTGGCCGAGCTGCCCCTCCCCACGGAGACGGGAGGCCTGGTGCCGCTCTCCCGCGTGGCGGACGTGCGGTTGACCTCCTCGCCCGGGCTGGTGAGCCGGGAAGGGGGCCAGCGCCGGCTGGTGGTGGGCTTCAACGTGCGAGGCGCGGACCTGGGGACGGTGGTGGAGCGGGCACGGAGCCGCGTGGAGCAGGCGCTTACTCCGCCTGATGGCTATCGGCTCGAGTGGGGCGGTCAGTACGAGACCTTGACGGAGGCACGGCAAAGGCTTTCGCTGGTGCTTCCCGCCGTGGCCTTCCTCATCTTCGCCGTGCTGCTGTTCGCCTTCCGCCGCATGCGTCCCGCTTTGGCCATCTTCGCCAACGTCCCCTTCGCGTGCGTGGGCGGGATGATGGCGCTGGCGGCTCGGGACCTGCCCGTGTCCATCTCCGCGGCGGTGGGCTTCATCGCGCTGTCCGGCATCGCGGTGCTCAACGGCGTCGTGCTGATGTCGCGCGAACAGCGGCTCGAAGCGGACGGCCATTCTCCCGGTGAGGCGGTGGTGATGGCGGCCCGCGAGCGGGCCCGGCCCGTGCTGATGACGGCGCTGGTGGCGGCGCTGGGCTTCATCCCGATGATGCTCGCTCGCGGGGTGGGCGCCGAGGTGCAGCGGCCCCTGGCCACGGTGGTGGTGGGTGGGCTCGTCACCTCCACGCTGCTGACCCTGGTCATCCTCCCCACACTCTACCCATGGTTCGCGGGTAGGACGCGCACGCAGGCGCGTGCATGATGGGGTGAAGGAGGCCGGTGCCGTGAGGCTGCTGCTGGTGGAAGACGAGGAGCGGATGGCGAACCTGCTCCGGCGGGGGCTCGGGGAAGAGGGCCACCTCGTGGACACCTGCCGCACGGCGGAGGACGCGCTCGACCAGGCAGGCGAGGTGGCCTACGACGCCATCATCCTCGACTGGGCCCTGCCCGGCATGGATGGCGTGGCGCTGCTGCGGCGCTGGCGCGAACGCGGCTTGATGACGCCGGTGCTGATGCTCACCGCCCGCGGCACGGTGGGGGAGCGGGTGACGGGCCTGCGCGCTGGCGCGGATGACTACCTGGTGAAGCCCTTTGCCTTCGAGGAACTGCTCGCGCGCCTGGAGGCACTGCACCGCCGCTCCGAGGGCCAGACGCAGTCCTGGGGCGGAGGGGCCATCCACATCGATGCCCGGCGGCGGATGTTGACGTGTGGCGACCGTGAGGTGGCCTTGACGGGCCGTGAGTTCGCCCTGCTGGGGGAATTGGCTTCGCGCGCGGGCGAAGTCCACACCCGCTCCAGCCTGCTGGCGAAGGTGTGGGGCCCCAGCTTCGATGGGCCTCCCAACATCGTGGACGTCTACGTGGGCTACGTGCGCACGAAGCTGACCGAGGTGGGCGCGGAAGGGGTGACCATCCAGGCGGTGCGTGGGGTGGGCTTCCGGTTGGTGATTGAGGGCGCTCGGTGAGGTTGGTCCGGCGGATGTGGCTGTGGGGCGCGGTGGTGCCCGTGGTGGCGGTGGTCGCCGCGCTGGGCGTGGCCGTCCAGGTGTTCCGCGTGGTGCTCGAGCGGACCCTGGACGAAGCCCTGCTGTCGCAAGCCGCGGCGGAGAGCGTGAGCCTCTTCGACGCTCCGGATGGGCGGCCGCATCTGCACGTGGAGCCCTCCCCGTTGGCGGGAGAGGTGCGTGCCTTCGTCCCCGCGACCCGGCTCTATGGCCCGGATGGGACGCTGCTCTCCGTCTTCCCGCCCGAGTCACCCACCGTCTACGAACGGGTGCTACCCGAGGACGGGCCCACGTCGCGGCTGGAGACGCAGCGCCTGGGCACGGGCCTGCGGCTTCGCGTGCTGACGGTGCAGGTACGCTCGCCGAAGGGCGTGCCCCATGTCCTGCAGTTGGTGGCGTCCCTGGGGACGGTGGACCAGGCGGTGGGCACCTTCACCTCCGTCGCCACCGTGCTGGCGCTGCTCCTGGGCGGGGTGCTGATTGGCATCCAGGGCTGGCAGGCGAGGGGGCTGGCGCGACGGCTTCACGGCATCGCGGACCAGGTGGCCCGCTCGCGCGACGGAGGCATGGTGGCCCCCGTGCCCGTGGATGAGCCCCGGGACGAAATCATGGAGGTGCGCCTGGCGCTGACCGAGGCCGCGGTGCGCGTGCGCGCGGCGCGTGAAGCGCAAGAACGCCTCATCGCGCGCGCCGCGCACGAGCTGCGCACGCCGCTGGCCCTCATGCGCACCGGCTTGGACCTGGCGCTGCGGCGCGAGCGTGGCGCGGAGGAGTTGCGCACCGTGCTGGAGGAGAACCGGCGCGAGGTGGACCGGCTGGCCAGCGTCGCCGGTGCGCTGCTGGAGCTGTCGGCGGCGGGCGGCGCCCTCGATTTGCAGCAGGGGGATTTGCGCGGGCTGCTCGACGAAGCCGCCGCGGGGGCATGGGCGGAGGCGGACCGGCGCGGTGTGTCGCTGCGCGTGGTGGGCCCCGACGAGGCCGACTGCCGGATGGATGCGATGGCCGTTCGTCGAGCGGTGGACAACCTGCTGGCCAACGCCCTCCGCTACGCGCCTCGTGGGTCCGAGGTGCGGCTGGAGCTGGCGCACCGGGACGCGCATTGGGAAGTCGCTGTCCAGGACGAGGGGCGCGGCATCCCGGAGACGCACCGAGAGGACGTCTTCACGCCCTTCCACCGCCTGGAGCGGGACGCGGGGGCGTGGGGCTGGGACTCAGTCTCGTGCGCGAGGTGGCGCGGGGCCATGGCGGCGACGCGCGCGTGGTGGAGAGCCCGGGCCCGGGCGCGCGGGTGCTGCTGACACTGCCTGGCCGGTGAGTCAGGGAGCGTTCGTCGAGCCTGGGACCGGGGTCCGTGTTCGCGCGTGTCTCCCACATCCGCCTCGGGTACAACGCCGCCGGATTTCATCCCTTCCGACAACTCAGCGTGGGGCCTATGGCCAGGGCTCGTCGTTCGAAGCAGCACCCAGATGCAACCGGTTCCGCCGAGCAGGGCTTCGTGGAGGTGCGCGGCGCCCGCCAGCACAACCTGAAGAACGTCGACGTCCGGATTCCGCGCGACGCGTTCGTCGTGTTCACCGGCGTGTCGGGCTCGGGCAAGTCGTCGCTGGCCTTCGGCACGCTCTACGCGGAAGCGCAGCGGCGGTACTTCGAATCCGTGGCCCCCTATGCGCGCCGTCTCATCGACCAGGCGGGTGTGCCGGAGGTCGACGCCATCGACGGGCTGCCCCCTGCCGTGGCGCTCCAGCAGCACCGGGGCGCGCCCACCACGCGTTCGTCCGTGGGGAGCGTGACGACGTTGGCGAACTCGTTGCGGCTGCTGTACTCGCGCGCGGGCACGTATCCACGCGGCCAGCCGCACCTGGATTCGGATGCCTTTTCGCCCAACACGCCCGCGGGCGCGTGCCCCAAGTGCCACGGGCTGGGCCGCATCTACGACGCCACCGAGAAGTCGATGGTGCCGGATGACTCGCTCACCATCCGGGAGCGGGCGATTGCCGCCTGGCCGCCCGCGTGGCACGGCCAGAACCTGCGCGACATCCTGGTGACGCTCGGCTACGACGTCGACCGGCCGTGGCGGGAGCTGCCGAAGAAGGACCGCGACTGGGTTCTCTTCACGGACGAGCAGCCCACGGTGCCCGTCTACGCGGGCTTCACCCCGGCCGAGACGCAGCGGGCCCTCAAGCGCAAGGAGCCGCCCAGCTACATGGGCACCTTCACGGGCGCCCGGCGCTACGTGCTCCAGACCTTCGCCACCACGCAGAGCGCGCTGATGAAGCGGCGCGTCTCGCAGTACATGGTGAGCGGCGACTGCCCCGAATGTCACGGCAAGCGCCTGCGCCGCGAGTCCCTGTCCGTCACCTTCGCGGGGCTCGACATCGGCGAGCTGTCGCGTCTGCCGCTCAGTGAACTCACGGACCTGCTCGCGCCCGTGGCGGATGGGACGGCCAAGGACGTGGCGGCGCTTGCCCGTGCCCATCCGGAGAAGGCGCTGGTGGCCCAGCGAATCGCCCACGACGTGTTGGCGCGCGTCAACGTCCTGACGGAGCTGGGCCTGGGCTACCTGTCGCTCGAGCGCGGCACGCCGACGCTGTCTCCCGGCGAGCTCCAGCGCTTGCGGCTGGCCACGCAGGTGCGCTCCAACCTGTTCGGCGTGGTGTACGTGCTCGATGAGCCGTCCGCTGGGCTGCACCCCGCGGACACCGCGGCGCTGCTGAAGGCCCTGGACCAGCTCAAGGGCTCAGGCAACTCGCTGTTCGTGGTGGAGCACGAGGTGGATGTCATCCGCCACGCGGATTGGATTGTCGACGTGGGGCCCGACGCGGGGGCGCAGGGCGGGCAGATTCTCTACAGCGGTCCGCTCGAGGGCCTGAATGCGGTGAAGGCGTCCCGGACGCGGCGCTATCTCTTCGGCGACGCGGAGAAGCACCGCGGCACGCGGCGTTCGCCCAAGGGCTGGCTGCGCCTGCAGGGCGTGTCGCGCAACAACCTGAAGGAACTGGACGTCGACATCCCGCTGGGTGTCCTCACCACGGTGACGGGCGTCTCCGGCTCCGGGAAGTCGAGCCTCGTGAGCCAGGTCCTGGTGGAGCTGGTGGCCGGACACCTGGGCCACGCGGTGCCGGAGAACGAGGACGAGGGAGAGGCGCTGGAGCGCACGGTCATCCACACCACCGGCGGCAGGATTGTCTCCGGCATGGAGGGCAT
Organism: Myxococcus sp. MxC21-1; assembly: GCF_032612255.1. NCBI lineage: Bacteria > Pseudomonadati > Myxococcota > Myxococcia > Myxococcales > Myxococcaceae > Myxococcus > Myxococcus sp. MxC21-1. The sequence goes on from NZ_CP123278.1 coordinate 3,922,873, forward strand.
CAAGCGCCTGGTGCAGGTGGACCAGAAGCCCATTGGACGCACGCCGCGCTCCAACCTGGCGACGTACACGGGGCTGTTCGACAACGTCCGCAAGCGCTTCGCCGCGACGCCCGCCGCACGCTCCCGGCGTTATGACGTGGGACGCTTCTCCTTCAACGTGGCGAAGGGCCGCTGCGAGACGTGCGAAGGCGAGGGCTTCGTCAGCGTGGAGCTGCTCTTCCTGCCCAGCGTCTACGCGCCGTGCCCCACGTGTCAGGGGGCCCGCTACAACGCCAAGACGCTGGAGATTCAGTACCGGGGCAAGAACATCGCCGAGGTGCTGGGCATGCCGGTGGACGCGGCCCACGACTTCTTCAGCGAGGACCCGCTGGTGCAGCGGCCGCTCGCGGTCCTGCGGGAGGTGGGGTTGGGATACCTGCGGCTGGGGCAGCCCGCGACGGAGTTGTCCGGCGGCGAGGCCCAACGCATCAAGCTGGCCACGGAGCTTCAGCGGGCCCAGCGCGGCAGCTCGCTGTACGTCTTGGACGAACCCACCACGGGCCTGCACCCCTCCGACGTGGACAAGCTGATGACGCAGTTGGAGGGGCTGGTGGCCTCCGGCAACACCGTCATCCTCGTCGAGCACGACATGCGCGTGGTGGCCGCGAGCGACTGGGTCATCGACATGGGCCCGGGCGCTGGGGACAAGGGCGGGCGGGTGGTGGTGGCGGGCCCACCGGAGGAGGTGGTGGGCCTGCCCTTCAGCCAGACCGCGCCCTTCCTGGAGGATGCGCTGGGCTGAGCATCCAGCGCCCGCCGGAGCCTCCGAGCCGTGGCCGTGAAGGCCGTCGGGCTCGGAGGTGAAGGCCGCGGAATCAGCGCGCCTGTGCCGCGGGCACGGACAGCCCTTCCGCCTTGAGCGTCTGGCTGGCCATGCCGGACATGCTCTCCGCGAGCGACTGCACGGAGCGGGTGGCTTCCTGTGTCTCCTGCACCGTCTTCAGCGTGCGCTGCATCTGCCCGGACAGCTCCTGGATGGCCTGGGCCATCTGGTGGGTGCCCGCATCCTGCGCGCTGACGGCGGCGGTGATCTGCCGCACGCTGGAGCTGGTGTCGCCGATGATGTCGGCCAGCTGCTGGAACTGCGCGCTGGAGGTCCGCACGGCGTCGAGGCTCATCCGCACGCGCTCGTCGCCCTTCTCACTGGAGCGGGCCGCCTCACGCATGCTGTTGCTGACGCCGTCGAGCACCTCGCGGATGCGGTGCGTGGCCTGGATGGACTGATCCGCCAGGCCGCGCATCTCCCGGGCCACCACGCCGAAGCCACGGCCGCTCTCCCCACTGCGCGCCGCCTCGATGGCGGCGTTGATGGCCAGCATGTTGGACTGGTCCGCCGGTCCTTCACGGAGTCCACGATGCCGGAGACCTCGCGGGTGCGCTCGTCGAGCGCGAAGATGCGCCGGGCCATGTCGGAGACCTCGGTGCGGATGGCCGCCAGGTCCGACAGCGTGCGCTCCAATGCGGCCGTTCCCTCGCGGCCCACCTGTTCGGCGCTCTCCGCGGAAGCCGCGAGCGCGCTGGCCTTCTCCGCCGTCATCTGCGAGCTGCGGCGGATCTCCTTCACCGTCTGCTCCGCCTCCTGGAGCGCTACGGCCTGACGGCTGACGCCCTCGGTCTGCTCGTCGCTGGACGAGCGGAGCTGCTGCACCACCGTGGCGAGCTCGCCGGCGCCGTTGCCCATGCGCTCGGCCAGGTTGCGCACTTCCTGCGCGCGCGCCTCCAGCTGGTGGGTGTGCGCTTCGAGCGTGCGCACCACCATGATGGAGCGGCGGGTGACGATGCCCAGCAGCGACAGCGTCAGCGCGACGTAGCCCCAGTGCGTGACGTTGCCCAGCGACCAGCCCACCAGGCCGATGACGGGGAGGACGGTGAGGACGATGGAGAGGACGAGCCCCGCGAAGCCTCCGACGAAGAGGCGCGCGTCCGGGTTGCCCAACCACGCCTGGGTGATGGCCACCGAGAGCACCACCAGCAGCACCACCATCGCCATGGGGAGGAAGGGCACGAGGATGCGCTGCCCGATGCCCAGGTCCAGGAGCGTCGCCAGGGCGCACACGCCCGCCACGGGCGAGAACACCATGGCCGCCTTCTGGAACCAGCCGCGCCGGTTGTCGAGCAGCGCGTCCGAGACGAACTCCATCAGACCGGCGACGAGCAGGAAGATGCCCACCGTGGTGCCCAGCGTGGCGGCGGCGGACGATCCCCACAGCGCCGTGGGCATGCCGCTCAGGCCCAGGAGGATCAGGCCGCCGCTGGCCGCGGAGACCGCCAGGCCCGCCAGCATCCGGCGCCGCCAGTGGAGCGCGAAGGCGCCACCCGCGCCGAGCGCCACCGCCAGCAGCAGGCAGCAGATGACGAAGGGCGCCTGGCCCTGGCGCGTCACGTAGACCAGCAGGTCATACTTCGAGCCCACCTGCGCGGCCTGGGACACGCCGATGTTGGGATTGCTGGACTGGATGCGCAGCAGCACGCGCTTGCCCTGCGCGTCGCGCGGCAGGGGCACGATGTGCCAGGACAGGTTCTCGCCAACCTCGTAGCTGTCCGGCCGGATCTTGCCGCTCGTGTAGATGCGCTGGCCGTCCGCGTACACCTCGAGCGCGTGGGTGATTTCGCCCAGGTACAGCGCGGGGTCCGTCCAGCCGCCGTCGGGGATGGGGATGCTGAGCCACATGAACTTGTGGTCGCCGCGACCCTCTGGCGCCGTGAGCGCGGGCGTGGTCCGCCACTCCTTCGAATCCCCCGTTTCCTTCGCCCACAGGGGCGTGCCATCCGAGCCCACGGGGGAGTCACCCCATCGGAAGCGCCACCCGTCGAGCACGTTGACAGGAGGTCCCGCCTCGGCCGCGTGGGCCGAGGACGTGAGGGCAAACATCAGCAAGAGGGCGGAACAAAAGCGGAAGCCAGCCATGGAGTGCGTATGGTCTTCCGCCCGGGCACCGAATGTAAATGGGTCTTCCCGACCTCTCCCGAGAATCGATTGGCGTTGCTTGGAATTGACGTCCACAGAGAGCATGGCAGGCAATGAATGCCGCGAATTTTATACTTCCGGTGAATTCCTCGCTCCGGCAGCCCGTGGGGGGAGCGGCCCACCGGCAGGGTTGTTCCTGAAAAGCCGGATGAGCCTCCGCGTCCGGACCCCGTTCCGATCGGGTTTGAACGGCGACCCGGTGCGTCATGTTGAGTCCGCGGCGGGCATAGGCGTCAGCCGGGGGACCCGCCCTTCCCATGGGGTGGGCCAAGCGGCGACACTGGGGCCATGGCGCATCTGGAGTTGATCCCCAAGCGGGACCTGTCGAGCTTTCGCAAGCTTGCGATTGGAAGTTGGAAGACGGCGTACGACCCCACCGTCTACGGAACGCTGACCGTCCGCATGGACAAGGCGATGGCCTACATCGAGGCCTTCCGTCAGCGCACGGGTGTGCGGCTCACGGTGACGCACCTGGTGGCCAAGGCCATGGGCGAGGCGTTGCGGCGCTGCCCGGACGCGAACGCCATCCTCCGCTTCAACCGCATCTACCTGCGCCAGCGCGTGACGCTGTCCACGCTCGTCGTCCAGACGGACGGCGGAAAGGTGGACCTCACGTCGGCCCGCATCGAGGACGCGGACAAGAAGAACCTGAAGGAGATTGCCAACGACCTGGAGGAGGCGGTGCGCCGCGTGCGCGAGCGTCGGGACGTGGCCCTGGAGAAGGGCAAGGGCACCATCCAGAAGATTCCCTACCTGTTCCTCAACACCTTCACGTGGCTGCTGTCCTTCTTCATGTACACGCTGAACCTGGACATGAGCCGGTTCGGCATGCCGAAGGACGCCTTCGGGTCCGCCATCATCACCAACGTGGGCTCGCTGGGGCTGGACACGGCCTACGTTCCGCTGGCGCCGTACACGCGCGTGCCCATCTTCGTCGCGCCCGGCGCGGTGAAGGAGGTGCCCGTGGTGGAGGACGGCAAGGTGGTGCCGGGCAAGGTGATGAACATCAACGCGACGTTCGACCACCGCTTCATCGACGGGTTCCACGCGGGCGTGCTCGCCAACACGCTCCGGGAGATGCTGGAGAACCCGTTCGAGAGCTTCGACGCGCTTCCGGAGACCGCCGACGCGGCGCCGGTCGCCGCCGTGGGGTAGGGCGGCGCACAAGCCGCTGGCCTCACCTCCGCGAGGGAACCCGGACCAGGCGGATGCCGATGTTGGGCGTCGCCCCGGTGTCGCTCGCGGAGCGGAAGCTGACCCGCAGCGCGTCCGCGCAGTCCGCCCACGAGCCGCCTCGCAGGACGTGGACGCGCTCGGGGATGTCCTCGCCCAGCACGCAGACAGGGGACGTCTTCGGCGAGCGCCGGTAATAGCCGGCGTCGTAGTGGTCCTGGCACCACTGGCTCACGCCGCCCGCCATGCCGAAGAGGCCGTAGTCGTTGGGCGGGAAGGCGCGCATGGGGCGGAGCGAGAAGTCATTGAAGCGGTCGAAGTCCGCGCGACTCGCATCGGGAGGTTCGTTCCCCCATGGGTACGCCGCGCCACGGAAGCAGCCCCGCGCCGCGCGCTCCCATTCGGCTTCGGTGGGCAGGCGATAGGTGACGGAAGGCGTGCTCAAGCGCCGCGCGAACCGTTCCGCGAGCGAAGGGGCGACCGCGACCATGGGCTTCCGGTCAAAGCGCAGCGGGCCCTCGCCCGCGCGCGCTGGCGTGCCGAACAATTCCTGTGAGGTCTTGATGACGCCGTCGCCGGTTTCCCATCGCGTGTGGCTGGCGTGGGCGTGCCAGTCACTGGCCTGCAGGGTGTCGTTCTCGCAGTACTGCAGACGAATCTTCGAGTCGTTGAAGTACGAGAAGCTGTCGGCGAATCCGTCGAGTTGTTCGTTCGTGGGGAACTCGGGCGGTTCGGGCCAATCCAGGAGGCGAGCGAAGGCGCTCCAGGACAGCGGCGTGTCGCTCATCCAGAACGCGGACAACGTCACCGCGTGGGCGGGGCGCTCGTCGGGTTCTCCTTCGTCGTTGCCCATGATGAACGTGCCCGCGGGGACATAGCGGAACACGAAGCCGTTCTCGATGACGGTGAGCTGCTCCAACACGTCCTGGAGTAGCGGCAGGACGTCCTCGCGTGCCTGCCAGGCCACCGCGTCCAGCGTCGCGGCGGCGCCTTCCAGGTCTCCACTGGTGCGCTGGACCCGGGCTTTCCCCAGCGCGGCTTGGATTACCGACATGCGCCCCCCTGGCCCCGCTCCGCGCCGAGCACGGGCAGTGGATGTGACTCCGTGGCAGCTCCCAGGGACTGGGCTTGCCAGGGGTCCTCCGCGAACGCGGAGCCATTGTAGAACTGCGCACGCGCGCGGCAGCCCCCGGTGAAGCGGTCTCCCGTCTGCTTCGCGCGGAGGCGCTGGAAGGCCTGGCCGTCACGCCAGATGTCCTCGAAGGGGCGCGTTCGGATGTTGCCGGACTCGAAGGCCCGGCCCAGGAAGCTGCACGGATTCACGTTGCCCTGGACGGAGACGGAGGCCACCGTGTTCGCGGCCCCGCAGCCCGGGCCTTCCGTCACGACGCCGCGCAGCTCCTCGCGCGCCGAAGGACTGAAGGGGTCCAACGCGAAGAGGTCCGAATTGGCTTCGACGCGCTCCAGCCGCGCGAGTGCGCCCACGTAGCCGTCGAACGTGGGCATCAGCTCTGGGTGCCGGGTGGCGGTGCCGACGGGGTACAGCGGGCGGAAGACGGCGGTATGCGCGCCCACCCGCCGGGCCAGTTCGACGCAGGCCTCGACTTCCGCCACGTTGTCGCGCGTCAGTGTGAAGGCGAGGGTGAAGCGCGCATGCTGGCCGAGCAGCGCGAGCTTCTCCATCACCCGGTCGAAGACACCAGCGCCCCGCACGGCATCGTTCGTCCCCGCCTGGGCGCCTTCCAGCGACACGTTCAGCCACACCAGCTCGCGCTTGCCGAGCTCACGCGCCCACCGTTCGTCGACGAGCAGCGCGTTGGTGGTGATGCAGGGATGGAGGCCGTGGCCCGTCGCCGCGTCGAGGATGTCCAGCAGGTCCTTGCGCATCAGCGGCTCGCCGCCGGTGAGTCCCAGCCGGAAGCTGCCCAGTCCGGCGAGCTGCGCGAAGAGCGCGTCCATCTCCTTCACGGAGAGCGGGGATTGATTGCGCGGCAGCTCCCCCGCGAAGCAGTGCGTGCACGTGAGGTTGCACGCGCCAATGACCTCCAGGTGGACGGCGAGCGGGCCCAGCAGGTGGTCGGGTGGGGGCGCCCGGTCGATGCGAGCCGCCGCGAGCCGGCCGTCCATCCGGAGGTAGCCCTTCATCGACAGGTGCTGGATGAGCCCGATGACGGCGTCCCGGTCGTCAGCCTCCGCATCACCGATGACGTCGTCCGCGGTGTGCTCGGTGAGCCGGGTCAGCACGGCCGCCGCGGGGGCGTCGAACGGCATGTAGCGAGAGGAGCGCCGGTCGAAGAGGAGGGCGCCGAAGTGCTGCGGGATGAGCACCAGGGAAGGGCGGCTCATTTGAAGCCCTCGTCGTCCACGTGGAAGGACCACCGCACCCAGGCCTTCGTGGCGCTCGATGCCAGGCCCAGGCCCGTGGCGTCGTCCTTGATCATCTGCCACCGCCAGCGCTCGTTCGTCTTCGGTTCGGGAACGGGCCGTTGCACCAACGGCGCGAAGCCCGCGTCGGCGAAGTCCGGTAGGCGCCAGCCTTCGGGAGGTGGCCGTGTCGTGGCCTTCCATCGGCCATCCGGAGCGGATGCCAGTTTCGGGTGGACCGCGCTGGCGATCTCCGGATCCAGGCGGGCCTGCATCAGGACGAAGCCCTTGTCCCCGGGACGGTTCACTTCAAATGACAGGACGTGAGCACCCGGGGTGACGAGCACCCGTTGCTCCACGAGGGGATTCCCATCGAGGAACAGGCCGCCGTCCGGGACGCCATTCACGTAGGAGAACAGCGACAGGCCGATGGATGCACCGGGCCTTCGCCAGCGAAGCACCACACCGCCACAGCCCGCGGGCACCTCGCAATGGCTGTGGACCTCCAGCGCGAGCTGGCTCGACGTCTTGCGGTAGCGCGCCAACGCATTGAGGCGGAAGTCGTCCGAGTCCGACATGCCGGCGTTCTACCGCGTGCCGCGCACCTCCGCGAACTGCGCCAGAGCCGAGCATTCACGGCATTCCTGGAAGGTGTCGGGTCAAATGTCGGACATCAGCGGAAAATTGCGCCACGTGCTGCTGGGATGCGCCGGTGACTTCGGCCATGCCGAGCGCTTCGACGTGGGCGGCGGGTGGAACGGCAAGGACGGCATGCCGGCCCGCGGCGCGCTGAATAGCTTGGGGCCGTAGCGCGTGCCCATTTTCTCCAAGGACCCGTGATGAAGCTCGAAGGCTCCTGCCACTGTCGCGGCGTGCGGTTCAGCGTGGAGACGCATCACCCGTTTCCCTTCATGCGGTGCTACTGCTCCGTGTGCCGCAAGACACAAGGGGGCGGAGGCTTCGCCATCAACCTGTCGGGGGACGCGCGCTCGCTCAAGGTGCGCGGCCAGCAGCACGTCAAGGTGTACCGGGCGCGCATCCAGAATCCAGAGGACGCGAAGGCGCACCAGAGCAAGGGGCAGCGCCACTTCTGTGGCCGCTGCGGCTCCGCGCTGTGGCTGTATGACCCGACGTGGCCGGAGCTCATCCATCCGTTCGCGTCGGCCATCGACACGCCGCTTCCCCAGGCGCCCGAGCTGGTCCACATCATGCTCGAGTTCAAGCCGGACTGGGTGCCCGTCCATGCGGGCAAGAAGGACAAGAAGTTCCAGCGCTACCCGAAGGAGTCCATCGCGGAGTGGCATCAGCGCCACGACGCGGAAGTGGACTGAAGCGGCTCGGGGGGCCGCCTGCTGTCCGGACGGGCGGCACGACGTTGCCCGGAGCGTGGGTTGTGGCGGGTGCCTCGGGGGGCCAGCGTGTCTCTCATACGCGGAGGCAATCGATGGCACAGGGCAGCTCGCGGCGAATCCGGTATGCGGTGGTGGGCGCGGGGAATATCGCGCAGGTGGCTGTACTTCCGGCCTTCCAGCACGCCCGTGAGAACTCGGAGTTGGTGGCGCTCATTTCCTCCGACGCGGAGAAGCGCGACGTGCTGGGGAAGATGTACGGCGTGCGCCACACCGCGAGCTACGACGACCTTGAACAGGTGCTGCGCGATGCGGACGTGGATGCGGTGTACATCGCGCTGCCCAACACCCAGCATCGCGCCTTCACCGAGCGGGCCGCTCGCGCGGGTGTGCACGTCCTCTGCGAGAAGCCCATGGCGACCTCGGTGGAGGACTGTGAGGCGATGATTCGCGTCACGGACGAGCATCATGTCAAGCTGATGATCGCCTACCGGCTCCACTTCGAGGAGGCGAACCTGCGGGCCATCGACCTGCTGCGCTCGGGGCGCCTGGGTGAGCCGCTGATGATGTCGGCGCTGCTGACGCAGCAGGTGCGGACCGGGGACATCCGGACGCGCGTGGACGTGGGCGGAGGCGCGCTGCTCGACGAAGGGCCGTACCCCATCAACGCCGCGCGCTACCTCTTCCGTGACGAGCCCACCGAGGTGTTCTGCTACACCAACGAGGAGCAGGACCCTCGCTTCAAGGGCGTGGATGCCACGGCCTTCGCGTTGATGCGCTTCTCGAATGGGCGCATCGCGCAGTTCGGCATCAGCCACGCCGCGTCGGCGGTCTCCAGCTACCGGGTGGTGGGGGAGAAGGGCGATCTGCTCGTCGAGTCCGCGTTCGGCTACGAGAAGGAGCGCAAGCATGTCCTCACGCTGGAGGGCAAGACGGAGGAGCGCGTCTTCGCGACGCACGACCAGTTCGCGCCGGAGTTGCTCTACTTCTCGAAGTGCGTGCTGGAGGACCAGGAGCCCGGGCCGTCCGGCCGGGAAGGGCTCGCGGACGTGCGCGTCATCACCGCGATGCAGGAGTCCGCGAGGACGGGGCGTCCGGTGAAGCTGGACGCATTCCCGATGAAGCGGCGGCCGTCCTTGGACCAGCTCATCGTCCGCCCCGCGGCCAGGCCGCCAGCGCCAGTGAACGCGCCCGCGCCAGCGCAAGGATGAACTTGCGTCCACTGGAAATATTTCCAGCGTGCGAGCTTCTTCGTGCGCTGAATGTGTGGCGACATCCGCCTCCGCAAGTCGTGTCAGACCCTTGATGCATTCATTGCCGCGAACCGGGAAACCAGGGGTCGGCAATGACAACACACGCAGCTCATCAGGGCACCTACGCGGTCGAGCACGTTCTCCAGCGGATTCGCCGTTGTGCCGCTGACGTCACGCGGTACCCCGTGGACATCCTGACGGCGGACGCGCAGCTCGAGGACGAGCTCGGCATTGACTCCGTCAAGCTGGCGGAGATCGCGGCCGTGGTCGGGCGCGAGTTCAACATTCCGTCCGAGCGGCTGCCACGGGGCGCTCAGGCGCGTACGTTGAGCGCGATGGCGGACGTGGTGGCGCGGCTGCTCGCGGACACGCAGGCCGGCGCCGTCGCAACGCCTCCACCGGCGCCTGTCGTGGCTCCCGTGCCCCCGGTGTCGTCAGCGGGCTCACCGGTGGAGGACCTGGAGGCGCGGGTCCGTGCCGTCTTCGCTCGGGTGACGCGCTATCCGGAAGCGCTCTTGACGCCGGAGGCGGACCTGGAGGACGAGCTGGGCATCGACTCGGTCAAGCAGGCCGAGGTGATGGCCGTGCTCGTCAAGGAGCTGGGCCTGACCGATGCTCTGCAGCCATCGCAGCGGCTGCGGACGATTTCCTCTATCTGTGAGATGGCGCGCGCCCGGCTGGCGGTCGCGGCGCCCGTGCGCGAGGACCGAGCGCCGCGTCAGTCGCCGCCGCCCGCCGTGCTGCCCTTCGCGGGGAAGGTCGCGTTCGTTACGGGCGCTGGGAAGGGGATTGGCAAGGTCATCGCGGCTCGCCTGGCCAGCGCGGGGGCGACGGTGGTGGTGAACTCGTTCCACTCCCGTGACGAAGGAGAGCGGACGGTTCAGGAGATTGTTGACGCAGGAGGGAAGGCGTTCCACGCCTGGGGCTCGGTCGCGCAGGAAGAGCACCTGGACCGGATGTTCGCCAGCATCGAGGCGCAGTTCGGTGGGCTGGACTTCCTGGTGTGCAACGCGTCCAACGGCCTCATCGGACCGTTCGACCGGATTACTCCGCGCGACTGGGACAAGGCGTTCCGCACCTGCATCACGGGGACCTATGAGTGCGCCCTACGCGCGCGGCCCCTGATGGCCCGGCGTGGCGGCGGCAGCATCGTGACGATGTCCACCTCCATGTCCCAGCGGTACATGCACGACCTGGGATGCCAGGGCGTGGTGAAGGCCGGGGTGGAGTCCTTGACGCGCTACCTGGCCGCGGAGCTGGCACCGGATGGCATCCGGACCAACTGCGTGTCCGCGGGACCGGTGCATGGCGAGCTGCTGCGCATGTTCCCCGACGCCGCGAGCCGGGTCGCGCGCTGGGAGTCGGCGACGCCGGGCGGGGAGATCTGCACCGCGGAGGATGTCGCCGACGTCACCGAGCTCCTCCTGGGGCCCAAGACGCGCCGGGTGAACGGCGCCATCTGGGTGGTGGATGGGGGCTCTCCGGCACGGTGGACGGGCTGCTGCCGGGCGCGTCGGAGGCACGGCGTCCCGGGGGCCGCGCGGGTCTCACAGCCGTGAGCACGACGTGCGAGCGCTCCTCGCGCTCGATTCCTGAACCTCGTACCGGAGCCAATCGCCATGGGTTACTTCGCGGTCCCGTACGACATTCATTTCGATGACACGATGGCCTACGGGAGCCATCACTTCCTCACGAACTTCAAGTTCCAGTGTGCTGGGCGGGAGCACCTGCTCTTCAGCCCGGACGTGTTCGACGTGCCGGAGTTCCGGCGCGACTTCGACCAGGTGCTGCTGCTCACCTACGAGGGCTACTCGCGCAACCTGGCACCGGCCAACCTGGGAGATCGGTTGGTGGTGCTGACGACGCTGGAGGAGCGGGGAGCGGTCTCCATCCGCTTCTGCTTCCGGACCCTCAAGAGCGATGGGACGCCCGTGGCGTGCGGCTTCCAGACGGTTCTCTGTGCGGACCGGACATCGGGCGCCCTGTGTTCGTTTCCCGAGTCGTTCCTGCGGTGCTTCGATTCGTTGTCCGGCATCTTCGAGCGCGCCGGGGCACGGAGCTTCCGGGACTGTGTCCAGCAGGGAGGCTCCGCACTCAAGGAGGTGTTTCCGGAGTCCATCCGGGCGTTGGCGAAGTCGCTGCTCGCGGACCCTGCGTCACTGGGGACATCCCGCGTCGTTTCGTTGGAGGGGGCGTCCGCGGCGAGCGCTGCCAAGAGCCCCGACGCGCTGGTGCTGCCGCCGGGCGCGACGGCATTTCTGTTCGCCGGGCAGGGTTCGTTTGAGCCAGGGCTCTATCTCCAATTGAAGGCGCTCGACCCTGACCTCGAGGGCGAGCTTCAGGGGGTCGCCGCCGCATGTCGTGCGGCCGGCGTGGAGGCGGAGCCGTTGCTCGCCGCGCGTGACGTCTCGGACGTCCGGCGTGCGCTGGATGAGCTGCCTCAGCTCGACCAACTGGGCATCTACCTGTCCGGAGTCCTGGGCGCCCGGTGGATGCAGCGACAGGGGCGAGCCCGGACGTGTTCGTGGGGCACAGCTTCGGGGAGATTGCCGCGATGACGGCGGCGGGTGCGCTCGACTTGCGCGCTGGCGCGCAGGTCGTCTGCCACCGCATCCGAGCGCTTCAGGTCCTTCCCGACGACTTCGGAACGCTGGCGGCGGTGGCGCTCGGGGAGTCCGAGGCCGTTCGCGCCATCGCGGAGTGCGGCGCTTCGGGATTGCACATCGCGGGACGCAACCACGCGCGGCAGACGGTGGTGGCGGGAGCGCGCGATCAGCTCGCGCGGCTCCGCGCGCTGCTGGAAGGCCGGGGGCAGGGATTCACCTTCGTTTCGAGCCGGTACCCCTTCCACCATCCGGACATGGCCCCGGCCGCGAAGGCCTTCCGCGAGATGCTGGGCCGTGTCCCCATGCAGGCGCCGCGCGGCCGTATCTATTCGCCCATTGAACGGCGCGCCTATGTGGGCGGGCGGCCAGAATTGGCGGATGCGCTCGCATCGCACCTGGTGCGCTCGTTCGACTTCCTGGGGACGGTGGAGACGCTCTCCCGCGCGGGATGCGCGCGCTTCGTCGACTGCGGAACCACGGGCGTCCTGGCGCGCATCGTCCAGAAAATCATCCCGGAGGAGACGGCCGCCGAGGTGAGCGTCATCAGCAAGCTGCTTCCGGCGGAGCGGTCTGCCCCGTCGGCTGGCATCGAGCCGAAGTCCGTGGATGCCGCCGAGGTCGACGAAAGCGGCATTGCCGTGGTGTCGCTGGGCTGCATCCTTCCGGGGGGCGCGAAGGACCCGGAAACGTACTGGCAGAACATCCGGAAGGGCATCAGCGGCATCGTCGACCAGGGCCTGTTGCAGCCCGAGTTGGTGACGGACTTCGCGGGTCCCGCGGGAACTCCAGACCGGACGTACACCCTGCTCACGGGGTATGTGCGGGATGAGGACCTGGTTCCGCCGCCGGGCTTCGACCCGACGCGTTTCCAGCAGTACGTCCGCGAGCAGAAGCTGCTGGCCATCGCCCTCTCGCAGGCCATGCAGGGACTGAAGCCGCTGGCATCGAAGTCGCCGGGGCGCATCCAGTGCCTGCTCGGTTCGACGGCGGAAGGGTCGGCCGAGTACGACGCCGCGCTGAGCGTGGAGGCTGGAGAGGCGTTGCTGAGTGCCCGGGGGGAGCGGGTTCATGACATCGCGGCGCTGGCGTGCGCGGCGCGTGAGGCACTTGGGGTGGAGGCCATCTCCCGTGACCTGGCGCCGCATCCCACCCTGCAGGCCGTGGTGACGGACGTGGTGGGGCAGGGTGTTGCCACCACGCTGCTCGACGCTGCTTGTGCGTCGTCGCTCTATGCCATGGCGCTGGGCATGAAGGCGCTGGAGCGAGGGGACTCGGACCTGATTCTTGCTGGCGGCGTGTTCTCGCCGGGGCCGGGCAATAGCTGTCTGTTCTCGCAGTTCAATGGACTGTCCGCCACGGGGAGCCGGCCCTTTGACGCGCGCGCGGACGGCGTCATCTTCGGTGAAGGCGCGGGCGTCGTTGGGCTGATGCGCCTGAAGGACGCCGTCGCGGCGGGGCACCGGATCCATGCCGTCATTCGAGGCGCGGGGCTCTCCAGTGATGGACGGAGCAGCTCGGCGAATGTGCCCCGGTCGGAGGGGCAGGTGGCGGCGATGGAGGCGTGCTACTCGGGGGCCCAGGTTGACCCGGCGAGCGTGCAGTACATCGAGGCGCACGGAACGGCGACTCCCGCGGGGGACGCCACCGAGCTCCGGTCGATTGCCCGCGTCTTTGGTGGCAAGCGCAGTGGCGTTCAGCTCGCCAGCGTCAAGGCGCTGATTGGTCACGTTGGCTGGGCCGCGGGGGCTGCTTCGGTCATCAAGCTGTGCAAGGCGATGGAGCACCGGATCTTCCCGGTGCAGTCCAACTTCGATGCGCCCGGTGCCGCGCTGCGCGCCATGGGGCCCGGCTTCGACGTGAACACGCGCGAGCAGCCTTGGCCGGAGAATGGCGAACTACCTCGTCGTGCCGCTACCAATGGCTTTGGTTTTGGCGGAACCAATGCCCACCTGGTGCTGGAGGAGTACCGGGGGCCTTCGTCGGCGCCGAGGTCCCGCGAGGGCATCCCATCGGAGGCCGAACTCGTGGTCGTGGCCGCGGAGGGCTTGTTCCCAGATGGACGCGGGCGGCCCGAAGCGGGTGTCCCTGTCGAGGTAGGAGCGCGCTTCGATCTACAGGCACTGCGCCTGCCGCCCACGGTGCGCCTGTTGCCCGACATCTCCGAGGACATGGATGCGACGCAGCACCTCGGGCTCGTGGTCGGGAGTGCGCTCGCCCAGAAGCTGGGGGCGTTCGACGCGCTTCGTTCAGGGACGGCCATCGTGCTGGGGCTCGAGGGCAAGACGCGCCGTGGTGTCGAGGCGGTCCAGCGTGTCCTGGCTTTCACACTGAAACGGCGCTTGAGTGAGAAGGCTCGTCGCGAGCCAGCATCCGCCGCGGTGCTGCCCCTGGCGGAGCGTCTTCACTCGGCGGTGATGGAGAGCCTCCGTCCCTCGGGGCCGTACACGCTCCAGGGGATGATGCCGAACGTCACGCCCGGCCGTGTCGCGGGGGCGCTCGACGTCAAGGGGCCCAATTTCGTGGTGGATGCGGGGGCTGCGTCGTCCTCGGCGGCGCTCCAGGCTGCGCGGGGGCTGCTGGAGAGCGGCTTCGAGCTGGTCCTCGTGGGCAGTACGCACATTGGCAGGCCGGGTGAAGTCAGAGGGGCGCAGCAGCCCGAGGAAGGCGCGGCGCTCTTCGCGGTGACGACGGCGGAGAAGGCCCGAAGGCTCGGCTTGAAGCCCATGTGCCACCTTCAGCTTTCCACCCGTGGCGCGAAGGGGACAGGTGCGGGTGTCGACCTGCCACCGCACTCGGCGGCGGAGAGCCTGGCGTTGCTGCGCGCCGTACACGCAGCGGCGGATGGTCGTGCTGGCACGCTGCGGTTCCACCCCGATGCCGCGACAGGTGTCCGGCTCGAAGTGCGGCTCCAGCCGATGGAGGGCGGGCTGCCCGTGGAATCAATGCAGTCCTCGTCGCGAGCCCACGCCCATGCCGCAACGGAGGGCCAGCTTGGCGTGTCATCTCGGGCAGCGGAGCAGGGAGGGCGGATTGACGCCTCCACGTCACCGCTTCGGACGCATCCTGATGCCGTGACGGACGGCCGGAGCGAACTGCCGTCCCGACCGTCAGAGGGAGTGCGGCTTGCTCCTTCCCGCTCTGTTGAATCCGCGTCGTCACCCGTCAACGGCGCATCAGGAGCCGAGTTGCAAGCCGCAGCGGGAGGCTTCGACCACGCCGCGCCCATTCAGTATCTGTCGCCCGTGCTGGTGGAGCGGTCAGCTCGGAAGACGCGGCCGTCGTATCTCAGAGGCCGTCGGGTGCTGTTCATCGCGGAGGACGTGGCGCTCGCGCGCGAGCTTGCAGCTCGTGCGGAGGCCCTGTGCGGATCGGAGCACCTGATTCTCTGTCCGGGGACAGGTTCGGATTCGGGACGCCTCCGGTACATCGACCTCACGACCGACACCTCTGCGGAGGCCCGGCTGGCCGCCCTTGGCTTCGAGCCCGAGGTCATCCTCGCGGTCACCCGCATCGAGGCAGGGGCGCTCGAGGCCTCTGCGGTCGCGGACACGGCCACGAAGCACGGGGCCCTGGAGTTGCTCTTCCTGGCCGCCCGTCGCGCCTATGAGCGCCTGTCTCGTGGCGAGGTGGAACTGGTGAGTCTGTGCATTGGCGCTGTGGGCCCACGGCGGTGCCTGCATCCCATGTCGGGACTGTTCGCGGGGATGCTCAAGTCCATCGGGCGGGAAGTGCCTGCCCGGAACATTCGTGCCGTCTCCACCACGGCCATGCCGCTCCAGGAGGCGCTCGAACTGGCCGAGGCTGAGCTGGGCTCGGAGGCGGGCGGGAATCACTCCATCGAGGTTTGCTTCGACGGTCCGGTGCGCTGTGTCCGCGTGTTGCGGGTGACGGACGTCACGGCGGACCCGGCGGCGACGCTCGATTCTCGCTCGGTGGTCCTGCTCACGGGCGGGGGACGGGGCGTCACGGCAGTCCTCGCGGGAGCCCTGCTCAAGCGGTTTGGATGCAAGGTGGTCCTGTTGGGGCGGAGCGATCCGGATGAGGCACCCCTGCGCGTGCTCCAGGCCCGTGAGGAAGACCTTCCGGCGATGGAGCGGGAGTTCTACGCCTCGGAGCTGGCCAGCAATCGGGGCGTGCGCATGCCAGAGCTGCGCAAGCGCTTCGAGCGCTTCCTGGCCGCTCGCGAGCTGAAGGCCACGCTGGAGGGCCTGGGCCGGCTCCCGGGCGAGGTGCTCTACCGGGCCGCGGACGTCACGCGAGCGGCGGACGTGGACCGCGTGGTCCAGGAAATCGTCGACACGCATGGGCGACTGGACCTGGTGGTGCATGGGGCGGGCACGCAGACGTCCAAGAAGTTGAATCGCAGGCAGCTCGGGGAGTTGCGCACGAACCTGGGCACCAAGCTGCTGGGGCTCAGGAACCTGCGGGACGCCTGCGTGGATCGGCTTGCTCGGCCGGTGCCGTTCCACGTCCTGACCTCCGCGTTCAGCTACATCGGGAATGACGGTCAGGCGGATTACGGCGCGGCGAACGAGGCGCTGGACCGGCTCTGCGCCTGGGTCAGCGACGCGAGCCAGGTGGTCCGCTGGTGCAGCGTGGGCTGGTTGGCTTGGGACGGAATCGGCATGACACGGGGCTCGGAGTACCGCGTGCTCGGTGCCAGCCGGCATCTGCGAGGAATCCGAGCGGAGGAAGGGGAAGCGCTCTTCCTCCAACTCGTGGATGGGCGGCCTCGACAGGCCATCAACGTCCAGCTCACGGAGAGCGAGCGTTCCTACTACGCACTGGAGGTCTTGCCCGCGGAGGAGGCGCGTTCTCTGTCGGCGGGGCCCGTTCAGCGCGAGCTGGTCGTGGATGCGGCGAGTGTGCCGTGCCTGGAGGACCACCTCGTGCGTGGCACGCCCACGTTGCCGGGGGCCTGGGCGTTGGACTTGATGCTGCAAGCCGCGGTGGGCAACGGGCGGCCAGAGCTGCGCACCGTCACCATCGAGGACGTCCGGTTCTCACGCTTCATCCGGGTCAAGCAGGGAGGCCGTCAGCACCTGCGCGCCGAATGCACGCCCCTCATCGATGAGCCCGGATGTCATGGCGTGAGGGTCCGGCTGATGGGGGACATCGTCCATGCCTCGGGGGGCGTGCTGGAGAAGGACCTCGTCTATGCGGAGGCGCGGTTCACGCTGACGGCGGAGCCGCCGCGGGGCACGCCGGAGCTGGATGCGGCGGCACCGTCGGGACAGGCACTGCGGGTCCACGACCCACACTGCGCCGCCGGTGCGCCCATCGAGCTGCGGAAGATGTTCGACTGCCTGGAGGAAATTCGCATCGAGCCGTCGGCCCGGTTCGCGCGATTGGGGCTGCCGACCGAGCCTCGTCAGGCGGGCAGCACCGTGCCCGCGCTCGTCCTGGATGCCGCCTTGCGGCTGAGCGCGATGCATGTGGATGGGGAGTCGAGCGCGGTGTTCGCGCCCATCCAGTTCCAGCGGGCCACGTTCGATCGTGGCCTGGTGGACGTCCGCGGTGGAGCGCCGCTTCACCTCTCGTTGAAGGCACTTCCTCCGCGAGTGGATGGCGACCTGCTGGAGTGCGGCACCGTCGCTGCGCTCGACGATGCGGGACGGCTTCGAATGTTGCTCGAGGGCGGCCTTGCGCGGCCCATGGCTTGAGACCTCCTTCCTTCGGGTGAACGCATGAATTCTTCCAATCCCCAGGCGGGTCCCATTCCCGCCGATGACCCCCGGTGGCTGCGGTCGGAGCTGCGCCGGGTGATGCCGCCGGAGTCCTTCCAGCCGCAGCCCCTGCGAGGCATCGTCGCGTTCGGGCTGGTTCCGGTGATGGTGGTCTTGATGTGGGCCGCGGGAAGCGAGCGGCTGCCATGGTGGGCGTGCCTGCTCATCTCGTTCGTGCTCGGGCAGATGGTGACGGCCGTGGGGCTGGCGGCGCATGAGGCGCTGCACCACGCGGTGTTTCGCAGCAGGGTGCTGGAGAGTCTCCTGGGCTGGGTGGGCTTCAGCCCGTTCCTGGTGACCCCCGGGAACTGGCGGGCGTGGCACGTCCAGGCACACCACAGCGCGGCGAACGTCCTGGTTCGGGACCCGGACATCCTGCCGCGTCAGAGCGAGTGGCGGACCCAGTGGTTCGCGAAGGTGTTCCACGCGATGTCCCCGGGATCGGGTTCGTTGCTGAGCTTCGTCAGCTTCAGCTTCTTCTTCACCGCCCAGGGACAGGCCTTCCTCTGGCACCACAGCCGGCTGCCGCAGTTCAAGCATGTGCACATGCATCGAACGCGGGAGCGCGTCCTCACGGTGCTCGTGCTGCTGGGGTGGGTCGCGGTGGGCTGGTGGATGGGGCCGCTGGGGGCGCTCTATGCGCTCATCCTTCCGCTCCTCATCGGCAACATCACCTTGATGATCTACATCGCCACCAACCATTGGCTGCTGGCCGCGCACGAGGAGTCGGACAACCCCTTCGTGAACACGGCCAGCGTGGCGACGCATCCGGTGATGGACTGGCTGCACTACAACTTCAGCCACCACCAGGAGCACCACATCTTCCCGGCCATGAGCCCGAAGTTCGCGCCGCTGCTTCGCAAGCACCTGCGCGAGCTCAACCCCGAAGCGTCACAGGTGTACCCGCACCTGCACGCGCTTCGGATGCTGTACCGGCGCCCGGCGCTCTATGCCGAGGACGGACAGACGCTCATGGCTCCGGATGGGACGCCTTCGATTTCGACGGAAGCGCTGCGCAGCCAGCTCAAGGGAGGTGGGGCAAGTCTCGAACACGGCCTGAACCGGTGAACGGCTGCGCCTATGTTATGGGGCACCATGCCTCCCTCCGACACCGAGTCCTACCTCCTCGACTACCACCGCCGGCTCGCGGGCGTGACCGCGCGGTGGTTCGCGAAGACTCCCGTGATTCGGGGCGACAGCCGATTCGCCTCCACCTATGCGTTGCTGGCGGCGGAAGTCCCCCAGGACGCGCGGCCGAGGACCGTGCTCGACCTGTAGGGCCTGTCGTGAGGCCGCGAAGCTGAACGGCAGCGCGCTGGATGGCACCACTCCTTCGACCGCGTTCGATGGCTGCGAGGGCTGCTGGTACGACAGGTGGTGGGCCCGAAGCCATCGAGAGCAAGCGCTCGGCTCCGGGCCCTTCGTCATGGGACGAGACGTCGCTGCCGCTCGTACGGCGTCAGGCCGTGGCGGAGCGCACCGCCGCGAGCAGCTCGCCAGAGTCGACGAGCCGGCTCACCGCCTCGATGTCGAGGTGCAGCTCGCGGTCCTTGTCCATGTGGGGGACCTTCGAGCGCACCAGCTCGTACGCCGCGAGGGCGCCCTTGCCGGGCTTCAGCGGCAGGCGGAAGTCCAGGGCCTGCGCCGCCACCAGGATTTCAATCGCGAGGCACGAACGGGCGAAGTCGCTGACCTGACGGCCCTTGAGCGCCGCCGTCATGCCCATGGACACGTGGTCCTCGCGGCCCGCGGATGACGGAATCGAATCCACGGACGCGGGGTGGCTCAGCACGCGGGACTCGGCCACCAGCGCGGCGCTGGTCACCTGCGCGATCATGAAGCCGGAGTTCAACCCGGAGTTCTTCGCCAGGAACGCCGGCAGGTTGGACAGCGACGGGTTCACGAGCTGCTCCACGCGCCGCTCGCTGATGGACGACAGCTGCGTCAGCGCCATGGCCACCACGTCCATGGCCAGGGAGATGGGCTGGCCATGGAAGTTGCCGCCCGACACGATGCGCTCCGTGTCCGCGAACACGAGCGGGTTGTCCGTGGCGCTGTTGACCTCCACCTCCAGGATGCGCCGGGAGAACGCGATGCCCTCGCGCGCCGCGCCGTGCACCTGCGGCATGCAGCGCAGGGAGTAGGGGTCCTGCACCTTGCTGCAGTTGACGTGCGACTCCACCAGCTCGCTGCCCACCAGGATGCGCCGCAGGTGCGCCGCGACGTCCTTCTGGCCCGGGTGCGCGCGCACGTCGTGAATCTCAGGAATGAAGGGCTTGTGGCTTCCCAGCAGCCCTTCCAGCGTCATGGCGCCCGCGACGTCGGCGATGTCCGCCAGGGACTCCGCGCGAAGCTGGAGCAGGGTGCCCACCGCGCACATGGCCTGCGTGCCGTTCACCAGGGCGAGGCCCTCCTTGGCCTCCAACACCACCGGTTGCAGGCCGGCGCGCTCCAGCGCCTGCTTCGCGGGCATGCGCTGGCCCTGGTAGAAGGCTTCACCTTCGCCGATGAAGACGAGCGCCGGTGCGCCAGCGGGGCGAGGTCCCCGGAGGCGCCCACGCTGCCCCGCTCGGGGACCACGGGCACGACGTCCCGGTTCAGCATGTCCAGCGCCAGGGCCAGCGTCTCCATGCGGATGCCGGAGTATCCCTTGGCGAGCACGTTGCAGCGGAGCAGCAGGAGCGCCCGCGCTTCGGGAAGGGGAGGGGCGTGCCGACGCCACACGCGTGGGAGAGGATGAGGTTGCGCTGGAGGTCGCGCAGGTCCTTCTTGTCGATGCGGACTTCGGCCAACGTGCCAAAGCCGGTGTTGATACCGTAGGCGGGCGTGTCTCCGGCGGCGACGCGGTCCACCAGGGCGCGCGAGGCCCGCACGCGGGTGGCGGCGTCGGGCGACAGCTCCACGGTGGCCTCGTTGCGAGCCACCTGGAGGATTTCCTCGAGCTTCAGGGTGTCACCGTCGATGAGGATACGGGGGCGCGACATTCGGGACTCCAATGGGTGCGACGAAAGGGCGGGCACCCTAACGTAAACGGGTGCGGAGGTGCTGGCCGGCGCTTTACACCCGCCGGCCGGGCTCGTATAGCTCCCGCCCGTCTGGAGAGGGAGGTTGCAGGCGCCGTGGCACTCATCGTCCAGAAGTATGGCGGTACCTCCGTAGGTGATGTGGCCCGCATCAAGAGCGTGGCCCTGCGCTGCCTGGCCGCCCAGGAGGCGGGGCATGACGTGGTCGTCGTCGTGTCCGCCATGTCCGGCGAGACGAACCGGCTGCTGAAACTGGTGGCGCAAATCACCGACCGGCCGGACGAGCGCGAGCAGGACGTGGTCGTCGCCACCGGCGAGCAGGTCTCTATCGGCCTGCTGGCCATGGCCATCCACGCCCAGCAGGGGAAGGCGACCAGCTTCCTCGGCCAACAGGTGCGCATCGTCACCGACAGCACCTTCTCCAAAGCGCGAATCAAGAGCATCGACGCGCAGCCCATCCGCGCCGCGCTGGCTCGGGGCCACATCGTCGTGGTGGCGGGCTTCCAGGGTGTGGACGAGTCCGGCAGCGTCACCACGCTGGGCCGTGGCGGCTCCGACACCACCGCCGTGGCCGTGGCCGCCGCGCTGAACGCGGACGCCTGTGAAATCTACACGGACGTGGACGGCGTCTACACCACCGACCCCAACATGGTTCCGTCCGCGCGCAAGCTGGACCGCATCACCTACGAGGAGATGCTGGAGCTGGCCAGCGTGGGCGCCAAGGTGTTGCAGATCCGCTCGGTCGAGTTCGCCATGAAGTACAAAGTGCCGCTGTGGGTGAAGTCGTCCTTCACCGATGACCCCGGCACCCTCGTGTGTGAGGAGGACAGTTCCATGGAGGATGTGCTGGTCCGCGGCGTCGCGTATGACCGCAACGAGGCGAAGATCACGGTGTGCGGTGTGCCGGATGTCGCGGGCGCCGCGGCGAAGATCTTCGGTCCGCTCGATGAGAAGCACATCGTGGTGGACCTCATCGTGCAGAACCCGTCCAAGGACGGACGCACGGACGTGACCTTCACCGTGGGCAAGGCGGACTTCCTCGCCGCGCAGGAATTGGTGCGGAAGGTCGCTGAGGAGATTGGCGCGTCCGGTATCGAGACGGACGGGGACATCGCGAAGGTGTCCATCGTGGGCGTGGGCATGCGCAATCACTCGGGTGTGGCGGCGCGGATGTTCCGGGCGCTGTCCGCCGAGGGCATCAACATCCAGATGATCTCCACGTCGGAGATCAAGGTGTCCTGCGTGGTCCAGGCCAAGTACACGGAGCTGGCTGTGCGCGCGTTGCACACCGCCTTCGGGTTGGATCAGCCGATGCCGCCGGAAGGCGTCTCCGCCGTCTCTGAGATGGCGGCCCTGATGGGCGAGAAGGTCTGAGCGCGTGGCGAGCCGCACCGCCGCGCTTGCCGCCGTCGCGCTGGGGGTGTTGGGCGTGGGCGTCGTCGCACGCCTGCGCTGGCCGGATACGGCGCCCGCGTTGGACTGCGCCGCTGAGTCAGTGCGGATCCGTCCGGATGGTGTGGCCACCTGTGGAGACGGCGCCGTGCCGACCGGGGCCCAGGCGCTGGCCCTGGGGCGTCCGTTGGATTTGAACTCGGCGACCGAGGAGGAGCTCGCCTTGCTCCCGGGCGTCGGGCGCTCCCTGGCGCGGAGCCTCGTGGAGGCCCGCGAGGAGCAGGGCGGTTTCAAGAGCTGGGATGACGTGGATGCCGTCCGGGGCGTGGGGTCCGCCAAGTTGCAGACCCTCCGGGCGGCCACGGCGCTTGGAGCGCCTCCCGACGCCGGGCCCGTGTGGTAAGCACGTCGAGTGCAGATCTCGTGCCCTCAGTGCTCGATGCAGTACGTCCTCGACTCCCGCTTGCTGCCGCCGGGGGCGCCTCCGTCCAGTGCACGCGCTGTGGTCACGTGTTCATGGCCACGCCACACGGTGCGCCGCCGCCCTCGCGCTCGACTCCGGCGGTGACGGGCGGGGCGGGGCCCGCGCGCTCGAGCATGAAGTCCACGCAGCTCTTCGCGGGAACTCCCCTGGCGCCACGACGGGTTCGTCCGTGACGACGACGCAGTCGTACGGTGCGGTGGCGTCGAAGGGGCAGGGCGCCGACAACACGACGCAGGCGTTCGGCGCGGTGCCTCCTGTGGCACCCGTGGGAACCACCCAGACTTTCGGGGCAGCTCCGGCGCCTGGGCGGGGAACTGACAACGCGACACAGGCGTTCGGGGCGGTGCCCCCTGTGGGCAGGACGCAGGCGTTCGGGACGATGCCTTTCAGGGGACCGGCTGCCGATGCTGGCACCTCGTCGCAGGGCGGAACTCCCGGAGCCGGGACGCAGATGTTCGGCGCGGTTCCTCCGGTGGCGCCTGTCATCCCCCCCGTGGGAAAGACGCAGACCTACGGCACGGTTTCCGGACAGCAACACGGGGCGCCAGCGAGTGCCGGACCTGGCTCCGTGGCGCCCGGCAACGCGACCCAGACCTTTGGTGCGTATGCACCTCCTCAGGCTGGCGCTTTCAGGATGCCAGACCCGGGTTCCGTGCCCACGCCGCCTCCCGTGAGCCCGATTCACGCCGGTGGGGCGCAGGTTGCATCCCAGGGCTCCGCTTCGGCGGACGGCGCCCCCGTTGAATTCGCCGCGCCTCCCGCGAGCGACTCCGTGGCTCCATTGGGGCGCAGCCAGACGTTCAGCGCCGTTCCGCCGCTTGCCTCCGAGGCACCTGTGGGGTCGAAGCGGATCGTCGGCTCCGTGCCGCCCGTTCCCGCGCCCGCGAGCCTGTCCGGCGATGCCCCCACGTCGTCACCGGATGCCGCCGAGCCCTTCGTGGGCGTCCGAGCGACGAGCCCTTCGGCCTGTCACCGCTGTCCGGCGCCGACAGTGGCATCCAGCTCCCGCCAGACTCGGAGCCCACCGCGACGCCGGGCGCCGGGGCAGGGGGCTGAGTGCCCTCAATGACTCCAGTGCCTCGGACCTGGGCCCTCTGGCCGGGGCCGCATCACGCCGGGCCCCGCTGGAGCTGCCTCCGGACCTGATTGCGTCGACCCGCCTGTCGATGGACGGAGCGCGGGCGTTCGAGCACGGCAGCTCCCAGCGAATCCGTCCCCGGGTGGTGCTGGCCATCCTGGTTGGACTCATCGTGGTGGCCTCGCTGGGCTACATTGCGCTGAAGAACCGCGGGGTGGAGATCCCCGCCCATGTGGTGGATGCGACGGACCGTGCGTCGGTGCTGCTCCGTCGGGATGACTCGTCCAACCGTCATCAGGCCATCGAACGGCTGCGAACCATCGCCACCGAGAATCCCAGCTACGTCGACGTCCAGGCCGAGCTGGCGGTAGCGCTCACGCTGAGTCTGTCGGATGCCCAGGCGGATGCCGAGCGTCTGCGTCTCCGGGGCGCTGCCATCGCCCGCGGGCTGGAGGCCGCGGCGAAGATGCGCGTCCTTGCCGACCAGGTGGCGCGCCGCACCTCACTCCAGCAGGAGCAGGATGCCAACGCGCGCGAAATGGCGTCCCTGCGTGACACCACCGACACGCTTCGCAAGGAGCTGGACGTGCAGTTGGCCCAGCTGAGCAAGGCGCCGGAGTCCGAGCCGCCCAGTGCCGCGGCGGCGCGGCTCAAGGCACGCGCCCTCCATGCCTCCGTCCTGGCGGCGCCGGACTCCTGGCCCTGGCCGAGCGTCTGCGCAACGTGGAGAGCGCCCCGTACCCGTGGAGCACGCTGGCTCGGGCCGAGTACGCACTGATCGCCGGGTCGCCGCCGGAGTCGCTCGAGGCGGTGGCCAGGGATTTGGAGGGCTGCGCCAGGCCGACAGCACGCTGCTGCGCGCCTACCTGCTCGGTGCTCGCGTGGCGCTGAAGCTGAAGGACACGGCAGCCGCCCGTTCACTCCTGGACGACGCCGTGGCGCTGAACCCGGACCACCAGGCGGCGGCTCGGCTGATCGCGCAGATTGACGCGGACGCCGCCTCGCCCTGAAACGACGACTGCTTCCGCCTTCTCGAGGGCTGGAGAAAGTCCAGTCCTTCACCCAGTGCAGAGCCCTCCGTGGCGCCACTGCCTGTGATTTCAAGCGCGTGGAAGAGGCACGCCTCTTGCTGAACCCGGACCCGTTTCGAGGACTGGGTGCTGGGAGGCAGGGTAGATGGCGGAGGTCTTCTTCTGGTGTGCCGTGCTGCTGCTAGCACACACTTACTTTCTCTATCCCTTGAGCCTTTTTTTGCTCGAAGGGGCCGCGCAGGTGCTCAAGAACGCCCGCGATGTGCGGCGCGCGGAAACAGTCAATCAGGGCTCCAGCGGGCAGCGGGCGTTGCCCTCGGTGAGTCTGGTGGTGGCGGCCTACAACGAGGCTTCGTGCATCCAGCAGAAGCTGGAGAACAGCCTCGCGCTGGCGTACCCGGCGGAGCGGTTCGAGGTGCTCATCGGTTCGGATGGTTCGTCGGACGGGACGGATGACATCGTCCGCGCCTGCTCCGACGCGCGCGTGCGGCTGTCACCGGCGCCTCGGGCGGGCAAGACGACGGTGCTCAACCGCTGCATCCCCATGGCGCAGGGGGACATCGTCGTTCTTTCCGACGCCAACACGATGATCGAACCCGAGGCCATCGAGCGGCTGGTGCGCCACTTCGAGGACCCGGAGGTGGGGGCGGTCTGCGGCAAGCTGCGGCTCTACAACCCCACGAAGCAGGACTACGAGGAGAGCGCGTACTGGAGCTACGAGTCGCTCATCAAGATGTACGAGGGGCGGCGCGGCGCGGTGGTGGGCGCCAACGGTGGCCTCTATGCCATCCGGCGCTCGCTGTTCACCCTGCTGCCGCCGTCCACCATCGTGGACGACTTCGTGATTCCGCTGCGCATCCTGGATCAGGGCTACAAGGTCGTCTACGAAGAGCACGCCGTGGCGCACGAGGAGACCACGGAGGATTATGGCAAGGAGTTCGGCCGTCGGGCGCGCATCGCCGCGGGCAACTTCCAGAGCATCCGCATGGTGCCTGGGCTGTTGCTGCCGACCGCGGGCTTCCCGGCCTTCGCCTTCTGGTCGCACAAGCTGCTGCGCTGGTGCGCCCCCGCGCTGATGGGGATGGCGCTGGTGGCGAACCTGTTCCTGTTGGACCGGCTCTTCTACCAGTTCACCCTGTTCAGCCAGGTGCTGTTCTACGCGCTCGCGTACCTGGGGAAGACGGGGGTGCTGAAGCGGGGCACGGCGAAGAAGGCCGCGTCGGTGGCGTACTACTTCGTGACCATGAACCTGGCCATCGTCGTGGGGTTCTGGCGCTTCCTGCGCAACTCGCAGCGCGCCGCGTGGGACCGGACGGCGCGCGCGTAGTCGGAATCCAGGAGCCCGTTACCGGAGTGCCACGGGGACGGGTTTCTGGGCCTTGGGGCTCTTGGGCAGCACGCTGCCGTAGCCCCCGAAGAGCTGCCCGGTGAGGACGGGCTCTCGGTTGGGGCCCGGGTGCCGGAGCATGTCGTTGAGCACCTCGCCCGTCTTCGGATCCCTCCGAAGGTGCGGGCGTTCCAGGTTCATGCGGTAGCGCACGACGCCTCGGCGCACGCGGTGGATGACGGTGACCGTCCCGCTGGCGCTGACGTTCTCCACGATGCCCACGTGGGTGAGGCCGTCATTGCGGCGCCCGTCGCGGTTCTGGTCATACGTCTCGTTGAAGAAGACGAGGTCGCCCGGGGTCGGCCGCTCTTCCGAGTACACGCGGCCTCGCGAGCGGGCGAAGCGGTACATGGCGGTGACGCCGTTGTCGCCGGGCTGCACCGTTCCCCGGAAGGTGACGCCGGCCTGGGCGTAGACGCCTTCGATGAGGCCGGTGCAGTCGGACGGGTACTTGCGGCCGTTGAGTGCGACTTGCGTCTTGCCCACCAGCGAGCGCGCCGTGGTCACCACCTTGGCGCGGGCATCACCGGCCACGGGGGTGGGGCGCGTGGCCCGGGCCGGCGTCGCGCGGGAGTTGCCACCCGACGCCTTGGCCGGGCGGGCGGCCACCGTGCCGGGACGCGCCGCGGGCGCTTCGCGGTTCGCGGTGGCCACCTGCTTGGAAAGGGACTCGCGCGGGAAGGCGGGCGGGGAGGCGGAGCGGTAGCGAAGACTGTAGGAGTCCAGCCATGGCTCCAGCGGCGCGCCCGTGGTGGCGCAGCCGGTCGCCAGCGTGGCGAGGATTCCCATCAGCGTGACTGTCCTCATGGTGCGACCTCCCTGTAGCGTCCTGGGGGCACATGGTCCGCCCGGGAAGCCGTGTCGTCAAAAAACCTACCCAGGCAGCCGTCCGTCCGCGCTTGGGTTTCCGGGTGGGCGCGGGTGCGGTATTGCTCCAGGGACATGGCCTCCTTTCGCCGAGCCCTCGCCGTCCTGTTGCTGGCCACTGGCTGCATCCCCTCGCCGTATGACCGCGCGGCGAAGAAGGACACCATCGACGGCTATCGCGCCTTCCTTCGCGAGTACCCCACGCACGCGGACACCGACGCGGCCGAGGCGCGGCTGGAGGAGCTGGAGTTCGAGGAAGCGAAGCGCCTGCACACGGTGATTGCCTACAAGCGCTTCCTGGAGGCGTACCCCGACGCGGCCCAGGCGCGCACGGCGAAGACGCTGTTGGAGGGCCTGCGCTTCAACGGGGCGAAGGAGACGGACACCGTCGCCGGCTGGCGCCAGTTCCTCCAGGAGCACCCGGACGGCGTCCAGCGCGACGAGGCGAAGCGCCTGCTGGCGGAGGCGGAAGCACGTGAGCTGGCCACCACGGAGGATCCGCGCAAGCTGGCGGAGTACCTGCGCGCGTCGCCGGATGATCCCCGCCGCCAGGACGTGGAGGCCCGCCTGGATGCTCAAGCCTTCGCGCAGGCCAAGGCCTCCGGCGCGACGAAGCTCTTCGCGTACCTCAAGGAGCACCCGGCCGGCGCGCACCGCGAGGAGGCGCGCGTCCTGCTACTGCAACTGGAAGTGGAGGGCCTGCTCGTCTCTGGCCTGGTGGACGAGGCCGAGGCCCGGGTGAAGGCCCATCCCCTGGGCCCGAAGCTCACCGCCTTCCCGGCGCGGCTGGCCCACGCCCGCGCCGAGCGCGCCGCCCTGGCCCGGCCGGAGCCATTGGCCCAAGCCGCCCACGTGGGGCACTACCTGCGCGGGGTGGAGGACCTGAACCGCGCGCTGGTGGCGCCCGACGCGCTGGACCGCTGGCAGGCCGCGGAGGAGCTGGGTCAGCACGTGTCGGTGCGCGTGTTGGATCCGCTGCTGGAGAGCCTTCGCGCGGCGCGCAACCCGCTGATCCGTCAGCACGCCCTGGAGTCCCTGCGCACGGTGCTGGCGGCGCTGCCCAAGCCCGTGGCGGAGTACGAGGTGGCCTCGCGCCTGGATGCCCTGCGCGAGCGCGCCACCAGCGCGGAGATGTACCTCACGGTGGCGGTGCTGCTGGACCTGTCCGGCCAGTTGGCGCAGGCGTCCACGGAGTACCAGCGCGCCGCCGAGTCGGGCGTGCCGGATCCGGTCATCCTGCGGCGCTGGGTGCAGATTCGCGAGGAGCGGCGCCAGCACTTCTCCGCGGCGGTGGCGGCGCGGCAGCTGGCGCTGTGGTCCCTGGAGGTGGCGCAGGAGGAGCCGGTGACGCCCGAAGGGCGTGTTCCCCTGGCGTCGGCGCGGCAGCTCTGCGCGGCGGCCGTCAACGCGAACTTCGCCGCGGAGGCCATTGCCCGCGCCCGGTCCGCGAGCACCGAGTTCCCCGAGGACCTGGCCGAGTTCGAGCGCAAGGCGGCGGACGCCAAGCGGCTGGCGGACGCGCGGCTGGCGGACGCGGAGCTGCTGCTGCGTGAGCAGTCGCCCGGCGTGAAGACGTGCGCGGACCGCGGTGTGCGTGACCGCCTGGAGAACGCCGTGAAGGAGCGCACCGCCGCGCTGGACTCGGTGGCGACGAAGCTGCCGCAGGTGGGGCGGCTGCTCCTGGAGGTGGCCCGGGAGCGGGATCCGTCGCCCCAGGTCCGCGAGGCCGCGTCCGCCCGGCTGACCGCGCTCAAGCCGGTTCCCTGATCCGGGTGTCCCGGTGCGCCGGGCCGGTTAGAGTCTGCGTCCCCATGGCCTCCCGCACCGATACGCTCCAGGCTCCGGCCGCGAAGCCCTCGCTGCGGATTGACTATGCCGCGCTCCTCAACGAGGAGCAGCTGCGCGCGGTGGAGGCGGGGGAGGGGCCCGTGCTGGTGATTGCCGGAGCGGGCTCCGGCAAGACGCGCACGCTGACCTTCCGGGTGGCGCGCATGCTGGAGCGGGGTGTTCCGCCCGAGGGCATCCTCCTGCTCACCTTCACCAACAAGGCGGCTCGGGAGATGACGCGCCGAGTGGAGGAGCTGGCCGGCGCCTTCGTGGACGTGCGGCGCATCCTCGGCGGGACCTTCCACCATGCCGCGCACGTGCTGCTGCGCCAGTACGCGGGGGTGCTGGGCTTCTCCACGAACTTCACCGTGCTGGACCGCGAGGACGCGCGGGACTTGATGGTGACGTGCATCGCCGAGCGTCGGCTCAAGAGCGACAAGCGCTTCCCCCGGCCAGACCTGGTGTTGGACCTGGTTTCCCTGGCGGCCAACCTCCAGCAGCCCGTGTCACACGTGCTGATGGACCGCCGGCCGCAGATGTTGCCGCTGGCACCCGAGGTGCTCGCCGCCGCCGCGCGCTTCCAGCAGCGAAAGGCGCAGATGCACCTGATGGACTTCGATGACCTGCTGGTGCACCTCAAGCGCTTGCTGACGCATCACCCGGACGTGAAGGCCCAGCTCACCGAGCGCTTCCGCTGCGTGCTCGTGGACGAGTACCAGGACACCAACCGGCTCCAGGGCGACCTGGTGGATCTGCTCGCCGGAGAGCGCAAGGACCTCACGGTGGTGGGGGACGACTGCCAGTCCATCTACAGCTTCCGGGGCGCGGACTTCACCAACATCATCGGCTTCCCCGAACGCTACCCGGGCTGCTCCGTCCATGCGCTGACGCGCAACTACCGCTCCACGCCGGAAATCCTGCGGCTGGCCAACACCTCCATCGCGCTCAATACGAACCAGTTCCCCAAGGTGCTGACGGCGGCACGGTCCCCGGGCGTCAAGCCGCTCATCGTCCCCGCCCGGGACGCCGGGGAGCAGGCCGCCTACGTGGCCCAGCGCATCGGTGAGCTCCGCGACCAGGGCCTGTCCCTGGAGGACATGGCCGTGCTGTACCGGGCTCACAACCACTCGCTGGAGCTGCAACTGGAGTTGACCCGACGCGGCATCCCCTTCCGGGTGCGCTCCGGCGTCCGCTTCTTCGAGCAGTCCCACATCAAGGACGTGCTGGCCCACCTCCGGCTGGTGAACAACCCGGGGGATGAGCTGGCCTTCAAGCGCGTCATCCGGCGCGTCCCAGGCGTGGGACCGGCGACGGCCGAGCACCTCTGGACCGCTCTGCGCGCATCGCCGGAGGGGACTCCCCTGGCGGAGGGGCTGGCCCATGCGGACGTCCGCGCGCACCTGCCACGCAAGGCACAGAAGGGATTCCAGGCCTTCGGTGACCTGATGGGGCGGTTGACCCGGCCGGAGGCGTCCCCTTCACCGGGGCGCCTCATCGAGGACGTCCTCGCCGGGGGCTACGCGGACTTCCTCCGGGCGGAGTTCTCCGAGGAGGAGCACCGGGAGGACGACGTCCGCCAGCTGGCGGAGTTCGCCGGCCGCTTCGAGGACGTGGCGCGCTTCCTGTCGGAGATCGCCCTGGTGTCGGAGTTCGCGGCGGGGGAGGCCTTGAGGGAGGAGGGGTCGGAGGCGTGCCTGACGCTGTCCACCGTCCATCAGGCCAAGGGGCTCGAGTGGCGGGCCGTCTTCGTCCTGTGGCTGGCGGACGGGCGGTTTCCGCTGTCATTGGCCACGCGCCTGCCCGAGGAGGAGGAAGAGGAGCGGCGGCTGTTCTACGTGGCCCTGACCCGGGCGCGGGACACGCTGGCGCTGGTGTACCCCCAGTCGGTGCTGCCCCGGGACGGGGAGCGGATCCTCCTGCGTCCGTCCCGGTTCCTCCAGGAACTGCCCGGCGGGGAGGACGCACCGTTCGACCGGTGCATCCTGTCCACCCTGGAGGCGGAGCCCGAGGCGTCCGTGGGGCAGGATGGTCCCCCTCCGGGTGGATCGGACCCGGTGGACTGACACCGGCGCCCAGAAACGCGCACTCCCGTGCGCGACGTGATAGACAGTGGAGTCAGGGGCGGCGTCTTTTGGCACGAGCCCCCTCACTTCATGGCGGACAGACCTCGCATCATCGGGATTGACCTCGGAACCACCAACACGCTGGTGGCGTCCGTCCGCAACCGTATCCCGAAGATCGTCCCCACCGATCGCGGCAACCTCACGCTGCCCTCCGTCGTGGCGCTGTCGGCGCGCGGCGACCTGCTGGTGGGCGGGGTGGCCAAGGACCAGATGGTCACCAACCCGAAGAACACGCTCTGGGGAACCAAGCGGCTCATCGGGCGGAAGTACAACTCCAAGACGGTGGAGGAGCTCCGGGGCTACTTCCCCTACGACATCGTCGAGGGCGCCAACGGGGACGCCGCGGTGATGATGGGCGGCAAGCTGTACTCGCTGCCCCATGTGTCCAGCTTCGTGCTGGGCCAGGTGAAGACCATCGCGGAGCAGTTCCTGGGCGGCCCCATCGAGGGGGCGGTCATCTCCGTCCCGGCCTACTACAACGACAACCAGCGCAACGCGGTGAAGGAGGCCGGCCGGCTGGCGGGCTTCGACGTGAAGCGCATCGTCAACGAGCCCACCGCCGCGGCGCTGGCCTACGGCTTCAACCGGGGCCTGGATCAGAAGGTCCTCGTCTACGACCTGGGCGGCGGCACCTTCGACGTGTCCGTGCTGCACCTGGCCGGCAATGTCTTCGAAGTCCTGGCCACCGGCGGCGACACCTTCCTGGGCGGGGCGGACTTCGACAACCGCATCATGGAGTACGCGCTGGAGCGCTTCCGGGAGGAGACCAAGGTCGACCTCAACACGGAGAACCCCATCGCGCTCCAGCGCATCAAGAACGCGGCGGAGGCGGCGAAGATCGACCTCACGCTGATCCCCAACGTCGTCATCGACCTGCCCTACATCGACGAGCGCAAGGGCAAGCCGATGGACATGCGCATCCCCCTGACGCGCGAGTTCCTCAACAGCCTCACCGGCGACCTGGTGGACCGCACCTTCGAGATCTGCGACCGGGTGCTGGCGGAGAAGGGCATCTCCCGCGCGGAGATCGACGAGATCATCCTGGTGGGCGGCCAGAGCCGCATGCCGCTGGTGCAGCAGAAGATCCAGGCGCACTTCGGCAAGGCGCCACGCAAGGGCGTCCACCCGGACGAGTGCGTGGCCCTGGGCGCGGCGCTGCTGGGCGACTCGCTGGGCAGCATCGACGCGGTGACGCTGCTGGACGCGCTGTCCATGCCCATTGGCTACGCGATGCCCAACGGCCGCGTGAAGCGCATCATCGAGAAGAACTCGCTGATTCCCATGGTGAAGAGCTTCCGCCTGCCTCCTCCCAAGGAGCCGGGCTCGCCCTTCATCGAGCTGGACATCTACCAGGGGGACAGTGACCTGCTGGTGGACAACGAATATCTGGGCACGGTTCGTGTGCCCTCGGCCGCCGCCGGCCGGAAGATCGACTTCCGCCTCACCGAGGAGTGTCTGCTCCAGGTGACGGTGGAGGAAGCGAGCGGCATGCGCAAGGTGGACCTCGCCACCCGCGACACGCCGGAGCAGCTCAAGCGGGCGCTCCAGGAGGTCGCGTCGCGTCACTCACAGCAGGTGCCCAGCTCCAGCAGCGGGAGCGACGACCGGGGGCTCTTCTCCAGTATCAAGAGCATCTTCCGGAGGGGCTAGGAGTCCAGATGGCGAAGTTCCCGTCGAAGGAGTGGGTGGACGAAGCGGTCCGCCTCACCAATGAGGATCCCGAGTGCGCCATGGCCGGCAAGGGCTGGAAGGGCGACTTCGGGGCGGTGGTGGAAGCCGAGCCCGGCAAGCTGGCGAAGGCTTTCGTGGTGCACGTCGTCCCCGGTGACTGCCGCATCGAGAAGGCGCGCGTCCTGGCGGATCCGGACGACCTGGACGAGCTGGAGCCGGTGTACCTGGCCCGCGCGCCCTACAGCGTCTGGAAGCAGCTCCTCAAGGGGACGCTGGACCCGGTAGAGGCGGTGCTCAAGCGCCGCATCTCCATGAAGGGCGACCTGCAGCCGCTGATCGAACGCATGAAGTACAAGGGCATCGCCGACCGCGTCTTCGCGCAGCTGCAGACGCAGTTCATCGACGAGCCCTGAGCGGGAGACCCCATGGGAATCAAGGACGACCTGAAGAAGCAGGCCCTCAACGTGTCAGGCAAGGCCATGGAAAAGCTCATGGCCGACGACCGTCGCGCCATGGCCATTGCCAACGCCATTGGGAAAGCCCAGCGCGGCAAGCAGGCGCTCGACCGGGGGCAGGAGGAGCTGATGAAGGCGCTGAACTTCGCGCCCCGCAGCGAGTTCAAGGCCCTGGGCAAGCAGCTGTCCGGCCTCAAGCGCCGGCTGCGTGAGCTCGATGAGAAGCTCGGCGCGCTGTAGTCGAAAATGCGTTGACACCTGAGCGGGCGAATGGCATCTACACCCGCGTTCGCCGCTGGCAACACCGGCGGCGGGCAGCAGACAGCAGAAGGGCGTATAGCTCAGCGGTAGAGCACTGCCTTCACACGGCAGGGGTCGCAGGTTCAAACCCTGCTGCGCCCACTCAAGAAAGGCCGTGAGTCCGAATCGGGACTCACGGCCTTTCTGCTTTTGGGGGCTCCGCCTTCACCGCCTCGCCAGACGCAAGAAAGCCCACCCCGCATGCTTCGCGGAGTGGGCTTGGAAACGCGGCGTGAGGCCGCGGTGCGGCTCAGACCTTGGGCGCGTCGGCGTCGCCGGTGGGCGTGTGCCGGGCCTTGATGAGCGACGCGACGATGCTCGCGCCCAGCAGGCCGGCGATGACCGACAGGGACACCTCGGGCGGCACCTTCACGAAGTCGATGATCGCCATCTTCGCGCCGACGAAGACGAGCACCGCGGAGAGGCCCACCTTCAGGTAGCTGAACTTCTCCACCGCGCCGGCCAGCATGAAGAACATGGAGCGCAGGCCGAGGATGGCGAAGATGTTGGACGTGAAGACGATGAAGGGGTCCGTCGTCACGGCGAAGATGGCGGGGATGGAGTCGAGCGCGAAGAGGATGTCCGACGCCTCCACCAGCAGGAGCGCCATCAGCAGCGGCGTGGCCAGCTTGCGGCCGTTCTCCACGGTGAAGAAGTGGTGCCCGTCGAAGTTGGGCGTCGAGGGGATGGTCCGCCGGGCCAGGCGCATCAGCGCGCCTTCCTCCGGGTTGTCCTCCTTGTTGCGCTGGAGGAAGAGCTTCACGCCCGTGATGATGAGGAAGCCGCCGAAGACGTAGATGAGCCAGTGGAAGCGGGCCAGCATCGCCACGCCCGCGAAAATCATGATGGCTCGCAGCGCCAGCGCGCTGAGGATGCCCCAGAAGAGGACCCGGTGCTGGTACAGCGCGGGGATTCGCAGCGCCGAGAAGATGACGACGAAGACGAAGATGTTGTCGACGGAGAGCGACTTTTCGATGAGGTAGCCGGTGATGAACTGGAGGCCGGGCTCGGGCCCGAACTTCCACCAGACACCCGCGCCGAAGACGAGCGCCAGGCTGACCCACACCGCGCTCCAGCCCAGGGCCTCCTTGAACTTCACCACGTGGGCTTTGCGGTGGAAGACGCCGAGATCGAGCGCCAGCATCGCGATGACGAAGGCGATAAAGCCGGCCCACAGGCCCGGGCTGCCAACGCTTGGGAAGGTTTCCATATGGGGGCGTCAGATAGGAGTCATCCGAGCCTTCCACAAATAGGAATTCCAGCCACACTCCATCGGGAAAACCGAAGGACCCGGGCAAAATGCGGCCGTTCTCCCTCTGTCGCTTGGAGGGCATACGGGCAGTCAAAAACATCCCAAATGTTTGGGAAGTGGTTTTGAAGGCGATGGGTTTGGAACCGTCCCGGTTGGAAAAATCAAACACGGGGCTATGAGACCAGCCAGGCGTCACCGTCCCTGAGGCAGCTACTCCTCCCGACGGAAGGACGCGTCGAGCCAACTCCAGGCGATAGGCGCCTGGGGACTCGTCACCCTCATGCCTCAAGCAGTAAGGACGCTATTTTGACTCGGAATCGTTTTCTGTCCTCGACGTGTGGTGCGCTCTTCGCCCTGGCCGCCATCACGGGCTGTGGGAATGAAGCTGGTAACGAGGATTCCAACGCGCCAGGGCGGACCGAGACCCCTGGCCCGTCTCCGCAGGTGCCTGCTCCCTCTCCGTCCGAGCAGACGCCCGGTGGCCAGACCCCTGGCACCCCGGAGCCTGGGGACTCTGACACTTCGCCGGAGGGGCCTGTCGCCACCACGCCGCCCGACGAGCCCTCGACCCATCCCGAGGACCCGTCGACCGAGCCCGAGCAACCTGTCGAGTCGGGCGCGGACAAGTTCGGCGTGACGATGATCCACCCGTCCGTCGCCGGCGGTGAGCAGTGGTTCCTGGCCGACGACGCGATGTCCGACAGCCGCTTCGATCCGCAGGACGACCTCACGCGCAACTCGGACGGCTCCTGGAATCTCAAGAGCGACAAGGTGCGCATGAACGTCTTCACGTCCACCGGCTACAAGCCGAATGAGATCGCCACGTATGACCGTGACGTGCTCGCCAGCCGTGGCTACATGCAGTCGCCGAACGACTGGAAGAACATCGAGATGACGGGCTTCGTGAAGCTCAACTCCGCGTCCGATGAGTCCGACAACTTCGACATGTATGCGCGTGGCGGGAAGCACAACGACGACCACGAGGGCTGTGAGGGCAGCAGCTACAAGGGCGCGCTGCACTTCGATGGCCGGGCTCGTTTCCAGAAGGAGGCGTGGCACGTCTCCTACGAGCAGGCGCCGTACAAGAAGGTGACGGAGCCGCTGACGGGCCGCTGGGTGGGCTTCAAGACGGTGATGCGGAACACGCAGGTCAACGGCAAGGAGGCCGTGCACCTGGAGCTGTACCTCAACGAGAACGCCGACAAGGTCTCCTGGGAGAAGGTCTACGACTTCGTGGACGCCGGTGACTGGGGCGGTGACGCCGAGCACTGCGGCGGCGCGGATGGCGCGATTCCGCTCACGTGGGGTGGCCCCATCGCCACGTTCCGTTGGGACAGCACCGACGACGTGGACTTCAAGTGGCTGTCCGTGCGCGAAATCGCGCCGGAGCAGTGAGCCGCTGATGCCTGGCGCGCCCGCTGATTGGGGGCGCGCCTGAACAGCAGTCCGCAGTCCCACGAGGGCGTGGGGGACCCGACGAGGTCCTCCGCGCCCTTCGTGCGTCCATGGACGGGAAGGTCCACCTCCCGGGCGGGTGGCGAGTGTGGCTTCGGCCTCCCCACCTTGCGGGCGCCGACGCGCCAGCCAGCCGCCGGCAGCCCTGTTTCGCCGGGGCTCGGCGCTCAGGCCGGCCCACTGGCTGTCAGAGAGGAAGACTTCCCATGCACATTACTTTCCTGGGCCACGCCGGGTTCGTCGTGGAGACGGCGGGGGCCATTGTCGTCATGGACCCGTGGCTGTCGTCCCGCGGGGCATTCGACTCGGCGTGGATGCAGCTGCCGTGCAACCACCACCTGGCGCCGCGAGTGCGGGAGAAGCTGGAGACGCCCGGCAAGGAGCGCTACCTCTACGTCAGCCACGAGCACAAGGACCACTTCGACCCGGAGTTCCTGGCCACCATCCGCCAGAGGGACTTCACGGTGCTGGTGCCGCGCTTCCACCGCTCCGAACTGCAGGACGTGTTCGCCAGGTATGGCTGCAAGCAGGTCATCGCCTGCGAGGACGGCCGCGAGGTCCCCATCAAGGGCGGCTACGTGAAGCTGTTCGTGTCGGAGCAGGGGACCAACCGCGACTCCGCGGTGATGGTGCGCGGTGACGGGCAGTGCTTCCTCAACATCAACGACTGCAAGCTCCATGACCGGATGGGGCGCATCGTCGCGGAGGAGGGGCCCATCGACGTGTTCTCTGCGCAGTTCTCCGGGGCCATCTGGCACCCCACCTGCTACGAGTACCCGGCGGAGACCTACGCGGCCATCTCGCTGAAGAAGCGGGAGAGCAAGTTCGAGGCGGTGGCGCGCACGCTCGAGGTGATTCATCCGCGGGCGTACATCGCGGCGGCCGGGCCCGCGGCCTTCCTGGACCCGGCGCAGTTCCACCTCAATTTCGAGAAGGTGAACATCTTCCCGAACGCGACACAGCTCTTCGCTTTTCTGCGGCAGCGCCTGCCCCAGGGGAAGACGCGCTACCTGGAGCCGATGCCCGGGGACGTGCTGGACGCGAAGTCGCTGGAGTTCGTCTCGCAGGTGGCCGAGCGGGTGACGCCGGAGAACCAGAAGGCGTACCTGCACGACTACGCGAAGCGGCAGGAGTCCGTGTTCCGCGAGCGGCGGCGCAACCTGCTCGTCGCGGAGGTGGCGGAGATTCACGAGCGGCTGCGCGTGGAGCTGCAGCGCAAGCTGGACCTCCTCGACCTGCACGAGCGCGTGGGCATGCCGCTCTACGTGGAGCTGACGGAGCTTCCGGAGAAGCTCTTGCGCGTGGACTTCAAGGCGCGCCGTGTCCACGTGGTGGCGGACATCCAGGAAGAGGTCCGCTACACGCTGAAGACGAGCGCGGCCGACGTGGGGCGCGTGCTGGACCGCAAGCTCACGTGGGAGGACTTCCTGCTGTCGTTCCGCCTGCGCCTGAGCCGCAACCCGGACGTGTACGAGCCGGTGCTGCACGGCTTCCTGGGCGTGGAGATCGAGGACATGCGCGAGTTCTGCGAGGGCATCCGCTCCACCGAGTCCCAGCGGGAGCGAACGGTGGTGGAGGCCGGTGGGCGGCGCTTCTCCATCCAGCGCTTCTGCCCCCACCAGGGCGCCGACCTGTCCGAGGGCTGGGTGGAGGAGGGGCGCTACCTGGTGTGCCCGCGCCACCGTTGGCAGTTCGACCTGGACGCCGGGGGCGTGTGCACGCAGAACACGTCCACGCTCTGCGCGGAGCTGCTGCCCGAGCGTGAGCAGGAGAAGCCCCAGACGCCGGCGGCGGATCCGCAGCCTCAGCTGTAGTGCCGCGTCCCCTGGGCGCCGCGCGGTTGCCGTGGCGCTCAGGGGAGACGACGCAAGCGCGGCGCCGGTGACGGCGTGCCCCTGGCGCGCCTCTCGGAGCGGCCGTGGGCGTTCGGTGGGCTGGCGCGGAAGGTCCGCCCCCTTCAGTGCGGCGGCGTCGAGAGCTGAAGACTCAGCCGGACGTTGTCCGAGCGCAGGCCCACCGGGGCATCCGGCGCGAGCGCCTCTTCGGGCACTGGCCCGTCCACGCGAGCGTGTCGTCCGCCCAGACGCGGAGGACCTTGCCGTCGACCTGGGCCCGCAGCGTGTGGGGTTCGCCTGTCGAGGGCGCTTCGAGCCGGACGTGCTGCTCGGGGCGCAGGACGGTGTAGCCCCGGTTTCCGCACTCGCGGCTGGTGTGCTGTCCCGGGTTGCGCTTGAAGTTGACGACGATGCCCGGCTTGGGTGCCAGCCGCCACATCGCGTACAGCACGTTGCAGGCATCCACCGCGAAGAGCTTGAGACCCACCTGCTGGCGCTGCTCCCCCGAAGCCAGGGCCACCTGGCGCTCAGTGGGGCCTAGCAGGGTGAAGCGCAGCGCCACGTTGCTCGTCGTGCTTCCATGCACGATGGCGCGCATGCGCGGCCCGTCGACGAGGAGCTGCTCGCCGGGGCCGGGCTCCAGGCTTCCTTCAGTGACCTTCAGTCGGGACAATGGGACGCGCGTCAGCATGGGCCTGCCTTTCTTCCGGAGAGCCCCTGGGCGGCGCGGCTCATCCCGTTCCTTCGGAGCGAGCTGTGGCGCGACACCGCCATCCCGGCCTTCATTCGCTGGACTGGAGCCGGCGCCCAGCAGCGCGGCCAGGACGCCGCAGGCCACGAACAGTCGGCGCGGTGTCACGGCGACCGGGCACCCAGGAAGGACTGAAGCGATTCCACATGGGCATGCAAATAGGCCTGCTCCGCGCGCAGGCGGGTGAGTTCCATCATCAGATAGCCGCGGAAGCGGCGAACCTCCCGCGTCTGGAGCGCGTCCATGGACTTCAGCTGCGCTTCCAGGTCCGACACCAGGGTACTCACCTCACGCAGCCGGCCCTCCTCGGTGCGGTGGACGGTGCGCAGCTCGGCGACCAGCTCGTTGACCCGCTGGGGCACGCCCGACACGTCATCGAGCGTCGCGCGACGGCGGCCTTCCCTCGCCCGTGCGTTGGCCGAGCCCTGCCACAGGTGGCCCAGATTGTAGGACAGCGTGAGCTGCCCGAAGAGGGGCAGGTCCTGGTCGACGTCGATGAGCTCGTCGTACCCACCGCGCAGGCTGACGCGCCAGGCGCGCGAGCGGCGCAGCGCGCCGTTATACGTCTCGAGCTGGTCATCCGCGGCTCGCAGCTCGTTCAGCACACTCTCCAGCCGCTGACCTTCTTGAAGCCGAGGCCGTGCCGCCAGCCGCTCGCGAGCAATCTGGGTGTTGCTGGAAAGCTGACGCAGCCCATCCAGCCGGACCTGCACCGCGTTCAGCTCCTCCAGCGTCACCAGGCCTTGCTTCATGTCGTTGCGAAGCGACGTGAGCAGCGCCTCGGCGTGGGGCAGCGCCTCCTCCAGAACGCGAGCTCGGGCCTCCAGCGCGGCCTGTTCGCCCAGGCCGCTGCCTTGGCGAATGGCGGACTCCAGCACCGTCATCGCCCGCTGCCGGCGGCAGTCCGCCTCCGCGCGCTTGTGGATGGCTCGACCGCGGTAGATGCCCACGAGGTCGTACATCAACCCCGCCGTCACACGCGGGGTCGGCTCACCCAGCGGCGTGGTACCAGCGCCGCCGCTGGCTTCGCCCGCGTTGACCACGCCGAAGGCCCCGAACAGCTCGGGCGCCAGTTCGAGCGCGGCCTCCGCGCTGCCCACGCCGCGGACGAAGTCGCAGTAACCGGCGGCCCGGTCCTCGCTGGACGGCGACGTGAGTTCTCCCGCGGGAGGAGGCGCCGGCTGGGCCAGCGCCAGGCGCGCGGCAAGTGACAGCAATGCGCCACAAGTGACGGTCATCCGCATGGTCGAGTGTCTCCGGCTCCGAGGCCGTCTCCAGTCAAAGGGTGGTAGGACTCACAGCAGCAGCGGCGGCCGGCCCAGGTGGAGCAGGTCTTCCCGGGCGGAAGGCGCGTCCGTCAGTTGGACCTCCACCATGACGCCGCGGAGCATGTACTGGCGGATGGGGTGCTTGAGGGACACCTCGCCCTCGAGCACGCGCCCGATGACGCCCACCTCGTGGCACCAGATGACCTTGGCCGCGCACGAGTACAGCGGCGTGCCCTGCTCGGCGTTCGGGATGTTCTCGTACGGGACGAATGCGACGGTGAGGTCCCTCTCGATCGCCTTGAGGTACGGCGACGCACGCAGCGACGCAATCAGCGTG
Organism: Myxococcus sp. MxC21-1; assembly: GCF_032612255.1. NCBI lineage: Bacteria > Pseudomonadati > Myxococcota > Myxococcia > Myxococcales > Myxococcaceae > Myxococcus > Myxococcus sp. MxC21-1. The sequence goes on from NZ_CP123278.1 coordinate 3,962,887, forward strand.
TCGTAGCGCAGGGCCACCTCGTCCAGGGCGGCCAGGTCCGTCTGGAGGCTCTTCAGCGTCGCCTCCGCGCGGGCCTGCTCCAGGACGGAGTGCGTGTACTCGCGCTCCAGCAGCAGCACGTCGGACGTCATGCCCTGGGGCGTCTCGTTCTTGCCCATCCCGGACTGCACCGCTGAGAGGCCAGCAATCTCCCGTTGGAGCGAATCCAGCCGCGTCTCCAGGTCCGCCGAGGACTGCGCCAGTGACAGGTTGCTCTGCGCCAGCTGCGCCAGGTGGTGGTTGATGGTGAGCTTCTCCTCCTGCTCCATCAGGCGCGCGTCGTACAGCGCGTCGGTGCGCGTGCGCGCCAGTCCGGCGAAGGCACGGTTGGACTGGAGAATCTCCGCCCGGGCGTTGTTGTACTCACGGCGCAGCAACGACAGCCGCTGTGCCACCCGGTCCCTGGCGTCGCGCTCGCCACGCAGGGCGACGAGGAAACGTTGCTGGAACGCGCGCTCCGCAGCGACGGTGCGCTCGGCGTCGGAGATGCGGTTCTCCACCGACCGCCGGTCCGACAGCACGTGGTCGCGCGCGGACGTCTGCGCGGCCACCTGCGTATTGAGCGTGAGAATCTGTGGGTCCGTCGGCGAGATGACCGTGGGGGTCACCCAGCTGCGGCTCACCAGGAAGAAGCCCTGAACGGACAGGAAGGACACCAGCCCGAGCATGATGAGCGCGAGCAGCAGGGAACCGATGAACTTGTAGGCGGAGACGGCGATGCTGTTGACGCGATTGGCGACGCGTTGGTTCATGGCGTAGTGCCCTCACCAGCATGGGTGGGAGGAAAGCGGCCCCCGGAGTCGACCGGCGACGTCTCGGGAGCGGCGCTGGCGCTGCCCCGCGTCTCCCAGCTCCCCGAGTCCAGCGTCAGCAGTGCCAGCGGCGTGAAGAGCGCGTACGTCACCGGCATCAGCAGGGCCATGGGCAGGAAACTGGCGCCGTGGACTCGCCGGTCCGCGGGAAGGTGCCGTGTTTCGATTCGATAGATGACCCCCAGCAAGCCGATGACCAGGAAGTGGAAGGCGAGGATGTCCCAGAACTCGCCGGTCAGGACGTTGTGCACGATGACCAGCGGGTAGGAGAGGAGCAGCGCGAGCTGCGACACGTAGTGGACCGCCACGACCGGGTGGAGCCGCCAGGCGTGTGACAGGCCGCCCAGCAGGTCCACCAGGTTGGAGCGGCGCCACCGGAGCTGCTGGGAGAAGTACCCGGCCAGCGTCGACGGCGCGGCGGTGAAGCAAAAGGCGTCCAGCGTGTAGACGGTCTCGTAGTCGTGCTTGACGATTTGCCGCGTGAGGAACCGGTCCTCGCCGTACTTGATGGGGATGCCCGCGATGGCGCGCGCCTCGAGGATGGGCTCCAGCTCCAGCAGCACGTGGCGGCGGTAGGCGGTGAGGCAGCCCGACAGGCACATCACCTGGCGGAAGCTGCGCTCCAGGTCCTTGAGCCACTCCTGGGCGAAGTGGAACTTGATTTCAATCATCCGCGTCATCCAGTTCTGATGACGGTTCGTCACGTAGGTTCGGCCGCCCACCGCGGCGATGCGCGGGCTGACGAAGCGGCGCACCAGCTGGCGGACGGCGGCCTTGTCGACGATGACGTCCGAGTCCACCGACACGATGATTTCCGCGTCCGTGGCGGCCTTCACCGCGCGGTTGATGCCCTTGCGCTTGCCCATGTTCTCCGGGTTGCGCATGACGATGACGTTGGGATTTCCCTCCGCCGCCTTCAGTGCCCAGGCGTAGCTGTCGTCCTTGGAGCAGTCATCCACCACCACGATTTGCAGCAGGTGGCTGGGATAGTCCTGCTCCAGGAGACTTCGAACGCCGTGGTAGATGCCTTCGCCTTCGTTGAACAGCGGGATGACGATGGCGACTCGTGGCAGGTAGGTGTCGTCGACTCTGTCGAACTTCCGCCCCTTCAGGCGCCGTAGCAATGGCCCGAGGACATAGCGGTTCATCAGAACCACCATGAAAAGTAACTGAATTGGAAAGAGCTCCATCCGTCCCTGCCCCCCATCACGCCACGAGCCGCCCTCGTCGCGACCCCACCCGCCGCCGCGAACCCCAACACGAGCGAGCGAAAGGTTGGCGGGGGCAACGGTGTGTGCCAACTGCCTCGAGGGTCAGAGACAGTGGCCATCAGTGGCCATGCCACGCAGAAGCACGCAGGGGCGAGCAGGCGGCGGTGGTAGAAAGGGGGCATGCCGACAGACTTCCAGCCCCTCACGCTGCGTCCAGATGAGGTCCATGTATGGATTGTCGAGCCCGAGCGCATCGACGACCGGCGCCTCCTGGATGCCTACTGGGCGCTGCTGGACGCGAAGGAGCGCGACAAGCAGCAGCGCTTCCGCTTCGAGCGGCACCAGCGGCAGTACCTGGTGAGCCATGCGCTGGTGCGGCTGACGCTGTCGCGCTACGCGCCGGTGGCGCCGGAGGCCTGGGCCTTCGACACCAACACGTACGGCCGGCCGGTGGTGCGGGGAGAGTGGGGCCCGAAGCTGCGCTTCAACCTGTCCCATACGGACGGCATGGCGCTGGTGGCGGTGGGCTGGGACGCGGAGCTGGGCGCGGACGTGGAGGACGCGCAGCGGAAGGGGGAGACGGTGGAGATCGCCGACCACTACTTCGCCGCCTCGGAAGTGGCGGCGCTGAAGGCCCTGCCGCCGGAGCGGCACCGGGAGCGCTTCTTCGAGTACTGGACGCTGAAGGAGTCCTACATCAAGGCGCGCGGCGCGGGGCTGTCGCTGCCGCTGGACCAGTTCGCCTTCCACCTGGAGCCGGGACAGGCGCCGCGCATCTCCTTCGACCCGCGGATGCAAGACGTGCCGGAGGCGTGGCAGTTCGTTCAGCTGCGCCCGTCGGAGCGGCACCAGGCGGCGGTGGCGGTGAACCGGCCCCGTGGGCAGCCGCTGACGGTGCGCTGGCAGTTCACGGTGCCGCTGGCCGGGGACACGCCGCCCCGGTTCCAGGCGGCGTAGACGGCGGGCTCAGGGCGCGCGGCCCATCCACCGGTTCAGGTCCTCGCTGATGTGCGCGAGGAGGGCGTCCCGCTGCGACTTGATGAAGAAGTGGCCGCCGGGGAAGAGGCGGACGCGGACGTCCTCGCTCCGCGTCTCGTCGCGCCAGCGCTCCAGGTTCGCGGTGGGGACGTGCTTGTCGTCGGGCGAGCCGACGACGGAGATGGGGACCTCCAGCTTCGCGGGCTGGGGGCCGTCCTCCGTGAAGGCGATGCCGAAGTCGGCGCGCAGCATGGGCAGCACCAGCTCCAGCAGCTCGCGGTGCTGGAAGATCTCCTCGGGCGTGCCGTCGTAGCGCCGCAGCTGCGCGATGAACTCCGGTTCAGGCAGGTGGTGGATAGGCTCGCGGGTGTTGACGGACGGCGGCCCTGCGGCCCCCAGGAACAGGCCCACGGGGCGCGGGCCATTGCGGGCCTGGAGGCGCCTGGCGAGCTCCAGGGAGATGCGAGCGCCCATGCTGTAGCCGAAGAAGGCGAAGGGCCGGTCCAGCAGCGGCGCGATGGCGGGAAGCAGCGCGTCCACCAGGGCAGGCAGGCTGCCAATGGGCTTCTCGGACAGGCGGCGCTCGCGCCCGGGGAGCTGGACGGGGCACAGCTCCACACCCGCCGGCAGGCCCTGGCTCCACTGGTTGTAGATGGCCACGCTGCCACCGGCGTACGGCAGGCAGAACAGCCGCAGCCGCGGGTCCGTCAACGGCTTCCGGGTGGGGAACCAGCGGTCGGGGGCATGAGGGCTCGAGTTGGACGCGCTTTGCATGACGTGAAGGCTCTGTCGCATGGCCACGGAAAACGGGTCAAGTCCCGGAGGCCGCGTGGCGTGTTAGCGTTTCGGGGACGCGCAGGGGCGTCATTCTGGAGTCACCATGGGGCGTTCCGCGGGCTTCATACTCTGGCTGACGGGTCTGTCAGGTGCGGGCAAGAGCACCTTGTCCCGTGCCCTGCGTGCGCACCTGGCCTCGTCGATGCCCGTGGAGGTGCTGGACGGGGATGAGGTGCGCACCTGGCTGTCCCGCGGCCTGGGCTTCACCCGCGAGGACCGCGAGGAGAACGTGCGCCGCATCGGTCATGTGGCCCGGCTGCTGGCGAAGCACGGGGTGGGTGTCATCGCCGCGGCCATCTCGCCTTATGCGAGCTCGCGCGCCGAGGTGCGCCGGCTGGCCGAGGAGGCGGGCATCCCCTTCGTGGAGATCTTCGTCCAGGCGCCGCTGGACGTGCTCATCGCCCGGGACGTGAAGGGGCTCTACAAGAAGGCGCTGGCCGGCGAGCTGGCGCACTTCACCGGCGTGTCGGACCCCTATGAGGCGCCTGACGCGCCCGACGTCACCGTCCGCTCGGATGTGGACACCGTGGAGGCGGGCCTGTGGCGCGTCTTGGAGACGCTGCGAAAGCGGGGTCTGCTCGACGCCGCCGCTGCGGCGTGAAGCGCGTCCCCGAGGTGGCGGAACGTCCGCGCACCTCGGGGAGCGGAGGCGCGGACTCAGGCGAGGATGCGCTCCATCTTCACGTAGGGGCGCTCGGCCTGGATGCCCTTCGTGCGGCAGTGCTCCAGGAACTTGTTCGACTCGACAATCTGCGGGGCCTTGTCGTCGTAGACGAGGATCATCACGTGGCGCAGCCACGGCTCCTGGCCCATGGCGTAGACGTAGACCTCCTTGGGCGACAGGTAGTTGGTGATTTCGATGGCGCGAGCGCTGTCGGAGCCGTTGAGCCGGCGGGCCTGGTCCATCTTCCGGGGCAGGGGATTGCACAGCAGCGGGCCGTACATCCAGCTCATCGGGCCGCCTTCGCACTCCATGCCGAGGAACAGCACGTCGATGGTGCCGACGATGTCGCGCAGGTGCTGGTACATGCGCGGCTCGATGGCGTTGGAGTCCGCGGCCATCAGCATGGACTTGCCGCCCAGGCGCACCAGGTGCGCCGTCTTGGCCTGGATGGCCAGGTCGCTGTGCTCGCCCAGGAAGGGAAGGCCGGTGATGGAGCCGCCCGGCACGGGAATCTCCTGGAGGTCGTCAATCTCCACCACGTTCTTGAAGCCGTTGTGGTGGAGCATCAGCCGCAGCGACGGGTCCGCCAGCGAGTTGCCGTTGTTGCGCGGGACGATGATGCAGCCCACCCGGTGCCGCAGTTGGATGAGCGTCTCCATCATCAGGTGGTCTGCGTGGCCGTGCGTGAGGACCACGTAGTCGATGCGCTCGGGCAGGTCGGAGTGGGTGAAGCGGGGGAGGTCCGTGGGGAACTCGTAGCTGATGACAGGGTCGGTGAGGATGCTGACGTCCTTCGTCTCCAGCAGCACGCAGGCGTGGCCGAAGTAGCGCACGCGCACGCCCTCACCGCTGTAGCGCTCCGTGCGGCGGGGCTCGACGTCCGTGAAGAGCGCGGCGAAGGCGTCCGCGGCGGAGGCGGGCACGCCGAGCATCTCCGCGACCTGTCCGGGCGAGCCCGGTGTGTGGCGCATGCGGAAGAGGGCGTCCAGGCCTTCATGCTTGTAGGGGACGCGCAGCCACAGGGGCGTGTCCTCCTCCAGGCGGGGCGTGCTGAAGATGTAGGGCCGCCAGTCGCCGTCCACCTGCATGAGCGTCACGCTCTGCGAGGACTCCTTGTGGAAGGGGCTGCGGTACAGGAGCGGCTCGATGTACCGCGCGCTGGCGCGGTTGCTCAGGTCGTACGTGAGCTCCACGTAGCCGCGGAGGATGTCGGGCACCTTGGCGTAGAGGCCCTCCAGGGAGCCGCCGTTGTTGGGCGCCATGAGCTGCTCCAGCTCGGCCACCGCCTTGGTGTACGCGAGCATGTTGGCCTGCTCCTTCTGCGTCCGCTCCAGGAGCTCCTTCACGCGCGGGGCCTTCGCCGCCGGGTGGTTGATGAACGGGCCGCCCATCAGCATCGGGTTCTTCAGGGCCGCCACGTGCACGTCCGGGTTCGCTACGAAGGACTGCATCAGCTTCTGGTGCAGGTTCGTCACGAACAGCGGGGCCGTCGCCGGAGACAGCAGGTACCACCACGCGTACCACTGATTGTAGAGCGGCTCGATGGCGACGTTCGGCTTGAGGTACATGGGGCGGTCCAGCATGGCGGTCTCCTCCGAGCGAGGTCCGGAAAACGTCGGGAAATTGGCAAACGTGGGGCCCGTAGATACACGGATTCGAAGGGTGATGCACGGGGCCAACACGGCGCATCTTTTGCGTTAGCTCAACCGTGCGAGCATCCGGGCGTATCCCTTTCATCGTGCAACCCGAGCAAGGAGCGTCCCGATGAAGGCAGCTTGGAATGTTGCGCTGGCCCTGATGGTGGGAGTGGCCGTGGGCTGTGGCGTTGGCGCCATGGATTCGGAGGGCGCGCAGGATGAGGCGCTCGGCACGTCGGAAGCCACGCTCGCGGTCTGTGGAGACGGTGTCTGCGAATTCGGCGAGCGACTGAGCTGTCCCCTTGATTGCCCACGTGGCGAGTTCTGTGGAAACGGCGCGTGCTGTCCTGGGGAGACGGCCCGGACCTGTCCCGAGGACTGCACGCAGGGTGACCCAGGGCGTTACTGCTACCGGGCGCACTGAGTCCCTGACGGGTCCTCCACGGACGCGCGAGCAACGGGTTTCCGTTGCCCGCGCGCCGTTCCGCCGTGTCGGGTCGTGCGGGGCGTTTTCGCTACATCGCGAAGCAGCCGTAGACCTTCTCGTAGTAGGAGGTCTTCGTGCCATTGAGGACCGTCTCCGGCGTGCTGCACCCGCAGAGGAGCTCACCGACCTTGGTGACCTTCGCGGGTTCCGCGTAGTACGTGATGACGTAATCCCGGCCGGTGATGTCACGACAGGGGATCGCCTGGGCCTCCGTTTCGAGCTCGGCGGCGGTCTCCTCTTCGATGCCGCCACAGCCCGTCATCAGCCCTACTGCCAGCAGACCCACCATGATGCCCGTACGCATGAATTCCCCTTTTGTGAGAAGGTGATGCGTTCCCAGGATAGCTAGAGAGCGCGTCAATGGCACCTGGGGGCTGCGGACTGTCGGAATGCGAACGGGCCCACTCGGTCTGTCGACGAGGCGCCTACGCCGGAAGAGTACCGCTCCATGGCGGATGCCCTTCATCGTGAGGTCCTCGGGCCATGTCTGGATGGTGTTCATGACATTGAGGGGCACGAGGAGATTGAAGAGCACATTCTCCGGCATGTGCTTGCTGTCAGGGTTCAACGCCAGGTCGCGGGCAATGTCTCGGGTCTGCCGCAAGGCGACGACGCGGTCGAGGGCGACGGCCGAGCGCACTCAAGTCAGGGAGCCAGGAGCGTTCAGCGTGCTCCTGCAATCTTCGTCAACAAGGTTTTCGAGGCCCCGTGGGAAGTGCTGAACCGAAGTCCGTCATGCCAGATGACCGAAATGCCTAGGGCCGCCAGGAGGCGTTCGCGCTTGTTGCTGAGTCGGCGGTTCACAACGAGGCAGAGTTCGTCCTCTTTCGCTCCATGCTCATGGCGGTACTCGAATAGCTGAGCAAGGGCAGCCCGCGTTTGGTGTACCTCGTGGCGGCCCAGCGTCTTGGCTTCGAAAATGACTCGTGGTCCACCCCAGGACTGTGGGCCCACAGATCAATAGCTCCAGGAATCTCGTTGATATGCGTCCAGCCATTCTTCTGCAGCAGCGCGTGTAGTTCGACGAGAAGGTCATGGTGGGCTTTCATTGCCTTCTCTTTCAGGACAAGCGTCTCGTCTGGATCTGCGTGCTGTTCTCCCTTTGTGAAGTCGGCTGGCGTTCGCGCTGGGTCGAAGGGCCGGTTGCGAAACGTCGTTGTGGGTAGGGGAAGCAGCACGCCAGTCATGCAGCGTCCGCATGGGCGCATTGCGGTAAATGTAAGCGTTCAGGGGAGATGGGCGGTTGAAGAAGGAGCAGGCCAGCAGCCGACGGGAGGCTTGTCGCTCGCTGACGCGGCGTGGGACATGAGACACGGCATGTCGTGGCCGAGGTCGACCCCAAGGATGCGCGCATCGCGGAGCTTGAGCGTCAGGTCGAGGAACTGACTCGACTGGTGCAGGAGCTGCGGGAGCAGTTGCGGCGGAACTCGGGCAACTCGAACCGGCCACCGTCGAGCGATACGCCGGGGCAGAAGGCAGAGCGGGAGTGAGAAGATGCGCGGTGGCCAGCCGGGACATAAAGGCCTGACACGCGCGCTTGTTGCCGAGGAGAAGGTGAGCGAGTTCAAGCACCTCTTCCCGTCCACGTGTGAGAATTGCTGGGCGCCCCTCTCGCCCGAAGGCGGAACGCGGGTGCGGCGCTACCAGTCCGTGGAATTGCCGCCGCTCAAGGGCGACGTCACGCAGTGGGTGCGCCATGGCGTGGAGTGCCCCAGGTGCAAGCATGAGACGTGGGCAAGCACCGCGCCGATTCCGACGTCGCCCTTCGGCCTGCGGCTGTCCGCCGTCTTTGGCCTTTTGACGGGCGTTTACCACCTGAGTCGGCGCTCGGCGGTGAGGCTTCTGGGAGATGTGCTGGGCATCGACATCTCGCTAGGGGCGGTGAGCGCCGTCGAGGCGCGCATCAGCGATGCGGTGAAGCCCGCGGTGGACGAGGCCTGGTCCCGGGTGTTCAGATGCACCGTGCAGCGCTGCAGCTTCGCCTCGGGGAGTGCCTGCCGGGCTGCGGCGGCCAGGCCCGCGTGCCCGTCGGCGATGACGAGTCGTACGCCCGCCAGCCCCCGCTCGAGCAGTTGGCGAAGCAGCTCCAGCCAGGAGTCGTGTGACTCGCTGCCGCCCAGGGTGATTGCCAACAGGTGCCGGTGCCCATCCTCTCCCACGCCGTAGGCCACCAGGGCAGAGACGTTCTGCACCGCCCTGGCCCACCTCGCATCCAGGAAGGTGGCATCCAGGTAGAGGGAGGGGAAGGCCTGGGTGAGGGGCTGGGTGCGCAAGCCCTCTACCTTCTCCTCCAGCGTCCGTGTCACCCGGCTCACCGTCGAGCGCGAGACGTCCTCGCCCATGAGGGCCCGCGTCACCTTGCCCATTTTCCTCGTGGAGACGCCCTGCACGTACGCACTGGTAATCGCCTCGTCGAGCTCCCCGCTGCGACGCTTGTAGCGGCCCAGCACGTCCCCCGCGCTACCACTGTGCCTCGTGCGTGGCACCGCCACGTCCACGGCCCCCGTCGTCACCAGCGTGCGCAGGTAGCTGCTATTGCGTACGTCCAACCGGCCCACCATCCGCTGCCACCGGCCAGCCCCCACCAACTCCCTCACCTCTTCCTCCAGCAGCGCCTCCCGCGTCATCCGGATGGCTCCGCGGAACAGCGCACGCAGGTCGGCCTGCACCTCTTCGTGCGCCGGGGCTTCAAACTCGCTAACGTCCACGTCGGGGAACTCCTCGGCTCCTCTGCCAGGAGGAGACCGGCTCGGTTGGTTTCACCGAGGAGCTTCCTTCTTTCCCGCTCGTTCCTCCTCGCCATCTACACACTTATAGGGACACGACCCATGGCGTGGCGGCCGACTTGAGGGGGAATAGAGGTGGGTTCGACTACCGAGTCGGCCGGCTCGTGCCCCGAGCCGCACTTCGCCCCGACAGCCGGAATGTTCACTTCCACTCCAAGGTTAGCATCCAAGGCCCCAGGACCTCACGTTGCCTCTCTGGAGAGCAGGCGAACAGGTCCGGCTCGCAGGACACATCCTTGTCGCATCCGCGAGGGAGGCACGCTGCCGAGCGTCTACTTCCTGGCACTTGACGACGGAAACCGGCGTGTGCCCAAGCCCGCCTATGACCGGGATTCTGATTCGTATAAACCCCTGAACTTGGGCCTCGGTCCATGGACACGTTGCATGAGCCCCGTGAATATGCCTCCGTCCAAGAAATCTCGTTCAGACCAGAAGACAGCCCGGGCCGCGGCACTGTCGCCGCGTACGTCTTCGGGACAGAAAGCAGCGCCAGGAATGTCTCCTTCGCCCTCCGTGCGCCATGCCGAGCAACGTGCCACCGTGGCGGAAGAGCAGCTTCAGTCGTTCGCCGACAGCGTGAAGGACTACGCCATCTTCATGCTCGACCCGCAGGGGCGGGTGCAGACGTGGAACACCGGCGCCGAGCGCATCAAGGGCTACCGCCCCGACGAAATCATCGGCCAGCACATCTCCCGGTTCTACCCGCCGGAGGACCGCGCCGCCGACAAGCCGGCGCGCCTGCTCGCCGACGCCGAGCGGCTCGGACGTGTCGAGGAGGAGAACTGGCGCGTGCGCAAGGACGGCACCCGCTTCTGGGCGGATGTGGTCATCTCCGCCGTGCGCGACGCCCAGGGCGTCCTGCGCGGCTTCTCCAAGGTGACGCGCGACCTCACCGACCGCAAGCTCGCCGAAGATGCGCTTCGCGCAAGTGAGGCGCGTTATCGCCTGCTCATCGACAGCGTGAAGGACTACGCCATCTTCATGCTCGACCCGCAGGGGCGGGTGCAGACGTGGAACACCGGCGCCGAGCGCATCAAGGGCTACCGCCCCGACGAAATCATCGGCCAGCACATCTCCCGGTTCTACCCGCCGGAGGACCGCGCCGCCGACAAGCCGGCGCGCCTGCTCGCCGACGCCGAGCGGCTCGGACGTGTCGAGGAGGAGAACTGGCGCGTGCGCAAGGACGGCACCCGCTTCTGGGCGGACGTGGCCATCTCCGCCGTGCGCGACGCCCAGGGCGTCCTGCGCGGCTTCTCCAAGGTGACGCGTGACCTCACCGACCGCAAGCTCGCCGAGGAGGAACGGCTGCGGCTGGCGCAGGCCGGCGAGGCCATTCGCCTCCGCGACGAGTTTCTTTCCGTCGCCTCGCATGAGCTGAAGACACCGCTCGCGGCGTTGCAGCTACATCTGGAGTTCATCCGCGGGAAGCTGCTGGACCCGAAATTGCTCTCCACCCTCGAGCGGGCGACCCGGAGTACCTCGCGGCTCAATTCCCTGGTCGAGACCCTGCTGGATGTGGCGCGCCTCTCCACCGGACGGCTGGAGCTGAAGGCTGAACCGCTGAATCTTTCCCAGACGGTGAACGAGGTGCTGGCACAGCACCAGATCACCGCCATGCGGGCGGGCTGCGAGGTGTCCGCGCGCATCGAGCCAGACGTGACGGGGGTGTGGGACCCTCTGCGAGTGGAGCAGGCCCTGACGAACCTGCTGTCCAATGCCTGCAAATATGCAAGCGGGACACCCGTGAAGGTCGTCCTCATGAGCGAAGGCAGCGACGTGGTGCTGGAGGTTGCCGACGGAGGGCCTGGGATTCCGCCGGAAGCGCTCTCACGCATCTTCGGCCGGTTCGAGCGCGCCATCTCCAGCGACCACTACGGGGGGCTCGGGCTGGGACTCTACATCACGCGCGAAATCGTCGAGACTCACGGGGGGAGAATCAGCGCCCGCAATCTGCCTGGTGGCGGCGCGGCATTCACCATTCGCCTGCCCCGTGAGCCAGGCTCGGTTTCGGCGAGGAGGGCCGAGACGCCTTGAAATAGGGCGCTCTTCCAGTCCGAGCGCGGACGAAAGGTGGGCATACCCTCGCGGACAGCGCCCCCCGGCGGCGGCCTTCGCCGAGCACCGAGGAGGCGGGCCCTCTCAGGGGAGGCTCAAGGGGTGTTGGCGCAGGAGCTCGGGTTGCTCGCGGTGGCAACGCAGTCGATCCACTGATAGAACTCAGCGTTGTACGAGGTCCCGAGGGCGCCGAGGGCATCTCGATACGTGCCGTAGTTGCCCGCTCGGAAATGACGAAGGTGTCCACCTGGCTTGCGTGCCGCTCGAACATGAAACGCGCGGCGAGAGAGCCCCACGAGTACACACGCTCCGAGCCGCTGGAGAGCGTATTTCGGAAGATTTCACTGAGCTGGTAGGTCTTGTTACGGCCCACCTGCCCCGCGCCGGCGTTGTCTCGCTTCTTGGAGATGTACTCCGCCAGCCCCAATAACCACCAGGTGGTGTCCGAAAAGGCGGATTGAAGGTGGGGCGCATCCACTCCGCCTCATAGGCAAAGAAGCGAGCCTGATTGTTCGAATCCGCGGGGTTTCCCTCCAGGTACAACCCACCGTTGTTGGTGCTGATGCCGAACAGCACTCCGGCGTTCATCTCGTAGTCCTTGCTGCTGTCGAAGATGATCATCTCCAGCGACGTGTTGTTGTCATTGGCCACGGGGATGCGGTTCGTCTTCAGGGTGTCGTGGAAGTAGGTCTCCTGCAAGGCGAGCTGGTCGCAGCTCTGGGTGAACTGCGCGGCCACCATGCCCTGGACGCGCATGCGCAGCGTCGCGCTGCAGGTGTGCGTGTAGCGGAGCACCGCCTGCTCCACGGCCCGGCGGTAGTCACAGGTGCCGTAGTAGGCGCAGTTCGCGCCGTCGTAGTACTCCACGAACTCCGCCGCGGCCAGCCAGATGCCGGCCGTGGGCCCCACCATGGAGTGGTTCGTGAGGAGCGCCTTCACCTTGGGACGCGTCTTGGTCTGCAGCGTCCCCGGGAACTTGAGGAAGCGGGCCATCTCGCGCCCCGCGTTGATGGTGAGGTACTGGAGGTTTGTGCCCAGCAGGTGGTCGTTGCGCACTCCGAAGTTGTCCAGCGCGTCGATGATGGAGGGGTCCAACTGCGCGGCCGCCACGAATGCACTGTCAAAGCTGCCTTCGTACAGATTGATGAAGACGCGATTGGTGGCGTTGCGCATCAACGGCGAGGCCAGGGCGTTGTTGTTGAAGTTGTCCAGGAGGCGCCTGAAGGTGCCCAGATGCTGGGGGTTCTCTTTCGCGTCGTTGATGAGGGTGACGAACTCCGTGAGCACCTCGCCGTGGGCGTCCGTGGTGTCCAGGAAGCGGAGGCTGGCGATAAAGGTCGTCATCACCAGGCGGATGGAGACACGCAGCACCTCGCCGTAGCTGCCCACCGAGCCTGAGTTCCAGCGCTGCACGTAGTAGCCAGTGCGCAGGAACCGCATGAGCTGGAGCGTCTGGGTGTTGTTGTTCCCTGGATACGTCAACGCGTGCGTGGTGAGCGCGGTGGCGACTGTGTTCATCTTCCCTTCGTTGAATATCTGACCGGCGAGGGTGCCGGAGACATTGAAGAGCGTGTGAGGCACTCTGGCGTGGAGCCCTTCACCAGGTTGACGAGTGCGTTCCCGCTCGCGGCCCCGAACGCCCCGGCGTCACACGCCAGCAGCAGCGCCCGCGACGGCGCGGCGGCCGGGGCGAGCGGTTGACGCAGCAGCGCCGGGTCCAGGTTCGGAGAGCGCTCGTCGGGAGTGATGCGCCTTCGGGCGTGCTCCACGCCATGGAGCAGTGAGGGCTCCGCGGACGGGGCGCCTTGCGGGCTGGCGTTTGCTCCCACGGCGAAGAGGGAAAGACAGACTGCGAGCACCCTTCGACAGCGAGCCCCATTCTTGACGAGACGGCGCATGTGGCTTGCTCCTTGGTTGCGGCGTTGCCCCGCGGTATCGGCCTTTCCAGGTGACACCGCGGTGGGTGGTACGCGTTTCAACGGCTTCGCGTGTGCGGGGTTGGGGGCCTGGTGCCTGTTTGCGTCAGGCGAGCATCTGGAGACGACCAGCGTGCGCAAGTCATTGACGCACTGGCGCAAGAGCACATGGCCGCCAATGACAGCCAAGGCCTGGCGAAATAAAAGATTACACGAAGACTTCTACTCCGCGTGTCAGTCCATGGATATTGGCCCTAGTGCTTACGCGGCACGGGCTCAGCCCTGGCCCATCCGGTCCTCTCCCTTTGGCCGGTTTTGAAGGGACCCTCATTGGCCGGTTTTCACGTGACCATTGAGGCACCTCTTGTGGAAGGCCGTTTCCTTCTCGGAGCGCGACGGGCCAGCCGGAGCGATTGGGCGCGAGTTGCTCGACTACATCGGCATCCTCTTCGACTATTGGGGACGACTGCGCAGCGGCGAGTTGCAGCGGGACACGCTGCGCGAGCGCATGGCCCCGGTGCGCACGCAGGTGGAAGACCTGCTTGAGCGCGCGGTGGCCGCGAGGCTGCCGCACGTCTCCGGCTCTTGTGAGGACATTCTCAAGCACCGAGCGGCGCTGTGGACTTTCGTTGACAGGGACGGAGTCGAGCCCACCAACAACCACGCGGAGCGCGAGCTGCGGGCCTTCGTGCTGTGGCGCAAGCGAAGCTTCGGCACGAAGAGCACTCGGGGGAACCTCTTCGCCGAGAGGGTGATGACGGTGGCGCACACCGCCCGCAAGCAGGAAAGGAATGTGCTCGAATTCCTGACGGCCTGCTGCACCGCCGCCAGGACGGGGATGCCCCCGCCCTCGCTCTTCGCCGCGCCCTGAGCGCTACGCGGCCTTCTTTCCCATCGAAAAGTACCGCGTCGCGTTTCGCTCACCGGCGCTGCGCACACGGCCCTCTTGCTTCAGGCGCATCATCGGCCGATGAAGTGCCCGAGCCCTCTCGCCCATGCGAGTGCCCAGGACAGCCATCGTCTCGCCTGGGCACGCCTGTACCGCTTCGAGCAGCCGCTCCGCGAGGTCGGCGACCGCGCTCGATGGCCGCCGGACTCCCGTCCTTCGCCGCTGCGTCGCCACGTCTGGCGAGGCAGTCCGCGCTGCGAATGCGCGCTCCACCGCCGCCTTCACCAAGAGTTGCTGCGCCACCAGGTGCTCGCGGACCAGTCTTTCAATCTTCGCTTCCTGCGTCGCAGAGGTTTTCGTGCTCATCCGCCACGGGTTGCACACCGCGACGAGGGGCTCAACACCACCCCTGAACGGTTACATGCGGAGTGCTAGAGCGTCGAACAGTTTGGGTCACGCCGCGCGCAGGTAGCGCGCGGCGACCTCAAGGTTTTGGACGGCCGCGAGGCGCCTGAGATCAAAGAGGTTGCGGCGCGTGCCTCGATAACGGGCCTTCGGCCCCTGGCGGTTGGCGAGATGCGCCAGGCGATGCTCGACACCGACACGCTCGCGGAGTTGTGCGCGGCCCGCGCGCGACTGCAGACGTGAGCGAAGGCGCTTCTGGAGCCGCTCGTCGTCGCCCATCGTGACGCTGCGCCCTCTGCCGGACGCCGCCTGGGTACAACTCGCGCGCAGCTTGCACGGCCCGCAGGCTTCCGGGTCGAATTGCACGACGGCGCCGGGCTCGAAGGGCTCCACCTCGCCAGCAGGGCACGTGAGGGTGCCGTCGCGGATGTTCACTTTGAAGTCACGCTTGCCGAAGAGTCCGGGCTTCGCGCTGACTCCTCGCCACGGACGGCAGACGACGTCGCCACCGCTGGTCAGCACGTCTTCGGTCATTGAGCTGTTGAGGTACGCCCTGTCGATGAGGAGGACGTCGGGGAAGAGCTCTTGGTGGGCCATGTCTTCCTGCAGTGCGCCCGTCGCCTCCTCTTCGGGGCGGTTGGCTGGCGTCACGGCGCAGGCAACCACGAGCTCAGTGTCGAGGTCGGTGCCGATGTGCTGCTTGTAGCCATTGAAGCGTTTGCTCTTGCTCTTGCGCCCGTGGCGCATGTCCGGGTCCTCGATGGAGATGCGCCTGTCGGCCGCCACACCCTGTCGAATCCGCACGCCGCCCTCGGGGCGCGGCTCGAGGTCCTGTGCCTTCACCTGCGCGAGCGCTTCGATGTAGCGCGTCAGCGGAGCAGCGGCGCACGACTTCGACTGCCTGGCCACCCAGGCCATGAGGCGGTCGAGCTGTCGGCAGAGCCGATTGAGTGCGTCGACCTTCGCGTCGGGCGCGCTCCAGTCGATGTCGAGGCCGGCCTTGATGCTGCTGGCCATCAGCAATGGCGCAGCGGCCTGCTGACACACCTCCTCAACGTCGGTGCCGAGCACGAGCGCCATGCTCTCGGCCACCTTGCGGCCTGCGTGGCCGAGCAGGTTGATGGTGTCCTCAACCCGCCCGGCCCCTTCCAGAGGGCGGCTGTCGACCCCCACTCGCAGCGTCTTCGGCGTCTTCTTCGGGTCGAAGCCCTTGGTTCGCTTCGCCACCTCGACGGTGCGCTCCAGCAGCCGACGGTCCATCTCGGTCGCGATGAGTCGCTCCCTGAATTGCTGCAGCCCGCCCTGGGAGAAGGCGGGCTCGTCCTCATCCGCGCCGAGTCGGTCCAACACCATCCGCCACCGGCTGTCCGTGCCCGACAGGCACACGGCTTCGGCGTCCGAGGCCTGCGTGTAGGCCTGCACCAGCAGCGCCATGCACATCATCGCGGGCGGCTGCGGCTCTTGGCCCTGGCCCGTCTGTCGGTACATCGCTTCGAGCTCGTCCTGAAAGGCCTCGTCGAACAACTCGTGCCGATGCTCGCGCAGGAAGACGAAAAGCTTCCTGCTCTTCCCCGCCAGCCTCAGCAGGCGCTGCTCCCGTGCGCTCTGCTCCACAGCCGGCTTCCAGCGTTCCATGCGCCACCTCCAAAGGTGGCGACCTGACCACGCGACGACAGCCCGCGTCGATCTCCTGCCGCTTGCCTGCTCCCTCGCCGTAACCTGATCGGCGCTCTAGTGAGTCGCCGGCCGTTTGGACGCGTGCTACCTGCTCCCTTTCGACAAGCCAGCGTGCCAGCGAGATGCACCAGGCGGGTGTGGAGCATGACGGCATTCGCGGAGGCAGCTCTTCGTGTGGTTACGGCTGCATTGCGAGGATGCGCCAGGCGTTCACGTCAATCGCATAGGTGGCGCCTCCCTCCAGGGTGGGCGCCGTTCCGATGTCGCACTTCTTCGGGTTCGGGATGATGCTGACGAGCACAACCCCGGGGGAGGCCGGCGCTGTTGCGACCTCGTAGGACTCGCGGCGGTTGAGGCACTCATAGAGCGGTGTGGCGTCCTTGGGCAGCTTCCGGTCCCAGGGCAGGTAGTCCTCCATGGCGAGCTGGATGGCGCGCAGGGTGGTGCCGCTGATGACCTGTAGCCCTTCGCTTGGAATCGCGAGCGGGATTGCGAAGGCGGCAGCCTCTTCCGGCGGCGCATGCACCGGGCGCGGCGGCCGTTGGAACAGGGCGCATGCGGGCAGCACGCAAAGAAGGGGGAGCAGAACGCGCTTCATGGGGCCTCCGTGCGGGCAACGATTTCGGATGTGCATCGACACGCTCAGCCCTCAGTCATCCACCGCAGTGACGAGCCCGAGAGCCTTGTTCTCGTGCTTGATGATGCCCACCAGCTTCCAGTGCTTGCGTTGTCGGAGGTAGACCTCTCCGGGTTGCTCGCTGCCGAGATTTGGCACGAGCTTGGTGATGGTGCAGGCGCGGTCGAACTGGATGCGGATGGTCCAAATTTGCGTCTCGGCAAGCCGGTCCACGAGCGATAGTGACGAGGGAGCCCACGGGTGGCTGTGGAAGTCCCCGAGCACTATCGTTCGCCCTCTCGGGTTGGCGACGTAGCGAGGTGGGATGCACTTCTTCCTCTTCGAGGGGCCAACCGGTTCGGGCTCGCCCAGAGGTGAGGGCATGCTGGCGTGGTAGATGCCGTCTCCCAGTGAGTAGATGGCGCCGCAGTACTCCTGCCCATAGTCGCGCGCCAGCGCGCGCGGCAGCTCCATGACGGCAGGGCAGAGTTGGTCGATGACCTCGTCCACGTCGGAAGACGGGGTGATGGCTTCCCAGGGGCCTCGCACGTGGACGTGGGGGCCTGAACGCCAATAGTCCCGCGTGCCACTCGGTTCAGGCGCCCCGGCGCAGCCGATGGCCATGCCAATCGCTGCGACGCGTCCCAGCCGAGCTGCTGTCATGGACCCTCTCGTCCAAAATCAGGAATTGGAGTCCATATAGGATAAGCCTTTAAGTAATGGCAATCTTGTTCTTGCTGCTTTGGGAGGGTTTGCCCCCACAAGGCACCAGGCGGGGGCGGCACACCCCGGCACGGATGCCCGCGCGGGAAGTGACGAGGGCAAGGCGTACAAGGCGAGGGTGAAGGCCGCCCACATGGGCCAGCGTGCGCTGAAGGGCCGGGTGGTGCTGTCGGCCACGCTGTACCCGCCGACGCTCCAGGAGTCCGACCTGGGAAACCGGTTGAAGGTGCTGGAGGACGCGCTCGAGCTGGTGGCGTACTTCAATGACAAACAGGTGCGACGGTACCGGGACGTGGCCTTCGCAGAGGGGGCTTACAGGAAGATGGCCCGGGTGGAGGTGGTGCTGGAGGGCCAGGAGTGGGCGGCGCCCGCGGAGGTGGATGCCGAGCGGGTGCGCCGCGCCGAGCAGGCCCGGAAGAGGCGGACGACGCTGGCGCGCAACCGGGCCGCGAAGATGCTGCGGCTCCTTCGGGTGACGCCTGCCGTCCGCCGCGGGGGTGTGGCGTGAAGGCCCGGGACGCGAAGCTGTCCGCCACGGTGGAGATGGAGGCGTTGCTTCACCGGCTGCTGGAGGTGCCCGCCGGCGGCCTCGAAGCGTGCAGCAGGCCGTTGAGCGCCGTCAACGCGCCGGTGAGCACCTCCGTGGGAATGGAGTCCTCGCCGGCGAGCTGCTCCTGAATGCTCCACTGGCCTTCCTCGAAGGCACGGAGGACAGCCAGGTCCCGCTCCATGCCGTTGAGGCGGCAGGGCATGCATCGCGCGCGTCCCAGGGCAGCGCACACGCACGGCGGCACGTCCCCCTGACCGAGCGCATCCAGCATCTGGCGGCAGTCCACCGCGTTCAGCACCAGGGAGCGCCCATCGCCAGTGGCCACTTGCAGGGCAGCGTGCAGGACGACGCCCACGGAGGCGGCGCCGGGCCCATGGACGACGCGCAGCTTGGCCTTGGAGTGCTTTTTCGGGGCGCCCACCGAGCCCCCTGTCTTGCGCGCAGCGTCCTGGGCCGCGGACTCCCGTCCGGCGTCCGTGACGCGGCGGACCTCCGCGAGGGCCTTGTGGCAGGCGTGCAGCAAGGCGAGCCAGCCCTCGCCGCGGACGATGCCCGAGCCGCAATCCACCTCCCAGCGCTCGCCCGCCTCATCGAGGCGGCGGAACCCCAAAGTGAACTCGGTCGGCAGGAGGCTCCGGCGGGGCTGGGAGGATGGCGTCAAGCCGCCGCGGCCTTGGGCATCATCAGGCCGCTCAGCGGTACGGCTTGGTGAGTGTTTGGCTTTGGCCTTGCCGCCACGCCCGCGCCACGGCGCCATCAGCGGGTGCGGCACTTGCTCCATCCCTCCCGCCCGAATCCCCAGTGGGGACGGGCGGTTAGGATGTGACCCCGACAGGAATCGAACCTGTGGCCTGCGGTTTAGGAAACCGCCGCTCTATCCAACTGAGCTACGGGGTCGTGCTCTCAAGTCACTGCGCTTTCTGGAGGGAGTCCGCCAGAAAGGTCCAGCCATGCTCCCCCAAGCCGGGGCGCATGCACAACGACGTGCCTTATAGCAGGCGGCCCGGCGCGCGCAACGCGCCAGCATCACCGTTTCCGGCCTGCCGCCCCCTAGGGACCCTGCCGGGCGCCCTCAGCGTGACGCGGGAACGTCCCGGAAGCGGACCATGCGACCCCGCTCTCCGTCCCAGACGTTGAGTCGCAGACAGGCCAGCACGTCCCTGGGGTGCAGGGTGGTGGTGCGGGGATTCTGCAGCTCGGGGATGGCGGCCATGGCCTCCGGCAGCCGGTAGAAGGGGATGCGGGGGTTGAGGTGGTGGACGTGGTGGTAGCCGATGTTGCCGGTGAACCACGCCATGACGGGGCCGCAGGCCAGGTAGCTCGAAGCCTCCAGGGCCGCGCTCGCGTGCGTCCAGTCCTGGTCCTCGCGCAGCGCGACGTCCGGGAAGTTGTGCTGGGAGAAGAAGAGGTACGCGCCCAGCGCGTAGCCGATGGACAGCGGCAGCGCCATCGCCGTGAGGTACACGCCCAGGCCCCCGAAGTGGAACACCGCCACGCTGATGGCCACGTGGAGGAGCACGGCGAAGCCCGCGCTCCAGTAGCGCAGCGGGTGCTTCACGAACGGCACGATGCACAGCCCACTCAGGAACGCGAGCGGGTACGCGAAGATCATCACGAGCGGATGCCGCTCCACCACGTAGGCCAGCCGCTCCAGCGCCGTGGCCTCACGCCACTGCTGCGCCGTCCACGTGGTGAACGTCCCCGACGCGGAGGCAGCCAGCCGCGCCGTGTTCGCATGGTGGTGGTTGTGCGACTCGCTCCAGACGCGCGGCGGCGTGAGCAGCAGCACCGCGTGGGTGTGGAACAGGGCCTTCGCGATCCGCGAGCCCGACAGCAGTGAACCGTGCAGGTAGTCGTGGACCAGGATGAAGGAGCGGATCATCACCAGCGCTTGCAACACGCTGCCCACGACGCGCAGGGGCCACCAGGAGGGAAGGGCAGCGAGCGCCATGGCGCCCAGCAGGGCCGCGAGGGTGGTGCCCACTTCCCACCAGCTCCGCCGCGTGTCCTGCGCGGCGAAAGGCCGCGTGCGGGCGATGAGGTTCCGCTCGGCATCTCGGGAGAGTGAGGTGAAGGCGCTGCTGCGGGTCGCGGAGTCCATTCGGAAGTCCAGGGCTGGCACGGCGGCGGCTGCCGTCGATTCGAGTCCCTGGAACCATGCCCGCCCACTGTCATGCGACCGTCATGGGCGGTGCTATTGGCAGACAGCCCTCACGGATGTCGCGATGCGTCGGAGGCCGCGTGGCCCCGCCTGGCCCATGGGGCCCGACGGGGCACGGCACGTCACGAGCGATGCTTGTTGGCCCGGAACTCGCTGGCCCACTGCTCGACGATGGATGCCACCTGCTCGCGCTCGGAGCGCTGCGAGGTCGGAATCACCGAGCTCTGGGCCAACTGCAGGACCGGCGGGCTGTCGCCACTGGGCGTCGGGACCACGGGGCTGGCGCCCTTCTTGCGGACCCACACGCGGGGCCCTCGCTGGGGCGCACGGGCTCCGGGGTGACGGCGGTCTCCGGTGCCTCCGAAGACTCGCGGCGCTTCCGGCCCAGGATGACGTCCGGAATGCTGTTCGGCGCGGCGTCTTCCGTCCACGCGTGGTGCAGGCGGCCGGACGCCACCATGAGTCGCCGCTTCTGGTAGTGGGCCGCGCAGTAGCCCAGGCTGCGCACCGGCCGCTTGCAGCCGATGACAGCGCAGGCTCGGGCTTCCGGGGCGGCTTCTTCCTCGGCGGTGTCGTGGGGCCCCGCATCCAGGGTCGCGAGCGACGACGCCAGGGCGTCCAGGGCCGCGTTCGGCAGCTCACGCCCCGGCTGGCGCCGGAGGCCGCTGGGGGACAGGCTCTCCGCGATGCGCAGAAGCGTGTCCGTCAGCGGCGACAGCTGCCCGGCGAGTTCCTCGGCCAGCACGGTGCGGAACGCGCGTTCCAGTGGCGGCAAGGACGAAGCGGGAACGCGAGTGGTTCGCGTGGAGTGATGAGACGGGGCGGAACGAAGGCTACGGGGTCTTGGCATGTGGATGAGTGCCTGTGGTCGCTGCCGGTTGCTTCAGGGGACCGTGGAGCGGACGGCCGTTGCGTTAGCACACCTGTGGCCGACCGCCCAGGACAGCCTGTCAAAGGGCTCGTGAGTGGATGTTTCGCGGCGATAACCCAAGCGGTGCGTCCCCATGTCAACACGGCCCACGTCCATTCAATCCCGAGCCGCGCCCGCACCCCCAAGGTATGTCGGAGTCCTACCTGTCGAGTGGTCGGCATGACTTCCAGGGAGTACGCTTATTCCTCGGCTGAAACAGGCTACTGCGGCAGGATGCGCGTGTCGTGCAACTTCACTGAGAGGATTTGCCCGTGCGAAACATCTCGACTGTCGCGGTGTCCGTGGTCGCTGCTGGTTTCCTGGTGGCCTGTGGCGAGGGCGTGGACCTGAATGAAGAAGGTGCAATTCCGACCACCCCGGAAGCCGCGCAGGAGGCTGTCTCCGCGCCCGCCGAGGTGTCCGCGCAGGCGTGCACGACGCTGTACCGTCCCCGGATCACCACCTACTGGACGTCCTTCCCCATCGAGATTGAGGGGCAGGTGGGCCGGTGCACGACGGCCAGTGACTGTACCGTGACGTGTGTCGGCGAGACGTCGCAGTACGCCATCAACTCCCAGTTCTTCTACTGCACCTACTGCCCCTGACGTGACGTCTCGGCGCTCCACGCCGGAAGCACCCGGCGTGGAGGCGCTTTCCGAGGGGCGGCATCGCGATTCGGCCGCGCGAGCGTCGTGTCCAGCGGCCTGCCTCTTGGGTCGCAACTGTTCGGCCGCGTGCGCGGCGGCGGGTTGGCCCAGGACCCGAGCGCTCCAGCCGGGCAAATTTCGCCTGCGCCACTCGGTCATGCGACTCCGCTTCCGGCCAGTTCAGCCCCATATCGAACATAGGGAACAGTGCCGGAAACGGGTCTTTGGATTCAGGGTTCTATTCGAATCAACCGCTAGGGCCCAAGCCGTCTCGGGGCTTGGAACGCGGGAGTCTGGCCGGTACAACGCGCCCCTGGGCCCGCGGGCATGTCGTCCTGGCCCCGGCTGTCATGATCGCGAACCTCCATAACGCCGACATCCCCCAGCCCGTGCTGGACGTCATCGCGCGGCTGCGCGAACTGGGCCACGCCGTCTACCTGGTGGGGGGCTGCGTCCGGGACATGGTGCGCCTGGTCCACCCCAAGGACTTCGACGTGGCCACCAGCGCGCTGCCGCATGAAGTCCAGGGTGCCTTCCGCAAGGTCATCCCCACGGGCATCCAGCACGGCACCGTCACCGTCCTCCAGAGTGGCACGCACGTGGAGGTGACGACGTTCCGCTCGGAGGGGGATTACCTCGACGGCCGCCGGCCCAGCTCGGTGGCCTTCGAGCGCGACATCGTCAAGGACCTGTCCCGGCGCGACTTCACCATCAACGCGATGGCCTACAACCCGCTGGACCGCGAGCTGGTGGACCCGTTCGGCGGACAATCGGACCTCCGGGCGCAGCTCATCCGCTGTGTGGGCTCCGCGCAGGAGCGCTTCTCCGAGGACGGCCTGCGGCCCTTGCGCGCCGTGCGCTTCGCCGCGGTGCTCGGCTTCGCGCTCGATGCCGCCACCCGCGCCGCCATTCCCGCCACGCTCGGCGTCTTCCGCAAGGTCGCGCTGGAGCGGGTGCGTGAAGAACTGGTGAAGCTGCTCCTGTCACCCCGGGCGGAGAGCGGCCTGCTGTTGCTCGCGGACACCGGGCTCCTGGACGTGTTCCTTCCGGAGCTGGCGCGCGCGGAAGCCTCTGCCGCCGCGTCCGTCCGGGCCGCGGTGCAGGCCTCGCCGCTGGAGGTGGAGGTCCGCGTCGCGGTGCTGCTGGCCGATCTGGTGGACCGAGCCCAGGCGCGCGACATCGGCCTGCGGCTGAAGTTCCCCAACAAGGTGGCGGATCTGGTGGCGCTGCTCGTCGAACACGCGAAGGCGGAGACGCGGGTGGGGGAGCCGGACGCCGCGCTTCGCCGGCTCCTGGCTCGCCTGGGCCCGCCGCAGCTTCCGCAGTGGGCCGCGGTCGTTCGCGCCCGGGTCGGAGTCCGCCAGCCGGACGCGCTCCCAGCGGTGGAGGCGCTCATTGCCCGCGTGGAGGCGCTCGCCGCCGCGAAGCCGCCGTTGACGGCGAAGGACCTGTCGCTGACGGGAGGCGACATCATGGCCGCCCTGGGTGTGGGGCCTTCTCCCATCGTGGGCGAGGCCACCCGGTTCCTCGTCGAGTCCGTCCTGGATGATCCGGGCCTGAACACGGCCGACGCCCTGCGGCAGCGGTTGCAGACGTGGCAGGCGCAGGTTGCTCGCTGAGCCGGCGGGCTGCAGGGAGTGACGGGGGGGCGGGAAAGGGCTCCCTCCGTGTCCTCCCCGCGTGCGCCCGGACGCGCAGGCGTGTAGGAAGGAGCACCATGCGAGTCGTCGTTGCGATGAGCGGCGGGGTGGATTCCTCGGCCGCGGCTGCCCTGCTCAAGGAACAGGGTCACGAGGTCATCGGTATCACCCTGCGCGTCTGGTCCTACGAGGGCAAGGCGACGTGTGGGAGTTGCTGCAGTCCGGATGACATCGATGACGCGCGGGCCGTGGCCCAGACGCTGGGGATTCCCTTCTACGTGGCCAACGCGGAGGAGATCTTCCAGGACCGGGTCATCAACCCCTTCGTCCAGTCATACCTGGGCGGGCGCACGCCCATCCCCTGCGTCGCCTGCAACCGGGACGTGAAGTTCAACTTCCTCCTCAAGCGCGCCCGCGCGCTCGGCGCCCGGCTGGCCACGGGCCACTACGCCCGCGTGGAGGAGGTGGACGGCCGCTTCGTCCTGCGTCGCGCCGTCGATGCCGCCAAGGACCAGAGCTACTTTCTCTTCACGCTCGGTCAGGACGAGCTGCGCGACATCCTCTTCCCCGTGGGCGGCATGACGAAGGCGGAGGTCCGCGCCGTCGCGGAGCGGCACGGCCTGGTCACCAGTCAGAAGCCGGAGAGCATGGAGATCTGCTTCGTACCGGACGGCGACTACGCGGGCTTCGTGGAGAAGGTCGCCGGGCCGCAGCCGGCCGGGGACATCGTGGACACCGAGGGCAACGTGCTCGGCACCCACCAGGGCATCCACCGCTACACCGTGGGCCAGCGCAAGGGGCTCAACCTGGGGGGCGGCGAGATTCGCTATGTCCACCGGCTGGAGCCGGAGACGCAGCGCGTGGTGGTGGGCCCCGCCGAGGGCACCGGCCGCGACAACTTCGGTCTGCTCCAACCCCACTGGGTGGACGGGCCGCCTCCGGCCAGTCAGCCGGTGGAGGTCCGCATCCGGCACCGCCACTCGGGCGCACAGGGGCGGGTGCATGTCTCGCCGCACGGGCTCGTCTCCGTGAAGCTGGACGCGCCCGCGCGCGCCGTCACCCCGGGCAGGCCGCGGTGGTCTACGATCAGGACCGCGTGCTCGGCGGCGGTTGGATTGTCTGACCCCGGGTTGCCTCGGAGGGTGCGGCACATGGCGCAGCGCCTCGTGGGATGTCTGATCGCGGTCGTCACCGTCTTCGCGGCCGCTGGCTGCAAGGAGCGCTCGGACAAACCCGTCGCGGGGCTGCTCGCCGCCGGTGCGCCGGTGCTGCGCGCGGAAGGCAAGGAGTGGCGGCCCATCGCCGTCGGCTCGCAGCTGCTGGGGCATGACGAGCTGAAGGCCACCGGCCCCGCCGTGCTGGAGTTCTTCGGCGGTGGCCTGCGCTTCCTGGAGAAGGGCGACACGCTGGAGGTGGGCGAAGCGGACGAGGCGAAGCTCCATGGCGTCAACCTGCCGTCCCGCCACATCGTCGAGGGCAAGCTCCAGGAGGCGCCGCGCCCGCTGCGCATCATTGCCGCGCGCTACACCCAGGTGCAGGTGACGCCCGCGAGCGCCCAGCAGGAAGACCCGTACAGCTCCAACGGCTACTTCGCCGCCTTCTTCACGCCCAACGGGCTGTCGCCCAACAAGGCCAAAGACGAACCGTCGCGGGATGGCCCTCGCAAGCCGCTGCCGCCTCCGCCACACCGCCCCCGCGTGCCCCACATCCACGCAGGCAACCTGGGCGAGGGCGGTCTGGTGGCCACCGTGGAGGATGGCTTCATCGTGGCGGAGACGGACGACCTGGCCACCGCCGTGCTGCTGGAAGGGGGCGATGTGCCGCTGGGCCGCACGGTACGACTGATGGTGCCCGCCGGCGCGGAGGTGGTCCTGCGCACGCAGCAGGGCCGCAAGATTGAAGTCGAAGGGCCTGCGGACGTCCGGCTGCGGTGAGGGGACGGGGAGGGCGGTTTGTCCTTGGGGGGCCTGCTTCGGTAGAGTCCTCGGTCGCCCAGCGGGAGGTGTGCATGACGCGCAGTGAGCTCATCGAGCGCATCGTGGAGCGTGCCACGCATGTTCCACGGCGTGAGGTGGAAGCCATCGTCCACGCCGTCTTCGAGGAAATGTCCCAGGCCCTGATCGCCGGACGGCGAATCGAGCTGCGGGGCTTCGGCGTCTTCTGTGTCCGCACGCGCCGGGCTCGCACGGGCCGCAACCCCAAGACGGGCCAGCGCGTGTCGGTGCCCGCGCGGCGCACGTTGTCCTTCGCCGCCGGAAAGGACCTGCGCGAGCGGCTCAATGCCCCACCCGCCACGGCGGCTTCCCCCATTCCGGACACCCCACCCGGCGAGGCGCTGTCGACGCTGCCGCTCGCCGCGGGGGCCTCGTTCTCCGTGCCCGTCACGGGTTGACGGTGAGGCTTGGAGTCGTTCCGCGAATTTGACCGGCTCAGGGGTGGGGCGTACTTTGCCCTCCATGCCGTCGCTACAGGCCGCAACACGGATTTCGTGTGGCCGTTGCGACCGCGCCCGAGGACTTTCAAGCCATGCGTGATGCTCACCGGATGAAGGAGAAGTTCGACGTCTCTCTGGACAACCGGCAGATCGTCAGCCTGCTCATCGCCGGCATTGTCGTGATGGGCGCTGTCTTCGTGCTGGGGGTCGTCGTCGGCAAGAAGCTCGCGGGCAACGCGGATGCCGTGGCCGCGCCGGACCTGCTCTCCGCGTTGGATGCCAACGCGCAGGCGCTGCAGAACGTGCAGCAGGAGCAGCCGCTCACCTTCCCGGACGAGCTGACCCGCAAGGCCGCTGCCGAGCCGGTGGCCCCGCCGCAGCCCAAGCCCGTTGTCGCCAAGGCTCCGCCGCCGACGGAGAAGCCCGCCGCCGCGAAGCCGCCCGAGCCGAAGCCGGCCTCCGCGCAGCGCGCCGCGCTGGCGCCCACGCCGGACCCGGACACGGGGGAGCTGCCGCCGGAGGAGCCCAAGGCCGAGCCGGAGCGCGTCGTGGTCGCCGAGGCCCCCACCGCTCCGACTCCCGCGAAGGCCGTGCCGGTGTCGGGCAAGGTGGAGGCGTCCGCCGTCCCCACGCGCACCACCACCACGGAGGGTGGCGGCCTGAAGGAGGCCATTGCCCGCGCCACCCAGCAGCCGGCGCAGCCCGCTTCGCCGCCCGCGCAGGCCGTGAAGGGTGGAGCCTTCACGCTCCAGCTCTCGGCGTTCCAGGACAAGCAGGAAGCCGACCGCTTCGCCGCTCGGTTGCGTGATCGGGGCTATGCCCCCTATATCCTGACGGCCGAAGTGGCCGGTAAGGGCACGTGGTACCGCGTCCGCATGGGAAGCTTCGCCTCCCGGGATGCGGCCACCCGGTATCTGTCAGACTTCAAGCGTGAGACTTCGCTCGACGCATTCGTGGCCGGCACGAACTAGAGCGGGACGAGGAAGACGGGAAGCGCCATGACGACGACGAAGCGGGTGGAGAAGCCCTGGGGATACGAACTCATCTGGGCTCACACCGAACGCTACGTGGGCAAGCTGCTGCACGTGAAGCAGGGCCACAAGCTCAGCCTGCAGTTCCACAACCGCAAGGATGAGACCATCCACGTGCAGAGCGGCAAGCTGCTCTTCGTCGTCGACGAGGGCCAGGGGCTCATCGAGAAGGAGATGCACCCCGGTGAGAGCTACCACATCAAGCCGCTCACCAAGCACCGCATGGTGGCGCTGACCGACTGTGACATCCTCGAGGTCAGCACCCCGGAGCTGGACGACGTGGTCCGGCTCGAGGATGCCTACGGGCGCACCGGCACCAGCAACCCGTAGCCGCTGTCCACCGCGGCGGCCCGCCTACTCGCGGGCCGCGTTGTTCGGGTTGCGGGTCCACTTGTCCACCGTGCCGTCCCCGTCCAGGTCCTCGCCGATGCGATCCACCTGGCCACCTTCCCAGTACTCCCAGTAGTCGATGCGGCCCGCGCCTCGCGTGTCGCGCTCCTTGCGCACCAGCTTACCGCCTTCGTAGTAGGTGAAGCTGTCCGGGCGGCCATCACCGTTGGTGTCGCGCTCGCGGCGCGTGTTGACGCCCTTCTCATGGAAGTAGGTGGCGTCCACGCGCCCGTCGAAGTCCAGGTCCAGCGACTCACGCGCCTTGTCGCCGTTGGCGTCGAAGTAGCGCGTCAGGTCCACGCGGCCGTCCCAGTTCAGGTCCAGCTCCTGGCGCACCTTCCGCCCGTCCACCGTGTAGGTCCACACGTCCGGGCGGCCGTCGCCGTTGGCGTCCTGCTGCGTGACCTCCTCGTTGGCCCCGGCTTCCGGGCGGATGGGCTCCCCGGCCTGCCGGCCCCGCACGGCGCCCGCGCCATCCTGCTCCGCCGACTTGCTGCTGGCGCAACCAGCCAGGGCCCCTGAGGTCATGAGGCCCAGTAAAATCAACTGCTTGTAGCGTGGCATTGAGAACTCCCAGTGTCTGGGGGTTGCCTGGCGACGTCATTCGTACGAGATGCTTTCGCGCGACACGTCATTTCATATATTTTCACATATCGCCATGGCCCGAAAGAAAGTCAGCACCACCATCTACATCACCCCGGAGCAGAACGAGCTCCTCAAGGCGCTGAACCAGAAGACGAAGGTGCCCGTGGCCGAGTACATCCGCCAGGGCATCGACCTGGTCCTGGAGAAGTACAAGGCGCAGTTGCCGGGGCAGTCGACGTTCGACGAGCTGTGAGAGAGAGGCGTGAGGTGAAGAGCATGCGTGGCAAGCGGGTAGCGGTCCTGGGCGGCGCCGGCTTCGTCGGGTCGCACCTGTGTGAGCGTCTTCTGGATGACGGCGCGGCGGTGGTCATCGCCGTGGACAACCTCATCACCGGCAACGAAGAGAACCTGCGCACGCTGAACGGGCGGCCGGGCTTCTCCTTCGTCAAGGCGGACATCACCGAGCACATCCCGGTGGAAGGGCCGCTGGACTACGTCTTCAACATGGCCTCGCCGGCCTCGCCCATCGACTATGCGCAGCTCCCGCTGGAAACGCTGCGCGTGGGCTCCATTGGCACGGAGAACGGGCTGAAGCTGGCGGAGGCGAACAAGGCGGTGTTCCTGATGGCCTCCACGTCGGAGGTCTACGGGGATCCGCTGGTGCATCCGCAGCGCGAGGACTACTGGGGCAACGTGAATCCCATTGGCCCCCGGTCCGTCTACGACGAGGCCAAGCGCTATTCGGAGGCCATCACCGCGGCCTACGGGCGCACCAAGGGCGTGCAGGTCCGCATCGTCCGCATCTTCAACACCTACGGTCCGCGCATGCGCCTCAATGACGGCCGCGTGGTGCCGGCCTTCGTGGGCCAGGCCCTCAAGGGCGAGGACTTCACCGTCTTCGGGGACGGCAGCCAGACGCGCTCGTTCTGTTACGTGAAGGACCTGGTGGACGGGCTGGTCCGGCTGATGCTGTCGGACGAGCCGAACCCGGTGAACATCGGCAACCCCCGGGAGATGACCATCCGTCAGTTCGCGGAGGCCGTGCGCGCGGCGGCGGGCGGGGGCGGGGCCATCATCGAGAAGCCGCTGCCCAAGGATGATCCGAAGCAGCGTCAGCCGGACATCACCCGGGCTCGGACGCTGCTGGGCTGGGAGCCGAAGGTGCCGCTGGAAGAGGGTCTTCGGGAGACCATTGCGTGGTTCCGAGAGGTTGCCGGCACGAGGCCCCCGGCATAGTTTGCCGGCGCGAAGATCCTGCATGGCCTGCAGGCGGGAGGTTGCGTGAAGGTCCTGGTGACAGGTGGCGCGGGCTTCATTGGCTCGCATGTGTGCGATGAGTTCCTGCGCGGTGGTCACGACGTCATCGCGTTGGATGACCTGTCCGGCGGCAAGCGGGAGAACCTGGACCCGCGTGTGCGCCTGGCGGTCCACGACATCCGCAGCCGCGAGGCGTCGGAGCTCATCAAGTCCGAGAAGCCCGACGTGCTCTGTCACCTGGCGGCGCAGATGGACGTGCGCCGCAGCGTGGACGACCCGAGCTTCGACGCGGACGTGAACATCCGCGGCATGCTCAACCTGCTGGAGGCCGCCCGCGTCTCCGGGGTGAAGAAGGTCATCTTCAGCTCCACCGGTGGCGCCATCTACGGCGAGCAGGACGTGTTCCCCGCGCCGGAGAGTCACCCCACGCGGCCCATTTCTCCGTACGGGGTCTCCAAGGCGTCCGGTGAGCTGTACCTGGGCTACTACCGGGCGCAGTACGGCCTGCCCTACGTGGCGCTCCGCTACGCCAACGTCTACGGCCCTCGGCAGAACCCGCACGGCGAGGCGGGCGTGGTGGCCATCTTCAGCCAGCGGCTGATCGCCGGTCAGGGCTGCACCATCTTCGGCGAGGGCAAGCAGACCCGCGACTTCGTCTTTGGTCCGGACGTGGCCCGCGCCAACCGGCTCGCCTTCGAGAACGACTACGTGGGCGCCATCAACATCGGCACGGGCGTGGAGACGGACATCAACCGCCTCTACGCGCTGCTGGCCGAGGCGGCGGGCTCCAGCGTCTCCGTCGCCCATGCGCCCGGCAAGCCGGGGGAGCAGATGCGCTCCTGCGTGGACAACGCGCTGGCCAAGAAGGTGCTTGGCTGGGAGCCGAGCGTCGACGTGCGCGAGGGCCTGCGCCGCACCCTTGAGTACTTCCGTCAGAAGGCCGGCGCGCCCGCTCGCGCGCACGGCTGAGCGGCGTCCAGCACCCCCGCTGGTGGCCGAGGCGGGGGAGGGTGGTACCCCTTCCCACGGACGTACCCGGGCCGGCCCTGAGGGCCGGGGACCGGGCGTGCCGGGAGGGGGCTCAGGGCCTGTCCCAGGGGTGTTCGCCCGGGACGGGCGCTGATGACTGGGGAACAAACAAGCTCCCCCGGTGGGTTGCTCATCGGGCGTACGCGTGCGCGTAGATTTTCGCGCGATTCCCTGTTACGCACGCCCGCTTCTTCCGACGAGCGCCCTGAACATGCCGGCTGAAAACGCGCATATCCGCAACTTCTGCATCATCGCCCATATCGACCATGGAAAGTCGACGCTGGCGGATCGTCTCCTCGACAAGACGGGGACTCTGACCAAGCGCGAGGCGCAAGCCCAGTTCCTCGACAACATGGCCATCGAGCGCGAACGGGGCATCACCATCAAGGCCCAGTCCGTGCGGATGAACTACACCGCGAAGGACGGCAAGCAGTACGTCCTCAACCTCATCGACACGCCGGGACACGTCGACTTCGCCTACGAGGTCAGCCGCAGCCTGGCTGCGTGCGAAGGCGCGCTCCTGGTCGTGGATGCGACGCAGGGCGTGGAGGCCCAGACGCTGTCCAACGTCTACATGGCGTTGGACCACAACCTGGAGATCATCCCGGTCATCAACAAGATCGACCTGCCGAGCGCGGACGTGGATCGCACGCGCTCGGAGATTGAAGACGTCATCGGCATCGATGCGTCCGTCGCCGTGCCGTGCTCCGCGAAGGAGGGCATCGGCATCCAGGACATCCTGGAGTCCGTCGTGCAGAACGTGCCGCCTCCGAGCGGCTCCGCGGACGCGCCGCTCAAGGCGCTGATTTTCGACTCCTGGTACGACAACTACCGGGGCGTGGTGACGCTGGTGCGCGTGCTGGAAGGCACGCTCAAGCTGAAGCAGAAGATCAAGCTGTTCAGCAACAACAAGGTCTTCGAGGTTCAGGAGCTGGGCGTGTTCAGCCCGTTCTCCCGCCCGGTGCCGCAGCTCATTGCGGGCGAGGTGGGCGTGCTCGTGGCCAACGTGAAGGAGCTGCAGGACGCCAAGGTCGGTGACACCGTCACCGAGGAGTCGCGTCCCACGGCCGAGCCGTTCCCGGGCTTCCAGGAAGTGAAGCCCATGGTGTTCTCCGGCATCTTCCCGGTGGACTCCGCGGACTACGAGAACCTGCGCGACGCGCTGGCGAAGCTGGTGCTCAACGATTCGGCGTTCACCTATGAGCCGGAGTCGTCCACCGCGCTGGGCTTCGGCTTCCGCTGCGGCTATCTGGGCCTGCTGCACATGGAGATCGTTCAGGAGCGCCTGGAGCGCGAGTACAACCTGAACCTCATCACCACGGCGCCCAGCGTGGTGTACCGCATCACCACCAGCAAGGGTGAAACGCTGCTGGTGGACAACCCGGCCAAGCTGCCGCCGGTTCAGCACATCGAGAAGTTCGAGGAGCCCATCCTCACCTGCCACATCCACGTCCCCAACGACCACCTGGGCGCCATCCTCAAGCTGTGCCAGGAGCGCCGCGGTGTGCAGAAGGACATGAAGTACCTGGGCAGCAGCGGTCAGCGCGTGCAGGTCACCTACGAGATGCCGCTGGCGGAGGTCGTGTTCGACTTCTTCGACAAGCTCAAGAGCGTCTCGCGCGGCTACGCCAGCCTCGACTACGAACTGGCCGGCTACATCGAGTCCGACCTGGCCCGGCTGGACATCCTCATCAACGGGGACCCGGTGGACGCCCTCAGCGTCATCGTGCACCGCGAGCGCGCCTACCTGCGCGGCCGCGAGGTGTGCCAGAAGCTGAAGGAGGTCATCCCGAAGCAGATGTACGAGGTCGCCATCCAGGCGGCGATTGGCGCGAAGATCATCTCGCGTGAGACCATCTCCGCCATCCGGAAGAACGTGCTCGCCAAGTGCTACGGTGGTGACATCAGCCGCAAGCGCAAGCTCCTGGAGAAGCAGAAGGAGGGCAAGAAGCGCATGAAGCAGGTCGGAACGGTGGAGATTCCGCAGGAAGCCTTCCTCGCGGTCCTCAAGTCGGAGCAGTAGCCCATGAACGCGGCCATGCCTTCCGCCACCCCTCCCGCGAAGCTCTCCGAGGCGATGGCGGCCCGCCGCACGCCGGAGATGCTTCGCGCCCGCAACGTGCTGGTGTGGCGCGAGCGCCTCACCAGCCTCTGGGCTCCGTTGATCATCCTGGCGCTGCTGTACGTGCCGTACACGGTGATCATCGAGTACTCGCGCGCGTCCGCCGCGTGGGCCCAGCCGGTGATGAAGGGGCTGGGGCTGCTGCTGGTCCTCTACTTCGTGGCCCTGTTGGTGTGGCGCAACGTCTCCCCCAAGGAGAAGGCGCTGCGCGGCGTGCGCCACGATGCGAACGAGCTGCTGGAGGAGAACGAGCGCATCCTCCGCAAGCCCGGCGTGAGCGCGAAGGTGGCGGGGCCGGTGCTGGAGCGCATCGCCGAGCAGGCGCTGCGCGTGGAGCAGGCCTCCGCCGCGGGTGACGCGGAGGCGCTGCGCACCGAGGTCAAGGGGCTGGAGGCGCTCACCGCGCAGCACCTGGGCGCGTTCCGCAAGCAGTCCGCCATGGACTTCCTGGGCGGGTTCGGCAAGGCGCTGCTGGTGGCGCTGGTGTTTCGCACCTTCATCGTGGAGCCGTACCGAATCCCCTCCGGCTCCATGCTGCCCACGCTGGAGATTGGCGATCAGGTCTTCGTCAACAAGTTCATCTACGGCGTGCGGCTGCCGTTCCTCAACTACGTGCCCTTCGTCATCGTCCGGCCGCCGGAGCGTGGAGACGTCATCGTCTTCAACAACCCGGTGAACGAGTCGGTGGACTACATCAAGCGCGTGGTCGGCGTGCCGGGCGACGTGGTGGAGTTCATCAACGGCGTCATCCACATCAACGGCCAGCCGCAGCAGCGCGAGCTCGTCTCCAACGAGTTCACCGTCCACAACATCACCGACGACGGGCGCTGGTACGACCAGCAGGAGACCCTCTACGAGGAGAACCTGTCCGGCGTGACGCACGCCGCGCTGCAGACGCTGCCGCGCATGCCGCGCCGGGAAGGCCCCTACGAGGTCCCTCCGGGCCACGTCTTCGCCGTGGGTGACAACCGGGACAACAGCGCGGACAGCCGCCACGGCCTGGGAGTCACCGGGTACGGCAAGGCGGAGTACGTCCCCTACGGCCACATCAAGGGCAAGGCCATGGTGGTGTGGCTGTCGCTGGGCTATCACGGGCTGCTGCACGGCCTGTTCGGTGGCACAGGCCTCCGCGTGGATCGGTTCTTCGAACCGGTCCGTTGAGGCGTTCGCTGGAAGCAGGCAGGCCGCCGCGCCGCGCACGACGCTTGACGTGCCGCACGCCCCGGGGTACGCGGCGCCCCCGGCCATGAGACACCTGCTTGGAATCGAAGGCTGGCGCCGGGACGAGCTGGAGTCACTGCTCGACCGAGCGAAGGCACACCTCCCTGGCGGTCCCGACACCACCCACCTGCTTCGCGGCAAGGTGGTGGCGAATCTCT
Organism: Myxococcus sp. MxC21-1; assembly: GCF_032612255.1. NCBI lineage: Bacteria > Pseudomonadati > Myxococcota > Myxococcia > Myxococcales > Myxococcaceae > Myxococcus > Myxococcus sp. MxC21-1. The sequence goes on from NZ_CP123278.1 coordinate 3,996,754, forward strand.
TCTTCGAGGACTCCACCCGGACGCGAACGTCGTTCCACATGGCGGCGAAGGGGCTGGGGGCCAGTGTACTCAACTGGACTCACACCGGCTCCTCGGTGTCCAAGGGTGAGACGCTGCTGGACACCGCCCGCAACATCGAAGCGACGGGGCCGGTGGCCATCGTCATGCGTCACCGCTCCTCCGGAGCGCCGCACCTGGTGGCGAAGCACGTGAAGTGCGCCGTCATCAACGCGGGTGATGGCACCCACGAGCACCCCTCCCAGGCGCTGCTGGACGCCTTCACGCTGCGCCAGCGCTGGGGCTCGCTGGACGGGCGCACGGTGCTCATCGTGGGCGACGTGCTGCACAGCCGCGTGGCCCGCTCCAACCTGCACTGCCTCAAGGCGCTGGGCGCCCAGGTGGTGATGTGCGGCCCGCCCACGCTGATGCCGCCGGGGCTGGAGGCGCTGGGCGCGGAGGTGACGCACAACCTGGACGCTGTGCTCCCTCGCGCGGACGCGGTGATGTGCCTGCGCGTCCAACTGGAGCGGCAGGAGCAGGCGTTCCTGCCGTCCACGCGTGAATATGCACGGCTGTTCGGCCTCAACGCGGCCCGCGAGGAGCGGATGAAGGCGGGCGCGGTGGTGATGCATCCGGGCCCCGTCAACCGGGGCGTGGAGCTGGCACCGGCGGTGGCGGATGGCGCCCGCAGCGTCATCCTGGAGCAGGTGTCCAACGGCGTCGCCGTGCGGCGGGCCATCCTGGAGGTGTGTACGGCATGAGCTCCACGGTGCTCTTCAGACGGGGGCGTGTCATCGACCCTCGCAACGGCGTGGACGGCGTCCGCGACGTGCTGGTTCGTGACGGCAAGGTGGTGGAGGTGTCGGAGTCCCTGCTGCCAGTGCCCTCCAGCGCCGAGGTGGTGGATGCCACCGGCAAGTGGGTGCTGCCGGGCTTCATCGACCTGCACGTCCACCTGCGCGAGCCGGGCGAGGAGGGCAAGGAGACGGTCCTCACCGGCTGCCGCGCCGCCGTGGCGGGTGGCTTCACCGCCGTGGTGGCCATGCCCAACACCAAGGTGGTCAACGACAACGCCATGGTGACGGAGCTGGTGCTGAACCGCGCCCGGGCCGCGGGCCTGTGCCATGTCTATCCCGCCGGGGCCATCACCAAGGGCCTCAAGGGAGAGGAACTGGCGGAGATGGGCGAGCTGGTGTCCGCCGGCTGCGTGGCCATCACCGACGACGGCCGCCCGGTGATGAACGCGTCGCTGATGCGGCGCACGCTCCAATACGCCACCCAGTTCGACGTGCCCGTCATGGTCCACGAGGAGGACCTGACGCTGTCCGCGGGCGGGGCCATGCATGAAGGCACCACGTCCACGCGGCTGGGCCTGCGCGGCATCCCCGCTTCCGCGGAGGTGGCCATGGTGGCGCGAGACCTGGTGCTGCTGGAGGAGACGAAGGGCCGGCTGCACGTGGCGCACGTGTCCTGCGAGGGCAGCGTGCGGCTCATCCGCGAGGCCAAGCGCAGCGGGCTGCGCGTCACCTGCGAGGTGGCGCCACACCACTTCATCCTGGATGACCGCGCGGTGGGGGACTATGACACCCACGCGAAGATGGCCCCGCCGCTGCGCGCGGACACCGACGTGCAGGCCCTGCGCGAGGCGCTGGTGGACGGGACGGTGGACGCCATCGCCACGGACCATGCGCCGCACGGGGTGTTGGACAAGCAGGTGGAGTTCGAGAAGGGCATCAACGGCATCGTGGGGCTGGAGACGGCCCTGGGGCTGACGCTGGAGCTGGTGCATGCGGGCGTGCTCACCGCGAACCGCGCGGTGGAACTGCTGACGCACGGGCCCGCGAAGGCGTTCGGCCTGCCGGGCGGTCACCTGGCGCCTGGTGCGCCAGCGGACGTCACGGTGGTGGATCCGGACGTGGAGTGGACGGTGGACGCCCACCAGTTCCATTCCCGCAGCCGGAATACACCGTTCCACGGCCGGAAGCAGAAGGGGCGCGTTATCCAGACGTGGGTCGCGGGCCACAAGGTATTCGACAAGGGCCAGGTCGGCCAGAGCAAGGAGTCGCGGTGATGACGAAGCGGGCAGTGCTCGCCCTGGCGGATGGCACCACGTTCGAAGGCCGTGCGTTTGGCGCGGTGGGCGAAACGGTGGGTGAAGTGGTGTTCAACACGACCATGTACGGTTACCAGGAGGTCCTTACAGACCCCTCGTACGTGGGCCAGATTGTCACCATGTCGTACCCGGAGATTGGCAACGTCGGCGCCAACCCGGAGGACGAGGAGGGCGCTCGGGTGCACGCGGTGGGCATGGTGGTGCGCGCCCTCAGCGCGCAGCCGTCCAACTGGCGCGCGAAGGAGTCGCTGGACGCGTATCTGAAGCGCAACGGCGTCGCCGGCATCGAGGGCATCGACACCCGCCGCCTGGTGCGCCACCTGCGCACGCACGGCGCGCAGATGGGCGTCATCTCCAGCGAGGGCCTGTCCCCCGAGGCCCTGGTGGAGCGTGCCCGCTCCGCGCGCGGCATGGAGGGCCTGGACCGGCCACGGGCGTGTCCACGAAGGAGGCCTACACCTTCACCCAGCCCTCGCCGGACGTCTTCACCGGCCTGGGAGAGGTGCGGGTGCCGGCCGAGCCCCGCTTCGACGTGGTGGCCTACGACTACGGCCTGAAGAAGTCGATGCTGCACTTCCTGGTGGACGTGGGCTGCCGCGTGACGGTGGTGCCGGCCACCACCACGGCGGAAGAGGTGCTGGCGCGCAAGCCGAACGGCGTCTTCCTGGCCAACGGCCCTGGAGATCCGGCGGCGGTGAAGGGCGCGGACCGCACCGTGGCGGCGCTGCTGGGCAAGGTGCCGGTGTTCGGCATCTGCCTGGGGCATCAAATCATGGCGCTGGCCCTGGGCGGCCGGACGTACAAGATGAAGTTTGGCCACCGGGGCGGAAACCAGCCGGTGAAGGACCTCACGACGGGCAAGGTGGAAATCACCGCGCAGAACCACGGCTTCGCCGTGGATGACGCCAGCCTCAAGGGCCTGGCCGTCGTGACGCACATCAACCTCAACGACGGCACGGTGGAGGGCCTGGCCGTCCCGGACGCGCGGGCCTTCAGCGTGCAGTACCATCCCGAGGCCTCGCCCGGCCCCCATGACGCGCGCTATCTCTTCGACAGGTTCGCGAAGCTGATGGCGGGGTAGGATGGCACCACCGAATATGACCTCGTCGCTGTCGCCGCTCTCCTATCAGCCGTATCTGGATCAGCTCATCGCCTTTGGCAGTGCCGAGTCGCGCAAGGAGGACCTGCTCCAGGCCAAGGCGGAGTACTTCCGTCTGACGGGCGAGGTCTTCGAGGACGACAAGCTCTTCGAACTGCGGATGGCGTCCTTCCTGGACTTCTATCTCTATGACCGCGTCTCGCCGCTGACGAACAAGACGCCGGCCACGGAGTTCTACGAGCAGCGCCTGGCCGGTTCCGCGCCCGAGGAGGCTAATGCCTTCCGGAGCTTCACGGAGACGGTCCATGGCCTCTTCGAGGTCCGCAAGCTGGGCAAGGGCGAGGTCCGTCTGCGCGAGCTGTACTCGGGCAAGGACTTCGACGTGACGGAGCGCCGCCACGTCGCGGGCCTGGAGACGGGGGACATCATCGAGGCGCGCCTCATCCCCTTCGGTGGGCACCTGCTGTTCTCCTCCGCGTTCTGCTACCACCCCCGCATGGCCGTGAAGGCCATCAAGGCGGAGGTGAAGCGCCGAAAGAAGAAGGAGCCGGACCGCACGCCCAACGAGCTGGTGTGGGAGTGCGCCCGCCGTGCGCTCAACATGGAGCGCTACCGGCAGCTCGCCGTCGAGAAGATCTACGACTTCGAGCAGAAGGTCCTCTGAGCCCGCTGGCCGCGGCGCCCCGGTGACGGCATGTCCCGGGGCCCCCGCTGGCCCGCTCAGATGCGGTGGATGCTCATCAGGTTGGTGTTGCCCGGGACGTTGAGCGGGACACCGGCGACCACCACGACGGGCGTGCCGGGCGCGCAGAGCTTCTCCTTCCGGCACAGCTGACGCACCTGGGTGAGCATGGCGTCCGTGGTGGAGACGCGCGCCACCTGCATGCCCGTCACGCCCCAGTAGAGCGCCATTCGATTCACCGCCATCTCGCTCGGTGTGAGGGCGATGATGCGCGCGTGGGGCCGGAACTCGGAGATGAGGCGCGCCGTGTGGCCGCTCTCCGTGTAGGCGACGATGGTGCCAATGCCCAGCTGCGTCGCCGCCGCCACGGCCGCCGCGGCCACGCCGGTGCCCAGGTCCTCGGAGCGCTCGAAGGGGAGTGGTGCTGGTGCTTCACCACACCGCGCTCCGTTTCCTCCACGATGCACGCCATGGTGGACGCTGCTTCGATGGGGTACTTGCCCGCGGCCGTCTCGCCCGACAGCATGACGGCGTCCGCGCCGTCGAGGATGGCGTTGGCCACGTCGGACACCTCGGCGCGGGTGGGGCGCGCGTTGGCCACCATGCTCTCCAGCATCTCCGTGGCGACGATGACGAGCCCGCCCATGCGGTTCACCGCGCTCACCATGTGCTTCTGGATGGCCGGCAGGCGCGCCAGGGGCATCTCCACGCCCAGGTCGCCACGCGCCACCATGATGCCGTCCGCCACGGCGGCAATCTCTTCCACGCGCTCCACCGCCTGGGGCTTTTCAATCTTCGCGATGAGGGGCGTCTTCAGCTTCGCCACGTGCGCGCGTGCCTTCTTGATGTCCTCGGGCGTGCGGACGAAGGACAGCGCCACGTAGTCCACGCCCACCTCCTGGCCAAAGGCCAGGTCCACCGCGTCCTTGCGGGTAATCGTGGGCACCGACATGGGCGAGCCGGGCAGGTTGAGGCCCTTGTGATTCTTGAGCACGCCGCCCACCTCCACGCGGCACTGCACGTCCTGTCCTTGGACGCGCAGCACCCGCAGCCGCACGCGCCCGTCGTCCAAGAGGATTTCGTGGCCCTTGGCCACGTCCTTCACCAGCGTCTTGATGGGGGTGGGGATGACGCCGTCCTGGCCCAGGACGTTGCGCGTCGTCACCGTGACGGACTGGCCCTGCTTCACCAACAGTTGCCCCCCGTCGAAGCGGCCCAGGCGGATCTTCGGCCCCTGGATGTCCTGGAGGATGGCCACCGGCGTGCCCAGGCGCTTCGCGACCTTGCGGATGGTTTCCACCCGGCGGCGGTGCTCCTCGTGCGTGCCGTGCGAGAAGTTCAGCCGCGCCATGTTCATGCCCGCGCGGATCAACCCTTCGATGACCCCGGGCGTGTCCGAAGCGGGGCCCAGGGTGCAGATGATTTTCGCCTTGCGCATAGGGCTGCGCATCCTAGGCGCCCGGGGGCCCGGCTTGACAGCCTTGCGCCCGCGGGACTAACTCTTCTGCTGACGCGGGCCTCGCATCAGGCGCCGCGGAGCGTTTGCGCTCTCGATGGCAGAGAGAGAAAGCCCGGCATCCCTGGGAGGGGGGCCGGGCTTTCTTGCAAGTGCTTCTCTTCAGGCCCTAGAGCTCGATTTCCTTGCCCGTGCCCAGCGGCGTCTTGGGCATCGAGTGGCCCGGCGGCAGGCCTTCCATGTCCATGTCGATGGGCGGCTCGCTCGGGGCGCCCGGGGCAGGGAAGCCGGGCGCGTCCAGCGGCCCGCTGCCGCCCACGCCGGGGCCTTCCTGCTGGAGGCCCTCGATCTCCTCGCGGGTGATGCCGGCCAGCGTCAGCACCTTGCGGGTGACGCGGATGCGGGCATGGCTGGTGAGCGCCATGGCGATGGAGTCCGACGGCCGGGCGTCCAGCGTCATCTTCTTCTTGCCCTGCTCCAGGAAGACGCGGCCCGAGTAGACGTTGTCACGCAGGTCGTCGATGCGGACCTCCGTCACCTTGGCGCCCAGCTCCGTCACCACGTCGTCCAGGAGGTCCTGTGCGAGCGGCTGGGGTGGCTGGCGCTCCGCCAGCCGGAAGGCGATGGAGATGGCCGAGGCCTCGTCCACGAACACCGGGAGGACGATGCCCTTGTCCTTGGTGGCCAGGACCACGGCGTGGGCCTGGGCCTCCTCCAGCGGGACGACATCCTGCACCTCGAGCTCGACGAGCTCGGAGCAGGCCTTGGGGTCGTCTTCACCTTCGGTGATGCAGGGCTGACCCTGAGCCTTTCCCAGGGCAGCCAGCGCTACGGGTGGAGTGAAGGCGGGAAACATCAGCAGCCCTCCGAGCGCCAGAAGCACGGCCGAGAGAGGTGCGACGAACAAAGTGGCGCGGTTGGGCGTTTTCACGCCTTTAAGCTACGCACCCGGCCATCTGTCGGGAGGGTTGCGCTCCAGGCCCGGTTACCCCCTGCTGCGTGGGGTGCTCCCCGGGCTGGAGGGCAGGCGGACAGGCTCAACGACGGTCGTCGTCGTCCTCGTCCTCGTCGTAGTCCTCCTCGTCGTCGACGTCCTCGTCCTCGTCCTCATCGAGGTCGTCGTCCTCCGAATCGTCCTCGTCGTCGTCCTCCTCGTCGTCGTCCTCGATCATGTCCTCCAGGTCCTCGGACTCCAACGTCATGGACACGGCGAACCGCTTGTCGAGCGCGGCGATCTGCGCGCGCATCTCCGTGAGCGCTGCGACGAAGTCCTCCGTGAGGTTGGCGGGCGCCTTGGCGTCGCAATGCGGGCAGACGATTTTTTCAGTCCCTTCGATGAGGTCCTGAGCGTCCAGCTCGAAGCTCGCCTCGCACTTCTGGCAGGTGAAGTCGATGCTCATGGTCGGGCGCGGCATACAAAGCACTCCAACCAGCTGTCAACGTCCGAGACGGGGGGACATTGGTAGGGGGCCTTGCTTCCGCTAGCGTTCGGGGCATGGACCTTCCCAAGTCGGTGGTGCATGCGCTCCATGACCGGGCCGCACAGCAGGAGCAGCGCCCAGCCCTGTGGACGCGCCGTGGGGGTGCCTATGCGCCCACCTCGTGGTTTGAATATGCGCAACGGGTGCGGCGCTTCGCCCTGGGGTTGCACGCGCTGGGGGTGGGTGCGGGCCAGCCGGTGGGCATCCTGAGCTTCAACCGCGAGGAGTGGCACGTCGCCGATCTGGCGGCCATCGCCATGGGGGGCGTCCCTGTCGGCCTCTACACCACCAGCGCCCCGGAGCAACTGGAGTACATCCTGGGGCACTGCGAGGCCACGCTCCTGGTCGTGGAGAACGAAAAGCACCTGCGCACCGCCCTGGCGCTGCGCGAGCGGCTGCCCAAGCTGCGCCACGTGGTCGTCATCGACGCGCCCACGGTGCTCCCGGAGGGCGTGCTGCGTTACGCGGACGTCATGGCCCTGGGCACCGGCGCGGACGAGAAGCCCTACTGGGACAGCGTCCACGCCCTGAAGCCGGAAGCCATGGGCACGCTCATCTACACCTCCGGCACCACCGGACACCCCAAGGGGGTGATGCTCAGCCACCACAACCTGGTGTGGACGGCGAAGCAGCTCACGGACTCGGTGACGTTCGGCCAGCCCGCCGCGTCCTCGCTCGTGTCGTATCTGCCGCTGTCGCACATCGCCGAGCAGATCATTTCCCTCTACAGCCCCTTGCTGAACGGGGTGCAGGTGTACTTCGCGGCGTCGGTGGACACGATGCCGCAGAGCCTGCGGGAGGTGCGCCCCTCGTTCTTCTTCGGCGTGCCGCGCGTGTGGGAGAAGTTCAAGGCCAAGGCGGAGGAGGGGCTGGCCTCGCAGCCGCCCTCGAAGCGCCGGGTGGTGGCCTGGGCGCGCCGGGTGGCCTCGGAGCGGCATGAGCGGGTGATGCGCCACCAGAGCGTCCCGATGACGCTGGAGGCCCAGTATCTGCTCGCCAGGCGGCTCGTGTTCGCCCCGCTGAAGGAGCGCATCGGCATGGAGCGGGTGTCCTTCTTCGCCACGGCGGCGGCGCCCGTCGGCCGGGAGGTGCTGGACTTCTTCGCCTCCATCGACATGGTCATCCACGAGGTGTGGGGCATGACGGAGGTGACGGGTCCCGGCACGGTGAACACCGAGTCCCACACGCGGCTGGGCTCCGTGGGCCGGGCGATGATGGGGGTGGAGCTGCGCATCGCGGACGACGGCGAGCTGCTGGTGCGCGGCGGCAACGTCTGCATGGGGTACTACAAGAACCCGGAGGCCACCGCCGAGCTGCTGGCGGACGGGTGGCTGCACTCCGGTGACGTGGGCCAGCTGGACGCGGACGGCTACGTCCAGATCACCGGCCGCAAGAAGGACATCATCGTCACCTCGGGCGGGAAGAAGACGTCTCCCTCCAACATCGAGGAGCTGCTGAAGGCCCTGCCCGGTGTGGGGCATGCGGTGGTGCTGGGCGAACGCCGCAACTTCCTGGTGGCCTTGCTGACGTTGGACGAGGAGAAGGCGCGGGCCCTGGCCAAGGCGCAGGGGTGGCCGGAGGACGCGGCTCGGCTCGCGGAGGATGCCCGCCTGCGCCAGCTCCTCCAGGAGCGCGTGGAGCGCGACGTGAACCCGAAGCTGTCCCGCTTCGAGACCATCAAGCGCTTCGCGGTGCTGCCGAAGGACTTCTCCGTGGAGGGCGGTGAGCTGACGCCGAAGCTGAGCGTGCGCCGCAACGTGGTGGCGGAGAAGTACGCCGGCCTCGTGGAGTCGCTCTACGACGAGTCCCCGCAGGGCGGTTCTCAGACGGGCTGAGCGCGCCGGTGCCGCGGGAAAGCGAAAGGGGCGGGGAACCTCGCGGTTCCTCGCCCCTTCGTGCTTCTGGCCCACGCGAGAAGCGCGGGCCTTGTGTCGCGGCCTACTTGGCGGCGCGCTTGTCCATGGGGACGTAGTCGCGGCGCGGGGCGCCCGTGAACACCTGGCGCGGACGGGCGATCTTCTGCTCGTTGTCCGTCACCATCTCCTCCCACTGCGCGCACCAGCCCACCGTGCGGGGGATGGCGAAGAGCACCGGGAACATCTCGACCTGGAAGCCCATCGCCTCGTAGATGAGGCCCGAGTAGAAGTCGACGTTCGGGTACAGCTTCCGCTTCACGAAGTACTCGTCCTCGAGCGCGATGCGCTCCAGCTCGACGGCGATCTCCAGCAGCGGGTTCTTGCCCGTCACCTCGAAGACCTCGTCGGCCACGCGCTTGATGACCTTGGCGCGCGGATCGTAGGACTTGTAGACGCGGTGACCGAAGCCCATCAGCTTCTTCTCACCTTCGCCGCTCTTCACCGACTTGATGAACTCCGGGATCTTGGAGACGTGGCCGATGTCGCGGAGCATGCGGAGCACGGCCTCGTTGGCGCCGCCGTGCAGCGGGCCGTAGAGGGCGCCGATGCCCGCGCTGACCGCCGAGTACGGATCCACCTCGGACGAGCCCACCGTGCGCACGGACGTGGTGGAGCAGTTCTGCTCGTGGTCCGCGTGCAGGATGAAGAGGATGTCGAGCGCGCGCTCGAGCACCGGGTGGACCTTGTAGGTCGACGTGCCGATGCGCTTGATCATCGCCAGGAAGTTGGCGACGTAGGACAGGTCGTTGTCCGGGTAGATGTACGGCAGGCCCATCGTGTGCCGGTAGGAGAACGCGGCGATGGTGGGCATCTTCGCGATGAGCCGCGTGATCTGGATGCGGCGGCTCAGCGGGTCCTTGATGTTCTTCGCGTCGGGGTAGAAGCTGGACAGCGCCGCCACCGTGGAGCTCACCATGGACATGGGGTGCGCGTCGTAGCGGAACCCGTCCATGAAGCTCTTCACGTTCTCGTGCACGTAGGTGTGGTGCGTGACGAGGTGGTTGAACTGCTGCAGCTCCTTCTCCGAGGGCAGCTCACCGTTCAGCAGGAGGTAGGCGACCTCGAGGAAGCTCGACTTCTCCGCGAGCTGCTCGATGGGGTAGCCCCGGTACTCGAGGATGCCCTTGTCGCCGTCGATGAAGGTGATGGCGCTCTTGCAGTTGGCGGTATTGAGGAACGCCGGATCGTAGCCCATCAACCCAAAGTCATCGTCGCCCGTTTTGATCTGGCGGAGAGCATTGGTGCGAATACAGCCGTTCTCGATCGGGACCTCGTAGGTCTTCCCGGTCCGATTGTCGGTGATCGTCAGCGTGTCCTTGGCCATGGGGCGGAGATTTCACAGGGGGGAGAGTGCTTTCAACAAAAAAGAACGATAAGTCTGCTGGACGGACACTGAGGGTCTCATCGCGCATCAGTTATCCGAACACCCACCCTGGACAACTGGCGCCAGAACCCAGGAAAGCTCTTTTCCACGCACTCTGGACCGGTGAGTGTCAGCGGCGTGCCGGACAGGACACACAGTGTCGCAGCGGTCATCGCGAGACGATGGTCTCCCTCGCTGCTCATCTCGAAGCCCGAAGGTGGCGTGCGGGGTGGCTGGATCAGCAGCCGTTCTCCTTGGAGCTCCGTGTTTCCGCCGAACGCCTTCACGAGCGTCCGGATGCCCTCGAGACGGTCGCTCTCCTTGACGCGGAGGATGCCCACCTCCGTGAGCGTGGAGGGCGCCGGAAGCACGCAGGCGAGCGCGGCCAGCGTGGGGAGCAGGTCCGGACATTCCTCGCCGGAGGCGCGAAGGCCCCCTGAAAGCTGGCCTTCCACCTTGAGCGTGAAGGGAGCGTCCGCGGGCACCGCGCGCAGGCCCACCTGCTCAATCAACCGGACAATGGCGTCGTCCGGGTGGGCACTGCCCGTGTCCGCGCGCACCACGGTGCCGCCCGTCTTCCACGCCACCATCAGCAGGTAGCCCAGGGACGACCAATCGCCCGGCAGCGTGGGGACGGCCGGGGGCGCCGCGTACCCGGCCACGGTGTAGCTCGACGGGGAGCGCTGGATGTCGAAGCCGAAGCGGCTCAGCCACGTGAGGGTCAGCTCCAGGTAGCCCGCACTGGTGAGGGGCCCGTCAATCTCCACGCGCCAGGGGCGGCGCTCGCGCAGGTACAGCGCCGCGCAGCCCAGCAGCAGGCTGGAGGCGTACTGGCTGCTCTGGGCGCCCGGCACGCGGAACACGGGAGAGACGTTCGACGTGTCACGGGGCGCGCGCAGCTCCACCGGCCAGGGCGTGCCCTCGGTGAGCGTGAGGCCCGCGGGACCCAGGGCCTCGCGCAGGGAGGTGAAGAGCGGGCCGTGGGGCCGCTCGCCCAGGCGGGGCGTGCCGGTGAAGCGCGCCTGTGCGCCGGGCGTCACCGCCGCCTGGGTGGCCAGGATGCGGAAGGGCGCGCCGCCGTCCGCGCAGTCGATGTCGCGCACGGCATCCGGAGGCAGACGCAGGGCCTCGACGCCCTGCCGCAGCACGCGCACGTCGGCGGGGAGGTCCTCGTCCGCCTCGGCCTGCACCGAGGGCAGAGGCCACGAGCCCGTGAGGTGCCCCAGCACCAGCGCCCGCTGCGCGTCCGACTTGGACACCGGCGGGGTGAGGGGCGCGGCGTGCAGCGTGGAGGGGTCCACCACGATACGGGAAGCCTTCGCCGCGCTCATGGTCGCTCCCCCTTCGTCCACGCGGGCCACAAGGCACGCCAGCCTGATTCGTCCACGTCGCGTACCTCGGTGGCGCCAATAGCCGTCAGCAGCACCATGCGCAGCTCGCCCTTGGCGCCGGCCTTCTTGTCGGCGGTGAGCAGCGCCAGCACGTCCTTCATCGGCGCGCGGCGGAGCAGGGCGGCGGCGCGCTCGCGGCCCTGCACGCCGGGGCCATTGGCCAGGGCGGCTTCGACCTCGGCGGCAACGGGCTCCGGGGTCACGCCCAGGTGACGGCCCACGTCCAGGGCCAGCAGCATGCCCAGACCCACGCCGTCACCGTGGGACAGCTTGAAGCGGGAGACGCTCTCCAGCACGTGGCCGAAGGTGTGGCCGAAGTTGAGCACCCGGCGCAGCCCCGTGTGCTCGTACGGGTCCTGCGCGCAGATGCGCTCCTTGAGGGCGCGGGCGTCCTTCACGAGCTTCTCGAGCGCGGGCGGCTTGCGCACGTAGCGGCGGAAGAGCGGCGCGTCGAGGCTGACCACCATCTTCCAGGCCTCCAGCGCGCCCTCGCGGCGCTGCGCATCGGAGAGCGTGTCGAAGAACTCGGGGCACACCCAGCCTTCGTCCGCGTAGTGGAAGACGCCGGCCGGGTTCTTCACCACGCGCCCGCGCACCGTCATGTCGACAGCGCCCTTGCCGCCGACGCTGCTGTCCACCGCCGCCAGCAGCGTGGTGGGGACCTGCACCAGGCGCACGCCGCGCTTGAGGACATGCGCGGCCACGGTGGAGACGTCACCGATGGTGCCGCCGCCCACGGCCACGAGCGTGCCGGAGCGCGGAAGGGCCAGGCCGTTGGCCAGGACCTTCTCCAGCGCGGTGAACGTCTTGGCGCTCTCGCCGCCGGTGAGCTGGATGATGGCGCGGGGCTGCGCGCCTCCAGGGTGGGGATGAGGGTGGGGTGGAGCTTCGCGACGGTCCGGTCCACCACCGCCACGCTTCCCTCGGGCAGGTTCCTGGCGAGGCGGGCGAAGGTGCCCCATCGGTCGGACGGCGGACGGTAGGCCCCGGGAGGAAGAGCACTCATGGCGCGTGGGGCCTCGCGTTGAGGTGGAGGACGAGGTCGGCGATGACGAGCGACACCATGGCCTCCAGCACCGGGACTGCCCGGGGCATGATGCACGGGTCGTGACGGCCACCCTTCGCATGCTCCTGCAGCGTCGCGGGCGGCTTGAAGAAGGTGCGGATCTGCATCGGCTCACCATTGGCGAGCCCGCCCTGGATGCCGCCGTACGCGTCCTTCACGGCGTGGAACTGGATGCCGGGCTGGCCAATGCGCTCGAGCAGGTCCGGCGGACCCCAGACGACGCCCGTGACGGCGCCGATGCTGCCCAGGGCCTGCGCGATGCGCGCCTTGAGCTTGCCGAAGATGGGCTCGCCCAGACCCACGGGCAGGCCCTCCACGCGCACGTCAATGGCGCCGCCCAGGCTGTCGCCCGCCTCCTTCGCGGTGAGGATGCGCTGGGACATCTCGTCGCGGATGGCGACGTCCGGGCAGCGCGTGGCGTGAGCATCCACCTGCACGCGGGTGAGTCCCGGCGCGGGCACGGCGGCCACCAGGTTGCCCACCTGGGACACGTAGGCGACGGTGCGGATGGAAGGCACGTCCCGGGCGAGGTACGCCTCGGCGATGGCGCCGCCGATGACGCGGCAGAGCGTCTCGCGCCCGCTGGTGCGCCCGCCGCCGCGGTGGTCACGGTGCTTGAAGCGCTCGCGCCACACGGCGTCCGCGTGGCCGGGCCGGTCCTCGGCCTTCAGCTTCTCGTAGTCCCCCGAGCGCTGGTTGGTGTTGCGCACGATGGCGGCGATGGGCGTCCCCAGTGTCTTGTCCACGAAGACGCCGGACAGGATTTCCACCTGGTCCGGTTCGCTGCGCGCGGTGGTGATGGTGGACTGGCCGGGGCGCCGACGGTCCAGCGCGACTTGAATCTGCTCGCGCGTCAGGGGCACGCCGGCGGGGCAGCCATCCAGGATGGCGCCGAGCGCGGGCCCGTGGCTCTCTCCAAACGTCGTCAGGCGAAACAGTTCGCCGAAGGTATTCATGTCGCGGACTCCCAGAGTTGGCGCTGACGCCGGGCTTGCGCGATGAACCACGCCGCACCCAGCAGGACCGGAGTACCGCCGCGTCGGACAATCTCCGCGGCGATGCGCCGACCCGGGGCGCCGTAGGCGATGACCGCCACACGGGCCCCGTCGAAGCGCAGGTCGTCAGGAGCGGGCACCCTATCGGGCCAGGTCCAGACGCCCGCCCCTGTGAGAGGCGCCTGGATGTCGGCGCGTCGCAAGACGCGCAAGTCGCAGCTCAGCTCCGCCGCCACGGACCGGAGCGCCGAGGTGGCGCCACCGTCCCCCAGGACGAAGACTTCGCGAGCCCCGAGCCGCTCGAGCACCGTGCGGGCGCCGAACATGTCGGTATTGAAGGCTTCCCACCGGCCGCCCCGGCGGACCAGCGTGTTGATGGCGTCCAGCGAGGACCCCGTGTGCTTCGCCAGGCGCAGCTTGAAGGGGCTGGTGACGGCGAAGCCTCCGTAGTGAGGCAGGAGCGCGTCCACCACGGCCTCCACCGGCCCGTCCTCCGGCAGGTCGATGCGGTCGAAGGGCTGACGGTGGATGCGGGGCGAGCGCGAGTGGACGATGGACGTCCCCAGGATGCCCAGCCGCAGCGGCGGCGCCAACGTGTACCGGTCCGCGCCGCGCAGCTCCTCACGGCGTCGTCCAGCAGCCGCTGGCCGGGCGCCGCGACCCAGGCGCCTCCCATCGCGACGTAGTCCAACACGTTGTTCTGGGCGAGCAGCGCCCGCGTGGGCAACGCCGCCGCGCCCATGCCCAGCACCGTGACTCGCGTGGCGCCGAAGCGCTCCATCATCCGACGCTGCGTCTCCATCAGTGTGACGAGGTGGGCCGGGTCCGTCATCGGCTCCACATGCTTCACCAGGGCGTCGGCGGGCAGCTCTCGCTCCCACAACTGGAGCGCTTCCTCCGTGGAGAGCTGCCGGCTCGCGTGGTGCGACGCGAGCAGCTTTCCCGGAGGGGCCGCCAGCGATGCCTGCTGCCCCGACGCGTCCATCAAGTCCCTGTCCACGCGCCAGGCCGCGGCCACCCAGGGGCGGGCAGCGGCTTGCCGCGCTCGGAGACGAGCAGCGGCAGCACCGCCGCCAGCGCCTCGGGCGAGATGGCGTCAGGGGCGTGCAGGTCCGTGCGGATTTCCAGGACGTCCGCCCCACGGCGCTGGCCGTCGCGCGCGAAGCGGACAGCGTCTTCGCCGAGCAGGGTGGGGGCAGGGTGACGACGCGCCGGGCGGGCGTCACAGGGGCACCTCGGGGGCAAGGCAGCCTCGGAGGAAGTCCTCCAGGGCCACGGTGGGGACGCGGGCGTGCAGCACCTCGCGCTCATGGAACACCGCGGACAATTCTTCTTCGAGCGACATGTCGGCGCGCAGCCGCGGGCGCGTCCGGTCCTTGAGCAGCCGCTCACGGTAGGTGTCGAAACAGATGGGGACGACCAGGGTGAAGAGCCCGGTCAGCGCGTCGGGATGGTGCGACAGGAAGCCGCCTCCCACGGCCACCAGCCCTCCGGCTGGCAGCGCTTGGAGTGCGCTGCGTTCAGCGGCCCGGAACTCCTGCGGCGCTTCCGCCACCCATCTGCGCAGCGGGCGCCCGTGCAGGCGCTCCAGGTGTGCGTCCAGGTCCAGCCCGGGGCGCGCGAGCATGCGGGCCACCATGGGCAACAGCCGCGACTTGCCCGCGCTCCGATGGCCGGCGAGCACCACCGTCTGACCGGAGCCGGGGAGCGGGGAGGGGCCCGGGCGGGCTACCGCCTCCCTCAGTCCCGGCGCGAGCCGGGGATCCACCGAGGCGAGAATCTGCTCAACGAGGTGCCGCCGCTCCTCAGCGGACGGTGCCGACATAGACGTAGGCGGTGCCGAACGTGAGCGCATGCGCGGACTTTGCCGCGTAGGCCCCGGACTGGTCCATCAACTCCAGGAACTTGTCACCGGCCGGGAAGGCGGCGGACGTCTTGGGCAGGTACTGGTACGCGGCGCGGTTGCCCGTCAGCAGCCCTCCGATGGTGGGCATCACCGTCTTGCTGTAGAAGCGGAACAAGGCCCCGAAGGCGCCCGTGGGTTGGCCGAACTCCAGCACCACGACGTGGCCACCGGGCCGGACCACCCGAGCCATCTCTTTCAGGCACTTCACCGGGTCATCCACGTTGCGGATGCCGAACGAGATGGAGGCCACGTCGAAGCTGTCGGCCGCGAAGGGCAGGTCCATCGCGTCGGCCACCTGGAAGTCCACCTGGAGGCCCGCCTTCTCCGCCTTGGCGGGGGCGCTCTCCAGCATCTCCGGGCAGAAGTCCGTGCCCACGACACGGCCGGACACGCCCACCTTGCGCTTGAAGGCCAGGGCCAGATCGCCAGTGCCCGAAGCGCAGTCGAGGACGCGGTCTCCTTCCTTCGCGGTGCTGAGCCGGACGGCCTTCCGGCGCCACAGCCGGTGGATGCCGAACGAGAGGACCTCATTCGTCACGTCGTACTTCGTGGCGATGGAAGAGAACATCTCACGGACTTCAGTGCTCATCGCGCCCTCACGACCTGGGCCGGGCTTTCCGGCCGCCAAAGGTGTCGGTCCACCGCGTCTAGCACGGCTGGCAGCCGTCGCATCAACGTCTCGAAGCGTTCAGGCGTCAGGGCCTGGTGCCCATCGCACATGGCCTGCTCGGGCTTCGGGTGGACTTCAATCAACAATCCGTCCGCCCCCGCGGCCGCGGCCGCCAGCGACATGGGGAGGATGAGCGCCGGGTCGCCCGTCGCATGGGACGGGTCGACGATGACGGGCAGGTGGGAGCGCTGCTTCGCCCAGGCCACCGCCGCCAGGTCCAGCGTGTTGCGCAGCTCCGTCTCGAAGGTGCGGATGCCGCGCTCGCACAGCATCACCTGTTCGTTGCCGCCGTCGAGGATGTACTCGGCGGCCAGCAGCCACTCCTGCAACGTGGCTGACAGGCCTCGTTTGAGCAGCACGGGCTTGCGCACCTTCCCCAGTGCCCGCAGCAGCGAGTAGTTCTGCATGTTGCGAGCACCCACCTGGAGGATGTCCGTGGACTCCTCCATGAGGGGAATCTGCGCCGACTCCATCACCTCACTGATGATGGGCATGCCGTGGCGGCGCCCGGCCTCCGCCAGGACGTGCAGGCCCGGCTCGCCCATGCCCTGGAATGCGTAGGGGCTGGTGCGAGGCTTGAATACGCCACCGCGCAGGACATGGGCACCCGCGGCGGCCACCACCGAGGCGGCGTGCTGCACCTGCTCCGCGCCTTCCACCGCGCAGGGGCCAGCCATGACGACGAACCCGGGGCCTCCGACTTCCACGGGGCCCACTCGCACGCGAGTGCCTTCGGGCCGCTCCACGCGAAGCACCCGCAGCGCGCCCGGGGCCCGTCCGGACCCGGCTGGTTCGTCTGGCCGCTTGCCTCCCACGGACCCTCCCATTCATGGAGTTCAAGAGGTTTTGAACTCCTTGGTGCATGTATAGCCGAGATGGCTTAGAAGACAACCGAAGGTGATTGCGACGCAATTGCCGATGAGGAACGCTGATGAAGACGCACACTCCCGTTGAGAGCCAGCGCTGGGTGGCCGGAATGACGCCCCTTGCGGTGGTGGATCCGCTCGCGGGTGCGGACGTATTGGGCGTTCCGACCGTCTACTGGGAGCGTCCGCTGGCGCAGGACGCAGCGGCGGGGTGGGGTGAGGCGGCGGTGGTGGTGGCGCAGGACGCCTCCGACATTCCTGACGTGCTGGCCTCGCTGGGCCGCACGCAGGTGCGCTGGCTGGGCGAAGCCCCGGAGTCGATGCCGGGCCCCTGGTTTGGCGGCATCCGTTTCGGTGACTCGGGCACGGTGGACACGGCGTGGGCGTCGCACGGTGTGACGCGCTGGACGCTGCCCGAAGTGCTGGTGTTCCGCACGGCGCGCGGCGCGTGCGTGGTGGCGTTCGCGCAGGAAGGCCGCGGGGGTGAGGACTGGTGCGCTCGCGGCTGGAGCGCGTCCGTGCCTGCTTCCCGGAGTCGTACCGGCATGCGCGCGGCGAGCCCGTGGAATTGGAGTTGCGCGCGTCGCGGCCGGACTTCGAGGTGCGGGTGCAGCGCGCGCTGGACGCGATTGCGTCCGGGCACCTCCAGAAGGTGGTGCTGGCGCGCCCGCTGGATGCGGAAGGACCCGTGCCCTTTGACGTGGTGGACGTGCTGGCGCGGCTGCGTGAGCAGAATCCCCGCTGCGCCACCTTCCTGTTCCGCGCGCCGGACGACACGTGCTTCCTGGGCGCGACGCCGGAGACGCTGTGCCGGGTGGACGGTCAGGTGCTGGAGACGGAGGCCCTGGCGGGCACGGCCGCGCCCGGCCAGGCGGACGGACTGCGGGGCCATGACAAGAACGTGCGCGAGCACGCGTCCGTGGTGCGCTACCTCGTCACCGCGTTGACGCCGCTGGCGGAGCAGGTGTCGTCGGACGCGGAGCCCGCGCTGCTGGCCTTGAAGAACGTCGTGCACCTGCGGACGGGGTTTCGCGCCGAGCTGCGGCCGGGGGTGACGCCGGCGCAGGTGGTGGAGGCGCTGCATCCCACGCCGGCCGTGGGCGGTACGCCCCGTGAGCGCGCACTGTCGTTCCTGGTGGAGCACGAAGGCCTGGACCGTGGGTGGTACGCGGGGCCGGTGGGCTGGGTGGGGCCTGGGCGGGCGCACCTGATGGTGGCGCTGCGCTCGGCGCGCGTGAAGGGCGCGAAGGCCCGGCTGTTCGTCGGCGTGGGGCTGGTGGCTGGCTCCAACGCGGACTCGGAGTGGCGGGAGACGGAGATGAAGAGCCTGGCCATGTTGCGGGCCTTGGGAGGCGGGGATGTCGTCCGACGCTAACCTCAACGTGCTGTGGGCGCGCGCGTTGCTGGAAGAGCTCGTGCGCGGTGGGGTTCGTCACGCGGTGGTGTGTCCGGGGTCCCGGTCATCGCCCCTGGCCCTGGCCTGTGCCGGGACGGAGGGGCTGCGCACGTGGTCCGTCATCGACGAGCGCAGCGCGGGCTTCTTCGCCCTGGGGCTCGCGAAGCAGTCGCGCGCGCCGGCCGTGGTGGTGGCGACCAGCGGCACCGCGGGCGCGCACTTCTACCCGGCGGTCATCGAGGCCGCGCTGTCTCACGTGCCCCTGGTGGTGCTGACGGCGGACCGGCCCCTGGAGCTTCAGGGCTGGGGCGCGCCGCAGACCGTGCCACAGGCGCGCTTCTTCGGAGAGCACGCGCGCTTCTACGCGGACCTCGGTCAGCCCGAGGCGCATGACGCGGCGTTGATTCACATGCGTGCCACCGTTGCCCGCGCGGTCGTCAGCGCGTGGCGCGCGCCGCGGGGCGCCGTGCAGCTCAACGTCCCGTTCCGCGAGCCGCTGGCCCCCATCGCAGAACCCTTCCCCGAGGCCGCCTTGAGCGCGCTCGCGAAGTCGGGCCGCGCCGGCGCGCCGCTGACGCGCATCGTCCCGCCCGAGCCGGTACCAGACGCGGCCACCTTGGACGAGGTGCGCCGCCGGATTGCCGAGACCACTCGCGGCGTCATCGTGTGTGGTCCGCGCGATGAGATGGATGGATTCGCGGCGGCCATCAGCGCGCTGTCGCAAGCCACGGGCTATCCCGTGGTGGCCGAGTCCACCTCGCAGGCCCGCTATGGCGGCGGCCCGCTCACGCTGTCCTATTACGACGCGATGTTGCGGCACGCGCCGTTCGCGAAGGCGCACCGTCCGGAGCTCGTGTTGCGCTTCGGGGGCGGGCTCACGCCGAAGGTGCCTCAGCAGTGGCTGGACGGCTCGGGCGCGGACATCGTCCTCTTCAGTGATGGCGGCGGGTTGTTCGACCCGGCGCACCGCGCGTCCACGGTGGTGGAGGGCTCGGCGGTGGCGGCCTGTGAGGCCCTGACGCGAGGACTCGCGCGCGGCGCGGGGCCGTGGGCACGAGGCTTCCTGGCCGCGGAGCAACGGGTGCGCACGGCGCTGGAGGCCGCGTTCGCGGAGCAGCCCGACGTGCTCTCCGAGCCGCGTATCGCTCGCGAGGTGGTGGCGGCGCTTCCCGCGGGCGCGCCGCTCTTCGTATCCAGCAGCATGCCCATCCGCGACCTGGACGCCTTCGCTCCGGCGGGCACGGTGCCGCTGCGGGTGCTGGCCAATCGAGGGGCCAACGGAATCGACGGCATTGTCTCCAGCGCGCTCGGCATGGCGGCCGCGGCGGGCCGGCCCGCGGTGCTGCTCACGGGGGACCTGGCGTTGCTGCATGACGTGGGAGCCTTCGTCACCGCGTCGCGCACGCGAGTGCCGCTCACGGTGGTGGCGGTGAACAACGATGGGGGCGGCATCTTCTCGTTCCTCCCCATCGCCCAGGTCGCGCCGCGGGACACGTTCGAGACGCTCTTCGGTACGCCGCACGGTGTGGACCTGTCCCACGCGGCGGCGCTGGGCGGCGCCCGGCTCCACCGGCCGGAGACGCCCGTTGCGCTCAGGTCGGCCGTGCGCGAGGGCCTGGAGGGCGGGCTCCACCTGGTGGAAGTGCGTGTGGACCGCAACGCGAATGTGGATGAGCACCGGCGGCTGTTCGCTCGAATGGCGGCCTCACTGGGAGAAGGACCATGGGCGTGAAGCTGGCTTACGAGACGTGGGGTGAGGGCTCCCGTCCGCTCGTGTTGCTGCACGGCTTCACCGGCAGCCGCAGGGCCTTCGACGGGCTGCGTCCGCTCCTGGGCCGCGATGTGCGCGCGGTGGCGGTGGACCTCCCCGGTCATGGGGCCACGCCGCTGCCGGACCAGCGGGGGCGTGAGGCCTTCGTGGAAACGGTGGACGCGCTCGTCGCGCTGGTGGACTCGCTGGGGCAGGGACCCGTGGACCTGCTGGGCTATTCGCAGGGGGCCCGCGTGGCGCTGGCGGCGGCCGTGCGCGCGCCGGACCGCTTCGGCCGGCTCATCATGGAGAGCGGCTCGCCAGGGCTGCATCGGCGTCAGGAGCGCGCGGCCCGGCGTGAGGCGGACGGACAGCTGGCGGCCTTCATCCGTTCGCGAGGCGTGGACGCCTTCGTGGACCGCTGGGAGCAATTGCCGCTGTTCGACGGCCTGCGCCAGCTCCCGCAGGAGCGCAAGGACGCGCTGCGCTCACAGCGCCGCGCCTGCACGGCGGAGGGCTCGCGGGCGCGCTGGAGTGTCTGGGGCTGGGCGTCCAGCCGGATTTCTGGCCGGAGCTGCATGCCCAGCGGCTGCCCACGCTGCTGCTGACGGGCGCTTTGGATTCGAAGTTCACCCAGATTGCCCGCCGCATGGCCACGGAGCTGCCGGTGGTCTGGCGCCACGCCTTTGAAGGCTGTGGCCACGCGCCGCACCTGGAGGCGCCGGAGGCCTATGCCCGTGAAGTCCTCGGGTTCCTCCAGACGCCCTGGTACGAGGCCCCGCAGTTCGACAGCCCCATGACCGCGCGCGAGGGAAGGGTGACGTCGTGAGCACGTCGATTCCGGCGCCGGGCCCGCTGTCGGTGAAGCCCCGTCCCGGGGTGAAGCACTGGGTGATGGCGGCGCGTCCCAAGACGCTGACGGCGGCGTTGGTGCCGGTGTTGGTGGGCACGGGGCTCGCGTTCGGCTCGGGCGTGGGGCGCCTGCTGCCCGCGTTGGCGGCGCTGCTGGGCGCGGTGCTCATCCAGATTGGCACCAACTTCATCAACGACTACTACGACTTCAAGAAGGGCGCCGACACGCACGAACGGCTGGGCCCTCAGCGCGTGACGCAGAGTGGCCTCATCGCGCCGGGCACCGTGCTGGCGGGCGCGGGCGTGTGCTTCGCGCTGGCTACGGCCGTGGGCCTGTACCTGGTGGTGGTGGGCGGCTGGCCCATCATCGCCATCGGCCTGGCGTCGCTGCTGTGCGGCTACGCATACACGGGCGGCCCCTTTCCCCTGGGCTACAATGGCCTGGGAGACGTGTTCGTCTTCATCTTCTTCGGCCTGGTGGCGGTGACGGGGACCTACTACGTGCAGGCGGGGACGGTGGACCCCGCGGCGTGGTGGGCGGCGGTGCCCGTGGGCGCAAGCGGCACCATGCTCATCGTCGTCAACAACCTGCGCGACGTGACGACGGACGTGAAGGCTGGCAAGCGCACCCTGGCGGTCCGCTTCGGCACGGGCGTGGGGAAGGCGGAGTACCTCCTCCTGCTGGTGATGTCGTACGCCACGCCCTTCGCGATGTACGCGCTGAAGCTGGCCAGCCCCTGGGTGTTCCTGTCCCTGCTGAGCCTGCCCCTGGCGGTTCCCCCGTTGCGGCAGGTGTTGAAGCAGGAGGGGGCCGCGCTGAATCCGGCGCTGGGGTCCACGGCCAGACTGCAGCTCGTGTTTGGAGTGCTGTTCGCGTTGGGCCTCTACCTGCGATGATGTGAGGCCATGCGGATTGCCCAGGTTTCGCTCATTCCCCTCCGGTTGGAGCTGCGCCAGCCCCTGAAGACGTCTCACGGGGTGCACGCGGTGCGAGAAGGCTTCCTCGTCCGCGTCGTCGACGAGGAGGGGCGCGAAGGTCTGGGCGAGGCGATGCCGCTGCCCGCGTTCGGCACCGAGTCGCTCGAAGACTGTGGCGTGACGCTGAACGCCTGGCTGTCCGAGCTGAAAGGCCAGTTCCTGGGCGACTCGGTCCGGGCCATTGAGGACACGTTGTCGCCGTTCCCCCCTGCCGTGGCGCGAGGCGACGGCGTGCGTATCCGTGCACGTCAGGTGACGCCAGCGGGCGCCATGCCGGCCGCGGAACACGCGCTGGAGCTGGCGCTGCTGGACCTGCTCGCGCAACGCCAGGGTGTGCCGCTGTGCTGGCTGCTGGCGGAGGAGGCGCGGACGGAAGTGGCGGTGAACGCGCTGCTGGGCGCCGATACCCCCGAGGCCCTGGCGGAAGAGGCCCGGCAGGCCGTGGCCGAGGGCTTCGGCACGTTGAAGCTGAAAGTCGCCGGCCGGCCGCTGGACGCCGACGAGGCGCGAGTGAAGGCCGTGCGCGACGCGGTAGGGCCGGACGTGAAGCTCCGGCTGGATGCGAACGGCGGCTGGGCTGAGCCCGACGCGAAGCGCGCCCTGGACCGGCTGGGCTGGTACGGCCTGGAGTTGGTGGAGCAGCCCACGCCGCCGGAGGACCTCGCGGCGCTCTGGCGCGTTCAGCGCCGCGCCCCTGCACGGTGGCGGCGGACGAGTCCCTGGCTTCTCCCGATGCGCTCCGGGCGCTGCTGACGGTGGACCCGTTGCTGGGCGGTGGCCCGGCGGTGGGCGCGGTGGTGCTGAAGCCCATGGTGCTGGGCGGACTGTTGCCGTGCCTCGTGGTCGCGATGCGCGCGGCTCGGCTCGGAATGCAGGCCTATGTCACCAGCTCCATTGATGGCGTGGTGGCGCGGGCTGGCGCGGCACACCTCGCGGCGGCACTGCCATCCGGAGCGCTGGCCTCCGGGCTCGCGGTGGGGCGCTTGCTGGCGAAGGAGCCGGAAGGTCATCCGTACCATCCGCAGCGAGGCATCATTCGCCTGTCGAGCACCCCGGGGCTCGGACTGAGCTCCCAGTCACTGGTGTGACGGCTCGACGCATGGGAGCCCACGGATTGGCCTCCGTTAATGAAGCCTCAAGGTGACGGAATGTCGGTCCTGCTGTGTCCCATTCGAGTAGGCGCTCGTCATCAGCCCCAGGCGGAGGCCCTGACGTTCGCGGGCCGCTCCTGGTCCTACGAAGCGCTGGATGCGGAAGTCTCCCGATGGGTTGCCGCACTCGAGGCGGAGGGCGTCGGCGCTTCGGACAGGGTGGCGTCGCTCGCGACGAACCACGTCGCCTCCGTGTGCCTCTTCTGGGCGCTGGGCCGGCTGGGCGCGGTGTTGGCGCCGCTCAATGCCCGGCTCACGTCCGCGGAGCTGGCGCCCATGGTGGAGGACATCCAGCCCCGTTTGAGCCTGGCGCTGGGAGCACTGGTGGAGCGGCTCCCTGGAGCCCGGCCACTCGAGTCCTTCGCGGAGGCCGGCTCCACGGGGTCTTCCACATGCCAGCCCCTGGAGGCGTCATCGCCCCGGGTCGTGCTCTTCACCAGCGGGACAACGGGCCGGCCCAAGGGCGCGGTCCTCACCGAAGGCAACTTCCGGGCGTCTTCACGAGCGTCGGCGGCCAACCTGGGGGCGCATCCAGCCTCGCGTTGGCTGGGCACATTGCCGCTCTTCCACGTGGGGGGCATCGCCATGCTCACTCGCACTGCCTACGAGGGAGGCTGCCTCGTCCTGCACGAACGCTTCGACGCCGATGCGGCCAACCGGGCCATCGATGGGGAGGGCGTGTCCCACGCAAGCCTCGTGGCTACGACGCTGGAGCGAATGCTGGACGCTCGAGGTGACCGGCGCATGCCGGACTCCTTCGCATGGGCGCTGATAGGCGGAGGTCCGGTGCCCGTGCCCCTCCTCGCACGAGCGAGGGCCGCGGGCCTGCGAGCCCTTCAGACGTACGGCCTGACGGAGGCCTGCTCACAAGTCACGACTGAGCGCCCGGACAATGCGGACGGCCGCACCGCTGGCGTCCCGTTGCCGGGAGTCGAGGTGCGCATCGTCGGCGTAGGGGGAAGTCCTCGGCGCGGGGGCGGAGGGCGACATCGAGGTGCGCGCGCCCACGGTGATGGCCGGGTACTGGCAGCGTCCGGAGGCCACCCAGGAGGCGGTTCGCGACGGCTGGCTGCGCACGAAGGACGTCGGTGTGCTGGATGGAGAGGGGCGGCTCACCGTGCTGTCACGCCGCACGGACCTCATCGTCCGAGGTGGGGAGAACATCTACCCCGCGGAGGTGGAAGCGGTACTCGTCAACCACCCCGCCGTGCAGGAAGCCGCCGTGGTGGGCTTCCCGGACGACCGCTGGGGCGAACTGCCCGTGGCCTTCGTCGCGCCGCGCCCGGGGCAGCCGCACCCCGGGGAAGAGGCACTGGCGGCGTGGTGCCGTCAGTCCCTGGCGGGCTTCAAGACGCCCGCGCGTTTCGTGTGGGTGGACGCGCTGCCTCGCAACGCCATGGGGAAGGTCGAGCGCACCGTCCTGAGACGGCACGCCCTCCGCTGACCCACGGGGGTGGGGCGGGCGCCCTGTCTCAGCACTCCGAGATCGGGTGGCCCCAGGGATTGGTCCGCGGGAACTGCCGCAGGACGGTGCTCAGCCGGCAGGTGGCCGACACGGTGGTGGCAGCCGCGGACCGACGGGAGGCCTGCGGGCCCCGGTGCTCGAAGGTGCCCAGTCGGGCCGCCTGCATCGCCAGCTGCTTTTCGACCTCCGGGGACCAACGGGAGAACTCAAGCCATTCCATGTGCGTGCTCCTTCGCGCCGCAGTGTTCGGGCACATCCGACCTCTTCAAGTCGCGAAAATCACGACGCCACGCGTTGAAGCTGGCGGTCAGTGGCGATTTCCCGACAAGGGTCGCCGTCTCAACCCGCGGACGTGGTCGCCATCTTTCAAAAGCCACTCTGGGATGTCGTGTTCCCGCGCGGCCGCCTGCCCTCCGAGGAGGGGCCTGCATTTCCTGCGCGGACCTGGGACACGTGGACATTCTTGCGTCGTCCGCGCCGTGCCCCCGGCGTGATTGCTGATACGGCTGCAACCTTTCACTCCCAAGGTCAAAACTCAAACATGCAAGGATTTCCACACCCGACGTTGAAGAGTTGAAGAGACAACGCAGGGGGAGGGTAGGGAATGACGCCGGCTTCCGAGTGAAAACAGGACATTCCAGGTCGTGGCTGATTTTGATATCGAAATGACTCAAAGGCAGCTCAGCACGCGTACTCGCAACGGGAGGGAGAGATGGCTCCGGAGTCCGTTGATGTCATCATCGTGGGCAGTGGTCCGGTGGGAGCGATGGCGGCGAACCTCCTGGGGCAGCAGGGGATTCGGACGCTGGTGGTGGAGCGTGAGGTCACGCCTCATGGCCAGTCCCGCGCCATCAGCGTGGATGACGAGGGCCAGCGCATCTTCCAGTCCGCGGGGCTGGTGGGCGACCTGGGCGCGGGCTTCTATCCGTGCAAGCGGCTGCAGTACCTGAATGACTCGCTGCGCTCGCTGGCGGAGGTGGACTTCACCCGGTTGGACCGGCCGTTCGGCTACGTGCCCGCGGCCTTCTTCCAGCAGCCGCGCATGGAGGCGGTGCTTCGGCAGGGCCTGAAGCGCTTCCCGCACGTGGACCTGTGGCTGGGCCACGAGGTGGAGTCCTTCGTCCAGGACGAAGACGGCGTCACCGCCCGCGTGAAGGAGGTCGCGGGGGAGCGTGCGGTCAACGTGCGCGCGCGCTTCCTGCTCGCGTGCGACGGCTCGCACAGCTCCATCCGCCGGCGGCTGGGCCTGAAGCTCGTGGGGACGACGGCGCTGGAGCACTCGCTGGCCATCACCGTGAAGACGTCCTCACCCGAGCCCGACTTCACCAGCTACCTGTGCGGCCCCGTGCGCCGGGGATTCATCGCGCGCACCGCGCCGAACGAGATTCGCTTCGACATCATCCTGGAGCCAGATGCGGACCTGAAGGCGGCGCGCTCGCCCGAGAACGTGCGGCGGCTGATCGGCTACTACCTGGACCCGGAATCGGTGGAGCTCGACTCCGTCAAGATCTTCTCGTACCACAGCCGCATGTCCGAGCAGTGGCGGGTGGGCCGCGTGTTCCTCCTGGGCGACGCGGCGCACCTGATGCCGCCCTTCCTGGGGCAGGGGCTCTGCGCGGGGCTCCGGGACGCGGCGAACCTGACCTGGAAGCTGGGGCTGGTGCTCGCGGGCGCGGCGGATGCGTCGCTGCTCGACACCTACGAGGAGGAGCGGCGTGGCCACGTGTCGGAGGTGATTCGCGGCTCGGACGCCATGGGCCGGGTGATGATGTCGGGCGGGCGGGTGATGGCTCGCGTCCGCAACGCGCTCATCCAGGTGATGTACCGGCTGCCGGTGACGGGCGACTTCATCCGCGACTACAAGGTGAAGCCGCAGATGCCGCTGCGCCGGGGCTTCATGCACGGCGCCCAACGCGCGAAGGGGGACGTGCCGGAAGGCTCCTACTTCCCGCAGCCGCGCGTGGAGCGGCCCGACGGAGAGACGGCGCTGCTGGATGACTGCCTGGGTGAGGGCTTCGTGGTGCTGACGCGTCCAGGCGCCTCCCAGGAGGCCCAGCGCGAGGCACGGGCCCTGGCGGACGAGCTCGGAGCACGCTGGTGGCAGCTGGCCGCGGCGGACCGCGCGGGAAATGGCGGGCCGGACACGCTGGTGGACCTGGACGGCCGGCTGGGCGCCTGGTTCGTGCAGTACGCGGCCGACCTCGTGGTGCTCCGGCCGGACCGCTACGTGTTCGGCATCGCAGGGGGTGGCAAGCGGGGCCACCTCCTGGGCTCGCTCAAGGGCCGCGTCCGCCCTCACTCGCGTCCGAATGGCGCGGAGGTCCGGCGGGCGGGCTGAAAGGCGGGGAACGGAAAAACAACAGGCGCCCGGGCCGGGGCGCCCTACGACCGCGAAGTGGGGCTGCGGGGAGGCTCAGGCCGCGGCGGCGGACTGGACCAGCTTCCCGGCGCGCTCCACGCAGTCGCCCATGAAGCGCAGGTAGATGTCGAGCGCGCTGGCACCCGTCTTGGCGATGATGGGCGCCTTGTCCGGCACCTGCGACAGGAGCTTGTTGAGCATCACCTCGTTGAGCGCGGTGTGACCCACGTCAATCTCCGTGTGCTCCTTGAGGAAGGACATGCCCTGGAGGATGTCCTCGCCACAGACGCGCTTGGCCTGCTCGAGAATCACGGGGCCGAGCACCGTCGACAGGCCCTCGATTTCGTACTCGATGGCCACCTGCGCGGCGGGCATCTCACCGGTGATGGTGTTCTCGTGAATCTCCCGGTACTCCTTCATCGCCTGCGTGGGCGGCTGGGCGATGAGCTCCTCGGCGTTCAGCTTGGGGTTGCGGCGCTCGTTCCACCGGGCCACCAGGTGCTTGGTGTCCTCGACCATCATCAGATGGTGGCCGGCCTCGTGCTTGGCGTGGGCGATGAGCTTCTGGCCCACGTCGTCCAGGCCCACCTTCACGGTGGCCTCACCGGCGCGGCGAATCCACCCGTCCACCGGCTCCGTCATGTAGACGCCCAGCGAGTTCCAGGTGATGAGGAAGGCCTCGAAGAGCGCGGGGTCCGCCTTGTCGTCCAGCAGCACCTTCAGCCGGGGATCCGTCTTGATGCGCTCACGGGTGGCAGTCAGGTTCGGTGTGTACAGCTCCTCCACGAGTTGCTTGCTCATGTTCATTACCCCTGGCGAGAGTTGGGCGCGCTTCGGCGCCCGATGGAGACTTCACTGATGTGTTCGAGATAGTCGGGGATCAACTTCGCGGAGATGATCCACATGTACGGGTCCGGACCTGCGTGAATCCCGGCTTCCTGTACGTACTGCCCACCGTCGTCCTCACAGAGATAGTGGAACGAACGGCGGTGGCGGGCGGCGTACCAACGGCGTGCCGCGTCCACCAGGGCGACGTAGGTGGAAGGCCCCGCGTCGCTCAGGGGGAACAGCCGTGCCATGTCGAGCAGGCTGTAGAGGTTGGTGCCCTGCTGGCCCAGCTCCAGGACAGCGGCGGCCAGGGCCACGCCGTTGCGGCGCGCGATGAGGACCTCGCGCTCGCGCTCCAGGCCAAAGGTGTTCCACTGTCCCTGCACCGCGCGCATGTCGATGCGGTCGCGCGTGAAGTCGAGCGCCTCCACGTAGCAGGAGGGACGCGAGTGGGCGATGTGGTCCGTCAGCAGCGTCAGCTCAGCGGACGTGGCGGGGCTGATGGTGATGCCCTCGTGCAGCCGGCCCGTCATCTCGGACGTGTAGACGTCCATCATGTGGACCTTGCGCGTGAAGGCCAGCTCCGGGTTCGCCGCCATGTGGCGCTCGCCGTAGCGGACGTGCGCGCGCGCGATCCACGGGTTGAGGCCCTCCACGTAGGCCACGGCCCAGCGGAAGTCGGCGTCGCTCTGCGGGTGCTCGAAGCAGCGCACGTACAGGTCGTGCATGATGCGGCCCGGCTCCAGCCCCTTGATGGCGGGCTTGCCCGGGCGCTTCGCCACCTGGTGTCCCATCCAGGTGTGCCGGTACGACTTCATGATGGACAGCGTCGCCTCGGGGCCGCGCTCGGACGGCCAGACGGCCTGGCAGAAGAGCTGCGGAACTTCCGCGGCGCGCTTGGCCATGTGGCTGAAGGCTTGCTTCAGCGCGTCGAATTCCTGAGAGGACTTGTTCGCCAGGCTGAAGAAGCCAGACAGCGTGAAGACATCCCAGAGCCCCTCTTCCTGCACGTCACTGGTGCAAGTGTTGGGATTGGTCGTCTGGGAGACGAAGCGCACCCAGCGCGCCTCGTCGGAAGAGTAGGGCGACACGCTCAGGCCACACAGCACGGTGCCGTCGGCGCGCACGCTGGTGACGTAGCGGATTTCACCGCGCAGGCTGATGGACTGGCCGTCCGGCGTGTGGAGCTCGAGCAGGGGCGGCAGCAGGCCCGGGAACAGCAGGTCCTCCGGGCGGCAGCGGATGCACATGCCGGAGAAGGACAGGTCCAACACCGCGCGCTCCAGCTCCCCCTGCTCGCGCCACAGCGGGTGGTGGAAGGTGACGCGCACGCCCTCGGGCGCGGGCGAGCGGCGGTGCCAGCGGTGACGGATGCGGAAGAGGACGTCGGGCAGCGGCGACGTGAAGCGCTGGCCGTCCGGCGTTCCCGCCTCCAGGCGCATGCGGTACGCGCTGTTGTGGCCGATGACGTCGATGTCGTAGGGCGCCTCGCCCCAGTCGGTCACCGGGTCCTCGGCGTGCCACTCCAGTTGCTCCGTCTCCGCGTTGTAGCGCTCCAACACCAGGCGGACGGTGCGGCCCATGCGGCGCAGCACACCCTTGTTGCCCGCGGTGCTGATGGCCAGGAGGATGGCGCGGATGCGCTCGGCCTCGTCGATGGTGTCCTGCACCGGAAGGGCAGACGCGGCCGGCTCCGCGACGCCACGCTTCAGCGCGTCCGCCAGCAGTGCCAGGATTTGACGGCCCTGCTCCAGGGAGACGTTCGCCAGCTGCAGCCCCACCGGGGACCCGGCCGTCTCCGCGTCCGTGCGGATGAAGGCGCCCCGGATGGGGCCCAGCGTCACGCCACAGCCGGACAGATAGACGGGCAGGCTGCGCGCGTCGGAGGTGTCCACCTCACCCTGGGGCATCACCCACACCACGGTGGGGCTCAGCCGCGTCACCACGCCAATGGCGCCATCCAGCGTGCCCACGGAGCAGGTGATGGCATCCGCGCCCGTCCCGTGCAGGGAGTAGCCCGAATCATCCAGCGCGGCCTCGGCGGGCGGCAGCGGAATCACGTTGAACAGCGCGTCACGGCTGCGGAACTCGACCGACCGACGGTCGGAGAGCGGGTTTCCCCCTTCCATAATCAGGCGCCCCCTTCTCCGGTGCTGAGGAACCCCTGATGCAGTCGTCGAAATTGCAAGCACGGTTGTTCCTCCCTGCTCCAGCGGTGCTGCGTTAGGCGGCGAATCGCTATAGGTCCGCATCATACGGATTTCCGGGGAACAGTCAAATCGGATTTGTGCAGTCAGGCTGTTTTCTGGCGGGCGGAATGGACGTCCCTGGGTCGTAGGTGACAGCAGTCCACTTCCAAGTCTTACGAAGCGATTCGCCGCGACGGCACACTCATACGGCCAAGATGCTGCGCGGCTGTAATGTCATAAGTCTGGCAGGCTGTGCGTACTTTCTCGCAGTGAAATGGCGTTCGTCAGACCCGCTCGTTAGAGTTCCCTCAGTCCAGCGAGCGGGAGGTGTGAGGGATGAGTGCTGTCGTGAGCGCTGTGGGAGGAACGCAGGCGTTGGAGCAATTCCAAGCGCCTGTTCACGGTCGCGCCGCGGGCCTGATGCCGGTGGACTCGCCAGACGTACTCCGGGTGGATGTCGCGGAGGTCGTTGGCGGCGCGGTGGAGCTCCTCTCAGTCACGCGCCGCTTGCGAGGAGTGCATGTTTCCCTGGAGCTTCCAGAGGATCCGGTCCCCGCTAATGTTAGTCACCGGCGGCTGCAGCAGGTGCTGCTGCTGTTGTTGGCGCACGCGGCGGATGCGTCGAACGGGCAGGGCGTTCGTGTGATGGTGGATTCCGCTGACGACTTCGGGGACCTGCCGCCCCGCTTCCAGGTCCAGGTCGCGGGGGCGTCGCTGTCCTCGCGGGAACTCCAGGCTGTCTTCCTGTCGCCCATGTTGGTCGGGCCGCTGCACCGCAAGCTGGCCCGGGCCCGGGAGCTGACGGAGTCCATGGGTGGCACCTTGGAGGTGGCCAGCAGCGCGGCCGCCGGCATCACCGTGACGGTGGAGTTGCCCGCGCCGGGGATGTCCAGCTGGTAGTCCGGGCGGGCCGCCATGCCCGCCGCTGATCCACGACTTGAAGAGGAAGAGGAGGGCGGGCCGCCAGTGCCTGGCCCTCCTTTTTCGTTGGGCCGCCGGGGAGGCCGGCCGCATCGTTTCGTGCTCGCGCGGAGGCCGGCCGTTATTCCGCGCCCGGCCATTGGCTCCGATAAGTCGTTCCGCGTGAGCCCGTGGCCAAACTCCTTGACGTCGCGGGGCGGGTTCTCGACTATCCCCCGCCGATTCTTACACGGTCACACCTTCTCAGGAGCACATCCATGGCGCCCCCGTCATCCGGAGAAAAGATCTCCCTGCAGAGCGGCAAGCTGTCCGTCCCGGACAACCCGATCATCCCCTACATCGAGGGCGACGGCACCGGCCGCGACATCTGGCGTGCGTCCCAGGCGGTGTTCGACGCCGCGGTGGAGAAGGCCTACAAGGGCAAGAAGAAGATCGCCTGGTACGAAGTCCTGGCCGGCGAGAAGTCCTTCAAGGCGGTCAACAACTGGCTGCCCGATGAGACGGTCGAGGCGTTCCGCACCTATCTGGTGGGCATCAAGGGCCCCCTGACGACGCCCGTGGGCGGCGGCATCCGGTCGCTGAACGTGGCCCTGCGGCAGATGCTGGACCTGTACGTCTGTCTGCGCCCCGTGCGCTACTTCAAGGGCGTGCCGAGCCCGGTGAAGACGCCGGACAAGGTCGACATGACCATCTTCCGTGAGAACACGGAAGACATCTACGCGGGCATCGAGTTCGAGGCCGGCACGGCCGCCGCGGAGAAGTTCCTGGGCCTGCTGAAGCAGGAGTTCCCGAAGGAGTTCGGGAAGATCCGCTTCCCGTCCGACGTGGGTCTGGGCATCAAGCCGGTGTCCCACGAGGGCAGCGACCGGCTGATCCGCGCCGCCATCCAGTACGCCGTGGACCACAAGCGCAAGAGCGTCACGCTGGTCCACAAGGGCAACATCATGAAGTTCACCGAGGGCGCCTTCCGCAAGTGGGGCTACGAGCTGGCCGCCCGGGAGTTCGGTGACAAGGTCTACACCTGGGACCAGTGGGAGGCCACCAAGGCCGCCAAGGGCGAGGAGGCCGCCAACGCGGAGCAGAAGGCCGCCCTGGCCGCCGGGAAGATCCTGATCAAGGACTCCATCGCGGACATCACCCTGCAGCAGGTCCTCACCCGTCCGGATGAGTTCGACGTCATCGCCACGCTGAACCTCAACGGTGACTACCTGTCGGACGCGCTGGCGGCGCAGGTGGGCGGCATCGGCATCGCGCCAGGCGGCAACATCAACTACGTCACGGGCCACGCGGTGTTCGAGGCCACGCACGGCACGGCGCCCAAGTACGCCGACCAGGACAAGGTGAACCCGGGCTCGGTCATCCTCTCCGGTGAGATGATGTTCCGGCACCTGGGCTGGCACGAGGCGGCCGACCTGATGATCCAGGGCATGGACCGCGCCATCGCCAGCAAGACGGTGACCTACGACTTCGCCCGCCTGATGAAGCAGGAAGGGCAGAGCGGCGTTTCCGAGGTCAAGTGCTCCGAGTTCGGGCAGGCCATCATCAAGAACATGTAGTCCCCGGTCGGGGATCTGGAAGAGGCGAATCCATGGCTCAGAATGGCAAGAAGAAGATCGGCCTCATCGGCGGCGGTCAGATCGGCGGCAACCTGGCGCTGCTCGCCGTGCAGAAGTCGCTCGGTGACGTGGTGCTGTACGACATCCCGGCGGCCGAGGGTCTGGTCAAGGGCAAGGCGCTGGACATCAACCAGCTGGCCGCGGTCGACGGCTACGACTGCCGCGTGAAGGGCACCACGGACTGGAAGGACGTGGCCGGCTCGGACGTGATCATCATCACGGCCGGCATGCCCCGCAAGCCGGGCATGTCCCGCGAGGACCTGCTCGAGATCAACCTGAAGATCATGACGGACGTGGCGGGCAACATCAAGCAGCACGCCCCCAACGCCTTCGTCATCAACGTGGCCAACCCGCTGGACGCGATGGTGTTCGCGCTCCACAAGATCGCCGGTCTGCCCAAGCACATGGTCGCAGGCATGGCGGGCGTGCTGGACACCAGCCGCTTCAAGTGCTTCGTCGCCGAGGCGCTCGGCTGTTCCATCCGCGACGTGGAGGCCCTGGTGCTGGGCGGCCACGGCGACGACATGGTCCCGCTCGTCCGTCACAGCACGGTGGGCGGCGTGCCTCTGACGGAGCTGATCGCCAAGGACAAGCTGGACGCCATCATCAAGCGCACCCGTGAGGGCGGCGCGGAGCTGGTCGGTCTGTACAAGACGGGCAGCGCCTACTTCGGTCCTGCGGCGTCCGCCATCGCCATGGCGGAGAGCTTCCTGCAGGACCGCAAGCGCGTGCTGCCGGCCGCCGCCCTCCTGGAGGGCCAGTACGGCATCAACGGTTACTTCTTCGGCGTCCCCGTGCAGATCGGCGCGGGCGGCGTGGAGAAGATCCACACCGTCGAGCTGAACGACGGTGAGAAGGCCGAGCTGGAGAAGTCCTTCCAGTCGGTCAAGAAGACGGTCGACTCGGTCAAGCTGTAGTCGCTGGACAGTCACGTGCGGCCCGCTGGGGAAACCCGGCGGGCCCTGTGCCTGATGCTGTGGATGACGCGGGCTAATTGCCCCGGACGCCATCGTTGCAGCGCGTTTTCACCAAGTTAACTAGCCTGTAGAACTCGCACGGGACGTCCGGGCCCTGGCGCGCCACCTGGCGGGCCGGCTCAACCGAGCAGTGTCCGATGTCCGGCAGTCAAGGAGATGATGATGGCACCAGCAGCGCGGTTCACGGTGGTGGGCGGCGGCCTCGCCGGGCTGATGACGACGATCAAGCTCGCGGAGGCGGGCCACCAGGTGGATGTGCTCTCGCTCGTCCCGGTGAAGCGTTCCCACTCCGTTTGTGCCCAGGGCGGCATCAACGGCGCGGTGAACACCAAGGGCGAAGGCGACCACCCGGACATCCACGTGAAGGACACGCTGCGCGGCGGCGACTTCCTCGCGGAGCAGGTTTCGGTGAAGGGCATGTGTCATGCCGCGCCCGGCATCATCTACCTGTTGGATCGCATGGGCGTGACGTTCAACCGCACGCCGGAAGGTCTGCTGGACTTCCGCCGCTTCGGCGGCACGCTGCACCACCGCACGGCCTTCGCCGGCGCCACCACCGGCCAGCAGCTGCTCTACGCGCTGGACGAGCAGGTCCGCCGCTATGAGGCCGAGGGCAAGGTCACCAAGTACGAGTATTGGGAGTGGCTTGGCACGGTGAAGGACGACAACGGGCGCTGCATCGGCAGCGTGGCCGTCGACCTGCGCACCATGGAGATCCGCACCTTCCCGGCCGAGGCCGTCTGCCTGGCCACGGGTGGCCCGGGCATCGTCTTCGGACGCTCCACCAACTCCATCATCAACACCGGCACCGCCGCGGGCCGCGCCTACATGGAGGGCGCGCACTACGCCAACGGTGAGTTCATCCAGGTGCACCCGACGTCGATTCCGGGCGAGGACAAGCTCCGCCTGATGAGCGAGTCGGTGCGTGGAGAGGGCGGCCGGGTCTGGGTGCCCCGCAAGAAGGGCGACACGCGGGCGCCTCAGCAGATCCCCGAGGCGGAGCGCTGGTACTTCCTGGAAGAGAAGTACCCCAAGTACAAGAACCTGGTGCCGCGCGACGTGGCCACCCGCGAGATCTTCATGGTCTGCCGCGAGCTGGGCATGGGCATCAACGGCCGGGACGGCGTGTACCTGGACGTCACGCACATCCCCGCGCCGGTGCTGGACGCCAAGATCAAGGGCGTCATGGAGATCTACGAGAAGTTCGTCGGTGACGACCCGCGCAAGGTGCCCATGGTCATCTTCCCGGGCATGCACTACTCCATGGGCGGCCTGTACGTGAACTTCGAGGCCGACCCGAAGACGCTGACGCCGGCCGAGGGCAGCCCCAAGAACCAGTCCACCACCATCCCTGGCCTCTACGCCGCGGGCGAGGCGGACTACGCCTTCCACGGCGCGAACCGCCTGGGCGCGAACTCGCTGCTGTCGTGCATCTACTCCGGCATGATTGGCGGTCCGGCCATGGCGTCCTTCGCCAAGAGCCAGGGCACCAGCGCCGCGGCGATGCCGGAGAAGCACTTCCAGGCCGCCAGGCAGTACTGGCAGGACCGCTTCGCCACCATGCTCAAGATGAGCGGCCCGGAGAACCCGTATGGGCTCGCCAAGGAGCTGGGCGACACCATGACGGAGAACTGCACCGTCGTGCGCTACAACGACCGTCTGAAGAAGACGATCGAGAAGATCCGCGAGCTCAAGGAGCGTTGGAAGAACGTCAACGTGCTGGACACGGGCAACGTGGCCAACCGCGCGCTGTCGTACACCAACCAGCTGTGGAACATGTTCGAGCTGGGTGAGGTCATCGCGACCAGCGCGCTGCTCCGCGACGAGAGCCGCGGCGCCCACTACAAGCCGGACTTCTCGCTGCCCGAACCGAAGACGAAGGACCCGACGCAGGACCCGGAGTGGATGAGCCTGTGGCGTGCGCGCCACGAGAAGTGGGCGAAGACGACCATCGCGACGTACAGCGAGGCCGGCCCGAAGATCCACTACGAGGACATCCCCACGCCCGTGCTTGACCCCGAGCCGCGCTGGTACGCCTGAGACGGGAACCACTCAACCGATTTGGAAGTGAAGGGTCGAGCCACATGGACACTGCACAAGCATCCGCTGTCACCACCAAGACCATCACCTTCCGCATCTGGCGGCAGGATGATCCCGCGAAGCCAGGTCACTTCGATGAGTTCAAGGTTCCCTATGTGAAGGGCGCCAACGTCATCTCGTGCCTGATGGAGATCCAGCGCAACCCCGTCACCGTGGAGGG
Source organism: Myxococcus sp. MxC21-1 (assembly GCF_032612255.1). Lineage (NCBI taxonomy): Bacteria > Pseudomonadati > Myxococcota > Myxococcia > Myxococcales > Myxococcaceae > Myxococcus > Myxococcus sp. MxC21-1. The sequence continues at coordinate 4,032,500 of NZ_CP123278.1, forward strand.
CAAGCGCGTGGCCCCGGTGATCTGGGACGCCGCATGTCTGGAGGAGGTCTGTGGCAGCTGCGCCATGAACATCAACGGCCGCGTGCGCATGGCCTGCTCGGCGCTGATCGACAAGCTGGAGCAGCCGATCACGCTGGAGCCCATGAGCAAGTTCCCCGTGGTGCGTGACCTCACGGTGAACCGCGACCGCATGTTCGACGCGCTCAAGCGCATCAAGGGCTGGGTACCCATCGACGGCACGCACAACCTGGGGCCGGGTCCGCGCCAGGCGCCCGTGGACCAGTCGGTGATGTACGTGCTGTCCACGTGCATCACCTGCGGCAGCTGCCTGGAGGCGTGCCCCCAGGTGACGCAGGAGAACGACTTCGTCGGCGCGGCGGCCATCAGCCAGGCCCGCCTGTTCAACATGAACCCCACGGGCAAGATGAACTCCGAGGAGCGCGTGCGTTCGCTCATGGGGCCCGGCGGCATCCAGGACTGCGGCAAGGCGCAGAACTGCGTGAAGGTCTGCCCGAAGGAGATTCCGCTCGTCACCTCCATCGCGGTGATGAACCGCGAGGTGACCAAGCTCACGATCAAGGACATCTTCTTCCAGGACGAGGCCCCCAAGGGCCACGGCAGCGGTCCGGGGTAGGGCGCTCGCCAGCGACTTCCCGGCGTCCTCTGGCTTTAAGCGGCCCCGGGCCGGCGTCCATTCGAGACGCCGGGCGGGGCCGTCGCTGTTGGGGTGTCCGTGGAAAACCCTGCGGTGAAGGCAGGCTCATCTTCGCGGACATCCCTGATTATCTGCCGTGCACCCTGTCGGACGATGCAGGTGTACCGGGGTCAAACGGTCTTGCACTCCGTCCTTTTCTGCGCAATGAGGGCCCGGCGCTGACGCCTCTGTTCAGGCTGTCTCCCTCGTCTCCACCGGAGCCTCGATGAAGATCCACGAGTACCAGGGCAAGGAAATCTTCCGGAAGTACGGCGTGCCCACGCCGAAGGGCATCCTCGCCGTTTCCGCCAACGACGCGGAGGCCGCCGCGAAGGAGCTCGGCACTTCTGTGGTCGTCGTGAAGGCCCAGATCCACGCGGGTGGCCGCGGCAAGGGCGGCGGCGTGAAGCTGGCCAAGAGCCCCGCGGAAGCCAAGGAGCTGGCCAAGCAGATGCTTGGCATGAAGCTCAAGACCATCCAGACCGGGCCGGAAGGCCAGACGGTCCACAAGGTCTACATCGAAGAAGGTCTCGCCATTGGCCAGGAGCTGTACCTGGGCGTGACGCTGGACCGCGCCACCAGCCGCATCACCTTCATGGCCTCCCGCGAGGGCGGCGTGGAGATTGAAGAGGTGGCGGAGAAGCACCCGGAGAAGATCCTCCGCGAGTCGGTGGACCCGGCCGTGGGCTTCCAGGACTTCCAGGGCCGCAAGCTGGCCTTCGGGCTGGGCCTGACGGGCCCCACGGTGAACAAGTTCACCCAGTTCTGCTCGGCGCTGTACCGGATGTTCATCGACACGGACGCCTCGCTCGTGGAGATCAACCCGTTGGTCATCCTGAAGGATGGCGGCGTGGTGGCGCTCGACGCGAAGGTGACCTTCGACGAGAACGCGCTCTACCGGCACAAGGACCTGCTGGAGTACCGCGACCTGGCCGAGGAGGAGCCCCGTGAGATCCAGGCCAAGGAGTGGGACCTGGCCTACATCGCGCTGGATGGCAACATCGGCTGCATGGTGAACGGCGCCGGCCTGGCGATGGCCACCATGGACACCATCAAGCTGGTGGGCGGCAGCCCGGCCAACTTCCTGGACGTGGGCGGCGGCGCCAACAAGGAGAAGGTCACCGCGGCCTTCAAGCTCATCCTGGCGGACCCGGCCGTGAAGGCGGTGCTGGTCAACATCTTTGGCGGCATCATGAAGTGCGACGTCATCGCCGAGGGCATCATCGCCGCGGCGAAGGAGGTCCAGCTTAAGGTTCCGCTCGTGGTGCGGCTGGAAGGCACCAACGTCGAGAAGGGCAAGGAGCTGCTGAGCAACTCCGGCCTCGCCATCACCCCGGCGGACAACCTGCGTCAGGCGGCGGAGAAGGCCGTCGCTGCGGTGAAGTAATCCCGCGCACTCTTTCCTGAAAGAACGCCATGGCCATCCTCGTCAACGAAAACACGAAGGTCCTCTGCCAGGGCATCACCGGCTCGGCGGGTTCGTTCCACGCGAAGCAGATGCTCGAGTACGGCACGAAGCTCGTTGCCGGTGTGACTCCGGGCAAGGGCGGCACCACGTTCGAAGGCAAGGTCCCCGTGTTCAACACGGTGGCCGAGGCGGTGAAGGCGACGGGCGCGAACACGTCCGTGGTCTTCGTGCCGCCCCCCTTCGCCGCTGACTCCATCATGGAGGCCGCGGACGCGGGCGTGGCCCTCATCATCGTCATCACCGAGGGCATCCCGGTCAACGACATGGTGCGCGCCAAGCGCTACCTGCAGGGCAAGCCGGGCATCCGGCTGGTCGGTCCCAACTGTCCGGGCGTCATCACGCCGGGCGCGCTGTGCAAGATCGGCATCATGCCGGGCCACATCCACAAGCCGGGCCGCATCGGCGTGGTGTCTCGCTCCGGCACGCTGACCTACGAGGCCGTGCACCAGCTCACCCAGCTGGGCCTGGGCCAGTCCACCGCCGTGGGCATCGGCGGTGACCCGGTCAACGGCACGGACTTCGTGGACGTGCTGAAGCTCTTCAACGCGGACCCGGACACCGACGCCGTCATCATGATTGGCGAAATCGGCGGTGACGCCGAGGAGCGCGGCGCCGAGTACGTGGCGCGCGAGTTCACCAAGCCCATCGCCGGGTTCATCGCGGGCCAGTCCGCGCCCCCGGGCAAGCGCATGGGCCACGCTGGCGCCATCATCTCCGGCGGCAAGGGCACGGCGACCGAGAAGATCAAGGCCATGGAGGCCGCGGGCATCCTGATGGCCGCCAGCCCCGCCGAGCTGGGCACCACCCTTCAGGAGGCCCTCAAGCGGGGCGCTCCGAAGAAGCGCTAAACCCCAACGGAAACACGACAAGGAGCCAGTCACATGGCTATCGAGCGTACGCTGTCCATCATCAAGCCGGACGGCCTGGAGAAGGGCGTCATCGGGAAGATCATCAGCCGCTTCGAGGAGAAGGGGCTGAAGCCGGTCGCCATCCGCCTGCAGCACCTGTCCCAGGCGCAGGCCGAGGGCTTCTACGCGGTCCACAAGGCCCGGCCCTTCTTCAAGGACCTGGTGCAGTTCATGATCTCCGGCCCGGTGGTCCTGATGGTGCTGGAAGGTGAGAACGCGGTCCTGGCCAACCGGGACATCATGGGCGCCACCAACCCCGCGCAGGCGGCCGAGGGCACCATCCGCAAGGACTTCGCCACCAGCATCGACAAGAACACGGTGCACGGCTCCGACAGCCTGGAGAACGCGAAGATCGAGATCGCGTACTTCTTCCGGGAGACGGAGATCCACTCCTACCCGTACCAGAAGTAGCCGGCCGGCCCCCTGCGGGGCCGCCGTTCCAGGCCCGGTGTTCGCGCTCTCAAAGGCGCGGGCCCGGGCCGCTGTTCTTCCAGGAGACACTACCGGGTAGTGTCCCCGAGGCGGGCAGGGGAGCATGGGCTCCTTTGACTTGCCGTGCCCAGGTGTGGGAAGGGACGCCCCTGGGCCCACCGTTAAGCGCAATGACGATGTCAGAGACCTCCGCCACCTCCCTGCCAGTCACCGAGCCTTTGCCGGCTCCCGCGCCCGCCAAGCTGGTGGACGTGGCCAGCCTGTCGTTGGAGGCGCTGTCGCGCTTCGTCACCGAGGAACTGGGTGAGCGCGCCTTCCGTGCCCCGCAGATCTACCGCTGGCTGCACCAGCGCGGCGCCACCTCGTTCGACGAGATGACGGACCTCTCCAAGGTCCTGCGCGAGAAGCTCAGGGCGCGCGCGGAGATCGTCCCCCTGGTGAAGGACTGCGAGCTGCGCAGCATCGACGGCACCATCAAGTACCGGTGGAAGACGCGGGACGGGCGCTTCATTGAATCCGTCTACATGCCCACCGAGGACCGCAGGACGTTGTGCGTGTCCACGCAGGTGGGCTGCGCCATGGCTTGCGGCTTCTGCATGACGGGCACCATGGGGCTCAAGCGCAACCTGACGCCCAGCGAGATTGTGGCCCAGGTCCACGCGGTGAACCGCGAGGTCCGCAAGAACGAGGGGCACGAGACGCTCCGCCCGCTCTCCAACCTGGTGTTCATGGGGATGGGGGAGCCGCTCCACAACTTCGAGAACCTCAAGACGGCGCTCTCCATCCTCCAGTCCGAGGACGGGCCGAACTTCAGCCACCGGCACATCACCGTCTCCACCGTGGGGCTGGTGCCGATGATTGAGCGTTTCGGCAAGGAGACGGACGTCAAGCTGGCCATCTCCCTCAACGCCAGCACGGACGAGCAGCGCAGCAAGACGATGCCCGTCAACCGCAAGTGGAACATCGCGGCCTTGCTGGACGCCTGCCGGAAGTTCCCGCTGCGTCAGGGCCGCCGCATCACCTTCGAGTACGTCCTCATCAAGGGCTTCAACGACGCGGATGAGGACGCGCACCGGCTCATCGAGCTGCTCAAGGGCATCCCGGTGAAGGTGAACCTGATCCCCTACAACGAGAATCCCGGCCTGGGGTTCCACACCACCGGCGAGGAGCGGGCGGAGGAGTTCCGCGCCATCCTCGCGGACGGCCACGTCGCCGCCTACATCCGCAGGAACCGGGGCCGGGACATCGCCGGCGCCTGCGGGCAGCTCGCCAATCGCGGCGAGACACAAGCCGGGGCCGATAGTACGACATAAGTTCCCGAACTTCCTTGACAATCCAACGGGAGCGGCGTTAAGAGCGCCACCCCTTTCCTAAGACGTTTCCTGTTTGTTGGAGAGCATTCAATGGCCGTTGTCCTCCGTCTTGCCCGCGCGGGCGTCAAGAAGAAGCCGTACTACCACGTGGTCGCCACCGATTCCCGCAACCCCCGGGACGGCAAGTTCATCGAGGCCGTGGGCGCGTACGATCCGAACCAGGAGCCGCCGAAGGTGGAGTTCAACGAGGAGCGCCTCAACTACTGGCTGAAGACGGGCGCGACGCCGTCTGAGACCGTTGCGGACCTGATCAAGGTCGCCGGTAAGGCCAAGCCCGCTCCCGCGGTCTGAGCCACGCCCGAGTGGACGTGGAGCAGCTTCTCAACTATCTGGCGCGGGCCCTGGTCGATCATCCTGACCAGGTCAGCCTGCGCATTTCCGAGGCGGAAGGGGCCCGGCTCTTCGAGCTGAAGGTCTCCGCCGAGGACGTCGGCAAGGTCATTGGCCGTGACGGGCGCACCGTGAATGCCCTCCGGACGCTGCTCAATGCCGCCGCACAGAAGTCCGGGCAGAAGGTCCGCCTGGAGATTCTCGACGACCGGCGCAATGCAGCAGGCGCTCCGGTCGCGCCGGACTCCGCCCAGTGACGGCCACCAGTCCCTATCTGGAGTTGGGATACGTCGCGCGTGCTCACGGGCTGCGTGGCGAGGTCGCCATTCGCGCATTGGATCCGGCGTCGGAGACGCTCGACACCGTCGATCGCATCTGGGTGCGGACGCGTGCCGGTGTGGAGCGGGAAATGCGGCTGGAGGCGCTCCGGCCCACGCCCAAGGAGGACATCGTGGTCCTCGAAGGCGTGGAGTCGCGGAACGACGCGGAGGCGCTCGTGGGCGCCAAGGTGTTCGTCTTCCGCGAGGATCTGGAGCCGCCCGCGGAGGGCGAGTTCTTCCAGGGTGACCTGGTGGGGCTCGAGGCCGTGGACGCCAACGGGAACGCGTTGGGCCGGGTGGAGGAGATCTGGACCACCGGCGAGGTGCCCAACCTGGTCATTCGCGCTTCCGGGCGCGAGGAGCTGGTGGTGCCCTTCGCCGACGAGTTCGTCCCCACCGTGGACCTCGAGGCGCGGCGCATCGTCATCCATCCGCCTGAGTACGTGGATGCGGGACGCAAGGGCGCCGAGTCAGGTGGAGGCCCGGAGGACGCGGAATGAGCCCACCGTATCCGGTGGAGATCCTCACGTTGTTCCCCGGCATGGTGACCGGTTACCTGGGGGCCAGCATCCTCGGGAAGGCTCAGGAGAAGGGCCTGCTGGCCACCACCATCACCGATATCCGCGAGTACGCCGAGGGCAAGCACCGCGTCACCGACGACGCGCCCTACGGCGGTGGCGCCGGCATGGTCATGAAGCCGGAGCCGCTGGTCGCCGCGATTGAGGCGGCCAAAGCGCGGCATCCGGGCGCACGGGTGCTGCTCATGAGCCCCCGAGGGCCCACCTTCACCCAGGCCACTGCGCGTGAGCTGGTCCGTCACGAGGCGGGCCTCATCCTGGTCTGCGGCCGCTACGAGGGCGTGGACGAGCGGGTGATGGCGCACCTCGACGGGGAGCTGTCCCTGGGGGACTTCGTTCTCACGGGCGGCGAGCTGGCGGCCATGACGGTGGTGGACGCGGTGGCGCGGCTGGTGCCCGGGGTGCTGGGCAACGTGGACTCGTCCGTCACGGAGAGCTTCGAGGAAGGCCTGCTGGAGCATCCCCAGTACACCCGCCCGCCTGTCTTCCGGGGCGTCGAGGTGCCGGCAGCCCTGCAGTCCGGCGACCATGCCCGGATTGCCCGCTGGCGGCGCTGGAAGTCGTTGGTGCTCACCCACGAGCGCCGCCCGGACCTGTATGCCCGCGTGGTGCTGTCGAAGGCTGACCAGAAACTTCTGGCCCGCCGGGAGGAAGAGCTGTAACCCTGAGCGTTGCTAGCGGGTTGGATCATCAGGGCTTGTCCGACACCGCTCTCTCTGTTAGTACGGCCCGCTCTTCACGCGACCATCGCGTCAGTTCAAGTTTTCCGGAGTTTGTCATGCGCAACGCCGCCATTCAGCACATCGAGGCCAAGTTCCTGCGCCAGGATGTCACCGTGTTCAATACCGGTGATTCCGTGCGCGTCCACTGGAAGGTCAAGGAGGGCGAGAAGGAGCGCGTGCAGGCGTTCGAGGGCATCGTCATCCGGAAGACCAAGGGCGCCCACCGCGCCACCTTCACGGTGCGCAAGCTCTCCTTCGGCGTCGGCGTGGAGCGCGTGTTCCCGCTGCACAGCCCCCGCTACGAGAAGATCGAGGTCCTGTCGCGCGGTGACGTGAACCGCAAGCGCCTGTTCTACCTCCGCGACCTCAAGGGCAAGGCGGCGCGCGTCGACGTCATCGAAGAGCCGAAGCCGTCCAAGAAGGCCGCCTCGGCCTCCTGAGCGCTTCCAGCGCCTGTGCAGTGAAAAGGAGCGTCCGATCCCGGACGCTCCTTTTTTCATTCGCGCTAACATGCGCGAGCCATGCAATTCGCCGAAGTCGCCGTCCAGAACGTCCGCGGTTTCTCCCCCGCGGGGCGCTTTGCCCTGAAGGCGGGATACCTCGTCCTCAAACCGCCCTCGGCGGAGTCGAGCCCCCTGGCGGGCCTCTCCCTCGCGCTGCTCTTCGCGGATGGGCGCGGCACTGACGCCAGCTTCATCGCCGCCGGTGCGAAGTCGGGCAAGGCGGCCCTGACGTTCGTCGGAGTGGATGGGGTGACGTACCGCGTGCTGCGCGACCTCGGCGGCTCCGGGACGTTGCACCGGATGAATCCCACGACGCAGCAGCCGGAGCTCGTCTCGTCGGATGCGTCGGAGATCAGCCAGTTCCTTCGCGGACAGGCGGGACTTCCACCGAAGACCACGTTCGAGCAGGTGTACTGCCTTCAGTCCGCGCAGCTTCCCTCACGACGCCCGAGGAAGTCCGCTGCCGCCGCGGCGAAGGTGGACCCCAAGACGTCCGGCAGGTACCCATCATTGGCGTCTGCCTCCACGGTGCTGCCCGCGGAGGACATCCCCGCCGCCGAGGCGAAGCTGCGCGCGCTGGAGCAGGAACTGGCTGCGTCCACGGAGGTGGACAGCCTTCAGTTCAAGGCAGATGGCGTTGCCTCGCAGATCTTCGACGCCGAGCAGAGGCTGAAGGGGACCGAGGGGCTCAAGGTGGCCATCTCGGAGGCCGAGGCCGCCTGGCGCGCGGCGCCGACGCCCGAGTCCCTGGGGCTGCCTCAGGACATCGTGAACCGCCTGAAGCGCCACCCCAAGGTGATTGCCCGTCGTGATGAGGCCCTGGCACGCCTCAATGCGGACCGGGAGAACGAAGCGGAGGCACGTCCCACCTCGGTGCCGCCCCTGACGCAGAACATGGGGTTCTGGGCCGGCCTGGGCGTTGGCGTGTTGTTCCTGGCGCTCGCCGTGGGCCTGGGCTTTGGAGTGGACAGGACCTTCCGCTACCTGGCGCTGCTGGACATCCCGGCCTTCGGTGTCGCCGCCTTCCTGGCGCTTCGCTACGTGGATGACCTGCAGAAGGCCACGCGGCATGGCAGCAAGGAGAACCGCTTCGACATCCGGGAGAAGAAGATCCTCGAGGAGTACGAAGCGGAAGCCGCGCCGCTGCGCATGGCTCAGAAGGCGCTCGACGTGGAAGAGCTGGACGGCATCGCCCCGGCCCTGGAGCGCAAGGAGCTGCTGGCCGCGCGAGTCGCCGAGCTGCAGGACCAACTGCACACCATGGAGTCGGATCCGGACTACCTCGCGGCGGCCGCTCAGGTTCAGGCGCTGAAGGCGGAGGCGGAAGCGCTCAACGAGGAGCTGACGCAGAAGGGTACGTACGTCCGCGACGTACGCGAGGTGGAGCGTGAGATGGGCCGGCTGAAGGAGTCCATTGCCCTGGCCAAGGCGCCTCCGCCGCCGGCCGCGCCGGGCCCGGATGGATCCGTGCCTGTGGAGACGCTGGAGGACCCGTCGCCCATGCTGCTGTCCCAGGCGGCGGACGTGTTCACTACGGACATCTTGTCCGTGCAGGCGATGCTGAAGGAGCGCTGCGTCCAGTACCTCACCGCGCTCACGGACCGGCGGTACCAGGGCATCGAGTGGGACCGCGAGGGCAAGGCCTTCGCCCTGGCCTCGGGCCGGCGGGTGCCGGTGGGCGAGCTCCCCGCGAAGGACTTGGACTTGTACTACCTGGCCCTGCGGATGACGGTGGTGGAGAAGGCGAGCGCCCGCGTGAAGCGTCCCTTTCTGCTGGAGGACGTCTTCACGGGAATGGAGGAGGTGAAGCTGCCCCTCATCGCTCGGATGCTGAAGCACCTGGGTACGCTGACGCAGGTGCTGCATGTCACCTCTCACCCGGGCTTCGCGCAGATGTCGGACGGCCCCGTTAACGTCTGAGGCGACGTGGCGGGTTGCCTCCAGGGGGAGGTCCGCAGGGGGAGGGGTGGATGCGACGGGCGGCGCCGGCTGAGCGGCGGGAGTACGGGAATGCGGGGGAGGAGGCGGCGGTGCGCTTCCTGGAGGCGCAGGGGTGGCGGGTGCGGGATCGCAACTGGACCTGCCGCTTCGGGGAACTGGACGTGGTCGCCGAACGTGACGACCTGGTGTGCTTCGTGGAAGTGCGGATGCGCTCCACGGCCACCTGGGGCGACCCCTCCCACAGTGTGTCTTTCGCCAAGCAGCGCCGGGTGGTGAAGGCGGCGCTTCGGTACCTGTTCGCGCATGACTTGCGTGGACGGATGTTCCGTTTCGATGTGATTTCGGTGGTGGGACGCGGGGAGCGCGCCACCGTGGAGCACATCCCTGGCGCCTTCGACGCGGGGATGTGAGAGGACGACGCCATGGCTGGAACGCTCTATCTGGTGGCGACGCCCATCGGGAACCTGGGGGACGTCACGTCGCGCGCGTTGGAGACCCTGCGCGCGGTGCGCTTCATCGCGTGTGAGGACACGCGGCACTCGCGGGTGCTGCTCGACCACTTCGGCATTGGCGGGAAGGACCTGGTGAGCCTGCCTGCCTTCGCGGAAGGGCAGCGAGCCGGACGCATCCTGGACCGGATTGGGGAAGGAGAGGACTGCGCGCTCGTGACCGACGCGGGCAGCCCCGCCATCAGTGATCCGGGCGAGAAGCTGGTGGCCGAGGCGCTGGAGCGCGGCTTGGCGGTGGTGCCGGTACCAGGCCCCACGGCCCTGGTCGCGGCGCTGAGCGCCTCTGGATTACCCACGGGGCGCTTCCACTTCCTGGGCTTCCTCCCGCGAAAGGGCGCCGAGCGCCGGGCGATGCTGGAGGAGGTGGCGCAGCTGTCCGCCACCCTGGTGCTCTATGAGTCCCCACGCCGCCTGTCGGAGACGTTGCCGGACCTGCTCGACGCCTGGGGCGACCGGCGCGCGTGCGTGGCGCGGGAGTTGACGAAGCTGCACGAGGAGTTCGCCCGGGGCACCTTGTCCGAACTGGCCGCGCGCTACGCGGCGGAAGAGCCCCGCGGCGAGGTGGTGGTGTTGGTGGAGGGCCGCACCGGCGAGACACGCTGGTCCGAGGAGGAACTGCGCCGGGCCCTGGAGGAGGGGCTGTCGCGCGGCGAGAAGCTCAAGGCGCTGAGCACCGAGCTGGCCCGCCGCGCGGGCTGGGCCGGTCAGGACGTCTACCGGCTGGGGCTCTCGCTGAAGCGCTGAGTCCCCAGGTGGGCGCCGTCATCGGCGCCCACCGGGTCGCGCTAGAAGCTGAACGTAGCGCTCAGGTCGAAGCGGAACGTGGTGCTCTCCACCGCGAGGAAGCGGCGGGACACCAGGTCATAGCGCCAGTCGAAGTTGGGGTTGAGGTCGGGCGAGCCGGGCCGCAAGTCCACGCCGCCATCGTTGTTCACGTCGCGCCCCGGCTCCTCAGCGGTGAGGGCGTGGTTGGTGTTGTAGAGGAACATGCCGGACGCGCGAATCTGGAAGGCCTGCGACGCGTTCGCCGTGACGCCCAGCATGCCACCCACCTGGAAGTAGTCCTCGGAGGTGAGCAGCTTGCGCAGGGCGGCGCTCAGCTCGTTGTAGTAGCGGCCGCTGCCCACGTAGTTGCCAATGCCTCGGACGTCCAGGGCGAAGCGCTGCGACTTCGCCGGCCGGTTGAAGGGCACTAGCTCCACGCCGAAGAGCATGCCCGCGGTGTGAGGGGCGTTGATGCCCGTTTCCTTGCGGTTCCACGGGCCCGTGAAGCAGTTGTCCGGGGCGCCCAGGTTGTCCGGGTTGGAATCCTTCTGGACGCAATTGGAGTAGGCGCCCGGGCCGCGCACGGGGATGGTGTAGTGCGCCTTGAAGTACGGCTCGGCCGCGCCGATGCGGCGCGAGAAGGCCGTGTAGAGCTGGTACTTGTGGACGCGGTCGCCAATGTTGCCGCGGCTGTCCGAGTTGGTGGTGTCCGCGGCCGCGTCGCGCAGCTTCGCGGTGGGGGCCTCGTACTCCAGGCCGACAATCCAGGTGGGCTTCGTCTCGTCCTTCTCCTGGTTGAAGAAGGCGTAGGCCAGGCCGAAGCGCATGTTGCCCAGGCCGCCGCGGAAGCTCTCCTGCGGTACGTCGAACAGGGCGCTGCCCGGTGCCGAGCCCTCCAGACAGCCCGGGATGACGGAGCCGTTGGCGTTCAGGCAGTTGTTGGTGATGGTGGACGTCTCGGGAGACGAGTTGGACGTGAAGTCCCAACGCTCGTTCTGCGAGAAGACGACGGGCAGGGCGAAGGAGAACTCCAGGTCCCTGTAGAGGCCGACGGACAGCTCCAGGTTGAGCCGGGCGTCCACGCCCTTGTACCAGAGCTCCGACGCATCCCGTCGGCCCGCCGGTTGCCCGGCGGGGGCCAACTGCTCGCGGATGATCTTCGCGCGGTTCTGTGTGCGCTCGAAGCCGACGTCGATGAAGAGGTCGAACGGGTCGTCCTCCTCGAGCGACGACGCAATCCGGGTGATGTCCGCCGCGGTGGCGGCGAACGGCGCGCCCAGCGTCAGCGCGGCAAGTACGACGCGAAGCCTGTGCATCCGACCTCCGACGGCAAATCTCCCTGGCCTACCGGCAAGCCCGGGGGGCTTCCAGCTAGCCGTGCCGTCGAAGGAGTGTCAAGAAACGGGTGGCTTTTACTTGCCGGCCACCACGGACGCGCTCAGCAACCCGTCCATCCGGCGCACCTCCGCCTCGAAACCCGACCGGTGCTGCGCGGCCAGTGAGCGGCGGTAGGTCTTGTGCTGGTCGTAGGGGTCCAGCACCCGGTCATCCTGCGTCATGAGCTGGTAGTGGAGGTGGGGGGCGAAGCTGCGGCCCGTGTTGCCGCTCTTGGCGATGACCTGCCCCACGGAGAACCGGGTGCCCGGCTTGACGCTCTTGTCCACCTCGTCCAGGTGGAGGAAGAGCGCGCGGCGCCCCTTGCCGCCCGACTCCACCAGCTCGATGCAGTTGCCGTTGCTGCTGAAGTTCCAGTTCTTCCGCTTCACCACCCCGTTGAAGGGGGCCTTGATGGGCGTGCCGACCGGGGTGCGGAAGTCCACGCCCTTGTGCTTGCGGCCGTCGCGAAGCAGGGACGTCACCTGCTCGTAGTCGTCGATGGGGGAGCGCTCCAGCCTCAGCTCCAGCTCGTCGCCACCGGACAGGTAGTACCGGGCATTGGGCTCGCCGTTGGCCTGGTAGCGGTACGCGCTCAGCGTCTTGCCCAGCTTGGCGCTGGTGAAGCGCACCGCGTGCACCAGGGGCTCCTCGTTGGTGCGGCGCTGGTAGAGCACCTCCAGCGTGTCACCGCGGAGAATCTCCCCGGGCACGGAGACCCACCACACCAGGGTGCGCGTCACCACCTGCGCCAGCGCCGGACCCACGTCCGAGCCAGCGGCGTTGACGAGCGCGGTCTCCAGGGGGCCGTTGATGCTCACCGATACGCGCTCCAGGCCCGCGGCCTTCACCGGGTCCGTGGCCACGGGCGCCGGCGTGGGCGCCGCGGCGACGGCGCCCGCGTCGGGGACTGCGTTGGGCATCTGAGCCGCGGCCTCTTCCGTCGCCTGAACCATCCGCTGCTTCCACCACCACACGCCGCCGGCGGCACCGCCGAGGATGAGTGACACGGCGACCACCGTGCCGAAGGGACTGCGCTTCGGAGGGGCACCGAGTGTGGGAAGGTTCGGCCGCATACAAGCTCCCTGAGTTGGAATGGGTGGGCGGGCCCGGAACCGACGCGCGCGAAGCGGAATTCCGCTTCCTCGCGGTCTATTCGTCCGGACCGTCTTCCTGCCCGTCTGGTGTGGTGTCGCGCAAGCCAAACTCTTTCATCTTCGTCTGGAGTGACTTGCGGCTGATTTGAAGCAACCGGGCGGCCCGGGTGACGTTGCCACCCGTCTCCTCGAGCTTCTTCACGATGAGGTCCCGCTCGAGCTCGGCGGCCTTCATCCGGACGATGTCCTTCAGGCCAACTTCCCCCGTGGGGACGTCGATGGAGGCCACCGCGCTGGCCAGGTTGGTGCTCGCCTGGACGCTCGTACCCTGGCGGACCGGCTCCGGCAGGTCGCGGGCGGTGATGAGGGGCCCGTCCGCGAACAGGAGCACGCGCTCGATGAGGTTCTCCAGCTCGCGGATGTTGCCCGGCCACGCGTAGCCCTGGAGCAGGGCCATGGCGTCGTCGGCGATGCCTTCAATCTTCTTGTTGAGGCGCCGGTTGTACTTCTCCACGAAGTGCCGGGCGAGCATGGGGATGTCGCTGCGGCGCTCGCGCAGGGCGGGCAGGGAGATGGGGACCACCGCCAGGCGGTAGTAGAGGTCCTTGCGGAAGCGGCCGGCTTCAATCTCCGCCTGGAGGTCGCGGTTGGTGGCGGCCACGAGCCGCACGTCCACGCGCGTCGTCTTGATGCCGCCCACGCGCTCGAACTCGCCCTCCTGGATCGCGCGCAGCAGCTTCACCTGCATCTCCACCGGAATCTCGCCGATCTCATCCAGGAAGAGGGTGCCCTCGTCGGCCAGCTCGAAGCGGCCGGGCTTGGATGTGACGGCGCCCGTGAAGGCCCCGCGCTCGTAGCCGAAGAGCTCGCTCTCCAGCAGCGTGTGGGGAATGGCGGCGCAGTTGATCTTGATGAACGGCTTGTCGCGGCGGCTGGAGGCGCCGTGCAGCGCGGTGGCGATGAGCTCCTTGCCGGTGCCGCTCTCCCCGGTGATGAGCACCGTGGACGGCGTGTCCGCCACCTTGTCGATGATCTTGTAGACCTCTTGAATCGTCGACGAGTCGCCGATGATGGCCGCGCGCGCCTTCACGTCCGGGCGCACGGAGCGGCGGGCGCTCTCGTTCGTCTTCGCGGCCTTGGCGACGACGGAAGACAGCTCCGCCTGATCGAAGGGCTTGGTGATGTAGTCGAACGCGCCCGCCTTGATGGCGTCCACGGCGGAGTCCACCGTGCCATGCGCGGTGATGATGATGACGGGGACGTCCGGGTTGGCGGTGCGGATGGTGCCGAGCACCTCCATGCCGCCCACCTTGGGCATCACCAGGTCCGTAACCACGATGTCCGCGCCGTTCTTGTGGAACTCGGCGAGCCCTTGCTCGCCGTTCTCCGCCACGGTGACGTCAAAGCCGTCCCGGCGCAGCATCGCGGCGAGCACCTTGCGGAGGTTCGCCTCGTCGTCGATGACCAGGACCTTGGCCATGGTGGAAGTCGTGACCGCGGGCGACCGGAACTAGCGACGTTCCGTGGCGCCGGCGCCCTCCAGGGTGCAGATGGCGTCCGGGTGCTTGATGCGCAGCAGCAGCGCCTCCAGAACGCGGAACGGGTGGTTCATCCGCGACGCGCCCAGGTACGCCGCCACCATGTCCATGGACACCGCGAGGTCCATGTTCTCCCGGCCGGTGGACACCACCACGCCGGAGTCCCCGCGCAGGCGGTTGGACTGGTAGACGCCGTCCGACGCGAGTTGGCGGATGGTCTCAATCTCCAGGACGCCCGTCTTCTCGTAGATGCGGTGCAGCTGCGAGTACAGCCGCGGCGACAGGACGACGGCGTAGGGGCCGAAGTGGCCCTGCTCGTTGAGCTTGCGCGTGGCCTCGACGATGGCCTGGAAACCGCCACCCGGCGACGTCCAGTCACCCAGCGGCACCGTGAGCCGGCCGTTGGCCGTCATCAGGCCTTCGTAGCCCAGGCGCACGTCACCGTAGAAGATGAGTTCGTCTTCCTGCTGCGCGCACAGCGCGGCGGCACCGGCGGCGGCCGACACGTCCAGCGGCATGTTGTGCGTGCGCGCGGCCTCGATGTCGCGCCAGTGCAGCAGGAAGTCCTTGTAGATGATGGGGATGGTCTTGAACTTGCGAGCATCGGTGAAGACCATCGCGGTCTCCTGCTCACCGACGATGTCCACGGCGCCGGGTGAAACGCCCTGGAACTCGTCGTAGGGAACCGTCTGCACCCCGGCGCCCAGTGGCCCGTAGATGTCCAGGATGCGCCGACCCACCAGCGAACGCCGGGCGACCTGGATGACAGTCTCGTTCAGACGCGCCCACTCCTCTTCGCGGAGCGGGTTCTCGGCATGTCCAAGGAAGTCAGGCATGAAATGTGGCTCCAGAGGCATCGACTAGAAGAGAAGGGGAAGAAAGCTTCAGCGACCGCTGCCGGAACCACCGCCACCCCGGCGCAGTGAACCCACGGTGAGCGGGTGCGACTCCACGGCGGGCGGCGGCGCAGGCAGGCCGTACAGCAGCCGCTGGGGCGGCAGGGACGTTGGCGGCTCGGAGGGGAGCCGGCCGTTGCGGCCGTTGACGGAGAAAGCCGGGCCGTCCGGTGCGGGCACATGGACGGTGGCGGTGGCGGGGGCCTCGGCGGCCTGGAAATGACCGGGGACGAAGGGCTTGGCGAAGTGGTCGTTCTGACCACTGTCCAACATGCGAAGCATGTGGACGGCCTCGGAGACGTGCTCCTTCTCCTCGGCGGCCAGGTGCTGGAAGAACGCGCGGACCTCGGGGTTCGAGGAGGCACGAGCGTAGGCTTCGTACTCGTTGATCGTCTCCAGCTCACGTGCCAGCACGAGGCGGATGCGCGCCACGTCGTCCAAGTCACTGTCGGGAGGGCCGGCCATTGGAACGGACCCTTGCAATCCAGGGGGTTCGGCGTCAAGCGAAACAGGGGGACGGGGTTTCGGGCTTCATGACACCGAACGGCCCGCGTAGAGTCCGCCGCTCTCGTGACCACGTCTTCGCCCGAGTCTCCAGCCCCGCCGATTGCGCCGGTTGCGCCTCCTCGTCCCGAGCGCTCAGGAGGGGGGGCCGCGCTGGTGGCGGCCGGCATCCTTGCTTCCCGGCTGATGGGCCTGGTGCGCGAGCGCGTCTTCGCCCACTACCTGGGTAATACGGAGGTCGCGGCCGTCTTCAAGGCGGCGCTGCGCATTCCCAACTTCCTGCAGAACCTGTTTGGCGAGGGCGTCCTCTCCGGCTCCTTCATCCCCGTCTACGCGCAGCTCTTGGGCCGCAAGGACACGAAGACGGCGGACCGGGTCGCGGGCGCCGTCTTCGGCATCCTGTCCCTGGTCACTGCGGTGGTGGTGGCGCTGGGCATGGTGTTCACCCCGCTGCTGGTGGATGCCATCGCACCCGGCTTCCAGGGACAGGAGCGAGAGCTGGCCATCCACCTGGTGCGCATCCTCTTCCCCGGCACAGGCATGCTGGTGCTGAGCGCCTGGTGCCTGGGCATCCTCAACAGCCACCGGAGCTTCCTCCTTTCGTACCTGGCGCCCGTCGTCTGGAACCTGGTCATCATCGCCGCGTTGGTGGCCGCGGGAGGCCGCTACGGGGAAGAGGCGTTGGTTTCGGTGCTGGCCTACGCCGTGGTGCTGGGCAGCTTCCTCCAGTTCGCGGTGCAGGTGCCCTCCGTCCTCAAGTTGATGGGCCGCTTCCGCCCGTCGCTGTCGCTGGCGGCGGAGCCCGTGCGGCAGGTGCTGAAGAACTTCGGGCCGGTCGTGTTGGGGCGCGGCGTGGTCCAGTTCAGCGCCTGGGTGGACACGGCCTTCGCGTCACTCATCTCCAATCGCGCGCTGTCCTCGTTGCTCTACGCGCAGACCATCTACCTCATCCCGGTGAGCCTCTTTGGGATGGCGGTGTCCGCGGCGGAGCTGCCGGAGATGTCGCGCGCCACGGGGGAGGGCGCGGACGTGGCCGCCAGGTTGCGCCAACGCATCGACGGAGGCGCACGCCGCATCTGCTTCTGGGTCGTCCCGTCGGCGGCGGCCTTCCTCTTCCTGGGGGACATGGTGGCGGCGGCGTTGCTGCAGACAGGGCGCTTCGATGCGGCGGACTCGCGCTACCTCTGGTACCTGCTCATGGGGGCGGCGCTGGGGTTGGTGGCGTCCACGGTGGGGCGCCTCTATGCCTCCGCCTTCTATGCGCTGAAGGATCCGAAGACGCCGCTGCGCTTCGCGGTGGTGCGCGTGCTGGTGGGCACCCTGGGCGCATGGGTGCTGGGCCTGCGGCTGCCAGGGTGGCTCGGTGTGCCGCAGCACCTGGGCGCGTTGGGCCTCACCCTCGCCAGCGGCCTGGTGGCCTGGCTGGAGGCGGGACTGCTGCGCCGCAAGCTGGTGAAGCAGCTCGGGCCGGTCGGCGTCCCGTCTGGACTGCTGCCTCGCTTGTGGGGCGCCGCGGTGGTGGCTGGCTTGGTGGCGGTGGGCATCAAGGTGGGGCTCACCTCGCTGCTCGGGCCGATGCCCGGTGTGACGGCGGAGTGGGGGCTTCCTGATGCCGCCGCGCCTGCACCCCGTTCTGGGCTTCGCAGCGGTGGCGCTCCCGTTCGGTGCTGTTTATTTCGGGATGTCAGCGGCCCTGGGCATCCCGGAGGCGGGAGCGGTGTTGCGCAAAGTGGGGCGGAAGCTGCGTCTGGTGCGCTAACCACCTGGGATTGCTTGGCTCCCTGCCTGCCGAACGGCCGCTATTTGGCGTTGCAAGCATTGGGTCCGGGATGCTCTGACGGGGTGCCTCCGTTAAGGACGGAGCGTTGGCGTCAACGGCATGTGCGTCATCTGGCTTCCTCCGGACATGGCGCGCGTGTAGAGTGCGCCGCCTTTTTCACCGGGGCCCGGCTTCTCGGGAAGCCAGGGTCGAATTCGCTTCAGGAAGGTCTCGCAGTGAGCGACGAGAAGAACGGTTCCAATTCTGGCGGGATGGGTCCCAAGAAGCCGAAGGCCACCTTCGGTGACGTGATGCTCGGCATCCCTTCCGGGGGAGCTCGCAGCGAGGGCGGTCGGGGCGAACAGCGTGGCGGTGGCCGAGGCGGCGAGCGCAGCGGCGGTGGCCGTGGTGAGCGCGACGCCCAGCCGCGTCCGGCGGGTGGTGCGCCGCGCGACGAGCGGGGGCCCCGTGGCGGGAGCGAGCGCCGTGGCGGAGGCGAACGCCGTCCGTCGGGCCCCATGGTCGTCGTGAAGCGGGCGTCGGGTGCCATCGAGACGCGCGGCCCGGTGGGGGATGCTCCCGCCGAGGCGACCGCGACGGCCGAGGAGACGACCGCCGCCGCCGAATCCTCCGCCGCGACGCCGGCCCCCACGCCGCGTCCGGTCACGCCGACGCCGGCGCCGACCAGCGCGCTGTATGAGGAGGTTCCCGAGTCCCAGTCCTTCGCCGAGATGTTCGAGGCGCAGGCCAAGGAAGGTGGAACGCCCAGCCGCAAGGGCCTGCGAGTGGGCGAGAAGGTCCGTGGCACCATCTTCCAGCTCGGCGCGGACACCGCGTTCGTGTCCGTGGAAGGCGCGGCCAAGAGCGAGGCGATGATCGAGCTTCGCGAGCTGAAGGACGACGAGGGCATCCTGCGTTTCGGCGTGGGTGACACCATCGACGCGCACGTGGTGGAGGTGGGGGCCAAGGGCATCCTGCTCAGCCGCGCGCTGGCCAAGGGCAGCGCGAACCTGGCCCTGCTGGCCGAGGCCCGCGCTTCCGGCATGCCCGTCGAAGGCCTGGTGCTGAGCGTGAACAAGGGCGGTGTGGAGGTCGCCATCGGCGACATCCGCGCGTTCTGCCCCATCAGCCAGCTGGACCTGCGCTACGTGGAGAAGCCGGACCAGTTCATCGGCGAGAAGCTCCAGTTCCGCGTGAGCGAGGTCCGCGAGCGCAACGTGGTGCTGTCGCGCCGCTCGCTGCTGGAGGACGAGCAGCGGCAGCTGGCCGCGGAGACGCGCAAGAACCTGGCCCAGGGCAAGATCGTCAAGGGCAAGGTCACCGGCGTGCGCGACTTCGGCGTGTTCGTGGACCTGGGCGGCGTGGAGGGCATGATTCCCGTCTCCGAGCTTTCGTACACCCGCGTCGGTCACCCGAGCGACGTGGTGAAGGTCGGCGATGACGTCGAGGTCGAGATCCTCCGCATGGAGGCCGGCCAGCCCAACTCGCCGGACAAGTCCAAGCAGAAGGAGCGCATCACGTTGTCCATGCGCTCGCGCCAGGAGGATCCGTTCCAGAAGGCGCTGTCCGAAATCAAGGAAGGCGACCGCCTCCAGGGCAAGGTCGTCCGCCTGCAGCAGTTCGGCGCCTTCGTGGAGCTGCGTCCGGGCGTGGACGGTCTGGTCCACATCTCCGCGCTCAGCGACCGCCGCATCGCGCACCCGCGCGACGTGGTGAAGGAAGGGGAGACCATCTGGGTGTCGGTGGAGAAGATCGACACGCAGGAGAAGCGCATCGGCCTGCGCCGCATCTCCGAGGAAGAGGCGCAGCGTCCTCCCGAGGAGCGCACGGCGCCCGCCGCGGAAGCCGCCGCTCCGGCGCAGCCCGCCGCGCCCCGTCCCAAGGTGGGCCAGGTCGTCGTGGGCAAGGTGGATCGCATCGAACCGTACGGCGTGTTCCTCGCGTTCCCGGGCGGCAAGGGCTTGCTGCCCGCGAGCGAGACGGGCACCGAGCGTGGCACCGACCTGCGCAAGCACTACTCGCTGGGCCAGGAGGTGAAGGTGGCCATCCTGGACATCGACGCGTCCGGGAAGATCCGCCTGTCCGTCACCGCCGCCATCCGCGCGGAGGAGCGTGCCGAGGTGGAGGCCTGGCAGAAGACGCAGCAGCCGCAGGGCGCGGGCAAGAAGGGCTTCGGCACCTTCGCGGATCTGCTCAGCAAGGCGCGCAAGTAATTCCCTGTCTCCAGCGCTGATTTCGTTGATGTGGTCAGCGCTGGAGAAAGGTGTTGACGGTCCAGGCGAGGGACGGTACTTACCGCCTCGCCTCTCTCTGCCGCGGGGTGGAGCAGCCTGGTAGCTCGTCGGGCTCATAACCCGAAGGTCGCAGGTTCAAATCCTGCCCCCGCAACTCGTTGTTTTTCGAAACTTGATTGGAATCGCAGTCGGGTTTCGAGTAGTTGAGCCTCAAGACATGTCGCGGGGTGGAGCAGCCTGGTAGCTCGTCGGGCTCATAACCCGAAGGTCGCAGGTTCAAATCCTGCCCCCGCAACTCGTTGCACTTCGAGACGTTGAACCCAAACATGACGCGGGGTGGAGCAGCCTGGTAGCTCGTCGGGCTCATAACCCGAAGGTCGCAGGTTCAAATCCTGCCCCCGCAACTCAAGTCGGCCCGGTCATTCTCATGGAATGGCCGGGCCGATTTCTTTTGCACGTCTCGACACTGCGACCCTCCTCCGGCACGGCTGCCCTGCGTCCAGCCGAGCGCGTTGTGTTCGCTGGTGAAGGCGTACCCGGCACCACGGTCCATCTTCCTCGTAGGGGATTGCCCCCACCGGTGATGCGCGGCTCACGCCGCCGACAACGACGAGGAGGAGTCCATGGACGCCGACATCACGCATGTCCTGCTGGTCGGAGGCACGGGGCGTTTTGGCGGCAGGTTGGCGTCGGCGCTGCTGGCGCGCCCCGGCATTCACCTGCACGTGTTGGTGCGTCCGGGCACGCGCAACGACGCGCTGGTGCGCCTGGCGGAACATGGGGTGACGTTGGTGAGTGGGACGCTGGATGACATGCGCTCGCTCGATACGGCCTTGGAGGGCGTGGACGCGGTGGTCTCCGCCGTGAGCGGGCCATCCGAGGTTCAAGTGGAAGGGCAGCTCCGGTTGCTGGACTCCGCGCGGCGGCATGGCGTCATCCGCTTCATCCCTTCGGACTACTCACTGGACTACACCGACGCGGATGCGGGTGACGCCTTCATGGATGCGCACCGCCGTGTCGCGGACGCCGTGGTGAAGAGTGGCGTGCCATACAGCTTCGTCCTGTGCGGCGCGTTCATGGAGACGGCGTTGTCGCCGCAGGCGCAGGTGTTCGACTTCGAGCGCGGCGTTGTCTCGTACTGGGGCACGGGAGACGAGCCCTTCGACGTCACCGCGATGACGGATGCGGCGCGATGGGTGGCGGAGGTGGTGGTGGATCCTCACGCCGCGGGCCGGCGGCTGGAGTTCGTGGGGGACGTGGCGACGGTGAATGACGTGGCCGCCCTGTACGAAGCGCTGACCGGTCAGCGCCTTCGCCGCCTGTGCAGGGGAAGTGTGGAGGACCTTCGCCGGCAACTCGTGCGCGCTCGGCCCGAAGGCGTGTCCGTCCAGGTGTCTTCCGCGCAGCTGAGTCTGCTCTCGCAGCTTGCGGGGAAGGGGAGACTGCGCGATCCGGCAAATGCCGAGTACCCGCGGCTCCGGCCCATGACGCTGCGCGACTTCCTTGAAGCACGGTGGAGGGTGTCGGCCTCCGCGCGGGCGACGTTGCCACTCGCTTCACAGCCGTAGCCCGCGAGCGCATCGCGGACACTCGATGGCGTCAGCGCGTCTCGGTGGTGGTGCGCTGCAGGCTCGGGTCGCACGCCAGCAGGGCGCACTGCGTCGCGGGCGCGCACTGATCATCACAGCAGCGCAGATGTCCCCAGGGGCAGCCACGGGATGTGGCCGTGCTGTTTTTCTCCTCGGAGGCGGATTGCGTCGCGCTTCCTGAGTCCTTCGCGCCTCCGTTGCCGCGCGACATGGACTCAGGTGTCGCGTTACCCGGGTCCATGGTGGCTTCGGCGCGCGGGAACGGGCGTTCCGCGGTGCCTGGACACCCAGTCGCGCCAAGCACAAGTGCCTGAAACACCACTCCCCAGACGCCTGCGCGTGCATAACCAGCGCTCATGGCTCCCCCATGTTCGACGCAACCTGCCGTAATTGCGGAATTCTGCGCTCCGTTGGAAAAAATGCGCGTGTCGCCTTTTAACTTACATCCGATCGGGCACTAATCTCTCCGCTAGGTGACAATCTGTCACTTGGTCGCCTTCTGACCGTGACTGGGAGTTTCGGCGATGGGGCCGGAACCTTGGACCCAGGCTGTAAGGAAGGCGGCCACCCCCGCCGTCGTAAATGGAGTTTCCCCACGTGAGAAGGTTGGTTGCCACGCTGTCCGGGCTTGCCCTGGTACTGTCCGGTACCAGTTCCGTCGCCCGGACGCTGCCGAACTACGATGCACTCCAGGACGCGAAGCCCGCGGGTCGTGCCACCGCGGGGTTCAAGCCGGTCAACAGCAGCCTGAAGGGGGCGCGGGTCGCCCACAAGGACTCGCTGACCGGTTCCCCGACGTTCATCTGGACGCACCCGACCGCGGAGCAGACGAAGCTCCGCGGCGAGTACGCGAAGATGTCTCCCGCCAAGGCGGCGCTGGCGCAGATTTCTGCCCACGCTCCTCTCTACGGTCTCTCTTCGTTTGAGGCCGCGGGCGCGACGGTCACCAACGTCAGCACCAACACGCAGGGCGTGAAGGTCGTGACGCTGGCCCAGGAGTCCTCGGGAATCGAGGTCTTCCGCCAGTCGCTGAAGGTGCTGCTGAACAAGCACAACCAGGTGGTTGCCATCTCCGGCAGCCTCTCCAAGCACGGTTCCGCGGAGATCCCCAAGGCCAAGGCGCGCTTCACGTTGCCCGCGACCGAGGCGATCGCCGTGGCCTACAAGGACCTCACGGGCGCCGCGCTGGACCGCAACCTGCTCACCCGCGTGAGCGACGCGAAGAAGGGCGACAAGTACTCGCACTTCACGCTGGCCAGCTACGCGCGTCCGCTCGAGGAGGGGTTTGTCATCCCAGCCCGCGCGAAGCAGGTCTACTTCCCGCTGCCTGGCAAGCTGGTCCCCGCGTACTACGTGGAGATCAACACGGGCCGCGCGAACAGCGTGAACTCGGACTACTTCGCGTACGTCATCTCGGCCGCCGACGGTCAGTTGCTGATGCGCAACGACCTGAAGGCGCACGCGGAGTTCAGCTACCGCGTGTTCTCGGACACGACGCCGCCGTACACCCCGCACGACGGTCCGATCGGCAGCGGCGGTACGCCGCACCCGACCGGCGCCCCGGACGGCTACCAGTCGCCGTACGTTCCGGCGAACCTGATCACCCTCGAGAGCCTCCCGTTCAGCCGGAACGATCCCTGGCTGCCGGACGGCGCGACGGAGACGGTGGGTAACAACGTCGACGCGTACGCGGACCTCACCGCGCCGGACTACTTCAACGCCGGCGACCTCCGCGCTTCCGTCACGGCTCCGGGCGTGTTCGACCGGACCATCGACTTCGGCATCCAGCCGAACGCCAACAACGAGCAGATCGCCGCGGCGACGACGAGCCTGTTCTTCCTGAACAACTGGCTCCACGACTGGTACTACGACGCCGGCTTCGACGAGGCCTCCGGCAACGCCCAGCATGACAACTTCGGGCGTGGCGGCGTGGGTGGTGACCGTCTGCAGGCGCAGGCGCAGGACTACAGCGGCACCGACAACGCCAACATGCTCACGCCGGCGGACGGTGCGTCGCCGCGCATGCAGATGTACCTGTTCGCCGGGCCGCGCAACTCGCGCCTGACGGCGAACGCTCCGGCGGAGGTCGCGGGTGACTACGAGGGTGGCGTCTCCTCCTCCTTCGGTCCGCAGACCTTCGAGGTCACCGGCGACGTGGTGGCGGCGCGGGACGCGGCCAACACCACGGGTCCGACGGACCGTGACGGCTGCACCGCGCTGACCAACGCGGCCGAGGTCACTGGCAAGATCGCCATCATCGACCGCGGCAGCTGCGACTTCACCATCAAGGTGACCAACGCGCAGAACGCGGGCGCCATCGGCGTCATCATCCACGACAACGTCGCGGGTCCCACGATCGACCTGGGCGGCGAGTCCACCACCATCACCATCCCCACGCTTCGCGTGAACCTGGATGATGGCAACGTGCTGCGCAGCGGCCTGCCGGCGCTCAACGTCACCCTGTGGCGTGGCCCGACCACGTGGATCGACGGCACCATCGACAACGCCATCGTGGCGCACGAGTGGGGTCACTACATCAGCAACCGCCTCGTCGCGAACTCGTCCGGTCTGGTGAACAACCAGGGCCGCGCGATGGGCGAGGGCTGGGGTGACTTCACCGCTCTGCTGATGATGGTTCGCGCCGAGGACATCAACGTCCCGTCCAACGCGAACTGGAACGGCGCCTACGCCGCCGCGGGCTACGCCACGCGCGCGGACGCGAACTCCGAGTTCTTCGGTATCCGCCGTGGCACGTACTCGTCGGACCAGACCAAGAACGCGCTGTCGTTCCGTCACATCATGGACGGCGTGGCGCTGCCCACGGGCGTGCCGTTCAACGGCAACACGGGTCTGCCGAACTCGCAGGTCCACAACTCCGGCGAGATCTGGGCGACGATGCTGTGGGAGTGCTACACGTCGCTGCTCCGCGCGCATCCGTTCCAGGAGGCGCAGGACCGGATGAAGAGCTACCTGGTCAACGGGTACAAGCTCACGCCGGCGGCCCCCACGTACCTGGAGGCGCGTGACGCCGTCATCGCGGCGGCCTACGCCAACGACCCGGCGGACGCCGAGCGGTTCTGGGCGGCCTTCGCCAAGCGCGGCGCGGGCGTCGGTGCCGTGGCTCCGGACCGCTACTCCACGAACCACGCCGGTGTCGTGGAGAGCTTCGTGGTTGGTTCGGCCATCCAGATCGTGTCGGCCGAGTTCATCGACGACGTCGAGGCTGGCTCGTGCGACCTCGACGGCATCCTGGACAACGGTGAGACGGGCCGCATCGAGATCACCATTCGCAACGCGGGCGCGCTGCCTGCGTCCGCCTCCAGCGTCAACCTGTCCTCCGCCTTCTCGGGTCTCGAGTTCGGCAACGGTGGTCAGGCGAGCTTCCCGGTCATCCCCGTGTTCGGTACGGCCACGGTCTCCATCCCGGTCTCGCTCACGGGCGCGACGGGCCAGCAGGACGTGACCATCGACATCGCGGCGCGTGATGCGGGCCAGGCGATCCCCGGCGACATCACGGACAGCATCATCCTCACGACGCACTTCGACGAGCGTGCGAACTCCTCCAACATCGAGGACGTTCAGATCACCCCGTCCAAGCTGCCTTGGGAGACCGATTACGACGAGGCCCTGACCCCGGCCGTGTTCAGCGTGGTCACGTTCGAGGACGGCAACCGCACGTTCTACGCGGAGAACACCCCGTCCTTCGCCGACGTTCGCCTCATCTCGCCTGAGCTGCACGTCAGCGCGACTGAGCCCTTCGTGATCAACTTCCTGCACGCTTGGGACTTCGAGGACGACTACGACGGCGCCACGGTCGAAATCACCGAGGACGGTGGCCAGACCTGGGTGGACATCGGCGATCCGATCCACAACACGGTTCTCGAGAACTACGAGGGCAACCTGAACCCGCTGGCTGGCAAGCCCGCGCTGTCCAGCTACAACCCTCAGTTCCCGGGTATGCTCCCCGCGACCATCGACCTGGGCACGGCCTACGCCGGCAAGACGGTGCAGGTCCGCTTCCGCGTCGGTACGGACATGAGCGCCGGCTACACGGGCTGGCTGCTGGACGACCTCGAGTTCAACGGCATCACGAACACCCCGTTCACCACCATCGCGGCTGAGGATGGCGTCTGTGTGAACCCCTGGCCCATCGCCAACGCCGGTCCGGACCGGTCCATCGCGCCGGGTGAACTGGTGAGCCTCTACGGTTCGGCTGCCGATCCGGAAGGCCAGCCGGTGACCTTCACCTGGGCACAGACGTCTGGCCCCGCGGTCACCCTGGCGGGTGCCGACACCCTGACGCCGTCGTTCACGGCGCCGCAGGTCACCGAGGCCACCGCACTGGTGTTCACGCTGACCGTCTCCGACGGCGTCAAGACGGCCACGGACTCGGTGACCGTGACGGTGGCGCTCCCCAACAATCCGCCCACCGTGAACGCGGGCCTCGACGGCACGGTCGAGGAGCGCGCTGAGTACACGCTGAGCGGCTCCGCCAGCGACGCGGACGGCGATGCCCTCACGTACCTGTGGACCCAGGTCTCCGGTACGCCGGTGGCGGTGAAGGACTACACCACGCCGACGGCGACGTTCATCGCGCCCGAGGTCACGGTGGATGACACGCTGGTCTTCCGTCTGACGGTCAGCGACGGCATCGCCACGGCGAACGACACGGTCACCGTGACGGTCACCAACGCGAACCGCGCGCCCATCGTCTCCGACACGTCCGTGGCCTTCGCCGCGGGTACTGTCACCGTGACGGCCTCCGCGGTCGACCCGGATGGTGATGCGCTCAGCTACAGCTGGGAGCAGACGGGTGGTTCGACGGTTGCCATCAATGGCGCCGACACGTCCGCCATCTCCTTCGCCACCCCGGTCCCGGGCTCGTACGAGTTCACCGTGACGGCGACGGACGGCTCGGCCTCTGCCTCCAAGGCGGTGCCGGTGACCATCATCGATGGTTCTCTGCCGGTGAACTCGGCGCCGACCGTGAACGCGGGTATCGATGCCACGGCGAACGCCGGCGACACCGTGGCGCTCAGCGGCTCCGCGAGCGACGCCGAGGGTGACACGCTGACGTACCACTGGGAGCAGATCGGTGGCACGCAGGTGACCCTGACGGGTGCCGACACCCTGACGCCGTCGTTCACCGCGCCGAGCACGGCCAACGGTGACACGCTCGGCTTCATCCTGACGGTCAGCGACGGCACCTCGACCACCAGCGACGTCGTGCGCGTCGTCGTGGCGGCGGACCCGGGTGCCAACCCGAGCAACACTGCTCCGGAAGCGGACGCGGGCGAGTCGGCCATCGTGGCGGAGGGCGCCACCGTGACGCTCAACGGCACGGCGACCGACGCTGACGGTGACACGCTCGTCATCGTCTGGACGCAGATCGGCGGCACGCCCGTGACGCTGTCTGACGCGTCCTCGCTGACGCCGACGTTCACCGCCCCGGCCTCCTCCGAGCCGCTGACCTTCCTCCTGTTGGTCAACGACGGTACGGCGACTGTCGTCGACGTGACGTCCATCAGCGTGACTGAGGAGAACGTCGCGCCGGTGGCGACCGCTCGCGCGGTGCTCTCTGGCAACCAGACGTCGGCCACGCTCGACGGCTCGGCTTCTAGCGACGCGAACGGCGATGTGCTGACGTACCACTGGACGCAGGTCTCCGGCCCGAACGCGACCATCTCCGGCGCGGACCAGGCGGTTGCGGTCGTCAACCTGCCTGACCTCGACGACAAGACGGCGTCGTTCTCGTTCCGCCTGACGGTGAAGGACTCCGCGGGCGCCGAGAGCAGCACCACCGTGCAGTTCTCCGCCCGCAACGGCGGTGACAGCGGTGGCTGCTCCGCGACGGGCGCGGGCGCTCCGGTCGGCATGATCGGCCTGGCGCTGCTCGGCCTGCTGCGCCGCCGTCGTCTGAACTGAGACGCGCGGGTCCTCCTCCTGCCTCCGGGTGGGAGGAGGCCTCCGCGGGGCCCGGATGAAGTGAGTGTCCGGGCGTCGCGGAACGCCGACTGAAGATGAACTTCCTGGCGGCCGGCTCCTGGATTCAAGGAGCCGGCCGTCGACTTTTCCGGGCCGACGGCCGCAGACCTCAGAGGGGCCGCACGTGCTCCGCGAGGCGTCCGGTGACCATCAGCTCGTGCAACTCGTCGCCCATGCGCTCGCTCTCGGAGACCACCTGGTTCCAGGCGCGCATGCGCTCGGCGTCCTTCATCCGTTCGAAGTCGACCCGGTCCGGGATCCGGCCGCCAGGAAGGCGGGCCACCAGCTCCGGAGACGGGGCGATGAGCAGCGCCCTGCGGAAGTTCCGGGGCCGTGCCCGCCGCCACCGCAGCGACTTGTCGAACCAGCCCGGCACCACGTACGGGTAGAAGTGCGGGTACAGCACCAGGCCCGTGCCCGGGCCGAAGTCCAGGTCCAGGTGATAGTCGACCACGCCGCCGTCGCGAAACACGCCCGCGGGCGCGCCGGGAATACGCACGCCGCTGAAGAGCAGGGGGATGGAGCCTGACGCCAGCAGCGCCAGCCGCAGGTTCTCCCGTGTCAGTGGCAGGTGGGTGGAGGGCAGGTCCTTGAGCCCGGCGAAGGGGCTGGTGTCCCCGGCCGTGTGGAAGATGACGCGCTCCATGTGGAGCCCCAGCGTCCGTCGGCTGACCAGGTTGCCCAGGGCGCAGAGCACGAGGCCGAAGAGCTGCGCCTGTGGGCCTTCCATTCCCACCGCCCCCCGGCACAGCGCGGTGACGACATGCAGCCGTGCCCAGGGGTGGCCCAGAATCTCCGCTTCACCGTCCTCGCCCAGCAGCGCATCCAGGATGCGCTCGCAGGTCTCGCTCACCTGGGTGGGCGTGGGCTTGGGCGGATAGCGTTGGTCGATATACGCCGCCTCGAAGCGGCGCAAGGCCAGCACCGGGTCCTTCTGGGCCACGCAGGCGAGCCGCCAGCTTCCAATGGAACTGCCGATGAGGTGGAGGGGGCGCGAGCGGTTCTGGAAGAGGCCGGCGAAGAGCGCCCGGTCCAGTCCCGCCAGCACCAGCCACTTCGGACCGCCGGAGGCACCGGGGACGACGTCCACGTCGTCGCCGCGCAAGCCTCGTTCGCGAATGAGCCGGAGCGCGTCCGGCCCGGCCAGGAGCGTGAGGTGGGAGGCCATATCGGCCCGCCAACCTAACGAAGCCCCACCGGGGTTGCGACTCTTCGCGTGCCGCCGGGGTGCTGTAGCCTCCCCACCATGAAGAAAACCGCAGCCTCTCCCGGCTCCCCGGTGGACCTCAGCCGCCGCACGCTCCTGCGTGGAACGGCCGCTGCAACGGCGCTCGCTTCATTGGATGTCCCCGCCCATGCGGCCCCGACGCCGGAGCGGCCCTTCGAGCTGGCCGAGGCCACCGTGGTGGACCTCCAGGCCGCGATGAAGGCAGGCGAGCTCACCGCGCAAGGCCTCGCGGAGCGCTACCTCGCGCGCATCGCTGACTGGGACTCGCGCGGGCGCCTGCCGCTGCGCTCCGTCATCGAGCTGAACCCGGACGCGCTCGCCACGGCCGCCGCGCTCGACCAGGAGCGCCGCGAGAAGGGCCCCCGGGGCCCGCTGCACGGCATCCCGGTGCTCCTCAAGGACAACATCGCCACCGCGGACCAGATGCAGACGACGGCGGGCTCCCTGGCGTTGGTGGGCGCGCGGCCGCCTCGGGACGCGTTCATCGTGGAGCGCCTGCGAGCCGCGGGCGCGGTCATCCTGGGCAAGACGAACCTGAGCGAGTGGGCCAACTTCCGCTCCACGCGCTCGGCCAGTGGCTGGAGCGCGCGGGGTGGCCAGACGCGCAACCCGTATGCGCTGGACAGGACTCCTTCGGGTTCCAGTTCGGGGGCGGGCGCGGCCACGGCGGCCAACTTCTGCGCCGTGGCCGTGGGCACGGAGACGGATGGTTCCATCGTGTCGCCCGCGGCGGCCAGCGCGTTGGTGGGGCTCAAGCCGACGGTGGGACTGGTGAGCCGCTCCGGCATCATTCCCATCTCCCACAGCCAGGACACGGCCGGCCCCATGACGCGCACCGTAGCGGATGCCGCGGCGCTGTTGAGCGTGCTCGCGGGCGTGGACCCTTCGGACGCGGCGACGGCGGCGAGCCGGGGCAAGGCCCATACGGACTACACCCGGTTCCTCGACGTGGACGGGCTGAAGGGCGCTCGCATCGGCGTGCCCCGGGAGCGCTTCTTCGGCTACCACCCGGCCACCGACGCGCTCGTGGAGGAGGCCTTGGCCTTGATGAAGTCCCGCGGCGCCATCCTCGTGGACCCGGCGCCGATTCCCGCGGTGGCGCAGGTGGACGCCCCCGAACTGGAGGTCCTCCTCTACGAGTTCAAGGCGGGGCTGGAGGCCTACCTTGCGACGTTGGAGCAGGGGACGGCCCCGCGCACGCTCGCGGAGCTCATCCGCTACAACGAAGCGCACGCGCCGTCGGAGCTGCCGTACTTCGGCCAGGAGCTCTTCCACATGGCTCAGGCCAAGGGGCCCCTGACGGACAAGGCTTATCTCAAGGCCCTCCAGGCCTGCCGCCGCCTGTCGCGCGCGCAGGGGCTGGACGCGGTGATGAAGAAGCACAAGCTGGATGCGCTGGTCGCGCCGACGCAGGCGCCCGCGGGGCTCATCGACCCCATCAACGGTGACCACTGGCTGGGCAGCAGCTCCACGCCCGCGGCTGTATCAGGCTACGCCTCCATCACCGTGCCGGCGGGGTTCGTGTACGGCTTGCCCGTGGGGCTGTCCTTCATCGGCGGGGCCTGGAGTGAGTCCGTCCTCTTGAAGCTGGCGCATGCCTATGAACAGGCGTCGAAGCACCGCCGCCCGCCCACCTTCGCGGAGACGGCGGACCTGCGGGTGCACGCTGGCGCGGGAGGCCCACCCGCGAAGCCCTGACTCAGGGCTCCGGCGACGTGGCCCAGGGCGTGGTGGCCTGGAGCACGGCTTCTTGGAGTGCCTCCGTGCGCAGGTGCGCGATGTGCTGGTACTCCGGGTCCGCCACCATCTGGAGGAAGGCGGCGCGGCTGGGATAGCGGACCAGGAGCACCGCGTCCCACGTTTGTCCGGGATCGGCCACCAGCGCCGTGGAGCCGTCTCCGGCGTAGAGGGGCTGGGCGCCCACCTTCTGGATGAAGGGCATCACCGCGCTCGCATAGGCCTCGTAGGACGCGCGGCCGCCTTCCTTGAAGCGCACCAGGTTCAGGATGACCACAGGGCCTCCTGGATCCTCCCGCATGAAGCGTTCAACGTCGGTGTGCTGAGGATCGACGGCCATGGTGCCTCCTCGGTTCGGGATGAAAGCTATTCCAACGTGCCAACGGAGCCGCCACCGGGCTGCTCGCGCTGGTGGTCGAGATACGCGGCGAAGCCTGCCTTGGATTGGATGCGGAAGGCGGGGATTCGAGCGAGCGCCTCGGGTGGGAAGGCGTATTGCTCACACACGAGGCTGGCGCGGGTCGCGCCTTCCTGGCTGCCAGTGAAGGGCCGCACCTCGTGTTGGAGGTCGCCGCGGAAGTGCACCAGCAGGCCCTCGCGTGGGCGGATTTCACCCACGGGGGTGTCATTCTGGAGAAGGCGCAGCTCGCCACCCCGGACGCGCTCGGGGACCTGGAGATACAGCACGCTCACGTGCCGGGGCGTCGCATCGGGGACGCCGCTGGGCTCCTGCAGAGTCGCGTCGATGTGTCGCCCCACGCCGCGCCCCGCATCGAGCAACAAGAGGTTGAGATAGAATGCATTGGGGGCGGGCCGCTCCCGCCGCGAACCCCAGAGCCGCTCATGCCAAGGCAACAACCCTGTCGCATGGATCGGGTCCAGCACGTGGGCCAGGTAGGGCACCAGAAAGGGGAAGCGGGCCTCCAACGTGGCGCGGCCTTCGTGCGTGAAGATGAAGGCAAACCCTCGGCTGGCCTGGAACGTCCCCATCAACGGACTGTGTGCCACGAAGCGCGAGCCGAGCAGGGCGGTCCGCAGTTCATGAAGCGCGCTGCGGGGCAAGGCCTCTCGGCGGGTGATGTAAGCGCGCACGGGGAGACTCGGACTTCCGGGTGAATAAGAGAACCGTAGCAGTTTTACAGCCTACCTTATAGGTTGCAGCCTAGCCGATGCTACTCAACTCCTTGGAGACGGACACATGAGCCAGCAACCTCGAGCCTCTCACGCGCCTCCGCCCGCCGCTCTGCAGATGACGCAAATGGTCTATGGCTTCTGGGTTTCCCGGAGCCTTCAAATCATGGCGGAACTCGAGCTCGCGGATACCATCGGTGATACGCCCAAGACGGTCGAGGAGCTCGCCGAGGCCAGTGGGACGCATGCGCCCACGCTGCGCCGGCTGTTGCGCCTGCTCAGCGGCCTGGGGGTGCTCGTGAAGGATGAGTCCACGCAGCGCTGGGCCCTGACGGAGCTGGGCGGAATGCTTCGCAAGGACAACCCCGGCTCCGTGTATGGCTCGCTCCGGGCGCATGGACACATCCTGTCGTGGCAGGCGTGGGGAGACCTGGCGACCGCCTTGAAGACGGGCAAGCCCACGGTCGAGAAGTTCATGGGCGACACGTTCTTCAACTACATGACGACGCATCCCGATGTCGCCGCCATCTTCAATGGCAGCATGGCCGCGTACCAGACGCTGAACGCGCCCGCCGTGGTGAACGGATATGACTTCTCCTCCGCGCGCAGCATCGTCGACGTGGGCGGCGGTACGGGCATGCTGCTGACGCACATCCTCAAGGCCAATCCCGGCGTCCGCGGCACCGTCTTCGAAATGCCACACGTGGCGGTGGAGGCCCGCGAGCGAATCGCCGAGCAGGAGCTGTCGCCGCGGTGTGACGTCGTCGCTGGTGACTTCTTCGAGCGCATCGTTCCCGAAGGCAAGGACGTCTACATCCTGTCGCAGATCCTCCATGACTGGGATGACGAGCAGAGCCTGCGCATCCTCAAGTGCATCCGCGCGGCGATGCGTCCCGACTCGCGGTTGCTCATCGTGGAGACGGTGCTGCCCGGCGACAACGTGCCCCACTTCGGAAACCTCTACGACCTGGCCATGCTCGTGCTCGTGGGCGGCCGGGAGCGCACGGGGCCGGAGTACACGGCGCTCCTGGAGAAGGCGGGGCTGAGACTGTCCAACGTCTTCCCGACGACGATGCCGCCCAGCGTCGTCGAAGCCGTGGTGGCCTGAGCCACCCGCGGTCGCCGTGAGGCGGGGGCTCAGGGGGCCGCCCGCCTCCGGCGCTGCCGGGGCCCAGGTGCTCGGCGGCCTCCTTCATGGCGGCCACCATGGTCTTCTTGAGCACCGTCTTCTTCACCGAGCCACCGGTGTCTCCGGAGCGCTGGGGCCCTACTCTCGCGCTGGAGCCGCTCGAACTGCGTCTCGGGCCGGGCTGCTGGCCGGGGCCTGGACTGCCGGGCTGGTTCTGCGTGAGGGGCCATGTGCCTTGAGCCAGGGGAATCCCGCCCACGCCATGTGAGCCGTCCTCCTGTAGTGCTCAGGAGTGGGCCGCGCGGCAACGCAGGTGCCGCCCGGCCGCCCGCCCAGGGGCAGGGCAGAAAAGCGCAAGGCGCGTTTTCGATGGGAATGACATTCGTTTAGAGTGGTGCGCAAGCCGCATGAGCGCCTTCCTCGACACCATTCTGGCCTTCCCGACCGCCATCTTCACCATCGTCCTCGGCGTGGTGATGACGTACTGGCTGTTCGTCATCGTGGGCGCGGTCGGCATCGACCTGTTCGATGGGGACATCACGCTGGAGTCGGGCGGCAAGGCGCTGAGCGGGGCCATCGAGGGTGGCGGCAAGGCGCTGAGCGGGGCCATCGAGGGCGGTGGCAAGGCATTAGGCGGGGCCATCGAGGGGGGTGGCAAGGCATTGAGCGGCGCCATCGAGGGGGGTGGCAAGGCATTGGGCGGCGCGAAGGCGCTGGGCGCCCATGACTCGGATTTCGACGTCGACGGTGGCGGAGTCCTGGCGGCCATGGGCTTCGCGGGCATCCCCATCACCGTGTCCGTGAGCTTCGTGGTGTTCATCGCCTGGCTCCTGTCGGTGGTGAGCGCGCAGCCGCTGCACGAGGCGCTGGGCGGGATGATGCCGTCGTGGCTGCTGAGCAGCGGGCTGGGGCTGGCGTGCTTCGCGGCGGGGACGGTGACGGCGGGCTTCGCGGTCCGGCCCCTGCGGCCGGTGTTCGTGACCAGGCGCGCCCCGGGGCGCGAGGCGCTGATGGGCCGCGTGTGCACCATCTCCAGCGGCAGCGTGACGGCCAAGACGGGCCACGCGACCTTCGAGGACGGCGGCGCGGGCGTCATCCTCAACGTCGTCTGCGCGAAGCCCAATGAACTCAAGCGAGGCCAGCCGGCGCTGATCCTCGCGTACGACGCTGAACGGCGCGTCTACGAAGTGGAGCCGGTCGACTGGCTGCTGCCGGAGGAGATGGAGCAGCTTCAGGATCCGGCCCGCGCAGCGGCATTGGCTCGCGTGAAGGCACGAGGCTGAGTTTTACCGGTCGCGCAGAGGGGGCGACCGTCACATTCGACGCCGGAGGGCTTTTGCGGGGGACCTCCGGCGCCTGATACAAGGCCCGCTGTCATCATCAATCAGGAAATGGCCATGGACCCCATTACCGCGGTCGCTGCCGGCATCGGTGGCATCATCCTTCTCGGAGGCATCCTCCTCACCATCGTCCGGCTCTACCGGCAGGTGGACCAGGGCAAGGTGCTCATCGTCAACACGCTGAAGAACGAGCCGGTCGTCACCTTCACCGGCGCGGTGGTGTTCCCCATCATCAACCGGGCCGAGGTGATGGACATCTCCTTGAAGACGGTGGAAATCGACCGCCGTGGCAAGGAAGGCCTCATCTGCCGGGACAACATCCGGGGTGACATCAAGGTCACCTTCTTCGTCCGCGTGAACAAGACGCGCGAGGACGTGCTGAAGGTGGCGCAGACCATTGGCTGCGCGCGCGCCTCCGACCAGGAGACGCTGGAGAACCTCTTCGAGGCCAAGTTCTCCGAGGCCCTCAAGACGGTGGGCAAGAGCTTCGACTTCGAGGAGCTCTACACCAAGCGCGAGGAGATCAAGGACCAGGTCGTCAACGTCATCGGCCGTGACCTCAGCGGGTACATGCTGGAGGACTGCGCCATCGACTTCCTGGAGCAGACCCCGGTCGAGATGCTGGACAAGGACAACATCCTCGACGCGCAGGGCATCCGGAAGATCACCGAGCTGACGACGAAGCAGAACGTCTTCACCAACGAGCTGCGCCAGGACGAGCGCATGGCCGTCACCAAGCGCAACGTCGAGGCGGATGAGGCCATCTTCGCCCTCGAGCGTCAGCGTGAAGAGGCCGCCGCGAAGCAGAAGCGCGAGATCGACAGCATCCAGGCCCGCGAGACGGCCGAGGCCGAGCGCGTGAAGCAGGAGGAGTACGCCAAGGCCCAGCTGGCGCGCATCAAGGCCGAGGAAGAAATCAACATCAACGAGCAGAACAAGGCCCGGCAGATCGAGGTCGCGCAGAAGAACCGCGAGCGCGTCGTGGGCGTGGAGACCGAGCGCGTGGAGAAGGACCGCGCCCTGGAAGCCATCAACCGCGAGCGTGAGACGGAGCTGCAGCGCATCGCCAAGGAGAAGGCGCTCGAAGGCGAGAAGAAGCTCATCGCCGACGTGGTGCGCGCCCGCATCGCCGTGGAGAAGACGGTGGCGGAGGAGGAGGAGCGCATCAAGGACCTGCGCGTGAAGGCCGAGGCCACCCGCCGCAAGGACGCGCTGCTCATCACCGCCGAGGCGCAGGCGCAGGAGAAGCTGGTCAAGGACATCAAGGCGGCCGAGGCCTCCAACGAGGTGGCCAAGTTCACCGCCAAGGAGAAGCTGACGCTGGCCGAGGCCGAGTTGGAGGCCGCTGACAAGACGGCGAAGGCGAAGGTCCGTCTTGCCGAGGGCGTCCAGGCCGAGGCCGCCGCCGAGGGCCTGGCCGAGGTCCGCGTGAAAGAGGCCGACGCGCAGGCGCAGGAGAAGCTCGGCATGGTCAACGTCCGCGTGAAGGAAGCCGAGGCGGGAGCCATCGAGAAGCAGGGCCACGCGGAGGCGAACATCGTCCGCGAGAAGCTGCTGGCGGAGGCCGCGGGTGCGCAGGAGAAGGGCCTGGCTCAGGCGCGCGTGCTGGAGGCGGAAGCCAGCGCCATCCAGAAGCGCGGCGAGGCGGAGGCCATTGCCACGCGCGAGAAGCAGCTCGCCGAGGCCGCTGCCATCCAGGAGAAGCTGCTGGCCGAGGCCCGTGGTCTGGCGGAGAAGGCCGCGTCCATGAAGCTGATGGACGGCGTCGGCCGCGAGCACGAGGAGTTCCGCCTCAAGCTCAACAAGGAGCGCGACGTGGAGCTGGAGGCCATCCGCGCGAAGAAGGACATCGCGCACGCGCAGGCCGAGGTGCTGGCCAAGGCGTTCGCCAACGCGAAGTTCAACATCGTCGGTGGCGACGGCCAGTTCTTCGAGCGCTTCGTCAAGGCGGTGTCGTTCGGCACCGCGGTGGACGGCGCGCTGGACCACGGCGAGGCGCTGAAGACGGCGCTGGGCGGCTACCTCAACGGCGAGAAGGACCTGCCGGCCGACCTGAAGGAGATTCTCTCCAAGCCGGGCCTGAGCAACGACGCGCAGAACCTGGCCGTGGCCGCGCTGCTGCACAAGATGGCGGCCAGCCCCGTGGCCGCGACCTCCGCTGGCCTCAAGGCGCTGGTGGAAGACGTGGCGCGTCCGGGCACGGTCGACAAGCAGGGCTGACAGTCCCAATGGGCCACCGCCGTGAACAGGCGGCGGTGGCACGGCCGTAAGACGATCCTCACTCCGGCCTCCCCTCCGGGGTGGCGCCCCTCCGCTCGGGAGGGTGCGGGGGTGGGGGTCTTCGCATTTCCGGTGAACACTCATGGCAACTGACGGTGGCAAGGGCGCGGCGCCCGCGGGCGAGGCGGCGCTGGAAGGCGGCAGCTACGAGGTCATCCGTTCGCGGCTCCTGTCGCAGGCGGATGTGCTGGGCGCGAAGGCGACGGACCTCAACGGGCGGCGCAAGGCGCTCTTCGGTGGGACCGAGCTGACCGTCATCGGCAACGAGCGGGTGCGCACCGAGCACAACTGCGTCCCGTGCGACATCGCCAGCGTCGGCAAGTACCTGCTCTTTGGCTACAACGTCTTCATCGGTCTGAAGCGGGAGACGTCGGTGTCCGACGTGTTCTCCCTGCACAAGTTCGAGAAGACGGCCGACGGGTACGACTTCTCCGCCGTGTCCAACTCCGAGGCCGGCGGGTTCCTGGCGGACCCGCGCTTCGTGAAGGACTTCGGCGAGCTCTACAAGTACTACAAGGACGCGAAGCTCCTTCAGATTCGCAAGCTGGACTCGCGCCTGCTGGCCGTCTTCCAGACGGGTCAGTCGCTGCGCGACATCAAGGTCTTCCGCTTTAGCCTGGACCTGGAGGGCCGCGCCACCTACCTGGACAACCAGGGCGAGCGCGACCATGTCTTCCCGCCGTCGCACGACTTCGAGTGGACGGTGGCCACGCGGGACAACTACGTCACCGGCCAGCACCCGCACGTCAACGTGCTGGACCAGGTGTTCGTGGAGACGGTGAAGGGCGACCTCACCATCAAGGTGGAGGACAACACCTCCACCGGCATGGGTATCTACAGCGAGCCCGTGGACGACCCGGACCAGTCGCTGGACGACGCCGAGTTCGCCTGGGCGCAGGTGGGCACGCTCATCCTGCTGCGGGTGCTGCCGTTCCGGGAGAAGACGCACCGCTACCTCGTCTTCAACTCGCGCACGCAGCACGTGGTTCGCATCGACGCCATGGGTCAGGCGTGCGTGCGGCTGCCGGAGGACCAGGGCATCGTCTTCCCGGGCGGCTATTACCTCCAGACAGGGGACTTCAAGGTCTTCGACGGCGCCGCGGCGTCGGAAGGCATGGAGTTCAAGCGCGCCATCCGCTCGCCCAACGGCGAGGACGTGCTCTACATCTTCCACCGGCGGACGGACGGGTGCTACGTCCTCTTCCCGTACAACCTGGTGCGCAAGGAGGTGCAGAACCCCCTGGTCGCGCACGGCATGAGCCTGTTCTCCGACGGGCAGCTCGTCATCTTCCGCTCCGCGTCGGATGAGCCCACGCGCGTCCACCCGATGCAGGTGTGGCAGACCCCGTTCGTATCCGCGGAGCACGCGGCGGGGACGCCGCCAGCCCCGGGCTACCTGGGCAAGGTGGGCAACGCGGAGCTGGTGCGCGGCATCTCCGACGCGCTGACGATTCAGCGGATCGCGAAGTCGGAGAAGCCCACCCGGCGCACGTATGAGGACCTGGTGTCCTCGGCCACCCGCGCGCTGGACGCGTACTACTGGCTGGGCCATGAGGAGACGGGCCTCCAGGAACCGGTGGAGACCCTGCGGCGCACCGCCGAGCTCATCATCGATGAGTTCGAGAAGGTGGTCGCGATGCAGAAGCGCGCCACCGAGTCGCTGGCGGCCGCGGAGGTGGAGCAGGAGACGCTGCTGCTGCGCGTCCAGCCGGAGAACCTCACGCACGCGGAAGCCTTCATGCAGGCGCTGGCGGACCTGCGCAAGCAGCGCGGGCACCTGATTACGTTGAGGGACATCCGCTACATGGACCTGGGACGCGTGGACGTCCTGGAGACCGCGGTGGTGGAGGCGTCCGACCGGGTCAGCACGGCCTGCGTGGAGTTCCTCCAGACGGGCGAGGCGCTGGCGCCGCTGGCCTCGCGTCTGGACGAGCTGCTGGCGCAGCTGGAGCCGGTGCAGACGTCCGTGGAGCTGGCGCCCCTGGGCGAGGACGTGGAGAGGACGGCCCACGGCCTGGAGGTCCTGGGCGAGGTCGTTGGCGGTCTCCAGGTCGGTGACCCGCTGGCCCGTGCGCGCATCCTGGAGGGCATCTCCGAGCTGTTCAGCCGCCTCAACCGCGTGCGCGCCAGCCTCGCGGCCAAGCGCAAGGAGCTGTCCGGCCGGGAGAAGCGCGCGGAGTTCGGCGCGCAGTTCAAGCTGCTGGGGCAGAGCATCGAAAGCTCGCTGTCGCAGGCGGACAGCCCGGAGCGCTGCGACGAGGCGATGTCCCGCCTCACCGTGCAGTTGGAGGAGCTGGAGGGCCGCTTCGGCGAGTTCGACGAGTTCCTGGAGCAGATCACCCAGAAGCGCGAGGAGCTGCTGGAGGCCTTTGGCGCGCGCAAGCAGTCCCTGTTGGACGAGCGGCAGCGCCGCGCGCAGAGCCTCTTCGGGGCCGCGGAGCGCATCCTCCAGGGCGTGCAGCGCCGGGCCAAGTCCTTCAAGACGGACGACGAGCTCAACGGCTACTACGCCTCCGACGCGATGATCCTCAAGCTGCGCCAGCTGGCCGACCAGCTGATGGAGCTTCAGGACAGCGTCCGCGCGGACGAGGTGATGTCGCGCGTGAAGTCCGCCAAGCAGGACGCGCTGCGCGCCCTCCGGGACCGGCAGGACCTGTTCGCGGATGGCGACAACGTCATCAAGCTGGGGACGTACCGCTTCAACGTCAACACGCAGCCGCTGGACCTGACGCTGCTTCCGCGCGACGGGGAGCTGTATCTCCAGCTCACCGGCACGGACTACGCGCAGAAGGTGGATGACGCGGAGCTGCTGAAGTACCGCGACCTCTGGGAGCAGCACCTGGTCTCCGAGTCGCCGGCCGTCTACCGCTCCGAGTACCTCGCGGGCTGCCTCCTGGCGGACGCTGAGGATGGCAAGCGTGGCCAGTCGCTGGATGCGCTGCACGAGGCGCTCATCGGCGGCACGCTGCTGGAGAAGGTGCGCGCGTACGCGGCCGACCGCTTCGACGAGGGCTACGAGCGCGGCGTCCATGATGCGGACGCGGTCTCCATCCTGGAGAAGTTGCTGGGCCTGCACCAGGGCGCCGGCCTGTTGCGCTTCGCGCCGGTGCCGCGCGCCTGGGCGGCGCTGTACTGGGCCTTCGACGCGGACGAGGCGGCCCGCACCGTGTTCCAGCGGCGCGCGCGCAGCCTGGCGCGGCTGCGCACCACCTTCGCGTCCGGCGGCAGCATGGCGGAGGTGGGCGAGGCACTGGGCGAGCGCATCGCCACGTTCCTCACCGCGAACGGCCTGGCGCACTCGCCGGCCGAGCCGCGGCAGGCGGGCCGTTACCTCGTCGAGGAGCTGGGCGCGGAGCACCCGCGCTTCACCACCAGCGGCGAGGCGGTGGCGCTGCGGGACGCGTTCCTGCATGAGCTCGACCGGCACGGGACGCGGTCCGCGTTCGAGGACGACCTGCGCGGCCTGGAGAAGGACCTGGGCGCCCGGCTGGAGCTCGCCCGGGTGTGGCTGGACGGCTACCTCGCGCAGCGCGAGGGCGGTCCGGGGGATTCCGTCCATGTGGCGCTGGAGACGGCGGTGCTGCTGCTCACCGGCTCCAAGCTGGACCGCGAGACGGCGGGCGCGCTGACGGCCACCGAGGTCTCCGCGCTGCTGGGCAACCATTCGCGCATCCAGGACCGGAAGCTGCCGCTGCGCCTGGACGAGTTCCTGGCGCGCCTGGGCGAGTTCCGGCAGGTGCGGGTGCCCCAGTACCAGGCGTACCGTGCGCTGCTGAGGGACTTGCTGGAGCGCGAGCGCCGCAAGCTGCGCCTGGAGGAGCTGACGCCGAAGGTGCTGTCGTCCTTCGTGCGCAACCGGCTCATCGACGAGGTGTACCTGCCGCTCATCGGCGCCAACCTGGCGAAGCAGCTGGGCGCGGCGGGTGAGGGCAAGCGCACGGACCGCATGGGCATGCTGCTGCTCATGTCGCCTCCGGGCTACGGCAAGACGACGCTGATGGAGTACGTCGCCAGCCGTCTGGGGCTCACCTTCGTGAAGGTGAACGGCCCGGCCCTGGGTCACTCCGTGAAGTCGCTGGACCCGGCCGAGGCGCCCAACGCCACGTCCCGGCAGGAAGTGGAGCGCATCAACCTGTCCTTCGAGATGGGCAACAACGTGATGCTCTACCTCGACGACATCCAGCACACGGACCCGGAGCTGCTCCAGAAGTTCATCTCCCTGTGCGACGGCCAGCGCCGCGTGGAAGGCGTGTGGAACGGCCGGACGCGCACCTATGACTTGCGCGGGAAGAAGTTCTGCGTGGTCATGGCCGGCAACCCGTACACGGAGACGGGTGAGCGCTTCCGCATCCCGGACATGCTCGCCAACCGCGCGGACACCTACAACCTGGGTGACATCCTCGACGGCAAGGAGCACCTGTTCGCGCTCAGCTACATCGAGAACGCGCTCACGTCGAACACGGTGACGGCGCCGCTGGCCACGCGCGACCCGGCGGACACGCACCGCCTCATTCGCATGGCGCAGGGCGAGGAGGTCCAGACGGGCGAGCTGAAGCACGGCTACGCGGCGGCGGAGCTCCAGGAAATCATCGCGGTGTTCCAGCGCATGTTCCGGGCCCAGTCGGTGCTGCTGAAGGTGAACCTGCAGTACATCGCCTCGGCGGCGCAGGATGAGCGCTTCCGCTCCGAGCCCGCGTTCAAGTTGCAGGGCAGCTACCGCAACATGAACAAGCTGACGGAGAAGATTGTCTCCGCGATGACCGACGACGAGCTCGAGCGGCTCATCGACGACCACTACCAGGGCGAGTCCCAGACGCTGACGACGGCGGCGGAGCAGAACCTGCTCAAGCTGGCGGAGATGCGCGGGCGCCTGACGCCGGAGAAGGCGAAGCGCTGGGAGGACATCAAGCAGGGCTTCGCGCGCGTGAAGCGCATGGGCGGCAAGGACGACGACCCCGTGGCCCGCGTCACCGGTCAGCTCAGCGGCATCGAGGAGCAGCTGGGGGCGGTGCGGGACGCGGTGGTGCAGGCGGCCAACCACGTCTCTGCCAGCCAGGCGCGTGACGAGCAGCCGGGGCCGGTGGTGGAGGTGCTGCCTCGCCTGGAATCCCTGCGCGAGGCCGTGCTGGAGGTGGCGAAGGTGGGCCGCGAGTCCGTGAAGGCCGCGAAGGCCACCCCGGCGCCCGTCGTCGCCGCGCCCGTGGCCGCGGGGCCGGACCTGACGCCATATCTCAAGCACATGGCGCACCTGCTCAAGGCGCTCACGGAGCGGGTGGCGGCGCAGGCCGAGCGCCCCGCGGAGCCGCCGGAGTCCGCGCCCACCGTGCGCATGGCTGCACCGATGGCTTCACCCGACTTCGGCGCGTACATGGAGCAGCTCTCCCGCGCCATCACCGCGCTGGCGGAGCGTCCCGTGAATGTGTCCGCCAACGTGCCTGCGGAGGCCTTGCAGCGCACCGCGCTCACGGGGCCGTCACCCGCCGAGCTGAGCCGTCAAATCGAGCTGGTGGAGGGCGTGCTGCTCCCGCTGGAGCGCGCTTCGCGCCGCGCCATCCAGGGCGAGGGCGAGGGCGTCATGAAGTCGCTCCAGGTCTGGCAGAACGTCACCGAGGCCCTGGAGCTGTTGCGCTCCATGCTGCGGCGCTGAACCGCGCGCCGCGCGCTAGCGGAACTGGCCAGAGCCCTCGGCAGTGCGGTTGTCGAGGACTCTGTCCAGCGTGTCTTCCAGTTGCTGGCCATCCACGGCGGTGACGCGTACGGAGAAGGGACCGTCGCCCATGCCGCTCGAGTTGACGAAGTAGTTGTAGCTCTCGCGCGGGACGTCCTGCCATCCGCCGGTACCGCGCCGCCACTCCAGCTTCTGGATGGGCAGGCGGTGGTTGCGGAC
This sequence comes from Myxococcus sp. MxC21-1, assembly GCF_032612255.1. NCBI lineage: Bacteria > Pseudomonadati > Myxococcota > Myxococcia > Myxococcales > Myxococcaceae > Myxococcus > Myxococcus sp. MxC21-1. Next base: position 4,074,751 of record NZ_CP123278.1, read on the forward strand.
CTGGATGGCGGTCCACCAGGGATTGCTGCCGTTCTTGAAGTGGTACTCGATGTTCCCCGCCACGTCGCAGGACACCGGCGTCCAGGTGATGTTGACGCGGCCCTGCTCCATCTCCGCGATGCGGGCGAAGGCCTGCCGGCTCAGGTCCAGGTGGCCGGATTCGCACTCCGGGCAGCGGTCCACGATGCGCACGCGGACCGAGCCCTTGGGCCCGGTGATGTCCACGCACTGCCCACAGGCCGCGCTGTTGGCGTACTGGGGCGTGTTCATGGCGGCCACCATCAAGTCACCCGTCGGCTCGTAGCTGCAATTGCCGGAGCCGGTGGCGTCGTAGAAGGTGGCGATGCCCTGTTGCTCCTCGCCCAGCGGCGCGCCGCCGCCAGACGGGTCGTCACTGCAACCGCCACAGGCGATGAACACCGCGGCGACAGGGAGGAGGAAGTGTCGGGACTTCGAGCGAAGGGGGCGCATGGCCGCTCAGCATACCCCGCAAAAACGGCATCGGGGTGGAAGGGCCCCGGGCACCCTCCACCCCGACGTGTATGCGGGCTTGCGCCCCGGTGTCAGCGGCCCCGGACGGAGGCGCCCTTGAGGGCGCGGGCCTGCGTCACCAGCCGCACGAACTCCTTGCGGTCGGCGTCACCCTCGGTGGCGCCCTCGGCCAGCTTCTCGGCCGTGGCCAGGCTCCAACCCTCCGCGGAGGGGCTGTCGCGGAGGACGTCGGCGGTGGCGGCCACGGCGACGGCGAAGCGGAAGTCCGGCGACGCCTGCGCCAGCGTGTCACGCAGCTTCGTGCGCTCGAAGGGGAATTCGCGCTCGGAGGCCTCGGTGCCGTTGGGTGCCTTGGCGCGGACCCGGACGGTGGCCAGCGGTTCGGTGGCTTCACCCGTCAGCTCCACCTCGTACACGGCGGTGACGTTGTGGCCGGCGCCAATCTCGCCTGCGTCCACCTTGTCGTTGCGGAAGTCGTGGTCGGCGACGTCGCGGTTCTCATAGCCCACCAGCCGGTAGCGGCGGACGGCGGCGGGGTTGAACTCCACCTGGAACTTCACGTCCTTGGCGATGACCTCCAGCGTGCCGGTGAGCTGCGTCTCGAACACCTTCTTCGCCTCGCGCAGGCTGTCCACGTAGAAGCAGTTGCCGTTGCCCTTGTCCGCGAGCTTCTCCATCAGGTCGTCGCGGTAGTTGCCCATGCCGAAGCCCACGGTGGTGAGGGTGACGCCCTCGGCCGTGTACTTGTGGATGCTGTCCAGCATGGCGTTGGCGCTCACGTTGCGGCCGATGTTGGCGTCACCGTCGGTGAGGACGACGACGCGGGACACCACGCTGCCGGAGGCCTTCTTCACGGCGTGGCGGTAGGCCAGCTCCATGCCGGAGCCCATCGCCGTGCCGCCACCGGCCGTGAGCGAGTCGAGCGCGGCGTGGATGCTCTTCACGTCGGTGGCGGGCGTCGGCGGCAGCACGTCCCGGGTGTTGCCCGCATAGGTGACGATGGCGACGGTGTCGTTCTCGTTGAGGTTCTTGACGGCGACCTTGATGGCCTCCCTCGCGAGCGGCAGCTTGTCCTCCGAGTGCATGGAGCCGCTGGTGTCCACGAGGAACACGAGGTGCGCGGGCTTGCGCTGCGAGCGCGAGACCACCTTGCCCTGAACGCCCACGCGCAGGAAGTGGCGCTTGGCGTCGAAGGGTGAGGGCGCGCCCTCCAGGTGCACCGCGAAGGCGCCCGTCTCCGGGGGCGCGTAGCGGAACTTGAAGTAGTTGACGAACTCCTCCACGCGGACGGCGGAGGCGGGCGGGAGTTGGCCGTTGACGAGGTAGCGGCGCGACACCGTATACGACGCGGTGTCCACGTCCGCGGCGAACGTGGAGAGCGGGTCCTTGGCCGTCTCGACGAAGGCGTTGGCCTTCCAGGCCTCGAAGGTGTTTCCGCCCGCGGGAGCGGCGTCTTGTGGTTTGGACTCGAGGGGCGCGCCCGCCAAGGCGTCAGCGGACAGCTTCATGGGCCCCGGTTCGCGGCGATGCAGTTCGGCCTTGCCCAGGGAGACCTTCTTGGCGGCTTCCGGCGCGGGTGCGCGCGCAACGGGCCCGGCGAGCGCGGAAGCCGGGGGGCGCAGGGGCCGGGGCTGCCACGGAATGCTCGGCGCTGACCCGGTCCGCGACGTACTCCTCTCCCTCAGGAACGGGCGCGGCGTCGTCATCCCTGGCAACGGACTGTGCGGCCCCCTGGCTCGGGCGCTCGTCGGCGGCGGGGCTCCGGTTGTGGCACGCGGGCAGGGTGCTGGCGACGAGAAGGGCACTTCCCCAGACAGTCAGTTGGCGCTTCAGCGAGAAGGGGGACATCGGGGCTCCAAGGTCGGTGAGTAGGTCGCCTCCCGAAAACGCATGGCCCGCGAGAAAGGGTCTAAAGCCGGATGAATTTTCCGGCGAACACCCGGGCCGGGCGTCCTTGTCTGGAGCACCTCTGTCTGACAGGGTGCCGCGCCATGCAGACCGCCAGGCCATTTCGAATTCTGGGTGTCCAGCAGATCGCCATTGGAGGCGCGGACAAGGCGCCGCTCCGCAAGCTCTGGGTCGACCTGCTGGGCTTGACGCCCCACGGCACCTACCGCAGCGAGCGCGAGAACGTGGACGAGGACATCGTCACCGCGGGCGCGGGCCCCTTCAAGGTGGAGGTGGACTTGATGCAGCCCGTGGATCCGGAGAAGAAGCCCCGCGTCCACGAGACGCCGCTCAACCACGTGGGCCTCTGGGTGGACGACCTGCCCGTGGCCGTGCAGTGGCTGGAGTCCCAGGGCCTTCGCTTCGCCCCCGGCGGCATCCGCAAGGGCGCCGCGGGCTTCGACATCTGCTTCATCCACCCCAAGGGCAGCGAGCAGTTCCCCTTCGGCGGAGAGGGCGTGCTCATCGAACTGGTGCAGGCGCCGAAGGAGGTCATCGCCGCCTTCGAGTCGTTATCCGCCGCGGGTCACTGAGTCAGCGCCCGGCGGGGGCGTGCTGGTCCTGCCGGAACAGCCGCCCCGAGAGGTTCCGGAGCGCGGGCCGCAGCACGCGCTCCAGTCGGTCCAGTGCGACGCACAGCCCGAAGGTGAGGCCGATGATGACGGCCGTCAGCACCCAGTACTGGAGCCAGCCGCTGCGGTCTCCCCAGAAGCGCTGGAAGGAGAAGACGCCGCCCAGCCGGTAGAAGAGCAGCATCTCGTGGAAGAAGTACGCGGACAGCGACGACGTGCCGAACACCTCCACGAAGCGCCGCAGCCGGGACGGCGCTGCATTCACCGGGACCCGGGCCTCCAGCCACGTCAACACGAGCAGCACCGTGCTGACCCAGCCGAAGCGCGCCGCCGCGTTGGAGGGATTGGCGACGAAGAAGCGGTGGGGTGGGTAGAGGCCGTAGAGGAAGTCACCGAGCACCGCGCCCGTGAAGCCCAGCCCCATCAGCACCAGCAGCGCTTTGATGAGCCCGGCGCGGCCCCAGGCGCCCGCCACCGTTCCCGCGAAGACGCCCAGCCACGCGTAGCCCAGCCAGGGCAGCAGCGGGAAGGGCGCGAAGGAGGACTTCTCCGTCAGCGTGGCCCAGGGGCCATCCACCTGTTCCCCCAGGGGCGACACGGCGAACGTCGCCATGGCCAGCACGAAGGCGCCGGTGCTCAGCACCTTGGGGCGCGCGGAGAGCAGCGCGGCCACCGGCAGGACGATGAGCAGGCACAGGCCCACGCACTGGAGGATGTCCATGCGGAAGATCCACTGGGGCTCGCGCAGCAGGGGAACCACGCCCAGTTGACCAGGGTGGCCACCGCGAGCACCTCGCCAGCGCGGCGGAGGTTGCGGTGGACGCGCTCGCGAAGCACGCCGCTGGCGGCGCTGCGGACCATCATCAGGGCGGTGGCGAAGCCGGCGGAGAAGATGAACGCGGGGGCCACCAGCCCGTCGACGCGCAGCAGCCGCGCCACCCATTCGCTCTGCCGCAGCTCGGGCGTGAGCAAGGCCAGGGTGTGCGTCTGGACCATGAAGAGCACCGCGATGCCCCGGAGCCAGTCGATGGCTCGGATGCGATCACGGGAGACGAGGGCAGGGGAGGCGGGCGTGGACGTCACAGCCCGCCTACCCTAGAGCATCAGCGGACCCAGCTCACGTTACTGATGGTGAATTTAGAGCCGTCCTGCTTCTCCGCGTTCGTCATCGGCGAGTACACCCGCGTGGAGAAGGTGTTGGCCGCCGTGTCCACCTCCACCAACCGCGTCAGGTTCGATGTGTTCTCGTGGTACGCCGTCAGGATTTGGTGGATGGTGTTGCCGTGGACCCCCGTGTTGGTCCGGTACGCGGCATTGCCCGTGTGCCCGGAGAAGACGAACCGCACGTTGGCGTACTGCTTGATGAGCTGGTCGAACACGTACTGCGGGCTGTTGTTGCCATAGCCGCCGTTGCTCTGTTCGATGGCGCCGCTGCCATTCAGGTGGGAGTGGGTGTTGATGATGACGTTGTGACGCGGATGTTGCGCCAGCACCGTCTTCGCCCAGTCCACGGCGCCCGTGCGGGCCCACAGCTCCAGGTTGACCACCAGCCAGTCCAGGCCACCGGCGGAGAACGTGTGGTAGGAGTTGTCGATCTTCCCTGGCTCGTAGACGCCACCCAGCGCGGTGAAGCGCGTGAGCGGGAAGTGCGCGTTGAAGGTGCTGGTGTCGCGCAGGTTGGCGTTGACGTTGCCCGGGCAGGCGCTGCCGCCGGGGCACACGGCCGCGGTGTCATGGTTGCCAATGGCGTAGATGTAGGGCAGGCCGGCGGCGTCCAGAATCTCGGTGGCCTCGCTGGCGCGCACGTACTGGATGTGGTCCGGCGTGTCCCAGTTCACGACGTCGCCCGTGTGCAGCACGAAGCGCAGGTCGAGCGAGCTCCGGTTGTCCACCAGCCACTGGAGCCGGTGCGTGAGTCGCGTGGGGGGCGTGGTGAGGACCTCGTTCTGCGTGTCGGGGATGACGGCGAAGGTGAACTTCGTGTCGACCGGAGGCGCGGACTCCGGGGCGGCGTAGAACTTGATGCCCTGGTTGACCCAGCCGGTGGAGGCGAGCGCGTCGCGCTGGGCCTCGGTGATGGCGAAGCGGTGCTTGCGCAGCGAGGTGTTGGAGAAGCGGTACACCGGAACGAGGCATGACGCGGCCGTCTTCGACGCGTAGAAGCCGACGTTCTCGTCCGTCGTGTAGCCCCCGTTCTGCATGAGGTCGTTCCGCTCGGCCTCATCAATGGTCCAGAAGTGCTCCTGCCGGCTGGGGCTGTAGATGCGGTAGACGGGGGACAGCCCCGTCCCCGTGGAGGCCGCGGCGAGAAAGGCCACGCCCCGGTCTTCCGTGTAGCCCCAGGTGGTGGCGGCGTTGGCGGCCTCGTTCGCGTTGAGCGTGTAGAGGCTGTCTCCATTCGCCGGCTTGATGCGGTGATGGACGGCCCGGCTCATCGAGTCGCAGTTCAGCGCGGACTCGGTGGTGGCGACCTCGACTTCGGGCTGCGATTCCACCGGGCCGCCGCACGCCGCCAGCAGGCCCAGCAGTGCCATGGGGACCGAGGCTCTCAGGTGTCTCAAAGGTGTCTCCTCGCAAGGGGTGTCGCGGACAGGGATGGCCGCAAAACGAGTATTGCGAGAAAATCAATAGCACCTGGGTCGTGGTCCTGGAAGACCCACCCTGGGCAATGTCTACCGGTAACCCGTGGCGTCGGCGGGCTTGCCCGCGTCCTGGACCTCGACGACGTAGCGCCAGGCATCGGGCTGGCTGCCATCCAGGTCCGTGAAGCCGTAGACGCGCGCGAGCTGGCCGCTGGACAGGGACTGTCCGTTCCACCGGGCCTTGTCCGCGTCCGATGCCAGCGCGGCCACGGCTCGGCCGACATAGGCCGGCGTCTCCGAGATGACGAAGTGGGGCTCCTTCACCGTCGCGTCGCGCCAGTTCGCCTCGGTGACGCCGAAGTGCTCCAGCATGCCTTCGGAGCGCATCCAGCCCGGCGTCAGCGCGACGGCGGTGGCGCCATGGGGCCTGAGCTCTCGAGCCTGGCTCCAGGCCAGCCGGAGCACGGAGGCCTTCGCGAGGTCGTAGAACGTGGAGATGCGGTAGTTCGTCGCGTTGTAGTCGGCGGTGCCGTCGGTGACCTCGACCACGAGTCCTCCCGGGCGGCGGATGAGCAGCGGCAGGGCGAAGTGGCTGGTGATGAGGTGCGTGTCCACGCCCAGCCGGAGCAGCCGCAGCCCCTTTTCGAGCGAGTGCTCCCACACGCTCTTGTTCCACTCGAAGATGGACTCGCCGCCCCAGATGTCGTTGACGAGCACGTCGAGCCGGCCCTGTTCCCCATCAATGCGCTTCACCAGGGCCTGGACCTGTTCGGGCACCAGGTGGTCCGTCTGCACGGCGATGCCGAGCCCACCCGCCGCCGTCACCTGCTCGGCGGTCTCTTCAATGGTCTCTGGCCGGTTCTGCTCCGAGCGCTGGGCCCGTGTCGTCCGGCCCGTGACGTAGACGGTGGCGCCCGCCGCTCCGAGCTGCACCGCGATGCCCCGGCCTGCTCCTCGCGTGCCGCCCGCGACCAGTGCCACGCGTCCCTTCAGTGAATCCTTCATGTCCCGCATGCCTGCCTCCTGGGGGATGTCCGTACCGAGGGGCGAGACTACGGAGGATTGTTGACACCTCCTGTCATGATTGGGCGAGTCGGCGGGGTTCACGGAGGAAGGCGCCGCGGCCTTTCACCTCCTCACCTGTTCGACATCTCGCGAGGAGGTTGCGTGATTCGACGACGCATAGGGGGCACCGCCGGCTTCCTGCCCACGTACCGGCGCGTGCGGCTCAGGGCGCGGGGCAGGTGAGTCTCGGCTCCGGCGCATCGACGTCCTGGAGCCGCAGCAGGCAGCGAAGGGCCTCGGGGTCCGCGGAGTCCGTCAGGTACGTCCGGCGCCACAGCATCGCTGCAACGCGCCGGGGAAGCGTGGGATCCGGCGCGACGAGGGCCCGGCGGACGGCATTGCCTCCTCGAGGCGCTGTCGCCGCCGCGGCTTCGAGCTTGGCGACTTCGTCCGGACAGCCATCCGGGCAGTTGTAGAGGAACACCGCGTGGCCATGCTCCAGGTTGTGGACATAGAGGCAGGGGGCGACGGGCTCGGAGGCGCTCCCGCACGGGGCCACGCTGCCGCAGTGGAGGCCGGAGTTGGGCGGATTCTCTCCGTTGCCACACGCTTCGCTCGAGCAGGTGTCGAGGTGGTGGGAGGGGCTCGGCGCCGACAGCGGAAAGCTGAACCGCTCGCAGGGGTCGGCATCGTCAGGAGCCGTGTCGCCGCAGCCGGCGAGCGCGAGGACCGTCAGGAGGGGGAGGAGCGGGCGTGGCATCACGGCCGCGTCATACCGCATCAGCCGGGAAACGTACCCCGCCGCTCCACGTCGATGTCGCGCAAGCCCTTGAAGCCCAGTCCGGCGGCGAAGCGGAGGAAGTCCTCCCGGGAGAGGCTGCCTCCGGTGGCGTTGAGCGGGAGCCCTCCGAGCTCCATCGGCGTCCGGCTGCGAACGGCGAAGTCCACGCGGCCCGGCAGGTAGCCCGCGTTGGCGGCGATGATGATGTGCTCGGGGAGCCGCTGGGCCCAGCGCACCGCGACCTGCGGATGGACCTGGGCCTCCGAGCTGAACAGCAACAGCGCCACGGGACTGGCGATGCGCGGTGGCGTCTTCGAGCACCTCAGCACCTCGCGCTGCACCTCCAGCCGACAGTCGTGCAATGTATCGACGCCAGGGACGTTGCCCCGGGTGATGTCGGTGGCGCTGCCCGCTCGAAGGAGGACCCCCAACGCCAGCGGTGCCGCGTACCGGGAGGACTTCCGGGCCGCGTTCAGCAAGGCCACGGATTCCGTCACGGCGGTGCGTCCCGCCCGGCGGAGGGCGTCCTTGAGGAAGGGAATGGGCGCATCCACGCCCTGGTCCGCCACGGTTCCCAGGACGGCCAGCCATTCCAACGGGCCCGGCACCACGCAGGGCGACACGAGCGCGTAGGTGAGCAGGCTGCAACTGACCGCGGGCTCCAATCCCCGTGCGGAGAGCACGGTCGTGCCCGCCTTGCCAGCCGGAGCCAGGGCCGCTTGGGGCGCCACGATGAGCGTGGGGAGGTCCGGCGGAGCGACGGAGTCGTCCATCGCATCCGACGACATCTCGAGCACCACCCATGCGTCGGGCTGTGCCGCACGGAGGCGCTGCTGAAAGGTTGGCGAGAGGGCATGATCGCCCCTGGCCGGTACCTGCGCCTTGACCCGCGCTCCCACGGCCTGGAGCGCGCGGAGCACCAGCGCCCCTGCGGCGAGCCCGTCCACGCTGGGGTGGGGCGCCACGACCACGTGGCGATCCTTCAGCGCCATCAGGAAGTCACGAGCGTCCGCCAGCGTCTCTTCGGATGCGGGCCAGCGGGGGTCCTTCATGTGTCCGAGCAACATGGGGTGAAGGTTTAACGCGGTGGGGCGACACGGGAGGCCGGGCATGGAGCGCCCGCACGGTACCCGGCCGGGCAGATCCAGCGCCGAACCGGGAGGGGACCACCCAGTTTCGGAGTGTCATCAGTCGCGGGTTCTTCTACGGTCCGCGGCCATGAACCGGAAACGTCCCCTGAATTCCCTCCTGCGTGCGGCCGCGGTCATGGCGCTGCCCGCCTTCCTGGGGTGTGCCCAGGATTCGCAAGTGACACGCGAGGCGCCCACGCCCGCCGAGTCTCCCGCCGCCGCGTCGCAGCCCACGCCGGCAGAGGCGAAGGCCTTCGCGGAGAAGGTGAACGCGGACCTCAAGCGCCTGTGGACGAAGCAGGCCACCGCGGAGTGGATCAAGTCCACGTACATCACCGATGACACCGAGCAGAACGCCGCCTTCGTCAACGAAGAGGTGCTGGCCTACGTCAACGGCGCCATCAAGGAGGCACGGCGCTTCGAGGGCCTGACGTTGGACGCGGACACCGCGCGCATGCTGCACCTGCTCAAGGTGTCCCAGGCGCTGCCGGCGCCGTCGGACGCGGAGCGGCGGTCCGAGCTGGCCGCCACGGCGGCGAAGCTGGAGGGCCTCTACGGCAAGGGCAAGTACTGCGGACCGGACGGGAAGGGGAAGTGCCGCGACCTGGAGGTGCTGTCCGACGTCATCGCGGAGAGCCGCAACTACGACGAGCTGCTGGACGCGTGGCAGGGCTGGCACTCCGTGGCCCGTCCCATGCGGCCGCTGTACGAGCGCCTGGTGTCCATCTCCAACGAGGGCGCGAAGGACATCGGCTTCAACGACCTGGGCACGCTGTGGCGCTCCGCGTATGACATGTCGCCTGCCGAGTTCGAGGTCGAGGCCCAGCGCCTGTGGGGCCAGGTGAAGCCGCTCTATGACGACCTGCACTGCTACGTGCGCGGCCGTCTGGCGAAGCAGTACGGCGCCGACAAGGTACCCGACGGCAAGCCGATTCCCGCGCACCTGCTGGGCAACATGTGGGCGCAGGAGTGGAACAACATCTACCCGCTGGTGGAGCCCTTCCCCGGACAGGCCAGCCTGGACGTGGACGCGGCGCTGAAGCAGCAGAAGTATGACGCGATGCGCATGGTGAAGCTGGGTGAGAAGTTCTTCACCTCGCTGGGTCTCAAGGAGCTGCCGCCGAGCTTCTTCGAGCGCTCGCAGTTCACCAAGCCGGAAGGCCGCGACGTCGTCTGCCACGCCAGCGCCTGGGACGTGAACTTCAGCAACGACCTGCGCATCAAGATGTGCATCAAGCCCACGGAGGAGGACCTCGTCACCATCCACCACGAGCTGGGCCACAACTACTACTACACGTACTACTACCAGCTCCCGGTGCTCTATCAGGCCGGCGCGAACGACGGCTTCCACGAGGCCATTGGTGACGCGCTCACGCTGTCCATCACCCCGGGCTACCTGCAGCAGGCGGGGTTGCTGAAGGCCGTTCCGAAGAACGAGAAGAACCTCATCAACCTTCAGATGAAGGACGCGCTGGAGAAGATTGCCTTCCTGCCGTTCGGTCTGCTCGTGGACCAGTGGCGCTGGGAGGTGTTCTCCGGCCGCGTGCAGCCGGCGGACTACAACAAGTCCTGGTGGACGCTGCGGGAGAAGTACCAGGGCGTCGCCGCGCCGGTGGCCCGTTCGGAGCAGGACTTCGACCCGGGGGCCAAGTACCACGTGCCTGCAAACGTTCCGTATACGCGGTATTTCCTGGCGCGCATCCTCCAGTTCCAGTTCCACAAGGCGCTCTGCGAGGCGTCCGGCTACCAGGGCGCTCTCCACGAGTGCTCCATCTATGGGAACAAGGAGGCCGGCAAGCGGCTCCAGGCCATGTTGGAGCTGGGCGCGAGCAAGCCGTGGCCCGACGCGCTCCAGGCCATGACGGGAACCCGGCAGATGGATGCCACGCCGCTGCTCGACTACTTCAGCCCGCTGCGCACCTGGCTCCAGGCGCAGAACAAGGGCCAGAAGTGCGGTTGGTGACGGTCTGGAGTAGACGCGCCGGGCGGCCACGCTTAAATTGCAGCCGTCTAGGCGGGTTCGCTCGTAGGACCGGACGGCGGATATTCGCGTCCGTGACGAAAGAAGAAGAGAGCAAATGGCTACTGGTACCGTGAAGTGGTTCAACGATGCGAAGGGTTTCGGCTTCCTCACCCAGGACGGTGGTGGTGAGGACGTGTTCTGCCACCACACCGCCATCAACATGGATGGCTTCCGCACCCTCCAGGAGGGCCAGAAGGTGGAGTTCGAAGTGACCCGCGGCCCCAAGGGCCTGCAGGCCCAGAACGTCCGCGCGGCCTGAGCCGAGCGTCGTTCGAACTGCTTCTGATGCATCATGAGGGTCCGGCCCCACGGGGTCGGGCCCTTCGTGCTTTCTGGAGAGCGCTCCGTGCCCTTGTCGACGAAGTTCCGCCGCTCACGCGTCTGTCTGTTGCCCATTCTCGCCGCGCTGGGTTGCTCCACCACGCCAGCCGTACCGTCGAGCACGGGCACGGCCGCCCTCCCGGCCGCGTCGTCCAAGGCACCACCCCCTGCCAACGTCCCGGAGAAGGAGGCCCCCGCCATGACGTCCACGTTCGACGTGGCGGCGCTGAAGGCGGAGCTCGTGACGCGGCACGGCGAGGCGCAGCGGGCCCGCATCGAGCGGGGCGTGGATCAGGTGGCGGCGATGTGGCGGCCGGAGGACGGAGACCTCGCGGCGTTCGCACGTGAACAGTTCCTGTCCGATCCGAGCGCGCTCGACGCGACCTTCCAGCGGCTGGAGCGGCTGTTCGAGCAGCTCGACGGGCACCTGTACGAAATCGGGCGTGAGCTCCAGTGGTACACCGACCTGGACCTGGGGCCGTTGCTGCCGGTGGAGCCCCTGGTGGCGGCGTATGATCCGGCCGCCCACGTCACCACGGACCTGTTCCGCGCACGCGTGGGGTTCGTGGTGTTGCTCAACTTCCCGCTCACCACGTTGGCGGAGCGCGTGGAGCAGGGGCCGTCATGGACACGGCGGCAGTGGGCCGAGACGCGGCTGGCCGGGCGCTTCAACCAGCGCGTCCCCGCGGAGATTGAACAGGCGTCCTCGCGCGCCATCGCCGCGGCCAACCTGTACATCGCCGAATACAACATCTGGATGCATCACCTGGTGGATGCGCAGGGGCGGCGCCCCTTCCCAAAGGGGCTGCGGCTCATCAGCCACTGGAACCTGCGTGACGAGCTGAAGGGTGATTATTCCGACGCGGCGACGGGCGCGCTGAAGCAGCGGATGATCGTCCAGGTGATGGAGCGCATCATCACGCAGACGATTCCCGCGGCCGTCATCGACAACCCGCGGTTGGATTGGGACCCCTTCACCAACACCGTCACGGTGGCGCCGCCGCAGACGGTGGAGGCGGATGCGCCCGCGCGCACGACGAAGCCGGATGCCTCGCCGGAGCCGGACACGCGCTACGCGCACCTGCTGGCCACCTTCCAGGCGGCGCGTCAGGCGGACCCCTACGTGCCGGTGGCGCCCACGCGAATCGCCCGGAGCTTCGAGCTGGGCCGCGAGCTGCCTGAGGCGCGCGTCCGGGCCCTGCTGACACAGGTACTGGAGTCACCGCTGGTGCCGCGCGTGGCGAAGGAGATTGAAGCGCGCCTGGGCCGGAAGCTGGAGCCGCAGGACCTCTGGTACTCGGGCTTCAATCCGGGCGGCAAGCGGAAGGAGTCCGAACTGGATGCGCTGACGCGCAAGCGCTACCCCACGGCGGAGGCGTTCGCGAAGGACCTGCCGCGCATCCTCCAGGGCATGGGCTTCACGAAGGCGAAGGCCGTGTGGCTGGCGGAGCGAATTCGCGTGGACGCGTCGCGCGGAGCGGGGCACGCACAGCCGGCGCTCCGGCGAGGCGACTTCCCCGGCTGCGCACGCGCGTGGAGAAGGGGGCATGGACTACAAGGGCTACAACATCGCGGTGCACGAGCTGGGGCACAACGTGGAGCAGGTGTTCAGCCTCTACGGCGTGGACCACACGCTGCTCGCGGGGGTGCCCAACAACGCCTTCACGGAGGCGCTGGCCTTCGTGTTCCAGTCGCGGGACCTGGAGTTGCTCGGACTGGGCAAGCCGGACGCGGCGAGCGAGCGGGAGCGGGTGCTCGGCGAGCTGTGGCAGACGTGGGAGCGCGCGGGCATCGCGCTGGTGGACATGTCGGTGTGGCACTGGATGTACGCGCACCCGGATGCCACGCCAGCCCAGCTTCGCGAGGCGGTGGTGGGCATCGCGCGCGACGTGTGGAACCAGTACTTCGCGCCGGTGCTGGGCGGGGAGGGGAGCACGCTGCTGGCCGTCTACAGCCACATGATCAGCTATCCGCTCTACCTGCCCGACTATCCGCTGGGCCACCTCATCGCGTTCCAGATTGAAGAGCACCTGAAGCGCAAGGGACCGCTGGGCGCCGAGTTCGAACGCATGGCCACCTACGGTTCGGTGACGCCGGACCAGTGGATGATTCATGCGACCGGGGCCCCGGTGAGCGCGGAGCCGTTGCTCCGCGCCGCCGAGGCCGCCCTGAGTCGCTGACCTACGGCTGCCGGGACGTGTCGCCGGGGATGTCGATGAGCTCGACGTCGAAGGTGAGGACGGCGTTGGGCGGGATGCGCGAGCCGGACGGCGGCCGCTCGCCGTAGGCGGTGTTGCCGGGGCAGGTGAGCTTCGCCTTGCCGCCCACCTTCATCTTCGCCACGCCCTGCGTCCAGCAGGGGATGACGCCGTTGAGCGGGAACTCGACGGGGATTCCGCGGCGGGCGGAGGTGTCGAAGATGGTGCCGTCCACCAGCCGGCCCTCGTAGTGGACCTTGACGGTGTCGACGGCGCGCGGGCTGCGGCCGGTTCCCGCCTGGACCTGCTTGTAGACGACGCCGGAGGGAAGCACCTCCGCGCCGGGCTCCTTGGCGGCGCGCTCCAGCGCTGCCTTGCCCGCAAGGGCCTGTCGGCTCTTGGCGAAGGCCTGAACCCGCTGCGCCTGCTCCTTCGGATCGATGTCGGACGTCTTTCCACCGAGTCCGTCGGACAGGCCCTGTTGCAGCACCTTCAGCTCCTCGGGCGACAGCGCGAAGAGGGACAAATCACGGCCAATGGAGAGACCGAGTGTGTAGAGGGTCTGCTGGTCCTCCTCGGACAGCGCAGCGGGCGCCGCCGGCGCGGCGGCCGGAGTCGCCGGTGCGGCCTTGGCCGCGGGCTTCTTCGCCGACTTCGAGTCCTGCGCCTGGGCGCCCGTCGCGCCGAGCGCGAACACCAGGGCCGCCGTCCACATCGATCGCATGCATCCACCTTTCATGAGAACCGGCGCACTATAGAGCGTGGCCGCGCGCTCGGAAGACACAAGCCCGCGCGAAGAATTCACCGAGGAAGCACAGCGAGCGCGCGAGTCCTCCGCGCGCCGTCCGTTTTCTTGCGCGTTCGGCGCGCGCCTCTACCCTGCATCCAGGTTGCTTCACCCCCGGAGCAACCTGTTGCACCACCTGACCGGAGGCGAAGAAGCCATGAGCGACAAGCGGAAGAACAAGCGGGCGCCCCTCGACATCTACCTGAACAAGTACATGGGTGGCGTGCCGTACATGTCGCGGGCCGCGGACATCAGCCAGGAAGGGCTGAGCCTCGCCCGGCTGCTCGAGCCTCAGCACGAGGCCAAGCGCATCGGCCTCCAGTTCCAGCTCCCGGGCTCGGAGGAGATCATCTACGCCGAGGGGGAAGTGGTCCGTGAGTGGGCCGAGCTGGGGGCCAAGCGCGAGCGCTCGGGCGTGCGCTTCACGTTGCTCACCGACCGCCACCGCAAGATGATCGACGCCTACGTCGACCGTCACGGCAACGAGAACTGACGCATACCCGCCGTGCCGCAGGGGCCTGCCTTGACTTCCCCGGAAGCGGGCCCGTTGAATGGGAAGCCATTCTGCCCTGACACGACCCGCGACGTCGGACGAGGGGCTGGAGGATTTCCCGTGAGGCACTCGCTGTGGGGGATATTGCTGGCCGTGCCACTGACCGCGTTCGGCCAGGGCAAGGAAGCGAAGGCCCCGAAGCTCACCGTCGCCGCCGTGAAAACGGCACCGGGGGCACCGGGCGTCAATTGGGAAGGGCAGGTTCTGCGGGCCACGGGAGTGGGTGCTCCCGACCTGAAGGCCTCCAACCCCGGACAGGCCCGGCTGGGCGCCGAGCGGACCGCCAGGCAATCCGCCGTCCAGAACCTCATGGACCAGGCCGGGCGCCTCCACATCAGCGCGGGCCGCACCGTGGCGGACGAGCTGTCCCGCGAGGACGTCCGCAAACGGGTGGAGGCCGCGATGGGCGGTTACAAGGTCGTCGCCCGGCGGTTCTTCTCCGACAGTGGCGTGGAGATTGACGTGGAGGTGCCGCTGTCGGCCCTCACCGCGTCGCTGTTCGTGCCGCCCGCCGCGGACACCGTCATCGCCATCAACGGCGCGGGCACGAAGAAGTACACAGGCTTGGTGGTGGATGCGCGAGGGCTCGGTGTGCAGCCCGTGCTGGCGCCCCGCCTGCTGGATGACAGCGGCAAGGCGCTGTACGGCGCGGCGGCGCTGGCCAACGAGCGCCGTGCCGCGACAGCCGTGGCCGCGTGGTTCCAGAGCCTGGATGCGGCGAAGAAGGCCTCGCTGGTGGGGGACAAGCCCCTGGTGGTGAAGGCCAAGGGTTCCAAGGGGTCCGACCTGGTGCTCGCCTCGGAGGATGCGAAGGCGCTCGTCGAGGCCAACACGCGCTTCCTGGCCGAGGGCCGGGTCGTGATCGTCACGCAGTGACTTCGAGGTCCTCGGCGAGCTGATGCGGAAGGTTCTGCTGTTGGTGATGGTGTCCACGTTCGCTGGGTGTGCGAAGCGTCAGGAGCCCGAGTCCCTGCTCAAGGCCCGCGAGCTGATGGCGGAAGCCCAGAATCCCAGCGGCAACCTGGCCCTGCTCTGCGAGCCCGTGGATGCGGAGGTGTATCTGGATGGCGTCTGGCAGGGGCTCTGCAGCGACTTCTCGGGTTCCCCCAAGGCGCTGCGAGTGGGCAGCGGCCTGCACGAGATAGAAGTGAAGAAGCAGGGGTACTGGCCCTATACGACATACTTCGAGCCCAGCCGGGCCCGCGCGCGGCTGACCATCCAGCTCCGCGCCTCTGGGCCGAAGGCCGGTGGTTCGGAGTGACGCCGGGCTGGGTGTAAAGCGAGCGGGCCTCCACGAAAGCCCGTTTCCTGTGCTTTCGTGAAGTGCAATCAGGACATGACGCCGCCGTAGCTGGGACTGAAGAGGAGAGCGCCATCGGACGCCGCAGGAAAGGTCGTTCCACCGCCGCCGTGAAATCCACCGCCGCTGCCGTACCGCCGCCGGCCCGGTCTGCCCCCGTGCTTCACGAGGTGCCGCCGCCGCGTGGCCAGGACAAGGCCGCGGCCGAGTCGGCCCGTGCGCGGGTCGCCGAGCCCGTGGCGGTGGCCGAGACCGCCCTGTCCGAGACGGACGCCCGGCGCATCGACCTGTGGTGGTCGGTGGTGATGGTGGGCTCGCTAGGGCTGGTGTTCGCGCTGCTCTCCGTCTTTGGCGGAGTGGCGGTGCCAGTGCTGCTCGCGCTGTCGGGCGCGTACATCTTCAATCCCATCGTCACCGAGCTGGAGAAGCGGCGGCTGGACCGCACGTGGGGGACGACGCTCGTCTTCGCGGTGGGGACGCTGATGCTGGTCGGCGCGGTGCTGTACCTCATCCCGGTGTTCCGGGAGGAGGCGTCGAAGCTGCCGGACTTCTTCCACCGTGCGAGCACCCAGGTGGTACCGAAGGTGGAAGGGTTGGTGGGGCATTCGTTGCCGGACCTGGTGCGCCAGCGCACCGCCGAGCTGGGAAAGCAGGCGTCAGAGTTGGTCCAGAGCGCGGGGCCGGCGGCGGCGCGCATCCTGGCGAGCTTCGCGGGCAACACGGCGCGGCTGGTGGTGACGTTGCTGGGCCTGTCGGTGGTGCCGGTGCTGGCCTTCTTCTTCCTGCAGGACTACCCCCGGCTGATGGGCATGGTGAAGGACCTGCTGCCCCGGCGCGCAGTGGGGCTGGTGAGCCGGCGCTTCGCGGAGGTGGATGAGGTGCTCTCCGCCTTCGTGCGCGGCCAACTCATCGTCGGCGGCGTGCTGTCGGTCATCTACGCGGCGGGCCTGTCCGCGGCGCGCATCGACATGGCCATCGTCATTGGGGTGATTGCCGGCTTTGGCAACATGGTGCCGTACCTGGGCACGGGCGTGGGCATCGTGCTGTCGCTGGTGGGGCTCATGCTGTCGTGGCAGGGGCCGTGGCAACTGGCGGCGGTGGCGGCCACCTTCGTCATCGGGCAGATGCTGGAGGGCTTCGTCATCACCCCGCGAATCGTGGGGGAGAAGGTCGGGCTGGCGCCGGTGGCGATCATCCTGGCCATCCTCGCCTTCGGTGAGCTGTTCGGCTTCGTGGGCATCCTGCTGGCGGTGCCGGTGGCGGCCATCCTCAAGGTGGTCCTGAGTGTGGTGGTGGAGCGCTACCGCCGGACGCGGCTCTACACGGGGGAGCCCAAGTCGCCGTGACGAAGCTGGAGTCGCTACACAAGGAGATCACCGGCTGCCGGGCCTGCCCCCGGCTGGTGGAGTGGCGGGAGGAGGTGGCGCGAGTGAAGCGCCGCGCCTACCGCGACTGGAATTACTGGGGCCTGCCCGTTCCCGGCTTCGGAGACCCCAAGGCCCGGCTCATCATCGTCGGGCTGGCGCCGGCGGCCCATGGGGCGAACCGGACGGGGCGGATGTTCACCGGGGACCGCTCCGGCGACTTCCTCTATGCCGGGCTGCACCGCGCGGGCTTCGCGAATCAGGCCCTCAGCGAGCACCGGGATGACGGGCTCCGGCTGAAGGACGCCTTCATCGTGTCGGCGGCGCGCTGTGCTCCGCCCGACAACAAGCCCCTCCCAGAGGAGCTGGCCCGCTGCGCGCCGTTCCTGGATCGCGAGCTGGCGCTGCTACCGGGCCGGGTGATGCTCGCGCTGGGGGCCATCGGCTGGAACGCCGCGCTCGTGGCCCTGGCGCGGCAGGGGATGGAGGTTCCGTCGCCTCGGCCCGCGTTCGGGCATGGGGCGGAGCTGCGCCTGCCGGGCGGCCGGACGCTGCTGGGCTGCTACCACGTCAGCCAGCAGAACACGCAGACGGGGCGGCTGACCCCGGCGATGTTCGACGCCGTCATGTCCCGGGTCCACACGCTGCTGGAAACGGCGGATCCGAAGGCGCGCGGGAAGAGTTGAAGAAGCCTTCTGTGTTTGCTTGACAGTTGGGGGAGCCCGCTGTTATTCCCCGCGCCACCGAAGCGGCTGCAACGGGTCGTTAGCTCAGCGGTAGAGCACTACCTTGACACGGTAGGGGTCAGTGGTTCGATCCCACTACGACCCATCATCAAAGAGTGACTTCAGCGGGCGGCACGGCTTTAAAAGAGCCTGCCGCCCGTTTTTTTTCCGAGGTTCGCATGTCCGACATCATCACGGTGACGCTCCCCGACGGCTCGCAGAAGCAGACGGCCCGGGGGACCACGATCGCGGACTTCGTGCGGGAGAGCATCGGCCCCGGCCTGGCGAAGGCCGCCCTCTTCGCGCGCGTGAATGGCCAGGACATGGACCTGGCCCGCAAGCTGGATGAGGACGTGAAGCTGCAGATCTTCACGCCCAAGAGCCCCGAGTCCCTGGAGTTGATCCGCCACGACGCCGCCCACGTGGTGGCCAGCGCGGTGCAGAAGCTTTTCCCGGGCACGCAGGTGACCATCGGTCCCGCGACGGAGGAGGGCTTCTATTACGACTTCTTCCGCGAGAAGCCCTTCACGCCCGAGGACCTGGAGAAGATCGAGGCCGAGGCGAACGCCGAGCTGAAGCGGGACATGGCCTTCGTCCGCACCGAAATCTCCATGGACGAGGCCGTGCGCCTGTTCGAGGAGAAGGGCGAGACGTTCAAGGTCGAGATCGTCAAGGACATCGCGGCCAAGGGCGCCAAGACGCTGACGCTCTACACGCACGGTGACTGGGTGGACTTCTGCCTGGGGCCCCACGCGCCCAGCACGGGGAAGATCGGCATCATCAAGATCCTCTCCTCCAGTGGAGCGTACTGGCGGGGTGACCACCGCAACCCGATGCTCCAGCGCGTCTACGGCACGGCCTTCTTCGACAAGAAGCAGCTGGCGGAGTACCTGACGCGCATCGAGGAGTCGAAGAAGCGCGACCACCGCAAGCTGGGCAAGGAGCTGGATCTCTTCCACTTCCACCCGTACTCGCCGGGCTCCGCCTTCTGGACCCCGAAGGGCACCACGCTCTACACCACGCTGTCGAACTGGATGCGTCAGCTGACGCAGAACGACGGCTACGTGGAGATCAAGACGCCCCTGATGTTCAACAAGGGGCTGTGGGAGACCAGCGGCCATTGGGGCAAGTACAAGGAGAACATGTTCCTCGTGCTCGACAGCGAGTCGGGGGAGCACGACTTCTCGCTCAAGCCGATGAACTGCCCGTCGCACCACCTGTTCTACGGCTTCAAGAAGCACAGCTACCGCGACCTGCCGCTGCGCTACCACACGCAGGACGTGCTGCACCGCAACGAGGCGGCGGGCTCCCTGGGCGGCCTCACGCGCGTGCGCCAGTTCGCGCAGGACGACGCGCACATCTACTGCACGGAGGCGCAGATCACCGACGAGGTGCGGCGCTTCGTGAAGCTCCTGGACCACGTCTACAAGGCGGTGGGCCTCACCTACGCGGTGAAGTTGTCCACGCGGCCCGAGCAGCGCCTGGGTGATGACTCCCTGTGGGATCGCGCCGAGGGCGGCCTCAAGGCCGCGCTGGAGTCGCTGGGCCTCGAGTACGAGCTGGCCCCGGGTGACGGCGCGTTCTACGGCCCGAAGATCGACTTCGCGGTGTCGGACAGCATCGGCCGCCGGTGGCAGCTGGGCACCATGCAGCTGGACTACCTGGCGCCCGAGCGCTTCGACCTGACCTACGTGGGCGAGGACAACGCCGAGCACCGCCCCGTGGTGCTCCACCGCGCCATCTTCGGCTCGTTCGAGCGCTTCACGGCCATCCTCATCGAGCACTTCGCCGGCGCCTTCCCGGCCTGGCTGGCCCCCATCCAGGCGGTGCTGGTGACGGTGGCGGACCGGCAGAACGACTACGCTCGAAAGGTTCGGGACTCCCTGAGGGCGAAGGGCTACCGGGTGGAGTTCGACGAGCGCGGCCTGTCGATGAACGCGAAGATCCGCGAGGCCCAGCTCCAGAAGGTGCCGTTCACCCTGGTGGTGGGCGACAACGAGGTGTCGGGCGAGGGCGTGTCGCCGCGGCGGTACGGCGGCGAGGACCTCAAGACGATGAAGGTGACGGACTTCGAGGCCCTGCTGGCGAAGGAAGCGGCCCTGCCGTGATCGGAAGGTCAGGACGCCTGTCGGCTTGCTGACGGGCCTTGACTCCCTGTTGCACCTAAGTATCTTGACGCACTTTCGAGGGGAGCCTGCCCAAGTTCCCCGATTTTCGAGAGTTCTCGCACCTGCCGCTCAAGTCCAACGGCATGGGGCATGGAAGGATCAGGACGATGCCGAAGTTGAAGACCCGCAGCAGCGCGAAGAAGCGCTTTGACGTGAAGAAGAGCGGCAAGGTCAAGCACGGCAAGGCCTTCGCGAAGCACCTCTTCACGTTCTCGAAGACGCCGAAGTCCAAGCGCAGCAACCGCGGGACCGGCCACCTTCGCGACATGGACGCGAAGAAGGTCATCAAGGAGATGTTCCCCTACGGGGGCTGATTTCGCGGTTCTGAAGTCAGGGACAACGTGGCCTCGTCGGAGCGGCGGTAAGCCTGCGCCGGGGGGCTTCCAAACTACGCAGTCCGAAGTGAGGCAGTCATGCGCGTGAAGAAGGGTGTCAAGGCCCGTCGTCGTCGTAATAGGATTTTGAAGCTGGCCAAGGGTTACCGCGGCCGTCGGAAGAACTGCTACAAGCGCGCCAACGAGGCGGTTGAGCGGGCGCTGGACTACGCCAGCCGCGACCGCATGCAGCGCAAGCGGGACTTCCGTCGCCTGTGGATCGTCCGCATCAACGCGGCCGCCCGCACGGTGGGCCTCTCCTATTCGAAGCTGATCGCGGGCCTCGCGAAGGCGAAGATCGGCCTGGACCGCAAGGTTCTGTCCGACATGGCCATCGCGGATCCGTCGGGTTTTGCGGCCGTCGCCAACATCGCGAAGGCGGCCTGAGACACATCCAGCTCGCAAGGCTGGAGACAGAACGGGTGGGGTGGTGGGCTGACGCTGGCCACCCTGTCCGGATGTTTGAACGGGCTGCCTCTCTGGGGCGGCCCTTTTTTTTGCCTCGGCGCCAAGGGCGCGCGGGGAACTGGAACGGAGGCGGAAGTCCATGCGGGATCGGTTGCTGGCGCTCGCGGAGTCCGCGAGGCGGGAGATTGGCGGCGCGTCGGAGCTGTCCGCGGTGGAAGCACTGCGGGTCCGCTACCTGGGGAAGAAGGGTGAGCTGTCCGGCGTGCTGGGCGGCATGGGCAAGCTGCCCCCGGACGAGCGGCGCTCGCTGGGCGAGGTGGCCAACAGCGTGAAGGCGGAGCTGGAGAAGCTGCTCGCCGAGGCCGTGGAGCGCGCCGAGGCGGCCGCGCTGGAGGCCCAGCTTCAGGGCCCGGGCCTGGACGTGACGCTGCCCGGCCGCGGCGTGGCGCTGGGCAGCCGGCACCCCGTGTCGCGGACGATGGAGGAGATTGTCCGGACCTTCTCGCGGCTCGGCTTCGACGTGGCCAGCGGCCCGGAGATTGAGCTGGACTACTTCAACTTCGAGGCGCTGAACCTGCCGAAGGACCACCCCGCGCGGGACATGCAGGACACCTTCTACGTGGACGAGGCCACGCTGGGCCACGCGAAGAAGGCGGACAGCTCCGCGCTGCTGCGCACGCACACGTCCCCGGTGCAGGTGCGGTACATGCTCAACCGCAAGCCGCCCATCCGCGCGGTGATGCCGGGCCGGGTGTACCGGCGCGACTCGGACATCACGCACACGCCGATGTTCCACCAGGTGGAAGGCCTGCT
This sequence comes from Myxococcus sp. MxC21-1, assembly GCF_032612255.1. Classification (NCBI taxonomy): domain Bacteria; kingdom Pseudomonadati; phylum Myxococcota; class Myxococcia; order Myxococcales; family Myxococcaceae; genus Myxococcus; species Myxococcus sp. MxC21-1. The sequence continues at coordinate 4,096,294 of NZ_CP123278.1, forward strand.
GGTGGACAAGGGCGTGACGTTCGCCGAGCTGAAGGGCTCGTTGGCGGCGTTCGTGACGGCGTTCTTCGGTTCGGACACGCGCACGCGCTTCCGCCCGTCCTTCTTCCCCTTCACGGAGCCCTCCGCGGAGGTGGACATCACCTGCACGAACTGCGCGGGCAAGGGCTGCCGCATCTGCAAGCAGACGGGGTGGTTGGAGGTGCTGGGCAGCGGCATGGTGCACCCCAACGTTTTCACCTCCGCCGGGTATGACCCGAACGAGGTGACGGGCTACGCGTTCGGCATGGGCGTGGAGCGCATCGCCATGCTGCGCTACCGCATCGACGACCTGCGGATGATGTTCGAGAACGACGCGCGGTTCCTCGAGCAGTTCTGAGATTCCCGGGGGCCGCTGGTGGGCCCCCGTGTTCCAGCCGATTGAAGAAGAGGGTGGACCTGTGAAGATTTCGGTGAAGTGGCTGGGCGATTACGTGGCGCTGCCGCCGTCCGAGGACGAACTGGCGCGCAAGCTGACCGCCGCGGGCCTGGAGATTGAGGGAATGGAGCGCCCCGCGGAGGCCCTTCGCGGCGTGGTGGTGGCGCAAATCAAGGAGTCCGTGCAGCACCCCAACGCGGACAAGCTGTCCGTCACGCAGGTGGACATCGGCGGGACGGCGCTGCTCCAGGTGGTGTGCGGCGCGAAGAACTTCAAGGTGGGCGACAAGGTGCCGCTGGCCACCGTGGGCGCGAAGCTGCCCAACGGCATGGACATCAAGCAGGCGGCGCTGCGCGGCGTGGACAGCTTCGGCATGCTCTGCTCGTCCAAGGAGCTGGGCCTGAGCGAGGAGTCCAGCGGCCTGCTCATCCTGCCGGCGGACACGCGCGTGGGCACGCCCATCGCGGAGGCCGTGGGGCTGGATGACGTGGTGCTGGAGGTGAACGTCACGCCGAACCGCCCGGACGCGCTCAGCCACCTGGGCGTGGCGCGCGAGGTGAGCGTGGTGACGGGCTCCGCGTTGAAGGTGCCCCAGCCGAAGCCCGCGGAGTCGGGCACGCCCGCCGCCGAGCAGGTGAAGGTGCGCGTGGAGGCCCCGGACCGCTGCCCGCGCTACGTGGCGCGCGTGGTGGAGAACGTGAAGATTGGCCCGTCTCCGCAGTGGATGCAGGACCGGCTGAAGGCGGCCGGCGTGCGCGCCATCAACAACGTGGTGGATGTCACCAACTACGTGAACCTGGAGTACGGGCAGCCGCTGCACGCTTTCGACCTGGAGAAGCTGGCCGGTCAGGAGCTTGTCGTCCGCACGGCGACGCGCGGCGAGAAGCTCAAGACGCTGGACGGCAAGGACCGCGTCCTGGACGTGGATGACCTGGTCATCGCGGACAAGGACCGGGCGCAGGCCATCGCCGGCGTCATGGGCGGCGGCGACAGCGAGGTGACCGAGGGCACCCGGCGGCTGGTGCTGGAGTCGGCGAACTTCCAGGGTTCCACGGTGCGGCGTTCGTCGAAGCGGCACGGGCTGCACACGGAGGCATCGCACCGCTTCGAGCGCGGGGCGGACATGGACGCCGTGGTGCCGGCCATTGACCGGGCGGCGCAGCTCATCGCGGAGCTGGCGGGGGGCACGGTGGCTCCTGGCCGTGTGGACGTGTACCCGGCGCCGAAGCCGCCTCGGAAGGTGACGCTGCGCTTCGCCCGGGTGGAGCAGGTGCTGGGCGTGGCCGTGGCGGAGAAGGAGGTCCGCCGCATCCTGGAGGCCCTGGGCTTCAAGGCGGTCGAGGAGGCGACGGGGCAGGCGACGTACGAGGTGCCCCGGGCCCGTGTCGACGTGGAGCGCGAGGAGGACCTGTTGGAGGAGGTCGCGCGCATCTACGGCTACGACAACATTCCGGCGACGCTGCCTCGGGGACTGGCCACGCTGGCCCCGGAGCCCGCGCATGCCGAGGCCGAGCGCCGCATGCGTCAGGCGCTGGCCGGCGCGGGGTTGGACGAGGTGGTGAACTACTCGTTCGTCGCGCCGCGCAGCCTGGAGGTGCTGGGGGGCGGAGAAGCCGGTGGCGCTGCTCAACCCGCTGAGCACGGAGCAGTCGGTGATGCGCACCAGCCTGCTGCCGGGCCTGCTGGAGAACCTGTCCCGCAGCGTGCGGCACCAGGTGGAGGCGGTGGCCATCTACGAGACGGGCCGGGCCTACTTCCAGGACGCGGAAGGCGGGCAGGGCCAGCGTCCCGCGGCGCGCGAGGTGCCTCGCGTGGCGGGGCTGGTGTGGGGCCTGCGCGGTGGTGGCCGGAGCTGGACGCACAAGGATGCCCGCGCGGACTTCTACGACGCGAAGGCGGCGGTGGAGGGGCTGCTGGGCGCACTCCGCGTGGAGGGCGTGACGTACGTGCCCGCGGGGCCGGCGGCGTACCACCCGAAGGCCGTGGCGGAGGTGAAGGCGGCGGACGGCACGGTGCTGGGCCACGTGGGCGAGGTGCATCCCCGGGTGGCGAAGGCGCTGGGCCTGCCGGACGGGGTGTTCGTCTTCGAGTTGGACACGGAGCCGCTGTACGCGGCCTCGAAGCTGGTGCCGGCGTACCGGTCGCTGCCGCGTTTCCCGGCGGTGCTGCGGGACCTGGCGGTGGTGGTGCCGCTGGAGTTGCCCAACGACGAGGTGCGTCGGGTGATCCTGGAGGTGGGCAAGCCGCTGGTGGAGGACGCTCAGGTGTTCGACGTGTACACCGGTGAGCAGATTCCCCAGGGTCGGAAGAACCTGGCGTACGCGCTGCGCTACCGCTCGGCCGAGCGGACGCTGACCGATGTGGAGGTCAACGAGGCGCATCAGCGCATCGTGGATGAGGTGAAGCAGCGGCTGGGGGCTGCCTTGCGCGCCTGAATTCCTGAATGAAGTCAGAGGGTTGACACGTCTTTGGGAAGGCTGCAACAGTGCCCGGCGTTCAGCCCCGAGGGCTTCCCGAGGATTCGCATGACGAAGGCGGACATCATCGAGGGTGTCTACGAGAAGGTCGGCTTCTCGAAGAAGGAGTCGGCCGAAATCGTGGAGCTCGTGTTCGACACGCTCAAGGAGACCCTGGAGCGCGGGGACAAGATCAAGATCTCCGGGTTCGGCAACTTCCAGGTGCGCCAGAAGAAGGCGCGCGTGGGCCGCAACCCGCAGACGGGCAAGGAGATCGAGATCTCGGCGCGCCGGGTGCTGACCTTCCGGCCGAGCCAGGTGCTGAAGAGCGCCCTGAACGGTGAGGCGCCGCCGGAGGACCACGCGGAGATCGACGCCCGGGAGGAGGCCGCCGCCGACGCGGCCGAGGCCCGTGGCGAGGACTTCGACGAAGAGGGAATGGAGGACATGGAAGGGTGAGTTTTTTGGACGGTGCCCTGCTTCTCTTGCTTGACCTGAACGTCATGTAGGGGCATAAGAGCGCACCCTTTCACGGCAGCAGCAGTGCCGGGGCGTAGCGCAGCCTGGTAGCGCACTTGCTTGGGGTGCAAGTGGTCGCAGGTTCAAATCCTGTCGCCCCGACCATCGAAGGCCCTGGAGTTCTTGGCGAAAGCTGAGGATTCCAGGGCCTTTGTTTTTCCCGATTCTGGAGTAGCTCCGCCGGCGAAGGGTGCCGCTTTGATGCGCACTGAGGCTTCCGCCGGACGGAGGGCTTCTCGGGCGCGGCGGGAGCAACGCGGAGCGCCTCGGCTGCTGGGCTCGACCTGAAGGCGCCTCGGCTAGGGTTCGCCGGGTTCCGCTGGATTGGGCGCTAGCAGGCGCGCGAGTTCGTCTTGGAGCGCCTGCCTCTTGGGGACCCAGAGGTCGACCGGGATGATTTCAGGGTTCCGTTCATTCGCAACGATGCCGAACAGTTCTCGTGCGGCCTCCTTCAGTCGAGCCCCGTAAGGGGCGTCCATCCAGAAGCCGTTCATGTGTAGTGCACCATCGGAGAACACGCTGATCGGTGAACGCTCGCCTACATGCGCGTACTTGGGGTTGAAGGACCCTCGGAGAGCGCCCGTGCCCCAACTGAGGGTGCTCGCGCTTTGGGAGACAGCATCAAACAGCGCGCGGACGGCGTTGGATGCGTCGGATGGTAACCGCCTTCGTACGTCGTCGAAGAACTCGGCCTCTGTCCACTTTCGCCGTCCGGAGCGCGCGCTCTTGAGCTCCCGCGCCTGTGGAGTCGCGTTGAGTACGTGCGGGACGAATGCCTCCATTCCGCCAGGGGTGGCGTATGGACGAATCTCAAGGGTGAGCACCTCTGTGTGAGTCATTCGACTTCACTCAAGTCGAGACACAGCCTGACAAGCTTACTTGGATTCTGGCGTTGTCGTATCGGCGTGAGTCAGAAGCTCGGTCAGCGCGCTTGCGAGTGCATCGACCCTGGGGGCCCGTAGGACGCTGTAGTGATCTCCCTGAATGACGCGCACCACGAGCTGAGCTGCGTGGCGGCTCCATCCACGGTCTTCCGTCTCGGAAGGCTCCAGTTCCGTGTCGCTGCCGCGCAGGACGGTGAGAGGTCCTGGGAAGGTATCCAGCGTGTGCTGTTGGAGTGCACGGAGATTTGCGGTGAAGACACGAAGCAACGCGTGGAGCTGGGCCATGCCGGCGTCTGGGATGAAGACACCCGCGTCGCGGCCCTCCTGGAGCACTCGTTCCAGAAGTGCCTTCGCGTCGCTCTCGGAACCATCCGAGAGCGTCGATGGAGAGATTCCCGCTGTGCGCGCCAGGTCCAGCGCGAACATCGTCGCCGCGGCCATGTCGTCGTCGGCCATGACGCCTTGGGCCAGCGAGGTGGAACTGGGCTCAATCAGGGCAAGGACGTGCACCGTCTCACCACTTTGCCGCAGCAGGCGGGCCATCTCGAAGGCGATGACGGCTCCGAGTGACCATCCTCCCAAGCGATACGGGCCCTGGGGTTGCACGGTGCGGATGGCGTCCACGTAGCTGGCCGCCATGGAGTCGATGGACTCGTTCGGCGGTAGCGTTCCCTCCAGCCCCTGGGCCTGCAGTCCGTAGAAGGGCTGGTCAGGGCCGAGTCTCCGCGCCAGTTCGGTGTAGCAGAACACCGTGCCGCCCACCGGGTGGACACAGAAGAAGGGCACCCGCGAGCCACTCCGCTGGATGGGAACGAGCGGCGTCCAGGGAGCGGGCTCGCGTCGAAGGAAGGCGGCCAACCCCTCGACCGTGGGGGCCTCGAAGAGCGCCGTGACGGGCAGGGTGCGTCCCGTGCGCGCGCGCAGCATGGACTGGAGCCGCACCGCGAGCAGAGAGTGTCCGCCCAGCGCGAAGAAGTCGCTCTTCGCGCTGATTGACGAGGCACCGAGCAATTCCTCGAAGAGACGGGCCAGCTCCAGTTCGTACGCGTCACGTGGCGGGACGTACGCCTGGTGCTGCGAAGACGTCTCCTCGGGGAGCGGAAGCGCCTTGCGATCCACCTTGCCGCTCGTGTTGACCGGCAGGATCTCCAGCGCGACGAACGTCGTGGGCACCATGTACTCGGGCAGTCGCTCCTTGAGGAAAACGCGGAGCTCGCTTGCGTCCGGAGTTTGCTGTCCTTCCAGATGCACCACGTACGCCACCAGGCGTTGCAGCCCTGGCGTGTCTTCGCGGACCAGGACCACGGTGTCGCGAACCGCGGGGTGTTGGCGCAGCGCGGACTCAATCTCTCCCAGTTCGATGCGGAAGCCGCGCAGCTTCACCTGGAAGTCGATGCGGCCCAGGAACGCGAGTTCGCCCTGGGGCAACCAGCGAGCCCGGTCTCCCGTCCGATAGAGGCGGGCGCCGGGGGCCGCGCTGAAGGGATTGGGAATGAAGCGGTCGGCGGTGAGCTCAGGGCGATTCAGGTAGCCACGCGCCAGGCCCGCTCCACCAATGTAGAGCTCGCCTGGCACACCTACCGGTACAGGCTGCAGGTACGCGTCCAGCACGTAGGTCTGAGCGTTCGCCAACGGACTGCCCAGCGATGGAGGCAGGGGCGCCCCGCGCACGGGACGCAGCGTGGAGTCCACGGTGCACTCGGTAGGGCCGTAGACGTTGAAGCACTCGATGTGGGGATGGGAGGAGAGCCGGGCCCAGAGCGCCTCGTCCAGTGCCTCGCCGCCGGCCAGTACGCGCAAGGGGCTGTTTGCGGCCAGGCCCTCGTCCAGGAGCAGCCGCAGCAGCGACGGGGCACAGTCCAGCACGTCCAAGTCATGCTGCTCCAGCCACGCCAGCATGCCGCGCGCATCCTCGCGAGCGATCTGCGGCACCACGCACAGCGCATGGCCATCCGCGAGCTGCACCAGTTGCTGCACGGACGCGTCAAAGGACAGCGACGCGTTGAGGCTGACGCGGAGGGGCTTGTCCACGCCTGCGTAAGCGGTGGTCGCCAGCGCGGCGCGCAGGTTCATCACCGAGGCATGCTGTACCATGACGCCCTTGGGCTTGCCGGTACTGCCTGAGGTGTAGATGACGTACGCGAGGTGTTCGGGTTCACTGTGCCTCGGTGGATTGGATTCGGACCGCGGCTCGTTCGTAGGAGCGGCGTCGTCCACGCAGAGTACTTCCACCTTGTGCCCGGCGAGCTTGTCCGCGACCCGCTGCTGCGTGAGGACCCAGCCGACATTCGAGTCACTCACCATGTAGGCCAGGCGCTGGGCGGGATACGCCGGATCCATGGGGACGTAGGCGCCGCCCGCCTTGAGGATGGCGAGGACGCCGACGACCATGTCGACCGAGCGCTCCATGCACAGGCCCACGCGAGCCTCGGGACCCACACCACGAGCGCGCAGCGTCCAGGCGAGCTGGTTGGCCCGACGGTTGAGTTCGGCATAGGTGAGCGAGTGCTCATCATCCAGTACGGCGAGGGCATCGGGAGAAAGGGCCGCGCGGTCCTCGAAACGCTCATGCAAGCATCCTTCCCAGGCGACCGCTCGGCGCGTGGCACTCCACGTCTCCATCAACGTGGCACGGTCGGCCGGTGGGAGCAGCGCAGCCAGCTCGTAGCGGCTGCCCGCGCCCGCGGCCACGGCCTCCAGCGCGCGCAGGTAGTAGTGTCCCAACTCCCACGTTCGCTCCGCTTCGTGCCGAGTGCCCGTAGTGGAGATGGAAATCGACAGCGAGGAGGTGTCCGGGTCCTGGGTGAAGGTGACGCCGAGCGGCAGCTCCATCCAGGCGGCGCCCAGCATCTCGTCCACGAAGCGCAGCCCCTTCTTTTGAGACAGCCCTCCCGCGACGTGGAAATGGATGAAGTTGAAGAGCGTGTCGAACAGCGGCTGTCCGCCGCGTTTCTGCTGGAGCCGCGCCATGGGGTAGCGGCGGTGCGGCATCAGCTCCTGCTCATGCTTCGCGACCTGCTGGATGAGCTCCAGCCATGTACCTCCTGGCAGCGTCACCGGGAAAGGCACGCTGTTGAGGAACAGGCCAATCATCCGCTCGCCATCGACGACTTCGGGGCGGCCGTTGGTGACGATGCCGGTGACGACGGAGGTCCTGCCTTCGACGAAGCCCCGGACGCGCAGATGCACGGCCAGCAGCACCGTCTTGAGGGACACACCCGCCTCGTGGGCCACGCGTAGCAATGCCTGCTGGAGAGGAGCGGGGATGCGCACGTCGTGGTTGTGCAGCACGCGTTCGTCGTCCCTGGCCCGGTTCGGGCGGGGGCTTGGCGAGTCCATGGCTTCCATGCGCGTCAGCCAGAAGCGCTCACTCTCCGCGGACTGTTGGGCCTCACGTTCCAACGCGATGAACTGGCGATACGTCGCAGCCAGGGGCTGTGCCGGGGGCGTGTTGGAGTCGTCCTGCAACTCGAGGTAGCGGCCGAAGAGCTCCGAGAACAGGGTCGCGGCGCTCCAGCCATCCAGGATGGCGTGGTGGAAGACGATGGTCAGCTGAACGCTGCGGTCTGTGCGGCGATGCACGGCGACATGGAGCAAGGGCGCCTGGGTCCACTCGAAGGGCTTGATGCGCTCCGCTTCCACCCATTCCCGCAGGAACGCGTCCTGCTGAGAGGGCTCCAGATGCCGAAGGTCCTCGATGCGCAGAGGCGGCATGACCTCACGGTGGACGAGTTGAAGGGGCTCCTCGTAGCCATCCAGATGGAAGGAGGTTCGCAGGATGGCGTGGCGCGCAATCAGTTCCTGAAACGCCTGACGCAGCAGCGGCTCGTGTAGCTCCAGCTCCAGATGGAAGCTGAACATGTCGTGGTAGATGCCGGCCGAGGCATCCAGCGCGCTCTCGAAGAGCATGCCCGACTGGAGCGCGGCCAGTGGGTAGGCATCCTCCACGTCTTCCGGCAGCCGCTTGCGGTCGGCTTCGGACACGAAGCCGAAGGGGGCCACGTCATGTGCGGCAGGGGCGGACCCTTCGGCGTGCTTCACCGCGCCGGAGAGCTGGCGGATGGTCGGGTGCTGCAGCAGCTCCATGATGGGCAGCTCCAGACCTCGTTCGCGCAGCTTCGCGATGACCTGGATGCTGCGGATGGAGTCGCCGCCCAACTCGAAGAAGCTGTCGTCGATGCCGACTTGGCGGAGGCCCAGGACCTCGGCCCAGATATCGGCGATGGCCTGCTCGGAGGCATCTCGTGGTGCCTCGAAGGATGCGCCCATCAGCGCTCGGTCTGCGTCGGGGGCGGGCAGGGCCTTGCGGTCCACCTTCCCGTTGGCCGACAGAGGCAGGGACTCCATCGGAATGAAGATGGCGGGGACCAGATACTCGGGCAGCTTGCGCAGGACGTGGTCGCGCAGGGCTCGCGGATCGACAGACTCCACGCCGTCTGCGCCCACGACGTAGGCCACGAGGCGCTTGTCGCCAGGAGCGTCCTCACGAGCGAGGACGACAGCCTCCTGGACGCCTGGGGCCTGCTGGAGGACGGCTTCGATTTCGCCCAGTTCGATGCGGAAGCCGCGCACCTTCACCTGGAAGTCGGAGCGGCCGAGGAACTCCAGGGAGCCGTCGGCCCTCCAGCGGACGCGGTCGCCGGTGCGGTAGAGGCGAGCACCTGGGGCGGAGGAGAAGGGGTGAGGGAGGAACTTCTCAGCCGTCAGCTCCGGTCGGTGCAGGTAGCCCCAGGCGAGGCCGTCACCACCGACGAAGAGTTCGCCAGGGACGCCGACAGGGACAGGCTCCATGCGCGAATCGAGGACGTAGGCGGAGGAGTGTCCCAGGGGCCTGCCAATGGGGACAGAGGTGCCGAAGGCCTCCCCAGTGCGAAGGGAGTGGGTGGCGGAGAAGGTGGTGTTCTCGGTGGGGCCGTATCCATTGACGAGGACGGCGCCGAGGGGAATGCGCTCCAGGTGCTGCCTGACACGCAGAGGAGGCAACACGTCACCGCCAGCGAGCACCTGCCGGACACCGGCCAAGGCGTTGCCCTGGTGAAGCACCATTTGCTCGAAGAGGGCAGCGGTGAGCCAGAGGGTGGAGACGCGGTGGTGAGTCAGCAGCGCGGCGAGTTCGTCCAGAGAAGGCGTGTGAGGCGGAGCGAGGACGAGGCGTGCACCGTGAAGTAGGGCGCCCCAGAGCTCCAGGGTGGAAGCATCGAAGGCGACGGGAGCGAGCTGGAGGAAGACTTCGTCAGGGCCGAAGTGGATGAAGGGATTGGCGAGGACGAGCCTGACGACGGCGCGGTGGGGAATGCAGACGCCCTTGGGCCTTCCGGTGCTGCCGGAGGTGAACATGACGTAGGCGAGGTCATCACCGCCCACATCCACGGATGGAGGCGCGTCATGTGGCAAGGCGGTGATGACGTCCGCGTCCGTGTCCACGCACACCATCAGCCCGCCCGAGCTGGGCAGCTCATCTGCGAGCGACTCCTGCGTGACGAACATGCTGACGCCGGCCTCCTGAAGCAGCAAGGAGACGCGTTCAGCGGGGTAGTGGTGATCGATGGGCACGTAGGCGCCGCCGGCCTTGAGGATGGCAAGGAGGCCCACCACCATCTCCGGCGAACGTTCCAGGCACAGGCCCACGCGGGTGCCTCGGGAAACGCCATACGCGCGCAGGTGGTGCGCGAGCTGATTCGAGCGGCGGTCCAGCTCCGCGTAGGTGACGACGCTCTCCCCGCTGATGAGCGCCATGGCGTCTGGCGTGTGAGCCGCCTGATCGGAGAAGAGAACGTGAATCGGCGTATCGCGCGGGAACACGGCGGCCGTCGCGTTCCAGTCGACCAGGAGTTGCTGACGCTCCTCGGTGCGCAAGAGGGGCAACTCGGCCAGACGCTGGTTCTCATCCGCGACGATGGATTCCAGCAGCGTGCGGAAGTGCCCCATCATGCGCTCGGCGGTGGAGGCATCGAAGAGGTCGGTGTTGTAGTTCAGCGCGCCGGAGAGCCCCGCCGGGGTCTCTTCCAGCAAGAGACTCAAGTCGAATTTGACGGTCTCCAGCTCCGTCTCCAGCACACTCAACGAGAGCCCCTGCAACTCCAGTCGAACGGGCGGCGTGTTCTGCAGGGTGAAGGTGACCTGGAAGAGCGGAGAGCGGCTCGGGTCTCTCGCGGGTTGCAGCACCTCGACCAGCTTTTCGAACGGCACGTCCTGGTGTTCGGACGCGCCCAGCGCTGCCGCCTTTGCCTGGGTCAACAGCTCGCGGAAGGTGAGCTCCGGCGACATGCGGGCCCGGAAGACCAGCGTGTTGACGAAGAATCCGATGAGCCCTTCCAGCTCCGGCCGGGTGCGGCCCGCGATGGGCGAACCGACGCAGAGGTCCTGCTGACCGGAGTAGCGAGAGAGCAGCAACTGCCAGGTCGCCAGCAGGACCATGAAGGGCGTCGCCTCCTGACGGCGCGCCAGTGCAGTCACATCATCGGAGAGCTTCGCGGGCATCTTCACCGGGAGGAGCGCTCCCCGGTACGTCTGCACCGCTGGGCGCGGCCTGTCGGTAGGCAGCTCCAGGGCCGCGGGAGCTCCAGCGAGCTGTTCACGCCAGTAGTTCAGCCGTGATTCCTGCACCGGCCCCTGCATCCATTCTCGCTGCCAGAGGGCGTAGTCGGCGTACTGCACCGAAAGCGGGGGCAGTTGTGCAACGCGGCCCTGGACGGCGGCTTCGTAGCCCTCCGCCACCTCCCGTACCAGCACGCCCACGGACCAGCCGTCGGACACGATGTGGTGCATCGTGACGAGCAGGACGTGCCTGTCCGAAGCCAGCCGGAGCAAGCGCGCCCGGAAGAGCGGGCCACGCACCAGGTTGAACGGGAGGTGGGCCTCCTCGTTCGCGAGCTGACGAGCCCGGGCATCACGCTCACCTTCGGGCAGGGAGGAGATGTCCGTGATGGGCAACTCCAGCGTTTTGAGCGGATGGACGACCTGTACGGGCAGGTCCCCCTCGTTCCGGAAGGTCGTGCGCAGCGCCTCGTGTCGCTGCACCACTCGCAACAGGGACTGCTCCATCGCGCGAACGTCGAGCGCTCCGTCGATGGCCACCGCCGCGGGGTTGTTGTACGTCGCGGTGTCGGGCGTCAGTTGCTCCATCACCCACAGCCGCTGCTGGACGAAGGACTGGGGCAGTGGCTGATCGCGTGGCGCGCTACGGATGGGAGGCAGGGCACTCGCGGTGCCGCGAGCCCGATCGGAGTCCAAACGCGCGGCAAGCGCCGCCACCGTGCTCTGCTCGAAGAGGGCCCGCAGCGGCAGGTCGACGCCGAAGTCCTGTCGCAGCCGAGTCACCAACTGGGTGGCCAGGAGCGAGTGGCCCCCGAGTGCGAAGAAGTCATCCTCGGCGTTGACCGTCTCGACATGCAGCAGCGAGGCCCAGTGGGCGGCGACACGGCGCTCCGTTTCCGTGCTGAGCGGGCGCGTGGCGGCGTGCCGAGGAGCTTCCGGTGCCGGCAGTGCCCTGCGGTCCAACTTGCCATTGGGGGTGAGAGGCAGGGCCTCCAAGGTGACGAAGGCCGAAGGCACCATGTGCTCGGGCAGCCGCTCCTTGAGGAACGGGCGGAACGTACCGGAGGCCACGGCGGTGGTAGCCTTCGCCTCCCCGACCACGTATGCCACCAGGCGTTGCAGCCCTGGCGTGTCTTCGCGGACCAGGACCACGGTGTCGCGCACCGCGGGGTGTTGGCGTAGCGCGGACTCAATCTCCCCCAGTTCGATGCGGAAGCCGCGCAGCTTCACCTGGAAGTCGATGCGGCCCAGGAACTCGAGTTCGCCCCGGGGCAACCAGCGAGCCCGGTCCCCGGTCCGGTAGATGCGGGCGCCCGGTTCCATGCTGAAGGGGTTGGGGATGAACCGTTCAGCGGTGAGCTCAGGGCGATTCAGGTAGCCACGCGCCAGGCCCGCTCCACCAATGTAGAGCTCACCTGGCACACCTACCGGTACGGGCTGCAGGTACGCGTCCAGCACGTAGGTTTGAGCGTTCGCCAACGGACCGCCCAGCGATGGAGGCAGGGACGCTCCGCGCACGGGGCGCAGCGTGGAGTCCACGGTGCACTCCGTGGGGCCGTAGACGTTGAAGCACTCGATGTGGGGATGGGCGGAGAGCCGGGCCCAGAGCGCCTCGTCCAGTGCCTCGCCGCCGGCCAGTACGCGCAAGGGGCTGTTTGCGGCAAGGCCCTCGTTCAGGAGCAGCCGCAGCTGTGAGGGAGCGCAGTCCAGGACGTCCACGGAATGTCGCTCCAACCACGCCAGCATCAGGCGGGTGTCCTCACGTGTCGCTTGTGACACCACGCACAGCGCATGTCCGTCCGCGAGCTGCACCAGTTGCTGCACGGACGCGTCAAAGGACAGCGACGCATTGAGGCTGACCCGGAGGGGCTTGTCCACACCTGCGTAGGCGGTGGCTGCCAGCGCCGCGCGCAGGTTCATCACCGAGGCGTGCTGTACCATGACGCCCTTGGGCATGCCGGTGCTACCCGACGTATAGATGACGTAGGCGAGGTGCTGGGGCCCGCTGAGTCGCGGCGGGTTGGACGCGTCCCGTGAACCGCTCACGAGCCCTGCGTCATCCACGCTGAGGACCTCCACCTTGTGCCCGGTGAGCTTGTCCGCGACACGCTGCTGCGTGAGCACGCAGCCGACATTCGAGTCACTCACCATGTAGGCCAGGCGCTGGGCGGGATATGCTGGATCCATGGGGACGTAGGCGCCGCCTGCCTTGAGGATGGCGAGGACACCGACGACCATGTCGACCGAGCGCTCCATGCACAGGCCCACGCGGACCTCGGGCCCAACGCCTCGGGTACGCAGGGCCCAGGCGAGCTGGTTGGCCCGACGGTTGAGTTCGGCGTAGGTGAGCGAGTGCTCATCGTCCAGCACGGCGAGCGCATCGGGAGAAAGGGCCGCACGATCCTCGAACCGCTCGTGCAAGCATCCTTCCCAGGCGACCTCTCGGCGCGTGGCATTCCACGCCTCCAGCAGCGTGTCGCGGTCGGCCGGTGGGAGCAGCGCTGCCTGCTCGTAACGGCCACCTGGTCCCGCGGCCACGGCTTCCAGTGCGCGCAGGTAGTACTGCCCCAACTCCCGCGTCCGCTCCGCTTCGTGCCGAGTGCCTGTGGTGGCGATGGAGACCGATAGCGACGAGGTGTCGGGATCCTGAGTGAAGGTGACGCCGAGCGGGAGTTCCATCCAGGCGGCGCCCAGCACCTCGTCCACGAAGCGCAGCCCCTTCTGTTGAGACAGCCCTCCTGCGACGTGAAAGTGGATGAAGTTGAAGAGCGTGTCGAACAGGGGCTGGCCGCCGCGCTTCTGCTGGAGCCGCGCCATCGGGTAGCGGCGGTGCGGCATCAACTCCTGCTCATGCTTCGCGACCTGATGAATGAGCTCCAGCCATGTGCCTCCCGGCAGCGTCACCGGGAAAGGCACGCTGTTGAGGAACAGGCCAATCATCCGCTCACCATCAAGGACTTCCGGACGACCATTGGTGACGATGCCGGTGACGACGGACGTACTTCCTTCGACGAATCCCCGGACGCGCAGATGCACGGCCAGCAGCACCGTCTTGAGGGACACGCCCGCTTCGTGCGCCACGCGTAGCAATGCTTGCTGAAGCGGACCAGGGATGTGCACGTCGTGGGTGTGCAGGACGCGCTCGTCGTCCCGGGACCGGAGCGGGCGCGGACTTGCTGCGTCCACTCCATCCATGCGCCGCAGCCAGAACTGCTCGCTCTCGTGGGAGTTCTGGGCTTCGCGCTCCAAGGCCACGAACTGCCGGTAAGTGGCGGCGGGGGACGGCGCGGCGGGGGCGTCCGTGCCCTCCAGCAATTCGAGGTAGCGGCCGAAGAGTTCCGAGAGAAGGGTCGCGGCGCTCCAGCCATCGAGGATGGCGTGGTGGAAGACGATGGTCAGCTGGACGGTGGTTTCCGACCGGCGATGCACGCAGAGCCGCATCAGCGGCGCCTGGTTCCAGGTGAACGGTTGGACGCGCTCCTTCTCCGCCCACGCCTGCAAGTAGGCCGTTTGCTGGGCGGCCTCCAGGTGCTGGAGGTCTTCGAACTTCAGCGGCGGTTCCACTTCACGGTGGACGAACTGGAGGGGCTCTTCATGGCCGTCCAGGTGGAACGACGTGCGCAGGATGGCGTGACGCGCGAACAGCTCCCGGAAGGCTTGTTGGAGCAGCGGTTCGTTCAGCGCCATCTCCACATGGAAGCTGAACATGTCGTGGTAGATGCCGGCTGAGGCATCCAGCGCGCTCTCGAACAACATGCCTGACTGGAGCGCGGCCAGCGGGTAGGCGTCTTCCACGTCCTTGGGCAGCCGCTGACGGTCTGTCTCGGACACGAGGCTGAAGGGCGCGACCTGGCTCGCGGGGGCCACGCTCGTGGCTTTGATGACACCGGCGAGTTCGCGGATGGTCGGGTGTTGGAGCAGCTCCAGCGTGGGCAGCTCCAGGCCTTGTTCCCGCAGCTTCGCGATGACCTGGATGCTGCGGATGGAGTCTCCACCCAGTTCGAAGAAGCTGTCGTCGATGCCGACCTGCCGCAGACCCAGGACCTCGGCCCAGATATCGGCAAGGGTCTGCTCGGAGGCGTTCCGCGGTGCTTCGAACGGCGTTCCTGTCCGATTCAGGTCCGCGTACGGGGCGGGCAGTGCCTTGCGGTCCACCTTGCCGTTGGGGGACAGCGGCAGGACCTCCAACGGCATGAACACCGCGGGCAGCATGTATTCGGGCAGCTGCGCCTTGAGGAATGCGCGGATGCTGCCCACGGCATTCGCGGCCTGTTCTTCCGACCGCGCTGCGGCGGTGGGCACGAAGTAAGCCACGAGGCGCTTGTCGCCAGGGGCGTCCTCACGAGCGAGGACGACGGCCTCCTGGACGCCCGGGGCCTGCTGGAGGACAGATTCGATTTCGCCCAGCTCGATGCGGAAGCCGCGCACCTTCACCTGGAAGTCGGAGCGGCCGAGGAACTCCAGCGAGCCGTCGGCCCTCCATCGGGCGCGGTCGCCGGTGCGGTAGAGGCGATCGCCCGGGGCGGAGGAGAAGGGGTGAGGGAGGAACTTCTCAGCCGTCAGCTCCGGACGGTTCAGGTAGCCCCAGGCGAGGCCGTCGCCACCGACGAAGAGTTCGCCTGGGACACCGACAGGGACGGGCTCCATGCGCGAGTCGAGGACGTATGCGGAGGAGTGTCCCAGGGGCCTGCCAATGGGGACGGAGGTGCCGAAGGCCTCACCCGCGCGGAGGGAGTGGGTGGCGGAGAAGGTGGTGTTTTCAGTGGGGCCGTAGCCGTTGACGAGGACGGCGCCGAGGGGAATGCGCTCCAGGTGTTGCCGGACACGCAGAGGAGGCAACACGTCACCGCCAGCGAGCACCTGCCGGACACCGGCCAAGGCGTTGCCCTGGTGAAGCACCATCTGCTCGAAGAGGGCAGCGGTGAGCCAGAGGGTGGAGACGCGGTGGTGAGTCAGCAGTGCGGCGAGTTCGTCCAGAGAAGGCGTGTGTGGTGGAGCGAGGACGAGACGAGCGCCGTGAAGCAGGGCGCCCCAGAGCTCCAGGGTGGACGCGTCGAATGCGACGGGAGCGAGCTGAAGGAAGACTTCGTCAGGGCCGAAGTGGATGAAGGGGTTGGCGAGGACGAGGCGAGCGACTGCGCGGTGAGGAATGCAGACGCCCTTGGGCCTTCCGGTGCTGCCGGAGGTGAACATGACGTAGGCGAGGTCATCACCGCCCACGGCCACGGAAGGAGGCGTGTCATGTGGCAACGCGGCGATGAGGCCCGCATCTGTGTCCACATTCACGTGCTTCCTGTTGGATGCAGGGAGTCCTTCCGCCAGCGGCTTCGTCGTGACGAGCACGCCGATGCCGGCCTCCTGAAACAGCAAGGAAATGCGCTCAGCGGGGTAGTGGTGGTCGATAGGCACGTAGGCGCCGCCGGCCTTGAGAATGGCGAGCAGGCCCACCACCATGTCCGGAGAGCGCTCCAGGCACAGTCCCACGCGGGTGCCTCGGGAAACGCCGTACGTGCGCAGATGATGTGCGAGTTGGTTCGCACGGCGCTCCAGCTCCGCATAAGTGACGATGCTCTCCCCGCTGACGAGCGCCACGGCATCTGGCGTACGAGCCGCTTGCTCGGAGAAGAGCGAGTGAATCGGCGTCTCACGTGGAAACGCCGTGGACTTTGCGTTCCAGTCGACCAGGAGCTGTTGACGCTCCTCGGTGCACAGCAGGGGCAGCTCGGAGAGTCGCTGGTCGGCGTTCTCCACCACGCTCTCCAGCAGGCGCACGTAGTGGCGCTCCATCCGTTCGACGGTCTTCGCGTCGAACAGGTCCGCGCAATACTCGATGCGGCCGATGAACCGGTCCGGCCGGTCCTCGCGCAGCTCCATCAGCAAGTCGAACTGGGACGCGCCCAGATCCAACTCCACGTAGCGCGCGAGCAGGCCCGGAATCCGCAGGGCTGGCTGAGGCACGTTCTGGAGGACGAAGACGGCCTCGAAGAACGGATTGCGGCTGGGGTCGCGGGGCGGTTGCAGCTCCTCCACCAGCTTGTCGAAGGGCACGTCCTGGTGTGAGTAGGCATCCAGGCAGACCTGCCGCACCCGGTGCAGAAACGAGCGGAACGTCGGGTCCCCCGACGCATCCGCACGCATCACCAGCATGTTGACGAAGAAGCCGATGAGCGGTTCGAGCTCGGGCGCCCGGCGGTTGGCGACAGGCGAGCCCACCGCGAAGTCCTGCTGGCCGCTGTAGCGGTGCAGCAGCGTCTGGTAGGCCGCCATCAGCACCATGAAGAGCGTGGCGCCTTCCTTCTGCGCCAGCTGCTTGAGCTTCCGTGCCAGCTCTGGATCGAGCCGGAAGTGGTGCCACCCGCCGCGATACGTCTTCAGCGCCGGTCGGGGATGGTCCGACGGCACGACCATCGCGGGAGGCTGCGGCGTGAGCTGCCGTCGCCAATAATCGAGCTGACCGGCCAGCTCTCGCGTTTCGAGCTGCTCGCGCTGCCACCGCGCGTAGTCTGGATATTGGAGTTCCAACTCCGGCAGGGGCGAGGGCAAGCCCTCCTCGAAGGCCTTGTAGAGCGCCATCAACTCCTGGAGGAACACGCCCAGGGACCACTGGTCCGTTACGGAGTGGTGCAGGGTCAACAGCACCAGTGCGTGCTGCGCATCGAGCCGCAGGATGCCGACTCGCAGCAGCGGCCCGGCGGAGAGGTCGAACTCGAAGTTGGCCTCCGCGATGATGCGGCGGCGTACCTCATCTCCCTGCGCCTCCAGGGACAGCGCGGACAGGTCCTCTTCCGGGAAGGTGAGCTCCAGCGAGGGGGCGACCACCTGCACCGGATCTCCGCCGTGGCTCCTCAGTGTCGTGCGCAGCGATTCGTGACGGCGCACCACCTCGTTCACACAACGGGTGAGCAGGGCCCGGTCCAGCCGCCCGAAGAACTCCACGCTCACGTGGACGTTGTAGGCAGCCATGCTGCTGGGATCCAGCTCATGCAGGACCCACAGGCGCTGCTGAGGGAAGGATGCCGGAGCGGGCTCGTTGCTTTCGCGCCGCACCAGGACGGGCGCCGCCGCGTGAGGCTGCGCCGACTGCTGCTCCTGGAGGAGCAGGTCGAGAAGGGCGCGCTGCGAGGGAGAAAGCTGCTCGAGGGCCCGAGAGATGTCAGTCATCGAAGTCGATATCCAGAAAGTGGGGGATCGGGTGCTCCAGCGGGGGCTGGAGCTTCCGTTCACGCGGCCTTCACGCCGCGGCGTCGAAGCTCTTCGGCGAGCTCCTGCTCGGAGACGCGGGTGACCCGGTCGAGCAGCTCGCGATAGAGGGATTCCTGTTGCCGCGCTTGGAGGTCGGCGATTGCCTTCGCCAGACCCGTCACGGTGGGCGACGTGAAGAGCAGTGCCAGACTCAGGTCCAGCTGCAACCGTGAGCGCAACCGCCCGACGACCTGCGTGGCGAGCAGCGAGTGCCCGCCCAGCTCGAAGAAGTGGTCGTGCCGCGCCACCTGTTCGACGCCCAGGATTTCCTGCCACAGGCCCGCGATGAAACGCTCCAGCTCATTGGCGGGAAGCTCTTCATCTCCGGTGCGGACCTTGCGAGTGACCTTGGGCAGAGCGACCGCCCGCTGGAGCCACGCAGTCAGTCGGCGTGACACGTCACCCGTGGCCACCACCACCGGGCCATCCAGGCCGCCCGTGACGACTCGCTGGAAGGCCTCGGCGGCTTCGTCCTCGGTCATGGCATACGGCTCGAGGTCTGGAGCGCGCGCATCGCTGGCGCCGGCTGCTCGCGGCCACGGGTCCCAGGCCACGCTCATCCAAGGCGTTCCTGGGCCCCGGCTGCGGTGGGCCGCGAACGCATCCACGAAGAGGTTGGCCGCCGTCGAAGGCGTGTCGCCGAACGGAGACAGCACGGCCGCCGACGCGGAGAACAGCATCACGAAGTCCAGCGCCCGGCCGCGCAGGACGTCCTCCAGTACGTACGTGCCGCGCACCTTGGCGCGGAAACGGGCCTCCGCGTCCGGGTTCGTCGCGGAGGGCGAGGTCCGTTCGGGCGGAGCCAGGGGGAGGTCCGCGCAGTGCAGTACCCCGTGGAGCGCGCCGAAGCGCTGGTCCACCTCGGCCAGGACTTCCTGCATCCAGTGCGGCTTGGAGACGTCGGCGCTCAGGATGAGCACCTCGGCTCCGTGTGACTCCAATTCACGCACGCGCTGGATGAGCAGGCTGGCGTCGTCGTCCTCACCCTGGGTGGAAACCCAATCGTCCCAGAGCCGCCGGGGCGGCAGCGGCGTGCGGCCCACCAGCGCCAGCCGTGCCTGCTTCGTGCGCGCCAGATGGCTGGCCAGCAGCAGGCCCACGCGGCCCAGGCCGCCGGTGATGAGGTACACGCCGCGCTCACGCAGAGGCCGCGCGGGGGCGGCTGTTTCCGTCAGCCGAACCGGAGACAGCTCCTGGACCCAGCGGCGTGAACCGCGCAATGCCACCCGGACATCTCGGGCCTCCGTGGCGAGCTCGGCGACGAGCTGTTCAGCCAGCGCCGCGACGCCTTCTGAGCCAGGGAGGATCACATCGAGGCCGCGCGCGGTGATGTGCACGTGTTGCTGCGACAGCACCTGGCAGGGGCCCAACAGGGGCGCCTTCTCCGGCAGCGCCTCCGCTCGGCCGTCCGGGTCGAACAGGTGGTTGGAGATGACCTCTACCCGGAGGGGGCGCGCATCCTTCAGGCCAGCAAGGGCTTGCCCCAGGTTCACCACGCTGTAGTAGCCCACCGCTTGCGCGGCCTGGAACCGCGTCAGCGCGGAGTCTCGCTCGCCCTGCGGCGTCAGGCTCCACAGGTGGACGAACACTTCAGGCCGGGGTGTCAGATCCTCCAGCGCGCTCAGCAGCGCGACGTAGTCTCCAGGTGCGCTCGGTGCCACGGTGAAGCGCCGGTCTCCGTCACGGGAGAACACGGCGCCCGCGTGCACGGTGACGACATGCTGCCCCGCCTCTTCCAACCGGGAGACGAGCTGCGAGGCCAACGGGCCTCCGTCGGTGAACACCACCCAGCACCGGGGCTGGGCGAGCGCGGAGGGCGCCAGCGTGGCCGGGGGCGTGCGCCGCCACGAGGGCAGGTGAAACCAGTCCGCGACGTCGGTCAGCTTGCTGGCGCCCGCTGCCTGCGAGGCCAGCAGCGCGGCGGACCGGTCCAGTGGAGCAACCCAATACCGCTGTCCTTCGAAGGGGTACGTGGGAAGGGGGATGCGCCGGACCGTCTCCGTCCCGTGCACGCCGCTCCAGTCCACCTCCACTCCCGCGAGCCACAGCCGTCCCAGCGCATTCAAGAAGACGGCCTCGTCCGGCTGCTCATCCTTGGGATGACGTGCGGAGGAGACGATGGTGCGCGCGCCGGCGGGCTCGCCTTGGAGCCTTGCCACGGCGGTCAGCGACTGCGCGGGACCCACCTCCAGCAGGACGCGCGTCGAGTCCTCCAGCAGCACCTGCATGCCGTCCCGGAAACGTACCGAGTGGCGCAGGTGGTCCACCCAGTACCGAGGTTGCGTCACCTCGTCCCCTGTGACGGGCTGGCCGGTCCGGCTGGAGATGTAGGGCCGCGCGGGTGGACGGAGCGTCAGTCGGGCCACGCGCTCGTGGAAGCGCGGCAGGATGCGCTCCAGCATGCGCGAGTGCGCCGCCGCCTCCACGTGCAGTTGGCGGTGCTCCACGCCTCGCGCCGTCAGCTCCGCCATCAATCGCTTCACCGCCGCTAATGGGCCGGAGACCACGCACTGCGAGGGCGCATTCACCGCCGCGAGGTCCAGCTCCTGGCCCAGCAGCGGCACCACCTCCGCCTCGGGAAGGCTGATGCTCAGCATGGACCCGGCGGGCAGCTCATCCATGAGCTGGCCACGCAGCGCCACCAGGGCCGCCGCATCCTCCACCGACAGCACACCGGCGAGGCACGCCGCCGCGTACTCGCCCAGGCTGTGGCCGAGCATCTGCTCCGGCTCCACGCCACATGACATCCACAGCCGCGCCAGGGCGTACTCCGTCAGGAAGATGGCGGGCAGCGCGAGCGCGTTGCGGGAAAGCCCCGGCACCTCTTGAAGGGGCTCCTGGTAGAGCACCGTGCGCAGGTCCACGCCCAGGTGCGGGCGCAGGACGCTGGCGACCTCGTCGGCAGCCTCGCGGAAGACGGGCTCCGTGCGGTAGAGGCCCGCGCCCATGCCCAGGTGGTGGGTGCCTCCTCCCGGGAAGAGGAACGCCACGGGGCGGCCTCGAGCCTCTTGCTTCAGCGTCACCAGCCGCTCTGGCTCCTCGCCTCGCAACACGCGGATGGCGTGCTCCCGGTCCTTCACCACGGCGATGCGGCGGTGCTGGAAGGCCTGCCGTCCCACTTGCAGCGTGTAGGCCACGTCCTTCAGCGCCTGCTCCGGGTGTTGTTCCAGGTGGGCGGCCAGCGCCTCCGTCGCGGCATCCAGGGCGGTGCTCGTCTTCGCCGACAACGGCAGCACGTACCAGGGACGGGCGTCCGCGGTGGGGGCGACGGAGGGGGCCTCCTCCAGGATGACGTGCGCGTTGGTGCCACCAATGCCAAAGGCGCTGACGCCGGCTCGGCGAGGGGAGGGGCCCGGCGCCCAGTCCCTCAGGGTGGCGTTGACGAAGAAGGGACTGGTGGCGAAGTCAATCTGCGGGTTGGGCTCCTGGAAGTGCAGCGTGGGCGGCAGCTGCCGGTGCTTCAGCGCGAGGACCGTCTTGATGAGGCTGGCGATGCCAGACGCGGCATCCAGGTGGCCGATGTTGGGCTTCACCGAGCCGAGCGCGCAGAAGCCTGTGTCCTGCGTGCTCGTCCGGAAGGCGCGGGTGAGCGCGCGCACCTCGATGGGGTCTCCCAGTTGGGTGCCCGTGCCATGGGCCTCCACATAGGTGATGCTCCGCGCGTCCACCTCCGCGGTCAGCAAGGCATTGCGGATGACGCGTGACTGGCCTTGGACGCTGGGGGCGTTGAAGCTGGCCTTCTGGGCGCCGTCGTTGTTGATGGCCGAGCCACGGATGACGGCGTGGATGGTGTCTCCATCCTCCAGTGCGTCCTCCAGGCGCTTGAGCACCACCAGGCCCGCGCCGTTACCGAAGAGGGTGCCCTGCGCCTGCGCATCAAAGGCGCGGCAGCGTCCGTCTGGCGATGCAACACCACCAAATTGATACAGGTAGCCGGTGCGCTGAGGCGACTGGAGGGCTACGCCGCCAGCGAGGGCGATGCGGCATTCGCCCGCGAGGAGCGCCTGGGCAGCCAGGTGCACCGCCACCAGCGAGGTGGAGCAGGCGGTGTGCAGCGAATAGGCCGGACCCTTCAGGTTGAGCCGGTGCGCCACCCGCGTGCTGAGGAAGGCCAGGTCGTTGCCGAGGCCCACCTCGAATGCGCCGAGCATCCCCAGCGCGGCCGGGTTGGAGAAGAGATTGAAGACGTACGTGTTGGTCCGGGCTCCCGCGTAGACGCCGATGTGCTCCCGATAGCGCTCGGGGTCGTAGCCCGCGTCTTCCAGGGCCGCCCAGGCACACTCGAGGAAGACACGCTGCTGCGGATCCATCACCTCGGCTTCCTTGGGGGTGATGCCGAAGAAGGCCGCGTCGAACAGGTCCGCGCCCTCGATGGGGGCCGCGGCGCGCACGTACTGCGGTGACTTGCGCAGCGCCGGGTCCTCCATGACGGAAGGCTCCAGCTCCGACTCCTGGAGGAAGGTGATGGACTCGACGCCATCCCGAAGGTTCCGCCAGTACGCCTCGGCGTTACGGGCCCCCGGAAAGCGGCACGCCAGCCCGATGATTGCAATCTCCAGCCCGTTCCAGTGGGTGTCGCCAGCCATGAGTTCTTGAGTCCCCAAAATGTTTTCGGGAGTCGGAGGTCCCGCACGCTCGCGCGCAGCGGTTCCATTCCGGAGCACGCCGGGGCCCTGGCGCGCAAAACAGCAAGCAACGAAGCAGGCCCCCCAGCGACTCAAGTAAAGCAGCTTTCAAGTCGAAAGTCGCTACAGCATGAAAAACTTATAAGGCACGCCAAGTTACTTTTTCTTGGTAAATTGACTAGGCTGTTATCGCTGGATTACGACTGAGGTTGCCACGGTAGGCAATGTCATACTGGTACCAGGATGAGCTACCTGGACTGTAGTTGCCGTTCTCAGAGAGAGCGGGCGAGCACGCGGCAGGCAGGTGCATGTCGGGCATCCGGTGATTGGGATGCTGGCGTCCCCTGACGTGAGTCCGTCCAGTCCTTCAGTTCATCGAAGCGCCGCCGAGTCTCGTCCCAGGGGCGCTCGGAGCAGCAGCTCGAGCGGTTCGAGTTCCATCCGCCGCGCGCAAGGAAGCAGGGGTAGACAAACATGGGTCGTCACACCCGGTATGAGGGGGACGCGAGTCTCGCGGTAGCCATCGTCGGCATGGCCGCCCGCGTGCCCGGTGCCGAAGACGTGGAGGCCTTCTGGCGCCTGCTGCGTGAGGGCAGGGAGGTCATCACCTTCTTCACCAACGAAGCGATGAAGGCGTTGGGCGTGGAGCCCGGCTGGCTGGCCAATCCCAACTTCGTTCGCGCAGCCCCTGTCCTGGAGCGACCGGGGCGCTTCGACGCGGCCTTGTTCGGATACGCCCCACGTGAGGCGGAGTTGCTGGACCCGCAGCACCGCATCTTCCTGGAGTGTGCCTGGTCGGCGCTGGAGCACGCTGGCTACGCCCCGGGCCGGTTGACGGTCTCCACCGGCGTCTTCGCGGGCTCCAGCTTGAGCACCTATCTGCTGTTCAATCTGCTCTCCCGGGCGGAGTTCCAGCAGGCCGAGGACACGTTCCCGGCCATGGTCGGGAACGACAAAGACTTCCTCGCCACGCGCGTGGCCTATCACTTCAATCTCAAGGGGCCTGCGCTCACCGTGCAGACGGGGTGCTCGACGTCGCTGGTGGCCACGCACCTCGCCTGTCAGTCGCTGCTGGGCTACCAGTGCGACGTGGCGCTGGCGGGCGGCGTGTCCGTGCACATGCCCCAGCGGACGGGCTACCACTCTCAGGACGGCGGCATCACCTCGCCGGACGGGCACTGCCGCGCGTTCGACGCCAAGGGGCAGGGCACGCTCTTCGGCAGCGGCGCGGGCGTGGTGGTGCTCAAGCGCCTGGAGGACGCGCTGAACGATGGTGACACCATCCACGCCGTCATCCGTGGCTCGGCCATCAACAACGACGGCGCCATGAAGGTGGGCTACACCGCCCCCGGGGTCGAGGGACAGTCGGAGGTCATTGCCCGCGCACAGGCCGTGGCGGAGGTGTCCCCGGACTCCATCTCCTACGTGGAGGCGCATGGCACCGCCACGCCGCTGGGAGATCCCGTGGAGGTCCAGGCCCTCACGGAGGCCTTCCGCGCGGGAACGGACAAGCGTGGCTTCTGCGGGCTGGGCTCGGTGAAGACCAATGTGGGCCACCTGGACGCGGCGGCGGGCGTCACCGGCCTGCTGAAGACGGTGCTCTCGCTGGAGCATGGCGAGCTGCCTCCCAGCCTTCACTACGAGAAGCCCAACCCACGCATCGACTTCGAGAGCAGCCCCTTCTACGTCAACGCCGCGCTCAAGCCGTGGCCGGAGGGGGACACGCCTCGGCGCGCGGGGGTGAGCTCGTTCGGGATTGGTGGCACCAACGCGCACGTCATCCTGGAGGAGGCGCCTGTCACCCTCCCGGGGGATGCGGCGCGCACTTGGCAGCTCCTGGTGCTGTCCGCGAAGACATCCTCGGCGCTGGAGTCCCAGACGGCCGCGCTGCTGGCGCACTTGCAGGCCCACCCGGAGCAGCCGCTCGCGGACGTGGCCTGGACGCTTCAGGTCGGGCGCAAGCCCATGGAGCTGCGCCGCGTGGTGGTGTGTGAGGACCGGGCGAGTGCCGTGGCGGCGCTGGAGTCCAAGGACCCGCAGCGCATGTTTACCCTGGCCCCGGGCAACAGCACGCCGTCGGCTGTCTTCATGTTCCCCGGCGGAGGCGCGCAGTACCCGGACATGGGCCGTGGCCTCTACGGCTCCGAGAAGGTGTTCCGCGAGGCCGTGGACCGCTGCTGTGAACTCCTGCTGCCCCGGCTGGGCTTTGACTTGCGGCCCGTCATGTACCCGGACGCGGCGAATGCCGCGGATGCCGTGCAGCGCCTCAAGCGCACCTCGCTGGCGCTGCCTGCGCTCTTCACCGTGGAATACGCGCTGGCGCAGCTGTGGCAATCCTGGGGCGTGAAGCCCGAGGCGCTCATCGGCCACAGCCTGGGCGAGTACGCCGCGGCCTGCCTCGCGGGCATCTTCTCCTTGGAGGACGCACTGGCGCTGGTGGTGCTGCGCGGCAAGCTCTTCGAAGAACTGCCCGGTGGCGGCATGCTCAGTGTCCCGTTGCCCGAGGCGGAGCTTCGCCCGTTGCTGGGGGATTCGCTGTCCATTGCCGCGATGAACGGACCCGCGCAGTGCGCGGTCGCCGGGACGGTGGAGGCCGTCGAAGCGCTGGCCGCCGAGCTGACCCGGCGCGAGGTGGAGTTCCGTCACATCCCCATCGACGTGGCGGCGCACTCGCACCTGGTGGAGCCCATCCTCGCGCGCTTCGAGTCCTTCGTGGGGACCCTGATGCGCAATGCGCCCACGTTGCCCATTGTCTCCAACGTCACCGGCACGTGGATGACGCCCGAGGACGCGGTGGACCCGGCTTACTGGACGCGGCATCTGCGGCAGACGGTGCGCTTTGGTGACGGCATCCGCACGCTGGCCGCGCAGCCTGGCCGCGTCTACCTGGAGGTCGGTCCAGGCCGCACGCTGGGGACACTGGCGCGCCTGCAGCTCAATGGGCCCAAGGCCCCCTCGGTACTCTCCTCGCTGCGTCACCCCCAGGACCCGGTGCCGGATGATGCGTTTCTCACCACCACCGTCGGCCGGCTCTGGGCGGCGGGCATGGAGGTGGACTGGAGCGCGGTACATGGCGGCGCTCGGCGTCTGCGTGTGCCGCTCCCGACCTATCCCTTCGAGGGCCAGGATTACTGGCTGGCGCCGGAGGTGTCCTCCTCGCGTCGCAGGGGCGTCGCGCGCAAGAGCGCGGACGTGGCCGGCTGGTTCTATCTGCCCTCGTGGCAGCGTGCGCCGTTGATGCCCAAGGCAGGGCCCGTGACGCCGCGCGGATGGGTCGTCTACCAGGATGCGGGGGGCCTGGGGGCGGCCCTGGCGGAGCGGTTGGAGCGTCTGGGCCACGGTGTCATTCGCGTGACGCCCGGCCCCGGTTTCCGTCAGGTGACGGAGCACGCGTTCACCGTGGATGGG
Source organism: Myxococcus sp. MxC21-1 (assembly GCF_032612255.1). Classification (NCBI taxonomy): domain Bacteria; kingdom Pseudomonadati; phylum Myxococcota; class Myxococcia; order Myxococcales; family Myxococcaceae; genus Myxococcus; species Myxococcus sp. MxC21-1. The sequence goes on from NZ_CP123278.1 coordinate 4,122,380, forward strand.
CGAGCGCGTGAGGACCACGCCCAGTTGCTGGCTGCGTTGAAGGCTCGGAACTTCAACGTGGAGCGCGTGGTGTACCTCTGGAGCCTCGATGTGTCCGGGGCGGACTTCGACGAGGCCCAGGCGCGCGGTTTCTTTGGCGTGCTGCGGCTGGCACAGGCCCTGTCCGGAGCGGAGTTGCCCGGGCCCGTGGAGTTGACGGTGGTGGGCCGCGAAGCGCTGGAGGTGGAGAGCGCCGATGCGGTGGCTCCTGAGCGCGCCACGCTGCCGGCGCTGTGCAAGGTGATTCCGCAGGAGTTGGACACCGTGGCGTGCCGCTACGTGGACGTCCGCACGCCATCGGTGGATGCATTGGTGCGGGAGGTGACGTCGGATGTCCCGGAGCCGGTGGTGGCCTGGCGCGGCCCTCATCGGCAGGTGCAGGCGTACGAGCCGCTGCGCATCGAAGCCGACACGCCGGCGTCCTGGCCCCTCAAGCAGCGCGGCGTCTACGTCATCACGGGCGGCCTGGGCGGCGTGGGCCTGCGGATGGCGGATTATCTGGCGCGCACCAGGCAGGCGCGGCTGGTCCTGGTGGGGCGCTCCGGCGTGGAGCAGGACGCGGATGGCCGCCGTCAACGTGCGGTGCGAGCGCTGGAGGCCGCGGGAGCGGAGGTGCTGGTGGCTCGCGCGGATGTGGCGGATGAGGCGCAGTTGCGCGCGGTCCTGGCGGAGGTGGATTCTCGCTTTGGCGCGCTGGATGGAGTCATCCACGCCGCGGGGCTCGCGGGCGACGGCGCGGTATCGTTGCTTGGAACCATGGAGCCGACGACGTGCGCGCCGCACTTCCGGGCGAAGGTGCATGGCACCTATGCACTGGACCGGGCGCTGGCGGGCCGCCCGTTGGATTTCGTGCTGCTGGTGTCGTCCAACGCCACGGTGCTGGGCGGCCTGGGATTGGGGGCCTACGCGGCGGCCAATGCCTTCCTGGATGCATTCGCGGCGGCGCGCTCGCGGACCGGGGGCACGCGGTGGCTGAGCACCAACTGGGATGGGTGGCCAGCGGATGCCGCCGAGGGGGCGAAGGCGGTCCAGACCAGCATCGACCAGTTCGCCATGACGCCTGACGAGGCCGCGGAGGCCTTCCGCCGGGTGGTGGAGGCGCCTCTGGAAGGACAGGTGTTGGTGTCCACGGGCAACCTGGACGCGCGCGTGGCTCAGTGGGTACGGCGCGAGGGCGCGGGCGCGAAGAAGGACGCGGGGGGCACGTTGCACTCACGTCCCGCGCTGGGCACTGAGTATGTGGCGCCCACCGATGAGGTGGAGCGCGCGCTCGTGCGTGTGTGGCAGGAGCAGCTGGGACTGGAGCAGTTGGGCATTCACGACAACTTCTTCGACCTGGGAGGGAATTCACTCCTGTGGCTGAAGATCGTCGGGCGGATGAAGCGGGAGCTGGGGCGGGACGTGCCCCTCACCAGCGTCTTCGAGGCCCCCACCGTGGCCACCCTGGCGAAGAAGCTGGGACAGGGACCGGCCCCAGCGGAGACCGCCGCCTTCGAGTCCAGCCAGAGCCGTGGGGCTCAGCGCAGAGAGCGGCGCAGCCGTCGCGAGTAGGGCGCGTGCCCGCGCTGAAGCCCCCTTCGACCTACGAGAACCTGGAGACGACATCTTGGACAGCAAGCTCCCGCAGGAGTTCGACGACGCCGACGTCGCCATCATCGGAATGGCCGGGCGCTTTCCCGGCGCTCGGGATGTGGACACGCTCTGGGCCAATCTCCGCGAGGGAGTGGAGTCCATCCGCTTCTTCTCCAAGGAGGAGGCCCGCGCGGCAGGTGTGCCAGACGAGCGGCTGGAGGACCCGTCCTTCGTGCGGGCCGCGGCCATCCTTCCGGAGCCGGAGTCGTTCGACGCGGCCTTCTTCGAGATGCCGCCACGCGAGGCGGAAATCACGGACCCCCAGCACCGTGTCTTCCTGGAGGCGTGCTGGGAAGCGCTCGAGCACGCTGGCTACTCACCGCGTGACTACGTCGGCGCCATCTCCGTGTTCGGCGGGGCCACGCTCAACACGTACCTGTTGATGAACCTGGCGCGGAACCCACGCGTGCTGGAGTCCTTCGAGCCGGTGCAGGTGAACATCGGCAACGGGGGCGACTTCCTGGCCACCCGCGTTTCGTACAAGCTCAACCTGAGGGGTGCCAGCCACACCGTGCAGAGCGCGTGCTCCACCTCGCTGGTGGCGGTGCACCAGGCTTGCCAGAGCCTGCTCAATGGTGAGTGCGACATGGCGCTCGCGGGCGGTGCGTCTGTCAACGTGGGGTTCTTCAACGGGTACCGGCACGCGGAGGGCGGCATGGCCTCGCCGGATGGCCACTGCCGGCCCTTCGATGCGAAGGCGCAGGGCACGCTCTTTGGCAGCGGCGTGGGCGTGGTGCTGCTGAAGAAGCTGCGAGCCGCGGTGCGGGACGGTGACGCCATCCACGCCGTCATCAAGGGCACGGCCACCAACAATGACGGTGCGCTGAAGGCGGGCTTCACCGCGCCCAGCGTGGATGGTCAGGCTCAGGTGGTGGCGGAGGCGCTCGCGGCGTCGGCCCTGGAGGCGGATGACATCAGCTACGTGGAGGCCCATGGCACCGCCACGCCGCTGGGCGACCCCATCGAGGTGCAGGCGCTCACCAAGGCCTTCCGTGCCACCACCCAGCGGCGGCGCTTCTGCGCGCTAGGCTCGGTGAAGGGCAACCTGGGCCACCTGGACGCGGCGGCGGGAGTCACGGGCCTGATGAAGACGGTGATGGCGCTGAAGCATGGCGAGCTGCCGCCCAGTCTTCACTACGAGCGGCCCAACCCAGCCATCGACTTCGACAGCAGCCCGTTCTACGTCAACGCCACGCTCAAGTCCTGGCCCGCGGGGGACTCGCCGCGGCGCGCGGGCGTGAGCTCCTTCGGCGTGGGTGGCACCAACGCGCACGTGGTGCTGGAGGAGGCTCCCCGGTTGCCCGCGAGCGCACCCTCGCGACGTGCATGGCACCTGTTGCCGCTGTCGGCCCGGACGCCCTCGGCGTTGGAGTCGGTCACGACGCGACTGGTGGAATCATTGAAGAACCAAGGGGGTGTGAATCTGGCGGACGTGGCCTGGACACTCCAGGCCGGACGCCAACGTTTCCTGCACCGTCGCTTCGTGTTGGCGCGCAGCACGGAGGATGCGGTTGACGCGCTGTCGCAGCCACAAAGCCCTCGCGTGTTCACGGAGGCGCAGGACGCGGTGGAGCGGTCCGTGGCGTTCCTCTTCCCGGGCCAGGGCTCGCAGCACGTGGACATGGGGCGAGCGCTTTACGAGGCAGAGCCCGTCTTCCGCGCCGAGGTGGACCGCTGCGCGGAGTTGCTGAAGCCCCACCTGGACGGACTGGACCTGAGGACGGTGCTGTACCCTCAGCCCGAGGCCGCCGAAGTCAGCGGGAGGAAGCTGGCGCAGACGGCGCTCACGCAGCCCGCGCTCTTTACGCTGGAGTACGCTACCGCGCGCCTGTGGATGTCCTGGGGCGTGATGCCGCAGTCGATGCTGGGACACAGCATCGGCGAATACGTGGCGGCGTGCCTCGCGGGGGTCTTCTCGCTGGAGCATGCGCTGAGACTGGTGGCCGCGCGTGGCCGGCTCATGCAGGGGCTTCCTTCCGGCGCGATGCTGGCGGTGCCCCTGTCCGAGGACGAGGTTCAGCCGTACCTGCGCGCAGGCGGAGCCGAGCTGAGCCTGGCGGCCGTCAATGGCCCCATGCAGTGCGTGCTGTCGGGGACGCACCCTGCTGTCGAAGCGGTGCGAAAGCAGCTCCAGGAGGCGGGGATTCAGTGCCAGCCGCTGGTGACGTCGCATGCCTTCCACTCGTCGATGATGGACTCCATCCTCGACGCGTTCGCCGCGCAGGTGGCCACGGTGCCGCTGGCGGCGCCCACGCTTCCATTCGTCTCCAACGTCACCGGTACCTGGGTGACGGCTGAGCAGGCGACGAGCCCTCGTTACTGGGCCGAGCACCTGCGCGGGACGGTGCGCTTCGCGGACGGCTTGCACGCGCTCCTCACCGACGCCAAGCGCGTCTTGCTGGAGGCAGGCCCGGGCCGGTGCTGGGGAAGCTGGCGAAGCGTCACCCCGCCTTCACAGCCCCGCACACGGTGCTGGCTTCCATGCCTCCCCCAAGGACGACGGGGCCACCGCCGGCATGGCGCCGCTGGCCTATGAGACGCTCGGCCGGCTGTGGCAAGCGGGCGTCCGTGTGGACTGGAAGGGGTTCCATGGCGCGGAGGTTCGCTACCGGGTGCCGCTCCCCACCTATCCCTTCGAGCGCCAGCGCTTCTGGATCGAGCCCGCCGCCGTCGAGGGCGCGCCTCGGGTCACGATTGCATCCCGGCCCATGGCGGCGGCGCCGGACGACACGCATCAGGCATCGCAGGTGGAACCGGGGGGCGAAGCTGTCAGTGCTCGCCCGTATCAGCCGCGCCCGCAGCTTCGCAGCGCGTATGTCATGCCGGGCACGCCACTCCAGCGGTCGCTGGTGGAGCTGTGGCAGGAGATGCTGGGCGTGGCGCCCATCGGCATCCAGGACAACTTCTTCGAACTCGGCGGCGACTCGCTCATCGCCGTGCAGCTCAGTGGCCGCATCAAGAAGCAGTTGGGCTTGGACCTGCCTGCATCGAGCCTCTACGAAGGCGTCACCGTGGAAGCCCTGGCAGCGCTGCTGAAGCCGGCGGAAGCGGAGGGGCAGGAGCGCCGTGAAGAGGCGCCAGCGGCGGATGCTTCGCTTCAGCGTCGCAAGCAGACCCTGGCGCGGCAGCGCAACCTTCGTCGCTTCGACGACGATGATGATGCGTGACCGCTCCACCACTTGCTGAGATGGACGGCTCGCATGAAGGGGCCGTCCCTCGTGGGCATCGTTTGGGGCGGGGGGCGATGAGGAGGTCCCCACCTCGAAGTTTCAGGGTGTCTTGCGAATGCGAGCGTTCTGGGTGCCGCTAGCAGCCATGGCCATTGCCACGCGGGAGTAGGCAGACACGTAAGGCTGAAGCACCGTGCGTGACCAGCGCCCCGGAATCCACAGGTAGCTGTACAGCCCGTGCCTGCGCGCGCCACGGCGCCGCTTCGTCTCGTACCCGCTGGCGCCCAGCCAGAGTTTCTTGACGCCGAGCTCATAGGCCCGGCGCAGGGGCTCGTAGAAGGCGAGGTTGAAGTACAGCGGCGTCTCGGATGCCCCGGCCTCGGCGCGGCCGACCCGGTAGAACCACATCTCATCGTTCTTGTGGAGCAGCAGGGAGAATCCGATGGGGTCGCCGTTCTGGTAGGCGACCACGGCCTCGGCCTCGGGCGAGACGTGCTGGTCGAGCGCTGCCCAGAACGTGGACGGATGGCGGAGGTGCTCGCTGCCGTACTTGGAGTAGGTCACCTCGTAGAACCGCTCCAGTTGCTCCGCCATCTCGCCCATCCGGGAGACGCGCTCGAAGCGAACGCCCGCATCCCGAGCGTGAGCCATTTCCTTCTTGAGCACCCGCCGGACGTCGCTCTTGAACTGCCCCAGGTAGGCGTCGAAGTTGTCCCCCGGGACATCCATGACGTTGTCGTCGTAGATGAAGATCTCCTGGAACGTCGCCGAGGTGAGCGCCTCTCTCAGCGTCGTGTCATCCCGTTCCACGCCGTAGAAGTAGAGCGGCAGCCGCTCGCTGGTGGCGAGCTCCCGGAGCCCTTGGAGGATGAGCTCCCGAGCCTGCTTCGCGACGTCCACGGACTGCGCGGCACAGTGGATGCTGCTCCGCATGCTGAGCGGGCTGGTGACGAAGACGCCGCCATCGAAGCCTGCTCCCGTGCGCCAGGCCACGTTGCGGTAGAGGTCCGCCGCAGCGATGGCCACCCGACTCCAGGCCGGCCCGTTGGCGAAGCCTTTCTTCCAACTGGTGAAGAGGAAATGCTCCAGCGAGTAGGGCGTGTAGATGGTCTTGCTGCGGGTGATGAAACACGGGCACAGCGCGACGGGAGTGCCCTGCTGATACGCAATGGCATATCGCAGGGACAGCTCCCCCCGAGCCATGGCGGACAGGTCGACCGCGTCCAGCATGCGGAACCAGCGCCGGCCGAAGAAGACGCTCGACTCGGAGGTGAGGGCATCCAGCTCCGCGTCGCTCAGGTGGCTGACGGAGTCGTGGAATTTCAGGGTAAGCGTCATGGCCGGGTGGCTTCGTCGGGCGCGGATCCGCTCAGCCGTTGAGGAGCTGGACGGCGGGGTGCCGCTTGGGGCTGGCGAGGTGCCGCGCGAGGTTGGGGCGCTGCTTCATGCGCTCGAAGAACCCGAACAGCCCAGGGTAGGTGCTCTCCAGAAGATCCTGGAGGCCGTTGTCCACGAGCAGCTCCAGGAAGCCGAAGACGCTGGTGTCCGCCACCGTCACGGAGGGGCCGACGAAGAAGCCGTCACCGCTGCCGTTGCTCTTCAGCAGCCGCTCGAAGTGCCCGAGCCACTGTGGCAGTTCCTCGCCCAGGATGATGGGGAGCTGCTCGGAGAGCTGCTCCGGCGTGAGCGAGGTCAGGCTGCGCGCACGCGCCGTCACTTCCTCCACGCCGTCGATGATCATGTCGCAGGCGGCGGTCTCCCGCGCGTCCTTCCCATAGAGGCCGCGGGTGCGCGCGACGTGGCGCATGATGGCCAGGCTCTGCACCACGCGGAAGCCGTCCGGCTCCTCCCACAGCGGCACCTTGTCGAAGGCCAGCATGCCAGCCGCCTTGATGGCCTCGAAGGCCGGTGTCTTCACCTTGGCCTGCACGTCATACGTGCCCAGGTCGATGTCCTCGTACTCCGTTCCGGACTCGGCGAGCAGCAGGCGGATCTTCTCAGCGACGCCTCGACCCGTGAAATACGACAGGCGCGGCAATGATGATTGAGCGTTCATACAGGGTTCGTGGTTGGAAGGGAGAGGCTCTATACTAGAGTAAACGTATTATTCGGAAGGGGCAGACTTCCTTGACTGGTGTATCCGAGCCTCTGGATTCCGCGAAGCCCGACGCACCCGCGCTCGTCTCCCTTGCTCCAGGAATGGCCCTGTGGCCTTGGGCCGCGCTGCGTGGCGCCGGCTTTCCCGCTCAGGATGCGCTCCGCCTCGCGGCTCCGACAGCGGCCTCCGCCGCCGATACATGGCTTGCGTCAGGACTTGAGACACCTGGTGACGCACTGCGCACCGCGTTCGACTCGGACCTGCTGGGTATCAGCGCGGCGCTGCGCTCGCTCGCGGGGGAGTCCCACCTGCGCGAGGCCCTCCTGTGGCAGAACCGCCATGCCTACAAGACGGGCGTGGAGCCGCTGGCGGCCCTTCCCGCCACCGCTCGGAACAGCAAGGCCCGGCAGCGTGAGCGGCTGGTGGCCTCCTACGTCCAGCGCTACAGCACCAAGAACGACACCATTGGCTTCTTTGGTCCCGTGGGTTGGGCTCGGCTCTCGCCGTCGAATGAAGGGCTGCGCTGGACGCCCGGACAGCGGCTCGTCTCACGGCGCGCGGTCTATTTCGAGACGTGGTGCCTGGATGCGCTCAGCGCCGCCCTGGCGCGCGACGCGTCCCTGCGTCACTGGGCACCGCCCCGGCTGTTGCCTTACTTCCGGCTGGAGGGGCACGTGCTTCACGGCCCCATGCCGACGCCGGTGGAGCTGAGCCCGGAGCAGGCGCTGCTGCTGTCTCGGTGTGATGGCTCGGCCAGCGCCGCGAGCATCGCGCGGGAGCTCACGGCCGGTGATTCGCCTGCCTTTGCCTCGCAGGATGAAATCTTCACGGCGCTCGAACAGGCGGTGGGTTTCGGTGTCCTGGTCTGGGGCTGGGAGGTGCCGCTCGTCATCCGGCCCGAGGTGGTGCTGCGCGGTGCGTTGATGGCCATTGAGGATGCAGACGCGCGGGCCCGTGCGCTGGCGCCGCTGGAGCGTCTGGAGCGCGCGCGGGCCGGCGTCGAAGCCGCGGCGGGGACGCCCACGGCGCTGGATGCCGCGGTCGCGGACCTGGAGGCTGTGTTTCAGGAGGTGACAGGGGCGCCGCCGACGCGCGCGGCGGGCCAGACGTATGCTTCGCGGACGCTCATCTACGAGGACTGTGCGCGGGACGGCGATTTGGTGCTGGGCGCTCCGGTGATTGGTCGGCTCGGAGCCGTGCTGGAGCTGGTGCTGACCGGAGCGCGGTGGCTGGTAGGGGAGGTGACACGGGGTACGCGCGCGGGCCTGGATGCGCTCTTCGACCGGTTGTCCGAAGGCGGCGCACCTGTGTCGCTCACCGCGCTCCAGCTCGCCTTCGTCCAGGGACTCAAGGACCCGGCCTCGGAAGCGGAGCTGATGCCCGTGGCCAAGGCCGTCGCCGAGCATCGCCGGCGCTGGCGTGAGCTCTTTGCCCTGGAGCCGGAGGTCCGTCGCCAGACGCGCACCGTCGATTCGCTCCGGCCCCGCGTGCTCGAGGCCTTCGGCGAGGCGAGCCCGGCGTGGCGAAGCCGCTGGCACGCCTCACCCGACGTGATGATTGACGCGGCCAGCGAGGAGGCCGTTCGCGCCGGGGACTACCAGTTGGTGCTCGGCGAACTGCATTTGTGCAACAGCATCTCCTCACTCTTCGTGGAACAGCACCCAGCGCCCGAGGAGCTCTTCGCGCTCGCGGAGCGGTGTGCCACCGGGGCCGACGTGGTGCCCGTGTTCCCGAAGTCCGAGTGGAGCCAGCGGACGCTGCCGTGCCTCTTCCCGCGAGACAGCCTCTACTACCTCTCCGGACAGGAGCCGCCGCCCCAGCCGGGCGCTCGCGCGCTCCGCGTGGGGGAGATGGTGGTGGAGCGGCGTGACGGCACGCTGGAGGTCCTCGACCGCGTGAGCGGGCGCCGCTTCGGCCTGATGGAGTTCATGGCCGTGTTCTTGGAACAGCGCTGCGCCAGCATCTTCGACCTGGCGCTGGCCGATGACTACTCGCCTCGGGTGACAGTGGATGGCGTGGTCGTCGCCCGTGAGCGCTGGAGCGCGCCTGCTTCCGAGCTAGGCTTCGCCGGACTCTCGGACCCGATGGCGCAATGGCTGGAGGCCCGGCGTTGGCAGCAGGGACTGGGCATTCCGCGCTTCGCGTTCTTCAAGGTGGCGACGGAGCGCAAGCCGTGCTTCGTGGACTTCGACAGCCCCTTGCTGGTGGAGATGATGGCGAAGCTGGTGCGGCGCACGGCGGAGGAGTCGCCGGCTTCACGCGTCCAGTTCTCGGAGATGCTGCCGGACCCCGAACACCTCTGGCTCACCGACGCGGCTCAGCGCCGCTACACGAGCGAGCTGCGGCTGGTCTGCGAGATGTCGTGAGCAGCCCGCGGCCTTTCAACGGTTTCACCCCTGTTCATGAAGGAGCCGTACGCCCATGAGCGTGCCCGAGCCGATTCCCGGCGGACAATTTCCTCCAGAAGTCAAAGCGCTGCACGGCCAGCTTTCCCCTGCCGCCGCTGCGTTCCTGGAGTTCACAGAGCGCGTCCCCGAGGCCCTTTCGCGCCACAAGTTCAAGCCGCACGAGGCGTCGCCGTTCATCACCTATGAGCTGCATGCGTGGCCTACCTTCGTGGAGGGCCCGGTTGCACGACAGATGCGGGAGGTCGCCCCGGCGCTCTGCCGGCTCATCAAGCGGGCCCCCCGGCGCCTGCTGGGAGCTACGGATCGCGCGGCGGCGTTCTACGGGCTGCCGCATGATCGGGCGCACGCGGCGCTCGAGGCCCTGGCGCGGACGGATGACGCCCGCGGAGCCATTGGCCGTGGTGACTTCATCCATGACGGCACGGCCTTCAAGTGCGTGGAGTTCAACCTGACCGCGGGTGTCGGGGGCTGGGAGACGGCCATCCACGTCCAACAGGTGCTGGCGCAGCCCGCGATGCAGCGCTTCGCCATGGAGCAGCGGCTGCGCGTCCGTCAGCCGCGGACGCTGCGCGACTTCTTCTCCAACGTTGTCGACACCGTGCGGCGTGACATCGACTGGGAAGGGGAGTGCAACATCGGCATCCTCTTCTCCCCGAGCACCTTGCCGGAAGCAGGCCCGGCGGAGCAGGTGAGCCGGTTCTTCACCGCCCAGCTCCAGGAACTCCTCCAGCCCGAAGGTGCGCGCGGCGAGGTTCTCCTGGCCGCCTATGGCTCGGTGGAATCCGAGCCCGGCGTCCACCTCACGCTCCGGGGCAAGCGGCTGCACGCCGTTGTGGAGTACGACGCGCGAGACAGGGAGGCGATGGCGGGAGCGACCTACGTCGCGCAGGCTCAGGCCGCGTTCGATGCCCGGACGGTCAGCCTCCTCAACGGCCCGGCGCAGGATGTGCTCGACGACAAGCGCAACCTCGCGCTGCTCTGGGAGCACGTGACGTCGCCCGCGCTGTCCGAGGCGGAACAGGAGTTGGTGCGCCGGAACGTGCCCTGGTCATGCCGGGTGGAACGGACGCACGTCGAGCGGGACGGGGCGCGGTACCTGGTTCAGGAGCTGCTGGCCTCGCAACGCGAGTCCCTGGTCCTCAAGCCGGGCCGGGACTACGGCGGCGAGTCCGTTCTGGTGGGTGGGACGACCTCCGCCGCAGACTGGGACACCGCAGTGCGCAAGGCGCTCGACGTGGGCGGCTGGGTGGTGCAGGAGCGCGTGCACCCGATGCCCCTCCATACGCTGGGCCCGGAAGGCACGGTGGTGCCCCACATCGCCGTCTGGGGGCTCTTCGTGCTCGGAGAGACCTACGGCGGGCACTTCCTCCGCATGTGCCCCATGCGGCGGGGCACCGGCGTGGTGAATGTCGCGCAGGGCGCCATCGTGGGCGCCCTCATCGAACTGGAGTGAGGCCTCGGGGCCGCGTTACTGCTCGCGGTACTCGCGGCCCAGCTTCTGCTGCTTGCGGATGCGGCCCACCGCGCTCAGGGCGATGGAGGGGATGAGCTTCGGGCCCAGCCTGGCCAGCATCGACCAGGTCCACCACCAGTAGTTGGTGGCGATGGCGTCCTCCACCGTGTACACGCGGTGCCACCAGCCGTAGGGCAGGTAGAGAATCTCCCCGGCCTCCAGGACGAAGTCGTAGTCCGGGACGAGGCCGCCGGGGAGCTGGTCCGCCTTGCCGCCGTGGGGCGTCAGGTCGTGGGCGCTCACGACGGACCACGGGTGGCTGAGCTTCGCCGGGCTCAGCTCCGCGTCCCGCTTGGGCGAGTACAACTGCCACTGCTTGCGGCCCACCATGACGGCGTGCAGGTTGTGGGCGCGGTCCAGGTGGAGCTGGGTGAAGGTGCCGCGCGGGCCCATGAAGAAGAGCTGCTCGGTGAGCTTGCGCTGGACGGCGTAGTCGTCGAAGCGGACGTCCTTGTGCAGCTCCGGCAGGGTGCGGAACAGGTCATTGCCGATGAGGTAGCCCGGCGTCTCGCCGCCCTTCGCCTTCAGCGTGTCGACGTACTCCTGCATGCTCATCTTCCGCACGCGGCCCACGCGCTCCACGCCGCCCGTGTCCTTGGCGTTGTATTGCAGCCACTCCACGGGGACGCTCACGTCGCGGTACTTCGTGGCGAAGTAGTCGAAGGTCCACCGCTCGGCCGCGGGCCAGCCCTTCATGGCGTCGGTGAGGATGACGGGTTTGTTGTTCGCTTCGATGCGCTCGTAGAAGGCCCGGCGGTTGTCGAGCGGCATGCGCTCAGGAACCAGGGGTTCTGCGCCCTTATGGGCGGTCGCGGTGCTCATGGCAGCTCTCCCGGGTGGCGCGTCAGGCCGCGCTCTCGCTCTGGCCCTGAGCCTTCTGCAGGCGCTCGAAGTTGTTGTCGATGCCGTGGCGCACGTCCGCCAACATGTGGATTTCGAACTCCTGGAACGCGAAGGACGGCCAGGCGCGCAGCAGCGTCAGCAGCGACTCATGCGAGTCGGCGTTGAGGATACAGAGGCCCATCTTCGGGAGGACGTAGTAGGCACAGTCGAAGGTGCCGTCCTGGAGGCGAGCGCCCACCCAGTCACGGACAGCGCGGTTGAGGGCGATGGGGTCCTGGGGCTGGGGGCCCGAGGTGCGATCCTTGACGTAGACGAGGTACTTCATCGGGAAGGCTCCTTTGAAAATGGGGTCAGCGAGTCGATGCGGGCCGCAGCCTGGTGAGGCTCCGGCGGATGTTCTGCAGCAGGCCGCGCGGCGTCTGTCGCAGGAAGAAGTGGTCCCCCAGGAACGTCTGGGTGGCGAACGGACCGGAGGTGAGCTGGCGCCACGCCTCCGTCGCGTCATCGGGCACGTAGTCGTCGAAGCCGCGGAAGGCGGAGAGTGGGCACGCCAGGACGGGGCCCGGCTTCCACGAGTAGCCCTCACACACGGCGGTGTCCGCCAGCATGGTGGTGCGCATCAACGTCAGCAGCTCTTCCGCCATCTCGCCCGACACGGCGCGTGACTCGCCCAGGCGCCGGGCCTCGGACGCGTCGATGTCATGGGTGGCCGTGGCCGGGGCGTGGGCCTGGAGCGTGTGCGGCGCCCGGTAGCTGGCGACGAAGAGGTGCAGCGGCGCCGGTAGCCCGCGCTCGCGCAGGGCCCGCGTCAGCTCGTATGCGAGCAGCGCGCCCATGCTGTGTCCGAAGAGGGCATAGGGCTTGTCCGTGTGCTTCGCCAGCACGTCCACCAGGGGGCGATGGCGTCCGGCAGCGCGCGCAGGGGCGGCTCGCGAAGGCGGTTCTCCCGGCCGGGGAGCTGCACCGGGCACACCTCGATGTCCTGTCCCAGCTCCGCTTGCGGTGCGGAACAGGGAGGCGCTGCCACCCGCGTGAGGCAGGCAGAACAGCCGCGCCCAGGACGCCGGTGCGGGGACGTGGAAGGCCAACCAATCCGTCATGACCGCACCTCGTGTCGCTGTCCGCCAACGAGCTTCTGGTACACGGCGAGGTTGGCGGCCACCATGCGCGGCAGGCTGAACAGCTCCACCACGCGTTGCTGACCGGCGAGCCCCATGCGCCGCGCCCGCTCACGGTCTTCCAGCAGGTTGAGCTGCGCGGCGGCGAGCGACTCGACGTCCACTTCGCGCGGGCCTCCCGGTGCGCCGGGGAGCACCGGGACGAGCAGGCCCGTCTTCTCGTGGTCCACGATTTCCGACGGGCCTCCGGAGCGCGTCGCCACCAGCGGCAGACCGGAGGCCATGGCCTCGATGGCCGTGTAGCCAAAGGGCTCGTAGAGCGAAGGCACCAGCGCCAGATCCGCGATTCGATGAAGCAGCCCAAGGTGCTGGCGTGGCAGCTTGCCCAGCAGCTTGATGCGGTGGCGCAGGTGCGCGTAGCGCTGGGTCAGCGTCTGCACCATCTGCGTGGACTCACGCGAGTCGGTGCCACCGGCCAGGAGGAAGCGCACGTTGGGGCGCCGTTCGAGCACGCGCTCGGCGGCGGCGAAGATGGCGCTGATGCCCTTCATGGGATGGAGCCGGCCCGTGTAGAGGACGACCGGGTCCTCCGGCGTGGCCACCGTGGCGCGCAGCCGGGCGTAGTCCTCCGGCGCGTGCGAGGGCTGGAGGAAGGGGCCCGCGTCCATGCCGCAGTGGATGGTGTGCAGCAGCGACGCTGGCATCCCATAGGTCTCCCGGATGAGCTCGCTCATGGAGTCACTCACCGAGATGACGTTCGTCGACCCGTCGTAGAAGCTGCGCTCCTCCTCGAGAATCTCCGGGTCGGGCGTCTGTCCCCACCATCGCTCGGCGGGCTCGGAGATGTAGTGGCTGGTCCCCAGCACCGGCACACCGGCCTCGTGGGCCAGCGCTCGCGCGGCACGGTGGGTGTGCCACTGGTGGAAGTGGATGAGGTCTGGCTTCTCCTCGTGGATGAGCTCGCGGCCGCGGTGAATCAGGTCGTCGTTGAAGACGCGGATGCCGCCCACCAGGGAGAGCTTTCCCGCCTGGGAGAGGCTGCCGCGGCTGGGCGGCATCATGTGCACGGTGAGGTTGGGCTCGCGGAGCACGGCGGGCTCGCCGGGCGTGTACGCCAGGACGGTGACCTTGCACCCGCCGCGGGCCAGCCCGCGGGCCAGCTCATAGACATAGGTGCCCACACCGCCGGCCACGTTCGGTGTGTACTCCATGGCCAGGAGGAGCGCCTTCAGGGGTGGGGAGATAGGAGGTGCCATGGGGCTGTCTCTCAAAAGGGGTGTGGGCGCGCGGCTAACGGCTGACCGCGCCCTCCTTGGCGGTGAGCTCGGCCAGCATTTGCAGCAGGGCCTCCACCTCCGGGTCGTCATGGCCGGGGCTTTTGCGCTGCTCGGCCACCAGGGCCGCCAGTCGAGCCACCGTCGGCGCCTCGAACAGCGATTGCAACGGCACCGTGAAGCCGAAGGTGTCTCGCAGCCGTCCCACCACCGTGGTGGCCAGCAAGGAGTGTCCACCGAGCGCGAAGAAGTCGTCGTGGACGCCCACCGGCCGCACGCCCAACACGTCTTCCCAGATGCGCGCCACCACCTGCTGGTCCTCGGTGTCGGGGGCCACGTAGGCCACGGCCATCGCGGGGCGGGAGTAGCCCGCGGCGGGCGCCTCGTCGGGCTCCGCCGCTTCGGGGGCGCGCTCCGCGGACGGCGCGGCGGCCAGGGCGCGGTGCCCGTCGGGGGAGACCCAGTAGCGCTTGCGCTCGAAGGGGTAGGTGGGCAGCCCGACGCGTTGGCGCCGTGCCTCGCCGTTGAAGGCTTCCCAGTCCACATCCACGCCGGACAGCCAGAGCTGTCCCAGCGCGCCGAGCAGCACGGCCGTATCCGCCTGCCGCGTGTCCGGATGACGCAGCGATGTCACCGTGGTGGGCGCCTGCCGGAGCGCGCCAGGCTGGGACGCGAAGGTGGTCAGCGTGCGGCCGGGACCGACCTCCAGGAGCACCTGCGCGGGTTGCAGCTGCGCGAGCCCCGCGGCGAAGCGGACGGGCTGACGCAGGTGGCGGGCCCAGTAGGCCGGGTCCTTCGCCTCGGCGGCCGTCACCCACGTGCCGGTGACGTTGGAGAGGAAGGAATCTGCGGCGCGGACAGCTTCATCCGGCGCAGCCGCTCGGTGAAGGGGCGACGATGGGGTCCATCATCGCCGAGTGGAAGGCGTGCGAGGTGTGCAGGCGACGCGACTGGACGCCACATGCGTCCAGCCGGGCCTTCAGCGCGTCCACGGCGTCGTCGGGGCCGGCGACCACCGTCATCGACGGCGCGTTCACCGCGGCCACGGACAGCCGCGCATCCAGCGACGACACCAGCTCCGCTTCCGACAGCGCGACGGAGAGCATGGCGCCCGGCGGCAGGTCCTGCATCAGCTGGCCTCGCGCGGCCACCAGGGCCAGCGCGTCCGGCAAGGTGAAGACGCCCGCGAGGCACGCGGCCACGTACTCACCGATGCTGTGGCCCACCATGGCCTCGGGCCGCACGCCCCAGGACATCCACAGCCGCGCGAGCGCGTACTCGATGATGAAGAGGGCCGGCTGGGCCAACCGCGTCTGCTGCAACTGCCGCTGGGCCTCCTCGGCACGGTCCGCGGCGGGGAAGAGGACCTCGCGCAGGTCCAGCTTGAGGTGTGGGATGAGCCGGGTGGCGCAGTCGTCCACGTCCGCGCGGAACCCACGCTCGTTCTCGTACAAGCCCTTCGCCATGCCCGCGTACTGCGCGCCCTGGCCGGGGAACATGAACACGGTGGGGCGGCTGGTGCGCTCCTCGGTGGCGGAGAGCTGCCGGCTGATGTCGCCCAGCGCCGTGAGCGCGTCCTCACGCCCCTGGCAAACGATGGCGCGGCGGTGCGGGTGGCGCCGCCTGCCCACCTGGAGCGTGTACGCCACGTCCGCGGGCTCCAGGCCCTTGTTCGCGCGGAGGTGCTCCTCCAGCCGGGAGGCCTGCGCGGCGAGCGCCGTGGGTGTGCGCGCCGACAGGACCAGGAGTTGGTGCGGGCGCGTGGACGGAACCGGAGCGCGGGAGGGCGGCTCCTCCAGGATGACATGGGCGTTGGTGCCGCCCATGCCGAAGCTGCTCACGCCGGCGCGCCGAGGCTCGCGGGCGGGTGCCTTCCACTCGCGCAGCTTCGTGTTGACGTAGAAGGGGCTCGCGTCCCAGGGGATGTTGGGGTTCGGCGTCTCGAAGTTGAGGCTGGGTGGCAGCTTGCGGTGCTTCAGCGCCAGCGCCGTCTTGATGAGGCCCGCCACGCCTGCCGCCGCGTCCAGGTGGCCCAGGTTGGGCTTGATGGAGCCCAGGGCGCAGGTGCGCGGTCCGGCTGCCTCGTCGCCGAAGGCGCGGATGAGGGCCTGCACTTCGATGGGGTCTCCCAGCGCGGTGCCGGTGCCGTGCGCCTCCACGTAGCCGATGCTCCCGGCCGATACGCCCGCGCTGCCCAGGGCCTCGGAGATGACGGCGGCACGGCCCTCGACGCCCGGCGCGGTGTAGCCCACGCGCGCGGCGCCGTCGTTGTTCACCGCGGAGCCCTTGATGATTGCGTAGATGGGGCTGCCATCCGCCAGCGCATCTTCCAGGCGGCGCAGCGCCACCACGCCCGCGCCGCTGCCGAAGACGATGCCCTTGGCCTGCGCGTCGAAGGGGCGGCAGTGCCCGTCCGGCGACAGGATGCCGCCATCCACGTAGCGGTAGCCGCCCTGAATCTGGAGGTTGATGGACACGCCGCCCGCGAGCGCGAGGTCACACTCCTGGTTGAGCAGGCTCTGACAGGCGACGTGGACCGCGACCAGCGACGTGGAGCACGCGCTCTCGATGTTGAAGCTGGGGCCGCGCAGGTCCAGCTTGTAGGCGGCCCGCGTGGTGAGGAAGCTGCCCGCGTTGCCCAGGTTGAGCTGGAGCGGGTCCACCGTGCGCATCAGCTCCGCGTTCCCCAGCAGGTTGAGCAGCAGGTAGGTGCTCAGGGCCTGTCCGCCGAAGACACCCACCAACAGCTCGGGGGGCGGCGCGCCATGGCCCGCGTCCTCCAGCGCCTCCAGCGCGCACTCCAGGAAGAGGCGCTGCTGCGGGTCCATGACCTCCGCCTCGCGCGGCGTGTAGCCGAAGAAGGCCGCGTCAAAGCCCGCCACGTCGTCCAGCCGTGAGGCCACCTTCACGAAGTGCGGATCCTTCAGCACCTCGGAGGGCAGGCCCGCCTTGAGGACTGCCTCGTCCGAAAGCGGCTCAATGGACTCCACTCCGTCGCAGAGGTTTCGCCACAGCTCCTCCAGGCTGCGCGCGCCCGGGAAGCGCCCGGCCATGCCGGTGATTGCGATCTCCATCCCCGTGTTGCTGTCCGACACGCTGTCCCCCTCTTGCGCTCAGTTCCCCGACTGGCGCCGCTGCTGGATGAGCTCCCGACGCCTGGCTCCGCGGCTTCGCCGGTCACTGGTGGTGGCCGACGCCTGTTCCTGCCCTCGGGTCAGCAGCCGGGCCATGGCGCTGAGCGTGGGGTTCTCGAAGAGCGACACCACCGGCAGGTCCTTGCCGAAGCGGCGCTTCACCTCGTTGATGACCTTCAGGCCAATCAGCGAGTTCCCACCGAGCTCGAAGAAGTTCTCGTGCAGCGCCACGCTCTCCACGCCCAGGAAGCGCTGCCAGATGTCCGCCAGCTCGCGCTCCGCCTCGTCCATGCTTGCGGGCGCCGCGCGCTCGGCCGCCGGCGCGGCGTCCGTCTCCATGGGGCCCATCAAGTCCTGGAGCAGGGAGGCGCTGCGCGCCATGGCCGCTCGCAGGTCCTCGGTGGACACCACGACGTGGGTGGGGGCCTGCGCCAACACGCGCTCGAAGACGTCCACGCCCTCGGCCGGTGTCAGGGCATGGGCCAGCATCGCCTCTCGCATCGGGTTGGCGCCGTCCGGCATCTGCGTCGTTACGGCCTGGCCCACCTCGCGCCAGGTGTCCCAGGCCAGGGAGATGATCGGCAGGCTCCCCGTCGCCGCGGCCTGGTGAGCGAAGGCATCCTGGAAGGCGCATGCGGCGCAGTGGTCAATCTGCCCGGGCTCCGCCGTGTAGGCGGTGCGAGACGAGCAGAGCACGAAGAAGTCCAAGGGCGTGTCGCGCAGCAGCGCGTGCAGGATCCACGTGCCCAACACCTTGGGGCGCAGGACGTCCTCCACGGCCTTCTGCGTGCGGAGCTGGGCAAGGCCGCCCGCGGGCACGCCCGCGGCGTGGATGACGCCGTGGAGTTCGCCAAAGGCCTGTCGCGTCCGGCGCAGCACCTCGGCCATCTGCTCGGCGTCGCCCACGTCCGCCTGGAGGACCAGGACCTCGGAGCCCAGTGCCTCCAGCGCCAGCACCTGGCGAATCCGCTGATTCACCCGGTCCTGCTCACCGTGCTCTGTGAGCCGGTGTCCCAGGTGTCACGTTCCGGCAGGGCATTGCGGCCCACCAGCACCAGCCGGGCCTGGACCTGCCGCGCGAGCGACTCCGCCAGCACCAGGCCGATGCCACCCAGGCCGCCGGTGATGAGGTACGTGCCTCGCGGACGCAGGCGCGACGGCGCATCCGCGGCGGGCGCGGAGATGCGCACCTGCTCGAACGACTGTTCCCAGCGGCTCGGGCCTCGGAGCGCCACGGCGCCGTTGGAGGAACCCGTGGCCAGCTCACCCACCAGCCGCGCCACCAGGGACTGGAGCGTCTTGCTACAGCGCGGGGCCTCCACGTCGATCGACCGACATGTCAGGCCCGGCACCTCGTGCGGCAGCACGCGGCAGGCGCCCAGGAGCGTGGCCTTCTCCGGGGCCAGCACCTCATGTCCGGTGACGGCCTGCACGCCGCTGGAGACCACCGTCATTTGCACGGGCCCGGCCGCGCCATGGCCAGCCAGGGCCTGTGCGAGGAAGAGCAGGCTGAAGAAGCCGGTACGCTGGGCGTGCTCCACGCCCGCCAGTCCTTCTCCCGCGGAGTCCACGCTCCACAGGTGGACGATGCGCTCGGGCCGGCAGGAGTCCTCGGCGAGCGCGTTCAGCAGCGCCGCGTAGGTCTCCGGGCGGGTTGGGTCCACTTCGAAGGCGCCGTCATCCACTCGGCGGAAGTCGGAGCCCTGTGACACCCGGGTGACCCGGCCGCCGCTCTCCGCCAGCCGTGTCGCCAAGGCGTCTCCCAGCCCGCC
The DNA here is from genome assembly GCF_032612255.1 of Myxococcus sp. MxC21-1. Lineage (NCBI taxonomy): Bacteria > Pseudomonadati > Myxococcota > Myxococcia > Myxococcales > Myxococcaceae > Myxococcus > Myxococcus sp. MxC21-1. The sequence goes on from NZ_CP123278.1 coordinate 4,141,381, forward strand.
GGTGTCGGTGAAGACGAGCCAGTTCTGGGGCGCGGCGGTGGTTGCGCGCGGCACGAGCGTGCGCTTCCAGGAGGGCAGATAGAACCAGTCCGCCGCGTCCTTGCGCCGGGCGAGCGGGACGTCGCTGGCGATCGCGATGCCGGCTGCATTCGGCTCCAGCCAGTGTCGCTTGCGCTCGAAGGGGTAGGTGGGCAGCACCACGCGCCGCCGCTGCTCTCCGGCCTGGAGACGTCGCCAGTCCATGGGCACGCCCGCCGCCCAGAGCCGGCCCAGCGTGGTGAGGACGAAGCGCATGTCGGAGCCGGGTTCACGTGGCGCCCGCATCGACGTGAGCACCACGGTGGGCTGGCCGCGCTCCACCTGCAGGCGCGCGAGCGAGCCCAGCGTCCGCCCGGGACCGACCTCCAGCAGCACGCGCGACGGGTTCTCCAGCAGGCAACGCACGCCCGGACCGAAGCGCACCGTCTGCCGCAGGTGGCGCACCCAGTACCTCGGGTCGGTGGCCTCCTCCTCGGTCACCCATGTCCCCGTGACACCTGAGACGAAGGGCTGCGTCGGCGTCTGGAGCTTCAGCCGACCGACGAAGGCCGCGAACGCCGGCAGGATGGAGTCGATGAGGTGGGAGTGCGCGGCCACGTCGATGTGGACGCGGCGGTGCTCGATGCCTCGCGCCGCCAGGTCGGCGGAGAGCGCATCCACCGAGGCGGTGTCGCCGGCCACCACGCATTGCGACGGTCCGTTGACGGCGGCCAGGGACAGGTGCTCGCCCAGCATCGGCAGCAGCTCCTGTTCGGACAGGGCCACGCTCACCATCGCGCCGGAGGGAAGCTGCTCGAAGAGGCGGCCACGCTCGGCCACCAACGCCAGCGCGTCCTCCAGCGAGAAGACCCCCGCGAGGCAGGCGGCCACGTACTCGCCCATGCTGTGGCCAATCATCGCCTCGGGCCGGATGCCCCAGGACTCCCACAGCTTCGCCAGCGCGTACTCCACCGTGAAGAGCGCGGGCAGGCCCACGGAGGGACGGGGAAGGGGCGCGCCCGCGTCCGCGTCGCCCGCCGGGTACAGCACCGTGCGAAGCGACGGTCCGCCGCGGCGCTGGAAGATGGCGGCGCACGCGTCGAAGGCTTCGCGGAAGGCGGGCTCCTTCTCGTACAGCTCCTGCCCCATGCGCAGGTGCTGCGCGCCACCGCCGGGGAAGAGGAACACGACGGAGCGGCCACCGTCCTTGGCCACGTCCGTGAACACGCGCTCGGGGGTCACCTCGGACAGCACCGTGGCCGCGTCCTCGCCACTCTCGCAGACCACGACGCGCCGGTGCGGGAAGGCCTTGCGGCCAACCTGGAGGGTGTAGGCCACGTCCGCCAGGGATTGCTCGGGGTGCGCCTCCAGGTGCGTGCCCAGGTTCTGGGTGAGCGCGTCGAGCGCGGCCGGCTTCTTCGCGGAGAGCACCAGCAGCTGCCAGGGCCGTGACGGACCGGAGGGCGCTGGGGGCGGCGGCGCTTCCAGCAGTGCGTGGGCGTTGGTGCCACCAATGCCAAAGGAGCTCACGCCCGCGCGGCGCCGGTGGTCATGCGGTTGCCAGTCCCTCAACGCGGTGTTCACGAAGAAGGGCTGCGCGCCCAGTCGATGTTCGGGTTGGGCGTGCGGCAGTGGAGGGTGGGGGAATGCGTCCGTGCTCCACCGCCAGGGCCGTCTTGATGAGCCCCGCCACGCCGGCCGCCGCGTCCAGGTGGCCGATGTTCGACTTGACCGAGCCGAGCGCGCAGAAGCTCGTGGCCTCGGTGCCGGCGCGGAAGGCGCTCGTCAGCGCGGAGACCTCGACCGGATCTCCCAGCAGGGTGCCGGTGCCGTGCGTCTCCACGTAACCCACGGTGTCCGGCGTCACGCCCGCCAGGGCGTGGGTGCGGGCGATGACCTCCGCCTGTCCCTCGGCGCTGGGCGCGGTGTAACCGAGCTTCGAGGCACCGTCGTTGTTGATGGCGGAGGCCCGGATGACGGCGTGGATGTGGCTGCCGTCCGCGAGCGCGTCATCCAGCCGCTTGAGCACCACCACGCCCACGCCGCTGCCGAAGAGCGTTCCCTGGGCCTGTGCGTCGAAGGGGCGGCAGTGGCCATCCGGCGACGCGATGCCACCGGGCTGGTGCACGTAGCCCGTGCGCTGGGGCACGTCCACGGACACGCCGCCCGCGATGGCCACGTCACACTGGAAGCCCATCAGGGACTGACAGGCCAGGTGGGTGGCGACCAGCGACGTGGAGCAACCCGTCTGGACATCCAGGCTGGGGCCCTTGAGGTCCAGGTGGTACGCCAGCCGCGTGGCGAGGAAGTCCTTGTCGTTGCCAATCATTACCTGGAAGCTGTCGCTCGACTCGAGCAGCTCCGGGTGCGTGCGCAGGTTGAAGAGCAGGTACGTGCTCAGGCTCGTGCCCGCGAAGACGCCCACCGAGCGCGACTCCGTATCCAGTCCGTGGCCCGCTCGCTCGATGGCCTCCCACGCGCACTCCAGGAAGATGCGGTGCTGCGGATCCATCAGCGCCGCCTCGCGCGGCGAATAGCCGAAGAAGCTCGCGTCGAACGCGTCCACCTGGTCCAGCACGGCTCCGGCGCGCACGAAGCCTGGCTGTCGCAGGCGCTCCTCGGGAACGCCGCGTGCCTTCAGTTCGTCGTCCGTGAAGAAGCGGATGCCTTCCACCCCTTCGCAGAGGTTCCGCCAGAAGGTCTCCACGTCGGGGGAGCCCGGGAAGCGGCCCGCCATTCCGACGATGGCAATGGCCAGATCGTCGCCTTCACTCAGGTTGTCTTCGCTCATGGCAGTCGACGAACTCACGTTCAGGAAGCGAGATGGGGTAGCGGCCCGGCGGCACCACGCACACTCCCCACGGAGCCCTCATGTCGCGGGGCTCAGGGCGGTGGCCGTGACGCGGGGCAGGGCTCCGCGTTGCGCGGAGGCGAGGCTCAGCTGGCTGCCTGGGCGGCGGGCGGCGTGCTCGTGAGAGAGAACGCGTCAGCAAGCAGCTCGTAGGAGCGCATCCGGGCGCGATGGTCGTGGACGATGGTGGTGACGAGCAGCTCGTCCGCCTGGAATTCGGCGGCCATGCGCAACAGCTGTTCCTTCACCTGGTCCGGTGAACCACACACGACGCGCTTGCGGTCGAACTCGAGCGTGGCCAGGTCCTCGGGCGTGTAGGCGTAGGCCTCCGCCTCCTCGATGGAAGGAATGGGCGCTTCGGGCCGGCCCCTGCGCGTGTTGATGGTCAGCAGGTCGCTGCTCCGGGCTATTCGCCGGGCCTCCTGCTCGGTCGGGGCACAGATGACGTAGACGCTGACGGCGGAGTTGGGCGCCGCCTGTACGTGCGAAGGCTGGAAGCGCTCGCGATACCCCCGCGTCACCGGGCCACCATGGATGGGGTTGAAGAAGTGCGCGAAGCAGAAGGACAGACCCAGCCGGGCCGCGAGCGCGGCGCTCTGCTCGCCCGAGCCCAGGGCCCAGACCTGCGGCATGCCCGGCGCCATGGTCTTCAGGCTCAGCTTCTCGAATTCGGGCGTCGCGGGCGTGGTGCCCGACAGGAAGGCGACGAGATCCTCCAGCTTCGTGGGGAAGTTCTCGTTGTTCATCGGCGGCCCGTAGGCCAGTGCGCGGGCCACCAGGTCCGTGCTGCCTGATGTCCGTCCGATGCCCAGGTCGATGCGGTTGGGGTGGAGCGTCTCCAGCAGCCGGAAGACCTCGGCGACCTTGAAGGGGCTGTAGTTCGACAGCAGGACGCCGCCCGTTCCCACCCGGATGCGAGACGTCGCCGCTGCGACATGCGCGACGAGGATTTCCGGCGCCACGCCCGCGAAGTGTCCTGAGCCGTGATGCTCCGCGAGCCAGAAGCGGTGATAACCGAGCTGTTCGGCGGCTCGAGCCAGCTCCACCGTGTTTTGGAAGGCCGCACGTGTCTGGGAGCCGCTGGCGACGATGGAGTGATCGAGAACACTGAGCTTCACGGCGAGCGTTCCTTCCCGGGCAGACGGCGCCCTCGGGGCCGCTTCGAGACGGGCCGAGTCGTCGCGTGTCCGCGTTTCATGATGGTGACAAAGCCTATAGTAACGCGGTTATCTGCGACAAATGGGATTTGGTTGATTATGCTTGAAAATTGAGAATGGGTGTCAGCCCGGAGCGCGCCTGACTGCCAGGGGCTCTTTCATTCCCCGAGGCTCGGTGTGACACAGGCTGTTACTCAACGACGACGAGCGCGCACATCAACGCGCCTTGGGTCGCGTTGACCACGTCCTTGCCCTGACCGGTGGGGTTCAGTCGCACCATGGTTCCGCCGTAGCGCTCACCGAAGACAAAGGCGCCCCAGATGAGGATGTGGGGGCCCACGGCGCCGTCATCCCGCAGGAAGTGGTAGGGGCGGGGCTCGACGCGCTCCTGGACAATCCAACCGCCGTGCTCCAGGCCTTCCTGGATGGCGACGTCCCAGTCCTCGGCGGTCATCGCGCGGCCAATCAGCACCGACTTGCCGCCATAGGCGCGGCCCGCCTTGAGCACCAGGCCTTCGCGCTTCGAGGCGGCGAGCTCGTCGGGCAGCCACACGGAGGCGCCGTCGCGCGTCGTCTGGGTGGAGCGCACGCGGCGCGTCCAGGGAATGTGCCGGCGGATGAGCTCACGCTCCTCCTGCGTGAGCGCGGGTGACGCTTCGTTCTCTGACAGCAGCGCGATGTTGAGCTTGTCGTCGAGCAGCTCCTGCGCTGGGCCGTTGTAGAGACACAAGGTGCGCGCGGCGAGCGCGGCGCGGACGCGGGCGTCGAAGTCCAGGCCCACCACTTCGAGCCGATCTCTCGCGTCATGTTCCTGCACGGCATGCAGCCGCCGGCCGCGCATCGTGAAGCAGTGGCCCTCCGCGTCCTTCACCTCGCTGTAGGTGCCGATGAGCACCTCGCCCTTCGCGCCTTCAGCAGCGAGCAACTCGCTCAGCGTGCTGTTGAGCAGCAGCGTTGCCATCTCCCTGCCCGCGGCGTCGGGCAGCTCGTTGTCGGGGAAGAGCACGGCCAGGTTGCATTCGCCCTCCCACGCAACGGTCCGTCGCACGTCCTCGACGACATGACTCAGAAAGGCGCGCAGCGTGTCCTGAAGCTGGATGCGCAGGCCCTGCTCCTCGGTGAAGCGCTGGAGCACGGGCTGGTCCATCACCACCTGAGCCTTGAGCCCTGTCTCCCATCCGCCCAGGCCCGCCATCATGTTGATCTCAAGGCACTTGAGGCCGTCGGCCGAGTCGATGAAGTCCCCGCGACTGAGCGCGCCGCGCGCGTCCTCCGTGTTGGCCAGGACCTCCGTCGCCACGCGCGCCCGTTCCAGCGAGACACCGTAGTAGTCGGCGATGCGCCGAGGGTCGCCGTCCAGCAACAGCCGAGGCCCGCGCTTGACGAGCCGGCAGAGCTTGACCGAGACCTCCTCCAGCTCACGGTTGCGGCGCGAGTCGATGAGGAGTGGCCACCGGTGCAGCTCGTAATACATCAGCGGTGACGCTTCGAACTTGTGGAAGCGGTGCCGCGCGAACACCTCGGGCGTCCGCTCCGCGAACTTCAGGAACGCCACCGCCGCCGCGGACAGCTCACCGTGCAGCGCCTGGATTTCATCGGAGAACTTCAGCTCGCCTGGGGATCTGTGGACGTGTGGCATTTTCCGGGTAATAGCACTTTGACTAAGAGTGCGTATAAAGCGGCTGTTTTACGTGCTCGAAGCGACGGCGGCTCACGCGGAGGCTTCAGCCTTCCGGGGCGTCGGCTGAGCTGATCCCGCAGCGCGAACGGGGTGTTGGTCTGGAGCCGCGTCAGCAGCCGCTGCGCTCCGATGCGCGCGAGCCCAGCACCAGGACTCCGGACGAAAACCGGAATGTGGGTGCTCATAGCTTATGCTGCGCGTTCCCCCCCAGCGAAGGTCTCCGGCTTTTCCACAGCTCCACCCCTTGGAACCTCTCACCATGCGCTCCCACCCGGCCGCGACACTGCTGGAGCTCCTCGAAACGCAGACCCAGTCCCTGGGTGAACGGCCGCTGTACACGTTCCTGGAGGATGGCGGGGATGACGCGGTCCTGAGCTACGCCGGGTTGGATTTGCGAGCCCGGCGCATTGGCGCGGCACTCCAGGCCCTGGCGCGAGCGGGTGAGCGGGCGGTGCTCCTCTATCCACCGGGCCTGGAGTACGTCGCGGGTTTCTTCGGCTGCTTGTATGCCGGGTTGGTCGCCGTCCCAGCCTATCCGCCGGACCCGATGCGGCTGGAGAGGACGTTGCCTCGGCTGCGCGCCATCATCCGGGATGCGCGCGCGAGCGTCGTGCTCACCACCTCCTTCATCCAGGAGATGGGGGAGGGGCTCTTCGAAGGCGCCCCCGAACTCGCCGCGCTCCGCTGGGTGGCTACCGACGCGCTGCCCGAGGGGACCGAGGCGGGGTGGCGCCGTCCGGAGCCTTCGTGGGACACGTTGGCCTTCCTTCAATACACGTCCGGCTCCACGGGGGATCCGAAGGGCGTGCAGCTCAGCCACGGGAACCTGCTGCACAACCTGGGGCTGATCTCCCACGCGTTCCAAGTCCGCTCGGACAGCGTGGGCGTCATCTGGCTGCCGCCGTACCACGACATGGGCCTGATTGGCGGTATCCTCCAGCCGCTCTACGCGGGCTTCCCGGTGGCGCTGATGTCGCCGCTCGCGTTCCTTCGCCGCCCACGGTTCTGGTTGGAGTCACTGTCCCGCTTCGGTGGCACCATCAGCGGCGGCCCATGCTTCGCCTTCGACCTGTGCGTGAGGAAGGTGCCTCCCGCGGAGCGTGAAGGGTTGGACCTGCGTCGTTGGGAGCTGGCCTTCTGTGGGGCCGAGCCCATCCGCCCGGAGGTCATGACCCGCTTCTCGGAATCCTTCGCTCCCGTGGGCTTCCAGCGCGAGGCGCTCTATCCCTGCTATGGGCTCGCGGAAGGCACGCTGATCGCCTCGGGTGGGCGCAAGGGCGAAGGTGTCCTCACGCGGACGTGGGACGCCCAGGCGTTGGAGCGGAACGAGGCGCTGGCGGTCGAGGACGGCCCTGGGGCGCGCCCGCTGGTGGGGTGCGGTCAGACGCTGCCTGAGCAGACGCTGCTCGTGGTGGACCCGGAGACGCGTCGCGCTTGCCCGCCCGAGCGGGTGGGGAGATCTGGGTCTCCGGTCCCAGCGTGGCCCACGGCTACTGGGAGCGGCCCGAGGAGAGCGAGGCTGCGTTCGGGGCGCGATTGGCGGATTCGGACAGCGGCCCCCGGTTCCTGCGGACGGGAGACCTGGGCCTGCTGAAGGACGGCGAGCTGTTCGTCGTGGGCCGGCGCAAGGACCTCATCATCCTCCGCGGGCGCAACCTGCATCCGCAGGACCTGGAGCTGACGCTGGAGCGCAGCCATTCGGCGCTGCGGCCCGGTTGTGGCGCGGCGTTCTCCATCGACGTGGGCGGTGAGGAGCGGCTCGCGGTGATGTACGAGGTGGACTCGCGCAAGCCGTGGACCGCCGAGGACGTGGTGGGCGCCGTCCGCCGGGGGCTGGCGGAGACGCACGAGGTCCAGCTCCACACGCTCGTCCTCATCGAGCCCGGCACGCTGCCGAAGACGTCCAGCGGGAAGATTCAGCGGCGTGCTTGCCGGGCCGAATGGCTCGCGGGGACGGCTCGGGCGCTGCTGACCTGGAGCGAGTCGGAAGCAGACGCGCCCCAGGCTGTGGCGCCCGCGCCTGACATCACCGCGTCCGAGCCGCTCACCGTGAAGGCATTGGAGGCGTGGTTGCTGGCGCGGATCGCCGCGCGGCTTCGCGTCCGTCCGGAGGAGTTGGCGACGGATGTGCCCATCACGTCCTTCGGTCTGGACTCACTGGGCGCCGTGGAGCTGGCGAACGACGTCGAGGCCCTGGACGTGGTCCTTCGCATGGAGGTCCTGCTTCAAGGGCCGACGGTGGGGGCACTCGCGCGGACCCTCTTCGCGGCGCGTGGGAAGTCCGCTGGCGCCGAGCTGACGCGGGGCGAGGAGGGGCGCCCGCGCCGCTCTCCTCCGCGCAGCAGCGACTGTGGCTGTTCGAGCAACTGGCGCAGGGACGCGCCGCGTATCACCTGCCGGCGGCGGTAAGGCTCACCGGTGCGCTGGATGAGGTGGCGCTGGAGCAGGCCTTTGCTGCAATCGTTCAGCGCCACGCGGCGCTCCGGGCGACGTTCCGCGACGAAGATGGCACGCCGTCGCAGGTGACCTCGTCGGTGCCGGTGTCATCACTTCGCCGGGTGGACCTCCGCGACGTCCCGGTGGATGCCCGCGAGGAGGCCGTGCTTCGTCTGGCCGAAGAGGAAGCGCGGGCGCCGTTCGACCTCGAGCGCGGTCCGCTGCTCCGGGCCACGCTGTTTCAATTGGACGCACACGAGCACCTGCTGGTCGTGGTGATGCACCACATCGCCTCGGATGGTGCTTCGTTCGCCATCCTGGCCCGGGAGCTGAGCGCGCTGTACGCGGGTGATGCTGCGCTGCCGCCGTTGGCCTTCCAGTACCCCGACTTCGCGCGCTGGCGCCGCGAGGTCGAGGCGGACGGGGCCCTGGCCACGTCGCTTGACTGGTGGAAGGCGCGGCTGGCGGGTGTGCCCGCTGCGCTGGAGCTGCCCGCGGACCGCTCTCGACCGCCCATGCCGTCCTATCGCGGTGGCCGCGTGGCAGTGCGGCTCCCGGAGGCGCTGACGGCTCGGTTGGAGGCGTTGGGCCGGAGCGAAGGCGCCACGTTGTTCATGACGTTGCTGGCGGCCTTCGAGGTGCTGCTCGCGCGTCATTCGGGGCAGGCGGACTTCTGCGTCGGAACGGCCGTCAATGGGCGTGAGCGGGCGGGGCTCGAAGGGTTGATGGGATGCTTCCTCGACCTGGTCGTCCTGTGCGCGTCCGTGTCCGGCTCATCACGTTTCCGCGACCTGTTGGGACAGACGCGGGAAGGCGTGCTGGCGGCCTTTGCCCACCGGGGCGTTCCTTTCGAGCGGCTGGTCGACGCCGTCCAACCCACGAGGGACCCCTCACGCGCTCCCTTGTTCCAGGTGCTGTTCGTGCTCCAGCCGGAGCCCGGCGTGGCACTGGCGCTGCCCGGCCTGGAGTCTCGTCGCGTGGAGGTGGACCCGGGGGCCACGCCCTACGATTTGACGCTGTCGCTGGCCCGAGGGCCGGAGGGACTGGAAGGGTGGCTCGAGTACGCCACGGACCTGTTTGATGCGGGCACCGCCGCGCGACTGGTGGCGCGGCTGGGCGTGCTTCTGGAGTCCATTGTCGCGGACCCTGACCAGCGCCTCGCCATTCTCCCGCTGTTACCTGAGGCAGAGCAGCGGCAGGTGCTGGTCGACTGGAATGACACGCGGGCGGAGTTCCCGGAGACGTGCATCCATGCGCTCGTGGAGTCGCAGGCACAGCGAACGCCGGCTGCCGTTGCCGTGGTGTGTGGCGACGGGGTCCTCACGTACCGTGAGCTGAACCAACGAGCCAACGCTGTGGCATGGCGGCTGCGCGAGCAGGGCGTTGGACCTGAATGCATCGTGGGCCTCTTCGCCGACCGCTCCGCGGACCTGGTTGTGGGCCTGCTGGGCATCTTCAAGGCGGGCGGTGCGTACCTGCCGCTGGACCCGTCGTACCCCGAGGCTCGGCTCGCGCTGATGCTGGAGGACTCTGGCGCCTCGGTGGTGCTCGCGCACCGGCATCTGGCAGGCGCACTTCCGGTCGGCGATAGAACCGTGGTTCCGCTGGATGTGGCTGGCGAGGCGGACGCCGCGCCACTGGGAGCAGTGAGGCCCGACAACCTGGCCTATGTCCTCTACACCTCGGGCTCCACCGGCAAGCCCAAGGGCGTGCTGATTCCACACCGCAACGTCGTCAGCTTCTTCACGGGCATGGACGCGCGCGTAGGGACCGAACCGGGGACGTGGCTCGCGGTGACGAGCGTCTCCTTCGACATCTCCGTGTTGGAGTTGCTCTGGACGCTGGCGCGCGGCTTCAAGGTCGCCGTGCAGGGCGAGCAGGGGGCCTTGGGGGCAGCACCGCGCCGGGTGACGCGGTCGCGCCAGAAGCCTCTGGGCTTCAGCCTCTTCTACTTCGCGGCGGACGAGGGGGCTCCAGGCGCGGAGCGTTACCGGCTGTTGCTCGAGGGCGCGCGGTTCGCGGACCGCCATGGCTTCCAGGCGGTGTGGACGCCGGAGCGCCACCTTCATGCGTTTGGTGGGCTCTATCCCAATCCGTCCGTGACGAGCGCGGCCATCGCCGCCATCACCGAGCGCGTGGCCATCCGCGCCGGCAGCCTCGTGCTGCCTCTGCACCACCCCGTGCGCGTGGCCGAGGAATGGTCGCTCGTCGACAACCTGTCGAAAGGCCGCGTCGGCATCTCCGTGGCGCCGGGCTGGCACGCGGATGACTTCGTCCTCGCGCCAGAGCGGTATGCGGAGCGCCGGGAAGTGGCGCGGCGGGACCTGGACACGTTGCGGCGGCTCTGGCGCGGTGAGTCGCTGTCGTTCCCCAATGGCGCGGGGACGCCCATCGATGTCCGCATCCGTCCGAGCCCCGTGCAGCGCGAGCTCCCTGTGTGGCTGACCGCCGCTGGCAATCCGGATACCTTCCGCGAAGCGGGCCGGCTGGGCGCGGGCGTCCTGACGCACCTCTTGGGACAGCGGTGGGAGGAGCTGGAATCACGCATCGCGCTCTACCGCGAGGCCTGGCGCGAGGCGGGCCACGAGGGTGAGGGGCATGTGACGCTGATGCTCCACACGTTCGTGGGGCACGACGTGGAGCGCGTGCGCGAGACGGTCGAAGCGCCGCTGCGGCGCTACCTGAGCAACTCCGCGGACCTGATGCGCGGGTTGGGCCGGACGCTGGGCGTGGACCTGGATCCTGCATCGGTGCGTCCAGAGGACCTGGACGCGCTCGTGGGACGGGCCTTCGGGCGCTTCTTCGACGGGGCGGGACTCTTCGGGACGCCGCGCACCTGCCGGGAGCAGGTGGCGCGCATCGAGGCGCTGGGCGTGGATGAGGTCGCGTGTCTCATCGACTTCGGTGTGGATACGGATGCCGTGCTCGCCAGCCTTCCGGGGCTGGATGCCGTGCGGCAGCGCTGCGAGCGGGACTTCCGGCTTCAGTCGCAGGAAGAAATCACCGTGCCCGCGCAGCTTCGGCGGCACGGAGTCACGCATCTGCAATGCACGCCGTCCCTGGCCCAGGCGCTGCTCTTGGAGCCCGGTGCGGCCGGGGCGCTCGCGGGGTTGGAGCGCCTGCTCGTCGGCGGTGAGGCGCTGTCCGCGGAGTTGGCGGAACGCTTGCGGGGCACCGTGGGCGGAGCGCTGCTCAACATGTACGGCCCCACGGAGACCACCATCTGGTCCTCGTCGCACGCCGTGGATGGTTCGCCGGGACCGGTGCCTATGGGGATGCCCATCGCCAACACGTCGCTGTACGTGCTGGATGCGGAGCTGCGGCCCTTGCCCGTGGGTGTGCCCGGTGAGCTCTACATCGGTGGCATGGGGGTCGCTCGGGGCTATCACGCGCGGCCGGAGCTGACCGCCGAGCGATTCCTCCCGGACCCGGCGTCCTCCAACGCGGGGGCCCGGATGTATCGAACGGGCGACCGGGCTCGGTGGCGCGCGGATGGAACGGTGGAGTTCCTGGGCCGGGTGGACTACCAGCTCAAGGTCCGTGGCTTCCGGGTGGAGCCTGGCGAAATCGAGTCCGTGCTGGCGCGGCACTCCGACGTGGCGCAGGCCGTGGTCGTGGCGCGGGAGGAGCCTGCTGGAGGCGCGCGCCTCGTCGCGTACGTCGTCGCCCGGCCGGGTACGGCGCTTTCGGTGGAGGCGCTGCTGGCCTTCTCCCGGCGCTCCCTGCCGGAGCACATGGTGCCTTCGGCGTTCGTGCCACTCGATGCGCTCCCGCTGACGCCCAACGCGAAGGTGGACCGGAAGGCGTTGCCCGCGCCGGAGGGCGTCCGTGACATCGCTCGGGAGTACGTGGCGCCTCGGACGGACACTGAACGCCGTTTGGCCGAGCTGTGGGCCTCGCTGCTGGGCGTGGAGCGGGTAGGCGCGGAGGACGACTTCTTCGCGCTGGGCGGGCACTCGCTGCTGGCCACGCGCGCTGCTTCCCGGATTCGTGAGGCGTTCGGGGTGGACCTGCCCCTGCGGGAGCTGTTCGAGTCGTCGTCGCCCGCGGCCTTGGGTGCGCGCATCGATGCTCGCCTCCTGGGGGCGTCCAGGGTGCCTCCGTTGGTGGCCCGGACTCATGAAGGGGCGCTGCCGCTGTCCTTCGCGCAGCAACGGATCTGGTTCCTGGAGCAGCTCGAGCCCAGCGGCGCCGCGTACAACGATGCGGTGGCTGTCCGTGTGGAGGGGGCGCTCGATGTGGCGTTGCTGGAGCGCTCGCTGAGAGAGGTGGTCCGGCGGCACGAAGTCCTCCGCGCCACCTTCCACGATGACGGAGGCACGCCTTCCTGGCGCATCCATCCCGAGGCGCGGCTTGCGCTGGACCGGGTGGACCTGACCTCGCTGTCGGGGGCTGCTCAGGCGGAGGCCCTATCGTCGCGATTGGCGGAGGAGTCGCTGCGGGCGTTCGACCTCGGCGCGGGACCGCCGCTTCGAGCCTCGCTGCTCCAGGTGAGCGCGCGTGAGCACGTGCTCTTGTTGGTGCTGCACCACCTGGTGACGGATGGCGCGTCCATGGGCGTGCTCGTGCTCGAGGCGGCGGCGCTCTATCGGGCCTTCTCCCAGGGGCAGGTTTCGCCGTTGTTGCCGCTCCCGCTCCAGTACGTGGACTACGCGGCGTGGCAGCGCGACTGGCTTCGCGGCGAGGCGTTGGAGGCGCAACTCGCGTACTGGCGGACCCGGTTGGGAGGGGCACCTCGGGCGCTGGACCTGCCCACGGACCGGCCTCGACCGGCCGTGCGCAGCAGTCATGGCGTGAGCCGAAGCGTGCTCCTGGGCTCGGAGTTGTCGCGTACGCTGAAAACGTTGGCCCAGCGCGAGGGCGCCACGCCCTTCATGGTGCTGCTGGCGGGCTTCTCCGCGCTGCTGTCCCGTCATGGCGGGCAGGATGACCTGTGCGTGGGAACGCCGGTGGAGGGCCGTGACCGGACCGAGCTGGAAGGGCTCATCGGCTGTTTCGTCAACACATTGGTCCTGCGCATGTCGCTGGCGGGCGCGCCGTCCTTCCGGGAGTTGATTGGCCGCGCGCGGGAGACCGTGCTGGGGGCCTTCGCGCACCAGGACGCACCCTTCGAGGAGCTGGTGAAGGCGCTCCAGCCCGAGCGCGACCTGGGCCGCAGCCCGCTGTTCCAGGCCATGCTCGTGATGCAGGAGGACCCGCTGCCGGAGTTGGTGATTCCGGGGCTGCGGCTGAACGTCCAGCCGCAGCCGAGTCTCACGGCGAAGTTCGACCTGCGACTCATCATCACGGACACGGCGGACGGCTTCTCCGCGAACCTGGAGCTGAGCACCGACCTGTTCGAGCCGGATACCGCAACGCGCCTGTTGGAGCACCTGTGCGTCCTGTTGGAGGCGGGCGTCCGTGAGCCGGAACAGCAGGTGCACGCGCTTCCCCTGATGACCTCGGCGGAGCGGCACCGGGTCCTGGTGGCGTGGAATGACACGGACCGCCCTCGGCCGGGAGTGAGCGCCCTGCATCGGCTCGTCGAAGCGCAGGTGGACCGCACACCGGATGTGGTGGCGCTGAGCTTCGAGAGCGACACCCTCACGTATCGGGAGCTGGACCGGCGCGCGAATCAGCTCGCGCGCTACCTGCGGACCCGAGGCGTGGGGCCGGACACGCGGGTCGCGCTGTGCGTGGAGCGTTCGCTGGAGATGGTGGTGGGGCTCCTCGGCGTGCTCAAGGCGGGGGCGCCTACGTGCCGCTCGACCCGGAGTATCCCCGCGAGCGACTGGAGTACATGCTCGCGGATGCCGCGGCGCCGGTGCTGCTGACGCAGGCTCGGTTGTCGGAACGCCTGCCTCGGGGCGGCGCCACCGTGGTGTGTCTGGACTCGGAGTGGGACGCGGTGGCGCGCGAGCGCGAGGAGCGTCTCGACGTGACCGTGGAAGGGAGCGGGCTGGCGTACGTCATTTACACCTCGGGCTCCACGGGCAGGCCCAAGGGGGCGATGAACACGCACGCCGCCATCTGCAATCGGCTCTTGTGGATGCAGGAAGCCTACGGGCTGGATGCGAGCGACCGCGTCCTCCAGAAGACGCCGTTCAGCTTCGACGTCTCCGTGTGGGAGTTCTTCTGGCCGCTGCTGGCGGGCGCGCGGTTGGTGATGGCGCGGCCTGGCGGGCACCGGGAGCCCGCGTACCTGACGGACACCATCGCTCGCGAGCGCATCACCACGTTGCACTTCGTGCCGTCCATGCTCCGGCCCTTCCTGGAGGAGACGGAGCTGGCGGTGTCCTGCGCCAGCCTGAGAAGGGTGTTCTGCAGTGGCGAGGCGCTGCCTCCCGAGCTGAGGGATCGCTACTTCTCGTGCCTGCTCGCCGAGCTTCACAACCTCTACGGCCCGACGGAGGCCGCGGTGGACGTGACGGCGTGGGCCTGCTCACGTGAGGACCGTGGGCATGTCGTGCCCATCGGGCGCCCCATCGCCAACGCGCGGATGTACGTGCTGGACGCGCGGCTGCGTCCCGTGCCGGCGGGTGTGCCGGGTGAGCTGTACATCGGTGGTGCACCGCTGGCGCGCGGCTACTGGCAGCGGCCGGACCTGACCGCTGAGCGATTCCTCCCGGACGCCTTCGCGGCGCAGCCGGGGGCGCGGATGTACCGGACGGGCGATCAGGCCCGCTTCCTGGCGAATGGCGCCATCGAGTACCTGGGCCGCCTGGATGACCAGGTGAAGCTGCGGGGCTTCCGCATCGAACTGGGAGAGATTGAAGCCGTGCTGTCCCAGCACCCCGGCGTGCGTGCGGCGGCGGTGGCGATTCGAGAGGACGTCCCGGGAGACCGGCGCCTCGTGGCGTATGTGGTCGCGTCTTCGGGGGACGTGGCATCGGAGCTTCGGGCCTTCCTCGGTGAGCGACTGCCGGAGCACATGGTGCCGTCGGCCTTCGTCACGTTGGACGCGCTCCCGTTGTCGCCCAGTGGGAAGCTCGACCGTCGTGGCCTCCCCGCACCGGTGCGGGCAGTGCAGGGGCGTGGTGCGGCCCACGTCGAGCCGCGTAACTCGCTGGAACTCGAGCTCGCGCAAATCTGGGCGGGCGTTCTGGGCGTCGAGCGGGTAGGCGCCGAGGACCGCTTCTTCGAGCTGGGCGGTGACTCCATCCTCGCGCTTCAGGTGATTGCGCGGGCGCGGCAGGTGGGCATCCACCTCACCGCGCGCCAGCTCTTCCAGCATCCGACGGTGGCAGGGCTGGCCCAGGTGGCGACGAGCCGTCGTCACGTGGGAGATCAGGGTCCGGTTGTCGGGCCCGTGCCGCTGACGCCCATTCAGCGGTGGTTCGTCGAGCGCGAGCTTCCCGAAGCGCATCACTTCAACCAGGCGTTGATGCTGGAGCCCCGTGAGCGCCTGGGGGCGGACGTGCTGGCCCGTGCACTGCGGGCCCTCGTGGACCATCACGATGCGCTGCGGCTGCGGCTGTCGCGGAGTGAGACGGGGTGGGCGCAGTCGTGCGCGGAGCCAGCGTGTGACGTGCCACTGCGTCTCGTGGACCTGTCCGGGTTGGATGCAACCGCGCGGGCCGTGGCGATGGAGCGCACCGCTACGGAGGAGCAGGCGGGGTTGGACCTGAACGCGGGGTGCCTCCTGCGCGCGGTGTTGTTCGACCCGGGGCCAAGTCGGACGGGACGGCTGCTGCTGGTCATCCACCACCTCGCGGCGGACGGTGTCTCCTGGCGCGTGTTGTTGGAGGACCTGGCGACGGCGCTTCGGCAGCTTGCCCGCGGCGAGCCGGTGGTGCTTCCCGCGAAGACGACGTCGTTCCAGGCCTGGGCACGACGGTTGGAGGCGCATGCCGCCTCGGGAGCGCTTGCGGAGGAGGGGGCCTACTGGCGGGACGTGCTGAGCGCGGATGTGGCCGCGCTTCCTCGGGATGTGCCGGGTGGGGTGAACTCGCAGGGCTCGGAGCGCGTCGTCACGGTGGCGCTGGATGCCGACGTGACGCACTCGCTGCTTCGTGCATCGGCGGCGATATCACAGCCGGGCGTTGAAGACGTGCTCCTCACGGGGGTTGCGAGCGCGCTGGCCCGATGGAGTGGCGAGCGTCGACTGCGCATCGACCTGGAGGGCCACGGGCGCGACGAGCTGTTCGACGACGTCGACCTCTCACGCACGGTAGGGTGGTTCACCGCGTTGTTCCCTGTGCGTCTGGAGTTGCCGGAGGGGTTGGCGTCCGCTTCCGTGCTCGCGTCGGTTCGCGCGGCACGCGAGCACCGGAAGGGCAGAGGCATTGGATATGGCTTGCTGCGCTACCTCCGTCATGCAGCCGGCGCCTCGTCTGAGGTCCTCTTCAACTATCTGGGGCAGCTCGACTCGGGGGCTCGGGACTCGGCGCTGTTCACGCTGGCGCCCGAATCCACGGGGGCCTCGCAGGGAACGCGTGGGCTCCGGAGCCATGTGTTGGAGGTGGTGGCTCGCGTCGTGGGCGGACGCCTGGAGTTGGCCTGGCATTACAGCGAGGCGCTGCATTCGCGCGCGTGCATCGAAGCCGTGGCGCGTCACTGTGTCGAAACGTTGGTGGAACTCGCGGGCGCGACGGAGGAGCGTCATGCGCTCTCACCCCTCCAGCATGGGTTGTTGTTCCAGGTGCTGCTGGAGCCCGGCACCGGCGCGTACTTCGAGCAGCGGAGCTGGACGCTCGCCGGTCCGCTGAACGCCGGAGCACTCCGGCGGGCATGGGAGGCGGTGTCCGAACGGCATTCCTCACTGCGCACCTCGTTCCTCTGGGAGGGGTTGGAGGACCCTGTCCAAGTGGTCCATGCACGCGCGACCCCCGTGTGGACTGAGCTCGACTGGCGCGGGCGCTCCTCGGAGGAGCAAACCCAATCCCTGGCCGCGTTCCTGCGTGAGGACCGGGCGCAGGGCTTTGTCCTGTCGCGGGCGCCGCTGATGCGGCTGGCGCTGATTCGACTGGAGGACCATGCCTGGCGGTTCGTCTGGAGCTTCCATCACCTGCTGCTGGATGGGTGGAGCCTGGCGCGTGTTCTTGGGGAGGTGCTCGATGCTTACGCGGCGATTGTCGCGGGGGCAGATTGGCGCCCGCCCGCCGCAATGGATTTCCGCGCCTACGTCGAATGGCTGGGGCGCCGCCGACCTGAGCAGGACGAAGCCTTCTGGCGGGAGCAGTTCGAGGGCATCGAAGCGCCGACGCCATTGCCTGCGGAAGGAGGCTCCACCGCGGCGCATGACACGGGTGAGCACGCGCTGGAGCTGGGCGAGGCCGATACCGCTGCGCTCCAGGCGTTCGCACGCCGCCATGGGCTCACGCCGAGCACCCTGGTCCACGGCGCGTGGGCGTTGCTGTTGTCCCGCTATGGGGGTGGGCAGGACGTCATGTTCGGGACGACGCTCGCGGGCCGTCCGCCGGAGCTGTCAGGCGTCGAGGAAGCCGTTGGGTTGTTCATCCACTCGCTCCCGGTTCGCGCCCGTATCCAGCATGGCGCCGGGTTGCTGCCCTGGCTGAGCGAGCTTCAGTCCCTGCTGGTGGAGCTGGGACACCGGGAGCACGTCCCGCTCACCCGGCTTCAGGGGTGGAGCGACATTCCCCGCGGCACGCCGCTGTTCGAGAGTCTCCTCGTGTTCGAGAACTACCCGGTGGATGCGGCGCTCGCGCGCGGTGCGGCCGGGTTGGAGCTGCGGGACTTCGCGGCCTTCGAGCGCACGCACTATCCGCTGACCGCCGTGGTGGTTCCGGGCCGCTCCATGCGGCTGAAGCTGCTGTACCGGCAGGAGCGAATCTCAAAGGCCGCCGCCGAGCAGTTGCTGACGCACTGGCGCGGTCTGCTTCAGGCGATGTGGCGTCGTCCTGAGCAGCGACTGGGCGACGTGTCCCTGCTGTCGGAGGCCGAGCGGCGCCGCGTGCTGGTGGAGTGGAACGCCACCGCGACTCCGTACCCCCGCGAAGCCACGGTGCACTCGCTGTTCGAGTCCCAGGCCGCGCGGACGCCAGAGGCCGTGGCGGTGCGGTATAGCGGCACGACGCTGACGTATGCGGAGCTGAACGCGCGGGCGAACCAGGTGGCGCGCCGGCTGGGGGCCCTGGGCGTCCGACGAGGGACTCACGTGGGCCTCTGCGTGGAGCGCTCCGCCGAGCTGGTCGTTGGGATGCTGGGCATCCTCAAGGCGGGGGCGGCCTACGTGCCCCTGGATCCGGCGTACCCGCGCGAGCGGCTCGCATGGATGATCGCGGATGCGGGGGCACCAATACTGCTGACGCAGGAGCGGCTGCGGGGGGCGGTGCCTTCGGAGGGCGTGAGTGTCCTCACGGTGGAGGAGGCCTCGGCCCAAGGGGACGTCGCGGAAACGGCGGCGCTTGGAGCCGGAGTCGGCGCAGCGGATGCCGCCTACGTCATCTACACCTCCGGCTCCACGGGTACTCCCAAGGGCGTCTGCGTTTCCCATCAGGCCGTGGTCCGGCTGGTGGTGGAGACGGACTTCATCCGCGTGGTGCCCGAGGATCGCGTGGCGCAGGCATCCAACGCTTCGTTCGACGCGGCCACGTTCGAAATCTGGGGTGCGCTCCTCAACGGTGCCCGAGTGGTTGGCGTGGAGCGGGAGACCGCGCTCTCTCCGCGTGCCTTCGCGTCCTGGCTACGGGAGGAGGGCATTCGCGTCCTCTTCCTCACGACGGCTTGGTTCAACCAGGTGGCCGCGGAAGTGCCGGACGCCTTCAGCGGGTTGCGACAGCTTCACTTCGGAGGAGAGGCCGTGGACCCGAGGCCGGTCCGCCGGGTCCTTCGCGAAGGTGCTCCCGAGCGGCTGCTGCACGTCTATGGCCCCACGGAGAACACCACCTTCTCCACGTGGCACCTCGTCACGGATGTGCCCGAGGGCGCCGTATCGATTCCCATCGGGAAGCCGCTGGCGAACACGGTTCAGTACGTGCTCGACGAGGACATGGCGCCGGTGCCGCCAGGAGGTGTGGGGGAGCTGTGGCTTGGTGGCGACGGACTCGCCTGGGGCTATCTGGGACAACCCGCGCTGACGGCGGAGCGCTTCGTTCCGAACCCGTTCAGCGAGCGCCCCGGGACGCGGCTCTATCGGACAGGTGACCGGGTCCGTCTATTGGCGGATGGGGCGGTGACCTTCGAGGGCCGCGTGGACGCGCAGGTGAAGGTGCGAGGCTTCCGCGTGGAGCCGGGCGAGGTCGAGGCCATGCTGCTTCGTCACCCGGACGTCCGGCAAGCCGTGGTGTTGGCGCGAGAGGATGAAGCAGGGGGCTCGCGGCGCCTGGTGGCCTACGTCGTACCGACCGCGGAGGCCGCCGCGACTCCCGCGCCTTCGCTCCTGCGGACCTTCCTCGCCGCGCACTTGCCGGCGTACATGGTGCCTGCCGCCTTCATGGTGCTGGGGCGCCTGCCCCTGACGCCAAACGGCAAGGTGGACCGGCGTGCGCTGCCCGCGCCCACCGTCGAATCGGAGGTCATCGCACCGAGAGGCCCCGAGGAGGAGTTGCTCGCGCGACTCTTTTGCGAACTGCTCGGCGTCTCTCGGGTTGGAGCGTCCGACAGCTTCTTCGATTTGGGTGGACACTCCCTGCTGGCCACTCGGGTCGTCACGCGGATTCACGCCACCTTTGGCGTCGCCTTGTCGCTGCGGGAGCTCTTCGACGACCCGACCGTGGCGAGGCTGGCCGAGCGCATCCGCGAGGCCCGACAGTCCTCTGGCACGGCGCGCCCGCCACCCATCGTCCCCGTGTCCAGGGACAACCCCTTGCCACTGTCCGCGATGCAGGAGCGCTTGTGGCTGCTGGAGCAGCTCCAGCCGGGCACGGCCCTCTACAACGTCCCCTGGGCCGCATGGCTCTCCGGGCCGCTGGACGTGCCTGCCTTGGAGCGGGCACTGGCGGGGCTGTTCCTGCGTCACGAAGCCCTGAGGACCACCTTCTCCAGCAACGCGGGAGAGCCCGTCCAAGTCATCCATCCGACCGGCAACGTGGCGCTTCTCGTGGTCGACCTTGGGGGGCTTCCGGAGGAGGCACGTGCAGCACAGGCCGTGCTCGCCGCGTCGGAAGACGCTCGCCGCCCGTTCGACCTGGTGAATGGACCGCTGTGCCGGGCATTGCTGATTCGCACGGCTGATGATTCGCACCTGCTGGTCCTCACGCTGCACCACATTGTCTCGGACGGGTGGTCACTGGGCGTCGCCGTGCGGGAGCTGTCGGCGCTCTACGCCGCGGAGCTGGAGGGCCGGCCTTCCTCGCTGCCAGTGCCCACCATCCAGCCTGCGGACCATGCGGTGTGGCAGCGCCAGTGGCTGCAGGGAGAGGCGCTCGCGGCGCAGGTTGGATACTGGAGAAGGCAGCTCGCCGGAGCGCCGCCCGTCCTGGAGCTTCCCAAGGACTTCCCCCGGCCGAGCTTGCAGCGCTTCCGGGGCGACACGCTGGCGGTGCGTTTCCCCGCCGAGCTGTCGGAGGCGTTCCGTGCGCTCTGCATTCGCGAAGGCGTCACGCCCTTCATGGGCCTGCTGGCTGCCTTCCAGCTCCTGCTGTCGCGGGTGTCGGGCCAGGAGGACGTGTGTGTGGGAGCGCCCATCGCGGGTCGGCAGCAGCCTGGGCTGGAGAACCTGATTGGCTTCTTCGTCAACACGCTGGTGCTCCGCGCACGTCTGCCGCGCTCGAGCTCCTTCCGTGAGTTCCTGTGGCAGGTGCGGGAGACGACGTTGGACGCGTACGCCCACCAGGACGTTCCGTTCGAGAAGCTGGTGGAGGCGCTGCAACCACCTCGAAGCTTGAGCCACGCGCCCCTGGTGCAGGTGGTGCTCGCGCTCCACGAAGCCACGCGCCAGGACGTCGCGCCGGAAGGGCTGGCTCTGCGCCCAGTGGAGCTGGCCTCGGGGACAGCGAAGTTCGACCTCACGTTGTCCCTGACGGACGCGGCAGAGGGGTTCACCGGAACCTTGGAGTTCGACGCGGACCTCTTCACGCGGGAGACGGCCGCGCGGCTGATGAAGGGGCTCCGGGTGTTGCTGGAGAGCGCGGTGGCGGATGCGGGCCAACGCCTGGGCGAGCTGCCGATGATGGACACGGCGGATCGTCAGCGCCTGCTCGTGGAGTGGAACGACACCGCGGTGGAGTACCCCCGAGAGGCGTGCCTGTCGGAGCTCTTCGAGGCGCAGGCGGCGCGCTCGCCGGAGGCAGTCGCAGTGGTGTGCGAGGAGGCTCGGCTCACCTACGCGGAGCTGGACCGGCGGGCGAACCAGCTTGCGTGGTACCTGCGCACGCGTGGCGTGGGACCGGGAACACCGGTGGGGCTGTGCGTGCAGCGTTCGTTCGACCTGGTGGTGGGGATGCTCGGCATCCTCAAGGCTGGTGGCGCCTACGTGCCGTTGGACCCCACGTACCCCCGCGAGCGCCTGGCCTTCATGGTGGAGGACACGCGCCTGCCCGTGGTGCTGGCGCAGCAGGCGGTGGTGGCCTTGCTGCCTTCGGGCAGTGCGGACGTGGTGCTCCTGGATTCGGCCTGGGATGAAATCGCGCGTGAGCCCACGGTTTCTCCTCGCGTGACGGTGCCGGCGGGGTCGTTGGCGTACGTCATGTACACGTCGGGCTCCACAGGGCGGCCCAAGGGCGTCTGCGTGCCGCAGCGCGCGGTGGCTCGGCTGGTGCTGGGCTCCCGATTCGCGCGGTGGGGCGCGGACGAGGTCTTCCTCCAACTGGCGCCCATCTGCTTCGACGCCGCCACCTTCGAGCTGTGGGGCGCGCTGCTGCACGGCGCGAAGCTGGTCCTCTTCCCAGCGCAGCCTCCCACGGTGGACACGCTCAAGGACGTGCTGGCGCGTCACGGTGTCACCACGTTGTGGCTCACGGCCGCGCTCTTCGAGGCGCTCTCCGCCGCGAGGCCGGACGCCCTGGATGGCGTGCGGCAGCTCCTGGCGGGCGGCGACGTGCTCCCGCCGGCAGCGGTGCGGGAGCGGCTTGGGCGCGGCGGCATCCTGGTCAACGGGTATGGGCCCACCGAGGGCACCACCTTCACCTGCTGCCATGTAATGGAGGGCGCCGTCGCGCCAGGGGCCATTCCCATTGGCAGGCCCATCGCCAACACGCGGGTGTACGTGGTGGACGCGGAGTTGCGCCCCGTGCCGGTGGGCGTACCGGGTGAGCTGCTCATCGGTGGAGACGGCCTGGCCTGGGGTTATCAGGGACGGCCGGAGCTGACGGCGGAGCGCTTCGTGCCGGACCCCTTCGGCTCGGAGGCGGGCGGGCGGCTGTACCGGACGGGCGACAGCGTGCGCTACCGCGAGGACGGCACGCTGGAGTTCCTCGAGCGGTTGGACGGTCAGGTGAAGGTGCGTGGCTACCGGGTGGAGCCAGGCGAGGTGGAGGAGGCGTTGCGCCTGCACCCGTCGGTGGCCGAGGCGGTGGTGGTGGCGCGGCCCGACCCCGCGGGAGGCAAGCGGCTGGTGGCCTACGCGGTGCCTCGGGCAGGGGAGACGTTGGACCCCCGTGGCCTTCGCGGCTTCCTGGCGGAGTCGCTGCCCGAGTTCATGGTGCCTTCCACGCTGGTCCCGCTGACGGTGCTGCCGCTCACGCCGGTGGGCAAGCTGGACCGGAGCGCGCTGCCGGAGCCGGAGGTTTCACGCCCAGCAGGGAGTGCCTTCGTGGAGCCCACCACCGCACTCGAGCGTCAGGTAGCGGCGCTCTGGGCGAAGGTGCTCGGTGTGGAGCGGGTCGGTGTGGAGGACCACTTCTTCGCGGACCTGGGCGGAAGCTCCATGTCCGTGGTCAAGGCGTGCGCATTGCTGCGCGACGAGCTGAAGCGCGACGTTCCGGCGACGCGCTTCTTTGAACATCCCACGGTCCGCGCGTTCGTCATGTCCCTGGAGCGGGACGGCGAGACGGCGGCAGACACCCAGGACAATGAGGCCCACGTGGATCGCGCCCAGCAGCGGCGTCAGGCGATCCGCCGGCAGGGTCGGCGAGGGAATCACGGCAATGGCTGAGCTTGATGACATGCAGGGTGAGGACTCCAGCAGCGACATCGCGGTCATCGGCATGGCGGGGCGCTTCCCGGGTGCTCGCAACCTGGGTGACTTCTGGAACAACGTCCGTGGAGGCGTGGAGTCCATCTCGTTCTTCTCCGAGGACGAGTTGGAGCGCTCGCCGCTCATCCCCGAGGACCTGTGGCGGCACCCGCGCTTCATCCGCGCGGGGGGCATCCTCGAAGGCGCGGACGGCTTCGACCACGGCTTCTTCGACATCCCGCTGCGTGAGGCGCAGTGGATGGACCCGCAGCAGCGCGTGTTCCTCCAGTGCGCCTGGGCGGCGCTCGAGGACGCGGCGTATGACCCGTCTCGTTACAAGGGGCGCATCTCGCTCTACGCGGGCGCCGGTTCGTCCGGCCACCTGCTGAACCTGCTGAGCGAGGCACGGAAGGACGCGGGCGCGGGCCTGGAATTGGCCACCGCGGGTCCGGAGAGCCTGGCGATGAAGGCGTCCTTCAAGCTCCAGCTCCGGGGCGAGAGCGTCGCCGTCTACACCGCGTGCTCCACCGGCCTGGTCGCCATCCACATGGCCTGCCAGAGCCTGCTGACGCGGCAGTCGGACATCGCGCTCGCGGGCGCCGTGCGCATCGCCAGTCCGCAGCGCACGGGCTACCTGCACCAGGATGGGCTCATCTTCTCGCCGGACGGCCACTGCCGCGCCTTCGACCACCGCGCGGGTGGCACCGTGGCGGGCAACGGCGCGGGCGTGGTGGTGCTCAAGCTGCTGTCGGACGCGCTGCGGGACGGTGACCATGTCCACGCGGTCATCAAGGGCTCGGCCGTCAACAACGACGGTCAACAGAAGGTCGGTTACACAGCGCCGAGCATCGAGGGCCAGACGGAGGTCGTCGCGGACGCGTTGGCCTATGCGGGCCTGGGCGGTGACGACATCAGCTACGTGGAGGCACACGGTACGGGCACGTCGCTGGGCGACCCCATTGAAATCGCCGCGCTGACGCGGGCGTTCCGGAAGACGACGGAGCGTTCGGGCTTCTGCGCCATCGGTTCGCTCAAGACGAACCTGGGGCACCTGGACGCGGCGGCCGGCGTGGCGGGGTTCATCAAGGTGGTGCTGTCGCTTCAGCACGGCGAGCTGCCGCCGAGCCTCCACTTCGAGCGCGCCAACCCGGAGATTGACTTCGAGCGCAGCCCGTTCTTCGTCAACGCCACGCTCAAGGCGTGGCCACGGGAGAATGGGCCGCGCCGTGCGGGTGTGAGCTCCTTCGGCATCGGTGGCACCAACGCCCACGTCGTGCTGGAGGAGGCGCCCCCGGAGGCGGAGAAGGCGCGCGGCCACCGTCCGTTGCACGTGGTGACGTTGTCCGCTCGGACGCCTTCCGCCCTGGAGGTGATGGCGCGCGAGCTGGCGACGCACGTGGAGTCCGCGCCGGGACTGGCGCTGGAAGACGTGGCCTTTACCCGGAACGTGGGCCGCCGTTCCTTCGAGCATCGCCGCGCGGTGGTGGCGGCGGATGGCGCCGAACTGGCGGAGCGGCTGCGCAAGCCCGCGGCGGTGGAGGCGGGGCGGAATCGCCGCGTGGCCTTCCTGTTCCCGGGGCAGGGGGCACAGGCGGTGGGCATGGGCCGCGAGCTGCACGCGGTGGAGCCGGGCTTCCGGAAGGACGTGGACGCGGCGCTCGCACGGTTGGAGCCCTCGCTTTCCGCCGAGGTGCGCGCGCTCCTGTTGCCCGCGCAGGGACAGGAGGCCGTCGCGGCCCAGAAGCTGGCGGACCCTCGCGTCGCGCTGCCCGCGCTCTTCATCGTCGAGCACGCGCTGGCCCGACTCTGGATGTCCTGGGGCGTCCGGCCGCATGCGGTGCTGGGCCACAGCTTTGGTGAGTACGCCGCGGCCTGCGTGGCGGGTGTATTGTCGCCGGAGGGCGGCTTGCGGCTCGCGGTGGTGCGTGGCGCGCTCATGGCGCGGATGCCCGCCGGCGCGATGCTCGCGGTGGGGTTGGAGGAGGCGGAGGTCCTTCCGTTGCTCGGCGAGGGACTCTCGCTGGCGGCTGTCAACGGCGAGGGCCGGTGTGTCGTCTCGGGCCCGGTGCAAGTCATTGAAGCGTTGCAGGCCACGCTGTCGAGCCGCGGCGTGGGCATGGTGCGGTTGCCGTCGGCCCATGCCTTCCATTCCAGCGCCGTGGAGCCGCTGATGGTGGACCTGGCGCGGGCGGTGTCCTCGCTGCGCCTCCAGGCGCCGGCGCTACCGTATGTGTCCAGCCTCACGGGCACGTGGATTCGTCCGGAAGAGGCCACCGACCCCACGTACTGGGCTCAGCAGATGCGGCAGCCGGTGCGCTTCGCCGCGGGCCTGGAGACGCTTTTCGCGGATGGGTGCAGTGTCCTGCTGGAGGTGGGACCCGGGACGGACCTGACGTCGCTGGCGCGGGGACGGGCGCGCAAGGAGCGGCAGCTCGTCGTGGCGCCTTCGCTGCGCCGTCGTCCCACGGAGAGCGATGCCCGTGGGCTGTTGCAATCCCTGGGAGACCTCTGGGCGGCCGGGGCGGACGTCGCCTGGGAGAAGTTCCATGGCGCGGAGCCTCGCCGCCGCGTGTCGTTGCCCACGTATCCGTTCGAGGAGAAGTCCTGCCGTCTGGAGTCGTCGGGCGCGCCGCTCGTGTTGCCCACGGCCTCCGGGCCGGTGGCAGGGGCCGCGCTGGCTGGCACCGGCTCCGTGCTTCCCCTCGCCACCCCTGGCGCATCGGCTCCCGTCACCGTGGGGGAGATCCAGCAGCGCGTCATGGAGATCTGGCGCGAGCGTCTGGGCGCAGTGGAGGTCGGCCCGGATGACGACTTCCTGGAGCTTGGCGGCAACTCACTGATGGCGGCGCAGATGCTGACCCGTCTGCGTGAGGCGTTCTCCGTACAGCTCCCGCTGAGCGCGCTGTTCGAGGCCCCCACCGTGGCGGGCATCTCCGCGCGCATCGAGGCGATGCTCCAGGCGGCGGGCCCTCTGGATGGCAGGGCGGCATCCGAGGTGATGTTCCGCATCGACCGCGCGGGTGAACTGCCGCTGTCCGTGGTGCAGGAACGCGTCTGGCGGATGGAGCAGCTCGACCCGGGCAACCCGTCCCTCAACATGCCCCTGGCGGTGCGCATCTCAGGCGCGCTGGATGTCCCGGTCCTGGAGCGGAGCATCAACGAAGTCATCCGCCGGCATGAGATGCTCCGCGCGACGTACCGCGTGGACGACGGGCGTGTGCGCCAGCGGTTCTCCACCGAGGTCCGCATCCAGGTGCCCGTGGTGGACCTGCGTTCCCATGGGGGTGACCGGGAGGCGGAGGCGCTGCGGCTGGCATTGGACGAGGCGGTGCGGCCGTTCTCCCTGGAGCACGGGCCCATCGTCCGCGCCAGTCTGCTGCGACTGGCGGAGACGGAGCACCTGATGTTGCTCACGGTGCATCACATCGCCTCGGACACGCTGTCCATGGTGGCTTTCTTTCGTGAGGCCGCGGCGAACTATCAGGCGTTCCTCGCGGGGCAGCCCGCTCCGCTGCCGGAGCTGGCGGTGCAGTACGTGGACGCGGCGGCCTGGGAGCGCCGCTCGCTCGCGGGTGGAACGCTGGCGGCCCAGGAGGCGTACTGGCGCGAGGTGCTGGCGGACCTGCCTCCGTCGTTGGAGCTGGCGGCGGACCGGCCGCGAGGGGCCGACCTGCGGCTGCGCGGCGCCCGCTTCCCGGTGGCCTTCTCGCGTGAGCTCAGCGCGGCGTTGATGGGCTTCAGCCAGCGCGAGGGGTGACACCCTTCATGACGCTGCTGGCGGCCCTGGTGGCGGTGCTCGCCCGGTACTCGGGGCGCGAGGACATCGTGGTGGGGACGCCGGTGGGCAACCGCGCCCGTGGCGAGCTGGAGCCCTCATCGGCTTCGTGGCCCATGCGATGGCGCTGCGCACCGACCTGTCGGGTGACCCGTCGTTCCGCGAGCTGGTGGCGCGTGCTCGTGAGACGACGGTCGGCGCGTCCAGTCACCAGGACGTCCCCTTCGAGCACCTGCTGCCGTTGGTGGCCTCCGGCAGGGACCCGGCACGCTCGCGGCTGTGTGACGCGGCGCTGGTGCTGCACGCGCACGTCACCACGGCGCCGCCCTCCGTGGCGGGCCTGGACATGCAGTTGGTGGAGGTGCCGGGAACGCCCGCGCAGTTCGGTGCCACGCTCGGTGAGCTGACGCTGCTGCTGAACGAGAGCGAGAGCGGCGGCTTCCACGGTTTCATCGAGTACGCCACCGACCTCTACGACGAGCCGCGCATCGCGCGCCTGTCGGCCCACCTCCAGACGTTGCTGAGGGCGGCCCTCGCGAACCCGGACCTTCGCGTGTCACGGATGCCGCTGGCGGCACCGGAGGAACGGAGCGCTGTCGCGCGGGGGCCTGCGTCCTCGGTGCAGCGCCTCCAGGCCGAGGGCCTCGCGGTTTCCAGCATGCCGCCCGTCGGTGGGACGTCGAGCATCGAGCATCAGGACCTCGAGGATGCGGCTGTGCAGGCTCGATTCGCGTCGTGGGTGAAGCGGACGCCGGACGCTGTGGCCATCAGCATGGGTGATCGCCGCCTGTCGTGGCAGGAGTTGTCGGCAAGGGCCCGAGGTCTCGCGGCCCGGTTGAAGCAGGAGGGCGTGGGCAGGGACGTGCCGGTGGCGGTGCGCGTCACGCCATCCGTGGAATCGGTCATCGCGCTTTGGGGCGTGTTGGAGGCGGGAGGCGCGTGCCTCCCCGTGTCGGCCGGTGAGGTCGCGGAGCTGGCGTCCCTGCTGCCCGCGCAAGGACCTCGATTGTTGCTGGTTCCTCGGACGGAGGACGTGCCGTCGTTGCCGAAGGGAATCCGCGCCGTCGCGGTGGACTCCGTCGATTCGAGCGCGGATGCGATGGAGCCCGTGCCCGGGGAGCGGCTGGCCTTCATCGTTCCGGCGCCCGAAGCGCTGGGAGGACACGGCCGGGTCATGCTGAGCCACCGCAACGTGGCGCACGTGTTGGCCTCACTGGATGCCCGGACGGGCGCGGGCGAGGGGGGCGTGTGGTTGGCGGTGGGTGGACCTTCGGCTGACCCGTCGGGACTGGACCTGCTGTGGGCACTGGCGCGTGGGATGCGCGTCGTCCTTCCACCCGAGCAGCTCGCCGCGCGCTTCGCTGTCCTGGGCCGGAATCCGGACACCCGGCGGCCTCTCGACTTCAGTCTTTCGTACTTCGCCAACGATGAGGACTCGCTGGGTGAGGAGAAGTACGAACTGCTCCTCGAAGGCGCGAAGTTCGCGGACGCACATGGCTTTTCCGCGGTCTGGACGCCGGAGCGGCGCTTCCACTCCTTCGGTGGATTGTATCCACAGCCTTCGGTGGTCGGCGGCGCGCTGGCGATGCTCACGCGGCGCGTGCAGATTCGCGCGGGCAGCGTGGTGTTGCCGCTCCATGACCCCATCGAAGTCGCCGAGCAGTGGTCCGTGGTGGACAACCTGTCCCGTGGGCGCGTGGGGCTTTCATTCGCCACGGGGTGGCACGCGAACGACTTCTCGCTCTCACCGGGGACCTTCGACCGGCGGCGCGAGGTGCTCATCGAGCGCCTGGAGGAAGTGCGGCGGCTGTGGCGCGGCGGCACGGTGCTGCGGCGCAACGGCGCGGGCAACGAAGTGGAGCTGGCGCTGCGCCCCAAGCCGAAGCAGGCGGAGCTGCCGGTCTGGCTGACGTCCACGGGCAACCCGGAGACGTTCCGGAAGGCTGGTGAGGTGGGGGCGGGCATCCTCACCAACGTGCTGGGACTGGGCTCCAACCTGGACGAGCTGGCGACGAAGGTGGCGCTGTACCGCGAGACGTACCGCAAGGCGGGACACGGCTCAGGCCAGGGGCACGTCACGTTGATGCTCCACACCTTCCTTGGCCAGGACCTGGACGAGGTGCGCGAGGCCGTGCGCGAGCCGCTGCTGCGGTACTTCCGCAGCTCGGTGGACGTGTTCGCCAACCTGGTGGCCAGCCAGGGCCTTCAGGTGGACGTGCGCGGCCTCACGCCAGAGGACGTGGAGGTGATGCTCGCCCAGGGGGTGGAGCACTACATCAAGGAAGGTGGCCTCTTCGGCTCGGTGGAGGACTGCGTGCGCGTAGTGGAGCGCGTGCGCGCCCTGGACGTGGACGAGATTGCCTGCCTCGTCGACTTCGGCGTGGCGCTGGAGCCGATGATGTCCAGCCTCCGCTTGCTGGACGTGGTGCGTCAGCGCAGCCAGGTGCAGGCCCTGCCCGCGGATGCGGTGCTGGCCGAAGGCGATGCTGGATTCGGCGCACTGCTGTCGCTGGTGCAAGATGAGGGCGTCACCACGCTGCGCTGCGCGCCGTCGCAGGCGCGTGCCCTGGCGGAGCTTCCTGGCGCCGAGGCGGCGCTGGGGAGCGTTCGTCTCTGGGTGCTCGGGGGCGATCCGGAGGGCGTCACCAGCTCGGCGCGGCACGTGGCGGTGGCGTCCTCCTTGGTGGGCGCGGCGTGGCCGTCTCCCGCTTCGGCACCCGTGTACGTGCGGGATGCGTCCGGCGAGCCGGTGCCGGTTGGCGTGGTGGGAGAGCTGGCCCTGGGCGGCGCGGCGGTTCCGCTGGGCTTCTGGAATGACCCGGAGGCCACGCGGGCGCGCTTCATCTCCGTCCCCGGTTCGGATGAGCGCTTCTTTGTGACGGGCCACCGAGCCCGTTTCCGCGTTGCCGGCGAAGTGGAATGCGTGGCCCCCGCGCGTGCGACAAAGGCGCGGCGTCCTACCTCGCAGCCAGCCCGTGGCACCGTGGTCACCAGGCCCCCCACGCAGCAGACAGTGAGCGCGGAGGTTTCCTCGGCGACGGCCACACCCGTGGTGCGCGTGGGGCGGGACAAGCCGCTGCCGCTGTCCTTCCCGCAGCAGCGCATCTGGTACCTCCATCAGTTGGACCCGGCGGGCATCGCGTACAACAACACCGTCACCCTGCGTCTCGATGGCGCGGTGGACGAAGCCCTCTTGGAGGCCGCGCTGAACGCGCTGGTCCGCCGGCATGAAGTCCTGCGCACAACCTTCGCGCTCGAAGACGGCGGTGCGTACCAGGTGATCGCCGACGCCATGCCCCTGGTGCTGGAGCGGCTGGAGGCCCGAGGAAGCACGCTGGAGGCGCGGGAGGAGGACGCGCTGAAGCAGGCCCTGACCGAGGCGCGCAAGCCCTTCGACTTGATGCACGGTCCGGTGATGCGAGCCGTGCTGATTCGCATCAGCGAGGCCGTGTCCGTGCTGCACCTCACGCTGCACCACATCGCCTCGGACGGCTGGTCTGGAGGGGTGCTCTTCCGCGAGCTGGTGGCGGGCTACGAAGCGCTCGCGGCGGGCCAGCCGTCGCCGCTGCCGGAGCTCCCGATTCAGTACGCGGACTACGCTGTGTGGCAGCGCGGCTGGCTGGAGGGGCCGGGCATGGAGGCCCAGCTCGCGTACTGGAAGAAGCAGCTCGCGGGCGCGCAGGTGTTGGAGCTGCCAACGGACCGTCCCCGTCCCGCGCGCTGGACGGGCCGGGGGGGCCGTCTCCAGGTCTCCGTGGACAAGCCCGTGATGGACGCGGTGTGGGCCGTGGGCCGGCGCGAGGGAGCCACGCCCTTCATGGTGCTGACGGCGGCGTTCCAGACGCTGCTGCACCGGTACTCCGGGCAGGACGACATCATCGTCGGCACGTCCGCTGCGGGCCGCAACCGTCCGGAGTTGGAGGGGCTCATCGGCTGCTTCCTGAACACGCTCGCCATCCGAGCCAACCTGTCGGGAGCCCCCACCTTCGTGGAGCTGCTGCGCCGGGTGAAGGTGGCGTCGATTGGCGCGTATGCCCATCAGGAGATTCCGTTCGAGCGGCTGGTGGACGAACTGCGCGTGCCGAGAGATCCGAGCCGCATGCCGCTGGTCCAGGCGATGCTCACGTTCCACAACACGCCGCCCGTCGAGGTCCGAACGCCAGGGCTGGGCGTGAAGATGGTGGAGCTGGACATCGGTGCCACCAAGGTGGACCTGTCACTGGAGTTGCGTGAGACGCCGCGGGGCCTCACGGGCGCCTTGGAGTACCCGGCGGATCTGTTCGACCGGTCCACGGTGGCGTTGCTGTGGGAGCGCTTCGTCCGGCTGCTCCAGGGCATCGCCGCGAATCCGTCGCAGCGCGTGTCGGAGTTGCCGCTGCTGTCCGACGCGGAGCGCCAGCGGATGCTGGTGGAGTGGAACGACACCCGCGAGCCCTTCGCGGCGGACGCGACGCTGCATGGCTTGTTCGAGGCGCAGGCCGCCCGGACGCCGGACGCGGTGGCGGTGGTGGCCGAGGGCCAGCAACTCACGTACGCGGAGCTGGAGGAACAGGCCAACCAGCTCGCGCACCACCTGCGCACGCTCGGCGTGGGTCCCGAGGTCCGCGTGGGGCTGTGCGTGGAGCGGTCCGTGGAGCGGGTGGTGGGGCTCCTGGGCGTGCTGAAGGCCGGCGGCGCGTTCGTCCCCTTGGACCCTGAGTACCCCACGGCTCGGTTGACGCACATGATGCGGGACGCCGGCCTGTCAGTGGTGGTGACGATGGATGACATCGCGGACGTGCTCCCCGCGGGCGGCGAGCTGCTCGTCGCGCTGGACGGCGATGCGCGCCATCTCGCGCGCAACCCGTCGGAGCCACCTCGCGTGGGTTCGTTGCCGGAGCATCTGGCATACGTCATCTACACGTCCGGCTCCACGGGCACTCCGAAGGGCGTGCTGGTGCCGCATCAGGGCCTCTGCAACACCCTGGGCACCATCATCCGGGCGCATGACGTGCGGCCAGGGCGGCGTGTGCTCCAGGCGGCGGCGCTCGGGTTCGACGCGTCCGTCCTGGAGGTGCTGTCCACGCTGGTGGCTGGGGCGGAGCTGCACCGGCGCCGCGCGAGTCGCTGTTGCCGGGAGCGCCGCTGCGCGGGCTGCTGGAGTCGCGGGGCATCACCACGGTGACGCTCACGCCTTCGTCCCTGTCGCAGTTGGAGCCGGAGGGCCTTCCCTTGCTGGAGACGGTCATCTCCGCAGGAGAAGCCTGCTCGCCGGAGCTGGCGCGGCGATGGAAGCCGGGGCGGCGACTGCTCAACGGCTACGGGCCCACGGAGGCGTCCGTCTGCGCGACGCTCTCCACCGAGCTGGACGTGGAGCGCCCGGACATCGGCCGTCCCGTCGCGAACATGCGTGCGTACGTGCTGGACGCGCGGGGGCAGCCCGTGCCTCCGGGCGTGCCGGGCGAGCTGTACCTGGGCGGGCCGGGTGTGGCGCGTGGCTACCTGGGAATGCCGGAGCTGACGGCGGAGCGCTTCGTCCCGGATGCATTCTCGGGAGAGGCGGGGGCGCGGCTGTACCGCACGGGCGACCGGGTCCGTTTCCTCGCGGACGGTCGCCTGGAGTACCTGGGCCGCACCGACTTCCAGGTGAAGCTGCGCGGCTTCCGCATCGAGCTGGGCGAAGTGGAGGCGGTGCTGCGCCAGTACCCCGAGGTGCGTGACGCGGTGGCCCTCGTGCGCGAGGACACGCCGGGAGCGCGGAGGCTGGTGGGGTACGTCGTGCAAGCCGCCGAGCTGGATGCATCGGCGCTGCGCTCATTCATGAAGGAACGGTTGCCCGACCATCTGGTGCCCGCTGCCTTCGTCGCGCTGGACGCGCTTCCGCTGTCACCTGGCGGGAAGGTGGACCGGGCGGCGTTGCCGGCTCCGGACGCCACGCGCGGAGGCAACGCGAAGGTGTTCACCGAGCCGCGCACGGAAGCGGAGAAGGCGTTGGCCACGCTCTGGGCGCAGGTCCTGGGCGTGGAGCGCGTGGGCCTGTATGACAACTTCTTCGAGCTGGGCGGCGACTCCATCCTGGGCATCCAGATTGTCTCCCGGGCCAAGGCCCTGGGGCTGGAGCTGGAGCCGGCCATGCTCTTTGAGCGGCAGACGCTCGTGGAGCTGGCTGCCGCCGCCGGGACGGCGAAGGCAGGCACGGCGGAGCAGGGGCTGGTGGAGGGGCCCGTGCCGCTGACGCCCATGCAGCGCATCTTCTTCGACGAGTGGGCGTTGCCTCAGCCGCACCACTACAACCTGGCCGCGGTGCTGGAGGTGCGCCGCCCGGTGGATGCCGCGCTGTTGGAGGAGGCGTTGCGGGCGCTGGTGTCGCACCATGATGCGCTCCGGCTGCGCTTCACGCGGGCGCCGGAAGGCTGGCGTCAGTCCATCGCGGGCGTGCCCGAGCGAGTGCCCGTGAGGCGCGTGGACCTGTCTTCCGTGCTGGAGGCGGAGCAGGGCGCCGCATTGGAGTCCGTGGGCACGGAGGTGCATCAGAGCCTGGACCTGGGCGAGGGGCTGCTGCTGCGCGCGGCCTTGTTCGAGCGGGGCGCGGGTCGGACGCCCCGGCTGCTGCTGGTGGTGCACCACCTGGCGGTGGATGGTGTATCGCTCCGTCCGTTGCTGGAGGACCTGGAGACCGCGTACTCGCAGTTGGAGCGAGGCGCTCCGGTGTCGCTGCCGCCGAAGACGACGTCCTTCAAGGCGTGGGCGGAGCGGCTGTTGTCGCATGCTCGGACGGACGAGGTGGCGCGAGAGCTGCCGCTCTGGAAGGCCTCGCGTGACGTCCCTTCGCTTCCTGTGGACCTGCCAGGCGGCGACGACACCGCGGGCTCAGAAGCGCTGGTGACGGTGACGCTGGGCGCGGACGAAACGAAGGCGCTGGTGGGCGAAGTGCCCCTGGCGTACCGGGCGCGCGCGGATGAGGTGCTGCTCACGGCGGTGGCACGCGCGGTGTCTCGCTGGACGGGAAGCCGCAACGTGCGGCTGGAGCTGGAGGGACACGGACGCGAGGCCCTCTTCGGTGACGTGGACCTGTCTCGCACCGTGGGCTGGTTCACCAGCACCTTCCCGCTGGAGGTGGAGTTGCCGGAGGCGGGCAGTCCAGGAGACGCGCTCCGGACGCTGCGGGATGCGCGGCGGCGGTTGCCGGTGAATGGCATGGGCTACGGCTTGCTGCGCTACCTGCGCGAAGACACGGCCCAGACGCTGCGCGCCGCGCCGCGCGCGGAGGTGGGGTTCAACTACCTGGGGCAGCTCGACGCGGCGGGTCGGGGGCGGAGCGCTTCGCCCTCACGGAGGAGCCGAGCGGCGCGTGGCATGGCGCGGGAGGCCGCCGGCCGCACCGACTTGAAGTGAATGCCGTGGTGTCCGAGGGCCGGCTGAAGGTGGCCTGGGCCTACAGCACGCGCGTCCACCAGCGGGCGACCATCGAAGCCGTGACTGACGACTTCCTGTCATCGCTGCGTGAGTTGATGGAGGGCCGGAGTACGCCGGACGCGGCGCGCCGTTCGCCTGGGGACTTCCCGCTCGCGCGCCTCTCGTCCTCCTCCCTGGACCGCTTGCTACGGCAGTTCCCGGCCGTGGAGGACCTGTACCCGCTCACGTCGCTTCAGCAGGGCATGCTGTTCCATGTCGCGCTTGCGCCCCAAGGCTCGGGTGTCTTCCATGAGCAGTTGGCGTGGACGTCACGCGGGAACGTGGATGTCGCCGCGCTGCGACGGGCGTGGGCGGTGGTCATCGCTCGCAACGCCGTTCTGCGAACGTCCTTCCTCCACGAGGGATTGCCGGAGCCGCTCCAGGTGGTCCATGCCAAGGCGGACCTGCCCTGGACGGAGCACGACCTGCGCGGTGTTCCCGCCGAGGAGCAACGCGCCCGGTTGGAGGCGCTGGTCCGTGAGGACCGTGCCCGTGGCTTCAATCTGGCGCCCGCGCCCCTGGCCCGGATGGAGGTGGTCCGCCTGGCCGAGCAGGAGTACCGCGTCCTCTGGAGCCACCACCATCTGGTGATGGACGGGTGGGGCGTGGGCGTGATGTTGCAGGAGGTCTTTGCCTGCTACGCGGCGCTGACGCAGGGGCGCGACGCTGCGTTGCCTCGTCCCGCGGCCTGGCGCGACTACATGGCCTGGTTGCAGCGGCAGGACTTGTCTCGTGCCGAGGCGTTCTGGCGCGAGGAGCTCACGGGCTTCACCACACCCACGCCGCTCCCCGGCGCCCGGACCGCCGCGCCCGGGATGGAGGCCGCCGTCACGGGTGAGGAGATTCTGTGGCTGTCGCAAGAAGCCACAGCCGCGCTTCAGGCCTTCGCACGGCGCAACGCGGTGACGCTCAACACGCTGACACAGGGCGCGTGGGCGCTGCTCCTCGGGCGCCATGCGGGGGAGGAGGACGTCGTCTTCGGAGCCACGGTCTCCGGGCGTCCCGTGGACCTGCCGGACGCCGAGTCCATGGTGGGCTTGTTCATCAACTCGCTGCCCATCCGCGTGGAGCTGTCTGCCAACGCGCTGGTGGTGCCCTGGCTGCAGAAGCTCCAGGCACGGCAGTTGGAGATGCGGAAGTACGAGCACAGTCCGCTGGTCCAGGTGAAGGGCTGGAGCGACATGCCTCGGGGCCTGCCGCTTTTCGAGAGCCTGCTCATCTTCGAGAACTATCCGCTCGACACCTCGCTGGGGCAGGGCGTGCCGGGGCTGGAGGTGGTGGACGTGGAGAGCCGTGAGCAGGGCAACCACCCGCTCATTGCCTATGTGGTTCCCGGTGACAGGCTGCGCTTGAGCCTGGCCTACGCTCCCGAGCTGCATGGCTCGGACGTGGTGGCCGAGTTGCTGGAGCACTGGCGCATCCTGCTGGAGTCACTGGCCTCAGGCGTGGAGCGGCTCGCCGACGTGACGTTGCCGGGAGACGCCGAGCGGCTTCAGGCCATGGCCAAGGCGCAGGTGGGCTCATTGGGGCACGCCGCGGAGTACGTCGCCCCCTCGACGCCGGAGGAATTGGCGCTGGCGGGGATCTGGACGGAGCTGCTCGGCCGGCCGCGCGTTGGCGCTCGGGACGACTTCTTCGCCTTGGGCGGACACGCCGGGATGGCCGCGCGGATTGTGGCGCGCGTGCGCGAAGCGTTGGGCGTGGAGCTGCCGCTGCCGGCGGTGTTCGAGTCGCCCACGCTCGCTGGCATGGCGGAAGTGGTGTCCCGGATGGCGGGCTCGATGAAGCAGTTCGCGGATGACGCCATCGCACCGGCGTCGAGGTCGCTGGACCCGGCCGCGTTGGACCAACTGTCGGACGAGGAACTGGACGCGCTGCTGGACGCGACCGAGGTGGAGAGCTGAGCCATGGGGAACGAGACGGACAAGAAGCCCACGCTCACGCGCGAAGAGAAGCTCGCGCTGCTCGCGAAGCGGTTGGAGAAGAAGCCCCGGCCCGCGTTGCCGCTGACGTTCTCCCAGCAGCGGGTGTGGTTCCTGGTGCAGCGCTCACCCGGGCTGCCTGCCTACCACCTGCCGCTGGTCCTGGAGTTGTCCGGCCGCCTGGATGAGGCCGTGCTGGAGCGGAGCTTCCAGGAAGTGGCGCGGCGCCACGAGTCGCTGCGCACGCACTTCGGCGAGGTGTCCGGCACACCGGTGCAGTTCGTCGATCCCCAGGCACGCATGCCGTTCACGGTGGAAGGACTGGAAGACGTCCCCGAGGTGGCGCGCGAAGCCGCCGTGCGGCAGCGCATCCAGCTTGAGCTGGAAACACCGTTCGACCTGTCCCGCGGTCCACTGGCTCGCGGGGTATTGCTGCGCGTGGCGCCGGAGCGCCATGTGCTCCTGGTGGTGGTGCACCACCTCATCTCCGACCATGGGTCCATGGGCGTGCTCACCCAAGAGATGGTGGCGCTCTATGACGCCTTCGCCCAGGGCCTGCCGTCGCCGCTGCCTGTGTTGCCGCTCCAATATGGGGACTACGCGTCCTGGCAGCGGGGCAAGCTTCGCGGTGACGCGCTCGACGCGCACCTGGAACTCTGGCGTAAGCGGTTGGAGGGCGCGCCGCATGAGCTGGAGCTGCCCACGGATCGCCCGCGGCGCTCCGCCACCGGACGGGCTGCTCGGCGCAGGGCCTTGTTGCCCGTGTCATGCGTGGAACGCCTCGAGTCGCTGGCGCAGGCCGAAGGCGCCACGTTGTTCATGGCCGTGCTGGCGGGGCTCCAGGTCCTGCTTTCTCGTTACACCGGGCAGAAGGACCTGCTCGTTGGCGCCTCGCACACGAACCGGGGCAGGCAGGAGACGAAAGGGCTGGTGGGCCTCTTCGCCGAGCCGCTGGTCCTGCGAGCGGACCTCTCCGGCCGGCCGGGCTACCGTGAGCTCCTGCGCCGCGCGAAGGCGGACATGGAGGAGGCCTTCGCGAACGCGCATGTTCCTTTCGAACCGCTGCTGAGTGCACTGGGCGTGGAGCAGGACCCGATGTACGCACCGATGTTCCAGGTGCTCTTGGGGGAAATTGACGCGCCGCCACCGCTTCGCGAGGTGCAAGGGCTCGACGTGCGCGTGCTCGACGCGGATGTATCGAGCACCGACGTGGACCTGACCCTGATGATGTCCCGAGGCCCTGAGGGCCTTGCGCTGACGGCCCTGTACAACGCGGAGT
Source organism: Myxococcus sp. MxC21-1 (assembly GCF_032612255.1). NCBI lineage: Bacteria > Pseudomonadati > Myxococcota > Myxococcia > Myxococcales > Myxococcaceae > Myxococcus > Myxococcus sp. MxC21-1. The sequence goes on from NZ_CP123278.1 coordinate 4,178,929, forward strand.
TGTACGACGCGGCCACCATCGAGGGACTGCTGGGCCATCTGGAGACGCTGCTCGACGCGGCGGTGACGTCACCCGACCGGCCCGTGGAGGCGCTGGTGATGCTCCCGGTCGAGGAGCGGCACCGCTTGCTGGAGACGTGGAACGGCGCGAACGAGCCCCTGCCTCCGGACGCCTGCGCCCATGCATTGTTCGAAGCGCAGGTCGCGCGGACACCGGACGCCACTGCCGTGGTGTCCGGCGGCGAGTCCGTGACGTATCGCGAGCTGAACGCGCGGGCGAACCACGTGGCGGCACACTTGCGAGCGCTCGGCGTGGGCTTGGAGTCCCGGGTGGCAGTGTGCGTGGAACGCTCGGTCGAGTTGCTGGCGGCGTTGCTGGGGGTGCTCAAGGCGGGGGCGCCTACGTGCCGCTGGACCCGGAGTACCCAGCGGAGCGGTTGGGCTACATGCTGGAGGACAGCGGTGCTCGCGTGGTCGTGGCACGGCGGCAGTACCGCGAGAAGCTGGGCGAGGCACCAGGGCGGGTCTGGTTGGACGTAGCGCCGCTCACGCCGGACGCAGCGGGGATGGCGTCCGCGCCGACCGCCGTCGTTCCACCAGAAGCCGCGGCGTACGTGCTCTACACGTCGGGCTCCACGGGCCGGCCGAAGGGCGTGGTGGTGCAACACCGCTCACTGGTGAGCTTCATTCGCGCGGAGTGGCAGGTTTGCCCGGTGGAGCCGGGCGACCGGGTGCTCCAGTTCGCGTCCATCAGCTGGGATACCAGCGCGGAGGAGATCTATCCGTGCCTCACGTGCGGCGGCACGCTGGTGCTGCGCACGCCCGAGATGCTGGACGTCCCGGAGGTCTTCCTGGCCCGGTGTGAAGCGGCCGGCATCACCCAGCTCAACCTGCCCACGGCCTTCTGGCATGAAGTGACGGCGCGCCTGGATGAAGGCAAGGCGCGCCTGCCCTCGGGGCTGAAGTGGGTGGTTATCGGTGGTGAGCGCGCCGTCCCCGCGCGGGTGTCGCAGTGGCGGCAACGCGTGGGCCGCGCGGTGCCTCTGCTGAACACGTACGGCCTCACCGAAGTGACAGCGGTGGCCACGGCCGTGGACCTGACCACCGACACCGAGGACTCCGGGCGCGAGGTGGCCATTGGCCGGCCGCTGTCGAATGTCCGCATCTACGTCCTCGACGGGGAGCTGGAGCCAGTCCCCGCGGGCGTGGTGGGCGAGCTGTACGTCGGTGGTGAAGGTGTGGCACGCGGGTATCTCGGCCGGCCGGAGCTGACCGCGGAGCGGTTTGTCCCCGCGCCCAAGGGGGACGGGGCGCGCCTGTACCGCACCGGCGACAAGGCGCGATGGCGGCGGGATGGCGTACTGGAGTACCTGGGCCGAGGTGACTCGCAGGTGAAGGTGCGCGGTCATCGCATCGAGCCCGGTGAGGTGGAGTCGGCGCTACTCGGGCAACCGGGCGTGCGCGAGGCGCTGGTCGTGGTGCGCGAGGACGCACCGGGCGACAAGCGACTGGTGGCCTACGTGGTGCCCCGCGATGGGCGTGTGCTGGAGGGCGGTGAGGTGCGTGCGGGTCTGGAGTCGCGCCTGCCGCGATTCATGGTGCCGCAGGCGGTGGTGGTGCTGGAGCGGCTTCCGCTGCTTCCGAACGGGAAGGTGGACCGCAAGGCGCTGCCAGCGCCGGAGGCGGTACGGGACGCTCGAAAAGAGGCGCACGTCGCGCCTCGCACGCCCGTGGTGCAGATGCTCGCGGGCTTCTGGGCGGAGGTGCTGCGCCTGGAGACGGTGGGGCTGCACGACAACTTCTTCGAGGTGGGCGGACACTCGCTGCTGGCAATGCAACTGGTCGCGCGGGTCCGTGAAGCCTTCCGAGTGGACCTGCCGCTGCGCGACGTCTTCGAGTCGGCCACGGTGGCGGCGCTCGCGGAACGGATTTCCAGGGCGGTGGCGACCGCGGGCATTCCGGCGCCTCCGCTGAAGCGGATGGAGCGCGGCGGAACGCCTCCATTGTCATTCGCGCAGCAGCGGCTGTGGTTCCTGGCGCAGCTCGACCCGGCGAATACGTCCTACAACCTCTGGGCGCCTGTGCGCGTGACGGGGGCGTTGGACGTCGGTGCGCTGGCACGGAGCTTCGAGGCGTTGATCCGCCGGCATGAGGCGCTGCGCACCACGTTCCGCGTCGAAGGTGGCTCGCCGGTGCAGGTCATCTCCGCGGAGATGCAGGTCCCGCTGGAGGTGGTGGACCTGTCCGTGTTGCCAGAGAGCGAACGCGAGGCCTCGGCGAAGGCACGGACCGAGGCGGAAGTGGGCCGGCCGTTCCAACTGGAGCAGGGGCCCTTGCTGCGTACGGTGCTGCTCAAGTTGTCCGAACAGGAGCACGTGCTGGTGCTGGTGATGCACCACATCGTGTCGGACTACTGGTCCATGGGCATCCTCGTGCGGGAGGTGGCCGCGCTCTACGAGGCATTGTCCCAGGGGCGGCCGGCACAGCTGCCCGAGCTGCCCGTGCAGTACGCGGACTTCGCGATTTGGCAGCGCGATTGGTTCAAGGGGCAGGTGCTGGAGTCGCAGCTCGCGTACTGGCGGACGCAACTTGCTGGGACGCCGCGAGCGTTGGAGCTCCCCACGGACAAACCGCGCCCCGCGACGCAGACGTTCCAGGGCGCGAACCTTCAGGTCCTGTGGCCGAAGGCGCTGTGGCGTGAGGTGGAGTCGCTCGGCCGACGCGAAGGCGCGACGCCCTTCATGGTGTTGCTGGCCGCGTTCCAGACAGTGCTGTCGCGCTACTCGGGCCAGGACGACGTGAGCGTGGGGGCTCCCATCGCAGGGCGTTCGCACTCGGAGACGGAGGGGCTGATTGGGTTCTTCGTCAACACGCTGGTCCTGCGGTCGAAGCTGTCGCCCGCGCTGAGCTTCCGCGCGCTGCTGAGGCAGGTCCGTGAGGTGACCCTGGGCGCCTATGCGCACCAGGACGTGTCATTCGAGAAGCTGGTGGAGGAACTCCAGCCCGAGCGTGACCTGAGCCGCAGCCCGTTGTTCCAGGTGACGCTGACACTTCAGAACACCCCTGCCGCCGAAGTCCAGCTGAGGGGCATTACCCTCAAGGGACTGGCGGCGGAGGAGAAGACGTCGAAGTTCGATCTGTCACTGGTTGTGGAGGAGGTGCCGGACGGCGTCGTGGCGATGGTCAACTACAACAGCGACCTGTTCGAGGCCGGGACGATGGACCGGATGCTCGGACATCTGAGGGTGCTGTTGGAGGCCGCTGTCGCTGAGCCGGAGACGCGGCTGGCCGAGCTGCCGTTGATGGGGAGTGACGAGCGGCACCGGCTGGTGGAGGAGTGGCGTGGGACGGCTTCCACGTACCCACGCGATGCCAGCCTGAGTGTCCTCTTCGAGGAACAAGCACAGCGGACGCCGGACGCGGTGGCGGTGGAGTTCGAGGACCGGCGACTGAGGTACGGGGAGTTGAATCGCCGTGCCAACCAGTTGGCGCACCACCTGAAGGGCATGGGCGTTGGGCCCGAGGTGCGGGTGGGGTTGTGCGTAGAGCGCTCGCTGGAGCTGGTGGTGAGCGTGCTGGGCATCCTGAAGGCAGGGGGCGTGTACGTGCCGCTGGATGCCAGCTACCCGCTAGAGCGACTGGCGTGGATGAAGGCGGAGGCCGACGTCGCAGTGCTGGTGGCGCAGGAAAAGCTGGCGGACGAGGTGGCCGCGGGTGGCGAGCTGGTGGTGTGCGTGGACACGGAGTGGGACACGCAAATTGCCCTGCAACCGGAGTTCGCACCGAGCACGCATGTGGGTGGGGGCAACCTGGCGTACGTGATGTTCACGTCAGGGAGCACGGGGAAGCCGAAGGGCGTAGGCGTGCCGCACAGAGCAGTGTCACGACTGGTGCTGGGGACGGACTTCGCGCACTTCGGGCCTGAGGAGGTGTGGCTGCAACTGGCGCCCATCTCCTTCGACGCATCGACGCTGGAGGTATGGGGCGCGCTGCTGCACGGCGCGAAGCTGGTGGTGTACCCGGCGGGGACGCCGTCGCTGGAAGAACTGGGCCGGAAGCTGGAGTCGTCAGGCGTGACGTCGCTGTGGCTGACAGCGGCGCTCTTCGAGCAGATGCAGGCGAGGCAGCCGAAGGCGCTGGCCAGTGTCCGTCAGTTGCTGGCAGGTGGTGACGCCTTGCCGGTGTTGCGCGTGAAGGAGCGGCTGGAAGCGGGCGGTGTGCTCATCAACGGGTACGGCCCGACGGAGAACACGACATTCTCCAGCACGTACCGGATGGAGAGGCCAGAGGAAGTAGGTGCCTCGGTGCCCATTGGCCGCCCGGTGAAGAACACGGTGGCCTACGTGCTGGACGGGGCGATGCGTCCAGTGCCGGTGGGGGTGCCGGGTGAGCTGTACGTGGGCGGAGACGGGCTGGCAGTGGGTTACGTGGGACGCCCAGAGTTGACGGCGGAGCGCTTCGTACCGAATCCGTACGGCGAAGGAGAGCGGCTGTACCGCACGGGGGACGTGGTGCGGTGGCTGGGGAACGGGACGCTGGAGTTCCTGGGCCGAGCGGACACGCAGGTGAAGGTGCGTGGCTATCGAATTGAGCTGGGTGAAGTGGAAGCGGTGCTGGCCCAGCACAGTGGTGTCAACGAAGCCGTGGTGGTGGCGCGGGAGGATGGAGGCGAAGGCAAGCGGTTGGTGGCCTACGTGACGGCGCAAGAGGGCGCGGAACTGGAGTCCAGCGCGCTGCGGAGCCACGTGAAGCAGCGACTGCCCGAGTACATGGTGCCGTCAGCGTACGTGGTGCTGGAGTCGCTGCCGCTGACGCCGAACGGGAAGGTGGACCGCAAGGCGCTGCCCGCCCCGGATGCCCAGGGGCCGAAGGCTGCGCACTTCGAGGCGCCTCGCACAGCGACCGAGCAGAAGCTGGCGTCCATCTTCACTGAGGTACTCAACGTCGAGCGCGTCGGACTGGAGGGGGACTTCTTCGAGTTGGGTGGCCACTCGCTGCTGGCCACGCAGTTGGTGTCGCGCGTCCGCGAGTTCTTCCAGGTGGAACTCCCCCTGAGGGACGTCTTCGAATCTCCGACGGTGGAGAAGCTCGCTCTCCGGCTGGAGGAAGTGCAGGCGGGGACTTCATCCCTTCACGCACCGCCCCTGAAGCGGATCCCTCGGTTGGGGGCACTGCCGCTATCGTTCGCTCAGCAGCGACTGTGGTTCCTCGAACAGCTGGAGCCAGGGAGCTCCGTCTACAACATCCCCTTGGCCATCCAGCTTTCGGGCGCCCTGCGAGTCGATGCACTGGAGCGCGCGCTTCGTGAGTTGGTGCGGCGCCACGAAGTCCTGCGAACGACGTTCCGCTCCGAGGGCGGGACGCCCGTACAGATCGTCTCCCACCAGGCGGTGAATGCACTACCGGTGGTGGACCTGTCGTCGCTCTCGTCCGAGGCGGCCGAGGCGGAGGTCCAGCATTTGCTGCGTGAGGAATCCCTTCGCGGATTCGACCTCGCCTGTGGGCCGTTGTTGCGCACGCGATTGTTGAAGCGCTCCGAGGCGGAGCATGTGCTCCTGGCGAACATGCACCACATCGTCTCGGACGGGTGGTCCATGGGCGTCATCGTCCGGGAACTCGCGGCGCTCTACGGGGCCTTCCGCGAAGGACAGCCGTCGCCGCTGCCTGAACTGGACGTGCAGTACGGTGACTTCTCCGCGTGGCAGCGCGCCTGGCTGGAGAGTGGCGCGCTTCAGCGGCAACTGGATTGGTGGCGCCAGCAGCTCGAAGGAGCCCCTCACGTCCTCTCGATTCCCACGGACAGGCCGCTGCCCGCGGTTCAGACCTTCCGAGGCGCGAATCTCCCAGTGAGCATCCCACCGGCGTTGTCCTCAGGCGTGAAGGCACTGGCGCAGCGGCATGGTGCAACGCCGTTCATGGTGCTGCTGGCGGGCTTCCAGGTGTTGCTATCCCGGTACTCGGGGCAGGACGACCTGGTGGTGGGAACGCCCGTCGCCGGGCGTAACCGCGCGGAGACAGAAGGGCTCATCGGCTTTTTCGTCAACACCCTGGCGTTGCGGGCACGCGCGTCCGCTGAGAAGCCGTTCCTCACGCTGCTTCGCGAGGTGAAGGACGCGGCACTGGGTGCCTACGCGCATCAGGACGTTCCATTCGAGCAGCTCGTGGAAGAGCTCCAGCCGGAACGCACGCTCAGCCACTCGCCGCTGTTCCAGGTGATGTTCTCCCTGCAGAACACGCCGGTGCCGGCGGCGCTCGTGCCCGGGCTCTCGATGAGCGCGATGGACACGGAGATCGGCGCCGCGAAGTTCTTCCTGACGCTGGCGTTGGAGGACCTGCCGGACGGCTTCTCCGGCGTCTTCGAGTACAACGCGGACCTCTTCGAGCCGGCCACCGTCCAGCGAATGGCCGCGCACTGGCTCACGCTGTTGGAGGCGGCCGTGGCCTCCCCGGACCGCCGATTGTCCGAGCTGCCGCTGCTCTCTCCTCGAGAGCGGCACCAGCTCCTGGTGGAGTGGAACGACACGACAGCGGAGTATCCACGCGATACGCCCGTGCACGTGCAGTTGGCGGACCTGGCGACGCGCATTTCGGAAACGGTGGCGCTCGCTTGGGAGGGTGGGCAGCTCACGTTCGCGGAGCTGATGGCGCGGAGCCGCTTGTTGGCGGCGCATTTGCGGCGCTTGGGAGTGGGCCCCGAGGTCCGGGTGGGCCTCTTGGCGCGCCGATCGCCGGAGTTGGTGGTGGGACTGCTCGCCATCCTGGAGGCCGGTGGTGCCTGGGTGCCGCTGGAGCCGGACGCTCCCCGTGAGCGGCTGACGCGCATCCTGGAGGACGCGGCGCCCGCGGTACTCCTCACCCAGCGGGCGGTGCGAGACCTGGCGCCCGCGACCTCGATGCCTGTGGTGTTGCTCGAGGATGACCTTGGTTCAGTCGCCGCTGGGACTTGGGATGCGAGCGCGGTGGCGGACAACGCCGCCTACGTCCTCTTCACCTCGGGGTCCACGGGACGTCCGAAGGGCGTGCTCGTCTCCCACCGCGCATTGGCGCGACACACGGCGTGGTTCATCGCCGCGTTGAAGCTGGGTGTGGGAGACCGGGTGTTGCAGAAGGCCTCTGCTGGCTTCGACGCCTCGGTGCCCGAGCTGCTGGCCACGCTGGTCTCTGGTGCTCGGCTGGTCATCGCACCGCCTGATGCGGAGAGCGACACCGAGGTGCTGCTGGCAGCGTTGGAACGCCAGCAGGTCACGGTGCTCCAGTTGGTTCCGTCGCAGCTTCGCGTCCTGTTGGCGCACGAAGGTGTGGCGCGAGCCGCGGGCCTGAGGGTTCTGCTATCCGGGGGCGAGGCGTTGCCGGTGGAGCTCGTTCATCAGGCTCGGGAGCGGTTGCCGTCCACGCTCATCATCAATGCGTACGGACCGACCGAGACCACGGTCGATGCCACGGCCTGGCTGGGAGGCGACCTGGGCGAAGGCCCCTTCGCGCCCATTGGCCGACCCATCGCGAACACCCAGGCCTACGTCCTGGATACACAGGGCCAGCCGGTCCCCGTGGGCGTCCCGGGTGAGCTCTTCGTCGGTGGAGATGGTCTGGCTCGTGGGTACGTGGGCCGGCCAGACCTGACGGCGGAGCGTTTCGTGCCGGACGCCTTGGGACGTACACCGGGTGCCCGGCTCTACCGCACGGGGGACATGGTGCGGTGGCGCTCGGGGGGCTCGCTGGAGTTCCTGGGCCGTGTGGACACGCAGGTGAAGGTGCGGGGGCACCGCGTCGAACCCGGCGAAGTGGAGGCGGTGCTTGCGGAGCACCCGGCCATCCACGTCGCAGTGGTGGTGTCACGGAAGGACGTTTCGAATGAGACGCGGCTCGTGGCCTACGTGGTGCCAGGCGATACGTCAGGAGCGGTGGATGTCATAGTGCTGCGCGCCTTCCTGGTGGAGCGCCTGCCTCCGGCCATGGTGCCCTCGTGGTTCGTGGTCCTGGAATCGCTGCCGCTGCTCCCCAGCGGAAAGGTGGACCGCAAGGCGCTGCCCGCGCCCGACATGGACGTCAGCGAGCGACAGTACGTCGCACCCCGCACCCCGACGGAAGAGCTGCTGTGCGGCTTCTTCAGCAGGGTGCTGGGCGTGGAGCGCGTGGGCATCCACGACGGATTCTTCGAGCTGGGGGGCCACTCGCTCCTCGCGACACAGCTCGTCTCGCGGGTGCGTTCGGCCTTCCGGGTGGAGCTCGCGCTGCGTGAGTTGTTCGAGGCGCCCACGGTCGCGGAGCTGGCGCGTCGCATCGATCAGGCGAAGCAGTCTGGGGCCGAGATGCCGATGCTTCGGAGCTCGGCGGTGCCTCGCGCACGTGAGCTCCCCTTGTCGTTCGCGCAGCAGCGGCTTTGGTTCCTGGATCAACTCCAGCCAGGAAGTGCGTTCTACAACGTGTCCGCGGTGGTGAAGTTGACCGGCCCGCTGGACCCGAGCGCGCTGGAGTGGAGCTTCGAGGAACTGGTGCGTCGCCATGAGGCCCTGCGGACGACCTTCCGGGCCCAGGGTGGGACCCCGGTGCAGGTCATCTCGGCCGAGCCGACGCTCGCCTTCGCTGTGGTGTCCCTGGAAGCGCTGGATGACACCGAGCGCGATGCCGCTGCGAAGCGCTGGGCTGAAGAGGAGGCCCAGCGGCCCTTCGACCTGAAGAAGGGGCCATTGCTGCGAGCCACGTTGCTACAGCTGCGGGAGCGGGAGCACGTGCTGGTGCTGGTGATGCACCACATCGTGTCGGACGAATGGTCCATGGGCATCCTCGTGCGCGAGGTGGCCGCGCTCTACGAGCCGCTGTCCCAGGGACAGCGCTCCTCGTTGCCGGACCTTCCGATTCAGTACGGCGATTACGCTGTCTGGCAGCACCAATGGCTGGCAGAGGACGTGTTGGAGGCGCAGCTCGGATACTGGCGACAGCAGCTCGCTGGGGCGCCGAGTGCGTTGGCGCTGCCCACGGACAAGCCCCGCCCGGTGATGCAGACGTTCCGCGGGAGCATGCAGGAGGCGCTCTGGCCCTCCGAGCTATGGGCCGCGGTGAAGGCGCTCGGGCAGAGAGAGGGCGCGACACCGTTCATGGTGCTGCTCGCGGCCTTCCAGACGCTGCTGTCGCGCTACTCGGGCCAGGATGACGTGAGCGTGGGCTCGCCTATCGCGGGCCGCACGCGTGAAGAGACGGAGGGGTTGATTGGCTTCTTCGTCAACACGTTGGTGCTGCGGACGAAGGTCTCCCCTGTGTCGAGCTTCCGCGAGCTGCTCGCTCAGGTGCGGGAGGTGACGCTGGGTGCGTATGCGCACCAGGATGTGCCGTTCGAGAAGCTGGTGGAGGAACTCCAGCCCGAGCGTGACCTGAGCCGCGGCCCGTTGTTCCAGGTGACGCTGACGCTGCAGAACACGCCTTTCTCCGAGGTCCAACTGCGGGAGCTGACGCTGACGGGCGTCGACGCCGAGGAGCAGACCTCGAAGTTCGATTTGTCGCTGCTCGCGGAAGAGGTACCGCACGGGTTCTCCGTGGCGGTGAACTACAACAGCGACCTGTTTGAAGCCACGACGATGGAACGGTTGCTGGGGCACCTACGAGTGTTTCTGGAAGCCGCTGTGAGCGCTCCAGAGACGCGGCTTCTCGACTTGCCGCTGATGGGGAGTGAGGAGCAGCAGCGGTTGGTGAAGGAGTGGCGCGGGGCGGCTTCGACGTATCCGCGGGATGCCAGCCTGAGTGCTCTCTTCGAGCAGCAGGCGCAGCGGACGCCGGACGCGGTGGTGGTGGAGTACGAGGACCGGCGACTGACGTACGGGGAGTTGAATCGCCGTGCCAACCAGCTGGCGCACCACCTGAGGGCCATGGGCGTGGGGCCCGAGGTGCGGGTGGGCTTGTGCGTGGAGCGCTCGCTGGAGTTGGTGGTGAGCGTGCTGGGCATCCTGAAGGCAGGGGGCGTGTACGTGCCGCTGGATGCCAGCTACCCGCTGGAGCGACTGGCGTGGATGAAGGCGGAGGCCGACGTCGCAGTGCTGGTGGCGCAGGAGCATCTGGCGGACGAGGTGGCCGCGGGGGGCGAACTGGTGGTGTGTGTGGACACGGAGTGGGACACGCAAATTGCCCATCAGCCGCAAACCACGCCGAGTGCCAACGTGGGCGGTGGAAACCTGGCGTACGTGATGTTCACGTCAGGGAGCACGGGGAGGCCAAAGGGAGTGGGCGTACCGCATCGAGCGGTGTCTCGCTTGGTGCTGGGGACGGACTTCGCGCACTTCGGGCCTGATGAGGTGTGGCTGCAACTGGCGCCCATCTCCTTCGACGCATCGACGCTGGAGGTATGGGGCGCGCTGCTGCACGGCGCGAAGCTGGTGGTGTACCCGGCGGGGACGCCGTCACTAGAGGAACTGGGCGGCAAGCTGGAGTCGTCAGGCGTGACGTCGCTATGGCTGACGGCGGCGCTCTTCGAGCAGATGCAGGCGAGGCAGCCGAAGGCGCTGGCCAGCGTCCGCCAATTGCTGGCGGGTGGCGACGCGCTGCCGGTGTCCCGTGTGAAGGAGCGGCTGGCAGCGGGCGGTGTGCTCATCAACGGGTACGGCCCGACGGAGAACACAACGTTCTCCAGCACGTATCGGATGGAGAGGCCGGAGGAGGTAGGTGCCTCGGTGTCAATTGGCCGCCCAGTGAAGAACACGGTGGTCTACGTGCTGGACGTGGGGATGCGCCCGGTGCCTGTGGGCGTGCCGGGTGAGCTGTACGTGGGCGGAGACGGGTTGGCAGTGGGGTACGTGGGGCGCCCGGAGCTGACGGCGGAGCGCTTCGTACCAAGCCCATTCGGTGAGGGAGAGCGACTGTACCGCACGGGGGACGTGGTGCGGTGGCTGGGGAACGGGACGTTGGAGTTCCTGGGCCGAGCGGACACGCAGGTGAAGGTGCGGGGTTACCGCATCGAGCTGGGTGAAGTGGAAGCCGCGCTGGCCCAGTACGGTGGCGTCAACGAAGTCGTGGTGGTGGCGCGGGAGGATGGGGGCGAAGGCAAGCGGTTGGTGGCCTACGTGACGGCGCAGGAAGGTGCCTCGCTGGACACGGGGGCACTGCGAAGCCACGTGAAACAGCGGCTGCCCGAGTACATGGTGCCGTCAGCGTACGTGGTGCTGGAGTCGTTGCCGCTGACGCCGAACGGAAAGGTGGACCGCAAGGCGCTGCCCGCTCCAGAGGCACAAGGCTCGAAGGCAGCGCACTTCGAGGCGCCTCGCACGGTGACTGAGGAGAAGCTGGCGTCCATCTTCGCCGACGTGCTGAACGTCAAACAAGTCAGCATCGACGAAGACTTCTTCGAGCTGGGTGGCCACTCGCTACTGGCCACGCAGCTGGTCTCGCGAGTCCGAGAAGCCTTCCACGTCGAGCTGCCTCTACGGGACGTCTTTGAGGCGCCCACGGTAGAGAAGCTCGCGCAGCGGATCGAGACGGAACCGAACGGCACGCAGGTGCTTCATGTGCCGCCGCCGACGCGAATTGAGCGAACCGGGTCGCTGCCCCTGTCGTTCGCGCAGCAGCGACTGTGGTTCCTCGACCAGTTGGAGCCGGGCAGCTCGTCCTACAACATCCCTATCGCAGTGAAGCTGACGGGGACGGTGCAGGTGGACGCGCTGGAGCAAGCCTTCAAGGCGCTGGTGCTTCGGCATGAGTCGCTGCGCACGACCTTCCAGAGCCGCGGTGGTGAGCCGGCTCAGGTCATCGCCGAGGAATCAGAGATCCATCTGCGAGTGGTGGACCTGCGCGACCTGTCCGAGGGGGAACGGGCCTCGGAAGTCCAACGCCTGATTGCCCAAGAGGCAGCGCATCCGTTCAACCTGACGCGTGGCGCGCTGCTGCGAACGGTATTGCTGAAGCTGTCCGAGCAGGAGCACGTGCTGGTGCTGGTGATGCACCACATCGTGTCGGACGGCTGGTCCATGGGCGTGCTCGTCCGCGAGGTCGCCGCGTTGTATGCGGCGTGCTCGCAGGGCCTGTCGTCACCGCTGCCGGAGCTGCCGCTCCAGTATGCGGACTACGCGGTATGGCAGCGCGAGTGGCTCCAGGGAGAGGTCCTGGAGTCACAGCTCGCCTGGTGGAAGGAGCAGCTCCAGGGGGCCTCGCAGGCACTGGAACTGCCCACGGACAAGCCGCGCCCCGCGGTGCAGACCTTCCGCGGCGCCAGCCGGGATGTGCAGTGGCCGCGTGACCTGTGGGAGTCGGTCAAGATGCTCGCGCATCGTGAAGGCGCCACGCTGTTCATGGTGCTGCTCGCGGCGTTCCAGACGCTGCTGTCGCGCTACTCGGGCCAGGATGACCTCTGCGTGGGCTCGCCCATCGCCAACCGCACCCGGGCCGAGACGGAGGGGCTGATTGGCTTCTTCGTCAATACGCTCGTCCTTCGTGCTCGACTCGCTGGGAACCCCACGTTCCGGGAGCTGTTGGCTCAGGTTCGCGAACGGACGCTCGGCGCGTATGCGCATCAGGACATCCCTTTCGAGCGACTGGTGGAGGAACTCAAGCCGGATCGCGACTTGAGCCGCAGTCCGCTCTTCCAGGTGATGTTCATCCTGCAGAACACGCCGACCGTGGAGCTACACCTGCCGGGCCTGACGCTGGCGGGGATGGATGGTGACTCGCGCTCGTCGAAGTTCGACCTCACCCTGGAGCTGACCGAGACGCCGCAGGGGTTGTCGGTCAGCGCCGTCTACAACAGCGACCTCTTCGAGCCCGTGACGATGGACCGGCTGACGGGCCATCTGCGCGTGTTGCTGGAGGCCGCGGTCCAGACGCCGGATGCTCGGTTGGGCGAGCTGCCGTTACTGGGCGCAGTGGAGCAGCGCCGGTTGCTCGTGGAGTGGAACGACACCCGCAGCGAATTTGTCCCCAACACCATCCAGGCCCTCTTCGAGGCTCAGGCCGCGAAGACGCCTGAAGCGCTCGCGGTCGTCGCCGAAGACTCGCGGCTGACCTACGAGGCGCTGAACCGGCGGGCCAATCAACTGGCGCACCACCTGCGTTCGCTGGGCGTCGGTCCGGATGTTCCGGTGGGCTTGTACCTGGACCGCTCCGCCAGTGCGGTGGTGGGCCTGTGGGGCATTCTCAAGGCGGGTGGTGCCTATGTGCCGCTGGACGTCACATTCCCCGTCGAGCGCATCCGAAGTGTGCTCGCGGACGCGGGTGCCCAGGTGCTGGTCACGCAGGCGGCCCTGGCGGAGGTCCTGCGCTGGGACGCGGGCAGGGTGGTCCGTCTGGATGCGGACGCGTCTTCTCTATTGGAACGGAGCGAGCGCAACCCGGAGCCCTCGGCGGCGCCGGAGAACCTTGCCTACGTCATCTTCACCTCTGGCTCCACGGGGCGGCCGAAGGGCGTGGCCATCGAGCACCGGCAACTGGTTCATTACGTAGAAGGCGTCTCGCGCCGGCTGGACCTTCCGGAAGGCGCTTCGTTTGCTTCCGTGTCCACACTGGCGGCGGACCTGGGCCACACCGCTGTCTTCCCCACGCTCTGCCAAGGCGGCGCGTTGCAGCTCGTGTCTCGTGAATGCGCGTCGGACCCGTCCGCCCTGGCCGCGCTCTTCGAGCGCGAGGCCGTGGACTGCCTGAAGATCGTCCCCGCTCACTTGCAGGCGCTCCTGGCCTCCGGGAAGCCCGAGCGGGTGTTGCCGCGTCAGCGTCTGGTGTTGGGCGGTGATGTCTCGGACTGGGCGCTGGTGGACCGGGTGCACGAACTGTCGCCGGACCTGGTGGTGTTCAACCACTACGGACCCTCCGAGACGACCGTGGGTGTGCTCACGCTCCAGGTGGAGCGTGGGCCTCAGGGGCGTGCGTCGGCGTCGGTGCCGCTTGGGCGGCCCATTCCCAACGCGCGCGTCTACGTGCTGGATGCGTACCTGCGCCCGGTGCCCGTGGGCATTCCGGGCGAGCTGTGCATTGGTGGAAGGACCGTGGGCCGCGGCTACCTGGGCCGGGTGGACCTGACGGCCGAGCGCTTCGTGCCGGACGCGTACGCGGACGAGCCGGGTGCGCGGATGTACCGGACGGGAGACCGGGCACGGCTGCTCGAGGATGGCCGGGTGGAGTTCCTGGGCCGCATGGATGACCAGCTCAAGGTCCGCGGCTACCGCGTGGAGCTTGGCGAGGTGGAAGCGGCGCTGGAGCGGCACCCCTCGGTGCGTGAGTCGGTCGTGGTGGCCCACGAGAGCGGGACAGATGGCAAGCGTCTGGTGGGCTACGCCGTGCCGAAGCCGGGCGACACACTGGAGGCCGACGCACTTCGTGACTTCGTGGGCCAGACGCTGCCTGACTACATGGTTCCGCAGGCCCTGGTCGTGCTGGAGGCGCTGCCGCTGACGCCCAACGGCAAGGTGGACCGCAAGGCGCTGCCGGCGCCGGACTTCCAGTCCGTGGATGCCGAGGCTTTCGCCGCGCCACGCACGGCTACTGAAGAACGGGTGGCGGGGCTGTTCTCCGAGGTGCTGGGGCTCGACCGTGTGGGGATCCACAGTGGCTTCTTCGAGCTGGGAGGGCACTCGTTGCTGGCGACACAGGCCATCTCCCGCATCCGTGGAGCCTTCGGTATCGAGCTGCCCCTGAGAGACCTCTTCGAGGCACCCACGGTGGCCGCGCTCGCCGAACGGGTGGACCGTTGGGTCCGCGCCGGAGCGGGCTTCGCTGCGCCTCCGTTGAAGCCTCGGGCGGGACTGACGAGCGTCCTGCCGCTGTCGTTCGCGCAGCAGCGCTTGTGGTTCCTGGAGCAGCTCGCGCCGGGGAGTGCCTTCTACAACGTGCCGGCGGTGGTGAAGGTGTCGGGGCCGCTCGACGTGGCCGCACTGGAACGCAGCTTCGACGCGCTGGTTCGTCGCCATGAGTCCTTGCGGACGACCTTCCGCGCCGACGGTGGGACGCCCGTGCAGGTCATCGCGCCTGTAGGACAGGTGGTGTTCACGGTCGAGGACCTGAGCGGGCTCCTCGAACCGGAGCATGAGGCACAGCGCCGAGCGGACGTCGAGGCGCTTCGACCGTTCGACCTGGCCAAGGGACCCTTGCTGCGGACCCTGCTGCTTCGGCTCGGAGAGCGGGAGCACGTGTTGGTGCTGATGATGCACCACATCGTGTCCGACGGCTGGTCCATGGGTGTCCTCGTGCGAGAGGTCGCGGCGCTGTACGAGGCGTTCTCCCAGGGCCGTCCATCTCCCCTGCCGGAACTGGCAGTGCAGTATCCGGACTACGCGGTGTGGCAGCGGGAGTGGCTGAAGGGCGAGGTGCTGGAGGCACAGCTCGGGTACTGGAAGCAACGTCTGGAAGGGGCGCCCGCGGCACTGGAGCTGCCGACCGACAAGGCGAGGCCCACCGTTCAGACGTATGGCGGAGCTTTGCGGCACGAGGTGTGGCCGAAGGCGCTCTGGCGCGACATAGAGGCGCTCGGGCGCCGTGAAGGTGTGACGCCGTTCATGGTGTTGCTGGCTGCGTACCAGGCAGTGCTGTCCAGGTACGCAGGGCAGGAAGACGTGTGCGTGGGGGCTCCCATCGCGGGGCGCGCGCAAGGTGAGACGGAGGGGCTGATCGGCTTCTTCGCGAACATGCTGGTGCTGCGGACGAAGGTGTCTCCGGAATCGAGCTTCCGTGAGCTGCTCGCTCAGGTGCGGGAGGTGACGCTCGGTGCGTATGCGCACCAGGACGTGCCGTTCGAGAAGCTGGTGGAGGAGCTTCAGCCCGAGCGTGACCTGAGCCGCAGTCCGCTGTTCCAGGTGACGCTGACGCTGCAGAACACGCCCGTGACGGAGGTGAAGCTCGGGGACGGCCTCACGCTGTCTGGCGTGGACTCGGAGGGGCGGACGTCGAAGTTCGACCTCTCCCTGGTGGTGGAGGAAGTGCCGGGCGGCGTGGTGGTGGCGGCGAACTACAACACCGAGCTGTTCGAAGCAGAGACGGTGCGCCGGCTGCTCCACCATCTGCGAACCCTGCTGGAGGCGGCCATCGCAGGGCCGGCAACGCGGCTGGCCGAGCTGCCGCTGATGGGCAGTGAGGAGCTGCATCGACTGGTGAAGGAATGGAGCGGGACGGCGTCGGAGTACCCGCGCGAAGCCAGCCTGAGTGCCCTCTTCGAGGCGCAGGTTCAGCGGACGCCGGACGCAGTGGCGGTGGAGTACGAAGGCCAGCGGCTGACGTACGCGGAGTTGAACCGCCGTGCGAACCAGCTGGCGCACCACCTGAAGGGGATGGGCGTTGGGCCCGAGGTACGGGTGGGGCTGTGCGTAGAGCGCTCGCTGGAGCTGGTGGTGAGCGTGCTGGGCATCCTGAAGGCGGGGGGCGTGTACGTGCCTTTGGATGCCAGCTACCCGCTAGAGCGACTGGCGTGGATGATGCAAGAGGCGGGCGTCGCGGTGCTGGTGGCGCAGGAGAAGCTGGCGGACGAGGTGGCTGCGGGTGGCGATCTGGTGGTGTGCGTGGATACGGAGTGGGACACGCAGATCTCCATGCAGCCGGCGACCACGCCGAGTACCAACGTGGGCGGTGGGAACCTGGCGTACGTGATGTTCACGTCAGGGAGCACGGGGAAGCCGAAGGGCGTGGGCGTACCGCATCGAGCGGTGTCTCGCTTGGTGCTGGGGACGGACTTCGCGCACTTCGGGCCCGAAGAGGTGTGGTTGCAACTGGCGCCTATCTCCTTCGATGCATCGACGCTGGAGGTATGGGGCGCACTGCTGCACGGCGCGAAGCTGGTGTTGTACCCGGCTGGGACGCCGTCACTAGAGGAACTGGGCGGCAAGCTGGAGTCGTCAGGCGTGACGTCGCTGTGGCTGACAGCGGCGCTCTTCGAGCAGATGCAGGCGAGGCAGCCGAAGGCCCTGGCCCGCGTCCGCCAGTTGCTGGCGGGCGGCGACGCGCTGCCGGTGTTGCGCGTGAAGGAGCGGCTGGAAGCGGGCGGTGTGCTCATCAACGGGTACGGCCCGACGGAGAACACGACATTCTCCAGCACGTACCGAATGGAGAGGCCAGAGGAAGTAGGTGCCTCGGTGTCCATCGGCCGGCCGGTGAAGAACACGGTGGCCTACGTGCTGGACGCGGGGATGCGTCCAGTGCCTGTGGGCGTGCCGGGTGAGCTGTACGTGGGCGGAGACGGGTTGGCAGTGGGGTACGTGGGACGCCCGGAGCTGACGGCGGAGCGCTTCGTACCGAGCCCGTACGGCGAAGGAGAGCGGCTGTACCGCACGGGGGATGTGGTGCGGTGGCTGGGGAACGGGACATTGGAGTTCCTGGGCCGAGCGGACACGCAGGTGAAGGTGCGTGGCTACCGAATTGAGCTGGGCGAAGTGGAAGCGGCGCTGGCCCAGCACAGTGGCGTCAACGAAGTCGTGGTGGTGGCGCGGGAGGATGGAGGCGAAGGCAAGCGGTTGGTGGCCTACGCGACGGCGCAGGAAGGTGCCTCGCTGGACACGGGGGCACTGCGAAGCCACGTGAAGCAGCGACTGCCCGAGTACATGGTGCCGTCGGTGTATGTGGTGCTGGAGTCGTTGCCGCTGACGCCGAACGGAAAGGTGGACCGCAAGGCGCTGCCCGCCCCGGATGCCCAGGGGCCGAAGACGGCACAGTTCGAGGCGCCTCGCACGGCGACTGAGGAGAAGCTGGCGTCCATCTTCGCCGAGGTGCTGAACGTCGAGCGCGTCAGCATCGACGAAGACTTCTTCGAGTTGGGCGGACACTCGCTGCTGGCAACGCAGTTGGTGTCGCGAGTGAGGGAAGAACTCCAGGTAGAGCTCCCGCTGCGAGACATCTTCGAAACCTCCACAGTGGGGAGGCTGGCCGAACGGATTGACTCATCCCGCGGGACGACAGCGGCGGCGGTTCGAGCACCACCCCTGACGCGCGTTTCTCGGAGCGATGCGCTACCGCTGTCATTCGCGCAGCAGCGGCTGTGGTTCCTCGACCAGTTGGAGCCAGGCAGTCCGTTCTACAACGTCCCCTCCGTGGTGAAGTTGACTGGGCGTCTGCAAACGACCGCGTTGGAGGCCAGCTTCAGTGAACTCGTGCGGCGGCACGAGTCATTGCGCACGACGTTCCGTGTCAGTGGCGGTGAACCTGTGCAGGTCATCGCAACGGATCTGCTTCAGCCTTTCCAGCAGCTCGACTTCAGCGAACCGGAAGCGGAGCGCGAATCCAGGGTGCGGCGCTGGATCGAAGAGGAGATTCAGCGCCCGTTCAACCTGGAGACGGGCCCGCTGCTGAGGGCGACGCTGCTGAAGGAGGGGGAAGAAGCGCACGTGCTGGTGCTGGTGATGCACCACATCGTGTCGGACGGCTGGTCGATGGGCGTGCTGGTGAGGGAGTTGGTGGCTCTGTACGAGGCGTACTCGCAGGGGCGCGAGTCACCGCTGGCGGAGCTGGAGGTGCAGTACGCGGACTACGCGGTGTGGCAGCGAGGGTGGCTGAAGGGTGAGGTGCTGGAAGAGCAGCTGGGGTACTGGAGGAAGCAGCTAGCGGGTGCGCCAGCGGCGCTGGAGTTGCCGACGGACAAGGTGAGGCCGGCGGTCCAGACGTACCGAGGGGATACGAGAGGGCTGGAGTGGCCGAAGGAGCTGTGGGAGGGCGTGAAGGGGCTGGCGCAGCGGGAGAACGCGACGCCCTTCATGGTGCTGCTGGCGGCCTTTCAGGTGGTGCTGTCGAGGTACGCGAGGCAGGAAGACGTGTGCGTCGGGACGGCGATAGCGAACCGGACGAGGGCCGAGACGGAGGGGCTGATTGGCTTCTTCGTCAATACGCTGGTGCTGCGGACGAAGGTGTCTGCGTCATCGAGTTTCCGTGAGCTGCTGGCGCAGGTGCGTGAAGTGACGTTGGGCGCGTACGCGCACCAGGAAGTACCCTTCGAGCGGTTGGTGGAGGAGCTGCAGCCGGAGCGGGACTTGAGCCGCAGCCCGCTGTTCCAGGTGATGTTGGTGCTGCAGAACGCACCGGGAGGAGCGGTGAGCCTGCCGGGGCTGAAGCTGGAGGCGGCCGAGTCGTCCGGGAAGACGTCGAAGTTCGACGTGACGCTGGGCTTGGGAGAGTCGAGCGCGGGAGGGGTGTCGGGCGCGATCGAGTTCAACAGCGATCTGTTTGAAGCCGAGACGATGGAGCGGCTCTTGGGGCACTTGCGGGTGCTCCTGGAGACTGCTGTGAGCGCCCCAGAGCTGCCGCTGGCTGAGCTGCCGCTGATGGGCCGTGAGGAGCAGTATCGGCTGGTGAAGGAGTGGCGCGGGACGGCTTCCACGTACCCACGCGATGCCAGCCTGAGTGTCCTCTTCGAGGAACAAGCACAGCGGACGCCGGACGCGGTGGCGGTCGAGTATGAAGACCGTCGGTTGACGTACGCGGAGCTGAACCGGCGATCCAACCAGTTGGCACACCACCTGAGGAGCATGGGGGTGGGGCCTGAGGTGCGGGTGGGCTTGTGCGTGGAGCGCTCGCTGGAGTTGGTGGTGAGCGTGCTGGGCATCCTGAAGGCGGGAGGTGTGTACGTTCCGCTGGATGCCAGCTACCCGCTGGAGCGGCTGACTTGGATGAAGCAGGAGGCGAGTGTCACGCTGCTGGTGGGGCAGCAGAAGTTGCTCGAGTCCATGATGCTCTCCGACACCGAGTCCAGTGTGTGCGTGGATACGGAGTGGGGCGCTCAGATTGCTCATCAGCCAGAAAGCAACCTGCGTTCCAGTGTGGCCGGTGGGCATCTGGCGTACGTGATGTTCACGTCAGGAAGCACGGGGAAGCCAAAGGGCGTAGGCGTGCCGCACAGAGCCGTGTCACGCCTGGTGCTGGGGACGGACTTCGCGCACTTCGGGCCTGAGGAGGTGTGGCTGCAACTAGCGCCCATCTCCTTCGACGCATCGACGCTGGAGGTATGGGGCGCGCTGCTGCACGGCGCGAAGCTGGTGGTGTACCCGGCTGGGACGCCGTCGTTGGAGGAACTGGGCGGCAAGCTGGAGTCGTCAGGCGTGACGTCGCTATGGCTGACAGCGGCGCTCTTCGAGCAGATGCAGGCGAGGCAGCCGAAGGCGCTGGCCAGCGTCCGCCAATTGCTGGCGGGTGGCGACGCGCTGCCGGTGTCCCGTGTGAAGGAGCGGCTGGCAGCGGGCGGTGTGCTCATCAACGGGTACGGCCCGACGGAGAACACAACGTTCTCCAGCACGTATCGGATGGAGAGGCCGGAGGAGGTAGGTGCCTCGGTGTCCATTGGCCAGCCGGTGAAGAACACGGTGGCCTACGTGCTGGACGTGGGGATGAGCCCGGTGCCTGTGGGCGTGCCGGGTGAGCTGTACGTGGGCGGAGACGGGTTGGCAGTGGGGTACGTGGGGCGCCCGGAGCTGACGGCGGAGCGCTTCGTACCAAGCCCATTCGGTGAGGGAGATCGGCTGTACCGCACGGGGGACGTGGTGCGGTGGCTGGGGAACGGGACGTTGGAGTTCCTGGGCCGCGCTGACACTCAGGTGAAGGTGCGTGGGTACCGCATCGAGTTGGGCGAAGTGGAAGCGGTACTGGCCCAGCACGGTGGTGTCAACGAAGCCGTGGTGGTGGCACGCGAGGACTGGAACGAAGGCAAGCGACTGGTGGCGTATGTGACAGCGCGCACGGGCACGAGCCTGGAGGCAAGCGCGCTAAGAAGTCACATGAAGCAGCGGCTACCGGAGTACATGGTGCCGTCGGCGTACGTGGTGCTGGAGTCGCTGCCGCTGACGCCCAACGGCAAGGTGGACCGCAAGGCGCTGCCTGCTCCTGTGGCGATGCTTGGCACGCCTGGTTCCGATTATGTGGCGCCGCGCACTCCCACAGAGGAACTGCTCGCTGGGATCTTCTCGCAGGTGCTGGGTGTGGAGCGGGTGGGTTCGAAGGACAATTTCTTCGAGCTGGGGGGCCACTCATTGTTGGCAACACAGATGGTGTCGCGGATTCGGAGCACGTTCCGAATCGAGCTCCCGCTCCGTGAATTGTTCGAGGCTCCCACGCTGTCGCTCCTGTCCGAGCGGGTAGACCAAGCAATTCGTACGGGAGCGTCGATCACCGCTCCGCCCCTGACGCCACGAGCGGATGGGAGCTGGGTGTTGCCTCCGTCGTTCGCGCAGCAGCGGCTATGGCTCCTGGACCAGATGGAGCGAGGGAGCGCCTCCTACAATGTGCCGGCCGTCCTTCGGGTCGAGGGGCTGCTCCATGCCGAGGTGCTCGAGCGGAGCTTCGTGGAGCTCGTGCGGCGCCACGAGTCGCTGCGGACGACGTTCAGCACTCGCGATGGAAAACCCGTTCAAATCATCACAGCCGAGCCGGTGCTGGCCTTCCGAAGCATGGGGCTGGAGTCATCGGCGGAGGCCGCGCGCACGGCGGAAGTCACTCGTCTGGTCGAACAGGAGGCTCACCAGCGGTTCGATCTCGAACGTGGCCCGTTGCTGCGCGTGACGCTCCTGAAGCTGTCCGAGCAGGAGCACGTGCTGATCCTCGTGACACACCACATCGTGTCTGATGGGTGGTCCATGGGCGTCCTCGTGCGGGATGTAACTGCACTCTACGAGGCGTTCTTGCAGGGGCGTCCCTCACCGCTACCGGAACTGGCAGTGCAGTACCCGGACTACGCGCTGTGGCAGCGGGAGTGGCTGAAGGGCGAGGTGCTGGAGTCGCAACTCGCATACTGGAAGCGGCAGCTGAAGGGGGCACCCCAATCGCTGGAGCTGCCGACGGATAAACCGCGGCCCGCGGCGCAGAGCTTCCGAGGAGCACATCTCGACCAGTCCTGGCCCCTGGCCTTGTGGGAGCGGGTGAAGGCCCTGGCACAGCGCGAAGGAGCAACGCCGTTCATGGTGCTGCTGGCGGCCTTCCAGGTGGTGCTGGCCCGCTACGCGAGACAAGACGACGTGTGCGTGGGGTCGCCCATCGCAGGGCGCACGCAAGGTGAGACGGAAGGGCTGATCGGCTTCTTCACGAACATGCTGGTGCTGCGGACGAAGGTGTCTCCGGAATCGAGCTTCCGTGAGCTGCTCGCTCAGGTGCGAGAGGTGACGCTGGGTGCGTATGCGCACCAGGACGTGCCGTTCGAAAAGCTGGTGGAGGAGCTTCAGCCCGAGCGTGACCTGAGTCGCAGTCCGCTGTTCCAGGTGACGCTGACGCTGCAGAACACGCCCGTGACGGAGGTGAGGCTCGGAGATGGCTTGAGGCTCTCCGGTGTGGAGTCGGAGGGGCGGACGTCGAAGTTCGACCTGTCTCTGGTGATGGAGGAGGTGAAGGACGGCGTCATGGCCATGGTCAACTACAACAGCGACCTGTTCGAGGCCGGGACGATGGACCGGATGCTCGGACACTTGAGGGT
Organism: Myxococcus sp. MxC21-1; assembly: GCF_032612255.1. Lineage (NCBI taxonomy): Bacteria > Pseudomonadati > Myxococcota > Myxococcia > Myxococcales > Myxococcaceae > Myxococcus > Myxococcus sp. MxC21-1. The sequence continues at coordinate 4,201,261 of NZ_CP123278.1, forward strand.
GCTGTTGGAGGCCGCCGTCGCTGAGCCGGAGACGCGGCTGGCCGAGCTGCCGCTGATGGGCGGTGAGGAGCAGCAACGGTTGGTGAAGGAGTGGCGCGGGACGGCTTCCACGTACCCACGCGATGCCAGCCTGAGTGTCCTCTTCGAGCAGCAGGCGCAGCGGACGCCGGACGCAGTGGCGGTGGAGTACGAGGACCGGCGGTTGACGTACGCGGAGTTGAACCGGCGCTCCAACCAGTTGGCACACCACCTGAGAAGCATGGGTGTGGGGCCCGAGGTGCGGGTGGGGTTGTGCGTGGAGCGCTCACTGGAGTTGGTGGTGAGCGTGCTGGGCATCCTGAAGGCAGGGGGCGTGTACGTGCCTTTGGATGCCAGCTACCCGCTAGAGCGACTGGCGTGGATGAAGCAAGAGGCGGGCGTCGCGGTGCTGGTGGCGCAGGAGAAGCTCGCGGATGAGGTGGCCGCGGGTGGCGAGCTGGTGGTGTGCGTGGACACGGAGTGGGACACGCAAATTGCCCTGCAACCGGAGGTCGCACCGAGCACGCATGTGGGTGGGGGCAACCTGGCGTACGTGATGTTCACGTCAGGGAGCACGGGGAAGCCGAAGGGCGTGGGCGTACCGCATCGAGCGGTGTCTCGCTTGGTGCTGGGGACGGACTTCGCGCACTTCGGGCCCGAAGAGGTGTGGTTGCAACTGGCGCCTATCTCCTTCGATGCATCGACGCTGGAGGTATGGGGCGCACTGCTGCACGGCGCGAAGCTGGTGTTGTACCCAGCTGGGACGCCGTCACTAGAGGAACTGGGCGGCAAGCTGGAGTCGTCAGGCGTGACGTCGCTGTGGCTGACAGCGGCGCTCTTCGAGCAGATGCAGGCGAGGCAGCCGAAGGCCCTGGCCCGCGTCCGCCAGTTGCTGGCGGGCGGCGACGCGCTGCCGGTGTTGCGCGTGAAGGAGCGGTTGGATGCGGGCGGTGTGCTCATCAACGGGTACGGCCCGACGGAGAACACGACGTTCTCCAGCACGTACCGAATGGAGAGGCCGGAGGAAGTAGGTGCCTCGGTGCCCATTGGCCGGCCGGTGAAGAACACGGTGGCCTACGTGCTGGACGTGGGGATGCGCCCGGTGCCGGTGGGGGTGCCGGGTGAGCTGTACGTGGGCGGAGACGGGTTGGCAGTGGGCTACGTGGGACGCCCGGAGCTGACGGCGGAGCGCTTCGTACCAAGCCCATTCGGCGAAGGAGAGCGGCTGTACCGCACGGGGGATGTGGTGCGGTGGCTGGGGAACGGGACGTTGGAGTTCCTGGGCCGAGCGGACACGCAGGTGAAGGTGCGGGGTTACCGCATCGAGCTGGGTGAAGTGGAAGCAGCGCTGGCCCAGTACGGTGGCGTCAACGAAGCCGTGGTGGTGGCGCGGGAGGATGGGGGCGAAGGCAAGCGGTTGGTGGCCTACGTGACGGCACGGGAGGCTGCCTCGCTGGACACGGGTGCACTGCGAAGTCACGTGAAGCAGAGGCTACCGGAGTACATGGTGCCGTCGGCGTATGTGGTGCTGGAGTCGTTGCCGCTGACGCCGAACGGAAAGGTGGACAGCAAGGCGCTGCCTGTTCCAGAGGCACAAGGCTCGAAGGCTGCGCACTTCGAGGCGCCTCGCACGGTGACTGAGGAGAAGCTGGCGTCCATCTTCGCCGAGGTGCTGAACGTCGAGCGAGTCAGCGTCGACGAAGACTTCTTCGAGCTGGGTGGCCACTCGCTGCTGGCCACGCAGCTGGTCTCGCGCGTCCGCGAGTCCTTTCAGGTGGAACTCCCCCTGAGGGACGTCTTCGAATCTCCGACGGTGGAGAAACTGGCCCTCCGGCTAGGACACGCACAGGTGGGGGGCTTGATGCCCCAGGCGCCACCACTGATGCGGGCACCGCGCCAGGGGGCATTGCCGCTATCGTTCGCTCAGCAGCGACTGTGGTTCCTCGATCAACTGGAGCCTGGCAGCGCCTTCTACAACGTGCCAGTCGCAGTGAGGCTCACAGGCGTCCTCGACATTGCAGCGTTGCGCCGTAGCTTCGATGAGTTGGTCCGCCGACATGAATCGTTGCGAACCACCTTCCGTGCTCAGGACGGGATGCCTGTCCAGATTGTCTCCGACACTGCATCGACCCGGTTGGAAGTATTGGCGCGCGGAGCTTCGGACGACGGTGAAGGAGGGTTGGAGACAAAACGCCTCGTGGAGCGAGAGGCGCTTCGCCCGTTCAATCTGGAGACGGGCCCATTGCTGAGGGCGACGCTGCTGAAGGAGGGAGAGGAAGCGCACGTGCTGGTGCTGGTGATGCACCACATCGTGTCGGACGGCTGGTCGATGGGCGTGCTGGTGAGGGAGCTGGTATCCCTGTACGAGGCGTACTCGAAGGGGCGCGAGTCACCGCTGGCGGAGCTGGAGGTGCAGTACGCGGACTACGCGGTGTGGCAGCGAGGGTGGCTGAAGGGTGAGGTGCTGGAAGAGCAGCTGGGGTACTGGAGGAAGCAGCTAGCGGGTGCGCCAGCGGCGCTGGAGTTGCCGACGGACAAGGTGAGGCCGGCGGTCCAGACGTACCGAGGGGATACGAGAGGGTTGGAGTGGCCGAAGGAGCTGTGGGAGGGCGTGAAGGGGCTGGCGCAGCGGGAGAACGCGACGCCCTTCATGGTGCTGCTGGCGGCCTTCCAGGTGGTGCTGTCGAGGTACGCGAGGCAGGAAGACGTGTGCGTCGGGACGGCGATAGCGAACCGGACGAGGGCTGAGACGGAGGGGCTGATTGGCTTCTTCGTCAATACGCTGGTGCTGCGGACGAAGGTGTCTGCGGCATTGAGTTTCCGGGAGCTGCTGGCGCAGGTACGTGAAGTGACGTTGGGCGCGTACGCGCACCAGGAAGTGCCCTTCGAGCGGTTGGTGGAGGAGCTGCAGCCGGAGCGGGACATGAGCCGCAGCCCGCTGTTCCAGGTGATGTTGGTGCTGCAGAACGCGCCGGGAGGGGCGGTGAGCCTGCCAGGGCTGAAGCTGGAGGCAGCCGAGTCGTCTGCGAAGACGTCGAAGTTCGATTTGACGCTCGGGTTGAGTGAGACGGATGAGGGCCTTTCTGGAGGCCTCGAGTTCAACAGCGATCTGTTTGAAGCCGAGACGATGGAGCGGCTGCTGGAGCATCTGCGGGTGTTGTTGGATGCAGCCGTCGCTCGGCCTGAGACGCGGCTGGCCGAGCTGCCGCTGATGGGACGTGAAGAGCAGCAGCGACTGGTGAATGCGTGGAGCGGGGCGACTGCGCATTACCCACGAGAAGCATCGTTGGCGCAGTTGTTCGACGCACAGGCGCAGCGGACGCCGGACGCGGTGGCGGTCGAGTATGAAGACCGGCGGCTGACGTACGCGGAGCTGAACCGACGCTCCAACCAGCTGGCACACCACCTGAGAAGCATGGGCGTGGGGCCCGAGGTGCGGGTGGGGTTGTGCGTGGAGCGCTCGCTGGAGTTGGTGGTGAGCGTGCTGGGCATCCTGAAGGCGGGAGGCGTTTACGTGCCTTTGGATGCCAGCTATCCGCTGGAGCGCCTGACATGGATGAAGCAAGAAGCAGGCGTCACGCTGCTGGTGGGACAGCAGAAGCTGCTCGAGTCCATGGGGCTCGATGACACCAAGTCCAGGGTGTGCGTGGACACGGAGTGGGACACGCAGATCTCCATGCAGCCGGCTACCACGCTGAGCGCCCATGTGGGTGGAGGCAACCTGGCGTACGTGATGTTCACGTCAGGGAGTACGGGGAGGCCAAAGGGAGTGGGCGTACCGCATCGAGCGGTGTCTCGCCTCGTGCTGGGGACGGACTTCGCGCACTTCGGGCCTGAGGAGGTGTGGCTGCAACTGGCGCCCATCTCCTTCGACGCATCGACGTTGGAAGTGTGGGGCGCGCTGCTGCACGGCGCGAAGCTGGTGGTGTACCCGGCGGGGACACCGACGTTGGAGGAGCTGGGCCGGAAGCTGGAGCCTTCAGGCGTGACGTCGCTATGGCTGACAGCGGCGCTCTTCGAGCAGATGCAGGCACGGCAGCCGAAGGCGCTGGCCAGCGTCCGTCAGCTGCTGGCAGGTGGTGACGCGCTGCCGGTGTCCCGCGTGAAGGAGCGGCTGGAAGCGGGCGGTGTGCTCATCAACGGGTACGGTCCGACGGAGAACACGACATTCTCCAGCACGTACCGAATGGGGAGGCCAGAGGAAGTAGGTGCCTCGGTGCCCATTGGCCGCCCGGTGAAGAACACGGTGGCCTACGTGCTGGACGGGGCGATGCGTCCAGTGCCGGTGGGGGTGCCGGGTGAGCTGTACGTGGGCGGAGACGGGCTGGCAGTGGGTTACGTGGGACGCCCAGAGTTGACGGCGGAGCGCTTCGTACCGAATCCGTACGGCGAAGGAGAGCGGCTGTACCGCACGGGGGACGTGGTGCGGTGGCTGGGGAACGGGACGCTGGAGTTCCTGGGCCGAGCGGACACGCAGGTGAAGGTGCGCGGCTACCGCATCGAGTTGGGTGAAGTGGAAGCGGTGCTGGCCCAACACAGTGGCGTCAACGAAGCCGTGGTGGTGGCGCGGGAGGATGGGGGCGAAGGCAAGCGGTTGGTGGCCTACGTGACGGCGCAAGAGGGCGTGGAACTGGAGTCCAGCGCACTGCGGAGCCACGTGAAGCAGCGGCTACCGGAGTACATGGTGCCGTCAGCGTACGTGGTGCTGGAGTCACTGCCGCTGACGCCGAACGGAAAGGTGGACCGCAAGGCACTGCCCGCTCCAGAGGCACAAGGCTCGAAGGCAGCGCACTTCGAGGCGCCTCGCACGGCGACTGAGGAGAAGCTGGCGTCCATCTTCGCCGAGGTGCTGAACGTCGAGCGCGTCAGCATCGACGAAGACTTCTTCGAGCTGGGTGGCCACTCGCTGCTGGCCACGCAGTTGGTGTCGCGCGTGCGCGAGGCCTTCCTGGTTGAACTACCACTCAGGACAGTTTTCGAGTCCCGGTCGGTTGAGACACTGGCGAGGTGGCTGGAGAGTGCCTCGGGAGTCGCTGCTGGGTTGAGAGGCCCTCCGCTGGTTCGCGCCTCACGCGACGGCGCGCTTCCTCTGTCGTTCGCGCAGCAACGGCTGTGGTTCCTCCACCAACTTGACCCCGACAGTGCCTTCTACAACGTACCCGTGGCAGTAAAGCTCTCGGGGGCCCTTGATGTTGCAGCGCTGGAACGGAGCTTCCATTCACTGGTTCTCCGTCATGAGGCGCTGCGCACGACCTTCCGTTCCGAGGCAGGCGTTCCCACCCAGGTCATCTCTCCCGCAGGAAGGGGCGCGTTGGAGTTCGTGGACCTGAGTGCACTCCAGGGCACGGAGAAGACCTTGGAGGTCCAGCGTCGAACGGAACTTCAAACACTTCGTCCGTTCAACCTGGAGACGGGCCCGCTGCTGAGGGCGACGCTGCTGAAGGAGGGGGAAGAAGCGCACGTGCTGGTGCTGGTGATGCACCACATCGTGTCGGACGGCTGGTCGATGGGCGTGCTGGTGAGGGAGTTGGTGGCTCTGTACGAGGCGTACTCGCAGGGGCGCGAGTCACCGCTGGCGGAGCTGGAGGTGCAGTACGCGGACTACGCGGTGTGGCAGCGAGGGTGGCTGAAGGGCGAGGTGCTGGAAGAGCAGCTGGGGTACTGGAGGAAGCAGCTAGCGGGTGCGCCAGCGGCGCTGGAGTTGCCGACGGACAAGGTGAGGCCGGCGGTCCAGACGTACCGAGGGGATACGAGAGGGCTGGAGTGGCCGAAGGATCTATGGGAGGGCGTGAAGGGGCTGGCGCAGCGGGAGAACGCGACGCCCTTCATGGTGCTGCTGGCGGCCTTCCAGGTGGTGCTGTCGCGCCATGCGCGCCAGGACGACATCTCTGTAGGCTCCCCCATCGCCAATCGCACGCGAGCCGAGACGGAGGCGTTGATTGGCTTCTTCGTGAACACGCTCGTGCTGCGGACACGGCTGGATGGCAATCCCAGCTTCCGTGAGTTGCTGACGCAGGTGCGCGAAGTGACGCTGGGTGCGTACGCGCACCAGGACGTGCCATTCGAGAGGCTGGTGGAGGAGCTGCAGCCCGAGCGGGACCTGAGCCGCAGCCCGCTGTTCCAGGTGATGTTGGTGCTGCAGAACACTCCGGGAGGCGCGGTAAGCCTGCCTGGATTGAAGTTGGAGGCAGCGGAGTCGACTGGGAAGACGTCGAAGTTCGACTTGACGCTCGGCTTGGGAGCGTCGAGCGCAGGTGGACTGACGGGCGCGTTGGAGTTCAACAGCGACCTGTTCGACGCCGAGACGATGGAGCGGCTGCTAGGGCATCTGAGGGTGCTGTTGGAGGCCGCCGTCGCTGAGCCGGAGACGCGGCTGGCCGAGCTGCCGCTGATGGGGAGTGAGGAGCGGCAGCGGCTGGTGAAGGAGTGGCGCGGGACGGCTTCGACGTATCCGCGCGATGCCAGCCTGAGTGCCCTCTTCGAGGCGCAGGTTCAGCGGACGCCGGACGCAGTGGCGGTGGAGTACGAGGACCGGCGGTTGACGTACGCGGAGTTGAACCGACGTGCCAACCAGCTGGCGCACCACCTGAAGGGCATGGGCGTTGGGCCCGAGGTGCGGGTGGGGTTGTGCGTGGAGCGCTCACTGGAGCTGGTGGTGAGCGTGCTGGGCATCCTGAAGGCAGGGGGCGTGTACGTGCCGCTGGATGCCAGCTACCCGCTGGAGCGACTGGCGTGGATGAAGGCGGAGGCTGGCGTCCCGGTGCTGGTGGCGCAGGAGAAGCTGGCGGACGAGGTGGCCGCGGGTGGCGAGCTGGTGGTGTGCGTGGACACGGAGTGGGACACGCTGATTGCCCAGCATCCGCAAACCGCGCCGACTGCCAACGTGGGCGGTGGAAACCTGGCGTACGTGATGTTCACGTCAGGGAGCACGGGGAAGCCGAAGGGCGTGGGCGTACCGCACCGAGCGGTGTCACGCCTGGTGCTGGGGACGGACTTCGCGCACTTCGGGCCTGAGGAGGTGTGGCTGCAACTGGCGCCCATCTCCTTCGATGCATCGACGCTGGAGCTGTGGGGCGCGCTGCTGCACGGCGCGAAGTTGGTGGTGTACCCGGCGGGAACGCCGTCGCTGGAAGAATTGGGCCGGAAGCTGGAGTCGTCAGGCGTGACGTCACTATGGCTGACAGCGGCGCTCTTCGAGCAAATGCAAGCGCGGCAGCCGAAGGCGCTGGCCAGTGTCCGCCAGTTGCTCGCGGGTGGCGACGCCTTGCCGGCGTTGCGCGTGAAGGAACGACTGGCGGCAGGTGGCCTGCTCATCAACGGGTACGGCCCGACGGAGAACACAACGTTCTCCAGCACGTACCGAATGGAGAGGCCGGAGGAGGTAGGTGCCTCGGTGTCCATCGGCCGCCCGGTGAAGAACACGGTGGCCTACGTGCTGGACGGGGCGATGCGTCCAGTGCCGGTGGGGGTGCCGGGTGAGCTGTACGTGGGCGGAGACGGGCTGGCAGTGGGGTACGTGGGACGCCCGGAGCTGACGGCGGAGCGCTTCGTACCAAGCCCATTCGGTGAGGGAGAGCGGCTGTACCGCACGGGGGATGTGGTGCGGTGGCTGGGGAACGGGACGTTGGAGTTCCTGGGCCGAGCGGACACGCAGGTGAAGGTGCGCGGTTACCGCATCGAGCTGGGTGAAGTGGAAGCCGCGCTGGCCCAGCACGGCGGTGTTAACGAAGCCGTGGTGGTGGCGCGGGAGGATGGAGGCGAAGGCAAGCGGTTGGTGGCCTACGTGACGGCGCAAGAGGGCGCGGAACTGGAGTCCAGCGCACTGCGGAGCCACGTGAAGCAGCGACTACCGGAGTACATGGTGCCGTCAGCGTACGTGGTGCTGGAGTCGCTGCCGCTGACGCCGAACGGCAAGGTGGACCGCAAGGCACTGCCCGCGCCGGACACAGAGGGCACGGCGAGCGAGAAATATGTGGCGCCTCGAACTGCGACCGAAAAGACGTTGGCCGCAATCTTCGTCGATGTCCTGAAGGTCGAGCGGGTCGGGCTCGACGGAGACTTCTTCGAACTGGGCGGACACTCTTTGCTGGCAACGCAGTTGGTGTCGCGTGTGCGGGAGGAACTCCAAGTAGAGCTCCCCCTTCGAGACATCTTCGAGTGTCCCACAGTGGAGAAGCTCGCCCAGCGGCTGGACCACACTTCGAAAACAGATGGTGGCGCGCAGCCACCACCGTTGGTACGGGTTCCTCGCGACAGGGCGCTTCCCCTGTCATTCGCCCAGCAGCGCTTGTGGTTCCTCGCGCAGCTGGAGCCTGACAGCACCGTCTACAACGTCCCGGCGTCGGTGCGGTTGACGGGCGCCTTGAACATTCCCGCGCTGAAGCAGAGCTTCGACGCACTGGTCCATCGTCACGAGGCGCTGCGCACCACGTTCCGGACCGAGGGCGGTTCGCCAATACAGGTTATCGACCCACGGGGCGGCGCGCGGCTCGACATCGTGGACCTGCGCTCGCTGCCAGCGGCGCGGAGGGAAGAGGAGGCGCAGCGGATCGCGCAAGAGGCGTCACAGCGCCCGTTCGACCTGGAAAGCGGTCCGCTGCTGCGGATCGCCTTGCTCGCGCTGTCGGAGCAGGACCATGTGTTGGTGCTGGTGATGCACCACATCGTCTCGGACGGTTGGTCCATGGGGCTCCTGGTTCGCGAGCTGACCGAGCTCTATGCGTCCTTCTCCCAGGGGCAACCGTCGCACCTGCCGGAGCTGCCGCTTCAGTACGCGGACTACGCGGTCTGGCAGCGCGAGTGGCTCCAGGGGGACGTCCTGGACGCGCAGCTCGGCTACTGGAAGCAGCGCCTGGATGGCGCGCCCCGGTTGCTGGAGCTGCCCACGGACAGGCCGCGTCCGGCAGTTCAGTCCCTGGAAGGGGCGTACGTGCCCTTTGCGTTGGGCCGTGAGCTGTCCGAGGCGGTGCATGCACTCGCCCGCCGTGAAGGCGTCACGCCGTTCATGGTGCTGCTGGCGGCGTTCCAGGCCGTGCTGGCGCGTTACTCAGGGCAGGACGACGTGAGTGTCGGTTCGCCCATCGCCGGACGCACTCGCGCGGAGACGGAGGGGCTCATCGGCTTCTTCGTGAACACGCTGGTGCTCAGAACCCGGCTGGAGGGGAGCCCGTCCTTCCGTGAGCTGCTGGCTCGGGTGCGGGAGGTCACGCTTGGCGCCTACGCGCACCAGGACGTGCCTTTCGAGAAGCTCGTCGAGGCGCTGCGTCCGGAGCGCAGCCTCAGTCATTCGCCGCTGTTCCAGGTCATGCTCACCTTCGACAGCACACCAGATGCTGGGGGGGACGCGCAGGCCGGCACGGGGATGAAGCACGTCGCCGTGGAGCACCGGGTGTCGCGGTTCGACCTCTCGCTCGGCTTCGTGGAAGGCAAGGACGGCTTCTCCGGTGGACTGGAGTACAGCACCGTCCTCTTCGAGCCCGCGACTGCAGCGCGACTTGTGGCCCACCTGAAGACGCTGCTTGAAGGTGCCGTGACGGAGCCGGACCGGTCCGTGTACGCGCTGCCCTTGTTGGGCGCGGATGAACAGCGGCGGTTGCTGGTGGAGTGGAATGACACCGGCTCCGGCGACGTCGAGGAGGCGAGCATCCACGCCCTGGTCGAACGGCAGGCGGCTGCCACTCCCGACGCCGTGGCGGTGGTGGCTGGTGACGAAGTGCTCACGTACCGCGAGCTCATGCAGCGGTCGGACCGGCTGGCGCGGAAGCTCCGCACGCTGGGCGTCGGGCCGGAGGTCCGCGTGGGCCTCTGTGCGGAGCGCAATGCGGACCTGCTGATCGCGGTGCTCGGCATCCTCAAGGCGGGTGGCGCGTACGTCCCGTTGGACCCGGCATACCCGAGTCAGCGGCTGGCCTTCATGATCGAGGACTCCCAGCCTCGCGTCCTGGTGGGCCAGCGCGCGCTGCTCGACGCGCTGCCCCACGGGGACGTGGCCCGGTTGGCGCTCGATGATGCGAATGGGTTCGTGGCGGAAGCCGAGGCTGCGCCGGTGCCCAGGTCCGCTCCGGACCATCTGGCCTACGTGCTGTTCACGTCGGGCAGCACGGGCCGGCCGAAGGGCGTGGCCCTGGCGCATCGCAGCGCCGTGGCCTTCCTGCGCTGGACGACGCGGGCCTTCTCATCGGACGAGCTGGTGGGGGTCCTCGCCTCCACGTCGCTGAACTTCGACCTGTCCGTGTTCGAGATGTTCGCGCCGCTCATCCGTGGCGGGGCCGTGGTCATCGCTCGCAATGCCTTGGAGTTGCCGTCGCTCCCGGGGGCCCGGCGGGTGACGCTCGTCAACACGGTGCCCTCCGCGATGGCGGAGTTGGTGCGCGCCCATGCCGTGCCGGACTCGGTGCGCACGGTGAACCTGGCGGGAGAACCGCTGGCCCAATCCCTGGTGGAAGCCATCCACCAGTCCGCACCCGGTGTGCAGCGCGTACTCAACCTCTACGGCCCCACCGAGGACACGACGTACTCGACCTGGACCATGGCCCCTCGCGGCGCCACGCGGGAGCCCACCGTGGGGCGGCCGATTGAGGGGACTCGCGCGTACGTGCTGGATGCGCTCGGTCAACCCGTGCCTCAGGGCGTGGCGGGCGAGCTGTACCTGGGCGGGGCTGGGCTTGCCCGAGGGTATGTCGACCGGCCCGAGTTGACCGCCGAACGCTTCGTTCCCGACGCGTTCAGTCCGCGGCCCGGAGCGCGGCTGTACCGCACCGGAGATCGCGTGCGGTGGTTGCCGGACGGCGTGCTGCAGTACCTGGGCCGAATCGACCAGCAGGTGAAGGTGCGTGGCTTCCGAATCGAGCTGGGCGAAATCGAGGCCGTGTTGCGTAGGCATCCAGACGTGCGCGAGGCCGTGGTGCTCGTGCGCGACGACGGGAGCGAAGGACGGCGCCTGGTGGCGTACATCGTGCCGCAGCCGGACAGGGTGCCCGATGCCACGGCGCTTCGGCGCTTCGTGAAGGAAGGGCTGCCGGACTTCATGGTGCCCTCGGCGGTGATGGTGCTGGCCTCGCTGCCGCTGACGCCCAACGGCAAGGTGGACCGAAAGGCGCTCCCGGCTCCGGACGCACTCCGTCCGGAGTCGACGCGGGCCTATGTGGCGCCTCGGGATGCGCTGGAGCTCCTGCTCACGCGCATCTGGGAGGAGTTGCTGGGCACCGGCCCCATTGGCATCCACTCCGACTTCTTCGAGCTGGGAGGGCACTCGCTCCTGGCCATGCGGATGGTGTCGCTCATCCGCGAGCGCCTGGGACGCAGCCTGCCCGTGGTTTCACTGTTCCAGGCGGGGACGCTGGCGGAGCTGGCTTCTCGGCTCCGGCAGACACCCGGGCACGTGTCCCCGCTGGTGCCGATTCAGAATGGCGGTTCGCAGCGGCCCGTCTTCTGCGTCCACCCAGTCAGCGGCAACGTCCTGCCGTACCTGGAACTGTCGCGGCGCCTGGGGCCGGACCAACCGTTCTACGCGTTCCAGGCCCCGGGCCTCGAAGGCGAGCGGGCGCCGCTGGCGACCGTGGAGGCGATGGCCTCCACCTATGTGGAGGCCATGCGCGGCGTCCAGGCCAGCGGGCCATACCGGCTGGCGGGGTGGTCCTTGGGAGGTGTGGTGGCCTTCGAAATGGCGCGGCAGTTGGAGCAGCAGGGGGAGCAGGTGGAGCAGGTGACGCTCATCGACGCCTATGCCTTCGATCAGCGGACAGCGGAACCTGTGGGCGCGGAGTGGATTGCCGCCCGGTTCGTGGAGTTCACGGGCCAGCTCCTGGGCCTGCCCGTCTCGGAGTTGATGGCGGATGCGCATCCCGCGGACGAGGCTACACTGCTGGGCCGCCTGTTGGAGCTGGGGCGGCGCACCGGCGTTCTGGCTCAGGGCGTTGGCTCCGAACAACTCCACGCGCTGTACCGTGTCTACGAGAGCAACCTCCGCGCCCTCTGGGATTATCAACCGGGACGCTACGGTGGCCGCGTCACGCTGCTGCGCGCGAGCGAGACGCACGTACCCACGGGCGCGGATGGCGGCTGGGGCGCGCTGGCGGCAGGAGGGGTGGAGGTGCACGAACTCTCCGGTGACCACCACTCCATCCTCAGGGCGCCAGCGGTTGACGTGATCGCGGAGACGATGGCGCTGAAGTCGTCCCCGTAGACGCCCACCTGCCGCAGGTGATGAGGATGCCCGCCGCGGCAGTCAGATGCCGCGGCAACGCCGCTTCCGTGCCCGGGAGGATGTCCTTCACCAGGCGGGTTCCCACGGAGGTGCCGTCGCTGACCCACAGCTCCGTGACCTGTTCACCAAAGCCAGACGGGGGCGAACGCCATCTCCGTGTGGGCTTAGGGTTTCATCTGATTGCACTCGCTGGAGGGGCGGAAGGGCAGGGCGTAGAGCTCGCGCCCGCTGGCTTCGTCCTCGGCGGTGAAGAACACGTCCCAGCCGGAGCGGATGAAGGCGCGTGGGTCTCGCGCTGTCCCCGCGTCGAGCTTCTGGGTGCCGGATACAGTGCCGTTGCTCACCCAGGGCTCCGCGCCATGCCCCGTCGTCGCGCCGAAGAAGAGCCAGCCCTGGAAGGCAGTCACCTCGGTAGGAGATGCGCCCTCCGTCCCGGGCACCAGGTCCGCGAAGAGCTTCGTTCCTTTCGACGTGCCATCGCTCACCCACAGCTCGCGGCCGTGCCGGCCGTCATCCGCCGCGAAGTAGAGGTGATCTCCAAGCACGGCCAGGAACGCCGGCGCCGAGCCCTCTGCTCCGGGCCGGAGGTCCTTCACCCGCCGCGTGCCGGACACCGTGCCGTCGCTGACCCACAGTTCCTCGCCCTCCGGCGCGTCCGAGCCCGCGCTGAAATAGAGCCGGCCCTGGAACGCCACCAGATCGTGCGGATACCGGCCCGGAAAGAAGCGCAGGCGGCGTGTGCCCGCCGCCGTGCCATCAGTGACGTAGAGCGTGGCCTCGCCTTCGTCGGGGTCCACCAGGAAGAAGAGCCTTCCGCCCACGGACTTCATGCGGAAGATGACCGTGTCCTCGAAGACCTTGAGGAGGGGCGTGAAGGCCGCGCCGCCTTCACTTCGCACGAGCCAGTTCTCTTCGCCCACGCTGATGACGAAGTAGAGAGAGCCGTCGTGAACGGCGAAGCGGCGAGGGAAGGAACTGTCCTCGCCAGGGACGAGGTCCGCGACCTCATGGGTGCCCGCGTCCGTGCCATCGCTGGTCCACAGCTCGTTGCCGTGCGCGCCACCCGGCGCGGCGGCGGAGAAGTAGAGCCGGCCCTGGTACGCGACCAGCGTCTGCCCCTCTCCCAGTCCGGCGCCAATGGGAAGCACGCGCTTCACCAGGGACGTACCTTCGGACGTGCCGTCGCTGGTCCACAGGGCGCGGCCATTCACCCCATCGTCCGCGATGAAGAAGAGCCGGTCTCCCACGCGTGTGAGGTCGGTGGGGTTGGAGCCCTCCGGTCCCGGCGCGATGTCCCGGAGCAGCCGGGTTCCTTCGCCCTGCGTGCCGCTGCTCGTCCAAAGCTCGGCGCCGTGTTGACCGTCATTCGCGGTGAAGAAGAGCAAGCCATCCCCGTGGAGGCGTTCATGGATGGCTGCCTCCTGGGGGCCGGGGTGGATGTCCGCGAGCCTGCGCACGCTGGTCCCACAGGGCTCCCACATTCGGTGGTCCGCGGGCCGCCGCGCGGGCGCTTCATTGGATGACGGGAGCGTGTCGTCCACCGGTGGCGGCTCACAGGCAGCCAGAAGGGTCAGCAGCACCGGGGTCGCACGCCAGGACATCGTCATCAGCAGCTCCGTGAGGTCGAGACCATCTTGGAGCGTCAATCTGTGGATGGTGGGGGCTTGCCCCACCTGCCCATGGGTCCTGAACGCCGTTTGTAACGTGACGCTTCACACCGACTCACCGTGTGACGCCTGTCTGTTTCACTTCCCAAGAAAAAGTTGAAATAATTGAAAAACAGGACACGCTCCTGGTACTTCGAGTGCACCTCCCCGCGGTACCGGAAAGGTGCACTGTATGCAGCGATGTATCGGAGCAGCCCCACGGCGTTTCCTGTCCCTCTCCCTCATGTCCGTCATGGCGCTGAGCCAGGGGTGCCAACCCACGGATGAAGATTTGCCTGTCGAGGAGTCCGCGACGGGCGAAGTCGCACAGCCCGTCTCGGTTCCTGGCTTCGCGGAGATGCACCACCACATGTTCGCCGAGGAGGCGTTCGGCGGTGGTTGGTTCCACGGCAAGCACACCGGCTCCCTGGTGAGCTGTGACGGTGGCTTTCCGGAGAGCGACCACGCGCGCGTTCGCATGGACCTGGGCTCCATGCTCAACGTGTGCCCCAACGCGGGCGGAATCAACCTGAGCGGCGTGCCGGTGCTGTCGCAGATGTTCGGGGTGGGCGGCGCGGTGGCGTCGGAGATCATCGGCGAGATCGAAGGGACGGAGGGCGACACCGGTCTCCACCTGGGCCGGATGAGCGTGCCCACGCAGTGGCCGCGCTGGGACACCATCGCGCATCAGCAGGCCTGGGAGGGCTGGCTGCAGCAGGCGCATCAGGGCGGCATGTCCCTGGTCACCATCTCCCTGGTGAGCAACGAGTTCCTCTGCAAGGCGCTGCCGTACCAGAACATCAAGCGTCCCTGTGACGAGATGGTGGACGTGGACGTGCAGTTGCAGATGGCGCGTGACTTCGACGCTCGCACGCCGTGGGCGGAGATCGCGCTATCGCCGGCGCACGCGCGGCAGATCATCGCCTCCGGCAAGCTGGCCATGGTGCTCTCCATCGAGTCGAGCAAGCTGTTCGGCACCAAGAACTGGCAGTCCGAGCTCAATCGCGTCTACTCGCTGGGCGTGCGCTCCATCCAGCCGGTGCACCAACTGGACAACCGCTTCGGCGGCGCGGCGCCCCACAACGCCATCTTCCAGGTCTCGCAGTTCCTGGAGAACTGCCACGTGGACACCGACTGCGGCCTCACGGGCAACGGCTTCACGCTGGGCTTCGACGTGGACGCCAACTGCAAGAACACCAAGGGCCTGACGTCCGAGGGCCGGGCGCTGGTCGCGGAGATGATGAACAAGGGCATGCTCGTCGACGTGGCGCACATGTCCGAGCGCTCCGTGGACGACACGTTCGCCATCGCCCAGAGCCGCAACTACTACCCCATGTACATCTCCCACGGTCATTTCCGTGAGGTGATGCACCCGGGGCTCGCCGCCAACGAGAAGACGACGCCCGCGTCCGTCATCCGCTACCTGCGCCAGACGGGCGGCATGTTCGGCCTGCGCACCGCGCACGACGAGACGCGCGACTACACCCGCACGCCGGTCGCCAACAACTGCCAGGGCTCCACGCGCTCGCTGGCGCAGGCCTACGAGTTCGGCCGTCTGGGCCTCAAGGTGAACATGGGCTTCGGCGCGGACCTCAACGGCTTCATCCAGCAGACCCGCCCGCGGTTCGGCCCCCACGGCGCCTGCTCGGCCGGCTTCGCCGCGGAGGCGGCGTTCCAGGCCCAGCAGCAGCTCACCGCTGGCCCGCCGCCGCTGGGCACGGACTTCGACAACTACGGCCTGGCTCACGTGGGCCTGCTGCCGGACGTGGTGCGTGACCTGAAGCAGCTCGGCGTCAACACCACGGGCCTGGAGGGCTCGTCCGAGACGTTCATCCGGATGTGGGAGCGGGCCACCGGTACGCGCACCGGCATGGCGGACAGCGCGGCGAACATCGACACCAGCGGTGTGGCGGCCTATGTGCCGAAGGAGACCCGCGCGGCCCAGTATCCGACCAGCTCCACCTGCTCCACCGACAGCGACTGCGCCAGCACCCAGTACTGCGGCTGGGGGCTCAACGCCGGCAAGTGTCAGAACAAGAAGGCCAAGGGCGCCATCTGCGGCAGCGCCCGGGAATGTCTGTCCAACAACTGCCGGTGGACCCTGACCTGCGGCTGAGGTTGCTTGCTGGCATGTGAGCAAGCTTTGTCAACCCACATGCCAGACGTCCCCGCGGCTGGCCGTTCGCTGAGCGGCGGCCACCGCGGGGCTCCTTCATTCGTTGCCCGCCTGGGGGCTTCATGGTATCGAAAATGATAGTCAATATCGATAACTGGAGCATTCGTGACGACGACGACTGAGCGTGTCTATCGGCGGGGACCGTTCCCCGTGAAGTTCCGCCTCTTGGAGGTGAAGCGGGTGACGCGGGTGACGCCGCAGATGGTCCGCATCACCCTTGCGGGCGAGGACCTGGAGGGCTTCTACAGCCCCGGCGCGGACGACCACGTGAAGCTGCTGTTCCCGGAGGAGGGCAAGCGCATGCCTGTCATCCCCACGGTGACGCCCACGGGGTTGGTGCTGAAGGAAGGCGAGCGCAAGCCGGACGCGCGTGACTACACGCCGCGCCGCTATGACGCCGCGGCAGGCGAGCTGGACATCGACTTCGTGGTGCACGGCACGGGGCCCGCGACGACGTGGGCGAGCAAGGCGCAGGTGGGTGACCTGCTGGCCGTGGGTGGGCCGCGCGGCTCCACGTTCGTGGCGCAGGACTTCAGTTGGTACCTGCTCGCGGGCGATCAGTCAGCGCTGCCGGCCATTGGCCGCATCCTGGAGGAGCTGCCGGAGGGGACGCGCGCCATCGTGTTCTGCGAAGTCCCGGACGCGTCCGAAGAGCAGCACTTCACCACCCGCGCCAACGCGACGGTGACGTGGCTGCACCGCAACGGCGTGGAGGCGGGGCACTCGGACGTGCTGCAGCAGGCCATCCGCGGGCTGGAATTCCCCGCGGGAGACTACTTCGCCTGGGTGGCGGGTGAGGCGCACACCGTGCGCCCCATCAAGGACCACCTCATCAACGAGCGTGGCGCCAACAAGAGCTGGGTCCGGGTGACGGGCTATTGGAAGCGCGGCACCTCGGACCACCACGACGCGAAGGGCTAGGCCGCCGCCGGCTTCGCGAGGGAGCGGAGGACTTCGCCCGTCATCTCGATGGCGTAGTCAATCTGCTCCTCCGTGTGCGCCGTGCTGAGGAAGGTGACGTCGCGGCGCAGCAGGATGCCCCGGCGGGCCATGCCCGCCTGGAAGGGCTGCATCTGCTTCGCGTGCTCCGCCGGGTCCTTGGCGAACAGGAAGAAGGGAATCGCGTCGTAGCCAATCACGCGCAACGACGAGCCCGCGGCCTCCGCCTGGGCGTTGACGCCCTCGCGCAGCTTGCGGCCCAGGCGGGCCAGGTGCTGGATGTAGGCGCCATCCCGGTAGCCCTTCAGCACCGCCTCGCACACGTACAGCGACAGCAGCTCACCGCCGAAGGTGGTGGACACCTGGAGCTCGCTCAGGCGGCTCAGGTGCTTCGCCGGACCGGCGATGGCCGACAGCGGCATGCCGCCAGCGATGCTCTTGGACAGCGTGACGAAGTCCGCGCGGACGTCGAAGAACTCCTGGGCGCCGCCCACGGCGAGCCGGAAGCCGGTGACGACCTCGTCCAGGGCGAACAGGACGTTGTTCGCGGTGCACGTGGCGCGCACCTGCTGCAGGAAGGCCGGGGTGAGGGGCCGGTTGTAGGGCACCGACAGCAGCACCAGGGCGAGCTCGCTGGCGTTCTTCTCGATGGTGGCCAGCAGGGCCGGCTCGTCCGGGGGCGTGAAGAGCGGCATCCGGAGGGTCAGCGCCGCCAGCGCGGCCGGGACGCCCGGCGTGTCGAACATGAAGTGGTCGTGCCAGCCGTTGTAGCCGACGGTGATGATCTTCTGCTTGCCGGTGATGTGGCGCGCCAGGCGCACGGCGGCGGACGTGGCATCCGCGCCCGTCTTGAAGAAGCGCGCCATCTCCGCGCCGGGGATGAGGTCCACCAGCGTCTGGGCGGCGGAGACCTCCACCGGCGTGGGCAGCGAGTGGAGGACACCTTCCTCCAGGTGCTCCCGGATGGCGTTCACGACGGCCGGGTCATTGTGGCCCAGCATGTTGGCGCCCAGGCCGCCGATGAAGTCGATGTACTCCTGGCCGTCCACGTCCTCCACCAGCGCCCCCTTGCCCTTGGCCAGGAACACGGGGAAGGCGCCGAGCGCGAACATCTCCGGGCGCTTCATCATGGACTGCGTGACGCCGGGGACCAGCCGCCGCGCCTCGGCGAGGAGCTGGTTGGAGCGGTCGAGCTTCAGCTCGCCCTGGATGGGACGCGGCAGGGAAGGGTGCTTCTTGACGGGAGTGTCCATGGACGTTTCCTTCTGTGTGTCGAGACGGAGACTGCGATTCACCGAGGCGTGGGCGCCGCGTTGAGCGGGACGGCGCCACGGCCAAAGGTCCAGAGGATGAAGAGCGAGATGGTGGTGACGCCCACGGCGAGCCATCCGGCCAGCCCGAAGCCCACCAGCTCACCGCCAGGCGTGGTGGCCAGCATCAGGCCGCTGGCCCACGCCGCGAGCCCGGAGGCGCCGTCACTGGCGGTCATGTTCATGGCCATGTACCGCCCGCGCAGCGGTGGCGGCACCTTCGCGGAGATCAACGCGATGGTGGGGATGGGCCGCGTGGACGTCAGGGACATGAAGAGGACGAAGGCGCCCATCACCACCGGCAGCGGAGTGGCGGGAAGGTGCGTGAAGCCCAGGTGCGGCACCATGGTGCCCACCAGCAGCAGCCCGAGCACCCGGGCGGGGCCAAACCGGTCCACCCAGCGGCCCACCTGACGCGCCGCGAGCAGCGGCGGCGCCGCCAGCGAGGTACACCCAGGGCAGGTCGGTCTGCTTCAGCCCGAGGTTCCCGACCATGAACGCGCTCAGGTACGGAATCAGCAAGAAGCTGGAGAAGGCGACGCTGAACGTCAGCAGCCAGCCCAGCGCGAAGCCCGGCGTGAAGAGCGCCGTGACGGAAGGCGCCTGACGCCCCGAGTCCGGGGTGACATGTGCATCCAGCCGCGGAAGCACGGCGAGCAGCCCGAACCACAGGAGCGCCCCAAGGAGGCCAATGGCCCAGAAGGGTGCGCGCCAGCCGAGCATGTTGGCCATGCCCAGGCTCAGGGGAACGCCCGCCACCGCGGACAACCCGAGCGATGACATCACCGTGCCAATGGCCTGGCCCCGGCGCTCACCGGGGATGGTGTCCGCGATGATGGACATGATGACCGCGCCCATGAGGCCCGCGCATCCTCCAGCGATGCTCCGGGCCACCAGCAGCCACGCGTGGCTCTGCGCCGCGCCGCAGGCCAGCGTGGCTGTGATGAACCCCCCCAGGATGACCAGCAACGTGCTTCTGCGGCCAAACCTGTCGACCCACGCGAGCCCCAGCACGCCCATGGCGGCGGAGGCCAACGTGTAGGAGGACACCAACGTTCCGAACTGCGCGGCTGACAGACTGAACAGCCGCATGAACTCCGGACCCAGCGGCAGGACGATCATGAAGTCCAGCAAGTGGGTGAACTGCACGCCCGCCAGCAGCAGGATGAGCAGACGCTCCTGTCGCGGTGTGAACGAGGCGGTCACGAAAGGCTCCAGCGATTCAGGCCGCACGGGCTTCGTGCGTGCGAAGGGACGGCATGGATTCGGCGACGAGGAAGGCCAACTGAAGGGCCTGGTCCGCGTTGAGGCGCGGATCGCAGTGGGTGTGGTAGCGGCTGGAGAGGTCGTCTTCCGTCACGGGCTGGGGGCCGCCCAGGCATTCGGTGACGTTCTGCCCGGTCATCTCCAGGTGCAGGCCCCCCGGGTGGACGCCTTCCGCGGCGGCGGCGTCCATGAAGCCACACACCTCCGTGAGGATGCGGTCGAAGGAGCGCGTCTTGTAGCCATTGCCGGCCTTGTGGGTGTTGCCGTGCATCGGGTCGATGGACCAGATGACCGGGCGCCCGTCCCGGCGGGTGGCGGCCATGAGCCGGGGCAGCCGTTCCGCGACCAGGTCCGCGCCAAACCGCCCGATGAGGGTGATGCGGCCCGGGATGCCCTGGGGATTGAGGAGGTCCATCAGCCGGAGCAGTTCGTCGGGCTCCATGGTGGGGCCACACTTGATGCCAATGGGGTTCTGGATGCCGCGCATGAACTCCACGTGGCCACCGTCGAGCTGGCGGGTGCGCTCGCCAATCCACAGCATGTGCGCGGACGCGTCGTACCAGCCGCTGCCGTCGGGCTCGGCGCGCGTCATGGCCTCCTCCACGTTGAGGAGCAGGGCTTCGTGGCTGGTGAAGAAGTCGATGGCATTGGAGCTGCTGCGAGGCTCCGGGCTGACCCCCAGCGCCCGCATGAACGACAGGGATTCGAGGATGCGGTCCGCCAGCAAGCGGTTGATGCCGCCCTGGGGCCAGCGCTGGGGTTCGGCGAGCTCCTCGTAGCCGCGTTGGGCGAAGGCTCGCAGCAGGTTCAGCGTGGCGGAGGACTGGTGATAGGCCTTGAGCAGCCGGCGCGGGTCTGGCGTTCGCGCCTGGGCGTCGAACTCCATACCGTTGATGATGTCCCCGCGGTAGCTGGGCAGGGTGACGCCGCCCAGCGTCTCCATGGGGCTGGAGCGCGGCTTGGCGAACTGCCCGGCGATGCGGCCCACCTTCACCACCGGCCGGTTGCCGGCGAAGGTCAGCACCATGGCCATCTGCAACAGCAGCCGGTAGGTGTCCCGGATGTTGTCGGTGGTGAACTCCTTGAAGCTCTCCGCGCAGTCGCCCCCTTGCAGCAGGATGGCCTTGCCTTCAGCGACCTTGGCGAGCCGGGCGGTGAGCCGGCGCGTCTCGTCCGCGAAGACGAGCGGAGGCAGGCGGGACAGCTCGGCCTCGGTCTGGGCCAGGGCCTGCGCGTCCGGATAGTCCTCCGGCATGTACTTGACGGGCTTGTGCCGCCAGGAGTGTGGCGTCCAGGTGGGGTTCGTCACGGGAGTGCCGTTTCGGTTGGAAGGCGGGTTGCGGGCACGGGCGGCAGCAGGCCCCGCGCAATGCAGTAGTCGAGGTATCGGTACAGCAGCGCACGGTCCGTGGGCGGACAGGTGATGCCCGTTCCCTCGAGCGCTTGATGGACCCGCTCACAGCGGATGGGGCCCAGGCCAAACGCGGGCACGTCCGTGCCCGAGCGCAGGTCGAAAAAGGCGAGCGTGGATTGGTTCTCCCCGGTCCCGGCGCGCTCGGCCACGCGGTTGCGCCACTCACCCACGGGGCAGTGCTCCACGGGGTAGCCGTAGTCACGGACCCAGGCGAACAGCTCACGGAGCTTCACCTCGGGCGTGGGACACAGGTTGAACACCGTGGGCGGGCGGGCGTCGCGCGCCATGCGGACGATGGCTCCCGCCACGTAGTCCACGGGCGTCCACACCTCGGCGACGTCGAGCTGGGGCAGCGCGCCCACGGGGATTCCCGCCAGCAGGATGCGCCACACCAGGTCCTGTGGGTTGACGATGGCGCTGTCGGGCGCACCCACCACGCGGCCCAGTCGGTACACGGCCACGGGGAGGCCACGCGCTCC
Source organism: Myxococcus sp. MxC21-1 (assembly GCF_032612255.1). Taxonomy (NCBI): domain Bacteria; kingdom Pseudomonadati; phylum Myxococcota; class Myxococcia; order Myxococcales; family Myxococcaceae; genus Myxococcus; species Myxococcus sp. MxC21-1. The sequence goes on from NZ_CP123278.1 coordinate 4,222,714, forward strand.
GGCCTGTTCGACGAGCCGCTCGGCGATCCACTTGCTCTGCTGGTAGCCGTCGCGCAGGCCCGGGTGCGCGGGCACGAAGGACTCCGGCACGTCGGGGCTGAGGTCCGTCTGCGGCGCCACGGCCAGGGTGGAGACGTAGTGGAAGGGCTTGGCGCGGACCGCGGCGGCCAGGCGCAGCAGCTCGCGGGTGCCGCGCACATTCACGGCCTGGAGGCTGCCGTATTCACGCACCACGCTGACCACGGCGGCGTTGTGGATGACGGTGTCACACTCCGAGGCCAGCCCGTGGAAGCGCGCCTGGCTCAGGCCCAGCCAGGGCTGGGTGAGGTCCGAGGGCAGCGCCACCACGCGTTCCGTCAGGTGTTCGGGGGAGAGCTGCTGGGACGCCAGCGCGGCCTGGATGCGCTCCAGGGCGTGCGCCTCGTCGCGAGCGCGGACCAGGCACACCACGCGCGCGTCCGTCTGGCGCAGGAGCTGGTGGAGCAGGTGCGCCCCGACGAAGCCGGTGGCTCCGGTGAGGACGACCTGACGCAGCCGCGGGGGCTCGGCGGAATCCACCGTGAGCTTGGGGACGACGTCCTCGGACAGCACGGCGTCGGCGAGCATGCTCTCGGTGAGGCCCCCGGCGGCGGAGGCGCCGTCGGTGCCTTGCTCCAGCGCCTGGGCCAGTCCGGCCGCCGTCGGGTAGCGGAAAACGGTGGCGACGGGAATCTCACGGCCCAGCTCGATGCCGAGCCGGTTGGCGACCTGGATGCTCTGGAGCGACTGGCCGCCCAGGTCGAAGAAGTCATCCTGCGCGGACGTCGTCGTCACGCCCAGCACCTCTTCCCAGACCTTCAGCACCACGCGCTCCAGGGCCGTGGTTCCCGCTGTCGTGGTCGCGGCCTCTTCGGTGGGCAGCAGGCGGCGCAGCTCGGCGCGGTCCAGCTTGCCGGTGCTGGTGCGTGGCAGCCGCTCCGTGAACACGAAGGTACCGGGCACCATGGGGGCGGGCAGGCCGCCCAGCAGGTGCTGCCGCAGCTCCGCCACGGTGGGCGCGGGCTGCGTGGTGACGACGTGCGCGCAAAGCCGGCGCGAGCCGCTGGGGAGCACCGGCCTACGACGGCCGCGTCGCGCACGCCCGGGTGGCCGAGCAGCGCCGTTTCGACCTCGGACGGGTCGATGCGGTGGCCGCTGATCTTGAACTCGTCGTCGACGCGGCCCACGAAGACAATCTGGCCGTCCTCGCGCAGCCGGACCTTGTCCCCCGTGCGGTAGGCGCGGGGGCTTCCCGGCAGGGCGTCGAGCGTGATGAAGCGCGTGGCCGTCAGCGCCTCGCGGCCCAGGTAGCCCCGGGCGAGCGCGCCGCCCAGCAGGTGGAGCTCGCCTTCCTCACCCGTGGGGAGGATGCGGCCCTGTGCGTCGGCAATCACCGCGCGCACGCCGGGCAGGGGGCGTCCGATGGGCACGTCTTCCCCGGCGGGCGTCACGTCGGGACCGCCGCTGAGTGTGGCGACGGTGGCCACCACGGTGGCCTCGGTGGGGCCGTAGGTGTTGAGCAGCCGGATCTGGGGACCAGCGGAGGCGCGCCAGCGGGCGACGCGCTCGGGCAAGGCGGCCTCACCGCCGATGATGACGGTGCGCAGCGAGGGCGGCAGCCGGGCCGCGCCCGTGGACACGCTGTAGGCCAGCTCGTGCCAGAAGGCCGTGGGCAGGTCCAGCAGGGTGATGCCGTGGGTGGCGCAGGCCTCGAGCAGCCGGGGCACCGACTGGAGCATCTCGTCCGTGCGCAGCACCAGCGTGGCGCCGGCGCACAGGGAGACGAAGATCTCCTCCACGCTGGCATCGAAGTGCAGCGGCGCGAACTGCAGCACCCGGTCTTCGGGCGTCACCTCGTAGCGGAACGTCGCGCCCGCCACGAAGTGGGCCAGGGCGTCGTGGTCAATCTGCACGCCGTTGGGCTGGCCGGTGGAGCCGGAGGTGTAGATGACGTACGCCAGCGGCCCGCCCGACTGGGGCGCCGTGACCGGCAGCTCCGAGCCGGCGCGCCGGTGCACCGCGAGCTGCCCGGGCGCCTGCGGAGGCATGCCGGCCGTGAGGTCCTTCACGGCGCTGCTCACCGTCAGTCGCGGCGCGGCGTCATCCAGGATGGCCTTCGTCCGGGATTCGGGACCGAAGGGGTCCACGGGGAGGTATCCCGCGCCTGAGAAGAGGACACCCAGCGTGGCCACGATGGCGTCGATGCTCCGGGGCAGGGAGACGGCCACGAGCGTGTCGGGCCGCGCGCCGTCGGCCCGCAGCCGCTCCGCGAGCGCCTGGGCGGACTGGAGCAGCGCCGCGTAGGTGAGGCGGTGCTCGCCATGCTCCACGGCGATGGCATCCGGCCGCGCACGGGCCTGCTCCTTGATGAGCTCCAGCACGGGCCGTTGCGGAATCGGCAGGGGCCCGCCATCCACGACGGAGGGCCGCGCGGGGGCAGGCGCCGCGCGCACGGGCTGCTCGGGCGAGGCCACCAGTGACTCCAACAACTGGAGGAAGCCACGTTGGTGGGTGTCCAGGACGTCGGGGCTGTAGCAGGCGGGGTTCGCGTCGAAGTCCACGCGCAGTCCGCTGCCATCGGAGCGAGCGTACATGCCGATGGACAGGTCCTCGACGGGGCCCGCGGAGAGGTTGTGGGCGAAGGCCGGCATCCCCGCGAAGCGCAGGGCGTAGTCGAACGGCATGATGTTGACCACGGGGCCGAAGAGCCGCCGCTGGCCGCCCACGCGCTTCAAGTCGCGGCGAAGCTGCTCGTAGCGGTAGCGCAGGTGCGGCCTCATGGCGCGCAGCTCCGCGGCCACGTCTCGGGCCATGGCGAACAAGCCGGCGTCCGGACGTACCGGGACGCGCAGCGGCACGATGTTCATGGCCATGCACGGCACGCGGATGGCGGCCGAGCCCAGGCGGGTCATCACCGGCAGACCCAGCACGACTTCGGGCGCACCGGTGTGCTGGTGCAGCCAGGCCGCCGTCGCCGCGAGCACCAGGTCCGGCCACGTGAGCCCGGCCTGCTTCGCGGCGGCTTGCATCCGCTCCAGGTCCGCGGGCGACAGGTGCCGCGTCTGGCGCACGAATCGCGGCGTCATTGGCGCGGGCTCCGCGAGCGCCACGGGCGTAGGGCCATGGGAGAAGCGCTCCACCCAGAAGGCGCGGTCCGCGGCGTGCTGCGCGCCCCCTGGTAGGCGGCGTCCTCATCGAGGACGGCGCGGAGCGAGCCGAACCCGTTCGTGGCGGGCTTGCCCGTCACCCGGGCCGTGTAGAGGTCCGCCACGCGGCGAGCCACCAACGAGAAGCCGAAGCCGTCCAGGGCGATGTGGTGGGCTCGCTGGAACCAGAAGTAACGGTCCGGCGCCGCCTTGAACAACGCCTCCGCGAACAGCGGGCCCTGGCCCAGGTCCACCGTGCGCGTCAGGTCCTCATGCATCCAGGACTGGGCCGCGGCCCAGGGATCAGGCGTGTGGCTGATGTCGGCGACGTGCAGCTGCCACGACGCGGGGGGCTGCACGAACTGCACGGGGCCGGAGGCACCGGGGGCGAAGCGCGCGTGGAGCGCCTCCGCCTCGTCAATGGCATGACGCAAGGCGGACTCGAAGTGCTCCACGACGAGCGGCCCGCGGATCTCGATGCACTCACCCGCGTTGTAGACGGCGCTCGTGAGGTCGAACTGCTGGCCGACCCAGATTCCATGTTGGGCCGCGGACAGCGGCCAACCTGCTTCGTGTGTTTCGCCCATCGCCAGGGACTCCCGTGTGTTCATGCGTCAGGGGCGCGAGGTGACTCGCGCACCGCGGAGCTACGCGGCGTTCCGGGAAGCGGGCGTGTTGCCCAGGGAGAGCAGCGTGAACCAGTCGGCGAGCGTCGGCCGTTCGGCCAGCTCCACGAAGGTGGTCTCCGCGCCAGCGGCCCGCCACTTCTCCACCAGCGTCATCAACCGGATGGAGTCCATTCCGCGCTCGAGCAGGTTGTCGTCGTCCCCCAGCGCCTCCGGCGACTCCTGGAGCAGCTCCGCCACTTCCGCGCGCACCTGCTCGCGGGTGAGTGTGCTGGACGTGGAGACGGGGCCCAGCGCGTCGAGCACCTGCTGTGTGGTGGTGGTGACGGCGCACAGCTGGGCCGCGTAGCTCAACGCGAGCTGGTGGTGCGCCAGGGAGAAGTCACCCAGCGCGTCGGCGATGAGGAAGGGCCGCACGTCGCTCATGAAGGCGTCGCTGGCCGTCTGCAGGCAGCCGATGTGCGCGTAGATACCGGAGATGAGGATTTGATCGCGGCCCAGCTTCTTCATCTGGTCCATCAGGTCCGTCTTGCGGAACGCGCTGTAGCGCCACTTGGTGAGCTGGATGTCGCCTTCGGCGGGCGTCAGTGCGTCGATGATGCGCTTCTGATCCGGTCCGCCGTTGATGCCGCCGCCCCAGAAGTCCAGCAGCAGGCCGCGCTGCTCGGGCGTCTGACCACCCGGTTGGGCCGAGTACACGACGGGGATGCCCAGCGCCGTGCAGTGCTGCCGCAGCCGCTGGATGTTGGCGACCAGCTCCGTCACGGGCGACTGGCCCTGCGTGAAGGCCTCCACGAAGTAGCGCTGCATGTCGTGGATGAGCAGCACGGCGCGGCTCGGGTCCGGCGTCCAGGAGACCTTGTTCTTCGGCAGGTCGGTGGCGCCGGGCATGGGATAGGGAGCGATGGCGGGGAGCGCCATGGGGAGTTCCTTTCAGCGCGTCGCGCGCGAAACCGGAGTGGGGGAGGGAGCGCCGGCGAGCACGTCGCGCAGCGCCTTCTTGCTGACCTTGCCGACGCCCGTCTTGGGGAACGCCTCGACGAACTCGACCCGGTCGGGAATCTTGAAGGCGGCCAGACCACGCTGGCGCAGGAAGGCCGTGAGGACATGGGGCGCCGGCGGCGTGCCGCGCGCGATGACGAAGGCGCAGGTGCGCTCGCCCAGGAACGCGTCCGGAACGGCGACCACCGCGGCGTCGTGCACGTCGGGGTGGGCCAGCAGGTGGTTCTCCACCTCCTCGGCCGCGACCTTGTCGCCGCCCCGGTTGATCTGATCCTTGGCGCGGCCCTCCACCACCAGGTAGCCCTGGGGCGTCACGCGGACCACGTCACCGGTGTGATAGAAGCCGTCGTCGGTGAAGGCCTTCGCGTTGTGGGCCTCCGCCTTGTAGTAGCCGCGGATGGTGTACGGCCCGCGCGTCAGCAGCTGGCCCGTCTCACCCGGCGCCACGTCTTCGCCGTCCTCGTCCACCACCCGGAGCTCGTCGTCCGGGGAGATGGGCCGGCCCTGGGTGCTGACGATGACGTCCTCGGGGTCATCCAGGCGCGTGTAGTTGACCAGGCCCTCGGCCATGCCGAACACCTGTTGGAGCGTGCAGCCCAGCGTGGGCTTCACCCGCATGGCCGCCTCGGTGCTGAGGCGCGCGCCACCGACCTGAAGCACCCGCAGGCTGGCGAGCTGATGCCGGCGCGTCTTGGCCGCGTCCATCCAGACCATGGCCAGCGGTGGCACCACCGCGGTGATGGTGACGCGCTCGCGCTCGATGAGCGGGAACACCGTGTCCGGGCTGGGGTTGGGCGCCAGCACCGCCGTGCCGCTCGCGTAGAAGGTGCCCAGCACGCCCGGCGAGCTGAGCGGAAAGTTGTGCGCCGCGGGCAGCGCGCACAGGTACACGCTCGTCTCGTCGAGCTGGCAGATGTCCACGCTGCCGCGCAGGCTGTAGATGTAGTCGTCGTGCGTGCGCGGGATGAGCTTGGGCACGCCCGTGCTTCCGCCGGAGAGCTGGAAGAAGGCCACGTCGCTGGGCGCGGGCCCCGGCGGCAGCGCCGTGGGCGCGGCGTACAGGCTGCTCAGCGCCGTGAAGGGGCCTGCGTCACCGGCGACGATGACGTGCTTCAGCGTCGGGCAGGTGCCGCGCACCTGCTCAGCCAGGGTGCGGTAGTCGAACCCGGCCTGCTTGTCCGCGATGACGTAGGCCACCGCCTCCGTGAAGGCGCAGAAGTAGCCAATCTCCGAAGCGCGGTGCGCGGGAAGCGCGAACACCGGCAGCGCGCCCAGGCGGAAGAGGGCGAAGACGACCTCGAAGAACTCGGCCACGTTGGGCAGCTGCACCACCACGCGGTCCTGGGCCTGGATGCCCAGGGCATGGAAGCCGGCGGCCAGCTGGCTGACGCGGGCGTCCAGGTCGGCGTAGGTGAGGCGGCGCTCTCCGGCCACCAGCGCGGTCCGCTCGCCGTGACGCTGGGCGCGCTCGTGGAGGAGCTGGCCGAACGTCTCGCCGCGCCAGTAGCCAGCCTCGCGGTAGCGGGCGGCGTAGGCCTCCGGCCGTGGGGCAGCCAGGGAGGACGGGGGACGTCATGACTGCACCCCGGCACCGTGGCCCAGGCCCATGGCGTGGAGCATGGTGCGGAACTTGGCCTCGGTCTCCGCCAGCTCGGACTCGGGCGTGGAGCCCACCACGATGCCCGCGCCCGCGAAGATGCGCAGGGTGCGCTCACTGGCCTCCGCGCAGCGGATGGTCACCGCCCACTGCCCGTCACCCGTGGCGTCGCACCAGCCCACCGTGCCGGTGTAGTAGCCGCGCTCGAAGGGCTCGATGGAGCCAATCGCCTCGTGCGCCAGCCGCGTGGGGTAGCCGCACACCGCGGGTGTCGGGTGCATGGCCGCCGCCAGCGTCAGCGAGGAGATGGAGGGGTCGGCCAGCTCACCGGTGATGCGGCTGGACAGGTGCCACATGGTGGCGGTGTTCACGAGCGACGGACCGGCGGGCACGTTCAGCGTCTTGCAGTACGGCCGCAGCGCCTCCGCGACGGCGTCGATGACCACCGCGTGCTCGTGCAGGTCCTTGGGCGACTTCAGCAGCGCGGCGGCGCGCTCCTGGTCCTCCAGCGGATCCGCGCTGCGGGCCGCGGAGCCGGCCAGGGGATTGGCGACCACCTGGAACCCGGAGCGGGACACGAGCAGCTCGGGGCTGGCGCCAATGAGCGTGCGCAGTTCCGCGCCGCTGGTCCCATCCTGCTGGGGGAGGTCGGCGGCGAAGGTGTAGCCCGAAGGGTTGCGCTGCGCGAGGTTGCGCAGCAGCTGCCGCAGGTCGATGGGGGCGGCGGCGTTGAGGTGCAACGAACGTGACAGCACCACCTTCTGGAGCGGCCCGCTCTGCATCAGCTTCAGCGCCTGCGCGACGCCGTTCAGGTACGCGGCGGGTTCCGGCACCGGCTGGACGGTGTAGCTGGCGCTGAACGGCCGCTGCACCGGGACGTCTTTGTCGAACACCAGCGGTCCGGCGCGTTGGAGCGTCAGCGGCACCACGAGCTGTGCGGGCACCGAGCCGTCGAAGGGCACCGCGCCCACCGCCACGGGGATGTCGTGGTCGGCCTGGCGCGCGTCATTCAGCACCGCCGTCACGCGCTCGGGGAGCCGCGCCAGGGCATCCGCGCCGCCCTGGTGCGGCACGGTGGCGAAGGTGCCGCGCGCCAGCAGCGTGCGGCGCGGCGTGGCGAAGAAGAACGAAGAGCCAGCCTCGTAGCTCTCGAGCAACTGCGCGGCGAGTGTCTGCGGTCCCATGGGGTGTTCCTGTTCCTTCGGCTCAGCGGGCGTCATGCACAGGGCGCCACATGGCGGCGCCTTGGTGGCAGGTTGTGAAGTGGATCCTAGTAATCATTCTCAACTTCTTGAGGGGCGTGGGCCTGGGCGGCCGCGCGAGGGCGGGGTCAGGCATCGAGCGTCGCGCCCCCGTCGACGCGGAGGTCGTGCAGGGTGATGTGGCGTGCCGCGTCCGAGACGAGGAACCGCACCGCGTTGGCGATGTCCTCGGGGGTGGCGATGCGTTGCAGGGGGATGCCCAGGCGATAGGCCTCGGGCGAGCCGGCAATCACCGCCTGCGCGCCGGAGTCATCCGCCCAGAGCGCGCGCTGCATGGCGGTGTCCGTGGAGCCGGGGGACACGACGTTGCAGCGGATGCCGTGTGGGGCCAGCTCCAGGCCCAGGCACTTGGTGAACATGCTGGAGGCGGCCTTGGAGGCGGCGTACGCGGCCATCTGCGTGCGGGGCACGGCGGCGGCGTTGGAGCCCACGGTGACGATGACACCGCTTCGCCGGGGCACCATGCGCCGGGCCACGGCGCGGGACACCTGGAACACGCCCAGCGTGTTGACGGAGAAGGTGAACGCCCAGTCCTCGTCGCTGTAGGACAGGATGGGGCCCGTGCGCAGGACGCCCGCCACGTTGGCCAGCACTTCGATGGGGCCCAACTCCCGCTCGATGCGCTCCACCACGGCGTCGACGGCGGCGACATCACTCACGCTGGCCGGGTAGGCCACCGCGTGTTGATGCTTCTGCCGGAGCTCGGCCACCAGGGCGCTCAGGCCGTCCGCGTTGGTGTCGACCGCGGCGATGAGGGCTTCGCCCGCCAGCGCACGTGCCACTGCCGCGCCAATACCTTGTGCGGCACCTGTGACGAGTGCCACCCGGGTGGGCGTTCCCATGTCCCTGTTCCTCCTTCTGGATGCCTGCGCCCGCTCGTTGGGCTCATAAGTGGATAATGATAATGATTTTCATTATTGAAGTGGCGCAGATATGTGCCACGCAGCGTCAGGGGTGTCAAGAAGGGAAGTAAGGGATTGCGGGTAACGCATATTGCAATGGCCGCCCGGTCGGGCTGTCACGCATCGGGTTCCACCGCGGCGCCACGCTTCTTTTGGCCGCGTTGGGAGCGGACCGGGCTCGTGTCCGATGATGGGATTTCGCGTGCCACAGGCGAACGCGAATCCCGTCCCGGCCGGGTGTGCGAAGGGCCCTGTCGGGCGCGACGTTTGATGGCGTTGGAGTTGCAGTGGAGTCTGGTCTTCATGTCCCAGCTTCTTCAGGACGTTCGATTGTCCCTGCGTCGCATGCGGCGCGAGGCCGCATTCACGCTGGTCATCATCACCACGCTGGCGCTGGCCATTGGCGCCACCACCGCCGTCTTCAGCGCGGTGTACCAGGTGCTGCTCCGGCCGTTGCCGTACCGGGCGCCGGAGCAGTTGGTGACGCTGTACCAGTCGACGCCCCAGCGCGAGCGGCTGGGCGTGTCGTTGCAGTCGCTCCAGGCCTGGCGCGAGCGTGCGTTTGCGTTCCAGGGACTGGAGGGGCTGTCGATCCGCGACATCACCTTGGCGGGTGACGGCGAACTGGAGCGGGTGCGCGCGGGGCGGGCAACAGCGGGCTTGTTCTCGCTCCTGGGCGTGCGGCCCTTGCTCGGACAGGACTTCCGCGCGGACAGGGACGCCAATGGCCTTCTCCTGTCGCATGCGCTGTGGCAGCGGCGCTTCGGTGGCCGCCCGGACGTGGTGGGACAGACGTTGATGGTGGATGACCAGCTCCACACGGTGGTGGGGGTGTTGCCCGCGGGATTCCGCTTCGCACCGGATGTGGAGGCGTGGAAGCCGTTGGTCCTGGCCGCGGATGAGTCGGCCGGAGGGGTGTGGCTGCGGGTGGTGGGGCGCCTGCGCGAAGGCGTGTCCGCGGAGCAGGCACGCACGGAGATGACGGCCCTGGGCGCCGCGCTGGTGCGCGAGCCGGGCTTCACGGAGGAGCCCGCTGGGGTGCGGCTGGTGCCCTTGCACACCCAGGTGGTGGAGGGTTCCCAGGAGCGGCTGTGGCTCCTGGCCGGCGTCGTGGCGTTGGTGCTGCTGGTGGCCTGCGCCAACGTGGCCAACCTGTTGCTGGCGCGGGCTTCCGCGCGGGAGCGTGAGGTGTCAGTGCGCGCCGCCCTGGGCGCGGGCCGAGGGCGGCTGGTGCGGCAGTTCCTGGTGGAGAGCGGGATGTTGGCGCTCGTGGGTGGCGCCGCCGGACTGGTCCTGGCGATGTGGGGCATGGATCTGCTGCGCGCGCTCATGCCGCCTCAGTTCGTGGATGCCGAGGCGCTCCGTCTGCAGCCGCATGTCCTGGGCATCGCGCTGGTTCTCTCGGTGGTGACCAGCCTCCTCTTTGGCCTGGTCCCCGCGCTGCGGGTGTCGCGCGCGGATGCGCGGGGCGCGCTGGGCGGGCTGCGAGGCGGCGCAGGGGCCACGCGGGGCGAAGGCGGGCGCGTGGCGCTGGTGGTCGCGCAGGTGGCCCTGGCACTGATTCCGCTGGTGGGCGCGGGCCTGATGCTTCGCACCGTCCATGCCTTGAGCGTGGTGCCGCTGGGCTTCAATCCCCAGGGCGTCACCGTGGTGGACCTCTCCCTTCCGTCGGCGAAGTACCGGGACGAGGCCGTCCAACGGGCCCTCTTCTCCAGCGTGTTGGAGCGGGTGCGCGCGCTTCCAGGCGTGACGTCCGCGGGCATGTCCAGCACGGTGCCCCTGTGGGGACGCAATGGCCTGGCGCCGGTGCTGCTTCCGGGCGAGGTGGCATCACAGGCGGACTCCCGGGAGTTGGTCCACTTCCGCACCACCAGCGACGGCTACTTCAACACCCTGGGCATCCCGCTGAAGGAAGGGCGCACTATCGAGGCCTGGGATGGGCCGGGCACCGCGCCGGTGGTCGTGGTGAACGAGACGTTCGCCCGGCGCTACTTCCCCGGGCGGAGCGCGGTGGGGCAGCGCGTGCAACTGGTGCTCGACGGTGAGGCCTTCCGCGAAGTCGTGGGCGTGGTGGGGGATGTCCAGCACAACAGCCTGGATGCGCCCCCGGTCAGCGAGGCCTTTGTCCCCATGGGACAGCTCTGGGGACTGCACATGCTGCTCACCGTGCGTGCCTCGCAGGACGCTGTCGCGCTGGCCCCGGTGCTGCGCGAGCAGCTTCGCGCCGTGGCCCCCGAGCTCCCGAGAGTCCCCGTGCGCTCCCTGGAATCGGTCGTGGACGCCAGCCTGGGTCACACGAAGGTGCTGGGTTCGCTGCTGGTGGCCCTGGCGGTGCTGGGGCTGGTGCTCGCGGGCGTGGGGCTCTACGGCGTGTTGTCCTATTCGGTCAGTCAGCGGACGCGCGAGCTGGGTATCCGCATGGCGTTGGGCGCGACCGGGCACTATCTGGTGTGGCGCGTGGTGGGGCAGGGGCTTCGGATGGCCGTGGCCGGCGTCCTCCTGGGGCTCGTCGGCGCCGCCGTGTTCGCGCGCAGCCTGTCCAGTGTCCTGTATGGCGTGAGCGCGTTCGACGTCGTCACCTTCGCGGCCGTGCCCGCGCTGCTCGCCGCAGTGGCGTTGCTGGCCAGTTGGCTGCCCGCGCGCCGCGTCACCCGCGTGCCGCTGCACGAGGCGCTGCGCTCGGACGACTGAGGAAGTCTCCAGGACGTTCGATGTGCGGCACGGGCCCGCCTGCCTCAGTCGTACTTGAGCGCGATGATGGGGTCCACGCGCGAGGCACGCAGCGCGGGCACCCAGGTGGCCACCAGTCCCACGCCCAGCAGCACCAGCGGCGCGGCGACGAAGGACAGCGGGTCCAGGGCGCTGACGCCGTGGACGAAGCCGGACACCACCCGCGTCAGCGCCAGCGCGCCCGCGCACCCCAGCACCACCCCGCCCGCCACCGAGCCCAGGCCCTGTCGGAGCACCAGCCTCACCACATCGCCCTGCGTAGCGCCGAGCGCCAGTCGCACGCCCATCTCCCGTGTCCGCTGGCTCACCAGATAGGACAACACGCCGTAGATGCCCACTGCGGCCAGCGCGAGCGCCAGCGCCGCCATCATCCCCAGCAACATCATGTTGAAGCGCTCGGAGCCGAGCGAGCGCGCGACGTGGTCCTCCAGCTTCAGCGTCTCCATCACCGGTTGCTGCGCGTCCACCGCCCACACCTCGCGCTGGACGGCCGTTACGACGTCCGCGTGGCCGCCCCTGGCGCGCACCAGCAGGTTCTGCGGAATCATCCGCACGACCATCGACGCGACGCCCTGCGACATCTGTCCCGGCGGCAGGTACAGCAGCGGGGGAGGATCGTCATTCAGGCCGTCCTCGCGCACGTCCCGCACCACGCCCACCACGACGCGGGGCACCACGTCCCGGAGGGACGGCACCGAATGCGCCACCCGGATGCGCTGGCCGAGGGGTCCTCGCCCGGCCAGAACCTGCGCGCCGCCGTCTCGTTGATGACCACCACCGGCTCCGAGCCCGCCACGTCGTTCTCCGCCAGCAGCCGCCCGCGGACGAGGCGAATGCGCATCACACCGAAGTAGTCCGGCGTCACCGGGCGGTACTGCCCCCAGCCCGCGCCGGGGCCGTTGTCATCCCCCGTGTACTTGCCCTCGATGGCGAACGACATGCTGGGGCCCCTGTCCATGGGCAGCGACGTGGCGAACCCGACCGCCTCCACGCCAGGCAACGCCCGCACGCGCTCCACCACCTGCGTCTCGAAGCGCTCCAGTGCCTGCAACGTGCCGTAGCGTCCCTCCGGGAGCGACAGCCGCAGCACGTGGACGCCGTGCGGGTCGAAGCCCGGCTGCACGCTCTGCAGCGCGGAGAACCCGCGGATGAGCAGCGCCGCGCCCACCAGCAACATCACCGCCAACGCCACCTGACCCACCACCAGGAACGCGCGCGTGCGCCCGCCCCCGGGCCCAGGGTCGCCCGCTGGCTGCCCTCGCGGAGCGCCATCTGGAGGTCCGTGCGCGACGCTTGCCACGCGGGCAACAGCCCGAACAACAGGCCCGTGAGGAGCGACGCGGCCAGCGTGAAGCCCAACACCGTGCCATCAATGCCCACCTGCGCGCCCGCGAGCCCTCCGTCCCCGGGCAGCAGCGCCGAGGTGTCCGGCGCCAGCGATAACAACCCGGGCAACACCGCCATCGCCAACAGCACCCCGAGCCTCCGCCGGCCACGGAGAGCAAGAGGCTCTCCGTGAGCATCTGCCGCGCGAGCCGCCCCGGCGCCGCGCCCAACGCCGCCCGCACCACCAGTTCGCGGTTGCGCGCCGCCGCCCGCGCGAGCTGGAGGTTGGCCAGGTTGACACATGCGATGAGCAACACCAGGCTCACCGCGCCCATCAGCACCCAGAGCGCCAACCGCGTGTCGCCCGCGAGGAACGCCCGCAGGTCCACCGGGGCGAACTCCTGGCCCTCATCAAGCAGGGCCGGGTTCTCCGCGCGCACGCGTCCCCCCAATGTCTCCAGCGCCGCCGCCGCGCCGTCGGCCGAGACGCCCGGGCGCAGCCTGCCGGTGACGAAGAGGAAGTGGGAGTTGGTCCGGTCCGTGAGGTCGAGCTGGAGCGGCGTCCACAGGTGCACGCCCGTGGGATACGCGAACGACGCGGGCGCCACGCCCACCACCGTATAGGACTCGTCATTGAGGACGACGGAGCGGCCCACCACGTCCGGCGCGCCGCCGAAGCGCCGCCGCCACAGGCTCTCGCTGAGGACGACCACGCGAGGCCCGCCCACCACGTCCTCCTCCGGCAGGAAGCCGCGTCCCAGCCTCGGCCTCACGCCGAAGGTCTCGAAGAAGCCCGCCGTCACGCGCATGCCCGGCAATCGCTCCGGCATGCCGTCGCCCACGGCGCTGAAGCCCGAAGGCAGCACCTCGTATGCCGTGACGCGCGAGAAGGGCGACCCCTCCGCGGACATCCACACGTATCCCGCGATGGACTGCGACGCCGACCGCCCGTGGTCCTTGGTGACTCGCACCACCTGCATCAGCCGGTCTGGCTCCGGGTACGGCAGCGGCCGCAGCAGCACCCCGTTCACCACGCTGAAGATGGCCGTGTTCGCCCCGATGGCCAGGGCCAGCGTCAGGAGACAGACCAGCGTGAACCCACGGTTCTTCAGCAAGAGCCGGAGAGAGAAGCGGACATCCTCGATAAGGGCGGACACGGGGGGACCTCGGGGGCGTGTGTTCGCCCTACGGCGCACGATGAGGGCCATTGCACTGGCTGCTGGACAAGCGGAGGACCAGCAACTTACGCAGGTCCGGCACCCAGAGGCCATGCCAGTCACTAGGCTTCATGTTGGAAAGCTGCCCACGCGCGCCCCCTCCGGTTGGCGTGGGAGCGCTCACCCAGACATCCCCAGGGCAGCCGGAGCGGGCAAGAACTCTCTCGAGGTGATGGGGGGGGAGGGGCTGATGCGCGGGGAGAGGCCATGGTCCAGAGGCTCAGCGAGGCGGTGCCCATCGAGCGCTGCGAGGTTCTTGCTTACGAGGTCCCAACGGACGCGCAGGAGGCGGACGGCACCATCGAGTGGGACAGCACGACGCTCGTGGTGGTGGAGCTGACGGCGGGAGGCACGCGCGGGCTCGGCTACACGTACGCGGACGCGTCGGCGGCGAGCCTCATCCGCCGCTCGCTCACCCGGGCGCTTGAGGGACACGACGTGATGGACGTGCCGGCGCGGATGCGCTCATTGCTGAGAGAGGTCCGCAACAGGGGGAGGCCGGGACTGGTGTCCATGGCGCTCTCCGCGGTGGACGTGGCGTTGTGGGACACGAAGGCGCGCTTGCTGGACCTGCCGCTGGTGCGGTTGCTGGGCGCCGCGAGGGATGCGGCACCTGTCTACGGCAGCGGGGGCTTTACCTCGTACTCCATCGAGCGGCTCCAGGCGCAGCTCGCCGGCTGGGTGGAGCAGGGGATTCCACGGGTGAAGATGAAGGTGGGCAGCCACCCCGAGGAGGACCCAGCCCGGGTGGAGGCCGCGCGGCGCGCCATTGGGCCACGCGCGGAGCTCTTCGTGGATGCCAACGGTGCATACACGGTGCCGCAGGCCCTCTCGCTCGCGGAGCGCTTCGCGGCGCACGGTGTCTCCTGGTTCGAAGAGCCCGTCTCCAGTGATGACCTGGAGGGGCTCCACCGCCTGCGTGCTCGCGTCCCCGCCGGCATGGCCGTGGCGGCGGGCGAGTATGGGGACAGCGGCCTCTACTTCCGGCGCATGCTGGAGGCGGGCGCGGTGGATGTTCTCCAGGCGGACGCCACGCGCTGCCTGGGCATCAGCGGGTTCCTTCAGGCAGACGCGCTGTGCGACGCGTTCGACGTGCCTCTCTCTGCCCACTGCGCCCCCGCGCTCCATGCCCATGTGGCGTGCGCGGCGCGGCGGCTGGTGCACATCGAGTATTTTCACGACCACGCACGTTTGGAGCGGATGCTCTTCGACGGCGTGGCTTCGGTCAGGCATGGGACGCTCGCGCCGGACCTGTCGCGTCCGGGCCTGGGGCTGGAGTTGAAGCGGGCGGATGCGGCCCGCTACGAGGTGGGTGCCCCGTCCTGAGGCACATCATCCTGGGCGTGCTGCTCGACGCCCTCTACCCGCTGTAGACACGGCTCAGACGGCGCCGTGGTGCCGGACGGGCGCGCGAGGTACGCAGCCGCCGCAAGCCCAGGAGCAGCAGGCCCCCCAGCACCGCCGCGGTGCGCGGGCGCCGAAGCGGCGGCCGCCCCAGCCCCTTCGTCACCCAGCCACGCTCGGGGAAATCGCCCGAGGGGCCCGTGTTCCCGTACGCCTTGGCCATCTGCACCACCTGCGCGATGTGCAGCGCCCGGCGGTTCGTGTTCTGCGCAATCTGCTCCCGGCAACTGAAGCCGTCGGCGATGACGAGCGCGTCCCGAGGCGTGGCGCGGACCTTGGGCAGCAGCACGCGCTCGCCCACCTGCTGGGAGACCGTGAACTTCTCTCCGGCCTCAAAGCCGAACGAGCCCGCCATGCCGCAGCAGCCCGTCTCCGGGATTTCGTAATCCAGCCCCAGCTTGTCGAGCACGGCCTTCTCGTCTGTCATCTGGAAGAGCGACTTGTGATGGCAGTGGCCGTGCACCACCGCCTTCTTCGCCATGTGGGGCAGGGGCACGTCCTTCGCGTACCGGGCGAGGAACTCGCTGAAGAGGAACGTCTGACGGCGGAGCTGTGTGGCGAGCTCCCAATCCGGGAAGAGGTTGCGCAGCTCATCTCGAAAGACGGACACGCAGCTCGGCTCCAGACCCACCAGCGGCACGCCCGCTTCAATCTCCCGGCGGAGGCTCTCCAGCGTGCGCCGCAGCATCCCCTTCGCCGTCGTCAGCATGCCGAAGTCGTAGAGCGGCCGGCCGCAGCACAGGAACCCCTGGGGAACCACCACCTCGAAGCCCGCGTCCTCCAGCACGTCCAGCGCCGCGGCCGCCGTCTCCGGAAAGAAGTGGTTGTTGAAGGTGTCCGGCCACAGCATCACCCGCTGGTGGCCTTGCTGGTTCGACACCGGCCGGCGCGCCACCCATCGCTGGAAGGACTCCGGCGCGAAGCGCGGCATCTTCCGCTGCGTCGACATGCCGGCCAGCCGCTGGAGCAGCATTCGGGTCGGTGGGAAACCGGTGAGGACATTCACCAGTCGAGGGGCCCGCATGGCTGCGCGGGCCCAGAGCATGATGAGGCCCATGGCGTAGGCGGGCCGCGGGCGCAGGTGCCCCTGGTAGTAGTGCGACAGGAACTCCGCCTTGTACGTCGCCAGATCCACCTGCACCGGGCAGTCGCCCTTGCAGCCCTTGCACGCCAGGCACAGCTCCAGTGACTCCTTCACCTTGTCGTCGCGCCAGCCGTTCTTGATGACCTCGCCCTGGAGCATCTCGAAGAGCAGGTGAGCGCGGCCGCGCGTGGTGTGCTTCTCCTCCTTCGTCACCATGTAGCTGGGGCACATGGTGCCGCCGTCGTCCCGCCGGCACTTGCCCACGCCCACGCAGCGCTCGGTAGCCCGGTACAGAAGGCCGTCGTCGTCCGGGTACTTGAAGTGCGTCCGCGGCTTCCAGGTGCGCGCCCGGAAGTCCCGGCCCAGGCGCAACTCCTGGTCGATGGGGTTCGGGTCCACCACCTTGCCCGGGTTCATCTTCCCCTGCGGATCCCAGATGCTCTTGAACTCGCGGAAGGCCTGCACCAGCTCCGGGCCAAACATGCGCGGGAGGAACTCGGCGCGTGACTGGCCATCGCCGTGCTCGCCGGACATCGAGCCCCCCATGGACACGCAGAGGTCCACCGCTTCCTCGATGAAGGCGCGGTACTGCTGGATGCCTCTGGCTGAAGTGAGGTCGAAGTCGATGCGCGTATGGACGCACGCCTGGCCGAAGTGGCCATAGAGCGAAGCGTCATATCCATACTTGTCGTACAGCTTGCGCAGGGCGCGCAGGTAGGCCCCCAGCTTCGCTGGAGGCACGGCCGAGTCCTCCCATCCGGGACAGGTGTCTGGCTTGCCGGGCACACGCGCGGTGGCGCCCAGGCCCGCCTCGCGAACCTTCCACGCGTGCTCGATGTGTTCCCTGTCCGAATACAACCGCATGTCCACGGGAGCGCCGCGGCCCTTGCGCAGCGCCTCCATCATCTCGCGCGCCCGCTCGAGTGCCTCCTCCCGCGTGTCGCCGCCGAGCTCCAGCATGAGGTAGCCCTGGCCCTGTGGGAGGATGTCGAGGAACTCGGCGTGCGAGCTCATGGGATGGAGGGACTCCATCTGGCTGGTGCGGCCCTTCAGGACGACGTTGTGGATGAGTTCGTCATCCAGCCCCTCCAGCGCGAGCGGGTGGAAGCGCTCGGCGAGCTCATGGGCGTGGTCTCCAGCGATGTAAATGTCCGGATAGCCGAGCATCACCACCACCCGGTGCGGCGGGCTGGGCACGAGCTTCAACGTCGCCTCCAGGATGGTGACGCACGTGCCCTCGGTGCCCACCAGGGCGCGCGCCACGTCGAAGCCGTGTTCGGGCAGCAGCGCGTCGAGGTTGTAGCCAGAGATGCGCCTCGGAATCGGCGGGTAGCGGCGGCGAATCTCCCCCGCGTACCTGTCTCTCAGCTCGCGCAGCTTGCGGTAGATGTCCCCGCGCCGGCCGCCGGCCCGGATGAGGGCTTCCAGCTCCGCGTCGCTGGTGGGGCCCACCTTCAGACGCAGGCCGTCGTGAGTGAGTACGTCCAGCGCCCGCACGTTGTGCGAGACGGGGCCGGCCATCTGGGCATGAGCGCCGCACGAGTTATTGCCCAGCATGCCGCCGAGGGTGCAGTGGTTGTGCGTGGCGGGATCTGGGCCGAAGGTGAGGTGGTACTGCTCGGCCGTGTCGCGCAGGTGGTCCAGGATGGTGCCGGGCTGAACGCGGGCCGTCTTCGTGCCGGGATCCACCTCCAGCACCCGGCCCAGGTACTTCGTCCAGTCGATGACGATGGCCACGTTGCAGCACTGGCCGGCGAGGCTCGTGCCTCCGCCGCGTGACAGCAAGGGGGCGTCGTATTCGCGGGAGGCACGCACGGTGGCGAGGACGTCGTCGAGGCTGCGGGGGACGACGACCCCTAGGGGGACCTGCCGGTAGTTGGAGGCGTCCGTGGCGTAGAGCGCACGGCTCCCATTGTCGAAGCGGACCTCGCCCTCCACGGAGCGGCGCAGCGCTGCCTCCAACCCTTGGACGTCCACGGCGACGTCACCGCCCTGCGGACCTGGGAGCGGATGGGCGGCGGGCCGCTTGCGCGAGAGCCGCGAGAGGGTGCGTTGGGTGGCGTCCGTCGAGCGCATGGTGGTTCCTCTCCCGTTCAGGTGCGTGCCCGAGGCAGGGGCACGCAGAGAACCTGCGCACCGCGCGCGCGGCACGGACATGCCGTGGCGGCGCGGCGCACGTCTTCCCGCCTCGTCGGGTACGGCTGGGACGAGGGCCCCCGGGAGGGACTTCGCAGCGGTGCTCCTGGAAGGGGACGCGGACACGGTGGGCGGCATCAAGCGATCCCTCAGGGGCATGGTGGACAAGCTCCTCCCGCACAAGGGGCAGCGGCTAGAAGTGCCGTCGCAACACGTCACAGGCAGGACCTCTCAGGTTTCATCGGTGGTGAAATGAAACGGGCCCGACGCGAATGCACCGCGTCGGGCCCCGGAGGATGACGCGCCTTGGGAGGCGCGAGTGACTCAGTTGTAGGTGGCGGTGTAGGTGCCGGCCAGCGCGCCGTCGATGAATGCGAAGTCCACGCCCTTGATGGTGCGCGTCACCGTGGTTACGGCGGAGCCCGCGCGGGTGACGGACAGCAGCGTGCGGCCCGTTGAGGTGCGGGTGGGCACCATGAGGGACAGGTTGCGCGCGGGGCTCGTGAGGTTGAAGGTGAGCACCGTGCCGGTGAAGGCCACGGTGGACACCTGGGTGGCCTCGCGGGCATCGAGCCACTCCAGCAGTTGCTTCGCGGTGATGACCGGCACGCCGTCACGCTTGGCGGACGCGATGATGGCGGCCGAGCCGGAGGAGCCGGCTGACGGCTGCGAGTCGACGTGCATGTTGGCGTTGAAGGCGCCGTAGTAGCCCTTGGGGCCCAGCGCGTTGCCCAGCAGCGTGTCGATGTGCAGCGGGTAGGACTGGCCGGACTCGTCCGTCATCTGCGTGGCGAGCTGGTAGACGTCCAGCGGAGTGCCGTCCAGGTCCGCGAAGCGCATGGCCAGGCCGGAGCCAGTGAACATGCCCGGGCGGTCCTGCACCCAGTAGTCGGGCCAGTAATAGTAGTTGGTGTCCAGGCGGATGCCGTGCAGGCGCGACACCTTGGGCTGGGTGGACCAATCGCTGAACGCGATGCAGTGCGTGCGGTTGGTGACGGGCGCGGGGACGGCGGGGAAGGCGGACGCGAAGCTGGCGAGCTGCGGGGTGAAGAAGTTCGGGTCCAGCGTGTTGGCCGTGTAGTCCGCGCAGCCGGTGTTGATGTGCAGGGCGTACTCGAAGCCCTGGGCCACGTAGGTGTTGGCCTGGGTGGCGCTCAGTCCGCCCACGTAGTCGTAGACGGTGCCTCGGATGCACTCCCAGTCGTCCACGCTGCATCCGGTGGCGCTGTCCGCGAGGTACTGGTTCCAGCGCTGGGTGGTGGCGCCACCCGGGTGTCCGTCGCCCGTCATCACCACGACAGCCTTCTTGGCGTTGGGGAAGTACCAGAGGCGCGGCAGCGGCGTGGTGCTCGTCTGGTGCAGCACGTTGGCGAGCAGGCGCTGCTGCTCGTCCGCCTGGGGAATCTGGACCTTGGCCAGGTTCACCCAGTCCGGCTGCGGGTCGAAGGACGCGTTGCCGTAGAACATGTCGTTGGCGCGCGCGCCCGGGCCAATGGAGGAGCCGTCCCGGTTCTGCCCCTGCCAGGCCGGGTTGCCCTGTCGTGTGTAGATGACGGACTTCGCCAGGTCATACATGAAGGCGGTGGCGGTGCCGCTGCCCACGGTGCGCTGGCTGACGGCGGTGAACGTCGTCGCGGTGGTGGCATCCGAGTAGAGCGTGGCGACGGTGCGCGTACCAGTGGCGACGGTGCGCTTGTCCGCGAGCCCGTGGTACTGCATCGTCTCCGCGGTGATGCCCGTGCCCGGGGCCTGGGTGTCGTTGACCAGGATGTAGCCATTGGCCTGCGTGCCCTGAGAGGCATTGAGTCCGAGCAGCGACTGGAGGTTCGCCGCGGGCCGCAGGGCGATGAGGCTGCCGCCGGCGGTGACCCAGTCGGTGATGAGCGTCACCTGGGCCGCGCTCAGCGTCTGCTCGCCGAGCACCAGCACCTTGTAGTCATCGAGGGAGACGGAGACGCCCAGGTTGCCGGCATCGGTGGTGGCGAAGGCGGCGATGCCCTCGGCCTCCAGGATTTCGCGCAGGTAGTCGGTGAAGGGGTTGCCGGGAGCGGTGGCCACCAGCACGGGTCCCGCGCCGTGGACGCCCGGACGGGGCGGCGGTCCGTAGGGCTCGAAGACGACGTCCACCCAGTAGTTGGAGTTCTGGTGGCTGCCGTTGGGGAACGTGGACGCGGAGGCGTAGGCGAAGACGCCGTTGCCGCCCGAGGTGGTGGCGCCGGGCAGGGCGTGCAGCGGAGGGGCGTCTACTCCGGTGGCCAGGCCGTTGCTGTCGAACGAGTAGCCGCCGAGCGGCGCGAAGTACGACGCCACGTAGGTGGTGCCGGCGGTGATGGCGACGGGAGAGGAGAATGTCACCTCCTGCCAGCCGACGGCCGTCTCGTTGGTGAAGGTGGCGGAGGCGAGCGGCTGGCCCGTGGCGCTCCACAGATTGCCCACGTGGGTGCCGTTGTTGCCGCTGCCCTTGTAGAAGCGGACGCCCGTCACCTGGCCGTCCACGTCCGAGCGGAACTTCACGCCCACTTCGATGGCGGCGGTGTCAGGGGTAGTGGCGGTACCGGGCGTGGTGGTGGGGGCGAAGATGCGGAAGGTGTTGTCCGGGGGCTGTGTCGGGGGCGGTGCGCCGGTGGCCTGGAAGACGACGTCCACCCAGTAATTGGAGTTGCCGAAGCTGTTGATGGGGAAGGAGCCCGCGGCGCCGTAGGTGAAGACGCCGTTGCCGCCGCTGGTGCTGCCGGGCAGCGCGAAGAGGGGCGGGGTGTCCTGACCGCTGGCGAGGCCACCGTTGTCGAAGGCGTAGGCGCCGGCGGGGGCGTGGTACGAGGCGACGTAGGTGGTGTTGGCGGCGATGGCGACAGGGGTGGAGAACGTCACCTCCTGCCAGCCGGTGGCCGTCTCGGAGGTGAAGGTGGCGAAGGCCAGGCGCTGCCCGTTGGCGCTCCAGAGGCTTCCCACGTGGGTGCCGGTGTTGGCGGCGCCCTTGTAGAAGCGCACGCCCAGCACGTTGCCGCTCACGTTCGTCTTGAACTTCACACCCAGCTCCACGGGGGCGGAGTCATTGGTGACGGAGGCGACGGCGGGAGTGGCGGTGGCAGGCCACAGGGTGACGGGCTCAGCCGGGCGGAAGACGACGTCCACCCAGTAGTTGGAGTCGCCGAAGCTGGTGTTGGGGAAGGAGCCCGCGGCGCCGTAGGTGAAGACGCCGTTGCCGCCGCTGGTGGCGCCCGCGAGCGCATGGAGGGGAGGGGCGTCCACGGCCGAGGCCAGTCCCGCGCTGGTGAAGCCGTAGGCGCCGCCGGGCGCGTGGTACGAGGCGATGTACGTGGTGTTGGCGCTGATGCGCACGGGCGTGGCGAACATCACCTCCTGCCACCCGGTGGTTGTCTCGGAAGTGAAGGTGGCGAAGGCGAGGCGCGCGCCAGCGGCGCTCCAGAGACTTCCCACGTGGGTGCCGGTGTTGGCGGGGCCCTTGTAGAAGCGGATGCCGAGGATGTCTCCCTCGATGTCGGACTGGAACTTCACGCCCAACTCCACCGGGGCGAAGTCATTGGTGACAGAGGGGACGGCGGGGGTAGAGGAGGGGGCGAACAGCGTGTACGTCGGCTGGGCGCGCGCGGCGGTGGGCAGCGTGAGCAAGACGGCCGCGAGCAGCGCCAGCGCGTGGGCGCGTGGCGGCCTCGCGACCCAGTTGGGCCGTGGCTTCGAGGGTGTCATTCGGACTTTTCCTTGGGGGATGGCACGACGAGACAGAGCAGCGGCGGCATTTTGCTGTCTGTCTCTGACATGGACAATGACGCGAGACGTAGGTCCGCGAGTCATTGCCGCATGCTGCGATTTTTGGCTTCCAAGCGGTTGGCGTCAGAGCGCCGCGAAGATGTCGCCGAGGGTGGCGAGCATCGACTTCGAGTCCCGCACCTGGAACGTCGCTGCCTGGACGCTCGCGGATTCGATGCGGTCGACGCGGAGCATGCGCACCGCTCCGCGCAAGTGGTCCCAGACGAGCAGGTACCACGCGGGCCAGCTCAGCAGCAGGTAGTGCGGCTCCACGATGCGCACCGTGCGCACGTCGTTCGAGCGGTACGTCAACTCCAGGGCGCGCTGCTCGAAGAAGGACTCCTGGAGGGGACGTAGCACCGCCGCTCGGGGAGGCTTCCAGGTCGCGGTGACGTTCCGTGAAGTGGGGCCGACGAGGATGCGACGGCGCAGCTTGCCGACGCGTGCGCGCTCCTCCGGTGGGAACGAGGCGGCGAGCTTTTGACGCAGGCTCTTGAGTGTCGAGAGCAGGAGCGGGGACTCGAGTCGCTCAGCGAGCGCCAGGGCGAGCAGGAGGTCGAGCAGCTCCTGGGCGCTGAGCTGCACGCGTCCGAGCCCCGTCCGGGGCGGTACCCGAATACCGCCGCCTCGGCCTGCGTCTGACTCGATGGGGACCCCGCGGGCGGAAAGCCGGGACAAATCCCGTCGAACGGTACGCACGCAGACGCCGAGCTCCTCCGCCAGCTCCGGGGCCGTCCAGGACGGCCGGGAGGCGAGGAGGCCCAGGACACGGTCCAGGCGGTCGGTGACGGGCTCGCGCTTCAAACGTGACTCATTCTGTCACGTTCTGGGGCCATGGTCACTGGGTCGCGAACGGGCGCGGCCAGGACACGAGAGAGCCCCATGAACACCTTGCGCGGATTGAGCACCTTCAACCTCTGGGCGGATGACCTTCGAGCGGCAACGCGCTGGTACGCGGAGCTGCTGGGCATCATGTTCAAGCGTCACTACCTGGACGTCCTGGGAGGTGCCTGTGGCCAGCGTTAGGCGGGAGGTGCGTGGGGGCGCGCCGGTGATTTCGTTCCGGAACGCGGCGGAGTTCGAGGCCTGGCTCCAGACGCATGCCGATGCTCCTGCTGGTGTCTGGTTGAAGCTGGCGAAGAATGGGACGGACATCCCGTCACTCACCGATGACGAGGCGGTCGACGTCGGGCTCTGCTTTGGATGGATTTCGGGGCAACGGAGGTCGCTCGACGCGCGCTTCTATCTGCAGAAGTACGTCCCGCGCCGGCCGCGCAGCCGCTGGTCCTGTGTGAATGTGAGGAAGGTCGAGGCGCTGCTACGCGCGGGCAGGATGCGGCCCTCGGGGCTCGCCGAGGTCGAGGCCGCCAAGGCCGATGGGCGCTGGGACGCGGCCTACGCGTCCCAGAAGAACGCCACGGTGCCGGAGGACTTGACTGTAGCGCTGGCTGCGAGCCCGCGTGCCGCGCGGGTGTTCGAGGCGCTTGGCAAGACGCGGCGGTACGGACTCATCCTCAAGGTGATGACAGCGCGTACCGAGAAGGGGCGCGCGAGTCAGGTCCGCCGTGTCGTCGCGGAGCTGGACGCTGCGGCGGATTGAGCGCGGGTGGGGCACATGCTGCCCACCAGGAGCAATCCGCTCATGGGTGCGAGCGGCTCCGCTCCT
Source organism: Myxococcus sp. MxC21-1 (assembly GCF_032612255.1). Classification (NCBI taxonomy): domain Bacteria; kingdom Pseudomonadati; phylum Myxococcota; class Myxococcia; order Myxococcales; family Myxococcaceae; genus Myxococcus; species Myxococcus sp. MxC21-1. The sequence goes on from NZ_CP123278.1 coordinate 4,246,601, forward strand.
GGATGAAGCGATCGAGGTCCTCGTCCTGCCCCAGATGGCGGAGCGCGCGCGCCTGGTGGCCAGCGTGGCGAAAGCCGGCCTTCTCCAGCACACGCCGGGAGCCGGGGTTGCGGGAGAAGCAGCTGGCATGGAGGGATTCCAGTCCGAGCGTTTCGAAGCCGTAGCGGACCAGGGTCTGGGCTGCCTCCGTGCCAAAGCCCTGTCCCCAGTACGCGCGGCCGAGCCAGTATGAGAGCTCGGCTGTGCGAGGGCGCTCCGCGTCGGCCTCCACCAGCCCGGCCAGGCCCATGAACTCGCCAGACTCGGAATGGCTGAGCGCGAAGACGTGGGAACGTGCATCCAGCGAGGCAATCCAGGCTTCCGCCATGCCGTCCTCGAATGGATGTGGGATTCCCGCCGCGTTCGCCGCCACCTCGCGGTCACCTGCCAGGCGCTGAATGGCGCTGGCGTCGTCAGGGAGGAGGGGGCGGAGAATCATCCGGGCGCTCACGAGGGCTTTCTCCCCGCGCTCCGGGGCGAGCGCGCGCCGGATGACAGGGCGCAGGTCGGCCGCGCCGAGCGCGTCCAGGGCAAGCTCCCATCGGCCTTCGGCGCAGAGCCCGCTCAGGCCGCCGTCGTCATAGGCCCGCAGGGCCACCGTCCGCAGCGCTTCGCGAACCGCCTCGGCGACCGCGTGCCCTGCTTCGTCACAACGCTTGCAATCGAGCTCGACACCGAGGCGGCTGCGCCTCCCGTCCTCGGTGAGGACCCAGGGGCGCACCGTCCAGGGCGGGTCATGGCGCATGTGCTGCCGGTGGCCACACTCGAGGTCAGCCACCCAGTGGTCTTCCCGGTCGAGGTGGAAGCCTGTGATTTTCTGTTTCATCGGTCCCTGTGGCGTTGGAGGCGGGGGACACGATAGGGATGGAGACGCGGTGAGTGGAAGCGCCGCGACAACGTCGCAAGACCTTCTCTGGAAATGCCAGCTTGCGGCTCAGGGGCGGACGACGCAGCGGAACCCGATGTGCGACGTGCCGCTGTCCACGGCCTGCGGTGAGCGCGCCGCCGGGCGGTAGCGCAGGCAGTAGTTCGGCGCGCACAGGTGGCTGCCGCCCTTGAGGACGCGCCGGGGAATCTTCACCTTCGGCAGGCACGGGTCCAGGCTGCGATCCGACGTGGCAGGGCCCCGAGGATTGACGGGGATGCAGCAGGGCTTTCCGCCGTTCGCCTCGTGCCGCTCCTGGTACCAGTCCGAGGTCCACTCCCACACGTTGCCAGCCATGTCGAAGAGGCCGTAGGCGTTCGGTGGGAAGCTGCCCACCGGGGACGTGCCCTCGAAGCCATCCGTGTTCAGGTTCTGCCAGGGGAACTCCCCCTGCCAGGTGTTGGCCATCAGCTTGCCACCCGGCGCGAACTCGTCGCCCCAGACGTAGACCTTCCGGTCCAGGCCTCCGCGCGCGGCGTACTCCCATTCCGCCTCGGTGGGCAGCGTCTTGCCCGCCCAGTGCGCATAGGCGAGCGCGTCCTCGAAGCAGACGTGCACCACCGGGTATTGTTCGCGCCCCTGCCAGGTGCTGCCCGCGCCTTCGGGGTGCTTCCAGCAGGCGCCCGCCGTATAGAACCACCACTGCGTCAGGTCGCGCAGGTCCACGCGAGCGAGCGTCTTCTTGAAGACGAGCGAGCCCGGGACGAGCAGCGCTGGATTCGCGCCGGGAAAGTCGTCGGGGTTCAAGGGGCGCTCGGCCACGGTGACGTAGCCGGTGGCCTCCACGAAGCGCGCGAAGTCCGCGTTCGTCACCAGCTGGCTGTCCATCCAGAAGTCCGTCACCGTCACCTGGTGCGTCGGCCGCTCCTCCGGATAGTGATGGTCCGAGCCCATCCAGAACGTCCCACCGGGGATGTAGACCATGCCCGGCAGCGAGCGGGCTTCCTGCCCCGCGCCGTCCTCGAGGGGCCGGCCGCCCTGGGCCGGGACTTCGTCGATGACGTCGATGCTCATGTGCGTGCCTCCTTCCCTGCGAGAACGGAGGGGCGCGCCGTGCCCCGGCAGCAAACGTGGGGGCCACGCGGCACGGAACAATCCGGCCCTCAAGGGTAGGCCTCGTGTCCGCGCCTGCGCCCGCCGGTCGTCGCCCGGCCTGGGGGCGCTTGTGGGGTCCTGGACGCAGCCCCACCGTGGAGGCGGCGCCCTCATGGACCCGCACTCGACGATTGCCGAATTCTCCCTGGTGAAGGGCGGGCCGCTCTTCGAGACCGAGCGCCGGCTCCGGCGGGGGCCGCGCAAGCGTCATGACCCCGTGTTACGGGCGCTGGCCTTCTCGGCGATCGGCTGGTTGCCCCTGCTGCTCTTCACGCTGCCTTCGGGTGGGCCGACCGTGGGCTCCCTGTTCAGGGAACTTCAGGTCCATGCGCAGTTGCTGGTGGCGCTGCCCGTGCTCCTCGCCGCGGAGCCCTACATCGACGGCCGCCTGGCTTTCGCGGTCCGCCAGTTCCTCAATTCGAACCTGGTGGCGACGGATGGCCTCCAGACGTTCGAAGCGGATGCCCGGCGCGCCATGCGCTGGCGGGACAGCTATATCGTGGAGGCGCTGCTGCTCATCCTGGCGTATGCCCTCACGTTCATCACCCCGGCCGACGCCTCCCGGTCGTGGACCCTCAGCGGCGACGGGTTCTCCATGGCGGGGTGGTGGAACCTCGCCGTGAGCCAACCCCTGTTCCGTTTCCTGGCGCTCCGGTGGATCTGGCGTGGCGTCATGTGGAGCGCCTTCCTGCTGCGGGTGTCACGTCTGCCGTTGACCCTGGTTCCGACACATCCGGACATGATGGGCGGGCTCGGGTTCCTGCCTGTCTGCCAGGCCAGCTTTTCGCCCGTGGTGTTCTCCCTGGCCGTGGTGGTGGCGGCATACACGTCCCGGGTGGAGCCCAAGGACCTGTCGGCCAACCCCGCGGCCTACGTGATTCCGCTGGTGGTCATCGCGGCCGGCGCGGTGGTGCTGGTGTTCGCGCCGATGAGCTTCTTCGTGCCCCAGCTCGTGCGGGCGAAGCGGATCGGTGACGAGGACTTCTCGAAGGTCGCGGCCAGGCACTCGCGGCAGTTCGAACACAAGTGGTTTCGGGGCGGACCGGAGCCGGAGCTGCTGGGGGCGCCGGAGATGTCCTCGCTGGCGGACATCGGCACGGCCTTCACGCTGTCGCGGAGGATGCGCCTGTTGCTCTGGGACAAGATGGCCTTGCTGGCCGTGGTGGGGGCGGCGCTGGCGCCACTGGTCATGTTGCTGGTGATGGACCGGCAGTTCATCTCCGTCCTCAAGTTCATCCACGATGGCTTGAGGTGACGCGGGCCCGGAGGGCTCCGGGCCCGGTCATGCCGATGCGCTCAGAACGTGGCGCCGACGTTCAGCGTGGCGTTGTAGCTGGAGCCTCCCGCGAACGTGACCTCTGTCAGGGGCTGGTTCTCCGCGGGCGGCAGCGTGGGGACCAGCTCCTGGTTGAAGAGGAGGTTGTAGTTGGCCCGCAGGTCCGCGGTGAAGGAGCCGGTGTAGAAGCGCAGCCCCGCGCCCAGCGGCACGGCGCCGGCGGTGTCGTCCCGGTAGCCCAGCGCTTCCGCGCCGCGGCGGACGTTGTACCAGTTCATGCCGAGGCCGCCGAGGAGGTACGGCTGCACGGGGCTCGCCGTCAGGCCGATGGTGGCCACGGCCTGACCTCCGTTGCGGACGATGTCCGGGTTTCGCGCCAGGTCCTCCAGGCCGCGCCGGTCGAGCTTGTTGATGGCGCCGGTGTAGCCCAGCTCGATGCCCAGCACGGTGGACGGTTTGAGCGTGGCCGTGGCGCCGTACGCCGCGCCCGGATCGATTCGGGGGCCAGCCCACCGCTGTAGCCCTCCACGCCGCCGCCCACGGTGACGGTGAGCCCGCGCATGTCGGACTTGTCCTTGGCCAGCGCCGTGCCTCCGCACAACGCGCCCGTGACGACCAGTGCCTGGATTCGTTTCATGTGGAGCGCCTCCAACAGACGGGGTTGTTCCGCCAGGAAGCTGGGGCCGCGGACAGACTGGTTCAAGGCGAGACGGCAAGGCGTCTCCGCGAGCCCTCCCAAGCGTGCCTGTGTCCCACCGCCGGGCACCCCACTTGGGGCGGTGGCATTGTCCGGCCGGGTTGAAACGGGAATCGCGTGGCTTTATAGAGGGGGGCGCCAGCGGCCTCATCGTGAGGGTGTCTGGCCCGGACGAGGCGCGCCGTACCCGGTCAGGACAAGACGACGCGACAACGGGAGTCGTACGTCATGTCCTGGATTCTACTCGTCATCGCGGGGTTGCTCGAGGTCGGCTGGGCCATCGGCCTCAAGTACACCGAGGGCTTCACCCGGCTGGTACCAAGCGTCCTCACGGGCGGTGCCATCGTCGCCAGCATGGTGCTCCTGGGGATCGCCACGAAGAACCTGCCCATTGGCACGGCCTATGGTGTTTGGGTCGGCATTGGCGCCGTGGGCGCGGCCATCATGGGCATCGTGCTCTTCAATGAGCCGGCCACGCCCGCGCGCATCTTCTTCCTGGTGTTGCTCCTCACCTCCATCGTGGGCTTGAAGGTCACCAGCGGCCGGTAGGTGGCCCTTCGGTGCTGATTTCCCAGGCGCTGCCTTGAAGGCAGCGCTACACGTGGGGTCATGCGCGATGCGTTCCTGGGTGGAGGTCGTCCGAAGCGGCGGGGCCTGTGGCGGTATGCCCTGGGCGTGATGGGGCTGGGCGTGGGCGTGGGTGCCCTCCTCACGTGGACGACGACGGACGGCCTCCAGTCTTTCGGGGCGCGGGCAGATGGGGCGCGCCTGGAGCGGATGAAGGCATCGTCGCGCTACCAGGCCGGCATCTTCATCAACACCGCTGGTGCCAGGCTGCCGCAGAATGGGCCGGACTGGGGCACGTTGAAGGAGATGCTCTTCGGCACCCAGCAGCGTACGCCGCCGTCCGCGCTGCCCATGGAACGGGATGTGGCCTCGGCGCTGGCGAAGCCGCCGGAGAGCGGCCTGCGCGTGACGTGGCTGGGCCACTCCACGCTGCTGGTGGAGATTGACGGCTTCCGCATCCTCACAGACCCCATCTGGGGCGAGCGCGCGTCGCCGTCCACCATTGCTGGGCCCAAGCGGTTCCATCCGCCTCCGCTTCCGCTGGACGCGCTGCCGGATGTGGACGCGGTGCTGCTCTCGCATGACCACTACGACCACCTGGACATGCCCACCATCCGGGCGCTGGTGCCGCGCCAGGTGAAGTTCTACGCGCCGCTGGGCGTGGGGGCGCACCTGGAGAAGTGGGGCGTTCCGGCGGAGCGCGTGGTGGAGCTGGACTGGTGGCAGGAGGTGTCGCTGGGGGAGGGGGAGGGCCGCCTGCGCATGGTGGCCACGCCGGCGCAGCACTTCTCCGGCCGGGGCCTGACGGACCGCAACAGCACGTCCTGGACGTCGTGGACGCTGCTGGGCTCGCAGCATCGGGTCTTCTTCAGCGGGGACACGGGGCTGACGGAGGAGTTCGCGGAGGTGGGGCGCCGCTTCGGTCCGTTCGACGTCACCATGTTCGAGGTGGGCGCCTTTCATCCATCTTGGGGAAGCATCCACCTGGGGCCGCAGCAGGCGCTGAAGGCGCATGAGATGGTGCGGGGGCGCACGTTGCTGCCCATCCACTGGGGGACGTTCAACCTGGCGCTGCACGCCTGGGATGCGCCCGCGAACGAGCTGGCTGCCGGGGCGCGCGAGCGGGGCGTGAGTCTGCTCACGCCCGTCCTGGGTCGCCCCGTGGAGCCGACGCGGGAGCGGGTGGATACGGCGTGGTGGAGCACGGTGCAGACCGCTGCTGTCGCTGGCGACGCGCCTTGATGTATCGCCGAGGCCCTGACGTCACCCGGCGTCAGTCGGGACCCTGACAACCACGTCCCGATCATTCGGCGGTCGCGTATGACTGCTTTGTCATGCTTCGGCCCGTTTTCAAGGTCTCCCGACGATGCATTGAGATGTCTGTCGTTGGGTATGAGACATGCAGTGCGGCCGGGCATGATTCGAACGGTCCTCGTAGCGGTGCTTCTGTTCGCAGGCACGGGGAAGGCTGAAGGCGTGGAGGCAGCGTCGGTGCCGCAGGCCCCTCGCGCGGAGCGCGCCGGGCTGGCCATCTGGACGGCCTCCTTCATGGATTGGGGCCTGCTTCTGGTGGGGCCCATCCTGGGCGTGGGCCTCAATGTCGCGCTGCCGGTGGGCGTGAACGTGCCCTTGACGGAGACAACGGATGGCGTCTTCGAACTCCGGCCCATGCTGGCTCGCACGAACTGCACCAACATCCACGGAGACGCCGTGCCCCGTTGCGGCACCCTGCAAGCCCTTCGGGCCACGGTGGGCCTGGCGTGGACGCCCTGGCCGGGCGAGCGAGGCGATGGCTTCTTCATCCAGCCCAAGCTGAGTGGCATGGTGACGCATCAGACCGTGCGTGGGACGGAGATCCCAGTCACGGCGGAGGGCACGAGGATGGAGACGGGCGGACAGGTCTCTCTCGGGTTCGACGTAGGGTACCGGAAGACGTCCCGCCGCTCGCGTTCTTTCCTGGCTCCGGTGATCGGCGTTGGCGTGGGCTATAGCTGGAACCAGCAGCGCAGGCGGGTCGACCCGGGGTGGCTCTTTGCTCGGGAGCCGGCACGTGGCTGGAAAGACAAGTTCATCGTGGACCTGAACCTGGACCTCTTGCGGTTCGGGGCCACGTTCTGACTCGGGTTTCAATGCCGAGCTGTGGTGGGTGAAGTCCATGCCCGGCGTGAATTTGCGCTGGGAAAGCAGTGGCCTGTGTCCGCGGCGTAAGGGGTTCCCGAGGGATTGCACCCCCGCACGCTGGCGCCCACAATGCGACGCGTCTGGATTGTCAGATGGAGCATCATTTCCCGTTTTGAGCCCGAATCGGGCACGGCCGGATGCGACTCTCACTCACCCATAAAATCACCCTGGCGCCCATCGTCGTGGCGCTCCTGTTCGTCCTTCTCACCCAGGGCTACACCGTGCCTCGGCTCCAGGAGGCCTTCGAGGCGCAGGGGCGGGAGCTGAGCGGCGCGCTGCCTACGGTGCTCGCCGCCGCGGTGGCGGACGGAATGAAGCGGAGCGCGCACGACGAGGTCCAGCAGACGCTGGATGCCGTGGCTCGGCATGGTGGGGCGGCCTACGTCGCCGCGTTCGACGCGGGTGGGACGCTGGTGGGCGTGGCCGGTGAGAAGGCCCAGATGCTACGGGATGCCCGCGAGCAGTTGAGGTCCTCCGAGGAGGGCTCGTCCTGCGTGATGGGGACACGGAGCTGCAGGACCTGGTGGCGCCGGTGCCGGTGACGCTGGCTGGGTCCACGTGGGCTTCGACCGCACCCATGCGCGGGGGCTCGTGGAGGGGGCGCTGGCGAACGTGGGCATCACCGTGCTGGTCGCGCTGCTCGTCTTCACCGCGGCGGCCTTCCTGGTCAGCCGCGCCATCGTGTCGCCCCTGAACCAGCTCTCCTCCGCGGTCCGCCATATCGCCGAGCGCGGCGACCTGCGGCAGACGATTCGCATCGACTCGGATGACGAGGTGGGGCAGCTCGCGCGGGCCGTGGGCATGCTGGTGGGCAAGCTGAAGGAGCTGCTGCATCAGCTCCAGTCCTCCACGGAGCTGCTGAGTGACTCGGTGTCGGGGCTAACGGAGTCGGCGGATCAGCAGAATGAGATGGTGACGCGTCACGCGGCCGCGCTGCAGGAGACGCAGGTGACGGCGCAGGAGATTCGCCAGACGGCGATGCTGGCGTCGGGCTCCGCGGAGTCCGTCATTCAGGTGGCCGAGCGCGCCGAGCAGCTGAGCCGCACCGGCGAAGAGGCCGTCTCGGCGAGCATCGACGGCATGGAGGAGGTGCGCAACCAGGTGGCGGAGATCGCCGCGCGCATCACCTCCCTGGGCGAGCGGACCAGGCAGATCAGCGGCATCACCGAGACGGTGAAGGACCTGGCGGACCAGTCCCACCTGCTGGCCGTCAACGCCGCCATCGAGGCGGCGCGGTCCGGGGAGCACGGCAAGGGCTTCGTCGTGGTGGCGAAGGAGATTCGCGCGCTGGCGGACCAGTCCATCCGCGCCACCAACCAGGTGCGGCGCATCCTCCAGGACATCAATCAGGCCATCATCGGCACGGTGGAGATCACCGTCGAAGGCACCGAGCGCATGGAGGCGGGGTTGACGCAGGTCCGCACGTCCGGCGAGACGCTGAAGGAGCTCACCGCCATCGTCGAGGACAGCACCGCGGCGGCGCGGCAGATCGCGCGGACGGTCAGCCAGCAGGCCACGGGAATCGAGCAGATCTTCACCGCGGTCAACGAGCTGAACACCCTGATGACGGACACCGTGTCCCGCATCTCCACGACCAGTGACTCCGCCATGTCCTTGAAGATGCTCTCCGAGCGCGTCTCCCAGGTCGTCCGCGCCTACGACGTCTGACGGCGCCGCTGGAGAAGCGGTGAGCTTCTTCGACCGTTACGACACGGACGGAGCGGCCTTCTTCCGTGACGCGTGTTTCGTGGCGTGGGGGCGCTTCGCTGAGACGCGGCGCCGCTTCGCGCTCAGATGCACCTCGTCGCTCCGGCAGACGCGCACATGGAGGAAGCGCTGGAGCTGGGAGAGCGCCAGGTCATGGTCGTCGTCGCTCTCCGCCGCGCAGCAGTCGCTCAGCACCGTGAGCTGGTATTCGTGCATGTGTGCGTCATGGGCGCTGAAGAAGATGCACAGGTTGGTGGCCAACCCCGCGAGGATGAGCTTCCGCGTTCCCAGATGCTCCAGCAAGGGCACCAGGGAGGTGGCGAAGAAGGCCGAGTGCTTGGGCTTGAGGATGAAGTAGTCATCCGGCTCCGGCTTGAGGGCCCGGGCGACGTTCCGGCCCCGGCTCCCTTTGCGGGTGCAATGGGCGTAGGTGTCGCGGAAGTTGCTGCGCCAGTACCCGAAGTTGTCGTTGACGTAGATGACGGGGACGCCGGCCCGCCGCATCCTGGCCGCGAAGGGGCCCAGGCGTTCCACCATGCGCAGGGCCCACGGGAGGACCTTCTCCCCGCCGGGGAAGTCCAGGTCGTTGATGACGTCGATGATGAGCAGGGCCGTGTCGGAGCGTCTCCCCGCTGACATCCGCTGCCGTGGCTTCGTGGTTCTGGCCTTCCGCGTCACATCCACCCCGTCTTCAGGAGGCTGCTGCGCGGAAGGGTAAGCACGGCCCCGGAGGACGGCGAGTCACCTCCGTCAGCGGGACTCCGCCTTCTTGTAGCGCAGGCGCTTCATGGCCTCGAAGCGGGCCCTGTCCTTGGGCGGCGTGGTGGCCACCAGCTCGTCGAGCATGCGCTTCGAGCTCTGGAAGATCTCCTCGACGGCGACCTCGAAGGCGTCGGTGTTCTGCTTCGACGGCGTCCGTGTCCCGGCAATCTTGCGGACGAACTGAAGCGCCGCCGCGCGGATGTCGGCATCGGTGGCGGGAGGCGCGAAGTTGAACAGGGGCTTGATGTTCCGGCACATGCCCTCAGGGTAGAGCGAGTCCGGAAAACAGGCCATTGCGCATCACGGAGTCCTCGTCATGGGCGTGTCCTTCCCGGCGCCGAAGACCGAGTAGAGGACTGGGAGCACCACGAGGGTGAGCAGGGTGGACGACAGGACGCCTCCAATGACGACGGTGGCCAGGGGCCGCTGGACCTCCGCGCCGACGCCGGTGTTGAGCGCCATGGGCACGAAGCCGATGGCGGCCACCGCGGCGGTCATCAGCACGGGCCGCAGCCGGGACACGGCCGCATGACGGATGGCTTCACCCAGGGCCTGACCTTGCTCCAGCAAGGCGCGAACCCGTGAGACGAGCACCATGTCCCCCAGGACCGAGACGCCGGACAGGGCGATGAAGCCCACGGCGGCGGAGATGGAGAAGGGCAGTCCTCGCAGCAGAAGCGCGAGCACGCCGCCCACGAGCGCGAAGGGGACGCCCGCGAAGATGCGCACGGCGTCCAGGACGCGCTGATAGGTGAGGTAGAGCAGCAGGAAGATGAGTGCCAGCGCGACCGGCACCACGATGAGCAGGCGCGTCTGTGCGCGTTCGAGGTGTTCGAACTGTCCGCCGTAGCGGATGTAGTAGCCCGCGGGTAGCTCCAGCTTCTCATCGAGTGTGCGGCGGACCTCCGCGACGAAGCCGCCGAGGTCGCGTTCTCGCACGTTGGCCTGGACCACCAGCCGCCGCTTGCCCCACTCGCGCTGGATGGTGGTGGGGCCGGACGTCTCCTTCATGGTCGTCAGCCGTCCCAGAGGGACGCGCTCGCCGCCGGGCGCGGCCACGGGGATGGTGGCGAGCCGCGTGGGCTCCTCGCGGTTCTCCTCGGAGAGGCGCACGGCCAGGTCGAAGCGCCGCTCGCCTTCGCGCACTTCCCCGACGATGCGCGTGCCCACTGCTTCCACGACGTCGAGGACGGAGCGGGCGGGAATCCCGTAACGGGCCACCGCCGCCCGGTCCACCGTGACTTCCAGCACGGGCTGGCCCGTCACCTGCTCCACGGTGACGTCGGCGGCACCGGGAATCGCCTTCACCAGGGGCTCCAACTCACGGGCCTTGGCCTTGAGCACGTCGAGGTCATCCCCGAAGAGCTTGATGCCGACGTCGCTTCGCACGCCCGCGATCATCTCGTTGACGCGCATTTCAATGGGCTGGAGGAAGGCCATGCGCATGCCTGGGAGGTCCGCCAGTTCGGCCTTCATCTCGATCACCAGCTCCTCCTGGGTGGTGGCCCGCTTCCACTGCTCCCGGGGCTCGAGGGTGATGAAGACGTCGGACAGCTCGACGCCCATGGGGTCCGTGGCCACCTCCGCGGTGCCGGTCCGGGTCCAGACGCGTCGCACCTCGTCTGGGAACCGGGACAGCAGCACCCGCTCGATCTGGCTGCCATAGCGGATGGATTCGGAGAGGGAGACCTCCGCCAGCCGCACGGTGTTGATGACGAGCGTGCCTTCGGACAGGCGGGGGACGAACTCGCTGCCAAGGCGCGTGGCGGCGAGGGTGGCTCCCACGATGAGGAGCGCGGCGGCGGTCAGGGTGACCCGCGCGTGGGCCAGCGCCCATTCGAGGACGGGCCGGTAGATTCGTTGGAGCCAGCGCATGAGCCGTGGCTCATGGTGAGGGCCGCCGCCTCGCTTCAGTGCGAAGGAGGCCAGCACCGGCATCAGCGTCATGGAGAGCAGCGCACTGCCCAGGAGCGCGAAGATGACCGTGAGGGCCATGGGGCGGAACAACTTCCCCTCCACGCCTTCGAGGGCGAGGATGGGCAGGTAGACCACCATGATGATGAGCTCGCCGAAGAGCGTGGGCTTGCGGACCTCGACGGCGGCATCCCGCACCACCTCCAGCAGGGAGCGTCCGTCCCGGGCCTCGGAGAGTCGCCGCTCCGCGTTCTCCACCATGATGACGGAGGAGTCGACGACGAGCCCGAAGTCGATGGCGCCCAGCGACATGAGCGTGCCGGCGATGCCGAAGCGCAGCATCGCGTTGAAGGCGAACAGGAGCGACAGCGGAATGGCCGCCGCCACGATGAGGCCGGCGCGCCAGTTGCCCAGGAAGATGAAGAGCACCGCGATGACGAGCAACGCGCCTTCCAGCAGGTTGGTCCGGACGGTGCGCAGCACGTGGTCCACCAGCTCGGTGCGCTCATAGACGGGCTCCACGCGCACGTCCTCCGGCAGCGTCCGCTGGATGTCCTCCAGCCGCTGGGCGAGCGCCTTCGTCACCGTGTGGGAGTTCTCGCCTACCAGCATGAAGCCCAGGCCCAGCACGGCCTCGCCCTCGCCATCCGCGGTGGTGGCGCCGCGCCGGATTTCATGGCCCACCTCGACGCGCGCCACGTCCCGGATTCGCACGGGGACGCCGTGGTGCGCCGCGATGACCACGTCCTCGATGGCGTTGCCGTCCGCGAGCACTCCCACCCCGAGCACGAGCGTCGCCGTGCCGCCCCGCTCGAGCACGCCGCCCCCGACGTTGGCGTTGTTCTCCTCCAGCGCCCGGTAGATGTCTCCGAGGGACAGGTTGAACTGCTGCAGGCGGCGGGGTTCGACGATGACGTGCCACTGCTTCTCCTCGCCGCCCCAGGCATTCACCTCCGCCACGCCCGGCACGCTGCGCAGCTGGGGCGCGATGACCCAGTCGTGCAAGGTGCGCAGCGCCTCGAGGCTCTTCGTCCGGCTCTTGACGAGATAGTGGAAGACCTCGCCCAGGCCGGTGGCGACGGGCCCGAGCGTCGGGGGCGCGATGCCCGCGGGTAGCTGCACCCGGCTCAGCCGTTCGGATACCTGCTGCCGCGCGAACCACAGGTCGGTTCCGTCTTCGAACTGGAGGGTGACCTGGGAGAGGCCGAACTTGGAGATGGAGCGCAGCTCGCTGACGCGAGGCAGGCCCGCGAGCGCCTGCTCCACGGGGACGGTGAGCTGGCGCTCCACTTCGTTGGGCGTGAGCGCCGGTGCGACGGTGTTGACCTGCACTTGCGTGGGCGTCGTGTCCGGGATGGCGTCGATGGGCAGCGCCCGGAAGGCGAGCAGGCCCGAAATGACGAGGGCCCCCGTTCCCAGGAGGACGGCCCAGCGGTGGGACAACGACCATTCGATGAGCCGGGTGAGCATGGCGGCTACTCGCCTCCCGCCGTCTCGCAGCAGCCCGCGCCGATGGCGTCCTTGAGAATCTCCGTCTTGAGCAGGAAGGCGCCGGTGGTGACGACCTCCACCCCCGCCGAGAGGCCCTTGACGATTTCCACCTCCTCGCGCGTGCTGGCGCCCAGCTCCACCGCGACGGGCTCGTAGAGCCCCGGTTGCTTGCGCACGAAGACCAGCGTCTGGCCTTCCGCGCGTTGGATGGCCGCGTGGGGAACCAGCACCGCCTCATGCTCCGGGGCGACCTGCACCCGGGCCCTGAGGAAGAGTCCGGCCTTGAGGGCGCCGTCGGGGTTGGGCAGTTCGACCCGGGCGCGCACCGTGCGGGAGGTCCGGTCCACCGACGCGCCCACGCGGGTGAGCGTGGCGTCACGCGTCTGTCCGGGCATGCTTTCGAAGGTGAGGGTGACGCGCTGTCCCGCGCGAACCTGGAACGCGTCCGCCTCCGGAATCTCCAACAGGGCCCACATGGTGCTCAGGTCCGCCACCTGGATGAGCGGCTGTCCAGCGGATGCATGGCGTCCGGCGACGGCGTCTCGCGCCACCACCGTCCCCGCGAAGGGGGCCGACAGCGCATAGGTCCCCTGCGGGCCCTGGCCGTTGGCGCCCGCGGCGGAGAGCGCCGCGCGGGCGGCATTGCGCTCGGCCTCGGCCGCCGCGACCTCCGCCTGGGCGGTCTCCACGTGTTTTCGTGCGCGGATTCCGCTCGTGGCCAACTGCTGCTCGCGCTCGAGCGCCGAGCGCGCCACCGTCAGCCGCGTCTGTGCCGCCGACAGCCGTCCCTGGTCCGCGCCCACGGCCCCCGAGGTGACGAGCACCAGTGGCTGGCCCGCCTTCACCTCGTCGCCGACGTCCACGCGGACGTCCGTTATCAGCGCCTCGCTGCGGGCGGACAGCTGCGCCAGCCGGTTCTGGTTGAAGTCGAGCTGCCCGACGACGTCCAGGGTCCGGGCAAAGGGCCGCTTCACCGCGCGACGTGTCTGGATGCCAGCCTCGCGGGCCGTCTCGCCGGACGCGAGGCGGACGCGTGTGCCCGGCTCGGGGAAGGTGGGGGGCTGGGCGCCCGCGGCCTTCACCAACTCCGGGTGGCAGTACGGGCAGACGGACTCCGGGAAGCCGTGCTCCCGGCAGTAGTCACCGGCCTCGATGAACTTCGCGACCAGCGACGGGTTGCATTGGGTGCAGCGGGATTCGGGGACCGCGTGCTCCTTGCACCAATCCTTGGGGGCGGTGTCGCGCGTGGTGAAGGTGAGGCCCGGGTTGCATTGGAAGCACTGGGATTCGGGGACGCCGTGCTCACCGCACCAGTCGTCCTGGTCCTTGAAGACGTCGATGAGGTCGGGGTTGCACCGGGTGCACAGCTCCGCGGGGACGCGGTGCTCACAGAGCGCGACCTCGGACGGGGTGGACGTGCCTCCCGAGGCGGCTGGCGGCGGTGAAGGCGCCTTCGCCGTGGGGGGACTCGCTTGTTGGCTGCAACTGGCGGCGCTCAGTGCCAGCAGCACCGCCAGGACGCTGGGGCCGACTCGGGAGGCACGCATCTACTTCACGCCCTTCTTGGAGAGCTCCGGGTTGCAGATGACGCACTGGGATTCGGGCCGCGCGTGTTCGGGGCACCAGTCACCCTTGGCCTTGAAGACGGGAGCCAGCTTCGGGTTGCAGCGGGCACAGAGGCTCTTCTGGACGCCGTGCTCGCAGCGCGGCTTCTCGGACCCGGCCGTCTGGGGCGGCTGGGCGGGCTTGCTCTCGTCGGCCAGGACGGGGGCGGCGAACAGGGACAGGACGACGGACAGCGTACGCAGCGAGTGCATGTGAGGCGCTCCTGCCGGGGCGCGTGCCCACGGCGGTGGTGGCCCGCGCGAAGGCGCGCGGGAAGGTTGGACAGGGCTTGGGCGGAGCGGGAGGACGTTCGCGCACGTCGGCCACGGCGCTCGCAAGACACACGTCTCCCGTGAAGGGCGGTGTCAGGCTCTGGGCGGCTGGAAGATGTCTGTTCCCACGCCGGAGAGCGTGGGCTCATCCACGCGCGAGGGGATGGGCAGCGGCCGGGGCGGCGGGATGAGACGCGCGTTGGGCGACGTGGGGGCAGGGGCGGCTCTCAGCGGGCAGCACACACACAGCACGCAGTTGGGCGAGCAGTCCTCGCACTCGTCGGATGCCTCTTCCGCGCATTCGTCGTGCACGTCCGACGCCAGGGCCAGCGTCTGGAAGACGCCGCCCGTCATCAGGACGAGGAGCACGGCGAGAAATCGCAGGAGGGACTGCATCCGGGACCGGCTTATTAAATGGGGCTTGGCGGTGTCAATCCAGCGGGCGCGGCGCTGAGGGTGGGGGTTCGCGTATCAGGCGCTCCAGCAGACGGCGCATCGCGCCGGCATCCCAGTCCCGCGGGCCCGAGAAGCGGGCGACCGGCGGCCGTCGACCAGGAGGACGCTGACGGGGAGCTGGTCCACGCCGAACGCGTCACCGGCGCGTTTGTCCACGTCGAGGCGCAGGTGGAGCGGCGCGGGGGAGGCCCCTTGAAGAAGGACTCCACCGCCTGGGGCGTCTCGTCATGGCTGAAGACGACGACCTGGAGGTCCTCGGGGGGCGCTTGGGCCAGGGCGACGAGCTGGGGTGTCTCCTGCCTGCAGGGCGGACACCACGACGCCCAGAACACGATGAGCAAGGCGCGGGAGGGCGGCACGTCCGCGACGGTGGGCGCGGTCCCCTGGAGCCGGACATAGGCCGGTGGGGGCTCGCTCTTGCATGCCCAGGTCAGCGGGGACAGGCCGAGCAGGAGCAGGCTCAAGGCGGTAGGCGTGCGCATCCTGAGGGTGATACCTCAAGACGCGGCGCCTGCCATGCGCGCCTGGGACCAGGCCGGAGCCCACGAGGGAGCTCCGGCCCGGTGGGGTACGACTAGAGCTTGGCTGCCGTCGCGCTGAAGGCAGCGCAGGCGGCGGGCACCGCGAAGCCGTTGGTGGGCGTCGTGCCGCTGGAGCCGCTGGACACGGCGTTGGTGCCCAGGCCGAACGCGGCGAAGGCCGTCCACAGGCGGCAGACGTCCTCGCCACCGTGCAGCGTGGTGGCCGCGGTGATGATGCCGTCACGCACCTGGGTGAAGGTGGGGCTGCACGGCGTGTTCTTCAGGCCCTGGGTGAAGTACAGCATCATGCGCTGGTTACCCGCGGTGCCCGTGGCGTCGTACAGGTTGGCGCTGAAGCCGTGGTGGTTGACCAGGGCCCAGTAGGCCTCCCACATGCCCTGGGCGAACACGGCACCCACGCCGTGCGGAACCGCCATGCCGTTGATGCTGGCGTAGGTCCAGGTGTTGACGGCGCTGCTGGTGCTGTAGCGCTGGGGACGGATGCCCACGCCCGTGGTGGGCTGGTTCAGGGCGTAGGTGCCCACGCCGCGGCCCTGCGCGCCGGTGTCCGTCGCCTTCGCGGTGTAGAAGAGCGACAGGAAGTCGCTGATGCCTTCGCCCGGCTGCTGGCGGTTCGACAAGCAGGACACGTTGCTGGGTCCGCCCACGAGGCGGTTGGAGATGCCGTGGCCGTACTCGTGGACGATGATGCCGGCGTCCAGGTCTCCGTCCTTGTTCGGCGTCACCGTGTTCCAGCGGTACATCTGCATGCGCGGCCGCTGGCCATCCGGCGGGGTCATGAAGTTGGCGTTGTTCATGCCGCCGCCGTCCTGCGCCTCCGCGCGGACGTCGTCGTTGCCGATGCCGCCCCGGCCGTAGTTGTTGACCTGGAAGTTACCGGACGCCTCATCGAAGCCGTACTGGTACTGGACGTCGTGGATGATGTTGTTCCAGTAGAACAGGTTGGTGACGGCCGCGGGGATGTACGTGGACGGCGCGCTCGTGAGGGTGATGGGGAAGTCGCAGTGGATGAGCGCGGTGCAGTTGGGCTGCACGGCGGGCGGCAGGCCATCGTTGTTGGTGTCCTCGTAGGCGTGGACGTTGTTGCCGCGGAGGGTGGTGTACTCCGCGCCGGCCGCGCCGTTCGTATCGTGCCAGCCGTAGGGCGACGCCGTGGTGTTGGCGGGGTTGGAGACCAGCACACGCCCATCCGATGGCGGCAGCGGCGTGGTGTGGTTGGGGCTCTCCACCGGCAGGGGATAGACGCGGTAGGCATCATCCGCCGCCACCCAGTCGAAGCGGGTCCAGACCTCGCCCGTGGACGCGTCCACCGTGACGTCGTAGGCGTGGTCGTTGTCCAGGGTGTGGACCTGGAAGCGCCACACCAGCCGGGCCTCGCCACGGCGGACCGGCAGCACCGCCAGCTCCGCGTCGATGGGCTCGGTGGACAGGCCCTCCACCGCCACGCGCGTGCGCTGACGCGCGCCGGGCTCGGCCTTCAGGGACTGCGGCGCCGCGGAGAGGCGGACGCCCAGGTGCTTCGCCACGCCCACCACCGCGTCCGCGGCGCTCAGGCGCGGCGTGGTGCCAGCGAGCGAGGACTCCAGGGCCGGGAGGAAGTCGCTGTGCACGCTGAGCACGCGGCCGTCGCGGTCCACGTTGATCTGGAGCTGGCCGTTGTAGACGGGCAGGCCCCGGTACGTCTGGCGCAGGTACAGGTTGGTGATGCCGCTCACCTTCGAATAGACGCGGTCCGTCACCTCGAGGTTCGCCAGGTCGTTGAGCCCCAGCCCGAGCGCGTCCCGGTGCTTCTGCACGAAGTCCAGGCCAATGGCCATCGGGTCCCCGCTGCGCGGACCGGAGAGCGCACCCACCGGATTGGTGAGCGAGCGCACCAGGCCGTTGGACTCGTCGAACTCCACCATCAGTTCCGGCACGGCCTGCCGCAGCGCGGCCTGGCTGGACGTCTGGGCAGACGAGATGCCAAACCGTGCCTGCGCGTTGTAGGCATCACGCGCATCGTAATTACGAACGCCTTCCTCTGAATGGACTGCCATTGCAGCGGAACCCGAGAGGGTTCCCACGAGAAACACCGCATGAAAAAGGCGCCTTCGGTAAGGACCTGAGGACATGTCGTGCTCCTGCACTGCGGGTTGACCGCGCTCCTCTGGGAGCTACGGTGCTGGAGCGGCAGAAATCACACTTTGAGTGAAAATAGCAAATCACCAGCTAATCTGGAATTCTGCGGTTGTGTGCAATGGAATTGCACAGTCCCGCAGTATGACAAGCAATGACGCTGTTGCGTCTTTTGAATGTCAATCATCCAACGCTGCGCGGTGAGCAGGAATTGGCCGCGGGAGCAGGCGCGACAGCAGCGCTCTCACGGAGCGCACGGGGTGGGCGCCGGGCTCGGGGATGCGCGCCGTCAACAGGGCCGCGCCCAGGCGGGCCACCGAGGACAGCACGAAGAGCACGTGCAGGTTCACCCAGACGTGGCCGCCCAGGGTGAACTGGGTGGGCAGGGCGGCGGCGATGGCGCCCCCAGCGCGGCCGCGGCGGTATAGGCCAGGCCGCCCGCGGTGGCGAAGGCCGCCGGTAGAAGGGGCGGTTCTTTCGGGGGCGACCGTCAGGGGCAGCTCGAAGATGGCCAGACCGTGGCCGCTCCACAGCGCCCCGGCGAGGAGCACGTCGAAGAGCAGGGGCCACAGCGTCCCCGCGGAGGGCAGCAGCCACAGGGCGGGGATGGCGGCGATGCCCAGTGAGCACGCCATCAAAACGGGCTGGGCGCCGCAGCGGTCAATCGCGCGGCCCCAGAGTGGCGCCGCCAGCATGCGCACGCCCGCCACCGATGCGGCATGCAGCGCCATGATGACGAAGGTCATCTCGAGGTTCTGGAGGCTGTGCAGCGCGAAGAAGGGCGCGGACACCCCCACCGCCGCGTTCCAGGCCACCTGGTAGGTGAGCACCCGGCGCGCGTTGCCATCCTTGAAAGGGACCAGCGCGCCCTTGAGCTCCAGGGGCGGGGTGGTGCCCGGGGGCGCCGGGTCGTGCTGCGAGGCCATGAACAGGGTGGTGACGATGCCCATGACGCACGCCCCCAACGCGAGCAGCGGCAGGGCCACGCCCACGCCGTCCGCGGGGCGCAGCCGGTCCATCAGGAGGCCCGCGCCGAGGAGGCCAGCGTGCCCGCCAACGTGGTGAGCGCGGTGCGGCGTCCGAAGAAGCGACCCCGGACGGCGCGGGGCACCAGTTCCCCCATCCACGCCACCCAGGCGTTGTTGCCCACCACGCTCAACGCGGCGGAGACGCCGGCCACCGTCAACAGCAGGCGCTGCTGGGATTCGAAGGGCAGACCCAGCCAGGGCAGCACCGCCAGGGGGAACATCACCACGCGGGACAGGCACACCGCGGTGAGGGCCACGCGCCGGTGGCCGAAGAGGCCCGTCAGCCAGGCCGCGGGGAACTGCACGAACTGCGCGAAGAAGGGCAGGGCCGTCATCACGCCGACGAGGAAGGGCCCCAGCTTCAGCGCGATGGCCCAGGCGGTGAGCACCGTCGCGCCCGCGCACGCGGTGAAGACCTCCGAGAACATGCCCTCCACCACGGAGACGCCCAGCGTTCGGCGCAACCGTCCCTGATGGGGGCGGACCATCGGTCCGGGCCCATCCGCGGGCGGTGCCCCCAGGAGCGGCGCCGTCGAGCCGGGCAGGGACGCGCCGGGGCGGAACAGCGGAACCGCGGAAGCAAGGGAGGCGAAGCTGAAGCTGCGGAGGAGCGGGCGACGGGAGGCTGCGCGGGTCACAGGTCCGCTCTCTGTCGCACGCTCCGCTGGGCCCTCTCAATCCACCCCCGGTGGGCCCCAGGGTGCTCGGCCGCTCTCCAGGCGGGAGCGGCGCGGCTGTCCCACATGCTCCGGCACCCGTTCGCGCCTGGCTGCTGGGCAGCGCTGGAATCAGGTGCAGTTCAAGCGGTCTTGAACTATATGAACGGACGAGGAGACGGCGCACTATGGATCTGGCTCGGGAGCTGACGGATTTTCTGGGGGCGGTGGAGCAGCGGCTTGGCAGCACCCTGGTGGATGGCGATGCCGGTCCGGACGTGAAGGGCGACACGCTGATGGAGGCGGCCCGCCACCTGTGCCTGGGCAGCGGCAGCAAGCGCGCGCGCCCCATGCTGGCGCGGCTGTTCGGCGGCGCGGTGGGCGTTCCGGCGGAGCGGCTGGTGGACGTAGCCGTGGCCGCGGAGCTCATCCATTCCGCCAGCCTGCTGCACGACGACGTGGTGGACGCGGGCATGTTCCGCCGGGGCCGGCCCACGGTGAACGCGCGTTGGGGCAACATCGTCGCGGTGATGAGCGGTGACCTCATCCTGTCCACGGGCCTGTACCAGCTGTCCCAACTGGACGCGCGGCTGACGCGCAGCGCGCTGTCGGTCGTCTCCGAGATGACCCGCGCCGCCATCGCGGAGGTAGAGGCTCGCGGCGACCTGGACCTGCCGCTCAACCGGCTGCGCTTCATCGCCGAGGGCAAGACGGGCTCGCTGTTCGGCTGGTGTGGCAACGCGGCGGCGACGCTGGCGGAGCACCCCGAGGCGGTGGAACGTTTTGACGGCTTCGGGCGTCACCTGGGCGTGGCGTTCCAGATTGCCGACGACATTCGCGACATCCTGGGCACGGACGTGGGCAAGCCGCGTTACGCGGACGTGCACTCGCGCACGCCGTCCATGCCCATCCTTCTGGCGGTGGCCAAGGATGAGTCGCTGCGGCGCAAGCTGAAGGACGCGTGGGCGTTCTCGGCGATCACGCCCGATCGCACGAAGGAGATTGGCGCGGCCATCGAGGCCACGGGCGCCGTGGATGCCTCCATGGCGCGGATGAACGTCGAAATCGAGGCGGCGCTCGACAAGCTGGGCCACTTCGCCAAGGAGCCCGCGGGCGCGGAGCTGGTGAGCTGGGCGCGGAAGCTGTCGGCCGGCATCGCCGAACAAGTCCAGGGGCGCGCTGCATGAAAGGCTACCTGTGGACGGGGGGACCCGGGAGCCCTGCCTCGGAGGCGCCGCCAGCGGATGGCCGGCTGGCGCCCTGGGAAGCCATCGCGGTGGACGCGGTGGGCAATGTCATTGAGTTCTGGGGGTTCAAGCGCAACCAGGGGCGGGTCTGGGCCCTGCTGTACCTGCGCGGTGAGCCCCTGACGGCGGGAGAAATCGAGCGCGAGCTGGACCTGTCCAAGGGCGGGGTCTCCATGCTGCTGCGCGACCTGGAGCGCTGGGGCGTTATCCAGCGCGTGCGCCTGCCCCAGGACACCGTCTGGCGTTACGGCGCGGAGAACGACCTGGTCCGGATGGTGACGCACGTCATCGAGGAGCGCGAGGCGGGCTTCGTCGCGCGCATCCGCGCCGACCTGGCGGAGGCCCGGCGGCTGGCGGAGACCCAGTCGGGGCTGCCCCCGGACCGGCTTCAGCGACTGGAGAAGATGGCCACGCTGGCCGAGCACGTGGAGCGCGCGCTGCGGCTGTTCATCAAGACGTCCCGGCTGGATGTGTCCGGTGTGCTGTCCGTCTTCCGGGACGAGGCCACCGGGGCGCGCCGGGGCTCGAAGTAGTCTCAGCCAAAGGGGCGGACATGGATTCGCACTATGATCAGGTGATGAAGGCGCGTGCGGGCGCGGACCCGTCGGCCACGCGCCTGTACTTCGCGTACTCGACCATCCTGGACCGCGCCGCGTTCGAGGAGTGGCGGTCCCAGCACAGCTACGACTTCTTCGAACTGCCCGAGGGGCGGCTGGCCGAGGCCGTGGATGTGGATCTGGTCTATGACTTCCCGTCGCGCTGGTGGGGTGGGCGCGTCGCGGGGCTGACGGATTCCGCGGGCCAGAAGGTGTACGGCCGTCTGTTCGAGATTCGCGGCCAGGACTGGCCCATCATCCAGCACAAGGAAGGCTTCGTGACGAGCATGTGCGTGGAGCGGCCGGTGCGTGTGCGCGTGGATGGGCAGGAGCTGGAGGCCACGGCGTTCGTCACGAATCCGCGGCGTGCGTCGGCGGACGGTCCGGTCAGCACCCGTTTCGTGGACGCGCTGGTGCGCGGTGCCCAGGCCGCGGGCCTGCCAGCGGCCTACGTGGAGCGGCTGAAGCGCGGCGAGTAGCCCACGAGGGCGTTCCGTAAGCCCTCGGACAAAATCCAGCGAGGCGCTTTCCCTCCTCGCTGGGAGTGCACAGCTTGGGCGGCGCGTATGTTCTTCTTCTTCTCGAACCGGCTCGGCTGTATCGGCAGCATCCTGGTGTCGATCGCCCTGAGCGCGGTGCTCTACTTCCTGTTCATGCGCTGAGACCCAGCCCCTGGGCTCGGCTCACGGCTTGCCGTGCCACAGGTCGTCCGAGTCCTCGGAGTCCAGTGGATGGATGGTGATCTCGCGCCCATCCTTGTCGGGTGTGCTGCGCACCGCCTCCGTCTCGTCCGGCGTTCGAGGCGCCCGCTCCGAGAAGTTGTCGTTTTGAAGGTGGCGCTGACGCTGCTCACTGGTCCCGCCGTACCCTTCAATGATTCTCTTCTTCGTCATCCCCGTCCTCCTGGTGAGTCGATCGCCCAGAAGTAGGCTGGGGTCGGATGGAGGAGGGAGCAAGCGGCGTCGCGTGCTCGCCTGGTGTGCGGGCGATGTGTCGGGGTCTGGCGGAGCAGTGCCTACATGCACGAACCATCAGGTATTTTCAGGGCGGCCTGAGACCTTCGTTCCTACATGAACATCAGGGCAGGGGCCTGACGTGGCTGATCGGGATGTATTGCCTGTCTGGATGTTCAGTGGGGTGTGCGGTGGTCGGTTGGGCCATGCCTACCTGAACGAGCTATCAGGTATTTTGGGACTCATGATCGCGGTGCCGCTGTAGGTGGGCCTCAGTGGCACGCCGGGTCCTCGTCGCTCCCCATGTACTGATGACGTGTTCAGTGGGGCGAGTGCCCTCGATTGCACCAATGCCCACATGGGCGTGTGTTCAGTGTTGCGCGGGGTTCTGATCGCGACCTGTTCACTGGTGATATGTTCAGTGAGTAGGCTGACGCCTTGGTCGTGAATGCCTACATGGCAGCGCGTTCAGTGCCGCGTATCGCTCGGATTGAGGCTTGTAGCTGCCTGGGTGTTCAGTGATTCGGGTGCCGCCTGAAACAGCAATGCCTACATGTCCGTGCGTTCAGTGGCACCGCATGGCTGATCGCCGTCTTTGGCTGACTGGATGTTCAGTGATTTTTGGCACCCCATGTGTCGAGTCGACGGGCCTGCTCGGTCAGCGCCTGGCTGGTTCCCGTTCGCTGACTGGATGCCCAGTGAATTCAATGTGTATTTATTTGTGTTTGCGATTGTCTTGTCTGTGATTGATGTTTGTCTTTGGGGGCGGGCAGGGGAGTCCGCGGTGATGCTGCGGCGAACGCCCCTGTGTCGAGGCATTGACTCAGCCCGGCGTGAACCACAACACGGACAACGGGGGCAGGGTGAGGGTGGCCGAAGCCGGCTGGCCATCCCAGCCCGTGGGCTCGGTGTGAATCTGGCCCATGTTGCCCAGGTTGGAGCCGCCGTACTGCTCGGCGTCCGTGTTGAGCAACTCCACGTAGCGGCCCTGGAACGGGAAGCCCACGCGGTAGTTCTCCCGCACCGTTGGCGACAGGTTGGCGATACACACCACGTGTCGTCCTGGCTGACGCGCGCGCCGCACGAACGCGAACACGTTGTACGCGGCCGAGTCCGGCTGGAGCCACTGGAAGCCCATGGGCTCGCCGTCCGCATCGTGAAGCGCGGGCATGTCCCGGTAGATGCGGTTCAGGTCCGAGACCAGCTGAAGGATGCCGTGGTGCCCCGGGTCGTGCGTCAGGTGCCAGTCCAGGCTCTTGTCGTGGTTCCACTCGGCGGGCTGGCCGAACTCGCCGCCCATGAAGACGAGCTTCTTGCCTGGGTGCGCCCACATCCACGCGAACAGGGCGCGCAGGTTGGCGCGCTTCTGCCACGGGTCGCCCGGCATGCGCCCGTACAGGCTGCCCTTGCCGTGCACCACCTCGTCATGGCTCAGCGGCAGCATGAACTGCTCGCTGAACGCGTACAGCAGGCCGAAGGTGAGCTGGTTGTGGTGGTACTGCCGGTAGATGGGGTCCTTGGAGAAGTACGACAGCGTGTCGTGCATCCACCCCATGTTCCACTTGTAGTCGAACCCCAGCCCGCCTTCGGACACCGGCGCGGACACCTTGGGCCAGGCCGTGGACTCCTCGGCGATGACGACGACGCCCGGGTGCTTGCGGTGGACCGTTTCGTTCAGCTCGCGCAGGAAATGGATGGCCTCTTCGTTCTCCCGGCCGCCCCAGCGATTGGGAATCCACTCACCCTGCTTGCGGCTGTAGTCGAGGTAGAGCATCGACGCCACCGCGTCCACGCGCAGTCCGTCGATGTGGTACTCCTCGATCCAGAACAGCGCGTTGGCGATGAGGAAGTTGCGCACCTCATTGCGGCCGAAGTTGAAGACCAGCGTGCCCCAGTCCGGCTGCGCGCCCTTGCGCGGGTCCGCATGCTCATACAGGGCCGTGCCGTCGAACTGTCCCAGGGCGTGCAGGTCGCGCGGGAAGTGTCCGGGCACCCAGTCCACGAGCACCCCGATGCCTTCCTGGTGCATCTGGTCGATGAAGAAGCGCAGGTCATCCGGGTGGCCGAAGCGCGCGGTGGGAGCGTAGTAGCCACCCACCTGGTAGCCCCAGGAGCCGCCGTAGGGGTGCTCGGCCACGGGGAGCAGCTCGACGTGGGTGAAGCCGGTGAACTTGATGTACTCGGCCAGCGCCGGGGCCAACTCCCGGTACGTCATGGGCCGGTCGCCGTCCTCCACCACCCGGCGCCAACTGCCCAGGTGGACCTCGTACACGCTCCACGGCTGGTGATGGACGTCCCGCCGCTGCGCGCGTTGCTCCAGCCATGCTGCATCGCCCCAGGTGTAGCGCGCCAGGTCGTGCACCACGGAGGCCGTGGCGGGGGGGACCTCGGTTCGGAAGGCGAAGGGGTCCGCCTTGAGGACGTTGGGCCCGCCCTGGCCGGGGCGAATCTCGAACTTGTACCGGGTGCCTTCGCCCACCTCGGGGACGAAGAGCTCCCAGATGCCGGAGGAGCCCATGCGGCGCATGGAGTGCAACCGGCCGTCCCAGCCGTTGAAGTCACCGACCACGGACACGCCCGCTGCCGTGGGGGCCCACACCGCGAACGAGGTGCCGCGCACGCCGTGGTGGTGCAGCAGGTGCGCGCCCATGCGCTCCCAGAGGCGCTCGTGGCGGCCTTCACCGGCGTAATACAGGTCCATCTCCCCCAGGGTGGGGAGGAAGCTGTACGGGTCGCGAAGCGTGAAGACGCGCTTGCCGGGGTACTCCACCTCCAGCAAGTAGTTGAACGTCTGGTCCTTGCCGTTGATGCGGGCCTCGTAGACGCCGCCCAGCCGGTGCGTCATCGCGACGCGCCCGCCGGATTCTGGCAGCACGTGGATGGCCACGGCGTCCGGGCGGAAGGCGCGAATCACCACGCCATCCCCATCCGGGTGGATGCCCAGGACAGAGTGCGGCTCCGGATGCCTCAGCTCCACGACGCGCTGAAGCTCCGCGTCGACCTGGGCCTTGTCGGCTGGCTTCCTCACTTGGATGCCTCCATACGCAAGAGGGCCTGGAGGGGGATGCGCACCCAGTCGGGCCGGTTCTGCATTTCGTATCGCACTTCGTAGAGGAGTTTCTCCAGCTCGAACGCACGCAGCATCACGTCGAAGCTGTCGGCGTCCGCGGGCAGGAAGGGCGCGCCGCGCGTCACCTGCCGGTACCCTTCCACGAAGGCGTCGCGGATGGTGGTGATGCGCTCGTGGGGTGTGCCACCCTCCAGCGCCACCGTCGCCTCCGCGTAGTCGAACGAGCGGATCATCCCCGCCACGTCGCGCAGCGCGCTGTACTTCTCCCGGCGGGCGGTGAAGGAGCGCGCGGGCTCGCCTTCGAAGTCGAAGATGAGCCATTGGCTGTTGGCGCGCAGCACCTGCCCCAGGTGGAGGTCGCCGTGGATGCGAATCTTCTGGCCGGAGGGCGGCACCTGCGCCAGGCGCTTCGCGTGCTCGATGAGGTCCTCGCGCCGGTTCTCCAACTCCGGGTTCTGCCGGCTGGCGTCCGCCAGCGTCACGCCCAGCTCCCCGACGATGGAGGCGCTCCAGCGCTGGAGGTCCTCTTGCAACAGTGGCTCCGGCGTGAAGGCCGGGTCTTCGTCGGTCGCTGAGGCGAACGCCAGGTGGAGCTCGCCCAGACGCGAGCCCAGGTCGCGCATCTCCGACTGGAAGCGCGGACCCACGGCGCGCTCCTGGCGCAGCCGGTCCAGCGTGTACTTCCAGCCGTCCGTCGCATCCGGCACGAAGCGGTGGGCCACCGCGAGCGTCGCGCCCGCCGCCCCTTCCAGATGCAGCGCGCCCAACAGCGTAGGCGTGGCGCGGAACGACGTCTTGGTCGCGAGGAAGCGGCCCACCTCATGCTCCGGGTTCACGCCGGCTTCCAGCTTGCGGATGATCTTCAGGATGACCTGCTCACCCAGCACCACCGAGGTGTTGCTCTGCTCCACCTGCAGCCGCCGCACCTCCGGTGACGCGGGGAGCGCGAGCAAGCCGTCCTGCCCGCCAATCCATTCGCCTTGCACGCGGCCGGACGCGGACGCCACCTGGCCTCCGGTTCGGATGAGGTCGAAGAGGCCGCGCAGGCATTCGTCGCTCTCCAGCGCGTCTCGCACGCCTTCGGTGGAGGGATGGACGGGCAGCAGGTAGCGCTCCGGGCTGCCCAGTTCGTAGATGACCTCCACCACGGCGAGGCTGAAGGAGCAGCCGCCCGATTCGACGGCGGCGTGGTCCATCACCGTGACGTGCTTGATGGGCCAGGCCTTGCCGCTGAACCAGCGCTGGTGCTTGAGGTACTCAGGGAGCTTGGTCAAGTCGAGGGTCGTCATTCGAGGCTCCTCACCTGCTGGGACCTGTCCAGCCGGAACCACAGGAACATGAAGGGGCCCATGGAGAGCTGATATGGAAGCTCACTCACCCGCGGGAAGGGGGTTTCTCCAATCAGCTCCACCGGCACGGCGCCCTCCCACTCACGCATGTCGAGCACCGCGGGCTGGGCGAAGCGCGATAGGTTGCACACCACCAGAACCGTCTGGCCCTCCCATTCACGGATGAAGGCCAGCACCTTGCGATTGTCCGTCTGGAGGAAACGCAGGTTCCCCAGCGAGAAGACGGGGTAGCGCTGGCGGATGCGAATCATCCGCTTCACCCAGTGCAGGAGGCTGGACTTCACCCGCTCCTGGGCTTCCACGTTGATGGACTGATAACCGTACACCGGGTCGGCGATGACGGGCGCGTACAGGCGTGCGTAGTCCGCGCGGCTGAAGCCCGCGTTGCGGTCTCCCGTCCATTGCATGGGCGTGCGCACGCCGTTGCGGTCGCCGAGGTAGATGTTGTCGCCCATGCCAATCTCGTCGCCGTAATAGAGGACGGGCGTGCCGGGCAGGGTGAAGAGCAGGCTGTGCATCAGCTCGATGCGCCGGCGGCCGTTGTCCATCAGCGGCGCCAGCCGGCGGCGAATGCCCAGGTTGATGCGCATGCGTGGGTCGGTGGCGTATTCCCGGTACATGTAGTCCCGGTCCTCGTCCGTCACCATCTCCAGCGTCAGCTCGTCATGGTTGCGCAGGAAGATGGCCCACTGGCAGTTGTCCGGAATGTCCGGCGTCTGCTGCATGATTTCGACGATGGGCGTGCGGTCCTCGCGGCGCACCGCCATGTAGAGGCGGGGCATCACCGGGAAGTGGAAGCCCATGTGGAACTCGTCGCCGTCGCCGAAGTACACGCGCACGTCGGCGGGCCACTGGTTCGCCTCCGCCAGCAGCATCTTCCCCTTGTATTCGGAGTCGATGGTCTTCCGCAGGCGCTTGAGGAAGGCGTGCGTCTCCGGGAGGTTCTCGCAGTTGGTGCCTTCGCGCTCGAAGAGGTAGGGCACGGCGTCGCAGCGGAACCCGTCCACGCCCATGTTGAGCCAGAAGCGCATGACGTCCAGCATGGCTTCCTGCACTTCGGGGTTGTCGTAGTTGAGGTCCGGCTGGTGGCTGAAGAAGCGGTGCCAGAAGTACTGCTTGGCCACCGGATCCCACGTCCAGTTGGAGCGCTCCGTGTCCAGGAAGATGATGCGCGCGCCCTTGTACTGCTCGTCGGTGTCGCTCCAGACGTACCAGTTGCGCTTGGGGCTGTTGGGGTCGCTGCGCGCTTCCTGGAACCAGGGGTGCTGGTCACTGGTGTGGTTCACCACCAGCTCGGTGATGACGCGGATGTCGCGCTTGTGCGCCTCATCCACCAGCCGCTGGAAGTCCGCGAGCGTGCCGTAGTCCGGGTGGACGCCGTAGAAGTCCGCGATGTCGTAGCCGTCATCGCGCAGCGGCGAAGGGTAGTGGGGCAGCAACCAGAGGCAGTTGATGCCCAGGTCCTGGAGGTACGGAAGCTTCTCAATCAGACCGGGGATGTCCCCGTGGCCGTCGCCATTGGAGTCATGGAAGGCACGCAGGTGCAGCTCGTAGATAAGGGCTTTCTTGTACCAGAGGGGATCCAGGTCCATTACGCCTCTCGGGTTGTCACTCGTAGTAGTCGAACGCGTTCTCGGTGCGGCGGAACCGGTGAACGGCCCAGAGGGCCGCGGGCTGCTCGGGCGTCAGGCGCACCTGCACGTCCGGACCCTGCCACAGCGAGCGCTGGTCCGACATCAACTCGTGCACCTGATACGTCTCGTCAGGGCGCGCGCCCAGCCACTCCAGTGGCACGTGCAGCAGCGCCTCCTGGGCGGCATACGGGTCCAGGCTCACCGCCATCAGCACCGTGCTGCCGCCGTCTGGCGTGCGCTTGCCGTAGAAGAGGACTCGGTCGTTGTTCGACGAGAAGAAGCGCAGCGTCCCGTACTGGTGCAGCGCCGGGTGCGTGCGGCGCGCGGCGTTGAGGCGCGCAATCCAATCCCGGATGTTGCCGGGCCGGTCCAGGTCCCACGCGACCAGTTGGTACTTCTCCGAATCGGTGTACTCCTCCTTGCCCGGGATGGGGCGGCCTTCGCACAGCTCGTAGCCGCAGTACATGCCCCACACGGAGGAGAGCGTACCGGCCAGCGCTGCGCGCAGACGGAAGGCACCGGGCCCCGCGTTCTGGAGGAACTCCGGGAGGATGTCCGGCGTATTGGGCCAGAGGTTGCCGCGGAAGTAGTCGGACACCGGCGGCTGGGTGATTTCCTCCAGGTACTCCTGGATCTCGCCCTTGAAGTTGCGCCAGGTGAAGTAGGTGTACGACTGGGTGAAGCCCACCTTGCCCAGGGCCTTCATCACCTTGGGACGGGTGAAGGCCTCGGACAGGAAGAGGACCTGGGGATGGGCTTCCTGCACGCGTCGGATGAGCCAGGCCCAGAATTGCGTGGGCTTGGTGTGCGGGTTGTCCACGCGGAACGTGTTCACCCCTTGCTTCACCCAGTGGAGGACGACGGATTCCAGCTCCGCCCAGAGCGACTCACGCGCGGGGCCCATCCAGTCGAAGTTGACGATGTCCTCGTAGCGCTTGGGCGGGTTCTCCGCCGTCTTGATGGTGCCGTCCGGCCGGTGCTGGAACCACTCCGGATGCTCCTTCACGTACGGATGGTCCGGCGAGCACTGGAAGGCCAGGTCCAGCGCCACCTCGATGCCGTGGGCCTGCGCCGTCTCCACGAAGTGCCGGAAGTCCTCCAGCGTCCCCAGCTTCGGGTGCACGGCCTTGTGGCCGCCTTCCGAGGCGCCAATGGCCCAGGGGCTGCCCACGTCGTCAGGCGCCGCGGTGAGGCTGTTGTTCTTGCCCTTGCGCGCCGTGCGGCCAATGGGGTGGATGGGCGGGAGGTAGACGGTGTCGAAGCCGAGCTGCTGGATATACGGCAGCCAGCCTTCCGCGTCGCGGAACGTGGCGTGGGTGACGCCGTCGCGCTTCGCCGAACGCGGGAAGAATTCGTACCACGCGCTGAAGCGGGCCTTCTCCCGGTCCGCGAAGACCTCCAACACCTTGTCGTAGCGGCGAGCCAGTGAGCGGTCCGGATGGGTCGAGGCCACGTCGGCCAGCTCGGGGGCCAGGGCCACGGCGAGGAGGTCCGGGGAGGGGCTGTCGCAGCCGGACGGCCGCTTCGTCCAGCACGCGCGCGTCGTCCGGCTGCTTCGCCGCACGGGCACGGGCGGCGGCGCCTTCCAGCAAGGCGGCGCCTTCCAGCAACTCGCTGCGCACGTCGCGGCCCGCGTCGACCTTGCGCTTCAGCTCGGAGGTCCAGGTCCGGAAGAGGTCTGGCCAGGCCTCAATCGTGTACTCGTAGCGGCCGTTCCGCGTCAGGGGGAATTCGCCTTCCCACCGGTCATTGCCGAGGAAGCGCATGGGCACTTCCTCCCAGTCGGTCTGCTGCGCCCTGGGCGTCACCTGGCGCCAGCGGACGACGGCGACGAGGACGTCATGGCCTTCCTTGAAGACATCGGCCTTGACGGTGCACCGCTCTCCCACGACGCGCTTCACGGCGTGACGTCCCGCGTCCAGCTCGGGGCTGACTCCCTCGATGAATACGCTTCCGAGTCGTTCAGTCATGGTGGCTGGCGGCCCTTATAGGTCTTGGGTTGTGATTGCCTCGCGGCGAATCGCGGCTGTTGTCGATGCTGGACGCCTTCCGTGCCAGCCGCGTTGGCTCGTCAACGTTAAGGATGGGGGCGGGCACTGCCCACCCTGGAAGGCACGGCGCGCCCGGGTGCCCGCCTGCCGATACTTGAAGCTGGGAACTGCCCTGCCGTTTGAGCTATCCGGGACGAACATGGCGCCTCCTTCCTCCGCTGTGCCCCGAGCAAGCGACCCAGCGCTGGACCGGGCCCTCCTCCGGCAGATCGCCATGGGAAACCCGCAGGCCATGCGCGACGTCTACGCGCGCTGCGGCGGACGGTGTTTCGCCATCGCGTTGCGGTTGCTACCGACCCACGCTGACGCGGAAGAGGTGTTGCAGGAGACCTTCCTGGAGGTCTGGCGGCGCGCCCGAGAGTTCAATCCAGAACGCGGCGGCCTGGAGGCCTGGGTGACGACGATTGTGCGCACGCGCGCCATCGACCGGCTGCGGGCGCAGGGAACGGCGGCCCGCGTGGTGGAGGGGGCCGTGCAGCAGGAGCCTCCGGTCAGCGCCGCGCCCGCCGCGCCGGACGAAGCGGTCAGCCAGGGGAGGCACGTGCTCGCGTGATGGCGGCGCTGGCCCAGCTTCCTCCGGACCAGCGGGCGGTGGTGGAGCTTGCCTACTTCGAGGGCCTCTCCCAGCGGGAGATTGCCGAGCGCACCGGAGACCCCTTGGGCACGGTGAAGACCCGTGCGCGGCTCGCGTTGGAGAAGCTGGGGGCGTTGTTGGAGATCCTGCGCCCCCACGCCTAGCCCCCATGCCGGTCGGTCAGGAACGGCCCTTCTTGCGCTCCGTCTTCGCCTTCGGGCCCTCACCGTAGCCGGACACCACGAGCCCGAGCGTCTGGACGAAGTTCACAGCGGCCTCCACGGGGATGCGCGTGGCCTTCACCCGGTTGCGCGCGGGGTCGATGAACACGCCCTGCGCGGTTCCGAAGTCCGCCTTCGTGAGCGTGCAGCCGCGGAAGTTGCTGCCGGTGATATCCGAATCGCTGAAGTCCGACTCGGACAGGTCCGTGTCGATGAAGTTCATCTCCAGCGCCGTGCAGCGCAGGAACGCCGTCTTCCGCAGGCTGAGCCCCGCGAAGGTGCAGTAGCGCAGGTTGGAGCCGTCGAAGGTGACTTCGGGGAAGGTGCCCACGTCCGTCCAGTCGATGCCCATCAGCTTGGAGCTTTCGAAGCGCACGTCGCGCAGGGACGTCTCCGTGAACCGGGCTCGCGTGAGGTCGCAACCGGTGAAGACGCAGGACTCCATCCGAGTCCTCGTCCAGCGGCTCTCCTGCAGGGTGCAGTTGCGGAACGTGCAGCGGTAGAACTCCTTCCCGCCCAGGTCCGTCTCCTGGAGGTTCAGGTCGGCGAAGGTTTCGTTCTCGAAGCTGTCTTCTTCGTGGATGCGCTGGGAGGCCATGGCGGGCCCGTCACTAACGCCCGATGGCGCTCGCGGGCCAGGTCATTTCGCTCTGGATTCTCTATCCATGACGGACGGTGAAGGCCGCCAGCAGAGGCCCCGCGAGGCGGGTGTTCGCGGGAGACGTTGGCCCTCCTTCGGGAAGCTGCGTGAGGAGCGCCTCCAAGGCGGGCTTCATCTCCTCGAAGGCGGCGGTGGCCGCCGCCGCGTTGTCGAAGAAGCGGTGGTAGAGGAGCCAACCGGTGACGGAGCAGGCGATGGCGTGGAAGGAGCGGGTGTCATCCAACTCGTAGGTGAGCCGCGCCAGGCCGCCGAAGTCCTCATCCCGCGCGATGGTGCCGCCCTGGGTCCCCATCCACCCGATGGAGCCCCCGTCTTCATATGGCCGCCACGCCGCGTCGTCCGCACGTCCCACCATCCACCCCTTGCAAGGAAACCGGCGCCATCATGCGTGCCCCGAGGCGGATGCTCCAGGGCTCCGAGGCCTCCGCTTCGTTCGGAGGTGGACGTCGGTTCGGCGCGGAGGAGGTAGGGAAGGGGAGCACGCCACGGTTCGCGGAACAGTTGTGGCGGGACGGTTTGTGCCCGGCGAGGCGCCGTCCTAACCTGCCATGTCCATGAAGGCGATCCTCGTCTCCCTTTTCCTGTTGGGCTCGGCGCCGGACTCCAGCGCGCCAGCGATTCCGCCTGAAGCGCTCGCGGCGCCCCCTGTCGCGGATGAGTCCCCCACCGCGTGGTCCTGCACCGTGGACACCCTGCGTGCTGGGAAGGAATGCGTGTTCGAGGCGGACCTGTCCGCGGGCGCGCCCAGCGACTCGCAGGACGCGTCCAACAAGAAGATCCTCCAGGACGTGGCCCGCGCGCTGTGCACGGAGGCGGTGGGCAACATCCGTGAGGGCCGCCCGGACGCGACGCTCACCGCGCTTTGTGAGCGGCGCTACATCACCGCCGTGGACCAGTGCGGACTGGAAGGCACGTCGTTCGTGGTGGACGCCAAGGGCCGCTTTGCTCCCGGCGCTCGCTCCTGCTACCGCGCGCTGGCCAACGTCCTTCAAGAGGTGCAGTTCATGGCCACGGTGGCCTCGCCGTGCTGCGAGTGCGCCGCCCGCGCCAACTGCCCGGGCACCGCGGACCGCTGCTATGCCGAGGTCGCCCAGCAGGCCACCGCGCCCCAGACGCAGGCGTGCCTGAGTGACAGGTGCGCGGATGCGTGCGCCGTCGTGCTGCCGCTGCCCCGCCCCGGAGCGCACCCCGCGCCCACCGTCCAGCAGCGTAACCGCTCCGCCAGCCCTGGCTCCGCTTCCCTCTAGGAGTTCCGCCCATGCGCCGTCCTTCCTGGAAGCTGTCCTCCTGGGCCCTGATGGGCACGTTCGCCGCCGGCTGCGGCGCCTCGCATTCCCACGTGACGTGGTCGGAGGACGCGCCTCATCCGAAGGAGGAGGTGTTCGTCGCCAGGCCTCCGCCGGAGCCGCCCGCGCCCAGTCCCACCTCGGACCCCAAGGCGTTCGCCGCCCGGTACGCCAACCCGGCCGTGTGTGAAGCCGCCGCTCGGCGCCTCCAGGGCGCTTCGCGGGATGAGGCGTGGGATGGCCTGAAGGCCTGCATCGAGCACACGCCCTTCACCCAGCTCAACGCGCTGTTGGGCCGCGCCTGGGCGCAGGACCTGAGCGTGCGTCCCGAAGGCGCGAAGCTCATTGCCCGCGTCGTGGCCCAGCGCGGTGGCAGCGTGACGGGCGAGCTGCGCTACCTTCAGGAGAAGCAGATCCCCATCTTCTCGTTGGCCTCCGCCATGGACCGGCCGGACACGTACAAGGGCCGCTACGTGCTGCTGCGCGCGCAGGTCGCGGACCAGCGCTCGGAAGGTGAGCGCTCCACGGTGTGGCTGGTGGAGCAGGCCCTCAGCTCCGTCCAGACGGACGAGGTCGTGGGCCATGGCGAGCGCATCGACTCCGTCACCTCGTACTCGGGTGACCTGGCCGGGCAGTCCGTGCTCACGGGGCCAGGGCGGGTCGGGGGCACGGTGAGCACGTCCGAGCGCTCCGGCCGCAACACCACGCGGCGCTTCGTGGAGAACATCTCCGACGAGACGGGCCGCGAGGCACTCGGTCGTCTGGCGAGCGCCGACCCGTTCCTGGAGACCCGGCGCGACTACGTCATCCTCGCGCGCTTCGACGGTGTCCGCCTCACGTCGGGCGGCGCGGAGACCGATGACGAAGCGCCGCGCATCCCGGTGCTGACCATCGTCAGCTACCACGCGCCGCAGGCGCTCGTCGTCTACTGAACGGCCGTCGACGCGGCGTGGTCTGCGTCGGGGCCGGGGGGCGTGCACTCGGTGCCTGGGTGACACAGAAAAAAACGAGGCGTCGGGATACTTGCCCCGACGCCTCGCCCTGGGAACCGACCCCGCGCCAGTCCCCACGTAACCGTGTGCAGGTCGCGCCCGCGCTACTGCTGGGTCGCACCCGTAATCGTGAAGTGATTCGCCACGTCGCGGCCCGAACCCACTTCCACCGTCACCGGCTGGTCGGGCGCGGTGGAGGCGCTGACGTAGGAGGGCGGCTCGAGGTGCACCGTGAAGGTGCCCGGGATGAGGAACTTGAAGACCGCCTCGTAGGTGCCGTCGCCGTCCTCGTCGGTCAGCGCCAGCCGCTCACTGCTGCCCGCCTCGTTCGTCATCACCGCGTTGAAGTCGCCCAGCGTCACCTGGTGGCCGTCCACCACGGGCAGCGTCACCGTCGGGGCCGTGTCCGCCGTCACGCGGATGCTGCCGGAGGCCGTCACCTCGGCGGCCTTGATGACCGGATGCATCACCCACTTGCCCGCGTTGCCGGCTTCCTTGCCAAAGCTCTGGCCGACGTCGAAGTCCACGAGCAGCACCTTCTGCTCGCCTTCGATGGTCAGCTTCTCAGAGAACTTCACCTTCAGCCCGGACGTGCCGAAGCTGGGCATGTGAAGCTGGCCGTCCACCTGCGTGCCCGCGGGCAGGCCGGCGTAGTCGGCTGACGACGCGAACACGGTCGACGCGCCGTCCGCATTCGCCACCTCGATGTAGCCACCGGTGATGACGAAGCGGAGCTCGGAGTAGTCGCCATTGGGGACCACCGCGTCAGACACCAGTTCGGACGTGGAGTTGGCGAGCTCCAGCAAGCTCACGGTGGCGGGGGTATCACGCAGCACCACGCGGCCACCTTCGCCGTCGCCGCCTTGCAGATAGATTTCGGAGATGGTGACGACAGCGGTGCGGATGTCGTCTCCTGGTGCGTCGGTCAGAAGCAGGGTGACCTTGCCCTCGTTGCCACCACACGCCATCAGCGGGAGCAGGGCGATGGGTAGCAGGGCCAACAGGGTCGAGCGTAGGCGCGAGCGAATCGTCATGGTCGGCACGTCCCAGAATAGGGCCCGCTGGAATACCGGGCCGTTCGACACGTAATGACCCGGCCCGGAAACATCCGGCCACGCGACCCTGCAGATGTCGCCGCGAAAGCAGGGGGCCTGGAGGCCCACACCCACTTACGCCGGTGACGTGTCCAGGCCGTGCTTGCGCAGCAGCTTGCGCAGGTACACGCGGTCGATGCCCGCCTCACGGGCCGCGCGGGACACGTTGCCCTCGCAGCGGTCGATGAGGGCGCGCAGGTAGTCGCGCTCGAAGCCTTCGATGATGCGGTCCTTGGCTTCCTTGAAGGGGAGGTCCAGGGAGATGGGGCGCGTGCTCTCCGGGTCGTCCGAAGGCGGCGGCAGGGTGGTGGGGTCCTCGGGGGGGAAGGCAGGTCCGGGATGTCCGGCAGGGCCTCGTCGCCCAGGTTCACCACCCGGTCCACCACGTTGCGCAGCTCGCGCACGTTGCCCGGCCACGGGTACTGGGCGAGCAGGGCGCGCGTCTGGTCCGACAGCGCGCTGGGCGGACGCCCCATCCGCTGCAGCACCGTATCGACGAGCAGCGGCACGTCTTCCAGTCGCTCCCGCAGCGGCGGAAGGCCGACGCGGAGCACCGCGAGCCGGTGGAAGAGGTCACCACGGAAGCGCCCGGCCTGCACCGAGCCCTCCAGGTCCTGGTGCGTGGCCGCGACGACGCGCACGTCGAAGGTGCGGTAGTCGTTGGAGCCCACGCGCTTCACCTGTCGGCGCTCCAGCGCGCGCAGCAGGCGGGGTTGGACTTCCAGCGGCAGTTCGCCGACTTCGTCCAGGAAGAGCGTGCCGCCGTGGGCGCGCTCGAAGGCGCCCGCGCGGTCGGAGTGCGCGCCCGTGAAGGCGCCTTTCACGTGTCCGAAGAGCTCGCTCTCCAGCAGCGAGGGGGCGATGCCCGCCAGGTCGGCGATGACGAAAGGCCCCCGGGCCCGCGGGCTGTGCGTGTGGATGGCCTCCGCGCACAGCTCCTTGCCCGTGCCCGTCTCACCCTGGATGAGCACGTCCGACTCACCCGCCGACAGCCGCTCCAGCAGCGTGAAGAGCTCCCGCATGCGGCGGCTGTTTCCCACCAGTGAGCCGAAGGCGCTGCGCGCGGACAGGGGGCGCGCCCGGGGCCGCTCGCTCTCCGGCATCAGCTTCAGCTCGGTGGTGCCCAGCTTGAGGACCGCGCCCGTGCGCACCTCCAGCTCCTGGAAGCGCATGCCTTCGCAATAGGATCCATTGCGCGAGCCCGGGTCCACCGCGCGCACGCCACTCTCGTTCACCTCGAGGATGAGGTGCTGGCGCGACACCGCCCGGTCCGACAGGAGGATGTCCGCATCCCGGCCCGACCCCACGCGATAGCGTCCCGGCATCAGCGGCCAGTCGCGGCCAGCGTCCGGACCCGACAACACCACCAACCGGGTACGTACCCGTTGGACACGAATGGCCGGCAACGCATCGGTGCGGACCAACTCGTCGTCCCCGTCCTCATCTCCCAGACTCGCCACGGCGCGGACGATATCACAGCCGCTTTGCAGGGGTTTGCCTCCGCATTCCCGGGTAATACGGTAAAGTTTGAAAGGGGGTGTCACCCGCGATGGCAAGTGCGCCACGAGAACGATTCGGCCGGTATGAACTTCAAGAGCGGGTCGGCCAGGGCGGCATGGCGGAGACGTGGCGCGCCCGGCTCCGGGGCGCGGCGGGCGTCACCAAGTCCGTGCTCATCAAGAAGGTGCTCCCGGAGTACGCCAACGACGAAGCGTTCGTGTCCATGTTCATCAGCGAGGCGCGCATCTCCGCCACGCTGTCGCACGGGGCCATTGCCCAGGTCTTCGACTTCGGGAAGGTG
Organism: Myxococcus sp. MxC21-1; assembly: GCF_032612255.1. Taxonomy (NCBI): domain Bacteria; kingdom Pseudomonadati; phylum Myxococcota; class Myxococcia; order Myxococcales; family Myxococcaceae; genus Myxococcus; species Myxococcus sp. MxC21-1. Next base: position 4,283,458 of record NZ_CP123278.1, read on the forward strand.
GACGGGCAGTACTTCCTGGCCATGGAGCTGGTGGAAGGCCATCCGCTGAACCGCATCCTGAAGCGGGCGCTGCGCTCCGGCTTCCACGCCCTGCCGGTGCCCATTGCCGTCTTCATCGCCATGGAGATGTGCCGCGGCCTGCACTACGCCCATACTCGCAGTGACGAGAAGGGCGAGCCGCTGGGCATCGTCCATCGCGACATCTCCCCCGACAACGTCCTCATCGGCTACGAGGGGCAGGTCAAAATCGTCGATTTCGGCATCGCGAAGGCGCGCTCCCTGCGCAGCTTCAACACCGAGCCCGGCGTGGTGAAGGGGAAGTACCTGTTCTTCTCGCCGGAGCAGGCGCGGGGGGAGGCGGTGGATGCCCGCACGGACGTCTGGGCCACCGGCGTGGTGCTGTTCCAGATGCTCTGCGGCCGGCTGCCGCTGGAGGGCCAGGTCCACACGGTGTTGCGGCGGTTGAACAGCGGCCAGCCGCTGCCCTCGCCGCGACAGGTACGGTCCGACGTCCCGGTGGCGCTGGACGCCATCATCCAGCAGGCGCTCGCGCTCCAGAAGGATTCCCGTTTCGAGTCCGCCCATGCGCTCGGGGATGCCCTGGCCGGGTTCCTCTACTCGACCACCCCGCGCTTTTCGCCCATGTCCGTGGGGTACCTGCTGCGGGAGCTGTACCGCCCGGACCTGGAGGCGCTCGGGATGGATGCCCGGGTGCCGGCCTCCTTCTCGGAGGAGATGTCCATCTGGCGCGAGGCGCCCCCGCTGCCCGCGCCCACGCAGCACGGTGTGCCAGCGCTGGGCCTGGAGCCGGACGACCGCACCGAGGAGAGCGGACCCGTCGAGGTGGACGACGCGGAGAAGGAGGCTCCCGCGCCGCGTGCGACGCGGGTGGGCCTGTTCGCCGAAGGCAGCAGCAGCTCCCAGTGGGTGGCCGGTGTCGGCCTGGTGGTGGCCGCGGTGCTCGCCGGGGTGGCGGTGACGCGGGTGGGCTCCGACGTGCTGGCTGCCGCCAAGGAAGAGGCGCGCGCGCTCGGGCCGCCCGAGGCGCAGCGGATCATTCCGCCCGCGTTGTCTGCCGCCCCACCCATGGCCGCGCCCTCGAAACCCCCGGCCGCGGAGGAGGGGCCTTCGCGGGCCTCCGAGGCCATGGTCGAGAACGCGGATGACGATGAGGTGTCGGGAAGCGCCGACACGCCGGTTGACGCAGTCGAGGTCGCGGCCGGGCGTTCCAGCGTGGCGCGTCCGGTCTCCGGATCGCGGAGCGGCAAGGTCGTTCACGCGGCTGGCACGGGCGCTCGAGGACAGACGCGGCAGGCCCATGCGGTGTTGCTGGGCGAGCCGGGCAACGCCCTGGCGGTGTCGCCGGTGACGGTGGGGCCCGCGCACCGGGTGCTCACCGCCGGGCGGGCCCTCCAGCGTGAGGGGAAGTACACCGACGCGCGGAACGCCGCCCGCGAGTGCGCCCGGCTCGAGCCCGGCAACGCCGAGTGCTACCTGCTGCTGGGGGCCGTGGAGGTGAAGCTGGGGCGAATCGACGAGGGGGCTCGCAACTACCACCGCTTCCTGGAGCTGGCCCCGTCGGACCATCCGCTCGCGAGCACCGTCCTGCGCATTCTGCAGGAATACGAAGCCCGCTAGGTCGGGCGTCCACGATTCGACGCATTGAATCACCCGGCTCCCCGCCGGGGGCTTGGAAAAGCGAGCGAGCCTCCCGTACAAGGGGGCTCGCATGAAGCGTTTCCGCCTTCCTCGACGCCTGACGCTCCCTGCGCTGCTGATGGCAGCCGCATGTGGTGAGTCTGACTCCATCCCAGTCCGGACCTGCGACGTGACGTTGACCTACGCACCGCAGCGGTCCGTGGCGGGCACCGTTCAGGTCGTGGGGGAATGGAACAACTTCGCCTCCCCGGCTCAGCCCATGACCGACCGGGGTGACGGCGTGTTCACGCTCCGCCTGGAAGGGCTGGAGCCGCGCGCCTACGGCTACCGTTTCGTGGTGGGCGACAAGCAGGAGATGGATCCGGAGAACCCGTACTCGCGCTGGGTTCGCGCGGAGGAGTATTCGCGCGTCATCGTCCCGGACTGCCGCCAGCCCGTGCTGGAGCTGAACCGCTTCACGGTAACGCCCGAGGGCTCGCTGGACGTGGCCGTCTCCTTCCTCGATGGGACGGACAAGGCTGGCCCGGCGGTCGATGGCATGGTGCTGTCGCTGGACGGCACGCCCCGGCCGGACGCCTATGACGCCGCCACCGGCCGCTTCCGCCTGAACGTGCAGGGCCTGGAGCAGGGCAAGCACCACGTGAAGGTGGTGGCCAAGGACCGCCAGGGCCGCGAGGCGGAGTCGCTCTACCTGCCGTTCTGGGTGGAGCCGGAGCGCTTCCGCTGGGACTCGGGGCTGATGTACTTCGCCTTCACGGACCGCTTCCACAATGGTCGGCTGGAGAACGACGCGCCGGTGGCGGACGTGGACCCTATCGCCAACTATCTTGGCGGGGACTTCGCGGGCATCACCCAGAAGCTGGAGGAGGGGTACTTCGACGCGCTGGGCATCCGCACGCTGTGGATCTCCCCCGTGGATCAGAATCCCGAGGGGCGCTTCGTCGGCACCGGCGGCAAGTACTACACCGGCTATCACGGCTACTGGCCGTCGAAGCCCCGCGAGACGCAGCACCGCTTCGGCTCGCTGGAGGAGTTGCGCGCGCTCACGGCGGCCGCGCACAAGCGGGGCATCCGCGTCATCGCCGACCTGGTGCTCAACCATGTCCACGAGGAGCACCCATATTGGGCGAACCACGCGCGGGACGGCTGGTTCAACACCGCCGCCAGTTGCGTGTGTGGCACGCAGGACTGCGACTGGGAAGCCAAGCGCCTCACCTGCAAGTTCACGGACTACCTGCCGGATTTCAACTGGCGCTCGTCGGACTTCGTGGACCAGTTTGCCGCGGACACGCTCTGGTGGCTGGAGCAGGCGGACTTCGACGGCTTCCGCATGGACGCGGTGAAGCACATGGAGCAGGTGGCCGGGCGCACCATCCGCGGGAAGCTGAATGACATCACCGCGATGACGGGCACCGAGTTCTACCTGGTGGGCGAGACGTACGTTTTCACGGATGGGCGCTCACAGATTGCCCGTTACATCAGCCCGCAAGAGCTGGACGGCCAGTTCGACTTCCCCCTGTACTGGCCCGTGCGCGAGGCCTTCGCGGACGGCAAGGGCTTGCAGCGTGTGGACGACGCCGTGCGCGCCAACGAGGAGGCCTATGTGCCGGGAACGCTCAATTCGCCCTTCCTGGGCAACCACGACGTGGCGCGCTTCATCTCCCAGGCCGCGGGGCAACTGCACGGGGAAGGGAGTGATCCCTTCGGTCCCAACCGCCCGTCCACGGTGGTGACGGATCCGGCCGCCTTCGAGAAGATGAAGTACGCCTTCGCCTTCGTGCTGACGCAGCCGGGCGTGCCGCTGGTGTATTACGGCGATGAAGTCGGCCTGCCGGGCGCGGCTGATCCGGACAACCGCCGCTTCATGCGCTTCGGCAGCGCGCTTGCGCCGCAGGAGCGGGACTTGCTCGACTTCGTGCGGAAGCTGGGGCAGGCGCGCCGGGCGCACGAGGCGCTGCAGACGGGCGCGCGGCGGACCCTGCGCGTGGAGGACGACCTCTACGTGTTCCAACGTGATCTGCCGGACGGGAAGGGGGCTCTGGTGGCCATCAACCGGAGCGCCGTGGAGCGCTCACTGGTGTTGGAGTTGATGGGAGGCCTGGCCGCGAGCAGCGGCACCTACGTGGACATCTTCTCCGGGCAGACGCTGCAGCTTGCCGGCACGGAGACGGTGCTGGTCGTCCCGCCGCGCGGTGTCGCTGTCTACGTGCCCCACCAGGAGTAACAGGGTGGGGATGTTCCGGTGGAGGGGTGGGCCGTCCCCCTTCCGCCGGCGCATCCCACTCAGGACTGAGGGGCCGCCTGCTCGCTCTTGCCGTGCTTGTAGAAAAGCACGAGCGTGTAGCAGTGGAATTCGTTGTCGGACGACTGACACACGACCCGGTCCACAATCTCCAGGTCGGAGTTGCTCTTCAGCCAGCGGGTGACGTTCTCACCCAGCTCCTCGCGCTCCTTCGCCTTGGTGGCGGAGAAGACCTTCACGCCCGTGAACATCGCCTGCCACTCCTTGTGCGGTGCTGATTCAGGACAATAGGAAGTTATCGCACGCGTCGTTCCGGGGTGTCAAAAACCCGGCTTCCCTGTTGTGGGGATGTTGATCGTCCATGCCTGGGGGTTTGCAGTCTCCCGCCCGTGCCTATGTTGCTCGAGTCGCACCGGATTGCGTGGGGCGCTCGTGGCAGAGGGCCGCGAGTGGTGGCGGAGTGGGGAAGGGGGAAGGCCCGTGGACATGAAGACCAAGAAGGACCTGGCCGTAGACTTCATCAACACCATCCGGACGATGGAGCCCTCCGCGCTGAATGCGCTCATCGTCAAGGAGGCAGGTGAAGAGCTGGCCCAGTTCTTCCTCAATTACAGTGCGAACCTCATCTCCAAGGACCCGTCCCGGGTGCTGGAGAACACGTCCTCGCTGATGCTGATGGGGTACCTCATCCGCACCTATGAGGAGAAGAACACCCAGGCCACCCAGGGTACCTTCCAGTCCTACGCGTTCGCCTGAGCCGCGGGCAGGGCGTTGCAGGCTCGACAGGGCTCGGGGGAGCCTGTTAGGGAGCAGCGCCCATGCTCATCGACATGCACGCCCATTCCCACCTGTCCAAGGGTTGCGAGCTGGACCCTCGCGCCGTGCTGGAGCGGGCCGCCTTGTTCGGCCTGGACGGTGTGGCCTTCACCGAGACGAACACCCAGGACGGCTGCGACGAGCTCTTCGAGATTGGCGCGAAGTCGAAGCTCAAGGTCTTCGTCGGGCTGGAGCTGGTGACGGATCGTGGACAGTACCTGTGCTTCTTCCCGAAGCCGGAGCTGGCCCCGGAGCCGGTGCAGATGTGGGGCAGCAACCGCGAGAAGCCGTGGAGCGCCGCCGAGTGTCTTCCCAAGGTGAAGGCCCTGGGCGCCGCCATCGTCGCCGCGCGGCCCTATGACCGGGACTCGCAGAATCCGGCCATGGACTTCATCCGCTCCCTCGGCGTGCTGAGCGCCGTGGAGGGCTACAACGCCCGGGTGAAGCAGACGTCCAACGACCTGGCCGTGGAGGCAGCCGCAGCGCTGAAGCTCCCCTGTGTGGGTGGCAGTGACGCCCGGGGGTCGCTCGACGAGGTCGGCCGGGGCGCCACGCTCTTCAAGCGGCCGGTGCAGACGCAGGCCGAACTGGTGGCCGAGCTGCAGAAGGGTGATTTCTGGCCGGTGATGGCCGGCGACCTGCCCCGGCTGACGCGCCCGGGAGAGGCCCAGGCCGCGCGTAAGTCCGGTGGTGGCGGCCGGGGTGGTGGCAAGCGCCGCCGTCGTTAGCCGGCGCTCGCCGAAGTCCGCTCAGGGGACGACCGGGTTGCCGCCCTCCTCGGCGCGCGCGAGGCGTCCGTCCGTGAAGAAGGCGCGGCGGCGGCCTCCGGGGTAGATCCACTCCTCGAGTCTGGACGTGCCTTCCAGGGAGCGCCGCACCGTCTCCGGCGGGCCCCAGGCCATGCGGGCCGCGTCCATGGACATGTTGGCCACCAGTCGCTTCTCACGTACGGCCTCCTGCACCGCGGGCGGCAGCGCGTCCAGCGTGGGCTTCAGGTCCCTCGCGGACAGGTACTTCTCCAGCTCCGTGCGGAAGTCCTCCGGACGGTCCAGGTTGGGCGGCATCACCAGGATGAGCGGCGGCGCGTTGGCGGGTGCGCCGGCTTCCGTGAGGTACACCCAGGGCCAGGCGCGCGGGCTGTAGAGGACGCGCTCGGTGATGACCCAGGAGGTGGGGAACTCCACGCGGGTGATGCGCAGCTTCGTCCCGGCGGGGAGCACGCGCTCCACGGCGCCCGGGTTGATGGGGGCGCCCTTCGTGTCGTCGAGGAGCCGGACGTCCTCGGGGGCGTAGGGCGTCAGCAGGCGCTTGGAGGCGTCACCGAAGAGCGGCGTGACGTTGCTGGAGACGCGGAGGTACTGCTCCGCCTCCGGGCCGGAGAGCGTCTGGTTGAGGGAGGCCCGCGCCTCGGGCGGCATGCGCGTCTGGGACGCACAGCCCGCGCCAAGCACGGTCAGCAGGGACAGGGACAGGATTCGGAATGAGGCGAGCGGCATGGCACCTCCGCGGGGACAGGGCGCGGCAGGTGTCCTGATTAGCTCACCGGGCTGGCTGCGTCAGCGGGGATGGCTCCATCGTCTCGCGCTTGCCGCCGCGGCATCCGCGCTGGGGCGGGCAGATGGGGCCGCGGCCATGAGGATCCGCGACGAGCAGGAAACGGCCGAGCCCGCGGGTGTCCGTCAGCTCTGGATGGCCACACAGCGCGCAGTGACGGGGAGGACGCTTGGAGGGGGGAAGGGCACGGGGCGTGAGTGTGCGCCGCTCCCATGCCCGGAGCGAATTTTCGGCGGGCCCGGCCCGGGTGGGCGCGGGCCGGGGGCTACTTCTTGTCGGCCGAGGCCGCCGGCGCGGGGGCCGGAGCGGGCGTGCTGGGCGCGCTGCTGGCCGGCGAGGACGCGCTCGACGACGAGGAGGCGCTGCTGCTCGACGAGGAGCTGCCGCCGTCCTTCTTGGTGGAGCTGTACAGGTCGGAGTACCAGCCCCCGCCCTTGAGGACGAAGCTCGAGCGGCTGACGACCTTGGTCATCGACCCCTCGGCGCCGCACGCGCTGCACGTGGCAGGGGCGGGGTCGGAGATCTTCTGCAGCACGTCGATCATCTTTCCACAGCTCTGGCAGGAGTACTCGTAGATGGGCATGGTTCTCAGTGCCTCGTCAGGGTGTTGAGTCAGCGGGAGCCGGCCAGCAACTGCTTGCGCAGTCCATCCGCCAGTCCCAATCGCTCGAAGGCGCGGAAGACGAGCTCGGACGGGGCGCCGTGCTTGCGGGCAACGGCATCCGCCAGTTCGTGCAGGTCTCCGGCATCGTGCAGGACGTCGCCGACGAGCCGCTCCAGTTCCTTGCGGAGCGTGTCGGCGAACTTCTTCTGGATGCCCAGGTCGGTCAGGTACTTCTCGCGCCCGAGCAGGTCCAGCCGGTGCGTCAGGTGGGGCGTGGCCAGGGCCTCGCGGCGGAAGCGCTCGCGCAGGGCCTCCACGTCCTCCGTCAGCGACAGCACGGAGACCAGCCGCTGCAGCTCCGACGGGCTCAGGCCCAGGGCCCAGGCCACGCGGCCGGCGGCGCCCCGCTGGGTGGTGAAGCCGTCCAGCACCGGCGGCGCTCCTTCTCCACCATCGCATCCATCAGCCCGTGGTCCCGGAGCACGTTCTCCAGATCCACCTGCGTCAGCTCGCCCCGCGCGCCATTGAAGCGCTGGGACAGGGCCCGCAGCAGCGCGAAGCGGTGGTCGGCGGCCTCCATGGCGGCCTCCACGACGGGCTTGCCGGTCAGGCGCGTCAGCTCCATGAAGGACGCGCGCGGCGCCTCCACGCGGGTGAAGCGGCCCCGGGGGCGCGGCAGGTCCCTGCGCGAGAGGGCGGGCTCCTCGGCGAAGTCGGCGGGCGAGCCCAGGGTGTCCTCCGTGGGGGCGCGCTTTCGCGGGGCGATGCGCTCCTTGACGGTGGCCTCCAAGTCCTCCTTCGCGGCCTTGCCGCCCTTCTTTCCGGCGGACGCGTCCGCGGCGGGCGGCGGGGCGAAGGTGAGGGGGGCTCGGCGGGAGCCGGCGCGGGCGGTGGCGTCTTCTGCTCGCGCACGTGCGCCAGCTCGCGGGCGACCTCGTAGAAGCCGCACGCTTGACGCTGCGCGGCCACGGAGGCCTGGGTGCCGTTGAGGATGTCGACGACGGCGAAGGGCCCCAGAGGGGACGCCTCGGGTTCGCCGTCCGTCAGTGCACGGACGCGGAAATCATCAGCCTCGGCCAGGAGGGCCAGCGCCTCGCGGACCTCGGGTGCCGGGGCGGGTGCCTTCGCGCGCCGGCAGAAGTCCGAGACGGCAACCGCCACGGGGGTGGGGACGTCGTCGGGCTGTCGTCTTCTCTGCCAGGGACTGTTCATGAATGTCGCGGAAAAATGCTCGTTTACGAGGGCGGATGCCTCTATCTTCGCCCACAGACAGGTGTCAATGAGCCAGTCCGATTCCAATCTAAACAGCCTACGGCGAGTGCAAGTCGCGGGGACGAGCGGACGGGAGGGGAGGCCCTCCCCAGGGCCGCACGCCAGGCGTTGCGGGGAGGATGGGACGGGAGTATCAGGCCCGCCGCGTCCGGAGGCCAACACCTGCCGGTGACGTTTTCTTCTCCGGCGGGGCGCCTTTGTTGGGAAATGGCCGGGTCGCGAGAGTTGGCCGAATTGGTTACAACAAGAGCGGAGGGCGAGGCAGCGCGGGCCTCCACCCAAGTGCGCCCGAGGCATGGCGCGGACCCGCGGCGACTTTGAAGGATTTTTTACATGAGCAACAGTCACAGCCATCACCACGACGACCCGGACAAGGACGAGGTGCTTGCCCGCTACATGGCCCAGCACGGCCTGAAGAGCACGCGGCAGCGCAGCCTCATCATCGACACGTTCTTCGCGGTGGGAGGCCACCTGTCGGTGGAGGAGCTGTGGAACAAGGTGCGTGAACAGGATACCAAGGTGTCCGTCGCCACCGTGTACCGGACCATGAAGCTGCTCAGCGAGTGTGGCCTGGCCCACGCGCGCAACTTCGGGGACGGGCAGACGCGCTACGAGGCGGCCGCGGGGCGCGACCACCATGACCACCTGGTCTGTACGCGCTGCGGCACCATCATCGAGTTCGAGAACGAGCGCATCGAGGCGCTCCAGGACGCCGTGGCCCGCAAGCACGGCTTCAAGGTGACGTCGCACAAGATGGAGCTGTACGGCCTGTGTCGTGACTGTCAGCGGGCCGGGCCGGCCGCCTCGGAGGCCTGATCGCCATGTCCCGCGTGCTGCTACGGGGTGCCGTCGTGGCGCTGGTGGCGCTGGCCGGCTGCCGGGGCACTCGGCCGGTGGACGCGGGGTATGCCTTCCTCAACGCGCTGGCGCTGCCGTCGGTAGGGCCCACGCCGCATGACGTGCGCGCGCTGGACGGGAAGGTGGTGCTCGTCTCGTTCTTCGCGACGTGGTGCTTCCCGTGCCTGGCGGAGATGCCCACGCTGGAGGCGCTCCAGAAGGACTACGGCCCCCGGGGCTTCCAGGTGGTAGCGGTGGGCATGGACCTGGAAGGGGAGAAGGTCCTGGCCCCCTTCGCGGACCACTATGCGCTGCGCTACCCGGTGCTGGTCGCGAACCAGGCGATGATTGAAGGCCACAGCGCCTTCGGGGCCATCCAGGGCCTGCCCACCACCGTGCTGTTGGACCGCCGTGGCCGGGCCGTGGCCGGCTGGCATGGCGTGGAATCCCACGCCGATATGGCGAAGGCCGTGGAGAAGCTCCTGGCCCAGCCCGAGTAGTTAGTTCCCCGGCATTGCTACAGGCCTGGAGCGGAAATCTTGCGGGGCAGGGGGCCACTGGTACGGTCCTCCGCGTTCATGACGGCGAGGCGAAAGTTCCTGTTGGTGGCGGTAGGGCTGGCTGCGGCCCTGAGCCTCGTGTCCGTCGTGGACGCGAAGGGCTTCCGCCGCTACCTCTCGCTCCGGCAGGACGTGGAGTCGGTGCAGGCCCGCAACCGCACCCTGTCCGCTCAGAACGAGGCCCTGCGCAATGAGATTGCCGCACTGCGCAAGGACCCGGCCGCGCTGGAGCGCGCCGTGCGTGAGGAGCTCGGCTTCGTGAAGCCGGGCGAGCTCGTCTTCCACCTGGAGTCTCCATGACGTCGCTTCCCGAGTTTCCGTCTCCCGGAAGGTTGCTGCGTCTCGCGGTCCGGTCCATTCCCGCCGCGGCCTCGCTCGCCACATTCATCCACCTGGCGCGCGGCGGCTTCCGGGGGCTGAACACCCTGGGGTGGACCGAGGCGGCCCTGGTGGGCTGCCTCCTGGTGGGCATCGCCGTGGCCGCCTGGCGCCGGGCCATGCGTGGCGCGGTGGGCGCCGTCGTCGACCTGCGCGATGACCTGGACCTGGGCGGCACGCTCCTCTCCGCGGCCTTCGTCGTGGTGGCCATTGGCGGCGGGGACTTGTTCCCCATCGTCTACCTGCTGATGGCGTTCCTGGTGGCCTTCCTGCCGCGCAACGCGGGCCTCACGCTGCTGGGCGTGGCGCTGGTGTACGACGCGCTGGTGACCCTGGGCGGTCCGGTGCCCAACGCCACGGGCTACCTGACGCACGCGGCCTTCCTGGCCCTGTTCTCCGGCCTCTACCACCTGGTGCTGGCGGCACGCATCGCCGCCGCGCGCCGGGCGGAGAGCGACGCGGTGCAAAAGCGCATCCGCGAGGTGGAGGAGCGGGCGCGCACCTTCCGGCTGGTGTCGTCCGGTACGCAGGACAGCTTCAGCGGGATGAGCTCGGACGAGAAGTGGCTGGTGGCCTCGGTGAAGGAGATCGAAGGCGCCGTGCAGGCCGCGCTCGAAATCGCGGAGACGGGGCTGCGCACGTACACCTGCGCCGCGTTCCTGCTCACGTCGGATGACCGGAGCCTCAAGCTGTACGACTGCCGCTCCGGCTCCGAGCGCGTGCAGCGCGAGCGCTTCAACGCGGGTGAGGGCATCATCGGCGGCGTGCTCAAGCGCCGCGCCCCGGTGCGGATGAACTCGCCGAACGGGCTCAAGGGCGTGACGCACTACGAGGGCAGCGGCCCCGCGGTGCAGGCGCTGCTCGCGGTGCCCATCCTGGAGGCCAGCGGCCTGGTGCGCGGCGTGCTGGTGGCGGACCGGCTGGCGAACGAGCCCTTCAGCGACCAGGACGAAAAGCTGCTCTCCACCATTGCCGGCGAGGTGCTGCGCTCCATCGAGGTGGAGCGGGTGATGAGCTACATCCGCAAGACACGCGACGAGAAGGACCGGTTCTTCCGCGCCATCGAGGAGCTCAACCGCGCGGGCAGCCCCGACCAGGTGTTCGTGGCCGTGCTGGAGAGCACCCGGCAGCTGGCGGGCCTGGACTTCTGCGCGGTGACGCTGGTGTCCGAGGTCGACGGCAAGCGCATGCACCGCGTGGTGCGCATGTCCGGCGTGACGGCGCAGGGCCAGGCGCTGTCCGGCCAGAGCTTCGAGGACAACAACGGGCTGGTGGCCAACGTGGTCCGCTACGGGGCGCCGCTGCCGGGCCGCGACATCAAGGCCATGGACCGGCAGATCATCTTCGACGACGAGACGCAGATTCGCGGTCTGGGGGCGCTGAAGATCTTCCCGCTGGTGGCGGGGGACCGCATCCTGGGCACGCTGGTTGCCGGCTCGCGCAAGAAGGCCGCGTTCGAGCAGGACGTGCTGCGGATGATTGAGGTCATCGCCATCCAGGCCGCGCAGGCGGTGTTGCGCGCGCAGCTCTACGAGCAGATGGAGCGCATGGCCACCACGGACGGCCTCACCGGCCTGTTCAACCACCGCACCTTCCAGGCGAAGGCGGACGAGGTGCTGGCCCAGTCCCGGCGCTACCAGCGCAAGTTCTCGCTCATCCTCACGGACGTGGACCACTTCAAGAGCGTCAACGACACCTACGGCCACCCGACGGGCGACCAGGTGCTCAAGGGCGTGGCCCGCATCATCAAGACGATGGCGCGCGATACGGACATCGTCGCCCGCTACGGCGGCGAGGAGTTCGTCATCATCATGCCGGAGACGGACGCCAAGGGCGCCTTCACCATCTCCGAGCGCATCCGCGAGGCCGTGAAGGCGGAGACCTTCCAGACGGAGATGGGGCCGCTGAAGATCACCATGTCGCTGGGCATCGCCACCTTCCCCGACAGCGCCATGGAGAAGCAGCAGCTCATCGACCTGGCCGACCAGTGCCTCTACCACTCGAAGCGCAACGGCCGGAACCAGTCCGTCACCGTGGACATCATGCAGGGAGGGCGCAAGCAGCTGAAGGCGGCGAACGCGTCCTGAGTCCTTGATGCAGCCGGGGGCCGCCCATGACGCGCGGCCCCCGGGCGTTGCCTTCGGCGGATTACAGCGAGCGCAGGAACGCCAGCAGCGCGTTGCGGTCCGCGCTGTTCATGTTGGCGAAGTTGTTGCGCGCCGCCGGCCCTCGCCGCCGTGCCAGAGGATGGCCTCGGCCAGGTTGCGGGCGCGGCCGTCGTGCAGGTAGGCCTCGCCGCCGCTGACGCCCGCGGTCAGGCCGATGCCCCAGAGCGGGGGCGTGCGCCACTCCGCGCCGGTGGCCTGGCCGTCCGGCAGGTTGTCCGCCAACCCCGCGCCCATGTCGTGCAGTAGCAGGTCCGTGTAGGGGCGGATTGTCTGGCCGCGCAGCTCCGCGTGCGGGTGGAACTCGCTGGTCGTCAGGGTGGCCACGTGGCACCGCGCGCAGCCCGCGTTGTTGAACAGCGTCTCACCGCGCAGCGCCGTGGCGTCGCTCAGGTCGCGGCGCGCCGGCACGCCTAGCAGGGAGATGTAGCGCGTGAGCTTGTCCAGCTCCGTGTTGGCCAGCTCGGTGCTGGTGCCGGTGCAACCCTGCTGCGACGGACCGCAGTCCAGCGACGGGAACACGGAGGTGGTGACGCCGATGTCGCTGTTGAGGGCCTCGGCCACCTGGTGGCGCACCGTGGCGGTGCTGGCCTTCCAGCCGAAGCGGCCCAGGCGCGTCACGCCCGTCTGCGGGTCGCGCACCGGGTGCATGCGGCCGGAGATGCCGTCACCGTTGCTGTCGTTGGGGTCCGCCAGCGCGGCGATGGCCGACTCGGGGATGGCCTCCAGCAGGCCCATGCCCACCAGCTGCGGGGTGATGCGCGCCGAGTAGTTCGTGGGCGTGTTGTTGGTGAAGCCGTAGTTGGGCCGGCGCAGCTCGAACCGGGTGCCGTCCCCGTAGGTGCCGGAGCTGACGGTCCACCCGGTGATGCGGGCCTCGCCCTCGGGCGTGCCGCTGGTGCGGCGCGGCTGCAGCCGGTAGCCAAGGAACGGGTCGGCGGCGCCATTGGCCTGCCCCACCTTCACCACGTAGTTCGTCAACGTCGTGTTGTTGCCCGGAGGCAGGGCGCGGCCATTCTGCACGTGGCAGGCGACGCAGGACGGGGCGACGTAGTTTGGGCCCAGCTTGCCCTGATGCTGCGTGAGCGCGGGGTTCCCCGGCTCGGAGTGGCTGCCATCACCGAAGTGCGTGTGGTGGATGCGGCGGCCTTCCACGAAGGGCTGCGCGCTGACTGGCGCCAGGTTGTTGGCCATCTGCAGGAAGCGGTTGTCGGGTTCGTTGGACTGCGGCGAGCTCAGCGTGGTGCGGCCACCGCTCCAGCCCGCCTGCGGCATGGGGATGGAGTCCCGGATGGAACCCGTGACGTCGAAGGGCACCACGCCGCCCGAGCCGACCATGTAGAGGTACGTGGTGGCGTAGTAGTTGAAACGGCCTTCCACCGGTTGACGAAGGAAGACGCCCACCTCCAGCTCCATTCGGTCGCCCACGCGGATGGCGCGGCCTTCCTTGGCGTTGAAGTTGACGCTGGACGTGAAGTGACGGTCGTTCACCGGGGTGAACTGGGCGTTGTGGAAGTACTCCGCCACGGTGCCGAGCCCGCGGAAGAAGGCGCGGAAGTCAGGGCGCTCGTAGGGATAGACGGTGTGCAGGTTCACCGTGATGCGGTTGCCGCCCTTGGCGACCTCGTCGACGATCTCGATGGAGTGCGTGCGCGCCTGGAAGTAGAGGGGCAGGTAGTGGTCGTACGCCTGGAACATGTCCTCGCGTGCGTGTCGATCCCGGACCCGGTCGCCCACGCGGGTGATGATGGCGGAGGCCGTCTCCTGGACCGTGGCGGGCTCCAGCGGCGTGGACGTGGTGTACAGCGGGACGATGGGGCCCATGGGGGGCGTGCCCGCGTCCGTGGGAGGCGGCGGCGTGCCCGCGTCGGTGCCCGCGTCCGGCGGGGGCGGAGGCGGGTTCGTGTCGGAGTGCGTGTAGCGCGTCCACGCCGTGTCACGGGCACAGTTGCAGGACACGTCCCAGTACGTGAAGGCGTAGTCGATGGTTTCGCCCGCGGACAGGCCGGTCACCGTGTACTGGTTCCGGCCGTTGACGATGCCCATCCGATAGTTGAGCTGCCCCTGATTGTTGCGGACGTAGTGGATGTCCGCCCAGGCGTTGGTGTCGACGTAGAAGATGGCGGACGAGCCCGACGGCGTGACTCCAAAGGTGGCTGCGAACGCGTCGCCCACCAAGAGGGTTGCGACCAGTACGACAGCGGCCATTCCTGCTGCTCTGTTGTCCATCGTTGTCCTCTCCAAGCGAACCACTCCGGGCGCGGATTGGGGAGATTCTCCATCGTCCGAAGGAAGTCCGATTCTGAGGCACGAGGGCGCGAATTCCTATGGAGTTCGTTAATTCGTACTAATCCTGTCGGCTCCGAGACGGAGTCTGGCAGGGCCTTCCTCGGTTGACGCGATGGGCCAGTCGTGGCGCGGCGCGGAGCGTCGTGGATGGCGGAATCCGTTGCTCCTTCGCTGCGGGCATGGTGGATGCGAGGCAGGAGGGTGACCCTGGTACCGCTGGCGGTGACGACGAGCACGAAGGTGGACGCGGCGCTGGTGCGCGAGGCGCGGGCCGTGGCGGCGCGGTGGGGTGTGCCCTTCCTGCCTCGGCGCGCGAAGGAGAGCGTGGCGCCGTGGCTGGGGACGAAGGCGGCGGCGCTCTTGGTGGTGGGCGGTGACGGCGTGACGCTGTGGGACGCGGAGGGCTCGTTCGGGTTCCACGCGGGCATGGCGCACCTGCGGCGGATGCGGCTGCGGGCGGGGGAGCCGGATGCCTTCGTTCGGGTGGCGGAGCTTCGCGCCGGGGACGCGGTGCTGGACTGCACGTTGGGGCTGGCGCAGGACGCGATGGTGGCGTCACTGGCGGTGGGGCCCTCGGGGCGCGTGGTGGGGCTGGAGCGGAGCCTGGCGCTGGGGGCGGTGGCGGGGGAGGGGCTGCGGCGCTATGCGCTGGGCGAGGACTCTGGGCCCATTGAAGTGGTGCACGCGGATGCGCGCGAGTACCTGAAGACGTTGCCGTCGCGCGCGTTCGACGTTGTCTTCTTCGATCCGATGTTCGCGAAGCCGCGCAAGTCACAGCCGGCGTTCGACATGCTGCGCCGCTTCGCGGAACACGCGCCGCTGACGCAGGAGACGCTGGAGGAAGCCCGGCGCGTGGCGCGGCGGTGGGTGGTGGTGAAGGGCGCGAAGTACACGGACGACCTTCGCAAGCTGGGCCTGGAGGACGAGCCCGGCTCGCGCTTCACCGACGTCATCTGGGGCCGCGTGGGGCCCTCCGCCGAGCCGTGAGGGCCGTTATCACGGCTGCACGGTGCCTCCCATTCGCGGCGTCCACAGCAGGCCCAGGTCCAAGGGGAGGACCTCGAACGGCTCCGCGTTCACGGTGACGTTCCCCGTGAACAACTGGCTCCGGACCCAGCTCGTGGTCCCACGCCGGTAGACCTCCAGGGACTGGCGCACGGGGTCGATGAGCCACATGCTCGCCACGCCTTCGCGGAAGTACAGCGGCATCTTTCGGACCCGGTCCAGGCTCCGCGTGGAGGGGGACAGGACTTCGCACAGCCAATCTGGCGCAGTGCTGATCCAGGGCAGCTCGGGGTCTGGGGGCTCTGGCAGCCTCTCGCGGCGCCACCCGGCCACGTCGGGCACCACCACATCGCGAGCCAAATGGAGTTCAGGTTCCACCAGGAACCACCAGCTCCCAGGCCCCTCATGTGAGAGTTCGAAGGGATGCGCGAGGAGGCTCGTCAGCCGGGCGGCAGCGCGCAGGTGCCCGTATGCGGGCCTGGGCGAGGCGTACAGCGAGTCATCGACGATTTCACCGACCCAACCGACCGGAAGCTGCTCGATGTCCCCGTAGGTCGCTGGTTTCCGATTCTTGCCCCTGCTCATGCCCACACCTCGCCGTGAATGGAACCTGTGACGTCCTCAAGGTAGCACCCGACCTCCAGGGGTGACTACCTGACAGGTTCCCATCCTACGGGAGGCTCTGACACGTCGTATGAGGCCTACTCGTTCCCGGCGCCCTTCGGGGGGCCTTCGCTGCCCATCGGGGACAGCCGGGCGGACAGGGCTCCGGCCTGCTCGTGGGCCATCTTGTCCCGCGGTGAGCGGTAGTACTGCATGGGCGAATGGTGCAGGAAGTTCGACACCCGGCTCGTGTACAGACAGGCGTACTGCTCCACCTGGTAGCCAAAGCGGCTGTTCTCGTTGCCTTCCTTGAAGAGCAGCCCCCAGTACGGATTGAAGCCTTCCTCCACGTCCTGCTCGAGCGTGTCCGCGATCTCGTTGGCCTCTTTCAAGGCCCGCCGCATCCGGTCCAGCTCCGCCTTCGTCTGCTTGCGGAGCTCCTCCACGCCCAGCCGCTCGTCCGGTGCCAGCTGTTCTCGCTCCAGCCGCCGATCCAGGATGTTGAGCAGCGTCTTGTGGTGGTTCACTTCGTCGTCCAGGCGCTCACGGAGCACCTCCACCTGCGACAGCGTTCCAATCTCCTCCTGCCGCGTCGCCGTGTACGTGATTTCGTCCTCAATCTCCTGGACCACCATGCACGTGCGCCACAGCGACGACTTCTTCGACTTCAGGATGTCGCCGTAGATGTGGTCGCCCACGTACAGGATGTTCTCGCCCCGGAAGCCGGTCAGCTCCTCGAAGCGCGCCAGGTTGCCGCCCGAGTACACCTTGCCGCGCTCCAGCGACGTGGCCTCGCCCAACACGCGGCCTTCCTCCGTGGAGGCATCCAGCTCCAGGAAGGGGGGCGAGTCGGTGAAGAAGCCCGGCTTGCCCGCCGACGTCACCACCACGTCGAAGTAGTTCCTCCAACTCGGGTACTCCGCGAGCTGCCCGTCCAGGAGGTACTTCATCACCGCGTCCGTGTAGTCCCACGCGGAGTTCGTCAGCAGGAACAGCCGCTTCCCGCCCGAGCGCAGCTTGTGCAATGCCGGCCCCAGCTCCGGGTCCAGGAACACGTAGCGCGCCAGGTCCTTGCGCACCTCGCGCTTGAGCGAGTTGTCCCGGTGCACCGTGTCGATGGCCTCCCGGATGTCGTCGTACAGCTTGCCGTACTGGACCGTGTGCCCCAGCGACTCCAGCAGCTCGATGATGCCCGCGAACAGGCACGTCTCCGGCAACGCGAACAACGTGTCGTTCCACGCGAACTGCGGGTTGCGCAGCCGCACGCGCTTGTTCCGGTACAGCTCACGCGAGACCTCGCGCTTCAGCGGGCGCAGCCCGTGGTACGCGCGGCCCACGTGGCCGAAGCGGTCCATCTTCAGGATGTTGCCGTTGACGCGGTCCACCGCCAGCCCGCGCATCACGAAGTGGTGGTCGTACAGCAGCCCGCCCACCACCGGCGGATAGCCGTACTCACTCACCAGCTTCGCCAGCGTCATGTCGAACGACAGCTGTTCCAGCCGGCGCATGTGATAGATGGCCAACGTGTAATCCATGTCGAAGCCGAACAGCTCGACACTGGCCATGCGCAGGTTGCGGTTGACGAAGATGTCCCGCGCCCGCTGCACCACCACCCGGCGCTCGCGGGGGGACGTGAGCAGCCGCGTGAGTTCCTCGTCGGCGAGCAGTCCGTCGGCCCGCTGCGCGGCGTCCTCGGCGCGGGAGCGATTGAGGGGAGAACGGAAGCTCCCGTGAAGCGGGTCCGGCGCGGGCCCACCCGGGATGGGACGGAACGGGGAAAGTGATGGTGCCAAGGGACTCAGACACATAACACGCGTGTGGGTGGCCCGGCTCTTACCTTGCGGGGTTTGGAGTCGGCATGGCACGCTTCGGGGTCTGCGATGCGCTCGCCCACCCGACGACAGCCCTCGGAGGCCCCCGAGGCGGTTCAAGCTCGCCTGTCCGCCCGGATCGCCGCGCTCGAAGATCGGGTTCGCCGCCTGGAGGCCCGGTTGCGTCTGAAAGTCGCCGCCACCGAGCCCGCCGCGCGAAGAACCGCCCAGCGTGCGGCCGAGCGTCCGGCCCGGGCCCGTCCCCGCTGCCCGGGGTGCACGCTGGAGCTGCCGCGTGGCCGCCGCGGTGAGTCGTGCGT
The DNA here is from genome assembly GCF_032612255.1 of Myxococcus sp. MxC21-1. NCBI lineage: Bacteria > Pseudomonadati > Myxococcota > Myxococcia > Myxococcales > Myxococcaceae > Myxococcus > Myxococcus sp. MxC21-1. The sequence continues at coordinate 4,301,573 of NZ_CP123278.1, forward strand.
GTGGTGTGGTTTCGTCTTTTCCGCCGTCATGCGGCGACGTCCGGCGCGAAAGAAGCGATGACCGCCACGTACCGGCTGACGGGCAAGGTGGAAGGCGGGGAGCTGGCCGAGCTGTATCAGGGCCTCGAGCTTCCCGGCATCCCCGTGGTGGTGAAGCTCTTCCACCCCAGGACGTCCGATCCGGCCTATGCCCATGACCTGGCGGAGACGACGCGGCTGCTCCAGCCCGTGCGGCACCCGGGCATCCTCCACGTCGTGGACCTGGGCGTCATCCGCCAGCGCCTGGCCGTGGTCCGCGAGGACGTGGACGGCTTCACCCTGGGCACCGCGCTCCAGCGCCTGCACTCCAAGGACGTGGTGCTGCCGCCCACCGTGGCGCTCCACATCATCATCCAGCTCCTGGAGGCCCTGCATCAGGCGCACGAGGCGGGCGTGGTGCACGGCGCCATCACCCCGGGCAACGTGGTGCTGTCGCATGACGGCCTGCCCGCGGTGTGCGACTTCGGCGCGCTGCGCGCCCTCATGGCCGTGCCCCAGCTGCGCAAGTCGTTTGGCCACCGGGGCCGCGGCACGTACCGCGCGCCGGAGGTCACGCGGGGCGAGCCGCACTCCGCGCAGTCGGACATCTACTCGCTCGGCGCCATCGCCTACGAACTGCTCACCCAGCGTGAGCCCGTGGTGCCCGGCAGCGGCGGGGTGTCCACTCGGCGCAGCGAGGCGTTACCGCCGCCCAGCCGCGTGGACCGGCGCATCAATTCACGGCTGGACCCGCTCATCCTCCGCGCACTGGAGCCTACGCCCCAGCGCCGCTTCCGCTCCTGTGGCGAGTTCGCCACGTCGCTTCGCAATCAGCTCACGGCCAGCGGCGGCATGCCCTCGGCGGACGACGTCCGCCGCTTCGTGCGGGAGCTGTTCCCCAACGAGATGAGCCTCGTCAGCTCGGGGCCCCCGCCGTTCAAGGAGCCCTTCACGCTGGAGCCCATCTCCGGCGCGGAGATGGACGACCTGCGCGCGGAGGAGCTCGAGAAGTCCGTGGTTCAGCGAGCCCCATACAGCCGCGCGCTGACCGAGGACGAGGCCAACGCGGAGACGCAGCAGGCCTCCGAGCCCGCGTTCGAGGAGTACCGCCCGGAGTTGTACGCGCGGGACGTGGCGGACGTAGCCACGCGGGTGCGGGCACCCTCGCGCGCGTCCGCCTCCGACTCCACCTCCGCGCAGGGGAGGACACCGGGCCCGCTCCCGCCGGACCGCTGGAGCAGGGGTGGGAAGCGCCGCCCGGCGCGGCTCCGCCGAAGCCTCGCCGCCACCAGTCGGCGGTGGGGGAGGGAGCGGCCACACCCGCATCGGGAGAAACCCGCGCCTCAAGGTCGTGGAGGACTTCTCCGCGCCCGAGCCGTCCGCGGATGACGAGGGCTCGGTCTCCGTCTCCGCGCCAGGTCGCCGCGGCGCCCGGATCCGCCGCGCCCCCGTGGAGGCCAAGGGGCCCAAGACGATTCCGGACGTGTTGCCCGCGGTGCAGCCAGCCTCGGCGCGAGCGCGTGACGACATCGCGATGCCGCCGTCCGATCCGGCGTTGCCTTCGACGTCCGACGTGCACCGGCGCCTGGTGAGCGCGGAGCAGCGGTTGTCCGTGGCCCAGCACCGGTATGGACGCCGGTTGGGCATCGCGGCGGCCATCGCCGGGGTGGGGTTGGTCACCTTCCTGGTGGCCGCGTGGCAGCTCGGTGGTGATTCCGCACCCGCGCCGGAGGAGGCCCCGCGGGAGGCGCAGGCCGAGGCCGTCCCCGTGGGCCCACCGCCCGCCATGCCCATCGCGCCGCCGTCGCCGCCGGTGCCGGCGCGTCCGCCGCCGCCCGCTCCAGAAGCCGCGTCGCGAGGGGGCGAGGAGGACGCGGCCCCCGAGCCGAAGCCTCCCCCGAAGTCTCAGCGCGCGTATGTCACCATCACCACCAATGTGCCGGCGAGCGTCTACGTCGACGGCACGCGGCTGAGCCGTCGTACGCCCCTCAACCGATACCCCGTCAAGGCGGGCACCCGGCGCATCAAGCTGGTGTCCGTCGCCACCGGTGAGCCCAAGGAGCTGGACCTGCGCATCAAGCGGGGGCAGCACCTCAAGGTCCTGGTGGACTCGTTCACGTCTCCGAGGCGGTGACCATGGACCCGACCCGCATCTTCGTCGTCGAGGATCAACCCCAGCTCCTGAAGAATCTGGTGAAGGTGCTGGCCACCTTCCCCGAACTGGAGGTGGTCGGTACCTCCCAGGAAGGGGAGGCCGCGGTGGAGGACATCGTCCAGCTCCGCCCCCAGCTCGTCCTCCTGGACCTGGAGTTGCCCGGCATCAACGGCATCCAGGTGACCCAGCGGGTGAAGCGCCGCGCCCCGGAGGTGGAGATCCTCATCCTCACGTCCTTCGACGACGAGACGAAGGTGTATGAGGCCATCCAGGCCGGGGCCTCCGGCTACCTGGTGAAGCGGGTGGGGCCGGAGAAGATCCGCTCCGGCATCCAGGAGGTGATGGAGGGCGGGACCGTCCTGGAGCCCATCATCGCCAAGCGCTTCTGGAACTACTTCCAGTCCGTTCAGGCGAAGTCCACCCAGGCGGAGAAGAAGCCGGAGAACCCCTGGTCGCTCACGCCGCTGGAGTTCGAGGTGCTGCGCTACGTGGCCAAGGGCCTGTCCAACGCCGAGGTGGGGCACGTGATGACGCTGGAGCGGCGGACGGTGCGCACGCACCTGTCGCATATCTACCGGAAGATGGGCGTCAACTCTCACGTGGAGGCCGTGGTGATGGCCTTGCGTGCGGGTGTCGTGGATCTATAGCCACGCTCTGGTTAGGTTCGGGGTCCTATGTCCAAGGCTTCCCCGAGCAAAGTACCCACTCGCGTGGCGGACCCCGCACTCGAGTCCCTGTTCGACGTCCACGAGGCCACGCTTCCCAACGGCCTCCAGGTGCGGCTGCTCGCCAACCACCAGGCGCCTGTCGTCAGTCTCTACACCGTGTTCCAGGTCGGCAGCCGCAACGAGCGGCCCGGCATCACCGGCATCAGCCACCTGTTCGAGCACATGATGTTCAACGGGGCGAAGAAGTACGGCCCCAAGATGTTCGACAAGACGCTGGAGTCCAACGGCGGCCGCTCGAACGCGTACACGTCCACCGACCTGACGGTGTACTACGACGACTTCTCCGCCGACGCGCTGGAGACGGTGCTGGACCTGGAGTCGGACCGGATGCGCTCGCTGCGCATCTCCCAGGCGACGCTCACCAGCGAGCGCGAGGTGGTGAAGGAAGAGCGCCGCGTCCGCGTGGACAACGACATCTTCGGCCTCATGGACGAGGAGCTGGGCACGCTCGTCTACAAGGCGCATCCCTACCGCTGGCCTGTCATTGGATGGATGGCGGACATCGAGGCCATCCGCCGCGAGGACTGCCAGGACTACTTCCGCACCTACTACGCGCCCAACAACGCGGTGCTCTACATCGTCGGGGCCATCGACCCGAAGAAGACGCTGGCGCTGGTGCGCAAGTACTACGGGAACATCCCCAAGGGCCCCGCGCCCGCGGCGGTGCTCAACTCGGAGCCCGAGCAGAAGGGCGAGCGCCGCGCCGAGGTCCGTCACCCCGCGCAGTCCCCCGCGCTGATGCTGGGCTTCCGGGGGCCGGCCGCGCGCGATGACGACACCTTCGTGCTGGACGTCATCCAGTACGTGCTGACGAAGGGGGAGGGGAGCCGGCTGATCCGCTCGCTGGTGTACGAGCAGAAGCTGGCCGTGTCGCTGATGCTCGACTGGAGCTGGCGCATCGACCCGGGCACCATCCTCTTCTACCTGGCCCTGAAGCCGGACTCCGACCCGAAGAAGGTGGAGGCCGCGCTGTACGCCGAACTGGAGAAGATCGCGCGCGAGGGCATCACCGAGCGCGAGCTGCAGAAGGCGCAGAACAACCTGCGCTCGGACCACCTGCGCGAGCTGGCCACGAACAGCGGCCGGGCGCATGCCCTGGGCCACTACGAGGCGTTGCTCGGCGACTGGCGCCGGTTGCTGACGCTGCCCTCCACCTACGCCTCCATCACCAACGACCAGGTCAAGGCCGTGGCCGCGAAGTACTTCGCGCCCGAGCGCCGCTCCGTGGTGACGCTGGTTCCCGCGCCCACCGAAGCCTGAGCCCGGTCCGTACAAGGAAACCTCCCGATATGGCTTCTCGCAAGAGCCCCTCCCGAAAGTCCCCCGCACGTCCGGCGAAGCGCGCCGGCGGCAAGGCCCCCGTCGCTCGCAAGGCTTCGCCGAAGCGCGGCGCGCCCCGCGCCACGACGAGCGCCCTCACGCTTCCCACGCTGCACGAAAGCACCACGTCCAGTGGCCTGAAGGTCATCGCCGCCGAGCGCGGCCCCCTGCCGATGGTGTCCGTGCGGCTGGTGATTCGCGCGGGCAGCGCCACCGACCCGGATGGCAAGCACGGCCTGGCGGACTTCACCGCCCGGCTGCTGCGCCGGGGCACCCGCCGGCTGAACGCGCAGGCCATCGACGAAGCGGTGGAGTTCGTCGGTGCCAGCCTGGGCGTGGGTGTGAGTGAAGACACGCTGTCGGTGGCCCTCACCACGCCGTCCGAGCACTTCGTGCAGATGCTCGACATCCTGGGCCAGTTGGTGCGCGAGCCCACGTTCCCGCAGTCCGAAGTGGACGATGCGCGCGAGCGCGAGCTGGCGCAGTTCGCCAATGACCTGGACGACCCGTCCATCATCGCCGACCGCGCCATGGTCCGCGCGCTCTGGGGCAACCACCCCTACGGCCACGACGTGGGCGGTTCGTCGAAGACCGTGAAGACCTTCACGCGCGATGACGTGGTGCGCTTCCACCAGGAGCGCATGGGCCCCAAGGTGTCCATGCTCATCGTGGTGGGCGCGGTGGACCCGCAGCGTGTGGCTGCTGCGGCGGAAGACGCCTTCGCTGATTGGACGGGCGGGCCGGATGCGCCCGTGGCCATTCCCGCGCCGGAGCGCATTGCCCTGGGGGGGCGGGTCATCATCGTGGACAAGCCGGACCAGACGCAGTCGCAGGTGCGGCTGGGCGGCCCCGGCATGCGCATGGGCCACGAGGACTATTTCCCGGCCACGGCGATGAACATCGCCCTGGGCGGTGGATTCACCTCGCGCCTGATGAACGAGATTCGCGTCAACCGCGGCCTCACGTACGGCGTCAGCTCGTGGTTCGACTCGATGAACGCGGCCGGCGTCTTCGCGCTGTCCACCTTCACGAAGACGGAGTCCACGCGCGAAATCATCGACGTGGCGCTGGCGGAGATTGGCGGCGTCCGGGAGAAGGGGCTCAAGCCCCGCGAGCTGGCGGATGCCCAGGCCTACCTCGCCGGCCTGTACCCGCTGCGGACGGAGACGAACGAGTCCATTGCTGGAAGCATCGCCGAGGCCCGCCTGCACGGGCTGGGGGATGACTGGGTGGAGCGGTTCCGGGACCGGCTGCGCGCGGTGACGCCGAAGCAAGTCGTGGCCGCCGCCAAGAAGTACTGCTTCGCGCAGGCGCCCGCCGTGGTGGTGCTGGGCAAGGCGGACGTGGTGAAGAAGCAGCTCAAGGGCCTGGGCCCCATCACCGTGGTGCCGGCGTCGGAGTACGAGTGACGGACGTCCGCATCCTCTTCGAGGGCGGCGGCGTGCTCGTGGTGGACAAGCCGCCCGGGATGCTCGTCATTCCCGGGCGCGAAGGCGGCCCCTCGCTGCGGGAGTTGCTGGAGACGCAGCGGCGCCAGAAAATCTTCGTGGTGCACCGGTTGGATCGGGACACCTCGGGGGCCCTCGTGTTCGCACTGGACGCCGCGGTGCACCGGGCCCTGTCGGGTGCCTTCGAGACGGGGAAGGTGCGCAAGCGCTACGTGGCGCTGGTGGAGGGCCGGGTCGAAGCGCCGCACATGGTGGATGCGCCCCTGGTGGCGGGCAGGAAGGGGCGCATGCGCGTGGCTCGGCCTGGGGATACGGAAGCCAAGGCCTCGCGCACCCGCGTGCGGCCCGTGGAGACCTTCGAGCGTGCGTCCCTGGTGGAGGCCGAACCGCTCACGGGGCGGACGCACCAGATTCGCGTGCACCTGCTGTCCCTGGGGCACCCGCTGCTGGTGGACCATCAGTACGGCCGCGAGGCGCCGCTGACGGAGAAGGACCTGGGCGGGGAAGGGGACTCGGTGGTGCTGTCACGCACGCCGCTGCATGCCGCGCGTGTGGAGTGGCCTGCCCTGGCAGGGGTCGAGGCACGCGCCGTGGAAGCGCCCGTGCATGAGGACATGGCCCGTGCCCGCGAGTTGCTGCGGGCGTCCGTCACTTCACTTTGAAGCGCAGGGCCGGTTCACGGTTCGAACCTCATGCCCAGGTACATCGCGAGCCCGCCGAGCTGACTGTCCAGCCAGGGCGTGTGCACCGGCGCCCAGGCGCCTCGCGCCTCCGCCAACGCGCTCCAGCGGCCGAAGCGGTGGGCCGCTTGGAGGGAGACGAAGCCCATGCCGGAGACCCTGCTCTCTTTCACTTCGCCCTGGAATTCGCTGGAGAGGTAGTGGTGGAAGGGGACGGGACCGGCGCCTGCCCGCCCGTGGAGGGAGAACGCGCCACGGCGGAGGAGCTCCGCGCGAACGGAGAGCAGCAGGGGCAAGGCCAGCACCTGCGAGCGGACCGCTCCGAGCGTCTCGACCGGGCCACCGTACATGGCGGTGCGGGCTCCGACTTCCAGCTCCGCCGCGATGCGGTGCCTCCACCAAGGCGTGAGGACCGAGACGCCCACTCCGCCCGATGGACCGGTGTTGGCGCTCCTCGCGATGACGCCTCCCGCGAGCAGGAAGAACGAACTCCGCCAGGTGTCGACCGCCTCGGATGCGGGCGTGGTGACGGGCGTGGACCGCACGGTGACGCCGGCCTCGGTGTGTGATGCGTGCGCCTGGTCCCGGTGGCGGACGCGGACCTTCACCCGCCTGGCTCCGGAAGCGGGAACGACGCGAACACGCAGCACGTCCTGGGCATTGGCTCCGACGTCGGCCGAGTGGGGCGCATCTTCCGTTGGACGCTCCTGTGCTGGCGGAGCGGAGCTGCTCCTCGCGGGTGCCGTCCGCGTTGCCGGATCTGACAGAGGCCCCGTCGTCCGCGGGGCCTCGGAGGTCGGGGCCACCACCGCTGATGTCGGCATGTCCTCATGGGGAAGGGCGACCGCCGCGCCTTCCGCCACCACGTCGACGTCACTGGCGCGCAGGGGCGCTTCGCCTGCCATCAGTAGCCAGCCTCCCTCCACCGAGGGCAGGGAAGGCGGCGTGAGTGCCGCGGCCAGCGGCGAGTCCGGCGGCGGGTCCAGTGGAACGGCTGCATCGGTGCGAAGCGTCCCTCGCGTGGCCAGCACTCGCGCCTGCCGGACGCCAGGAGGGACTTCGACAGGCACGCGGGCCTGTCCCCGGGCGTTCGCTCGAACAGGGCCGAAGCGACGATTCGCGACCTCCACCTCGACGTGCGCGCCCGCCGCCGTGGCGACATCGAGATCCATGAGTCCGACCAGCGGCAGCCGCACCACCGTCACCGGGGGCGGCGCGTCCGCGGTAGGCGCGTCCGTCCAGAAGAGGAGGACGGCCACCTGGGGATAACGAACGGAGGGAGGCCGCCACTGGAAGAGGCGGACAGCGCCACGCTCCACGCGGTTCGAGTCGAAGGTGCCCGTGGATGCCGCGGCGTGGAGGGTTCCCGTGCCGGCGGGGACCTGGACCTTCAACGTCACCGGGGCATCGGTGCCGAGCACGATGCGCTCGGGCGACCAGGACACGGTGACGTCAGGTGTGGCCGCCAACCCCGCCACCGGCATGGCGAGGACCATCAGGAGGGGCAGCGCGCGCAGTGTCATCGTCCGTGCCCCTCCTGATGAATGTGCGGCCCCGGTCAATCCTCCGACGCGGGGGCGGCTCGGCGCCGTCAGCGGGCGCCGGCTCGGCGCTGTCACTGACGGGCAGGGGCTTGTCCGCGGGTCCGGTCACCTGCCGGTTGGGCGGGTTGAAGACCGGCTTCTCCACCGGGCCGCCACCACGGCCGTGCACCAGCGTCTTGGTGTCGGTGCGGAAGGTGATGTCCACCTTGTCGCCGCGAACGGCCGACACGTAACCCGTGCCGAAGGTGGGATGCTGGATGACCTGATCCACCTTGTACGTGTCCTTTGGGCTGTAGCGGGGCGCGTTGGCGACATCCTTTCCAGCGAGCTGCTCCTCGAAGGAGATAATGACCTTCTCCGCCTTCGCGGACGCGCTCGAGCTGCTGCTGGAGGACGAGCGCGGGGTGCGGGTGGTGCTGGACGAGGGGCGATCCGTCGCACCAGGCGCCGCGCGATAGGCGTGGTCTCCACCACACGTGTTGCAGCGCACCCGAGCAATCTTCGTTCCCACCATCGCCAGGATGGTGTGCGCGAGGGTGAGCTTGCAGCGGGTACAAAGCGCATCCACCTCGCCGCCGACCTTATGAGTTGCCATGTTCGTTCGTCTGTTTCTCTGCCCGGCAGGGGACGCCGCCGGGCATGGGAGTAAAGGGGCGCGGAACATAACGGCATCGCTTCCAAGGGAGGAAGTGTCTTCGTCGCTTGCCTCCCCGGGCCTTGTGCCGGCCTCCGGGCCGCCATAAAGAGTAGCCCCGAACGCATGACCACGCAGACCCCCAGCAAGCCGGCACGCGAGCCAGGGCCCATCACCCAGGCCGTCACGAGCTTTGGCCAGGGCCTCATCGATATTGTCAGCACCCTGGGCGGAATCATCACCATGGGGCTGGCCGTGTTCCGCTGGAGCGTGCGGCGCCCCTTCCGGCTGGTCAACCTCTTCGCCCAGTTGGACTTCGTGGGCGTGGGGTCCATCTTCATCGTGTCGCTCACCGGCACGTTCACCGGCATGGTCTTCGCGCTACAGACGTCCACCGCCTTTCAGCTCTTCGACGCGGAGAGCCTGGTGGGCCCCACGGTGGCACTGACGCTCACCCGCGAGCTGGCGGCCGTGTTCTCCGCGCTGATGGTGACCATGCGCGCAGGCTCCGCCATGTGCACCGAGCTGGGCACCATGCGCGTCACCGAGCAGGTGGACGCGCTGGAGACCATGGCCGTCAACCCGGTGCAGTACCTGTTGGTTCCCCGGGTGCTGGCCGGCCTCTTCATGGTGCCGGCGCTCACCATGCTCTTCAACACCATGGGCATGGGCGGGGCCTACGTGGTGGCCGTCGGGGGTCTGGGCATCTCCCCCGGAACCTTCCTCTCCCGGACGCAGCAGTGGCTGGCGCCCGAGGACATCTTCCAGGGCCTGCTCAAGGGCGCCGTGTTCGGCCTGTCGGTGTCCCTCATCTGCTGCTTCAAGGGCTTCAACGCCTCGGGCGGCGCCAAGGGCGTGGGTCAGGCCACCACGGAGGCGATGGTGGCCAGCGCCCTGTCCATCTTCATCCTCGACTTCATCCTGGGCGTCCTCTTCTTCTGATGTCGCCCCCGGCTTCCAACGCTCCGGCGTCCGGCACGCCGATGATCCAGGTGGTCGACCTGCACAAGACGTTCGGCGACCACAAGGTGCTCACCGGCATCAACCTCACCGTGCCAGCCGGCAGCACCTGCGTCATCCTGGGCGGCTCCGGCTCCGGCAAGACGGTGCTGATGAAGCACATGATTGGCCTGCTCAAGCCGGACCGCGGCCAGGTCATCATCGACGGGGAGGACATCGTCCCCATGGGCGTCGAGGCGCTCCAGAAGGTGCGCAACAAGTTCGGCATGGTGTTCCAGGCCGCCGCGCTGTTCGACTCGATGACCGTCTTCGAGAACGTGGCCTTCCCGCTGCGGGAGCACACGAAGGATCCGGAGGACGTCATCCGCCAGAAGGTCCGCGCGCGGTTGGACCTGATGGGCTTGAAGAAGGACGTCGAGGACCGGTTCCCCGCGGACCTGTCCGGCGGCATGCGCAAGCGGGTGGGTCTGGCGCGGGCCATCGTCATGGACCCGAAGGTGGTGCTCTACGACGAACCGACCACCGGCCTGGACCCCATCACCACGGACTACGTGGACGAGATGATCCTGGCCGCCCAGAAGGAGCTGGGCGTCACCAGCGTGGTCATCAGCCATGACATCTCCTCCGCCTTCAACGTGGCGGACCAGATTGCCTTCCTCTCCAAGGGCGTCATCGTGGCCAGCGGTTCGCCGGAGCAGCTCCGCGAGGCGGATCACCCCGCGGTGAAGGTGTTCCTGGAGACCTGGTTCGGGAAGAACTGACCGGGGCTCGGAGCGGCAGGAGGGCGGGGAGCCCCCTAGGAAAATGTGGCACTCAGGATGCAAAACGTTAGAGTCGCGCCGGCCGGTCGCTCTCGGAGTCACAACAGGTGAAGAAGCTCGTCACGCCCTTCCGTGTGGGCCTGCTGGTCATCGCGGCGGGGGCTTTTTTCGTCACCTTCGTCCTGTTCGCTCGCAAAGGTGGTTTGAGCGACAGCGAATCCACGAGGGTGTGGGCCTATTTCCGGGATGCGTCCGGCCTCGCCGTGCGTGGGCGCGTGCAGATCGCCGGTATCCCGGTGGGCGAAATCGACGACATCTCGCTCGAGGGGACGCGGGCGAAGGTCTGGTTGAAGATCCGCAACGACGTGGACCTGCGCGAGGACGCCGTCGTCACCAAGCGCTCCGAATCGCTGCTGGGTGACTACCTGCTGGACCTGAACCCCGGCACGGAGGGCGCCCCCAGCCTGGAGTCGGGTGGGCAGATCCGGCGCGTCGTCGACACCCAGGGCATGGAGGCCGTCTTCGAGTCGCTGTCGCAGATCACCGCCGACATCCAGGAGGTGACGGGGGCGCTGCGGGAAGTGCTCGGCGGTGAGCGTGGTGCGGGGTCGCTCCAGCGCATCGTGGAGAACCTGGTGCGGCTGTCGGATTCCGTGGATGCCACGGTCCGGCGCAACGCGGACCGCCTGGACACCATCGTCGGCAACGTCGAGGCCATCTCCGCGGACGTGCGCGGCATCACCCAGGGCAACCAGGCGGAAATCACCCGCATCATCGACAACATCGAGTTCATCACCCGCGACGTGCGCCAGGTGCTCGGCAGCGTGAAGAACATCGTGGGCACGGGTGAAGGCGACGTGAAGGAGACCGTCGCCAGCCTCAAGGAGACGCTCAAGAAGCTGGACGGCACGCTGGGCAACCTGGAGGAGATCACTCGCAAGGTGAAGGACGGGGAGGGCGCCGCCGGCGTGCTGCTGGCCGACGAGGCCGTGGGCCGCGAGCTCCGCGAGACGGTGCAGGACGTGTCGCGCTTCACGTCCCGCCTGACCGACCTCCAGGCGGAGATTGGCATCCAGAGCACCTACCTGGCCGCGCAAGGGAATTCGAAGAACGTCTTCTCCGTGCGCCTCATCCCCAAGCCGGACAAGTACTACCTGCTGGAGCTGGTGGACGACCCCCGCGGCAGCGTGACGACGGAGGTGTTGCAGACGAACCCGCCGTCCGAGGGCGACCCCGTCGTTCAGACGCGGAAGGTGACCAAGGAGAGCCTCAAGGTCAGCGCGCAGTTCGCCAAGCGCTGGTACTTCACCACCCTGCGCGTGGGCCTCATCGAGTCCACCGGCGGCGTGGGCGCCGACCTGCACTTCTTCAACGACGCGCTCCGGTTCCAGGTGGACGCCTTCAACTTCGCGGACGACGAGCTGCGCTACCCCCGCCTGCGCGCCAGCCTGCGCGCCCAGCCCCTCGATCACCTCTATTTGATCGCCGGCATGGACGACATGCTCAACGCGCAGCAGCGGGACCTGGCGACGCGGCGCCTGGTGGCGGGCCGCGACTTCTTCGTGGGCGGCGGCCTGTTCTTCACGGACGATGATCTGAAGGCCATCCTCACCTTGACAGGCATTCCGACGCCCTGAACCCACCGCTCGGTGCTTGACGGAAAACGGGAAACGACGTACCCGGCATGGGCACGGGGCCCAGGGGAGCGCCGTGCCTGATTTCACGGCATCTCCCCCCAGGAAGCTCGCATGTCCCTGCTCGTCGTCGGCTCCGTTGCCCTGGACTCAGTGGAAACCCCCTTCGGCCAGAAGGAGGACATCCTCGGGGGCTCGGCCACCTACTTCTCTACGTCGGCCTCGTTCTTCAGCCCCGCGCGTGTCGTGGCGGTGGTGGGCGAGGACTTCCCCGAAGGGCACCTCAACTTCCTTCGCGGGCGGGGAATCGACCTGGAGGGCCTCACCCGGGAGACGGGCCGCACCTTCCGCTGGAAGGGCCGCTACAGCTACGAGCTGAACGAGGCGCAGACGCTGGACACCCAGCTCAACGTCTTCCAGGCCTTCTCCCCGAAGCTGCCGGAGTCCTACCGGGACACGCCCTACGTCTTCCTGGGCAACATCCACCCGGAGCTCCAGGCGCAGGTGCTGGACCAGGTGAAGGCGCCGAAGCTGGTGGCCGCCGACACCATGAACTTCTGGATCAAGGGCAGCCGGGCCGCGCTGCTCAAGACGCTCTCCCGCGTCAACCTCCTGTTCGTCAACGACGCGGAGGCCCGTCAGCTGGCCGGCGAGCACAACGTGGTGAAGGCCGCTCGCGCCATCATGGCCATGGGCCCGCAGCGCGTGGTCATCAAGCGCGGTGAGTACGGCGCGCTCCTCTTCGAGGCCGAGCACATCTTCGCGTGCCCCGCCTTCCCCCTGGCCGAGGTCTTCGACCCCACCGGCGCGGGGGACACCTTCGCCGGCGGCTTCATGGGCGCCCTGGCCACCTCCAGTGGCGTGTTGGATCAGGCGCTGCTGCGCCGCGCCATGGTGATGGGCAGCGTCATGGCCTCCTTCACGGTGGAGAAGTTCAGCCTGGAGCGCCTGCGCGAGGTGACGCGGCCGGAGATCCACGCCCGCTTCGCCGAGTTCCGGAAGCTGACCCACTTCGACGACCTGGGCTCCCTGGAGCGATGAGGGCGTGGGCCGGGGTGGGGCGCCCCACCACCCTTGAGCTTGACTGTGGAATCAGGCCGTCCCTAGGCTGCGGATTCGGGTGACGGAAGAAGGTTCCGGGTTGAGCGAAAACCGAAAGTCCACGCGGATTCCCACCCAGCTTCGGTGCTGGTGCGAGGGTGACAACGTCACGCTCTACGCGCGAATCTCGAATTTGAGCGAAGGAGGACTGTTCCTCCGCACGAGCACGCCCCTGGCACGAGGGGCGCGTACGGTGGTGAAGCTGTCTCCCGCGGGCCACCAGGACATCCAGGCCCAGGCCACGGTGGTGTGGCTTCGGGAGGCGGAGGAGCGAGCGCTTCCGGCGGGCATGGGGTTGCGTTTCGAGTCCCTGGACAGCGATACCCTGGGACGGCTTCGCCAGATGATTTCGCAGCAGCAGCAGAACCAGGTGAAGGCCGGCTGGGCGGGTTGAGCCCACGCCACCGGACCGAGGCCCCGCATGCGTATTGCCGTCATCTCCGACATCCACTCCAACATCGAGGCGCTCACCGAGGTGCTCCGCGTCGCCGAGCACCAGAAGGTGGACCGGTTCGTCTCGCTGGGGGACATCGTCGGTTACGGGGCGTCGCCCAACCCGTGTTGTGAGCTGGTGCGCTCGGTGGCGGAGGTGACGCTCCTGGGCAACCACGACGCGGCGGTGGCGGGGCGGATGGACTACTCGTACTACTACGACGCCGCCCGGCACGCGCTGGACTGGTCCGCCAACGTCCTCACGGACGAGAACATGGCCTGGCTGCGCAGCCTCCCGTACACGTACCGGATTGGCGACGTGGGCTTCTGCCATGGTTCGCCCATCGACCCGAAGGCATACGAGTACATCTTCGCGCTGGAGCAGGCCCGGGAGCTGACGCCCTATGTGGCGGAACTGCCGGAGGTGACGTTCATCGGCCACAGCCACCTGTGCCGCGCCTTCGCCATTGGCAATGGCGAGGTGAACGACGTGGTGGCCCAGAAGTTCGGCATCCGCCGGGGCTACAAGTACATCATCTCCGTGGGCAGCGTGGGCCAGCCGCGCGACTATGACAACCGGGCGTGCTTCGTCATCTGCGACACGGATGCGCGCACGGTGGAATACGTCCGCGTCGAGTACGACATCGAGACGTCGGCGCAGAAGATCTTCGATGCGGACCTGGCGCTGAACTTCGGCAAGCGCCTGTTCCTGGGCGTCTGAGGCGCGCTTCCGGGGCACAAAAGGGGGACAGGCGCGGGGAAATGACATAAACCCGTGTCCGTGCGCACCCTGGTCCTCCGAGCGTCCCTCAGGCCCCTCGTGGGCGTCGTCTCCGCAGTGCTGCTCACGCTGGCGCCTACCGCCTGCCGCCGCGAGCCTCCCGCCCCTTCCGCCGAGTACGAAGAGGCCGCCCGCCGCTTCCGCGAGCTGTATGCGCAGAAGCTGGATGACGCCTTCCTGGATCCGCAGGTGGGGGAAATCGAGGCGCAGCTCCAGCGCGTCCCCGCGGACAGCCTGGACGCCGAGGGCGCCCGCGAGTTGCTCCAGCGCATCAAGGACGGACGGCAGCGGATGGCGGCGGCCGCCAACGAGCGGGACGAGGCCGTGGCCAGCGCGCGGGAACTGCCGCCGGGCTCCTACACCGCGCCGTCCACCGAGGAGCAGGCGCCTCCCGCGGCTCCGGTGGAAGCGCCGGATGCCGGGTCTCCGGACGCCGGTGCCGGCGGTGGCCCCCAGGCTGGCACGGCCGCGTCCGAGCTGGTGGCGGGCTTCCGGGGGTGCTTCCAGCGGGGCACCCCCATTGATGTGCAGGGACGGGGCATGCGGGAGACCTGGCAGCTCGCCGACCGCACCGCCTGCCGCCTGGAATACCCCCAGCATCAGGATTCATTCCTCCTGATTGAAGAGGGGAAGGTCCTCACGCTGTTACCCAAGAGTGCCGTGCAGACCGTCCCCGTCACTCCCGACGGCGGTCCGGCACCCGCGACCGACGCCGGTCGCTAGAACCGATTCGCCGATATGAACGACCAGACTTTCATGAAGTTGATGCAGGTGTTGCCCAAGTCCGCGCTCTCCACCGTGGTGGGGATGGCCACGCGACTGCCCGTGCCCGCACCGGTGCATCAGGCCGCCATGCGCGCCTTCGCCAAGGCCTACAACGTGGACATGGAGGAGGCCGAGCACTCCTTCGAGCACTACCCGACCTTCGCCCAGTTCTTCACCCGGGGCCTGAAGCCCGGCCTGCGCCCGGTGGACGCGGGGGAGAAGGTGGTGGTGTCCCCGGTGGATGGCCGCGTGTCCCAGGTGGGCTATTCGGACTACGGGCGCTGCCTGCAGGCCAAGGGCATCGAGTACACGGTGGACGAGCTGCTGGGGGATTCCGAGGCCGCCAAGCCCTTCCACGGCGGTGCCTGGACGACCATCTACCTGTCGCCGCGCGACTACCACCGCATCCACGCGCCGCTGGGCGGCACCATCACCGGGTACGCGTACATCCCCGGTGAGTTCTGGCCGGTGAACCCCGCGTCGGTGAAGAACAAGCAGTCCCTGTTCTGCGTCAACGAGCGGCTGGTGACGTACCTGGACACCGTGGCGGGCAAGTGCGCGGTGGTGAAGGTGGGCGCCACCTGTGTGTCGCGCATCAAGGCGGCCTACGACGAGGTGACGACGCACACCGGGCAGCCCGGCAAGGTGCATCGCTACGGCGCGGCCATGCCGGTGGAGAAGGGTGGGGAGCTGGGCCGCTTCGAGATGGGCTCCACCGTCATCCTCCTGTTCGAGCCCAAGCGCGTCACCTGGGACGACAGCCTCCAGGAGGAAGCGGTGGTTCGGCTGGGCAAGCGAATCGGAGTCATCACGTGAGTCAGAAGGTCGCGGGCGTCAAGGGCATGAACGATCTCCTCCCTGGGGAGATCGAAATCTGGCAGCACGTGGAGGCGCAGGCCCGCGAGCTGTTCGGCCGCTTCGGCTACGGTGAGATCCGCACGCCCATGGTGGAGGACACCGCGCTGTTCGTGCGCAGCGTGGGCGAGGAGACCGACATCGTCGGGAAGGAGATGTACACCTTCAACGACAAGGCGGACCGCAGCCTGTCCCTGCGCCCGGAAGGCACCGCGCCCGCGGCGCGCGCGTACATCGAGCACTCCATCGCAAATCAGGAGCCGCTCACGCGCTGGTTCTACGCGGGGCCCATGTTCCGCTACGAGCGGATGAAGACGGGCCGCTACCGCCAGTTCTATCAAATCGGCGCGGAGGCCTACGGCGCGAAGGAAGGCGCCCAGGACGTCGAGATGATGGACATGGTGGTGCAGTTCCTGGAGCGGCTGGGGCTCAAGGACATCACCCTGAACATCAACTCGCTGGGGGACGAGGCCTGCCGGCCCACGTACCACGGGAAGTTGGTGGAGTACCTCCAGGCCCACCGCGAGGAGCTCTGCGGGGACTGCCAGAAGCGCATGGAGAAGAACCCCCTGCGCGTGCTGGACTGCAAGAATGAGAAGTGCCAGGCCATCGCCGCGGCCGGCCCCAACGTGCTGGAGTCCCTGTGCGAGCCCTGTCGCGCGCACTTCGACGACGTGCAGCGGAAGCTGACGGCGCTGGGCATCCGGCACGTCGTGAATCCGCGCATGGTGCGGGGGTTGGACTACTACACGCGCACCGTCTTCGAGTTCATCGCCTCTCACCCCGCGCTGGGCACCGCCAGCACCGTGGGCGCCGGTGGCCGCTATGACAAGCTGGTGAAGAGCCTGGGCGGGCCGGACGCGCCCGCGGTGGGCTTCGCCTGTGGCCTGGACCGGCTGGTGCTGCTGCTCAAGGAGAGCGGCCAGCAGTTCACTGTGCGGCCGGACGTCTTCGTCGCGGTGGCGGACGCGGGCTCGCACGATGCCGCCCTGGTGCTGGCCAGCCGCCTGCGCCGCGAGGGACTGCGCGTGGAGTTCGATACCCGCGGAGGCAGCCTCAAGAGCCAGATGAAGCGCGCGGACAAGAGCAGCGCGGAATTCACCCTGGTTCTGGGCGAGGCCGAGCGCACCAGCGGTCAGGCGAAGCTGAAGCCCATGGCCGGAGGCGAGCCCATCCCCGTCGCGCTCGACGAGGTCGCCAAGGTGGTGCGGGAGCGTCAGGCTGTTCCGGCATAGCGTTCTGTGGGGCCGAGAGCGGCATTCCTGGCGAATCTTGCCAGGTTTGAGAAACTGAGGTAGGCGCGTAACCCCTGATAAACGTTGGGCTATTGGGCCGGTGGGAACTCGCGGGCGCAGGTCGGGTCGGCTAGACTGACCTGCGATGCCACGCGACACTTCCACTCCCGTTGTGCCTCCGGCCCTGAGCTGGGTCCCCGTCCACGGGGACAGCATGTGGCCATCGCTGCGCTCGGGCGACCATGCCGGCGTGGAGCCGCTGGAGGGGGCTCCGCGACCGGGTGACGTCCTGCTGGCGCGCTTCGACCATGCCCTGGTGCTGCACCGGCTGCGGCGGTGGGAGGCCGGGGCGGTGGCGCTGCGAGGCGACAACTCACCCCAGGACGATGCACCGCTGGATCCGTCACGGGTGCTGGGGCGGGTGCGGCGCGTCCGCCGGGGCGGTGTCGTCCTGGAGGCGGGGTGGGACCGGGGGCCCCGGTGGCTGGGGCGGCTGCGGGTGGCCGTGAAGTGGCGCCGGCTGCGTTGCTGGGCCGGGGAGGTGCGCGATGAGCACGGACTTCGCGGCGGACCATGCGCCGCGCTGGCGCGAGGGCGTCTCCGGCCAGCGCTTCGGTTCGGACTTCATCGTCCTGGATGCCGAGGGCAACACCCTGCGTGGGCTCAACGGAACGGCCATTGAAATCTGGGAGCTGTGCGACGGAACGCGCACGGCGCGGGCCCTGGTGGAGCAGGTGGCTCAGCGTCACGGATGGGACGTGGAGCAGGTGCTGACCGACACGCTCAAGTTCTTCTCGGAGCTGACCCGGCTGGGGCTCATCGACGAGCTCGAGGAGGCGCGGTGATGCGGACGCGTTTGGCGCTCGTGGCGGCGGCGGTGATGCTGGCCTCGTGCACGGAAGGCGTGGCGCCCTATGCCCCGGTTCATGCGCCCCCGGCGCAGGGGCCGGTGGCGCCCACGGACGTGTTGCCCCCGCGCGAGGGTTCGGAGGCCCGGCCGCCGCCCGCGCCGGTGGACGAGCCGGAAGTGCCTCCGCCGCCCGTGGTTCCGCAGGGCTCGGCCATCGTGGTTGACCTGGGAGAGGGCCGCCGCGGCTTGCTGTCCGTGGCGCAGGTGGACGTGGACCTGACGGTGAGCGGCGTGCGTGGCCGGCACACGGTGTCAGTGGAGTTCGTGCCGCCTTCCGGGCTGCCGTATGAGCGGCGGTCGGCGGAAGTGGATTCACGCGTGGACGAGTCGCGCACGGTGCGCTTCTCCCTGCCCGTGGCAGGCACCGCCGTGGCGACGTCCGGCATGAGCGGGACGTGGCAGGCCCGGTTCTTCCTCGATGGGGCGCCGCTGACGGCGGCTTCCTTCACCCTGGATCCGTGAGGGCTCCTTTCATCATGCGTCCATTCTCCGCCTCCCTCGTCGCCGCCGCCGCGCTCCTGGCGCCTTCGCTGGGGTGGGCGCAGTCGATGACCCCGACCGCCGTCTTGACCACGCAGCCGCAGGGTGGGGATACCCGCGCGCGGGTGGTGATGGACGAGGCCTCCGAGCTGACGGTCGATGTCCGCAACAACACCTCCAGTGGATCGCCGCTCTTCCGGCGCATCAACGAGGTGTGGTTCGCGCTGCCCAGCGGCTACATCCCGCTCGCGTCCATCCCGCCCCCGGGATGGACGGTGGACTACATCGCCAATGAGCGGTGGGTCATCTTCTACAATCAGGACTCCTGCAACGGCAGCGGCGACTACGGCCTGGGCCAGAACGAGTCGGCCCGGTTCGTCCTTCGCGTGGTTCCGCCGACGTCGAACAACGACCAGAACAACGAGCGCTTCGTCGCGGGTCAGACGTTCGCCCGGGACACATGCGCCGGGGGCGACTTCACCACGTCGGTGACGACCTCGGCTGCGAGCTGGAGTCGCTCCGGCCTGTACACCACGGTGGACGTGCGTCCTCGGGTGATGGGGGTTGGCGGCGACATCGACGCGCGGATGGTGGTGGAGAACCGGACGGGGACGAACCACAACAACACCACGGTTGAGGGACCCTCCACGGGCGCGGGCGCCGTCACCTTCCAGGTGGTGGACACCGAGCCGACGCCGTTCCGCATGAACATCGCCAGTCGGAACGCGGGCGTCTATTCCGCGCGAGTGCGGACGGGCTCGGCCGGAACGCTGGTGGCGCGGGTGCGGGGCGTCAGCGGGAACGGCAACACCGTGTCGCCCACGATGGACGCGCGGATGGTCAACGTGGGGGCGCTCCCGGTGGCCATGGACGTGGACACCGACGACGCGTTCAACAACGAGACTGTGCGCGTGCGGCTCACGGTGACCAACCCGTCCTCGACGGACACGTTCCTGAACGTGACGCCGCGCGCGCCCGTGTTCCAGGGAACGGCGGCCGCGTCGCTCGTGTCGGGGCCTGGGACCGCGGGCGTTCCCCGGCTGGACCCGGGCGCCTCCGCGCACTTCGTCTGGACGTACCAGCTCACGGGAGCCCCGTTCGCGAACTACCGGTTCCGGGGGCAGGTGGATGCCACGCGCAACGGCGCCTCCGTGACGTCGAACCTGGTGGACTCGAACCAGGGGCGCATCGTGCAGCACCGCGTGCGGACGAACATCAGCGCGGTGGCCGCCAACTCCACGAACCGGTCCGTCATCTACACCATCCAGAACCGGGGCCCCATGCCGCTGCATGAGGTCCGGCTGCTGCGGCCCGCGCTCAACTACTTCACCGTCGGCGGTGTGCTGCAGACGCCCCCCGGGTGGCGCATGGCGTCCAACAGCGCCACCACGGGCATCACCTGGGAGTCGACGAACGCCACGGGCATCCCGGTCAACGGCGAGCGCTCCTTCACGGTGGTGTATTCCAACTTCGGGGCGGGCGCGTCGCTGTCCGGGCCCACCACGTTCCGTCATCGCTTCCACCTCATCGATGACTACGGCGGGCCGCAGATTCGCATCGACACCCCGATGACGCTGGTGCAGGGCACCGTTCCCGACGTCAACCGCCTCACGGGCGTGGCGCGCGATGGCAGCGTGACGCTCACCTGGGACAACCCGGCGGTGCACGGGGGCGTGCTGATTCTTCGCGCGGAGGGCGCGCCGCCGAACCTCTCTCCGACGCAGGGGCTGACCTACGCGGTGGGGGCCAATCTGGGCAACGCCCAGGTGGTGTACGCGGACGACGTGGGCGCCACCACGACGTTCACCGATACGTCCGTCACCAACGGCACCACGTACTACTACCGCGTCTTCAATTCGGATGAGCTGCGGTGGTACTCGCCGGGCAACCAGCCGACGTCGCAGGCCCTGGTGGCCACGCCTCGGGCTCGCGTGGGCGCGGCGCCGCTGTGGTGCTACTCGGTGGGCCTGAATGCCTCGCAGCAGCCCATCACCGAGCTGGGCACGGGCATCTTCAGCGCCTTCAACGACTCCGTCGTCGCCAACCTCACGCAGGTCACCAACCCGTCGGCGGATGGCGCGGAGCGGTGGCGGCCTCGCCCGCTGGCGGGCCTCATTGGCAGCCGCTTCCCGGTGGTGCCGCTGCATGGCCTGTCCGGGCAGTACATCCTCGTGGGTGACCAGGGTGGAGTGGCCAGCGCGCTCAACGCCGCCACCGGCCAGCTGCTGTGGCGCTGGGACAATGGTGGCCAGCCCATTGGCACCATCCAGTCGTTCCCGGTCACGCAGCTCTTCGACTACGCGAATGCCGCATACCGGGCCGCGCACCCCAACCGCGACCTCGTCTTCTTCGCCACGCGGCTGGCGGACGCTTCGCGCAACCGGGTGGTGGCCCTGAATGCCGCCACCGGCGCGCTGGTCTGGAGCTATCAGCCTGGGAATCTGGGCATGGTGGCGGGCGGCATGGTGGTGGACTACACCACCAACCGGCTCTTCGTGGCGACGCGCGCGCACGCGGGCTCGCCGAACACGCTGCGCGTGCTGAACACGCTGACGGGTCAGGTGCTGGCCCAGCTCCCGGTGGGCGACGTGGAGCTGAGCCTGGTTCGCAATGCGTACAGCAACCTGATTCTCGTGACGGACAGCGATGGCTTCGTGCACGGCGTGGACGCCGCCTCGGCGCAGCTCGTGTGGAGTCTGCCAGTCACCACGCGCCCGGCGCCGAACACGCCTGCCTTCACCAGCTTCGTGCGGCCCCAGGGCTCGGGCTTCGTGGCCAGTCTCGCGGCCGGCCGGGTGGCGCTGTACGACGTCTCGGGGCCCGCCCAGTCGCCGCCGGTGCTCCGGTGGAGCACGCCGATCGCGTCTCCCTCTGGCACCTTCTCCTTCAATCGGAATGGCGTCGTGCGCCTCTACGTTGGCAGCTCCGACGGACAGGTCCACCAACTGGAGCTGCTGGATGGCTCCGACTCCGGTCAGGTCTCGATTGGTGGTGCGCAGCGCATCGGAACTCCCACCATCGACCACACGGTGAGCCGCCTCCACGTGGGCTCCGAAGATGGCCGCATCTGCGCGTTCCCCGTCCCTTTCCCTTGAATGAAGAACGTCCCTTCTTCCTCGCTCGCACTCCTCATGACTTCGGACGCCTTCCAGACGACGCCCCCTCCTGACGCCGGCCCTGTCTATGAGGCGCCGGCCATTCTCTGGGAGCAGCCCTTCGTGGCACTGGCGCAGATTTCCCAGTGCAACATCCCCGGTGAGTCGGAGTGCATTCCCTGAGCCTTCCGCCGGAAGGCCCCTCGGCGGACGCGGCCCTCTGTCTGCGGATCGCCGGTTGGACGGGAGTTGTGGAAGTCGGCGATGCGGGCCTGCGAGACTCGCTCCGGCGCATGTTCTCCCGGTTCGTGGTGTCCCCAAGGCGACAGGGCAGTGAGGTGGCTCGGCTCGTGGCCGTGGTCCCCGCCCAGGCGCGTCCTGCTCCCGTCATTCGCGAGCTGCCACGGGTCCTCCGTGCGGAGGACGGCGCGCTGCGCCTGGCCGGCGAGGACTACGACGCGGCGCTCTCCGCCGACGGCCTCCAGGCCCACCTGGAGGGGCAGGGGCGGTTTCCCGTGGAGACGGTGCTGAAGGTGATGCTTGCCCGGGCGCTGGCCCGGCGTGGCGGGCTGCTGGTGCATGGCGTGGCGGTAGCGCACCAGGGCCGGGCCGCGCTCTTCACGGGGCACTCGGGGGCGGGGAAGAGCACGCTGGGGGCCTTGTGGGCGCAGGCGGGCGGGCAGGTGTTGTCCGATGAGTTGGTGGCTGTGTGGCCGGAGCCCAGCCAGGGCTGGCGGGCGGCTGGGACTCCGTGGAACGTGGGGCAGGCCGCCGAGGCGGCGCTGAGCGCGGTGGGGACGCTGGCGTGGGACGGCGTGTCGCGGTGGGAGCCGCAGGCCGCTGGCGACGTCGGACGGATGCTGCTCGTCAATGCCTTGCTGCCCGAGGCGACGCCCGAGGGGCGAGGTGGGCTGCTTGGCGCGGCGGGACGGTTGCTGTCGGAGGTTTCGCCCGTGCGGTTGGTGTTCGCGCGTGATGCGTCCGCGGCGGCGGTGATTCAGGGAGCGTTGGCGAATGGGTGAGGGTGGAGCGCAGCGGCCACTGTTGACGGTGATTGCCGGGCCGACGGCGTCGGGGAAGACGGCGCTGGCGATTGCGCTGGCCCAGCGTGCTGGTGGCGAGATTGTCAGCGCGGACTCGCAGCAGGTGTACCGGCACTTCGATATCGGCACGGCGAAGCCCTCCTCGGAGGAGTTGGCCGCGGTGCCTCATCACCTGGTGTCCGCCGTGGACCCGATGGAGGCGTTCTCCGCTGTCGAGTACCAGCGCCGTGCGGACGCCGTCATCACGGAGATTGCCGCACGCGGCCGGCCTGTCTTCGTCGTGGGCGGCACCGGGCTGTATTTGCGCGTGTTGCTTCACGGTGTGCTCGAGGCGCCCGGGGCCTTGCCGGAGTTGAGGGCGGAGCTGGAGGCGCTGGCGGCCGGTGAGGGGCGCGAGGCGGTGCATCGGAGGCTGGCGGAGGTGGACCCGGAGACGGCGGCGAAGCTCCCTCCGCAGGACCTGGTCCGCGTCATCCGGGCGCTGGAGATTCATGCGCAGACAGGCGTGCCCGCCTCGGCGTTCCGGAAGGCCCATGCCTTCGCG
Source organism: Myxococcus sp. MxC21-1 (assembly GCF_032612255.1). NCBI lineage: Bacteria > Pseudomonadati > Myxococcota > Myxococcia > Myxococcales > Myxococcaceae > Myxococcus > Myxococcus sp. MxC21-1. Next base: position 4,324,696 of record NZ_CP123278.1, read on the forward strand.
CCGGACCGTTATCCCTTCCAACTGTACGTTCTGGCGCCACCGCGCGACGTGCTGTACGGGCTCATCAACACGCGCGCGCGGATGCTATTCGAGCGCGGGCTCGTCGAGGAGACCCGCGAGCTGCTGGCGCGGGGCTACGCCGATGCGGCGCCCATGCGCAGCGTGGGCTATGTGCAGGCGCGCGCCGTCGTTGAGGGACGGATGACGCGCGAAGAGGCCATTCACGACACCGCGCAGGAGACGCGCCGCTACGCCAAGCGGCAGTTGACGTGGTTCCGGAAGGAGCCCGGTGCTGTCTTCCTGGCTCCCCCGTACGAGGCGGCGCTTCCGCTCGGCGGCTGTAGCTCACCCTGACGGCCCAGAGGCCGGGGCGGGCGGGGGACGGAGCGGCGTCAGCGAGCGTTGTCGGCCCCAACGCGGGGGCCCATGTTCGGCGATGGATGTGCCGGGTTCCTTTGCCGCCTGCCGACAGGCGGCTGACACGCGAGGCGGCTCGGCCTCCGAAGTGCACTCGCTTCGGGAGCAGTCACCATGGCCTTCACCGATGAACGCAAACCGGAAATCCTGACCCCTGACACGAGGACGAGGGTGAACTCGGCGGCCTGGGGTGGCCCCTTCATCATGGGGATTCTGATGACGCTGCTGGGGATTGTCGCGCTGGGGGCCGCCTTCTTCACCAGCCTGGTGTCGGCCATCCTCTTCGGCGCGATGCTGGCCGCGGCAGGCGTCATGGAGGTCATCTCCGCCTTCCGGACGCGCAAGGAGGGTGGGCCGTTCTGGCTGTACCTGCTCAGCGGCATCCTCTCCGTCGTCGTGGGTCTGTTCGTCCTCGTCTACCCGGCGGCGGGACTGGGCGCCATGACCCTGCTGCTGGCGGGCTACTTCTTCGCCAGCGGGCTCTTTCACGCCGTCACGTCGGTGATGGACCGCTATCCCCGGTGGGGCTGGGACTTCCTCTACGGCGCCGTGTCCATCTTCCTGGGCATCATCGTGATGCGGCAGTGGCCCATCTCCGCCGTCTGGCTGGTGGGCACGCTGGTGGGAATCGGCATCTTCTTCCGGGGCGTGGCGCTGATGGCGGGCGCCCTCACCGTGCGCAAGGTGCTCCGCTCGGGCGGTCCGACGACGCCTGCCTCCATCTCCCACTGACGGGCAGGCGGCCAAGGGCACTGGCTCCCGTCCAGGGCGGACACATCCCGCGTGTCCCCCTGGATTGGCGCTTGCCATGCCCCGCGCAGGCGCGGCAGCGTATGCGCCCTGCGACAATATGATCGACTACGACCCGCACCGTTGGTGGAGCTACTTCCATTACCTCCGCGGTTCCATGGTCCGCGAGATTGTGGCCCGGGTCCTCGTCTGTGTGTTGTGGGCCGTGGGGGTCACCGCGGTCCATCATCACACCAGGCCCTTGGACATCTCGGCCACGGTGCACACGCTGGCGGGCATCTCGCTCAGCTTGTTGCTCGTCTTCCGGACCAACGCCTCCTATGACCGCTTCTGGGAAGGCCGGAAGCTGTGGGGCGGCATCGTCAACGAGACGCGCAACCTGGCCCGTGCATCCAGCGTCTTCATGCGTCGGGACGCAGGGCTTTACGGCACGCTGCTGCGGTGGATCAGCGCCTTCCCCTATGCCGCCGCCGCGTCACTGCGGGGGGAGCGCGACCTGGGCCCCGTCGCCTCCGAGCTGCCGCGCGATGAAGCGGACGCCGTGCTGGGCAGCCAGCACGTCCCGCTCGCGGTATCGCAGAAGATGTCCGCCGTGCTCAATGAGGGCCGGCTGCGGGGCTACTACCCCGAATACGTCCAGATGCAGCTCGACCAGAACGTCCAGCTGCTCATCGACTACATCGGCGGCTGCGAGCGCATCCACAAGACGCCCATCCCGTTCGCCTACATGATGCACCTGCGGCGAGCGCTGATCGTCTACTGCTACACGCTGCCGTTCGCGCTGGTGGATTCGTTCGGCTGGATAACGGTGCCGGCCACGTTCGTCGTCGCCTACGTCTTCTTCGGCATCGAGGAGATTGGCGTGGAGATCGAGGACCCGTTCGGCCACGACGACAACGACCTGCCGCTGGAGCGGATCTGCGAGACGGTCCGCGGCAACCTCAAGGCGCTGATGCCCGGGAGCGCCGAGGCCATTCACGCCCCGGTCTCCGTGGTCGCCATTCCCGGCGGTGGTCAGGACGCGTAGCGGTCCGCGGCCAGCTCGTGCGTGTCGTCCGCGGCGTGCGCCGCGGGCGCGGGCTCCATGACGGGGACTCGGCCGGTGAGGATGCGCAGCAGTCGGTCTGGGTCCACGGGCTTGGGCAGGAAGGCCTCCGCCCCCGCGTCCAGGGCCCGCTGCCGGACATGCGGCCGGTTGAGGCCGCTCATCACCAGCACGCGGGTGTTCCGGGTGAGGGGATGCTGCTTCAGTCCCTCGGCCAGCCGCAGGCCGTCCACCCAATGCAGCACCACGTCCAGGAGGATGGCCGTGGGCGGTCGCCGGGCCACCGCGCAGAAGAGGGCCAGCTCGTCGGCGAAGGACACCACCGTGGCTCCGGTGCTCTCCAGCAGCGCCGTGAGCGCCTCGCGTGCGTCCGGGTCGTCATCCACGACGTAGTAGAGGTCCGGCTCCAACTCCGGCACCACCGAGGGCACCGGCTCCACCGTGGTGCGCAGCCAGGAGCCCACCAGCTCCTTGAGCCCTTCCCAGCGCGCGGCGCCCAGGAGCGCGATGGGCGCGGGGCCGCTCAGGCCCAGCACCCCGCCGCCGAAGGTGCCACCCAGCGTCCGTCGCCCCTTCGCCCTGACGAAGGCCTCCGGCGCTCGAGGCCCCGCTCGGCGCAGCCAGTTCATCGTCCGGGCTCCCGCGGCGGCGTCCTCCAGCATCTCGCCCAGGCCTTCGCGCACGTAGCGGCGCTCCAGGAGGCCCGTGTCCAGCCCGCCGTCGAGCAGCGCCACCGCCGCGCGGCTGCACGAAGCCAGTGTCTCCGACAGTCCCACCTGGAGCGGGTGGCCGAAGGCCGCGGGCCCTACCGCGAGCTGCCCCGGCGCCACCAGCGTCCGGCCCGGTCCGTAGGGCAGGCGGGTGGTCTCCAGGGCCGCCAGCTCGAAGCCTTCCTCCACCAGTCCGTCACGCGCGGCCATCATCAGCACCGGCAGAGGTCCGCGGGCGTCACCGCCGGCCCGAAGGCCAGCGCGTACACCGAGTTGGCGCCGGCAGCAGGAACAGGCCATCGACCGTTGGCAGGGGCGCAATCCACAGCCGGCCCACCGGAGCCAGCTCCAGCCGAGGCGAAGCGTGGCGCAGGCGGGCCTGCACCGCGGGGATGGTGGGGGCAGGGCGGAAGCCCTTGAAGAAGGCGTCACCCATCAGCGGCCCGGCGCCCGAGGCCAGCGCCACCGCATGGAAGCGATCGCCACTGCCCTGGGCGCGCACCACCAGCGAGCCCGCGCCGCGCACGGAGGCGGGCGCATCCGGCGCGGGGGCCTGCCGCTCCACGCGCTCGACGTGGCGGGGAAGGAAGCGGGCGCCCTGGGCGCTGGCCGCGGTGGCGAGCACATCCCGCACCTGCTCCAGGCCGCCCAGCCCCTGGGGCCAGCCGTCCACCACCCAGAGGCCACCGGGCGCGGAGGACAGCAGCTCGCGCCGGCCCTCGGCGATGATTTCAACGCCGCGCAGCTCATGGGTACGCCATTCGGAGGGGATGCGGCAGCCCAGCGCGGCCAGGCGTGAGCGGCATTCCGGCGTCAGCACCGCCGGCGGGGCGGTGCGCTCCTGTGTTCCTCCGGAGTAGACGCGCACGTCCAGCGCCAGCCCGCGAGCCCTCCCGTTGAAAAGGAGTGAGGCGGCAAGCCCCGCTCCGGCAATGCCGCCTCCCACCACCGCCACCCTCGAACCTGTCGCCAGTCTGTTCCCCAGCATCATCCGCGCCCTCGCTGCTGCCCCGCCGTTGCCTGCCTCACCTCGCCCCGTTCAGTGCCGCTGCGCCGGAGGCGAATTCGCGGGCCGGCCGAACACGACGACCCGATCCCGCCCCTCGCGCTTTGCCTCGTAGAGGGCCGCGTCCGCCGCCTTCATCAGCGACTCGGTGTCCTCGCGGGGCCCTTCGAAGGTATGGTCGGCGATGCCCACGCTCACGCTCAGTCCGAAGGGGGCAGGGCGGCCGTCGCTCTTCTGGACGCCGACGGCGCGCAGCCCGGTGCGGATGCGCTCGGCGAAGACGGCTGCTTCCAACGCCGTCTGGTGCGGCAGCAGCGCGACGAACTCGTCTCCACCGAAGCGGGCCGCGAAGTCCGACTCACGCAGCTCGTGCTTCAACTGGGTGGCCAGCGCGAGAATCGCCCGGTTGCCCACGTCATGGCCCATGCCGTCGTTGATGGCCTTGAGGTGGTCCAGGTCGATGATGACGACGCTCAGCGGGTACTGGTAGCGCTGGGCCCGGCGGAACTCTTCTTCCATCCGGATGCTCAGCGCCCGGAAGTTGGCCAGCCCCGTGAGGCCGTCCGTCTGCGCCAGGATCTGCAGCCGGCGCTGCTGCTCGCTCTGGCGCAGCGCCCGGTCGATACGGGCCAGCAGCTCCCGCGCGCTGGCCGGCTTGTGGATGAAGTCCACGGCGCCCATCTCCAGGCAGCGCTCCAGCGTGGCCTCGTCCGCGTCGCCCGTCAGGAAGATGACGGGCACGGCTTCCGTGCGCGACTCGCGCTGGAGCATCTCGAGCACCGCGAGCCCGTCTCCGCTGGGAAGGAACCTGTCCAGGAGGATGAGGTCCGGGCGGTGCTCCCGCGCCAGCTCCAGCCCCTCATCCGAATCCGGAGCGGCGAGCACATCGAAGCGTACGGCGAGCAGGTCTACGAGGCTCTCGCGGACCTGTGCGTCATCTTCGATGATGAGCAGAAGGGACCGCTCGGAGGTCCGGCCGCGCCGTTCCATGCACCACTCCGCTTCACTCGGCTGCTGCGAAATGGCAGGCCGAAAGTCTCGGGTGCCACGCCCTGCCGTGTGCTCCCAACGCCCCTGCGCCCCACGCGCACCCGCCGCCGCCCGGTCCTGCAAGCACACCCCAACGCCCACAACCTTCACCCGAGACCTCCGGCTGCCAAGCCTGTCAGGCTCCGCGAGACGAGGCCTTTCCCCGTCATCCGTGAGCACGGTGCGGGAGCAAGCACCATGCCCTGCGGTGGGGGAGGGCAGTCAGAGTGTTTCCGGGCGGTTGCGCACCCTCTGCGTCGCCCTGTTGTACAGGGTCGGAAGACGTTGCAGCGCGCTGAGGGGCAAACCGGTAGATATTCCCGTGCGCGGGCGGACGCTCGATGGCCGCGCGACGGGGCGCTAGCGTCGGGTGCTGAACTGCATGCGGCGGCCGCCCATGGGGGGCATGACCGGCGGCGGAGCCTCGAGCCCGAACTGCCACCACGTGGGCTCGTACGGCTTCATCTTCAGGCGCTTGTCGTTCTGGAGCTGGGCGAGGCTGCCCTTGAGCTTCTCGTCCTTGGGGTTCTGCTCGACGCCCCGGGCGAGCACGCGCAGCGCGCCGTCCTTGTCCTTGTTCTGCATCAGGCACCAGGCATAGGCCGCCCAGACAATGGACTCCTTCTTGCCGCTCTTCGTGGCGGACTCGAACGCCTTCTTCATGGCGTCGAAGTCCTTGCGCTGGAAGTACAGGGCGCCTTCCATGGCCTTGGCCATGTAGTTGCGGCCGCTGCCCTTGGCGAAGGCGGCCTTGGCGCCCTCATGGTCCTTCACCATGTACTTCAGCATGCCAATCTGGGAGTGAAGCTCCGGACCGACCAGGAACTGCCACTTGTCGTAGACGAGCCCCTGTTCCAGCGTCTTCACCGCCCGGTCCACCCGCGACTGGGCGTCCTTCTGGCTGGTGGGCTGGGACTGGAGGTCCTTCTGGACCACCGTCATCAGCGACTGGACGCGGCTGGCCACCCGGCGAGCGAGCACGATGTAGGTGCCGACGAGGGCCAGGATTCCGGGGACGAGCCCCGCCCAGATGGAGAAGCCGGCCACCTTCACCAGGAGCGCGACGGCGATTCCCACACCGAGGGAGATGAGAAGGTTGTACATGGGGGGCCCCTCTTAGCGATGTGCGTGGAGCACCGCAATCTTCGGATGCACTTGGTTTCAAGTCGCGGTATACGTCTGCTCGTCGCGACAGCAGGGGGCCCTCTGTCGAAATTGGTAGACGAGGCGGACTCAAAATCCGCTGCGGCTGACCCCGCGTCCCGGTTCGAGTCCGGGGAGGGCCATCATCCGAAGGGCAGGACCGGCGAGGTGGTCTTCCGCTGGAAGCGCCCGGTCCTGGTAAAGGACAGGCTCCAGCAGGTAGGGGCGGCGGAGGTCCCCCGTTAATGAGGGTGTTGCTGGTCGAGGATGACGCGAGCCTGCGGGAAGGCATGGGCGAGCTCATCTCGGAGCTCGCGCAGGTCCACGCGGTCAGCACCGGGGAGGAAGCGGTCGCGGCCATCGAGGCCGAGCGCTTCGTCCTGGTCATCAGTGATCTGCGCATCTCCGGAGGCGAGCTGGGCGGCCGGACGGTCGTCGAGGCTGCCCGGAAGCGTCATCAGGCGGTGGCCATTGTCAGCGCCGCGACGCCGGACGAGGTGATCCAGGCCGTCCAGCCCCAGGTGGCGGACGCCATGCTCCTCAAGCCGTTTCAGATCGACGACATCTACGCCCTGGTGGAGCGCTTCATCGCGCTGCGTCAGGACGTGGAGCAGCTGGCCACCCAGGGGCAGCGGCCAGCCGCGAGCGTCTGGTCGCCGCGGGGCGCCCACGTTCAGATCGCGCGGGAGGACGCGCTGAGGGCAATGTGGGTGTCCGTGACGGCCGGCGGCGACTTCGGCTGGACGTTCCACCCGACCCCCTCGGGCGTGGGGGTTCAGGTGGTCGAAGGTGTACTTGAAGTGGATGACGTGTCGTACTCGGCGCCCGGGTATTTCTTCCTGGGGGCCGGGCAGGCGCCTCGGATGCGCAGCCCGGAAGGCTGTCTGGTCGTGGCCGTGGGACTGAAAGGGCAGGGCTGAGGCACGTGGATTCCGTCTGGCCGGCAACGCCCGTAGACCCGGAGCGCCTGGGTCGTCCTTCCCGTCGTGGCGCGACGGCGGCACTCGAAGCGCACATCGCAGTGCTTCGCGGCGAGCCTTTGAAGGCCGCGCTCGCCAACGCCTTGCGAGAGGCCAATGGCCTGGGCGGCCAGGAGCGGCGCTTCGCCGCCATGGCCGTGCGCGAGCTGTCCCGGCACCAGCGCTTGCTGGATCTGGCGGCCCGGTTGCTGGGCCACACCATGGGCAAGGTGGGGCTGACGGAGGACCAGGCGCTGGTGCGCTACGCCCTCTGGCGCCGCATCTTCTGTGGTGAGGGCTGGGCCCGCATCGGTCCCGAGGTCCGGCTGCCGGGGCCCGTGCGTCCGCGCACCATCAAGGACGACCTGCTCCAGCGCGTGGTGGAACAGCCGCTGCCGGAGGCGCCGCTCCCGGAGTCCCAGACGGAGCGGCTGGCCATTCGCTACTCGTTCCCCAACTGGTTGGTGCAGCGCCTGGCCCAGGTGTACCCGGAGGATGTGCTGGAAGGGCTGCTGGCGTCGCTCGATGAGGAGCCGTCGCTGCACTTCCGCGCGCGGCCCCCGGGGACCCGGGACGCGGTGCTGGCGGCGCTGAAGGAAGAGGGCGTCAACGCCGAGCCCGTGGCGGCGGCGCCGGATGCTGTGCGGGTGACGGACTCCAGCCACCGCGTCTTCGAGACTCGGATGATGAAGTCCGGCCGGCTCCAGGTGCAGGACGTGGGCAGCCAGCTCATCTCCGAGCTGTGCCGTCCCCGGGAGGGCTCGCTGGAGGGCTTCACCGTGGCGGACGTGTGCGCCGGCGCGGGCGGCAAGACGCTGGCGTTGGCGGACTTCGTCGGGCCCCGGGGCAAGGTGCTGGCCGGGGACCGTTCGCGGCGTCGGCTGGCCGAGGCGCGCGAGCGCGTGCGCCACTTCTCGCTCCGGCAGGTCGCTTTTCCGCATCCGCTTCCGCTGTCTGACGCGGACGTCCTTCTGATCGATGCGCCGTGCAGCGGCACGGGCTCCCTGGCGCGCGAGCCGGATCAGAAGTGGAAGCTCACCGCTCAGGAAATCGCCAAGTACCAGGCCACGCAGTCGGAGTTGCTGGATGAGGTGTCACGCCAGGCGAAGCCGGGTGCACTCATCGTCTATGCGACCTGCTCGGTGATGCCGGAGGAGGACGAGGCGGTGGTGGAGGCCTTCCTCGCGAAGCATCCGGACTTCACGCTGGAGCCGGTCGAGGACGTACTCGGTGCGGAACGGGCGGCGCTCGCCGCGCAGGGGCCCTATCTGAAGGCGTTGCCTCCCAAGGTTCCCGGGGGAGGATTCTTCGCGGCCCGGCTGCGGAGGACAGGGGCGGGGCCGGGTTGACAGGCTCCGAGAGCGCACGCTACGCAATCGTTGATTTCTCAAGGAGTGTGACTGACTTGGCGGCCGACTCGAAGCAGTCCGAGGTAGTGAAGCAGATCAACGAGGCCTTCCAGGCGGCGCAGGACCGGTTGGCCCAGCTTCGCGAGGCCGTGGAGCGCAACACGGACCTGGCCCGGGCGAATGCTCGCACCACCGTGTTGAAGGATCAGAAGGAGAAGGCGCTCAAGGAGCTGGGCGAAGCCGTCTGGCGTCAGGTCCAGAAGGGGCGGCTGGACCTTCCGGCGGGTTTCGGCGTCGCGCTCAAGGCGGTGGAAGCAGCAGAGCAGGCGGTCGAAGCCCACGCCCGTGAGCTCACCGACCTCCTTCGGGAAGGGGAAGAAGTGGCGCAGCGGTTGAACGAACAAAAAAACGCACCGCGGCCTCAAAGAGTTCTGGTGCCTGGAGCGAAGAAACGGTAGAAGGCACCCACTTCGCCGGTCGGGCCGCTCCCCAAAGCGGCTCAGCAGCAAAAGACGGGGCTATAGCTCAGCTGGGAGAGCGCTTGAATGGCATTCAAGAGGTCATCGGTTCGATCCCGATTAGCTCCACTCTGAAATGAAGAGGCCCGCCAGGAAACCTGGCGGGCCTTTTGTTTTGAAGCGGTAGGTGACACCCGCAGCAAAAGACGACGGGGCTATAGCTCAGCTGGGAGAGCGCTTGAATGGCATTCAAGAGGTCATCGGTTCGATCCCGATTAGCTCCACTCTGAAATGAAGAGGCCCGCCAGGGAAACCTGGCGGGCTTCTTTGTTTTCCGCCGAGCCGACTACGCCTTGCCGGCGAAGATGGCCATCACGTCCTTGAGGAGCTTGATGGACTCGCCGTGCGGACGCTGGAAGGCGTTGCGGCCCATGATGGAGCCGAAGCCGCCGCCGGCGTTGATCTGCTTGATCTCCTCCAGCAGGGCGTCGGTGCCCTTGGCCTCGCCGCCGGAGAAGATGACGATGCGCTTGCCGTTGAAGGCGGAGCGGACGACCTCGCGGACGCGGTCCGCCAGCGTCTTGGTGGGGATGCCGGCCTTCTCGAAGGCCTTCTTCGCCTCGGCCTGCTCGATGTGGTCCTGCGGCGGCTTCACCTTGATGACGTGGGCGCCGAGCTGGGCGCTGATCTGCGCCGCGTACGCCACCACGTCGATGCCCGTCTCACCCTCCTTGGACAGGTTGCCGCGGGGGTAGGCCCAGAGAACGGTGGGCAGGCCGTAGGACTTGGCCTCGGCGATGATGTCGCGGAGGTCCTCGTACTGCTCGTTGCGCGCCCCGGAGCCCGGGTAGATGGTGTAGCCGACGGCGGTGCAGCCCAGGCGGACGGCGTCCTTCACGGAGCTCGTCACCGCGGACATGGGGTTGGCCACCTTGGCCAGGGTGTCGGAGTTGTTGACCTTGAGGATGAGGGGAATCTCACCCGCGTACCTGCCGGCCACCGCCTCCAGGAAGCCCAGCGGCGCTGCGTAGGCGTTGCAGCCCGACTCGATGGCCAGGTTGATGTGGTAGTCCGGGTCATAGCCGGCGGGGTTCGGACCGAAGGAGCGGGCTGGGCCGTGCTCGAAGCCCTGATCCACCGGGAGGATGACGAGCTTGCCCGTGCCGGCCAGCGTGCCGGTGTTCAGCAGCCGGGCCAGGTTGGTCAGCGTGCCGGGGTTGTCAGACGGGTACCACGACAGGATCTGCTTGACGCGATCGGTATGGGGCATGTGTGGGGATCCTCTGTCTCGGGAACAGGCGCAATCTGCTGCATGCGCCACGTCCTACCAACTCCTTTTCGCGCACGAGTGTCATGGGTTCCACGACAGTGCACATCCCCCGTGCCTTCCGGCGCGGCCGTCCACAAGCTCGGGCCGGTGCCGTGCGACGAACAACACCGGTGACGGCCCGCTGCCGAACGGACATGCTGCGCCGCCGTGAGGTTCTCGGCTCTGGGGAGCTACACAAGGCGGGTTGATGCGCAGACACCTGGATCATGGCGTGACAGTGGCGCTGATGCTCGCGGCGGGCGTTGCCGGAGCGCAGCTCACCCCCGGCTCGGTCGGGACGGGGAGCAGCCCTTCAACCGGCACCGGAAGCACGCCGGCCCCCTCCACGCCCGGCGCTACGCCAGCACCAGAGGCGCCGGACGTGGGGACGCCGGGCTCCGACGCGCCGACGACGGTGCCAGGCACTGGGGCGCAGGGAGGGACGCGGCCCACGCCGCGCGTGGGGACCGGGGGCGGGAGCTGCCGCCGAGTCCACCGGGAATTGCGCCCGGCTCGATTGAGGAGACGCCGGGTTCCTCCCAGCGGGGGCAGGCCATTTCACCCGCGCCAGCCCTGGAACCCTCCAATGAGGCGGAGCAGGTGAAGGAGGGCGTGACGGGTGCGCCGGACTCGGAGGAGAAACCCGCGCGGCGGGCGCCGCTGACGCTGGCGCAGCTGGTGGCGCGGGCTCGCGAAGCGGACTCCCGGGTGGAGGAGGCGACGGCGGAGCTGCGCAAGTTCCAGGCGCTCTACCAACAGGCGCGGTGGGCCTGGTTCCCCAAGATCGAAATCACCGTGGGCGCGGGAGGCCCCACGCCCGAGGCCCGCAACGACGGCCTGGGTGGACCGCCCACCACGGAGGCCACCTATAAGGGAGACCTGAACTTCGGCCGCGTCGGCGTGACGATGTTCTCCACCGGCAACGCGGTGCTGCCGCTCTACACCTTCGGCAAGCTGACGGCGCTGGAGAAGGCGGGCGCGCAGGGGCCCGTGCTGGGGGCCGCGCTCCGCGAGCGCACGCGCAACGAGGTCGGCTTCCAGGCCGCGCAGGCGTACTTCGGCTACCAGCTGGCACGGAACGGGCTTCAGCAGATTGAAGAGGTCTCGAAGCGGTTGGAGGACGCTGGCCAGCGCATCGAGCGGCTGCTCAAGGAGGACTCGGCCCAGGTGTCCGCGGTGGACTCGTACAAGGTCCGCTTCTTCCGGCAGATTGTCGAAGCGCGCAGGGCGGAGGCCCTGCAGGGGCGCCAGTTCGCGCTCGCCGCCATCGGCCTGCTGGCGAACGTGGGGCCCGAAGACGCCGTGACGGTGGTGGAAGAAGACCTGGAGCTCGAAGAGGACGTGCCGGTGCCCAGCCTGGAGCAGGCGCTGGTTCGCGCGGAGCAGTCCCGTCCGGAATTGACGGCCGTCGCCGCCGGCATCGCCGCTCGCGAGCAGGAGGTCTTCATCCGCGAGCGCAGCTACTACCCGGACCTGGGCCTGGCCGGCTTCTATGATGTGCGCTTCACCACCAGCGCCACGCGGCAGCGCACGCCGTTCGCGTTTGATCCGTACAACGACCGCACCGGGGGCGTGGGCCTGGTGATGCGGGGGACGTTCGACATTCCCATCAAGGACGCTCAGCTCGAGCAGGCCCGCGCGGAGCTGGACAAGCTGCGCGCGCAGGAGAAGCAGATTCGCGCGGGCATCCGCCTGGAGGTCTCCAAGGTGCACGGCGAGCTGGTGGCCGCCTGGAGTCGCGCCCGGGCCTTTGGCGAGGCGGAGCGGAGCGCCCGCCGGTGGGTGACGGCCGCCTTCACCGCGTTCGACCTGGGGACCGGTGACACACGTGACCTGGTGGACGCTTTCACGGCCTATGCCCAGGCTTCAGGTGACAAAGGCAAGAGCTGGCACGACGTTCGGGTAGGTATGGCCGCCCTCGCGCGGGTAACCGGGGCGCCGCTGGCTCCGGGTGAATAACCATGCGCTCACCACAGTCTTCCCTGTCGTCCTTTCATCACTCGGAGCCCATTGAATGATTGCGTCCCTGCTTGCCGCCACCCTGCTTGCCGCCGCGCCCGGCCCACTGACGGTCGTCCAATCCGGGAATGCGGACGTGCAGAAGGCCGCCAACGCGCCCGGTGCCACCGCGCAGTCGCTGGCCGCCGTCGTGGAGAAGTTCGTCGACTTCGAGGAGCTGGCGAAGCGTGCGCTGGGTGACAAGACCTGGGCCGGCCTCCAGCCCGCCCAGCGCAAGGAGTTCACCGAGACGATGACGGGCCTGCTGCGCGCGTCCTATGCCCAGAAGGCCCTGGGGCAGGCGCAAGCCCAGGTGAAGTACGGCGAGGAGGGCATCGACGGGAACGAGGCCTCGGTGGGCACCACGGTGACGGTGAAGAAGGACGCCATCCCCGTCGAGTACCGCCTGTACCGCACGTCGGCGACCGGGGCGTGGCGCATCTACGACGTCATCACCGACGAAGTGTCCCTGGTGGACACGTACAAGGGGCAGTTCCGCAAGCTGCTCGCCGACAAGGGCTTCGACGGCCTGCTGTCCACGCTGAAGAGCAAGCGGACGCAGTTGGAGAAGGAGAACGCGGCGTCGGCGCAGAAGAGCGCGGAGCAGACCGCGGTCCCCTGACGCCCAACGCGGTCCGCTTCACGTGTCCAGGCCGAGGTGCCCTCCAGGGTGCCTCGGCCTTCGTCTTTTCAGCGCCCGCCCGCCTCGCGGTATGCGGCCAGGGTGCCGGCCGGCCCTGGGCCAGGGGGATGGTGGGCAGGAAGCCCAGCTCCCGACTCGCGCGCTCGGTGGAGCATGTCCACGCGGGGCACCGCATCTCCCGCACCTTGTCCCGGTTGAGGATGGGCACCGTGCCGCGCAGGCGGGCCACGGCTTCCGAGCCCAGCCCCACCACGTAGCTGACCGTCTGCGGCACGGGCAGCACGGCGGGCCGGCCCTTGCCGAGCGCCCCGGCCATGGCCGTGCAGACGTCCTCCCAGGAGTGCTCCACGCCGTCGGACACGGCGTACACGCCGCGCGCCGGGTCTTCCTTCGACACCGTGGGGCCGCGATCCGCGGCCGCGAGCAGGGCGGTGCAGAGGTCATCCACGTGGATGAGTGAGTAGCGCTTGGGCCCGAAGCCGCTCTTCAGCGCCAGCCCCAGCTTCGCCATGGGCAGCAGCGACGGGAGGAACTCCACGTCACCGGGCCCGTAGACGATGGGCGGCCGGACGATGACGGACGGAACCCGGTCCGCGAACGCCCGTACCGCCTCCTCGCCGCCCAGCTTGCTGCGGCCGTAGATGGACACGGGCGCGGGCGGGTCCTCCTCGCGGCGCGGGCGCTCCGGCGTGGACGGGCCGGCGGCGGCCAGCGACGAGCAGTACACCAGCCGGGGAGGGTGGGGCAGGGCGGCCATGGCCTCCACCAGGCGGCGAGTCCCCTTCGCGTTGCCCTCGATGTAGCCCTCGGGCTCGCGGGACTTGGTGACACCCGCCGGTGCAGCACGCAGTCCACGTCGCGCACGGCTTCGGCCAGCCCCGCGCCCGTTGTCAGGTCCGCCACCACGAAGCGGGCGCCCAGTCCCTCCAGGGGCCCACGGCGCGAGCTGGCGCGCACCATGAGGGTCAGCGTGTCGCCACGCTCCACGATGCGGCGCGCGAGCCGCTGGCCAATGAACCCGGTGCCGCCAGTGAGCAGGAATCGCAAGGAAGACTCCTCGGAGTCGGGCTGTGGTCAGAGCGCGCGCGTGTAGACGCGGTACGTCTTGGAGCGCTGGGCGCCCATGGACTCGATGGCGCGGTTGACCAGGTGGTTGTCCTCGAGCGTCCAGGAGATCTCCCCGCCCACGTAGCCCAGCCGCTTCGCCGTGCGCAGGGTGTCCAGGTACAGGATGGCGTCCAGGCCGCGGCGCCGGTAGCCCTCCTTGATGCCGAGGATGATGAGGCGCAGCCGGTTGATGCGGCGCGAGGCCAGCGCCAGCTTCACCAGGCCGATGGGCAGGCCGAACGTGGTGAGCCGCCCGTTGGCCGCGCGGATGGCCTGGTTGGCATCCGGCACCGTCAGGGAGAAGGCCACCGGCTCGCCCTGGACCTCCGCCATGAGCGCGAGCTCCGGCCGGACGACCGTCTTGAGCTCCTTGGCCAGGTGGTCGAACTCCGCGTCGGTGAAGGGCACGAAGCCCCAGTTCTTCTCCCACGCCGAGTTGTAGATGTCGCGGATGCGCTTCACCTCGGCGTCCAGGTCCTTCATGTTGACCGGACGCACGACGACGCCGTCGCGCACGCGAATCTTCTCCGCGATGCGCACCACCTTCTCCGGCGGCTGCGCGGACGATGACAGCTCGTAGGCGTACAGGTCCTTGGCCTTCGTCAGGCCGCAGGCCTCCAGCAGCGCCGCGTAGTAGGGCGGGTTGTGCGGCATCATCACCGCGGGCGGCGTATCGAAGCCGTCGATGAGCAGGCCCCAGTCCTGGTTGGAGGACAGGTTGGCCGGCCCCAGCATGGCGTCCATGCCCCGCAGGCGCAGCCAGGTCGCGGCGGACTCCAGCAGGGTCCGGGCGACGCCCGCGTCATTCACGCACTCGAAGAGACCGAAGAAGCCCTCCTTCGTGCCGTGGATCTCCATGTGCCGCGGATTGCGGATGGCGGCGATGCGGCCCACGACGTCCGGACCGCGCCGGGCGAGGAACAGCTCCAGCTCGCCGTACTCGAAGAAGGGGTTCTTCTTCGGGTCCAGGAAGTCCCGGCGCTCCATCTCCAGCGGAGGAACCCAGTGCGGGTCGCTCTTGTAGAGGGCGTAGGGGAGGCGGATGAACTGCATCCGCTCCGCCTCGCCGCGGACAGGGGTCACCTGCACGTCCGAGGGCATGGACGAAGATGCGTGGGTCGGCTCGGCGTGGAGGGCCATGGGCGGTTCAGTTCCGGTCGGAGTGGGCGCCGTTGCGCATGAAGAAGTGAGCACCCTTCTCCAGCAACAAGCCCGGCAGCTCGCCGCGCTTCTCCCACAGCTTCATCGGCGCGTTGCCCAGCTTCCGCAGGTCCTCCGGCTGGAGGTTGGCCGCGCGCCACGTGAGCTGCTCCACCGCGTCGAACAGGCGTCCGGCCACCTCGCGCGACGACATGCGCGACAGCTGGTCCAGGGTGATGCCGCCCTTGTCCGCCAGCAAGCCGTTCGAGCCCGCGGCCCACTTCTCGCTCGCGCGGTTGGACAGGATGCGGGTGCCCGGGCGGGCAATCTGCACCGGCTCGTAGACGGAGGGGCGCGTCTCCGGAATCACGCCCAGCTTCCGGCCAATGGTCTCGAAGGTGTCGAGCACGCGGTCCAGCTGCGCGTCCGTGTGCGTGGCCATGTACGAGGTGCGGATGAGCGCGTGGCCCGGCTCCACCGCCGGCGGAATCACCGGGTTGGCGAAGACGCCGGCCTCATGCAGCGCGCGCCAGAATCGGAAGCACTTCACCTGGTCGCCGATGTGCACCGGCACCACCGGCGTCACCGACACCCCCGTGTCGAAGCCCATGGCGCGGAAGCCGTTGTGCATCTTCTCCGCGATGTCCAGCAGGCGGCCGCGGCGCTCCGGCTCCGCTTCGATGATCTCCAGCGCCTTGAGCGCCGCGGCGATGGAGCCCGGCGTCATGGACGCGGAGAAGATGACCGAGCGCGCCTTGTGGCGGATGTAGTTGATGACCTCGAAGGGACCGGCCAGCACGCCGCCCAGCGACGCGAAGCTCTTGGAGAAGGTCCCCATGACGAGGTCCGTCTCCTGCTCCAGGTCGAAGTACTCGGAGGTGCCCCGGCCCAGCGTGCCCAGCACGCCCATGGCGTGCGCGTCATCCGTCATCACCCGCGCGTTGTAGTGCTTCGCCAGCTCCACGATGCGGGGCAGGTTGCAGATGTCGCCCTCCATGGAGAAGACGCCGTCGGTGACGATGATCTTGCCCGCGTCCGGATCCGCCTGGGACAGCAGCTGCTCCAGGTGGTCCATGTCGTTGTGGCGGAACTTGCGCTCGGTGGCGAAGGACAGGCGGATGCCGTCCACCAGCGACGCGTGGTTCTGCCGGTCGCTGAAGACGATGTCGTGCCGGCCCAGGATGGACGCCAGCGCCAGGTTCGTCTGGAAGCCCGTGGAGATGACGATGGCGGACTCGCGGTTGAGGAACTTCGCCAACCGCGCTTCCAGCTCCTCATGCAGCGCCAGTGTGCCGTTGAGCAGTCGCGAGCCGGAGCTGGTGGTACCGAACTTCTCCGTCGCCTTGATGGCCGCTTCCTTCACGCGCGGATCGGCGGACAGGCCCAGGTAGTTGTTGGACCCGACCATGATGACGCGCTTGCCTTCGATCTCCACCTCGGTGGCGCCGTGCGACGCTTCGATGGCACGGAAGTACGGATAGAGACCCGTAGCCTTCGCGATACGGTAGTCCTTCCAGTTACGGCACTTGTCGAAGACGTCGCTCATGGGTGATCGGTCTTTCTCTCAGGCTGCGTCGGGAGGCATGGACCGGCCCGGGAGCCTGGGGCTCTCCAGTCGCGACTCCCCCGATTGAAGGAACGTTCCGCTTCGGGGATTTGTGCGTCCGGCGGCCTCCCACGGGGGACGCGGGGCCGTGAATAAAGAGGGAGCGCGGCAGTGTCAAGGCAAGCGCCGCGCCATCCCTCCCGCTGTCGCCACCCGTATCCGTGCTCGCCTTGACAGCACTGAGACTTTGATGGCACCCCGCCGTCTGACACACGGTGTTCTCCAGTCGATACTGGAGTGCAAGGTGTGCATCGGGCTGCACACCTGCCGTGGGCGTGACGCGCCTGGAAGCCCTCCGCTTCACCCGCTGTTCAAGGACGCCGCTGACTGGCCGGGAATTTGCTCGGTCGCCGGTCCCCGAGGAGTCGACGTTGGCCAGGTCACAACGGTGGTTCGAGGGCTTCATCCAGGCCGCGGTTTCGCGCCCCTGGCAGGTGTTGCTGGTGTTTTCACTGCTCGCGCTGGGCGGTATGGCGCTGGCGTCGCGCTTGGAATTCCGCGGGTCGTTCGTGGAGTTGCTCCCTCAGGGATCCCAAGAAGTGCGGGATCTGACACGCGTGTCAGAGAAGGCAGGCGGGGACGGCTACCTGGTCCTCGTGGCAAAGGGAGACACTCCGGAGCGCCTGGAGGCATACGCGGCCGAATTGCAGACGCAATTGGAAGCGATGCCCGAGGTCCGCTACGTCGAGCACCGCTATGACGTGGACTTCTTCCGTCGAAATGCGCTGCTGTTATTGCCCATCGAGAAGCTCGCCGCGCTGCGCCAGGACCTGACGGCGCGTGTGCGTTACGAGCGGCAACGCGCCAACCCGTTTTTCTTCGATTTGGGGGGCACGCCGGAGCCGCCGGACTTCGAGGCCATCGCGAAGAAGTACGCGCCGGACGCGCCCATGCGCGCGACGTTGGCCAGCGCGGACGGCACTGAAGTCTATTTGATGATCAAGCCGTCCGGGACGGCCGGGGATTTGGGGTTCGCGCGGCGCTTCGTGGACCAGGCGATGGGCACCGGACGCACGCTCGCGGCGCAGCGCTTTCCGGGCGTGACGTTGCAGGCCACGGGCAACTTCCAGGGGCGCATCGAAGAGGACGCGGTGATGCGCGGCGACCTGTCGCGGGCCGGCACGCTGTCGGCGCTCATCGCGGTGGGGCTCATCCTGCTCGCCACGCGGCGTGTCGCGGCGCTGGCCGTGGTCGGCATCCCCGTCATGGTGGGCGTGGTGTTGACGTTCGCGGCGGCGCAGCTCGCCATTGGCCACCTCAACATCGTGACGGGGTTCCTCGTCGCCATCTTGATTGGCCTGGGTATCGAGTACGGCGTCCACCTGTGCATGCGGTACTGGGAGGAGCGGCGCGCGCGTCCGGCCCGCGAGGCCATCGTCACGGCGGTGCGCGGCACCTTCAGCGGCGCGGTGACGTCCGCGGTGACGAACGCGGCGGCGTTCTTCGTGCTGCTGCTGGCCCAGTTCCAGGCCTTCAACCAGTTCGGCCTGCTGGCGGGCCTGGGCGTGCTGCTGGCCGTGCTGGCGACGTATGCGATGGCGCCCTCGCTGCTGGCCATCGCGGAGCGGCTGCGTCCGGCCCGCGTGGACGTGGCGGCTGAAGCGACCGCGTCCCAGGTGTCCCAGCCGGAGCGGGCGTGGCGGCGCTGGCCCACGGGCGCCATCGCCGCGCTGGCGCTGTCGGTGGTGGGCTTCGCCGCGTTCTCCGTCTCCGTGGCGCCCCAGCTGGGCTTCGAGACGGACATGCGCAAGCTCAAGGGTGAGTCTCCGGCATCGCGCCTGGATGACCGCGTCACCGAACAGCTGGGCCAGCCCCTCAACCCGGCCATCTTCCTGGTGGATGACGTGGCGCAGGCGGCGCAGGTGGAGGCCGTCATCGCGGAGGTGAAGCAGCGCAACGGCGCGGACTCCGCCATCCTCGACTCCGCGTCCCTCAACGACTTGTTGCCTACCGATGTCGAGCGCCGGGAGGTGGAGCTGGCGGCCCTGCGCGAGGCCTTCCAGGGACTGGAGGACCTGCCCGCGGAGCTTCGCGAGGACGCGCGGCTCCAGGAGTTCCAGCGGATGCTGGAGGCGAAGCCCTACGGCCTGGAGGCGTTGCCGGTGGAGGTGCGCCGGCGCTTCGAGGCCACGGACGGGAAGGGCACCTTCCTGCTCCTGTTCCCCTCCGTCTCCAACTCCGACACCGAGGAGCTGCGGCGCTGGGCCACGCAGATCGACCAGGTGGTGGAGGGCGTGAAGGCGCGCGGCATCGACATGGCCGTGCTGGACAGCAACCGCATCGCCGCGCGCATCTTCGCGTTGGTGAGCGCGGACGGGCCGCTCATCCTGTGGTCCGCCGCCGCGGTGGTGTTCGTCGTCATCCTGGTGAGTCTGCGCAGCTTCAAGCGCGCGTTGCTCGTCACCGGGCCGCTGTTCCTGGGCATGACGTGCCTTGCGGGTGGCATGTACCTCTTCGACGTCCAGCTCAACTTCATCAACGCGGTGGTCCTGCCGAACCTGCTGGCCATCGCCGTGGACAACTCGGTGCATCTCTTCCACCGGTACGAGGAAGAGGGGCCCGGCTCGCTCGGCAAGGTGGTGCGCCACACGGGGCTGGCGGCCGTGGTGGCCACGCTGTCCAACGCGGCCGGGTATGGCGCGCTACTGGTCGCCAACCACCAGGGCCTGCGGAGTATCGGTCAGATTGCGCTGCTGGGGGTCATGTGCACCTTCTTGGGGACCACGGTCTTCTTCCCCGCGCTGCTCGCCTTGCTGGAGCGGTGGAAGGGGCGCGAGAATGTGGTGGCGGGGAAGGGAGCGGTCGTTCAGAGCCTCGAACTCGGCGATTCTGGCGCGCAAGCCGCGCCGCCGGGGGAGCGTAAGTCGGCGTGAGTTCCTGGGTTTCCCAAAGCGTTCGCGGTGAGGCGGTGCGCGTCCAACTCACCACCGTGGACCTCATCATCGTCGTGTCCTGCGCGTTGGCTTCGCTGCTCCTGCTGGGGCCGGGCCGGTGGGCGCCGGATGCGCTGCGGTGCGCGGGATTGTTCGCGGTGGTGGGCGTGGGGCCGCTCGTCCTCCGGACGCTGGCCGCGTCGTTCCCGGGGCACCAGTGGATTCATGTCCTCGCGGATTGGTGGCTGCTGCCCACGGCGGTGATGACGCACGGCTGGCTGGCTCCCGTGGTGGACACGGTGAACCCCTTCCTCAAGGATGCGCAGTTGGTGGCGGCCGACCAGCGGCTCTTCGGCATGCAGGCGGCGGTGGTGCTGTCGCGCGTCGTCCCGGCCTGGCTCAACGACATCCTGATGGTCTGCTACTACGGCCACTTCGTCTGGGCGCTGGTGATGGGACTGGTGCTCTACCGGCGCCCGGGCGGCGCGGAGTACGACGAGTACCTCACCGCGTTGGGGCTGCTCTTCTTCCTCAACTACGCGGCCTATGCGCTGGTGCCCGCGGTGGGGCCTCGCTACTTCCTGGTCGATGCGTTCGATGGGCCACTGCGGGGCACGCTGACGCCGTTGCTGGATTCACTCATGCGCAAGCCGCTGTTCGCGCGTGATTGCTTCCCGTCAGGACACACCGGCGCCACGCTGTTGGTGCTGTATTACGCTTGGCGGTTCTCCCGTCGCGTCTTCTGGGTGATGTTGCTGCCGGGCCTGGGGCTCATCGCGGCCACGCTGGTGGGCCGTTTCCACTACGCCACGGACCTGCTCTGCGCGGTGCCCATGGTCATGCTGGTGACGGGGCTGGCGCTGGGCGTTTCCCGGGCGGCCCGACAGCGTGAAGTGGCGAAGGACGCGCGTTCCGTGCCGGTGGACGCTATCGTCAGGCCCTGAGCGCCCGGACGTTGGCGGCGCGAGGAGCCGACGCCCATGTCCAGGCCCGTAGCCGCGCAGCGAGTCACCCGGTTCGCCACCACCGTCTTCTCCGAGTTCAGCGCCCTGGCCGCCCGCCACGGCGCGGTGAACCTGGGGCAGGGGTTCCCTGACTTCGACGGCCCGGCCGCCATCAAGGAAGCGGCGCAGCGCGCCATCCGCGACGGGGGCAACCAGTACGCCATGGGCGCGGGCGCTCGGGAGCTGCGCGTGGCCATCGCCGAGCACTCGGCGCGCTTCTACGGCCAGGCAGTGGATCCGGACACCATGGTGACGGTGACGAGCGGCGCCACCGAGGCCATTCTCGACACGCTGCTGGGGCTGGTGGACCCGGGCGACGAGGTGGTGGCCTTCGAGCCCTTCTACGACTCCTACGATGCCAACATCACCTTCGTGGGGGCCACCGCGCGCTTCGTGCCGCTGCGCCCGCCGGACGCGGACCACGCGCAGTGGTGGTTCGACCGGGACGAGGTCCGCGCCGCCTTCAACCCGCGCACCCGGTTGCTCATCCTCAACACGCCCCACAACCCGACGGGGAAGGTGTTCACCCGCGACGAGCTGACGTTCCTGGCCGAACTGTGCGCCGAGTTCGACGTGAAGGTCCTCTCCGACGAGGTGTACGAGCACCTCGTCTTCGAGCCCGCCCGCCACCTGCGTCCGGCCACGCTGCCCGGGCTGGCCGAGCGCACCGTGACGGTGAGCAGCGGCGGGAAGACATTCAGCCTCACTGGCTGGAAGGTGGGCTGGGTCATCGCGCCGCCGCCGCTGCGGAACGCGGTGCAGCGGGCCCACCAGTTCGTGACCTTCGCCACCGCCGCGCCGCTACAGGCAGCCATGGCGGAGGCGCTGCGGTTGCCGGACGCGTACTTCACGGAGCTGACGGCGTCCTACGCGGCGAAGCGGGAGCGGCTGCTCACCGGGCTGCGCGAGGCTGGGCTGACGGCGTTCGCCCCGGAGGGCAGCTACTTCATCCTCGCGGACATCACGCGCCAGGGCTTCGCCGATGACGTGGCCTTCTGCCGCCACCTGGTGTCCGAGGTGGGCGTGGCGGCCATTCCGCCCAGCGTCTTCTATGGCCCGGCGCACCGGCACCTGGGGCAGGGACTGGCCCGCTTCGCCTTCTGCAAGACGGAGGCGGTGCTGGACGAAGCCGTGCGCCGCCTGCGCGCGGGCCTGTCGTCGCGATGAGCTTCTTCGGAGAGCTCTACCTTCGCAGCACGCTGCCGTTCCTGTCGGAGGCCGTCACCGCGCGTGAGGTGGACTACCTGGCCCGAGCCTTCGCGGACGTGGCGGGGCCGGCGCCGGTGGTGGACCTGGGGTGCGGCCATGGCCGCCACGCGGCGCGGCTGAACGCGGTGGGGCCTCTGGCGGGGCGCGTCATCGGCCTGGAGTTGGACGCACTGTCGTTGGCCATGCGGCGCCCGGGCTTCCCGGCGATCCAGGGGGACCTGCGGGCCCTGCCGTTTCGCGAGGCGTCTCTGGCGGGAGCCTACGCGTGGTACTCGACGCTGGCTGCCTTCACGGATGGCGAGCACATGCACATCCTCCGCGAGGTCGCGCGCGTGCTGCGGCCAGGAGGACGGTGGGTGTTCCAGACGGTGCCGTTCGCGCGACTGGCCGCGTCCCCCCGGGCGGCCTTCCGCGAGACGCTGCCGGATGGAAGCGTCCTGGAGGAGGAGAGCTGCTTCGACGCCTCGACGGGGCGGGACGAGGGACGTCGGACGCTGACCTCCCCGGAGGGTCGATGCCTGCGCGCATCCTATTCCCTTCGTTACTATCCCCTTGCGGATTGGGTGCGGCTGTTGGAAAGCACGGGATTTTCCGTCGTCTGGGTGCACGGTGGCCTGGCGGGTGGGCCGCTGGACGCGCAGTCAACCGACCTGATCGTGGGAGCGGAGCGGCGCCATGGCTGAGATGCAGGAACACTCCAGGGCGAGGTTGGGCTGGCTGGGCCAGTTGCCCAAGCAGGTCGACGTCTACGAAGTCGGTCCCCGGGACGGCTTGCAGAACGAGCTGCGCACGCTGCCCACGCGGGACAAGGCGCGCCTCATCCACGCACTGGTGGCCGCGGGGGAGAAGCGCATCGAGGTGACGTCGTTCGTGTCACCCAAGTGGATTCCCCAACTCGCGGACGCCGAGGAACTGCTGCGGCTGGTGGGCCGTCGCGACGGCGTCGTGTTCTCCGCGCTGGTGCCCAACCTCAAGGGCCTGGAGCGCGCGAAGGAGGCGGGCCTGGAGGAGGCCGCCGTCTTCATCTCCGCCTCCGAGGCGCACTCGAAGAAGAACATCAACAAGAGCATCGCCGAGGCCGTGGTGGGCGCGCGCGAGGTGACGTCCTCCGCGCTTCAGGCGGGCATGCGCGTGCGCGGCTACCTGTCCACTGTGTGGGGCTGCCCCTATGAGGGCGACGTTCCCGTGGAGCGCGTGGTGGACATCTGCCGGCAGCTCGTGGACGCGGGCATCTACCAGCTCAGCCTGGGCGACACGATTGGCATCGGCACGCCGCGCCAGACGGAGGTCCTGCTGGAGGCGCTGCTGAAGCACATCCCCGTGGAGAAGCTGGCGCTGCACCTGCACGACACGCGCGGCACCGCGCTGGCGAACGCGCTGGTGGGCCTGTCCGCGGGCGTGACGACCTTCGACGCCAGCATTGGCGGCCTGGGCGGGTGTCCCTACGCCCCGGGAGCAGCAGGGAACCTGGCCACCGAGGACGCCGTCTTCATGCTCCACGGCATGGGCGTGGACACCGGCATCAACCTGGACCGGCTGGTGGAGGCCGGGGAGATTGCCCAGGAGCTGATCGGCCGGAAGCTGGCGGGCAAGTACCTCCAGGCCGCGCTGGGCGAGCGTGAGAAGAAGGCCGCCCGCCGGGCCCAGACGTGAGCGGGTCCTCCTCAGTGTGGAGGTCAGGAAGTACCCGGCAGTCCTAAAATCCGGGCATCATTGAAAAATTCTGTTCGGACTTACGTTTCGAGGTGGTGAGCGGGTAGGGTCAGGGTCGTTTTGACCCCACCTGCTGCCTCAACGGGAAGTGCCGGATGAACGTCTCGCTCGATGCCGACGTCCTCGCGAGACGTTCGCAATCTCTGTTCGACGCCCACCAGGTGGCGCTGAGCCGCCGCACGGACCGGATGTTCGCCGTGCTGATGGGGCTCCAGTGGGTTGGCGGGCTGGTGGTGGCCCTGGCGCTGTCCCCCCGCACGTGGAGTGGGACGTCCAGTCAGGTCCATCCGCACGTCTGGGCGGCGGCCGGGCTGGGGGCCTCCTGGCGAGCCTGCCGGTGGCCATGGCGTGGGCGTTGCCGGGCCGGGAGGCCACGCGGTTCGTCATCGCCACGGCGCAGGCGTTGGTGTCCGGGCTGCTCATCCACCTGACGGACGGGCGCATCGAGACGCACTTCCACATCTTCGGGTCCCTGGCGCTGCTGGCCATGTACCGGGACGCGCGGGTGCTGTTCCTCTACTCGGCGCTGGTGGCGGCGGACCACCTGCTTCGCGGCCAGTACTGGCCCCTGTCCATCTTCGGCGTGGAGTCCGCCAGTGCCTGGCGCGCATGGGAGCACATCGGCTGGGTGGTGTTCGAGAACGTGTTCCTCCTGATTGGCGGGCGAGGCGCGGTGAAGGATGCCCGGGCGCTGGCGGCGCGACAGGCCTGGCTGGAGCTGTCTCAAGGAGAGGTTCGCACGCGCGTGGTGGAGCCGCTGGTGGACTCGGCGCGGGCGCTGACGGAGGCGACCCATTCGCTCGTTTCGAGCACAGATGACCAGCGCGCGATGCTGTCGCGCCAGTCCGCGGCGCTCACGGACACGCAGGTGGCGACGAACGAGATGCAGCGGGCGTCTTCCACGGCCTCTCGTCAGGCGGATGCCATCCTTGCCTCCACGCTCCAGGCGGGGGACGTGGGGGCTGACGCCGAGGCCATGCTGGGCCAGAGCATGGAGGGCCTGGAGGCCATTCGCGCACAGGTGATGGAGATGGCCGGGCTCCTGCGTGGATTGGACGGCCAGGCGCGGCAGCTCTCGAGCGTCACCCTGGCGGTGAAGGACCTGGCGGACCAGTCCCACATGGTGGCGGTGAACGCGGCCATCGAGGCGGCGCGCGCGGGGGCGCACGGCAAGGGCTTCGCGGTGGTGGCCACGGAGATGCGGCGGCTCGCGCAGCAGTCCGTCCGGGCGGCGGGGCAGGTGAGCGGCATCCTGGACGCCGTGCACCAGTCGCTCCAGCACGTCGTGGAGCTCTCCCTGAAGGGGGCGGATCGGATGGCGCGGGACCTCGAGGTGGTGCGCGCGTCGGGAGAGCGCCTGCGGGGCCTGTCCACCGTGCTGCGCACCAGCACGGAGGGCGTGCAGCAGATTTCAGTGGCGGTGGCGAGCCAGGCCGCGGGCGTGGCGCGGATCTCCAGCGCGGTGGATGAGCTGTCCGCGATGATGAAGCAGACGCTGGGGCGTGTCGAGCAGACGACCACCGCCGCCCAGACGCTTCGCGTGGTGACGGGCCGTGTCCATGGCGTCATCGACACCTATCAAGGCGCCAGGACGGATGAGGCGCCGCCAGCGAACGAGGCGGGCCGGGTGATTGCGCTCAGACGGGACGCGTAAGCGGGCGCCCGCCGCGTGTGAGGCTGCCGGCCGGGGCGCGCGCGTGTCGCCGCGCCCCGGAGCCCGTCCCTTCGCCTCAGCGTCCGTCGAGCATGGACTCCAGCCGGTCCTGAAGCCCGAGGTGGGCGGCTGCGCTCACCAGCATCCGCCGCTCCTTGCGGTCGATGCGGCCGTCCACCAGCGCCATCTCCACGATGTTGCGCAGGAACACCTCCGCTTCGGGGCTGCCCTTTTCCACGAGGCGGTCGAAGAGCTGTGGCCCCATGCTCAGCGCCAGCTCCACGTTGTCCCAGACCACGCCCCAGCGCTCCGAGCACAGCTTCAGCAGCTTGCGCTCCGCGGACGTCACCTCGCCGTCGGCGGCGGCGATGGCGGCCATCATGTACAGCAGGCGCTGCCGCTCCTGGACGTCCATCACCGCGTCCTCGGGCCGCGGCGTGTGGCCCTGGTCACCCATGCGCTGTTGCGGCGCGGCCCGGCGTGGGGGAGGGCCCGGAACCGCGCGTCCTCGTCCGCGTTCCACGCCTCGAACGTGCGCGCCGCCGCGAGCACCCAGTCCCGCTCACCGGTGGCCAGCGGTGTGCCGCAGTAGTCGCAGTCCGTGGCGGCGCTGTTCGTCAGCGGCGCGTTGCATTGCGGGCACCGGTTCGTGGACATGCCGTTGGCGGTGTTCGTCTGCGCGCCGTGCTTGCGCGTCAGCGTGAAGATGTAGCGCTGGGGCACGGTGGGCAGGGAGCGGGGCCGCTCGCTGGCGGGGCCCACGCCCATGCGCGCGCTCCAGCGAATCTCCACGTGCGCCACGTCCTGGCCCTGCGGGTCCACCTGGAACGCGCGCACGTCCGCGGAGCCCACGGCGCACTCCAGGAACACGCGGCGGACCCCCTGGCGGCGCAGGCCCTCCAGCTCCGTCTCCAGCCGTTGCACGGTGTCCGTCCGGGCCACCTTGGCCAGCGGCTTCGTGTCGCCGCGGCTCTGCGCGTCAATCCACTTCCAGAACAGCAGCGACGCGCGGTCCTCCAGCATCTCCAGGTTGAGCGCCGGGTCCGACTCGCGTGCCTGCATCAGTCCGTCCACCGTCTTGTGGTACGGCGCGTGCTCGATGCCCTGGGTGATTTCGGACAGCGTCCAGTCGTAGTTACCCGAGTTCACCACCGCGCCGCAGAACTCGCAGCTGTTGGCCGCGCCACCGTTGAACGGCGCGCCGCAGTTGGGGCACTTGCCCTGGAACAGGTCCGCGCCGATGCGCGTCTGCGCCCCCGGCTTGCGCACGAAGGTCCAGACCTCCGTGAAGGCCTCGCTGGGGACCTTGCGCGCGGCCTCGGTGGCCTGCGCGTCGCTGAAGGACACGGGCACGTCGGTGTCCCGCATCCGCGCGTGGACACGGACGTGGATGCTGTCGAACCACTGGCTCTGGTCCAGGCCGATGAGCTGGAGGTCCAGCACCTCGAAGTCGGTGATGGCGTCCCGCACGCCCTGCGCGCGCATGAGCTCCAGTTGCACGCCGAAGCGCTGGAAGGTGGCGTCCGACAGGAAGGGCCGCACCGGCGTCATGTCCCGGAGGAACCACGCCTGCTGCAGCTCCACGAACAGCCACTTTGTCTTGTCGAGTATCGGCTCCAGCTCGAAGGCGGGGTCCTTCAGCTTCAGCGCGTTCACCCAGCCCTGCACGTCGCGCTGGGACACCTGGGTGCGCTGATACGCCTCGCGCTGCTCCAGGGCCTTCCGGGTGGTGGCGTCCGGGTGCAGGTTGCGGCGGTACAGCCAGTACACGATGCCGCCAATGCAGAGCAGCGGCAGCATGACCTTGGGGTAGCGGAAGACCAGGCTGAAGAGCTGGTAGACGACCCAGAGCGCGACGCCGTCCCCGTCGCCGCCGCCGCGGCCACCGCCGTTGCCGGACGAGGGGCGGGAGTAGTGCTCGCCGCCACCTCCGCGTCCCAAGGCTTCGAGCGGAAGCAGGAGCGCCACGTAGGCGATGGCGGGCAGCCAGGGGGCCCACCGGGAGAGTCGGTGCGAGATGGAGCGCAGAGGCGTGGCCATGTCCCCCATGCTAACCGTTTCCGCCTTGCCAGACCCGGCTTATGGCCGCACTCTGCCGCCGCCCAGAGCAGCCCGCCTGCCAGGCCGGGAAAAGGGGAGCGAACATGCCGGAATTCAAGGTCGACGCACGCGGTCCCATCGAAATCTGGACCATCGACGGCGAGAGCCGCCGCAATGCCATCAGCCGCGCCATGTTGAAGGAGCTGGGCGAGCTGGTGACCCGCGTGTCTTCCAGCCGTGACGTGCGCGCCGTCATCATCACCGGCGCGGGCGACAAGGCCTTCTGCGCCGGCGCCGACCTGAAGGAGCGCGCCACCATGGCCGAGGACGAGGTCCGCGCCTTCCTGGACGGGCTGCGCCGCACCTTCCGCGCGATCGAGAAGAGCGATTGCGTCTTCATCGCCGCCATCAACGGCGCGGCCCTGGGCGGTGGCACGGAGCTGGCGCTCGCGTGTGACTTGCGCGTGGCCGCCCCGGCCGCGGAGCTGGGGCTCACCGAGGTGAAGCTGGGCATCATCCCCGGCGGCGGAGGCACGCAGCGCCTGGCGCGCCTGGTGGGCCCGGGCCGCGCGAAGGACCTCATCCTCACCGCCCGCCGCATCAACGCCGCCGAGGCCTTCAGCGTGGGCCGGCGAACCGATTGGCGCCAGAGGGCCACCTGCTGGCCGTGGCGTACGGGCTGGCGGAGTCGGTGGTGGAGAACGCGCCCATCGCCGTGGCCACGGCCAAGCACGCCATCGACGAGGGCACGGGCCTGGAGCTGGACGATGCGCTGGCGCTGGAGCTGCGCAAGTACGAGGAGATTCTCAAGACGGAGGACCGCCTGGAGGGCCTGCGCGCCTTCGCGGAGAAGCGCGCGCCCGTCTACAAGGGCCGCTAGCCCGCACGGACGAAATCGGGGACGGAAGGCCCGGTACTCACCGGTGCCCCGTCCCCGAAGTGCCTCACGTCACATGGCGCGAAGGCCGCGCGCGCGCCGGTCAGGCGTTCGCGGTGCGCTCCTGGCCCAGGTTGACGTTCTGTTTGTTCATGTAGGCCGTGGCCTTGTCCTTCACGGTGGTCCGCAGCTCGGTGCCCGTCTTCGGGGCCAGCAGCAGGGCCACCACGCCACCCGCGGCCACGCCGAGGAGGAAGATGCCCAGGCCGCCCAGGCCCGCGCGCGCCGGCTTGTAGGTGGTCAATCCGACATGCCGCAGCACGTCATCCGGCTCGAAGTCATCCCAGCGGTTCCGCGCCACGCGCGGCAGGTCATTGACGAGCTTATGGGCCAGCCACTTGCGGTACAGGTCGCTCCGGGCGATTCCCTTGGCCATCCACTTGCCTTTCTTCGCTGCGAACATGCGTCCCTCCTGGGCCCAATGGTTGCCGGGTGCGCATCCCTCGCGAGCACGCCCCCGTTGAGCACCAAGGTAGGCAGGGGAGCCTGGAGCGGCATCCCCTGCGGGGACTGTTCTGCGCGGTGCGTCGTCTGCCTGTCACGCCGCGCCGGTTCCCCAGCGAGAAGGCAGCCAGCCGTAGCCCTTTCTGCTATGTGCCACGGGCCATGTCCCAAGACTCGAGACTGCTGGAGAAGATCGCCCAGGTGGAGAAGGGTGGCGCGCAGAAGTACCACGCGAAGAACGCGGAGGCGGGCAAGCTCTTCGCCCGCGAGCGCATCCGCCTGCTGGTGGATGAAGGCTCCTTCGTGGAGGACGCGAAGCTCGCCAACAACCTGGACCCGGACCTGCCCTCGGATGGTGTCGTCATCGGCGTGGGCAAGGTGGCCGGGCGCACCGTGGCCATCATGGCCAACGACTCCACGGTGAAGGCCGGGAGCTGGGGCGCCCGCACGGTGGAGAAGATCCTCCGCATCCAGGAGACGGCCCGCGACCTGCGCTGCCCGCTGTTCTACCTGGTGGACTCCGCCGGTGCCCGCATCACCGACCAGGTGGAGATGTTCCCCGGGCGCCGCGGCGCCGGCCGCATCTTCTACAACGAGGTGCACATGTCCGGCTTCGTGCCGCAGGTGTGCCTGCTCTTCGGCCCGTCCGCGGCCGGTGGCGCGTACATCCCCGCGTTCTGCGACCTGGTCATCATGGTGGAAGGCAATGCCTCCATGTACCTGGGCAGCCCGCGCATGGCGGAGATGGTCATTGGCGAGAAGGTCACCCTGGAGGAGATGGGGGGCGCGAAGATGCACTGCTCCATCTCCGGCGTCGGCGACGTGCTGGTGAAGACGGAGCAGGAGGCCATCGAGGCGGCGAAGAAGTACATCGGCTACTTCCCGGAGAACTTCTCCCAGGCGCCGCCGCGCGCCGAGCCCAAGGCCCCCAAGGCCGGCGGCAAGAAGGTGGAGGAGATCGTCCCCGTCGACCAGAACAAGCCCTTCAACATGCATGAGCTCATCAACGAGCTCATCGACGAGGGCAGCTGGTTCGAGGTGAAGAAGCTCTTCGCCCAGGAGCTCGTCACGGGCCTGGCCCGCATCGACGGCCGCCCGGTGGGCATCGTCGCCAACCAGCCCAAGTACAAGGGCGGCGTGCTGTTCGTGGACAGCGCGGACAAGGCGGCCCGCTTCATCTGGCTGTGTGATGCCTTCAACATCCCGTTGCTCTATCTGGCGGACGTGCCGGGCTTCATGATCGGCACCAAGGTGGAGCGCGCGGGCATCATCCGCGCCGGCGCGAAGATGATCTCCGCCGTGTCCGAGGCCAGCGTGCCGCGCATCTGCGTGGTGGTCCGCAAGGCCTACGGCGCCGGCCTCTACGCCATGAGCGGCCCCGGCTTCGCCCCGGACGCCACCATCGCGCTGCCCGGAGCGATGATCGCCGTCATGGGCCCGGAGGCGGCGGTGAACGCCGTCTACTACAACAAGATCCAGGAGCTGCCGGAGGCCGAGCGGCCCGCCTACGTCCAGAAGCTGCGCGACGAGTACAAGCAGGACGTGGACATCTACAAGCTGGCCAGCGAGCTGGTCATCGACGACATCGTCCCGGGTGACCGGCTGCGTCAAGAACTCACCCAGCGCTACGGCGTCTACTCCCAGCGGCATCAGCCCCGTGCGGAAAAGAAACACGGTGTCTATCCGGTTTGAGTAGGTAGCGTTACCCCACCTCCAAGGCCCGGGCTGCGCTTGGGCCGTCTGCTATAGATCCTGCTGACACCATGGATTTTGACCTTCCAGAAAGCCATCGCGCCCTCCAGTCCTCCATCCGTGACTTCTGCGAACGGCGGGTGAAGCCGTATGCCCGTGAGTGGGACAAGGACGAGAAGTTCCCCATGGAAGTCGTTCGGGAGCTGGGGCAGCTCGGGGTCATGGGCATGCTCGTCGCCGAGGAGTTCGGCGGAGCGGCCATGGACTCGCTCGCCGTGGCGGTGGCGGTGGAGGAGATCGCCCGCTACGACGGCTCGCTGGCGCTGACGGTGGCCAGCCACAACGGCCTGGGCACCAGCCACCTGCGCGTCTTCGGTTCGGACGCGCAGCGCCAGAAGTACCTGCCCAAGCTGGCCACGGGTGAGTACCTGGGCGCGTGGGGCCTGACGGAGCCGGGGTCCGGATCGGACGCGTCGAGCATGAAGACCACGGCAGTCCGCAAGGGCGACGGCTGGGTGCTCAACGGCGCCAAGATGTTCATCACCCAGGGCACGGTGGGTGACGTGTTCGTGGTGCTGGCCGTCACCTCGCCGCAGAAGCGGCAGAAGGGCATCACCGCCTTCCTGCTGGAGAAGGGCCTGCCGGGCTTCAGCCAGCGCGCCATCCACGGGAAGCTGGGCATGCGTTCGTCGGACACGGCCGAGCTCGTCCTGGAGAACGTGGAGGTGCCGGACTCGGCGCGCGTGGGGGAGCTGGACCACGGCTTCATCGACACGATGAAGATCCTGGACCGCGGCCGCATCACCATCGGCGCGCTGGCGGTGGGCCTGGGCCGGGGCGCCCTGGAGGAGTCCATTGGCTACTCGCGCGAGCGCACCGCGTTCGGCCAGCCCATCAGCGAGTTCCAGGGACTGCGCTGGATGATGGCGGACATGAAGACGGAGCTGGACGCCGCCCGGCTCCTGGTCCACCGCGCCGCGAAGCTGGCCGACGAAGGCAAGCCGTACTCGCGCGAGGCCTCCATGGGGAAGCTGTTCGCCTCCGAGGCCGCCATGCGGGCTTGCAACAAGGCCGTGCAGATCCACGGTGGGTACGGTTACACCCGCGAGTTCCCGGTCGAGCGCTACCTGCGCGACGCCAAGCTGTGTGAGATCGGCGAGGGAACCAGCGAGATCCAGCGTACAATCATCGCCCGGGAAACCTTCAAAGGGGCTTGATGGACACCGCGCGGCTGGAAGGTCTCGGGCTGCAGTTGCGGGAGGACGCGGCCGGCACCGAGGCGGTGCTGGACCTTGAGTCGTCCCCGCTGGTCAATCCCGTCACCCGGGCCTTCATCCCCGAGGTGACCTTCCAGGTGATGGGGGACCGTCTCATCCCCATCGCGCCGCCTGCCGTGGTGGGGCTGGCCCCCATCCTGGTGGGCGCGCTCAGCGACGTCGCCGACATCGAGGCGCTGCTCGCGGACGCATTCAACGAGCACATCTTCCACGTCCAGCGCCGCTCCGCGGAGCTCCAGGTGCTGGGGCTGACGCCGCGCGTGGAGCCGGAGACGCTGGAGCTGTCCACGGAGGTGGTGGACGGTGAGCTGGCCGTCACGCTGGTGTCGGACCGGCTGGGCAACTTCCGCGTGGCCCGCGTGGCCCGGGGAAGGAAGACCGGCCACCGGCGGCGGCCACACGCTGGAGCTGTCGGAGTTCCGCGAGCGGGCGGCGCTGACGGGCTACCTGGTCGCGCTCTTTGGCGAGCCGGCGGCCCGTCCGCAGGCCGCGCCGGTGGGCGCCGGGCTGGTGCGCTTCTCCGACATCGTGGAGAAGTTCGGCGCGGAGGCGCTATTGCCTCCCCGCAGCAGCCTGGAGCTGCTGGCGCAGTTGCAGGTGGAGGGCCGCCCGTACCGCTTCGCCGCCGCCAGGGTGGCGGGCCGCACCTTCCGGGGGCTGCTGGCGGGTCCGCAGGGCAAGGAATGGGCGGGACGGTTCGAGCTGGATGAGTTCCCAGGCATCGTGCGGATGGTGGCGGACCTGTTGAAGGTCCCTCCCGCAGCCGTGAGGCTGGTGGGCCCGGACGCACCTCAGGAGTGATGCGTTTGAGTGGTGCGGACAAGATGAGCCCGTCCGAGCGGGTGCAGTTGTTGGAGTCGCGGTTGGGGTTGAGCTTCTCCCGGATGGAGACGGCGCTGGAGGCCCTGACGCACAAGACGTACGTCAACGAGACGCGGGACAAGGAGCTGAAGGACAACCAGCGCCTGGAGTTCCTGGGCGACTCGGTGGTCAACCTGGCCGTCAGCCACCGGTTGATGGCGCGCTGCCCGGGACTCCCCGAAGGCGACCTGACGAAGATGCGCGCCCGCGTCGTCAACGAGGACGGTCTGGCCCGCGTGGCCCGGACCATCCCGCTGGGCGACCTGCTGCTGCTGGGGCGGGGCGAGCTCATGTCCGGCGGCCGGGAGAAGAACTCCGTCCTGGCGGACGCGCTGGAGGCCGTCTTCGCCGCGGTGTTCCTCACCAGCGGCCTGGACGCCGCGGTGGCGCTGGTGGACCGGTATTTCGCGGACCTGCTGGACGAGGTCTCCAGCGGCCAGGGGCGGCTCGACTACAAGACGCTGCTCCAGGAGATGGCCCACGAGCGGCTCAAGCTCCAGCCTCGCTACCGCGTCGTCTCGGAGTCCGGTCCGGAACACTCCAAGGTGTTCGAGGTGGAGCTGATGCTGGGGGAAACGGCCTTCGCCCGGGCCACCGGCCGGAGCAAGAAGGAGGCGGAGCAGTCCGCCGCGCAGGCGACGCTGGAGAAGCTGCGGGAAGACGCCGCGTGTCCCACCTCCCCCCCGCCCGGAACGCCGCGACACGACACCCCGGCGTGAAACCCCTTGGATGGGGCAGGGGGCGGCGCGTAAGGTGCCGCGCCGACATGCCCCCCGCCTCCCTCCGAAAGACGCTCGCGCTGGTGACCTGCCTGCTGGCGGGCTCCGTCCTCGCCGCTGACTCCGGCAAGTGGACCCGGAAGGCCGCGGCCGGCAAGGACCTGTACGCCACGCTCCAGACGAGCGAGGGCACCATCGTCGTCCGGCTCTTCGCCAAGGACGCGCCCAAGACGGTGGCCAACTTCGTGGGCCTGGCCGCCGGTGAGAAGGCATGGCGGGACCCGAAGACGGAGAAGATGTCGAAGAAGCCGCTGTATGACGGCACGGTGTTCCACCGCGTGATTCCGGGCTTCATGATTCAGGGCGGTGACCCCACGGGCACCGGCTTCGGCGATCCGGGCTACCGCTTCGCGGACGAGTTCCAGAGCGGCCGGACCTTCGACAAGGTGGGCCTGCTGGCCATGGCCAACGCGGGGCCCAACACCAACGGCAGCCAGTTCTTCATCACCACCTCCACGCCAGGACACCTCGCCGGCAGGCACACCATCTTCGGTGAGGTGCTCCGCGGCTATGACGTGGTGGAGAAGATCAGCAACCTGCCTCGGGACAACCGGGACCGCCCGCGCACCGCGGTGGTGCTCACCCGCGTGGTGCTGGGTGACAAGGCTCCCGCGGGCGTGACGGCCCCCGCGGCGAGCAAGGAAGCGGCGCCCCAGAAGGACGCGGGCGCGAAGACGGTTTCACCAAGGCCGTGACACATGACCGGGTTCGTCCTCGGACGGACCCCCACACGGGAGGGTAGCATGGGAATGTTGGACGAGGCCCGCGCGGGCAATGACCTTTACGCCACCTTCGACACCACGCAGGGGCAGATCGTGGTGAAGCTGTTCGCGAAGGACGCGCCGAAGACGGTGAGCAGCTTCGTGGGGCTGGCGACGGGCGAGCTGCCCTTCCAGGACCCGAAGACGGGTGAGAAGACGCAGCGCCCGTACTACGACGGCATCATCTTCCACCGCGTGATTCCGGGTTTCATGATTCAGGGCGGTGACCCCACGGGCACCGGCCGCGGCGGCCCGGGCTTCAACGTGGACGACGAGTACCAGAGCGGGCGGACCTTCGACAAAGTGGGTCTGCTGGCCACGGCGAACATCGGCCGCCCCAACACCAACGGAAGCCAGTTCTTCATCACCACGTCCAAGCCGACCTACCTCAACAACAAGCACACCATCTTCGGTGAGGTGCTCAGCGGCTACGACGTGGTGGAGAAGATCGCCGGCGTGCCGCGCGACGGGGATGACCGCCCCCGCCAGCCCGTGGTCATCAACAAGCTGACCATTTCGACGACCCAGCCGTAGCCTGTCCGCTCGCCGCCCGTCCTGGCATGACCGGGCGGGCGGTGGGTTGTTATAGGCGCTGTCCAGACGTTCCCTTTTCGGGCCTCCGCGGTACGCGGCGTCCCAGATCACCTCCGAAGCAATGGCCCCCCCCAAGACACACCGCAGCGGCTTCGCCGCCCTCATCGGGCGCCCCAACGTGGGCAAGAGCACGCTGCTCAATGCACTGACGGGCGAAAAGATCGCCATCGTCTCCCCCAAGCCGCAGACGACGCGCAACCGCATCCTCGGCGTCGTCACCCGTCCGGAAGGGCAGGTGGCGTTCATCGACACGCCGGGCATCCACCAGGCCAAGGGCGAGCTGAACCGCTACATGGTCGAGGTGGCGCTCCAGGCGGCGGAGGAGGTGGACCTGGTCCTCTTCCTCATCGAGCCGCCGGCGAGCGAGAAGCCCGAGGTGAGCCCGGGCAACCGCGCCATCCTCGACCGGCTGCAGAAGATCGGCAAGCCGACCTTCCTGGTCATCAACAAGATCGACAGCGTCTCCAAGGCGCAGCTCCTGCCGCTCATCGACCTGTACCGCCAGGAGTTCCCCTTCGCGGAGGTGGTCCCCATCTCCGCCCGGGAGAAGGACGGCGTGGAGCGGCTGTTCCACACCGTCCTGGGACACCTGCCGGAAGGCGAGAACGTCTTCGACGAGGACATGCTCACCGACCAGCAGGAGCGCGCGCTGGTGGCCGAGTACATCCGCGAGCAGGTGCTGCGGCACTGCCGCCAGGAGATTCCGTACTCCACGGCCGTGGTGGTGGACATCTTCGACGAATCCGAGCGCGAGCCCCGGCCGGGCACGCCGCCGAACCAACTGGGCGGGCTCATCCGCATCGCCGCGTCCATCTTCGTGGAGCGCGACAGCCAGAAGGCCATCATCATCGGCAAGCAGGGGCAGATGCTGAAGACCATTGGCACCGACGCGCGCAAGTCCGTGCAGCGGTTGCTGGGCGCGCATGTGTACCTGGACCTGCGCGTCCGCGTGGAACCGCGTTGGAGCGAGCGCCCCGAAGGCCTCAAGAAGCTGGGATACGACTGAAATGAAGCCCCTGGTCGCAATTGTCGGACGCCCCAACGTGGGCAAGAGCACGCTGTTCAATCGGCTCGTGGGCCGGCGCATCGCGCTGGTGCAGGACGAGCCCGGCGTGACGCGGGATCGCCACTACGCGGACGCGGAGTGGGAAGGCCGCCAGTTCACCTTCATCGACACCGGCGGCTTCGTGCCCGGTGACGAGGACCAGCTCCTCCAGCAGGTGCGGGAGCAGGCGCAGCTGGCCGTGGACGAATGTGACGTCATCGTCTTCGTCACCGACGCCCGGGCGGGCCTCACCGCCGCGGACGAGGCCGTGGCCAACTACCTGCGCAAGAGCGGCAAGCCGGTGGTGCTGGCCGCCAACAAGCTGGACAACACGTCCGGGCAGATGCAGGCGCTGGCCGGTGAGTTCTACCGCCTGGGCCTGGGCGACGTGCAGGCCCTGTCCGCCGAGCACGGCCTGGGCATGCAGGAGCTGTTCGACTCGGTCGTCGCCAGGCTGCCGCCCAAGGAAGAGGGCGAGGACGCGGAGGCGCCGCCCGACGACGGCATCATCCGCCTGGCCATCATCGGCCGGCCCAACGTGGGCAAGAGCACCCTGGTCAACGCCATCCTGAAGGAGAAGCGGGTGGTGGCCAGTGACGTGGCGGGGACCACGCGGGATCCGGTGGACTCCGAGCTCACGTACAAGGACCGCAAGCTGCTGCTCACCGACACGGCGGGCATCCGGCGCAAGAAGTCCATTGCCCAGCGCGTGGAGCAGTTCTCCGTCGTGGCCGCGCTCAAGGTGATGGAGCGCAGCGACGTGGCGGTGCTGCTGATGGACGCCACGGAGCCGGCGGTGGACCAGGACGCCAAGCTGGCGGGCCTGGCCGAGGAGCGGGGCCGCGCCCTGGTCATCGTGGTGAACAAGTGGGACCTGGTGGGCGCGGACCAGCGCCGGCAGGAGACCTACCGCGAGTCCCTCAAGCACTCGCTCAAGTTCGTGGGCTACGCGCCCATCCTCTTCACCTCCGCGCTGACGGGCTCCAAGGTGGAGAAGGTCGTGGACGTGGCGACGGAGCTCGCCGACCAGTTCCGCTTCCGGGCGCCCACCCCGCAGCTCAACCGGCTGCTGGACCACATGGTGGACAACCACCCGGCGCCCATCGTCCGGGGCAAGCCGCTGCGCATGTACTACATCGCCCAGGTGGCGGCGGCGCCGCCGACCTTCACCATCACCGTGAACCATCCGGACGGCGTTCCGGACATGTACAAGCGGTACATCACCAACCAGCTGCGCAAGACGTTCGACCTGCGCGTGCCCATCCGGCTCATCTTCAAGGGCCGGCCCGGGCAGGCCAAGCGCGAGGCCCGCAAGCGGCCTCAACGCCAGGGGAAGCGCTGAGGCGTCAGTGCGTTGACACTCGCGGCGCGCGCTCCATACAGTGCGCCGCTCTTTAAAAGAGGTTTCCAGACGTGGCCGGAACCACCAAGACCGAGAAGATTCGCCAGAAAGAGCTCAGCCAGCCGGACTCCTTCCAGAAGGTGGGCACCGAGGCGAGCGACTGGCTTGCGCAGCGCCAGAAGATCATCGGACTCGCCGCGGGCGTGCTCATCCTGGGCGGCGTGGGCGTGGCCATCGCCAGCGAAGTCTCCAAGCGCGGCGAGGAGAAGGCCTCCCAGGCGCTGGGTCAGGCGCTGACCGTGCTCGACCGGCCCGTGGAGGGCGTGGAGCCCGCGCAGCCCGGTGACACGGAGCCTCCCTTCGAGTCGGTGAAGGAGCGCGACGAGGCGGTGGTGAAGTCGCTGGGCGAGTTCCGCCAGCAGCACGGCGGCACCCCGGCCGCGGTGACGGCCGCCCTGGCCGAGGGCAAGGCGCAGTTCCGGCTGGGCAACTACGCCGCGGCGCAGACGGCCTTCGGCGAGTACCTCAAGGGCGCGGCCCAGAACGATCCGCTCCGCGCGGAGGCCTTCGAGGGCCAGGGCTACGCGCTCGAGGCGGACGGCAAGTACGAGGACGCCATCAAGGCCTTCGAGCAGATGGGCGCCGCGGGTGGCCCGTTCCTGGTGGGCATGGGCGACTACCACAAGGCCCGGATGCTCATCCTCCTGGGCAAGAAGGAAGAGGCGGCCCAGGTGCTGTCGAAGCTGACCACGGCGCAGCCGAACACGGCGGCGGCGCGTCAGGCCGGTGAGCGCCTGGCGGTGCTGGCGTCCGAAGGTGTGAAGGTTCCTGCCCCGGAGGCTCCGGCGGCTGCACCCGTTCCGGACGCGGGGTAGAAACACACGCCATGACGATGCGGCTCGTGAGCTGGAAGCGTTGGCTGGGTGGCGCTGTGGCGGCAGGGCTTCTGGGCGGCTGCAGTGGCGTGCAGTACTACGGCAATCCGGAGCTGCCCCGGCCGCCGTCGAACACGCCGCTGGAGTACTTCTCCGTCAACTGGTGGGCGGCGCTCGCGCCCCCGCAGACGCTGGAGTACGGGCCGCGTGAGACGGCGACGCCTGCCTATGACGCCGTCAGCCGGACGACCGTCGCGCTCACGCGGGACGGGTTCGCCCGCGGCGTGGGTCCCGACGGCCGGTGAAGTGGAAGTACAAGGCGGGCAGCCGCTTCAACGCCGGGGCCCGGGTGGTGGACGGCGTGGCCTATGTTCCGGGCGGGGACGGCGTGCTGTACGCGCTGGACGCGGCCTCGGGCGAGGAGAAGTGGAAGTACGTCGCGGGTGAGGCCCTGGCCACGGTGCCCGTGGTCGCGAATGGCCTGGTGCTCGTGGCCTCGGAGAGCGACACGCTCTTCGCGGTGAAGATCGCGGATGGGCAGTGGGCCTGGCAGTACCGCCGGGATCCGCCCACCGGATTCACCGTCCGCGGCGCTTCGCGGCCCCTGGTGCGCGAAGGCGTGGCCTACATCGGCTTCTCTGACGGCTTCGTGGTGGCGCTCAGCGTCGACGACGGCGGCATCACCTGGGAGCGCTCGCTGTCCGGCGCCGGCTCCGAGTTCCTGGACGTGGACAGCAGCCCGGTGATGGACGCCAACGGGCAGCTCTACGTCGCTTCGTACAAGAGCGGCATCTTCGCGCTCGAGGCGGAGTCGGGAGACCTGGTGTGGAACACCGCCGTGGCCGGCATGACGTCGCTGCTGGTCAGCGGCCAGGTGCTCTTCGCCGCGGGGGACGGCCGCGTGGATGCCTACCTGGCGGAGACAGGGCGGCTCCTCTGGTCGCATCCCCTGGGGGAACGGGCAGCCTTCGCTCCGGTGTTCGCCCAGGGAATGCTGCTCGTGCCCACGTCCAGTTCGCTGCTGTTCCTGGAGCCCAAGACGGGGCGCTCGCGCGTGTCGTGGAACCCCGGGAGCGGCATCACCGCGCCGCCTTTCGCGGCGGGCAGGCAGCTGTTCGTGCTGTCGAACAACGGCTACCTGTACTCCCTGAACATGAACGGGATTGACGGGTGACGGCTCCGGCTCGCAGGACGGTCCGCGTGGTGGCGGCGCTGATTCCGCGGCCGGAGGATGGACGCCAGTTCCTGGTGCAGCAGCGGCTCCCTGGTGGGAGCCGCGCCTTGCTGTGGGAGTTCCCCGGCGGCAAGGTGGAGGCCGGGGAGACGGACGAGGCCGCGCTGGCCCGTGAGTGCCGCGAGGAGCTGGACGTGGAGCTCGCCGTGGGGCGGCGGCTCTGGGAGGGCCAGCATTCCTATCCGGACCTGACGGTGGAGTTGGTGTTGTTCCTGGCCCGGATTGTCTCGGGCGAGCCCCGGCCCCTGGGCGCCCACGCGCTGGCGTTCCACACGCCGGCGCAGATGCAGTCACTGCCGTTCTGCGAGGCGGACATCCCGCTCCTGGACGACCTGGTGGCGGGAAGGCTGGGCTCGCTCGATTGATGCTGCAGCGGACGTTCCAGCACATCCCCAGTGTGGGTCCCTGGCGGGAGAAGGACCTGTGGTCCCGCGGCATCCGCACCTGGGATGACTTTCCGGAAGCCGGCCAGGGGGTGGCGCTCAACCGGAAGTCCGACGACGTGGCCCGGGCGCGCATCGCCGAGGCGAAGGATGCGCTGGCCCGCCGGGACTTGCGCAAGCTCGCCGAGCTGCTGCCGAGCCGGGAGCACTGGCGGCTGTACCCGGAGTTCCAGGACGACGCCGTCTATTTCGATATCGAGACGGACGGCCGGGAGGCCCAGGCGCCCACGGTGGTGAGCCTGTTCGATTCGAAGGGCCTTCACGTCTTCATCCAGGGCCGGAACATGGACGCGCTGCCGGAGGCCATGGCGGCCCGACGGCTGTGGGTGACGTTCAACGGCTCGTGCTTCGACGTGCCCGTCTTGCGTGACTACTTCGGCCCCGCGCGATTTCCGGTGCCGGATGCGCACATCGACTTGCGGTTCGTGACACGGCGCCTGGGCATGGGCGGCGGCCTGAAGGAAATCGAAGGGAAGATTGGCGCCGAGCGTCCGCCGCACATGAAGGGCGTGAATGGCTACGACGCGGTGCTGCTGTGGCGCGCGTACCAGCGCCGCGGCGATGTGGAGGCCCTCCGGTTCCTCGTCGAGTACAACCTGTACGACGCCTTCCAGCTCCGGACGCTGATGGACGTGGCGTACAACCGCGGCGCCGACGACTTGAACCAGGATGTTCCCCGGCTGCCAGTCTTCGAGCGTGGCGACGTGCTTTACGACGTGAGCCGCATCATCCTGGAGTTGGGGCCGACCGAGCGCGATCTGCAGACCCTTGCTCGCGTCCGGGCCATGGAGCAGGGCGGCTGAGCGGGCAGGGTGATTGTGCCCGGTTCACCGTCCTGGCAGCAGCCGTGCGTTCGCGAGTACCGGACGGTGAACACCTGCGCGTGTGAAGTGTAGTCGTCTGGTGGAATGACCTGGGGAGGCGTTTGTAGGTTGAAGGGTCTACCTACGGAGGAATGAATGAACGACCCGACGAATCCAACGCCGGCCGAGGTTCCAGAATCCGCTCAGAGCTCCAAGGGCAAGACGTTGGCCGTTGTCCTGGGCCTGGTCGGCCTGGCGTTGGTGGCGTCCTATTTTGGTCTGCGGCGTCAGGAGTCACTGCCCGCGGAGGTGCCCGCGATTCCGATGGAGCCCGCTGGCGAGACGGCCGCGGCGCCCCCAACGATGCCGGAAACGTCGCTGCCAGAACGGGACGCCGAGGTCCGCAGCCTGGCGAGCCAGCTTTCGCCTGACCCCGAGCTCGCGCGGTGGATGGGCGAAAAAGACCTGGTTCGTCGCTTCACGGCCGCGGTGAACAACATCGCGGAGGGTTCGAGCCCGCGCACGGTGCTCGGGTTCCTGGCGCCCACGGGGGCGTTCCAGGTGACCCAGGTGGACGGCACCACGGTCATCGATCCGGCCAGCTACGCACGCTATGACACCGTGGCCCGCGTGATTGGCTCCATTGACACGCAGTCCGCGGCCAGCGTGTACCGTGAGCTGAAGCCGCTGATTGACCAGGCCCACGCGGAGATTGCGCCGCCGGGGCAGACATTCAGCATCGCCTTGAGCGCGGCCATCCAGCATCTGCTCAAGGTGTCCGTGCAGGAAGGCCCGGTGGAAGTCGTTTCCGAAGGCGCGCTGTATGCCTATGCGGCGCCGGAGTTCGAGGACCTGAGCCCCGCGCAGAAGCATCTGCTGCGCATGGGGCCCCAGAACATGCAGCTCATCCAGGCCAAGCTGCGGGAGCTGAAGAGCTCGCTGGGGCTGCCGCCGGTCGCGGATCGCTGATTCAAAGCCAGCCCCGGGTCGCCCAGCCTCAACGGCGTTTCTTCTTGCCGGCGGGCTTGGGCGGAGGGGCTGGCTTTTCCTTTTCGCCAGCGATTTGAAGGGTCTGGCGGAACTCGTCGACGTCACGGCCCAGGCCGTCGGTGAACGCGGTGCCGGTCTGGGCATCCACGACCAGGGTGTACTTGAAGCCGGACTTGAGCGGCTGCGGCAGCTGGATTCGGTAGACGAGGCCGGTTTCGGATTCCTCGACGTCGTCATCGGACACCATGGCCCGGTCGGCTTCGTCGAACAGCCGGACCCGGTAGTTCTTGAGCGGGCTGGACGTCCGGAGCTCCAGGAGCGACGTGGGCTCGATGATGGCGGCGTCATCGGGGGCCGGGGCGACCTCCGTGAGGCCCGCGGCGGCGATTCCAGCGTCCTCGGCCACGCCCGCGTCGTTGGCGGGTGCCACGGCGGTGGCGCTGGGCGGCGCCTGGTAGCTGAGTGAGAACCGGGTCGGCGGCGGCGTCGCGGGGACCTGGGGTGCCTCGGCGATCCCTGAGTCCGGGGTGGCGGCCGGCTTGTCCGGGCAGCCCGAGAGGACGAGAGCGCCACAGCAGGTGGCGGCGACGAGTCCGAATCGAAGAAGACGCATGCGGCGGCCACGGTATGCGCCTGGATGGACGCCGGAAAGCACCGAGTGCCGGGCAGCCAGCCGGGCCGTGGGTTGGCGGCAATGGGTTCGCGGATGACCGTCCAGGACGTGACCTCTCCCTCTGAAAGAAGGTCCGATAACATGCGTTATGTAAACTAAGCGGGCGCGAAACCTGGGGTCGATTCAGGCCGTTCCC
The DNA here is from genome assembly GCF_032612255.1 of Myxococcus sp. MxC21-1. Taxonomy (NCBI): domain Bacteria; kingdom Pseudomonadati; phylum Myxococcota; class Myxococcia; order Myxococcales; family Myxococcaceae; genus Myxococcus; species Myxococcus sp. MxC21-1. The sequence continues at coordinate 4,366,744 of NZ_CP123278.1, forward strand.
CGCCCTGGTTTCTGGGCGGTCCGGGCCGGTTTCGGGTCCGTCGATTGCAGTCGAATCCGGCAGGAGTTCCACTCCCGACGCCCCGCCATGACCTTCTTCGATTCGCTCGCCGCGGATGTTCGCTTCGCGCTCCGCACCTTTCGCCGCTCACCCGGCTTCGTCGCCGCCGCCGTGCTGTGCCTGGCGCTGGGCATTGGCGCCAACGCCGTCATCTTCAGCGTGGTTCACGGGGTCCTCCTCCGGCCGCTGCCGTACGCGGAACCCGAGCGGCTGGTCAGCCTCGTCGAGCTGCGCCCCCAGGGCTATGGCGGCCCGGTGTCCTGGCCCACTTTCTGGGCCTGGTGCCAGCACAGCCCGGCCTTCGAACACATGGCGGCATTCACAGGCGGCGGCGTCACCCTCCAGGTCCAGGATGCGCCTGAACGCCTCCAGGCTCTTCGCGGAACGGCTGACTTCTTCACGGTTCATGGCGTGCCGCCCTTGCTGGGCCGGACTTTCGCGCTCGATGAGGACCTGCCCGGCCAGGCCCCGGTCGCGGTCCTCAGCGAGCGCCTCTGGCGCGCCCGTTTTGGCGCCGATTCAGCCGTCCTCGGCCGTTCCGTGAGCCTGGATGGCCTGGCCCACACCGTCATTGGCGTGATGCCCGCGTCTTTCGATGCGTCCACCGACGTGTGGCTGCCCCTGGTGGCTCCGCCGGACGCCGCCGCTCGGACCCGGTCCACGGTGCTGACCCTCCGGGCCCGGCTGGCGCCAGGCGTTTCGCTGGCCTCCGCCGAGGCCCAGTTGAAGCAAGTCGCCGCGAACTCCGCGGCGGCCCAGGCGGAATCCCACCGGGATCGGAGCGCCCGGGTCATTCCGCTCGATGAAAGCCAGACGCAGTCCTGGCGGGCGCCGCTCCAGGTTCTGCTGGGGGCCGTCGCCCTGGTGCTCCTCATTGCGTGTACGAACGTCGCGAATCTGCTGCTGGCCCGCGCGGGCACCCGGCGGCGCGAACTGGCCGTTCGTCTGGCCCTGGGCGCTGGCCGGGCCCGGGTCGTCCAGCAGCTCCTGGTCGAAAGCCTCCTGCTGGCGTTCCTGGGCGGCATGCTGGCGGCCTTGCTGGCGCGCTGGGGTCTGGACGCGCTGCTGGCCCTGGCGCCGGAGAGCCTGCCCCGGCGTCAGGACATCGCGTTGGACGGCGCGGCCTTCCTGTTCCTCCTCGGAATCACCAGCGTCAGCGGCCTGGCCTTCGGGCTGCTTCCAGCCCTCCAGGTCTCCCGGCTGGACGTCCGTGGTGGGCTCGCCGCCGCGGGCGATGGCAGCACGGTGCCGGGCTTCGGCCGTCGCCTGGGGGCCTCGCTGGTGGTTGTGGAGATCGCCCTATCGCTGGTGCTGCTCGTCGGCGCGGGCCTGCTCGGACGCGGCTTCCTGCACCTGCTGGGGACTTCCACCGGATTTGCCCCCGGGCAGGTCCTCACGCTGCACCTGTCCATCCCAGACGACCGGTTCTTCAAGGACGGCGGCCTGGATGCTGAGCTGCCGGGACGGCTCTTGGAGCCGGTGTTGGAGGCGGTTCGCGCGCTCCCGGGCGTCGCCGCGGCGGGCATGACGTCCGTGCTCCCCATCCAACGGGCCTGGAACAACGCTCGGTATCAGGTCGAAGGAGCTCCTCTGCCGGAGCCCGGTGACGAACCTCGCGCCGAGCGCCGCGCCACCAGTCCGGGCTACTTCGCCGCCATGGGCATCCCGCTGCGCCAGGGGCGCGATTTCACGTCCCTGGACGCCGCGCCGGACCAGCCCGGCGTGGTCATCGTCAACGAAACCCTGGCCCGCCGGCACTTTCCGGCAGGAGGTGCCCTGGGCCAGCGGCTGCGCATCGGGGCGGCGCCGTACACCATCGTCGGCGTCGTGGGCGATGTCCGCCAGGCGGGACTGGAGCGCGAACCGCTCGCCGAGTTCCACGTCCCTCATGGCAGGCCCTGGGGCGATGACGGGCTCGTCCTGGTCGCGCGCACCTCGGTGCAGCCGGAGACGCTGCTGCCAGCCGTCCGGGAGGCCATCCGCCGCGTGGATGGCACCGTGCCCGTCTACCGGGCGCTCACCCTGGAGCAGGTCATCTCGCAATCCCTGGCGATGCGCAGGCTCGTCCTGGGGCTGCTTGGCGGTTTTGCGGTCCTTGCCGTCCTGCTCGCCGCCTACGGCCTCTACGGGGTCATCTCGCTCCGGGTCGTCCAGCGCACGCGGGAGCTGGGCGTCCGGATGGCGCTCGGTGCCCGGCCCGCGGACCTGCTTCGGCTCGTCCTGGGCCAGGGCGCGGGGATGACGGCCGTGGGCCTCGGGGTAGGACTTGGGGCGGCGTGGGTCCTGTCCCAGGTGCTCGCAAGCCAGCTTCACGGCGTCAGCGCGCGGGATCCGTGGACGTTCGGGGCCGTGGCCGCGCTGCTGGCGGCCGTGGCGTTGCTCGCCTGCTGGATTCCGGCCCGGCGGGCGATCCGGATGGACCCGCTTCAGGCGCTCCGGAAGGAATGACGTCGGGACTTCCGCGTCCCAGGCGCGGGATGCGGAATCCCAGGCATGGAACGCAGCCGGATGACACGTCGCGTTGACGGGAAATCCAGACGCGAATGCGACTTTTTCCTCCGCGTCACGTTGTTCCTCAATGGGCCTGATTCAAGGTCGGTTTCTCCTCGGAATCCAACCTCTGGCGGCGGGAATCAGCAGCCTGCTTGCATGTTGGGTTCCCCGGGAAATCTTCCCTGTTTTTTACTGGCTTGACCCAGCCAGGAGCTTCCCGCAGAACCGCGACACCCATGGCCCTGGAAAGGACCGTTTCATGAAGCGTTTGTTCGTGATTGCCACCCTCCTCGGCGCGGCTCCCGCGATGGCCGACGAGGGCATGTGGACCTACAACAACTTTCCCTCCGCGAAGGTGAAGGAGAAGTACGGCTTCGAGCCTTCCCAGCAGTGGCTGGACAACGTGCGCCTGTCCTCGGCGCGTCTGGCGGGTGGATGCTCGGCCAGCTTCGTGTCCGCCAACGGCCTGGTGATGACGAATCATCACTGCGCGCGCGGCTGTATCGACCAGCTCTCCACGGCGAAGAAGGACTACATCGCCAACGGCTTCTACGCGAAGACGCAGGGCGAGGAGACCCAGTGTCCGGCGATGGAGATCAACCAGCTGGTCAAGATCACCGACGTCACGGAGACGCTGAACAAGGCCACCCAGGGCCTGACCGGTAAGAAGTACGCCGACACGCTGAAGGCGAAGATGTCCGAGCTGGAGCAGGCCTGCTCCGCCGGCAACGCCAAGGCCCGCTGCGACGTGGTCACCCTGTACCAGGGCGGCCAGTACAACCTCTACGAGTACAAGCGCTTCCAGGACGTCCGCCTGGTGATGGCGCCCGAGCACGCCATCGCGTTCTTCGGTGGCGACCCGGACAACTTCGAGTTCCCCCGCTACGACCTCGACGTGACGTTCCTGCGCGTCTACGAGGACGGCAAGCCGGCGACGACGAACAACTTCTTCAAGTGGTCCGACAAGGGCGCGCAGGAAGGCGAGCTGACCTTCATCTCCGGTCACCCGGGCCGCACCTCGCGTGGCCTCACCATCGCGGAGCTGGAGTTCCAGCGTGACGTGGTGCTGCCCAAGACGCTGATGACGCTCTCCGAGATGCGCGGCATGCTGACGGAGTTCGGCCGCCGTGGCGCCGAGCAGCGCCGCATCTCCACCAACCTGCTGTTCGGCGTGGAGAACTCGGTGAAGGCGCTCAAGGGCCGTCACGAGGCCCTGCTGGACAAGACGTTCTTCGCGCAGAAGGTCGCCGCGGAGCAGGACCTGCGCAAGAAGGTCGAAGCCAACCCGGAGATGAAGAAGAAGTACGCCGCGGCGTGGGATGAGATCGCCAAGGCCCAGGCGCAGCTGCGCAACATCCGTCAGGACCTGACGTACATGGAGAACGGTGGCGGCCTGTCCTCCACGCTCTTCCAGGTGGCCCGCACGCTGGTGCGCGGCGCCGAGGAGCTCCCGAAGGCGAACGGCGAGCGCCTGCGTGAGTTCAACCAGGCCAACGTCCCGGCGCTGGAGGCCCAGCTGTTCAGCCCGGCTCCCGTCTACCCGGAGCTGGAGATTGCCCGCCTGACGTTCGGCCTCACCAAGATGCGCGAGGAGCTGGGCTCCGACCACCCCTTCGTGAAGAAGGTGCTGGGCAAGGAGTCCCCGGAGAAGCTGGCCGCCCGGCTGGTGAAGGGCACCAAGCTGCGTGACGTGAAGGTCCGCCAGGCGCTCTACAAGGGCGGCAAGGCGGCCATCGCGGCCTCCAAGGACCCGATGATTCAGCTGGCCGTCGCGGTGGACCCGGACATGCGCGCCATCCGCAAGACGTACGAGGAGAACGTCGAGTCCGTCATCCGCAAGAACAGCGAGCTGGTGGCCAAGTCCAAGTTCGAAATCTACGGCACCAACCAGTACCCGGACGCGACGTTCAGCCTGCGCCTGTCCTACGGCGCGGTGAAGGGCTACTCGGAGAACGGCAAGCAGGTCAGCCCCATCACCCAGATGGCGGGCACCTTCGAGCACGCCACGGGTGAGGAGCCCTTCGCGCTGCCGAAGTCCTGGCTGAAGAACGAGAAGGCGCTGGACGGCACCACGCCGATGAACTTCGTCTCCACCAACGACATCATCGGTGGCAACTCCGGCTCGCCGGTCATCAACAAGGACGCGGAGATCGTCGGCATCGTGTTCGACGGCAACATCCAGTCCCTGGGCGGCGAGTACGGCTTCGACGAGAGCGTCAACCGCTCGGTCAGCGTCCACAGCCAGGCCATCATCGAGTCGCTGACGAAGATCTACGGCGCCACGCGGCTGCTCGAGGAGCTGCGTCCCGGCAGCACCAAGCTCCCCCCCGTGAAGGCCAGCCCGGCGAAGTAATGCCTTCGGGCGAAGATGGGGGCCCCGGCGCGGTCGGCCAGGGCCCCTGAAGCACGAAGAGGCTGCCCGGCACATGTCCCGGGCAGCCTCTTTAGCGTCAGGGCCTCAAACGCCCTACCGCCCTACTCCCATTCGATGGTCGCGGGGGGCTTGGACGAGATGTCGTAGGCGACGCGGTTGATGCCGCGCACCTCGTTGGTGATGCGCGTGGAGATTCGCTCCAGCACGGGGAACGGCAGCCGGGCCCAGTCCGCCGTCATGCCGTCCACGCTGGTGACGGCGCGCAGCACGCAGGTGGACTCGTAGGTGCGCTCGTCGCCCATGACGCCCACGCTCTGCACCGGCAGCAGCACCGCGAAGGCCTGCCACACCTCCTTGTAGAGGCCGGCGCTGCGAATCTCCTCCTGGACGATGGCGTCCGCGCGCCGCACCAGCTCCAGGCGCTGCTCGGTGACTTCCCCCAGGACGCGGATGGCCAGACCCGGGCCGGGGAATGGCTGGCGGGACACCATCTCATCCGGCAGCCCCAGCTCGCGGCCCAGGGCGCGGACCTCGTCCTTGAAGAGCTCGCGCAGCGGCTCCACCAGCTTGAGCTTCATCGTCTCCGGCAGGCCGCCCACGTTGTGGTGGCTCTTGATGGTGACGGAGGGGCCCTTGTACGACACGGACTCGATGACGTCCGGGTACAGCGTGCCCTGGGCCAGGAACTCCGCGTCCTGCACGTCGCGCGCGGCCTCCTCGAACACGGCGATGAACTCCCGGCCGATGATCTTCCGCTTCTTCTCCGGGTCCGTCACCCCGGCCAGCTTGTCCAGGAAGCGCTGGCGGGCATCCACCGTCTTCAGCGGGACGTGGAAGCGGTCCACGAAGAGCGCCTCCACCTGGGCGCGCTCGTTCTGCCGCAGCACCCCGTTGTCCACGAAGATGCACTGGAGCCGGGGGCCAATGGCCCGGTGCAGCAGCAGCGCGGCCACGGAGCTGTCCACGCCGCCTGACAGCGCGCAGATGACCCGGCCGTGCTCACCCACCTGGCGGCGGATGGTGCCCACGGCCTCGTCGATGAAGCCCTTCATCGTCCACGAGCCGCTGACCTTGCACTCGTTGAAGACGAAGGCGCGCAGCATGGCCTTGCCCTGCGGCGTGTGGACCACCTCCGGGTGGAACTGGACGCCGAACCAGGGCTTCGTCGTGTGGGCGGTGGCGGCGAAGGGCGAATTGCCGCTGCGGCCAATGGCCTCGAAGCCAGGGGGCAGCGCCTCCACCCGGTCGCCGTGGCTCATCCAGACCTGGACCCTGTCCCCGGGGTTGAACTCGGCGAAGGGGCCGCGGCGGGCCAGCACCTCCACCTCCGCGTTGCCGAACTCGCGGTGGGCGCTCCGGTCAATCTTGCCGCCCAGCAGCTTGGCGGTGAGCTGGAGGCCGTAGCAGATGCCCAGCACGGGGACGCCGGCCTCGAAGACGAACGGGTCGCACCGGGGGGAGTCCGGGGCCTCCACGGACGCCGGACCGCCAGAGAGGATGATGCCGCGGGGAGCGTACTTGCGGATGTCCTCCGCCGGGAGGTCCGGGCGGTGGATTTCGCAATAGACGCCCAGCTCGCGGACGCGCCGGGCGATGAGCTGGGTGTACTGGCTCCCGAAATCGAGGATCAGGATTTTTTCGGCGTGCAGGTCCACCTGGGGGTCTCCAAGAGGGGCGTCGTTGACGGCTGGGGGCCCTTATCGCTACAAACTTCCGGAATACAACGCCCAAGTACCTTCAATTGTTCGAGGCCTGGATGCTCCGCCGCCTGTCCGCCCCTACCGCTGCTGCGACCCTACTCCTGCTGTCCGCCTCCGGATGCGTGAAGGAGATCTCCTCGGATGAGCGGCTGGACCGCGAAACCCAGAATCTCTCCGCGAAGGAGATGCCGGGTGCGGCCGAGCTGGAGAAGCTCACCTGTGAGGACTCCACCGAGGCGCTCATCAAGGCACGCAATGTGAACCGGCCGGAGACGGACCGGCTGGTGGACTACATCGAGCTGTACTCCTCCCTCCGCAAGCGGACCGCCACGTTCGAGGATGCGATGAACCGCAACCCGGACCTGAGCTACCGCGAGGGCACCCAGCACCTGGTCAACGCCAAGGACAACTGCATCCAGCAGACGGCCGACGTCCGGGTGGAGTTCGAGACCTACATGCGGGAGCTGGTGGGCGTGCCCACCGTCCAGGAAATCAAGGGCGGCAACACCGTCACCATCGCCCGGCTCGACTTCAACACCCTGCGCCAGGCCATCGAGACGCTGGAGCCGGACGACAAGGACACGCTGCTCAACCAGGTGAACGCCGCGGAGAAGCGCGTGGCCCCGTCGACCCCCGCGGCCGATGAGTCCGCCCCCGCGTCGGGTGGTGGCCGCAAGCGCGGCCGGTAAGGACGCTCCGGCCGTTCCTGGCTGGACACCCAGGGCCCCGCCGAGAGGCGCGGGCCCTTTTTCATGGCATTGGGACGCGGCGCGGGAAGACAGGCCCCCGCGCCCCTGGCGCCCTCCGGACTACCCGACGCGGTAGTTCGGCGCTTCCTCGGTGATGATGACGTCGTGCACGTGGCTCTCCTTGAGCCCGGCCGAGGTGATGCGGACGAAGGTGGCCTGGGTGCGCAGCTCGTCGATGGTGCGGCAGCCCACGTAGCCCATGCCGCTGCGGATGCCGCCCAGCATCTGGTGGACGTTCATCGCCAGGGTGCCCTTGTACGGCACGCGGCCCTCGATGCCCTCGGGCACCAGCTTCACGGCCTCCACGTCCGCCTGGAAGTAGCGGTCCTTGGCGCCCTGCTTCATGGCGCCCAGGCTGCCCATGCCTCGGTAGCTCTTGTAGCTGCGGCCCTGGTACAGGATGACGTCGCCCGGGGACTCCTCGGTGCCCGCGAAGAGCGAGCCGACCATCACCGTGTTGGCGCCCGCGGCCAGGGCCTTGACGATGTCGCCCGAGTACTTGATGCCGCCGTCGGAGATGATGGGCACGTCGTGCTTCTGGGCCTCGCGGACGCAGTCATCCACGGCCGTCACCTGGGGCACGCCCACGCCGGCCACCACGCGGGTGGTGCAGATGGAGCCGGGGCCGATGCCCACCTTCACCGCGTCCACGCCGGCCTGGATGAGCGCGCGGGTGGCCTCGGCGGTGGCGACGTTGCCTGCGATGAGCTCGAAGCCCTGGAAGTTCTTCCGGGTGTCGCGCACGCCATCCAGCACCGCGGTGGAGTGGCCGTGCGCGGTGTCCACGACGATGACGTCCACGCCGGCCTTGATGAGCGCCTCCACGCGGGCCTCGCGGTCCGCGGACACACCCACGGCGGCGGCGCACAGCAGGCGGCCCATGCCATCCTTGGCCGCGTTGGGGTGCGTGCGGCGCTTCTCGATGTCCTTGATGGTGATGAGGCCCTTGAGCTCGAAGGCGTCGTTGACGACGAGGAGCTTCTCGATGCGGTGCTCGTGCAGCAGCTTCTGCGCATCTTCCTGCGTGATGCCTTCGCGGCCGGTGACGAGCTTGCGCGTCATCATCGACTCCACCTTCTGGGTGAAGTTGGTCTCGAAGCGCACGTCGCGGCTGGTGACGATGCCCACCAGCCGCTGGCCCTTCACCACCGGGATGCCGGACACGCCGTGAAGGCGCATCAGCTCCAGCGCGCGGCCCAGCGGGGCCTCCGGTTCGATGGTGACGGGGTCCACCACCATGCCGCTTTCGAACTTCTTGACCTTGAGGACCTCGAGCGCCTGCTGCTCGGGCGTCATGTTCTTGTGGATGACACCAATGCCGCCCTCCTGGGCCATGGCGATGGCGGTCCGGGACTCCGTGACGGTGTCCATGGCCGCCGACAGGAGGGGGATGTTGAGACGGAGATTGCGAGTGAGCCGGGTCGTCAGGTCGACGTCCTTGGGGACGACCGAGCTCTCGCCCGGGACCAGCAGGACGTCGTCGAAAGTGAGGGCGAGCCGGATATCGGGGTTGAGCATGAGCGGCGCTCCCGTGGGCAGGTGCCCGCGGGGCACCACAGCCCGCGGGTGCGGTTCCATACGAGGTACGCTGCCCCGGCGCAACGGAGAAGGGCGCTGATTTTGACGCCCGTTCCCTCGGAGTTCGGGCGATAATCGCAACCCAGTATCCCCTCGCGTCTCAGGAACCGGGCATTGACGGAATCGAATCAGGCGGCGGTCGGGCTCGTCGTGAAGCTGCCCTTCGCGACGCCCGAGGAGTTCCTGGCGAAGTACGGGCCGAATGTGACCCGGGGCGGCATCTATCTGCGCGCACGCGCGGTGAAGCCACCGGGGACGGCCGTCACCCTGGATCTCAAGCTGGCGGGCGGGGAACGCATCATCCACGCGGCGGCTGTCGTTCACTACGTCACAGGTCAGGGCGGCCAGGGCGTCGTCGGCATGGGCCTGCGCTTCCTGAACGCGGATGCGCCCACCCGCCGGTTCCTGGATTCGCTGGTCGTCACCCTGCCCCACGCCCAGTCGGATGTTCCCCCGGTTCCTCCCAATGTAGGGCCGCCGGACTACACCGTCACACCCACGGAGCAGGCGCCCGTCGCCCTCGCCTCCGAGCTTTACGCGCCGGCCCCCGTGCCAGGCAGCGCTTCAGCCGAGGCAGCCGCAGCGCCGCGGATGATCTCCAACGCGGCGTTGAACCTCAGCTCGGAGGACCCGAAGCGCGCCGGTGTCGTCATCGGCATCGACCTGGGGACGACGAACTCGTGCGCGGCCTACGTCCGCAACGGCAAGCCGGGCGTGCTGCCCAGCCGCGAGGGCCACAACACGGTGCCCTCCATCATCGCCGTCAACACGCGCGGCAAGCTGGTGGTGGGTCACCCCGCCAAGGGGCAGATGCTCACCAATCCGCGCCAGACGGTGTACGGCGCCAAGCGGCTGATGGGCCGGCCCTTCGCGTCCCCGGTGGTGGAGCAGCTCAAGGACCGCTTCCACTATGAGATCGCCGCCAGTGAGAATGGCGACGCGGGCGTGAAGCTGGGCGAGCACGTCTACACGCTCCAGCAGATCTCCGCGCTCATCCTCCGGGAGGTCCGGGAGGTGGCGCAGAACCAGCTGGGCCACCCGGTGTCCCGCGCGGTCGTCACCGTCCCCGCCTACTACAACGACAACCAGCGCCAGGCGGTGCGCGAGGCCGGGAAGCTGGCGGGCCTGTACATCGAGCGCATCCTCAACGAGCCCACCTCGGCGGCGCTGGCCTATGGCTACGGCCGCAAGCTGAACCAGCGCGTGCTCGTCTATGACCTGGGCGGTGGCACCTTCGACGCGTCGGTGCTGGAGCTGAACGACAACGTCTACGAGGTCATCTCCACCGGCGGCGACACGTTCCTGGGCGGCATCGACTTCGACTCCTCCCTCGTCACGTACCTCCTGGACGAGTTCCAGAAGACCACGGGCCGCGCTTTCCAAGGGGACCGGGTGGCCCTGCAGCGCATCAACGACGCAGCCGAGCGCGCCAAGTGCGCGCTGTCGGAGCGCTCGGAGGTGCGGGTGCACGTCGCGTTCGTGACGATGATCGACAACAAGCCGTGCGACCTGGACGTCATGCTCTCGCGGCAGAAGCTGGTGGAGCTGACGGAGGGGTTGGTGGATCGCACCCTCCAGGTTTGTGAGGAGGTCCTCCGCGCGAAGAAGGTGACGCCGCAGGACATCGACGAGGTCATCCTCGTCGGTGGGCAGAGCCGCTTCCCGCTGGTGCACGAGAAGATCACGAAGTTCTTCGGCAAGCCGCCCAGCAAGGGCGTGCACCCGGACGAGGCCGTGGCGCTGGGCGCGGCGCTGCTGGCGCACAGCCTGGGGCAGTTGGAAGGCGTGGTGCTCATCGACGTGCTGCCCATGGCCATTGGCGTGGGCCTGCCCGGTGGCCGCTTCAAGGCGGTGATGGAGCGCAACACGTCGCTGCCGTCCACCAAGAGCTACACCCTGGCCTCGCACCGCGACGGCCAGACGGAGCTGGAGCTCACGGTGTTCCAGGGCGACTCCGACAAGGCCGCTGACAACGAGTACCTGGGCACGCTGAAGCTGGAGGGCCTGCCGAAGCTCCCACGTGGCGCCGTGCAGGTGAACGTCACCTTCGAGGTCAGCAACGAGTCGCTGCTGAAGGTCACCGCGCGCGAGGCCTCGTCGGGCCGCGAGGTGACGAGCACCTTCACCACGCGCGATACCCCGGAGGCCGTGAAGGCGCGGCTGGCGCAGCTCGAGTCGGAGACGCCGCCGGCGCCGGGGCCGGCAGCCGCGGCACGGAGCGCGGGCCACGCGGGGGCCACGGCCACGGGGCCATCCGCTCCGGTGAAGGTGCCCATGGCCTCGGCCGCCGCCGCGTCGGCCGCGCGGCCCGTGCTCGTTCGGCCCGCTTCGTCGGCGCCCGTGCCCTCGATTCCCGCTGTCAGTGTGACTGTTGCACCCAAGCAGAAGGGCTTCATGGGGTGGCTCAAGGGGTTGTTCGGAAGAGCCTGAAAACGCGCACTGCGCGCCCTGCTCACACTCCGCGTCATGTGTGGTTCCGGGAATTTTCCGGTGAACCTGGCCAGCCCCTAGAAGGTCGGATTTGCCTGCTATGTAGCGCCTCGCTTCCTTCCGGACAGACGAGCGCGCTCCCATGCACGAGACTCCGCGAACCCTCCTCGAAGTCCTGACCCAACGCGCCTTCAGCGAGACGGCGCACCGGAAACAGTACGCCTTTCTCGGCGATTCAGATGGTGAGGAAGCCTCGCTGAGCGCGAGGGAGCTTCACGCGCAGGCGGCGCGCATCGGCGCGCTGTTGCAGGCTCAGGGCGCGCAGGGCCAGCGTGTGTTGCTGTTGTACCCGCCGGGGCTCGACTACGTGGCGGGCTTCTTCGGCTGCCTCTACGCGGGTGCGGTGGCGGTGCCCGCCTATCCGCCGGACCCGGTGCGGCTGGAGCGCACCCTGCCCCGCCTTCGCGCCATCATCCAGGACGCCGAGGCCACGGTGGTGCTCACCACGTCCGGCATCCTCTCGCTCGCGGACTTCGTCTTCGAACAGGCGCCGGACTTCCGGGCGCTGAAGTGGCTGGCAACGGATGAGCTGCCCGCGGGCGGTGAGTCGTCGTGGATTGAGCCCCAGGTGCGCCCGGAGACGCTGGCGTTCCTCCAGTACACGTCTGGCTCCACGGGCACGCCCAAGGGCGTGATGCTCAGCCACGCGAACCTGATTCACAACCTGGGGCTGATTGCCGGCGCCTTCCAGACGGGGCCGCAAAGCTCGGGCGTCATCTGGCTGCCGCCGTACCACGACATGGGCCTCATCGGAGGCATCCTCCAGCCGCTGTTCGCGGGCTTCCCCGTGACGCTCATGTCGCCCATGTCCTTCCTTCAGCGGCCCATGCGCTGGCTGGAGGCCGTATCCCGGCATGGCGGCACCATCAGCGGTGGACCCAACTTCGCGTTCGAGCTGTGCGCGCGGCGGGCCACGCCCGAGGACATCCAGGCGCTCGACCTGCGGGCCTGGGAGGTGGCCTTCTGCGGCGCGGAGCCCATTCGCGCCGCCACGTTGGATCGCTTCGCGGAGGTGTTTGCACCCAGCGGGTTCCGCCGCGAGGCCTTCTACCCCTGCTACGGCCTGGCCGAAGGCACGCTCATCGTCACGGGTGAGGAGAAGGGCCGCGTGCCGCGGGTGCACGTCCTGCAGGACGCCGTCCTGGGCCGCGGGCAGGCGGTCCGCGTCGAGCCCGGCTCCGAGGGTTCGAGGCCCCATATCGGTTGCGGCTCCACGTTGGCCGAGCAGCGGCTGCTGATCGTGGACCCGGAGTCGCGCGTGCCGCGTGCGCCGGGCCACGTGGGCGAAATCTGGGTCTCCGGTGGAAGCGTCGCGCAGGGCTACTGGCGCAAGCCCGAGGACAGCGTGGACATCTTCCAGGCGGTCCCGGTGGGCGCGGAGGCCGGTCCGAAGTACCTGCGCACCGGCGACCTGGGGCTGCTGCTGGAGGACGGGCAGCTCATCGTCACCGGCCGGCGCAAGGACCTCATCATCCTGCGGGGCCGGAACCTGTATCCGCAGGACGTGGAGAGCATCGTGGAGCGGGCCCACCGCAAGGTGCGTCCAGGCTGCATCGCGGCGTTCGCCATCGAGACTCCGGAGGGCGAGGCCCTGGCGGTGGTCGCGGAGGTGTCGCGAGACCTGGCGGAGGCTCGGATCCGGCCGCGCTGGGCGCCGTGGCGGACACGCTGCGGAAGGCCATTGTCGCGGAGCTTCAGGTCCAGCCGCACACGCTGGCGCTGCTGCCGCCGGGCTCGGTGATGAAGACGTCGAGCGGGAAGATCCAGCGCTTCGCCTGCCGTGCCGCCCTGGTGTCCGGCGAGCTGCCCATCGTGTGGCGCAGCGGGACGGGTGTCATCTCGGGGCCCGCGCCTCTGCCCGCGCCCGCTCCGGCCATCCAGCCCGCGCTCTCCCAGGAGGCACTGGAGACGGCGCTGCGTGAGGAACTGGTGGCGGTGCTCGGCGCGGAGGCCGTTGGACAGGACGCCAGCACGCCGCTGACGTTGCTGGGCCTGGACTCGCTGGGGGCCGCCGACCTCCAGGGCCGCGTGGAGAAGCGGCTGGGGGTGCGCGTCTCCATCGCCGCGCTGTTGCAGGACCTGAGTCTGCGGTCGCTGGCGGAGTCCGTGTCCGCGGAGGGCACGGGGCGCCGGTTGCCCCCGCTCCAGCGCCGCCCCGCTGGTGACGCGCCCACCCCCGCGTCCTTCACGCAGGAGCGGCTGTGGTACCTCCTCCAACTGGATCCATCCTGGACGTCGAACCAGATTCCGGTGGCGCTGACGCTGCGCGGGACGCTCGACGTGGCGGCGCTGGAACGGGCCCTGTCGGAGGTGCTGCGCCGGCACGAGGTGCTGCGCACCCGCTTCGCGTCCCGTGATGGCGCGCTGCTTCAGCGCGTGCAGGCGGCAGGCCCTGTCTCCTTGCCGTGCCTGGACTTCACGAGCGTGAGCGGTGCCGCGCGGCAGGCGACGCTCGAAGCCCAGGCAGTGCTCGATGCGCAACGGCCCATGGACCTGGAGGCAGGCCCGCTGGTGCGCTGCTCCCTGCTGCGCTTCGGGCCGGAGGACCACGTCCTGCTGACCGTCCTTCACCACCTGGTGGTGGACGGCACGTCCGTCGCGCTGTTCATGCGCGAGCTGGCGGCCCTCTACGGCGCGTTCGTGGAGGGGCGGCCGTCGCCGTTGGCGGAGCCGGAGTTCCAGTATGGAGACTTCGCCGCGTGGCAGCGCGCGTACTTCACGCCGGATGCGCTCACCACGGAGCTGATGTGGTGGAAGGAGATGCTGGCCGGCGCGCCCCAGTTGCTGGCCCTGCCCACCGACCGGGCCCGGCCGCAGCGGTTGTCCGTCCACGGTGCTCGTCGTCTGCGCCTGCTGCCCGCGTCTCTCATGGCCCGGCTGCATGCGCTGGGACGGCGCCAGGGCGCCACGCCGTTCATGAGCGTGATGTCCGCGCTGGCCACGGTGCTGCACCGCTGGAGCGGCCAATCTGACTTCGTCGTGGGCACCGTCATTTCCGGCCGTGACGTGGCGGGCACTCGCGAGCTGATGGGCGACTGCACCAACTTCATCCCGTTGCGGGTCCGCCTGCCCGAAGCCGCGACGTCCGCGGACATGCTCTCCGAGGTGAAGTCGCGGATGCTGGGGGCGCTCGCGCATGGGTACGTGCCGTTCGAGCAGATTCTCGCGGCCGTGCAACAGCCTGGGGCGGAGCGGCGCGAGCTGTACAACGTGGGGTTCATCCTCGACGACTATGAGCTGCCGCGCGCGTTGTCCGTTCGAGGCGGGCTGACGCTCGACGTGTCCCTGGTGGACAACCACACGGCCGAGCTGGACATGACCTTCGAGGCGACGCACCGCCCTGAAGGACTGCTGATTGGCTGCAAGTACTCCGCGGACCTGTTCGATGCGGAGACGGCGGACCGGCTCCTGAGCCATCTGGAGCACGTGATTCGCGGAATGGTGGAGGCGCCGGATGCGCCGCTGACCACCCTGCCGTTGATGAGCGAGGCCGAGCGGCAGCACGCGCTCCACGGCTGGAATCCCCGCGTCGAAGCGCCTCCGTCCGGCACGCTGACGGAGCTCATCGAAGCGCAAGTCGAGCGGACGCCGGACGCGGTGGCAGTGGCGTTCGAGTCGGAGCGGCTGACGTACCGGGAGCTGGACGCGAGGGCCAACCAGTTGGCGCACCACCTGCGTGGCCTGGGAGTGGCCCCGGAGTCGCTGGTGGGCGTGTGCCTGGAGCGCTCGGTGGACATGGTGGTGGCGCTGCTGGGCGTGCTGAAGGCAGGCGCAGCCTACGTGCCGGTGGACCCGGCATACCCGAAGGAGCGGCTGGGGTGGATGCTGGAGGACACCGGGGCGTCGGTGCTGCTGACGCACGAGAAGTGGAAGACGGTGCTACCGCCCAGCGCCGCGCGAGTCGTGTGCCTGGACAGTGCGGCGGGGGAAGTGGCGAAGCAGCCGGTGACGAAGCCGTCGGTGCAGGTGGGCCCGGAGTCACTGGCGTACGTCATCTTCACCTCAGGAAGCACGGGGCGTCCGAAGGGGGCGATGAATGCGCACGGTGGCGTCGTCAACCGGCTGAAGTGGATGCAGGAGGAGTACGGGCTTGGCGGCACGGACGTGGTGCTGCAGAAGACGCCCTTCAGCTTCGACGTGTCGGTGTGGGAGTTCTTCTGGCCGCTGCTGGCGGGGGCGAAGCTGGTGGTGGCGCGGCCTGGAGGGCACCAGGAGCCGGCGTACCTGGTGAAGCTGATGAAGGCGGAGGGCGTGACGACGGTGCACTTCGTGCCGTCGATGCTGCGCGCCTTCGTGGAGGAGCCCGGGCTGGAGGGACTGGGGAGCCTGCGGCGGGTGGTGTGCAGCGGCGAGGCGTTGAGCGCGGAGCTGGTGAAGAAGGCGTACGCGCGGCTACCCGCACCGGTGGGGGTGCACAACCTCTACGGCCCGACGGAAGCAGCGGTGGACGTCACGTACTGGCCCTGCCCTCGTGGCGAGGACTTCCACCGAGTGCCCATTGGCCGCCCCGTAGCCAATACGGTGCTGTACGTGCTGGACACGCACGGACAGCCGGCACCAGTGGGCATTCCGGGCGAGCTGCACATTGGCGGCGTGCAGGTGGGACGCGGGTACTGGCAGCGGCCGCAGTTGACGGCGGAGCGATTCATCCCCGACGCCTTCAGCGGCATACCGGGCGCGCGCCTGTACCGCACCGGAGACGTGGCGCGATGGTTGCCGGACGGCACGCTGGAGTACCTGGGCCGGGCCGACTTCCAGGTGAAGCTGCGCGGCTTCCGCATCGAGCTGGGTGAAGTCGAGACCGCGCTTGCCGCGGACCCGGCCGTCCGCGACTCCGTGGTGCTGGCTCGTGAGGATTCGACGGGTGACCAGCGACTGGTGGCCTACGTCGTCCTGGACGATGCGGTGGCAGCGCAGGAGGTCGACGCGTCCTCCCAGTGGCAGGCCATCTACGACGAGGCCTACGCACGCGAGACGACGGAGAGCGAAGACCCGACCTTCAACATCGTCGGCTGGGAGGACAGCTACACCGGCGAGTCGCTGCCGCCCGCGCAGATGCGTGAGTGGGTGGACACCACCGTGGCGCAGATCCTCGGCTTCCAGCCCAAGCGGGTGCTGGAACTGGGGTGCGGCACCGGCCTCCTCCTGTACCGGCTGGCGCCTCGCTGCGAGGCCTACTGGGGCGTCGATTTCGCCCGGCCCGCCCTGGACCGCATCGAGCGCCAGCGTGAGCGCATGGGCGGCGCTCTGGATTCCGTGCACCTGCTGCACCGGAGCGTGGACGACTTCTCTGGCCTGGAGCCGGGCTCGTTCGACACAGTCGTCATCAACTCAGTCGTCCAGTACTTCTCCAGTCCTGAGTTCCTGCTCGACGTGCTCCGCGGGGCCGTGCGCGTCCTGAAGCCAGGGGGCCGGGTGTTCCTGGGCGACGTGCGGAGCCTGGAGCTGCTCGAAGCCTTCCGTGCCTCGGTGCGCTTGCACCGGACCGCGGGCCCCGTCGCCACGTCCCAGTTCGCCTACCGCGTCCAGCGCGACATCCTGGCGGAGAAGGAACTGGTCCTCTCCCCTGCCTTCTTCACCGCCTTGCCAGAGCGCATCCCGGGCATCCAGCGCGTGGAGGTGTTGCCGAAGCACGGGCGCTACGACAACGAGCTCAGCCGCTTCCGCTACGAGGTCATCCTCCACGTCGGCGACGCGGCCAAGACTCCCGTACGGCGCACGAAGCCGGACTGGGTGGACGGCGCCGGACTCACCCTGGACGGACTGCGCGAACAACTGAGCGCCCGGCCCGGACTGCTGGCCGTGCGGGGGCTCCCCAACGCGCGAGTCCTGGAACCCACCCGGCTCGTTGAACTGCTGTCCGCCACGCCTCCGCCCACGGTGGCGGGGCTTCGCGAGGCCCTGCATGACTGGCCGGGTCCCCGTGGCGTGGAGCCGGAGGACCTGTACGTTCTGGGCTCGGAGCTCGGCTACGAGGTCCGGGTGAGCTGGGCCTCCGCGCACCGGGATGGGGCGCTGGACGTGGTGTTCGCTCGCCCCGATGAGGTGGGCACGCTCGACCTGTCCCCCGAACCCAAGCAGGTCACCTCCTGGGATGGCCTTGCCAGCGATCCGCTGCGCGGGGCTCGGAGTGCACAGGCGGTGAGCCGTCTCCGCGACGCGCTGGCGGCCAAGCTGCCGCCGCACATGGTGCCCTCCGCCTTCGTGGTGCTGCCCGCCCTGCCCTTGTCTCCCAATGGCAAGGTCGACCGCAAGGCACTGCCCGCGCCGGAGGCCGAGCGCCTGGGCGCCGCGGACGCCTTCATCGCGCCCCGGACGCCCACCGAGGAGAAGGTGGCGCGCATCTTCGGTGAGATTCTGGGCCAGTCCCGAGTCGGCGCGAACGATGACTTCTTCGCGCTGGGGGCCACTCCCTGCTGGCCACGCAGGTGGTCGTGCGCGTGCGCGCGCAGCTCAACACGGAGATCTCGCTGCGGACCCTGTTCGACGCGCCCACCGTGGCCCGTCTGGCGGAGCGCATCGAATCGCAAGCCCAACTGGCCGACGCACCGGGTGTCCCGGCACTGGTCCCGCTGGAGCGCGGTCCGTCCGCTGACGAAGGACTGGCGGCATCCTTTGCGCAGCAACGGCTCTGGTTCCTGGAGCAGCTGCACCCCGGGCAGGCCGCCTACAACCTCCCCGCGGCCCTGCGGCTGACGGGACCGTTGGATGTGGAGGCCCTGCGGCGCACTTTCCTGGAAGTGGTCCGCCGTCACGAAGCGGTGCGCACCACTTTCGTCACGCGCGAAGGACAACCGGTCCAGCGCATCCACCCGGCGCCGGCTGAATGGCCGCTGCCCGAGGAGGACCTGCGCGGCCTGGAGCCCGAGGCCCGCGACGCGGCCGTGCAGGCCCGGATGGCCGAAGAGGCCCACCACGCCTTCGACTTGGAGAAGGGTCCGTTGCTGCGCACGGTGCTGCTGCGCACCGGCGCGGACGCGCATGTGCTGCTGCTGTGCATGCACCACATCATCTCGGACGGCTGGTCCATTGGCGTGCTGGTGCGGGAAGTGGCCGCGCTCTACGGGGCGCTGTCTCAGGGGCGAGAGGCCGCGCTGCCCGCGTTGTCGGTGCAGTACGCGGACTACGCCGCGTGGCAGCGGCGCGTACTGGAAGGCCCGGCGCTGGCGCCGCAACTGGACTGGTGGCGCTCACGCCTCGAAGGCGCTCCTTCGCTGGAGTTGCCCACTGACCATGCACGCCCCGCGGTCCGTAGCGGTAAGGGCGCCTCGTACTTCTTCACGCTGTCATCGGAGCAAGTCGCGGGCCTGGAGCGCGTGGCCTCGGCCCACAACGCCACGCTGTACATGGTGTTGATGGCGGGCTGGCAGGCGCTGCTCGCGCGCTACTCCGGGCAGACGGACTTTTGCGTGGGCACGTCGGTGGCCCATCGCACCCGGCCTGAGCTCGAAGGGCTCATCGGCTTCTTCGTCAACACCCTGGCGCTGCGCGCGAACGTGGATGGCGATCCGCGTTTCGAGGACCTGCTGGCGCGAGTCCGTGAGGAGTCCCTGGCGGCCTTCGCGAACCAGGACGTTCCCTTCGACCGGCTGGTGGAGGTGCTGGGCGGCCAACGCGACCTGTCGCGCACTCCACTGTTCCAGGCCGCATTCGTTCTCCAGAACGCCCCCATGCAGCCGCCCACGCTGCCGGGCATGGTCGTCGACGTGCTGCACACCGGCACGGACACGGCCCGGTTCGATGTGACCGCCCTGCTGGTGGAGCGTGGCGGGCGGCTGGAGGGAGAGCTCGAGTACAGCCTCGACCTGTTCACTCCGGAGACCGCGCGCCGCATGGTGGAGCACTTCCAGCGGCTGCTCCGCGGCGTCGTGGAGGACGCCTCACGCCGCATCAGCGCGGTGCCACTGTGGAGCGAGGCCGAACGCCACGAAGTGCTCGTGGCCTGGAACGACACAGCTGCGCCCTACCCCGCTGACACCACCGTCCATCAGTGCTTCACGGAGCAGGCGCTGAGGACTCCGCAGGCCATCGCCGTCGAGCATGAGGGCCGCACGCTCACGTATGCGGAGCTGGACGCGCGTTCCAACCAGCTCGCGCATCACCTGCGCTCGCTAGGCCTGGGCGCCGAATCGCGCGTGGGCGTCTTCCTGCACCGGGGCCTGGACTTGCTGGTGGGCCTGCTGGGCATCCTCAAGGCGGGCGGCGCCTACGTGCCGCTAGACGCGTCGTACCCCGCGCAGCGGCTGGCCTTCATGGCCGAGGACTCGGGTGTCGCCGCCATCCTCACCGAGTCGGCGTTGGAGGATGAGCTGCCCGCCGGTTCGCAGCTCATCGTGGTGCTGGATGAGGAATGGGCGCGGATTGAGCGCCAGCCGTCGACGCCCGTGGCGGGCGGGCTCGCGAGTCCCGAGCAGCTCGCGTACATCACCTACACCTCCGGCTCGACGGGGATGCCCAAGGGCGTGGCCATTCCGCACCGGGGCGTGGTGCGCCTGCTCATCGGCTCTCGCTTCGTGGACTTGGGGCCGTCGGAGGTGGTGCTGCAACTGGCGCCCCTGGCCTTCGACGCGTCCACCCTGGAGATTTGGGGCGCGCTGCTGCACGGAGCGCGCCTGGTGCTCTACCCGCAGCGCACGCCGGACCTGGCGGAGCTGGGACAGGCGCTGGTGCGGCACCAGGTGTCGGTGCTCTGGCTGACGGCGGCGCTCTTCGAGCAGATGCAGCAGCACCAGCCGGCGGCTTTGGGCACGGTGCGTCAACTGCTCGCCGGTGGTGACGTGCTCCCCGCGCCTCGCGTCCGGGAGCGGCTGGCGCAGGGCGTGGGGCTGGTAAACGGCTATGGCCCCACGGAGGGCACCACCTTCACCGCGTGCCACCGGATGGCGCCGGGCGACGCGGTGGGTGACTCCGTCTCCATTGGACGGCCCATCGCGAACACCCAGGTGTACGTGTTGGACTCGGCGATGCAGGCGGTGCCCGTGGGTGTCCCGGGTGAGGTGCTCATCGGCGGTGACGGACTGGCCCGGGGTTACCTGGGCCAGCCCGCGCTGACGGCCGAGCGCTTCGTGCCCAATCCCTTCGGGCCTCCGGGGGCCCGGCTGTACCGCTCGGGAGACCGTGCGCGTTGGCAGGCGGACGGCACGCTCCAGTTCCTGGGCCGCGTGGACTTCCAGGTGAAGCTGCGCGGCTTCCGCATCGAGCTGGGTGAAGTCGAGGCCGCGCTGCGCAACCACTCCGCGGTGGAGACGGCGATTGCCGTGGTGCGTGAGGACATCCCCGGGGACCGGCGGCTGGTGGCCTACGTGACACCGGAGGCCGTGGACACGGCGTCCGTCCGGGAACATCTGCGCCAGCGGCTCCCCGAGTACATGGTGCCAAACGCCGTGGTGGCGCTGGGCACCCTGCCCCTGTCGCCGAACGGCAAGGTGGACCGAAAGGCCCTTCCGGCTCCGGACCTCGTCGGTCTGGGGGCTGAGGACTTCGTGGCGCCCCGAACGGAGCTGGAGCAGCAACTGGCGGTCCTGTTCAGCGAGGTGCTCGGACTGGAACGCACGGGCCTGAACGACGACTTCTTCGAACTGGGAGGCCACTCGCTGCTGGCCACGCAGGTCGTGACCCGGCTGCGCGCCCAGCTTGGCGTGGACCTGCCGCTGCGCACCTTCTTCGAGGCCCCCACCGTGGCGCGCCTCGCCGCGCGCCTGGAGTCGGCGCCGCGAACCAGCACTTTGCTTCCTTGGAGCCCCTGCCCCGGCCGGCCCAGGGCGAGGCGACCTTCGGCGTCTCGTTCGCGCAGCAGCGGCTCTGGTTCATCGAGCAACTGCATCCCGGACAGTTCACCTACAACGTGCCAGCGGCATTGCAGCTGAAGGGGCGGTTGGACGAGGAGGCCCTGCGGCGCACCTTCCTGGAAGTGGTCCGCCGTCACGAAGCGGTGCGCACTACCTTCGTCATGCGCGAGGGTCAACCGGCCCAGCGCATCCACCCGGCGCCCGCCGAGTGGCCACTGCCCGTCGAGGACTTGAGCGGCTTGGAGCCTGAGGCCCGCGACGCGGCCGCGCAGGCCCGCATGGTCGAAGAGGCCCACCGCGCCTTTGACTTGGAGAAGGGGCCGCTACTGCGCACGGTGCTGCTGCGCACGGGGCCGGACGTGCATGTGCTGCTGCTGAGCATGCACCACATCATCTCGGACGGCTGGTCCATGGGCGTGCTGGTGCGGGAAGTGGCCGCGCTCTATGAATCGCTGTCGCAGGGCCGTGAGGCCGTGCTGCCAGCGCTGACCGTGCAGTATGCGGACTACGCCGCATGGCAGCGACGTGTGCTGGAGGGCCCAGCGCTGACTCCGCAGTTGGACTGGTGGCGCTCGCGGCTCGAAGGCGCTCCCACGTTGGAGTTGCCCACCGACCACCCGCGCCCGGCGGTGCGCACGTTGCGCGGGGCCACGCATACGTTCACGCTGCCGCCTGCCCTGGTGGCTGGGCTGGAGCGTGTGGCCTCGGCCCACAACGCCACGTTGTACATGGTGCTGATGGCGGGCTGGCAGGCGCTGCTCGCTCGCTACTCCGGGCAGACGGACTTCTGCGTGGGCACGCCGGTGGCCCATCGCACCCGGCCCGAGCTCGAAGGGCTCATCGGCTTCTTCGTCAACACCCTGGCGCTGCGCGCGAACGTGGACGGCGATCCCCGTTTCGATGAGCTGGTGGCGCGAGTCCGCGAGGAGTCCCTGGCGGCCTTCGCGAACCAGGACGTTCCTTTCGACCGGCTGGTGGAGGTGATGGGTGGCCAGCGCGACCTGTCGCGTACCCCCTTGTTCCAGGCCGCCTTCGTCCTCCAGAACGCGCCCATGCAGCCGCCCACGCTGCCGGGCATGGTCGTCGACGTGCTGCGCACGGGCACGGACACGGCCCGGTTCGATGTGTCTGCGTTGCTGGTCGAGCGCGGCGGGCGACTGGAAGGTGAGCTCGAGTACAGCCTCGACCTGTTCACTCCGGAGACCGCGCGCCGCATCGTGGAGCATTTCCAGCGGCTGCTCGAAGGTGTCGTGGAGGACGCTTCACGCCGCATCAGCGCGGTGCCGCTGTGGAGCGAGGCCGAGCGCCACGAAGTGCTCGTGGCCTGGAACGACACGGCTGCGCCCTACCCCGCCGACACCACCGTTCATCAGCGCTTCATGGAGCAGGCCCGGCGCACGCCGGAGCGTGTCGCGGTGACCTTCGAGGGCCGTTCGCTCACCTACGCGGAGCTGGACGCTCGTTCCAACCAGTTGGCCCGGCACCTCGTTTCCCTGGGACTGGCGCCGGAGGCCCGCATTGGCGTGTGCGCGTCGCGCGGGTTGGAGTTGGTCATCGGGGTGCTGGGTGCACTCAAGGCCGGTGGCTGCTACGTGCCGTTGGACCCGTCCTGGCCCGTCAAGCGTCTGGAGCACGCGTCCTCGACGGCGCGCCTGTCCGCGGTGTTGACGTGGCAGTCGCTGTTGCCCTCCCTCGAGGACGGTCCGTGGCGCGTCGTGGCGCTGGACGCGGATGCGGCGGACATCGCCCGTCAATCCCCGGAGGCCGTGCAGGTTCCCGTGTTCCCAGAGGGACTGGCGTTCGCCACCTTCACCTCGGGGTCCACGGGAACGCCCAAGGGCGTGGCCGTGCCGCATCGGGGCTTGCTGCGGCTGAGCGAGGGCTCCCGCTTCCTGACCCAGGCGCCCGAGGAAGTCACCCTTCAGCTCGCGCCTGTGGCCTTCGACGTCTCCAGCATCGAGCTGTGGGGCACGCTGCTGCACGGCGGCAAGCTCGTCGTGTACCCGCCCGGGACGCCCGAGCCGGACGCGGTGGCCCGGCTCATCGTCGAGCACAAGGTGTCGTGGCTCGTCTTGGCGACGTCACTCTTCGACCTGTTGCAGCAGCACCAGCCCGAGGTCCTGGCGCGAGTGCCCAACCTGCTGATGGGCGGCGAAGCGATGCCAGCCCCCCGTGCGCGGGAGCGGTTGGCGCGGGGTGGTGCCCTGACCAACGGCTACGGGCCCACCGAATGCAGCACCATGGCTACCCGGCATACACTGTCGCCTGGGGACTCCGTGGGCCGCTCCGTCCCCATTGGCCGGCCCATCGACAACACCGAGGTCTATGTCCTCGACCCGGCGCTGCGTCCCGTGCCCGTGGGCGTGCCGGGTGAGCTGTGCCTGGGAGGACCGGGCCTCGCGCGCGGCTACCTGAACCGCCCGGACCTCACCGCCGAGCGCTTCGTGCCTCACCCGTTCAGTGCCGCCCCCGGAGCTCGGCTCTACCGCACGGGTGACCGCGTCCGCTGGAGCCCGGACGGCGTGCTGGAGTTCCTGGGCCGGTTGGATCACCAGGTGAAGGTGCGCGGCTTCCGCATCGAGTTGGGTGAAATCGAAGCCGTGCTGCGCGCGCATCCTTCTGTCGTCGAGGCCACGGCCGTCGTGCGCGAGGACGCCTCCGGCAGCAATCGCGTGGTGGCGTATGTCGTTCCCCCGCAGGCGGATGTGGCGCCGCTGCGCGAGTACCTGCACCAGCATCTGCCGGACTACATGGTCCCGTCCGCGTTCGTCGGACTGGACGCCTTCCCGTTGACGCCGAATGGCAAGGTGGACCGCAAGGCCCTGCCGGCCCCGGACCTCGGTCTGGGAGCGGCGGACTACGTGGAGCCTCGAACGGAGCTGGAGCAGCAACTGGCGGCCCTGTTCCGCGAGGCGCTTGGCCTGGAACGCGTGGGCCTGAACGACGACTTCTTCCTCATGGGGGGCCACTCGCTGCTGGCCACCCAGGTCGTGACGCGGCTGCGCGCGCAGCTCGGCGTGGACCTGCCGCTGCGCACCTTCTTCGAGGCCCCCACCGTGGCGCGCCTCGCCGCGCGCCTGGAGTCGGCGCCGCGGACCGGCACCTTGCTTCCCTTGGAGTCCCTGCCCCGGCCGGCCCAGGGCGAGGCGACCTTCGATGTCTCGTTCGCTCAGCGCCGCTTGTGGTTCATTGAGCAACTGCATCCCGGACAGGTCACCTACAACATGCCCGCGGCCTTGCGGCTGACGGGACGGTTGGACGAGGAGGCCCTGCGGCGCACCTTCCTGGAAGTGGTCCGCCGTCACGAAGCGGTGCGCACCACCTTCGTGACGCGCGAAGGTCAACCGGTCCAGCGCATCCACCCGGCGCCCGCCGAATGGCCACTGTCCGTCGAGGACTTGAGCGGCTTGGAGCCCGACGCTCGTGATGCGGCCGTGCAGGTCCGCATCGCCGAAGAGGCTCACCACGCCTTCGATTTGAAGCAGGGCCCGCTGCTGCGCACGGTGCTGCTGCGCACGGGGCCGGACGCACATGTGCTGCTGTTGTGCATGCACCACATCATCTCGGACGGCTGGTCCATGGGCGTGCTGGTTCGGGAAGTGGCCGCGCTCTATGAGGCGCTGTCGCAGGGGCGTGAGTCCCCGTTGCCAGCGCTGACGGTGCAGTACGCGGACTACGCCGTGTGGCAGCGGCGCGTACTGGAGGGCCCGGCGCTGGCGCCGCAACTGGCCTGGTGGCGCTCGCGGCTCGAAGGTGTTCCCACGTTGGAACTGCCCACCGACCACGTGCGTCCCGCGGTCAGTAGCGCCAAGGGCACTTCGTACTTCTTCTCGCTGTCCGCGGAGCTGGTGGCTGGTCTGGAACGCGTGGGCTCGGCCCACAACGCCACGCTGTACATGGTGCTGATGGCGGGGTGGCAGGCGCTGCTCGCGCGCTACTCCGGGCAGACGGACTTCTGCGTGGGCACGTCCGTGGCCCATCGCACGCGGCCGGAACTCGACGGGCTCATTGGCTTCTTCGTCAACACCCTGGCGCTGCGCTGCCGGTTGAACGGCAATCCGACCTTCGCCGAGCTCGTGGTCCGTGTCCGCGACGAGGCCCTGGGCGCCTTCGCCCATCAGGACGTGCCGTTCGAGCAGCTCGTGGATGCCGTGGGCGGTGAGCGCGACCTGTCCCGGACGCCGCTGTTCCAGACGCTCTTCGTGCTCCTGAACTCGGACCTCATCCAAGCGCCGTCGCTTCCGGGGCTCCACGTCGACGTGTTGCCGAGCGCGACGGACACGGCCCGGTATGACTTGACGCTCGCGATGAGGGCGCGCGGCGGCGAGTTGGAAGGCCAGTTGGAATACAGCCAAGACCTCTTCACCGCGGATACCGCCAGGCGAATGGTGGAGCACCTGCGAGTGCTTCTGTCGGCGGTGGCGGATGGGGCCGGTTCGCAGCGGCTCAGTGCGCTGCCCATGATGGAGGCCCAGGAGCGCCAGCAGGTGCTCTCGACCTGGAATGCCACCCAGGCCGCCTATCCAGTGGACGCGACCGTGCCTTCGCTCTTCACGGAGCAGGCGCTGAGGACTCCGCAGGCCATCGCTGTCGAGCATGAGGGCCGCACGCTCACGTATGCGGAGCTGGATGCGCGTTCCAACCAGCTCGCGCATCACCTGCGCTCGTTGGGCCTGGGCGCCGAATCGCGCGTGGGCGTCTTCCTGCACCGGGGCCTGGACTTGCTGGTGGGCCTGCTGGGCATCCTCAAGGCGGGCGGCGCCTACGTGCCGCTGGACGCGTCGTACCCCGCGCAGCGGCTGGCCTTCATGGCCGAGGACTCGGGTGTCGCCGCCATCCTCACCGAGTCGGCGTTGGAGGATGAGCTGCCCGCCGGTTCGCAGCTCATCGTGGTGCTGGATGAGGAATGGGCGCGGATTGAGCGCCAGCCGTCGACGCCTGTGACGGGCGGGTTGGTGGGCGCGGAGCAGCTCGCGTACATCACCTACACCTCCGGCTCGACGGGGATGCCCAAGGGCGTGGCCATTCCGCACCGGGGCGTGGTGCGCCTGCTCATCGGCTCTCGCTTCGTGGACTTGGGGCCGTCGGAGGTGGTGCTGCAACTGGCGCCCCTGGCCTTCGACGCGTCCACCCTGGAGATTTGGGGCGCGCTGCTGCACGGAGCGCGCCTGGTGCTCTACCCGCAGCGGACGCCGGACCTGGCGGAGCTGGGGCAGGCATTGGTGCGGCACCAGGTGTCGGTGCTCTGGCTGACGGCGGCGCTCTTCGAGCAGATGCAGCAGCACCAGCCGGCGGCTTTGGGCACGGTGCGTCAGCTGCTCGCCGGTGGTGACGTGCTCCCCGCGCCTCGCGTCCGGGAGCGGCTGGCCCGGGGCGTGGGGCTGGTAAACGGCTACGGCCCCACGGAGGGCACCACCTTCACCGCGTGCCACTGGATGGCGCCGGGCGACGCGGTGGGTGACTCCGTCTCCATTGGACGGCCCATCGCGAACACCCAGGTGTACGTGTTGGACTCGGCGATGCAAGCGGTGCCCGTGGGCGTCCCGGGTGAGGTGCTCATCGGCGGTGACGGACTGGCCCGGGGTTACCTGGGCCAGCCCGCGCTGACGGCCGAGCGCTTCGTACCCAATCCCTTCGGGCCTCCGGGGCCCGGCTGTACCGCTCGGGAGACCGTGCGCGTTGGCAGGCGAACGGCACGCTCCAGTTCCTGGGCCGCGTGGACTTCCAGGTGAAGCTGCGCGGCTTCCGCATCGAGTTGGGTGAAGTCGAGGCCGCGCTGCGCAATCACTCCGCGGTGGAGACGGCGATTGCCGTGGTGCGCGAGGACATCCCGGGGGACCGGCGTCTGGTGGCCTATGTGACACCGGAGAATGTGGACACCGCGTCCCTCCGAGAGCATCTGCGCCAGCGGCTCCCCGAGTACATGGTGCCCAACGCCGTGGTGGCGCTGGGCACCCTGCCCCTGTCGCCGAACGGCAAGGTGGACCGTAAGGCCCTTCCGGCTCCGGACCTGTCGCCCTCCGAAGACACCCAGGCGGCGGACCTGCCCCTGCTCCAGCAGCAGTTGGCGGCGCTGTTCAGGGAAGTGCTGCACGTCGAGCGCGTGCGGCCACATGACGATTTCTTCGAACTGGGAGGCCACTCGCTGCTGGCCACGCAGTTGGTGACGCGCATCCGCGCGGCGCTCGGCGTGGAGGTCCCGCTGAGGACGCTGTTCGAGGCGCCCACGCTCGCGGGCCTGGCGGAGCGCATCGAGGCGCTGATGATGCAGGCGTCGCGCGCGGCGATGCCTCCGTTGCTGCCCGTGCCCCGGGATTCGGCGCTGCCCTTGTCCTTCTCGCAGCAGCGCCTGTGGTTCCTGGCGCAGCTCCAGAAGGGACATGCCGTCTACAACGTGCCCTTCGCCCTGAAGCTGTCCGGGGCGCTGGACGTGGACGTGCTGCGGCGCACCTTCGCCGAAGTCGTGGCTCGGCACGAGGTGTTGCGTACCTCCTTCTCCGCGACGGAGGGACTGCCCACGCAGCACGTCCAGCCGGCGCCAGAGGTCTGGGACCTTCCCGTGGAGGACCTGTCCTCGCTCAAGGGGCCGGCTCGCGACGCGCGCGTGCGGCAGCGGATGACGGAGGAAGCCCGCTTCCCGTTCAACCTGTCCGTTGCGCCCCTGCTCCGCACCGTGCTGCTCCGTCTGGACGCGGACGAACACGTGCTGCTGCTGTGCTTGCACCACATCGCATCGGACGGCTGGTCCATGGGCGTGCTGGTGCGTGAGGTCGCCGCACTCTACGCCGCGCTCAGTGAGAACCAGCCGTCTTCCCTGCCGCCCCTGCCTGTGCAGTACGCGGACTTCGCCGCGTGGCAGCGGCAGTGGGTGCAGTCGCAGGGCATCCAGACGCAGCTGGCCGAGCTACGGAGCCACCTCATGGGGGTTCCCGCGCTGGAGTTGCACGGCGACCTGGGCCGGCCCGCGACCCGCACCGTGCGTGGCTCGAGCCACTTCTTCGCGGTGTCGGCGGAGCTGGCGGAAGCCCTGAAGAAGGTGGCTCGTGACCAGGGTGCCACGCTCTTCATGGTGCTTCTGGCGGCTTATGAAATCCTGCTCTCCCGCTACTCGGGACAGAAGGACTTCTGCGTGGGCAGCCCCATTGCCCACCGCACCCAGTCCGAGCTGGAGCCCCTGATCGGCTTCTTCGTCAACACGTTGGCCCTGCGGGCCCGGTTGGATGGGACGCCGACCTTCGCGGAGCTGGTGGCGCGCGTCCGCGAGGAGTCCCTGGCGGCCTACGTGCGCCAGGACGTGCCGTTCGACCGGCTGGTCGAGGCCGTTGGCGGCGAGCGCGGTGGCGGCAGAACGCCGCTCATCCAGGTGATGTTCGCCCTGCAGAACGCGCCCATGCAGCCGCCGTCGCTGCCGGGCGTGACGGTCGAGCAACTGCGGTCCAGCACGGACACGGCCCGGCTCGACCTCACCCTGTCGCTGATGGAGCTGGGCGACGGGAGTCTGGAGGGAGGGCTGGAGTTCAGCCTGGACCTCTTCACGCCCGAAGCGGCGATTCGACTGACACAGCACTTCCAGACGCTGCTGGAGGCGGTCGTGCGCGATCCGCAGACGCGCATTCAAGCGCTGCCGATGCTGCCCGACGATGAACAGCAACAGGTGCTGAAGGGCTTCCAGGGACGTGAGATGGAGCCCGCTTCCGAGGCGACCATCCACGCGCTGGTGGAGGCGCAGGTGGCGCGCACGCCGGACGCGGTGGCGGTGTCGTTCGAGTCGGAGCGGCTGACGTACCGGGAGCTGGACGCGAAGGCGAACCAGTTGGCGCACCACCTCCGTAGCCTGGGGGTGGCCTCGGAGTCGCTGGTGGGCGTGTGCCTGGAGCGCTCGGTGGACATGGTGGTGGCGCTGCTGGGCGTGCTGAAGGCGGGCGCGGCCTACGTGCCGGTGGACCCGGCGTATCCGAAGGAGCGACTGGGGTGGATGCTGGAGGACACCGGTGCGTCGGTGCTGCTGACGCACGAGAAGTGGAAGACGGTGCTACCGCCCAGCGCCGCGCGAGTCGTGTGCCTGGACAGTGCGGCGGGGGAAGTGGCGAAGCAGCCGGTGACGAAGCCGTCGGTGCAGGTGGGCCCGGAGTCACTGGCGTACGTCATCTTCACCTCAGGAAGCACGGGGCGCCCGAAGGGGGCGATGAATGCGCACGGTGGCGTCGTCAACCGGCTGAAGTGGATGCAGGAGGAGTACGGGCTTGGCGGCACGGACGTGGTGCTGCAGAAGACGCCCTTCAGCTTCGACGTGTCGGTGTGGGAGTTCTTCTGGCCGCTGCTGGCGGGGGCGAAGCTGGTGGTGGCGCGGCCTGGAGGGCACCAGGAGCCGGCGTACCTGGTGAAGCTGATGAAGGCGGAGGGCGTGACGACGGTGCACTTCGTGCCGTCAATGTTGCGCGCCTTCGTGGAGGAGCCCGGGCTGGAGGGACTGGGGAGCCTGCGGCGGGTGGTGTGCAGCGGCGAGGCGTTGAGCGCGGAGCTGGCGAAGAAGGCGTACGCGCGGCTGCCCGCATCGGTGGGGGTGCACAACCTCTACGGCCCGACGGAAGCAGCGGTAGACGTCACGTACTGGCCCTGCCCTCGTGGCGAGGACTTCCACCGCGTCCCCATTGGCCGGCCGGTGGCCAATACGGTGCTGTACGTACTGGACACGCACGGACAGCCGGCGCCGGTGGGCATTCCGGGCGAGCTGCACATTGGCGGCGTGCAGGTGGGACGCGGGTACTGGCAGCGACCGCAGTTGACGGCGGAGCGATTCATTCCGGATGCCTTCAGCGGCATTCCGGGCGCGCGCCTGTACCGCACCGGAGACGTGGCGCGGTGGCTGGCGGACGGCACGCTGGAGTACCTGGGCCGGGCCGACTTCCAGGTGAAGCTGCGCGGCTTCCGCATCGAGCTGGGTGAAATCGAGACCGCGCTGCGCACGCATCCCGGCGTGCGTGACGCCGTCGCCGTGGTCCGTGAAGACGCCCCGGGCGATCAGCGCCTCGTGGCCTACGTCACGGGAGATCCGGCGCCGGACGTGTCGGCGCTGCGGGCACGGCTGGCTGAGCACCTGCCGGCCCACATGGTGCCCACGGCCATCGTGACGCTGCCGTCCCTACCTCTGTCTCCCAACGGAAAGGTGGACCGCAAGGCTCTACCTCTGCCCGTTGCCACCCCTGTCCCCGGGGCCTCCGCCCCGCCCGTGCAAGAGCGCATGACTCCGTTCCAACAGCGCGTCGCCGCCCTCTTCCGTGAACTCCTTCGCGTGGAGCAAGTGGGCCTGCACGACGACTTCTTCGCACTGGGAGGCCACTCGCTCCTGGCCACCCAGCTCATCTCTCGGCTGCGGACGACGTTCGGCGTGGAGCTCTCCCTCAACGCGCTCTTTGACGCGCCCTCCGTGGCCCGAGTCACCGAGCTCGTCGAGGAAGGCATGCTCCTGCGCGTCAGCGCGCCCCAGATTCCGGCGCTCCGGCCCGTGCCACGCGATGGGAACCTGCCGCCGTCCTTCGCGCAGCAGCGACTGTGGCTCATCGATCAGCTCCAGCCCGGTGGCAGCCAGTACAACCTGCCGGGAGCGCTCAGGCTGGAAGGCGCGCTGGACACCGAGGCCCTGCGCCGTGCGCTGGAGTACCTCGTCAAACGCCATGAGCCGCTGCGCACCAGCTTCGTGATGCGTGACGGTGACCCCATCCAGGTCATCCACCCCGCGGCGGACTGGGCGCTCCCCCTGACGGACCTCACGAGCCTGCCGGAAGGCGACCGGGATGCCGAGGCGCGCCGGTTGGCCGCCACGGATGCGGGCCAGCCGTTCGATTTGAGCGCGGGTCCCCTCCTGCGCACCCTGCTGTTGAAGCTGGACGCGGAGCTGCACGTGCTGGTGCTGACCATGCACCACATCGTGTCGGACGGCTGGTCGCTCGGCGTCATCGTGCGCGAGGTCGCCGCCGCCTACGATGCGTTCGCTCAGGGTCGAAGCCCGGCGCTGCCGCCGCTGCCCATCCAGTACGCGGACTTCGCTTCCTGGCAGCGGCAGTGGCTCCAGGGCGAGGTGCTCACCGCGCAGGTCGATTGGTGGAAGGATCAGCTCGCCGGTGCGCCCCAGGTGCTGGACCTGCCCACCGACAAGCCGAGGCCCACCCATCGCTCGCAGTTCGGCGAGCTCTTCCCCATTCACCTGCCCCAGGACGTGGTGGCGCCGTTCCTCGCGCTGGCGCGCAGGCGGGGGCCACTCCGTACATGGCGCTGCTGGCCGTGTGGCAGGTGCTGCTCTCGCGTTACAGCCGGCAGGAGGACTTGCTGGTGGGCTCGCCCATCGCGGGCCGCCGCCACGGCGAGGTCGAGGGCCTGGTCGGGTTCTTCGTCAACACGCTGGTGCTGCGGGCTCGGGTGCGTCCGCGCGACTCGTTCCGCGCCCTGCTCGCGCAGGTCCGTGACACCACCCTGGCCGCGTACGAGCACCAGGACCTGCCCTTCGAGAAGCTGGTCGAGGAGCTCCAGCCACGCAGGGACCTGGGCCGCAATCCGCTGGTGCAGACCTACTTCTCTCTGCTGAACACCCCCACGGGCCCGGTGCGGGCCACGGGCCTCACGCTGAGGCCGGCGGACGTGGACATCGGGACCTCGCGCTTCGACCTGGGGCTCGCCCTCACGGATGACGCCGACGGCCTGCGCGGCGCCATCGAGCACAGCACCGACCTCTTCGAGACCGCCACCGTGGCCCGCCTCGCCGGGCACCTGCGCGTCCTCATGGCGTCCGTGACCGCCGCGCCGGACCAGCCGCTGGGCACGCTGGACATGCTCACCCCGGGCGAGCGTCAGCAGCTCCTCCGGGAGTGGAATGACAACGCGGCCCGGTACGACGGCGCTGGCGGCACCATCGCGGAGGTCATCGCGCGGCACGCCTCCCTGCGCCCCTTCGCCGTCGCGCTGGAGTGTGGTGACGAGACGCTGACCTTCGAGCAGTTGGACACGCGGGCCAACCAGCTCGCGAACCTGCTCCGTTCGCGCGGGGTGAGCACGGAAGTGCTCGTGGCCGTGAGCCTGGACCGGGGCACGGCGTGGGTCATCGCGATGCTGGCGGTGCTCAAGGCCGGAGGCGCCTTCGTGCCGCTGGACGCGTCGTACCCCGCGCAGCGGCTGGCCATCATGCTGGAGGACGCGCCACCGCACCTGCTGCTCACGTCGCGGGCCAACCACGCCAGGCTGCCGCTCCCCGACGGCGGGCTTCCCACCCTGCTCCTGGAGGAGCTGGACCTGTCGGAGTGGCCCACCACGTCCCCGGTGTCCGACGTGGGGCCGAATCACCTGGCCTACGTGATGTTCACGTCCGGGAGCACGGGGCGCCCGAAGGGCGTGGCCATCCCGCACCGGGGCGTGCTCCGCCTCACGCGCAGTGAGCCCTTCATCCGCTTCGGCGTCCGGGAGACAGGGCTCGTCATGGCGCCCGCCTCGTTCGACGGCTCGGTGATGGAGCTGTGGCTTCCGCTGCTCAACGGAAGCGGCGTCGTCCTGTATCCGCCGGAGGCGCAAGCCAGCGACCTGGACACGCTGTCCCGCGTGGTGGAGCGCCACGGCGTCACGCTCATCCACTTCCCCGCGGGCCTGTTCTCGCAGGTCGTGGAGCACCGGACCGACCTGCTGAAGAAGCTGCGGGCCATTCACGTGGTGGGTGACATCCTGTCCGCCCCCCACACGCGCCGCACGCTGACCACCACCGGAGTCCCCGTCTCCAATGGCTATGGCCCGACGGAGAACTCCATCATCTCCACCAGTTACACGGCCTATGAGGCCTCGCAGGTCGGGGCCTCCGTGCCCATTGGCCGGCCTGTCTCGAACACGCAGGCCTACGTGCTGGATTCGCAGCTCCAGCTGGTCCCCGTGGGGGTGCCGGGCGAGCTGTACGTGGGCGGTGAAGGGCTCGGGCGCGGATACGTATCGCGACCGGACCTCACGGCGGAGCGCTTCATCCCCGCCCCCTTCGCCACCCAGCCCGGTGCGCGCCTCTACCGGACGGGAGACCTGGTCCGGTGGCGCCCGGACGGCACGCTGGAGTTCATTGGCCGCATCGACAACCAGGTGAAGGTGCGCGGGTTCCGCATCGAGCTGGCGGACGTCGAGGCCGCGCTGCGCACCCAGCCCGGCGTGCTGGAAGCCGCCGCCGTGGTCCGCGAGGACATCCCCGGTGACAAGCGACTGGTGGCCTACGCCATGGGACGCGATGACGCGCCGCTGGATGTCGCGGCGCTCCGCGCGGGCATGCGTCAACAGCTCCCCGAGTACATGGTGCCGTCCGTCTTCGTGGTCCTCCCCACGTTGCCGCTGAGCACCAGTGGCAAGGTGGACCGGAAGGCACTCCCCGCGCCGGACAGCGCGTCCACGGGCCGTGATGGCCAGTTCTTGGAGCCATCGAGCCCGCTGGCGCAGCAGCTCGCCGCGCTGTGGGCGAAGGAGCTGGGCACGGAGCGCATCGGCCTCCATGACCACCTCTTCGATGACCTGGGCGGAACATCCCTGTCGGTCGTGCGCATCGCCAAGCGCATGCGGGAGACGTTGAACCGGGAGGTGCCAGTGGTGTGGCTGTTCGAGCACCCCACCGTGGACGCGCTGGCCGCTGTCCTGGAGCGCGACGCGAAGGTGGACGAGGTCCCCGCCGCCCCCGCGCGGCCCGAGCCTGTCTCCGAGCCGAGCGCCGAGGCGAAACCCGCCACGGGCTCCGGCCTGGTCGCCATCGTGGGCATGTCGGGGCGCTTCCCGGGCGCCAGCTCCGTCCAGGACTTCTGGCGGAACCTGCGCGACGGTGTGGAGTCCATCTCCCGCTTCACGCCCGAGCAGTTGGAGCGGATGCCCGGCCTGCCCGAAGGCTTGGAGCTGTCACAACACCCGGCCTTCGTCCCGGCCGGCGGTGTCCTGGACGGCATCGACGGATTCGACCCGGGCTTCTTCGACCTGTCGCTGCGCGAAGCGCAGTGGATGGACCCACAGCAGCGGCTCTTCCTCCAGACGGCATGGTCCGCGCTGGAGGACGCGGGCATCGACCCGGAGCGCACGCCCGAGGCCATCTCGCTGTACGCGGGCGCTGTCGACTCCGGCTACAAGGACGCGGTCCGGGCCACGCTGCCGCTGGATGGCGCGGCCCTGTTCGAACTCTACGGCACCGCCACCCATGAGAGCCTCGCCACCAAGGCGTCTTTCAAGCTGGGGCTCACCGGTGAGAGCGTCCTCGTCTACACGGCGTGCTCCACGGGGCTCGTCGCTGTCCACCTCGCCTGCCAGACCCTGCTGGCGGGTCGTTCGGGTGTGGCGCTGGCGGGGGCCACGCGCATCGCTGTCCCGCAGCGCACCGGCTACGTCTACCAGGAGGGCATGATTCTCTCTCCGGACGGACACTGCCGGAGCTTCGACGCGAACGCGCAGGGCACGGTGTCCGGGAACGGCGTCGCGTGCGTGGTCCTCAAGCGGCTGGAGGACGCGCAGCGGGATGGCGACTCCATCTACGCCGTCATCCGGGCCACGGCGACCAACAACGACGGGCGCTACAAGTCCGGCTACACCGCCCCCAGCGTCCAGGGTCAGGCCGCGGTCATCTCCCAGGCGCTCGCGCGCTCTGGCGTGCGGGCCCAGGACATCGGCTACGTGGAGGCCCACGGCACGGCGACGCCGCTGGGCGACCCCATTGAAGTGGCCGCGCTCCAGCGCGCCTACGGCCTGGGCGCCGAGCACCGGGGCACCATCGCCCTGGCCTCGCTCAAGAGCAACATGGGGCACATGGACACGGTGGCCGGACTGGCGGGCCTCATGAAGGTCGCGCTGTCCCTGCACCATGGCGAGGTGCCGCCCAGCCTGCACTTCGAGCGGCCCAATCCGCAGATCGACTTCGACGCCAGCCCCTTCTTCGTCAACACCACCCTGCGGCCGTGGCCGAGGACCGAGACGCCGCGACGCGCGGCCGTCAGCTCTTTCGGCATTGGCGGCACCAACGCCCACGCAGTGCTCGAGGAGTCCCCCATGGCGCACAGTGGCTCCACCACGCGCTCACATCAGGTCGTCACGCTGTCCGCTCGCTCCGCCGAAGCGCTGGACGCGGCGGCGCGGCAACTCGCCGGGCATGCCGAGGCCCACGCCGCGGACCTGTCCCTGGCGGACGTGGCCTTCACGCATGCCGTGGGACGCAAGGCCTTCGAGTTCCGGCGCACCGTGGTGGCCCGGGACGCCGCGGACCTGACGGCGCGGCTGCGCAAGCCGTACACGCCGGTGAAGGTGGCCGATGCCGACGTGAACCGCCGCCGGGTGGCCTTCATCTTCCCGGGCCAGGGCGCGCAGCAGGCGGGCATGGGCCGCGAGCTGTACGAAGCGGAGCCGGCCTTCCGCGCTCACGCGGATGCGTGCCTGGCGCTGCTGGAGCCCGCGCTCCGGGAGCGGGTCCGCGAGGTGCTGTTCGCCGGGCCGGGAATGGACGCGGCGGCGGTGGCTGATACCCGTGCCGCCCTGCCCGCGCTGTTCACGGTGGAGTATTCGCTGGCCCGGATGTGGATGGACTGGGGCCTGCGGCCGTACGCCGTGCTGGGGCACAGCTTCGGTGAGTATGCCGCCGCGTGCCTGTCGGGCGTGCTGTCGCTCGAAGACGCGATGCGGCTCGCCGTGGCACGTGGCGAGCTGATGCACCGCATGCCCCCGGGCGCGATGCTCGCGGTGGCGATGCCGGAGTCGCAGGTGCTGCCGCTGCTGACGGGCCGGCTGTCGCTGGCGGCCATCAACGCACCGGATCGCTGCGTCGTCGCCGGACCCATCGCGGAGGTGGAGCGGCTTCAGGATGAGCTGCGCCGCCGTGAAGTGGGCACCGTGCGGATGCCCGCGCCGCACGCGTTCCATTCGGCGGACGTGGAGCCGCTGATGCCGGCGCTGGCAGACGTGGTGAACTCGCTCCAGCGGCATGCGCCGACGCTCCGTTACGCCTCCAGCGTCACGGGACGGTGGGCACAGGCGAACGAGCTGGCCCAGCCGGACTACTGGGCGGCGCAGATGCGCCAGCCGGTGCGCTTCACGAATGCCGTCGGGGCATTGCTCGAAGAGGGATGCAGCCTGTTGCTGGAGGTCGGCCCAGGGCAGGACCTGACGCCGCTGGTGCGCGCGTGCCTGGGACGCGACAAGGAGCGGGTCAAGGCGGTGGCGACGCTGCGCCGTGGCGGCACGACCCCGGAGCACGCGAGCCTGATGACCGCGGTGGGCGAGCTGTGGACCCTGGGCGTCTCGGTGGACTGGAACGTCTTCTACGGCCACGAACAGCGGCTGCGCCTGCACCTGCCCACGTACCCGTTCCAGGAGAAACGCTGCTGGGTGGAGGCTCCGGCGCGGCCGGCGCATGCGGTCATTCCCGCGCCGACCCATGGCGCGGGGCACGTGGCTGCGCTCGCCTCGGTCGCGGCGCCGTCATCCCCTGCGAATGGGGGCTCCACGCGTCCCCGGCGCCAGCGTCAGGGGTACAGGTCGGTTCCGCGGCCGCGTTCCCGGCACCTGGGAGCTTCGCGACGCCCGGCACCCCGCAGCTCTCTGCCCATGTGCCTGGAGGACAGAATGGGTCCTCGGCTCCAGTCCAGACCCACGGCAGCCTCGCGGCCCCTCAGGCCACGTCGCCGCATCAGGCCCAGGGGACGCCCGCGCCTGCTCCCACCCCAGAACGTGAAGACGCGCCGCGAGGCGACATCGAGGAACGGCTGGCGGCGCTCTGGCGTGAGCGGCTCGGCCTGACGTTCGTGGGCCGCGACGACAACTTCCTGGAGATCGGCGGCAACTCGCTGATGGCCGCCCAGCTCCTCAACCAGGTGCGGTCCACGTTCGGGGTCCAGCTCCCCTGGCCGCGCTGTTCGAGGCCCCCACCGTGGCGGGCATCGCCCAGCGCATCGAGCCCCTGCTGCGTCAGGCCCCGGTCGTGGAGGCCACCCGCGAGCTGCCCATCGTCCCGCTGCCTCGCGACCGGCCCCTGCCGCTGTCCTTCGTCCAGGAGCGCGTCTGGCGCCTGGAGCAGCACCTGCCGGGCCTGTCCGCGTACAACATTCCGTTCGTCTTCCGGCTGGAAGGCGTCGTGGACGCGGTCATCCTGGAGCGCGCCGTCCAGGCGATCATCCAGCGCCACGAATCCCT
The DNA here is from genome assembly GCF_032612255.1 of Myxococcus sp. MxC21-1. Taxonomy (NCBI): domain Bacteria; kingdom Pseudomonadati; phylum Myxococcota; class Myxococcia; order Myxococcales; family Myxococcaceae; genus Myxococcus; species Myxococcus sp. MxC21-1. Next base: position 4,404,143 of record NZ_CP123278.1, read on the forward strand.
GCGGACGACCTACGACGTGGTGGATGGCCGCCCGGTCCAGCGCTTCCACGCGCGGATGCACGTCCCGCTGGTGCGCCTGACGCTCACCGGCACCCCAGAACAGCGCGAGGCCGAGGCGATGCAGCTGGCCCGCGAGGACGCCGCGAAGCCGTTCGATCTGGTGAAGGGCCCCGTCGTCCGGACCACGCTGCTCCAACTCGACGAGCACGTGCACATCCTGCTGGGCAACATCCACCACATCGTCAGCGACACGCTGTCCGTCAACATCTTCATCCACGAGCTGTTCCAGTGCTACGCGGCCTTCCAGCAGGGCCGTCCAGCGCCCCTGCCGCCGCTTCCCGTGCAGTACGCGGACTTCGGCGCATGGCAGCGGCAGGTCATCGCCGAAGGGCGTCTGCCCGAACAGGATCAGTGGTGGCGCAATCAACTGGCCGCCATGCCTCGGCAGCTGAACATCGCCACGGACCGGCCGCGCCCCAAGACGAGTCCGCTGACGTCAGTGCGCATGCCGGTGTCCTTCTCGGCCGCGCTGTCCCGGGAGGTGGCGGAGTTCGGAAAGCGTGAGAGCTACACCCCGTACATGATGGTGCTCGCCGCCTGGCAGGCGCTGCTGCACCGCTACAGCGGGCAGACGGACATCATCGTCGGCACGCCCATTGGCAACCGCACCCGGCCGGAGCTGCTTCCGCTCATCGGGTACGTGGCGCACTCGGCCGCGTTCCGCACCAGCTTCGCGGATGACCCGACGTTCCTCGAGCTCCTGGCCCGCGTGCGGCAGGAGGTCAACGACGTCCAGTTGCGTCCGGACGTGCCCTTCGAGCACCTCGTGGAAGCCCTCGTTCCCGGCAAGGACATTGGCCGGGGACGGCTGACGGACACCATCTTCGTCTTCCACACCACCGTGGGAGGCACGGCCGCCGCGCTGGAGCTGACCGGTGTCCGCGGAACCATGGTGGAAGTGCCGGACGCCCCGGTGCAGTGGGGCGCGACGCTGTCCGACCTGTCCCTCGTGCTCGGCGATGACGCCGGCCGCATCAGCGGCGCGCTGGAGTACGCCACCGAGCTGTTCGACGAAGCCACGGCCCGGCGCATCGTGGAGCACCTCCAGGTGCTGTTGGGCTCGGCGCTGGCCCGGCCCTCGGAGCGCATCTCCCGGTTGCCCCTGGCCACGGAGGAGGACCGGCGCGCCGGCCCGCCCCCTTCCCCGGCCCGTCTCCACGCCGATTCCCTCGCGGCTGTCCCAGCGCGCGGCCCGTCAGCCGGGAGCCACTGCCATCATTCAGGCTCGACGTCGTGGACCTGGAGCGACCTCGCTCAGCGTGCGCGCAACGTCGCCGCTCGGCTGCGATCGCTCGGCGTGCAACCCGGTGAGCCGGTCGCGGTCTGCCTGAAGCCGTCCCCCGCGAAGCTCGCCGTCCTCTGGGGTGTCCTGGAGGCCGGTGGCGCCGTCGTGGCCGTGGGCCCCACGGACCTGGGGCGCCTGTCGGACTTCGCGGCACCCGGAGCCCGGGTGCCGGTGCTCGTCACGTGGCGAGGCATCATGACCGCCGCGCGGCTGGATGCGGCGCGGGTGCTCCATGTGGAGGACGCGCTGGAGTCTTCCGGTGCGCTGGCGGAGCACCCGGCTCCGGCCCCGGAGGCGCTGGCGTGGCTGCTGCCCGTGGGCGCCAACCAGTCGCCGTGGGCCCTGGTGCATCAGGGGCTCACCGAGCTCTTCGACGCGCTCGACAAGCGGCTGCGGCCCGCGGAAGGCACCACGTGGGTGGCCGCCGCGGAGTCCTCGGCGGAGCGCCCGGAGCTGGAGGCCCTGTGGGCCCTGTCACGCGGGCTGACCGTGACGTTCCCCTCCGAGCAGGTGACGGCCCAGTGGGAAGTCCTCCAGGGCGGCGGTCCTCGCCAGGGCGCGATGGACCTGAGCCTCATCTACTTCGCCAACGATGAAGACTCGCTCGTGGGTCCGAAGTACGAGCTGTTGGTCGAGGGCGCGAAGTACGCGGACGCCAACGGCTTTTCCGCGGTGTGGACGCCGGAGCGGCACTTCCACTCGTTCGGCGGCCTCTATCCCCAGCCCGCGGTGGTGGCGGGCGCGCTGGCCACCATCACCCGCAACCTGAGCCTGCGCTCGGGCAGCGTCGTCCTTCCGCTGCATGACCCGCTGCTGGTCGCCGAGCAGTGGTCCGTGGTGGACAACCTCTCCGGAGGCCGCGCGGGTCTGTCGATTGCGACGGGCTGGCACGTGGCGGACTTCACCTTCGCCCCGCAGAACTTCGAGGATCGCCGCAACGTGCTGCTGCGGAACCTGGAGACGGTGCGCGCCCTCTGGCGAGGCGAGAAGCTCCGCCGTCCGGGTGGCGGCGGCGTCACGGTGGAAGTCGGCCTGCGGCCCAAGCCCGTCCAGAAGGACCTGCCCGTGTGGCTCACGGCCGCTGGCAGTCCGGAGACGTTCCGCCTGGCCGGCGAAGTGGGCGCAGGCGTGCTCACCGGTCTGCTCACGCAGTCACTGGAGGAGCTGAAGCAGAAGGTGGGGCTCTACCGCGAAGCCTGGCGCCGCAACGGGCATCCGGGCCGTGGCCACGTCGCGTTGATGCTGCACGCGTTCATCGGCGATGACGAACAGGAGGTGCTGCGCACGGTCCGCAAGCCGCTGCTGAGCTACTTCCGGAGCTCGGCGGAGATCACCGCCACGCTGCTGGCCGCGCAGGGGTACCAGGGCGAAATCGACAAGGTGTCCGAAGAGGACGTGAATGCCCTGCTCGAACACACCTTCGAGCACCACGCGAAGGGCACCGGCCTCATCGGCACGGTGGAGAGCGGCGTGCAGCGCCTGCTCCACGTCCGGGAAGCCGACGTGGACGAGGTGGCCTGCCTCATCGACTTCGGCCTGGACACGCCGGTGGTGCTGGAGGGCCTGCGCCGGTTGACCGTGATTCGCGAGCGCCTGGAGCAGGACGCCTCGCAGCGGAAGGTCCAGCGGCAGGCGGAGGGCACGTTGGCGGTGGATGAGCTGCTGGCGCTGGCCCGGCAGTCGGGCGCCGTCCTCCTGCATGCCTCGGCGCGGCTGGCGCGCACGCTGGTGGAACTGCCGCAGGCCCGCGAAGCACTGGAGCCCGTGGGTGCGCTCGTCCTGGACGGTGCCTCCACGGAGCTGGCCCTGTCGCTGCACCGGAACCTGGGAACGGAGGTCCTGCTCGCGGGTGCCGCTGGCGAGGGAGGCCTGCTGCCACGGCCTCCGACGGAACGTGTCCCCGAAGGGCTCCAGTCCTGGGTGCTGGACCCGGCCGGATTGCCGGTGCCCCCGGTGTCGTCGGTGAGCTGGCGCTGGAGGGCGCGGGTCTTCCCTGGGACCTGTGGCGCGCCAATGAGCAGGAGCGCCGCCGTTTCGTGCAGCACCCGTCGAGCAGTGAGGCCCGTCTCTTCCGGACCGGGCGGCACGCGCGGCTCCGCGTGGACGGCCACGTGGAGCACGTCACCCTCCCCGCCGCGCCCAAGGCGCAGGCCCCCGCGCCGAAGCCCCAGCCGAAGGCGCCCGCGCCCGCTCCGATGCAGCAGCCCGAGCCCTCAACGATTCCCCGCGTGCCCCGGACGCGGCCACTGCCCCTGTCCTTCGCGCAGCAGCGGCTCTGGTATCTCCAGCAGCTCGACCCGGGCAGCACGGCGTACAACAACGGCTCCAACTTCCGTCTCACCGGCCCGCTGAACGTCGAGGCGCTCCAGGCCGCGCTCAATGAAGTGGTGAAGCGGCACGAGGTCCTCCGCACCACGTACCAACTGACCGAAGACGGCGCGGTGCAGATCATCCACGCGGAGGGCTCGCTGCCGGCGCTGGTGGAGGACGTCCCCGGCGACTCGGCGGAAGCGCGCGAAGCGGAGATGCTGCGGCGGTGCGCGGCGCTCGCGGCGCTTCCCTTCGATCTCGAGAAGGGCCCGGTGGCGCGCGCGTTGCTGCTCCGGATGGGACCGGAAGACCACGTCCTGAGCCTGATGCAGCACCACGTCATCTCCGACGCGTGGTGCACCCTGGTGCTGGGGCGCGAGCTGTCGGTGCTCTACTCCTGCTTCAGCGCGGGAATCCCCTCTCCGCTTCCGCCGCTGGAGGTGCAGTACGCGGACTACGCGGTGTGGCAGCGCAAGTGGCTGGAAGGCGCGGTGATGGAGGGGCAGGTCCGGTGGTGGAAGGAGCAGCTGACGGGTGTCCCGGCGCTCGAGCTGCCCACGGACCGGCCTCGGCCCGCGGTGCAGTCCTACGCGGGTGGCAGCTACCGTTTCGAGCTGCCCCCCGAGGTCACCCAACCGCTGCTCGCCTTGGGGCGGCGCGAGGGCGCTACTTCGTTCATGGCGCTCATGGCGCTGTTCCAGGCACTGCTGGGACGCACTTCGGGGCAGGAGGACTTCGCGGTGGGCATTCCCACGGCCGGCCGCTCCCGTCCGGAGGTGGAGGGGCTGCTGGGCTGCTTCGTGAACACGCTCGCGCTGCGCGCGCGGCTGGAGGGCGCCCCGTCGTTCCGAGAACTGCTTGGCCGCGTGAAGCGGCATTCGCTGGACGCGTTCGCGAACCAGGACGCGCCCTTCGAGCGCGTCATCGAAGCGCTCCAGTTGCCGCGTGACCAGAGCCGCACGCCCGTGTTCCAGGCCGTCCTCAACGTGATCAACACGCCCACCGTGGACGTGTCGTATCAGGCGCTGAAGCTGAGCGAACTCGGCCTCTATCCAGACACCTCCAAGTTCGACCTGAGCCTGGAAGTCGTCGAGCGGCAGAACACCCTGTACTGCCGCTTCGAGTACGCAACGGGCCTCTTCGATGGTGTCACCCTGGAGCGGCTCGCGGGCCATCTGACCGAGCTCGCCCAGGTGGTCGTCGCCACGCCAGACCTGCCGCTGCAACGTGTCGCCATCCTCTCCGAGGACGAGCGCCGCCAGGTACTGAAGGGCTTCCAGGGACGTGAGATGGCGCCCGCTTCCGAGGCGACCATTCACGCGCTGATGGAGGCGCAGGTGGCGCGCACGCCGGACGCGGTGGCAGTGGCGTTCGAGTCGGAGCGGCTGACGTACCGGGAGCTGGACGCGAGGGCCAACCAGTTGGCGCACCACCTGCGTGGCCTGGGAGTGGCCCCGGAGTCGCTGGTGGGCGTGTGCCTGGAGCGCTCGGTGGACATGGTGGTGGCGCTGCTGGGCGTGCTGAAGGCAGGCGCAGCCTACGTGCCGGTGGACCCGGCATACCCGAAGGAGCGGCTGGGGTGGATGCTGGAGGACACCGGGGCGTCGGTGCTGCTGACGCACGAGAAGTGGAAGACGGTGCTACCGCCCAGCGCCGCGCGAGTCGTGTGCCTGGACAGTGCGGCGGGGGAAGTGGCGAAGCAGCCGGTGACGAAGCCGTCGGTGCAGGTGGGCCCGGAGTCACTGGCGTACGTCATCTTCACCTCAGGAAGCACGGGGCGTCCGAAGGGGGCGATGAATGCGCACGGTGGCGTCGTCAACCGGCTGAAGTGGATGCAGGAGGAGTACGGGCTTGGCGGCACGGACGTGGTGCTGCAGAAGACGCCCTTCAGCTTCGACGTGTCGGTGTGGGAGTTCTTCTGGCCGCTGCTGGCGGGGGCGAAGCTGGTGGTGGCGCGGCCTGGAGGGCACCAGGAGCCGGCGTACCTGGTGAAGCTGATGAAGGCGGAGGGCGTGACGACGGTGCACTTCGTGCCGTCGATGCTGCGCGCCTTCGTGGAGGAGCCCGGGCTGGAGGGACTGGGGAGCCTGCGGCGGGTGGTGTGCAGCGGCGAGGCGTTGAGCGCGGAGCTGGTGAAGAAGGCGTACGCGCGGCTACCCGCACCGGTGGGGGTGCACAACCTCTACGGCCCGACGGAAGCAGCGGTGGACGTCACGTACTGGCCCTGCCCTCGTGGCGAGGACTTCCACCGAGTGCCCATTGGCCGCCCCGTAGCCAATACGGTGCTGTACGTGCTGGACACGCACGGACAGCCGGCACCAGTGGGCATTCCGGGCGAGCTGCACATTGGCGGCGTGCAGGTGGGACGCGGGTACTGGCAGCGGCCGCAGTTGACGGCGGAGCGATTCATCCCCGACGCCTTCAGCGGCATACCGGGCGCGCGCCTGTACCGCACCGGAGACGTGGCGCGATGGTTGCCGGACGGCACGCTGGAGTACCTGGGCCGGGCCGACTTCCAGGTGAAGCTGCGCGGCTTCCGCATCGAGCTGGGTGAAGTCGAGACCGCGCTGCGCACGCACCCCGGCGTGCGTGACGCCGTCGCCGTGGTGCGTGAGGAGACGCGAGGGGATGCCCGCCTCGTGGCCTACATCACGGGTGACTCGGCGCCGCTGGAGGCCGAGACGCTGCGAGCACATCTGTTGAAGCAGCTCCCCCAGCACATGGTGCCGTCGACCTTCGTTCACCTGGGCGTCCTGCCGCTGACGCCCAGCGGAAAGGTGGACCGCAAGGCCCTGCCCGCCCCCGAGGCGCCCACCGTCCAGCGGGGCCTCTACGTCGCACCGCGCACGCCGACGGAGGAGTCCCTGGCCGAACTCTTCGCCCAGGTGCTCAGCGTCCGCCGCGTCGGCATCCACGATGGTTTCTTCGAGCTGGGAGGCCACTCGCTGTTGGCCACCCAGGTGGTGGTGCGTGTGCGGACGCGCTTCGGCATCGAACTCCCGCTGCGCGCCTTCTTCGAGTCCCCCACAGTCGCCGGACTCGCGGCGTACCTGGACGGCCAGAAGAACGCGCCCACGCAGTCCGACGCCGCGGTGCCGGCACTGACCCACGCGGACCGGCGCGCCTCGCTGCCCCTGTCCTTCTCCCAGCAGCGTCTCTGGGTCATCAGCCAGTGGAGCGAAACGGGCAGCAGTGCCTACAACCACCCGCTGGCGCTCCAGCTCACGGGCGCGCTGAACCTGCCCGCGCTCCAGCGCAGCTTCGACACGCTGGTCGCCCGCCACGAGGTGCTGCGGACGACGTTCCGCATGGAAGGCGACTCACCCGTCCAGGTCATCCACCCGCCCTCTCAGGTGCCCATCGAGGTCCTGGACTTGTCGGGTGAGGCCGTCGCCCATCTTCGTGAGGCGGAGACGCTGCGACGAGTCCAGGAAGAGGTCCAACGCCCCTTCGACCTGGCGAATGGCCCGGTGGTCCGCGGCATCCTGTTGAAGCAGTCCGCGACGGAGCACGTGCTGGTGCTCAACATGCACCACATCGTCACCGACGGCTGGTCCAACGGCGTGATGGTCCGGGAGATGGCGGCGATCTACGGCGCCTTCCGGCAGGGGCAGCCGTCTCCCCTGCCCCCGCTCCCGTTCCAGTACGCGGACTTCGCGGCGTGGCAACGGAAGTGGCTCCAGGGCCAGGTCCTGGAAGCGCAGCTCGACTACTGGCGCGGGATGCTCGCGGACGCGCCGCCGTACCTGGAGCTCCCCACCGACAAGCCGAGGCCGGAGCAGCCGTCCTTCCAGGGCGACAACACCCCCATCCAATTGCCGGCGGCCCTGAGCGACGCCGTGGACGCGCTCGCGCTGAAGGAGCGGGCAACGCCCTTCATGGTGTTGCTCGCGGCCTTCCAGGTGCTGCTGAACCGGTACTCCGGGCAGGATGACGTGCTGGTGGGTTCGCCCATCGCCGGCCGTCGTCATGCACAGACGGAGGGGCTCATCGGCTTCTTCGTCAACACGTTGGTCCTGCGCGCTCGCTTCGGACAGGACCCGACCTTCCGGGAGCTGCTGGCCCAGGTGCGTGACACCACGCTGGGGGCGTACGAGCACCAGGACCTCCCCGTCGAGCGGCTGGTGGAGGACCTCCACCCCGCCCGTGAGGAGGGCCGCACGCCGCTATTCCAGGTGATGTTCGCCCTCCAGAACACGCCGGTTCCCGAGCTGACGCTCCCGGAGCTGTCCCTCCGGGGCTTCGAGTCGAAGCACACGGTCAGCCGCTTCGAGCTGGAGCTGGTCCTGTCCCGGGCGACGGAGGGCTACCAGGGTGGGCTCGTCTACAGCACCGACCTGTTCGAGTCCGCCACGGCGGAGCGACTGGTGGCGCACCTCCAGGTCCTGCTGGAAGAAGCCGTGACGTCGCCGGACACTCCTGTGTCCGCGCTGCCGCTCGAAAGGGAGGAGGCGCCGCAGCCGGACGACGCAGCGGACATGGCCCGCGAGGCCACCTTCCACCTGCGCGTCGAGGAGCAGGCGGCTCGGACGCCCGATGCCCCCGCCGTGTCGCTGGAGTCCCAGGTCCTCACGTACGCCCAGCTCAACGCGAAGGCGAACCAGCTCGCCGCGCAGCTGCGCACGCTGGGCGTGGGCCCGGAGGTCCGCGTGGGCCTGTGCCTGGAGCGCACGCCCGATGCCATGGTCGCGGTGCTGGCGGTGCTCAAGGCCGGTGGGGCCTTCGTCCCCATCGACCCGGCTGCACCGGCGCAGCGCAAGTCCTTCGTCCTGAAGGACAGCAACGCGTCCGTGCTGCTCACCCTCCAGCACCTGGCCGATGCCTGGAAGCCCCAGGTCCGGAACCTGTTGTGCCTGGATACCGAGGCCTCGAAGCTGGCGTCGCTCCCGACGCGGAACGCCGTGGTGAACGTCCTCGGGGAGAACCTCGCGTACGTCATCTACACGTCTGGCTCCACGGGCACGCCCAAGGGCGTCATGGTGCAGCACCGCTCGTTGCTCGCCATGCACGCGGGAACGACGGAGGCGTTCCAGGCAACGGGAGCCACCCGCCAGCGCGTCAGCCTCAACGCCCCGTTCCACTTCGATGGGGCGTTGGAGCCGCTGGTCCATCTGGCGGACGGACACTGCCTCTGCCTGGTGCCCGAGGAGACGCGGAAGGATCCGGAGGCGATGCTGGCGTGGGTGGGGCAGCAGCGCGTGGACGTGCTGGACTGCACGCCCGCGCAGCTGACGCTCTTGCTCCAGGCTGGACTGCTGGAGCAGGCGCATGTGCCCTCGCGAATCGTGTGCGCGGGAGAAGCGATGGCCCCGTCGCTCTGGAAGCAGTTGGCCAGCACGGAGCGCACCACGGCGTTCAACGCCTATGGCCCCACGGAGAGCACCGTCTGCGCCACCACGGCGAGCGTCCGGAACAGCACCGCGCCCGTGCCCGTCATCGGGCGGGCCATCCAGGGCACGCGGGCCTATGTGCTGGATGCGCGGCAGCGGGTGGCCCCGGCGGGCATCGCGGGTGAGCTCTACCTGTCGGGAGACGGCCTGGCCCGTGGGTACCAGGGACAGCCGCAGCTGACCGCGGAGCGCTTCATCCCCGACGCGTTCAGTGGAACCCCGGGGGCCCGCCTGTATCGCACGGGGGACAAGGCGCGCTGGCGGCATGACGGCACGCTGGAGTACCTGGGGCGGCTCGACTTCCAGGTGAAGCTGCGCGGCTTCCGTATCGAGTTGGGTGAAATCGAAGCCGTGCTGCGGACCCACGACCAGGTGCAGGAAGCCGTGGTGCTGGTCCGTGAGGACGTGCCCGGCGACAAGCGGCTCGTGGCCTACGTCGTCGTCGTGGTGACTCCCGAGGCCCCGGTGACCGCGGAGATGTTGCGTCAGCACGCCCAGGAGCGGCTGCCGGAGTACATGGTGCCGTCCGCCTTCGTGCTGATGGGCACCCTGCCCCTCACCCCCACCGGCAAGGTGGACCGGAAGGCCCTGCCCGTCCCGGACGTCTCGAACCTGGCCGTCAAGCGCGAGGTCGAGCCGCCCGCGACGCCCCTCGAGGCTCAACTGGCGGAGGTCTGGAAGGAGCTGCTGCGTGTCCCCACCGTGGGCCGGCGCGACAGCTTCTTCGAACTGGGCGGCCACTCCCTGCTGGCCACCCAGTTGGTGGCGCGCATCCGCGCCACCTTCGACGTGGACCTGAACCTGCGTACGTTCTTCGCGGCGCCCACCGTGGCCGCGCTCGCCGAGCGCCTGTCCTCCGCCTCATCCGGTCCCCGGCTTCCAGCCCTGACGCGAGCCCGGGGGGACGGAGCACTGCCGCTCTCCTTCGCCCAACAGCGGCTCTGGTTCCTGGATCAGCTCCAGCCGGGCAACGCCTCCTACAACATGCCGACGGCGCTGCGCCTGTCGGGTGCGTTGGACGTGGCCGCCTTGCAGCGCGCCGTGGACGAAATCGTCCGTCGGCATGAATCGCTCCGCACCACCTTCCAGACCGAGGACGGCGCGCCTCGCCAGGTTATCCACGCGCCGCTCCCCGTGGCGGTGGACCGGGTGGACCTCTCGGGTATCCAAGACGAGGCGCACCGGGAAGCAGAGGCGCTGAAGCGCGTCACCGCCGATGCCCGGCGTCCCTTCTACCTGACCCAGGGTCCCCTGCTGCGCGTCACCCTGTTGAAGCTGGCGCCGTCCGAGCACGTGTTGCTGCTGTGCATGCACCACATCATCTCGGATGGCTGGTCCATGGGCGTGCTGGTCCGCGAGGTGACCTCGCTCTACGGCGCCTTTCATGCCGGTCAGCCCGCGTCCCTGCCCGAGCTTCCGGTGCAGTACGCCGATTACGCGGTGTGGCAGCGGGGGTGGCTCCAGGGCGACGCGCTGAACCAGCAGTTCGGCTTCTGGAAGGAGCAGCTCGCGGGCGCTCCGCACGCACTGGCGCTTCCGACCGACAAGCCGCGCCCAGCGTTCCTCAGCACCCGGGGCGCGTCGGTGCCCGTGCAGCTCTCCCTGGCGCACAGCCAGGGCGTGGAGGCGCTGGCCCAGCGCGAGGGGGTCACGCCCTTCATGGTGCTGCTCGCGGCGTACCACCTGCTGCTGAACCGGTACTCGGGGCAGGATGACGTGTTGGTGGGCTCGCCCATCGCGGGTCGACACCATGCGCAGACGGAGAGCCTCATCGGCTTCTTCGTGAACACGCTGGTGCTGCGCGCGCGCTTCGGCCGCGAGCTGACCTTCCGCCAGCTCCTGGCGCAGGTGCGCGACACCACGCTGGGGGCCTACGAGTTTCAGGACCTCCCCGTTGAGCGACTGGTGGAGGAACTCCAGGTGGAGCGGGACCCGAGCCGCACCCCGCTCTTCCAGACGCTGTTCACCCTGCAGAACGCGCCCATCCCCGAGCTCGTGTTGCCGGGCCTGACGGTGCGGTCGGCAGACGGTGAGGACACGGGCGTGGCGCTGTTCGAGCTGAGCCTGGACCTGTTCCGTGGCGCGGACGGCTTCAGCGGGACGCTCAACTACAGCACCGACTTGTATGAAGAGGCCACGGCCCAGCGGCTGGCCTCGCACTACCAACGGCTCCTGGAAGGCGTCCTGGCCCGGCCGGACGAGCGTGTCGCCGCGCTGCCGATGATGCTTCCCGAGGAGCGTCAGGCCTTGCTCGACGCCGCGAGCGGCGCTCGGGAGCCACTTCCGAACGACACGCGCATCCACGCGCTCTTCGAGGCGCAGGTGGCTCGCACGCCCGACGCGCTGGCCGTGGTGGCGGGCGCGGAGTCCGTGACGTACCGGGAGCTGGATGTGCGGGCGAATGCGCTCGCCCTCCGCCTGCGCGCGGCGGGCGTGGGGCTGGAGCAGCGCGTCGCGGTGTGCGTGGAGCGCTCGGTGGAGCTGCTGGTCGCGCTGCTGGGGGTGCTCAAGGCTGGCGGGGCGTACGTGCCACTGGACTCGGAGTATCCGGCGGAGCGCCTGCGCTTCATGTTGGAGGACAGCGGCGCCCGGGTCATCGTGGCCCGGGCGGCGTTCCGCGAGCGTCTGGGGGCCGCGGAGGGCCGCGTCTGGCTGGACGCGGAGGTGCCTCCCTCTTCCGGCGTGCCCCAGGCCCCCGCTGTCCTGGTGCCCCCCGAGGCTTCTGCGTACGTGCTCTACACGTCCGGCTCCACGGGGCGGCCCAAGGGCGTGGTCGTCCAGCACCAGTCGCTGGTCAACTTCACCCGCGCGGCGTGGACGTCCTTTCCGGTGGCGCCAGGAGACCGGGTGCTCCAGTTCGCCTCCATCAGCTGGGACACCAGCGCGGAGGAGATCTACCCGTGCCTCACGAGCGGCGGGACGTTGGTCCTCCGGACCCCGGACATGCTCGACGAGCCCGGCGCGTTCCTGGCGAAGTGTGAAGCGGCGGGCGTGACGCAGCTCAACCTGCCCACGGCCTTCTGGCATGACGTGACGGCGAGCCTCGATGCGGGCACCGCCCGTCTCCCCCCAGGACTGAAGTGGGTGGTGATTGGCGGCGAACGCGTGGCGCCGGAGCGGGTGGCCCAGTGGCAGCGGAGCGTCGGGGTCGAGCTGCCCCTGCTGAACACGTACGGGCTCACCGAGGTGACGGCGGTGGCCACGTCCGTGAACCTGTCAGCGGCCGGAGTCCTGGCGTCCCCGGGCACCGAGCGCGAGGTGCCCATTGGCCGGGCGCTGACGAACGTGCGGATGTACGTGCTGGACCGCGAGCTGGAGCCCGTCCCCCGGGCGTGCCCGGAGAGCTGTTCATCGGCGGACGGGGTGTGGCCCGAGGCTACCTGGGCCGGCCGGAGCTGACGGCGGAGCGCTTCGTGCCTTCGCCCTTCGTTGACAGTGAGCGGCTGTACCGGACCGGAGACCTGGCGCGGTGGCGCCGGGACGGGAACCTGGAGTACCTGGGCCGCGGCGACACCCAGGTGAAGGTCCGCGGCGTCCGCATCGAGCCTGGAGAGATTGAGGCCGCCCTCCGCGCGCATCCCACGGTCCACGACGCCGTGGTGCATGTCCGCGAAGACGTCGCTGGCGACAAGCGACTGGTGGCGTACGTCGTGCCGTCGTCCGCGCCAGTCGCGGGTCAACTGGAGGCGTCCGCCCTTCGGGAACACCTGCGCCGGAACCTCCCCGAGTACATGGTGCCCGCCGCCTTCGTGTCACTGGCCGCCCTGCCCCTGACGCCCAGCGGAAAGGTGGACCGGAAGGCCCTCCCCGCGCCGGAGGCCTCGCAGCTGGCCCTCAAGCGCGACAGCATGCCCCCCGCGACGCTCATGGAGGCCCGGCTGGCGGAGGTCTGGCAGGAGCTGCTGCGAGTCCCGACGGTGGGACGCCACGACAACTTCTTCGAGCTGGGGGCCACTCCCTGCTGGCCACGCGCGTGGTCGCCCGCGTCCGCGCCGACTTCAACGTGGAGCTGAGCCTGCGCGCGTTCTTCGAGGCCCCTACCGTGGCGGCCCTCGCGGAACGTCTGGGCTCCGCCACGCCTGGTCCCCGGCTGCCACCGCTCACCCGGGCCCGGCGTGACGGGCCGGCGCCGTTGTCCTTCGCCCAGCAGCGCCTGTGGTTCCTGGATCAGCTCCAGCCGGGCAATGCCTCCTACAACATGCCGTCCGCGCTGCGCCTGTCGGGGACGCTGGACGTCGACGCCTTGCAGCGCGCCGCGGATGCCCTGGTGGAGCGGCACGAATCGCTCCGCACCACGTTCCAGGCCCAGGGCGGCGAGCCCCGCCAGGTCATCCATCCACCGCGAGCGCTGCCGCTGAAGGTGGTGGACCTCTCGGGACTCCAGGGGCGGGCGTATCGGGAATCCGAGGCGTTGAAGCTCGCCACCCTCGACGCACAGCAACCGTTCGACCTGTCCACGGGCCCCCTGCTGCGCGTCACCCTGCTGACGCTGACCCCCACCGAACACGTGCTGGTGCTGTGCATGCACCACATCATCTCGGACGGCTGGTCCATGGGCGTGCTCGTCCGGGAAGTGGCCGCGTTCTATGACGCCTTCCTTCGCGGACAGCCCGCGTCCCTGCCCGAGCTCCCCGTGCAGTTCGCCGACTACGCGGTGTGGCAGCGCGGGTGGATGCAGGGCGAGACGCTGAAGCAGCACCTGGGCTGGTGGAAGGAGCAGCTCGCGGGCGCGCCGCACGCGCTCGACGTGCCCACGGACAAGCCGCGACCCGCGGTGGTGACGCACCAGGGCGCTGGCGTGCAGGTCCAGCTTCCGTTCGCGCTCAGTCAGGCGTTGGACGCGTTGGCCCAGAAGGAAGGCGTCACGCCGTTCATGCTGTTGCTCGCGGCCTTCCAGGCGCTGTTGTGCCGGCACTCGGGGCAGGACGACGTGCTGGTGGGCTCCCCCATCGCCGGGCGTCGTCAGGCCGAGTCCGAGCCGCTCATCGGCTTCTTCGTCAACACGCTGGTCCTGCGCGCCCGAATCTCCCCGGAGACGACCTTCCGCCAGTTGTTGGCGCAAGTGCGCGACACCACCCTGGGCGCGTATGAGCACCAGGACGTACCCTTCGAGCGGCTGGTGGAGGAGCTCCAGCCCTCGCGAGACCTGAGCCGCACGCCGCTGTTCCAGGCCATCTTCGCCCTGCAGAACGCACCGGGCTCCGAGCTGGCCCTCCAGGAGCTCTCCCTGCGAGAGCTGGAGCCGACGCATGGTGTCAGCCGGTTCGAGCTGGAGCTGGCGCTGGCCCGCCTCCCGGAGGGCTACCAGGGCGCGCTCATCTACAGCACCGAGCTGTTCGAGCCCGCCACGGCGGAGCAACTGGTGGAGCATCTCCGGCTGCTGCTGGAAGGCGCCGTGGCGTCACCGGATGCCCCCGTGTCCACCCTTCCCCTCCACACGGAGGCGGAGCAGCACCAGTTGATGGTGGACTGGAACAGCACCACCTCCAGCCTCCAGCGCGGCGGCATCTTCCACACGCGCTTCGAGCAGCAGGTGGGACGCACGCCCAACGCGCCCGCCGTGGCGCTGGATGAGCAGGTGCTGTCCTTCAGCCAGCTCAACGCGAAGGCGAACCAGCTCGCCGCGCACCTGCGCACGCTGGGCGTGGGCCCGGAAGTCCGCGTGGCCCTGTGCCTGGAGCGCACGCTGGAAGCCATCATCAGCCTGCTGGCGGTACTGAAGGCCGGAGGCGCCTTCGTCCCCATCGACCCGATGGCGCCCTCGCAGCGCCGCTCCTTCATGCTGGAGGACAGCGGGGCCACGGTGCTGCTCACCGTCCAGCACCTGGCCGAGGCCTGGCGGCCCCAGGTCCGGCATCTGCTGTGCCTGGACACCGAGGCCGCGACGCTGGCGTCACTGCCCACGTACAACGTCCCCGCGAACGTGCGCGGAGAGAACCTCGCGTACATCATCTACACGTCCGGCTCCACGGGAACGCCCAAGGGCGTCATGGTGCAGCACCGCTCGCTGCCGTGGTTGCTCCAGGGAATGACGGAGTCGCTGGAGATGGCCGAGCCCGCCGGGCAGCGCCTCAGCCTCAACGCGCCGCTCTACTTCGACGGCACCGTGGAGCGGCTCATGCATCTGGCGGAGGGACACTGCCTGTGTCTGGTGCCAGAGGCCACGCGGAAGGACCCGGACGCGATGGTGGCGTGGCTGGAGCAGCAGCGCGTCGACATGCTGGATTGCACACCCGCGCAACTGGCACTCCTGCTCCAGGCCGGGCTCCTCGAGCGAAGCCACGTCCCCGCCAGGATTTTCTGCGGCGGCGAGGCCATGTCGCCCATGCTCTGGAATCGACTGGCCAGCACGGAGCGCACGACGGCGTTCAACGCCTACGGACCGACTGAGAGCACGGTGTGCGCCACCTCCGCGCGCGTTCAGGGCAACCCGAGTCCCGTCCCCGTCATCGGCCGTCCCATCGTGGGAACGCGGGTGTACGTGTTGGACTCGCGCCAGCAACTGGCTCCGCTGGGAACCGCGGGCGAGCTGTGCATCGCGGGAGAAGGTGTGGCCCGGGGCTATTTTGGCAGACCGGGACTGACGGCGGAGCGCTTCATCCCGGATGCTTTCAGTGGACAGCCGGGGGCCCGCCTCTACCGCACGGGAGACAAGGCCCGGTGGCGGCATGACGGCACGCTGGAATACCTGGGGCGGCTCGACTTCCAGGTGAAGGTGCGGGGCTTCCGCATCGAGCTGGGCGAAATCGAGGCCGCCCTGCGCACCCACGGCCAGGTCCAGGACGCCGTGGTGCTGGCGCGTGAGGACGTGCCGGGCGACAAGCGGCTCGTGGCCTACGTCGTGGGCGACTCCGTCACGGCCGAGTCGCTGCGCCAGCATCTCCTGCAGCGGCTGCCTGAGTACATGGTGCCTTCGGTCTTCGTGCCACTGGCCGCCCTGCCGCTGACGTCCACCGGCAAGGTGGACCGCAACGCGCTGCCGGCACCGGACGCATCCCAGCTCACGCTCACGCGCGACGTCGAGCCGCCCGCGACGCCCATGGAGGCGCGGCTGGCGGAAATCTGGAAGGAGCTGCTGCGAATCCCCACAGTGGGCCGTCATGACAACTTCTTCGAGCTGGGCGGACACTCGCTGCTGGCCACCCAGGTCGTGGCCCGCATCCGCGACGCCTTCGATGTGGAACTGAACCTGCGCGCGTTCTTCGCGGCCCCCACCGTGGCGACGCTCGCCGAGCGGCTGGCCTCCACGACGCCCAGCCTCCGGCTCCCGCCCCTGACGCGCGCCGGGAGGGACGGAGCACTGCCGCTCTCCTTCGCGCAGCAGCGGCTGTGGTTCCTGGATCAGCTCAATCCGGGCGACGTGTCCTACAACATGCCGTCCGCGCTGCGGCTGTCAGGGACGCTCGACGTCGAAGCCCTGCGGCGAGCCGTGAGTGCCATGGTGGAGCGGCACGAAGCGCTCCGCACCACGTTCCAATCGGTGGCTGGCGAGCCCCGGCAGGTCATCCACCCTCCGCACGCCACGGTGGTGGAGGTGGTGGACCTCTCGGAGATCCAGGACCGGGCGCAGCGCGAAGCGGAGGCGATGACACGCGCCACCCGGGATGCCCGAGAGCCGTTCAATCTCTCCACGGGGCCCTTGCTGCGCGCCACGCTGCTGAAGCTGGAGCCGTCCGAGCACGTCCTGTTGCTGTGCCTGCACCACATCGTCTCGGACGGCTGGTCCATGGGCGTGCTGGTGCGTGAGGTGACCACGTTCTACGAGGCCTTCCACAACGGGCACCCCGCGGCCCTGCCCGCGCTTCCGGTGCAGTACGCCGACTACGCGGTCTGGCAGCGCGGGTGGCTCCAGGGCGAGACGCTGAAGGAACAGCTTGGCTGGTGGAAGTCGCAGCTGGCCGGTGCACCCCATGCGCTGGAGTTGCACACCGACAAGCCCCGGCCCGCGGTGCTGCGTCACCACGGTGCGGCGGTACCGGTGCAGCTGCCCCAGGAGCTCGCGCTGATGCTGGATGCGCTGGCGCAGCGTGAAGGCGTCACGCCGTTCATGCTGCTGCTCGCGGCCTTCCAGTCGGTCCTGGCCCGTCATGCCGGGCAGGACGATGTGTTGGTCGGCTCACCCATCGCCGGCCGGCGCCACGCGGAGACCGAGCCGCTCATCGGCTTCTTCGTGAACACGCTGGTGCTGCGCGCCCGCTTCACGCCCGCGATGACCTTCCGTCAGCTGCTGGCGCAAGTCCGTGACACCACGCTGGGCGCGTATGAGCATCAGGACGTGCCCTTCGAGCGGCTGGTGGAGGAACTCCAGCCCTCGCGCGACCTGAGCCGCACGCCGCTGTTCCAGGTGATGTTCGCGTTGCAGAACACCCAGGTCCCCGAGCTGGCCTTGCCCCAGCTGTCGGTCCGTCCCGCGGACGCCGACGACTCGGGAGTGACGCTGTTCGAGCTGAGCCTGGACCTGGCGCGTGCCCAGGACGGCTACGAGGGGGCGCTCGTCTACAGCACCGAGCTGTTCGAGCGCGCCACGGCGGAACGGCTGGCCACCCATCTCCGGCTGCTGCTGGAGCGTGCCGTGGCCGCGCCGGACCTCGCCCTCGCCACCCTCTCCCTCCACACGGAGACGGAGGAGCAGCAGTTGATGGTGGACTGGCACGACATCGCGCCAGCCCGCGAGCGGGGTGCGCTCTTCCACACGCGCTTCCAGCAGCAAGCCGCGCGCACGCCCGAGGCCCCCGCCGTGACACTGGGGGCGCAGGTGCTGTCGTTCGCCCAGCTCGACGCGAAGGCCAACCAGCTCGCCTCATCCCTGCGCTCACTGGGCGTGGGCCCCGAGGTCCGCGTGGGCTTGTGCCTGGAGCGCACGCCGGACGCCATCGTCGCGGTGTTGGCGGTGCTCAAGGCGGGGGGCGCCTTCGTGCCCATCGACTCGTCCGCGCCGGCGCAGCGCAAGTCCTTCGTCCTGAAGGACAGCGACGCGTCCGTCCTGCTCACCGTCCAAGCGCTGGCGGACGCCTGGAAGCCGCAGGTCCGGCATCTGTTGTGCCTGGACACCGGGGCGTCGAACCTGGCGTCACAGCCCACGGATGACGTCGCGGTGGAGGTCCGCGGAGAGAACCTCGCGTACGTCATCTACACGTCCGGCTCCACGGGCACGCCCAAGGGCGTCATGGTGCAGCACCACTCACTGGCTTCGCTGCACGTGGCCTCGAACCTCGCGTTCCACCTGGGGCAGGCGCCAGGGCAGCGGTTCAGCCTCAACGCGCCGCTCTACTTCGACGTCAGCATGGACCAGCTCGTTCATCTGGCGGACGGGCACTGCTTGTGCCTGCTGCCCGACGACACACGGAGGGATCCGGAGGCGATGCTGGCGTGGCTGGAGCAACAGCGCGTGGACGTGCTGGACTGCACGCCCGCGCAGCTGACGCTTCTGCTCCAGGCCGGGCTGCTGGAGCGCGCCCACGTCCCGGCGCGGATTCTGTGCGCGGGGGAAGCCATGGACCCGTCGCTCTGGAGCCGCCTCGCAAGCACGGAGCGCACGACGGCGTTCAACGCCTACGGCCCCACCGAGAGCACCGTGTACGCCACCTATGCGCGCGTGCAGCACAGCCCGAGTCCGGTCCCTGTCATCGGCAAGCCGCTCGCGGGGACTCGGGCGTACGTGCTGGATGCGCGGCAGCAACTGGCTCCCCTGGGCACCGCGGGCGAGCTCTATCTGGCGGGGGATGGCCTGGCCCGAGGCTACCTGGGCCAGCCGGGCCTCACCGCGGAGCGCTTCGTCCCCCACCCATTCGCGTCCACGCCGGGCGAGCGGCTCTATCGCACGGGCGACAAGGCTCGCTGGCGGCATGACGGCACGCTGGAGTACCTGGGGCGGCTCGACTTCCAGGTGAAGCTGCGCGGCTTCCGCATTGAGCTGGGCGAAATCGAAGCGGCCCTGCGTGCGCACGAAGCGGTCCAGGACGCCGTGGTGCTGGCGCGCGAGGACGTGCCGGGCGACAAGCGGCTCGTGGCCTACGTCGTGGGCGACTCCATCACCGTGGAGGCGCTGCGTCAGCACCTCCAGCAGCGGCTGCCCGAGTACATGGTGCCTCCGGCCTTCGTCTCACTGCCGGCCCTGCCCTTGAACCCCAGTGGCAAGGTGGACCGCAAGGCCCTGCCCTCACCCACGCTCGCGGACACCCGAAGCCAGGAGGTCCACGTGGCGCCGCGGGATGGGCTGGAGCTGCGGCTTGTGCGGACCTGGGAGCAGCTCCTGGGCGTGGAGCCCATCAGCGTGCGCTCCAGCTTCTTCGAACTGGGAGGCCACTCGCTGCTGGCCGTGCGTCTGGTCGCGGCCCTGCGCGAGTCCCTGGGCCGGCCGCTTCCCCTGTCCGCGCTGTTCCAGGCACCCACGGTGGAGCAGCTCGCCGCGCTCCTACGCCGCGAGGACACTGGACCGACGTCGTCGCTGGTTCCGTTCGACGTGGGCCGGAGTGGAACGGAGGTTCCGTTCTTCTGCGTGCACCCGGTGGGAGGCAACGTCCTGGCCTACGCGGAGCTGGCCCGGCTGCTGGGGCCGGAGCGCCCTTTCTACGGACTCCAGGCGCAAGGGCTCGACGGCAGCACGCCGCCGCTGGGTACGGTGGAGGAGATGGCCGCCGCCTATGTGGAGGCCATCCGCACGGTCCAACCCGCCGGGCCCTACCTGCTGGGCGGCTGGTCCGTGGGCGGCGTCATTGCCTATGAAATGGCGCGCCAGCTTCGTGAGCGAGGCGACACGGTGGCCCTGTTGGCGCTCATCGACGCCTACACGCCCGCGGTGCTCAACGCCGCCGAGCCGGAGCCCGACGCCGCGCAGGTCGTCTCCGCTTTCGCGAGCGACCTGCTGGGCATCGGGTTCACGGACCTGGCCACGCCGGACGCGTCCCAGTCACCCGAGGCCCAGGTAGAAGCGCTCTGGGAAGCTGGTCGGCGCGCGGGCGCCCTGCCGCCCGGAATGGAGCCCGCGCACCTGCGGGCCCTGCTCCGGGTGTTCGAGGCCAACCTCCGGGCCGCCCGCCGCTACCAGCCGCCCGCGCTGAACCCGGGCCGGGTGTTGCGGCTCCAGGCGACGGAGGGCGCGGAGGGCCTGCCCGAGGACGGCGGCTGGAAGGCGCTCGTGGGAACCGGACTGGAGCAGCACGCCGTGTCCGGCGACCACTACGGGGTGCTGCGCGCCCCGGGGGTCCGCGAGCTGGCGGACCGGCTCCGGAGCGCTCTGAAGGTCACCACCGCGTGAGGAGGAACTCGACGCCCAGGCCCAGCTCCTTGAAGTACTTGGGCGTCCCTCGGATGAGCCGCCGTTCTCCCTCCGTCTTCTTGAGGAGGTAGACCGGCATCGTGAGGCGCACGCCCACCATCTCCGCCAGGTCCACGCCCAGACGGGCCTCCGGGACCGTCAGCGCCCATTCGTTGGGATTGCTGAGGTAGCCCGCGGACACGCCCAGTCCGGCGCGCCACCGGACGTACGGCCCCAGGTCGAGGAACGGAATCGCGCCGGAGAAGCCGTCCATGTCGGAGACGCAGTCGATGTAGAGGCCCAGCGAGGCCCAACGGATGCGGGTGTCGTTGGGCACGAGCTGGTCCATGTCCCGCACACCCAGCCCGGACAGCACGGCGCCGAAGCGCCACTCATTGCGGCTGTAGGCGTAGTCCTCGCGTCCCTGCTCGGACGCCAGGAACGGAAGCTCCACGCCCACGCCCACACCGCGCTGGCGCATGGCGCTGAGCGTCCAGACATGGTGCGGCTTCGAATACGTCAGCCACTCGTCCAGGATCGCGGCGCCCGCGGGACGGAGCGGAATCTTGAGGTTGCCCCGCTGCTGCGTGACGAGGCTGTGGAAGGCGGTGCCCACGCGTTGGCGGACCGGGATGAGGTCCTCTCGGGTCCCCGTGGCTTCAATCCCCTCCATGACGCCTTCGCTGTACTGGTAGCCCACGTCGCCCAGCACGGTGAGCAGGTCGTCGACCTGTCCCTTCCGGAGCTGTCCCGCTTCCGCCTTCTGCGTCAGGGTATCGGTGGCCTGACGCAGCCGCCCCAATTGCGGCGTCGTCGCGCAGTCATTGCCCACGACGCAGCGGAAGCCGGGCGAGTCGATGCCCAGGACGTTCAGCACGCGGCGCTCGCGATCCCTCAGGCGCTCCTTGCCGGCGCGAGGCACCAGCAGGTCGACGGCGCGTGTCGAGGTGAGCTGGGTCGACAGGAAACGGATGGCGTCCTGCATGCCACGGTAGAAGTCGTGCTCGCGAAAGCGCCGGTCGAAGAAGCCCATCATCGCGAACTGGAATTCCGATGGGAGCACCGACGTGCGGCGAGGAATCTGGATGCGGCCCGACAGATTGATGTCGTGCTCCAGCGTGTTGAGCACGGCGCTGTCGCGCGCGGCGTTCAGCACGTTGCCCAGGTACTGGAAGTAGGCCTCGTCCAAGGGGCTGCGGGAGCGCTCCGGCCGTTCGGGCGGTGATGCCCAGTCCCAGGCGACCGCGTCCTGGTCCAGGTAGACGACGGGGAAGCGCTCGGGATTGAGCGTCGTCTCCCGCGAGGTGCTGCGCTCCACCCACCGCGAGCCGAGCCGCACCGCCAGGTCCACGGGGTTGTTGTTGAGCACGCCGCCGTCAATGAGCTTGAGGGACTCCAGGGGCCCCCATTGCGTCTGGTTGAAGAAGGAGACCTCGACGGGGACAGGCGGGAACGCGAGCGGAAAGGCCCCGGAGGCCTGCGGCGTGAGCAGCAGGTTCGCCAGGGACACCTCGTGTCCGCCGTCGCCCTTCGGTTGGGCGCCCAGCGCCGGGTAGTACGCGAGCTCCTTCGGCTTCACCCCGATGTGGGGGAACGACGCGCTCGCCGCGCCCTCCATGAATGGCAGCCGGGCGGTGAGCTTCCCTTCGCCCTGCGTCATCACCTGGACGACCAGCTTCTCCGTCACGCGCTTCAGCTTGAACTGGGCGTCGGGCCCGCCCTCGCCGAAGGGAACTTCGCGCCCGCGCAGGTTCGTCACGGTGATGCCGTAGGCGAAGGTGCAGTCCTCCTTGAAGCGGGTCGTCTGGGCCTTCTTCAGGATGAGCTGCAGGGTGTCCTGCATGTGGGGCTCACTGAAGAGGTGCGTGCCCTGAGGTGGCTCATTCCGCTCCTCAGGGAGCAGCCGCCCCAGGTCGAGCTGGTCGATCCACACGGTCCAAAAGAGGCTCTGCTCGGGAGACCACGTGGGCTGGGCGAACGCCGTGTCACACGAGGCCAGTCCCCCGAGCAGCGCGTTCACCGCCCCCGCCGAGGCGCCCGTCCACACACGCGGCGCCGGGTTGCCCAGGTCCGCCTGCGCGCCTTCTCGCTGCGCGACGCTCCAGAACCGGACCAGCGTGGAGAGGAACCCCGCCTGATACGCGCCCAGGCTGATGCCGCCGCTGACGACCAGGGCCGGCGCGCTGCGCTCCGTCTCCTCGGCCAGGGCGCGGGCCCGCGCGGGGTCTTCGATGTGCAGCGGCAGGAACGGCGTTCCCTCGGGGACGAGCGCGGTGTCCTTCGCGAACGCGCCACCGTTCGGCGGAACGGGCGGCACCTCGGGGCTCACCACCGGAACGTCTTCAGCGACAGCGCTGGCTGGCACTTCGCCCGGGTCGGCTTGGGGCGGCGCCGCTGGCGCGTCAGGTGAGGCGTCCGCCGGCACGGGGTTGGCGGGCGTGGAGGAGTCCTCGGCCTCGGAGGGGGCCGGAGGGACAGCTTGCGCCTGCGCGGTGCTGGTGGCTGCGAGCAGGACCACGGCACAGGCACGAAGAAGGATCTTGGGCATTCGCGGGCTCAGATGAAGGTCGACGTTGAGGCTATCCCTCAATCCTGACCCTGATCCCGGAAGCCCGGCAACCGCGGAAGGCACCGGGGAAGCTGTTGTCCCCGGCGCCCTTGGGTTCGAACGCCTACGACTTCTGCAGCTCGTGCGAGCTGTCGGCGGCGGCCTGCTCCGGCGCCGCGACGAACAGGGCGTCGCCCGTGCTGGGCACCTGGGGACGCAGCGGCGCGGCCACGGACTCGTGGACCAGCGCGGGAACCGCCACGGGCTCCACGATGGCGGCGGCCTGGGCGCGCTGCGCGGCCTGCCGGCGGCGCCACACGAAGTAGCCGATGGCGGCCACGGCCAGCACGCCCATCACGGCGAACTGCCCTTCCTTGAACTTGGAGATCATCGTGTCCAGCTCGCCACCGAAGTGGAAGCCGAGCCAGATGAACACGGGCGCGGACAGCAGCGCGGCCAGGCCGTCCCAGAAGATGAAGCGCCAGTAGGACATGCCCACGGAGCCCGCGGTGAAGTACGTCACGGCGCGCACGCCCGGCATGAAGCGGGCGATGCAGACGATCTTCTGGCCGTGCTTGACGAAGAGGCCTTCCACCTTCGCGCGTTTCTCAGGTGTGACGATGCGGGCGAAGAAGCCACCGCCGCCTTCACGGCCCAGCCTCCCACCCAGCCGGCGGCCGGCGAGGTAGATGAGGCTGTCGCCAACGATGATGCCCGCGAAGCCGACCACCATCATGACCGATAGATTGGCGGCCCCCTTGTGGGCCAGGAAGCCCCCGAGGATGAGGGAGATGTCCTCCGGTAGAGGGACACCCAGTCCGCAGGCCACCAGGATGCCGAACACCGTGGCATAGGCGAAGAAGCCCTGAGAGTCGCCGAGGAGGTTGGTGAGAAGTTCTTGCACGCGTCGTCCTGTCTGTTCACGTCCGAAGGGCCCGCCCCGGCAGTCACCTGAGGCCGCCCCTCTAGCGCCCAGACATCAACCGGGCGCGGGTCGTCAAAACTCCGGGTCAACACGGGGAACCGACCCCAAAAATCCCTGAAACCCGGCCTCTGCTTGGGCCCTCTTCGGCGCCCGTCGTCTCTACTTATTCTCCGACCGCCGCCTCCCGCTGCCCCACTGTCCCGACGTCTCGCCGCCCCTTCGGGCAGCCTGCCCACCTGGGTTCCAATCGTCCAGGAGGCCCATGCCGCCTCGGCCCGCACCGCGGAACGGGGTGCGAGCGCTAGCCACCAGCCCCTACTCGACGCGCACCACCAGCGCCGCCGGGCAGCTTAACCACCGCCCGCCCGAATGGCGTCACCTTCGGCTCAGGCCGCGGGCGCTTTTCCGATGAGCGTGCGCAGCATGTCCCGGTTGTCCCGAGCCTTCTGACCGAAGTGCGCGACGATGCCCATCAGCAGCTTCACGCAGGCCTGCGGCTTGGTGGCCAGGAGTTTCTGGAAATCCGTGGCGCGAATCTCCAAGGCCAACACGTCGGTGACGGCGGTGGCGGTGCACAGCCGCTCACCCTTCTGCACCAGGGCCAGCTCCCCCAGGGGTTCGCCGGAGCCGACCTCACCCAGGGATACATCCTCGCCCCCTGCGCTCTTGGCGCTCAGGCGCACGGTGCCCTCGCCCACGATGAGGAGTGAATCCCCCGTCTTGCCTTCAGCGAAGAGCGCGGTTCCCTTGGGGAACGCACGGGCAACGGCGACCCCGGCGAAAATCTGGATGCCGGTGTCCGTGAAACCCTTGAACAGCGGACACGCCTTGAGCGTTGTGGCAGGCACGAGAGCCATGGATGTGCTCCTAACACGCCCAGCGTAGGCCCGCGAGCGACTCAGCGGTCCGTGTGGTACTCGGCCGCGAGCAGCACGTAATGCTGGGCGGACATCAAGAGGAACTCACGCTCCGCCTCGGTGATGGGCCGCTTCACCCGGCCCGGGGAGCCCACCACCAGGGAGCCTGGGGGAATCTTCGTGCCCGGCGTCAGCAGGGCTCCCGCGCCGATGATGCAGTCGTCCCCCACCTCCGCGTCGTCCATGACGGTGGCGCCCATGCCCACCAGCACCCGGTTGCCGATGGTGCACCCATGGAGGATGACGTGGTGCCCCACCGTCACGTCGTCCCCCACCGTGGTGGCGGACCTGCCGCTGGTGACGTGAATCAGGGACAGGTCCTGCACGTTGGTGCGCTTCCCGATGCGGATGGGATTCACGTCCCCGCGCAGCACGCAGTTGAACCAGATGGAGGAGTCCTCCCCCACCTCGATGTCACCCACCAACTGGGCGGAGTCGTCCACGAAGCAGCCGGGGTGGACGCGGGGGGAGACACCTCGGAATGGCCTCTGGGGCATGGGGCTACGCCTCCGCGACGACGTGGAACGGCGCCTCGGCCATGGGCACTGGCAGCGGCTCCACCGTGGGGGGCTTGAGCAGGGCCACCTGCTTGCCCGCGAGCTGGTTGGGCGTGGCGCGCTCCACCTTCACCGTCACGAAGGCGCCCGCGGGGGCGTCCCCTTCGAAGTTGACGGTGCGGTTCTCCGGCGTGCGGCCGAAGCGCTTGGTGGCGTCGTAGCGCGAGTGCCCCTCCACCATGACCTCCACCTCCGAGCCCACGAGCGCCGCGGTGATTTCGCCGCTGATGCGCCGCTGGAGCTTCTGCAGCCGCTCCAGGCGGGCGATCTTCACCTCGTGCGGCACCGGGCCCCAGTCCTTCTCGCGCAGGGCCGCGCCCGTCTTGGGCCGCGGGCTGTAGACGAAGGAGAACTGGTTGTCGTAGCGGACCTGCTCGGTCAGCTGCATCGTCATCTCGAACTCCTCCTCGGTCTCCCCGGGGAAGCCGACGATGATGTCCGTGGTGACGGCGATGCCCGGCCGCGCCTCGCGCAGCTTCGCCAGCCGCTCCAGGTACTGCACCACCGTGTAGTCGCGGCGCATCATCTTGAGGATGCGGTCGCTGCCGCACTGCACCGGCAGGTGGAAGTGCGGGGTGATCTTCGGCTGGACGCGGAAGGCTTCGATCAGCTCGTCGGACAGGTCATGCGGGTGGCTGGTGGTGAAGCGCACGCGCTCGATGCCGGGGACCTCCGCGGTGCGCAGCAGGAGCTGCGCGAAGGAGATGCCGCCCGCGTACGAGTTCACGTTCTGGCCGATGAGCGTCACCTCGCGCACGCCCACCTTCGCCAGGTCCGCCACCTCGACGAGCACGTCGGGGAACGCCCGGCTCACCTCGCGGCCACGCGTGTGCGGCACGATGCAGAACGAGCAGACGTTGTCACAGCCCTTCATCACCGTGACGAACTCGGTGACCTTGCCGCGGGACGTCTCCGGGTCGGCGCGCGGGAAGACGTACTCCTCCGAGTTCACGAAGGCCGTCTCCACCACCCGCTCCCGCTCCGCGGACACCCGGCCAATGATGTCCGGCAGGCGCGCGATGTTGTCGGGGCCGAAGACGAAGTCCAGGTACGGCACCTTCTTGAGGAGCTTGTCCTTCTCCTGCTGCGCCACGCAACCGCCCACGCCAATCAGCGCGCCACGGCTGGCCTTCACCGGCTTGTACCGCCCCAGGGCGGACAGCATCTTGTCCTCTGCCTTCTCCCGGATGGAGCAGGTGTTGAGGATGATGAGGTCGGCGTTGTCCGGCACCGGCGTCGGCGCGTAGGACATCTGGCTCAACACCTCGCTCATGCGGAGCGAGTCGTTGACGTTCATCTGGCAGCCGAAGGTGTGGATGAAATAGCGCTTCATGGAAGAACCCTGAGCAAGTACGTGCCCTTATCCGATGGCCGGACGCGGAATGCAACCAGCCGCCCGCCCGCCTTCATCCCCGGCTGAGCAGGTGCGTCAGGCGGGTGTGCAGGTCCACCAGCTCCGCCTCGCGGGCCCGGAGCAGCACCAGGGCGTCCTCGCCGTAACGCCGCGCCAGGGCATTGGTTTCGCGCTCCTGCTTGGCCAGCTCGTCCTGGATGCGGCCCTTGAGCTCGTCCGCCGCGCCGCCCTGGAGCTGCCCCAGCTTGTCCTGGAGCTTGCGGACCGCCCAGCGCCGCCCGCCGAAGGCTCGCAGCAGCGCGCTGCCCTGCTCCGCCGTCTTGGGGTCCAGCCCGGACGCGGCCAGGGCCTCGGTGTGGGCCTTGGCCAGGGTCTCCGTTCCCTGCCCGGAGGCCCGGGCAAGGTAGGTCTGCTGGTAGCGGACCAGGGCGTCGAGCATCGCCGCGTCCAGCGGGGGGGCGGCCCAGCGGAGGGTCCGGTCGTCAGCGGCGGTGAGGTCGGTGGACGACTCCTGGTTGGGGACGTCCTGGAAGCCGTTGTCGTCGAAGAGGAAGGAAGACATGGGGAGGTGCCTTGCGGGGGAATGGGCCCGGGACTACGCGGGCACGAGCTGGTCGGCGATCCGGGCCAGGTCCGACACGGAGGTGACGACGACGGCCTGGTGACAGTGCTTCTCGTAGGTGAGCATCTCGCTGTCGCCAATGCCCCAGTTGCCACGCTCCTCGGGGCAGATCCACAAGAGCCGCTTCGCCTTGCGGCGCAGGTCCTTGAGGGCCCAGGCGTTGTTCGCGTTGTAGTTGTTCCGCCCGTCGCCAATCACCATCACGGTGGTCCGGCGGGTGATGCTGCCCAGGTGGTCCCGGGTGAAGTCGGCCAGGGCGCGGCCGTAGTTGGAGTTCGCGCTCAGGGACACCGTCTTGCCCGCGGTGGCCATGTCGATGGCGGCGTCGACCTCCAGGTCCTTGAAGTACTGCGTCACCTCGCCCACGTCGGACACGAAGACGAACGAGCGCACGCGGACGAAGAGCGACTGCATCGTGTGCATGAACAGCAGCATCATCCGCGAGGCCTGACGGACGGAGTCGGACACGTCACAGAGCACCACCAGCTCCGGGCGCTCGGGGCGGCGGCTGCGGAACTGGGGCACCATGGGCACCCCGCCCCATGGCAGGTTCCGGCGCAGCGTGCGCCGCACGTTGAGGGCGCCCTTGCGGTGCGAGCGCTGCTTCCGGATGAGCCGGCTGCGCAGCTTCTCAGCCAGGGTGCGCACGGCGGACTCCATCTGGTCCACCTCCGCCTGGGTGAGCAGGTGCAGCGGCTTGTCCGCGGTGGTGTCGGTGCGGCGGCGGATGCGGGCCTCCGCCTGGCGCTTCACTTCCTGGCGCGCGGCGTCCTCAATCTTCCGCATCGCGGCCGCGACATGGCGCGAGACAATCTCCACCCCTTCGGGGGTGAGGCCGCGGGCTCGCAGCTCGTCCTCGAGCGACTTCATGTCGTTCCGGGCCTTGTCCGCCCCAGCCGCCGCCAGCATGCGCCGGGAGAAGAACCCGGCCTGGAGCGGGCTCTCCATCCGCGACAGGTCCAACTGCAGCGAGGCCATCCGGAAGATCTGCGCCAGCCGGGCCCGGTCTCCCATCAGCACGGCCTGGGCCAGGGGGGACATCTCCGGGAGGAGCTGGTGCATCTGGATGAGGACCATCTTCAGCAGGTCGCCCTCCAGGTAGCCTTCCTCCTCCAATTGCTGCGCCAGCGACTTGTCGATGTCCTCGAACGTCCTCGCCGCGCCGGAGAAGTAGAACTCGAAGGCCCGGTTGAAGGTGTCCACGTCCAGCTCGCGCTTCACCAGCGTGGTGCGGAGCACCGAACGGAACAGGTTCCGGTCTTTGAGGCCTACCTCGGACGTGGCGCGCAGCGCGTCCTGGACCTCGGACGTACTGACACGCACACCGTTCTGGCGAAGGACCTCGGCGAACTCGACGATGCGGGCATCCACGCAACCATCATGTCCGGGGATGGCCCGCGCGCAATCGGGAATGCACAACCATGAAGCGACCGGACGCCTGCCTCCCTGGTACACGCGGTGTAATCACTAAAATTTACTGAATTGCTGTTTATTCCGGACCGTAGTCGCGAGCCACCCCCTGCGGTTTCAGAGGGGAGTCGGGCAACCCCTGGCCTGAGCGCCGAAGGGGGCCCGAATCTCGCTGCTCAACGAAACAAAGACTGACAGTACGTGCTGGGGCGATTTCAGGCCGGCCGCTCGAAGGACATCACGGCCTCGACGTGATGCGTCTGAGGGAACATGTCGACCACCTGGAGGGCCAGGGGCTTGTAGCCCGCGGCAACCAGGCCCGCGGCGTCCCGAGCCAGGGATGCCGGGTCACACGCCACGTACACCACGCGGCGCACACCCAAGGCGGTCATCCACTTCGCCGGCCCGGGGCTCCCGCGCGCGGCGGGTCCGCGAGGCACACATCGAAGCGGCGCTGCTCGGCCACCAGCCCGTCGCACACCTTGCGGGCGTCGCCCTGGATGAAGCGCACATTCGTCACCCCACCCTCGCGAGCGCTCCGCTGGGCCAGCTCGACGCCCACGGGGAGGACTCCACGCCCAGCACGGACGCGGCGGTTCCGGCCAGGGGGAAGGTGAAGTTGCCGTTGCCCGAATACAGCTCCAGCACGGTGTCGGACTCGCGGGCCCCCAGCTCGTACACGGCCGAGGTCACCAACCCCACGTTGGCCTCGGCATGAGCCTGAGCGAAGGCATCCGGCCGCAGGTACAGGGGGACTTCCGGCCGCAGCGGCGAGTAGGAGCGCAGCGCCGGCTTGCCAAGAAGCCGAGCCGAGCCTTCCTTCGGCGTCAGCACCGCGCCCTCCAGCCGCAGGGCCCGCACGGCCGCCTCGGCGGCCTCCAGGTGGCGCGCCGTCACCGGGCCGCTGAGGTTCACTGCGAACGCGGCCTTGTCCCCTTCCGCCAGCAGCAGCACTTCCTCGGCATCCTTCGCCAGGGGCTTGAGCAGCGGGGCCAGCTTGCCGGGGAGCGCTGTGAGCACGGGCGTGAGCGCGCCGCAGACCTCCACGGGCACGCGCTCGTGGCTGCGCCGGCCGAAGTACCCCAGCGCGCCCTTGCCCGCGGGATGCAGCACCGCGCGGCGCCGGTAGCCCCAGTCGCGGGGGCCACCAGCAGCGGACGCACGGTGAAGCTGTCCCGAGCCGGTGCCCCAGGTGCTCCAGGGTGGAGAGGACGATCTCCTGCTTCGCGCTGCGCTGGGCGGGTTCGGCCAGCCCCAGCCAGTCACAGCCGCCGCAGTCGGACGCGTACACGCAGGGCGCGTCACGCCGGTCCGGGCCGGCGACACCACCTGTCGCAGGATGCCGCGCAGCACGCGGCCTTGTGTCTCCAGGTGGACGCGCACGGTGTCGCCCGGGAAGGTCCCCGGGATGAAGACGGTGCGCCCCTGCCAGGAGGCCACGCCTTCGCCGAGCTGGCCGAGGCGTTCGATGGTCAGTTCAATGGGAAGTTCGGGTAGCGGCAACATTCAGGCGCTATTCGGGCGGGAGCTCCGAGCGCAGGCGCTCCACGAACTCCGCGATACGCGTTCGCTTGTCTTCATCAACGTCCAGGAACTCCACCGCCATCCCTGGGGACTGGGGCGCGGGCACGCCCACGGCATTGGTGCGCGTCACCCGCCCCTTCAGCTCCACGGGGAAGTGCGCGCCGGGCAGCGTCACCAACAGCCGCACCTCCGTGTCCACGGCCAGCGGCTTGTCGGTGTTGATGTAGAGGCCCCCCTTCGACAGGTTCACCGCCCAGTCGGTGACGAAGCCAGAGACGCTGCGGTAGGCCACCGGCAGCTCGTACTCGAGACGGGGCGCGCGGGGATGAGGGGTCGAGGTGTTGGGACTGTCTGCCATGGGAAGCGCTCCGCCGCGGGGTTCGTACGACGCCCGCGGCGGTGCACCTTATCCCCACACGCTCAGACTTTCATCTCACGGACGTCGGCGGCCACCGTCAGCTTCGGCTCGGTGAGCTTCTGCACCTGCTCCACCGTCACTCCGGGTGCCACCTCGCGCAGGATGAGCCCCTGCGGCGTCACGTCGATGTACGCGTGGTCCGTGACGATGTGGTGGATGCACTTGAGGCCCGTCAGCGGCAGCGAGCACTTCTTGAGGATCTTGGGCTTGCCGTCCTTGTTGGCGTGCTCCATGGCCACGAAGATGCGCTGGGCACCGACGGCCAGGTCCATGGCGCCGCCCATGCCCTTGATCATCTTTCCGGGGATCATCCAGTTGGCCAGGTCGCCCTCTTCGCTGACCTCCATGGCGCCCAGCACGGCCATGTCGATGTGGCCGCCGCGGATCATCCCGAACGACAGGGCCGAGTCGAAGAACGCGGCGCCGGGCACCGCCGTCACCGTCTCCTTCCCGGCGTTGATGAGGTCTGGATCCTCCTGGCCTTCCACGGGCCAGGGGCCGATGCCCAGCAGGCCGTTCTCCGACTGGAGCACGATGTCCATGCCCGGCGGGATGTAGTTGGCCACCAGGGTGGGCATGCCGATACCCAGGTTGACGTAGAAGCCGTCCTGCAGCTCCTGGGCGATGCGCTGTGCAATCTGTTCACGAGTCAGTGGCATGGCTGGGCTCCTCAGGCCGACTTGCGGACGGTGCGCCGCTCGATCCACTTCTGGAGGTTCTTCGCCTGGACGATGCGCTTCACGAAGATGCTCGGGATGTGCACCAGGTCCGGGTCCAGCTCGCCGGGCTCCACGATGTGCTCCGCCTCGACGATGGTGACCTTGGCCGCCATGCACATCATCGGGGAGAAGTTCCGCGCCGTCTTGCGGAACACCAGGTTGCCCCAGCGATCCGCCTTCCACGCGCGGACGATGGCGAAGTCCGCCTTCAGTGGCGTCTCCAGCACGTGCAGCCGCCCGTCGATGACGCGCGTCTCCTTCCCTTCGGCCACCTGGGTGCCGGCGCCCGTCGGGGTGAAGAAGCCGCCAATGCCGCAGCCGCCCGCGCGGATGCGCTCGGCCAGGGTGCCCTGCGGGTTCAGCTCCACCTCCAGCTCACCGGAGAGGAACTGCCGCTCGAACTCCTTGTTCTCTCCCACGTAGCTGGACACCATCTTCTTCACCTGCTTGTTCTGAAGCAGGATGCCGAGCCCCAGCTCGGTGGTGCCGCAGTTGTTGGAGATGATGGTGAGGTTCTTCACGTTCTTCCGGTGAAGTGCCTCGATGAGATTCTCCGGGTTGCCGCACAGCCCGAAGCCGCCGCTCATGAGCGTGCAGCCATCCGGGATGTCGGCGACCGCCTCGTCCGCGTTCGCGTAGACCTTGTTCATCCGCCCTCCCGCATGTGCGAACGGGGTGACGGCCCTTGGCGGGCCCCCACCCCGTGCCCCTCCCCTATCGGGAGAGGAAGTTCAGCGCTCCACCATCAGCGCGATGCCCTCGCCGCCGCCGATGCAGAGCGACGCGACGCCACGCTTCTTGTCCAGGTCCTGCATCGTCTGCAGCAGCGTCACCAGCACGCGCGCGCCGGACGCGCCAATCGGGTGGCCCAGCGCCACAGCGCCGCCGCGCACGTTCACCTTCGACGCGTCCAGGCCGAGCAGCCGGTTGTTCGCGATGGACACCACCGCGAACGCCTCGTTGATCTCCCAGAGGTCCACGTCACCCGCGCTGATGCCCTGCTTCTTCAGCAGCTTGTTGATGGCGTCCGTGGGCGCGATGGTGAACTCCACCGGCTTGCGCGCCGCCTGGGCGTAGCCCGTGATGCGGCCCAGGATGGCGCGGCCTTCGGCCTTCGCGCGCTCCTCGCTCATCAGCACCAGCGCCGCGGCGCCGTCATTGATGGAGGACGCGTTGGCGGCCGTCACCGTGCCGTCCTTCTTGAACACCGGCTTCAGGCCCGGAATCTTGTCCGGCTTCGCGTTGCGGGGACCCTCGTCGTCGGAGACGGTGACGACGTCCTCCGGCTTCTTGCCCGGAATCTGGACCGGGACGATCTCCGCCTTGAACAGGCCGTCCTTCTGGGCCTGGATGGCGCGGCGCGTGGACTCCAGCGCGTACTCGTCCTGCTGCGAGCGGCTGATGTCCTGCGTCGTGGCGCACTCCTCGGCGCAGATGCCCATGTGGACGTTGCCGTACACGTCCCAGAGGCCGTCGAGGATCATCGCGTCCTTGAACTCCACGTTGCCCATGCGCGCGCCGCCACGCATCGTGTGGCTGATGTACGGCGCGTTGCTCATGGACTCCATGCCGCCCACGACGACGACGTCCGCTTCGCCCAGGGCAATGGCCTGCGCGCCCGCGCTGACGGCCTTGAGGCCGGAGCCACAGACCTTGTTGAGCGTGGTGGCGGGAACCGTCTCCGGCAGGCCAGCGAAGATGGCCGCCTGGCGAGCAGGCGCCGGCCCACGCCCGCGGTGAGCACGCAGCCCATGATGACTTCCTGAACGGCCTCGGGCTTCACGCTCGCGCGCTCCAGCGCCGCCTTGATCGCGATCGCGCCCAGCTGCGGGGCCGTCAGCTTGGCGAGCGCGCCCTGAAAGGCACCAATGGGGGTACGGGCCGCGCCCACGATGACGACGTCACGAGCCATGAAAACTGCCTCCTAATGAGGATGTGCGGATGCTCTTCGATAACAGTGTCGGGGGCCCTTATCACCGGCCACTTCCCTGAGTTCAAGCATCCTTGCTCGTCACACGGGCGTGAGCGTCCACTGTGCACGACGCAACGCGCCAGCCCTCGTAACCGCGCGAAGTCACGAAGGCTGGCGGTGCGCTGGGCGTGTCCCCACCCAACCTACCGGTCGGATGGTTTCTAGTGGGCACGCCAGGAGAACAGCTCCGCGTCCCACCCACCCGTCGTGATGGCCTTGCCGTCCCCTCGCCAGGAGATGCCCAGGATCGTGCTTTCGTGGGCGCCCATGACAGTGGGTCGGAACGCGCCCTCTTCACGGACGTCCCAGGTGAAGAGCAATCCTCCTTCGCCGCCACTGGCGAGCCGCGTGCCATCCGGGCTCCACGCCAGGGCCAGTTGGGTGAGCCAGGTACTGGCGCTCGTAACGAAGGCACCCGTGCTCAAATCCAGGACGGCGAGCCGCTCACTGGTGCTCAGCGCCAGGTGCGTCCTGTCGGGGTTGAGCGCGGCGGCCACGATGCCCGTCAACCCGGGCTCCATGCGTCGAAGGACACCGGACGCACGGTGCCAGAGGTTCCACGCCCCATGGCTGTAGACGATGATCAGCGACGCTCCATCGGGCGTCCATTCCAGCTCAACGACGGGGCTCGGCGTTTCTGGGATGCGCAGCAACTCCGTGCCGCTGCCCACGTCCCAGACCTGGACGGTTCCTTTCCTCCCGGTGGGCGAAAACGTCGTGCCCGCGCCCGCCAGGGTCCGGCCGTCTGGCGTCAGCGCGGCGTGTTCCACCCTGGATTGCTGTCCATGAGACCACGGCGTCAGCTCGACGGGCGTGCGCACCCGGGTACCCGCATTCACGTCCCAGACGCAGAGCCGGCCGTCATCGCCTCCCGTCGCGAGTCGCGTGCCCTCCTCGCTCCACCCCAAGGCACGAACGTCTCTTCCCCCATGTCCGTCCAGCACTCCCAGCGCCTGGCCTGAATCGCTCCAGAGTCGGACCTTGCCCTCGCAGCCGGCCGATGCCAGCCGATCTCCCGCAGGACTCCACGCCGTGGCGTTGACCGCCCGCAGATGCGCCAGCAATTCAGTGCGCCGCACGCGCGCGTGTTCCTCATCCACCTGGAAGACGGACACCGCGGCGGGCTCCCTCTCCATCGCGACGAACGTGTTGTCGACCGGGTGGAACCGCACGGCGCCGTAGCCGGACGCACTCAGCGGGTTGGGGAGAGGCTCGAAGCCATCCGCCACCACCGTCCCGGTGTTTGCCTCCAGGACCGTCAGCGATCGGAGTCCATCCACCACCACGAGCCAGTCCTTCGTGCGGCTCCAGTCCATGCGGGCGAGCAGGCCCCACGGGCCTGTCCACATGGCCTGCTGTTCGTGGGTCGCTGCCTCATACACTCGCACGGAGCGGAAGCTGCCCACCGCGTACCGCGCTCCGTCCGGGCTCCAGGCGAAGCCATGGGCATTGCTCTGCCGGTAGAGCGGCCCGGCTGGGGCAAGCGGGTGGATCTCCACCATCTCGCCCTGCACCTCGAGTGCAATACGGCGTGCATCCGGGCTCCAGTGGATCTGGTGGACGGGATACTCCGTCAGCAAGGGCTCCCGGCGCTCCGTCCCCGTGTCCGC
Source organism: Myxococcus sp. MxC21-1 (assembly GCF_032612255.1). Lineage (NCBI taxonomy): Bacteria > Pseudomonadati > Myxococcota > Myxococcia > Myxococcales > Myxococcaceae > Myxococcus > Myxococcus sp. MxC21-1. Next base: position 4,439,021 of record NZ_CP123278.1, read on the forward strand.
GGACCAGAAGCGCACTTCCCCGCCGCCCGTGTCCAGGTTGCTGATGCTGGCGAGCTCGTTGCCGTCCGGGTTCCAGGCAACGCCCAACACCCGGCCCGAATGGGCGCGCCAACGCTGGACAGGCTCGCCTGTGTTCGGGTCGATCCGGGCCAGTTGCCCATCTTCGAAGCCGGCGATCAGGTCCTCCCTCCTGGTCCCCCACGCCACGGCACGAATGTCCGAGCCCTCCACCCGAATCACCCGGGAGACGTGGCCGAGCTGCGCATTCCAGATGCGCAGTGAGCCCTCCCCCCCGGCTCGATCCAGCACCGCGAGGAGGACGCCGTCCGGGCTCCAGGCCACAGCGATGGGGTGTCGTGCACCTGACTGCCTCCACAGCGAGGAGTGCTCGAGCATTGGCGCGAACCCCACACCACAGCGCCGGTCTTGCTCGACTCGGATGACCTGGGGCGTCTGCTCTGGCCCGCAGCGCATCCATCCGGTGAATCGCCATCCCTCCGCGGGCTCCGCCTGGAGCGTGACTTGGGTCCCCACATCGAAGCGCGCCATGCACGGGCCCGTGCAGCCGCTCAGCCCTTCCGGCGTGCTCGTGACCCGCCCTGCGCCAAAGACTTCGACGGCGAGCGTCCGCTTCCCATCATCCTGGGGTGGAGCCGGTTCGACGGTGAAGGCCACGAGTTCGGACCACGCCCCCAACTGTCCGTGGGTATCGACCGCGCGGCAGCGGGCCGAAAACTGCCCCTTCGTCTGGAAGACGAGAGCCACGTCACCGGCGGTGCCGCTGGGAACACGTTCGGACAGGCTGACTTCCGCCGCCGCGCGCCCCCAGTCGAACGCGTAGGTCAGCGCGTCACCGTCCGGATCCTCGGCGATGCACCGGAAGCCTCCCGGCAATCCCGCCGTGAGCCCGACGATGGGGGCCTCGATGCGTGCCTGGCCCGGAGGGCGGGACACAGAGGGATTCGGGCTGCTTCCATCCGAACAAGCAAACACCGCACTCAGCATGAGTGCGCAGGCCACCCCGGAGCGACTGCCCCAGGCAACAGAACGAACAGACATGGATTGTCCCCCGCGCGCTCGGCCCCGTAACGCGCGGCGTCTTGCATAGCAGGCCCCGCCCCGAAACGGCAACGGCCGGGCCCCCTCTCGGGAACCCGGCCGTCTCGCCGTGCTGGCGCGTGCGGCTGAAGACTACTTCTTCAGCTTGCTCGCCATCACGTCGCCGAGGCGCGCCTTCGAGCCTTCCGCCTGCTTGCGGAGGTACTCGCGGTAGTCCTCGCCCTCGCCGATCAGCGCCTTCATCGACAGCGCGACCTTCCGGTCCGGGGTGTTGATGTCGATGATCTTCACCTCGACATCCTGCGCCTCCTGCACCACGTCACGCGGGTTCTCGACACGCTCCTCCTTCAGCTCGGAGACGTGGACGAGGCCCTCGATGCCCGGCTCGATCTCCACGAACGCGCCGAAGTCGGTGACCTTGGTGACCTTGCCCTTCACGCGGCTGCCCACGGGCAGGCGCTCGGACAGCGTCTCCCAGGGATCCGGCTGGAGCTGCTTGATGCCCAGGCTGAAGCGCTCGTTCTCGACGTCGATGTTGAGCACCACCGCCTCGACCTCGTCGCCCTTCTTGAACATCTCGCCCGGGTGCTTGATGCGCACCGTCCAGGAGATGTCGGAGACGTGCACCAGGCCGTCCACGCCCTCCTCGACGCCGACGAACACGCCGAAGTCGGTGACGTTGCGGATCTGACCCTTGATGACGGAGCCGATCGGGTACTTGTCCTCGAGCAGCGTCCAGGGGTTCTGCTCGATCTGCTTCATGCCCAGCGCGATGCGCTTGGCCTTCGGATCGATGTCCAGGACGACGGCCTCCACCTCCTGGCCGACCTCCAGGATCTTGGACGGGTGCTTGAGGCGCTTGGTCCAGGACATCTCGGACACGTGCACCAGACCCTCGACGCCCTGCTCGATCTCGATGAACGCGCCGTAGTCGGTGATGGACACGACCTTGCCGCGGACGCGCGTGCCGACCGGGTACTTCTCGTCGGCGCGGTGCCACGGGTCCTCCTGGATCTGCTTCAGGCCCAGGCTGACGCGCTCCTGCGTCGGGTCGAACTTGAGGACGACGACGCGAACCTCGTCACCCACGTTGAACATCTCGCTCGGGTGACCGATGCGGCCCCACGACATGTCCGTGATGTGGAGCAGACCGTCGATACCGCCCAGGTCGATGAACGCACCGTAGTCGGTGAGGTTCTTGACCACGCCCTTGAGGACGGCACCCTCCTTGAGGTTCTTGAGGGTCTCCTTCTTCATCTCCTCGCGCTGCTTCTCGAGGAGGACGCGGCGGGACAGGACGATGTTGCCGCGCTTCTTGTTGAACTTGATGACCTTGAACTCGAATTCCTTCGAGATGTACTGGTCAAGGTTCCGCACGGGGCGGATGTCAACCTGCGAGCCGGGCAGGAACGCCTTCACGCCGATGTCGACGGACAGGCCGCCCTTCACGCGACCGACGATGGTGCCCTTGACGATCTCATCGCGCTCGCAGGCGGCGCTGATCTCGTCCCAGATGCGCATCTTGTCGGCCTTCTCCTTGGAGAGGACGACCATGCCGGTGTCGTTCTCGCGGCTCTCCAGGAGGACCTCGACGGGGTCACCGGCCTGAACCGAGACCTCTCCGCGAGGGTTGGTGAACTCGGAGATCGGGACCTGTCCCTCGGACTTGTAGCCGATGTCGACAATCGCGAAGTCCTTCGTCACCTGGACCACGGTGCCCTTGACGATCTCCCCTTCCTTCAGGATGCCGTCACCACCGCGCTCCTTGAGCGAGGCCTCGAACATTGCGGCAAAGTCTTCGTCGCCGCCGTCCATCCCGACCTGCTGGTTCACGTTCTGCTGCATGAAATGGAAGTCCTTTGAAACCGGTACAACTGCCCCCTGATGGTGGTTTTTCCGTCGCGACCTGCGGGGAGCAGCGGGCAGTGACGTTCGTCCTCCTCATTGAGGACTTGATTTGATGGAAGCCGCGCACCCTAGACACCGGTGATTCCGGTAGTCAAGCGAGCTCGTGCCCCCTGTGCTGTTGGGTGGATGTCCTACCCCGGAGCTGTCAATGGCTCCTAGTTAAGAACGCCTGCCCTGCCGCGCAGCCCCGTTCCGCAGGATGCCTGCCCCCAGCCTGGTGCTCGAACGAGCGGCCAAGGCCCTGAAATTCCAGGGCCAACGCCGGGCCGCGCTCAACCGCCGGAGGCCCCGGATTTCTTCCCGGCCGTCAGCCCTGGAGCTTGAAGCTCTCGCGGGCGATCACCATCCGCTGCACCTCGCTGGTGCCTTCGTAGATGGTCTGCACGCGGGCGTCGCGGAAGAACCGCTCCACCGGGAACTCGTCGATGTAGCCGTAGCCGCCGTGGAGCTGCACGGCCTTGTCAGCCACCTTGTTGCTCATCTCGCTGGCGAAGAGCTTCGCCATGGAGGCCTCGCGGGAGAACGGCTGGCCCTTCTCCTTCATCGACGCCGCGCGCAGCGTCAGCAGCTCCGCCGCCTCCAATTGCGTCTGCATGTCCGCGAGCATGAAGCGCGGACCCTGGAACTCGCCAATGGGCTGGCCGAACGCCTGGCGGTCCTTCACGTAGGCCACGGTCGCCTCGAGCGCCGCGCGCCCCACGCCGCAGGCCTGCGCCGCGATGCCAATGCGCCCACCGTCCAGCGCCACCATGGCCAGCTTGAAGCCCTGCCCTTCGGCGCCCAGCAGGTTCTCCGCCGGAACCTCGCAGTCCTCGAACGTGAGCGACACCGTGTTCGAGGAGCGCAGGCCCATCTTGTCCTCGTGCTTGCCGATGATGAGCCCCTTCGTCCCGCCTTCGACGATGAAGCACGACAAGCCCTTGTTGCCGGCGGGGGACGTGCGCGCCCATACCACCATCACCCCCGCGTGCGCGCCGGAGGTGATCCACTGCTTGCTGCCGTTGAGGACCCACACGTCCCCGCGCCGCACCGCGGTGGTGCGCAGCGCGCCGGGGTCGGAGCCCGCATGGGGCTCGGACAGCGCGAACGAGCCCGCGATGGCCTCACCGGACGCCAGCCGCGTCACGTACTTCTCGCGCTGCGCGTCGGTGCCGAACGCGTTGATGAGCTCGCCGCACATGTTGGTGACGGCCATGGCCACCGACGTGGACGCGTCGGCCGCGGCCATCTCCATCATCGCCAGCGCATAGGCCACCACGCCGGCCTCCGAACCGCCGTAGCGCGCCGGGAGGTTCACCCCCAGCAGCCCCATCTCGCCCAGTTGCCGGAAGAGGTCCGTGGGAAAGCGCTCTTCGCGGTCCAGTGTCCGGGCCAGGGGGGCCACGCGCTCGCGAGCGAACTTGCGCGCGGTGTCGCGGATGAGGGTCTGCGTCTCGGTGAGCTCGAGGTTCACGGCGGTTGTCCTACTCGATGGCCTTGAGGTTGAACGGGTACTCGATGGGGCGGTCCGTGCCATCCGGAGGCTTCGGGAAGGTCATGGACGACAGGACGGCCTGGACGCAGTCGTGCAGGCTCGGGTCCTTGAGCGTGCTGGTCTTCTTCACCACCCGGGCGTCCTTCACCAGACCGTTGGCGTCGATGGTGAAGGTCGTCATCAGCCGCCCCTCCACCGTCCGGTCCTTCTCCGCCATGTGGTCCTCGTAGCACTCCTGGATGCGGCGCTGGTGGTACTGGACGACCTGACGGATGGAGTCGGGCGTGAAGGGCATCCGGTCGACGTCCGGCCCTTCCCGCTTGGTGGGGGCCGGCGTCGTGGCGGCGGCCTTGCCACCGGCGGGCGCCTTCGCGGGGGCGGCGCCCTGCGCGAGCGCAACCGCCGAGGCCAGGACGACTGCGGAGAGAAGCGCTCGAGTCATGACGGTTACTCCCTCAGCAGGTTGGCGGCGATGACGATGCGCTGGATCTCGCTCGTCCCTTCGTAGATCTCCGTGATGCGCGCGTCGCGCACGTGGCGCTCCACGTCCATCTCCTTGCTGTAGCCCATGCCGCCGTGCACCTGCAGGGCCTTGTTCGCCACGCGGCTGGCCATCTCGCTGGCGTACAGCTTGGCCATGGCGCTCTCCGCGCTGTGGCGCACGCCCTTGTCCTTCTGCAGGGCCGCCCGCCACACGAGCAGCCGGGCCGCGTCGATCTCCGTGGCCATGTCGGCGATCATGAACTGGATGGCCTGGTGCTCGCGGATGGGCTTGCCGAAGGACTTGCGCTCACCGGAGTAGCGCACCGCCTCCTCGTACGCCGCGCGCGCGATGCCCAGCGCCTGCGACGCGATGCCGATGCGGCCGCCGTCCAGCGTGCTCATGGCGATCTTGAAGCCCTCGCCTTCCTTGCCGAGCATGTACTTGGCCGGCACGCGCATGTCCTCGAAGAACATGGAGCAGGACCAGGCGGCGCTGATGCCCATCTTCTTGTCCGGCTCGGCGCGGATGAACCCCGGGGTGTCCGTGGGGACCATGAACGCGGTGATGCCCTTGTGTCCCGCTTCCTTGTTGGTCATCGTCATGAGGACGATGGCGTCGGCCTTGGGGCCGTTGGTGATCCAGTTCTTCGAGCCGTTGATGACGTACTCGTCACCCTTGCGCACGGCGACCGTCTTCTGCGCGGCGGCGTCGCTGCCGGCCTCGGGCTCGGTGAGGCCGAAGCAGCCCAGCTTCTCGCCCCGGGCGAAGGGCGCCAGGAACTGCTCCTTCTGCGCATCCGTGCCGTACTTCATGATCGGATCGCAGTAGAGCGAGTTGTTCACGCTCATGATGACGCCGGTGGAGGCACAGCCGCGGCTGATCTCCTCCATGGCGATGGCGTAACAGACGTTGTCGAGCCCGGCGCCGCCGTTCTGCTCGGGAACGGCCACGCCCAGCAGGGACAGCTCGGCCAGCTTCTTCACCGCGTCCGTCGGCCAGGCGTGGTGCTCGTCCCACTTGCGGGCGTTGGGGATGAGCTCCTTGGCCGCGAACTCGCGGGTCATCCGCTGGATTTCACGCTGGATGTCGGTCAACTCGAAGTTCATGGAACCTCCATAATATGAGGGGCTTCCCTCTGGAACAGCGAAGACGCGGCGCGCGCGCGGAAGCGCGCCGTGGCGTGCCGGTGAGACACCGTCCGGTCGCCTGAGACCCGGGATTCCCCGGGAGTACCCCAGAACATATTGAGGGGCACTGTGACGTCGAGGGTGACGTCCAGCCGGTTCCCCTCCCCCGTCCATGCCCGCCGCACGACCACGGACAGGGTCCACGGCACCGTGTCCGGGTGCCGCTCGATGAAGTCATAGGACAACCCCAGCCCGGCCACGCCGCCCGAACCATCCCGCCCCCACAGCCCCGCGCCTTCGGCCAACACTCCAAAGCGCGCTGCGTCAGGAAACGCATACACCCGTGCCCCCGCGAGCATCCGGAAGGCCGCCCGTCCCAGCCGGAGCTGAGGCTCCAGGAACGGCGACACCACCAGCGTGGGCCCTGGCACGTCCAGCGCCGGCAGGGCCCACGGGTGGATGGGCCAGGACAGCACCCAACCCTCCTGGGCATCCGGCCCCCACTCGTAACGGACGTCGGGCACGAGCGGCTCCAGGAAGCAGCCCGTGTAGAGGCACAGCGAGCGCTTCCAGGACACCAGCACGGGGGCCCGCCCGTCGTCCTCCTCACCTGCGTCCGAAGCCTGGGCCGGCACGGTGGCCAGGAGACACGCCAGCAGTCCCCCGGCCGCGAGCCCCTTCACCGCGCTACTTCCCGGTGAAGGTCGCGGTGCGCTTCTCCAGGAAGGCCTTCATGCCTTCGCGCTGGTCCTCGGAGCCGAACAGGTCGCCGAAGGCCTTGCGCTCGATGTCGTTCGCGGCGCGCAGGTCCTGGTCGGCGCCGGCCTCGATGACCTGCTTGGCCTTGGAGATGGCCAGCGGGCTGTTCTTGAGAATCTTCTCCGCCACGGCGCGGCAATGCGCGAGCAGGCCGTCCGCGGGGAGGACCTCCAGCACCATGCCAATCTCCTTCGCCTTCGCCGCGTCGATGCGGTCGCCGGTGAAGATGAGCTCCTTGGCGCGGGCGCGGCCCACCACGCGGGTGAGGCGCTGGGTGCCGCCGAAGCCGGGGATAACGCCCAGGCCGACTTCCGGCAGGCCGAGCTTGGCCTTCTCGGAGGCGTAGATGACGTCACAGGCCAGGGCCAGCTCGGAGCCGCCGCCGAGCGCGAAGCCATTCACTGCCGCGATGGTCGGAATGGGCAGCGCCTCCAGCGCGGCCATGACCCGGTGCCCCAGGGCGCCGAACTCCTGGGCCTGCGCGTCGGTGAGCGCGGCCATCTCCGCGATGTCCGCGCCCGCGACGAAGGCCTTCTCGCCGCCGCCGGTGACGATGAGGACGCGCACGTCCGCGGGAAGGGACTTCAGCGCGGACTCGAGCTCCTGCAGCGTCTTGGTGTTGAGGGCGTTGAGCGCCTTGGGGCGGTCGATGAAGAGGGTCGCGATGGCGCCCTCCTGCTCCAGCCGGATGTTCTCGTAGGCCATGTTCGAGGCTCCTGGGGTGGAAGTGGGTAACCGCGGGGCTCAGTACTTGTAGAAGCCGCGGCCGCTCTTCTTGCCGTACCAGCCGGCGTCCACGTACTGACGCAGCAGGGGGCTGGGGCGGTACTTGGAGTCGCCCAGGCCCTTGTGGAGCACCTCGGCGATGTAGAGCACGGTGTCCAGGCCGATGAAGTCCGCCAACTGGAGCGGGCCCATGGGCTGGTTGGTGCCCAGCTTCATCGCGGTGTCGATGTCCTCGACCGAGCCCAGGCCTTCCATGACGGCGAAGCAGGCCTCGTTGAGCATGGGGATGAGGATGCGGTTGACGATGAAGCCCGGGTAGTCCTTGGACACCACGGTCGTCTTGCCCATCTTCTCCGCCAGGGCGCGCGTGGTGTTGTACGTCTCATCGGACGTGGCGGCGCCGCGGATGAGCTCCACCAGTTGCATTACCGGCACCGGGTTCATGAAGTGCATGCCGATGACGGACTCGGGGCGCTTCGTGGACGCGGCGATGCGGGTGATGGGGATGGACGAGGTGTTGGTGGCCAGGATGCCGCCCGGCCGGACGACGGCATCCAGGTCCTGGAAGATGCGGCGCTTGAGGTCCTCGTTCTCCGTCACGGCCTCGACGGCGAAGTCCACGTCCTTGGCCTCGGTGACCTTCGTCAGCGTGGCGAGGTTGGCCTCGGCGGCCTGCTGCTTGGCGGCGTCGAGCTTGCCCTTCTCCACCAGCTTCTTCAGGCCGGCGCGGATGCGGTCGGCGCCCTTGGCGAGCCCCGCTTCGGAGACGTCCGCCAGCGTGACGCGAAGGCCCGCGACGAGTGCCACCTGCGCGATGCCCGCGCCCATCTGCCCTGCCCCGACGACGACAATGTGTTCCGTTGCCATGGCGTGTACGCACCTCTTGGGTCGGAAAGCGTGAAGTACGGCGTGCGGGCGGCCTTAGCCCACGCTCCCAGGGCGGTCAACGAACTGCGGCGGGCAACTGGAGCTGCCGGACGATGTACTGCCCTTCGCCGACGACGAGCTCCGTCTCCAGGCGCACACGGGCGTCGCTGCCCTCACGTTTCACGAAGAGCGCCGCGGCCCAGGTGCCCTCGGGCAGGTCCACCTTGTACGTGAGTTCAGGCGGTGGTCCTGAGGGGAAGAACCGCTCCTCGCGCTTGAGGAGCTGGCCTTCCGGGTCGGAGATCTGCAGGTCCACGGCGCGCACGGAGGCCCAGCCCGGGCCCGCGAGCTGGAAGGCGACGTCGCGCTCGGGGGGGCCCGTCACCTGCCACAGGTAGAGGCCGAGGGCGACGAGCAGGAGCAGCGGCAGCCGCTTGGCCAGCGCGCTCTTGCGTTCGTTCGGGCGCGGAGGCGGCGCGGCACTCGAGGGGGACTCAGCGGGAGGGGGCGTGTCCGCCACCGTTACTCCTTCTTGGTGCGCTTCGCGCTGGGGCGCTTCGCGTTGAGCTCGGAGATGACCACGCTGGGCGTGGCGGACCGGCGGGACTTGGTGGGCTCGGCGGGGGCTTCCGACTCGGAGGGCTTCTCCTCCTTCTCGGGAGGCACCAGGCGGATCTGCGCCTTGATCTCCACCGTCATGCCGGACATGAGCTTGAGGAACTCGTCGCGGAGCTTCTCGGACTGGAGGAAGCGGCGGAGCTCCTCGGTGATGGCGCGCGTCACCTCGTCCTTGGTCTTCTCGGCCTGACCGAGGATGAAGCCCAGGGCTTCCTTGGGGAGCTTGAGCTGGCCTGCGAGGTTGCGGATGCCCTCTTCCGTCATGAAGAGGGCACCCAGGCCGGCCACGGCCATGCGGCGGACGAACTCCGGAACGAAGCCCGCGGGCCCGTTGGAGCCACTGGAGCGGTCCTGCCGTTCGTCTTCGTCGAGCAGCGGATCAGGCGGGAAGTCGTCGTTGCCGGCCGGGGCCATGATGTCTCCTCGATAGTTAGCGGGCCTGCATCACCGGCAGCGGAACGCTCTTGATGCTCTGGGCGGACACGCGCCCTGCGACGTTCCGCGCGACTTCCTGGAAGGCCTTCGCCTCCGGGCTGTCCTTGGCCCCCACGACCACCGGAACGCCGGAGTCTCCAGACTCCCGCACCTTCAGGTCCAGCGGGATTTCACCGAGGAATGGAATCCCGAACATCTGCGCGGCCTTGCGGCCGCCGCCGTGGTTGAAGATGGCCGTGGTGTGCGAGCAGTTCGGGCAGACGAACTGGCTCATGTTCTCCACGATGCCCAGCACGGGGATGTGGACCTTGTCGAACATCTGCTTGGCGCGAACCACGTCCGCGAGCGCCACGTCCTGCGGCGTGGTGACGAGCACCGCGCCCGCGGCCCGGACGGACTGGGACAGCGTGAGGGCCACGTCACCGGTGCCGGGCGGCAGGTCGAGGACGAGGTAGTCGAGCTCGCCCCAGTTCACGTCGCGGACGAGCTGCATCAGCGCGCCGTGGAGCATGGGGCCGCGCCAGATGAGCGCCTGGTCGGCCTCCACGAGGAAGCCGATGGACATGACCTTGAGGCCGTGGGCCTCGAGCGGGTTGAGCGACTTGCCGTCCGGGCTGACGGGGCGCTTGTCGCCCAGGCCGGTCATCAGGGGGACGGAGGGGCCGTAGAAGTCCGCGTCGAGCAGGCCCACCTTGGCGCCGTGCTGGGCCAGGGCCGTGGCGAGGTTGAGGGCGACGGTGGACTTGCCCACCCCGCCCTTCCCCGCGCCGACGAGGATGATGTTCTTGACCTGGGGGAGCAGCGCGCCAGCGGGCATGCCCCCGCCGGCCGGGCGGACCCGGGCGCCCCACTCGATGTCGAAGGACTTGAGGCCGGGGACGGCCTTGAGGGCGGCCTCGGAGTCGGCCTGGATCTTCCCCTTCATGGGGCAGGCAGGCGTGGTGAGTTCGATCTTGAGTTTCGCGGTGTCCCCACTGACGTGGATGTCCTTCACCATTCCCGCCTTCACGAGATCGATGTGAAGCTCGGGATCCATCACCTTCGACATCGCAGCGAGGATGTCGGACTGGGTAACGCTCATCAGGACACCTGAAACCTTTGGAAAACGGGCGGTTGTAAGCCGCCAACGGGCGCGGAATCTGCCAGCCCAGGGGGGGCTGTCAACGTCGTTTAACGGGGCTGTACGCCCAGCGCACCCTGTAGGTCCCAAGGACGGCCGGTGAGTGTCGGCCCGCTGAACGGGTCCATCAGCAGCGCTGGTGCGGGCTCGGGACGGAGGGACGAGGGCTCGGTGCGCTACTCGATTGCCGCGATGTGGAATTCGCCATCTTCGAGCGCAATCCGGACCGCGCGCTCATAGCTGAGCGAGAATACTCGCACGGGCTTGGCCGCTAACTGTCATTGCTGGTGCCGCCCATCAGGTCTGATCGGCGCGGACGATCTCTCGTTTCCGTCCCTCAACCAAGCTTCGTTGAAGCCAGACAACCGGGGCATCCTGTGTCTGCTTCAAGCACTCTCGAATCCGGTCTGCGTCCGCGACGTCGTTGATGCGTAGGAGCAAAGGGTAAGCCTGATGCTCCGGCGCGGACCAGATACAGGTCGAAGATCTTCATCAGTGCAGGTACGACAGCTGAATCTGGGTGAACCGGTGACCGGACAATAGCGGATTCGGCGGGTCGGCCAGCTCCTGGGAACGGAAGACCATGCCCAGGCCGAACTGGAACCCGCCCGCCCGGAAGGCCGCGCCGAACTCGCTGTCCCCGACGATGGGCGCCTTCCGGACGCTGATGCTCGGACGGAAGAGCGTGCCATCCAGGAACAGGTTCCTCGCCACCACCCTCACCTGCCCCCGGGCGTACAGGTAGGCCTCCCAGGCGCGTTCATCTCGAATGGCCATCAGCTCCGAGGAGGCCTCCCCCGGAGCCCGCTGAGCCTCCAGTTCCTTGACCACGGACGGCATGATGGGCGCCAGGCCATACGGCCGGGCCAGATAGCCCACACGGACCGTCCCTCCCAGGCTCGCGTTCACGAAGACCGTACCCAGCATCGCCCCGGCGGACCACGTCACGTCCACCACGGGGCTCCAGAGCAGCGGCTGTTCGCGGAGCGCGGAGAAGTGGAACGCGGGCTCAGTGGGCAACTGCTTCTCCCAACCCACCGGAATCCTTGCGACCGTGCGCCCGAAGATGTCGTTCAGCGTCCGGTGGACCCAGCGCTGCGTCTGCGCCGCCCCGGACGCCGGCCCCGTGACCCCCACCGTGGCCTGGAGCGTCAGCCTCGACGAGTCCGCGGGCGCCCTCCCCGCATAGATGTGCTGGAAGAAGATGCCGCCGTGCAGCCAGCCCCCGTAGGGCCGGTCGTTCGGGTCCGGGAACACCTCCTGCTCCGGCAGCGGGACGATGCGGCTGGGCGTGTACATGTTCTGCGCCAGCGAGCCGCCACAGAGGTACCGGTGCTGCACGCCGTCCGGAAGCCGCAGCGTCCGCGCGATGGAACGGCACCCGTCGTACTCCCCGAAGTGCTCGATGCGGACGCCGTTCGTGTAGAGCCGGTCGCTCTTGGTGAGCACGTCATTCTCGAAGTGGAGGCTCGTGACGAACGGCAGCTTCTCCTCCACCTTTGCGGCGGAAGAAGCCTCCGCCTGGGCCAGACAGGATGCGGTCAGCAACGCGAGTGCCTTCAGCATCCCTCCAGTCTACCGCTCGCGCCCGTCAGCCCCCGAATGGCCACTGGTCATCAGGAAACACTCTACCCACCACGTCGGCCACCCCGAAGCGCGCGGCATCTTCAAACGTCTCCGCGCCGCCCAGCCCGTTCAGGCTCAAGGCCGTAGGGCACAGCGCATACGTCTGCGCATGGGACGCCCCCATCAACAGCTTCAGCAGGTTCACCCGCTGCTTGGGGGCGCCATAGGTCATGATTTCGAACCGCTCCGCCGCCGGCACCTTCGCCAGCGACAGCGCGTGGCGGCAGGCCTCCTCGAAACCCCCGACCTGGTCCACCAACCCCACGGCCTTCCCGCGAACGCCCGAGTACACACGGCCCTCCGCCAACTGGTGGATCTCCTCCTTCGTCCGTCCCCGCCCCTTCGCGACGATGTCGAGGAAGGCCTGGTACATCTCCTCCACCTCGGCCTCCAGCGTGGCCTCCTCTTGCGGCGTGAAGCCACGCGAGAACGAGAGCATGGCCGCGTTCTGCCCCCGGACCAGCACGGTCTTGTGCACCCCGAGCTTCTCCATCAGTCCGGACATGTCGAACTTGCCCGCGAAGACACCAATCGAGCCCACCATGGCGTGCGGCGCGGACCAGATCTCCTTCGCGCCCACCGCCACCATGTACCCCGCGCTGGCGCACACCCGGTCCATGTACGCGATGACGGGTTTCTTCCGCGCCACGCGTTGCACTGCCTCCAGCATCTGCTCCGACGCCAGCGGCGTCCCGCCCGGACTGCTGATGTAGACGACCACCGCCTTCGAGCGTTTGTCCCGCCCCGCCGCGCGCAGCGCCTTCACCACCGTCTCCGAGGTCGCCATCTTCCCGCTGGCCCCCTTGCCTGGGATGATGATTCCAGACACGGGCACCACCGCGACGCGCGGATTTCGCCGCAGCCGCTTCCAACGGACCGGCGGGAACGGAACCGTGGAGAGATAGGTCTCCATCGGCTCCAGCTCCGTCTCCTCCTCCCCGTCCCCCGGCTTCGCCAGCCCGAGGTGCGCGGGCAGGTTCGCCTCGCTCACCAGCGCGTCCGCCAGTCCCGCGTCCACCGCCCGGCGAGCACTGAAGGGCCCCTGGTCGATCAGCGCCCGGACTTCCTCCGGCGTCTTGCGCCGCCCCCGAGCCACCACGTCCACCAGGTCCGCGTAGCGCTCATCCAGGAACGACTCCACCGTCCGCGTCTGGATGTCCGACACGGCGGGCCTGGTGAAGAGCTCGGGCGCCGTCTTGTAGTCCCCGCGCCGGATGAATTGCGGCCGGATGCCCACGCGCGACAGGCCCGCGCCCAAGGCAGTGGCCTCTGCGGCGTAGCCCACCAGCTCCACGCGGCCCATGGGGGGCAGGAGCACCTCGTCCGCCGAGCACAGGAGGGCATAGCCCTCGTTGTCCACGTGGACCGCCCAGCCCACCACCCGCTTCCCCTGGGCTCGGAAGGCCGTCAACACCGCCACCAGCGCATCCCGCTTTGCCGCGGGCACGGACAGGTCCTCCACCTCCAGGAGGATGCCTTTCACCCGGCCGTCCTTCGCCAGGAGCTCCAACGACTCGCGGAGGCGCTCCACGGACGTGACATCCGACGGCTCGGGGCGGCTTCCCCCCAACTGCAACCGGCGGCGCCGCCGCTCGCGGTACGGCGGATCCCCCGTCAGCCGGAAGCGGACGTAGGCGGGCCGGTGGCTGGCGGCCATCATCCGGAAGGGCGCGCCCAGCAGGGAGACCAGGAGGAGGTACAGGTTGGCGAGGACGATGAAGGGCAGGCGCAGCATGGCGTCCGGGATGGAAATGTGGGTCCCCGGCCCGTAATGGACGCTCACTCAGCGTGCAAGCCCTGTTCAGTCCATCCGTTGGGTCGTGATAGCCTCCCCCGCAATATGCGATACCTCGTTCCCCGGATGTTCCTCGTCCTCGCGCTCAGCTCGGGTGGTGCCGCGCTGGCCCAGCCTCGCAAGCAGGTCCAGGATTTCCAGGCCCCCCGCGAGATGACCGCCGAGGAGCGTGAGGCCGCCAAGCAGCGCGCCATGGGCAACAACCTCAACTCCTACGGCAAGGACGTCCAGCTCAAGCAGAAGCCGATTCCGTGGATGGCCATCGGCCTCGCGGGGCTCGTGTTCGTGGTCGCCGTGCCTTTCGGCATCCGCGCCTACCGGAACACGTCCAAGGACATCGCCGGGCAGAACACCTTCGGCGCCAACCGCGGCGACGACGAAGCGGCCTGAGCCGGTTCCGGCCCGGACTTCACGCGGGCCGGACCTCCACCGAACCTCCCGCATCCACCGTGACGCGCACGGGCAGGAAGCGCTCCACGACACGGGCGTGGGTGGTGAGGTGGTCGGTGATTCGCGCCGCCGTGAAGCGCGTAGTCCCCGGTGACGCCGGCCCCAGGCGCCCGGCGGCCAGCAGCGCGGCGGGCAGGAGAATCTGATCGGCGAGGTGCTCATCGAGCGCCCCACCCGTCTCCATGAACCGCGCCAGGGCCTCGCCTCCTCGCGGCCCACGTCCTCGGCGGGACGGCCCCGCTCTCCCAGCGCGGTGAAGCCCGCGATGGTGTGCTCGAACTGGGCCAGGACGAAAGTGACAGTTCCCACCGAACGCGTCACCGCCAGCGGGCGGTTGTCCGCCTCCGCCAGGATGCCGCGCTCACGCAGCGCCCCCACGGCGGCCCTGGATTGACGCTCGGCGATGGTGAACGGCAGCCCGCCGGTGAAGGACGACACGCGGACCTCGCGCAACATGCCTCGCGCGGGCAGCTCCACCAGCCGGGGCGGCTCCTGCGGCGGCCCCACCTCCGCGACAATCTCCCCAGCACCCTCCGGGTAGAAGCCGGCGTGCACCAGGGACAGCAACACCGGCAGGCCATACGCGTGCGCCACCGGCTGCCAGACGGTGGCCACGTAGTGGAAGCTGGGGCTGTGCGGCAGGTGCGTGCCACCTCGCAAGGTCAGCCGTCCTCCCCGGCCAGGGCCAGCGGATAGACGAGGCACTGGAAGAGCAACGGCGTGCTGCCCGCGGTGCCCACCTCCAGCAGGTAGTCGCCGGCGCGCACGGGGGCCGGGGTGAAGGAGAGCTCGGAGGCGCCGACGGTGGCGCCCTCGGAAGAAGCGGCGCCGCCACACAGGGCCTCGGCGCCGCGGACACAGGCCGGTGCTGGGGACGCAGACCGGGCGGATCACGTCGCTCGCGCAGGCGCGTGATGTGGAACGGGCGGCCGGTGATGAGCGACAGCGACAGCGCGGAGCGGAGAATCTGGCCGCCCCCTTCGCCCTCACTCCCATCCAGCCGCACCAGCCCGGTGTCGGGCCCCTGGGTGCCGGTCATGTCCCTCCCGTTTCAGGTGCCACCGCGTGAATGAAGCCCCAGGGTAACAGGAACGCAAGGTGGGCACCCTCACGAGAACACCCTTCCCTTCGCCGCTGCACAGAAGCAGCCCTGATGGCGACGAACGGAGGGGGCCGCGTGGGGGCCCTCGCGCTACTCGTCCAACGAGGGCAGCACGCCCACCTTGATGAAGCTGGGGTTCGCCGCGGAGTGGTAGACGCGGTGGAAGGCGCGCGTGAAGTGCTCCTCCTTCGCCTCGAAGATGTTGGGCACGTAGGTCTGCGGGTTGCGGTCGATGAACGGGAACCAGCTCGACTGGACCTGAATCATCACGCGGTGCCCACGCTGGAAGGTGTGGAACACGTCGTTGATGACGAAGCGCACCTTCGTCACCTCGTTGGGCTTGAAGGGCTTGGGCTCGCTGTAGCTGTCGCGGAACCGGCCACGGAAGGGCTCGCCGCGCACCAGCGTCTGCTGATGGCCCCGGTTCTTCTTCCCCTGCTCTTCATCGCCCTTGCGCCACCCGCGCACCTTGCCCGGGTTGACGTCCACCAGCTTTACCACCCAGTCCGCGTCGGTGCCCGTCGTGGAAACCCACAACTCCGCCTCCAGCGGTCCCGCCAGCGTGAGGTCGCGCTCCAGCGGCTCCGTCTCGAACACCAGCACGTCCGGCCGGCGCGCGGCGAAGCGCTGGTCCTCCGTCATGTAGTCCTTGCTCCAGCCCGTCATCATCTCCTGCGTGTACGGCACGGGCTTGGCTGGGTCGCTCACGTACTCGGCGAAGGACGCGCCCGTCGTCTTCGGCGCCGTCGTGGCCAGGCCCCCCTTGGGCTGGAAGTACAGCCGCGTCTCGCGCAGCCCCTTGGGCGGCCACGTGTCGAAGCGGCGCCATCGGTTGGCGCCCGTCTCGAACACCATCGCCTCCGGCACGTCCGGCTTCGCGCCGCCCTTGAGGTGGTGCTTGAAGAAGTCCAGCGCCAGCGTCTGGTAGGCCTCGCTGGTGGCGAAGCCGAAGTCCGCGTCGCCCAGGGACTCGCCTCCGCCGCGCTGCCAGCCGCCGTGCGGCCACGGGCCCATGATGAGGCTGTTGGAGATGCCGGGGTTCTGCTTCTCGATGGCGGCGTAGGTCCGCAGGGGGCCGTAGAGGTCCTCGGTGTCGTACCAGCCGCCCACCGTGAGCACCGCCGCCTTGATGTTCTTCAGGTGCGGGAGCAGGTTCCGCGCCTGCCAGAAGCTGTCGTAGTTGGGATGCGCGGTGACGTCCTTCCAGAAGGCGACATCCCCCTTGAGGTGCTTCGCGTCCGCGTTGCCCAGGGGACCCAGGTCCAGGAAGAACTGGTAGCCGTCGGGCGTGCCGTGCTCGAAGCGCTGCCACTCCTCGTTGTCCGTGGGATGGGGCCGGGGCTTGCCGAACGTGGAGAAGAAGTTGAACGCCAGCGCCAGGTTGAAGGCGCCGTGGCGGTGCATGTCATCCCAGAACCAGTCGGCGATGGGGGCCTGCGGCGACACCGCCTTGAGCGCCGGGTGCGAATCAATGGCGCCCGCCGACGCGTAGAAGCCGGGGTACGAAATCCCCCACTGGCCCACGCGGCCGTTGTTGTTCGCCACGCGCTTCACCAGCCACTCGATGGTGTCGTACGTGTCGGTGCTCTCGTCGAAGTCCTTGGGCCCGGCCTTCTTCGGCTTGTGGGGGCGGACGTTGACGAACTCGCCTTCGGACATGTTGCGCCCGCGCACGTCCTGGAAGGCGAAGATGAAGCCGTCCTTCTCGAACGCCTCCGTGGGGGCCAGCGCGGGGGGATACCGGTCCACGCCATAGGGCGCGACGCTGTACGGCGTTCGCACCAGGATGATGGGATAGCGCTTCCCCGGTGACGCGTCCGCGGGGACGTAGACGGAGGTGAACAGGCGCGTCCCGTCCCGCATGGGAATGCGGTACTCGAACTTGGTGTACTGCGAGCGGACGCACTCGGTGCGCTCGGGAGAGATGCTGTAGGGGCGCTTCGGGGCCGGCGGGGTGGACTGCGCCTGCGCCGGGCCTGCGACGGTGGCCAGCAGGACAGCCGCGAGGCATCGGGTCACGGGATGCATGCACGCTCCTGGAACGATGACGCTGGAAGGCCGGCCCGCAACACCGCGAGCGGCCCGCTTGTTCCCGGAATCAGCTCCGCTCTTCCCCGCCGTCGTCCAGCCCGTACTTGCGCAGCTTGTCATGCAGGGTGGCCCGGCCAATGCCCAGCCGCCGCGCCGCTTCACTGCGGTTTCCGCCCGCCATGCGCAGCGCGTCCAGGACCAGGCCGCGCTCGTACGCCTCCACTCGCTCCTTGAGCCCCGCGCCGGGAGCCTCGTCCTGCGGCCCTGGACGGACCGGGTCCAATGACGCCCCCGGGGATCCACTATCCGCGCCTGCCGGCTCGGCGGAAGGCAACTGGCCCAGGTCCAGCCGCCCCTCGCTGGACAATGCGACCAGGCTCTCCAGCGTGTTCTCCAGCTCGCGCACGTTACCCGGCCACGGGAAGGCACGGAGCTGCTCGAAGAAGCCGTCGGGGATTTTCAGCGGACCCGTGTGGAACCGGTCGATGAAGCGGTCCAGGAACACCCGCGCCAGCACGGGGATGTCCTCGGGGCGCTCGCGCAGCGGCGGCACCCGGAGCTGGACGACGTTGAGCCGGTAGTAGAGGTCCTCGCGGAACGCGCCCTCCAGGGCCAGGCGCCGCAAGTCCCTGTGGGTGGCGGCGATGATGCGCACGTCCACCGTCACCGGCCGGTCCTCCCCCACCGGGCGCACCTCGCCCTCCTGAATCACGCGAAGGAGCCGGGCCTGGAGCGTGGGCGCCAGTTCGCCCACTTCGTCCAGCAGCAGCGTGCCGCCATCCGCCTCACGGAAGAGTCCGGGCCGCGCGCGGTGGGCTCCAGTGAAGGCGCCCCGGGCGTGGCCGAACAGCTCGGCCTCCGCCAGCTCCTCGGTGAGTGCCGCGCAGTTGAAGCGCAGGAAGGGCCGGTTCGCGCGCGGCGAGGCCCGGACGAGCGCGTCCGCCACCCGCTCCTTCCCCGTGCCGCTCTCCCCGGTGATGAGCACCGTCACGTCCCGGGAGCCCGCCAGTTGCACGAGCTGCGCGAGCCGGGCCATGGGCTCCGAGACGAACACCAGCGAGCGGGACAGGTTCAGCTCACCCGAAAGCCGCGCGTTCTCCTCGCGGAGCCGCACCGACTCCAGCGCGCGGGAGACGACCGCCAGCAGCTCATCCACCTCGAAGGGCTTGCGGAAGTAGTCGTAGGCCCCCGCCTTCATGGCCTCCACCGCGAAGCGCTCGGAACCATGCGCGGTGATGACGATGACGCGAGGCGACCGGGGGAACGTACTCAGCCGGCGAACCAGCGCCATGCCGTCCATCCGAGGCATGCGCAGGTCGGAGATGACCAGCTCGTAGGGCCGCGCCGACAGCTTCTCCAGCGCATCCTCGCCATCCACGGCTTCATCCACCTCGACACCGGAGAGGCTCTTGAGCATCTCCCGCAGCGTGAAGCGAACGCCCGCGTCGTCATCCACCACCAGGACGCGCGTGGTGCCACCCTCCCTGGCCTCATCCCACATTCGCGACTCCGTGCAGTGGCCGCAGGATCTCCGCTGGCAGCTCTCGCGGAAGCGTCAACGCCGCCTCGCATCCGCCTCCTACCGTATTCGTCAGCGTGACGTCTCCGCCGTGCTGTCTCGCCAGGGCGCGCGCCACCGTCAGGCCCAAGCCGGAGCCCTTGGCCTTGGTCGTCACGCCCGCGTCGAACACACGGGCCTCGAGCTCGGAGGCCAGTCCAGGCCCTGAGTCGCGCACGAAGACGCGGGCCTCGCCCACGGGCAGCGCGCGGACCTCCACGGTGACACGCCCGCCCGTGGGACAGGCCTCGATGGCGTTGTGCAGCAGGTTCATCAACACCTGCTTCACCTTGCGCGAGTCACACACGGCCTCCACACCCTCCGTGCCCTTGCGCTCCAGCCGCACGCCGTGGCCCGCCGCCAGCCCTTCGTGCAGCACCAGGGCTTCGTCGCACAGCGCGCCCAGGTCCACGGGGCTCACCGTCAAAGGCACCAGCGGCCGAGTGAAGTTGAGGAACTCCTCCAGGATGCCCTGCATCCGCACCACCTCGCCCGACAGCACCTGCAGGCGTTCGGCGGGCTGGGCGCGACCTGCTTCGCGCGCCATGAGCTGGGTGAGGCCCTTCACCGTGGCCAGCGGGTTCTTCAGCTCGTGGGCAATCTCTCCGGACATGGCCTCCAGGGCGCCCGCATACGAGCGATGCGTGGCCAGCAGTTCGTCGCGGCTGGCGAGCGCTTCGCTCAGCATGTTGTCGAAGGTCGTCCGGATGGCGCCGCCCGCCGCGCTGCACACGCAGAGCATGATGGCGGTGACGAGGGCGCCCGCGACGAGCAGGACGGACGACGGCGCGCCGAGGAACCACAGGGGCAGCCCCTGAACCAGCCCGGAGATCTGGACGAAGGAGACGGCCATCAGCGTGGACAGCTGCGCCATCAACAGCCGCGAGCGATCCCGGGGCGTCGCCGCCAGGCTCGACAAGAAGCCCAGGGGCAGCGCGGCGGGCAGCACGGGGCTGGCGATGCCGCCTGTCCCCACGATGATGCTCGTCAGGATGATCTGCCCCATCCACAGATTGAGCGGCACGCTGCGCGCGTCAACGCCGTCGCGCTGGAAGCGGCGGAACTCATGGAAGAAGTAGGTGAAGGCGCCCACCCCCACCACGCTCATGAACACGCATCGCCAGGGCGCGCCGTCGATGACGGCGACACACACGGCGGACAGCAGCAGCAACAGCGACAGGAACAGGCGGACACGAACGAGCCGGCCGAACAGGCGCCCGAAGTGCTTGAGCTGGATGTCCTCGAAGTAGCGCTGGGTCCGCGAGTCCATGGGGCCTCTCCCGCTCACGCCTCCCCGCTCATCGTATGTCAGCCGCGCCCCCCTCGATGACCGTCAACTGGGGCGCCGCCTTTCGCTCCGGGGCGCGGACCCCGGACACGCTCTGCCCTCCCGTCGCCGTGCGCTCGGTGGAGGAGGTGCGGGGTTGGCTGGCCTGGGACGCAGCGCGGCGCGGCGCGGGCCGCAGTGGCAAGCCGAAGTACAGGTACATGTCGAGCAACATGGATTGACTTCCCCTTGGCGGATGCGTGGACGCTGAAACGCATCCGGCCTGGAGCAATGGTGATGCCACCGGCTGTCCGGCCATTCACCGGGGCGCGCCACTTCGCGAGGAAGCGGCGAAACGCACCGTGCCATGGGCTCCAGGCGCACTTTCGTGAAAAAGGATGAAGTTGCGTGAGGCAAGCGCGGAGGTGACGTGCGCGGGAAACCACCCCGAGGGGTCGGGTCACCGCCGGGGTTCCGGCAGGGTGCCGGATTTCCGGCAGGTCCGTCGCACGGCCCTCCGGCACACGGGCGGTGCCGGGTAGCGGCATGGGACTTGCCGGGGCTCGTCCCCGTTCAGGCGTGCAGCGATTCGTGCCGGGCCAGCATCTCGACGAGCTGTTCGATTCGCCGAGCCCGCGTCTCCGCCTTCTTCGCGGTGTGGACGCGCCACAGGATGGCGTACCGGTTCGCCGCGTTGAGCGTGGCGAAGAACGCGGCCGCCTTCGCATTCGCGGCCAGGGCGAGGGCCAGGTCCTCGGGCACGGTGGCCTTGCTCTGCGACGCGTAGGCGGCGTCCCAGCGGCCATCCTTCTTGGCGAGCTCCACGACCTCCATGCCCGACGGCTTCATCCGGCCCGCGGCGATGAGCGCTTCCACCTTCTCGCAGTTGATCTTGGACCAGACGCTCTTTGCGCCCCGGGGAGTGAACTTCTGGAGCCACGCGGTGTCGTCGAAGGCGTTCTTCTGACCGTCAATCCAGCCCCACGCGAGCGCGACGTCGAGCGCCTCGGCGTAGGTGACGGATTCAATGCCCGAGCCCTTCTTCGCCAGCTTCAGCCAGAGGCCGCGCGACGAGGCATGGTTCGCTTCGAGCCAGGACGCCCATTCCGCGGGCGACGCGAAGGCAATCGTGGGGAGCTCAGCGGCGGGCGCCTTCTTCGCGGCGGCCTTCTTCGTCGGACTCATGGTGGCGTCAGCGGATAGCACGGGCCGCCAGCGCCCCGCCAACAACCTACGGAGGACTCTCCGCCGCCGTCTTCGTGTCTCCCCCGCCGCCCAGCAGCTTCTCCTTCAATGCGCTCAGGCCCTTGCTACCGGCGGCCCGCACGCCCTCGAAGGAATCCCCCGCCTCGTGGGCGAAGTCGTCCATGGAGCGCTGCGCGAGGCCTTGACGGACCCGGTCCATCCACAGGACGGGCGCCAGGACCTGCCCTGCCCGCTCCGGTCCCAGGAGCGTGACGAGGATCTTCTCCGGGCCCCCTGCCCTCGCCACGAGCGCCTGTCCCAGGATGGCGGCAGCCCGCGCCTGGAGGAAGATGGGCAGCCGTTCGCCGTGCTTGCGCATCGCGTCCGCGCTGGCCTGGAGGTCACGCCGCTCGGTCTCGCCCAGGTACGGACTCTTCGCCAGGGTGTCGAGGTAGCGCGCGGATTCGTCGTAGCGCTCCCGTCGGAAATGGATGAAGGCCCAGCCCCACCACGTCAGCTCATTCTCGATGCCAAGCTTCTCAAGGGAGCCCAGGCCCCGCTCGAGGTCGTCCTCCGCCGCACGCTCGCGCTTGAGCCCCATGCGGTTCCAGGCCCGCAGGAAGTAGCCCGTGGCGAGCAGCGTCTCGCGGACCTGTGCCGGCGTGGCATTCCGCATCGCTGGAAAGTCGCTGGCGGGCAGCGCCTCGGCTTCGGACAGGAACGCATTCAGCTCCTCCTCGGCCGCGTAGTGATAGCCCGCGCCGCAGAAAGCCATCCCCCGGCTGCCGCGAACCGACACGCGCAGCCCTGGCGGCCACGCGGGCTGAGGCGTGGCGCGCGACAGCTCATAGAGCACCAGGTCGGTCGCGGGGACACGGTTGCCCGAGTCCGCCGCGTCCAGCACGAACCACAGCGAGGAGAGGAACGCGTGCTCCTGGCCCGCGTCGTAACCCGGCAGCGGAGGCGGCTGGTCCGGCTGAAAGCGGTTCCACAGGAGGGGGAACTCGTCCTCGTCGCGCTGCTCCAGCGTCTTCTTGGCCTTGTAGAACGCGACGCCCAGGTCCAGGTACGCCTTCGCCACACGGAGCGCTTCTTCCTCGGAGGCAGCCTTCGCCGGCAGCTCCCGCGTGGCCGCCAGCGTCTGCCAGAGCGCGGCGATCTCAGCGGGAGCGTTCGGCTGACCCTCCGCGCGCATCGTCAGCTTGAGCGCCCGGTACGGGACCAGCGAGTAGGCGTCGCGAATGCGCGCTTCGATTTCCTCCCGCTCCTGTGCGGCTCGCTCCGCATCGGACTTGCGGCAGCCGCCCAGGACCGTCAGCAGCATCACGGCGATGACGCGTCCCAGGAGGCGTGGCGCCGAGCGTGGCGTGGAGACCTGGTTCACCCCGTCCTTCGCGTCCTTGTTCATCGGGAAAGGAAGGTATCACAGCGACCTTGGCGTACCCATGCCCCTGCCGCCTTGGGTGCCGACACAGGCAGACGGTGGCGCGCGACGGGCCCGTGGATTACAGCGCCGCCAGCATGACTCATCAGGCTGCGGCTTCCGGGCTCTCCATCTTCCAACATCGAGACTTCCGCTTCTATCTGCTGGCGCGCCTGTGCGCGGTGCTGGCCGTCCAGATTGAGTCGGTGGCCATTGGCTGGCAGGTCTACGAGCTCACGGGCAGCGCGCTCGCGCTCGGCTATACGGGGCTGGCGCAGTTCCTGCCGTTCCTGTCGCTGTGTCTGGTGGGCGGCCAGGTGGCGGACCGCGTGGATCGGCGGACCATCCTGGCGGTGTGTCAGACGGTGATGCTGGTCTGCAGCCTGCTGCTGCTCGCGTTCACCTTGGGCCATATCCGCGACGTGCGATTCGTCTATGGCGTCCTGGTGCTCTTCGGCGCGGCGCGCGCGTTCCATGCCCCGGCGGGCTCCGCGCTCACCCCGCATCTGGTGCCGCCCGAGCACCTGACTCGCGCCGTGGCCATCAACTCCACCACGTGGCAGGTGGCCACCATTGGCGGCCCGGCCGTGGGCGGCATCCTTTATGGCTGGATCGGCGCCGCGGGGGCCTACACGGCCTCCGCGACGTTGTGCGCCCTCTCCGTCATCTGGATTCTCATCCTCAAGGTGCGGACCGGGCGCGCGTCCGCCGAGCCCCTCTCCCTGTCGACCCTGGTCGCGGGACTCGGCTTCGTTCGACGGCAGCGCCTGCTGCTGGGCAGCATCACCCTGGACCTGTTCGCCGTGCTCTTCGGTGGCGCGGTGGCGCTCCTGCCCATCTATGCGCGGGACATCCTGCACACAGGGCCATGGGGACTGGGGCTGCTGCGCTGTGCGCCCGCGTTCGGCGCAGCGGTGGTGGCCGTCTTCCTGGCCATGCGGCCCATGGGCGGCAACACCGGCCGGAAGATGTTCATCGCGGTCGCCATCTTCGGCGCGGCCACGCTCGTCTTCGGGATGAGCCGCTCGCTGCCCCTGTCGCTGGCGGCGCTGGCGATAGCAGGCGCCGCGGACATGATCAGCGTCGTGGTCCGCCACACGCTGGAGTTGATGGCCACCCCGGACGACATGCGCGGCCGCGTGGGCGCGGTGAACATGATGGCCATTGGCGCCTCCAACGAACTGGGCGAGTTCCGCGCGGGCGGGTTCGCCGAGTACGTGGGCGCCGTACCCGCGGTGGTCGCGGGCGCGGTGGGCACGCTGGCGGTGGTCGCGCTCTGGGCGTGGGCCTTTCCCGAGCTACGGCGGGTGGACCGCCTGGAGTCCTTCGCGCAGACGAAGGAGCCACCAGCGGCGCCCGCGAGCTGAGGTCCCGCGATGCTCAAGCCTGCGCGCCGTCGTAGCTGACGCGCAGGCCTCGATGGGTCACGGTGATGAGGGGGCGGCCCAGCCAGCCACAATGGCGGCACACGGCGCTGGGACCGGAGGCGGTGACGCGCACGGGCAGGTCCGCCGCGCAGACGGGGCACCCCTCGGGAAGCGTGTAGTCACGCGAGCTTGCGTTCACTTCGGTCATGTATTTCAGGTAACGCAGTCGCGCGTCGCCGCAAGCAGCCGGCCAGACACGTTGGCGTGCAGCCGGCCCTGGGCACGCCAGACAGGCCGCTGGTGCCCACTCCTTGCGCCGTGAGGGCTTTCGTCACCGCGAGGCCGATTCCGTGAGCCGCACCGTTGACCAGCGGGCACCAACATGAATGCGGCTTCATGTTCATATCGGAATGGTGGAGCATGGCGCGGGCGTCGGCAATGTCTCCACCTGCCCGCCCCGCGCACTCCGCGGTAGAGGTCCGCCGCTGCCCGGAGTAAGGGGGGGCAAACATGCCCCTTCGCCTCGTGAAACGACTTGCCCGGGACTGGTTCCTGCTGGGGATGTTCGGCGCCGTCATCCTGGCCGCGCTCTTCCCGGAGTTCGGTACGTCGGGCGGACCGATGCACGCGGACGTCGTCGCCGACGTGGGCATCTTCGCGGTGTTCCTGCTCCACGGCCTGGGCCTGCCCGCGGCCCAGCTCCGCGCGGGCGTGGTGACGTGGCGCGTCCACGTGGTGGTCCAGGTCTTCACGTTCGTGGTGTTTCCACTGCTGTGGTGGCTGGGCGACGTGCTGGTGGGCCGCTGGATGCCAGCGGACCTGTCGCTGGGGCTGCTCTATCTCTGCGCGGTGCCGTCGACCATCTCCTCCTCCGTCGCGATGACGGGCGTCGCTCGAGGCAATGTGCCCGCCGCCATCTTCAACGCCAGCCTGTCCAGCCTGCTGGGCATCGTGTTGACGCCGCTCATCATCGGCCTGTTCGCCAGCGCCACCGGGCACTCCCTGCCCATGGGCCAGGCCATTCTCAAGCTGTCGCTCCTCCTGCTGCTCCCCCTGGCGCTGGGGCAATTGCTGCGCCCGCTGGTGGGCGGCTGGTTCGCCCGCTACCGGCCTTACACGAATGCCTTCGACCGGGTGGTGATCCTGCTCCTCGTCTATTCGTCGTTCTGTGACTCGATCGCCTCGGGCCTGTTCTCCGACTACGGCGCGGCGGTGCTGGGCGTGGCCTTCGTGGGCGCGATGATCATCCTGGCCATCGTGCTGATGCTGACCACGCGGACGGCTCGGGCGCTGGGCTTCTCCAAGGAGGACGAAATCACGGTGGTCTTCTGTGGGTCGAAGAAGACACTGGCCTCAGGGGTGCCCATGGCGCGGCTGCTCTTCGGCGCCAATCCCGCCCTGGGGCTCATCGTCCTACCGTTGATGTTCTATCATCAAGCCCAGCTCCTCGTGTGCTCGCTCCTGGCGGAACGCTACGCGAAGCGCCCGGCGGGACAACCTGCCGCATAGGCCCCGGTGCGCACCCCCGGCGGACCGGCACTGTGATAGGTGCGCAAACCACGTATGTCAGAGCCGCACAGAACGTCAGGGGCCTGGCTTGACCCAGCCGGTACAGCCCGGGCTGGAATGCACGCCATGGCCGAACGACTCGTCTTCCCTCCCATCGTGGAAGGGCTCTTCGTCCGGGGGCTCTCCGGGCGGGTGACGCCCCTGCTCAAAGAGCAGTTGCGAAGCGAGGGACTGGATCTGGACCGGCCACTCCTCCCCGCCTACTCCCTGGAGTCGTGGATTCGCTGCGTCACGCTGACAGCGAAGGCGCTGCACCCCCAGGAGCCCGACGAGGTGGCGTGGCGGATGCTCGGCGAGCGGATGATTGACGGTTACCGCGACACGCTCATGGGCCGCGCCCTGCTCGGGGTGATGAAGCTGCTGGGGCCCTGGCGGATGCTGTCGAAGGCACAGCACGGATTCCGGACGAGCAACAACTACACCGAGGTCCGCATCACGGAGACGGGCCCGACGGAGGCCGAGGTCTGGCTCAACGAGCCCGGAATGCTGCGCTACTTCAAGCAGGGCGTCATGCTCGCCATGTCCCGGGCCGCCGGTGGCGTGGCCGCGTCGGTGGACGTCCGCTCCTTCGACGAACACTGCGTCACGTACCGCGTCTCCTGGAAGGACTCGGGCCGCTGAGGCGGCTTGCCCTGGGTGCCGCCCCTCTGCGACGGTAGTCCCGCGATGGCGCTCTGGCGCCGTTGGCGAGGGGGGGACGATATGCCGTCGAGCGAGCGCGCCAATCTTCCGCGCTGGAAGGGGCAGCAAGGCTTCTTCGAAATCTGGTTCCTGTGTGTGCTCGACCCTGGGGGCGAGCGCGCCTGGTGGTTCCGCTACACGATTTTCACCCCCGCGCCGGGAGCACCCGGTGAGCCTCGCGCCCTGCTATGGGCGGCGGCCTTCGACTGCGCCACCGCCACGCCCGCGCTGGGGCTGAAGGCCATCCATCCCCTCTCCCGCTTCTCCACCGAGGCCCCGGGCCGCTTCGGCATCCGGATTGGTGACGCGGAGCTCGCGCCGGGCCGGTGCCATGGTCGCGTCGCCTCGGGAGGCCACTCCATCGAATGGGATTTGCGCTACACGCCGGAGACTGCGGAGGCGGTGCGGCGTGCTCCTCGGGGCGCCGACCTGCTGCCACTCACGACGCACGTGGCCCATGCCCATGACGACATCGCCTTCACCGGCGCCGTCACCGTGGACGGGCACCGGTATGACGTCCAGGGCGCGCCGGGGCTCCAAAAGCACCTGTGGGGACACCGCCGGCTGGAGGAGCTGACGTGGCTCTACGTGCCACGCTTCCAGGAGGACCCAGAGGCCCGCCTGGAGGTGCTGTCCGTGCGCTCCCGCCAGCATCCGCTCAGTCCCCGGCTGTCGCCCATCTACCTGCGCACCGCGCGGCGGGAACACCGGTTCCACGAGGCCCCGGACATGCTCCTCACACGCCTGCAGTCGCCGCAGCCGGGTGAGCTGTGCTTCCAGGCCCGCTCGGCCACCGTGGCCGTGAAGGGCCGCGCGTGGTGCGATCCCAAGACACTGGTGGGCTACGTCTACCGGGACCCGACGGGCTGGGACGTCCACGTGGCCCAGAGCGACGTGGCCACCTGTGAGTTGGAGCGCTTCACCCGCCCCCATCCCTTCGCGGCGTGGAGACCGGACGGACGGCTCACGTCCACCGTGGGCGCCCTGGAGTTCCACGCGCCCGAGCCCCTGGAGGGCGTGCGCTACATCGGGTGGGATGAGACGTCAGTCTCGGAGGCACCGGGCGAGGCACTGCCCGCGGTGGCCGAAGGCGCGTAGCGGCGCGAGTGCTCAGGGCGCCGTCTCCGCTCAGGCCATGGCCTCCAGCGCGTCGCGTATCACCGGATACGTATCCTGCGACGCAGTGCTTCCCATGAAGGTGTCCAGGTGGCCGTACCCCGCCAGAACCTTCCGCCGGTAATACGACGCACCGTTCTCTTCGCGCAGCCACTCGTAGGTGAGCTCCGTGGACGCGGGCATGTACGTGCCATTCTGTTCTCCGGACACGAAGGTGATGGGACGCTTCAGGTGCTCCGCGCGCAGGTACGACGGCGGGCGCTCACGGCCATAGCGGCGGAGGTTCTCCTCCCGGCCATGGTCGAAGCCCACCGCGTAGCCCGAGCGGGCCATCTGCGCCAGGTGACGGAACGTCAGCATGTTGCAGGGGCCGAACTGCTCGTCGAGCCGGTCATGCGTCTCCCGATTGATGCGCGCGTGCCGGAAGAGCTGCCCGTACATGAACGTCAGACGGCGGCAGACGGTGCTGTCGCATTCATGACGCCACAGGTCCACGAAGGCGCCGAAGGCGGCCTGGAACAAGGGGCTGCTCGGGTCCTCGTCCGGCGTCAGATAGTCGCGGGTGATGTCCAGCACGTCCGGCAACCGCAGCATCGCCTTGAGCTGCGTCGAAGGCGGGACGATGTGATGCAGCGCCACCTGCGAGGCGACCACGCTCTGGACGTCCGGCAGCAGCCCCGCCGCCATCGCCATGAAGAACGTCGCCGAGCCCGCGCAGTGCACCACCGCCTGCACGGAGTCCGCGCCGGTGCGCTCGCGGACCCACCGGACGGCGGCGGGCATGTCGTGGCGGGCGGCGTCATCCAGCGTGAACTGCCGCAGCGGCAACTCCACGCTGGCGCGCCAGTCCAGAAGCCAGGTGTCGTAGCCGTGGCGCACCAGGTGCTGCACGAAGTTCTCCCGCACCGTGGGCAGCATGAACATGCCGCTCCAGACCCCCGCGCCATGGACGAGGAGGACGGGCCCCTTCGCGCCGCCCTGGTAACGCGTGAGCTGCAACGGGACGCCGTCGCCCGCGGGAAAGTCGTGCCTTTCGGCGGAAGGAAGCGTGTTCATGAAGCGCTCCTCGAATGGGATGAGAATCCGTGCACCACGGCCTCGGCGATGCGCTCGGCCACCGCGCTGATGGTCATCACCGGGTGGAAGCCGATGGCTGTCGGGATGACGGAGCCGTCCGCCACGTGCAGCCCGGGATAGTGGAAGACCTCTCCCTCGGTGGACACCACGCCGCGCTCGGGAGCTTCCGCCAGATGGGCACCGCCAAGCGAATGCACCGTGAAAGGCCGCTTGAAGAGCTGCCAGGTGATCAGCGGCGCGAAGGTGGCACCGTACTGGGCCGCCAGGTCCCGCATCGCGTCCGTCATCCGCCGCACCAACTCCGCGTTCTCCCCGGCGAAGTCCCACGACACGTCGAGCTGCCCGTCATCGAGGTGCATCCGGCCATTGGCGTTGTCCTGGCCGATGCCGAACAGGTTGGACGTGCGAGCCGCATCCACGTTGGTACGCATGGGCCGGCTCATCAGCCCCTTCTTGAGCGCCGCGTGAACGGCTGGACCCAGGCAGGTCCACAGCGGTGCCCCCAGGCCCTGGAGCCGTCCGAGGTTCGGCTGCCCCAGGCCCGCGAGGACCTCCGTGGCGGGCTGGTTGAACGTGGCCGTCACCAGCGTGAAGCGCGGCTGCCGGTCGGTGAAGCGCATCACGGTGGACACGTCGGGGCCCACCCAGGGCTGGATGTCCTCGCGCGCGCCCTGCATCGACGCCAGGAAGTCCCCGTTGCCCGAATAGCCATGGCCCAGCCGCCGGCTCACCCGAGGCAGCGTCCGCGCGACGTCCCGGCTGCGCAGCAATATCTCCACCGTGCCCAGCGTCCCCGCGGCCAGCACCACCCGCGAGCCCTCCACGGTGTGCCGCTCTCCCGACACCAGGTCCTGGCAGTGGACGCGGTACCCATCCCGCACCGGCTCCACGTGGGAGACGAGCGTACGGGCCAGGACCAGCGCCCCCAGCGCCTCCGCCCGCGCCGGTACGTCAGGTCCATGGTGTTCTTCGCGCCGTGCTGGCAGCCGAATTCGCACTCGGCGCAGAGCTGGCACACGCGCCGGCCCGGTCCCGGCGGCTCCGAGAAGGCCACGGCCACGGGCGGGTCGAACGTCTCGCGCCCCATGCCCCGGGCCGCGCGCTGGAAGAGGTCGCGCTTGCGCAGCGGCATCGAGGGCGGCACCGGATTCAACCGCAGCTCCCGCGCCACCTTGTCGAAGTAGGGCTCCAGCGAGTCCCGGCGGTACGTCCGGGGCCAGCGCGGGTCCTCGAACACGTTGGCGTCCGGCCGCACGTGGACGTTGGCGTAGATGAGCGAGCCGCCGCCGACGCCGCTGGCCGTCACCGTGCCGATGCCGGACAGGAAGCGCACGTCATAGAGGCCCTGCGCCTTGCGCCGCGTGGCATGGCGCCAGAGCACCTCGTCCGTTCGCGTCACGTCCCTGGGAAAGTCACCGGGCCGGTAGCGCTTGCCGCGCTCCAGGACCAGCACGGACTTGCCCGCCTGAGCCAGGCGCAGCGCACTGATGGACCCCCCAAAGCCGGAGCCCACGACGACCACGTCGTACCGCGATGCCTTCGCCACGATGCGCCTCTCTTATTCCAGCTTGGTTCGCGCGAAGACGTCCCAGAGGTTGCCCATGAACATGCTCCCAAAACGCTTCACGGCCTGGGCCTTCGCCAGCGGTGACGTCGTTCCCAGCACGGCGAAGGTCGTGAGCTGCTGGAGGAAGTCCGGCATGCCCAGACGGATGATGCCGCTGGCCACCGCGGGCGCGTGCCGGTCGCTGCCCCGGCGGATGACGGTGTAGAGCGTGGACGTGTCGGACCACATGTCGAAGCCGTCGTCGTCCCGGACATGCTTGTAGCCATCCAGCAGGTACTGCTGGCCGTCCATGCCGGTGAAGGGCAACAGGTAGAGCATCCGCCGCTCGTAGTAGCTGTCCGTGTCCACGAAGAGGTTGAAGACGCCGTGGTCCACCTTCGCTCCGCCAGGAGGCGTGAGGCCGTGGACGTGGACGGTGCCTTGCGCGATGCCGGAATGGGCCTTCTCCGCGAGGAAGCGGTCCAGGTTGGGCAAGGTGATGGTGAGGATGAACTCGGCCACCCTGCCCTCTGACTTGCCCTCCTCCTCGGCGCCCGCGTAATCCGTGTCCGGCAGGTGGCCGTGGTTGATGAAGCCGCGCATCCGCTCGGTGAAGCGCAGCCCCACCACGGGCGTTGGCGACAGCACCGTGCCTCCCTCTGGAATCACCACGCTCCGCATCGGATCCTCTCTTGGCACCACCCGCGTGGGTGCCACACTCGTGCTCATCCGCATCGACGCGCGGAACGGTTCCGCCGCCGCCCGGCCCGAAGCCGTTCCGGCCCGCTCAGGGGCGGTCCAGGAGGGGTTCCCCAGCACCTGCCGGATCGCGGCCTCGACGTTGCGCTCCGCCACCGCGGCGATGGTGGATGACGGGTTCACCCCGGTGCTCGCGGGCAGCGCGGCGCCATCCAGCACGTACAGCCCAGGGTGGCCGTGCACCTCACCGTCCGGGTTCAGCACACCGTAGGCCGGCTCCTCCGCCATGGTGCAGCCGCCCAGGTTGTGGACGGACACGGGGATGTGAAGCCGATCCCATAGGGGGTTGAAGACGGCGCGCGCCCCGAGCGCCCGAGCGATGTCCTGGCAGATCTGCTCCTGCGTCCGGTACAGCGGCAGGTTGGAAGGCACGTCCCAGCGCACCTCCATGTCCCGAGTCAAAGGCCGCAGCGCGAGCCGCCCGTTGGCGCGATCCCTCCCCATGGCCAGGAACACGGCCTGGAAGCGCCCGCGCTCCTTGCCCATGACGGTTTCAGGCTGGGAGCGCCGGCGCAGGGCGCGGACCAGTTGCTTCTGGAGCAGGTCCGCGGGGACACGGAAGTCCCGGCTCATGTCCAGCACCTGAAGCAGCCCCGCCGCCTGCCCGGGGTGCCCGCCTTCCTGGAAGAGGAACCACGTCTTGTCCGCGCCCTGCCCCTGGTCCACCACCAGGCTGGTGGTGATGGTGGGGCCCTCGGACGGCTCCCACACCTCGCGCGTCTCGAAGGCGAAGGCCAGGAAGTCGCCGTTGGCCGAATAGCGGCACCCCAGCCGGTCGCTGATGCGCGGGAGCGTGCCCCACTGGTCGCGGCAGCGCAGCAGCAGCTCCGTGGTGTTCACCGTGCCGGCGCACAGGAACACGCGGCGAGCCTCCACGGTGCGCTCGGCGCCGCCCGCGGCATGGTCGGTATAGGTGACGCGATAGCCCGCGGGAGACAGCGGCTCGATTCGCGTGGCCTCCGCCTGGGTGGTCATCTCCGCGCCCTGCTGTTCAGCGACGGCCAGGTAGTTCAGGTCCAGCGTGTTCTTCGCGCGGACGTTGCAGCCGATGTCGCATTCGCCGCAGTAGTTGCAGCCCTCCTGGGCGACGCCGAACTTGTTGGCCATCGGCTCGCCAGCGGGGGCGAAGCGCACGGCGAGGTCCGGGTAGAAGAACTGCTGCTCGCGGCCCAGCTTGCGCGCAACCTCCCGCATCCGCTTCGCCTTGGTGGGCAGGCCACGCGCGGACGCGGTGATGGGCTGGAGGTCCAGCATGTACGCGACCAGGTCGTAGTACGGATCCAGCGCGGCGCGGCTGTAGCCCTCCGGCCAGTCGGTGTCGAAGGTCTCCGCGGGCGGGCGCAGGTGGACGTTGGCGTAGATGAGCGAGCCGCCGCCGTAGCCCGCGGCCTGGACAATGCTCATCCCCGGTAGCAGCTTCACGTCGAAGAGGCCCTGGCCGTACCGCCACAGCCAGCCATTGAGCGGGTTGCTCCAGTCGCGGGGAAAGCTCCCCTTCGGGTAGCGCAGGCCCCGCTCCAGGACGCGCACGGTCAGGCCCGCCTGTGCCAGCCGGCACGCCGCCACCGCTCCCCCAAAGCCGGTGCCAATGACCAGCGCGTCGTACGTCGGCGCCATGTTCCCCCTCGTCGAGACCTGTCCCCGCGGCAGGTTTCAACTGACACTTTATTAACGCACGAGGGGCTGATCCTTCGACCTCCACCCATCCGGGGAACCCAACCCCTTGGAATCGTTGTTACCAAGAGGGGCTGGGCGTGGGCGCCGAAGCTCAGTGGGCGTGGTGCTGCTTGCACTCCCCCTTCGGACGGAACGGCAAGGCCCACAGCTCGCGTCCAGTCTTCCCGTCATCCGCCGAGAAGAACACGTCCCAGCCTGAGCGCACGAAGTCGCGAGGCGACGAGGAAGCGCTCCCGTGCGCCAGACCTCGCAGCGCCTTCGTGCCCGAACGGGTGCCATCGCTCACCCAGGGCTCGTGCCCATGCACCCCATCGCTCGCGGAGAAGAACAGCGTGCCTTCAATGGAGGCCAGCGCTTCGGGATCCGATGAGCCACCACCGGGCGCCAGATCCTTGAAGAGCCTGGTCCCCGAGCCGGTGCCGTTGCTCACCCAGAGTTCACGTCCCTCCCCGGAGCCATCATTCGCGGCGAAGAAGACTCGCGACTTCAGAACCGCCAGAGCGCTCGGTGAGGAGCTCATGGGCCCTGGCCAGATGTCCTTCACCAGCTTCGTGCCCAACGGCGAGCCGTCACTGGTCCAGAGCTCATCGCCCTCTGGCTCTCCGTCCCCGGCGCTGAAGACGACTCGATTCCCCAGGGCCACCAGGTCGTGCGGATACTCTCCGGCGAAGGACCGCAGTTGTTCCGTGTTCGAGGCGGCCCCATCCGTCTTCCACAAGCGGGCCTCGCCCTCGTCGTTATCCAAGAGGAAGTAGAGCCGCGACTTCACGGCCAGGAAGTTGAAGAGAAGGTTATCGCCCGCCCGAGTGAGGACGGAAATGGCGCCCGGCACTCCGGTGCTACGCCAGAGATGAATCTCGTCGTTGATGGGCCCCTGCTGAGCCGCGACGAAGTAGAAGGCCTCGTTACCCACGCGAACAAAGCTTCGCGGGAATGAGCCATCGGGGCCGGGCTCGATGTCCTCGACGAGGTACGTCCCCGCGTCCGTTCCGTCACTGCGCCACAGCTCGCTTCCGTGCACGCCGTCGTTCGCGCCGAAGTACAGGACACCCCCGAACTCAACCAGCAGGGGCTCGTTCCTCCTGAAGAGGGGGTTCGGACGGAAAATCCCATCCTCCGGCCCCGGGTAGATGTCCTTCACCAGGTACGTGCCGGCCGACGTCCCGTCGGTCACCCACAACTCGTAGCCGTGGACGCCGTCATCCGCGGCGAAGAACACCCGGTTCCCCACCCGAGTGAGATTCGAAATCTCCGACCCCGCCAGCCCTGGGTAGATGTCCTTCACCAGCGACGTGCCGCTTCCTTCCGTTCCGCTGCTTCGCCACAACTCGCGTCCATGCACCCCGTCGTCCGCCGTGAAGAAGAGGACTCGGTCGCCGTGGATCAGATCGGCCGGATTGGACCCCACGGGGCCAGGGTGGATGTCCGCCAATCGAACGGCCTCCTTCCCGCACAGCTCCCACTTCTGACTCAGGGCGGACTCCTGACTCGTGAAGTCGGCATCACTCGTGGCGTCAGCATCATCGACTTCGGTGCCACAACCCGCGGCGCCCAGGAGAATGAGCAATGGAAGATGGGGCTTCATGACGGCCTCCGTTGAAGGCGCGGTCCATCCGCGCCGAATCCGGAGGGTGAGAGTCATGCGTACCCGCATCTACCTGCGCAGGAGTGGCACTCCGCGGGCGGAAAGCGACAGTCGGTCACGCGGCGCGGGCAGAGAGATCGGCGCTCCATCCAGGCACGGCGACTGCACTGGCGAACGTCCGCGCCCGGCGCCGAAGTCCTGCTCCAGGCGCACGCAACCCGCGGCATGTGCAACGCCCTTGCACCGGCAGACATGACGACACGTCGGGCACGCACGCGCCGGACACAACGTCACACGAGGTCACAACTCAAAGATGAATCCAACCCAGCAGAAGCTGAACGCTCGGCGTCGTCACGTTCGCGGATTGACGCTGATTGAAATCATGGTCGTCATCACCATCCTCGGGCTCATCGCCGCGGCGGTGGGCGTCTCCGTGATGTCGAACCTGGAGGAGGCCAAGCAGAAGACCGCCGCACTGGACATCAAGACATTGGAGACGGGGCTCAAGCTCCACTACATGAAGACTGGCAGCTTCCCGGAGACCCAGGCCGGCCTGGAAGAACTCCTCCAGGCGCGCTCGCTGGAGCGACTGCCCAAGGACCCGTGGAACCGCGACTACGTGTACATGAATGAGGGCGGCAACCCCGTCATCCTGTCGTACGGCGCGGACGGTGTCCCAGGGGGTGATGGCAGCGACGCGGACATCACCTCCCAGATGGAGTCACCGTCCGCGAGCGCGGCCCGCCGCCCCAAGGGGCTCCGTTAGTCCGAGCCCTCGAGCACGTCAGCGGCCCGCCGCCACGCGCGCGAAGTGGTGCGCGAGGCGGTGCAGCACCTCCGTGTTGTCGGCCTCCGCCGCCTTGAGCTTGGGCAGCTGCGCCTTCAGCTCCTGGAGGTTCTTCCCGCGCTGTTGGAGGCTGTCCGCCTCGAGTTCAATCCATCGCCCCAGCTCGCTGGCGGTCAGCTCCAGGTGGAACTGGAAGCCGTAGGACGTGCCCAGACGGAAGGCCTGCTGGGTGTACCGGTCCGTGGACGCCAGCAGCGTGGCGTCCGGGACGGGCGCATAGGAGTCACCGTGCCAGTGCGCCACCACCGTGCGCGGACGAGCCCCGGACACCACGGGGTCCTTCTGCGCCTCCGGCGTCCATCGCATCGGGCCCACGCCCACCTCGAAGCCATTCTTCCCGGGGAACACGTCCGCGCCCGCCGCCGCCGCGAGCATCTGGGCGCCCAGGCAGATGCCCAGGCATGGGCGCTCGTAGGCGAGCCGCTCCATGAGGATGCCCAGCTCCTGCCGCAGGAAGGGATGCTGCTCGGATTCGTAGACGGCCATGCGGCCGCCCATGACGACCAGCAGCTCCGCGTCCACGTCCTCCCGGCGCACGGCGCGGAAGCGGTTCACCAGCGTGAAGCCCGCCGCCTGCAACACCGGCCCCAGCAAGCCGGGCCCTTCGTGCTCCTCGTGCTGGAACACCACCGCGCGCATCGACGTCACCTCCCAAGCCGCGGGCGCCCTGCCCACCGGCTCAATCGTATTCGCAGGACGTGCAGATGTTGAGGCAGGTCCCCACCTGCTCTCTGTACTCCTTCACACATTCCTGGTTGGAGGCGCAGTTCACGTCGCTGGTACAGCCGGGTTCGCAATAGCTGAGCGTGGCGTCCGCGCAGTACTGCCCCGGCTGGCAGGGGTCATCGCCCATGAAGTCCCCGCACTCGGTGTACCCGGGCTGAAGGGGCGCCATGACACAGGCGCTGCTTCCCAGCGCGAGCAGGGCGAGGACGACGGGCCAGAGACGGGTACGCATCGAAATACCTTTCAAGAGCAAGCGGAGGATGCCCGCTTGCTCCCGACGGCCGTCCGAACGCCGTATTCACGGTCCGTGCGTCGTTCTACTCCGCGGCCGGCACCGGGCAGCGGTTGCGAAAGCTGTCGCTGAGGGCCACGGCCACCAGCAGCTCGGGGAGCCGGTGTCCGCCCTCCGAGAAGCGCGCGTCCACGTAGCGCACGGTGGCCTCGTCCTCGAATGCAAGCGCCGCTCCCGCGGCACCCCGCAGCAGGCTGCGTCGCGACAGCTCCCAGGTTCTCGATTTCGGCACGGGGGGCCTTGTTGTCTGAGCCGTCGCATTGCCCAGCAACGAGGGTGCCACCCCGGAAAGAACAAGGAACTCCGGAGAGTTGCAGCCCTCGTGGATTCCCGAGGGCGCGGTGGGGGCTCGCCCCCACACGCCGGTATGGGGTGTCGTCCCCGTTTCTCAAGCCTTGGGCTTGCGGATGCGCAGCAGCCCTTCCTGGGCCACCGAGGCCACCAGCCGGCCGTCACGCGTGTAGACGCTGCCGCGCGACAGGCCGCGCGCGTTGCCCGCCCACGGGCTGTCCATGGAGTACAGCAGCCAGTCGCTCACCTTCAGGTCTCCGTGGAACCACAGGGCATGGTCCAGGCTGGCGCCCAGGATGCGGGGCTGGAAGAAGCTGGCCGCGTGGGGCAGGAGCGCAGTGCTGATGAGGTTGAAGTCGGATGCGTAGGCCAGCACGTACCGGTGCACCTGCGGATCCTCCGGCAGGTCGCCGTTGGCGCGAAACCACACGTGCTTGATGGGCGCCTTCGCCTCCGGGTTGAACGGATCCACCGGCGCCACGGGCCGGATCTCAATCGGCTTCTCCCCCAGGAACTTCTCTCGCAGGGCTTCCGGGATGCGGGCAGACAAGCGGCTCAGCAGCTCCTGCTCCGAGGCCAGCGCCTCCGGGCCTGGCACCTCCGGCATGGGCGCCTGGTGGGCAAAGCCCTCTTCGTCCCCGTGGAAGGAGGCGATCATCGTCAGGATGGGCTCGCCCTTCTGCACGGCCACGACGCGGCGCGTGGTGATGCTGCCGCCGTCCCGCACACGGTCCACCGTGTAGACGACGGGAAGCGTCGCGTCGCCCGGGCGCAGGAAGTAGCCGTGCAGTGAGTGGACATGGCGGCCGGCCGGCACCGTCTGGCTGCCCGCGGACAGCGCCTGCCCCAGCACCTGGCCGCCGAAGAGCTGGCGGAACCCCAGGTCTTGACTCCGGCCACGAAACAGATTTTCCTCGATTTTCTCCAGTTTAAGGAGCGACAACAGCTCATCCAGGACTCGGCTCATGGCCCCTGTCGTAATCGACCGGGGCACCGGTGTCTCGGGAAGCGGCGCCCCGTCCCTCGTCCCATGCCGGGTCCCGCCCGACCGCGAAGCCGTGTCGGTTCACGATGAGAATAGACGGCTCATGCGCAGCGCCGCAGCGCATCAATGACATACGGCGTCATGGGTAGCCTCCACTTTTAGCAACCTTTGAGAGCGGAGACGCTTGAAGCGCCCCGCACTCTTGCGCGACGCTAATGCTCAACGCTGGACACTCCATCCGGGGGGCGAATGCAGTCGAATGTCTTCACGGCGGTCCTCATGCCGCTGGCGCTGGCCGTCATCATGCTCGGGCTTGGCCTGACGCTGACGCTGGCGGACTTCAAGCGGGTCATTGTCTATCCGCGCGCCATTCTGGTGGGCCTCG
Source organism: Myxococcus sp. MxC21-1 (assembly GCF_032612255.1). NCBI lineage: Bacteria > Pseudomonadati > Myxococcota > Myxococcia > Myxococcales > Myxococcaceae > Myxococcus > Myxococcus sp. MxC21-1. The sequence goes on from NZ_CP123278.1 coordinate 4,476,938, forward strand.
GCTGCCAGATGTTGGTGTTGCCGGTGGCGTGCCTGCTCATCGCCCACGCGTTCAGTCTGCCGCCGGAGCTGGCGGTGGGGCTGATGCTGCTGGCGGCGTCCCCTGGCGGAGCGACGGCGAACCTCTTCAGCCACCTGGCCCGCGGTGACGTGGCGCTCAACATCACGCTGACGGCGGTGAACAGCGCGCTGTCGCTCGTCACGCTGCCGCTCATCATCAACCTGTCGCTGGCGCACTTCATGGACGAGGGCCGCGCGGTCCCCATGCAGTTCGCGAAGATCGTGCAGGTGGTGCTGATCGTGCTGGGGCCGGTGAGCCTGGGCATGTTCATCCGCTCGCGCAGCGCGGCCGTGGCGCAGCGCATGGACAAGCCCATTCGCATCCTGTCCACCCTCTTCCTCGTCGCGGTGATTGCAGCGTCCGTGTACACGGAGCGCGCGAATGCGCTCAGCTTCTTCCGCCAGGTGGGCCCGGCCGCGCTGGCCTTCAACCTGGTGAGCCTCGCGGTGGGCTACTTCGTGCCCATCCTGCTGCGCCTGCCCCGGCGGCAAGCGGTTGCCATTGGCATGGAGATTGGCATTCACAACGGAATGCTTGCGATTGCCATCGCGCTCAGCCCGACGCTGCTGGCGAACTCGACCATGGCCATTCCCCCGGCCATCTACAGCCTCATCATGTACTTCACCGCGGCGGCCTTCGGTTTCTATGTCAGCCGGCGCTACGCGGATGAGCAGGACCCCGCTGTACACCGCCCCCCCACGTCACTCCCCGAGAAGGTGTCTCGATGACGCTGCGTCGACCGCTGTCCGTGCTTTCCCTGTCACTTTGCCTGGGATTCTCCGCACCAGCCGCCGCCGAAGAGCCCGAAGCCGCTGCCCTGCCGTCGACTCCGCAGACAGCCCCCAAGCCCACGGACGCACCCACGGCCCCCACGCTCCCGCCGCTGGGGCCCGACACCCGTCTGTATTTCGCCAACATCAACTTCCTGCGATGGAACCCGCTGGGCATGGAGACCCAGAACCGGCTCGTCCTCCAGAAGCGGATGTTCGACGGCGAGTCCATGTTGACGCGCGACAACTTCGTCAACGGCGCGTTCGCCATCAAGGCCAACCCGGCCTCGGTGAAGATTGGCCCCGTCTTCGAGATTCAGCCGCTGGCCATCTTCAACCTGCGGGCGACCTATGAGTACGTCCGGTACTTCGGCACCTTCGGGTTCCTCCAGTCGTACAACAACCCGATGCTGGACTTCTCCGACGACGCGCGCGACCTGACGGAGGACGCCGCGTACAGCACCTCGGGTCACCACTACATGGTGGAGCCCACGCTCCAGGCGCGCTTCGGCTCGTTCGTGGTGCGGAGCAAGGCGTCCATCGAGTACTGGAACGTGGCGCTGCGCGAGGGCAACGGTGCGTCCTTCTACGACGCGCTGCTGGACACGCTCATCCCCGGCCGGGGCTGGGTGTTCACCAATGACACCGACCTGATGATGCTGACGACGCCGCAGCTCACGCTGGGGGCCCGCTTCAGCGGTGTGTGGCCGCGCTACCAGGATGGCTCGGGTGGCGCGCAGAACGTGGACAACAGCCACACGCGCATCGGCCCCATGCTGGCGTACGCCCTGAACACGCGCGAGGGCTCGTCGTTCAACCGGCCGACGATCCTGCTGAACTTCGCGTGGTACCTGAACCACCCGAACCGTGGCGGCGCCCTGCCCTACATGATGGGCGCCTTCGCCTTCACGTCCGACTTCCTGGGCGGCTAGGCGGAGGACTTCCGCCGGGCGTCCTGTCTTGGGGACGCCCGGCGTCGAAGCAAGGAGGGGCCCGCGAAGGCGCCCGTCCGAATCAGTGCTCGTCGTGGGGCCCGTGGGCGTGGCCGTGCTCCAGCTCCTCGGCCGTCGCGGCGCGGACGTCCCGCACGGTGACCTCGAAGTGCAGCGTCTTGCCGGCCAGCGGGTGGTTGAAGTCCACCAGCACGGAGTCGGCCTTCACTTCCTTGATGAAGAAGTCCACCTCGTCCCCGTCCGGGTCGGTGGCGCTGAGCACGCCGCCCGCCACCAGCTCCAGGCCCTCCGGGAACTCCGTCTTCGGGACTTCCTCGATGCCTTCCGGGTCGTAGTCGCCGTAGCCTTCGTCGGGCCCCACCGTCACCTGGAGGGTGTCACCGCGCGACTTGCCCTCGAGCGCCTTCTCCAGGCCCGGGACGATTTCCTCGTGCCCCTGCAGATAGACGAGCGGCTCCCCCGGCTCGCTCTCGTCCACGGCCTTGCCGTCGCCGAGGTGGAGGCGGAAATCGATGGAGACGACGCTGTCCTTGGTAATTTTCATGGGGCCCTCATAGCGCACGGCCGTGGCGTGTGCCTCAATCATGTGCCTGTCTGACAATGAGGCGAGCGTCCCGCCTGGATCGACTGTCCGATTCCAGTGGTGCGGAAGCCCAGAAGCGTCAGGTCCCCGAGCGCGGGCTCCCCATTCCCAGGTCCAGCGAGGCCGCCCGGGTGCTCCGGGCCAGGCGCGTCTCCAGGCGAAGGATTCGGCGGTGGTGGTCCACGGGCAGCTCCGCCGCCGAGGCCAGCTTCGCGTGGTGCAGCGCCCGCGCGAGGTCCTTGAGGCCATGCTCGTACAGCTTGGTGAGCTGGAGGTGCAGCGTCGCGGCCTGGAAGCCCTGGGCGGTCTGCAGTGCCTGGTGCAGGTGCGCCGCAGCGGCCGAGGCGTCACCCGCCTTGCGTGACAGCCGGGAGGCCAGGGCCAGGGCTTCGATGCCCACGGCGCCGGTGTCCCCCGCCGCCGCGGCCCGGGCGAAGGCCTGGGCGCGCTCGTAGTCGCGTGCCCGGAGCGCCACGCCCGCGAAGCCGAGCAGGTCGCGAGGGTCCGCGTCCCGGGGCACGGAGGCGCCTGCGCCCCTGCTCGGAAGCGGCGGACCAGCTCACCGAGCAGGGCCGCCAGGAGGAGGAGGTCGTTGACGTTGTGCTCCAGCACGGGCGTCAGCGCCGAGCCGTCTCCGCCGCGCAGGTAGCGGAAGTACAGGTCGGGAATCAGCGAGCCGTCCACGTCGTCGACGCGCCGGAAGCCGAGGACCTGGTCTTCCAGGTGGACCAGTCGCGTGCCGGCGCCCCGGTGCTTGAAGACGCGGCGGGCGCAGTGGAGCAGGTCCAGGTGGGGCAGCTCCACGGGCGCGGGGACGCGGTTGAGGACGAAGCGCGTCCGCAGGAGCGGCCAGTCGAAGCTCTTGCCGTTGAAGGTGACGAGGCAGGAGGACGCGGCCATGCGCTCGGCGAGCGAGCGCAACATGGGGGCCTCTTCTCCCAGGCGCCGCAGGAAGAGCTGGTGCACCTTGAGCGAGCGGCCCTCGAACCACGCCAGCCCCACGAGGAATGGCACGGTGCCCGTTCCTCCGGCGAGCCCGGTGGTCTCCGTGTCCAGGAAGAGCATCCGCTGGAAGTCCACGCCGGCCAGGTCCGCGTGCAGCGCGAGGCTGGCGACCAGGGGGCCTTCCACGTCCAGGGCCGCGGCGAGAGGCGCGGAGCCGTGGTGGTGTTCCGGGGAGAGGATGCGCTCGGAGATGTGGACCGTGCCGTGGGCCGTGGCACGGGACTCCACGGGCAGCGGGCCAGGGGGCGCTGGCGGTGGCGTGCCCCGGCGCGCGGCGGCCGGCCCTGACGCTCCGACCAGTCCGACAGCATCCGGCGCAGGCTGTCGATGCGGGGATCTCGGGGGCGGGTGGAGTCGAGGCCGTGACGGGGCGTGCTGCCGGGACCTCCACCGTGCCCTCCGTGCGGGCGGCCTGCGATTCCGCGTCGGCGGGCGTGGACGGCGCCTCCATGCGCCGGGCTTGCACCAGCTTCGCCAACTGCGCGGCGAGCGCGTCGGGCACGCCCGCTTCGGCCCCAGGCGCGGGCATGGAATCCGCGCGCGCGGCGGGCTCGGCCTGTGGCTCCGCCACGGGGGCTTCGGGGGTGACTTGCCCCCGGGGCCCACGCTCGTCAGGCGCGCCAGCTTGCGCTTGAGGTCCACGGCCGCGCCTCCCGGTTACTGCATTCCCGCGACGCCCAGCGCCGATAGCACTTCGAGCGCCAGTCGCTTGCGCGGAAGGGGGTCCACGGGCGCCTGCCCCGGCATCGCCCCCGCGGCAGGGCCGATACACGCCGGACAGCCATCCTCGCACGTGCACGACTCCAGCAGCCGGCGCGCGCGGTTCAGCAGCTCGTCCCGCTGGTCATACAGCCGCGCCGCCAGCCCCACGCCGCCGGGCACGTTGTCGTACAAGAACAGCGTCGGGTCGAAGCCCACGCCACCATCCTTGCGGGGCGGTCCCTCCGCGTCATCCCGGCTCCCCAGTGTCTTGCCGATATCCCGAGGGTCGATCATCAACCCCACGCACGCCACCGTGCGCAGCGCCGTGGTCAGGCCGCGAAGCGCGTCGATGACCGCCGGTCGCGGCGCCCGCATGGCGCGCACCACCGTCTCCGGCACCGTCAGCCAGAGCGCCGTGGTGTGCATCTGCATCTCCGGCAGCGCCACGTCGCCGTAACCGACGTTCTCATGCGTGTGGTACTTGATCTTCTTGTACCCCACGACCTTCTCGATGACGCTGACCTCGCCCATGCCCGCCTGAAGGTCCGGGCCCATGGGCGCGGCCTGGTCCTCCTGGATGACGTGCACGCGCACGTAGGTCATCGCGTCGGTGAAGTAGTCCGGCGCCACCTTCCGCACGAAGGCCTTGTGGTTCTCGTAGTCGAAGCGCTCGACCTGATACTGCTCGGCCTCGTGTTGGTAGATGGCCTGCTCGTGCAGCATCGTGTGCGCCGAACGGAAGTCCATCTCCGCCAGCGTCCGGTCCGTCCCCTTCTCGATGATGACCACGTTGTCCCAGCCCACGCTGCGCAGTGACACGTGGTTGGCCGGATACGCATCCGTGGACCAGTGGAACACGCGACGGCCCGCCTCGCCCACGGTGGGGTGCACCACCTCGTGCTGCGCGAGGAACCCGAGCGCCTCCGTGGTGGACTCCGGCGGCACGTCCCCGAAGGGCTCTCCCTCCTCGAACGGCAATTCGAAGGACGCACACTTGAGGTGCTGAACCAGAATCTCCACGTTGTCCGGGTCGATGCGCGCGTGCTCCACCGGCGAGCCCACGAGGAAGCGCGGGTCGCCGGCGAGGTACTGGTCCAGCGGCGCGCTCGACGTCACCAGCAGCGCCAGGCTCCTCTCCGCGCCGCCCTGCCCGGCCGAATCGCTGCATCAGCGCCGCCACCGAACCCGGGTAGCCCGCGCACACCACCGCGTCCAGCGAGCCGATGTCGATGCCCAGCTCCAGCGCGTTGGTGGCCACCACGCAGCGCACTTCGCCCGCACGCAGCGCCGCCTCCGTGGCGCGCCGCGTGCCCGGCAGATACCCACCGCGGTAGCCCTGGATGAGGGACGGGTCCAACTTCTCCTCGACGAAGCGGTCGCGGAGGTACTTGAGCATCACCTCGATGTTGTTGCGCGACTGCCCGAAGAGCAGCGTCGACACGCCCGCGCGCACCAGGTCGGCCGTCAGCCGCACCGCCGTCTTGAGATAGCTGGCCCGGATGCCCAGCTCCGCGTTCACCACGGGCGGGTTGAACACCATGACGCGGCGCTCGCCGGAAGGCGCCCCGCTCTCCGACACCAGCGTCACGTCCCGCCCGAGCATCCGCCGCGCGTGGGCTTCTGGATTGCCAATGGTGGCCGACGCCGCGACGAACACCGGGTCCGCGCCGTGGAAGCGCGCCACGCGCTGGAGCCTGCGCAGCACGTTGGCGGTGAGAGCCGAAGACACCCCGGTACGTGTGCAGCTCGTCGATGACGACGTAGCGCAGATTGGAGAACAGGCGCGCCCAGCTCGCATGGTGCGGGAGGATTCCCGTGTGCAGCATGTCCGGGTTGGTGAGCAGCACACCGCTGCGCTCCCGCGCGGCCCGGCGCGCATCCGCCGGCGTGTCCCCATCGAAGGTGATGGCGCCATGGGACAGGCCCGCCTCGCGCATCAGCGCGCGCAGGGACTCTTCCTGATCTCTGGACAGGGCCTTGGTGGGAAACAGGTACAGCGCCCGCGCCTGGGGCTCCCGCGCGAAGCGGTCCAGCAGCGGCAGGTTGTAACAAAGGCTCTTGCCGGACGCGGTGGGCGTGGCGATGACCAGGCTCTGGCCCGCCCGCGCCAGCCGGTACGCCTCCGCCTGGTGCGAGAAGAGCTGCTGGATGCCCCGCTTCTCCAGCGCGTCGCGCACCTGGGGCGCCACCTCTTCCGGAATGGGCGCGAAGACGCCCGCCCGCGCGGGGGTGGCCTCATCCAGGACGAAGCAGGAGCGGAGCTGCCGGTCCGACCGCCACCCCTCCAGTACGGAGTCCAACCCGCGAGGCGCGTTCCACGGCGTGCGACGGGCCCCTCCGAAAGCGCCCGGTTCCTTCTCTGGCTTCATGGGCCGGGCACTGTACAGACGTATACCGAGGCAAACAACGCGGGAGCGCGCTTCATTGGTTTGAGCTCCAGCCAATACGCGCAGAGGCGGACGTGCGGGCACTCCACTAGTGTGCCGCGCCGTGGCCCTCGCCATCTTCCTGTTCACCTACGTCTTCATCGCCGGTGCGCGCCTTCCGTACCTGAAGCTGGACCGCCCCGGGGGCGCGCTGCTGGGCGCCGTGCTGATGGTCGTCTTCGGCGTCGTCACTCCCGCCGAGGTCTACAACCACAGCGCCGACGCGAACCGTCACGCCATCGACGCGGACACCATCGTCCTCCTGCTGGGGATGATGCTGCTGGCGGCGTACATGTCCCAGGCGTCCTTCTTCCGCACCGCGGGCGCGTGGGCCGTGCGCAAGGCGCACACGCCCCGGCGGTTGCTGCTCGCCGTGACGTTCATCTCGGCCGCGCTGTCCGCGTTCCTGGTGAATGACACCGTGTGCTTGATGCTCACGCCCCTGGTGCTGGCCACCGTGGAGGACGCGCGCCTGCCGCCGGCTCCGTACCTGCTCGCGGTGTGCATGGGCAGCAACAGCGGCTCGGTGGCGACCTTCACCGGCAACCCGCAGAACATGCTCATCCAGGGGGCCTCCGGGCTGTCCTACGCCAGCTTCGCGGCGTACATGGCCCTGCCTGCCCTGCTCTCCACCGCGGTGGTCGCCGCCGGACTCCTGTACCTGTTCCGGCATGACCTGCCCGTGAAGCAATTCGAGCCCAACCCTCCGCCTCCGCCCGTGGACCGGGGCATGATGGCGCTCACCTTGACGGTGCTGTCCGGGGTTGTCGTGGCCTTCTTCGCCGGGCTGCCCATGAGCTGGAGCGCCCTGGCCGGCGCGGCCCTGGTGATGGCCCTGGCCCGCCGCGAGCCACGCGAGGCGCTGGAGCGCGTGGACTGGGTGCTGCTGCTCTTCTTCGCCAGCCTGTTCGTGGTCGTCTATGGCGTGAACAAGCACGGCTACGCGGAGGACATCCGCGTCCTGTTCGAGCCCCTCATGGCGGGCCCGCCCCTGCGGGAGACGCTGGGCTTCGCGGGGCTGACGCTGGTGGCGTCCAACCTGTTCAGCAACGTGCCCTTCGTCATGCTGGCGCGGACGTGGGTGCCCACGCTGCACGACGTGGAGCTGGGCTGGCACGTGCTCGCGCTGGGCTCCACGCTGGCGGGCAACCTCACGCTGGTGGGGAGCGTGGCCAACCTCATCGTGTTCGAGGCCGCGCGCGGGAAGGTCAACATGAGCTTCCTCCGCTTCCTCCGCGTGGGCCTCCCGGTGACGCTCGTCAGCTTCGTCGTCGGGCTGAGCGTGCTCCTGGTGGAGCACGCGCTGTTCTGAAGCAGGCCGTGTGACTCAGGGGTCGGGGTCCGGCAGCTCGCCGGGCGCCAGCTCGTCTTCCGGAGGCTTCGTCGCCTCGGGTGCCGGAGCCGAGGCGCCCGCCTTGCCGGGCACCACGTCCGAAGCCGCCGCGGAAGCCCGGGGCGGCGGCGCGCCACCGCGGTCGGTGGGCGTCAGGTCCTTCACGAACATTCGCGCCACCTCGTCCAGCATGGACGTCATCGCCGCGCGGAAGAGTGACGGGTCCTTGCCCACCTTGAACGGGTCCAGGTGCTCCTTGCCCTCGGCCACCTGGTCCATGGCGAACGGGCGGCGCCACACCTCCGTGCGCCCGTCCAGGGTGAACATGCGGCCATAGCCTCGCAGGTACGCGCCCGCGCGGCCGTCTTCGCTGCGCATGCCGTAGTCCTGGATGACGAACTCGACGATGGTGTCCGCGCCCAGCGACGCCACCAGGTCGTAGTCCGGCGCGTTGGCCGGCACCTCCTCCACCAGGAAGCTCTCCAGCACCGAGGCCACCCGCGCGGGGTCCACCACGTGCGTCCACGGGAACTCACGCGGCAGTTGCGACAACGTGGTGACCCGGAGGCGCTCGGAGATCTCGAAGCGCGTGACGGCTTGAAGCAGCTTCACCGTCAGCCGCCGGTCCGCCTCCACCGGCTCCAGCTTCTTGAGCTTGTTCCGGTACGCCGAGTCCTCGCGGAACACGTGGCTCTTGGGGCCGGCCCCGTCCTCGATGCGGGAGATGAAGGCCGGACGCTGGACGCGGTCCAGGTCCGCGCCAGCCAGGCGCTGCGACGCACAGCCCGAAGCCAGCAGCAGTGCGAGAAACGGCAGTATCCGTTGCGTCATGGAGGGACTGTTCTACCCCATTCCCGTCCCTCACGCTCCTCCCCGGCCTCCTGGGTGTTGGCGGGTCTGCGGTCGTGCCTGACTGGCTGCTATGCTTCACGGCTGTGAAACAGCCGCCTGTCACACCTTCTGTCTCGCTCCCGGGCCGCAAACGCCGGCTTGGGGAGATTCTCATGGACGCCGGGCTCCTCTCGGAAACCCAGCTCCGCTCCGCCCTCGCGGAACAACGCAAATGGGGCGGCAAGCTGGGCCTCACCCTGGTGCAGATGGGGTACGTGGACGAAAGCTCCATGGTCCACGCCCTGTCGCGGCAGCTCGCCATTCCCACGGTGGATCTGGAGCAGCACACTGCGTCCGCGGTGGCGCTGCAGGCGCTCCGGGCGGACATCTCCGAGCGCTACACCGTCTTTCCCATCGCCGCGGATCCGGCGACGAAGACCCTCACCGTCGCCACCGCCGACCCCACCAACGTGGAGGCGTTCCAGGAGCTGGCCTTCCACTGTGGCCAGCGCATCCAGGTGGTCGTCTCGAGCGCGTCGTCCATCGAGCGCGCCATCCGCCGCCACTACCACGGGGAGGTCACCTCCACGACGGCGACCCCGCTGTCCTTCGGCATGGACGAGCCCACCTTCGAGCTGGCGCCCCCGGCCGAAAGCGCTCCCGTGTCGATGGCCGTGCGCGCGGCCTCGGCGACCCTGGCGCAGCCCGGCCGTGAGACGGATCTCACCCAGCGCGTGGAGGAGCTGACGCAGCAGGTGGCGGGGCTGGAGCGGATGGTGGCCCAGCAGGCCCGCTCGCTGCGGGCCATGCTGGAGCTCCTGGAGACGCGCGGCCTGGTGACGCGAGACGACTACCTCGCCAAGGTGCGCTGACCTCAGACGAGGATGAGGTCTTCCTCGACGCCGGCTTCGGTCAGCACGCGCTGCGTGCGCCGGAGCCGTTCATCGCTCAGGTTGGAGATCAGGGCCAGGATCTGCGGGTGGCTGGAGATGAGCGCGTCGAAGTCGGCGCGCGGCAACCGCAGCAGCGTGGTGTGCCGGGTGGCGGTGACGGTCGCGGTGGCAGGCGTCTTCTGGAGCAGGGAAATCTCTCCGAACACGTCCCCTTCTCGGAGCTGCGTCAGCAGGTGGCCGTCCTTGCGCACCTCCACCTCGCCGGACAGGACCACGTAGAGGCCGTCCGTCGCGTCGCCGTCACGGATGATGACGGTGTCACGCTCCACGTCCCGGGAGCGGAAGCGCTCCACGAGCGCGCGCCGGTCCTTCCGCCCGAAGAGGCGGAACAGCTCCGACGTGTTCATCACGTTCGTCAGCATGCGCTGCCGGCAGAACTTCTTCAGGGCCTGGGCCACCTGCGGGTGGCTTCCCGAGAGCTCGCCTAGCACGCTGGCGGAGATCTCCAGGAGCTGGGTGTCGTCGGACGCGGACTCCACCGAGGCCGTGCGCGCCGCGCCGGACAGCAGGGCCATTTCTCCGAAGAAGGTGCCTCCTTCGAGCGTCGCGATGTCCTGGCGCTGGCCCTCCTCCGTCCGGAAGACGCGCACCGCGCCCTCGCAGATGACGTAGAAAGCATCGCCGTGGCTGCCCTGGTCGATGATTCGCTCGCCCGGGCCGAAGCGGCGCAGCGGGCAGCGCTCGAACAGCTCGATGAAGGCGTCGCGAGGCAAATCCGAGAAGAGCGGAATCGTGGGCAGCGCGTCCAGGGAGCCCGCTTCGGGAGGGACCTCCTCCGTCAGGCTGTAGATCTCATCCTCGAGGCCGTCGCTGATGGACGTGCCCCTCAGGCCTTGTCGATCCAAGCCCGCCTGTGCGGCCAGCTCCACCGCGTGCAACAGGGAGTCGGCTTCCAGCTCCAACTCGGTGAAGGAGAACGGAAGCGTCGCCGTCCGGAAGGAGGCGCCCAGCGCGGGTGACAGGTCGTGGCCCGGGAGCGCGGTGGCGCCCGCGGGGACCGGTGGGTCGGCACGGCGCGCCCGAAGTCCTGGGGGCGCGGAGGAGGCCGCGGCTTCAGCAGCGGCGGGCGCTGCCTGCGTGGTGATGGGCGACGACAGGGCTTGCCAGCGGCCGCTGTTCGAGACGGACCGTGGCGGTGCGGACGGCGCGGGTTCGGGCGCGCGAGCAGCGCCCACCGCGGGCAGCCGCTGCGACGCGCGGGGTGCCAGTCCTGGCGGCAACGCGCTCGTCGCCGGACGCGCGCCTCCGGGTTGAACAGCGGGAATCCGGGTCGCGAGCGGCGGCGCTTCTGGCTCACGGATGGCCATCGCGGGCGGGATTGAGGCCGCCACGACGGGCTCCAGGTCCAGCGTCAACTCCACGCCTGCGGTCCCCTCTTCCGACGCCAGTCCTACCTCGACCGAGTGGACGACTTCTTCGGTGCCACGCGTGGACGCCTCGGTGGACAACAACAGCTCTGGAGGCAGCTCCGCGGACAGGTCCACCGCGGGACCGCCGGCCTCCAACGGGGCTGGCGAAGCACTGTCCTCTGCCTCCCCCACATCAATGGCGGCGCCGGACGCGCGCACTGTCTCGGGCGGGCGCGACGCCCCAGCAGGCTCGGAGGACGTCTTCACCGTCACGGACGACGCGCTGCTCATCGGGCCCCGGGCCCGTGCGCCCATGGGCGTTCCCCGGCGCGCGTACAGGTCCGCGAGCATCTGCTGCACGCCACGGTGCGCGGGGTCCATCTCGAGGATGAGCTTGCTCGCGGCGATGGCGCGCGGAAGGAACCCCTCGCGCGCGAAGCCTTCCGCGGCGGATTGATACGCCGAGATGGCCCGGTCCCGCTGCCCCGCCTTCACCCAGGCATCCCCGGAGCGCAGGCGTGACTGATGGTCCTTGGGCTCGGCCCGGCAGTAGTCCTCGTAGAGCTCCGCCGCCTTGGAAAAGCGTCCCTTGGTGAATGCCTCGGACGCCTTGTCCTTGAGCTTGCGCAACTCCATCAGCGAGCACCCTCCGACGCGGTGCTCGCGGACGCCGGTGCGGCGCCCGCGGCCTCACGCACCGTCCGGAAGTAGTCCGCCTTGAGGGCCTCCAACTGGTCCGCGTGCTCGGCGCTGCCCAGCTTCCGGAGCGACGAGGCCGCCGCGGCGCGAATCTCGGGCAGGTCGTGGAACAGGTCCTTGGCCACCGCGTCCGCCGCCTGCGCGTCGCCGATGCTCCCCAGCGCCAGCAGCACGTCGCGGCGGGCCACGCTGTTGGGCTCGTCCAACGCCTTCACCAGCGTGGGCACGGCGTCCTTCGCCTGAATCCGTCCCAGCAGGGCCGCCGCGAGCGCCGCTTCCGGTCCACCTTCGCGCACAACGGCCTGGAGCTGCGCGGAAGCAGAGCCCGGCACAGCGCCGGCGCGCGTGAGCGCATCCAACACCAGCAGCTTCTCGCTCCCCATCTTCGGCAGCACCTCGATGAGCGCGGCCTGCCCCGCCTCGCCGGCCTCCGCCAGCGCCTGGGCCAGGGCCTTCTGCAGGTCGCGGTCCGGCTCGACGAGCCCGGCCTTGGCCACGTTGACGCCCTCGGGGCCCAGCCGCGCCAGTCCCACCAGGGCCGCCACGCGCAGCGCGGCGCTGGAATCCTGGGTGTAGCCGGTGAGCAGCTCCAGGGCGCCGGGCGCCTTCAGCGCCCCCAACGCTCGCAGCAGCGTCGCCAGCGGCACCAGCCGCTCCGGCGCCACGTCGTCGTACAGCTCGGTGGGCACGCGGTGCCGCACCACGTCCCGCCCGGACTCACGCACCCGGGCGGCATTGAGCTCCTTCACCCGCCCCAGCAGGTCCGCGTGCCGCGACGGCCGATCATCCTTCAGGCCAGGCGTGGACGGGGGCGGCATGGTCGAAGGGTCGAACCCCACGCCGAACTTCTCCGGGAGCGCTTGGGTCACCCAGTCGGCGCGCAGCGCTTCCAGTCCCTTGACCTCCTGCTCGTAGAGCTTCTGCAACGCGGGCACCACGGAGGCATCCCCCACCTCCGCCACGGCCTCCACCGCGAGCAGGCGCAGCGTGGCGTCGGGATGGCTCAGCCACGGCACCACCTTGCCGAGCAGCGGCAGCGCCGCGGGTCCCAGCCCCTCGACGGCCTGGAGGCCGCTGGCGGCCGTGGCCGGACGTGCCAGCCGCTCGCCAATGGCGTCCACCGGACAGCCGCCGCGTGAGCGCATGCTCCGGCCCGCGACGAGCGCCTCCGCCGGTGCGCCCTCCATGACGATGGCGCACAGCGCAGCATCCGTCTGCGGCGTTCGGGGGAAGGACACGATGGCGTCGATGGCCAGCGGGCTGACGGCGCTCTTCTCCACCGCCACCAACTGGAGGCGCTGCGTGGCCACCGGATCCTGAAGCTTCATCAGGGCGTGGATGGCGGACTCGCGCAGCTCGGGGAAGTTCTCCTCCAGCAGCAGCGCGATGGGGCTCACCGCGCGCTTGTCGCCGGCGTCCCCCAGCCCGCGCACGGCGGCGGCGGCGAGGATGACCTGGCTGTCGCGAACCAAGGGCAGCAGCCGGTTGACGGCGTCGGGACGGCCGCTCTTGCCCAGCTCCTCGGCGGCGCCCACGCGCTCGGGCAACGCGCCTTCGGTCAACGCGAGCTGGTTGCGGTCCCACTGGGAGCGGGCCTCGGCGGCGACCACCTCCGCCATGGCCCCTGGAACGTTGGCGTTCTTCAGGGCCTGGACGATGACCTGACGCGTGGCCCGGCCCCGCCGTCCGTACTGGAGCGTGAGGTACGCCTTGGCCTTTTCGTTGTTCACCTTGGACAGCGCCATGGCGGCGCGGCCCTGGACCTCTTCGTCCTGGTCCTCGAGCAATTCGCCCAGGAGGTCCACGACGCGGGCGTCCTGGCTCTCTCCCAGCGCCACGGCGGCCTCGGCCCGGACGATGGCGGCGAAGTCCTTCGCCGCGCGGGTGAAGAGGACGAGGTCATCCGGGTTGCCCTGCCCGGCCAGCTTCTTCACCGCGAGCGCGCGGACCTCCGGACGAGGACTCTGGAGGTCCGCGAGAAGCTGGTCCCTGCTGCCGTTGCAGCCGAGGAGCAGGGCAAGTGCGAGAATGAGGGGGCGTGCGCCGGTTCGCATCGGTCTCCGGTGAGGGAAACGGTGTAGGAGTTGGCGCCGGTTATATCAATCCCCCTCGATTCCCGCCCAATCCACCGCGTCATGTATCAACGCGGACGGCGAGGCCCCCGGGGAGGCGGCCGGCCCGCGCCGCCTCGGGGACGCTCATTGCTCCAACTCGGGGCGCTTGCCCGCTCCTTCTTCTTGCCCCAGTCCTGGAATCCGCCGGACTTCTCGGCGGGAGGACCCTTGCGAGCCCCGGCCCGGACGACGCGTTCACGGGGATTCCCGCTTTCGTCGGTGGGCGTCCAGGTGCTGCGTGCGGGGCGTCCGCCCTCGGAGCCCTCACGGCGAGGACCACCTCGGCCACGCGGAGCGTCTGCCCCTTCGGCGCGAGGCTTCCACTCACGGCGCTCCGGGCGGCCCGCACCCGCGCCTCCGGAACGGGGCGAGTACGGACGGCCTTCACCCCGCGGGGCACGGCTGGCGCCGCCGCCAGCCCCCACGACTTGCGCTCCGGACGGCCTTCGCCACCCGCGCGCGGTGCGCGAGTCCGCGGCGCGGCGTCTCCGCCCGCGCTCCACTCGCGGCGATCCGGACGACCCGCACCACGGCTCTTGGGGGCTCCGCCCTCGTCACCGCCAAAGGAGCGACGGGCGCCGCCGGCACCACCGAATGCGCGCCCCGCACCGCGAGCGCCCGTGTCACGGCTACGCGGACCGCTGCCCGCATCGCCGCCGAAGGAGCGGCCCGGACCACGGCTCCGCGGCGCGCCGCCCTCGTCACCACCGAAGGCGCGGCCCGGACCACGGCTCCGAGGAGCGCCTGCCTTGTCACCGCCGAAGGACCGGCCGCGCGGTGCGCCCTCATCGCCACCGAACGAACGGCGTGCGGGCCTGCCCTCGTCACCGCCGAAGGAACGGCGCGCAGGCCTGCCCTCATCACCACCGAAGGAACGGCGCGCGGGCTTGCCCTCGTCACCACCGAAGGAACGGCGCGCGGGCCTGCCCTCATCACCGCCGAAAGAACGACGCGCGGGCTTGCCCTCATCACCGCCGAAGGAACGACGCGCGGGCCTGCCCTCGTCTCCACCGAAGGAACGACGCGCGGGCTTACCCTCGTCTCCACCGAAGGAACGACGCGCGGGCTTACCCTCGTCTCCACCGAAGGAACGACGCGCGGGCTTACCCTCGTCACCGCCGAAGGAACGGCGCGCGGGCTTGCCCTCGTCACCACCGAATGAGCGGCCACGCGGCGCGCCAGCCTTGTCACCGCCGAAGGAACGGCCACGCGGCGCGCCCTCATCGCCACCGAACGAACGGCGCGCGGGCTTGCCCTCGGCCGAACCCGCCTTGGGCCGACCGAAACGTGCCAGGCTCGAACCACCCGCGGACGCGGCCTTGGCCGCACGGGCCGGCGCCTTGCGCGCGGGCTTGGCGGCCACGGGCGCATCATCATCCATGGACAGCTCCGCCTCATCGTCCGAGTCGAAGCCCGGAGCCGCCCGGCCATGCCGGCGCGGAGGCAGCCTCAGCTCCCCCGTCGGCGGCGCGGCCTTGCCATCCGACACCGCGTTCAGCAGCTCCACCTCGCTCGTCTTGAGCGGGCGCAGCTCACCGGGGCGCAGGCCTTCCACGCCCACGCCGGCGTAGGACGGACGGAACAGGCGCACCACCGGGTGCCCCACCGCCGCGCACAGCCGCTTGATGAGGTGCGGGCGTCCTTCCGCCACGACAATCTTCAGCCAGGTGTTCCGCTCCGCCGCCTCGAACACGCTCACCGACACCGGCGTGGCCATGCCGTCCTCGAGCCGCACGCCGCCGCGCAGCTTGTCCAGCGTGGCCGTGTCCGGAGCGCCCTTCACCTTCGCCAGGTAGGTGCGCGGCACCTGGAAGCTGGGGTGCGTCAGCTTGTGCGCCAGCGCCCCATCATCCGTGAACAGCAGCGCGCCCTCTGCGTCGTAGTCCAGACGGCCCACCGGGAACAGACGCTTGCCCGTCTCTTCCACGTAGTTGGCCACCGTGGGCCGGCCCTGCGGATCCGACAGCGTCGTCACGACGCCCACGGGCTTGTAGAGCAGGAAGTAGGAGGATTCATCCGGAGGCGTGACGAGCGTCCCGTCCACCGTCACCAGGTCGGTGCCGGGCTCCACCCGGCTGCCCAGCTCCGTCACCGTCTTGTTGTTCACCGCGACGCGGCCCGCGGTAATCAGCTCTTCTGCATGCCGGCGCGAAGCAACTCCCGCGCGGGCCAGGTACTTCTGTAGTCGTTCGGCCGCCATACCATCCTTCTTCCATGCTGCCCGTCACTCGGGCTTGGGCCCCGTCGTATCACCCGTCTCGGGTTTCGGGGGCGTCGTGTCCAGGACGCTGGAGCTGACCTTTTGTGTCCGGTCCGCGGCCGCCATGGCCTCTTCCAGGTCCTCTAGCGCGGCTTCACTGGCCGCCGCGCTCTTCTCCATCCGCTTCGTGAATGCCGGGTCCGACAGCGCTTCCACCGTCCCCGCAGCCGGGGGCGCCGGCTTGTCTTCCTTCTCGACGATCTCCCGGTGCTCCTGCGTCAGCTCGTGGAACTCACGCAGCGTGGGCAGGGCAGACAGGTCCTTCAGTGCGAAGAACTCCAGGAACTCGCGCGACGTTCCGTAGAGGATGGGCCGCCCCACTTCTTCACGCTTGCCCAGGATCTTCACCAGCTTGCGGTCCATCAACGCCTTGATGACCGCGCCGCAGTCCACGCCGCGGATGTCCTCGATTTCTGGCCGGGTCACCGGCTGCCGGTACGCGATGATGGCCAGCGTCTCCACCGCCGCACGGGTCAGCCGCTGTGGCTTCACCCGCAGGTAACGCCGGACATATTCACCCGAATGCGGGTCCGTCCGGAACTGCCACCCGCCCGCAACCTCGTACAGCACGATGCCGCTGATGCCGTCGCGGTGGATGCCGGAGAGCTGGTTGAGGGCCTCGGCGATGAGCTCCCGCTCGATGCCGGTGGCCATGTACAGCTCGTCCACCGACAGCGGACGCTCCGCCACGAAGAGCACGCTCTCGATGACGGTGCGGATGCGGTCCGTGGACAGCTTGCGGCTCTTGGAGAGGAGCTTCTCAAAGGACGTCTCCAGGTCTGGAGGCGCCTCGTCCGAGTCCTCCTCGATGGAGGCCGCTTCCAGTTCGTCCAGCTCATCCGCCGGGCCGGGGCCCGTGACAGCAGCGATTTCCTCTTCGGAGAACGGGCCAGGGCCACCGGGCGTGCCCGGTTCGGGAGTCTCGTCTTGCGGTCCGTTGCTACCGGTAGTCACTGTCGTCGACCTCCGTGGGAGCCAGCTTCTCCAGCGCGTCCCCGTTGGGCAGCAGCAGGATGGGCCCCAGCGGCTCGTCCTGCACCACCCGGATGAGCCGCCGCTTCACCATCTCCAGGATGGCCAGGAAGGTGATGACCACCTCCTGTCGCGACGGGGTTTCCTCTTCCGTGAACAAGCTCTCGAACAGAACCTGTCCATGCGGGCGCAGGCGCTCTACTACGCGGAGGATGGCCTCGGACAGCGTCACGCGCTCCCGGACCACCTCGTGCTGCAGTTTGGGCTGCAACCGCTCCAGCACCCGGTCGAGCGCCTCCACCAGCTTGAGGACGCTGAACTCCTGGAGCCCCACCTCCTCCTCGGGGATGGGCACCGCCTCCACCGGGACGTTGCGGGCGAAGACGTCGCGGCCGAGCAGGTCCTGCGTGGCGAGCTGTTCAGCGGCGTCCTTGTACTTCTGGTACTCCAGCAGGCGCCGCACCAATTCCGCGCGCGGGTCCTCGGTCTCCTCGGCGACCGCGAGCACCTCCGCCCCCTCCTGCGCCGAGACGACGTCCTGCCGGGGCAGCAGCATGCGGCTCTTGAGGTGCGCCAGGGTGGAGGCCATCACCAGGAACTCCCCGGCGATGTCGAGGTTGATCTCCCGCATCCGCTCCAGGTGCTCGAGGTACTTCTCCGTAATCAGCGCCAGCGGAATGTCGAAGATGTCGACCCGATGCTCCTTGATGAGATGGAGCAGCAGGTCCAGCGGACCTTCGAAATTGGGCAACGCGATGCGGAAGTTGTCGCCAGGACTCCGCGGCAACTCCCCTTCACGAGGGGCCTCATCGGTCGGCGAGCGACGGTCCTCACTCACCGGATGTCCTGGATGGCGTCAACGGTGTGGGTGGGGGCGCGTCATCGCGTAAGGGCCCGACTTTCTTAGGCAGCGGGCACGAGCCTGGAGGACACACACCCATACCAGTGCCCCCCAGGAGGGTCAAACAATCGGCAGTGAAAGCCCGTTCAGGCACACGGACTCATGGGACGCCCACGGCCTTGCGGACCTGGTCCATGAGGCGGCTCGCCTCGGCCCTGGCCCGGCTGGCGCCGTCCTGGAGGATGCGCTCCACCTCGCCCGGGTCGGCCGCCAGCTCGGCGTACCGCTGACGGGCCGGGCCAAAGGCCGCATGGTAGGCCTCCAGGAGCTTCTTCTTGTAGTCGCCGTAGCCCTTCCCGCCTGCCCTCCAGGTGGCGTCCACCTCGGCAAACTCGGACTCGGGAAGCATCAGCTTCAGCAAGTCGTAGAGCGGCGCATCGCTGACGAGCCCGGGCGGCGGCGACTGCGTGGGCAGCGGCTTGGGCGCGTCCACCGGCGTCGAGTCCGTCTTGATGGACATGATGCGCTTCTTGATTTCCTTCTCGTCCCCGAACAGCTCGATGGTGTTCCCGTAGGACTTGGACATCTTCTGTCCGTCGACGCCGGGCACCGTCTGGGTGGTCTCCTGGATGCGCGCCGCGGGCAGCTTGAGGATGCCGGGCGCATGGCCCCGCTCCTTGCCTTCCGGGTCGGCCGGGTCGTAGCCGGGCACGTACTGGGTGTTGAACTTCACCGCCCAGTCGCGCGCGAACTCGATGTGCTGAATCTGGTCCTTGCCCACCGGGACGAAGTCCGCGCTGTAGAGCAGGATGTCGGCGGCCATCAGCACCGGGTAGGCGAAGAGGCCGAAGTCCGGGCTGATGCCCTTGGCCACCTTGTCCTTGTAGCTGTGGGCCCGCTCCAGGTGCGCGTGCGGCGTCACGGTGCCCAGAATCCAGTACAGCTCCAGCACCTCGCGCACGTCGCTCTGCCGGAAGAGCACGGCCTTCTTCGGATCCAACCCCAGCGACAGGTAGGCCATGGCGGCCTCGCGCGTCAGCGCCAGCGCGGCCTTGGGATCCCTCACGGTGGTGAGCGCGTGCAGGTTGGCGATGAAGTAGTACCCCTCGCCTTCATCCTGGAGCTGCACGAACTGGCGGAGCGCGCCGTAGTAGTTGCCGATGTGCAGCCTGCCGGACGACTGCACTCCTGAAAGAATTCGCATGGACTCGCTCTGATTCGGTTGGGCGGAATCGGGAATCGGACGGGGCTCGTTCGCACACCCGACGCGGCCCTGCAACCGTCCGTTGCCCGTGTCCTGCGCCCGTTCAGTATCCGAAGTCAAGACGGACTCTCCCTGGAACTTTGCGTCCCGCCAGGAAACCCTGAGCAAATTCAGGCACTTGCAATTGAATCACAGTGGGGTGCGCCGGTACCCTGGGGGTTCCTCACGCGGGCCAACCCACCTTGGAGGAAGCACCGGCATGGAGCCATTCAACGGAAGTCTCGCCAACTATCGCTTGCAGTTGGTGATGCCGCCGCTGTTCAGCGCGCCCGGGGTTGAAGGGGTGCTGAGCGTGGAACGTGGCGCGGTGCGGCGCTGCTTCCACGTCAAGGACGGCTACCTGGTGGGCGAGAGCTCCAACGACCCACGCGAGCACCTGGCCCAAATCCTGGTGAACCTCCGCATCCTGGACGCCCCCCGCGCCGCGGCGGCCTTCGAAGCGGCCGAGGGAGCGGGCATGCCCTACGGCACCTTCCTGGTCCAGCGCTGCTTCGTGGAGCTGCCCCGCCTCATCGAGGCCCTGGAGCACAAGGCGCGCGAGTCCCTGTTCGACTGCTACGCCTGGGAGTCCGGCGAGGTGGGGTTCACCCCTGGCTTGCCGCCCTCAGCCCGGGCCATTGGGCTCAAGCTGTCGCTGTCCACCCTGCACCGTGACGCGGTGTCGCGGCAGCGCGAGTGGAGCATGTTCCGCGACATCTTCCCCCGAATGGACACGACGTTCCGCGTCTTCCGCGAGTTCGCCGTGGAGACGTACTCGGAGGAAGAGGACGTCCTGCTGGACCTGGCGGCGAGCGGCGCCACGCTGGGAGAGCTGCTGGCGAGCGCCCGGGAGGCGCCACTCTTCGCCGCGCGCTGGGTGCTGCACCTGTACCGGCGGGGGCACTGGCCCCGCGCAAGGCCCTCGGCCCCCGATTGGGTGAAGCCGCCGAGCTGCAGGAGCTGCTCACCCTGGTGAAGCGCTTCCTGGAAGCCGGCCAGTATGACCATGCCGTCGCCCTGGCCGCGCAAATCCTGGAGCAAGGCCCCGTCCCCGAAGCCCACGCCCTGTACCGCGAGGCGGAGATCCGCCTGACGCTGGCCCTCAGTGACGAACTCTTCGCGCTCGACGGGCGCCTGGTGTTCGAGCCGATTCCGCGCCCCACCCCGCCCGACCTGACGGCGGATGACCTGTACCTGTACTCGAAGCTGCGCGGCAGCCGGAGCATCCGGCAGGCCCTGCGCACGGCGGCCATGGGCGAGCTCGCCGCGTCCCGCTCGGTGCACCGCCTGATGGCGTCCGGGCTGATTCGCGTGGCCCCGCTGCCAGGGAGCGGGCCCCGGCGGGCCCACACGGACCCGTTCGGCCTCCCCATCCACGGCGTGGGGAGCTGAGCGCCAGCGGACGGAACGTTCCGCCCACGGCGCCGAGGCCCCGGACCGCCCCTACCGCGCGGCGGCCCGCGTCTTCTTCGCCTTGGGGACGAAGACGTCGCTGCGCGGGTGGAACTCGTCGTACACGGACCGCAGCCGGGCGGCGTTCACGTGGGTATAGATTTGCGTCGTGGCGAGGTCCGCGTGCCCCAGCATCTGCTGGACGGCGCGCAGGTCCGCGCCGCGCTCCACCAGGTGCGTGGCGAACGAATGCCGCAGCTTGTGGGGCGACAGCGGCTTCACGATGCCCGCCTTCAGCGCGTACCGCTTGAGCAGCTTCCAGAAGCCCTGCCGCGTGAAGCCAGAACCTCGCGGCGTGACGAACAACGCCTGGGACTTGCGCCGCCCCAGCACCGCTGGCCGGGACTCCGCCAGGTATGCCTGGACCTTCTCGATGGCCACGCGCCCCAGTGGGACGAGCCGCTCCTTGGCGCCCTTGCCCTTCGCCACCAGATAGCCCGCCGTGAGCTGCACGTCGTTGATGCCCAGCCCACACAGCTCGCTCACGCGGAGGCCGGTGGCGTACAGCACCTCCAGCATGGCCTTGTCACGCACGCCCGTGGACGTGCGCTCGTCCGGGGCCGCCAGGAGCTGCTCGACCTCTTCCAGGGTGAGGAACGACGGCAGCTTCCGGGCCGACCGGGGCGTGTCCAGGTCCTCCGTCGGGTCCTTGTCCGCCATGCGCTCGGCGACGAGGAACCGGTGGAAGCCGCGCAGGGCCGCCAGGTGACGGGCCTGGCTGCGCTTGCCCAAGCCCCGCTTGCCCAGCGAGGCCGGTGCGCGGACACGTCCTCCTGCCGCGCCTGCGTCACGTCGGAGACGCCGCGGGAGCGCAGGTCCTCGAAGTACACGTTGATGTCGGCGGCGTAGGCGTCCACCGTCTTGCCGGACAGTCCGCGCTCCGCGCGGATGAAGGCGATGAACGCGTCGAGCATTCCTTCCATCGCCGCGCAGGCTACCGGAGGCGCGCGGCGAGGCAACTCAGCGGCTCAGGCCCGGGGCTCCCTCGCCCCCTCCGGCGACGCCGACTCCAGCGCCTGAACCACCCACGGCCAGCCCACCACGATGTTCCCCGGCGAGCGCAGGCAGGCATCCGCCACCGCCAGCACCTCCGCCGGCCGCGAGCGCACCGCCAGCGCCAGATGCCGCCCCAGGAAGGGATGCGGCAGATAGCTGAGGTTGTGGTGACGCACCGGCACCCAGCCCAGCGTGGGCCGCCCCGTCCAGCGCTCCACGGCATACGCCACCGCGGACGCCAGCACCTCCAGCGCATAGAGCGGCAGCCGGAACGCACTCACCAGGAAGGCCACCAACGCACTGGCGGCCACCGCGCCGGCGTAGGACGGATTCGTCGTCCCACTCCAGAGCAGCATCGGCGTCAGGCTGGCGAGGATGGCCGCCATCTGGACCCGCACCACGGTGGGGCCCCGGCCAATGGCAATGCCGCTGATGCTCCCACACGCCAACCCGGCCACGCTCCCCAGGCACACCCCCACCACCATGCCCGCCACCCCACCCAGCTCCGGCCCGAAGGCATCCGCGGCCGTGGCGTGCAGCCCCAGCAGCGTGGCCAGACTGGACAGCGAGCCCAGCAGGACGCCCGCGGCCAGCCCCAACACCTGCGCCACCAGCAGCCCCACCGCCGAGCAGAACAGCGCCGACAACACCCAGCCTCGCTCCAGCGGCAGGCCCGCCGTCACGAGCGCCAGGCCCAGCACCTGCGTCACCACCGGCGCGCCGACGAGCAGCAACAGCAGCATGCGCCGGACATAGACGGCCGTGGCCCGGTCTCCCTCGGACTGCTCGCGACACAACGTCCCCAGCCGTGCGCCCGGAACGCGGATGCCCGCGGCTCGCAGCCGGTAGTGCAGGTCCACCGGCCGGAACAGGAGCAACAGCAGTAATTTGAGCAGCCCTGGGACCTGCTCCGGTGCATCCACGGAGCTCGGCCGTGTTCCCCCCTGTGCCAAGAAATCCCCCTATTCTCGGGTTCTAGTCCTCCAGCCTACCCTTCCCCTGCCGGAGGATTTCAAGTGAATCGCCGATGAGTGAAATCACGGTCGACGGTTCATTGAGCGTCACGCCCCCGTCAAGGATGAGGTCCAGGCCGTGGCCCAGCGCTTCCTTGATATCCTTTGCGTCCGTGAGGGGCTCACCCTCCGTATTGGTCGCGGAGGTCGTCACCAGAGGGCGGCCCAGGGCTCGGGTCAGCTCGCGAACGAGCGCCGAGTCCGGCACCCGGATGCCCACCTGCTTCTGCTTGGACATCATCAGGTCCGGCACCAGACGCGTCGCTTCCAGGATGAAGGTGAACGCACCCGGAGTGAGGCTCTTCATGGTCCGGTACGCGAAGTTGCTCACGTGCGCGTAGCGGGCCACGTCCGACAGGTCGGGGCAGAGAAAAGACAGGGGCTTCTTCTTGTCGCGTCCCTTGAGCTGGTACAGCCGCTCGATGCCCTTCTTGGAGCTCAAGTCGCAGCCGAGCCCGAAGTACGTGTCCGTCGGGTAGGCCAGCAGGCCGCCGCGCCCCAGCAGTTCCACCGCTCGTTGGATGTGGCGGGGTGAAGGGTGCTCCGTGTCCACCTCGAGGATGGGTGCGGCCATGATGTCCTCCGTGCCTCCTGTGACTGCTGCTGAAGGTGTGGATGCCTGACAGCCTATGCCGTTCCCTGCGCGTCGTCCGCGCGGATCTCCCCGGAGGCCGCCAAGGCGCGCCGGGTGAGGACCGGCCCCACCAGCTCGTGGGCGGTAATCATGGCGACGATGAGCACCTCCACCTGGGGGCCAAAGGTCGGAAATGTCCTGGACACCAGGGCCGCCAGGCCAAACGTCACGCCCGCCTGGGAGATGAGTCCCATCCACAGGTAGCGCTTGAGCCGCGGGTCGTCCGCTGGGGCGAAGCGACGGCAGGAGAGCCAGATGGCCACGCCGCGCAGCGCGACCAGCAACATCGCCGCCGGCCCCACCGTCAGCAGGGAGTCCAGCTTCAGCCCCGCGCCCGCCGCGGCGAAGAAGAGCGCGAACACGGGCAGCCCCGCCTGCTGGATGGCGTTGTGGATGCGCTCGCCCGCGTGCTCGTCCAGGTTCGCGATGAGTGCCCCGGCCGCCAGCGACACCAGCAGCGGCGACAGGTGCAGGCGCGTGCCCCCTTCCGCCGCGGCGAAGCACAAGCCCACCAGGAACAGCGGCAGCTCCTGCTTCACGCCGCGCATGTAGATGAGCATGCCTACGGCCAGCACCAGCCCCACCACCACCGAGCCGAACAGCTCCCACCCCACCCCGCCCAGCAGCTCCGTCACGTCCAGCCCGCCGCCGAAGCTCGCCTTCGTCAGGCCCGCGGCCAGCGCGAAGGCCACCATCACCAGCAAGTCGCCGATGATGACCAGCGCCATCAGGAACTCCGTGAAGGCGCCGCGCGCGCTCGTCTCCTGGACGATGGCGATGGTGACGGTGGGAGAGAACGACACCACCACCGTGGACAGCAGCGCGCTGACTGCCAGCGCCTGGGGCACCGTCATGTCCGCCAGGAAGGGCAGCAAGGGCTTGAGCGCGAAGGTGGCCCCGAAGCACACCAGGAAGGTGACGCCGCACACGGCCGCGCACAGCAAGGCCACGCGCGCGCCCACGCGTCGGATGAGCCCCAACCGGAGCTCCGTGCCGGCCACCAGCGCGATGAGGCTCACCGCCAGCCCCTTCACCAGCTCCAGCCCCTTCACGCCCGCGTTCGGGATGAAGCCCAGCGCATAGGGCCCCACCGCCACGCCCACCAGCAGGTAACCGGTGAGGCGAGGCAGGCCCAGGCCCTTGGCCACCTTTCCCGCGAACAGGCCGCACAACAGCAGCGCGCCCGCCGCCAGCATCACTGGTGTCCCCGAGTCCGCCCGGAGCACCTGAGCCCGGCTGATGATGGCCAGGAGCACCATCAACAGCAGCAGTCGGATGACCGCGCCCTTCATGCCGCCACCTTGTCGCTGTCAGCCGGGGTCTCGGACATGCTGCGGGGCGGGTCCACCACGTACTGGAAGGCCTGGCCCGCCAGCAGCTCGTTCACCACCGCGCCCATCACCACCACGTCCAGCACGCGCCGCGACAGCCCTCCCGGCACGAGCATCCCGTACTCCGCCACCAGGCACAGCGCCAGGCCGCCCTGGGCGATCAGCGCGTAGCCCAGCCGGGGTGGCAGCACGAGCGTCTGCTGCGCCAACCGCCGCGCGAACCGGCCCCCAGCATCTTCCCCAGGAAGCGCAGGCCCACGAAGGCGGGCATCAGCACCCAGGCCCAGTAGTCCCGCGCATGCACCGCGCAGCCCACCAGGAACACGAGCACCAGGAACACGGGCCGCTCCACCCGGCCCAGCGCGCGCGCCACGCGCTCCGAGGTGCGGCCTCCCACCACCGCCAGCGTCGCCCCACACGCCACGCCCGCCAGCAAGGGCGACACCCGCAGGTACGCCGCCGCGCCGCTCACCAGCACCACGCCGCCCAGCGTCACCGTGGTCAGCTCCGCCAGGTCCTTCAACGAATGCGTGAGGAAGGCCAGCAGCGCCCCACACATGACGCCCAGCAGCAAGGCCAGACACACCAGCCCCAGGCCTTCGCCCACGTTGCTGGCGGCGCCGATGATCAACGCCAGCGCCAGCACGCCCAGACCCACCGCGTCATCCAGCATGGTGAGCAGCGCCACGCCCAGGCCGCGCGCCCGGTCCAGGCGCCCCGCGCGCCACGCGAGCACGGCCGAGTGCCCCGAAGAAAGACTGGCCGCCGCCCCCAACATCGCCGCCGCGCCCACCGCGCCGAGCAGGCCCCGGGCGGACGTGAAGACGAGCGGCACCAGCAATGGCAGCGCGACGAAGAAGAAGGCCGTTCCGGAGTGCGCCAGCCCCGACAGGTAGACGGACCGCGGCAACAGGCGCAGCAGCCGAGGCTCCAGGTTCAGCCCCAGCAGCACGCCCGCAGTGCCCAACCCCAGCGCCATCACCGGGCGCATGGCCTCCAGGTGCCGCTCGGTGAGCACCCCCGCCACGGAAGGCCCCAGGAAGATGCCGAGCAGAACGAAGAGGAAGCCGCTGGCCGCCAGTCTCGCCAGCGCCGGAAAGCGCCCCGGGTCCAGCGCACGGCTGGAGGCGAGCAGCGACAGCGCCGCGATGGATAGGAAGACGAGCAGCGCTTGCACAGCCCGTGCTTATAACGACGGGACGCTTCCCGTCACGACCGGCGATGCGTGGGCGCGGAAATCACTGGCATGGCGACCAGCCGTCCCATGGGCGGCTCGTCCGCGTCCATTTCCAGTTGGACGCGTTGCACCAACCGTTCCATCTCCTCGGGGGGCAGGCCTGGCAACAAGCTCACCAGGATGACGCGATCGTCATCGGCGCCCAACGCCAGACTGCGGAGCCCCGCGAACACGGGGACCTCGGCGGATAACGCCGCCGCCGCGCTCCGAGCCCGCACCACCAACGGCTCCGGGATACCGAACTCCCGGAGCCGGCGGATGGCCCGCTCGGTTCCTTCCAACTGTTCAAGGAACGTGATGACCAGGTACACGCGGCCCTCTTAGTCGGTCCGCGAGTCTGGCGCCACGCTCGCGGTGCTACTCGTTTTGACCCGGCCCCGCCGGCTCTCCGGAAGAAGGGGGTGGATGGCGCCGCACCCTCCTGGGGCGGAGCACCTGCCGCGCCCTCCTGCGCCGCCATGGCGGCCCGCGCGGCCCGCTTGCCCTCTTCGATGAGCTTCTTCACCTTCTGCCCACCCTTGCGGCCAATCTCCTCGTAGAAGTTCGGCCCTCGGGTGGCCTTCACCCGGTCGCCACCCTTCTTGCCGATCTCCTCGTAGAACTTGGCGCCGCGCTCGGCCTTCACCGTCTCGCCGCCCTTGCGGCCGATCTCCTCGTAGAAGGAGCGACCGCGCTCGGCCTTCACCGTGGCGCCGCCCTTGCGGCCGATCGTCTCGTAGAACTCGCGTCCGCGCTCGTTCCGGACCGTCTCGCCACCCTTCCGACCCGCTTCGGCCACCGTCATGCTGCCCTTGTTGTCCTTGTCCGACATTTCCCTATCTCCTCTCGTGACTACCCCAGCCCTCGCCTTGGTGCCCCTTGCTTGAAACCTTGGGACGGAAGCGCCCCGATGCAAGCAAGCTCCGTACACCGCCAGCCGTTCACGCCTGATACGCCACACGAAAACACCTGTGATTTCGTGGGTTTCGCAACGCCTGCCGAGCTTTCGGACCGGGCGGCGGGCTGCCCGGCCGGATGCTTTCATGTTGGAAACACCCCACTGCACATTGCGGATTCCCGAAACCACCTTCACTTTCAGGCCCACGGCGCGGCGGAAGTGGGGCCGCGGGGGAGGTACGGCGTGGCGCAGTCGGTGAAGACCTGGCTCCGGGTGTTGGCCCCGATGCTCGTCTCAGTGGGGGGGCTTGTCGCACTCCGGCTGCTCGGACCGGACTTCGTCGACCAGCAGCGCCTCGCCAGTTGGTTGGAGCCCTTCGGGAAGTGGGCACCCATTGCATACATCGGCTTCCTTGCCATCCGGCCCGTGACACTGCTTCCGGGTCAGCTGCTGACGGCCGTGGGCGGGATGATGTTTGGCACGCTCGCAGCGACCCTCTATTCACTAACGGGCGGCTTGCTGTCGGGCCTGCTGCTTTTCGCGGCGGCGCGCAAGCTGGGCACCGGGCTGATGAAGCGCCTGGCTGGCAGCAAGTACCCCGCACTGGTGCGGGCGGCGAGGCGGCATGACTTCCTCTTCGCCTTCACCGCCTGCATCAATCCGCTGTGCCCCACCGACGTGATGCTGGCGGCGGCGGCGGCGAGCGGCGCGCGGCTGCTGCCCACGCTGGCCGGCGTCTTGATTGGCACCCTTCCAGGCACCTTCCTCACGGCGCAGCTCGGCAGTGGTCTGGCCCAGGGCCGCACGACGATGACGGCGGTCGCCGCCGCGGGCCTGGTGGTGTCGCTGGTGCTCGGCGGCTACATCGGGCGGCGCTTCTACAAGGAGCTCAACGAAGACGCGCTGAAGCCACGCGCGGAGCCGCCGCCCGCGCGACGCCCCATCGGTCATTCCGAAGCGACGGCCAAGCCCGCGGCGTTCTAGGCATGCATGGGGGGTTCCGGGAAGAGCTCCACGCGGCGCTGCACGCGCTCGCCTGGGCCCACGCCCGTGGGCAGCGAGACGGCCCGGGCCATCTCCTCACCATGTCGCAGCCGCATCCGGATCACCTCCGGCGCGAAGTCCAACATGTCCCCCATGGGCCGTGAGGGCTCGATGACGGTGATGCGACAGTACCGGTAGGGCACCCCATCGGGACGCCGCACGGTGAGCCCCGCGTCGTAGGCCTGACGGACGATGTCGTTGATGCGCACGAAGGCATCCACATCATTGAGAAGGATTTCGTTGAGGGTGATGTCGGCCAGGCTGCGCGTGGCCACCTCCAGGAGATTGGCCGGCGGCTTCGCCCGTTCGATCTGGGACGGTGAGCAGACGATGACGACGATTTCCGTCGGGCCGAACGCCAGCGCATCCCCCAAGGGCGTGGCGTTGCGCAGGCCCCCGTCGACCTGGGCCGACGCGCCGACGGGCTCCCAGAGGATGGGCAACGTCGCGCTCTGCCAGACGGCGTCCAGGAAGTCCCTCGAGTCGCTGGGCACCAGCTCGTAGTTGCCAGAGACCAGGGACACGCGCCCCACGTGGGCGGGCACCCGAAAGCGGTGTCCGGCGAGGTGCCGCTGGATCAGCTCCCGCATGGGCGTGTTGTCGTACAGCCCCAGCTTCCGGAACAGGCCCACGCGCAGGGCCACGAGCGGCCACGGCAGCTTCCGGTAGAGGTCCGCTTCGCGGATGTTCAACCAGATGTCATTCAGTGCCCGGTAGGAGTGCTGGGCCAGCAGCGCGGCGTTCAGGGCACCCACGGACACGCCGAAGATGCGCTCCCAGCGGAAGCCGTGGACCTCCCGGAGGACGCGCTCGGCGCCGACATGGAAGGCTCCCTTGGCCCCACCGCCGGACAGTACGAGCGTTGCGGGACGATCCTTCATGGCACGCCTCCTTTGAAATGGACCTGGCGCAGATGGATAGGTGCGTGCCAGCGCGGCGGGAATCACCCCGGGGCGTGGGCCCTTGTCCACCGTCCCTCGGGTCCCCGGGGCACCTCGGACGGCAACTTCCACGCACCACCGGCCGGAAGGCTCTCTAGGATGGACGGATTCACCCCTCCGGAGCCTCGATGATCCGCTTGCCTGGCTGTTGTGTGGTGGCGCTGCTGTTCGCGTTCCTGCCGTCCGCGGTGCTGGCCCAGCAGCCCACCGCCGACGCCGCCACCCATGACGCCCTGCGCGTCCTCAAGCAGGAGATGGAAGACGCTCTCAATACCCAGGACATCGACCGGCTGCTGAGCCACCTGCACCCGGATGTCTCCTTCACCACGATGAACAACGACGTGCGCGTGGGGAAGGAATCTATCCGCGCGTACTACGACGAGATGATGCGCGGGCCGAATCGCGTCGTGGACCGCATCCAGGCGAAGTTCGAGGTGGACGACCTGACCCGCCTGTACGGCGACACCGGTATCGCGCGCGGCTCGTCGCGGGACCACTACGTCCTCACGGACGGCACGGACATCGTCATCGACGGCCGGTGGACCTGCACCCTGGTTCGGGAGGGCGACCGCTGGCGGATCGCCGCGTTCCACTACTCCACCAACGTCTTCGACAATCCCCTCCTCACGCGGGTGAAGCACCTCGCGCTCGCGGGCGCGACGGTCATCGGACTTGGCGCACTCGTGGCGGGCGCAGCCATCGGCCGGAGGCTGCGGCACCGAAGCCCCGGGCCCGCCCCTCACGCACCCTGAAGCTGGCGGGCCGTCACCTCGGCCAGGAAGGGATGGCGCCGGGGAAGGCGCTTGCGCCAGAAGGACTCGATGGAGCGGTGGAACAGGCGCAACAACGCCAGCCCCGGACGGCCCTCCAGCGCCGCCAGTTGTCCGGTCGAATCATCCAACAACGCCCTGGCCCGGACGTGCTCCGCCGTCATCCACGCGCGGCCCGCCTCCGTTCCCAGCAGCGCGTCGATGTCCGTCGGATCCGCGCCGCCGCCACGGACGGCCGCCGCGACCTCTTCCGGCACGTTGTAGAGCCCCTGGGCGAGGTCCTCTCGCAGGTCCCGCATCACCGAGCACCAGCCGAAGGCCTCCACCAGCGCGGGCGCGTCCTCGGCCCGGACGCCCGCCCCGGCGACGTGCAGCATCAAATCCACCGACAAGCAGAACGTGTCGCGTTGCTGCGCGCGAAGCGCCTCCTCGCTCCACCACTGTCCGGCCTTCACCCGCTCCCGGTCCTTGCGCATCGTCCGCACCAGCGCGAAGACCTGGGCGCGGGCCGAGTCGCCTCCCAGCCGCTCGAGCAGCACGCGCCCCAGCGTGGCCGCCGTCCCCCGGTCCTCCCCTCGCCCGGACTCCAGCTCCAAGAGGAGCGCGTCCACCCAGGCGAGCGGCTCTCCGTCCACCGCGCGGTCCCCATCCAGCACGTCGTCCACCAGTTGGAGGAAACAGAAGCCCACCCGCGCCACCCGTGCCTCGCGCCACCACCGGCTCACCGCATAGCGGTAGAGCACCAGGGCAATCAGCCCGTAACGCAGGTGACGCCGCGCGAAGCGATAGGACTCCCGGGCGCACAAGGCTTCGACTCGCAGGGCATCGAGGAACGCCGTGCGGCGCGCCCGGGGAGCCACCCACGACCAGGTGCCCCAGGCCAGCAACACCCCCGCGACCACGTCCACCACGTGGTGCTCGTGGATGAGCAACGTCGACGCCGCGATGGCCAGCGCCCACAGGCCGAAGAGGATACGCCCCAGCACCCCCGCCCGCTCCGCGTAGGCCAGGGCCGCCGTGCACGCGAAGGCCACATGGAGGGACGGCAGGTAGTTCCGCTCCAGGTTCAGCGTGTCCGCCAGTTGGAAGACGCCCGCCCAGGTCCCCTCCACGGCGCGCGGCGAAGGCCAGCCGCACGAACAACCCCTCCTCGCTCTGATGAAGGCCCGCGAGCAACGCGCTGCGCGTGCGCCCCAGGTCGCTCTCCACGGACAGGAGCGTGCCGCCATGCAACGTGAGCGTGACACCGATGCGATCGCCGGACAGGAACTTCATCACCCGGTCGCTGAGCCCGCTGCCCGTGACGCGGGACGTGTACCGAACACGCAAGGTGAACGGGTCCGGCCGCTCCACCACCGGCGCGTCCCGCAGCTCGCGATGGTGCACCGTGCGCAGGTGCTCCAAGTCAAAGGCATTGGCCACCACGGGCAGCCAGTCACAACGGACGGCGAAGCGAGACGACGTGCCCCAGCGCAACGCCCCGCCGCCCACCTCCGGTGGAGGAAACAACACGACGGGGCCATTGAAGACCAGGATGGCGCCGTACCGCTCCACCACGGGGAATGCCCTCTGTGCCGTCTTCCCTCGGCAGGCGCCACTGCCGTCGAACTGCCAGTGGTGGAGCGGACACCGCAGCGAATCCCCAACCACGGTGCCACCGCCCAGGTGCGCGCCCATGTGGGGACAATGGGCGGCGAGCGCGTGGACCGCGCCGCTCCGTCCCCGGAAGAGCACCCGCTCCCGCGCGCCCGTGCTCCAGCGCATCACCTGCCCAGGCCGGAGCGCCTCGGAGGGGCACACGAGGTGCCACGCGCGCAGCCGGCCCAGCTCGGGGTGACACACAGGCTCCGGCCGCGAGGCAATCTTCACCACCATGTCGAGACCCTAACGGACCGTCCCGTCCTGTGGCCATCTGCACGCTGAGGGGAGTGCGCCCTCGCGAAGCCCCCAAGGCCGATGCCCTCGCTCGCTGGCGAACACCATCGGACCAGGAGCGTCCCCGGCGAGACATGCCACGCGAGGGCCCGTTCGTGGCCCCCTCCTCCTCCTCGCGCCGAGGACATCTTCCCCGGGAGACGTGCCTCATACGGGAGGTGAGTGTTGGGACTCTTCGACTGGCTCACCCGATGGCCCCTGCTGCGACAGGTGAAGGCCGGAGACACCACGGCGCTGGGCGAGACGGCGATGTCGGAGCGCAGCCGCACCCTGGAGCCGCGCACTGCCCGCGCCGACCGCATCGTGAAGTCCGTCTGTCCCTACTGCGCCGTGGGATGCGGCCAGGACGTCCATGTCAAGGACGGGCGCATCCTCGACATCGAAGGGGACGCGGACTCGCCGGTGTCGCGGGGGCGCCTCTGCCCCAAGGGCTCCGCCACCTTCCAGCTCGTCACCGGAACGCACCGGGTGAAGGACGTGCTCTACCGCCGGCCCGGCGGCACGGCCTGGGAGCGCATTCCGCTGGAGCAGGCCATGGACATGGTGGCCGACCGCGTGAAGCACACCCGCGACGCCACCTGGGAGCCCACCGACGTCCACGGCCACGACGTCCGGCGCACGCTGGGCATCGCCCACCTGGGCGGCGCCACGCTGGACAATGAAGAGAACTACCTCATCAAGAAGCTCTTCACCGCGTTGGGCATCGTCCAGGTCGAGAACCAGGCTCGAATATGACACGCCTCCACGGTGCCCGGTCTGGGCATCACGCTCGGGCGTGGCGGGGCCACGACCTTCCAGCAAGACCTGGCGAACGCTGACTGCATCCTCATCCAAGGCTCCAACATGGCCGAGTGCCATCCCGTGGGCTTCCAGTGGGTCATGGAGGCGAAGGAACGGGGTGCCACCGTCATCCATGTAGACCCGCGCTTCACGCGCACCAGCGCGATGGCGGACCTGCACGTCCCGCTGCGCGTCGGCTCGGACATCGCGTTCCTGGGGGGCCTCATCCGCTACGTGCTGGAGAACGAGCGCGACTTCCGGGAGTACGTCGTCCACTACACCAACGCCGCCAACATCCTGCGCGAGGACTATCTGGACGCGGAGGACCTGGATGGCCTCTTCAGCGGCTACGAGCGGGAGCGGAACCAATACGACACCGCCACCTGGCAGTACGAAGGTGTGACGGGCACCATTCCCGCGGCGGGCCACAAGGAGGTCTTCGCCGAGCCCGGCGCCGGCGCGCGCGGTGAGACCGGCAGTCTGCCGCCCTTCGAGGCCCCCAAGGACCTCACGCTCCAGCATCCCCGCTGCGTCTTCCAGGTCCTGCGGCGTCACTTCCAGCGGTACACGCCGGCCATCGTGTCCAAGGTGTGCGGCGTGTCCGAGGCGCAGTTCCTGAAGGTGGCGGAGACGCTGTGCGCCAACTCGGGCCGAGAGCGTACCAGCGCCTTCTGCTACGCGGTGGGCTGGACGCAGCACTCCGTGGGCGTGCAGTACATCCGCACGGCCACCATCCTCCAGTTACTGCTGGGCAACATCGGGCGGCCCGGTGGCGGCATCCTCGCGCTGCGGGGGCATGCCTCCATCCAGGGCTCCACGGACATCCCCACCCTGTTCAACCTGCTGCCCGGCTACATCCCCATGCCGTACAGCGAGCACTCCGGCGTGCTCGACGAGTACATCGCGGACCACCAGTCCGGAACCGGGTGGTGGCACCACTTCCCGAAGTACATCGTCTCCCTGCTCAAGGCCTGGTTCGGCGACGCGGCCACGGCGGAGAACCACTACCTCTTCAGCCACCTGCCGAGACTCACCGGCAACCATTCGCACATGCAGACCGTCGCGGACATGGCGGACGGCCGGGTGAAGGGCTACTTCGTCATGGGGGAGAACCCAGCGGTGGGCTCCATGAATGGAGCGCTCCAGCGCCAGGGGCTGCGGCAGCTCGCCTGGCTGGTGGTCCGCGACCTCTCGCTCATCGAGACCGCCGAGTTCTGGCGCACCGCTCCCGAAATCCAGCGCGGTGACGTGAAGACGGAGGACATCCACACGGAGGTCTTCTTCTTCCCCGCCGCCGCGCACACGGAGAAGGACGGCTCGTTCACCAACACGCAGCGGATGCTCCAGTGGCACCACAAGGCCGTGGAGCCACCGGGTGATGCGCGCAGCGAGCTCCACTTCATGTACCACCTGGGCCGCCGGCTGAAGGCGCGCTACGCCGGCTCGCGCGAGGAGAAGGACCGGCCGCTCCAGGACCTCACGTGGGGCTACCCCACCGAGGGCCGCGACGAGACCCCAGTTGCGGAGGCCGTGCTCCACGAAATCAACGGCTACCGCGTGGCGGACGGCGCCCCCGTGAGTGGCTTCACGGACCTGAAGGACGACGGCTCCACCGCGTGCGGCTGCTGGATCTACTCTGGCTGCAAGTCCGACGGCATCAACCAGACCGCGCGGCGCAAGCCGGGGCGTGAGCAGACCTGGGTGGCGCCGGACTGGGGCTGGGCGTGGCCGGCCAACCGCCGCATCCTCTACAACCGCGCCTCGGCGGACCCGGAGGGCCGGCCGTGGAGTGAGCGCAAGAAGTACGTGTGGTGGGACGCGGCGAAGGCGCGGTGGACGGGTGAGGACGTGCCGGACTTCCCCGTGGACCGGCCCCCGGACTACCGGCCGCTGTCACCGGATGCCCGGGGCATGGAGGCACATTCGGGGACGGATCCATTCCTGATGATGGCGGATGGCCGGGCCTGGCTCTTCGCGCCCAGTGGACTGGTGGATGGTCCCCTGCCCACGCACTACGAGCCCGTGGAGTCGCCCGTCCAGAACGCGCT
This sequence comes from Myxococcus sp. MxC21-1, assembly GCF_032612255.1. Taxonomy (NCBI): domain Bacteria; kingdom Pseudomonadati; phylum Myxococcota; class Myxococcia; order Myxococcales; family Myxococcaceae; genus Myxococcus; species Myxococcus sp. MxC21-1. The sequence continues at coordinate 4,511,090 of NZ_CP123278.1, forward strand.
CTACGGGCAGCAGTGCAACCCGGCGCGGCGGGAGTGGCGCCGGCGCGGCAACCCGTATCACCGCGCCTGGGACGACCCGCGCTATCCCTTCGTGCTCACCACCTACCGCCTCACGGAGCACCACACGGCGGGCGGCATGAGCCGCTGGCTGTCCTGGCTCAGCGAGCTGCAACCCGAGCAGTTCTGCGAAGTCTCACCCGAGCTGGCCCGCGAGCGCGGCCTGACGAATGGCGGTTGGGCCACGCTGCGCACGGCGCGGGGAGACCTGGAGTGCCGGGTGCTCGTCACCGCGCGAATCCCCACGTTGAAGCTCAACGGGACGTGGGTGCATCAGGTCGGCGTCCCCTACCACTGGGGCGTGACGGGCCGCCTGCGAGGCGACGGCGCCAACGAGCTCACCGCCATGCTGGCGGACCCCAACGTGGACATTCAGGAGTCCAAGGCGCTCACCTGCGACATCGTCGCGGGGCGACTGGCCACCCGCGCCCGCGCCGCCACTGGAGCCACGCAGCCCGCGCTCCCGCCGGGCTTGCCCGAGCTGCACCGCGACAGCCCGTTCCTGGGCGACGTCTCGCACGCCACGACGCAGGAGCCGGAGGAGTCATAGGCCATGGGACAGAAGGGATTCTTCACCGACACCACGGTCTGCATCGGCTGCAAGGCCTGCGAGGTCGCGTGCAAGCAGTGGAATCAGCTCCCCGACGACGGCTTCCACTTCACCGGCATGTCGTATGACCACACCGGTGCGCTGGGCGCGTCGACGTGGCGGCACGTGGCCTTCGTGGAGCGGCCGGTGCCCCTGCCCGGCGTGTCCACGGCCATCGCGGACTTCTCGTGGTTGATGATGTCGGACGTGTGCAAGCACTGCCAGCGCGCGGGGTGCCTGGAGGCGTGTCCCACCGGCGCCATCGTCCGCACCGAGTTCGACACCGTCTACGTGCAGCCCGACGTGTGCAACGGTTGCGGGTACTGCGTGCCGGCCTGTCCCTTTGGCGTCGTCTCGCGCCGGGAGGATGACGGCCGGGCCTGGAAGTGCACGCTCTGCTACGACCGGCTGGGTGAAGGCATGACGCCCGCGTGCGCCAAGGCGTGCCCCACCGAGTCCATTGTCTTCGGAGACCTGGAGGACCTGCATGCGCGCGCGGAAGCCCGCGTCCAGAGCCTGCACGAGCGCGGATTGAAGGACGCGTATCTGTACGGAAAGGACGCGGCGAACCAGCCCGGGACGGGAGGCCTCAACGCCTTCTTCCTGCTGGTGGACCGGCCGGAGGTCTACAACCTGCCACCCGACCCCGTGGTGCCCACGATGAAGGCGCGCGAGTCCTGGACGGTCGTGGCCGTGGGCGCGCTGGGAATGGCAGCGGTGGCACTGGGCGCGGTGTGGGTCGGCGAGGAGGAACGTCGATGACCTCTCCGCACGAACCCGGGGATTCCCTGCTGGACCGGCTGCAGCGCCGCGGGGATGGACGCAACGTGGACCCCGCGCTGGGCGTGCTCGCGGGTGAAGGGGCCCAGCAGCGAGTGGAGACGCTGGAGCGCACGCCGGGCCTCCACCCTTCCCTGCCTGAGACGCCGGAGTCGCCGAGCTACTACGGCCTGCCCGTCATCAAGGAGCCAGTGTGGATCGCCGCGGTCCCCATGTACCTCTACGTGGGTGGCGTGGCGGGCGCGACGAGTGTCCTGGGCCTCGCCGTGGAGCTGACTGGAGGACGCCGCCTGCAACGGCTCGCGCGGCGCTGCGTCTGGGTGGGCACGGTGGGCGACATGGTGAGCGCGGGGTTGCTCATCTACGACCTGGGACGTCCCGCGCGCTTCCTCAACATGCTGCGCGTCTTCCGTCCCACTTCGCCCATGAGCATTGGCTCGTGGGTGCTCGCGGGCTCGGGGGCCTCAACACGCTGGCGCTCCTGCTGGGCCGCCGGCGCGGCGTGCCGGGCGCGGTGGGACGGGTGGCCGGGGCTGGCGCCGCGGCGCTGGGCCTGCCGCTGTCGGGATACACGGCGGTGCTGCTGACCAACACCGCCGTGCCGCTGTGGCAGTCCATGCACCGCACGCTGCCGCTGTTCTTCATGGCCTCGGCGACGGCGGCGGCGGGCAGCCTGCTCTCCCTGCTGCCACATGCGCGCCACGAAGCCCCCGTCCTGCGCGCGTACCGCATCGCGGGCAAGTTGGCGTCACTGGCCATGGGGCTCGCGGTGGAGCGTGACGTGGAAAGAATCGCGGAGGTCGCCAGGCCCATGCGGGAAGGACTCCCTGGTGCGCTGTGGCGGACGTCCAAGGCGTGCGCCGTGGCGGGGCTGGCCCTGGACCTGCTGCCGCGGTGTCCCCGTTGGGCTGAGGTGGCGGCGGACGTGCTGACCACGGTGGGCGCGGTGGCGGCGCGCTTCGCCATCTTCGAGGGTGGCAAGGCCTCCGCGCGGAATCCACAGGCGACCTTCCAGGCGCAACGACAGGGACAGGGCGCCGCGGAAGCCGTCGGTCATACGATGGCGGCGGACGGCCGGCCCTTGAAATTCCCTCTGCCAGTGCTGCGCTAGCATTGCATTCAACGAGACACTTTGAGTGTCTCCGGATGCGGGAAGCAGCAGGCGATGTCCATCATCGAGGATGAGGACTCCCGATGACGAGCGTTGCGGGCATCATCCGTCGACATCAAGAGGAAATCATCCGGCGGTGGTTCGAGCAGGCAGCCCAGGCCGCGTCCGCTCGAGGGCTCGACGCCCCCGAGTTCAAGAACATCATGCCTGTCTACGTGGCCTCGCTCGCCGACGAGGAAGGAGCGCCCGGTGCGCTTGCCCACGCGCGGCGGGCGCACGTCGAGACGCATGTGGCCGCCCGCCTCCGGCAGGGCTTCAATGTGGCGGAGGTCATCGAGGAGTTCGCCATCCTGGGACGGTGCATCGCCAGCATGTGGGCGAACGCTTCGCCTGAAGCCCGCCCGAGCGCCCTTGACGTCGAGCGGCTCTTCACCGAGATGCATGCCGCTTCGACCGCCGTGTCGGAACTCTTCAGCCGTCACCTGCTGGAGGATGAGCAGACGGAGAAGCGATACCTGCGACTGCTCCAGAAGGTGGCCAGTGAGGCGCTTGTCGATGGGGATGCGGCATCCCTGCGTGACCACTTGAAGGACGTCCTCGAGTTGATCATCGAGGCGATGGGCGCCCAGAGTGGTGCCGTGCTCCTGTATGAGGCCCAGGGGGAACAGCTCGTCACCGCGGCCGCCGCGGGATTGGCGAGCGAGCAGCTCGAGCACTACGCGGCCTCCATGAATCCTGCGTCCTTTCCTGGCAGGGTTGCCGCCGCGGGCGAGGAGACCAGCTCGGTCCTGGATGCCGAGACGACGTCGCTCGAGGTGAGCCCTCCGCTGCGTCAGAGCGGACTTCGTTCGCTGCTCGGGGTTCGGCTTCCCCCCCACCGCGCACTGGTAGGCATCATGTATGTCGGCCTTGCCGAGGTCCGGGAATTCACCGCCCGGGAGAAGGGGCGGCTCCTGTCTCTGGGCCAGCAGCTGAGCGTCCACCTGGACAACGCCAAGCTGTACGCGAATCTGCGCGAGAAAATCGAAGCGTTGCAGGCCGAGCGAGCGCTTCGCGAGCACTTCGTCTCGGTGCTCGCCCACGACCTTCGCGGCCCCCTGTCGGCGGCGAAGTCGGGGGCTCAGCTGCTCATGCGGCATCCCGAGCGACTGGACCAACGACGCGATCTGGCGCTGCGCATTGACCGGAACATTGAACGCACCGACCGGATGGTGCGGGATCTCCTCGACGCGAACCGTATCCAGGGGGGCCAGCGGCTCCCGCTTCGCCTCGACATGTGCGACCTGGGCGGTGTCGCTCAGGAAGTGGTCGAAGAGCTGATTGCGCTCCATGGGGACCGCTTCGTCCTCCAGGCGGAGGAGCGCGTCCGGGGAATCTGGAGCGCGGAAGAGCTCCGCCGCGCGCTCTGGAACCTGGGCAGCAACGCCATCAAGTACGGGTCCGCCACGGAGCCCATCACCTTCGCCGTCACACGGGCCGGAGACCGGGCGCGAGCGTCCGTCCACAACCGCGGCCCCGTCATCGCGCCCGCGGACCAGGAACAGATTTTCAAGCCCTTCACCCGGACCCACTCCGCGCAGGAAGGCCCTTCGAAGGGTTGGGGGCTTGGACTGACGCTCGTCTGGGGGTGTGCACAAGCACATGGAGGAACGATCTCCGTCCAGAGTGACGCCGCGACCGGAACGACCTTCTCCCTGGAGCTGCCGCTGGACGCCCGCCCCTACCAGCCTCGTGAGCCGTGAGCCGCCGTCCTGCCCCGGTATCGGGCGTTGGCTGACAGAAGGGTGACACCCCAGTGGGTTGTACGAATATGATCCCCTTCGCCTTCGCCTCTCATTGGACGCTGAGTGTGCTCTTCCAGAGCCTCTTCCAGCACCGCTATGCCGCGCACCGGATGTTCACGATGACGCCGCGCGCTGAACGGGCCCTGCACTTGAGCACCGCGCTGGTGCAGGGCTCGAGCTACCTCGACCCACGCGCCTACGCCATCCTTCACCGTGAACACCATGCCTATGCGGACACCGACCGTGACCCGCACTCCCCCGTGCACCACAAGCACCTGCCGCGCATGATGCTGGAAACGGGGCGCCGCTACGGGGGCCTGCTCACGGGGAGCGTCCAGGCCGAGGCACGCTTCATCGGTGGCTACCCCGAGTGGCCCGCCGTGGACCGCTTCTTCTGCAGCTGGTCTTCACGTCTGGGGTTTGGTGCGCTCTACACGCTCTTCTACAAGCGCTTCGCCACGCGCCGATGGCACTGGGCGCTCCTCCCTGTGCACTTCGTGATGGGGCCCTTGCACGGCGCCATCGTGAACTGGTGCGGACACCGGTACGGCTACCGCAACTTCGCGCCCCGAGACGAGTCGCGCAACACGCTGCCCCTGGACGTGGTGTGCATGGGCGAGCTGTTCCAGAACAACCACCATGCCCGGCCGGCGAGCCCCGACTTCGCCGCGAGGCGTTTCGAGCTGGATCCCACCTGGCAGGTGATGCGGTTGCTCGCACGGCTGAAGCTCATCCAGCTGCGCAAAGTGCCTCGTGAGGATGTACCCCGGCCAATGGAGGGGCGCCGGAGCTTGCCGCTCAAGACTTCCCCCCGCCCCGAGGCAGCAGTGTCTCCACCATGCCCTTGAGCGACTGCTTCAGGATGCCGCCCGTGTCCACGTCGCCCTTCGCCAGCGCCTGGGCATAGTGCTTCGCCTGTTCGAAGGTGATGTGCGGCGGTAGCAGCGGAACGTCCGGGTCCACGTAGGCCTCGAAGACGACGGGCCGGTCGGCGCTCAGCGCCTCATCCCACGCGCGGCCCAGCGACTCCGGCCGGTCCACGCGAATGCCCTTGAAGCCCAGGGACTCCGCATAGGCCGCGTAGGGGAAGTCCGGCAGGTCCTGCGACGCGGGCAGCTTCGGGTCTCCCGCCAGCACGCGCTGCTCCCACGTCACCATGTTGAGGTCCCGGTTGTTGAGGACCATGACGATGAAGCGCGGGTCCTTCCACTCCTTCCAGTACTTGGCCACGGTGATGAGCTCCGCGTTGCCATTCATCTGCATGGCGCCGTCGCCCACCAGCGCGATGATGGGCCGGTGCGGGAATGCGAACTTGGCGCCGATGGCGTAGGGCACGCCGCAGCCCATGCTGGCCAGGTTCCCGGACAGCGACGCCATCATCCCCTTGCGAATCTTCAGGTACTGCGCGTACCAGCTCGTGCCCGACCCCGAATCGGCCGTCAGGATGACGCCATCCGGCAGCCGTTGCGACAGTTCGAAGAACACGCGCCGGGGGTTGACGGGATTCGCGCTGTCCATCGCGAGCGCCTCCGCCGTCTTCTCCCACTGCCGCACGCTCTTCACCACGCTGTCGCGCCAGCTCCGGTCCTTCTTGTGTTCGAGCATGGGAATCAGCGCCTTCAGCGTCTCCTGACTGTCCCCCACCAGCGCCACCTCCATGGGGTAGCGGATGGCCAGCATCCGGCCGTCGAGGTCGACTTGAACGCCCCGGGCCTGTCCCTCCTTCGGGAGGAACTCCGAGTACGGAAAGCTGGTGCCCACCATCAGCAACGTGTCGCAGTCCGACATCAGGTCCCAGCTCGCCTTGGTGCCCAGCAGCCCGATGGAGCCGGTGACATAGGGCAGGTCATCCGGCAGCACCGCCTTGCCCAGCAGGGCCTTCGCCACGCCCGCGCCCAGCAGCTCCGCCACGTGCATCACCTCGTCCGCCGCGGCCTGCGCTCCGGCGCCTACCAGCATGGCCACCTTCTTCCCGGCGTTGAGCACGTCCGCCGCCCGCCGCAAGTCCCGCTCACGAGGCAGCACCCGCGGCACGCTGGAGCCCACGCTCGAATGGACCGTGCCGTGCGCGTGCGGAGGCTTTTGGTAGGCCTCTTCCTGGACGTCGTTGGGGATGATGACGCACGTCACGGTGCGCTCGTAGATGGCGACGCGCATCGCCCGGTCCACCGCGTGGCGGATGGCGGAGGGGCTGGTCACCATGGTGAGGTATTCGCTGGCCACGTCCTTGAAGAGGGACATCAGGTCCACCTCCTGCTGGAAGTGGCCGCCCAGCGCGGCGCGCGTCTGTTGTCCGACGATGGCCACCACCGGCTGGTGGTCCAGCTTGGCGTCATAGAGACCATTGAGCAGGTGGATGGCCCCGGGCCCCGACGTGGCCAGACACACGCCCGGCTCGCCGGTGAACTTCGCGTGCGCACAGGCCATGAACGCGGACATCTCTTCATGGCGCGTCTGCACGAAGCGGAACTCCGACGTGCGCCCGAGCGCGCCGAGGATGCCGTTGATGCCGTCACCGGGATAGCCATAGATGCGGCGGACGCCCCACTGGGACAGGCGGTGCAGCAGGTAGTCGGAGACGGTGGCGCTCATGGCGGCTCCTCGGGTTTGGGGACGCCATCAAGCTAGGCACCCGGGCACCGCCGCCTGCGGCGGAGCACCCATCCGCCCGTCCAGCGGCCGGGGCAGCGACCGGGCACTGGTGGACACTTCGAAGCCGGGCAACCGCGGGGAATGTCCACCACTGGCTCTCGCGGAGGGCGTGCAAGGAAGAAGCCTGGAGCCAGGCACCCAGGCAATGGCCTGCTGGGCTCCGGTCATGGCTCTGTGCATCGCCTTCTTCGTTCCCTTCATCGCCGCGGCACTGGCCGTGCTGTTCACCCGGCTGTTCAAGTCACGGGCGGGCTGGGTGCTCGCCCTGTTTCCGGCGGGGCTGGCGGTATGGTTCGGCGCACAGGTTCCCGCCGGGGTCCGCGGTGAGGTGCCCTCGCTGACGCTGCCGTGGATGCCGGACCTGGGCATTGAACTCGCGCTTCGGCTGGACGGCCTGTCCCTGCTGATGGCGCTGCTCATCACCGGCCTGGGCACGCTCGTGGTCATCTACGCGGGGCGCTACCTGGTCCACCATGAGGTGCTGGGTCGCTTCTATGGTTGGCTCCTGCTCTTCATGGGCGGGATGCTGGGCATCGTCCTCGCCGACAACACGCTCCTGCTCTTCGTCTGCTGGGAGGTGACGACCTTCAGCTCGTTCATCCTCATCGGCTTCGAGCACAAGGAAGACGCCGCCCGCGAATCCGCGCAGCGGGCCCTGCTGATCACCGCGCTGGGCGGACAGTCCCTGCTGGTGGGCCTGCTCCTGCTGGGCGACGTGGTGGGCACGCTGTCCATCTCCGGCACCATCTCCGCCGCGGACACCGTGCGCGACAGCCCCCGCTACCTGGCCATCCTCCTGCTGGTGCTGGGCGGAGCCTTCACCAAATCAGCGCAGATGCCGTTCCACACCTGGCTGCCGGGCGCGATGACAGCGCCCACGCCCGTGAGCGCGTACCTCCACTCCGCCACCATGGTGAAGGCCGGCGTCTTCCTGCTGGCGCGGCTGTCGCCCGTCCTGGGAGGCACACCCCCATGGGAAACCATCCTCACTTTCGTGGGCACGATGACGATGGTGCTGGGCGCCCTGCTGGCGCTGGGGCACACGGACCTCAAGCTGGTGCTCGCGTACGCGACGGTGAGTGTCCTGGGGGCCCTGGTGATGTTGCTGGGTCAGGGCACCGCGGCCTCCATCCAGGCCATGGTGACGTTCCTCACCGCGCACGCGCTCTACAAGGGCACGCTGTTCCTGGTGGCGGGATCGGTGGACCACGAGACGGGCACACGCGACGTGACGCACCTGGGAGGGCTGCGCAAGCACCTGCCGATGACGGCCGCCGCCGCCGTGGCCGCCGCCTTGTCGATGATGGGCCTGCCGCCGCTCTTCGGCTTCGTGGGCAAGGAACTCATCTACGAGGCCTGCCTGGAGGGCCCGGGAGGCTGGCCCCTGGCGGTGGGGGCCATGGTGGGCTTCGGCGGCATGGTGGCCGCGGCGCTGCGCGTGGGCGTACAGCCCTTCGCGGGCAAGACGTTCCGCGCCGAAAAGCCGGAGTCGAAGGTCCACGAAGCGCCTCCGTCCATGTGGGTGGGGCCCGCGCTGCTCGCCGCCGCCGGGCTGGTGTTGGGCCTGGTGCCCTGGGCCATCCAGCCCCTGCTGGCCATGGCTGCGGTGGACATTGGTGGAAGTCAGGCAGGGGGCCTCGAGCTGACGCTGTGGCATGGCGTGACGCCCGCCCTGGGGTTGAGCGCGGGGAGCCTCGTCTTGGGCGGGGGCCTCTTCGCGCTGCGCCAGCCGGTGCTGAAGGGCCTGCGCGCCCTGAATCTGTCCAGCCACGGCCCGGAGCGTTTCTACCAGGCCTCCCTGAGCGGCCTGATCAAGCTGTCCTCGTCGATGACGCGGGTGCTCCAGAATGGCTCGCTGCACCAGTACATCGTCGTCACCATGGCCACGTTCGGCGGGCTGCTGGCGCTCGCGGTGGTGCTGCGGCTAGGGGAATGGCCCGGGGGCGTGTCCATGGACGTGCTGCCCTACGAGTTGGTGGTCCTGGTGGGCATCCTCGTGTCGGCGGTGCTGGCCGTGGTGTCGCGCTCGGCGCTGACGTCCATCCTCGCGCTGGGCGCGCTGGGCCTGGCGGAGGCGCTGCTGTACGTGTTCTTCGGCGCGCCGGACCTGGCCATGACGCAGGTCGTGGTGCAGACGCTCACCGTCATCCTGTTCGCGCTCGTCTTCTCGCGCTTCCCGGTGCAGCCGCACGAGCACCGCTTCCGCTGGTGGACGGCGGCTCTGCCCCTGGCTGTGGGCGGGCTCATCACCTGGACCCTGTTGCACGTGGCCTCGCGGCCCTCGCACACGCGGCTGGCGGACTTCTATGCCTCGCAGAGCGTGCCCGCCGGCAAGGGGCTGAACATCGTCAACGTCATCCTGGTGGACTTCCGGGCGCTCGACACCCTGGGAGAGGCCACCGTGCTGGCGACGTCTGGACTGGGTGTCTATCTCCTGTTCCGCACGCGCTCCCAGCGAAAGAAGAGGCAGGTATGAATCCCGTGGTGATGCACACCGTGGCGCGGATGATGACGCCGGTGCTGCTGCTCGTGTCCGTGGTGCTGGCCGTGCGTGGCCACGACATTCCCGGTGGTGGGTTCGTCGGCGGATTGCTGGCGGCCACGGCGTTCGCGTTGCAGATGGTGGCGTTTGGCCGGCCCGCGGCGCGCAAGCAACTGCGGGTGCACCCCACCCGGTTGGCCGCGGCGGGCCTGCTGGTGGCGCTTTTCAGCGGCGTCCCTTCGATGCTGGAAGGCCGGTCTTTCCTGTCCGGAATCTGGGCGCAGTTGCCGGTGCCGGGGACGGGGGGATTGAAGGTGGGTACCCCACAGCTCTTCGACGTGGGCATCTATCTGGTCGTCCTGGGGACGGCCATGTCCTTCATCCTGGGCATGGCCCGGGGCGAGGACACCACGGCGCCGGAGATGGGGGGCTAGGCATGGAACTGTTCCTCGCGATCACCGTGGGCGGCCTCTTCGCGGCGGGGTTCTACTGCCTGATGCTCCACAGCATCGTCCGCATCGCGTTGGGGCTGGTGCTGCTGGGCAGCGCCACCAACCTCCTGATCTTCACCGTCAACGGGCTGCAGCGCGGCTTCGCGCCCCTGGTGCCCGAAGGCCAGGAGGCCCTCTCCCCGCCCTACGCGGACCCGGTGCCCCAGGCCTTCATCCTCACCGCCATCGTCATCAACTTCGGCCTGCTCGCGCTGCTGCTGGTGCTGGTGCACCGCGCCGCGCAGGAGACGGGGACCGATGACACGCGGGCCCTGCGCACCGAGCTGAAGGACTCCCAGCGATGACGCCCTCCGCGCTGCTCAGCCTGCCCATGATCCTGTGCCTGGGCGCCGCGGCCGCGGGGCTGCTCACCCCGTCACGCGCATGGCCGCGCCGGTGGCTGGCGCTGATGACGATGGTGTCCCTCTCCGTGGTGGGCGCGATGCTGCTGGTGACGGTGCGCCGCGAAGGCATCCAGTCCATGCAGGTGGGCGGGTGGGCGGCGCCTTTTGGCATCACCCTGGTCGCGGACCTGCTGAGCGCCCTGCTGGTGCTCGTCACCGGGGTGATGGGCCTGACGGTGGTCTCCTACTCCGCGGCCACGCTCCCGGCGTCGAAGGAGGCGGGCGCCTACTACCCGCTGGTGCTGGTGCTGGTAGGCGGCGTGTGCGGTGCGTTCCTGACCGGAGACCTCTTCAACCTCTTCGTGTGGATCGAGGTCATGCTGGGCGCCTCGTTCGTGCTGCTCGCGCTGGAGGCCCGACAGGAGCAGCTCGAAGCGTCCATCAAATACATGTCGCTGAGCCTCATGGGCTCGGTGGTGCTGCTGTGCGCGGTGGGCCTGCTGTACGGGGCGGCGGGCACGCTGAACATGGCGGACCTGGCCGTCACGGTGCCGGGCCTGGGCACGCCGAACCTGATGACGGCCGTGTCCATGTTCTTCCTGGTGGCCTTCGCGCTGAAGGCGGGCGCCTTTCCCCTCTTCTTCTGGCTGCCGGCCTCGTACCACACGCCCCCGGCGGCGGTGACGACGCTCTTCTCCGCGCTCCTCACCAAGGTCGGCGTCTACGCCCTGGCGCGCGTGTTCACCCTGGTCTTCACACAGGACGCTCAGCTCACCAGCACCCTCCTGCTGGTGATGGGCGGCCTCACCATGGTGACGGGCGTGCTGGGCGCGGTGGCGCAGTACGACATGCGCCGGCTGCTGTCCTTCCACATCATCAGCCAGATTGGCTACCTCATCGCCGCCCTGGGGCTGCTCACCCGGAGCGCGCTGACGGCGCTCATCGCCTTCCTCATCCACTACATCTTCGCGAAGTCGGCGCTCTTCCTGGTGAGCGGGGCCACCGCGCGTGTCACCCGCACCTACGACTTGCACCAGATGGGCAACCTGTACCGGACCCAGCCCCTGCTGGCCGCGCTGTTCTTCATCCCCGCGCTGTCGCTCGCGGGCGTGCCGCCCTTCTCCGGGTTCTTCGCCAAGCTGGCCGTCATCCAGGCGGCGCTGCGGGCCGAAAACTGGATCATCGCGGGGACGGCTGTCGTCGTGGGCCTGCTCACCCTCTTCTCCATGATGAAGATCTGGCGCGAGGCCTTCTGGAAGGCGCCGCCGGAGGACCAGCCGCAGGAACCCATCCGGCCGCTGAGCCTGGGAGATGGCGTGCTCGGGCCCTGCATGGCGATGACACTGTTCATGGTCGTCCTGGGCCTGGGCGCCGAGCCACTGCTGGAGCTGGCGGACGCCGCCGCGGGCCAGTTGCTGGACCCGGAGGAGTACGTGCGGGCGGTGCTGGGGGGACGCCCATGACCGCGTTCCTCTGGAACCTGATGCTGGCGCTCCTCTGGGCCGCGATGCTGGGGAACGTCACTCCAGAGAACCTCCTCACGGGGTTCGTCATCGGCTTCGCGCTGCTGGCCCTCATCGACACGCAGCATGGGCCCTCGCGTTATGGGACGCAGGCGTGGAACGTGGTGCGGCTGGTGGCGGGGGTGGGCTGGGACGTGCTGGTCGCCAACGTGCGGGTGGCCTACGAGATCGCGACGCCCAAGCTCCACACCCGTCCCGCCATCTACCGCTACGACATGGAGGCGCGCACGGACGCGGAGATCACGCTGCTGACGCTCATCGTCACCTTCGCGCCGGGCACGCTGGCCCTGGAGGTGTCCGAGGACCGCAAGGCCATCTACGTCCACGTCATGTTCGCCACCACCCGGGAGGCGTTCTGCCAGGAGCTCCGCGAGCGCGTGGAGATTCCACTGTTGAGGGCACTGCGATGAGCGACTGGCTGCAGAGCATCACCCAGGGGGCCCTCGGGGCCATCTCCGTCTCGATGCTGTTCTCGCTCCACCGGCTGCTCCGGGGGCCGTCGCTGACGGACCGGGTGGTGGCGCTGGACCTCTTCTCGCTCCAGACGTCGGCGGTCATCACCGTCTACGCCCTTTGGATGGGACAGCCCGAGCTGGTGGACGTGGCCCTGGTGCTGGCCGTCATCGGGTCCATGGGCACCATCGTCATCGCCAGGTACCTCTACAGCGCGCAGAGGGGCACGCCATGAAGGAAATCATCACCGCGGTGTTGCTGGTGTTGGGGGCGTTGCTGATGCTCCTGGCGGGGCTGGGCCTGTTCCGGATGCCGGACCTGTTCCTGCGGCTCCACGGGGCCGCGAAGGCGTCCTCGCTGGGCGTGGGCCTGCTGATGGGCGCGGCGGCGCTGGGCCTGGGAGACGTCAGCGTGGTGGCCCGCGCGGCGCTGGGCGTCACCTTCGTCTTCGTCATGACGCCCGTGGCCACGCTGCTCATCGCGCAGGCGGCGTTTCGCGCCGGCATCCCGCTCTGGGAGCGCACGCACCAGAACGACCTGGAGGAACACCACCCCGCTGGAGGTCCGTACGAGCCGCGCCTGGGGCCCGATGGCGAGGATTGAACGCCGGACGGGTGGGTGCACCTCCAAGGTCCACCGGTCCACGGCGGGCCGCTCCGCCCGGCCGCTGGGGCTACCGCCCCCTGGACCGGCACAATGCCCGCCAGGCCGCGAACGGCGCGCCCGGGAGACACTACGCGCGGCACGCGAGCGCGAGCGACACTGTCGCCACGCCCAGGCCCATCCCGTCATGGGTCGGGACGAATCAGAAGGAAGGTGGCGCCATGGACCGCACGCGGCAGCGGAAGCTCCAGGCGGAACACGCGGACGCCGTGGCCCACTGGAGCCTGGTCCGGGACGTACTCATCGCGGGAGGGCTGGTGGGCACGCTCGGCGCATGCGCCATGGCCGCGCTGGCCCTGCTGCTGGGCGGTATCACCCAGGGCGACCTCTGGTACGCGCCACGGCTGGTGGGCGGCGTGGTCTTCAGGGACGCGCCCGTTGGGACCGCGGCGGTGGTGCTCGGTTTCGCCCTGCACTTCGCGACGGCGGGAGGGCTCGCCACCGCCTTCGCGATGCTGGTGCCTCGAGGTGGCTCGGCACTGACGGCCGTGATGCTGGGCCTGCTCGCGGGCCTGACGCTCCAGGCCGTCATGCCCGTGCTGGTCGTCCCCTGGGCCGCGCCGCCGTTGGAGCGAGCGGGACCGCCCATCGCCGCGTTCCTGCTCCTGCACCTGGTCTTCGGCGCGTGCCTGGGCGTCCTGACGCCTGTCCGGAAGGCCTTGCTCCTCCTGGATGCGAAGCGCCGTGGCGTCCGGGCACTCCCGGAACCGCCGCACTGAGCCCGCGGCTCGGGCGCATCAGGGCAGCGGCAGCCAGGGCGGCGCCACGCGAGGGGGCCGCTTCGTTCGGTGCCCGGCAACCGCGACACGGGAAAGGGCCCTGGCGGCAGCGTCGGCCACGCCCGGGCCGCGGCTTCCGCCAACACCAGCCCCACGAGGATGCCAACGAAGACACCCGCGGTGCCGATGACGAGCCGGGGCCCGCCGGGCCGCTCCGCCAGGTGCATGAAGAAGAAGGCAATCAGCACGGCCTTGCACAGCGCGATGCCCAGCGCGACCGGTACCGACCACGCCCCCAGGGGCAACCTCGACAACCCGAAGGACAGCGTGGCCAGCGCCAGCAACACGGCTCCGACGGCCAGCACCCGGACCCCACCCCGCATGCGCGCCTCCTCACGTCAGGTACAGCAGTGGCCAGAGGAACAACCAGACGACGTCCACCAGGTGCCAGTACATCCCACCCAGCTCCACGGGCGTGTGGAAGCGGGCCCCGAACTCCCCCGCCAGCGTCCGCAACGCCAGCGTGACGAGCACGCCCACCCCCACGAGCACATGCACCGCGTGCAAGCCTGTCATCACCCAGTACAGCGTGAAGTAGAGGTTGGCGCCGGGAAGGGCGAACGCCTCATAGGCGTACCAGGCGCCGGGCAGCGCCCCGTCATGCACGTGCTTCGTGTACTCCGCGGCCTTGATGAACAAGAACGCGATGCCCAGCAGCACCGACAGCGCGAGCAACGCCGCCGCGGCGAAGTCGCGTCCATTCCGGATGGCATCCACCGCGAGCGCCACGAGGATGCTGCTGACCACCAGCACGAAGGTGTTCAGCGTCCCCAGGAACACGTCCATGTGCGCGGGCGCCTGCTGGAACACACCGGGATACGTCAGCCGGTACAGGGCATACGCGGTGAACAACACCGAGAAGAGCAGCACCTCCGTGGCCAGGAAGATCCACATGCCCAGGTGCGCGGCGTCCTGGCGGGACGCCTCGTCTCCAAAGTGGAGGGCACGAGGCTCCACCGGGCGCGGGCTCGCCTCATGCCGCATGCTCCACCTCCGTGTTGGCGCCAGGGTTCGCGTAGTCGTGCGGCGGCCTGGGAAACCGCGGCGGCGCGTGGAAATTGAACTCGGGGGGCGGTGAGTCGCTGAGCCACTCATACCCCTCGCTTCCCCAGGGGTTCCGCCCCGCCGCCCGGCCATGCCGCAGCGACCAGCCCAGGTAGATGGCGACGATGAGGAAGCCGAAGCCCAGCAGGGACGCCCCAGCGGTGGACGCCACGTGCAGCGGCTGGAACGCCTCCGGGTAGTCCGCGTACCGGCGGGGCATGCCCAGATTGCCCAGCAGGAACTGAGGCAGGAAGGTGGCGATGAAGCCGAAGATGATGAGCACCGCCGTCCCGATGCCCATGCCCTCCGGGTACATGCGGCCGGACATCTTCGGGAACCAGTAATGCAGCGCCGCGAGGAAGGCCATCAGCGACGCGCCCACCATGATGAAGTGGAAGTGCGCCACCACGAAGTACGTGTCATGCCAGTGCAGATCCGCGGACGTGACGGCCACGGCGACCCCGCTCATGCCTCCGAAGAAGAGCAGGAAGATGAAGCCGAGCACGTAGGTGAACGGCGTGGAGACCCACAGGCTCCCCCGGTACATGGTGCCCAGCCAGGTGAAGATCTTCATCGCGGTGAAGATGGCCACCAGCATGGACAGCACGCTGAACGCGCCCGCCCCGAAGGTGGACTGGCCGGAGACGAACATGTGGTGTCCCCACGTGAGAAACCCCACGAAGGAGATGCCCACCGTGCTCCAGACAATCACCCGGTAGCTGAAGGGGCGCTTGCGGCTGAAGGCGCACACCGTCTCGCTGATGACGCCCATGCCCGGCAGCACCATGATGTAGACGGCCGGGTGGCTGTAGAACCAGAACAGGTGCTGGAAGAGCAGCGGGTCCCCTCCCCGGCTCGGGTCGAACAGTCCCGCGCCCGCCACCCGCTCCAGCGCCACGAGCACCAGCACCATGCCCAGCACCGGCGTCGCGAGCACCTGGATGATGGACGTGCCGTAGAGCGCCCACACGAAGAGGGGCACCTTCATCCACGTCACACCGGGGGCCCGCAGGGTGTGCACGGTGGTGATGAAGTTGATGCCGGTGATGATGGTGGAGAACCCCACCACGAAGACGCCCACGAGCACGGGCATCACCGCCCGCCCGGTGGCGGTGCTGTAGGGCGTGTAGAACGTCCACCCCGTGTCCACGCCGCCCTGGAACACGCCCCACAGCGTCATCACCGCGCCGAGCACGTAGAGGTAGAAGCTGGCCAGGTTGAGCCGGGGGAAGGCCACGTCCCGGGCGCCAATCATCAGCGGCAGCAGGAAGTTGCCGAAGGACGTGGGGATGGACGGGATGAGGAACAGCCACACCATGACGACGCCGTGCACGGTGAAGGCGCGGTTGTAGGCCAGCCGCCCCATCACCGTTTCACCGGGCGTCAGCAGCTCCACGCGCAGGGCCAGGGCGAAGATGCCCCCCAGCAGGAACATCAGCAGCAAGACAGCCAGGAACATCACGCCAATGCGCTTGTGGTCGCGCGTGGTGAGCCAGGACCAGAGCCCTCGCTCCGCGTCCAGATAGCTGGGCCCGGCGACGGAGGGCTCAGCGTGGGAGGGGGCCATACGTGGGCTCCTGGGCGGGGGGCGGCTCCGGACGCTCCGGCTGGAGGGACTTGATGTACTCGACGAGCGCGCCCACCTCGCCAGCGCTCAGCCGCCCGTGGAAGGACGGCATCACCGGCGCGTAGCCCGCGACCACCTTCGCCAGTGGGTCCATCATCGACTCGGTGAGGTACGCGACGTCGGCTCGCACGCTGTCACCCGAGGCCAGCGGCTCCTCGCGGCCATACAGCCCCAGCCAGGAGGGACCGATGTGCGGCGTGCCGTCGATGGTGTGGCACTGGAAGCAGCCCTGCCGCGTGGCGACGACCGCCCCTCGCCGCGCGAGCGGTCCCCGGGTGCCCTCCGCCTCGGAGGATTCATCCGCCACCCAGGTGGGTTGAGCCAACTGCCGGGCCCGCCAGGACTCGAAGGCCTCGGGCTCCAACGCCACCACCTCGGCGCGCATGCGCGAGTGGTCCAGGCCGCAGTACTCCGCGCAAAACACCCGGTAGCGGCCCGGCCTCACGGCCTCGAACCAGAGCTCCGTGTAGCGCCCAGGCAACGCATCCATCTTCAAGCGGAAGGCGGGGACGTAGAAGGAGTGGATGACGTCGCGCGACGTGATCAGCAGGCGCACGGGCGTGCCGGTGGGAACGTGCAGCACGCCCACCATGCCCGGCCCGTCTGGGTACGCGAACTTCCACATCCACTGCTTGCCGGTGACGTAGACGTCCAGCGCGTCGCGCGGCGGCGTGCGCGCCCACACGTAGTCCTGGAACCCCAGCGCGCCCCAGAGAAGGAAGAAGGCCAGCGGCACCCCGGCGAACGCGGCCTCCATCCAGGTAGGCGCGGCCACCGCCGGCTCCTGCGCGGGGCTCGCCCACGGCGGTAGCGCACCAGGAAGAAGAGCCCGGTGAGACCAATGCCCGCGCCCACCACGAAGGTGGTGCCGATGATGAAGAAGTGCATCCGGTCCACGCGCGGGGCCAGCGACGACGCCGCCTCCGGGAGGAAGAGGATTCGTCGCATCAGGTCACTCATGGCCGCCCCCTCTTCTGCGGAGAGGACCTGCTCCATGGCCCGCTCCACCGGCAGGTGGATGACGCCCGCGTCCCGGTCCACCCAGCCATACGTCTGCAACCGCGCCTGCTGTGCCTCGCGCAGCCGAGGCGCGCCGTCCTCCAGGGCGAAGGGCCGCTGGTTGACGTCCGCGACCTCGGGCGCCCCCAGGGACGGGGAAACCCCGCGCTTGCCACGGGCGCGTACCAGTCCTCTCCCCAACGGACCACGAGCAGCGCCCCCACGACCAGGGCGAGCCACGCGGCCCCCACCCCGGCGAGGCGCCGCCCTGGGAGCTGCCGGTGCTCTGGCGGAGGCGGCGTGAAGCCGGTGCTCATGAGCGGGGCACCTGCAGCGAATGGGGCAGGAAGGGGTCTCTCACTGGTACCGTGTAGCCACCGCGCGCGAGCAGCACCCACGCGGCCACCGTCCATCCCCCACGCCGGCCCACGCCGTGGCGCTGGTCCAGTGGAACGTCGCCGTCCCAGGAGAGAGCGCGGGCCACACCAGCCAGTACACGTCCAGTGCCCGCATGAGCAGCAGCCAGGCGCCCACCGCGGCGAGCGCGCCCGCGTGCTGCTTCACGCGACGGAGCAGGAGCAGGAAGAACGGCACGCCGAAGTGCCCCACGGCCAGCGCCACCGCCACCGCCAGCCAGCCTCCGTCCAGGCGGGCGCGGTACCACGTCACCTCCTCCGGCAACGAGGCAATCCACATCAGCAGGAACTGCGAGAAGCCGCAGTAGGCCCACAGACAGATGAAGCCGAGCAGCAGCGTTCCCAACCGGAGGAAGTGCGCCGGCCCCATCAACGCGCCGAACTGCCCCGCGCCTCGCGCCAGCGCGGCGGTGAGGGCCACCGTGGAGAGCGCGCCCACGACCGCGCCACACCCGACCGTGAGCGCGTACACGGTGGACTGCCACAGGGGCTCCAGCGACATCAGCCAGTCCAGGCTGGCGAAGGACAGGCACAGCACCATCAGCGGCAGCGCCCCCGAGGCCAGCCGCCGCTGGTACAGGGTGATGCGCACCGCCCGTTCGGTAATTCCCGGCTCCGCGTCCTGTCGCACCGACCAGCGGAACAGGAGGACGCCCACCGAGCCCCAGACGGCGAAGTACAGAAGGGCCCGGCCCAGGAAGAAGGGCACGTTCAGGTACGGCTGCTTGTGCGCCAGCAACTGAAGGTCATGCCCGCTCAAGCTGGAAGGAAGCGCCACCCAGGGGAACAGGTGTGGCATCGCCAGGGCCACGGGGACGAAGAGCAACGCGAACAGCGGGCAGCTCGCGGCCATGATTTCCAGAGACCGCCGCAGCACGGTGGGCCACCGCGCGCGCGCCGCGTGGAACGCAGCCAGGATGATGAGCGCCCCCAGGCTGAGTGACAGCCAGTACGCGAAGGCGAACAGGTAGCCGTGGGCGGCCTCCCGGGGCGCGGTCCATCCCCCAGCAACGTGGCCAGGAGCCCCAGGCTCCCCACCGCGGCGGCGCCCCAGACCACGCGCCGGCCTTCCGTCAGGCGTGTCAGCACCGCGGCCGTCATGGCGCACCCTCCACGGGTGCCCGCATGAGTTCATCGCGTGCGTCCTCGGGCGCGGCGGACAGCGGTGCGCGCTGGCTGTACGCCAGGACCCGTAGCCATGCCACGACCTTCCAGCGCGCCTCGGGCGTGAGCGCATCCGCGTAGGAAGGCATCAACCCGTAGCCGCCGGTGATGACCGAATAATAGAAGCCCGGCGGGTGTGGCAGCGCCTCCCATCCAGGTGGCACCGGACGGGCGCCCTCCCCTGCGTCCGCCGGCCCCTCAACTCCATGTTCGGGATGTGAATGCGCCTCGCCGTACAGCAAGGGAGGCGGCCGCTCGCCCATGTTCTGGGCGACGATGCTCTGCCCATCACCGAGCAGGCCGTGGCACGGCGCGCACCAGGTCTCGAAGTGGGCACGGCCCTCCCGCAGCGTGTCGCGCGTGAACGGCACGGGGAGCCGCGCCACCTCCACCCAGCCGCCATCCGGAGAGCCCCGGCGGGCATATGCGGCCTCCTGGAAGTACCACTCGCGAGCGACCGTCCCGGGGACGCGGGGCCGCATCGCTCGCGCGTCCGCGAAGTACGGGTTG
The DNA here is from genome assembly GCF_032612255.1 of Myxococcus sp. MxC21-1. Classification (NCBI taxonomy): domain Bacteria; kingdom Pseudomonadati; phylum Myxococcota; class Myxococcia; order Myxococcales; family Myxococcaceae; genus Myxococcus; species Myxococcus sp. MxC21-1. The sequence goes on from NZ_CP123278.1 coordinate 4,530,558, forward strand.
GCGACGAAGGCCCCGTCGCGAGCCTGCACCCGCATCGGGTCCAGGTCCTCGCAGCCGGCCACCGCCATGAGCCCGAAGGCGACCTGTGCAAGACGCGCACTCATCGCCGGCCCTCCACCGCGAGCACGACGGCGGCGCCGAGTTGGCGGAGAGCGCCTTCCACCGCGTCCACGCCCTCCGAACCGTCCACCGCGACGGCGAGCCAGAACCCGTCGATGCTGGCGCTGCGGAACGCCTCCAGGTCGAAAAACGGATGCGTCACGCGCGGCAGGCCACACGCCACGATGACCCCCAGGAAGATGGCACCCGCCGCCGCCAGGACCGCGGACTCGAAGGTGATGGGAATGAAGGCGGGGCCGCTGTGCAGCGGACGGCCGCCTACGTTCAGCGGCCAGTCCACGGCCTGCGTGAACCACTGCACGACGTAGGCGCCCGCCGCGCCGCCCACCCCGGCAATCAACGCCAGCAGCGGCAGCCTCGAACCGGACACTCCCAGCACGGCGTCCACGTCCTCCACCGGATACGGGGTGTGCGCGTCCAACCGGAGGAAGCCCGACGCCCGCAGCGCCCGGGCCGCCTCCACCATCCGCTCCGGCGATCGGAACTCTCCCAGCACCCAGCGGCTCATCGCGCGCCTCCCTCCCGTACCGACACGTCATGGGCGAAGGCCTCGGAGGCCTCGAGCTCGTGTTGGAGCTCCTTCACCTCGCTGATGGGGACCGGCGGCAGGAAGCGGAGGAACAGCAGGAAGCCCAGCCCGAAGAGCCCCACCGTTCCGGACAGCAGGCTCAGGTCCACCCAGGTGGGCGCGTAGTGCCGCCAGCTCGCAGGCAGGAAGTCCTCGCTGAGCGGAGACACGATGATGATGAAGCGCTCCAGCCACATGCCCACGTTGACGAGCAGCGCCGCGCACCACAGGACCACCGGCTGGGTGCGCAGCCGGGCGGACCAGAAGAGCTGTGGCACCAGCACGTTGCAGGCGAAGACGGTCCAGAACGCCGGCGCATAGGGGCCGGTGCGCAGGATGTTCATCGCGTGCATGTCGTAGGGGTTTCCGCTGTACCAGCCGAAGAAGTGCTCTTGAACGTAGCCGTAGGCCACGAAGAGACCGGAGACGAGCAGCAGCCGCGCCAGCGCGTCCAGGTGCGCCTGCGTCACCACGGCGTGCAGGTGGAGCGCCCGCCGGGCGGGAATCAACAGCGAGAGCACCATGGCCAGCCCGGAGAAGATGGCGCCCGCCACGAAGTACGGAGGAAAGACGGTGCTGTGCCAGCCCGGAAGCTGCGACACGGCGAAGTCGAACGAGACGATGGTGTGCACCGACACGACCAGCGGCGTCGCCAACCCCGCGAGCAGCAGGTAGCCGGTGCGCCAGTGCCGCCAGTGGCGGGCGCTCCCCCGCCACCCCAGGGACAGCAGGCCCCAGAATCGGCGCCGCCAGGGCTGCTTCGCGGTGTCCCGCGCGGTGGCCAGGTCCGGCAACAGGCCCAGGTACCAGAACAGCACCGACACGGTGAGGTACGTGGTGATGGCCACCACGTCCCACGTGAGGGGGGACCGGAACTGCGGCCACATGCGCAGCGAGCTGGGGTACGGCACCAGGTAGTAGAACTTCCAGGGCCGGCCCAGGTGCAGCAGGGGGAACAGCGCCGCGCACACCAGGGCGAACAGCGTCATCGCCTCCGCCATGCGGTTGACCGAGCTGCGCCACTTCATGCCGAAGAGCAGGAGGATGGCGGAGATGAGCGTGCCGGCGTGGCCAATGCCAATCCACCAGACGAAGTTGATGATGCCGAACGCCCACGCCACCGGGATGTTGTTGCCCCACATCCCCACGCCCGTGACGAAGGTGATGGTGATGGCCACCGCCAGCAGCACCGTCAGCGCCGCGCACACGCCGACGAGCGCCCACCACCCCATGCCCGGCGCGGTGAGCACCGGCCGCAGCAGCGCCTCACCAAGCTGCGCGTCCGTGCGTCGCTCCTCGAGCAGCGGGTGGACGACCAGCGGGTCCGCCGTCACCGGAGCCAGGGGCAGTGGCTCGCTCATCCCGTGGCCTCGCTTGGATTCTTCAGCCGGATCAGGTGGACGGTGCGCGGCCGCGTCCCCAGGTGGTTCAACAAGGCGTAATGGCGCGGGTCTTGGTGCAGCCGCGTGACGGGGTCCTCCGGTTGGTTCAAGTCACCGAAGACGATGGCCTCCGTGGGACACGCCTGCTGACACGCGGTGCGCACCTCCCCTTGCCGGATGGCACGGTGCGCCACGCGCGCGGTGATGCGGGCGGCCTCGATGCGCTGCACGCAGTACGTGCACTTCTCCATCACCCCGCGCGAGCGCACCGTCACCTGGGGGTTGCGGTACATCCGGTCCAGGGGTCCGCCGCGGTTGTATTCCAGGTAGTTGAAGCGCCGGACCTTGTAGGGGCAGTTGTTGGAGCAGTACCGCGTGCCGACGCAGCGGTTGTAGACCATCTGGTTGAGCCCCTCGTCCGAGTGGACGGTGGCGGCCACGGGGCACACGTACTCGCAAGGCGCGTACTCACAGTGCACGCACATCAGCGGCTGGGTGATGACGGCGGGGTTGTCCGCGTCTCCCATGAAGTAACGGTCGATGCGCAGCCAGTGCATCTCCCGTCCGCGCCGCACCTGGTCCTTCCCCACGGCGGGGATGTTGTTCTCCGCCTGGCACGCCACCACACAGGCACTGCACCCCGTGCAACGGTGCAGGTCGATGGACATGCCCCAACGATGGCCCGGCGCGTCCGGCACGGGCCGAGGCGGATACAGGTGTTCTTCCGGTGCCTGGAGCGCGGGGAGCCGCGCATCGCCCTGGGCCGCGAAGCGGGCGGACGTCGTCTGGAGCGCGATGGGCCGGCCCTCCATGTGCCAGTGCTCCTGCGTCAGCGCGAAGTCGTGGTGGCCATCCACGCGCGTGAGCCGCACGCCGGAGGCCCACCAGGGCGCGTCCTGGAAGCGCAGCACCTGGGCGTCGAAGCCCACGCCGCGCGCCACCGGACTGCCCAGGCGCTGGCCGTACCCCAGCGGCAGCGTGAGCGTGTCATTGGCCTGCCCGGGAACCACCAGCACGGGCGCTTCCATCGAACGGCCGCGAAGCTCCAGGCGGACGCGGTCGCCTCGCACCAGCGACAGGCGCGAAGCCGTGGCGGGACTCACCCACACGGCATTGTCCCAGGTGAGCTGCGTCACCGGGTCCGGCAGTTCCTGGAGCCAGGGATTGGCGCCGTAGCGACCGTCATGGACCTTGGCGTCCGTGACGAAGTGCAGCTCCAGCCCGTCCCCCGAGGGCGGCAGCGACTGGACCGCCGCGAGCACCGACGCGGCATCCACGGCGGCCTGTTGCACCGGCAGCCGCGTGCCAGGAACGACGCCCTCCGCGAGCCAGCGTTCCCATTCCTCCTCGAAGCCTCCCGATGCCGCGGCGTGCTCGCGCCACTGGGCCCGCAGTCGCTCGTAGGGCGTGGTCGCCAGCGCTCCGGCGAAGGCCCCCAGCAGCTCCAGCGGAGGCACGGCGCTCTCCACCAGCGGCGCGATGAGCGGCTGCAGGATGGTCGCGGTGCCATCCACCGCGCGCCCATCGTCCCAGGCCTCGAACGGATGCGTGGAGGGGACGGACCAGGACACCCGCGCGGCGGTCTCATCGTCGTGGAGCGCGCAGTACACGGCGTCCTCCACCAGCCCCAGCGCCTCCCCCAGGGGTACGTCCGTGGGCGCGCGGTAGACGGGGTTCCACGCGGTGATGACCAGCGTGTCCACCACGCCCGCACGGATGTCCGCGACGAGCGCCGGCAACGCCGCCTCGTCCGGCGCGGGCACCAGGAGCGAGTCCACGCACCGCACCGTTCCACCGTGCAAGGTCGCGTTGAGCAGATGCGCCAGCGCGTGCACCGCCGCGGGCTGGGATTCTCCCACCACGATGAACGCCCCGTCCCCCTGCTCCACCAGGTCTCGAGCGGCCCCTGCCACCCAGCGATGCTCCGCGGGAGCCAGCGCCCCGCGCCCGAGCCCCCTCAACGCATCGTGCCCCAGCAGTCGCCCCAACTCCGCCGCGAGCGCCCGGGCAATCCACGGCACACGAGACGGGCGCGCCCGAAGCCGCTCGTCCGCGAAGGCGCCCGTGAGGCTCAAGCGACTCTCCACCACCCAGAGGCGATTGAGCGCCGGCGGCATGCGCGCGGAGACGAATTCACGTGGCGCGCGCAGTCCTCCCGTCAGCGTGGACAGGAAGTCGTCATCCAGGACCACCACGGCGCGCGCGGAGCCCCAATCCGGCATCGCGCGCAGGGACCGGCCCCACGCCAGGCGGGCGCCCTCGTGCGCGTTCCCCGTCTGCGTGGCGCTGAAGGGCACCACCCGGGCCTTCGGGAAGCGAGCCAGGATGCGCTCGAAGGTCCGGGTCCACAGCGGTGACGCGGTGGGCTCCACCAGCAGGCGAAGTCCCGCCCCTCCGTCCTGGCGCGCGGCGCGACGGCGCACCATCTGGAAGACCTGGGACAGGGAGGTGGGCGCGCCACGGTGGCGTACGGCCCGAGCACGGTGCGGGTCATACAGGCCCAGCAGCGACGCCTGTTCGTGTGCGCCCGCCGCTCCCAGGCTCTCCGGGTGGGACGGATTGCCCTGCACCAGCGTGGGCCGCCCCTCCTGGCTGCGCACCAGGACGCCCCGCGCGTAGCCGTCCAAAGAAAGCCCCGTGGCGTAGTGGAGCGGGATGCCTGGAGTGACGTCCGGCGGTGGCCGCGAATAGGGCAGGACCTTCTCCGGCGGCGCGCGGAAACAGCCCGTCAGGCCCGCGGCGGCGGTGCCGAACGCGGCCAACTCCAGCAACACGCGCCGGGACAGCCCCCGAGGTGGCGCATCGGCATCCAAGGGAAACTCACCCGGCGATGGCACGGGCGCGGCGCCCTGTCTCGCCTCCAGGCTGCGCCAGGGCTCGGCTCCCTCCAGGACGGGGAGCGGATATCGGTCGGTCAGCGGTGGCATGTGGAGCACTCGGTCCGGGGCGAGACATCCAGGGCCCGCATCACCCGCAGCCCCACGTCGCGGGCTGGGCCCCGCGGGCTCCACGTCATGTCCGCGACGTGCTCCGGAGGCCGCAGGTGCGGCGCCGGGTCGCGGTGGCACTCCAGGCACCAGCCCATGGTGAGCGGCGCGACCTGCTCCACCAGCGGCATCTGGTCCACGCGGCCGTGGCAGCTCACGCACCCCACGCCCTTGTGGACGTGGATGGCGTGGTTGAAGAAGACGTACTGCGGCAGCCGGTGGACCCTGTTCCACGGAATGGGCCGGTCCTCGAAGTAGCTCTGGCGCACGGGCGCCAGCAGCGCGCTCTCGTTCCAGATTTGCGCGTGACAGCCCATGCACCGGCTGGTGGGTGGAATCCCCGCCGAAGGCCCCTGCCACGCGCCGTCATGGCAGTAGCGGCAGCCAATGCCCTCGTCCGCCGCGTGGTGGCGGTGGTCGAACTGCACCGGCTGCTGCACGGGCTCGAAGGCCCCCGTCCCCAGGGGACTGCGGGCCAGCAGCAGCAACGCCACGGGCGTGGCCACCGGCAGCACGGCCATCAGGCCGAGCACGGCTCGCAGGACTCCATCAGTCGCCGGTGGAAAGAGACCCATACACCGCCCAGGCAGGCACGAGGCCCGCACCTAGCGGAGCGGCGTTTGGGGGCGATAGCGCGGACCTCGCAGCGTGTCCGTTACTCCAAGCCAGGGAGGGACGCCCGTCGGAGAGCGCACATGCGCGTGCCCTCTGGACGGAGGCAGCTCAGTCCGCCTTCACCGCGTCCTCTTCCAGCGCGATGGCGGGGGCCGCACCGTTGTAGACGGCGGCATCCAGCAGGCCCTCTTCGCGCGCCACCAGCACCGGGACCAGCATCTGGCCCGTGACGTTGGTCATCGTGCGCATCATGTCGAGGACGCGGTCGATGGCGAGCAGGTAGCCCAGCCCCTCCAGCGGCAAGCCCGCGGAGCTGAGCACCACCGTGGCCATGACCACCGCCGTCCCGGGCACGCCCGCGGTGCCGAAGCTGCCCAGCACCGACGCCAGAAGGATGATGAAGTACTGCGACGCGGACAGCTCCAGGCTGAAGTACTGCGCGACGAAGAGCGACGCGATGGCCGGGTAGATGGCACCGCACCCATCCATCTTGATGCTGGCCCCCAGCGGCACGGCGAAGGCCGCGTAGTCCTTGTCGACGCCCAGGTTGTTCGTCACGGCGCGCAGGGCCACCGGCATGGACGCGAAGCTCGACGAGCTGACGAAGGCCACCTGCATGCCGGGCGCGGCGCCCCGGAAGAAGCGCAGCGGATTGAGCCCGTGCGTCATCAGGAGGCCGCCGTACACGAAGACGATGTGCAGCGCGCACGCCACGTACAGCGCCAGCACCAGCTTGCCCAGCGGCAACAGGCGCTCGAAGCCGTAGGTGCCCACCAGCGCGGCGATGAGGCCGAAGGTGCCCAGCGGCGTGAGCTCCAGCACGAAGCGGGTGACCTGAATCATCGCGTCGCTGGCCTCGCGGACCAGCTCTCGCAGCCGGGCCGTCTTCGCGCCGAGCTTCACCAGCGCGAAGCCCAGCAGGCCGGCGAAGAAGATGACCTGGAGGATCTTCCCATTCGCGAGCGCCGCGAACGGGTTGGTGGGCACCACGTCCAGCAGCACCTGGATGGGGCCGGGCACGTCCCGTGGCTTGTAGGTTTCAGTGGCGACGAGCTGGCCCACGCCCTCCCCGGGGCGGAGCAGCGCGGCGACGCCCAGGCCCACCCCCACCGCCAACGCGGCGGTGACGGCGAACCAGAGGAACGTCTTGCCGCCGAGCACCGCCATGCTCTTCTGCCCGTGAAGCGCCGCCACCGCGTTGATGACCGCGAAGAACACCAGCGGTGTGGCGATCATCTTGATGAGGTTCACGTACAGCGTGCCCAGCGGCTGGAACCAGGGCCCCGCGGGCTCCCCCACGAGCCACCCGGCGACGGCCCCGAGCACGAACGCCCCCAGGACACGTTGCCAGAAGGGAATGCGGAACCAGGCGGAGACGAGCTTCTTCACGGGGGAGACCTCTCGACAGCGGGCGGCGGACGATAACCCCAGGCCCCAGGCCGCGCAGGATGAAGCGCAGAATTTGCGCCGAGGGTGCCCGCGCCCGGGATCCGGGTTTTGCAGCGTCCGGCCGGCCCCGGCGGGACGCCACAGAGCAACAGGGCCTCCCATTTATTCCCGAGGAGCGGTACACCTGGGCCCCATCATGGCCGAGACCTCTTCGCTCAACATTCCCACTGTCGACCTCGCCGACCTCGCGTCGGATGACTCCGCTCGCGTCGAGCGCGCCGCCGCGGCGATCCGCGAGGCCTTTGGCGTCTTTGGCCTCGTGTACCTGAAGAACCACGGCGTCGACACCCAGGCGCTGAACCGGTTCTACGACGCGTTCGCGGCGTTCATCGCCCGGCCCGCCGAGGAGAAGAAGCCCTACGGCCGCGCGGACATCTGGTACCAGCGCGGCTGGACGCCTCCGAACACCGAGGTCGCGGTCGCCAGCAATGGCCAGCCGGACTTCAAGGAGTGCTATTTCGTCGCGCCCTACCCCAACGACGCGCAGTCCGCGCTCGAGTTCCCGGAGCTGTACCCGGAGAACGTGTGGCCCCAGAACGCGCCGCCCTACTTCGAGGACGGCATCATGACGCTGGGCCGCTCCCTCCATGAGGCCGGCCTGAAGCTGCTCCGTGGCTCCGCGGTGGCCCTGGGCCTGCCGGAGACGCTGTTCACCGACCTGTGCGACCGGGCTGCCCACGTCACCCGCGCGCTCCAGTACCTGCCGCTCACCAACGCGCAGGTGAACACGGACATCGTCTGGGGCGAGGAGCACACCGACTTCAACCTGCTCACCCTGCTCCCGGGCGGCCGCTTCCTGGACCCGGACGGCAGCCCCGCGCCCGGCCCCGACAACAAGAGCGGCCTCTACCTCCGCACCCGCGCGACGCCCGATGCGCCCAACGGACTCAAGGTGCGGGGAACCGCGCCCGCGGGTTGCATCGTGGCGCAGGTGGGCCAGCAGCTGGAGATCCTCACGGGTGGCACCTTCCTCGCCACGCCGCATGTCATCACCGCCCCGGGCGTGCCGGGCTGGCAGCGCCAATCCGCCGCGCACTTCATGCACGTGCACACGAACACCGTGCTCTTCCCACTGGAGAAGTTCCGCAGCGCGGATGCCGTCCGGAACTACGCGCCGCCCGTGCTCGCGGGGACGTATGACATCAAGACGCTCGTGGACATCGGCCTTGCGCCCGCGAGCGCGCTCGACAAGCTGGGTTACCGGCACTACGACCGGCTGAACCGCCAGCGCGCTGGCGCGTAATCCTGCGGTACCGCTTGAGGCCCCGGAGACAACCGGGGCCTCGCGTGAAACACAGCCAATAATCACAGACAATCAAACACAGGCACACAAAGACAATCCCCCATGTCTGTGTTTTGCATTTGCAATGACAGACTCTGTCATTGGCGAAGCCCCTTGTCGTCCGCGCATTACCTGCCGGAGGGTGCCAAAAACCACTGAAAAGAACTTCATGTAGGCATTGCACTCCCGGATGAGGCGCATTTCCTCGCGAGGAGGCAGGCCAGCGGCTCCTGAAAACCACTGATGACGTGTTCATGTAGGCATTGCACGTCTTCCTCCGGCGCCTGGCCGCGCGCAGACGTGTCAGGCAGGCGGGCGACCGGCATCAGGGCCCGCGAAAACTGCCTGAAGGTTCGTTCATGTAGGCATGACACATCCGTGCCTCAGGTTCTGGGGACATCCGCCCTGAGGCCGTGCGTCGTCGCCATCCCAGTGTGTCGCCTGAGCGACAGAGGTACCGTCCCAGCGGCAGAGGCAATGGCGTCCTGGTGGCAGACCAGTCAAGGGTAGCTCGCCCTGCCCTCGCACGATGCACCCCACCATCGACTTCAAGACGCTCTTCGACGTCTCACCCAACCCGTACATGCTGCTCGACCGCGAGCTGCGCTTCGTCGCCGCCAACCCAGCGTACCTGCGCGTCACGGCCAGCAAGCTGGACGAGCTGCTTGGCCGAAGCGTCTTCGAGGCCTTCCCGGACGACCCCTCGGACCCGAACAGCGCCAATCTCCGGCAGCTCCGGGAGTCCTTCCTGCGCGTCCTGACAAAGCGGGCGCCGGACATCCTGGCCCTGATTCCCTACCGCGTCCCCGAGTTGACGAACCAGGGCGTCGTCCCGACGTACCGGTACTGGAGCGCCACCCACATCCCCCTGCTCGATGCCTCGGGCGAGGTGGCCTACATCCTCCAGCACACCATGGACGTCACGGAGCTCCAGCGGCTGCAGGAGGCCGTCCAGACCGCGACCGGCTCCACCGGCACCAGCAAGCCTCCACCGTCGCAGCTGGAAGCCGGCGTCTTCCAGCGCGCGCTGCAGGTCCAGGAAGCGAACCAGAACCTGGACCAGGAGCGGCGCCACCTCCGTCGACTGTTCGAGCAGGCGCCCGGCTTCATGTGCTTCCTTCGCGGCCAGGGCCATGTCTTCGAGCTGGCGAACATGGCCTACATGCAGCTCGTCGGACACCGGGACATCCTCGGCAAGCACATCCGGGACGCCCTGCCCGAAGTGGATGGCCAGGGGTACTTCGAGCTGCTGGACCGCGTCTTCACCACGGGTCAGGCCTTCGTCGGACGGGGCATGAAAGTCTCCCTCCAGCGAACCCCCGATGACACGCTGGCGGAGAGCTACGTCGACCTCGTGTATCAGCCCATCATCGAGCCGGACGGGTCCATCTCCGGCATCTTCGTCCAGGGCCACGACATCACGGAGCAGAAGCGCGCCCAGGACGAACTGCGCCAGTACAAGGACCACCTGGAGGAGCTCGTCCAGGAACGCACCCGCGCATTGGAGGAGAGCGAGGCCGAACGGCGTCAAGCGGAGGCCGCCCTCCGGCAGGCCCAGAAGATGGAAGCGGTGGGCAAGCTCACCGGCGGCGTGGCGCACGACTTCAACAACCTGCTCCAGGTCATCAGCGGAAACCTGCAGCTCCTGTTCCGGGATGTGGGCGACAACGCCCAGGCGCAGCGCCGGCTGACCACGGCGGTGGGCGCGGTGGAGCGCGGCGCCCGGCTCGCGTCCCAGTTGCTGGCCTTCGCCCGGCGGCAACCGCTCAATCCCACGGTCATCAACCTGGGCCGCATGGTCCGCGACATGGACGACCTGCTGCGGCGCGCGCTCGGCGAGGACGTGGCGCTGGAGACCATCATCGGCGGCGGGCTTTGGAACACGTTCGCCGATCCGAACCAGCTCGAAAACGTCATCCTCAACCTGGCCATCAACGCGCGTGACGCCATGGCGGGCGAAGGCAAGCTCACCGTCGAGGCCGGCAACGCCATGCTGGATGACCACTACGCCCAGCTCCACCCGGACGTCGTGCCGGGCCAGCACGTGTTGCTGGCCATCTCCGACACCGGCTGCGGCATGCCGCCCGAGGTGCTGGAGCGCGCCTTCGAGCCGTTCTTCACCACCAAGCCCGAAGGCCGCGGCACGGGCCTGGGGCTCAGCATGGTGTATGGCTTCGTCAAGCAGACGGGCGGCCACGTCAAGATCTACAGCGAGGTCGGCCACGGGACGACCATCAAGATCTACCTCCCCCGTTCGCTCCAGGCGGAGATGCCGCGCGCCGAGGTCATCTCCGAGCACGTCGAAGGCGGCACCGAGACGCTGCTCGTCGTCGAGGACGACGCGGAGGTGCGCGCCACCGCGGTGGAGATACTGACGGAGCTGGGCTACCGCGTGCTCAAGGCCTCTGACGGGCAGAGCGCGCTCGCGGTCATCCAGAGCGGCATCCCCATCGACCTGCTCTTCACCGACGTGGTGATGCCCGGCCCGGTCCGCAGCCCCGAACTGGCGCGGCAGGCCAAGGCCCTCTCCCCGGACCTGGAGGTGCTCTTCACGTCCGGCTACACGGAGAACGCCATTGTCCACGGCGGCCGGCTGGATCCGGGTGTCCAACTGCTGAGCAAGCCCTACCGCCGCGAGGACCTGGCGCGGAAGATCCGCCAGCTCCTGGCCACCCGGCAGCAACGCATCGCCCAGCGCGAGGCCCCCAGCCGTCCCGAGGCGCCACCACGCTGGCACCCGCTCGCGTGAAGCGGACCGCGCTGCGCATCCTCCTGGTGGAGGACGACGAGAACATCCTCCTCCCCGCCTGCGAGCTGTTGGAGACGATGGGCCATACCGTGACGGCCGTCACCTGCGCGGAAGAAGCCACGCCCCTCTTGCGCGCACAGGCGTTCGACCTCCTGTTCACCGACGTGAGCCTGCCCGGCAAGTCCGGCATCGAGCTGGCCCACCAGGCCGTCCAGGACGTGCCCGGCCTTCGCGTCATCATCGCGTCCGGCCACGGCACCAACGTGGACACCGGTGGCGACAAGGGGCCGCTCGCCGGCGCCGTCCTCCTGCCCAAGCCCTACGGCCTGTCCCAGATCGAGCAGGCGCTCGCCCAGGCCATGGCCTGAAGGTGAATTCAGGTTCATGCAGTGCGTCATGCATGCCCCTACGCGGGGCGCTTGCTCCTCGCGCGCCAAAGTCCGTTAATCGGGCGTATGAAATTCCTGAGAGAGCTCCGCTCGGTCCTCAACCTGACCGTGCTGGTGGCCGGGCTCGGCTACTTCGTCGACCTCTTCGACATCACGCTGTTCGGCGTGGTGCGTGTCGCATCGCTCAAGGACATCGGCGTCACCGACCCGGCCGACATTCTCCAGAGCGGCCTGCTCATCTACAACGCGCAGATGGTGGGCATGATGGTGGGCGGCCTGCTGTGGGGCGTGCTCGCCGACAAGCGCGGACGCCTGTCGGTGATGTTCGGCTCCATCCTGCTCTACTCCTTCGCGAACCTGGCCAACGCCTTCGCCTGGGACGTCACCAGCTACGCCGTTCTCCGCTTCCTCGGAGGCGTGGGGCTCGCGGGTGAGCTGGGCGCGGCCATCACCCTGGTGGCGGAGTCCCTGCCCAAGGAGAAGCGCGGCCTGGGGACCACCATCGTCGCCACGCTGGGCATGCTCGGCATCGTCGCCGCGGCCTTCCTGGGCCAGCACATGCACTGGAAGACGGCCTACCTCACCGGCGGCTTCATGGGCCTCGCGCTGCTCTTCGCGCGCTTCAAGGTGTCGGAGTCGGAGCTGTTCGCCAAGAAGATGGACCCCGCGCGCGCCAACCCGCTGCTGCTCCTCACCGGGGGCCGGTTCCTCAAGTACATCTGCTGCATCCTCATCGGCGTGCCCATCTACTTCACCACGGGCATCCTCTTCACCTTCGCGCCCGAGCTGACGGCCGGCCTCAACGTCCAGGGCACCGTGACGGCCGGCAACGCCATCCTCTATGGCTCCATCGGCCTGACGCTGGGTGACTTGCTGGCGGGCGTCTTCAGCCAGTGGCTCAAGAGCCGCAAGCGCGCGGTGGCGATGAACCTCACCGCGGGCTTCGTGCTGATGCTCGTCTACGGCCTCACCCCGGGCCTCACCAGCACCATGGTGTACGGGCTGAGCTTCCTGATTGGCATCACCGTGGGCTACTGGGCCGTGCTGGTGACCATGGCCGCCGAGCAGTTCGGCACCAACATCCGCGGCACCGTGGCCACCACCGTCCCCAACTTCGTGCGTGGCTCTGCGGCGCTCGCGGCCAGCGGCTTCGCCTACCTGAAGGGCGAGGTGTCGGTGTCCACGGCGGCGCTCATCGTCGGCAGCATCTGCTTCGGCCTGGCGCTGCTGGCCCTCACCCGGCTGGAAGAGACGTTCCACCGGGACCTGGATTACGAGGAGACGGCGACCGGCCCACAGCCGGCCGCCCAGCCCTCGCAGTCCGGCACCTGACGCACGGCGCGGCGCCCACGCGACGCCGCGCCCTGAATCGGACGTTCGCCCCGGCAGCCGTTGCTCCGGGGCCCACCGGATGCATACAGCGCGCACATGGAACCTGTGTCGCTGCGTCCCATCCAGAAGGTCCTCTGCGCCAACCGCGGTGAGATTGCCATCCGCGTCTTCCGCGCGTGCAACGAGCTGGGCATCCGCACCGTCGCCATCTACAGCGACGAGGACCGCACCCACGAGCACCGCCACAAGGCCGACGAGGCGTACCTCGTGGGCCGGGGCAAGCGGCCCGTGGAGGCCTACCTGGGCATCGACGAAATCCTCGACGTGGCCGTGAAGGCGGGCGTGGACGCCATCCACCCCGGCTACGGCTTCCTGTCGGAGAACGCCGCCTTCGCGGAGGCGTGTGAGCGGCGTGGCATCCGCTTCATCGGCCCGCGCTCGGACGTGGTCCGCACCATGGGCGACAAGGTCGCCGCCAAGCACCTGGCCGAAGCGTGCGGCGTCCCGGTGGTTCCCGGCATCACCCTGGAGGGCGACGACGCGCAGGTGCTGGAGCAGGCCCGTGCCTTCTTCGCGAAGCAGGGTGGCCCCATCCTGGTGAAGGCGGCCCATGGCGGCGGCGGCCGAGGCATGCGCGTGGTGCGCGAGGCGCAGGCGCTGGAGGATGCGCTGGCCTCCGCGCGTTCAGAGGCGAAGAGCGCCTTCGGTTCGTCGTCGGTGTTCCTGGAGCGCTTCCTGGAGCACGTGCGCCACATCGAGGTGCAGCTGCTGGGAGATTTGCACGGCAACATCGTCCACCTGCACGAACGGGACTGCTCCGTGCAGCGGCGCCACCAGAAGGTCATTGAGATTGCCCCCGCGCCCAACCTGGCCCCGGCGGTGAAGGAGGCCATCTGCGACGCGGCGGCGCGGCTGGCGCGCAAGGCCGGCTACACCAGCGCTGGCACCGCCGAGTTCCTGGTGGCGGGCGACGCCTTCTACTTCATCGAGTGCAATGCCCGCCTCCAGGTGGAGCACACCGTCACCGAGCAGGTGACGGGCGTGGACTGGTGCAGAGCCAGCTTCGCATCGCGGAGGGCTACCGGCTGGACGCGCCGGAGGTGGGCATCTCCCGGCAGGAGGACGTGGTGCTCCGGGGCTACGCGGTGCAGCTGCGCGTCACCACCGAGGACCCCGCCAACCAGTTCATGCCCGACGCGGGCGTCATCACCGCCTGGCGCGCGGCCACGGGCTTCGGCATCCGGCTGGACGGCTCCAACGGCTACACCAACGCCGTCATCTCCCCCTACTACGACTCCATGCTGGTGAAGGTCATCGCCTACGCGCCCACGTTCCAGGGCGCGGTGATGAAGGGCCAGCGCGCGCTGCGCGAGTTCCGCATCCGCGGCGTGAAGACGAACCTGCCCTTCCTGGAGAACGTGCTCGCCCACCCCGCCTTCCAGCAGGGAGAGACGTACACGCGCTTCATCGACGAGACGCCGGAGCTGTTCCAGTTGGAGCCTCGCAGGGACAGGGCCACCAAGCTGCTCCAGTACCTGGGCGACGTCATCGTCAACGGGCACCCCACCATCAAGAAGGACCAGCGGCTCAAGCCCACACAGTTCCTGGAGCCGCGGCTGCCGGTGACGCCTTCAGGCCCGGTGCCTCGGGGCACCGCGCACATCCTGGCGGAAAAGGGCCCGCGCGGACTGGCGGACTGGGTGCTGGCCCAGAAGCGCGTGCTGCTGACGGACACCACCATGCGGGACGCGCACCAGTCCCTGCTGGCCACGCGCATGCGCACGCGGGACATCCTCCGCGTGGCCCCGGCCACCGCGCACCGGCCTCCGAGCTGTTCAGCCTGGAGAGCTGGGGCGGCGCCACCTTCGACACCACCTACCGCTTCCTCAACGAGGACCCGTGGGCCCGCCTGCGCGCGCTCAAGGCCGCCGCGCCCAACCTGCTCCAGCAGATGCTCCTGCGCGGGGCCAACGCCGTGGGCTACACCAGCTACCCGGACAACGTGGTGGAGGCCTTCATCGACGAGGCGGCCGAGGCGGGCGTGGACGTGTTCCGCATCTTCGACAGCCTCAATGACCTGGGCAGCATGGAGGTCTCCATCCGCCGCGTGCTGACGACGGGCAAGGTGGCGGAGGTGGCCATCTGCTACACGGGCGACGTCGCCAACCCCAAGCGCACGAAGTACACGCTGGACTACTACGCGGACCTCGCGAAGCGGATTGAAGACTCCGGCGCGCACTTCCTCTGCATCAAGGACATGGCGGGCCTCTTGCGCCCGCGCGCGGCGGCCATGCTGGTGCGGCGCCTGCGCGAGGTGACGCGGCTGCCCATCCACCTGCACATGCACGACACGTCCGGCAATGGCATCGCCAGCTACCTGGAAGCCATCGAGCAGGGCGTGCACGTGGTGGACGTGGCGCTGGGCAGCATGGCGGGCCTGACGAGCCAGCCCAGCCTCAACGCGCTGGTCAGCGCGCTGCGCGGTCACCCCCGTGAGACGGGGCTGGCCAACGCGCGCCTTCAGCCGCTGGCCAACTACTGGGAGGACGTGCGCGAGTACTACGCCCCCTTCGAGGCCGGCCTCAAGAGCACCACCAGCGAGGTGTACTACCACGAGATTCCGGGCGGCCAGTACTCCAACCTCCGGCCACAGGTGGCGGAGATGGGCCTGCTGGCCCGGTGGAACGACGTGAAGGACGCGTTCGCGCTCGTGAACGTCCTGGTGGGCGACATCCCGAAGGTGACGCCGTCGTCGAAGATGGTCGGTGACTTCGCCATCTTCCTGCTCAAGAACGACCTCACGGTGCGCGCCTCCACGCTGGCGGAGGCAGCCGCGCTCACGCGTCAGAAGCTCATCGAACAGGCGCCGCGCCTGGACTTCCCCACCAGCGTGGTGGGCTACTTCCGGGGTGAGCTGGGCCAGCCGCCCAACGGCTTCCCCGAGGACCTGCGAGCCGCCGTGCTCAAGGGCCTGCCCCGCGTGGAGGGACGGCCCTCCGCCAGCCTGCCGCCGCTGGACCTGGACGCGCTCCAACGGGAGCTCTCCGCGAAGACAGGCCATGCGCTCACCCGCGTGGACGCCATCTCCAGCGCGCTCTACCCGCGCGTCATGGCCGGCTACCTGGAAGACCTGGGGCGCTACGAGGACGTGTCCATCCTCGACACCCCGAACTACTTCTACGGCATGGAGGTGGGACAAGAGGTCTGGGTGGACCTGGAGCCGGGCAAGACGCTGGTCATCAGCCTGTCCGCGGTGGGCGAGCCGGATGAAGAAGGCGTGCGCACCGTCTACTTCGCCCTCAACGGCCACACCCGCACCGTGCACGTGAGGGACCGCAGCCGCGCCGCCACCGTGGAGGCGCGGCGTCAGGCGGACCGCGCCAATCCCAGCCACGTCGCGGCGAGCATGCCGGGCACCGTCATCGCCCTGCATGCCAGGCCGGGAGACACCGTGGAGGCGGGCGCGCCCCTCGTCACCCTCGAGGCGATGAAGATGGAGACGGTGGTACGGGCCCCGCGCGCCGGCACCGTGGCGGAGGTCGTCCCCGCGCTCAAAGCCTCCGTCCAGGGCGGAGACCTGCTGGCGGTGCTCCAGTGACGGAGGGCCTGGACCCTCAGAACGTCACTGTCATCACCACGGTGTCCGCGTAGGCCCCCGCGGGGATGGTCTGCCCGGCCGGGATGCGCCCGAAGATGGGCACCGTCACCTCCACGCCGAACAAGGGGATGACGGGCCCATAGCGCCCCGTGCCCGACGTGCCGTTACCCCAGACGATGAGGCGCGTCGCGTCCACGTAGAGGTTGTATTCCAAGCGCTGAGCGCCCGGCCCCGCCATGCTGCGCGCCAGGGGGGTGCCGGAGCCACCGGCGCTGAAGTCGATGGTGATCGGGGTGCTCTGCCCTTCACACCGGTAGGTGATGCTCCCGGCGGAGTCCCGGGGCAGCAGGTCGGTGGTGAGGTAGGTGCCGAAGCTCACCCCCATCGTGCTGCGTATCTGGCAGATGGCCCCCGCCAGCCCTGGCAGCAACCCGCATACGCCAGCCACCGCGAACGCGGCCGCCCTATTTCGCCTCGTCATGGACACACCTCACCGTTCCCAGGTCAATGACCTTGCCCTCGAGGGATGGAACTTCCAGCGAGGTCGCGCAACGGCCCTTGGGGTAGACGACTGTCGCCGGCAGACGCCCTTCGGGCAGGCCCACCAGCTCGAACTCACCATTCCACCCGATGGGTGAACTCCACTTCTCTCCGTCCTTCTCGACGCGAAGCTCGCCGTAGGACAGCCAGCGCGTGTCCTCCGCCGAGTCGATGGTCACCTTGCCCCGGTAGGCGCGAATCGTCTGCGTCTTGAAGTCCAGCACCACGCCGCCCCGCTGGTACGTGGCCACCACCTGCTCCGTGGAGGGGATGTAGACGTCCAGCGGCACCTGATGGTCCGCCAGCGAGAGCCGGTTGGCGTTGTAGGCCTGGAGCCGCGTCACCACCAGCTCGCCGCTGGAGTCCGTGCGCCCGATTTCGTGGTTGTTGAGCCGCACGCCCACGCCTTCCACGCCCTTCACGCGAACCAGCGCGTAGCCCTGGTCCACCGCGCGCGTGGGACGCACGCGTCCGCCAATCAGCACCAGGCCGCCGGCGACCTCGGCCATGCCCGCCATCCGTCCTTCGAACCACTCCGCGCCCGCGCTGACGCGGCCCACGTTGGAGTCGAAGTCGGCGCGCGCCATCGCCTGGTCCACCGCCCCCACCCGGCCCTGCACCGGTAGCCCAGGCCGCCCTCCATGGGCACCGAGCGCGCGATGTCCACCGACGTGGTGCCTTCCCCGCGCAGCGCCTGGGAGTGCCCCACCGTACCCGTGGTGCGGGAATCGAAGATGGCGTTCAGGTACACCATCCCCTCGATGGCGGAGCCGCCTCGCTCGGAGTTGCTGCGGCTGGCGGAGAAGGACAACGTCGACCAGTCCGTCAGCCGCGCGGAGGTGGTGGCGCCCAGCCACGTCGTCCACCCGTCCCGCTGGTAGCGTGACAGCATCGCCTGCCCGCCCACGCTGACACTCTCCCCCAGCGCCAGGAACAGCGAGCCGCCCGTCTCCACGGTGGGGTGGTCGTCATCCAGCTCGAGGCTGGTGTGCGTGTAGGACTCGTTCATGCCCCGGCCGAAGACGGAGCCGCCCACCCAGCGGCGCTGGAGCGCGTACACGATGCCCGCCGCCAGCCCCGTTCGCCGCTCGCTGCGGCTGATGGCCTGTGACAGCTCCAATTCGCCGAAAGGCAACTGGATGAGCTGCATGGCGCCGGTGCTGACGACGTTGGGCGCCAGCTCCAGCCGCACGCCCGGCGTCAGCCACGACGTGAGGCCCATGCGGAAGTTGCCCAGGAGCATGGGCCGGCCGAAGGCGAAGTTGTAGAGATTGACAGACTCCCGCTCGATGCCCGCGGAGAGCCGGTAGTCGACCACGCCCGGAGAGAGCTGCTGCCCGCTGAGATAGTAGGACGTGTTCACCTCGCTCGCCCGGCCGAACGCGTCCCGGATGACGTAGCGCGTGTTGCCCTCGCCCCGGGGCACCGTGAGGTTCTCCAGCCGGAAGGGACCGGGCGGGAGCTCGGTGCGCTTCACCAGGTGGTTGTTGACGTAGACCTCCAACGTGGACGGCGTGGTGACGTCGCCCGCGAAGTCCTGCATCGGGTTGCGCACGAAGTACGGATTCAGCTCGAAGGTGCGCATGAGGTGGAAGCCGGCCACCACCGCGCCTCCGCCCAGCACGCCGCCAAAGCCCGTGGACTCACCCGCGATGGCGCGCACCATGTGCTTGGGGAAGTCCAACGACAGCTGCGTGAGCCCCCGCAGGGGCACGGAGCCGGGCCGCCATCGCGCCTGCGTCGTCAACAGGCCCCGCCCCACCGACGCGCCGGCCTCTCCAAAGAAGGTCAGCGAGGTGTTGCGGGCGTGGGCCGCGTAGTTGATGAAGCCGCTGGGGCTGCCGCGGACGGAGTAGTCCGACGGCGCCTGCGGCCCGAGGTTGATGCGCGTCTGTCCGAAGACGGTAGCGGGCAGCTCGCACGCCAGGCTGACGGTCCGCTCGTTCAGGGAGCAGCGCCCTTCGGGCTCCAGGGACCGCGCGGAGATGTATGTCTTTCCTTCGATGACTTCCTGGCGGCCCCCGAGCGCCACCAGGTCCACGCCATGGGCCTCGAGCGTGGCCGCGGGGAGCAGCACGTCACTGCCCCGCAGCATGGGGAAGGTGGCGCCGCGGGGGACGCCGTTCAGGGTGAAGTCCGCGACGATGGGCATCGGCGGCGCGGAGGGGCTGTCGGCCACGGGACCTTGCGCGGCCGCCGGCAAGGCCCCCAACGACAAGGATAACGCCAGCACCGTGCATGAGGGCGCACGGGTTGCTGCAAGCCGAAAGGGGGCCATGGTGCGTCGGTCAGCGAGCGCAGGGAGCGGGAGAATCCACGGGGGAGGTCTGACGGAGCACGCCCTGGTCGGTCTCCATCTCCACTTCCACCGTGCGGACCTTGCGGCAGGCCTTGCCAGCGATCTCCATGGCATACACCTGCGCGTCGCCCGCGAGGACGTACCAGCCGGGCTCCTCTTTCTCGACCAGCCGCTTGCCCTTGGCGTCGAGCCCCCGGACCCGAAGGTTCCGGATGAAGAAGTTCACCGTGCCCGGGTTCTGCACCCGGACGTGGAACTTCGACTCGCGCAGCACGGCTTCCGCGATCTGGCCTTGAACGGTCTTCTTCTTGGGTGCGACAAAGACAGGCACTGAGACTCGGGTGAGGACATTCAACCCAGTTGACTGGGTGGACGGTTGCAGCGGGGGAAGCTCCTCCACGACGATTCGGAAGGAGCGTTCGGTATCCTGTGGAGCCGAGGAGCTCCCCACCCGGATGGGGCGGGACTCCCCGGGCTCCAACGTCAACATGGACGGGAAGAAGAACAAATCCTGAGTCGGCGCGAGCGACATGCGCCCTTCTTCGTCCTGAACCCAGGAATAGACAGAGGCTTGGAAGCGTGTGGTTTCGCTGCTCTTGTTCCTCACGTTCATCACCACGCCACGGGCGCTTGAATCCAATTCAAGCCGAACCGGACTGACATCGATCTCAGCCGCGCTCGCGGTCCCCATGGCAATCCATTCCAAGGCAGCCGAACACATCAGGCCGCCAGTCCAAGACAGAAGACGGTTACGCATGTGTTATCGCCCCGAATCAGAAGGTGATGGTGGCGACGACGGTGTCGTTGTACGTGCCGGAGGGAACGTTCTGGCCGCGCGGAACCGTGCCGTAGACCAGCACGGGGACGGGCAGGCCCGTGCCCAGGAACGGGAGGCCCGTGCCAGCGGTGTTACCCCACACGATGAGGCGGGTGACGTCCTGGTACAGGCTGTACGCGAGGTAGTCCGCCGACGCCGTGTTGCGCATCCGGCGCAGCGGGGCCGCGTCCGTCGAGCCCGCGGCCGGGTGCAGGCCCTGGCCCAGGGTGATGACCGCGGTGCCGAGCAGGGTGCACTGCACGCTCAGTGCGCCCGTGCCGAACAGGTCGATGCCCAGCGCGGAGTTGACGATGATGGGGTCGTACGTGCCGAAGTTCAGCGTGCCGCCGCCGCCGCCGGAGCCAATGGAGCAGGAGCCACCGACGTTGGCGGTGACGTTCAGGTTGGCGGTGGAGGTGGCGGCCTCAGCGGGCGAGAAGGCGACGAGGGACGCGGCGGCGGTGACAGCGGCAACGGCAGTCTTGATTGCGTTCATTGAGTTGCGTGCTCCATCGAGCGGCCGGTTGATTCCGGCTGCGTCAGGGCATTGCAACCCGCTCGCCGTCCGCTGAGCGGTCCAGCGGCCCCCTCCCTTCAGCGCATGTCGCACCAACGCCTCGCGTGCGCTTCCAGGCAATACGTGGAAGTTGTTTCTTGTTTGTTTTTACGGCGAAACGCACACATGTCCCTGGAGGGAGCCCTTCAGGGAGGGACGGACAGGCTTCGCGGCCCGCGCCAGGTCCTTGGCATGTGGCATCGTGTGACAGGATGTACCCAGGGGGCGTAAGTTCATTGCCCACGCTGGGCAAGACTCTACCCACCCCTGGAACGAGAAGCGCGAGGGTGTCCGGCGGCGTCTACCCGGTGACACGCGCGTTCCCCAGCCGAACGGAACTGAACTGCCCAGCACGTCCGTCCTTGCTACCCACTTCTGGCGAAGCGCCGGACGCGCTCAGTCCACCTTCGCCACGCGGCGGCGGTCTCCGAGGAACTCCTCCACGCCCTGGGCAATCGCCTTGGCGACCTCGGTCTGGTAGGCATTGGACTTGAGACGTGCCTCTTCGTCTGGATTGGAGAGGAACGATGTCTCCACCAGGATGGCCGGCATCTTCACGCCCAACAACACATAGAAGAGCGCTTCCTTGTGGCCCAGGTCACGGATGCCCTTGTACTTGCGGGAGAGGCCCCCCACGAGGCTGCGCTGCACCTGGGTGGCGAGCCGCGTCGACTCCTCGGTGTTCGCCTTGGTGGCCAGGTCTGCCAGGATGAACTGGAGGTCGCTGATGCCCTTCTCCGAGGACGCGTTCTCCCGCGCGGCCAGACGGATGGAGTAGCGGTCCGCCGACGTGTTGAGGGTGTACGTCTCGATGCCACGCAGCGTGCGCTTCTCCGCGGCGTTGCAGTGGACGGAGATGAACAAGTCTCCGTGCTCGGCGTTGGCGTACTTGGCGCGGTCCTCCAGGCGGATGAACCGGTCATCGTCGCGGGTGAGCACCACCTCCAGGCCCTTCTCGCGCAGCTCCTCCGCCAGCTTGAGGGAGATGGACAGCGCCACGTCCTTCTCGCGCGTCCCCCCCTTGCCGATGGCGCCCGTGTCGTGACCGCCGTGGCCGGGGTCGATGACCACGCGCCGCACCTTCAGGCCGAGCTGCTCCGCCAGCGTCAGCTCCATGCTGCGCGACTGCTTGGCCACGGCCTTCAGCCGGGCCTGCGCCACCTTGTCGTCCACCGGACGGGTGATGGGACGCGGGGGCTCGGCCGCGGGCGGCTCGGTGCGGGAAGTCTTCGAAGCCAGGGCGGCGGCGACGGCCGCGTCCAGGCTGCCTTCGCGCGCGTCCGCCTTCGCGGGCGCGCTCGGCTCCTTCTGGGGAATGGTGGGCGACGGCTCGCGCGCCATCTTCTCGATGGCGGCCACCAGGGAGGCCGCAGGGCGCTCCGCGGGGGCCGAGGCCTCCACGGCCGGAGCCTGCTGCGCGTCGGCCGAGGCAACGGCCTTTCCAGGGCCGGACGCATCGCTGGACGCATCCACCGAGGCAACGGCCTTGGCGGGACCGGACGCGTCGCTGGACGCGCCGCCCTTGCCCGCCCCCGGCGCGTCGTCCGACGTGGAGGCCTTGCCGGCGGAGGACGCATCGGCCGAGGCGACGGCCTTGGCCGGCGCGGCACCCTTGCCCGCAACGGACGAATCAGCGGACGCGCCGCCCTTCCCGGAGGCGCCCGACTTGCCCGGCGGGGGCGCATCGTTCTTGGCCACCGCGGGCGCGGCCTTGCGTGGGGGCGGCGGCGGGGCCTTGGGCGACGGCAGCGAGGCCAGCAGCTCCCGCATCTCACGAGCCCGGTCACCCTTGCCGTTGACGGCCAGCATCTCCGTCAGGACCTTGCGCGCGGACTCCGGCTGGTCCAGCCGGTGGACGTGAATCTTCGCGAGCGCCAGCGCACCGTCATCCGACAGCCGGTGCTTCGGGTAGCCCTCCAGCAGCTTGGTGTAGTCGGTGATGGAGGCCTTGAGGTCGTCCTCCACGAAGGAGATGCGGCTCAGCTCCTGGAGCATCTCCGCCGCCGTGAACAGGGCATCCGGCGCGCGGTCCGACTTCGGGAAGCGCGCGGCCACGGACTCGAAGCGCGCCACCACGTTCAGCCAGTGATGGCGCAGCTTGCGCCGGGCCGCGTCGTCCTTCAGCGCGTAGTAGACCTTGCGAGCACCCTGGTAGGCCTCCTCGGCCTCGTCTCGCTTGGCGGCCCCCACCGCGCTCGGGACGAGCAGCAGCAGCACGGGCAGCACGATGACGAGGCGCGAGTGCATGGGGTTCCTCCGGGTGGGCGCGAGCTACAGGCGTGTGTCACACAGCCCCACCTCCCCGGCAAATTTTCGGCCCCCACCATCTGTCTCAGCGCAGCCACCCCAACACACCCGCGAGGTCCTGGTCGATGACGCGCGCCCACCCAGGCTGCCGGGGCACCACCGCCGCCAGCACCTTCTCCCCGTTGCGCACGGGCGCCCGCCCCGGCCGGACCCGGGCGCGAACCGCATGCTTCACATCCTGCCGGAAATAGTGGGCCGGAAAGGACACCTCGCCCCGGGCCTCCGGCAGGGGCCCGTCCGGCGTCAGCCACACCAGCGCGCCCAGCCGCAGCGGCTCCACCTCTGAGCGCCACAGCCGCCGCATCTCCCACGCGAAGTACCCCGCGGCCACCAGCACGCCCAGGCCGATGCCCCAGGGGAGCAGCCCCACGCGCATCGCCCGGGAGCGGGCGAAGCCGGCCTCGCGCGGCCGGTCCGGCATGGCGGGGTCCACCAGCAGTGTCACCCGCGCGCCCCGCCCCAGGCCCTCGGCGTACTCCGCGAAGGTCCGGACGCCGGACACGGAGTGCTCCGCCTCCGCGAAGGTGTAGAGCACCTCCAGGGCGGCTTCCGCGCCATCCCGGGCGTCCAGGGGAGGAAGGCGGGAGGCCACCACCAGCCCCTCCACTTCCTCCGCCCGCGCGGCGAAGCCCTGCTCTTCGACGAAGAAGCGTCCCGCCCAGCCGGCGCCGGTGCCCAGGAGCGCCACGGCCACCAGTCCCAGGAGGACGCCTCGCACCACGCGCCCCACGGCGCCGGGCACCTGCGTCAGTCGGACCTGCCGGGGAGCATGCGGAATGGCCAGCTGCATATGGACGCGCAGCCTACCCCAAGCGCGGCGGACGGACGCACCCGCCGCCTCACGGCGATTCCGGCAGCCGCACCCAGACGCCCCGGAAGCGCTTGCGCGCCGGGTCCTTCAGCCGCTTGCACTCGACGCCGTCCACGGGCGCGGCGCCGTCGTCGCTGAGCAGCAGGATTTCCTCTGCGTCCTCCGGCGTGAAGAAGGCCTCCGGGTTCAGGCCCGCCAGGTCCACCGATTCCACGGCGACCGGGGCCTCCTCACCGCCGCGCCAGGTGAACAGCCGCGAGGTGCCCTCTCCCGCCGTGCCACCGCTGATGATGACGTAGCGGCCGCGCCACCAGGACAGCGAACGGATGCCCAGCCCGCCCAGGTCCAGTTGCACGGGCTCACCCAGCTGGGCCCGAGCGCCCTCTTCCACCAACGCAATCGGGTTGAGCAGCGGCACCAGCAGCGCCTTCCCGTCGGGCACGGGGCTGCGGAAGCCCACGAGGATGGTGCGCCCATCCGCCATGGCCGTCATGCCCTCGATGTTGAGCCCACCCGGAGCCTTGGGCGCCTTCGTCTCCGCCCCATCCAGCCCGAAGCGCGCCAGCTGCGGCGCCGCGAGCATGTCATCCAGGAGTTGCGTGTACGGCCGGCCCACCAACCGGGGCCCCGCGTCCGTCTCCTCGGTGGCGAAGAAGCGCAGCCGGCTGGGCGCCTTCTTCCCGGAGCTGTTGCGGCCGTGAGACGTCAGCCAGAAGGACAGCGAGCCCAGCCCGGTGGCCGCCTCGATGTCCGCCTCCGGGGGCTTCTTCTTCACCGCGGGCAGCTCCAGGTCCGGGGACAGGTCCACGCTCTGCACGGGGGCCCCCCGGCGCGCGTCGTAGACACGGAGGATGTTGTCCTCATCGTCGCCCACGACAAACAGGCTGCCGCCGAGCGCCACCGCGCCGGAGGCATCACACATGCCCTCGAAGCGCAGCACCTCGCGGCCCGCCACGGGGGCGGCAGCCACGGCGTCTGGCCGCTCCCCCACGCCGTGCGCCGCGCACCCACAGACCAGGACTCCCATGTAGACAGGCAGCATCCTCATGGCCCCACTCTTGGTCACTCCCCGGCCATGCGGGGAGTGGCGTGGCGCCGGTTGTGTGCTGCGAGACACAGGGCCCTGCGCTTGCATTGAGTAGCGGGCGCCATCACGCCATGCGCGGAAACCACGAAGTGGAGGCTGCTCACCGGCGGCAGTGACGATGCGCCGGTGAGGCAGCTTGCCGACTCAGACCTTCCGGCACATGGCTGTGCGTGCTCAATCACACCCTGCGGCGGGGGTATGGATAGAGAAAGTGCGGCGCAACGTCGCTGCGGTGCCGGATGAAAAGCGGCCCCCAGGACGGGTTCCGATCATGCATCTGCTTCAGCAGCCGAATCATCCGGTCGAAGATTCGCCGGACGTCCGCCTCCGCAGCCAGCGCGGCGGTGACACCCGCCGCGACGAGGTGCGCGGCGTAGATGCCCTCGGTAACAGCGTCAGGGAGAGCCCCCAGGCCGGACACAAGAAGGCGCCGCATCTCCTGCACCTTCTCCTCGTCGCTGTTGCGCCAGGTCTGGATGGATCCCAGTGAGTGCCCTTCAAGCGCGTTCAGCTTGCTGGAAACAATCACCTCCGCCACCAACTCGGCCGACCTCCGCGCATCCTCGGGGTCCACCTTCTTTCCTGCCAGCACCAGCTCCTCAGGCACCACATCCCTTCTCACCTCATCGAGAATCACCTGAGACCACTCCGCCGCGTGGTCGAAGCGCAGGCGCGAAACTGCGTAGGCGGCCAGGAACCCCCGAAGGATATCCGCGGGATGGGGATCCGAAGCGCGCCCACCGTTGCGCAGCCTTCCCTCTCCATGGAATGCGAGATTCAACCCTCGAAAGTAGCCAATGAGCCCCATGCCCGCGGCCGGCCCCATATTGAGAATGCCGAGAACATCGGACGCTGTTTCGTCGATGCGTTCACTCCAGTAGTTACCCAATGAAGCGAGCTTCCCCGCTTGCAAGTGTTCATTCACAGCACTGGCAAGCTCCTCCGGCAATCCATCATCGGCATGCAGGATGTCGTGCCCTCCCACCTCATGACCGAGCGCAGACCACGCCAGCAACCCCACCCTGGCATGCGCGGGAGGAAGGCTCACGACACCAGCGCCCATCCCCAGGACGGACCTCGTCACATCCACCGGCCACGTATAAGGCCCGAATTGAGGGTTCCCCCACTTCACCAGAGGCGGGATGATTCCCCGATCAGGGGGCTTGACGTTCCGCCGGTCTTCGGCGCTCAAGAACCCGTCATACAGATCGCTCACGACCTCCTCAAAGGCATCCGTCGCGACGAGTTGATAGTTCTCCCCGTTCTGAAGGATGGTGTGCGCAGCGTCGATGAGGAGCCCCGCCTCGCGCTCGCGCTTGGGGTCCCGCAGAAGCACATCCGCAAAACCCTGGGCCCCGAGCTTGTCCAGGATGCGGAGAAAGGGAACCAGGACCTCATCGCGATAGAGCGGCGGAAGTGTCATACGCGCCGCTTCGATGCGGCCCCGGAGTTGGTGATAATCGAGGGGCTCCGCCGGTCCTGGGTCGGTATCCTGTGCGGCCAGCACAATGTCCTGAATACAGGCAGGCAGGTTCCGAATGTCCACGGCCTGAGACTCGCTCGCTCCCAGCGCGCCGTTCCTGGTACGCCTCACAGCGGTGCGCCCCGCTGGAGTCTCCCCGCGCGTCACTTTCCGCCCCTTCTCTGTCCTTGCCATCAACACCTCCCAGCGAGTGAAAACGATGCGCTATGACGCGGGCATTCGCGCCAGGTTCTGCCAGAATCGGTTCAAGCTCGTGAGGCCACCAAAAGCCGAACTCCAAATGGTGGCGTCGCAGACGAGCAGGTGCCCAGCACGCAGCGCATCTGGCGGCATCCACAGCATGGCATTGAACCGGTCATGACCGCGTTCGACAAAGGGATGAGGCGGCGCTGAGGGGTGAATCAACTGGCGCGCCAGCACCCTCACGCGGCCTTCCAGCGCAGGTGGTACCCACAAGTGTGGCAGATGCGCGTGGAGGTTGAACGTCTCCACGCCCACCAGAAACCCAGGAGTGTCAAGGTGGGTCGCCACATCGAGCGGCGCGGGTCCACCATCGGGCGCGGCAGCGGGCGTGAGGCCGTAGCGATTCTCCACGGGGAAGCCCAGCTCCGCGAGCAGGGATCTCGCCACACCACCGAGCCGCTGCTGCGAAGGGACAAGGCGGTCACCGTGGTGCAGGAACTCGACCTCGCGCGCCGACTGCTCTTGAGCCGCCCCGACGTCATGATGAGGACAGACGATGAGCGCCGTGCCCGAACGCATCAGGAACCGCCGAACCGCGGCCACCTCGTCCGCATGGACCGCCTGCTTCGTCACCTGATGATCGAGACTCACGACGATGACGGTGTCTGCACGACTGAGCAGCCGGTCATCCAGGGGACTGCAGTCCCCCTCGGTACTCTGACGCTCCACGAGCGCTACGGCGTTGCCGGTGGCCTCGTGAATGACCTGGATGAACCGCTGAAAATCAAAGAGAACGACGTGCTCAAGAAAGCCTGCAATGCCCTGCCGGTAGCGCGCGCCAGCTGCCGCCCACTCATAGTGAGGCCAGATGGCACGCCGCAGCTCAAAAAGCGCTGGATAGCGGTTTTCCAGAGTCCCCAGCGGCGCCTTCTCTTCGAGCACGCGACTCCATGCAAAGTACAATAGAAAGCGACGCCCGGCCATCTCAGTAGCCCTTGTCTCGAGTAGGAATGAGCTCCTCGAGAGCCGCAGCCACCACCTTGCGAAACTCAACCTCCAACACGTCGATGAAGGATCCCTCCTTCGTCTCGGTAACCCAGGGGTCCATCGTCACCGAACGCAGCACCGTGATGGTGTCGCCCGGCGAGCCACCGACTCCGAGCCGGGCCTTGTAGTTCTCGATAAAGCCACGACCGTAACCCGGGCCAGACAAGTCCGTCGTGCTGACGATCAAATCATAGCCATAGATATCCGAGCCCGGATCGATGCTGAGCCGCTCATAAATTGCCTTGTTGAGCTGGTTGGCCAGCGCAAGGTCCCGGTTGAGCTCCCCCGTGGCAGTCCGGAAGTTGAACGCATATGCGAGGATGTTCTCATCCGGGCCCAGCTCTCGCAGCAACGCCATTGCCTCCGGATCCTTCTCCAGTTCCGCAGAAGTCGCCCGGTCGATGCGCTCACGAAGGAATTGGAGCTGCTCCACCCCATTTCCACCATTCGCCTCTGCCGGAAGCCGCGGCACCGGAACGACCACGAATGGGTCCCCTTCCTTCGCCATGCAGAGCAGACGCACATAGAGGCGTTTGCAACTGAAGAGCGCCTGACCAATGATCTTCCCGTATCCACTTCGGGTGGGACGAATGACCCGGTGGCTCAAATACACGGCCGCAGCGGCAGCGCCCGGCTTTGAGCCCTCGAGCCCGTAGATGCCAACCGTGGGCTCCGCATCTCCATGAAAGACCACTGGGGCACTGAAGGTGACCAGGTCGCGCATGGCCGAGTTGCGGTAGCAGAGCGCGCCAGCTGGATAGGGGATGTAGCCAGACTTGTGTGGATCCACGGTAATGGAGTCCGCGCCCCCGAGCGCGAGGAGCTGCTCAGTGGCATACCGGCTCAGTGGCATGGCGGGAGGTGGAGCGGCGGCGAACCCCCGCGCCAAGGGCTCCGGCATTGCGAAATCCTCGCGGATACAGGACGCATGATATCCCCCCCAGGCTGCGTCCGCATGAACGTGGAAGTCGAGTCCTCGGCTTCGGTACTCGTCACGCAAAGCCAGGAGCTCCTTCAACGGATCAATGGCGCTCTCTTCGGTACTGCCAATGACCGCAACGACGGCGTAAACCGGCCTTCGCTGTGTGAGACAGTCCTCCAGGACCCGACGCACGGCAGTGAGATCCATGCGCGCATCGAGGTCCACGGGCACATCGATCATGTTTGACGCGCCAATCCCCAGCACCGCCGCGGCCTTCGGGAACGAATAGTGACGCGTGCCCGGCACCAGGAATACTGGAGGTCCGGGAACGTCTCCCAAGAAGCGGCGTGAGAACTCGATCATGCCGAGGTTTTGCAGCGAGAAGCGAGCCAGCACCGCCGTGAGGGTATCTCGGGGGATCTGGAACTCCCGAGTCAGTCGTCCGAAAAGGGCAAGCACGGTGTCTTCTGGGAGGTTCAACAGGGACCAGGTGTCGAGCTCCACGAACTTCGCGGTTCCTCCTTGAGGAACGGGCACCGTGAGGTCTCTGCCGCGCGCAATCGATGCTTCCTCCCGAAGCGCGGCCTGGAGGGCAACGGGCAGAAGCTTCAGGTTTCGCGCCGCCCAGATGGCCTCGATGTTGGCCACCGACCCATCACACGTAATGTGGCCCCAGGGTCGGAGGGCTCCGGCAGCCAGGTCGCCGGTGTCCGGAATGGGATAGCCAAGCATCCGGCACAAGTCGTCACCAACGAGGATTTCGAGCAGCGTCGTTGCCGTGGAGCCCTCGAAGGCAACGTTGTTCGGATTGTACAGCATCGCGGTGAAGTATCCGACAACCCCTGGCAGCGTGAGGTCCCAATTCATATGCCCCTGGTAGCGCATGCTGAAAAAGGGAACGGACTTCTTCAGGAATGCCAACAGCGAGCGGTGTCCGGCAACGAGCGCGTCCAGGGCCTCGATATATTCGGGGCTACGCTTTATCTCCTCTGTGATGTGAGTCGGGTCTCCCGGGTGAAAGTTGCGGCGCCAGAACACCTGGTCCCGAATGGCCTCTACGATGAGAGACTCCAATACATCCGCATTTTCGCCCTTGGGCCCCAAGAACCACGCTTCCACTGCGCGGGAACCCGCTCCATCCAGTCCCGAAATGTTGCTGGCGGTCGCCACCTGCCGCATTCCCTCGCGGAGCCTCGCAAAGCTCGGACCTCTGAAATCCCGTCGTGATTTCATGACCAGCCCCCTTGCTACAGAACCGCGACCGACCAAGGCCATCCAAAACTAGTGTCGTCAGTCCAGAGGACACACCACCTGCCGGGGCATGATGAATGTCCTCAATTCCCTTTCACGTTCTTCAATCGGTCCATGATGGTGCCCGTCCATGCGTCCGTGGCCCAGCGGCGCGTGGAACGGGCTCGCGCTCGGCTGCTGCGGAGAGGGCGCTGTCCGCAGCCAGGCCGCCCTGAGCGACGCTCCGCGTCGGAAAGTGGACGGACAGGAATCACTCCGATTCCTGCGACCGCCATTTCGTGGCCACAAGTCCGATCCCTGCCAACAAGGCCCATCAGGAGGAACGCCCGTGAAGACCGAACGCCAGAAGATGCTGGACGGGGAACTCTACGACCCGTTTGACGCAGAGCTCGTGGCGGCCCGAATTCGCGCGCGGGACCTCTGCCAGGCGCTCAACGCCACCCGCGAGGGTGAGCAGGAGGAGCGGCGGCGCATCCTTCAAGCATTGGTGGGTGTGGGCGGCGACACGGTGTGGATGCAGCCGCCCTTCTTCTGTGACTATGGCTCGAACATCGAGCTGGGCGAGCGCGTGTTCTTCAACTTCAACTGCATCGTGCTGGACGTGTGCCGGGTGAGCATCGGCGACTACACACTGTTCGGGCCGGGGGTGCAGATCTACACGCCCATGCACCCGTTCAACGCGGAGCTGCGGCGGAAGGAGGAGTTCGGCAAGCCCGTCACGATTGGTACAGACGTCTGGGTGGGAGGCGGAGCCATCATCCTCCCGGGCGTTCGGATCGGCTCACGTGCGGTCATCGGTGCGGGCAGCATCGTCACCCGGGATGTTCCGGATGGCGTATTCGCAGCCGGGAACCCCTGCCGCGTCATCCGCGAGATTACCGAGTAACCGTCGAGCCCGACCGCGCGCTTTCGCCAGAGGGGACACGCGCTTAGAGGCTGAAGAATGAGCCTGTGGGTCCTCGTCGCGGCGGTCTTCGCAGGTCTGCTGGCCGCCGTACCGCCGTGGTGGTTCGCACGTCGTCGCCCTGGCTACAGCCACCTGCGGAATACCCTCAGCGAGCTGGGAGAATCGGGGGCACCCGACGCGGCCCGAGTTGCCTGGCTCGCCTTCGCGCCCTTGGGGTTCGCTGTCTGGGTGTTCGTGGCGATGCTCAGAGGGCAGCTGCAGGAGGACGGCCAAACGGGCCTCGTGTTGCTTTCCTTCCTGGGCGTGAGCTACGTCGGAGCCGCGCTGTTTCCATGTGACGCTGGGGCGCCATTCTGGGGGACCTGGCGGAACCAGATTCACAACCTCGTCGCCGCCATCGGCTACTTCGGCGCGGGCGCTGGGTTGATCGAGCTTGGGCGCACCTTCGAGGACACGGCGATGCTGTCCAATCTTGCGATGCTCACTGCCGCGCTGGGCAAGGGAGTCCTCGCCGGAATCTTCGTGCTGTCCTTCGAATCGCCCGTGCGAGGACTCGTTCAGCGCCTCATCGAGGCGACCGTTTTCGGCTGGATGCTCCTGGTGGGCGTGTGGTTGGTGGTGGCAGCCTGAGCCAATCCCTGCCGCCCCGCGGCGACGCAATCGCTCAGCCCTTTTGAGGCGCGCCCTGAAGCGAGGCGCACCTCGGCAGCTCGCTGTTCGGAAATGTCGGGAGATTTCGCGGCGCAAAACCGGACGCCAAGACGAACGCCTCCCACAGGAGTCCCCTGTGGGAGGCGTCTGGACTGGGCGCTCAAGCGCCGTTCAGTGCTGGCTGCCGGTGGGCCGTCCGTTGAGGTAGGTCTGGATCACCTGAATCTGGCTGATCTTCGTCGGGTCGCCCTTCTTGGCCGGGTCGAAATCGAGCGGGTTGGCGCTCAGCACGACAAAGTCAGCCACCTTGTCGGGCTCGATGCTGCCAATCAGCTTGTCGAGCTCGTGGTGACGGGCCGGCACGATGGTAATCGCGCGCAGCGCCTCCTCGACGGTCGCCGCATGCTGGGCCCCTAGCACATACGTGTTGGTGAAGTCCGGATAGGACCAGGTGCGCCGCGTCACGGCCTGCTCCACGAACCAGAGGGGACGCGTCGGGGTCACCATGGAATCACTGTGGAGCGAGAACGGAATTTCGTTCTCACGGTCATAGGCGATGGGGTCGATCTCGCTCGCTGCCTCCTGCCCCAGCATCCCCACGAAGGCGTCACCCCAGTACGCCACGTGACCAATCAGGTGCGTCACCTGGACGTCGAGCGCCGACACCGGATTCCCATCCATGACACCCGCGCCCTTGCGCAGGTCACCAATGCGCTTGGAGAGCGCCGGCCGGCCCACCGTGTTGTGGATGAGGAGGACGCGGTGAGGGTTCTCCTTCAACTGCTGGAGCCGCGACAACGCATCCAGCGCCCACGTGTTCGCGCCATTGCCGTTGGCGTGGAGATTGAACCGCCACGTCCCCTGATTCCAGAGCGGGCTCAACTGGTCGACAATGGCCTGCGCGCTGTCGTAATCCGCCCGGCCCTCGCCTGCACCGGAGCAGTGCCCACCCTCCAGGTACTGATACGGCGAATCGAGCTTCGCTGTGCAGCCCTGCGTGGAGCCATCCACCCAGATCTTGATACCACCGGCGCCCAGCCACTTCGGCAGCGCACAGTCATTGCCAGCCTTCGGCTCACAGGCAGGGGCCGTCGGCTTGAGCCCCGCTTCCATCGCGGCATCCGCCACCACGACACCCGTGATGCGGAAGGGGAACCCGGGCAACTCGGTGAACCGCTTCACGGCGTTGATCTGCCCCACGCTCTGGAGCCCACCATCCGCGATGGTGGTGACACCTGCATTGCGCAGCGCCATGATGGCGCGATCAATCTCCGCGCCGCCCTGCTCCGCGAGCTTGACCGGGTCGGAGTGCATCAGGGCCATCGGGAGGTTCTGCTGCATCGCCTTCATGAACGGCCCGAAAGCGGACGACTCCCGAAGCAGGCCCGTGAAATCGCCATTCGCATCCGTGACCCATTCGCCACCGCCCTTGCCAACGGACTCAGGCGGCTTGCAGCCCTTGACGACTCCGTTCGGACAGACAGCCTCGAAGGCCTTCTGGTTCACGTAGGCCAGGTGGCCCGACTGGTCCACGATGAGCACCGGCCGTTCCTTGGCCTTGGGCACACACGCTTCGAGGTAGAACTTCGGGTTCGTCATGAAGCTCGCAGGGCCGCCCTTGCCGCAGCCCGTTGTGTTGTCGAACGTCTGCCTCGACGGATCCAGGTTCATCCCCAGGACGAAGACGTCGCTCCCGATGACACTCGCGTCCTCCACCTTCATCGAGGAGAGCGCGCTCAGGATATCCCTGCGGGGCCTGCAGTCCGCGGACGGGTCCACCCTGTACGGGGGAGGCAGGCAGGGCGCCAGGTCATGCGTGCCCAACACACTCTGAAGGAGCGTCGGCAGGAAGTGCATGTGCGGATCGAAGAAGCCCGGCATCAAGACCTGCCCGGGCGCGAGCTGGACGGTTTGCACCGAGGTGTCCAGGCCCTTCTGCACCTCGTGCGCGGTGCCAACCTTCAGGATCTGGCCTCGATCATCCACCAGGACGGCTTCGGCAATGGTCCCCTTGTCGTCCATGGTGAGCACCTTCCCGAGGAACAGGGTGGCGCCAGGCCTTGCGGGGCCGCGCTCGATGGGCGCCGCGCAGGACGACAGGAGGGCGAGTGCAGCCACGAGCTTGGAGCCACGGGCGAATGCACGGGGAGGACATGAGGCATCTCGACGCAGAGGTCCAGACATAGGACTCCTTTTAAATGAGGTGAGACACCATACACAGAAACCCAATCAAATCCATACACCCCGAAGACTCAAAGACAGACGCGTCAAGATGTCGTCCGACACGTCAACAGAGGTCACTGACACGTCAGGCCTGGCCCGTCCCCAGGGAGCATCCGCCGTGAGGCTGTGAACTGACACGGCAGACTGTCCGTTGACACGTCAGCGCCGGTCCGACGCGTCAACGGGAGTCGCGCCCTGCAACCGTCCGGTCCGTCATAGGGTGATACACGGTAGTAGACGCGAGCATCGAGTCCCTGCCGTGAGCACCCTCCCTCCCACCCGAGCCGTATCAACGGACTCCGATGCGGGCGGTGACGGTGCCCTCGGGACACGACCGGATACGCGGGTGCGGCGAGGCCCTGCACCCGAGCGAGGGCCTCACCGAGGAACAACACAGGCGTCCCAGGCGGGCGCGCCCTACTCCAGCTCGCGCTGGAGCTTCGCCAGCAGGTTGAGCGCGTCCAGGGGGGTCATCCGGTCGATGGTCGCCCCCTTCAACGCGTCCAGCGCCTTCTGCTGCGCGGGCGTCACCCCGGTGCCGCCCTGCGCCGGCTCCATGCCGAACAGTCCCAGCTGCCCGGTCGAAGCCCCACGCCGACCGCCCTGGGGCTGCCGCACGGCCACCCGGGGCCGGCCCGCGTCATCCAGCTCCCCGGACTCCAGGTTCTGGAGCAGCTCACGCGCGCGCCCCACGACCTCCGGAGGCAGGCCCGCCAGCTTCGCCACCTCGATGCCATAGGAGCGGCTGGCCCCGCCCGGCACCAGCTTGCGCAGGAAGATGACCTTGCCGCTCTGCTCCTTCACGGCGACGCACAGGTTCTTCACCCGAGGCCGCTCGCGGGCCAGGTCCACCAGCTCGTGGTAGTGCGTCGCGAACAGCGCGCGCGCCCCCACCGTGTCGTGCAGGTGCTCCGCCACCGCCCAGGCAATGGAGAGCCCGTCGAAGGTGGACGTGCCACGGCCAATCTCATCCAGGATGATGAGGCTCTTGTTCGTGGCGTGATGGAGGATGTGGCTGGTCTCCGTCATCTCCACCATGAAGGTGGACTGACCGCGCGCCAGGTTGTCCGCCGCGCCCACACGCGTGAAGATGCGATCGCACAGGCCGATGCGCGCCGCCTTCGCCGGAACGAACGAGCCCGCCTGCGCCATCAGCGCCGTCAGCGCCACCTGCCGCATCACCGTGCTCTTGCCGGCCATGTTCGGACCGGTAATCACCATCAGCTGCGCGTCCTCCGCCGGGTCCAGGCGGACGTCGTTGGGAACGAACGAATCCCCCGCCCCCAGCATGCGCTCCACCACCGGGTGCCGCCCCGCGGTGATGCTGAGCGCCACGGACGCATCCACCTCCGGCCGCGTGTAGCCGTACTCCGCCGCGCACCGCGCGAAGGACAGCAGCGCGTCCCCGGTGGCCACCGCCTCCGCGGCGGACCGGATGCGCGGCGCCGCCGACACCACCTGCGCGCGCAGCTCCTCGAAGAGCTGAATCTCCAGCGCGCACCGCCGCTCCTCGGCGGTGAGCACCTGCTCCTCGTACTCCTTCAGCTCCGGGGTGACGAAGCGCTCGGAGTTCACCGTGGTCTGCTTGCGGATGTAGTCCTTGGGCACCCGGTCGAGGTTCGACTTCGTCACCTCCAGGTAGTAGCCGAAGACCTTGTTGTAGCGGACCTTCAGCGAGGAGATGCCAGTGCGCTCCTTCTCCCGCTGCTCGATCTGGAGCAGCAGGTCCTTTCCGGACGTGGACAGCGCCACCAGCTTGTCCAGCTCCGCGTGGAAGCCGGCGCGAATCATGCCGCCGTCCTTCAGCGTCACCGGCGGCTCCTCCGCCACGGCGCGCGACAGCAGCTCCGCCAGCTCCGGCAGCGCGGACAGGGGCCCCGTCAGGGATTTGAGCAGCGGGGACTCACACCGCGCCAGCACCGCCACCACCCGGGAAGCTGCGCCAGCGACAAGCCCAGCGCGCGCAAGTCCCGTGCATTGCCCGCGCCCAGCGACAGCCGGCCGCACAGCCGCTCCAGGTCTCCCACTTCCTTGAGGATGCCGGCCAGCTCCTCGCGCCACACGCTGCGCCCGGACAGCTCCTCCACCGCGTCCAGCCGCGCGTGGATTTCCGGCAGGGAGCCCAGCGGAGACGCCAGCCACCGCGCCAGCTTGCGCGCGCCCAGGCTCGTCACCGTCTTGTCCAACACGCCCAGCAGCGAGCCCTTGCGCCCACCGTCCCGCAGCGAGCGCAGCACCTCCAGGTTGGCCCGGGAGGACTCATCCATCAGGAGGTTGCCGCCGCGCTCCTGCCGGCTCAGCCGGTCCACGTGCGCCGCCGCCGTCTTCTGCGTGTCCTTCAGGTAGCGCAGCGCAGCGCCCGCGGCGCCCGCGGCCAGGGGCGCGTCATCCAGTCCGAAAGCGGACAGCGACTGCACCGCGAAGTGACTGCGCAGGTAGCCCGCCGCTCGCGTGGGGTCGAACGACGCGGCCTCGCCCTCCGCCACCGCCGGCGTGCGCACCAGCCGGGCGAGCAGTTGCACCACCTCCGGCGCGTCCCGCTTCCCGTCCGGCACCAGCAGCTCACGGGGCTCCACGCGCGACAGCGACTCCGCCAGCTCCGCGATGCCTGGGGCCTCCAGGGCCATGAACTCGCCGGTGGACGCCTCCAGCAGCGCCGCGCCCCAGCCCTTGTCGTTCCAGGACACGGCGGCCAGGAAGTTGCTGGCCTGAGGCTCCAGCACCTCTTCGTCCAGCACCATGCCCGGGGTAATCACCCGCGTGACTTCCCGGCGGACGATGCCCGGCCCGTTGCCCGGCTCCTCCACCTGTTCGCAGATGGCGACCTTCAGGCCCTCCGACACGAGCCGGCCGATGTAGCGCCGCGCGGCGTGGTAGGGCACCCCGCACATGGGCACCTTGTCCGCACCCTTGGACCTCGCGGTGAGCGTGATCTGGAGGATCTCCGAGGCCTTCACCGCGTCCTCGAAGAACATCTCGTAGAAGTCACCCAACCGGAAGAACAGCAGCGAGTCCGGGTGGAGCGCCTTCACCTCCATGTACTGGCGCATCATGGGGGTCAGGGAGGCAATCTCCCGGGCGCCCGCACCCTCGTTCACCGGCCCCACCTCGGGCGTCATGTCCCCGGGGAGCTCCACTGCTGCGGTCCTGCCTGCCTTCGCCTGCTGCGTCACGGCCATCCCTGCCCTTCTCTCATGGCCCCACCCCTGGATCAACGAACCGGCGCCCTACCCGCCGAGTTCCCTTACCACCCCCCGCCGACATTCCACCCACCCCACCGCTGAAAACGGGTGCCAGCCCCGGCGACGCGGGGCATCGTGCGCGCCGCATGGCGCAGACACCCCCTCCCTCAGAGGCCCGGCCCCGGCCTCCAGTCCCGGCCCTCTTCCGCGTGGCCCTGGCGCCCATCCAGGCCTTCTTCCGCCTGGAGGCGGCCAGCGGCATCCTGCTCGCGCTGTGCGCCGTGGCCGCCATGGCGTGGGCCAACTCGCCGTGGGCCGCCACCTACTCCGCCGTGTTCGACGCCCGCATGATGGTGGGGCTGGCGGGCGTCCACGCGGGCTTCACCGTCCGCGAGTTCATCAACGACGGGCTGATGACGCTGTTCTTCTTCGTCGTCGGCATGGAAATCAAGCGCGAGCTGAGCTCGGGGGAGCTGCGCACCTTTTCCCGCGCGGTGCTGCCGCTCATCGCCGCGATGGGCGGCATGATTGTCCCCGCCGCGCTCTACGCCGCCTTCAACCAGGGGACGCCCGCCCAGGCGGGCTGGGCCATCCCCATGGCCACCGACATCGCCTTCTCCATTGGCTGCCTCACGCTGGTCAGAACGCGCGTGAGCCACGGGCTGGTCGTGTTCCTCACGGCGCTGGCCATCTTCGATGACATCGGCGGAATCCTCGTCATCGCGCTCTTCTACGGCTCGGGGCTCCACGTCAGCTGGCTCATGGGAGCCCTGGGCGTGCTCGCCGTGCTGGCGTGCCTCAACCACTTCCAGGTGCGCAACGGCGTGGCATACGCGCTGGCGGGCGCGGCGCTCTGGTACACGATGCACCACGGCGGCATCCACGCCACGCTGTCGGGCGTGGTGCTGGGCCTGTTCATGCCCGCACGCCCCCTGCGTCCGGGCCGCCACGTGCTGGAGGAACTGCGCCTCTACGTGGACCGGGCGCTCCAGACGGCGATGGACGAGGCGACGCGGGGCGCGCAGATTCTCTACCTCGAGGAGCGTCTGGAGGAGCTGGAGCCGCCGCTCAACCGCTTCGTCCACCTGTGGCACGTGCCCGTGGCGTACGGCATCGTCCCCCTCTTCGCCCTGGCCAATTCGGGCATCTCCCTGGAGGGCATGGGCTGGGCGGACCTGCTCCGGCCGCTGCCGCTGGGCATCATCGCCGGCCTCTTCGTGGGCAAGCAGGTGGGCATCTTCCTGTTCACCTGGGGCTCGCTGAAGCTGGGCGTGGCGGACCGGCCCGGCGGTGCGACGCTGCCGCAGATCCACGGCGTCGCGGTGGTGGCGGGCATTGGCTTCACGGTGGCCCTGTTCGTGGCGGGGCTGGCCTTCCCCACCCAGCCGGAGCTGCTCACGGAGGCCAAGCTGGGCATCCTGGTGGGCTCGCTGCTTTCCGCGGTGGTGGGCTACGCACTCTTGCGCTTCGTGGCGAAACCGGCCGTCCCGGCGTAACGTAGAGGACAGGAACGCTCGTGATTCTCCAAGACCTCAACCGCGTGCGGCAAATCACCGTCATCGCGGCGCGCCACGGCTTTGGCGAGCTGGCGGAGCGCGCGGGGCTGTGGCGCATCCTCGGCCGCAAGGAGAAGGTGGAAGTCTCTCCGGAGGCCCAGCGCGCCTCCACGGCGCGGCGCTTCCGCATGCTGCTCAACGACCTGGGCCCCACCTTCGTCAAGCTGGGACAGGTGCTGTCCACCCGCGCCGACCTGCTGCCCGCCGAGTACATCGACGAGCTGGCCATGCTCCAGGACCACGTGGAGCCCATCTCCCTGGAGGATGTCCGCGCGCAGATTGAAGGTTCGCTCGGCGCCAGCGTGGAGAGCCTCTTCGCCACCATCGACCCGGCGCCGCTGGCCGCCGCGTCCATCGCCCAGGTGCACCGCGCGCTGACGCTGGAGGGCGAAGAGGTGGTGGTGAAGGTGCAGCGGCCGGGCATCGCCGAGCGCATCGACTCCGACCTGGGCGTGCTGCGCAGCCTGGCGCGACTGCTGGAGGCCGTGGTGGAGGAGACGGGCGTGTACACGCCCACCGGCATCGTGGATGAGTTCGACCGGGCCATCCACGAGGAGCTGGACTTCATCAACGAGGCCACCAACATCCGGGCCTTCCTGGAGAACCACCGCGAGCGGCCCTACCTCAAGATTCCGCGCGTCTACTCCGGCCTGTCCAGCCGCACGGTGCTGACCATGGAGTTCATCCGCGGCGTGAAGCTCAACCCCGCGGAGCTGAGCGAGCCCGAGCGCAAGGCCATTGCCCAGAACATCCTGGACGCCTCCTTCCGGCAGCTCTTCGAGGACGGCCTGTTCCACGGTGACCCGCACCCGGGCAACCTGCTGCTGCTGGAGGACCACCGGCTGGCGCTGCTGGACTTCGGCGTGGTGGGCCGGCTGTCGCGCCCCATGCAGGAGACGCTGGTCATGCTGTGCCTGGCGGTGGCGCTCAAGGACAGCGAATCCGTGGCGCGCATCCTCTACCGCGTGGGCGTGCCGGACGCGCGCGCCAACCTGGTGGGCTTCCGCAACGACATCGAGGCGCTGCTCGGCCAGCACCTGGCCACGACGCTGGGACAGGTGGACACGCGCTCGCTGCTGAGGGACTTGCTGGACCTGGCGGTGAAGTACCGCATCCGCATCCCCAAGGAGTACGCGCTGCTCAGCCGGGCCTCCGTGTCCACGGAGGGCATGCTGCGCAGCCTGTACCCGGAGATGAACATCATCGAGGTGGCGCTGCCGTACGCCAAGGAACTGCTCGCCGGGCGCTACGATCCGATGCAGCTCCAGGGCGGACTGATGCGCACGCTGCTGCGCTTCCAGGCCATGGCGCAGGACCTGCCCACGCAGCTGTCGCAGATCCTGCTGGACATGGAGTCCGGCAAGTTCACCGTCACGGTGCGCGCGGACCAGTTCGACAAGCTGAATGAGAACCTGCGCGGCGCGGCGGTGATTGCCTTCATGGGCCTGTGCGCGTGCGGGTTCATCGTGGGCGCGTTCATCTCCTTCGCGCCCAAGCCGTGGATGTACGGCAACGTGCCGGTGCTCGGCGTGGTGGGCATCGCGGTGGCCGCGGCCTTCTTCGGCGCGGCGATCACCTGGTACCTCTTCGGCGGCCGGGGCCTGGGGAAGGTGCGCTTGAGCCGCTTCCTCAAGAAGCCCCAACGCAAGTAGCCCGCCGCCGCTAGACGGGCCGGCGCCACAGGTCGGCGAGGTCCGCCGGGAGCTGCGAGGCCACGGCCGCCACCTCGTCGTCTGGAATCCGGTCCCGGATGGCGGTGAACACCACCGACAGGACGCGCAGCGCCTGGTCCACGGGGATGCGCAGGTGGTCCGCCACGTCGGTGATGAACTCCGCGCGTCCCATGCGCTTCGCGTGGGACGGGCCCCGGTGGATGTTGCACGTCCCAAGGATGGAGCCAATGCCGCCCTTCCCCAGAGACCAGAGCAGCTTGAGGTCCTCTCCGTCTGACAGGCGCCGCGCGAGCGTGCAGAACACCGCCTCCGCGCCCTTCCGGGCGTCCACACCATTCACCTGGAATTCGCGGCTGTTCCCCAGTTCGTCCAGGAAGCCCTGGAGGTCAGCGGGCTCTTCACGCTCCTTGACCGGCGTGGCGTTGATAGGGGGTTCGGTGTGCTCCGCCATGGGGCTGCCTCCTCGGATGCCAGTGCGGCCGTGCCGCGTGCCTCCGGCGCCTGTTATTGTGGACATGGCGCGGGCACGCCGCACCTCGGCCCTATCGGATGACGAAGGCCATTCCGATGGAAGCTGGCGCGGTGGGCTGGAAGCCGAACTGCGCATAGAGCCGGTGCGCTTCCCCGTCGGCAATCAGGCTGACGTAGGCCCCCGCTGGCGCTGTTGCCTTCAGGTGCTCGACCAGCCGACCGACAATGGCCTTGCCCAGGCCTTGGCCCTGATGCGCCGGTTCCACGGCGATGTCGACGACCTGGAAGAACAGGCCACCATCACCAATCACGCGGCCCATGCCCACCACGCGGCCGTCGTGCTTCACCACCACGGCGAAGCGGGTGTTGGGCAATCCTGCCGCGGCAGCCTCCGCGCTCTTGGGACTCAGCCCGGCGACTTCCCTCAGCCGGCGGTAGTCGTCGATGGACGGCCCCTCGGCGACGACTTCGTATCCGTCTTTCACGCTGTGCCCTCTCAGTCTGGCCTGTCGCGGAACGCCGCGAAGCTACCGCCGAGCGTCCAACGTCCGTTGGAAGAACACCACCGCCTCCGCGCGTGTACGTGCCTGCGAGGCCGCGCGCGTCCCCGGCATGGCATCCCGGCACAGCATGGCCGCCACCTTGAAGCCCAACTCCGTGCACTCGGGCAGGAAAGTGAAGTGGGCCGCGTCGTCCAACACCACCGTCGTCGCGTCGGGCAGCAGCTTCGCCAAATGCAGGCCGTGCTGTGCATGGGGCATGAGTTCGTCCCCCTTGGCGAGCACCAGCGTCACCGGCACGTCGATGTCCGCCACGTCCCGCGCCTCGTAGGTCCCCGCCATCCCCGGTGCCATGGCGAAGGCCGCCCGCACCCGCGAGTCCTTGTACGACGCCCGCGCCACCGCCATGTCGATTCGGCTGTAGTCCACGTCTCGAAGCTCGTCGCAACCTGGGTGCTCGCGTGTATCAGGTGCTGTGCAGAGGTTCGCGATCGGTGACAGGTTGAGCCGCGCGCCCGCCAACGCCAGCGCCGTGTAGCCCCCCATGGAGTGCCCCGCTGCACCGATGCGCTCCGTGTCCACACGAGGCCCCCAGACCGCGTCCTTCAAGAGCCCATCCAGGAGGGCCGTGAAGTCCTGGGGTCGCTCCCAGCCGCGCACATAGCCCTCAGGACTCGTGTCTCCGTAGGTATTGCCAGGATGGTCCACCGACACGACGATGAAGCCATGCGCGGCCAGGTGCGCGCCGAGCCACGACATGTTGATGGCCGCGCCGCCGTTGCCGTGGGACAGCACCACCAGCGGCCAGCGCTCCCGGGCATCCGAGACGGGGGCGTCCTTCGCGGCGACGAAGGGCACGAAGATGGGAGACGCCGTATGCTCCACCATGTGGGAGCCCAGCGGCGCTGGATACCAGACGACTGTCTTCAACGAACGTTGGCGGGCCGCGTCCTCGAACGTCAGTGACGTGAAGCCCACGGCGAATGCCGCGTCGGCGCCATGCTGCGTCGCGCCCGACGGAGCCGACGCGGAAGACACCTCCCGAGCAGGCGGGAAGGAGGCACAGCCTCCCATCAGGAGCACAACCCCGAGGCCCCCTGCGCCCAGACGGTTGACGAAGGAGGCGCTGCGACCGCGAAACGAACGATGGACCATGGCCATCCACCAACGCTTCAACGCAGGACCCATTGCGGCGTCGCGCCACAAAGAAAAGGCCACCGCGGCGTCACGAAGACGTCCGCGATGGCCTTATCACCCAAGCGGTCAGACGTGCCGCTCACCCATGAGCCGCCGGACGCGGCGCGTCGCCATGCTCCGGGTGCTGCGGCGGCTCGTGGGTCTCATCGTCCTTCTTGCCGAACCGCTCGCCCAACCGCGTCTTCATGCGGTCCGCCACGACATAGAAGGCGGGCACCACCAGCAGGCTGAGCACCGTGGACACGGACAGTCCACCGAGCACTGCGATGGACATGGGCGCGCGCGTCTCCGAGCCCGCCCCCAGCGCCAGCGCCGCTGGCACCGCCGCCATCATGGTCGCGGTGGACGTCATGAGGATGGGCCGCAGCCGCACCGGCCCCGCGCGCAGCATGGCCTGCAGCGCGTCCGCGCCGCGCTCCCGCTCTTGCAGCGCGTAGTCCACCAGGATGATGGAGTTCTTCTTCACGATGCCCATCAGCAGCAACAGGCCAATCATGCTGAAAATGTTCAGCGTGGTGCCCGTGGCGAATAGGGCGAAGGCCGCGCCCGCCACCGACAGCGGCAGAATCGTGAGCACCGTCACCGGGTGCAGGAACGAATTGAACTGCGCGCCCAGCACCATGTACGCCACGCCAATCCCGAGGAAGAGCGCGAAGAACAGGCTGCTCATCGAGTCGCGGAAGGCCACGCTGGCGCCACCCGCCACCACGCGCACACCGCCAGGCAACTCCTTCGCCAGCCGCTCCACCGTCGCCAGGGCCTCTTCCTGGTTCGAGCTCGGCGCCACGTTCGCGTAGACGCTGATGGCGCGCTCACGGTCCCGCCGGGTGATGGCCTGCAGCGCGGGCCGCTCCTCCTGCGTCACCAGCGACGACAACGGCACCAGCGCGCCGCTGGCCGTCCGGACCTTCAGCGTGGACAGGTCCTCCGGCCTGGAGCGCTGGTCCGCCAGGAGCCGCATGCGCACGTCGATGCGCCGGCCGCCGGTGCTGTACTTGCCCACGCGCACGCCGCCCACCAGCGCGTTGATGGTGGTGGCCACCGACTGGATGGGCACGCCCAGGTCCGCCGCGCGGCCCCGGTCCGGGGTGATGCGCAGCTCCGGCATGCCCAACTGGTAGTCCGTGTCCACGTCCACCACCTTGCCGCTGGCCTGGAGCTTCTCCCGCATCTCCTGGCTGGCTTCCACCAACTGCTCCCATTCCGAGCCGCGCACGCTGAACTCCACCGGGAAGCCGCGCTGCGCCGTGAAGCCGCTCTGGGACTGGTCCTGCACCACCGCGCGCAGGCCCGGGTAGCTGTTGAACTCCTTGCGGAGGATCTGCTGGAACTCCGCCTGCGGCATGCGCTCGTCGGGCGGCTTCAAGCTGACGAACATCATGCCGGTGTTGACCGCGCCGCTGCCGAAACCGCCGACGACGGAGAAGACGCGCGTCACCTCGGGCCGGCTGCTGGCGAACTCCTCCGCGCGCAGGAACAGCCGGTTCGTCTCTTCGATGTTGCTGCCCACCGCCGTCTGCATGCGCACGAGCAGGCGGCTCTGGTCCTGGGACGGCACGAACTCACCCGGCAGCGCACGGAAGACGAAGACGCTGGAGGCCGTCAGCACCACCGCCGCGCCCAGCACCCA
Source organism: Myxococcus sp. MxC21-1 (assembly GCF_032612255.1). Classification (NCBI taxonomy): domain Bacteria; kingdom Pseudomonadati; phylum Myxococcota; class Myxococcia; order Myxococcales; family Myxococcaceae; genus Myxococcus; species Myxococcus sp. MxC21-1. The sequence continues at coordinate 4,574,322 of NZ_CP123278.1, forward strand.
CCACGGCCGCTTCAGGCCCCAGGCCAGGGTGCGCGCGTAGACGCGCTCCAGCTTCTCGAAGCCCCGGTCCACCCAGACGCCAATCCGGCTGCGGCCCTCACGCGACGTCTTGAGCAACTGAGCGCAGCGCGCGGGGGCCAGGGTGATGGCCTCCACGTAGGACAGCAGCACCGCCACGCACAGCGTCACGCCGAACTGGAGGAAGTACTTGCCGATGACGCCGCTCATGAAGACGACGGGCAGGAAGATGGCCACCACCGCCGCCGTCGCCGCCAGCGCGGCGAAGGTGATTTCCGCGGTGCCCTCGCGCGCGGCGCGCACCCGGTCCTTCCCCTCTTCGGAGTGCCGGTAGATGTTCTCCAGCACCATGATGGCGTCGTCCACGACGATGCCCACCGCCAGCGCCAGGCCCAGCAACGTGAAGGTGTTGAGCGTGAAGCCCAGGAAGTAGATGACCGCCACCGTCCCCAGCAGCGACATGGGGATGGCCAGCACCACGTTCATCGTGCTGGAGAGCGAGCCCAGGAACACCCAGCACACGAAGGCGGTGAGGATGCACGCGAGCATCAGCTCGAACTCGATTTCGTGGACGCTCTCCTCGATGAACTGCGTCGAGTCGAAGTTGATGCCCAGCTGCATCCCCTCCGGCAGGTCCTTCTGCATCTTGTCCAGCTCGGCCCGGATGCCCTGGGCCACCGCCACGGCGTTGGCGCCGCGCTGCTTCTTGATGCCCAGGCCCTGCGCCGGCTCGCCGTTGATGCGCGCCATGCGGCGCACGTCCTCGAAGCCGTCCTCCACCAGCGCCACGTCCTTCAGGTAGACGGGGAAGCCGCCCTGCTCGCGCACGATGATGCGCCGCAGCGTCTCCAGGTCCAACGCCTCGCCCATGACGCGGACGTTGACCTCGCGGCCCTGCGTCTCGATGCGGCCAGCGGGCAGCTCCACGTGCTCGCGCTGGAGCGCCGCGGACACGTCCGCCACCGTGAGGCCCAGCGCGTCCAGCTTCTGCGCGTCCACCCAGATGCGGACGTTGCGCTCCAGCATGCCGCCCAACTGCACCTCGCCCACGCCCGGAATCGTCTGGAGCTTCTCCTTCACGCGGTAGCGGGCGTAGTCACTCACCACCTGCTGGCTGAAGGGCCCGGACACGCCGACCCAGAGGATGGGTTGGTCCTCCGGGTTGGACTTGGAGATGATGGGCGGATCGATGTCCAGCGGCAGCCGGCGCTGCACCTGGCTCACCTTGGTCTGCACGTCCTGGAGCGCCAGGTCCACGTTGCGCGACAGGTCCAGCTCGACGGTGATGTTGCCGCCGCCCTGGCGCGCGGTGGAGTTGATGGCCGTGACGCCCTCCACCTGCGTCACCGCTTCCTCGATGAACTCGAGGACGTCGCTCTCCACCGCCTCCGGGTTGGCGCCTTCCCACGTGACGGAGATGTTGATGGTGGGGAAGTCGACGTCCGGGAACTGGCTGATGCCAATACGCTGCGCGGCCACCAGTCCGAAGACGATGGTGGCCGCCATGATCATCCACGCCAGGACGGGCTTCTTGATGCACGCCTCGGTGATGTTCATGGCCGGGCGCCTCCGCCGCCGCTGGCGGCCTCCGGCTCCAGCCGGGGCTCACCCGTGAAGGTGGGCTTGGGTCCCTCCGCCACGCGCACGCTGGCCCCGTCGCGCAGGGCCTCACCGCCGCGAATCACCAGCAGCTCACCGGGCTTCACGCCGTCACGGACCTCCACGCGGCCATCCGCGGTGCGCAGGCCCAGCTCCAGCACGCGCTCACGCGCCTTGTTGTCCTCCACCACGTAGGCCAGGAAGCCGCGCTCGCTGGCGCGCACCGCCGTCTGCGGAATCACCGGACTGCCGCCGCGCGTGTCCACGGGCACCGCCACCGTGGCGAAGGCGCCCGGACGGAGCCGCTCGGCGTCCTCACCGGTGACTTCCGCCGTCACCGGCACCATGCGGCTGGCATCATCCGCGGCGGCGGCCACGTGTGTGATCTTCGCCGTGAAAGAGCCACCCTCCGCGGCCCGGACGGAGAAGCGCGCCGTCATGCCGGGCTGGATGCGGGACACGTCCGCCGCCGGAACCGTGAAGCGCAGCAGCAACGGCTCGCGCCGCAGCAGCGTGGCCAACACGATGCCGGGCTGCACGTACTGCCCCGTCTGCACCGTGCGCGTCTGGAGCACGCCGTCCATGGGCGCGCGCACATAGGCGTCACGCTGGTTGAGTTGCGCCTGGTCCAGCAGCGCCTTCGCCGCCGCCACGTCCGCCTCCGCCGTGCGCGCGCGAGCCTCGAAGGTCTCCAACTGCTCGGCGGGCAGAAGGCCGGGGCTGGCCTGGTTCACCGCGGTGCGGCGCTTCGCACCGGCCTCCGCCTCCACCAGCGTGGCGCGAGCTCGCGCCAGCGCGGCCTCCGCGGACCGCACGGCGATGGCGTAGCGGGCGGGCTCGATCTCCGCGAGCACCGCGCCCTTCTTCACCGACTGCCCTTCCGCGAAGAGCACCCGCTCCACGGCCCCCGGCACGCGGGCGGTGATCTGCACCCGCTCGAAGGCCTCCACGGAGCCCACCGCGTCCACCACGTACTCCACGTCCCGCGACTCCACCGGAGCCACCTCGACGGGGAACTGGATGGCGGCTCGGCCGCGACCCGCCGGCGCTGCTCCGCCTGGGGTGCTTTGCGCGTCCTTCTTGCAGCCAGCCCCCAGGGCCAGCGCGGCCACGGCCAGACCCAACGTTCCTGCGCGTCGCATTTCCTTCACGGTTCCTTCCCCAATGGGTCGAGTCCGACTGCCGCCCGCAGCCCCAGCAGCGCCACGCCCAGCGCGAACCGGCTCTGGGCATACGCCACCTCCGCCTCGAACTGCCGCAGCGAGGCGTCCGCCACCGTCAGCGCCGTGGACAAGCCCTGACGGTAGAGAATCCCCTGCTCCTCCGCGTTCTGCCGGGCCGTGCGGACCGCCAGGTCGCTCTGTGCCAGGGCGGCCTGGGCATTCTCCAGCGCCACCCTCGCCTGCTCGATGTCCACGTCCACCCGGCGCGTGGTGGCCTGGACCTGGAGCTCTGCCGCCCTCGCCAGGGCCACGCGCTCCCGGCGTTCGGCATAGCGCTCGCCGCCGTCGAAGAAGTTCCAGATGAGGTTGACGCCCAGGAAGCCGTCACCCGTGCGGCCCGCGAGTCCGGCCTCGTTCGTGAGGCGGTAGGTGGCGGACGCGCCCAGCGTGGGCAGCAGCCGGGCGAGCGGCTCCTTGGCGCTCTCCTCCAGCGCGTCCACCCGCAGCCGCGCGGCCAGGATATCCGGCCGGCGGTCCAGGGCCCCATCCGCCAGGGAGGCGTGGGCCTGCAGCGGCCGGCTGGCGTCCGACAGCAGCGCGTCCGGTGAGGCCAGGGTGCCCTTGACCGAAGACACCAGCAGGAAGCCCAGCTCCAGGCGCGTGGTCTGCGCGGCGTTGCGCGCGTTGGACATCTGCACCTCGGCGCTGGCCGCCTCCAGCTCCGCGCGCGTCACATCGTTGCTGCTGGCCAGACCCGCCTTGGCGCGGGCCGACGCGTCCTGAAGTGACTGGCGGGCGAACGCGAGGCGCTGCTCGGCGGCGCGGTACACCTGCTCCTGGGCCAGGGTCGCGAGGAAGGCGTTGGCGGCCTCGAAGCCAATCTGCCGGCGCGCCTCCACGGCCTCCAGCTCCGCCGCGTCGCCGTCCCTCCGCGCCGCGCGGTACAGGAAGATGCCGCGCGCGTCGAACAGCGGCAGGGAGGCGACGAAGTTGGCGTTGAAGGCGTTGTTGCGCTGGATGACCACCGTCTGGCCACCCACTTCGCGCGTCACCTCATTCAGACGCCGGGTGTAGGTGCCCGTTCCCGTCAGCTCTGGAAAGAAGAAGGCCCGGGCCCGAGCCAGCCGGGCCCGGGCGGCCTCCGACTGCTGCTCGGCGGCCAGCGCCACCTCGTTACGCTTCGCGGCAAGTTGCACCGCCTGTTCCAGCGTCAGCGGACCACCTTCCGTGGACAGGGCTTCCGCGGGCGGAGGCTGGGACGAAGGACTTGCGGGGGCACCCTTCGTGGATTCGGTCGCGGGCTGCTGCCCCGAAGCACTGGACGCGGTCAGGGCGAGCCAGGCGCAGAGGGGCATGGTGAGGGCGTGACGGGGTCTATGCATGAACGGGCGGGGAAGGCTCGGGCGTCGGGGGAGCGGGCCGGCGCGCCATCTAAACGGAGGTGGAAAGAAGGGGCCATGACGATTCGGCGTCTGGACGCTGGCCTGCGCGACGGACTATGGGTGGCGTTGGGTTCTCCTGGGTTCCGTAGCTCACTGTAGAAAGATTGCGGGCGCCACCAAGCGCCCGGGAATGCTCGGCCGATGCGTTTATTCCTGATGGGTTGCGTTCTTGCGGTGGTGGTCTCCTTTTCCGGTTGCCGGAAGCAGGAAGACCCACCCAATGCCGGGGCCATCCGCGTAAGCGTCTCGTATGCGACGTTTCGTCCGGGCTGTCTCACGCTGACCGTCACGGACGTGGACGAACCCAGCCGCACCGAGACCGCCAACGTCCGGATGGAGCCTTCTGCCCGCAGCGACACGCGGACGGTGGCCATCCTGGGCCGGGAGGGCTGGAGCCGGAACCTGCGGCTCACCGCGACCGCCAACGAGCGCTCCTGCAACGGCCCCGTGGTGGCACAGCACGAGGTCACCGCGCAGGTGCCCACCGTGGGCACCACGACCGTGGCTCTCGACCTGCGCGCCCTGGACCTGGATGACGATGACTACGTCACCAGCGAGGGCGCCTTCCCTGGCTCGGATTGCGACGACGACGACCCGGGCATCCACCCCGGCGCGACGGAGCTGTGCGACGGCGTGGACAACAACTGCGTCAACGGCGAAGCGGATGCCCCCGGCGGCGCGACCTACTACCGCGACGCGGACGGTGATGGTTTCGGCGACCCGCTCGCCCTGCCCAACCTCTCCTGCACGCCTCCCGCGGGCTATGTCCGGGAGGCCGGTGACTGCAACGATCAGGACCCCAACATCCACCCCAGACAGGCCGAGCTGGTCTGCGACGGCAAGGACGACAACTGCGATGGGGACATCGACAACGACCCGTTCGATGTGAGCACGCCGTGCCTGACCGAGCAGAACTGCGCCGGCGCCAAGCAGTGCGCGAGCACCTTGCTGACGACCTGCGTCAGCAGCGAGACGCCGCGGGAGTGGTTCGTGGACGAGGACGGTGACGGCCAGGCGGGAACCTCCGTGGGGCTCTGGTGCGCCAACCCACCGCAGGACGCGAAGGAGAACAACACGGACTGTGATGAGAGCTCGCGCTTCGTGTCGAACACGGCCACCGAGGTGTGCGACCGGCTGGACAACGACTGTGACGGACAGGTGGACGAAGACCCGGCGGGCTGCGACGCCGTGGACTGGACGACGACGAACGCGACGCCCTCCTCGATTGTCTGGGAGACGGTGGCTGCGTACCCCGGCAACAAGGGCTGGCTCGCGGGACGCGACGGCCACGTCGCCCACGTCGATGGCGGGACGCTCACCCCTGTGACGAACTGCCCGGGCCAGTGGAAGTCCTCCTGGGTGACGAACAGCGGCCGCGTGTTCCTGGGCAACGGCGCGGGCAAGTTCACCACCCGGCTGCCGACCGACACTGGCGCGTGTGTCAACGTGAATGGCCCCGGGAACGCCAGCATCAACGGGATGGTGGGCTTCGAAAGCGGCAACCGCGTGGCGCTGTACGCGGTGGACAGCCAGGGCCGCATCCTCCTCTGGAACTACGAGGAGGGCGCCCCCACCCAGGCGGCCCCCGAGGAGCTCACGCGGCTCAACGACAACCTCAAGTCCATTGACGGTACCAGCCCGCGGACGCTGTTCGCCGCGGGCGCCGAGGCACAGGGCGGCACCAACCGCCCCGTGGTCTGGCGCGGCCCCACGGAGGACGGCGGCACGTGGCAGAAGGAAGCCCTGGGCAACGTCGGGTCGACCGAATTCCTCTTCGGCATCCAGGTGCTCTCACCGAACCATGTCTACGCCGTGGGTGACAAAGGTCTCTTCCTGGAGCGCGCGGGCACGACGTGGAGCGTGAAGCCCGCCATCACCCTGCCAACCTCGGCCCCGGCGGACATCCGCGGACTGGTGGCCTTCGGCAGCAAGGCCATCTACGCCGTGAGCTCCGGAACGAACAACATCCACTTCTTCAACGGCACGGCCTGGAGCACCGCCTTCGCGCCGTCCAGCCCCATGAACGCGCTGAGCGGAACCGGCCCGGCCGACGTCTGGGTGGCGGGCAGCAGCGGCGCGCTCGTGCGCTGGCGGCCCTGAGACAGCGGGCGGACGGACACCATGGACCTGCGCGCGGACGGCCTCACGGTGCGGTACGGAGCGAGGCAGGTCCTGTCCGGCGTGAGCTGCGCGCTGCCGCCCGGGACGCAGGCACTGGTCCTGGGGCGCTCGGGCGCGGGGAAGACGACGCTGGTGAAGGCCCTGGCCGGCCTGGTGCGGCCCACGGAGGGCCGCGTGCTGTGGGATGGACAGGATGCGGCGCGTCTGACGGCCGCCGAGCGGCGCGAGCAGCAGGCGTCGTTCGGCATGGTGTTCCAGACGGACGCCCTGTTCGACTCGATGACGGTGCTGGAGAACGTCATGGCGCCACTCACCCGCCGCCACGTCCCGGAGGCCGAGGCCCGGGCCCGCGCCAGTGACGTGCTGCGGGCGGTAGGGCTTTCGGACGCGGCGGATACGCTGCCAGAGCGCCTGTCTGGCGGCATGAAGAAGCGCGCGGGAATCGCGCGGGCCCTGGCGGCGCGTCCGTCGGTGGTGCTGGCGGATGACCCGTTCGCGGGGTTGGATCCGGGCACGGCGCGGCAGGTGGCCCGGGTGCTCCTGGACGTGTCCCAGGGTGGCACGCTGCTGGTCGTGGCGACGGAGGCCCCGATGGACCTGCCCCTGCCCCGCTGGCTGTACCTGCGGAGTGGCCGGCTGGTTCATGACGGGCCCCCGCGCCCGAGTGGGAGGATGCACCGGACGAGGTGCCGGCATGACGCGAAGCGCGCGAGCACATCCAGGTGCCATGTCGCGCCACCCGGAGGGCGCGGCCACAGCCGTGCCGCCGCCGAGTCTGCCCCGGGATGAGATGCCGCCATGGCGCTCCTGACGAGGCTCGGACGAACGGCGCTGGACGCGCTCCGCGGAACCGGCGCGCTGGGCCTGGTCGTGGGCCGCACGGTGCTGGCGCTGCCGAAACTGGAGCGCCGCGAGCTGGGCCGTGCGCTGGTGCAATTCGGCTACGGCTCGCTGCCGCTCGCCCTGGCCACGGCGGCGCTGGCCGGCATCATCGTGGTGCTGCAGTCGGGCATCTACGTCCAGCGCTTCGGCGCGCGGGCCTTCCTCGGCTGGGCGGCGGGTTATGGCGTGCTGTGGGAGTTCGGCCCGCTGCTGCTGGGCCTCATCATGTCGGCGCGGCTCGGCGCGCGAAACGCGGCGGAGCTGGCGCTGATGCAGGTGGGCGGACAGATTGAAGGGCTGAGGGGCATCGGCCTGGACCCCTTCGCCATCCTCGTCGCGCCTCGCGTGGTGGCCATGGAGGTCAGCATGCTGGCGCTCAGCGGCGTCACCTTCGCGGTGGCCATCCTCTTCGAGTCCGTGGCCGCCCTGCTCGCCCTGGGCCTTCCGGTGCGCGTCTTCTTCGGCACCTTCTCCCAGCTTCTGGGTCCGCTCGACCTCCTGGGCGGCGTGGTGAAGACGGGCATCTTCGGACTGGCCATCGCCCTGCTGTCCACCACCGTGGGCCTGTCCGCTCGAGGTGGCGCACACGCCGTGGGCCAGGCGGCGGCCAACGCGGTGGTGCGCAGCTGCGCGGCCATCTTCGTCCTCGACTTCGCCCTCACGTCCTTGCTCGCGGGGTGGATGGGATGAGCGGCGTGCTGTCCTTCTTCGGAGCGCCGGTGGTGATGCTGGCCCGCACGGTGCGGGCCTCCACCCGGGACGGCGTGCCCTGGCGCGAGTCCCTGGCGCAGCTCCACGAGCTGGGCGGGCGCAGCGTGTGGCTGGTGATGTCCGGCATGGCCTTCTTCGGCGCGGTGCTCGTCACCATCGCCAACAGCCGTGCACGGCGCTTCGTGGGCAACGTGGCGGTGCTGGGGCCCGCGTACTTCGAGCTGCTCATCCGCGAGCTGGGCCCGGCGGTGTCCGCGCTGCTCACGGCCTCACGCGCGGGCGCGGCTCACGCGGCCGAGCTGTCCACCATGAGCGTCAACGAACAGGTGGAGGCCCTGGAGATGTCCGCGGGCGACCCCTACGCGGACCTCGTCGCGCCCCGGGTGTTCGCGGGCGTGGTGGGCGTGCCCCTGCTGTGTACCCTGGGCACCATCGCGGCCACGCTGTCCGCGGCGGCGGTGGCGCAGTTCGCCTTCGGCGTGGACGGGCGGGCCTTCATGGACCCGCGCTACGTGGACGGATGGGACTTGCTGGCCGCGTTCCTGAAGGCCGCGGGCTGCGGGCTCTACATCCCGCTGGCGGCGGCGGTGGCGGGCCTCAAGGCGCGCGGCGGCGCCGAGGCCGTGGGCGAGGCCACCACCGACGGCGTGGTGGCGGCGAGCCTGGGGTGCCTGCTCATCGACCTCGCCGTGTCGCTGGCCTTCCAGCTGCTGCGCCTGTGAGCGAGCCCCGCGCATGACGCCCCTTCCCGACAGCGAGGCCCTGCGATTCCGGGACGTACACGTCGCGTTCGACGAGGACGCCGGCGCGTGCTCGCGGGGCTCACGGCGGAGGTGTCCACGAAGGAGCTGACGTTCATCGCGGGCGCCAGTGGCACCGGGAAGAGCGTGCTGTGCCGGCTGGCGGTGGGGCTGCTGCGCCCGGACGCGGGCGAAGTGGTGCTGTGGGGGGACGCGTGGACTCCAGACCCGAGCGCGAGCTGGTGCCACTGCGCCGACAGGCGCCCTACCTGGTGCAGGGCCCCGCGCTGTTGGACTGGCGCACGCTCCGGCAGAACGTATGGCTGGCGGACCCGGCGGCGTCCGTGGACGACGTGGACGCCGCGCTGGCGCAGGTGGGGCTGCTGGATTGGGCGGACCGGCTGCCACCGGAGCTGGGGCCCGGAGCGAAGAAACGGACGGCCATCGCCCGGGCGTTGGTGCTCAAGCCGCGCTATCTCCTCTTCGACGAGCCGACGACGGGCCTGGACCGGAAGGCGGCGGGCCAGGTGGAGGAGGTGCTCGCGTCGCTGAAGGCGCGGGGCCTTGGGGGGATGGTGGTGTCCCACGATTACCGGCAGCTGAAGGCGCTGGCGGACCGGGTGCTGGTGGTGGCGAACAAGCAATGTGCCTACCTGGGCACGCCGAAGGGCTTCCTGGAGTCCTCCGCGCCCGAGCTGCGAGTACTGACAGCGCCATTCATGGAGGGCGCGACGGATGGATGAGCGACGGCTGGAGCTGAAGGTGGGCGCCCTGGTGCTGGCCGCCATCGTGGGCGTGCTGGTGTTGCTGTGGTTGATGGGCGAATTGAAGCTGGGCTCGGAGACGGGGCTGGCGGTGGACTTCGGCCACACGGGGAACGTGGTGGAGGGCGCCCCCGTGAAGCTGGGCGGCGTGCAGGTGGGCCGCGTGCAGGACATCCAGCTCCAGCCCGAGCGGCGAGACGCCCAGGGACGCCCGCTGCCCGTGCGAATGGAGCTCGCGGTGGCGCCGGAGGCCGTGGGCGCGCTGCGCCAGGACGCGCGCGTGACGGTGGCCACGGTGGGCATCCTGGGAGAGCCCTATCTGGAGCTGAACCCGGGCTCGGCGCCGGAGCGGCTGCCCGCGGGCACGGCCGTGCGGGGAACGGACGCGCCCCGGCTGGACGTCCTGGCCGAGCAGCTCACCCGCTTCGTGGACCTGCTGTCCCAGATGCTGGAGGAGGACCCGGAGGCCATCCGCGGCCTCGCGGCGAACGTCTCCCGGCTGGCGCGGACGCTGGACCAGTTGCTGACGGAGAACCGGGGCGACGTGAAGGTGCTCGCGTCCGAGCTGGCGGCGGCCTCGAAGGACTTGCGCCAGCTCGCGGGCCTGGCGCGCGAGGCCTTCCAGCCTGGAGGCAAGGGCGCGCGGTTGTTGGACGATGCCTCGGCGGCGGCGGCCATCGTTCGTCGCGACCTGCCGGGGCTGACGAAGTCCGCCGGGACGACGCTGGACGGACTGGCGGCCGTGACGGGCCCGCTGGGGCCCGAGGACGGCGCGCGGGTCAAGGTCGCGCTGGAGCGCCTCACCTCGGCCTCGGGCCAACTGGAGAGCATCGCGGCCCGCGCGGACCGGGTGCTCGCGAAGCTCGAGGCCGGCGAGGGCACCGTGGGCGCGGCGCTCCAGGACGGCACGCTCTACGAGGAGCTGCGCATGCTGGTGACGGACCTCCGCAAGCACCCGTGGAAGGTGCTTTGGAAGGACTGAGGCCCGGGCGTCGGGCACCTATCAGGACGCAGCGTGAAGGCGTGCAAACACGGGCCCAACTGTTCAGGGTGTGGCCTCCCCCATTCTGAGAGCGCACCAAACCATTGCTGGTGGTACAAGCCCGGGCCGTGAAAGCCCCCAGCCCCCGCCCCCGTTGAGGCCACCTTCGATTCCCTGGGCTTGAAGCCCGCGCTCGTCGAGGCGCTCAGCGCGCTCGGCTACGAGGAGCCCACCCCCATCCAGGCCGCCGCCCTCCCGCCACTGCTCGCGGGGAAGGACCTGCTCGGCATCGCCGCCACCGGCACCGGCAAGACGGCAGCCTTCGCCCTGCCCCTGCTCAACCACGTGGAGCCCGGCGCGTGCCGGCCCAACACCACGTCCGCGCTAGTGCTGGTCCCCACGCGCGAGCTGGCCATGCAGGTCTCCGAGGCCATCCACCGCTACGGCCAGAAGCTCGGCATCTCCGTGCTGCCCCTGTACGGCGGCCAGGTCATTGGCCAGCAGCTCCGCGTCCTCAAGCGCGGCGTGGACGTCGTCGTCGCCACGCCGGGCCGCGCGCTGGACCACCTGCGCCGTGGCACGTTGCAGCTCGATGACGTGCGCGTCGTCGTGCTCGACGAGGCCGACGAGATGCTCGACATGGGCTTCGCCGAGGACCTGGAGGCCATCCTCTCCGGCACGCCCGAGGACCGGCAGACGGCCCTCTTCTCCGCTACGCTCCCGCCGCGCATCGCCAGCATCGCCGAGCGTCACCTGCACGAGCCCGTGCGCGTGAAGATTGCCCGCGAGAAGGTGGAACAGGGGGAGATTCCCCGCGTCCGGCAGACGGCCTACGTCGTGCCGCGCGCCTTCAAGATCGCCACCCTGGGCCGCCTGCTCGACGTGGAGTCGCCCACCGCGGCCATCATCTTCTGCCGCACGCGCACGGAGGTGGACGACCTCACCGTCTCCCTCAACGGCCGTGGCTGGCGTGCCCACGCCCTGCATGGCGGCATGACGCAGGAGCAGCGAGACCGCGTCATCAAGCAGCTCAAGTCCCAGGGCACCGACCTGCTCGTGGCCACCGACGTCGCGGCGCGCGGCCTGGACATCCCCCGCCTGTCCCACGTGGTGAACTTCGACGTCCCCAACGCGCCCGAGGCCTACGTGCACCGCATCGGCCGCACGGGCCGCGCCGGCCGCGAGGGCGTGGCCATCACCCTGGTGGAGCCCCGCGAGCACCGGCTGCTGCGTAACATCGAGCGCGTCACCGGCCAGCGCATCGAAGTGGCCACCGTGCCCACCGTCGCGGACATGCGCGAGAAGCGGCAGGAGATGCTGCGCGCATCCCTGCGCGAGACGCTGGTGACCGGTGAGTACGACTCCCTCCGCAACGTGGTGGAGAGCCGGCCAGCGAGTTCGACGCCATGGACATCGCCGCCGCCGCCGTGAAGCTCCTCCATGAGGCCCAGGACGAGGGCCGCGACACGGAGGAGACGGAGATCCCCGTCGTCGCGCCGCCGCAGGAGCGCCGCGAGCGCACGGGCAAGTTCGGAGCGCCCTCAGGGCGTCCGGGCCGTCCGGAGCGCGGCCCGAAGGCCCGCGGTGGCCCGCCGACGTGGGACGTCACCCGCCTGTGGATTGGCGCCGGCCGTCACGCCGGCGTACGCCCCGCCGACCTGGTGGGCGCCATCGCCGGAGAAGCGGGCGTCGAGTCCTCCAAGATTGGCGCCATCCAGATTGGCGACGCCTTCTCCCTGGTGGAGGTGCCGGAGTCGGAGGCCAACCGCATCATCGCCGCGCTGAAGAACGCCACCCTGCGCGGCAAGAAGGTGCTCGTCCGCAAGGACCGGAGCTGACCTTCCGACTCAAAGGGAAATGCCCGCCTCGTGAGTGGGAGGATGACGAGCGAACCCGTCACGCTCACGAGGAGGGCTGAAATCCGTCAGGCCGCCCGCTCGGTCTGCGCGGCGGCTTCTTCCCGCGGCTCGGTGTTCGTCCGGCGCCGGGAGAAGAACCGGCGCCACGACAGCGCGAAGCCCGTGTAGACGAGGAACACGCCGCCCAGCGACGCGATGGCGGCCACCAGCTGGCCCAGGAGCCCCAGCGCCTCGCCGGTGTGCAGGAAGCGCAGCCGGTGCGCAGCTTCCTGCCGCTGTTGTAGTCCGCGTACGTCTCCTGCTTCGCCACCTCGCCCGAAAAGGGGTTGAGGGACACCTGCTTGGAGGAGAACGGCGGCCACGCATCCGCCTCGCGGAGGCTGACTGTCACCGCGTCCACGCTGTCCGCGCCCCCTTCCCGCCCCGCTCGCCCTTCGCCTCCGGACCACGGCCACCCTGCGCGGGAGCCCCGCCCGGACGCGCTCCGCCGCCCAGGCGCACCGTGGCGGACGACCAGGTGGGCGACGTCTTCTGCGCTTCGGCGATGAGGGCATCCATCGGCTTGCGCGGCGTCTCCACGTCGGGCGCGGGCACCTTCACCGACGCCGAGCCCGGCGGCCCCTGCCTCGCCGGAGCCTCGTGGCCCATCGCCGTGTAGACGAGGTCGGAGGCCCACTTGTACGAGATGACCATGCCCGACGCCGTGAGCACGATGAGCACCGGCAGCGACCAGAAGCCGATGACGTTGTGCCAGTTCCAGTCGCGCGCCTTGCCCTTCAGCCCACGCCGGAACCACAGCGACGGCCGCATGGCGCGCAACGTCCACTTGCGCGGCCACCACAGGTACAGGCCGGAGATGGCCAGGAAGAGGAACACCGCGTTGCTCGCACCGGTGATCGCCTTGCCCACCGCGCGGTTGTCACCGCTGGCGGCCAGCCACCGGTGGAGCTCCACGTTCCATTGGAGGAAGCCGCGCAGGCCCGTCGCGCCATTCCCCAGCACCTCGCCGGTGTAGGGGTTGACGTAGGTCACCGAGCCCCGGCCGATGCTCACGAGCACCGAGGATGTCGGCTCCGGATACACCGTCACGCCGGAGGGCTGTCCGTCCGTCCGCGCCGCGCGGACGCGCTCGACCAACGCCTCCACGGGGAGCCGGGGCGCGTCTGGAGACGGCGGCTGCACCGTCCGGACATCCCGCTCCGCCCATTCGATGAGCTGCTTCTCGAAGGCGATGACCACGCCCGTGAAGGACATGATCGCAATCACCAGCCCGGTGGCGATTCCGGCGATGAGATGAATCCAGAAGATGATGTTTCGGAAGGTGCGCATGAAACGGCTCCAGCGCGGGCCGGAGCCCACGCGAGGAGAACTGGAGCGGACCCGGCGCGACACCGCGCCAGGCTCACTTCAGGGAGAAGTTCACCGGAATGTCGATCATGACTCGCGCCAGCCGCCCCGAACGGCCCAGCGCGGGCGTGAAGTGCCACTGATTCACGGCGGCAATCGCCGCGGCGTCCAGGGCGGGCACGGAGCGCATCACCCGGGTGTGCGCCTGCTCCACCCGGCCGTCCGTGCCAACGATGACCCGCACCACCACCACGCCCTGGATGTTCCGCTGCTTCGCCAGCCGGGGGTAGTCCGGCCTGACCTGCTTGAGGACCGTGGGGGGCCGCATCACCTGCTTCAGCGTCAGCGCGTCGCCCGTGCCGCCAATGGCCGTCGACCCGACGATGCCGCCCTGCGTTCCACCCACGACGCCGCCGACCACGCCACCCACCACCCCACCCACTGCGGACGCCTCGCTGCTCGTGGACGCCGGCTCCGCCTTCGCCACCGTGGGCTCGGGCTCCACCACGGGCTCCGGCTCAGGGGGCGTCTCCGGCTTCACCTCCGCCACCGGCTCGGGCCGGGGAACGGGGGTCGGCATCACCCGCTGCGCCGGCTTGGGACGCGCCTGACGCTGCACTTCCTTCTTCGCGGCCGGCTGCGCCCCGCCACCACCCGCGGGCGGCGGGGGCGGAGGCGCGGCGAACGCCAGCAACACCAGCTCCGGCTCCTCCCGCACCACCTTCTTCGGCGACGCCGGGGACACGGACAGTCCCGCCGCGACGACGACCGCGTGGAGCACGACCGCCACGACAACGGCCCCGCTCCAGCGGCTCCAGAAGCCCTCCACCCCGGCGGCATCCCCCATGCGGAAGAGCGCCCCAGTGGGTTGCGCCAACACCGAGGATGCGGCATCCGCGGCGGGCTCCGGAAGTTCGAAATTGAGAATCGTTCTCACTCTCACTGCGGACGTGGATACCCCCCACGGCCCTCATCCGTCAACGCTCGCTGAGTAAAACTTCTTACGCACGGTGGAATGCCCGTCCGGTCGTCCACGGAGGGATGGCGCGCGGAAAAGCCCTTTCGCGGCAGCCCTTTACAGGCGGCTGAAGGACCAGCTCAGCGCGCGGCCACCGGCGTACGGCATGACGCCATGGAACGGCCGGGGGTCGGCGTCGAACACCAGCGGCAGGAAGTGCCGGTCCCCGTCCCACAGGTTGAGGCCTTGGATGTCCGCCACGTGCACCCAGGAGAGGGAGCCCTCCGGGTTCCGCTCGAGCGGAGTGCCTTCGAAGCCGTCGATGCGAAACACGAAGCCCAGCCAATCCTCCCCGTGCTTGCCGAAACCGGGCCAGGAGATGGTGCCGCGCAGCACCATCCGCGTGCACTCGATGCCGGCCTCCTCGCGAATCTCCCGGCGCATGCAGGCGGCCACGTCCTCGTCGCGCTCCATCTTCCCGCCCAGGCCATTGAACTTCCCGTAGTGGGCATCATCCGGGCGGGCGTTGCGGTGGACGAGCAGCACGCGCTGGCCGTCCGGTGACATCACGTAACCGAGCGTGCCGATGATCGGGGTGTACGGCATGGGAGCGACCTCGCGCGGTGCGGCATCCAGGCGTCGGAGCCCCTTGGCCACCGCCGGAATGTGACAAAGCGCGGCACTGTAGTTCATGCCGGGCCAGCCAGGTCCCTCCTCACCCCGCCCTCCTCGCACGGCGGGTCGGGGGCTTCCCTTTACGCCAGCCAACGCAGCGCGTTAACATCTAGCGGCACTGCATTATTCTTGATGACAACCCGCGTCGTCGGGAGAGGGGACTCTTGATGTCGGCATTCCGCCCCGGCCGGTACGGCCTGTATGAGCCAGACACCGAGCATGACGCCTGCGGCGTGGGATTCGTCGCCCACCTGAGGGGTGAGCGCTCGCGAGGCATCGTCGAGGACGCCCTGGAGCTCCTCAACCGGCTCAGCCACCGGGCGGCCGCGGGCAGGGACCCACGAACCGGCGACGGCGCCGGCATCCTGGTGCAGCTCCCCCACCGCTTCTTCGAGCGCGAATCACCGAAGCTGCCCTTCGCCCTCCCGCCGCGCCGGCACTACGGCGTGGGCCGGTGTTCCTCCCGCCCGAGCCCGAGGCCCGGGCCGCCTGTGAGGCCGCCTTCGAGGAGGTCGTCGTACAAGAGGGCCAGCGCGTGCTCGGCTGGCGCGACGTGCCCGTGAACCCGGAGCACCTGGGCCCCGTGGCGCGTGAGGCCGCCCCCGTCATCCGCCAGCTCTTCGTGGCGCGGCGGCGCATGGTCCCCAGCGCCTTCGAGCGGAAGCTGTACCGCATCCGCAAGCTGACGGAGAACCTCATCCAGGCGCGCGGCGTGGACCCCAAGGGCCGCTTCCACGTGGCGTCGCTGTCGTCGGAGACGCTCGTCTACAAGGGACTGATGCTGCCGGTGGACCTGCCGCGCTTCTACTCCGATTTGCAGCAGCCGGACTTCGTGAGCGCGCTGGGCCTGGTCCACTCGCGCTTCTCCACCAACACGTTCCCCACGTGGGAGCTGGCGCAGCCGTTCCGCTTCATCGCGCACAACGGCGAAATCAACACCATGCGTGGCAACCGGAACTGGATGACCGCGCGGCGCGGCCTGCTCCAGACGGCGCGCCTGGGCGGCAGCCTGGAGGCGCTCCAGCCCATCATCGTCCCGGGCAAGAGCGACTCGGCGCAGTTCGACAACATGGTGGAGCTGCTCTACCTGGGCGGCCGCACCCTGCCCCACGCGCTGATGATGATGATTCCGGAGGCGTGGGAGGGCGACGCGCTCATGTCCGACGAGCGGCGCGCCTTCTATGAATACTCCTCCGCCCTGCTGGAGCCGTGGGACGGACCGGCGGCCATCGCCTTCACGGACGGGCAGCTCATCGGCGCCACGTTGGATCGCAACGGCCTGCGGCCCGCGCGCTACCTCGTCACGGAGGACGACCGCATCATCCTCGCCTCGGAGATGGGCGTCATCGACGTGCCGCCCTCGCAGGTGCGCCGCAAGGGCCGCCTGACGCCGGGCCGCATGCTGCTGGTGGACACCACCGAGGGCCGCATCCTGGAGGACGAGGACGTCAAGCGCGACATCACCACGCGCTGGCCCTACCGCCGCTGGCTCCAGCGCAACGTCTACACCTTCGACAACCTCCCCGCCGTCACCGCCCCGGTGCGCCTGCGCGGCGAGGAGCTGTGGCGGGCCCAGCGCGCCTTCGGCTACACCGCCGAGGACGTGCGCTCGGTGCTCACGCCCATGGCGGAGACGGGCAAGGAGCCAGTGGGCTCCATGGGCACGGACACGCCGCTGGCGGTGCTCAGCGACCACGCACCCAGCCTCTTCTCCTACTTCCACCAGCTCTTCGCGCAGGTGACCAACCCGCCCATCGACCCGCTGCGCGAGTCGCTGGTGATGACACTGGCCACCGCGCTGGGCCCGGAGAGCAACACCTTCGAGGAGACGCCGGAGCAGTGCCACCGGCTGTCCCTCCCCGGCCCCATCCTCACCAACGGGCAGCTCGCGCGGCTGGCGGCCATCAATGACGAGGGCCTGTTCGAGACGCGCCGCCTGTCGCTCCTCTACGCCCTGGACGGAGGCGAAGGCGCGCTCGAGGCGGCGGTGGAGAAGCTCTGCAACGAGGCCGTGGACGCGGTGGACGCGGGCGCCAGCATCCTGCTCTTGAGCGACCGCGGCGTGGACGCGGCGTACGCGGCCATTCCCGCGCTGCTGGCCATGTCCGCGGTGCACCAGCGGCTCGTCCGTGACGGCATCCGCATGTACACCGGCCTGCTGCTGGAGACGGCGGAGGCGCGCGAGGTGCACCACTTCGCCTGCCTGTTCGCCTACGGCGCCGCGGCGGTGAACCCGTACCGGCGCTGGACACGCTCCGGGCCCTGGCGGACAGCGGCGAGCTGGCCGTGGACGCGGAGAAGGCGCAGGACCGCTTCATCCACGCCGTGGAGGAAGGCCTGCTCAAGGTGATGTCGAAGATGGGCATCTCCACCCTCCAGTCCTACCGCGGCGCGCAGCTCTTCGAGGCCGTGGGGCTCCAGCGCTCGCTGGTGGAGCGGCACTTCACCGACACGGCGTCGCGCGTGGAGGGGTGGGCCTGCCGGAGCTGGGGCGCGAAGTGGCGGAGCGTCACGCCCGGGGCTTCGGCGCGGAAGCGGACGCGGAGGCCGGCATGCTGCCCGTGGGCGGCCAGTACCGCTGGCGCCGTCTGGGCGAGCGGCACAAGTGGAACCCGGCCACCATCGCCAGGCTCCAGGCGGCGGTGCGCGCGAACGACGCCGCCACCTTCGCGGAGTACTCGCGGCTCGCGGACGACGAGACGCGCGAGCACTCCAACCTGCGGGGCCTGCTCGAAATCGCCCACGAGGGCCGCACGCCCGTGCCGCTGGACGAGGTGGAGCCGGCGCTCTCCATTGCCCGGCGCTTCGTCACCGGCGCCATGTCCTTCGGCTCCATCAGCGCGGAGGCGCACGAGACGCTGGCCATCGCGATGAACCGGCTGGGCGGGCGCTCCAACAGCGGCGAGGGCGGCGAGGAGTCGCGGCGCTACACCCGGGACGAGAACGGAGACCTGCGCCGCAGCGCCATCAAGCAGGTGGCCAGCGCGCGCTTCGGCGTCACCACGGAGTACCTGGTCAACGCGGACGAGCTCCAAATCAAGGTGGCCCAGGGCGCCAAGCCCGGCGAGGGCGGCCAGCTGCCCGGCCACAAGGTGGATGAGCGGATTGCCCGCGTGCGCTGGTCCACGCCGGGCGTGACGCTCATCTCCCCGCCACCGCACCACGACATCTACTCCATCGAGGACCTGGCGCAGCTCATCTACGACCTCCAGTCGGTGAATCCGGCCGCGCGCGTCGGCGTGAAGCTGGTCAGCGAGGTGGGCGTGGGCACCATCGCCGCGGGCGTGGCCAAGGCCGGCGCCAGCTGCGTGGTCATCTCCGGCTACGAGGGCGGCACGGGCGCCTCGCCGCTGTCCAGCATCCAGCACGCGGGCCTGCCCTGGGAGCTGGGGCTGGCGGAGACGCAGCAGGTGCTGGTGCACAACGGGCTGCGCTCGCGCATCCGCGTTCAGGCGGACGGCGGCATGCGCACCGCACGGGACGTGCTGGTGGCCACGCTCCTGGGCGCCGAGGAGTTCGGCATGGCCACCGCCAGCCTGGTGGCCGTGGGCTGCATCATGCTGCGCAAGTGTCACCTCAACACCTGTTCGGCGGGCATCGCCACGCAGGACGCGGGGCTGCGCGAGCGCTTCCAGGGCAAGCCCGAGGACGTGGTGAACTTCTTCCTCCTCATCGCGGAGGACCTGCGCCAGCGGATGGCCACGCTGGGCGCTCGCTCCCTGCAGGAGCTGGTGGGCCGCGTGGACCTGCTGCGGCAGCGCCCGGCGGTGGACCACTGGAAGGCGAAGCGCGTGGACCTGTCCGGGCTGCTCGCCGCGCCAGCCGCGCCGGACAGCGAGCCGCGCCACTGCACCGAGCCGCGCATCAAGGACGTGTCCGACCACCTGGACCACGCGCTGCTGCGCGACGCCAGCGCGGTGCTGGACGGCGGGCCGCCCATGCTGCTCAACGTGCCGGTGGCCAACACCCACCGCGCCGTGGGCGCCCTGCTGTCGGGGGAGATTGCCCGGCGTCACGGGGGCCAGGGGCTGCCGGATGGCCGGCTCCACGTGCGGATGAAGGGCTCCGCCGGCCAGAGCTTCGGCGCCTTCGTGGTGAAGGGCGTGACGCTGGAGCTGGAGGGTGACGCCAACGACTACGTGGGCAAGGGCCTGTCCGGTGGACGCATCATCGTCTACCCGCCGCAGGCCAGCCGCTTCACCGCCGAGGAGAACGTGCTGGTGGGCAACACCGCGCTCTACGGTGCCACGGCCGGCGAGGTGTACCTGCGAGGCTCGCGGGTGAGCGCTTCGCGGTGCGCAACAGCGGCGCGCAAGCCGTCGTGGAGGGCGTGGGCGACCACGGCTGCGAATACATGACGGGCGGCGCGGTGGTGGTGCTGGGCCCCACCGGGCGCAACTTCGCGGCGGGCATGAGCGGCGGCATCGCCTACGTGCTCGACCGCGAGCAGTCCTTCCGGCAGCGCTGCAACCTGGAGATGGTGGAGCTGGAGTCCCTGGTGGACGAGTCCGAAATCTGGCTCGTGCACGGCATGGTGGAGCGACACCTGCACCACACCGGCAGCGCGCTGGCGCGGCGGGTGCTGGACAACTGGGAGCTAATGGTGCCGCGCTTCGTGAAGGTGATGCCCACGGACTACAAGCGGGTCCTCCAGGCACGGCGCGCGGCGCGCAGACCACCGGAGCCCACATCCGCGGCGTTGCCCCAGTCCGCGGCGGGGAGGGCCTGAGCCATGGGTAAGCCAACGGGATTCATCGAGTGGGAGCGCGTCCACGCGGACAAGCGGGACAAGGCGGACCGGCTGGGCGACTGGCGCGAGTTCGCGCTGCCGCTGGCCCCCGAAGAGGCCAAACGGCAGGCCGGCCGCTGCATGGACTGTGGCGTCCCCTTCTGCCACCAGGGCTGTCCCCTGGGGAACCTCATCCCCGACTTCAACGAGGCCGTGCACCGCGGGCGCTGGCGCGAGGCGTATGACTTGCTCAGCCGGACCAATGGCTTCCCGGAGATGACGGGCCGGCTGTGCCCGGCGCCGTGCGAGGCCGCGTGTGTGCTCGCCATCGACCGGGACCCGGTCACCATCGAGCAGATGGAGAAGGAAATCATCGAACGGGCCTTCAAGGAGGGCTGGGTGAAGCCCCGGCCTCCAGCACGCCGCACCGGGAAGACGGTGGGCGTGGTGGGCTCCGGGCCCGCGGGACTGGCGGCGGCGGCGCAGCTCAACGCGGCCGGACACACCGTCACCGTGTACGAGCAGGCCGCCCGGGCCGGCGGCCTGCTGCGCTATGGCATCCCCGACTTCAAGCTGGAGAAGTCCGTGGTGGACCGGCGCCTGGCGCTGATGGAGGCGGAGGGCATCACCTTCGTCACCGGCGTGGACGTGGGCGGTGCCCTGAGCTACCGCGCGCTGCGCGCGAAGCACGACGCCCTGGTGCTGGCCCTGGGCGCGCGCCGTCCGCGCGAGCTGGAAGTCCCCGGACGCGAGCTGTCCGGTGTCGTCCAGGCCATGGAGTACCTGGAGCACCAGAACCGGCTCGTCTCGGGCCATGGCCAGAAGGACTCACGCCTGGACGCGGCCGGCCGGCACGTCGTGGTGCTGGGCGGCGGCGACACCGGCTCGGACTGCCTGGGCACCGCGCTGCGTCAGGGCGCGGCGAGCGTGCGGCAGGTGGAGCTCCTCCCCGCCCCGCCCGCGGTGCGCGCGGAGGGCAACCCCTGGCCGAGGTGGCCCGTCATCTTCCGCACCTCCACCAGCCAGGAGGAAGGCGGCGAGCGCCGCTTCGCGCTGATGACGAAGCGGCTGACGGGCAGCGGCGGACGGCTCCAGACGCTGCACGCCGTGGAAATCGAGTTCCAGCCCGAACCGGCGCCCTGCCCCGCCTCATTGAACGTCCCGGCACCGAGGTGACGTTCGAAACGGACCTGCTGGTGCTGGCCATGGGCTTCACGGGGCCCGAGGTGGGCAACCTCTCCGAGGAGCTGGGGGTGAAGCTGTCCCCCGCGGCACGGTACAAGTGGACGCGTGCTTCGCCACGTCCGCGGACGGGGTGTTCTGCGCCGGGGACGCGAGCCGGGGCGCCAGCCTCATCGTCTGGGCCCTGTCGGACGGGCGCGAAGCCGCCAAGGCCTGCGATGCGTATCTTTCTGGGGGGCGCTCCGCGCTACCCACCCGGGGTGCGGACTGCGCCTTCTGAGCGGAATGAAACGCCCAGGTCGCCTTTTTGGGGCGAGTCGGGAATAAATAGCAGGCGAGGCAGTTAGAATGGGCTTAACCCATTACTCCCTCCCACAGGAGGCCCCTGACATGCGAAGCGAACAGACCCTCATCGTGACCGAAGCCGACTTGGAGCGCCTGCGCCAGGTGGTGGACCACAACGGAGGCGGCCGCACGGCCGAGTTCGCGGAAATGCTTGACGCGGAGCTGACCCGGGCTCGCGTCGTCGCGTCGGAAGAGGTGCCGCCCGACGTCGTGACGATGAACAGCAAGGTCGTCTTCGAGGACGAACAGACGGGAGAGCGCCGGGAGGTCACCCTCGTCTACCCGCGCGACGCCAGCAGCGACGATGGCCGCATCTCCGTCCTGGCCCCCATCGGCAGCGCGCTCATCGGCCTGACCGTAGGGCAGACCATCACCTGGCCCCTGCCGGGCGGACGCTCCAAGCGGCTGCGCATCGTCGCGGTGCCCTACCAGCCCGAGGCCTCGGGTCACTACAACCTCTGATTCGGCTTCCCCGGGACGGCACCGTACGCCCTCGTGGCGGACGGTGCCGTTCGCCGTTTCAGCGCAGCCCCACGCGCTGCGCCAACTCCTGCGCCAGGGCCCGCAGCTCCTCCACGCCAGCCGCCTGCGGGCTCGTGTCGAACACCACCTCGTAGCCCAGCCCCGCCTGGTTGATGGACTCCGAGCGCGGAATCCGAGCCCGCAGCACGGGCACGGTGGACTCGCTCAGCGCGCCCTCCATGGCCTCGTTGGTCGCGGTGGTGCGGCGATCCCACAGATTCACCACCGCGACCAGCTCACCGCCCTGCTCGCGAACGTCACGCCAGGCGGTCTCGATTTCCCCCAGCCCCTGGAGCGCGAAGGCGCCGGTGGGCACGGGGGCGACGACGAGGTCCGCGGAGGCGAGCACAGCCTCGGTGTAGGCACCGATGCTGGGCGGGGTGTCCGCGAGGATGATGTCCGGCGTCCACCCCAGCGTCTTGAGCGCGCGAGGAATCGCCTGGAGGCGGTGGCCCCACTGGAACAGCTCGCGCTCCTGCGCGGCCATGCGCGGCGCGGCGGGGGCGATGAACAAGCCGGGCCGCTTCGGTGAAGCCACCACGACCTGCGCCAGCGTGTGCCTGGGACGGGGCCCGAGCGCATCCCCCACGCACGGGCCTTCCCGGCTCTCCAGCCCCAGCACCAGCGACGCATGGGCCTGGGGGTCCAGGTCCAGCAGCAGCACCTGGCGGCCGGCATCCGCGAGGGCCGCCGCCACATGCGAGCAGAGCGTCGTCTTGCCGACGCCGCCCTTGATGGTGGAGAACGAGATGAACGCCATGCCCCGGTCTATACCGGACGACCCACGGGGAGAGAAGCCACGGGCGGCGGCGCCTCTACCTGCCACGGCGTGCGAAGGAAATGGACACCTCCGCGCGCTACTTCTGCGTCATGATCCACTTCACCAGCGCTCGCGCCTCGGCCTCCGACACCTGGGCGTTCGCCGGCATCGGAATGGCGCCCCAGACGCCGCTGCTGCCCTTGCGCACGCGCTGCGTCAGCTTGTCCTCCACGCCCTCCTGCTTCGCATAGCGGGCGGCAATCTCCTTGAATGAGGGACCGACCAGCCGCACCGTCGCTGAATGGCACGTCGAGCAGTTCTTGGCCTTCGAGAGCTCCTCGCTCGCGGAGGCCACGTTGGACACCGACGCCACCGCGAAAACAGACAGCCACAGAAAACGCTTCATCGAAGTCTCCAGTCCGCACAGCATATCAAGGCTGACCGACATGGCAGCCCTATCGGATTTTGCTGAGTTCCACGCGGACTAGCGCGCGGCACGCCCTTCCGCGACGCGCACCACGCGCCCATCGCCCAGGGTGTCCGGTGGGCTCAGCACCACCCGGTCCTCGGCGGACAATCCGTCCAGCACCTCGACATGAGCGCCCAGGTCACGCCCCAGCACGACCACGCGCTGCTGGACGGCATTCGCCTCCCCCACCACGAGGACCGTGGGCCCCTCCTCCGCACGGCCAGCGCGCTGGCGGGGATGAGCATGGGCGGAGCCTCGCGTTCGATGAGCAACCGGACTCGCACGAATGACCCGGCGAACAGCGCCTCGGTGTTGGCGAGCTGCACCTCCGTCAGGAGCGTGCGGGTCCCCGGGTCCAACACCCCCGCGGTCCGCACCACGCGTCCCGGCAGCGCCCGCGCGGGCGCATCCAGCGTGGAGATCCGCGCCTCGAGCCCCGGCCGGATGTCATGGGCGAGGGACTGCGGCACGTCCACGTAGACCTTCAGCGTGTGCGTCTGCGCGAGTTCAAACAGGCTCGTCATGCCGCTGCCACTGCCCGCGGTGACCAGCGCCCCCCGGTCCACGTTGCGACGCACGATGACACCATCGAACGGCGCCACCACGCGGCGATACGCGTACAACGAATCGAGGCGCTCCACCTCCGCCTTCGCGCTCTTCAACGAGGCCTCCGCGGAGTTGGCCCGCGCCCGCGCCTCCTCCGCCACCTCGTGGCTGACGTTGCCCTCTCCCGCGAGAATCTGCCCGCGCCGCGCGGACGCGCGAGCGAACTCCAGGTTCCGCTCCGTCTCGTCCAGGCGCGCCCGGGCCCGGTGACACTCCGCCTGGAGCTCGGGCGCTTCAAGCTCCGCCAGCAACTGGCCCGCGCGGACCTGGTCGCCCAGGTCGACGTGGATGCGGCCCACGAAGCCATTGATGCGGGCGTGTAGCGACGCGCGCTGACTGGGAAGGACCGTCCCTGGCAACGTGAGCTCCGCCTTCGGCTCGGACCGCGTCACGCGCGCGGTGGCCACGAGCGGCGGCAGACGGGCTTCCACGTCACGGCGGTCCAACGCGCGCGACCGCTCCAACCGTGGCGCCACGCCGAGCCCCAGCAGCACCAGGAGCAACGCGGCGAACACCCAGGGCCAGCGCCCGCCTCGCGCCGTGGCATCCACGCCAGGAGTCTGCTCCGTCACGCTGTCACCGAGGGCTCGAGTTCAGGGGCCGCCGCGCGGTCGGCCCGCCGCGCCTGCATCAGACTGTAGACGACGGGAACGAAGAACAGGGTCGCCACCGTGGCGCCCACGAGGCCGCCAATGACGGCGCAGCCGAGCGCGGCGTTCTGCTCGCCGCCCTCGCCCAGGTTCAGGGACATGGGGAGCATGCCCAGGCCCATGGCCAGCGCCGTCATCAACACGGGGCGCACCCGCACCCGCCCCGCTTCGAGCGCCGCCTCCGCCGCGCTCGCGCCAAGCGCAAGCTGCTCGTTGGCGAAGGACACCACCAGCACGGAGTTCGCCGTGGCCACGCCCACGCTCATGATGGCGCCCATCAACGAGGGAATGCTGAACGGCGTCTGCGTGGCGAACAGCGAAACCACCATGCCCACCACCGCCCCGGGCAGCGCGGTGATGATGATGAAGGGGTCCAGCCAGGACTGGAAGTTGACCACCATCAGCGCATAGACGAGCACCGCCGCGAACAGCAGGCCCAACAGCAGCCGGTCGAAGCTGGTGCGCATGCTCTCCACCTGCCCACGCACCTGGATGCGCGAGCCCGGCGGCAGCTCCTCTCGGTAGCGGTCGACGATCCGCTCCAGCCGCGACGCCACGCTGCCCAGGTCCGTGTCCTGGACGTCCGCGCGGACGTTGAAGGTGGGCTGGATGTCCACGTGGGTGACGAAGACAGGCGTCCACTCGCGCTGCACCCGGGTGAGGTCGCCCAGGAGCTGAGGCCCCTCCCGGGTGGGCAGCGCCATCCGCGTCAGGTCCTCCACCGAGGACACCCGCGTCTCCGGCACGCGCACCGACACCGGATAGCTGTTCCCCGTCTTCGGGTCGATCCAGAAGCTGGGGCTCACCTGCGAGCTGGATGACACGGTGAGCAGCACGTTGTTGGCCACGTCCCGCTGCGTGAGCCCCACCGCGCTGGAGCGGACCCGGTCCACCTCGAAGTGCAGCCGAGGCGCGTTCACCACCTGCGACAGGCGCACGTCCACCGCGCCGCGGACCTGCCCCAGCTCCGCCTCGAGCTTGCGCGCGATGGCATAGGTGGCCTCGCGCTGGGAGCCCGACACCTGCACGTCAATGGGCGACGGCAGCCCGAAGTTGAGAATCTGCGTCACGATGTCCGCGGGCTGGAAGTAGAACGTGAGCTCCGGGAAGCGCCGTGGCAATTCCTCGCGCAGCAGCCGGACGTACGCGTCCGTCCGGACCCGGCGCTTCGGAGCCAGCGTCACGAGGACCTCCCCGTCCGCGCTGCTCACGTTGGAGGTGTCAGTCAGCGCGAGGTTGTAGCCGCCCGGCATGCCCATCATGTCAATCAGGCTCACCCGGTCCTCGGCGGGGATGAGCTCGCGCACGGCGTCCTCCACGAGCGACAGGTACCGCTCCGTCTCCTCGATGCGCGTCCCCGGCGGCGCCACGACGTGAAGGCGGAGCTGGCCCGCGTCCACGGTGGGAAAGAAGTCCCGGCCCACGAAGGGCATCAACCCCACCGCCACCAACACCGCGAGCAGGAAGAAAACCAGCACGCGGCGCGGCCGGGCCAGGGCCCCCTGGAGTGCCCTCACGTACCGCGCCCGGAAGCGCTCGAAGCCCTCTTCGAACCGGTGGTGCAGTCGCGCCAGCCAGCCCGTCTGGGGCTGCCCATGCCGCTGAACCTCCGCGCGCAGCAGGAACTGCACGAGCGTGGGCACCAGCGTGCGCGAGAGCAGATACGAAGCCATGACGGAGAGCCCCACCGCCAGGCCCATGGGCAGGAACAGGTACCGCGCCGGCCCCTCCAGGAAGAGCACCGAGATGAAGACGATGCCAATGGAGAGCGAGGCGACGAAGGCGGGCACGGCGATCTGCTCCGCGCCATCCAGGATGGCCTGGGTGAGCGGCTTCCCCATGGCCAGGTTGCGGTGGATGTTCTCTATCTCCACCGTGGCGTCATCCACGAGGATGCCCACCGCGAGCGCCAGCCCGCCCAGCGTCATCGAGTCGAGCGTGTACCCAAGGCCCCGCAACACCAGGATGGCCGCGAGCACCGACAAGGGAATGGAGATGGCGATGATGAGCGTGCTCCGCCAGCTCCCCAGGAACAGGAGGATCATCGTCGCCGTCAGTAGCGCGGCGATGACCCCTTCAACCAGGAGCCCGTGGATGGCGGTCGTCACGAAGGAGGACTGGTCCGCCAGCAACCGCACCGACAACCCCTCCGGCGCGGCGGCCTGGATGGTGGGCAGCAGCTCGCGCACGCGGCGGGCGACCTCCAGCGTCGAGGCGTCCCCCGTCTTCATCACGGACAGGATGACGGAGCGCCGGCCCTCCTCCCGGGCGATGTTCGTCTGCACCGCGAAGCCGTCATGCACGTGCGCCACGTCTCGGAGAAACACGACGCGGCCATCGCTCCGGCGCACCGGGATGTCATTGAGCGCGGCGAGCGTCTCCGGACTGCTGTTGAGCGTCACGCGGTACTCGTGCGCGCCCATCTTGATGTTCCCCGTGGGGAGGACCAGGTTCTGCGCGGAGACCGCCGAGGCGACGTCGTGCGGCGCCAGCCCATGGGCCTCGAGGGCTTCCAGGTCCAGGTCCACGGTCATCTGACGGACCTTGCCGCCCATGAGCTGGGGAATGCGCGCGCCCCGGACCGTGCCGAGCAGGGGCCGGACGCGTTGATTCACATGGTCGTAGATTTGCGACTCGGTGAGCGTCTCGCTGCTGAACGACACCTGGAGGATGGGCACGCTGCTGGCCGAATACCGGAGGATGATGGGCGGCTGCGTCCCCGGAGGCATGCGCCGGGTGATGGATTGCGAGGACGCCGTCACCTGGGCCATGGCCTCGGCCACGTCAGCCCCCGGGTGTAGATACAACCGGGCGACCGATACACCGTCGAATGACTGGCTTTCCTGCCGGGCCAGGTTCGCCACGTTGTTCGCCAGGGAGTATTCACTGTATTGAGTAATCTGCCGCTCAATCTGCTGCGCGGGCAGCCCGTCATAGCTCCAGACGACGCTGATGACGGGGATGTCGACCTCGGGGAGGATGTCCGTGGGGGATTCGCGGATGACCTGTACACTCACGAAGACGAGCAACAGCGCCGCCACCACGAAGGTATAGGGGCGTCGGAGCGCCAGCCGGACGATCCACATATCGCCTCCGCTCTTTGCCATGGAGCAGCAATCGAGGCAATGTCCGCAACCCTTGCTTCCGCTGGGAAGACTGGGGCAGCATGAGGGCTGAGCCGTCATGAACAACGCCGTGAAAACATCTCCCTCCGCTGGGACTGTGCTGACGCAAGCGCTGCTGAATCGCAGACAACTCCTGCAGTGGTTGGGAATCGGCGTGGTGGCCTCCAGCTGCGGCACGCTTCGTCCGCGGCTGATACCTCGCACGGAGGGAGCGGCGCCCCTCCAGCTCATCGCGCCCGACAACGCGGGGCCCCTTCCCGACGACGTGCGGGAGGTCCTGCTCGATACGGCCCGCCAGCTTTCACGCTTCGTGGGAATGGACGGTCAGCTCAACGAGGCGCTGCTGGAAGGCTATCTGCGTCTCAAATGCGAGGAGCGTCCCTCATACCTGGGCACCTACACCCGCTTCGCGGCGGAGGTGAAGCGGCCCGAGAAGCTCTCCGCGGAGTGGCTCGTGGAGCTGCCAGAGCTCCACCGCGTGAAGGTGGTGGGCGAGCTGGCCATCATGTCGCTGGTCGGCGGGGGCTTCCGGACGTTTGGCTTCGGCAACATGAATGGCCACATGGGCGGGCTCTGGCACGAGCCGCACGCGTCTGGCTCCTATCACGCCTCGGACGAACTGTAGTCAGCGCGGTCGCCGACAGGATTTGACAACCATGAGGCTGTGTATCGTCGGAAGTGGTGTTGCCGCGGTCATCACCGCCCGCGCCGCGCTGGAGCGGGGCTACGAGGTGGTGATGCTCGAAGCCGGCCCTCGCACGCCCATGCGGGACTCGCGCCGCTGGCTGGACTTCGTCACCACGGGCGTGCGGCCCTACCACGCCTGTGAGGACTCGCAGGGTGACGCCAACTCCCGCCCCGGTGTCCAACCCGAGCGCGACCACTTCCTCATCAAGGGCAGCCGGCTCATGGCGGTGGGCGGGTCGACGCTGCACTGGAGCGGCTGGACGCCCCGCCTCCAGCCCGAAGACCTGGAGCTGCGCAAGCGCACCGGCAAGGGGAACGACTGGCCCTTCAGCTACACCCAGCTCGAGCCCTATTACAGCCAGGCCGAGTCCCTGCTGAACGTCACCGGCCCCAACGCGCCCGTGGACGGGCATCCCACGCCCTGGCGCTCGCAGCCCTACAAGTGGAACAGCCCGCCGTATCCCATCGAGTCGGAGCCGGTGCGCCACGCCTTGAAGGCGCTGGGCATCACCTACGACCACATTCCCATGTCGCGCAGAGGCCCCGGCGGCGAGGGTGTGGGCGGCCCGTGCATGACGTTTGGCACGTGCCGGTATTGCCCGATGGGCGCGCGCTTCGACCCCACCCTGCTGCTGGCGGACATGGAGTCCCACCCGGGCTTCCGGTTGCTCGCGAGCAGCCCGGTGCTGGCCGTGCGCATGGCGGGAGCGGTGGCCCAGGGCGTCACCTACCGCACCGCCGAGGGTGAGACGGCCACGCTGGACGCGGACGCCGTGCTGGTGGCCGCGGGCGCCCTGGAGACGCCCAAGCTGCTGTGGCATTCCGGCTTCGATGAGCAGCGCCTGCCCGCGCTCGGGCGCTACCTGGTCACCCACCCGATGCTGAAGCTCGAGGGCAAGCTGGCGAAGCCCCCCCGGGAGTTCAACGGGCGCGAGGTCCCCATGCCCGCCCTCTTCTCGCGGCACTTCGACACGCCGGAGCAGCAGGCCGCCGGGAAGATGATCTTCTCCGAGTACCCGGAGGAGCCAGACCTGCAGTCATGGGTCCGCCAGGAGCAACTGGCGCCCGAGTACATCGCCTCCTTCGCCCGGGAGAGCCGGCTCAACCTCCATGGCTTCATCGAGGAGTTCCCCCAGGCGGAGAACCGCCTGCGTTTCACGGGCAAGCCGGGCGAGCGTCAGGTGGAGATTCACTACGCGGTGGACGCGGGGTTCTCCGCGCGCTGGCAGTGGATGACCGACACCTTGATGCAGGTGATGAAGACCGCGGGCTGCCGCGAGTCGGAGGTCTGGGTTTCGGGCGTGATTCGCCGGGCGGACCACTCGGTGGGCACGGCGCGCTTCGGCCAAGGACCGGACTCGGGCGTCGTGGACGGGAGGCACCTCGTCTTCGGGACGAAGAACCTGTTCGCCCTCACCAACGGCAACTTCCCGAACAACGGCGCCATCAACCCGACGCTGACGCTGACCGCCCTCTCGCTGCGCTTCGCGGACCAGGTGCTGCCGGACCTGGCGTCGACTCAAACTACAGCGCGGCCTTGAGCACGGCCAACGCGACGATGGCCACGACGGCGAACACCTCGCGTCGCGCGGGCGCCTCCTGGATGAAGGCGTTGGCGAACACCAGGGAGAAGAGCGTCACCGAGTTGAGGATGGGCCAGGCGACGACGCGGTTTCCCGCCGCCAGCGCCATGACGAAGGCGACCTGATTGCCCACGGTGAAGAGGGCGCGCACCAGCAGGTTGGTGCGTGCGCGGCCGTCCACGACCAGCTCGCTCAACTGCGCCCCCAGCGTCCCCCGGGCGCCGAAGAGGAGCAGCAGCACCAGACACGCCGCGCTCCTCCAGAACATCAAGGCGGTGCTCACCTCCAGGTTGGACGCCACGCCCGAAGGCTGGCCCTGGAAGAAGAGCTCCCCGCAGAGGCTCTGCACGAGGACGGCCACGGTGATGAAGAACGCCGGCAGCCACAGGGCGCGGCGGCTGTCCGAGCCACCTCCCGCGGCCAGCAACGAGCAGCCGGACACGGCGAGGGCGAACAGATACTCGGTCCAGTGCACCGTGCGGCCGGACAGCATGAGCACCAGGGGGATGAGCACATCCCCAACGCGCGAGGCGATGTTCACCCGGGCGACCGTGAGGTGCCGGAAGCCGTAGGAGAAGGCGAAGGCCACTCCCTGGACGCTCACCGCGAACAGCGCGAGCCTCGCGTTGCCGTAGAGCGCCCACCCCGCCCTGTCCGCCATGGGCAGCAGCGGCGTCAGCGCCGCCAGCAAGAGGAACGGGACGAAGTTGTTGGCGAAGTTGAGGACGAGGATGGACTGGCGGCGGAGCCCGTAGCTGAGCCGGTCGAAGACGCTGTTTCCCGACCGCAACAGGACGGACGTCAGCGAGTAGAGGACGGTTTCCATCGCGTCCGCGCGTCGGCGCTCGGGCCAGGGAAGAGGCGCTCCAGACAGGGCCACAACTGGGGATGACAGGGCTCGTCCAGCAGGCGCCCCAGCTCCTCCGGCGCCAGGAACAGGCCCCCATCCACCTCCCGCTCGGAGAAGCGCAGCGGGCCTTCCATTCGGGCGCGGTAGAGGAAGATGCGCCGGTGGTGCCCATCGTCGAAGACGAACTCGGCCACGGGCACCAGCGGGCCCTCCAGGCCCAGCTCCTCCAGGAGCTCCCGCTGGGCGGCCTCCAGGGGCGCCTCGCCCGCGCTCACGTGGCCACCCGCGGACGTGCACAGGTGGCCGGGCATGAAGGTCATGTGCCGGGAGCGCCGCTGCAGGAAGACCTTGCCGTCGTGCTCCGCCATCACATGCACGATGCGATGGGGCAGCTTCTGGCCGTAGATCTGGTCGCGGGGCGCGCTCCCCACCACCTGCCCCTGGGTGTCGATGACGTCAATCAGCTCCATGCCACGGACATCCTATGCGACCAGGGGCTTCCGGCCTTCCATGGGAATGACCTCGATGCGGTCCCCCACCCACTTCCGGAAGTGAGCGTCCAGGTCGTAGTTCTCCTGCTTCCAACCGTCCTGGACGGAGCCCGTCACCAGCGAGCTGAAGAAGAGCTTCTTGCCGGTGACGATCTCCTCGGTGCCCATCATCCCGTCCGGCCAGATGAGGAAGTAGTAGCGGCTGTAGTTGACGGTGCGGTCCGACAGGCGAATCTGCATGTCGGGGTAGCGCTCCCGCAGCCGCTCCACGGCCGCGGTGACATGCGACGTCTCCTCCGGCATCAACTCGCCGTAGATGTGATAGGCGCGGCCGGCGGAGAGCGTCCAGGAGATGGCCCAGTCACGGATGCCCCGCTCGTAGATGAACTGGGCCAGCTCCTCGACATGCTGGCTGTTGTGGCGGTTGAGACAGGTCAGGATTCGCGGCGCCACGCCATGGTCCACGCACAGGCCGATGGCCCGGAGCGTCTCCTGGTAGGTGTTACCCTTGGCGTTGCGGCTGGGGCGAATCTCGTTGTTGACCCGCTCGTCCATGGAATCGAGGCTGATTTCCACGCGCGTGCAGCGAGACACCGTCTTCATCATCTGCTGCGTCAGGAAGGTGCCGTTGGTGCCAAGGATGGTGGCGACACCATGGTCCGTGAGCTTGTCGATGACGTTCAGCGTGTCTCGGCGCATCAACGGCTCACCGCCGGAGAGAATCTGTCGCATGATTCCCGCGCGGATGACTTCGTCGGCCACCTTGAGCTGCTGGGGCGTGGAGAGCCGCTTCGACGGCAGGTCCTCGACGTTCCCGTAGCAGTGGATACACACGAGGTTGCACGGCGCGGTGACGAGCCATCCACAACCGATGGGACTCCGCGGCACAGGCACGCAGCCCTCGAACACCTTCGCCGAGAACTCATCGCGGAGGTTGTCGTAGATGATGGTGCCCCAGCTCTCCTGACGCTCTCTGATGCGTGCGGACATGGCGAGGAATTAAGAACAGCCCCGCAGCCGACAATGGGCCGCAGAGCCTTGGTTGATGAATCTGAGCCGCCCAATCGAAAGACACACCACGCCCAGGAGGACGCCCATGCCACCTTGGGCACGGGTACCGTCACATCCGCCCGGCAACGCCCCTGAACTTCCCGGGGCTCCCCCCTCGTGACCTCTTGAAATAGAAGAGCCAGCCTACGCTGACGTCACAGAGATGTTACGTGGATTTCATTTTATCCGCAAGAGCAAGTTTTTCTGTTTCTTCATGAGGTCCCTGGAGAAGATTCATCTGCCGCGACATTCTCTTTAACTCACGCCACTGACATCGCCGTGTCGGGCGCCGCCGCGAGCCAGCGCCGGCTCCGCGTTCCGAAGGCATCGCTTCCAGGGTGAATCAGTGCATGCCCCTGGCAGGGCAATCACAGACATCCCGAACCCATCACGACCGGCTCAAGCGCGTGTCAGTTCACGAAGACACGGAACCGCGCACGGATACCCGGGGACTCAATACAAGGTCCCGCACTCGGCGATCCGCTGGACTCGGAGCGCGGCGAGCCGCGCCAGGGGCATGGCCACTTCGGCCCCTTCCAGCGCCGCCACCGCTCGAGCCACGGCATCCAGGGTGGACATCCCGGAGGGGTGCGAGGGTTCGCGGAGCCGGAGCAGTCCTGGCTCCGGTGGCGGCAGCGCCAGGCGAGGCAGCGTCCGGAGCGCGGCGACCCGTTGTGTCATCCGCCGCGCCTGGGACCAGCTCGCGTCCAGCACCACCAGTTGCCGCGGTGGCGGCGCATCGGGCCGGGGTGGCGGCCCATCGGGATAGAGCAGCCACGTCCCGGGCTCGGAGAGCAGCTCCAGCTCGGCGTTCCCACTGAGAGAGCCGTGGATGAGGCGCTTCGAGTTCACCAACGCCAGCGCGGCCACGCCGCCGGTGTTGCTCTTCTTCGCGATCTCCATCACGTGCTGCAGGAGGAGGATTCGCGTCCGCGTGTGGACCTGGGGAATCTCGTCACACAGACACAGGTGCAGCGCCAGGTTGCAGCGAGAACAACGCGGGCGACTGGCGAGACGGGAAGACACTGCCCCCATCTTGGTCCGGCCGTTGGACGAACAGAAGCACTCGTTTCCCTCTGTCTCTCGTGCTGGGATGTTTCGCCATGGGTGATTGGGCGGTGACGACGCACTGGGCCTGGACACGGCCGCGAATGCCTGAAGCCAGGGACTTTCCGAGCGACCGCTGGGCTGCCCGCCTTGGCCGGGTGGGCCCGGGGCTCTGGCAGCTGGAAACGCTCCAGAAATACGGCTACTACCGTGCCCCCGAAGGGACGGCCGCCGTGGGGGTTCAAGCTCCCGACGACTACCTGGTGGAATACGGAGGCGGCCCCTTCTCCGCGGCCTGGAACTATCTCGTCGCCACAGAGCCCTCCGGCGCAAGCCGCCTCGCGCGAGCCGCGGCGCTGCTGGGTGAAGACGCCGCCCTCCCGCCCGCGGTTCAACACGCGGTGCTGTGTCTGCGCACCCCCATCCGCTTCGAGCGCCCTCTTGCCTCCTGGAGCCTGAGCGAGAGCCACCTGGACTCAGCCCCCGCCGCCCGCGTCGCCGAGGCGCTCATCGCCGGAGGCCCTCCTCCTCGCCGGGGGCGAATGGAGTGCGTGGTGGGACTCTTCACTTTCGAGTTCGGCTGGGTCCACACAGGCCTCCTGACACTGTTCATCGACAAGTCGATGGCGCAAAGCGGGGCCGAACTCGAAATGACAGGCCGGTTCAACGCACTCTCCGAAACAAAGGAGGTCGGCCCGTTCGCGCACTCCCTGTACATGGAGCGGCCCACGCCGGTACCAGCGCCCCTCGTCGCCTGGCCCTTCCCCACGCGGTAGCCCGGTCTGCCAATGGCCCTGCGAGCACGATGAGCATCCGCTCGCCGACACTCCCGGTGGTTGTCCGGCCACCTCATTTATAGGAGGCTGCGCCGCAAATGACTCCGGAGCGTCGAAAGTACCTTGTCGTGGGTGGGCTGGCCACGCTGCTGCTCATCCTCGACCAATGGACGAAGGTCCTCGTCCGCGAGCACGTGAAGCCCCTGGGCTACACCGGCATGAGCGTCTTCGGCGACGTCATCCGCTTCCAGTACGTGGAGAACACCGGCATCACCTTCGGCATGTTCCGGTCGCTGCCCTACGCCCAGCTCATCCTCAGCGCGGTGGCCATCCCCGTCTTCCTGCTGGTCATCCACCTGGTCCGCCAGTCGCCCGCGGACCACTACCGGCTGCACGTCGCGCTCGGCCTCGTCGGCGCCGGCATTGGCAACCTGATTGACCGCGTCCGCCTGGGCAGCGTGACGGACTTCGTCGTCGCTGACTTCGGGTTCTGGCCGGTGAACCCCTGGTATGCCTTCAACGTCGCGGACGCCGCGCTCGTCGTCGGCGCCATCTTGATGGCCTTCGACTCCCGTCGTCCGCAGCCGGCACCTGCTCCCGCTCCCGCTCCCGCTCCGAGCCAGGGCGACTAGCCAGGGCGTGGGCGTGAGCGCGCCCCTTGGCGTTGGAAGACGTGCCCGCCGCCCTGCCATGCGGGCGACCTGTACCGGTTTGGATCGCCCGCACCATGCGAGCGCGATCCACTCTGGAGCACCGGTGAGCGCGCTCAAAGCCCTCGCCCCTGATTCCGCGCACTTGGAAATGGCACACCCCATGCTCTGAGGCTCCTGACATGAGGGCGTCCCACGTGGAGGCCCCCCATTCAAGGAGGCTCACGATGGAAGTCCGGTTTCATGGCGTTCGGGGGAGCATCGCGGTGTCGGGCTCGCGCATTGGTGGCAACACGGCCTGCGTGGAGGTGACCAGCCAGGGTCACCGCCTCATCCTGGATGCAGGGACGGGCATCCGGGCGCTGGGCGAAATCATGATGCGCGAGGGCGCGCCCCAGAAGGCCACGCTCTTCTTCTCGCATCTGCATTGGGACCACGTGCAGGGCTTCCCCTTCTTCACGCCGGCGTGGCTGCCCACGTCCGAGCTGACGCTCTACGGCCCGGGCGCGAATGGGGCCCAGGCGCTCCAGTCCGAGTTGGCCGCGCAGATGCAGCCGCCCCACTTCCCGGTGCCGCTGAGCACCATGCGCTCGCGGATGGACTTCCGCTCGGCGATGCATGCCCGGCCCGTGGAGGTGGGCCCCTTCCGCGTCACGCCCATCGACGTGCCGCACCCGCAGGGGTGCCTGGCGTACCGCGTGGAGGCGGATGGCCATTCGTTCGTCTACGCCACGGACGTGGAGGTGCGGGTGCAGGAGCTCGCGCCGGAGGTGGGCCGCCTCTTCGAGGGCGCGGACGTCCTGTGCCTGGACGCGCAGTACACGCCGGACGAATACGAGGGCCGCAAGGGCGTGGCGAAGAAGGGCTGGGGCCACTCCACCATGATGGATGCCGCGGGCGTGGCCGGACTGGTGGGGGCGCGCCGGCTGTGCCTGTTCCACCATGACCCGGCGCACGGCGACGACATGCTCGAGGACATGGCGGAGCAGGCCCGCGCCCTCTTCCCCATCTGCGAGCCCGCACGCGAAGGCCAGCGGCTGGTGCTGGGCCGCGCGGCCTGAGAGGGGCAGTCCCATGCCCTCTGGATGTTATGGTGCGGCCTCCGCCTTCGTCCTGCCGCCGTTGCCCGCCATGCCCCAAGCCCCCTCGGACGTCTCCCAGGTCCTCCTCCCCTTCGGAGGGCTCGTCGGCAGGGAGGTGGACCTCGACGCGTTCCTCCAGACGCTGATGGACCGCATCGCCATCACCCTGCAAGCGGACCGCGGCACCCTCTGGCTGCTGGACCCGGCCCGCCGCGAGCTGTTCAGCCGCGCCGCGCACCTGCCCGAGGTGTCCCAGATTCGCGTCAAGCTGGGCCAGGGCGTCGCAGGCACCGTCGCCCAGGCGGGGCACGCCATCAACGTGCCGGACCCGCGCGGCGAGCAGCGCTTCTTCGCGGACATCGACCGGATGACGGGCTACCGCACCACCAGCCTGCTCGCCGTGCCACTGCGCGACGGGGACGGCGCCCTCTACGGCGTGCTCCAGGTCCTCAACCGCCGCGGCGCGGACCGCTTCACCGACGACGACACGCAGCGGCTCACCGCCATCGCCTCGCAGGTGAGCACCGCCCTCCAGAGCACCAGCCTCTACCAGGAGCTCCAGCGCGCGAAGGACCAGCCCCAGGTACCGGTGGGCTACTTCTTCAACCGCATCATCGGCGAGTCCCCGCAGCTCCAGGCCATCTACCGGCTGGTGCGCAAGGCCGCGCCCACCGACGCGACGGTGCTGCTGCGCGGCGAGAGTGGCAGCGGCAAGGAGCTGTTCGCCCGTGCCGTCCACGTGAATGGCCCTCGCAGGGACCAGCCCTTCATCAAGGTGGACTGCGCGGCGCTGCCCGCCACGCTCATCGAGAACGAGCTTTTCGGCCACGAACGCGGCGCCTTCACCGGCGCGGACCACCGCGTGCCCGGCAAGTTCGAGGCGGCCAGCGGCGGCACGGTATTCATCGACGAGATTGGCGAGCTGCCCCTGCCGGTGCAGGGCAAGTTGCTGCGGGTCATCCAGGATCGCGAGTTCGAGCGCGTGGGTGGCACCCAGGCCGTGAAGGTGGACGTGCGCATCGTCGCGGCCACCCACCGGGACCTGGCCCGCATGGTGGCCGAGGGCCGCTTCCGCGAGGACCTCTACTACCGCATCAAGGTGGTCGAGGTGGTGCTGCCGCCGCTGCGGGAGCGCGGCGCGGAGGACATCGAGCGGCTCGCCCGCCACTTCGTCGCCGCCGTCGCCCGGAGGCACCGGCTGACGCCGCCCCGCCTCAGCGCCGCCGCGGTGGAGCGCCTCAAGCGCTACCGCTGGCCCGGAAACGTGCGGGAGCTGGAGAACTGCATCGAGAGCGCCGTGGTGCTCTGTGAAGGGGAGATTCTCGAAGAGCACCTGCCCCTGCCCGATGTGGACCGGAACGTCCTGCCGACTCCGGCTGCCGCTCAAGGTGTCAACGCGCCAGCCGCGCCCGCGCCCCTGGATGCGGGCCTGCTGCCCCTGGCGGAGGTCGAACGCCGCCACATCCTGCGCGTGTTGGACGCCGTGAAGGGCAACCGCACCGCCGCGGCCCGCGTGCTGGAGATTGGCCGCAACACGCTCGCGCGGAAACTCAAGGAGTACGGACTGGGCGACGAGCCCTGACGCACCGCGCGGGGGCGACTTCCACCCCACCCTCCAGGGCATCTGTCCGCTGACCACCGGTCTTTTCCGGTATCCGCCTTGTTCCGAGCTGGGCAACGGCGTACGACGAAGAGACCTCCGGCCCACGTGCAGGAGGCTTCAGCCCAGGGGGACGCGCATGAAAGTGGTCAACAAGCTGCTGGAGAAGCTTCCCGACGTCGTGGCGGGCAAGGTGCCCGACGTGAAGCTGCAGGACCAGGACATCAAGGTGCCGCTGGCCCAGGGGACCTTCACGGAAGAGAAGATCCTTCCGCCCAAGCTGGCCATGCACGGCTTCACCCTCTCCTTCGAAGCCACCGGCGAAGCGTCCATCCGGAACTTCAACTCGCTGGGTGACGTGGACGAAAACGGCATCATCGGCGAGCCGAGCCCGGAGAGCGCCGAGCCAGGGCCGCGGCCCCAGTTGCTGTTGGGCAGTGACATCGGGTGGATGCGCTACCAGGTGTCCGCGCGCGTGAAGGCCGCCGTGAGCGCCAGCCTGTCCTTCCTCGCCTCCGAGAACCAGACGGAGCTGTCCGTCACGCTCAGCGACTACCGCGCGCATCCGCTGGGCCAGAACATGCGCGAGGCCGTGCGCTCCGACCTGTCCGAGCTGCGGCTGATGCAGGCCACCGACCTGGCCAAGCTGACCACGGGGGACGCGGTGGCGTGGCAGGTCCGCGGCGCACTCCACACACGGCTGGAGCTCAACTGGGCGGACATCTTCCCCACCAACCTCAACCGCCTGGGCTTCCTGCGCGGCAACGAGCTGCTCGCGTTGAAGACCAGCGCCAAGGCGGGCCTGTCCGCCCGGGTGTCCCTCACCGACGACTACCAGCTCAGCTTCTCCCGACCTCGTGCCGGCCGCATCCAGGTCGCCGTGCGCAAGGTGAAGTCCCATGAGCAGGCGCTCTCCGCCGGCCTGGGCATCACCGTGGAGCTGCTGGACCCGGCGACGGTGAAGGCCCAGTTGGGCCAGTTGCTGGAAGCGCTGCTGGGGCCCGTCCTTCGCGACCTCGTCAAGAAGGGCACCACCGCGGTGGAAATCATGGACGGCCTGGTGGACAAGGCCAGCAAGGCGAAGCTGGACGACAACCAGAAGAAGGTGCTGGGCCTGGTGCTGGAGCGCCTTGGCATCGACCCGCAGCTGGCGGACCCGGCCAACCTTCCGCAGGCCTGGGCCGACTTCAAGGCCCGCGTCGCGGAGGCGCTGGAGAACGCCGTCCGCACGCAGGTCGCCGAGGGCTTCGAGTACGAATACCTGCGCCTGTCGGAGACCTCCACGCTGCTGGAGGTCGTCGTGGAGGACGTCACCGCGATGCGCTTCCACGAGTCCCTGCTCAAGGGCAACCTGGTGGAGCTGCTGAAGTGGATGAAGAGCCTCCCCGCCCAGCAGAGCGAGTTCGAGCTGCGCAACTACCTCCACGCCACCACGCTCACGCGCCAGCAGGCCTACGGCTTCTCACTGGGGGTTGGCTCGTTCGAGCTGCTCAAGGCGAAGAACGTCAGCAAGCAGTCCTGGGTGACGCAGGAGAACTTCCAGGGCGCCCGGCGCATGGCGTTCCTCGGACGCCGGGGTTACGAGGACAAGCTGCTGGGCACCCGCGGCCAGTGGGTGGTGGACCTGAAGGCGGACATGACGCGCTTCTCCCCCACCCCCGTGGCCTCCGACTTCGGCTACGGCCTGCACCTGATGCTGTGGGGACGGCAGAAGAAGCTGTCGCGCAAGGACCTGCAGCAGGCGGTGGATGACGCCGTCGTCTGGGGCGTGCTGGACGCGAAGGACGCGGCCACCGTCATCAGCGCCATGCAGGAGGACATGGGCAAGCACCCCATCGAAACGCGGCTCGAGCTGAAGATGGCGGATGACTCGTTCCGCGCCCTGGTGCCCCGCATCCAGACGCTGGAGCTGTCCCGCTTCTCACGCGCCCTGGCCCGCGCGCTGCCCTGGAGCGAGCAGCTTCCCCGCGCCTCCGCCGAGTTCCGGCGCGCGGTCTACGCCCCCATCTGGGAGGCCTACCTCCGTGAGGTGCAGGAGCAAGGCAGCCTCATGCTGAATGACTTGTCACCCAGCCGCGCCGCGCAGATCGCCAAGTGGTACTTCCAGAAGGACCCCACGGTGCGCGACCTGGGCAAGGACCTGCAGCTCATCGAAAGCGAGTGGCGCCCAGGTGGCGGCAACTTCAGCTTCGCGGAGGTCATCTCGAAGAACCCCAACACGCTCATGCGGTGCC
Source organism: Myxococcus sp. MxC21-1 (assembly GCF_032612255.1). Lineage (NCBI taxonomy): Bacteria > Pseudomonadati > Myxococcota > Myxococcia > Myxococcales > Myxococcaceae > Myxococcus > Myxococcus sp. MxC21-1. The sequence goes on from NZ_CP123278.1 coordinate 4,614,021, forward strand.
GGAACTTCGTGAGCGGCATGGTGCGCCTGCGCCGCGCCATTGATGAACGCAAGGCCCCGGACGAGCTGCGCACCGTGTTCGGCGAGCTGGAGGGCATGTGGACCACCGGCTTCCACCTGCGCGCCGCGGGCTCCCTGCTCTCGGACCTGGCGCAGTCCACGCCGCTAGGCCTCGCGGGCGTGGAGCGGACCCTCACCGTGCGGGTGGCGGACAGCGAGGAACAGCTCGTGTTCTCCACCACGCGAGGCACCGGAAGCACCGGAGCCGCCTGAGCGCGTCCCGAGCGGCCCGGGCGTCCGTGCTCGGGCCGCGAGGCCGGCGGCGCATCACGCTCCTGCCCGGCGGTACGGCCTCCGCCGCGCGTCTCACAGCACCCGCGACAGGACGACGGCTGCGGCCATGGACAACACCCCGGCCGCTGCGAAGTGCCGCCGGCCTGGCGCGCCAGCGTCCCACGGGTGGCCGGCGCCTGGGGGCCCAGCACCAACATCGCGGGGCCTCCTCCCGACCGACCAGGGCGTAGCTGCCCTCGACAGGGCCCCTCCGAAGCTCACCCACCACGAGGCAGGATTCGCCCACCGCGCCCACGCGCTCCCAGGACAGGGCCTCCGGATGCGCCGTCTGATACCAGGACGCGGGCACCGCGCGGCAGGGCCTGGCACCGGCGGACTTCCACTGGGGCCATCAGCGACGCGGGCGAAAAGGACACCGAAGCACGGACGCGCTGGCCACGCAGCGCCAGCACCGGCGCATACGCGCGCTCATGTGACAACAGCGGCCCGCGCCGACCGTCCGCCGCCACCTCGCGCACCTCCGCGTCGAAGAAGACACACGGCACGCCACCGGGCGACGTCAACGTCGACTCCGCGTCCAGGACGCCGTGGTAGACGCCCCAGCCCGGGGACGCACCGGCACGCAGGGCCGCCACCGCTTCATCCAGCGGCACCGGTGCCGAACCCCGCAGCACGTTGGCCCGGGTCCGGGCCCAGGCGCCCCGCAGCGCCAGCCCCGCGGCCAGCACCAACAAGACAGAGCCCATGGCCTTCACGGCCGTCTCCGAGGCCAACACCGCCCCGGTCCCCTGGACGTGCCGCAGCACGACGAGCGACGCCCCCGCCAGAAGTCCGAACCACAACAGGGGCACGCGGTAGGGACGGGACGTCACGTCCTTGCGCCCGTAGGCGAAGGCCGCCACCAACAGCCCCAACAGGCACGCCGCGTAGACCGGCGCCAGTGCCATGCGCCACAGCTCCATCCCGTCCCCCTGAAGACTCGGCATGGACGCCCGCGAGGCGGAACATGCCGAGAGCAAGGTGGGGACGGAGCGGCGTCCGCGCAAGCCTTCGCCTGCCGCGCGGACTACTCGGGGCTGGCGGCGACGCGGCGGACGGGCCGGGGCATCAGGTGTCCCCGAACCTTCAAGTCATCGAACGAGCAGGACAGGTTGCGGCAGCCCAGGGCCACCTTGCCCACGCGGTCCTCCAGGCCCACCAGCAGCTTGCGGGCGAAGCGCTCGTTGTTGAGAAACGCCTCCACCAGCACGCCCGAGTTGTTCCGGCGCAGCTGCAGCCGCACCTGGTAGGGGCCGTGGGCCGGCAGCGGCATCTCGTCCTCGACGAGCGCCTCCGTGTCCTGCGCGCTGTTCCCCACCACCTCGCGCCCGTCCGGCATGAAGTAGCGCCACGACAGCCGCATGCCCACTTCCGGAATGGCGAACGCGGAGACCTGCAAGTCCTTGATGCGGAACGCCAGCTCGCCGTAGTGCTGCGCATCCGCTTCCTGCGCGTACTCCGGCCCCAGCTGCGCCACGTCCATCAGCACTTCGGCCGTGAAATCGTTGGACGAGAAGTAGCGCTGCGCGATGTACGCGCGCGGAATCAGCCGCCGCCCATTGGTCTCCTTGCCCGCCTGCAAGGCCTGGAGCTCCCCATCCACCAGCCGCCATTGGCCACTGTGGACGTTGACCTCCTCGTTGCCCTCGTTGAAGCCCAGCTCCAGGCGCGAAGTGCCCCCGGCCTTGGCGGGCGCCGCGAAGGAAAGCGATGAGAAGACCTCGCCGTAGGTGTTCGGCGGCAGCACCCGGTTGCCAGGCTTCACCTGGATACCCTTCGTGCCGATGATGACGCCCTGGTCGTCGCCCAGGTGGAGGCTCACCGGCCCCACGAACCACCGGACCGCGAAGCCCAGCAGCGCCAGCCCGCCCACCACCGACAGGCCACCGCGCACGCGCCGCCAGCCCGAACGGAGCTGACGCGACAGCGCGGTCTGCCGCGCCGGCCGTACCGACCGCGCGGCCGCGGGCACCATGCGCCCGTCCAGGTCGCTCTGCGGGATGCCCGGCGCGGAGCTGGTGGAAATCATCGCCTCCAGCGCGGCGCACAGCTCGCTGGCCTTCTCGTAGCGCGCGGCCGGGTCCTGCTCCAACAGGCGGTCCACCACCGGGTCCACGCGCGGGTCCAGCCCCGGCACCTTCGAAGAGGGCAGCTTGAAGCGGCCCAGCGGCAGCTCCCCGGTGAGCACCTCGTAGAGGATGACGCCCAGCGAGAAGAGGTCCGCGCGCCCGTCCACGTTCTTCGCGTCCCGGCGCTGCTCGGGAGCCATGTAGTTCAGCGTGCCCATGGCCACCGACGTCGCGGTGAGCTGCAGGCGCGAGTCCGGCGCGCGGATGCCCGCGAGGCCGAAGTCCGCCACCTTCACGTGCCCCCGCCCGTCCAGCAGGATGTTCTCCGGCTTCAGGTCGCGGTGGATGATGCCCTTGTCGTGCGCGCACTCGATGGCGCGCGCCACCGCCAGGAGGAGCTTGATGCCCTTCTCCGGCGCGAGCCCGGCCGACATCGCCTCGCGCAGCGAGCGGCCTTCCACGTACTCCATGACGAAGTAGTAGTGCTCGCCCGCGACGCCCCGGTCGATGATCTGGATGATGTGCGGGTGGTTGAGCGCCGCCAGCGCCGTGGCTTCCTTCTCGAAGCGCGTGACGAACTCCGGGTCCTTCGCCAGCCGCGGCGGCAGCAGCTTCACCGCCACCGTGCGCCCCAGCGACTGCTGCCGCGCGAGCCACACCTCGCCCATGCCGCCGCGCCCGAGCAGCTCCAGCAGCTCCAAGCCCGGCAGGTCCACCTTGCCCGTGCCCACGAAAGTGCTGTCCTCGTGCGCGTTCAGCGCCGAGTGCGCAGTGTCCGAGCCCGTCTTCGCGGACGAGCGCACCAAGGTCTGGTCCACTGACGCGTCCGAAGCGCCGTTGCTGGAAGGCAGGGCCACACCGCTGGTCCCTGGCGCCGCCACGCCTGGCAGCCCGTTCACGCCGCCGGGAGGCGCGGAGCGCACGGACTCCGGAGCACGCGAAAGGGAGATGTCGATGCCCGGCTCCGGCTCCGCGTGAGGAACCACCGTCACCACGCCGGAGGTCCCATGGGCCGGAGGGCGCTGCTCCTGGATGCCGCTGCCCGTGGGCACCATCGTGTTGCGCGCCACCTCGGCGGCCACGTCACCCCGGCGGGCCTCGAACCGGATGCCGCAGCGGCACTGGACACGCTGGCCGCTCACGTAGACGCGGATGTCGTGTGGATGGCCGCAGTTGGGGCAGGCCTGCGTCGTCGGGCTCATGCGCGGCGAGAGGTGGAAGCGGCGGTGGTGTATTCCAGCCCGTGGACGCGGTAGGTCGGCACGGCCTTCTCCTTGCCCTTCACCTGGAGGGCCGGCAGCCCCTCCACGTCGAAGCCGGCGCCCGCCCTGCGCACCGTGGACTCGGAGGCCAGCACCTCACCGCTCTTCGCCATGCCACACAGGCGCGAGGCCGTGTTCACCGTGTCGCCAATGGCGGTGAACTCGTGGCGCTCGGCGCTGCCCATGTAGCCGACAACGGCCTGCCCGGTGTTCACCCCGATGCCGACCTCGATGGGCTGCTTGCCCGCGGCCACGCGGCGGCGGTTCAGCTCATGCACGGCGTCCTGCATCTCCAAGGCGGCCCGAAGCGCTCGGGCGGCATCGTCCGGGTGCGACAGCGGCGGCCCCCAGACGGCCATGACACAGTCCCCAATGAACTTGTCCAGGTTCCCCTCGTGGCGGAACACCACCCCGGCCATGGCGGTGAAGAATGCGTTGAGCATGTCTACCACCTCTTGCGGAGAATCGTTCTCCGAGATGGTGGTGAACCCGCGGATGTCCGCGAAGAGGCAGCTCACCTCCGCCAGCCGGCTCTGCGCCAGGTCTTCCGTCTCACCGGCGATCACCGCGTCGGCGACGGCCTTGGACAGGAAGCGGCTGAGCTCCGCGCGCGTCACGGCCTCGGCGCGAATCTGCTCGGCCAGCACCGCGTTCTCCAGCGCGATGCTCGCCTGCGAGGCGATGCCGGAGAGGATGGTCAGGTCCTTCTCCGAGAAGGCGTTGATCTGCTGCCGGCTGTCCAGGAAGAGCACCGCCTGGATCTTCCCGTTCACCTTCAGCGGCACCGCCATGGCGGACCGGATGCCCTGCGCGACGATGCTCTCCGCCGCGGAGAAGCGCTCGTCGATGATGGCATCCGCCGTCAGCACCGCCTTGCCCGTCTCCACCACGCGCTTGAGCACGGTGTCGGACAGCATGACGTTGACGGCCTTGTCGGAGCGGTGGTGCACCGCCGACGGGATGAACTCGCCGTCCGCGGCCACCTTCAGGATGACGCCGTGGTCCGCGGCCAGCAGTTGGAAGGCCACCTTGAGGATCTGCTCGAAGAGCCCCGTCTGGCTGCCCTGCAGGCTCACCTGGCGGTGGAACTCATGGGCGATGCGCAGCTTCTCGTAGTCGCGGCGCAGCGCCTCCACGTCCGACACCTGCTCGGCGGGCCGGAAGTTCTGCGGCACCTGGTCCATCTGCGCCAGGAAGGCCGGCATGGAGATGGACTGCGCCACCACCGTCACGCCCGGCGCGGTGGGCGCGGTGGCCTGCGCCACCGGCTCGCCGCTGTGGAAGATGAGCCGCGAGGCGCCCAGGGAGATTTCGTCCCCGTCGCGCAGCTTGAGCTCCTTCACCCGCCGGCCATTCACGAAGGTGCCGTTGGACGAGCCCAGGTCCTTGAGGATGAAGTCCTTGCCCACGCGCTCGATGACCGCGTGTTCCTTGGAGACCTCCCGGTCCACCAGCCGCAACGTGTTGGACGGATGCCGGCCCAGGGACGTCGCCGGCCCCAGGGGAAACTCTCCGAGCGTGCCATCCGCGAAGCGCCCTGTCAGTCGGGGGCCGCGAATCTGCCCGGGTTTGGGAGCGAACGGGACGGGGGACTGGCTCACGCGGAAATCCTCACCGGCCCGGACACTACCAGAGGCCATCGGCACCGGGGAACGCTCGGAAATCACCACTGCACGGCCGAGCAGCGTCCGCCTGGCGGGACGGCTCCTCAGCGACCGGCTGCCGGCTTCCTGTCCGAACCGCCCGCCCGGATGGCCAGGCCCACCGAAGGCATCACCGTAACGCCCCCCAGGTTCCGCTCCATCCCGAAGAGCTGCGGCCTGCTCCGGAAGTAGCCCCCCGTCACCTCGGCGAAGAGGTGGACGTACCGGTAGCCCACGGCGATTCCCAGCGTGGAGCCCACGAAGTGGCTGCCCACCGTCGCGGGAAGCCTCGCGTCGAAGCCCGACACCGGCTTCCCCTGCTGGGAGTAGTCCACCAGCCGCGCGTCCAGCCGGGTGCGGCTGTAGATGTACTTGGGCGCCGCGTAGAGCTTGAAGACGTCCCCCCAGTCCGCGCTGAGGTACAGGGGCACCTCCACGTCGTAGCGGCTGAAGTCGTTCATCTCCACCACCTCCAGCACGTCCAGGGCCGGACTGCTGAAGAAGTGCTTGGACACCCCCACCCCCAGGGCCATGTCGAAGGAGCGCTGGCCCAGCTCCAGATAGCGGCCCACCTCATCTCCGCCGTGGGCCAGTTGGAACTTCAGGTCCCCGCGCAGGGAGATGCCGCTGTAGCGCAGGCCCACGTCCAGCCGGTCCACCACCCCCACCCGGACCATCAGCTCCGGGTTGACGCCCGGCGGGGCCACCATCAGCGCCACGCCCGCCGTCAGCAGCTCCTGCTGGTCCTCCTCGCTCAGCGTGTAGGGGCGGTCATTCACCACCGCGTCCCGGGCCGCCTCCCCCTGCTCGATGCCGGCGTCCACCACCCGGACCAGGGCCCCCACCGGGACGAAGGCCCCCATCCCGCCCGTCACCTGGACCTGCCCTGGCGCCAGCGTCCGGGCCGTCTGCTGCGTGGACAGCGTGGAGGCACACCCCGGAGTCAGGGCCAGGATCAACAGGGGAAGAATTCGCATGAAAAGTCACGTTATCCCCTTTCTGGCGCAGATGCTTCATTCCGGGGCGCCGCGCTGGTAAGGGGGCGCCGTGCGAATCAAACAAAAGCCCGAGGACTTCTCCGTCAAGGAGTCATACCGTTTCGACGAAGTCGACTCGGGACGTCACCGCGTCTACCTGATGGACAAGCAGAAGCTGTCCACCTTCGACGCCGTGACCCGGCTGCGGGATGCGTTCGGGCTCAAGCCCGGCGCCATCAGCTACTGCGGCCTCAAGGACAAGCAGGGCCGGACCGAGCAGATCATCGCGGTGGACGGCGCCGACGTGGACATGCAGGAGCCGGACCTGCGGCTGAAGTACCTGGGCCGCACGGACAAGCCGCTGTCCGCCGCCAACATCACCTCCAACCGCTTCTCCGTCACGGTGCGCGCGCTCCAGCCGGAGTCGCTGGGGCCCCTCAACGTGGCCGCCGCCGAGGTCAACCGCCTGGGCGTCATCAACTACTTCGACAGCCAGCGCTTCGGCTCGCTGAAGCACGGCCAGGGCTTCATCGCCAAGGACCTCATCCGGGGCGACTTCGAGGCCGCGCTGCACAACTACATGGCCAAGCCGTCCGAGCTGGACCGGACGGAGGACGCCAAGATCAAGGCCTTCTGGAAGGAGAACTGGGGCCGCTGGGACGCCCGCGTCCCCTACGAGGGCACGCGCAAGTACCACCGCGTCCTCAAGTCCCTGCGCGATCAGCCGGGTGACTACCTGCGCGCCTTCATGCAGATCGACGCGGACTACCGCGCGATGCTGATCTTCACCTACCAGAGCTTCCTCTGGAACGAGGGTGTGCGGCGCTACCTCCAGCTCATGCTGCCGCGCGAGCACCTCTTCCCCATGCGGTACCAGGCCGGCACGCTGCTGTTCCACCGCGACGCCAGCCCGGAGGTGCTCCGCACGCTGCGTGACGCCTCCTTCCCCCTGCTCGCGCCGAACTCGACGTTCAGCGACCCGAAGGTGGAGGAGGCCGTGCGCTGGGTGCTGGGCCGCGAGAAGCTCCAGCTGTCGGACCTGCAGGTCCCCGGCGCCGAGCGCAGGCTCTACTTCAAGCACGAGGAGCGGCCCCTGCTGTCGTTCCCGCACAAGCTCGTCGTGGGCCGCACGCAGGCGGACGAGCTCAACCGCGACGACATCAAGGTCAACATCGCCTTCACCCTGCCGCCTGGCGCCTACGCCACCCTGGTCATCAAGCGGCTGTTCCACTTCGAGTACGCCGAGGACAGCGCGGAGACCATCCGCGCCTCGCAGCGGCCGAAGCTGGCGGAGGCCGAAGCCGCCGCCGCCGCGCACGAGCCCTCCAGCCGCCGGGGCCCGCCCCGCCGGGACGCGGACGGCGCGCGCGCCTCGAGCCGTGGCGCTCCGGGCACGGACACCCGCCGCCGTTCGTCCGGAGACCGCGACACGCGCGCGCCCGCCGGCAGCCGCGATGCCCGGGGCGCTGGCGCTCCGGGCCGCCGCCGCGCCGGTCCGCGTGAGGTGGAGCTCCTGGAGCCCGCCTCGGGCCGCGCCCGCACCCTGGCCGCCAAGGCCCCCGCACCTGCCAAGGCCGCGGAGCCCGCCGCGCCGCTGGGCTTCCGTGAGCGGCAGCGCCAGCGCAAGGACGCCCGCTCGGCCGCGCGCGCGGAGACCGAAGCCAAACGTGCAACCAAGGCCAAGCCCGCGAAATCACGGAAGAAATAGAGATGTATCTCCCGGATGCAATGGGCGGACGGGCGCGCCGTAGACCCAGGTGTGAACGCTCTTGCCCTCGACGACGCTCCCGGGACGCTCGCCCATGCCATCGGGATGCTGATGGCTGAGGAAGCCCCTCCGCTTCCCTGGAAAGCGGACGTACAGGCCGCCCGCCGGGGTGACCCGTCCGCTTTCGAGGCCTTGGTTCGCAGCGTGCAGCGCCCGGTCTACGGCCTGGCGCTGCGACTGCTCCAGAGCGAGGCCGAGGCCGCGGAGGTGGCGCAGGAAGCGCTGCTTCGCGCCTACCAGAACCTCCACCGCTACGACGACGCGCGCCCGTTCGACCTGTGGGTGCTCGCCATCACCCGCAACCTCTGCCTGGACCTGCTCCGCCGCCGCACCAAGGTGCGCACCGAGGAGCTGGAGCCCATGAAGGAGGTGCTCCCCAGCGGCGAGGCGTCGCAGGAGGAAGGCGCCATCGCCCGCGAGGAGCGGCAGTCGCTGGAGGAGGCCATGGCCACCCTGTCCGTGGAGGACCGGGAGGTGCTCGCCCTCTATTACGTCCAGAAGCGCACGACGAAGGAGATCGCCCAGATCATGGGCTGTGCGCCTGGCACCATCATGGCCCGGCTCTTCCGGGCCCGTGAGAAGCTGCGCAAGAAGATGACGGCCGAGGAGGCTCCACGATGAATCCCCACCTGTGCCCGGACCTCGAAGTCCTCTTCACGGAGCTGGAAGCCGGCGAAGGCCCCGCGCTGGACCACGCCGCCGAGTGCGCCGCCTGCGCCGCCGTCCTGGAAGAGCACCGGCTGATGGAGCAGGACCTGTACCGGCTGGCGGATCCCCTCCCCCGCCCACCCTGGTCGCCAGCGTCATGGCGCGCGTGTCCGCCGAACCCGTGCCCCGGCGCCGCGAGGTCTGGTCCGGGCTGGCCATCCTGCTGACGTCGATGCTGGGCGGGCTGGGCTACCTGGTGATGAGCGACCAGGCGCTCGGCCGGCTGGGAACCGGGCTGGCCTCCGTCCTGGTGCAGGGGCGCCCCTTCATCGAAGGCGTCCTCAGTGGCGCCCACGCGCTGTGGTCCACCGCAGGCCTGACGGTGGCCTGCTCTCTCGCCTTCCTCCTGCTGACGTCTCTGTACGGTCTCAAGCGGCTTGTCGGCAACGGGCCCACTCCTTCCGAAGCGTGAGCGAACCATGAAGCTCCTTCCTCGAATCCTCTTCCCCGCTCTGCTGCTCGGCGCCCCCCTGGCGCTTGCCCAGGACACGGCGCCCCAGGCCGGCGTGACGGCGCCCGCCGCGAGCACCATCGACATCAGCTTCCGCGGCACCCTGCGCGACGCCCTCAAGACCATCGCCGACAAGGGGGCCTCAACCTGGTCGTCACCGGCGACCTGGACTCGCCCGCCGAGGTCCACCTGCGCGGCGTCACGGCGAACCAGGCCCTGCGCACCGTGGCCCGGGCGTACTTCCTGCGCCTGGACCAGGACGGCACCATCTTCACGCTGCGGCCCATGACGGCGCAGGAGAAGCACGCCGCCGAATCGGGTGAGTCCGAAGCCCACGCCGACGCCGCATCGGTCGCGCCGCCCGTGGCCAGCGATCCTCCGGAGATGGCGATTCCTCCCATCCCGCCCATCCCTCCGATTCCCGACCTCCCGAACGCGTTCTCCGAGGAGACGCGGAGCGAGATGAAGCGCGCCCGGGAGGAGATGAAGCGGGCCCGCGACGAGGTGCGGCGCAACATGCGTCGCAACGGCAGCCGCAATGTGGTGGCGCGCGGACAGAACCTGGAGGTGAAGGACGGTCAGACGGTGGAGAGCGCCGTGGTGTACGGCGGCAACCTGGTGGTCCACGGCCACGTGAAGGATGACGCGGTCGCCTTCGGCGGCAACCTGGAGGTCCACGGCCGCGTGGATGGGGACGCGCATGCCTTCGGCGGCAACGTCATCCTGGGGCCGGATGCCCACGTGGAGGGCGACGTGTCTGCCTTTGGCGGCTCGGTGGAGCGCGACGACGACGCCCAGGTGGAAGGCAGCATCGAGTCCTTCGGCGGCGCGGGCATTGGCCGCATGGTGGCCAGTGAAATCAAGAAGGGCGTGAAGGAAGCCAAGGACCCCTCCGAGCGCCGGAGGGACCGCGACGATGACGGCGCGGGCCTGGCGGGCTTCATCCTCACCTTCGCGGTGCTCTTCGGGCTCGGCTTCCTGGGACAGATGTTCTTCCCCGCGCGCATGAAGCAGCTGGGCGAGGAAGTGCGCCGCAAGCCGGTGCAGGCGGGGCTCACCGGCTTCGTGGGACTGCTGGCGATGATTCCCCTCACGGTGGTGCTGTGCATCACCATCATCGGCATCCCGGTGGCGCTGGTGCTGTGGATGGCGGCCCCCGTGGCGGCGGCGCTCGGCTACGCGGCGGTGGCCAGCGAGCTGGGCACGCGGTTGCCCATCTTCCGCGGCCGGAAGACGCAGGCGGTGGTGCTGGCCCTGGGGCTGCTGGTGCTGATGGTGGTGGGCTCGCTCCCCATCGTCGGGCCCCTCATCACCACGCTGGTCGGTCTGATGGCCCTGGGCGCGGTGGTCCGCACCCGCTTCGGGCACCGGCCGCAGGGCATGCCAGAGCCCGTCATCCCCTCGAGCGAGCAGCCGGTCTGACAGGGATTGCCGGGTGCTTTGCCCGGCGCGTCACACGCTGACGTAAGTCTTCAGGGGGACTGTCCCGGGTGCCACACGGCCCGAGACGGTCCCCTCTCGTTTTACGGTGTGCGCCTTAGCCAAGGTCGGGCGCGCCATCACCGCGCCTATCAGCCAGGCATGTTGGGCATGGCGCGTCATGCCGTCAGAGGCTTTGACCGCCCGGTCCGCGTGGGCCATTTTGGCACACCCTATGCGACGCCTTCCCGACGTACCGCCGCGCGGCCGGGCCATCACCGTGGACCTCGAGGGCGAGAGCCTCCCCGCCATCGAAGGTGAGCCGGTGGCGTGCTCGCTGGTTGCCGCGGGTGAGCCCATGCTCGCCCGCTCCATCAAGTACCACCGGCCGCGAGGCCCCTACTGCTTCGCCGGGGCCTGCTCGCATTGCCTGATGCGGGTGGACGGCGTGCCCAATGTCTACGCGTGCCGCACGGCCGCGCGGGACGGCATGAAGCTGGAGCGGCAGAACGCCTACCCCTCCGCGAAGGTGGACATCTTCGAGAGCATCGACTGGTTCTTCCCCAAGGGCATGGACCACCACGAGATGTTCGCCGGCGTCCCCGTGGCCGAGCAGGTGATGGCCAAGGTGGCGCGGCAGCTCGCGGGGCTGGGCCTGCTGCCCAAGACACCCGCGCCCGTGACGGCGCCTGCGCGCACGGTGCGCACCCGCGTGGCCGTGGTGGGCGGCGGCGCGGCGGGACTGGCGGCGGCGCGCGTGCTCACCGAACGGGACGTGGGCTTCCTCCTCATCGAGCGGGACGACGCGCTCGGCGGCCGGCTCGCGAACGGCGCGCCGGAAGCCGGCGGCCCCAGCCTGGACGACATCCACCGCATCTCCCCCAGCAGCGTGCTCACGCGGGCCACCGCGCTGGGCCTGTATGACGACGAGGCGGGGCGCTTCCTCGCGGTGGGCACCTGGGAGGCGGACGCGCCGCGCCTGGTGAAGGTGTACTCGGAGCGCTTCCTGCTCACCCCTGGCGGCCACCCGCCCACGCTCCCCTTCGAGAACAATGACTTGCCCGGCGTCTACGCGGGCCGCGCGGCCAGCCTGCTGCTGCGCCGCTACGACGTGGCGCCGGAGACCGCGGCCCTGGTGGGCTGGGGCGCGGAGCTGCACGCGCTGGCGAACCTGCTCCAGGAGCGCGGCACGAAGGTGGTGGCGGTGGTGGACCTGCGGGACACGCCTCCGGCGGGCGCCCATGCCACGGCGGTGCGAGGCAGCGAGCCCAAGGCCCATGGCCTGCGCGGCGTGAGCGCCTTCAGCTACACGCGCGAGGGCGGCGGACGCGAGAAGGTGTCGTGTGACGCGGTGCTGGTGTCCGTCCCCGTCAGCCCCAGCTTCGAGCTGGCGCGGCAGGGCGGCGCGAAGGTGCCGTTCGATGAGAAGCGCGGGCTCTTCGTGGTGGAGACGGACGCGGACGGGCGCACCCAGGCGCCGGACGTGTACGCCGCGGGTGACGTCACGGGCGGAGGCACCGCGAAGGACGCGGCGGCGGCCGGACGGCGCGCGGCCCAGGCGCTGGTGGGAGGGCTGTCATGAGCAAGGCGATGATCTGCTCCTGTGAGGACGTCACCGTCGACGACATCCGTCACGCGGTGTCCCGGGGCTTCTGCGACGTGGAGTCGGTGAAGCGCTACACCGGCTTCGGCACCGGCATCTGCCAGGGCAAGAGCTGCTCGGCGGCGGTGGCCGCGCTGCTGGAGAAGGAGAAGGCGCTCAAGTCCGCGGCCGTGGTGCCCTTCACGCCGCGCCCGCCGCTCTACCCCACCGAGCTGCGGATGATGGCCTCCGCGCCCGTGGACGAGTCCCAGCCGCCCGTGGGCGGGCTGCCGCAGGAAGTGGACGCCTTCCCCGCCGCGCTGCGCCCGGAAGGCCCGGTGCCCGCGAAAGCGAAGGTGGTCATCATCGGCGGCGGCATCATGGGCCTGGCGCTGGCGTACAACCTGGCGCGCGCCGGAGAGACGGACGTGGTGGTGCTGGAGCGCGGCTACCTGTGCGCGGGCGCGTCCGGCCGCAACGGCGGTGGCGTGCGCATGCAGTGGGGCACGCCCTCACTGGTGGAGCTGGCCAAGCGCTCCATCGAGCTGATGAAGGGCTTCGCGCGCGAGCTGGGCATCAACGTCTGGCTGCGCCAGGGGGGCTACATCTTCCTGGCGAAGACGAAGCCGGTGGCCCAGCGGCTGGAGCGCAACGTCTCGCTGCACAACCGCTTCGGTGTCCCCACCCGGCTCATCACCCCCGACGAGGCGCGCGGCATCGTCCCCGGGCTCACGATGAAGGACTGCCTCATCGCGTCCTACAATCCCGAGGACGGCGTCATCTTCCCCTGGCCCTTCCTGTGGGGCTACGCGCAGGGCTGCCAGAAGCGCGGCGTCCGCGTGGAGACGTACACGGACGTCACCGGCTTCGAGACCAGCGGCGGCCAGGTGCGCAAGGTGAAGACGACGCGCGGGGACATCGCCTGCGACACCGTGGTGCTGGCCGCCGGCGCCTGGAGTCCGCAGGTGGCGAAGCTGGTGGACGTGAAGCTGCCCAACGAGCCGCACCGCCACGAAATCCTCAGCACCGAGCCGCTGAAGCCCTTCCTGGGGCCGCTGGTGTCCGTGCTCGACAGCGGGCTGTACTTCAGCCAGTCCATGCGCGGCGAAATCGTGGGCGGCATGGGCGACGCCAAGGAGCCCGCGGGCCTCAACATGGGCAGCACCCTGCGCTTCGTGTCGCGCTTCGCGCAGGCGCTGATGGAGCAGCTGCCCGAGGTGGGCCACGTCAAGGTGCTGCGCCAGTGGGCCGGCTGCTACGACGTGACGCCGGACAACAACCCGATTCTGGGACGCACCCCGGGCCTGGACAACCTGCTCCAGATGTCCGGCTTCGTGGGCCACGGCTTCATGATGGCCCCCGCCGTCGCGGAGCGGATGGCGAAGTGGATGGCCACCGGCGAGTCCGACGAGCTCTTCACCCGCTTCAACCTCCGACGCTACTCTGACGCGGCGGGCCATTCGCGTGACTTCGGCACCGGAACGCTGGAGCGCGAGGACATGGTCATCGGCTGAGCCCCTGGCCGCGCCGCTCCCGGGCCGCGCCTGGACCCCGTCTCCACCGGGTCCGGACGCGGCCCTTGTATTTTCCGGAGCCTGTCCTGACCGGAGACAACGGCCGGGGAGCGGGTGGTGGGCCTGCACCACATCGGCCTGGGCGGCAACTCGCAGGGCCGCGGCACGGCCAACACCGGCGTGAAGGCCACGCGCGTGAAGGCGCGCCTGGCCGAGATTGGCCTCTAGAGCCGAGCCTCCGCGTCACGCGGGTGATGGCTCGCCCGCCAGCGGCAGCGTCTGGGGGGCCTGCCGGGGTGGGAGCAGCAACCCATCCCGCCGCAGGCCCCGCAGCGCCATCCGTCCCAGGCTCCGCTTGAGCCCGCGTGGCAGCAGCGGCAGCAGCCGCATCACCCACCGGTGCCCCAGGCCCGGGTACACCAGGGCCGGCCGCGCTCGAAGCCGGCGAGCGCCTCGCGGGCGCAGCGCTCCAGCGACAGATGGAAGAAGGGCGCCAGCGACTCCGCGCCCCCCCCCGCCTCCCACAGCGGCCCCGGCGCCACGCGCGTCACCGTGACGCCCTGCCCCTCCACCTCCAGGCGCAGCGCCTCCGTGAAGGCGTCCAGGAAGCGCTGGGTGGCGGAGAAGGTGGCCGAGCCCGGCAGGATGAGCTGCGCCGCGCCGGAGCCGATGTTGAGGATGCCGCCCCGTCCACGCTCCAACATGGGCTTGAGCAGCCGGTGCGTCAGCAGCGCGGGCACCCAGACGTTGGCGCGCAACATGGCTTCCACACGCCCCCAGCCCTCCTGGGCATAGAGCGCCTGGTCGCCCTCCGCGGCGTTGTTCACCAACACGTCCACGCGGACGAACTGCGACTCCAGCGAAGCGAGCAGCGCGTCCACCTGCTGGGGATCGCACACGTCGCAGGATTCGACGAGCACGCCCAGCGTCGGGTAGTTCAGCAGGAGTTCCTCGCGCAGGGGCTCCAGGACCTGGGCCTGATGGTCCACGAGCACCAGGGTCCGAACGCGATGCGCAAGCAGCCGGGCAAGCTCCCGGCCAATCCCCCGGGCCGCGCCGATGATCAGCACGGTTCCTTGGTCGATGGGGAGAGGACGCATGACAAAATCCTCCGTTCGTTGAGGTGCCCATCGTGCGCATGCCTTGCGCGGTCTGCCGCTCCCCCCGCAGGGATTGCACGCCTGGACAGCAGACGACCAGCGCGGCGCTGGCACGGCTCTTCCATCTGGGGCATGCCATGCCCAGAAAAGAAGACATGGCGACTGTTTCCCGAATCCTCGTTCCCGTGGACCTGTCGGACGGCTCCCGGGAGGTCATCGACTACGCGGTGAAGCTCGCTCGGCCTTTCAAGGCATCGGTCGAGGTGGTCCACGCCTGGGAGCCCCCCCAGTACGTGGCGCCCGACCTGCTGGTGGCCGCGCCGGGGTGGAACTCCCAATCCCTGGAGCACGTCGCCGTGGAGGCAGCGACGAAGGAGCTGACGGCCCAGATGAACCAGGGGGAACCCCCGGGCGTCCCGGTGAGCCAGAAAATCGTCGTGGGTGAGGCGGCGTCCACCATCCTCGACCTCGCCGAGCAGGACAAATGCGACCTCATCGTCATGGGCACTCACGGCCGGCGCGGCCTTCCCCGCCTGCTCCTGGGAAGCGTGGCGCAGAAGGTCGTCGCCCGTGCGTCCTGCCCGGTGCTCACCATCCATCTGTCCGAGCATAAGTAGCGCGGACGCGCCTCACGGCCCTGGGGCGGGAGCCACCGGGGAGCGGCCGGCTCCCCGCCTTCCGCCGCGCGGCCAGCACCGTGGGCACGGCCAGCACCGCCATGGCGGCGACAACGAGCGCGGCGCCCACCAACTCCAAGGCCCCCGCGCCCGGCTGGCCCAGGGTGACGGACATCACCACGGTCGCGACCACTCCGGCGAGCACGCTGGACGCGCGATTCACCGGCACGCAGAAGGCATTCTCCCGCCCGTCCAGGAGGATGAGGCCGCCGAAGATGCCGGTGGCCTGCGACAGCAGTCCCACGGCGATCTCCGAGACCAGGTGGCCTCGCGACAGGGCCCCGGTGAAGCCGTCGCGGATGTCACCGAGCACGCCATCACCGCCGATGAGGGCCAGCACCGCCAGGGTGCCCACCAACACTGGCGTGGCCACCATCTGCTCCTCCACGAAGTAGCGGATGGAGACCTCACGCTCGCCGGACTTGGCCAGCTGGCTCATTGCGCGCAGCCGGAAGAAATAGGCCGCCAGGTACACGCCCACGTCCACCGTGGCCAGGAGCGTCAGCGTGGGGCTGACCGACGAGCCCGCGGCCACCGCCACCGCCGAGAAGCTCAAGCCCAAGGCCACCCATGACGGCCAGCGCACCCGCCGTCCACTGAGGACGTCCACCAGCGGCGCCAGGACGAGCACGCCGCCGCGCATCAACAGCATCATGAAGACGATGGACGCCCCCGGCAGGGTGTACGCCAGCGTCGTGGTGCCGATGATGGCCGCCGAGCAGAGCCCCGACAGCAGCGTCCACTGCCCTGGTGCCGGCACCTGGAAGCCCCACACCTGGCGGTGCCCCGCGTAACGCCACCAGCGCATCCACGTGAGGAAGGCGAACATTCCCACCAGCGAGGCCGCGGTGCTCACCGGCAGGAGCGTGAAGCCGGAGATGCCCTCCCGCATGCCGGGCAAGGCGCCTCCGGACAGCGCCTTCGTCAGCGCGCTGTAGGGGGCATAGGCCACGAAGTAGCCCAGGGCGTACCCCCAGATGCTCAGGTCACGGACGTCATCATTTCGAAGGGGCGTGGCGGACAGGACGTGTTCCTGGGTGGGGTGTGGAGACAGGGTTGTGCAAGCCGCACGCCGGGGAGTTAACGGCGTGGGCACGCAATCGCCTCCGTGCAGGCGCGTATCCAGCGGTGTCACGGCTTTCACAGGAGCCTCGCATGCGCTCGTCCCCCATTGCCACTTTGGCCCTCGGGCTCGCCCTCGCCACCCCTGCCTTCGCCGAGGACGGCGCGAAGCCGCCCCAGAAGTGGAAGGTGGTGTGCGCCACGCAGTCGAAGGACGGAAGCCGCGCCGTCCAGGGCACGGACCTGATCATCGAGGCCGGTGAGAAGGTGAAGGACGGCGTCGCCGTGGAGGGCAACGTCATCATCCGCAAGGGCGCGGTGGTGGAGGACGTCGTCGCCATCCGGGGCCGCGTCATCGTCGAAGCCGGAGCCCGGGTGACGGGCAGCGCGGTGTCCCTGGGCGGAGAGGTCCGCGTCCACAAGGGCGCCGCTGTCGACGGGGACGCCATCGCCCTGGGAGGAAAGCTGAGGGTGGATCAGGACGAGGCGGTGAAGGGCGACAAGGTCAGCCTGTCCTTCGAGATTGGCGGCCGGGACATCGTGCGCGGCTTCATTGAAGACGCGCTCGACGAGGAGACTGGCTGCCACATCGTCGACGAGAGCGACAAGGACGTCTGAGTCACGCGGCGCTGGCCGGCCCCGGCGGCACGGCCGGCTCGGTGCCGGAGCGCGTCAGCGGCATCAGCGAAGCCCGCAGCGACAGGATCTGCTCGCGGGCCAGGTTCTTCAGCGTCTCCACGTCCGCCAGCGTCATCCCCTTGGTGGAGATGGGCGTGCCCACCGTCACCAAACCGCGCGAGGTGGCGAAGCGCCAGGAGTGCTTCGGCAGCGCCCGCCGCGTCCCGCTCACCGCCAGGGGCAGCACGTCCGCCTGCGCCTCGATGGCCAGCCGGAACGCGCCGTCCTTGAAGGGCAGCAGGTCATCCGTCTTCGAGCGCGTCCCTTCCGGGAAGATCATCACCGGCATGCCCTTGGCCAGCCACTGGCGGCACTTCGCCATGGCGCCCGTCGCCGAGTCGCGGTCGCCGCGGTGCACGGGGACATCCCCCGCCATCCACATGCTCCAGCCCACCACGGGAATCTTGAAGAGGCTGGCCTTGCCCAGCCACTTCATCTCCCACGGCAGGTGCGAGATGAGGAACGGGTCCGCGTTGGACTCGTGGTTGCTCACGACCACCGTGTTCGGCGCGAGCTTGTCCGGCACCGGGCCGTGCACGCCGAAGCGCCAGAACGGCGTCAGCTTCGCCGCGGTGACGCCGATGAGCCGGAAGCAGCGCCCCGTCACGTGACGCTTGCGGTCGAAGGCCCAGGTCAGGATGGCCAGCGACAGCTGCACACAGAAGCCAACCAGCGCCACCAGGCCAATCTCGATCCACGTCCAGATGGAGAGCAGTGCGTTCATGAGAGCCTCGAACAAGCGTCAGCGAACCGCGGGGTCCAGGTCCACGCTCACCGGACAGTGGTCCGAGCCGAGCACGTCCGGGTGGATGCCAGCCTTGCGCACGTAGGCCATGGCCGCTGGCGAAGCCAGGACATAGTCGATTCTCCAGCCGATATTCTTCTCCCGAACGCCGGCCCGCTGACTCCACCACGAATAGTTCCCCCCACCCTTGTTGAAGTGGCGGAAGGTGTCCACCCAGCCGGCGCGAATCCACCGGTCGAACTCCTCGCGCTCCTCGGGCCGGAAGCCGCTCGTCTCCCGGTTCTCCTTGGGCCGCGCCAGGTCGATGTCTTGATGCGCTGTGTTGAAGTCCCCCATCACCAGCACCCGGCCACCATCGCGCAGGGGCTTCTCCAGCCGCTCGAAGAGGCGCCGGTAGAAGGTCAGCTTGTAGGGGATGCGGCTCAGGTCCCGGTCCTTCCCGTTGCCGTTGGGAAAGTAGCCGTTCACCACGGTGAGCTTGCCGAAGCGGGCAATCTGCAGGCGCCCTTCGACGTCCAGCTCCCCCACGCCGAGCACCGTCACGACTTCATCGGGCTCCAGGCGACTGTACAGTCCGACGCCGCTGTAGCCCGGCCGCTCCGCCGCCACGAAGTGCGTCTTCCACCGGGACGGTGAGCGCACCTCGTCGGGAAGCTGGTCGGCGCGCGCGCGGACCTCCTGCAGACCAACGACTTGCGCCCGGCACCCCGCGAGCCAGGGCAGGAAGCCCTTGCGGTGCACCGAGCGAAGTCCGTTCACGTTCCACGAAACGACTCGCACGGGGAAGGCTTATGGCCCGCCCCGTGCGGCATTACCAGCCCCTACCGCACACACGGGCGGTAGGGGCGAACAGGAGACCTGCTACGGCTCCGCCGCGCTCGACGCGTTCTGCGGCTGACGCGTCGGACGGAGGATGAAGTCCGCCGAGTTGTCGTTGGAGTCGTGACCGTTGCCCAGCAGCGCGTCCGCGCCGGTGGTCATGGACTCCACCGTCGACGCGGCCGAGGCCTTGCGCTCGTAGCTGCCCGCGACGGGCGGCACGGTGGCGATGCGCGTGCCCTCCGGCTGGTTGGCGTTGCTGCCGTAGCCCACCGTGTCCACCACCAGCGGCGAGGTGATGGCGTCGGTCAGCGCCATCTCCGGGTAGCCCAGGCGCACATGGCCCGCGGAGCCGCCCATCGCGATGGTGCCACCCCAGTTCGCGTTACCCGTCACGGTGTTGCCCGACGTGCTCGCGTAGCCCGACGACACCACCAGGAAGTAGCTGCGCGGCGCGATGACCGAGCCGGCGGGCAGCGCGAAGCTGCTGTTGTAGCCGGAGGTGCCCGTGGCGGACTTGTACTGGAGCTTCCAGCCAGAGATGTCCACCGCGCTCGACGTCGGGTTGTAGAGCTCGATGAACTCGTCGCCGGCGCCACCGGGGCCCGCGGGGGCGAACTCGCTGATGACGACGTGGCCCGTGCTGCTGCCCGCGGTCACCTGCACCGCCGCCGCGATGGACTGACCGTTCAGCGCGGCCACCAGCTGACCCTCGCCGCCCGTGCTGCCCGCGGTGAAGTCGAACTTGGCGGACAGGCTGTTGGCCGGCACCGTCACCGTCGCCGGCACCGTGCCGAGCGACGCGGGCTCCAGCGCGAGCTGGATGACCGTGTCCTGCGCCGGGGAACGTCCAGCGCCACCGTGAAGCCCTGCGTCTGGCCAGCGCTCGCCGAGATAACCTCGGGTGACAGCGTGGCCAGCTCAGCGGCCTGATCCGCCGCCAGCACCCGGACCGTGGCCGCACGCGTGTCGTTGCCCAGCGTGGCCGTCAGCGTCGCCTTGTCCGTCTCCGGATCCGCCGCCAGGTTCGCCGTCACCTGCACCGTGGCGGAGCGCTCACCCGGGGCGATGCGCACCAGACCACCCTGCACGTTCAGCACGGCGCTGGACGAAGCAACCTCCACCCAGACCTCCGCCGGAGCGTCCTCACGCAGACGCACCGTCAGCGCCTCGGGGAACGTCGCCCCCGTGGTGCCGGTGCGCGCGAAGGTGCCCGTCGGACCGAAGCTGTCCAGCGAGACCTGGACCGTGCCCGCGTCGGTGCCGGCGTCGTCCTCGCCCGTGCCCGCGTCGGTGCCGGAATCCGGCTCACCCGAACCACCGTCTTCATCCGAACCCGCGTCCGGCTCGCCCGAACCACCATCCTCGGCGGTTCCAGCGTCGTCCTCACCGGTGCCCGCGTCCTCGGTGGTGCCAGCGTCCTCTTCACCGGTGCCCGCGTCCTCGGTGGTGCCAGCGTCCTCTTCACCGGTGCCCGCGTCCTCGGTGGTGCCAGCGTCCTCTTCACCGGTGCCAGCGTCCTCTTCACCGGTGCCGGCGTCGTCCTCGGTGCCGGCATCCTCCCCGGTGCCCGCATCGGGCGCGGGGCGACGGCAGCTGTTGTCACAGCTGTCGTTGTTGTTTCGGTTGCCGTCGTCGCACGTCTCGCCAGCCTCGACGATGCCATTTCCGCAAACGGGCCTGACCTCAGGGTCATCGCCACATGCGGACATGAAAAGGAGCAGTGCGGACAGCGGCGCCAGCATCTGCCGGAAGGACCAGGGCATGGGTAAAGAGTCTCCGTTGAAACTTGAAGAACCCCCTGCATCCCATATCTGTCACCCACGACGCAATCCGGGCGGCAGTTTCCGATTTCACTGGACTCAAACCCGGGCTTTGATCCTCCCCGGCCTCCCCTCTCAGGACGGAGGCACCGGAGCGTGCTCCCCGACCTCATGGGGCGGCTCCAGGCCATGGTCCACGAGGAAGACACGCACGGCCTCGGCGATCTCCGACCCGGCCTCCAGCAGACCGGCGTGCCCCGCGTCATCCACCCGCATCCAATGTGCGTGCGGCATTGCGTCACGCATTCGCTCCATCTCCCTCAGCGGAACGAGCAAATCGTTGCTGGCGGCGACGATGAGCGTGGGCACCTGCACCGTCCTGGCCACGTCCCAGGCATGGCCCTCCACCATGCCCCGGAGGGTGTACCAGTAGGCCCTGGGGCTCATCCGGCGCAGGGCGAGCATGAACTCGTCGATGTCCGCCCGAGGCGCCCGGGCCCGGAGCGCCCCCACCATCCGCGCCAGGGGATAGGCGAAGCGGCTGGCCATCACCGCGTGCGCCATGGGCGCCGCCAGCGGCAGCGTGGGCGTGGCCAGCTTGAGCATGCCCCGGGTGGCGGACAGGAACGCGCGGGCCCCCGTCGAGTCCACCCCCGAGCCGAACGCCCCCGGCGCCCCGGCGATGAGCGTCATGGACGGAACCAGGTCCGGCCGCCGCCGATACAGGTCCAGCAGGACGCGCACGCCCATGGAGAACGCCACATGGTGCGGCGGCCGCCCATCCCCCCGGGCCATCACCGCCTCGGTGATGCGCTCCAGGTCATCCACGTGCACGCGAATCTGGTACCCGTCCCCCAGGGATTCATCGCTGCTGCCATGGCCCCGGTAGTTCCAGTGCACCACCCGGTGGTCCTGCTCCAGGTTTCCCACCAGGTAACGCCAGAAGTTCTCCGAGGAGCCAATCCCGTTCGTCAGCAGCACCGTGGGGCGGGCCACCAGCTCTGAGTCGGCGGTGGCCTCCCGGAGGTTGCCGAAGTGGGTATGCCAGGCGACCCGGGTACCATCCGGGGCAGTCACAAAGCGCGTGGTGCGACGGTAGGGCATGCCACTTCCCACGATGAGGCGCCCGGGCCGGGGGCGCAAGCATCAACCTGCCCTGACGGGCGCGTCCCGGGGTATGAGGGGGGCGCCATGCTTTGCGTCGACGTGGAACGGTTCGATATCCGCCCTGCCCTGGCCCACTACGCCGAGCACGGCTACGCGAAGCTGGGCCGGGTGCTGGGTGACGAGGGCCTGGACGCGCTCCGCGAGCGGGCCGACGACCTGATGCTGGGTCGGGTCGTCCACCCGGGCCTCTTCTTCCAGCCGGACGCCACCACCGGCCGCTACGAGGACGCCCCGCTGGGACTGGGCTGGCAGGGCCCCTCCCTGGACTACCGCAAGCTGGAGAAGCTGGAGAAGGACCCGCGCTTCCTGGCGTGGATGGAGAACCCGCTGTTCGAACGCATCGCCCGGGCGCTCATCCCCGGCGACATCGTCCTCTACCGCGCCATCCTCTTCCACAAGGGGCAGGCCGGCGGCAGCAACCTGCCCTGGCACCAGGATGGCGGCCGACTGTGGGGGCTCACCCACGAACCGGAGCTGCAGATCTGGACCGCACTGGATGACGCCCCCGAGGACGGCGGCTGTCTGGAAGTCGTCCCGGGCAGCCACCGAGGCGGCCTGGTGACGCCCCTGGGCGGGGTGATTCCTCCGGACGCGGTGGCGGCGGCCGACGCGGAATCCCGCGTCCTGTCCCTGCCGGCGCGCGCCGGCGAGGCCATCCTGGTCCACAACCACCTCTGGCACCGCTCCGGACGCGGGCGCCCCGGCCTGCGCCGCCGCGCCTTCTCCGCCTGCTACATGGACGCGGTCGTGCGCTGCCTGCGCAAGAAGAAGGCTCCCCGCGTCTTCCCGCCCATGTTCCGCCGCTGACCTCAGCCCACCAGGGGCATGCGCAGCGGCGGCTCCACCGGCTCCTTCGCGCGCCGCGCCACCGGCAGGGAGACACGGAAGGTGCTGCCCCGTCCCTCCTCGCTCTCCACGGAGATGTCTCCACCGAAGCCGGTGACGATGCCGTGGCAGATGGACAGGCCCAGCCCCGTGCCCTCGCCCACCGGCTTGGTGGTGAAGAAGGGGTCGAAGATGCGGGCGCGCACCTCCGGCGGCATGCCCACGCCCGTGTCGCGCACCTCGATGATGACGCGGTCCCCGGTGCTCCGCAGACTCAGCCGGACCTCGTGCTGCTCCGACTGGCCCATCGGAATGGCCTGCGCGGCATTGATGAGCAGGTTGAGGAACACCTGTCCGAAGCGGCCCTCGTTGCCCTCCACCAGCGGCACCTCGCAGTAGTCGCGAACCAGCTGCGCGCGCAGCTTCAGCTCGCTGCGCGCCAGGGTGATGGCCGACTCGAGCACTGCCTGCACGTTGACGGCGGTGGCCACCTCGTCGTCGCCCCGGGAGAAGGTCCTCAAGTCCCGGACGATCTGCCGCACGCGGTGCGCGCCGTCGGTGGCCTCGCGCAGCACCTCCTCCAACTCCGCCATGCGGCCCGACGGCAACTCCGGCGCCAGGGCGTGCAGTTCGCCCGCGAGGAACGACAGGTTGGAGAGGACGAAGGCCAGCGGGTTGTTGATTTCGTGTGCCACGCCCGCCGCCAGCGTCCCCACCGCCGCCAGCCGGTCCGACACCACGAGCTGCGCCTGCATGGCCTTGCGGTCGGTGATGTCCACCGCCACGCCCGCCAGCAGCCGCCGCCCCGAGCGCTCCCGCACGATGAAGCGGTAGGTGAGCCAGTGGCGCTCGGTGCCGTCGCGCGCGGGAACCATCATCTCGGTGATGCTCTGCTTGCCGGAGGTCAGCACCGCCTCGTCGTCCCGGCGCGACTGCTCGGCGGAGGCCGCGGGCATCAACTCCACGTCGGCCACGTTGGACATGTCCGCGCCCACCGGGTAGCCGAAGAACCGGCTGTAGCGCGCGTTCACCCAGATGCGGCGGCCCCGCTCGTCCTTCATGAAGGCCACCGCGGGGATGTTGTCCATGAAGGACGCGAACAGCTCCTGCGACTCCTCCAGCGCGCCCATCGCCAGCGTGTTCTGCACCATCAACTCCTGACGCGCCTGGGCCTCGGCCGCGTTGCCCATGGCGGCGCCGAGCAGACCCGCCATCAGCTCCAGCGTGCGCACGTCCCGGTCCTCGAACGTGTTCGGCCGCCGGCTGGTGACGTTGAGCACGCCCACCGGGCGGCCCTCGCGCCACAGCGGCACACAAATCATCGACCGCGCGCCCACCTGGCGCAGCGCCGTCACGTTGACCCGGACGTCCGCCTCCGAGTCATCCGTGCGCATCACCTCGCCCCGCAGCAGGCTGGCGCCCGTGAGACTGCCCTCCACCTTCAGCCGGAAGCCGATGAAGGGCGTCAGGCTGCCGCTGGCCACCAGGTAGGTCACCTCCTCGTCGGTGTCCGCCCCCAGCAGCGCCACCGCCGCGCCGTCCGCGCCGCACAACACCCGCGAGCGCTCGCACAGCAGCCGCATCAGCTCGTCGAGCCCGTAGCCCGCCATCGCCACGTCCGACTGCATCTGGATGATGGAGGCCAGCCGCGCCACCTCGCCCCGCGCCTCCGCCTCGGACGTCCGCCGCTGGCGTCGCGCCGCCACCCGCCGCTCCAGCAACAACCGCCGTGAGCGCACCTGCACCGGGGTGAAGGGCTCCACCAGGAACTCGTCCACGCCCGCGGCCAGCAGCGGCTCGAGCGCCGCGTCGGTGTCGTCCCGCGCCAACCCCAGCACCAGCGGCTCCTCGGGACGCGCCCGCGTCCGCAGCGCGTCCAGCCAGCGCGCGTCCTCCACCAGGTCCGCCGCGTCCACCACCAGTACGTCCACGGGCCCGTGCCCCAGCGCCGCGCCGGCTTCCACCACGTCGGCGGTGCTGAACACGGCCTGGCCCTGGCGCCGCAGTTCCTCCGCCACGGGGTGCCGGTCATCAGAGGTGAGACACAGGAACTTCATCCAGTCGCCCTGCTCCGTGGCCCCAAACACACGGGGTGAAAAATACTATGATTCTGTAGCACGGCATTTCCAGCCAGGGGCGTCCTGACTGGCGGGGGTCAGGCGCACCCCATGTCCGGTGGAAACATACCGGCCGGAGGGCAAACGGGTGGCCACCGGGTGGCGCCAGGACGCTATCCTCCGCGCGTGCCGGGCATCCCTGGAGTCGTGGTCGCCGAGCAGCCGCACTACCTGCCGTGGGTGGATTTCCACGAGCAGCTGGCCCGCGCGGGGACCTTCGTCGTGCTGGACAACGTGCAGTGGCTGCGGCGCGGCTGGCAGCGGCGCACGCGGGTGGCCCTGCCCCACAACGTCCCCCAGCCCCCGCCCACGGAGCCCGGGTTCCAGTGGATGTCCATCCCCTTGGAGAACCCGCACCGGGACACCCTCATCAAGGACCTGGCGGTGGATGCCCGTCAGCCCTGGGCCCGCGAGCACCTGCGCACGCTGGTGTCGCTGTACGCGAAGCGGCCCTACTTCGCTTCGCAGGTACTGCCCCGGCTGGAGCCCTTCTATGACGCGGCGGCGCGCGAGTCGGGCCCGGGTTCGCTGCTGCGGGTGCTGCTGGCGAGCATGGCGCTCTTCAACGAGCCGCTGGGCCTGACGCCGAACCTGGTCCTGGCCTCCACCTTGGACAAGCAGGGCGAGGACAAGTCGGCCCGGTTGGTGGCGTACTGCCGGCAGCTGGGCGCACACACGTACTACTCGGGGTTGGGCTCGTCCCTGTACCTCCAGGTGGGCCTGTTCCGGGACGTGGACGTGCGCGTGCTGTGGCAGCGCTTCCGCCACCCCGAATACGCACAGGGCCGCCCGGGCCGCTTCGTCCACGGCATGTCGTTGGTGGACGTGCTGGCCAACGTGCCGGTGGACGAGGTGCGCCAGTGGCTGGAGCCTTCGCCCTGGGGACCGTTCGCGCCCCGGCCCCCGGGCGAATGAGGGAGCCTCAGCCCGCGGAGGCGGACGTCCCCGCCGGCTTGTCTTTGTCGAAGCGCACGAAGTAGCCGCGCACGGCGGAGTCCAGGAGCTCGGTCGTCAGGCGCGGCTCCAGGCCCTGGTAGTGGGCCATGTCGATGACCTGATCCAACAAGTCACGCGGCTGGCAGGCGGCGAACGGACGCCCCACCGGGCGGTAGTGCGCGTCGATGAGGTAGTCCACCGCCGCCGCGTTGTAGGGCACGCCGCGCTTGCGGCACATGACCTGGAAGATGTCGTGGAACTGCTCCTCGTCCGGGCGCTGCACCTCCAGCTTGTAGCGGACGCGGCGCAAGAAGGCGTCATCCACGAGGTCGCTGGGGTCCAGGTTGGTGGAGAAGGCGGCGAACACGTCGAAGGGCACCTGCAGCTTCTTGCCGGTGTGCAGGGTGAGCATGTCGACGTCGCTCTCCAGCGGGACGATCCACCGGTTGAGCAGGTCCTTGGGGGACACCTTCTGCCGGCCGAAGTCGTCGATGAGGAGCATGCCGTTGCTCGCCTTCATCTGGAACGGCGCCTCGTAGTACTTCACCTCCGGCGAGTACACGAGGTCCAGCATCTCCAGCGTCAGCTCACCGCCCACGACGACGAGCGGGCGCCGGCAGCGCACCCAGCGCCGGTCATACGGCGGCGCTCCGGGCTCGTCCTCCACCACCTTGTGGAGGTTGGCGTCGAAGATGCGCACCACGAAGTCGTCGATGAGGATGGCGTGGGGGATGAAGATGTCCCCGTCGAAGCAGTTCACCATGCCCTGGCAGATGGCCGTCTTGCCGTTGCCCGGGGGCCCGTAGAAGAAGATGGCGCGGCCGGAGTTCATCGCCGGACCGATGCCGTCGAAGATGTAGTCCTTGATGATGAGGTCGCCGAACTTGTCCTGCATGCGCGCGCGAGTGATGCGGTTGCCTCGCACGGTCTGCTTCTTCACGGCGGCCGCCCACTCCAGGAAGGGCACGGGCGCGGGGCCGTTGTAGCGGTTGCGGTCGAGCACCTGCCGCAGCACGTCCGTCACGAACGTGGTGAGCTGGTAGATCATCGTCGACTTGCCCACGCCCGAGCCGCCACCGCCGCGGATGTCGATGTACTTCTGGCGGCGCAGTCCTTCGATGACGTCGTCCACCAGCGTGGTGGGCAGCTGAAGGCGCGCGGCGATGTCCATGCCGCGCATCTCACCGGCGAAGAAGAGCGCCTTGAGGACCAGTTCTTCCACGAAGGTGGTGTTGAGGCCCGTCTCGCCCAGGGTGCGTGGCTGGGCGGGCCAGAAACGGTCGCCCGGGCCGGCGCCGCCTTCCTCTCCCTGCCGCCGGGACGTCCGGCGCTCCGGGCCGTTGTACTGCGGACTGGCGGCGCTGCCTCGTCGGTCCGGGCCCGAGTACTGGGACGGCCCGGGCCCACGGCGCTCAGGCGGGGCGACGATGACGGACGGCAGCGTGGCCGGTGCCGGCGGCGGAGCACGGCGGTCCGGCGGCGAGGACGAGGCGCGACGCTCGGTGGGAAAGTCGGGCTCGTCCGGCTCCGGTGGCAGCGCGGGACGTGAGCCCGTGACGGCGCCCGGGGGACGCGGCGGGAGCGCGGCGGTCATCCCCGTGACACCGACGCGCGGGCGCGGAGGCCCCGACAGCACCGGCGTGGGCGCCGCGGGCGGCACCACGGCCGTTTCCACGGGGGTGACGCTGCGGCTGGACTCGTCGCTCGACGAGCCGGAGTCCGGGGATGGCGGTCGCCTGAACAGGGACATGCGGTGCTCGCTCCAGGGTGTTCGCGCCGGAGCCTACCGCATCGGTCCGGTTTGGACGAAACGGAGTTGCAGAACAAACAGAAAAGCACTGAACCCAAGTGTTCCTGTCAGCCTCCTCGTCGATAGTGCGCGCGCCTCCGCCCGCCTGCGCGGCGCGCGAAGCCCACCCCCATCATTCGCATTGGAGCTCTTCGTGAAGCGACTTCTGTCCGTCCTCGCCCTGCCCCTGCTCCTGCTCGGAACCTCCGCAGCGGCGCAGACGACGCCCACCCTCTCCTTCCATGGCAACTGGACCATCCACCAGTCGGAGGTGCTGACCGAGGGGGGCCAGGTGCAGGTCGTCTACAACACCGCGCGCCTGCCGCAGTGCCGCGTCAACAACCCCGACGGCAGCCCCGCGTGGAGCATCACCGGCCACTACCGCATCAACGGCTCCGCGCCGGCCAGCTTCGATGTGGCGGGCGCGCCCGTCACCGGCAATGGACCGACGCTGGACCTGCAGGCGCAGGGCCTGCTGGAGCTGTGGTTCCTCGTGTCCAGCCCGGGCTGCGAGCACTACGACTCCAACTACGGCGGCAACTTCCAGTTCAACGTCCTGGAGGCCAGCGCCACGCCCACGGCGACGCTCGTGTTCCAGCAGGGCTGGGTGGAGCACGTGGTGGGCACGCCCCGCCAGGGCCAGCCCTTCGTCGTGGACTACGACATCGCGCGCCTGCCCGAGTGCCGGCTGCTCTACAACGGCGCGCCCACGTGGGACGTGGGTGTGCGCTGGCGCTTCAACAACGGGGTGATGGGCGAGAAGAGCGTCACCACCACCAGCGGCTATACGCGCACGGGAACCCCCGTCACCATCATCCCGCCCGTCGGGGCCACCTCCGTGCAGCTCTGGTTCGAGAACTGGGACCGTGGCACCTGCCGCCGCTGGGACTCCGACTACGGGGCGAACTACACGTTCACCCTGCAGCCGTAGGCCGCCAGGCGGCATCACCCACGTTCCGGCCTGAATGCCCTCACACCGCGAGACGCGCCCGGGCCGGAACATGGGTGCTACCCTTGGCGCATGAGTTTCTTCCAGGAACCGCCGAGGCTGGGCAATCAGTACGACGACGATGCGCTGCTCCAGAGCTACCTGGCCCGCACCCTCCCCGAGGACCTGCGGCACGCGCTGACAGATGAGTTCCGCGAGCTGGGAGAGCTGGGTGGGGATTACTTCTACCGCTTCCAGCTCCGCGACCGGCTGAACGAGCCGGAGCTGACCCAGTGGGATGCGTGGGGCCACCGCGTCGACCACATCGAGGTGTCGCCGCTGTGGAAGGAAGCCGAGGCCCTGGCCGCGCGGCGCGGACTGGTGGCCACGGCCTACGAGCAGAAGAACGCCGAACTCAGCCGCGTCCACCAGTTCATCCTCAACTACCTCGTGCAGGCGTCGCTGGACGTGTACTCGTGCCCACTGGCGATGACGGACGGCGCGGCGCGCTCGTTGCTCACGCTGGGCAACACGGCGCTCATCGACCGCGCCTTGCCCCACCTGACGTCCCGGGACCCGGCCACGGCGTGGACGTCCGGGCAGTGGATGACGGAGCGCACCGGCGGCTCGGACGTGGGCCTCACGCAGACGGTGGCCCGGCAGACCCCGGAGGGCTGGCGGCTGTCTGGAACGAAGTGGTTCACCTCCGCGACGACGGCGCAGATGGCGCTCACGCTGGCGCGTCCGGAAGGCAACGGCCCCGGCGGCAAGGGCCTGGCCCTGTTCTACGTGGAGACACGGGACGCGGCCGGAAGACTCAATGGCATCCAGATCAACCGGCTCAAAGACAAACTGGGAACGCGCAAGGTGCCCACGGCGGAGCTGACCTTGGATGGCGCGCTGGCCATTCCCGTGGCGGGGCTGACGGATGGCATCCGGAACATGGCGTGGATGCTGAATGTGACACGCACCTGGAACGCGGTGGGCTCCGCATGGGCCATGCGCCGGGCGCTGGCCCTGGCCCGGGACTACGCCCAGCGGCGGGTGCAGTTCGGCGCGAAGCTGGCGGACAAGCCGCTGCACATGGACACCCTGGCGGGGCTGGAGGCGGAGTTCCAGGCGGGGTTCCTGCTGGCCTTCCGCGCCGTGGAGCTGCTGGGCCGCATGGAGGCGAAGACGGCCACCGAGCAGGAGCTGCTCCTGCAGCGACTGGTGACGCCCCTGGCGAAGCTGACCACCGGCCGGCAGGTGGTGCACGTCACCTCTGAAGTCGCGGAGGCCTTCGGCGGCGCGGGCTACGTGGAAGACACGGGCATTCCGCGGCTCCAGGCCGACGCCCAGGTGCTGTCCATCTGGGAAGGCACCACGAACGTCCTCTCCCTGGACACCCTGCGCGCCCTGGCGAAGGAAGGTGCGCTGGAGGCGTTCTTCCACGAGGTGGAGGGCCGCCTGGGCCAGACCCGGGACGCGGGCCTGCGGCCCTGTGTCGACGCGGCCCAGGGCGCGCTGGAGCACGCACGGGCCTGGGTGGCCGGTGCCATGGAGGACCCCGCAACCCTGGAGGCTGGCGCCCGGCGCTTCTCGCTGACGCTGGGACGGACGCTGGAGCTGGCCTTGCTCTGCGCCCATGCGCAGTGGTGCCTGGAGCACGGCCACGGCCCCCGGAGCAAGGCGGCGGCACGGCGCTTCGCCTCGCACGGCGTGGACCTCATCCAACCGGCCGCGAGCCTGGAGGATGTCCGGCTCCTGGCCTGAGGTGCCGCGTCTGGCACCAGCCCGAAACAACACGACACATCCAAACAGCCTCAATCATTTACACGCAATTCCTATCCCAGGGGCCGCCCTGCCCCTCCCTCCGGGGCGGGCACCCTTGAAGGCCTATGGACGTCGGTTCGCAGACGACGCCCCTCCCCTCAATCCGAGCCCGCACATCACCTGCCCATTCCCAAACGCGGCGCCTGTGTAACACACCACGCTTCAACGGGAGACTTGATCGGCCAAAGACATACCCACCAAGAGACAGAAAAAACCAGCTGCGCAATGCATCCACAATCTCGAATCATGCTCACCATGCACACGATGCAATGGCGAAGCTTGGACGAGATGATGGGGGGGCTCAGACCACCCGAGAACTGCTGCCTGGAGCAGCTCTCGCGGGACTCCGTCGTTCAGGTCACGGCGCTTCTGGAGAAGTGGTACCCGGACATCCGGGTCGGCACGGAGAGCCGGCACCTGGAGCCCGCTTTCTATGAGCAGTATGTCTGTATCCAGGGTGAGTCTCCGGATCGGCCGGTGTATGCGATTCTGGGAAGGGATCGGGACACCCAGGAAGTCATTGGGCTGCTGACGCTGGAGAAGAACGCTCGCGGCCTGCAGTTGTCTGCCGCGATGGGGGCCGTTGAACCCTCTCAGCGAGGCCTGGGCCTGGGCCAGTTCGGCATCTCCCTGCTGGAGGAGGTGGGCCGCAACATCGGCGCCGAGGTCGTCCTCTATTACTCCACCCTGAAGATGGCCCGGGCGCAGCGCAACGCCGAGCACCGCGGCTTCAAGCTGGTGGGACTGGTGCCCGCGTTCGATGTGGACGCCATCGCGCCCAACACGGTGAAGCGCGTCTACGAGGCCATCTACGCGAAGGTGCTCGTCGGTCCGGAGAAGATCCACCTCCCCGACTGGAATGCCCTCATCCCCACCACGCGCGCGCTGTACACGCATCTCTTTGGCCAGCACCCGGCCGCCGCCACCCTGGAGCACATGAACGGCGTCTCCGTTCCTGCCTCGGCACCGGCGCCCATCTCCGCGCCCGAGGCCCGTCATGGTTGAGGTCCGCACCTTCGAGGGCGACGCGAAGGAAGCATCCCAGTTCATCAACAGCGTCTGGCAGCGCACCTACGGCGTGAAGATGGGACTGACAGTCTGGGACGAGCGTTTCTTCGACTGGCTGCTCTTCAGCAATCCCCTGGCGGACCGGGACTATCTGCTGGGGGCGTATTCAAAGGGCAAGCTGGTGGGGGCCTTCCTGGCGGAGCCGGCGAAAATCCAGCTTGGCCCGCGGCAGGTGGATGGCACCTACGGGAGCTGGGTCAGCGTGGCGCCGGAGAGCCGGGGCCAGGGAATTGGCATCAAGCTGTCGGACACCATGCAGGCACGCCACCGCGAGCGCGGCGCCGCGCTCACCTTGGGCTGCGTGGCCGGCGGCACCCTGGGCCAGGGCTTCTGGGGCCAGCGGAGCCACACGCGCTACCTCAACGACCTGGGCATGTGGCTGCACATCTTCAACACGGAGAAGGCGGTCCGCTGGTCGCTGAGCGCCGCCGAGCGCGCGTTCCTCACCTTCACGCGTCCGCTCCACCACCGGGGCTTCCTGGCGGCGTGCGCCGACGGCATCCGGGCCTACCAACCCCGGGACCTGCCGCAGTGCATGGCCCTGGTCCAGAAGATGATGCGGCCGGTAAACCTGGGCTACGCCTACACCTCGGAGCGCCTGGCCCACCAGCTCCAGTTCCGTGACATCCCGCGCACCTTCGTCCTGGAGCGAGATGGCGTCATCCAGGGCATGGTCAACTACTACACCCTCCAGATGACGGCCCGAGGCCTCCTGACGACAGGACTGGTGGACCTGCTCGCCTTCCAGGACGGGCTGCCCTTTTCGGAGCAACGGCGGCTGCTGTGGGTGGCCATGCAGGACATGGTGGCCCAAGGGGCCGACTGCGCGGCGATGCTGCGGACCCCGTGCACGCCGGCCCACCTGATGCTGCGCTCCGGATGGTTGCCATTCCCCGGGGGCTCCCGGGTGACGTGCCTGCTCACCACCCCCGACGTGGAGCTGCCCGCCTCACCCCGGGTGTTCATGCACCTGCGCTGACGCAGCGCGCGCGAAGCTGAAGCCCCGTGCTTCAGCGCAGCCCGGAGAAGGCGCGCTCACCCTACCCAGGCAGCGCCCCCCGCTGTCCATGCAATGACGCCACTCGACTGGACTTCACGTTCGTCACCTTGCCGGAGCGCTCCAGGACGCCTTCTCCCACCAGGAAGAGCGCGCCATGGATGTCCTTCCGGCACCGCTCGTACACGTCCGGAGGCACCACCAGGTTCGCGATGCCTGTCTCGTCCTCCAGGGAGATGAAGCAGATACCCTTGGCCGTGGGTGGACGCTGGCGGCAGATGAGCATGCCGCCCACCGCCACCCTCCGCCCGTGGGCCACCTTCTTCAGTCCCTCCGCCGTCACCGCGCCTTGCTGCTTCAGCACCGGGCGCAGCAGCTCCAGCGGATGCTTCTCCAGCGAGAGTCCCACCGTGTCGTAGTCCGCGCAGACCCGCTCCAACACATCCATGGACGGCAGCTCCACCGCCGTTCCGTCCATGGCCATGCCGAAGAACAGGTCATCCGAGTCCAGCGGCCCCAGCGCCTGGAGTTCCCACAGCGCCTGACGCCGGGAGCCACACAGCGACGACAGGGCGCCCGCCAGGGCCAACCGCGTCAGCTCGTGCCGGGGCGCCCGCGACCACCGCGCCAGGTCACCCACGTCACGGAAGCCCTCGCGCCTCGCCGTCGCTACGCGCCGCCCCGCGGACTCGCCCAGGCCCTTCACCATCCGGAGCCCCAGCCGCAATGCGGCCCCGCCCTCCTCCAGCGTGCAGTCCCAGCTCGAGTGCCGCACGTCCACCGGCCGCACCACCACGCCATGCCGCTGCGCGTCCGCCACCAACGTGTGCGGCGCATAGAAGCCCATGGGCTGCGAGTTCAACAGCGCCGCCGTGAAGGCCGCCGGGTAGTGGCACTTCAGCCAACTGGACGCATACGCAATCAACGCGAAGCTCGCTGAATGACTCTCCGGGAAGCCGTAGTGCGCGAAGCCCCGGAAGTTGTCGAACCACTCCTCGGCTTGTTTGCGTGTGTACCCCCGCGACACGCAGCCCTCCACGAAGCGCCCCCGGTATTGCAACAGCATGGATTCAGCGCGCTTGTGGCTCAGCACCCGCCGCAGTCCGTCCGCCTCGCCCGCAGTGAAGCCCGCCGCCACCATGGCCAGCTTCATCGCCTGTTCCTGGAAGAGCGGCACCCCCAGCGTCTTGCCGAGAATCTCCTTCACCGCCTCGCTCGGGTACTCCACCTGCTCCTGGCCGTTCCGCCGGCGCAGGAAGGGATGCACCATGTTGCCGACGATGGGCCCCGGGCGGATGAGCGCGATCTCCACCACCAGGTCGTAGAACGTCCTCGGTCGAAGCCTGGGCAGCATGTTCATCTGTGCCCGGCTCTCAATCTGGAACACGCCCACCGTGTCCGCCTCGCACAGCATGTCGTAGACCTTCGGGTCTTCGGCCGGCACCGTCGCCAGGGACAGCTCCCGCCCGTGGTGCTCGCGAATCAGCGCGAAGCACTTCGACAGTGCCGTCAACATGCCCAGCGCCAGCAGGTCCACCTTCAGCAGCCCCACCGCGTTGATGTCGTCCTTCTCCCACTGGATGACGGTGCGGCCCGGCATCGCCGCGTTCTCCACCGGCACCAGCTCCGTCAGCGGCTCGCGTGTCATCACGAAGCCGCCCACGTGGATGGACAGGTGCCGGGGAAAGCCCTCCAGCTCCATGGCCAGCGCCAGCGTCTTCTGGACCCGGCCGTCCTCCGCGGACAGGCCCGCCTCGCGCAGCACGTCCGGCGTCACGTCGAAGCCGTTCGACGCGGACACCTTCGACAGCCGGTCCACCTGGTCCAACGACAGGCCCAGCGCCTTGCCCGTCTCACGCAGCGCCAGCCGGCCCCGGTAGCAGATGACCTCGCACACCATGCCCGCGTGCCGACGCCCGTGCTTCTCGTAGACGTACTGGAGGACCTCCTCGCGGCGCTCGTGCTCGAAGTCCACGTCGATGTCTGGCGGCTCCTTGCGCTCCATGCTCAGGAAGCGCTCGAACAACAGGCCCATCCGCACCGGGTCGATGGCGGTGATCTGCAGCGCGTAGCAGACCGCCGAGTTCGCCGCGCTCCCCCGCCCCTGGCAGAGAATCCCCCGAGCCCTGGCGAAGCGGACGATGTCCCACAGCGCCAGGAAGTAGCCGGCGAAGTCCAACGCGGCGATGAGCTTCAGCTCGTGTTCAATCTGCTTCACCACCGCCGGGGGCACCCCTTCCGGATAGCGGAACCGCAGTCCTTCGTATGTCAGCACGCGCAGGTGCGCGTCCGCGGTGCGACCTTCGGGCAGGTCCTCTTCCGGGAAGCGGTAGTGCAAGTCATCCAATGAAGCGTGGCAGCGCGAGGCCAGCTCCGCCGCGCGCGCCAGGGCCTCCGGCCGGTCCGCGAACAGGCGCGCCATGTCCCGTGGGGACTTCAGCGTCCGCTCCGCGTTGGGCAACAGCCGCGTCCCCGCCCGGTCCACCGACGTCCCGTGGCGGATGGACACCAGCACGTCCTGCAAGGCCTGCCGCCGGCGGTGGTGCGTGTGCACGTCGTTGTGCGCGACCAGCGGCACGCCGAGCTCCAGCGCCAGCCGCTCCGCCCGGGCCTCGCGCTCCGCGTCTCCCGCGGACAGGGTCCGGCAGATGCCGACGTGGAAGCGCTCCGGGAAGGCCTCCGCCAGCGAGACGACCTGCTCGAAGGGCGCGGGCGCGGGAAGGAGCGCGAGCAGCCCCGCGGACCGGTCCGCCACCGCGCGCCACGGCAGCCCGGCCTCGCCCTTGGGGTGGGTCATCCGGCTCTGGGACACCAGGGCGCACAGGTTCGAGTACCCCGTCCCATCCGCCGCGTACACCACCACCGGTGGGCCGTCCTCCAGCGTCAGCTCGGCGCCCAGGATGAGCCGCACCCCGTGCTCCTTCGCGGCCAGGTGCGCCTTCACCACGCCGTACAGGCCATCCGCGTCCGTCAGCGCGAGCGCACCCAGCCCGAGCCTCGCGGCCGTGGCCACCAGCTCTTCCGGATGCGAGGCCCCGCGAAGGAACGAGAAGTTGGAGCGGCAGACCAGCTCGGCGTAGTCCACGCCCGGATCTAGATGCCGAACAGGCGTTCAGGCGCTAGATTGGATCTTCGCGGTGCGGGCAAGCGACTTCATGGGTTGACGCGGATGAGGGCGATCCGTGCAAGGGGGCGACTGCTGATTGCCGGACAGATCGGGCGGCGCCCTCCTTCGGGCTCCCAACCGGGCCTGGCAAACGCGTCAGGCGCTGCCTCTGTCTCGTTACGCGATTCGTGAATGTCGCATCCGCGCAGCAAGTCCTGCACACCCGCGAGGCTGCGGCAAACCTCAGGGAGTTAAGCGACCTGCGCTCCACCCAAAAGCCTGAGCTGTGATGTTTGAAGCTCGCGCCACCGCCGTTTGACAGGATGCCGATCCGACTGACAAACATGTCTTCATGGACCTCACTCCCACCGCGTGGCAGCTCTGGCTGATCGCGGCGCTCCTCCTGGGAGCGCTGGAGCTCCAGCTCACCAGCTTCATGGTCCTCTGGCTCGCCGTGGGAGCGCTGGCCTCCTCGATCGGGGCGGCATTGGGCCTGAGCCTCAACGGCCAGCTCTACCTGTTCACCGCCGTCTCCGTCGCCCTGTTCGCGGCCTCCCGCACCCTCTTCAAAAGCGTTTTCATGCGCGACGCCACGCATTTGAAGACAGGGATCGAGGCCATGCTTGGCCAGGAGGCGGTGGTGGTGGAGTCCCTGGGCGACCCGCTCGGGGGCACGGTGCGCATCAATGGCGAGCTGTGGACGGCGCGCTCCCTGTCGGGCCCGGTGCCCGAGGGCGAACTCGTCACGGTGGAGCAGGTGGAAGGTCTCAAACTCTGGGTGCGCCGACCGACGGCGTCGTTGCCGGTTCCCCCAGGGGACCCGAGGAAGGAGTAGGCGAGATGGAAATCGTGACGATTTTCGGCATCTTCGCGGTCATCCTGGTGGGCGTCGCCGCCACCGGCATCCGCATCGTTCCGCAGGCCAAGGTCATGGTCGTGGAGCGGCTGGGCAAGTTCTACAAGACGGCCAGCAGCGGCCTCAATTACCTCGTCCCCTTCGTGGATGCCCCTCGCGCCATCGAGATGCGCACGGGCAACCGCTTCATGCGCAGCAACCTCGTGGACCTGCGCGAGCAGGTCATGGGCTTCGACACCGTCCAGGTCATCACCCACGACAACGTCAACATGGAGGTCGGCTCGGTCATCTACTACCAGATCGTCGAGCCCGCGAAGGCGCTCTACCAGGTGGAGAACCTCGCGCTCGCCATCGAGCAGCTCACGATGACGAACCTGCGCAACATCATGGGCGGGCTGACGCTGGACCAGACGCTCACCAGCCGCGAGACGGTCAACACCAAGCTGCGCATCGTGCTGGACGAGGCCACCGAGAAGTGGGGCGTCAAGGTGACGCGCGTGGAGCTGCGCGAAATCGAGCCGCCCCAGGCCATCAAGGCCGCCATGGCCAAGCAGATGACCGCCGAGCGTGAGCGCCGCGCCGAGGTCACCAAGGCCGAGGGCGACAAGGCCGCCGCCATCCTCCAGGCCGAGGGCGAGAAGATCTCCCGCATCCTCCGCGCCGAGGCCGAACGCGACGCCGAGATTGCCCGCGCCGAAGGCCACAAGCGCGCCACCATGCTGCAGGCCGAAGGCAAGGCCGAGGCCACCCGGCTCGTCTTCGAGGCCATCCACAACGGCCGCGCCACTCCCGAGGTGCTCGCGCTGCGCTACATGGAGACCCTCCAGGAGCTGGGCAAGGGCGACAACAAGATCTTCGTCCCCTACGAGGCCACCGCCACGCTGGGCGCCGTCGCCACCCTCAAGGAGGTCTTCGCGCAGACGGGGGATGCCGCCGGCCCGCCCCGGCGCCGGCCCGCTCCGCCGCGAGCCTGAGCACCCAGGCCATTGCCCGGAACACGGTGGTCCCCGAACACGCCACCCTCCCCGGCAGCACGCCCGCCGTGGCCCCTCGGCGTCCGCGGCCCGCCCTGGACACGCAGGACGACTGAGCAGGCGTAGGCAGCCCCCGCGGGAGGAATGCGCCTCCCGCGGGACACGGAGCAGGGCTCGCGTTCGCGCATCCAGGACGACGGTCCATTGCGCCACCAGGGGCCGAGCAGACGGCGTGCCCTCCTGTACACCCCCAGCACGCGCCGTCACTTCGCGGGAACCTTCCATGTGTCCGGCTGTCAGAGCCTCCGAACACACTCACCGGAGGGGAGCATGCAGAACATCTTCATCGCAGGAGGCTGGGGGATGTACCCCACGTTGCTCGCGGGAATCGCGCTCATCGCCACCTGCGTCCAGTACGCACGCCGGCCCGCGCCGCGCTACGTGCCGCTGATGCTGTCGCTTGGACTCTGCACCTTGATTGCCGGCACGCTCGGCTTCGCCACCGGCATCCTCTCCCTCCTGCAGGCCTATAGCGGCCCGCTGTGGGACCAGGGCCCGCGCGTGCTCTTCATCGGCACCTTCGAGGCGCTGCACAACGTGGCGCTCGCCTTGCTGCTTGCCATGCTGGGCGCCCTGCTGGCCTCCATCGGCGCGTGGCGACTCTCCCGCCACACGGGGAACTTCGCGGCGCCCGCGGCAGGTTGATGTGTGACTGCCGGACGCACTGCCGGAGGAGAGCCCCCTGCCTCCATGAAGGCGGGGGTTGCATTCCGGCGCGCGTCTGGACATAGATTGCAGCCATCCCCAGGAGGGATTGACGCCCCCTCCCAACGAGAGGTCAGACGCACCCTTGAGGACGCTTCGCTGAATTCCCAGGTCCGTTGACGTTCCCGCGCTGAGCCGCCTTCGGGCTGGCTTGCGCCCTGGATTCAGGAGCTTCCTTTATGTCTTCCGTGCGCGCGCACCGCGTTTCGTTCGCTTTTTCTGACGCCGTTCCCGTCCTCTCTGATGTCGACTTCCACCTGTCCCCTGGCTGGACGGGGCTCGTGGGTGCCAATGGCGCCGGCAAGTCCACCCTGCTCCGGCTGTTGGCGGGAGAGCTGACGCCTACCGAGGGGCACCTTCAGTTCGAGCCCTCCGCCCCCACCCTCCGCCTCTGCCGGCAGGAGGTGGAGGCGCTGACGCCCGACATCTCCGCCTTCGCGGAGTCGTGGGACTCCGTCGCGCGGCGGCTGCACGGCCAGCTGGGCCTGGACGTCACCGCGCTGGAGCGCTGGCCCACGCTGTCCCCGGGCGAGCGCAAGCGGTGGCAGGTGGGCGCCGCCCTGGCCGCGGAGCCCCATTTGCTGCTCCTGGACGAGCCCACCAACCACCTGGATGCGGAGGCCCGCACATGGCTGGTCTCCGCGCTGCGCCGCTTCCGGGGCCTGGGCATCGTGGTGTCACACGACCGTGACCTGCTGGAGTCCCTCACCACCTCCACGCTGCGCGTCCACCATGGCAGCGCGCGGCTGTGGCCCGGCGCATACACCGCCGCGCGGGCGCACTGGGAAGCCGAGCGTGAGGCTGAAATCGCCACCCACCAGCAAGCCCGCGCCGAACAACGCCGTGCGGCGCATCTGCTGGACCAGGCCCGGCGCGAGCAACAGTCCGCGGATGCCGCACGGCACACCCGCAAGCGACTGAAGAACAAATACGACAACGACGCCCGCTCCATGGGCGCCAAGGTCGTTGCCGGCTGGGCGGAGGCTGGGGCCGGACGGCGCGTGGGCAATGCACGGCGCGAGTTGGAGCGCGTCAGTGAGGCCGTGGGCGAGTTCACCGCGGACAAGACGGTGGGCCGCTCCGTCTTCCTGGACTACGTGCGCGCGCCGAACCCGTGGCTCTTCACGCTGGACGTGCCCGGCCTCCGCGCCGGTGACGTGGAGCTGCTGGGCCCCGTGAATCTCTCCGTGAGCCGCGAAGCCCGCGTGCGCATCGAAGGGCCCAACGGCGCCGGCAAGAGCACCCTGGTGCGCGCACTGCTGGAGAACGCGCGCATTCCGCTGGAGCGCGTGCTCTACCTGCCCCAGGACGTCAGCGCGGACGAGGCCCGGGCCACGCTGGACGCCGTGCGCGCACTGCCGCCCGAGGAACGCGGACGCGTGCTGTCACTCGTCGCGGCGCTCGGCGTGGACCCGGAGCGGCTGCTCGCCTCCGAGCAGCCCTCCCCGGCGAGGTGCGCAAGCTCCTCATCGCCCGGGGCCTGGGCCAACACGCCTGGGCCCTGGTGCTGGACGAGCCCACCAACCACCTGGACCTGCCGTCCATCGAAAGGCTGGAGGCGGCGCTGCGCGAGTACCCCGGCGCGCTGATGCTCGTCACGCATGACACGTCCTTCGCCCAGGCCTGCACCTCCGAGGTGTGGCGCGTGGAGCATGGTCAGGTGACGGTGACGTCCGGGTAGCCGGCACGAAGGCCCCACCTCGAGGCACGTTGAAGACGCCCAGCCACGTCTCGTCGTTCTGCCTCAGGTGCCCGACTGTTCGTGGAACCACGCCACCAGCCGAGTCAGCCCCTCCTCCACGGAGACGCGCGGCCGGAATCCCGTCTCCCGCTCCAGCGCGGAAGGATCCGCCCAGGTCGCGTCCATCTCCCCAGGCTGCGCGGGCGTGGGCTTCACCCGCGCCCGGGCGCCCAGGAGCCGCTCCAGGACGGAGAGGAAGGCCCGCACCGAAACAGGCTCGCCCCGGCCCACGTTGAGGACGCGATGGCGAGGTGCCCCTGGGGGCGGCCGGTCCAGCACGCGCACCACGGCCTCCGCCACGTCCTCCACGTAGGTGAAGTCGCGCTGCATCCGGCCGTCGCCATGCAGGGCCAGCTCGGTGCCGTCACGCAGGGCCCGGAGAAAGCGCAGGGGGCCATGTCGGGTCGTCCCCAGGGGCCGTACACCGTGAAGAAGCGCAGGCCACTGGTGGGGAGCCCGTGCAGATGGCTGTACGCGTGCGCCAGCAGTTCATCGGCGCGCTTTGTGGCCGCGTAGACGCTGAGCGGGTGGTCCGCCGCGGCGCCTTCCTGGAACGGCGGCGCCGAGCCCGCGCCATACACGGAGCTGGAGGACGCGTAGACCAGGTGCCGCACCCGGGCGGCGCTGGCCTGCTCCAGCACCTGGAGGAACCCCGACACGTTGGCGTCCACGTATGCCTGCGCGGTGCCCGCTGGCGCCCGCACGCCCACACGCGCGGCCAGGTGCACCACGGCCTCGGGGCGCATCTCCTCGAAGAGCGCTCGCAGCGAGGAGGTGTCGGTAACGTCCACGGGACGGAAGGTGAAGCCCGTCGCCCCCGGCAGCGTGCCGAGCCGCGTCAGCCGGGCGTGCTTCAACGCCACGTCTCCGGACGGGTCCAGGTTGTCCACGCCGATGATGGCATCACCGCGCGCCAGCAGCCGCGCGCTGACGTGGTGGGCAATGAAGCCCGCAGCTCCCGTGACGAGTACCCGCATCCACCTCCACGCTCCCACGCCAGCCCCCAACACGCCACGGCGGAAGACGTGGACGCGGCGCTTCCCGTCCCCGCCACTTGCACGTAGGGTGGAGGCCCTCATGGTGTCCGTGAATCAGCTCCGCCCCTTCGCCGGTGCCTCGCTGGACGCGTTCCGGGCCGCGTCCGGCCCTGTGGCCCTCATCCAGCAGCCCGTGGAGCTCGTCGGCCAGCACAGCCGGGCCTGGCGGCACGCACCGTCGGCATGGCACACCGCGCGTACATGGACGAGCGGCTGCTCGCCATGCTCCGCGACTTCGACAACCTGGAGGTCCACTTCCTCCAGCCCTCCGTGGACGGCGAGGAGCTGACGGTCGGCCGCACCGAGGCGTGCGACCTGGTGGTGCCCGACCCGTCCGTCTCCCAGCATCACGCCACGATGCGCTGGAACGCCGCCCGCGGCGGCTTCTCCGTGCGTGACGCCGAGTCCATGAACGGCACCTTCATCAACGGCGCCCCCCTGGGCTACCGCGCCCAGGTGCTGCTCCACGACGGGGACACCCTGGCCTTCGGCGACGCCCAGTTCCTCTACCTTCGCGCCGAAACCGTCTACGAACACCTGCGCCTGGCCAGCCCGAAGAAGGCCCCCTGAGCCGGCCCGAGCCCGAGGCTCACGGAATGGCCTGGATGGCCTCCACCACCGCCTTGCGCAGGTAGGAGCGGAAGTCCGTCTGCGCCTGGTACATGCCAAT
This sequence comes from Myxococcus sp. MxC21-1, assembly GCF_032612255.1. NCBI lineage: Bacteria > Pseudomonadati > Myxococcota > Myxococcia > Myxococcales > Myxococcaceae > Myxococcus > Myxococcus sp. MxC21-1. The sequence goes on from NZ_CP123278.1 coordinate 4,655,381, forward strand.
CGTGGAGACGGTGCGCGTGGGGTTGCTCCACCGCAGCTTGCCGTTGGGTGCCACCACCCCCGTCTCCAGCAGCACCTCCGCGCGGCCCATCAGCTGGGCGGACGTCACGTCCACCCAGTTCAGCACCACCACCACTCCGGCCTCGGCCTCGTTGTCCTGGATCATCGCCACCACCTCGTGGATGGTGGGTGACGGTGCCTGGGAGATGCGCGTCCCCACCACCTCGAAGCCCCGCTCACTCAGCGTGGCCTGGGCCTGGCTGACGAGCACCGAACGGGGATTGCCTTCCCCCATCATGTCCTGCCGGTACGTGAAGGTCGGCAGCGAATCCACCCGGGAGCCCACCACCACCACCACCTTGCGCAGGGCCCCCGGCGGGCGGACCTGACGCGGAGCGCACGAAGCGAGCAGGAGGCAAAGCAGGACGGCCGCGGGACGGAGGACGCGCATGACGGGGAACCTGGGAGACGGGGACGAGGCCACTATGCTGGGCCGCCGGGCCTCAGTCGAACAGTCCCTGGAGGTAGAAACGTCCATCCCGTCCGTCGCGGAACACCCAGGCGGGCCCCAGCCCCTCGAAGTGGACCCGGTAGTAGTCCCGTTGAAAGGGCGTCTCCGACCACCACTCCCCGCCCAGCCGCTCCGGCCCCGTGAGCGCCGTCACCCGGTGCCGCCGGCCCGCCATGCGCGCGGCCAGCAAGCGTCCAGACTCCGCCACTTCCGCGTCCAGACACGCCGGCTCCGCCAGCAGCCGGGAGGGACGCTCCCGTGAGGCCGCCGACACCGAGGCGCGCCGGGCGCCGGCTCCAGCAACTCCGCCGACAGGCCCCGCCGCGCCTCCGGGGGCCGGAAGGCCCGTGTTCCATGGGCCGCCTCGGGCCGGTGGACCGCCTCCAGGCCCGCCGCGAAGAGCGACGCCTCCCCCAACGTGGACGCCAGCCGCGACAGCACGACTTCCAGCGCCGCGTCGCCCTCCGGCGCGTCCCCCAGCGCGAGCTGCTGTCCTCCGTCCTCGGAGTGCTCGTCCACCCGAGCGGACACCTCCGCCACCGGGTTCTCCAGCCGCAGCTCCTCCAGCCGGTGCCGCGCCAGTTCGTGCAACAGCTTCGCCCGCGCCGTGGGCCGCGCCAGCGTCAGCGTCACCTGCCGTTGCCCCGAGGGGTCCAGCTTCAGCGTGAAGGTGAGCCGCACCGCCGCCCGGCACCGTCCGGACAACCGTGCCCCCAGCCGGTCCGTCAGCGTCTTGAGCGCGAAGCGCAGCGGCTCAAAGGACTCGGCCGGGAAGTCCAGCACCACGCGCTCCTCCAACACCTCTTCCAGCACCGCGGGGACGAAGGGCGTGTCGTCCTCTCCGCGGCACCTCGCATGAACCCGTGCGCCAGCCGCGCCGCCCCGGGCCGCCACGGCCCCCACGGGCAGCGCCGCCACCTCGCCCAGCGTGGTGAGGCCCAGCGCGGAGAACGCCGCCCCCTCGCGGCCTTCCAACGCGGACAACGGCAACGGCGCCAGGGCCCGAGCACCGTCCCCCGGAGCCACCACCTCCACCCGGCGCGCGCCATGCCGAGCCACCGCGCGCGAGGTGAAGGCCTCCGAGGCCACCACCACGTGCGCCCGGTAACCCAGCTCGGCGCACAGCGACAGCATCCGCGTGCCCAGACCTTCTTCGCCGTCGCACAGGTGCGCGGCCCCCGCGTCCAGCCACAATCCATCCGGGGCGCAGAGCTGAAAACCCGGGGCCAGTGGCAGCAGCGCCTCGCCCAGCGCCGTCAGCGCGCGCAGCTCGTCCTCCGGGCGGTAGTCGAAGTGCCGCAGCCCCGGCTCCAGCGCGGTGGCCGCCGTCAGCGTCATCCCCGGGCGCACCCCCGCCTTCAACGCCGAGGTGGAGGCGAAGGCCACGCGGCGTTGGCCACGCACCGCCTCCACCAGCGCGAAGGGACGGCCCGCGAGTTCCGGGGACTCCACCACCCGGCGCTGCACCGGGAAGCGGGTGAGGTGCAGATAGGCCCTGCGCATGTCGTGCCTCAGTGCGCCGGCAGGGCCGCGTCCAATCCCTGCCGCACGGGCGGCATGGGCGCGTCACGGCCGGGACGCTGGCCCAGGATGCCCAGCCCGTTGCGCAGCGCCCCGGACTGATCTCGCAGGAAGTCCGGCGTGCCGTCCTCCGTGTCCTCGGCCACGTCGAGCAACCGGCCGCCTCCCTCCAGCCCCAGCGCCGGGTACAGCGCGCTCCACGGCAGCTCCGCCCGCGCGCCCGTGCCCCCTGCCGGCTGCGCACCACCTCGACCGACCAGCCGTCTCCGTCCCGGGCCTCCGTCCGCAGCCGGACCACGCCGTCCGCTGGGGACTCTGGCGAAGTCAGCAGCAGGAGCAGCCCGCCGCCGCGCGCCGCCGCGTCCGCCAGCTTGCGCGCCTCCGCCAGGGCCACCCGGCACGCGCGCCCGTCGGGATTCACGCCGCGCGTCAGGTCCAGCACCACGCAAGCGAAGGCCCCGCTCCGGGCCAGCTGCACCGCCGCCCAGATGCGCTGCTCAGGAGCCTGGGGCCGGACGATGAGCAGCCGCTCCAGGTCCACGCCCAGGGCCGCGGCCGCGGGCGAGTAGAGCTCCCGGGGGCCGTCCACCCAGGCGCACAGCCGCGCCTCCTGGTGCGCCGCGGCCACCGCGTGCAGCGCCAGGCTGGTGCGCCCCGAGGCCGCCTCACCGCACAGCTCCACCACCTGCCCCAGTGGCAGGCCCCCGTCGGCAGCAGGGCGTCCACCGCCGACAGGCCCGTGCGGAGCACCGCCAGGTAGCGCCGAGGCGCCGCCTGCAACTGGCGGATCCGCTCCCGAAGCTGCTCCACGACCGAGCCCGTCCCCTGCCCCACTCCCACTCGCTGCTCCGCCGCGCTCATCTCGCCTCCTCGCCAGGCCCCTCCGGACCGGACGACCGGCGGGGCGGTCGTCCACTATCCTCGGAGGTCTGACATGCGCCTTCATGGGACGCATGGCGGTGGGTGCGTGGATCAGACTCGCTGGTGCGGGTTCACCCGGGCATCAGCCGGCGCAGAGGACCTTCACTTCCACCTTCTTGTCGTCCGCGCGGCGCAGGCAGCTCGACTGGAAGAACAGGCGGGCCGGGTACGTCTCCGTGGACGCCTCGTAGCGCAGGTCGCCCGCGGCCACCGAGCACCGCTCCACCTCGTCATTGGCGCGCGTCAGCTCCACCTGGACCAGCCGGGGGTCGGGCAGGTTCACCACCTCGATGCTCTGCGCCACCGTGGCCAGCTCCGCGATGCGCAGCAAGGTGTCGCGGTAGTTCTCCCGGCAGATGGAGTCGAGGTTGTCGAGCCCCTGGTCGAACGCCTCCGCCATGGCGCGCTGCCGGTGGCCGGGACCGTAGGAGGTCGGGCAGTCGACGTTGCGCACGAAGACACCGTCGGGTGTCGTGTCGCGGATCAGCTCCGCCCGCTTGTCGGACAGCGCCACCGGACCAATCGTGGCCCAGAGCACCTGACGCGAGGCCCCCGTTGAATCCCGAAGCTGCTGGAACGTGGCGAAGTACTCCTCCACCGGCGTCAGCAGATGGGACTGCTCACTGCAGTTGTCGATGGACGTGTCGTCGGACACCCACACCGGCGGAGGGCGCTGGATGGTGCTGCAGTCTTCCTCGTCGGTGACCACCGCCACCAGCAGCCGCGCGCCGTCGCGCAGGAACCCGGCGTTGCCGTTCTCCGCCCCCGGCGTCGACACCAGCGGCTCCGTCACGGCCAGCCGGACCGCCTCGAAGGGCGTCTCCTGCCCGCTGCCATCCGTCCCCTGGATCACCAGCCGGCGGAACTTCTCCAGCACGTACGGATCCGCGCCGTCGATGAAGCGCTCGTCGGTGGGGTTGCCCGCCGCATCCGGCACACGCTGCAACCGGCCGGACTCCCTGGTGTACTCGCGGTACTGCTCCTGCCCCTGGAACATGGCCAGCCGGTACACGGACGTGGTGATCACGCCCACCCGGAAGTCCTGCGAGACGCCGCTGCCCTCCTTCAGCGCCTCCAGAAAGGCGGGCAACTCGGTGGCGATGGCGTTCTGCTCCTCTTCCATGGATCCGGAGTTGTCGATGACGAAGAGGATGTCCGTCTTCTGCGGCGCGATGACGGGGGACTCGCTCTCGCACTTCCCGGGGAGATTGGAGCCCGGTTCGTCGACGGGCGACCGGCAGGACGTCCACAAGAGAGACGGCAGCAGAAGCAGGTGGGCGAAGGGTCGGAGCTTCATGGGGGGCCTCTCGAAGAGCTGCGCACCCCGGCGGGGCGCCGCGTCAGATGCTAGGGGGGCGATCATGCCCCACCCTACGTCCGGACGCGAGACTTCCGAGGAACCCTGGAGAGGTGACGGGTGACGGAAAAACGCACACCGCGTTTGCCATGTCCGTTTTGGTTGTTACGTTGGTTCATCCGCCGCAGAAAACCTGGAAATGTTCACTGGTTGTCGAAGGGAAAAGGCTGAATTTCATGTCCGATGAGAAGAAGAAGGGCTCCGCTGCGAGCGCTATGCCCACCGCGATGGCCCCTCCGGGGCTCATCAACAAGGAAGACATCCCGCAGGTGCTTCCCATCCTCCCCCTGCGCAACAGTGTCTTCTTCCCGGGCGGGGTGCTTCCGCTGGCCGTCGGCCGCCAGAAGACCATCGCACTGATCAAGGACGCCGTGCGTGACGACCAGGTCATCGGTGTCGTCACCCAGCGCCGCGCCGAAGAAGAAGATCCGGGTGCCGCCGACCTCTACACCATGGGGACGGTCGCCCGCATCGTGAAGCTCCTGAAGATGGGCGAGGACAACTACTCGCTCGTGGTGCAGGGGCTCGCCCGCTTCCGCGTGGTGGAGCTGGTCCAGGAAGCGCCCTACCTCAAGGCCCGCGTGGACGCCGTGGAGGACAAGACCTCTTCGGAGAACGTGGAAGTCGAGGCGCTGGGCATCAACCTCAAGAAGCTGGCGCGCGAGGTCATCGAGCTGATGCCCGAGCTGCCCGCCGCCGCCACCGAGCTGGTGGAGAGCATCACCCACCCCGGCCACCTGGCGGACCTGATCGCCGCCAACGTGGACGTGCCCATCGAGGAGAAGCAGGCCGTCCTGGAGACGGTGGACCTCAAGGCCCGGATGAAGCTCGTGCTGGAGCTGCTCAACCGGAAGCGGGAGATCCTCAAGCTCTCCAACAAGATCGACTCCGCCGTGAAGGGCGAGATGTCGAAGACCCAGCGCGAGTACTACCTGCGCCAGCAGCTCAAGGCCATCAAGGAAGAGCTGGGGGAGATGGGCGAGGAGGAAGAGGAGCTCGACGAACTGCAGGAGCGCCTGAAGAAGGCCAGCCTGCCGCCCGACGTGGAGAAGGTCGCCAACAAGGAGCTCAACCGCCTGAAGACGATTCCGGCGGCCTCCAGCGAGTACACCGTCGCGCGCACCTACCTGGATTGGATCGCCGACCTTCCGTGGGCGAAGCTCTCCGAGGACAACCTCGACATCGAGAACGCGCGCCAGCAGCTGGACAAGGATCACTTCGGCATCAAGAAGGTGAAGAAGCGCATCCTGGAGTACCTGGCCGTCCGCAAGCTGAAGAACGACATGCGTGGCCCCATCCTGTGCCTCGTCGGTCCGCCGGGCGTCGGCAAGACGTCGCTGGGCCAGAGCGTGGCCAAGGCCACGGGCCGCAAGTTCGTGCGCCTGTCGCTGGGCGGCGTGCGTGACGAGGCGGAGATCCGCGGCCACCGCCGGACCTATGTGGGCGCCCTCCCCGGCCGCTTCATCCAGAGCATGAAGAAGGCCGGCACGAAGAACCCGGTCATGATGCTGGACGAAATTGACAAGCTCGGCGCCGACTTCCGTGGCGACCCGAGCGCGGCGCTCCTCGAGGTGCTGGACCCGGAGCAGAACAACACGTTCAGCGACCACTACCTCGACGTGCCCTTCGATTTGTCCAAGGTGATGTTCGTCGCCACGGCGAACCAGCTCGACCCCATCCCCGGTCCGCTGCGTGACCGCATGGAGATCATCGAGCTGACGGGCTACACCTTCGAGGAGAAGCAGAGCATCGCCCGCATCCACCTGGTGCCCAAGCAGCTCAAGGAGCACGGGCTGAACCCGGACCACATCGACATCACCGACGAGGCGCTGCTCACGCTGACCACCGCGTACACGCGCGAGGCCGGTGTGCGTAACCTGGAGCGCCGCATCGCGGACATCTGCCGCGCGGTGGCGGTGGAGGTGGCCGGCGGGAAGACGGAGAAGCAGACCATCAACGCCGACCGGGTGAAGGAGATCCTCGGGCCTGAGATGTTCTACTCCGAGGTCGCCGAGCGCACCGAGGTTCCGGGTGTGGCCACGGGCCTGGCCTGGACGGCGGCGGGTGGCGACCTGCTCTTCATCGAGGCGACGAAGATGGCGGGCAAGGGCGGCATGACGCTCACCGGCCAGTTGGGCGACGTGATGAAGGAGAGCGCCACGGCGGCGCTGAGCTACCTGCGCAGCAAGGCCGAGCAGCTCGGCATCAGCCCGAACTTCCTGGAGAAGACGGACCTGCACCTGCACTTCCCGGCGGGCTCCATTCCGAAGGACGGACCTTCCGCGGGCGTCACCATCCTGACGGCGCTCACCAGCCTCCTGACGGGCATCCGCGTGCGTCACGACACGGCGATGACGGGCGAGGCCACGCTGCGTGGCCTGGTGCTGCCGGTGGGTGGCATCAAGGAGAAGGTGCTGGCGGCGCACCGGGCGGGCATCAAGCGAGTCATCCTGCCCGAGCGGTGCCGCAAGGACCTGATCGACGTGCCGGACCAGGCGCGCAACGAGCTGGAGTTCATCTTCGTCACCCACATGGACGACGTCCTGAAGGCGGCGCTGGAGACGCCTCCCTTCGGCGTGGCGGGCACCCCGGGCGGCGAGCCGGGCAAGGAGGCTCCGCTGCCGAAGCCGGCCGAGTCCGCCCCTGAGGTCCGCGCCTAGCGCACGGCATTCCAGCCGGTAGGAAGTGACACGGGCAGGTTCCCTTCTTCCGGGAACCTGCCCGTTGTCTTTTCGGGGGCAGGTGGCGTTCAGAGCGAGAACAGGAAGTGTCGCGGTTCCGGGACGCGCTTCACCCGCAGGATGTGACTGTGCTCCACAGGCAGCCGGGGGACGGCCTCTGGACGGGGAACGTAGAGGATGCCGGGGTCATCCTCTCGGGTGAAGACGTACTGCCCACGCGAGCCCCTGCGCGTGCAGCCCACATCGAGGATGAGGTGCCGCTCGATGTCCGCCGCATCCGTGGTGTTCCAGTTGAAGCGGGTGAGCTCATCCACCGTGAGGCCATACATCTCCGCCACGCTCTCCAGCGTCTCTCCGTCGATGACCCGGTGCTGGGTGACGCGTGCGAGGAAACGCGGCGCGCTGGCCACCCTCGCCCGCTGACCTCGCTTCGCGGGCTTTTGCTGGGACCAGGGGCCTCCCGTCCGCACCAGCGCCAACGTGTTATCCAGGGTGGCCCCTTCGAGGTCGGACAGGACGTCGGCGCCCCCCTTCGGAACGCCTTTCAGGTCGATGCGGCCCTCTGAATCCGTCCGGGCCTGATGCTCGGACCGGTCGTCGAGTTGGATGCGCAGCTGGATGCCGGCAATGGGCACATCGGTGGTGTCGTCCACCACCTGGAGCCGTAGCCAGACCGGCTCCTCCACCGGAACAGGCACACACGCAGGCTGGGGAACGGAGAATGACGGCGAAACGGTGGCCTCGCGCGGGGGAGCCTGCGCCAGCCGAAGGACACCCGAGTCCAGAAGGAGCGCGGCCTGCCGCACGACTTCGTCCACCGGCAGCGGTGCGCGCATCCCGCTGCGGTGTCCATGGATGTAGACCAGTGATTGGAGCGTCCGCTGGTTGGATGAATCCTGCGCGAGCTGGCGCAATCTCCGCTCCAGCGCCCAGCCCCGCGCAGGCGTCACGAGCGTATACCCGTTGGGCAGACCCTCATGGAGCGCGAGGACAATGTACTCGCGCAACCCGTCTTTCAGACAAGGATGGAGAAACATGCTGTCACCTGAAGGAGACGTCTCTATTTGCGGAACTTCTGGCCTTCACGAAGGTGCCGCTCCACCGGAACCAAGATGTCTGCCTTGGTGATGAAGCCCTTGCCACCGCGGTCCAACCCCTTGTTGGGCTCGTAGCCCCTCGACCCCTTCGCGTAACAGACGAAGGACGCGTCCTTGCCGAGCGCTTCTGGACAGAGGATGCACGCGTAGACATCACCCAGATTGTCTAGAGGGAGCTTCGACCGCGCCTTCCACAGGCGGAAGTACTTGGCGACGTAGTCGAGCTGCTCGACAGCGCTCATCCGCACCAGTGCGGACAGCTTGATGTCGAGCGCATCTTTTCCTTCATTGATGGCCGTGAACTGAATGAGACCGAACGCCTGATGCCCAGCCCGGTTCGGTGTATCGGCCCGGAAGGCATTGCCCGTCTCAAAGGCCATGCACGCCATCAAATCATCGGCGTTCATCTCCAGCTGCTCGGCGATGATCAGCACCTTCCTCCGGAACGCCTCCGTCACGTTCGGGTGGCTGCCGTAGATGAGCGTGCCTTCAATGCGGCGCGGTGTTCCCTCCAGGTCCAGGTGGATGGCAGGAAGCGCGCTGGAGTGGTTGGCATTCGCCCGCTCCACCAGACGCGCTTCAATCCGAAACCGGCCCTTGCGTCGCACCCGCTCGACGAGCGCCGGCTCCCGGAGACGCGCCACCACCCGTCCACGAGCGTCGCATTGCCCCGCCGCCCCCTTCGCGACCTCATACCGGAAGGGCACGGCACCGAAGACAACGGGCTCCGCGACGTCAGCGAAGAACTCATACAGACGGAACTCGATGACATCCCCCTCCTTTCCATTGGGAATGTGGAGGGCCTGACAGCGGACTTCCAGGATGGACGTATCATCCGTGAGCTGGACGAACTCGGCGCGAAGTCCCTGGAGCTGGGGAACGCCTGGGTACTCCACAGAGAAGGCCGGTGGCGCTGCCACCCATTCGTCCCAGAGCCGCGCATCCGGCTTTGAGACTCGCCCCTGGATGAAGACCTTCTGGCGGACTCGAGGATCGTCGAATCGAACGAGCGCCTCGTAGTAACGAGGATTCCCATCAAGGGGCCGCGCATCCAACCGAAGCACCTCGGTCTCCCGAGAGGCCGTTGGCTCCACGGGACGCAGGTCGTCGCAGATCGAAAAAACAGGCGAGGCCTCACGCCAGTAGTCGAGATCCCCGATGACCTTCACGGTGATGAGCAGGTGGTTGTCGCGAGCCCCCAGCCAGACGTCCCCGAAGCGAGGCATGCGCGAAGGCCGGACCGCCAACTCCTTAGAGGCCAGTGCCGTCACCAGCTCCTGGCGCACCCGGTCCTGCTTCTGTCGCGCGGGCGCCCTGGCCGGCGTTGGGGCCTCCAGCCACAGGTCCTCGTCCTCGAACGCGAGGAATTGCGTCTCATCGAAGTCCAGCACCGAGCGGATGGGCACGTATTCATCGGTCCCCGTCAACGAGCGCGGAATCCGCAACAAGGCGAAGCTCTTCCGGCGCAGCCAGTCCTCGGCGTCGAGGAACTGCCGTAGGAACAGGCCTCTCTCGTTGGCGTTCACCAACACCGGCCGCGAGACGGGGTCCATCAGGGTGAAGGACAGGGCCTCTCCTCGCGTCTGAGCCTCGTACCGCCAGTGGGTCAGCTCCAGGGGGAGCTCGAAATCCGGATCCAGATGCTCCACCGTCGCGGTGACCGCGTGGTGCTTGAATTCGAACCCGGTCAACTTCGGCTTCGGACACACGCATGCCCTGGGCTGCTCCCACACCACGTAGGGCCGCGTCTCCCCCTCGAGGTCTCGGAGCACTTCGAGCCGCAGGTCGAAGGCGTACTCGCCCTGAATGGGCTCACGCCATGGCAATCGGAGACCGTCCCCACTCCAGGCGCAGCCAACTCGCCAGTCCTTCGCGCCCAAGTCGGAAGCGCCCCATTCCAGCGCGGCATAGCGCTGCTCCTCTGAAGCCATCCTCGGCGCCACGCCACGCTTCGGCTCCACGGAGTGGTAGATGGAGAGCCGAAGCGTCGCGCCGGTGAAACGTGCATCCATGTCCGGCTTCAAGTGGAACCGTCGGCCAAACAGGACAGGGACGCTCAGGTCGAGCCCCCTGAGCCCCAGGGGGATGTCGAACTCGAAGGGCTTTTCGAGGCAGCATTCCTGCGCGAAGGGGAAGTCAGGAACGACGGTCATCTCCGCGTGGCCCCGGCCGAAGAAGCTCGCCTCGTAGATGTCCGCCTCGAACTCCAACGTGCATGACCTGCCATTGACACGCAGTGGGACGTTGACCAGCGTGTACTCCCGCGCTGGCATCCCACGCGCGTGCGTCTTGATCAGAACGCTGCAGACCGTGTCCGCCGGCAGGTTCTTGTGCGTTCCCTCCAGGATGAAGGCAATCCTGTCCTGAACGGCCCGGTGGCTCCTCAGGGAGAGCTTGAGCTCCGTGGGGGCCACCGCGACGAGATAGAAGACGCCCTCGGCTCCCGGTTCACGCCGAAGCTCGAAGCGCTCGCCGCCAGCATGTGACTGTGAAGCAACGGCTGTGTCCGCCATCACCCTTCCCCCTTCATGGGCACGGCCCCCAGGTCGTCTGACCACCACCACAGATTGGGGCGAATCCGCACGTCGTCGTGTACTCGGGGCACGATCCGCTCGGGCAACGAGAGCTTCAGCTCCCGAGCAAGATCCGCGTCGTTCTGATGAATCGGGATGACACGGAGCACGTATTCCCTGGTGCCCTCCAACGCGGCCTCGACGTCATTGAGATCCACGTCCGCATGCAGCGCCCCTTCCACGTCCGTCAGACCTTGCCCTTGGCGTTCTGGTTTGTAGACAACGCTGCCCTTCTTGAGCTTCAGCGGAAGCCCGGGCGGGCCCCCTGGCAGCGAGGGACTGGCGAGTTCCAATCGGAAGGGCCTGCTCACCGGGACGGCCTCCGTCATGATGGCGACCTTCAGACTGAAGGCATCATGGTAGTGAGACCGAGCTTCGAGCCTGGCGTTGCGCTGCATGGTGTAAGCACGGCCTGGAGTTGCCCCCGTCAAATCGGACAGCTCAGGCTTGGGAATTAGCAGTACGGAACTCGCGGGGTGACATCATCTTCAATCCTCGATGAGGGTGGCAGCGGTTGTAGTCGTCGAACCAGGCGGGCAGCTGGGCGAGGACGTGGGGAGCCGAGGGCAACTCATTGACGTACACGTAGTCACGCTTGAACGTCTTCACGAAAGCCTCGGCCATGCCGTTGCTTTCCGGGGAGTAGGCGGGCGTGGTGCATACCAGCAGGCCGAGGCTCCGGCCGAAATCGCGGGTGTCCGTGGCCGTGTAGACGGGCCCGTTGTCCGACAGCCACTCCACCGGGTGTGGCACCCTCGAGGTGCCCGGGCCGAAGCGGGCCTCCACCGTCTCGGCCATCAAATCCTGGATGGTGAGGCCGGTGGGGTGCTCGGCGGACGCACGGTACGCGATGAGCTCCCGGTCGCAGCAGTCGAGGCTGAATGCCACCTGGACGCGCTCGCCGTTCCAACAGCGGATTTCGAAGCCATCGCTGCACCAACGCAGGTTGGACTTCAACGTGATGATGGTGCCCTCATGGGTGCGTGTCGGCTTCCCCGTGTGCCTCTGCAGGAGGAGCTGGGCGTCGCGCATGAGGCGGTAGGCCCGCTTGTGGTTGACGGGCGATTTCCCCGCCGCCCGGCGCTGCCGGTTGAGGAGGGCACAGGCTCTGCGGTAGCCGTACGTGGCGCGCTCCTGAGCGACGGCCTTGAGTCCCTCCAGCACCTCGGCGTCAACATGGGCGTCTGGGTTGCGGGGCTCCCGAGGGCCCAGGGGCCGGTGCAGGGTGGAGCGGGCCACGCCGAGGGCCCGGGCCACCGCGCTCACAGAATGCCTCCCAGCTTGGACAAGGCCGCGGGCGACAGTAGTTTTTTTTCGCGGGCCAACTCCACCGCGTCCCGGAGCACTTCCGCCTCCTGCGTCTTCTTGCCCAAAAGCCGCTGGAGCTCACGCACCTGCGCCTTGAGCGCCTGCACCTCGGACTCGGGCACCACGGCCTCCCCGGCCTGCAGCCCGGATACGCCGCCCGCCTCCTTCAGATGCCGCCAGCGGAACAACTGGCTGGGGCTGATGCCGTACTTCCGTGCCACCAGGGACACGCTGCTGCCAGGCGCCTCACTCTCGGTCACCAGGCGCAGCTTCTCCGCCGCTGAGTACCGCCGACGGCGCTTGCCCTTCTCCGCCCCCTCCGGGGCTCCTTCTTGGGTCTTCTTCTCCATCGTCAGACTCGCTTTCTAGCCGAACGAGCCTGTCCGACTCTTCAGGGGGCTACACCACGGCCCTTCGCGGGCTGGACGTCGATCCGTTCGTGCCCCAGGGGCACATGCTTGTTCACCACCTCGGCAGTCGGGATGAGAATTCGCCCCTGAACCTGCGCATCCTCGAACCCGAAGGTCCGCACCACGCACCCATTCTGGATGACGGACTGACGTGCGGCGGCTTCATCGAGGGAACTGTGGCCCACCTTGATGATGGGTCGAGCCTTCTCCCAGAAGCTCCGATTCCCACCCAGCAACCGCGAGGAGAGCTGAATCCCCCGGGCGGTGACGAAGACCTTGGGCGCTTCGAGCGAAGGGATGTGAAGGACCTCCGACACCTCGGTGGACCACACCTCCAGCGCCCCCGCTTTGGCGCCGCTCCGCAGCGCGTCGAGCGTCACAGGTTCCCACCGGCTCCCCAGCGTATCCGCCGTCACCAGACGCGAGTCCCGCGCGCTTCCCCCGTTCGGGAAGAACGCGCCGAACTTCACATGGACCTCATGGGTACCTGGGATGCCCTTCCGCAGCTCCGAAAAAGCAGCGCCGGCGTCGAACCGGATGACAAGTTCGCCAGGATGACGTCCCTCCGCTGGCGCTGGGACTCGGACGCGAATCGCCCCCTTGGCCGCGTCCTCCAAGGCGGTGAACCAGCCATCCTCTCGAACCTTCTCGGCGGCATCCTTCAAACGCCGGGCATTCGTGGCCGTGAGCACGATGGACAATCCGTCCTCGGCCAGCGCGGACAACGCCAGCAACTGCTTCTCTGAATACGCGCACTGGACACGCTCCACCGCCTCCACGAGCGCCCAAGCCAACGGAGGCTCTGTCTTGGAAGCAGCGGCCTTCAAGAAGGCGCGGTAGGTGAAGTGCCGCGTCACATACGTTTCCAGCTTCTTGAGCGCCCCTTTCTGAATGAAGCCGTCAACGACGCGGAGTCCGGAGGACTCATTGAACGCCGAGTCCTCCCGTCCCTGTACGGGGATGGCCACACGGGCCAGTTCGAACGCAGGTGCCTCCGGGTGCAGCCCTTCCTGTTTCGTGGCCTTCGCCCATGCGCTCAGAAGCACCCAGCCCCGAAGAAGCTTTGGGCAGTTCTCCCTGAAGGGAATACGCCAGGAGAACGTTCCATCCTTGTGAGACTCGGGAGCGTAACGAGCCGAAGAAACAACCTGGCTCCCAGGAACCTCCGCCGACTCGCGCCCACCCAGCAACACCGGAGGGAGCACCTCCAATGTCGCCGTTCCCACGAGCCGGGCACCCGGCATGTCGAGCGTGCAGGCCCCCCAACCCGGCAACTCCACCTGTGCGAAGAAAGCACCCTCGGTGCAACTTCCGCTCGCGAGGAAGCAGCGTGTGCCCTCATGCAGCATATGCAGTTCCACCTCGTCGTCTCCGCTCCCGCGCACCACGGCCCCCACGTCCAGGAGCTCCCCCACCCGGTATGCGACATGAGCGCTTCGTGCCGGGAGCCACCCCACCGCGAGCACGTCCTTCGAGTTGCTCGGGCGCCAGGCCGGCAGGTCCGAGAACCGGACGAGGCCATGCCGGACCATGAGCATCAGGAGCCAGGCGAAGGTGACTGGGTGCGGGTTGTCGACCAGCCCCTTCGCGGGCAATTGGTCGACGTCAGGCGCCGCTGCGAAGAGCGCCTTCTTGCCACCGTTGTCCCCCACGGGCCCGAGGAAGGGCACTTCCTCCGGGTGGGCCCAGAATCCGACTGCCTCCGCGTAGCGTCCCAGCAGCCTCTTGGCCTCGTCCGGCTGCTGGATGTCGGCGATCTGGCGCCCCATTCGAAGCTGACCGTGAATCTCCAGATGCTTCATCACCTGAACGACGATGCTCTCCGGCAACCACTCGTTCAGATGCCTGAGCACCACGTTTCGCCAACGGACGGATGCCAGCCTCTTGAAGTGCTGAAGCTCCTGCTCGAGTGCATCCTGAGCACCGCCGCCCACCTGCAGCAGAAAGCCGGAGCGGTCGGCTGGCTCCACGAAGATTCGTCGAGCCCCAGCCGGCAAGCGCACGTTGAGACGGCTCTGTTTTCCATCGTAAGCGACGTACCGCTCGCCCAAGGGAGGCTCGAAGGTCAGCTTGAGCCAGTAGGTCCCTTCAGGGAGCGCGTCCTTGTAGTTGGTGATGACAAGCTCCGCGGGAAACGAAGGCTCGCCGGCATCACCAGGCGCATCATCGGACGAGAACGCGAGCGCCCGAGGTGATCGAAGAATCTCCTTGAGCGCGCCGTGGTGATACGTCTGCTCGAAGCGAGCGAGACACTCCTCTTCGGGGTTCCCCGCAGCGTGAATCGACTTGGGCGCCAGCCTCATCAGCGCGTCGAGTTCTCCCTTCGACGGGTCGAAGAAGTTGTTGTGGTCCGCCTCCTCGAAGACCTTGAAGAAGTCGCCCAGCCCCAGCGTGTCCTTCGCGAAGTCGAGGAAGTCCTTGAGTTGCCCTGGCTCGGAGGGCGCCAGGATTTCCCAGTGGACGAAGCCATCCCCAATGGCCTTGCTCCTGCTGTCGACGTAGCCAAGGACCGCGCCAGCCTCCAGCTTGAGCAAGGGGTGGCGCAGCGTCACCATCCGCCCCTCGCGCAGTGCTTCATGAATCCCCGTCAGGTCCTGGTCCGCCGGCCTCCAGAGCGCTCGGACATCATCCCCCGGTGCCTCTCCCAGGCGCAGTGTCTCGGGCACGCCCAATCCCGTCCCCACGACGGAGTAGCTTCCCCCCTTCTTCTCGACGACGTCCGCTCCCGCCTCCGGCAGGGCCTCCTGCAACCACCGTGTCTGGCGAAACGCCTCATGCGCCGGATCAATCACCGTCAGCGCGCCGTGGCGCCGCACGAGCAGCTTCAACCAGTCCACGTTCCGGTATGTGTCCGGGTCCTTCCAGTCCGGAGGAACGAGGTGCATGTAGAGGCTGTAGAACGTAAAACGCCGCGGCGGCTGGCCCTCCGTCTTCGCTGCCTCCTCGACATCGTGCCGGACGAGGACGAAGGAGTTGTGGTTGCCCGTGAATTCCCGGGCCAACTCGTGCGCCTCGGGCCCCTCCTCGACACGCTCCTTTTCTTCGAGGGGAGCAGGCAGCCCATGGGCCAACCGGACGGCCACCACGTAACCTGGGGCAAAGCAGCGAACCTCTCGCACGCCGGACCCGGCTGCGGAGTTCGCCGTCCCCTCCCGCGCCGAGAAATGCGACGCAGGCAGATGGATTCCCGAATGAAGGTTCCGCCGCATTCCCAATGGGAAGAGCCCACCGGGCGGCATCTCCGTCTCCGTGAGGGCATAACAGTTGATAGGCCGGAAGCGAGTATCCCCGTGGTCGAAAGGATACGCGACCGTGCGCATCACGTTGGTTTCGAGAAAACCAGACGGGACGACGGTAGGACGGAGCGAGTAGAGAAAGGCTCCGCCCTTGTGCTCGTCGTGGCGGTAGTCCATGAACAAGTCGTCAGGCACCGCGCTATAGGTGTTCTCCTCGAACAGCTTGCGGGCACGAATCAGGACTACGGACGCCTGCGCATTCTCCCAGTCACCTCTGCGTACCCGGATGAGATCGTGATCACCCGTGACTTGCTTCTTGGCGAGCGCCTCCAGGTCCGTGCCCTCCCGCGAACCAGGATCAGGAGGAAAGAAGAGATGGGTTCCCTTCTGGGCCCCAACCTTGTTGTTCTGCGTTGCCGGGTCCGCGACCACCAACCAAAGGAGCCTGCCGGTTCGGTCCACCAACCAAGCGAATCCGACAATCAGAATGAGATGAATGGGCGCATCTCTCGCAACGGAAAACCCTGAATAAAAAATGACCGGATTGTTGGCCGCGAGCGCCTTGAGAATCAGCGACAGCTTGTCTTCAATGAGCCGAGGATCGTTCACAATCCCCGCTGCGATTCTTCGTCGGTCTTGGATCGAGTACGGCAACACATGCGAGTACGCCATATCAAGTACCGCGGACGCACTGAAATCTTCGTCAGTCTCTTCGAACTTCGGCGGAACAACGTTGGGCGCCTTCCGCCGTTTCGCCCAGCGGTTTGAGACTGAATATCCCTCCAGGTTGATCCCGTATGGTTGACCTTTCGGCTTTCGATGAAAGGCTCGCTGCCCTCCTGGATATCTCAGGTCCACGAAGTGCCCCGGCTTCCCTCCATCCCAATGGGTGATGAACCTTGAGACAAAGCCACCACCCTGCACCACCTGATAATAATTATATGCCATTGCACTGGCAGTCCGCCCACACCAGTCGGATGGTCCTCCCGAATAGTGCTGCCCCAGGAGAGGAACTTTCAGGATGTGATATTCATCCAGCGCGGACAACAACAACTCTGGCAGTTCATATTGCCAGACAGCACGATACAAACTCTGTATAGGCACGACTCGTTCCCCCACGAGTACGTTCAGTCGCTCCGCCTCAGTGCCTCCCCTGGCACTGGAGCACTACTACGGCCCGCCCTCCAGACACTCCCCTCCGAGGTCGGGGTATTTCTGAAATACATGCGTGCACGCCAGTTCTCCCAGGTATGCGATATCGCCACCAGCATCTGGAAGCCTGAAGCTTTCCTGCCGTGTCTTCTCGCCGTCGATATCCGCGAGTGTCAGTCGAAGAGTATTTTCATTCTTCGACACAGCAGCAACCCATAGAAACTCCAAGCCCCCGCCCTCACTTTCGATCATGACGAGGACGCGCCCGTGAATGTCCGGATCGAAGACAAGGCGATAGGGGCGCTTCATGCAGGCATCCCACCGCATCCGAGGAATGCCATCCTCCGCCTTCATCGATAGCAGTGCCCACTTGCTAGGAATCGAGCGAAAGAAGGCCAGTTCAGCATCATCCAGAACGTATTGTCCGAACGAAGGTCTCGAATAAACATCCGAAGATGCGCTGACACCAGAGAACAGCGCCTTGTCCAGCACTGATGTCAATGGCGAACTGGCTTGTTCCAACACCTCGCCCTTGACCTGTATTTGCGCTGTTTCTTCGAAACGCCTGTTGTCGAACCGGAATCGCCCACGATAGACAGTCAGACTGTCGGCCGAGCCGAGCGCAATAACGAACAACCTATCCCTTATCCCCACCCGAACCTTGAGCCCATCTACATAGTTCGTGCTGGTGCTTCTCAAGCAGCGTTCGGGATCATTCACCGTACAGTCGAACTCGAACGGCCTCCGCAGGCTCGGTTTCTTCAGCCGCGCGACGGCCTCCAGGTTGCGCTCGAAGAACAACGTCGCCAGCGCTTTCTGGAGGCCGGCGTCCTCCGGAGCCAGCGTGGCGGCACGCAGGGCGCTCTCCTCTCGCTGTAGCAACGTCCGCTTCGGGTCCTTGGCCTCCGCAGCGAGCTTCTCCACCGAGGGCTTCTCGGGGCCCAGAAACGCCCCCACCACGAAGCCTTCCGCCTCTCCGCAGCGCACCCGGGCCCAGCCTCCCTCGAGGGACTCCAGCGTTCGGCACTCCGTCCCGATGGGCAGCTTCTGGAGGACCTCCGCCGTCTTGCCGGCTTCCTTCCGCAGATTCACCGAGGAACCCAGCACGTATGCCGGCGGCGGCTCTCCCCCAGCGGCGGCCACCAGCAGACCTAGCAGCATCGTCTTCATCCCCTGTACCCTTCCCCCTCGGTTGAAGACACTCGCATGCCAGTCCGACGCAGATTCATGAGGAGTTGTTCTACTCAGTGAGTCGAATAAGACCGCGACGTGGGCTTCCACACCACCCCATCAACAAGGGAGACTACGCAGCGACGCTCCTTTCTTGGCAGTTCAAGCACCATGCCGAAGACCTTTCTGCTGCTGGGACTGGGACTCGCCCTGTGGGCAAGGCCCGCTGCCTCTTCCGAGCCCACCCCTGTCGCCCCCTCTCCCACATGGCCCGCTCCGGGCGCGCCCCTCACCGTTTCCGAGGTCCGCTTCCCTAAGGGCTTTGGAAAGCGACGCATCTACCTGGACGCGGGGCACGGCGCGGAGGGGAACACCGGCAACAAAGGCGTCACCTGCGATGACGAGGAGACCTTTACCCTCCGAGTGGCGGAAGACCTCGCGAAGCGGCTGGAGGCAACCGGCCACTTCCAGGTGCGCCTGAGTCGCAAGCCGGGCGAGCGCGTCCCCTATCCCACCCGCGTCACCGCCGCCGAGCGGTGGCGCGCCCATGCCATGCTCAGCCTGCACTCCGACTCGCGTGGCACCGCCACACCATGGTCTCCAAATCCGGACCAGGAGTGCAACCGGCAGGACTCCGCCCCTGGCTTCACCGTGCTCTGGTCCGAGTCCGCGGAAGCCACCGCGCTCCTCCAGACTGGACGCGCGGGACTGGCCCGCGCCCTGGCGCGCAGGCTGGGCCAGGCGGGCTTCCCGCCCTATGACGGCGTGGACTACGAGGGTCTCTACGCCATCGACACCGCCCAGCCTGGCGTCTTCGTGGCCCGAGAGCCCACGCACAGGCAGATCTTCGTCCTGCGAAAGCCGCGCATCCCTTCCGTCATCATCGAGACCCACCATGCGCTCGACTTCGAGGAAGTCGCACGGTGGCGCGAGCAGCGGACGCTGGAAGCCTTCGCCGCCGCCGTGGCCCAGGGGCTCGTGGATGCGCTCGCGCCCGAAGCATCCCCCCAGCCACGCACAACCCGCCCCCGCTGAACCCGAGCCGCAGCGTCCCGTGACATGCCCCAGGCCATCCACCGGACCTCGTGGTGGATGGCCCGCCATTCATGGGTGAGCGGGCATCATGGCGCTGCCATTCAGGCGGAGTCCTCGCTCACCCCTCGCGTTGCTGCCCCGCCGCCTCGTGCCGCCCAGTGGCGGCGCCGACGTGTTCGACCAGGCGGCGCGCCAGCGTCTCCACCCGCGGCGCCCTGAGCACACTGTAGTGGTCCCCCGGGACATCCTCCACGGTGAGGCCCGATAGCCCCCAGCGGGCCCACCCGTGGGACGGCTCTACCGCCTGGGAGCGTTGCGCATCCTTCGCACGCAGCAGCAGCACGGGGCACTGAACGGGACCGGGACGGTAGGCCGCCAACGCCCTCAGGTTCGCGCGAGTCACATCACGCCAGGCGCGGAGCGTTGACGCCTCGACCTCGGGAGGCAGCCACCCTGCCTGTCGCGCATGCTCGACGACGGCGGTGAATTGCGCCTCTTCGGTCAGGCCCGAGAGTGCCTCCGGACGCAGGGTGGACTCGGCACCTGCTGTCCGTGCCAGGTCCATGGCCATTCCCGCGAGCAGCAACGCCGCATCGGGTTCCCGCGAGGGCGCGTTCTCGCCGGGAGCGAAGCTGTCCAGCAGGACCAGGAGCGCCACGGACTGCCCCTGACGCTCCAGCTCTCGCGCCATCTCGAACGCCACCACCCCACCCAGGGACCAACCACCCAGCACATAGGGGCCCTTGGGCTGACGCTCGCGCATTGCGTCAACGTAGCGGCGGGCGATCGCCTCCACCTGTTCCAGTGGAGGCTCGCGTCCATCGAGCCCCGCGGCTTGGAATCCGTAGAGGGGCCGCTCGCGCCCCATGCTCCGAGCCAGCGCACGGTACGGCCCCACGGCGCCGCCAACGGCATGCACGAGGAACACAGGCGTGCCGGCACCTTCAGGCTGCAATGCCACACAGTCACGCGCGCCCGCTTCCGTGTCCGAACTCAACAACCAGACCGCGAGCCGCAACACTGTCGGCGCCTCGAAGAGCGCGCGCAGCGGCATGTCTACGCCCAGCTCCGTGCGGACACGCGCCACGACCTGGGTTGCCAACAACGAATGGCCTCCCAGTTCGAAGAAGTCGTCATGAAGACCGACACGTGGCACGCCCAGCACCTCCGAGAAGATGCCCGCCAACACGCGCTCTGCGTCCGTGCGCGGCGTGACAAAGGTCTCGGCGGCAACGCGCGACCGCAATTCCGTAGCAGCCAATGCCTTGCGGTCGACCTTGCCGTTGGGCGTCAGCGGCAGTGCCTCCAGCACCACCACCACCGACGGCACCATGTACTCCGGCAGCTTCTGCCTCACGTACTCCTTCAGCGCCCCGCCCTCTCCTCCCGGCGCCACCACGTACGCCTCCACCCGCTTCTCCTGCCCCTCTCCCCTCACCACCGCCGCCGCTTCCTTCACCTGCGTGTGCTGCTTCAGCGCCTCCTCCACCTCCCCCAACTCAATCCGGTACCCCCTCACCTTCACCTGCGCGTCCCGGCGCCCCAGAAACTCCAGCACCCCACCCTCCTGCCACCTCACCTCGTCCCCCGTCCGGTACAGCCGCTCCCCCTCCCCAAACGGCGACGGCACGAAGCGCTCCGCCGTCCACTCCGGCCTCCCCACGTACCCCTCCGCCAGCCCCTCCCCTCCCACGTACAACTCTCCCCTCACCCCCACCGGCACCGGACGCATTCCCTCGTCCAGCACGTACACCCGCGTATTCCCCACCGGCTTCCCAATGGGCACCGTCAACCCCACGTCCTCCTCTGCGACGCGGTGCACTGTCGTGAATGTCGTCCCCTCCGTCGGCCCGTACCCGTTGAGGAGGATGCCCCCACTCCTCACCCGCTCCCTCACCCGCCCCACCGACAGCACGTCTCCTCCCGCCAGCACCTGCCTCACTCCACTCAGCGCCTCCGGCTGGTACGCCTGCATCTGCTCGAAGAGGGCCGCCGTCAGCCACAGCGACGTCACCCCTGCCTCCTTCAGCCTCTGCCCCACCGCCTCCAACTCCAGCGGCCCCTCCGGGTACACCACCAGCTTCCCCCGTGCAGCAGCGCGCCCCACACCTCCAACGTCGACGCGTCGAAGCCTGTCGGCGCCATTTGCAGCCACACCTCCTCCGGCCCGAAGTCCGCCACGCCGCTTCCCTTCACCAGCCGCGTCACCGCTCGCTGCGGCACCGCCACACCCTTCGGCTTCCCCGTGCTTCCCGACGTAAACATCACGTACGCCAGGTTGCCTCCTCCCACTCGCGCCTCCGGGTTTGTCTCCGGCTGCCTGGCAATCCGCGTGGCCCACTCCGTGTCCACGCACACCACCAGCTCTCCACCCGCGGCCACCTCGTCCGCCAGCTTCTCCTGCGCCACCAGCAGCGCCACTCCTGCCTCCCGCTTCATCCACCCCAGCCGCTCCAGCGGGTAGCTCGCGTCCAGCGGCACGTACACTCCTCCCGCCTTCAGAATCCCCAGCGCGCTCACCACCCACTCCAACGAGCGCTCCACGCACAAACCCACTCGTACCTCGGGCCCCACTCCCATTCCCCTCAGGTGGTGCGCCAACTGGTTTGCTCGGCGATTCAACGCCTCGTAACTCACCTGCTGCCCTGCCCACTCCACTGCCACCGCGCCCGGTGTCCTCTCCACCTGCGCTTCAAACAGCTCCGCCAGCGACGCCTCCCTCGGGTACTCCTCTCGCCGCCCGCTCCACTCCTCCACCAAGCGGCGACGCTCCTCCTCCGACATCATCGACAGCTCGCCCAGGCGCGTCTCCGGATTCGCGACCGCGGCCTCCAGCAGCACCGACACCTGCTTCAGCAGCCGCTCCGCCGTCTTCGCCTCGAACAGGTCGCTGTTGTAATTGACTGACGCGGCGGCACCTTCCGGCAGCTCGACGACGAACATCGACAGGTCGAACTTCGACGTCTGAATCCGCGCGTCCATCACCGTCAGCGACAATCCCTGTCGCAGCTTCACTTCGGGCGCAGGCGTGTTCTGGAGTGTCAGGGAGACTTGAAACAACGGGCTGCGACTCAGGTCCCGCTCCGGCTGCAATGCCTCCACCAGCTTCTCGAATGGGACGTCTTGGTGCGCGTAGGCGCCCAGGGTCACCTCACGCACCTGCGCCAACATGTCCCGGAAGGAAAGCTCAGGACGTACGCGAGCCCTCAGCACCAGGGTATTGGCGAAGTTGCCGATGAGCCCCTCCGTCTCCGCCTGCGTGCGCCCCGCGATGGGGAAGCCCACGCTGATGTCGTCCTGCCCCGAGAGCCGCCACAACACCGTCTGATACGCCGCCAGCAGCACCATGAACGGCGTGGCCCCTTCTCGCCGCGCGGTCGCCTCCACTTGCTGCCACAGCGCCTTCGGCCACATCTGCCGCTGGACGCCGCCTCGAAAGGTCTGCGCCGCGGGGCGAGGCCTGTCCGTGGGGAGGTCCAGGAATCGCGGCGCGCCCGCCAGTGCCTCGCGCCAGTAGCGAAGCTGCGTTTCCAACACCTCGCCCTTCAACCACTCGCGCTGCCAGAGCGCGTAGTCCGCGTACTGCACGGGCAGCTCCGGCAAGGGTGACGGCAGCCCTTGCGAGAACGCGTCGTAGAGCGCCGCCAACTCCCGAAGCAGCACGCTCGCGGACCAGCCGTCCGAGACAATGTGGTGCAACAGCAGCACGAGGACGTGCGCCTGCTCGGACTGCTTCAACAGCAGGGGGCGTAGCAGCGGCCCACGCGCGAGCTCGAATGAGCGGTCGACTTCCGCGCGCACCCGGCGCCGTACCTCGGACTCATCCTGAGCGCCCAGCTCGACCATGGAGAGGTGGACCGGCGATGGCGAAGCGATGCGCTGGACAGGTGATCCACCCTCATCCGGGAAGGCCGTACGCAGGACTTCATGACGGCGCACCAACTCCGAGAAGGCTCGCTCCAGGACAGACACATCCAGGTGGCCCTCCACCCGCAGCACATACGGTACGTTGTATTCGGTGCCGCCCGGCTTCAGCCGATCCAGGAACCACAGTCGCTGCTGCGCGAATGACAGCGGCACCCGGCCCTCCCGAGGCATCGGACGCAGCGCGGGCAGCGTCTGGCTTCGAGTCGCCTGCTCCACCTGCTGGGCAAAGGACCTCAATGTGGGCGCCTCGAAGAGGGCGCGTAGCGGGACCTCTACGCCCAGGACCGCGCGCACACGCGCCACCACCTGCGTGGCCAGGAGCGAATGTCCACCCGACGCGAAGAAGTCGTCCTCCCGGCCCACCCGCTCCATTCGCAAGACGTGGGCCCAGACAGCGGCCAACGACTCTTCCATGGGGGAAGCCGGCGCCGCATAGGCGGAGGCCGGGCCACGCGCCGACACGTCCGGCACGGGCAGCGCGCGCCAGTCCACCTTGCCGTTGGGCGTCAGCGGCAAGGCGTCCAGCACCACCAGCGCCAACGGCACCATGTACCCAGGAAGCCGCTGCTGGAGGAAGGCCCTGAGGGCCGCGATGTCCGGAGCCGCCCGGGCCGTACGAACGGCGTAGCCCACCAGCCGTTTGTCTCCAGGCACCTCTTCTCGCGCGACCACCACCGCGTCCTGGACGTCGGGATGCGCTCTGAGCACCGCCGCCACTTCTCCGGGTTCCACCCGGAACCCTCTCACCTTCACCTGGAAGTCCGTCCGCCCGATGAACTCCAGTTGCCCATCCCCCAACCACCGCACCTTGTCCCCCGTGCGGTACATCCTCGCTCCAGCCTCCCCACTGTACGGGTCCGGCACGTACCGCTCCGCCGTCAACTCCGGGCGCCCGACGTACCCTCGCGTGACCTGCGCTCCTCCCACGTACAACTCTCCCCCCACGCCCACCGGCACAGGGCGCAGGCTCCCGTCCAGCACGTACACCCGCGTGTTGCTCATCGGCCGTCCCAGCGGCACCGTCGCGGGTGACTCCGCTCGACGCGGCAGCGCCACTCGCCCCGCCAGCACACCCACCGTCGTCTCCGTCGGGCCGTAGTGGTTGTGCACCTCGCACCCGGGCGCCAACGCCGCCACCTGCTTCAGCAGGCTCCACGAGGCTGCCTCTCCTCCCACCACCAGCCGCTTCGTCGGCAACACCTGCCCTGGCGCGGCGCCACTCATCAGCGCCGCGAGGTGCGAGGGCACCACCTTCAAACACTCCACCCCATGCCGCTGGAAGTACTCCTCCACGCCCGCAGCGCTGCTTGCACGCTCCTGCGTCAGCACATGCAGCAGTCCCCCCGTCCACAGCGCCGCGTACAGCACCGTGTTTCCCAGGTCCGCCGCCAACGTCGACACCAGCGCGAAGCGTGTGCACTCCGCCAACCCCAGCCGCGCATTCGCCGCTTCCACGTAGTTGGCAAGCTGCCCGTGTGTGACCGCCACGCCCTTGGGCCGCCCCGTGCTTCCGGATGTGAACAGCACGTACGCCAGTTGCTCGGGTTGCACCTCTACCCGCGGCGCTTCCGTCGGCTGCGACTCGTTCCGCGCCGCGTCTCCATCCATCTCCAC
This sequence comes from Myxococcus sp. MxC21-1, assembly GCF_032612255.1. NCBI lineage: Bacteria > Pseudomonadati > Myxococcota > Myxococcia > Myxococcales > Myxococcaceae > Myxococcus > Myxococcus sp. MxC21-1. Next base: position 4,679,893 of record NZ_CP123278.1, read on the forward strand.
CCGGCGCGCCGACAGTCCCTCGAAAGTCGTCGCATGCCGCGCCTGCGTCACCACCACCGGCGCGGCTACTTCTTCCACCAGCGCGCGCAGGCGGGACTCGGGCTGCGCGGGGTCCAGCGGCACGTACGCACCTCCCGCTTTCAAGATCCCCAGCATCGCCACCACCCACTCCACGCCCCGCTCCAGGCACAGCGCCACTGGCACTTCCGCGCCCACCCCCATTCCCCTCAACTGGTGCGCCACCTGGTTGGCCTGCGCCTCCAACTGGCGGTACGTCAGCTCCCGCTCCTCGCACCGCACCGCGGGCGCCTCCGGCGTCCGCTCCGCGTGGTGCTCGACGCGCCGGTGGACAGCCTCCCACGGGAGAGCCATTGCCGAGCCGTTCCATTCCACCAGCACCTGATGACGCTCGGCATCGGTCAGCAGCGGTATCTCGGAGAGGCGCGATTCGGGCCGCGTGGTGACCGCCTTCAGCACCTGCTCCAGGTGGAACACCATCCGTTCCGCCGTGGCCACCGTGAAGAGGTCGGTGCTGAACTGGAGCAAGCCCTCGAAACCCCGTGGTGTCTCCCCCAGACTCAACGAAAGCTCGAAGCGCGCCGCCTCCTTGTCGATCAACCCCATCGGCTTCACGGTCAGCCCGGGCAGCGCCAACGGCCCCACCGGGGCGTTCTGCAATACGAAGAGGACCTGGAAGAGCGCGCTGCGCCCCAGGTCCCGCTCGGGTTGCAGATGCTCCACGAGCTTCTCGAAGGGAAGGTCCTGATGCTCGTATGCCCCCAGTGTGCGCTCACGCACCTGCGCCAGCAGCTCGCGGAAGGTGGCATGGGGCTGGACCTGGGCGCGGAGGACCAGGGTGTTGACGAAGAAGCCGATGAGCCCCTCCGTCTCTTCGTACCGGCGACCCGCGATGGGCGAGCCCACCAGCACGTCCTCCTGCCCCGAGTAGCGCGACAGCAGGAGCTGGAAGGCCGCCAGCAGCACCATGAAGGGCGTGGCTCCCTCCGCATGGGCCAGCGCCGTCACGGCGTCGCTCATCGGCCGTGGCAACCGCACCGGCACCCATGCCCCGCGGTGCGACAACGTGGCCGGCCTGGCCTTGTCGGTAGGCAGCTCCAGATGAGGAGGCGCGCCAGACAGCTGCTGCCGCCACCAGTCGAGCTGTGTCTCCAGCACGGCCCCGCTCAGCCATTGCCGCTGCCACACCGCGTAGTCCGCGTACTGCACGGGCAGCTCCGGCAACCCGGGAGACCGTCCTTCGAGGAAGGCCGCATAGAGCGCGCCCAACTCGCGGACCAGCACGCCCAGCGACCAGCCATCCGAGACGATGTGATGCAGCACCAGCACCAGGGCGTGCACGTCCGGCGACAGCCGCGACAGCCCCACTCGCATCAAGGGGCCGCGCTCCAGATGAAACGGCCGCAGGGCTGTTCGCGTCGCACGCGCGCGGAATTCGGCCTCCCGCTCCTCTTCCGGCAGCGTGCTCAAGTCCTCGAAGGCGAGCTGGACGTCCATGGCCGGATGGATGACCTGGACAGGCTGTCCCTCGTGGGAGGCAAACGTCGTGCGCAACGACTCGTGGCGCGCCACCAGCGCGGAGAACGCGCGCTGCAACGCGCCCACATCGAGCGAGCCCTCGATTCGGAGGACGATGGGGACGTTGTAGCTGGCACTGCCCGGGTGGAGCTGGTCGATGAACCAGAGCCGCTGCTGCGCGAACGACACGGGCAATGCGCCCATGCGAGCTACCCGGGTCAGCGCTGGCACGCTCGGCGACGCCGCTTCCCGCGCCGCCTCCTCGATTCGCAGCGCGAGCCCTTCGAGAGCCGGTGACGCGAAGAGCGTGCGCAGGGGCAACTCCACGCCGAAGGCGGAGCGGATGTGCGCGATGAGCTGCGTGGCCAGCAACGAGTGCCCGCCCAACTCGAAGAAGTCAGCGTCCGCGCTCACCCGCTCGATGCCCAGCACTTCACACCAGATGATGCTCAGTCGCTGCTCGGTGGCAGTACGCGGCTCGATGTGCTGGCGCGGCTCGGAAGGACCCGCGTCGGAGGCCAACAGTGCTTTGCGGTCGACCTTGCCGTTGGGCGTCAGCGGCAATGCCTCCAGCACCACCACCACCGACGGCACCATGTACTCCGGCAGCTTCTGCCTCACGTACTCCTTCAGCGCCCCGCCCTCTCCTCCCGGCGCCACCACGTACGCCTCCACCCGCTTCTCCTGCCCCTCTCCCCTCACCACCGCCGCCGCTTCCTTCACCTGCGCGTGCTGCTTCAGCGCCTCCTCCACCTCCCCCAACTCAATCCGGTACCCCCTCACCTTCACCTGCGCGTCCCGACGTCCCAGAAACTCCAGCAGCCCACCCTCCTGCCACCTCACCTCATCCCCCGTCCGGTACAGCCGCTCCCCGTCCCCAAACGGCGACGGCACGAAGCGCTCCGCCGTCCACTCCGGCCTCCCCACGTACCCCTCCGCCAGCCCCTCCCCTCCCACGTACAACTCCCCCTCACCCCCACCGGCACCGGACGCATTCCCTCGTCCAGCACGTACACCCGCGTATTCCCCACCGGCTTCCCAATGGGCACCGTCAACCCCACGTCCTCCTCTGCGACGCGGTGCACTGTCGTGAATGTCGTCCCCTCCGTCGGCCCGTACCCGTTGAGGAGGATGCCCCCACTCCTCACCCGCTCCCTCACCCGCCCCACCGACAGCACGTCTCCTCCCGCCAGCACCTGCCTCACTCCACTCAGCGCCTCCGGCTGGTACGCCTGCATCTGCTCGAAGAGGGCCGCCGTCAGCCACAGCGACGTCACCCCTGCCTCCTTCAGCCTCTGCCCCACCGCCTCCAACTCCAGCGGCCCCTCCGGGTACACCACCAGCTTCCCCCGTGCAGCAGCGCGCCCCACACCTCCAACGTCGACGCGTCGAAGCCTGTCGGCGCCATTTGCAGCCACACCTCCTCCGGCCCGAAGTCCGCCACGCCGCTTCCCTTCACCAGCCGCGTCACCGCTCGCTGCGGCACCGCCACACCCTTCGGCTTCCCCGTGCTTCCCGACGTAAACATCACGTACGCCAGGTTGCCTCCTCCCACTCGCGCCTCCGGGTTTGTCTCCGGCTGCCTGGCAATCCGCGTGGCCCACTCCGTGTCCACGCACACCACCAGCTCTCCACCCGCGGCCACCTCGTCCGCCAGCTTCTCCTGCGCCACCAGCAGCGCCACCCCTGCCTCCCGCTTCATCCACCCCAGCCGCTCCAGCGGGTAGCTCGCGTCCAGCGGCACGTACACTCCTCCCGCCTTCAGAATCCCCAGCGCGCTCACCACCCACTCCAACGAGCGCTCCACGCACAAACCCACTCGTACCTCGGCGCCCACTCCCATTCCCCTCAGGTGGTGCGCCAACTGGTTCGCTCGGCGATTCAACGCCTCGTAACTCACCTGCTGCCCTGCCCACTCCACCGCCACCGCGCCCGGTGTCCTCTCCACCTGCGCTTCAAACAACTCCGCCAGCGACGCCTCCCTCGGGTACTCCTCTCGCCGCCCGCTCCACTCCTCCACCAAGCGGCGACGCTCCTCCTCCGACATCATCGACAGCTCCGACAAGGTCCGGCGCTCTGAACCACACAGCTCGCGCAAGAGTTGCCGGGCCTGCTCGACCATCCGCTTCGCCGCCGACGCATCAAAGCGCCTGGCGTCGTAGGTCAGGCGCAGCTGCCATTCACGCCCGGGGACGGCCATCATCGTCACCGGATGTGAGTCCACCTCGACGATGTACGGGTCGCGAACCACCAGCTCGTCCGACATCGTGGTGAGGCCCGCGTCCCGGGGGTAGTTCTCGAAGACGACCAGGCTCTCGAACAACGCGGGGCCAGGAGGAACCTCACTCCAGCGGCGCACCTCCACCAGGGGCGACGTCTCGTACTGCCTCGCCTCCTGGAGCCAGGCTTGCAGCCCCTTCAGCCAGGGGCCCACGGGGCTCGACGCGGGCAGGCGCACTCGCACGGGGATAGCGTTGATGAACAAGCCCACCATCGCCTCGATGCCGGCAAGCTCCGGGGGCCTGCCGGAGACGGTCAACCCGAACAGGACGTCGTCCTCTCCGGTATAGCGCCAGAGCAACAGCGCCCAGGCCGCTTGCAACAGCGTGCCTCCCGTGACGCCCTGCTGGCGCGAGAAAGCCTCCAGTGCCGCCGTCTCCTCCGCGCTCATCCGGAGCAGCACTTCCCCCAGGAGCGTCACATCACGCGGCGCCCTTCCGAGCTCCAAGCGGGTGGACTCCGTGAAGCCCGCCAGCGCGGCGCGCCAGAAGTCCCGCGCGGCGCCCAGGTCCTGACGCCCCAGCCACGCGATGTAGTCGCGGTACGGCCGCACGGCGCTTCGTGCCAGCGTCACGCCTCTCCGCAGCGCCTCATACCGGGTGAGGACCTCCCGCAGCACCACCTGTGTGGACCACCCGTCCAGCAACAGGTGCGTCAGGCTGAACACCACGCGCCACACACGCGCTCCCGTGCGAAGCATCGTCAGCCGGAAGCCGGGCGCGCGGGTGAGCACCAGCCCCATTCGGCGGTCCTCCTCGAAGAACGCGGCCAGTCGGGCCTTCTGGTCGGCCTCGGACAGGTGACGCAAGTCCTCGACGTCGACGGGAGGCAGCACCTCGCGCATCACCGCCTGGAGCGGCGTGTCCAGCCCCTCCCAGAAGAACGCGGTCCGGAGGATGGCGTACTGATCGGCGGCCTGCCGCCACGCTTCCACGAAGGCGCGCTCATCCAGTGGGCCTTCGAGTTCAAAGGAGATCTGATTGAAGTACGGCTGGGTCTCGCTCTCCTGGAGATGGGAGATCAAGATTCCATGCTGGAGCGGTGACAGCGGGTAGAGGTCCTCGACGTCTTCCAGGTGGTAACCGTGCGTGGCCAGCCTCTTGGAGAACGCCTCCAGGCCGTCCGGGGAGAGCCCCGACAACGGAAAGCCGGAAGCGGGCCCGGACGGAGGCTCCTCCGTGAGCTGGGGATCAACGGTGGGAGCATCCCCCGCCACCGCCGCCAGCCCCGCCACGGTCGGGTGGTCGAAGAGCTGCTTCATCCGAAGGTGCAGTCCCGCCTGCTCGGCCCGCGAGACGACCTGGATGGCGATGATGGAGTCGCCACCCAGCTCGAAGAAGTTCTCGTGGATGTCCACCCACGGCCGGTCGAGCACCTGCGCCCAGATGGCCGTGAGTGTCTCTTCCTTCGCGTTGCGCGGCCCCTCGAAGACTCGCGCTGCGTCCTCGGGCAGCGCTGGCGGCGGCAGCGCGCGCCAGTCCACCTTGCCATTGGGTGTCAGCGGCAGGGCGTCCAGCACCACCAGCGCCGACGGCACCATGTGCCCAGGAAGCCGCTGCTGGAGGAACGCGCGCAGCGCCGCCGTGTCAGGCGCTGGCTGCGAGGCGGGCGTGGCATACGCCACCAGTCGCTTGTTTCCGGGCACGTCTTCGCGCGCCACCACCACCGCATCCCGGACCTCGGGATGGGCTCTGAGGACTGTCGCCACCTCCCCGGGCTCCACCCGGAAGCCCCGCACCTTCACCTGGAAGTCGACCCGGCCGATGAACTCCAAACGCCCGTCCGCCAGCCACCGCACCTTGTCTCCCGTGCGGTACATCCTCGCGCCAGGCTCCCCACCGTAAGGGTCCGGCACGTACCGCTCCGCCGTCAGCCCCGGATGCCCCAGGTACCCTCGCGTCACCTGGGCGCCTCCCGCGTACAGCTCCCCCGCCACTCCCACCGGCACGGGACGCAGGCTCCCATCCAGCACGTACACCCGCGTGTTGCCCATCGGCCGCCCCAGCGGCACCGCCGCTGGCGATGTCGGCCGACGCGGCAGCTCCACGCGCCCCGCCAACACGCCCACCGTCGCCTCCGTCGGGCCGTAGTGGTTGTACACCTCGCACCCGGGCGCCAGCGCATGCACCTGCTCCAGCAGGCTCCACGACGCTGCCTCCCCGCCCACCACCAGCCGCTTCCTCGGCAGCACCAGTCTCGGCTCCGCGCCGCTCATCAGCGCCGCGAGGTGCGAGGGCACCAGCTTCACGCAGTCCACCCCATGCCGGGCGAAGTACTCCGCCACGCCCGCCGCGCTGCTTGCCCTCTCCTGCGTCAACACATGCAGCAGCCCTCCGGTGCACAGCGCCGGGAACAGCACCGTGTTCCCCAGGTCCGCCGCCACCGTCGACACCAGCGCGAAGCTGGTGCAGTCGGCCAACCCCAACCTCTCAATGGCCGCCTGCACATAATTCGCCAACTGCCCGTGTGTGACCGCCACCCCCTTGGGCCGCCCGGTGCTGCCTGACGTGAACAGCACGTACGCCAGCTGCTCCGGGTGCACCGCCACGATCGGCGGTGCCGCTGAAGGCCACCGCTCCAGCAGCGCGGCCTCTCCATCCACCGCCACCCGGCGCGCGCGCGTCCCTTCAAAGATCGCGGCGTATCGCGCCTGCGTCACCACCACTGGCGCGCCGACTTCTTCCACCAGCATCCGCAGCCGAGACTCTGGCTGCGAGGGGTCCAGCGGCACGTAGGCGCCCCCTGCCTTCAGGATGCCGAGCATCCCCACCACCCACTCCACACCTCGCTCCAGGCACAGCGCCACGGGCACGTCCGCTCCCACGCCTTGCCCTCTCAACTGGTGCGCGAGCTGATTGGCCCATGCGTCCAGCGCCCCGTACGTCACCTCCTTCTCCTCGCACCGGACCGCTGGCGCGTCCGCGTTGCGTGCGACCTGCGCCAAGAAGCGCTCCTGCACGCTGGCCCAGGGTGCGAAGCCGGTGCGCGTGTCGTTCCACGCCACGAGCACCTGGTGACGTTCGGGCTCGGCGAGCAGAGACAGCGTCCCCAGTGCGCCGTCCGGCCTTGCCGCCATCGCCTCCAGCGCGAAGCGGAGTCGTTCGAGCTGTGCATCCGCGAAGGCCGCGGTGAAGCGCGCCCGGTCGTACCGCAAGCACAGCGGAAGCCGGGAGCCGTTCGTCGAGATGAGCGTCAGCGGGAAGTGGTCCGCCTCGACCGCGCGAATATCCCGCACCGCCAAGGCCCTGGCGGAGGACGTGAGCTCGGCATCCAGCGGATAGTTCTCGAAGACGACCAACGTCTCGAAGAGCGAGGTGCCAGCGGGCACGCCACTCCAGCGCTGGACCTTCACCAGCGGCGCGTGCTCGTGCTGCCGCGCCTCCACCTGCATCTCCTGGATCTGCCGCAGCCAGGGCCCGAACGATGCACCGGGAGGCAGCCGCACTCGCACGGGCTGGGTGTTGATGAACAGCCCGACCATGTCCTCCACGCCCCCAAGTCCCGGGGGACGTCCGGAGACAGTGGTGCCGAAGACGACATCTTCCGCCCCGCACAGGTGACCGAGCACCAAGGCCCAGGCCCCCTGCACCAGGGTGTGCAACGTGAGCCCCTGCTTCCGCGCGAAGCGGCTCAGCTCCGAGGTGAGCGCCTCCGACAGGAACAGCTCTCGCGAGGCCTTGCCCTTCCCTTCCCCTCCACCAGGCTCGACGCGAGGATTCGTGGGCGCGTCGAAGCCTTCGAGCGCCTGCCGCCAGAACGACTCGGACACCGCCAGGTCCTGCTCACCCAGCCACCCGATGTAGTCCCGATACGGCCGAGGCGCCGCGATGCGAGGCTGCTTCCCCGCACACGCGCCCTCGTACAGGGCGAGGACGTCGCGGATCACCAGCGGCACGGACCAGCCATCCAGGATCAGGTGGGAGTGGCTGAAGACGAAGCGATGCGCATCATCGCCGACGCGCAGCAGCGCTAGGCGCACCAACGGCGCCCAGGACAGGTCGAAGCCTTCGCGACGGTCCTGTGCCAGCAAGGCTTCCAGCCGCGACTCGCGTGCTTCGGGCGACAGGTCGCGCCAGTCCTCGATGCGGACCGGCAGGTCCACCTCGCGCAGAACGACCTGCATCGGCTCGTCCACGTCATCCCAGACGAACGCCGTGCGCAGCACCGGGTGCGCCGCGACGACCGTGTTCCACGCCTGGGTGAAGAGCGCCACGTCCAGGTGGCCGCGCAGCTCGCAGACGAGCTGGTTGAAGTACAGCCCCCGGCCGGGCTCTGCGATGGCATGGAACAGCATGCCGCCCTGCAACGGCGACAGGGGGTACAGGTCCTCGATGTTGTCGCTCATCGCGTCTTCTTTCCAAACCGTGCGGACAGCTTGTCGAGCTGCGCCTGTTTCACCTTCGCGAGCGGAAAGTCAGAGGGCGAGTGCCCTCCCGCATCCGGCGCGCGCGATGCGTGCACCAGCGCCTGGAGGCGCGCGAGGAAGTCCTCGGCGACACGCGTCACCGTCTCACGGCGGTGCACCGCCTCGCTGAACGTCCAGAGGACCACCAGCCGCCCGTCACGCACCATGCCCGTCACATCGAGCAGGTATGGCCGCCGCGCGCTCGGGGCTCGCTGCCGCAGGGCCGCCGCCTCGGGTGCGAGCACGAAGGAGCCCCCTCGCCCACGACGCCATCGAGCTGCCCCAGGTGGTTGAAGCCCACCTCCGCCATTGGCAAGGCCGCCAGCGCCGCGTCCCTCGCCACGTAGCGGAGCAGCCCCCACCCCATGCCTCGTGACGGCACGGCGCGCAGCCCCTCCTTCACGGCGCGAAGCGCCTCGCCCGGCCCCGTCGTCCCCCGCAGGTCGAGCAGCGCGGGAAAGACCCGGGTGAACCAGCCCACCGTGCGAGAGACGTCCACGCCCGGAAGCACCTCTTCCCGTCCGTGCCCCTCCACGTCCACCAGCGCGACGGCCCCTCCCGCCCACGCGGTCAGTGCCTGCGCCAGCGCCGTCAGCAGGGGCTCCTGAGGCTGCGTGTGCCACGCCTTTGGGACCTCCTGCAGCAGCGTGCGCGTCTGCTCGGGCTCCAGCGTCACCTGCACCGTGCTCGCGGTGGCCTCCGTGTTGAGGCCCCCGTGAAGTCCACGGGCAGCCGGTGGGCCTCGCGCCAGGGCCGCTCCAGCCACCAGGCCCGCTCCGCCGTCAGCGCCTGCGAGCGCGCCAGCGCCTCCAGGCCACGGGCCCACGCCTGGAACGACGTCGTCTTCGGAGGCAGCACCACGGCGTCCCCCGCCGCGAGCCGCGTGTACGCCGTCGCCGGTCCTCCAGGAGGATGCGCCATGACACCGCGTCCACCACGAGGTGATGCACCGCCAGCATCAGCCGCGTGGAGTGGCCCGCGCCCCACTCCAGCAACACCGCCTGCACGAGCGGCCCTTCCAGCCGCAGCGCGCGTTGCGCCGCCTCCGCGTGCCGCGACAGCGCCGAGGGGCGCTCCACCTCCGGCACGGCCGACAGGTCCACGCGCGCCACTGTGACGCGCGCGCCTGGCTCGCAGATGGCCTGATGCCAGCCATCCTCCCCGCTCGCGAAGCCCAGCCGGAGCGCGTCATGATGCCCAAGCAGGTGCGCCAGCGCGCGCTCCAGCAAGGCGGCGTCCAAGGAGGTTCTCGCCTCCAGCAGCAAGGACATGTTCCAGTGGTGTGGCGCCTCCAATCCCAGGTTGAAGAACCAGTGCTGGATGGGCGTCAGCGCCACCGGCCCCACGACGGGGCCTTGCTCGGCCTGCACCGCAAGGCGCGTTCCCGCGACCGAGGCGAGCCGCGCCACCGTCGGGTTCTGGAAGAGCTGCTTCGGGGACAGCTCGATGCCCTGCGCGCGTGCGCGGGTGACGATCTGCAGTCCCAGGATGGAGTCGCCCCCAGCTCGAAGAAGTCGTCGTGGATGCCCACGCGTTCGACGCCCAGCACCTCCCGCCAGAGCGACACCAGCGTGGCTTCCACCTCCGAATGAGGCGCGGCCGGCGCCGCCGCGGAGGCCGGGTCCGGCGTGGGCAACGCCCGGCGGTCCACCTTGCCGTGCCGGGTGCGCGGCAGCGCGTCCATCGCGACGAAGGCCGCGGGGACCATGTACGGCGGCAGGCGCGAACGCACCCACTCCTTCAGGGCCTGTGCGTCTGGTTTCTCACCCGGCCCCTCCGTCGCGAGCACCCCGTAGGCGACCAGGCGCTTCGGCCCCTTCCCATCCTCACGCGCGACGACGACGGCCTCCTTCACCGCCGGATGCGCGAGCAGCGCGGCTTCGACCTCACCCGGCTCGACGCGGAAGCCCCGCACCTTCACCTGATGGTCCACGCGGCCGATGAACTCCAGCGTCCCGTCCGCCCGCCAGCGCGCCACGTCGCCCGTGCGGTACATGCGCGCGCCCAAGCGGCCGTCGAAGGGGTCCGCCACGAAGCGCTCGGACGTGAGCCCAGGCTGGCCCAGGTAGCCCCGCGCCACGCCCGCGCCGCCCACGTACAGCTCGCCCGGTGCGCCCCGCGGCACCAGCCTGCGGTGCGCGTCCAGCAGGTACACGCGGGCCCCAGGCACCGCGCGTCCGATGGGCACGCGCCCCTCTTCGTCCACACGCACCCGGTGCACCGTGCTCCAGACGGTGGCTTCCGTGGGGCCGTACTCGTTGAACAGGGACACCGCGGGCAGCGCCTCATGATGCGCCCGCGTCAACTCCACGGGACACGGCTCGCCTCCCACACTCACCGCGCGCAGGCCCCTCAGCCCTCCCACCGGCGCCGCCGCCAATATCTGCCCATAGAGCGAGGGCACGGAGACGAGGTGCGTGACGTGAGAGCGCGCGATCCGCTCAGCGAGCCGGCGCGGGTCCCCATGTTCCTCGGCGTCCGGGTAGCGCAGCGTGCCGCCTCCGAACAAGGACCACAGCAGTCCCGCCAGCGAGGCATCGAAGGTGAAAGGTGCCAGGGACATCACCACCCCCGGCTCACCGTACACGTCGGCGCGGGCCTGGGTCGCGGCTACCAGGTGCCGGTGCTCCAGCACCACGCCACGCGGCCGACCGGTGGAGCCGGAGGTGTAGACGATACACGCCGCATCCGTCCCCTCCGGAAGGCCGCGCACGTCCTCAGACGCCTCGGGCAGGGAATCCAGGGGGATGATCGTCAGCCCCTCGCGCGAGGGAACCCGGGCACGGCACGACTCGGAGGCGACCAGCGCCTGGGCCCGTGTGTCCGCGAGGATGCCAGCCAGACGCTCCGCCGGATGGTCCACGTCGAGCACCACCACGGCCGCCCCCGCACGGGTCACGCCCATCAGCCCCGCAACGACCTCCGCCGGCTGCGACACCGCGAGCGCGACGATGTCACCTCGCTTCACGCCTCGCGACACGAGGTGCCGGGCCAGTCGCCCCGACAGCACCTCCACCTCGCGATACGTGAGTGTCCGGACGCCATCCTCCACCGCCACCCGGTCCGGCGTCCGCGACACCTGGGCCAGGAACCTCGAAGGCAACGTGTCCGCTGGGAGGTGCCCTGCCGTGGGCGCGGGATTCCACTCCTCGAGCAACCGGTTTCGATCCGCGCGGTCCAGCAGGTCGAGCTGGGACAGCCGGACTTCCGGGCTGCTCGCGGCGACCTCCAGCAAGCGCATGAGCGAGCCTGACAGCCGGGCGATGGTCTCCGCGTCGAAGAGCCCGGTGTTGTACTCGATGCTGCCTCGCAGCCCCTCGGGCGTCTCGGTGACTTCCAGCGCGAGGTCCAGCTTGGTCGCACCCGCATGCACGGGACGGCTGCGGAGCTGGAGCCCGACGAGCGACAACGCCGCGGCGGGCGTGTTGTGCAGAATCAGCATCGTCTGGAAGACGGGCGTGTGGCTGAGGTCGCGCGGCGCGTGCAGCACCTCCAGCAGCTTCTCGAAGGGCACCTCCTGGTGCGCGAACGCGTCCAGCGCCGTTCTTCGCACCCGCCCCAGGACCTCCACGAACGAGGGGTCGCCGGACAGGTCGGCGCGCAGGGCCATGGAGTTGATGAAGCAGCCAATCAGCGGTTCGACTTCGGGCCGGTCGCGGCCCGCCACCGGCGTGCCCACCGCGAAGTCGTCCTGCCCGGTGTACGCATGCAGCAGGACCTGCCACGCGGCCATCAGCACCATGAAGGGGGTGGCGCCCTCCTTCCGCCCCACCGCCACCAAGGCGTCGGTGAGGGACTTCGGAACGGCGAAGGGCAGTTGCTCGCCCTCGTGCGTCTGCAACGGAGGACGCGGACGGTCCACGGGCAGTTGGAGCACGGGGACATCCGCCAGCACGTCGCGCCACCACGCCTGTTCGGCCTTCAGGGCGGAGCCCCGCATCTGCTCCAACTGCCAGAGCGCGTAGTCCGCGTACTGCACCGGCAGGGCGGGCAAGGCGGCAGGCTGGCCCGTCAGCTCGGCCTCGTACAGCCGAGCCATCTCGTGCACCATCACGCCCGCGGACCAGCCGTCCGAGATGATGTGGTGCAGCGTGATGAGCAGGACGTGCTCGGTGCTTCCCAACCGCAGCAAGGTCGCGCGGAGCAGCGGTCCCCGCTCCAGGTCGAAGGGACGGCGCGCCTCTTCACGTGTCCAGCGGGCGACGTCCGCTGCACTGGCGCCCTCCGCCGCCTCCAGGGAGATGGAGATCTCCAGCGACGGCGCGAGGGTCTGCACCGCCTCGGTGCCCTCCATGGAGAACGTGGCCCGCAGGGCCTCATGCCGGCGCACCACCGCGTTCAACGCTCGCTCCAGCGCCGCGGCATCCAGAGCGCCGCTCACGGTGAACGCGACGGCGTTGTTGTAGGCGGCGTTGCCCGGCTCCAGCCGGTCCAGATACCAGAGCCGCTGCTGCGCGAACGACAGCGGCAGCGGACGTCCCCGAGGGACCCGGGTGATGGACGCGGGCGCCTCGGGCTTCTTCGCCACGCCTTCCCGAGCCTCCATCGCCTTCGGGGGTGTCGGCCTGCCCTCCGGGACAGGCAGCGCGGGCAACAGCTCCAGCGAGCCATCCCGCTTGCGCCGCGCACGCCGGCCCGTGGCCATCCGCCTCGCGGCATTCGTGCTTCCAGCGAGGATGCGCACGGAGGTGGAGTCCGGCGCGTTCCAGAGCCCGCGAGGCACGCCCGCGCCCTTCACCACCAGCTCACCGATGACGCCCACCGGCACGGGCTGGCCGCGCCCATCCACGACATCCCAGCGCGAGGCATCTCCCGGCACGGCGGCGAGCCCCCAGGCCCCCAGGCCCAGGTCCGGCTGCCGGTGCGCGACACGCCAGGGCATGGCGCGCGCCAGGGAGGCCGCCGCTTCTTCGGACGCGCCTTCGAGCCAGACGTGGCGGATGGGCCGGAGCGCCTCCGCTGCGTCGGGGAGCGCCAGCATCGAGCGCGCCAGCGCCGCGGTGCAGTGCAGGTGGGTGATGCCCGCCTCGCGCACGAGCGCCAGCAGGGCCTCCGCCGCCCCCGGGCCTTCCCGCAGCGGCGGCATCGGGACCGCGAGTCCGGGCTCCGGGGCATGGCGACTGCGCAAGGCGTCGAGGTGCCGCAACCCCTCCAGGGTCGCCTCCACCTCCACCCCGAAGTCCACCAGGCAGGCGATTTCATCCACGTCGAGCCGCTGGACACGCTCCACCATGGGCCCACAGGAGTCCGGCGTACCGAAGAGGCCGCCACTCTCCACGTACCGCTCCACGCCATGCGCCAGCAGCGCATCCATGTCCGCGGGCGTCAGCGAACGGGGGTCCATGCCGAGCCCCATGCCGGCCATGAAGCCCGCGGCGATGTCCACGGAGCTGCGGAAGTAGTCGAGCAGCGGCTGTCGTGCCCGACGCCGGACCTCGGCCGGGTCGTCGCCGAGATACGCATGCAGCATCAAGCTCACGTGTCCCCGTCCCGCATGGCCATGTTGCCGCCAGGCGTCGCGGTACAGCGCCACCTTCCCCTCCAGGTCCTCCAGGTGCTGGCCCATCAGGTTGGTGAGCACGTAGGCCCCCAGCTCGCCCGCCAGCCGGAAGGTCTCCGGGTTTCCGGCAGCGGTGAGCCAGATGGGCAGCGTCTGCTGCACCGGGCGTGGCCGCAGTGAGAGCGACACTTCCGCGCCCGCGCCGTTGCGCCGGCGCACCGTCCCGCCTCGCCACAGGGTGCGCACCTCCTCGATGCCTCGGTGCATGACCTCCTTCCGGCGCGCGTACCGGTCCGGCGCGAACACGAAGTCATTCGCGTGCCAGCCCGAAGCGAAGGACACGCCCACGCGGCCATCGGACAGGTTGTCCAGCACGGCCCACTCCTCCGCGACGAGGATGGGGTCGTGCAACGGCAGCACCACGCTCCCCGCGCGGATGCCCAGGCGCTGCGTCACCGTGGCCACCCCCGCGCCCACCACCGCCGGCCTCGGGTACAGGCCGCCGAACGCATGGAAATGCCGCTCCGGCGTCCACACCGCTGAGAAGCCATTCGCATCCGCGAACTTCGCGGCGTCCAGCAGCAGGCGGTATTTACGACCGCCCAGCGAGTCCTCGTCGTTGGCGAAGAACGACAGGCTGAAGTCCAGGCGCCGTCGAGCAGGCTCCGCGCCAGCCCCCACCTGCGTGAAGCGCGCGCGCTCCGCTGGCAACACCACCCGCAGCCCGCGAGTCAGGGCCCAGAGGACCTCCAGCCCGGCGCCGGCAGCCTGCGGCTCCTCCGCCGCGAGCCAGACACCTTCCGCCGTGGTCACATCCGCGTCCAGGCGGCCGAACAGCCCCGCCACGGTGCGGTGTGTGTGGATGGCCCAGAGCTGCTCGCCCCGAGGCCCTGTCCACGGCTCGAGGCAGACCCGCTCCGAGTCAGAAGCCCGCAGCGGCGCCACTGGGGTGCCTCGGGCTGAATCTCCTGCGTGCGCGAGCACCGTCTCCACATGGAGGACGCGCGCGGCATCCAGGGACACGCCCGTGCGGACCTTCGCGTGGGTCAACAGCAGCGGAGGCGGCGCGCCTGGAGGCGCGAGGTCCGGCAGCTCCATCAACCGAGGCACGGGAAGCAGGACGTAGGTCGCGCCCGTCTCCTGGACCGCCCACTGCGCGACCACGCGCTCCACCGACGGCTCCAGGCACACTGCCACCAGCGCTTCGGGCCCTGCGCCGCGGTCCGACAGCACGGCGGCCAGACGCCCCACGGCCCCTTGCAACTCGCCCCACGTCACGCCCCGCCCGTCCGGCGCCGTCATCGCTACCTGGGACGCGTCCGTCATGGCGCGAGCCCGAAGCAGCGCCGCGATTGGCGTCACCGCCGATGCGGATGCCTCGGGCTCCGAGGCCAGCGCCTGACTGGCCCGTGCGTGCTCCAGCGGCAGCGCGGAGAGGGCCAGGCCGGGCTCCGCCACCGCCGCTTCGAGCAGCGCGGTCCAATGCGCCACCATCCGCTCCACGGTGTCCTGCTCGAAGCGCTCCTCCGCGTAGTCGACGGTACCGGAGAAGCCGTGCTCGTGCTCCCCCAGGCCCACGGACAGGTCCGACAGGACGGTGCCGAACTCGGGTGGACCGTTCTCGAGCTCCGCCAGGCTCATGCGCAGACCCGGCAGCTCCAGGTTCAGATTGAACCGGCTGTGCAGCACGAACATCGAGTCGAAGACCCGGCCGCGGCCGGTGTCCTTCGCGGGCTCGATTTCCCGCACCAGCGACTCATATGGCACGTCGGGGTGCGCGTAGGCCTCCATCATCACCTCGCGCACGCGCGCCACCAGCTCCTTGAAGGGTGGGTCCCCGGACAGGTCCGTCCGCAACGGGACGGAGTGCGCCACGTAGCCGATCAACGGCTCCAGCTCCGGCCGGCTCCGGTTGCCAATGGGCGTCCCCACCACGACGTCATCCCGGCCCGTCCAGCGCGACAGCAGCGCCTTCCAGGAGGCCAACAGCACCATGAACGGCGTGACACCTTCTCGCTGCGCGAACGCCTGGACGGAGGCCGAGAGCGCACGCGAGAAGCCCACGCGCAAGCACTGGCCACGAAGCGCGGGCCCCTCCCCTTCGGCCGGTCCACCGGCAGCTCGAGCGGACGCGGGAACGCCGCCAGACGCCCGCGCCAGGCCGCGACCTGGGAAGCGAACGCGCCGTTCTTCAGCGCCTGCTGCTGCCAGGCCGCGTAGTCCACGTACTGCACGGGCAAGGTGGACAGCGCCACCGGCCGCCCTTGCATGAAGGCGGTGTAGTGGTCCCCCAGCTCCTTCGCGAGCACCACCAGCGACCAGGTGTCACACACCACGTGGTGCACGGTGACCGCCAGCAGATGTTCCTCCGGTGCCAGCCGCCAGAGCCGGGCTCGGACGACCGGCCCGTGCTCCAGGTCGAACGGCCGGGCCACCTCGTCGTGCACGCGCGGCTGCCACGCCGCGGGGTCCAGCGGTTCGGCGGAGAGTGGCAACTTCAGCTCCGGGGCGATGCGGACGCTCGGAGCGCCTTCTCCACGCGGATAGGACGTGCGCAGCGCCTCGTGGCGCTGTGCCACCGCCTCCAGTCCCCGCTCCAGCAGCGCCACGTCCAGCGCGCCATGCAACCGCAGCACCACATACATGTTCAGGGCCGGGTTGCCGGGGAGGGCCTGCTCCAGCGCGCAGATGCGCTCCTGCACCACGGACAGCGGCAACGCTCCGCCACGCGGGATGCGGACCAATGGCGGCAGGACCGGGTCCGTGGACGCCGTCCCGGGCGTGCCCAGCCGCGCCTGGATGCGGGCCGAAATGCCCGCCACCGTGGGCGCATCGAAGACATCGCTCAAGGGGAGTGAGACAGGGAATGCCTCTCGCAGGCGGGTCAACAACTGCGCCGCCATCAGCGAGTTGCCACCCAGCTCCAGGAAGTCGTCGTGAATGCCGAAGTCGGTCCGGCCCAGCCGCTCGCGCCAGATGGCCAACACCTTGCGCTCCACGTCCGTGTGGGCCCCGGCCTGCTCCGCTGGCGCCTCCAGGTGGAGCGCGCTTCCGGCTTCCGCGGGGCGCTCCGCCACCGCCGTGGACGTCTCCGGCCGGGCCACCACCGAGGTGGGCAGCGGGGTCCGGAAGGTCTGCCGCTGGAAGGGATAGGTGGGCAGCGCCACCTTCTGGCGTGACTCGTGCGCGTAGACGCGCTGCCAGTCAATGGCGAGCCCCTGCGCCCAGACCGTTCCGAGCGCCTCCATCAACGCGGCGTGTGCATCCAGGGCCGAGCCCGCCCGGGGCAGCGAGGCCACGGCGCGTCCTCGGTGCCCTCGCAGCCCCAGCCTCGCCAGGGCGGTCAGCGCCTGGTCCGGGCCGACTTCGAGGAAGACGTCGCACCCGTCCGCCTTCAGCGTCTCCAGCCCATCCCCGAAGCGCACCGGTGCCCGCATCTGGCGCAGCCAGTAATCCGGGTCCGTCGCCTCCTCCGGGCGAATCCACGTCCCGGTGACACTGGAGATGTACGGACGCTGGGGTGCGGACAGGCGCAGGCCCGCGACCACGCGCCGCAGCTCCTCCATCACCGGCTCCACCGCCACCGAGTGGAACGCATGCCGCGCGGGCAGCCGCAGCACGCCCACGCCCCGCGCGCTCAGCTCGCGCTCCAATG
This sequence comes from Myxococcus sp. MxC21-1, assembly GCF_032612255.1. NCBI lineage: Bacteria > Pseudomonadati > Myxococcota > Myxococcia > Myxococcales > Myxococcaceae > Myxococcus > Myxococcus sp. MxC21-1. The sequence continues at coordinate 4,697,269 of NZ_CP123278.1, forward strand.
CCTCCACGTCCCCCGAGGGCCCGGACACCACGCACCGGTCCGGCCCATTCACGGCGGCCAGCGACAATGCCCCCGTCAGCAGCGGACGCACCTCCTCTTCCGCGCAAGCCACCGCCGTCATGCTTCCGGGCGGCATCCGCGCCATCAGACGGCCTCGCGCCGACACCAGCGCCAGCGCATCCTCCAGCGGCAGCACCTCCGCGAGGCAGGCCGCCACGTATTCGCCGAAGCTGTGCCCCAGCAGCGCGCGCGGGCGCACACCCCAGGCTTCCCATTGACGCGCCAGCGCATACTCCACGGCGAACAGGGCGGGCAACGCGATGCCCGGGTCGGCCAACGTCTGCTCCGCGGCGGCCTCGGCTCCAGGCGAGGGAAACAGCACGTCACGCACCGCCGCCCCCAACCGGGCCCCCAGCCCCTCCAGGCAGGCCTCCAGGGCCTCACGGTAGACGGGCTCCGCAGCGTGAAGCGCGCGTCCCATGCCCACCGTCTGCGCGCCCTGGCCCGGGAACAGGAAGGCCACGCCCTGCTCGCGTGCCGCCACGACGTTCTCCACGACCTGGGGCTTCCCGGGCCGCGCAGCTTCGCCAGCAGCTCCGCGCGGTCCTTCGCCACGAAGGCCCGCCGGTGCTCGAAGGCACGGCGGCCCACGTTGCGCGTGAAGGCCACGTCCTCCAGCGCCACGTCGGTCGGCGCGGCCTCCAGCCAGGCGGCCGGTCCCGCACCGCGGCGTCCAGGGCCTCCGCCGAGCGGCCCGACAGCGTCACCACCTGGGTGGGCCGGACACTCGGTGAGGCAGGCTCCGGAAGCGGCGCCTCCTCCAGCACCGCGTGCGCGTTCGTCCCTCCAATTCCGAACGAGCTGACGCCCGCGCGGCGAGGCACCGGGCCCCGGGGCCAGGGCCGCAGGCGGTCGACGACGAAGAACGGGCTGTTCGCGAAGTCGATGGCGGGATTCGGCCGCTCGAAATGGAGCGTGGGCGGCACCTCCTCATGCGCCAGGGCCAGCGTGGCCTTGATGAGCCCCGCCAGACCGGCGGCCGTGTCCAGGTGGCCGACGTTCGGCTTCACCGACCCCAGCGCGCAGTACCCCTTCCGGTCCGTGTGCCGACGGTACGCCCGCGTGAGCGCCGCGACCTCGATGGGGTCCCCCAACGGAGTGCCCGTGCCGTGCGCCTCCACGTAGCCGATGTCGCCCGCGTCCAGGCCCGCGAATGCCAGCGCCTCGCCGATGACGTCCGCCTGCCCCTCCACGCTGGGCGCCGTGTAGCCGACCTTGAGGCCGCCGTCGTTGTTGATGGAGGAGCCGCGGATGACCGCGTACACGCGATCACCGTCCCTGCGCGCGTCCTCCAACGGCTTGAGCACCACCACCGCCACGCCGTTGCCCGGCACTGTTCCCGCCGCGCGCGCGTCGAACGCGCGGCAGTGCCCGTCCGGCGACAGGATCATCCCCTCCTGGAACAGGTAGCCCGAGCGCTGCGGCATCGCCAGGCGCACCGCGCCCGCCAACGCCACGTCCGACTGGCGCATCAGCAGGCTCTGGCAGGCCATGTGGACGGCCACCAGCCCCGTGGAGCAGGCGGTGTAGAGCGACAGGCTTTCGCCCCGCAGGCCCAGCTTGAAGGACGCCCGCGTCGCCAGGTTCTCCGCGGAGGTGCTCATCAGCTCGTAGAACGAGGCCGGGTCCAGATTCCCCTGCCCCAACATCGCCAGGCTGTGCAGGGATGCGCTCGCGCCCGCGTAGAGCGAGATTTTTCCCGCGAAGCGCTCCGGGTCGAGCGCCGCGTCCTCCAGCGCCGTCCAGGCACACTCCAGGAACACGCGCTGCTGCGGATCCATCCACTCCGCCTCGCGCGGGGCCATGCCGAAGAAGGCCGCGTCGAAGCGGTCGCCGCCTTCCAGCTCCGCCGCCACCGGCACGAAGTCCGGATGATGACGCACCGCCTCGGACATCAGCGGAGAAGGCTCCAGCGCCTCGACGGGCACGCGGGAAATGGACTCCACGCCTTCGCGGAGGTTGCGCCAGAAGGCCCGTGCGTCCGCGCTCCCGGGGAAGCGGCTGGCGATGCCGATGATGGCGATGTCGCTACCCGCGCTGCCGTTGTTCTCGCTCATGGTGTCGTGCTCAATCCTGGCCCCGGGGGTTCCTTCCGCGCCGTTGGAGTGCCTGCCGGCGGGCCTCCGCGCGCGACTGGTGCTTCACGTCAGAGGCGGGCTCGGGGCGCGCCTCGACCTGCAACCTGCGGGCGAGTTCGTGGATGGTGGGATGTTCGAAGAAGTGGGTGATGGGGACGTCCTGCCCCAGCGCCTCGCCCAGCCGCGAGCACGCGCGCACCGCGGACAGCGAGCTGCCGCCCAGGTCGTCGAAGAAGTGGGCATGCACGTCCACGGCGGGCAGCCCCAAGGCCTCCGCCCAGGCGCGCGCCACGGTCTCTTCCAGCGGCGTGCGAGGCTTGCCCGCAGATGACACGACGAGCGACGGCCGCGGCAGCGCCCGCACGTCCACCTTGCCCGTGGCCAGCAGCGGGAGCGCCTCCACCGGGACGATGTCGACCGGAATCATGTGATCAGGGAGTTGCTCGCGCAGCCGCGCCCGGAGCTCTCCCGGTGGAAGGATGTCTCCGGGCGGTGGCACGACGTACGCGACCAGCCGCGGCTCGCCCTCCGCCGAAGGACGCCACGCGGTGACGTGGGCCTGGCGCATGCCGGTCAGCTCGCGCAGCGCCGTCTCCACCTCGCCCGGCTCGATGCGGAAGCCACGGATCTTCAGCTGCGCGTCCGCGCGCCCCTCGAAGTCCAGCCTTCCATCCGCGCGGCGGCGGGCCATGTCCCCCGTGCGGTAGAGCCGGGCCCCGGGCTCGCCGCCGTGGGGGTCGGGGATGAAGCGCTCGGCCGTGAGGTCCGGCCGGTCCAGGTAGCCACGGGCCACCGACGGCCCGCCGACGTACAGCTCGCCCGCGACACCCACCGGAACCGGCTGGAGCGCCTCGTCGAGCACATAGGTGTCCACGTGGGGCATGGAACGCCCGATGTTGGGCGGCCCCACTTCATCCGGAGCGATGACGCCCCAGGTCGCGCCCACCGTCACCTCGGTCGGCCCATAGCCGTTGTAGAAAGCGCGGCCCTCGGCGAAGCGGGCCACGAGGCTCGCCGGACACGCCTCCGCGGCCACCATGAACATCGACAGGTCCGGCAGCGGCCCCTCCGGAAGGAGCGCGGCGACAGGGGGAGGCAACGTCGCCGAGGTGATGCGCTGCTCGCGCAACATCCGGTACAACGCGTCACCCGCTGGGGGACCACCGGGCGACAGGTGCAGCGCGCCTCCCGAGGCCAGCGCCAGGAAGTAGTCCCACGCCGACATGTCGAACGCGGGCGAGGCGAACTGCAACACCCGCGAGCCGGGCCCGACAGGCAGGTCCGACACCATCGACTCGCATAGGTGCGCGGCGCCGCGGTACGGCACCACCACGCCCTTGGGCTTGCCCGTGCTCCCGGACGTATAGGTGATGTAGGCCGCGCAGTCCGGAGGTGGCTCGCCGGTTTCCCACAGGGACGTGTCCGGCAGGTCGTCGCCTTCGCCGTGCGCCTCCCATGACAGCAGCGTCACCCCTTCGGGCAACGCCAGGCGCTGCGCGTAGCGTTCCTGGGCCAGCAGCACGCGCGCGCCGCAGTCCTCCAGCGTCCACGCAACCCGCGCGGGGGGATACGAAGGCTCCTGGGGCACCACCGTGCCCCCGGCCTTCAAGATCGCGAGGAAGGCGACGACCTGCTCGGGGCTGCCGCGCTCCAGCAGCGTGCCGACACGGACCTCCGGCCCGACACCGTGGCGCCGCAGGCGCGCGGCGAGCCGGGCCACCCATGCCGCCACCTCACGATAGGACCAGCTCGACGCGCCCGCGACGAGCGCAGGCGCCTGCGGCGTCTTCGCGGCCCAGTCTTCGATTCGGTGAACGATGCCGGGCACGGGCGCGCCCCGCGTGTCCTGTGTCCTCCGCCCCAGCGCCAGCAGGGTACGGCGCTCGTCGGGAGCCAACAGGGGCAGGTCCCCCAGCGGCACCTCCGGCTGCGCCACGGCGGCATCCAGCAGCGCCCCCAGGTGACGCGCCATCCGTTCGGCGGTCGTGGCGTCGAAGAGGTCGGCGCAGTACTCCAACCTCCCCACGAAGGCCCCTTCCAACTCCGCCATCATCAGCGCGACATCGAAGGCGGCGCCGGGATGGTTCAGCGGGACGGACTCGACCGTCAGGTCCTCGCCCAGCCGGGCGCGCGCGCCCGAAGCCCCGACGGCGAACGCGCCCAGGAGCTCGTTCTCGGGACGGGGAGACTGCAGGGCGAACATCGTCTGGAAGATGGGCGCGCGCGACGGGTCACGCCGCGGCTGGAGCTGCTCGACGAGCCGCGTGAAGGGCAGCTCCTGGTGCTCCAGCGCCTCCAACACCGTGGTCCGAACCCGCGCCACCAGACCAGAGAAGGACAGCGTGCGCTGCACCCGGGCGCGCAGGGCCACGGGGTTGACGAAGTAGCCCACCTGTCGCGACAGGTCCGCTCGCGGGCGGCCCGTGGTCGGCGTACCGACGATGAGGTCCTCCTGCCCCGAGTAGCGCCGCAGGAACGCCAGGTAGCCGGCCAGCAGCACCATGAACGGCGTGGCGCCGTGCGTCCGCGCCAGGGCCTTGAGCCGCGTGGACGTCTCGCGCGGCAGACGGAAGGCCACCTGCGCCCCTCGGAATGACTGGAGCCTGGGTCGTGGGAACGACGTGGGCAGCTCCAACACGGGCAGCTCGCCCCCAGGCGCTCACGCCACCAGGCCAGGAGCGCTTCGCCCCGCGAGCCCGCGGTTCGCCGCGCCAACGACAGGAGGATGGGCGCCACGGGTGGCGGCGGTGGCGACAGGCCGGACGGCGAGCCTCGGACCTCCGACGTGTAGAGCGCGCCCAGCTCCCCCGCGATGACCTCCAATGACCAGAAGTCCGTGACCAGGTGGTGCATGGCGAGCAACAACACGTCGCCCCGTGGCGCACCGGTGTAGAGCCGGGCGCGCACCAGTGGGCCCCGCTCCAGGTCGAAGGACTCCCGCGCATCCGCATCGAGCCGCTCACGCAGCGCTTCATCCGTCCAAGTGGACGTCTCCACTCGCGCCAGCTCGGGCGGCGCGACGCAGGTTCTCCTCGCTGGCGCCCCCTGCACCTCGGGGAACGCGGACGACAACGCGGGGTGACGGGCAACGAGCGCGGAGAACGCGCGCGCAAGCGATCCGGCGTCCACTGGCGTGATGAAGCGCACCGCTTGGGACACGTGGTAGGCCTTGCTCCCCGGAGCCATGCGCTGGAGAAACCACAATGCCTGCTGGCCATCGGAAACAAAGGCCGCGGGGTCGCCGGGCATGACAGCCGGAGCCTCGGGTTGCGCCTCGGCGCCCTCGGTCCGGGCCCGCTCGACCCAGCGCGCCAGCTCGCGGAGGCTCTGCCCCTGGAGCACCGCCGTGATGGGTGGCGACACGCCCCATGCCTCGTCCACGGCGTGCAACACCTCCAGCGCTCTCAGCGAGTCGAGCCCTTGGTGCGTCAGGGGCACATCCACACTCAGCGCCGGCCCATTCGCGCCAAGCAGTGACGCCAGCCGGGACCGGAGCACCGCGAGCACGTCCGCCGCTTCGGGTGCCGCGTCAGGCTTGATGTCCAAGGGCGCCGCCGCGGCGTCCTCCTTCCATCCGTGCACCTCGTCCAGCGTCCCCGCCAGGAAAGCCTCACGGGTGGCGCGCCGCTGCACCTTGCCGCTCGACGTCTTCGGCAATGTCCCCGCGGTGATGAGCACCACGGCATGGACGGCCAGGCCATGCGCTTCGCCCAGCGCCGCGCGGATGCTCGCGACGACCTCGGCCGCCGCTTCCGGCGTGGCGACCTTCGCGGCGACCTCCTGCACGATGACCAGCCGCTCTTCGTCGCCAGCGTCCACCGCGAACGCGGCACCGCACCCGGGACGCACGCCGGGATGGCAGCGATCCGCGGCGTGCTCTAGGTCCTGCGGGTAGTAGTTGAGGCCGCGCAGCACCAGCACGTCCTTCAAGCGGCCGGTGATGAAGACCTCGCCGCCGTCGATGACCGCCAGATCTCCGGTACGCAGGTACGGACCCTCCCCCGAACCCGCCAGCCGGCCATGGAACGTGCGCTCCGTTTCGTCGGCGCGCTGCCAGTACCCATCCGCCACGCTCGGACCGCGCACCCAGAGTTCACCCACGCGGCCCGGCGCACATGGACGGCCGGTTTCCGGGTCCACCACCCGCACGTCCTGGCCGCCCAGCGCCTGCCCGCATCCCACCAACGCCGTCGCTGGAGCGTCCACATCGGGTGCCCGCGCCTCGCCGCGCAGCAGGCCATCACGAGCGAAACGCCGCACCACCGGCACGGCCGAGCGCGTCCCTCCCGAGACGATCAGCGTCCCCTCCGCCAGCCCGTAGCAGGGATAGAAGGCCTCGCGCCGGAAGCCCGCCGGGGCGAACGCCTCCACGAACCGCTCCAACGTGTCCGCGCGTACAGGCTCCGCGCCGCTGAACGCCACCTCCAGCCGGCTCAGGTCCAGCGCCGCGCGCTGTTCGGGCGTCGTCTTGCGCACGCACAAGTCGAACGCGAAGTTGGGCGCGCCGCAGACCGTCGCACCGAAACGCGACATCGCCTCCAGCCACCGCAGCGGGCGCTGGAGGAAGGACATGGGAGGCAGCAGCACCGACGGGATGTCGCGGTACAGCGCCTGGATGAGTCCTCCAATCAGCCCCATGTCGTGATACGGCGGCAGCCAGAGGGCGGCCACCGGCTGGGGGCGGGTGTCGAAGCCCCGGGCAATCAACCACGAGTTGTGCAGCAGATGACGGTGCCGCAGCACCACGCCTCGTGGCGTCCCCGTCGAGCCCGACGTGTATTGCAGGAACGCCACCGAGTCGCCCCGCAGGACTGGCGCGCGCCAGGCCGCTGCTTCGTGCGGGGACACGGAGTCCGTGGCCAACCAGCGCAACGCCCGCAAGTCGGGCGCCCCTTGCGTGAGGGGCTCCACCATGTCCGCGATGCCGGAAGTCGTCAGCGCCACCCGCGCGCCACAGTCCGCCACCAGCGCCTGGAGCCTGGGCAAGGTGCGGCCCAGCCGCATCGGGTCCGGTGGATAGGCGGGCACCGCCACCACGCCCGCGTAGAGACACGCCAGGAAGCCCAACGTGTAGTCACGGCCCGGCGGGTACAGCAGCAACGCGCGCTCACCGGGCGCCAGGTGTCGTTGTAGCAGCGCCGCCACCGCGCGAGCGCTCGCGTCCAACTCCGCATAGGAGAGGGCCTGCTCCCCCGCATCGTCGAGAAACGTATAAATCCAGTCGTCTGGCTGCGCGGCGGCGCGAGCCCGACACATATCCATGAGGGTGACATCCTCTGGGCAGACGAATTCGGAGGCGGGGTCGGCGCGGGTCGGAAGGTGCATGTCGAGAGTCCCGAAGCACTGCCTGAAGGCACCGCCCGGAACGCCGCGTCACATCCCCTGCTGGAAGCACGAGGGGCACGCTCCGCATCGCTCCGAACAGCGCCCCTTGGATTCCGGATCTTTCTACCGGATTCCAAGTAACCAGAAAAGGCCTGGTACGCGCGCGCCTCGGACTTCCACGGTATGAGCCATGACACGCCCAGTGACACAACGAGGCGTGCCGCCATCCACGCTGAATGAATGAGGAACCAACGGAATGAAATACACCAACCTCGGACGCACGGGTCTTCGTGTGTCTCGTCTCGGCCTGGGCTGCATGAGCTACGGCACACCCAAGTGGCGCCCCTGGGTGCTGGATGAAGAAGCCGCGCAGCCGTTCTTCCGCCGGGCGGTGGAGCTGGGCATCAACTTCTTCGACACCGCGGACATGTATTCACTGGGCGCGAGCGAGGAAATCACGGGCCGGGCCCTTCGCCGTTACGCGCGCATGGACGAGGTGGTGCTGGCCACCAAGGTCTACTTCCCCATGGGGGACGGGCAGAACATGCGGGGCCTGTCGCGCAAGCACATCGTCCAGGGCTGCGAGGCCAGCCTGAAGCGGCTGGGCGTGGAGGCCATCGACCTCTACCAGATTCACCGGATGGACCCGAACACGCCGCTGGAGGAGACGCTGGCCGCCCTGGACCAGCTCGTGCGCCAGGGCAAGGTGCGCTACCTGGGCGCGTCCTCCGCGTATGCGTGGCAGTTCGCGCGGGCGCTGGGGGTCGCGGACCTGCGCGGCTGGACGCGCTTCGTGTCCATGCAGGGCCACTACAACCTCGTCTACCGCGAGGAGGAGCGGGAGATGCTGCCCCTGTGCGAAGCCGAGGGCATTGGCGTCATCCCCTGGTCGCCGCTGGCCCGCGGCCTGCTCGCGGGCTCTCGCAAGTCGCTGAAGGACCGGGACGCCACCACGCGGGCGAAGTCGGACACGCTGTCACCCATGCTCTATGACCAGGCCAGTGACTGGGACGTGGCGGAAGCGAACCGGAGTGTCGCGGAGAAGCGCAACGTGCCTCCCGCGCAGACGGCCCTGGCCTGGCTCCTCTCGCGCCCCGCGGTGACGGCGCCCATCATCGGCGCCACGAAGCTGGAGCACCTGGAGGACGCGGTGCGCGCGGTGGACCTCAAGCTGACCGCCGACGAGGTGAAGGCCTTGGAGGCCCCTACCAGCCTCACGCCGTGCGTGGACTCTGAGCGCAGGGCCGAGTCGGCGGGGCGCTGACACAGGCGAGATGCACCCGGGCCCGCGGCGTCATGGACCCTCCACGCGCCGGGCCCGCGCTTCACCCGTGAGCCGCTGCCGCAACCACGCCGCCGCCGACCGGAGATCCGCTTCGAAGTGGATGCGCGCCTCCGCCCGTGCCCGGCCTTCTGGAAGCCGAAGCACCGCTTCGGGGTCGAACGTGGCCATCCAGCCCTCCGCCCACCGCGTGTCCAACAGCTGCCCCCGGCTCAGGTGCATGCGGAACCCCACCCCCAGGAAGGCCTGCGCCGCCACGGGCCCCAGCGCGATGATCATCCGCGGGCGGACCTCCGCCACCACGCCCTCCAGCCCATGACGGCAGGTGCGCCCTTCCCCCGCGCCGTCGGAGGGAACACCCCGTGCCGCGAGCGGCATCCGTCCCCGCACGGCCGCACCACCCGGCGACTGGAACGCGTGAGCCCCGCGCGGCCCAACACGACCTCCAGGAGCGCTCCCGCGGAACCCGCGAAAGGCGGCTCCGCGATGTCCACGGGGGAAGCCCCCACCAGCAGCAAGGACGCGCGCTCCACGTCCGCCCGTGGGGGAGAATGGGACGCCGCCAATTCTACCCGAGCGCGCGCCCACTCCGGCAGCGCCCCACCTTCCTCGAAGGTCAACCGCTCCCGGTCCCAATGCGCCCAGGTGTCTGGCGTGAACAGGCTCCAGGAGAAGTGCGGGAAGCGGCGCACGAGGAACGGCGCCACGTCCCGGACGATGAGGTGTTCGGGCCGGTACCACGCGACATGGTGTTCGCGCCCGTCCCGCCACACCCGGCGGAAGCGCAAGGCCGCCATCAACGCCTGCGTGTCCCGCCGCACCGCCTGCTCCAGCCACCGCAGCCGCCGCACGTCCGCGTCGTCGTGCCACTCCAGCAGCGACGGCTCTCCATGGGTCAGCCGCCACAGCACGCGGTACAACAGCGCCCAGCGCGCCGGCTCACGGTGGCACACCACCTTCTGCGCCAGCCCCACGAAGTCCCGAGGCACCCCGGACGCGGCGCGCCCCCAGGCCTCCCAGCGCGCGGCCTCCGGCCACATGCCCTGGCGTCCACGCGTCTCCTCGAAGTGCACCCGCGCTGGAGGTTCGCCCCGCGCCAGCAGCCCCCGCGCCACCACCCGGAAGGACGCCAGGTCCGGCGCCACGAAGACCCGCGTCAGCCCACCGTCCCGGTGTCTGGCCGCGAGCCGATCCCCTTGCGCGCCCCGGACCTGCGACCACCGGGCACCGATGACAGGCCTCAACTCCTGATGGACGTCCATCCGGGCATTCCTACCTGCCCGGTCTGACATCCACCGTCCCGCCCGTGACGTCCTTCCGGCCCCTGGCGGCTCACGGGTCGCGCGCCAGCGCGTCCACCTGTTCCTGGACCTTCACGGCGTCGGAGAAGAAGTCATCCATGGGCTCGGAGCCCACCAGCCGGAAGGCCGGCGGCAGGAGCGACCGGCGGAAGCCCAGCTCCGTGCTGAAGGACTCGTTGCCCAGCCATTCATCCGCCCGCGACAGCGCGCCAAACGACAGCGTGACGACGGCGATGACCCGGATGAGCCGCTCCGGCTCCCAGCGCGTCACGTAGCGCAGGTGCCAGTAGAGCCCCCAGGCCATCAGCGACAAGAAGGCGACGTGGTGGGCCCAGGCCAGGTTGCCGCTCACCCCCAGGCTGAAGCCCACCAACGTGAGCAGCGGCTGGATGACGACGGAGCCCAGCAGCACCAGCGCGGCCACGGTGGCATGCGTGCGGTAGTGGAACTGGCGCCGGGCGATGCGGCTCGCCACCGACCAGCCCCCGCCCACAGGAAGGTGATGCCCAGCGGCACCACCAGCGCCACCGTCAGCTCTCCCCAGTCCGTGCGCCCGTAGTTGGCCGGTAGCCTTCCAGCAGGCTGGCGCCCAGCAGGGCCTGCAGGGCCAGGGAGAAGTAGCGGGGCTGCTCGAACACGCGCGGCCTCGGCGCGGTGGGCGCCGCCGCCACGACGGTCTTCTCCACCGGGTGACCGCGCGCGCGGAAGCGCAGCACCGTGTCCCCCACGGACACGCGGGTATCCGTGGCCAGCTCCAGCTCGGCCAGCTGCGCCCAGGGCTCCACGCGGTAGGTGCCGTTCTGGCTGCCCACGTCGCGCAGCACCAGCGTGCCGTCCTCGCGGCGCTCGATGCGCAGGTGCTCGGCGGAGACCTTCGGGTCATCCAGGATGACGTCGTTGCCGTAACCCCGGCCGACGTTGACGGGGAAGCGCTCCAGGCGATGACGGGCCTGGACGGAGTCCCCTTCCAACACCTCCAGGAAGATTACTTCATCCACGACAGCCCCTCCAGGTAGCGGCGCGCCAGCTTGCGGCCATTGTCCGCGGTGAAGCCCGCCAGCGTGAGCGACGTGTCCACGCCGCTGGTGCTGGCATTGAGCGTGGCCGCGCGCAGCACCAGGTCATAGAGGCCGGGGAACTTCCGGTAGGCACGCATGCACAGCGCGGCGCGGACGGGCAGGCCCGCCACGTCCACGAACTCCGACTGGCAGCGGTAGTTGGTGACGTCCTGCCGCGTGGCCTCCACCGCTTCCGGGTCCTGTGAGAAGAGCGCGCTGTAGAGCGCGGAGAAGCGCAGCGCCCCCAGCTTCTGGCTGGTGGCGTGTTGATGCAGGAAGGCCACCACGCCCGTCCGGTGGCGCGAGGACACGAAGATGTCCTCCTCCGACGAGCACTGGTAGTTCGTCACCGTGTACGGCACCTCGGGGTCATGCGGCGTATCCCCCCAGCACTTGAGGAACGTGCCCCAGCGCCCCGGCACGCGGTAGCTGCCCAGCGTCTGCTGCGGCACGGGCGCGCCCAGCAGCCTTTCGGTGACGCGCTGCTGATTGTCCAGGAGCTGCGCGCGCACGGTGTCCAGCAGGGCCTGCGCGCCGGAGTCCTTGGCTTCCAGCGCGCGGGCCAGCAGCGCGCGCGCGTGCTTCACCGGCACCAGGAAGCCCACCTGGTTGCCCATGGTCGCCACGTTGACGCCCACCACGCGGCCCTCGCCCGTGAGCGTGGGGCCGCCGCTCATGCCCGGATTGATGGCCCCGCTGAAGTGCAGCCGCTCATAGAGCGCGTCGTGGATGAAGCCGTTGTACGTCCCCTCCACGATGGTGGTGCCCAGGTCGCGCGGATTGCCCATGGCGAACAGGCGCGCGCCCTGCGGCGGCTCGCGGTCGTCCAGGTCGAAGAAGCTCTGCACCGGGGTGGCCGTCTGGATGATGGCCAGGTCGTGCACCACGTCCACGTCCACCAGGCGCACCGGCACGGGCTCTGCGCCGCCCTTCAAGACCAGCTCCGCCGTGTAGTCCTCCGGGTGGATGACCACGTCGGAAATCACGTGGTAGTTCGTCACCGCGTGCCCGGCGGCCGACACGAAGAAGGCCGAGCCGATGGACGAGCGCGTGCCGGAGCGCCGCTCGATGATGCGCACCTGCGCGACCTGCCCCTCGATGCGCTGGAACAGCTCGTGCGTGGCGGGTGGCAGCGCGCTCAAGGGCACGGCGGGCACGGCTTCGGGGGTGCCGGTGCGGGAGGCGGGCTCGGCTCCGCCGGCACGACCGGCGACTGCGTGAGCACCGCTGCGAGGATGAAGGCGAACATGGATGCGGCGCACCCTACCCCACCGCGCTCTCCGACGGACGTGCAGCCGCATGTCCCGCGCCGGCAGGCGACCGGGCGGTCCGTCCACCCACCGACGCGGGCCCGCGCCGCCGGTCCATGGTCGCACCGCGCGCGGGGTCCCCATCTTCGCCCTTCGGGTGGGGGAGCCGGCATGCGTCACAGCCAGTGGTGCGGCCGGCGCTGCCCCGCGGCGCGATGGCGGAAGGTGGCACTGCTGGTGTCCCTGCTGCCCTCGCTCGCCCAAGCGGCGGAGTTGCCCGCGGATGCGCCACGCGCCGAGGACGAGGAGGCCGCCGCCCTACCTCCCCGGCCCCGCCAGTTCTGGTGGGCCCTGGGCGAAGTGACGGCCATCAACCTCACGGTGTGGGGCTTCAACCGATACATCATGAACAAGGACTTTGCCCGGGTCGGCCTGGACGCCTGGCGAACGAACCTCGAAATGGGGTTCGCCTGGGACAGGGATGATTTCAGTACCAATCAGTTCGCGCACCCCTACCACGGCAGCACGTACTTCAACGCCGCCCGGGACCACGGCTTCAACTACTGGGGCGCCATGGGCTTCACCCTGGTGGGCAGCCTCCAGTGGGAGTTATTCGGCGAGAACCATCTGCCCTCCTTCAACGACCTCATCAACACCACGATGGGTGGGTGGGCCCAAGGAGAGGTCATCTACCGGCTGTCCTCCATGCTGCTGGACCAGCGCGCCACGGGAACCCAGCGCGTCGCCCGCGAGGTGAGCGCGGGGTTGCTCAATCCCATCCGAGGCTTCAACCGCGCGGTGCGCGGGGATGCCTGGCGCAGCGCGCCCACCCCGGAGGACTGGCAGCCGCCCGTGTTCGCCGTGCTGACGCGCACCGGCTACCTGAACATCGACGCGGGCACGACGCTGAACCAGTTCTTCGCGGAGCTGGACCTGCGCTACGGCGATGCCCTGCGCTTCCCGGTGGACGCGCCCTTCGACGCCTTCAACATGGGCGTGCAGTTCACCACCGGCGAAAACCGACTCATCAGCCGCGCCGAGGTGAATGGCGCGCTGGCGATGCTCCCGCTGGAGAACGGTGGGAACGAGCGCGTGCTGCTGGGCGCCTTCCAGCACTTCGACTACAACGACACGCAGGCCTACGAGCTGGGCGGTCAGTCGATCGGCGCGGGGCTCGTGTACCGGTACCTGACGCAGGAGGGCCGTGAGCTGCGCCTGGCGCTTCATCTGCGAGGCGTGGTGCTCGCGGGCATCACCTCCGAGTACGCGGACATGATGGGCCGCGACTACGACTATGGCCCGGGCCTGGGCTTCCACTTCGAGGCGTCCTACGGGCGCTGGCCCTGGGAGTACCTCAAGCTGTACGCGGGCAGCACGTGGTTGCACACGCTCAACGGCGCGGACGGCAACCACCTGGTGCATGAGGGCACCTTGCTGCTGGACGTGCCGTTGTTCGCCAACCTGGGCCTGGGTGCCAGCTTCACCTTCTTCGAGCGAAACAGCTTCTTCCGCGACTTCGATACCGTCTCACGCGGAATCCCGCAGGCCCGGGTGTTCCTCTCCGTGCACTGACCGTCCACGCGGGGCTACGACGTGAGGTTGCCCGCCGCGTGACGCAGCCGCCGCCGGCGCCACGCCGTGTACGAGACGACCAGCGCTCCGGCCAGGCTTCCCGCCAGCGCGCCCAGCACCCGGCGTGGGACGGGGCCACCCGCGCTTGACGGCTCGTGGCGGAAGGTCTCCAGCGAGGCGCGCACTTGCGGCTCCAGCGCCTGCCACCGCACCGCGGGCGCGCTGACCATCACCACGGCGTGCTCCCCTCCGAGGCCAGCCCCGCGACGAGCACCGTGCGGACCTGCCCTGCCTCGCGCAGCGTCCCCAGCACCTCCACACGCGGTGTCACCCCGCCCAGGCGCTCCACGCGTTCCGCGGCGAGCGAGAGCCCCAGCTCGCGCTGGTAGTGCTGCATCACCGCGGACGCGAACTCTTCCCGGTCAGAGGGGCTCGCGCTGAAGCCGCGCCCCACCACGGACACGAGCAGCGTGGCGGCGTCCGGGCCCTCACCGTCGGTGAGGGCCGCCGACAAGGCGCGCGGCGCGTCCGGGTCCAGCGCCACCGCGCCCACGCGCGAGCCGGCGTACTGCTCCCACCGCACCATGTGGAAGCCCTTCGGTGGGCGAAACGAATAGCCATCCCGGCGCAGCTCCGTTCCGAGCGCGCCCGGCAGCGTCAGCAGTCCGACGGCCAGGAAGGTGGCGTGCACCGAGGCATCATAGTCATCCCCCCACGCCCGCGCCCGCCCGGAAGCCGGGTGGCCTCGCGACCACAACGCACGGCGTGTGGCCCTGCGGGCTGGGCTGACGATGGAGACTGACCCGGAGTGCCGAATCCGGCTGTCCGAAAGCGCTCGCTCGCAAGGACATTCGTGCGAGTCGCATCTCGGGCAAGACATGAATAATCAGCCTATCCGTTCCAGACACAGGACTGCACCCAGCCCTGGGAGGCCGCGCATGAATGACATTGGCGGAAGTCGGACGCGTCGCATGACCTGGGTCCTGGCCGGATTGCTGATGTCATGCGCGCCGGGACCGGACAGTGGCGCCTTGGAGGGGAACGCGTCGCCTCCGGAAGGTCCGTCGCCCCTGGGAGCGCCCTCGGAGGGTGCCGCGGCGCCGCCACAGGACAACTGCTCCGGCCATGTGCTCGCGACGAACAACGGCGTGTATGCAGCGGGGGCTTTGGCCAGCCCGGAGAACCCGCGGGAGCGTGTGGTGGACTCGGTGCGTCGATTGGCGGCGCCGCCGGTGCCGCGATCAAACGCAGGGGGCACGCGGTGAACGTGCCGGATGGCCGCTACGACACCTGCGGGGGGCGCATTCGCGGCTCTGTCATGCCTTGAGGTGCTGACACCGCCGCTACTGGCAGGTCACCGGGTCCTTGCAACGGCTACGAGGGCACACCCAGCCGGCGCTACGTGCCCGCCCCGCCGTAACGCCCTGCCTCTCGTACCCGGCCCGAGCGGGCGGCCAGGCGCATCGACTTCCGCCAATACTTAAGCATCGACTTGACAATCAAACCCCACATCCCAATACTTAAGTCCGTGCCTAACCAATCGGACATCGACCGGGTCTTCCACGCCCTGGGGGACCCCACGCGCCGAGCGATGGTCGAAACCCTGGGCAATGGACCCGCCTCGGTGAGTGCCCTCGCCAAGCCGCTTGGCATCTCGCTCGCGGCCGTCGTCCAGCACCTTCAAGTGCTCGAGGAGAGCGGCCTCGTGACGACCGAGAAGGTTGGCCGCGTGCGCTCGTGCCGGCTGGAGCCCAAGGGCTTCCAGGTGGCCGAGCAGTGGATTGCCGATCGAAAGAGCCTCATCGAGCGGAAGTTCGATCGGCTCGAAGCCCTGCTGTCCGAAGAACCCACCCCACCCTCTGGAGACAAGCCATGACCGTCGTTCACAGCACCTTCACCATCGACCGCGTCTTCAACGCCCCCGTTCCCCGCGTGTTCAACGCGTTTGAGAACCCTGAAATCCGCCGCCGCTGGTTCGTCGAGGGCGAGGGCTGGGAGGTTGGCCGCTACGAGCTGAACTTCCAGGCGGGAGGCCGCGAGGGCGGTGTCTTCCGGTTCCAGGGAGGCCCGGAGATTGGCAACGACACGCTCTACACGGACATCATCCCCAACGAGCGCATCGTCTTCGCCTACACGATGACCATCGCAGGCAAGCGCATCTCCTCGTCGCTGGTGACAGTGCAGTTCACCGCCGAGGGCGACAAGACGCGCATGTCCTATACCGAGCAGGGCGCGTACTTCGAGGGCGGACAGGACGCGATCCGTGGCCGCGAAGCGGGCACGAAGGAACTGCTGGAGAAGCTGGCGCTGGAGTTCACGCGCTGAGCATGGGCGCTGGCCTCACTCGAGCGCCGCGATCCGGTACTCCCCCTCTTCGAGCACCAGCCGAACGGCGCGTTCGTCGCCCAGCGGGAACACGGCCTCTCCCGCGCCGACGCGGACATGCGTATTGAGTGCGAGCCGGGCACGGCGGAGACGCTCCTTTGCAAGCGGTTCGCGCTCGAAATCCTCGCGAAGGCGCTCCGGTGTGTAACGCGCTCGCAAGGGCCCGGCGAGCTGGCCCCAGGCGGCCTTCCAGTCACGGGCCTCCACGCTGTCGATGAATTGGCGAAGGGCGGCCCGAGGCACATCCGCGGGCCGGGCCTCGACGACACGCCACCCCTGAGTGGACTGCGCGACCGTCAGGGAGGGCGCTCGCGCCTCGAGGAGCGGCGCGCCGGCGCGGACGTCCGCGGCCCGCGCGCTGCGAGCCCCGGGATCCGAGTAGCGCTCCAGGAACGCCGCCTCCTCCTCGGGCCCACTCACCGTCAGCGCGAACGCGTCCCCGACGCGTCCTTCCTCGAGGGCGCGGGCATACGCCTCCGCAACGGAGGCGGGTTCGCGCGGCGTGGTCGCACAGGCGGTCAGCAAGAGGCAGAAGACCAGGGAACGGTTCATACGCATCGCGGGGAGAATACCTGCCCGGGCACGCCGGCCAATCGCTGTCTTCGACCCGGCACGGTGCCTCACCCAGGCGTGCCTGGCCGAGCGCCGCGGCGCTGCGCCCTCTCCGCCTTCGTCACCTGCTCCAGCAGGTCATGAAGCCGTGGCTCCTCCACGGGCTCGATGAACTGGACGGTATGCCGCCGTCCCTCCTCCTCCACGGTCAGGGTGAACCGGCGGGCATCCGCGGCGCCTGGAGGCAGGGTGCCCACAACGGGAGGCAGTTCGAAGAAGCGGGCGGCCTGGACGCTTTGCCGCAGCGCCTCCGCCTGCTCTGGAGGCAGGCTCGTCAGGTCCACCACTCTTGGCCGAGCCAGCCCAGGGAAGTAGGCCGGCCCACCTTCGCGCTTGAGTTCGATACGCATGGCAGCCGCGACGCAGCCCTTACGCCCTGGGGGCGCGCCCCGCTTGTGCCGAGGGCTGGGTGACGGCGCCGACGAACGCGGGCATGCGGACACCCGACCGTGCGACGCGGATGCCCACCTGCTCCCAGGCCTCCCGGACCGCGTCCTCCTCCTCTCCCGCGCCGAACAAGCGCGTCGCGGACATCACGGTGATGCGCGCGAAGTCGAGGAAGCCCATGTCGGGCTTGATGTGTGAGTCGCGAATGGCGTCGTACCAGAT
The DNA here is from genome assembly GCF_032612255.1 of Myxococcus sp. MxC21-1. Classification (NCBI taxonomy): domain Bacteria; kingdom Pseudomonadati; phylum Myxococcota; class Myxococcia; order Myxococcales; family Myxococcaceae; genus Myxococcus; species Myxococcus sp. MxC21-1. The sequence continues at coordinate 4,714,801 of NZ_CP123278.1, forward strand.
GCGCCCCGCCCGCTCCCAGGCGTAGCCGCCCAGGTGCGACGCAACCAGGTAGAACGCCCGGTTGGGGATTCCGGAGTTGATGTGCACACCCCCGTTGTCCTCCCACGTACGGACGTAGTCCTTCATGTGCCCGGGCTGAGGGTCCTTGCCCAGCACGTCATCATCGAAGGCCGTCCCCGGATTCTTCATGGAGCGCAGCGCGACCCCCTCCACGTTGCCGGTGAAGAGGCCCTTGCCGATGAGCCAGTCCGCCGCATCCGCCTTCTGATTGAGCTTCATCTGGCGCACCAGGGAGCCGAAGACGTCGGACATGGACTCGTTGAGCGCGCCCGCCTGGCGGAAGTACCAGAGCGGTCCCTCGTCCTCGGTGACACCGTGCGCGAGTTCGTGCGCGATGATGTCCAGGCAGATGGTGAAGCGGTTGAAGAGGTCGCCGTCCCCATCGCCGAACACCATGCGCCGCCCATCCCAGAAGGCGTTGTCGTAGTCGTTCCCGTAATGGACGAAGGCCTGCAGCGGCATCCCATCTCCGTCGATGGAGTTGCGCCCGAAAATCTCCCAGAAGAAGTTGTAGGTGTCTCCCAGGCCGTCATAGGCCTCAGTGACAGCGATGTCGTCTGTCGCCTCCTGTCCCTCGAAGCGAACGGGCGTGCCAGGAAACGCTTCACTGTTCCTCAAATCGAAGATGGTCCGATGCAGCGCGGATTCCACCATCATGGCCCTGGGACGGGTGACGAGCGTCGATGGGGTCGTTCTGCTTCCCGCGAGCCGGAGCGCACGGAACGTCGAATCCGTGGAAAGCGTCCGCAAGGCCCGCTCACGTTGATCGCTGGTGCCGTTCTGCGCGATGGAGCGAGCCAGGTAGGGCGGCAGGATGCAGTGAATGGAGTGCCGGTGTCGTGCTGGGTGGAGCATGACGAATCCCTCTGCTGAATGGGTTCAGCCAAGAGGGTAGGAACGCCGGACGTCCCTACGGGCGACTCGGCCGCGCACAGGCTCCGCCGTCATGAAGGAGCACAAGCACGCGGACGAGCCCGGGCCTCCAGGCTCCCGTCAACGCGCCTCTTGAGTCGACACCCACCACGTGGTGCCACCGGCGTCGCGGAAACCACCGCGCTTGTCCCCATCCCCACTGTTGACGGGAGCCTTCACGGCCACGGCGCCGGCGTCGATCGCGCGCTGGTAGATCCGGTCCACGTCCGCGACGTACACGTGGACATGGGCCGGCACCACGGGCCAGCCGTTGGCCGCGTCGCTCAGCATGATGACGGTGTCGCCGATGCGTACCTCACCATGGGCCAGTCTACCGGCGTCCCCGGGAAACATGCGCAGCCGCTCGGCACCGAAGACCTCGACGAGGAAGTCGATGGTCCGGTTCGCGCCGTCCACTACGAGATAAGGCGCCGCGGAGGTGTAGCCGTCGGGCTTGTAGGTCATGGGTCCATCCTGGAAGTGAGCACCGCGAAGTAGGACGACACTGGCCCCGCATCGGCACCGCCGCAAGCGCCATCTCGGCATCCCACGGCGAACTCGCCCGTTCGTCTCCCAGGGCGCCTCCCCGTTCGCCATTCCCATGCGAACAGCGCCCCCGTTCAGTGACACCGCACGCGGCCAGCGCCTATTCCTCCGCCTCGCCTTTGGTGAGGGGGACGGGGAACATGGCGAGCACGATGAGCCGATGTCTCAGGGGCGTGCTGTTCGGAACCGTGCTGTTCTCCAGGAGTGCGGCGGCCCAGGAAGTTCCGGCACGACTCCAGGAGACCTTCGGTCCGGTGCTGAATTTGAGCGGGACGCCCACCTTCAACTTCGAATTCCAGACAGCCGTCGCCGACAGCAACGTCTACATCGTGTGGAGTGATACATCGTCCCTGGACGTCACCCACGTCTACCTGCGCAGGAGCTCGGACCAGGGAAAGAGCTTCGAGCCGCCCCTGAGGCTGAGCAACAACACCGGGTCCGCCTACCTCCCCACCGTGGTCGCGGAGGGAAAGAAGGTCTACGTCGCCTGGCGCGAACAGGGCATCCAGTTCCGCGTGAGCCACGACAACGGAAGGAACTTCGACCCCGCGGTGACCCTGGCCGCGCACGGCTTTTCGCCCCGGCTCGCGGCCGAGAACAGCGATGTGTACGTGACATGGACCGAGCTCACGGGCCCGCGGTCCGCGACCCAGCAATTCCGCGCGAGTCACGACAAGGGGATGACCTTCGGCCCCACACTGGCGCTGGATGACCGTCATGGCACCGGGGTGACGGAGATGACCGCGTCCAACAATCGCGTCTACATGGTGGGCGACAACATCGACGCGGATGACCGGCCCGACGTGTACGTGAGGACCAGCCCCGACGAGGGAACGGCCTTCGCACCGCGTCTCAACCTCAGTGCCGGCGAGGGCTCGGGGCAGCCGTCACTGCTCGCCCGCATCGCCGTCAAGGACCAGAAGGTCCACGTGGTCTGGGAGGAATGCAACGACCTCTTCCCGGACACCTGCACCATCCTCTACCGCCGCAGCACCGACCGGGGAGCGAGCTTTGGGCCCACCCAAGCCATGAGTGGGAGCCAAGGCTTCGCGCTCGCTCCGGACCTCGAAATTTCGGGTCAGCACGTCTTCGTGGCGTGGCAGGACGACAGCCCCGGCAACTTCGACATCCTCCTGCGCGCCAGCAACGACCACGGAGCCACGTTCTCCGCGCCACGCAACCTGAGCCTCACCCCCGGATACTCCGGCTCCGTCAGCCTCTCCGCGGCCCAGTCGCATCTGCGCGTCGCGTGGGAGAACACCACCGCCGGCTCGGTCGACATCTTCTACCGGGCCAGCGGTGACCTGGGCGCGTCGTTCACGCCCGTGACGAACCTGAGCAACACGCCGACGCGCTCTTCCGCGCCACGTGTCTTCGCCTCCAGCGGCGGAGCGCATGGCTACGTGGCCTGGCTGGACGACCTGACCAATGAAAACACTGACGTGTTCTTCCGCCGCACCGAGGCGAAATAGCCCGGGACACCCCGTCTCCTCGCAGTCGCGGTGGCCGCCCTCGCAAGGCTCCCTGGCCTCGGGCGTCTGCGCGCGCGACATGCACCGCACATCCAGCCGCCTGGAATCTGTGCCTGAGTGTCGGCCACTCCGACACAGCGTGTGGCCTCCCGGAATCCGAGCCTTGTCGCGGCGTCTCCCTGCGTGTTCGTTGTGACATCCCCGCGCGGCGCGGGTAACCTGCCCGGGAGATGAACCCCGCCGCCAGGGCCGACATGGAGTCACGTGCCGATCGCGCCCTGCGCCGCGGCGAGCTCACCGAAGCGCTCGGCCTGTACGAGTCGCTGGTGCGGGCCTTCCCGCACGACGAGGCGCTCGCCCTCAAGCTCGCCAACGCGCGCGAGCTGCTCCAACCCGCGGAGTTGGAGGTGCTCGAAGCCGCCCGGGCCGAGGCCAGCATCCCCCTCCCCGTGGGCCCTTCCTCCCCCGTCCAGGAAGGCGAGCGCCTCTTCGCGCTGGGCGACTATGCGGGCGCCGCGGCTTGCTACCGGCGCGCGATCCAGGAACGCCCGGACAGCGAGCTGCTCAAGGAGCGGCTGATCGAGCTCTATGGCCTCGCGAAGGCCATGCCCCTACAATCCCCGACAGATAGGGCCCTTCCCGACAAGCCGGAGCCTCGGCTCCAGGCCCTGCTGGACCGGGTGGCCTCGCGCCGCCGCCTGAAGCGGGACTGAGGAAAACGCCTGTTTCCACTCGCGAATCAGCCCTGGCCGGTGATTCACGCGTTGCACCCCCGGGGGCCCCCCCCTACAATCAGGTCCGACGTTTCTGTCATGGTGAAGCACCCTCCCTCTGACACCCGCGTCCGACCTGTATGCCCCGTCCCATGAGACTTGGAGTCCTGACCGGCGGTGGCGACTGCCCCGGCCTCAACGCACTCATTCGCGGCCTCGTGAAGCGGGGCACGCACGAATTCGGCTACGAGTTCGTGGGCATCGAGAACGGCTACATGGGGCTGGTGGAGCCAGGGCTCGCCCACCCGCTCACCGAGGAGGACACCCGCGGCATCCTCCCCAAGGGCGGCACCATCCTGGGCACGTCCAACAAGGCCAACCCCTTCAGCTACGCGACCCGTGAGGATGGGCACTGGGTGGAGCGGGACGTGTCCGATCAGGTCCTGCGCCGCTGCGAGGAGCTGGGCCTGGACGGACTCATCGCCGTGGGCGGCGACGGGACGCTGTCCATCGCCCACCGGCTCGTGGAGAAGGGGCTCAAGGTGGTCGGCTGTCCGAAGACCATCGACAACGACCTGTCCGGGACGGATCAGACCTTCGGCTTCGACACCGCGCGGCTCATCGTCACCGAGGCGCTCGATCGGCTGCACTCCACCGCCGAGGCCCATGACCGGGTGATGGTCGTGGAGATCATGGGCCGCCACGCTGGCTTCCTCACCCTGGAGAGCGGCATCGCCGGGGGCGCGGACGTCATCCTGATTCCGGAGATTCCGTACAGCGTGGAGTCCGTGGTGGAGAAGATCCGCCGCCGCTCCACCCGCCGTCGCAGCTTCTCCATCATCGCCATCTCCGAAGGCGCGTTCCCCCAGGGCGGCGAGCTGGCCGTGCTGGACACGGCGGAGGCCATCCCCGGCCGGGGCGTGGTGCGGCTCGGCGGCTCGGGGAAGGTGCTGGCGGACCTGCTGGCCCGGCACATCGAGGCGGAGATTCGCGTGACGGTGTTGGGCCACCTCCAGCGCGGGGGCAGCCCCAGCGCGGCGGACCGGGTACTGGCCACTCGCTACGGGTGCAAGGTGCTGGACCTGGTGAGCGCGGGCCAGTGGGACCACATGGTGGCCCTGCGCGCGGGCGAAATCATCGCGGTCCCCTTGAGCGAGTCGCGCAAGGAGCGCCGGGTGGATCCGGCGGGTGAGCTGGTGCGCTTCACCAAGAGCATGGGCATCAGCTTCGGGGACTGAGGGGACCGCCAAACCGCCATGACGACGCTCGTCGGCCGCCATATCGGTCGCTACCGCATCCTCGAGCAACTGGGCTCGGGGGGCATGAGCGTCGTGTACAAAGGGCTCGACACCGCCCTGGACCGTGAAGTCGCGGTGAAGGTGCTGCACCCGCACCTGGCCGGCAAGGACGAGTCCCGCCGGCGACTGGCCCGCGAGGCCCGCGCGGTGGCCAAGCTGCACCACCCCAACATCCTGGAGGTCTTCGACTTCTCCGCCGCAGACGCCCAGGACGCGTTCATCGTCACCGAGTACATCCGCGGGCAGACGCTGAAGACGTTCCTGGACGAGGGGCCCATGGACCCGCCGGAGCTGGCGGCCATGGTCATCCACGAGCTGGCCGCGGCGCTGGCGCACGCGCACGAGTCCGGCGTCATCCACCGCGACCTCAAGCCGGAGAACGTCATGGTGCGCGAGGACGGCGTCCTCAAGCTCATGGACTTCGGCATCGCGCGGCTGATGGACATCGAGGAGCGGATGACCGTCACCGGCACGCTGGTGGGCTCGCCGGCCCACATGGCCCCGGAGATCATCGAAGGCCTGGAGGCGGGCCCTACGGCGGACGTCTTCAGCGTGGGCATCATGTTCTACGCGGCGATGACGGGACGGCTGCCCTTCAGCGCGCCCAACACCACTGCCACGCTCAAGCGCATCCTGGACGGGGACTACGAGGACGCACGCCGGCGCGTGCCCGCGCTGTCGGACGAGCTGGCGGACATCTGCGCCATCTGCCTGCAACGCGACCCGGAGCGGCGCTACCCCGACGCGGCCCGGCTGCGGGACGCCCTGGCGGACTACCGGCCGGCCTGGGCTTCGCCCGCGTGGGCGAGGAGCTGGTGTCGTACTTCGCGGACCCGGCGTCGTACCGGAAGCTGGCCCGTCAGCGCATCGTCGCCACCCTGTTGGAGCGCAGCGAGCGGCAGCTCGCGGAGAAGCGCACCCCGCGCGCCCTGGCCAGCCTCAACCAGGTGCTGGCGCTGGACACCACCAACGCGCGGGCGCTGGCGCTCCTCAAGGGCATCCAGCGCGCCCAGCGCATCAAGACGTGGCGCCGCCGGGGGCTGCGTCTGGGCGTGGGCGTGGCCGCCGCCGGACTGCTGGGACTGGGCGGCTGGAAGGCCCGCCACGCGAACGACGCCGAAGCCACCACCCCGCCCGACGCCACCACGCCCGGACAGGTCGCGGCCACGCTGCCTCCGGCCCCGCCTTCCGAGCCGCTCGTCACCGTCGCGCCTCCCGACACCACCCCGGCTCCGAAGGAGAGCGCCGGGCGTCCCGGCCCTGGCACGTCGCAGCCGCCCCGCCCGGCTTCGCGCGCGGTCAAGGGCACGCCGGCACCGGGAGGCCTGTCGCCGCGGACGGATGGCACGCCGGCAGTGGGTGGCACCGTTCGCAGCATGGGCACACGCCCCACGGGCGAGGACGAGGAAGCACCGCGCAAGCCGCTGGTGCGCAAGCTGCCTGTGTCCATCCTGGTGCGCCCCTATGGCAGCATCCGCGTGGATGACGGCGCGGCGAGCGCCCAGCCGCTCCAGAAGCATGACGTGGAGGTGACGCCGGGCCGGCACACCGTCACCATCTCCTGCGACTACTGCGAGGACGTGGTGGACACCATCGACGTGCAGCCGGACGGCGACAACGTCTTCCACCTGCGCGCCCAGCCCAAGGCGTCCCGCCTGTCGGTCGACTTCGAGCCCGCGGGCGCGCTGGTGCGCGTGGGCGACGAGTTCCGCTCCGCGGAGGACAGTGTGAAGACGCCCTTCGAGGTCCGCTCCCCGCGAGGCCCCGCGGGCTTCCAGCACACCGTGGTGGTGGAGGTCTCCCACCCGGGCTACGTGCCGGAGCGCCGGGTGGTGCATCTGCGGCCGGGCGAACCCACCACCCTGCGCGGGAGCCTCCGCCCAGAATGAGCCGCTGCCTCCCGCTCTTGCTCACGGCGATGATGCTGCTCGCTCCGGGCGCCACGTTCGCCCAGGACGCCGGTGACCCGGAGGTCGCCGCGCTGCGCGCCAGCTTCGAGTACGGCAAGTACGCGGAGGTGATGGACCGCGCGGCGTCGCGTATCGACCGGGGCGGCCTGGACGAGGACGACCTGGCGGAGCTGCACAAGCTCGCGGGCCTGGCGGCCTTCAACCTGGGCCGCACCGACGACGCCCGCCGTCACCTGCGCGCGCTGCTCCGGTTGGATCCGGACTTCAGCCTGGACCCCTTCGTCGTCCCGCCGCCCGCCGTGGCCTTCTTCGACACGCTCAAGGAGGACATGGACACGGAGCTGGACTTCCTGCGCCAGGAGCGGCGGCTGCGTCAGGAGCGCGAGAAGGCGGAGGCCGAGCGCCGCGAGCGCGAGCGCCTGGAAGCCGAGGTGCAGCGCCGCCGCGCCGAGGAGCTGGCGTCCCAGGTGACGGTGCGCACGGTGGAGAAGCGCAACTTCCTGGTCAACTTCGTCCCCTTCGGCGCCGGCCAGTTCCAGCAGGGCCGCACCAGTCTGGGCATCGTCTTCGCCGCCACCGAAGGTGTGCTGGCGGTGACGAGCATCATCTCCTTCTTCGCCTACGAAGGGCTCTTCGAAGAGCGCACCATCGATCTGGACAACGTGCTGGACCCGGATGGCCGGGCCTCCGTCACCGTGCGCTACATCCCCACCAGCCGGGCCAGGCAGCGTGACGCGTGGCAGCTGCTCAAGCTGTCGTCGGCCGCGGGCTTCTACGCCATCTACGCCGTGGGCGTGGTGGACGCGCTGTTCCACCACGAGGACCAGGTGGTCCGCAGCACGGTGGAGCCTCGCGCCGAACAACCCGCGGAGCCGCTCCCCCGCTCCACCTCCGCCCGCGCGACGGCACCGAAGACGTACACGCGCGTGGGCATCTACCCGACCTCCGGCGGACTCGGCGCCGGTCTCACGCTCTCCTTCTGACGGAGACTCCCTCCAGGTACGTGAAGCCATGGCCAGCCTCACCGTCCGCACCCCCGATGGCAAGGTCCGCGCAGTCTCCCTGCACAAGCGCCTCACCAGCATTGGCCGGGGCCCGGACAACGACATCCCGCTGGAGGACACCGCCGTGCCCGCCAGCGCCCTGCACGTCACCTTCGACGGCACGCGCTACGAGGTGGGCAGCCTGGGCGCCACCTTCCACGTCAACGGCAAGAAGCGCGACGCCCATGCGCTCTCCACCGGCGACGTGGTCCGCGTGGGCCACACCGAGCTGATCTTCGCCCGGGACGACGCGCCCCGTGCACCGCCGCTCCCCGCGTCCCCTCCGCGCGAGCTGATTCACACGTCCAACCCCGACTCGCACACCTCGGAGCTGCCCGGCGTCCCCGGCCGCGAGCTGCTGCTGCTGCGCCGGCTCACTGCGTTCAGCGAGCGGCTGCTGGGGCTCTACGACTTGGAGCGCCTCCTGGAGGGCCTGATGGACGAGGCCATCGAGGTGACGCGCGCCGACAAGGGCTTCCTCATCCTGATGGAGAACGGGGACCCGCGCGTGAAGGTGGCGCGCAACGTGTCCCGGGAGAACATCGAGGACGCGGTGGAGAAGGACAAGATCTCCGACTCCATCATCGCCAAGGTGGTGAAGGAGCAGAAGGCGCTCATCGTCGCGGACGCGCTGGACTCGCCGGAGTTCAACAAGAGCGAGTCGGTGGTGAACCTGCGCGTCCACTCCGTCATGTGCGTGCCGCTGATGCAGAAGGGCGACCTCTTCGGTGTCCTCTACGTGGGCAATGACCGGCTGGTGAACCGGTTCGAGCCCAAGAGCGCGGACATGCTCACCATCTTCGCGGCACAGGCGTCGCTCATCCTCCAGAACGCGATGCTGGTGAGCGACCTCAAGCTCGACAACACCGAGCTGCGCCGCAAGCTGGAGGACCAGCGCTATGGCGACATCGTCGGCGCGTGCCAGGGCATGCGGGACGTGTACAAGCGCATCGACAAGATCGCACCCACGGACATCTCCGTGCTCATCACCGGTGAGACGGGCACCGGCAAGGAGCTCATCGCGCGGGAAATCCACCGCCGCTCGCCGCGCGCGAAGGGCCCCTTCATCACCATCAACTGCGGCGCGATTCCGGAGAACCTGCTGGAGAGCGAGCTGTTCGGCCACGTGAAGGGCGCCTTCACCGGCGCGGTGGCCACCAAGGCTGGCAAGTTCCAGGCGGCCATTGGCGGCACGCTCTTCCTGGACGAAATCGGGGAGATGCCGCTCCAGCTCCAGGTGAAGCTCTTGCGCGCGCTCCAGGAGAAGGTCGTCTACAAGGTCGGCGACAACCGCGGCGAGCCGGTGGACATCCGCGTGGTGGCGGCCACCAACAAGGTGCTCGAGGACGAGGTGAAGAAGAACACCTTCCGCGAGGACCTCTACTACCGCCTCAACGTCGTCACGCTGAAGCTGCCGCCCCTGCGCGAGCGCGGCGAGGACGTGGTGGTGCTGGGCCGCTTCTTCCTCCAGAAGTACGCCCGCGAGTTCAGCTCCAAGGCCCGCGGCTTCACCCCCTCCGCCACCGTGTCCATGCGCAAGTACGGCTGGCCGGGCAACATCCGCGAGCTGGAGAACCGGCTCAAGAAGGCGGTGGTGCTCGCGGACAAGCCGCTCCTGGGGCCGGATGACCTGGACCTGAAGCCGGAGAACCTGGAGCCCATCATGCCGCTGCTCCAGGCCAAGGAAGAGTTCCAGAAGCGTTACATCAACGAGGTGCTCGCCCGGAACAACGGGAACCGCACCAAGACGGCCAAGGACCTGGGAGTGGACCCGCGCACCATCTTCCGGCATCTGGAGAAGCTGGAAGCGGAGAAGTCAGGGCGGCCCCTGCCGCCCGAGGAGGGTGACGAGCTGCTCTAGGGGAGCAGCCCGTCCGGATGATGGAAGCGACGACGCGGCGATACTCCTGGAGACGAGAACTGTGGCTGCTGATGGCCGCGGGCTGCGCCGCGTCCGGCTGCCTCATCCCCCAGGACGACACGCTGCTGGACGCCGTGCCGGATTTCATGAACCGGCCGCCGCGCATCATCGACAGCCTGGTGGCCCCCCAGCAGCGCTTCATCTCGGACTTCGGCGCGGACGGCTGCGACCTCGCCTTCGAGGTGGCCGTCGAGGACCCCGACGTGGACGACCGCATCGTCGTGCACTGGTACGTGGACTACAACCCGCAGGACCCGCGCGGCCCCTACCGCCAGTATGAGTTGGCCAGCACCCGCGAACCCCGGCGCTCGGACCGGGGCACGCTGCTCATCAGCCTCGCGTCCGCCAACAACCCGCTGAGCACGCCCGGGCCCCACCTGGTGGAGGCGCTGGTGACTGACGCGGAGCTGGTGGACCGTGTGGTGCGGCCCCGGCCGGTGCAGCTGCCGGACGGCACCACCATCAACAACCCGGGCTTCGTCGTCACCTATTCGTGGGTGGTCAACACCGTCCAGGGAGACTGCCGGTGAGGCGGGTGCGGCGACTCGCGTGGACGGTCCTGCTGTCGGGTCTGCCCAGCGCTGGCTGCGTGCTGCTGGAGGAAGCGCCCGACCCCAGCCAACTGGTGTGCCGCGAGGACAGCGACTGTGCCATCAACGAGGTGTGCTTCCCGGACGGCTGCGGCGACCCGGGCCGGGACATCGTGGTGGAGGTGACGCCCAACCCCCATGACGGCCTGCACGCGCAAGACTTCCAGGTCGACGCCATCCGGCCGGAGCTGAACCTGGCGCTGTTCGGGCCCGCCACTGTCCAGGGCAGCACCGTGCGCGCCACGAGCCCCGTCGGCAGCGCCCCGCGTCCCTACAACGAGCCGCTCCACCTCACCGCCCGCGGGGAGAGCGCGCTGCTGCCGGGGGTGGCGCGCCTCTTCACCGCCGACCTGGTCCCTCTCAACGGCGCCTGGGTGCTGCCCGTGGGGACCGGGACGTACACGGTGACGTTGGAGCCGGAGGACCTGGGGCTGCCACCGGTGCGCGGCGAAGCCACCGTGTCGCCCGGCGGCGCCGTGCCCCTTCAAATGGTGCTGCCCTCCCCCAACCAGGTGGCCCGGCTGGAGGGCCGGGTGGTGCGCCAGGGCGCGCAGCTCGTGGACGCCGCGCTGCAGGTCCAGGCGCTGGACGCGGACCTGACCCCCTGTCCCAGCGCGTGCCGGTGGAACGCGGCTCGGGCGCCTTCTCCCTGGCCCTGCCGCTGGAGGCCTCGCAGCGCACCAGCCTCCTGGTGCGCGTGACGGCGACAGGCGACGTGTGGGTGCCGCAGAAGACGTTCACCGTGGATCCCCGCGAGCCGCTCATCGCGCCGCTGGAGCTGGGTGACTATGGCGAGCCGGTCCAGGTGTCCGGTCGCATCCTGGGACGGGATGGCCGGCCCGTGGTCCAGGCCTCCGTGTCCCTGCGCGGACCCGTGGGAGGCGGCGGCACGTACCAGGGGCCCCTGAGCACCACCGACGCGGAGGGCCGCTTCACGGTGGAGACGCTCCCGTCGGGGCCGGGCGGCCACCTGTCGCTGGTGGTGGTGCCGCCGTCAGGCTCCACCGCGGGCCTGACGGTGCAGTCGGTGGAGGTGCCTCGCACCGGCGCGGTGCTGCCGGACGTCGTGTGTCCGGACCGGCGCATCATCCGGGGGACGATTCTCCAGACGGACAACACCTCACCGGCGTTGGGCGTGAGGGTGCTGGCGGATCCGGTGGGACAGGTGCCCGGCTGGCCGCGTCCACCGGCGGGCAGTGAGTCCCTGGGCACCACCGACGACACGGGCGCCTTCCGCCTGGGGTTGGATCCAGGCATCTACCGTGTGGACTTCATCCCCACGGAGAACCTGCCCCGCGTCAGCCGCGTCATCACCGTGCTCCCCGGCGACGACGCCTCCGAGCAGGTGCTGGCCACCTTCCCCCTCCAGCGCGGCCGCACGGTGCGGGGCATGGTGACCGAGGCAGGGGCGCCCTCGCCCTATGCCTCCGTGCGCTTCTACCGGGTGGCGAACCTGGGAGGGCGCCCGTCTCCGGTGCTGCTGTCGCAGACGGTGTCGGACCACCTGGGCCGCTACACCGCCCTGCTGCCGGTGCGCTGACTCAGGGCAGCCGGCCGGCGCCGGGGTTGCGGCCCGCGGTGTTCAAGGCGTCGTGCAGCGCATCCACCTCGCCGCCCACCTCTCCCGCGTACTGCACCGCGTGGATGGCGTAGAGGTCCTGCACGCGCATCAGGCGGCGGAACACCTCGCGCAGGGGGGCCCGCTCACGCGAGTCGAGCGCGCATTCGGACTCACGCACGCGGAGCTTCTGCAGCCACTCGGTGCGGAAGCGCATCCATTCCTGGTCGACGCTCTTGGCGGGAGACACGTTCACCAGCTTCTCGCGCCCGCTCTCCAACTCCGTCCACAAGGCGCGCGCGCCATCCAGGCACTCGCGGAACGTGAGCGCCACGGGGGCGGGAGGCAGCTTCTCCGGCGTCATGGCCAAGACAGAGCGGCCGACACTCCAGATGAGCCACAGCGAGAACAGCGTGGTGACGAGGATGTAAATCCCATACGCGGCACCACGAAAGCGGCGGTAGCGGGGATCTTTCCGGGGGTCGGGAGCGGACACGGGGCCCACGTCTTATGACCGTGGACCCCGTGTGGCAACGCTTCCGTGTGGCAACGTTTCCGGTGGGTGGGGTTCCGGACCCCACGGGCGGCTACTGGCCGGGCTGGCTGGTCGCCTGGGCCGGAGCCGCGGGCACCGCGTTCTCCGGGTTCATCAGGCGCTTCACCGCGGCGATGCGGCCCCGGAACTGCGACTGGTACGGGCTGTTGAGGTAGGCGCCAGCCGCGTCACGGGCGACTTCCAGCGCCTTATCGTACTGGCCGACCTCCTGGTAGGAGTGCGCCAGCATCAACATGGCGTAGTCGCGCGTCTTCGATTTGCGGTCCCCGTCCACGAAGCGGGCGAGCAGCGGCACCGCCTTCTCGTGGTTGCGGGTGTTGTTGTAGGCCGTGCCCAGGAAGAAGGACGCGTCCAGCGCCTGGTCCTGCGGCGGGTTCATGGCCAGGAACCGCTCCATGTTGGAGATGACGCTGGCCATCTCGTTCTTGCGGAAGGCGATCTTGCCCTGCTCGAACGCGGCGTCGCCCGTCTCCCGGCGCAGCACGGCGGCGCGGTCATTGAGGGCCTGGCGCTCCAGGTTGCTCAACCGCGACGTGTCCAGCTTCACCAGCGCGTCGATGCCCTTGAGGCGCTCGTCACCGGGCAGGCTGGTCATCATCTTGTAGACCTTGTTCGCCTCCTGCTGGACCGACTGGTGCGCCGCGGTGTCCGCGCGCTGCTTCTCCAGTTGGCCGGTGAGGTCGGCGACCGTCTTCTCCAGGCGCTCCTTCTCGTTGGCGGCGCTGGTGCTGCGCGCGCTGGTGATCATCAGCGCGGCGCCCACGCAGATGACCGCGAACAGCACGTAGGCCACCGCGGACGACAGCCACTGGCGCTTCTGGAAATCTTCGTGGCGTTTGCCAACCGCCTTCACCTCCGCATGGAGGTTCTTGAGCAGGTTGTCGCTCTTGATGACGAGGTTGCGTGCCTCGACAATCTCACGGCGCAGATCCGTGAGCTCCTTTTCCACATCCGTTTTCGGCTGGTCTGGCATGGACATCTTCCTAGGCCCGGAAATGAATTCGGCCGATTCACGCATCGTAAGGAGTTCTCCCGGTCATGCGTCGATAATTTCCGCAGCGGAACAGCGCTGCTTAGCCAATGCATTTCCCGAAGAAGGGCAACAGCGCCCGGCTCGCCTGCTTCCCCTGCGGACTTACAGGCTCCCCGGGAGCGGCCGTGATGGCTCTGCTGGAAAGCTGTACGTCACGCCCAGCGAGAGCCAGCTCCCGCCCAGGCTGAACGAACCGACGCGCGCCGTGGACGGCCCCACCGGACCTCGGAGGAACGCGAGCCGGTAGTCGGCAGTGATGCCCCAACGCGGCGTCAGGCGCAACGTGGCGCCCACGTTGCCCATCCACGTCTGGGTGGTGGTTTCCTGGAGCTCCTCCCCCTTGCGCTCCGACGAGGCGAGCGTGGGCCCCATCAGCAAGCCCGCGAAGGGCACGAGCCCATGGGGGCCCAGCTGCGGAATCACCGTCTGGAAGCGCAGGCCGATGAGCGCCCCGTAGCCCAGCACGTCCACCTGCCGGGCCTGCGGCGGCCCGCCGTCGACGCCCGGCTCGTTGAGGTACAGGCGACTCTGCGTGCCGAACAGGTCGATGCCCACCTCCAGCAGGTCGGAGATGGCGTAGGCGAAGGACGCCACCACCGTGGGCCCGCCCGCCACTTCCCGGGCACGCGGCAGCCCCTGGTTGGCGGAGCGCGAGTACCAGCCGTCGTAGAGCGTCTTGTTGGGGGTGATGCGCCAGCCGCCCTGGATGGTGATGCGGCCCACCCCATCCAGCGAGGTGGACACATCCTCATCACCGTATCCGTCATCCTGAGCGGCGGCGGGAGCGGAAAGCAGCAGTGCGAGCGGAAGAAGGCGACGGAGCATCAATGGCGGCTTTGGCGTCAGGGGCGCTTGGGGCTCAGCGCGATTTCCAGGAAGGTGGTCCGCCGGCGGCGAAGTGATGCGACGAAGCAGCGCACCACGCATCCGGCGCCGAACTCGCGCAGCACCACGCCGAGATTCGCCACCACGTCCCGCAGGGTGATCACACCGTGCATGTGCCCGCTCCTGTGCGCTGCGGAGGTTGGCCTGGGTGCTACAAGGGTGTGGCGCACGGTAACAGGGGGTCCCCCCCCGTCAATTTTCGGGGCACTCAGCGGGCGCGCCGCTCCAGCTCCAGCAAGGGCATCTCCAGCACCACCACCGTGCCGTGGCTGCACGTGGGGTGGAAGTCGGCCCGGTCCAACTCCCCGAGCAGCGCGCGGAACTGCGCGTCGGAGAGCGGCACGGCGCCGGCCTGCTTCGCGGCGTGGCACGCCATCACCCGCACCGCCTCCGCCAGCGACACCGTGTCCAGCGTCGCGCTCTTCGGCGGAAGCGCCCGCGCCAGGGCCTCCAGCAGCGAACGCGCGTCCGCCCCTTCCAGCCCCGGCGGCACCGTCTTCAACGCCACCGTGGTGCCGCCGAACGGCTCCACGTCGAAGCCCAGGCGGGACAGGGCTTCCTGCCCTCCACCAGGGCCTTGGCCGCCGCGACGGGCAACTCCAGCGTGGTGCCGAAGAGCGTGGGGGCCGGAGGCGGCTTGCCGGACTCCAACGCGCGCAGGTAGCCCGTCAGGCGCGCGCGCTCCAGCGCCGCGTGCGGATCCATTACCACCAGCGTGCCACCCGGTCCCTCGCAGACATGGAAGCGGCCCCCCAGCATGCCCAGGGCCGCAGCGCGCCGAAGTAGCCCGGCGGCGGTGCCTCGTTGAGCTGGGGTTGCGCCTGACCGAAGGCGGGGGCCTGCCCCACCGCGGCGGCGAAGGGCAGCGCGCCCGGCCGAGCCCCTGCCCCAGCGGCCCCAGGGACGGCGCCCCTGGACCGGGGCCCGGCGCGTCCATGGCGGTGGGCAGCGGGCCGCCCCACGCGGCTTCCTGGGCGCGGGTGAGGAAGCGCTCCACGGCGTGCGCGTAGTGCGCGGCGTCCATGGGCTGGCCGGCCTGGGGCGCGGCGCCCTCCACGCCCGAGCCCAGCCACGGCGCGGCGCGCAGCATGCGGCTGAGCGCGGCCGTCACCGCCTCCTGGACACCCCGGGCGTCGGCGAAGCGGACCTCCTGCTTCTGCGGGTGCACGTTGACGTCCACCGCGCGCGGGTCCACGTCGATGTGCAGCACCACCACGGGCTGGCGCCCGGCGGCGAGGAAGTCCTGGTACGCGCGCTGGATGGTGCCAATGAGGCCGCGGTCCCGGATGTAGCGGCGGTTGACGAAGGTGTAGAGGCCGCGCGCGTTGTTGAAGGTGAACTCGGGCGAGGCGGCATACCCCGTGACGGCCACGCCCAGCCGGCGCTCCTCCACGGGGAACAGGTGCGGATGCGACGTGGAGCCCAGCGCCGCGGCGATCCGCTCGCGCGGGTCATCCGGGCAGGCCGCGCTGGAGAAGAGCGCGCCGCCCTCGTGCGAGGCGAAGAAGCCCACCTCCGGGTACGCCAGGGCCAGGCGCACCACGGCCTCCTCCGCGTGCTTCAGCTCCGTGTCGCCCCGGCGCAGGAACTTGCGGCGCGCGGGCACGTTGAAGAACAGGTCCTCCACGGTGATGACCGTGCCCGTCCGCGGCGGCGCGTCCTCCACCAGCGGTGGCCCACCGCCCTCCACTGACACCCGCGTGCCCACCTCGGAGTTCGCGGCCGCGGAGTGAAGTGTGAACCGGGAAACGGATGCGATGGCGGGAATGGCCTCGCCCCGGAACCCCATGGAGTCGATGTGGAACAGGTCGTCCAGCTCGCGCAGCTTGCTGGTGGCGTGGCGCTCCAGGCAGGCCACGGCGTCCGTGCGCCCCATGCCGTGCCCATCATCCGACACGATGATGCGGTCCACGCCTCCGCCGTCCAGCTCGACGCGGATCGTGCCGGCACCGGCGTCGATGGCGTTTTCCACCAGCTCCTTCACGACGGAGGCGGGGCGCTCCACGACTTCGCCGGCGGCAATCTTGTTGATGAGGACGTCGCTGAGACGGGCAATCCGGGACATGGCGGCCGGACACCCTCCGCCACCCAGGCGACGTTGTCCAGCAACACAACATGGGTGGCGGCTGACAATCCCAGGCGGCTGGGCTAACACGCGACACCGCGTATGGACGTGTCACGACCAGGCAAGGGACGGCTGCGCATCGCGGTCACGGGCGCGAGCGGCGACTATGGGCGGCTCCTGCTGGCTCGGCTGGACCAGGATCCCGACGTGGAGAGCATCCTCGTGCTCGACGTCGTCCGGCCGGAGGGCGACAAGGTGGAGTTCCACCGCGTGGACCTCACCCGGTACGATGCCGAGAGCGAGCTCACCGACGCGCTCACCGAGCGCCCCGTGGACGCGCTCTATCACCTGGCGTTCCTGTTCGGTCCCATCCGCAACGGCTCCCTGGCGCACGAGCTGGAAGTCATCGGCACGATGAACGTGCTGACGGCGGCGGGCCGCTCGCGGCTGCCCCGGCTGGTGGTGCCCTCCCTGACGGCCGTCTACGGCGCGCGCGGGAACAACCCCGCGATGCTGCGCGAGGACTCGGCGCTCCAGGGTTGCCCGCACAGTCGCTTCGTCACCGACAAGGTGGAGGTGGAAGGCCGGTTCGCGCCTTCCGGGAGCGGCATCCGGACATGCGCGTGCTGGTGCTGCGCTTCGCGCCGGTACTCGGGCCCTCGGTGGACAACCCGGCCACGCGCTTCTTGAAGAATCCCGTGGTGCCCACGCTGATGGGCTTCGATCCGCTCTGGCAGGGGCTCCACGAAGACGACGCCGCGCGTGCCTTGCACTGGCCCTGCGCGCGGACGCGTCCGGCGAGTTCAACATCGTGGGCCGTGGGGTGATGCCGATCTCCGGCCTCATTCAGCAGGCGGGCGCGCGGCCGCTCCCCCTGCCAGGGCCCTTGTTCCGGGCCGGTCTGCATACGTTGGACGCCGTGGGCGCGGGCACGTTGCCCGTGGCCCTGCTCGACTACATCCATTACTCATGGGTCGCGGATGGCGAGCGCGCCGAGTCCGCACTCGGTTTCATCCCCCTCCACCATGTCAAAGACGCCGCTGCGGCGCTGAAGAGGAGCTAGTCATGGCCAAGGGTGTCCTTGGGAACGATCCCTTCAAGCGCGGCGCCGCGTCGCGCCCCACCGAGTCCTCCACGCCAGGTGGCGAGGAAAAGGCCGCCGCCGCGGAGACGAAGAAGAAGCCGGGGCCTGGCGGGACGGCGTCCGCGAAGGGCGGTGGCAAGGCGGCTGCCGCGAAGTCGCGCAAGCACGAGGGCAAGAAGACGTCCGGGAAGGCCAAGGGAGGCAAGGCGGCCGGAGGCATGAAGGGCGCCGTCACGGATGCCCGGCCTCCGGCGCAGGCATCGGGGACGCGTGCCCCCGCGCCTCAGGCCGAAAGGACCGAGGCAGCGGACGCCGCGACTCCGCAGGGCCTCGCACAGCCGACGCATGCCCCTGGGCCTCAAGCCCAGCGGCCCCCGTGCCTGGGGCAGCGGACGCCGCGCTGTCGCCGCGCGAACCCGCCCCGTCCCAGCAGGAGCGGATGCCGCAGGCCCCCCAGGCTTCTGCCCACGACGCGGACGACGCCGTGCTGCCCCTGCGCGAGCCCGCGGTGTCCACGCCGCTCACGCTGGATTCACAAGCCCCTGGCCCGGTGAACGATGCCGGTGCCCCGACGCCGAAGCAGCGCGACGTGGACCTTGCCTTGGCGGAAGCCCTGGCCGCCGACGTGGCCGAAGCCACCGCCACCGCCACGGTGGACGCGGCGCTGGGCGCGGAAGCCGGTCCCGACGCCGAGGTCGAGCGGCTCATGGCCACGGAGTTCGCGACCGAGCTGGCCGAAGCCGCGGTGGAGGAAGCACTGGAGCGGGGCGCTCCTGCCCCGTCTCCGGAACAAGAGCAGGAGCTCGCCGCCGCCGTGGCCGCGCAGGTCGCGGACAGCGCCGCACGGGCCGCCATCGACAAGGTGCGCGCCCTCCACGCCACACCGGATGCTCCGGCCGTCACCCGGTGGGAGCGGGAGACGCCGGTCCGCGTCATGGTGACGGAAGAAGCGGACACGTCCGCGGTGGAGCCGGAAGTAGAGCTTCCGGATGCCACACGCGACGAGCTCCTCCCAGCCGCAGGGGCCCGCTGTCGCTGGTGCCTCCGCCCGCCACGAACGCGGGTGAGTCGTCCTATCGGGAGTCCTTCTCTCCGGAGTCCGGACGGGGCGAGCCCGACGGCATCCGTCCCCTGGCGGAGCGCGCCGTGGCGGCCCTGTCCCTGGCGCGTGACATCGCCGGGCAGGCCCTGGCGAGCGAGAGTCTGGCCCGGGCAATGCTCGCGATGGGCGGCCTGAAAGACATGCTCCGCGCCGGCCTGGGCACTGGCGGTGGCGCGAACCTGGACGAGTACGGCAAGGACCCATCGCTCGTCGAGCGGCTGGAGCCCGTGCTCGAGTTCCTCTATTCGCAGTACTGGCGCGTATCCGTGCAGGGCGTGGACCACGTGCCGCCGGGCGCGGCCATCCTGGTGGCCAACCATTCGGGCGCCCTGCCCTACGACGGGCTCGTCATGTCCATGGCCCTCACGCGTGAGCGCCCGGACCTGCGCGAGCCCCGCTGGCTCGTGGAGGACCAGATCTTCCACGCACCGATGGTGGGCACCCTCTTCAACCGGCTCGGCGCCGTGCGGGCCTGCCCGGAGAACGCGCTGCGGCTCCTGGACGAGCATCGTCCGCTGGTCGTCTTCCCCGAAGGCTACCAGGCCCTCAGCAAGCCCTTCGGTGAGCGTTACCGGCTGAAGCGCTTCGGCCGCGGCGGCTTCGTGAAGCTGGCGCTGCGCACCGGCGCGCCCATCGTCCCGGTGGCCATCGTCGGCGCGGAGGAGACGTCGCCGCTGCTGGGCCGCATCCCCGCCTCCTTCCTGGGACTGCCCTACGTGCCCCTCACGCCGCTGGGCCCCTGCCCCTGCCGGCCAAGTGGAGCATCCGTTTCGGAGAACCCATTGGCGTCGAGGACCTCGCCCCCGAGGCGGCGGACGACCTGGGCGAGGTCCAGCACCTCACCGAGCGCACCCGTGAGGCCATCCAGAGCATGCTCCAGTCGCTGCTGCGCGAGCGCCGCTCCGTCTTCGCGGGCTGAAGCGGAAGCGCCTGGACAGGCACGGGGTGGGCTGGAGGCTCAGCCCACCACGCGGTTGCGGCCGGACGTCTTCGCATCGAAGAGCTTCTCGTCGGCGTCGCGCACCAGCTCCCCCGGCTCGCGGTGGTGCGGCTCCAGCACCGCGAGGCCCACGGACACCGTGACGGGAATCACCTGCCGGTCGAACTCGAAGCGCTGCTTCTCCACCAGTCGGCGCACCTTCTCCGCGAGCTGACGCGTGCCGGACAGCGACACCTCCGGCAGCAGGATGGCGAACTCCTCGCCGCCGTAACGCGCGAACACGTCCTCACGGCGGATCTTCGTGCGCACCGTGGATGCGAGCTGCTTGAGCACCGAGTCCCCCGCCAGGTGCCCGTACTTGTCGTTCACAGCCTTGAAGTGGTCGATGTCCAGCAGCACCAGCGACAGCATCCGCTCGTAGCGGCGGCTCCGCGAAATCTCCCGGTCCAGCTGCTCGTCGAAGTAGCGCCGGTTGTAGATCTGCGTGAGGCCGTCCATCGTGGTCAGCCGGTAGATTTCGTCGTGGTACGCGGCCTCGATGTTGCCGCCGGCGATGTACTTGAAGATGGTGCGGCCAATCTTCACGAGGTCGCCGTTGCGCAGCTCGCGCACCCCCTCCGCCAGCTCGTCGTTGACGAACGTGCCGTTGGTGGAGCCCAGGTCGCGGATGCGCACGCCCTCGCGCGAATTGGTGATGCTCGCGTGGTTGCGGCTGACCGACTCCTGGTCGATCTGGATGTCCGCCTTGGACGAACGCCCGATGAGCGTCTCCTCGGACGCGAGGTCGAACTTACGCCCCAGGTCCAAGCCGTAGATCACCACCAGCGCCGCGTCGAGGTTGACCGGCCGGTCGGAGATCTTCGAGATGACCGTGACGACCGTCTCCTTCTGCACCATGCCTCCCGGGACGACAACGCTACCACCCGGCAAATCAAGAAAGCGAGCCAGCGCACGAAAACCCAGATGGGTGTTCCCGTACTCGGACCTCAGGGAATGTCGACCTTCCGGGTCGCGCTGACGAGCGGACGCAGGGGGTCACCCTCCAGGTCCACCAGGGTGGCCACCAGCAACACGCCCAGCCCCGAGCACGTCGCCGGGAGCTGCAGCTCCACCTCGCCGCGTCCCGGTGCAATGGGGGCGGAGGCGAACAGCGCCTGGTCGTTGCAACCCGAGCCGCCCCGCATGCTGACGCGCACCGGCCTTCGCCGCCGGCCCCCGTGCCCAGCCGGAAGCCGGAGACGCTCACCCGCACCGCGCTGCCTCGGGCCAGCCGCTGCCCGTCCGCCTCCGGATGGCGCCACGACACCTCCGGCCGCCCCAGGCTCAGCGTGGCGACGGCATCCGTCAGGTCCGCGAGCCGCTCCGCGCCCAGGCCCTCCGGGGCCACCAGGCGGGACGGGCCCTGCCCCACGCGCCGGTCCAGGCCCCGCACGCGCAGCGCCTCCACCTGGAGCTTCGCCCGCGCGTCCTGCAGCAAGCCGTCGAAGGTTCGGTCCTCGAACCCTGGCGGCGGCTGGGGAACGACGACGCCGTCGTCCGCATCGTCCGGATCCATCAACACCGTCCAGCGGCGGCCGGCGCGGTTGGTGAACTCGGCGCGCACCACGCTGGCCCGCCCGTCCACCTGGGCCTGGAACTCGCGGCCGGCGAGCTCGCCGCGGGGGCTCCCGTCGAAGTTGTAGCGAACGGACTCCGGAAGGGAGAGGAAGCTCAGCCCCGCGTCCACGGGCTGCACGCCGTCCGGGTCGAACTCCGGCCTGGGCAGGTTCGCCATGAGCGTGCTGGTCGCCACCGTGCCGTCCTCGGCCTGATGACCTGACGTGGCGGACACCACCAGCCGGTACGGCAGGCCCTCCAGGCCCCGGTGCGTGGGCGCCATGCGCACGGGCACGAGCCCGGGCCTGCCCAGCCGCGCATCCGCGTCCGTGTTCGGATCGGCCGGCGCCACGTTGGCCGCGGCGCCCAGCCCCAGCGGAACCATGCCCCGGCCGGGGACCGCCACGGTGGCCAGCACGTAGGTGCGGTCCAGGTGGGCGCCCCGGTACTGAGGCAGCGGCGGCACGCGCACGGCGAAGGGGAACGACAGCCGCACGCCCGGCGTTTCCCGCTCGAAAGGCAGCGCCTGCGCGTACTCCGCCGCGCGGGTGTCCGGCTCGCCGGTGAGAATGCCGGGCGTGGGCGCCAGGGTGAAGCGGGCGTCACGTGACAGCACCGAGAAGAAGCGCGTCGAGCCGGGCAACAGCTGCCCCAGTTGCAGCAGCGGATCCGTTCCCGGCGCCAGGAGGTTGAGGGGGAGTTCCTTCAGGGGGAGCGCGCCCGTCAGCGCCCAGGCCGTCCGCGTCCCACAGGCGCCCGTGCGAATGGCCAGCTCCGCATCCAGCACACCCGGTAGCGAGCCGTCACACACACCCGCCACGCCCGGGGCCGCGACGTCTGGAGCCGTGCTGCCCGTCAACCACAGTGCGCTGCCCGACGGCAGCGACAGGCGGTCCTGGCCCGTGCCCAAGGGGAGCGCCACCTCGTGCTCCGGGCCCAGGAAGGACTCGGGAGCCGGTCGGAGGGGAGCCCCGGCACGGACAGCCCCATCAGCCCCACGCGCAGCGACACCGCCGTCGAGAAGGGCTCCGTCAACGTGGGGAATGGGCCCTTCACGCCACCGAAGCGGTCCAAGGGGTTGCGGCGCAGGGCCATCCGCACGTCGCGGAACTGGCTCGCGTCGTGGCGCGCCAGCGTCAGGTAGCCGTAGTCGGAGTGGAAGGCGGAGAGCGCCACCTCACCTTCCGCGGGCACCCAGACGGCTCCGTCGGCGTTCGTCACCATGGCCGCTCCCAGGCCGCCGTCATCGGCGGACACCGCGACGACGGCCAGCGGCACCGGGCGCCCGGTCAGCGCATCCACCACCAGCACGCGCACCCCACCCGGGGCCACTTCGGCGGGCAGCACGGTGACGCGCGCATGGCATGAAACGTTGCCCACTCGGACCGCCAGCGCCGGATGCTCCGAGGCGGGCTCGCCCAGCACGACAGAGGCCTGGTGGCCGTCCCCGCCGCCTCCGACCACGGAGGGAGACAACACCTCCCACGCCACGCCGTCACGCAACACCAACGGAGCGCCCGTCGATTCGCGCACCCACACGCGGAAGTCCACCGACATGCCCGGGGTGCCCACGACGACGTCCGGCGTCACCTCGCACGCGACCGCGCGGGTTTCGGACGGCGGCGAGCCACACGCGCCGTCTCGGCACACCGTGCCTGAGTCACAGTCCGTGTCGGCGGCACAGACAACGGGCACGCACCGGTTCATGTCGCATTGGCAGCCGGCGCCGCCTACCTCGTCACACGCGGCCAGTGCATGAGGGCCCCGCCGCGCCACGCCGCAATCCTCGCGCGTCAGGCAGGCGGGTTCGCAGCGCGAGGTGGCCGAGTCACAGAAGAAGAGCGAGGGGTCGGGGCAATCCTGATCGACGGAGCAGTAAGTCCCCTGTGGGAACGGACCCACGGGGCTGTCAGGCCCCATGTCCATGCCGCCGCAGCCGTTCAGGTACAGCAGGACACAGGCCGTGCAAGCCAGCACGAGGGGACGGGGGTGACTCATACGGATGCGGCTCCGGGGGGACCGTCCGCGACCTTACAGGCAGGACGCGCGCTGCGCGACGGTACGCGGCGCCGGCCGCCGCACTTCGCGCCCCATCATAGCCGGTCCGCCCGCCGTGCGCCCCTCCTCCGCACGGGATGGTTGGCTTTATGGGTCAACAGATCGATGATCGCCTCCTGATGGCTCGTAGTGAACCCAAGTCCCTGGAAAGTCTCCTTCCCCGCGTCCTGGCACGGCTGGCGGGAGAGTCGGGAAAGGGCCATGCGCTGGCCCCCGTGTGGGAGGCGGTGGTCGGTCCACACCTCGCGCGCCACACCACCCCCCAGGCCCTGCACGGAACCACCCTGGTGGTGGCGGTGACGGGCGCCCAGTGGGCCCAGTCGCTGGAGTCCGAAGCGGCCTCGCTCTGCGAGCAGCTCAACGCGCGGCTCGGCCCGGACACGGTGAAGTCCTCTCCTTCACGTTCCAGGTGGCGCGCCGATGATGGCCTTGTTGGCGCTCATCACCGTCATGGCTGCCGCACCGCCGGCGTCGGCCGGAATGGAACGCAGCGCCGCTCAGCACGTCAGCCGCGAATTCGAGCGCGTGGGACGGCGCGCCCCGGTGGAAGACCCGAAGCTGACCACCGCCGCGCGGCGGCTGGCACACGAGGCCCTCACCGAATACACCACCGGCGCGCCGGGCCTCTTCACCCTCACCTCCGCCGTGAGTGACGCGGGCGCGGCGGACCCCTCGCCGCGCGCGCTGGTCATCCGGGCGTGGGTGCCACGGCACGCCATCGAGACCTTCCTCGAGCGCGACGACTTCAACAGCGAGCGCGCCTCACACTTCGGCGTGGGAGTGTCCGTCCTCGGCAAGCGCGCGGCGCTCGTCCTGCTGCTGGTGGACCGCAAGGCGGAGCTCCAGGACTTCCCGCGCCTCATCGCCAAGGACGAGCACTCGGCCATGACGCTCTGCGGCGCCCTGGTCCCACCCCTGCGGCGGGCAGAGGTGTACGTCACCCAGCCGAACGGCGGGGTGAGCCTCATGCCCGTCCGGAACCGGGGGCGGGGGCGGCTTTGCAGCCGGCTCGCCTTCGCCACGCCGGGTACGTACACCGTGGAGGTGGTGGGACGCGCGGACGGCGGGCCGGAGGTGGCGGCGCTCTTCCTGGTGGACCAGGGTGAGCCCCGCAAGCACGCCGCCAGCGAGGACACCGCCGAGCCCACCACGCTGGAGGACGCCCGCCGGGCCGTCTACGAGCGCATCAACGCCCTCCGCCGCGCCCACGCGTTGCCCGAACTGTCCCCCGACGCCGTGCTGGAACAGGTGGCCCAGGACTACAGCGCGCGCATGTCGAAGGAGGGCTTCTTCGCCCACATCGCCCCGGACGGCTCCACGCTGACGAAGCGCCTGCCGGCGGGCGCACGCTACGTGCGCGCGGGAGAGAACCTGGGCCGGCACCGGGGCCGCTGGCGGCCCACTTCGGCATCGAGCACAGCCCTGGACACCGGCGCAACGTGCTGGACCCGGGCTTCCGCTTCATGGGCGTGGGCGTGGCGTTCCACACGGTGAACGGGCGCCAGGAGGCCGTCCTCACCGAGGTCTTCACCGTCGCCCCGCCCGCTTCGCCGGAGCTGGCGGACCCGCGGCAGGAGGCCTACGACGCCCTGAGCCGGCGGCGCGCGTCCCGCAAGCTCCCGCCCCTGACGCGCAACGCCGCGCTCGAGTCACTGGCACGCGCCCACGCCAAGCGCGCGCTGGAGCTGGACCAGCCCTCGGCCCAGCCGGGTGAAGCCCCGGTGCACGACCGCGTCTTCGAGCTGCTGCCCGACGCGGGAACGGCGTCCGTGGACTTCTTCGTGGTGTCGGACCCCACGGCGATTCCGGAGTCCCGCAGCATGGCCGACGCCACGAACAACCGCGTGGGCGTAGGCGTGGTGCGGGGAGACTCCCGCCGCTTCGGCACGAATCAATACTGGGTGGCCGTCATCTACGCGGCCGTCCCCTGACGTCCCGCACGGAGACGCCGTGCGTGGTGGTGCCCCCGGTGTGTGTGGCCAGGGGCGTCAACGCCATGAACCCCGTTCAGACAGGCCGGCGCTGCGTGGCGTAGGCCTCGAGCCCCATCTGCGGCGGCGCCACCTGCTGATACATCGGACACTTCATGCAGGTGAACGACTGCCAACCTCGCCGGACGGCTTCATCCAGGCAGTTGTCATACTGATGACAGTTGAGGTTGCGGTGGGTCTCGACGCCGGCTCGCTTGGGCCCGGCTTCGGGGTTGATGGTTTGTGGCAGATCGGCTGGACACGGCTTCATGAAGCCCTCCCTCTGAACTGTTTCCCCCCCGAGCGCTGTGAACGAGCAGTGCTACCTGACGACAACGACTGGACCCGCCATCCAACGACGGACCGGAGTGGCGCTGAGCGGCGGCGCAAGGTAGTGATTCACTCCGGGTGACGCAATGGGTCGGCAGTTCCTACCCAAGTGCACGTAATCGCCAGGACGCTTTCAGCGAATGACATCGGGTGCTGAACAGTCTGGACTGACCCGACGCCGCGCGGATCTAGGACTTGTCGCGCCCGCTGTCAAACCACCCTCCCTGCGGGGCAAGGGGAATGATCGGTGTGTGCGTCTCGTTGGCAGGCCGCAAAGCCGCGTCGTGAAAGGAAGACCACATGAGTTGGAGTGGGTGGGTTGCGGGGGTGGTTGCGGGGATGTCGCTGGGACAGTCCCCCACGGCGCTGGAGGCCGTCCGCCTCCACAAGCCGGATGCGGCCGCCCTGGCGCGCGCGGAGCTGACGGCCTGCGCCGCGAAGAAGTGCGACGACGTGGGGCGGCTGGCGCTGCTCGCGGGGACGCTCGCCCTCTCTGACGGACAGGCCGCCGAGGCAAGGGAGCTGCTGGCCGCCTGGCCCGCCCCTCCACTGCTGGCGCCGTACCACGCCTTCTACCTGGGCCAGGCCCGCTTCTACGCCGGGGACGCCGCGGGCGCGGCCGAGGACTTCGCGCGAGTGCTGGAATCCAAGGCACCCGCGGAACTCGCGGCCCGTGCCCGAGCGCGGCTGGGTGAGTCACTGCTCAAGGCAGGCAAGCCCCAGGACGCGGCCCAGGTGCTGGAGGCGGCCGCGAAGGCGTCGCCCACCGTGGAGCTGCTCTATCAGCGTGCCCTGGCGCGAGGCGGCTCCGGCAACCGCGCCGGACAGCGCGCCGACATGCTGACGGTGGCGCTGCGCTTCCCCACCCACCCCTACGGCGACGAGGCCATGGCGTGGCTGACGGAGGGCAGCACGCCCCCGGTGAAGCTGGGCTACACCGAGCGCACCACCCGCGCGGACCGCTTCCTGGACGCGGGCGCGACGCAGCGCGGGCTCGACGAGCTGGCGACGCTGGACAAGGTGAAGCTCGACAAGGCGCAGGCGGCCCGCGTGGCGCTGCTGCGCGCGAAGGCCTGGTTCGCGCTGGGGCGGACGGAGGATGCGGAGAAGGCGCTCGCGCTGGCGCGCAAGGGCCCCGCCGCCGTCGCCGCTCAGGCGGACCTGCTGGTGGCTCGGCGCGCGCTCAAGTCCGACGACAACGCCAAGGCCCGAACGCTGATGGCGGCCCTGGACAAGAAGTACCCCTCGCAGCCCGCGGGAGATGAAGGCGCCTTCTTCGCGGGCTGGTTGGATTTGCAGGCCGGGCGCTTCGCGGACGCGGTGCAGGCCTTCACGGCGTTCGAAACGCGTTATCCGCGCTCACGCCGGCGCGACGAGGGCATGTGGTTCCGCGCGCTGGCCCACCTGCGTCAGGAGGAGTACGCGAAGGCCCGCGCCGCGTTGGACGCGTTCCTGACCGCCTACCCCAAGAGCAACATGGGGCCGCAGGCGCGCTACTGGATGGCGCGCAGCCGCGAGCTGGACGGCGCGAAGGCAGACACGCTGGGCCCCGCGTACGAGGCCGTCATCACCTCGGCGCCCGCGTCCTTCTACGCGCTGATGGCCAACGAGCGGCTCAAAGCGCTGAGCCTGAAGACGCCCGCGCACTTCCCACAGCCTCCGCAGGTGCTGAAGCTGCCCCGCCCTCCCGAGTTGGAGCTGGCGGTGGAGCTGACCCGTGCGGGCTTGTTCCGTGACGCGGCGGTGGAGGTGGAAGCCCATGCGGCGCGGCTGCGCTCGGCGGACCAGGCCCTGCCCTTCGCGCACGCGCTGCTGGGACTGGGCGAGTACGGCCACGCCCACGCGGTGGCGGCGCGCCACCTGTGGGGACGGGCCTTCGGCGCGCGCGCTCCGGAGGCCCTGGCGCCCTTCTATCCTCGCGCCTTCGCCACCGCGGTGGAGGGCGCGGCGACGCAGCACCAGGTGGACCCCTACCTGGTGTGGGCCATCATGCGGCGGGAGAGCGCCTTCCGGCCGGAGGTGATGAGCTTCGCCGATGCGCGAGGGCTGATGCAGATCATCCCCAAGACGGCGAACGCCATCGCGGAGAAGCTGAAGGAGCCCGTCCCCGCGCCCGCGGACCTCTTCTCCCCCGAGCGGAACATCCGCTATGGCGCCTGGTATCTGTCCCGGCTGATGGAGCGCTTTGGACACCCGGTGCTCGCGGCGGCCGCGTACAACGCGGGCCCAGGCTCGGCGGCGAAGTGGGTCCAGGAGCGGAGCTCGCTGCCACTGGACCTCTTCGTGGAGACCATCCCCTTCAAGGAGACGCGCGGCTACGTGAAGCAGGTGGTGGCGGACCTGTTCCTCTACCACTCCTTCTACGGCGACGGCACGGGGGCGCTGAAGCTGCCGCTGCAGGTGCCCGCGCCGTCGAAGGAAGGGGTCAGCTTCTAGGCCCCGCTGGGGCGCCGGCCCGCGAGACGACGCGCGGGCGGGCGCCGAGCGTCAATCCCGGTCTGGCGCGCCCAGGGGAAAGAGCGGCCGGAATCGCCGCGCCTCATTCACCGCGCGGGCGAAGGACGGGCGCGCAAGCAGCCGCGAGCGGTAGGCGCGGAGCACGGGAAACGCATCGGAGATCCGGTGCGTCCAGTCCGCGTAGAACAGCGAGGGCGCGGCGGCGCAGTCCGCCAGCGTGAAGTCCTCGCCAGGGGCGGCCCAGGTCCTGCCGGCGAGCTGCCCTTCGAGCCAGGCGTAGGCGACCTCCAGCTTCTTCACGGCCAGGGCCAGGCCTTCCTGGCGCTTCACCGAATCCCCCGTCAGCGCGCCATCGACCGCGTGCTGCGCCGCGTTCATGACGTGCAGGTCGAAGAAGCGATCGAGAAAGCGCACGTCGAGCGCGGCCAACGGGTCCGCGGGCAACAGACGCACGGGCCCCGGATGTACGAGCTGCAGGTACTCGATGATGATGCTGGTCTCGGCGATGTCGCGCTCGCCATCCACCAGCAGCGGGAACTTGCGCAGCGGCCAGCGCCGCGACCACTCGGCCGAGTGCTGAGGTGTTTCCGGCCCGATACAGCGGAACTCGAAGGGCGTGCCGTTCTCGTACAACGCGATGAGGACCTTCTGCGTGTACGAAGAAAAGGGATGACCGTAGAGCACGAGTGACATCGGCGGACTCCTGTCGCAGACCGCTTGCAGATTGCAAGCAGTCAAAACCCTATCCCTACCACTTGCACATCGCAAGGAGTAGCCTGGAGAGAATGGCCATGGCGCAGACAGGGCGATCCGGCTGCCCGATCAACCTGACGCTCGAACAGCTCGGCGACCGTTGGAGCCTGGTCGTCATCCGCGACGTCATGTTCGGAAACAGACGCAGCTACGGAGAGCTGCTCGCGCAGAGCGAGGAACGCATCGCCTCGAACATCCTCGCGGACCGGCTGAAGCGCCTGACGGCGGCCGGCCTGCTGACGCGACGCCCGGATCCCACCCACCGGCAGAAATTCATCTACAGCCTGACGGAAGCGGCCATCCAGCTCGTGCCACTCCTCGCGCACATGGGCGCCTGGGGTCGCCGGCATACGCACCCGAGCAAGGAGCTGTCCGTACGCGCGGAGCTGCTGGAACAGGGCGGCGCTCCGCTCTGGAACGCCTTCATGGAGGAGCTGCGCCACCTGCATCTCGGGGCGCCGCGGCCGGCGCGCTCGGTATTTGGCGAGTTGCAGGCCGCCTACGAGAAGGCGCTGGCGAAGCGCTCCCGCTGAGCCCGGCGCGTCGTCCTCTGCGCCGGGCCAAGGTTCAGCCACCCGCGCTAGGCGCGCTGGGCCATCCGGCGCAGGATTTCAGACTCCATCCCGTGCACCACCTCCGACAGGGGGATGCTGCTGGAGTCCACGTGCACCGCGTCCTCGGCGGCCTTCAGGGGCGCCACGGCGCGGGCGGAGTCGTCGCGGTCCCGCTTCGTCTGGTCCGCGAGCACGGCGTCCAGGCTGCTCTCCACGCCCTTCTGGAACAGCTCCTCGTAGCGGCGCCGGGCGCGCACCTCGGGGCTGGCCGCCAGGAAGAACTTCGCGTCCGCGTCCGGGAACACCACCGTGCCGATGTCACGGCCCTCCAGGATGGCGCCCTTCTCCGCCTCCAGCGCCAGCCGCCGCTGGAGCTGCAGCAGGCCCGCGCGCACGACCGGCCGTCCGGACACCTGGGACGCCGCCATGGAGATGTCTGGCGTGCGAATCTCCCCGGACACGTCCTGGCCGCCCAGGAAGACGTGGTTCTCCTCGCCCACCACCTGGAAGTGGATGTGCACGCGGCCCAGCAGCGCCCCCAGGCCCGCGTCGTCGTCGAAGGCGATGCCCTCACGCTGGGCCATCACGGCCACGCAGCGGTAGATGGCGCCCGTGTCCACCAGCGAGAAGCCCAGCCGGCGCGCCAGCAGCTTGGACACCGAGGACTTGCCGGCGCCCGCGGGGCCGTCGATGGCGACGATGAAAGGCCGGGCGCTCATGACAGGAGCTCTTTCAACACCTGGACGCAACGCGCGTTCTCCGCGGGCGTGCCCACGGAGATGCGCACGTGGTTCGGGAAGCCCTGCCCCGCGAAGGGCCGGACGATGACGCCCTTGCGCAGCAGCTGCTCGTACAGCGCCACCGCGGGACGCCCGAAGTCCACGAACACGAAGTTGGCGTGGCTGTGCGTGAGCGTGCCGCCCAGCTTCGGCAACTCCGCGGCGAAGTAGTCCAGGCCCGCGCGGTTCACCTCACGCGTGCGGCGCACGTGCTCGGTGTCTTCCAGGGCCGCCAGACCCGCGGCCTGGGCCAGCACCGTCAGGTTGAAGGGCATGCGCGTGCGGTGCAGGTACGCCGCCAGCCGGGCATCCATGATGCCGTAGCCCAGGCGCACGCCCGCCAGCCCGTGAATCTTGCTGAAGGTGCGCAGCGCCACCAGGTTCGGGTGCCGGCCGACCAGCGGCACGGCGCTGGTGTACTCGGGCCACTCGACGAACTCGAAGTAGGCCTCGTCGTGCACCACCAGCACCTCCGGCGGCACCGCGGCCAGGAAGCGCGTCAGGGCGTCGCGGCTGAACGCGGTGCCCGTGGGGTTGTCCGGGTTGGCCAGGAACACCATCCGCGTGCGCGGGGTGATGGCCTTCGCCATGGCCTCCAGGTCGTACTGGAAGCCCTCGCGCATGGGCACCTCCACGAAGGGCCGCCCGTGGGCCTGCGCGGAGATGCGGTACGCGGAGAAGGAGCCCTGGCACAGGAGGATTTCGTCCTCCGGCGTGGTGAAGGTGCGGATGAGCAGCTCGATGAGCTCGTTGGAGCCGCTGCCCAGCACCACCTGCTCCGGCTTCACGTCCACGTGCGCGGCCAGCTTGCGCACCAGGTGGAAGGACGTGGCGTCGGGGTACAGGTGCGTCGCGCCAGAGACGTTCCGCATGGCCTCCACGGCGCGCGGGGAGGGCCCCAGTGGGTTTTCGTTCGAGGCCAGCTTGATGACGCCCTTGAGGCCGAACTCGCGCTCGGTCTCTTCAATGGGCTTGCCGGGCACGTACGGCTTGAGCGTCTCAACGTGGGTGGGGACGAGCGGTCGCATGGTGTAAGGGCCCTGATACGGTGGATTCAGCGTCCGGAGAACACACCGAGCGCGCGAAACTTCGCGTACCGGTCCTGGACCAGTTCATCGGGCGACAGCTCAGCGAGCTGTCCCAGGTGCTTGCGCAGCGTCTTGCCCAGCGCCTCCGCCATCTTCGCGGGGTCGCGGTGGGCCCCGCCAGCGGGCTCGGCGATGGCCTCGTCGATGATCTTCATCTCCAGCAGGTCCTTCGCGGTGAGCCGCATCGCGTCCGCGGCCTTGTCCGCCTTGGCGGCGTCGCGGAACAGGATGGAGGCGCAGCCCTCCGGGGAGATGACGGAGTAGACGCTGTTCTGGAGCATCAGCACGCGGTTGCCCACGCCAATGGCCAGCGCGCCGCCGGAGCCACCCTCCCCCACCACCGTGGAGATGATGGGCACGCGCAGCCGGCTCATGACCTCCAGGTTGACGGCGATGGCCTCGGCCTGCCCGCGCTCCTCGGCGCCGATGCCCGGGTACGCGCCCGGCGTGTCGACGAAGGTGAGGATGGGCTTCTCGAAGCGCTCGGCCAGCTCCATGAGGCGGCGGGCCTTGCGGTAGCCCTCCGGGCGCGGCATGCCGAAGTTGCGCGCCATGTTCTCCTTGGTGTTGCGGCCCTTCTGGTGGCCCATCACCATCACCGGCTTGCCGTCGAAGCGCGCGAAGCCGCCGACGATGGACGGGTCCTCGCCAAAGGCCCGGTCACCGCACAGCTCGACGAAGTCGGTGAAGAGGTAGTGGACGTAGTCGAGGAAGTAGGGGCGGTTCGGGTGCCGGGACATCTGCACCACCTGCCACCGAGTCAGGTCGCTGAAGATCTCCGTCTGGAGCTTCTTCGCCTTCTTCTCGAGCTTGGAGATCTCCGAGGAGAAGTCCACCGTGCCGCTGGTGGAGAGGACCTTGAGCTCGTCGATCTTCTTTTCCAGCTCAATCAGGGGGCGCTCGAACTCGAGCACATAGCTGGTACCGGTTGCCATGGCGCGGAACTAGCACCAGGGTAAGGCGGCTTTCAACGCGCAAGCGTTTACGCACCCCCTGTCTGGAGGCACATGCACCCCGCCCTGCCCCTGTTGCTCATGGCCCTCACGGGCGCCGCGCCCACCCCCAATGCTCGGGGACTGAACACCCAGGGCTTCCGGCTGTACCAGGCGGGGCGCTACCCAGAGGCCCTGGAGCGCTTCCAGGCGTCCGCCCGGGAGTCCCCGGGCTATGCGCTGGCCCACTACAACCTGGCCGCCACCCTGGGGCTGCTCCGCAAGCAGGGGAAGGTCTGCGAGTACAGCGCCCACCGGGACGTCATCGTCGAGCACCTCACCCAGGCGGTGAAGCTGGATGCCCGGCGGCTCACCCGCGCGAAGGAAGACGCGGACTTCACCCCCATCCGGGACACCCTGGGCTGGCAGAAGCTGCTGGGCCGCAGCCCGGCGAGGGAGGCGGATGTCCCCGTGCTGCTGCGCGAGGTGTCCTGGTTCGGCCCGGGTGTGGGCGTCTACGGCACCACCCAGGGGCTGCGCTTCGGCCCCTCCGGCAAGGTCACCCTGTGGACGAAGGAGGTGGGCGACGACGGGACGCCCCGCCAGAAGGAGACGCGGGGCCGCTACACGGTGCGCGGCAGGAAGGTAACGCTCCGGTTGAATGGCCGCGCGCCGCTGGAAGGCACGCTGACGGAGACGGGCGCGCTCACCTTCCCCGGCCTGGAGACGTTCACCGACTCACCTTCGGAATGCGAGGCGTGAGCCCCCGCGGGCCTCCGTGCCTTCCAGCCATCAGTCGCGACGTGAGCCACGCTCGCTTTCAGATACGGCCCGCGCAACCCCCTTGGCACCCATGCCGCGCGTCGTCATGGTGCGCACGGGGGCAGGTGGGAAGGGATGATTCTTCGGGGTGGAATCAGGGCGTGAGGCGGATGTGGCGGCGGCCCCCTCTACTTCTGCACAACGGCCAGGACACTCCCGCCGGGTGAAACGAAGCCCGGCAGGGCGCCCCTTGGCTCGCGCCACGGCGAGCCTGGGCCTCAGGCCGCCTTGGTCTTCGCGGCCGGCGGCGACAGCGCGTACCACGCCGTGCGGAAGGCCTTCAGCTCGCGCAGACCCGCCGGGTGACGGCCCAGGGCCGGCGCCATGGTCACCGGCAGGCCCAGCTTCTTCTCGATGGCCTTCGCCGCGTTGAGCTCCAGCTTGCGCCGGTTCTCGCACTTGTCGCAGGTGGACTTGGGGCCCACGCGGTTGACGAGCACCCGCTCCACGGGGAGCTTCTTCTCCCTCAGGTACTCCACAAGCCGCTCGGTGCGGGCCGCGGCCAGCTCCTCGCCACGCGTGACGACCACGAAGCGCGCCTCGCTCGGGGAGGCCAGCGCGTCCTCGAAGCGCTTCACGTGCTTGATCATCCCGGCGATGTCGTCCGCCAGCTCGCCCAGGCCCTTGGCGCGGTGCTTGGTCAGCACCGCGTGCAGCGCGCCCAGCCACGTCTTGGCCGTCTCCGCCATTTCCACCACGCGCACGGACGTCACCACCGGCGCCGAGTCCACCACGATGCGCTTGAAGCGCTCCTGCACCAGCGCGTCCGTCAGGCAGGACAGCGCGGCCAGCTCGTCGATGCCCGGCGGCGCGCACTCCAGCAGGTTGCGCAGGTAGAGCAGATCCGAGGGCACCTCGCTGCCCGACCGGGGCGCGCCCTCGAAGGCCTTCTCCGCCTTCTCCTTCACCCGCTTGCGCAGGGCATTGAACCAGCCGGCGATGTCCAGCTCGCGCGCGTACAGGCCCTTGGTGCCCTTTACCTGCGTCTCCGTGTCCGTCAGACGGCTCTGCAGCACGTCCGACAGCGAGTGCGCCGGATCCGTGGAGATGAGGAGCACCGGCCCCTCCTTCTCCGTCAGCGTCACCGCGGCGGCGGCGGCGCAGGAGCTCTTGCCCACCCCGCCCTGCCCCACGAAGAAGATGAGCCGCGTGGGCGGCAGCGGCGGCGCGGCGATGGGCGGCATGGACGGCGCGCGCACTAGCGCCGGAGGCCCTTCGGCCGCGGCGAACTCCAGCGCCTTGGTCTCCTTGCCAGCGGCCCACGCCTTGGCAAGCAGCAGGCCATCCAGCCCGCGCGGCGCCACTTCACGCCGGCCCAACAGGTGCACCGGCACCGTCTTGTCCAGCGCCTGGAACTTGCGGACGTGGGGGCCTGTAGGCCGCGGCGCCCCTGACACGCGGGACAGCCGTCCTTGTCCTCGATCTGATTGACGACGATCTCCGTCACCGGCAGCCCGCGCTCGCGAAGCTGGGTGAAGAGCATGCGCGTCTGCGCCTCGGGCACCGGCTCCGCCAGCGCCACCAGGTGGAAGGCCGTGCGCGTGGCGTCCTTCAGCAGCGCCAGCAGCTTCTCCGCCTTCTGCCCCACCTGATCCAGGAAGCCGGGCGCATCGGCCGCGGCGGCCGCCTTCTTGCCCTTCTTCGCTGGCGCCTCCGTCTTGTCCCCACCGGCCTTCACCAGGCCCAGAAACTTGCGCAGGCTCGCCGGCAGGTCGAACAGCCGCAGGGTGTGGCTGGTGGGCGCGGCGTCCACCACGATGCGGTCGAACTCCTCGCCCTCCAGCAGGTCCACCACGTGGAAGAGCGCCACCAGCTCCTCCAGCCCCGGCACGGCCTGCTGGTACAGCTTGCCCATGTCGTCTTCCGACACGTGCGTGCCCTTCGCCGCGGCCTTCGACAGCGCTGGCAGGTAGGAGGCCAGGAAGGGCTTCATCAGCGCCGCCGGCTCCACTTCCAGGCCGTACACGCCGCCGTCTCCCTTGCCCGGAACCAGCTTGGTCGCCTTGGCAGGGAGCTTCTTCTTCACCAGGTCCGACAGGGAGCGGACCGGGTCCAACGACACGAGCAGCACCCGCTCCTTGGGCGCCTCCTCCGAAAGCCTCAACGCATATGCCGCCGCGAGCGTGGTCTTACCTACCCCGCCTTTGCCGCCGAAGAAGTGAAGTACTCGCGCGTCGCTCATTGCGTTGTGGCCTTCCTTGTGCCCCCCCGCGGCACCCGATGCACACTCCGGGGCGCCCGAATAGATTGGCGCCGCTGGAGTTGCCCGAGGCGTGGAACATGTACGGCCGGGCACTCCCTGTGGGTGGGAGACCCCCCAAGAATCCCCCGTCCGGAGGTCAAAAGTCAAGAATTGACGGGGGTTTCGCGGCGGGGTCGCCGCCTGGGCGGGCATCCCCTCCGAGCCAGGCCAAGAGCCCGGAATCCGAAGGGGATTTCCTACCTGTGAGGTCAGCGGATGACGAACGAGTTGGTGCCCACGGCCCCCATCGCGCCGTCACTTCCCTGCCCGCCCAGGGGGCCGCCACCGCCGCCGGGCGCCTGCTGCGCGCGGGCCTCGGCCGCGTAGCGGTTGAGCTTGTTGTAAAGCGTCTTCTCGCTCACCCCCAGCACCTCGGCGGTGCGGGCCTTGTTGTTCCCGTTCCGCTGGAGGCTGCCCAGGATGTACTCGCGCTCCACCGCGTCCAGGCTCAGCCCGAAGGGCAGCCGGAAGGTGTGGCGCTCCGGGCTCTTGCCGGCCATGTCGGGCGGCAGGTGCTCGCGGGTGATCAGCTCCCCGTCGCACAGGATGACGGCGCGCTCCACCGCGTTGCGCAGCTCGCGGATGTTGCCCGGCCAGTCGTAGTTCTTCAGGACCTCCATGGCCTCCGGGTGCACGCCGCTGACGCGCTTGCCGGAGTCGCCGCGGAACTTGTCCACGAAGTGCTGCACCAGGATGGGGACGTCGTCGCGGCGCTCGCGCAGGGGCGGCAGGTGGATCTGGAAGACGTTGAGGCGGAAGTAGAGATCCTCGCGGAAGCGCCCGTTCTTGATCTCCTGCTTGAGGTCGCGGTTGGTGGCGCAGAGCACGCGCACGTCCACCTCGATCTCCACCTTGCCGCCCAGCCGGCGCAGCTTGCCCTCTTCCAGCACGCGCAGGAGCTTGGCCTGCAGCTCGATGGGAATCTCACCCAATTCGTCCAGGAAGAGCGTGCCGCCGTGGGCCATCTCGAACACGCCGGGCCGCCGCTGATCCGCGCCGGTGAAGGCGCCGCGCTCGTGGCCGAACAGCTCGGACTCGATGAGCGTGGCCGGGATGGACGCGCAGTTGATGGCGATGAAGGGCTTGTCGCGGCGCAGGGACAGGTTGTGCACCGCGCGGGACACCACTTCCTTGCCCGTGCCGGACTCGCCGCTGATGGACACGCTGGCCTTGGAGGGCGCCACCTTCTCCACCAGCTCGATGACCTTGCGCATGCCCACAGACTGCGCAATCAGGTCCGACGAGCCGAGCTGCTTCAGACGCCGCCGCAGCGTCTGCACCTCGCGCATCGTCTCCTTCTTCTCCAGCGCCCGGTCGATACAGACCTTGAGCCGCGCGGTATCCAGCGGCTTGACGATGAAGTCGTAGGCGCCCTCGCGGATGGACTCCACCGCGGCGTCGATGGTGCCTCGCCCCGTCAGGAAGACCACCGGGCAGTCCGGCAGCTCCTCCTTCAGGTTGCGCAGCAACCAGAGCCCATCCGTCTCCGGCATGGCCAGATCCGACAGGACCACGTCCGGCCGGAACTCGTTCGCCTTGCGAAGGGCGTCATGCCCGTCGAATGCGATCTCGACCTTGTGTCCCCAGGCGCTGAGCATGTCCGCCAGCGCCTCACACGTGTCGCGTTCGTCATCCACGGCCAGGATTCGTGCGCTGCCCAAGTGAAGACCTCCCGTACTGCGTCGTGACGCGAAGTTGTCGTGACTCGAAATCAGAAGCCGGCCCGTCCAGATGAGACACTCAGGCGCGGGAGAAACTCAGGCGGCACAGCCCCGCCCGGACGTACAGGTCGACGCCCAACTGTGAACAGCGCAGTTGCAGCGCGGCCACGGCTTCGGGCAGGGGCTCGGGGCAGGCGCCGGCCGAATCCTCGACCTCCAGCACCGCGCTCGACTCGTCCCCGCGCACCGTGACCCGGATGGATCCGCCGTTCTCCGCCCGGCGGAAGGCGCGCAGCAGCGCCTGGATGAGGAAGAAGCCCAGCTCCGACGTGTCCTGCAGGCGGACCTGGACGCCCGCTTCCACCGCCGCCTGGACCTGGACGCGGCGCTTGCGGCCCTCGTGCCCCAGCACGCCCAGCGCCCGCGTGGTGGCCTCCGACAGGTCCGCCACGCCCGGCGCGCCGCCTCGGAAGACGACGAAGTCGCTGAACAGCTTCAGGATGCCGTCCACGCGCTGGATCTGATCGCGCATGGCCTTGAGGTTCTTCTCCTGCGACGGCGGCACGCTCCCCGTCTCCGCCTTCAGCTTCTCCGACAGGACCTCCAGGTGGATGGCCAGCGCGTTCAGCGGATTGCGGACGTCGTGCAGCAGGCTGTCCATCAGCGTGGGGACGGCCAGATACCGGGCCGCGCCCACCACGGGCTGCGGCGCGTCCTCAACAGAGGATGCACTATTTGACATTGCTGTCGAGGTAACCAACTGGAACTCCTCGGGATTTTCCCTGATCCACCCCCGCCGCCGCCCAACCGGAGCCAAGAGTTAGGGAGCCGTTCCCACATCGTCAACCCTGGGTCGGTAATTCTTGCCGGAAGTGGCAAATTCCCCATGCACGGCGCGGACTTACGTCCACCCGCGAGTGTTTTTCAGGTGACGATTGAGGAGCCCGCGCGATCCGCGCGGAAATGCCCGGACTGCCCCGCGGTGCGGGGTGATCAGGCACCCGAGGCGGGAGGCCGGGCGGCATCGCCCAGACCCACCAGGTCCAGCTTCAGCCGGGCCGCGTACTCGAAGATGCGAGGGTCCCGGTAGAACTCGCCGAACACGATGCGCACCAGGCCCGCGTTGGCGATCAGCTTGAAGCACGGCCAGCAAGGCGAGGCGGTGGTGTAGATGGTCGCCCCGTCGATGCTGACGCCGTTGGTGGCGGCCTGGATGATGGCGTTGGCCTCCGCGTGGACGGTGGCCACGCAGTGTCCGTTCTCCATCATGTGGCCCACGTCATCGCAGTGCGGCAGCCCGCGGATGGCGCCGTTGTAGCCGGTGGACAGGATGGTCCTGCCCCGGACGATGACGGCGCCCACGTGCTTGCGATCACACGTGGCGCGCGAGGCCACCTGCGTCGCGATGTCCATGAAGTACTGATCCCACGAGACACGTCCGGCCATCCCACGCCTCCAATCCGGCGGATGTACCCCGCTCGCGCGCGGTGTCGAGATTCCTGCCAGCCCGCCCGGAGGACTGGGACGCCGCGCGAAGTGGCTAACGCCCGGCGGCGTGTGCGACGCCACCTTCCGTCATGGGCTTGCGCGCCAGCAGCCGGCCAAAGCCCTTGGCCTGGAGGAAGTGGCGCACCTTCGCGCTGGGTGCGGCGAACGTCTCTCCGGGCATGGGCACGTCGAAGCTGTAGTTCTCCTCCTGCACCTCGAAGTCCACCTTCGCGGTGCGGTAGCCCTCGACGATGGCCAGCAGCCGGCCCGTCGTCAGGCTGAAGATGCCGCCGCCCGACGCGCCGTAGCCGATGGGGGCGTCCGTCTTCACCATCTTCGGGCGCTGGGAGGCCTTGTCCCACTCGACCTGGGACAGCATGCCGCCGGACAGCGAGAGCGCGCGGCCGAACGGCGAGGCGGCCACCACCACGTCCTCGCCCAGCTCCAGCTCCGCGTCCTCCGCCAGCTCCACCGCGGGCAGGTCCAGCCCCGGCACGCGCACCAGCGCGAGGTCCAGGTCAGGCACCTCGCCCATTGCCACCACCTCGCCCCGGTGCTCCAGCGACTCCGCGCGGCGGTCCACCAGCACGCGCAGCTCCGGAGCCTCCATCCCGTCCATGGCCACCGCGTGTGCGTTGGTGACCACCCAGGCGACCGTGGCGCCGTTCGCGTCCCGCTCGGCGCCCACCACCACGCCCGACGCCGTGCTGCGCACCCTGCCCTGCGAGGCCAGTTGCAGCCGCACGTTGTGCGGGAGGATGCGCCGCACCTGCTCCTTGCGCGTCATGCGCGGCGCGTCCGGCACCGCGATGACACGCTCGACGACGGGCGCCACCTGGGATGCGGGGGTGGCGGCGGCCGGCTGAGGCGGAGCACCGGCGCACGACACGAGGGCGAGCAGGGCGGGGGCGCCCAGGAGGAAGCGGGTCATCGACTCTCCGGTCTGGGGGGAAAACGGATGCAGCCAGTACAACTCCCTGGCAGCCCCCATCATCCCGAGCCCTTTCCGGCTTTGAAAGCAGGCGTCCAGGCGGGCCCCGGACGCCTGCCCGGTCACGCGTAGCGCTTCTTCATCAGGAAGAGGATGGCGTCCTTCGCGCACGCCTCGCAGTAGCCGTAGCGCTCCGCCATCGTCTTCAGCGTGCTCTGCACCTGCGTCTGCTCGCGCGCGGTGAGCTGGTTGCGGTCCTCGGACAGGTACTTGAGGACGTTCTCCTTGTTCTTGCGCAGCACGCGCTTGCGCTCCTCGAAGTAGTGATCTCGCAGGCGCTTGAACATGTCCGGGAAGATGCGGCCGTAGTCCATGACCGCGTCCGGGTTGTCCAGCCGGTGCGCGCCGATGGAGGCGATGAGTCCCCGGCGGAAGTCAGCGGCGTCCTCGCCGCGCGGCATGATGATGGCCTCCACCTCCACCATGCGCTGCTCGTCCGGTGCCTCCATCACCCCGGTGACGCGGTTGCGCATCTTCTCCCCGCGCACCCAGTGGCTGATGGTCTGAATGTAGCGCTCCACCAGCTCGCGGTACTGCCCTTCCGACACCAGGCCCATGGACTCGCGCACCTCCGAGTCCACCCGGTCCAGGTACTCCGCCTCCGCCAGCCGCACGAAGGCGTCATGGTCGTGGTAGCCGTCCACCACCTCCTGCAAGAGGAACTCGTAGACGCTCTTGTCCTTGCAGATGGCGGACAGCTCCTCCAGCACCGCCAGCGCGTTGAGGCACTTGTAGTCGGTGTTCTGCGCGGCATTGAAGAGCGCCGTCTTGATTTCGCGCGCGCTGGCGCCGGAGCGCCCCTCGTAGTTGGGGTACGCGTCCGACTCCGTGAACAGGTCCTCGCGCAGCTTGCGCAGCTCCTTCGTGTTGGCCAGGCTCAGCCGGTCCGGCGGCGCGCCCTCCTCGTAGAGGTGCAGCTTCTCCACCGGCGTCACCTGGTCGATGAGATCCTTCACGTCCTGCGGATAGCGGTCCGGAATGGGCTTCTTCAGCCGGGTGAGCACCGCCCACATGGCCGCCAGCTCCGTGGCATGGGGCGCCACGTGCTTGCCCACGGTGGTGGAGGTGATTTGCGCGTCGTAGATCTGCTGCTCGGTGCGGTAGCGGCGCAGGTAGGGCACGCGCACCAGCTCGATGCGGCCCTTGAAGGACGCGAAGTCCGGCAGTTCCTTGAAGGCGTTGAGGTGCTTCTCGTTCGCCGACGCGATGAGCACCTCGTCGAGCTGGAGGACGAAGGGCTCCAGCGGCACCTCGCCCGTCTCGCTGAAGCCCAGCAGGTACTTGAAGGCCTCCAGGGGCCGCTTGAGCAGGTCCGCGTACTCGATGAGGCCGCGGTTGGCGTGGACCAGGGGGCCGTGCGGCTCGAAGAGCACCGTGCTGTGCAGCGGCGCGGGCACGTTGAGCTGGGTGCGGTCCGCGGTGAGCTGCTGGACGACGGCGTCCACGCTCATCTGCGGCTCCACCGTCACCGTGCCCACCTGGTAGCGGCGCGACACGTAGAAGCGCTCCACCTGGACGTGGCGCATCACCTTCAGCCAGTCCCCACCGTAGGAGTTGAGCAGCGCGGTGTAGATGCGGCGGCACTTGGAGCACAGCTCGCCGTCCCGCACGTAGTCGGACAGGATGAAGTCGCCACTCTCCCCATCCCCGTTGCCCAGGCCCTTCTTCTTGAGCGCCGTCTCCAGCAGCTTGCGGCGCTCGCCGGGCGGGACGGCGAAGAGCGGGTGGTCCCGCAGCTCGCACGGCATGCGCAGGTCGATGGACTCCGCGTCCAGGTGCGCGAAGGTGGTCATCTCCCCGCTGGCGGAGTCCCGCTCACCGAAGCCAATGGAGCCCTTGATGAGCTTCTCCGACGGGAACACCCAGGCGAGCCGGTAGAGCGCGCCCTGGGGCAGCCGCGAGTACGCCTCCATGCCCTCCTTCAGGGCATTGACGAGCGTGGACTTGGCGCTGCCATTGGGCCCGTGCAGGAGAATGAGCTTGTTGATACGGCCGGCCCGCACGAAGTTGCCGAGCAACCGGTAGATGGCGTTCTGCACCTCCTCCTGGCCCGCCACCCGGTCATCCCGGTCGCCGCCGGGCACGTCGAAGACCTGGAAGCGCCGGATGGTGCCCGTGGGGTGCGGCACCGTGGTGGTGCCGAAGTGGTCCATCACGTCCCGCAGGTACTGCGCCGCGTTGCGGGCCTGGCCCTTCGGGTCGCTGAAAAAGAGGGAGAGATACTCCTCGAAGGAGAGAATCGACCGGTTCTTGACGAAGTCGGCGTTCACCTGCGCGCCCACTTCCTGCAGATAACCCTTCGCGTCCAAGTTGACTCTCCTCTGGTCCGTCGTCCACCACCAAGTTTTCCGCCCGGGCCACCAATGTCCAGCACCCCAGACGCCATTGTCGGCTGGGGCACGCGCTGCTGGCCACCGGGCGGCCACAGGGAGCGCTACGGCGCCCTCCAGGGGAAGCAGGGAGCCCGGGTCCGCATTCCCGGGGAGCGGCAAACGCCGCGGTGTGTGAACTCGCGCGCGGCGCGAGGGTGCGCTACGGTCTTTTCCTTCCTCTGCGGCCTACCCACCCGGAGTCCAAGCAAGATGCACAAGGAGCCCATCATCGGCATCGACCTCGGCACGACCAACTCGTGCGCGGCGATCGTCGAGGACAGCGGGAACGTCAAGCTCATCCCCTACAAGGGCGGCGAGTACACCATCCCCTCGATCTTCGCGATCGACGACAAGGGGAACGAACTCATCGGCTACGAGGCCAAGCGCCAGTGGCAGCTCAACCCGCGCAACACCGTCTACGGTTCCAAGCGGCTGGTGGGCCGAGGCTTCGGCAGCGAAGTCGTCGACACGATGAAGCAGGTCGTGGCGTACAACATGCGCCCCGGCAAGCAGAGCGACGTCATCCTGGACGTGGGGAAGAAGGAGTTCGCCCTCCAGGAGATCAGCGCCAAGATCCTGGGGAAGATCCGCGAGGTCGCCTCCAACTACCTGAAGATGCCCATCAAGCGGGCGGTGGTGACGGTGCCGGCCTACTTCAACGACCGGCAGCGCCAGTCGGTGAAGGACGCGGGCAAGCTCATCGACCTGGAAGTGGTGCGCATCATCAACGAACCCACGGCGGCGGCGCTGGCCTACGGCGTGGGCAAGGGGCTGAAGGAGAAGGTCGTCATCTACGACCTGGGCGGCGGCACCTTCGACGTCTCCATCATCGAGATCCGCGACCGCGTCTTCGAGGTGAAGGCCACCGGCGGTGACGTCTTCCTGGGCGGCATCGACTTCGACAACGCCATCATCCACCACGTCCTCAAGGACTTCGCGGCGAAGACGGGCCTCGACCTCGCCACGGACCCGGTGGCGATGCAGCGCATCAAGGACCTGGCCGAACGCACGAAGATCGACCTCTCCGCCCGCGAGGAGGTCCCCTTCAACATCCCCTTCATCACGATGACGTCCCAGGGCCAGCCCCTGAACATCGAGATGAAGTTCAGCCGGAAGATGCTGGAGCAGCTCACCAACCAGCTCGTGGACCGGACCCTGCAGATGGTGGCGCGCGTGCTGGTGGACTCGGGACTGTCCACCAAGGACGTCGACGAGGTCATGCTCGTGGGCGGTCAGACGCGCATGCCCATCGTCCAGGACCGGCTCACCAAGTTCTTCGGCAAGCCGCCCAGCAAGGGCGTGCACCCGGACGAGGCCGTGGCCATTGGCGCCGCGCTCTACGCGCACTCGCTCCAGGACGACACCAACCTGCGCATCCAGCTCCTGGACGTGATTCCCATGGCCATTGGCCTGGAGAAGGCGGGCGGCGCCTTCCACACCGTCTTCCCGCGCAACGCGTCCATCCCCAACGCCAAGCAATTGCTGGCCACCACCAGCATGGACAACCAGACCGAGCTCGCCGTGCGCATCTTCCAGGGCGACAACGAGCTGGTGGCCCGCAACGACATGCTGGGCGAGTTCACCTTCTCCGGCATCCAGCCCGGCCGCGCCGGCGCCGCGCAGGTGGAGATCACCTTCGACGTGAACGTGGAAGGCATCCTCACCATGCGCGCCCGCGACCCGGCGTCCGGCCGCGAGATGAAGACCACGGTGCGCGTCACCAATGCCTGATGGAAGTCCCCTGCCCCGCTCCCGTGCGCCAGGAGCGGGGCGCCCTCGGCCGCCCCGGCCTTCCGCATCACGGAACAGCGGGCGCGGCCCCTCAGCCGCCCTGCGTGGTTCCCCGGCCTTCTGGCGCCGCATCCGGCGCCAGGAAGGCGGTCGCATCG
The DNA here is from genome assembly GCF_032612255.1 of Myxococcus sp. MxC21-1. Lineage (NCBI taxonomy): Bacteria > Pseudomonadati > Myxococcota > Myxococcia > Myxococcales > Myxococcaceae > Myxococcus > Myxococcus sp. MxC21-1. Next base: position 4,758,471 of record NZ_CP123278.1, read on the forward strand.
TCGGGGCCCGGTGCGCCATGGCCCTCGTCTCGGGCCAGCTCGAAGAGGCCCGTCTCCACGGGCGACAGGCGGAAGCGTGACGCCGCGCGCGCCTGGGCCCGGCCGCTGACCAGCACCTGCCAACGCCCGGCCCTCGCCGCCAGCCGAGCCGCGGTGTTCACCACGTCCCCCAGCACCGTGAAGTCCAGCCGGCCGGAGGCCTTCGCCCCCACGCTGCCGGCCACCAGGTCGCCCGAATCCAGCCCCATGCAGACGCCGTGCGCATACGGTGCGCCCTCGCCGCCACGCGACGCCAGCGTACCCAGTTGCCGGTGGATGGCGTGGCAGGCCTCCAGCGCGAGGTCCACGTGCCCGGGGCCTCGGAAGACGGCCATCACCGCGTCCCCCATGAACTTGTCCACGATGCCGCCGCGCGCGAGCAACTCCGGGACAATGGCCTCGAAGTTGGCGTTGAGACGGCGCAGGGACTCCGGCGGCGCTTCCTGGTGCAGCACCGGCGTGAAGGCATCCACGTCGATGAACACCACCGTGCCGTCCACCCACTCGCCCGCCATGGCGTCCGAGCCCTGGAGCAACGGCGGCAGACGCTCCAGCACCGCGCCCGGGACGAACATGCGCAGCAGGCCGTTCTCCTCGGTGTAGCGCACGGTGCGGCGCAGCTCGCGCACGTGCTTCAGCGTCTTGACGAGCGTGGCCTCCAGGTCCGGAAAGTCGATGGGCTTGGTGATGAAGTCGAAGGCGCCGCGATTCATCGCCGTGCGGATGTTGTTCATGTCGCCATACGCGGAGACGATGACCACCCGGGTCAGCGAGCTGATCTCCCCCACGCGCGACAGGAACGTCAGCCCATCCATGCGCGGCATGTTGATGTCGCAGAGGACGACTTCAATGTCCGGATGCTGGCGCATCTCCTCCAGCGCCTCCTCGCCGTCCGCGGCGAAGAGGAACTGGTAGACGGAGCGGCGGATCTGCTTGCGGAAGCTCTGCTCCATCAGCACGACGATGTCCGGCTCGTCATCGACGACCAGGATTTTCGCCGGGCGCGACGGCCGGCCCTCGTCCACCGCGCTGGTGAGGGCGGAGGCCAGCTCGTGGGCGGACTGGAAGCGGCGCGCGGGGTCCACGTCCAGGGCGCGCGCGAAGAAGGCATCCACCTCCGTGCCCAGCTCCGGGGACAGGCTGGACGGCGTCGCGGGCGGCGGCGGCACGTTGCCCAGGCGCATCTGCCGCAGCGACTCCAGGGGAACGGGTGCTGGCCCGTCAACGCGCGGTACGCCACCACGGCCAGCGACCAGAGGTCACAGCGGTGGTCCAGCCGCGGCTCCAGCCCTCGGAGCTGCTCGGGGCTCATGTACCGGGGCGTGCCGGCCATCTCCTCCTCGGGATGCGGCCGGGCCGCGCCGCCCGACATCAGCAGCGCCAAACCGAAGTCCAACACCTTCACCTGCTCGCCATGCTCCGTGCGCGCGAGGAACAGGTTGGCCGGCTTGAGGTCGCGGTGGATGACGCCCGCGGCGTGCGCGGCGGTGAGCGCGCGGGCCGTCTGCGTCACCAGCCGCTCCACCATGGCCAGGGACAGCCGGCCGCGGCGGTTCAACAGGGCCTCCAGGTCCTCGCCCACCAGCCACTCCATGACGATGTAGGGCGTCTCGCCGGAGAGGTCGCAGTCGTGGACCTGGATGACGTGGGGATTCTGGAGGCGGGCAATCGCCTGCGCTTCCCATTCGAACTGCCGGCGAGCCAGGGGCGCGGGCGCGCAGTGGGCCGCCATCAGCTTGAGGGCCACGCGGCGCTGGAGCTTGGGATCCAACGCCACCCAGATGGTGCCCATGCCACCGCCCGCCAGCCGCCGCTCCAGAACGTAGCGGTCGCCAATGACTTGTCGCTCGGAGTGGGAGTCTTCGACCATGGGAAGCGGGAAGTGTCTCACACCGGCCCCTCGCAAGGTACTGCGGGCCGCCCTCTCCCGCGGCAGCCAGCCGCGCGGCGTCGACCGGCCTGTCACAACGCGCGTGCTACGGTCCCCGCCCCCATCCCGATGCGGCGCTCACTCACCCAACCTCCGGAGGCGTCATGCCCGAGACTGAATCCGTCCTGAAGCCCCCGCCCCCGCGGCGACCGAAGCGCCCCCGTCCCTCTCGCGCGATTCGGACGGCCATGCGCTCCCCGGTCTGCACGTCCCACCGGGGCTCAGGCCCGGCATGCCACGCAACGCGATGACCACCAGCCCGGTGGAGTACGTCAACGAGCCGCTGCAGGTGCTCGCCGGCACGCTGCCCGAGGACCTGCAGGGTCACGTCTATGTCGCGGGGCCCAGCGTGCACGCGGGCTCCCCGGCCCTGGCCTCGGACGGGCTCGTGCTGCGCCTGGACTTCCAGGTGGGCGGCGCCCGGTTCACCTCCGCCACCATGCGCACCCCCTCGTACTACGCGCGCCAGCAGGTGGACGCGGGCGCGACGGCGCGAGGCCCCCTGACGCGGCTGCTCAACCGCTTCCGCAAGACGACGCTGGCGGACGTGTCACTCACGCTGGGCCCGCAGGAGACGCCCAACACGGCGCCCTTCCTGGTCGAGGGCGAGCGGATGCTGCTGGTGACGACGGACGCGGGCCGCCCGTGGGCCATCCACCCCAAGACGTTGAAGGCGTACACACCGCTGGGCTACCTGCGCGAGTGGAACCGCGCCCTCCCCACGCCGTGGGCCTTCCCCCTGCTGCAGAGCACGGCCCACCCGGCCTTCGACCCCGCCGAGCGCCTGGGCCCACGCATCAACAAGGACCGGCCCCGCCTCTTCTTCACCAACCATGCGCCCAAGTGGCCCCTGGGCGCCGGTTACACGCAACTGGTGAGCTGGGACACGGAGGAGAACCGGCTGAACCACTGGAAGCTGATGGACGCGGCCACGGGCGAGCCGGTGGTGGCGTCTTCGCTGCACCAGATCGCCGCCACGCGGGACTACGTGGTGCTGCTGGACGCCAACTTCCCCATCAACTTCTGGCAGATCGCCGCGCAGGCGGCGGTGCCCTTCCTGCCGCGGGTGCAGCGCGCGGTGGAGTGGCTGACTGCGTCCCCCGCCGCCCCGCAAGCGGTGTTCTGGGTGGTGCGGCGAGCGGACCTCCAGACGTCACCCGGGACGCTGGACCCGGAGAATCCGCCGCTCGTGTCCGCGCACCGCTTCCAGGCGGGAGGCGGCGGGCTGCACTTCGCAGCCATCTACGAGAACCCCAACGACGTCATCACCCTGGTCGCGGCGCACTCTCCCACCGAGGACCTGTCTCATACGCTGGAGCCGGGCGAGCTGCTCATCAATGGCAACCGCGTGCAGGACTGGCAGGCGGGAATGCCCACGGCGGTGCCCGTCACCCGCAGCTCCATGGGGGTGCACCGCATCGACATGAAGCGGCTGCGCATCCAGTCCAATCTGTATTCGCATGACGACTTCACCTGGGGCCTGACGGTCTTCTCCAACGCCGGCCTGGTGAATGGCGAGTTGGAGGCCCACTTCCGGCTGCTGGGCCACGTGATGAACGCCAAGTTGCCGACGAAGGAACTGGCGCTCTACCTCAACTCGGACGGCTTCACGGCGGACATGGTCCCCGAGGCGCTCTACCAGCTCTACAAGCCCGTCGTCGGGGACAAGTCCGCGCTGCCCATCCGCGATGGCCGCGCGGCGAGCTTCTGCAAGTTCTTCGTCGACTCCGGCCGCTTCGAGGGCTACGTGCTGCCCACCGGCTGGTTCGGCTTCGCGCCGCAGTTCGTCCCCAGCGCCCGGTTCCCCCAGGTGCCACACTGGAAGGGCTACGTGGTGGCGCTCGTCGTGTCGGACCCGACGCCGGACCTGCCTGAGAACTCCACGGGCGACGAGGTCTGGATCTTCGACTCCGAGGACCTGGCCAAGGGCCCCATCTGCCGGCTGGGCAGCCGCAACTTCGACGTGGGCATGACGCTGCACACCACGTTCCTGCCACCGGGCCTGGAGGAGCTCCTGGAAGGCCAGCCCCCGGGCAACGTGGCCCCGTACTGCGTGGACGTGCGGCAGGACCTCGACATGGACGCCATCGAACGGACGTACCTGGAGTGGCCCCAGACGCTGCTCCCACGGGTGCCCGGGGTGCTGTTCGCCCCGTGGCGCCTGGGCGTGAAGTGGGCATTGAACTTCCCGAAGCTGCGGCAGGTGCTCCAGGAGGACGTGTATCCGCACTTCCCGCGCAGGTGACTGCGTCAAGGCGCAGCTTCTTCGTCAGCGCCCCTGACGTCCGCCGAGCCATTCTGACGACGCGACCTTCACACGAAGAAGAAGCCGCCCCCGTGGCCAGTGCTGCGCTGGAGCGAAGCCAGGAACGAGGCAAACGTCGCGCTGCCCGTCACCGCTCCGGGTCTGGCCGGATTCGTTCGTGTGGTCTTCAGCGTGAATCCGCCCCTCCCTTCCAGCTCAACCTCCACCACGTGAGACTCCAAACGCTTGTCTGCGATGATCTTCCCCCGGGTCTTGTCGAAACCAAAGGACGGACCCGAAGCGAGCGCCGCGCAGGCCATCGTGTTGACATTGCTCGGCGCGAGCGGCGCCAGCTCGCGAACGCTGCCATCGAAAATGACGAACTCATCCTGAGAGTCACTCTGTTCGTATTCGATGAGTCTGCTGCGAAGAGGCTCCTTCAGCTTGAACGCGCTTGGGTGCTTCTTCATGGTGACGCTCAGCGCGCGGATGCTGTCGCCCTGTTGGCCCAGCTTGGCGATGTCTTCGACCCCCCACAGCGCTCCCGCCGGCAGGTAGCACTCATGACGCGTGCCTTTCGCGGGCGCTTCTGCCAGTGCGCTGCGGATACGTTGCTCGACGGAAGCATCCGCGAATGCCGTCGGGCTGCCGACGATCAGGTCGCAGTGCCGTAGGAAAAAGGCACCAAACCGCGCGACGATCTCCGGATGGCACACTTCGATGACGAGGTCGATCCTGCCGTCATACTTTTCGAAAAGATGCAGCAGATCCCCGCTGTACCGCAGCGACTCGGGCTGCAGGGATGCAAGCTTGTCAGTCGTCCTGTTCCAGACGGCAATCAGCTCGAACTGCGCCGAAACGGCAGGGTCCCCCTGGATCGCGTCGACCAGGTATTGACCCAGGTTGCCATATCCAATGATTGCGGTGCGTATGCGAGTCACATTTCCCTGCTTCTGGTGAGTGGACGGCGAGTTCGCGAGAAGACGGCGAAGGAATGACCGATGAAGGGTGGGTTACGTCCCTGTCGCCACGTCGCCGGTCGCCGGCCTGTCCTCACGCATCTGCAGGCCCGCAGACTTCGAAGACATCTTGCCTGGGAGGTGTCCCCCCAAGGACTCAGCGCCACGTGAGATGAAGAGGTGATGAAGGATCTGCAGGCTACAGGCGACAAGCAGAAACCTGTCCGCGATGACGCGAAACCTTTCAAATCGACGGAGAAACCTGGCGAAGGCAATCATGGGCCACTTCAGAATGCCAGCCTCTCGCACGGCGCTCGGCGTCAGATAGCTGTCGCACAGCCGATCACAGGCTGGATACGCCTCACGATTGAAGGTTGGAACCGTGGTGCTGAACGGCCATTTCTCCCGCGCCTGAACCTCTTCGGGAACGAGGTCCGCGGCAATCTCCCGAAGGATGTACTTCTCCTTCCCTTGATGGATCTTGAAATCGATGGGGATGTCGCGCGCGAGCTCGAACAGGTGGTGATCCAGGAACGGAACCCGCCCTTCGATGGAATGGGCCATCTCCATGCGATCGCCGAAGCAGACCAGGATCGCCTTCCGGAGATGGTCTTTCATGCGCCGATACTGGTCCTTCAGGAGCGGGTGGCGCCCCTCGAGCTGTGACTGCTCCAAGGGTTGCCTGGGCAAGAGCGTCGCCAGCGGCTCACGGCGCGATGGCGCACGAAACTCCTTGCGGAAGGTCAGCACCCTGACGATCGCGTAGAGGAACTTCCAGTACCGGAGAACGAACCATTCGCGAACGCGGCTCGCAGCGCGGAGGAACACCGGCCTCTGGTAGCCATGGAGCTTGTCCCGGAACATCTTGTAGCCGAGGAACACCTCGTCCGCCCCCTCCCCGGTCAAGACGACGCTGACGTGCTTCTTCGCGAAGTCGGAGAGCAGGAACTTCGCAACCGGTGCGAAGTCGAAGATGATGTCCTCGCTGTGCCAGAGACAGGCCTCGAGATTCTCCCAGAGGTCGTTGGTCTCGACGTCGAGCACATGATGTTCCACGCCGATGTGCTCGGCAATGCGCTCGGCGTTCGAGCGCTCGTTGAATCTGGGCATGTCCGCGAAGGACACGGTGAAAGCGAGCGGTGGCTGATTCCCGAGACGACGGACCTTGGCCGCGACGAGCGCCGAGTCGATTCCCCCGCTCAGGTAGACCCCCACTGGCACGTCAGCCCGGAGACGCAACCGGATGGCTTCCGTCAGAGCCGCGTCGGTCTCTGCCTTCCATTGCGAAAAGTCCTTGGCTGCCCCGCCACCATCTCCCTTGGGGAAGTCCGGCCTCCAGTAGGTCAGCAAACGAGGCGCGGGCTCAGCCAGGTCCACGACGAGCGCCGTGCCAGGCGGCAGATCGTAAATGCCCCGGAACAGGGTCTCGTTCTCGTTCCGTTCGCCAAACGGCAGGACGAACTGCATCCTGGCCTCTTTGAGACCAGAGGCCAGGATCGCTTTGATTTCAGAGGCGAAGACCCAGCCACCGTTGTCGGTGTTCGCAACGAAAAGCGGCTTGATGCCAAACCGGTCCCTGCAAGCAATCAGCCGCTTTCGCTTCTTGTCGAAGAGAAGAAAGGCAAACTCTCCCCGCAGGTGCTGGAACAGCTCCAGGCCGTGCTTTTGGTAGAGCCCCAGGATGACTTCGGAGTCGCTGCGGGTCTTGAACTGGAAGCCCTCCGCCTCGAGCTCTTGCCGTTGCCTTTCAAAGTCATAGACCTCGCCATTACAGACGAGGACGCATTCGCCGGCCGAGTCGAACAAGGGCTGAACGCCGTTCTCCAGGTCGATGATGGACAGACGGCTGTGGGCCAGGCCCACGCCGGTCTCATCGTCTAGAAAAGCACCCTGACCGTCCGGCCCACGGTGCTCCAACACCTTGCATGCGCGGCCGAGCGCCAGCCGATCAACCCGTGCGTCTACAGCACCGAAAACTCCACACATGAACCCCTCCCCAGGGACCTGATGAAAGTCGATTCCGAAGGAACAGGGCCCGCGGAAGTCCCGGGCGCCTGTGTTCCCCTCGGCCATCAGGCCGCGGCACTGCGTAAGTCATTCTGGAGCAGCGTGAGACTGATAGCGGCGCACTTCGCGGCGCCCGGAAGGGGCCCCTGTTCGGGGCGCTCCCCTCCGTTCGCCGCTCATCCCGCCCCCCCGTAGGGCCTCATCAGCCAACGACGATGTTGATGATTCGCCCTGGCACGTAGACGAACCGGCGCTCGGTCTTCCCGGCGAGATGCGGGATGAGCTCCGGCTCTCGGTGGACGGCCTCACGCGCCTCCGCCTCCGTGGCGTCTCGCTTCAGGCGCAGCTTCCCTCGGACCTTGCCGTTGACCTGGATGGCCATTTCGACGAGCTCGTCCACGGTCAACGCGGGGTCGTATTCAGGCCACGGCTGGAGGGAAATGGACTCGCTTGCGCCCCAGCGGTGCCAGAGCTCCTCCGAGAGGTGAGGCGCGAATGGGGAGAGAATCCGCGCAAAGACCCTGGCCGCCTCGAGCGGCACGCGCGGGAGTTCGACCAGCGCGTTGGCGAGGATCATCATCGCGCTCACGGCCGTGTTGAAGCGCAGCGCTTCGATGTCCTCCCCCACCTTCTTCACCGTCTTGTGCAGCAGCCGCCGCACGTCCTCGGTCAGCTCCGCCGGCGCCCCCCCCGCGTCCTCCGTCACGAACGCGAGCATGTTCCACACGCGGTCAAGGAAACGCCGCACGCCGATGACGCCGTTGGTCTGCCACGGCTTCACCGCCTCCAGCGGCCCCATGAACATCTCGTACATGCGCAGGGCATCCGCACCGAACTGCCGGACAATGTCGTCCGGGTTCACCACGTTGCCGCGCGACTTGGACATCTTCTCGTTGTTCTCACCGAGGATCATTCCCTGGTGGACGAGCTTCTTGAACGGCTCGGCGTGCGTGACGAGGCCGCAGTCGAACAGCACCTTGTGCCAGAACCGGGCGTAGAGCAGGTGCAGCACCGCGTGCTCCGAACCGCCGACATACAGGTCCACCGGCATCCAGGCGTCGTACGCCTCCTGCGAGAAGATGGCCTGGGTGTTCTTCGGGTCAGTGAAGCGCAGGTAGTACCAGCACGAGCCCGCCCATTGAGGCATGGTGTTGGTCTCTCGCGCGTACCACTTTCCATCGCGCTGGAAGAATCGCCAATCCAAGGCGCGGGCCAGCGGGCCCGCCGGGTCCTCGCTCGGTTTGAAGTCCTCGAGCTCGGGGAGCCGCACCGGCAGCTCGTCCTCGGACACGGGCAGAGGCTGATCGTAGCGAATGGTGTGGGGATGAACCCGCGGGTCCGATGAGCCCTCCGCGAGCTCGACCGGGAAATAGATGGGGATTGGCTCTCCCCAATAGCGCTGGCGCGAGAACACCCAATCCCTCAAGCGATACTGGACGCGCCGTGCGCCCAGTCCCTCGCGCTCGAGGTGAGCGAGCATGGCCGCCTTGGCCTCGGACGTCCGCAGTCCATCGAGGAAGCGCGAGCGCACCGCGACGCCGTCCCCCACGAATGCCTCCGTCCACGTGCCGGTCTCGTTCAGGGCGCCGTCGGCCGAAACCACCTCGACGACGGGCAAGCCGAGGGCACGTGCGAACTCGAAGTCACGCGCGTCATGGCCGGGCACGCCCATGATGGCGCCCGTCCCATAAGAGCCGAGCACGAAGTCCGCGACCCAGATGGGGAGGCGCGCTCCCGTGAGCGGGTGCAGCGCGTAGGAGCCGGTGAACACGCCGGTCTTGGCTTTCGTGAGCGCGGTGCGGTCCAACTCGCTTCGGCTCGCAGTCGCCTCTCGGTAGGCCAGAACCTCGGCGCGCCGCTCCGCCGTGGCGAACCGCTCCAGCAGCGGGTGCTCGGGTGCAACGACCATGTACGTCGCGCCGAAGAGCGTGTCCGGACGGGTGGTGAAGATGCGGAGGCGGTCCGCGCTGCCCTCGATGAGGAAATCGACTTCGGCGCCCTCGCTGCGCCCGATCCAGTGGAGCTGCTTCTCCCGCGTCTCGGGCCAATCCAGCCCCGAGAGGTCCTCGGCGAGCCGATCGGCATACGCCGTGATGCGAAGCGTCCACTGCCGCAGCGGCAGCCGCACCACCGGGTGACTGCCCCGCTCGCTTTTCCCGTCAATGACCTCCTCGTTGGCGAGCACCGTGCCGAGCGCCGCGCACCAGTTCACCGGGAGCTCGGCCTGATAGGCCAGCCCGCGCTCGAAGAGCTTGAGGAAGAGCCACTGGGTCCAACGCACGTACTCCGTGTCTGTCGTGGAGAGCTCGCGAGACCAGTCGTACGAGAACCCGAGAGACTTGAGCTGCCGCTTGAACGTCGCGATGTTCTTCGCGGTGGTATCCGCCGGGCGGGTTCCCGTTTCGAGCGCGTGCTGCTCCGCGGGCAGGCCGAACGCGTCCCATCCCATGGGATGAAGGACGTCATATCCCCGCATCCGCAAGTATCGCGAGATGATGTCCGTGGCCGTGTAGCCCTCCGGGTGCCCGACGTGCAGCCCGGCCCCCGAGGGGTAAGGGAACATGTCGAGGATGTATGCCTTCGGTTTGCCGGGGTGCCTGCGCGCCTCGAAGAGGCGCTGCTCTTCCCAACGGGCCTGCCAGAGGGGTTCGATGTTCGCCGGGTCGTACTTCGGCCGTTCTGTGGACATGGCGCCAGTTACCACAACGGGCATGCCCAGTCAGCAGGCGGAGGAGCGGCGCTTCAGGTGGCCCGCTCCACGAACGAGCCGGTGCTCGAGCTCCCCGGACCCGCTCCGTTCCGAACGACAAATGACGTAACTCTCTCGTAGGCCTGGATTCCCTCCATCACAGGTTCAATCGTAATTCCCGCGTGACATGACACCGAAGGCGATGCTAGCAATGGGAGACCTTCCGGGAGGGGCTCTTCAGGCCTGATGCGTTCTCCTCAGGTAGCGATTGATGGGGGGCCTGCAAGGCTTCGACGTTCAGCAGCCTTCTTCAGGTGGCCATCACCGCATGGACGGTGCGACTGGCGTGGCACACATCAGGACTGACAATGAAGAGTCGTGCGTCTGAGGGGGGCCCCATGCATGCATCCGTGCCCGGCCGATACTCGCAGCTCGTGGACACCCAGAAGGGCCTCGTTCGTCGCGAAATCTTCGTAGACGAAGAGGTGTTCCGCGATGAATTGCGCCAGATATTTGGCCGTTGCTGGCTCTACCTCGCGCATGAGAGCCAGGTCCCCGCCAAAGGCGATTATGTGAATGTTTTCATGGGCACCGAATCGGTGCTCGTGTGCATGGGGCGGGACGGGAAGATCCGGGCCTTCCTGAACTCATGCCGTCACCGGGGCAACCGCGTCTGTCGCGCCGATCGCGGCAATACCAACACGTTCGTCTGCCCCTATCACGGGTGGTCCTACGACCTGGCGGGGAAGCTGGTGGGCGTGCCTGGCGCGAAGGAGCTCTATCACGGCGATCTCGACCGTTCCCAATGGGGTCTGGCCCCCGTTGCGCAGGTCGCAAGCTATAAGGGGCTCATCTTCGGGACCTTCGATCCCGAAGCCCCTCCCCTCGAGGAGTATCTGGGCGACATGCGCTGGGGCCTGGATTTGCTACTCGACCAGGGCGATCTCGTTGCAGTACCAGGCACGATCCGATGGTCAATGGCCTGTAATTGGAAGCTGGCCGCGGACAATGGAGCGGGAGACACGTACCACGCCTTGTGGACGCACCGTTCAGCGGTTCTCGCGGGCCACCCCGAAGGTGACGGGGTGACAAACGATGAGCTCGCGATTGGCAAGCACCGGGGTTTCACCATGGTGACTGGATACGGCCATGGCTACAACGCGGATTGGCTCGCCGAGAATGTCGACATGGGCTCGCCCCTGGCAGCCTGGCGCCGCGATCCTGACGTCCAACGGAAGCTGGGGCCCTTCCGCCAGAACGTCCATCGCGCCAATCAAAACGTCTTCCCGAACCTGTTCGTCAACACAGGGTCGCGTGACCTGATGGTTCGCAATCCCATCAGTCCGACGAAAACAGAGACCTGGAGGACGATTCTCGTCGACAAGAACGCCGATCCCGAGATCCAACGGATGCAGATCCGAGCCTCCAACCGCCATTTCGGGCCGGGAGGAATGTTCGAGCAGGACGACGGCGAGAACTTCGAGCAGTGCACCTCTGCCGCCAGCGGCGCGTTCTCGCAGGCGTACCCGCTCCATTACGGAATGGGCCTCGGGCACGGACAGGTCGTGAACGACGGGAATTCACCTCCGCGCATCGACAGCGTCATGAACGAGCATGCGCAGCTGTGGATGTATCGCGCCTGGGCAGAATTCATGGACGCCCCCAGTTGGAAACACCTGAGGCAGGAGCATTCACGGCCGGAGGGAGTCCTCTGATGTCGCCCCACCTCGAGGCGATGCTGCTCCAGCATGAAATCGAGCAGTTCTACTACATGGAGGCGGCGCTGCTGGATGAGCGCCGGTTCAACGAGTGGCTGGCGCTCCTCACGAAGGACCTGGAGTACTGGATGCCGGTTCGTTCGACCCGGACCCGCGCCGACATGCACCTGGAATTCTCCAAGCCCGGCGAGGCCGCCTACTTCGACGATGACAAGCAGACGATGACCGCGCGCGTGAAGAAGCTCGACACCGGGTTCTCCTGGGCCGAGGACCCGCCGTCTCGAACTCGCCATCTGGTGAGCAACGTCCGCATCACCGGGAGAAGCTGCGAGGGAGAGCTCGAGGTCTCGAGCAACTTCCACGTCTACCGCTCGCGCCTGGCGAACGATGAGGATTCGTGGTTCGGCCGTCGGGAGGACTGCCTCAGGAAGCTCGATGACTCCTGGCAAGTGAGCCGTCGGCATATCTATTTGGACCAGGTCAGTCTCGACTCCCAGAATCTCAGCATCTTCTTCTGAAGACGCGCCGTCTCTCGCCATTGCTGCAATTGCCCTGAACGGCGCAACGCGAACCGACAGGTGGTGCTCACCACCCGCGGAAGCATCGCGAGCGCCGCATTGCCCAGCCTGGGAATCGGATAGACGAATGACCGTGACCTTTCAGAACATGCCTCTGGAGTTCTCGCTCGCGGAGGCCGCTCCAGCCCTGTGGAGTCGACTGCCCAGCCAGGTCCAGGCGATCGCAGGCGAATGGATGAGCACGGGCCGCATCCCGACCGCTGACATCGTCGCACCTTTTCACGCCCCTCCATTCGTCAAGCCGCGGTTCCACGTTCGCGCGATGTACCGCTGCGTCGATGGCCATGGATTCGACCAGGGTGTCATCGCGCTCAAGGGTACCGAGACGGCCGCACGGGACATGCGGCTTGCCCTGCAAACGATGACCGCGGGGCGACCCTATGTGAACCGCATCGAGCTCTTCATGTACCAGGAGTACAAGCTTCCGATCGCGGTCCGTCTCCGTGAAGCCCTCCTCGATGCAAGGAAGGCGCTCGCCCTGAATCAAGCGCTCTGGACCACCTTTGAAGAGCAGGCCCCCATCCCGGTGCCCCTGGGCGTTTTCAGGTGGCCCGTGGAGCACCAGCGCGCATATGAGGACGAGCTTCAGAAGGTCCTCTCCGACACGGGCGCAGAGGTCGCTGAGCAGCTCCAGGACTCGCTGGGCGTGCTCGTGTACTACTTTCCGCGGTCACCCATCCGTGTCAGGCATCTCCGCCACGAGAAGACAAGCGCGTATCCCGACGCGGCGGGCAGAGCGGAACGGGTGCGAAGCTGGGTGGAGCTCGCCGCCAGGCTGATGGTCGCGGGCTACTTCCCGTGCACGCTCGACAACCAGCGCCAGGGGTGCTGCCTCTCCGATCAGAATGTCTGCGTGGATGGCGGCTTCGTGGACATCGACTCCATCAAGCGCATGTCCGACATCACTGATCCCGGGTTGTTCCACGGCAACCTGTTGCTGACGGTGGCGATGCTTGCGCACAGCTGCGCCGTCTATCTCTCTGGAGAGAAGACGGTCGCGAGTCACCCTGCGTTCGAGCAGGTCGTTACGATGCACAGCATCTTCGGGTCCAATCTGGCAGGCGCCCTCTACCTGCCCGCGATCTGGAGGGACCTCACGTCGGCCGTGCAGAGGCTCATTGAGGCGGGGCACACAGTGGACAAGCGTCTCGAGGCGCTGCTCAAGAAGGATTCGGGCGCCGAGCTTCTCGTTGAGCTCACTTCGAGGCTCCCGGGGCAGTCAGAATCCTCCAGCGAGATGACATTTCACACCTCGGTCAAGCATCCGTTTGAAGCGCCCTGACATCGCAGAGCGGCTCTTGCTGTCGTCAGGGGCATCCACCTCTACTCCGCGGAACGGTATCAGCCATGCAAGTGTTTACACTGGAGACACTCGTCGCCCTGGCACGAGAGCGGTCACCCTACTACCGGAAGCTCTACCGTGACCTTCCCAGGAGTGGCTGGAGGCTGCGGGATCTTCCCATCATCGACCTGGAGGACTTCTGGGCTGTCAATGACTTCAACGGAAGCCAGGTCTATACCGACACCGTCTTCGACGGACTCATCGGCTCGACCACGGGTACGACAGGGAGCCCCAAGGTCATTCCCTATACCCGGGAGGAGTGGCGGACGACGATTGAGCTGGTCGGCCGCATGTTCTGGATGAGCGGGGTCATCAAACCGGGTCAGCGCGTGGCGAACCTGGCGACCGCGGTGCGTTTGTACACCTCGCACCTCTTCGTCCACGATGCACTCCAGGTTTCGCCCATCCGTTGCTTGGAGCTGGCAATGTCCAGCAACACGACGGTTGATTTCATCGCAGATGCATTCGACATGTTCCGGCCGGAAGCCGCGATCGGCATGGTGGTGCCGCTGCTGAACATCGGCACGGAGATCGCCGGGCGCTCGAAGACCCCGGATTACGTCAGCCGGCTGCTCTGCGGAGGCGAGATCATCTCCGACGACCAGCTCGCATACTTCGGCCGGGTGTACCCGAACGCCAGGATCTGTGGCAGCGTCTACGCCACGCACGAAGCCGGAATCCTGGGGCTCTGGGATGAGTCCTGCGGTCCGCAGGAGATGCGCGTTTACGATGAGTGCGCGCTGCTCGAGATCGTCGACGCATCGGGCAACCCCATCGAAGAGGAGGGCCAACCGGGGACGGTCATCGCGACCAGCCTGACCAAGTCCCTCATGCCGGCCATTCGCTACCCCACGGGGGATCGGGGGGTCTGGGCTGGACCTCCAGGGCCAGGGCGCAAGTTCCGTCTGCTGGGACGAGCCCAGCCTCGCCTCTACGACATCGGCGGCCAGACCATCGACGTGGACGACCTCGGTTTGACGCTGAGCGGCTCCATTCCAGAGATCCTGGTCTTGTCGGTTCAGTTGGTCCAGGAAACCCGCGAGGGGGCGGAAGTCGTCACGATGCGCATCTCTCACGCGCCGCGCACAGCGGGAGCCAGCGCCGATGTTCGCGCCGTGGAAGAGAGGGTTCGGATGCGCGTGCCCGCCTTCACCGCCATGGAACGCTCTGGAGCAGTCTCGCGGTTCAAGATTGAGTTGGCGTCGCCGATGATCGAGGTCAGCGGAGGCCTGGGGAAGCTTCAGCGCGTCATCGACCGCCGGGGGCGCGCGTAGACAGCGGCCAATACAGCGGACGGTTCCGTCAATCCCACACCAGGTGATTCCCTCAACGCGAATGAATGCATCAACCAGGTTCCAGGGGGCCATCGTGCTCGTCACGGGCGGCACGGCGGGCATCGGATTGGCATGTGCCGAAGTCTTCGCGCGAGGAGGTGCACAGGTCGTCGTCGTCGGTCGTGACGCCGAAAAAGGCGAGCGGGTTCGCGAGAGTTTCGCGGCGCGGAGCTGGGCGTGCGACTTCATCAGCGCGGATGTGTCCAAACGGGAGGGGATACAGGCGTTGTTCGCCCGGGTCACCGAGCGCTATGGTCGCCTCACGGTCGCCGTGAACAACGCGGGAACCGATGGTGCCTCCTTCACTCCCCTCCTCCAGTATCCAGATGACATCTGGGATGAGGTCATCAACCTCAATCTCACCAGCGTCTACCTGTGCATGAAGGCGGAGCTTGCGTTGATGATGGGCCATCCGAACTGCGCGATCATCAACGTGGCTTCGCTCGCGGGACTGAAGGCGAGCTACAGCGGTGGCGGTGCGTACACCGCGAGCAAGCATGGCCTCATCGGGCTCACCAAGAGCGCGGCCATCGAGTATGCGCCGCATCGGATCCGCATCAACGCGGTTTGCCCTGGGCTGGTGAGGACCCAGATGGCAATCGATGTCCTTGGCGATGAGAAACTCGCCGCGGTCGGTGAGAAGAACCCTCTGGGCCGGCTCTGTGAGCCCCGTGAAGTCGCCGACACCGTTGCCTGGTTGAGCACCCCCGAGTCTTCGTTTGTGACAGGCGTGGCCCTGCCGGTGGACGGCGGGCTCATCGCGAGTTGATTGAGCAGGAGCCCAGCGTGACCATCTGCTTTCTGTATACCTCCGTACTCCGGTTCGACCCCACCCGGGACGATCCAGGCTTTGGCAGTGACGTCGTGATGATCGATCTCGAGGACGCCGTCCATGCGGCCTCAAAGGCCAAGGCCAGGCAAAGGCTGGCCGAGCTCGACTTGAGGGCGCTGACCCAGCGGGGTCGCCGCTTCGGAGTCCGGATCAACCACCTCGCATCCCTGGATGGCATCCGGGACCTCGATGCCGTTTGTCGAGGTCATGAGGAGGGCCGCCTTCCCATCGAGTACCTGCAGATCCCGAAGGTCCGCTCTCACCACGAAGTGGTGCTCTGCAGGTCGGTGATGGAGAAGCTGAAAGGCGTCAAGCTCTTCCCCATCGTCGAAACGCCCGAAGGCATGGACGACATCGAGCGTATCGCCTCCGTGAGCGATCTGCTCCTGTTCGGGCAGGCGGACATCACCGCCACCATGTACCGCCCCAACGAGGCGTACCTCGCGCAGGCCCGGGGGCGGTTCTGCGTCGCCTGTGCGCGATATGGGATCCCACCCGTCGACACGAAGCTCTTCGAAGAGGTGGAGGACATGGCCCGCTTCGAAGCCGCGTGTCGCGAATCGAAGAATGAAGGCTTCATGGCAAAAGCCATCATTCACCCCAACCAGGTGCCGATCGTGAAGAAGGTCTATTCGGTGCCCTCCGCCGAGCTCGAGACATACCAGAGGACGATCAGCAGCTACGAAGCCGCGGCCAACGGCTTCGCCATCGTCGATGGCTCGGTCATCGCCCCGCCCTTCGTCGCCAAGGCGCGGCTGATGTTGGACTATTACACGTCTCAGCAAGCATCCGGGTCACCCGGCGGAACGGAAGAGCGCGGGCGGGACCCATCCGCTCGAATTGGCTGATAGCCCACACGGGAGAAGCGAACACATGCAGAAATCAGCATACATCCAGGTTGGCGAGCGACGGTACCGCGAGGACAAGGGACTCTATCTGGAGGACCTCGAGCCGGGGCTCATCTTCGAGCATCGGCCTGGCCGGACCATCACGGCCACTGACAACATCTGGCAGTCGCTGATCAACATGAATCAGCACCCCATCCACATCAACGAGCACTACGCAGCGGAGACCGAATTCGGCCGCCTCCTGGTGGGAGGGCTCGTGACGTTCAACATCGTGAACGGGATGACGGTCAGCACCGTCAGCCAGAAGGCGATTTGCCACCTGGGCTGGGACAAGGTCCGGTTCCCCGAACCGGTGTTCGTCGGAGATACCCTCTACGCCGAATCGGAGGTGCTGTCGCGGCGCAACTCCAACTCGAGGCCTGGCCAGGGCATCGTCGTGGTGGAGACGCGCGGAAAGAATCAGAAGGATGTGACTGTCGTCACCTTCGAGCGGTCGATTCTGATTCCGAGCCGGGACTACGTCGCCAAGAAGTAACCCGTCGTCAGGAAGGCGCTCACCACGAGCGAGCGCCTTCCGCTGCGACACCCTACGCGGCCGCCTTCACCTCGGCGACGCTTTCCTTCACCGCGTCACAGAAGGCGAGCAGGTCCGCCTTCTCCATGTCCGCCCGCCCCATGATGCGCAGTCCAGCGCGGCCGCGCGCGACGATCGGGAAGAAGACGGCGGAGGTATAGAAGCCCCGGCGATACACGCGCTGAGAGACCTCGAGCGCATGCTCCGACTCGCCGATCTCGATGACCCGGATGGGCAACCCGTCGTTCGCGTAGGGCGTGGGGATCAGCGAATCCAGGTAGGCCATGTTCGAGCGCATCTTCTCCTGGAGCGCGGCAACCTCCTCCGTCATGTGAAGCTCCGCGGTCGCCTTGGCCGCCCCCATGGCGGGAACGTTCACCTGCTGGCTCCACCCGAGAGGCCCCGCGGAGTAGTCGATGAGCTCGCGCTGCCGCTGGGTCCCGAACAGGAGCACGCCCCCCACAGTGCCGAACGACTTGGCAAGTGAAGCTGCAATCATGGTGCGCTCGCCCAGATCGCCGATCTGGGGGCGGAACATTCCCTGACCGCGCCTACCGCATACCGAGACGGAGTGCGAATCATCCACGTAGAGGAACAGCCCGTACCGGTCCTGCAACTGGAGGAGGTCGCGGACGGGAGCGGCTCCGCCGGTACTGTACGCGCCGTCACAGACATAGACCACGGCGGGGTGCGTCTTGCACGCATCCTCGAGCGCGTTCATGTCATTGTGGGGGATGGTGACAACCTCCGTCTCGTCCCCACAAACGGCCTTCATGATATTCATCGAGAAGTGACAGTTCTTGTCGAATACCATGACGGGCTTGACGCCGCCCGTCAGGTGACCGGACGACAGCAACGGCAACGCCGTCGCTGAAGCGTAGAAACATGACGGCGTGAGGTAGGCCTTGCTCTCGAAGAGCGTGGCCAGCGCCTCTTCGGCCTCGCCGAGCAACGCAGGCGCAATCCGCACCCTCGAAACGGCATGATTCAGCACGCCCTCCCGCTCGATGGCCTGCTTCGCCCCTTCGAGGATCTTGGGGTGCCTGTTCAGCCCGAGGTACGAACATGAGACCATGTTGACGAACTGGTGGCCGTCAGCGGTCTGCAGCTTGCTGGTGTCCGTCTTGCCGGTACGGATGTGCATGAGCCCGCGCTCGGCGCCTTCGCGCCAACTGCTCTCGCTCGCGGTGATCATCTTGCTGATGTTGTGGTACTTCCCCATGGCGGCTTCGTCCCTTTCGACCTCGATACGCGTGCTGTGAATGGAGGCAGGCCCGTCACTCGGTGCGCGTCAATTCGGCTCGCAAGCCTGAGCGTTCGAGCACATGCATTGAGGCGAGAAGATCCAGAAATGCATGTCCAGTGGAGCAGAACGCGGTTCGAACCTCGCGCAATTCGCTGGCGTCGAGGTGCACCAGCCTGGCGAGCGGCGTCGCGTGGCGGTGGACCTCTCCTGCCTCAGCCACCGCCATCTCCACGTCCTCCACGATGAGCCTGGATGTCTCCAGGACATCCACCGGGAGCTCACGCGAGCGAGGGGTATGCGCTCCCATGCAATTGATGTGGAGGCGCTCTCGCCGCAGCGCTGCGCTCGAAACCACCGGAGCGGTCGAGGTCGTCGTGGTGCTCACGATGTCCGCCGGCGCCACCGCCTCGTCCGCTGAATTGCAGGCGACCCACCGGGCACCGCCCGCGAGCGCTTCGTTGCGGCGGATGAACTCACGGACATTGTTCGGGTTGCGTGAGTACACGCGAACCTCACCGAGCTTCCGCACGGCGCCAACACCGCGGAGTTGCTCACGTGCCTGCACGCCGCTGCCGATGATGGCGAGCACCTCCGCCTGCTCGTGGGCGCAGATGTCCGTCACCAGGGCCGACACCGCGGCGCACTTGAGATTCGTAATGGCCATGCCGTCCAGAATGGCCAGCGGCGCCCCGGTGTGTGCCGAGAACACCACCACGAGCGCATGAACGCTCGGATGCTGCGAGAGCGCCTGCGGCACCACGGCCCCGACCTTGGTGATGAACAGCTGGTGCTTTCCGCTGTAGATCGGCATCGCGACGAACGCACGGAACGGGTCCTCGCGCAGGATGAGCGAGCGCGGGGGGGTCTCGAGGTCCTGGGGTTCGGCGTAGGCGGCGCGGAGCTCGGCCACGAAGGTCCGCAGGTCGGAGACTCGCGCGACCTCCTGCTGCGTCACATACCGCAAGCCCGCCTCTTGGAGCCCGGTCACAAGCCCTCCTCGGGCGCGCTCCACCCGCCGCCGCAAGGCGGTGCCAAGGCGACCAGCGAGCGGTCAATCTCTGTCCAGCGCGACTGACCACAGAGTGCCAACGCCTGTTCAAGCTCGGCGCGGAGCAGGCGCAGCACGTCGGTTACCCCTTCGGCACCGCGCGCGATCAAACCCCACATGATGGGCCGACCGATGAGGACGGCATCGGCGCCGAGCGCGCGAGCCTTCAGCACATCCGTACCGCGGCGGATGCCACCATCCAGCAGGATGCGGCAACGGCCCCCCGCACCTTCGACGACCTCTGGAAGGACATCCAGGCTGGCGGGTGCACCGTCGAGCTGCCGGCCACCGTGGTTCGAAACGATGATCCCATCGATTCCCACGGAGGCGGCTCGTTGAGCATCCTCTCGCGTGAGGACGCCTTTCAGCAGAACGGGCAATGCCGTCTGCTGCTTCAGGCGCGCCACGGTGCTCCAGCTCAATGCAGCGTCGAAGAGCTGGCCGACGTGCAGCGCGACGCCGGAGGTGCCCTGCTGGGAGCGGTGCAGCTCTGGCGAGGCCTCCATGAGCAGGTTGCTGGGCCGCAGATGCGCGGGCAGCGCGAAGCCGTTGCGCAGGTCGCGCTCGCGGCGGCCCATGCGCGGCATGTCAACGGTAATCACCAGCGCCTCGTATCCAGCGGACTCCGCACGGCGAACCAGTGACAAGGTCAGCTCCGGATCCTTCAGACAGTAGAGCTGAAACCAGAGGGGCGCGCTCGCCGCCCTCGCGAGGTCCTCGAGGGTGCGGTTGGACATGGTGCTGACGACCATCGCGGTGTGTGCCGCGCCAGCCCCTTGCACAGTAGCGACCTCGGCCGCGGGATGAGCGAGGCCCTGATAGCCAATGGGCGCCACGAGGAGCGGAGACGCGAGCGTCCTGCCGAAGAGAGGCACGGAGACGTCTACCGTATCGCGCCCAGAGAGGATTCGCGGTCGAAGCGTCCAACGCTCGAAGGCAGCGCGATTCGCTGCCAGGGTGCGCTCGTCGTCACTGCCACCGGCGATGAAGTCCCAGGCGGAGGGTTCAGCGCGTTTCCTGGCGAGACGGGCGTATTCCGCCAGATTGACCGGATTGGATTCAGCACCCGCGTTGTGCTCGAACATGCCTCGTCCCTCCCTTGACGCGCCCGCTGGAAGCGCGGCGCCCCCTACCCTCTCGCGGTGTTCGCGGCGAGCGCGATACGGTCTGCCTCCACGGCGTCGAAGAGCGCGCGGATGTTGCCACTGCCGAAGCCGGTCACGGCGCCCTTGCGCTGGATGATCTCGATGAAGAACGTCTGCCGCGGATGCAGCGAGCGCGTAAACGTCTGCAGCAGGATTCCACCCGGCCCTGGATCGACGAGAACCTTGAACTCGCGCAGGTCCGCCATGGGCACGTCGAGGGCAGCGACGCGGGTGGGCAGCTGCTCATAATACGTGTCTGGCACGTCGAGCGCCTTCACCTTGCCTCTCAAGCCATGGAGGGTGCGGCAGATATCGTCAGTGAGGAGGCCGAGATGATAGACACCGGCCCCGCGGTTGAGCGTGAGGAACTCAGCGATGGGTCCAGTCGGGTTCTGCGCCAGCGGCTCCTGCAGCGGGAACCTGATAGGGCCTCGCTGAACAACCCGGGCGTTCATCCCGCTCAGCTCGGTCTCGACGTACTCCGCGTGTCCATCTTCGAAGCCAAGCACGCGCTTGTAGAACTCAGCAACGGTATCGAGCTCTCCGGTGGGCAGGCACACGGCGACGTGATCCAGCGATCGAATACCGACGTCTGACGTGGCACGCGAGGTCGCCGAAAGCGGCCGGAAGAAACTGGGGAGCGACCGGCTCTCGACAAAGGAGTGAACGACGTCCCCGAAGCCACGAATCGTACGTCCAGCCTTGGTGAGTCCCGCTACGGCGGACGCTTCGACGGGCGTGGCCCCCAGCGCAACCGCTTCGTTGAACGCCTGCGTTGCATCATCGACAGCGAATGCGACATCGCGGACGCCATCGCCATGCTGCCGCGTGAACTCCGCGACGGGGCCGCTGCCATCCACAGACGAGGTGACAACGAACGTGGCATCGCCTTGCGCCAGCACGATGGAGCGATGCCCGGCAAGGCCCGTTTCCGGTCCCGCCTCCGCGATGGCATCAAACCCGAAAACTCGCTGATAGCATTCAGCGACCACCCGCGCGTCCTCTACCCAGAATTCGATATGAGCGATGTCGTGAAGCAGTGATCGCATAAGATGTATGGCCTCGGAAAGTTCGTCCTGTGCTCAAACGACGACTGGGTTGACACCCGTCCCCCTGAATTCGCGAGCTTCTAGCATTCGCAGTTTTGTTCGTCCATAGCACTCATCAAAAGCAGATGGAAAGCCGCACAGTGGCGGCGGATTGAGCCGCTATTGGCTGAACCTCTTGAGGCAATTCTGACATCACCTCTGGGTTCCGCGATCCTTGCAAAAGGCGCTACGCCAGCGGAATGACTGTGTCCACGATCTTGGCAGAGCACAGCACGGCGGGGAGCCCCGCTCCAGGGTGCGTTCCTGCGCCAACCATGTAGAGGCGGTCAACGTCCTCGCTCCGGGCCTGTGCCCGAAGGAACGTGGTCTGCCAAAGCGTCGGCGCGAAGCTGAACGCGGCCCCTTTAAAGGATCGCAGTTCGTCTCGGAAATACTCCGGCGTCGCCATCCGAGACGTCATCAATTCCGAACCCAGCCCTGGCAAGACGGTCCGCGACAGCCGATCCTCCAACTCTCGTCGGAAAGCCTCGGCCCGCTGCTTCCATTCCGCCCCGCTCCCCAGGTGCGGCACCGGCGCCAGGACATAGAAAGCATCATGGCCTGACGGAGCCAGCGCCGCGTCTGTCGCTGTGGGCCTGTGTAGATAGAGCAAGGGGTCCGCTGACGGCTGTCCAGGGCCTTCCAGTCCAGAGAACATCCCCCGGAAGTCCTTGCCGAACAGCAGCGTGTGGTGCGCGACCTCCGGGTACTTGCGCCGCGTCCCGAAGTACCAGAGGAACGCGCTCATCGAGTACCGAGCCCGGTTGATGCGCTCGTCCGTCCAGTGCTTCCGGACATGCCCCGGCACCAGGTACCGGTACGTCCACGCCGCGTCCGCGTTCGACACCACCACGTCCGCCGCCAGCCCCGTACCGTCCCCGAGCCTCACGCCCGTCGCCTTCCGCCCCTCCAATGCAATCTCAGTCACCTCGCTGCCGTAACGGACCTCGCCGCCCAGGGACTCCAATAGCGCCACCAGGCCGCGCACCAGCGCGCCAGTTCCGCCCACCGGAAAGAACGCCCCCCAGCGCCGCTCCACGAATTGAATCGAGGTGTACACCGCGCTCGCTGTCGCGAAGGGACTGCCGCCAATCAGCAGCGGATGGAAGCTCAACGCCTGCTGCAATCGCTCGTCCCGGATGTGCTTCGACACCAGGCCGAACATGGACCGGAACGCCTCGTCACGCACCAGCGCGGGGGTGAAGGGCGCCAGGCTCAGCACGTCCGGCACCGGCGTGCTCATCAGGGGCCCAATGCCCGCCTCGTACATCCGCTCCACGCGGGCGCACAGCGACAGGAATCCCGCCTCATCCCGCGGAGACAGTCGCCGCACGGACTGGCGCATCGCCTCGCGGTCCGTGTGGTAATCGAACGTGGAGCCATCCGGGAACCGCATCCGGTACAGCGGCGCCACGGGCCGGAGCTCCACGTGGTCCGCCATGCGTTGCCCCGCCAGCGCCCACAGCTCTTCCAGCAGGTGCGGACACGTGATCACCGTGGGGCCCGCGTCGAACGTGAAGCCGTCCTGCTGGAAGGCGTTCGCGCGCCCGCCCGGGCTGTCCATCCGCTCGAGCACCGTGACGCGCCACCCACGCGCCGCCAGCCGGATGGCCGCGGCCAATCCACCGAAACCACTGCCAATCACGATTGCGTGTCGTCCACCGCTTCGTGCGGCCAGGCCAGCCATCCCAGGGGGTCTCAGCACGGTGACTCGATCCATCGCACACCCGCGAGGCCCACTCCACTTCACCCGCGGGCAGGCATCCGTCCTCACATCGCCCGCGCTCTGTTGCGAGCCCCCAGTGCCAGGGCTACCCTCCCCGCCTCAACGGGGAGTGCGCTCCTTCGCGCACGGGTGGAAGCAATGATGGATGTTCCCGGCTACCGCATCGGCAGAGAGGTCACCACCGCAGGGGCCTTCCAGCTCTTGCGCGCCACACGCGAGGAGGACGGCGCCTCGGTCATCCTCAAGATTCCCGACGCGGCGCGGCTCCCCGCCGCCACCACGCGGCTTCGCCATGAGTGGGAGCTGACGAACGCCCTGAGTCTCGACGGCGTCCTGCGGCCCCTGGCGTGGGCCGAAGCGCGGGACGGCGCGCCCGTGCTCATCCTGGAAGGCTTCGGTGATGCGACGCTGACCCAACGCCTGTCACACGGGCGCGTGGAGCCGCGCGCCGCATGCCGTATCGCGCTGTCGTTGGCGCGCGCCCTGGGTGCCATCCACGAGCAAGGCATCCTCCACCGGGACCTGAACCCCAGCAGCATCCTCGTGGGCACGGATGGCGAGTCCGTGAAGCTCACCGGCTTCACCCTCGCCACGCGCAGACCCCGCGCCGAGGTCGCGCCGCTCGCGCCCGAGCGGTTGGAGGGCAGCCTCGAATACCTCTCCCCGAGGGCACCGGGCGCACCCACCGCAGCGTGGACTCGCGGGCAGATTTCTATTCCATGGGCGTGGTGCTCTACGAGCTGCTCACCGGGCGCCGCCCCTTCGCGGACACGGATGCGCTGGGCCTCATCCACGCACACGTCGCCCTGCCCCCGCCTCCGCCCGTCAGTGTCGACCCCGAGCTGCCCCAGCCCCTGTCCGACATCGCGCTCAAGCTGCTCGCCAAGTCCCCCGAGGACCGCTACCAGAGCGCCTACGGGCTCGTGGCGGACCTCCAGCGCTGCCTGGGTGCCCTGGAGGGCCCCGGCCCCGTCGCCGCCTTCGTGCTGGGCGCCAAGGACGTCCCCGAGCGCTTCGCCGTCCCCGAGAAGCTCTACGGCCGCGAGCCCCAACAGGCGGCCCTGCGCGACGCCTTCGAGCGCGCCGCCTCAGGCCGCTCCGCCTTCGTGCTCGTCTCTGGCGCGGCGGGCATGGGCAAATCGGCCCTCACTGGGATGCTCAAGCGGCCCGTCGCGGAGCGCCAGGGCCACTTCGCCCGAGGAAAGTACGACCAGCTCCTCCGCGACACGCCCTACAGCGGCATCTTCGAGGCCTTCCGCGAGGTGGCTCGCGCGCTCCTCGGAGGGCAGGAGCAGGAGCTGGAGACCTGGCGTCAGCACCTCCTCGAAGCCGTGGGCGGCATGGGCCGGCTGGTGGTGGACGCGGTGCCTCGCATGGCGCTGGTGCTTGGCGACCAGCCTCCCGTCCCGGAGCTGGGGCCCGCGGAGTCGGAGCTGCGCTTCCAACTGGTCCTGCGCAAACTGGTGGCCGCGCTCGCCACGCGGGAACATCCCCTGGTGCTCGTCCTGGACGACCTGCACTGGGCGGACAGCACCAGCCTCCAGCTGTTGCGGCTGCTCCTGACGGACCGGGACATCGAACACCTGCTCGTGGTCGCGGGGTGCCGCTCCGAAGAGCTGAGCTCCGACCATCCCGTGGAGTCCCTTGCCCACGCACTCCAGGACCACGGCACGCCGGTCCACCGCATCGACCTGGCGCCGCTGTCTCCCGAGGACGTGACGAGGCTGGTCGCGGACGTGTTCCCTCCCGCCGAGGGCCAACCCGACGCGCAGCTCGACGACCTGGTGCTGTCGCTGACGGAAGGCAACCCGTTCCACGCGGTGCAGCTGCTGCGCACCTTCTACGAGCGCGGGCTGGTGCGCTTCGACGCGGACGGCGGTGGCTTCCGGTGGGATGCCAGCGCGCTGCGTGGACAGGATTTCAGTGACGGCGTGGTGGCGCTGCTCACCTCTCGCATCCGCGAGCTGAGCTCCGCCGCGCAGGCCCTGCTGCCCATCGCCGCGGCACTGGGCCATACGTTCGACCTGCGCAGTCTGGCCATCGTCCTGGAGTGTACGAACGAGGAGGCCGAGAAGGGGCTCGTCGAAGTGCTCCAGGCGGGCCTGGTCGCGCCCATTGACGACGCCGACCTCGACAGCGGGGGCACGTATCAGTTCACCCATGACCGCGTGCAGCAGGCCGCGCTGGAGCTGATTCCCGCGGACGTGCATCCGGAGCTCCATGCCCGCATCGGCCGGCTGCTCCTGCGGCACACGCCCCCGGAGCGGCTCGACGAAGGACTCCCGGAGCTCGTCAGCCACTTCCACCTGGCGTTGCCCGTGCTCCACGACGAGCAGGAGCGCCACCGCGTGGCGGAGCTGGACCTGCGCGCCGGCCGCAGCGCCAAGTCCCGAGGCGCCTGGTCCGCGGCCCTGCGCCTGTTGAACACGGGCCTGTCCCTGCTCGGCGACGACGGCTGGCGGAAGGACCGGCGGCTCGCCTTCGACCTTCACGTCGACGCGGCCGAAGCGGCGTACCTCGACGCGGACTTCGAGCTGATGGAACGGTTGGCAGCGGCGGCGTTGGCCCATGCGGTGGACAGCGCGGAGGAAGTCCGCGTGCAGGAGGTCCGGCTCCAATGCCTCGCACACCGGGGCGAGCACTCGCGCGGCGTGGACCTGGGCCTGGAGGTGTTGCGCAAGCTGGGCCAGCCCCTGCCCGCGAATCCGAAGCAACCCCACGTGCTGGCCGCGGTGGCGAAGACGAAGCTGCGCCTGGGCCTGCGCAAGCCCGAGGACCTGGCGGCCCTCCCCGAGTGCACCGACCCGCTCCTGCTCGCCACGCTGCGGCTGCTGGTGAAGCTGTCCTCGCTGGCCTTCATGGCCCGCCCGCTGCTCTTTCCGCTGGTGGTGCTCCGCGTGCTCCAGCTCACCATCCGCCACGGCGCCACGGGCGTGGCCGCGTTCGGCTACGTGGGCTACGGGCTGATGTTGAGCGTGCACCTGGGCAACCCCGAGGAAGGCTTCCGCTACGGCCGGCTGGCGCTGAAGACGCTGGACCGCTTCCAGGCGGAGAGCCTGCGAGCCATGGTGACCTTCGTCTTCAACCTCTTCATCCGGCACTGGAAGGAGCCGCTGTCCGCCTGCGTCGGCGACTTCCTCGCCGCCGCGCAGAAGGGCCAGGAGACGGGCGACATCGAGTATTTCGGCTATGCGTCCAGCGCGGGCTGCGCCACCGCCCTCATCGCCCGGGACGGCCTGGCCGACGGTGGCCCGCGCATGGACCGGTACCGGGACATCCTGGCCACCCACCGCCACAAGAACGTGCTCTTCACCGAGTACATGCGGCACACGCTCGACTCCCTCACGGGTGCCTTCACCGGCGACGTGGAGGCCCGCGAGGAGGAGCTGGTCGCGCCGTACCGGCAGCTCGACTACGGCAACGGCATTGCCACCTGCGACGTGCTACGCACCCTGCGCCGCTGGCTGTGGGGCGATGCGCGCGGAGCGCTGGAGAGCGCCGCGGCGGTGGACGCCCAGGTGGAGCTCATCGCCGGGCAGATCTACCTGCCCTGGTACAAGTTCTTCCAAGGCCTGGCGCTCATGGCGGTCCACCCGACGTTGGGGCCGCTGGACCGGATTCGCTCGTCACGAGCCATCGACGCCATCCGCAAGTCCATGCGCGGCTGGGCCCGCATCGCCCCCATGAACTATGGCGCCCGCGCGGAGCTGCTGGACGCGGAGCGGGCCCGCCTGGACGGCCAGGGGGACTCGGCCGCGGATGCGTATGACCGGGCCATCCGGCTGGCGCGCCAGTACGGCCTGTCGCTCGACGAGGGCGTGGCCTGCGAGGCCGCGGCACGGTTCCACCTGACGCAAGCCCGCGAGCGCGTGGCCCGCACCTACCTGGAGGAAGCCCGCGCCGCCTACCTGCGCTGGGGGCCCGCGCCGTCGCGGCTCGGCTGGAGCGGGAGCATCCCCGGCTCTTGCCGTCCGCCCCCGCGCCCACGCGCACGGATGCCCCCACCGAAGCGTCCCTGGCCGCGTTGGACCTGGCGTCCGTCATCAAGACGGCGCGCGCGCTGTCCGGCGAAATCGTCCTGGGCAAGCTGCTGCGCAAGCTGATGACGCTGGTCATCGAGAACGCGGGCGCGCGCCGGGGCCTGCTGCTGCTGAAACGGACCGAGGGCCTGGTCATCGCGGCGGAAGGCTCCGTGGACGGCGATGGCGTGGTGCTCGAGGCGCCCATCCCCATGGAGTCCTCCGCGTCGCTGCCGACCTCCATCATCCACTACGTGGTGCGCACCGGAGAGACGGTGCTCCTCCACGACGCCTCAGCGGAAGAGCCGTTCTCCGAGGACCCCTACGTCCGCAGCGCCCAGCCCAAGTCCCTGCTGTGCAGCCCACTCTTGAAGCAGGGCTCGCTCACGGGCGTGCTCTACCTGGAGAACGACGCCACGCGGGGCGCCTTCACCCCGGAGCGGCTGGAGGTGCTGCGCCTGCTGTCGTTCCAGGCGGCCATCTCCCTGGAGAACGCCGACCTCTACGCCAGCCTGGAGGAGTACAGCCGGACGCTGGAGCGCCGCGTGGAGGAGCGCACCGCCGAAATCCAGCACAAGAACGCCGAGCTGGCGGAGACGCTCACCCGGCTTCAGGAGATGCAGCGCCAGCTCGTGGCGCAGGAGAAGCTCGCGTCCCTGGGCGCGCTCACCGCGGGCATCGCCCATGAGCTCCAGAATCCGCTCAACTTCGTGAACAACTTCTCGAACCTGTCCTCACGGCTGGCCGGCGAGCTGGAGGAGACGCTGAAGGGCATGGCGGACCGGCTCGACAGCGAGGCCCGCGAGGACGTGCTGGAGACGCTCCAGGACTTGAAGCAGAACGCCCAGCGCATCCACAGCCACGGCACGCGTGCCTCGGACATCATCAAGACGATGCTCCGGCACTCGCGCAAGTCGGAGGGCACCCGCTCCAAGTCGGACCTCAACCTGCTGGTGCGCGAAAGTGTGAACCTGGCGGTGCAGGGCCTGCGCAGCCGTCCCGGCGGGGCCAGCGTGAAGATGGAGACCACGTTGGACCCCACCGTGGGCATCGTGGAGCTGGTGGCCAGCGACATCAGCCGGATGCTCACCAACATCCTCGACAACGCGTTCTACGCCGCGGCGCAACATCAACAGCAGGCCGGCGCGGGCTTCACGCCCCAGGTGCACCTGAGCACCCGCCGCGTCGGAAGCAAGGTGGAGCTGCGCATCCGCGACAACGGGCCGGGCATCCCCGAGGACCTCCGCGAGAAGCTCTTCCACCCCTTCTTCACCACCAAGCCCGCGGGCGTGGGCACGGGGCTGGGGCTCTCCCTGTGCCACGACATCGTCCAGGAGCACCAGGGTGACCTCCGCGTGGAGAGCGCGCCCGGCGCCGGGGCCGAGTTCATCGTCACCCTGCCCGCGCCCTGAAAGCGAAGGCCCCGCCTCCCGTGAGGGAAGCAGGGCCTTGGGACACCGGGAGAAGCAAGACGCCGCTAGGCCGTCTTCTTCTCCTTCTCCATGACGAGCTGGGGCGCCTCGTGCTTGGTGATGACCTGCTCGGTGATCTTGCACTCCTTGACACCCTCGCGGAACGGCACGTCGTACATGATCTCCAGCATGGCATCCTCCAGGATGGCGCGAAGGCCGCGCGCTCCGGAGTGACGGCGCATCGCCTCACGGGCGATGGCGCGCAGCGCCTCCCTCGTGAAGGTCAGCTTCACCTTCTCCATCTCGAAGAGCTTCTGGTACTGCTTCACCAGGGCGTTCTTCGGCTGCGAGAGGATGATGACCAGGTCCTCTTCCTTCAGGTCGTTCAGCGTGGCGATCATCGGCAGGCGGCCGATGAACTCCGGAATCATGCCGAAGCGCATGAGGTCTTCCGGCTCGGTCAGCGCCAGCAGCTCACCCACGCTGCGCTCCTCGCGGTGGGTGATCTTCGCGCCGAAGCCGAGGCCCTTCTCGCCCACGCGGCGCTTGATGACGCCGTCGATGCCGTGGAAGGCGCCGCCGCAGATGAACAGGATGTTCGTCGTGTCGACCTGGACGTACTCCTGCTGGTTGTACTTCTTCCCGCCGCGCGGCGTGACGTTGGCCCGGGTGCCTTCGATGATCTTCAGCAAGGCCTGCTGCACACCCTCGCCGCCCACGTCGCGGGTGGCGCTGGGCATGTCACCCTTGCGGGCGATCTTGTCGATCTCGTCGATGTAGACGATGCCGCGCGAGGCCTTCTCCACGTCGTAGTCGGCGTTGTGGAGGAGGTTCTGGATGATGTTCTCCACGTCCTCGCCCACGTAGCCGGCCTCGGTGAGGCTGGTGGCGTCAGCGATGGTGAAGGGCACGTTGAGGAAGCGCGCCAGCGACTGGGCCAGCAGCGTCTTGCCACTTCCCGTGGGACCGATGAGCAGGATGTTGCTCTTGCTCAGCTCCACTTCCTCGCCGGTGGGGCCCTTCACGCCAGGACGCGGCCGGGAGTTCGGCTTCTTTTGATAGATGCGCTTGTAGTGGTTGTACACCGCCACCGCGAGGACCTTCTTCGCCTGGTCCTGTCCGATGACGTAGTCGTCGAGGAACGCCTTGATCTCCGCCGGCGTCGGCAAGCTGACCTGGGGCTTGCCCTCCTCGCGCTCGTTCTCGTCCGCGATGATGTCGTTACACAGCTTGATGCATTCGTCGCAGATGTAGACCGTCGGGCCCGCGATGAGCTTGCGGACCTCGCGCTGCGACTTGCCGCAGAACGAACAAGACAGGTTGACGTGGTGCTCCTTCTTCACTGCCGCCTCCGAGTTCGCCGGCTCCGGACACCCGGAGCCTCCTTCGCCGTCCACCGCTCCCCTACCCGCACGGCCTGCCCACGTCTCGAACAGCCGTCAGGCCCACCTTCCACGCGGCCCTGAACCACTATAGGGCCCTCCCCTTCGGGCAGGAAGCCCGGCGGTACAGGCCCGTTGCCGAGCGTACAGCCCCCGCCAACGGGTCAGCGTTCAGTAACAGCGGCTCAGGCGTCCGTCACGCCCGAGGCGATGTCCTCGAGGTCTTCCGCCAGGGCGGCTGCCCGCTCGGCGACGGCGTTCGGAATCCGACGGCTCCCCGACAGCTCGCTCGCGAGCTTGCGGGCCATCTGCGCCAGTTTCCGCACCTGGGCGCTCTCCGGGGGCGGCTCCGGCGGGGGACGGGGGAAGCGCTCGGCGAACTCCTTCTTCAGCTCGGCCGGGTTCTTCTCCGGGCTCCAGATGCTGTCGCGCAGGGACTTGTATTCAGTGGGCGACAGCTGGCCCCGCTCCTCCGCGTCCGCGAGGACTTCGATGACCTCGAACGCGGGTGCGCGCTGGGGGAACTCCTGTGCGGTGAGCTCCTCCTCGGGCTCGTGCTTGGTCAGGAAGCTGAACGAGCGGGTGAGCTTCAAGGCGGTCTGCTTCTTGATGTGCAGTTCCTTGAGGCAATAGGTCTCGAAGGAGGGGTAGCCCCACTCCTCGAACTTGGCCTCGTCCCGGACCTGGACCAGGAGCTTCCCCAGCTCGGCCCAGGTGGACTTGAAGCGCTTGGCGGCCGTCAGCACGGTGTGACGGAAGGTTCCCGGCGGGACGCTCAGCGCCTTCTTCGCAATTTCGGTCTCAGCAACAGATGCGGCGGACATGCCCACGGTATCGGGCATGCCCGGGGTGCCGGCAAGAAAGTGACCCTACCCCCGCTTGCCGATGGTGAACGACAGGCCCACCGTCGCCTGCTCGCCTTCGTAGGCGCGGAACGGCCACTTCCGCATCTCCGACAGCAGGCACTCGTAGAGTGGACCCTTCTTGAACTGATGGTTGTCCACCCACAGCTTGCTGACCCGGCCATCGTTCCCGATGACGAACTCCATGGGGACCTTGGCGTAGAGGCCGGGGGTGCGCTCCGCCTCTTCCTTGAAGCAGCGGAAGAGCGTGGACTTGTTGCTGGCCACCACCTGGTTGATGGCGGACTGGTCGAACTGCTGCGTCATCTCCATGCCTTCCGGGTCGGTGGTCACGCTGCCCCCGGGGCGGGGCCTCCGGTCCGCCGGCGCTCGGGTGGTGGAGGCCATGGCCACCTTGCCCGGACCACTGCTGCCAGTGGCGGGCTTCACCCCGGCTCGCCCGAGCCCGGACGGCGCGCGCCATGTCCGGGGTACTCGAAGAGCTCCTCGTCATCCACCCGGGCCTGGGCCACGCGGATGGTGATTTCGCCCATCTCGAAGTCGTCCGTCTGGACCTCGCCGCCGCCGAACCACCCGTGGACGGCGGCGTTGCGCGCCAACTGGATGCCGACGATGCCCAGCACCACCACGCCCACCACCGCGGCTCCGCCGAGAATCTTCAAGCGCTTCGCGGACTTCGCCCGCTCCACGACGACCGCGGCGTCCACGCGGGCGCGCGCCTCCGCCCGGGCCACATGCACGCGGAAGGCGTCCACCTCGGACATGCGGTGGAAGTCCCGCTCTCCTGCGGGCGCCACCAGGGTGTCCAGCGTCAGCTCACCCGAGGTGAGCTTCTCCACGAGTTGGGCACCACTGACGGGCCCCAGGACGAGGTCCCCGTGCTTGAAGAGCCAGAGTCCGTCCACGTCCGCCGCAAGGTCTTGTCCAGCTGCCATTTTGCGCGCGAGTATCCCGTGGTTCCCCACACCCAAGCAACGGCGTGCTCCCCTCCACCTCCAAGCGGATTCCCGTCGCACTGTGGATCTGGTACTGCGGCGGAATCTTCCGCGGCTTCCAGCGCCAACCCGAGGGCCCCACCGTCCAGTCAGCCCTGGAAGAGGCGCTGCGGTCCGTGGGGGTGCCGGCGACCTTGATGCCTTCGGGGCGCACAGACCGGGGCGTCCACGCCCGGATGCAGGTGGTGAGCGTCCGGCTGGAAGCGGGCGACTCGGCGGAGTCCCTGGAGAAGCGGCTCCCACCCCGATTGCCACCGGGCCTGGGCCTGTGCGGGGTACGCCGCCCCACGTCCTTTCATGCGCAGTGGAGCGCATGCGGCAAGGAGTACCGCTACCGGTTCCAGTTGGGCGGGGCCGTGACGCCCGAATGGGCGCCCTATGCGCTGGACGTGTCCGCGGAGCCGCTGCTCCAGGCCACGGCGGTGACGCCGGAGCGGCTGGCGGCGCTGCTGCGTTCAGCGGAAGGGACGCGGGACTTCATCGCGTTCCATGAGAAGTCCAGTCCACGCAAGCCGCGCACGCTGGAGTCCGCCACCCTGCACGCGCTGGGCGGTGGGCTCTACGAGGCTCGGCTGCGCGGGGACGGCTTCGCGCGCTACCAGATCCGCTATTTGATGGGGAGCGCGTTGAAGGTGGCCGCGGGGCTGCTGCCAGAAGAGGCGTGGCTCGCGGCGCTCGAGACGGGTCAGGCCATGGAGGGCTTCAAGGCGCCCGCTCACGGCCTCGTGCTCTGGGAGGTTCGCTACCCTCCCCAAGTGGACCCCTTCACCGCCGGGGAGCGTCTCCATCCCCCGGGGCTTCCGCTGGAGCCACCCTTCCACATCGGGTGACGCGCGGTGGGGCCCGGACGGCCATCTTCAGTCGACGAGCCGCTCTTCGTACTTCGCGAGCAGATCGGAGATGGCCTCGCGGAGGTACTCGCTCTGACGGATGCGCGTGGTGCGCGACAGGTCCTTGAGGGCGTCGAGCTTCTCGCGGTTGAGCCGGAAGACCACTGAGGTAAGGCGGGGATTCATGTCCATGTGCGCGACCTCCTACAGATGCGCACACATTCTCACAAGTCGGTCTGATCGCAAGAAATTCACTTCGATCCGACCGGGAAGATCCACTGAACCCCGGTGAAGGCTTCCGCGTCTCCGCGCAGACCCGCGCCGAACCCGAGCGAAAGCCCGAGTCCCCCGAACACCGCGAGCCGCTCGGAGAAGGTGTGTCGCATGCCCAACGCTACGCGAGGCCCCAGCCACGGCCCAGAAAACGGCCTGATCAGCAGGCCCAGATCATAGAAGGTCTGCCAGGACCCATCTCCGTAGAAGTTCCGGAAGCCGCCGGCCACCGATAGATCCGGGCCGCGCAGGCTGCCGCGGATCACCACGAAGACCTCGTCCCCGTCGTAGCCCACGGTCCGGCTGCCCCCGAGGTCCAGGTGCGCGTCCCCGCCATGCTTCGCGTCGGACTCCGAGCGATCAATGGACTCGGTGTAGGAGGCGCCGGGGCCGAGGATCAGCGAGAAGGCCCGTCGTTCCGCGTACGGCGCGTCCACGTACTCCGCCGCTCCGGCTGCCGCGGGCAGGAGCACGGAACAGGCGCTGATCAGGGTGTGGACGCGGTGTGTCAGGCGGGAACCCGCCCTGGGAGACGTGGAGTGATCGCGGGCCATGGCGCGGATCACGTTTCTATCAGGGTCCGCGCCCGAGGATGTGCCAGTCCGTGCGCCCCTCCCCTGGCGAGGCGGCCAGGGGCACGATGCGCGCACGGAATCGGACGTTCTGATCACGAACCGCCCTTCCATCGGAGCCAGGACAGGGCCTGGAGCGCCGAGAACCAGGCCCCCGCGCTGAGCACATGACGCAGGTGGTTCATCCGCGCCCACGTCACCGCGGTCTCCACGGCGGCGGCGTTGTCGGGCGCCTCCAGCAGCCTCAGCATCGTCGGGATGAAGTACGAGAAGGTCAGGAGCCGGTCGGCCAACGCCGCCAACGCGGCCCCGAGCCACCAGACGCGCAGCGCGCCGGTGGCCTGGGATGCGAAGTAGAGGCTCGCCAGGGTGAGCAGCGTCAGCGGCCCCGTGGTGACGAAGGCCCAGAAGCGGAGTCCCACGTTGTCCTCCCGCGCGGCCTCCGCGGACCAGTGTCCGCCCAGGGTGTCGAGCCATCGGGGCAACGTGACGCGGTGCTCGTAGAGTCCCGCGCCGAAGGCGATGCCCAGGACGACGACGAAAAGCCACAGGACGATTGCCCCGACGGAATGCTTCAGGTTGATCATGGCGCCAGGATGCGTTCCCGGCACGCGAGCGTCTTTCGTGCCCTTGCGCCGTTTTTCGCCTTCCTGCGGAGTTCCCGATGAGCCCCCGGCCCGCCCTGCTCGAACAGATTGGCTCGGACGTCGTGCAGTTCCAGGACGCGTCCGCGGAGTTCGATGCCACCGTCGGGAAGGTCCTCGCGCTCGGGCGCGCGGACCTCGCGTGCCTGACGCAGATTCACTTCGGTGGCCCGACGCCCCTGGGCGCCGTCGCCCGCGAAGCCGATGTGGCGCGGCTGGAGCTTGCGGGCTACGTCCAGCGGGAAGCGGCCGGTGGTGGCCAGCGGCTGGTACTCACCTCGCATGCACGGGAGTGGATCGACACCCTCTGGGGTCCCCTCCAGGCGGACGGCCACCAGCTCATGGCGGGGCTGCCGGAGGAACACCTGCGAATCGTCGCGGGGTTCCTGAAGGCGGCGAGAGCCATCCAGGACCGACACGTGGCCCGGGTGGCCAAACTGCTTCAGGAACCGAGTACCTCACGGGCGGCGCGCCATCGAGGCAGGCTCTCCCCCGCCGCACTTCGCCGCGTGCAGCTTTACGTGGAGGCGCACCTTGCCGAGCCAATCCGCGTGGGTGAGCTGGCCACGCGCTCCGGCTTGAGCGTCTTTCATTTCACCCGTGCCTTCCGTCAGTCCACCGGCATGACACCGCACGCCTGGGTGCAGCAACGACGCGTGGAACGGGCGCGCGAATTGCTGAGCAACGCGTCGCTGCCGCTGGGAGACATCGCGCTCGCGGTGGGCTTCAGCTCACAGAGCCATTTCACCACGGTGTTCCGCCGGCTCACCGGACTGACTCCCGCCGTCATCCGCCGCGAACAGCGCTGAAGGAACCAGGTGCAAGGTGGGCCCCCATTCGCCCGCCCACATGGCATCGCAACACATACAGGTTACGCATTGACCTGAGTCCTTGGAGGGGTTGATCTCCCACCATGCACACGGGAACTCCATGGCTCGCGGGACTGATGCTCGTCGTGACGGCTTGCGCCACCCGTCCCACGCCCGTCATTCCCGCTCCGTCCTCGATCCCCGTCGTAGTGACGGAGCCCAAGCCGCTCCTCACGGTGTTCCGCCTCGAACCGGATGGGACAAGCGCAGAGCTCGGGCATCTGCCACCAGGGCCCGAAGGCTTCACTCCTCCTGACACGGGCAACTGGTACGCAGAACCCTTGCGCCCCGTGCGTACCGAAGCGGAGGCTCGCGAGGTCGCTGCCGTGTTGCGCGAGCATCGCGTGCGCGAATTGTCGTTTGGCGTTGCCAGTGTCCCAGCCCCTGGGCTCCTCGCAGCCCTGCTCCAGGAGTCCGGTGTCGTCGCGCTTCAGTTGTCTGGCACGGACTTCGGCAACGCGCACCTCGCCTCGCTGGAAAACGCGACCCAACTCGAGGCCCTGCACCTCAATGCCACCCGGGTCACCGACGCGGGGCTGGCTCCTCTCAAACGCATGCAACAACTGGCAGTGCTGCGGCTGGACGAAACGCCGGTCTCCGACGCAGGCCTTGCGCCGCTGTCAGAGCACACCACCCTGCGTCGAGTAACCCTCGCCGGAACTGCCGTAACATCCCAGGGGCTTGGATTCCTCGCGAGGCAACCGGGGCTGGAGGAACTCGACCTGTCGGATACCGCGGTGGACGACACCCTCCTCGCAGTGCTGCCGGGCGCTCCGTTGCACACGCTCAACCTCAGTGGAACGAAAGTCACGGATGCCGGCCTCCGCGGCCTCAGCGCCATGCCCACCCTTCGGCGGCTGGGCCTTGCGCGTACCGCTGCCTCAGACGCCAGCCTCGCGCACGTCGCGGGACTCCGTGAACTGGAAGCCCTCCACCTGGGCAGCACGCAGGTGACGGACGCCGGGTTGCTCCACCTCGCGAAACTGCCCGCGCTTCGCGCGCTGGTTCTCAGCAAGGCACGAATCCGAGGCGCAGGGCTTCGCCACCTCGCGGGCCTCTCTCGACTGGAAGCGCTTCACCTCGACGACACACGAGTGGGCGACTCAGCGCTGCGCCATCTTCGAGGACTCAACGAGTTGAGGGAGCTCGACCTCTCGCGCACCGCCATCACGGGCACGGGACTTCAAGAACTGAGCACCTTGGTGGCGCTCGAATCACTCTGGCTCTCGGGGCTCGCGTTGACGGACGATTCCCTCGCGGCACTCGCTCCCCTCAGCCAACTGACGCGGCTCGCGCTCAGCCACACGCCGATTGGCCCGGAGGGGCTGAACAACCTGGGTTCCCGCCCACTCCTGCGACACCTGGACTTGAGCAAGACCGGGTTCACCGACGAATGGGTGCCCTCCATACGGCAGGCCTTTCCCGGCCTCCATTCATTGAAAGCCGAACGCACCCTCCTCACGGACGTGGGGCTGGGCCAGTTCGCCGAATGGACAGAGCTGGAGGCAATCCATGTCGCGGGGACCCTCATCAATGGTTCGGGCCTGACGAGCCTGCACACCCTTGCCCGACTCACGACGCTCGACCTCGGCGCGACGAGGTTGGACGCAGAGGGCCAGAAAGCGCTCCAGGGCTTCACGAACCTCGTCTGGCTGAGCGTCGCCGGAGTCCGCACCGGCGACGAGATGCTCGGCCACCTCCCCAGTTCGCTCCGAACCCTCTACCTGACGCGCACGAAAGTCACCGACGCGGGCCTCCCGTCGTTGCACAAGCTGCCACACCTGCGGGAACTCGACCTGCGCGGAACCGCGGTTTCCACAGAGGCCCGGAGCGCCCTGGCACGGGAACGCGGCATCCACCTCATCACCGGGATGTGAGCCGCTCCCGAGCCTCGCGGCCACCACCAAGGAGACGCGGCTCAGCTCACCACGGGCAGCGAAAAGCCCTCCGGCTTGCCTGTGTCCCCCGGCCGCGCCACACCCGCCGCGTCATTCATGCGGCCCGAGCGGAACGGCTCCAGGTCCAGCGCCACGAACTTGAACCCCAGCGCCAGGAACGCGGTGTTGATCTTCTGCCGCACGTCCGCCGCGAGGAAGCGCTCGTACTCCTCCGCCGCCACCTCCAGCCGCGCCACGTCCTGGTGGTACCGCACACGGAACTGTCGGAAGCCCAGCTTGCGCAGCTCCGACTCGGCGGCGGCGACCTGCAGCAGCCGATCCCGCGTCACCGCCGTCCCGTACGGAATCCGCGACGCCAGGCACGCCATCTGCGGCTTGTCCCACGTCGGCAGCCCGAGCGACTGGCTCCACGCCCGGATCTCCTCCTTCGTCAGCCCCGCCTGCGCCAGCGGCGACACCACCTGGTGCTCCTGCGCCGCCTTATGGCCGGGCCGGTGGTCCTTGAAGTCGTCCGCGTTGAAGCCGTCCAACACCACCGCCAACCCCAGCGACTTCCGCTGCGCCTCGCAGATGTCGTACAGCTCCGTCTTGCAGAAGTAGCAGCGGTTCGTCGGGTTGGCCGCGTACTGCGGGTTCGCCAGCTCGTTGCTGCCCAGCACCACGTGCCGGGCGCCCAGCCGCTTCGCCAGCTCGCGCGCCTCGTCGGCCTCCTCCGGCGCCACGGACGCGGACAGCGCGGTGAGCGCGAGCGCCCGGTCGCCCAGCTCCTCCACCGCCACCTTCAGCACGAAGGTCGAATCCACACCGCCGGAGAACGCCACCAACGCGCTGCCATGGGCCCGCAGCGCGGCACGCATCAACTCCAGCTTGGGGCGCGACGACTCACACAGGGACTTGATCCGCTCGGGGCTCAACATGAGGCTCTCCTAAAACGGAGGGGCCCCGGATTGCACGCGCGCCGCGCGGCAACCTGGAGCCCCTTGGAAATGACACCGGGCCCGGAAGCCCAGCCGCCTAGCGGGCCTTCCGCTTCGCGGCCTTCTTCGCCGCCGAGGCCGGCTTCGCCACCCGGGCCGCGCGCGTGGCCGGACGGGCCTTGGCGCCCTTGTCCGCCTTCGGCGCCTTCGCCGCGGGCTTGGACTCCTCCGCGCGGCGGGCCTTGGCGCCACCCTTCTCGGCCTTCTCCGCCTTCTCGCCCTTCGCGGGGAGCGGGTTGGCCTTCATCTTCTTGCCGGTGATGACCTTCAGCTCCTCGGTGCTCATGTAGCCGAGGTCCAGAAGCGACTGGAAGATCTTCGCCGCGCCGTCCTCCACCGACTCCACGTTGGAGTGGATGGTGACCTCCGGCGAGTTGGGCGGCTCATACGGCTCGGTGATGCCGATGAAGTTGGGGATCTCCCCGTTGAGCGCCTTCTTGTAGCGGCCCGTGGTGTCGCGCTCGATGAGCTTCTCCGTCGGGCAGTCGACGTAGACTTCCACGTAGCGACCAATCGACCGGCGGTTCTCCTCACGGCCCGGCTTGTACGGGCTCACGCAGGGTACCAGCGCCGCCACGCCGTTTCGCGTCAGCAGGTTCGCCACGAAGCCCAGCCGCTTCACGACGGTGATACGGTCCTCCTTGCCATCCCCCAGCCCCGCCCACAGCGCCTCGCCAAGTTCACCCTCGTCGAGGATCTCGACGTTGCGACCCACCTGCCGCAAGCGCGCGGCGATGTAGGCGGCGGTGGTGCTCTTCCCGGTACCGGACATGCCGGTCAGCCAGAGGGTGAAACCAGTGTTGGAGGCCATATGGGTCGTCTACTCCCTGCGTCCGGAGCACTTCTTGCAAGCTGCGTATGGACGCCGCAGATCCAGAAGATGGACGCGGTTATAGACGAAAACCCGGCCACTTGACAATTCGCGCCCACCTTTCCGCAGGTGGGGGTGACGGGCATTCAAGTGCCTGCTCAGACAAGGCTTTTTCGTTTCTGCAATGCACTTTCAGCCCGTTCGTAACACGAAGTTTCCCTCAAGCCACTCATACTCCGACACGTAGTGAACACAGCCGCGATGTACGGATCCGATGAGATAGGAAACATCCGAGAGCAACGGATGCCCCTCCGGAGCCGCCCGCAGCAGGTCCTCCTGGGAGAAGGTGGCCGGTGCATCTACATGCGAGTGGAACACGCACACCACTCGCTCTGACCGTACATCCGCGTCGATGCAGACGGCCAGCCACTCCTCGGGCGCGAAGGCGTACGCCACGCGTGGGTTGTCGGCGGCGTTGCGCAGGGGGCGGATCCGCAGGGCGCCCGACCCCTCCGCGCGGAGGATCACCCCACAGCCCTCGAACGGATACGCGGCCTCCAGGTGACGCCCCACCTCGTCGAGGATGTGCTCGGGCCAGTGGCTCACGGCTCGGCGGGCGGCTCACGGCCCGCGCAGCGCGAGCACCTGCGCAATTCCATCTCCTCCACGGTTCCAGGTGCCACCAACCACCTGCCGCCCAGCGCGGGGCCCAGGCCCAGCCGCAGCCGCTGAAACACGAGCGCTCCCAGCGTCCCCACGGCCACGCCCAGCGCCCCATCCGGGGGCGAGCCCAGGTGCCGCACCGTCTCACCGAAGCACCAGAGGCACCCCTCCGCGCTTCGGAAGACAACGGCGGCCCGCATGCCATCGCCCCCAGCGCCACCCAGGGCGCCTCGCCACTCCACGCCGCGGGCAGCTCCGCCACCAGCCCGCCCCCTGCCCCACCGCGCCCGCGTCCGGGTTCAGCGCGGGCACCTCGCGGGCCAGCGCCTCCGTCACGGGCAGGCCCACGTCGGCAGGCCCCATCAGGAAGCCCGGCGCCCAGGGCCCCAGCGTCAGCGAGCCCGCGCCCGTCACCGGCGTGCCACCTCCCGCCAGGTACGCCGCCGCCGTCAGCCCTGACGCGCCAATGCCATCCAGCCGCGCCGTGCCCGCGAGCAGGGATTCCTGGCCACGTCCGCCCACCTCGCGCAGGAGGATCTGCCGGGAGTAGCGCAGGATCTGATCTTCGCGCAGCGCCATGGCCGTCAGCCCCCCGCCATGGCGGGGATGAGGGTGATGCGGTCAGCGTCCTTCACCGGCGTGTCCAGCCCGTTCAGCGCGCGGATGTCCTCGTCGTTGAGGAACACGTTGACGTAGCGCCGCACCGCGCCGCGTTCGTCGAACACCCGACCGCCAATGCCCGGGTGGCGCGCGTCCAGGTTCTTCAGCACCTCACGCACGGTGGCGCCGGGGGCTGCGACTTCCGCCTGGTTGCCGGTGAAGCCCCGCATCGGAGTGGGAATACGAAGGGTCGCCATGACTCACTCACCTGCCTTGCTTGCGGAGCACCAGCCGGTGCGTCCCGTCCGGGAGCGCGTCCAGGGACACGACCTCGTGGCCCTCGTCGCGCGCGTTGCGAGGCACGTTCTTCAGCGGCTCGGCGCCCCGAAGGAGCACCTCCAGCAACGTGCCCGGCTCCAGTGATTCCAACTTCAGCTTCGTCCGCACGTAGGTCATCGGACAGACCTCGCGGGTGATGTCCAGCCTCGCCGTCATGTCGCGCACGCCTCCGGAGACTCAGGGTACGCGGGGATGGCCGTGACGCGACAGCCCTCGCAGTCCGGGGCCCGCGCCACGCGTGTCCGCCGGCCCAGGATCGACACCGCATCCAGCACGTGCAGCGTGGCCTCGCCCTGCCCACCTCGCGCGGCGCCCGACAGCAGCTCCAGCGCCAGCAGGGCCTGCACCGCGCCCACCAGCCCCGCCAGCGAGCCGAGCACCCCCGCCTGGGCACACGTGGGTACGGCGTCCGGCGGAGGCGGCGCTTCATAGAGGCA
The DNA here is from genome assembly GCF_032612255.1 of Myxococcus sp. MxC21-1. Lineage (NCBI taxonomy): Bacteria > Pseudomonadati > Myxococcota > Myxococcia > Myxococcales > Myxococcaceae > Myxococcus > Myxococcus sp. MxC21-1. Next base: position 4,799,403 of record NZ_CP123278.1, read on the forward strand.
GCGCAGACACGGCCCCCCGGGTCCACGCGCATCGCCTGGCCCTGCATGCGCAGCACACCGCCATAGATGAGCGGCACGCCCGTCAGCACCGCCACGTCCGACAGGAAGAACTTGGTGGCCACGCCGTCCGTGGCGTCGATGACGGCGTCGTGCGCGCGGAAGAGCCCCTCCGCGTTGCTCGCGTCCACGCGCTCGGGGATGGCCTCCGTGCTCAGGCCGGGAAAGGCCCGCGCCAGGCCCGCCGTCGCGGACTCCGCCTTGTTCCGGCCCACGTCTTCGCCCCGGTGCCAGAGCTGGCGCGGCAGGTTCGTCACGTCCACGCAGTCCGGATCCGCCAGCGTCAGGTGCCCGACACCGGCCTGGGCCAGCGCCAACGACGCCGGGCATCCGAGCCCGCCAGCCCCCACCAGCAGTACGCGCGCGCGCTCCAGCCGGGACGCATGGGGGATTCGGGGGTGATGGTCTGTACCGTGGCCATGCATCGGATGACTGCTCCACGCGGTCGGAAACGAATATGGTGGGGCCGCCTGCGTACCACCATGCAGAAGGGCGCAGGTGTCTCTCCACCGTCCCGCGTCCGCGCGGCCCCCACCTGCCAGGACATATGAAAAACCTGACCGGCGTGCTCGTCTTTTCCGCTGTCCTCTTCCTGGCGCCTGGCTGCACCCGCAAGTCGGGCGAGGCCCCGGGGCCCACCGATGCCTCCGCCGCCACCGACGAAGCCGCGCGAACCGGCGCCAGCAAGGGGCCCTGCGCGCCGAGGACGCGGGCTCCGGCAGCACGGCGCGCGCGGCCCAGGAGGCCTGCGTGGACTCGTGGCTCCAGAAGCAGGGGCTGGACGCGTACGGAAACCCGGAGGGCAGCATGTACGCGGGCGGCACGCCGCTCTTCAACGAGCGCACGGGCGAGCAGATCGACCGGCTGGACTTCATCTTCAAGAACAAGCCCGAGGTCCGCCAGGCGTGCGCGAGTGATGCTTCCGCGGAGTAACGCGGTGCTTCCGCCCGGCGTGGGGCCTGCCCCCTCGCCCCCCAGAAAGCGGGGCGGGCCACCTCCGGGATTCCCGGCCCCCCGGTTGCTCCCGTAGACTGCCGGACGAATGGATTCCCAACTCGCATTGAGCGAGGAAACGCCTGCCAACGACCTCCGCGCCCGGGTGCGGAAGGTCCTGGAGCGCCGCAAGCTGACGGACAGCGTGTCGGCGGAGCAGGCCGCCGCCTCGTGGGAGCAGGACCGCTTCGTGGCCAGGGCCCGCGCGCTCTTCTACGCGCGGATGATGTTCCTCACGCTGGGCCTGCTCATCCTCGCGGTTCCGGCCTGGAGCGGCTACTTCGGCCTCACCGGGCCCTTCTCCTTCGTGGGCTACTTCGCGATGCTGCTCTACAGCGTCGCCAACCTCCTGGTCATCGACCACCCCAAGGCCGGCCGCTGGGTGACGTACATCACCCTCTGCCTGGACGTGACCATCAGCGTGGTGCTCATCGCCAAGCCGCACGTCGGCGGCGGTCTCCAGAGCCCGCTGCTGGCCACGCAGCTGCTCTTCACCACGCTCTTCGCCATCCTCTTCCCCAAGCCGCTGGCGATCCTGCCGCCGCTGCTGGCGCTGCCCATCACCACCCGGCTGGACCTGCTCCTCAACCGCTCCGTGACGGCGGTGGAGCTGCTGACCCTGCTCTGGTACCTGGCGCTCAACTTCATCATCGTCTACGTGCTCGTGTACCTGAACGAGCGCGAGGCCGCCGCGCACCGCGAGGTCGTGTCGCTCCAGGGAGACCTCAAGGAACTGGCGGTGGTGGAGGAGCGCAACCGGATGGCCCGGGAGATCCACGACGGCCTGGGCGCGTCCCTGTCGTCGATGATCATCCAATCCGAATACATCCTGAACCTCGCGCGCGAGGAGGCCCTGCGCGAGGAGATCCGCGAGCTGAAGCTCACCGCGGAGGAGTCCATCGAGGAGCTGCGGCGCAGCCTGCGGATGATGCGCGAGGACTTCGAGCTGGCGCAGGGCCTGGAGGACTACGCGAAGACGTTCCGCGAGCGCACGGGCCTGGACATCCGCTTCGAGCGCACCGGGCTCCAGCGCAAGCTGGACCCGGACGCGCAACTGGCGCTGTTCCGCATCCTCCAGGAGTCGCTGTCCAACGCGGTGAAGCACGCGGAGGCCAAGGGCGTCCAGGTGCGGCTCGACTTCAGCGAGGACCGCGTCAACCTCGTCGTACGCGACGACGGCAAGGGCTTCGACCCTTCCCGGACGCCGCGCGGCCACTACGGCCTCTTGAACATGCGTGAGCGCGCCATGAAGCTCGGTGGCCAGCTCATCGTGGACTCGTCACCCGGCGCTGGCGCCCAGGTGGCATTCTCCCTTCCCTGTCGCCCATCATGACCGGAGCTCCCGTGGACGCCCCGCAGCCTCCTGATTCGCCGCCCATTCGCGTCTTCGTGGTCGAGGATCAAACGAAGATCCTCAAGAACCAGCTCCGCCTCTTCGAGAACCACCCGGAGATGGACATCATCGGCACCGCGCTCTCCGGTGAAGCCGCGCTGGAGGAAGTGCCCAAGCTGATGCCGGACGTGCTGCTGCTCGACCTGGGCCTGCCCCGCATGAGCGGCATCGACGTGACGCGCGAGGTGAAGGCGCGCTTCCCGAAGATTGAAATCCTCATCTTCACCATCTTCGACGAGGAGGACAAAGTGCTGGAGGCCGTGAAGGCGGGCGCCTCCGGCTACCTGCTCAAGGGCGCCCCGGTGGACAAGATCATCGAGGCCATCAAGGAGGTCCGCGCGGGCGGCACCGTCATCCAGCCCAACCTTGCCCGCCGGCTGCTCCGTCACTTCCGCGTGGAGCCCGACGCCAGCCCCCTGATCTCCCCGCCCACCGCGCCGGAGCCGTCGGCCAGCGACCTGCCCCAGGAGCCCCTGCTCAAGCCGCTGTCGGACCGCGAGCGCGAAATCCTCCAGCTCATCGCCAAGGGCGTGTCCAACAGCGAGGCGGCGCGCCTGCTCGACCTCAGCAAGGCCACCATCCGCACGCACCTGGAGCACATCTACCGGAAGCTGGAGGTCACCAACCGCGTGGAGGCCGTCACCGAAGGCATCCGCAAGGGCCTCATCTCCGTTTGAGCCGGAGCGCCCGCGCTCAGCGCCCCCTGGAGACCGCCGCCCCCGGACGCTCCGCGGCGGCGGCCTCCATGACCAGGTCCGCGTACCGGTTGACCGGATCCCCCGGCTGCGTGCCGTCCCGGTAATAGAAGGTGTAGTCGTCCCAGGCCTCCGGCCGGGCGTCGTTGGAGAACATCCACAGCGCCCCCGCGCCGACGCCTGCCTTCCGCATGCACTCCAGCCAGCCTCGATAGAGCGCGCGCCGCTGCGACACGTCGAACGTGCCTTCGTTGCGCAGTCCCAGTTCGCCCACGAACAAGGGCTTGCCCAGGTTCCGGGCGATGGCGGCGTGCTCCCGAATCCACCGGGCGCCGGCCTCGGCCGTGTCGATGCCGCCCAGGCCCCAGGACTCCGGATAGAAGTGCACCGACGCGAAGTCGATGTACGGGGACGCCGTGTTGCGCGTGAAGCTGGCCCCCGGCGTGCGAAGCACCGGCGACCCGGAGCGGGACCAGAAGCCAGGGTCGTACCCGTCGGGAGACGGCTCGAAGCCCTCCTCCCCCGTCCCCACCAGGTGACCGGGCGCGTGCGTCTTCACCTCGCGCGCCACGTCATCAATCCACGCGCGCAGCCGCGCCCCTTCCTTGTCCAGCCCCCGTCCCCGCGGCTCGTTGAGCAGCTCCCAGGCCAGGACGGCCGGGTGGTCGCCATAGCGGATGCCGTCCACCGTGTTCACCCGGTTGAGCAACCGCGCCACGTGCGCCTTGAAGTGCGCCACCACCACCGGGTCGGTGAAGAACCGAGCATCCCCTTCCACGGGCTGGGGGAGCCCCGCCCACGCCACGTACTGGCGCGCGCCCCCGTATGCATCCCAGTAGTTCCCCAGCGTCAGCACCAGGCGAACGCCATGGAAGCGGGCGCGGGTGAGCACCCGATCCAGGCCGACCAGGGCCACCTCGTCGTACTCCAGCGGCGCCACCTGGATGGCGGTGTCCCCCACCTTCGACAGCGCGTCGTTGTGTCCGTTGGTGCGCAGCGCGCGCACGCCCAGCGCGGAGGCCTTGGCGAGCACCTCTTCCAGCACCGGGGACTCCGCCGCCCCCGCCGCGCGTCCCGGGTGGCCTCTTCCTGCAGGAAGTAGGCATTGAGCACCATGGCGCCGGACGGCAACCGGTCCAGGTGTTGCGCCGGACCGCCCGAGCAGCTTGCGGCCACCGCCTCCAGCATGACCGGGTCCCCCTCTCCGCAGGCCCCCAGGAGGAAGGCGACGGCCGCGGAGGCGGTGGAGGTCCGGCGAGAAAGGGGCATGCCGACATGGTAACGACGCCACGCGCTCCACGCATCGGTCCCGAGGACTGGGCTAGGTTCGCCGCCATGGAGCTCAGACTGGAAGGCGTGTCGAAGACGTACCCCAACGGCACCCGTGCGTTGCAGGGTGTCAACCTCACGATTCCACGCGGGATGTTCGGGCTGCTCGGGCCCAACGGCGCCGGCAAGTCCACGCTGATGCGCAGCATCGCCACGCTGCAGGACGTGGACGCGGGCACCATGACCTTCGACGGCATCGACCTGCGCCGGGACAAGGACCGGCTGCGCGAGGTGCTGGGTTACCTCCCACAGGACTTCGGCGTGTACCCCAAGGTGACGGCCTGGGACATGCTGGACCATCTGGCCCAGCTCAAGGGCCTGGCCCAGCGCGGCCCGCGCCATGACACGGTGAAGGCGCTCCTCCAGAAGACGAACCTCTGGGAGCATCGCGACCGGCGGCTCGGTGGATTCTCCGGCGGCATGAAGCAGCGCTTCGGCATCGCCCAGGCCCTGCTCGGCAATCCCAAGCTGCTCATCGTGGACGAGCCCACCGCCGGGCTCGACCCTGCCGAGCGCTTCCGCTTCCACAACCTGCTGGCGGAGATCAGCACCGACGTGGTGGTGCTGCTGTCCACGCACATCGTCTCCGACGTGGCGGACCTCTGTCAGAACATGGCCATCCTCGCCCAGGGGAACGTCGTGGCCAGCGGCCACCCGCTGAAGCTGGTGGAGTCCCTGCACCAGCGCGTGTGGAAGCGCTTCGTCACCCACCAGGAGGAGCTGGACGCGCTCATGAAGCAGTTGGAGGTCATCGCCGTGCGGCGCGTGGCCGGGCAGCGACTGGTCCACGTCTACGCGGAGTCCCCGCCAGAGGGCTTCGAGCCCGCCAGCCCCGACCTGGAGGACGTGTACTTCCACGCGCTCGCCCGGGCATCCAAGCAGCCCTGAGGGCCCGCCATGTTCACCGCCCTCCTGACCTTCGAATTGCGGCGCCGGGTGAAGATGATCTCCACCTGGGTCTACGCCCTGGTGCTGGCCGCCGCCGCCGCGCTGATGACGCTGGCGATTGGCGCCGTGTTCAAGGGGTTCTCGGTGGCGTCGGGCCCGGAGCTGGTCCGCGTCAACAGCCCGCACACCGTCTTCAGCTTCACCATCAGCCTGGCCTACTTCGGCCTCTTCATGGTGGCCGCCGTCTTCGGCCAGGCCGCCTACCAGGACTTCGGCCACAACACGTGGATGCTCATCTTCACAAAGAACGTGAAGAAGGGCCCGTACCTGCTCGGCCGGTTCCTGGGCGCGTACCTCTTCAGCGCGGTGCTGATGCTGGCCATCATCCCCGGGCTGATGGTGGGCGCCGCGGGCGTGTGGCTGGTGGATGCCGAGCGGCTCGCTCCGTTCCAGCTCACGTCCTACCTCTGGCCCTACGTCATCGGCGTCTGGCCCACGCTCTTCTTCGCCGGCGCCGTCTTCTTCGCGCTGGCCGCCCTGACGCGGCGCATGGCCCCCGTGTACGTGGGCGTCGTGGTGCTGGTGATGGGGTACCTGACGCTCAGCGCCGCCATGTCCGACGTGCAGCACCAGGACCTGGCGTCCCTGCTGGACCCGTTCGGCTTCCTCACCTTCGAGAACGCGACCCGCTACTGGACGGCGGCCGAGCGCAACCAGGACCACGTCCCCTTCGCCGGGCTGCTGCTCGCCAACCGGTTGCTGTGGAGCGTCGTGGGCGCCGCGCTCCTGGGGCTGGCCGTCCTGCGCTTCCGCACCACCGTGGAGGAGCAGCGGGGACGCGGCACGCGCCAGGAGAAGGAGGCCCCCGCCCCGGTCGCCATCCCCACCACCCTGGCGGCGCCCACGACGGGCAGTTGGCTGCGCACGGCCTTCGCCACCTCCTGGCTGGCATACCGCGACATCCTCCGCTCCCCGGTGTTCTGGTCCTTCGTCGTGGCGGGGCTGGCCATGGGCACCATGGGCATCTCCATCTCGAAGCAGATATACGGCACCGCCACCTGGCCGGTGACGTGGCAGGTGCTGGAGACGGCCACGCGAACGTTCCAGCCCTTCCTGCTCATCACCATCACCTTCTACGCGGGTGAGCTGGTGTGGAAGGAGCGCGACGCGGGGCTGGCCGACATCGTGGATGCCACGCGCGTGCCGTCCTGGGTCACCTATGGCGCGAAGCTGGGGGCGCTGCTGCTCGTGGCCTTCTCGCTGAAAGTCGTGGCGCTGCTGTCCGCGCTGCTCTCCCAGGTGCTTCGCGGCTACGTCGACATCGAGTGGAACCTCTACGCCACACAGCTCTTCCTGCTGGACTTCCCGCATGACGCGCTGTTGTGCGTGCTGGCCTTCTTCGCGCAGGTGCTCATCCATCAGAAGTACCTGGCGTACCTGGTGATGGTGCTCTACTTCGTCCTCCAGGCCGCGCTGGGCCTGATGGGCGTGGAAGACCTGCTGGTCCGCTACGGCTCCGAGCCCACGCTCCGCTACTCTGACCTGAACCGCTTCGGCAGCATCATCCCCGCGCTCGTGTGGCACCGCGTCTACTGGTACGGGCTGGCGGCGCTGCTCGTGGCGGTGGGCTATCTGCTCACGGTCCGAGGCCTGGAGGCGCGCTGGAAGCAGCGCTGGGCGGCCGCCAAGGCTCGGCGCACGCGCGCGTGGACGGCAGCCGCGGCGCTGTCGCTCTGCGTCTTCATCGGGGCGGGCGCGTTCATCTATTACAACACCCACATCCTCAACCCGTACATCACACGGAAGGACCGGGAGCGGCAGCAGGCACGCTACGAAAAAGAGTACGCGTCCTACGCCGCCCTGCCTCACCCACGCATCACCGCCGCGAAGGTCACCTTCCACATCCACCCGGAAGCGCTGCGCCTGGAGGCCCTGGGCAGCTACCGCATCCGCAACAAGACCGACGCGCCCATCTCCAAGGTGATGCTCAGCCTGCCGGACGACGCCCGGGTGCGCGGCCTGTCCCTGGCCGGGGTGACGAAGCCCGCGAGGCATGACGCCGAGCTCGGCATCTTCATCTACGAGCTGCCCACGCCGCTGGCGCCCGGCGCCGACTCCGCCATCGTGTTCGACCTGGAGTTCGGGACGAAGGGCTTCAAACACGGCGGGGCGCGCACGGACATCGTGGGCAACGGCACCTTCTTCAACAACATGAGCCTGCCGGTGCTGGGCTACCTGAAGGACGCGGAGCTGGAGGACGACCGGGACCGCAAGGACTACGGCCTGCCGCCTCGCGAGCGCCTGCCGGACCGCGACGACCCGAAGGCGAAGCAGGACAACTACATCCGCCAGGACTCGGACTTCATCACCTTCGAGGCCACGGTGAGCACGGCGAAGGACCAGATTGCCATTGCCCCGGGCTACCTGGAGAAGGAGTGGACCGAGGGCAACCGCCGCTTCTTCCACTACCGGATGGACAAACCCATCCTCAACTTCTTCTCCGTCCTGTCCGCGCGCTACGAGGTGATGCGCGACACGTGGCGCGACGTGAAGCTGGAGATCTACCACCACCCCACGCACACCTTCGCGCTGGACCGGATGATGCGCGGCATGAAGGACACGCTGGAGTACTGCAGCGAGAACTTCGGGCCATATCAGCACCGGCAGGCCCGCATCCTGGAGTTCCCCCGCTACGCGAGCTTCGCCCAGTCCTTCCCCAATACGATTCCGTATTCGGAGGCGCTGGGCTTCATCGCCCGCGTGGAGGACGGACGCGCCGACGACGTGGACTACCCGTACTACGTCACCGCGCACGAGATTGCCCACCAGTGGTGGGCGCACCAGGTGGTGGGCGCGCGCGCGCAGGGCGCCACGATGACGTCGGAGACGATGTCGCAGTACGCCGCGCTGATGGTGATGAAGCACCGCTTCGGGCCGAAGAAGATGAAGCGCTTCCTCAAGTTCGAGCTGGACCGCTACCTCGCTGGCCGCGCGTTCGAATCGAAGAAGGAGGTGCCGCTGGCACGGGTGGAACAGCAGATGTACATCCACTACCAGAAGGGCAGCCTCGTCATGTACGCGCTGCAGGACTTCATCGGCGAGGATCGGGTGAACCGCGCCCTGCGCCGCTACGTGGAGAAGGTCCGCTTCCAGGGCCCGCCGTACACCGGCTCCTCCGAGCTGCTGGGCTTCCTCCGGGAAGAGACGCCGCCGGAGTACCAGTACCTCATCGAGGACCTGTTCGAGAACATCACCCTCTACGACAACCGCGCCGTCTCCGCGCAGGTGCGGCAGAACGACCAGGGCACCTGGGACGTCACCCTCAAGGTGACGTCGAAGAAGTACCGCGCCGATGAGAAGGGCGAACAGACGGAGGTGGACTTCAACGACTGGATGGACGTAGGCGCGCTCGACGAGCGCGGCGAGGCCATCTTCCTGGAGAAGCGCCGGGTGACAAAGGGCGAATCGGAGTTCACCTTCACCGTTCCCGTGAAGCCCGTCCAGGTGGGTATCGACCCGCTCAACGTGCTCATCGACCGCACGTCCACCGACAACGTGACGGAGCCCTCCGTCGCGTCCGCGGTAGCGCTGGGGCGCCCGTCCACGCCCTGACGAGTCAGCGCCAGCGAATGCGCAGGTCGAAGCCGTCGGGCGGCTCGTAGCGCTCCACGTTCGCCTGGGGCTCGGTGGCACCGGCCTGCCGCAGCGCACCTTCACAGGTGCCCGCGGCGGCCTCCGCCGGGAACGGGTAGCCCCGGAAGCGGACACGCCAATCCGCCGGCCCCAAGGATTCCACCTGGATGTCCACCGGGGAGAAGACGGAGCTGAAGCTCAGCGACACGCGCTTCATGGCACGCTCGGGCCCGGCCACCTTGAGGGCAATGCCCACCACCTTGCCCACCAGGGTGTCGAAGTAGCTGCGCACCAGCTCCCGCCCCAGGGTCCGGTAGGCCAGCTGACGGTCCATGCCCTGGTAGCGGTAGCGCACCGTCGCTTCCTGACAACCCACGAACACGGCCGCCGGATAGGTGGCGCGGGGCTTGTCCATGTCGAAGCCCGCGGCCAGGAACTCGGCCTGGAGCTTCGCGTCGGGTTGCGCCAGGCGGACCAGGGATTCGAACAACGTTGATTGAACAGTGACTTCGGCTGGCATCGGTGGCGCGGCACCCTAGGGGAGTCAAGCGGTGCGGGAAAGCGGATGCACCGGCGGTGTTTGACTCGTCAACGTCCGCGCTCAGTCGCCGCGAAGGCCACCGGGGTCAGGCGGTTGGGGCCGGGCCAGCAACGTGGGCGGCATCCCCAGCTCCACGGGCATGAAGTAGACATGGATGCCTCACATCACTCCCGGCGTCTCAGTGAGTGAGAATGAATCATCCAATCCGGCGACGAAGCGGTCCTTGTGACATGCGGCGACACAAACGTCTCGCGCGTCGAGAATCCAGAACAACAGCCCGAAGTCGCTCCCAGCGGCCGTCTTCCGATTCATGACGAAAGACGCGCACTGGCCCAGGAGCAAGGGACACGGCGGAGCCTCACAAGTGTCAGACAGTCCTGAGAGGATGTCCCCAGGCGCCAATGCCAGAGGGGGAGCCCCGCGCGACATCCGTAACAGGAATTGAGTGAAGAAATCTGGCCTCGGCCGTTTCTCACCAACTTGAGACGTCGTGTCCCAGAGGGCACACGGCTGTGACACATGTTGTAACCCATTCATACACAACCAATCTCGAGAGTTAAGAATACAACCTTGGCTTTACGAGCAATCCGCTATTGGCGTAGGTTTTAGACATGAGCGCAGTGTCCAATATTGAGCACGACCCCATTGCAATCATTGGCATCGGCTGCCGCTTTCCAGGGGGCGCGAAGTCACCACGCCACCTCTGGGAGCTGCTCACCCAGGGCCGCTGCGCCATCGTAGAAGTCCCGAAGGAGCGATGGGACCACCGCCGGTACTACGACCCGGACCCAGACAAGCCAGGCAAGACGTACGTGCGGGCGGGAGGCTTCCTGCAGGAGGCCATCGACACGTTCGACGCGGCCTTCTTCTCCATTTCGCCCCGGGAGGCGGCGACGCTCGATCCGCAGCAGCGCCTGCTCGCAGAGGTGGCATGGGAGAGCCTGGAGGACGCGGGCCTTCCGGCGGACAAGCTCGCGGGCAGCCCCACGGGGGTCTACGTCGGCGGGTTCATGCTCGACAGCATGCTCACGCACATGGGGCCGATGAACCGCGAGCTCATCGGACCGCACACGGCGGTGGGCTCCACGATGACGGTGCTCTCCAACCGCCTGTCGTACATGTTCGACTTCCAGGGGCCGAGCATCTCCCTGGACACGGCGTGCTCCTCGTCGATGGTCGCCGTCCACCTGGCGTGCCAGGACCTGCGCAGCGGCACCACCTCCCTGGCGCTGGCGGGTGGCGTCAACGTCATGTTCCGGCCCGAGATCTTCGTGGCCATGAGCAAGGGCAAGTTCCTGTCGGCGGACGGGTACTCCAAGAGCTTTGATACCCGCGCGGACGGCTACGGCCGTGGCGAGGGCGCCGGCATCGTGGTGCTCAAGCGGCTCTCCGACGCGGTCCGAGACCAGGACCGCGTCTACGCCGTCATTCGAGGAACGGGAGTCAACCAGGACGGCCACAGCGAGTCCATGACGGCGCCGAGCTCTCGCGCGCAGGAAGCGCTGATTCGCCGCGTCTGCGCCAGCGCCGCGTTGGACCCCACCGAAATCCATGCCTTCGAGGCCCATGGCACGGGCACCGCCGTCGGTGACCCGGCGGAGCTGGGAGGCCTGGGCGCCGTCTCCAAGCGCGAGGACGGTCAGGGACCGTGGGTCGGCTCGCTCAAGGCCAACATCGGGCACCTGGAGGCCGCGGCCGGTGTGGCCGGCCTCATCAAGGCGAGCCTGTGCCTGCAGCACCGGCAGTTGCCCCCGCAGGCCAACCTGCGCAACCTCAACCCCGCCATCCCCTTCGACACGCTGGGCATCCGCATCCCGCGCGCGCTCGAAGCGCTCGCGCCCCGGAAGGACGAGCCGCTGCGGATGGGCGTCAACTCCTTCGGCTACGGCGGCACCAACGCCCACTGCGTCATCGAGCAGGCCCCGTCCGCCGTATCGCAGGCCCGCGCCGACGCGCCCCCGGCGCCGCTGCTCCTCCCCTCTCCGCCCGCAGCCCCGAGGCGCTGCGCGCCCTGGCTCGGTCCTACGCGGAGATGCTCGCCGCGCCGGCGTCGGCCTCGCTGCCGGACATCTGCTTCTCCGCGGCCACGCGGCGCGCCCACCATGAGCACCGGCTGGCGCTGCTGGCGACGGAGGACGTGGCCGACCTGACGGCGCGGCTGGAGTCCTTCGCGTCGGGCAACCCCGCCGAGCTGGGCGCTTCTGGCCGGACGCTCCAGGCCGCGGATGCCCGGCCCGTCTTCGTGTTCACCGGCATGGGGCCCCAGTGGTGGGCCATGGGCCGGGAGCTCTACGCGCAGGACGCGCTGTTCCGCGCCACCCTGGACCGCTGCGACGCCCTCTTCCAGCGGCTGGCGGGCTGGTCGCTGCTGGAGCAGATGCTCGCGGACGAGAAGTCCTCCAACATGGCGCGGACGGACATCGCGCAGCCCGCGAACACGTTCCTCCAGATTGGCTTGCTGGAGATGTGGCGGCGCGCGGGCATCACGCCCGCGGCGGTGATTGGCCACAGCGCGGGCGAGGTCGCGTCGGCCTATGCCGCCGGCCGCTTCACGCTGGAGCAGGCCATGCTCGTCATCTACGAGCGCAGCCGCATCCAGGCCAAGGCCGCGGGCCAGGGAAAGATGGCCGCCGTGGGCCTCTCCGAGGAAGGCGCGCGCGCCGCCATCCGGGGGCGTGAGGACCGGGTGTCCATCGCCGCCATCAACGGCCCCAACGCGGTGACGCTGTCGGGTGACGCGAAGGCCATCGAGGAGATCGCCGCGGAGCTGGAGGCGCGCGGCGTGTTCCAGCGCATCCTGAAGGTCGAGGTGCCGTACCACAGCCCCGCCATGGAGGGCCTGAAGCCAGAGCTGCGCCGCTGCCTGGCCGCGCTGAAGCCCTCCGCCGGGCACCTGCCCACCTACTCCACCGTCACGGGCGGGCGCATCGAAGGCATTGCCTACGACGCGGAATACTGGTGCGACAACATCCGCGAGCCCACGCTCTTCGCGAAGGCCGCGGGGCAGATGCTGAAGGACGGCTACCGGCTCTTCATCGAGCTGGGGCCCCACCCCGTGCTGCTGGCGTCCATCAAGGAGTGCTGCGCGGAGGCCCGCGTCGAGGGCCGGGTCCTCACCTCCCTCCGGCGACAGGAGCCCGAGCACAAGACGTTCACCAAGGCCGTGGCCGAGCTCTACGTCGCGGGCATTCCCATCGACTGGAGCGGCCTCTATCCGCAGGGCTCGCGCTACACCCCGCTCCCCACCTACCCCTGGCAGCGAGAGAAGCACTGGCACGAGTCGGAGGAGGCCCTCACGGACCGTCGGGGTTCGGACGAGCATTCGCTGCTCGGCCCCCGCGTCTCCGCGCCGCTGCCCACCTGGGAGCGCGGGCTGAACGCGCGCTTCCTGCCGTGCCTCCAGGACCACCGCGTCCGGGGCTCGCTCGTCGTCCCTGGCGCCACCTACGTCGAGCTGGCGCTCGCCGTTCGCCGCGCCATGGGCCTCTCCGAGCCGCATGCACTGGAAGAGGTGCGGTTCGAGAACGCGCTCGTCGTCACCGGCCATGACGAGCCCGTCGTCCGGACCACGTACGACGAGGCGGCGCAGACGGTGACCATCTACAGCCGGCCGCGCGACAACCGCACGGCGTGGACCCGTCACGCCACCGCGCGCATCCGCCGGAACGTCCACACGCCACCGGAGACACAGGCCCGGGTGAGCGAGCTCGGCATCCACGCCGAGGCGCCGCTCGACACCGAGGCGCTGTACCGGATGCTGGCGACGCGCGGGCTCGAGTATGGCCCCAGCCTGCGCGGCATCCGCACGCTGCGCCGCAACGAGAAGGAACTGCTGGCCGAGATTGTCCTTCCCGAAGCGGAAGTGGCGCGCATCACCGCGGATTCGCAGATGCTGCTCGACCCCGTGTGGTTGGACCCGTGCCTCCAAGCCATGGTGTCCTGGCTTCCCGAGGACGACGCGCGGCTCTACCTGCCCATGGGCTGCCGGAGCATCCAGCTCTCCGCCCCTCCCGCGGCCCACGCGCCGCTGTGGTGCCATGCCCGGATTCGCGCGCGCACGGCCCACAAGCTCGAATGCGACATCACGCTGCTGGACGGCGAGGGACGGGTGTCCGCGAAGCTGACGGGCGTCGAGTGCGCCGCGCTCGCGGACCGTGAGGAGTCCGTGCCCAGGCCCGCGTTCTACGACTGGACGTACACGCACGCCTTCGAGGCCACCGCCGAGGAGCTGCCCACGAAGAGCCAGGGCACGTGGCTCGTCTTCGCCGACCAGGGCGGAATCGGCACCGAGCTCACGCGTGAACTCCAGCGGACCGGCATCCAGGACCTGGTCCTGGTGACGCGGGGCGAGACGTTCGTCCGCGAGTCGAACCACCGCTTCCAGGTTCGTCCCGGAAACGCGGAGGACGTCCGTTCCCTCGTGGAGGCCGTGGGCCGTGTCCGCATCCAGCACGTTGCCTACCTCGCCGGCCTGGACGCGCGTCCGGGAGTCGAGTCGAACGACGTGCAGGCGCTGCTCGACGTGGTGCTGGCCCTGGCGCCGGGCGATGGCGCGTCGCTGCGCATCGTCACCCGCGACGCACAGCGCGCGGCCCCGGGTGACGGCCTGGGCGCGCTGTCCGCCACGCCGCTGATTGGCTTCGCGCGCGTCATCCCCGCGGAGTTCCCACACCTGCGGACCCGCTCCATCGACCTGCCGAAGGACGCCTCGGCGTCGCAGCCGGAGCTGATCGAGCGCCTTGCGCGTGAGCTGCTGGCGGAGACGCAGGAGGAGGAGGTCGCGCTGCGCGACACCCGCCGCTTCGTCCGCCGCCTCAGCGCGAAGCCTCTTCCGGAGTGGGAGGCCCAGACGAAGGGCACGCCCGCGCCGGCCGGTGTGGAGCAGGTGTTCGAAGTCGCCCTCGACGGCGCCGAGCGCCGACCGCGTCGCGCCACGCGCAAGCAGCCCGCGCGCGGAGAGGTCGAAATCAAGGTCACCCACGTGACGCTGACCCGCGCCGCGGCCGTGCAAGGCCGGCGTGCGTCCGACACGCACTGGCCGCTGGAGGTGGGCGGCGTGGTCGTCGCGGTGGGCGAGGCCACCCCGGGCTTCACGTCCGGCCAGGTGGTGCAGGCGCTGGTCGCGCAAGAAGCGCCCGTGGTGGGCTCGCACGTGGTGCTGCGCCTGGACCGGGACTTCGTCACCGCCGGCACGTCCCAGGGACGGCTGCTGCCCTTCCTCGGCGCGGAGTACGCGCTCCATGTGCATGGCCACCTCCAGAGCTCCGAGCGGCTCCTCGTCATCGGGGACGCCGGTGGCGTGGGGACCGCTGTGGTCGAGCTCGGCCGCGCCGCGGAGCCCGGACGGCCATCATCCTGGACGGCGACACGCGGCAGGTGCCAGAGGGCGTTCGCGTCTTCGACCGGCGCTCGCCTTCCCTCCCGGAAGACATCCTGGAGTGGGCGGACGGCGCGGGCGTGGACCTGCTGGTGAACGCGTCCTGCGACGCGGAGCCCACCCTCACCAGTGTGCTCGGGGCCTTCGGCCGCTTCGTCGATGCGGGCCCGCTCGCTCCGGCGGAGGGCCTGTTCGCCACCGCATGGCCCCGTGGCGCGGCCTGCGCTCGCGTGGACGTCGCGGCCATGCTGCGCCAGCGTCCCCAGGAGGTCGCCACGCGGCTCCAGTCCGTCCTCAGCCGGTTCCGGACCCTGCCGGCGCTGCCGTCCGAGTCCTGGCCCGTCACCCGCGCCGAGGAGGCACCGGCGTGGCTGGCGGAACATTCGCGGGACCAGGGGCTGGCCCGGCTCACGCTGACGTTCACCGATGGTGAGCCGCTCGCGCTCGCACCGGCGGCGGACGAGCCGCTCTTCGATGCGAACGCCACGTACCTCGTCACCGGCGGCTTCGGCGGGTTCGGCCTCGCGCTCGCCCGTTGGATGGTCGCGGAGGGTGCGCGGAACCTCGTGCTCACCGGCCGCAAGGGCGCCTCCACGCCGGAAGCCGTGCAGTTGGTCCAGGACCTGGAGGCGGCCGGCGCTCGCGTCACCGCGGCTGCCGCGGACGTCAGCAGCATGGACGACATGCGGGCGCTGTTCGCGCGCATCGACGCCACGCACCCGCCGCTCAAGGGCGTGCTGCACACGGCGGCCGTGCTGGACGACGCGCCGATGCCCGACCTGAACCTCGAGCGCATCCAGCGCGTCATGTCTCCCAAGGCGGGCGGCGCGTGGATTCTTCACGAGCTGACGCAGGACCGGCCGCTGGACCTCTTCGTCCTGTTCTCGTCCGTCGCCGCGCTGATTGGCAACCCGCGTCAGGGCAACTACGTCGCGGCGAACAGCTTCCTCGACGCGCTCGCGGAGCACCGGACCGCGCGAGGGCTGGCGGCCATCAGCATCCACTGGGGCGTGCTGGGTGAGTTCGGCATGGCCCAGGACGAAGCGGTGCGAACCTACCTCGAATCGCTCGGCCTCAACCCGATGGCGCCCGCCACCGTGTTGACCGCGCTCAAGCGGGTGCTGCGCCTGCGCACGCCGCAGTTGGGCCTCTTCGACGTGCAGTGGTCCAAGCTGGGCCGCGCCGCCCCGCACCTGGGCAAGTCCGCCAGGACATCACACCTGCTGGGCAGTGCCCAGGGTGGCGCACAGAGCGAAGCGGAGCAGCTGCGCGGACATCTGTCGGGGCTGGCCCCCGAGGCCCGGCAGCCGGAGCTGGAAAAGTTCCTCGTCGAACGGCTCGCCACCATTCTCCAGATTCCCATGGAGCGGGTGGAACCGCAGAAGCCCCTGTCCCTGCTGGGCGTGGACTCGCTGCTGTCGATGCAGGTCCAGCGGACCATCCGCGAGGCGCTCGGCATCGAGATTCCCGCGCTGGAGCTGCTGCGCGCCGGGAGCCTGGTGGAGGTCGCCACCAACCTGTCATCGAAGTTCGACGGGCCCGCTGCCGCCGCCGCTGCGCCCGCACCGGAACCGGTGACGGAGGAAGCCGAAATCGAGCAGCAGGTGAACAGCATGTCGGAGGGTGAGCTGGACACGATCCTCCAGGCCATGCTCGCCGCGCAGACGGCGCAGGAGAGGGAGACGGCATGAGCACCCCGGCTGACAACATGAAGGGCCTCTCACTCGAGGCGAAGCGCAAGCTGCTCGCGGAGCTCATGGCGAAGTCTGGGAAGGCGGCCCCCCGCCTCTCTCCGCTCGCGTCCGGCCAGAAGGCGCTGTGGCTCCTGCACCAGCAGGACCCGGAGAGCGCGGCGTACAACACGCCCTTCGCGCTGCGCATCCGCTCGCAAATGGATGTGGCGTCGCTCAAGCGCGCGTTCGGAATGCTGGCCGAGCGCCACGCGTCCCTGCGCACCACGTTCTCGTCCACCGCGGAAGGGCAGCTCGTCCAGACGTGCCACCCGACCCTCGAGCCGAGCTTCACCCACGTGGACGCGCAGGGCTGGAGCGCCGAGCAGCTCCAGTCCGAGGTAGCCCGCGCCTACCGTCAGCCGTTCTCGCTGGAGCGGGGCCCGCTGCTCCGGGGGAACCTCTTCTCCCTGGGGGCCGAGGACCACGTCCTCCTGATGACCGTCCACCACATCGTCTACGACGGGTGGTCCGCGGGCATCCTCCAGCAGGAGTTCAATCAGCTCTATCAGGCCATCGCGCGAGGCGAGCAGCCGTCCCTGCCGCCCGTCACGGGCAGCTACGCCGCCTTCGTCGCGCAGCAGGCGGAGACGATGTCGGGTGCCGCGGGGCGGGCCCACTGGGACTACTGGCAGAAGAAGCTCGATGGTGAGCTTCCCATCCTGGCGCTGCCCGCCGACCGCAGCCGGTCGGCGGTCGCCGCGAACCGGAGTGGCGCGAGCCCGTTCCGCCTCTCCGCGGAGCTGACGGCCCGCATCAAGGCGCTCGCGCAGAGCGCAGAGTCCACGCCCTTCGTCGTGCTCGTGTCCGCCTATGCCGCCCTGCTGGGGCGTCTGGCGCGGCAGGAGGACATCCTGATTGGCTCGCCCACGGCGGGCCGGCCCGGCTCCGCCTTCCATGACGTGGTGGGCTACTTCGCCAACGCGGTGGCGCTGCGCGCGGACCTCTCCGGTGCGCCCTCCACCCGGACCCTGCTGGGCCGGATGCGCACCGTCGTCCACGAGGCGCTCGCGCACCAGGACTTCCCGTTCGCATCGCTCGTGGAGCGCCTGAACATCGAGCGCCGTCCTGGCGTGTCTCCCCTCTTCCAGGCGTCCATCTCGCTCCACGCCTCGCGCGAGGGCGGCGGCGCCATGGCGCTGTGGGCCTCGCCCGACGAGGACGCCCGCGTCCATTGGGGCAACCTGCAGCTCGAGCCCTTCCCCATCAGCGACCAGGAGTCGCAGTTCGACCTCACGTTGGAGATGTGGGAGACGCGGGGCGCCTTCTCCGGCGTGCTCCGCTTCAACCGCGCCCTCTTCAACGACGACACCGTCGCCCTGTGGCGCGGCTACTTCGAGAAGCTCGTCGAGGAGATGGTCCGCGCACCGGATGAGCCGGTGGCCCGACTGTCCCTGGCGGTCAAGGCCCCGTCCCCCGTGCACGAGGCGCGCGTTGAAAGCGCCCCGGCCGTCACCACCGCCCAGACCCTCACCGGCTGGTTCGAGGCCCAGGCCGAGCGCAGCCCGAACGCCACCGCGCTGACGTTTGGCGAGGCGCACCTCAGCTACGCCGAGCTCAACGCCCGGGCGAATGTCCTGGCGCATGCGCTGCGCGACCACGGCGTGGGCCCCGAGTCACTGGTGGGCATCTGCGTCGACCGCAGCGTGGAGCTGGTCGTCTCCATCCTCGGCGTGCTCAAGGCCGGCGGCGCCTATGTGCCTCTGGACCCCGCAAGCCCGAAGGACCGGCTCGCGTTGATTCTGGAGGACGCGGAGGTCACCGCGCTGGTGACCGAGTCCAGCCGCACCGGCGAGCTTCCCACCCAGCGTGTGCCCACCGTCTTCGTGGACGCGCTCGACTGGCAGGGCGGCCGACGTGCGCCGAATCCCGAGCCGGCCATCACGCCGGACAACGCCGCCTACGTCATCTACACCTCTGGTTCGACGGGGCGCCCCAAGGGCGTCATCGTCACTCATGCCAACGCCACCCGGCTGTTCACCACGTCGGAGCCGCTTTATGGCTTCGGGCCGGATGATGTCTGGACGCTGTTCCACTCCGCGGCGTTCGACTTCTCCGTCTGGGAGCTCTGGGGGCCGCTGCTGTACGGCGGGCGCCTGGTCGTCGTGCCCCACTGGATGACGCGCGCGCCCGAGGCTTTCGGTGAGCTGATTGCACGGGAGGGTGTGACGGTCCTCAACCAGACGCCGTCCGCGTTCCGAGCGCTGACCCGCGCGCCGTCCATCGCGGATGGCAAGGGCGGGCGCGGCCTCAAGTGGATCATCTTCGGTGGCGAGGCGCTGGACGCGGCGACCGTGCGCCCCTGGTTCGAGCGGTATGGGGACGCCGGCACGCAGCTCATCAACATGTACGGCATCACCGAGACCACGGTGCACGTCACGTACTACCGGGTGACCGAGGCCGACCTCACCTCCGCCGCGAGCCCCATCGGACGCCCGCTCCCGGACCTCGAGCTGCACCTGCTCGACGAGCACGGCCAGCCCGTACCGGCCGGCGTTCCGGGGGAGATGTACGTCGGCGGCGCGGGTGTTGCGCGCGGCTACCTGAAGCGCCCCGAGCTCACCGCACAGCGCTTCGTCGAGGACCCGTCTTCGCCGGGCAAGCGGCTCTACCGCTCGGGCGACCTTGCCATCCGCCTTCCGGATGGCGGCATCACGTACCTGGGGCGCATCGACGACCAGGTGAAGATTCGCGGGTTCCGCATTGAGCTGGGTGAAATCCAGTCGGTGCTCGCCACGCATCCGGCGGTCGTTGATGCCTACGTCACCACGCATGAGCGGAGCGCGGACGACCGCCGCATCGCCGCCTACGTCGTGCCCAGGGACAACGCCGCGGAGATGCTCCTGTCCTCGGATGCGGACGGCGGCGTCGGCGACACGCACGTGGGCGAGTGGAAGGCGCTCTACGACGACCTCTATGCACGCTCCGCCAGCGAGCCGCAGCTGGACCCCAGCTTCAACATCGCGGGCTGGGACAGCAGCTACACCGGCGCACCGCTCAGCGCGGAGGCGATGAAGGAGTGGGTCGACCACACGGTCCACCAGATTCTCGTGCGGAAGCCCCGCCGCGTGTTCGAGATCGGCTGTGGCACCGGTCTGCTCCTCACGCGGATTGCGCCGTCCACGGAGGCCTACTGGGCCACGGACGTCTCGGGTGTCGTCGTCAACATGCTCCGGAGCAACACGGCGAAGTCGGCCGGGCTCGAGCATGCGAAGCTCTTCCACTGCGCGGCGGACCAGCTGGACGGCATCGACTTCGGCGACATGCGCTTCGACGCGGTGATGCTGAACTCGGTGGTCCAGTACTTCCCGAGCGCGGAGTACCTCGCCCAGGCCCTGGAGAAGGCGTCACAGCGGCTGGACACGGGCGGCGTCATCTTCGTGGGTGACGTGCGGAACTTCCGCCTGCTGGAGGCCTTCCACGCGTCCATCGTCCTGGCGCAGGCGTCCGGCACGCTCGATCCACAGGTGCTCAAGGCCCGCGTGGCGCAGCGCATGGCGGCGGAAGAGGAGCTGGTGCTCGCCCCGGACTTCTTCTGGGCCCTCAAGCAGCGCATCCCCCGCCTCACCCACGTGGAGATTCGCCCGAAGCGGGGCGCGTGCCTGAACGAGCTGACGCGCTTCCGCTACGACGTGCTCATCCACCTGGACACCCCGCCCAGCCCCGCCCCCGACGTGGCCTGGGGCCCGGGCAACGTGAGCCTGCCCGAGCTTCGCGCCCGGCTGAGCCAGGACGGCACCCGGCGTGTCGGCCTGCGCGGCATCCGGAACGCGAGAGTCGAGGCATCCTTGGACGCCCTGGCGAGCGTGACGGATGGAGCGTCCTCGCGGCCTGGTTCCTTCGAGAAGCTCCGTCGGCGTGTGCTGGACCGCGATGCCACGACGCCCGCGAGCGAGCCGGAGCCTGGCATCGACCCCGAGTCTCTCCACCAGCTCGCGGAGGCCCTGTCCCTCAACGTCGCCCTCGACTGGTCGCGCGGCGGCGTGGATGGTTCCTTCGACGCGGTCTTCACCCCGGCCGCGAAGTCAGCGCACGGGCCCGTGGCTCTCTTCGGAAGTGCACCGGAAATCGTCGTGGGGGCACGCCGCGCCAATGACCCGCTCCGGAGCCGGGTGGATCGCCGCCTGGAGAGCGAGCTGCGCAAGCGGACGCAGGCGAGCCTTCCCGAGTACATGGTGCCCGCGAGCATCATGGTCGTCGACCGGATTCCCCTGACCGAGAACGGCAAGGTCGACCGGCGCGCCCTGCCCGTTCCATCCGTCTCACAGGGCCTGGAGACGGCCTACGTCGAGCCGCGCAACGGCGAGGAGGAGATCCTGGCCAGCATCTTCGCCGAGCTGCTCGGCGCGGAGCGCGTGGGCGTGCACGACAGCTTCTTCGACCTGGGCGGCCACTCGCTGCTGGCCACGCAGGTCGTGTCCAGGATTCGCGCCGTGCTGGGCGCGGAGATTCCGCTGCGCACGTTCTTCGCGAGCCCCACCGTCGCGGGGCTCGTGACGGCCGTCCAACAGCAGCGCCAGCGCCCCGGAGCGGCCGCGGTCGACTTCACCGGGCCCATGGAGCGCCCGGAGCGCATTCCGCTGTCGTCCTCCCAGGAGCGGCTGTGGATCGTGGACCGCATCGAGGAGACGCGGGCCCCCATCTACGTCATCCCGCTGGTGCTCCGGCTCCGAGGCCCTCTCCATCACGAGGCCCTGCGGCAGAGCCTGGACGCCATCGTCCAGCGGCACGAAGTGCTCCGCTCGTGCTTCCCAGCGGAAGGCGCGCAGCCCTTCCAGGTCATCTCCCCGAACGTCACGGCCGAGCTTCCGCCCACGGAGGAGCTGGTCCACCCGGCCGGCGCTTCGGAGGCGGAGCTGCTCGGGCTCATCCAGGTCCAGGCGGGCTTGGAGGTCTCCCGGCCGTTCGACCTCGAGCGGGGCCCGCTGCTGCGGATGCGCCTCTTCCGCATCTCGGAGTCGGACCATGTGCTGGTCCTGACCATGCACCACGTCGTCTCTGACGGCTGGTCCGTGGGCATCCTCGCGCGTGAGCTCGCGGCCGGTTACAACGCGCTGCGCTCGCAGCGTGAGCTGGCCTTGCCGCCGCTCCAGGTCCAGTACGCGGACTTCGCGCTGTGGCAGCGGCAGCTCTTGCGGGACGGTGCGCTCGCGGAGTCCATCGAAGCGCACAAGCAGCGCCTGGCGGGGGCGCCCACGTCCCTCAACCTCCCCAGCGACCGGCCCCGGCCGGAGACGCCGACGTACCGGGGTGGCGTGGTCCGCTTCGACGTGGACCGTTCCCTCACGGCGCGCCTGAAGGAGCTGAGCCGCCGGGAAGGCGCCACGCTGTACATGACGCTGCTGGCGGCCTTCACCGCCTACCTGTCACGGCTGAGCGGCCAGAAGGACCTCATCATCGGCTCGCCGGTGGCGAACCGGAATCGCGCGGCGGCAGAGCCGCTGATTGGCTTCTTCGTCAACACGCTCGCGCTCCGGATGGACCTGTCCGGCGACCCCAGCTTCCTGGAACTGCTGTCGCGCGTCCGGCGCACGGCCCTGGACGCCTACGCGGACCAGGACGTGCCCTTCGAGAAGCTGGTGGAGGTGGTCGCGCCCGAGCGGAGCCTCAGCCGCCAGCCCCTGGTCCAGGTGATGTTCGCGCTCCAGAACGCGCCGTTCTCACCGCCCGCGCTGGATGGGCTCGACGTGCAGCTGCTCGACCTGGACAGCGTCACCGCCAAGTTCGACCTGACGCTGTCCATGCAGGAATCCGCGGATGGCCTCTCCGGCCTGCTCGAGTTCAGCGCGGACCTGTTCGACCGCGAGCGCATCGAGCGGATGGCCGAGCACCTCGTCGTCATGCTCCGCGAAGCGGTGCAGGCGCCAGAGCGCCGCGTGCCCGAGTTCGCGCTCCTGGGTACGAGCGAAGCCAGCCTGGTGGCGAAGTGGGAGCAAGGCCCCAGTGCCCCGCCCGCGCCCGACTCGGTGGTGGAGCTGTTCCAGGCGCAGGTCGCGCGCGCACCTGAGGCCATTGCCCTGGAGCATCGCAACGTCCGCCTGAGCTACGGCGAGCTCGACCGGCGGGCGACGCGCCTTGCCCGGCACCTGGTTTCGTTGGGCTTCGGACGGGAGAAGCGGGCCGCCATCTGCCTGCCGAAGTCGGTGGACTTCATCACCTGCATCCTGGGCGTCTGGAAGGCCGGCGGCGCGTATGTCCCGCTCGACCCGGAGTACCCCCAGGCGCGCCTGGGCAATATGCTGGACGACTCGGGCGCGGAGGTGCTGCTCACGGAGCGCGCCCTGGGCGAGCGGCCGGGCTTCCAGGGCCAGACGTTGTGGATGGATGAGCCCCTGCCGGAGCACGCCGAGCCGTCCACCCTCCCGCTCCCCGACGCGGGCTCCGCCGCCTACGTCATCTACACCTCGGGTTCCACCGGGAAGCCGAAGGGCGCGGTGCTGGAGCACCGGGGCGTGGCGAACCTCGCCGTGGCCTCGGTCCCGCTCTTCGGGCTCGGACCGGACAGTCGCATCCTCCAGGCGGCGTCGCTGTCCTTCGACGTATCCGTCTGGGACATCGTGATGGCGTTCGCCAGCGGCGCCCGGCTGGTGCTGCCCACGGATGAGACCGCGCGCGTGGGCGAGGCCCTGGCCACGGTGCTCACGGAGAAGCACATCACCCAGGTGGTGCTGTCACCCTCCGCGCTCGCGACGCTGCCGGAGGGGGCCTATCCCGCGCTCCGCGTGCTCATCACGGCCGGAGAAGCGCTCCCCGGGGAGCTCGTGAAGAAGTGGGTGACGGACACCCGTCGCTTCATCAACGCCTATGGTCCGACGGAGACGACGGTCATCGCGACGGTCGCCGAGCTCAAGCAGGGCGACACGGGCGTTCCGTCCATCGGCCGGCCCCTGCCGGGGCTGGTGGCGCGCATCCTCGACGCCGACCAGCGGCAGGTCCCCATCGGAGTTCCCGGCGAGCTGTACGTGGGCGGTGTGGCGCTCGCGCGCGGGTACCACGGACTCGACGAGCTCACCCGGACGCGCTTCATCCCGGACCCCTACTCCGACGCCCCGAACGCCCGGCTCTACCGGACCGGCGATCTCACGCGCTGGAGCGCCGACGGCAGCATCGACTTCCTGGGCCGCATCGACGACCAGGTGAAGCTGCGCGGCTACCGCATCGAACTGGGTGAGGTGGAAACCGTCGTCGACAGCCACCCCGCGGTCCAGCGGTCGGTCATCACGGTCCACCAGGGGCAGCTCGCGGCCTATGCCGTGGGCCGTCCGGGCACGTCGCTGACGATTCAGTCCCTGCGCGACCATGCCATGGGCCTGCTTCCGAACTACATGGTGCCGGCGCACTTCGTCGTGCTGGAAACCTTCCCGCTGACGCCCAGCGGAAAGGTGGACCGCAAGAAGCTGCCGGACCCCGTGCAGGCCCAGGCGCCCGCCGCCTTCGCCGATGCGCGGACGCGGGAGGAGCAGATCCTGTCCAGCATCTGGGCCACCGTCTTGAAGAAGGAGTCCGTGGGCATCCACGACAACTTCTTCGCGCTCGGCGGTGACTCCATCCTCGGGCTGCAGATCATCTCCCGCGCCACCCAGCAGGGCCTGCGGCTGCGTCCGCGCCAGTTGTTCGAACACCAGACCATCGCCGACCTGGCGCGCGTGGCCTCCAGCACCCAGGTCATCAACGCCGAGCAGGGGCTCGTGACGGGCAGCGCGCCCCTCACCCCCATCCAGCATTGGTTCTTCGACCAGAACCGCGCCGGGCCGCAGCACTTCAACATGGCGGTGATGCTCGACGTGGAGCCAGGAATCGACCTGGCCGCGCTTCGCGGCGCGCTCGAAGCGGTGGAGCGCCACCACGACGCGCTCCGCTTCCGCTACCGCAAGGACGGTGACGGCTGGACCCAGTTCCACGCGGAAGAGGCGGCGCTGACAGGCATTCCCCTGGACACGCTGGACGTGGACGGGAGCGAGCACGTGGAAGAGGCGCTCTCCGACCTCCACGAGTCCCTGGACCTGGAGCAGGGCCCGCTCATGCGCGCCGCCCTGCTGCGGCTGGGTGGGGACTCCGCGCGGCTCGCGCTGGTGGCCCACCACCTGGTCGTGGACGCCGTGTCGTGGGGCATCATCATCGAGGACCTGCTGACGGCGTACAGCCAGCTGTCGAATGGCCAGGAGGTCGGTCTCCCGCCGAAGACGACGTCCTTCCAGCACTGGGCGAAGCGGCTCGAAGCGTATGCGGCAACGCCCAACGCCCGGGCCGAGCTCGACGCCTGGCTCGCGACGGCGCAGCGAGACGACTCGCAGGACCTGCCGCTGAACGACCCACACGCCCCGGACACGGTGAGCGACGCGGGCACGCTCGTGACGTGGCTGGAGGCGGAGGAGACCCAGCTGCTGCTGAACGAGGTTCCGACGGCGTACGACGTCAAGGTCAACGAGGCCCTGATTGCCGCGCTCGCCCGGACGCTCACGGGCTGGTCCGGCAACAGCACCGTCCGAATCGACCTGGAAGGCCATGGACGCGAGTTCCTGTTCGAGGACGTGGACCTGAGCCGCACGGTGGGCTGGTTCACCGCGCTCTTCCCGCTCCGCCTGCACGTGGGTGCCCGGGAAAGCGTGCGTGAGACGCTGGCCCGCGCGAAGGACGCGCTGCGCCGGACGCCCCGTGGCGGCATCGGCTACGGCGTGCTCCGTGCGCTGTCGCCGGATGCGTCGATTCGTTCGCGGCTCGGCGCGATTCCGAACGCGGGCATCGTCTTCAACTACCTGGGACAGATGGGCGCCGTGCCAACGCAGGGCGTGGTGCGAGGCCGCGCCAAGGAGGGCCTGGGCCTGCTGCACGCGCCTGGCGCCACCCGGCCCCACCGCATCGAGCTCAACGCCGTGGTCGAAGCGGGTCAGCGCCTCCGCCTCGACTGGACCTTCGGCGCCAAGGTCTTCCACAAGGAGACCATCGAGCGGCTGAACGCGGAGTTCCACGCCAACGTGCGAGCGATGATTCGCGAGCGCGCGGAGCCCGCCGCGGCGGTCCGGGTGGCGTCTGACTTCCCGGCGGCGCGTCTGAGTGCCAAGGATTTGAAGCGCGTGCTCACGCTGACCAAGAAGCCGCGATGAGCCAGGTGGAAGGTGAGGGGCAGGACAGCGCCATGACGTCAGAAGAGTCGATCGAGGACATCTACGAGCTCGCCCCCATGCAGCACGGCATGCTCTTCCACGCGCTGATGGAGCCCGGCGCGGGCATGTACGTGGAGCAACTGAGCTGCGAGGTCCGGGGGGACCTGCCCATTGACCGTTGGAAGGAGGCCTGGCAGCACGTCCTCGCTCGGCACCCCATCCTGCGCTCGGGCTTCCTCTGGGAAGGCCTGGAGAAGCCGCTCCAGGTCGTCGCGGTGGAGGCCGAAGTC
Organism: Myxococcus sp. MxC21-1; assembly: GCF_032612255.1. Classification (NCBI taxonomy): domain Bacteria; kingdom Pseudomonadati; phylum Myxococcota; class Myxococcia; order Myxococcales; family Myxococcaceae; genus Myxococcus; species Myxococcus sp. MxC21-1. The sequence goes on from NZ_CP123278.1 coordinate 4,825,433, forward strand.
CCCTGGCGCATCGAGGACATCCGGCACGTGCCGGCGAACGCGCAGCAGCGATGGATTGACGACTTCCTGCGCGAGGACCGGCTCCAGGGCTTCGACATGGGCACGCCGCCTCTGATTCGCTGCGCGCTGATCCGGCTCGACGACGCGCGCCACCTGTTCGTGTGGACCTACCACCACCTGCTGCTGGACGGGTGGTGCTTCTCCATCGTCCTCCGCGAGGTGCTCGGTGCCTTCGAGGAGGGCGTCGCAGCGCTGCCGCCAGCCGCACGCCCCTACCGCGACTACATCGCCTGGCTCCAGGAGCAGGACCCCTCCCGCGCTGAGTCCTTCTGGCGCGAGCGGCTCCAGGGCTTCAAGCAACCCACGCCACTGCCCTTCATCGAGCGGCAGGACACCAGCGGACCGGCGGGCGATACGCAGCCGGAGGTCACCAAGCGGCTGTCGCCCGAGCTGACCGCGCGGCTCACGGGCTTCGCGAAGGCGCACCGGCTGACGCTCAACACGCTGGTCCAGGGTGCATGGGCGCTGGTCCTGGCGAGAGCGACAGGCACGGACGACGTCATCTTCGGTGTGACGGTCTCTGGCCGTCCCGCCGACCTTGCTGGTTCCGAGTCCATCGTCGGACTCTTCATCAACACCCTACCTCTGCGAGCGCGGCTGGACGGCACGGCGCCGGTCGCCACGTTCCTGTCGGGGCTTCAGGCTGAGCAAGGCGCCGTCGAGCCGTACAGCTACGCCTCGCTGGCGGACATCCAGCACTGGTCGGACGCGCCGAAGGACCGGCCGCTCTTCGAGAGCATCCTGGTGTTCGAGAACTATCCGCTCGACGCCTCGACGCTCCTGCCTCGCAGTGGCCTCACCATCAGCTCGGTCAACACGCACGACCGCATCAGCTACCCACTGGCGCTGATTGCCATCCCGGGCGAGTCGCTGGAGCTGCGTGTCATGTACGCCGCGGACGCGTTCTCCCGTCCGATGGCCGAGCGCATCGCGCGGTTGCTGGTAGCCGCGCTCGAGTCGCTGCCGGGCGCGAAGACGGTCGGCGATATCGACCTGATGGAGGAGACCGCTCAGCGCGTGCTGGCGGAGTGGGGCCAGCATCCCCGTGCCTACGACGTCACCCGGCCTGTGACGGCCCTGCTGAACGGGGCCGCGCCCGACGCGACCGCCGTGGTGGGCCCCGACGGCCAATCCATCAGCTACCGCGAACTCGACCGCCGCGCCGAGCGCGTGGCGCGGCACCTCCGTCAGTTGGGCGCCGGGCGGGAGCGCATCGTCGGCGTGTGCATTGGCAGGTCCGTGGAGATGGTGGTGTCCCTCCTGGGCGTGCTCAAGGCGGGAGCGGCCTACCTGCCCCTGGACCCCAACTATCCCGCTGAGCGGCTCGCCTACATCGTGGGCGATGCGGCGCCGGTCGCAATCCTCAACACGGGGGCGGACCCCATCGCGGACACGCGCGTTCCCCGGCTCGACATCTCCCGAGTCCTGAATGAGACGGACACGCCCGACGTCCCCACGAAGGAGCCGGTGCGGCTGGATGACCTGGCCTACGTCATCTACACCTCGGGTTCGACCGGCGCGCCCAAGGGCGTCCTGGTCACACACCGGAACCTGATGAACCTGGTGTCCTGGCACACGGAGACCTTCAGCCTCACGGCGAAGGACCGGATGACCCAGCTCGCCAGCATCGCGTTTGACGCCGCCGTCTGGGAAATCTGGCCGACGCTCGCTGCGGGCGCCACGCTGCACCTCGTCGCACCCGAGCTGTCCAGCGCGCCCGCCGACCTGGCGAACTGGCTGGTGGCGCAGCAGATCTCCATCAGCTTCCTGCCGACGGTCATCGCAGAGGCCGTGCTGGCCTTGCCGTGGCCTTCGCCGTGCGCGCTGCGCTTCGTGCTCACGGGCGGCGACCGGCTCCACGCCACACCGCCCGCGGGACTCCCGTTCCAGCTCGTCAACAACTACGGCCCCACCGAGACGACGGTGGTGGCGACATCCGGAACCGTCGCTCCGGATGGCAAACAAGGGCTGCCCTCCATCGGCCGGCCGGTCGCCAATGCCCGCATCTACATCCTCGACCGCCAGCGGCGGCCCGTCCTTCCGGGTGTCATCGGAGAGCTGTACATCGGCGGCGCAGGCGTCACCCGGGGCTACCTGAACCGGCCGGACTTGAACGCGGAGCGCTTCATTCCCGACCCGTTCGTGGGCGTGCCCGAAGCGCGCATGTACGCGAGCGGCGACTTCGCCCGGTTCCTCCCAGATGGAACCATCGCGTTCCACGGTCGCGCGGACCGTCAGGTCCAGATTCGCGGCGTGCGGGTGGAGCTTGGCGAAATCGAGGCCGCGCTGGCGGCCCATCCCGACGTGACCGCAGCGGCCGTGGTGAGCGAGGCGCAGCGGCAGAACGGTGACGTTCGGCTGATTGCGTTCGCGGCCAGCGACGTGGTGCCTCAGCCCGACGCGGCCGTGCTCACGCAGTATCTGGCGACGAAGCTCCCCACGGCCATCCTTCCCAGCCGGGTCATCGTCATCGACCGGCTTCCGCTGACGCCCAACGGGAAGGTCGACACCGCGGCGCTCGAAGCACGTGCCCTGGAGGCCCAGCCCCAGGTGGCTTCGGCCGCGCCGCGGACACCCCATGAGGAGATCCTCGCCGGCATCTGGAGCGCGGTGCTCGGCCAGGAGCGCGTGGGCATCCACGATGACTTCTTCGACCTCGGTGGGCATTCACTGAAGGCGACGCAGGTCATCGCGCGCACCCGCGAGGCCTTCGGCGTCGACATTCCCGTCCGAGCCATCTTCGAGCGCCGGACCATCGCGCAGCTCGCGGAGACGCTCTCTGGACAGGGCACGGCGGTCGAGCCCATCCCGCATGTGGAGCTGGCGGGAGACACGCCTGTCGCTCCGGGCCAGGAGAGCCTGTGGTTCATCGACGCGCTCGGAGGGGACAGCGCGGCGTACAACGTCCCGTTGGTGCTCCGGCTCCAGGGGACGCTCGATGGCAGCGCGCTCGCAAGGACGCTCCAGTTCCTGGTTGAACGCCATGAGGCGCTCCGGAGCACCTTCCACGACCGTGGAGGCACACCCGTCCTGCGAGTCCAGGCACCTGCCGCCTCCGTGCTCGTGAGCGAGGACGTCTCCCCTGCCCTCCTCGACGCACGCATCGCCGAGGAGGTCGCCGCGCCGTTCTCGCTGACGGACGGCCCGCTCTTCCGCGCGCGGCACTTCAGGCTCGCACCCGACAGTCACGTCCTGGTCCTCAACCAGCACCACATCATCGCGGACGCCTGGTCCGTCGGGGTCCTGCTGCGCGAGTTTTGCATCGTGTACGCGTCGCTGGTGAGCGGCACGGAGCCGGCCCTGCCCGCGTTGCCCATTCGCTACGCGGACTGGGCCGCATGGCAGCGGCAGCGGCTGGAATCAGGACGCCTGGACGAGAGCGTTGCCTTCTGGCGTGAAGCCTTGAAGGACGCCCCGCCCGTCCTTCCGCTTCCCACCGACCGTCCACGACCGGAACGGCAGCGGTTCCATGGAAAGACCCATGGCTTCGTGCTGGAAGCGCCGCTGGGCCAGCGGCTCGAAGCGCTCTCCCGGAGCTCGGGCGCCTCGCTGTTCATGACCCTGCTCGGCGCCTTCGCCGCGTACCTCGGGCGCATCAGCGGCCAGGAGGACGTGGTGATTGGCTCGCCTGTCGCCAACCGCGACCGGCACGAAACGGAGGGAGTGGTCGGGTACTTCCTCAACACGCTCGCGCTCCGCGTCGACCTGTCTGGAGACCCGACGTTCTCCGAGCTGTTGCTGCGCGTCCGCAAGATGGCGCTCGATGCCTACGCGCATCAGGATGTGCCCTTCGAGAAGCTGGTGGCCGCACTCGAGCTGCCGCGTGGACTTGCGCACAACCCGCTGTTCCAGGTGATGTTCGTCCTCCAGGGCCAGAGCGGTGGCGAGCTCCAGCTCCCCGATGTTCGCGCCGAGATTCAAGCGCCGGCGAGCTCGACGTCGAAGTTCGACCTCACCTTCTTCGTGGAGCCGCATGAGGGCGCGCTCGCCTGCAGCATCGAGTACGACACGGACCTCTTCGACGCGGACCGGATTGACCGGATGGCCGCGCACCTCGGCCGGCTGATCCAGGCCATCGCCGAGGAGCCCGAGCTCCACACCTCAGAGCTCCCGCTCTTGTCCAACGAGGAGCGGCGTCTGTACGCCGACCTCAACCGCACCGAGCGCAGGTACACCGGCCGCACCCTCCCCGAGCTGTTCGAGCGTCAGGCCCAGAAGACGCCCGACGTGGTCGCGCTGGAGCACCAGGGCGAGATGCGGACCTACCGCCAGCTCCATGAGGCGGCGGAAGCCCTGGCCGACCGGCTGGGCGCATTGGGCGTGGGCCCCGGGGTCCGGGTTTCCATCTGTCTGGACCGCTCCATCCATGCGCAAGTCGCCCTCCTCGCGGTCCTCAAGGCCGGTGGCGCCTATGTGCCGCTCGATCCGACGTACCCGCCTGAGCGCCTGCGCTACATGCTGGAGGACGCCAAGCCGCGCGTCCTGCTCACGGAGAAGAAGTACAGCGAGCTGCTCCCGTCACAGGGGCTGACGCAGGTCCTGCTGGATGACGCGGAGGCGCGTGCCACGAAGACACCGCGGCCCCGGGTGGAGCCGCATCATCTGGCCTACGTCCTCTACACGTCGGGCTCGACGGGCAAGCCCAAGGGCGTGGCCATGCCGCACCGGGCACTGGTCAACCTCATCGAGTGGCAGACCGAACACGCCCGCCCCCTGCGCACGCTCCAGTTCGCGCCGCTCAACTTCGATGTGTCGTTCCAGGAGACCTTCTCCACCTGGTGCTCGGGTGGCACGTTGGTCCTCATCGATGAAGGCACGCGACGCGACCCAGACGCGTTGGCCGACTTCCTCGATGCGGCGCGCGTCCAACGCCTCTTCCTGCCGGCCGTGGCGCTCCACCATCTGGCACAAGCCGCGCTGCGCACTGAGCATCGCGTGCCGGGGCTCGCGGAAGTCATCACCGCGGGAGACCAACTCCGCATCACCGACCCCATCCGCCGCTGGTTCCAGGAAGGTGGCAAGCGCCTTCACAACCACTACGGCCCCACTGAGTCGCATGTGGTGACGGCGCACGAACTGGAGGGTGACCCGCGGCACTGGCCTGGGCTGCCGTCCATCGGGCGGCCCATCGCCAACGCGGCGGTCCACGTGCTCGACGCGAACCAGCGTCCCGTCCCGGTGGGTGTGCCCGGAGAGCTCTATTTGGCGGGCACGTGCCTCGCCGACGGCTACCTGTCACGGCCGGACCTCACCGCCGAGCGCTTCGTCGACCTGCCCCTGTCTCCCCCCGTGCGGGCGTACCGGACCGGGGACCTTGGCCAGTTGACGGTGGGGGGGAGCATCGAGTTCCTCGGCCGCGCGGACGACCAGGTCAAGATTCGCGGCTTCCGTGTGGAGCCCGGCGAGATTGAGCGCGCCCTGTGTGCCCACCCCGATGTCCGCGATGCGGCGGTCATCGTCGACGGTGATGCCACGCGCGAGAAGCGGCTGGTGGCCTACGTCGTCCCGGAGACGGTGCCGTTGGCCGAGCTGCCCGACTTCCTCGCCAAGGACCTGCCCGAGTACATGGTTCCCGCGCTGTTCGTGCCGTTGCCCGAGCTGCCCCGGACGCCCAGTGGCAAGGTCGCGCGCCGTGCGCTCCCCGCCCCTGTAGCGCCAGTGCAAGCCGAGCGCCCATCGGAGCCGCCTCGCACGCCCACGGAGGCGACCGTGGCACGGGCCTTTGAGCAGGTCCTGGGACGCGGCGTTGTCGGACGGGACCAGGACTTCTTCCAACTGGGTGGGCACTCGCTGCTCGCGATGCAGGTCGTCGCGCGGATTCGCGGCGACGTGGACGGTGCGTTCCGCGTCTCCGACCTCTTCGAGAATCCGACCATCGCCTCCTTGAGCCAGGTGCTCGATGCCCGCCGGGGAAGCCAGACGCTGACGCTTGCCCGGATTGAACCGGCGCCCAAGGGCGCCGCCATTCCGCTGTCATTCTCCCAGGAGCGGCTCTGGTTCCTGGATCAGCTCTACCCCGGCACCGCGGCCTACAACCTGCCCATGGCGCTGCGGCTGACGGGCACATTGGATGTCAGCGCCTTCCAGGAAAGCCTGTCCGACATCGTCCGGCGGCACCCCGTGCTCGGGATGCGCTTCGTCGAGCGAGATGGCCGCGTGTGGCAAGAGCCGCGGGCGAACCAGGGCGTTCCGTTCGAGCAGGTCACCCTGGGAGAGACATCCCCTGAGGCGCTTCGCCTGCTCATCGCGGAGGAGGCCACGCGACCGTTCGACCTGACGAACGGCCCGCTGTTCCGCGCGAAGCTGTTCCGGCTCGACGAGGCGGCACACGTCGTCGTCGCGACGATGCATCACACCGTCGGTGACGGCTGGTCCATCAGCGTGCTCGTGCGTGAGCTCTCCCAGCTCTATGCCGGACGTGTCTCCGGCCAGCCGGTGACGCTGCCCGAGCTCCCCGTCGACTACCGGGACTTCGCGTACCAGCAGCGGCGGCACCTCCAGGGCGAGGTGCTGGAGCAGCGGCTCGGCCACTGGCGAAAGAAGCTTCATGGCGCGCCGTCGGCCCTGGACCTGCCCATGGACCGGCCTCGTCCTCCCCGGACGAGCATGCGCGGTGCCACCGAGCGCATCGCCCTGGGCAAGGCGCTGAGCGAGGCCATCGAGGCCCTGAGCCTGCGCACGGGTGGAACCAGCTTCATGGTCCTCATGGGCGGCTTCGCGGCCTACCTGGCGCGCATCACCGGGCAGGATGACATCGTCATCGGCACGCCCGTGGCCAACCGCGACCGCGCGGAGCTCGAGTCCCTGATTGGCTTCTTCGTCGGGACCCTGCCACTGCGCATCGACCTGTCCGCCAATCCGACCTTCGAGGAGCTCGTCGCGCGCGTCCGTGCCTCCGCGCTGGAGGCCTACGCGTACCAGGACGTTCCCCTGGAGAAGATTGTCGAGGCGCTCGGGGTCGAGCGGAACCTGAGCCACGCCCCGCTGTTCCAGGTGATGTTGATGCTGCAGAACACCCCGGAGGGCCACCTGAGCCTTCCGGAGCTGGCGCTGGAGCCCATCGACCTGGAGATCGAGAGCGCGAAGTTCGACCTCACCCTGAGCTTCGAGCCCACGCGCGAAGGGCTGTCCGGTGTCATCGAGTACAGCACGGACCTCTTCGACGCGGACCGCATCGGGCGGATGGTCGCCCACCTCCAGGTGCTCTTCGCCGACGCGGTGGCGCATCCGGAGAAGCGGCTGTCTGAGCTCGCGCTCCTCCCCGAGCAGGAGCGCGGCGTCGTCGCCGCGTTCACCCAGGGGCGCGTGGTGGCGCCCACCCGCCACGTCCCGGCCCACCGGTTCGTGGAGGAACACGCGGAGCGAACGCCGGATGCCATCGCGCTCGAACTGGGGCAGGAGCGGCTCACGTATGGCGAGCTGAACCGCCGGGCCAACCGCGCCGCGCACCAGCTCATCGCGATGGGCGCCGGCCCGGAGAAGCTGGTGGCCCTGGCCGTGCCTCGGTCGTTCGAGATGCTCATCGGCCTGCTCGCCATCTGGAAGGCGGGGGCGGCCTACGTCCCGCTCGACCTCTCGTACCCGAAGGATCGGCTCAACGGCATCCTGGAGGACTCGGGCGCCGCGCTCATGGTGAGCACCCATGCGGCGGAGCAGAAGTGGCGCGCGCCGCAGGTACGGACGCTCTGGCTGGACGAGCCCGCGGATGCCGCGCCCACCGGCAATCCCGACAGTGGCGTTCGCATGGAGAACGCCGCCTACGTCATCTACACCTCGGGCTCCACGGGCAGACCCAAGGGCGTGATTCTGGAGCACCGGGGGCTCGCGAACGTCATCGAGATGCAGCGGCACGAGCTGGGCGCTGACGCGAGCTGCGTCATGCTCCAGTTCTCCTCCATCTCCTTCGACGTCTCGGTCTGGGAAATCGTCATGGCCCTGACCAACGGGGGCCGGCTCGTGGTGGCCCCCGCGGACACGCTGCTCGCGGGCGACGAACTGGCCAAGGTGCTGCTGGCTCACGGCGTCACGCACATGGTGCTGCCTCCGACGTCGTATGCGGCCCTCCCCACCGACCGCGAGTACCCCTCGCTTCGCATGCTGACGTCCGCGGGAGAGGCCCTTCCGCCAGAGGTCGTCCACACATGGGCGCGGCCCGGCGTCCAGTTCGTCAACGCCTATGGCCCCACCGAGGTGTCCATCATCAGCACGCTCGGCCACTGCCGGCAGGACGACCCGGGTGCTCCGCCCATCGGGCGCCCCGCCCTCAACCTGGAGGGGTACGTCCTGGACCGCCACGGCGCACTGCTGCCCATTGGCGTCCCGGGCGAGCTGCACATCGGAGGCGTCGGTGTCGCCCGCGGTTACCTGAACCGCGAGGAGCTCACGCGCGAGAAGTTCATCCCGCATCCGTTCAAGCCCGACGCACGGCTGTACCGGAGCGGAGACCTGGTCCGCTGGCGCAAGGATGGCAACCTCGAGTACCTCGGGCGCATCGACCATCAGGTCAAGCTCCGTGGCTATCGCATCGAACTGGGTGAAATCGAAGCGGTGCTCGCCTCCTACCCCGGTGTGGCGAAGGCCGTGGCCAACGTTCATTCCGCGGGCGCGCAGGGGGGCGTGAAGGCCCTGATTGCCTACGTCGTCTCGGCCCAGCCCGTGGAGGTGCACGCGCTCCGCGAGTACGCCCGGAAGAAGCTCCCGGAGTTCATGGTGCCCGCGCAGTTCATCCACCTGGAGGAGCTGCCGTTGTCGTCCAGCGGCAAGGTGGACAAGCGACGTCTACCGCCGCCGCGCTTCGAGGCGTCCGCGAGCGAGACGCGCTTCGTGCCCCCGCGTACGCCCACCGAGCAGACGCTGGCCTCCCTGTGGGAGTCGCTCCTGGAGCGCCGTCCGATTGGCGCGGAGGACAACTTCTTCGACTTGGGCGGGCACTCGCTTCTGGCCGCGCAGGTCATGAGCCGCGTGCGGAGGACGTTCGGTGTCGACGTGCCCCTCTCCGCCATCTTCGAGCAGCCGACGCTGACGGCACTGGCGGCGGTGATTGCCGCCAAGGAGGCCGCACCCCAGCTTCCGCCGCTGGTCCGGCTGACGAGCCCCGGAGACCGACCCCTTTCGTTCGCGCAGGAGCGGCTGCGATTCCTCGCCGAGCTCGAAGGAGAGAGCGCGGCCTACAACATCCCCATCGCGTTCACGTTGCGCGGCTCGCTGGACGAGGCCGCGTTGCGACGGAGCCTCCAGCGCGTGCTGGAGCGCCATGAGGTCCTCCGGACGAACTTCCCGCTCGTCGACGGTCTGCCGGTGGCCCGGGTGGCCGACGCGGTGCTCACGCTGACCACAGAGGACCTCCGCCACGCTGGCGCGGCGAGCCTCGACCAGCGGCTGGCCGAGGAGTCCGCCCGACCCTTCGCACTGGACGTGGGCCCCGTGGTGCGCGTGCACCTGTTCAAGCGCGCGGACGACGAACACGTGCTCCTCGTGGCCATGCACCACATCGTGTCCGACGGCTGGTCCTTCGGCGTGATGATGCGTGAGTTCTCCGCGTTCTACGCCGCGGAGGTCCAGGGCGAGCCCCTGGCGCTTCCGGCCCTTCCGATCCAGTACACGGACTACGCGGCGTGGCAGCGGAGCTGGCTCGACGGCCAGGCCCGGGAGCATCAACTCGGCCATTGGCGCAAGGCGCTCGCGGGTGCGCCCGCCGTGCTGGACCTGCCGACTGACAGGCCCCGGCCCGCGGTCCGGAGTCACCGGGGTGCCACCGAGCCGCTGTCGTTGGCGCCCGACGTGGCCCAGGCCCTCACCTCGCTCTGCCGTGAACAAGGGGTGACGGCCTACATGGCATTGCTCGCCGCCTTTGGCGCCTACCTGGGCCGGGTGAGCGGGCAGGACGACGTGGTCATCGGTTCACCGTTCGCGGGCCGCCGCATCGCGGAGACGGAGCCGCTCATCGGGTTCTTCGTGAACTCGCTGCCCCTGCGCATCGACCTGGGCGGCGAGCCCACGTTCCTCGAGCTCCTCCAGCGCGTCCGCCGCCAGGTGCTCGACGCCCATGAGCACCAGGACGTCCCTTTCGAGAAGCTGGTCGAGGTGCTCAAGCCGGAGCGCGTGCTCGGAACCAGTCCGCTCTTCCAGGTGATGCTCGCGTACCAGCAGACGCACACCGCGAAGATGGCGCTGCCGGGCCTGGAGGTCACCCCGGTGGCCATCCCCAGTGGCGCCGCCAAGTTCGACCTCACCCTGACGCTGTCCGAGACGGCCCAGGGGTTCGAAGGCGTGCTGGAATACGACCGCGACCTCTTCGATGCATGGCGCATCCAGGCGATGGTGCGCCAGTTGACGGGCTTCATCACTCGGCTGGCCGCCGAACCGCGGTCGAAGGTCGTGGATGTCGACCTGATGGGCGCCGAGGAGCGTGCCCGGCTCACGCCTCGCGCACCGGAGGCGACACCGTCCCTTCCCGCCGTGCATGAGGTCATCGCGGCCCAGGCGGCGAAGACGCCGACGGCCATCGCCGTCGAGGCCGAGGACGGCACCCTCACCTACGCGGCCCTGGAGGCTCGCGCGAAGGCCGTTGCCCAGGCGCTGGTCCAGCGCGGCGTCACACCGGGAGCGCTGGTGGCCCTCGCCGTGGAACGCTCCGTGGGGATGATGGCGGGGCTGCTCGGCATCCTCAAGACGGGCGCGGCCTACGTCCCGCTCGACCCGGCCTACCCCCGCGAGCGGCTGACGTTCATGCTCGAGGACAGCGGCGCGCGGGTGGTCATCACGCAAGCGCACCTCACCTCGCGGTTCCCGGGGGCCGACGTGGTGGTGCTCGGGGATGACACCCTGGAGTCGTTCGAGCCGCGGAGCGGCGCGCTGGCGTACTGCCTGTTCACCTCCGGCTCGACGGGGCAGCCCAAGGGCGTGCTGATTGAGCATTCCGCCCTGGCCAATCACATGGCGTGGATGGCCGACGCCATGCCGCTGGGTCTCGAAGACCGGGTGCTCCAGCGCACGTCGCTCAGCTTCGACGCCTCGGTCTGGGAGCTGTTCGCCCCGCTGATGGTGGGTGCCCGGCTGGTGCTGGCGCCGCACGGCCTTGGCGCCGATACGGAGCACCTGGCCCGTGTGCTGCGCGAGCGCGACGTCTCCGTGCTCCAACTGGTGCCCTCGCTGCTGACGGCGCTGGTGGAGGAGCCCGGCTTCGCGAACCTCCCGGCGCTCCGGCGCGTGTGCGTGGGTGGAGAGCCCCTGCCCTCCGCGACCGTCGCCACGCTCTTCAGCCGTTCGAAGGCGGAGGTGTGGAACCTCTACGGACCGACCGAGGCGACCATCGATTCGCTGGCGCACCGGTGCCTGCCCGGACAGGTGGGCGCGCACGGCCCGACCGAGCCCATTGGCCTGCCCATCCATCGAATGGAAGCGCTCATCCTGGATGGCAGGCTTCGCCCTGTCCCGGAGGGTGTCCCCGGAGAGCTCTATCTCGCGGGGCCCGGCCTGGCGCGCGGCTACCTCAACCGCCCGGAGCTGACGCAGTCGCGCTTCATCGAACACGCCTTCCCCGGAGGCCCGACGCTGCGCATGTACAAGACGGGTGACGTGGTCCGCCGGCTGGCGGATGGCACGTTCCTGTTCGTGGGCCGCGCCGACCGGCAGGTGAAGCTGCGCGGGCATCGCATCGAGCTGGGCGAGGTCGAAGCCGCGATTGCCCGGCACCCGGCGGTGCGTGAAGCCGTCGCGCTGGTGCGCGGCACGGGTGGAGACTCCCGGCTGGTGGCCTTCGTGGTGCCCCATGCGTCCGCGCAGCGCCCCGAGCCCACCGAGCTCCGGAGCTTCGTCGAGCAGCAGCTCACGGCGAACATGGTGCCTGGGCAGTTCGTCCTCCTGGACGCGCTGCCGCTCGCACCCAACGGAAAGGTGGACACGCGGGCGCTGAGCGCGATGGAGCTCGCCGACGCGCGCGTCACCGCCCTGGAGGGCCTGCCGCGTGATGCCCTGGAGCTGGAGCTGGTCCGGCTCTTCGAGGAGGTGCTCGGGGTGCGCGCCGTGGGCATCCACGACAGCTTCTTCGACCTGGGCGGCCACTCACTGCTGGCGCTCAAGATGAAGCTCGCGGTGGAGAAGCGTCTGGGCCGCCCGCTTCCGCTGGTGTCCCTGTTCAGGAACCCGACGCCCGCGCAGCTCACGGCGGTCCTCCGGACCGAGAACGCGGCCGTCTCTCCGCTGGTGCCGCTCACCCCCGAGGCCCACGCACTCATGGCCGGCGCGACGAACGCGAACCGGACGCCGGTGCTCTACCTGGTGCCCGGTGGAGGCTCGACGCCGTTCTACCTGTTGTCCCTCGCCAGGCATCTGGAAGGCGTCGCCGTGTTCGGCCTCCAGCCCCAGGGCCTGGATGGCGACGTGCCACCACACGAGACGGTGGAGGCCATTGCCACGTGGTACGCGGACGCCATCCTGGCCCTGCAGCCCGAAGGTCCCTACTCGGTCGGTGGACACTCCATGGGCGGACACATCGCCTACGAGCTGGCCCAGGAGCTCAAGGCCCGCGGACGCGAGGTGGGCGTCGTCGCCATGCTGGATACCCTGGCGCCCTTCCCCGACGTCACCCGGCCGCAGGGCGAGGGCTGGGACACGGCGCAGTGGATGCTCCACCTCGCCGGCATCATGGAGGCGTTCTTCAACGTGAAGATCGACCTCGCCCTGCCCGAAGTGCGCGCCATGGGTGAAGCCGAGCGGCTCCAGTTCTTCGTCGCACGGCTCCAGGCCGCGGCGGTCCTCCCCGAAGGCGCGCAGCCCGTCCACGTGCAGGGCATCCTCAACGTGGCGCGGGCCCACGACGCCCTGAACTACCGGCCCCGCCGTGGACAACCGGTGCCCCTGGCGGTGTTCCGCGCGGAGGACCGCAGTGGCCCCAGCACGGCGGCGCTCGACGCGCTCGTGCAAGACGGCACGCTCGGCTGGCGCCAGTTGACGCAGCAGGCCTGCTCGGCCTACCCCGTCCCTGGCACCCACCTGTCGCTGCTCCGCGACCCGCACGCGGCGGTGCTCGCCCAGCACCTGCTCGCGCTCATCCCACGTCCGACACCCGCCCCATGAACGTCCACAACGTCCTGAAGCTCCTGCACCTCATCGCCGTCGTGGTGTTCCTGGGCGACATCGTCGTGACGGCCGTGTGGCGGTTGCTCGCGGACAGGACGCGCGAGCCCCGGGTGATTGTCTATGCCCTGCGACTGGTGCAGTTCACCGACAAGTACCTGCTGGTGCCCAGCGTCTTCGCGCTCGCCGCCACCGGCATGCTGCGCGCGCACCTCCAGGACATCCCCCTGTGGACAAACCCGGCGCTCGCCGCGGGACAGGTCTGCTTCATGCTGTGCGGCATCGTCTGGAGCCAGACGCTGCGCCCCATCCAGGCGCGGCAGCTGGCCATGGCCGAGGCGCTCGGCGACACCGGGGCCTCGTTCGACGACTACCTGCAGCTCACGCAGAAGTGGTTCCGCTGGGGCATCCTGGCCATGGCGCTCGCCTTTGGCTCCATGGCGCTGATGGTCCTCCACTGACACGCGAAAGGGAGCCCGCCCCGTTGGCGCGAGCTCCCTTCCTGGACTTCACGGCGGGCCGGAGCCGCCGCCTGGCCTCAGCCGCTCAGAACCACTTGGGCGACGGGCGACGCGGAGGAAGCGGGGAGGCCTCGGGGGCCTTCGCCGGAGCCTGCGCCACCGCGGGACGGCCGCCACCCGAACCCCTGGAACCGCCCTGGCCACCCCGGCTGGAGTTGCCACCGGAGCCCTGCGCCGAGCGGCCACCTTCGGGACGGCCCTGCCCACGGCCTCCGCCGCCAGCGCCACCACGGCCCCCCGGCGGCGGCGCGAAGCCCCGCGGAGTGCCCGCCGCCCCCACCGTTGCCCGCGGGACGCGGCGTGCCCTGAGGCCGCCCACCGTTGCCCGAAGGACGAGCCTCCGGCGCGGCGCCGGACGCATGACTCACGGGACGCGGCGCGGGCTGGCCCGAGCGGTACGGATGGTCCTCCACCACGGGCACGTTGCGGCGGATGGTGCGCTCGATGTCGCGCAGGTACGCGCGCTCCTCGGCGTCGCAGAACGACACAGCGGTGCCACTGGCCCCCGCGCGGCCGGTGCGGCCAATGCGGTGCACGTACTGCTCCGGCACGTTGGGCAGGTCGTAGTTGACGACGTAGCTCAGCCCGTCGATGTCGATGCCGCGCGCGGCGATGTCCGTCGCCACGAGCACGCGGAGCGTCCCGGAGCGGAACTCGTCGAGCGCGCGCTCACGGGCGTTCTGGCTCTTGTTGCCGTGGATGGCCGCCGAGCTGACGCCCGCGCCCTCCAGCTGCTTCGCCACCCGGTTCGCGCCGTGCTTGGTGCGGGTGAAGACGAGCGCGCGGCGGATGTCGCCTTCCTTCAGCAGGTGTGTCAGCAGCCCGCGCTTCTGCTCGCGCTCCACGAAGTACACCTGCTGGCTCACCGTCTCCGCGGTGCTGGACGCCGGCGTCACCTCCACGCGGATGGGGTCCGTGAGGATGCTGCGCGCCAGGTCCACGATGTCCGGGGGCAGCGTGGCGCTGAAGAACAGCGTCTGCCGCTTGGGCGGCAGCGCCTTGATGACGCGCCGCACGTCGTGGATGAAGCCCATGTCGAGCATGCGGTCCGCCTCGTCGAGCACGAACACCTCGAGCGAGCGCAGCGACACGAAGCCCTGCTCCATCAGGTCCAGCAGGCGGCCCGGCGTGGCCACCAGCACATCCACGCCACTGCGCAGCGTCTGGACCTGCGGATTCTGGCCCACGCCACCGAAGATGACGGCGTGACGCAGGGGAAGCCCCTTGCCGTAGGTCCCGAAGCTGTCGCCCACCTGCCCCGCCAGCTCGCGCGTGGGCGTCAGGACCAGGCAGCGCACCGGGCGCGCCCCGCCCGCGGGCGCCTTGGCGGACAGCCGCTGGAGGATGGGCAGCGCGAAGGCCGCCGTCTTGCCCGTGCCCGTCTGGGCCACGCCGAGCACATCCCGCCCCGCCAGCGCGTGGGGGATGGCCTTCTGCTGGATGGGCGTGGGGGTGGTGTAACCCTCCGCCTTGACGGCGCGCAGGAGGGTGTCGTGAAGCTGAAGTTCGTCGAAAGTCATGGGTTCCTGACGTTGAAGAGAGCCCGCCTCCTCCCCAGGGGAGGAAGCCCGCGCAGCGCGCCCAGTCGGACGCATGTCCGGGGCGCTGGCGGTGCGCGGTCGGGCCCGGCCGGCCGAACCGCTTTGGGAACGGATGGGAACAGGGGGTCTCCCCTACCCATTCCGGAGAATCGGCGCGGGACCCTGCACTTTCCCGTCCCGGAAGTCCCGTGAAATCAACGGCTTGCTTTCCGGTTTTGTGGCCCCTGATGGACATTTGTACAGGGTCCAGATCCTTCCAAGTCGAAAGACCCGGAATGCCCTACAGGCCCCGGGAGCCACTCCTGGCTCCCGGGGCCGCCCTTCACCTCAGGCGCGGGCCTCCGCCGCGGAAGAGGCCTGGAGTGCCTCTGGCACCGGCTCGTACGCGCCCAGACGCATGCTGGCCTGGGCCCGGCCCTGGGTGCGGCCTCGCAGCCCGGTGACGTAGCCGAAGAGGCTGGCCATGGGCACCCGCGCGGAGATGAGCCGCACCACGCCGCGCGCCTCCATGCCCAGCACCCGCCCCCGCCGCGCCGCCGGTCCCCCAACACCTCGCCGAGGTACTCCTCGGGCGTGGTGACCTCCACCTCCATCACCGGCTCCAACTGCTGCACGCCCGCCCTGTGCGCCGCCGCCTGGAGCGCCAGGGAGCCGGCCACGGCGAAGGCCTGGGGCGTGGAGTCACGCACGTGCGTGTCCCCATCCAAGAGCCGCACCTCCACGTCCACCAGCGGCACGCCGTCCCGCACGCCTCGGGCCATGGCCCCGGCCACGCCCTTCTCGATGGCGGGCACCAGTTCCTTGGGAATGGTGCCCCCGCGCGTGTCGTCCGTGAAGACGAGCCCCGCGCCACGCGGCGCCGGCCCCACGTCCAGCACCACGTACGCGTACTGTCCGGGCCCGCCCGACTGGCGGACGTGGCGGTACTCCTGACGCACCTGGCGCCGGAGCGTGTCGCGCCAGGCCACCTTGGGCTGGCCCACGCGGGCCTCCACGCCGTGCTCTGTCCTCAAGCGGTCCACCACCACCTCCAGGTGCAGCTCACCCATGCCGGACAGCAGCACCGGCCGCTCTCCGGGTCCACGCCCACACGCAGTGACGGGTCCTCCGCCGCCAGCCGGTGAAGGCCGTCCTCCAGCTTCGTCAACTCCGCGGGCGAGCGCGCCTCCACGGCGAGCTGCACCACGGGCTCCATGACGCCCAGCGACTCCAGCACCACGGGCTCCGCCGGGTCGCACAACGTGTCGCCCGTGCGCACGCCCTTCAGGCCCAGCGCCGCGCAGATGTCTCCCGCATGGACCTCCGCCACTTCTTCGCGGCGGTTGGCATGCATGAACATCAAGCGCCCCACCCGCTCACGCCGCCCGGTGGCGGGGTTGAGCAGGACGGTGCCCGCGCGCAGCGTGCCCGAATAGACGCGGAGGAACACGATGCCGCCCACGGCCTTGTCGCTCATGAGCTTGAAGGCCAGGGCGCAAGGCGGCCCCGAATCGGATACGGGCCGGGACACACGCGCCTCCTTGCCCGGAACAAAGCCCTGCACGGCGGGCATGTCCGACGGCGCGGGAAGGTAGTTGACGATGGCGTCCAGCAACATCTGCACTCCCTTCTTCTTGAAGGCCGACCCGCACAGCACCGGCACCAGCGTCCGCGCGAGCGTGCCCGAGCGCAGCGCGCGCTCCAGGTCCTCCGCGGTGATGTCCTCCAACCGCCCGTCCACGAACTTCTCCAGCACGGTGGCGTCCTCGTCCGCGCATGCCTCGATGAGCCGCAGTCGCTGCGCCTCCACCTCCGCGCGCACCGCCTCCGGCACGGCCTGTCCGTCGACGAAGCTTCCGTCCTCCCCGTCGAACATCACGGCCCGCATGCGCACCAGGTCCACCAGCCCGCGGAACGCCGAGCCCTCGCCCAGGGGCCACTGCACGGCCACCGGCCGCGCGCCCAGCCGCGCCTGGATGGACGCGACGCTCATGGCGAAGTCCGCGCCCACCTTGTCCATCTTGTTGATGAAGGCGATGCGCGGCACGTTGTACCGGTCCGCCTGCCGCCACACCGCCTCCGACTGGGGCTCCACGCCCTGGCTCGCGTCGAAGACGGCGACCGCGCCGTCCAGCACGCGCAGCGAGCGCTCCACTTCGATGGTGAAGTCCACGTGCCCTGGGGTGTCCAGGACGTTGATGCGGTGGGGCACACCCGCGCCCATCCCCTGCCGGGGTTGCCAGAACGCGGTGGTGGCCGCGGAGGTGATGGTGATGCCGCGCTGCCGCTCCTGCGGCAGCCAGTCCATCTCCGTGGCTCCGTCGTGCACCTCTCCCACGGAGTGGATGCGACCGGTGAAGAAGAGGACGCGCTCGGTGAGCGTCGTCTTCCCCGCGTCGATGTGCGCCATGATGCCGATGTTGCGGTACCGCTCGATGCGTGTGTGGCGAGACATGAAGGACTCCCGTTCCCGTCGAGCAGCGAGGCCCGCGGGTTGAATTGAGGCGCTGGTTGAGATGAAGGGATGACGCCGCGAACGCCTCAGCGGCACGCACGCGCGACTCGCCGGAGGGGCACGTCAGGCCCGATCAGGGACGCGTGAGGGCACACGAGGACGCGGCAAGAGAGAGGGCGGAGCCGGGGCTCACGGCACACGGGAACCAGCCAACCCGCGCGCCGGAGACACCGGTCCGCCAACTCAAATGTCGAGCAGAACCTCGTGACGGGGGGCGAGGCACACGTCCGCCGCCGGCGCGAACGTGCGCGCACACAGCAGGGCGTTGAAGAAGACGGGCCTCATGATGCGTTTGAATTAAAGCACAGACGCCGTGTTGTCAATCCGGGCGCGGGTGCGAATACGCGAGCCCGGAATGACAGACATGCGTGCCGTCAGGTGCTGAGCGCCCGCACGCGCGCCGCGAGGTTGTGCGTGAAGAGGCGGAAGATGCGCAGCGCCGCCGCGTCATGCGTGTCCAGGTAGTGCTGGAAACCCGCGCGGGTGACGCGCAGGGCGCGGACCGCCGTGCGCGCGCGGACCTGGGCGGACACCGGGGCATCCTGCACCAGGGAGATTTCTCCCAGGTAGGCGCCAGGCCCCAGCGTGTTGAGCCGGCGCGCGTCCGTCTCCGGCCCGCTGAACACGTCCACCTCGCCCTCCAGGAGCACGAAGAGGCCGCTGCCCGGCGAGCCCTTCTCCAGCAGCACCGCGCCCGCCGGGATGAGCACCTGCCGCGCCACGCGGTACAGGTCCTTCATGTCCTCGAGCGACAGCTCTCCGAAGATGGGGATGGCCTTCAGGTAGTGGTAGCCATTGGACTCCGGCGCCGCCGCGTTCGAGGGCAGACGCGCGATGACGGCCTCGGCCTCCGCGTCCATGCCCAGGCGGCGCAGCAGCCGGGCCTTCTCCGCCGCCAGCGCCGGGTCTCCCCGCGCCGACTCCGTGCCGCGCACCGTGTCGGCCAGGAGCGCCAGCGCACGCCGAGTGAAGCCCTCGCCATCCAGCAGCTTGCACATGCGCAGCACGGACTCCAGGTGACGCGGGTCACCGGAGGGAACGCTCGCGAGCGCTTCCACCTCCGCGTGCGGCTGGCCCAGCTCGCGGTAGAGCTGCGCCGCCTCGTACGGACGCCCCAGACGCACCAGGCAGTGCGCCATGGCCTCACGCGCGCCCAGGCCGCGGTAGGCCTCCAGCGCGCGCTCCATGGCGCCGCCCCGCTCGAAAGCGGCCGCGGCGCGCTCCACCTCACCCGCGCGCAGGTACGCCTCCGCCGCGTCCACGTAACGCCCGCCCTGGACGTACAGCTCCGCCACCAGGGCCGCGGCGCCGCAGCCATCCAGCAGGCGCGCCGCGCCCGAGAAGTCGCGGGCCTGGCGCAGGACTTCCGCCAGACGCTGGCGCTCCGCCACCGCGGCCTGCGCGGCCTCCTTCTGGAGCCGCTCGCGTTGGGAGCTCCCCAGTTCCTCGTAGAGCTGCGCCGCCACCTCGGACGACGGCTGCGTGAGCAGCCCGTGGAACGCTCCCTCCCCCGGGACTGCTGCTCGGGGGCCCTCCAAACTCATCTCCGCCTCGGACCGCGACATCGCTCGCCTCCCCCATTCCGGGTCACCACGAACCTCCAGGCCGGTCCACACCGACCCGGACTTCCCGGAAGACAAGGAAATCCTATAGCACGTCGACGAGCGGAGTTCCTCGCCTCCGTCAGCGGACGGACACGAGCTCGGTGTCGAAGATGAGGACCGTGTACGGCGGAATCCGGCTGCCCGAGCCGGTGGCGCCATAACCCAGGGACGACGGGATGATGAGGCGGCGACGGCCCCCCACGCGCATGCCGGCGATGCCTTCATCCCAGCCCGCGATGACCTGACCCGTGCCCAGGGTGAAGCCGATGGCGGGCCCATTGCCGGTGGCGTCGAAGCTGCGGCCGTCCGGCAGGTAGCCCGTGTAGCGCACCTGCACGCGATTGCCCGCCTGGGCCTGCGCGCCATCCTCCACGACGAAGGTGTCCTGGATGTAGAGCCCGCTTTCCAGGCGGGTCATCTCGGCCAGGTCCACATTGAGCGACTCCGCGTACGTCACCTTGGTCGGGTCTCCCGAGTCGGGGTTGACGCTTTCGTCGTCGCCACAGCCGAGCAGCGAGACAGCCAGGAGCATGGGAACCAGCAGGGAGCGGAGCATGACGACCTCGAAGGGGTGCGTGAACCGGGTATCGGCCTCGCGGGATGGCGAAGCCTGCCCCGGCGCGGCGGCGTGGGAAAGGGGCCAGGGGTGTGCCCATGCCGCCTTCCCGCCTGCCCCCCTGGAATCCTGGAGCGCGGCGAGAACGCATTCGTTATGCAGGATTCCCGATGCCACGCTGGGTCAGCCTGCTCCTCTTCTTCGTTCCCGTGCTCGCCGTCCTGACGGTGGGCCATGTCTATCTCTACCGCCGGCTCGTCCGTGACGTGACGAAGCGCAAGTGGCTGCGGCGCACCGCCCAGGGTCTGTTCGCCGTGGGCTTCGTCGGAGCCCTGAGCGCGCGGGCCATTGGCTCCGTGCTGCCCTCCGAGGGCGCCCGGCGCCTGGGCATCGTCTTCCTCCTGTGGATTGGCCTGGTCCTCTACCTGCTCATGTTCACCCTGGCGGTGGACCTGGTACGGGCCCTGGCCGCGTGGGGTGAGCGCCGCAAGGCACGCACGGAGACGACGGCCCCCACCGCGCCCGCGTCGCCGGAGCGCCGGGCGCTGCTGGGTCAGGGGCTCGCGGTGGGCGCGGGGCTCGCGGGCGTGGCGATGAGTTCCTACGGCGGCTGGCGCGCGTACCACCCACCCGATGTGCGAGACATCCCCGTGCGGCTGCCCCACCTGCCGCGCGAGCTGGAAGGCCTCACGCTGGTGCAGCTCACCGACATCCACATCGGCGGGGTGATTCAGCGCCGCTTCATGGATGAGCTGGTGTCCCGCACCAACGCACTCAAGCCGGACGTCATCGCCATCACCGGGGACCTGGTGGACGGCTCCGTGAATGCGCTGGGGGGCTTCGCCGCCAGCCTGGGGAAGCTGAGCGCGCGGTACGGCACCTGGTTCGTGACCGGCAACCACGACTATTACTCGGGCGCCGATTCGTGGGTCGCCTTCCTGGAGGGGCTGGGCATCCACACGCTGCGCAACCGCTCCGTGTCCATTGGCGACGGCGCGGCCTCCTTCCAACTGGCGGGTGTGGACGACTGGAGCGCGCACCGCATGGGCGAGCGCGGCTATGACCTGGACGCGGCGCTGCGCGACGTGCGGCCCGACCGCGCCTCCGTGCTGCTGGCGCACCAGCCATCCAACTTCGACGAGGTGGCCCGGCGCGGCGTGGGGCTCCAAGTCTCAGGGCACACGCACGGCGGACAGATGTTCCCGGGCAACCTGATGGGCGACCTCATCTGGGGAGACCGCAACGCGGGCCTGAGCCGCACGGGCGACTCGCTCATCTACGTCAGCCGGGGTTGTGGCTTCGTGGGTCCCCCCATGCGCGTGGGCGCGCCCCCGGAGATTGCCCGACTGGTGCTGCTGCCCGCGTAGTCCCCTCGGGCCGCGTCAGCCCAGCGACATGTCCAGCACCAGCGCGAGCACGAAGCCCCACATGAGGCCGGTGGTGGCCTCGCGCTCGAAGCCGCCGCGGTGGCTCTCCGGGATCATCTCGTGGCTGATGACATAGAGCATCGCCCCGCCCGCGAAGGCCAGCCCCCACGGCAGCAGCGCGGAGCTGAGTGACAGGGCCAGGAGGCCGAACAGCGCTCCGACCGGCTCCACCAGGCCGGTGAGCAGCGCCAGGAACGCGGCGCGCGACGCGGACGCCCCCGTGGCCCGCAGCGCCAGCGCCACCACCAGGCCTTCGGGAATGTTCTGCGCGCCGATTCCCAGCGCCACCGACAGACCCAGCTCCGGCTGCGGCGCGGCGAAGGACACGCCCACCGCCAGGCCTTCCGGGAAGTTGTGCAGCGTCATGGCCAGCACGAACAGCAGCGCGCTGTTCCACTTCGTGCCGCCATGGCCCTCGTGGCCCTTGAGCGCGTGTTCGTGCGGCATCAGGTCGTGCCACACGCGCAGGAACAGCCCACCCAGCAACACCCCCGCCGCCACGCGCAGTGCCGCCGAAGGCCCGTCATGGCCCTGCCCTTTCACCAACTCCATCGAGGGGATGACCAGCGAGAAGGACGTGGCCGCCAGCATCACGCCCGCGCTGAAGCCCAACATCCGGTCCTGGGCCTTCCGGCTGAGCTCCGAGGTGACGAGCACGGGCAGCGCGCCCAGTCCCGTCGCCGTGCCCGCCAGCAGGCTTGCCACCAACCCCGCCCCCATGCCTTCGATGCTCCAATGGTCCACGCGTCCGAGGTGCCTCCGCGCCCAACACTAACGGCCTCGCCCTCCAGGGCAGGACGGGATGTTGCTGGCGTTCGCAACCCCGTGACTTTCCAGAGCTTTCCCCACCGAACCTTGAGAATCGCGACCGCCGGAAACACTTTCGCGGGTGGCCCGTAGAGGAGTCGGGTGATGCGGAGCCAAACGGACGAAGCACTCATGGAACGGTTTCGCGACGGAGCACAGGACGCCTTCGAGGACCTCTTCGCGCGGCACGCGCCGCGGGTCCAAGGCTTCCTGGCCCGGATGGTGCGCAATGGCGCGCTCGCGGAAGATTTGCTGCAGGCCACCTTCTTGTCCGTCATCCGCTCGCGGGGCCGCTACGAGCCCGGCACCCGCTTCACCCCCTGGCTGATGACCATTGCCGCGAACGCCGCGCGCGACGCGCTGAGGCATCAGCGGCACGTAGACGCCTATGCATCCCAGGAGGACACCGCGACGCCCCCATCCCCGGCGCCGGATGACAGCGACCCGTCGCTGCGCAGGCACCTGCTGGACGCCTTGCAACAACTCCACCCGGACCACCGTGAAGCCGTGGTGCTCAGCAAGGTGGAGGGCTGGTCCTTCGAGGAGATTGGCGCGCTGCGGGGTATCAGCCCTGGCGCCGCGCGGCTGCGGGCGCACCGGGGCTACGAGAAGCTGCGCGAACTGCTGGGCGAGCTGGAGCTGGAGGTGGCGCGATGAAGCCACCGATGGACCTGGACCAGTTGCTCACCCAGACGCCCGCGAAGGACAACGCCGCGCTGGAGCGCGTGCTCGCCGCGGCCCGAGGCGAACTGGCGCTTCGCCGTCCGGTGCGGCGCTGGCGCACGCAGGCCGTCTGGTTGATGGCGGCATCGGCGGGACTGGGCCTGCTGGCGGCCGGGGTGATGCTCGCGGTGGGCGCGGTCACTGGCCCCCTGCTCCTGGCACGCGCGCCCCTGTTGGCCATGCTGGTGGGAACCAGCGCGGTGTGCGCCTGGGGCGCGCTGTCTCCCAAGGGCCGCTGGATGCGCCGGCTGGGCGTGGGGCTGGCGGTGGTCAGCGCGGCGGCCCTGGTGCTCGCCCGGGGCACGCCGCACAGTCACCCATCACTCCCGGGCTGGGTCTGCACCGTCAGTCACCTGGCCATTGGCGTGGTGCCGCTGGTGGTGGCGCTGTTCGCGCTGCGCGGGGCCTTCTTCCAGCCGCTGCGCGCCGTGGTGGCGGGCCTGTCGGTAGGTTCGACGGGCGCGCTGCTCGGAGAGCTCGCCTGTGAGCAGGACTGGCGGCACGTCCTCTCCCATCACCTGCCCGCATGGGTCGTCATCACCGTCGTGCTGGTGGTCATCTCGAAGTCGCTCAAGCCCCGTTCCTACGCGCCATGATCCAGGACCCCTCACTCATCATCTGTCATGACGTGGACGGCGCACCGGTGCGCATTGGCGCGAAGGTGAAGGTCGTGCCGCACTCCGAGGACGGCACCATCAGCCAGCGCTTCCTGGGCCAGACGGGAATCGTCGTGGGGCTGGTGTTCGACGACCCGGCCACGCAGTACCCCGATGACCCGCTCATCCAGGTGCTCGTCGAAGGGCTGGGCGAAGACCTCTTCTTCCCGGAGGAGCTGGAGCTGGCCCCGGAGTGGGCCCGCAACCGGATTGCCCAGCACCGTCAAGCCGTGCGGGCCGGCGGCCGGAGTTCGCAGGAGCGCGTGCCCTGACGTGGCGGGCCCCGTGTCAGCGCATACCCGACTGCGCTCGCGCGAACGCCACCGCCTGAGAAATCGCCTTGGAGCTGGGAAAGAGGCTCCGCGCCCGTTCCTCCACCTCCAGCGCCGCCTCCAGTTGTCCCTGCGCGCCCAGCGCGTGAATCCACCCCGCCCACGCTTCCTCCAGCAAGGCCATCGCGGCGCTGGCCGCGGAGGAGAAGGCGCGCTCCGCCTCATCCGGCGCCTGTCGCACCGAGACGAGGAAGTGTCCCAGCGCCAGCAGGGGCTCCGGGGCCCCCGCGGAGACGTCCGACGCGGAGCGGAGCACCTGCTCGGCCTCGGGCACCGCGGCCTCCGGGTCCGCCGCGTCGTGCCGGCCGGCCAGCAACGTGCGGCTCAACGACAGGAGATTGGGAACGAACGCGGGACAGCTCTGCGCCAGCGTGCGGTACGCCTCGAGCCGGTGACCGCCCTCCAGCGGCTCCGCGTTCGCCAGCTTCCACTTCCTGCGCAGCTCCTGGGGGGACACGTGCTCGGACATGTCCGCACCCTACGCCTCCGCCGCGCCGGAGTGGGAGCCGGCAACGCGCCTCAGTAGGACGCGGTGATGCCCCAGTGGAGGCTGGAGTACGTCTCAGCCGCCACGCCGCCCTCATCCCAGCCCAGCTTCGTGCCGGCGCCGGAGAACGTGTCCTGGAAGCGGGACAGGCGGAAGCGGACCGAGTAACCGAAGGGCCCCCAGATGTCGCCCCCGACGCCCAGCTCCGCCTCCCAGCCGAAGCTGGACACCGACGTGCCGTAGTCGCTGACCTCCGCGTCCAGCGCCGCGCTGCCGGCGCCCAGGCCCTTGCCCGGCTTCGGGCTCAGGAAGAACTGCCCCGCGCCCTCCAGCCGGACCCAGCGCAGCAGCGGCACCGACACCTCCAACCCCACGGCGGGGAACAAGCGGTGCGTCCCGGTGAGCGGGCTGTTGGAGGACGCGTCCACGTCGAAGGCGCGGGTGAGGAGGCCCGCGCGCAGCCCCGCATGGCCCAGCGGCGCGTTCGCCTCCCCCATGCCGAAGAAGTAGCGGTACAGCGCCTGCGCGGTGAGCACCGAGTCGGTGGCCACCGCCTCGCGCGTGGTCGACCGGCCGGCGTCACTCTCCAGCGTCACGTTGGTGGAGGAATACCCACGCCGGTAACCCAGCGACAGGCCCAGGCCGCGCAGCAGGGATTCGCTGTTCGCCAGCGGCAGCAGCTCCAGCTCGGCGGCGATGCCCAGGTACGGCACCGACGACGCATAGCTCACCGTGTCCCCCAGGCGCTCGTTCGCCGGGAGCCGGTCATATTCGCCACAGGACTTCACGCCGGGCCGCGCGCAGGCGTTGCGCCACGTCGTCGTGCCCCCCAACGTCAGCCGCGCCAGGGGCGGGTGCGCCGGCGCGTCTCCCACCGTGCCGCCAGAGCCCGTATCCAGCGCCACCTCCAGGAAAGGGGCCTGCCGCTGCCGCGCATCTCCCTCCGCCTCCAGCACCACGACGCTCGGCTTCGCCGGTCCCGAGTCCTTCCGCTTCGCCTCGGCGGCCAGGGCCTGCGGCGAGGCCAGCGCCACCACCAGGGCACAGCACAGCCCCCAGCGAACCATCGAGTGTCGGGCGGTCGTCATTCCCCAGGGAGGTTCACCCACCCCGTCGGGGAAGTCCAGGCTCGGCGGTTCTCTCGCCGCTCAGGCGTTGAGCGTCGCGGCGGGTCCCATCGCCGACGCCGTGGGAGACATGCGGGAGGAGGCGGGCTCGGACATGGGAGGCGCCGACGTGTTCTCGTCATGGGCCGACAGGTGCTCGGCGCGGCCGATGCCCAGGAAGTCCCGGCGGTAGATGCGCACCATGGCCATGAAGATGGAGGCGATGAGCGGCCCCACCAGCAGGCCCATCATCCCGAACACGGCCAGCCCGCCGAACATGGATAGGAAGACGAGCAGCGGGTGCAGCGCCATGCGCGAGCCACAGAGCCGGGGCCGGATGACGTTGTCGATGCTGCCCACCAGGAAGGCGCCCCAGGCCAGGAGGAACACGCCCTCGCTCACCTGGTTGGCGGCGATGAGCACCACCCCAATGGGCCCCCACACCAGGGCCGTGCCGCCCACGGGCACCAGCGCCACCAGCACCATGGCCGCGCCCCACACGCCGGCATGCGGCACCCCCGCGATGAGCAGCCCGACGAAGCCCACGGCGCCCTGGATGAGCGCGGTGACGGTGTTGCCATAGATGATGGCGTAGGCAACGTCGGTGAACTCGCGCGCGAAGGCCTCGAAGTAGCGCCTGTCCAGCGGGATGAGCCGCATGACCTCGGCCACCAGCCGGCGCCCGTCGAGGAAGAAGTAGTACATGGCCACGGACATCAGGAACAGGTTGATGACCAGGTCTGTGCCCGCCGCCGCCACGTCGCGCAGCAACGACGCGCCGCCCGTCATCGCGGCCAGGAGCGCCCGCTCCGTCTCCGCGCTGTCCACGTCCAGCCGGAGATAGCGCTCCAAGCCCAGCGGCAGGCTGGCGAGGAACGGGTGACGCAGGTGTTGCTGCTCCAACAGGACCTGCACCTGGCCCACGAGCTGGAACACCTCGCGCGCCACCATCCACCCGACCAGCGCCAGCGGCGCCAGGATGAGGACGAACACAGTGACGGTGGACACCCCGGCGCTGAGAGACTTGCGGCCCCCCAGCTTCTGGCACAGGGAGTCCTGCACCGGCATGAACAGCACCACCAGGAAGCCGCCCAGCAACACCGGCATCAGGAACGGCAGCAGAATCCTGGAGAAGAGAATCAGCGCCAGGGCAAAGAGCCCGGCGAATACGAAATTGGACCACCGCCTCGAGTCAGCCACCGCCCCACCCCACCCCGCCCTGCGAGCCCACCGAACGCCGCCCTTGCCCAACGTAGGAACCGGCCGTCCCACCGGGAAGTCCGGCTTCCGTCTCAAGGAGAACCAAGTCATGACTTCTGGACGTTTCGCCCCCTTCTTCGCCGGGTTGCTCCTGCTCACCACCGCGGGCTGTGGCGGAGAAGCCCCCCGCTGCACGGAATGCCCCGCGGTCGAAGGCCGCTACCGGCTGCAATTCGACACGAGCGGGGGCGTGCCTCCGGAGTGCGCGCTCCTGGGGGTGGAGGTTCCCACGGGTGAAGTCCTGGACATCGCCCGCTCGGGCGAAAACCTCACCAGCCGGCTGGCGGGCGTCCCCGTCCGGGGCACCATCACCTCCCAGGGGACCTTCGTGATGACGGGAACGGGAGTGCCCTCGGCGAACCGGACAGACACCCTGACGCTCACCGGCACCTACCTGGCGCCGCTGGCGGATGGCGGGACGGCGTCCATCAACGGCGTCCTCACGGGCAGCTACGCGCGCGCGTCCGACACGGGGGGACAGCGCTGCAACGTCAGCAGTCCGTTCTCGGCGACCCGGGACTGAGCCACGGGCCGCACGAGCGCGGTCGGAACGATTACTTCTTCTTCGACTCGGCGGCGGCCTTGGCCTCGGCCTTGTTCTTCTTGGCCCGCTTCTTCCAGGCCTGCTTGATCTTCATCTGCACGCGACGGTGCTTGCTCTTGCTGCGGGCCATCTTTGACTCCTGTGCTCCGTACGGAGACGTGAAAAGAGGGGCTTAACTATCAGAACCCGGCGGGCTCCCGGAAGAGGAACCCTCGGGCCCCCCCGGCTCGCCGGTGTCGTCCGGTGCCGGACGGGTGGGAAACGGGATTCCCTCGGCGCTCCGGACCTGGGTCGGCCGGGCGGTGGACACCTTCACGTCCCCCTCCCGGTCCTCGTTGCTGGGCCGCTCCTTGGCCGCCGGGGCGCTCGACTGCTGGGGGCGCTTCTTCACAGACGCGAAAATCGGCTTGTACGCGTCCAGGAAGCGCCGGACCTCGTCCAGGGGGAGCGCCGGGCAGTGGTTTCCGTTGGCGCCCGTCATGGACGTGGCCATGCACATGGCGTTGAGGATGGCCTCCTCGGTGGCCTCCATGACCGCCTCGTAGAGGGGGTCCAGGCGCTGATCCAGGAGGAGCTTCAGCTTGTAGACCATCTTCTGCGTGCGCCGGGGGATGATGTTCGCCGTGGAGAAGCCGACGACAATCTCCCCTGAGCCGTGCGCCGCGTAGCTGCCCACGCGGCCAATGCCCAGCGCCACGCGCTTGCAGAGGCGGTTGATTTGATGGCTCAGCAACGGCGCGTCCGTGGCCACCACCGCGATGATGGAGCCGTACGTCTGGCCGCGCTTGGGCGTGCCCTTGAACTTCTCCGCCAGCACCTCGCCCACGGGCAGGCCGCCCACCCGCAGGTTGTGCATCTTCCCGAAGTTGGACATCACCAGCACACCCAGCGTGTAGCCGCCCAGCACCTCCGGCAGCTTGCGGGACGACGTGCCGATGCCGCCCTTGAAGTCGCACGTCACCATGCCGGTGCCGCCGCCCACGTTCCCCTCGGCCACGGGGCCGGTGGACGCGTTGTTGATGGCCTCGAAGACATGCTCCTCGCGCACGTGGCGCCCGGAAATGTCGTTGAGCCAGGAATCGTCACACTCCCCCACCACGGGGATGATGACATCGTGCTCGTCACCGATGCCGGGGTAGCGGTCCACCAGGTAACGCGCCACGCCGTCCGACACCGCGCCCACCGCCATGGTGTTGGTGAGGAGGATGGGCGTCTCGATGAGGCCCCACTCCATGAGCTGCGTCATGCCGGCGACCTCGCCCGCGCCGTTGAGCACGAAGCCGCCCCCCGTCATGCGCTCCATGAAGATGTTCCCCTCGTTGGGGAGGATGGCGGTGACCCCCGTGCGCACCGGACCGTGCCCGGGACGAAGCGGGCCCTCGCCACGTATCAACGT
Source organism: Myxococcus sp. MxC21-1 (assembly GCF_032612255.1). Classification (NCBI taxonomy): domain Bacteria; kingdom Pseudomonadati; phylum Myxococcota; class Myxococcia; order Myxococcales; family Myxococcaceae; genus Myxococcus; species Myxococcus sp. MxC21-1. The sequence continues at coordinate 4,854,024 of NZ_CP123278.1, forward strand.
GCTGTGCCCGACGAGCACCCCCTCCACGTCGGTGATGGCGTTGAACTTGCCGGGCTTGAAGCGCCCCAGCGGCAGGCCCAGCTCACGGGCCCGGACGCGTGGCCCAGTCTCCTCGGGGATGTGCACCATAGAGGGGGGACACTAACCGACGACTCCCCACAGTCAACCACTCCAGCCGGCCCCGCCCGCCCCCTCGAAGAGGAGGCACGGGACGGGGCGGTCGGGACGTCGCGTGGGACTCAGGCCTTCGCGTCCACGCGCGGCGACGGCTCCGGCGCTGGGTTCGCCGGTGCGGGGGCCGTCGCGGCCACGGGGTGCGCGGCGGCGGGAGTCCCCTCCTCCAGGGGCACGCTCTTGCGCAACACCGAAGCAGGGTGCTCGCTGGCGGCGCGGCGCGCCTCGCGCTCCTTGTAGCGGCGGATGGCGGGGGCCATGATTTCGCCAATGAGCCCCCGGTAGTCCATGCCGGCGCCCTGGGCGATGAGCACCAGGTCGCTCCAGCCCGGCGTCAGGCCCGGCAGCGGGTTGCACTCGATGAAGTAGATGCGCCCCTTGTCATCCATGCGGAAGTCGATGCGCGCGACGTCGCGGCATCCCAGCGCCATGAACGAGTTGCGCGCCGCCGTGCGCAGCCGCTCCAGCAGCGCGGGCTCCAGCTTCGCCGGCGCGTCGTAGCGGATGCGGTCCGTCCAATCCAGCTTGTGCTGGAAGCTGTAGACGGGGTTCTTCTCCTCCCGGTCCAGGAAGACGATCTCCATGGGCGGCAGGACGCGGGGACGCCGCTCGCCCAGCAGGCCCACGGTGAACTCCCGGCCGCGGATGTACTCCTCGATGAGCGCGGGCTGCTGGTACTTGCCGGCAATCTCGCGCACCACCTCGCGCAGCTCCGCCTCGCTGTGGCAGACGCTCTTGGTGACGACGCCCTTGGAGCTGCCCTCCGCCACCGGCTTCACGATGAGCGGGAAGCTGGTGAACTCCTTGTTGAGGCGCTCCTTGCCCGTCGCCATGAGCTGGAAGTTGGGCGTGAGGATGCCTGCCTGCCGGACAATCTTCTTCGCCAGGCCCTTGTCCAGGGCGATGGACAGCGTGGCCGGGTCCGAGCCCGTGTACGGGATGTCCAGCAGCTCCAGCAGCGCCGGGACCTGGCTCTCCCGGTTGCGGCCCTTGAAGCCCTCCGCGATGTTGAACACCACGTCCAGCGGCGTGCTCGACAGCACCGAGGGAAGCTCGGCCGTGGCCTCCAGGTCGATGACCTCGTGGCCCCACGACGCAATCGCCTCGCGGATGGCCTGGAGCGTGTTCGGCGAGTCGTACTCGGCCTCGCTGTCCTCCACCGTCTCCGCCGTGGCCGTGGGCTTCACGCGCTTCACGTTGAAGCTGAAGCCCACGCGCAGCGGACCGCTCTTGCGCGCCGGCTTGCCCTGGCGACGCGACGAGTCCTTGATTTTGTACCGCTTCGCCGCGCTGGTGATGATGGAGTTGATGACCCCATCCAGGTGCAGGCCGTCCAGCTCCGCCGCCGCGTAGATGCCCGCGCCCGGCTCCAGGCTGGGGAGCGCGTTGATCTCCAGGAAGTACGGCACGCCCGCGTCACTGAGGCGCACGTCGATGCGGCCCAGGTCACGGCAGTCGAGCGCCCGGTACACCTTCTGCGCCATCCGCCGGACGTCCTCCGCCGTGCGAGGCGGAATCTGCGCCGGGGCGCGCACGCTGACCGTGCCCTCCCGCGACGTCTTCAGCGCGTAGTCGTAGATGGCGTACTTGCGGCCCTGCGTGACGGCCGGGTCGATGACGTACTCCACCGGGGAGAGCACGCCGTCGTAGTCATTGTCCACCGACTCCAGGAACGGCACGGCGAGGTCGCGGCCGGAGATGTACTCCTCCACCAGCACGCCGGACGGGTACTTCTCCAGCGCGGCGGCCACCTTGACGCGGACCTCGTCCAGCGTCTCCGCGATGGAGTCCTGGCTGATGCCCTTGGACGAGCCCTCGAAGTTGGGCTTCACGATGACGGGGAAGCGCAGGTTCTCCGCGGACAGCTCGCTGAGCTTCTCCACGTACTGCCAGCCGGGCGTGCGGATGCCCTGCTTGGACAGCACCAGCTTGGTGAGCTGCTTGTCGAGCGTCACCGCCAGCGCGTACGCGTCCGAGCCCGTGTACGGGAAGCCCAGCTCGTCGAAGAGGGCCGGATAGAAGGCCTCGCGGAAGCGGCCGCGGCGGCCCTCGGCGGTGTTGAAGATGAGGTCCGGGCTGTAGGCCTCCAGCCGCGCCACGGTGCGCGAGGCCGGGCCGCTCACCTCGAAGCGCTCCAGCCGGTGGCCGATGCGCTCGATGGCCGCCGCGAGCGCGTTGACCGTCTCCTGCGTGTCGAACTCCGCCTCTTCTTCCAAATCAGACAGCCTGAGGTTGTGGGTCAGCGCGATGCGCATGGGTACCCCCTTCGCTTCCTGAACGACGAGCGTCCACGGCGCACCTTCGCCGCGGACATGAGCCTGCCGGAGGCGCGCTCATGCGCGACCGGCGTGCGAGCTGCAACGGTTACGCCCGCGACGACCTTCCCGTCGACCACCTGCGTCTGCGCCCAGGTGTCGCCCAGCCGCCAGCCCAGCGGATCCCTCAGCACGAACCACGCTTCCACGCTGCCGATGACGATGAGCCCCGCGGCCGCGGCCACCGTCCCATGCGGCGCGGGCATCATTCCCAACAGCACGATGAGCGCCAGCGGCGCGTTGCGCAGGGTGCTGTCGCGGTGCCGCGCCGCCGAGCGCGTGGGCAGATGCATCACCTTCACGCCGAAGATGCGCTTGCCCACGCTCTGGCCCTGGAGCATCCCGTCCGCCAGCAGCAGGAACAGCAGCGCCACCACCGCGCCCGCCGCCCCTCCCACGACGTACAGGCCCCACGCCACCGACACGTCCACCGCCCGCGCGCCGCCGCGCAGCCAGAGCGAGGCCTTGGGATAGGGCGAATCGGGTTGCGCGTCTCCGGACACCAACCGCAAGGCGCGGCCACCGCCTTGCCGGCTTGCCGCCATGAACACGCGGCTTCGCGGGGTGCTCACTCCTCCGGCTCCAGCGTGAGTCCTTCCTCGCGCGGCTCGGGCTCATCCAGCCCCGCCAGACGCGCCAGCCGTTCGTGGGCGCTCAAAGGAGAAATCATGGGCGCGGCCCACTCGACGTGCTCGCGCGTGTACTCAGCCGCGAGCGCCGCGGTGGGGCTGCCCGTCTCCGACATCCGCATCAGCCGCCCGCGCGCCGCGTCTTCATCATGCCTGGCGGGGCTGCCCTGGCGCGTGAAGAGGACGAAGGCCATGGCCGGGCGCTTGGAGGACTCGCGCATCGCGAACTGGATGCCGTCGAGGTTCCAGCCCTGGGCCGCCCACTCGTTGAGGGTGCGCTCCAGGGAGCCCTCGTCCACCGTGGACAGCTCGACCACTTTGTACTGCAAGGGTGCTGAGGGGGTGACACGGGCCGCGCGACCGGCGCCGGACCGCTTCTTCGCGGTGGGCCGGCGTTGGGGCGGGGGCTTCTGGGACTTTCGTCCAGGCCGCTTTTTGGTTGGCATCGTGCGACGCACATTTGGACGCAACGCGCGCGGCGGATCAAGACTCAACCCGCCGCGGGTCCGCCCGGCTGTTGCCTACAGGAGCTTCGCCGCCTCCAGGGCGTGGTAGGTGATGATGAGGTCGGAGCCGGCGCGCTTCATGGACGTGAGCGTCTCCAGCATCACCCGCTCGTAGTCGATCCACCCGTTCTGCCCGGCGGCCTTGAGCATCGAGTACTCGCCGGAGACGTTGTAGGAGACGACGGGCAGCTCCCAGCGCTCGCGCACGGCGCGGATGACGTCCAGGTAGGCCAGCGCGGGCTTGACCATGATCATGTCCGCGCCCTCCTCCACGTCCAGGGCCACTTCCTTGAGGGCCTCGCGGAAGTTGCCGGGGTCCATCTGGTAGCCCCGGCGGTCACCGGAGGTGGGCGTGTTCTGGGCGGCCTCGCGGAACGGCCCGTAGTAGCCGGACGCGAACTTGGCCGAGTACGCCATGATGGGCAGCTCGCCGAAGCCCGTCTCGTCCAGGGCGGCGCGGATGGCGGCCACGCGGCCATCCATCATGTCCGACGGAGCGATGATGTCCGCGCCCGCCTTGGCGCAGCTCACGGACATCTTCGCCAGCAGCGGCAGCGTGGCGTCATTGACGACGTGGCCGCCTTCCAGCACACCGCAGTGGCCGTGGTCGGTGAACTCGCACAGGCAGACGTCGACGATGACCTGGAGGTCCGGCTCCGCCGCCTTGATCTCCTGGATGGCGCGCTGGACGATGCCGTCGTCGGCGTAGGCCTGGGTGCCGCGGGCGTCCTTGTGGTTGGGGATGCCGAACAGGAGGACGGCCGGCACGCCCAGCTTCCGGGCATGCCTGGCCTCGGCGACGACGTGCTCCAGCGACAGGTTGAAGATCCCCGGCATGGAGACGATGGGACGGCGCACGTCCCGGCCTTCCACGACGAAGAGGGGGTAGATGAAGTCGCCCGGGTCGAGGCGCGTCTCGCGCACCATGTCACGCAGGACGGCGTTGCGGCGCAGGCGGCGGGGTCGGTGGATGGGGTAGGCCATGGCGGTCGCCGGTATAAACCGGCGGCGCCGCGCCTTCATCGTTTTGGGCCCCCAGCCCGCCTGCTCAGCCTGCGACGAGCCTCCAGCTCTTCTGATGGTTCCGAGCCTCCCGTGCGTGCCGCAGGGCGCGGCGCTCGGCGATGTCCGCTTCGTGCAGGGCGCGGGCGTAGCGCACGCGTGCCGCCTCCGTCCCGGTCGCCGGTCCTTGTCGGCCTGCTCCAGCTCGCGGCGGGCATCCAGCAGCTGCTGTTCGATGCGGTCCTCGTACGTCATGTCCGATGCTCCTCGTGGCTTGAGTGTGCCGCCGGGCGATGCATGGGCCGGACCGTGGAGCTCCAAAGAATCTGCAAGCCGCCAAGTCCCCGGAACAACGAGCTACCGCGGCGCGGCAGGCACCGCAGGCGTGCGAAGTGGCCTTCCCACAGGCGCGAACGGAGCGCCGCAGGGCGCGGCCAGGAGACCGTTCCGCCCGTCCGGACGACCGTCCGGCAACCTGACGCAATGGATGGACCGCCCAGTCGTCTACAGTCCCGACCGTGACGAGCCAGGAACCCGCCATCGAAGTGAGGGGATTGAGGAAGACGTACCACCGGGCCTTCCGGAAGGGAGGCAACGAGGCCCTCCGAGGCATGGACCTGACGGTGCCGGTAGGAAGCGCCTTCGGCCTCATCGGCCCCAACGGTGCGGGCAAGACGACCTTCATCAAGAGCATCCTCGGCATCGTCCAGCCCACGGAGGGGTCCATCCGGGTGCTGGGGGGCTCGCCCGAGGATCCGCGCATCCGCACCCGCATCGGCTACCTGCCCGAGCGCCTGCACCTTCCCGGCACCTGGACGGCGCCCGCCTTCCTGGCGACGGTGACGCGGCTGAAGGGCCTCCCCGTGGACCCGGCGGTGAACCTGCGCCTCCTGGAGCGCGTGGGCCTGTCGGACGCGGTGGGCCGGCGCATTGGCGGGTACTCCAAGGGCATGCGTCAGCGGCTGGGCCGGCCGCGGCGCTGGTGGGCACCCCTTCCCTGCTGGTGCTGGACGAGCCCACGGACGGAATCGACCCCATGGGGCGGATGGAGGTGCGGCGCATCCTCCAGGACGAGGTGCAGCGAGGCACGACGCTGTTCCTCAACTCCCACCTGCTGGCGGAGACCGAGCGGGTCTGTGACCGCGTCGCCATCCTCGCGGGAGGCCGCGTGGTGCGCGAGGGCCGGCTGGAGGACTGGCGCGCGGCGGCGTGCGGTGGCTGGTGCGCTTCGCCCCGGGCGCCAACACGGAGGCCCTGGTGACAGCAGGCTTCGTCCGAGGCGCCGCGGAGGGACACTACGTCGTCGAGGCGGAGGACCCGGCGGCGCTCAACCGGGCATTGGACCGGGCGCGCGCGGCGGGGGCATTGATGGTGGAGCTGCGGCGTGACGGAACGGACCTGGAGTCGGTGCTGATGGGAACAGTGGAGGCCGCGGCGTGAAGCCCGTCCTGGGAATCGCGGGCTACGTGCTCCGTGAGGCGATGTCGCGCAAGTTCATCCTGGCGTTCATGGTGGGCATCACCCTGGTGCTGACCACGGTGGCGCTGAGCTTGCGCATCGAAGTGGTGGACGGAGCGCTCGCGGCGTCTCGGCTGTTCGGCGAGGAGCTTCGCTCGAGCATCCGCTCCGTCGACGTGGCCCTGCGGCCCGTGTACCAGGCCGCGGCGTTCCTGGTGTTCTACGGCGGCATCCTGTTCGGCATCGTCGCGTGCTCGGACTTCGCGCCGTCGCTGATGTCACCGGGGCGCATCGAGCACCTCCTGGCGCTGCCCATCCAGCGCTGGCACCTGCTGGCGGGGACGTTCCTGGGCGTGATGGTGCTGGCGCTGGGCGGGACGCTGTATGGGACGACGGGGCTGGTGCTCATCTTCGGCGTGAAGGCGGGGTACTGGACGGCGGGGCCGCTCATCGCGGGATTGCTGGCGTGCGTGGGCTTCGCGGCGGTGTACGCGGTGATGCTGACGGCGGCGACGCTGGTGCGCAGCGCGGCGCTGTGCGCGGCCTCCGGCTTCGTCTTCCTGGTGGGAGGAATCATCGCGGGCTACCGGCAGCAGATGACGCCCTTCTTCGAGGAAGGATTTGGACGCGAAGCCTTCCGGGCGGTGACGCTGGTGTTGCCGCGGCTGTCCGCGCTGGCCGTGGCCGCGGGCGACATCGCCGCGTCCACGCCGCTGGAGGTGCGCTCGCTGGGCTTGCTGTTGCTCGGTGTGCTGGTGTTTGGATTCGGAGCCTTGGCGGTGGGGTTCTGGCGCTTCGAGGGAAAGGATTACTGACATGGACAACCGTGGACGCCGCCGGGTGTGGCTCGTCGTGGCGGCGATGCTGTTCGTGGTGGCCGCGGTGTTGATGCTCACCGGGCAGGGTGAAGAGCCCGCCATGGAGACGCCGAAGGTGGAATTCCCCGGCGGATGCGGGCCCCCGAGCGGGAGCGCGCGGAACGGCGCCGGACGCATGTCCTGCCCGTGCAGGTGGACGCGGGCACGCCGGAGCGCGCGCGCCCCAGGGACCCCGTGCTGGCCGCCCTGCCCCGCGGCGAGGGAAAGACAGCGGTGGTCATCGAGGCGAATGCGCTGCGGCACTCGCCCATTGGTGAGCTGCTGCTGGACTGCCTGATGCGGGACGGTGGCAAGCGGCTGCAGGAGCTGCGGAACCTCAGTGGCGTGGATCCGCTCCAGGACCTGGACCGCCTGGTCATCACCGATGAAGGGATGATGCTGTCAGGCAACTTCGGCAACGCGAAGTTCAAGGAGCTGCTGGGTGAGCGCGTGTCCATGGACTACGGCGAAGGCGCCCGGGTGTACGAGCCGGGCGACATGACGGTGACGCGGCCGGATGGGACCACGGCGCGTGGCCGGAGCGAGGCCGCGGTGGCGACGTGGAACAACGAGCTGCTGGTGATTGGCAAGTCGCCGGACGAGGTGAAGGCGGTGGTGGACCGGGTGGAGGGCCGCGGCCCGGACGAGCCCCCCGCCATCTCCGAGGGCAGCACCTACGGGGAGATGTACGGCGTGCTGTCCGTGGACCAGCTCGCGCGGCTGTTGCCCAAGGAGCAGGCGGAGCTGGCGGACCGCATCCGAAGGGTGGCCCAAAACGTGGAGCTCCACGTGGACGCGAGCGGCGATGTGGCGATGGTCGCCGAGGTCCGCGGCGCGAATGGCGACGAAGTCACGGACCTGGGCAAGACGCTGGGCGCCGCGCTGAGCATGGCGCGCATCAAGGCACAGGCCGAAGGCGAGAAGGACCTGGCACAGTTGCTCGACTTCGCACGTGTCCAGCCGGATGGCACGTCCTTCAAGCTGGAGATGGCGGTGCCGCTCGACGTCATCAAGCAGCGACTGGCGTTCTGCAAGGAAGAGCGGAGCGCGGCGGAGGCGGCCGAGCGGTAGGCCGGGAGTCGTCGCTTTCGCGGTACACCCGACGCTCCTTGGCGAAGCGCCGAGGGGCGTCGTCGTTCCTGGAATCAGGGCTGGAGCGACACGTCCGCGTTCTCTTGTTCGCGACGTCGCAATTCGCCCGCGGCCTTCGCCGCGGTGAAGAGCGCGGTGACGATGTAGGCTCGGACGATGAGAGCGAAGATGGGGAAGCGCCCTCCCTCCGTAAGCGAGTTCACGACCGAGAAGAGTCCGTCGGCGGTGAACAGGATGCCTGCGAGAATGGGTGCCACGCGCGTGCCGCGATGAGTGAAGAAGCCCAAAACCGCGATTGGCAAGCTGAAGAGGATGGAGCCCAGCCCCATCCCCGCCGCCTCCAGGATGTCACTCTGGCCCACCATGGCGACGACACCGATCAAGGTGTTCAGGCCCGCCAGGAAATAGAGCAGGTTCGCCGCGCGCTTGACCTGCTGCGCCGGGTCCGTGTCCGACCCGGGAACAGCCTCCCCGTCGCGCACCACCGCCAGGCCCGTGCGGAAAAAGCCACTCTGGAGCAGGACGTTCAGCGTGCTTCCGTCGGGGAGTTTGAAGAACCCCCCTCGCCTGAGCTCGGACGCCCCGCCGTCCAGCGTTCCCACGACCTTTCCATCCAGGGTGACGGTGAACCGCTTCCATCCCCATCCCCATGACAACTCCAAGCGAGGCGGCCCCCCCGCCTCCAGCGCCAGCTTCTTCGACCCCACGTGAACCCCTCATTCGACCCGGACCGGGTCAGGGGCGCGAAACTAGCTGTCCGGTGGACACCATTGCAAAGCCACGAGCGACATTGGGCAGCGCCGTGACGAAGCCAGGCTGCCCGCTCAGTTCCTCAAGGCCACCCCGAAGCCGATGATGACCAGCATGGCCATGTGGAACCAGCCGACGTTGCGCGCGAGGACGGCCCAGCCTTCCCCTGCGCCGGGGGCGGTGCCGCGCCGGATGGCCGCCAGCTCCTGGTAGCCCAGCACGAGTCCCACGAGCCCCGGAACGAACCCGATGAACCCCACCGTGGCGAAGATGAGCGCCAGCGTGGCGCGTTTGGAGGGCTTCTCTCCCAGAGCGACGGTGTGGCAGTGAAGGCAGAGCATGCGCCCCACCTGCCACCTGCGGCAGCCTTCACACAAGAAGGTGCCGCAGCGACTGCACGTCCCCTCCGCGGGCTGCTCGGGATGAAGGGGGCACAGCGCGACCGTCGCATCCATGCCCGTTCTCTATCACGCCCCGCGGCGTGTCACGCCAGAGACAGTCCTCGCGGCCGGCTTCCCCTGAAGAAATACACCCTACAATGACAGGCACCAATAGGACGGACCCTCACCAGGGCCCGATCGCGACATCCACTCCCCTCCCCTGGCGCGCCCCAGCCGATTGTTTGATATATCGTTGCGCGCTGCCGCTCTCAATTCCATGCGAGCACAGCCTCCTCAAGGGAGAATCCACATGCGCATCGTTTCGAAAGGGGCCCGTGGCCTTTCCGCACTGATTGGCACGGCGGCCCTGGCATCCATCGGTTGTGGTGATGTCCCGGACGCGTCGGAGAGCTCCCAGGCCGAGCTCCTCCAGACAAGCGCGCCTCTGGATTGCCTCTCCTCCATCAAACCGGAGCGGGAGCTGCTCATCCAGGATGCGACCGTGCTGAATGACCCGGTGCGGACGGCCTGGTCCGGAGCGATGCCCAAGGTGCGCGGGGCCGCGGACGGCGCGTGGAGCTTCGGCCGACGACTGGCGGAGATGAGCGGCGACGTCGCTCCCTCCGAGTTCGTCCGCGACGTGCTCCAGCGGTGTGCGGAACAGGACGCGGTCGCCCGCGCGCTCGTGCCCCAGCTCCTCGAAGCGTGGCCAAGACTCGCGGATGGCACCCTGGACATGACGAAGGCGCCGCTGCGGCTGAAGGCCATCGTCAACCACGTGGACACCCACAATTCGGACCGGCACAGCGCTGGCGAGGGCCACCTGGTCTTCGACGCAATCGATGCGGACGGCAAGCCGCTGCCCCTCACCGCCACCCTCGTGTACGACCTGCCGGCCTCCAAGCCCTCGGACGCGCTCCACTGGGCCCGGCAATGGCATGCACTCGCCACGCAGACGCCGGGTACGGAGGGATTCAACACCACCCTCCAGGCCGTCACCGACCGATTCACCGCCGCCCCAGGCCGGCTCCAGGTGCGCACGACGGAATCGGTCCTCGACTCAGCGCGCTCGAAATCCACCGACGCGCGGCGCCTCGCGAAGGACTTCGGAAACTTGCTGTGCACCGATAGCGCAGCCCCTACCGTGACGCTCCTCTCGCCGAGCCCGGGCAGTGCCGTGCGCGGCACCATCACCCTGACGGCGAGCGCCTACGATGACGTCGGCGTCACGCGCGTGGACTTCTTCTCAGGGTCCACCCTCATCGCCTCCGACACCCAGCCCCCTTTCATCGTGGACTGGGACACGACGACGTCCCCCTCCGGCACCCGGGCGCTGACAGCCCAGGCCTTCGACGCGGACGGCAACATGGGCATCTCCGACCCGGTGAGCGTCATGGTGGACAACTTCGCTCCCATCATTCTTTCGGGCACGCCCCAGTACAACCCGCAGACCCTGAACTATGTGCGCGGCAACATCACCGTGGGCTGGACCGTGACGGACCAGTCCCTCTCAGGCGTGGTCCTGGCCGAGTTCTTCCAGGAGGGGTACCTCAAGGGCTCGCTAACGAGCCCCACCAGCTTTGGGTACACCTTCGCGTGGGACACGCGGGTGCTGGCCAATCGCCCCTACAGCCTGACCCTGCGCGCGACTGACAGGGCAGGCAATGTCGCGATGCACACCCGTTCGCTGATCGTCGACAACGCGCCGCCCACGTCCGTCCTGACCGCACCGGCCAACGGAGACGTCGTCAGTGGCGTCGTCACGTTGTCTGCCAATGCGAGTGACAGCCAATCGCTCTACTACGTCGCCTTCGAGATCGACGGTGTCATCCAGACACCCTATTCGACCACCGCGCCCTTCACCCGGACGTGGGACACGACGGGCAAGTCCGGCACGCACGTCATTGTCGCCATCGCGTATGACCGCGCGGGCAACAGCCAACGCAGCAACGCTGTGACGGTCACCGTTCCGTGAGCCACAGGCGGGCACTGACGCCCCGGTAGCCCCCTGGTCTCACCTTGCTAGCGGTGGTGATGCTGGCCTTGCGCGCCTGGGCATGGGTGAGGAGGGGGGCGCCGAGCTTCCTCTCGTTGGGCGTGACGCGCCTGGCAGCTTGATCCACCTGTCCACTGAACCCGGGCACCTTCACCTGCGAGCCACCACCGGCGGCACCACAGGGTGCCCAGGCAGGTCCAAGCCCGTTTTGCAGGGACTGCTTGCTATCCCCCCTGCCGTCCGTGCCAATCTGACCGGATGAACCGCGTCCTTCTGCTGGCCGGACTGTTGAGCCTCGTTGCGTGTAAGGGCTCTGTCGAGCCCAACACCGACCCCGGAGGCCCTAACAACCCAGGGGAACCCGGGGGGCCCGGGGAGCCCGGGGAGAACCGGGGCGCCGCGTGCGTGGTGCAGTCGGTGCTCACGGAGCGCTGCGCCAGCTGCCACGGCGCGATGCCGACCCAGGGGGCGACGATGCCGCTGCGCACCCTGCACGACATGCGGGTGAGCTCGGCAATGGATGGGAGGCTCAACAACGCCCAGCGCGCGCTCATCCGCATGCGCGACGACGCGTCTCCGATGCCGCCGGCCCCGCATGAGCGCGCGAGCGCAGCCGACCTCGCCGCGCTCGAGACCTGGATCGGGGAGGGAATGCCCCTCTGCGGTGGCACGGGCGGCCCGCCCGTGACCGTGGTGCCCGAGCCCAACCTGCTCGATCAGTCTGCGCTCTTCAGCTGCACCGAAGGCGTGCGCTCGGATGCGCCGACGCGCATCCGCCGCATGAACCGGCGCGAGTTCACCCGCAACGTCGGTGGCTCGGTCGAGCGCAGCTGGACCGGGTTCAGCTTCTACGACAACCCGCTCGATCCCAGCGCCATCGAGCAGTACAGCTCCTGGGCCACGGACGAGACGCTGGACGAGGCCACGGTGGAGCTCTTCCTGCCGGTGGTCGGCGCGGCCGCCTCGCCGTGGACGATGAACTACCCGGACGGCAACCGGATGGAGCGTGTTTACACCAACAGCCGCTTCAGGTGCATGTTCGACGACGCGAACCCGAGCGACTCCTGCAAGCGCTTCCACCTCGGCCAGATGCTCGAGTTCGGCGTCTTCTTCCGCCCGCCCACCGAGGATGAGCTCACCCGCCTCACCACCTTCGCGACCGAGGTCATTGCGCAGGAGCCGAGCTACTCCCCGCGAAACCGCGCGGACTCCATCACGCGGATCTCCAACGCCGCGTGGATGATGACCGGCGCCATGTTCCGCCGCGAGATGGGCGGCGAGCCGGCCGACGGTCGCGTGGAGCTGACCAGCCTCGAGCTGGGCTCACAGCTGGCCTACGCGCTGGCGGGACGCGCACCCTCGGCGACGCCGAGCTTCGTGTGGCCGTACTACTCCGCGCCCCTCGAGGGGCATCTGGCGGACGTGGCGACCGCCGCGAAGGATGGCTGGCTCAAGCAGGATGCGACGACCACCGCCCTGATCGAGAAGTACCTGGGCGGCGTCGACGCCCACCAGAACGGGACACCGCGCTTCGATCTGGTGCAGGACTACAACGAGGAGCAGCGCTCCAAGCGCGGGCAGTACTGGCTGGGTGACGGCGTCGCGGGCTTCTTCCGCGAGTGGCTCGGCTACGGGCACGTGGCCGCGGTGTTCAAGGAGTCCCCGGCGGCGACCTCGCGCTTCGAGCTCGAGGGGCTCGGCGACATCAGCGCGATCTCGTACGAGAACCTGCTCACCAACTTCCATCCGCTGGAGCCGACCTTCATCCAGCAGTTCGACGATCTGATCGCGCGGGTGGTCGTCGAGGATAAAGACGTGCTGGCGAACCTGCTCACCACGCGCACCTTCTACGTGCCCTCCATGCAGCACGCGGCGTACGACTCGCACAAGGGACTCTCCCACCCCTACAACGTCAGCGAGATCCTCCCGGCGACCGTCGCGGGCCGCTGGAAGACGCTGCCTGCCACCGAGCGCGCGGGCGTGCTGACCCACCCGGTGTGGCTGGCCGCGCACGGCGGCAACTTCGAGGACGATCCGTCCATCGTCCACCGCGGCAAGTGGGTGCGCGAGAACCTCCTGTGCGGCTTCGTCCCGCCGCTCAGCAGCGTGCAGGTGGCGGCCCAGGTCGGCGCTCACGCTCCCGACAAGAACGCGCGCCGCCGCCTGCAGGAGGCGACCGCCGGAGCGCAGTGTCAGGGCTGTCACCGCCTGATGGAGCCGCTCGGCCTGCCCTTCGAGATCTACAACCACGCGGGCTTCCTGCGCGCGCGGGATCACTCGACCAGCGGAGGCTGGACCACGCCGGACGGAAGCTCGACGCTCACGTCGATGCCGGACCCCGCGCTGGACGGCCCGGTGCGCGACGCGGTGGAGTTGAGCGAGCGCCTGGCGACCTCGCGGCACGTGAAACGCTGCTTCCTGCGACAGGCCTTCCGCTACTTCATGGGCCGCCCGGAGAACCCGAGCGACGCCTGTACGCTGACGCAGATGGAGCAGGCCTATGATCAGAACAACGGCTCGTTCTCCAAGATGCTGACCACGCTGATGACCAGCGACACCTGGAAGACGCGGCGTGTGCCGCAGGCTGGAGAGTGACTGCCATGTTCTCGCGACGAACCGTCCTGAAGGGCATGGCCGCCGGCCTCTTCGCGCCCTACTTCCACGACGTCTACGCCCAGTCGTCAGCGTTGCCGGCGCGCCTGGTGCTGGTCCTCGAGTGCAATGGCGTCTACCCCCGCGCGCTCCTGAGCACGGGCACCCGCGCGGCGCTGGGGGGGCGCGCCAACACCTCCGACCGCATCTTCTGGGACGCGTACAAGGACACGCCGATGGTGCGCGAGGGCGACAATCTCGCCAGCGCGATCAGTCTCGGGCCGCTGGCGGCGTCTTCCGGCAACATCGACCTGGTGAACCGCTCCGCCGTGCTGCTGGGGCTCTCGAACCTCATCGCGGGCGGCGGGCACTCCAGCGGGACGGGCGGGCTGAGTTGCGCGGTGAACGGCGCGGGCGCGACCTTCGACGCGGTGATCGCACCTCGCCTGCGCCGGGGTGCACCGTTCGACGTGCTGCGCCTGGGCACCAGCTCCGCGCGCGTGTCGATCGTGTACGAGACCTGCGCGCTCGGACCCCGCAAGCCCGCGGGCATCATCGTCAACCCGTCCCTCGCGTTCGACAGCACCTTCGGCTCGCTGCTCGGCGGCTCGACGAACGGGCGCGATCGCAAGATGCTCTTCGACTTCGCGCTGGCCGACTCGCGGAAGGCACTGGCGGAGTTCAGCGGCAACTCCAACGAGCGGCTGAAACTGGAGCGCTACGTCTCCTCCCTCGAGTCGCTGCGCTCGCGGGAGGATCAGCTCGAAGGCATGGCGGACCGCGTGCGGCCCTACCTGCCACTGGCGCCGAAGGACAACCCGCTCATCACCGGCGCGGGCTCACCGCCCGACTCGCTGAAGTGGTTCGAGGCGCAGTTCCAGATCGCCACGGCGTCCCTCCTGGGCGGGCTGACGAACACGGTGGTGCTGGCGACGGGTACCTCGGGCTTCGACGTGGCCTACGGCCCGGACGTGACCGACATCCCGCGACACAGCCTGCAGCACGGCCTGGATGCAGGGCAGAACTGGGATCGCGTCGCCGAGATCACCCGCCGTCACGTGCAACTGGTGGCGAACCTGGCGAGGACGCTGGCCGCCACGCCCGAGGTCGGCGCGAGCGGCTCGATGTTGGATCACACCGCGATCGTCTTCATGTCCGACAACGGCGAGCAGCACCACTCGACCTCGCGTGAGTGGCCGAAGCTCGTGGTGGGCGGCAACGCGCTGGGCCTGAAGACCGACGGACGCACGGTCGTGTACCCAAAGTACGACGCGGCCCGGAACCGGCAGGTCTCGAACCTCTTCAACACGCTCGGCCACGCGTTCGGAGACGCGGACTTCAACACCTTCGGGCAGGAGGGCAGCACGCGCATCGCGCCGGGACCGCTGAGCGAGCTGTATGGCTGAGCCGTAAGCGCGGGCTGGGCGGGTTCCACATCATTTGGGCAGGCATGTCTCGCTGGTGCCACTCCTGGGCCGGCGGTGTTCCCCTTCGTGCGCTGGCCTCGGCATTGAGGGGGGCTCGAGACCTCACGCAGGCGAACACGCCGAAGTCGAACGACGCGCGCCCTTGGCGGCCCACCGAGGTGAGCCTTTGTGGCAGGGGCGCGCCAATCTGGCGACACCGGCCGGGCTCGACGGGCGATGGCACGGACTGGAGGGCCGTCCCATTCTTCGGCCGCTGTAATCAACAGCCACATCCGTGCCACAGATGGTGAATGGCTTCACGCCAAGAGGGGGAACACATGAAGTTGCGATTCGTACCCATGGGGCTGATTCTGGCTCTCGGGACCCCGTGGGGTGCATCTCCTGCCAGCGCACACAGTCAAGAAGGCAGGACCATTGTCGTCGACGATGACGGGATGGACTGCAAGAACCCCGATGCCCAGACCATCCAGGATGGCGTGAACCTTGCCTTGCCGGGGGACAAGGTCCTGGTCTGTGAGGGAACCTATGCCGGCGGGGTGGTTGTGAACACAGAGCAACTCACGCTGCGGGCCAAGGGCGCAGTAACCGTCGACATGAACCTGACGAGCTCGACGATTGGCTTCTTGATTCAAGCCCGCAAGGTCGAGGTTCGCGGCTTCGAGATCATCGGTGTGAATACCTTTGGCGCCCTGGGCATTGCGACCATTGCCCCATGCACCCGGATGATTGACAACGTCATCCGTGACTTCACCGGGTTCGCGGCGTCGGCCATTGGCGTCTTCTTCACCTCCGACGCGGAGGTTGAGAACAACACCATCTTCAACAATACCTTCAGCATCTTCGCCAACGGGACGAGCGGCAGCGACTTCGACAAGAACACGGTCCGTGCCAATGGCATTGGCATCTTCCTCGCGGACTCCAGCAACAACGACATCGATCAGAATGTCAGCAAGAGAAACATGGGCAGCGGCCAGGGCGACGGCATCTTGCTCTGCGGCAACTCCACCGGAAACAGAATCAGGAACAACAAGGCCAATGAAAATGGACGTGATGGTATCCGCCTGGGGCTCTGCGAGCCGGGAGGCCCACTCCCGAGCGGTAATCAGGTCAGGAACAACCGCATGAGGGACAATGGTGTCCTCGACCCCGCCGGCGTTGATGCGCACGATGCGTCCACCGGAGATGAAACGGCGGGGACCGCGAATACCTGGAAGAACAACGACTGCCTGACCGACATCCCAGACGGGCTGTGCAAACGATAGCGGTGTAAGTCGGCGTCCACTTGGAGTCCGACGTGCTCCGCAAGCACCTGCGTGCGGAGCCGGGAATGAGGAAAGGCATCGCCACGTACCTGGACGGCGGGACCGCGGATGTCCTTCCGCGCCGCGATGAGTCCCTTCAATCCTGAGCGTCCGCGCTTGAGCACAACATGCGATTGCTCCGCTTCGGTGATGCTTCCGCCGAAGCGGGCGACGCTCCTGGACGAGCCTCCCCGCGTGGGACTCGCGGCATCGTGGTTCGCCTTCAGCGTGCCGGGCGCTGCGCCAAGCAGCATCAGTGAGCAGGCAGCGGCGATGGGGTGGTTCATGAATGCTCCGATTGCGAAATGGGGTGCATGTTACCGAATTCGTGACAGGCGCGGCCCAGCTCCCGACGTTCCCTCATCGAGCGCCTGAAGCCCCTGAGAAGAGGAGTTCGCCATTCGCTGCCGAAGAGCGCGAGGACGCCCGCGTGCATCATCGCCGCCGATGTGATGCAGTCGCGCGGTGCTCGAAAGCGTCACCATTGACCAACTCCGCACGCTCCGCGCGGTGGCCGAGGAGGGCAGCTTCTCCGCGGCGGCCCGGAAGCTCGGCCAGGGGCAGCCCGCCGTCAGTCAAGCCATGCAGCGGCTGGAGAAGCAGCTCGGCCTGCGGCTCTTCGACCGGAGCGGGCGCGTCCCGCGTCTGACGGCGAAGGGAGAAGCCGTCGTCGCGGCGGCGCAGCGGCTCCACGAGGACATCGCCGCGTTCCAGGCGGTGGTGGGCCGGCTCAAGAGCGGCGAGGAGACGAAGCTGTCGCTGGTGGTGGACGCCATGTTCCCCACCGACGCACTGCTGGACTTCGTGCGGGAGCTGGCGCGCACGCACCCGGGTGTGGAGCTGGCGCTGGAGGTGGAGCTGCTGTCCGCGGTGACGGAGCGCGTGCGCGAGCGGCGCGCGACGCTGGGCATCGCCGGCGCGGACCTGGACCTCACTGGCCTGGAGCAGCGCCCCATCGCGCTCCTCAAGATGATTCCCGTCGCCGCGCCCTCGCATCCGCTCGCGGCGGTGAAGGGCGTCCTCACGGAGGCGCACCTCACCTCCGCCATCCAAATCGTCCTGAGCGAGCGGCTGCCGGAGGGCAAGACGGGCACGGCGGACCGGGGCGTCATCGGCTCGCGCCTCTGGCGTGTCGCGGACCTGATGACCAAGCACTCACTCCTCGTCGGCGGCATCGGCTGGGGCCTCGAGCCCGAGCACCTCGTCCGCGACGACCTCGCCGCAGGACGGCTGGTGGCGCTGCGCCTGGCGGCCTGGGAGGGCGGTCCCCCACCCCAGCGCCCGCTCGCCCTGGTGCGCCGCAAGGGCACGCCGCTGGGCCCGGTGGCGACGTGGGCCTCGAACCGGATCACCTCGCTGTGCCAGCTCGCGCTCGGGGGCGCGGACCATCACACGACGTGATGAAAAGCATCACGACCTGGAGCGATTTACAGACGGGGCTCGGCTCTTAGGTTTGGAACCATGAGCACCACGACCCAAGTCAGCGTTCCCACTTCTCCTCGAGCCACTTCCCGCCCCCGCACCCTGGAGAGTGTCCATGGTGGCGGCGAGCTGCACTGGGTGGGTGACGGCTTCCGCGTCCACACCCTCGTGCCGAGCGGCGGCCTGCGCCAGGAGCGGACCAGTCCGTTCCTGCTGCTCGACTACCATCCGCCCCATGACTACCCCGCGCTGGCGAAGGGCCAGCG
The DNA here is from genome assembly GCF_032612255.1 of Myxococcus sp. MxC21-1. NCBI lineage: Bacteria > Pseudomonadati > Myxococcota > Myxococcia > Myxococcales > Myxococcaceae > Myxococcus > Myxococcus sp. MxC21-1. Next base: position 4,872,191 of record NZ_CP123278.1, read on the forward strand.
GGGCGTCGGCTGGCATCCGCACCGTGGCTTCGAGACGGTGACGCTCGCGTTCGAGGGTCACGTCGCGCACCGCGACAACGCAGGCAACTCCGGCGTCATCGGTCCCGGGGACGTGCAGTGGATGACGGCGGCGTCCGGCATCCTCCACGAGGAGTACCACGAGCACGACTTCTCCCGGCGCGGGGGCACGTTCCACATGCTCCAACTCTGGGTGAACCTGCCTCGCCAGCACAAGATGTCCGCTCCGGGCTACCAGCCCATCACGAAGGAGCAGATTCCGGTGGTCCCCGTTCAAGGAGGCGGGGAGGCCACGGAGCACAGCCGGGTGCGCATCATCGCCGGGAGCTACGGTGACGCGAAGGGTCCCGCCAGGACCTTCACGCCCATCTCCATGCTCGACGTGAAGGTGCGCGCGGGCGAGGACTTCCACCTGTCGCTGCCCTCGAACCACAACGCCCTGGTGCTCGTCGCCAACGGCCGCGTGACGGTGGACGCGGAGAGCATCCGGAGCGGTGAGCTCGCGGTGTTCGCCAACGACGGGGAGACCCTCACCCTCCGGGCCGATGAGGACACGCACTTCATCGTCCTCGCGGGCGAGCCCATCCACGAGCCCATCGCCCACACCGGGCCGTTCGTGATGAACAACCACCGGGAGATCATCCAGGCCATCGACGACTTCGAGTCGGGCGCCTTCGGTGGGATTCCCGAGTAACGGGGCGCGCGGCGGCTGACGTCGCGCAAGGAGTGTTGGCACCTCCGGGACACACCGTCCCGGGGGCGTCAACGTATCGGCGGGATAGAGGCCCTGTTGAGGGTGAGGACTGGAGCGGAGGGGCCGAGGAGGGCCGCTGACGGGGCCGAGCTGTTGATCATCGGGGCGGGCGTTCGCGAGGAGGAGATGAACGGCCCAAGCTCGGCTCCCGACGACGCGCTGGCCCGCGAGCTGGGCGCAATGGGGCTGCTCTGATCTGAGTCAGCGCGCGCGCCGGTAGTGCATGGCGACCGCGCCGCTGCGGAGCGGCTTCGCCGAGACCAGCTCGAGCCGTCGCGTGCTGGGCAGCCCGCTCTGGTACAGGGTCGGGCCGTGGCCGGCGATCCTGGGGTGGACGAGGAACTTGTACTCGTCGATCAGATCCAGCCGGTCCAGCTCGGTCGCGAGCTTGCCGCTACCGAGGAGCACGCCGGCCGGGGTCGCGTCCTTGAGCTTCTGCACGCCCGTGCGCAGGTCGCCGGCGATGTGGTGGCTGTTGGTCCACGGGAAGTCCTTTCGCGTCGACGACGCCACATACTTCGGCTTGGCCTCCAGCTTGACCGCCCACTCGCGCATCGCCGGCGGCGCCTCCTCGTCGCCGCGGGCGACCGCCGGCCAGAAGCTCTCCATCATCTCGTAGGTGACGCGGCCCCACAGCATCGCCCCGCACTCGTCCATGAGGCGAGTGAAGAAGGCGTGTGTCTCGTCGTCGGCGATTCCCTCCTGGTGGTCAACGCAGCCGTCCAGGGTGACGTTGATGCTGAAGGTCAAGAGTCCCATGCGGCGGGTCTAACACTCCTGGCGATGGAACGGCAGGCCGTCGCAGAACTTGTCGCAGAGGATGTGCGCCAGGAGCGAAGGCGTCGCGAGCCTGCGTCAGAACACGCGTCATGACGTGAATGATTCGCATGACGAGCCGCTGGACCCCGGGAATGCTTTACCTCGCAGTGGGCATCATCACCTGGTTCCACGCGCGCCTACCAAGATAAGCTCCAAGCTCCGGGATGTTGGCCCCTCAATTGCTTGGGGCGAGGCAGCCCCCCGTCTAGACACTGGAAGCCGAGCCCCCATGTGTTCCCGCCCCTTCGTCCCTGCCCTCCCGGCCGCTACCACCTCGTCTGTTCGCTCCAAGGAGGTGGCCCTGTGAGCCGCATCGCGGGATGGGTGTTGCTGGTGCTGGCGCTGGTCGTGTCTTACCGCCCGGCCGAGGCCGCGCAGGCGAAGAATACGCAAGCGCAGAAGACCCGAGTCGCGGTGCTGCGCCCGGAGGGCCGCCAGGCGGATGCGCTGCGCAGGGTGCTGACGCAGGAACTGGGCAAGAAGGGACGCGGGCGAGAGGTGCTGCCCGCGAAGAAGGTGGATGCCCAGGTGAAGCGCATCCGCGGCGGTCCGAAGACGGATGCGCAGCGGCGGGCGCTGGCGAAGAAGCTCGGCGCGGACGTGCTGATCCTCGCCTCGGTGAAGGGGACGAAGCGCTGGGACGTGGAGGTCCGCGCCTACTCCGGCAAGGACGGCACCCTCCTCGCGGAGGAGCGCTGGGACGTCCGCACGAACCGCGCCTTCCCCGACGTGCGGCGCGAACTCGAGCCCAAGCTGGGCGCGGCCCTGAAGGCGGGCCCGGAGCAGAGCCTCCCACCTGCCGCCGTCACGCCTCCGACGCCTGTCTCCGAGCCGGAGGTCGCGCCCCCGGCCCCCATCGCGGAGGCACCGCGCCCGGCGGTCGTGAAGCCTCCTCCGCCCACCGTGACGAAGGAGGAGCCGCCAGTGGAGCCCGAGCCGAAGGCCGCCGGCTCTCGCGACCTGGACGGCCCCATCCTGGAGGCGCTGCTGTCCGGACAGGGGCTGTTCCGCCGCTTCAACTTCTCGGGCAGCAACGCCAACGCGCTGCCCGAATACAGCCTCAACAGCGCCGCGGCGGCGAGCCTCTCGGTGAGCTACTTCCCGCTCTCCCACTTCACGGATGGGATGGTGCACAACCTGGGTATCGTGGCGCGGGGCACACGCGCCCTCGGGCTGTCCACGCGGCTTCCGGATGGCTCCGAGTACGGCACCACCGCGCAGCTCCTGGAGGGAGGCCTGCGCCTCCGCCTGCCGCTGCCGTGGCTGGAGGTCTCGGTGGGCGCGCTGTACGGCACCCACTCCTTCGCGGTGGAGCTCCCGCCGGAGAGCACCTTCGCCCTGCCCGACGTGGACTACCGCTTCGCGCACGTGGAGCTGGGCCTGCGCAAGGCGCTCACCGAGCGATGGGCCATCGCCGCGCGCGTGGGCTACCAGCACGTGCTGAGCGGCGGCGAGCTGTCCTCGGACGACTACCTCCCGAAGCTGAGCGGCTCCGGACTCGATGGCGAACTCGCCGTGGAGTTCGCCCTGACGCGCATTTGGGGTCTGCGGCTGGGCGGAGAGCTGCGGAGCTACTCCTTCACCGCCGACGCCGCGGAGGGAGCCCCGGTCTTCGCCGGCGGCGCCAAGGACCTGTACTTCAGCGGTCAGCTCGGCGTGTACCTCAGTCTGTAACACCACCGCATTGAGGGGGTCTGTCCCCCACGCATGTGGCGCCTCCTCCTCACTTTCCGCGAGGCCCACATGAAAGATGCAACGCGTATGCACGCGTGACACGAGTTTTTCAGTATCCGTGTCATCGGGCCATTCGACCGATGCGCGTGCGAGTCGCGGCTACATTGACAGGAACGCATCATCCATCTGATTGGTATGTCTCCCAATGATGGAGGCGCTCGTGCCGAGGATGCGGTCACAACGGTTGTCACGAGAGCCAGCGGAGCGGGGACGGTGGTGGCGCCCGGTGGTGCTCGGGCTGGTCTTGAGCGGGGCTGCTGGCTGCGAAGGAACCATCTCCAACCCGGAGGGCCCCGGTGGAGGGCCCGGCCCCGGTACACCCCCGCCCACCGCCATCGAGAAGCCAGCCCCGTCCGTGCGAATGGCGCGCCTGACGCACGTGCAGTGGACGAACAGCGTGCAGGAGCTGCTCAGGCTGGACGCACCGCCCACCACGCTGGCGGGCACCTTCCGCGCGGACCCCGCCCAGAGCGGCTTCCTCTTCGACAACGATGCGCGCGCCCTCTCCGTCGACGAGGCCCTCTGGGGCGCCTACCAGCGCGCCGCCGCTGAACTCGCCGGCCAGGTGACGACGGACGCGACGAAGCTCGCGCGCCTCTTGCCTCCGTCGGCCGCCACCGACGAGGAGCGCGCCCGCGCCTTCGTGGAGTCCTTCGGCCTGCGCGCGCATCGGCGCCCGCTGACGTCCGAAGAGGTGGAGAGCTACCTCGGGCTGTACCGCAAGGGGCCCCAGGCCTACGCGGACATGTCGGCCTTCGAGGGTGGCATCCGGCTGGTGATTGAAGCCTTCCTTCAGTCGCCCCACTTCCTCTACCGCGTGGAGCGCAGCACGCAGGCCGTGCAGGACCGGGTGCCGCTCGACGACTACGAAGTGGCTTCGCGGCTGAGCTACGGCCTCTGGAGCGCCATGCCGGACGACACCCTGTTCGCCGCCGCGAGCGAGGGCACCCTGCACTCCCGCGAGGGCGTCGCCACACAGGCACGGCGCATGCTCCAGGACGCGCGCTCGAACAAGGTGGTGGAGGCCTTCCACCGCACCCTCTTCGACGTGCCCCGCTATGCCGCCATCCGGCCCTCCCTCACGCGCTACCCGCAGGTGTCCGAGCGCCTCGGGGAGTACGCGGCCCGGGAGACGACCCTTTTCGTCCAGGACGTCGTCTTCTCCCGCAAGGGCGGCTACAGCGACCTGCTCACCTCGCCGGCCACCTTCGTCAACGACGAGCTGGCGCGCGTCTACGGGCTGAGTGGCACGTTCACCGCCGACTTCGTCCCCGTGACGCTGGACTCGCGCGAGCGCAAGGGCGTGCTCACCCAGGTGGGCTTCCTGGCCTCGCACGCGACGTCGGTGGACCCGGACCCCATCCACCGCGGCGTCTTCGTGTCCGAGCGCATCATCTGCCGGAAGATTGGCGCGCCGCCGGCCAACATCCCGCCGCTCCCCGCCCCCCAGGGCCGCACCAATCGCGAGGTCGTCGCCTCGCACACCGAAGCGCCAGGGACTGCGTGCGCCAGCTGCCACTCGAACCTCATCAACCCGCTCGGCTTCCCCTTCGAGAACTTCGACGCCATCGGCGGCTACCGCACCACGGACAACGGACATCCGGTGGACGCCAGCGCGTCTCCCAACATCAACGGAGAGACGGTGTCGGTGCGCGACGCGCTCGACCTGGCGGACGCACTCGCGGCCAATGAGACGGTGCATGCGTGCTACGCGAAGCACTGGGTGGAGTACCTCCACGGGCGCCCGTCCGCCCACGAGGATGTGCCGCTGGTGGAGCGGCTCGGAAAGCTGTCGAAGGCGGGCAACCTGTCCATCGTCGACCTCGTCGTGGAGGTCGTCACCAGCGAGGGCTTCGTGAATCGCCACCCGGAGGAGCTGCCATGAAGCTGAGTCGCCGGATGGTGTTGAAGGGCCTTGGCGGGACGATGCTGAGCCTGCCGTTTCTCGAGGGGCTGATGCCGAGGACCGCCCGCGCGGCGGACTCGGGGGTGCTGCCGTACGCCATCTTCTTCCGGCAGGCCAACGGCGTCGCCTCGGCCCAGACGACGTCGGAGCTCGGCGCGGAGCCGGAGCGCTTCTGGCCGCGCACCCTGGGTGCGCTCACCGCGGAGAGCATGGCCGGGCGGGCCGTGGGCGTGCTCGATGACCACCGCGCGCACCTGCTGCTGGTGCGCAACGTCAACATGAAGGACTACAACTACGGGGACGGCCACGCCCGCGGCGCCATGCAGGGGCTGACGGCGCAGGGCCCCGTGGTGGAGGGCGCGGGCGGCGGCTCCGAGTCCGCGGGCGAGTCCATCGACCACCGCATCGGCCGCGAGCTCAATCCGCAGCAGCGTGACTCGCTCGTCTTCTACGCGGGCCGGCGTGGCGGCTGGCTCGGGGGGCCCTGCCTCTCCTACCGGAGCAGCAACGTGCGCCGGGCCGCGCTGCATGACCCGTGGAATGCGTACCAGACGATGATTGGCGGCCCGGGAGGACTGACTCCCGAGGCTCGCGAGCAGCTCCTCGTCCGGCAGCGCAGCGTGAACGACCTGGTGAAGGCCCAGCTCCAGGCGCTCCAGCAGCGTCCCGAGCTGAGCGCGTCCGACCATGAGCGCTTGGACCTGCACCTGTCCAACGTCCGGGACCTGGAGGTCGCCCTGAGCTGCCGCATGCGCGCGGACCAGGAGCTCATCCTCCAGCAGCAGTCGCCCGGCTATGACAGCACGGACGGCACCGAGGTGCTCGCCACCGCCAGGCTGCACATGGACATCGCCGTGATGGCGATGGCGTGCGGCACCAACCGCGCGGCCGTCATCCAGGTGGGCAATGGCAACGACGGCGACACGCGCTACCGCAACCCGGACACGGGGCAGTTGATGGAGAACTTCCATTACGTGTCCCACCGTCGCTCGTCGCACGACTCCAGCGGCGGCATCATCACGGGTTCGGACCTGCTGCACCACCACGTGGACGTGCAGTTCGCGAGCGCCTTCAATCACCTCCTGGACCGGCTGGTGGCCTACCAGATGCCGGACGGAAAGCGACTCATCGAGCACGGCGTGGCTGTCTGGTACAACGACCTGGGCAACGGGCCGGCTCACTCGGCGCGCAATGTGCCCTTCGTCCTGGCGGGGAGCTGCAATGGCTTCTTCAAGCAGGGCGTCTACGTCGAGGCGTCGGGCGGCGGCAATCCCAACCACAACCGGATGCTGAACACGATTGGCACCGCCGTGGGGCTGAGGAACGCGGCCGGCGGGAACCTGGACGACTTCGGCGACCCGTCGCTGACCAAGGGCGTGCTCTCCGAGCTCATCGCCTGAGTGGACGATTGCGTCCTGCTCCAGTGTCCGGCGCTGGAGCAGGTCGTTCAGGCAGCGTGACCACGCTGTCCGTGGCGCTGGGGCAAGCGCAGACAGCTCACTCTCCAGCTCACGAGGAGGCTCCTGCCAGCGGGAGCCCCTCCCCTGCGCGTCGAGCACCACACGTCGCCGTCTTCCGCGGCGGTATTGGAGGTGGGTCCCGAGAGGCGGTACCCGACAGCCGTGCCCGCTGGCGTCCCTCTCCATGCTGTCCAGGCCGCTGGCAGAGGACACCGACCCGCGTGCGGAGGCCGCGCGGGTCTGTCGCGGGGCTCGTCCAAGGCGCAGGCCATGGGGCACTGGCGTCAGGAGGCCGCCCTTCGCGCCGGCCCTCGGGCCCCGGCGGCCCGGAGATGAGAGCGCCGACGCGACGACGCGGCTGGCTCGCCGCGCTGGAGCGCGGGCAGCGCGTGACTCACGGCCGCTCGAGCATGAACGCGGTGATGGAGTAGCGCTGGTGGCCCTGAGCGGCGGGCAGCCACTCAGTCACTCGGTGGAGCGCGCCCACGGCGCGGAAGACGAAGACCGAGTTGAAGAGGGGCGGCACGCGGATGCTGTCCCACGCGCCTTCGGGATGCGGGAAGGCGAGGACACCGCCGAAGCGCTCGTCCCAGGGGCGCGTGAAGTTGAACACCACCGCGAGCCCTTCCTCCTGCGTGTCGTGATGTGGAGGGAAGGACTCCCCCACCTCCATTCGGGAGACCTGGACCTGACGGGTCTGGAGGGGTCGGGGCCAGCCCACGAGGTCCGCGAAGAAGGCAGCGGCCTCGTCACTGCGCAGCCAAGCGCAGAAGTCGATCAGCGTGGAGGGGGGCTGGCGCGAGTCGAGCGGCGCCACGTGCAGGGGATAGGGGCCGTGGTGATGGCGCCGGAAGAGGGCCTGACGGAGGGCGGCGTGGAGGGCCTCGGCGCGCTCGGGCAGCAGCGCGTCCTGGAGGCAGACGTGGAGCACGCGACCGCCCTCCGAGAACTCGCGGAGGATGGTGGCGCGCAGGGCCTCGGATGCCACGGCGAGCCGCGTCCAGGGCCTGGCCGCGTCGAGATGCCGCGGCACCGCGCGGACGGCACCGAAGATGCCCTCGGCGAAGTCCGGGATGAAGAAGCCGCTGGGGCGCTCAGGCCTGGGCGACGAGGTAGCTGGCGAGTCGGGTGATGACTTTGCCATCGCGCGGGTCATCGAAAAAGGAGATGGCGGGGGTGGGATTGAACTCGAGGGCCACGAAGGCGCCCTCGGGAGTGCGGCGCAGGTCCACGGCGGTGAAGACCATTCCCAATGCCTTGGCGCCACGGACGCAGAGGTCCCAGGCCGCGCGAGGCAGTCGAGCGGGTCTGACCTTATCCAGGTTCTGCCGCGCGTCGACCACGCCCTCGGTGGGAATCTGGAAGGCGGCCACGGGCTCGCCCGCGAGGACGTAGGCGCGGAACTCGTCGCCCTGAATCTGTTCCTGGAAGAGGACGGGACAGTTTCCGAGCAGGGTGAGCCGCTCGTCGGTGAGGTCGGCCTCGCTCAGCTTGCGCACCATCGCGCCGCCGCCCAGCGGCTTGTAGACGACGTTCCGGTGGCGGGCGAAGAACGCGCGCACCGCGTCCGGTGAGTGGGTGGCCAGGCTCGAAGGGACGGGGACCTTGTGGCGCGCGAGGAGCGCGAGCTGGTGGAGCTTGAGGTAGTGCAGCTCCACGGCCTCCATGGGATTGACGAAGGAGCAGCCGCGCCGATGGAGGGCGCGCACCACCGAGTGGAGGAAGGACTGGCGCTCCCGCTCGGCAAGGTATTGCTCCTGCCAGCGCGGGAAGTTGCGCTCGGTCAGGGCCTCGGCCTCTGGAACGGGGAGTGAGAGCCGCAGGTTCTTGACGTAGAAGGAGCGCAGGTCGCTGAGACACTCCTTCTCCCAGTGCACGACACCGTCCTCCCAGTCGAAGGTGACGGTGTCGGGCACCCGCTCCGTCTCCACGATGATGGCGCTCGCCCGACGACGCTCCACGGCTTCAGCCACATACCGGGTGGCGTCGTCCGTGCGCGAGCCGATGAGAACGACCTTCTTCCGAGGAGCCATGAGCGGCGGCTGACGTCCGGGGCGTCAGGTCAGCTGTTGCCCCGGAAGGGGTCGTCGGCCATGACCTTCACGAGCCCACCGTTGTTCGGCGGCGTGAACGGACCGCCGATGTCGGGCAGCGTCGGCTCGTCCATCTTCACCTTCACGAGCCCACCGTTGTTCGGCGGCGTGAACGGACCGCCGATGTCGGGCAGCGTCGGCTCGTCCATCTTCACCTTCACGAGCCCACCGTTGTTCGGAGGCGTGAACGGACCGCTGATGTCGGGCAGCGTCGGCTCATCCATCTTCACCTTCACGAGCCCACCGTTGTTCGGCGGCGTGAGCGGGCCGCCGATGTCGGGCAGCGTCGGCTCGTCCATCTTCACCTTCACGAGCCCACCGTTGTTCGGCGGCGTGAACGGGCCGCCGACGTCGGGCAGCGACGGCTCGTCCGCCTTGACCTTCACCCGGCCGTCGAAGAACTTGGGCAGCGCCTTCTCGAGTCCCTCCGGGGCCTTGATGTTCGGAGGGGTGAGCGGGCCATCGAAGCCAGGCAGCGACGGCTCATCCGCCTTGGCCTTCACCCGGCCGTCGAAGAACTTGGGCAGCGTCTTCTCATGCCCCTGCGGGGATCCGACGAAGCGGTCCGCCAGCTCGCGGGCCTTGGGCGTCAGCTTCACCTTCTCGAAGACATCGCGCAGCTGCTCGTGCTGGTGAGGGGTGAGCGAGCTGGCATCCGCGCCCTTGAGCGCCTTCTGGAGGGTGGGCGCTCCCACCTGCTTGCCACCGCGGGTGGCCTCCTTCAGTCGGGTCTCGAGCGAGGAAACGAATTGGGTCGGCGATTTGATAGGGCGCATGTGGGCTCCGTTGAGAGTTATCGCCTCCCCCCATGCGGAAGTTGCTCGTTTCTATGAAGTCGAGAGGGTTTCTGGGACGAATTGAAACCCTGCCCCCCTCGGCGACGGGGAGAGGCGGCACCGGCCCCCCTCCCACATCGGCCCCAGCAACCGCCTGCGAGCCCCGGTGCTTCGCGATGAGGGCGCTCGCCGCCCTCGGGTTGCCCTGGCACTCGAGCAGGGCGCGGAGCATCAGCGGGACGACGATGGTGGCGTCCGACTCGATGACGAACATCGGCGTCATCTCGGTCAGCTTGTCCCACGTGATCTTCTCGTTGGGCGTCGCGCCCGAGTACGAGCCGTAGGACGTCGTCGAGTCGCTGATCTGGGAGAAGCACGCCCACGGCTTCACGGGCTTCTGCAGGTCGTACTTGATGAACGGGACGACGCAGATGGGAAGTCACCGGCGATGCCGCCGCCAATCTGGAAGAAGCCCAAGCCCTGGCCCATGGAGACCTCCTCGTAGCGGTCATAGAAGTCCGCCATGCACTCGATGCCGGACTTGACGATGCTCGCGTTGCACTCACCCGCCTTCACGAAGGACGCGAAGATGTTGCCGAACGTCGAGTCCTCGTAACCCGGGACGACGATGGGCAGCTTGCGCCGCGCCGCCTCGAGCAGCCAGCAGGCCTCCGGGTCGCCATCGTACGACGCGGGGTCCAGCATCTGGATGACCTCGTAGAGGTACTCGTGCCAGAAGCGGCGCTGGCCCTTTCATTCACATCAGAATCGCGTTTGCCTCGTCCGTGAACGCGTGCTCGTCATCCCCATGAAGCACCAGGGGCGGCAGTACCGTCAGGTCCGCCCTGCCCGCCTCGACGGCATGAAGCAGCACCAGCTTCGCGGGCCGGTCCGCCAGCGGATGCACCCTCCGCGCGGTGCGCGGCTCCATCCGATGGAGCCGCAACACAGACGTCAGCTCACCAAGCGTGACGCCGGGTACACCATGAACAGCGCTCCACGCGGCACCAGTAAGTGGTCCGCCGCGCGCACCACGTCCTGGAGCTCACACGCCAGCTCGTGCCGCGCAATCGCCTTCTCCGTGGACACGCTGCTTCGCCCCGATGCCCGCGTCCGGTACGGCGGATTGCGCAGCACGTGCACGAAGCTGCCCGCCGCCAACTGCACCCCTACCCTGCGCAGGTCCCCATGCACCAGGGGCACTTCGCGCTCACAGCGGTTGAGGTACACGTTCCGCTCGGCCAGGGAGAACAGGCGCGCCTGAACCTCCAGTGCGGTGATGTCCTTGCGTCCCAGCTTGCGCGCGAGCACCAGGGGGATGATTCCGCACCCTGTGCCCAGGTCCATCAGCCGGCCCCGCTGCGCCGCGCCTTCGTCCATGGCGAAGTGCGCCAGCAGCAGTGGGGCCAACGTGAAGCGGTATCCCTAACGGCGTTGCAGCACCCGCGCCCCCGCCACAAATCGAGTCCAGCGTCTCTCCGGCCCCGGGCTGGAGCTCGAGCGGAACACGCCGGGGCAGGTCCTCCGGCGGAGTTTGGCGCAGGACCCTCACGCCAACGGGTCAGCCTTCCCGGTCCAGGTAGAGCAGCCCCGCCGGCGGCAACGGTTCGACGCGCAGCGTGCTGGGTGGCAGCGTCGCCTGTGCCTCCATCACCGCGCGTACCTCCCACAGCGGCGGCGGATTGAGGGCGAAGCCCGCCTGGAACATCCCTGACTCCACACCCTGCACCAGCGACTCCAGGCCCTGCACCGGGTACACCTGCGAATGCCCCGGCGCCTCCGGGTCCTTGATGCCCAGCACGGTCCGCAGCACCAGCGCGTTCAGCAGCGCCAGGTCCAGGCTCCGCAGCGTGGGATTGCGCGGCGCCCCCTTCAGGTGCGCCAGGTCCAACCCCTGACGGAACCGGAGGATGCGGCCTCGCCCTCCCGGCAACACCAACAGCACCGCGTGGTGCCCGGTGATGAGCGTGGCCAGTCGCTCTCGCGCCACCGCCAGACCGCGCGGCGTATTCAGGGGCTCATCCAGTTCGTAGACGCGCGCGTACGCCGTCACCAGCGTGAGGAACGTCTCCTCCTTGAAGGTCTCCACGCCCTTGAGCGCGCGGTGGATGGGCAGCAACTCCAGCCCCGGGTCGGACAGGGGAACGACGGCCGCCAGCGTCGGGCCGCGCTCGTCCAGCGCCGCCAACGGCCGCATGGGCGCTTCATCCAGCACGGCCTGGAGCCGCTTCGACACGGGGGAAGGCTCGATGCGCCGCAGCGACAGGGTGTTCTGTCCGTAGCGCCCTTCCCACACGACGATGGCGCGCGCAGAAGCCTCTGCGAGCAGTCCGCGCAGCACGCCATGGTCATCCGCGGTCAGCGTGACAGCGGGCTCCGCTTCCCAGGCCCTGGGCCGGTAAGGGTCATGCTCCAGCGAGGCGCCCGCATCCGGATTCAGGGCACACAGGAGGAATCGCACCGGCGGGCCGCCGAGCTTGCCAGCGGGTCCCTGCACCTCCACCAGGTACATCGCGGGGCGTGTGTCCCGCAGCAGCGCGCCCGAGTCCCGCAGGCGCCGCAGCTCCGCCGTGGGATTGGCCGCCTCCAGGAGGGGGCGAACGTGTGACGGCTGGGGCACCGCATTGCCACGCGGCACGTAGCCGCTGGGCTCCAGCGAGGAATCCAGCGAGCCAAGAAGGGCCGAAAATGGATTGACGCGCGCCATGTCGGGGGGAAGGTGGTGCCTCCTGCCCCGCCGTGCCATGGCGCGCGCCTGGTTGCCCTAGGCCGCGTCTACCACCAGACGTTCGTGTACGGCCGGTCCTTCCCTGAGCGGCCAGCCATCTTCAGGGCGGAGCGGTCCACGCTCTCTTCCCACAGCAGGCTCACCGTGGTGATGGCCCCCGCCGAACCGAGGAACGACAGGACGTACGGCGTGGACTGATCGAATCCACCCAGCACCACGCCGGAGAGGAGCAGCACCACCGCGCCCACGCCGCCGCCGAAGATGTTGGCTCGGACGATTTGGGACGGCGTCGGGTTGTAACGCATGGTGGCCAGCGCCAGCGCGCCCGCGCCGATGCCCGGCGCCAGCAGCAGCGTGTCCCGCCACGTCTTGCCGGACACGGGTGTCCCGGAGAAGTGGATGATGGCCAACAGCAGCGCCGCGTAGGCCGCGCCCCAGCCCGCACCGGACGAAATCAGCAAGCCGTCATTGAGCGGAAGCTGGCCGCCGCCAATGCCCGCCGTGAGCCACGCGCCCAACTCCGCGCCCAGGAAGGCGGACCACGTCAGGACGCCCGCGTCCTGCGTGAAGAGGTCCATCAGGCCCGCGGTGAACATGCCGCCCACCACCGAGTTGGCGATGCCGAAGGTGGCCATGGGGCGGTCCACCCAGTTGTTGAACTGCCACCACGACGAGGCACCGAAGCCCAGGCCCGCGCCGATGAGCGTGCCCGCCAGCATCGCCTCACGCGAGCTCTTGTCGAAGTTGAAGTCGCTGGCGAACGCCTGCGTGAAGAAGCCACCCAGCGCGCCCAGCGTCGTGTGGTGCACGATGAAGGTGAAGCTGCCCGGACCGGAGAGGAACGGCCCCTGGCGCGGCCTGCCGTCCAGCATCACCCCGGTGTCCTCGATGGGAGGCACGCCCCGCTTCGCCGTGGCCCGGTCGTCCGGCGTCAGCGGCGACTGCGGCTTCGTCCGCAGCGAGTCCGGATCCGGAGGCAGCGTGGGCGCGTCGCTCGCCGTCGCGGTGTCACCCGGGTAGCGAGCCGGGTCCTGCGCATCCGAAGGGGGATAGGCGTTCTGCGCCGGGGGTAGCTCTGCTGCGTCTGCGGCTGCGCATACGGGTCCACCGGCTGCGGCGGCTGCGCGTACGGGTCCGCGGGCTGCGTGGACTGTGGCGGTTGCGCATATGGATCCGCTGACGGCTGCTGCGGCTGCGGCTGCGCATACGGGTCCACCGGCTGCGGCGGCTGCGGCGGCTGCGCATACGGGTCCGCGGGCTGCGCGGACGCCGGCGGCTGCGCGTATGGGTCCGCAGGTTGCTGCGTCTGCGTCTGCGGCGGCTGCGCATACGGGTCCGCGGGCTGCTGCGGCGCCGTCTGGCGATACGTGGGCTGCGGAGGGGCCGCATAACCCGCGGGGGCAGACGGCGGCTGCGCAGACCCCGGGGATGGATAGGTTCCGCCAGCCTGCGCCTTCGCGGGCTCCGGAATGACCAGCGCGAGAGCGAGGGCGGTGATGGGGAGATAGCTCCAGCTTCTCAATGATGACACGCAAGGACTCCTTCGGTCCGGCCGGACGGCAGAAAACCACAACCTGTCCTCGGGTGCCGGAAATTGGAGCGCCGTCCGACCCTCCCTGTCCCCTCGTTCACAGCCACGCACTTCTTTTCCTCCGCGACGCGAATGCGGCTCGCGTATCAGTGAGGCCCCATGCCTGAAGGCTTCTCGTGGTCCGAACTCGGCGTCGATTCGGCGCGCGTGCAGGTGGTGAAGGACCTCCCCCTTCCTTCCGGCTGCCGCGACTTCGTCCTCTACTGGTGCATGGTCAACCATCGCGCCGAGCAGAACCACGCGCTGGATGCCGCCATCGGTCTGGGCAACCACCTGCGCCTGCCCGTCGTCGTCTACCAGGCCATCCGTCCGGACTACCCCCATGCCTCCGACAGGCTCCACGCCTGGGCCCTGGAGGGGATGATGGACATGGCCATCGGCTGCGCCGCGCGCGGGCTGCCCTACTGGCTGGAGCTGCCCCGGACCTCGAAGGAACACCGTCCCCGGCTGGCCCAGCTCGGCCGGCGCGCCGCCGCCATCGTGTCGGACCTGTTCCCCACGTACATCATTCCGGGCCACCTGCGTGGCGCCGCCAAGGCCCTGGACGTGCCGCTGTTCGCCGTGGATGCGTCCTGCGTGGTGCCCATGCAGCGCATCGCCACGCGGCAGATTGGCGCCTATACCTTGCGGCCCAAGCTGAAGAAGCTGTGGCCGGAGTACCTGGACCGCGCCGTGCCCAACCGCGCGGTGAAGGCCGCCGCGGCCGGACGCAAGCTGGAGCCGGACTTCGCCACGTCGGACGCTCGCGAGGCCCGCGAGTCCCTGGACGCCTTCGACTTCGACCATTCGGTGGCGCCCATCCAGGAGCGCGGAGGACGAAAGGCGGGCCTCGAGGCGCTCCAGGCCTTCGTGCACCAACGGTTGGAGGGCTATGACGAAGGCCGCAACGACCCGGGCCTGGCGCGGCAGTCCAACCTGTCCCCCTTCTTCCACTGGGGCAACCTCTTCGCGGGAGAGGCCGCGCGCGCCGCCATCCGCGCACGCGGCGCGCAGGATGCTTCCGTGCAGGGCTTCCTGGAGGAACTGCTCGTCCGCCGTGAGCTGGGCTTCAACTACTGCTTCCACACGCCGGGGCCGCAGCAGCTCTCCGTGGCCTCCCTGCCTCCGTGGGCAAAGGAGACGCTCACCCGCCACCAGAAGGACGCGCGCGAGCACCGCTATTCTTTAAAGCAATTGGAGACAGCGCGGACCGCGGACGGCTTGTGGAACGCGGCCCAGCGCGAGTTGGTGGAGCGTGGCCGCATCCACAACTACCTGCGCATGCTGTGGGGGAAGAAAATCCTGGAGTGGACTCCCTCCCCCCAGGAAGCGCTGCGACGCATCGCGTTCCTCAACGACAAGTACGCGGTGGATGGCAGGGACCCCGCGAGCGTCGCCAACTTCATGTGGGTGCTGGGACTGCATGACCGCCCCTTCCAGGAGCGGCCGGTGCTGGGCAAGGTGCGGCCCATGAGCTCCCTGCGCACGGCGGCCAAGTACAATCTGGCCCCCTACCTGGAGCGCTGGGGCCGCCCGGAAGACCCACCGGTGAAGCTCAAGCGCGTCCGCAAGACGGCAGGCCCGTGAGCAAGCCTGTTGACATCCGCGCGCCCAAAAGTGACACGGCGGTTCCATTCCCGCTCGGGCACGGATAAACGCACGAAGCGGGACACCGAGATCAGGAGCCAGCCATGGGAATGATGAAGTTCGATATCCCCCACTCCCTCCCCAAGGAGGAGGTCAAGCAGCGCGTCGATCAGCTGCTCCAGTACTGGGGCGGCAAGTACGGCGTGAAGGCGGACTGGCAGGGGGAAGGCGCGAAAATCGTCGGCAAGGTGATGGGCATCCAGATGGATGCCTCGTTCGTCATCACCGACAAGGCCGTCGAGGGTGAGGGCACCGACCCTGGCATGCTGCTGCGCGGCCAGGCCAAGAGCTACCTGCAGAAGAAGTTCGGCTCCGTGCTCGACCCGAACAAGAGCCTGGACCAGGTGAAGAGCAGCCTGGACTGACGTGAAGCACGGGACGCGGCCCCTGCCTCAGCGCAGGGGCTGTTCCTCCAACGCGGCCAGGGCGTAACGCGCCGCGCGAGAGATGGCATCCGCCGAGTCCGGCATCTCCGGGTAGTGCCCCGCGAGGGGACGCTGCGGGAAGCGAAGCTGGGCAATGGCGTTGCGGTAGCTGCGGCGGGCCGCCTCATGGTCCTGCGTGCGCTCGTGCACCTGCGCCAGCAGGTAGTGGCCAATGGCCAGGGTGGGCTCCAGGAACAGGGCCTTGCCCAGCTCGGAGCGCGCCTCGCTCAACTCCCCTGCTTGCAACGCTGCGACCCCGCCGAACACCCGAGCCTCCACGCACAGCGGCTCGCGCTGGATGGCCTGCGCGAAGGCCTCGCGCGCCTCGGGGATGCGGCCGGTGAGCGAGAACAGGTTGCCCAGCGTCAGCAGCCCATCCAGGTCACTGGGCTCGTCCGCGAGCAGCCGCTGCACGCCAGCGATGGCCGCCGAGAAATCCCCCTGCGCCATCTTCCGCACCGCCATGGCCAGCCGCTCCGCCGGAGGCAGCAGCGTGGGCCAGGCGGGCACCTCCACGGTGGGCGCGCGGGGCGTGGTGGCCACGGCCGGAAGCTCGGTGGTGATGCGCGGACGGGCGGAGTCCCCGCTCCCCACCGTGGGCAGCTCCGCGGTGACACGCGAGCGCGCGACACTGGAAGGTAGCGGCGCGGCGATGGCCGGCAGCGGAGAGTGGGGCGACACCGCGGGCAGCCGCCCAGGCACCACGGAACGCGGACTGGAAGAGGCCCCCAGCGCCGGCAGCGTCACGCTGGGCGAGCCATGCGCCGCCACCGAGGACGCGGACACCGCGGGCAGCCGCGTCGTCAACGGGACGTCCTCGGGCAGCATCCGCTTGCGCAGGTCCGCGGTGAACGCGTCCGCGGGCACGGGCCTGCGCGCGGCGACCTCGGGCTCGCCAGGATACGGGGTGATGCGCAGCGGCGGCGCCCGCATGCTCTTGTCGTTCAGCGGGCGGCGGTACACGAACGCCCCATCGACTTCGATCATCTCGAAGCGGTCGTAGACCTTGAAGAGGCTCTCCGAGTACCCCAGGAACAACAACCCGCCCGGCCGCAGCGCGGCGAGAAAGCGATCCATCAATCCGCGGATGGTGGGCAGGTCGAAGTAGATGATGACGTTGCGGCAGAGGATGAGGTCCAGCGACGACAGGGCCACCTTGTCGAAGACGGGAACGGCCAGGTTCTGTCCATCGAAGCGGATGTACTCACGCAGCGCGGGCAGCGCCTCATAGCCCTCTTCCACGGGCTTGAAAAAGCGCGTCAGCCGCGTCTGGTTGATGCTGATGGCCCGACGCGAGGTGAAGCGCCCCTGCTTCGCGGCCTCCACCGCGGCCAGGTTGAGGTCGGTGGCCCACAGGTCCACCTCCAGCGACAGCGCGCCCAGCTCCGCCAGCACCATGGCCAGGCTGTAGGGCTCCTCACCCGTCGCGCAGCCCGCGGACCAGATGGACACCTTGCGCATCTCGCGCCGCGAACGGGACACCAGTTCCGGCAGCACGCTCTTCTCCAGCGCGCGGAACTGCTTCGCGTCGCGGAAGAACTCCGTGTGCCCCACCGTCACCAGCGGCAACAGCGAGCGCAGCTCCTCTTCGCCACCGGCGCCCGTCAGGCGCTGGATGTAGTGCTCGGGCTCTTCCAGTCCCAGCACGGGCATCCGCGCGGACAGCGCCAACCGGAGGCTGTGGAAGCCATCCGGCGTGATTTTCAGTCCCGCGCGCTCCAGCAGCAGCGCGGCGAGTTGCTGCAAGACTTTCTGGCTCGCCGTCAACACACATCCACCCACTGCATCAGCGCCGCGCCAATCCGGCTCAGTGGCAGCACTTCGTGCGCCGCGCCCATCAACACCGCCTCGCGCGGCATGCCCCAGACGACGCTCGACGCCTCGTCCTGGGCAATGGTCCGACCGCCGCGCTCTCGAATCTCCTTCAACCCTCGCGCCCCATCGCGCCCCATGCCCGTCAGGATGACCCCGATGCAGCGCGGGCCAAACGACTCACCCGCGGAAGTCAGCAGCATGTCACAGGACGGCCGGAAACCGCGAAGCGCGGGGCCCGCGTCCAGCTCCAACCTGCCCTCGGGTCTGACCAAGAGGTGACTGCCCGACGGAGCGATGTACACCGTGCCGGGCACCATGAGCACGTCATGTTCGGCCTCCAGCACACGCAGCGCCGTTTCATTGGCCAGCCAGTGCGCCAGCCCTTCCGTGAAGCCGTCGCTGATGTGCTGGCAGTAGGCGATGGGCGCCGGGAAGGCGCGCGGAATCATCCGCAGCACCTGCGCCACCGCCTTGGGTCCGCCCAGGGACGCGGCGATGGCTACCAGCGGATACGGAGGAGGCGGCTTCGCCTCACGCGCCGCTTGCGGTGGCGGCCGCGTCTGCACCTGCCGCACCGCCTTCACCTGCGCCAGCAGCACCAGCTTGCGTGACACGTGCGCCCAGAACTCGGGCCCGGGGTTCGCCGGACGCTCCAGCACGTCCAGCGCGCCCGCCACCATCGCCTGGAAGGCCTCCTGGCCGGACAACACGCCGGGGTGCAACGCCAGCACCGGCACGGGCCGCTCCACCATGACGTGCTCGATGGCGGGCAGCGCGTCCAGCGCGCTCAGGTCCACCAGCACCACGTCCGGGAAGTGCCGCTGCACGGCCACCAGGGCGCCGGCGAAGTCCACCTCCGCCGGCCCCACGGGCACCAGGGATTCCCCATCGAACAGGCCCCGGGCCGCGAGCGCACGCAGCCCCTTGCCCACCATGAGCACCCGAAACGCCATACCTGCGACTGCCGCGCCACCGCCCAAGCCTGGCTCCTCAGGTCAGCCGGTCGATGGCCTGCGCGAGAACCTCCACGCCCAGCTCGCCCTTGACGAGGTACGCGTCCGCACCGGCATCCAACCCGCGCCGCTTGTCCTCGGGCGAGGCGAGCGACGACAGGATGATGACCGGAATGCGAGCCACCGCGGGCGTCGACTTGAGCCGCCGCGCCAGCGAGAACCCGTCCAACTTGGGCATCTGCACGTCCGTGAGGATGAGGTCGTAGGTGTTGTTCTGCACCTTCACGTAGGCCTCTTCGCCGTCCTGGGCTTCCTCCACCGAGTGCCCCAGCGCCTTCACCAGCGCCCCTTCCGTGGCGCGGGCAATGGGCGAGTCGTCCACCAGCAGCACCCGGAGGCGCTTGGCGGCGGGGGCCTGGGTGACGGGGCGGGCCATCCGGCGCACCTCCGCCATGATGTCCGGGACATGGAGCAGCACGGCGATGCGCCCGTCCTCCAGCGCCGCGGTGCCGGCGATGAAGGGCGCGGCCTTGAGGAACTCGCCGCCGCAAGGCTTCACGGCCACTTCGCGCTCGTCCACGAAGCCGTCCACCACCAGCGCCGCGTGGTCCTCGCCGTGACGCACCACCACCGCGGGGGCTTGTCGAAGCGATTGCCGCCGTTGAGGCCCAACAGCGGCCCCAACGCCACCAGCGCCGTGGGCTTGCCACGGTGCCGCACGGCCAACGTGCCGAAGATCTCCAGCCGGTCATCCGGCTTGACGCGCATGACGGCTTCCACGTCCGCAGCGGGCATGCCGTAGACGTCGTCCCCCAGGCGCACCAGCAGCACCTTCATCAACGCCAGCGACTGCGGCAGGCGCAGGGTGATGGTGGAGCCACGGCCAATGCGGCTGCTCACGCCCACCGAGCCGCCCAGCGTCTCCACCTTGCGCTTCACCACGTCCATGCCCACGCCACGGCCAGACAGCTCGCTGACCTGGTCGCGGGTGGAGAAGCCGGGGCGGAAGATGAGCTCGATGGCCTCGCGCTCCGACAGCGCAGCGGCCTGCACCGCGTTGATGAGGCGCTTGGAGATGGCCGCCTGACGCAGCCGCTCCGGGTCGATGCCGCGGCCGTCGTCCTCCACCTCGATGTGGAGCATGTCGCCGTCCACGCGCACGCGGATGCGGATGCGGCCGTTGAGCGGCTTGCCCAGCTGCTGGCGCGTGTCCGGGGACTCCACGCCGTGGTCCACCGAGTTGCGCAGCAGGTGCACCAGCGCGTCGCGCACGTCGCCCAGCATGGACCGGTCCACGCCAATGTCGGCGTTCTCGATGACCAGGTCCACTTCCTTGCCCTGCGTGCGCGACATCTCGCGAACGGCGCGCGGGAAGGCGTCGAACACGGTGGACAGCGGCACCAGCCGGGCCTCGGCCACGTGGTCCGCCATCTTCGCCAGGTTGCCGTGCAGCGTGTTGATGCCGTCATCGTTGCGGCGCACGAAGCGGAACGCGTCGTCGCGCAGCATGTGGAGGTCGCTCTCCACGCGGTCCAGCTGCTCACGCAGCTCGTTCGAGATGTCGATTTCTTCCGCCAGCCGGAGGAAGCGGTCCCCCAGGCGGCTGAAGCGCTCGAACAACGCCTCCGTCTCCGAGCTGCGCAGCCGGCCGCGGGCGCTCTCCACCAGCAGGTCGCCCGCGAGCAACCCCAGCGCGTCGAGCACCTCCACGTTGACGCGGATGCTCCGGTCGGCCACCGCGGACTTCGCGGCGCTCGGGGCCTCCTCGTCACGGCCATGCGCGGCGGCCGGGTGAGGCGCGGATGCAGCGGCGTGCGCTCCCGGCTCGGCCACGGGGGCCTGCGGCGGGGGCGGTGCCACCGGAGCCTGCACCGGCGCGGGCGGCGCGGCGACGGCCGCCGGTGCCACCACGGGCGCGGCGACAGGGGCCGGCGGCGGTGCGGGAGGCGGCGCCACGGGCCGTGCTCCTGCGATGGCGGGCGGCGTCTGTCCGGAGACTTCCGCGAGCATGCGGACCATCTCCTCGCTGGCCGGGTTGCCCGTGTTGGCGCCGGACAGGTCTTCGTTGAGATCGGAGAGGACGTCGCACGCCCTGAGCAGGACGTCGGTGGCCACCTCGGTGGCCGTCTTGCCCTCGCGCTCTGCGCGCAGGACGTCCTCGGCGGCGTGCGCCAGTTGCCCGATGGCGGCTAGACCCAACATGCGGGCCTCGCCCTTCATCGTGTGCAGCTCGCGCGCGACGTCCTCCGCGGCCTGGTCCGCGGTCTCCTTCTCCAGGTCCAATACCCCCAGCTGAATCTTCTGGAGGCGGTCGGCGGTGACCTCCTGGAACTTCTTCAGGAGGGATTTCTTGAGAGCCTCGGTGTCCATGGCCGGCGTACGCCCCTCCCCTTCCAGGAAGCGCTAGTCGGCCTTGAACCGCTTGATGAGCTCGGCCAGCCGTCCGGCCAACTGCGTCAGCTCCGCGGCCGCGCCCGTGGCCTGCTTCGAGGCCTGCGTCGTCTGGCGCGTCACGTCCTCGATCTCCGCCATGGAGGCCACCACCTGCTCGGTGGCCGTGCGCTGCTGCTGCGTGGCGAGGTTGATGACGCGGGCCGCGTCGCTCGTCTCCTGGACGCCGGCGAGGATGCCTTCCACCGCCTGCGCCGCCACCGCGCCCAGCTTCTCACCGGACTCCGTGGCGGACTTGGACGCCTCGGCGGCGCCGGCCGCGGCGGCCGTGGCCTCGCGAATCTCGGTGATGAGGTTCTTGATCTCCTTGGTGGAGTCCAGGACGTTCTCCGCCAGACGCCGCATCTCCGCCGCGACGATGGAGAAGCCCTTGCCGGCCTCACCCGCGCGGCTGCCTTCCAGCGCCGCGTTCAGCGCCAGCAGGTCGGAGCGGTCCGCGATCTCGTCGATGACCTCCACCACCGTGCCGATGCGCTCCACGCGCTTGGACAGCTTCGCGATGGAGTCCGCCACCGCGACGCCGTCGCTGCGGATCTGCTGCATGGCCTGGATGAACTCGCCAATGGCGCCCCGGCCCGCGCGCGCCGCGCCCAGCGTCTCTTCCGCCACGCGCGCCACGCTGCCCGCGTTCTCGGCGATCTGCGCCGACGCGTGCTTCAGCTCCTCCATGGTGGCGGTCGTCTCGTGGATGGCCGCCGCCTGCTCCGTGGAGGACGTCTCATGCTGCGTGGAGGCCGCCAGCACCTGGTTGGCGGACGAGGACAGCCTCAACGCCGCCTCGTTGATCTCCCGCACGAAGGTGCGCAGCGTCTCGATGACCTTGCCGAAGCCCTCCAGCAGGGGCCCGAGCTGCGGGTCTTCGGTGGTGGTGTTCCACCGGGACAGGTCGCCCTCGCGCACCAGGCCGATGAGCGCGTCCAGCGCCTGATCGATTTCCTGCGCCGCCACGTGCTTGCGGTGCTCGGAGGCCGCGAACTGGTCCAGCACCTGGTTGAGCAGGTGCGCCAGCTCCGCGCCGGACTCACCGACCAGCTCCTTGGGCACACGGGCCTGCAGGTTGCCGGACAGCACCGTCAGCAGCGTGTCGGTGATGGCCTTGGTGGAGGAAGAGGTCGACGCCGCGTTCGTGGCGCCGGCCTTGGAGGCGGGGGCCTTCCGGGCGCGAGCCTTGCCAGCGGGCTTCTCGTTGGGGGTGTCCAGGGACATGTGTCTCAGTGCCTTCCTTGAGTCCTTGCGGTTTCGACCAGATCGATGAGCAACACGGTGCGGGCCTCTTCCAGGCACACACCGACTGCGTAGGCTGCGGCGCCGGCCGTGGGAGGCATCCGGCGCAAGGAATTGACGGGGATGGAGCGCACGCCGTGCACGGCGTCCACCTTGAGGTGGGCTTCACCCTCCGGGGTGTCGAAGACGATGGCGCGGTTGCCCCGGAGGGGCAGGCCCAGCTCCGCCAGCGTGAGGTCCTCCGGCAGCGCGCGGTCGATGCGCAGCACCTGGGACGCATCCGTGCCGTAGAGCGTGGCGCCGATGTCGAAGAAGAGGAGGTCCACCTCTTCCTCCTTCTCATGGAAGGCGTCGTCGTTCACCGCGCCACCGCCCGCTGCCGTGCCGTCTGGAGCAGCTTGGAGAAGTTGAGGAGGTTGATGGCTTCCTGGTTGCCGCTGGCCTGTACCACGCCCAGCAGGTGCTCGGCCGCGGCGTCGCCGCCCAGGGGCGGTGGGAGGATGTCCGCCACGGGAATGCGGCGCAGCCCCAGCACCGTGTCCGCGACGACGCCGGCCACGTAGCTGCCCGTGACGCCGACGAACAGGCGGGTGCGCGGGCCGATGCGGGCCTCTCCCTTGGAGAGGAAGCGCAGCAGGTCCAGCACCGGGAGCACCTCGCCCCGGTGGCCGGTGACGCCCATGATGAAGGACGGGGTCCGGGGCAAGGGCGTGAGCAGACCGGCCCGAAGCACTTCGAGCACGTTCTCACTGGGCACGCCCAGGCGGAGGTCGCCCACGCGGAAGCAGAAGAACTCCTGCTCCGGCCGGGCCTGGGCGGCCAAGGCGCGGTCCGGAGCCATCCGGAGTGCTCGCTGGAGGGGAGTCGAGGTCGTGGTCAAGGCGCCAAAGTATCCGGAGGCGATGAATAGCGGTCAAGAGGACCTGACGACCAGCCCGCCTGGTCGCCGTTTCGATGGTCCGCGCTGCACCAAAGGTGTAGGGTTCTACCGCGAAGCCCTTGAGGAGGACGATGTCGCGCGTACTGGTCATTGATGACAGCCCGATGCTGGTGGAGCTCACCGTCCGGGCGCTCACCGCCGCCGGCTACCAGGCGAGCGGCGCGCAGGACCTTGCCAGCCTCGAGCAGAAGCTCGCCGAGGGGCCGTTCTCGCTCATCCTCATGGACGTCAACATGCCGGAGATGTTCGGCGACGACGTCGTGGAGTACCTCCGCCGGCAGAAGAAGGTCACCGCGAAGCTGGTCCTCTATTCCGACATCTCCGAGGCGGAGCTGGACGGAAAGACGAAGGCTTCGGGGGCGGACGGCTACATCCTGAAGAGCGGTGGGCTCGAAGCCGTGCTCGGCGGGGTCATGGGTCTCATTGGCCCCCCGCCCTGGGCATCCCCACCGCCGTGCCCGCCCCGGCCGCGGCCCCCGCGGCGGCGCCCACCCCGCCGGCTCCCGCGGCCCCTGTCCCCGCGGCGACGGGCGGCCTCAAACCCGCGCCCACCACGGGCGGGCGCAAGCCGCGCATCCTCATCGTGGATGACAGCGAGATGACGGCCCGCATCATCGAAGCGGACCTGGTGACCAAGGGCTTCGAGGTCCACGTCGCGGACACCGCCGACAAGGCCACGAAGATCATCCTCAAGAAGCAGACGCGTCCGGACCTGGTGCTGCTGGACGTGCGCATGCCCAACGTGAACGGCGAGCAGTTCTGCCGCTTCATCAAGAGCAACAGCCTCTTCAAGGGCATCAAGGTGCTGCTGTGCTCGGGTGAGAACGTCGAGGAGTTGCAGCGCATCTGCCGTGAGGCGGGCGCCGACGGCTACATCCCCAAGGACGCGGTGATGGGCAACCTGGTGGCCAAGGAGCTGATGCCCACCGGTAACGAGTAGTCCCCAGGGGCCGCGTCGCGGCCCCTCCTGGCGTGTGCCCCCGAGGCCGCGCCACCTGCCTCCCGAGGACGGAGCGCCCACCGGGCCTCCAATCTGACAGGGGAAGGAACGCCCTCCCCGTCCCCCCAGGCGCTACCGGACCCCGGCTGCGTTCTCGCGCTCTTCCAGCCCGCGCGCGAAGTTGCCCACGATGAGCCCCGGGCGTGCCGCCTTCAGCCGCTGAAGCAGCGTGCGGATGCCCACCGGCTCTCCGCCCGCGCCGCGCTCGCGCGCCACTTCCAGGTACTGCAACGGGTCGATGCACAGCGAGCGCGTCTGAACCTGGTCCACGCGGTACTTCTTCACCAGCCGCTCCAGCGCCCGCACCTCGCCCTCGCGGTCGGTGACGCCGGGGAACAGCAGCAGGTTCAGCGCCAGGTACGCGCCGCGCTCACGCGCCAGGGCGATGGAGGCCTCCACGTCCTCCCAGCCGTACTTCACCGGCTTGTAGTAGGCCTCGTAGAGGTCCTTCACCGCCGAGTTGAGCGACACGCGGATGGCGTCCAGCCCCGCGTCGAAGAGGGCCTCCAGACCGCGCGTGAGGCTGGCGTTGGTGTTGATGTTGATGGAGCCCGCCTGCGTGCGCGCCCGCATGTAGCGGATGGCCTCGGCAATCTGCTTCCAGCGCGTGAGCGGCTCGCCCTCACAGCCCTGGCCAAAGCTCACCATGGTGCGGCCCGGCGCGTGCTCCAGGTGGAAGAGGCCAATCTGGCCCATCTCCTCGCCCGTGGGCCCGTCATCCATGCGCTCGTGCGACGCCGGTGGGCCGTCCGCCGGCTGGTCGGAGATGCAGCCCACGCAGCGCGCGTTGCACATGACGGACGCGGGGATGGCGGCCTCGTCACGCACGTAGAAGGTGTTCTGCGACGTGAAGCACCGATAGAGCATCGCGCACGTCTTGAGCTGCTTCAGCACCCGGTTGTCCGGGAAGCGCGCCATGTGCTTCGCCACCAGGTCCTTCATGTCCGGCGTGGAGAACCGCTCCGGGTCCCAGTGGGAGCGACGGTCGGTATGGATGGCCCACGCCACCGGCCCCTCACCCACCCAGGCCGCGGCGGTGTACGCCCACTGCGGCAGCACGGGGCCGCTGCCCTTCACCTCGCCGGGGAGGAAGGTGCGCGTGTAGCCGGGGGGCAGCAGCGCGCCCACTGCGTTGGGGACAAACGTCTTGTCCCCCACCTTCATCTCCCGGACGAGCTCCAGCTCCCCCGTCTCCGGATGCAGGCCCACCGGGAGGCGCCCTGGCAGGTGGACGAGCCGCCCGGAGGACGGCAGCGGAATGGGCTTGTCCTGCGGAGGAACGAGCTCTTCGCCGCTGCGCAGCGTGGCGAGCAGGTACGGATGTTCCATCACCCGTCCCTTGGGGTCCGCGAATAGGAGCTTCGGAGCAGACGTCATGTCCCTGCTAACTAACACGAGCGGCGCACGCTTCATCACGCATCGCATCCAACGCCTCGCGTCATGTCTTCAGAGGTGTTTGACGCAAATGGCGCTCATGCCGGGCTGTCTGCCCGCGCCTTGATTCCCCCTTGGGCCCTCGTTAGGGTCCGCGCGCTTTTTTACGTCCCCCTCTCGGAGGCAGTCGTGATCGTCGGAGTTCCCAAGGAGATCAAAACCCGCGAGTACCGCGTCGGCATGGTGCCGGCTGGCGCCGCCGCCCTCATCGCCGCGGGTCACACGGTCCTGATCGAGACGAACGCCGGCGTTGGCTCCGGCATCCCCGATTCGGAGTACCAGCGCGTCGGCGCACAGATCGTCTCCACCGCGGACGAGGTCTGGAAGCGCTCGGAGATGATCATCAAGGTCAAGGAGCCCATCGCGCCCGAGTACGCGCGCATCCAGCCCGGCCAGATCATCTATACGTACTTCCACCTGGCCGGCGTGGACCCGGAGCTGACCAAGACGCTGCTCCAGAAGAAGGCCGCGGCCGTGGCCTATGAAACGCTTCAGCCGGACGACGGCAGCCTGCCGCTGCTCAAGCCCATGAGCGAGGTGGCCGGAAAGATGGCCATCCAGGTGGGCGCCAAGTGCCTGGAGCGGGCCCACGGCGGCAAGGGCATCCTCCTGGGCGGCGTGCCCGGCGTGCGCCGGGGCCGCGTCACCGTCATCGGCGGCGGCGTGGTGGGCCTGTGCGCCGCCAAGGTGGCGGTGGGCATGGGCGCCGAGGTCACCCTCATCGACGTCAACATGGAGCGCCTCACCTACCTGGATGACGTGTTCCTCGGCCGCGTCGGCGTGCTGGCCTCCGACTCGGAGAGCATCTCCCGCTCCGTGCGCGAGGCCGACCTCGTCGTGGGCGCGGTGCTCATCCCCGGTCGCAAGGCCCCGAAGCTCGTCTCCGAGGCCCTCATCTCGGAGATGAGCCCGGGCTCCGTGGTGGTCGACGTGGCGGTGGACCAGGGTGGCTGCATCGAGACGTGCAAGCCCACCACCCACGACAACCCCACGTTCGAGGTCCACGGCGTCGTCCACTACTGCGTCGCCAACATGCCCGGCGCCGTGCCGCAGACGTCCACCTACGCCCTCACCAACGTCACCCGCCCCTATTCGCTCCGGATCGCCAACCTGGGCCTGGCGGCGGCCGTGAAGGAGGACCGCGCCCTCGCGCGTGCGATGAACACCTACAACGGCCACGTCACCTACGAGGCCGTCGCGAAGGACATGGGCTACCCCTACATGCCCATCGCGGACGCGCTCGCCGGCAAGTAGGCCCGGTAAGCAGGTAAACGACGCAGTCCCTGGCGGGGAGGTTCGGATGGCGACATCCGGCCTCCCCGCTCGTTATCTCTGCTAGGGAATATGTTTCCCTGGCCGGCGTCGTGTATTCCCGAAGCGGGCGTCCGGGCGGGTGTCGTGGGATGCCGTTGTTGCCCTGGTTGTTCCCGTGCATACATTTGGCGGGTAAGCGACAACTCATTCCCCTTTTGTTTCGGGCCCTTGGAAGGCGGGACATGTTGGATTTCAGGCAACCCAACCGGACGAAGCAGGAATTCGAAGAGCTGGCGCTCGCCCATCTGGACCCGCTCTATTCGGCGGCGCTGCGCCTGACGAAGAACGAGCGCGACGCCGAGGACCTGGTGCAGGACACCTGCATGCGGGCGTACCGCTTCTTCGACAAGTTCGAGCGCGGGACGAACATCAAGGCCTGGCTCTTCAAGATTCTCACCAACACCTTCATCAACCGCTACCGGCGGAAGGTGAAGGAGCGCACGGTGGTCGAAGGCGTGGAGCGCGAGGCCGTCCACGAGCGCTTCGTGAGCCGGGACGCGACGGACTTCGCGGCCAACCCCGAGCAGTACTTCTTCGACCGGCTCCTGTCGGACGACGTGCTGCGGGCCATTGACGCGCTGCCCATCGACTTCCGGCTGGTGGTCATCCTCGCGGACCTCCAGGAGTTCTCCTACAAGGAGATCGCGGAGATTCTCGAGTGCCCCGTGGGCACGGTCATGAGCCGCCTGTTCCGCGGACGCAAGCTCCTGCAGAAGAACCTGCGTGAGTACGCCGAGGGCCAGGGCGTATTCCGGCACGACGGGGAGCCGGTGAACGCCCCCGCGGACCTGGAAGAGTATCGCCACAGGAAGAAGACAGGGTAGAAACCCGTTCCTAGCGCGCGCCATGAACTGCCAGGACCTCGATCGGCTGCTCTATCCGTACCTCGACGGCGAATTCCAGCCCGAGGAACGAGTGGACCTCGAAACCCACCTCTCCGGGTGCGCTGATTGCCGGCGCCGCGCGGAGGAAGAGAAGCAGATGCAGCAGGCGCTGCGGCGAGCCGCGCGCCACTCCGTTTCGGGCATGCGGGCTCCCGCGTCGCTCCGGGCCGGCATCCAGGTGGGCCTCCAGCAGGAGCAGCGCCGCGTCCAATTCGGCGTCTGGCTGCGCGCCGGGGCCATGGCGTTGGTGGTGGTGACGGTGGGCGGCGGCTGGGCCGCGTTCCACGCCGAACAGCGGCTGAGCGCGGCCAGGACGGAAGCGGTGCAGCGCCACAGCAAGAGCAAGGCGCTCCCCTTCGAGATTGCCTCCAACACGCCGGAGCAGGTCGAGGAGTGGTTCAAGGACAAGGTGGATCCGCGAATCACCGTCCCGCAGATCCCCAAGGCGAAGCCGCTGGGCGGGCGCATCTCCATCCTCAACGGCCGCGAAGTCGCGTACATCAGCTACGAGACCCTTCCAGACAACGAAGGTGAGCCGAGCCGCCGCTTGGGCGTCTTCGTGCTCCCTGGCGACAACGAAGTCGTCATCCCGAAGTTCCAGGCCCTGCAAGCCGTGGAAGTGGACTCCGCGCAGGGCTTCAACGTCGTCACCTGGCGCGACGATGAAATCGTCTACGAGATGGTGACGGACATGGACGAAAGCGACATCCGCCGGATGCTCGCCGAGCGCGACAGCGGTGAGAAGCTCGCGCGCAAGTCCGCGCCGGAGGCCGACGAGCCGCTGTATTCGCTCCCGCCCGCGCCGCGCACGCCGCACTCCTGGCCTCCCATCTCCGTCGAGCCGGTGACGTACCCTCAGTGACGGAAACGTCGGCTGTGTGACGGCGCTCGCCCGCTCCTCGGGCAGCCGGAATTCCGCCCGGTCCGAACATTGACGCTCCCGCGCATGGCCGATAGCCTCGACGCACATCATCACCTTGCGCGTCGCGGCCGGTAGGGCGTTTGTGCGCGCCGCACACCAGGACGGGCCGTCCCTCCATGTCGAAGAAAATCCTGATCGTCGAAAGCGACACCGCGCTCTCCGCCACCCTGCGCTCGGCCCTGGAGGGCCGGGGCTTCACGGTCGACGAGACGACCGACGGCAAGGGCAGTGTGGAGCAGATCCGCAGGGACCGACCGGACCTCGTGGTGCTCGCGGTGGACCTGTCCGCGGGACAGAACGGCTACCTCATCTGCGGCAAGCTGAAGAAGGACGATGACCTCAAGAACGTCCCCATCGTCATCATCGGCAACCCGGACGGCTTCGCGCAGCACCGCAAGCTGAAGGCCCACGCCGACGAGTACGTCGCCAAGCCGGTGGACGCGGATCAGCTGGTGGAGCGCGCGGGTGCGCTGATCGGCTTCCCCGAGCTGCCCGCCACCGAGGACGTCGTCGACGAGAGCCTCACGCTGGACGCGCTCGGCGACGAGCCGATGACGGCGGACTTCGGCGAGGAGATCTCTGTGGAGACCGCGGAGGAGCCTTCCGTCACGGGCGAGGAGCTGGACCTGGACGCCGCCTTCGGCGACCTGTCCGCGCCCGAGGAGACGCCGTCCTTCGAGGAAGAAGTCGTCGTCGCGCCGCCCGAGGCGGTGGTGGAAGGCGTGGAGGAGGACTTCTCCACGCTCGACTCGCTGGGCACCGACTCGGAGGATCCGCTCGAGGGGCTGGATGACGCCTCCGACGAGAAGACGGTGATCGGCTTCATCGCTCCGGCCCCCGTGGCCGCGCCTCCGCCCGAGCCGCCCCGCGCCGTCGCGCCGCCCCCGGTGCCCCGTCCCACCGCGCCGGTCCGCCCTGCCCCGCCGCCCGTCGCGGTGGCGCCCGCGGCCGACGCCGCGGAGCTGCGCAGCCTGCGCGCGAAGGTGGCCGAACTGCAGGCCGAGCTCGATGACTCGCGTGGCGCGGCGTCCCACGCCGAGGAGCGCGTGCGCGACCTGGAGGCGCAGCTGGAGAGCCAGGCCACGGAGCTGGAGGCGGCCCGGGCGTCCTCGGGGAAGAACGACAAGGACACCTTCGCCCTCCGCGACGCGGCCAACAAAAAGGACAAGGAGATCCTCCGCCTCAAGACGGAGCTGAATCAGAAGGACCAGGAGATCATCGAGCTCAAGGACCAGAGCCTGGAGCTGGAGCAGAAGGCCAGCACCGCCGAGTCCGAGCTCGCCCAGCGCGACGCCCAGCTCAAGACGCTGACCGCCCGGGCGGAGTCGCTCGCCGCGGACCGCAAGCGCGTGGACCAGCAGTTGGCCGCGGCCAAGGAAGAGGCCCGGGGCGCGTCCGCGCAGCTCACCGCGCTGCAGACGGAGCTGGATCAGCACCAGGCCCAGGCGCATGCCTACGCCGCGGAGCTGGAGGATCTGCGCGCTCGCGCGGGGCAGCTGGAGGCGGACGTCCAGGCCGCGCAGCATGAGGCCGAGGACCTGCGCGTCCAGTTGGGCCAGGCCCAGGTGGAGCTGTCCGAGCAGAGCAGCCGCGCCAGCGCGGAGGCCGACGAACTGCGCGGCCGCATCGCCGAGCTGGAGGCCGCCACGGCCCGCAACGAGGAGCGCGTAACGCGCCTCTACGCGCGCATCAAGAACGAGGAGAAGCTGCGCGAGAAGACGAAGAAGGCGCTCGTCATCGCGCAGCAGCTCCTGGACGAGCCCGCGTCCTCGGTGGCGGACGACGCCAGCGAAGCCGCGGCCTAGTCGCACGGGCCGCGCTCCCCGGGCCACCCGTGCCCGGGGCACCGCCAGCCCCCTACCCCTGCTTCTTCGGGGTCGTCTTCTTCTCGTGCAGCTTCTTCGCGAAGCCCTGCACGGCCGCGGGCACGTTCTTGTCGCGGCTGAGGTCCTTCAGCTCGGCGTCGCGGAACGAGTTGAGGAACTTCATGGTGACGGTGAGCGGAACCTTGGGGTTCTTCACCAGCGCCATCTTCACCTTGTGGTTCTTCGTCCACTCGCGGTTGTTGTAGATGACGCGCAGCACGTCATCCATCATCGCGCGGTTGGCGGCGCACGAAAGCACCTCACCGTCGGTGATGCGCGGGCTGCGGATGACGGCCACCGCCACCAGCTTGTTCGTCTCGCGGATGAGCGCGGTGCGGGCTTCCTTGTTGCCCAGCGTGGCCAGCTTGATCTTCTCCGCAATGGACATGCGCATCACGCGCTGGGCCAGCGTCAGGCGCTTGCCCTCTTCCATGGGCGCGGCGGACTCGTCCGCGGCCTCCTGGAACTCCTGGAGCACCTCCTCCGCGGTGGGGCCCTGCGGCGGCGGCGCCTCCGCGGCCTCGGGGCCGAAGACGCGCACGCGCGCGGCCTTCATCTGCGGCACGTCCACCAGCGTCAGGCCGCTGCGCACCGCGAAGTCGCAGACGTTGTCGATGAGCGACACCGGCGCGCTCGCGTTGGCGCAGAGGTTCCGGAGGATGTCCTCGTGGCGCAGCAGACGGAGCTGGTTCTGCCCGATGATCTCCGCCAGCTTCGGGCTGCAGTCCTTCGCCACGTCCGCCACCGCGTCGTCCGGCGTGCTGGCGTTGAGGACCAGCATCTCCGCGTAGGCCTCGTTGCCCTTCACGAGCCCCAGGAGGTAGCCGAGCACCGGCGGCTGCACCTCTTCGTCACGCAGCGCGGAGCCCAGGATCCTGTCCGGCAGCCCCGCGGCCGTCTTCGCGGCCGTCTCGCGCACGTTCGCGTCCGGGTCGAACGTGAGCATGTAGAGCGCGCCCACCATGTCGGAGGGGCTGAGCGGAATGAGCGACTTCGCCGCCATCATCCGCAGCGGCACCGGCGCCGCGGGGTCCACGTGCTTGCGCAGGTTGGGCGGCAGGAACTCCGCATCGAAGGGACAGCCCGGCGGCGGCGCCGGGACGGCGTTGGGAGCGGCAGTGGTCATGACGCGTGATTCCTTCCGTAGATGATGCGCAGGCCCTCGAGCGTGAGGAACTCATCCACCTGGTGGATGGCCTTGGACTCGCTGGCCACCAGCGACGCGAGCCCTCCGGTGGCGACGACCTTCACCGGAAAGCCCAGTTCGGCCTGCATGCGGGCGCAGATGCCGTCGACCATGCCCACGTAGCCGTAGACGAGCCCGGCCTGCATGGAGTGCACGGTGTTGCGCCCGATGACATGTGGCGGCCGCGCGAACTCCACGCGCGGCAACTTGGAGGCATTCTGGAACAGCGCCTCCATGGAGATGTTGATGCCGGGGCAGATGCAGCCCCCCAGGTACTCTCCCTTCGGCGACACCGCGTCGAACGTCGTCGCGGTGCCGAAGTCCACGACCACCACGCCGGCGTGATGCCTCTCGTAGGCGGACACCGCGTTGACGATGCGGTCCGCGCCCACCTCCCGGGGGTTGTCGTAGAGGATGGGCATGCCCGTCTTCACGCCGGGCCCGATGAACATGGGACGGATGCGGAAGTACCGCTCGCTCATCTTCTCCAGGTTGGACTGGAGCGGCGGCACCACGCTGGAGACGACGACCGCTGTCACCTTCATCGGGTCGATGCCGCGATGGGTGAAGAGCTGCCGGACCAGGATGCCGTACTCATCCGAGGTGCGGCGCGTGCTGGTCTCCACGCGCCAGTGGTCGAGCAGGCGCCGGCCCTCGAACACTCCGAGCACGGTGTTGGTATTGCCGACGTCGATGGCCAGGAGCATCACACCGCGCACTCTACCGCCGTGGGCGCAGCTGCTCCACGTCGCCCGCCAACACGCGTTCGAGCGAGCCCTCCGCCGTCCGGACCAGCAGCGCCCCGGATGGGTCGATGTCCTCGGCCCGTCCCCGCAGCTCCTGCCGGTCGGTGCGCACCAGCACGTCCTGCCCCAGCGTGGAGGACAGCGCCTTCCAGCGGGCACGCACCGCGTCGAAGCCCGTGTCCAGGTAGAGGTCCAGCCACTCCTCCAGCCGCGTCCAGAGCGACGCAGCGAAGCGGGCCCGGTGTACCGGCTGCCCCAGGGCCAGCGACAACGACGTGGCGGTGGCCCGCAGCTCCTCCGGGAAGTGTTCGGCCTGGGAGTTGAGATTGACCCCCACGCCCACGATGACGAAGTGCACGCGCTCGGGTTCGGCGGACAACTCGGTGAGGATTCCCGCGACCTTGAGGCCGTCGATGTGGACGTCGTTGGGCCACTTGATGGCGGCCTCCACGCCCGCGTCGCGCAGCGACTCCGCCAGCGCCACGGCCGCCACCAACGTCAGCTCCGGCGCGCGCTGGGGCGGCAGGCCCGGACGGAGGATGGCGGAGAAGTAGAGGTTGAGGCCCGGCGGGGACACCCAGGTGCGGCCCCGGCGCCCCTTTCCCGCGGTCTGCTGCTCGGCCACCACGACCTCACCATGCCGGCGCCATCCTGGGCCAGGCGGAAGGCCTTCTCGTTGGTGGAAGGCAGCGATTCGTGGTGGTGGATGGTGCGGCCCAGGTCGCGGGTGTCCAGCAGCGGGCCCACCTCGAGCGAGGTGAGCCGGTCCGGCACCTCCACCAGCCGGTAGCCTCGCGCGGACACCGCCTCGATGCGGTACCCCTTCGCGCGCAGGGCCTCCACGTGCTTCCACACCGCCGTGCGTGACAGGCCCAGCTTGCTGGAGAGCGCCTCACCGGAGGTGTAATCGCCCCCGCTTTCCGACAGGAAGCTCAGGATGAGCTCTTCCTGGGTCTGCTCGTTCGCATTGGCGGCCACAGCGGCACCTCGTGGAGAGTCTCCACCGTATCAGCATCAGCCCGAAGGCGGCGCCACGCCGTCCCGGAGCTGCCAGGCCGTCAGCTCCAGGGAGGTCTGCGGCACCAGCTGGCCGTTGGTCTCCACGGCCATTTCGATGCGCACCATGCCGACGCCAGGCGCGAACGTCATCGTGTTCACCAACGTGGTCTTGGCGTCTGCCCGGTTGCGGCCCTCCACCTGGACACAGCGCGGGAAGGTGCCCGCGGGCGTCTCACAGGAGTCCCCCGCCTGGACGATGTGGTAGCGCTCCGTGGAGGACACGGACACCACGTTCGTCCACGAGTGCCCGGTCCTCACCGGACCGCGCAGCAGGTAGCGCTTGGGATCTCTCAAGCCGTAGCCGTCCAGCGAGAGCTGACCGCCCTGGCTGTCATGGAAGACGCCAGCCTCTTCCTTGAGAATCTCCACGGTGACTTGCTTGTCGTCGCGGCCGTTGAGCCGGTAGGTCCAGCTGTTGCCCACCGCGAGCGGGTAGTACGCGGACACGTCATCGGTGCTGGCGCTCGCGCCCGCCGCCGCGTCGACGTTCTTGGAACAGCCCGTGCCCAGCACCAGGGCCGCCAGCACCGCGGCCCCGCCCATGCCGAATGAACGCTTCATGTCGATGTCAGTCCGCGCGGCCGGGGCCACGCGCCTCCGCAGGTGAGTGCTTACGTGATGCGTAGAGCGTGTCCAGCGCCTGTTGCGCGGCGGCCTGGACGGCGGGCGCATCGTGCCCCTGCGCCATCGTGTAGAGATAGGCCTCCGCCTCTGGGCCACCGATTTCGCCCACCGCGAAGACAATCTCCTGCACGAAGCCCAGGTCACGGCCACGCGCCAAATCGATGAGCACGGGCACGGCGACTCGCGCCTTCATCTCCACGAGCGAGCCCATCGTCCTGCGCACCGTCTCCGCGTCGGTCGCTTCCTTGAGCCGGTCGATGAGCAGCGGCGCGGCCGCCGGGTGCTGCCGTTCCGCCAGCGTGCGCAGGCTGAACTCCCGCACCCGAGAGTCCGTGGCCTTGAGGTCCAGCACCAGCGCTTCATCGGAGCGGTCCAGCGCCGTCAGCTGCATGACGGCGGACTCAGTCACCTGGCGCAGGACGTTGGCCAGCGCCGTGCGCATGGCCATCTGCCGTCCCGCGGGCGAGTCCTCCTCGACGGGCGCCTCTCCGAGCCCGACCAGTTCGTAGCGCTGGGGCAGACTCCCACCGAAGCGCTCCAGAACCAGGTTGGCACCCACTTCGGCGAAGCTGCGCGGGTCACCGTCCTTCAGCACTTCGCGGGTGAAGGGCACGTCCAGCGTCATGCGCCAGGGCCGCTCCTCACGCGGCGCATCCGCGCCTTTCTGCTCGAAACGGCCGGAGTCTTTCAGGGCGGCGGTGAAGAGCGTGGCCACGCCCTCGGGAGCCAGGCCCAGCAGGGCGTTGTCCCGCAGGGTGGCTCCGGAGAGTTCCACCGGCGCCACCGGGTAGCGCGGCGACTGCCACCGGCAGGCACCGAGCAGCAGGACGACGCAGGAGGCGAGCAACAGGACCGGCTTCATCGCTCCCCAGGGTAACACCTGGAGAGCGACGGCGCCGACCAATCCCTCACCTCCTGGAGTGCCGCGTCAGCTATCGCGCTCCCCGGACGGCCCCTTGGGGGGCACGGACGAGTCAGCGGACGGCTCATCGTCGGTGGGAGAGGAAGCAGGCTCGCTGACCTGCGCGCCCTCCACGACTCCAGAAGACGTCGTCGTCGCGGCGCCAGGGGCCACTTCGCCCGCCGAGCCGTCCGGCACGCCCGCCTGCGTCTGCCCCGAAGTCGGAGCAGCCGATGACGTCCCATCGGAAGGAACCGTCCCGGGCACGTCTGCCTGCGTGGCGACGCCCACGGACGCGGATACTGCTTCGCCGGAGGCTGCCTCGGAAACGGCACCACCACCCGCCGAGGCAATCGCTTCGCCCGACGCGGCACCTGGGGCAGCAGCCGAGCCCTCGCCACGGTCAGCGCTTGCATCGACCGGCTCGGAGACGGGAGGTGCCTCGCCAGCACCGTTGGCAGCAGGAGACTCGCCCACCGTCACACCGGTTCCGGCAGTCGACACACCGGTGGCATCGACAGGAGTCGTCTCGTCAGCGACGCCCCCGGCAGCCGTCTCTCCGCCAGCGCCCGCAGCCGGGGCTCCGGCCTCGTCAGCGGCGGCACCAACAGCCCCGGCAACGGAGGCACCCGCCTCACCCGCGACCGAGGCGCCTGCCTCACCCGCGACCGAAGCGCCCGCCTCACCCGCGGCGGCGGCCTCTCCTGCAGCCCCCGCCTCACCAGGAGCTCCGGTGGCACCGGCCTCACCCGCGCGGCTGCCACGGCCGCGACGGCCCCGGCGACGACGGCGGCGGCGCTTGCGGTCACCCTGTGCCCCTTCGGCACCGGCCTCCGCGGGAGTTCCATCGGGACGCGCGCCACCCACGAAAGCGCTGGCGGCCTCGAGGTCGTCATCCTCCCCGTCCTCGTCGTCGCCCTCCTCTTCATCCTCGCGGCCCTGCAGGACCGGCGCGGCCGGAATTGGAGCGGCTTCACGCGCATCCCCAGCGGGAGCAGCCGAAGCCTCCTCCGTGGAAGCCCCCGCGGTGGCCTCGGCTTCACGAGCCTCACGGGCCTCGCGCGACTCACGCTCACGGCGGCGCTTCTCACGCGGACGCTCGCGCTCCGCCGGCGCCGCGGCCTCGGTGGGCTCCTCACCCTCCCGGGCCTGCTTCTCGCGCTGACGCTCCTCGCGGCGCTTCTGGGCCTCCTCGGCATCCAGCTTC
Source organism: Myxococcus sp. MxC21-1 (assembly GCF_032612255.1). Classification (NCBI taxonomy): domain Bacteria; kingdom Pseudomonadati; phylum Myxococcota; class Myxococcia; order Myxococcales; family Myxococcaceae; genus Myxococcus; species Myxococcus sp. MxC21-1. The sequence goes on from NZ_CP123278.1 coordinate 4,908,646, forward strand.
GCGGCCTCGAAGAACTTCTCGTCGACCTCGTACAGCGCGACCTGCGTGACGGAGACGGCCGTCTCCGCTTCCAGGAACTTCTCGCCCAGCGCGTCGCCGCACCAGAGCATCACCAGCGAACCATTGGCCTGCGCCTCGGTGCGCGCATCACCGCGCACGTCACCCGCGCTCACCAACAGGCCCACCTGCGCCGAATAGTGGCCCAGGTCACGCCGCAGCTCCTGCACCGACTTGCGGTCGATGCCGGGGGTGCCCTTCAGCATGCGCACCGCGTAGCGCAGCTCCACGCTGCCCTCGCGCTTGCGCGCCGTGAGCAAGGGCCCTTCCTTGGACCGCTTGGCCACCTTCAGCTCGCGGAAGCCCAGGCCGTGCATCATCTTCACGACGGACTTCTCGAACGTACCGACGTCCAGCTCGCCCAGGCGCTTGCGCAGCCCACGCGCCACGGAGCGGCGCGCGTCCTTGAGCGCGGCGCGCAGCGTGGACACCAGCGCGGCATCCGCAGGGCCTCGCCCGCGGCAGCCGGCTTGCCCAGCACAGGACGGCCAGCCTCCAGCGGAATGCCCAGCGCCTGCGCGAACGCGGCCTGGAGCTCCAGCGGCGGGGCCTCGCTCGGGGCGCCAGCGCGCTCCAGCGACACCTCTCCAGAGTCCTTGCTGAAGGCGTACTGCGGCCGGCGGCCCGCGTCGATGCGACGCTGGTTGTCCTCCAGCAGCGCGGTGAGCACCGCCTCCACCGTGGTGTCCTCGGCGCACAGCTCCTTGACCCGGGCGCGCTCGATGATCTGCTCGGTGCGCAGCCCGATGTCCGACTCGCTGAGAATCTCGAACACCACCTCGGGCAGCGGCGGGAAGCGCTTGCGGCGACCGCCACGCTCCTCGTCCTCGTCGCGGCGGCGCTTGCGGTCGCTGCCACGGCCCGCGACCCGCACGTTGTCCGTGCGCGGCTCCGGGTGGCGCTCCGGCGGACGCAGCGGCGGCAGTTCTTCTTCGGGATGCGGCTCCACCACGCCGGTTTGAGCCAGTGCCTCGACGTCCTCGGGAATCGACCAGTCAACCAGCGCGAAGGTATCCTTCGCCGTCACAAGTACCTTGCGATCCCGCGTGCGGCGCGCCATGGCTGCGAGGCGCGACAGCATCGTCACCTCAGGCGTCTTGCCCACGTGGGAGAGCAGGCTCTGCTGGATGGACTTCTCGGTAATTTCAAGGAAGTGGAGGGGACGACCTTCGCTCTCCAGGATGCGGAGCGCGGCCTCGTAGAATGTCATCGAGTATTCCCCAGGAATTCCGAACGGTTACAAAAATGTAGGTCCGTATAGGCGGCGGATGCTAGCCATCGCTAAACTGGCTTGTCAACGAACGCAAGATGACCCGCATACGCATCGGACAGCGCTGGAAACGCGAACCCGCGGCTTCCCCGCTCGATTCCATCGCACTGGAATTGGACGGGGTGGACCTTCTGTCCGGGGCCGTGGAGGAGTCTCTAGCAGAAGTCGTCCCCTCCCTGGTGCGCTCTGTTGCGGCGCTCGCGGGTGGACGTCAGAAACTGGCCCAGGTCTCCCTGCCCGAGGCCCACCTGGAGCTGGTGCTCCGCCGCATGGGGCCGGACGTGGAGCTGCTGGTGGCCAACCTCTCCCGCCCTGCCCGGCTGATGCGCCCTCCCGTCCGGGTGGAGCTGGAGGAACTGGTGGAGGCGGTCCGGGAGGCCGGCGAGCGATTCCTCGCCGACGTCACCCGGGCTGGGCCCAAGGCGCTCGCCACCACCGTGGGGCAGGCCCTCAAGGAGCCGCTGAAAGGCCTGAACCGGCCCGCCCGTCCTCCTGACGAGGCGCCGGCCCGGCCCGCCACCCGGCGCGTGGAGCCCACGGAAGTCCCAGGCTTCGGCTTCGAACTCCGGGACGCCGGGGCTCCCATGAGCCGTGGCGCCGCGCGGGGAACGGCCGGACTGCTTGCGCCCCTGCTGGCCGCGGGCGAGGTCTGGCTGTCGCTGCCCGGCAAGCCCGAGGCCGGCGCGTCCCCGGCCCGCCGTTCCTGACGGCGCTGGAGCTGTCGCGACTGGCGGTGGAGCTGGCGCGCACGGTGGAGCTGGGCGAAAGCCGCTTCGAGCTGGCCCCCGCGGGCGCGAAGCCTTCGCTCCTGGTCGACCTGAAGTCGGGCCAGGCGAAGGCGGGACGCACCGGGACGCCCTTCCCGCTCACGGGCACGGTGCTCGCCGCCGCCCTCTTCCACCTGGGCGAGTCCCTGGCCGCGGCCTTCGCGGAAGCGGACCACGCGCTGGTGGCCAACCCGTACCGGATGGAGCTGGCGGAGCGCTGCCGCGAGGGCCTTTCGCACCTGCGAGGCCCCGTACAGCCCCCCGAGGCCAAGGGCGCGGCCCGCGAGAAGAAGGCCCGGGCCACGGGCCAGGGCACGTCACGGCCGTTGAAGGTCCCCGGCCGCTTGCGCCGGCTGCGCTTCGCGAAGCTGTGGGAGAAGCGCGGCCTGCCGGACGCGGAGGAATCGCGGCTGCTGCTGGGCCGGCACGGACCGGTGTACTGCGCGCCGCACTGGCCTCCGCGTTCTCCCGAAAGGACGGAGAACTGCTGTGGAAGCGCGCCGCGGCGTTGGGCGTGGCCGCGTCGGCGGATGGCCACGCGGTGGCGGCGGACATCGCGCGCGTCTACGGCTTCACGGGCCGGGGCGGTGGCGCGCGCTGGCTGCATGACCACGACGGAATCCCGCTGGGCCCGCTGCTGCTGCGCAAGGACGGCCTGCTGCTCACCTTGTCCGAGGACCGCACCGTCGTGGCCTTCGCGGAGGCCACGGGCCGCGAGGTCTGGCGCACGGCGCCGCCGCGCACCCAGCGCAGCTGGCTGGCCACCCAGGGACACCGCGCGCTGGTGGGCACGGACTCGGGCTACCTCTATGGGCTCGACCTGGAGGACGGGCAGGTCCGCTACCGCATGCGCGCGCCCATGCCCTTCCACGGGCCCCCGGTGGCCTGGGGCCGGCGCTTCCTGGCCATGCTGGGCCGCGGCTCGCACTGGGCCGTGCTGCTCGCGGACGCGCACACCGGCGAATCCGTGTGGACGTATGAGCCGGACCTGTCCCACCTGTCCGCGCCGTTGCCCGTGGGCTCGCGGGTGTTCATCGCCGGAGAGCGCGAGCGCGAAGGCATGCTGCTCTGCCTGGACGCGAAGGGCCGGCGCCTCTGGGAGCGCCCGCTCAACCTGGGCCCTGGCCCCTTTGCGTTGGCGTCCCTCCCCCGCGCGGTCGTGGTGACGAGCGCCTCGGGCGCCGCCACCCGGGTGGCCACATCCGGCACGGTGGACTGGCGCGTGGGCGCCGCGGGCGAGCCGCTCATCAGCGCGCTCCCCGCCCATACCGCGCGCGACATCACGCTGGTGCCGGGGGAGCGCGTCCGTGCCGTGGACCCCCGCGGCGGGCAGGTGCTCGCGGAGGTCCAGGCCGGCGTGGGGCTCGTCGCGCTCCAGGCCGACGTGCGCCTCAACCTCTACTTCCTGGACGACGCCGGCACGCTGTCCGCGTACCGGCTCGGCTCTCACTTCACGGTGGTGGAGTAACCCCCGCGAAGGCCTAGTTGGCCGCGGCCTTCGACGGGTCGATCTCCTCCTCGGGCCGCTCTTCCTGGGTGGCGCCCTCCCAGGACTCGCCAGCGCCGAGCTTCCATTCCGAGGGCACGTCCAGCTTCCACACATAGGTGGACGTCGCGGTGCCGCCCGATGCCGCGCTGGAGGAGAGGTTGATGGTCATCTCCACCTTCGCCACCTCGTTCGGGATCAGGTCCAGGTCGTAATGGCCCAGCACCATCTGCGGGGGGAACGCCCGGACAAAGCGCTCCGGGTGGTCAATCTTCATGGACGGGTCGGCGCCGCGCATCTCGCCCAACAGCTTCCCCTTCGCGTCCGTGAGCTTCCACACCGTGTCGAACGTAGCGCTGGTCATCATCTTCAGCGCCTTGCCGTCATCCTTGAGCACGCGCTGCGCGCCCCACACCGCCAACTGCAGGCGGATCTGCGGCTTGCCCAACACCATCACCACGTCGGAGGAGATGATGTCCAGGCGCATGCCCTTGTCCGTGGCCGTCCACACCGGGCGGTAACGGCCCTCACGCATGCTGTCGAACGTCTTGCGCGTGTACTCGTAGAAGGCCTTGCGGTCCTTCGCGCGGTCATCCTTCGCGCCACTCTCCTCGCGCTTCTCCAGCTCCAGGAGGTAGTCGTCGAACTTCGTGTTCCCCTTGAAACGCGTCAGGTGCGCGTCCACCTGCTCGAAGTAGTTCTTGAAGAAGGGCTTCAACTCATCACGGTAGCTGGCCTCGTCCGGGTTGGCGCGCATCCAGCCCACGCGTTCGAGGTACTCCGCGTGAATCCGTTGCTGATCCGCATCCCGCTGAGCCTCCAGCGCGCGACCGCTCGCGCTGCGATAGCTCATGACGGCGGCCAGCAGCACACCCGCGACGATGACGATGACTCCGAAGTAGCGCTTCACGCGGCAGTCTCCTGTGCCTTTGTCCCGGCAGTGATATGAAAAATCCCCAACGTGATCCAGGCCACCGGGACCCACCTGTTCACCACGCCCCTTCCATTGGAGGAAGGAGAGCTGCTGGGCAATCCCCAGGTGGCCTGGGCGGCCTACGGAGAACCATCAGACGGCAAAGCGGTGGTGTTGCTGCACGACCTCGCGCATTCGCACCTCGCGTTGGGCCCGCCGGAGGACTCGGCATACCAGCCCTCCGGCTGGGGACGCGCCCTGGTGGGGACGAACCTCGCGTTGGACCCCGCCATCACCCCCGTCTTCTCTCCCGGGTTGCTCGGCAGCCCTTTCGGCAGCACGTCGCCCGCGACGGTGAATCCCGCGTCGGGGGAACGCTGGGGGCTCGAGCTGCCACCGCTCACGGTGCAGGACATGGCGCGCGCCGTATCGGCCACGCTGCGCGCACAGGGGCTGACGAAGGTGCGCGCACTGGTGGGCGTGGGCCTGGGCGCCCATGTGGCGCTGCGACTGGCGTCGCTGTTCCCCGACCTGGCCGAGGGCGTGGTGGCCATCGGCGCGGCGCGCGCGCTGCCCGAAGGCGTGCGCGAGAAGCTGGGCCTGTCCTGGCAGGTGCTGCGCGCGGACCCGGACTACCGGGATGGCCTCTACGCGCTGGACGCGCCGCCGCGAAAGACGATGCGCAAGCTGCGTCTGGACTTCCTGAAGCTGCTCTGCGGGCGTGAGTTCCTGGCCTCCGCGTACCCGGCCCCCGAAGCGGCCCGCGCCGCGCTGGAGGCGGAAGCGGACGCCTTCGCGGACGCCTTCGACGCGGTGTCCTGGGCGTCGCTGTGCTCGGCGTACGCGGGCAGCGACGTGTCGGACGGCTTCTCGCGAATCCGTGCGCGGGTGCTCCTGGTGACGGGGACGTCGGATGCCATGGCCCCGATGAACCGGGTGCGTGACACCTACCACCTGCTGAGCGCGGCGGGCGTGAGCGCCCGTTTCCTTGAGCTGCCGGGGCCCGGGGACCACGCGGCACTGCTCCAGGACGCGGAGCGGCTCCATGGCCCGCTGAGCGACTTCCTGCGGCGGTGCTGACTAGTCCCGATTCACGGCGCCAGAGAGCTTGCCGCGAAGCGCGCCCACCAGCATGCCAATGGCAATCTCGTTGTTGCCGCCGTGCGGGATGATGATGTCCGCGAAGTGCTTGGACGGCTCCACGAAGCCCATGTGCATGGGCCGCACGTGGCGCAGGTACTGGCTCACCACGTGGTCGAAGTCGCGGCCGCGGTCCTTGATGTCGCGGGTGAGGCGCCGGAGGATGCGAAGGTCGTCGTCCGCGTCGACGTAGATCTTCACGTCCATCTCATCCCGGACCTCCTTCATGTGGAGCACCAGGATGCCCTCGATGAGGATGATGTCGCCGGGGTCCACGTTCTTCGTCTGCGGCGTGCGCGACGAAGTGACGAAGTCGTAGACGGGCTTCTGGATGGGCTGCCCGGACTTCAGCGCTTGCAGGTGCTGAACCAGCAGCTCCCTGTCGAAGGCATCCGGGTGGTCGAAGTTCACCTCACGCCTGTCCGCCAGCGGAAGGTCCTTCAAGTCCCGGTAGTATGAATCCTGATCGATGAAGGCCACGCGGCAATCGGCCAATGCCTCGCGTACCTTGCGGGCAACGGTGGTCTTGCCGGACGCGGTGCCGCCCGCGATTCCGACGACGAGGGGGGACGCCATGTGGGCGCGACGTATCTTACCAGGACGACCAGCGCAAGGGTTCGGTCCAATCCCGGACAATTCTTCCCGCTATCCCTGGCGGATCAGCCCTCGCGCCCTCGCCGCCTCCAGCAACCCAGGGGCTACCTCCGCCTCGGCCATGGGCCGCACAGCGAGCATTCCCAGGAATTCACCCAAGGCCGGGGGCACCGACATCACCTCCGGTCCTCCCGCCCTGCGCCGCGCGACGAAGGACCAGGGCCCCGGGCCGGGCCTGCGCGCCACCTGGTTCAGCGAATCCAGGCCGGACAGCTCCAACGTGCCACACGCCCACGCACGGGCCGTGAGGTGCCGGCGCACGGCTCGGGCGGAATGGACCAGCTCGGACAGGTCCACGGGAAGCGACCCGACCCGCACGTCCTCCATCAACCCCACCTGCCCCGGCGGGGGCGGGCACCCGCCGCGTGAACAGCGATGGCAGCAGCATCTCCAGCGTCAGCGCCGCCGACGCCCCCTCATCCGGTGACTCGCGCAGGCGGCGCATGGCCCAGGACGCGAAGGACTGACCGGGCGTCCGCGCCACGGAGTCGAAGAGCTTCCGGTACTCCTTCGAGCCGGTGAAGGCCGCCAGCCCCTCCCGCGTGCCCGCGAGCAACAACCGGGTGAGCGGCCAATCGCGGTCCAGGACCTCCGCGACCACGGCCAGGCGGAAGTCCTGGTCCGCCAGCGTGCCCGCTTCGTCCTCCACGGAGGCCGCGGGCGCGGCGGCGTAACCCGCGTCGAACAAGGCCCAGGGCTGGCTGTCCTCCGTGAGTGGAGGCACGGCCGCGACAGCCGCCGGTACGCGCCACGTCAGCGGCGGACGCGCTCCCGCGGGCACCAGTTGGCGCAGGCGGCGCAAGGACATCCGGGCGACCTCGGGCGGGTGGCCATCCCCCTCGAAGGTGACGGCGCGCAGCGATGGGCAGCGCGGAATCAACGAGGCCAGCAGGTCGAACAGCTCCTCGCGCACCGGCTGCGTGTGGTCATCCACGTAGAAGCTGCGCGGCCCCCGGCGCGTCACCACGCCTCCGGCGATGTGCAGCTCGATGACCTGGTCGAGCGGAAAGCCGTCCAGCCCCGTCTGCAGCGGCAGGCCGGCGGAGAGCTGATGGCTGAGCAGGTGCCCCAGGTCGAGCAGCAGCGGCGCCCCGGTGCGCGCGTGCAACTTGGCCATGAAGTCGAGCACATGCCACTGCCCGCGCCGCGCGAGCACCGCGGGGTTCTCCAGCGCGAGCGGCACGGACAGGTGTTGCTGGACATGGAGCGCGTGGGACACGCACGCCTCCAGGCCCGCTTCGTTGAAGGGCGGCGTGAAGTAGAGGTAGCCCGGGAAGGGCTGCCCATCCACGTGCCACCAGCCCACGTCGTTGCCCACCCAGGGGCTCTCCACGGCGCGCGCGTGGGCGTCCAAATCCTTCAAGGCCTGGACGGGCTCCAGCGCGGGCCCCCAGAGGTTGAGGTGGACGGGATGGAAGAGCACCGGGACGTCCTGGCGACGGCGCCACATCTCCGGGAACAGCGAGGCGTGCGCCTTCGACTCTTCCAAGGAGAGCGGCGCGCTGTACTCCACGTAGTCGAAGAGGCCCGGTGACTCGTCCAGCAAGCGGTAGGGCTGCGGCACGTCCGCCACGCTCAGGTTGCTGCTCAACCCCAGGCCCCGCCAGGGCAGTGTCCACGTCTCGGAAACCGCATGCGTCATGCGCTCAACGTAGACGCGCCCCGCGTCCACCGCCACCCGCGACTGCCGGGCAGTGGCGCGATGAACGCTCCCGAGGTCGGGTATGCTCGCCGATTCCCCTCACCCCAGGAGCCGCGATGCCCGCCCCCTCACGCGTCGAGATAGATGAGTCCAACGCGCAGTACCGTGGAGCCTGGAGGCTCTTCGCCCTGGGCAGCAAGTCGGGTGAAGTGGTGGAGCGACCCGAGGTCTACATCACCGCCTGCCACGTCGCCTGGTCGATGATGAACTCCGCCTTCCTGCGCGCGCCCGTCGAAACGGAACAAGCGCTGGCGGCCGCGGCGGCCTCGGCGGCGCGCTACTTCTCCGCCGGTAGACATGGCTGGAGCTTCGTCGTCTGCGACGACTGGCTGGCCCCCTCCGTGCGGGACAACGCGCCATCCATCCTCGCCTGGTACGGGCTCAAGGCCGAGATGGACGTCACCGGCATGGTGGCGGACCGGCTGGCGCCCTCCATTCACCCACGGCCTCCGTTCACCATGCGTCCCGTCACGGATACGTGGGGCCGGCAGGCCGTGGCCGACATCAACGCCAACGTCTACGACGTCCCCCGCCACTTCGGCCGTGAAGCCTTCGACGAGGACACGCTCTACACCCCGGACTGCCAGGGCTTCGTGGCGTGCCGCGACGAAGAGGCCGCGGCCAGCACGGTGGTGCTGCGTGTGGATGCCGCCGCCTACGTCGCCCTGGTGGCGACCCAGCCGCAATACCGCCGGCAAGGTGCCGCAGAGGCCGTGATGCGACATGCGCTGGCGAAGGCCCATCAGGACTGGGGCACCGAGCGCACCGTCCTCCACGCCACGAGCGAAGGCGAGCCTGTCTATACCCGCATGGGCTACCGGCCGGTGACGCGCTTCCGCATGTACATGGCGCCTCCACCAGGCCAGGGCTGAGCCACACACGGTGCTCGGCACGGGGGAGTAAAAACAGACTCACGCCATTTCGAGCGAGTGACTGGCTTTTTCTACCGAGCTTGAAAGCCAGCCGCTCCGTCGCATTGAAGAATGCCGCTCTCGCATGAACTGCGGCCCACATTCTTCGATGGCGTGGAGGTTGTGGCAGACTGAGCTGTGAGGGGGCTTGCCGCACGTCTTGCATCGCCCAGCCACACGGAGTCCGCACATGGCCAAGTGGGATGATCTCGTCCTGGCGATTCCACCGCACGCGGGCGGCAGGTCTCAGGCTCCCGCCGCGGTCACGCTGCTGGAGACACTCCTCGGCCTTCACGAAGCACAGCTCACCCTCCTTCGCGGGTTGCATCGCGACATCCGGCCGCTGCAGGAAGGTCCCTTCCTGGCCGGGCGGCTCCACCTGGAGGCCGTGCGTGCCCCTCAGGCCACCCGCGACGAACAGCTGGAGCGGCTGAAGTCCGCGCGGAGCTGCTTCACGGAAGCCATGGGCACCGAGCGCGACAAGGCGCGGCTGTCGTTCATCGCCCTGCACCTGGGCCTCTGCTGGCTGCTGCTGGGCGCGGAGCGGGATGCGCGGGAGTGGACGCAACTGGCCCACCGCACTGCCGTGGAGGCCATGAAGGACATCCTGGTGGAAGCCTCGAAGCACCAGGGCCTCACCCAGAACCGGTACCTGGATCCGGCGCTCACCTTCTTCATGTTCTTCACCAGCACGGCCACGCTGGGCGCGGGCTACCTCTTCTGGGACCGGGTGCTCAGCAAGCGCACGGGCACGGTGATGCGGCGCGCGCTGGGGCAGATGCAGGCGCTGGCGGACTACGTGGACATGCTGGGCGAGGTCCGCCTCCGCCTGGGCGAGCTCCCCCATGACGTCGCCCGATACGAGCTGACCCACGGCGTGGACGAACGGCAGTCCGTCGCCCGCATCACCATCCGGAAGCTCATCAACGACCGGGAGGCCATCTACTTCAACGGCCGGGAGACCCGGAAGGTCACCTGGAATGACCAGGAACGCTCCGAGGTCATCACCCGCGAGCTGATCTGACGCCGGGCGCTGTCACCGTCCCGTCAAAACCTGTTTTCAGGATTGCCTCGGCGATACGTCAGACCGGCCCGCCATAGTAGCCGCACTTCCTTGATGGGGGCGAAGGTGACGGCGCAGACGATGCTCGTGTTCATTCCAGTGATTCTCCTACTCGCCGCGGCGGTTGCGATTCCGCGGCCCCGCCGGCGCTCACGCCGGTAGTCGTAGTCACGGCCGGGGGTGCGCCCCGGCCGTCTCCCTGGCCCGGGCGGGTGTAGAGTGCGGCAGTCGTCGCAACCCTCCCCTCCCGAGCAGCCGTGGCCGAACGTCCCACAGTCCTGGTCGTCGACGATGATCCTCACCTGAGGGAAATCGTCCGCTTCGCGCTGGAGCAGGGAGGCTTCCGGGTGGATGAGGCCGCCGATGGCCGCGCCGCCCTGACGCAGGTCGACCGCGCCCTCCCAGCGCTCATCGTCCTGGACATCATGATGCCGGAGCTGGACGGGCTGGCCGTGTGCCGTGAGGTCCGGCGCAAGCACGAGCTGCCCATCGTCTTCCTCTCCTCGCGGGATGACGAGGTCGACCGCATCCTGGGCCTGGAGCTGGGCGGCGATGACTACCTCACCAAGCCCTTCAGCCCGCGCGAGCTCGTGGCGCGCGTGAAGGCGGTGCTCCGGCGCGCACGGCCCGCGCCGGTCCCGGAGGTCGAAGCGCCCGCCGCGCGGATGCAGTCCCGAGGGCCGCTGCGCATGGACGCGGAGCGCTGGCGCGCGTGGTGGCAGGACACGGAAGTGGTGCTCACGGTGACGGAGTTCCAGCTCCTGGCCACGCTGCTCCGAGTCCCTGGCAAGGTCTTCACCCGGGATGAGCTGATGAACCGCGTCTACGACGACGTGGTGGTCAGCGACCGGACCATCGACAGCCACGTGCGCCGGGTCCGGCAGAAGTTCGCGAGCGCGGGCGGAGACGTCATCGAGACGGTGCATGGCCTTGGCTATCGGCTCGCCCTCCCTGAGCGCCGCGCGCGCCCGCGCTTGTGGCTGGTGTTCGCCGCCGTGGGCATCGCGGGGTTCGCCCTCACGCTGGCGGGGCTCGCCTTCGTGCGCGTCTACGACAACCAGCTCATCCGCCAGACGGAGTCGGAGCTGATTGCCCAGGGCGCGGTGGTCGCGGAGGTCTTCCGCGAGCGGCTGCGCGCCACCGTGCCAGAGGGCGCATACGGCCGCGAGCGCACCGCTCCCTGGCCCTTCCCCATTCCCGACGACACGCGCCTGCGCCCCATCCTTCCGTCACTCAGGGCCTCGGATGCATCCCTGCCGCCGGGCGACACGCCTCGGCCTTCGCGCGTTCCCGCGGAGCCGCTGTCACAGGCGGCCGGACTGCAGCTGACGCCGCTGCTCGAACAGGTGCGTGCGGCGACCCTGGCCGGCATCCGCGTGGTGGACACCGAGGGCGTGGTGGTGGCCAGCAGCAGCCCCGCCCTGCTGTGGACGACGCTGGCGGACCGCACGGAGGTCCAGCGGGCCCTGCGCGGCGAACCCGTCAGCGTGCTGCGCCGCCGCGTCGCCGATCCCGAGGACACTCCACTGGCGTCGCTCAGCCGTGACACCGGCATCCGCGTCACGGTGGCGCTGCCCGTGCTGGAAGGCGATCGCGTCTGGGGCGCGGTGGTGCTGACGCGCACGCCCATGACGTTCGCCAAGGCGACGTATGCGGACCGGTGGAACCTCACCGCCACTGGCTTCGTATTGCTCGGCGCGGTGGCGTTGATGTCCCTGGCCGCCGCCGCGCTGGTGGGCCGGCCGGTGCGCGCGCTGGTGAAGCAGACGCGCGCCATCGCCATGAGCGACCCTTCGGGCTTCGAGCCCATGGCGCGCCCCGTGGTGGCCGAGCTGGCCGAGCTCTCCGAGTCCCTGGCCGGCATGGCCACCGCGTTGCGAGACAGGAACCAGTACATCCGCTCCTTCGCGGCCAACGTGTCGCACGAGTTCAAGACGCCGCTGGCCTCCATCCAAGGCGCTGTGGAGCTGCTGCGCGACAGCGCCGACGCGATGGCCCCCGAGCAGCGCGCGCGGTTCCTCGCCAACGTGGACGCGGATGCCCGCAGGCTCACCCGACTGGTGCAGCGCCTGCTGGAGCTGGCCCGGGCGGACTCCATGACGGCCACGCCCGCGCAGGTGGAGCTGGGCCCGCTGTTGGAGGGCTCGCCCTCCGCGCCCGCGCTGACGGTGCCACGGACATCCACGTGACGGCACCACCCCCGGGCCTGAAGGTGAGCCTCCCGCAGGAGGTGATCGACGACGTGCTGTGGCAGCTCGTCACCAATGCCCGCCAGCATGGTGGCGACACCGTCCGCGTGGACCTGTCGGTGGAGCAGGCCCCAGAGGCGGACCTGGTGCGCGTGGTGGTGAAGGACCGAGGCAAGGGCATCTCCGAGTCCAACCGTGCGCGCATCTTCGACGCCTTCTTCACCACCGCCCGCGAGCGAGGCGGCACGGGCCTGGGGCTGACGATTGCCCAGTCCATGCTGCGCGCCTTCCACGCGAGGTTGGAGCTGCTTCCTTCCGACACGGGCACCACCTTCGCGGTGGCGGCGCCCGTGCCCCGGCTTCAACGGAAGTAGCTGTCGGAGATGTCCACGGAGTAGCCCAGCTCCAGCGTGGGCGAGGACGCGGCCACCAGGAACTGGCGGAAGTGCAGCGCCTTTCCGGGCAGGCCCGACGCCTCCGCGGCCACGGCTTCCGTCGACTCGTACTGCTCCAGGCTGCCGCCCTCGCGCCGGTAGTTGAACACCGCGGGGAAGTGCGCGCGTGCGCGGAGCTCCGCCACCGGCCAGGAGACTCGCGGCAACGCCAGCTTCAACCGGCCGGAGAGGTGGAACACACCCAGCTCTCGCGACAGCACCACCTCCAGCGTCCCGCTCGTCTCTCCCAGCCGCGCCGGAGCGGCCTTCAACGCCAGGGTGCCGTTCTCCGACTCCACGGGGACGGGAATGGCATTCAGGGTGACGCGCTCCAGCCGGTGTCCTTCCGGGAGCACCAGCTCCAACGGCTGCTCGCGATCCAGGCTCAGCGCGTAGCTGACGCGCAGCGTGGCTCGGCCTTCCAGCGTGGACACCCAGGACGCGGTGGCCTCGGTGATGCGCGGCTCGAGCGGCGGGCGCACCTGCTGCTTCTGGCTTTGTGCCACCCGAGCCACCGCCGCGCGCCAGCCCACGCGCAGCATGCCTTGCACGGGATAGACGGCGTGGGACTCGCCTCCCATCGATGCCAACGGCTCGGTGAGCGTGAAGACGGACGTGTCCGCCTCCAGCGCCAGCGGCACCGGGGACGCGTGGGGCCCGAAGCGCAGCTGGGCCCGGCGCTCCGGCCCCGCTCCGGGCGAGCGGATGGAGACGCCCACGTCGAAGACGTAGCGCCCGGCCTTCCGCGTGAGCAGGCAGAGGTAGCCGTCGACGACGCCCACGGTGCCTTCCTCCAGCGAGGGCAACGTGGCCGGGTACGTGTCCGCGTCGAGTTGGAGCAGGCGCACCTGCGTCCACCGTCCGTCCGCGAGCACCTCCACGTCGAAGTGTCCGTCCACGAAGAGGGCATCCGCCGTGAGCCGGCCCTTGAGCTGGCTCTTCACCAGGGCCTCCATCGGAGGTGCTTCAGCGGGAGCCGCCTGGCGCTGCGCGTAGAGGGGAATCAGCTCCTGAAGCGGCACGGTGGCGGTGCCGGAGGGAGTCTTGGCGGCCGAGCCATCGGCCGTGGTCAGCAGGAGTCCAACGATGAGCGGTACGGTCCACATGGCGGAATCAGCTCGCTTCCGGGGTGACAGGAGTGGAGGCAGCGGGAGCCACGGCGGCGCGCGGAGGCTCACCGGGCAGTGACAAATCGGAGAGGAAGGCCCGCACACCAGCGCGGGTGGAGAGCACCATCAGCCCCAGCAGCGCGGCAAGGATCTCCAGCGTGTAGATGAGGCCGGTGTAGCCCTGGAGGATGACGGCGCCGGTGGGGACCACCAGCGTGGCGCCCCACAGCCCGGCGAGCACGGACGTCCGCTCCTTCGGGAAGAGCCAGCGGACGTACACCACCACCGCCGCGCCCAGGCCCACCGCGCAGAGGGCGTAGGCGGCGTAGAAGTTCATGAAGGCCGCCAGGTACGCCAGCAGCACGAAGAAGAAGCCGTACACGGACGCCAGGAGGTACGTCTCGTGGAGCGCGAGCGAACGGCGGTGGCGCAACCCCAGGGCCGCGAGCAGCGCGAGCAGCCCCAGGAAGGGCACCCAGGCCCGGGTCGCCATCGTGCCCACCAGCGCGTCGAACGTCTTCTCCGACGGGAGGATGACGCCCAGGTTCACTCCCGACTCCAGCGACTGGAAGGCCCAATCCAGCGTCACCGCGTCGGCCGTGGTGTTCACCGACGACGCGGCCAGCACACCCGACGGGTAGTCGTAGTTCTCCCCTCCTTCGACGGCGACGTGGACGCGCACGTCCCGCGCGGGCAGCGCTGGATCCAGGCGGTACACGAATGAGTTCAGCCCCCGGGCGCGGTAGCGGATGGTGAAGCGGGACGTGGCGCCTTTGGCGATGCGGCCCGTCCACACCAGCCGGTTGCCGGACTCGCCCAGGTCCAGGCTGGACTCCGTGCCGTCGACCAGGAACTGGAGCTCCGACAGCAGCACCTGCGACTTGTCCATCTCCATGGGGAAGATGAACGCCACGTCGATGTCGGTGCTCTCGCGGTTGACCACCGCGTAGTCGGCGTTGAGGGTGAAGTCGAAGCCGGAGAAGTAGCGCAGCCCGCGCTTGCGGTAGTTCATCTTCGCCTGCACCTCGACGTGCTGGCGGTCGAAGGGCAGCGGCTTCAGCTCGGTGAAGATGGTGCCGCTATGCACGTAGCGCAGGGACGGCGCGGGCTGGGTGACGGGCGCGCCCCAGCGGTCCTCCACCCCGGCGGCCAGCTCCGAGTTGGCGAAGTCCGTCCGGTCCGCCACCTGCCCGGCGATGACGGCCGTGGCGAAGACGACGATGGCCAGACTGCCAAAGACGTGGTGGGCCACGAGCCAGCGCAGGGCCCGGCGAAGGGCGCCTTCGGGCGCTCGCGGCGGACGGGGAGGCAGCGGAGGAGGTGCGTTCATGGGCGCAGGATCTGCGCCCCCCGTGCAACGGTGATGGCCCCCTTGTGCGGCTGCCAAGGAATGTTCGTGCAGATTTCGTGCAGGCCGGGATGCAGCTTCACCCAGCCCCGGATACACTCTGCGTCCATTCCGCGTCCTGGACGCGGCCCCTTCCCTGAAGCCCCGACAAGGTCGTCATGTCCGTCCCTGGAATCGGCTTCCCTGGCCCCTGGCGGCTCCGCTCTGGAGCCGAAGAATACGAACTGCGCGTCATGCGAGCCGTGACGGCCCTCGACGAGCGGGAGTGCGTCCCGGCCGAGCACATCACCTGGCAGCTCGACCATTGGCTGACCTCCGCCCGCAGGCCCTTGCTGGAGATGTACGAGGCCTTGGGCGGCATCCTTCCGTGGAACGCCAGCTCGCTGGACCGCGCCCGGCAGGACGCCCGCGTGCGAGACCGGCTGGTGCAGGCGCTGGAGCGCCGTGAGCTGGTGGCCCTGCGCGTGCAGCGCCGCGCCGCCGCCTGGGCGTGGCCGGAACCGGCCCTGCCGCCCCCCGGCCCGAGCCCGAGGTCCTCCCCTGGCGCGCCCGCCCGTGGAGGTCTTCACCCTCTTCCCCGACCCGGCACGGCAGGCCGAGGCCCTGCGCCAGGCCGCGGCGGCGGGTGTGCCGTTCTGCGAGGAGTGTGAAAAGCAGAAGCAACGGGCCGCGGCGTGAGCGCACCGGTCCCCCAGCT
Source organism: Myxococcus sp. MxC21-1 (assembly GCF_032612255.1). Lineage (NCBI taxonomy): Bacteria > Pseudomonadati > Myxococcota > Myxococcia > Myxococcales > Myxococcaceae > Myxococcus > Myxococcus sp. MxC21-1. The sequence continues at coordinate 4,924,386 of NZ_CP123278.1, forward strand.
CCCGGGCCTGTTGCAGTGGATACGGCAGGCCACGGAGGAAGCGCCCACGTCGGCGCTCTACGCCATCCTGGACGGGGCGCGGGCCCCCAACATCCACCGGCTGGTGCTCACCTGCGGCCTGACGCAGAGCTGCCTCTATGCGGGGAAGCTGCCGCCGGAGTTGGTGGAGGTGGCGCCCTACCTGGTGCAACTGCGGCCCGGAGCGCCCGCCACGGAGCAACTGCTCGCCGCGGGCTGGGGCAAGAGCTGGGGCATCTTCGTGCAGAGCCCGGCCCACCCGGACGCGCTTCGGCGGCACCTTCGGCGCTTCCTCAAGGTCAAGGACGCCAACGGCAAGCCGCTGGTGTTCCGCTACTACGACCCGCGCGTGCTGCGCGTCTACCTGCCCACGTGCACGGACGACGAGCTGGACTTCCTCTTCGGCCCCATCGAGCAGTTCTTCGCTGAGTCCGAGGACGGCGGCAGCATGCTCGCCTACTCGCGCCGTCCCGAAGAGGCGCCCCTGGACGCGCCGCCGCTGTCCATCCTCCCGACGCCGCTCATGTAGCGGCCTCGGCCCCTCCCTGGGGCGCACCGTTGAATCGATGCGCCCCGGTCGGGCCTCCCCGCGTCAGTGCGCGGAGAGCAGAGGCCGGTCGAACGCGCGCGCCAGGCAGGCCTGGTTCGCCACGCTGTCCAGGTTCGTGTTGCGCATCTGGATTTCGTAGAACGGGCGGCTCAGCGACGTCACGACGGGGTCCTGCACCCAGAACGCCGTGGAAGGACTGGCCATGCCCGTGGCGAGGAACGGCGAAAGCGCGCCGTACTCGTCGATGTGCGTGAACTCGGTGCGCGTTTCGCGGCCGTGGCAGCCGTTGCAGGTGTTGCGCGAGAAGACGTGACGGGCGTCGTTGACGGAGATGCCCGACGCACGCCAGTACGAGTCCGTCGGCGACGAAATCCACGGGAACGCGCCGAGGAACGGCGTGCTCGACGTGGGGTACGCCGGCGGCACGGTGTAGCTGTTGGCCAGGATGGCGGGCGTGTTCGCGTTGATGAAGTCACGCAGCACCGTCGTGTTGTTGTGCGAATCGCCCGGCGTCAGCACCGTCGGCTGGCCCTGCAAGCGGTTCACCGAGGGACCCGAGCCCATCAGGTGAAACTCACGCAGCTCCCACGGGTAGCGCAGCCACTCCTCGTTGGTGCGGATCTGGTTGATGGCGCTGCCGTTCGGCTTGCGGGGCGCGGCGTTGCGCACCACCACCTGCTGCGTGAGGCTCGTCAGCGCCGCATTGTACGCCGCGCTGCCCAGAATCATGGATGGCGCCGACAGGTTCAGCCACCCCTGCGCCCAGGTGCGGACCGCGTCACAGCTGGCGTGCGGGACGCCGTACTCGAAGATGACCAGGAAGGGCCGCACGCCACAGGTCCCGCTCGAACGATCCACCGCGGCGAAGACGAAGCGCAGCTCGCCCGCGTTACCAGAAGCGTAGGCGGACGGCCCCGCGCTGGCGCCCAGGTCCAGGCGGTTGACGATGGCCACCAGCTTGAACGGCGACCGTGCCAGCTCCAGCGCGCCGCTCGAGCGCGGCCATGGCGTGAGGATGCGCGCGGTCATCGCCGGGCGCGCCGGCACCGTCCAGCCGTTGATGTTCTGGTTCACGGTCCACTGACGCAGCCAGTGCTCCGTCAGGTTTGCTGGCGACACGTACGAGCTCGCCATCTCCCGCATCAGGTGGTTGAACGTCCACACACCATTCGGGTTGCCGGCATTCGTACACGGGTCATACGTGCGCGTCGGGTCATTGACCACGTTGGGGTGGGTGATGATGAGCGAGTTCTCCGGCTTCACCGCGTGGGAGATACCCGCGGGGAAGATGGGAATGGGGACACCCGGCCGGAAGACGTCGGGCGACAGCGGCGTGAGGACGCGCTCGGAGACGCGGACGCGGTTGTCGAAGGTCGCGACCGTCAGCGGCGTCTGGGGATTGCGCGCCTGGAACTCGCGAATGCGGTCCTGCGTGGCGCGATGGGTGACGAAGTCCACGTCGCCAATGGCGGAGAACACGCCGTCACCGGCCTGCTCGTCACCATTGAGGCCCTGGTCGTTCAGCACGAGCGCCTGCCCCGAGTCCGACACCACGGGAACCTGCTGATGCACCTGCCCCTGCGCGAGCTTCGCGCGGATGAGGCTGCGCGTCTTCGACGTCAGCTCGCCGTCGAGCGCGATGGCATCCATCGAATCGAGGATGGGCGCGACGCCCGTCTGGGCCTGCTCCTGCGCCGCGGACGCCGGCTCCTCCGAAGGGAGGGATTCAGAGCCACCACACCCTGCGAGCAGGGATGCGGCGACGACGCCAGACCAGGCGCGCAACACGCCTGGAAACTTCTTGGAGGACTGCTTCATGGGGGACTCCTCGCGGGTAGACTGCAAACGCGGCCTTGTGCACCCCGCAGGCCAGAGTCCCCTTTCAACGCCTTCAAGCGCGGCGCGTGCGCCGCCGCTGGTGGCAATGACAAATCACGCCACAGCGTGACTCGCCCTGTAACAGCAGACGTCACAGACTCGAGGGAGAGTCATTGCAGTCCCAGGGTGTTGAATTGCAGCACGACCACCCGAGCCCCCCGCACTGTCAATCCACTGGAAGCGGCCGGACCTCCAGCTGCTTGGACGCGAGGAACTCCGGGTTGAACACCTTCGACGCGTAGCGGCTGCCGTGGTCGCACAGGAAGGTGACGATGCGCAGCCCCTCGCCCCGGTGACGTCGCGCCAGCTCCCACGCGGCACGCACGTTGAGGGCCGCCGATGTGCCCACCACCAGCGCGTCCTCGCGCGCCAGGTGATAGAGCATCTCCACCATCTCCTGGTCCCCCAGGCGCATGGCCTCATCCACGCGGGCCCGGCGGAAGTTCTCCGTGAGGCGCATGATGCCAATGCCCTCGGTGATGGAAGAACCGGGCCCTTCCATGCGCCGTTCGCGCACGTAGGTGAAGAGGCCCGAGCCCGGCGGGTCCACCAACACCACGCGCACAGCGGGGTTCTTCTCCTTCAGGTAGCGGCTGACGCCGCCCATCGTCCCGCCGCTGCCCACGGACGCCACCAGCACGTCCACGCGGCCCTCGCACTGCTCCCAGATTTCGGGCCCCGTCGTCTCGTAATGGTAGTCGCCGTTGGCCGGGTTCTCGAACTGGTTCGCCCAGAAGCCGCCCTGCGCTTCCGCCAGCGCGCGGGCCTGGTGGAAGAAGTGGTTGGGATTGGCGAAGGGCACCGCGGGGACCTTTCGGACCTCCACGCCCATGGCCTCCAACAGCTCGTACTTCTCGCGGGCCTGGTTGTCCGGCATGGTGACGACCACGCGGTACCCGCGCTCGCGGCCCAAGAGCCCCAGGCCGATGCCGGTGTTGCCCGCGGTGCCCTCGAAGATGGCGCCGCCCGGCTTCAGCAGGCCCTGCGCCTCCGCGCGCTGAATCATCCCCTTCGCGGCGCGGTCCTTGATGCTGCCGCCGGGATTCATGAACTCGGCCTTCGCGAGGATTTCACACCCCGTCTGCCGGCTCAGCGAGCCGATGCGCAGCAGCGGGGTGTTTCCGACGGAGTCCCAGAGCGTTCCAATGCGAGGCGCCATGGGCTGTGCTTAACGCGAAGGGTGGCGCCCGTCACCGGGAACCACCACCCTCAGTCCGCCCGCATGGCCTCCACCGGATCCAGCTTCGCCGCGCGGGCCGCCGGGTAGATGCCGAACAGGAGCCCCACGCCGCAGCTCATGAACAGGGCCAGGCCCACCGCCCACGGGGGCACCTGCATGGGAAAGCCCATCATCCAGTTGCCCAGGAACACCAGCCCGAAGCCCAGGCCCAGGCCCAGGGCGCCGCCCATCAGCGACAACAGCACCGCCTCCGTGGCGAACTGTCCCAGGATGCGGCGCTTGCGCGCGCCCAGCGCCTTGCGCACGCCAATCTCCCGCGTCCGCTCCATCACCGACACCAGCATGATGTTGAGGATGCCGATGCCGCCCACCACCAGGGACAGCAAACACACGCCCACGCCCGCGATGGTGATGACCTGGGAGAGCTGATTGAACGACGCCGTCACCGACTCGTTCGTGTGCAATTCAAAGTCGTTGGGCATGTTCGCCGGAACGTCGCGGCGCCGGCGCATCAGCGAGGCCACCTCGTCCTGCGCCTTGCTGAACAGCTCCGGGGACTTCGCCTGCACGCTGATGTCCAGCGAGCGCTTCTTCCCGTAGAGCTGGTGGAAGACGCTCAGCGGAATCATCACCTGGTTGTCCAGGCTGAACATGCCCAGCATGCTCCCCCGCTTCTGGAGCAGGCCGATGACGCGGAAGGGCCGGCCCTTGATGCGCACCTCGTGGCCCACCGGATTCATGCCTGGAAACAGCGCGTCCGACACGTCCGTCCCCAGCAGCGCCACGTAGCGGCCGTCCAGCGCCTCCACTTCGTTGAAGTAGCGCCCGGCCTGCACCGACACCCCACTCACCAGCGGGTAGTTGGCGGGCGTGCCGAACACGCGCACCGACGGCCGCGTCTCCGAGCTCGCCGTGGCCAGCTTCTGGCCACCCTCGTCGTCGGTGGGCACCACCGTCCCCACCGACGGGCAGGACTCCTCGATGGCCCGCGAGTCGGGCATCTCGAAGTCCTTGCGCTTGGCGAACTTGGCCCAGTTGATGCGCCCGAAGCCGCCCGCGGGCCACTTCGTCACCTGGAAGGTGTGGGCCCCCATCCGTCCCAGGTCGTTGTTCACCTTGACCCGCAGGCCCTCGATGAGCCCCATCATGGTGATGACCGTCGCCACGCCAATGACGATGCCCAGCAGCGTCAACAGCGAGCGCAGCGGGTTGCCCAGGAAGGTGCCCAACGCCAACCGCAAATTGTCCAGGAACGCTCGCATCGCGCTACTCGTAACGAAGGGCTTCCACGGGGTCCAGGTTCGCCGCGCGCGCCGCCGGCCAGATGCCGAACAGCAGGCCCACCAGCGCGGCGAAGCCCACCCCCGCCACCACGGTCATCGGCTGCACGTCCGCCGCGAGCGGCGTGATGAGCGACACCACCTTGGCCGTGCCCAATCCCACGGTCGTCCCCAGCAGGCCTCCCACCGCGGACACGCTCGAGGCTTCCATCAGGAACTGGAAGACGATGGTCCGTTTCCGGGCGCCCAGCGCGCGTCGCACGCCAATCTCCCGCGTCCGCTCGCGCACCGACACCAGCATGATGTTCATGATGCCGATACCGCCCACCAGCAGCGTGATGAGCCCCACGCCCACGGCCACGCCGTACAGCGCGCCCGTGAGCTGCTCGTATGTCTGCGCCATGGCCTCTGGCCGGTTGATGGAGAAGTCGTCCTCCGCCCCCGGAGGCGTGGAGCGCACGCGCCGCATGATGCCGGTGAGCTGGTCCTCCGCGGACCGCATCTGCGAGGCATCCTCCACCGCCATGGCAATCTCGAAACTGCGGCCCTTGCCGAAGCTCGAATAGAACGTCTTGAAGGGGATGAAGACGATCAAGTCCATGCTCTCCCCCACCATCTTGCCCTTGCGGCTGAGCGTGCCCACCACCTGGAAGGTGCGGTTGTCGATGCGAATCGACTGCCCCACCGGACTGACGCCCGGGAAGAGCCCGTCCACCACGTCCGCGCCCACCACCGCCACCGGCCGCGTCGTCGCGTCGTCCGCCTCGGTGAGGAAGCGCCCGCCGGTGATTTCGTAGCCGGAGATGTTGAGGTACTCGTGCGTCACGCCCTGGATGCGCACGGTGGACATCTGCTCGCCGCCGTGCGCCACGTCCGACAGGCGAGACACCGCCGGGGACATGGCCGTCACGAAGGGCGCCAGCGTGCGCAGCCGGTGCATCTGCTCCAGGGTGAAGTTCTTCCGGTTGCGGTACTTCCACCAGTCGCCCTTGATCATCCAGGGCCACTTGGACACGTACATCGTGTTCGCCCCGAAGGTGGCCAACTGCTTGTGGAAGGACGTGTTGAGCCCCTGGATGATGCCGACGATGGCCAGCAGCGTGGCCACGCCGATGCCAATGCCCAGGGTGGTCAGCACCGTGCGCAGGCGGTTGGCCTTCAGGGAGAAGACCGCGATGCGTGCGCCCTCCAGCACATCCACGCGGAAGGCGGACCGCTGGCTCATGCGCCCCCCGCGTTCAGCACGTCCGACGCCGTCCCCAAGGCCACCGTGCGGCCGTCGCCGTCCGCGACAATCTCCCCGTCGCTCAGGCGGATGGCCCGGGGGCAGCGCGCCGCCAGCTTGGGCTCGTGCGTGACGAGCACCAGCGTGTGGCCCGCCTTGTGGAGCTGCTCGAACAGGCGGACGATCTCCTCACCCGTCGCCGAGTCCAGGTTGCCCGTGGGCTCGTCGGCCAGCAGCATGGAGGGCTCGGACACCAGCGCGCGGGCAATGGCCACGCGCTGGCGCTGTCCACCGGACAGCTCGTTGGGCCGGTGGTGCATGCGGTGAGCGAGCTGCACCTTCTCCAGCGCCGCCGTGGCCCGCGCGCGCCGCTCCTTCGCGCTGACGCCCCGGTACACCAGCGGCAGCTCCACGTTGGCCAGGGCCGTCTCCTTGGGCAGCAGTTGGAAGGTCTGGAAGATGAAGCCAATCTCCACGTTGCGGATGACGGCGAGCTCGTCGTCGCTCATGCGCGACACGTCCTTGCCGTTCAGCATGTACCGGCCGCTGCTGGGCGTATCCAGACAGCCGAGCACGTTCATCATCGTGCTCTTGCCAGAGCCGGACTGGCCGATGATGGCCACCCATTCGCCCCGGTTGATACCGAAGGAGACGCCGCGCAGCGCGCGCACCTCTTCTCCACCCACGTGGAAGACGCGGGTGATGTTCTCCACCTGGATGAGCGGTCCCGCGCCGCTGGCCTGACTCACGACTTCCGACCGCCCTTCATTCCCGCGCCCTGCTCCGGCTCACGCACGATGTCGCCGTCGTTCAGCTCCTTCGACAGCGTCCGATACGGACCTTCAATCACCCGGTCGCCATCATTGAGCCCGGAGACGATCTCCAGCTCCGTGTCGGAGGCGATGCCCGTCTGCACGCGGCGCACCTGCGCCTTGTTGCTGCTGTCCACCACGAACACGACCTTGGCCAGCGACTCCGTCCGCTTCGCCGTCAGCCCGCCCCCTTCGATGGGCGCCTTGTAGTCCGGCAGCGAGCGCTCCGAGCGCACCGTCACCGCCTGGATGGGCACCAGCACCACGTCATTGTGCGTCTCCGCGGAGATGCGCACCTCGGAGCTCATGCCGGGCAGCACGTTGGGCGGACGGGTGTCCAGCGCGACGGTGATGGGGAAGCTCGTCACCTCGGCCTCGGTGCCCTCGTTCTTGATGAGCGCCTTCTGGGCAATCTCCACCACGGAGCCCGAGTACGTCTGGCCCTCCAGCGCGTCGAGCGTGATTTCCGCGGGCTGGCCCGGCTTGAGGTGCACCACCTCGTGCTCGCCCACCTCGAACTTCACCTCCATGGCGCTGAGCGCGGCGATGGTCATCACCACGTCCTCGGACAGGTCCGAGCCACGAACACGCTCACCCACTTCACGCGACAGCTCGATGACGTTGCCGTCGATGGGCGACACCAGCGTCGTGCGCGTGAGGTCCGTCTGCGCCTGGTCCACGATGGCCATGTTGCGCGCCTGCATCTGCTTGGCGGACGCCAGCCGCGCATCCGCCGTGCTCTTCGTGGCGCGCGCCGTGTCCACCTCGGCGGTGGACGAAAGGCCCTTCTTCGCCAGGTCCTCCACGCGCGCGAGCTCCAACTGCGCGCGGCCCACCTCCACCTCCGCCACCTGCACGTCGGCGCGCGAGGCGTTCAGCGACGCCAAGGCCTGCTTGTGCGCGGCCTGGTAGAGGCGCGGATCGATGCGGCCCAGCACCTGGCCCTTCGTCACCGCCTCGCCGTCCTTCACCGCCAGCTCCACCAGGTCACCGGAGAGGCTGGACGAGATCTTCACCGTCGTGGCCGCCTGCACCTTGCCCGCGCCGGTGATGGTGCGGGTGATGGAGCCCTTGCGAGCCTTCGACAGCTGGACTTCGAGCGACGGCGGAGGACGATCCTTCAACCCGCCCGCGGTGATGGCCGCAGCACCCAGGAACAACGCGCCAGCAATGGCACCCTTCCACCACTTCATTTCGACTCTCCCGGGCTCAGGGCGCCCATGGCCCGCTGCAATGAATAGCGGGCGATTTCGACATCGATCCTGTTTTCCAACAAGGCGAGCTCAGCGCGCGTCAGGCTCAGCTGCGCGTCGCGGACCTCCAGGGTGGAGCCCGCGCCCGCGCGGAAGCGCGCCTCCTGCATCTCCAGACCCTGGGCAGCGGCCTCGACGTTCTGCGCAGCCAGGCGAGCGGCCTCCAGCTGGGCCTCCAGCGTGCGGTGCGCGGCGCGAACCTCCCCTTCGATTTCCCGCGCCGTCTGCTCCAGCGTCAGCTGCGCCTTGCGGATGTCCGCCTCGGCGCGACGGGAGCTCGCCCCCGTGGACAGGCCGGTGAACAGGTCCCAGCTCAACCCGACGGCCGCGGTGAAGCGGTTCTGCAGGCGCGGCTCGGTGAACACCAGCGAGGCGTCCGGACCGCCGCGGTTGTAGAGGCCCTGGGCCACCAGGCGCGGCAGGTACTCCGAGCGGGCAATGGACTGCTTCAGCTCCGCGGCGCGGATGCGCAGCTCCAGCGTCCTGAGCAGCGGCCGGTACGCGCGGGCCGACGCGAGCGCCTCGTTGACCGACGGCGCGGGCGGCGGCTCGGTCGTGAGCACGCCCGGATCCTGGGCCGTCAGCGCCTCGGTGCCCGGCCGAGCCAGCCACACGGCGAGCTGGGACTGGTCGTTGACCAGCTGCCCGAGCATCGCGGTGTAGTTGATGCGGTCGGTCCCCAGGTTCACCGTGGCGGTGATCTCTTCATTCTTGCCCGTGCGGCCCGCGTGGAAGAGGGCCTGGGCGCGCTCCACCTGCTGCTCGCTGCGCTCGACGGTGGCCTTCAGCACCTGGAGCGTGGCCTGGGTGCGGTACAGGGTGAAGAAGCGGCGGATGGCCTCCAGCTCGGAGGTGTCCGCCTCTTCCCGCGCCTGCCCCTTCTGCGCGTCACGCACCACGCCGCTCTGCTCCAACTGCTTCCAACGGGCGCGGTCATAGATGATCTGCGTGAGCGACAAGCCCAGGTCGTAGTTCTGGGTGCTGGTGGAGGGCGTCTCCACCGCGTTGCGGATGAAGCTTCCCGGGTTGGCCGGGTCCGGAACCGTGGTGAACTCCTGCCTGCGGCCGAACCAGATCTTACCGGCCGACGCATCGAGCGAGAGCTGCGGCAGCAGCACCGAGCGGGACAGGTTCACGTCCTCGTCCGCGATGGCCACGTCCAGCATGGCCTGGATGGCCGCGACGTTCTGCCGGCCCTCCGCGCGGGCCTGGTCCAGGGTGATGGGTGTACCGGAGTCCGAGGGAGCGGCGGCCAGGGCGACCGCGATCACGAAAGCGTTCATTACGCACCTGCCTGGGCGGGAAGGCCGATGAGGAAGATGCCCGCGTACATGGCGTACAGCGCCACCGCCAGCAGCAACGCGCGCCCACGGCTCATCCCGGTGGCGGCGGAGAAGCCCAGCCCCAGCAGGCCCGTGCTCCAGAGGTTGAAGAAGTCCACGGTGGACGCCACGCGCTGCATCTTCGGACTCAGGCCTTGCAACACGGCTCCCAGGTTCGACGGTACGAGGTTCATCACCCGCGCCATGGTAATGGAGTGCTGCGCCGCGACGCAGAGGGTCAGGATGAGGTGGTAGAGCGCGATGGGCAGCAGCGCCAGAACGGCCGCGGACAGCAACTGCTCGAAGGACGCGGGCCGGTCGAAGAGCCAGCTGGCCACCCACAGGATGCAGGCCAGGAGCAGCGCCATCAGCGGCATCAGGATGACGCCCTTGGCGATGCCACCGACCAGCGCCTTTCGCGACTCCGTTTGGATCTTGTCCGTGAGGTCCGCCTCCGACAGCCCCATCAGCTGACCAGAACCCTGGAGCTGGCGGATGACGTCAGGCGCGACGTCCCAACGGAGGGAAAAGAGCGTCCCGGAAGCGGACACGCACAGGGCCAGGATGAGGAGAGGCCACACCCAGCGGCGCGCCTCGACGGCAGCACGGGTCCCATCGAGGGGATCGACGAAGACGCGGGCCGGTTGAGCAAGAGAAGTCATATGGTGGTGGAGGTCTCGGAGCGATGTACGTCGCTCGTCCTCAGGCAATTGCCTGGCCAGCCGAAGAAAGGCGCCGAACAGGCAGGCAGCCAGCCAAATTCCGCTGGCGGACGCTTTCTACTCCAGGGCTTTACGGCACATGTAGCGGCCTGTAGCGGAAATTTTGCCGGACGCCCCAAGAGGGTGTATTGCGCTCGTCTGGTCGCTTGCCGGAGTTCGAATGGTCGATAGCACGGACCTCGCGCAGGTCCTCCACGAAGCGAATGACATCGCACAGAGCGTGGTGCAGAGGGTCACCTCCGCCCACGTGCTCCTGGCGCTCTTCACGGTGGAGAACCGTGCTCAGCTGCTGCTCAAGGAGCGAGGCGTGGACGAGGACGCCATCCTCCAGTTGCTGACGGCCGCTCCCGCGGAGCCGGACAGCCTGCTCCGGGAGCTGCGCGAGAAGACCCGGGAGATCGCCTCCAATGTGGGCTCCCAGGAGGCGGACTGCCTCCACCTGCTCATCGCCGTGGCCCGGGTGCGCTGCGCGGCCCAGGAGCTGCTGCTGCAGGCCGGGCTGGACCTGGGCGGCCTCATGCGCGTGGCAATGTCCTACTTCACCAGCGGTCACATGCCGCGCCGCCTCCAACTGGGCCGGTCACAGACCCTGGGCCCCCGGCCCGCGAGCCGCCCCCTGGGCGCGCCGCCGTCTCCCCTTCCGGCCTCCGCCGTCACGCTGAGCCTGCCGCGCTCCCGGCCCGGCGTCCCGCCGTCGTCGCCCCCGCCCTTCACCGCGCCGCCACCGCCGCCGCGCTACAGCACGCCCGCGCTGTCGCCGCGCGATCTCATCGACGTGGACGAGGAGCCTGAAACGCCGCCGCCCGCCCCCGTGGCACGCGCCGCGCCGTCCCCTATCCCGACCTCCACGGCGGCCCCTGCACCCGCGGGCCGGCCGGCGCAGTCCGCCGCCGCGTCGCCCGTGCTCGACGCCAAGGCCTACCCCCTGCTCACCTCGCTGGGCCGCAACCTGAGCCAGGCCGCCCACGAGGGCCGCCTGGACCCGGTGGTGGGACGCGCGCGCGAGGTCGAGGAGGTCATCGACATCCTGGGCAAGCGGCGCACCAACAACCCCTGCCTGCTGGGCGAGCCCGGCGTGGGCAAGACGGCGGTGGTGGAGGGCGTGGCGCAGCGCCTGCTCGAGCTGCGTGGGTCGCTGTCGGAGAAGGTGCTGGTGGAGCTGGACATGGCCACGCTGGTGGCCGGCACGCAGCTGCGCGGCTCGTTCTCCGAGAAGCTCAACGCGCTGAAGGAAGAGGTCCGCCGCGCCGAAGGCCGCGTGGTGGTCTTCATCGACGAAATCCACACGCTGGTGGGCGCGGGCTCCACGGGTGACGGTCCGCAGGACGCGGCCAACGAGCTGAAGACGGCCATGGCGCGCGGTGAGTTTCCCTGCATCGGCGCCACCACGCACGACGAGTACCGCAAGTTCATCAGCACCGACCCGGCCCTGGAGCGCCGCTTCACCGCCGTGGTGGTCAACGAGCCTTCCGTGCCGGAGACGGTGGAGATCCTCCGCGGCATCATCGGCCGCTACGAGGAGCACCACGGACTGCGCTACACGCCCGAGGCGCTGGAGGCCGCGACGTCCCTGGCCAGCCGTTACGTGACGGACCGCTTCATGCCGGACAAGGCCATCTCCGTGGTGGACCTGGCGGGCAGCCGCTGCCACCGCGAGGGCCGCGACGTGGTGGAGCCCTCCGACGTGGCGCGCGTGGTGGCCAAGCTCGCGGGCGTCCCCGAGGAGCGCCTGCTGATGAACGACTCGTCGCGTCTGCTCCGGCTGGAGCAGGACCGGCGGAGCGCGTCATCGGGCACTCGGAGGCCGTCACGCGCATCGCCCGGGTCATCCGCCGCAACTACGCGGGCTTCGCGTCGCGCCGCCCCATGGGCAGCTTCCTCTTCCTGGGCCCCACGGGCGTGGGCAAGACGGAGATGGCCCGCGCGCTGGCGGACGTGCTGTTCGGCAGCCGCGACTCGCTGGTGCGCCTGGACATGAGCGAGATGTCCGAGCAGCACGGCGTCTCGCGCCTCATCGGCTCGCCCGCCGGCTACGTGGGCTTCGGTGAGGGCGGACAGCTCACGGAGCCCGTGCGCCGCCGGCCCTCGTCGGTGGTGGTGCTGGACGAAATCGAGAAGGCGCACCGCGAGGTGCAGATGCTCCTCCTCCAGGTCCTGGAGGAAGGCCGCCTGACGGACGGCAAGGGGCGCCACATCGACTTCTCCAACACCGTCATTGTCATGACGACGAACCTGGGCGCGGAGGCCTTCTCCCGCACCGGCCGCCCGGTGGGCTTCGGCGCGGACTCCGCGGGCCCCGGGGACGCCATGGACATGGCGTCTTCGGTGGCGCGCAAGGCGCTGCCGCCGGAGCTGTGGAACCGCATCGACGAACGGCTCCCCTTCCGCCCCCTGGCGGAGGTGGAGGTGGCGCGCATCGCCACGCTGCTGCTGGAGGAGAGCAGCAAGCGCCTGACCACCGAGCGCGGCATCGGATACGTGGCGGGCGACGACGTGGTCGGCCACCTGCTGAAGTCCGGCGGCTTCGACCCGCAGTTGGGCGCGCGCCCCATGCGGCAGATGGTGCAGCGGCTGGTGGAGGGCCCCTCGCGGAGCGCATCCTGTCGGGTGAGTTCGTCACGGGCGACCGCGTGCGCATCGCGGTGAACTCCGGACAGCTCCACTTCCAGCGCGAGCGATGAGCCCCGGCCCCCGCCGCCGCGCAGGGCCTTCGAAACGGCGCCCACCCGTCGTGATTGTCGGGATGGGCCGCCTGGGTGGCGCGCTCGGGCTGGCGCTCCAGGCGAAGCGCTGGCCCGTGCGCATCCACTCCCGCACGGATGAAGGCCGCGAGCGCGCGGAAGCGCTCGGCTTGAAGACGGCCGCACCCGCGGACCTGAAGCGGGCCCGCGTCATCCTCCTGTGTGTTCCGGACGCGGCGGTACCCGCCGTCGCACAGGCGCTGTCCACCACCCTCCCCGCACGGCCGCGCTGGTACACACGGCGGGCGCGCTGTCGCTCGATGCGCTGGGCACGGCCAAGGGCCGGAGTCGCGGCTCGTTCCATCCGCTCTGCGCTGTCTCCTCGCCACGTGATTCGCTGGCGGGCAGCACCGTGGCGGTGAGCACTCCGTCACGCACGCTGCGGGAGGTGCTGCGGCAGATGGCGGCGGACGCGGGGCTCCGCGTCATCGAGGTGCCAGAAGCCCACCGCGCGGCCTACCACGCGGGCGCGGTGCTGAGCGCTGGAGGCCTGGTGTCGCTGGCGGATGCGGCGGTGGCGGCCCTGGGCGCCGCGGGAATCCCGCCAACGGACGCACTGGCGGCCCTGTTGCCGCTGATGCATTCAGCGCTGAGGGGACTGGAGACCCGGGGCCTCGCGGGGGCCTCACCGGGCCCATCGTCCGCGGAGACTCCGGCGTGGTGGCGGCGCACCTGGAGGCGCTCCCCGCGGACGTCGAGTCCCTCTATCGGATGCTGTCGCGGCGCGCGCTAGGGCTGGCCGGAGACCGGCTGGAGCCCACGTCGCGCGCCGCGTTGGAGCGGCTGCTCAAGCCGTCAGGATGATGGAACCCTGCAGGGCCTTGCGCACCACGGCCAGGGCCTGCTCGGACGCGGCCTCGGCCTCGGTGAGCCGGCGAAGGGACAGCTCGCCGCCCTGAACCTGCGTCACGGAGCGCTTCAGGTCGGAGAGCAGCGTCAGCGCGGCCTGCAGCATCTCCTTGCCCTGCGGCGACTCGGTGGCGGGCTTGCCGGCCGCCTTCGCCACGTACTCCGTGAAGCGCTGGAGCGTCTCCGCCGTCTTCGCGGGGTCGAACTGCTCCAGCAGCGGCTGGATGCGCGAGGCGTTGATGCGGATGAGGCGAAGCGCGCCCACCCGGCCGAAGCCCGGGTGCACCAGGCCGATGTCACTCATCTCGAACGCGCCCAGCAGGCCCTCGTCGGGGGCCTTGTGCGCATGCGGCACCAGGTCCACGAAGAGCGGCAGCGGGTCCGCGCCCTGGCGGAACATCTCCAGTTCCTCCTCGTCCAGCGGCGGGAAGTTGGCCGGGGTGCCGATGAACAGCAGCGGCAGCACCAGGTCGTGCCAGAAGTCCTCGGGCGCCGAGCCCGTCCCACCGATGGTGCCGAACAGGTGCGCCATCAACTCCGCCAGACGCGGCGCGCGCTCGGCCTGGTCGATGAGCGACTTGGTGGTGTCCAGGCGCTGGAGGGACTGCACGATCTGCCCCTCGAACTGCTGGCGCGCCTCGGGAGGCAGGGGCGGCTGGGTGCGGCCCAGCGCGTTGCGCACGTCCCGAGCGAGCCCGTCCGGCTTCGTCTCCAGGGCCGTGGCGGCCTTCTTCGGATCCAGGACGACGAACTGGAGGAACCCGGGGTCGAAGAGGCGCTGGTAGTCCACCGGCGTCAGCTTGGGCGCCTGGCCTCCCAGGGCCTGCGCCGGATTGCCTCCAAAGCGGGCCTGTCCCAGCGAACGGCGGATGTCCGAGGCCAGGTCTTCCAGGCGGGCCAGCTTGCCCTGACCCAGCGAATCCATCACCGCGCCGAACGGCGACAGCATGATGATGGCCTCCGGGAAGCCCAGCGTGGCGCCCTCCGGCGAGTCGCGGTTGGGGAACCAGAAGGCCTGGTGCTCCTGGATGAGCCGCAGGGCGAACGCCCCCGCCAGGCCCAGCGCGATGGTCTGGTGCTCCGGCTTGTTCACCTGGAACTGGCCGCCAGTCAGCTGCGCGATGGCGGGCTCAACCTCCCCCCAGGGTGCCTTGAGCAGATCGACCGGCTTGCCGGTGGCCTGCTCCAGGGCAGCGGCGACCTGCATCTGGGCATTGTGAACGTGCTGCGGAACGGGATGCGCCTGGGTGGCGGGTTCGGACATGGCGGAATCCAGACTCGGAAATAGGAAGGCGACGGGGCCATCCCTTACCGTGAAATTCGCGGTCGTGGCTACGATTTGTGGCCTGTAGGATGGCCTGCATGCCCGCTTCCCGCTGGTGGCTTCGCTGGGCTGTCCTCGCCACCTGTTTCCTGCTGACAAACGGCGGGTGTGCCTTCGTCACACCCCGTTTCCCCCAGAACATCCAGGCCTCGTTCACTCGGGACGAGATGCGCAAGCTCACCACGGAGTCCCTGGAGCTCTACTACCCCGCCCAGCTCCGGGGCGCGGCCCTGCGCATGGCGTCGCGGCTGGAGGGCTGCGTGGCCCGCCTCCACGAACAGACGTGGCGGAAGAAGAAGCGGGACCGGGTGCTCGTCTACCTGACGAGCTCCAACTTCAACAACGCCTACGTCGTCCCCGACTACGCCAGCACGCCGCAGCAGATGGTGATGCCTTCCCACCTGACGCTGGAGCTGTTCCACCTGTTCAACCTGGGCGAAGTGGACGTCGGCGACGTGGCCTGCCACGAGGCCGTCCACTACGTGCAGCTCCAGCAGACGGACGGGGTCTGGGGCTTCCTCAACCTCGTCACCGGAGGCTTGTTCCAGCCCAACTCCTATACGGAGTCGTGGTTCCTGGAAGGACTGGCCACCTACTACGAAGGGCAGTTCGAAAAGGACGCGGGACGGCCCCACAGCCCCATCTGGCGCGGCTGGTACGACTCCGTGGTGCAGGCCACCGGAGGACGGCTGAACCCCGGCTACCTGTCCCCCGAGCAGCGTGCGCTGGACCCGTTCGGCGGCAACTACATCACCGGAATGCACTTCGTGGAGTACCTCGCGAAGCGCTACGGGGAGGCGAAGCTGTGGAAGCTGGTGGATGAGCAGGGCGGCTCCTTCGTGCCTCCGCTGGCGGTGACGCTGCGCTTCAAGCGCGTGTACGGGCGAGACATCGGCTCGCTGTTCGCGGAGTACACGCAGTCGCTGCGAGAGAACCTTCAGGTGCGCGAGCGGCCCTCGGCGCAGCGAACGTGGGTGTCCGACGCGGGCTACTTCTCCCGGCTGGCCTCGCACGCGGCCAGTGGAGTCACCGCGACGGTGGGCGTGGGCCGGGAGCGCTACACGCGGTTGACGGTGCTGGAGCCGGATGGCCGCGTGCGCTTCGAACGGCCACTGGTGGAGCTGCTGCCCGGGCGCCGCTGGGTGCTGGGCTCCCCGACGCTGGTCAGCGGCATGTCGTTCAGCCGCGATGGCGCGTGGCTGTACCTGGTGATGGCCGACCTGAACACGGAAGGGGGCTACACGGCGAGGCTGTGGAAGGTGGATGCGCGAACGGGTGACGTCGTTCGACTCTGGGACGACGTGATGGGGATGGGCGGCAGCATCACGCCGGATGGAACGGCCTACGTCTACGTCCGCGTCGATGGGGATTCGGCCAACGTGGTGCGGCTGGATTTGGAGACGGACACCCGGAAGGCCCTCACCGACTTCGGCGCCAGCACCTCCGTGGGGCCGCCCGCGGTCGCTCCGGATGGCGAGCGGGTCGTCTTCCCCCTCTCAGGGGAGGCGGGTTGGGACCTGGTTCTGCGGGAAGCGGATGGACGCCTTCGGTGGCTGACGCGCGATGGCCGCTTCAACTACTCGCCCAGGTGGCTGGATGATGAACGCTTCGTGTTCCTCCGGGAGCACGAGGGACGGCTGCAGGCCCACGTCCTCACGGTGGCGACGCGGGAAGTGGTTCGCATCACGGACGCGCCGCACCTGGTGATGGACGTTCATCCCGTGGGAACCGAGGAAGTGGTGTTCCTCAACCGGGACGGTCTGAACTTCACCATCGACCGCGCCCCACTGGTGCCCATTGCGCCGGTGGAGGCCGACACTGGCACGGCGCAAGTGGAGGTGGCAGGGCACGCGGTGCTGGCGCAGGCCCCCCACCCTTCAGCTCCATCTCTCGAGACCGAACCCGGAGCACCCCGGCTCCCTGAAGTGCGCACGGAGACTCCGGCATCGGAGTCGGAACAGGCGCCCACGGCCGCACCTTCCGAGTCCGAGTTCGCTGCGTTCCCCATCCCCGGCGCTCCGGTCCAGCCCGATGCGGCGCAACCGCCCTCACCATCAGGGACCACGCCGGGCCAAGGAGCCCCGCTATCCGGACAGCCGTCCACCAGCGATGAGGCGTCACCACCGCCAGAGGCCACGTCGGACCACGGAGCGCCGCCCTCCGAGGAGCCGCCCACCCGTACCGCCGAGGGCGCTGTACCTTCACCGCCTGCCCCTCAGTCGGAGCAGCCTGCCACCGAGGACACCGCGCCGCCGTCCCCATCTCCCGCGGCCGAAGACGCGCCCACGGCGCTCACGGCGCTCGACGCTCCTGTCGAAGCCCCGCCTGACCCGGGCACGGAGCTCCAGATTCTCTCGGACGAGCCCTACTCGCCGCTGGAGCGCTTCTTCATCCCCGAGCTCCGCGTGCCCTACCTGCTCGCGGGAACCGACCCCGACAACACGGACGACACGTACACGATGGGCGGGCTGGCCCTGGCGGGACAGGACCGGCTCGGCTTCCATGCGTACTCGCTGCTGCTCTCCTTCGACACGCGAGAAGACGCCCCCAGCCTCTCGCTGGCCTACGGCAACGCGCAACTCGCGCCCTGGTACATCCAGGTGTCGGGCGCGTACATCCGCCAGAATCAGCGCACGGACCTTCAGGCCACGGCCTTCGCCTCGCGCTCCTTCTGGACCACGCCAGTGACCTTCGGCGTGCTGGCGCTGCGCCGCGAGTACGACGCTACGGACCGCGACCCGCGCATGCTGACGCGCATCGTCGGCCCGGAGGTCTCCGTGTCGTACTTCGCGGGTGACGCCACGTCCTACGGCAGCACCCAGCGCGGCCTGGGCATGACGGCGGCCGCGGGTGTGTACCCCGGCGCATTCCTCCGGGACTCCACCATGGGCGACGTGCGCCTGGGACTCGACGCCTTCACGGGGGCCTGCCCTTCACGGGGCGCGACAACCTCCGCCTCACCGCGGTGGGGCGCTTCCTCCCCGGCGCGCCGTCCGGGCTGCTCCAGGTCGGCGGCCTGAGAGCGGGGCAAATCTGGTACACCAACCGCGAGAGCCAGCAGACCGCCTCCCTGCCCCTGCAGTTGCAGCCGGGCATCGCCTTCAGCGAATACCTGCGCGGCTACGAGGACCTGGAGATTCGCGCGCGCGACGCGCTCATCGGCTCCGCGACGTACCAGTACCGGGTCCCCATCGACTACGGATGGGCCTCCACGCTGTGGCTCTTCCCGTCCCTCTTCGTGCGCGACGTCGGCGTCGAGGCCTTCGGCTCGCTGGCCCGCACCGACAACCGCGCCAACCACGCGGCCGTGGGGGCCTCGGCGTCACTGCACCTCACCTTCGGGCAGGCGGTTCCGGTGTCCCTCTATTACCAATACGCCTACCGCTTCGAGCAGGGCCTGGACCACCTGCACCTCATCGGCCTCGGGCTCTGACCCGGGCTTGCCCCTCAACCTGCTCGCGAATCACGAACCTGGGTTGAACACTCGCGTGTCGCTTACAGCCCCTCGTCCTTGCAGAGGTCGTCCTGCAATTCCGTCAGCGCCTTCCGCGCCCGCATGGGCTGGCAGGTGTTGGCCAGGAAGTAGGACGAGGCGCCCACCGTCGCGCTCTTGAGCCTCGCGCCGAGCGCCGACCAGCACCATTCGAACGCCACCTTCCTCGCATCACCCGCGCGGGAATCCGTCGCGGGCAGGTCCAGTGCGGCCAGCACCGCCTCCGCGAGCGCCTCGTCCTTGCAGGCGCCGGCCTCCTTCCCACCCCGCACCGCCGAGGCGAAGAGTGGCATCGCGACGTAGGCGAAGTGGCCCCGCTTCACGAGCCGCGCGGCCTGGAGCGTCGACTCAGCGCTCGCGTCCCCCGTCAGCTCCCGGTACGTGTCGATGCAGTCACTCCGCTCGAGCGCGAGGCAGCGCTCCAGGTCCTTCAATCCTCGCGCATCGCGCGCCGAGGAGAAGCTGGGCGCCTTGGCGAGGAAGGCATACCGCTGCCCCAGCGTGCGCGCCTTCCGGGCGGTGGCGAACGGGTCCTTGTCGTCCGGAGCCATCGCCGATTCGACTTCGGCCGTCGCCGCTTCCGTCACGAGCGCGCGCCATGTGTCGGTGCGCGAGGTGGGAGGAACGTCCTCCGCGCGCTCCAGCAGCTCCGCCCAGGACTTCTGCACGGCCAGCGCACGGAGGTCTTCGAGCGTCGCCGCCGGGCGAGCCAGCACCGGCGCCGCCAGGAGATACGTCAGCACCATGGGCAGTCGACGCTTCACTTGAGCCTCCCGTCCAGAAACGCGGGCCCCTCGGCCGCGCCCCTTGAGTGGTGGTGAAGATGAGCGCGTCGGCCCCCGCTCGAACGCGAGCGCAGGCCCGAAGCGACAGGTGAGGACCGTGACATCCTTCACGGCGGCACAGCGAGCCCGGGCCCGCGTCGCGAGCGGCGCACACGCCGCCCAGACGTCCAGCTCCGCCATCGCCGCATCGTCGAAGGTCTTCCAGTCGAACGTGAAGGTCGGTGACGTGCCACACGCCTTGCGCAGCGCCGCCATGGCCTCGGCGGCGCGCGCGGTGTACTTCTTCTCCAGGTGGGGCCAGGCCTTCTTCTCGAAGGCCGCGATCCTCCCGGACTCCCGTTGCAGCAGATGCGCGGACAGCACTTCGGACGCAGACGCCTTGCCCGTCGCATCCTGGCTGAACTTGACGCGGAAGGATGGCTTCCCGGGAACGAAGGCCTCGTAATCACCAGCGCGCTGGGACAGCAGCACCCAGTCCGCGCCGCGATGACGGACGACGTAATCGACACCCCGCCCCGTGTCCCGGGCCTTGCCGCGCACCGAGAGGCCATCCTGCTCGGAGTCGGTGCCCTGAAGCCGCAGCACCACCTCCGACGCCTCCCGCGGCGCCAGCGTCACGACCTCGATGGACTGCCCGTCGGTGCCCCGATAGACCTTGAGGCCCAACGACTCCAGTGACTCCGCCGCCACGGCCCCCTGGGCCCACAGCAGCAGGAGCACCATCGCCATCCTCCGCGCCATGCTCAGTTCAGCGCCTTCTCGAGGGTCGCCTTGGTGTTGTCCTCGATGTTCGTGTGGTCCACGCTCATGCGGTACGTCAGCGTGCCCTTGTCGAGCGAGAGATTCCGCAGCGTCGCGTCGTTGGTGCCGTCCTTCTTCTCGGGCGGCTTGACGCCACCGAACAGGCACGACACGCCGGTCACCTTCTTCGCAATCGCCTTCTTGTAGGCCGAGCGCTCGCACATGCTGGTGACCCCATTGATGGCCGCCTCACAGTAGGAGCTATAGCTCGAGCTCGCCCAGGCCTCCGGCTTGAAGTTCTGGAAGTCGGTCTTGACGGTGAGCTTGGTGCCACACTTCTCGTTCGCGGCAGCCAAAGCCTCGGAGATCTTCTCCTCGAACGACGCCTTCGCCTCCTCCTGCGCGGGCTTGAGATCCTCCTCGGCGAAGGCAGACGTCGACAGCAGGGCCACGGCGGCGAACACGATCTTCGAATTCATGTGATGTTTCCCCAGGAAAGAACAACCATCACGAGTTTCAAACTGCCCTGGTTTTTACGCAAGTGCATCAATGGAATAGAAGCCGCGGAGGTGCCGAGGAGGGGCGCTGGCGGGCGCACCACCTGAACGGCGGGGCAGCATGGCGAAGGTCGAGTCCGACGGACGGCGGCGCTACGGCGTCCGCTTCAGGCCGTAGAGGCCGTGCTCGCGCGCATAGGCAATGGCGCGCGCGGGCACCAGTCCGACGGCGCCTCGCCGCGCGCGAGCAGGTCGCGAATCAGCGTCGACGACACCTCCGCCAGCGGCGGCCCCAATGTGTTCGGCGCCGGGTACCCCGCGCGGTTGAGCACCATCACCCGCGACAGCTCCTCGATGCGGTGGAAGTCCTTCCAATGCGGAAGGTCGCGCAGGATGTCGCTGCCGATGATGATCGACCAGCGGATGTCCGGATGCCGCGCCACCAGCAGGGTCAGCGTGTCCACCGTGCGGCCGGAGAGTCCCGGCTCCTGTTCGATCCGGCTCGTCTTCAGCCAGCCCGATGTCTCCGCGCACAGCGCATCGCACATGGCGACGCGATGCTCGAAGGGCTCCATCTGCTTGCCGAACGGGTGCTGCCAGGACGGCATCAGCCACACCTCGTCCACGTCCTGGGTGGCATGGACGTACGTGGCGGCCATGAGGTGCCCCACGTGGGGCGGGTTGAACGAGCCTCCGAGGAGCGCGACCTGCACGGCGGGCCTCACATCACTTGAGGGACAACTTCGGGGACTTCTTTTCCAGGACGATGACCTGGGGCTCCACTATCGCGTGCCCATCCAGGCGGAATGCGGAGAAGCGCAGGTTCCGGTCCACCTTCTCCAGGAGCGCACACGTCTGCTCGGCGGCGCCCACCAGTCGCCCCGGCGTCAGGAAGTAGCGCGGGCCAATCTGCACCACCTTGGGCTCCGGCTCCTTGCCGTGGACGAAGAGCTGCGCGTTGAGCAGGTCATCCCGCGTCAAATCGTTCTTGTCATGCACCACGCAGCACAGCGTGTCCCCCATCAGGTCCATGACCTTGTTGCTGATGGAGGGATCTCTGTACTGGAGCGATTCGCGCTCGGGCACGCGGATGAAGCGCTCCATGACGAGCCGGCGGTCGTCCTCCGACGCCACGTCCGCCGGAGCCTCCGCGCGCGACGGCGTGCGAGGCAGCGCAGCCTGGCTGCCCAGCCAGTTCGTCACGTCCGCCAGGAAGTCCGCGTCCGAGTACTCACGCCCGCCCCGGCTCTTCTGCCGCCGCCACAGCACCCATTCATCCAGGTCCGTGTAGCGCGCGCCCGCGAAGAGAAAACGCCGCGCCCCCTTGGAGCGCAGCAGCTCGTAGGCCGCGTCGAAGGCTTCGAGGTCCCCATGGCTGTCGGAGAAGACGCCGATCACGCCTCAAGCGTATAGCAGGTAGGACGTCCTGTGACGTGCGAACGTTTCCGTCTGAGCGGAGAACCCCTCCAGCAACCGCTCCAGCGGCCACCCCGCCTCGATGCCTCGGCGCACCTGGTCCGTCCCGCAGAGCAGGTCGAAGGCCGGCACATCCTCGACGAACTCGTAGGCATCCGCGCGCCAATCGAACGAGCCCGGGCCAATGTCATGCAGCGCCTGGAAGATGGCGACGCCGGTGCGCAGGGGCTGGAAAGCCTCCCGGTCCGTCACGTGGATGAAGGCGCCGTTGCAGGACTGCCCCGTGTACTTGTCGAACGTCGGCGTGAAGCCCACTGCCCGGAAGGCGACCCCGGGCAGCTCCTCCTTCGCCAGCCGCGCCAGCAACTGGTCCGTGTCCACCCACGGCGCCCCGAACTGCTCGAAGGGGCGACAGGTGCCACGGCCCTCCGAGACGTTGGTGCCTTCGCCCAGACACATGCCCGGGTACACCAGCGCGGTGTCGGCGGTGGGCATGTTGGGCGACGGCGAGATGAAGGGCAGCCCCGTCTCCGACCAGAACTGGCCGCGGCGCCAGCCTTCGCACGGCACCACCGTCAGGTCGCAGCCGAAGCCCTCCTGGGCGTTGAAGAGGCGGGCCAGCTCCCCCGCCGTCATGCCGTGGCGGTTGGGCAGCGCGTACAGACCCACGAAGGAGCGGAAGCCCTCCCCCACCAGGTTGCCTTCCATCGCCACGCCGTTGAGCGGGTTCGGCCGGTCCAGCACGTAGAAGGGCACGCGGGCCTTCGCCGCGGCCTTCATGGCCAGCGCCATGGTGTAGACGTAGGTGTAGTAGCGGCTGCCCACGTCCTGGATGTCGAAGACGAGCGCGTCCAACCCCTGGAGTGACTCCTGCCGGGGCGACAGCGATTCGAAGGTGGAGCCATAGAGGCTGTACACCGGCACGCCGGTGCGGCGGTCCTTCGCCTCGTCCACGGCGACCATGTACTGCGCCTCACCCCGGATGCCGTGCTCCGGACCGAAGAGCGCAGCCAGCGTGACGCCGTCCGCGCCCGACAGCAGGTCCGCCAGGTGGCGGAAGCGAGCATCCACGCTGGTGGGATTCACGATGGCGCCCACGCGCTTGCCCTTCAACGCGGAGAAGCCCTGCTCCACCCACACGTCCAGTCCCGTCTTCACCTTCGTCACGGCGTTCCCTTCCTCAGCCAGCCCCGAGGGCCGGCACATCAACGCTCCTTGAAGCCCTTGAGCGCACTGTCCGCGGCCGCCTTCGAGTCGCACTTGGAAATGCCGAACAGGCCCGTCCGCACTCCGTCATCGGGCCCACCGTCGGACTTCAGGTCCTCCAGCGCGCTCACCGCCCGCTTCAGCTGGAGCCGGCCTACCGTGGACGCGGCATCCGAGCGCACGTCGCATCGCGCATGCGACAGCATCTCGATGAGGCGGTCCTCCGCGGCGCGGCTGCCGGCCTTCACGGCCGTGGCGTAGACCTTCAGCGCGTCATCGGGCTTGCCCGTCGCTTCCGTCAGACGGCCCAGCAGGAAGTTGCGCCGCCCGGAGTCCTCCTCCTTCATGATGAGGGTCCGGGCGTCCTTGGCCAGCGCGGTCCGCTCCTCCTCCGGCGCCCGCTCCACCGCCTTGATGGCGCGCACCGTCTCGTCGCCACTGAACGTCAGCATCGCGACGCCCGCGAGCACGACGGCCGCGCCCACGCCCACCAGCATCCGGTGCTTCTGGACCTGCGGCGGAAGCGTCGCCATGCCGCGCGAAAAGAGCGAACCGCCCACCGTGCGCGCCTGCCGACCGAGCTCCGCGGCCTGCTGGCCCAGCACCGTGGCACCCGCGGCCGCGCGTTGGCTGATGACCGCGGCGCCCGCCGCGGCCCGCTGCCCCAGCACGGACAGGTCCACCTGCGCCCCCGGTGACGAAGCCTCCGCCACGCGGGACAGGGCCAGGTTCCCGAAGGGCGGCATCGTTTCGGAGCCCGGCGTCTCGGCGATGACGCTGGCCGCGGGAGCCTCCACACGGTACGGCGCCCGGGGCACGTGGAAGACGCGAATCTTCCCCGGAATGCCCTTCAGCTCGTAGGCGCCCACTTCCTTGGAAGGCACCTCGGCCTTGTTCATCGCCAGGTAGACGGCCTCGGTGAAGTACACCTCGCCCGCCTCGGCGATGCCCTCCACCCGGGCGGCGATGTTGACGGGCTCGCCGAAGATGTCGTTCCCGTCCAGCCGCACCTCGCCCACGTTGATGGCCACGCGGACGTGAATCTGCTCCGACACCTCCACCGTCCGGTTGTGGTGCCACAGCCGATCCTGGATGGCGATGCCGCTGAGCACCGCCTGGGTGGGCGATTCGAAGGTGACGAGGTACGCGTCACCGATGGACTTGACGATGCGCCCGCCAAACGCCTTGAACAGCGGCGCCAGCAGGGCCTCGTGGACCTGGAGCAGGCGCTGGTTCTCCTCCAGCGTCTGCCGGCTGGTCCGCTCGGTGAAGCCCTTGATGTCGGTGAAGACGATGGCGAGGTTGGCGGTCTTCAAAGCCCGCGCAGTGTATGCGCCACCGTCGATGGTGCAATCGCAACTGCGTACCGAATGACTGCTCGCTGTCAGCGACGTGATGGTTTGAGGTCACGCATACGCCGCTTCGGAGGGGCTTCCAGCGCCGCGCGGACCCGCTCCGCGAGCTGGGGCCGCCCCGTGCGCGCGTAGAAGTCGGCGAGCCGCCGGAGGACCAGCGGACTGGCTGGCTGGAAGCCTCGCGCCGCCAGCAGCTCCTTCTCCGCGTCCAGCAGGCGCTCCTGCTTCTCCAGCACCTCCGCCAGTTGGAGGCGCACCTGCACCCACTCCGGCTTCAGCCGCGCCAGGTAACGCAGGTGCAACTCCGCCTTGAGCAGGTCCCCCATGTCCAGCCAGAGCGTCCCGAGCCGGAAGCGGGCCTCCTCGTAGGACGCGCGCAGCTGCACGGCCTGCTCGTACGCCTGGACGGCCTGCCGGCGGTCATCCCGCTCCTCCCACAACAATCCCCGCAGGTACCAGGCGCGGGGATTATGGGGAGCCTGCTGGAGCGCGACGTTCAGGTGGGACTCCGCCTGCTCCAGCGCGCCTCCCGTCTTCAGCAGGAGCCGGGCCATCTCCAACCGGGGCAGCTCCCACGCGGGTTGAGCCCGGACCAGGGCCTCCAGCGCGGCCAGGGCGCCCACATCATTCCCATCCGCTTCCAGGGCCAGGGCCTCCGGGAGCGACACCACCGTCCGTGACGAGGCCGATGTCAGAGCAGAAGGCTCCGCTGCGTCAGTCGCGCCCGCCAGCAAAGCCACCAGGATGACCCACCTCATGTGCGGCTGATAGCAGAGCCGACCCGGGCGCCTCAATAGATCCTCTTGACGGCCGAACGGCCGCGCATGAAACCCATGACCGTGCAGATATCGCAAAGAACGCTGGAAGACCTGGGCTTCGCGGATGTGCTCCGCGCGTTGGCGCAACGCTGCAGGACGGAGCCTGGCAGAGAGCGAGTGCTCGCCCGGCCCTTCCTGGACACCCCCGAGGCAGTGGCGGAGGCCCTCGCGCTCGTCGCCGAGACCCGCTCGTTGTCCCAGGAGCAGTTCTCCCTCCCCTTGGGTGGCGTGACGGACCTGCGTACGCCCATCGGCCATGCGGCCAAGGGCGGCATGCTGGAGCCCCGCCAGCTCATCGACTCGGCGCAGCTCCTGTTCGCCTTCGTCCGCACCCGCGAGGCACTGGACGAACGCCGGGCCCGCGTCCCCCGGCTGGTGGAGATTGCCCGCCGGCTGCCCTCACTAGAGCCGCTGGCCCGCCGCATCGACCAGTGTTTCGAACCGGACGGTGAGATTTCCGACCGCGCCAGCCCGGAGCTGCGCGAAGCCCGGGACCGGGCACGTGGGCTCCATCGCCGCATCAAGTCGCGGCTCGACGAGCTGCTCCACGACGAGACCTTCCTCCCCAAGCTGCGCGAGAACTACTACACGCTCCGCAACGGGCGTTACGTGGTGCCGGTGGTGGCCAACTACCGCTCGGAAGTGGACGGCATCGTCCACAACGCCAGCCAGACGGGCCAGACGCTCTTCATGGAGCCCCAGGCCATGGTGGGCCTGGGCAACGACCTCGCCATCGCCCAGTCGGAGGTGGCCGAAGAGGAGCGCAAGGTGCTCCAGGCCCTGAGCGACCAGCTCGGCCGGGAGTCGGAGCGCATCCTGGAGGGCCTGGACGCCGTGGCGGAGCTGGACGAGGCCGAATCCGTGGCCATCCTCTCCGCGGACCTGGGCGCCAGCATGCCGGCCTTCGAGAACGTCACGGACATGCAGCTGCGGCAGCTGCGCCACCCGCGCCTGGTGCTCAAGGGCGCCGAGGTGGTGGCCAACGACGTGACGCTCACGGGCGATGCGAAGGCCCTGGTCGTCTCCGGCCCCAACGCGGGCGGCAAGACGGTGACGCTGACGGGCGTGGGCCTCAGCGCGCTGATGCTCCGCGCCGGCCTGCCGATTCCGGTGGCCGAAGGCTCTCGGATGCCGCTGTACCGCTCCGTCCACTCCACCGTGGGTGACGCGCAGGACCTGGAGCAGGGCCTGTCCACGTTCAGCGCGCACGTGGTGATGCTGCGCGACATCATCGGCGCCGTGGGCGAGGGCTCGCTGGTGCTCATCGACGAAATCGCCGCGGACACCGACCCGCGCGAGGGCGCGGCCATCGCCATCGCCGTGCTGGAGGAGCTGATGTCCAAGGGCGTGGTGGTGCTCGTCACCACGCACCTGGAGGAGCTGAAGGCGCTGGCGCACATGGACCCGCGCTTCCTCAACGCGCGCGTGGGCTTCGACTCGAAGCGCATGGCCCCCACCTACCGGCTCCAGATTGGCGCCGCGGGCCAGTCGTCGGCCATCGAGATGGCGGCACGCGTGGGCCTGCCCCAGAACGTGTGCGAGCGCGCCCGGGAGCTGTCCGTCAGTGCCGGCGGTCCGCTCACCAAGGCGCTGGCTGCGGCCGAGGAGGAACGGCGCAAGCTCCACGAGGAGCTGGAACGCGCCCGCGTGGCGGCCCAGGAGGCCGAGGCGCTCCGGGCCGACCTGGAGAAGCAGAAGCAGTCCTTCGAGCGCGAGCGCCGCGCCCGGATGATGCAGTTCAACGACGACGTGCACGCGGCCAGCGAGCACGCGGCGGCGGAAGTGCAGAAGCTGCTGACGAAGCTTCGAGCCGAGCAGAACGAGAAGGCCCTCGCCGAGGCCCGGCAGCAACTCCAGCAGCGCGCGGACGAGGCGCTGAAGCGCGCCCAGGCCGCCAAGGCGGAGCTGTTCCAGGTGGAGGCACCGGCCCGGCCAACCTGAAGGTGGGCGCCTGGGTGCACCACTCGGGGCTGAACCGCGATGTGGAAATCCTGGAGCTGGCGGACAACCACGCGGTGGTGTCCGCGGGTGGCGCGCTGAAGATGCGCGTGCCCATCACGGAGCTGTCGGGCGCGCGCACGCGCAAGCCGCAGCAGGCGAAGTTCCCGGAGCGGCAGAAGCAGGATGCGGCGCTCAAGCGCGCGGCCTCCGCGGCCCCCTCCGAGGTGGAGGCCACCCATTTCCGCTGCGACGTGCGCGGCATGCGCGCGGACGACGCGCTGGCGGAGCTGGAGTCGTTCCTGGACCGCGGCATGCGCAGCGGAGAAGACGCCGCGCTCGTCATCCACGGCCATGGCACGGGGGCGCTCAAGCAGGCCATCCGTGACTACCTGGCCGCGTCTCCGTACATCCGCATGTACCGGCCGGGTGAAGGCCACGAAGGCGGCGACGGGGTGACCGTGGTCGCCCTGCGCGCCTGACCGCCCCCGCGATACGGACTTGAAGCACTCTGCGCTGTCGCCAGCGCATGTCAGGCGCGGCGACGGAGCTGGCGGCCTAGCTTCGAGACACGTCGCGACCAAACACCTGGCGGATGCGCTCCAGATCCGCCGGCGCGACATGGAGCAGCGAGTGCTTGGGAGACACCACCGCGAGCACGTATCCGCCGAGCACCCAGGCACGGGCGCGGTACTGGGCGAAGTTGCGGAAGAGGCAGCCGTAGCCTCCCGCGACATGCCCCTCGAAGGCGTCGACCTCCAGGACCTCGAACGGAGCGGTGAGCCCGCAGCGCAGGGCCTTGGAGAGTGCTTCCTTCATGGTCCAGATGACGTTCGCCGCCAGTTCGCCGCCGCCGGGCGCGTGACGGACCATGGCCAGCTCGCGCTGCGGCATCACGGATTCGAAGACGTCCGTCCGTTCGGGAGAGAGCTGCTCGACGTCGACGCCAACGATGTGCTCCGGCCCACACGCAACCGCTGCCGCCACCGAGCGCGCATGGCTGAGGGAGACCACGGGCGAATCCCCTCCCGCGCCCTTGACCACGGGGTGTTCGAAGACGCCGGGCGCGATTTCGACCGCGTGCATCGGTACCTGGATGCCGAGCCCGCCGAGGGCGCGTTTGGCGGCGTAGCGCCCCAAGAAGAACCCGAGCCGCCGCGAGTCCGCGCGAAAGCCGTCCAGCCGTGCCCGCTCGTTCGGATGGAGCAGTGCCAGCTGCGCATCGTTGATGGCCACAGCGGACTCCTGATGGACACAGGCGAGCACCGCCGGCACCGGCACACCGTGGCGCACCATGCCGAGCGACACCGTCGCGGAGGACTCCAGTCCGAGCGGGTCGTGATGGTCAGAGCCGGTCATGGCGCTGGATTCTGTGTCAACCCGCCCGGGACCTCAATCACAGCCGAGCCCCTGGCCCGCGCCGCGCGTGTCGCGGCTCAGGACAGGCGCTGGTGCTCCGCGAGCACGTCGTCCAGGGCCTGGGCCTGCAGCTTCACGTCGGGATCCGAGTCCATCAGGGCCTTCGCGGTGTGAATGCGAGCACGCGCGGCGTCCGACTTCGCCAGGGCCATGGCCATGAAGAGGTGCGCCCGCGTGTCCTCGGGGTGGGCCTCCAACACAGGCGTGAGGACCTGTACCGCCCGTACGTCCTCTTCCCGCTCCAGCAGCGCCATGGCCAGGTCGTGCGCCGGGCCCGGCTCCGACGGCGCCCGGGCATGGGCGTGCTCCAGCAGTTCCACGGAGCGTGCGCGCTCACCCGCCTGATCCAACACGCGAGACAATCCGTGCATCACCGCCACGTCGCCGGGGGACTTGCGCAGCGCCTCTTCCAGCAGACGGCGGGCTTCGGCCACATCCCCTGCGTCCAACCGGGCCATTCCGTCGCGATAAAGGTCCGTTCCCACTGAGTTCTCCTGGCACCACGCGGTGCGTCGGTCATTTCCACGCAACTTCAAGTCTACAAACTGCGACAAACTGAGAGGAAGCTTTCCCCCCGGACTTCATCATGCTCGTTCGCAACGCCCCCGTCTCGGCCCGCCGCCCGGCGAACTCCCCCTCGGAGTCGCCCGCCGCGGAGAAGCCCAACGCCGCCGCGGTCCCCGCGGCCATCCACCAGAAGGACTCGTTCAGCAACACGACGACGGCGCTCCAGCGCACGGCGAAGGTGGGTGCGGCGCCCGCGGGTGACCACGGCAAGCTGATGATGGAGTACCTGACCGGCGCCCGCCCTCCTCCGGCGGACTTCGAGAAGGTCATCGGCTACAAGCCCTACGCCATCCAGACGCCGCACGGTCAGCGGATGCAGGACCCGCTGGGCTACGCCTCCGTCCCGCTGAAGATTGGCCCGGACAAGGAGTTCGACCCCGCGGCCAAGACGCACGACTACGGCTACGACCTGCTGCGCTACTTCGACAAGAAGGGCACGCCGCTCGGCCCCGATGCGCGCAAGGCCGCCGACGCCCTCTTCCGCAAGGACATGTTCGACTACGCGAACGACCAGAAGGGCGCGCTGAACCGCTTCAAGTACCGCTCCTGGGCGCAGATCTACGCCACCGCGGTGGAGCTGAACTCGAAGCGGCAGGGCAACGGCCCTCCGTGACCCCCGCGTAGGTTGCCGGGGCGCGCGGCGCGGAGTCGCTTCTCCGCGCCGCTCGATGCGCTCAGGGCGACTCGTAGCGCCGCAGCTTGTCGTACAGCGTCCGCAAGCCAATCCCCAGCCGCTGCGCGGCACGCTTGCGGTTCCCCGCCTCGTCCGCGATGGCCTGCTCAATGGCCCGTCGCTCCAGTTCCTCCAGCGTCAGGCTGGGAAGCCGGCCCCTCTCCGAGACGGGCGCATCCACCACGGGCCCCGCCGCGCCCGTTGGGTCCAGCCACAGGTGCCGAGGATCCACCACCGGCCCATCCGCGAGGATGGCGGCCCGCTCGAGCGCATTGCGCAGCTCGCGGACATTACCCGGCCAGGTGAACGCCTCCAGCCGCGCCACGGCCTCCGGTGACAGACGCAAACCCGGACGACCCAGCTCGTCGCCGATGCGGCGCAGCAGCAGCTCCGACAGCGGCCGCAGATCCTCGCGCCGCTCACGCAGGGACGGCAGCCGGATGGGGAACACGGCCAGCCGGTGGTAGAGGTCCTCGCGGAACTCACCGCGCGCCATCATCGCCTTGAGGTCGCGGTTGGTGGCCGCCACCCAACGCACGTCGGCTTCCAGGGTCCGCGTACCGCCCACGCGTTCGAAGCGGCGCTCCTGGAGGACGCGCAGCAACTTGGCCTGCAGCTCGGCCTTCAGCTCGCCGACCTCGTCCAGGAAGAAGGTGCCTCCCTGCGCCAGCTCGATGCGGCCGCGCCGCTGGGCCACCGCGCCGGTGAAGGCGCCCTTCTCGTGGCCGAAGAGCTCACTCTCCAGGAGCGTCTCCGTCAGCGCCGCGCAGTTGACGGCCACGAAGGGCCCGTCCGCGCGCTCACTCCACTGGTGCAGGGCCCGCGCGGTCACCTCCTTGCCGGTCCCGCTCTCTCCCACCAGCAGCACCGTGGCCTGCGTAGGCGACACCTTTCGCAATGCCTCCACCACCGGGTGCATGGCGGGAGCCCCCAGCTCAGCTCCACCTCGCCCGCTGACTGCCGCGCCTCGGTCTTCCAGTTGAGCAGCGCGCGCCGCTCCAGGGCCCGCGCCACCGTCAGGCGCAGCTCGGCGGGGCTGCCCACCGGCTTGAGCAGGAAGTCGAAGGCGCCCGCCTTCATCGCCGCCACGGCGCTCTCCACCGTGCCCACGGCGGTGAGCACCACCACCTCCACGTCGGGCTGCTCCTCGCGCACCTTGCGCAGCAAGGTCAGCCCGTCCATCCCGGGCATCCGCAAGTCCGTGAGCAACAGGTCCACGCCCTGCCGAGCCATCAGCCGCGCGGCCTCTTCGCCGTCGGCGGCCATGGTCACCGAGTGACCTTCGTACTCCAGCGCCTCGGCGAGGAACGAGCGCACGCCCTCTTCGTCATCCGCCACCAGGATTCGCGCCATCGCTCAGGCTCCTCTCGCGGGAACGGTGAGACGAAACTCCGCGCCGCCGCCCGCATGGCTCCGCGCGCTCACCGTGCCGCCGTGCAGTTCGACGATGCGGCGGGTGATGGCCAGCCCCAGGCCCACGCCGCGCACGCGGCCCGTGATGAAGGGCTCGAAGATGCGCTCCTCTTCCCCCGCCGCGATGCCGGGCCCGTGGTCCTTGACCGTGAACACCAGGGATGAGTCCTGCCGCTCCACGGTCGCCTCCACGCGCTGGCCTTCGGGGCTGGCCTGGACAGCGTTGCGCAGCACGTTCTCCAGCGCCTGCTGCAACCGGCCCGCATCCAAAGGCAAGGGCGTGCGGTCCGGCAGGTAGCGAGCCTCCACACGCGCCGCGCCCGTGCTCTCCACCGCCGCGCGGAGCACGTCGTTGGGGTCCGCCTCCACGCGACGAAGCTCTCCGCTGGCCACGAAGCCCAGCAGGTCGTTCATCAACTGCTCCAGCCGGACGGCCTCCGACACCACCCGGTCCGCCTTGGGCGCCAGGGCGGCGTCACGCTCCACGCGCTCGGCGAGCAGTTGGGCATGCCCCTTGAGCGAGGCCAGGGGTTGCGAAGCTCATGCGCCAGCACCGCGGACATGGTGCCCAGGGCCGCCAGCCGCCGGCCGCGCTCCAGTTCCTCCGACAGCGCCTCCCGCTGCGCCAACGAGCGCGAGAAAGCGAAGGCCAACGCCAGGATGCCCACGCACGAGGCCACCGCCACGCCCAGCAGACGCTGCGAGCGCGACTCCAACGCCAGGGCGGTGAGCGGCTCGAACTCGTAGACCATGCGCAGGTGCTTGCGCGGCTCCTGGGAATCGCCCTGCGCCGCCATGGCGCGGACCTCCTCCTGTGTCAGGGGACCGAAGGCGGGACGGGGCCGGCGGAGGCGGCTGACCAGCGCGCGCGCGCCCCTTCGACCACCAGCGGCGAGCCCTCATGAAAGAGAAGCCGCCCCAACATCTCCTCCCCGGCTGACGCCAGCACCTGGTCGTCATCCATGACGGCCACGTAGCGCAGGCCGCCCTCCCGGTGGGATGCCAGGAAGGCGTTCAGCGCGGACGGGTCCGGGAGCCCCTCCGTGTCGCGGAAGGCCTCGAAGCCGGCGACCATGATGACGTTGGCCATGCCCCGGGTGACCAGGGCGGACGACTCCAACGCGGTGTTCCGGATGAACAGCGCCGCGGACATCAGCACCGCGCACATGAGCACCGCCGCCACCCAGGGCGCTCGAGGCCCAAGCGGCCGCCACCAGGGAGCGCCGCTCATCGCCGACCTCCGCCGTGGGGACTCCAACTCCATCGCACACCTCCACAGGCTGCGAACTCTGCATGCGGAGTGCGGAATCCGCACTCTCTTCTGTCGGTGCCGCGCGCCTCGGGAGCCGTCGGTCGTCCGAGCATGAGAGGGTGCATGGGGCGTTCTCCTGGGGGTGGAGGGCGGCCACGTGGCCGCTGGCAGGGCGAAGGAGCAGGCGCGAAACCTCGGCGCGCCCACAAGTCGCCCTGCCCAGTGCAATCACGGGGCCCAGGCCCGCTGTTCAGGCTCGCGCGCGTAGGCCCCAGGGAGGCCCCAAGGCGGGCATGCGAAGATGGCCGGCATCGCATGCGGAATCCGCACTCGCGCTGCGGTTCCCGCAGGCCCGGCGCCACTTTCCCTCCACATTTCCATGGGTTGGACCGTGGCAAGGCAAATGCAGTGGCCCGGCTTGCGATGAAAAACGCACAGACACCGTGGTGGAAGCGGCAACCCTACCGGATGACGGCCCTGGCCCTGGGCTTCCTCGGGCTGGTGACGGCGCCCGGCGTGGGTCTGGCCCAGGCAACGACGACGATGACAACGGTCTCCCTGGAGGAGGCCATCGCCCGGGCGCTGAAGACGAGCCCCCAGGTGGCGCAAGCCGCCGGCACCGTCACCACGACAGGGGCCGCTGAGCGCAGCGCGTTTGGAGCCTACCTCCCCAACCTGTCCGCGACCGCGAACAGCTCGCTGGCCAGCAGCCAGCGCCTGGACCCCACCACGGGCGCGGTGTTCAACGCCCCCAGCGACACGTACAGCGCCGGCTTGTCGGCCTCGTGGAACGTCTTCACCGGTGGCCAGCGCGGCGCCACCAGCAAGCAGGCCCAGGCGCGCTCCAGCGCCGCGCGAGCCGGACTGATTGCACAGCGCGCATCCGCGGTGCTCGACGTGGAGCGTTCCTATTACGAAGTCCTCCGCGCCGGGGGCCTGGAAGAGGTCGCCGGTCCCGCATCGAGCGTGCGAAGCAGAACGCGGAGGCCGCGGATCGGCGCCTGGCGGTGGGTTCGGCGACGCGCTCCGACGTGCTGCGGGCGAAGTACGACCTCACCGCCGCGCAGGAGGCCCTGCTCTCCGCGCAGACCCAGCACGCCGCCGCGGCCCTGTCGCTGGGCAGGCTCATCGGCGAGGATGGGCCGGTGGACGCTCAGCCGTTGGAGCTCCAGGACGTGTCCACCTTCGCGCTCACCGACGAAGCGCTGACGGACGAAATCACCGCCCAGGCGCCGTCCATCCAGGCCGCGGAGGCGGACCTTCGGGCGGCGGAAGCCAGCGTGAAGGTGGCCAGGTCGTCCTACCTGCCCACGGTGCGTCTCTCCGGCGGTTATGACTGGTTCAATGACGAGCCCGCCTTCAACGGAGGCCGCACGAGCTGGTCGGTCCGGCTGGGCCTGTCCTATCCCATCTTCGACGGCTTCGTTCGCGAGGAGCGCGTGGTGAGTGCGCGGACGCAGGCGTCGGTGGCCCAGGCCACGCTGTCGGATACCCGGCGCGCGCTGCGCTCGAGCGTGGGAACGTCCTTGAACCAGCTCAAGCTGGCGTCGAACCGCATCGCCCTGGCCACGGAGTCCGTCGCGGTGGCCCAGGAGGACCTGAAGGTGCAGCAGGAACGCTACAAGCTGGGCGCCACGACCATCATCGAGCTGCTGACGTCCCAGGAGAACCTGGTGACGGCGGAGATCAACCTGGTGGCCTCCCGCTTTGACTACCGGATTGCGCGCGCGGAGCTGGAAGCGCTCGCGGGGAGGCCGCTGTGAGCACGTCTACCCATCCCCAGCAGCAGGCGGGCACGGGCCCGGCGCGGGACATCTCCGACGTGGTCATCCGCGTGGAGGGCCTGCGCAAGGACTACACGATGGGCTCCGAGGTGGTGCGCGCGCTGCGCGGCGTGGACCTCACCATCCGCCGCAATGAATACGTGGCCGTCATGGGCCCGTCCGGCTCCGGCAAGTCCACCTTCATGAATCTCATCGGCTGCCTGGACGTCCCCAGCGAAGGCCAGTACTGGCTCAACGGCCAGCCGGTGGCGGGCATGTCGGAGAACTCGCTGGCCCGCATCCGCAACCGGGAGCTGGGCTTCGTGTTCCAGAGCTTCAACCTGCTGCCCCGCGCCTCCGCGCTGGACAACGTTGCCCTGCCGCTCATCTACGCACGCATCCCCAAGAAGGAGCGACGCGAGCGCGCGGCGGCGATGCTGGACAAGGTGGGCCTGGGCGCGCGAATGGACCACCGGCCCAACGAGCTGTCCGGCGGTCAGCGCCAGCGCGTGGCCATTGCCCGCGCGCTCGTGACGCAGCCCGCCCTGCTGCTGGCGGACGAGCCCACGGGCGCGTTGGACAGCCGCACGGGTGAGGAGATCATGGCCCTCTTCGGCGAGCTGCATGGCCAGGGTCAGACGCTGATGCTCGTCACCCACGAATCGGACATCGCGGCGCATGCGCAGCGGGTGCTGTTCCTGAAGGACGGCGTCATCGAGCGGGATGAGCGGAATCGGGACTGAATATTCGCCACGCTCGCTGCGTGGGCCAGGGAACGGGAGGTCGTCGTGAGCAAGACGAAGAAGTGGATCATCTCAGGCAGCGCGGCGCTCCTTCTCGGCGCGGGGGTGTACGTCACCCAGCGCGGCGAGGAGCCCAAGACGAACGAGCGCTCGGCGGCGGTGGCCGTGGTGGAGCGCCGGGACATGGAAGTGGTGGCCGAATCCGCGGGCCTGGTGGAGCCGCTGCGCGTCGTGGAGGTGAAGTCCCAGGCCTCCGGTGAAGTGCTGAAGGTCCACTACGACACGGGGGACACCGTTGCCGAGGGCACGCTGCTGGCGGAAATCGAGCCGCGCGACGTGCAGAACGCGCTGGCGCAGGCCCAGGCCGACCTGGAGTCCGCGCGGGTGCGGCTGAACACGACGGAGGCCCAGCGCCAGCGCATGGAGGCGCTGCGCAAGGACGGCTACGTCACGCAGCAGGAATACGAGACGGCCGTGGACGCGTCCGCGACGGCACGGGCCACCAAGGTACGGGCGGAGACGAACCTCCAGTTAGCGCGTGAGCGCAGCCGGGACGTCACCATCCTCGCTCGCAGCCCCGGCACCATCCTGGAGCGGACCATCCAGCCGGGCGTCATCATCGCCTCCGCCACCAACAACGTGTCCGGTGGCACCGCGCTGTTCAAGATGGCGGACCTGTCGGTGATGCAGGTGCGCGCCAAGGTGGACGAGACGGACGTCGGGCAGATCAAGCCGGGCCAGAAGGCGCGCGTCACCATGGAGGCCTACCCGGGCCGCACCTTCATCGGCGAGGTCGTGAAGATCGAACCGCAGGCCCTGGTGGAGCAGAACGTCACCCTCTTCCCCGTGCTGGTGCGGATGGACAACCCGGACGGCCTGCTGCGGCCGGGCATGAACGCGGAAGTGGCCATTGAAATCTCCCGCCGCCGCAATGCCCTCACCGTGCCCAACACCGCGGTGGTGGGCGTGCGGGACGCCCGGACCGCGGCCGCCGCGGTGGGTGTTTCCGAAGAAGCGCTGCGCGCGGTGATCCGGCCGCCGGGTGCCCCGAGCCGCCCGGGCGCGCCGTCCGGACCGACGACGGTGTCGGCCGTGGGAGAAGCCGGCGTGGGCGCCACCGCCGCGGTGGCCCATGGCGCCGGGCCGGGCGCGGTGCCCGCCAGGGGTCAGGGCGGCATGGGTGAAGGCCAGGGCGGCGGAGGCCAGGGCGGCGGAGGCCAGGGCCGCGCGGGCCGCCGGGCTCGCGAGGATGTCCAGGGCGCGACGGACACGCGGCAGGGCGTCGTCTTCGTGCAGAGCCCCACCGGTCCGCAGCCCCGGCGCGTCACCCTGGGCCTGAGTGACTGGGAGAGCACGGAAGTGGTGAGTGGCCTGGAGGATGGCGAGCAGGTGGTGCTCATCACGGTGGCGAAGCTCCAGAAGCAGCAGCAGCAGAGCACCGAGCGGATGCGCCAGATGTCGGGCGGCGTGATTCCCGGCGCGGGTGGTGGCCCGCGCGGGCCGCGCTAACCCCCCAGGCTCATCAGGAGGACACGTCATGGGTGAAATCATCCGGGTCGCATTCGATGCGGTCCTCGCCAACAAGCTGCGGTCGCTGCTGACCATGCTGGGCATCGTCATCGGCATCGCGGCCGTCATCACCATGGTCGCGCTGGGCGAAGGGGCGCAGCGCTCGGTGGCCCAGCGGCTCCA
The DNA here is from genome assembly GCF_032612255.1 of Myxococcus sp. MxC21-1. Lineage (NCBI taxonomy): Bacteria > Pseudomonadati > Myxococcota > Myxococcia > Myxococcales > Myxococcaceae > Myxococcus > Myxococcus sp. MxC21-1. The sequence continues at coordinate 4,961,311 of NZ_CP123278.1, forward strand.
GGGGCTGGGCACCAACGTCCTCACGGTGCGCCCGGGTCAGGCGTTCACGGGCGGCATGATTCGCGCCCAGGCGTCGATGACCATCGACGACGCGGAGGCGCTGCGGGAGAACGCGCGCCACATCCAGGCCGTGGCGCCGGAAATCGAGTCGCGATTCCAGGTGGAGTACGGCGCGAAGAACGCGAACCTGTCCGTCGTGGGCACCTGGCCGGACTACTTCCGCGTCAACCAGGGGCAGATCACGAACGGCCGGCTCTTCACGGACGCGGAGGACAAGGGCCGCCGCCGGGTGGTGGTGCTGGGCGCCCTGGCCGGTGCCCAGTTGGGCCTGACGGACACCGCGTCCCTGGTGGGCGAGTCCATCCGCATCCGGGGCATTCCCTTCGAGGTCATCGGGGTGCTGGCCGAAAAGGGCGCGCAGGGCTTCAACAACCCGGATGAGAGCCTCTACATCCCGCTGTCCACCGCGCAGTTCCGCGTCATGGGCAGCGACCGCATCCGCTCCATCGCGGTGCAGGCCGTGAGCGACACGTCCATGGACGACGCGATGGCGGAGATCGACCAGAAGCTCCGGCGCGAGCACCGGCTGCGCCCGGAGCAGCCCGCGGACTTCAACATCCGCGACCAGGCCTCGCTGCTCAACACCATGCAGGAGACGACGCAGACGTTCTCCCTGCTGCTGGCCGGCATCGCCGCCATCTCCCTGCTGGTGGGAGGCATTGGCATCATGAACATCATGCTGGTATCGGTGACGGAGCGCACGCGCGAGATTGGTCTGCGCAAGGCGCTGGGCGCCACCGGCACGGACATCATGCTCCAGTTCCTCGTGGAGTCCCTGGTGCTGTGCCTGGCCGGAGGAACGCTGGGCCTGCTGCTGGGCATGGGCGGCGCGGCGATGCTCCAGCGCATGGCGGGCTGGACGGTGGTGGTGGCACCCGAGGCCATCATCGTGGCCATCGTCTTCTCAGCGACGGTGGGGGTGTTCTTCGGCATCTGGCCGGCGCGGCGCGCGGCGAGCCTCGCGCCCATCGAGTCGCTCCGTTACGAGTAGCCGGAGTCCTGGCCTCGGGCGCCAGCCCGTCCGCCGAGCAGGCGGCGGGCACGGCGCCCGAGCGCGTTTCAAGCCCTCCTCTTCCGGGCCGGGACTGCACAGGGTGCACATGTTTGCAGGCCTGACTCGAGGAGGGACGACATGGCGGATGGCAAGCGAATCGCGTGCATCGTGGGGAGCGGTTTCGAGGACTCCGAGCTGCGGGTCCCCTACGACAAGCTGCGCACGGAGGGCCACGAGGTGGTCCTCATCGGAAAGAAGGCCGGAGAGGAAGTCGCCGGCAAGCAAGGCAAGGAGACGTTCCGCGTGGAGCGGAGCATCAACGACGTCCAGGTGCAGGACTTCGACATGCTGCTCATCCCCGGCGGGCACTCTCCCGACAACCTTCGGGCCGACGAGCGCTTCGTCCAGTTCGTGAAGGAGTTTGATGACCGCGGCAAGCTCATCGCGGCGGTGTGCCACGGGCCCCAGCTCTTCATCTCCGCGGACATCCTGGACGGACGGACACTCACCGCGTGGACGACGATTCAGCATGACCTGCGCCGCATCCCCAATGTCCAGGTGAAGGACGAGGCGGTGGTGCGGGACGCCAACTGGATCACCAGCCGCAAGCCGGACGACCTCGAGGACTTCAGCCGCGCCATCATCGAGGACCTGAAGGGCGCGGGCGCCCGAGGAGAGCGGGAAGCCCGCACCTGACAGGGCGTCTACTTCCGGCCGCTGAGAATGTGCTGGAGGAGCTGACGCGAGATGCGGAGCAGCTTCGCGGCCCCGCGCACGCTCCCTTCGGATTTCGCCAGGGCCTCGTCCACCAACGTGTCGCGGACGAGGCTCTCGAAGCCGTGCAGAGGCACCCGTCCCGCGCTCGCCCGAAGCGCGGTGACCAGATCGGGGGGACGCGCCAGCGTCTCCAGCCAAACGGCCTCCAGCCGCGCGAGGTCCAGCGGCTTGGGAAGGAAGGCACGCACACCCTCCTGCGCGAGTTGGAAGGCCTGCTCCGCCGTCGCCGTCCCACTGATGGCGATGACGTGCGGCAGCGGCTCCAGCTCACACAGCGGCGCCAGCAGCTCGATGCTGTCCCCATCCGGAAGGCTGACATCCAGGATGACGGCGTCGGGCGCATCATGACGGAGGACCTGACGCGCCGCGGCGAGCGAAGCGGCATGGGTGCAGCGCTCGACGCGAGAGCGCAACGCCTCCTCAATCGCACGCGCCAGACGCGTGGCGTCCTCGACGACCAGGAGATGTCGGACCCGCCCCACCCATGGCAATTTACCATGAATGCCAGAGAGTCCCCGACCGCCCGCGATGGAGCAGATGGCGCAGCGGGTGCTATCCGACGCTTCGAACGAGGGCGAAGCACTGGTCAGCGTGGGCCGGATTGTCTTCAGTGCCCTCATCCTGACGCGTTTCCTTGCGCTGGGTGGAGCCCACGCCGAGGGCGGTGCCGCGGCGGCATGGCTCCAGCTTCCCCTGCTGCTGGGCAGCATCGCGGTGTCGGCGATGGCGCTGTGGGCAGCTCGGCGGCGGCTGTTCGGCGCGAAGCTGCTCGTGGCCTCCACGGTGCTGGATGCCCTCTTCGCCCATGCGTCCCTCCTCTCCACGGTGCTCTGGCATGGCCCCCACTACACCGGGCTGCTGCGAATGCCGGACCCTGCGGCGGCCATCGCGGTGGCCTTCATCACCGCGCTGCGGCTGTCGCCCGGGGCCGCGTGGATTGGGACGGCGGCCAACCTCCTGTTGATGGGGGGCCTGACGGCGCTCGACCTCCACGTCAATGCCAGGAACGCCACCTACGGAGCGAAGGATCTGATGCTCCTGTTCATCTTCATCGGCAGCGCGGGCGTCTTCGCCTCGGTGATTTGTGGCATCGCACGGCGGCTGGTCCTGGAAGCCGGAACCGCGAGCGCCCACATGGAGCGTGCACGCACGAACCTGCGCGCGCTGCTGCGCGAGCACCACGACGTGCGCACGTTGCTGTCCGCGGCGAGGCTGCGCGCCGATCTCCTCCTCCGCGAGCCCATGGGCGCCAGCGCGCCCGGCCATGCGAGCGCCCTGGTCCAGGACCTGGGTGAGCTGAGCAGCTTCATCGAGAGCGTGAAGGCCCGGACCCTGAACGAGCTGACTGTGATTGAAGATGCGACAGCGGTGAACGTGGGCGCCACGCTGCGCCGCGCCATGGAGGTCGTCCAGGCGAGGTTCTCCCGGGTCCGGTTCGAGCTGGAAGGAACAGCGGGCCTGGCGCGTGCCGCCGCCAACGACGTCAGCGTCCGGATTGTCGGTGGAGAGCGAGGGCTCACGCACGTGGTCACCAACCTGTTCGTGAACGCCTGTGAGGGTGATGGACGGCAAGGCGCGCGCACAGTCCGAATCAGCGTGGAGCCGAACCCGGCGCTGCACCGCGTCCTGCTCAGCGTGAGCGATGACGGACCGGGCTTCCGACCGGGGCTGCTGGAGGGGGAACGCCCCCGGGCCGGTACGACCAAGCCAGAGGGCGCTGGGCTGGGCATGCTCCTGGTGAGCGGGCTCGTCGAGGCAAGCGGCGGCACCTTGCGCGCCTGCAACCCGCCCGAGGGAGGCGCACGGGTCGAAGTCACGCTGCCCACCAGCGGGTAGAGCCACGGGCCCCTTCCCTCGCCCCGGCAGCAGGCGCAGGCGCCGTGGACGGCCGGCGCAACCGCCAGGCGTGAGCGAGCCCCAGTCCGACATTCGCCACCAGCCACAAGGCCATGGGCTTGCGGTTGTCCTGGTCGAATGAGGGCAAGAGCTTGAGCACCACCGCGAGCAGCGAACTCGCCGCGAGCAGCCAGACGCATCGGCGCGCCCAGCGCTCCGCGCGCTCGCTGCCAAACATCATGAGGATTCCCAGCGGAAGCAGCGCGAAGGCAAGCGGATTGGCCAGCAACAGGTTCTCATTGTCCTGCATGACATCGAGCCTGGAGAACAGCATCAACCCACCCAGCGCCACGCCCGCCGCGCCGAGCGTGAGCCCGAACACGGCGTGATAGAGGCCGAAGAGAATCTGGAACATCCGATGTGTGCCGCGCCCACGCAGGAAGGCGAGGATGACGGCCAGGGCCGCGCCTCCTGCGCCAAGCCGCCAGGTGGAGGTTCCTTCCCAGCTGGCGTCGACAGGATCGGGCGCGTCCATGGACGAGGATGAGGCCCCCTCGCGCTTCACCAACGGGATGCGCCTGCCGGAGCCATCCACGTAGGACACGCCCATGAGCAGTCTGGCGAGCTCCCGAGGCAGGAAGGCCTCCTCCCATTGAGTCGCGGGCGCGTCCACGGCGTCGTTCAGCCATAACATCAAGAGCAGCTCCGACACCGGATGCGTCTGGATGTATCTCCGGAGGAGCTCTCGTTGGGTGGCACGCGCCGGCTCCGTGAGCGCGTCCCGAAGCGCGCCACCCAATGCCTCATCGAGGACGTCCCGCACACGCGTCGCGCAGTTGTCCCTGAGCGGATGATAGGCATATTCACGCGAGGCGGGCTGGACGTCTCGCTCCAACCGCGCCAGGAGCCGCTGACGCTGGTCCACCGTGAGCATGAGGTCCTGTACTTCAATGGACCGCGCCAGCGCACGGTACAGCAGGAAGGTCCGCTCCACGGACAGGCGTGCTGCCCAGAACGTCGGCCGGCCCAGGAGGAAGCGGACCGGTCCCCCATTCGCGATGGACGTCGTGCCATAGCTGTAGAGGACGCCTGTCTTCAGGCGCGTGTCCTCGACCCACAGTGCGCTGTGACCGAAGCGCTGGTGCATGTCCGCGCCGGGGCCAATCGTCACCAGCCGGATGCGCAGGGACTCCGGATGTCCGCCAAAGCCCTCGGGAGGAGGTGCGGCGAACGCCGCCGCGCGGACCAGGGCCACGACCAGGATGAGCACCGCGTGTCTCGCCATCCCATGGAAATGCCCCACGCCCGCGGGGTCAGGGCAGTGCAAAAAGATTGGCAGTGTTCACGTGAAACGCGCCAAGGCAGGGTTCCTATCGGCTTGCGGGCGTCGTGCAGCGAGCCAATGACACACACACCCACTTTCGAATTGGCAAGGAGAAGTCTCACATGAACACGACCCACACCCCGAACACGTATTCCAGGCGCTTCGTGGCTGCCGCCACAGCCACCCTGGCCGTGGCCATGCTCCTCATGACCCCTGGCAAGGCACAGGCCGTGGATGGTGACCGGCAGGTGACGCACCTTCGTGTCCGCATCGTCACCGGAAGCGACGACCTGCGCCAGGCGAGCAACGCCTTCGCTGAGTTCAGCTACACGGCGCTCAATGGCAACCACATCTCCATCAGCCAGAACCTGAACAACGGCGCGAACTGGCCCAACGGATCAACGCGCACCGTGGAAGTCGAGCTCCCCAGCGGCGTCCTCTACAGCAACATGCGCGAGTTCGCGATCCGGTTTCAATCCGGGCAGTCAAACCCCTTTGAGACCGGTGACAACTGGAACCTGAACGACATCCGGGTCACCGCCATCCTGGACGACGGGTCGGAGACCATCATCGTGCAGGACTCCGGCAACCCCTATCACCGCTTCAAGAGCGACGTGAACACCCGGCGCGCCTGGGTGCTCTGACGTCGCCGCGGGGGCGGCTCGGCTGCGTCAGGTGCTTCCCCGCTCGAAGGCCTCCACATCCTGGTAGTACCGTTCCACCTGGGCCTGGGTCGCCGCCTGGGTGTAGACCTCGGCACGCGGACGTTCGATGGAATCGAGGATGACTGTCGCGGCATCCTCGACGCGCTGCGCCCCTGGCAGCCCCCGCGAATCGGGCCCTCCACCGAGCGCGTTGTCCCCGAAAGCCGTGGCGACCACGCCGGGCATCACCACCGTCACGGTGATGCCCGGGTACGTCTCACGCAGCTCCTGGCGCAGACAGGCGCTGAGCGCGTTGAGCGCATGCTTGGCCGCGCTGTACGCCGAACGGTGGGGAACGATGGGCAGCCGCCCCAGGGTGCTGGAGACATTCACCAACTGCCCGGCGTCGCGTGACTGGAAGTGCGGCAACACCGCCTGCACCCCGTAGAGGGCGCTGTTCACGTTGTCGCGCCACATGGTCTCCAGGTCATCGTCCGTGAGGTCCGCCACGGAACGCGTGATGCCCCGCCCCGCGTTGTTCACCCACACGTCGATGCGGCCGAAACGGGCGAGCGCAGCGTCACGCAGCCGCTCCATGTCCGCGCGCCGGGTCGCGTCCGTGACCACGGCGAGTGCCTCGTGCCCACACTGTCCGGCCACCGCTTCCAGCTCCGCCTTGCGGCGCGCGGCCAGCACCAGTCGGGCGCCCTTCCCGGCCGCTTGCCGCGCCAGCTCCGCGCCAATGCCGCTGCTTGCTCCAGTGATGACGATGACCTTGTCCATGTCCAGGGTCCTCCCAGGCTGACGCGTGTGCCTCTATCAGGCGCCCTGACGCCCTGCGAGCCCGCCCGGCCCCCGTGGGGGCGCTTCGCCACCTCGGCGCCAGGCTCACCGCGGGCCGTGCCGTGGTACCGTGAGGCCCCTCCCCGCACCTTCCGTCATGCCGCTGCGACTCTTCTCCTTTTCGATGCTCATCGGGCTCGGCGCGGTGCTGGGCCACCTGTATCTGTACCGTCGGCTGGTGCGCCCCCTGGTGCGGGGCCGCCTGCCTCGACTGCTGGCCATCGGCGTGCTCGTGCTGATGACGGGCGTGCTGGGGAACCGGCGCACCGTGCTGGACCTGCTTCCGGAGAGCGCCGAAGGGCTGCTCACCATGGCGGTGTACACGTGGATGGGCGTGGCGCTCTGCCTCGTCATCGCCCTGCTCCTGACGGACGCTGGCCGAGGGCTCACGGCCCTGGCGACACGGATGCGGCCACACACCCCGCCCGCGCCTCCCACGCCAGCACCCAGCCCTAGCGTGGACGAGGACCGGCGGCGATTCCTGGGCCAGGCCGTGGCCGGCACCGCCTTCGTCGCGGGGGCGGGCTGGCCGCCTACGGAAGCTGGCGCGCCTTCTCGCCGCCGCTCATCACTGAAGTGGCGGTGAGGATTCCCAAGCTGCCCAAGGCCCTGGACGGGCTGAGCATCGTGCAGCTCACCGACATCCACGTGGGCCACTTCATCCAGCGCCGTTACATGGACGCGCTCGTCCAGCAGGCCAATTCGCTGCGCCCCGACCTGTTCGCCATCACGGGAGACCTCGTGGATGGCGACGTGGCCTCGCTGGGCGGCCACGTGTCCGCGCTCGCCGCGCTGAAGTCCCGCTACGGCAGCTACTTCGTCACCGGGAACCACGACTACTACTCGGGTGACGAGGAGTGGTCGGCCTTCCTGGAGTCACTGGGCATCTCGGTGCTGCGCAACCGGCACGTCTCCATCGGGGACAAGGGCGCATCCTTCGACCTGGTGGGCGTGGATGACTGGAGCGGTGGCCGGCGGCGCAACAAGAAGGGTTACGACCTGGAGCTGGCGCTCGCGGGGCGGGATTCCGACCGCGCCGCGGTGCTGCTGGCGCACCAACCCGCGAACTTCAAGGTGGCGGCGGAGCGCGGCGTGGACCTGCAGATTTCGGGGCACACCCACGGTGGACAGCTCGTTCCCATGACGATGCTGATTGGTCTGGCGTGGGAGCACTCCGCCGGGCTGTACGCGCACGGTGACTCCAACATCTACGTCAGCCGTGGCTGCGGCTTCTGGGGACCGCCCATGCGCGTCGGCAGCCCGCCAGAGCTGGTCAAGCTCGTGCTGACAGCATGACGCACTGGGACATCCCGTGCGCGGCCTGCCTGCTCACCAGGGAGCAGGCCATCGGGCGAAGGGCCGCGGCGGCTCGACTTCGGGTATGCTCCCCGGCAAATCAGGACCCGTGAGGGTGGGTCCTCAAGAATCTTGAGAGGCACAGATATGAAGCGCCTTGGAAAAGTCGGTCTGCTGGTCGGAGCGCTCACGCTGGGTGGCGCAGTCGTCGGGTGTAAGGCCGAGGACGACACCGCGAAGAAGCACCGCATCGTCGGCAGCGACCACCTGAGCAAGAAGGAGTTCAAGGAAGCCGCCGCGGCCTACGCGCTGTCGCTCCAGGCGGACCCCAAGCAGGAGAAGGTCTGGGAGAAGAAGGCCTTCGCCCACATGCAGATGGGGCAGATGAACGAGGCCGCCGAGGCCGTCCTGAAGATGGGCGAGCTCAAGACGACGCCCGCGGAGAAGGCGGAGATCTACCGGACGCTGGCCAGCATGTACATGACCGGCGGCACCACCGAGGACGCCGAGAAGTACTTCAACGAGGCCCTCAAGCTGGAGCCGAAGGACGAGGCGTCGCTCGGGTGGATCGCGGAGATCTACGCGCAGCGCGGCGGCGCCCGCTCCATGGGCGCGCCCATCATCAAGGAGTCCCTGGAGAAGTCGCTCAGCTATTACGACCAGGTCATCGCCATCAACCCCAACTCCGCCAACACCTACCTCAACAAGCGCGTGGTGATGGGCCGCCTGATGGAGTTCGAGCGGCAGCAGAAGGAGATGGCGCTGTCCGAGGCGGCCGAGAACGCGAAGAACAAGGAAGTCGTCGCCGAAGCGACGGCTCGCGCCGACGAGCACCAGAAGCGCATGGACGAGTACCAGGTGCAGTTCGCGGAGATGACGAAGAAGTTCGGTGAGGCACAGAAGGCCGCGAAGGCGGCGGCGCCCGCGCAGTAACCCACCGCAGCCAGCCGGACCGTACACGAGGGCCTGGGACCGCGAGCCGGTTCCGGGCCCTTCGTGTTTCAGCCGATGGCGGCCATCTGGATTTCTGGCCCACGGCTCAGCGGCGCCGTCTGCCTCCGCCTGCGAGCACCATCAGGATTCCGCCCACCAACGCCGCGCCGCCTCCCGCCAGATACAGCGTGGTGCGGTCGGTGTTCCGGCCGGTGATCAACTCCGTGGCCCGCTCCGCGAGCGAGTCCCGAGCCTTCAGCCCGGACCACAGCAACACGGCGCCCGCGATGGCGAGCATGACACCCAGCAGCCGGACGAAGCTCACGTTGCCTCCCGAAGTCACGGGCCTCCCTTGAAGAAGGGGGCCCGCGTCAATCTCAGCGCTTCTTTCGCCCCGAAGGCGCCTTCTTCTTCGCGGCTCCCGAAGCCTTCGCTGGCTTCGCGGCACGCGCCACGGCGGGCTTCGCGGCCTTCTTCGACGGCGCCTTCGCCTTGGACTTCGACGCGGCCACCTTGGTGGCCTTCACGGCGGCCCGAGCAGGCGCAGCCTTCTTCGCCTTGGCGGTGGGCTTCTTCGCCTTGGCGGTGGCCTTCTTGGCCTTCGTGGCGGCGGCCTGCTCGGCGCTGCCGGCCGCGACGGTCTTCTTCCGCGCCGGGGTGCGCGTTGCCTTCGCCACGGCCTTCTTCTGCGTCGCCTTCCGCTTCGGCGCAGCCGCCTCTGGCTCGGGCGCGGGAGTCACGGGCGGCTCGACGCTCACGGGCTCGGCTCGCACGGGCTCCGGGGCCACGGGAATCGGGGTTTCCGTCACGGCCCGGCTGGGAACAGGCGGGGGCGCTTCGACGGGCGCCTCGGGCGGAGGGCGCGGGGGCTCCATCGAGAATGCCCTGTCGTCCTCAGACTCGCGCCCGGGCTTGGGCGCGGGGAACCGGGACCCTGGGCCGCCCTGCGGCTTCGGCTTCTGGAACGACCGGCCGTGAGAAGGGCCGCGGGGTTCAGGCCCACGCTGACGCTGGGACGCCAGCGCGCGAATCCGGTCGAAGCCGGGGTGTGGAGACCGGGCGGCGTCTTCGCCCGCCGGCAATTCCCACGGAGCGGGCGCGGACGGCGCTTCGGGCGGAAGCGGCTCGGCCGTTTCAGCGGACACGGGCGCCGGAGCCTGCGGCTCCGGGCGGATGAACGTCCTGCGCTTGGGCCACGCGGGCGATTCGGAACGAGGCGGTTCCTGTCCCTCTGGCACCCTGGGCGGGAACCGAGGCTCCTTCCGGTGCGGCGCGGCCTCCTCACGACGGCCCTCGCGGGAGAAGCGTCCACGCGGGCGGCCCGGGCCGGCTCCTCGTACTGCCCGGAGGGCGCGCCACGGCTCGCCACGGCGGCTTCCCGTTCGCGGCGGCCCGGGCGCCCTTCCCGCTCCCGCCGGCCATCCCGTTCGCGATGCGACGGAGCCTCGGCCGTCCATGCCTGACGCCGCTGCGGCTGCTCGCCCCGCGTCGCGACACGGCTCAGCGGCGCCTCGCCGTCGAACTGGAGCGCCTCGAAGTCGATCTTCTTCGCCGTCACGTTCACGGACGTCAGCCGCACCCGCAGCTTCTGTCCCACGCGCACCCGGCGGCCATTCGCATACACCAGGGAGTGCGTCAGCTTGTCCAGCTTCGCCCCGGGCCCCAGCGTCTCGGCCTTCACCAGGCCTTCGACGTGCACCTCGTCCAGTTCGACGAAGAAGCCGAAGTCGGTGATGGCGGCCACGGTGGCGGCGAACTCCTCGCCCACGCGGTCCTTCATCAGCAGGCACGCGTAGAAGGACACCACCTCCCGCTCGACCTGCATCGCCGCGCGCTCGCGCTCGGAGCACTGAGCGGACATGTCCTCGAGCTGGTCCTCCTCGCGCTCCAGCATCGACTGCGAAGGCTTGCGCCCCTTCCGGGCCCAGTGCGCCTTGAGCAGCCGGTGCACCAGCAGGTCCGGGTAGCGGCGGATGGGCGACGTGAAGTGCAGGTAGTGCTCGGCGGCCAGGCCGTAGTGGCCCACGCGGGACGACGTGTACACCGCCTGCATCATGGAGCGCAGCAGGAGCTGGTTCAGCGCCCGCTGCTCCGGGTGGCCTTGGAGCTGGCTGACGAAGGCATCCAGTTCCTTCGACGACACGCCGTCCTCGACGCGCATCTTGAAGCCATAAGCCTCCGCCAGCGCGGCGAACGTGGCCAGCTTCTCCGGGTCCGGCTCGCCGTGGAACCGGTACACCGTAGGCAGGCCCTCGTCCTGGAAGAAGGTCGCCACCGCCTCGTTGGCGGCGAGCATGCACTCCTCGATGAGGCGGTGGCTGTCCTTGCGCTCGCGCTTGTCCATGCGCGCGGGCAGGCCTTCCTCGTCCAGCACCACCTTGTGCTCGGGCAGGTCGAAGTCGATGGCGCCGCGCTCCTTGCGCATCTTCATCAGCGCGCGGGCCAGCGACATCAGCCGCTCGAAGTGGGGCTTGTGCGCGTTGCGGTGCGGCACGTCCTTGCCGTCGAGGACGTCCTGCACCTCGTTGTACGTGCACCGCGCCACGCTGCGCATCACCGCCGGATACAAGTCGTAGGAGCGACGGTGGCCCCGGCGGTCGAACGTCATGTCCGCCACCATGCACAGCCGGTCCTCGTCCGGGCGTAGAGAGCAGATGCCGTTGCTCAACCGCTCCGGCAGCATGGGCAGCACCCGGTCCGGCAGGTACACGGACGTGGCGCGACGCAGCGCCTCCGCGTTGAGCGCACTGTCTTCCCACACGTAGTGCGTCACGTCCGCGATGGCCACCACCAACCGCCACCCATCCGGCCGGTCCTCCACGCAGACCGCGTCGTCGAAGTCGCGCGCGTCCTCACCATCGATGGTAATGAGGGGAATGGCGCGCAGGTCGCGCCGGTGCTCGCCGCGGGCCTCTTCCTCGGTCACCGTCACCGCGTAGCGGTCCGCCTCGGCCATGACCTCCGGCGGAAACTCGTCGGAGAACCCCTGCGAGTAGGCGACGCCCAATACCTCGGCGCTCGGAGTGCCGGGCTTGCCCAGGGAGCCGGCGACCTCGCCGTGCAGCCCCCGGTCCGGGTCCAGCATCTGGGCACCAATGCCCAGCTGGACCTTCACCAGGTCCCCTTCGCGCGCCATCTGCGTCAGCGGCACGCGGATGGGGCCGGGCAGGCTCGAATCCGTGGGGTACACCACGGCGTAGCGGCCCTTCACGACGTAGGTGCCCACGGCCAGCTCGCGACGGCGCTGCACCACCCGGACGATCCGGCCCTCCAGGCGCGGAGGCCGCCCCGAGACGGCCACCATCACCCGGTCATTGTCGAGCGCGCGCTGGGCCTCGTGCGGCGGCAGGAAGACGTTGTCCCCTTCCCCCGACAGCGGATGCACGAAGCCGAAGCCATCCCGATGGACGTGGAGGATGCCTTCCAGCAGGCCATCCTCTTCGACCTCGCTGAAACGGCCCCGGCGGCCGGGCCACTCCGCCCGCTCCTGCCGGAAGCCCCCTCCATGCTTCGAAGCGCCCCGGCGATCACTCCCTGGGCCCCGCTCTTGCCAGCCCGCGCTCTTGCCGCGCGCCCCCGGCTCATGCTGGCGGGCCGCGAAGCCACCAGGGCCCGCCGCGCGCTGCCCGGCATGCCGAGGTCCGCGGCTCGGCGCGCCCTCGCGGGGCCCGGCGGCGTCGCGCTGACGCCACGCCATGGGAGCGCCCTGCTCCCTTGCGCGCACGTCGGCCTCGCGCCGCGATGGCTGCCGGGGCACGAAGCGCTTGCCGTCCTTGAGGATGTCGCCCTGACGGACGAGCTCACGCAGGGCGCGCTTGAGCTCCGTCTGTTGTCCGGGGTGCAGGCCCGCGAGCCGGAGAAGCTCCTTGATGCCCAGCGGGTGGTCTGCTTCAGCGAGGATCTGCTTGAGAAGGTCTTGAGAAAGGCTCACGGTGGGGTCGCGGCGCGGCCGCTACGGGAACGGGTAAGCCCGGAGCGGCCGGACGGGAACCCCCCGGCGACCGGCCGCCCCCCGGAACCTGTTCCGGGCGACGACCCTCAGGGCTTGACCGTGACGTTGATTTTGAAGGAGCGGTCCACCAGGCCGGGCGACAGCGCCTTGGCCAGGAAGAACTCCACCTCGAAGACGCCTGGGTTGCGCGGGGTGAAGAAGAACTCGCGGGTACCGGGACCGTCCTCGGGCGCGGGCTCGAAGTTGGCTTCGCGCAGGCCCACGCGCTTGGCCACCGTGGGCTCGATGGCCCAGGTGAATCCGGGGTGCTCGGGCAGGCGCACGGTGAGGCCGTGGTTGAGGCGCACGTCCACGGACGTGGGGACCTCTCCCTCGATGTGCACCAGCTCCATCTCGTCCCGAGACACGGCGCGCGCTTCGGACGGACGAAGCTCCACGTTCTCCGCCAGGATGCGGCCGCCCCAGCCGGACGTCTTGTCGACGATGCCCTGCACCTGGAGCGTGTATCCGACGTGCTTGCGCAGGGCCTTGCCAGCGGCCTTGCCCTCGATGATGAACGACACCTGCTGGCGCGTGCCGCCATTGGACACGACGAGCACGAACTCCTCACCCGTCATCTCCAGGTTGCCACGCACGCCCGCGAAGCCCTTGATGCCCGCGCCCATGCCGGCCGCCGTCACCATGGAGACCTCACCGGGCGACAGGTAGCGCAGCCGCGCCTCCGTCTCCGCCGGGGCGGCCTCCACCACCTCGGCATCCGGCTTCTTGGCCGAGTACTTGCGAACGTCCACCACGCCAGCGTGGTTGGTCGTCTTGCGGATGAGTCCGCTGACGGAGACCTTGTGGTCCACGTAGGCCGGGAGGACTTCCTGATCCGGGCCCTGGAGGAGGAAGGTCAGCTCGCGCTTGTCGCGCCCGACGACCACCAGGTGCGGCATGTCGTTGGTGACCACCAGGCGGCCCTTGAGGCTGCCCTCGCCCGTGACGCCGCGGCCTTCGCCGGCCGTCAGCAACTGCTCCATCTCACGCTTGGTGAGCGGCTCGCCCGGAGGCGGCAACTTGGTGGCGCGAGGACGGGGCTTCTCCACCGGAGGGGCGGCAGGTACCGCGCTCGCCTTCGCCGCCTTGGCGCTCGCGGCGGACTTCGCTGCGGGAGGCGCCTTCGCCGGAGGGGCCTTCGGGGTCCTCGCTGCCGGGGGGGCGGCCTTCGCGGCCGAGGCCGTCTTCCCAGCGGGAGCGGCCTTCTTCGCGGTGGCCTTCTCCTGCGTGGCCTTCTTCACCGCGCTCTTGGCCCCCTTCGTTACGTCCGATGCCGCTTTCGCCAATTTCGTCGCCGCCTTCGCCACCCGCTTGGAGGCGTTCTTGATCAGATCCAGCCGGGCAGCGGAGTCCTTCTTCGCAGCGGGCTTTGCGCCAGCCTTGCCAGCGGGAGTCGTCTTCTTGGCCCCGGACTTGGGCTTGGCCATCGACGCAGTCTCCTTGAGAGTTCCCGTGTCCTTTCAACGGGTTGGCGGACCTGCCCAGAGGGCAGGCAAGCCTCGCGATCACCGTTGCTTGTAACGATGATCAGGTAGGCTGTCAAACTAACACTTGATTATCTCACGGACTTTGTTCGTGAACGGGTCCAAGCCACAAAGCCACGGCATGGCTATAAGCCGGGCATGAACGACTCCGCCACATTGCTGCCGGAAGAAGAAGCCCGGTCGCAGATCCTGGCCCTGTGCGCGCCCCTTCCCTCTGAGTGGTTGCCCCTGGATGACGCACTGGGGCGCGTGCTCGCCGAGGACGTGATGGCGCAGCGGACACTCCCTCCCTGGGACAACTCGGCCATGGATGGCTACGCGGTGCGCAGCGCGGACCTGGCGGGTCCCCTGCCCGTCCGGCTCGACGTCGGAGAGACCATCTACGCTGGCGCGGTGGGCAGTCAGGCGCTGGCTTCCGGGGTATGCGCCCGCATCATGACGGGCGCGCCCTCCCCTCGGGTGCGGATGCGGTGGTGATGCGGGAGCGGACACGGCCCGTGGACCAGAGCGGCGCGGATCAGGTCGACGTGCTCGAAGCGGTGGCCCCGGGCCAGTTCGTGCGGCCCCGGGGCGAGGACGCTCGGGAGGGGCAGCTGCTACTGGCACGCCGCACGGCGCTGGGCATCCCCGAGCTGGGCCTCCTCTGGGCCCAGGGCCGACAGGCCGTGCCTGTGTCGCGCGCGCCGCGAGTGGCCATCCTCTCCACGGGCGACGAGCTGTGCCACGCGGACGAGCCACCCAATGGCCGCATCGTGGACACCAATGCTCCGTCACTGGCGCTGGCGGTCCGCCGCGCGGGCGGCATTCCCACGCAGCTGGGCATCGCTCGGGATACGCGCGACGCCGTACTGGCCGCGCTTTCCCGGCTGGACGGGTTCGACGTGGTGCTCACCAGCGCGGGGGTGTCCGTGGGCGAGCGCGACTACGTGAAGGAGGTGCTGGCCGAGCTGGGCGTGGAGCAGCATTTCTGGCGCGTCGCCATCAAGCCGGGAAAGCCGCTGGTGGTGGGCCGTCGTGGCGCCACGCAGTTCTTTGGACTTCCGGGCAACCCCACCTCCTCCCTGGTGACGTTCGAGCTCTTCGTGCGCCCAGCCCTCCGCAAGCTGCTGGGGCATGCGCAGGTGGGGCCCGGACGTGTGGCTGGACGCCTGGAAGGCAAGCTCGCCAAGCCCCCTGGCCTGGCGCATTTCGTCCGCGTCACGGCGGCTTGGAGAGAAGGCAACCTGTGGGCCCGTCCGCTGGCGACACAAACGTCTGGTGCCCTGCGTTCTGCGGCGGCGGCCACCCATCTGCTGCATTTCCCTCGGGAAGCCAGCAGTTTGACGGAGGGGGACGCGGTAGAACTGCTTCCGCTCTCATGGGTGGCCTGAGGAACGAAGGGCGCCGTGGAGCATCCTCTTGGGGGCGCGTGCTCGAAAGCACCAGCCGCCTTGACTTGAGAACCTGAGGACTCCAAACAGGGGCCCGCATCTGGAGAGGACTCAACATGTCGGACACACGCTCACCTCAGGTCCTTCCGACCCGTAAGCACACGCAACACCTGGAACGGTTCTCGGAGGCGGACATCCCGACCGGGCGCGGCTCGCTGCGGACCATCGTGTTCCGGGACAAGCGCAACGGGCGGGAGCATGTCGCGCTCGTGGTGGGACAGGTTTCAGGACACGAGGGTGTGCCGGTGCGCATCCACTCCGAGTGCCTCACGAGCGAGGTCTTCGGCAGCCTGAAGTGCGACTGCCGCGAGCAACTGGACCGCTCGCTCGACTTCATCACCCAGGCGGGACAGGGCGTCGTGCTGTACCTGCGGCAGGAGGGGCGCGGCATCGGCCTGGGGAACAAGATCAAGGCCTACGCCCTGCAGTCCAAGGGCCTGGACACCTACGAAGCCAACCGGCAGCTGGGTTTCGCGGACGACCTGCGCACCTACGACATCGCGGCGGAGATGCTGCGGAGCCTGGATGTGCGCTCGGTGGACCTGATGACCAACAACCCGCTGAAGATCGCGGGCATGGTCGAAGAAGGCATTCCCGTCCGGCGTCGAATCCCTTCCCGGACCGAGCACAATCCGCATAACGTCGACTACCTGAGGACGAAGCGCGAGCGTACGGGGCACCTGATTGAGCTCTTCGCCGAGGACGACGACACGGAAGCCAAGACAGGCTGAGAAGCCCCCCGCGAGGCGACGGAACTCCGTCGCGCGCAACCAGGTCCGCGTGCCCTTCGAGGTGCGCTTCTGGGGTGTGCGCGGCTCCATTCCTTCGCCGGGCGCGCACACGAAGCGCTATGGCGGAAACACGCCCTGCGTGGAGGTCCGCTGCGGGGACGAGCTGCTCATCTTCGACCTGGGCACCGGCGCGCGCGCGCTGGGGCATGCACTGGTGGCGAAGAAGAAGCCGGTGAAGGGCTCCATCTTCATCTCGCACTACCACTACGACCACCTGCAGGGCCTGCCCTTCTTCGGGCCCATGTACCTGCCCACGAGCGACCTGACTGTCTATGGCCCGGCGCGGCACGGGCAGTCGGTGAAGCAGCTCCTCAGCGGGCAGATGGTGCCGCCGTACTTCCCGGTGACGGCGGACGGCGTGTTCCGGGCGCAGCTCACGTACACGGACCTGGCCGCCACGCAGACGCTGCAACTGGGCCCGGCGACGGTTCACACCATCGAGCTGAACCACCCGGGCGGCAACATGGGCTATCGCGTCGAGTGCCAGGGCCGGTCGGTGGTGTACGCCACCGACCTGGAGCACGGCAGCGACATGGACGCAGCCTTCTACGCGTTCGCCCAGGACGCGGACGTCCTCATCTACGACGCCATGTACACCGAGGACGAGTACCACGGCCGCACCGGGCCGGCTCGCACCGGCTGGGGCCACTCCACCTGGCAGGCCGCGGTGCATGCGGCGGACGAGGCCGGGGTGAAGAAGCTGGTGCTCTTCCACCACGATCCGTCACGAGATGACACGGGCATGGACCGGCTGCTGCGTCAGGTGCGCAAGCACCGCCCCGACGCCATCGCCGCTCGCGAGTCCCTGGTCATCAAGCTGTAGCGCGCTTCACCGTCTCCCGCAGGCCCTGGAAGGGCAGCCGCTCCAGGGCCGTGGGGACGTCCACCCACTCGAAGGCGTCGTGCTCCGCGCCCAGGCGCACGTCCGCGTCCGGCGGCACGTGGACGGCGAAGCCGTTCTCCTCCACCAGTTGCGGTGGCAGCGCCTCTCCCAGGGCGAAGGCGTGGCGGTAGTCCAGGTCCACCAGCGGCACGCGGAGGCCTGTCTCCTCCTCCAGCTCCCGCGCCGCGGCCTGCGCTGGCGACTCACCCGCTTCGAGCCTCCCGGTGAGGACCTGCCAGAAACCGCCCCGCTCCGGGCGACGCCGCACGAGCAGCACCCGTGCCTCGGGACCACGGCCCTTCACCACCGCGATGCTCACCGTCCGCATCGGCGGCGGCGCGTCCACGCGCTCGCTGTCGAACACGGTGCAGAAGCTGCTGGCGATGGCCTCTTCCACCTCCGCCATCGGGAGCGCGCGGCCCAACTCCCGCTGCATGGACGTGACACCTGCTTCTCGGATGCCACACGGGACGATGAGCTGGAAGTGGTCCAGGTTCGTGTTCACGTTGAGCGCGAAGCCGTGCGTGGTGAGCCAACGCGACAGGTGCACGCCAATGGCGGCGATCTTCCGCGCGTCCGGAGCACCTTCCGCGCCAATCCAGACGCCGGGCCACTTGGGGATGGGGCCCGCGGTGATGCCCCACTGGGCCAGCACCTGCATGACGGAGCGCTCCACGTCGCGCACGTAACGGCGCACGTCGCGTCGGTCCTCCGGCAGCAGGAAGATGGGGTAGCCCACCAGTTGGCCGGGGCCGTGGTAGGTGACGTCGCCGCCACGGTTGGTCTCGAAGACCTCCGCGCCCTCCTTCGCCAGCTGCGCGTCGCTGGCGACGATGTTCTCGCGCTTCGCGGCACGGCCCAGGGTGAGGATGGGCGGGTGCTCCAAGAGGAGCAGCGCATCGCCGGAGAGCCCCTGGCGGCGTGACTCGCTGAAGAGGTGCATCAGCTTGAGCCCGTCCTCGTACTCCACTCGGCCCAGGCGGTAGACGGTGATGGTGTTCATGACGTTCGCTTCTTTCGAGCCTTCCGCGTGGGCGAGGGCTTCACGGTGGGCGCCATGCTCCACGTTCCCGTGGGCACCCGGTTGAGGAGGGCATGCAGCTCATGGCCCGCGCGCGGCGAGCGGCTGGCCGCCTGCGCCAGCGCGATGAGCACTTCCTCCGAGACGGAGACCGCGGGCTCTCGCGAGGCCAGACGCTGGCGGGCGATCTCCACGAATTCAGAGGGTGTGGGCACCTGGAGCGGCAGGAGCACCTGCACGTGCTCCAGGATGTAAGTGGGCACGGCTCCGCGCACGGCCTGAGTCAGCGCGGCGGTGGTGGACACGGAAACACTGTATGCGTCTCCGCGGAGGCTCAGGCCCCGAGCCTCCGTGCGCAGGCCCCTCGCGCTCAGCAGGACGACGGGGCGGCGGTCCCGGGCCAGGAAGGCCTGCAGGGTCGCGTGTGACGTCGCGTCCAGGCGGTCCACGTCCTCCACCAGCAGCGTGCGAGAGGAAGTCGTCACGTCCAGGTCCGCGACGGGGGTGATGACGCCCACGGCCTCTCGCTGGAGCTGCTGAAACCAGACGCTCTTACCACTGCCTTCGGGCCCGATGACCAAGAGGGTCCGCGCGTGGGCCGCAAGCGACTGCGTCAGCAGCGCCTGCGTCGCGCCCTGCCCCACGAGCCCCAAGACAGGTGCCACGGG
Organism: Myxococcus sp. MxC21-1; assembly: GCF_032612255.1. Taxonomy (NCBI): domain Bacteria; kingdom Pseudomonadati; phylum Myxococcota; class Myxococcia; order Myxococcales; family Myxococcaceae; genus Myxococcus; species Myxococcus sp. MxC21-1. The sequence goes on from NZ_CP123278.1 coordinate 4,980,286, forward strand.
CCGTTCCGGCCGCGACACCGTGGGCGGAGGCACCCGCGTGACGTCTCCCAGCAACGATTGCGACTCGAACAGGCAGCTCTTGCAGATGAATGCGCCCGCAGGCCCCGCGACCAGGTCCCCCGTGTCAGTACGCGGACGGCAACAGAAGGAGCACCATGCGTCGAGCGCGGCATCCGCACGCGTAGGGCCGCGCTCGATGATCCGAGCCTCTCTGCGACGCCGAAGCCGCGCATCCGTGAGGATGTCCGCTCCCGCGGGTCCTTCCTCTGCCTCACCCGCCAGGCGTGTTGACGCAAGCCGCGTCGTGGACGCCTCGACGCCCAGAAGTTCCTGCTCGCCCACGCCATCCTGGAGCGTGTCCGCTGAGGCGGCCTCCGGTGCGGGCATGGACGCGGAGGGGACGCTCCGTCCAGTCGCCCCCGCGCTCCAACCCGGAATGGACGCGGCACCGCTCCGCACGTCCACGGTCGCATCCGGTGGCGACGAGGCATCTTCCGCCCCTGCGACCACACCCGCGATGCGCGCAATCTGCACTTCGAGCCGCTGCAGATCTTCCGCGACCTCCGTCTCGATGACCCAGGCCTGGGCGGCGTCACGAGGCGCGTCGTCACCGGCGTGCAGGGCCGCCTCTCGCAGCGCATCCTCGATGAGCCGCTGCCGGTGGACGACGTCCGGCAACAACTCCGACGCCAGGGAATGCACCACCCCGGATGCAGGCAAGGCCTCTTCGTCGTCAGCGTCTGTCCCAGGCCGAGCGAGCAGAGGCTCCGGCATCCACTCCAGCCGGTTCACCGCATCCGCGATGTCCGCGCGGCTGCCGTCCAACCGCTGCGCATGGCGAAGCAGCTGCAACGCGCGGGACGGGTGCCCCGCCTGACGGTACAGCTCCGCCGCTTTCTGCAGGCACTCCACCGCACGGGCCACGTCTCCCTGTGTCTCGGCGGACTGCGCGGCGCGGATCAGCTCGCGAGGGTTCTCGGCCATACGGGGAGAGCCTAACCGGCTCGGGGCACCCGCGCGCGGCCCTCGAACGCGGGCCCCAGCACCAGGCGCTTCCCGGCCCGGCTCCAGGGCCACCACGCCCCTCACCTCAGGGGCGTGGACCTGCCACGGCGCTCACCTCACGCCATGGCCAGGAACAGCAGGTCCGGCTTCTCCAGGTACTTGATGATCTCGTACGTGAAATCCGCCGCCACCGAGCCGTCGATGACGCGGTGGTCGCACGACAGCGACAGGTTCATCATGTCGCGCACGACGACCTGGTCCCCCACCACCGCAGGGCGCTTCTTCAGGCGGTGCACGCCCAGGATGCCCACTTCAGGGTGGTTGATGATGGGCGTGGCGAACAGGCCGCCGCTCTGCCCCAACGAGCTGATGGTGAAGGTGCCACCCGTCAGCTCCTCCATCTTCAGCTTCCGGTCGCGCGCGGCGGCGCCCAGGCGGGCCGTCTCACGCGCCAGGTCGGCCAGCGTCAGCCGGTCCGCGTTCTTCACCACCGCCACGGTGAGGCCGTCCGGCGTCGCCGCCGCCATGCCGATGTTGTACTCGCCGCGGACCACCAGTTCCTGCGACGCCTCGTCGAAGTTCGCGTTCAGGTGCGGGAACTTCTTCAGCGCCGCCACCGTCGCCTTGATGATGAACGGCAGGTAGTTGAGCTTGGTGCTCTCACCGGCCGCCGCCAGCTGCGCGTTCAGCCGCGCGCGCAGGGCCACCAGCTCCGTGGCGTCCACTTCCTCGACGAAGGCGAAGTGCGGCGCCGTGAACTTCGACCGCACCATCTTCTCCGCGATCTTCTTGCGCAGGCCCCGCAGCGGAACGCGCTCGTCCGCCGCGCCCGAGCTGACGGCAGGAGCCGCGGGACGCGCCTTCTGCTCGGCCGGAGCCGCGACGACGTTCTTCTCGCCACCCTCCAGCGCCGCCACCACGTCCGCCTTCGTCACGCGGCCCTGCGGCCCCGTGCCGGCAATCGACGCCAGGTCCAGCCCGTGCTCGCGCGCCATCCGCCGCGTCACCGGCGTGGCCAGCACCTTGGACGCCGAGGCAGGCGCCCCACCGACATGGCCACCCGCCACGGGCGCCGCCGCCGGCGCGCTGGCCTCGGCATGACCACCGGCCTGCGCCGGCGCAGCGCCCTCCACCTCCAGGGTGACGAGGAGCTGGTGCACCTTCGCCATGTCGCCTTCATTGCCGTGCGTCTTCACGACACGGCCCGCCTTGGGAGCGGGAACGGTGACGGTGGCCTTGTCCGTCATCACCTCGGCGAGCACCTGGTCTTCCTTGACGGAATCCCCCGCCTTCACGTGCCACTTCACCAGCTCACCCTCCATCACGCCTTCACCAAGGTCGGGGAGCTTGAATTCGAAGATCGCCATGGGGTCGTCTTTCCGGGAAGCAGGGGTGTTGGGTCAAGCCATGAATCGGAGCGTCAAAGCTCAGCCGAGCCGCTCGAGCCGCTCGCGCTCCATCAGGCCCTTCATGAAGAACTCAGCGGCCCGGTAGCTGGACCGCACCAGCGGACCGGAGGCCACGTAGAGGAAGCCGTAGGACTCGGCCAGCGTCTTGTACGCCTCGAACTGCGCGGGCGACACGAAGCGCTCCACGCGCAGGTGGTACTGCGACGGCTGCAGGTACTGGCCCAGCGTCAGCACGTCCACGCCCACGTCGCGCAGGTCCTTGAACGTCTGCTCCAGCTCCGCGTCCGTCTCCCCCAGGCCCACCATGACGGACGTCTTGGTGTACAGGCCCTCGGGGCGGTTCTTGAGATACTCCAGCACGCGCAGGGACTGGTGGTACTTCGCGCGGCGGTCACGGACCGTCGGCGTGAGGCGCTCCACCGTCTCCACGTTGTGCGCCACCACGTGGGGCTTGGCCTCCGCCACGGTGGTCAGGTCCTTCTCCACGCCCTTGAAGTCCGGGATGAGCACTTCAACGATGGTGCGCGGGCTCTCCCGGCGCAGCTCGCGGATGGCGGAAGCGAAGTGGCTGGCGCCGCCGTCCGGCCGGTCATCCCGGTTCACGGACGTGACGACGATGTACTCCAGGTCCATCTCCTTCACCGCCTGGGCCAGATGGATGGGCTCCATCGGATCCAGCGGAGGAGGCGCGCCGACCTTCACGTGGCAGAAGCGGCACGCGCGCGTACACACCTCGCCCATCAGCATCACCGTGGCGGTGCCTCCGCCCCAGCACTCGGCGATGTTCGGGCAGCGGGCCTCTTCGCACACCGTGGCCAGCTTGGTGCGCTTCACGATGGCTTTGACCCGCTCGTAACCTTCTCCGTGCGGGAGCCGCACCTTCAGCCACTCCGGCTTGCGGGTGGTCTCAGTCACCTGGGGCAGAGGGAACCGGTCGGGAGTCGCCATGGATCGCGGGCCTTCTATGGGTTGGACGGAGGACGTTCAAGCGGAAGCCACTGACGCGAGGCGTCAGCATCCACCAGTCGTCCGCCAGTTGTCGCCTCTCTACTAATGCCCCCGGTTCCTGGGGACAGGCCCGGAGCACCCGTGAGGACGGCCAGGCAGGGGACCGTCACCTCGCGCGGCCGCGGGGGCCGGAAATACGAGGGGCCGTCCGCGGCACACCGGGACGGCCCCTGGGACTGCAGGCGAGGCGCCGCCGCCTAGAAGTGGCGCGGGTGGCCCAGCGTGGCCTCGGCACCCTCGTGCACGATTTCCGAGAGCGTCGGGTGCGCGTGGATGGTGTTGGCCAGTTCCTCGGTGGTGATCTCCAGCTTCAGCGCGACACACGCCTCAGCCAGCAGCTCCGTCGCGTGCGGCCCGATGAGGTGCACGCCGAGGACCTCGTCGTACTTCCGGTCCGACACGATCTTGATCATGCCGGTGGCCTCGTTGGAGATGGCGGCCTTCGTCACGGCGCCCATCGGAGCGATGCCCACCTTCACGTCGTAGCCGCGCTCCTTGGCCTTCTTCTCCGTCAGGCCCACCGAGGCGACCTCGGGGTAGCAGTACGTGGCAGACGGCGTCAGGTCGTAGTTGATGGGCTGCGGGTTCTTCCCCGCGATGTGCTCCACCGCCACCACGCACTCCGCGCTGGCCATGTGCGCCAGCATCGGCGTGGGGATGATGTCACCCACGGCGTAGACGTTCGGCTCGGAGGTGCGCAGCATCGAGTCGACCTTGATGTAGCCGCGCTCGGCCTGGATGTTCGTCTTGTCCAGACCCACGTCCTCGGTGACGGGCGAGCGGCCCACCGCCGACAGGAGGATTTCCGCCTCCAGCGTCTTGGTCTCGTTGCCCACCTTCATGGTGACGCGCACGCCGTCCGCCGTGTGCTCCACCTTCTCCACCGCGGAGCCGGTGTGCACGTCGATGCCGCGGCGCTTGAAGATCTTCTCCAGCTCCTTGGAGATGTCCGCGTCCTCGATGGGGAGCAGCGCGGGCATGTACTCCACGATGGAGGTCTTGCTGCCCACGTGGTTGAACACGGAGGCGAACTCACAGCCCACCGCGCCGGCGCCCAGCACGATAATGCTCTTGGGGACGCGGTCGATCTGCAGGATGGAGTCGCTGTTCAGCACCCGCTTGTGGTCCACGGGGACGTTGGGCAGGGACTTGGGCACCGAGCCCGTGGCGAGGATGATGTTCTTCGCCTCCAGGATCTTCTTGGAGCCGTCCTCGGCGGTGACTTCCACCTTGCCCTTGCCGGCGATGCGGCCGTGGCCCTTCACCACCGTCACCTTGTTCTTCTTCATCAAGAAGTCGATGCCGTTGGCACCCTTGGTGACAATCTTGTCCTTGTGCTTCATCGCGTTGGGCCAGTTGATGGCCGGGCTGCTCACATCAACGCCGAAGTCAGCCGCTTCGCGGACGTGGTGGAACAGCTCCGCGGTCCACAGCAGGGACTTGGTCGGGATGCAGCCGCGGTGGAGGCAGGTGCCGCCCAGCCGCTTGTCCTTCTCGATGATGGCCGTCTTCAGGCCCAGCTGACCCGCGCGAATGGCGCCCACGTATCCGCCGGGGCCCGAACCGATGATCACCACGTCGAACGTCTCAGCCACGCACGCCTCCGTAATTATTGCGGATGGAACCCGGTGGGGCTGATAACCCCCGGTCCCGGTTGGAATCAAGGAGTTTGCTCGTGCGCCGTTTCCCGCTCCGAACCCTCCTCTTGATGTTGGTAGCACTCATCGCCTTCGGGCGCCTGTGGTGTGTGACGCACCAGGAGAAAGCGCCCGGTCCTCGCCCCGGGCGCATGGCCCAGGCGGGTGACGCCCCGGCCGGCGCCCCCGTCCCCTCCTCCGCCCCCGAGTGCCGTACGCTGGAACGGGCCCTCGAAAGCGCCCTCCGCACGCCTCAGGACACCCAGGTCCTGGACGAAGCGCGCCAGCAGCTCGACGCATGCCGTCAGCCGCCCGTTCGCGCCTGCGCGCTGGGCGTGGCCCTGGACGCCCGGTCGCCCTTATCCGAGGGAGAAGCCACACCGCTGCGAGGCCTGCTGGCCAGTCTGTGTGAGCACTGCCCGCCGGCCGCCAATTCGTGCGCCCGGGCCGTGGGGCAGGCCCTGCTGAGTGCCGCGGTGGGACCCAATGCCGACGTCGCGAGCGCGAAATGGAACCTGGAGCATGCGGGGCCAGGCCTGGAGGGGCTTGTGCCTCGCTCGTCCAGTTGGGGCTCGCACCCGCGGCCCAGTCAGACCTCACGGTACGGCCCCCGGTGCTCGCGCTCGTCGGGGAGCTGGCGCCCCGCTGCTCGCAGGCAGGCTTCCTGGATGACGCGCTGCTGCGCGCCGCCGCTGTAAACCTCGTGGCGCCCACGCCCGCGCTGATCGCCCTGGCCGCTGTGCCCATTCCTCCCGAGACGAGCGCCATGAAGCCGGACCGGATTGAAGGCACCGAGCCCGGCTTCCAGGCGTTCGACCGGGACGAGAACACCGGAGTTCCGGTCGGCAAGGCGCTCAAGAGCAAGCGATGGGAGGCGGACGGCGCGCTGCGCGCGAGCTACGCACCCACGCTGAAGCAACTCGTATCGGTGAGGATCCGCGCCACGGGCCCGGGAACGGTGCGCGCCATCGTCCGGACGCCGCAGGGCGTGGGCTTGAAGGACCCGGAGAAGGACTTCGCCTTCGTCAACCCCACCGTGTGCCGTTTCACCGGCACGGGTCAGTGGGAGGAGTGCCCGCTCCAGGTGCCGCTGCGCGACGTGGACGCCGTGAGCGTCTTCCCCGAGCGCGCGGACACCGAACTGAAGGAGCTGGAGGTCCACGGCGCCCGCTGAAGGCGCCGCCGACCGACATCAGAAGACGAGGCCGCGCTCCTTGGCCAGTGTGAAGAGTGGCGCGGCGTCCTTCTTCAGCACCGCGCTCACGTCCTTGACGATGGAGTCACCCGACTTCGCGACCGACAGGAAGTTGTCGAAGGTGCGCGTGAGGATGAGCACGCCGGAGATGATGACGCGCTGAAGGTTGTGCTGCAGGTCCGTGCCTTCATAGATGAGCCACGCCTGCTCCACGCAGGTGCGGCGGGCGTCCATGAGGAACTGGTTGAGGACGGTGCGCTCGTTCGCGTCGGGCACCTTCGACTTCGAGCTCACCGAACCCACGTAGATGAGGTTCGTGTTGAGCCGCGCCGCAGCTTCCTGCATCTGCGCCAGCACCAGCGTCACGTCCTCCTTGGTCGGAGGATTCTCCCAGCGGGAGAAGATGACTCGGTCGATGATCTCCGCTTTGTAGGTAGGGCCGTTCACGATGCCTCCGGTGAGGCGAGCGCCTGACCGGCACCCGCCCGGCTTGCCACGCTGCCGTGCGGTCGGATCTGTAGCAGGAACACTCCATTCGTTGAAGTGCACGACACCTGAACCGGCATTCATTTGGCCCGGCACCGCGGTTCTGTCCTGCAGCGGAAACGGACAAATCCACTCGGACCGACACGGACACTCAGGGAAAACACGTATACGCCCGCGTCATCTCCAGGATTCACCGGATCCTGTCGTACAGCGGACATGCGCGGTGGATCAGCGCGAAGCGCGCTGAGCGAGCACTGCCTTCACGTCGTCGAGCGAGAGGCCCAGGGGCCGGACCGCGACGAGCACGTGGTAGAGCACGTCCGCCGCTTCCTCCGCGGCGCGTGACGGATCCACGTCCGCGCACGCCGTCACCAACTCCGCGGCCTCCTCGCCCAACTTCTTCAAGCGCAGGTTGCGGTCCTCCAGCAGGCGGCGCGTGTAGCTCGGAGGTGCATCATCGGGCCACTCCACCGGTGCGGCGCGGCGAGCGAGCGTGTCATCCAACGCACTCAGTGCATCCCAACGGCCCGGGCCGAAGCAGGTCTCCGTCCCCAGGTGACACGCGGGGCCCGCCTTCTTCACGCGCGCGAGCACCGCGTCACCGTCACAGTCGGCGCGGAGCGCCACCACGCGCTGGACGTTTCCACTGGTGGCGCCCTTGTGCCACAGGCCGCGCGTGCGCGACCGGTAGTGCATCTCCCCCGTGGCCAGCGTGCGCTCCAGGGCTTCCCGGTCCGCATGCGCCACCATCAACACGTCACCGGTGCTCGCGTCCTGCGTGACGACCGTCACCAGTCCGTTGCCCTTCGCGAAGTCGAGCGCGTCCAGGTCGAGCATCAGCGTGTCTCCACGGCACCGAGCCGCTCCCGCACCACGCGCGCCAGGGCCGCGTTGGTGGCGATTCCATTTCCGCCGAACGCGGTCCGCCGCCCCGTCCAGTCGGTGAACACACCGCCGGCTTCCTCGATGATGGGCTGCAAGGCCGCTCCATCCCAGGGGGACAGCAGCTCATCCACCATGACCTCCGCGCGCCCGGTGGCGACCAACAGGTAGCCATAGCAATCCCCCCAGGTACGGTCCACGGCCGCATCCCGCGCGAGCGCGCGCCAGGCGGCCCCGCGCTCCGGGTACACCGGGAAGCGCTCATCCGTGGACAGCACCACGGCCTGGGACAGCTCCGCCTGCGTGGACACGGCCGCGCGCTGGTCGTTCCAGAAGCAGCCCCGCCCCGGCGCCGCCACCAGCAACTCACTCACCGCGGGGAAGTACGCGGCCCCCACGAGGATGCGCTCCCCCTCCGCCAGCGCCACCAACGTGCCCCACAGGGGGACACCGCGGATGAACGTCTTCGTCCCGTCGATGGGATCCAGAATCCACCGGCGCTTCGCGCCCGGACGCGTCTCGCCGAACTCCTCGCCCAGGATGCCGTCGTGAGGGAAGCGCGTTTCCAGCCACTCGCGCGCACGGGACTCCGCCGTGCGGTCCGCCACCGTCACCGGAGAGCCGTCCGACTTCGTGTCCACCGCGATGCCACCGCGGAAGAACCCCAACGCCGCGTCTCCCGCTATCCGCGCCACCTCGGCGGCGGCCTGCATCAGATTCCCCGAGTCCGTCATGCCAGGCTCCGAATGTGAAGGCCGCCCTCGCGGAGCAGCGCCTTGATGGCGCCCACGGTGGTGAGGCCGTCGTGAAGGATGCCCGCGACCAAGGCCGCATCAGCGCCTCCCTCCTGGAACGCATCCCGGACGTGCGCCGCGCTGCCCGCGCCGCCCGAGGCGATGACGGGCACATCGACCGCCTCCGACACGGCCCGCGTCAACGCCAGGTCATAGCCCGTCCGCGCGCCATCCCGGTCGATGCTGGTGAGGAGTACTTCCCCTGCCCCGCGCGCCACACACTCACGCGCCCAGGCCACCGCGTCCAGGTCCGTGGGCTTCCTGCCGCCATGGGTGTAGACGCGCCAGCGGTCGCCGTCTCGCTTCGCGTCGATGCTGGCCACCACGCACTGCGCGCCGAAGCGCTCCGCACATGCGGTGAGCAGCGCCGGATTGGTCACCGCCGCGGAGTTGATGCTCACCTTGTCCGCGCCCGCTCGAAGCGCCCGGCCCACGTCATCGACCGTGCGCACCCCGCCGCCGACAGCCAGGGGAATGAAGAGCTGCTCGGCGGTGCGCCGCACCAGCTCCCACAAAGTGTCCCGCTCCTCGGCGCTGGCGGAGATGTCGAGGAACGTCAGCTCATCCGCCCCCTCCGCTTCGTAGCGCCGGGCCAGTTCCACCGGGTCACCCACGTCGCGAAGTCCCTCGAACTGGACGCCCTTCACCACGAGTCCGCCCTTCACGTCCAGACAGACGACGAGCCGCCGCGTGAGCATCACTTCACCTCCAGGGACACGGAGCCCTTCATGCTGAACACCGAGCCGGAGTCCACCATGGCATCCCGCAGCGCCAGCCCCAGCGCCTTGAAGGACGCCTCCGTCGCGTGGTGGCTGTCCTTTCCGCGCAGCACCCGAAGGTGCAGCGTCACCCGGGCGTGCTCGCTGAACGAGCGCATCCAGTGCTCGTAGAGCCGGTTCTTCAACGGGCCCTGGTAATAGAAGCGCCCCCCTGCATCCAGGCAGGCCTGCACCAGCGCGTCGTCCATGGGGATGGTGCGCTCGGCGAAGCGCGCGGCCGTGGCGGGAATCACCTGCTGCACCGCCGTGCCCAGCGTGATGGCCACGTCCTCCATCACATGGTGCGTGAGGTCCCCTCGCGCATGCAGCGAGAGGTCCAGCCCTGCGTAGCGCGCGAAGGTGGCCAGCATGTGGTCGAAGAACTTCAACCCCGTGTCCACGTTCGTGACGCCCTTGCCCGGCGACAGCTCCACCCGGACCTGCGTCTCCTTCGTCTCCCGAATGACAGTGGTCATCCCGCGAACTCCCGAGCGACTGCGCTCGCATCCAGCCTTCCGGTGTACAGCGCCATGCCAATGACGGCCCCGTATGCGCCCGCCGCCGCGAGGGCCCGCAGGTCCTCCATCGTCGTCACGCCCCCCGACGCGTACAAGCGGTGCCGGCTGGTGCTCGCCACCTCCCCCATCAACGGCAGGTCCACTCCCGACAACTGGCCCTCCTTGTGGACCGCCGTCACGAGCAGGCCCCCCAGCGGCAAGGGCTCGAAGGCCGCCAGCACCTCCCGGATGTCGCGATGGCTTCCCGCCGTCCAGCCTCGCGTCACCACCTCGCGCCCCTTCACGTCCGCGGCCACCACCACGCGGCCGGGAAAGCGGTTCGCGATGTCCGCCAGCCAGCCGGCGTCTTCGATGGCGCGAGTTCCCACCACCACGAACTCGGCGCCGCCCGACAGGACGGTCTCCACCCGGTCGGAATCGCGCACGCCGCCGCCCACGGAGAAGGTGAGCCCTCGCTCGTGGGCCGTCAGCTGGAAGATGGCGTCCGCGTTGGAGCCCTTGCCCAGCGCCGCGTCCAGGTCCACGACATGGAACGCACGGAAGCCGTGACGGCGCCACTGCGTCAATGCATCCAGCGGGTCCTCCACCCGGACCTTCTCCGCCGCGTACGATCCGCCCACGAGTTGGACACACGCGCCATCGCGCAGGTCGATGGCTGGAATCGCAATCACGGAGCCACCTCCCGCAGGAAGTCCTGCACGAAGCGCACGCCCGCCGTGGAGGACTTCTCCGGGTGGAACTGCACACCCACCACCCGTCCCCTGCGCACCGCCGCCGGGAAGCGGTCCGCCTCGTGCGTCGTCCACCCCGTCACCACCGAAGCATCCGCGGCGCGGCAAACGAAGCTGTGCGCGTAGTACACGGTGTCCAGCCGCGCCCCCGTCAGCGTGCGTTCGTCCTCGACCTGGTTCCAGCCAATCTCGGGCACTCGCTTCGCCGCCAGCCGTGTCACCCGGCCCGCGAAGTAGCCCAGGCCGGCGCCCTCGCCTTCGTCACTGCCTTCAAAGAGCAACTGCATGCCCAGGCAGATGCCCAGACACGGCAGGCCCTGCTCCAGTGCCGCGCGCATGGCTTCACGCCCCGGCTTGAGCCGCGCCACCGCCGCACCGAATGCGCCCACCCCCGGCAGCACCAGCACGTCGGTGTCCAGCGCACGCAAGGGGTCCTCCTGGGTGCGCACCTCAGCGCCCGGCACCGTGGCCAGCGCCTTGGCCAGCGAGTGGAGGTTGCCCGCGCCGTAGTCGAACAAGGTGACTCTCATCGCAGCGCCTCCCGCAGCGCCGCCAGCGCCGTCTCCATCAAGGGCCAGGGCCCCACACCGATTCGGAGCGCGTCACCCACGCCCGTCAGCGCCTGGAACGCCCGCACATTCACGTCCCGCTCTCGCATCCGCTCCGCGACCGCCAGCGCGCCCGGAAGCGGCACCATCAGGAAGTTGGCTTCCGATGGCAGAGGCGTCAGACCCAACGACACCAACTCGCCGCGCAGCCGCTCTCGACAGGCGACGGCTTCCTCCGCACGGGCTCGCACCCAGTGCGCGTCACCATTCAGCACCGAGACGGCCACGGCCTCCGCGACACTGGTGAGCGTGTAGGGTCCGCGAGCCTTCTCGACCTCCGCCACCAGTTCGGGTGATCCGACGCCCCACCCGACTCTCAGCCCCGCCAACCCGAAAGCCTTGGAGAAGGTGCGCGTCACCAGGACATTCGCCCGCCGTCGCGCCAGGTCGAGGAAGTCCTTCCCCGGCGCGAAGTCCGCATAGGCCTCATCGATGATGACGATGCCGGGTGCGTCCTCGGCGACACGCTCCACCGCCGCCCGCGACAGCGCGGTGCCTGTGGGGTTGTTGGGCGAGCACAGGTAGATGACCTTCGCCCCCGTGCCGAGCAGTGCGTCCGCATCCACGTCGAAGTCCGGCTTCAACGGCACCGGCACGCCCTCGAGTCCGTTCACCTTGGCGAACAGCGGCACCATGACGAAGGTCGGGTCCTGATAGGCCAGCGTGTCCCCGGGCTCCAAGAAGGCGCGCAGCGCCGAGTCGATGACGTCATCCGAGCCACAGCCCGTCGTTATCTCGTCGGGCGCCGCGCCAATGGACGCAGCCAGCGCCCGGCGCAGGTCCGGGGCATACCCCCGTGGATAACGCGGTACGCGGGACACGGTGGTGGCAAGAACCCGCTCCACGGAGGGCGGAACGCCAAAGAGGTTGGTGTTGTCACTCAGGTCCACCCGGCACGGCCGCTCCGTAGGCGCGTACAGCGGAATGTCCCGGTACGAAGCCCGCCTGGGAATCATGGCTGCCCCCAGGCGCGCGCGGCGTCCGCGTGCGCGAAGAGACCTTCACTGTCGGCCAGCCGCCCCACGTCTTCCGCCAGAGACGCCGCCGCCGTGGGCGCGACGCGCTGGTAGGTGGTCCACCGGTAGAAGTCGAGCAGATTGAGTCCCGAGTACGCCCGCGCCAGCCCCGCCGTGGGCAGCACGTGGTTGGAGCCGGTCATGTAATCGCCGTAGGCCACCGACGAGCGCTCACCCAGGAAGACGGTGCCCGCGTTGCGCACCCGTCCCAGGTCCTCCCTCGGCGACGCGGTGGCGATGAGCAGATGCTCCGGAGCGAAGTCCGCCACGAAGGGCCGGCATCCTCCAGGGACGCCACCGTCAGCACCGCGCCGCGAGAGCCCAGGGCCGACGTGACGATCTCCCACCGCTTCGCGCGCTCGGCCTGCCGCTCCACCTCCGCGGCGATGGCGTCTGCCAGCGCGTCGCCCAGCGCCAGCGTGACGCAAGCCGCCTCCGGATCATGCTCCGCCTGAGCCAGCATCTCCCGCGCCACCGCGGCAGGGTTCGCCGTGTCGTCGGCCACGACCAGGATTTCACTGGGGCCCGCGGGTGCTTCAATCGCCACCGCGCCCACCACCTGCAGCTTGGCCTCGGCCACATAGGCATTGCCCGGCCCCACGATGCGGTCCACGCGCGGCACGCTCTCCGTGCCATAGGCCATGGCCGCCACCGCGCCCGCGCCGCCCAGCGAGAAGACGCGGTCCGCGCCCGCCAGGGATGCCGCCGCCAGCACGTTGGGGTGTGGCAGTCCATCGGCCCCGGCGGCGAGCACACGATGACCTCGCCCACGCCCGCCACCTTCGCGGGCACCACGCCCATCAGGACGCTGCTGGGGTACACCGCGCGGCCTCCTGGGGCATACACCCCCACGCGGCCCAGCGGATCCGGCCGCCGCCCCACGAGCACGCCCGGCTCGGTTTCGACCTCCACCAGCTGCGGCCTTTGCGGCGCGTGCGCCAGGGCGATGTTCCGAGCCGCCCGGGCCAGCGCGTCCCTGACCGCTGGCTCCAAACCGGCGAGCGCCGCGGCGCAGGCCTCTCGCGGAACCTCCAGCGCCGTCAGCTCCACGCGGTCGAACTGCCGCGCGAGTTCGAAGAGCGCCAGGTCTCCTTCCGCTCGCACGCGGGCGATGAGCTCCCGCACGCGCAGCGCGACGCGGGCATCGGATCCAGTCGCGCGGTCCAGCAGACGCCGGAAGTCCTCCCGAGCAAGCGCGGACAGGGGACCGCGGTACCTCAGGGTCGACGAAGCAAGGAAGGCCGTCACGCCATCAACCTTTCAATGCGGGTGACGAGGATGCCCTCGCAGCCCAATGCCTTCAGCGCGTTGATGGTGCGGTAGATGGTCTTCGCCTGCACCACCGCGTGCACGGCCACGAAGTCACCGCCGTTCAGCACGTCCACCACGGTGGGACCATTGAGGCCCGGGAGGACTTCGCGCACCCGGATGAGCGAATCCTTCGGCACGTTGGCCATCAGGTAGCGCTTGTCGCGCGCCGCCAACACCGAGCCCAGCGCCTGCTTCAGCTCGGCCAGCTTCTGCTGGGTGTCCACCGGATTGCCCTTGCACGCCACCAGCCGCGCACTGGACTCCAGCACCGTGCCCACCTCGCGCAGGCCATTCATCTTCAGCGTGGAGCCGGTGGACGTCAGGTCCACGACGATGTCCGCGATGCCCAGGTGGGGCGCAATCTCCGCCGCGCCCGACACCGGAACCACCGCCACCCGCTGCCCGCGCCTGGCGAAGAACTCCTGCGTCAGCCGAGGGAAGCAGGACGCGACCCGCATGCCCTCCTTCACGTCCTCCGGCGAGGCGAAGCCACCCTCCTCCCGCGCCGCCACCACCAGGCGACACCTGCCGAACTCCAGGTCCATCAGCAGGTCCAGCTCACGTCCGGACTCACACACCAGGTCCCAACCGGTGACACCCGCATGCGCGGCGCCGTCCGCCACGAACTCCGGGATGTCCTGGGCGCGGACGAAGATGGCCTCGAACTCTCCGCCCAATGACGCGGTGAGCGCGCGCTCGCCCCGGGCCCGCACCTCCAGCCCCGCGTCATTGAACAACTCCCGTACTTCGTCCGAGAGGCGGCCTTTGTTGGGCAGAGCAATCTTCAGCAACATGAGGGACCTTCGAGACTGCGAGGAGCCAACGACGCGGAAACGAAAAAAGGCCCGTCCTGGGGGGACGGGCCTTCGGTCGCTGCGGCAGGTGCCGAGGTGGGTGGTGCGTCTAGCGTCTCACCCAGGCATGCGCATGGCGAACGGTCCCGTCGGGGCCGAGCCGATGATGCGCATGGTGATGGTGAAGGGACGCGAAGAGCATCGCAGCATGAGTAACGACAAAGCGCCCCGCCGTCAACCGGGCCCCGGGAGCGCCCGCGCAACGCTTGCAAACACCCGCGCGGGCGAGCAGGAAGCGCCCATGCAAGTCGCGGACGTCATCATCGTGGGTGGGGGCATCATGGGCTGCGGCATCGCGCTGCGGCTGCGGCAGGCCGGAGTGCGCGTCGTCGTGCTGGAGCGCTCCATTCCAGGCGCGGAGGCCTCCAGCGCGGCGGCGGGAATGCTCGCGCCCCAGATGGAGTCCGACGGTCCGGGCGCCTTCCTGGATTTGTGCCTGCGCAGCCGCGGCCTCTATCCCGCCTTCGCCGCCGAGCTGCGCGAGCTGTCCGGTGTGGACGTGGCCTACCGGCCCTGCGGCATCCTCAAGGTCGCCTTCAGCGAGGCCAGCCTCCACCACCTGGACGCCACGGTGGCGTGGCAGCGTGGCATGGGCCTCCGGGCCGAATTGCTCGACGGCGCCGCGGCCCGCGCCCTGGAGCCACGCCTGTCCGCGAAGGCCGTGGGCGCCGCGCACTTCCCGGACGACCACCAGTTGGACAACCGGCTCCTGGTGCGCGCCCTGACGATGGCCGCCGCCCGGCTGGGCGCGGAGTTCCGCAGCGGCTACGTGCGCGGCGTGGTGCAGGAGGGTGGCCGCGCGGTGGGCGTGGACCTGGACGGCGAGCTGCTGCGCGCCGACGCGGTGGTGCTGGCCGCGGGCTCCTGGTCCGCCCTGGTCCACGGCGCCGGCGTGGAGGCCCGGGCGGTGCGGCCCGCGCGCGGGCAGATGGTTCAATTCCAGACACGCCTGCCCCTGCTGGACCGCATCGTCACGTCCGAGAAGGGCTACCTGGTGCCGCGCGCGGACGGCCGGGTCATCGCTGGCAGCACCATGGAGCTGGTGGGCTTCGACAAGCAGGTGACCGCGGCGGGGCTGGCGCGCATCCTCGACATGGCCCTGGAGCTGTGCCCGGAGTTGGGCTCGGCGCCCATCACGGAGACGTGGGCGGGCTTCCGGCCGTGGACCGAGGACAAGCGGCCCTACCTGGGTGAAGGCCCCGTGCCCGGGCTCTTCCTGGCCACCGGCCACTTCCGCAACGGCATCCTCCTGGCCCCCATCACCGCGAAGCTCGTCGCGCAGGCCGTGCTGGGTAAGCGGCCCGCCGTGGACCTGACCCCCTTCCGGTACGACCGCTCGCTCGCCCAGCCGCACACCTGACGCAACCCGACGTCAAGGGTGAGGAGCCGCCCCCTGCCTCCTCGGGCCCAGGGGGGACGAGCGGGCGGGCGGTCCCGCCGCCGAATTCAGAGGGGCGGACATGACGCGGCGCCTGCCTGTCCCACCCACCGCCAGGGGTCGTCCCCTCGCCAGGCCCCTCATTCGATCAGCCGTGAACCCTGATCCGATGGTAAATTCCCGTACTCGTTGGCCAATGAATCCCGGAAACCTCTAGAATCGCTCGCTGTGGAAGCCATCCCCCCTGCCCCACCCCGAATCCTCATCGTCGATGATGACGACTCCGTACGAGACGTCATCTCTGTCCTGCTACGTGAGGAAGGCTACAACTGTGTCGTCGCCAACGGGGCCGAGATGGCCCTGGACCTGGCGGGCGAGGAGGAGACGCCGCTCGTCATCAGTGACATGAAGATGCCGGGCAAGGACGGCCTCTGGCTCCTGGAGAACCTCCGCGAGCGGCTCCCCGACACCTCCGTCATCATGCTCACGGGCTACGGTGACACCGAGTCGGCCGTGGACTGCCTGCGCCGCGGCGCGGTGGACTACCTGCTCAAGCCACCCAAGCTCACGGACCTCATCCGGGCCATCGAGCGGGCGCTCGCCAAGCGCCGCATCGAGATGGCCCGCAAGCGCTACCAGAAGAAGCTGGAGCGCAAGGTCCGGGACAGGACGGCCGAGCTGCGCAGCGCCCTGCGCGACATCGCCAACACGTACCAGAACACGCTGCTGGCCCTGGTGGCCGCCCTGGACGCGCGCGAGCACGAGACGAGCGACCACTCCCAGCGCGTGGTCAGCTACACGTCCGCCATCGCGCAGCGCATGGGCATCCAGGGCAAGGAGCTGGAGGAGATTGGACGCGGCGCGCTGTTGCACGACATCGGGAAGATTGGCGTGCCGGACGCGGTGCTGCTCAAGCCGGGCAAGCTCACCCCGGACGAGTGGCTGGAGATGCGCAAGCACCCGGACATCGGCTTCCAGATGATCCAGGCCATTCCATTCCTGGACACGCCCGCCTCCATCGTCCTTTCGCACCAGGAGCGCTGGGACGGCGCCGGCTATCCGCGCAACCTCCAGCGGCACGAAATCCACATTGGCGCGCGCATCTTCGCCGTGGCGGACACGCTGGATGCGATGACGAGCGACCGGCCCTACCGCAAGGGCACGACGTTCACCAACGCCATCCAGGAGATCAAACGCTGCGCCAACACGCAGTTCGATCCGGAGGTCGTGCGGGCGTTCCTCGACATTGGCGAGGAGGGGCTGATCCGCATCAAGCAGGAGATGGCGACGAAGAAGCTCCAGCTCCCGCAGGCCGAGCAGGACGCCCATGACGCTGAGGCGGAGCTGGCCCGGCTCACGGATCTGGACGACGACGTGGACGCCGCAGTGCCGGGCCACTCCGCCAGCGACGAGGACGAGCCCAAGTCCGCCGTCGTTCGTTCGGCGGCTGGCAACAAGGGGTGAGCCTGGCTGGAAGAGATGACCGCACGGGGGGCGGCTGTTATGAGGACAGGTCCGCCGTGACGACACCTGCCCTCCAGCCCCCGCCTTCCGCGCTGGCGCCGCCTCTGCTGGACGCGCAGGGGCGGCGGATGACGTACCTGAGGCTGAGCATCACCGACCGGTGCAACTTCCGGTGCAGCTACTGCTCGCCCGCTTCGTGGGGTGGCAAGCGGGACCTGCTGGGCCCCGAGGAGCTGGAGCGGATCACCTCCGTCTTCGCCCGCATGGGGATCCGCCGCGTGCGGCTCACCGGCGGCGAGCCGTTGATCCGCCCGGACATCCTCGACATCGCCCGGCGAATCGCCGCGGTCCCCGGCATCCAGCACCTGGCCATCACCAGCAATGCCAGCCATCTGGAGCGGCTCGCCCGCCCCCTGCGCGAGGCGGGCGTCACCCAGCTCAACCTGAGCCTGGACACCCTCTTGGCGGAGACGTTCCGCCGCATCTCCAAGCAGGGGGACTTCGACGCGGTGCTGCGAGGCGTGGACGCGGCGGCGGGCGCCGGCTACGCGTCTCTCAAGCTCAACGTCGTCGTCATGCGGGGCGTGAACGACGAGGAAGCCTCCGCCCTGATCGCCTATGCGCACGCGCGCGGCTTCACGCCCCGCTTCATCGAGCTGATGCCCTTCGGTCAGGGCACGCCGGTGCCCACCGCGGAGCTGGTAGAGCGGCTCCAGGCGTCAGGGCTGCCGCTGGAACCCGAGCCTGATGACACGGGCGACGCCGCCGGACCGGCACGCTACTGGCGTGCGCCCGGAGGCCGCGTGGGCTTCATCTCCCCGCTCACCCAGAACTTCTGCGGCACCTGCAACCGCGTGCGCGTGGCGTCCAATGGCGACTTGCGCAGCTGCCTCGGCGGCCGGGCGCAGGCGCCGCTGCACCAGCTCATCCGCGGCGGCGCCAGCGACGTGGAGCTGGCCGTGGCCATCCGCCAGGCGCTGGGCGACAAGCCAGAAGGGCACCGCTTCACCGAGCCCGGCAACGGCGCCACGTTGCTGTCCATGATGGGCATTGGTGGTTGAAAACACGACGGGCGGGCCCGCGCCTTCGCGCCTGGCCCGCCCGAGTGTTCCTGGACCGTTTCCGCCGGCCCCGCGTGGCGCGCTACTTCACCAGTCGAATGTTGACCGGGTACTTGTAGAGCTGGCCCTCGTTCGCCTTCAGGCCCGCGATGATGGCGAAGACGATGGCGACGATGCCGACGATGGGCAACAGGACGGCGCCAATGCCGATGCACACGGTGATGGCGCTGACGAAGGCCGCGATGAACATCGTGATCTGGAAGTTCAGCGACTCCACGGCGTGGGCGCGGACGAAGGAGGACTCCTTGCCCTTCGTCAGCATCAGCACCAGCGGCACGGCGAAGCCCAGGCCCACGAAGTTGGCCAGGATGGTGCCCATGTGAGCGAGCAGCCCCATCGTCTTCTCATCCTGGGTCGGCATCGGCGTGCCACTGATGAACGAACCCATTTGCTCCTGCGGCGGAGTCTCCATTGAAAATCCCCTCCAAAGATGTCTCGGGCGCGTGCACCGCACCCAGCGGGGTCCACCATGACACGCACCCGCTCCGATTGTCACGTCCAGGACAGGTGATCTGAAGAGGCACCCGCCTAGCGGTACAACTGGCTCCCAGCCTTCTTGAATTCCTCACTCTTCTCATCGAGCGCGGACTGAAGCGCGGCGTCGTCGCTCACGCCCTGCTTCGCGGCGAAGTCACGCACCTCTTGAGTGATCTTCATGGAGCAGAACTGCGGGCCGCACATGGAGCAGAAGTGCGCCACCTTCGCGCCTTCCGCCGGCAGCGTCTCGTCGTGGAAGGCGCGGGCGCGCTCGGGGTCCAGCGACAGGTTGAACTGGTCCTCCCAGCGGAACTCGAAGCGGGCCTTGGACAGCGCGTTGTCCCGGGCCTGAGCCCCTGGATGCCCCTTGGCCAGGTCCGCGGCGTGGGCGGCAATCTTGTACGTGATGACGCCTTCCTTCACGTCGTCCCGGTCCGGCAGGCCCAGGTGCTCCTTGGGCGTCACGTAGCAGAGCATCGCCGTGCCGAACCAGCCGATCATCGCCGCGCCGATGCCGCTGGTGAAGTGGTCGTAGCCCGGCGCGATGTCCGTGGTGAGGGGCCCCAGCGTGTAGAACGGCGCCTCGCCGCACACGGCCAGCTGCTTCGTCATGTTCTCCTGGATGAGGTGCATGGGCACGTGGCCCGGGCCTTCAATCATCACCTGCACGTCGTGCTTCCAGGCAATCTGGGTCAGCTCGCCCAGCGTCTCCAGCTCACCGAACTGCGCCGCGTCGTTGGCATCCGCGATGGATCCCGGCCGCAGCCCGTCTCCCAGGCTGAAGCTGACGTCGTACGCCTTCATGATTTCGCAGATCTCCTCGAAGTGCGTGTAGAGGAAGTTCTCCCGGTGGTGGGCGAGGCACCACTTGGCCATGATGGAGCCGCCACGGCTGACGATGCCGGTCAGGCGCTTCGCCGTCCACGGCACGTAGCGAAGCAGCACGCCCGCGTGGATGGTGAAGTAATCCACGCCCTGCTCGCACTGCTCGATGAGCGTGTCGCGGTACAGCTCCCAGGTGAGGTCCTCTGCCTTGCCGCCCACCTTCTCCAGCGCCTGGTAGATGGGCACGGTGCCGATGGGCACCGGCGCGTTGCGGAGGATCCACTCGCGCGTCTCGTGGATGTTGCGGCCGGTGGACAGGTCCATCACCGTGTCCGCGCCCCAGCGGATGGACCACACCATCTTCTCCACCTCTTCCTCGATGGAAGACGTGACGGCCGAGTTGCCGATGTTGGCGTTGATCTTCACCAGGAAGTTGCGACCGATGATCATCGGCTCCAGCTCCGGGTGGTTGATGTTGGCCGGGATGATGGCGCGGCCCCGCGCGATTTCGTCGCGCACGAACTCGGGCGTAATCACCCGCGGAATCGCCGCGCCCCACGACTGGCCCGGGTGCTGGGCCGCGAGCGACGCCTCCACCTGGAGGTTCTCCCGCAGCGCCACGTACTCCATCTCAGGGGTGATGATGCCCTTGCGCGCGTAGTGCAGCTGCGTGACGTTGGCGCCGGACTTCGCCACGCGCGGCGAGCGGCGGTGGGCGAAGCGCAGACCCGCCAGACGCGGGTCCGCTTCACGGGCGCGGCCGTATTCGGAGCTCACGCCGGACAGCGCTTCGGTGTCATTGCGGCCCAGGATCCAGGACTCGCGCAGCGCGGGCAGCCCCTGTCGCAGGTCGAGCTCCGCGGCCGGATCCGTATACGGCCCGCTGGAGTCATAGACGTGCACGGGCGGGTTGGCCGTCTCCTTCGCGTCCGGGCCGTGGCCGAGGCGCGTGGGCGTCTGGCTGATTTCGCGCAGGGGCACGCGCAGCTCCGGGTGCAGCACGCCGGGCACGTACACCTTGCGCGAGGCTGGCAGCGGGCCCCGGCTGATTCCCTCCAGCACCTTCCCGTCGACCTTCAGGCTTCTGGACGCTCCGCTCATCACGCATCTCCTCTTGAGAGGGCGGACGGGCAGACGGTCGGGGGGCAGCAAGCCTCCCGGGCCGCTTCCCTCCGCCGGTACGAA
This sequence comes from Myxococcus sp. MxC21-1, assembly GCF_032612255.1. Taxonomy (NCBI): domain Bacteria; kingdom Pseudomonadati; phylum Myxococcota; class Myxococcia; order Myxococcales; family Myxococcaceae; genus Myxococcus; species Myxococcus sp. MxC21-1. Next base: position 5,000,948 of record NZ_CP123278.1, read on the forward strand.
CCGGTTCAGGTTCCAAGGGTTGGCCGGGACCACGGCCGTCTCAGTCCCTTCCGGGACACCCCTAGCGACAGGGCGAGCATGTAGCGCACAGCGCGGCCGGCTTCAACCCGGCCGCGGGCGCAAGCGCCTGTCGACCGCGCAATGCCTGCGGAGCGGCGGGCCTCCGCGCAAACCTTGCGCGCCCCAAGGCAGGGAAACACCGTTCCCTGGGGCAGACCTGTTGGCCCCGGAGATGCAACAGATGAAGGGACAATCGTCGTCTTCCAACTGCCAGGAGTACCGCCATGCAGATTGTCGGAGAGCTGATGACCCGTGACGTCGTCACGCTCAAGGAAACGCAGAACCTGGCCAAGGCGGATGAGCTGCTCCGGCTGCACCGCATCCGTCACCTGCCGGTGGTGCGGCAAGAGAAGCTGGTGGGCCTCATCACCCACCGCGACCTGCTGCGCGCCGCCGCCACCCACGCTGCGGACCCGGCCGCGCAGCCGCTCTGGGCCGCGGACATCATGACGCGCGACGTGCAGACGGTGCGCCCGGACACGCCGCTGCGCCGGGCGGTGACGCTGATGCTCGAGCACAAGTACGGCTGCCTGCCCGTGGTGGATGAGGGCGGCGTCCTCCAGGGCATCCTCACCGAGGCGGACCTGGTCCGCTACGCCCAGCACCTCATCGGAGAGCAGGACCGCCGGGAGCTCGCCGCCGAGTTCAATGCCTGACCCCGCCGCCAGCGCGTGAGGGGCGGGCCCGTGTCCCCTCTCCGCCTGGCGCGCGCTCCCCCGCCCCATGTCCCCCACTCCCCTGGCCGGAGCGGCCTCCCCGAGGCGCCCCTCTCCGCGACTCCACCCGGCATCTCCGCGCCCCGGCATGCGTTCGCGCTGGCCGGGCTCACGGGGGTCGCGCTGGTGGCGTTCGTCGGCGTCGAGGGACCGGTGGCCACGCGCACGGTGCTCATCGGCGGCGCCTGTCTGGTGCTCTGGCTGACGGAGGTGGTGCCCTCGTTCGTGCCCACGCTGTTGCTGCTGGGCGCCACGCCCGTCCTCCTGGGGCCGCTGGACCGCGCCTATCAGCTGCCGTCGGTGCTCGCGTGGTGCGCGGACCCGGTGCTCATCCTGTTCCTGGGTGGCTTCACGCTGGAAGTGGCCGCCATGCGGCACGGACTGGATGCCTCGGTGGCGCGGCACGTGATGCGGCTGTCGGGTGGACGGCCGCGGCGGCTGGTGTTGCTGGTGATGGCGGGCGTCGCCTTCCTCTCCATGTGGATGTCCAACGTGGCCGCGGCGGCGATGATGCTGGCCGCGCTGCGTCCCCTGCTCCACGCCATGCCCGCGGGCGCGCCGCTGCGGCCCGCGCTGCTGCTGGGCGTGGCCCTGGGCGCCAACGTCGGCGGCATCGCCACGCCCGTGGGCAGCGGTCCCAATGCGCTCGCCGTATCCGCCGCGTCCGAGCATGCGCAAGTCACCTTCGCGAAGTGGATGTCCTTCGCCCTGCCGCTCACGCTGCTCCTGCTGCTGGCGGGCTTCGGCCTGGTGCTGCTGCGCTTCCGCGTGGGCGGCAGGCTGACGCTGCCCACCGAAGCGCCCGTGTCCCTGGCGCGCTCGGGACGCCGCGTGCTCTGGGTGAGCGCGGCGTGCGTGGTGGCCTGGCTGGCGGAGCCGCTCCACGGTGTGCCCGCGCCCGTGGTGGCGCTGGCCGCCACCGCGCTGCTCTTCGGCAGCGGCCTGCTGAATCGCGAGGACCTGGGCCGGTTGGACTGGGCCACGCTGCTGCTCATCGCCGGCGGCATCGCCCTGGGCCGGCTGCTGGAGCACTCCGGGCTCATCGCTCGCGCACTTGCCGGCGCGGACCTCGCGGGCTGGCCGGTGCCGGTGCAGATGGGGGTCTTGGTGGCCGTCGCGGCGGTGCTGTCCGCGCTGATGAGCAACACGGGGACGGCGGCGCTCCTCATCCCCCTGGCCACACAGCTGCATCCCGCCGCTTCGACGCCGATCCTCGTGGCCCTGGGATGCTCGCTGGGCATGCCCTTCGTCATCAGCACCCCGCCCAATGCGATGACGGTGGGCGAGGGGCTGGCCTCCTCCGAGCTGATGAAGTTGGGGGTTCCCCTGATGTTGGGCGGTTGTCTGCTGGTGAGCGTCTCGGGACCTGCCGTGCTGCGCCTCTTTGGGCTGCCATGAGTTTCTCTCCCCGCCTGCTCGGCACCACGGTACGAACGTGGCGTCCCGGAAGAAGCAGTCGCGCGGCATGCGCGTTGAAGGGGCACTGCCTGCTCAGGCTTCGGCGGAGGTGAGCTCGTGACGAACGTGACCATCACTGAGTATGAAACGCGCCTCTATTGGCAGGGAGAGCGCGGCGCCGTGCTGACGAGCGACCGTGCGCCGCCCGTGCCCATTGGCCAGCCGCTGACCGGGCAGGACACCGTGGCCGTGGGCCCCTGGTCCCCGGAGGCCCTGCTCGTGGGCGCGGTGGAGGGACGCACCCTGCTGGCGTTCCTGGAGCAGGCGCGGGAAGCGGACGTGCGCGTGCTCTTCTACCAAAGCTCCGCGGTGGCCCGCGTGGTGTGTGGCGCGGACCAGCCGCCACACCTCACGGACCTCATCGTGCGCCCACACGTGGCCGTGGCCACCGAGGCCGACGCGGAGGCCGTCCGCCTCATCTTCACCGAGCTCCCCGCGCACTGCTTCCCCAGCTCCGTCGTCAACATCACTCCGCGCATCGAACCGGTGGTCGAGACGTGGCACGCTCGTAGCAGTGGACGAAGCGTACCCGCCGCGACCGCCCCCGCATCCTGACCTGACAGCAAAGGCTCCCCCTCCCCCATGTCCCCACAGCGCATCCTGGTCGTCGACGATGAGGACAATGCCCGCCGGGCGATTGCCACCATCCTGAATGAGGAAGGCTACGAAGTGGCCGAGGCCGCCAACGGCGCCGAGGCCCTGGCTCGCATCGGCGAGTTCTCCCCCGCGGTGGTGCTCACCGACGTGCGCATGCCGCAGATGGACGGCCTCACGCTGCTGAAGACGGCCCGCGAGCAAGGCAGCGACGCCACCTTCGTGATGATGACGGCGTTCGCCAGCGTGGAGACGGCCGTGGAGGCCATGAAGTCCGGCGCGGACAACTTCCTGCTCAAGCCGTTGGACGCGGACCAGGTGCTCGTCACCCTGGGCAAGGTGCTGGAGAAGCGCAGCCTGCGCCAGGAGGCCGAGGCGCTGCGGGACCAGGTGCGCTCGCGCGTCCGCCGCTTCCACGACATCATCGGCGAATCGCCCCAGCTCCAGGGCATCTACGACGTCATCCGGAGGGCGGCGGGCACGCGCGCCACGGTGCTCATCCTGGGCGAATCGGGCACGGGCAAGGAGTTGATTGCCCAGGCCCTGCACCAGGAGTCGCCACGCAAGGACAAGCCCTTCATCCGTGTGCACTGCGCGGCCCTGTCCGAGAACCTGCTGGAGAGCGAGCTGTTCGGCCACGAAAAGGGCTCATTCACCGGAGCGCTGGCCCGGAAGGAAGGCCGCTTCGAGCTGGCGGACGGAGGCACGCTGTTCCTGGACGAGATTGGCGAAATCTCTCCCGCCGTGCAGGTGAAGCTGCTGCGCGTCCTCCAGCAGCGTGAGTTCGAGCGCGTGGGTGGCACCCAGACGCTGAAGGTGGACGTGCGCATCGTCGCGGCCACGCACCGGGACCTGGTGGCCGAGGTGAAGGCGGGGCGGTTCCGCGAGGACCTCTACTACCGGCTCAACGTGGTGAGCGTGACGCTGCCGCCGCTGAGGGACCGCAAGAGCGACGTCCCCGCGCTGGTGAACCACTTCCTGGAGAAGTACAGCGATTCATACGGCAAGCAGGTGCGAGGCCTGGCACCCGGGACACTCCAGGCGCTGCTGTCCCATGACTGGCCGGGCAACATCCGCGAGTTGGAGAACGCCATCGAGCGCGCGGTGGTGCTGGCGCAGGGACAGGAGCTGACCACCGATGACCTGCCGCCCGTGCTGCGTGGGCCTCGGCCGCATGGGACGTCCACGGGCGCGCTCATCCCCGGCGCCACGCTGGCGGCCATTGAGCGTGAGGCCATCCTGCGCACGCTGGAGATGGTGCAGGGCTCCACGTCCCGGGCCGCCGAGGTGCTGGGCATCAGCGTGCGGAAGATTCAGTACCGGCTCAAGGAGTACAGCACGCCGGATGGCGCGCCGCTGAAGGTCGTGGCCGATGAGGCGGAGGACCTGGCCGCGGAGTCGTAGCGGTTTGATGGGGGGGCTGGGGCACTGCTAGCGTGCCCTGGATGGGATGGCGTTCGAGGCGAGCATCGGTTCACCGGGGCAACGTGCTGCTGCGGGCCCTGGTATGGGGTGTGAGCGGAATCCTGCTGCTCGCCATGTTGGCCCTCGCGGCCTTCCACGTCTGGTCTCAGCGCCAATATGGCCCCGCCATCGGGCAGTTCCGGGCCGACGTCACGGCGCATGTGGAGTTCTTCTGCGAACAACAGGCGCTGGTGGGCGCGGAGCCGTGGTTTCACGAACCGCGGGGCTCGGGCGATGCGGGCCCGCTGCTCAACGAATGGCTCCGCGTGGCATCCGGCCCGCCCGGTCTGGAAGAGTCACCCCTTCGGCTCCCGGCGCACCTTCTATTGCTCCAGAAGGCCGAGAGCATGGAGGACTGGATAACGTCGGACCTGGACCTCTCCAGCCTGGACTTCGGCTGGATGCGCCAGATGCATGCGTTCGACCACTGGAATGCCATTCCCCGTGCGTCCATCGCACCGGGCAAGCCTTTCGACCTGCTGTACGCGTCCTTTCCGGAGTTCTCGCTTCTGGTGCTCTGGTCGAAGTTGCGGCTCCGGCATGCGATTGAACAGGGGACGCCGCTGGAAGCCGTGCGCGACGTGAGGCAGCTCGCGTGGCTGGCCTACCGCACGGACACGCTGGTGGGCGGCATGGTCGCCCTCTCATTGCTCACCGTCGAACACAGGCTCCACGCCACCTTGGAGAATCCCCCGCCTGACTGGCGGCCCATGAGCCTCGAACAACAGAGGCGCTTCAAGGCCGTGCTGTGGTCCGCCGCTGCCTTTTCGAGCATCGCTTCTCCCGTGGAGGTCAGCGAGAAGGCACGCGCGTGTGAGCCGGCGATTGGCCGCTGTATTGGCCTGGTGGAAGCCGCCCTTCGAGGCCGTTACCTGGAACCCTACGCGAAAGGCACGCACCGGCAGGCGTACCTGGAACTCAAGACAGCCAGCGCGGCGGGCCACTGCCCCACGCAACTGCTGGCGTCCATCTGGGAGCAAGGGTTCACGGTGATGGATGACGATGCAGGGCCGGGCGCAGGGGACGAGCGTCCCCTGGCGGCGCGGCTGATTCCCACGAGCGCCCTCAGGGGCCCCTTCGCACTCCAAATCCTGGCATCCTCGCTGACCACCCCCGACCCGCTCCGCGAACTCAAAGCCCTGGCTCCCCCTGACAAGGGCAATGCCCCTGGAGCGGACATCTACGACGGGCGTCGTTGACTCTTACGACGACCGTCGTAATACTCCGCGAGATGACCACCCACGCCCTCCCGCAGCCGACGCGGGCCGAGCTGGCCATCCTCCGCGTGCTCTGGAAACAGGGCCCCAGCACCGTCCGACAGGTGCACGAGCTGCTCCGGGGCACCCAGGACAAGGACACCGGCTACACCACCGTCCTCAAGCTCCTGCAGAACATGACGGAGAAGGGCATCGTCCAACGTGACGAGAGCGAGCGGACCCATGTCTATGAAGCCGCCATCAGCGAGACGCGCACCCAGCGCGACCTCCTGCGCGACTTGATGGACCGGGCCTTCGGGGGGTCCGCCACGTCGGTCGTGGCCCAGGCGTTGTCCATGAAGCGCGCGTCCGCCGAGGAGCTGGCGGAGATTCGCAGGCTGCTCGACGCACACGAAAAGCGGGGGAAGTGATGGACGCGCGTTATCTCCACGCCCTGGAGCAGGCGCTGCTCGGCTTCCTGTGGCAGGGCGCGGTGGTGGCCCTGGCGGTCGCGGGTATCCTGTCCCTGACGCCGCAGCGCGCCGCGCGGGCGCGTTACGCCGCCGCGTGTCTGGGGATGGTGGCCATGGCCGTGCTGCCCGTGGTGACGTTCCTGACCGCGCTGGCGGAGGCCTCGCGCGCCGTGACGTTCGGCGCCTTCGAGTCCCTGACCCAGTCCCGCATGCTGGCCGTGGTCACGACGGAGACCGCGTCCCTGGCGGCTCCGCACTGGACGGAGGTGCTCCGGCCCTGGCTGCTGCCGGCGTGGTGCTGCGGCGTGCTCCTCCTGTCGGCCCGGACCGTGGCCGCCTGGCTCATCACCCACCGGATGGCCCGGCAGGAGACGCAAGCCCCCTCGGCCCACTGGAGTGAGGCGCTGACCCGTGCGTTGCGCCACGTCCGCCTGTCCCGGCCCGTGCGCCTGCTGGCCTCCGCCCGCGTCGACGTGCCCATGGTCATTGGCCTGTGGCGCCCCCTCATCCTGGTGCCGGCGGGTGCCATCACCGGGCTGTCCGCCGCGCAGTTGGAGGCCATCCTCGCCCACGAGCTGGGCCACATCCGGCGCCACGACTACGTGGTCAACCTCCTCCAGTCCTTCGTGGAGACCCTCCTGTTCTACCACCCGGCCGTCTGGTGGCTGTCCCACCGCATCCGCGAGGAGCGTGAGCACTGCGCGGATGACCTGGCCGTCCAGTGCTGCGGGGATGCGCTGCTCTACGCCCGCGCCCTGGCCCACATCGAGGAGCTGCGCCTGGCTCCATCACCCCACCCCGCCCTGGGCGTCAGCGATGGCTCGCTGCTGATGCGCGTGCGCCGGCTGCTGTCCGCGTCCGAGGACATGACGCCGCGCAGGTCCTGGCGGCTCGCCAGCGGACTGGGCAGCGCCGTGCTCGCCGTGGCCCTGGGGTCGTCACAACTGCCGGAGACGGCCCACGCCACGGAGCCGGTGAGCGCGCCGCACCTCCACGTGGAGGCAACCCCCAGCACGGTGCAGCGACTGTCCAGCACCATGCCCATGCACCATCTGCTCGTGGCCCCGGCGACCTTCGCCGCCCAGGCCCCGCGGGCCCCCGCGCCCAGCGAGCGCCCGAAGGCGGCGGCGAAGGCAGAGCGAGCACCCGCGGCGAAGGCCCGTCCCACGCGGCCCGCCCCCTCCTCATCCCGGACACGGGGACGATTGCCCGCACGGAGCTGTCGCGCGTGCCCTACTCGCTCGACGGTGAGCCCACCGCGCCCGTCCTGCTCGAGGACACCGCCCAGGAGTCGCCCGACGCCACCCTGGCCGAGGCGGCCTCCGCGCACGCCGACGAGCACGCCACCGAGCTGCCCCGGGTGGTCGTCTCCGCGCCAGCGCCCTCGCGCGCCTCCGCGTTCGACGCCGTCTACAAGGCCATGAAGGCGTCGGCTCCCGTCAAGACGCTCCGGCCCGGAATCACCCCGCCCCGGTTCCTCTCGGGCGAGCGCATCCACCTTCCCAGTATCGCCTACGGGATTCAGTCCCACTTCGGAGGCTTCCCCAAGGGCGCGGTGGTGGCCCGCTGCATCATCACCACGCAGGGCTCCGTCACCGACTGCCAGCCCATCCAGGGCCTCCGGGGTCTGGAGGAAGGCGTCATCCGCACGCTCTCCACCTGGCGCTACGAGCCCGCCACGCTCAACGGAAAACCCGTGGCCGTGCGCTACGTCTTCGACATCTGGTTCACGAAGGAGCCGGGCGGCGGAATGCACGAGTCCCGGCACTTCGCGGGCCTCGACCTCTCCGATGTGGTGGGCGCCGCGGCCCCAGGGACGTGCGACGACTGCGACGCCTTCGAGTTCCACAGCCCGACGGCGCAGCGGTAGCGCATCCCGCCCTCCGCTGACGAGCCCTAACCCGCCAGCGGCATCCGGAGGATGAAACGAGCGCCCCCACCGGGCGCCGAGTCCACCTCCAGCGAACCGCCATGCTGCGTGACGATGGCATGGACGATGGACAGCCCCAGCCCTGAGCCCTGAGCCTTCGTGGTGAAGAAGGGTTCGAAGATGCGGTCCCGGACCTCCTGGGGAACACCCGGGCCGCTGTCGTCCACGGTGAGCCACACCCGCCCGCCCTCGTGACCCGCGGACACCGTCACGGTGCCTCCCGCTGGCGTGGCCTCCAGCGCGTTGAGGCACAGGTTGATGAGCACCTGACGCAGCCGCTCCTCCTCGCCTGCCACCGACGGCACCGGCGACTCGCGTGGCGAGACTTCCAGCGACACCTTGCGGGACGCGGCCTGTCCGCTCAGCAGGTCCACCACCCGCCGCAGCAGCTCGTTCACATCCACGGAGGCGGGACGGAACTCGCGAGGCCGCGCGAACTGGAGGAAGTCCTCCAGGATGTGGTCCAGGCGGCGAATCTCATCGCGCACCAACAGCAGCGGCTCCAGCAAGGGCGCCTGCTGCCCATCCGGAAGACGCCGTAGACGCCGCTCGAGGACGGAGAGCTGGAGCGCCGCCGCGTTCAGCGGGTTGCGGATTTCGTGGGACAGGCCCGCCGTCATCGTCCCCACCGCCGCCAGCTTCTCCGTCACCTGGGCGCGCCGTGCCAGCTCGCGCTTCTCCGCGTGCAGGCGCACCTGCCGCATCGCCTGCTCCAGCGTCAGCAGCAGCTCCTGCGGCGCGCAAGGCTTCATCAGGTACGCACACGCGCCCGCCCGAACCGCGGCCACCGCCGTCTCCAACGTGGCGAAGCCCGTGAGCAGCACCACCTCCGAGTCCGGCGACGCGGCCTTCAGCTCGGCGGCCAGCGCCGTCCCATCTCCGTCTGGCAGGCGCAGATCCACCAGCGCCACGTCGAAGCCCTCCCGGACCCGCTCGCGCGCCGCCTTGCAACTGGACGCGCCGCGGACGGCGTAGCCCGCGTCCCCGAGCAACTCCTCCAAGTTGTCCAGGAAGGCCGCGTTGTCATCCACCACCAGGACGGACGGACGGGACGGAGAGGTGGGCTCGCTCATGAGGCGTGGGTGGGGCGTGCCGCGTGCGCCGTTTCCAGCACCTCCATCAGCACGCCTGGGTCGAAGGGTTTGGAGAAGACGCCCGTGGTCCCGTCAAGCGGGGCCGCGTCGGGATAGGCCGTCATGACGAACGTGGGCAAGTGCGGATAGCGCGCGCGCAGCCGTCGCAGGGCCTCACCATCCGGCCCCCCGGGGACGCGCAGGTCCACCAGCGCGGCGAAGGGCTGCACGCAGAGGATTCGGTCCGCGTCCAGCACCGAGGCCGCCGTCACACAGGAGAAGCCGCGCCCGCGCAGCAGCTCGGCGATGTTGTCGCTCAGCGCCGGGTCGTCCTCCACCAGCACCACCAGCCCATCCCGGCGAGCACCGGACAGCAGCTCCACCAACGTGGGGATGGGCACGGGCTTGGGCAGCACCGCGAGCAGACCTTCGCGCCGGGCCGTCTCCAAGTCATTCTGGCGTGGGTGCGCGGTGATGACCACCGCGGCCAGGCCCGGATCCACGCGGCGGAGGTGGTGCACGGCATCCGCGCCACTCATGCCGGGCATGCGCATGTCGGTCAGCAGGACGTCGAAGCGCGTGGTGCGCGCCAACCGCACGGCCTCGTCACCGCTCGTGACGACAGTGGCCGCGTCCCCGCCGTCGCGCAGAATCTCCGCGAGGTTCTCCGCGAACGCCAGGTTGTCATCCAGCAGGAGGTACTGGCGCATGCGTCTCCTCCGAAGCGACGAGGGAAAGCCGAATCACGAAGCGCGCACCCGCTCCGGGACGGGGGACATACGCGATGCTCCCTCCATGCCGCTCCACGATGCGCTTGACCAGCGCGAGCCCGAGCCCGATGCCGCGCGCCTTCGTCGTCATCAGCGGCTCGAAGAGGCGGCGGCGGATGACGTCGCTGACACCCGGCCCGGAATCCTCCAGCACCAGCTCCACCATCCCCGGCTCGGGCGTGGCGGCGGACAGTGACACCGTCCCGCCCGTCTCCTCCAGGGCCTGGACGGCGTTGTCGAGCAGGTTCACGAACACCTGGCGCAGCTGCCCCGCGTCTCCTTGAACCGCGGGCAATGAGGTCAGTCCCTCCGCGCTCACGACGACAGTGTCGGGCCGCTGCACGGCCTTGAGCGCTTCCTGCCAGACCTCGTCCAACCAGACCTCCTGCCGGTGCAGGGGCCGGTCCCGAATCATGTCCAGCAGGTCGGAGACGATGCGGTTGGCGATGCCCACCTGGTCGCCAATGCGGTCCAGGTGCTTCATCGTGCGCTCGTCCACGGCCCCCGGGCGCCCCCGGAGGATGTAGAGCGACGTCTCGATGACGCCCAGCGGATTGCGCAGCTCGTGGCCGATGGAACCCACCAGTTGGCCAAAGGTGGACAGCCGCTCGCTGCGCGCCTGCTGCGCCAGCAGATCTTCCCGGTACGTGTGGAGCATGATGGCCAGCTCCAGGTCGAGCATCTTCCCCACCGCGGAGCGGGCCGCGCGGAGCGCCGCGGGCTGCTCCAGGTAGGTGGCGTCGATGTGGCTGTTGAACTCCTGCCGCAGGATGTTCATCGCGCCGAACATGTAGTGCTGCGGCAGGGCGATGCGCACGTGCATGCGGCCAATGCGGCAGCGCAGCGCGTAGTAGGCCTCGTCCCAAGGGCCGCGGAGGAGCTGGTCCATCCACACCTGCAGGGCGCCGCGCAGGTGGCCCACCTGGCTCTCGCCCCCTTCGAGCGCCTGCCGAGCCCCTTCATGCTCCAGGATGCGGTCGTAGAAGACGCGAGCGAAGCGCGCGAAGTGGGGCTTCGCGGTGGCGTGCAAGGTCACGAGAGCCTGCTCGTCCGCCGAGCTGAACCCCACGTACCGCTTCAATTCCTCGAACAAGGTTTCCGCCATGAGTCCTGGGGTAAGAGCCTATCCGCGCTGAACGCCTGAGCGCAGGAACTTCCTCCCCCGCTTCGCGCTGGCTCGGCGCGCCGCCCAGGGGCCACGCCCCCCGAGTCCAAGGACTCCGCCGGGGACATGACATGGACCGCCGGTGGCGCACCGCGAATGGCCATGAAGTCTCCTGGAGCCAGGTCATTCCGGCCCGGCGAGAGCGCTTCAGCAAGGCCCAGGCCAGCGACTGAGCACGGAGGAAGCCCCGAGGACACGCGCAAGATGTGCGCACGTCCGACATCGAGACCCGCTGTGCGCAAGGTTTGCGCGCGTGGGCTCGAGGAAAATCCCAACAACCGAGAACGCTTGTCCGCGCCGCTCCGTTCGGCGGGGTTGAGACAGGCAACACACTTCCGGAGCGAGACGCCCTGCTCGCGTTCCTCCAGACGCTCTGAATCCCGCTCCGGAGTCCCGCCGTCCCGCCTGCTCAGGGCTGGACGGCGGGACGCTCGCATGCGGAACCTCGGGTGAAGATCCGGCGCCAGACACGGCGCTCCCACAGGCCCCCCGCGAGCAACACCGCCACCCCGCTCCAGGTCAGCACCGGGTCCTCTTCCAGCGCATGCCCCAGCACCAGGAGCGCGCACCCCGCGGCCGTCACCAGCAGTGGGCCCACCCGCCGCAGACGCCGCGACCGCCAGCCACTCACGGCCAATGACACGGTGACGGCTACGGCGAGCAACACCTGGTGCGCGGACTCCGTCAGCGACAGTCCCACGCCCAGGAACGACAGTACCTGTGCATAGGTCGCCAGGCAGGTGGGGCATACCGCGCACGCCAGCAACGGCACCAGCATCGACCAGCGGCCTCCCGGCACCTTCATGGGCTCGTTCGGGTCGGTGGCGGCTTGAGCCCGGTGATGGGCGCAGTCGCAGGCTGCATCAGGAACGGAGGAAGAGGAGGAGCGCATCACAGTCATTCCAGGGGGAAGCCGGCCCCGGCGAATTCCGGAGCCGCGTTGTTCGACAATCCAGAGATGCACGTGCCCGTGCGCGGCGTGACGAGACGCGCGCCCACACACGGGAGATACGAGCCAGCCACGTCACACAGGCGCTACGAGCGCCGCTCCGCGCTGAAGCTCGCGCACCGCGCATGCCAGCACCGTTGAGGCACAGCGCAACGGCCCGCGAGGATTCCTCCTCGCGGGCCGCGAACCGCGACGACGACGACGGCCACACGCTCAAGCGATGCGGGGCCGTCCCAACCATGCCAGGCCCAGCCCCAACGCCAGCAGCGTCGGCAGTACGAGCGCGAGGAGCCCCAGCGCCACCTGGGGCACGATGTCGGTGCCAGGCTGCTCGACATAGGCGAATCGAGGCAGCCGCGCGTGCTCCGCGGCCCCCAAGGTGGCTCCCGAGAAGACGCGAGGAAGCAGTGCCTCACGCCACGTGGTGTGGAAGTGGTCGACCTGGCGCAAGAAGTGCTCGTGCCGTGAGCCTCCCGTGCCCGCCACGTCCTGGAGCGCCTGCTGGAAAGCCAGCGCGGGAGACAGGAAGCGCAGCACCCCCAACGCATCCTGCTGCCGCTCCAACTGCGACTGGAAGGCCGCCACCACGGGCGCGGTCGCCCGGGCCGCCTCGTCCTGCACGGCCAGCGCCGTGGGCCAGTACCCCTCCGCCTTGGCCCCCTTGGGTGCCAGCTCCGGATGGTCCTCGAAGTAGGCGGACAGCACCTCGCTGCCGCGCTTCTGCGCCTCCAGCGACGCCTCGCGCGTGGCCCCAACCAGCGCCACGCGGGACGGCACCGGATACAGGCCACTCACGCCCAACTGCGCCACCGCGGGCACCACGACCACCAACACCAGCCACGCCCCCACGAGCACCAGCGCATTGGTGGCGGAGCTCAAGGCCCGCGCATTCACAGCCAGCGCCAGCGCGAACCAGAAGGCACCGTACCCGACCACCAACGTCAGCCAGCCCGCCAACCGCCCCAGCCCCCTGCCCCGCCCGTCAGCGCGTAGCCTGCGACGCCCGCCAGCACGCACAGGCCCAGCAGGACACCCGCGCGGACCGCGAGCCTTCGCAGCGCCCAGCCGCGAAGGCCCGTGGCCTGCACGAGCACCAGCCGAAGCGTTCCGTCCTCGCGTTCGCGCGACACCAGGTCAAAGGAGAACGCGAGCGCGAACAGGGGAAGCAGGTAGAGCAGCACGAACGACAGGTCCAACGTTCCTGTCGCCAGGTGCACCGGGTGCTCCAGCGTGTCACGCGCGAAGTCCGTGAGGCGCCCCTGGAGCGACACCTGATAGGCGGACGGCAACAGGTCCATCTGCCCCACGGTGAATGCGCCCAGCGGCCCCGGAGGGAGCAGGGCTTCGGGCTGGACGAGCGTGTTGCCCACTGGCACCGGCATCGCCGGGCTCTTCCAGGGCGGCAGCTCCGGCCCTCGCCCCTGGCGCAAGGCTTCCGCCTGCTCCGCCAGACGGGCCCGCCGCTCCGTCTCCTGGGTGACGAGGCGCTGCTGGTAGGTCCGCAGGTCCCGGGTGAAACGCCAACCGTTGTAGAGGCCCAACGCCATCAAGCCGAGCAGAAGCGCGGCGGAGAAGGCGAGCATCCGGTCCTTCCGGAGCAGGAACCACTCGTGTCGAAGCAATGACATGTTCATGGTCTCGTCGTGCCTCAGACGGCGCTCAGGCGTTCGCAAGCGCGCAGCGCGAAGAGGGTGGTCCACGCCAGCCAGAGGCCCAGCAGGAGAAGCTCCGGCACCTGCGCGCCCAGCGCATCCGAGAGCCGCTCCTCGTCCACGCTCAGCTCCGGCACCTCACGCCACAGCGACGCGTCCGCCTTGTAGTTCACGTCGCCGTATTTCGAGCGGAACGTGATGGCGTCATTCATCTGCTTCACCAGCCCCTGCCGGTACTGTTCCGCCTGCTTCGTGAAGCGAAGGTGCGCGGACATGTCCGTCCGTGCGAGCGACGCCGACAGGTGCCGCAGCGCCAGCATGGGCGACAGCGGCGCGAAGAAGCGGTGCAGTCGCTCCTGTTCACCGTAGCGGGTCTCCAACTCGCCGAAGCGCTGCGCTCCCACGCGGTTGCTGTACTCCTCCCCTGCCTGGAGCGCGATGCCCCGGAAGTTGACGGGGAGCGCCTCCAGGGACGCCGCGCCGTAGCGCGCCAGCGTCTCGCGCTCGAGCGCAGCCTGTCGCTGGTCCGCCGGATCATGACCGCTCAGGCCCTTCTCGTAGTCCTCCGCCAGCTGCCGCGCGAAGTCCTGCGCCGTGGGCACCGGCACCCACGCCCGGGCCGCGTCCACCGCGAGCCGGGGCACCAGCAGCGCGTTGACCATCCACGCGCCCAACAGCACCACCAAGGCCCCCGGGAGGTCCGCGCCCGCGCGCTGACCGCCAGCCCCAGGAACACGAAGCCCGACAGGTACAGCCCATACCCCAGTGCCAGCCCCGACAGACGCCCCAGCAGCTCGCCCGGCGAGACGCCCGCTCCGCCGCCCAGGCCCACCACCAACACCACGGCAACCACGAAGAGGGGCACCAGCAGCGCCGCGAGCGCCAGCCCTACACCCAGGGCCTTGCCCAGCACGAGCTGATGCCGACGCACGCCGGAGCTCAACAGCAAGCGCAGCGTTCCCTGCTCCCGCTCGGTGGTGAACGCGGAGTAGGTCAGCAGGATGATCAGCAGAGGCAGCAGGAGCTGGAGGACCCCGGCCCCCGTGAGCTCTCCGAAGCGCGCCGCCGCCGTGGCGTCCGCCGCGGGCCGGTACTGGGTGGCATTCCGTTTGTGCGCCTCCAGGTAGACGGCGACGCCCAGATACGGTTCCACGCCGCGGTCAAATGTGGCCAGGACGGACTCCGGCTTGAACGCCCAGACACCGTAGTGCGCGGCCGAATGCGGGTTCTTCTCTCCCTGCTCCAACCAATGCTGGCGCGTCAGGCGAGCACCCGCTTCGCGCTCGGCCCGGGAGTCCCGGACATGGAGCGCGCCGACCGCGATGCCTACGGTGGCCAGCAAGAACACCAGGGCTCCCGCGCCCAGGAAGCGCCCGTCGCGAGACAGCTCCATCCACTCTTTTCGGGCGATGGCTCGAATCATTCGTCGGTCCTCAGCCACGCATGTGCGCCAGGTAGAGCTGCTCCAGCTCCGCGTGCCCCAGGTCCCGCGTGGCGCGCGTCTCCACCAGCCGGCCCGACTTCATGATGCCCACCCGCGTGCCAGACTCCTTCGCGCGGAACAGGTCATGCGTCGCCATGAGCACCGCCATGCCTTCACCACTCAGGCGAAGGAGCAGCTCGGAGAGCTCGTTGGACGCCAGCGGGTCCAACCCCGACGTGGGCTCATCCAACAGCAAGGCCCGCGCGCCTTTCGCCAGCGCGATGGCGATGCCGACCTTCTGCCGCATGCCCTTCGAATAGCGGCCAACGGGGACGTCCATCGCCCCCGGTTGCAGCCCCGCGCGCGCCAACCACCCGCTGGACTCCTGGGTGGACAGCGCCTGCCGGCCCGCCAGGGTGTTGAAGTAGGCCAGGTTCTCCCGGCCCGTCAGCCGAGGGTAGAGCATCACCAGCTCGGGCACGTACGCCAGGAGCCCGCGCACGTGGGCCTCGTGTTGCTGAACCTCCAACCCGGCGACGCGTGCCTCGCCTTGCGTGGGGGTGATGAAGCCCAGGAAGAGGTTCAGCGTGGTGGTCTTCCCCGCCCCGTTCGCCCCCAGCAGACAGAACACCTCACCCGCCCCGATGGACAGGTCCAGGCACTCCAGGGCCAGGTGCTCGCCATAACGTTTGGACAGCTTCTTCGCTTCAAGCATGGGCAATCCCCATAACGAACACTTGAATGCAAAAGCAACTTGATTGCACTAACATTCTCACCCTGGCAGCATTTCTGGCACTACCTCCCCATTCCAGGTGGCACTGAAGACGTGCCGCCGTTGCCAGTCACGGTGATACGGGGCGCGAAGCCGGGGCCCGTGGTCGCGCTGATGGCGGGAATCCACGGCGCGGAGTACGTGCCCATCCTCACGCTCCAGCGAATCGCCGCGAAGCTCCAACCCGAGGCGATGCGTGGCACGGTGGTCATCGTCCACATCGCCAACGTGCCGTCCTTCCAGCGGCGCACCGTGTATTACGGCCCGGATGACTGGAAGAACCTCAACCGTGTCTTACCTGGCAACGCCTCTGGCACGCCCACGGAGCGCATCGCGCATGTGCTCACCCACGAGATATTCGACCGGGTCGACGCGGTGGTGGACGTCCACTGCGGTGATGGAAACGAGGCGCTTTCACCCTACGTCGCGTTCATCGCCAACGCGCCAGACCCGAACGTGACCGCGCGCTCGCGCGCCATGGCGATGGCCGCGCTGGGTGCTCGCAAGACCGGGGAGCGCTCCGCAGTAGAACACCGGGCGCCCATGACACGGGTGTGCCGTCATTCTCCCCCACCGAGCAGGTACTCCAGCAACGCACGAACAGGAGATGACAGGCCGTCCCAGTCCTGGAAACAGGCACAGAGCCGGCGCTGGGCCCAGGCCTCCGAAAGGGGCACCTTCCGATAGGTGCCCTCCCGCTGGTGCCGATTGGCAACGCGCTCCGGGACGATGCCCAGGCCCACGCCGTGAGACACCATCTCGCACAGCCCCCGGAAGCCCTTCATCCGGACGCGGAAGGACACCTCGAAGCCCGCGCGACGTGCGTGCCCGTCAATGTGCTCCTGCAAGGCGCTCTCGGCCGCCAGACCGACGAAGGGCTCCCGATACACATCACGGAGCGCGAGGCTCTTGGATACAGCCAGCGGGTGCCCGGCGGGGATGATGAGCACCAGGGGGGCGGGCTCCAACGGGCGGACTTGAAGCGTGCCCGTCTCCACGGCGTCCGAAATCAGTCCGGCCTCCGCCAGGCCTGCCTCGACCGCCTTGACGATATCCGCGCTGGTTCGCTCTCTCAGGTCGATGTTCAGCCTCGGGTGCCTGGCAAGCCATGGCGCCAGCTTCTCGGGCAGGTACTCAGTCAGCGCCGCGGTGTTGGCATAGAGGCGAATGGTGCCGCGCCGGCCTGAAACAAACGCATTCAATTCATCCTTCAACAACTCCTGTTGATGCAGGATCAACCGGGCGTGGTGCACGAGTGCATCACCGGCCTCGGTCGTCACCACGCCCCGGGGCCGCCTCTCGAGCAGCTTGACGCCCACCGCATCCTCGATGCTGCGCAGACGCTCGCTCGCGGATGCCAGCGTCAGGTTCGCGCGTTGGGCACCTTGCGTGATGCTCCCCGCATCCACGATGCAGAGGAACAAGCGAAGATCCGCGAGGTCGAGCCGCATCGCGCCCCCTGCGCACGCTGCCTCCGGTGCGTCCGAAGGGAGCCACGCGACATTCCGCATTGTGCCAGAGCACGCCGGGGGGTCCAGTCAGCGCATGTCGCGCGCCTGCAGCGCGCCCACTGGAATCGCCAAGCGGCCGGACAGCTGGAACGTGGCATATGAAGGCTCGCAGCGGGGCTTCAGGTGTCTTGGCCCGCTGAATGGGCGCCTCGAACAGCGCCTCCTGACGAGCCCCAGTCGGGAAACGAAGCCCCAGCGACTCAGCGATGGATTGAAGCGCCGGGGCCGGCATCGCCTAGTGAGTGAGGGGGCCCCGGGGCGCCATACGCCGGGGCGCGACCTGCTCGCGCGTCACCGTCTCACGGCCGGTGGCCCTCCCCCGCTCCAGCAGCGACTTGAAGCGCAGCAGGTCGTCATCCATCTGCTTCTTCGGGTCCGCGCCCAGCAGCTTCGCGAAGGCATGGCCAATGGCCCCCGCTGGCGGGTTGTAGGACAGCCGGATGTCCACCCGAGTTCCGCCACGCGGCGTGGACTCGAAGTGGATGACGCCCAGGTTCTCCACCGCCGTGCCCTCCACGCTCTTCCAGGCCAGCACCTTGTTGGGCACGAACTTCGTGACGACGGCATCCCATTCGAAGTGCAGCCCAGCGGGCCCGCGCACCTTCCAGTGCGAGCGGCCCTCGACGCCCGGAATCACTTCATCCACGTGTGTCATGAACCGCGGGAAGTTCTGCATCTCTCTCCAGAAGGCGAACACCTCCTCCACCGGCGCGTTCACGTTGATGTCCTTGTGAAGGGTGATGGCCCGCCGTCCCGCGCCCATCCCCGTGAGCCGTCGCAGCCCCAGGTTCGTGAAGGCCCGCGTGCCCAGCATCACGCCGCCCAGGGCCGCCAGGGTTCCCGTCACTCCCCGGCGCCCCAGTCCCCAGGCCGTCAGCGTCAGGCCGCCCAGCGCCCCGAAGAGTCGTTCGGACGGCGACCAGTGCTCCTGAAAGAAGGGCCTCGACTCACCCGAGCGCATGCTGCCTCCTTGCAGCGCCGGGTGCGCTGAGCCCTCCGCATACGGAACAAGCTGGTTGTCCAGCCCATGCACCCCCTGCACCTTGCCGATGCGGGGCAGCACGCGCCGGAGTTCCTCGCGAAGAATGGGGCCTTCCAATCGAACCACGCCATCCCGAGCCATCACGCGAATCGCTCCGGGATGTGAGCACACCCGGCCCAGGGCCGAGCGCACCCGTTCCTCCAGGACAAGGTCCTCCACCGGTTCCCGGTGCAGCTTGCGCATCGATTCGAAAAAGACACCGCGCGAGCGCTGCGAGAGGTCCCGAGCGACGACGCCCACCGCGCCTCCCGCCTCATGCGCCGCGTGGACGGCCTTCCCCTGCAGATGGGACCTGCGCCAGCGGCCACTGCGTGGGTCCGTCCAGTACATCAGCCCCAGGCCCAGCCCCGCGCCACCGATTCCCCATAGGGCAGCTTTCATCGTCCGCCTCCTTCTGGCTCGTGTCCTTCGCTCCACGGAACGTGACGGCGGCGATGGCGCGGTGCAGCAGACGGGAAGGGGCTGCCTCGCTCGCGTCCGCGGGGGATGGCTGACCACCAACCGGACGGCCTGGGGCCCGGAGGTCCTCGCGTTGACTGGGCAACGAGGACGGTGCCCGCAGGCTCGGGCGTGCCCACTGTCTTTCGTGCTGGTCAACCCGAGAGGAGCAACACGGCATGCCCGAGGTACCGACGACACCTGACTCGCCCGTGAAGGACCCCGACCCCGACAAGAAGCCCGGGCGTGAGCCTCCCGGGCCACAGGCGCCGCCGAAGAAGGACCCGCCTACGCGACAACCGCCGGAAATCGAGCCGCCGCAGCCGCCCGAAATCAAGCCACCCGGCATTCATGACCCGCCGGTGCCCCATCAGCCTGGGCGGCCAGAAATCATCGCGTGAGCAACACCGGGAGCGCGGCGGACGAGCACGCCCCCTCCGCGGTGGGAAGACGGGAGCCCAGGCGAGCGACGGGTGCCAGCGCGAACGCCCGTCCCGTTCCACGAGGCCACCGGCGTGGCCACCTTTTCCCTGACGAGCGCCCGCTCCATTCCAGGAAGCGGCGAGGAGTCGCGGTATGCGAGAGCCCGAATTCCAGGACCGCTATGAGGGAGGCCGCGTGCTCGCCGACCACCTGCGACGCCATGCGCGGCAACCCGGCCCCCTGGTGCTGGCGCTGCCACGGGGCGGCGTGCCCGTGGGCGCCGAAGTCGCGCGGAAGCTCGGAGTGCCGCTCGATGTCTTCCTGGTCCGAAAGCTGGGCACGCCCGGCCACGAGGAGCTGGCCATGGGCGCCATCGCCTCCGGGGGCGTGCGGGTGCTCAACCGCGAGGTCGTGGACGAGCTGAACATCGGCCGCGAACAGATTGAAGCCGCGGCGCGCAGCGAGGCCGTGGAGCTCCAGCGGCGTGAAGAGCGCTACCGGGAGGGCCGGCCGCTCCCCGACGTGCGTGGGCGCACCGTCATCCTGGTGGACGACGGGCTGGCCACGGGAACGACGATGCGGGCGGCCGTGGCGGCGCTGCGGCTCCTGGAGCCCGCGGCCATCATCGTGGCCGTGCCCGTGGCCGCCGCCGAGTCCTGCGAAAGCCTGGCTCAGGTCGCGGACGAGGTCGTCTGCGTCCGCATGCCCGAACCCTTCTACTCCGTGGGCCTGTGGTACCGCGACTTCGCGCAGACGGAGGACGACGAGGTGCGCGCCCTGCTCGCCGAGGCAACCCGGGAAGGGGCTGCCAGCGAAACACAGCCCTCCGCCTGAGCCCGGCGCCTCGCGGACCTCAGCCGCGCGGAGCCGGCCCCCATGCGCGCATGGACGTCCGCCCCACCATGATGTCCACCAACCGCTTCGCGCGGCGGAAGACGCCCTCCTGCACGTAGGGCACGCCGTGCTTCTCGCACAGCGCCTTCACCTTGGGCTGCGCCTGCCGGTAGCGCGTCATGGGCAGGCTGGGCCAGAGATGGTGCTCGATCTGGTAGTTCAGCCAGCCGTGGAGGAAGTCCACCACGTCGTTGCCGGTGGCGTAGTTCACCGAGCCCACCACCTGCCGCACGGAGAACTCCGCGCCGCTGCGCGCCCGGCCCTCGAAGCGGTAGAGGTCGTCCCCCGCGTGGTTGGGCGCGATCAGCACGAAGCTCTGGATGTTGGTGAGCACTTCCGCGAAGACGCTGTTGGCGAAGACGCTGAGGACGGCCCACGCGCCCAGTGGCGCGAAGAGCGCGGGCAGCAGCACGAAGCGCAGGCCCGCGTAGGGCAGCAGACACGTCCACCAGAAGGCACGGCCTTCGACGGTGAACGGGTTGAAGGCGGTGATGAGGGGCAGCGTGCCTGATTCGTCCGCGCCTCCCGCGCGCTTGCGTTCGAAGCGCCGCCACTCCAGGAACGTGTTGGGCGCGTAGTACGTCACCTTCCACGTGCAGGCGAAGAACGCGACCAGCGCGTACTTGGCCAGCATGGGCATGCGCGACTGGCGCAGCCACTCCGTGTTCATCTCCACCAGATCCGGGTCCGCCGTCTCCCCCGTGTGTCCGTGGTGCAGCACGTTGTGCTCATGCCGCCACGCCTGGGGATGAATCCAATCCGGCCAGTCCAGGAAGCGGCGCCACCCGGTGGCGAAGCGCTTGCCCGTGTAGTGCGCCGGCACGCCCGGCACCTTGTCGTAGCCCCGGTGCGTGATGTGATGGGCCATCATCGTCCAGCGCGCCGTGTTGCCTTGCGCGATGAGCAGCGCCGACACGGGATTGGGCATCAGCCACGCCGTCGCGTAGCCCAGCACGGAACAGGCCCGGCCCCAGCGTTCAATCTTTCGCGCGTGTGCCAGGTCCGCCTCGCCGAGCGATGACTCCAGCTCCTGCTTGAGCGCCTGAAGGTCCTGGGCGAAGGCTTCCGGCGTGGCGAGTACGTGGGGGTGGGAGGTGGGAAGGGATGTCCGCGGCACTTCGTCGACGAGCAGGGGGACTGCCAGGGTCATGATGGAATCGGCATCTCGGTGAGAGCATCCAGGTCGGCGGCCACCAATCTAGCCCCAGGCCCCAATATTCCGAATGTAGACATCCATGGGCCCGTTCCCTCGTCCGCGACGCCATCAGGGCGGCACGCCAATGCCCGACGAGCCACCGTCCGACCGGGGATTGCGGTTAAGCTCCCGCGCTCGCCGCCCACCGCATGCACGAGTTTCCTTCCCGTCGACAGTTGCTGCTGGCCGTCCTCGTGGCCACGACTCTCTCCGCGGCCGTCGAGGGAGTCTGGAGCTACTCCGGGGCGGTGAGCCCCCCTGCCCGCGTCCTCCTCACCGCCGCCGTGGGGCTGCTCATCAGCGGCACCCTGGCGCTGTTGCTCCTGCGGACCCGGGAGCGCGCGCACCGCGCACGGGACGCTGCCCTGCGCAGCGCGGATGACGCCAGCGCGCTTCGCGCAGCCGTCATGGACGTGACGCCCGTGGGCTTCGCCTTCTTCGACCGCGAGCTGCGTTACGTCCACATCAACACGGCCCTGGCGGCGATGCATGGCCTGCCCGCGGAGCGGCATCTGGGCCGGCACGTCACCGAGGTGATGCCCGACCTGGGCAAGCGCATCGCTCCGCGCCTCCAACTGGCGCTCAGCACGGGGGCCTCCATCCAGGACACCCTGCTCCAGGTGGAGACGCCCGCCGCTCCGGGCGAGAGCCGCTTCTGGTTCGGCAGCTACCTGCGCGTGTGCGGCGCGAACGGCGAGGTGCTGGGTGTCATCGCCGCGATGTCCGAGCTCACCGAGCGCATGCGCGCGGAGAAGAGCCTCCAGGAGCACGAGGGCCGGCTGGACGTGTTGACGCGCTCGCTGCCGGACTACCTGTGGGGCGGCAAGCTGCGCGGCGGGAGGCTGCGCGAGTTCTACTGCACGCCCGTCATCGAGCGCACCACCGGCTATGCCGCCTCCGCGTTCGTCCAGCCCGCGCCGGATGGCGGACCGCCCCCGCTGTGGGCGGAGATGATCCACCCCGAGGACCGCGCCCGCTACCGGGCCGGCATCGAGGGCCGGCCCCCGGCGCCGAGGCGGAGCTGGAGCACCGGATCATCTGCGCCGACGGCCGCGTGCGGTGGGTGCGCAGCCGCGCCGCCGCTTCCGCGTTGGATGCGCAGGCGGAGCTGCATGTCGGCTGCGTCGTCACCGACATCACCGACCGGCGGCTCGCGGATGACCTGCGCCAGCGCCTGCATGACAGCTTCCGCCGCTCCGCCCAGGAATGGCGCCGCACCTTCGACGCGGTGGCCTCGCCGCTGATGGTGTTGGGGTCGGATGGCACCGTCCAGCGCCTCAACGCCGCCGCCATCGCGCTCTTTGGAGGCATGGACCCGTCCGGTCAGCCGCTGTTCACCGCGGCCAGTGCCCCACCCTGGTCACACGCACTGCCGTTGGTGGAGGAGCTGCGCCGCACCCGCGCCAGCGCCACGCGCGAGCTGGGCGATCCGGTGTCGCGCCGCACGTGGGAGGTATCCGCCACGTGGGTGGAGGAAGCCGGCGGCGAGGACTCGCGCATCATCCTGGTGGCCACGGAGGTGACACGTCTCCTGGAGCTCCAGGCCAGCCTGCGGCGCAGTGAGACGATGGCCGCCATGGGCGCCATCGTCGCGGGCGTGGCCCACGAGGTCCGCAACCCCCTCTTCTCCATCTCCGCGGTGGTCGACGCGGTGGAGGCGACCTTCGGCGCGCGCGCGGAGCTCAAGCCCTACGTCGACGTGCTGCGCGGTGAGGTGAAGCGCCTCAACCACCTCACGCAAGAGCTCTTCGAGTACGGCCGCCCCACCCGCGGTGAATGGGTGGAAGGCCCCGTGCTCCCGGTGGTGGTGGATGCACTCTCCGCGTGCGCGCTGGCCAGTGAGCGCGCCGGTGTGAATGTGAATCGCGAGTTGGCGGCGGAGCTGCCCCGCGTTCGCATGGATGCCCGGCGTTTGTTTCACGTGTTTCGCAACGTGGTGGAGAACGCGGTGCAGCATTCACCGGCGGGCAGCGCGGTGCGGGTGGCGACGGAAGAAGTGGAAGAGGCGGGCCGGGCCTGGGTGCGGTGCACCGTGCGCGACGGTGGGCCGGGCTTCCGCGCGGAGGACCTGTCCCATGTCTTCGAGCCCTTCTTCAGCAAGCGGCGCGGCGGCACGGGGCTGGGCCTGTCCATCGTCCAACGCATCCTGGAGGAGCATCAGGGTATCATCCGCTTGCGCAATCACCCGGAGGGCGGCGCGGAAGTCACACTGCTGCTTCCTGCTGTTTCTTCGCGTGTATCAACCCAGCGCGTAGACTCCCTGACTTCATGACGCGCACCCGAATCCTTCTCGTGGACGACGAGCCCGGCATCCGACTGGGCATGAGAGGCTTTCTCACCGCCCATGGGTTCGATGTGGACGAGGCCACCAGCCTCGCCGAGGCGCAGGAGGCGTTCCGCACCTCGCGTCCGGACGTGGCCGTGGTGGATTACCGGCTCACGGACGGCACCGCGCTGGAGTTGCTGCCGCGCCTCAAGGACATCGACGCCTCGGTGCCCCTGGTGGTGCTCACCGGCCATGGTTCCATCGAACTGGCCGTCCAGGCCGTGAAGGAAGGCGCCGAGCAGTTCCTCACCAAGCCGGTGGAGCTGGCCGTCCTCAAGGTGGTGTTGGACCGGCTGGTGTCGCAGCGCCGCGAGCGGCAGCGGCTGCTGGCGGAGCGTTCGCGCATCGTCCGTGGGACGGTGAACCCCTTCATGGGTGGCAGCGCCGCCATCCGCGCGCTCCAGGCGCAGGCCGAACGCATCATCGAAAGTGACAGCCCGGTGCTCATCACCGGCGAGACGGGCAGCGGCAAGAGCGTGCTCGCGCGGTGGCTGCATGAAGGCGGCCCGCGCAAGGACGCGCCCTTCGTGGACCTCAACTGCGCGGCGCTCTCCAAGGACTTGCTCGACTCGGAGCTGTTCGGCCACGAGAAGGGCGCCTTCACCGGCGCGGTGGCCGCCAAGCAGGGCCTGCTGGAGGTCGCCGACCGAGGCACCCTCTTCCTGGACGAGATTGGCGACATGGACTCGGCCGTCCAGCCCAAGCTCTTGAAGGTGCTGGAGGAGAAGCGCTTCCGGCGGCTGGGCGACGTGAGGGACCGCCGCGTGGACGTGCGCCTCATCGCGGCCACGCACCAGGACCTGGCCGTGGCCGCCCGGGACAAGCGGTTCCGCAGCGACCTCTACTTCCGCGTCAGCACGCTCATCCTCCATGTCCCCCGCTGCGTGAGCGGACCGAGGACATCGTCGGGATGGCGCACCACTTCCTGGCGGAGCTGGGCGCGGCGCGAGGCCGCGGCGGCGTGGGGCTGCAACCCGACGCGGAGACGGCCCTCACCCGCTACGCCTGGCCTGGCAACATCCGCGAGCTGCGCAACGTGCTGGAGCGCGCGGTGCTGCTGTCCGGCGGCGGGCCCCTGTCCCGGGGAGACTTGCGCTTCGAGGCCACCGCCGGCGAGCCCGCCTCCGATGCCGACGACCACCTCACCCTCGAGGAGTTGGAGCGCCGCCACATCGAGCGCATCCTCCGCCGCGAGCACGGCCACGTGGAGCGCGCCGCCGCGCGGCTCGGCATCCCCCGGTCGTCCCTCTACGAACGGCTGAAGCGCCTGGGCATCAACCGGTCCGGATTCCAGAAAC
Organism: Myxococcus sp. MxC21-1; assembly: GCF_032612255.1. Classification (NCBI taxonomy): domain Bacteria; kingdom Pseudomonadati; phylum Myxococcota; class Myxococcia; order Myxococcales; family Myxococcaceae; genus Myxococcus; species Myxococcus sp. MxC21-1. Next base: position 5,025,770 of record NZ_CP123278.1, read on the forward strand.
CGGATCCGTAACCTGGACACAGCAAGCAGTCGCGAGCCGGGGCGCGGGAGCAAGCACCGGAATTTACTTGGAACCGAGACAAGCCCGTCTCTGGCCCTGAGCTTGCTTGAGGGCCCGCTCCGTGGCGCAGAACATCCTGATCGTCGACGACGAGTCCTCCCTCTGCTGGGTGTTGGGCCAGTTCTTCTCCGGAGCCGGCTACCGCGTGGACTCGGCCGGTGCGTTGAATGAGGCCCTGGACCTGATGACGACGGGCCGCTACGACCTGGTCATCAGCGACCTGCGCCTGAGCGGAACGCTCTCCGAAGAAGGGCTGATGCTGGCGGACTTCGTGCGCCGCTACACGCCCCAGACGCGGGTGGTGCTGCTGACGGCGTTCGCCACCCAGGAGCTCACCGACCGCGCGCAGGCGCTGGGCGTGGACCTGGTGCTTTCCAAGCCGCAGCCGCTGCCCGCGCTGGCTGAGCACGTCTCACGCCTGCTCGCCGCCGCCGTGTAGTTCGCGCCCCTGCCGCCGCGTGCGCGCCGCCCAGGCTTCGCGCGACGACACGTCATCGAGTTGCATGTCGCCGGGGCGGCTCCGAACAACTGAGACACCGACGGCTCATCGTTTCTTGAGTCAGTCATCCGCCGGTGACAACCTTCACGGCTCCTCGGCGGGGCTCATCCCAGCCTCGACCTTCCATGCGCTTTCCTCACACCACACCGTCCTCACCGCGCAGCTTCCTTCGCCGCGTGACACGGCTCGCCGCCCCGTTGTTGCTGGTGGCTTCGGCCACCGCCAGCGCCCAACCCGCGGCGTCGCAGGCCATCGACGTGCAGCAGTACAAGCCGGCCCCGGGTGCCCATGACGTGCTCGGCATGCATGGCGCGCGCATCGCGCCGCACCTTTCCTGGAACCTGGGCGCGTCGCTCAACTACGCGAATGATCCGCTCAACCTCGTGGACCCGCGAGCGGACCGGTTCCTCTACCGCATCGTCGACAGCCAGCTCACGCTGGACCTGATGGGCGCCATCTCGCTGTTCGACCGGGTGGAGCTTGGCGTCGCGCTGCCCATCTCCCACACGACGTCGGAGCCCGCCGCCGCGGTGGCGCCGGACCTGTCGAACGGCGTGGGGACCACGGGCGTGGGTGCCCTGCGGCTGGTGCCGAAGGTCCGCCTGCTCTCCACCGACAGCGGCATCCACCGGCGGTGACGGCGCCGCTGACGTTGCCCACGGGCGGCGGCTCGAAGTTCCTGGGCTCGGACACGGTGACGTTCCAGCCGCGCTTCGTGGCGGAGTGGGCCACCACCGCCGTCCGTCTGCTGGCCAACGTGGGCTTCAACGTCCGCCGCGAGGAGCAGCTGCGCAACCTCCGCGTGGGCAACGAGTTCGCCTACGCGGTGGGCGCCGAGGTGCCCCTCACGCAGTCCCTCACGGTGCAGGCCACCCTGGCGGGCGCGCTGGGCCTGAAGGAGACGAGCGCCGAGGAGCGGCCCATGGAAGCCCTGGCCGCGCTGAAGTACCACTTCACTCCGGGGTTGGCCGCGCATGTGGGCGCGGGCCCGGGCCTGTCGCGGGGCTATGGCACCCCGTCCTTCCGCGTGCTCGCGGGTGTGGCCTGGACGCCGTTCGAATCCAAGGGCGGCCCCGCCTCCGCCGCGCCGGTCTGCGACCTGGGGCCCGAGGACTTCGACGGATTCCAGGACGACGACAACTGCCTGGACCCGGACGATGACGGTGACGGCATCCCCGACGTCACCGACGTGTGCCCCACCGAGCCGGAGAGCTTCAACGGCTTCCAGGACGAGGACGGCTGCCCGGACGACCCGAACGCCCACCAGCCGCCCACCGAGGCGGGCCAGCCCGCACCGGCCCCGGCGCCCCTGGCGCTGCCACCCGCGCCGGTGGATACCGACAAGGATGGCGTCGTCGACGCGGAGGACCTGTGCCCGACCGAGCCGGAGGACCTGGACGGCTTCGAGGACGAGGACGGTTGCCCCGACCCCGACAACGACCAGGATGGCGTCCCGGACACCGTGGACCCGTGCTCGCTGGAGGCGGAGACCATCAACGGCGTGAAGGATGACGACGGCTGCCCGGACCAGGGCAAGGCGCAGGTGCGCGTGGAGGGCGCGCGCATCGTCATCCTGGACAAGGTGTACTTCGGCACGGGCCAGGACGTGATTCTGGCCAGGTCCCACGGCCTGCTGCGGCAGGTGGCCGCCACGCTCAAGGCGAACCCGCAGCTCCTGATGGTCCGTGTGGAAGGCCACACGGATGACCAGGGCAACGACGCGAAGAACCTGGACCTGTCCCAGCGGCGGGCGAGGAATGTGGTGGCCTTCCTGGTGAAGGAAGGCATCGCGGCGCAGCGGCTGGACGCAGTGGGCTATGGTGAGGCGAAGCCGGTCGACACCAACGAGACGGCCAAGGGGCGCGAGAACAACCGGCGCGTCGAGTTCAACATCATGAAGGTCGCCGAGCCTTCGACGGGAGGAGGCACGCGTTGATGCGGACAGCCCCTTGGATGATGGCGGTGATGCTGGCGGGTCCACCCGCGCTCGCCGCGCAGACGCAGGCGCCGTGCGGCGGGCTGCGCTTCGACAGCGGCCGAATCGTGTTCGGCCGGCCGCTGGCGCCCCAGGGCGCGGAGACGGACGCGTGCCTGGCGCACGTGGCCCAAGCGCTCCTGGCACGCCCCGCCATCCGTTCCGTGACGGTGGCGGCGAAGCTTCCGGACGCGGACCGGCTGGACGGCCGGGGCCTGGCCGCGGCGAAACGGGCCGCGGATGTGCTGGTGGCGGCGGGCGTGCCCCGCACGCGTGTGTCCGCCATGGCGCCGCCGTCCGTGGAGGGCGAGCCCGCGCAGCTCCAGTTCGCCTACGTGGAGCGGCCCGCCCAGCCCGCGGTGGCCCGGCTGCGCGCGGCCAGCGGCGCGGTGGAGGCCGGCGCGACGGAAGCCCAGCTCCTCGCGCGGACGGTGGGTGACTCGCTCTACCCGGGCGAGCTGCTGCGCACTGGCGCGGACGCCCGGGCAGAGCTGGCCCTGGCGGACGGCAGCATGGTGCGCGTGGTGGAGAACAGTCTCATCAGGGTGGGCGCCATCGAGCTGATGGCGAACCTCCAGCGCAAGGTGCAGTTGGACATGCTGCGAGGCACCGTGGAGACGGACGCGGCGCCGGGTGGCGCGGGCTCCATCTTCGAGGTCCGCACGCGCGGCGCGGTGGCCGGAGTGCGGGGCACCCGGTTCCGCGTGTCGGCCCAGGACAACGGCACCAGCCGGCTGGAAACACTGGAAGGCAAGGTGGCCCTCAGCACGGAGCAAGCCCAGGTCGAGGTGTCGGGCGGACATGGCTCGCGCGCGAAGCTGGGCTCGCCACCGGAGCCGCCTCGCCCACTGCTGCCGGCGCCCACGCTGGTGGGCCCTCGAGGAGGCGCGTTCGCCACGGCCCCAAAGATGTCCTGGCGGACGCTGGAGGGCGCCGCGACATACCGCGTGGAGGTGGCCCGCACGGCGGACTTCGCCGCGAGCGTCCAGACGTATGACAGCGCCAGCCCGGAGCTGGCGATTCCCGGGCCCCGTCAGGGCAAGTGGTTCTGGCGGGTGATGGCGGTGGACGGAGACGGCTTCGTGGGCTTCCCCTCGAAGATCTACGCCTTCGACGTCCAGCCCTGAGGCTGTTGCGTTGCGTGCACCCACCCGCGCACGCATGATGGCCGGGCCCTGCCTGCCAGCAGGCCCCCGCCCATGGACTCCAGTCCCGCCGAGCCCCACCGCCGCGACGGTTTCCGTCGGCCCTCGCCCGCCGTATTGCGGGTGCTGGGTGCGTGCGTGGGCATCGCGCTGGCGGGGGTGACGGCGGCCACCGGTGGCGCACCGGGCTTCCTGGAGCGCTCGCTCTACGATCAGGCGGTGAGCCGGCTCCTGCCCGCCGTGCCGCCGAGCGCGGACCTGGTGCTGGTGGAAGTGGATGACCGCGCCCTCGCGACGCTGAGCGAGCGTTGGCCGCTGTCACGCACCACGTGGGCCCGCGCCTTCCATGCGCTCGCCGCCCAGCGCCCCTCCTCGGTGGCGGTGGACGTCGTCTTCGACCAGCCCGGGCCGCGTGATGCGCTGGAGCTGGGTGAGGACATCCTGGAGGCGCTCCGCCGCTCCGGACTGACGGAGCAGCCCGCGGGTGAAGCCTTGGCGGCGGACCTGGAGGCACGGCTCCTCGCGCGCGACGGCGATGCCCGGCTGGCCGAAGCGATTTCGGAAGGGAACGGTGTCGTCCTGGGAGCCGCGGCGCTCACGGACGATGTCCCGGTGATGGCGCCCCTCCAGGATGGCGCCCTGGGAACGCCGCTGGCCCTGCCCGCCCACGCGCTGCGGCTCCAGGCCCGGGAGGTGGCGGGGAGCATCGCGCCCCTGCGCATGGCGGCTCGGGGCAGTGGAACCCTCAACATGCTGGTGGACAGTGACGGCGTCATCCGTCGATATCCTTACGCCGTGGGCGTGAGCGGACAGGCCTGGCCTTCGCTGGCACTGGCCATCGCGCTGCACCTGACGCCCGAACGGGCGGAGCCGCTGCGTGAGCTGGCGACATGGGACCGAGGCGCGCCGTTGATGCGGCTGCCCGCGCCCAACTGGCTGCCCCGGGTGAGTCTGGCGGACCTGCTCCACGCGGACCCGCGCTCGGTGGGCTTGGACCTGGCGCTGCGAGGCAAGACAGTCTTCGTGGGTGTCACCGCCACGGGGCTGCATGGCCAGAGCACCCTGCCCGGCCAGGTGGCGGTGCCCGGCGTGGAGATTCACGCCTTCGCTCTGGACAACCTGCGGTCGGGCCGGCTGATGCGCTCGTCGGGACTGGTGGCGCTGCTGGGCGTTCTGGAGACCGCGGCGGTGCTTGCGGCCTTCGTCTGGCTTTGCCGCCGCGCGCGCACGTCCGGCGCGGTCCTCCGATGGGCGGTGACGCTGGCGGTCCTGCACACGGCGCTGGTGGCGTGGCTGGCGTCGGACCCGGGCTGGGTCATTCCGCTGGTCCCCTCGTGGGTGGGTCTCATGCTGATGCTGCTGGTGGACGCGGCGTCGCGCGCGCAGGAGATGGGCCGGCAGCGAGGCGCCCTCCGCCGGCTCTTCATCCGCTACCCCCAGGCATCCGTGGAGTCGGCGGCGCCGCAGCGAGACGCCTAGCGCGCCCGCGCCGACGCAATGCACCAGGGCTCGCGGATAGCCAAACAAACGCTCCGGGCGAACCCGCGCCACACGAGGCCTTGAGCCAGGCAGCAGCCGTGGCAGCATCCTCGCTCCTGCATGCGCCGCTACGCCCTCATCGCCGAGCCCGATCCACAGCGAGCCGCTGGTCTCTTGTCCCTGATGACGGAGGAAGGCCTGGAAGGCGTCGTCGCCAAGGATGGAGCGGAAGCCCAAGATGTCGTGCGCCAGCGAGGTGCGCCCCTGCTGCTCGTCACGGACCTGGCGCTGCCCCGGCTGGATGGCTTCGCGTTGCTGACGTGGCTTCGGGAACAGGAGGACTCCGCCGCAACGCAGGTCGTGGTGGTCACTGCCTTCGACGAGCTGCGCGTCCGCGCATGGCAGCTCAAGGAGGCGCTGGGCATCCATGCGTTGCTCAGTCGCCGAGCCTCCTCGGAGGTGATGCGGGACACGCTGCATCGCGTACTCGCAGGGCAGCTCGCGCCACAGCCGCCTCCGGCGGAGGGGGCCGCGGAGCAGGAGCGGCAACGGCTGGCGAGCATCGCGGCCATGCACCTGGTCGACAACGGACCGCCCGAGGCGGAGCTCCAGCAGCTCGTGAAGGAGGTCGCCCAGGCCTTCGGTGTTCCCGTGGCGCTGCTGACGCTGGTGCTGGGCGAGCGCCAGTGGTTCAAGGCCCACGTCGGCCTGCCCCCACCCTCGCGAAGGACCGGGGCACGCCGCGCGACTGGGCGTTCTGTCACCACGTGGTGCAGGGGCGCGAGCCGCTCGTCGTACCGGACGCCCGGCGCCATCCCTACTTCCGTGACAACCCGCTGGTGCGCGACGGCATCGTGGGCAGCTACGCGGGCGCACCGCTGCGGACGTCCACGGGGAAGTCCTGGGCTCGCTGTGCGTCATCGACTCGCGCCCGCTCGTCCTGGGAGCCGAGGACGGCCGCGCTGCGGGAGCTCGCGAACCGTGTCGCGGAGGACCTGGAACAACGGGCCCGGATGAAACCGGCCACCGGCAAGGCCCCGGCAGAGCCCGCGCTCACTGAAGCGTCGGCCCTGGGGCTCCTACGTGATGCGGTGCAGGCCCTGGATGTAGCGGCCCTGCTGGTGGCGCCTGGACGCAAACCCCACGCGTGCAACACCGCGATGACGGACCTGCTGGGCCTGCCGCCGGAGCCCTTCCCAGCCATGACGTTCGATGCCTTCTGCCAGCACGTCGCGGGACTCACCGCGGACCCGGCGAGCACGCTGCGGCAGCTCGACCTGGCCTCCGAATCGTCCCGAGGCCTCCGCCTGACGCTGGTCCTGGAGCGGCCCCAGCCGCACCGGCTTCGCTGGGTGGCCCGGCCCTTCCCCATCCCGGGCGGCATGGCGCAGATGCTGACGCTCGCCGACATCGGACACACCCGGCCAGCCCGTGAGGAGTGGGAGCGGCAGCACCGGGTGGACGCGCTGACGGGACTGGTGTCGCGGCGCGCGGGCGAGGAACGGGTGCTGCGCGAGATTGGCCGCTGCCGCAGGGATGGCATGCCCTTCAGCGTGCTGCTCGCGGACCTGGTGGGACTGGGGCGCATCAACGCGACTCGAGGTTTCGACGCGGGGGACGCCACGCTGCGAGACGGAGCCCGCGTCGCCGAAGCCCTGGGAGTCCCTGGAGGCTTCGCGGTGCGCTGGGAAGGCGGGGCGTTCCTCCTGGCCCTTCCTGGCGTGGACGCGGCGCGGGCCGAAGCATTGCGGCAGAAGCTGCGCGACACCCCTGACGCACCCGAGGTGGTGTCCGCCGCCGTCACCGTCGAGGGTGAGGAAGACCCTCAGGGAACGCTGGCCCGAGCCCAGGCAGCGCTCATCCGGGCCAAGACGGAGCACCGACCATTGCGGCTGGCATGAGCCACGCTGGAACCCTTCACCGCGACGAGGAGCACCGCATGTCGACGCCCGTGCCCGACCGCCTCCGCCTGCCCTTCCACTTCGACGCCGCGCCGCTCCAGCAGGAGCTCGCGGCATTGCCCGCCGAGGCGTGGGTTCCCCACTTCAACAAGCGCGAATACGAAGGCGAGTGGAGCGGCGTTCCCCTGCGCTCCATTGGCGGCATGGAAGGCCGCATCTATCCGGACCCGACAGGGCGCGAGCGCTACGCCGACACGCCCCTGCTGGCGCGTTGCCCCGCGTTCCGCGCCGTGCTCGCCACGTTCCAGTGTCCCATCGGCGCCGCGCGGCTGCTGAAGCTCGCGGCGGGCGCGCGCATCCGAGAGCACACCGATTACAACCTGGGTTACGCGGACGGAGAGGTGCGCCTCCACGTCCCCATCACCACGCACCCCGACGTGGCCTTCTTCCTCGGCGGCGAGCGAGTCGTCCTCCAGCCCGGTGAGTGCTGGTACCTGGACTTCAACCGCCCCCACCGGGTGGACAACCCCAGCGACACCGACCGCGTCCACCTGGTGCTGGACTGCGATGTGAATGACTGGCTGCGAGACGTCTTCACGGGGGCCGTGAATGGGCGCTGAGGCCTTCGAACGCTTCCGTCTCCGCGTCCTGGAGGACGTCACGCTCCAGGATGCACTGCGCGAGACTCCGGACACCGCGGCCTTCGTGGCACGCGCCATCGAACTGGGCGCCGCGCACGACTGTCACTTCGCCGCCGAGGACATCCACGAAGCCCTGCGCACCGCTCGCCGGGTCTGGCGGGAGCGATGGATATGACACCGGACCTCGAGGGCTGGATGCCCGCGCGCATCCACGTGGACGGCAGACAACCGCGGGTAGACTGGTGCCACATGGGTGGCCAGCGATTCACGGACCCATTCTTCGACGAGACGATAGAGCGCAGGCTCCGCCACCCATTCGCCCTGCTCTTCCGGCATCAGACGTCCATGAACGCGCTGGTGGCACGACAGGCCGAGAAGCCCGGCCTGCCGGTGCGCGGGCTCGTCTTCCACATGTCCCGTTGTGGTTCCACGCTGGTGGCGCAGCTGCTGGCCGCGCTGCCGCGCCACATCGTCCTGTCCGAAGCCGGCCCGGTGGACACGGTGCTGCGCGCGCACCAGTACTTGCCAGGGGTCACCGACACGCAGCGCATCGAATGGCTGCGCGCGGTGGTGGGAGCCCTCGGACAGCAGCGGCATCCGGAGGAGCACGCGGTGTTCCTCAAGCTGGACGCGTGGCACATCCTGGAGCTCCCGCTGCTCCAGCGCGCCTTCCCCGGTGTGCCATGGATGTTCCTCTACCGTGATCCCGTCGAGGTCATGGCGTCGCATCAAAATCACCGGGGCGCGCACATGCTTCCGGGACTGCTGAACCCCGCGCACCTGGGCCTGGAGCCCGGGCAAATCGAAGGCATGCCCCTGGACGAGTACGGCGCGCGCGTCCTCGCGGCCATTTGCGACGCGGGCCTCCAAGGCTATCGCGCGCGGACAGCCCCGGCGCGGCTGATGGACTACCGGCAGCTCCAGCCGGAAGGCCTGCGGGTGCTCACGGAGCTGTTCGCTCTCAAGCTGAAGGCCGAGGACACCCCGCGCTTGCGCGACGTCCTGGAGCGGAACGCGAAGAACCCCGTGCTGCCCTTCGAGGACGACACGGAGGAGAAGGCTCGCCGCGTCTCACCGCATGAGCGGGCCCTGGCGGAGCAATGGGGCCGTCCCATCCACGATGCGCTGGAAGCCGAACGCCTACGCGGGGATGTCGTGCCGTAGCACGAGACACCGACGCCGGCGTCACTGGGCCATGGCGGCCTGCTCAGCGCGGCGTGGCCCTGGCGGCACCCTCCTCCGCGCAATGCCACGCCATGCCCAGCTGAAGTCCCGCATCACTCCCGCAGCGATGGCTGGCTCGCGCAGTATCGCCGCCGCGCGCGACCACGTCCTGACGTAGGCCCGCCCTACTCCCGCTGCTATTGCCAGCGCGATTAGTGCCGTCCCCGCGCCGCGACGGCGTCCTGGATGAGCCCGGCGAGCAGCATGAGGGACTTCGGATCCTTGCTCGCGCGCACACGCCAAGAGCCGGCGCGGGTATGCAGCACCAGCCGGTACGACTCCTCGGCGAGGACGAGTCGCGCGATGCAGCCGAAGATGACCATGACGACGGCAATCAGCGCCGCCTCGTAGACGCCCTTCGCCGTGCTGCTGGAGACGGACAGCGCCGACAGGGCCGGCAGACCCACGCTCATGCACAGGCCCAGCGTGGCCAGCACGGGAACCATGCGAGGCGTGCGCCGCACCGTCTCCACCCGCTGGACGTCCGCGAGCAGAAGCGTCCTGCCGCGGGCGACGATCCGCTCGGTCGTCACCCTCAGGCCGGCGTCCTGGAAGAGCGGCACTTCGGAAGGAGCGGGCGGCGCCACGAGCGGGCGGTCCGGAAACGCGGGAGTGGCGGGCACCGCGGACACGGCGAGAGGCTCAATCATGGGGCGACTCGGTGGACGGCGGCACGGCCCCGCCGGGAGAGATGAATACGGAACTCGGATGACCTGGAACGTGGGCCAGCAAGACACGGCGCAGCTCACCGAGCGGCCCGCCCAGCGCGAAACAGTCGCGGGCGCCCAGCCGCAGGGCGAGTCCCATCAGCCGCTCATCGGCGAAGGGCACCAGCACGATGATGGGCCCCTGGGGCGAAAGCTCCCGGGCGCGCTGAAGCCGACGCTGGAGACTCTCACCGCGCTCGACGTGGACGAGCACGAGGTCCGGACACCCACCAGCCGGCGCGTCCGACTCCAGCGCGATGCCCAGCTCGGCCAGCACGTCCATCAGGAGCGAGCTGAGCGACGCATCCCCTCCGAGCAGGAGGGCACGGGCAATGGACGAGGACTTCACGTTGCAACATCAAGCAATGCCCATGCCCGCTGTCCCCGCCCCGAGAGCCCGGGCAACGTGCGGGCGAACCGTTGCATCACGCCAGACGTCCCTGGCGGATTACCACGGTGTCTCGCGCGCCCCTACCCGCGCTCCCGCTCGCGGCGATGGATGGTGGACACATCGATGCCGAGCACCTCCGCGGCGCGCGTCTTGTTCCCGCCGCAGCGTGTCACCATCCACGCGATGTACTCCGCCTCCAGCCGCCGCAGGGGCCACAGCGCGTGCTGCGCCATCACCAAGGGCTGCACCTCCGGCGCCTCGGGTGGCAGGTGTGGGCGCAACTCCTCCAGCCCCACGACTTCGCTCGCCACCATCACCGCCAGCCGCTCTATCAGGTTCTCCAGCTCACGCACGTTTCCCGGCCAAGGCAAGGTCGCGAGCGCGGCCACCGCCTCCGGAGACAGGGACTGCATGCGGGAGCGAGGGTTGCGCGCGCGGGCGCGAGCCGTGAAGTGCTCCACCAACAAGGGGATGTCCTCACGCCGCTCCGCCAGCGGAGGCAACAGCAGTGTCACGACATTGAGCCGGTAGAACAGGTCCGCGCGGAAGCGGCCCTCGCGCACGCGGGCGTCCAGGTCCTGGTGCGTGGCGGCGACGATGCGCACGTCCACGGTGCGGCTGCCGTCGGCGCCCACCGCGCGCACCTCGCCGTCCTCCAGGACGCGCAGCAGGCGGGCCTGGAGCTCCAGTGGCATGTCGCCAATCTCGTCCAGGAACAGCGTGCCCCCATCCGCCTCCACGAAGAGGCCGCGACGGGCGTGGGTCGCGCCGGTGAAGGCCCCTTGAGGTGACCGAACAGCTCGCTCTCCAGCAAGTCATGTGGCAGCGCCGTGCAGTTGACCGCCACGAAGGGCCCGGAGGCGCGAGGCCCCTGGAAGTGCAGCGCGCGCGCCACCAGCTCCTTGCCCGTGCCGCTCGGGCCTCGCAGCAGCACCGCCGCCTGGGCGTAGGCCACGCGGTCGATGAGCTCGTAGAGGTTCCGCATCGCCGCGCTTCGCCCCACCAGCGCCCCCAGCCCGCTGCGCTCGGCGGCGGCGCGCCGCAGGGCCCGGTTCTCCACCTGGAGCCTGCGCTCCTTCAAGGCGCGCTCGAGGAAGAGCAGCACCTCATCCAGGCGGAAGGGCTTGGTGAAGTAGTGGTACGCGCCGCGCTTCATCGCCTCCACCGCGCTCTCTACGCCGCCGAACGCCGTCATCATCAACACGGGGATGTCCGAGTCGAGCGCCCGCACGGCCTCCAGCACGTCCAGGCCGTCCACCCCTTCCATGCGCAAGTCACACAGCACCGCGTCGTAGGCCTGGGCGCGCGCCATCCGGATGGCCTCTTCGCCGCCCGTGGCCAGGTCCACGACGTAGCCCGCGTCCGTGAGGGGCTCCCGCAGCATGAGGCCCATGTCCACGTGGTCATCGACGACCAGGATGCGTCCTTCAACCGACATACCGCTCCTCCGCGCTGGGCTTCGCGATGGGCCAGAGCACGGTGACGCAGGTGCCCCGGCCCTCCTCGCTCTCCAGCTCCAGCCGGCCACCATGGTTGCGCACGACGTGAGCCACCATCGTCAGGCCCAGTCCCGTGCCCTGTCCCCGCTTCTTGGTGGTGAAGAAGGGGTCGAATACCTGATTGAGGTGCTCCCGGGGAATGCCGCAGCCGTCGTCGCGGAGGGTGAGCGCCACCAGCCCCCACGGCTCCGCCTCTGGCACCGCCGCGGACAGCGTCACCTGCCCGCCCTCGCCACACGCGTGGCAGGCGTTGAGCGCCAGATTCACCAGCACCTGCTGGAGCTGGTCCGGGTCCGCGGCCAGGGGAGGCAGCGTCTCTGGAACGGTCACCTCGAAGCGAACCCCGCGCCGCTCCACCTCCATGCGCAGCAGCTCCTGGACGTCCTGGAGCAGGGAGATGAGCGGCACCGGCCGCACCGCCGTGGGCTGGAGGCGCGAGAAGTCCAGGAGCTGCCGCAGCGTGCGGCTCACCCGGTCGATCTGCTCGATGATGACGGCGATGCCAGGCCTCTGCGGGTGTTCCTTGCCCAGCTTGCCCAACACGTACTCCGCGCGCCCGCGCACCACGCCCAGCGGCGTGCCAATCTCATGCGCGATACCGGCGGCGAGCACCCCCACCGTGGCCAGCTTCTCCGCGCGCAGCAACTGCGTCTCCAGCGCGCGCACGTTGCTCAGGTCCTCCACCACCAACAAGGTCTGGACCTCCGGGTGGCGCGCCTCCAGCGGCACCGCGTGGAGATTGAAACGGCCCTCCTCGCCGAAGAGCACCAGCGTCTCCCCCAGGATGCCATGGGCGCGTGACTCGCTCGCGGCGGCCTCCACCAGGGCGCGAATCCGGGACACCACGGGTGCCGGTGCCTGGGGGAACGCCGTCTCCAACGGCGCGCCAATGGCGTCCGGAGGCATGCGCTCGCGGAGCACCTGGTTCACCGCGCTGATGCGCCCGTCCACGGTGAGCGCCAGCACCCCGGAAGGAATGTGGTCGAGAATCTTCTGCGTCTTGTCGTGCAGGTGCGCCAGTTGGTCCGCGTGCTGACGGCTCTCTCGCAAGGCGGCTGCGCGGCGCTGCGCCAGCACCACGTACACGGCGAACGTCACCAGGAAGAGCGCCACGAGCAGCGCCGCGGCCAGGAGCCGCCAGATGAGGGCCTGCTGATGCGATCGCAGCGTCGCGGTAGACACCAGCGTGGCCGCGGCCCAATGGCTGCCACCGCGGACGCGGATGGGCGTGAACACGGCGATGGCATCCGAGCGGCCCAGACCCAATCGCTCGGCCTCCTCCGCGCGCAGCGGCAACGCGCCGCGCTCCCCTCGCGCATGCGAGCCGCCAGCGTCGTGAAGCCCGGCACCAACGCGCCCTCCGTCTCCAGCCGCCGGAACCAGTCCGCCAGGGTGGCATCGCTGGCGGAGGTCGGATGACCATAGGTGCCCAGAAGCAACAGCCGCGCGTCCGGGTCCGACGTCACGATGCGCAGCGGCGTGAAGAAGGATGTCGTGTCGACGAGCACCGCCACCGCGCCCTCGGGCCGACCTTGCTCATCCACGGGCAGCGCCGTGGCCATGACCCGCAGCGAGTCCAAGCCGCCTTCCTCCATGGGAGGTGACAGCGTGACGTCCCCCGGCGGCCGCAGCAGGGCCCGCCGGGCCGCCTCCGCCATCTGCGCCAGCACGGGCGCTCGCGCCACCTGCTTGCCCATGCGCCGGTCCAACATGCGCAGCCATTCCTTGCCGCTGGCGTCGTAGGCGATGAGGACCTTGTACTGGCCCACCGCCTCCAACAGGGCCCGCATCTCCCGCCGGTGCTCCGCCAACGTGCCGGGCTGGGACATCAGCTCCCCGGCGAAGCGCAGGTCCTCCGCCACGTCCTCCAGCGTCTCCGCCACCCCGCGCGTGGCCTCATCCAACTGGGCCTGGCGCTCCACCGCGAACTGGTGCCACTGCGCCTCCCGGTTGCGCTCCAACAGGGTGAACACCCCCACGCCCACCGTCGTGAGGGCGACACAGAGCAACAGGATGGGGACGAGCGCGTACCGCATGGCCCGCGGAGTCTAACCGCCAGCCCTTCCCCAACCCCTTGAAATAGCAGGGAAATCAGGAGGCTCGCCGGCCCGGGGGCCGACTTTCGCGATTGACACTCCGCGTCGGGCGCTGCTACCTACCGGTCGGTAGGTCTCCAGAAGGGAGCAGACGTGACGAACACCGGAGGACGGAAGCCGGACGAGGGCGAGCGCTACCGAGCCATCCTTGAAACGGCGGCGCGGCTCATCTGTGACCGGGGGTACGAGGGCACGTCGATGCAGGAGATCGCCGCCGCGTGCCGGATGACGAAGGCGGGCCTCTACCACCACATCCAGAACAAGGAGCAGCTGCTCTTCGCCATCATGAACTACGGGATGGACCTGTTCGAGGAGCAGGTCCTCTCGCGGGTGCAGGACATCGCGAATCCGGTGGAGCGGCTGCGCGCGTGCATGCGCCACAACATCCTGCTGGTGACGCGGGGGTGGAGCAAGGAGGTCATCATCATCCTCCACGAGCACGCCACGCTCACCGGCGAGACGCGCGCCTTCATCGACGCCCGGAAGAAGAAGTACGTGGACTTCCTGGAGGAGGCCTTTTCGCAGGCCTCGCAGCAGGGCCTCATCCGCCCCGTGGACCCGACGGTGGGCGCCTTCTCGTTCCTGGGAATGGTGCTGTGGATCTACAAGTGGTTCAAGCCGGACGGGCGCCTCACGGATGAGCAGATCGCCGACGGCATGGTGGGCATGTTGTTCCCGCCCTTCGCCGCCGCTGGGGACACCGCGGGACAGGCAGGGCCCTCCCCGTTGCGCATGGTGCCGAGCGTGTCGGCCACCGGCACGGATTCGGAGGGCGCATGAAGACGGCGCGCTGGTGCTCGCTGGAGGAGGCGGTGGCCTCCATTCCAGATGGCGCGTCGCTGGCCACCGGCGGCTTCATGCTGGGTCGCGCCCCCATGGCGCTGGTGATGGAGCTCATCGCGCAGGGCAAGCGCGACCTGGGCCTCATCTCCCTCCCCAACCCGCTGCCCGCGGAGTTCCTCGTGGCGGGCGGCTGTCTGGGAAGGTTGGAGATTGCCTTCGGCGCGCTGAGCCTCCAGGGCCGCGTGCGCCCCATGCCCTGCCTCAAGCGGGCCATGGAGCAAGGCACCCTCGCCTGGCGTGAACATGATGGCTACCGCGTCGTCCAGCGGCTGCGCGCCGCGTCCATGGGGCTGCCCTTCATCCCCGCGCCGGACGCGGACGTGTCCGGGCTGGCGCGGACGGAGCCGCCTCCCACGGTGGAGGACCCCTTCACCGGCCTGCGCGTGGCGGTGGAGCCTGCCTTCTATCCGGACGTGGCGCTGCTCCACGCGCGCGCCGCGGACGAGCGCGGCAACCTCTACATGGAAGACCCGACCACGGACCTGCTGGTGGCGGGCGCGGCGAAGCGGGTGATTGCCACGGTGGAGGAGCGGGTGGCGAAGCTGCCTCGCGCCACCCTGCCCGGCTTCCAGGTGGACCGCATCGTCCTGGCGCCCGGCGGCGCCCTGCCCACCGGCTGCGCCGGGCTCTACCCGCACGACGACGGGATGCTGGCCCGCTACCTGTCGCTGGCGGAGACGGGCCGTGAAGCGGAGTTCCTGGAAACGGTGCTGACGCGGAGGGCGGCATGAGCGCGACGCTGGACATCACCCCAGCGGAGACCGTGGTCTCCCTGCTGGCGCGACAGATTGATGACGGCGGCGTGGTGGCCACGGGCGTGGCGTCACCGCTGGCCATCCTGGCCATCGCCGTGGCGCGCGCGACGCACGCGCCGGACCTGACGTACCGGCCTGCGTGGGCTCGTTGGATCCGGAGATTCCCACGCTGCTGCCCTCCTCCGAGGACCTGGGCTACCTGGATGGCCGGTCCGCGGAAATCACCATTCCGGACCTGTTCGACCACGCGCGGCGCGGCCGGGTGGACACCGTCTTCTTCGGCGCGGCCGAGGTGGATGCCGAGGGCCGCACCAACATGACGGCCAGCGGAAGCCTGGACAAGCCGCGGACGAAGTTCCCCGGCGTGGCGGGCGCCGCGACGCTGCGGCAGTGGGTGCGCCGGCCGGTGCTCCTGGTGCCGCGCCAGTCGCGCCGCAACCTGGTGCCGGAGGTGCAGGTCGCCACCACGAGAGATCCGCGCCGGCCGGTGACGCTCATCTCCGACCTGGGCGTGTTCGAACTGGGCGCGTTCGGCGCGCGGCTGCTCGCGCGACACCCCTGGGCCTCGGAGGAGCACATCGCGGAGCGCACGGGCTTCGCCTTCCAGGTCTCCGAAGCGCTGTCCGTCACCTCGCTGCCGGATGCCCGGACGGTGGCGGCCATTCGCGCCATCGACCCGCACGGCTACCGCGACGCGCTCGTCGGCGCCTGAGCCGGGCCCTTCCCCTTCCACGAATTCAGATGCACGGAGGCTCCCAGATGAAAGCCGTCGTACTGCGCAGCTTTGGTGAAGCGGGCAACCTGAAGATGGAGACCGTGCCCATGCCCCGTCCCGGGCGTGGCGAGGTCCTCCTGCGCGTGCATGCCTGTGGCGTCTGCTACCACGACGTCATCAACCGCCGAGGCAACCTGCCCCGCACCAGCGTGCCCGCGATTCTTGGCCACGAGGCCGCGGGTGAAGTCATTGAAGTCGGCCCGGACACGCCGGGATGGAAGACGGGCGACCGCGCCGCGACGCTCCAGCGCATGTCGTGTGGCGATTGCGCCCTGTGCCGCAGCGGCCGAAACAGCCTCTGCAAGACGGACAACCGCTTCTTCGGCGAGGAGCTGGCCGGCGGCTACGCCCAGTTCATGGTGGCCCCCATCGGCGGACTGGGCCGGGTGCCCGCGTCGCTGCCCTGGAACGAGGCGGCCACGGTGTGCTGCACCACCGGCACGGCCGTCCACACGGTGCGCACGCGCGGCAAGGTGCGCGCGGGCGAGACGGTGCTCATCACCGGCGCCAGTGGCGGCGTGGGCCTGTCCTCCGTGCAGCTCGCGCGGCTGGACGGCGCGCGCGTCATCGCGGTGACGTCCAGCGAGGCGAAGGTGCAGGCGCTGAAGGAGGCGGGCGCGGACGAGGTCATCGTGTCGCGCGGGCTGGACTTCGCGTCGGACGTCCGCAAGCGCACCCAGGGCACGGGCGTGGACATGGCCGTCGAAATCGTCGGCAGCGCCACGTTCGACCAGACGCTGAAGTCCATGGCGCCCGGAGGCCGCGTGGTGGTGGTGGGCAACCTGGAGTCGGGAATGGTGCAGCTCAACCCGGGGCTCGTCATCGTCAAGGAGCTGGAGATCCTGGGGGCCTACGCCACCACGCAGGCGGAGCTGGACGAGGCCCTGCGCCTGACGGCCACCGGCGGCGTGCGGCAGTTCGTGACGGACGCGGTGCCCCTGGCCGAGGCCGCGAAGGCGCACTTCCGGCTGGAGAACCGCGAAGTCGCGGGCCGGCTGGTGCTGGTGCCCCCGAGGCGTGAGCGAAGCGGCGGCTGGAATCCAGAGCACGACAAGGAATCGAGGAGTCCGATGAAGAAGCGCGTGGGAATCGAAGCGTTGGCGGTCGCGGTGCCGTCCCGGTACGTGGACATCGAAGACCTGGCCCGGGCACGGGGCGTGGACCCGGCCAAGTACACGGCGGGCCTGGGCGCCAAGGAGATGGCCGTCACCGACCCCGGCGAGGACACCGTGGCCCTGGCGGCCACCGCGGCGGCCCGCCTCATCCGTCAGCAGGACGTGGACCCGTCCCGCATCGGCATGCTGGTGGTGGGCACGGAGACGGGCATCGACCACTCGAAGCCCGTCGCCTCGCACGTCCAGGGCCTGCTGAAGCTGCCGCGCGCCATGCGGACCTATGACACGCAGCACGCGTGTTATGGCGGCACCGCCGGGTTGATGGCGGCGGTGGAGTGGATTGCGTCCGGCGCGGGCGCGGGCAAGGTGGCCGTGGTGGTGTGTTCGGACATCGCGCGCTACGGGCTGAACACCGCGGGCGAACCCACCCAGGGCGGCGGCGCGGTGGCGCTGCTGGTCTCCGAGCAACCCGACCTGCTCGCCATGCACGTGGGCCTCAACGGCGTGTGCACCATGGACGTGTATGACTTCTGGCGGCCCGTGGGCCGGCGGGAGGCGCTGGTGGACGGACACTACTCCATCACCTGCTACCTGGAGGCCCTGTCCGGCGCCTACCGGGGCTGGCGCGAGAAGGCCCTGGCGGCGGGCTTGGTCCGCTGGTCGGACACGCTGCCCGGCGAACAGCTGGCGCGCATCGCCTACCACGTGCCCTTCTGCAAGATGGCCCGGAAGGCGCACACCCAGCTGCGCCTGTGCGACCTGGAGGACGCGGCGGACGCGGCGGCTTCGACGGCGGAGTCGCGGGAGGCGCAGGCGAAGTCGGCCGCCAGCTATGACGCCCAGGTGGCGACTTCATTGGGACTCAACGCGCGCATCGGCAACGTGTACACCGCGTCCCTCTACCGGCGCTGGCGGGCCTGCTGCACCGCGAGGCTGGCGTGCTGGCGGGACAGCGCATGGGCCTGCTGTCCTACGGCAGCGGCTGCGCGGCCGAATTCTACTCCGGCACGGTGGGCAAGAAGGCCGCCGAGCGGATGGCGAAGGCGGACCTGGAGGCGGTGCTCGCCCGGCGGGAGCGCGTCTCCATCGAGGAATACGAGCGCCTGATGAAGCTGCCGGCGGATGCACCCGAGGCCGTGGCCCCGTCGCCCGGTGCCTTCCGGCTGACGGAGATTCGCGACCACCGCCGTCAGTACGCCGAAGGGAACTGACGCAGGGCGCCGGGCGCCCATCCCAGACGCGAGGCGAGGCACCGGCAGGCTCCCCGGTGCCTCCCCTTCTGCCGCCGTCTCCCTACCGTGAATCCCTGAACCCCTGCCTCGACGAACGGGGCACGGCTGAAAGGAGACGGAATCATGGCGGACCTACCTGCCCGCAGAGGCGGAGGCATGCTGGGAGCCCCACGCGGCTGGGACCCCTTCGAGCGCATGCAGGAGCTCTTGGGATTCGACCTCGGTCGGATGCTCGGCCCCCAGGGCACACGGGAAGGCGGCTTCGTGCCCGACTTCGAGGTGAAGGAGACCCAGGATGCCTTCATCTTCAAGGCCGATGTTCCCGGCGTGGAGGAGAAGGACCTGGAAATCACCCTCGCGGAGAACCGGCTGACCATCAGCGGCAAGCGGGAAGAAGAGCGCCGCGACGAAAGCGACCGCTACTACGCCTACGAGCGCAGCTATGGCTCGTTCAGCCGAACCTTCACGCTCCCCCGCGGCGTGAATGCCGACGACGTCCAGGCGGACTTCAAGAGTGGCGTCCTCAACGTGCGCATCCCCAAGAAGTCCGAGGAACAGCCCAAGCGCATCAAGGTCGGCGGTGGCGAACGCAGTGACAAGGCGAAGGCCTGAGGCACCGGGAGGGGCGCGCGGGAGAAGCCGGCCGTGTTATGGGACTTGGCACGACAACCGGCTTTTCCCGAAAGAAGGCTCCCTAAATGATGCGCCGCGCCCTTCCCCTTTCCTCCCTGGCCACCCTCCTCCTGCTGGCGTCCGCGTGCGCGACCCCGGGCACGACGCCAGCGGAGGCGGACATCCTCCAGCTCGTGAATGATCAGACGGAGGCCTGGAACCGCCAGGACGCGGTGGCCTGGTCCAAGGACTTCGCCCCGGACGCGGCCTTCATCAACATCGTGGGCACCGTCTTCGAAGGCCGCGATGAAATCCAGGAGCGCCACGCGGGCATCTTCGCCACCATCTTCAAGGGCAGCCAGAGCCAGGTCACCGTGCGCAAGGTCCAGTTCATCCAGGAGGACCTGGCCATTGTCGACACCATACACGAGGTGACGGGCCATCCCAGCCTGCCCCCCGGCGTCCAGGACACCGAGCCCGGCCTGCTGCGCACGCAGATGCGGTACGTGATGAAGCACGTGAACGGGCAGTGGCAGATCCTGGCCGGCCAGAACACGGACGTGAAGCCCAGGCCCCAGGCGGCCGCCCCCAGACGCCCTGATGCTCAGTGGGTGGTGGAATCCTCGCGCTGGGCGGCGCGCGCCTGACGGAACAGCGGCGCCAGCGCGGCGAAGCCAGCCACCACCGTGGAGCCGTTGTTGATGACGGCGGCGGCGACAGGCGGCAGCCATCCCAGCGCCGCGAGCACCATGGCCACGGCATTGGGCACCAGCACCAGCCCGAGCCCCAAATGCACGCGGGCCAGGGTGTCGCGGCCCGCGTCGAACGCCAGCAACAGGTCATCGAGGCTGCCTCGCAGCAGCACCACGTCCGCCGTCTCCAGCGCCACGTCCGTCGCCCCCGCAAGGAGACGCCGACGTCGGCGAGCGCGAGCGCCGGGGCGTCATTGATGCCATCCCCCACCATGGCCACGATGCGTCCCTGGCGCCGGAGCGCGCGCACTTGCGTGGCCTTGTCCTCGGGAAGCAGCTCCGCGATGGCCTCGTCCACGCCCAACCGGCTCGCCACCTCCGCCACCCGCGACGGCGAGTCCCCGGACAGCAGCACGATGCGCCGGCGCCCGTTCTCCTTCAGGGCCTGCACCACGCCCGCGCTCTCCGGCCGCAGTGTCTCCACGTAGCTGATGCACCCGGCCAACGCGCCATCCACGGTGACCCACAGGGTGGCGACATCGCGCGGCACGGACCAGGCCAGCGCCGAGCCCGCGTCCGTCACGTCCACACCTTGCTGCTGCATCCAGCGCGCGCTGCCCACGCAGACGCGGCGCCCGTTCACCTGAGCGCAGACGCCCCGCCCCAGGACGAACTCCTCCAGTCCCGCCTCGGGCTGCGGCACCTCCACGCCTTGCGTCTGGGCATGCCGGCGCACCGCCTCCGCCACGGGATGAGACTGACGCAGCTCGGCGGCGGCGCTCAGCGACAGCACCTCGCGCGCGTCCCAGCCCCGCGCGGGAATGACGTCCACCACTTCCGGGACACCCAACGTCAACGTGCCCGTCTTGTCGAAGACGATGGTGTCCGCCTGCGCCAGCCGCTCCAGGTACTGCGCCCCCTTGATGAGGATGCCCTGGCGCGCCGCGAGCGTCATCGCCACCAGCGCGCTCGCCGGCACGACGATGCGGACACCCGTCCCGAAATCCGTGATGAGGATGCTGATGGGCCGTGACGCCTCGCGCGTCCACAGCCCTGTCGCCGCGGCGAGCCCGAAGGTCGGCAGCACGACGCCGTTCGCCACCGAGCCCACCTTCGCCTGCAGCGTCATGGGCTTGGCGCCTGCGCCTTCGAGGATGTGGAGAATCTTCGCCGCCGTGGTCTCCACGCCCGCGCGCACCACCCGCACCCGCAGGCTGCCCTCGCCCACCACGGACGCGGCCAGCACGCGGTCTCCCACGTCGCGGACCCGGGGCTCTGATTCACCCGTGAGCGCCTTCTCATCCACCCACGCAGTGCCGGCCACCACCGTCCCGTCGGCGGGCACGCTCTCCCCCGAGTGCACGACGATGAGGTCGCCCTCCTTGAGCCGGTCCGCCCGGACCTGCTCCACCTCTCCGTCCACCCGCAGCCGCCAAGCGTACAACACCTCCAGCCGCATCAACCGGGAGATGGCGGACCGGGCGCGGTCCGCGCTGCGCTCAATCAACAAGTCGCCAATGCCCAGCAGGGAGGTGATGAGCGCCGCGGTCCGCACCTGCCCCGTGGCGAGGGACACCCCCACCGCCACCAGGTCGAGCAGGTCCACGGTGATGCGCCGCTCCGCGACGGACTGGAAGGCGCGCTGTGCCAGCGGCAGGCTCGTCAACGCGACACCCGTGGCCAACACGGGCATGGGCGCCGCATTCACGACGCACGCGGCGAGCACCGCCGAATTGAAGACCGTGGCGGCCCATTCGCGCCGGGGCGGCTCGGGCGCGGCGGGCCGGTGGATGGGTCGCTCGTGCGCAGGGCCGCCATCAACTGGCTCGCGTTGAGCATCTCCGGGTCGAAGCTCACCACCAGCGAATGGATGGCCGGCGAGGCGCTCGCCTTGTGCACCCCCGCCAGCGTCGCGGCCCAGGCCGCCAGCTTGAGGATGTCGTCGTCCTCGAGCCCTCGGACGTGCAGGCGCACGCGCCCGGGCACTGCGTGAAGCAGCTCCACCTGGAATGGCTTGGGCGGAAGCTGGTGCAACGTGAAGGCGAAGTCCCGCACCCGCAGCGCGAACGCGCCAGGGAAGCGCGAGGACTCCTGGTAGTGAACCTTGACCAGGCCCGTGCTGCGCTGACACGTGGCCACCTGGACTTCGGGGCGGGACTCCAGCCAGCCGAGCAACTGGCGCAGCGTCTTGGAATCCTCCGCCGCGCCTCGGATGAGGAGCCGGCCCGGAGCCACGTCCGTGACGTGGACGGACACGGGCCGCTGATGCCCATCCAGGACATCGTGCGCGCGCCCCTTGAAGCCGCGCGCCATGCCACTCAGGAACTCCACCTCCGCCCGCATGAACGCCCCCCGAGCTGAACGCAGTGCAACCGCGGCCTCACGCGTGGGGCCGGGGCCGGAAGGCCACCGTCCCGCTGACGCGCGCGGCGTCTTCCTGCTCCTGCTCCCGCACACCGTCACGGAACACGCTGTAGGCCCAGTACAGCGCGTTGTCCCAGCGAGGCAGCCAGCCCTTCTGCGACGGGTTCGCCACCAGCGAGTAGATGCCCGTGGCCGTCAGCACCACGGGAATCAACTCGTAGAGGCCCGCCCCCGTCAGCTCACGCGCCAGTCCGTCCAGCCACCGGGCGCCGCTCACCACGTGCTCGGCCGGGGCCTTCCGCGACTTCGCCATGAACTTGGCGTCGACGATGCCGTCCAGGCCCGCCGTGTCGACGATGGCCGCCAGGAGCGATTCCACATCAGCCTCGTCCGGGCTGTATTCGACGAGCAAGCTGCCCGTGAGTGGAGAATGGACGGTGCCGAACACGCCTTGCGTCTCCCCCAGCTCACCGCGCACGCGGTCCGCGAGGTCCGAGTCATCTCGGAAGCAGCTCGCGCGCACACGAAGCCGGCCCGGGGAGTGGTGCACGAGCAACAACCACTCCCCTTCGATCGCGCCCGAGTCCGGGTCGAGCCTCATGCGTGCCCCTCTCGGCTGTCCGCGACGGGCCGGGCGCCACTGTCCGCCGCACGCCGGCTGTGGACCTGATGGAGGTTCGCCCGCGAGCGCGCCTCCGCCACCAGGTCGGAGAGGTACTCACGCTCGGTGGCGATGACCCGCCGCATCCACGCCACCAAACCAAACGCCGCCGTCGCCACGGAGACGACCGCGCCGCGTGAGTTGTCGACGGTGCTCCGGGCCATCCAGCCGCTGGCCACGCCCGCCAGGAATGCCACCGCTGTCTTCATAGCCCCCGGAGCGGCATGGGCGTCAGCGCCCAGCCCGGCGACGGGAGACGACGGCATCCGCCCTTCGCGCGGCTCGAACGCGTCGCCCTGCGGCGCACGAACGACGCCGTCGGTCCGGAACTGCTTGAGCAGGGCCTGCACCCGCTCCCGGCGCAACGGACGGTTGAGCGCGGCGGCGGCCTGCCGCAGCAGCAACCACTCCGCGTTCGACATGGACAGGTCCACCGCGGCAATCACCTCGAGCGCGTGCAGGAAGGCATCCCGCGCGGGCTCGGGTACCTCGTGGAGACGCTCGACCCACTGCGCCTCGTCTCCGCCCAGGCGCTCCAGCAGCCGCTTGCGCGCCGCGGAAGGGCTGTTGCGCAGCAGGTGCGCCAGCATGACCGTCGCCTCGGACCGCAGCACCCCATCCGTTCCGAACAGGCACCAGGCGCCTTCGATGAGCAGCTCCACGCACCGCGCGTCCACGGCGCGCACGGCGGAGAACGCATCGTCCAGGGCGCGGCGGTAGCGCGCATACGCCACCGAGGCCTCGCCCAGCCGGCGAGTGTGCCGCCAACTGGTGACGGAGGAGGTCAGGACGCTGGCGAAGGGAAGGAGGTTTCGCAGCACGCCCTCTCCCATCAAGCGGTTGCCCAGCTTCCGCTCCGCAGCCTCCGTGTCCTCGGTCAGCATCCGGCCCACGAGCCCCGCACCGCCGTGGTCCGAGTCCTCCCACGTCTCCGAGCCCGACGTGAGGGCGTTCAGGTGGAGCAGGTCCCACGGGTCATCCGGGTCGATGCGCACGCCGAACGCGGACGCCACGTCGCACATCATCCGGGCCTGGATGAGCGAGCGCAGCATCGTGTCCAATCCCATGGCGGCTCCGGCCACGGGGACAGCCACGAGCGCCCCCACGAAGCCAGTGTCCAGGGTGAACATGGCCGCGCTGGTGGAGATACCCGCGGCGCTTGCCCCCACCAGCGCAGCCTCCTTGCTGGCACGCCGGATGAGGGCATCCGTCTCGGACGCACGGACGGCGGACGCGGTACCGGCGCGCCGCGCCTCGTAGTGGCGCACGTAGGCGGTCACCAGCCGGGCGTGCCACGCGCCCGAACGGATGTCCTCGAAGCGCAACTCACGCCCGAGCTTCTCGGCGAAGTCTCGCAACGGGTGCAGGGTGGCCGCCGACGTCGCGGCATCTTCCGGGTGGAATGGAGCGGTTCGTGTCATGGGCATGAGTGCGGAACAGCCGTGCGCGCCAGACCTGGAGGACGCGACACGGCTGGTGGGGGGTGCATCCGATGTGGGCTTCCAGGAATCGGCGCACTCAAGCTAGGGGGATTCGAGGACCGGGAGAACCGGTCCTGCGGGGCAACGCTTTCGCCGCCGGGTTGACGGCTGCCTCAGCGAACGGTGATGGCCGCCCGGGCAGTGCGCAGGAGCTCGGTGAGCTCGACACGCGCCTGCGCCTTCGCCGCCGGGTCTTTCTCGTCCTGACCTCGCTGCTCCACCAGGGCCGTCACCATGGCGCCTGCGGCTGCCTTGGCGCGGGCCCAGGGATTCGTCTCCGCGTCCGCTTCGTTCGTCGTCACCGCGGCCCAGACTTCACACAGGTGGCTGGCGGCGTCCGCGAACGCGGCGACGGCGGGCTTCTGTTCGAGGATGGACGCGTTGCGCAGGTCTCCCAACGCCCCCGCGATGACATGCCCCTGGCGATAGGCCTCGCCGCGGGCCTGGGCGAAGAGGTCCGCGGCGGCGGTGGCGCCCTCGACACGCGTCGCGGCCAGCCGCAGCCACTCCGCACAAATCTGGAAGGCCGTGGGCTCGGGGAACCGCGCCGTCAGCCAGCCCAGCAAGGGATAGAGGTACTCGGAGCGCTGCCAGGCCTCGTCCACGGAGCCACAGGCCAGGCCCGACTTCTGGAACATGCCGAGCAGGAACGCATCAGGGGATTCACTCATCGCGGCGCCCACTCTCTCCTCGCGGTGGCCCTGGGACAACCCCGAACGTGGCGCGACTGCGCGCCCGTGGGCTCGGCCAACTCCCCCACGAAGCGCATGTTTGCGACGATGCCCCCGCGCCTGTGCCCCGCGACGAACAGGGTTCAGGAAGGTGCGACTGACGCGTCAAGCGCCTCCAATTGACGTGTCATGACACGAACCGAGCCTGCTGTTGCGCGGACAAGCACGTGAATCGATTGGGCAGCAATCCGGCATGTGGCTTGCTGATTGCCTCCGCACTTGAAACGGGAGCTTGCATTGCGATTCATGAGCGGAGTGGTCGTCGCGGTCGGTCTGCTGGGGTGCGGTGGTCCGGAGGTGGAGCGAGACCCGGTCGATACGATCAGCCAGATGGACCAGGAGATTGTGGGAGGATTCGAGGCTCGGCCTCACTCCTTCCCCTGGATTGTCAGCTTGCAGCAGGGCAACAGCCACTTCTGTGGTGGCGCCCTCGTGCGGGTCGGTCTCAAGGAAGAGACCGATATCGTCCTCACCGCTGCCCATTGTTTCTACCACGGTTCGTCCAACGTCACCGCGGTCGCAGGGGCTCATGACCTGAACAGTCACACCGCGGCACAAGCCACAGCCCGGGTGGTGAGGGCGGTCCTTCACCCGCAATACAATCGGGACACGACGATGAACGACATCGCCGTTCTCAAGCTCGACCGGCCCATCAAGTTCGACCAGGCCGTTGCCGGTGCCTGCGGTCAGTCATCCACCATGCGACCCAATCTGGCCCAGCAGTACGCATCTGGAGGCCACCGCGCACCTGTCTGCCTCCCTGCCAGCGGGGAGACGGTTCCAGACAACACGATGGCGACCGTCGCGGGCTGGGGCCTGACACAGGAGGGAGGGTATGACATGTCCCCCCTCTTGCGGCAGGTGGGGGTCCCCACCCTCAATCACCGGGACGTGGCCAATCGCTACGAATCCCGGGGAATCACCATCAACGAGCAGGCGATGTTCGGGGCCGGGTACGCGCTAGGAGGCAAGGACTCGTGCCAAGGGGACAACGGAGGACCTCTCATCGTACCGGGGCCCCACGGGTACGTGATCCAGGGAATCGTGAGCTTCGGCTGGGGCTGCGCGAGGGCGGGGTTTCCCGGCATCTATACGCGGGTCTCCAATTACATCCCGTGGATCAACACGCAGATCCGGACCTACAGCGCCGTCAGGTAGCGGGCGCGTGAGAGGGCTCCGTCAGGCCCAGCCGCCCGTGAACTTGAATCCCGGACACGACATCGCCTCCGGTCGAATGCCCCGGAGGCGATGAGACGACAGGTTCCACCGTGCGGCGGAACTAGATGAGGGGCATGAAGACCTTGAACCCGGTGCGGCCGCTGTTGGTCGTGTTGCGCTCGATGAAGTCGCTGACGGACGAGTGGCCGTCGCCGGTGGTGATGGCCGTGTGGCCGTAGATGCTGCCCAGTCGACTGGAGGTGCTCTCCCAGGTGAGGACGAGGCCCGGAATCTTCAACGCCTGCTCGAGCGACATGTTGACCTGCTTGAACTTGTCGCGCGGCAGGTTGTTGTCGATCTGGTTGCCGTTGCCCCAGACCTTGAAGCCGAAGGCGTTCTGGATGGCCCGGCTCACACCCGTGGCGCACAGGCCCTGGCTGTTGTACCCGCCCATGCTCAGCGCGGCCTGGCGGCCCGCCTCGGCGAGCCTGCGCATCGCGGGGGTCGCCTGGCCCGGGGCCACACCGCCGCTCCCGCTGACCTCTCCACCGCCCGACGCACCGCCGGAGCCCCGCGGACCGCTCTTGCCAGAGTCGAAGGAATCCTTGCCGCTGTGGCCCGGGGGGCGGCCGCCAGCGCTCCCGGGGAGGCGCAGCGTGGCCCCCGCGTAGATGAGGTCTGGATTGGCGATATTGTTGATGCGCGCCAACTCCTTCACCGACGTCTTGAAGCGAGCGGCGAGCTCAGAGAGGGTGTCCCCCTTGCAAATCAGGTAGGAGGAAGGTGCTCCCCTGCGGCTTGAATTGATGGACGTGGACATTCAGGTCTCCTGGCTCCCATTGTCGTCACGGCCCTTCCGGAGTTGCGTCCGGTTTCCCAAAATCTTGGAATCCGCAGGGAAACGAGGGGCCGCAAATCGAGAAAACCCGAATAAAACCAGGAACCTGGAGGCGCTCGATTGCGATGCCGCCTCCGTGCCGAATTGAGCATCACCCGTCTGGCAGCCGTGCCTTCGCCACCGGCCCCAGCTCCACGCGGAGCGCCTGCGCGAAGGCATCTGGCAGAGGCTTCAGGGGGTCATCCGCCAAGCCGTACTCCTCGATGCGGGGCGCCGCCCCCAGGAGGAACTCCAGCCAGCGCTCCCGCAGCCGAACCGTTCGCTCCAGGCGCTCGTCGATGGTGTTGGCAATCAACGGAAGGTGAACGTCCAGGGTGGTGTCCGGCTGTCGCGCGCGAAGCCGCTGGACGAGCGAGCCCAGCCGGTCGACGCGCCCCACGCGCTGCTCGAGCTGCGCGGGGTTCCACGCCAGGTCGTGATGAACCACCCGACGGCAGTGATGATGCAGGTCCAGCCCCTCCTGCATGACCTCGTTGGCCACGAGGACCATCGGGTACAGTGGCGTGTTGAAGGCCTCGCGGAGCCGCTCCCGGCTCTCGCCCTCCACGGTGTGGCGGACGAGCGCACCCGCGCGAACCGCATCATCGAGCACCTCGCGCCGCCGCTCCTCGTCGAGCTTCCCCGCATAGGACAGGAAGCGCTTCAACAACTCGAACCAGGGCCGTCCCCGAGGCGTGGTCCAGAAGCGGTCCACCACCGACGACAGCGCCCGGGACTCGACCGCCTCCACGTCAACGCCCTGCTCCTTCGCGAATGCCAGCAACTCCGGAAGGAAGGGGACATTGCGAGCGACGAGGTAGCTGGCGAGCCGCTCGACGGTGCGGACCCGCAGCTCGGGAGGTACCTCGAGCAGGGGCGCCTTGAGGTAGGACCAGAGATGCTCGCGGCGAAGCACGAGGGCTGCGGCCCCTGCGTCAATCGACCAGGAAGGCGTCCTGTCCCCCTCGGCGGAGTCCTCGACGTCGTCGGCGACGAGGTCGAAGCCGAGCGCCACGAAGCGCGCGTCCGTCAGGCGCCTCAACACCTCCGGGTCGACATCCCCCGCCAATCCTCCGTCTCGCACGAAGAGGGCCACGGCCTGCTCGACACAGCGTTTGACCAGGGACCAGTCCATCCTCTCCGCTTGCGTCTTCGAAACGCGTTGCTGGCGCAGGAGGCCGTTCGC
This sequence comes from Myxococcus sp. MxC21-1, assembly GCF_032612255.1. Lineage (NCBI taxonomy): Bacteria > Pseudomonadati > Myxococcota > Myxococcia > Myxococcales > Myxococcaceae > Myxococcus > Myxococcus sp. MxC21-1. Next base: position 5,053,869 of record NZ_CP123278.1, read on the forward strand.
CCGCTCGATGACGCGTTCAAGGTGGGCCCCTTCCACCACGACGCTCTCCAGCAGCGTACCGGTATACCGCTCTCGCAGCGCGAGATAGAGCGCATCCTGAGCGCGGCCGAACCGATCACGCAGGCGAGAGTGATGTCCATCCACCCGCTTGCCGTCCAGTTCGTGCTCGAAGATGTCGCCGTGGCTCGCGGCCGGAAACACCTTCCTCCATCGCTCCAGCAAGAGATTCTCCCACTCCGCCTCGATTCTCCGCTTCAGCTCACGGAGCGTCTCGATGCGGGCGCAGAAGATGAGCGTCTTCTCGTCGCGGGCGACAGCCTCCAGCGCGTCCCGCACGACGTGGTCCACCTTCGGGTGGCCCCCCTGCTCCACGCGCAACGCCCCCACCACGCTCCGCAAGAGCCCGCGGTAGGCCTCGGCGTCGCCGTCCGGCAGGGCCTGCCGCTCACTGGAGAGCAGCGCCCCCTCGCGCGCGGCCCCGTAGGAGGAGACCATGTTGATCTGAACCGCTGCCTTATGAGTGCGGCTCTTCTCCCGGAAGAGCTCCGCGATGAACCGCTCGTAAAGCATGAAGGGAACGCCTTCCCCACCCTGGGCTCGCAGCCGGGAGCGGTGGCTCCTGCGGTAGACACGCTTGTCCTCCCGGAGGCTCCGAATCATCCACCGCCGGAAGCCCGGCTCGATGCGCTCCGCCTTCAGGGACAGCAACCGGCGCGCGCACTGGACCACCGCCCGCAGGGACGCATCTGCCGGCTCCTCCACGAGCCGGGGGTCCCTGGAAAACAACGCGCCGAAGTCCGAGATGGCGGCCTCGTCCGCTTGTGACCAGACGCGCTCGAGCTCGTTATACGCCTGCTTGTAGTCCCCCACGTCGTCCAACAATCGCTGGGCCTGCTCCATCAGGTCAGCAGGCGCGGACCGGGCCAGGGCAAAGAGCGAGAGCACTTGCTTCAGCTCATCGACAGAGAGCTGAAACGGCGTGGCCGTGAGGAACAGCGCCTTGTCGAAGCGCCCCTCGAAAACAGTGCGCACCCCGGTGGCCCGCACCGAGTCCACGTTCTTCAGCTTATGGGCCTCGTCAACGATGAGCAGGTCGAAGTCGGGGATGAGCTGCCCGACCAGGCGGAAGCGCAGGTCCATCAGCGCATCATCGACCCACCGCTGGTTCGCGAAGCCGTCGTACTCCGCGCTTTTCCAGAGGGCGTCGAGTGAGCCCTCTCCCGCGCGCTGTTTGTGTCGTTTCAACGCCTCTCGGACATGGGGCCTGATGACCGACCACTCGAAGGTATCGAGGAACGCCTGCTGCTCGACGTCCACGCGCGCCACCGCGCCCTCCCGGTAGCGACGAAAGATGGCCGCCACCTGATTGCCGGCGAGCCCCTGTGCATCCGCCCACAACGAAAGCAACCAGGCCTGGTCCGCCAGGGAGCGACTTCCCGCGAAGATGTTCACGGGCGCGATGGTGATTCGCGTCTCGCGAGCGGCCGCGACCAGCTCAGCCAGGGTGCTCGCGCTCTTGGACTGACCCGCGAAGCCCCGGTACATGGGGCGGCTGGTGTCACAGAATGCACGCAGCTCCTTGGACCACTTCGTATTGAGGTCGGGCCCCGGGGTGAGAATCAGCGCCCGGGCATCCGGCAGCACATGCAACCGGGCCGCGAGGACGCCGAGCGCCTCATACGTCTTCCCCATTCCGACTTCATCCGCCAGCACGACTCCTGGCTGGTCATCGAACAGCTCCAGCGCGCGGAGGACGGTGTTCTCCTGTCGCTCGATGTCACGCAGGGGCACCGTCGAATCGGCCCGTGCATCCAGGTGCAGGAAGCTCCGCAACCAATTCCGCTCACGTCTTTCCATGAGTGCCCTCGATCCCGTAGAAACGAACGACACCGTCCAGCCAGCCGGCACCTCGCGGTCGCAGCCGCGTCAAGTCCGCGCGCAGCAGGGTCCGCAGCTCCGCGAGCAGCACTTGCTTCGCCTCCAGATCCGCGCTCTCGGGCAACACGAGCTGCTCCAGTTCGCGAAGCAGCTCGCAGCCATAGACCCAGATTTCGTCATCGGACACGGAATCCCGAGGCAAGTCGCGCAGCCGCTCCCAGAGCGTCCGGGCCCCCATCGGCCCCAACAACCGATAGCGAAACGCGGAGACCGTCGATGCGGCGAGCAGATCCTCCTTCAGGCCCCACCAGGCCCTGAAGACGTCCGTGGGGCCAAAGCCCTCGCCAAATACGGAGTCCAGGATGGAGTCGACCCCCGCCACGCCTCGCTGCTCGCGAAGGGTCGACAACCGCTCCGCGCCCACACGCCGCGCCAACAACGCCAGCAACTCCCGGACTCCCAGGCCCGCAAGATGGGCACTCGTGGGCAGCATCGCGAGGTCCGCGACGCGGATGGGAACGAGCCACGACCGTCCCGCCGCGCGGAACTCCAACTCGGCTCCCGCCGCGGCCAGCTCGAAGTCGGAGAGCACCACCGGACCCGAGCCCGGTCCCACGCCCTTCGCCAGTTCCCTGTCCAGGTACCACCAGGACCAGGCCCCCAGCCCCGCTGGCCCCTGCTGACTCCAGGTGACGGTCAATGTGCGATCGGCCGCATCATGGACGACGTCCTCGAGCCACGCCGAGAAGTCGACGTCGGCCCCGGGCGCCTCTCGCTCCTCGAAGCGCACCGACTCGAAGGGCGCGCGCACCAGCGAGGGCAGCAATTCCGACAAGCGCACCTCTCCGTCCAGGCAGAGCAGGACGCCCGCCTCGACGTTTCCCCCCTGCTCCACCCCACGCGAAAGCGCGGCGGCGGAGGCATTGGCGGACCCGACGAGCGCATAGGTCAGCGTCCTGCCAGCGCTCGTTACCGTCAGCAGCAAGAGCTTGGCATGCAGGGGGCGCCGGCTCGCGCGCCCGGCAGGTGTCAGCGTCGCCGTTGGATGGAGCCAGAGCTGGACCTCGTGCTCGCGGACGATGCGCTCGAGGATTCGCCTCGGCGCATGGACCGTCGGCGGCTCCACGGGCCACATCCGGCCCTCCGCGATTTCATGCTCGAATGCCTCTCGCTCGTACCGCCCAGGCCGCCCGGTGCCGAGCTGAATCTCGACACGCTTCGCCGTGACGCGGTTGACCCCAAAGTACTCCAGCCGCTCGATGTCCTCGCCGTCGACCGATTCGCGATAACGCGAGGCCCACAGCCGCCCTTCGCCCTCCGCGAGCACGGGCGTTCCCCCGCCATAGGGAGGGGCGAGTGGTGCGTCCTCCCACGGCACGCCGAGGTCCAACGGCGGCGGACTCCCGGGTCGAAGCGCGAGCAACTCGGAGAGCACCGACGCGAGCCCCGTCGTGTCATTCGCGATGTCGAGGTCATCCAGTTCGAAGAACGGGGACAGGATGCCCACGCGAGTGACTCGCGCGTCCTCGGGGAGCGCCTCTTTCAGATGATCGAGCATGGACGCGCTGAAGGTGTCCACGAAGAGCGCATCCGTCGGCGCGTGGCCGCTGGGAAACGGCGTGCCGGAAATTCTTGCCGCGAGCGCGGAGCGGACCAGCGTCAACTGGGTGCCCGGGTGGGTCGCGAGCGCCGCGCAGCTTCTGAGGAACCTGTCTACATTCCGTAGGAACGCCGCGTCGCCGGGGACGTCGTAGCGCAACGTGCGCGTGAAGAAGAGCTCGGCGTTCTGCTCGTGGCCCGGCCTGGTGGCATTGCCCGAGCCCACGGCGACGCGCGCCTCCCCGTCGTACAGCACCAGGATGACCTTCGGGTGGAACGTCCGCTCCCGGATGAGCTGGAGGTCATACGGCAGGCGACGGCCTCCCCGGCGGACATGGGCGTCGACGAAGCAAGCCACCGGCGTCTCGCGGAGCGCCGCGCGGGCCTCCTCATGGTAGCGGACAGCCTCCTCCTCCGGGTCCCCCTGCAGGCGCAGCAATGCGCGCAGGATGCGGTCCTCGAAATAGGAAGGGTCGAATGTGTAGGAGCAAAAGACGGCTCCCAGGCAGGGCTGCTCGGAGACGAGGACCTGCTCGATGAGCCTCCGGGATTCGATCATCATGCGGCACCTTCCAGAACATCCAGCTCCCGGCTCATGGGCAGCCGTCCCAGGTCCGTCAGCAACGTGCGGACCACATCCAGCTTGAACGAGGGGAAGCGCGCCGACTCCGGACGCGCGGTGTAGGACGTGACAATGAGCACGAGCTTTCCGGCCTCGTTGCGAATCCAGCCTTCGCCGCGTCGCCGCTCGCGCTGGACATGGGCGTGATAGAGCAGCAACAGGTCGAGCGCCGCGAGTGAATCCGCATCCACCAGCGCCTCGACCAAGCGAAGAAAGGCAGCGCCATGCATGGGCAGACGCCGGATCGCGCCGACCTTCGGCGAGGACAGCAACGCCGCGCATGCGTCCTTCAGCGCCCCAAGCGTCTCCGCATCGAGGGCCTCGCGCCCGATGCGCTCGCGGGGAGCGACCCAACCGGCGCCATCCAGACAGGAATAGACCCGATCGAAGGCCCCGACGAGTCCCTGCATCACCTCACCAAAGCGGCGCGCCGTCAGCAGGAGCGCCAGCAGCTCATCCGAGAGCCGTCCCAGCCGGCCCGCCAGCGCCGCGTCGAGGATGTCTCGCGGAGCAGAGACCCCGGCCTTCGCGGCCGACTCGACCAACTGGCTCATCGCGAACGAGTGCGGGTCCCGTGCGTGCACGAAGAGGGCCTCGAACAACCGGTGCTGCTGGGCGGTGCGTCCGCGCTCGACCAGGGAGGTCAGACGGCTGAACCGCCCCACCTGAGCCAACGTCAACCGCCCGTGAACCCGCGTGATGCTCGTCGACTTCCTGTCCAGCGCCAGCAGCGCATACTCCTCATATCGTCCCCGGTGTTTGTTCTCCGAGGGCTCGTCCCAGAACGCGTCGATGAGCGCCAGCGCGCCCGGGCCCGGCCGCAGGGACCCCTCGATGACGAGCCCGGAGCGCCGCAGCGGCGCCAGGTAGGCCCCCAGGTTTCCCAGCTCCTGCTGACGGGAGATGAGCTGGAAGTCGAGCGGCAGGCTCGACGCACCTGAGCGCCACGCATTTCGCGCACCTCGCACGCCCCGCATGGAATCCCAATCACCCCGAGGAAGCTGGCCCTCACGGAACTCGAGCGTGGCCAGGGCCCAGAAGCGCTCCCAGCGCTCGAAGAGCTCTCGCCGAACCTCGTCCGTCGCGGGGTAGGAATGGTGCTCGATGGCCCGCTCCACGAGCTGCAATCCATAGAGCACCATCGCGTAGGCCTGGGCCCTGCTGGAGCGCGTCGTCAGCGTAGGCAACCCCCAGAGCCCCACCTGCTGCGAGACATAGTCGAGCGCGAGCGGGTCTTCGGAGGTCAGCTCGGGATTCTCCGCGGGCGGCGCCACCCAGCAGAGGGCATCGGCGGGACTCTTCAACGGCGTGAGCGTGGGCATGCACGCGCAGGCTCGCATCTCGGCGCCGTGCTGGAAAGGCAGGGGACCTACCTCCCGAGGAGTATGGCCAGCGTGTCATTGGGGACCTCATCCATCCAATGTCACACACCCCATCTTCGCGTTCCTGCGTGACCACGCCACCTTCGAGCAGACCAGGGCTGGCGGCGACTGGGCGTGGGCGATAAACCGCTGGAGTACCTGCTGGAGCCCACCCCGGTCGAAGTGGAGCACGCCAACGATAGCCATGCGTCCGTCTGCCACCAGGCATTCTGGGGTCATGACGCACGGCATTGCCTTGCAGTCCTTCGACGGAGTGGTCGCGACCGTCTGCTAATGTAGACGGCCATGAGCCTCGTTGAACGACTGCAGGACTCCCGACGCCATGAAGGACGCCCGTCCCAAAAGGCTCCGCGAGCGGCCCGGACGTCGAGCGCCGCCCCCCGCCCCACCGTCAATCGAGACCTCCGCACGCAACTGCTACGGCTGGACCGCATCGACAGCACCTTGCGTTCTGCGTGGGTGGCGACGGAATTCAAGGACCGTGCCCTTGAACGCAAGCTCGATGCGCTCACCGATGCGGGTATCGACTGGCTGCGCGAGACGCTCAAGGTCCACGGCTGGCCTGGGCATCGCCTCGTGGGCCGCAGCGGAGCAGCGGCCGCCTGGCGGCTGATTCAACATGCCGACTGCTCGCTGGCCTTCCAGAAACGCTGCCTGAAGTTGCTGCGGGACGCGGCGGCACGAGGCGACGTTCCCATCCAGCAGGTGGCCTACCTCACGGACGTGGTGCGCATGCGGGAGGGGAAGAAGCAGCTTTATGGAACGAAGTTCCGCAAGGTGAAGGGAGCGCTCGTCCCCTACCCCATCGAGAAGGAAGCCGGCGTCGACTTGCGCAGGAAGGAGATGAACCTGCCGTCGCTCGCCGCCTATGCGCGGAAGATTCGCCGCACATTCCAACCTTCGTGACGGGACCCGCCATGCACCACGCCTTCGATTGGCAGTCTTTCGTGAAGCAACACTGGGAGAAGGCACCCGCGCGCCTGGCACTGCCCGGCCCCATCCTCCCCGTCGACCAGGTCTTCCAGGCCGCGATCTCCGCCTGTGCCCCCTTCCGCCACGGGACGCGCTTCCGCGCCCTTCCCGACGCGCGCTTCTTCGTGGAGGCCGCCAGGCTCGCCGCCCCGGGAACGCTCCTCCCGGGTGAAGACGACGCGTCCCTGGAGTCGTTCTCGCGCCGCGCCTCCAAGCACCTGGACGGCGCGTCCTTCCAGCTCCACATCGAACAACCCTTCATGTTCGACTTCGCCCTCTGGAGCACCTTGAGAGACTTCCTCAGGGGGCTCCTGGAGCGCGTGGGCGTCCCGGTGCTGCCCATGGCCACCGACCTGTTGCTGGGCCGCTTCTCACGAGGCCCCTACGGCATCGCGAAGCGGCCCCACCATTCGCTGGTGACGCTGGTGCTCCAGGGCCGGCTGCGCGTCCGGCTCTGGAAGAAGCTCTGGGGCTCGCCCCCCAACGAAACCGAGGACTTCGACCGCCACCTGGACAAGGCCACCACCCTGGACGCCGGTCCCGGTGAGCTGCTCTACAGCCCCTCTCGCTACTGGCAGCTCGAAGAAGCCCAGGGGGACTGCATGGCCGTCCGGGTGTGGATTCCCGTCAAGGGGAGCCGGCCCACGGACGCGGTCAAGGACGTGCTCGTGGGGCTCCTCGAAGCGCGGCACGCGCACGATGAGCGCGTGCCCTACCACCCCTACCCCTGGCGCCGGCCGCGCAAGGGCGCACAGGCCACCATTCCATCCGTCGAGCAGACCGCGGATACGCTCCACGCGCTGACGCGAGAAGAAGACGTCCAGCAGGTCCTGCGCCTCATCTGGGCCCGGAGGGTCAGCGCTTGCGCGCTCGAGCCCGTGCCGCCGCCGGACCAGGCCCCACCCCTGTCAGACCCCGACCGGGTGCGGAAGACGCCGACCGTGGACATCATCCGGATGAAGGACCCTTCGGGGCTGTGGATCTGGGCCGTCAACGGACATGCCTTTCCCGGCCCCAACGAGGCCGTGGGACAGCGGCTCATCAACGCACTGTCCTCGGAAGCGCCGCCTTGCGTCGGTGAGCTGTGCAAACTGGCGCGCCCCGGTCCGCAGCGGGAGGCCATTCGCGCCACGCTGGCGGCGCTCCTCCGGCTGCGCGGGATTCACGTCATCACCGGAGCGGAGGCCTGACGGATGCCCGCCTTGGAGATCGCAACTCGCTTCGACTGGGACACCTTCGTCAGGCGCTACTGGAACCAGCGCCCCGTGCTCTTCAAGGGAACGCAGGCCTCGCCCTTCACCGTCGGCGACGTCTTCGACGCGTCGGCCGGCGCCACCCAGCGCTACCTGTCCCACAGCTACGCGCCGACGTCACGGCCAGACGTCACCTTCACGGTGGACCGCCTGCGGCAGCTCCGCTCCCGGGAGTGGCTGCCCCGCGCGTCCGACGGTTCCTTGGACGGGTATGACGCCCGCATCGCCTCGCAGCTGGGCGAGCGCCGGTACGCCCTCATCATCGCCACCCTGCACGCCTCCGGCTTCCGGCTCTGGTCACGGCAACGCGCCTTCTTCTCCGGCCTGTGGCAACGCGTGGGCATGCCCGTGACGGGCGCCATCACCACGCTGTTCCATGGGACGTACGAACACAGCCCCGTGGGGGTCCACCTGGACCGCTTCACCACGTTCCTGTTCGCGTTGCGCGGACGCAAGCGGATGCGCTTCTGGCGCAAGCGGCCGTGGCGCGAGGACGTCTCCACCATCCTGGACTACCAGCCCTACCTGGCGTCTTCCTTCGTCGCGGAGGTCGAACCCGGCGACATCCTCTACTGGCCTTCCACGTACTACCACGTGGGCGAGAGCGCCGGCTCAGGCGTGGCCAGCAGCGTGAATGTCGGCATCCCCATCACCGAACACCGCGCCATCTATTCCGTGGACGACCTGCTGCGCGGGATGCTCGACGAGACGTCGCTCGCCGACCAGGAGTGGAAGCAGACGCGGCTCTCGCGGGTGTCGGCATCGCCCCTGGCTCGCGGAGCCCTGACGAAGAGCGGCGTACTGGCCACGGAGCTGCCCCGGGCGTTCACCGAAGCCGTGAGCGCGTTTCGCGACGTCAGCCACCCGAAAGAGGCGCGACGGCACATCCAAGCCACCTGGCTCAAGCGGTTGACCTCGGGAGGCTTCGAGCCCGTGCCGCCGCCCACCCGTGAAAGGCCGTTGCGTGACTCACACCACGTGCGGGTGGACCCAAGCTTCCCCGTCCTCTTCGAACGTGACGGCCCCACACGGTGGATTTGTTCCGCCAATGGACATGCCTTGCGCGGCGTGGGTGGCGGACGCGCCGTTGAAATATTCTTCCGAAAGCTGAACTCCGGCGCGGATGTAAGCGTTGAAGAATTGCTGAGCCCGTTTCGGACACAACGCACTGCGAGGAATGACTCAGAAATCATTGCCGCGACGCATGAAGGAATGCGCAGCCTCCTGAAAAAACTTCACGCCTTTCACGCAATCACTCTCAGCACTTGACGCGTGTGCCGTCAGCGCCCAGGCTTGGCCAGCAGTCCACATCCATCGACGGAGGAGTGTCATGACGAAGACGAAGGCGAAGGCCCCCCGGTCGTCCAAGCAGGCCAAGCAGAAGCTCGTGAAGCTGATGAACGTCATGGAGAAGGCCACGGTTCCCGCTGCCACGAAGGCCATGGCCGGAACCTGCATTCGCATCTACTGCTCCCCCTACTGATGGCCTCGGGCCGCTGGGCATTCGTCCCAGCGGCCCGCTTCCCAACCTGCGCAGTGTGCCTCGCAGAACCGATGTAAGGCATTCTGGAGCATGCAGCCCCCCTCACTATCCTGTCACCCTCCTGGATCTCCCGAGGAGCCGTGACATGAAAAACGCTGTCGACCTGCAGGGCAACCCACTGAGCGACCTCTCCCTCGCCGCGATGCGGCGATGGCTCCTCGAAGCCGATGTGCTGGGCTACCTGCCACAGATTGCCGCCACGGAGTCTGAAGGCCGCCTCTGGACGTACTACGGGTTCGGCGTCCGGCGCATCGATGAGCTCGTCCGCGCGAACGGCTACGCGGCCCTCGACGACGCCTCCCTCCTCAGCGATGACCTGGACGCCATCGTGGCGCTGCGGGAGTTCATGGCCGCCGCGCCCCCGCTCATGGACGGCCGCCGGAGGCTCGTGGAGCAGCTTCGCGCCTTCGCCGCGGAACGAGACGCGCTGGACCAGGGCCGTCCGCTCACCGCGCACGAGCTGTTCTCCCTCTGGTACCTGAAGGCCCTGCCGGGCGCCTACATGGCGCAGCGGCTCCAGCTCACGGACGTGGACGAAGCCACGGTGCGGCGCATCGCGAAGCTCTCCGCCGTGGGACTTCAGATGTTCGATGACGCAGTGGACCTCCAGGCGGATCTCGACCGGGGGCGCTTGTGGCTGAGCGCGGAGGAGCTCGAACTGCTGGGGCTGTCCACGGCGCCGCCCGCGACGCTGGCCACCACCGCGGGGGAGCGCATCATCCGGCTGCGCAAGGCCATCTGCCTCGAGTACTTCCTCGCGGTATATGACGAAGCCTCGCGCATCGCCTCGCCGGAGAGCCGCAAGCGCGCCCAGGCCTTCGCGGAGGGCTGGCTGAGCTTCCTCCAGCAGGGCTACCTCAAGCTATACACGCCCGGAGGCCCCAAGCCCTGGGACTCCGTGCAGCGCGTCCTCAAGGCGCTGCCGGGCTCGGAAACCGTGAAGCTGCCCGTGTTGCACTCGCTGTTCTCCCTCATCTCCGCCCTGCCGCTTCCGCCCGTGGACGTGGAGGCCTGCCGGCGGGAGCTGCAACAGCTCGGGGGCTGCCCTCAGACGCTGGCGCCAGAAGTGGCCCTGGACACCATGGGTGTCTGCGAGGCGGAGGGAGACGCGGCGAACTTCGACGCGCCCGGGCCGGAGGCCTCCGTGTTGGAGCGCGTGCTGCGGGCCTCGCCCTCCAAGCACACGGCGGCGGACTTCGCGCGGTGCTGCCGCGAATCGACCGAGGGCTCTCCGTCCAACCTGCGTGACCCCAACCTGTCGGAGGTGTTCGCCAGCGGGCTCAAGCTCGCGGAGCGCTCCGCGCGGAACTCCGTCACCGCCCGGGAGAACTTCCTCCAGCAGCTTCGCCCTGGCTCAAAGCGGGCCCCGGTGGTGGACGCAGAGCTGGCCGAGCGGTTCTCGCGCGACGGCGCGGACTGGCTCGCGTTGGGAATCGAGGCCCTCGCGGCGACGGCCCGCGGGGTCCGCGACGGCTGCCGGAAATAGAACCTCTGTCCATCACCTCATCCATCGTCAATGAATCCTGAATCCAGCATCGCGGCGGCCGAGTCCTCCTGGCTCGTCCGCCGCAAACCCCAGGCGTCGCCTCGCCTCCGGCTGTTCTGCTTTCCCTACGCGGGAGCCGGCAGCCTCCCCTACTTCCGTTGGCCGGACCTGCTTCCCGAAACGGACATCGAGGTGTGCGCCGTGCAGCCTCCCGGCCGGGAGAACCGCCTGCATGAGCCGTCCGTGGAGGAACTCCCACAACTGCTGGACGCGCTCGTGCGGGAGCTGTCGCCCCTCTTCGATGGCCCCTTTGCCTTCTTCGGCCACAGCCTGGGCGCGCTCATCGCCTTCGAGCTGACGCGCGAGCTCCGCCGCCGGGGCCTTCCGCTGCCTGGCACCCTGGTCGTCTCCGGCTCCGAGGCGCCCTCCCGGCGCAGTGGACTTCCCCCACTGAGCGGCCTGCGGCGAGACGACTTCATCCGCGAGCTGTCCGCTCGCTACGACGGCATTCCGCAGCAGGTCCTGGCGCAGCCGGAGATCCTGGACCTCATCCTCCCCATCCTGCGCGCGGACCTGAAGATTTCAGAGCGCTACACCTATCAGGAGGAGCCTCCGCTTCCGGTGCGGCTGTGTGCCTTGGGTGGCACTCGCGACCCTCGCGTCTCGGAAGCCGCGCTCGACGAGTGGCGACTGCAAACACAGCAGTCCTTCTCGATGAAGATGTTTCCAGGCGGCCACTTCTTTCTCAACGAGCTGACGGCCCAGGTGGTCCAGGCCGTCCATGCCGAACTCGCAGTCGGAGCAACCCCAGCACCATGAACAGAGACGACCTGCTCGATGTCCTGACCCGCTATGTCGCGGATGAACTCCTGGACGGGGACGCGGAGGACCTCGATTCCTCCACGCCCCTCTTGGAGCTCGGCGTGCTGAACTCACTGGAGACGGCCCGGATGATGGGCTTCGTCCAGAAGAAGTACGGCATCACCATCCCCTCGGAGTCGCTGAAGGTCGAAAACCTCCAGACGATCTCCGCCATCGCCGACCTCGTCTACGACGCGAGGCCCCGGCAGCCGTAGCCGCTCAGCGGCCCCGGCGCAGCATGGCCTGGACGGTGTCATCGTCCAGGCTGTCCACATCCGCCAGGAGCGACTCCAGCTCCGCGTCCTCGGGCGCCTCCTCCACGGGCGCGGCTGCCTCTTCCTTCAGGCCCAGGACCTCGGCCGCCAGGTAGTCCACCAGCCCGTTGACGGTCGGGTTGTCGAAGGCCACCGTCGCGGGCAGCGAGGTGCCCAGGCTCCGCTGCAGGACGTTGCGCAGCTCCACGGACATCAGCGAGTCCATGCCGAACTCGAAGAAGCCCTGGTTCGGGTCCAGTGGCTCCGTCGTGGGACGCCCCAACACGCCGTTGACCAGCTCGCCCACGTGCGCGCGCAAGGCACCGCGCCGCTCCTTGGGCTCGAGCCGCTCCAGGCGCTGGCGAATCCCCTCGCTCGCCGCGGGGCTGGCCTTCTCGATGAAGGCCTCGAACAGCGGCGAACGCCCGCGCCGCCCGAGCACCGCCCAGTCCACGGGCAGGACACCGAGCTGACCGCTCAGCCCAAGGGACTGCTCGAACACCTGGAGGCCATCCTCCGGAGGAATCACGCCGAAGCCCAGCTGCTCCATGCGGCGTCGAATCTGCTCCTCCGCCGCAGCGCCCACCTCTGCCCAGGCGCCCCAGTTGAGGCTCAGGGCGGGCAATCCGTCGGCCTGGCGGGAGCAGGCCAGCGCATCCAGGAAGGCATTCGCGGCCACATAGTTGGCCTGTCCCGCCGATCCGATGAGCGACGCCGCCGAGGAGAACACGACGAAGAAGTCCAGCGCCGTGCATTGCAACGCACGGTGGAGGTTCCACCCACCGGAGACCTTGGGCGCGAAGGCCTTGGCCAGCCGCTCCGGCGTCATCTGCACGAAGAGGCCGTCATCGATGACGCCCGCGGAGTGGATGACGCCACGCAGGGGCGGCACGCGTCCTGAGAGCCCGGCGAGGACGCGCTCCACGTCGGCGGCCACGGCCACGTCGCCCTGCACGCAATGGATGGTGACGCCGCGCTGCTCCAACGCTTCCAGTCGAGTGCGCGCCTCGGGCCCGGCTCACGCCGCCCCATCAGGACCAGGTGGCGCGCTCCGCGTTCCACCAGCCGCTCCGCGACGATGAGCCCCAGTCCGCCAAGGCCACCCGTGACGAGGTAGCTCGCGTCCGGCTTCAGCGCGGGCTCGCCGCTCGCTCCACGGAGCTTCCGGCTGCGCACCAACCGGGGCACGCGACGCGTGGTTCCGCGAAACGCGAGTTCGTCCTCGGCACTCGCACCGAGCAGCTCCGCATGAAGCTGGGCGACTTCGTGCTCGGACGCACTGGCATCCAGGTCCACACGCCGGCAATGGAGGTCCGGATGCTCGCGGGTGATGGACTTGCCCAGGCCCCAGAGAACCGAACTCCCCAGGTGGGTGATGCGCTCCTTCTCCGAGGTCGCCTGGGCACCGCGAGTCACCAACCAGAGCGAGGTGCTCTTTCCCTTGGCCTCGACGAGCGCCTGGGCGAGCGCGAGCACCCGCGTGCCGTGTCCAAGGGCCTGCGCGGGGACGTCGTCTCCACCACCTTCCAGGCTCCACAGGTCGATGACATGCAGGGGCCCTTGCAGCGCCTCCGGGCGCAACTGGCCCAGGAGCGCGAGCGCCGAATCGCGGCCATCGACCGTGGCTCGCGCGCCAGCAGGGACCGTCACCACGTGCCAGCCTTGCTTCGTCAGTCGCTCGGCCAGGCGCGCGCCCAGCCCCGCCGCGTCGGCGAGGATGAGGCACTGTGTCCCGGCGTGCGCCGCCTCCGCCCCTGCCGCCGGGGCTTCCAGCGGCCGGGCCTGCCACTCCAGCTCGTACAGCCAGTTCTGGTAGCGCTTGCTCTTCGCGCCCAGGAGGCCCTCCCGGGTGATGCGCCGCAGCAGCAGCTTCTCCACCGTGGCCACGCGCTCCCCATCCGCCGTGAGCAACTGGATGTCGCACACGTAGCCGGGACCCTTCGGGTCATCACTCCGCGCCAGGGTCGCATGGGCCCACACCTCCCCCAGCCCGCCGCGCTGCACCTGCACCTTGCCGACCCCCACGGGGAGGTAGGCGGCATCCCCTTCCTCGTCGAGCACCGCGCCCACCATCTGGAAGCACGCATCCAGGAGCGCGGGCTGAAGCTGGTACTGCCCCGCGTCCGCCGCAGCGCTGCCCGACAGGGCCAGGCGCCCCAGCACCGCGTTCTCACCCCGCCAGAGCGACTGGATGCCTCGGAAGCTGGGGCCATACGCGAGCCCCGCCTGCCCCAGCTTCGCGTAGTAGCCCTCCACCAGCACCTCGCGAGTCAGCGAGGCCCGCAGACGCTCCACGTCGACACGCTCGGCTGGCGCGGCCGTCATCGCGGAGAGCTTTCCGTGGGCATGGAGGATCCACGCGGGCTCACCCTCTCCCGTGCGCTCCTCCTGGCTGTGGATTTCAAAGCGCCCGGCGCGCTCGCCTTCCGGCGAGTAGAGCAGGTGCACCCGGCGCGTCCCTTCCTCCGGAAGGAAGAGGGCCTGCGAGAAGGTGATTTCGTCCACCGCCCCACCCGCCGCACCGAAGAGCGAAGCGCCCGCGGAGAGCCCCATCTCCACGTAGGCCGCGCCCGGCATCAGAATCTGTCCGTAGACGCCATGGTCCTTCAGGAAGGCGGGCTTCGCGGCGCCCACGGAGGACTCGAACTGCCGCACCTGTGAAGGCGACGCGTGCGGATGGCCCAGGAGCGGATGTCCTCCCGTGGCCCCTGCCTCCGGCGCGGAGCTCACGCCCGGGATGTCCCAGGTGGACCCGTTGAGGTCCATCCAGTGATTGCGCCGCTGGAAGGGATAGACGGGCAACGCGACCTTGTGGCGCTCGCGCCCCTGGTCCACGCCCCGCCAGTCCACGGGCACGCCCGCGACGTGAAGGGCCGCGAGCCCCTCCAGCATCTGCTGCCAGTCCGAGCGCTCCGGCCTCAAGCTGCCCACCCAGAGCGTGTCCTCCTGCGTGATGCAGGACTGGCCCATGGTCACCAGCGTGGGCTTCGGGCCGACCTCCAGGAAGGCCTTCACGCCGGCCTGCTCCAGCGTCTGCATGCCTCGGGCGAACATCACCGGCTCACGAAGATGCTGCACCCAGTACCCGGGCGTCAGGATTTCCTTCCCCGCCTCGTGCCCGCTCAGGTTCGAGATCAGCGGGACGGACGGAGGCTGGAGCTTCACCTTCGCCACGGCCTTGGAGAACGCGTCGAGGATGGGGTCCATCAACGCGGAGTGGAACGCGTGCGAGACGCGCAGCATCGTTCCGCGCTTGCCCTTCCGCGTCAGCTCGGCCACGCATTCATTGACGGCGGCCTCGCGCCCCGAAATCACCACGTTGCGGGGGCCGTTGAGGGCCGCGATGGAGACCTGCCCGTCGTACCGGGAGAGCAGCGCCTCCACCTCCGCGGCCTCCGCGGACACGGCGGCCATCGTCCCGCCCGCGGGCAGGGACTGCATCAGCCGGGCGCGCGTGGCGATGAGCTCCAATCCTTCTTCCAGGGTGAAGACGCCGGCCACGCAGGCCGCCACGAACTCACCCACGGAGTGCCCCATCACGAAGTCCGGGCGGAGGCCCCACTGCATCCACACCTGCGCCAGGGCGTACTCGAGCGCGAACAACGCGGGTTGGGTGAAGCCCGTCTCATCCAGCCGGGCTCGCGCCTGCGCGTCCCGCTCGGCGGGGTGCAGCAGGTCGATGAGCGACTGGCCCATCAACGGCTTCAGCACCGCGTCGCAACGCAGGAGCGTCTTGCGGAAGGTGGGCTCGGTGCGGAAGAGCTCCTCCCCCATGCCCAGCCACTGCGCGCCCTGCCCGGTGAACAGGAAGGCCAGCCGGGGCTCCCCGTCCGCCTTCCCGCGCAGCACCGACGATGACGTCTGCCCGGACAGGAAGGACGTCAGCTGCGCCTGCATGGCCTCCTGTGAGCTTCCCAGCACCGCCAGCCGGTGCCGGAAGGCATCCCGCCCGGTGTTCGCGGTGAAGCAGATGTCCTCCAGCGACTGTGACGCGAGCCCCGGGCCGCCGAGCGTCTGCGCGTAGCGCTGCGCCAGCTCGTTCAGCGCCTGGGGGCTGCGCGCGGACAGCGTCAGGACGTGTATCGGCCGCGGCGTCGCGTCCGGCGTCCGGGCAGGCGCGGGCGGAGCTTCCTCGATGAGGACATGCGCGTTGACGCCGCTGAGCCCGAAGCCGCTGACACCGGCCACGCGGGGCTTGTCGCCCTTGGGCCACGGCGTCACCTGCGTGGGGATGGCGAGCTGCAGCTGCTGCCAGTCCACGGCCGGGTTGGGCGTACGGAAGTGCAGGTGCGGAGGAATCTCGTTCTGTCCCAGCGACAGCACGACCTTGATCATCCCCGCGGCACCCGCGGCGGACTCCAGGTGCCCGAGGTTCGTCTTCGCGGAGCCGACGAGCAACGGGGCGTCCGCGCCGCGCCCATGCCGGAGCACCGCGTCCAGCGCCCGCAGCTCAATCGGGTCGCCCAGCGGTGTCCCCGTGCCATGGGCCTCGATGTAGTTCACGTCCGCTGGAGCCAGGCTCGCCGACTCCAGCGCCTTGCGCAGCAGCTTCTCCTGCGCGGGCCCGTTGGGAACCGTCAGGCCGCCGCTGAGCCCGTCATGGTTCACCGCGGAGCCACGGATGACGGCGAGGATGCGGTCCTTGTCCCGCTGCGCATCCGAGAGCCGCTTGAGCACCAGGACGCCGCAGCCTTCGCCGCGCCCGTAGCCATTGGCGGACGCATCGAATGTCTTCGAGCGCCCATCCGGCGCCAGCGCCCGCATCTTCGACAGGACGATGTTGTTGTCCGGCCGGAGAATCACGTTCACCCCGCCCGCGAGCGCCAGCGAACACTCTCCCTGCCGCAGCGCCTGACAGGCCAGGTGGGCGGAGACGAGCGCCGAGGAGCACGCGGTCGCGACCACCATGGACGGCCCCTGGAGGCCCAGCACGTAGGACACACGGCCCGCGGAGAAGCTCAGCTCGTTCCCGGTCCCCATGTACGGCAGGTCCCGTGTCTGCACCGCGTTGAAGGGAACGCGCCCGTAGTCACTGCTCAGGAAGCCGACATAGACGCCCGTGTCGCTGCCCACCAGGGAGCCCGGGGCGATTCCGGCGTCCTCCAGGGCTTCCCAGGACACCTCCAGCATCAAGCGCTGCTGCGGGTCGACGTAGTTCGCCTCGCGCGGCGACAGGCCGAAGAACTCGCTGTCGAATCCGGCGATGGGTTGGTTGAGGAACCCACCCTCACGGACCACCATCTTCCAGCCCGCGTCCGGGTCCGCTGCGTAGTACGCATCCACGTCCCAGCGGTCCGGCGGGACGGTGCTCACGGCATCGACGCCGCCGCGCAGCAGCTCCCAATAGGCGCGCGGGTCGTTCGCGCCGCCGGGGAACCTGCACCCCATGCCGATGACGGCGATGGGCTCCGAGCGCGCGCGCTCCAATCCATCCACGCGCGCCCGGAGGGTCTTGATGGCCAATGCCGCCCGTTGCAAGGGCGTCATCGACTCCATCGAGAGAGCATTCTCCTCGTTGGACATCCTCACTCGAATGGACTCATCCGACACTGCCCACCCCTTTCGCTTCGACTAGCTGATGGAGATCTTTTCCAGCGGTTCCGGTGCAGGGCTGGACGCAGCGGCCGGGCTGCTTGAATCCGGGGAGGTGGCGCTCTCCGGAGGCGCACGGCGGTCACTGGGCCGGGCGCCAGCCTCGGAACCCGTCGTCCCCTTCGGCCGCTTCGCGAGGATCAGGTCCCCCGCCTTCTGGAGCACGTCGCCAAACGACACGCCGGACCGGTGCGGCTGGCCCGCCGCCGGAGCCGTGTGCGCCTGCTTCGCCCGGTCCTCGATGGCCGCGTCGATGTGCTGCAGCTCGTGAATCTGCGCATCGAGGATGTGCGCGACGCCCTTGAGCGCCTCCTGCTTCGCGCGGAAGAGCTGCTGCACCAGGCCTCGCCCGCCCGGAATCAGGGCGTTGGTGAGCTCGGCGAACCGAGCGCCGTACTCCGGCGAAGCGCCAAAGGAACCCTGCGGATAACGATCATCTTGCGTGGACATCAAACACCTCTTTCTGTTTGGAAACTCACGATGAGCCGGTCACCCTCCATGCGGGCGCCCGACGTCGGGAGGAGTGCAATCATCCGAGGCAACACGACGTTGCGCCGGACGGCCCCGACCTGGATGACGAACTCCGCGCCGCGGCGGGAGAGCTCGACATCGCTCTTCGCCACGAAGGGGAGCCGCACCTCCAGCGAGTACGCATCCACTGCGTCCTTGCGGATGCCCAGGGCAGGCTGCGGGGCCGTGAGACGGACAGGGTCCTCTCCCTGGTAGAGCTGCTCCGCGAAGACCTCCAGCGGCTTCTCCCCCACCACCTCCGTGGACTGGTGCGGGACCTTCAACACCAGCAGCGACGAAAACGCGCGCTGGAGCTTCTCGACGTGTGGCTGCTGCGTCCGCACCGGGTCGGAGCCGGCGTCGGCGGCTTCCGGTGCGAGTCGGTTGATGACGACGCAGTCCACCGCGAGGCCCAGCAGGCTGAAGTACGTGTACGCCCGCTGCGCCTCCTGTCCGGACACCGTGTCCGCGGTGGTCACCAGCCGGAGGGTCGTCACCTCCGGGTCGTGCAGCAGCGCGTCCACGGCGTTCAGCCGGTCGCGAACCTCCAGGCTCGCGTCCGCGCCGTGGAGGCACGCCGCCAGCAGGCGTGCCTTGCGCCCCGGCTGCGTGGGGGTCTGCTGCTTGCGTGCGTACCAGCTCATCGCTGGCACGGTGTTGAGCAACTGCAGGGCGGTGCGGGTGGACGGGCAATCCACGATGACGAGGTCGTGCTGCTGCTCGCGGAGGTACTCGCCCAGCCGGAGGAGCATGACGACGTGGGCCGCCTCGGCCGTCATCGCCACCTCCTCCGCGTTCACGCGCTCCGGCCCGCCATCCACGAGCGCGGCCAGTCCGCCCTGGCCTCCGTTCCATCCCCGGCGGAGCTCTTCGCCAACGTCCACCTCGTGGAAGGACAGGTGGTCGTTGACGCCCACGGGAACGCCCCGGGGGCCAGCGAAGAGTGGACTCTCGACGCCCATGGCGGCGCTGAGGCCGCGAGACAGGTCGAACGAAAGCACGAGGGTCCGAAGCCCCCGGCGGGAAGCCGCGAGCCCCGTCGCGGCCGCCACCGTGGTCTTCCCGGAGCCGCCGGTACCGGAGACAAGAATGATCCTGGCCATCTCAATCCACCTCTCGCGCTAGGCCGCCTTGGCCGCGTCAGACACCCAGCCCGACTTCCCGAGCCACGTCTGCGCACGGTTGAGCTGCGAGACGGTGGACTGGGTGCTCAGCAGGCTCTGGACGGTGGACTCCACCTGCTTGAGGTTCGCCGCGGAGAGCGTCTGGTCCACCACGGGATTCAGGCGGAAGTACTTCTTCCGAAGAATCATGCGGCACTGGTAGTCCGCCGCGTCCGAGCCGGCCTCCAGCATCATCTTCACGAGCACCATGGGGTCGTGGAAGTCCAGCAGCCACTTGGAGAAGCCCCAGTTGGCCACGCCCTTGCAGAAGTGCGGCGTGAGGTACGACGACATGCAGCCGTTGCCCACCGACATCATCAGGATGTTCGTCAGGTCGGGCGGCTCCGTCTCCAGCGTCTCCACCTTCTCCGAGCGGCTCTTGCGGGTGATGTTGTTGATGATCTGCGCCAGCGCCACCAGCGACGGGTTGTTGGCGAAGATGCCGCCGTCGACGTAGCCGCTGCCCTGCTCCCGGATGCCCTGGTAGACGGGATAGGAGAGCGGAGGCGAACCGCTGCGCATCAGCACGTCCACCACCAGCTCGTTGTGGTCGGAGTCGTTGTCCGGACCGGTGTTATGGAAGATCTTGGCCTTCCAGGTCCGCAGCGACTTGCGGTGGCCGTCGAGCTGGAAGGACGGCAGCGCCACCTTCCGCTTCAGGTCTCCCAGGCGCAACGTGGCGCCGAAGTAGCTGCAGAAGAAGTCGCGCATGTAGCTGGAGTCGAGCAGCGCGGCGTTGCCCGTCAGCGCCATGGCCGTCCGCCCCAGCGACACCGCCTTGCGGTTCATCTGGACGACCTCCCCCCAGAAGTCGAGGATCTTGGGGAAGGCGTCATCGGGGTTCTCGTAGGTGGCGAAGAACGCGGCGTTGAAGGACCCCGCGGACGTGCCGGAGAACAGCTCCACGTCGTTCAGCAGGCTCTGCCCGCCTCCGCGGCTGGTCAGCGTCTCCTTCAACGATTTGAGCAAGCCCGCGGTGACATACCCCTCACCGCCGGAAATAGACGTACCATCCATTGCTAGGACTCGGTGCGGCATTACATGACCTCCATGGGGAGCTGCGCAGCCAGCCCCGTTGCTGGCATTTCCGCCCGAGACATTTCTGCGATTGGCGGGAGCGGCAAAACCCTATCCAGACATTTCTGTATTTCAATTGCAAGCACGGCGACATTCCGTTCATCCATGATGAGCGTCATGTGATTGCCTGGAACCGGTATCACTTCCGTCCCCGCGAGCGCGAATCTGCGCACACTGTCGACGAGCGGATCGCCCCCAATCGTCACCGGACCCGTCCTGAAAAGTGTGGCGGAGCCTCCATACGAAGAGAACGTATAGAGTTGCTCCGAACGGCGTGTTGCCAGGAAATTCCGGGCCGTCAGCGCGCTGTCTCGCAAGAAACGCCACAGGTATGAATACTGCCCATCTGTATCCCGACGAAGCAGGTCTGCCCATGACTCGGGCAGGCTGATTCCCATCCATTCGCCTATCAATCTCAGGCTGGCGTAGTCCCGCGGCATCTGGGCCTCCCCCAGCACCTTGATGAGCTGGGAGCCCGCGGGAATCTCCTGCGGGGTACCGTCGTGCCCGGCCAGCCGGTCCAGCGCCGCACCGTCAATCAAGCCGAGCAGCGCCACCTGTTCCCCGAGCGCTTCGAGCTGCCGCGCCATTTCACAGACGACGAGCCCTCCGTAGGACCAGCCCGCAATCCGGTACGGCCCGCGCGGCTGGACCTGCCGCAGGGCCGCCACATACAGCGCGGCGGTGTCCTCGATGGTCTCCGGTGGCAGCTGGTCGTCCATGACGCCAGGCATCTGGAAGCCGAACACGGGCTGCTCCGCGTCCAGGTGGCGGGCCAGGGCGACGTAGACGGCCGGGCTGCCAGCGGACGGCGGGGCGAGGAACAGCGGCGGTTTGTGTCCCAGGGGCTTCAGCGCCACCACACAGGCGGGCAGCTGGCGAATCAGCGCGGTGACCTTGCTGGAGTGTTCGTCAATCCAGTGCGCCAGGGCCTCCACGGAGGGCCGGTCGAACACCTCGTTGAGGGGCACCTCGATGCCCAGCTTCGCGGAGATGCGCGAGATGAGCGTGACGGCGAGGAGCGAGTGGCCTCCCAGCTCGAAGAAGCTGTCGGTGGGCGCCACGGCGCTCAGGCCCAGGAGTTCGCCGAACAGCGCCTGGAGCTGCCGCTCCGTCTCGGTCCGCGCTTCCGTGCGGGTCAGCGCGCTGGCGACGGGGGCCTCGGACACCCCGGGTGGGAGCGCCTTGCGGTCAATCTTCCCGCTGGGCGTCAGCGGCAGCTCGGGCAGGACCGCGATGACCTCCGGCATCATGTACTCGGGCAACACCTCACGCAGGGACTTGCGCAGCTCCGCCCTCAGGTCACCGTTCTCCATCGACTGGGGCTGCACGTAGGCCACCAGGCGCGGTGCCCCGCTGGGAAGGCGTTGCAGGAGCACCGCGGCCTGGACGACGTCGGGATGGCGGCCCAGCGCGGCCTCCACCTCTCCCGCCTCGACGCGGTGACCGCGAATCTTGAGCTGGTCGTCCTGGCGGCCCAGGTATTCGATGCGGCCGTCGGAGAGGTACCGTGCGTGGTCCCCCGTGCGGTAGAGCCGCGAGCCCTCGAGCCCCCCGTCGAAGGGGTTGGGCACGAAGCGCTCCGCCGTCAGGTCCGGCCGGCGCAGATAGCCTCGGGCCAGCCCGACGCCGCCGATGTACAGCTCGCCGGGTACGCCAACGGGCACGGGCTGGAGGTACCGGTCCAGGATGTACAACCGCATGTGCGGGATGGGCCGGCCAATGGGCACCCGCTCTGGAGGGGGTGTTCCATCCGGCAGCAGTGTCTCGAAGCAGCACGCCACCGCGGCCTCGGTGGGGCCATACTCGTTGATGACGCGCGTGGGGATACCCTGCTCCCGCCACGGGGCCAGGTCCACGCCGTGCAGCCCTTCCCCGCCCAGCACCACCGCATGGGTGCGGCCGAGCACCTCGCGCGTGCGCCCCAGGCCGTTGAAGGCTCGCAGGTGCGACGGCGTCATCTTGATGAAGCTGAAGCCCTGCTCGGGGTAGTCCCGGGACGTCAGCTGGTCGATTTCGTGACCGCGCGGCACGAGGAACAGCGCGCGGCCCGCCAGGAGCGGCGCGAAGAGGCTCGTCAGCGTACCGTCGAAGCTGACGGAGCCAATCACCGGGCTCCCCGTCCCTTCGCGAAGCCGGTAGGCGTCCACGCTCCAGCGCAGGTAGTTGACGATGCTCCGGTGCGTGATTTCCGTGCCCTTGGGCCGGCCCGTCGAGCCTGACGTGTAGAGGATGTAGGCCAGTTGTTCGGGGAGAACCTCACGGCGGAGCTGCTGGCCTGGCGCGGCGGGCACGCCCCGAAAGCCTTCGTCCACGTGGAGCGTGACGAAGCCCCCCATGCCCCAGAGGCGCTCGGACAGCTTCGTGGAAGAAATCACCACCCGGGGCCGGGCATCCGCGACGATGTGGCGGAGCCGGTCCACGGGCTCGTCTGCGTCGAGCGCGAGGAACGCGCCCCCTGCCTTCATCACCGCCAGCAGGCTCACGATGAGCTCCGCCGAACGGTCCAGGTAGACGCCGACCACCACCTCCGGTCCCACGTCCCAATCCTGGAGTGACGCCGCGACCCGGTCGCTGAGCTGGTCGAGCTCGCCGTAGGTCAGCTCCCAGTCGTCCACGACGACGGCCACCGCATCCGGCGTGCGCAGCGCCTGGGCTTCGATGAGCGCATGGAGGCACGCGCCTTCCGCCTGCGGCGTCCCCGTGTCGTTCCACTGCCGGAGCACGCGCTCGCGGACATCCGCGGGGAGCACGGGCAGCTCGCCCACCGGCCGCTGGGGCTCGGCCACGAGCCCTTCGAGCAGCACCTGGAAGCAGTCCACGTAGTGTTGGATGGTGCCCTGCTCGAAGAGGTCGCGGTTGAACACCATCCGCGCCGACAACCGGTCGCCGTGGTCATCCACGAAGAGGTTGAGGTCGAAGCGCGATGATTCCGCCTCGAACTCGATTGGCCGCATGCGGAGGCCCGTCTCGTCCTGGGCCTCGCCGGAAGCGCGGACCCACGCAAAGACAACCTGGAACAACGGGTTGAAGCCCAGGCTGCGCGCGGGCCTCAGCTCCTCCACGAGCAGGTCGAAGGGCAGGTCCTGGTGAGCGAAGGCATCGAGCACCGTCTCACGCACGCGCTCCAGCACCGCGGCGAACCCCGGGTTGCCGCCGAGGTCCACCCGCATCACCAGGTTGTCCACGAAGAAGCCCACCAACGGCTCCAGCTCCGTGCGCGTCCGGTTGATGGAGTTCGCGCCCAGGACCAGGTCCTCACGCCCTGTGAGGCGGTGCAGGAGCACGAAGAACGCGCTCAGCATCCCCGCGAAGGGCGTGGTGCGGGCCGTGTGGCTCAGTGCCTTCAGGGCGGCGGTGAGCTGGGGGCCCACTTCGAAGCGCACCTCGCCGCCTCGGTTCGACTGCACCTTGGGGCGAGGATGGTCCGTGGGAAGCTCGAGCAGCGGAGGCGCCCCCTCCAGCTTCTTGCGCCAGTAGTCCACCAGCTTCTGGCGAACCTCGCCCTGGAGGTACTCCCGCTGCCAGACGGCGAAGTCGGAGTACTGGAGCGTCAGGGGCGGCAACGGCGAAGGTTGGCCGCTGGCGAAGGCGCCATACAACGTCACGATTTCGCGGACGAGGATGGCCTGTGCCCACACGTCCGCCGCGATGTGGTGCAGGCAGAGCTGGAGGTACTGTCCCTGGGGCCCCCGCTCGATGATGAGCACACGCATCACGGGGCCCGTGGCCAGGTCGAAGGGCCGCTTGCCCTCCCGCTGGAGGAAGGCCTCCACGCCCGCGGGCTCGGAGGCCAGCACCTCGCGCTCGTCGAGCACGCGGAAGTCGAACCGGGGCTCCGGGTCGACAATCTGGACCGGGACGCCCGCGTGCTCGGCATACCGCGTGCGCAGCACCTCATGGCGGCGGATGACCTCGGTGAAACAGCGCTTCACGATGGCCACGTCGAGGTGCCCTTCGACCTGCAACGCCAGCATCAGGTTGTAGGCGGTGCTCCCGGGCTCCAAACGGTCGAGGAACCACAGCCGCGTCTGCCCATAGGAGAGCGGCGCGGGCCCGGTGCGTTGAACCGGGACGATGGGCGCCTCCTCCTGCCCCCGGTCATGGGCACGCAGGAGCTCGAGCAGCTCGGGTTTGTGTTCCGCCAGTGACTGCCGAAGCTCTGGGGTGGCGGCGCCTTTCGGTCCGCGCAGCCTCAGCGCGTCGCCTTCCACCCGGACCTCCAGGCCCCGCCGATTCAGCTCGGCGAGCAATTCCCCCAGGTTCATACCGTCAACTCCTCGATGTCGGCTGCGGCCTCGGCCGCGGGAGCACGCGCGAGCAGCTCCTTGAGCTCGAGCTGGGTGCTCAGCGCATCCACAATCCCGTCGAGCGTGGTGCCGTCG
This sequence comes from Myxococcus sp. MxC21-1, assembly GCF_032612255.1. Classification (NCBI taxonomy): domain Bacteria; kingdom Pseudomonadati; phylum Myxococcota; class Myxococcia; order Myxococcales; family Myxococcaceae; genus Myxococcus; species Myxococcus sp. MxC21-1. The sequence goes on from NZ_CP123278.1 coordinate 5,078,446, forward strand.
ATGAAACGCGCCATGAGCAGGTCCACTCCCAGCTCGCGGCCAATGCGGTTCTTCAGCTCGACCGCGCGCAGCGAATCGAGCCCCATCTCGTTCAAGGAAATCCTCTTCTGGAGGACCTCGTGGTCCGGGGCGAAGCCCAGCAAGGGCCCCAGCCGGCTCTGCACGTACCGTGTCAGCAGCGCGCGCCGGCGCTCCCCGTCCGCCCGCTTCAGCTCGTCCATCAGCTCATGCATCCGCGAAGCCGCCGCGGACCGGGCCTGCTCACGGAGCATCAGCTCGGAGAACAAGGGGCCATGGCCGGGCGAAGGCCCCGCCTCCAGCGAGGAGACGCTGAAGGGCACCACGCCCACCTGCACGGCCCCCTGCTCCAGCAGCTGTTCGAAGACCTGGAGCGCCACTTCGGGTGAGAGGCTGGCGGCATCCGACGCTTCCGGCCGGTCCGCGCTCTTGGCGGCCATGCCCGCGCCCGCCCACCGTCCCCAGTTGATGCTGAGGGCTGGCAGACCCTGGCGGTTCCGGTGATGCGCCAGCGAGTCCAGAACACTGTTCGCCGCCACGTAGTTGGACTGCCCCGCCACGCCCACCAGCGAGGCCGCGGACGAGTACATGACGAAGAGGTCCAGCGGCATCCCGGCCGTGGCGCGGTGCAGGTTCAACGCGCCCTGCACCTTGGGCGCGAACACGCGCGAGAAGCGCTCCGCATCCTGGTGCAGGATGACGCCGTCCTCCAGCACACCCGCCGTGTGGATGATGCCTCGCAGGGACTGGCCCCGCTCGGACACGCCCGCCACCAGCCGCTGCACGTCCTCCTGACGGGAGACATCGGCGCGTACGACGGTGACGCCGACGCCCCGGGCGGTCAGCGCCGCGAGCCGAGCGTTCGCCGCGTCTGTGGGCTCGCTCCGTCCCACCAGCAGCAGGTGCCGCGCCCCGGCCCCCACCAGCCACTCCACCGTCGCGAGCCCCAGCGCCCCCAGGCCTCCCGTGACGAGGTAGACGCCCTCCGGGTGGATACGCACGGGGGCCGCGCGTTCCGGTGGCTTGCCAGGACGCACGAGGCGCGCGCCCAGGAGCCGGCCGCCGCGCAGGGCCATGACGTTCTCCTGCGGCGGCTGCGCCATGAGGTGGAACAAGCGCTCCAGCGACTCGGAGCCCGGCTCCAGGTCGACCATGCGGCACATGAGCTCCGTGTGCTCGATGGCCACCGCGCGGCCGAAGCCCCAGAGCGAGGCCTGAGCAAAGCCCTCCACCGCATCCGTGGACGTGGCGGCCACCGCGCTCTCCGTCACCATCCAGAGGGCAGGCGACTGCGCCCAGCCGGCACGCGCCATCGCTTTCACGAGGTGAAGCGCGCCCACGGTGCTCGACGTCACCGCGCCGGAGAGGGCTTCGGGAGAACGGTCGCCGAGCCCCCACAGGTAGGCCACTGCCGCTGGAGCGGAGACGTCCTGGAGCAGCCGGTCAAAGCCCGCAGCGTCATGGGGGTTCAGCCGGTAGTGGTTGGCGTCGACGCGTTCGTAGGACGCACCGGGCGTGGCCACCACGCAGGTCCACGCGCGTTGCCGCGCCAACGCCCTGACTTCGTCCGCGACGCGGTCCGAATCCACCAGCAACAGCCAGGGCCCGGACTGCGAAGCCACCTGGTCACGCGCGGAGGGCACGGGCTGCTCCCGCCACGCCAGCTCGAAGAGGAGCTCCTGCATCGCCCCCGAGAAGGCCGCCTGGAACGCACGGCGGTCGACCTGCTTCAGCAGCAGACCCTCCACCTCGGCGACGACGGCGCCGTCCTCATCCAGGATGCGGAGGTCGGCGCTCACCAGTCCGTCAGAGAGCGACGTGCGCGCCCCGGTTCGGGCATGCACCCAGATGCTGCTCCCGGGCCGCTTGAACCAACGCAGCCGCTCGATGGCGACCGGAATGCGCCCCTGCCCTTCGCTTCCTACCTGCGCGCCGCCGTCCGTGAACGCCGCCGCCGCCGTCTGGAAGCATGCGTCGAGCAGCAACGGATGCAGCCAGTAGTCCCCCAAACCGATGACGAGCGCATCGGGCAGCCGCACGTGGGCGAGGCATCCCTCCCCGCCGAACCGCAGCGCATCGATGCCTCGGAACGAAGGGCCGTACTCCAACCCACCGCGCGCCATCATGTCGTAGTGCGCGCTGACGGAGCCCTGCCGGGGGAACGCCTGCAACAGCTCCGACTCCAGGGCCACGTTCTCCGGCTGCGTGCGGTACTCGGTGATGCGGCCCTGCGCCAGCCGGGCCCAATTCCGGTCCGCCGTCCCCGTCGTCTGCCCGAAGATTTCAAAGCGGGAGCCCTGCTCCTCGGGCGTCAGCACCGTCTGGACGTCCTGTGACTGTCCCTCGGCGAAGACCAACGCTCGCTCCAGCTCGATGGCCGTGAGCTCCAGAGGTTTCCCGCCGGACGTCGCGTGGTGTGCGGCGCCGAGCACCATCTCGACGTAGCAGGCGGCTGGCAGCACTGGGTTGCCCAGCACACGATGCTCCGCGATGAAGGCGGGCTCGTCCCTGCTCAGCCGGGCCGCGAAGCGCGTTTCCTTCGCTCCCGCGAGCGACAGCGGTGTCCCCGGCAGGGAGTGCGCCTCGCCTCGCGCGGCATCGTCACGCGCCGCAAAGCCCCGGCGATTCTCGGAGCTTTGCAAGTCCATCCAGTAGCGCTCGCGTTGGAAGGGATGCGTCGGCAAGCAGCGCGGGCGCCGCTCGAAAGGCGCATCGAACGCAGCCCAATCCACGTCGAAGCCACGCATGTACAGCTCCGCCACGCTGGAGAGCAGCTGCGCTGTCTCTCCAGTGGACGGACGCAGGCTGGGGAGCCAGCACAGGTCTTCCGACTGGAACGTCCTACGGCCAATGCCAGCCAGGATGGGCGCGGGCCCCAGCTCCAGGTAGGTCCGGTGCCCGTCCTCCCGCGACGCCTCCAGCGCCTTGGCGAAGGCGACGGGCTCTCGAATCTGGCGGCACCAGTAATCGGGCCGGGAGACTTCGTCGCCGACACGCCGGCCCTCCAGCGTGGACACCAGCGGGATGCGCGGTGCCGACAGCGTGAGCCCCTGGAAGGCCTCGGCGAACGGCTTCAGCACGGGCTCCATCTGCGTGGAGTGGAAGGCGTAGGACATCCGTAGACGCTTCGTCTGGATGCCCTGGCTCGACAGCGCCTGCTCCACCTCGGTGATGGCGTCGGGCGTCCCGGAGATGACCACGTCATCAGGGCCGTTGACCGCCGCCAGGGAGGCCGCGCCGGCGTGCGGCGCGATGGCCCGGATCACCGTGTCGAGCGAAGCAGAGACCGCCAGCATCGCGCCTGGGCCCAGCAGCTCGCCAATGAGCCGCGCGCGCGTCACGACCAGACGCAGCGCCTCCTCGATGCTGAACACCCCCGCGACAGCGGCCGCGGCATACTCTCCCAGGCTGTGCCCGATGAGGGCCGCTGGTGTGACGCCCCAGGCACCCCACAGCTCCGCCAGCGCATACTCCAGCGCCACCAGCGCGGGCTGCGCATGGCGCGTGTCCTCCAGGAGCGTCGCGGAAGATTCACCGAAGAGGAGCGCTTCGAGGCTGCAATCGAGCAGGCCCTCCAGCGCCTTCGAGCACCGCTCCACCGCTGCCCGGAACACCGGCTGCGTCTCGAAGAGTTCCCGTCCCACGCCAGGACGAAGCGCGCCCTGCCCCGTGAAGAGGAAGACAGGCCGGGGGCTCTCCGTTCCGCGCAGGGGTTCGCGCGCCGGGCGCAGCTTCTCTTCGCGCAGCCGCGTCAGGTTCGCGCGCAGCTCCGCGGCCGTGGCGCCCGAAACAGCGGCGCGGTGCTCGAACTGGGAGCGGCCCGCGTTCGCCGTGTAGCACCAGTCTCCCAACGTCAGCGGGTCCTCCGGCAGCGCGCGTTCCTGCGCTTCCATCAGCGCTTCGAGCGCGGCTTCGCTCTTCGCCGACAGCGTCAGCACATGGGCCGGGCGCTCCGCGTCCACGCGGGGCCGCGCCAGCACGGGGGCTTCTTCCACGACCATGTGCACGTTGGTGCCGCTGAAGCCGAAGCTGCTGACGCCCGCGATGCGGCGCTTGTCACCGCGCAGCCAGGGCCGCGTGGCCGTGGGGATGGTGACGGGCAGGTCGTCCCAGCGGATGTTCGGATTGGGCCGCTCGAAGTTCAGGTGGGCGGGGATGGCCTCGTTCTGCAACGCGAGCAGGACCTTGATGAGCCCCGCGATGCCGGCGGCGGCCTCCAGGTGCCCGATGTTCGTCTTCACCGAGCCGACGTACAGCGGCTCACCGCGAGCGCCCTTGCGCCCGAAGACGGACCGCAGCGCCTCCATCTCGATGGGGTCACCGAGCAGCGTCCCCGTCCCGTGGGCCTCGATGTAGCCCACCTGGTCCGGCTCCACGCCGCAGCTGTCCAAGGCCGCCCGGATGACGCGCTCCTGCGAGCGTCCGTTCGGCACCATCATCCCGCTGCTGCGGCCGTCATGTGTGACCGCCGAGCCCCGGATGACGCCGAGGATGGCATCGCCCTGGGCCAGCGCGTCCGACAGGCGCTTGAGCACGACGACGCCGCAACCTTCGCCGCGCCCGAAGCCGTCCGCGGAGGCGTCGAACGTCTTGCAGCGGCCATCCGCCGCAAGCATGCGGTTCTGGCACTCCACCATCACCGTGACGGGAGAGAGGTTCAGGTTCGCGCCCGCGGCGAGCGCGAGGTCGCTCTCGTCGTTGCGGAGGCTCTGACAGGCCAGGTGGATGGCGACCGCGGACGACGAGCACGCCGTGTCCACGGAGACCGCGGGCCCCTGAAGGCCCAGCGTGTGGGAGATGCGCCCCGCGGCGACGGACGGGTAGTTGAGCGACGCCGAGTGGAACTCCATGTTCTCGGCGATGCCCAGCAGGTTGTAGTCGTTGTGCATCAGCCCCAGGAAGATGCCGGTGCGGCTCCCGGTGAGGCCGGCGGGCGGAATGCCGGCGCGCTCCAGGGCTCGCCAGCACTCCTCCAGCAACAAGCGCTGCTGTGGGTCCATCCCCTTGGCATCACGCGGCGTGATGCCGAAGAAGCCAGGGTCGAACAGGTCGACACCGTCGATGAAGGCGCCTCGGCGCGTGTACATCTTTCCCGGGACACCGGGCGTGGGGTCGTAGAACGCGTCGACGTCCCAGCGTGAGGCTGGCACCTCCCGTGTCGCGTCGCGGCCCTCGGCGAGCAGCTCCCAGAACGTCTCTGGCAGGTCACCTCCACCGGGGAAGCGACAGGACATGCCCACCACGGCGATGGGCTCGGCCGCCAGCAGCTCCTTCTTCGAGCGCAGCTGGCTCGCGAGGTACGCGAGCTTGACGACAGGCAATTCGGAAATGCGTGTAGATAGTTTCGCCATCAGAGTCTCATCTGGTGAGCGCGCTCTCCAGCTCCTGGTCGATGAGGGACGTCAGCTCCTGCTCTGACAGCCCTTGAATCTCCGCGGAGAGCGCGCCCTGCGCCTCCCGCGATGCTTCCTGCTTCTTCTGAACCTCGGTCCCCAGCTCCAGCTCCAGCTCCTCGGCCAGATGCGCGACGAGTCCGTTCACGGTGGGGAAGTCGAAAATCAGCGTCGAACGCAGGCTTCGCCCGAGACTGCTCGCGAGCCGGTTCTTGATTTCAATGGCCAGCAGCGAATCGACGCCCAGCTCGAACAGGCGCTCGTTTCCGGACAGCCGCTCCGACTCCGGCATGCCCAACGTCGCGGACACCTGCCCCGAGACGTGCTGACGCAGCAGCTCCGCCTTGCGATTCGGCGGCGCCGCGTCCAACTGCGCGCGGAAGGCCGGCGCTTGCACCCGCTGTGGCACGCTCCCCAGCAAGCCCTGGACGAGCGCCTGCCGCGCGAGCCCTGGCAGCTGCTCCGCCAGCCGCGTCCAGTCCACGGGGAAGACGCCCCACTGGACTTGCGCGCTCCCGATGAGGCGCTCCAGCACGCTGAAGCCCTGCTGGACGGGGATGGCGCCGAAGCCCTGCGCCCCCGGCCGCGCGGAGGCTGCCCGCTCCAGCCGCGCCGCCATGCCCGTCTCCGCCCACGAGCCCCAGTTGAGCGTCAACGCGGGCAACCCCTCCGCGTGGCGCAGATGGACCAGCGCATCGAGGAAGGCATTCGCGGCGACGTAGTTCGACTGGCCCGGCGACCCGATGAGGGATGCGGCGGACGAGAAGCAGACGAAGAAATCCAGCGCCATGCCCTGGCTGAGCGCATGGAGGTTCCACGCGCCCTGAAGCTTGGGGGCCAGCACCTCCCGGAACTGCTCGGGCGTCTGGTTGGCGAGCGTTCCGTCGCGGAGGACGCCCGCCGAATGGATGATGCCGCGCACGGGCGGGGCTTCGCGCAGGCTCGCGAAGAGGTCCGCCATGGCGTCGTGAGACGCGATGTCCACCCGTGCGACCCGCACCTTCACGCCCTGGGCCTCGAGCGCATCGAGCTGGGCGCGGGCTTCAGGCGCCGGAGCACTGCGCCCCATCAGGACCAGATGCCGCGCGCCCTGCGCCGCCAACCAGCTGGCGGCACGCAGACCGAGTCCCCCAGGCCTCCCGCGACGAGATAGGTGGCCTCCGCGACGATGGACACCTTCTTCGCCGCGACCGACCGTGAACGGGCCCGCTCGAGCCGGGGGTGTAGAGACCGCCGCCACGAATGGCAGCGCCGGACTCCCCATCCGGCAACGCGAGCGCCCGCACGAAGGTGCCCAGGTCTTCGGACCGGGGCTCCGCGGGCAGGTCGATGCGGAGGCACCGCAGTTCGGGCAACTCCGTCGCCACAGCCTGTCCGAAGCCCCACAGCGGCGCCTGCGCGACGCGGGCGCCGTGCGTATCGGAGGGCAGGCTTTGCGTGCCTCGCGTCACCAGCACCAGCCGGGGCGACGCGCCCTGCCCATGCGCCAGGGCCTGCGTCAACCGCAGCGCGCCCAGGCACCCCGACTCCTGAGCCGCGTCGAGCCGGCGCCCGCGTCCCCCGCCTGGTCCCCCTCATCGAGGCCCCAGAGGTACAACAGCCCCGTGGGAGGCTGATTCGCCCACGCCTCGACCAGCCGCGCAGGGTCCTCCGGGTTGGCGGGATTGATGCGGAAGCCCTCTGGCGTGCTGCTGAACGACGCCCCCTTGCGAACCAACGTGCAGCGCTCGCCACGCTGCGAGAGCACCTGCACCAGGTCCGAGGCGAAGTCGTCCTCGCTGGCGAAGACGGCCCAATGTTGCTTCGCGGAGTGGGCTTCCTCCGGGACGGCACGCGACACCCAGTTGAGGCGGTACAGCCAGTCCTGGAAGTCGTTGTCGAGCCCACGCAGCAACACATCGCGTTCGGCCTTGCGCACCGAGAACCCGGACACGACGGCCACCACGGCGCCATCGTCGTCACACAGGGTCAGGTCCGACGCGGAGAAGCCCTCTTGTCCCTCCCGGGGAGGCTGCGCCGCATACGTCCAGACCCGCTCCGGCAGCGGCCGGTACAGGTCCAGCGTCTGCAAGGCCACGGGGAGGTGCAGCGCGTCTTCCGCTGTGAGCTGCGACACCGCCGCCGCCGTGCGCAAGCAGCCGTCGAAGAGCGCCGGGTGGACGCGGTAGTGCCCGCTCCGGTCTTCCACCTGGCCCAACGACAACGCGGCCCCAGTCCCCCGATGCAGCGACGTCAGCACGCGCAGGGACGGCCCATAGTCGAGCCCGTGGTGCGTGAAGACGGCGGAGAGTTCATCGATGGAGACAGGCGTCGAGCAGTCACGGCCCCACGCCGCCCGATCCACCGATGGGGCCACGGCGCTCAGTGCCGACACCCGGCACGTCACATGGGTGACCCAGGCCGCGCGCGCGCCGCCCCGCCCTCCTCCGAGCGCTCGTCCCCCCGGCTCACCACCTTGCACGCAAGGCCCGCCTCACCCTGGTCCTCCAGCAACGTCTGGACGACCCGCGTCTGCTGTTCGGGGAGCACCAGCGGCTGGAGCAGGGAGATGTCCTCCAGCCGCAGCGACTCTGTTCCGAGCACCTGCGCCGCCGCCGAGGCCAGCATCTCCACGTAGGCCGCCGCGGGGACCACCGCCTTGCCGTACACCCGATGGTCCGCCACGAAAGGCAGGGTTCCCGCCGACAGCTCACTGGAGAAGACGGTCGTCCCCTCCTTCAGAGCGGCGGATTCCAGACGCGTCCCCAGCAACGGGTGAGTCGACGCACGGCGCGACGTGCGCGTCCACGGCGCGGGCACGTCCAGCCAGTACCGCTGCCGCTCGAAGGGATAGGTCGGCAGGGCCTTGCGGGTCCGCCCATAGCCCGCATCGAAGCGCTCCCAGTCCAGCCTGGCGCCGCGCACATACAGCTCGGACATCGCGCGGAGCAGGCCGGCCCAGTCGGAGCGACGCGGGTGAAGCGTCTCCAGCCACAGCGCTTCTTCACCCGCCACCACGTCCCGCGCGAGGTTGGACAGCGAGGGCTTTGGGCCCACCTCCAGGAACACACGCACCCCGCGCTGGAGGAGCGTCCGGATGCCCTCCTCGAAGCGTACGGGCTGGAGGACATGCCGGGACCAGTAGGCCGGCTGGGTGATGGCCTCACCTGCTTCGCGTCCGTCGAGGTTCGAGATGAGGGGAAGGCGCGGCTTCTGGAAGGAGGCGCGGCTCGCGGCCCGCTCGAACTCCGCCAGCATGGGCTGCATCAGCGGAGAGTGGAACGCGTGTGACACCTTCAGTCGCCGGCTCTCGATGCCCGCCTCCACGAGCGCCTGGACCACGGTTTCGATGGCCGTGCTGTCCCCCGAGATGACGGTGTTCCGCGGCCCGTTGATGGCCGCCAGCGTCACCCGGGGATGCCCAGCGATGAGCGGCAGCACGCGCGATGGCTCGGCGAACACGGCCAGCATCGCGCCGCGCTCGGGCAGCGCCTGCATCAGCCGAGCGCGCTCAGCCACCAGGGGCAAGCCGACCTCGGGCTCCAGGACGCCCGCGAACATGGCCGCCGCGTACTCGCCCACGCTGTGGCCCAGGACCGCGTCGGCGCGCAGTCCCCACGCTCGCAGCAGGTGCGCCAACGCCAGCTCCAGCGCCACCAGCGCTGGCTGGGTGTATCGCGTCTCGTCCAGCGCCCCTTCCGTGTCCTGGAAGAGCACCTCGGTGAGCGGCCGTTCCAGGTGCGGCTTCAGGATGCCCTCGAAGCGCAGGAGTTCCCTGCGGAACTCGGGCTGCGTGTCGAACAACTCCCGGCCCATGCCCGCGTACTGGGAGCCCTGGCCCGTGAAGAGGAACGCGACGCGCGGTGCCTCGGCGTCGCGGCGGCCTTCCACGCAGGTCCCGGGGACGGTGGGCGTTCCACGGCTGAACGCGCGCAGCGCCTCGGACAGCTCCTCGGAGGTCGAAGCCGTGAAGGCCGCGCGCTCTTCCATGGCGCTCCGGCCGGTGTTCGCCGTGTGGCAGACATCCGCGAGCCCTTCCGCGGGGCCCAGCGACAGCGCCTCCGCGATGGACCCGGCCAGCCTGCGAAGACTGGCGTTCGAGCGTGCTGAGAGCGCCAGGACGTGCCGCGGGCGTTCCACATCCCGGACCGGAGACTTCGGCCGTGGCGCGGACTCCAGGACGACGTGCGCGTTCGTCCCCGAGAAGCCAAACGAGCTCACCGCCGCGAAGCGCGACTCCGTCCCCTGCCACGGACGGCGCGCGGTCGGCACTTCGATGGACAACTGCTTCCAGTCCACATGCGGCGTGGGCGTGCGCAGGTGGAGATGCGGCGGGACCTCCTCGTTCGCCAGGCACAGCGCGGATTTGATCAACCCCGCGATACCGGACGCACCTTCGAGGTGCCCCATGTTCGTCTTCACCGAGCCGGCCATCAGCGGCTGCTGCCGTCCCGTCCTGTCGCAGTAGACAGACGCGAGGGCCTCCAGCTCGATGGGGTCGCCCAGCGACGTCCCCGTCCCGTGGGCCTCGACGTAGCCCACCTTCGCGGGCTCCACCTGTCCGTCCCGCAGGGCATCCCGGATGACGCGCTGCTGGGCAAGCCCGTTGGGTACCGTGAGCCCGCTGGTCCGCCCATCCTGGTTCACCGCCGAGCCGCGAATCACCGCGACGATGGGGTCCCCATCCGCGATCGCGTCCGACAGGCGCCGCAGGAAGACGAGCCCACAGCCCTCCCCTCGCCCGATGCCGTTCGCCGAGGCGTCGAAGGTCTTGCACCGGCCATCGGGCGACAGCATGTGCGTGCGCGACTCAATCAGCGTCGCGACGGGAGAGAGGACCAGATTCACCCCGCCCGCCAGCGCGAAGTCGCTCTCCCGCTGGCGCAGGCTGCGGATGGCCAGGTGCACCGCGACCAGTGACGAGGAGCACGCGGTATCGACCGTGAGGCTGGGCCCTTCGAGCCCGAAGGAATACGACAGACGTCCCGCGGCGACGCTCGCGCCATTTCCCGCGCCGGTGTGGGCGTCGATGAGCTCCGGGGACTGGGTGGCAATCTGCGTGTAGTCCTGCCCCATCAGCCCGACGAACACGCCAGTCCGCGTCCCGCTCAGGCTCGTCGGGTTCCGGCCGGCACGCTCCACGGCCTCCCAGGCGACCTCCAGCAACAGCCGGTGCTGCGGGTCCATCCGCGCCGCCTCACGCGGGGAGATGCCGAAGAAGCGCGGTTCGAACTGGTCGATGTCCCTCAGGAAGCTCCCGTGGCGCGTGTAGATGCCACCGGGATGGTCCGGGTCGGGGTGGAAGAAGCTGTCCGCGTTCCACCGGTCGGATGGAATCTCGGTGACGGCGTCCACGCCCTCGGAGAGCAGGCGCCAGTATTCGCCAGGGCTGGTAACGCCCCCCGGGAAACGGCAGCCGATACCGACAATGGCAATGGCCCCGTGCTTTTCCTGCTCATGGGCATCGAGCTTCGACTGCGTCTCCTGCAACTTCAGGAGTGCGCGCTTCATCAGCTCGCCGTAGCTCGTATCGCTTCCTTGCGCTGACATCGATCCGTCCCTAGTTCATCTTCGACAGCTGCTCGGAGAGCAGGTGCGCGAGGTTCGCTTCAGCCAGCCCTTCCAACGGGCTCTCGACCGGGGCGTCTGACTTCGACGTGACGCGCGCTTCCTCCGTGAACTCCAGGGGGATGAACGCGTCCATGAGCTGCGTCGCGAGCTTCTCTGCCGTCGGGTAGTTGAAGACGAGCGTCGCCGGCAGCGAAACGCCGAGCCCGCTCTGAAGCCGGTTCTTGAGCTGGAGCGCCGCCAGCGAGTCGATGCCCAGCTCGTGGAACCCACGCGCCGGGTCGATGGACTCGCTGGAGCCCGCGCCTCGCATCCACGCCACTTGCTCGCGCACGTAGTCCATCAGCAACTGCCGGCGCATCTCGGTGGGCGCCGCCGTGAGCGTGTCCAGGAACGACGCGCGCTCCTCCGTGCGCTCGCCCCCTGCCCGCTCGCGCAACTCCGCGACGTAGGGCGTGGACCGGCCACTTCCGAAGACAGCCCAGTCGATGGCGGCCACGCCGACCTGCGGAACGCGCGACGTGAGGAGCAGCTCCAGGGCGCGCAGGCCCTGCGCCTTCGGAATGACGCCGAAGCCCGGCGTCCGAGCCTCCTCACTCACCGACACCTGGGCGCCCGCGTCACCGGCCCAGATGCCCCAGTTGATGCTCAGGGCAGGCAGCCCCAGGGCACGGCGGTGGTGCGCCAGCGCATCCTCGAAGGCGTTCGCCGCGCAGTGATTCGACTGTCCCGCCGAGCCGACGAGCGATGCAACGGAGGAGAACATCACGAAGTAGTCCAGCGGCAGGCCCGCGGTCAGGCGATGCAGGTTCCAGGCGCCACGCAACTTCGGCCGCAGCACGGTCTCGAAGCGCTCCCAGCGCTGCTGCCGCAGCACGCCGTCATCCAGCACGCCGGCCGAGTGGAACACGCCCCCCAGAGGGGCCATGTCCCGCGTCACCTCGTTCAGCAGCGCGGCCAGCGGCTCCGCCTCCGCGATGTCGACCTGCCGGTACTCGACACGGACACCCTGCTGGCGCAGGTGCTCCAGGCGTTCCACCGCCTGCGGCCCCGGAGCCCCCCGGCCTGTCAGCACCAGGTTGCGTGCCCCCGGCTCGCCAGCAACTCCGCCGTCAGCAAGCCCAGACGTCCGAGCCCGCCCGCCACGAGGTAGGTGCGGTCCGGCCGAAAGGCTTCGACGCGCTCCGCGGACGCTTCGACGAGCTTCCGTGACTCGGCCCTCCGGAGTCGCGCGACGTAGCGGCCATCGCGATAGGCCACCTGGTCCTCCGCCACCTCCGCGCGGCGGCGAATCTCCTGCGCGAGCAGCTCCACCTGGGCGCTCGATTCGCCCTGGGCATCGAGGTCGACACACCGGCAGTCCAACTCCGACGCCTCGATGCCCAGAGGCCGCGCCATGCCCCACAGCAACGACTGGGCGAGCCCGGGCAACGGAACGCCCGGCTTCACGGGCTGCGCGCCGCGCGACACCAGCCACACCGTTCCGGAGTACCCACGGTCCAGCAGGAACTGGAGCACGCCCAGCGCGCCACCCCCCGTCACCCGAGCCGCCTGCCCCAGCGCATCCGCATCCAGCGTCTCCGCTTCCGCGGCCTGAGAGCCCCACATCAGGATGACGTCGGACAGTGCCGCCGGAAGTGGCAGCTCTCGCAAGGCCTCCATGAGCGCGTCGGGCGCGTCGGGGACCTCGAAGGTGGTCTCATCGATACGGCGCGGCTCCGTGCCACGGATGGCGACGAAGCAAGCGCGGCCATCGCGCGTCAGCACCTGTGCGAGCTGCTGCCCCGTGCCGTCGCGCTCCGAGAGAATCAGGCACGCGCCGCTCGCGGGCACCAGCGTCTCCGGACGAGTCCCTCCAATGCGAGCGGCTCCCACCGCCGCTCGTAGAGCCACTCATCCAGCGAGGTGGAGAGCGCGGCACGCAGCGCCTCCTGGCTCGTGCGCTGAAGCTCCAGGCCGCGCACCCAGGCGCGCAGCGCGCCATCTCTTCCGAAGATGCGGACATCCGCGCGCAACCGCTTCCCAGCCTCGTCCACCGGCCGCACCACGGCATGGCTCCACACGCCGTCTTCGATGCTGCCCAGCACGTGAAGGCGCTCGATGTGCACCGGCACGTACAGCTCGGTGCCATCCATGTCCGGATAGGCGCCGCCCACCACCTGAAGGCAGGCATCCATCAGGGCGGGATGCGCGAGGTAGCCACCGCCGCTTCCGAGGCCCGCCGGGCGCTCGATGCGCGCCAGGACCTGCTCGCCTTCCCGGCGCAGCTCGGTGATGCCCTGGAACTCCGGCCCGAAGTCGACGCCCGCGTTCCGTGCTCGCTGGTAGTAGTCCTCGACGGGAAGCGGGGTCTGCAGGTCCTTCAACACGCTGTCGAGGTCGTGCGCCTCGGTGGCCGATGCATCATCACCGAGGACGGCGAGCGTGCCCGTCGCATGAAGGCTCCACGCGCCCTCCGAGCCCTCACCCATCCGGCTGAAGATGCGCACAGCGGCCCTGCCCTCTCCGTCGCGGCGCACGGCGCACTGCACCTTCCGCTCGGCATCCTTCGGGAAGGTCATCGCGTTGAGGATGGCCAGGTCCGTCAACTCCAGCGCGGTCGTGCCCAACAGCCGGGTTCCGGCGGCCAATGCCATCTCGACGTAGCCCGTCGCAGGCAGTGTGGGCGTTCCGAAGACGCGGTGCTGGCCCAGGAACGCCTGCGAGGCAGGCCCCAGCGTGGCCTCGAACAGCAGCTCGCCGGCCTCCAGGACGGCCAGGGGCACGCGCTCGCCAATCAGCGGGTGCTCGGCGCGGGAAACGCTTCGCCCGTTGGGACGCTGGAGGCCCGCCCCCTCCTCCCAGTAGCGCTGACGCTGGAAGGCATACGTCGGGACTTCCACCTTGCGCCGTGGGTAGCCGGCATCCACGGCCGCCCAGTCCACCGGAACGCCGCGCACGTACAGCGCCGCCAGGCTCTCCAGCATCTGCCGCCAGCCGCCGTCATCGGCGCGCAGGCTCGGCAGCCGGTGCCCGCGCCCTCGGGCACCGAGCGCGCCGCCATGCCAAGCAGGGTCGCCTTCGGGCCGACCTCGACGAAGACGCGCATGCCGTCGCGGTACAGCGCCTCCACGCCCCGGCCGAACTGCACCGGGTTGCGAAGCTGGCTGCACCAGTAGTCCGGCGTGCAGAGCCCGTCCGTGATGAGCTCGCCGGTCATCCCGGAGACCATCGGAATCGACGGCGGCGAATAACGCAGCGACGCGGCGATGGCCCGGAACTCCGGGAGGATGGCCTCCATCATCACCGAGTGAGCCGCGCGCGGGATGTTCAGCCGCTTGACCTTGTAGCCCTTCGCGTCCAGCGCCCGGCCTATCTCCACAATCTCCGCGGGGATGCCGGAGATGACGACGTTGTCCGGCCCGTTGACGGCCGCGATGGAGCTGGCCCAACCGCCCTGGGCGAGGAACTGGCGCAGCTCCGGCTCCGCGGCGGAGACCGCGATGTTGCTGCCCTCCGGAAGCTGCTGAATCAACCGTCCGCGGTGAACGGCCAGCTTCAGGCCATCCTCCACGCTGAACACGCCCGCGATGCAGGCCGCCGCCAGCTCGCCCGTGCTGTGTCCCAGCAATACGTCCGGCTGGATTCCCCACGACATCCACAGCTCGGCCAGCGCGTACTCCAACACGAAGACCACCGGCTGGGCGTAGTCGAGCTGGTCGATGGGCGATGGCGTCCCCGGCTCCGCATAGAGGACGGAGATCAGCGAACGGTCCCAATACTCACGGAGCATCTGGTCGAACGAGTCGATGCGCCGGCGGAAGCCCGGATGCGTCTGGTACAGCTCGCGCGCGGCTCCGACGTACTGCGAGCCCTGACCGGAGAACAGGAACGCGACCTTCACCGCCTGCTTCGTGTCGGCCTCTCCCTGGATGACTCCCGGGTGCTCGTCCTTCCGCTCCGCCGCGCCCAGGACGGCGGCCACCTGCGCGGCGTCCGCCCCCACCACCGCGAGCCGGTGGTCGAAGGCGACACGCCCGGTGTTCGCGGAGAAGCACACGTTCGCGAGCGATGCGCCCGGTGCTTCGAGCGCCGCCCGGTAGCGGCCCGCGAGCTGCCGCAGCGCCTCCGGGCTCCGCGCCGAGAGCGCCAGGAGGTGCCGCGAGCGGTCCAACTGCTGCACGTCCTGCGCTGGCGTCGCCTGCGGCGGCGCCTCTTCGACGACCACATGGACGTTGGTGCCGCCGATGCCGAACGAACTGAGCCCCGCCCGCAGGACACCCTGCGTCGCGGTCCACGGCCGGGCCTTGTCCACCACATAGAAGGGCGTCTTGTGGAGCTCCAGCCGCGGGTTCGGCGACTGATAGTGGAGCGTGGGCGGCAAGGTGCGGTGCTGAAGCGCGAGCACGACCTTGATGAGCCCAGCGATGCCCGCCGCGCTGTCGAGGTGGCCGATGTTGCCCTTCACCGAGCCCAGGCCGCACGACTGCGTCTGGACCTGTCCCCCAAACGCCTCCGTCAGCGCGGAGACTTCGATGGGGTCGCCAATGGCCGTTCCGGTGCCATGGGCTTCGACATAGGAGATGGACCGCGGGTCCACCTTCGCGTGCTGATGCGCACGGCGCACCACGTCCGTCTGGCCCTCGACACCGGGCGCCATGAAGCCCACCTTGCGGTGCCCGTCGTTGTTGATGGCGGAGCCCTTGATGACGGCGAGCACCCGGTCCCCATCCGCCAGTGCCTGGCTCAGGCGCTTGAGGACCACGATGCCAGCGCCGCTTCCCGGGATGGTCCCGTTGGCCCCGGCGTCGAAGGGACGGCAGTGGCCGTCGCGCGAGAAGACGCTGCCTTCCTCGTACAAGTAGCCCACGCGGTGGGGGACCTTGATGGCCACGCCGCCCGCGAGCGCCAGGTCGCAGCTGCCCTCGTTCAGCGCCGCGCATGCCTCGGACACCGCGACCAGGGACGTGGAGCACGCCGTCTGGACGTTGATGCTGGGCCCGCGCAGGTCGAGCTTGTAGGACACCTGCGTGGCCAGGAAGTCCTTGTCCTGGGCCATCAGGTCCTGAAAGAAGCCGATGGGGCGCGTCAGGTCCGGGTAGGGATAGCGATAGTGGCTGACGCTCTTCCCGGCATACACACCGACGAGCCCGTTGCGTCCCGACGGCGGATAGCCCGCGTGCTCCAGCGCCTCCCAGGCGCACTCCAGGAACACCCGCTGCTGCGGGTCCAACGCACGCGCCTCGCGGGGCGTCAGCGAGAAGAACTCCGCGTCGAAGGCGTCGAAGTCCTCCATCACCGCCGACGAGCGGACGTACCCGGGATTCCGGAACGCCTCCGGACTGACACCCGCGGCCAGCAGCTCGTCATCGGTGAAGGTGCCCACCGACTCCACGCCCTGCATCAGGTTCTGCCAGAACTGCTCGGGCGTCGACGCCCCGGGGAAGCGGCAGCTCATGCCGATGATGGCGATGTCCCGCGCATCCTCCGTCCGCGGCGTCTCCTCGCGCGGCGCGAGCGCCACCTCGGGCTTCGCCTCTCCGCCCGCCGCCGCGAGCACGGCCGCGAGCACCTTGACGGTGGGCCTGCCGAACAGGTCCGTGACGGGAACCGACAGCCCCAACTTCTCCTTGAGCTCGAGGTGGAGCTTGATGAGGTGCACCGAGTTGGCGCCCAGCTCGAAGAAGTTCCGGTCCGGGTGGACCTCTGGAACCCCCAGCACCTCCGCCACGGCCTTCGCGATGGACTGCTGAAGCGCCTGGGCCTCACGGCCTGGACGGGCGGCGACGGCGGGCTTGCTCTCCTCGCGCTGCGTGGGCCGGGCGACGTGGTCCGGATGAGGCAGCGCCTTGCGGTCCACCTTGGCGTTGCGGGTCAGCGGCAGCGCCTCCAGCACGACATAGGTCGCTGGGACCAGGTGTTCGGGCAGCTTGCGCGACAGGAACTCGCGGACGTGCCGGGTATCCACACCGCGCTTCGTGTCCGAGGCGACGACGTAGGCGACCAGGCGCTTCTCGTGGTGCTCGCCGACCGCCCCGACCACCGCCGCGCTGATGCTCGGCTCCTGGAGCAACGCGGCCTCGATTTCACCCGGCTCGATGCGCTGTCCACGGATGGAGAGCTGGAAGTCGACGCGGCCGAGGAACTCGATGGTGCCATCCGGCAGGTACCGCCCGAGGTCGCCGGTGCGGTAGAGGCGCTCGCCCGTTCGTGGATGCACGGTGAACTTCTTCGAGCCCGCTCCCGCGCCCACGTAGCCCAGCGCCACACCCACGCCCGCGCAGCACAGCTCGCCGGGCACCCAGATGGGGCGCTCGTCCAGGTGCTCGTCCAGCACGTAGTACTTCGTGTTCGAGATGGGCTTTCCGTACGGGATGCTGCGGCGCCGCTCGTCGGCTTCGACGACCGGATGGGAGATGTTCCACAGGGACGTCTCCGTCGGGCCGCCGACGCTCATCAGCTTCACGTCGCCGAACTTCGCCCGCAGCCGCGCGGGCATGGTAACGGGGAGCCAATCTCCGCCGAGCATCACCAGACGCAGCGGGCAGGTCAGCCGGGCGTTGCTGCCTTCGAGATACGTCAGCAGCATCTCCATCATCGCCGGCACGGTGCTCCAGATGGAGACGCCATGACGGGACATCAGCTCGGCCCAATGGGAGGGGTCCCTGCGCGAGGAGGCGTCCGGCATGACCAGGGCCGCGCCCGCACTCAGGGTTCCGAAGATGTCGTAGACGGAGAAGTCGTGGTGGAGCGCGCTGAGCGCGATGACGCGGTCATCCGGCCCGACGCCGAACTTCCGGTTCGTCCACTCCACTCCGTTGACCATCCCGGCGTGGGTGAGCATGGCCCCGTTGGGCTGGCCCGTGGAGCCGGAGGTGTAGAGGATGTGCGCCAGGTCCTCGGGCTTCTGCACGGGCGCCAGTGGCGCCTCGCTGTACTCACTGAAGGCGTCCGGCGTGACGACCAGCACCTGCACCCCTTCGGGCCAGGACTCCTGGGCGAACTTCGGCTGCGTCACCGCCAGCTCGGCGCCGCCGTTCCGCATCATGTAGACGCGCCGCTCGTGCGGCAGCCCCGCGTCGATGGGCAGGTACGCCGCTCCCGAGCTGAGAACCCCCAGCGCGGCCACGACCTGCTCCCACCCCTTCTCCATCACAATCGCGACGATGCGGTTGGGCGCGGCGCCACGCTCGCGCAGCGCATGTCCGAGCCGGCTGGAGCGCCGGGCGAGCTCGCCATAGCTCAGGCTGACGCTCGACGAGGCCAGCGCCAGGGCGTCCGGGCGCGCCGCGGCGTGGCGGTAGAAGCCCGTGTGGAGCAGCTCCCCGCTCCGCGGACGCGCCGTGTCGTTGACGCGGGCCAGCAGCTCCACCTGCCGGACCGGACGGGTGTCCAGCCCCTGCTGGTCCCACGCCGCGTCGTCCTCCGCCAGGCGCCGTAGCAGGGCGCAGAAGCTGGAGAACATGTCTTCAATCATGCCGGGCGGGAACAGCTCCTCCGCCACGTCCCAGTTCAGGAAGACGCCGCCCCGCTGGTAGACAATCTGCAGGTCGATCCACACCTGGGGCGTCTGCGTCAGCGCTTCGATGAGCTCGCCGAACTCCTCCGCCAGGAAGTCGACCCAGTGCGAGTCCTTGCTCTTGGAGTGAGACGCGAAGCTCGTCATCACCACCGGCATGATGGCGCCCGCGATACGGCCCTGGGCCCTGAACAGCTCCCGCAGCAGCTCGACGCCGCTGACCTCACGGTGCTCCAGCGCCAGGAAGAGCTGGTCCCGGATGGCAAGGGCCCGCTCCGTGAACGTCCGCTCCGGCCGGTGGTCCACCTCGATCAGCGTGAAACTGGCGAAGGTTCCGACAATCTCGTTGACCTGGGGATGAAGGGGCAGCCGGTTGAAGTGCGGAACGTTGAGCGTGAAGCGAGGGCTGCGGCTCCAGCGCGCCATGACCTCCGCGTACGCCGCCAGCAGCAGCTCCGGCTCCGTCAGCTTGCGCGCGCGGGCTCGCTGCTTGAGCGGCTGCCAGATATCCGGCCCCAGCCGTTCGAACACGCGCCCGAAACGAGGACGCCGGAGCGAACCCGGGTCCTTGTCCAGCGGGAGGTCCGGAGCGGGCGGGAGAGTCGGGAGGCGGGAGCGCCAGTACTCGAGCGAACGCGCGTAACGAGCACCGCGCGCATGCTGCACCGCCAGCGCGTAGTCCCGGAAGGACAGGTCCAGTTGGGGAAGCGCGGGCGCCCCGCCCAGGTGTTTGTAGAGGTGGACGAGCTCCCGGTAGAGAATCTGGAAGCTGTAACCATCGATGAAGGTCCCATCGATGCTCATGAAGAGGCGCGAGCGGCCCCCATCGAGCTGGCACACGCGGAGCTCGAACAACGGCCACTGGTCGAGCGCCAGCACCTGCTGCGACAGCCGCTCACGGATGGCCTGGAAGCGAGCCTCCGTCTCTTCCTGTTCGCGTCCGCGCAGGTCCTCCACGGGCAGGACGTAGCGCGGCACGTCGGGGAGGATGCGCTGCTGGAAGCCCGGGAGCGCCACCACCCGAAGCA
Source organism: Myxococcus sp. MxC21-1 (assembly GCF_032612255.1). Taxonomy (NCBI): domain Bacteria; kingdom Pseudomonadati; phylum Myxococcota; class Myxococcia; order Myxococcales; family Myxococcaceae; genus Myxococcus; species Myxococcus sp. MxC21-1. The sequence goes on from NZ_CP123278.1 coordinate 5,097,930, forward strand.
TCTCGTGGCGGGCGATGAGCAGGTTCCAGGCGTCCTCGAAGCGGGCCAGGTCGAGCGCGTGGCAGTCAATCTCGTTGTACGCGTGCATCGCCGCGTTCATCTCGAGTTCGGCCTGCCGGCCCACGCTGTAGGCCTGCTGGATCTCCGTCATCGGGAACGGCGCGTGCCGCTCCTCTGGCCGGGGCGTGATTTGCGGCAGCGCCTCCGCCTGAGGCATGCGCTGCTCCGACAGCAGGGTCAGCAGCGCTGCCTTGTTCGCCACGAGCTGCTCGCGCAGCGCTCCCGGAATCTCGCCCGTGGGCGAATCGACCGCGAGGCGGTCCCCCTCCACCGACAGCTTGATGCCGTGCCCAGCGAGGGCCTGAAGAAGCTCATTCAATGTCATAGCAGGACCCGCTTCGAATCATTGCGCTCCGAGGAGGCAGCGCCGAGCACACTGGCCACAGCGAGCTTTTCGAGAAGCTCAGCCGTCACCTGCTCAATGGAACTTTCATCGACGAAACTCTTGAGAGGCATGCTCACGTCGAGTTCGCCCAGCACCATGTCCCGCAACTCGAGCGCCATGATGGAGTCGAACCCCAGCGCGTCGAACGAGTCCGTGGACGAGAGCTTCGCCGTCGGAATCTTCCCGACCTCGCTGATCATCTCCTTGAGACGCGCCTCCAGGACGCTGCGGCGCGCGGAGCCTTCCAGCGCGAGCAACACCTCGCGCAGCTTGCGCGGCGCCACCACGACGTCAGGTACGTCATCGGTGACGGACGTGGGCCGGAACAGCGACGAAGCCACGATGGAGGGATGGCTGGCAGTCCATCGCGCCACATCGAAGCGCGCGATGCCCCGGGTGACGCGGTTCTCCGCGAGCACCAGCGCCATGGCCGCCAGGGCTTCATCCACGGACATGGGCGACATGCCCCGCTCCGCCAGCCGGTCGCCACGCCGGGCATCCGCGACGGCCATGCCGACCTCGCCCCAGCTCCCCCAGTTGAGGCTGATGGCCGGCAGGCCCCGTGCGCAACGGAAGTGCGCCAGCGCATCGAGGAACGCGTTGGCCGCGGCGTAGCTGGCCTGCCCCGGCGAGCCCATCAGCGACGCCGTCGAGGAGAACAGGACGAAGTGCTCGAGGGTGGTGTCGGTGGCCAGCGCATGGAGGTTCCAGGCACCGTCGACCTTGGGGCCCATGACCGTCTCGAAGTCCTGGGGCTCCCACTGCAACAACGAGCTGTCCGCCAGCACACCCGCGCTGTGGAAGATGCCCCCCAGCGGCGCTCCGCCTCGGCGGACGGCGGCCAGCATCTCCGCCACCGACTCCGGGCGGCTCACATCGACGCGGAAGGTCTCCACCCGCGCGCCCGCCGCACGCAGCGGCGCCAGGGCCTGCCGGGCCTCGTCGGTCTCTCCTTTTCTTCCACAGAGGGCAAGGTGCCGCGCGCCGCGCTCCACCAGCCAAGAGGCGAGCCGCAGTCCGATTCCACCGAGCCCGCCCGTAATCAGATACGTGCGGTCTTGCCGGGGACGAAACGCTCCCGCGCCTTCCGGAATCGTCTGGGTCTGCGTGAGCGAGGGCACCAGCCGCTGCTCGCCGCGCAGCACGACCTCGTCGTCGTCAGCGGCAGCAGGGACCTTGCGCGCCAGCTCCGTCACCAGCGCCCCGAAGGCCGCGGGTTCGATGTCGATGCGCTTGCAGGCAAGCTCCGGGTGCTCGTAGGCGACAACCCGTCCCAGGCCCCACAGCGGCGCGCCAGCAATCGCCGTGGGACCAGCCGCTCCGCCAGCGGCTTGCGAGCCCTGGGTGACGAGGAACAACCGAGGCAGCGTAGGCACCGACTGCCGCGCCAGGGTCTGCACGAGCGACGCCGCCGCGTGGACCTCTCGCTGAACCGATGTGTGCAGCCCTTCCAGTGATTCGGGGTGCTCCGAGCCCGACAGGTAGATGACGCCTCGGGGCGCCGGGCTCTCGGACAGCCACTCCCGCAGCACCGACGCCAGCTCGGAGCCCACGATGGCCACGCGCACCGTGCCTCCGGCGGTGGAAAGCGCGTGCCGAAGCGACTCCGAGGCAGCCGGCTGCGTGCTCACGATGAGCCAGCGTCCCTCCGCGTCCACGGGCCCCTGCCCCACCGCGCGCGCATGCCACGTGAGTTCGCAGAAGAGGCCCCGGGGGGATGCATCCCGGACGGGCTGCACGCTCCTCGGCGCTGGAGCGACGGTTCCGTCCCACCAGTAGCGCTCACCCTGCCACGGGTACGTCGGAACCACCGTCTTGCGCGCCCCCGTGAAGAGCCCCTCGAAACGAATGGAACCTCCCGAGGAGTACCCACCCGCGATGACGCCCAGGACACCCGCCCAGGCATCATCACCGGGCCTGCTGGCACGCAGGATGATGGCCTTGCTTCCCCGGCTTCGTGCAGCGGCCTCCAACGCCTCCCCAACGGAAGCCTCACAAGAGACCTGGATGAAAGCCGAGGCGTTCCGCGCACCCAGGTGCGCCACGGACGACGTCACGTCGCTCACCGCAGCGCGCTGCCGCTCCCAGTACGCGCCCGGCACCGTGGCGCCCGCTTCGATCCAGGCGTCATCGACGGTGGAGAAGAACGGGCACTTCACGGGTTGAGGACGCACGGGCTGCGCTGGGGCCAACTGCAAGGCGAGCCGCACGGCGTCTTCCACGCTGAGTGCGCCCGCGACCACTCCCGCGGAGAGCGCTCCCACGCCGAAGCCGGAAACAGCGGCGGGGGTCAGACCGCACGCGCGCCAGAGCTCCGCCAACGCGAGCTGGAGCACGAGGAGCGCGCCCGCCGGGTGTCCTTCGCCCGCCTGCGCTCCCGCCACCTGTTCGATGACGGACCCACCTGCCACCTGCCGGAGAACCGCATCCACCTTCTCCGCGTGGGCTCGGAAGACATCCCGGCCCAGCAGCTCACGCAACAACCGGTTGGCCTCGGGCTCGGTGCCACCGAAGAGGAAGACGGGCTCACCCTCGCCTGAACCTCGAGTGACACCCGGCGCATCGCGTCCCTCCGTGACAGCGTGAAGGGCCGCTCGAAGCGCCTCGGGCGTCGTCGCCACGAGCGCCGCACGGTGCGCATGGTGTGAGCGTCCAGCGCCCGCCATGAAGCACGCATCCTGGAGCCGCGCTCCAGGACCGGCCTCCGACACGTACCGGAGCCATGACGCCGCCAGGGTGCGCAACGCGGGCTCCGAGCGCGCGGAGAGGGGCAACACATACGGCCCGGCGTCCGCGGCGGCATGGGCGGCCTCCGCGTACGCCTCGACGAGCGCGTGCGCGTTCACACCGCTCATCCCAAACGAGCTCACGGCGACGCGATGAGGGCCGTCCTTCTCCGCCAGGGCCGTGCGCGCTCGAGGCACCGCGAGCCCTGAGCCCTCCCACGTGAACTCCGGGGTCGGGTGCTCGAAGTTGATGGAGGGAGGCACCTCGCCCGCCTGGAGCACCAGGACGGCCTTGATGAGTCCCGCGATGCCGGCCGCGGCTTCCGTGTGACCGATGTTCGGCTTGACGGAGCCAATCCACAGCGGGCGCTCCGGCGTCCGCGATGCGCCATAGACGCGCGACACGCCGTCCAGCTCGATGGGATCTCCCAGCCGCGTTCCCGTCCCGTGCGCTTCCAGGTAGTCCACCTGGCCGGGCTCGATGCCCGCGCGCTGCAACACGCGCCGGTACAGCGCTTCCTGCGCCCCGACGTTCGGCACCGTGAGACCACCGCTCGCGCCGTCGTGGTTCATGCCTGTGCCACGCAAGGTCGCGAGGATACGGTCGCCATCCCGGACGGCGTCCCGCAGCCGCTTCAGGACGACCACGCCACAGCCTTCCCCCTGCACCATGCCGTCCGCGTCCCGGTCGAACGTGCGGCAATGGCCGCTGGGGGAGAGGGCTCCCGCCTTGGACAGGAACACGCTGAGTTGCGGCGCCAGGATGAGCTTCACGCCTCCGGCGATGGCGAGCGTCGACTCCTCCGTCCGCAGGCTCTGACACGCCAGGTGCACGGCGGACAAAGAGGACGAGCACGCGGTGTCCACCGCCATGCTCGGCCCTTCGAGCCCGAGGAGGTACGACAGCCGGCCCGGGACATAGCTGGCGTCCACACCCGTGGAGTAGTGGGCGCTCACCTTCTCCAGCCCGCCCCCCGTGACGAACGCGTAGTCCTTCGCGTGGACGCCCGCGAAGACACCGGTCCGCGTCCCCTTGAGCAGGTGCGGGGGAATGCCAGCGTCCTCCAGGGCCTCCCAGCTCACCTCCAGGAAGAAGCGCTGCTGCGGGTCCATGCCCTCGGCTTCACGCCGGGAGATGTGGAAGAACTCCGCGTCGAACCGGTCCACCTCGTCGACGAAGCCGGCGCGGCGCATGGACAACTTCCCGGGCCTGGAGGGGTCCGGGTCATAGAGCCCCTGGAGCGCCTGTCGGTCGCTGGGAATCTCCGTCAGCGCCTCTTGTGCCCCCCACAGCAGGTCACGGAACTTCGCGGGGCTGGTGGCGCCCCCTGGAAAGCGGCAGGCCATGCCGATGATGGCAATCGGCTCCCGCTCACCATTCGAGGCCGTGGCCAGCTTCTTCTGCAGCTTCTCGATGGTCAGCAACGCCTGCTGGAGTGGCGACAACTCCGCCATGAATCCGTCCTTGCGGTTCATCACGCGACCTCGAGGCTGAGTTCCGCCAGCGTCCGGGCGATCTGCTCGCGCGCTTCGTCCTCGGACAGCCCGGCAATGCGCTCCATCAGGCCCTGCTCCTCCTGCTCGGGCGTGCTCACGTCGCCCGGGTTCGACGGCAGGCGGCCACGCCGCGCCTCCAGCAGGGACAGCAGCCGCTTCGCCAGCGACTCCAGCCGGGGCAGCTCGAAGAAGAGCGTCGTCGACAGCGGGAGCTCGAGCGCCCGCGAGATGCGCTCCTTCAAAAACGTGGCCCCAATGGAGTTCAGGCCCAGTTCGAAGAAGGTCCGCCCCTGCACATCGAGCGTCGCGGGCTCGACCTCCAGCACGTCCGCGAGGTGCCCACGCAGGAACGCCCGCATCTGGGCCTCGCCATGCACATCGGGAACGCGGGAAGCATCCCCAGCGGCCAACGCGGCGGCCTGAAGCAGGGTGGCGGCATCCGGCCGCGCGTCCTTGGGTGAGCGGCAGACTTCATCGGGTGAAAGCCACTCGGGCCACAAGCGCTGACGCTGGAAGGGGTAGACCGGCAGGCTCACGCAGCGCCCTGCACGCACCGGGAACACCTCGGGCGGCACCACCCCATCCGCGACGAAGACACGCCCGGCCTCCACCTGCTCCAGCGGCATGCCCTCCTGAACCAGGAGCGTCGTCTCACTCGGCGTCGCAAGCGAATCGAGGAGCGCCACGAGCCCCGCCCGGTCGCCAGCAATCACCACAGCACGGTGCCGGTGGTGCTGACGCTTGAGCGCCGCCGTGAAGCAGACATCCTCCAGCGTCGCCACCGAGTCCGGCGTCGCGGCGAGGAAGTCCCGAAGCTGGAGCGCCCGCTGACGGAGCGCGTCCTGAGAGAGCGCCGAGAGCGCCAGGAAATGGACCGGCGCTGGCGTCCGCTCCAGCGCCGCGGCCGGAGCCGCCTCCAGGACCACGAAGCCGTTGGCCCCCCCAGGGACGTGGACACGATGCCCGCTCGCAGAGGCACGCCCGGCTCCCGCGCGGCCCAGGGCTCCAGCTCCGTCTGGATGCTCAGCCCGAGCGCGTCGAACGAAACCAGCGGGTTGGGCGCGTCCACGTGAATCGTCGGCGCCAGCGTGCGGTGGTGCAGCGACAGGCACACCTTGATGAACTGGGCGATGCCCGCCGCGGCGCCCAGGTAACCCACGTTGTTGCTGATGGCGCCGAGCCTGCAGGGCAACGGCCGCTGCGTCCCGAGCGCCTCCCCGATGGCCTCCGCCTCGGCCGCGTCGCCCTTGAGGAACGACGAACCATGCAGCTCGATGTAGTCGATGCTCGCCGGCGCCACCCCGCCCTGCGAGCACGCCTGCCGGATGACGTCCGCCTGCGCCGAGGCGCTGGGCGCCATGATCCACTCGTTCCGTCCGTTGTGATTGACGGCGCTGCCCCGAATCACCGCGTACACGCGGTCACCGGGCTCCACCTTGGACAGGCGCTTGAGGACGACGACGCCAGCGCCCTCCCCGCGCACGTAGCCGTCCGCCTGGGCATCCAGGGTTCGGCACTGCCCCCGGTCGGAGAACACGCCGGCCTGGGACAGCATGATGCTGCTGTCCGGCGACAGCATCAGCTCGACGCCCCCGGCGAGGGCCATCTCCACCTCGCCCAGCGTCAAGCTGCGGCACGCCTCATGGAGGGCCACCGTCGAGGAGGCACACCCCACGCTCGACACGGTGCTGGGCCCCCGGAAATCAAACGCGTAGGAGAGCCGGTTGGCCGCGAAGGACGCCGTCGTTCCCAGGACGGAATAGCCATCCAGCGCGGACCAGTCCCGCGCCAGCATCCGCTGGAAGTCGCTGAAGTTGACGCCCATGAAGACGCCCGTGCGGCTCCCTCGCACGGCGTCGAAGGGCAGGCCCGCGTCCTCCAGCGCATGCCATGCACACTCGAAGAGGAGGCGGTGCTGCGGGTCCATCTGCCGCAGCTCCCGCTTCGACAGCCGGAACGCCGCGGGGTCGGCCAGCTCCACGCCTTCAATCAGTCCGGCCTTGCGGTTGCGAATCGTCCCGGGGCGGTCAGGTGCCGCGTCGAAGAGCGCGGCCGAAGGCCAGCGCCCGGACGGAATGTCCCCCGTTGCATCAATCCCATCACACAGCATTTGCCAGAGCGTACGCGGGCAGTCCGACATGGGGAAACGCAGCCCCAGTCCAATCACAGCAATGGGTTCACACCACATCAGAGCACGGCTCCGCTGGCGACTCGAAAGCCGCTCAGACTTATCACCTGTTTGAACTTCATTCTCGACCAACAAGAATCAATAAAGACATACGTCCGGAACGTCTTTCACTGCGGCCGGCGTGGCATCACGCGGCCCAAGACCTCCGTCCTCCACCACGGACAGATCGCCGAAATCAAAAAGGGCGTGCTTGTACAGCTTGAGGCGCGGACTCAATCCTTCGGGCCCCACCCGCACCGCGACGAACTTCGCGCGATCGGTCTGCATCATCCGCTCGAAGTCCCGAACGGCTTGCTTCGAGGAGTTGGGATACCCGAAACGGGAGATGGCTTCCAGAACCGCAGAGGTCTGGATCCCGCTGTAGATGAGGTTGATGCGCTTGGGCTGGGATTGGGACTCGGAGGTCTCGATGGCGACCTGGGTCATCTTGTCCGCGGAGTGATCCCAGAGCAGCGCGTTCAACTGGCGAACCCGCTCCAGCTCCGGGGCGGACACGCCCATTTCCTGGAGGAAGCGCCACAGCTCCGAGCCAGGCTGGAATGGAGGCCGCTGCTCGTCGAAGCGCACCAGGTACATCTTGGATTCGAGCGTTCCGTCCTCCAGGAAGCTCAGTCCCAGGAACAGCGGGTAGTACTCGGTCCGCAGCGCGGAAGCATAGGTCTTCACCCGCTCCGCGAAGGGCCCTGCCCGGAAGCGCTCCGGCAAGCGGCTCATCGCCTCATCGAAGCCGGAGTGCCCACGCATGGAATCGAAATGCCAGCTGGCGGCAATGGAATACCGGGTAGGGCCTCCGGGCTTGAACTCCGCGCGCACCAGGCCCAGGTCCGAAGGCCGGAACGTCTCGCAGATGGCCACGGACCGCTCGACGCCCTCGTTGGAGATGCCGAGCTGACGCGTGTACTCCCGGAAGGCCTGCGTGACCGTCCCATTGTCGCTGTAGAGCATGAAGCCCAAGCCGGGCTCGTCCGCGTTGTAGGAGAACTCAATCAACGCCTTCTTCGCGATGCCCAGGCCCTGCACCGGGAGCCAATAGTCCAGGAACCGCCGCACCTCGGCGGCCTCGCTCAACAGACCTCGGGCGCGCAGGGCATCCCGGACGAACCACCCCAACGTCTTGTCCGGCTGCCACATCACTTCCGTGTCGAAGTGGCAGATGCGATCACGCGGGCCGACCCGTTGAGGAACCACCAGGTTGGCCAGCATCCGTCCCGCGTAGCGCGCTCCCAGCGCCACCCGGCTGGCGGGCCACAGTGCCTCGGTGCCCAAGCCCTTCACAGACTTCTGCTGCCAGGCGCGCTTCGCGAGCCGCAAGGCGATGTCCGGGCGCAGGAGGAACTCCGGCCCCGCCTGGACGTGCATCAGCTTGAGGAACTCCTGATAGATCTCCGGATGCTCGTGGTTCAGCGCGTAGAGCTCCTCCACGTACCACTGGGCCAGCTTGATGAGCCGCGTCCGCTCGCCGGGGACGTGGGGATGCCGCATGGCCTCCGCCGTCACGAAGAACCAGAGTCCCTGGAGCCACTGCGCGCCCATGCGCAGGTAGGATGCCGTCCAGGCCTGGGTCACCGCCTCCAGGCTGTCGAGCTGGTGCAGCGCCTCGTTGAGGAGGTTCGCCTCCAGCATCGCCACCGACATGCCCTGGCCGAAGACGGGGTCGAAGTAGCACCACGCATCCCCCAGGACGAGCAGCCCCGCGGGGAAGCCCCGGATGCGCTCGAAGTGGCGCCACTTCACGTCCGGCACCCGGTACATCGCGACGTCCGAGACGGGCTTCGCGTCCTTGATGGCTTCGTAGATGTCCGGCTCGCGGAGGCTGCGGGCGAACTCCACGAATCCGTCCGCGTCGCGGGGCGGGTGGTGTCCTTCGTAGCCGAACAAGGACACAATCCAGCGATTGCCTTCCACGCCCAGCATTGCCCCGCCGCGCGGTTTATCGGGCGGCAGCGGGGTGATCCACAGCCCGCGCCAGTCCCTGGCGGTCTCCGGCTGCTCGAAGAGGCGTGACACGTAGCAAAGGTTGATGGGCAGCCGGCTCTCCTCCGGCGGGCTGAACCCCAACTCTGACAGCCACTTGCCCAGCTGCGATCCACGCCCGCTCGCGTCGACCACGATGTTGGCGAGCCGGTTCGTCACCGCGCCGCCGTCCTCGTGGCGATCATGCGTCTGGACACCGAGAATCCGCCGTCCATCCGGTGTGGCCAGCAGCGCCCGCACGGAGGTCGACTCCAGGATCTCCACGTTGGAATAGGCGCGAAGCCGCGCTCTCAGGTAGCGCTCCAGGGAGCAGCGCGTCTGCGGATACAGGACGATGCCGCTGCGGTGGCGCGGCATCCAGTCACCAAACTGCAGCCACCGGAGGTCCTGGGTGAAGTCGAAGGGCTCGATGCCGTCCGCCTTCATCTGCTCGACGAGGCCGGGGAAGTACTGCTCCAACAGGTCCACACCCTTTCGCAGCAGGACGTGGATGTGATTGGCCTGGGGCGCGCCCTGGCGCGGGCCATCCTGGAGCACGTCCCGTTCAATGACGGTGACACGCTCGAAATGGTCCGCCAGCACGCGCGCGGCGCTGAGCCCACCGATGCTGGCGCCAATGACAATGGCGCTCCCTGGAAGTTTGTTCATGCCGTGTCCCGCCTCTTGCAGCGACAACGCTCAGGTTGCTCGCGGAAGCCGTTCAGGCCGCCGCCTGCTGTCTGGTCAGGTGCGCCAGGATGAGGTCGTGGACTTGCGTGGCGTGGAGTGTCTCTGCCTCGATCAGTTCACCATGTCGTGTCATCAGCACCGGCCCATCCTCCGGGCCGGTGGGCAGGCCATGCGCCCCTTTGAGGAGGGAGCCGTCCATCGAGACGACCTCCAGTCGGGAGCGTACGCCCAGCTTCTCCTTCACGACACTGCCCCCCAGTTCCAACATGCGCAGACCCAGCTTCGGGTCCACGAACATCTCCAGCGGGTCGTAGCCCGGCTTGCGGTAGATATCGACGGTGCGCGCGTAGTCCGGCGCACGCGCGTCATCGAGCCAGTAGAAGTACGTGAACCAGGCATCCGGTTCCGCCAGGGCCACCAGCTCGCCTGAGCGAGGGTGGTCCAGATGGTGGGCGCGCTTCCCCTCGGCATCGAGCACCTGGGCCACCCCGGGCTCCGCCTCGACCAGCGCCTTGACCTCGTCCAGGAGCGCCGGGTTCCGGACATAGATGTGCGCGACCTGCATGTCCGCGACGGCGAACGCCTCACTGCCGCTGGGATAGACGACGTCACGGCCGCCCTCGTCCCGGATCGCCAGCCACCCTCGGCGGCGGAAGAGGCGGTTCAGGTGGACGGCCCGGGACACGGGGACCGCGCCGAACTCCGAGAGGATGATGACGCGCACGCCGCGCGACTCGTAGAAGCCAATCAGCTTCCCGACGACGTCGTCGATCTCCCGGAGGCTCTTGTGGATCTCCTTCGCGCCCGGTCCAAACGTGTGCGGCGTGTAGTCCAGGTGCGGAAGGAAGACGAGTGAGAGCGTGGGGCCGTGCCGCTGCTCCAGCCACATGGCGACGTCGGCGATCCACTCCGAGGAGCGGATGCTGTAGCGGGGCCCCCAGTAGTCATACGCGGGGAAGTTCCCCAGCGCCTCGACGAGCGGCTTGCGCAGGTGGAGCGGCTCCGTGAACACGTCGGGCACGACCCGCCCGTCCGCGGTGAAGGACGGCTGCGGCGTGATGGCGTAGTCCGCCTTCGAATACATGTTCATGAACCAGCACACGCGGGCGCAGGTGAAGCTGGGGTCGAGCTTGCGGGCGGCGTCCCAGAGCTGCGGCGTCTGCACGAGCCCATCGGATTGGGGCCAGAAGCGGACCTCTCCCAGCTCCCGGTGGAGCCATCCATCGCCGACGATTCCGTGCTCGCTGGGGTATCTTCCGGTCAGGAACGTCGCCTGCATGGTGCAGTTCAGCGCCGGCAGGATGGGCTGGAGCGGCACCATGCGCCCCCGCTCCACGAATGCCTGCATGTTTGGCGTCGAGGGGCCGACATACCTCGCGCTCAATCCAGGCAAATCCAAAACGACGCAACGTTCCATGTCCGAAGCAAACTGCTCACGAGCAAACCAGTCAATCACCGACCAGGTTGTCCCATACCCTGGTCTGAGATGCGTGCTCGGCCACTTCAACCAGGTCAGCCGCGTGTAGAATTTTACCGCGGCCATAGGCTGGAAAGCACTCACGCGAGCGCTCGCAGCGGGAATGAGTGACACCGCACCCAGTGCAATGGGTAGTGAAACGAAACGGAATACATGGTCTGGAGGGGCGGGTCATGGGCCTCATTTCAGCCCGTTTCCCTGCTGTTCGACGGTGCGCGGCCGGCCCTCGAGACCAGGTCCTCCGCGGCACCGGAAAATCGCGTCCCCGCCCATTTGTAACTCATTGAGTCCACCTCGGACCAGACCCAGCAGATAGGAATTACCCAACCCCGCACTTCAATCCCATCCAGCATCACCTCAAAAGACACACTTTTTGACCACCATCCCCGAGGTTCTTGACGACGCGTTCCCGCGCACGCGAGACTTCGCCTGACTCCTGTCACGTCTCACCATCCATCTCCGAGGGCCATGCAGCGCGAGCGCAAGGCGTTCGAAGCGCGCCCCCTCGTTGCTGTCACCCGTTGGAACATCAGGAAAACATGGACTTCAGTTGGACTCACGAGCAGGTGGAGCTCTATGACCGTGCCCTCGCCTTCGCGCGAGCGCAGTTGCCCGAGGCCGCCAAGCCCAGCAAGGAAGCCCTGCCACGCGATTTGTGGCAACGCTGCGGTGAGTTCGGCTTCCTGGGACTGCCCGTGCCCACGGCGCATGGCGGACTGGGGCTGGACACACTGACCACCGCGCGGGTGATGGAGGCGCTGGGGCGTGGCTGCGTGGACACCGGACTGGTGTTCTCCGTGGGAGCTCACCTCTTCGCCTGCGTAATGCCCATCCTGGAGAGCGGGGATGACGCGCAGAAGTCCCGGTACCTGCCCCGCCTGTGCTCGGGGGAATGGGTGGGCGCCAACGCCATCTCCGAACCGGAAGCGGGCTCGGATGTGTTTGCCCTGAAGACGCGCGCGGTGCGGGACGGAGACAGCTACGTGCTCGATGGTGGCAAGAGCTACGTCACCAATGGCCCTTCCGCGGACGTCTTCCTCGTCTACGCCGCCACGCAACCGGCCCATGGGTACATGGGCCTGAGCGCCTTCCTGGTCGAGAAGGACACGCCGGGACTGTCCGTCGGGCGCGCCTTCGAGAAGATGGGGCTGTCCACGTCGCCCATCGCCCCCATCTATCTGGAGGGGTGCCGTGTCCCGGAGTCCGCGCGGCTGGGTGCGGAGGGCCAGGGCGCGGCGATGTTCAAGCGCTCCATGCAGTGGGAGCGCGCGTGCCTCTTCGCCGCCTACGTGGGCGTCATGGAGCGGGTGCTCGAACAGACGGCGGACTTCGCCCGGACCCGCAAGCAGTTCAAGAAGGCCCTGGGGAAGAACCAGGCCATCTCCCACAAGCTGGCGGACATGAAGCAGCGGCTGGAGGCGTCCCGGCTCCTGCTGTACCAGGCCTGCTGGAAGATGGACCGGGGCCAGGACGCCGTCATGGAGGTGTCCCTGGCCAAGCTGGCCATCAGCGAGGCCGCCATCCAGAGCGGCCTGGACGCCATCCAGATTCACGGCGGCATGGGCTACGTGGCCGAAACAGGCATCGAGCGCGTGCTGCGTGACGCCATTCCCAGCGCCATCTTCTCCGGCACCTCCGAAATCCAACGCGACATCATCGCCAACCAGCTCGGCCTATGACACTCGACCAAATCGTCATCCGTGCAGCGGCGAAGGCTCCCGAGTCCATCGCCATCAAGGGTCCCGACGGGACCCTCACCTACGGCCAACTGGACGCGCTCGCCAACCGCATCGCCCGCGCGCTCCAGGAGCTGGGCGTGAAGCAGGGAGACCGCGTGGGGCTGTGGACGGAGAAGTCCGTGCGCGCCGTCGCCGCGATGCAGGGCATTGCCCGGCTGGGCGCCGCCTACGTCCCCCTGGACCCGCTGAACCCCGCGACGCGGACGCGGCTCATCCTCGACGACTGCGGCATTGACGTGATGGTGACCACCACCACGCGCGCGTCCGAGCTCCACAACGCTGGCGTGAGCCGGCTGCGCTACCTGCTGGTGGACGACAAGGGGCCCGAGATCTGCTGGAACCGGCTGTCCGGTTTTTCATCTGAGCCGCTGCCGCCGCACGGCGCGGGCGACCACGATCTGGCGTACATCCTCTACACGTCAGGCTCCACGGGAACGCCCAAGGGCGTGTGCATCAGCCAGCGGAACGCGATGGCCTTCATCGAGTGGTGCCATGCGCTCCTGGGCACCACGCCGGAGGACCGCTTCAGCAACCACGCGCCGTTCTTCTTCGACCTCTCCGTGCTGGACCTTTACGCGGCCTTCATGGGTGGCGCGTCCGTCACGCTCATCCCGGAGGCGCTGGCCTTCGCGCCCGAGAAGCTGGTGGAACTGGTCCTCCGCGAGCGGTTCACCTGTTGGTACTCGGTGCCGTCGGCGCTGATGCTGATGATGCAGGAAGGCGGTCTGCTGAAGCATGGGGCGCTGCCCTTCCGCGCCGTGCTCTTCGCGGGCGAGCCGTTCCCCATCCGGCACCTGCGCCCGCTTCGTGAGCACCTGCGGCAGGCGCGGTTCTTCAACCTCTATGGACCCACGGAGACCAACGTCTGCACCTTCCATGAGGTGACGGACATTTCGCCCCACCGCACCGAGCCGGTGCCCATTGGCCGAGCAAGCTGTGGCAACCGCGTGTGGCTGGCTCGGCCGCCGCCGGACTCAGAGGAAGCCCGGGAGGAAGGCGACGGCGTGGGCGAGCTGATGGTGGAAGGCCCCACGGTGATGCTGGGCTACTGGGGCCAGCCTCGCCACGGCAGCGGGCCGTATGCCACGGGGACCGCTGCCGCGAGCTGCCGGACGGCACGTTCGAATACCTGGGACGCCGCGACAACATGCTGAAGGTGCGCGGGCGCCGCATCGAAGCGGGGAAATCGAAGCGGCGCTGCTCACGCACCCGGACATCCGCGAAGCAGGCGTGATTGCCACCGGCTCCGGCCTGGAAGCGCGGCTGGTGGCCTTCGTGGTCAGCGGCACCAGCAAGCCCCCTCCCTGCTCAAGGTGAAAAAGCACTGCGCGGAGCGGTTGCCTCGCTACATGATTGTCGACGAGGTCCGCGTGCTGCCCGAGCTGCCCCGGACTCCCAACGGCAAGCTCAACCGGCGCGCATTGAGGGAACTGACGCAGGCGCCTTGAGCCGGTGACGGGCCGCCAGGAGCCGGCGGCCCTCCCCACACCGTCCGTGCAGCCGCCCCGCGCCTGCCCGCCTGCTCACAACGTCTCCTCGACTTCGTACAGGCCCCCGACCATGATGGCCGCGCGCGTCAACCGGGCCACATGGATTCCACCACAGCTGAACGTCCTCGCCGGCGGTGGGCTCGAATCATCGCGGGCGTGGTCTTTACAATCCTGGTCGTGCTCCCCGCGCTGGCACTGGTCGCTGCCGTGGTGGTGTTGCGCAACCTCGACAGTCCCTGGCTGAAGCAGCCCATTGTCTCCGAGGTGGAGGCGGCCACCGGGCTCCAGGTGGACTACCAGGTCGCCCAGGTCGAGCTCCTCTCGGGGTTGAAGCTGGGTGGGCTGGTGGTGCGGACCCCCGCTCCGTTGCATACCGCCGCGCCCGAGCTGCTGCGCGTCGGCACGTTGGAGGCGCACTGGTCGCCCCGCGCGCTGATGACCGGTCCCATCCGGATTGAGCGGGTGGTCGTGCGGGACGTGGCGCTCGCCCTGGTCGCTGACGATTCAGGCGCCACCTCCCTCTCGGGACTGAGGAGCACTGAAGCCCCAGAGCCGCCGCCCGTTGAAGCGCCGGTGAGTGCCTCCCAGCAGGTCGCCGACCTCCTGGGAGCACCGCTTCCTGTCGGGCACGTCGATGTGTCGGGCGTGTCGCTGAGCTACGTCCGCGTCCAGCGTGGCGAAGTCGCCGAGCGCTGGTCCCTAGGCGGGCTCGCGGCGCGGGTCGAAGCGAAGCAACACGACGGGGAATGGAAGGTCTTCGCGAACCTGGGCCAGGCGGGTGCGCCGCTGCCGCTGGCGCTGCGCCACGAAGGCTCCGCCACGCCCCCGGCCCTCGCGGAGCTGGCGTTCGCCCTCTCGATGGAGGCTGGCGCTTCGACCGCTCGGGCGCAGGTGGACCTCGATGTCACCCGGCAGACCTTCGACCCACGCTTCTCGGTCCGGTCGCTGCTTCACGGCGCCGTGGCCGCGCGGTTCGATGTCGAGAAGCGCCACATCGCCGTGGAGCTGGAGCGCACCCGGCTGACGGACAGCGCGGAGCTCGAGGCCCAGGCCGTGCTCCCGGATGCCGCGGACGCGCCCCCGGTCGTGACACGCGCCCTGGCGGACATCGAGTTGGGAAGGCTGCTGGCGGCAATCCCTTCCGAATGGCGTCCGTTCACGCTCGAGCGAGGCAAGGTGAAGCTGGACGCACGAGACGTCACCCTGAGCGCGATGCCTCAACTGGGGCCTCGCGGCAGACTGGGCCTGGACGTGGACGTCGCGTCGCTCCGGATGACGGGTGAGCCAGTCCAGTTGGCGCTCGGCGGAGGACGCGTCGCCCTGGAGGCGACACCTGATCCGCGGCAGGGGCTCTCCGCGCAGCTGACGTTCGGAATCGATGAGCTCGACGTGCGAGGCCCCACGGCCCTGCGGATTCCAAAGGCCCACGGTGAAGTAAAGGGACATCAGCTCCGCCCAGAGCCCTCCTCCCCGCTCCAGGTCGCCGGAGACGCGAGCCTGTCGGGCATGGTGGAGTCCCTGGACCTCCGGACTCCCGACCTCCGAGCGAAGGCCGAACGGATGGGATTC
Organism: Myxococcus sp. MxC21-1; assembly: GCF_032612255.1. Lineage (NCBI taxonomy): Bacteria > Pseudomonadati > Myxococcota > Myxococcia > Myxococcales > Myxococcaceae > Myxococcus > Myxococcus sp. MxC21-1. The sequence continues at coordinate 5,113,704 of NZ_CP123278.1, forward strand.
CAGCTCAGCGCTCCGCTTGCGGCTGCGCCTCCCCTCGCACTGAGCGCGAACGTGCCCGTGGGGGCGCTCCATGTGTCGTCGCCGGATGGGCGCACGCTGCTGAAGGGCCCCGTGCACGTGAAGCTCGATGCGTCGAACGCGTTCCCGCAGCTCGACGCGCCCCAGCGCAGCCGAGGCCGCGCGCGGCTCGTGCTCGACGTCGGCGACATGCAGGCGTCCCTGGATGCCACCAAGGACACCGACGCGGTGTCTTACACCCTGACCGCGCGGACACCGGACCTCGCCGCCGCCCGCCCCTTCATTCCCGACTCGGTCGCGGCGCGCATTCCGTGGCGGCACCTGGGCGTGAGCCTGGACTCCAAGGGCAGCGTGAAGGCGCTCTTCTCATCCGCGCCACGTCTGGAGCACCGCACGGAGCTGAAGCTGCAACGGCCCGCGTGGGACAACGTGACGGCCAGCGACGTCGCCGTCGTGATGCGCTCGCGGGGTGACGCCTGGCGCCACCAGGGCGACGTGGACCTGCGAATCGAAGGGCTCCGGGCTGGTGAGAAGGACATGGGGCTCCAGCATCAGACGCTGACCCTGGACCTCAACCGCCGGAAGCCCGCGTTCCGGTTGGGCCTCACCAGTCATGAAGGGCCGAAGGTCATGCTGGACGCCGCGGCGGCGTTCGACCGGAAGGCCCGCGCCCTTCGCATCGACGTGAAGGGCGACCTTCTCCCACTGGGACCTCTGGCGCCCTTGCTGGCCATGGCGCAGGTGCCCCCGGAGCTGGATGCCGGGCGGCTCGCGGTGGGCATCGAGTTGCACGGTACGCTTCGCGGCGTGCTCACGGGTGTCACGGCCGATGGCACGCCGCGACTCGCTCCGGACCCCGCGCGTACCGCCAGCTTCGATGGAACGGCGGTGGTGAGCGCGAGGGGCCTGCGCTGGAGGCAGGACACCCTGTCGCTCAACGTTCCCGCGCTGCGTTGGCAGTTGGCGTCTCGCGTCGAAGGTCCCAAGCGAACCGTTCACAGTGACCTGCACGTGGAGAAGCTCACGGTCGGAATGAGCGATCGGCGGCTGTCCTTCTCGGAGCTGACCAGCGACACCACCGCCAGCTTCACCGAGGCGCTGGAAGCGGACGACATCGAGCTGAAGCAGCACTTGAAGCTTCGCGCACTGGAACAGAACCCGGTGCTGCCCTATCCGGTCCAGGACGTGGAAGCGACGTTCTCCGCGCGGCGCAAGCCCACGGGCGTCATCCACGTTCCCCAGCTCCACCTGACCAACGCGGGAACCAGCACCCATTTGAAGGTCCGGGGGCGGCTGGACCTCAGCGAGGACCGGCGCCGCCTGGGGCTCCGGGGCGAGCTGTCGCAGGACATGGCCAGGCTCGCGCGCCCCGGGATTCTGGAGGGAAGCGGCAAGGTCACCGTCGACTTCCGCGTGGGCTCACCCGACCTCGCCGTCTTCCGGACCGTCTCCAACCTGCTCCTCCAGGACTTGAACCTGCGCCTGCCCGAGCAGGGGTTCGAGGTTGAAGGGATGGACGGCAACGTCCCGCTCACCGAGAACCTCGAGTTCAGCGAGGGACAGCTGCGGCTGCTGAGCGACATCGACGTGAACCCGTACCCAATGCTTCGTTTCGCCGACCAGCATCCCCTGCTCTCCCGCAGCGGGTATGTGTCCGCCAAACGCATCAGCACGCCGCTCGTCGCCGTCGCGCCCCTGGCGGGGAACCTGTCCATCAACCAGCACGTCGTCTCCATGACGCAGCTGGAGATGGGGGTTCGCGGTGGGCGCATCACCGGACAGTGGCTCCTGGACTGGCAAGGCAAGCACTCCACCCTGGAGGCCCGCGTGCGAGCCACCGGGGTCCAGTCATCCCGAGGCGAGCCCTTCGATGGCAATGCCGCCGTGGTCATCTCCGCGAAGGACCGCAGCATCAATGGCCGCGCGGAGATTCTGCGCATTGGCAACCGCCACCTGCTGGACCTGCTCGACATCGAAGACCCCCGCCATGTCAACCCCGCCACCAACCGGGTCCGCTATGCCTTGCGGCTGGGCTACCCGGAGCACGTGCGGGTGAGCTTCAACCACGGCTTCGGCAGCCTGCGCATCACCATGGGCGGCCTGGCGAAGCTGCTCAGCATCGACGAAATCCGGGGCATCCCCATGGGCCCCATCGTCGACCAGCTCATCAAATCCATGACTCCTCCGGAGACCACGCCATGAAACACCGTGGGTTGCTGCTGTGGGCCGCCCTCGCCACGTCCGGGTGCATCAGCGCGCCGGAGATTGTCATGGTGGACCGCGCGACGGCGCTCGAGGAACAGGCCTCGGGCTCGTTCAAGGACGTGGAGCAGCGGCTGGCTCGCGCGGGCATGAATCCCACGCCGGTGCCATTCACACCCAATCAGTTGGAAGAGCTGGGCATCCAGCCCACGCCGTTGGTGGAGAACATCGGCAGGACGCCCGCGGACCGCGTCGACGACCTGCTCCGTCGCCACTGCGTGGGCGAAGGGCGGGACGGGCTGCTGGTGAATACGCGCCGCCGCTGCAAGGCCGGGCGCATGACCGCCGACGACGTGGCCCTGGTCGAGCGGGTGAATCGCTCCCGTCAGCTGCTCTGGAAGTGGATGCGGTCGGCCCGCCCCGACGTCCCGGAAGAGACGCTGCGCCGGAACTGGCACAAGGTGCACGCGGAGGGCGTCGTCTGCGGCGGTTGGGTCGAGGCCGAGGATGGGACCTGGGGAGAGAAGCAGTGCTGACGCGGCGGAGACGGGGCGTCGTGGCCCTGGTGACGCTGATCGCGGGGAGCGTCTGGGCGCAGGACGATGAGAACGATGGAGGACTGCGCACGCCCACCCGGCTCACCGTCGGCGTGGGCGACCAGTTCCTGGGGCAGCTGGCGCCTGACGGGAACACGTTGATCTTCGCGTCCAACCGCAGCATCGCGACCGAAATCTTCACGCAGGACCTGGAGCGCGGACGCGAGCGCCGGCTGTTCGACGAAGGCGCGGATGTCACCTGGCCGCGCATCAGTCCCGACGGCAAGCACCTGCTCTACATCTCGTTCCGCAACCAGGCCGGTGGCCAGCTGTGCGTGCGCGAGCTGCCCACCGCGAAAGAACGCCGGTGCCTCGAAGGAGACGCCAACGCCCTCCAGGCGGAGTGGATGGATGCCTCGCACATCGCGCTGGTGAGCCGGACCACCATCCAGGGCGACCTCCACCTGTCGCGCGTCGAGCTGGGCGGCGAGTGGCGCGTAACACCCCTGCTCGAGCGGAACCTGACCAGCCCGACCCTGTCCCCCGATGGGCGCTGGCTGGTGTACGTCCCCATCGAGCGCTCCGTGCGGCAGGTGGGCCCCGGCTTCGCCGCGCGCGCCGCGCCCCATCTGGAGGCGCTGCGCCTGGATTCCCCGGCGCGAAGCCCATCCCGCTGTCGCTCGACATCCCGGGGCAGACGGGACAGCCGACGTTCTCCCGGGATGGGCGCTACCTGTACGTGGTGCAGTTCTTCACGGACTCGAATGCGGATGGCGTCATCGACGCCAGCGACAGCGGCGTGCTGTTCCGGGTGCCGTTCGCGACGGAGCGTGACGACGCCGCCGAGCAAGCCGCCGCCGCCAATCCGGACCAGCTCACCAGTGCGTCCTGGAACTGCCAGTACCCGGCGCCCGCGGCCACGTCCCTGGCCGCGACCTGTTCACGCGCGCAGTCCCTGGACGTGTACCAGATGCCGCTGGATGGCCGGTCCCCAGTGCCTGGGATGCGCGCCGGCTCAGCGAAGAGCTGAGGATGGTGGGCCGGCGCGCCGACGAGCTGCTGCTCTATCGCCACCGGCTGCTGCTCGAGACGCGGCCCAGGCTTCGCCGCCTGCTGATGATGCGCATGAGCATGCTGCACCTGGCCTACGAGGACTTCAGCGCGGCGGAGTTCTACGCCCGCTACCTGGGCTCGGTGAGCGACCCCGCCACCGCGGGCCTGGAGGAACCGCTCCGCGTCCTCATCGACCACCGGCGCACCATGAAGGAGCGCGAACGGGGCCGCATGGTGGAGGAGCTGAGTGTCGCGGAGCAGAAGCGCATGGCCGCGCTGGAGCCCGCGAACGCGCCCAGCCCCGCGGCCGCAGTCTTCCAGCGCGTGGTGCGCAGCGAGCTGGCGGATGACGCGGGTGACTTCACGCGGGCCCGGAAGGAGCTGGAGGCGGCCGAAATCGCCGACACCACGCCGCGCGCGGTGCTGGAGGCGTACCACGCGCGAGCAGACGCGCTGTACCGGAAGCTCGGTGAGCGCGAGCCCTTGATTGAAGCGGGCCGGCGGCTCTCCGAGCACCGCATCTTCCCGGCGGACGACCAGCTCGACTTCGCTCGCGCCGCGGTCCGCGCCCTGTACCGGGGACGCCCCTACGACGAGGCGGACGCGGCGATGGCGCAGGCACTCACGACAGCGCCCGCCGGTTCGGCCTACGCGTACGCGCTGGAGCTGGGCCGCCACATCAATGCGCTCCGAAGCGAGCGGCCTCCTCGTGCCGTGCGGGAGGCGCTGCTCGGATTCTACCGGCAGCAGAAGGACCCGCTGCGCCGACGGGTCCTGGTTCAGGACGCCGTGGAGCGGGCGGCGGGGCTCGGCGCCGATGGCATCATGGAATCGCTGGCGATGGTCTACGTCGACGACACGCCACCGGGTAGCGAGGAGCGACGCCGCGCCGAGCGGCTCTTTCGCCGCGCGCTGATGGGCCGCGCCTACCGGCGGCTGGCGCGGCAACGCCAGGACATGGCGCGTGCGGACTTCGACCTGGTGACGCAGCGGACGGGTTCACTGGAGAGCGCCGTCGAAGCCATGAACCTGCGCTTGCGAGCCGGCGTCAGTCCGGAGGTGGTGGAGAAGGAAGTCACCACCACCGCTCCGAACATGGCGAAGCCGCTCGCGCACTTCGTGAAGGCCTACGTCACCGCGCGCCAGCTCTCCAAGTTGGAGGGGGATGCCCATGCGCAGGCCGTGACCTCGGCGGTGAGGGAGCTGCGTGCCGCGTGGCCGGAACTGAAGAACCAACGCGTGGTGCAGGCGCTCCTGGGCGCCATCCATCACGAGGACTTCCTGCGCAACCGCGCCCCCGCCGCCGCCGAGCGCGCCAACCGCTACTACATGGTGGCCCTGGACCTGATGCGGAACAACGTCCGCTACCGGGCCATGATTCTCGGCGCGCTGGGGCTGCTGCACACGCAGGTGGGCAACTTCCACATCGCCCTGGGTTACCTCGAACAGCGAGACAAGCTGCCGTACGTGGACAATTGGGCGGGGCTCGCGGTGTCCATGGCGCGGGCCCACGCGCTGCTCCACGTCGACCGTGAAGCCGACGCGGCCCAGGCGGCGGACAAGGCCCTGGCCATGGTGGAGACCACGCAGCGGCTGTCCAGGTTCCTCCCGCTGGCCCTGGACCGCGCCGCGCTCTACAACCTCGCCGCTGGCCGCTTCGAACGGGCGCTGACGCTCTATGACCGGGAGCTGCCCCTCGTGGAAGCGAGCCCCCAGGACGAAGAGGGCCTGCGCAACCGGATGGTGGTGCGGCTGGCGCGCGGCGCCGCGGCGCTGGGTGCGGGTCAGCCGCAGCGGACCTTGGAGGACCTGGAGCAGGTCGAGCGAGACCGGCGACGCCCGGTGTTCGGAGCGCGTTGAAGTGGGCCCACTCCACGCCGGAGCATGTCCTGCGCTCCTACCGCCTCATCGCCTCGGGCCTGCGCGCGAACGCGGAGACCCGGCTGGGACGCCTGGACGCCGCGGCGCGGGCGCTCGAAACGCGGCGCAAGCTGTACCTGGATCAGTTCGACCAGTTGGACCGCGATGAGGACATCCGCGCCGTGACGCTGGCGGAGCTGCGGCTGGCGGAGAACGCGGTGGACCAGCAGGACCCGGCACGGGCGGCGCGCTGGCTGGGTGAGGCGTTGAAGCACTCCGACTCGCTGGTCGCGCGGACGCACGCGAACGTCGATCCGGGGCAACTGGACGTGCTCTGGTTCGCGGCACAGTTGAACGTGAAGGGCGACGGAGGCTTGCCCTTCGACGTGCCTCAGCGACTGGGCAAGGCGCGCCGTACCCTGGTCGAGCTGCGTGACCCGGCCTGGCGTTCGTACCTGGCGTGGTTCGACATCTACTCGGCGCTCGCGGCGCCCGCCGCCGAGGAGGCCCGTTCAGCCCCATAGGCCGCGCCCCGGGTGCTCCAAGGCGAGCGGGCTCAGGCGGGCAGCGCGCGTGACAGCGCCTGCCGTACCGCCGCGCGCACGGGCGCGGGGACCGCATCCCCGGGGATGCGCCGGCACAGGGACACCGTGCGCTTGAGCGCGTCACACGCGTCGCTGCAGCGGGGGCAGCGGGACAGATGGTCCTCCAGGCGCACACAGGCGGCCTGGTCCACCTCCTCCGCGGCGAACTCCGACAGCTCCTGCGCCAGCTCCGGACACCCCGCGCCCTGTCCGTGGGCGCCCTCCCCCAGGAGGGTGGAGAGGTGCTCGCGCATCTGGAGCCGCGCGCGGTGCAGCCGGCTCTTGAGCGCCCGCACCTCGATGCCCACCACGCTGGCCGCCTCCTCGGCCGTGAGCCCCTCCACGTCCCGGAGGATGAGCACCTCTCGATGCGCCTCCGGCAGCGCGAGGATGGCCGCCTGCAACACTTCGCCCATCTGCCGCGCGTGGGAGACCATGTCCGGCGTCGCCTCCTCCGCCGCGACGTTCGTGGCCGCGGGCGAGTCGAGCGGCTGGAAGTCCTCGGGCGAGCCGACGCGACGGCGGCGCAGGCGGAAGCAGTGCGTGCGGGCCACCTGGTACAACCAGGTGGACAGCGCCGCGTCCCCCCGGAACGCGTGGATGCCCCGGAACGCGGAGAACAGCGTCTCCTGGAGGACCTCCATGGCGTCCTCCTCGGAACCGCACATGCGCAGGCCAAAGCGGTACACCTGCTTCTCATGGCGGGCGAGGACCTCGTCCAGGGCCTTGTCGTCGCCAGCGCGCGCGGCCTCCATCAACTGCTCATCGGTTCGCGTCGACATCCGCCCTTCGCCTCCTCATCGGAAGAACGCCCAGTCACCAGGATGCCTTCCTGGATGGCGCCAGGAGGTTACATCGCGCAAAACCTAGCGCCGGTGCTGAAGCGACAGGCCGAGTTGACCGCCGGACGCGCCATGCCCGGGAGGCCGCCAGCTCCCGCCCAGCGTGGCGCGAAGCGCCTGCCGGCGGAGATACCAGCTGAGCCCGGCATCCAGCCGCGCCCCGCTCGGGGCGTCCGCCAGGGCGCCGCCCGTGACTCGCGCCACCAGCGCCCACGGCTCGAGCACCGTGGCCCCCGGCCCCGGCAGGTTGAGGCCCGCGCGGACGTGGGCGAGCAGCGCGTGTCCCTGGGGGAGGTCACCTGGTGGAGCTCGGCCGAGAGCACCAGCGGGCGCAGGCGCAGGAGCGCGTCCACGCCCCAGGAGCGTGCGTCGCCCCCGGGCTCCGTGCTCCCTTGCAGGGCCAGGGTGAGGCCCGGACGAAGGCCGAAGTCATTCATGGGCAGGCTGAGGGAATACGCCTCCACCTCGGGCGTGCCCAGGGTGAGCGCGGCGCGGGCCACGAGCAGCGGCGGTCGCCACGCCCCTCCGGCCCGGGGCGGTACACCACCACGCCCGAATCATAGCGCACGCTCCAGCCCTCCCCCGGAGCAGGCCCCCCACGTCCACCCCCGGCGCGCGCCCCGACTCCGTCCCGGTGAGGTGCTCGCGCAGGGGGCCTTGCGTGATGGCCTTGTCCAGCGAGTCCACCTCGAAGCCGCTGGTGAGGCTCTCCCGGCCCACCTGCGGACGGAACAGCCCCACGCTCAACCAGGCGCGCTGGGGCAGCACGGTGAAGGTGACGCTGGCCTCGTGGAGGGCCAGCGGCGGCCCCTGGAGCGGACCGGGCAGGAGGACGAGCCGGTCGAACGACACCTCCAGTCCGCCCCGCACCCACGGTGACCCGGTCAGGTGGAGCCCCACCCGCCCACGTCGCAGGCTCACGGCGGCGGCGCCCGGGGCGCTCAGCCCCTGATCGATTCGGACCTGGAGCGCCTCCCTGATTTCCAGCCGCGGCCCCTCCTCCACCACCTCCTCGGCCCAGCCCGGCCGCGCCATGCCGGCCAGGGCCAGCAGGCCGAGGGACAGCACGGTCCGCGTCCTGCGCGTCGCGCGCTCCATGGGGGCCACGACTCGCTAGTAGCGGATGACCTGGTAGCCCTCGGCCACCAGGCGCGACAGCTCTGCCACGCCGTCGTCCACCACGTCGGCCTGGGGCTGGAGCGTCTTCGGGTCGATGCCATACTTCTTCAGCGCGGTGCCGCACGCCACCAGCCGCACGCCGGCGGCCTTCGCCGCCTGGGCCGCCTCGCGGACCTCCGCCGGCACGGCCTTCACCGTCGGGTCCAGCGCCACCACCGCGCGGCCGTAGGTGAGCCACACCACGTCCGAGAGGTAGCCCGACTCCTTGGCGTTCTTCACGTGCCGGAGGGAGCTGGAGAGGGTGCCCAGGTCCTCCAGGCCCGTGGTGGCCACGAAGACGAGCTTGCCCTGGCGAGCGGGCACCTCCTTCTTCGCGGGCGGGGACGGCGGCGCGGCGAGCGAGGCCAGGGGCGCGGTGACGAGCGCGATGACGAGCAACGGCAGGAAGCGATTCATCTGGACAGACTCCGAAGTGGTTCTAGGACGACGGGTTCGAGGACTACTGGATGGACAGCACATGGATGAGCCCCCAGGCGGACAGCGCCAGGGCGGCGAAGCCAACGAGGCCCGCGTAGACGACCCGCATGCCCGCGCGGCGGACCATGCTCAGGTGGGTGCCAAGCCCCATGGCCGCCATGGCCATCACCATGAGGAAGACGCTGGCGGTGGAGAGCCACGCCTTGGCGGCGGCGGGCACCACACCCACCGTGCCCAGCACGCCCACCGCGAGGAAGCCGATGACGAACCACGGGATGGGTGGCTCCTTCAGCGAGTAGCGCACCTGCCCGCCCGCGCCGGAGACCAGCCCCAGCACCACGAGCGCGGGGGCCAGCAGCACCACGCGGGTGAGCTTGACCAACGTGCCCAGGTCTCCGGCGGAGGTGCCCCAGGTGAAGGCCGCGGCCATGACCTGCGCCACCTCATGCAACGTGGCGCCCGACAGGATGGCGAGCTGCGCGGTGCTCAGCCCCAGCAGCGGCCCCACGAAGACGTAGAAGAGGACGCCCACCGTGCCCAGGATTCCGCACAGCCCCACCGCCAGCGTGGTGTCCTCCTCCTCCGCGCGGGTGACGGAGCTGGCGGCCACCACCGCGCTGGCGCCACAAATGGAAGTCCCCACCGCCAGCAGCGTGCCCAGCTTCTCCGGCACGCCGAAGCGCTTCGTCACCCAGCGGATGCCCAGAATGCCGCCGACGATGACGGCCAGGGCCAGCAGCAGCACCCGTGGGCCCACCTTCGCCACCAGCCCGAAGTCGAGCCGCGCGCCCATCAGCACGATGCCCAACCGCAGCACCGTGCGCGCCGAGTAGCGCGTGCCCTCCATCAGGCCGGGGGCCAGCCCCAGGGCCGTGCGCAGTGAGATGCCAATCAGCAGGGCCACCGTGAGGGGCCCCACCACCTTGAGGCCGGGGAGCGTGGCCAGCCCGTAGCTGACCACCGCCAGTCCAGCGGCGAGCCCGATCCCCGGAAGCCGCCGGCGCCAGGGCCTCCAGGCGGAGGCGTGGCGGAAATCGAGTCGGAAGCGGTGAGAGGTGCGGTCATTTCAGGGGGACGGTGGGGGAAGTCGCGCTCACGGTTGGACCTGCTGGGTGCGGAGCACGGCCGGCAGGTCCTCGCCCACCGCGCGGCCCTCCAGCGACTCACTCAGTCGCGGCTTGCCGGCAAGGAAGCGGCGCACCGCCTCGTGCGCGTCCATGTCGAGCACCTGCGGCTCCTGGACACCAGGGATGCGGCAGAGCATGTCCGGCGAGTCCCCTTCCCGCTCGCAGGCCGTCACGGTGTAGAGGCGCTCGTCCACCACCGGCTCGCCAGCGACCTCCAGGGCGAGGAGGCGCTGCCCCTTGGGGGCCTCCGAGCGGAAGCGCACCGTCATCCCCGAGGGGCGCGGCAGCCACCCGCCGAAGCGCTTCTCCGGATCCTTCGCGAAGACGTTCTCCAGCTCCTGCTCCCAGAAGGCGCGAAGCTGGCGGCCACTCACCTTGCCCGTCTTCAGCTTGTTGGTGATAGGAAAGAAGTTCCACAGGTCCGCCTCGCGCACGGGCCCGGGCAGCAGCGGCGTACCGAAGCGGAAGCCGTTGGAGAGGCCAATCTCCGTCCCGCCAGCGGCGCGGATGGCGTCAGCCAGCACATTGTCCAGCGGGTTCTCCACCACCGCGTAGCGCGCGAGCGTCACGTCGGTGTGTCCCACCGGCGAGGACAGCTGTTCGTCATAAGGCGCGAGCGCGGCGTCCACGAGCCGCACCATCTCCGGGTCTTCAGGGAAGCGCGACGCGGTCAGCTCGATGAGCTCCCAGCGGCGGTCCACCACCTTCCCGTCCTCCAGCCACAAGTCCATCCGGCCGAGGAAGGAGCCGAAGGCGCCGGGCTCCACCACCCAGCTTCCGGCCTGCTCGATGGGGACATAGGTGCGCTCATGCGTGTCGCTGGACAGGTGGGCGTCCACGCCAGACACCCGGGCGGCGATCCCCACGGCCTTGGCGAGCCCCACGTGCGACATCAAGAGCACCACCTGGGCGCCCTCGCGCTCGCGCACCTCGCGCACCAGCTCCGGCAGCGCCTCCGGGCCGTCGTAGCGCAGCCCCTTGCTGTACCCCGGGGGCTGACGGCGCGGGACGTCCGGGTCCGTGAAGCCCACCACGGCCACCTTCACCCCGCCCACCTCCTTCACCAGGTACGGCGGAAAGAGCCGTTCACCGCTGGCCGCATCACGCAGGTTGGCAGCGAAGAGCGGATGCTTCAGCTCACGCGCGCGCTGGCGCAGCACCGCGGGGCCGTACACCACCTCCCAGTTACCGGGCACCGCGCCGTCCAGCCCGAGCGCATTGAGCGGTTCGATGAGGACGCCGCCCTCGGTGAGCGCAGCCGCGCCCGAACCTTGAATCGTGTCGCCGGCGTCGAGCACCAGCACGTCACCACCGCGCTCGGCCCGAATCTGTTGGATGGCGGCGGCGACGCGAGCGAAGCCGCCCGCCATCTCGATGCGCTCCTTCCCATCGCGCCAGAAGAGCTCCGGGTGGGCGCGCAGTTGCGCATGCAGGTCCGCCACGTAGAGGACGGTGAGCTGCTGGCGCTGGGACGTGGGAGCGCTCGCGCTGACCGGGGGCCGGGATGAAGCACAGCCGGCGGCCAGGACGAGCAGCGCGCCGAGCGCGGACAGGAGACGGGACATCGTGGAGCACCTTGCGAGGAGTGAAAGGAGACAGCGGAAGTGACACGAGGTGTGCCGCGCGAAGTTCCCGGACGGCGGCTCACCTCGAACGCCTCGCGCATCACGGCCACGTCGACATGGGGCCGAGATTGAAGACGTCCTGGAACCCCTGCTCCTTCAACAGGCGCTCGGCACGGCCGCTGCGCGCGCCACTGCGGCAGTAGACAACCAGGGGCGTCTGCGGCGAGCCAAGCTCTCCGAACCGCCGTGCCAGTTCATCCACCGGGATGTTCACCGCGCCGGGCAGGTGACCGGACGCGAACTCCTCGGGCGTGCGGACATCCACCAGCGTGGCGCCTGCCTCCACCCTGCGGCGGGCCTCGGACCCCACCGCGGCGTCACCTGGACGCGGGCGCGTACAGGCGGTGAAGAAGAAGAGACCCATGAACACGGCTGCGACGACGAAAACGACCTTCATGGCGCGGCTCCAAGCGACACCGGTGGCCACCGGCCCCCGGGAAGTGCGTACAGCCTGGTGAGAGCCAGGGCGACGACCGAAGGATTCAGCGCCCTTCCCGCCCGGCAGCCCGGCCGCGACAAGGGCACGCAGACGCGCGCACTTCCGCCTCCCCAGCGGCCGGCGGGGATGGTTCGGCCGCCGCTTCCGGCAGGGCCCCGCCCCAGCCGCCTCAGGGAGCGAGGCGGGCCAGCGCGGCAAGGAGCACCGCGGGCTCCAGTTCGGAGACGGCCAGCGCGGCCCGCTCGCCCCCACCGGGCAGCACGCAGATGCGCTCGCCCACGGGCCCTTGCGTGCACCGAGGCCCGTCACCAGCGAAGCGGGCCGCCTCCTGCGCCGCCGCCGAGCCCGGCAGGGGAAGGAAGAGCGTCATCGCCTTGCCCTCCTCGTGCCGGTACAGCAACGAGGCGGAGAGCTTTCCATGCAACCGGCAGCGACGGGCACCCAGCAGCGTCGCGCCTGGCACCACCGGCACATCCACCGGATAGCCCACCTCCCGCTCCACCCACGCCTTCACCTCGGCCGGGTCCGAGGACTCGAACTCACAGGGGGCGATCCGGGAGAAGGCCTTGAGGTGGTGCCGCTCGAGGTCCATCGCCAGCGCCTCGTTCATGCCACTGGGCCATGACGTCCAGAGGACTCCCACCGACGCGAGCATCGCGGCCATGCCCGCCGCCAGCCTCCGCCGCATGGGGAAGGACGGCCGGGAGCGCGGCGCCAGCCGCGTGACACGCTCCGCCAGTTCGGGCGGCACTCGCTGCTCCGCGGCGCCCTCCGCTCTCAGCGCCTGCCGCAACGACGCATAGCGGGCAGCCTCCCGGGCACAGCCCGCGCATCGGGACAGGTGGTGCGCCACCGCCTGCTGCTCATGCGCCTGGACCTCGCCGTCGAACCACGCGGAGAGACGCTCCTGCCACTGGGGGCTACAGGCTTCCATGGACCTTCTCCTTCTCGAGGAAGTCGAGCATCGCCAGCCGCGCCCTCGCCAGCCGCGAGCGCACGGTGCCCACCGGGCAGCCCTGCACCTGGGCAATCTCCTCGTAGCTCAGCTCCTCGACTTCCCGCAGCCACAACGTGTCGCGCCACTCCGGCGCCAGGGAGTCGAGCGCCGCCTGCATCCCCGCACTCAAGGTGCGGGCGTGCAGCTCCGCCTCCAGGTCCGCGGATGGCTCCGGAGGAAGCGCCCGGCCCAGCCCGCCCTCCAGCACCTCCAGGTGAGGCCGCAGCCCCCGGCGGGAGTTGAGATACACGGTGCGCTGTACGGCGAGCAGCCAGGCCTTGAGGCGCGCGGTCTCTCTCAGCGCCCCGCGCTGCTCCAGGGCGCGCGCCAGCGTCTCCTGGACCAGGTCATCCGCCTCCGCGGCGCTGCCCGTCAGGCGACGCCCCACCCGTCTCAAGACGGGCAGGTGCTCCAGGGCACGTTCAATGAAGGCGCGGGCGCTCACGGGCATGAGGACTCAGTGGGACGGGTGAGAGGTTCCCGGAAAAGGACGAGGGCGCTCGAGAAGGAGGAGCGCCCTCGCCTACCGTGTGGCGGACGTGGGGCTACTGAGCGGGCGTGGCGCCCACGTGCGGAGCCTCTGGACGCGGTGCACCCACGCCGCTCCGCGCCTGCAGTACCTGCGCGAGGTAGAAGCCCGCGAACATGGCGGGCACGAAGACGAGCAACGGGAAGGCCCCGGTCGCCAGCGAGGTGAGCGCGGGACCAGGGCAGTAGCCGCCCAGCCCCCAGCCCACGCCGAAGAGGGCCGAGCCCACGAGGAGCTTCGCGTCCGGCTTGCTGGCGGCGAACGCGGGGAACCCGGCGGCGAACAGGGCTGCGCGCGCCGGTGGATGAGGGGCCGCAGCGCCGCGTGAACGGCGATGGCGCCTCCCATCACGAACGCGAGCCGGTAGTCCCAGTCGCCTGCGATGTCGAGGAAGCCGAGGACGTTGGCCGGGTCCGTCATACCGGCGAGGCCCAGGCCGAGGGCGAAGATGAGGCCGCTGAGGAACGCACTGAGGGAGGAACGCATGGGGCTTTCTCTAGAGGACGTGGCGGACCAGGAAGACGGTGAGGACACCGGTGGCCATGAAGGTGAGCGTCGCGGAGATGGAGCGGACCGAGCCCCGGCTGATGCCGCAGACGCCGTGTCCGCTGGTGCAGCCGTTGCCCAGCCGCGAGCCGAACCCCACCAGCAGTCCGGCCCCCACCAGCAGCCAGAGGCCGCCCGCGCTCGGAGTCGAGGGCGCCGGGAAGGAGCCGGGGCGCAACCATGCGAGCAGCAGGCCCCCGGCGAGGAGCCCCGCGAAGAAGAGCACGCGCCGGCCACGTCACCGCGCACGGGGGCCAGCAGCGAGCCCACCACGCCGCTGATGCCGGCGACCCGGCCGTTGGCCAGGAGCAACAGGGAGGCGCTCAGCCCGATGAGGGCCCCGCCCAGGAGAGGAAGGAGGATGGAGGAAGTCATGTCTCAGTAAGAGCCAGGCTTCGGTGAAGAGGATTCACCGACGCCGGCAGAATCCTTCTTCCACGCCCCGGGCTCTCATGGACAGGAGGCTTCGACATGATTTTCCGGCAGCTTTTCGATTCCGAGTCCTCGACGTACACGTACCTCATCGGCGACGAGGCCACGCGCCAGGCCGTCCTCATCGACCCCGTGCTGGAGCAGGTCGACCGCGACCTGCAACTGGTGGCCGAGCTGAACCTCACCCTCACCCACGTCTTCGACACCCACGTCCACGCCGACCACATCACCGCGGCGGGCGCACTGCGGGAGCGCACGCAGGCCACAGTGGTGGGGAGCGTGAACGGCGCCAGTTGCGCCAACGTCCAGGTCCGCCACGGGGACGAGGTGCGCGTCGGTCAGCTCGTCTTCCAGGTGCTCGCCACCCCGGGGCACACGGACGACAGCATCAGCTACCTGCTCGGCGACCGCGTCTTCACCGGGGATGCGCTGCTCGTGCGTGGCAACGGACGCACTGACTTCCAGAACGGGAACGCGAGCCAGCTCTACGACAGCCTCACGCGCGTCCTCTTCACCCTCCCCGATGAGACGCTCGTCTACCCCGGCCACGACTACAAGGGTCGCACGGTGACGAGCATCGCCGAGGAGAAGCGACACAACCCCCGCGTGGCCGGCAAGAGCCGGGAGGAATTCATCCACATCATGGAGAACCTCAACCTGCCCAAGCCCAGGCTGATTGACGCCGCCGTCCCGGCCAACCGCGCCTGTGGACACACGGCGCCCTCACCCCAAGGGGCCTGAGTCCCCTGGCCACTTCGCAGGAGTCCCGACCATGACACCCCGCCCCTATCAGGACATCACGCCCTCGCAGCTCGACACGCTCGGCCCCGAGGTGCGGCGCATCGACGTGCGCGAGCCGGACGAGTACACCGGCCCCCTGGGCCACCTGCCTGGAGCCGAGCTCGTCCCCCTGGCCACGCTCGAGGCCGCCGCCAGCGCGTGGCCGCGCGAGGCGCCGCTGCTGCTCATCTGCCGCTCGGGCGGGCGCTCCGCGCAGGCGGCGCGGTTGCTCGCCCACGGCGGCTTCAAACACCTCTTCAACCTGGCAGGCGGGATGCTCGCCGTGCGCGAGCCGCTCGCGCCGCGGCCCCAAGGCTGAGCGCGCGTCGCGACAGGACGGACACCATGCCCCTTCTCGGCTTCTCCCTCGCGGCGCTCATGGGCCTGTCGCTCGGCCTGCTCGGCGGTGGTGGCTCCATCATCACCGTCCCCATCCTCGTGTACGTCCTGGGCTTCGGGGCCAAGGAGTCCATCGCCATGGGACTGGCTGTGGTGGGCGTCACCAGCCTCTTCGGTGCGGCGAGCCACTGGCGCAGGGGCAACGTCCAGTGGAAGGCGGCCCTCGTCTTCGGGACGGTGGCCATGGTGGGCACCTACGCCGGGGCGCGCCTGTCCGCGCTCATCTCCGGGACGACGCAACTGCTGCTCTTCGCCACGGTGATGCTCGTCTCCGCCGTCTTCATGTTCCGCAATGGCCGGAAGGACTCCGCGCAGACGCCCGAGCCCCGGAAGGCGTCCTTCCCCCTCATGGCCCTGGCCGCCCTCGGCGTGGGAGGCCTCACCGGTCTGGTCGGCGTGGGCGGCGGCTTCCTCATCGTCCCGGCGCTGGTGCTGCTGGTGGGCCTGCCCATGAAGCAGGCGGTGGGCACCAGCCTGCTCGTCATCGCCCTCAACTCCCTCGTGGGCTTCGCCGGCTACCTCGGCCACGTCGAGGTGCCCTGGGTCTCCCTTGGCATCTTCACGGCCATCGCCGTGGTGGGCATCCTGCTGGGCACCTGGGCGTCCCACTTCGTCTCCCAGGCGACGCTCAAGGCAGCCTTCTCCGGCTTCCTCGTCGTGATGGGCGTCTTCATCTTCTTCAAGAACCGGGAAGCGTTGGGGCTGGGGGCCGGCGCCGTCACGACGCAGAATGCCCACTGACGTCATGCAGAACTCCAGGAGGAGCACCATGGCCGAGCAGCCCCCCGACGCAGCCACTCAATGGGACGCACGCTTCAGTCACCCGGCGTATGTCTATGGCACCCAGCCCAACGACTTCCTCGTGGAGATGGCCTCACGCCTCCCTCCCGGCGGGCGCGTGCTGAGCCTCGGTGAGGGCGAGGGCCGCAACGCCGTCTACCTCGCCTCCCTGGGCCACGCCGTCACCGCCGTGGACGCGTCGAGCGTGGGGCTCCAGAAGGCGAAGCAGCTGGCAGACGAGCGCGGCGTCAACATCGAGACGCACGTCAGCGACCGGCGCACTTCACCTTCGCGCCGGAGGCGTGGGACGCGGCCATCGTCATCTTCTGTCACCTGCCCCCGCCCTGCGGCGGCGGGTGCATGGCGCGCTGGTGAAGAGCCTCCGCCCCGGTGGCCTGGTCCTCCTCGAAGCATACACGCCCGCTCAGCTGGGCTTCCGCACGGGCGGTCCGCCTGTCGAGGAGCTCCTCTACACGGCGGAGGCCCTGCGCGAGGACTTCGCGGGGCTGGAGCTGCCCGTGCTCCGTGAGCTGACGCGCGAGGTCCGCGAGGGGACCCTGCACACCGGAAGGGCCGCCGTGGTGCAGCTCGTCGGTCGCAAGGCGACGTGAGTCTGGGCCTGCACGGGCGGAGGACACCTGCTCCGGCGCCGTGTCCGCACGCGCGCCGGAGGAACACGTAGAATCGCTCGATGCCCGCCTACGACTACAGAAAGCTATTCGGAGAGATTGAGCGCGTCGTGAAGTCGGACCTCTCCGTAGCGGAAGCACTCCTGCACATCATCCAGTTCTGCGAGGCAGCACGCCCTCATCCAGACTGGTCCGCCCTACGGGCGCTCGATGTGGAGAGCGACCTCCGGCAACTCCAGCAATGGCTAGAAACCATCATGCGGACAGCGCCGCCGCCAGCGGCCATCACCGGCCTATGGTTTGGTCTCTTCAACCCGACCGTGCAGGGGCGCGTGACAGCGGACATCCATCTCATCGGGGCCCCCTATGACGCGACCGACCCCGATTGGCTGTTTCGGCAGCGGTGGGGCAAGGGCACGCCCGTCTCGGGCTCCACCGTCCTCGATTCCATCTACCAGCTCGCCTACGGGCGCGAGGACGGCCTCGGGAACGATGCCGAATACCCCCTGGCGCTGGCATACGCCGCGCTCGCAGTCCGGCGTCTCGCACAGCGCATGGGGCCGAGCCTCCTCGGGGATGCCGCTCAGCGAGTCCTCCTCGTCGGCTTCGATTCCGGCGATTTTCTGTGCATCGGCTCAGTCCAGAAGGCCGGTCTCGTCTTCTCTCGCAACAGCGAGGTGATGGCTTCGTGAGCGCCGTCGTGTGGCCCTCCGAGTCGGGGCCACACGCAACACCGGAGGCAAGCCCTGGATTTTGAAGATCAGAACCGTCGCCAGCTCGGCACTCAGCACCGACCGTCAATGAAGGTCGGGAGCCTCGGTCACGCGCTCGAACGACACGCCCAGGTTCCCGACCCGTTCGAGCGCGTTCTTGATGTCCTCCGAGACAATGAAGGCGATCTTGAACTTCTTCAGCCGAAAGACGTGCGCGCCCTCAGTCTTCAAGGGGTCGATTCGCAGTCCATTAATCCAGCGAAACTGTCCTGCATACTCAGGAAAGGGTTCGTCCTCGGCATAGTGCTGTATTTCTCGACACTTCGCTTCGTCAATGCAGTCAAGAGCCTTGATTACATTGACAATGAAGTACAGCTCGCGCTCTCCCTCCACCTCCACTGGAAACAGTTGGACGTCATCAGGAGCGATCGTCTTTAGAACACTCGCGAGCGCTTCGCCGACGATAGGCGTGCGTTCAACCCCTGCAAATACAATGGTGCGCTTCTGGCCCGGCCTTCTGACCCGAGCCTTAGAGGGCCCAGGATCCGGAAGTGAGTGCCCCTCTCCGAACATCCAGGGCTCATCGAACGTTCCGCCAGACGCTGGCACAGGCGTCGTGATGTACCACTGAGGCACATCAGCAATATTCACCCAATAGTATCTACGTTCCACAACGCCCTCCTACCTCACAATGAAGCTGCGCAATTCTGTTCCCGGCGTAAGCAACTCATCTGCAATCTTCGCAAGTTCAGTCAGCAATTTAGCGCGACATGCATCCTCGGTTCTGCAAGTACGCACGGCCGTTTGCAGGCGAGTCACCACTTGATTGTGATAAAATTCGGGGTGAGGCCCCTCATGCCCCTTGAGCCGCACCTTATTTGCAGCATCCTCAAGCGACATACCGGCCTTCTCGAAGATTTCTTCACACGCGGGTGTCCATGGCCCACCAGTCGCTGCGGAAATCGAATTCCTGCTCGTGCAGATGTGGTGAACGGGCCCTTCAGTGTCACCCGGGAAGCGCCCGTCCGAGTACATCGCCAGGGCCGCAGCGGCTCCGGGCGCCAGGGCAACGTTCAGCACACCAGCTGCGGGAAGTGCGATGGACGTGACGCCGCCATTCATGGCCGCTCCGAGCTGAAATCCCGCCTCAGCCTGCGCTCGAATCGCGGCCTGGGGGAAGCCCGGGAGCTTCGGCCCCTGGGCTGCCATCGCGTTCTTTCCACCGAGCGCCGCCATGACGACGAGCACCAGGACGTGCGTGCCGTTCGTGCCGAGCACCCGCCCGAACCGATGCCCGATGTCTTGTAGCTCGATGACGCTCATCGCCGTCCCAGCATCATCCCACAACCGGACGAATCCGCGCCCGATCTCCCATACAGGCACTACGCCCAGATAGGCCACCATCGCCGCAGTCAGCGCCACCGCGATGACTTTGGTGATCGGCTCGGGCAGCGCCAGCGTGAGGAGCAGCGTCAGCGCAGCCGACGTCACCAGGGCCTTGAGCGCCACTGGGTTCAGCACCTTTCCGACCTCGGCCTCGACGCTCTCCCAAACGGTGTCGAGCGCGAAGGACAGCGCCATGAGCGTCCGGTCCTTTCGCGAGAACGTCAGCCCCGTCCCCCCCACCAGGGTCAAGCAGTCGTCCGCGTCGGGGCAGATGCGCGCGTACAAAGACTCAGGTGAACTCCCCGACCTCGAATCCGCGAGGCCCTTCGAGGACGCGAGCAGGGTCCTGGAGCGCACCCAACCTCGCGCATCCGCCGATTCAGCCGATCGGAACGCAACGTCCATGCGCATGTCAAGGATGAGCCGCGTCAGGGCAGACTTGAATTCGTCCTCGCTCACTTCGACCGGGTCAACATCTACCGACTCGTGGACGACTCGCTGACCATTTCCAGCATCGATATTGACAATGCGAGTGGTCGCACACCCCGCTGAAAGAAGCAGCAAAGACACCACGGAAACCAATCTCATTGCATCCCCTGAGGACGCCCCTGGGAATCAGGAGGCGCTGCAGCCTGACTTTGGGGTCTGACAACTTCAGTGGAGTTCGTGCGGCAGCCTCCTACCACTGGAATCCCAATTAAACTTCCACACCTTTCAGATTGCACTGCCCTTCAGACGCCACCGAGCAAACAGCGAATTGCCCCACCACGCCCCTGGTAGGTTGTTTGTTCTATGAGACCTACCCAATTCACAAGGTCCGTCCTGACTTTCGCAGCACTAAGCCAGAGAGCTTGAATCCGTTTAGGGGGTATCCGAAGCGCCAGCCGCCCCAGCCGTCCTGAGCGACGCAGCCTCCGCAGGAGGCGGATGGCGCTTGGATGGAATGCCGCCCTCTGCGCGGCAAGCATCTGGCTGAAGTATGTCTTCTTGAGGCAGTCCCAGAAGTTCTCAATCCAGTTGAGCGTCTCGGAAGAGTACTTCGGCAGCCGGAAGGCGCGGACGCAAGGGAGCGCCGCCTCAAGGGCAGTCTTGGCGAGGCGGGAATTGAAGGGCACCCCGTTGTCGAGCACGCGCACGATGAGTCTGCCGGTGCGCTTCGCCCCCCCCCGAGGCGTACGTTCCGCATCGGCCGGACGCGACACGTGGGGCGGAGTGGGCTGGCGCTCTCGCTGGTGACGCGCTCGGACCATCCTTGGGGCGCTCACGGGCGAGGCGGGTGGGCTGGCCGCGTCGGACGCGGACAAGATCGAGATCCACGACCGCCACGGCTTCTTCGCGGTCTCCAAGCGCGTCGCGAAGATGACCCTTCCGCGATTGAGGGAGGGACACATCAAGGGGCGCAAGCACCGCATCGAGCGCGTGCGGTAGTCGCCTCCTCCCCCCAGATTCTCAAAGTATGAAACCATCCGAGTAATATGTTTCGCGTGAATTAACTCGCCGTATGCGCGGTCCCAGGGGGGCCGATAGCGCTCGCGAGTGCTCGTCGGCAGTTTCGCGCTGCTGTGGTCGCGAGTTCAGGGCCGCAGCTCGCGAGAGCAAACCCTCGCATCAAAGGACTCATCCTGTGAATACGTCGTTCATTCGTTGGCCGTGCGCGCTCGTTGGACTCTCCCTCGGGGCCCTGCTCATTGCTTGTGGAGGTGACTCGGAGCCGTCCAATCCAAACGGAAACGGAAATGGAAACGGAAATGGAGGAGAGGGGACTGACACGGAAACGACTGTGAATGGCAGACCCGCGAGCGAGTACTTCGCACAGTTCGCCTATGAGAAATACGCTGGCGCCCCGGGTGGCGCGGTTGAGTTCCCCGCCCAGCGGGATGGCATCAACCTGTTCGCCGCGACCGCCTTTCTGAAGCAAGACAAGAGCTTCATCCTCTACTACGCCGAGGGCGCGGGGACCGTGCGCTCCAATGGCTACACCGCCGAGATTCCTCTCTCCCGCATGTTCAAGCGCACCGGCACCTGGAGTGTCAGTGGAGGCTCGTTGAAGCTCGGCGACCTGATGACCTGCCAAGGCCTGATGGTGGACGGCAACGACGCGCTTCGCTGCACGTTGGACCGGACCATTGGCTATGCGGACGCAGTGGGGAAGAGCGCGACGTTCACGCGCTCGACCAACTCGTCGCCGAATGACAGGCAGTGGGCCGACTACAAGTAACGAGGGCTGGAATGGAGGATCCGAACAGTACCGCTGACGGGGGCCGCCGGAGCAGTGTGCCAAGCGGGCGGAGAAGCCGCGCAGCCCCATGGGGTACAACGCCGGCCCCTCCCGCGTCGTTCACGTACGCCAGCACTCGCCGCCCGCCGCCACACCTCACGCAGGCGAACACGTCGAAGTCGAACGTCCTCCAGCCTGACTGAAGCAACGCCCGAGCGTTGATCGCGGCAGAAAAGGAAAAGGGCTGGTTGCCTGAAGCAACCAGCCCTTTTCTCTTCTTGGAGCCGACACCCAGGATTGAACTGGGGACCTACTGATTACGAATCAGTTGCTCTGCCGCTGAGCTATGTCGGCGCGACAGGTGCGCGGGGAGTACCATGGCGGCTCATGTCCGGCAAGCAGAAATGAAGGCGAGTACTCACCCTCCCCGCCACTCCGCCCATTTTCCGCGCGCCCGCATCGTTGCTTTTCCAACCATCACCACGATTGACCACCCTGACACGGATGACACACCGCGTCTGTCGTAGGTGACACATCGCGTTGACATAAGTGCCCGTTATCGCTCCAGATTCTTGGGGGAGGACGGGTGCTTGGCGCGGTTGAAGTCTCGGAGCGCCTATGTACATAAGGGCCCCGCTACCCCCACGTGCCTCGCCCACGAGCGGCGACGCGACAAGGAGCATCTCCCGTCATGGCCAGCGAAGAGAATTTCATGCGTGCCCCGGCCCCTACGCCCAAG
Organism: Myxococcus sp. MxC21-1; assembly: GCF_032612255.1. Classification (NCBI taxonomy): domain Bacteria; kingdom Pseudomonadati; phylum Myxococcota; class Myxococcia; order Myxococcales; family Myxococcaceae; genus Myxococcus; species Myxococcus sp. MxC21-1. The sequence goes on from NZ_CP123278.1 coordinate 5,135,734, forward strand.
CGCACCGTCTACACCGAGGCGATGGAGATCTTCCATCGTGCCGCGGACCTCATCGCGCTGGACAAGCGCGTCCGCCTCGAGTTGGAGGAGCCGGACTACGAGCACATCTTCTACGTCACGGCGAAGCTGAAGGACCGCCTCGTCCCGCTCTCCGAGGAGAAGGCGCGCACCTTCTCCAACCTCCCCGAGACGCAAGTCCGCAACAAGGAAGGCCTGGAGCTGCTGGCCAACGGCAACATCATCCTCAATGGCCGCGCCCTGCTGGGCTCGGACGTGGACATCCGCCAGGGCCACCTGCGCCTGCCGGACGGCAAGGTGTACCAGCTGGTCCCCGGTGAGTCGCAGCGCTTCAAGGCCTACCGCGTGCAGCACAACCAGGCGCGCGGCCCCTACAAGGGCGGCCTGCGCTACCACCGCGAGGTGTCCCTGGACCTCTTCAAGGCCCTGGCCGCGGAGATGACCTGGAAGACGGCCATCGCCGAGGTTCCGTTCGGCGGCGGCAAGGGCGGCATCCAGATAGACCCGCGCGAGTATGGCCGCGAGGAGATCGAGGCCATCACCCTGCGCTTCATGTACCGGCTCAAGAGCATGATTGGCCCGGACATCGACATCCCGGCGCCGGACGTGGGCACCAACCCCGGCATCATGGCCCTGCTCTACCGCCAGTACTCGGACGGTGAGCGCGAGCGCCACAACCTGCGTGGCATCGTCACCGGCAAGGACGTGCGCATCGGCGGCTCCGAGGGCCGCCACAAGGCCACCGGCCAGGGCGTCGCCTTCTGCATCGAGGACTACTACGCCGACCGCGGCGAGTCCGTGAAGGGCAAGACGTTCATCATCCAGGGCTTCGGCAACGTGGGCAGCCACGCCGCCAACATCCTGTCGCAGATGGGCGCCCGCCTGCTCGCGGTGAACGACGCCGACGGCACCATCTTCAATGGTGACGGCATCGACGTGACCGCGCTCTCCGCCTACGTGCAGGACCCCAAGAACCTCAAGCGCAGCGTGCTCGGCTTCCCGGGCGCCCAGCGCATCGAGAAGAAGGACCTCTGGGACGTCCAGGCGGACATCCTGGTCCCCGCCGCCCTGGGCGGCGAAATCACCGCCGAGGTGGCCGAGCGCCTGCGCGTCAAGCTGGTGGCCGAGGGCGCCAACGGCCCCACCACCCCGGAGGCCGACCGCATCCTGGAGAAGCGCGGCATCGAGCTCATCCCGGACATCATCGCCAACGCCGGTGGTGTGACGGTGAGCTACTACGAGTGGATCCAGAACAAGCGCATGGAGCGCTGGAGCGAGGCCGAGGTCGACCAGCGGCTCGAGCGCGCCATGAAGCGCAACTACCGCATCATCCGCGACATCTCGCGCAACCAGCCGCGCAAGACGGAGATGCACGACAGCCGCCAGTACTGCATCGGTGAGACGGTGGACACCCGCTGCGCCGCCATGATTCTGGCGCTCAAGCGCATCGAGGCCCACTACCTCCTCGAGGGCTTCTCGCAGTAGTCGAAGCCGCGGGCACCCGCCCACCACTGGAAACACGAAGGGCACGGTCCTCCATCTGGAAGGCCGTGCCCTTTCGTTTTCACCGGGTCCGGAGGTTGGCTTGGGCGGCCCCCGCTGCTGTTCCGGGAAGCGCCAGGCCGCGAAGCCCCTCACGGGCCCCGGACGGATGTCAGTGCATCACCCGCTCGCGGTCCACCAGCAGGAGGGGCGCGTCGTCCTGCGTCTCATAGGCCACGATGCGCAGCCCCACGCCGCGGCTGCTGCCCTCGCGCCCGTCCTTGCGCCCGAAGGCCAGGGCCACCTGGTAGCGGACCTCGCACAGGCACGTCATCTCCGTCCCGTCCTCGCCGGCGAACGTCACCTTCAGCTTCTCGCCCAGGCCCACCTGGTCCCGGACCTCCACGAACATGCCCCGCGCGCTGATGTTGCGGCCCACCCCCCGAAGCATCCCATCCTGGGTGGTGAGGTAGACGGTGAAGACCTTGTCGAAACGGAGGTGGGAACGGCGCTCGTGAGGACGCTCAAACATGGGGGTAGCTCCCGGAACAGGTGGTGACAGGCGCAACCTACACGGTAGCCACATGTAGGCAAGTTCTTCACCTACATCCACCCCCACACACCCATGTAACGAGTGCCGGACACTTTCCGAAATGGCACGATTCCGGGCTGACCCCCTGTTCCCCGGAGACCTCGCCCGTGAATCGCATCCTCCTCGCCGCCGCCCTCTTCCTCGCGCCCGCGCTCGCCCTGGCGGACGCGGACCCTCGCTTCGCCAAGCTGCGTGACGAAGCCGAGCCGCTAGGCGGGCTGGGGACCTTCCTGGAAAAGTTCGTGGGCGCGTGCGACGGCCCCTTCGTGGACTCGCAGTGCAAGGCCAACGCGGAGGCGTTCCGGAAGAAGTACCAGGGCAAGCGGCTGTACATGATCGTCACCGAGGACGACGCCACCATGCTCACCCCGGGGCCCTATTCGCTGGGCACGGGCGAGTACAGCATCAACATCACCCCGTTCTTCCCCGGCGGCAGCTCGGCGCTCACCCACGGGGCGCCCAAGAAGACGGACGGCAACGGAAACCCCATCCTCCCCTACCTCACCGTCACCGGTGACATGCCGGCGGGGTGGAACCTGCAGATGTTCAACCGCCTCTTCTCCACGCGCTCGGTGCGGGCACAGATTGTCTTCACCCCGCAGAGCGTGTGGACCCTGCCCAAGAAGGGCGGCGGGAAGAGCCACGGCGTGACGGCGCGCATCGAAGCCATCTTCATCACCGAGGGTCGCAGCGGCCAGGCCATGGGCCTGTGGCTCCACGGCAAGGACGCCAAGAAGCGCTAGGCGGGCGTCATCTCACCGGGCGATGGCGATGTACTGGAGCGCCTCGCCCCGCTTCACCCGCAGGAGGATGCTGACCCCGGCGCTCCCCTTCCCCAGCGCCGCGCGCACCCCGGCCACGTCCTTCACCCGGCGGCGGTTCACTTCCGTCACGACGTCTCCCGCCCGCAGGCCGGCCGAGTCCGCCGGGCTGCGCGGCGTGACACCCGACACCAGCACGCCGGACCAGGCCGTCTCCCCCAGGGGCGCGGCCACCTCCGGCGTGAGGTCGCGGATCACAAGCCCCATCTCCTCCTCGCTGGCCGTCCGCTGGATGAGCCCCTCGGTGGCCTCCTGGGCGGGGCGCGCCACCAGCCGCACCGTCACGTCCTGCGTCTCGGTGCCCCGCGTCAGCGACAAGCGCGCCTCGGTGCCCGGCGCCAGCAGCGCCACCTTGCGCAACAGCTGCAGGTAGGAGCCGATGGGCCGCCCGTTCACCGCAACCAGCCGGTCTCCGGGGCGGATGCCCACGGCTGCGGCGGGGCTGCCCTTGTAGACGTCCTTCACCAGCGGGGCCTGGCGCTCACCGCCCCCATGGCTCCCGTCGTCGTTGATGACGACGCCCAGCCACCCACGCTCCAGCTTGCCGTTCTCCCGGAGGTTGGGCAGCAGCTCCTTCACCAGGTTGCTGGGGACCGCGAAACCAATGCCCTGCCCCTGACTGATGATGGCGGTGTTCACCCCCACCACCTCCCCCTTCATGTTGAAGAGCGGCCCACCGGAGTTGCCGGGGTTGATGAGCGCGTCCGTCTGGATGAAGTCGTCGAACTGGCCCACGCCCAGCACGCGCTCCTTGGCGGAGATCATCCCGTGGGACACGGAGTGGTCCAGGCCAAAGGGGTTGCCAATGGCCACCACCCAGTCGCCCACCGCCATCCGGTCCGAGTCCCCCAGGTACACGGCGGGCAGCTTGCCCAGGTCCACGCCGCTGAGCCGCAGCAGCGCCACGTCCGTGGAGGCGTCACGGCCCACCACGGACGCGGCGAACTCGCGGCCATCCGCCAGACGCACGGCAATCTGCTGCGCGCTGGCCACCACGTGGTTGTTGGTGACGACGAGCCCGTCTGGCGTCAGCACGAAGCCGGAGCCGGTGGACTTCTTCATCCCCTCCAAGCCACCGGCCCGGGGCCCCACGGTGGTGATGTTGACGACGCTCGCCTCCACCGCGCGGATCAGCGGCGCCAGCGAGGACGGGGGCACGAAGTGGGGGATGCCCGGGTCTCCCTCGGCGCGCTCGCGCCACAGGCCCAGGCTGCCCGTCTGCCCCTCGACACCCGCGGCCTGCGCGGCGAACCACGCGGCATGCTCCCGGGCCCGCGCGGGAAGCCACGCGTCGAGAGGACCCTCGGCGGCCGCCGCGACCGGGACGAGCGCCAGCACCAAACACAGGGAGAAGAATCGGGAGAGCACGGAGCGGCAGTCTACACGGCGGACCAGGGTCGAGCGGACTCAACAGCCTGGCCCGGCGCCCCCTTCCCGTGAGTGACGGGGGCGCCCTGAACGGCGGCGTCAGGCCTGGACGGGGGCGACGTACTTCGCCACCTTCACCCGGGCCGGACGGATGATGCGGTCCTTCAGCCGGTAGCCCGCACGCAGCTCAGCGACGATGCGGTGGTCCTCGTCCGGCGTGGCGGTCACTTCCATGTCGACCGCATCGGCCGTGTTCGGGTCGAAGGGCTGCCCGACGACCTCAAGGCGCTCGATGCCCGTGGACTGCACCTTGCGCAAGAGCTCGGCACGGATCATCCGGACGCCCTCGGCCAGCGGCGAGGTGTCCTGGGCACTGACGGACAGGCACCGGTCCAACTCGTCAATGGCCTCCAGCAGCGTGATGGCCACGTTGCCGCGCTCCACGTCCAGCATGCGCTCACGCTCCCGCGTCACGCGCTGCTTGAACTCCTCGCGGTCCTTCTCCGCGGCCTGCACCGCGCGGACGGCAATGTCGAACTTCTTGCGAAGCGTCTCCAGCTCCGCGGCCATCCGCTCCCGCTCCGCGTCCTGACCGGCAGCCGCGTGCTCCTCCGGAGCCTGCTGCTGGGAGGAAGTCTCCTCGGCGGCGGAAACAGGTCCCTCGCCGTTGGCGGAGGGGGGCTGCTGGGTGGCTTCGGGGGCTGCGTCGGTGCGGGTGTTACCGGCCATGTCTAACCTGAGGCGATGGTGGGTGCGCAGTCGCGCGCGAGAGGTAGGGAGTCACTGCTGCCCGGAACCTAACCGCGAGGCGGCCCCTGTCAACGCGGGAGCGAGCTAGTGCTCCTGCGGCGCGGCGGGAGACTCGGCCATGAAGCCGTGGTCCACCTGCCCTGTCACCTCGTCGATGATTTCCACCTGGGCGGCCCGCAGCGAGTAATAGAGGAGCCACCGCTCCGCCGCCGTCAGGGTTCCCGCCGGCAGGGCCTCCTCAATCTCCTGAACCGTGAGCCGGCCCTCCTTGAGCCCCTTCGCGAAGAGGGCCTTGCGGGCGATGTAGCTCTTACCGATCCTGTTCTCCACGGCGACGCCTCCTTTCCGCTAAAGATAATTTCGCTCACCGGCCACCGCAGGACGTCGCGGTGGCGGTGGGCTTCGGGACGGCAGGAGGGCAGGCACCCAGCCAGCCGAAGCCTCAGGAGTCGAGCGCGTCCGAGTGTTGAGTGGGCGGCGTCTGGTCGTCATTGCCCCCGACGTCCACCGGGTGCGCGGAGATGACCTGACGCGCCTCCGGGTGCAGCAGGCCGCGCTGCGCCAACACCTTGGGACCCAGAATCGTCACCATGGTGTCCTCCTCCACCACCTCCACGGCCAGGAGCCGGGCCGCCAACGCCTGGGCCCTGTCCTTGTGGGTGGTCAGCACCTGACGGGCCCTGTCGAGCGCTTCACTGACGAGCTTGCGCACCTCCTCGTCAATCATCCGCGCCGTCTGCTCGGAGTAGCTGCGCGTCTCCGGCACGCCCGCCGAGCGGAGGAAGCCCGGGCCATGATCCGCGCTCAGGGCCACCGGCCCCAGCGTGCTCATGCCGTAGTCCCGCACCATCATCCGGGCCATCTCCGTGGCCTGGCGGATGTCGTTGGACGCGCCGGTGGAGATTTCCCCGATGAAGATCTCCTCCGCGGCCCGGCCGCCCATCATCCCCGCCATCTTGTCGCGCAGTTCGTCCAGCGACATGAGATAGCGGTCCTCCAGCGGCAGCGACATGGTGTAGCCCAGCGCCGCCAGGCCGCGCGGGATGATGGACACCTTCGTCACCCGCTCCGCGTGAGGCAGCATCCACCCCACCACCGCGTGGCCCGCCTCGTGGTGCGCGACAATCTCCTTTTCACGCTCGTTCATCCGGCGGTTCTTCTTCTCCAGACCGGCGACGACACGCTCGATGGCTTCCTCGAAGTCCGCCCGCATCACCGCGTCGCGGTTGCGGCGCGCGGCCAGGAGCGCGGCCTCGTTCACCACGTTGGCCAGGTCCGCGCCCGCGAAGCCCGGGGTGCGCGAGGCAATGGCCTTGAGGTCCACGTCCGGTCCCAACTTCACGCCCTTCGCGTGAATCTCCAGCACGCGCTCGCGGCCCCGCTTGTCCGGCCGGTCCACCAGCACCTGCCGGTCGAAGCGGCCCGGACGCATCAACGCGCTGTCCAGGATCTCCGGACGGTTGGTGGCCGCCAGGATGATGAGCCCCGCGCGGCTGTCGAAGCCGTCCATCTCCGCGAGCAGCTGGTTGAGCGTCTGCTCACGCTCGTCATGTCCACCGGCCACGCCCGAGTTGCGGCTCTTGCCAATGGCGTCCAGCTCGTCGATGAAGATGATGCACGGCGCCTTCGACGTGGCCTGGGCGAACAAGTCGCGGACTCGCGCGGCGCCCACGCCGACGAACATCTCCACGAACTCGGAGCCCGACAGGCTGAAGAAGGGGACGCCCGCTTCACCCGCCACGGCTCGCGCCAGCAGCGTCTTGCCCGTACCCGGAGGGCCCACCAGCAGCACCCCTTTGGGGATGCGCCCGCCCAGGCGGCGGAACTTCTCGGGCGTCTTGAGGAACTCGACGATTTCACGCAGCTCGTCGACCGCCTCGTCCACGCCGGCCACATCTTTGAAGCCCACGCCGGTATCGGCCTCGGCCTGCACCTTGGCGCGCGTCTTCCCGAAGCTCATGACGCTCTGTGGGCCCTGGCCCATGCCACCGGCCACCCGGCGCATCATGAAGCTCCAGAAGAGGAAGAAGAGGCCCAGGGGCAACAGCCATATCCACAGCGCCTCGCCCAGCCCTGACTGCGGCACGGCCTCGAACTGGATGCCCTTCTGCTCCAGCAACGGCACCAGCCCCTCGTCACCGGCGACGCGGTAGGCCATCCACGGCAGGGCGCTCGGCTCGCCGCGCAGCGTGCGCTCCCCGTCTGCCGGAGGAGGAGGCGGCTGTGCCGTGTCCTTGAGGAAGCCCTTCACCCACTCGTTCGAAATCTGGACCCGGCTGAAGTTCCCGGCTTCCACCCCGTCGCGGAACTGGCTGTAGCTCACGCGCCGCACGCCCGCGTCCTGGAAGACGTTGCGGAACAGCAGGAAGCCCAGGACGAGCAACAGGATGTAGCCCAACGGTGAGCCGAACTTGAACCCCTTCCCCGTTGGCGTTGGCTTGTCTGTCTTCTTTCCGCGTGGGCCCATCCCAGGCGGCAAATCCTGTGGCTTCATCGTCGGCACGCTCGACCCTCCCCCTCCCCCGCCCACGCGGACACAGTGACCGCGAGGCGTCTTCCCTGGCGGGCCAAAGATGTTCACCGTTGCCATACCGTCAACCCGCCAGGCGGGCTTCACGGCATGTGCGGGCCCTTGCGGCGGATCAGCGACACCCGATCAACCACAAAGGTTGGCCAGTGAACTCCGTGCCCAACAAATAGCCGTTGCCGTCTTGCACGAAGGTGATGGCTTCTGCCTGGGCCTGGCTCCCGCTCGGAACCTCGACGAGCTGTCCTTGCAGCAGGTCCTCCAGCCGCGCGGCGTCGGGGCGGCGCAGTTCGTACGCGCGCGAGTAGGTGCGCAGCAGCAGCCGCTCACCGGAGGCATGCAGGGAGGCCGCGGTGGTGGCCCGGTCCATCCCGAGCGGCGCCGTCAGCGTCCCCAGCTTCCGGGCCTGGATGGGGGTCTCCGCGCTCAGCCCATCCAGCGCGAAGACATCCCCCAGGGAGTCCAGCGTCTTGGTGATGACGGCCAACCGGCCAGAGCGGGCGTCGATGATGACCGACTCCGCGTCGCGGGGCCCGTCCGGGTACATGAAGGACAGCACCTCCACCGGCACCGTGGCGTCCTCGAGCGCCTCCGGCTCTGGCAGCCGGTAGAGCCGCACCTGCTCCCGGCGCGCGAAGTTGTCACCGATGTCCGCAAGATAGACGCAGCCGCGCGACGCCCCGGGGCGCAGGGCCCCACCGTGACGTCCTCGATGTCGCGAGGGGTGGCCCCGGTGAGCGTCAGCCGGGCGAGGATGGCGCCCTTCGCGTCCATCGCGAACAGCTCGAAGCCGTTGCCGGAGTCGTTGTGCGCCCAGAAGGCCCCCGGGTGGCGCTGGCTGGCGGCCAGACCGGAGAGCTCGGACAGCTCGTCGGGCACGGTGCCGGACCGCTGAGGCTCGCCGTAGAGCGTGCACCCCGGCACGCCCTGGGCAGGGACCTGGTTCGTCGCCTCGGGTGGAGGCGGCGCGGGCGGCGGCTTGGAGCGGGAGCACGCGCCCAGCACTCCGGCCAGCAACGCCAGGAGGAGACGGCGCGGCACGTCAGCTGTCCAGGTCGAGCAGCTTCGCCAACGTCTTGGCATCCGCGTCCGGGAAGCGGTACGCGGACATCTCCTCCAGCGTCACCCAGCGGTGGTCATGCACGCGCAGGTGTTGGATTTCCTCCGTCGGCCGCGAGAGCCGGCAGTGGAAGACGCGGAAGTCGATGTCGTAGTTGGGGTACTCGTGGTGGGTGTGCATGGCCTGACCCAGCACGTCCACCTCCACGCCCGTCTCTTCCTGGATTTCCCGGGCAAGGGCCTCGGCGTCCTCTTCACCCTCCTCCACGCGCCCGCCGGGGAACTCCCACAGCAGGGGCAGTGACGCGGTGGGGGGGCGCTGGGTGATGAGGTAGCGCCCCTGCTCATTCTGGAGCATCGCACCGACGACACGGACCTGACGGCGGGCCATTCGCTTCTCCTCTTTCTGGCGGGGACACCGGGGGGAGGGGCGAACTAACACACCCCCCGCCCGGCGCCAATGCCGCAACCCCAGTCGCCCAGCCTGCGCACGTCCGGACAACCTGGCCACCCTCCCCCTGGGCCACACAGTCGCCGCGGACGCCCGGGAGGCTTGCCCCGGCCGCCCGCCCCCGGGCAATGTTCGGGTCCGTGCGCCAGCGCACCGGCATGTGGTGAATTGGATGACGGGAACGCGAGAAGGCGTCATGCTCGGCCCATGACGACGAGTCGTAGGGAAAGGGCCGAGGTGCTCGGAGCGGCACTGAAGGCCGCCCGCCAGCAGGCGGGGCTCGGCATGGAGGAGGTCGCCGAGCAACTGGAAATCCCCGTGGAAGTGCTCGCTCGGGTGGAACGAGGGGTGATGGTGCCGACCATTCCTACCCTGACGCGCCTGTGTGTGATTCTGAAGCTGGACCCGGATGTGCTGCCCGAGCTGCCGGAGATGAGTGACTGACGTCCGGGCGTGGCCGTCCAAGCTCACGGCCCCGAGCTCCCACGCCCATGCGCTGCCCCACCTGCCATCGCCGCGTGGCCGAGCGCTGTCCTCGCCACGGCCCGGTCGAAGCGCGTGCCCCAGGCTCCTTGCCGGAGCCTCCGGATGTGGCGGGCTATGTCCTGGGAGCGCCCTTGGGGCGCGGTGGGTTTGGACGGGTGTTCGCCGCGCGGCGTGAGGTGGATGGGCTGGACGTCGCGCTGAAGGTGCTGGAACCGCTCGCGGGCGAACGGCTGGGGCGGGAGTTGGAGGCCCTGCGCCGCATCGGTCCCCCTGCGGTGCCCCAGTTGCTGGGCGAGGCATCGACCCGCGCCGGTGAGCGGGTGATCATCATGGAGCGCATCGACGGGCCCACCCTGGCCCGGAGGCTCGCGGGCCTGCCCGGGGCCGGCGCCCTGCCGTGGACCGAGGGCGTCCCGCTGATGCGCGCGCTGGCGGAGGCGCTGGCCCGGGTCCATGCCGCGGGCGTCGTGCACCGGGACCTCAAGCCGGAGAACGTCGTCCTGGCCGAGGGGCGGCTCGTGCTGCTGGACTTCGGGCTCGCGCGGCTGACGGCGCGAGCTGACCGGGAAGCGCCCGCGCCGGGCGTCACGCGCACGGGCCAGCGGCTGGGGACCCACGAGTACATGGCCCCCGAGCAGTGCCGGGACGCGCGGTCCATCGACGCGCGGGCGGACCTGTATGGGCTTGGGGTCATGTTCTTCGAGCTGCTCTGTGCACGGCCGCCCTTCTTGGGCGAGGCATCCGCGGTGCTCCAAGCGCATGTCTCGCGGAGGCCTCCAGCGCTGAGGACGCTCGCGCCGTGGCCGGTGCCCGAAGTGGTGGAGGTGCTGATCCAGCGGCTGTTGGCCAAGGCGCCCGAGGACCGGGTCCGCAGTGCGCAGGCGTTGGTGGATGAGCTGAGAGGGATTCAAGACGCGAGCCTGGATACGGACGCGCCGCCACGTCCTGTCTCCGCCGCCGACGACGCGCGCCGCTCGACAGTCCCGGCAGCTCGGCCGGACCGCGCCCCATCGACCGCGCCCCCGCCCGGCGCGAACCGCGCCACACAAGAGGTGGCCTTGCTCGGCGTGAAGTCTTCACGGGCTGCGCCGTCCTTGCAGGCCCACCTCGCGGGCTGCGGCGCCATGCTCACACGCGTGGAGCCGGGGCTGGCCCTGTTCGCGTTCCCCCATGCTCCGTCCGTGGAGGCAGGTCTGCGCACCGCGCATCGCGCCGCGGAACTGTTGAAAGACGTCCTGCCCTCGGATGCAGCGATGGCGCTCCACTGCGCACCGGTGCGCATCCGAGAGCGCGCGGGACGGCTGACTCTGGGCGGCAACGCGGTGGAGCGCCCCGAGCGCTGGTGGCCCGCCTCTGCCTCCGCCAACACCGCCGAGTTCCTCGCCCTGACAGCCAGCGCCCGGGCGCACCTGGGGGATGCCCCCGCGAGCACCGCGCCCGCTTCCGCGCCGACGCCTCCCGACCTCCTCCTGGGCCGGGACACCGAGCGGTCCTGGTTGTACGAGGCCCTGACGCGCGCCCAGACACAGCGGTCGCCCGTCCTTCGCGGCCTCCTGGCGGAGGAAGGCCTGGGCAAGACGTGCCTGCTCACGGCGTGGCGTAGCGAGCTGGCGGCCACGCCCGGCATCGCCGTGCGCTTCGTCGAAGCGCTTCCGGACGAGGGCAGCGCGAGCGAGAGCGGCCTCCGAGGCCTCATCAACACCCTGCTCGAACTGCCCGCGCACACGCCCTCGGACGAGGCGCTGCGGCGGCTGCTCACGGACGCATGCCCATCGGTGGACGTGACCACCGTGCATCCGGCGGCGCGCCGGCAACTCGTGGCCCGTGCCATCGCTTCGCACCTGTGGCGGATGGCGGCCTCACAGCCCCTGGTCCTGCTCGTCGATGACGCGCACACGCTGGACCCCACGGCCCTCGACGCCCTTGAGCTGGCAACCCTCTCCGGAGACGGCGCCCCGTTGTGCGTGGTGCTCGCGGGCCGGCATCGCCTGCTGGGCCTGCGGCCCTACCTGGGAGAGCGCGCGCGGGACTTCGACCAGCGAGAGCTCGCGCCCCTGGAGGAGCAGGACGCGCGCGAGCTGCTCCGGCAGCTCCTGCGTCCGGTGGACCTGATTGCCGAAGGGGTGCTGCGGGAGCTGGTGGAGCGGTGTGGTGGCTCGCCCTTGCGCATGCAGGAGACGGTGCGAGCCTCCGCGGCGCGGGCGCCATCCGCACCCGCCCGGACGGCGGCGGCTACCTCGCGGCGGACGCGCTGAACGGACTGGCGCCCGACCGGCCGGGCGCGGATGAACGGCTCGCGGAGCGGAGCCTCGCGGCCCTGCCGCCAGGGCTGCGCGACCTGCTCCAGGTCGCGGCGCTCCTGGGGGACGATGTGCGCCTGGAGGAACTCTCCGCCACCCTCGCGCACCTGGACTCGGACGCGGCCCTGGACCTGTCGCTGGACCCGGGCGTGGCGCTGGAGCGGCTGGCACGCGTGGGCATGCTGGAACCCCGAGGGCCCCGGCGTTGGCGCTTCGAACACACCACCCTGCGCGAAGCGTTCAGCGCCCTGCTGTCTCCACCCTTGAAGCGGAGAATCTGCGCGGCGGCCCTGCGAGCCCTGCCCGACACGCCCACCGCGCGCCGGGCGCGGCTGGCCGAATCCGCCGGGGACTTCCTCCAGGCCACCGCCCTCCATTGGAGCCTGGCCGAGTCCGCGCGCCGCGCGCACCGGCTCCTGGAGGCGGAGCGGCACTATTCGGCCGCCTTGTCCCTGGTATCCCGCGAGGACGAAGCCGTCCGGCTGGAGCTCCTGTCGGGCCGAGGCCGCGTGCGCTACCGCCTCCAGCGCATCGACGACGCCGTGGAGGACCTGCGCGCCGCCCGGATGCTCGCGGCGTCCCACCGGGACGTGGTGCACGAAGCGGACCTGTTGCTGGAGGAAGCCACCGCGCTGGACTGGCAGGACGACACAGCGGGCTCCACCGCGCTGCTGGAGCAAGCCCTGCACTGCTTGAAGGACGCGGTCCCCGCCGAGCTGGCCGCGCGCCATGCCCTGGCCCAGGCCCGCGTCTACGTGCGGCGGGAGGACCTCACCGGCGCCGTGCCCGCGCTGGAGCGCGCCGTGGCGGCCGCCGGTCCGGAGAGGACTCGGAGACCGAAGCCATTGCCCTGGCCATGCTGGGCGCGATGCTGGCGTGGACCGACCGGCTGAACGAAGCCTCCAGCCGCTTCGACGAAGCCATCGCCCTGTGCGAGGCCACTGGCGACACCCTGCACCTGGGCGTGGCCCTCAACAACCGGATGGTGTTGCACGTCCAGCGCCGGGACGTGGCGGGCGCTCGCGCGGACCTGGAGCGCGCGGTGTCCCTGGGGCGCGAGCTGGGCAACGTGCAGATTGAACGGACGTCCGCGTTCAACCTCGCGTTGCTGCTCGGCTATCAAGGCCGCGCCGTGGAGGCGCTCCCCTGGCGCGGCGGGCCGGCGTGCTCAGCCAACGCTTCTTCCCCCGCTCCATGGCCCAGGACGCGCTGCTGGTGGCGCGCCTGTGCTGCGAGTTGGGCGACCTGCCAGAAGTGGCTCGGCAGCTCGATTGGCTCGAGGAACCGGACACGCGGGCGAGGCTGTCTCCCCCAGACGCGCTGATGCTGGCCGTGGTCCGGCGCGTCGTGAACGAGGCCCGGGACGCCCTCCCCTACGCCGCGGACGCCTGGGCCCACCTGGTGGACGAGTCGCGGCGGGTGGCCACGCCCGACGAGCGGCTGGAGATTCTCGTCTGGGCGGCCCGGGCGGCCCGCGCGGCCGGAGACACGGCGACACTGCGGGCACGGGTGACGGAAGTCGAGGAGACCGCCCACGATGCTCCGCTGTGGATGAACCGTGTGCGCGCGCTGGTGGCCCCGTAAGGGGCGCCAGAAGTCCGAGACAAATCCCGGGCGTTTCGGCCAGATGACCGGGCGTCAATACGCGCTGTGCTCGGCTCGGCCGCCACCGCGCCCGTTCCCAATCGTGCTCAACCTTCGCGGCGCTCCCTGGGGCCCAGCTCAATCAACCGCGATATCGTCACGCAGTTCCTTGCGCGACTGCGTACCGTGGTTGACCGCTTCCATGTGGGTACCCATCACCGTGGCTCCCGGCGCGGCCGAGCAGGCGCGTGCCATTAAAGCCCGTGTCCTCGGTCAGTACACGCACGTCGGTGAAGCCGTCCTGGCGAATGCCCTCAGCATCGTCTTTGTCCTGCCCGAAGATCGGCATGTCCCTGGGCAGGCATTGCCTGGCGGCGTCGTCCCAATCATCCAGGTGCGTGTGCGTGACGATGAGCGCGTCCGCCCTTCATCTGGCCGGCGCTCCAACCGCTTACGTCCAGGCCGTGCTGTCGTTCACCACCACGGCGAACATGTCGGCCAGAGCCGCGAGCGCGTTGCGCTGTAGCTCGGACGCTGACACCACGCCGCCCATGGGGACAGGCAGGTCGCGCGTCGCCGTCGCCGCGGCGACCACCGTGTTGCGGTAACCGAGGTCGAGGGCCGCGCGCGCCGTGGCCGAGATACACATGTGCGTCATGAAGCCGGCGATGATGAGCTCCTCGCGGCCGGTCGCCGCGATGCGCGCGTGCAGGTCGGTGCCGGCGAAGGAGTTCGGCAGGCCCTTGGTCACCACTGCCTCGCCCTGCATGGGGGCCACAGCGGGGATGATGGCGCTGCCGGCCCTGTGGGTCGAAAATCGGGCCGCCAACGGCGCCGTGATGCACGATGTGAAAGACCGGCACGCCGCGACTGCGGGCCAGCGCGAGCAAGCGGGCGGTCTCCACTACCGCGGCGTCGATGCCGGCCAGCGGCAGGTTGCCGCGGGACGTGTATTCCTGCTGAGCGTCGACGATGACGAGCGCCGCGCGGTCGAACGGAGAAGGATGGGTCGGCGCGCCGGCCATGGAGAGAAGGGTGCGAGGGGCAGTCATGAGCGTCTCCTGAAGGGTTGATGTCCCCGCTGATTATCCCGTGCACGTTCGCTCAGACATTCGTTATCGTCGCGCAATGGCTGTGCAAAAACGGTCAAGCATCCTGGACTGGGAAGATCTGCGTGTCTTCGTGGCGCTGGCGCGGGCGGGCAGCCTGTCGGCGGCGGCGCGGATGTTGAAAGTCAGCCATGCCACGGTCGGCCGCCGGATGGCCGCGCTGGAGGAGACGCTCGGCCGCTCGCTGTTCGATCGGCGCGCCGACGGCTACGTGCTCACCGCCGAGGAGAGGCCGTGCTGGACCTGGCCGCGGGGATGGATGAGCGCGCGCTCGCCATCCTGCGCCGCGCGGGCCAGGAGGTCGGGCTCACAGGCACGGTGCGGCTGACCGCTACAGAGGCCCTGGCCGAGCGCATCATCGTCCCGTGCCTGGCGGAGTTTCATCTCCGCCATCCTGGCATCGACCTGGAGGTGCTGATCGACTCGCGTTCGCTCAGCCTCGCCAAGCGTGAAGCCGACGTGGCCGTCCGTCTCGCGCGGCCGAAGGCGGGGAACTGGTCACCCGGCGCCTCGCGTCCCTCGGTTACGGCGTCTACGGGGCGCCGGCGGGGACACGTCCGCCTGGGTCGGCTTCGTCGATTCCTACGCGCACCTGCCCGAAGCACAGTGGCTCGCCCGGCACGCGGCCGGCGAACG
Source organism: Myxococcus sp. MxC21-1 (assembly GCF_032612255.1). Classification (NCBI taxonomy): domain Bacteria; kingdom Pseudomonadati; phylum Myxococcota; class Myxococcia; order Myxococcales; family Myxococcaceae; genus Myxococcus; species Myxococcus sp. MxC21-1. The sequence goes on from NZ_CP123278.1 coordinate 5,150,917, forward strand.
GGTGGTGCTGCGTGCCAACACGATTCCGGCGCAGGTCGCAGCGGCGCGGGCGGGCCTGGGCAAGGTGCTACTGCCGCGCTGGTACGCCGAGGAGGAGGGCGGCCTCATCGTCCTGCCCGCTCCCGCCGCGCTCCCCGTGCGCGAGGCGTGGCTCGTGGTGCACCGAGACCTGAGGGACGTGCCCCGGGTGCGTGCCCTCATCGAAGCGGTGGTCGCTGCGTTCGAGGTGAGGCGGGAGCGCCTCGGACCGGGCGGAACATGAAGGACGTGTGTGCCCAGCAGGAGCCGCATGTCGCGGACACGAAGGGACATCCCATGGCCGGTGGGCCCCCAGACAATGACGTCGTATCCCTGTACGAAGACGCGTTGGAAGCCGGAGCGCTGGTGGGCGACTGGGTCATCGAGTCGCGCGTCCATGCGGGCGTGACGGCCTGGCTCTATCGCGCGTCACACCTGTCCACGCGCGCCCCCGCGGCGCTCAAGGTGGTGCGAACCGAGTTCAACCACGTCACCAGCGTGCTTCGCCGGTTCCAGCAGGAAGCGGACACGCTTCGAGCCCTGCGCCATCCCCACATCGTGGAGGTGCTCGACCAGGGCGGCCTTCGCGACGGGCGCCCCTGGCTGGCCATGGAGTGGCTGGAGGGCGAAAGCGTGGACCAGTGGCTGGCGCGCCGGGGGCCTTTCTCCCTTGAGGAGGCCCTCACGGTGATGCAGGAGCTGGGCGCCGCGCTGCACTTCGCGCATGGCCACGGCATCCTGCACCGGGACCTCAAGGCCCAGAACGTGATGGTCCTCCCCCGAGGGGACGGCTTCACGGTGAAGTTGGTGGACTTCGGCATTGCCCGGGTGGAGCCCCCGGAGGGTCTCACCGGATTGACGACCGGCGGCGCGGTGCTGGGCACGCCCGTGTCGATGGCCCCCGAGCAGATTCGCGGACAGGCCGTGGACGCGCGCACCGACCTCTATGCGCTGGGGGTGCTCCTCTACCAGTTGCTCACGGGCGCCCTGCCCTTCCAAGGCTCGAGCGCGGTGGAGGTCGAAGAGCAACACCTGCACGCGCCGCCGCCCCACCTGGGTGAGCGGATGCAGGCGCCGCCCGCGCTGGACGCCGTGGTGCAGCGGTGCCTCGCGAAGGCGCCCGAGGACCGCTGGCCGGATGTGCCCTCCTTCCTCAACGCTCTGCGCGCGACATGGGTGCCCGTCCCGGAAGGAGCGTGGGCCGCGGCCGTCTACGTGGACCTCCGCTTCCCGGACTCCCTGGACGAACCATCCGATGCGGCGCTGGATGCCAGGGACGCCGCGATGGACGCAGCCCTCACCGAACTGAAGTCCCAAGGTTGGGCGCTCGCCATGGGAGGTGGCAACGCCGTGCTCGCGTGGCGGCGACTGCCCCCACCTCCGAGGCCCGGAGGGCCCCTTGGAGGACGCGCGCCTCCTGGCGGATTCGCTGCTGCGGCACGCGTGCGAGGCCGCCGCAGGCACGGGCGTGGAGGTCCGCGTCTACGTCCACGCGGCCCCGTGCGAGTTGGAGCCGGACGCCCAGGGCCAGCCGAGGTTGTCGGGCGGCCCGCTGCTGCGCCTGGAGTCCTGGGCCACGGGCGGCGAAGCGGGCGCGGCCCACCTCACGGACGCATTCGCACGCCGCTGACTACGTCCGCAGCCGGTGCCGGCGCAGCAGCCGATACAGGTACACGCGGTCCATGTCAGCGGCGGTGGCGGCCTGGGACACCTTGCCCCCATGCAGCTTGAGGAGCGCGTCCAGGTATTCGCGCTCGAAGACCTCCAGCGCTCGGCGCCGGGCCTCCGCGTAGGGCTGCTTCGGGTCCACCAGGCTGCGAAGCACCGCCTGCGAGCTCACCTCATCCGCATCCGGTGGCATGGCGTCCTGGAAGACGAGGCAGCGCTCCAGGTGGTTGCGCAGCTCGCGCACGTTCCCCGGCCACGCGGCGTGCTGGAGCTGCGCGATGAACTCCGGCGTGCTCAGCGCCGCGAGCTGCTCGGGCCCGGCGCCGAAGGCCGTGAGGATTCGCTCCGCGATGAGAGGAATGTCCTCCGGACGCTCACGCAGCGCGGGGATGATGATGCGCACGACCGCGAGGCGGAAGAACAGGTCGGAGCGGAAGCGGGCCGCGTTCACCTCGGCGCGCAAGTCGCGATGCGTGGCGGCGATGACGCGCACGTTGACGGGCTGGTATCCGTTGGCGCCCAGCCGGCGAATCTCCTTGTTCTCCAGGACCCGCAGCAGCTTCGGCTGCAGCTCCGCGGGGAGCTCGCCAATCTCGTCCAGGAAGATGGTGCCGCCATCCGCCTCCTCGAAGGCACCGACGCGGCGCTGGATGGCGCCGGTGAAGGCGCCCTTCTCGTGACCGAACAGCTCGCTCTCCAGCAGGTTGCCGGGAATGGCGCCGCAGTCCACGGTGAGGAAGGGCCCCGAGGCCCGGGCGCTGGCCTGATGGATGGCGAAGGCCGCGCGGCTCTTGCCCGTGCCCGTCTCGCCCTCCAGCAACACCGTCGCGTCGCTCGCGGCGGCACGCTCCATGAGGGCGAAGCTGGCGCGCGTCACGGGGGACGAACCCACCAGCTCTCCGAACGTCGGGCGGTCGGAGATGAGCAGTCGGTTCGTCTCCGGACTGAAGTCGAACCGGACGCTCACCCGGCCCAGGCGCAGGATGCTGCCGCTACGAAGGTACGCGTCGCGCACATGGACGCCGTCGAGCACGGTGCCGTTGCGGCTGTCCAAGTCCCTCAGGCGAGCACCGTCGTGGTCGACCTTCACCTCGCAGTGGAAGCGCGAGACAGTGGGCTCCTCGATGACGAAGTCATTGAGCCCGTGCGAGCCGATGGAGAACGTGTCCGCGTTGGAGTCCTTGGACTGCCCCGGCTGCGGCCCCTCCACGACGGTGAAGCGGAAGCGGCGGACAGCGCCTGTGCTCCCCGGCCTTCCCGTGCCCGTGGGCCGCGTCTGCTGGACGGAATCAGGCCCTTCGGTTGGACGGCCCGCCCCCTGGGGTCGCTCGGTGTGACTCATAAGCGCGTGACGCTATCACCGAGGACACCGCGCCAGCGTGGCCGTGGCCACTTGACCTACCGGAGCCCCCATTCGACGACGAAGTCCGGGCCGTCCTTCGCGCTGGACAGGCGGGCAAGCGACTCCGGCCGCTCGTCCCCCGTCCACAGACCGACGACGTCGCCCAACAGCCAGTGGGACAGCGAGCGCGCCACGCGTTGCACCCCGTCGCGCGTAACGCCGGACAGCGAGCGCTGGGACTCCATCAACGCGCGCACCGTGCGCGACGGGACCACCCAGCACTCGGCCCGGGGAAATGGCGGCGCCAGGAACAGGCAGAACGCGGCATCGGTCCGCAGCAACTGCGCGTCCAGGTGCTCCCGGCCCAGCCGGAAGGCGGGCAGCCATTGGCCTTCTCCGCGCTGTTCGAGCTTCACCACCTGCACGGACACCACGCGCCGCGTGCGCAGGAAGTCGCCCACCGCCACGTCGAGGACGAAGGCCACCTCTACGCCCGGACGTGCCGTCCCCGGAGGCGGTGCGACGAAGGCCACCTCCACGTCGGAAGGCACCGCCCCCACGGGCTCCACAGGCGGAGCGGCGGCGGCAGGAGCGCCCTCGCCGTCCTCCGGACCAGGCATTGGCACTGGCACTGGCTCACGACGCCGGACCGTCATCTCCAGCGGCGCGGGCTGTCCCTGCGACATCAGCGCGGCCACGTCCGCCTTCACCCGCTCCAGCTCGGCGCGCAGCGCCTCGAGCAGGTCCGCCGCCAGCGTCTCGGTGTCCTCGCGGAAGCGCTCCGGGTAGCGCGAGGAGAACTCCGCCTCCACACGGCCGAAGGCGCCCAGCAGCAGCTCCTCCAGGTCCCGGTCCCGCAGCCACGTCCGGCCGCCGAGCGGCACCGCGCGCGTCACATGCAGGTGCCGCAGCGCCTCCGTCAACGTCGCGGGTCCCGAGGCCTGCGTGGGCTCCACGGGAGTCCCTGGCTTGCCCTTCCCTGGCGGCCCCTGGAACCAGGACTGGAGCGTCCGGACGCGCAGGCGGACGCGCGACGACGGGTGCTCCTTCAGCCGCTTCACCTGGCGCCGGTCGGTCGCGGTGCGGACCAGCGCCAGCACCGTGAGCTCCGCCTCGGATGACGCGGCATCCGGCGCGCACCAGAGGAAGAACTCGATGGCCGCCTTGCGCAGCACGGGCTTGCGCCCCACGCGGTCGGCGACTTCCTGACGCCACGCCGCCAGCTCGTCCAGACCGGGCCGCACAGCCCCGGGCATGAAGCGAGGCCACAGCTCGGCGCATTCTTCCGCCAGCCAGTGGAGCTGTTCGAATCCCGGCGCCCCCGGCTTGAGCTTCGACAGCGCGCGCTTGCGGCGGTCGAAAGCATCTGGCGCGCCCTTGCGCACAGAGGCGCGGAACAGCCGCTCCTCCAGCCACAGCAGCGTGAGCACCAAGCCCGGCTCGCCCTTGCGCAGCGTGGCCTGGCAGTGGTCGAGCACGAAGCGCACGGGGCCCAGGTCCGCCGAGGCATCGAAGTCGCCGTTCACCAGCGCGCCCAGCGCCCCGCGCAGGCCGTCCACCGGTGGCGCATCGAAGCGCGCCAGCAGCTCGCACAGGTTCTCCACCACTTCGGGAGGACCGCCGACCTCCAGCGTGCGCGAGAGCAACAGCCCTGCCCGAGCGCACCAGTCCGGCTCCTTGCGTCCACCGGGGTAGCACGCCAGGAAGCCGCTCATGCCGCTGCGGCCCTCCGGCGACGTCGCCAGCGAGAAGAGCCGCTCGGCGAGGACTTCCGAGGCCTCCCGCCACGGCAGCCGCGAGGCCCGTGTCCGGATGAACTCCGCCAACCGGTCGCGCCCGTCCGCCGCCGTCGCGGGCATCAGCGCGCGCAGTTGCTCCAACAGCGCGACGGACTTCGCGCCGGTGCCCAGCACCTGCCGCAGGTCCACCTCCACCGCGCCATGGAAGCGCAGGGCCCGGCCGTCGAAGGTACACGGCGCGTCGCCGACGAGAGACTGGAGCGCGTCCGGGTGCCGCTTCAGGATGCGCGTCAGCACCGTGGTGACGGTGGCCTCCGTCTCACGCCGCACCCGCGCGGCCGTGTCCGCGTCCCCTGCTTCGAGCAACGCCGTCAGCATCGACTCCTGCCGCGCCATCAAGCGCGGCAGCAGGTCCCGGGGCGGCGCGGCGTAGGGCCACAGCAGCTCGCTACACGAGGAGAGCAGGAACAGCAGCTCGGCCGGAGTCCGCTCACCCGCGTCCAGCCGGCTCCACGCCGCCGCCTGCGCCAGGGTGCGCTCGTCCAGTGTGGCGCCTTTCACCCAGCTCGCGAAGGACTCGCGCCACTGGGTGGACGCGGCCACGGCCTCCGCCGCGGGCGTCCCCGTCACCGTCTCATAGAGGGGCCGGAGCGACTCGGGCCACCCGGTTTCACCGGCGGGGTGCATGCTCTCTCACGCGCCTCATGCCACCGCGCCAGCGGGCAGGGCCCGCGATTCTCCGGCCGGAGTGATGCTGATGACCACCGACTTCGACGTGGGCGTGCGGCTCTTCTCCGCGAAGCTGTTCACGGGAACGAGGACGTTGGCCTCGGGGAAGTAGGTGGCCGCGCACCTGCGCGGAATGTTGTACGGCACCACGCGGAAGCCACGCGCCAGCCGCGTCTCGCCTTCGAAGTGGCTCCGCAGGTCGACAAGCTGGTCCGCCGCCAGCCCCTGCGCCTTCATGTCGGCGGGATGCAGCAACACCACCCGGCGGCCATTGCGGATGCCGCGGTAGCGGTCATCCAGCCCGTACACCGTGGTGTTGAACTGGTCATGCGTGCGAATCGTCATCATCAGGAGCTGTCCTGGCTCCAGGGCAATGGGCTGTAGCGCATGCACCGTGAAGTGCGCCTTGCCACTCTTCGTGGTGAAGCGTCCCTCGCGCGGACCGTTCGGCAGCGCGAAGCCGCCCGGCTCCCGCACGCGGCGATTGAAGTCGTCGAAGCCGGGGATGACGCGCGAAATCTGCTCCCGGATGCGGTCGTAGTCCTCCACCAGCGACAGCCAGGGCACGCGAGTGCGCGCCCCCAACACCGCCGTCGCCAGCCGGGCGACGATGACGGGTTCGCTGAGCAGGTGCTCCGACGCGGGCGCCACCGAGCCCCGCGAAGACGACACCACGCCCATGGAGTTCTCCACGGTGACGAACTGGGCCCCGCCGGCCTGCACGTCGCGCTCGGTGCGGCCCAGGCACGGCAGGATGAGCGCCCGCCGTCCGTGGACCAGGTGCGAGCGGTTGAGCTTGGTGGACACGTGGACGGTGAGGCGCGTGCGGCGCAGGGCCTCGGCGGTGAACTCCGTGTCCGGCGTGGCGGAGAGGAAGTTGCCACCGAGCGCGAAGAACACCTTCACCCGGCCGTCGTGCATGGCGTGCAGCGTGTCCACCACATCCATGCCGTGGTGCCGCGGCGGCTCGAACCCGAACTCCCGGGACAGCGCCGTCAACAGGGCCTCGGGCGGCTTCTCCCAGATGCCCATGGTGCGGTCGCCCTGCACGTTGCTGTGACCGCGCACCGGGCACAGGCCCGCGCCCGGCTTGCCGATACCGCCGCGCAGCAGCGTCAGGTTGACGATTTCCTGAATGCACGCCACGCCGTTGCGGTGCTGCGTCAGCCCCATGGCCCAGCAGAAGATGGTGCGCTCGGAGCGCGCGAGGATGTCCGCCGCCGCGAGCACCTGCGCGCGCGGCACCCCACTCCCCTCCTCCACGTCCTCCCACTTCACCGCGCGCATGTGGGCCGCGTAGGCCTCGAAGCCGAGCGTCTTGTCGTCGATGAAGCCCTTGGCCACCACCGAGCCGGGGTTCGCGTCCTCCATCTCGAACAGCGCCTTGGCGATGCCCTGCAACAGCGCGGCGTCGCCGTTGATGCGGACCTGAACGAACAGGGAGTTGAGGGCCGTTCCGGGCCCGATGAGGTGCAGCACGTCCTGCGGGTGCTTGAAGCGGTTGAGCCCCGTTTCCGGCAGCGGGTTGATGCTGACAATCTGGCAGCCCCGTCGCGCGGCGGCCTCGAGCGACGACAACATGCGCGGATGGTTCGTCCCCGGGTTCTGCCCGATGACGAAGATGGCATCCGCTTTGTCGAAGTCCTCCAGCGTGACAGTGCCCTTGCCAATGCCCACCGTCTCGTTGAGCGCGGAGCCGCTCGACTCGTGGCACATGTTCGAGCAGTCCGGCAGGTTGTTGGTGCCGAACTGCCGCACGAAAAGCTGGTAGAGGAACGCCGCCTCGTTGCTGGTACGCCCGGAGGTGTAGAAACTCGCGGCGTCTGGCGTGTCGAGCGCGTTCAGCTCCTCGGCCACCAGCGCGAAGGCTTCGTCCCAGGACAGGGGCTCGTAGTGCGTGGCGCCTTCGCGGAGCACCATCGGGTGCGTCAGCCGGCCCTGCTTGCCCAGCCAATGGTCCGTCTGGAGGGCGAGGTCCACCACGCTCCATCGACGGAAGAACTCCGGCGTCGCCCGCGCGGACATGGCCTCTTCCGCCACCGCCTTGGCGCCGTTCTCACAGAACTCCGCCATGGAGCGGTGTCCCGGGTCGGGCCACGCGCAGCCGGGGCAGTCGAAGCCCTCCTTCTGGTTCACCTTGAGCAGCAGCTTCGTCCCGCGCACCACGTCCATTTCACCGTAGACGTGCCGAAGGGCGGAGATGACGGCGGGGATGCCGCCCGCCACCGTCGCGACGGGCCCCACGGAGGGGCCGCGGGCCTCCTCGGGAGGCTGGGCGCAGGGCGTTGCCTTCGTGAGCGCGGACGACGCTCGCGCGCCGTGCCCCTGTGCGTTCCGGCTCCCGTCGTCCATGGCACTCCCTCCAGGCATCGCGCGGCTGGCTGGCTGGCCGGTCGCGGCTGTGGACTCTACCGCGCTCTGGCCGCGCGGGAATGCTCATGGAACGACGGGCGCCTCCCCCGGCATACAGCGGCCACTCCGGGGCCCCCATGCCCGGCCGAGCCTCTGGCGGGGCCTGCCTGCGTTGCCAGCAGCGCTCTCGGTCCAGAACGTCAGGAGACAGGCCCTGGGCGAACGCTCAACGAGAGGAGGCCATCCAGATGAACGGCAGGCGCGATGACGACCGGCGATGGGGAGACAGGGAGCGGGAGCAGCGGTCCTCGAGGGGCTGGGAGGACGAACACACCCATCCGAGGGACACCTGGGCCCGCGCCCCCGCCAGGGATGATGAGCGCGTTTACGAACGCGGCTCCGAACGCAGGAGCGACTTCGAGCAGGACGACGCCGGCGCCGAGCGACGACGGGGCGGTCCGCACCGGGGCCACCATCGCCGAGGCGGTTGGGCCTCCGAGGATGAGGCGTTTCCACGCTCCTTCGACAGCGAGCGACACTTCCGGGACGCGGCGAGGGACCGGGACACACGCGATTACCAACAAGACGTGGACTTCGGACGCGCCGCGCGCGCCCTGGACCAGGGCCGGGAGTATGGCCGCGACTTCGACCTGGACCGGGAGCTGGACCGCCGCGCCCGGCACTTCGACCCGGAGCGCATCGCCAGACGGCCCGGCTACAGCCCCAGCGGCACGTTCCGCGAAGTCGCGGAGGACTGGCGCCTGGAGCCTCCCTATCTCGGCGTCCTGGAGGACGTGGGGACGGAGGGAGGACGCCGGGGCGGGCATGAGATGCCAGAGCGCCGGGGGCACGGCGGGAGGCGTCATGGCCACCGAGGCGCCGACGACGCCCACGAGCGCCGCCGACGGGAAGCGGGCGGCATGGACCGGGGCCGGCCCTGGCGCGCCGCCGGCCACATGGCTGAAACGGATGTCCGCTATGGGGGCACACAGCCCGCGGGCCATGGCCCCGGTGTGGAGAACATGGCGCCACCGTGGGATGGGTACTCCACCAGTCCGTCACGGCCGGACGACCACGACCTGGGCCAAGGTGGCTTCTCGGGTGGGCGCTACCGGCCCGAAGGCCCTGTGAGGGCTCCTCCCCGGGGACGCGCGCCGCGAGGCTACCGGCGCTCCAGCGAGCGAATCCTTGCGGACCTCTGCGACCGGCTGATGCAGAGCTGGGTGGACGCCGAGGACGTGGACATCCGCGTGCGGGACGGCGTGGTGCTGCTGGCCGGCGTGGTGCGCAGCCAGGATGAACGGCACGCGACGGAAGCGCTCGCCCGGGACGTGCTGGGAGTGAAGGAGGTCATCAACGACATTCGCATCGACCGCGAGGGCGGCGTCGTGGACCGGCCCGCGTCACGCAGCCCCGTCCAGACTCCGGGCATGGACGCCTCCGACGACGACACGCTGCATTCGTGAGGCGGCGGACGCGACGCGGCGCGACGCGGACATCGCGGTGGCCCGGAAGCACCCCGGTTCAGGTAGTGTGCCGGGCCTTTCCGTCCGCCACACGCTAGGAGTCCGTTCATGTCCCGCGTCATCCGCGCCCCCCACGGTTCCACCCTGTCCTGCAAGGGCTGGGTCCAGGAGGCCGCGCTCCGGATGTTGATGAACAACCTCGACCCGGACGTCGCCGAGCGCCCCGAGGACCTCGTCGTCTACGGCGGCACCGGCAAGGCCGCCCGCGACTGGCCCTCCTTCGACCGCATCGTGTCGAGCCTCCAGAACCTGGGCGACGATGAGACCCTGCTCGTCCAGTCCGGCAAGCCCGTGGGCATCTTCCGCACGCACCCGGACGCGCCGCGCGTGCTCATCGCCAACTCCAACCTCGTGGGCCGCTGGGCCAACTGGGAGCACTTCCACGAGCTGGAGAAGAAGGGCCTGATGATGTACGGCCAGATGACCGCAGGCTCGTGGATCTACATCGGCACGCAGGGCATCCTCCAGGGCACCTACGAGACCTTCGCCGCCGCCGGCCGCTTCCACTTCGGCACCGACGACCTGGTGGGCCGCCTCATCCTCTCCGGCGGTCTGGGTGGCATGGGTGGCGCGCAGCCGCTGGCCGCCACCATGAACAACGCGGTTTTCCTCGGCGTGGAGATCGACCCCACGCGCGCTCGCCGCCGCGTGGAGACGCGCTACCTGGACGTCGTCGCCAAGGACCTGGATGAAGCGCTGGCCCTGGTGAAGGACGCCCAGGAGAAGCGCGTGGGCCGCTCCATCGCCGTCATCGGCAACGCGGCGTCGGTGTTCCGCGAGCTGTACCGCCGCGGCATCAAGCCGGACCTCGTCACGGACCAGACGAGCGCCCATGACCCGCTCAACGGCTACATCCCCACGGACCTGTCGCTGGAGGCCGCCGCCGAGCTGCGCCAGCGGGATCCGGAGACGTACGTCCGCCGCGCGCGCGAGTCGATGATGATGCACGTGCAGGCGATGAACGACTTCCAGAAGGCCGGCAGCCACGTCTTCGACTACGGCAACAACCTGCGCGGCCAGGCGGAGCTGGGCGGCATGGAGAACGCCTTCGAGTTCCCCGGCTTCGTCCCCGCCTACATCCGTCCCCTCTTCTGCGAAGGCATGGGGCCCTTCCGCTGGGTGGCGCTCTCCGGTGACCCGGAGGACATCCGCATCACCGACCGCGTGGTGCGCGAGCTGTTCCCCCAGAAGGCCTCGCTCCAGCGCTGGCTGAACATGGCCGAGGAGCGCGTGGCGTTCCAGGGCCTGCCCTCGCGCATCTGCTGGCTGGGGTATGGCGAGCGCGCCAAGGCGGGCCTCGCGTTCAACGAACTGGTGCGCAAGGGCGAGGTGAAGGCGCCCATCGTCATCGGCCGGGACCACCTGGACTGCGGCTCGGTGGCGTCGCCCAACCGCGAGACGGAGGCGATGAAGGACGGCACGGACGCGGTGGCGGACTGGCCCATCCTCAACGCGCTGGTGAACGCGGTGAACGGCGCCTCGTGGGTGTCCTTCCACCACGGCGGCGGCGTGGGCATGGGCTACTCGCTGCATGCCGGTCAGGTCATCGTCGCGGACGGAACGCCGGAGGCCGCGCGCCGCATCGAGCGCGTGCTCACCAGCGACCCCGGCATGGGCGTGCTGCGCCACGCGGACGCGGGCTACCCGGAGGCCATCGAGGTGGCGAAAGAGCGCGGCGTGAAGATTCCCGGCATCACCACCTGAAGATGAAGCAGGAGGCCGCAGTGAAGCGCTTATGCGCGGCAGGGGTCGGACTGTGGGGCGCCGCCGTCGTGGGATTGGCGGGGTGCGCCCCCACGGCGATGGGCCCCATGGTGATGCGGATGGGGCCTGGGGCGCCGGACCGCAACGTCATGCAGGTCGGCATGCGCTCCGGCCCCCGGCTGAGCGCGCCCATCGCGGGGACGCAGGCCGGCGTCGGAACGGGAAACAGCTTTCGGGGAAACGAGTCGAGCTTCTCCACGCAGCAGTGGGGCGTGGCGTTCGACGCGGCCCTGACGGTGCCCGTGTCCGAGCGGCTGCATCTGCACACCGGGCTTCAGGGCGAGTTCCTCCTGCCCATCCCGCTGCCCGGGTACGGGCTGTACGCCGGGGCCTCGTACTACGTGGGCTCGGAGCGGCTGGGCCTGGCCCCGGCGTTGTCGCTGCGAGGCGCCAGCGATTTCGGGCTGGGCACCCCGCGCGGCGGGCCGGGCACCATCTTCGGCGCGGAGGTGTCGTGCGCGCTCACGATGCAGCCGGAGAAGAACGTGTCCATTGGCCTGGTGCCCTTCGCGTCGTGGCACACGGTGGCGTCGCACGGGCGCAACGAGCAAGCGTTGTATTACGGCGGCGTGGTGGCGGCGCGCGTCTCCTGGGGCGGAAAGAACGACTTCGAGCTGTCGGGCGGATTCGGCCGCGCGAAGGTTGGCAAGGGTGTGAGCTGGAACGTGCCCATCATGGGCGCACGCGGAGGACGTTGAGCCATGGACGTGCTGGACCTGCTGGTGCGCAACACCTCCGAAGTGCTGACGGTGGCAGGCTCGCACCGCGAGCGCGCGGAGGACGCCCTCACCCCACGCCCGGGTGCGGTGGTGGGCGTGCGTGAAGGACGCATCGCCTACGTGGGCCCCGAGGCCGGCCTCCCGACGGGCGCGGTGGGCCCTGGCACCGAGGTGGTGGACGCCCAGGGTGGCTTCGTGGGCCCCGGCTTCGTGGACCCCCACACGCACCTCGTCTTCGCCGGTGAGCGCTCGGCGGAGTTCGACCTGCGCAACCAGGGCGCCACCTACCTGGAGATTGCCAAGGCGGGCGGTGGCATCGCCGGCACGGTGCGGGCCACGCGGGCCGCGAGCGAGGAGGAGCTGGTGCGGCTCGCCCTCCCCGCACGAAGCGCCTGTTGGAGCAGGGCGTCACGACGGCGGAGGTGAAGAGCGGCTACGGGCTCGACCTGGCGACGGAGCTGAAGATGCTGCGCGCGGTGCGGCGCCTCGGGGAGCTGACGCCGCTGGAGCTGGTCCCCACGCTGCTGTGCGCGCACGCCGTGCCGGAGGAGTACCGCGGCAAGCGCGAGGACTACGTGCGGCTGTGCATCGAGGAGATTCTTCCCGCCGTCGCGCGCGAGGGGCTGGCGCGCTTCTGTGACGTTTTCGTGGAAGACAGCGCCTTCACCGTGGACGAGGCGCGCCGCATCTTGAGCGCGGGCCGGGCACTCGGGATGGTGCCGCGGCTGCATGCGGACCAACTCACCGCGTGTGGAGCCTCCGAGCTCGCCGCGGAGCTGGGGGCCGCCACGGCGGACCACCTGGAGCAGGTGACGGACGAGGGACTCAAGGCGCTGGCGGACGCCAACGTCACGGCGGTGCTCGTTCCCACCTCCACGCTGTTCCTGCGCATGCGGCCCTACGCGCCTGGACGCCGCATCCGCGATGCGGGGCTCAACGTCGCTTTGGGCACCAACGTCAACCCCGGTTCCGCCATGAGTGAAAACACAGCACTGGCGCTGGGACTTGCGTGTCTGGAAAACGGGCTTACTGCGGCAGAGGCGTATTGGGGAGCCACCCGTGGCGCGGCCGTGTCCTTGGGGCTGCAACAGCATGGAAGGCTGACCGTAGGTGACGCGGGCGACCTGGTGGTCTTCAGCTGTGCTTCGTACCGCCACCTGCCCTACCATCTAGGGGTAGCGCACGCGCGAGTGGTCGTGAAGGCCGGACGCATCGCTGTCCGGCAGCAGATGGAAGGTTGCGCGTGAACCGGCGTCGCAGAGACACAGCGGCTCCGAGTGGATAAAGACGGAACGACATCCGTCTGGGCCGGACGTTAAGAATATTCGTTGCTAGCCATGTGCCGACTCTTTGGATTCCGTTCAGCGATTCCCGCCGCGGTGCACCCTTCGTTGGTGACGGAGAAGAACTCGCTCCTCATCCAGTCGCGCGAGCACAAGGATGGATGGGGCATCGCGGCCTACGGCGCCGAGCAGGCGCCGGTGGTGGCGCACGGTGTGGGGCCCGCGCACAGCGACCCGGACTTCGAGCGGGTGAGCAGCCGGGTGTCCTCCCACACGGTGGTGGCGCACATCCGCCTGGCCTCGGTGGGCGCGGTGGAGCTGCGCAACTCGCACCCCTTCCTGCATGGCCGCTGGTCGTTCGTGCATAACGGCACGCTGCGGGAGTTCGCGCAGCACCGGGCTGCCGTGGAAGCGCTCATCTGCCCGAGCCTGCGAACGAACATCCGGGGCACCACGGACAGCGAGCGGTGCTTCTACCTGTTCCTCACCCGCTTGGGTGCCCGCCATCCGATTGACCGGAAGGTCCCCGTGGAGGCCGTGGCGCGCGCGCTGGCGGAGACGATGTCGTTGGTGGCCGCCATCACGGATGCCGCGGGACAGGATGGCCGCTCGGCGATGAACTTCCTCGTGTCCGACGGCGAGTTGATGGTGGCCTCGCGGCGCAACCGAACGCTGTTCGTGTCCACGGGCCCGTCGCGCGACGACGTGTCGACGCTGCCGGCGCCAGGGACGAAGCTGGAGCAGCTCGTCGTGGCCAGTGAGTCGCTGTGTGGCGGGCCGTACTGGGCACCGGTGGCCGAGGAGGACGTCATCGGCGTGGACGCGAACCTCGTGTTCCACCACTGGCGCGTGCCGGAGCTCGCGGGCCCGGACCTCTTCCCCGCCGTGAAGCCGGCCGCGTCCCCCATCGTGGCCTGAGGGCGTCAGCCCATCCACGCGTCAAGCAACGCCGCGGGCCGTACGCCAAACGCCTCCGCCGTCAGCTCGCGTGCCTCGCCGCCCGCGTGCTTCAGCGTGACGCGCAGGTAGTCACGCGGCGCGGCCTGCGGAATCTTGTCCAGCCACTCCACCAGCATCGCGCTCTCGGTGCCTTCCAGGTCCAGGAAGCCCGTGGCGTACAAGTCGTCGTAGTCCGTCAGCCGGTACAGGTCCGCGTGGTACAGCGGGATGCGTCCCGAATACGGATACACAATCGCGAACGTGGGGCTCGCCACCTCGGAGCGAGGAACGTTCGCCCCGTCCGCCACTCCGCGCACCAGGTGCGTCTTTCCCGCGCCCAGGTCGCCAATCAGCCCCACGAAGTCGCCGGGCTCCAGCAACTCACCCAGGCGCACACCCAACCGGTGCGTCTCCTCGGGAGACTCCAGCCGTACCGTCCGCACACGCGCAGCCGACGCTTCCGTGCTCATCGTTCCCACCGCAGCCACACCTCGCACAGCCCCTGCTCCACGATGTCCCCTGCAACCAATCCCAGTTGCCCGCGCTTCGCCGCCGCCAAATTCCCAGCGAGCCCGTGCGCGTACACCGCCGTCCAGATGGCCGAGGGCACTGGAAACGACTGAGCCAGGAACGCGCCACAAATCCCGGACAGGACATCCCCCGAGCCCCCCGTCGCCATTCCTGGGTTGCCCGTGGTGTTGAGGTACACGCGCCCGTCCGCGTCGCTCGTCAGCGTCCGGTCTCCCTTCAGCACGAGCGTCACCTTCAAGCCCACGGAGAACTGCCGCGCCACGTCCAGCCGGTGTGCTTGGACTTCCTTCGTGGACGTGCCCGTCAGCCGGGCCATCTCTCCCGGGTGCGGCGTCATCACCACCGGCCCCTTCGCCCGGCGCAACACCGACAGGTCCGTGGCCACCGCATTGAGCGCGTCCGCGTCCAACACCGCGGGCACCTCCACGCGCGACAACAGCTCGCCAATCAGCGCCCCCGTCTCCGGGCCCCGAGGAATCCCCGGCCCGATGACGAGCGCATCCTTCCCCTCCGCCGCTGCCACCAGCGCGTCCAGGTCACCCATGCCCAGCGGCCCAGAAGCCTCCAGCGGGATGCCCATGATTTCCGCTGAATGCGCCTGGATGGTGTCCAGCGCATCCGCGCGAGCGGCCACTGTCACGAGCCCCGCCCCGGAGCGCAGCGCCGCCTTCGCCACCAGCGCCGCGGCCCCCGTCTTTCCCCGGCTGCCCGCCACCACCAGCACGTGGCCAAAGGTCCCCTTGTGGGAGTCCGCCTTCCGCGCCGGCAATGTGCGGCGTGCGTCCGGCTCCTCCACCACGAAGAGCTCGGGACCGGAGACCTCGTTCGAGGACTCGCCCCCATGCCGATGTCCACCCGGTGCACGCGGCCACACAGCGAGGCCCCTGGCTCCAGCACCTGCCCCGGCTTGAGGAAGCCAAACGCCACGGTGGCATCCGCCTCCACACACGGCGAGAAAGCCGCTCCGGTGTCGCTCTGAAGCCCGGACGGCACATCCGCCGCCACGACCTTGGCCCCTGCTGCTCGCCAGCCGCGAATCGCCGACACGGCGTCCGCGAAGGCCCCCGCGGGCGCACGACTCAAGCCCGTGCCAAAGAGCGCGTCCACCACCACGTCACCGCGCCTGG
The DNA here is from genome assembly GCF_032612255.1 of Myxococcus sp. MxC21-1. Lineage (NCBI taxonomy): Bacteria > Pseudomonadati > Myxococcota > Myxococcia > Myxococcales > Myxococcaceae > Myxococcus > Myxococcus sp. MxC21-1. The sequence continues at coordinate 5,166,654 of NZ_CP123278.1, forward strand.
CCGGCTCCACGGCCTCCAGCGTGCGCGGCGTCACACCGAAGCCCTTCACTGCCTCCACGTTCCGGCGCGCCTCGGGCGTCAGCTTCGCGGCGTCGCCCACCATCACCACCGACACGCAGGCGCCGCCCTCCCGGAGGAAGCGCGCGGCCACCAACCCGTCCCCTCCATTGTTGCCCGGTCCACACACCACCACGAAGCGCCCACCCGAGCCGATGAGCCCCCGAGCCACCTCCGCGAGCCCCCGCCCGGCATTCTCCATCAGCAACGCGGAGGGCATGCCGTGGCGGGCTTCGGCGGCCTGCTCGGCCTGACGCATCTGGGCGGCGGTGAGGACGCGCAACATGGCTTCAATCCCCCTTCGACTGGAGCACCACCGTGGCGGCGGCGACGTCCGCATCGTGGGTCAGCGCGAGGAAGGCCTCCAGCCCTCGTGCCTCCATGACCTCCAGGGCCACGCCGGACAGTGCGAAATAAGGCGCTCCGCCCTGCCGCCGGACCTCCATGTCCTTCCAGCGGATGCCCGGCGGGGCGCCCAGCGCCTTCACCAGGGCCTCCTTGGCGGCGAAGCGCGCGGCATAGGCACTGGCCGCGTCACTCCGCCGGCCGCACAAGGCCCGCTCCGCCTCGGTGTAGACGCGGTTCAGGAAGGGCTCCGCGCGAGGCCCGTCCAGGATGCGCTGGATGCGGGAGATGGAGCAGATGTCCAGGCCCAGGCCGCGGATTCCCATGGCGCCCTACCCCGGGTTGCGCATGATTTCGAGCATCTCGCGCACCGCCCGCTCGAAGCCCACCAGCACCGCGCGACCGACGATGGCGTGCCCGATGTTCAGCTCGTCGATTTCGGAGATGCGGGCAATCGGGTGCACGTTGTCGTAGTTGAGCCCATGGCCCGCGGCCACGCCCAGGCCCAGCTTGGTGCCCGCCTTGGCCGCGTCGATGATGCGCGCCAGCTCCCGGGCCCGCTCCTTCTCGTTGCGCGCCTCGCAGTAGCGGCCCGTGTGCAGCTCGATGCGGTCCGCGTTCACCTTGTGCGCCGCCCGCACCTGGTCCAGGTCCGGGTCGATGAAGAGCGAGACGGCAATCTCGCCGTCCTTCAGGTTCTTGATGATCTTCGCGATGTGCTCGCGCTGGTTGGCGACCTCCAGGCCGCCCTCCGTGGTGAGCTCCTCGCGGCGCTCGGGCACCAGCGTCACCACGTCCGGCTTGTGCTCGTAGGCGAGCTTCACCATCTCCGCGGTGGCGGCCATCTCCAGGTTCAGGAGCGTCTGCACCGTCTCACGGAGGATGCGCAAATCCCGGTCCTGGATGTGACGCCGGTCCTCGCGCAGGTGGATGGTGATTTGTTGCGCGCCGGCAAGCTCCGCCAGCGCCGCGGCCGTCACCGGATCCGGATACGTGGTGCGCCTCGCCTGACGCAGCGTCGCCACATGGTCCACGTTGACACCCAGTCGCTGTCCCATCGACCGCACCTCGCTCATGCGCGGCCATGGGATTGTCGAAAGGCCCCGGTGCGCGCCGGTCCTTCTTCACGCTGGCTGCGTCCGGAAGTCAACCACCGTTCGCAGCGGCCCTCAGACGCTAAGGGCCTTGGACAGCGCGTCCGCGATTTCCTTCGCGTAGGCCTGGTTGCGGGCAGCGTCCTCGCCCTCGATGAGGACGCGGGCCTTGGGCTCGGTGCCGGAGAAGCGCACCAGCACCCGGCCGGTGTTGCCCAGCCGCTGCTCCACGCTCTTGATGACCTTCATCACCGTCGGGAGCTCGCCCAGCTCCTTCTTCTGCTTCACGACGACGTTGACCAGCGTCTGGGGCACGGGCTCGAAGATGGAGGCCAGCTCGCTCAGGGGCTTGCCCGCCCGGCACATCACCGCCAGCAACTGGAGCGCCGCCAGGGTTCCGTCACCCGTGGTGGTGTGGTCCAGGAAGATGAGGTGGCCGCTCTGCTCGCCGCCCAGGTTGTAGCCATTGCGGCGCATCTCATCGACGACGTAGCGGTCACCCACGCGCGTGCGAGCCACCTTCACGCCCCAGCGCGCCACCGCGCGCTCCAGGCCGATGTTGCTCATCACCGTGGAGACCAACATCTTCTTCTTCAGCTGCTTGCGGGCCACCAGCTCGCCCGTGCAGATGGCCATGATGGCGTCGCCGTCGACGACCTTGCCCTTCTCGTCCACGACGATGAGGCGGTCGGCGTCACCGTCCAGGGCGATGCCCAGGTGCGCGCCGTGCTTCACCACCGTCTTGGCCAGGTTCTCCGGATAGAGGGCGCCGCACTTGTGGTTGATGTTCTTGCCGTCCGGCGAAACGCCGAGCGCAATCACCTTGGCGCCCAGCTCCTCCAGCACGGCGGGCGCCGTCTTGTAGGCCGCGCCGTTGGCGCAGTCGACGACGATGGTCATCCCCTCCAGCGTCAGCTCGCGCGGGAAGGTGGCCTTCAGGAAGACGATGTAGCGGCCCCGCGCGTCCTCCATGCGGAAGGCCCGGCCAATCTTCGTGGCCGTGGGACGGATGGAGTCGATGGAGCCGCTGGACACCAGCTCCTCAATCTTGCCTTCCGTCTCGTCCGGCAGCTTGAAGCCGTCGCGCCAGAAGAACTTGATGCCGTTGTCCTCGTAGGGGTTGTGGGACGCGGAGATGACGGCGCCCGCGTCCGCCCGCATGGAGGTGGTGATGTTGGAGATGCCCGGGGTCGGCAGCGGCCCGACGAGCTCCACGTCCACGCCCATGGAGGTGAGGCCGGAGGCCAGCGCCTGCTCCAGCATGTAGCCGGACAGCCGCGTGTCCTTGCCCACGATGACGCGGTGGCGGTGGGGGCCGTTGCGGATGAGGAACGCGAGCGCCCGCCCGAGCTGCATCGCGACCTCGGCAGTCATGGGATAGACGTTCGCCTTCCCGCGAACACCATCCGTGCCGAACAGCTTCTGGGAAGCCTGCGCCTCCTTCGGAGGCATGTTCATCCTGTACGCCATGTGTGCCGCTCCGCCTTTCCCACGCCGGGCCTGCGCCGGCCTCTCGACGTCGGGGCTTATACCCCGCCCACCACGCGGGCTCGAAGTTAGGAACCCACTGCTCCCTGGGCAACCACCCAGGCATGCGGGCCGACGCAGACTAAAAGAGGTTGCGAAATCAGTACCAACCGAATCGCCGCCGTCCATACACGGCGGCTCGGGGGGCGGCCAGCGGAAGGTGAAGGTTCCGGCCACAGCTTGAGGGCTGTAAGCCACACCTTGTTACCGGGCGTAGAACGTTCCTCCGTCTTCGCACCGCCGGATGGCGTCCGCGACGGCCAGCGCGTCCCGGACCTCGGCCACGTCATGGACGCGGACCACGTCGGCCCCCCAGCGCCGCCATGGCGGCCACCGAGCCCAACGTCGCCGCCAGCCGTTCGGAGGCTGGCTTGCCGCCCGCCAACCGGCCGAGGAAGCCCTTGCGGCTCGTGCCCACCAGCAGCGGCAGCCCCAGCACGCGCAACTCCGGGAGGCGGCGCAGCAGGAAGAGGTTGTGCTCGAAGGTCTTCCCGAAGCCGATGCCGGGGTCCAGGAGGATGCGCCCCCGGGGATGCCCGCCGACCCGGCCCGGAGGATGGCTGCCTCCAGGAAGGCCAGCACGTCCTCGACGACGTCGTCGTAGCGCGGCGCCTGCTGCATCGTGGCCGGAGTGCCCTGGATGTGCATCAGGCAGCAGGCGGCGCCGGCCTCGGCCACCACGCGGGGCAGGCCGGCATCGGAGCTGAAGCCGGTGATGTCATTGATGAGCTGCGCACCGGCCTTCAACGCCTCGCGCGCCACCGCGGCCTTGGTGGTGTCCACGGAAAGCGGCACATCGGTCCGGGCCCGCAGGCCCTCGATGACGGGAATCACCCGCGCCAGCTCCTCGTCGGCGCTGACCGGCAGGGAGCCGGGCCGGGTGGACTCGCCGCCCACGTCGAGCAGGTCCGCCCCCGCCTCGGCCAGGGCCAACCCGTGGGCGATGGCGGCGTCCGTCCCGGCATGGCGCCCGCCATCCGAGAAGCTGTCCGGCGTCGCGTTCACCACGCCCATGACGTAGGTGCGGGCGCCCCACTCGAAGCGCCTTTCGCCCAACGTCAGCACCGCAGGCGCCACGCCCGCGGCCAGCGCGGACGCCACCGCCGATGCCAACGCGGACAGACCCCGGGCGTCGGTGCGAGCAGCCGTGACCAGCCGCCGGAACTGCTCGGCGCGCCCCGTCAGGAGCCCCGTCCCCGAACGGGAGTGGACGTCCCCGGGAAGCCATTCGGGAAACGCCTCCGACAGCGTCAGGAGGAAGGCCTCGTCCTGGGGAGTCAACCCGGTGAGGAGGAGCCGAGTGAATGGCAGCGTCTCCAGCAGGGTCCGTTGCGTGGGCTCCGGCAGCCCCATCCGCCGGAAGGCCAGGATGAGGTCCTCCGGGTGCTCCGAAGTCAGGGGGCGGGCGCGAATCATCGGGAGGCTCCAGGGAGGGGACCGCGTACCGCCACCAGGACGGGACGCGCTTCCCTACCCTACCGCTCCCGAGCGCGCCCGGGGGCTCAGGCTTCGAGCGGCTCAGTCACGATGTCCACCGTGGACGTCGTCATCAGCTTGTGGATGGGGCACTGCGCGACGGCGTTGTACAGCCGCTGCTTGTCCGCCGGCGGCAGCGCCCCGTGGAACGCCAGCTTCACCTTCAGCGTGTAGGTGCCCTGCCGCTCCCGCGAATCATCCCGTTCGACGTGCGTCTCCACACGCTCCAGGGCCAGGCCATGACGCTTCGCGTACCACGTGGCCGTCAGGGCCTTGCATGCCGCCAGCGCGGCGTCGAAGTAGTCGTGCGGGCCGGGCGCGGAGTCCTCTCCGCCCAGCGCGGGGGCCACGTCCGCATGCAGGGTATGCGTGCCGGTCCGCAGGACCTGGCGAAACACTCCGGGCTTCTCGGTCTGGCTGTGGGTCGTCATCGGGGCTCCGGGAGAAGAAGGTGGACCGGAGGCCCGGTGAAGGCGCCTCCGGAGCGGTCCGCGTGGGTGGCTCAGGCCGCCTGCTCGGCCTGCGCCTTCACCGCCTGGACCTCGATGGCGATTTCAATCTTCTCACCGACGAGCACGCCGCCCGCCTCCAGCGCCTGGTTCCACGTCAGGCCGAAGTCGCGGCGGTCCACCGACGTCTTCGCCTCGAACGCGGCCTTGACGTTGCCCCAAGGGTCCTTGCCCGCGCCGAGCTGCTCGGCGTCCAGCACCACCTCGCGGGTGATGTCGCGGATGGTCAGGTTGCCCGTCACCTTCAGCCCGTTCCCGGACGCCTTCTCCACCTTCGTGCTCTTGAACGTGATGCTGGGGAACTTCTCCACGTCGAAGAAGTCCGGCGAGCGCAGGTGGTTGTCACGCTGCTCGACGCCGGAGTCGATGCTGGCCGACTCGATGGTGACCGCGACGGAGGACTTCGTGATGTCCTGCTCGTCCAGCGAAATGGCGCCGCTGTACTTGCGGAAGCTGCCGCGAACCTTCGCGATGACCATGTGGCGGACGGAGAAGTGGATGCCGGAGTGGGTGGTGTCGATGTTCCAGGTCGTGGTGGCCATGAGGTGCCTTCCTTTTTGTGTGAAGCGGTGTGTTCGACGAGGAGGAAGGTAGCGGTGGCCCCCGGGCTTGATTAGATGGGCCAGACTGGAAGAACTGTTCCACCCATGGAACAACGCTCCGGGAAGGACGGGAGATGGACCTCAACGAGCTGCTCGTCTTCGCACGCGTGGTACAGGCAGGCAGCTTCACCGCGGCGGCACGTGGGCTGCGGATGCCCAAGTCCACGGTGAGCCGGAAGGTGTCGGAGCTGGAGACGCGGGTCGGCGCGCAGCTGCTCCAGCGCACCACGCGCAAGCTGCGCCTCACCGACGTGGGCCGGACGTACTACGAACATTGCGCGCGCATCGTCGCGGAGGCGGAGCAGGCCGAGCTGGCCGTGACGCGGATGCAGGCCGCCCCCCACGGCCTGCTGCGCGTGACGACGCCACTGACGTTCAGCTTCATCGGCCCCCTGGTGTCCACCTTCATCAAGCAGTACCCCGAGGTCCAGCTCGAGATGGTGTGTACCGACCGCACCGTGGACCTGATGGCGGAAGGCTTCGACGTGGCGATTCGCGCCGGGCGGCTGGCGGACTCGTCACTCATGGCGCGGCGGCTGGGCATCGTGGAGCGCGTCGTCATCGCGGCGCCCAGCTATCTCAAGGCGCGTGGGACACCCAAGGCTCCGAAGGACTTGGAGAAGCACGACTGCCTCCTCTTCGGCGCGGGCCTGGAGAACAACGTCTGGACGCTCCACTCCGGCAACCGCTCGGTGGACATCAAGGTGCCCGCCCGAATCGTCGTGAATGAGCCGGACATGCTCTACGCGGTGGCGCGGGCGGGCTCCGGCATCGCCCTGCTCCCCAACCTCCCCTTCACCTCGGAGCTGGCCGCCGGGCGCTTGCAGCGCATCCTGCCGGACTGGAGCTCCACGGGCGCGCCCGTCCACGCCGTCTACCCGAGCACGCGGCACCACTCCCCCAAGGTGATGGCCTTCGTGGAGTGCCTGCGCGAGCACTGGCCCATCCCCGGCTGAACGGGACATCGTTCCATCCGTGGAACGATGCTTCCCATTGTCCACGCCTAGTCCCGAAAGGCCCTCGCGCACATCATGACTCTCGAAACAGCGGCCGCCATCCAGGTTCTGCTGTGGAAAGGAACGCCATGATTGCCATTCGCCCCTCGGAAGCCCGCGGTCACGCCAACCACGGCTGGCTGGACTCCCACCACACCTTCTCCTTCGCCAGTTACTACGACCCGGACTTCATGGGCTTCCGAGCCCTGCGCGTCATCAACGAGGACCGCGTCGCGCCCCACGAGGGCTTCGGTACGCACCCTCACCGGGACATGGAAATCATCACCTACCCGCTGAACGGCGCCATTGCCCACCGCGACAGCACGGGCGGCGAGGGACTGCTGCGCGCCGGCGAAATCCAGCGGATGACGGCCGGCACCGGTGTGCTGCACAGCGAGATGAACGGCGCGGATGAGAGCCTCCACTTCCTGCAGATCTGGATCATCCCGGACCGCAAGGGCCTGACGCCTGGCTACGAGCAGAAGGCCTTCCCGGAGGCAGAGCGCCAGGGCCGCTGGCGGGTGGTGGCCAGCCCGGACGCCCGCGACGGCAGCCTCACGGTGCACCAGGACGTGGTGCTTCACGCGACGCTGCTGGGCACGGGCGAACAGGCGACGTACACGCTCGCTCCGGGCCGCCACGCCGGCTGCAGCTGGCGCGCGGCAAGGCCACGCTCAACGGCGTGGAGCTGAAGGCCGGGGACGGCGCCGCGGTGGCGGACGAGTCGCAGCTCGTCCTCTCCGCCACGGAGCCGGTGGAAGCGCTGCTGTTCGACCTGGCCTGAGGCCACATCGCTGAACGAAAGAGAGCACGACATGAGCCGGGACGACTTGAACGCGGAGCAGCTTCCTCCTTCGATGGAGACACTCATCGTCGCGCCCTCACGCGACCTGGGCGACGGGTTCGAGGTGCGGCGCGCGCTGCCCTCGGCCCGCCGCCGGATGGTGGGGCCCTTCGTCTTTCTGGACCAGATGGGCCCCGCCGGCTTCCAACCCGGCCACGGCCTGGATGTGCGGCCGCATCCGCACATCGGGCTGGCGACCGTCACCTACCTCTTCGACGGCGAAGTCATGCACCGGGACAGCCTGGGCACGGTGCAGCCCATCCGCCCCGGCGCGGTGAACTGGATGACGGCGGGCAACGGCATCGTCCACTCGGAGCGCACCGGCCCCGGCCCACGCGCCGCGGGCAGCAAGCTCTTTGGCATGCAGGCGTGGGTGGCGCTGCCCAAGCGCCACGAGGAGACGGCCCCAGCGTTCGTTCACCACCCCGAGGACCAGATGCCCTGCCACGAGGGCGAGGGCGCGCGGATGCGCGTCATCACCGGCACCGTGCACGGTCAGCGCTCGCCGGTGCAGACGCTGTCGGACATGTTCTACGCGGACGTGGCGCTGGAGGCCGGCGCGCGCTTCGTGGTTCCGGCCGAGCACGAGGAGCGGGCGATGTACCTCGTCCAGGGCACCGTGGAGGTGGACGGAATGGCCTTCGAGCCAGGAGAGCTGCTCGTCTTCCGGCCCGGCGGCGCCGTCACCCTCCGCGCCACCGCGGCGGCGCGGCTGCTGGTGCTCGGCGGGGAGCCCATGGACGGGCCGCGCTACATCTTCTGGAACTTCGTCTCCAGCTCGAAGGAGCGGCTGGAGCAGGCGAAGGAGGACTGGAAGGCCGGCCGCTTCGCCGCCGTCCCGGATGAGACGGAGTTCATCCCCCTGCCCGAGGCCCCCCTCCCCGTGCGCTACCCGTAGGCGCGTGGACTCCCGGGAGCCCGCAAAGCAGAAGGCCCTTCCCACGCTGCTGGGAAGGGCCTTCTTCATTTCAGCTCAACCGCTGGAAGGGCGTGACGCTCAGGCCTTCTTCGGCTCCATCGTCGGCAGGCCCTCGAGCGCGTCGAGAATCTTCCGCTTGTCCTTCTTCTCCGTCGCCTTCGGGGGCGCATTCACGCGCGGGGGCGGACGCTCACGGGTCAGCTGCCCACCCTGGAGGAGGATGTTGACGTCCTCGGCGTCCAGCGTCTCGTACTCCACCAGCGCGTCGGACACGCGGCGCAGGGCCTCGATGTTCTCCGTCAGCAGGTTCTTGCCGCGCTCGTAGCAGCCCACGACGATGCTGCGGACCTCGGCGTCAATCTGCCGGGCGGTGTCCTCGGAGTAGTCCTTGGACGAGTTGAAGTCGCGGCCCAGGAACACCTCACCGTCGCTCTTGCCGAACGCCAGGGGGCCCATCTTCTCGCTCATGCCCCAGCGGCACACCATGGCGCGGGCCGTCTCGGTGGCACGCTCGATGTCGTTGGCGGCGCCGCTGCTCATCTCGTTGAACATGAGCTCTTCGGCGATGCGGCCGCCCATGGCCATGGAGATCTGGTCCAGCATCTGCTTCTTGTAGCCGTTGACCTTGTCCTCGGTGGGCAGGCTCCAGGTGACGCCCAGGGCCTGGCCGCGCGGGATGATGGTGACCTTGTGGAGAGGGTCGCAGCCCGGGAGGAGCTTGGCCAGCAGCGCGTGGCCCGCCTCGTGGACGGCGGTGTTCTTCTTCTCCTTCTCGGTCATGATCATGGAGCGCCGCTCGGGGCCCATGAAGACCTTGTCCTTGGCGGCCTCGAAGTCGCTCAGGTCCACGCGCTCCTTGTTCTGCCGCGCGGCCATCAGCGCCGACTCGTTGACGAGGTTCTCCAGGTCCGCGCCCGTCATGCCCGGCGTACCGCGAGCGATGACCTCCAGGTCCACCTCCGGCGCCAGCGGCACGCGGCGGGTGTGCACCTTCAGCACGCCCAGGCGGCCCTTCACGTCGGGACGCGGCACCACGATGCGCCGGTCGAAGCGGCCGGGACGCTGGAGCGCCGGATCCAACACGTCCGGACGGTTGGTGGCGGCAATCAGGATGACGCCGTCATTGGACTCGAAGCCGTCCATCTCCACGAGGAGCTGGTTGAGCGTCTGCTCGCGCTCGTCGTGTCCACCGCCCAGGCCCGCGCCACGGTGACGGCCCACGGCGTCGATTTCGTCGATGAAGATGATGCAGGGGGCGTTCTTCTTGCCCTGCTCGAAGAGGTCACGGACGCGGCTGGCGCCCACGCCCACGAACATCTCCACGAAGTCCGAGCCGGAGATGGAGAAGAACGGCACGCCGGCCTCGCCGGCCACCGCACGGGCGAGCAGCGTCTTGCCCGTTCCCGGCGAGCCCATCATCAGCACGCCCTTGGGAATCCGGCCGCCCAGCTTGGTGAACTTCTTCGGGTCCTTGAGGAAGGCGACAATCTCCTCGAGCTCTTCCTTGCACTCGTCCGCGCCGGCCACGTCCGCGAAGGTGACCTTGTTGTGGCTCTCGCTGAGGAGCTTGGCCTTCGACTTGCCGAACGTCATGGCCTTGCCGCTGCCACCCTGCAGCTGGCGCATGAAGAAGATGAAGAACAGGAACAGGAAGACGACCGGCATCCACTGACCGAGGATGGTCAGCCAGAGGCTGTTCTGCTCCTCCCGCTCGTACTTCACGTCCACGCCATTGCTGCGGAGCTGGTTCAGCATGGCCGCATCCGGCGCCGGCCCCGTCGTACGGAACTTCTCCGACGTGTCGGTGTACTTGCCGGAGTAGGTGTTGCCCTTGACGGCAACCTCCTGGACCTTCTTCTCCTCCACCTTCGTCAGCAACTGGGTGAAGGACGGCTCCTGGACCTGGTCGTTGCCCTGGGAGAAGAAATTGTAGAAGGCGAAGAAGAGGACGATCAGGATGACCCAGAGCCCGATGGTCTTGTAAGTCGAACGCACGTGTCAGCTGCCCTTTCGGAACTCGGCGGGATGAGGGCCGCGCTGGGAAGAACCTCAGCTTTATCCATCACTTGGCCGACACCAGGCGAGCTACCCAGCGACGGACCGTATCAGCAACAGCAAAAAGCCCTCAACTATTTAGGGGGCCGCGCCCATCCCCCGAACTGCGCCTCTGCCACTCTATAACGCCGCGGTCCGCTGAATGCTCGAACCGGGAGGGACCGCCCAGAGGTACTCCCTGGCGGCCGCACGCGGAGCCACTGGAGACCAGAGGCCGGGGAGCCACAACACCTGCCCCTCGGCATCCGCCACCACCGGCCGCGTGGCCCGTGCTTCCGCGGGCACTCGAAGATCAACCAACACATCTTGGAGCTTGCGTTGTCCCCTGGCAGTGCACACCCGGTCGCCGGGGCGGCGTGTCCGCACGGTCAGCGGCCAGCGCGTCCCGTCCCCGAGCGCCAGCCCGAGCACGCCCGCAGGTGGAGGTGCGAACTCGACGGAAAAATTCCAGCCCGTCCCCACGAGCGCGCCCCGCGAACCCGCGTGCTCCAGCCGAAGTTCAGCCGGTGGAGTGGACGGCACCTGCCGCACGCAGCGCACCCGTCCGCTGGTCGCGCGCAGCACGTAGCCCCGCCCCAACGTGGCCGTACCGCCCTGGGCCACCGCGCGCTGCACCCGGGCCAGCGTGGCCTCATCCACCGCGGCCTCCGTGCCGGCCACCAGCCGGGCGAGCACCCGCCGGCGCAGCGCGGGCTCCAGCGCGCGCACGCCCACCGCATCCAGCGCGCCATCCTCCAGGCGCAGCCGGTCGAAGGCCGCGTCCGCCATGGACGCCAGCAGCGACTCGTCCTCCGCGACCACGCGCGCGAAGGCGGCCGGTGCCCCTCCACCGCGAAGCCGGCGGCGCGAGACAGGGCGGGTAGCACTCCAAGGCGAACGCGCGTCCGGAAGTGGACAGGGTCAGCGTTCATCGGGTCTGTCGCATAGGCGACACCCTGTTCCGCCAGGAAGGCCACCACATCCTCCCGCGTGCACGACAGCAGGGGGCGCACCAGTCCGGGGCGCGCTTCGTGGATGCCCACCGCGCCGCGCAGGGCGGTGCCTCGGGCCAGTCGCATGAGCAGCGTCTCCGCCTGGTCCGTGGCGGTGTGCGCGGTGGCCACCACGTCCAGGCCCCGCTCGAGGCGGAGCGCGTCCAGCGCCGCGTAGCGAGCCTCCTCGCGCGCGCCTCGATGCCGGCCCCTGGATGCAGCCTTAGCGCCTGGACGTGGCAGGGCAGCCCCCGCACGGCCGCCAGGACGGACACCTGACGGGCCTCCTCCGCCGCTTCGGGACGCAGGCCATGGTCCAGCGAGGCCACCTCCACGCGAAGCCGGAGTCGCTCGGCAACGAGCGCGGTTCCCACCAGGAGGGCCGTGGAGTCCGCGCCGCCGGAAACGGCGAGCAGCACCGAACCTCCCTCGAGTCCCAGCCGGGTGTACGCCTCTTGAAGCGTCGTCGTCAGCAGCTGCGTGGCGGAATCGTGACGGGGCATCGGACCGCGGTGGAATGGAGTGTCGGGTGAGCGGGTTACAGAGGCACGTGCGGTTGAAGGCAGGGGGGCTGATTCTTATGATCGCCACAACATCGAATCGGCGTTGAGGCGGTAGCGGAAATACACGCGGCCGCGAACGCTGTTCTTGAGACGGTCGAATTTTGAGCTGTTGGACCTAGGGGTCCCCCCCCTCCCCCTCTGGGTCCACGGGCCCGCCTGGAGATTTCCCCGGGCGGTCCCTCTTTCCGAAGCGCCCCGGACTCCCTCGTGGAGTCCGGGGCGTTTCCTTTTTCGCGCATGGTTGCACAGCTTACGTGCAACTGGACGAGCACGGGGACAGACCGTGCGACCTCGGAATGAGTCCTTGGAAACCGTTGACCCTCTTGGGAGTCTGTCGGATAACGGCCCAGGTGTGTTCAGGTCGTCACCCCGAATCCGCCCCGGAGACCCAAGTATGGCAGGCACCGACAAGCGCAAGCAGTCGCTGTACTTCCCCGAGGAGATGCTGAAGGAGATCCAGGAAGAGGCGACCCGCCAGGACCGCTCCCTTTCCTGGGTCGTGCAGCAGGCGTGGAAGATCGCCCGCGAGCGCATCAAGTCGTTCCCCGCCGTGAATGACGTGACTGGCGACGAGCGCCAGGACCCTCGGGAGGAGTAACGACGGATGGCTACGACGGACCATCGTAAACAGAGTCTCTATTTCCCCGAGGACATGCTGGAGGAGATCCAGCGTGAGGCGACGAGGCAGGACCGCTCGCTGTCCTGGATTGTCCAGCAGGCGTGGAAGGTGGCGCGCGGGGACATCCGGAAGATGCCGTCGGTCAACGACGTGCTCAGCCCGCCTCCTCGTCCCGCGGCCCCCGCGCCCGCCCCCGCCCAGCCGGTGACGGCCGTGGCAGTGGCGCCCTCCGAAGAGCCCAAGTAGTTCCGGAGGGCCGGCTTCACGCCCGGTCCCCCACCCTCACCTGCCCGCGGGCCTCGCGGGCAGGGCGCAGTTCTGGAAGATGACTCGCGACTCCTCGCGCAGCGCCTGCACGGGCGTTGGGTGCTTTGCCTTCATGTACGCCGAAGCGAGGTTGGCTTCCGTACCGCCCAGCTTGCGAGCCTGTACCGGGTTGCGGTCCGGGTTCTGCCCAGCGTTGCCCAGCGCCGCGCCGTAGCCGTCTCCTCCCTCCAGGATGTACGCGTTCATGGCCACGCGGTAGCGGATGGACGCGTCTTCGCGCGCTGGCAGCGCCACGGGCACCCCACCCACCGTCAGTTCGCGCACGCGCGAGCCTTTCGGCTGGGCGCAGTCCACGCGCAGCGAGCTGCCCTCGGACACGTGAAGGAAGGCGCCGGAAGGCGACGCGATGCTCTGCCCTTCCAGGTACAGCGCGCCCACGGACAGCTCCAGCATGTCCACGAGCTCCTTCTCCGTGAGGTCCACCGTCACGACGAGGTTCTCGAAGAGGATGAGCTCGTGGAGCACGCCATCCGTGAGCGGGCCCTGGCGCAGCTCGGTCCGCGTAACGCACAGACCTTCCTGGCGCAGCGAGCCGCCGTTGACGACGCCCAGCACCGCGGGGCGGGTGGAGTCATCCTCCGCGTGCAGGAGGGCATCCGCGACGAGCTGGCCCAGCGCATTGTTGTCGTGCCGCGTGTAGACCTTGTCCAGGAGCACATCGTCGGCCAGGTAGCCCACGACGGCGTCAGGGTCCTCCACCAGGGGCTGGCACGAATCGTTGTAGGCGATGCAGCCGCCGTGGAAGGCGCCCAGCCCGAGGGTGAGCGCGGCGAACAGGGAGCGGGAGCGCGGCATCAGTAGTGGGCCCTCACGGTGAGGAATCCGGACATGCCCTCGCGCGGGAGCAGCCCGGGGACACGGTCCGGACGGGGCACGTCGTCGCGAAGGTCATTGTCGAACAGGTTGTGCGCCACCAGGGCCACCTCGAAGTGCTCCAGGATGGGCTCGGTGCGCAGCTGCGCGGTGATGAGGCTGTAGGACGGAATCTTGTAGCGGCGAATGAGCTCCAGCACGGAGCGGCTGTTGTTGCGCCGCTCCGCGCCCGTGCGCACCACCACGTCGAAATTCACATAGGCGCCAATGGGCATCGTCACGCCGGCGTTGAAGCGCGCCTGCGGCGTGTCGGTGAGCAGGCGGGACTGGGCGGGCAGCTCCAGGTCCTCCGCGCGGGAGATGCTGGCGTTGAGCCACGCATACGCGCGCTTGGAGGCCTCCAGCCGGGCCTCGCCCTCCACGCCGTACACGCGCACGCCCAGCTCGCGGTTGCGCAGCGGGACGATGTTGCCCGACGTGTCCACGGGGACGATGGGCGAGCCGAAGAGGGCCACGTACGCGTTGGCGCGCAGCCGCACGCGCGCGTCCCCCGCCGACTGGATGAGGTCCGCGCCCAGCTCGAAGGTGTCCACCGTGGCGGGCTGGAGGCGCGGGTTCCCCTCGAAGCGGCCCTGGTTGTACTCCGTGTCCGGAATGCGCTCGACCAACTCCTGCAGCGTGGGCGCGCGGAAGGCACGCCCGTAGAGGGCCTTGAGCACCAGCGCGTCGGTGGCCGCGAACACCAGTCCCACGCGCGGATTGAGGGTGGGCACGAAGCGGGTGCCGTTGATGGCGCCGGACGCGTCCACCGTGGGCAGCTGGGTGGCGTCCATGCGCACGCCGAACGTGAGCGTGAGCGCGTTGACGACGGTCCACTGGTCCTGCGCGAACAGGCCCACGTTGAGGCGGCGGGATGCGGCGCCGCTCGTCAGGTCCACCAGGCCCTCCGGCCGCGTCAGGCCGTCCGGACGCACCTGGGCGTCCAGGGTGTAGTTCGTCACGTAGTCGTATTCACCCAGCGACTGCTGCTCCACCACCGCGCCCAGGGAGAGGCGGTTGTAGGCGCCCAGGGCCACGTCCGCGTCCACGGAGCCGGTGAGCGAGCGCACGGAGACGCGCGTCTGCTCCTGCATCCCCTCTTCGAACAGGCGGTTCGTGCCCGTGCCGGCGCTGAAGTCGTGAGGGGTGATCTGGAAGAAGCGGTCGGTGGACTGCTGGTCATACCCGGCCCGCGCGCGGAGCGTCACGTCGGGGCCGAAGGAGCGCTCCCAGGTCAGGTCCGCGAGGAAGACGTTCCAGCCCAGCTTGGAGTCCTCGCCCACCGTGTCGAAGAGGCCCACCAGGGCGCTGCGGCGCTCGGTGAGGAAGCGCGCGGAGGCTCCCAGGCGGCCCGCGTCGCCCATGGCGTAGGTGGCGCCCGCGCCCGCGTTGAAGAGGAAGCGCTCGTCGCGGGTGCGCCCCGCCGGGTCCGTCACGTCGCGGAGCCCCTGCGAGCGCGACTCGTCGTCCAGGCCATCGTTCTCGATGACGGTGGAGTCGCCGGCCTGGCTCCACACGTCGATGTCCGCGAAGACGCGCAGATTCCCAGCGGTGTGCCCCGCGGAGAGGTGTCCGTTCCCCGTGACGGCGAGCCGGTCGTCTTGTCCCGGGTAACCGCCGACGGACACGGCCGTGCGAACGCCGTCCGACGTGTCCGTGACGATATTGACCACACCCAGGAAGGCACCGGCGCCATAGAGAGCGGAGCCAGGGCCGCGGATGACCTCCACCCGCTCCAGGTTCTCCACCGGCAGGTTCATCAGCGCCTTGCCGTCGAAGAAGCTGTTGAGGCGGTGACCGTTGAGGAGGAAAAGGACCTCCGCGTCATTGCGCAGGCCCCGAATGGCGGTGCGGTGGAAGCCCTGCACATCCCTGCTGACCGACAGGCCGGGCACCACGTCCAGGACGTCCGCCACGGTGCGCGCGCCCAGGGAACGCAACTGCTGCTGACTGAACGAGGCGCCAATGGCGGGCACCGTCCGCACCGCCGCCTCGTGGCGCGTGGCCAGGGCCAGCGTGTCCTCGGCGCTGTAGAGGGCGGTCCTCCTCCAGTTCGGACCGCGGGGCCGCCGGCTCACGCGATGCGGGCGCGCTGCCTGCCGCCGCGGAGGTCCGGGACGGCCGTGCCGACGACGAAGCCTCCGTGGGCGCATCCGGGGGCAGGTCCGCCGTGAGCGCGGCCATGGAGTCGTCCTGCGGCGTCGCCGGGGGCGCATCCTTTCGCGGCGCGGATGCCTGTGCGCGGGAGCGCTCGGGCGGAGGCGTGCGCTCGGGAGGCGGCGCAGGCTCGGGCGGAGCGGCGCGCGGTGGCGTCCGGCTCGGCGGGGGCCGGCGCTCGGGCGGTGGCGTGGACCGGACGATGGACGCACTGGCCGGCGTCTCGCCGCCCACGAGCACGCGTGCGGGGCGCGAGGCGGACTGGAAGAGCGGCACGCGCTGGCCATCCGCGGTGAGGCCCTCGACGTAGTACTCGATGCCGGGCGGGATGACGTGCTCCGCGGGAATCACGGCCCGGTACAGGTCGCCGTACTCCCGCTCCATGGGGCGGCGGGCATAGGCTCGCCCGGGCCGCGGTAGCGCACGTACAGCTCGAGGACGCGGCGGCCTTCCACCAGCGTACCGTCGAGTTGCAGCGCGACGCGCGGCTCGGCGCGTTCTGGTGGGGAATGCAAGAGCCCCGGCTCCTCGGCACGGCCGGGCACCGCCATGACGAGGACCAGGCTGAGGAGGGTCGCGCGAGCGTGTGCGGTCTTCAAGGCTGAGAGCCATGGTCCATTGGCCTTCCGCCCCAGTCAAGGAACGCTCCCGCCACACGGACGCGCCGTTTTTTTGCCGGGCCTGCGGTGGCGTGCGAGGGATTGCGGCACTCCATGCGCGCTTCGCTCGCCTTGCACCTCGCCCTGTTCCGACGCCAGCGCGCGCAGATTGCCCGAGTGGTTGACGGACAGACGGCATCCTTCCGAACCTACGAGACCCGCTTCCGGCGGCGCACCTCGGGTTACCGGAGCGTCACGACGCTGTCCGCCGTGTACCAGCAGGTACAGGCGGCGGACGTCGTCTACGTCGGCGACTACCACACGCTCCCGCTCGCGCAGGAAACCTACCTTTCACTGGTGGAGCGGGCGCAGGCCTCGGGCCGCCGCGTCATCATGGCGCTGGAGTGCGTGGAGGGCCGTCACCAGGCCACCGTGGACGCCTGGCGCGCCGGCCGCATCACCGAGCGCTCCCTGCTGGCGAAGCTGGGACACGGCTCGGGGGTTTGGTCCAATACGCGCGTCCTGCTCTCCTTCGCGCGCAAGCAGAAGCTGGAAGTGGTGGGCATCGACCGCCGGGCGCAGGGTGAGCGCTCGCTGGAGCTTCGCGACGCCTACGCCGCCGAACGCATCGCCCGCGCCGCCCGCGCGCCGGACCGGCCGCTGGTCATGGTCCTGGTGGGCCAGTACCACGTGGCGCCGTGCCACCTGCCCGCGCAGGTGGAGCGTGCGCTCGGCACGGAGACGCGCAAGGGGCTGGTCGTGTACCAGAACGCGGAAGGCGTCTGGTGGCGGCTGGCGCGCGAAGGCCGCGTTGGCGCCGCGGAGGCCGTGGAGCTGGCCGACGGCACCTTGTGCCTGATGAACGCCTCCCCCGTGGTGTGCCAGCAGAGCTTCCTGGACTACCTGGAGGCGGAGGCCGGAGACGCGCCGCTGTTGGATCGCGGCGCCGCCGAGCGCTTCCGCGAAATGTCCGCGCTGATCGGCCGGCTCGCCGGCGTGCCCGTGGGCCGTTCCCTGGACACGGTGGACGTGGCCACCGCCGCGGACGGCGACGTCCTGGCGCGAATCCAGCGGCGCGGACGCTTCACCCAGGCCGAGCTGACCCAGCTTCGCCGCCACATCCTCTCCCGTGAGAGCAGCTACATCCCCCGCGCGAGGGTGGCCTACCGGCGTCGCTGTCGCTGAACCACGCGGCGGAGGAAGCGGCGCACTTCGTGCGGCACTGCGCCGTGGGTGACGCCATGGACGCGCCGCGCGGCGCCTCGGAGGCCTTCTACGCGCGCTGCCTGGAAGAGGCGCTGGGCTTCTTCGGCTCGAAGCTGGTGAACCCCCGGCGCACCTGCCTGGGCGTGGCCGAGTGGGCCAAGCGCTTCGGCGAGAGCCGCGGCGTGGAGCGGCAGATCGCCGCCTTCGTGCTGGCCCACAAGGCCACGGAGGCGGAAGCGCCGGAAGAAGCCGTGAAGCTCCTCCCCCTGCGCAAGGACCGCCTGTTCCACGGCGTCAGTCACGCCCTGGGCTATCTGCTCGGAGACCGGCTGTACCAGGCCTTCGACAGTGGTCAGGTGGCCAAGGCGGAGGTGCAGGCCCTGTTCCGCGACCCCTTCGTGGACCCGCGCGCGGCCTACTTCGCCTGGGCCGAACGCCTGGGCATCTGAGCCCGGCTACAAGTCAACCTGTCCCGAGGGAGGCGGAGGCGCGGCTTCCTCCTCCATGTCGAGCGGGCCGAACGTCCCATCCGGTTTCAACATCCGCTGCCGCTCCGGCGCTTCGCTCAGCACCCGGATGGCTCCGTCCGGGGTCAAGAAGTAGGCAATGCGGGACGCGGCGTGGATGACCGTGAGCGCGCCCAGCTCCGGGTAGAGCATCAGCGTCGCCAGCTCCGTCTCCAACGGTCCCCCGAAGAGGACGTGGGAGTGCGCCGAGCCCTGGTACAGCTCGCCCTCCGGCCCCGGCTCCAGACTGATGGCGAAGACGCTCTGGTGGAGCCGCACCGCCTCTCGCTGCGTGCGCCCGTCGGGGCTGTAGCGGAAGCGGATGTCCCCACCGAGATAGAAGCGCATGGGGTCACGAGTCCCCTGCAGGACATAGACGGTGAGGTCCCCATCCTCCTCCACGAAGACCACCGGGTTGATGGCTCCCCGCTCGAAGGCCTCCACCGTGGCCAGCATCGACGTCTTCACCGCTCGGGCGACGGGGCTGAAGTCTCCGGGCAGCTCGTTGAGTGGCAGCGGAGCCATCTGCTCCGCATCGTCACGCGGAGCCTTGAAGGCATAGGCCGGGGTGAAGGTCCCCGCGTCGTCCAAGGTGCCGAAGAGGGAGTACCACCCCTCTCCGCGAGGCACCGTGAAGAACCACTCCATGCGCGAGCGGTCCAGCGCGTCCTGGATGAGGAGCCGGTCCGTCGCGAAGATGGCGGCGCGCTCCGCATCGAAGAGGTACTTCGCCCGCGTCTGCACCCGGCGCAGCTCCGCGTCATCCGGAACAGCCACCGTGGACTCCGGGCCCTCCGGCTTCACGCGGCCCGAGCGCGCGCCGCAACCGAGGAAGAGAACGGCGACGGCCAGCAAGGGGAACACGCGCATGAGGACCTCGTCCGAGAAGGCAGGTCCACGCATTCTGCGCCAGTCGCCCACGAGGCGTCACGCCGCGTGCGCCAGCACGGTGCCCGCCACCGCCGGAGGGCTGGCGGCACTTCCGCCGCCCTCCCCTGGCGTGCGGCATGGGACTACGTCTTCTGCGGCGCGTTCGCCTGCATGGCCGACTTCACCTTCTCGCGTAAGGCGCGCATCTTCGACCGCATCTCCTCCCGCTGCGCATCGGAGAGCTTGCCGCCCGAGGCTTCGCGCTGAGCCTTCATCTCCTCCCGCAGTTGGCGGCCCTCGGCCTTGAACTGGTCGGCCTGGGCCTGGGAGAGCCTTCCTTCGGCCACGGCCTTGTCCATCCGGTGCTCCATGCGGGCCATCTTGTTTCCATGCCGCTTGCCCTTGTGCCAGTGGTGCCCACCGTGCCCCTTGCCGTCCGCGGCAGGCGGGTTGGCGGACTCGGGCGCGGCCGTCTGGGCCAGCACGGGCGCGGCGATGAACAACGAGGCGACAGCAACGGAACGCAGGGCGGTCATGAGCTTCATCGTGGTTTGCTCCTCAGGGTGACTGAGGCTTCGGGAGCCGGCCTTCCCGTCGCCTCTTGCCCTGAAAAACCCCGCGCGGCGCGGAAGGTTAAATCCGCCCGAGCGGACGCCTTTTCGTGCCTGCCTCCCCGCCCCGGGCCCTACCGCGCCGGGAGCTTCATCGCGCGGGTGGCGATGAAGCCGTTGTAGTACTGCGACAGGGCATCTTCCGGACCGAACGAGTCCTCGAAGAGGCCGACGATGGCGAGCCCCGCATCCGCCTGACCGCCAAGCTGGTCCTCCAGGGAGTGCCCCACGCAGAGCGGCTCGCCCACGTCCGTGAAGCGGCGACGCTCCTCGTCGGACAGGCTGGTGAAGTCCGAGTAGGGCATCCGGTACTTCAGCGTGAAGATGCCCTGCTTCTCCAAGGCCAGGTCGAACAGGTAGTTCACGGGATTGGTGAAGCCGGTCAGCAGCACGCCGCCGGGGCGCAGCACCCGCGCCGCCTCACGCCACACGGGGCGCACCGCGTCCACGAAGCAGTTGGAGCACGGGTGGAAGATGAGGTCGAAGCTCGCGTCCTCGAAGGCGGAGAGGTCGCGCATGTCGCCCTCCACCAGCCGCAGCTCCAAGCCCTCGCGCTCCGCCACCATGCGGTCCTGGCCGAGCTGTGCGGGCGAGTTGTCCAGCACCGACACCCGGGCGCCCGCCGCTGCCAGCACCGGAGCCTGCTGTCCACCCGAGCCCGCGAGGCACAGGATGTCCTTGCCCCTCACGTCGCCGAACCACTCGCGCGGCACCGGCTTCGTGGGGGTGAGGACGATGCTCCACTCGCCCTTGCGTGCCGCGGCGATGACTTCAGGGCTGACGGGAAGCGTCCACTTGTTGCCCGTGGCCACCTGGCGGTTCCACGCCTCGCGATTGTACGTCCGCACATCCAATTCAGTCGTCATGCAGCACCCTTCCTTCCATGCCTCCGGCGACAGTGACGACTTCACCCGTCACATGTCCGGAGATTCGGTCCGACGCGATCGACACCACCGCCCGCGCCACGTCCACCGGCTGCGCCACCTTGCGCAGCGGCATCGTCCGCGTGACGCGCTCAACGAAGCCCGGCTGGGCCAGTTTGTCGCGGCTGCGGTCCACCGCCGTCCATCCCGGGCACACGACGTTGACGCGGCCCAGGGGCGCGATGCGGCCCAATTCATTCTTGAGGCTCTTGAGGAAGCCACTCGCCAGCGCGCCCTTGGCGGCGGCGTAGTCAGCGTGTCCTGCTTCACCGAACAGCCCCGCCGTGGAGCTGATGATGACGATGTTGCCCGTCTTCGTGGTGGCCACGTGCCGCAGGAAGGCACGGCAGCACAGGAAGACGCTGTCCAGGTTCTCCGCCAGCGTGCGGCGCCAGCGCGTCAGGGACATCTCCCAGACGGGTTCATCCGGGGCGGGCCAGACGCCCGCGTTGCAGACCAGCACGTCCAGCCGCCCCAGCGCGGCCACCGCCGCGGGAACCAGCGCGTCCACGTCGGCTTCCACCGTCAGGTCCGCGCGCAGCGCTGCGCCGCCGACGTCGCGTGCCAGCGCCTGGGCCTTCTCGGTACTGGAGTGGTAGTGCACCGCCACCTTCGCGCCTTCTTCCGCGAAGGTATGGACCAGGGCGGTGCCGATTCCTCCGGCGCCGCCCGTGACCAGGACGCCTCTGCCTTTCAGCTCCGTGTCCATCCGGGTGTTCTCCTCGGGTCGTGCTTTCACGGGGCCGCTTCGCGGCGGAGTCCCGGGCACACTGGTGGCGTCCGGCGGCTCACGACGAGAAGAGGCCCCGGCGCCTGACAAGAGCCGTCCATGAACATGAAGGCCAGCGGAAAAATCCACCCTGCCCCCCCTGCGCCGGGAGCGGCTTCCTCCCTCAGCCCTCTTCATGTTTATCTAATCATAACCCTTTAAGGTCTATACCCAGGAGTCGCCATTGGCCTCGCACCGCCTCACGACCACCCAGAAGGACGAACCTTCCATCTTCACGTTCGAACGGCGACACGTTCTCTTCTCGGTGGAGCACACGCGGTTCGAGTTCGTCCGCATGTTGGAGCGCCGGGCCAACGGCGAGGAGTTGCTCCTGGCCGAGCGCTACCAGCGGCACGGGCTCGCCGGCACCGTCGTCATCAAGGCCGTGCGCAGCCCCGCGAGCTCCGCGCGCCGGCACCGGCTGGTGGAGGAAGTGCAACTGGCCTACCGCCTCCACCACCCCACCATCGCCCAGGTGCACTACTTCAAGATTCACCGAGGCAAGCCGTACATCATCATGGAGCACGTGGACGGGCCGTCGCTGGAGACCGTGCTGGACCTCATGGCCATGCGAGGGAAGCCCGTATCCCTGGCCTTCGCGCTCCACGTCTCCGCGGAGCTGGCGGACGCCCTGCACCATGCCCACTCGCTCAAGGACGCGCAGGGCCGGTCCCTGGGACTGATTCATCGCGACGTCAGTCCCCGCAACGTGCGGGTGGCGCGCACGGGCGAGGTGAAGCTGACGCACTTTGGCGTGGCCTATTCGCACCTGGTCGGCCGGGAGGAGACGGCGGAGGCGCTGCTCAAGGGCGACGTGGCCTATGCGTCGCCGGAGTACCTCGCGGGCCAGACGCTGACCGCCGCCTCGGACCTCTTCTCGCTGGGGCTGGTGCTGTTGGAGCTGGCCACGGGGCGGCACCTGTTCGCGGCCGCGGCGGAGGCGCTGGAGCCACCACGTGCGAAGTCGCGTGAACTGCGCCTGGAGGAGCCCCTTCCCTGCCGCTCACACAGATGCTGATGCTGCTGGAGGACCATGGTCCCCAGGACGTGGAGCGAGCCGCCGCGAGCCTGCCGCCCGAGGTGCGCGCCCTCCTTCAAGGGATGCTGCACAAGGAAGCGACGAAGCGCTTCGGCTCGGCGGGGGCGTTGTGCGAGGCACTCCGGGAATGCCTCGTCCAGGAAGTCCGCCGCACCGGCCGCCCCTTCGGACGGGCCGACATGGCCGCGGAGCTGACGCGGCTCATCAGCGACGCCAGCGCGGTACGCGACGAGGTCGAGCTGCTCGACGAGAGCCTCTTCCCATCGGGCCTCGAGTCCCATGAACTGTCGGGACGAGGCCCCAAGGACGCCTGAAGCCGAGCCCTGGTGCTAGCGGGACAGGGCGCTCGCCATCACGACGAGTGCCTTGAGCTTCTCTTCGTCCAGCGTCTCCGAAAGCGTCATCAGCCGCCGTTGCAGCGAGGACTGCTTCTTCGCGCCCGCGCGGCCCTCCCGGGCGAGGCCCAGCAGCTCATCCGTGGAGGTCCGCAGCACCATGGCCACCTTCCGCAGCGTGGCCACACGCGGCAACATCTTCCCCCGCTCCATCCGGCTGTAGACCATGGGGTGCATGTCCAACAGCGCCGCGACTTCCACCTGCGTCAACCCCAGCCGCGCTCGCGCCTCGCGCACGGCCTTTCCAAAAGTCGCTCCCAGTTCTTCGTCCATGGCTCGTCCGGAAGCCTAACCCAAACCCCAGGGGCCGCCGATCGGATGGCGCGGACCTAAACCCCTCAGGGCCATGTCAGACCAAGCACTTTCATCTTCCCTGGCAGTAGCGAGAACGGCATCCTCCCGGCGGGGTCCTGCTGGCGTCTGGTGACACTTCAGGTGGGGCCCGCCGGGTGGGAAGCCCCTGGGAGACGGCATGGCGGAAGCGCAGAGGCGAGAACATTCGCCGGGGACACGCATCGCGGGCTTCACCCTGGGCAAGCGGCTGGGCAGCGGCGCGTGCGGCGACGTGTACCTCGCGATGCGCGACGGCGAGGAGGTCGCGCTCAAGGTCCAGTACCTCCACCGGATCGCGGGGTGGCCGGAGCGCGAGGTCGCCATCCTCCTGCGCCTGCGTCACCCCAACGTGGTGGCCTTTCGCGCCTGCGGCAAGTTCCCGGGCGTGGCGCCCCGGTTGTTCTACCTTGCGATGGAGTGCGTGCGAGGACGGACCCTGCACCAGTGGGTGGAAGAGGAGAACCCCAGCGCTCGACAGGTGGCACGGCTGCTGCGCGGCATGGCCCTGGGGTTGGGGGCCACGCACGCGGCGGGCGTCGTGCACCGCGACCTCAAGGAATCCAACGTCATGGTGCGGGAGCCGGACGGTGAACCCGTCCTGGTGGACTTCGGCGTGGGCGACTTCGCCGGAGCCCCCGCCTCACCCAGGGTGTCCTGCCGCCGGGCACCATGCGCTATCGCAGCCCGGAGGCGCTGGCGTTTCGCAGGGCCAGCAGCGCGGCCACGGCCAGACGATACCGGTGCGGGCCAGCGGATGACGTCTATGCGCTCGGCGTCATCTTCTATTGGATGCTGACGGGCCGCCCTCCCTTCCTGGAGATAGTGACCCCCTCGGAAATCGAGGCCGTCATTTCCGAGGCGCCTCGCGCTCCCCACACGGTGAATCCGCGCGTGCCACCGGCGCTGAGCGAACTGTGTCTGCGGCTGCTGGCCAAGGCCCCCGAAGCCCGAGGGAGCGCGGAGGCACTGAGCGCGGACATAGAGCGGACACTCGCAGCCACCGACGCGGCGTGGGACGCGCCTCTGTGCGAGTGGCGGCAGGACGCGGAAACACCCGGCCCCGACTCCCGGTCCGAGGACGACAATGACGCCGCGCTGGTGATGTGGGCCGAGGCAGGTAACGCCCGCTGGGCCTCGCCCAGGCGTGGACCCCTGCCCCACAAGCCGCCGCTGGAAATACGTGCTCCCGAAGCCTTGGCGCCACGAACGCCTGCGCGCGGACGTACGGCTCGCTGGGCGGTGGTGCTCGCCGGGCTGGCGTGTGCGCTGGGGGCGTGGCTCTGGGTGGCGACACCCACGCTGGGTGGCGGGAGCAATCCCATCCGGGAAGTGGCTTTGCCCGGTGGCCCGCCGGAAAGTGAGCAGGCCGCGCCCCTGCCCAGTCCCGGGGCCACCCTCGCGGCCGTCACCGCCGAGGTGGCGCACCCGAAGAAGGAAGTGCTCCCCGTGAAGCAGATGCCCGACAGCGTGACGACTTCCCAGCAGCCCGCCTCCAGCGCGCGGGCCCTCAAGGCAGCGGCCCGGACGATGGTGGCCGTCGCCGCCTGCTCGGGCCTGGGCTGCCCCAGCGGCCCGCAGGTGCGTCCGGCGCCTCCCGGCGAACCTTGTCCCCCCGGCGCGGTGGATGCCATGAAGCGGGCCGGTATTCGCATCGGCGACAGGACCAGCCTCGCCTTCGTCGACGACAAGGACTTCGGAGAGCCTGTCCTCGTCCGGGAAGGCCGCGTTCAGGTCGAACTCGGAACGAACTTTGGCCCCCTGACCTCGGGAAAAGCCGTGGGCGAACTCATCTTCGCGGACCGCGTCTATGGCCGCTTCACCCAGGCCTACACCCGTGGAGGTGACTTCATCCCCGTGTGCCTGGAGATGGTCGAACAGTACGGAGTACGCGGCATCCGGCGGAAGGGCGACGACCCAGGCCCGGGCACTGCCACGGTCAGCAACACCGCCGTGCTCTATGCCGTGAATCGCTTCGAATAGTGACCTCCGCCACCGGCTTGTTCCGCCCGCCAGGGAAGTGATTGTCCGTGCCCACGCCACTGCCCATCCCTCTTGCTTTCGCATTCCTGCTGGCGGCGGCGCCCGCGCGCGCCCAGCCCGCCTCCTGCCGAGAGCCGACGGAACGCCCCGTTGAGCTGGGCGCGGAGCGGTGCGGCCGGCCACCCGAAATCCGGGTCGGAGAAGGTGTCGCCACAGTGCTCCGCTTCGACACCCCCCTGATGCGTGCGGAGGTGTCCGGCCTGGGACGCTTCCGTCAGGTGGTGGACCGGGAACTCCTCATCATGGTGCCCGAGGAGCCAGTGGCCGACGAGTCCCGCGCCACGCTGACCGTCCACTTCGCGGATGGAGCGGTCCCCACCCAGGCCACGCTTCAACTCGTCATGGAGACGCCTGCACGGGCCGAACGGCAGGTGGAGATTTTCCGTCGAGCGCGCACGGCAGCGTCGTTCCAGCGGGAGCTGCTGGAGACACGGCGGGTACTTCAGGAAGTGCGCGAGGAGAATGCACGGCTGCGAGCAGCACAGGCACGCCCCGGCGGCTTGATGGGGCTGTGGGTGAGTGGAGACATGGGCGGCACCGGCGTCGCCGCAAGAGAGTTCCTGGACGTCCGGAAGCACGCGAAGAACAGCCTGGTGCTCCGTTCCGGCCTGACCTTCCGGGCCAGGAGCATTCTGGTGGTGGTGGGCCTGAAGAACCCGCTGGGCGCGAAGCCCTGGCAGGCCACCGGCGCGGCACTGGTGGGGCCGGATGGCGCGGAGTTGAAAGTCGCGCGAGTGTGGGCACCCGCCATCCTCAACCCCGGCGACGAAATGGACGTCCTGGTGGAGACCGACCCCGTGGAAGGCGCGCCCCGAGGCCCCTTCACCCTGACGCTGTGGGCGGAGGACGGCAAGCGCCCCATCATCCTCGGCAACATCGAGTTCCCGTGAACGGATGGAGCGGCCAGGTGCCTCACTCCGGTGCCGACTGCGGACGCCCTTTCCATCACATCTCGGGTGTCCACGGATCCGGAGCAGCCCTCTCTGCCAACGTGAGTGAGACAGTTCGTACCCAGCAGTTTAGTGTGCAGGGCGACCCAGGCAGGAACGATGAGCGCAGTGGTGGAAGAGGCTCGGGTCCGGGAGACCGAGGTGGAGGAGAAGGCGAGGCGACGAGGCTTCACGGCGGAGTACAAGCTGCGGGTGCTGGCGGAGGCAGACCGTTGCACGCAGCCCGGTGAGGTTGGGGCGCTGCTGCGCCGCGAAGGGCTGTACTCGTCGCTGCTGAGCGCGTGGCGACGCCAGCGCGAAGCGGGAGAGCTGTCAGCCCGCAGCCCGAAGAAGCGAGGCCCACCGGCGAAGGTTCCCGATGCGAGCGCCCGACGCGTCGCCGAACTGGAGAAGCAACTGGCCCGTGCCCAGGTGCGCCTCAAGCGCGCCGAGGCCCTGCTGGACCTCCAAAAAAGTATCGGAAATCCTGGGAGTGGAGCTGCCGAAGCCCGACGAGGAGCTTTGATGGGCGTGGCCCTGGAAGCGGTGAGCGAACTGGGCGTGGCGCCGGTGTGCCGGCACTGGGACTGCCGCGTGCCACCTACTACCGACGAGCACGGCCCAAGCACGGGCCGGCGCGCCGAAGCCGCTCACCGCGGGCGCTGGCCCCCGAGCAGCGGGCCGAGGTGCTCGCGGCGCTGCATGAGCCGAGATTCCAGGATGCGGCGCCAGCGGAAGTCTACGCGCAGTTGCTCGATGAGGGGCGCTACCTGTGCTCCGAGCGCACCATGTACCGGGTGCTCGCTGAGAATCACCAGGTGCGTGAGCGCCGCAACCAGCTGCGCCACCCGAACCACCCGGTGCCCCAATTGCACGCGACGAAGCCCAATGAACTCTGGAGCTGGGACATTACGAAGCTGCACGGCCCGTCGAAGTGGACGTACTTCTACCTCTACGTCGTCCTGGACGTCTTCAGCCGCTACGTCGTCGGGTGGATGGTGGCCCACCGCGAGTCGGCCACCCTGGCGAAGAAGCTGCTGGCGCTGACGTGCGAGCGCCAGGGCGTAGTACCCGGCCAGTTGACGATTCATGCCGACCGAGGCTCCTCCATGACGTCCAAGCCGGTGGCCTTGCTGATGGCCGACCTGGGCGTGACGAAGACGCACTCGCGGCCTTACGTTTCCAACGACAACCCCTTCAGCGAGGCCCACTTCAAAACGATGAAGTACCGGCCTGACTTTCCCGAGGCCTTCGGCTGCATCCAGGACGCTCGCGGCCACTTCAGTGACTTCTTCGGTTGGTACAACAACGAGCACCACCACGGCGGCCTCGGCCTGTTGACACCCTACGACGTGCACCTTGGCCTGGCGGCCGAGCGCCTCGCGGCCCGCGCTGCGGTGCTCGCCGCTGCCTACGCCGCTCACCCTGAGCGCTTCCCTCGCGGTGCTCCCATGCCGAAGGCACCGCCTACCTCCGTCTGGATAAACGACCCCGCGCGGCTCTCCGCCTCACTGAAAGCTACGCAGTAATCTCTCGAACTCACTGTCTCACTCGCGTTGACAGGTTCCGCAGGCCCAACCGAGAGGCCTGGCCACCCTATGAACTACCCATCCAGGGTGATAGACGCATGATGCCAGGCCGTGATTAGCCTGACATTCATGAAAAAGAAGAACTATTTACTTGGCCTATCATGCGTCTTGGTCGCCCTGGCGTTAGGTTGCTCCAGCAGTGCCAGCGGCACCGCCAGCCGCCGCGATGCTTATGCGCTGGCAACTTGCACCGACACCGTGACGTGCTGCATCCAACGCAACCCCAGCATGCCCGAAGCGTGCGGCCTCACCGCGGGCGAAGCCGCGTCGCACATGGCAGGCGTCAAGATGGTCATGGAGGCGGCGGAAGAAGCGCCCGCCGAATGGGATGACACGCACAACGCGAACCTCCCGGAGTGGAAGCGGCGTTGCATCCGCGCCTATGGCGACTGCCAAGAATTTGACTGGACTGGCTCATGCCACGACTGCCTTCGTTCCTGCGAGGGCCAGCAGGAATGGCCAGAGGACAAGTGTTCTCCGCGCAGGAAGAAGAAGAGGTGACACATGTCCGAGAAGATCGATTGGGACCCCATCCGCGCATTGGCACGCAGGGTCATCCGCGAAGGTGCGCCGCTCGTCCTCGACGATGATGTGCGCGCGCTCCTCCGGCGCACAGCGCGAGAAGTAGGCATCAGCGATGCGAACGCGGAGCAGGCACTTTCTACGGAGGTGGGGGCGCTAGAACTCCTCCGCGAGAGTTCGCGGCGCATCACCGACGGGTCCAACAGGCTGATGGACGCGCTCCACAGGATGTATCGCCACCAGAAGGCTGGCGACTTCGACAGCGCCCGCCGGGAAATGCGGGATGTGCTCTCCGTCGAAGTGGTGCCGCACTACCGAGAGGTAGCGGAAGGCCAGCTCGAAGACCTCGAAGATGAGCCCTGAAAGACAACGGGGCGCCGGCTCCACGGACGGAAAGCGCCCCATCATCCTCGGCAACATCGAGTTCCCGTGAGCGGACGGGGCGGCCAGACGCCTCACTCCGGATACGAGTTCTTCGATGCTTCCCGGCGAGCAGGCTCCGCGGCCTGGCGCCTCTGCCTCTCGCGATCAGCCGCGACCTTCGCCTCGATGGCTTGAGCAAGCCTTGAGGGAATCTCCTCGACGAGGTAGGGCGTGAGCTGCTCGAGTGTCCGCTTGAGCTCTGGAAATGGCACCTGATTCTTGTCGACCAGGATCTTCCAGGGTTCGGAGACGGAGCTTCGCTCCAGATCGAAGGCGACTCCCTCTACCTGTCGCGAGGTGGGAACCTCGATGCGGACTCCCGCGAAACGGTCATTCTCACACGCGCTGACCCATACGGACGTGTGAGAGCCCGACTTCATCCGGCGTCCCCGCTCCCCGTACTCGATGCCACATGCCCGCAAGGGACGCAGTTGCGCCTGAATGGCGGCCAACTCCTGAAGGCCACCGACGTCGGTCTTCCCGAGGCTCCCAACGTCGCTCGGCTGCCGGCCCAACAGAAGGGTCGCTGCGCCGATGCCGCCGACCACTACCGCGACCGCGGCGATGATGAGGATCGTGTTCTTGCCGGACTTCTGCGCCGGCTGCGTGGGCACTGTGCTCATGGCAAGTCGCTCACTCGGGATACGAGGTCTTCGCCGCTTCCTTGCGAGCACGCTCGGCAGCCTTGTGCTCCTGCCACGCGCGCTCACTGTCCACACGGCGCTGGATCTCCGTGGCAAGCGCCTCGGGATACTTCTCTACGATGAGGGGCGCAAGCCGTTCGAGCGACTGCTTGAGGTCGGGGAACGCGGTCTGATCCTTGTCGACCAGGATCTTCCAGGGCGCAGAGACGGAGCTTCGCGTCATATCAAAGGCGACTTGAGACGACTGAAGCTCCTCCGGAACGCTGATGGAGACATAGGAGACCGACGCCCCACTGCACGGCGTGACGGAGGCGGACTTCCGGGAGCCCGTCGAGCGGTGCGGTAGCGCGCCTGCCCGCACTCCGTACTCGATGTGGCATGCATCCAGGGGCAGCAACTGCGCCTGGACCGCTGCGAGTTCCTGAAGACCGCTGACGTCGGTCTTCAAGCCGCCCCGGCCAAACCCTCCCCCCGCGACCAGAATGGCCCCCCCGCCCATGAGGCCCACCATCACCACCACCGCGACGATGATGATGATGGCGGAGTTGCCGGACTTCCGCGCCGACTGCGTAGACGATGGATTCATTGAGGCACGAGCCTAAGCGGAGCGCGCGCACACCGAAAATCCGTCAACAGGCGGCACACCAAAAGGTGAGTCATTCACTCCGGATAAGAATTCTGCGCGTCCTCTTTGAGAGCGCGTTCAGCGTCCTTCCGCGCCTGTCTCTCGCGCGCCCACTGCGCCTTCCGGTCGGCGTCACGCTGACGCTCAATGGGGTACTGCGTGAGGAGATGGGGGGCGAGCAATTCGAGCGACTGCTTGAGCGCGGGGAACGCGGTCTGCTTCTTCTCGACCAGGATCTTCCAGGGCGATTTCACTGAGCCCCGCTTCATGTCGAAGGCGACATTGTCCACCTGCCGCTCTGGCGGCACCGGGACGGAGATCCAAAAGGAGGAAGAAGTCCCACAAGGAGTGACCCGAGCCGTCGACTGGGAGCCCGTCCAGCGCGTCCCGTTCGCACTCTTTCGACTTCCGTATTCGATGTCGCACGCGTCCAGGGACGACAACTGCGCTTGAACGGCGGCCAACTCCGGAAGCTGGCCCACATTCGTGGTCCGCATCCAGCCCATGGGCTGGATGCCCAACGTCACCGCCCCGGTCAGCGCGATGCCCAACGTCACAACGGAGAAACCGATGATGTTCTTCTTGACCACGGATATCTGCGCGGGCGGCGTAGGCAATGGCTCCATTGCCGCCGCAAACTAGCCGAGCCCTTGCAGCCTGGACAATCCGTCAACGGTCGACATCCCTGAGGAGGCGTGGCGTCAGTCACGCCTCGCTGTCGTTCTACGAATCGTCGTCCACTGCCTGAAGGTACGTGTTCAGGATGTCCACGTAATGAGACACGACCTCCACGGCCAAGACGTCCTGGAGCAGTTGGCGAGCCCCCTCCAAGTCCCCCGCATCCCGGCGTCTATCGACTTCAGCCAAGGTGCGAGACAGGCGCCTCGACCCGGTGGAGATGCGGGATGCAATCTCCCTCACGAGAACTGCGGCGCTTTCGTCATCCTGGAGCGCACGCGTTGTTTCGTCTGGCGAAATCCCCACGTCGTGCGCCGTGGACTGGACAAGGGCGCGCGTTTCGGTGGTGAGGAAGGGCTGAACCGGGTCCGTGATGCGGCGGCTCAGGTCTTTGACCGCGTCCCAATCCCGTTGGGTGGGCATGTGGTTCTCCTAGCGAGGGTGACAATCTCGGAAGGGCCACTCTCGTTGCCCCTCGCAATAGCGAAAGCAGGCGTAGCAGTCTCCAATCCATCGGGGCTTGATGTTCTTCTTGACCACGGACATCTGCGCGGGCGGAGCTGCTTCGCGCGAAGCCGTTCAAGGCTCGTCGGACATGTCGTCGAGCTGGCCTTGAGCAAGCTCCCGGTAGTACGGCACGACTTCGACGGCCAACACGTCGCGCATCAGTTGCCGCGCGCTGTTGTAGTCCCCAGCCCGCTGGTGCTGCCACATCACGTGCAGCGCATCGGTGAGCCTGTTTGAGCCGTCCGTGATGCGGCGTCCAGTCTCACGCATCAGTGCCAAGGCCCCCTCCTCGGTGCTCAATGCGAGCTCCGCGTCGCGGATGGCAACCTCACGTGCAGTGTGTAGCAACAACGCGCGCACGTCCTCCGTGAGCACGAGAGGCACGCCGTCCCGCAACACGCGGCGGGAGAGTGCGCGGAACAAGTCCCAGTTAGGGCGGTTGACCATGGGTCAGGGCCTTTTCTTCCGCTTCGGGCCGCACATATCAAGGGGCCAATCCTGCTGCCCTTCACACATGCGAAGGCAGTCGTAGCAAGGCCCGGCGAACAGCCCCTCCTTGCAGTCGCCGTAGTTCCGAATGCAGCGGCGCTTCCATTCGGGAAGTTCCGCGTTGTGAGCGTCGTCCCACACAGCGGGCGCGTCTTCCGTCGCCTCCATGGCCATCTTGACGCCTGCCATGTGAGAGGCGGCGTCGCCCGCTGTGAGGCCGCACGCTTCGGGCACGCCGGGGTTGCGCTGGATGCAACACGACACAGTGTCAGTGCAGGACGCCAGGGCATAGGCATCGCGGCGGTTGACCGTACCGGTCGCACTGCTGGCGCAGCCCAACGACGCAACGACCAAGAGGCACAACAGGCCAGGTCCAGCCTTCTGCTTTTTCATGGAGCGCCGACTCTACCCGGACGCATGGCAGCAAGAACCAGCCCCCACACGCCAGAGACGGCCGCCGCCCGACAGGACTCGGGCGGCGGCCGTCACGATGCATCCGGCGGTGCTTACGACAACCGCAACAACTTGCGCGCCTGCTCCGGCGTGGCCGGCTCGCGGCCATGGGCACGCGCGCGCTTGGCCGCCTCTGCGACGAGCTCCCAGTTGCCCTTCGCGAGCACGCCCTTGGACACGTAGATGTTGTCCTCCAGGCCCACGCGCGCGTTGCCGCCCCGCTTCGCCGCCTCGTCCACGTAGGCCAGCTGGTGACGCCCCACGCCGGCCACCGTCCAGGTGGAGCCTTCCGGCAGCGAGGCAATCATGAAGTCCAGCACCTCCGGACGCGGCTGCAACGTGCCCGGCACGCCGAGCACGAAGTCGAAGTGCGCTGGCAGGTCCACCAGCCCTTCCTTCGCCAGGTAGCGGGCTTCGTCAATCATGCCCACGTCGAAGCACTCCAGCTCCGGCCGCAGGCCAATCGCCCGGATGCGCCGGGCGATGTCACGCACGAGCGGCCGGGGATTCCAGAAGACCTCCTCGCCGAAGTTCACCGTGCCCGTCGTCAAGGTGGCCATGTCCGGCCGGTCGTCGCCAGTGAGCGTCAGCGGCCCGCAGCGCTGGTCCACCGTCATGCCCACCGCGCCGCCCGTGGACGTCTGGATGAGCACGTCCGTGCGCTTGCGGATGGCGCGGATGGCCGCGCGGAACAACTCCGCGTCCTGCGACGGCTTGCCGTCCGGCGTGCGCACGTGCAGGTGCACCATCGCCGCGCCAGCCTCGCGGCAACGCGCGGCGTCCTCGGCAATCTCCTCCGCGGTGATGGGCAGGTGCGGCGTCTGCTCGCGCGTCGTCTCCGCGCCCACCATGGCCGCGGTGATGACCATGGGCGTGCTCATGTCTGCCCCCGCTGCTTGTCCTTGGGCACCACACACGTCCCCGTGGCCCGGCACACCACCACCGGCTCCGACAGGACATCCGCCGCCGAGTCATTCACGTCCGGCCGCGGCTTGATGACCTTGCGCGCCTCGAAGCGCATCTTCCGCGACGTGTTGCCCGCGCTGATGATTTCGCCCTCCGCCTCGATGAAGTCGCCCGCATACACCGGGGCCAGGAACTCCACCGAGTCATAGGCGCGGAACAGGCCCTCGTCCCCGTCGCTGCGGATGCACAGCTCCGTGGCCACGTCGCCAAAGAGGCCCAGCATCCGCGCGCCGTCCACCAGGTTGCCGCCGTAATGTGCGTCGTGGCTGCTCATGCGCAGCCGGATGACCGCCTTCGTTCCCGTGCTCACTGGGGCTCCCCCTGATAGTGCGCGTCCTTCGGCTCCTTGCCTTCCTTCTTGAGGAGCGCGTGGACGATGTAGTTGGCCACGTCGGACGGCTTGGTGCCGGGCCCGAAGCCGGCGTCGAAGCCCAGCTCCAGCGCCAGCTTGTGGTCCACTCGGGGCCCGCCCAGCAGCAGTTGGACCTTGCCGTGGATGCCAGCAGCCTTCGCCGCTTCGATGAAGTGCCGCGAGTTGTCCTTGTGCACGTCGCGCTGGGTGACGACCTGGCTGACCAGGATGGCGTCCGCGTTGCGCGCCAGGGCCTTCTTGATGAGGTCCTCGTTCGGCACCTGGCTACCCAGGTTGAAGGCCTCGAACCAGGGGTAGCGCTCCAGGCCGTAGTCGCCCGCGTAGCCCTTCATGTTGAGGATGGCGTCGATGCCCACCGTGTGCGTGTCCGTGCCCGTGCAGGCGCCGAACACCACGATGCGCCGCTTCACCTTCTCCTTGATGAAGGCGTTGAGGTCGTCGAAGGACATCTTCTTCACGACGACTTCGGGCACGTCGATTTCGGCGTAGTCCAGCGCGACGGACGAGCGGGCGTAGACGATGAAGAAGGTGTACGTGTCCGCGGCGCGCTCGGCGGCGGCCACCTTCACGTCAGTGAAGCCCATCTTCTTCGTGAAGACGGCGGCGGCCTCCTTGGCCTTCTCGGACAACGGCACCGGCAGGGTGAACGACAGTTGCACCACGCCGTCGTCCCGCCGGTCGCCGTAGGGACGGATGATCTGCTTGCTCGGCTTCACCATCGGCTCACTTCCCTCCGGCCCGCTGAATCTTGACGCTGGAGCCCACCTTCTGGGCCAGCGGAGCGAACCGCTCCTTCTTCGTCTGCTCCAGGTAGAAGACGACCGACCACGTCGTCTTTCCGTCGCAGCCCACATACGTCACGGAATCCACCGCGCCACTGCCATCCGGCGCCACGTCCGTCTCCTGACGCTTCGCCGCTGGCTGGGCGCCCACCTTCAGACGCTCCCAGCCCTTGCCGCCAATGGACGCGACAATCTTGTCCACGCACGTCTGGGCCTTCATGCCCGCCGTCTGCACGGCGCCCACGTCCACCAGGAAGTAGGCGTCCCCGCTGGGCGCCTGGAACTTGCTCGTCCCATCCGCCTCGGTGCGGTTCCACGAGGCGGGAACCTGGATGGACACGTTCTTCACCTGGACCTGCGCCAGCGCATCCGCGGAGCCGCCCGCGGAGAGGACCATGGCAAGGATTGAACCGAGCATCACTGCGCCTCCAGGAGTTCCAGGAACGGGTTGAAATAGTCCGGCGCCTTCTCCAGCACGCCGTCGAGGCCCTTGCCGCCGGTCTCTTCGCGCTTCACGTCACCGAAGTGGCCCCGGCCGATGGCGGTCACCATGCCCTCGTCGCGGCACTCCTGGAGCAACTGCTCCGCCCGGGCGAACACCTCGCGCGCGCGGTTGGCGATCTTGCCGTCCTCGCGGACGGTGAACTCCTCGTCGATGCCTCGCGCCGCGCGGTGGATGTAGGCCGCGGACTTGAGCGCCACGTAGCGGTCCGCCAGGAGCGGCGTGTGCATGGCCTCCGTCATCATGCCCAGCAGCTGGATGCCCTGCCGAGTCCACATGGCCACCAGGTTCGCCATCACGTCGTACGTGTGGCTGAAGAAGATGTCCGTCTCCTTGTGCTTGGTGGGCGGCATGTACTTCAACGGCGCGTCCGGGAAGCAGCGGCGCACCAGCATGGCCTGGGACAGCTCGAGCAGCAGCGTGTCCTCGCGGTACGGGTCGATTTCGTACGCGTGGCCGATGCCCAACTGCCAGTCCTTGAGGCCCGCGCGCTTGGCGAAGCACTCGTTGATGAACTGGCTGGCGATGACGGTGTGGGCCGCGTCGTACGCGTCCGCGGTGGTGATGTAGTTGTCCTCGCCGGTGTTGATGATGATGCCGGCCAGGGCGCAGATGCGGCGGCTGAAGTACTGGTCGATGAACGTGCGCCGCATGTTGATGTCACGGAAGAGGATTCCGTACATCGCGTCGTTGAGCAGCATGTCCAGCTTCTCGTAGGCCGCGCAGAAGGCGATCTCCGACATGCAGAGGCCGGACGAGTAGTTGGTCAACTGGATGTAGCGCTTGAGCTTGCGGCTCTCGTCGTCCAGGGCTTCGCGCATGATGCGGAAGTTCTCCTGGGTGGCGTAGGTGCCTCCGTAGCCCTCCGTCGTCGCGCCGTGGGGCACGTAGTCCAGCAGCGACTGCGCCGTGGACCGGATGACGGCGATGACGTCCGCGCCCGCCTGGGCCGCCGCGCGCGCCTGGTCCACGTCGTCATAGATGTTGCCCGTGGCCACGATGACGTACTTGTGCGGCGCCGGGGGCATGGGGAACTGCTTGCGGAGCTCTTCGCGCTGGGCGATGCGGGCCTTCAGGTCATCGAGCGCGGCGCGGGCTTCCGCGCGCACCTCCTCGCGGAGGTTGTGCTCCTGCTCGGGCGACAAGGGGGCCAGCTTCTCCGTGGGGAGCGCCGTCAGCCGCTCCACGGCCTCCAGCGGGCTCTTCGCGCCCAACTGCAGCGCGCGGCCGTACCAGTAGGCGGCGCCCTTGTTGAGCACCCCGGCGGCCTTCAGCTTGTCCACCATCAGGTTGGCGAGCGGCACGCCCCGCGCGCCAGCTCCAGAGAGGCCGAAGAAGCGCAACACAGTGCGCTCGGTCGAAACAGTGGTGTTACGGCGGATGAGGTCGAAGATCGGGTTGACGATTTCGTCCGCCAGCTTGCGCGCATTTTCAATCCGCGCGTCTTCAATGAACGGGCCTGGCATGGACGCACCTTACCCGCCCGAACGCCAGCGGGTAGCGCCGATGCGCACCTGTATAACGTTGCTGCACCGCATTATCGGTTCCGAGCTCAAATCACCGAAGGGCCGGTGTTCACCTCCACCGACAGGACGGTGACGCCACCGCCCTTTCGGTGGGCGTTCTTGGACTCAACAGGTAACCCACTGGAATCATTCGGAATCGAGCGGTGGCATGCCCCCTGCTCAGGACGGGACTGCCTTACCCCCTGAGACAAGGAGAGTCCCTTGCAAACCCGCTCCCTGCTTCTGACCGCCATTCTCTTTGGCGGATCGGCCGCCGTCGCCGCGACGCCCCCTCCCCTGACGACGGACACCGGCTCCCCCGTGGGGACCAACCAGAACTCCAAGACGGCCGGCCCGCGTGGCGGCGTCCTCCTGGAGGACTTCCACCTCATCGAAAAGCTGGCGCGCTTTGACCGTGAGCGAATCCCCGAGCGCGTGGTCCACGCCCGCGGCACCGGCGCCTACGGCACCTTCGAGAGCTACGGCGACTTCTCCAAGCTGACGCGCGCGTCCCTCTTCTCCGCCAAGGGCAAGAAGACGCCGATGTTCGTGCGCTTCTCCACGGTCATCCATCCGACGGGCTCGCCGGAGACGCTGCGCGATCCTCGCGGCTTCGCGCTCAAGTTCTACACGGACGAAGGCAACTGGGACCTGGTGGGCAACAACCTGCCCGTCTTCTTCATCCGCGACGCCATCAAGTTCCCGGACATGGTGCACTCGCTGAAGCCGTCGCCCATCACGAACAAGCAGGACCCGAACCGCTCCTTCGACTTCTTCTCTCACCTGCCCGAGTCGACACACATGCTCACGCAGGTGTACTCGGACATCGGCATCCCGGCGAACTACCGCCAGATGAACGGGCACGGCGTCCACGCCTTCAAGTTCGTCAACGCGAAGGGCGAATACAAGTACGTGAAGTTCAACTGGAGCTCGCAGCAGGGCGTGAAGAGCCTCACCGCCGAGGACGCCGCCCGCGTCATCTCCGAGGACCACCAGCACGCCACCACGGACCTCTACGCCACCATTGGCGCGGGAAAGTTCCCCTCGTGGGAGCTGAGCGTGCAGGTGCTGGACCCCAAGGAGCTGGACACGTTCAGCTTCGACCCGCTCGACGCGACGAAAATCTGGCCCGAGGCGCAGGTGCCGTCCATCAAGCTGGGCAAGTTCACGCTCAACAAGATGCCGGACAACTTCTTCGAGGAGACCGAGCAGGCGGCCTTCTCCCCTGGCGTGCAGCCGCCGGGCATCGAGCCCTCCGAGGACCGCCTCCTGCAGGGCCGCCTGTTCTCCTACGCCGACACCCAGCGCTACCGGATTGGCGCCAACTACCAGTCGCTGCCCATCAACCGGGCCCGCGCGACGGTGAGCAACAACAACGAGGCGGGCAGCATGAACTTCGCCAACACGAAGTCGGACGTGAACTACGAGCCCAGCGTCAGCCGTGAGACGCAGGACGCGCCGCCGTACCTCTTCTCCAACGCGCCGCTCAGCGGCAACACGCAGCAGCGCGGCATTGAGAAGTCGGACCACTTCGCGCAGGCCGGCGCCTTCTATCTGGCGCTCGACGCGGGCGGGAAGGACCGCCTCATCAAGAACCTGGCCGCGGACCTGAACAAGGTGCGTGATGCCAGGGTGAAGGCGCGCATGGTGGGTCACTTCTTCATGGCCAACTCCGACTACGGCACCCGCCTTGCCAAGGCGGTCAACGTGAAGCTGGACGACGCCAAGGCCGCCGTGGCCACGCTCGCCGCCCGCTGATTCGTTCATCTCCGGGCCCTGGCATGGCTGGCTCCGCCAGGGCCCGGCACTTCCCGCCACTCCCCCTGGGAGAAGGCCGGGATGTGGTGGCGCCCGGCGACTCCCCCTCTCGCCGCCCGTCGCATCCCGGTCTTCCCTCAGCGGGAGCAGGCCCTCTCTTCTGGAGTCCGTCATGATTCGCAAGCTGCTACTGGGAACGCTGGGCCTGTTGATGCTGGGTGCCGGCGTGTTGACGGCCGCGTGGATGTCCCTGCGCGCCACGCCCGCGCCGCAAGGGCGTCTGCTGGCCACGAGCGAGGCGGAGCGCTACCTGCTGGCCGCCGCCCGTGCCGGAGAGACGGACATCGTCGCCGGGCTCGTCCAGGCGGGTACGCCTGTGGAGGCGCGGGATGCTCGCGGCTTCTCGCCGCTCATCCTCGCCGCGTACCACGGGCATGCGGACACGGTGCGCGCCCTGCTCTCCGCCGGCGCGGATGCGTGCGCGGGCGACAACAACGGCAACACCGCGCTCATGGGCGCGGCCTTCAAGGGCTACGCGGACATCGTCGGACTGCTCAATCAGCAGCCCTGCGCGGTGGACCAGAGCAACCGCTTCGGCCAGACGGCGCTGATGTTCGCGTCCCTGTTCGGCCGCAAGGAGGTGGTGGACCAACTCCGCCAGCAGGGGGCCTCCCCTGACGTGCGCGATGGCAGCGGCCGCAGCGCCCAGGACTGGGCACGCACGCAGGAGCCCAGCGCGCCCGTGCCCCAGGCGCCCACCGCGCCGGAGACATCCGCCTCGGCGCGATGAAACGGAGGCACTGCCCCGCCCGGGATGAGGCAAGGTGGCCCCATCCCGGTGATGACGCCGCTGGGCATCGGGGCAGACGGCTCGGCTGCTAGATGTATCGCGTGCCGAAGAGCTGGAGCAGCTGCGGCTCGGTGCGCAGCAGGTCCAGCGTCAGCGCGGCGTGGCCGGGCACGTACCCGTTGCCCACCACCATGGTGACGTCCTTGCCCACGCCCTCGGCGCCCAGGGCCGCCGCGGTGAAGCTGGTGGCCATGGAGAAGAAGATGGCCGTGCCGCCGTCCTTCACCGACAGGATGGTGGCCATCTCCGTGTTGCCCACGCTGGCGCAGTTGACCACCAGGTCGCAGAGCTGACCGTCCGTCGCCTTGCTCACCGCCTCCATGACGTCCACGCCCTGCGTCGCGTCCACCTTCAGGGCCACGTCACACAGGCCAATGCCGGACAGCAGGTCCAGCGCGCCCTGCGACACGTCGAGCGCGAGCAGCTTGCCCCGGCTCTCCAGGTTGCGCCGCGCCTGCGCCAGACACAGCGCCCCGCTCTTGCCCGCGCCCAGCACCGCCACCGTCATGCCCGGCCGCACGTGCCGGGCCACCAGCGCGGGCGCGCCACACACATCCAGCGCCGCGAGCGCCAACGTGTCCGGCATGTCCGTGGGCAGCTTCGCGTAGATGCCGCTGGCGAACAGGATCGCGTGTCCGCGGATGTCCACGCGGTCGATGTCCGCATGCACCGCCTTCACCTCTTCGATGACCAGCGGCGTCAGCGTCAGGCTCACCAGCGTGGCGATGCGGTCGCCCACCTTGAGCAGCTCGCGCGCGGGGTGCCTGGCGCCCAGCTCCTTCACGCGGCCAATCAACATGCCGCCCGAGCCCGTCACGGGGTTCTGCATCTTCCCCCGCTCACGGACGATTGCCTGGATGCGCTCGCCAATGCGCTTCGCGTCGCCGCCCACCTCGCCCTTGATCTGCTTGAAGGACGCGGCGTCGATGTTGAGGCTCTCCACGTCGATGAGCAGCTCGGACTCGCGGCACGGCAGCGAAGGATCCAACTGCTTCGCGCGCTGGGGCAGCACGCCCTTCTCGCCAACGACGCGAGACAGCCCGTAGAGGTCGATGCTCATGTTCCCGTCTCCCTGAAGGTTGTCGGGCGCCCGGCCCCGCCACGGCGGGGCGCACCCAGGAGGCGTCTACCCGCTCGGGCGGGGAAAAGGCCAGCGCCACGTCACGCGCGGTGGGCCGAGGCGTCCCCCAGCGGGCATCCCGACCACCGCGCGACAGGCCCTGGCCCCGTGCGTCAGTCCTGCGCCAGGTTCGGCACCAGGACGGACAGCGAGCGCGCGAAGCGGTACGACACACCGGAGTGGCCGTCCTCGAACTCCTCGTGGACGCGCTCCACGCCCGCGTTCTTGAAGTCCTCCGCGAGCATCCGCGTGCCCCAGCGGATGTTGAACTCGTCACGCGTTCCACAGTCCAGGTACACCGTCTTCAGCTTCCGGAACGCGTCCATGAACTTGGGCACGAAACGCACCGGGTCGTGCACCAGCCACCGGTTCCACACGTCGAGCCGCAGCCGGCCCGTGTTCGCGTCGAAGGGCAGCTCCACGTTGAGCGGCTCGCCCTTCTTCGGAGAATACGCGGCGGCCATCGCCAGGACGTTCACCACTGGGAAGTCGTCCCCGCGCATCTTCGTCTCACTCACGCGCGCCCGGAACTCGGCATGCCACGCCTCCACGCCGCCGGCCTTCAGCAGCGCCGCCGCGGCCTTCGGGAGGTCCGGCAGGTAGCAGTATTCAAAGTAGGAATCCGCCGCGTGCGCGCCCACGTGGGAGAACAGTTCCGGGTGGTAGCGGCCCATCACCAGCGCGCCGTAGCCACCGGAGCTGTGCCCCACCACGGCGCGCGAGGCTGCCTTCGGCAGGGTGCGGTAGGTACGGTCCACGAAGCCCACCACATCCTTGGTCAGGTAGTCGCGATACCGGCCAATGGCGTCGCTGTTCACCCACTGGCTGCCACCCAGCGACGTCCAGGCATCCGGGAAGACGCCGATGACGGGCGGAATCGCGCCCGACTCCACGAGCGCGTCCAGGCGCTGGGGGACGGTGGGCGCGAAGCCCGACGCGTTCGTCCACGAACCGCCGCTGTTGCCGAAGGCATGCAGGAAGTAGACGACGGGGTAGCGTCTCTCATCCGCGCCGTAGCCTGGCGGAAGGTACACGGTGAGCTTGCGGCGAGCCGGGTCCCCCAGCGGGTTCGACTCCAGCGCGGGCGACAGCAGCTCACTCGACTCCAGCAATCCATTCATCCGTGCATTCCCTTCATCGGGCCCGCGGCTACGCGCGCGAACCGGGTTGCTTCCCCAGCACCTTCATCACCGCCTGGAGGTCCTCCCATGCCTTGCGCTTCTCCGCCGGGCTGCGAAGGAGGTACGCCGGGTGGAAGGTGGGCATCAGCTGGATGCCCTCGTAGGTGCGCCAGTTGCCACGCAGGCGGGTGATGGGCGTGCTGTCCCGCAGCAGCGTCTGCGCCGCGAACTTGCCCAGCGCCACCACCACCTTGGGCTGGATGGCGGCCAACTGCGCGCGCAGGAAAGGCTCGCAGGCGGCAACCTCCTCCGGCTCGGGATTGCGGTTCCCCGGTGGCCGGCACTTCACGACGTTGCAGATGTAGACGTCGTCGCGGCGGTAGCCCATCGCGCCAATCATCTTCGTCAGCAGGTCGCCGGCCGCGCCGACGAAGGGCACGCCCTGC
Organism: Myxococcus sp. MxC21-1; assembly: GCF_032612255.1. Classification (NCBI taxonomy): domain Bacteria; kingdom Pseudomonadati; phylum Myxococcota; class Myxococcia; order Myxococcales; family Myxococcaceae; genus Myxococcus; species Myxococcus sp. MxC21-1. Next base: position 5,208,139 of record NZ_CP123278.1, read on the forward strand.
AGGTCCTCGTTCTCCCCGGGGCCCTCGCCCACGAACACCAGCTCCGCGCGGGGGTTGCCCGAGCCGAACACGAGGTTCTTGCGCGTCGAGCACAGCTTGCAGCGCTGGCAGTCGCCCAGCTCCCGGCGAATCTCGTCCAACGTCGGCCGCTCGCCGTTCGCCGCGCCATGCAGCGCCCCAGCGGGCCGCGGCGTGGGCGGCGGCGCATCCACACGCGTTCCCGCGACCGGCGACCGCGGCGCCGGAGGCTGGCCCTCAACGGCGCCGAGAGCCATGCCCCCGGACGCATGGGAGGCGTGGACGGGGGCGGCACCCGCGCTGGCGCTGCGGCACCGACTCCCAGCGGCCCTGCTGCACCCGCAGGAGTCGCCGGGCCCGGCCGCTCCGTGCCGATGGAACGGTGCTCCGGTGCCGGGCTCGCCAGCGGCGGCCGGGTCAGCGGGGCCTCGGGGCGAGCAGGAGGCGCGGCGTCCACGCCCCCTGTGTCCGGGCGAAGCGCGCGCGCAAGGAGGGAGCCGAGCGCTGGAGCTCGAGCGCCGCCTTGGCGTCAATCATCAGCACCCGGCCAGCGGCCTCCTCCTGCCAGAGGAGGTGGCGGCGCACATCGTCCAGCAGGGCGCTCAGGTCCTGCGGGGCCTCGGGCGTGTCATCAATCACGGTCCTGGATCGGTATCGGACGTAGCGCCCGTGCGCAAGGAAGCGGACGCCCAAGCCGGCTGTTCGCCTCCCGCCAGAGCAGTTCCAGGCTCACGCCTGGAGTCCTACCCCGCCCTGCCCCCAGTCATCCGCCCTGGGGGCACCCCGGGCCCACGCTATCTTCCTCCCCCACCCCGGTGTCACGCAGCGAGGAGCCGCCATGGAGCACCCGAACCCGGATTACCGCCAGGACACGGAGGACCTGTTCACATCGGCCGCCTTCGTCATGGACCTGGGCATCCAGCCCGTGGACATCCGCCCCGGCGAGGTGGAAGCCCGGCTGGTGGTGCAGCCCCGGCACCTGCAGCAGGACGGCGTCATCCACGCGGGCGTCCAGGCCACGCTGGCGGACCATACGGCGGGCGCGGCGGCCTTCTCCGTCGTGCGAAAGGGCCAGCGAGTGTTGTCCACCAGCTTCACCGTCCACCTGCTCCAGACGGCGTCCGGTGAGGAATTGCGGTGCAAGGCCCGGGTGCTGCGCGCCGGCCGCCGGCTCATCGTCACGGAATCCGAGGTCCACGCCGTCTCCGGCGGCACGCCCCGGCTCGTGTCGAAGACCACCGTCACCCTCGCGGTGATGGAGCCCCGCTAGGACGGTGACACGAGCAGCAGTTCGATGAGGGCCTTCGCCACCTCGTACTTGCTGCCCTGGAGTTCATGCTGCGCGCCCGAACGCGTGAGCACCGTCACCCGGTTGGTGTCCGTTCCAAAGCCCGCGCCAGGGGCCGTCACGTCGTTGGCGACAATCGCGTCCAGCCCCTTGCGCTCCAGTTTTTCGCGCGCGTGCGCCACCACGCGTTCCGTTTCCGCCGCGAAGCCCACCAGCACCGGCCGCTTTGGCTGTCCCGCCACCTTGCGGGAGGCCTCCGCGAGCACGTCGGGCGTGCGCACGAGCGTCAGCGCCTCGGGCGAAGTCGAAGCGCCCTTCTTCACCTTCTGCGGCGCGCGCGTCTCCGGACGCCAGTCGCTGACCGCCGCCGTGGCGATGAACGCATCCACGGTGCCCACCCGTGAGAGCACCTCGCGCGCCATGTCGTCCGCGCTCACCACGTCCACGACGTCCAAGCCGCCGCGCTCCACGGTGCCTACGGGACCGAGCACCACCGTCACCTCGGCGCCCAGGGTCCGGGCCGCGTGCGCGAGCGCCATGCCCATCTTCCCCGTGGAGGGATTGGAGATGAACCGCACCGGGTCCAGGAACTCGCGCGTGGGGCCCGCCGTCAGCAGCACCCGCTTCCCCGCCAGTGGGCCAGCGCCGAAACGCGCCGCGACCGCCTGGACGATGGCTGGAACGTCCGCCAGTCGCCCCTCCCCCACGTCACCACAGGCCAGCATCCCCGCGCCTGGGCCCACGCGCGAGAAGCGCGGATAGGCCAGCAGGGCCGCCAGGTTCTCCTGCGTCAGGGGGTTGTCCCACATGGCCACGTTCATCGCCGGCGCCAGCACCACCGGCCCCCGGAAGGCGAGCAGCGACGTCGTCACGGCGTCGTTCCCCATGCCCGCGCGGATGCGCGCCAGCAGGTCCGCGGTGGCCGGCGCCACGACGAACGCCTCGGCCCAGCGAGCAAGGTCCAGGTGGCCGAAGTTCCCCTCCTGGGCAGGGTCGAAATAGTCCGTGAGCACAGGGTGCCCGCTGAGCGCCTGGAAGGTGAGCGGGGTGACGAACTGGCGCGAGGACTCCGTCATGGCCACCCGCACCTCAGCGCCTGCACGCGACAGCTCCCGCACCAGCTCGCAGGCCTTGTACGCCGCGATTCCGCCACCCACGCCAACGACCACCCGGCGGCCTTTCAGAGTCGTCACGTCCATGCGGCTTCCTAATGCGCGGGGAGGCGGGCTCGCAACCGTCCCGGCAGGGCCTCAGTGGGCCATCATCACGACGTCACTGGCCGAAGGCACATCCACGACGCGGACCTCCGGTCCGCCGGGGGTCTCCACGTGGAAGTTGCCCCATACCAGCGTGTACCGCCCGGGCCGCAGCCCGCTCAGGCGGACCTGCTCCGACCGGGGCTGGTACACGAGCTGCGCCCAGCGCGAGCGCATCAACGCCACCGCCGGAGGATTGCCCACCGCCCCCAGCTCTCCCGCGACGACCCACAGCGCCCGGCCCCGCTCCGGCTTCAGCTGGACGGCCAGCGACGCGGTGCCCGGCGCCGGGCCCAGGTCCAGCGACATCTCCGAGCCGCCAACCTGCACCACCAGCGCCGGCTCGCCAGAGAACTCCCGGTTCGCGCCCAGCGCGAAGCGGTAGTTGCCCGGGAGACCTCCACGCTGTAGCCGCCATCCGGCCCGGTGACGATGGTGAGCGGTTCGCTGCGGTCCGCGTTGACGGCCTCGACCTCGAAGCCCGCCGCGGGGCTCCCGTCCGGGCGGTACACCCGGCCGCTCAAACGCGTGGCCTGCCGCAGCTTGAGCTCCACCGGCCCCCGCGCGCCCCGCTCCAACGACTGGGTGGCGCTCAACCGCCCCTTGCGCGCCGTGAGCGAGTAACGCGTCACATAGGGCGGGCTGGCCACCGTGAAGGTGCCGTCCGGCCCGGAGAGCACGGAGTCGTCACAGACGTCGCACGACACCACGGCATCTGGCACCGGCCCACCGCCCTCGTCGACCACGCGGCCCGAGACACCCGGCAGCTTCTCCAGCACCAGGTCTCCCAGGTCGGGCGAAACCGGGCGATCCACCATCATCGGCTCGTAGCCCGCCGCGTCCACCGATGCGATGACGCGGTCGCCCGCCGTGGGCAACGGCAGCTCGAAGCGGCCATCCGGTGCATTCACATCGTGCTCGTCCACGCGAAAGCGGCGCACCGGCTCACCGTCATCACCCACGACACGCCCGCGATAGACGTCGCGCTTCCTGAGCACCACTCGCACCGGAGGGCCACCCGCCTTGCCCTCGGCGCGCTCGATCTGGTCGTAGCCCGGGTGCCTCACCTCCAAGCGGTAGCCCCGGTCCGGCCGCAGCGCACGGAACTCGAAACGGCCGCTCGCGTCGGACTGCACGGGCTCCGCGCCACGGGGCACCACCACCAGCGTGGCGCCCGCTACCGGCGCGTTCTGCCCGTCCACCACCTCGCCACTGAGCGGCGCTCCGGGCCTCAGCTCCGCTTCCAGCTTCAGCGTCTGCCCCTCCGTCAGCGTCACCTCCCGACGCTCCGACGGCTGATAGTCGGGATGGGACGCCATCATCGAATACGTGCCCGCGGGCATCCCGCGCATCGGGACCATGCCATCCGAGCCGGACGGCCGGTCACTCCGGAAGATGCCTTGCTGATCAACCCACAGCACCACGTCCGCGCCTTCCACGCGGCGGCCCTCGGCGGAGACTGTCACTTCCAACGACGCGCGAGGCTCCAGCGCCAGTTGCACGTCGGTGGCCGGCGCAGTCACCTTCAGCTGGCCACCGCCCCACTCCGAGTGGTGCGCATGGAGCTCGTAGAGCCCCGGCGTGGGCACCTGCGCGATGAAGTGCCCTTCCGCGTCCGCCAGCGTCGACGCGCCCGTGGGCTGCACCAACACGGACACGCCCGGCGCGGGCCGGCCATAGACATCCAGCACCTGCCCGCTGATGACGGTGGCGCGCTCCATCTCCAGTTCGAGCGCCGTCTCCCCTGGCGTCACCTTCGCGGGCAGCTGCGCATCACGGAAGCCCTCGGCCTGACCGGTCAGCACGTAGCTGCCCACGGCCAGAGGGCCCAGAGTCACCAACGCGCCATTGCCACCGCGCACCTGCCGGACAACCTCCCCCGTCGGCATGCGCAACAGCAGCTCCGGTTGCGGCACGGGCTGCCCGTCTTCATCCACCACCGTGACGAGCAGGCTCCCCGCTTCCTCCAGCGCCAGCGTCACCTGGGTGACGCGCTCGTCCAGCGTCAAGACGCGGGGCGCGGACGCCAGGCCCTTGGCCTCCGCGGTCACCACCAATTGGTCCGGATACAAGCCGGTGAAGCGCACCGGAGTGCCGTCCGTGCGCAGCTCCCGCGACAGGTGGTCCGCGCGCAGCCGCACCAGCGCGGCCGCGGGGGAACCATTTCGGGTGACGCGGACCTCCAGGGTGCGCGCGGGCGTCAGCTTCAGGCGCACGGGCTGTGGCCCCGCCTCCACCTGGGCCCCCACCGCGGGCAGGTACCCCTCCGCCGTGGCCAGCACATAGAAAGGCCCTTCGCCCAGGCCCGTCAGGGTGAAGCGGCCATCCGCTCCGCTCGTGGACTCGAAGTGCAGCGGCGCCCGCCGCGACATTCCGTGCACGTGAGCCCCCGCCAAGGGCCGGCCAGCGTCGTCCACCACCTGCCCCACCAGGGTGCGCAGCGGCGGCAGGTACAGCTCCACCGGGTCCCCAGGCGCGGCCCGCTCGCGGAGCGCGACGCCCAGCCCTGGCGCGCGGGCCCACACGGAGAAGGACACGCCAGCCAGTTGCTCGAAGCGGAAGCGCCCTTCCGCGTCCGTGCTGACCGTGGCCCGCGGCGTCAGGAAGCCCTGTTGCTGCTCGAAGAACGCCAGCGTGTGCAGCGCCGTCTCACGCGCCTGGCAGGACAGGAGCGCCGGCCACATGCATCACAATGAACGCCCAGGAGCGTCCGCTCCGCGCTGGCGGCCAGGAACACCTCCGCGCCCGCGACGGGACGACCCGAGGCGTCCAGCACACGCCCCGTGAGCGTCAGCCCCTCGCCCGCGGAGGCCACGTCCACGGCGGCGAACTCCGGCAGGGCCTTGCCAGTGGAGGCGTGTGAGTCGCGAGCGGCGGGCCCCGTCTCCGTGCCGGGCCACAGCCACACCAGCCCTGCCGCGAGCAGGGTCGCCATCACGCCTATGACAATCCAGTTGCGCATGCGCAGACGGCGCGGACGTTAGCCCGGGGCCGGGCGCGGAACGGCCGATTCCCCCTGAAAATTCCGGACGCGTCCTTTCCCGAACGCATGGGCGAGCGGCGCCTACAGCTTGTCTTCGAGGTCATCCAGGCGCTTCTCGACCCGCTCGAAACGCTCCTGGGTCGAATCCGCCATGGAAGTCAGCAGCCGGGCCATGCGGCCCGCGTGGGCCTCCATCCGGCTCATGCGTCCCGACACGGAACGCAGCCCCACGATCATGGACTCCACGGTTGACATCATCGTCTCCATGTTGCCCATCATGGAGTCCATGTTCGTCTGCATGGCCACCATGTTCGACTGCATGACCGCCATGTTCGACTGCATGACCGCCATGTTCGTCTGCATGGCCACCATGTTCGTCTGCATGGTCGCCATGTTGGACCGCATGGTCGCCATACCGGCTCGCATGGACCCCATGCCCATCGCCATGCCTTCGACGTCCCCCTGCGTCGCCCTCAGCTCATGGCGCAGCTCAACCACCTCGCCCAGGAACTTCACCACCACGTCGCCGCCCACCGCCCTCGCCATGCGTCGCCCTCCGACAACGGAACGGCGCGAACGTACCTGGGACGTCTGACGTGATTGGGATTCGGGACGAAGCGACTTCGGTCGACGAGGGGCCATGACGCGTCCTCCTACTCCTCGGCGAACGGAGCAATCGCCTGGGCCACGGCCAGTTCCTGCCGTGCCTCGCTGAGCTCCGAGTTGGTGGCGCGAAGCCGGTCGCTGAGCACCTGGACGAAGCTCCAGAGCATCTTCACCGCGAGGATGGACTCGCGCTTCATCAGGCCCATCAGGTCCGGCCGCGAGATGACCATGGTGCGCGTGGGCTCCGTCGCCCGCACCGTCGCTGAACGCGGCGCGTTGTCGATGAGCCCCATCTCTCCGAAGTGGCCCCCCGCGCGCAGCTCGGCGATCTCCACGCCGTTCTTCTCGATGGCCACCCGGCCCCGGATGACGACGAAGAGCTCCTCGCCCGGCTGCCCCTCCACCACGATTTCACGCCCCGCGGGATACGTGCGCGTGGTCGCGATGGACAGCACCGCCGTCTGCTCCTTGTAGGTGAGGTGACGGAAGAGCGGAATCTTGCGCAGCGCCTCCATGCGCGACTGCGCTTCGCTCGACTCCTCGCTGACGCTGGAGCCTTCGCCCGCGACCTTCACCACCACCGCGGTGATGTTGTCCTTGCCTCCGCGCTCGTTGGCGACGTCGATGAAGCGCTTGGGCAGGTCCGCGGGCGCGATGCCGGCGATGAGCGGAAGGACCTCCTCGTCCTCGACATAGCCGTGCAGGCCGTCCGAGCAGAGGATGAACATGTCCCCGGGCACCAGGTCCACGATGAGCGTGTCGACCTGGACGGACTCCTGGATGCCCACCGCGCGGGTAATCACGTTGCGGTACTGCGAGTTGGCGGCCTGGTCCTTGGTAATCGTGCCGGCCTTGAGCTGCGCGGCGACCAGCGTGTGGTCCTCCGTCAGCCGGTGACACTGGCCATGCCGCACCAGGTAGACACGGCTGTCACCCACGTGGCCGATGACGCCCTTGTTGCCGCCCACCGCGAGGCACACGAACGTCGTGCCCATGCCGCGCTTGGTCGCGTCCGACATCGCCGTCCGGTAGATGTCCGCGCACGCGCGCTGGACGGCCACCTCGACGAGCGCCGCCGCCGCGGAGCGGCTGTCCGGCGTCGGGTTGATGCCCAGGTCCTTCAACAGATGGCGGTTGGCGGAGATGTGCTGCTTGACGACCTCCGTGGCCCGGTTGCTCGCGACCTCGCCGGCCGCGTGACCGCCCATGCCGTCAGCCACCACGTAGAGACCGAGCGCCGCATCCACCAGCATCGCGTCTTCGTTGTGCTGCCGCTTGCGGCCGACGTCGGTCAGTCCAAAAGCTTCTGTGGTCAAGGCCACCGCGAACACTCCCGTGTGTGACAGAGGGCGACTCCGCACGTTACGCAGGCCCACGAAGACGTGGCAAGGCTCAGGGAGCCATCCTCACGGCCAGCATCCGCACAAAACCGCTGGTCGTGTAGAAACCGACCTCCACCTGGCCGAAGCGCAACCGAGCTCCATCCGCCACCGGAACGGCCTTCCGGGGCACGAGGCGGACGCCCCCCGCCCAGGAGCCATTCTTGGACCCGGCATCCGTCAGCAGGAAGCCCGCCTGGCCTTCCTCCCGGCTGAACCAGGCGTGGAACCGGGACACGCTCCCGTCGTCCAGGACCACGTCGTTGTTGCCCGTCCGCCCCACGGTGATGCCCCGCCCGAAGGCGTTCGTCCGCGATTTCACGACGGGAAACACCAAGGGCCCGCTGGCCCCCAGCGTGGGGTTCCCCGCGTTCGTCACCGTCTTCAGACGGTACTCCTCCCCGTCCCCGCCGCGGTCTTCCTCCGTCGCTGGAGTGAAGACGAGCAGCGCGGCTGGCAGGTTCCGCTCGAAGACTTCTCGGTTGCGGAGGTATCGCGACACATGGGCACTGAGCGGCTCGGGCATACGCGGCGTGCGAACAGGGTGCTCGCAAGCCGCACTCTACGCAAAGCCTAGCGCCAATCCACGAACAACCCGACCATCGGGCCACCTACGAAGAAGCGGGCAAGGCTGCGGCGCTTGTAGCCAAATACCTCGGCATACCCCACAGCGAGCCCACCGGCGATGTCCCCGAACTGGTAGCCCAGGTGGACGCGGCCCTCGATGAGGCCCGCCACGCGCCGGTCCTTCTCCAGCCCGCCGTCGAAGTCCGCGCCGTAGAAGACGGGACCGCCGGTGACCTGGAAGCCCCAGTGCACCTGGCCGGGCAGGTGGTTCCGGTAGCCCACACCCACCTGCGGGCTGTGCTGGTAGAATGAGCGCACCGCGTTCTGCGGCTTGCCCTCCTCGGCATCGGGGAACGCGAGCCCCCACGACAGACTGCCCTCCAGCAGCAAGGCGAAGGCGTCCTTGCGGTCCTGGTAGAAGGTGAACTGCCACTGCACCTTCGTCTGGGAGGCCACCAGGCCATCCTGGGCGCTGACCCCCAGAAGCACGCCGCGAGGCGCCCAGGCGGGCGTCGGAGAGCGGTGCTCCGGAGGCCGCCGCGCCTCCTGCGCGCCCGCGGAAGAGGCCAGACCAAGAACACCAACCAGCAGAACGGGGAGCTTGCGGAGCATGGGAGCCTCTTCCCGCCATGGCGCGGCCCGCTTGTCAACGGACTGTTCGTTTGGTTATGACGCGCCTTTGTTACCTTCGGATGGGCCCAGGCCGGGGATGTCCTCCCGGAACCGCTCACCGCGGGGCACAAGGAGCTGAACCCCGCATGCCAGTCGTGACAGTCCGGGCCGGAAACAAACAGCGCCCGGGTAGGTTCGACGTACTCGTCCGTAAGACCACGGAGAAGGTCTCCGACCTGCTGGAGGAAAGTGACAGGGTGCTCGTGGTCTACGAGCAGGGCTGCGCGAGCCTCTACTATGAGCGCGAAGGCGACATGCCCCACCCGCCCACGGTGAACCGCCCTTCCTGAGCGCGAATCGCCGGCGGTCCTTCGCTACACCGCGCGCCGGCGCAGGGGCATCGTAAGACACCGGACGCTGCCGTTGCCTCGCTCCAGCGCCTCGATGTCGACGCTCGCCACCTCGATGCCGGCCTCCTTCGCCAGAGGACGAAGGCCCACCGAGGCGCTCTCCGAGGCGAGAATCAGGTTGGGCCCCACGTAGATGAAGTTCGACATGAAGCCGCTCTCCCCTTTCGGCTCGAAGGGGATGACGCGGCGGCCCCGCTGGGCGAAGTAGCCGTCAAAGGGCTCCCAGTGCGGCGCCACGCCCTGTGCGAACACCTGGATGGGCGTGTGGCGAAGAAAGGCCCGCGCCACCACCGCCCGCGGCCCAAGCACGTTGAAGGCCAGATCCAGGTGGATGATGCCCAGGTTCTCCGGGATGCGGACGACGGCGGCCTCGCGGAAGCCTGAACGCCACGCCAGCTCCAGGAAGGGTTGAAGCGCCCGCGCGTCGCTGCGCAGCCCCACGTTGACCAGCAACCGCTCCGCGTCGAGCACGAAGACGTCCCCGAACTCGATGCGCGCGGACGTCGCGACCTCGTCGCTCGACAGCTCCGGCTGGAGTTGGGACAGCGCGCGGTGCGCCACGTCGAACTCCGCCAGCCGCACGGGAAAGGCCGCAGTGCCCGTCACCAACTGACGCCCGAGCACCGCCGCGGTATCGCGGACAAACACCCGGTTCACCGTGGTGTCGCTCACCGCGCGCTCGCGCTCCGGTAGCAGCTCCCACAGGTCAATCGTCTGGCAGCCGAGACGCGTCAGCGTGTCCCGCAGGCGGCCAAAGGCGTCCTCCGCCTCACTGCGCGTGACAGGCCGCATGAAGCCGACCGCCGCCACCTCCTCCGCGCTGGTGACGTCCAGCGCCGCGGGCCGGAACACCGCCACGCAATCCAACTGGCCTGATTCGGACCAGCACTCGAACTCGCTGAACGCCATCTGCAAGCACCTGTCGTCACAGCGGTGAGTCAGCCCTGACTCCTGGCGCCGAGACCCCACCTGGAAAGCGCCAACCCCTGCCTGAGCGCTGGCACCAGAAATTTACCTCGGAACTCCGTCAAGACTAGTCGGATTCAAAACGATTTCATAATAATCCAGATCTGCAGGATTACACTCTAGGTCCGTGCTTTTCCATGAAGTCATCCTTCGGTGTCTCACAGGCCCCTGTGGATTCCCCTCTGGTCTCCGGTGTGTCCGGAGACCGCACGCGCGATGAAATCGCGGCGTGGCTTCGGGCCTACGTCGCCGAGTCCGCCGAGCTCACGCCCGAAGAGGTCGCCCCCCAGGAACCCTTCGTTCGTTACGGGCTGACGTCGAAGGACGCGGTGTTCTTGTCGGGTGAGTTGGCGGACTGGTTGGGCCGCGACGTGTCGCCCACCATCCTGTGGGAGCACCCCACCATCGACGCGCTCAGCCAGGCGCTCGCCCGTGGCACCGGGCCCGTGACGCAAGCGCCCGCGACGCCCGTCACCGAGGCCGCGCAGGACGACGCCATCGCGGTGGTGTCGCTGGGGTGTCGCTTCCCGGGAGCCCCGACGCCAGAGGCATTCTGGGCGCTGCTCCAGCGCGGCGGGGATGCCATCACCGAAGTCCCCGCGGACCGTTGGGACGCGGCGAGCCTCTACGCGCCGGACGCGTCCACGCCCGCGACGATGAACACGCGATGGGGCGGCTTCCTCGAAGATGTCGGCGCGTTCGACCCGCTCTTCTTCGGCATCTCGCCTCGCGAAGCCGTGCGGATGGATCCGCAGCAGCGCCTGCTCCTGGAAGTCGCGTGGGAGGCACTGGAGCGCGCGGGACAGGCACCGCAGGGACTCCAGGGCAGTCGCACGGGCGTCTTCGTCGGCATCAGCACCAGCGACTACGCGCAGCGGCAGTTCGGCGACCGCGCCTTGTTGGATGCGTACGCGGGCACTGGCAACGCGCACAGCATCGCGGCCAACCGGCTGTCGTACGTGTTGGGCTTGCGCGGTCCGAGCATGGCCGTGGACACCGCGTGCTCATCCTCGCTCGTCGCGGTGCACCTGGCCTGTCAGAGCCTTCGCGGCCACGAGTGCGACCTGGCGATGGCGGGCGGCGTCAACCTCATCCTGTCGCCCGAGCTCACCATCGCCTTCTCGCAGGCGGGGATGATGGCGGCGGATGGACGTTGCAAGACGTTCGACGCGTCGGCCGATGGTTACGTGCGCTCGGAGGGCTGCGGCATCGTCGTCCTTCAGCGCCTGTCGGACGCGCTGGCCTCGGGCGCGCCCATCCTGGCCGTCATCCGCGGCTCGGCCGTGAATCATGACGGGCTCAGCAACGGGCTCACCGCGCCCAGCGGCGCCGCGCAGCAGGACGTCATCCAGCAAGCCCTCCGTCAGGCCCGCCTGTCGCCAGTACAGATTGGCTACATCGAAGCCCACGGCACGGGGACGCCGCTGGGCGATCCGATTGAACTGGCGGCCCTGAGCGCCGTGCTGTCTCCGGGGAGGACGGCGGAGCAGCGCTGCTTCATCGGCTCAGCGAAGAGCAACATCGGCCACCTGGAAGCGGCGGCCGGCATCGCGGGGTTGATGAAGGCGGTGCTGGCCCTGAATCACGGCGAGATTCCGCCGCAGGTCCACCTGCGCGCGCTCAACCCGCACATCGCCTTGGATGCATCCCGATTCCCGATTCCAACCCGCCGGGAGCCTTGGCCCCAAGCGCCCAGCGCGCGTGTCGCGGGAGTCAGCGCCTTCGGCTTCGGTGGAACCAACGCCCACGTCATCCTGAGCGAGCCTCCGCCGCGTCCCGCGGATGCACCTCGCGTCCCTGAACGCGACAGCCACGTCCTGACGCTGTCGGCCCGGAGCGATGCGGCCCTGCGGAACATGGCCCGGCAGTACCAGGAGCACCTGCTACGGCCGAACGCCCCCGCGCTGGCGGATGTCTGCTTCACCGCGAACACCGGCCGCAATGCGTGGCCGCATCGGCTCGCGCTCACCGCGAACTCCCATGCGGAGCTGGCGTCACGGCTCGAGTCCTTCGCCCAAGGCCACGCCGTGCCCAGGCTGCATCAGGGCGAGGTGCAGCGTGGCGCCGCGCCGCGAATCGTCTTCCTGTATCCCGGCCAGGGCACCCAGTACCCCGGCATGGGACGGCAGCTGTTCGACAGCGCGCCCGTCTTCCGTGAAGCCCTGGAGCGCTGCGATGCGCTTCTCCGTCCACACCTGGATGTCCCGCTACTCTCGGTGCTGTTTCCGACGACGGACGCCACCGCGCAGCTCATCCACCAGACGCGCTATACCCAGCCGGCGTTGTTCGCGCTGGGCCATGCCCTGACGGAGCTGTGGCGTTCGTGGGGCGTGGTGCCCGACGCCGTCATGGGCCACAGCGTGGGCGAATTCACGGCCGCGCACGCGGCGGGCGCGCTTGGGCTGGAGGAGGCGATGGCCCTGCTGGCCACGCGCAGCCGGCTCATCCAGGCACTGCCCCAGAACGGCGCCATGGCGGCTGTCCTGACGGATGAAGCCACGGTGCGCATGGCGTTGGAGAGCGAGGCCCTGGTGGACGTCGCCGCCATCAACGGGCCAAGGCACGTCGTCATCTCCGGTGAGCGCGAAGCGGTCCAGCGCATCACCGTGGCGCTACAGGCGCAAGGTGTCGAGTCGCGACCGCTCACCGTCTCCCACGCGTTCCACTCGCCGCTGCTGGAGCCGATGCTCGATGGCTTCGCGCAGGTAGCCCGCGTCCTGCCCGCCCATGCGCCGCGGCTCCCGCTCATCTCGAACGTCACGGGCGAGCGGATGTCTCAGGCCCCCGACGCCGCCTACTGGCGACGGCACGCGCGCGTTCCTGTCCAGTTCTTCAAGAGCCTCCAGACGCTGACGCAGGCGGGCCCCGCGCTGTTCATCGAGATGGGCCCGCACGACACGCTGCTCGGCATGGCGAAGCGTTGCGTTCCCGAGAGCGCGAGCCTGTGGCTCCCCAGCCTGCGGCGTCAGCAGGATGCCTGGGAGACGCTGCTCGACAGCCTCGGTGCGCTGTACACGCGCGGCGTCGCCGTCCCATGGAGCGCAGTGGACGCGGACCGTCCGCGACGGCGTGTCCCGCTGCCCACCTATCCCTTCGAGCGCCAGAGGTACTTGCTGGACTCCGCGCTCCCCTCCCCTGCCCACAGCCCGACGATGATGACCCAGACCTCTGCCGCAGCGCCCGTCGTGTCACGCCAGGAGCGCATCCTCACGGAGCTCCGCGCGGTCGTCGCCTTGCTGCTCCAGGCACCTCCCGAGAAGCTCGACCCGCGCATGTCCTTCCTGGAGATGGGCGCCGACTCCCTCGTGTTGCTGGACGCCATCCGCAACGTGGAGAAGCGCTTCGGCGTGAAGCTGGCCATCCGTCAGCTCTTCGAGGAACTGACGACGCTGGACGCACTGGCGAGCCACCTCGACCAGACGCTGCCCGCGAGCTTCGCCCTGAGCTCCGCGCCAGCCGCGACGAGCGTTCCCGCGCCGCTCCCCATGAGCGCGCCTCCCGCCGCCGCGAACACGCCCTCCGCGCCTCCGGGAAGCGCCGTCGAGCAGCTCATCCAGCAGCAGTTGCAGCTCATGGCGCAGCAGCTCGCGCTCCTGGGCGGACGTCCCTCAGCGCCGCTGCAGCTTCCCGTCGCGGCGCAGGAAGCCCCCACCCCCAAGGCAGTGCCCACGAACACCGCGAAGGCTGGAGGCGCGTCACCCTTTGGCGCGGGGCCCAAGTCCGGCACGCCCGAGCGCGAGCTCCCCGCGGTACAGCAGCGTCACCTCGACGCGCTCATCGCGAAGTACACCGCGCGCACGAAGCGCTCGAAGGAAGCAGCCGTCCGCTACCGGTCGAAGTGGAGTGACGTGCGGTGGCTGATGAACTTCCGCGCCGAGCTGAAGGAGGTCTGCTACCCCATCGTCAGCGTGCGTTCGAAGGGCTCGCGGCTCTGGGACGCGGATGGCAACGAGTACATCGACTTCTCCATGGGCTTCGGGGTGCACCTGTTCGGTCACAACCCGCCCTTCATCGTGGAGGCGCTGCAACGACGTCTGGCGGAGGGCATGGAGTTGGGCCCCCAGTCGGACCTGGGCGGGCAAGCCGCGGAGCTGCTCTGCGAGCTGTCCGGGATGAAGCGCGTCACCTTCTGCAACTCCGGCACGGAGGCGGTGATGACGGCGCTCCGGCTGGCGCGCGCCGCGACGGGTCGCACGAAAATCGTGATGTTCACCGGCTCCTACCACGGCCACTCCGACGGCACGCTGGTGGTGGGCCGCATGGTCAACGGCGAGCCCCAGTCGCTGCCCATGGCGGCGGGCGTGTCTCCCAAGGTCGTCGAGGACGTCCTCGTGCTGCCCTACGGCGAGGACCGCACGCTGGAGCTCATCCGCGAGCACCTTCACGAGCTGGCGGGCGTCCTCGTCGAACCCGTGCAGAGCCGCCGTCCCAATCTCCAGCCACGGGCCTTCCTCCAGGCGTTACGGACGATGACGCGTGAAGCAGGCGTGCCCCTCATCTTCGACGAGGTCATCACCGGCTTCCGGCTCCATCCGGGTGGCGCCCAGGCGTGGTACGGCATCGAGGCGGACCTGGTCACCTACGGCAAGGTGCTCGGTGGTGGCATGGCCATTGGCGCCGTCGCGGACCGCGGCGGATTCGTGGACCGCATCGACGGAGGCGACTGGAACTACGGTGACGCGTCCTACCCCGCTGTCGAGACGACCTTCTCCGCGGGCACGTTCTGCAAGCACCCGCTGACCATGGCGACCACGGTGGCCACGCTGAGCCACCTCAAGGCCCAGGGGCCAGCGCTCCAGGAGAATCTGAGCCGCCGTGCCGCGGGGTTGGTCGCTCGTCTCAACGACATCTTCCAGCGCGAGCAGGCGCCCATCGAGGCGGTCCACGGCGGCTCGGTGCTGCGCTTCTCCGCCGCGGGCAACACCAGCTACCTGTACCAGTCGCTGGAGATGGACCTGTTCTTCTGCCACCTCATCCAGCGCGGCATCTACATCTGGGAGGGGCGCACGTGCATGCTCTCCACCGCGCACTCGGACGAGGACCTCGACACCATCGTCCGCGCCGTCACCGAGACGGTGGCGGACATGCGCGCGGGCGGCTTCTGGCCACGCACCACACCGCCCGAGCCCACGCGCGTGGAGGCGCGCACGCTGCCGATGACGGAGGCGCAGCGACAACTGTGGGTGCTCGCCCAGATGAACGCCGGCGGCTCCATCTCCTACAACCTGTCGATGAGCCTGCGGCTCGAAGGCGTGCTCCAGCCCGAGGTGCTCCAACGCGCCATCCAGCACGTCGTCGACCGGCATGAAGCCCTGCGCATCCACGTCCACGAGTCCGGCGAGCAGCAGACCGCGGCCGCTTCGCTGGCGCTATCCCTGGCGCTGCACGACCTCTCCCCCCTGCCCGAGCTGGAGCAGGCCGAGCGCCTCTCTGCCTGGTACGAGCAGGAGAGCAACACGCCGTTCGACCTGCACCGCGGTGCGCCCTTCCGCGCCAACCTGCTGAAGCTGGGTGCCCAGGAGCACGTCCTCGTCCTCACCGCGCACCACGTCGCGGTGGACGGCTGGTCGCTGGGTGTCATCGTCCGCGAGATTGCCGCGCGCTACACCGAGCTCCGGGGAGGCAAGAGCACCCCGCCTCCACCCGCGATGCAGTGGGGCGAGTACGTGCAGTGGCTCCAGCAGCAGGCCGGAACCAAGGAGCAGACGGCCCACGAGCGCTTCTGGCTGAGCCGGCGCGTGGAGACGCTGCCCGCGCTGGAGCTGCCCATCGACCATGGCCGCCCCGCGCACCGCAGCTATCAGGGTGCCCGGCAGACGCTGCGACTGGACCGCGCCACCACCCAGTCCCTGCGGGAGGCGGCGGCGCAGCAGCAGTCCACGCTCTTCATGCTGCTGCTCTCCGTCTACACCACGTTCCTCCACCGCCTGACGGGCCAGGACGACGTCCTGGTGGGCATCCCCACCGCGGGCCGGGGAATGGAGGGCAGCGAGGGGCTGGTGGGCTACTGCTCGCACCTGCTGCCCATCGCCAGCCACGTTCAGGGCGAGCAGACGTTCTCCGACTACGTCCAGGGCCTCAAGCAAGTGCTCTGGGAGGCGTATGAGCACCAGGACTACCCCTTCGCCCTGCTCATCAAGCGCCTGGGACTGCCGCGCAGCACGAGCCACACCCCGCTCGTCAGCGTCACGTTCAACCTGGAGCGCCCCCTGGGGAACCTCCAGATGGACGGCCTTCGGACGCACTTCGTCCCGCAGCCCGTGCGCTACGCCGCCTTCGACCTGAGCCTGAACGTCATCGACGCCGAGGACGGACTCGTCCTCGACTTCGACTACAACACCGACCTGTTCGAAGCGGCGACGCTGTCCCGCTGGGCTCAGGGCTTCCGCACGCTGCTGTCAGGCGCGCTCGAGCAGCCGGAAGCGCGCATCGCCGACCTGCCGATGCTCACCCCGGCCGAGCGCCGCAAGGTCGTGGTGGCGTGGAACCAGAACCAGGTGGGCTACCGAGAGGATCTGCTCACTCACCAGTTCATCGAACAGCAGGCCGCCGCGAGGCCGGCGTGCACGCGGTGGAGCTGGACGGCCAGTGCATCACCTACGCCGACTTCAACCGGCGCGCGAACCAGCTCGCGCACCACCTGCGCGGCCTGGGTGTCGGACCGGGCGTGCTGGTGGGCGCCTTCATCGACCGCTCGCCGGAGATGCTGGTGACGTTGCTGGCCATCCTCAAGGCCGGTGGCGCCTACGTGCCGCTGGACCCCGCGCACCCGGTGGAGCGGCTGCGCTTCCTGCTGGAAGACGCGCGCGCGGCCGTGCTGGTGACGAAGCAGTCCCTCGCGGAGCGGCTGCCTGCGCACACCGCGAAGGTCGTCCACCTGGACACCGACGCCGTCACGCTGGCGTCTCGCCCCACGGAGAACCCGCCCAACTCCGCAACGGCCACGTCCCCCGCCTACGTCATCTACACCTCCGGTTCCACGGGTGAGCCCAAGGGCGTCGTCATCAGCCACGGCCAGATGGCGGTGCACTTCCAGGACATGCAGCTCCACTTCGAGTTGACCGAGCGCGACCGCGTGTTGCAGTTCGCCTCGTTCAACTTCGACGCGTCCCTGGAGCAGATTCTCCCGACGTTCATGACGGGCGCCACGTTGGTCCTGCGCGGCAACCAGGTCTGGACGCCCGAGGAGCTGGCCCGCCGCGTCGTCGAACAGCGGCTGTCGGTGATGAACTTCCCCACGGCGTACTGGCAGCAGCTCACGCAGAGCTGGGCCGAATCGCCGCCAACCATCGGTGCCCATGACTTGCGTCTGGTCATCATCGGCGGCGACACCGTGCTGCCCAAGGTGCTGGAGCTGTGGCAGCACGGCCCGCTGGGCAACGTGCGCACGCTCAATGCCTACGGCCCCACTGAGACGCTCATCACCGCGACCACCTTTGACATTCCCAAGGGCTGGAGCGCCACGCGCGTCCCCATCGGCCGGCCGCTGTCGAACCGCCCCTGCTATGTGCTGGACCGGCATGGCGCGCCCGTGCCCATCGGTGTGGCGGGCGAGCTGCACATCGGCGGACCGCTGGTCGCGGCGGGTTACCTCCACCGCCCGGAGCTCACCGCGCAGCGCTTCGTCCCGGACCCATTCAGCGACGACCCGGCGGCGCGCCTCTACCGAACCGGAGACCTGGTCCGCTACCGGCCTGACGGCACGCTCGAGTTCCTGGGACGCAGTGACCACCAGGTGAAGGTGCGCGGCTTCCGAATCGAGCTGGGAGAAATCGAGTCCGCGCTGAGCGCGCACGAGCACGTCCAGGAAGTGGTCGTCACGGTCCGCGAGGAGCCGGGCGCGCTGGCCGGACATGACAAGCGGCTGGTGGCCTACGTGGTGCCCTCCGCGCGGGGCAGCGTGACCCCTGTCACGCTCCGCCAGTTCCTGCTGGAGAAGCTGCCGGACTACATGGTCCCCGCCTTCTTCGTCGTCATGGAGGCCATGCCTCTGACGGCCAGCGGGAAGCTGGACCGCAAGGCGTTGCCCGCGCCCGACCCGGAGGCCAGCGCGCCCACGCGGCCCTTCGTCGCACCGCGCACGCCCACCGAGCAGACGCTGGCGGAGGTGTGGATGAAGGCCCTGCGCCTGCCTCGCGTGGGCATCCACGACGATTTCTTCGAACTGGGCGGTGACTCGCTGCTGGCCACGCAGGTGGCCTCGCGACTGCGGGACGCGCTCAAGGTGGAGCTGCCGCTGGAGCGGCTCTTCAAGCAGACGACCATCGCCGGGCTCGCGGAGCACGTGGACACCATCCTGTGGGCATCACGTGCAGCCGAGGACACCAGCGTCAGCGGCGCGAGCCGTGAAGAGGGGGAGCTGTGAACACAATCGACGGACTGTTGACCCGGCTGCGCCAGCAAGACGTACGGCTGTGGATGGAAGGCGAGCGCCTGCGCTTCAACGCCCCTCCGGGCGTGATGACGCCCGACCTGCTCGGAGAGATGAAGTCCCGCAAGGAGGAGCTGGTCTCCTTCCTCCAGCAGGTGGGCCAGTCACTCCAGGGCGCCGCGGACCTCATCCCCGCCGGCCCTCGCGATGGAGCGCTGCCGCTGTCGTCCGGCCAGCAGCGCATGTGGTTCCTGGAGCAGTTCCAGGGCCCCAGCGGCGCGTACAACATGCCCGCGGCGCTGCGGCTCGAAGGCGCCCTGGACATCGCGGCGCTTCAGCGGAGCCTGGACGAAATCGTCCGCCGGCACGAGGTGCTGCGCACGAGCTATGGACAGCACCAGGGCCAGCCCTTCCAGCGCGTCTTGCCGCCCGCGTCCGTGACGATGCCCGAGGTGGACCTCCAGCACCTCCCCGCCGACGCGCGACAGGCCGAGGTCCGGCGGCGTGCGACGGAAGAGGCGGGGCGCCCCTTCGACCTGTCGCGAGACCTGCCCCTGCGGCTATCCCTGCTGCGGTTGGACCCACGCGAGCACGTACTGCTGCTCACGATCCATCACGTCGCCTGCGACGGCTGGTCCCTGGGCGTCCTCATCCGCGAACTGGCGGCGCTCTACCGCGCGTTCAGCACGGGCGAGCCTTCTCCCCTTCCCGAACCCACCCTTCAGTACGGTGACTTCGCGCGCTGGCAGCAGGAGCGCGCCACCCGTGGCGACCTCCAGCCGCACCTCTCCTGGTGGCGCGACCACCGGCCGGCGCCCCTGCGCTGCTGGAGCTACCCACCGACCGGCCGCGCCCCGCGAACCAGCGCTTCCACGGTGCGACCCATCGCTTCACCGTGCCGGCGGAGCTGACCGCCCGGCTCAAGCAGCGGAGCCGCGAGTCAGAGGCCACGCTGTTCATGACGCTGCTGTCCGCGTTCGGCGTGCTCCTGTCCCGAAGCAGCCGGCAGGAGGACCTCGTCATCGGCACGCCCATCGCCAACCGGGTGCCCCAGACGGAGCCCCTCATCGGCCTCTTCGTCAACTCACTGCCGCTGCGGCTCCAGGTGGACGGCGCGCGTCCGTTCTCCGAGCTGCTGGCCCGCGTGCGCCAGGACACGCTGAGCGCCTACGCGCATCAGACGCTGCCCTTCGAGCAACTGGTCGAAGCACTCCAGCCCGCGCGCGACCCGAGCTACTCCCCGCTGTTCCAGGTGCTGTTCACGCTCCAGAACACGCCGTCCGAGGTCCTCTCGCTGTCCGGCCTCACGCTGGAGCAGTTGGAGTTCGAGAGCGGCACCACGCAGTTCGACCTCTCCCTATCGATGGCGGAGACGGCGCAGGGGCTGGTCAGCGAGCTGAACTACAACACCGACCTGTTCGATACGACCACCGTCGAGCGGATGTCCGGCCACCTCCTCACCCTGCTCGCGGCCATCGCGGAGAACCCCACCCGGTCCGTGAACGACCTGCCCCTGCTGACCGGGCCGGAGCGCCTGCGACTGCTGCGGGAGTGGAACGACACCGCGCTCGACCTGCCCCTGCCCGGCAGCCTCCACGGCCTCTTTGAACGGCAGGCCGCGCGCCGTCCGAACGCCACCGCCGTGCGCTTCGAGTCGCGCGCCCTGACCTACCGGGAGCTGGATGAACAGGCGAACCGGCTGGCGAACCACCTGCGCCAGCTCGGCGTAGAGCCGGGGCACCGCGTGGGCATCTTCCTGGAGCGCTCGGTGGAGCTGCTCGTGGGTTTGCTCGGAATCCTGAAGGCGGGCGCGGCGTATGTGCCACTGGACCCGCTGTATCCGCCGGACCGGCTGGCGCACATCCTGGATGACAGCGGCGTCTCACTGCTGCTGACGGAGACGGAGCTGGCCGCACAGGTCCCCGCCTATCGCGGCAAGTGCATGGTGCTGGCCGAGTCCTCCGGCGCCCCCACGACGCCGCCCCAGGTGACGCTCGCGGGCACGAACCTGGCCTATGTGCTCTACACGTCCGGCTCCACGGG
Organism: Myxococcus sp. MxC21-1; assembly: GCF_032612255.1. Lineage (NCBI taxonomy): Bacteria > Pseudomonadati > Myxococcota > Myxococcia > Myxococcales > Myxococcaceae > Myxococcus > Myxococcus sp. MxC21-1. The sequence goes on from NZ_CP123278.1 coordinate 5,228,638, forward strand.
CCGCCCGAAGGGCGTGGCCGTGCCGCACGCCGCGGTCGTCAACTTCATGGCGTCCATGCAGCGGGCGCCTGGGATGACCGACCAGGACACGCTGTTCGCCGTGACGACGGTGGCCTTCGACATCTCCGTGCTGGAGCTCTTCCTGCCCCTGAGCGTGGGCGGCAACGTCGTCATCGCCAGCAGCGAGACGGCCGTGGATGGCACCCGGCTGCTGCGGGCGCTGGCGGAGAGTGGCGCCACGGTGCTGCAGGCAACGCCTTCCACGTGGCGGATGCTGCTGACGCTGGGGTGGAAAGGCAGCCCCACGCTGAAGCTCCTCTGCGGTGGAGAGGCGATTCCCTCCGAACTCGTCGAGCCGCTGTGCTCGCGCGGCGCGTCCCTGTGGAACATGTACGGCCCCACGGAGACGACCATCTGGTCCACCACCACACGCCTGGAGCCGGGACGCCGCATCACCCTGGGCCGTCCCATTGGCAACACGCAGGTGTACGTGCTGGACGCGGCCATGCAACCGGTGCCCATGGGCGTGACGGGCGCGCTGTACATCGGCGGGCACGGCGTGGCGCAGGGCTACCTTCACCGTCCGGACCTGACAGCGGAGCGCTTCGTACCGGATCCCTTCGGACAGGTACCGGGCGGGCGGCTCTATGCCACAGGTGACCTGGTGCGCGCGCTGCCAGACGGCACGCTGGAGTACTTGGGCCGCGGCGATGGACAGGTGAAGCTGCGCGGCTATCGCATCGAGCTGGGAGAGATTGAAGCCCGACTGGCGCAGGTGCCTGGCGTCCTGGAAGCCGCTGTGAAGCTGTGGGACGTGTCGGGCCACGCGGAGCTGGTCGCCTACGTGCGCCCCGGCACCGAGCCCGCTCCCGATGCGCTGACGATCCGCCAGCACCTGGCCTCTCACCTGCCGGCGTACATGCTGCCGAGCCACTTCGTGACGCTGGAGTCCTTCCCCCGGACGGCCAACGGCAAGCTGGACCGCAAAGCGCTCCCCGCGCCGTCAGCGAACCAGCGCGCCTCGGCGGCCTACGAGGCGCCGCGAACGCCCATGGAAGTCCAGCTCGCGGCCATCTGGCGCGACGTCCTCGCGGTGGAGCAGGTCGGCGCGCGTGACAACTTCTTCGACCTGGGAGGCCAGTCGATGAAAGCCGTCCAGGTGGTGGCGCGCATCCAGGAATCCTGCAAGGTGGACGTGTCACTCCGCGTCCTCTTCGAGCACCCCACGCTCGGCGCCTTGGCGAAGCACCTGGAGACACTCCAGCAGCCCGGTGCACCCGCCGCGCCTCCGCCGCTGGTGGCCCGGCCCCGGCAGGCCCGCCGTGTCCAGGCCGCGACGCGTGCCGAGCTGAACCTCCCTGACTCGACTTCTACGAAGAAGGAGTAGCGCCCCGGGTCCACGCCACGACTGGCGTGGGCCGTTCTACCGCTGCCCCGTTCCTCGCCCTCAATTCTTCGCCAGCCGGTTCTCACCCAGACATGACCGCTGAATCCTTCGTCTTCCCCGTCTCCTTCGCGCAGCAGCGGCTGTGGTTCCTCCATCTGATGCAGCCGGAGAACCCGAGCTACCACATCGCTGGCGCGGTCCGGCTCGGCGGCACGCTCGACACGGCCGCGCTCCAGCGCGCCTTCGACGTCCTGGTGGAACGGCACGAATCGCTCCGCACCACCTTCGCGCAGGAAGAGGGCCAGCCGGTTCAGGTCGTCGCGCCCGAAGGCACCGCGTCCTTCGCCGTCACCGACCTGTCGTCACTGCCGCGGGACGGGCGCGAGGCGGAAGCACGGCGGCTCGCCACCGAGGAGATTCGCCAACCCTTCGACCTGATGAAGGGCCCGCTGCTGCGCACGCGGTTGCTGCGGCTGGCGGACACCGACCACGTCCTGGTGCTGACGATGCACCACATCATCTCGGACGGGGCGTCGCTGGGCATCCTCATCCACGAGATGACGCAGCTCTACGGCGCGTTCATCACCCAGCGAGAGCCGGAGCTGCCCGAGCTGCCCATCCAGTACGCGGACTACGCGGAGTGGCAGCGCGAGTGGATGGCGACAGAAGGCGCGCTCGACGCGCACGTGGCGTACTGGAAGCAGCAGCTCGCGGGCGCGCCCGTGTTGCAGCTCCCCACGGACCGTCCGCGCCCCGCCGTCCAGACGCAGCGCGGGGACGCCCTGCCCCTGCACCTGCCGACCGCGCTGGTGCAGGCGCTCCAGCAGGTGGGCCAGCGTGAGAACGCCACCCTCTTCATGACGGTGCTGGCCGCGTTCCAGGCCCTGCTGTCGCGCTACACGCACCAGACGGACATCCTGGTCGGCGCGCCGCAAAACAGCCGCAACCGGGTCCAGACGGAGAGCCTCATCGGCTTTTTCGTCAATACGCTGGTGCTGCGCGCGGACCTGTCCGGCAACCCGTCCTTCCGCGAGCTGCTCCAGCGCGTGCGGGAGGCGACGCTGGGCGCCTATGCGCACCAGGACATCCCGTTCGAGAAGCTGGTGGAGGCGGTGCAACCCGCCCGCAACCTGGCCTACACGCCGCTGTTCCAGGCCGCGTTCAATTTCCAGGGCACGGCGGGCCAGGCGCTGGCCCTGCCCGGCGTCACCATCCAGCAGTTGGACCTGCAACCGGGGACGTCGAAGTTCGACGTGACGCTGGACCTCCAGGAGACCCCGGACGGCCTGCGCGGCTTCGTCGAGTACAACAGTGACCTCTTCGACCGCGCGACCATGGAGCGCTTCGCGGGGCACTTCCAGACGCTGCTCGCGGGCGTCGCGGCCAACGCGGCGCTGCGCCTGGACGCGCTGCCGTTGCTCACGTCGCCCGAGCGGCACCAGCTCCTCGATGTCTGGCCCACGCTGAAGTCCTTCCCGGGCACGGACACCCTGCACGGCCGCTTCGAGGCCCAGGTGCGCCAGCGCCCCGACGCCATCGCCGTGGTCGCCGATGGAGAGCGACTCACCTACGCGGAGCTGGACCGACGGGCCAACCAACTGGCCCATGCGCTGATCGCGCGTGGCGTCCAGCCCGATGGATTGGTGGGCCTCTGCGTGGAGCGCTCCCTGGCCACGGTGGTGGGCATCCTCGGCATCCTGAAGGCGGGAGCCGCCTACGTGCCGCTCGACCCGACCTATCCCGCGGACCGTCTGGCCTTCATGGTGGCGGACAGCCAGATGTCACTGGTGGTGACGCAGCGGCCCCTCATCGACCGCCTGCCCACCGAGGGCGCGGCGCTGCTCATCCTGGATGAAGCCGCCGAGGAACTGGCGCGGCAGCCCCCCCACTCGCCCGGACTCGCGACGACGCGGGAGCAGCTTGCGTACGTCATCTACACCTCGGGCTCCACCGGCCTGCCCAAGGGTTCCCTGCTTCCGCACGGCAACGTGATGCGCCTGTTCGAGGCGACGGAGCACTGGTTCCACTTCAACGAGAACGACGCGTGGACACTGTTCCACTCATACGCGTTCGACTTCTCCGTCTGGGAGCTCTGGGGCGCCCTGCTCTACGGCGGCCGGGTGGTGGTGGTGCCCTACCTCGTCTCGCGCTCGCCGGATGCCTTCTTCCGCTTGCTGAGCGATGAGCGCGTCACGGTGCTGAACCAGACGCCCGCGGCCTTCCGTCAGCTCATCCAGGCCGAGGAGCGCCTGGGCGCGGAGGCGCCGCCCCTGTCGCTGCGCTACGCCGTCTTCGGCGGCGAGGCCCTGGAGCCAGCCACGCTGGTGCCCTGGTTCCGCAAGCACGGGGACACCCAGCCGCGGCTCATCAACATGTACGGCATCACCGAGACGACGGTGCACGTCACCTACCGTCCCATGGATGCCGCCGAGGCGGAGCGCACGCAGCAGAGCCCCATTGGCGTCGCGATTCCCGACCTCCAGCTCTACGTGCTGGACGCGCGGCTGGAGCCAGCGCCCATTGGCGTGGCGGGTGAAATCTTCGTCGGTGGCGCGGGCCTCGCACGTGGCTACCTGGGCCGGCCGCAGCTCACGGCGGAGCGCTTCGTCCCCCACCCGTTCAGCCGCGAGCCCGGTGCCCGGCTCTACCGCACGGGCGACCTGGCGCGCTTCACCGCGGACGGTCAGCTCGAGTACCTGGGCCGCATCGACCACCAGGTGAAGATTCGCGGCTTCCGCATCGAGCTGGGCGAAATCCAGACGGTGCTCAGCCTGCACCCGGCGGTGCGTGAGGCGCTGGTGCTCGTGCGTGAGAGCTCGCCCGGGAACAAGTCCCTGGTGGCCTACGTCGCGTCGTCCGAACAGCCGCCGCCCAGCGTCAACGAGCTGCGCCAGCATCTGCTCGGCAAGCTGCCGGACTACATGGTCCCCAGCGCCTTCGTGATGCTGGAGCGCTTCCCGCTCACGGCGAACGGCAAGGTGGACCGCAAGGCCCTGCCAGAGCCCGAGGGCGCCCGCGCGGACCTGGCCGACCCGTACGTCGCGCCCCGGACAAAGGCGGAGGAAGCCCTCTGCGCCATCTGGGCGCAGGTGCTGGAGGTCCCGCGCGTGGGCATCCATGACAACTTCTTCGCGCTGGGAGGCGACTCCATCCTGAGCATCCAGGTGCTCACGCTGGCGCAGAAGCAGGACATCCGCTTCTCGTTGCAGCAGCTCTTCCAGCACCAGACGGTGGCGGAGCTGGCGGAGGCCGCCGGGAAGGCGGAGCCCGCGCGTGAGGTCTTCCCGCGCACCGAGCCCTTCAGCCTCATCTCCGCCGAGGACCGGGCGAAGGTGCCCGAAAGCGTGGAGGACGCCTACCCACTGGCCCGCATCCAGGCCGGAATGCTCTTCCACATGGAGCTGGCGCCCACCTCGAACATCTACCACAACACGGACAGCTTCCATCTGCGCCTGAAGGCACCGTTCGATGCCGCGCGCTTCGTGGAAGCCGTGCAGGTGGTGACGGCACGACAGCCCGTGCTGCGGACGGCGTTCGACATGACGTCGTACAGCGAGCCGTTGCAGCTGGTGCACCGCGAGGCCCAGCTCTCCGTCGAGGTCACCGACGTCCGCCACCTGTCCACCGAGGCGCAGGACGCCGAGGTCCGCAAGCTGTTGGAGGACGAGAAGCAGCAACACTTCGACCTCGCGCGCCCGCCGCTGCTGCGCTTCTTCATCCACCTCCGTGGTGACCGGGACTTCCAGTTCACGCTCACGGAGTGCCACGCCATCATCGACGGCTGGAGCCTCCACTCCACGCTGGTGGAGATGTTCAACCACTACTACGCGCTGGTGAATCACCAGGAGCCGCCGCGCTTCGAGCCGCTGAGCATCACCTACCGCGACTTCGTGGCCATGGAGCGGCAGGCCCTCGCGTCCGAGGACCACCAACGCTACTGGCGCGAGCTGCTGGAGGGCGGACAGGTCATGCGCGTGCCGCGCTGGCGCCGTCCACTGGCGGAGGGTGAGCCGCGCATCGCCACGGTGAAGGTGCCCATCTCCCCCGAAGTGAGTGAGGGCCTGAATGCCCTGACGCGGACCGCGGGCGTGCCCTTCAAGAGCATCCTGCTCGCGTCGCACCTCAAGGTGATGAGCGTGCTGAGTGGCCAGGAGGACGTCATCACCGGCACGGGCGTCAACAGCCGCCCCGAGGAAGGCGATGGCTCGAAGCTGCGCGGCATCTTCCTCAACACGGTTCCCTTCCGCCTGAAGCTGGTCCCGGGCAGTTGGCTGTCGCTGGTCCGCGCAGCCTTCGACGCGGAGCGCGCGCTCTACCCGTACCGCCGTTACCCCATGGCGGAGATTCAGCGGCAGTGGGGCCGCGAGACGCTCTACGAAGTCATGTTCAACTACATGCACTTCCACGTCCTCCACGACATCGCGGGCACGCTCGCGGAGCTGGAGGCGCTGAGCACCCTCCGCTCAGAGGGCACCAACGTCACCCTCGCCGTCCACTTCCAGACCGAGCCCCACACGCAGGAGCTCACGCTGGAGCTGGACTACAACGCCGTCGAGCTGGACCACGCCCAGGTGGAACAGATTGGCGCGTGCTTCGCGCGCGTCCTCCACGCGCTGGCCTTCGAGGCCGAGGCTCCGCACCACACCTCCAGCCCGCTGCCCGCCGACGTGCAGCGCCGGATGCTGGTGGAGTGGAACGACACCGCCACCGCGCTGCCCATGGAGCCCACGTTCCTCTCCCACTTCGAGGCTCGCGCCGCCGCCGCGCCGGATGCGCTCGCCGTGGTCGATGGCGAACGGACGCTGACGTACCGGGAGCTGGACACGCGCGCCAACCAGCTCGCGCATCATCTGCTGTCGCTGGGCGCGAGCCCGGAGCGCGTGGTGGCGCTCGGCCTGGACCGCTCCGTCGAGTTGGTCACCAGCCTGCTGGCAACGCTCAAGGCCGGCGCGGCCTACCTGCCGCTGGACCCGAGCTACCCCGCCGAGCGCCTGGCCTACATGCTGTCCGATTCGCGCGCCGTGGTGCTGCTCACCACGAAGACGCAAGAGGCCACGTTCACGGGCGCCAGCGTACCTCGGCTCCTGGTGGAGCAGGAAGCAGTCCGGCTGGCGACGTTGCCGACGGAGGCACCGGCTTCGACCGCCTCTGGGGACTCCCTGGCGTACGTCATCTACACCTCGGGCTCCACGGGTCTGCCCAAGGGCACGCTGCTCACACAGCGAGGGCTGCTCAACTACCTGACGTGGGCCCAGGACGCCTACGCGATGAAGCCGGGCCAGGGCTCGCTGGTCCACACGTCCATCGCGTTCGACGCCACCATCACCAGCCTCCTCACGCCGCTGCTCGCGGGGGGAACCGTTCACCTGGTGCCGTCGGGGCGAGAGGTGGAAGCGCTCGCGCTCGCGCTCCAGCAGCCGCGAGGGCATGACCTGGTCAAGCTCACGCCAGCTCACCTCCAGGTGCTGTCCGGGCTCATGACGCCGGAGGCGCTGTCGGAGCTGACTGGCACCTTCGTCGTGGGTGGCGAGGCCTTGCCGCCCTCCACCGTCGCCTTCTGGCGGAAGCACGCGCCCCAGGTCCGAATCATCAACGAGTACGGCCCCACGGAGACGGTGGTCGGCTGCTCCACCCATGACGTCAGCACGGGTGAGTTGCCCGACGGCGTCGTCCCCATCGGCCGCCCCATCGCCAACACGGCGCTCTACGTGCTGGACGCGCGCATGCAGCCAGTGCCCGTGGGTGTCTCGGGCGAGCTTTACATCGGAGGCACCGGCGTGGCGCGCGGCTACCTGGGCCGCCCCGCCCTCACGGCCGAGCGCTTCGTGCCGGACCCGTTCGGTCAGAGTCCGGGACAGCGCCTCTACCGCACGGGGGACCAGGCCCGCTTCCTGCCGGACGGCACGCTGGAGTTCCTCGGACGCCGTGATGGACAGGTGAAGCTGCGCGGCTATCGCATCGAGCTGGGCGAAATCGAAGCCACCCTCCGTCAGCACGCGTCCGTGCGGGACGCGGTCGTCATCGTGCGCGAAGACGTCCCTGGGGACCAGCGGCTGGCCGCCTACGTCATCCCGCACACGGACACGGCAGCGGATACGGCCGGCGTGCGCACCTTCCTTCAGCAGCGGCTCCCCGAGCACATGGTGCCCGCCGCCCTGGTCACGCTGGAGGCCCTGCCGCTCACGGCCAATGGCAAGGTGGACCGCAAGGCCCTGCCCGTCCCCGACGGCCTGCTCGCCTCCGAGTCCCGCGCGACGCCGCGAAACGGCACCGAGGAGTTGATGGCCAGCATCTGGTCGGACGTGCTGCGCACGAACCAGGCGGGCATCCACGACCACTTCTTCGACCTGGGCGGCCACTCGCTGCTGGCCACGCGCGTGGTGTCGCGGATTCGCGAGGCCTTCGGCGTGGAGTTGCCCATCGCCGCGCTCTTCGAGGCGCCCACCATCGCCACGCTGTCGGAGCGCGTCCAGGTGCTCCAGGCCCTGCAGGCCGGTGACGCACCGCCCCCGCCGCTCCAGCCCTCCTCCCGCGACGGCGAGCTGCCCCTGTCCTTCGCACAGCAGCGGCTCTGGTTCCTGTACCAGATGGAGCCGGACAGCCCCTTCTACAACATGCCCGCCGTCATCCGGCTGACGGGCGCGTTGGACCCAGACACCGTGCAGCGCTGCCTGGAGGCGCTCATCCGCCGCCACGAGTCGCTGCGCACGACGTTCCGGATGAATGGCCAGACGCCCGTCCAGGTCATCCACCCGCCCGCGGCACCGAAGGTGGAGACCGCCGACCTGCGCGGCCTTCCACTGGAGCGCCGTGAAGTCGAAGCACGCCGCCTTTCGGACGAAGAGGCCCGCCGTCCCTTCGACCTGACTCGTGGCCCGCTCTGCCGGATGGGGCTCATCCAACTGGATGACCAGGAGCACCTGCTGCTGCTGACCCTGCACCACATCATCGCCGACGGGTGGTCGCTGTCAGTGCTCGTCCGCGAGGTCGCCGAGCTCTACGGCGCCCTGTCCGCGGGCCAGCCGCCGCCGCTGGCCGCCCTGCCAGTCCAGTATGCGGACTACGCGCGGTGGCAGCGGGAGTGGCTGTCGGGCCCCGTGCTGGAACGGCAGCTCGACTACTGGAAGCAGCGGCTCGCCGGGGCTCCGCCCAACCTGGACCTCCCCACCGACCGTCCACGGCCACCCGTGCAGAGCTTCCGCGGCGCCACGCACCAGGGCGTGCTGCTGCCCGTGGACGCGGCCAAGGCGTTGCAGGCGCTCTGCCGGAAGGAGAGCGTCACCCCGTTCATGGCGGTGATGGCGGCCTTCCAGGCGCTGATACACCGGTACACCGGCGAGACGGACATCGTCGTCGGCACGGACATCGCCAACCGCAACCGCTCCGGCACTGAAGGGCTCATCGGCTTCTTCGTCAACCAGCTCGTCATGCGCGGCGACCTGAGCGGGGACCCCAGCTACCGGGCCCTGCTGGCGCAGACGCGGCGGGTGGCGCTCGATGCCTACGCGCACCAGGACCTCCCCTTCGAGGAACTCGTGAAGGCGCTCAACCCGGAGCGCGACCTCAGCTACTCGCCGCTGTTCCAGGTGAAGCTCATCCTCCAGAACGCCCCCTCCTCCGACCTCCACCTGGACGGGCTGACGCTGCGCGAGGAGACCAGCACCACCGGCGCCGCCAAGTTCGACATGACGTGGGTGGCCACGGAGACCGCGCAGGGCCTGGAGTGTCTGTGCGAGTACAGCACCGACCTGTTCGACGCTGCCACCATCGACCGGATGATGGGCAACCTGCGTGAGCTGCTCCTGGGCGCCCTGGCCGTTCCAGACGAGCGCGTCTCCCGCCTCCCGCTGCTGTCCCAGGCGGAGCGGCAGCAGTCGCTGCTGGCGTGGAACGCCACCGCCACGCCCCGAAGCCCGGGCCTCTGCGCGCATCACGTCTTCGAGCAACAGGCGGCGCGGACGCCAGACGCGGTGGCTGTGTCCTTCGAGGGACGGCAGCTCACCTACCGCGAGCTGGACGCGCGGGCGAACCAGCTCGCCTGGCACCTGAAGGCGTCCGGCGTGGGCCCCGAGGTCCGCGTGGGCCTGTGCGTGGACCGCTCGCTGGAGCTGGTGGTGGGCATCCTGGGCATCCTCAAGGCCGGCGGCGCGTGGCTGCCACTGGACCCGTCGTATCCGGTGGAGCGGCTGACGCTGATGATGCGCGACGCGGCCATCCCAGTGCTCGTCACGCAGGAGCACCTGGCGGATGAGCTTCCCGCGCTTGGGCTGCTGGTCTGCCTGGATACGGACTGGCCGCTCATCGCCAGCCAACCGCAGACGCCGCTCGCGGTGGAGATGTCCCAGGACAACCTCGCGTACATCATCTTCACGTCGGGCTCGACGGGTCGCCCCAAGGGCACGCTGCTGACGCACCGGGGATTGTGCAACACGGCGCTGGCCGCCATCCAGGCCCACCGCGTCCACGAGAAGAGCCGCGTGCTTCAGTTCGCCGCCTTCGGCTTCGACGCGTCGGTGTGCGAGGTGTTCTCCACGCTGCTCGCGGGCGCGCAGCTCTGCCTCGCTCCCCGGGACGCCATCATGCCCGGCGCGCCGCTCCAGGGCCTGTTGACCACGCAAGAGATAACAGGCGTCACGCTGACGCCGTCAGTGCTGGTGCAGCTGGAGCCGGAGACGTTGCCGAAGCTGGAGTCCGTCGTCTCCGCGGGCGAGGCCTGCTCGCCGGAGCTGGCGCGCCGGTGGCTGAAGTCCTGCCGCTTCATCAACGCGTACGGCCCCACCGAGGCGACCATCTGCGCCTCGGTGGACGAGGCCGTGGACCCCGACCGGCTGGGCATCGGCCGTGCGTGGGCCAACGTCCGGCTCTACGTGCTGGATGGCCAGATGCAGCCGGTGCCCGTGGGCGTACCGGGTGAGCTGTTCATCGGCGGCGCGGGCGTCGCTCGCGGATACCTGGGCCGGCCGGACCTGAGCGCCGAGCGCTTCGTGCCGGACCCGTTCACGGTGGAGCCCGGAGGACGGCTGTACCGAACGGGAGACCGGGTGCGCTGGCTGGCCGAAGGGCGGCTGGAGTTCCTGGGCCGCCTGGACCACCAGGTGAAGCTGCGTGGCTTCCGCATCGAGCTGGGCGAAATCGAAGCGGCGCTGGCCGAGCACCCGGAGGTTCAGGACGCCGCGGTGCTGGTACGGAAGGAGGCACCGGGCCGCAAGCAACTGGTGGCCTACGTCGTCGCTGACGATGTGGAGCAACCGCCCGAACAGGACGCCCTGCGCCGGGCCCTGGAGTCACGCCTTCCCGAGTACATGGTGCCGTCTGCCTTCATCATGCTGAAGGCCATGCCGCTGACGCCCAGCGGCAAGGTGGACCGCAAGGCCCTGCCCTCGCTGGCGCAGGAGCAGGTGAAGCGCGAGCACGTCCACGTCGCGCCTCGCAACCCGGTGGAGCAGACGCTGGCGGACATCTGGGCGACGGTGCTGTCCCGCGAGCGCGTCAGCATCCACGACAACTTCTTCGAGCTGGGTGGCGACTCCATCATCAGCATCCAGGTCATCGCGCGGGCGCTGGAGGCCGGGCTTCACATCAGCCCCCGTCAGTTCTTCCAGTACCAGACCATCGCCGCCTTGGCCCCGCACGTGGGTCAGGCCCAGGTGGTGGAGAGCGAGCAGGGACCGGTGACGGGCCCCGTCCCGCTCACGCCCATCCAGCACTGGTTCTTCGAGTGGCAACTCCCGCACCTCCATCACTACAACCAGTCGCTGCTGCTGGGACTGCGTCAGCCCGTCGCCGCGTCCGTTCTCCAGGACGCACTGCGGGCCCTGGTCGCGCACCATGACGCGCTCCGCCTGCGCTTCGAACGGACCACCGACGGCTGGCGTCAGGAGAGCCTGGGGCTCGACAGCACCGTGACGCTGCGCGAGGTGGACCTGTCTGGACTGGACGAGGCCGCGCAGCGCGCCGCATTGGAGGAAGAAGGCCTGCGTGCCCAGGCGGGCTTCCGGCTGGAGGAGGCTCCGCTGGTGGCGGCCGTGCGCTTCCACCTGGGTCCGCAGCGGGGTGACCGGTTGCTGCTCGGCATCCACCACCTCGCGGTGGATGCCGTGTCCTGGCGCGTGCTGCTCATGGACCTGGAGACGGCGTGCCAGCAGCTCAGCCAGGGGCAGCCGGTGGCGCTGCCTCCGAAGACGACGTCCTTCCAGGCCTGGGCTCGCCGCTTGGAGTCCTTCGCGGCCAGCACGGAGCTGGAGCACGAGGCCGACTACTGGCTGAGCCAGGGTGAAGACACGGCACCGCTCCCCGTGGACACCACGGACGGCGATAACACCTTGGCGTCCGCGCGCACGTTGACGGTGGCGTTGGAGGCCGAGGAGACCCGGCTCCTGCTTCAGGAGGTGCCGACGGCCTGGCGTGCCCGCATCGACGAGGTGCTGCTGACGGCGCTCGCGCAGACACTCTCCACCTGGACGGGACAGCGCCGGCTGCGTGTCCAACTGGAAGGCCACGGCCGCGAGGACCTGTTCGACGGCGTGGACCTGAGCCGCACCGTGGGCTGGTTCACCAGCGCCTACCCGGTGACGCTGGAGCTGCCCCGGGATGGCAGCGTGGGTGACGAACTCCGCGCCGTGCGTGATTCCTTGCGGCAGGTGCCGCGCAAGGGCCTGGGCTACGGGCTGGTGCGTTACCTGCGCCAGGACGAGCGAGGCACCCGGCTCCGTGCGCAGCCGGAAGCGCCGGTTGCCTTCAACTACCTGGGCCAGCTCGACTCAGCCCTGCCCACCTCGTCGCTGCTGGCGCCCGCGGACGAGCCCTTCGGCGCGCAGCAGGGGGCGCTCGGCCAGCGGCGGCAGGTGCTGGAGGTGAATGCACACGTCCTGGGCGGCAAGCTGGAGGTGTCCTTCACCTACAGCGAGGCGCTGCATCAGCGCACCACGGTGGGCGCACTGGCACAGGGCTACGTCCACGCGCTCCGGGCCTTGGTGGATCAGCGGCGCGGCGAGGACGCGACGCGGTTCTCCCCCGTGGACTTCCCGCTGGCGAAGGTGACGCAGGCCACGCTGAACGGCCTGATGCAGTCACACCCGGAGATGGAGGACCTCTACCCGCTGTCTCCCATGCAGCAGGGCATGCTCTTCCACGCCATGCTCGACCCGGGCTCGGGGATGTACTTCGAGCGCGCGGCGTGGACGCTGGACGCGGACCTCAACCGCGAGGCGCTGCGCGAGGCCTGGCAGCAGGTGATGGCGCGCTACCCCATCCTCCGCACCAGCTTCGTGGGTGAGGAACTGGAAGCGCCGCTCCAGCTCGTGAACCGCAAGTCCGTGCTGCCGTGGGAGGAGCAGGACTGGAGCCACCTGTCCGGGCCGGAGCAGCAGACCCGGCTGTCGGCCTGGATGGACGCGGACCGGGCACGCGGCTTCAACTTGAAACAGGCGCCGCTGATGCGCGTGGGCGTCCTGCGCCTGGGCGTTCGGACGTGGCGCGTGGTGTGGAGCTTCCACCACTTGCTGCTCGATGGTTGGAGCGTGGGCCGCGTCCTCAACGAGATGCTGGCCATCTACGACGCGCAGCTCCGTCAGCAGCCAATGCGTCTGGAACAGCCGCCCATGTTCCGCGACTACATCGCCTGGCTCCAGAGCCGGGAGATTTCGCAGGCGGAGACCTGGTGGAAGCAGGCACTGCGAGGCTTCGGCGAGCCCACGCCCCTCCCCGGTGAAACGGGAGGCCAGGCGCGCACCGCTGCGCAGGTCATGGGCGAGCGCAAGGTCCACGTGTCCGCCGAGGTGACGGAGCAGCTCCGCGCCTTCTCGCGGCGACACCAGGTGACGCTCAGCACGCTGGTCCAGGCAGCCTGGGCCCTGGTGCTCGGACGTCACGCGGGCCAGGACGACGTTGTCTTCGGCGTCACCGTCGCGGGCCGTCCGCCGGAGCTGCCCGGCGTGGAGCAGATGGTGGGCCTGTTCATCAACACGCTGCCGGCCCGCGTGTCGCTGCCGGCCCAGAGCAAGGTGGTGGACTGGCTGAAGGCGCTCCAGGCGTGGCAGGTGGAGCGAGCTCCGTTCGAGTACGCGCCGCTGGTGAAGGTCCAGGGCTGGAGCCCCGTGCCGCGTGGCACCCCGCTCTTCGAGAGCCTCGTCGTCTTCGAGAACTACCCCGTGGAGGACTCGGTGCGGCAGGGCGCGGGCGCGCTGGAGGTGCGCGACGTCACCGCCCAGGAGCGCACCAACTATCCGCTGACGCTCTCCGCGCATGCGGACAAGCAGCTGATGCTGAACCTGGACTTCGAGTCTCCGCGCCTCGGCGTGGAGGCCATGGAGCGGCTGCTGGAGCAGCTCCAGACGGTCCTGGTGGGCATCCTCGACGCGGAGGACAAGCACCTGTGGGAGCTGTCGCTGCTCACGCAGGAGGCCCGTCGCGAGGTGCTGTTCGACTGGAACGACACGCAGGTGCCTGGACTGGGCGCGTGCCTCCACGAGCTCTTCGAGGCACAGGCCCAGCGGACGCCGGACGCGGTCGCCGTGGTCGCGCCGGAGGCGGCTCGCTCACGTACGGGCAGCTCGACGCGAAGGCGAACCAGCTCGCGCACCACCTGCGCGCCCGGGGCATTGGCCCCGAAGTGCTGGTGGGCGTGTGCCTGGAGCGGACGCCGGAGCTGCTGGTGGCGCTGCTGGGCATCCTCAAGGCGGGCGGCGCCTACGTCCCGCTCGATCCCACCTACCCGGCCGAGCGACTGGCGCGCATGGCCTCCGAGGCCCGGCTCTCCCTGTTGCTCACCCAGCAGTCCCTGGTGGAGACCTTCGCCAACCCGGAGGTGTCGCTCTACCTGCTGGACACGGAGGCACCAGCCCGCGCCGCGCAGTCCACCCAGGCCCCCACGCGGCTCAACACGCTGGACGGCCTGGCGTACGTCGTCTTCACCTCCGGCTCCACGGGCACGCCCAAGGGCGTGATGATCTCCCACCGGAGCTGGACCAACGCGTACCTCGGCTGGGAGCGGAGCTACGGGCTGAGGGAGCACTGCCGCAGCCACCTGCAGATGGCCAGCTTCTCCTTCGACGTGTTCGCGGGAGACCTGTCCCGAGCGCTGTGCTCGGGCGGCAAGCTGGTGCTCTGCCCGCGGGAGTGGCTGCTCGAACCGCCCCGCCTGCTCGCGCTGATGAAGGAGCAGGCCGTGGACTGCGCCGAGTTCGTCCCCGCCGTGCTGCGCGGGCTGCTCCAGCACCTGGAGGAGACGGGTCAGACGCTGGACTTCATGCGCGTGCTCGTGGCCGGCTCCGACGCCTGGTACGTGAACGAGTACCACCGGCTCCAAGCCGTCATCGGCGACGACACGCGGCTCATCAACTCGTATGGCGTCAGCGAGGCGACCATCGACAGCACGTGGTTCGAAAGCGGCGACCTGGGCCCCGGCGACACGCAGCTGGTCCCCATTGGCCGGCCCTTCGCCAACAACCGCCTCTACGTGTTGGACGCGCACCAGCAGCCGGTGCCCGCCGGCATCGCGGGCGAGCTCTTCATCGGCGGCGAGGGCGTGGCGCGCGGATACTGCCACCGCCCCGACCTGACCGCGGAGCGCTTCGTCCCCGACCCGTTCGCCACCGAGCCTGGTGCGCGGCTCTACCGAACGGGAGACCGGGCTCGGTACCTGCTGGGAGGCGACCTGGAGTTCCTCGGCCGGGCGGACACGCAGGTGAAGCTGCGCGGCTTCCGCGTCGAGCTGGGCGAAATCGAGTCCGCGCTCGGCAAGCACCCTGCCGTCCAGGGCGCGGTGGTGCTGCTGCGCGAGGACCCGGGGACACCCCGTCGGCTCGTCGCCTACGTGGTGGGCTCGGACCTTCGCGACACGGCGGTGCTCCGCGACCACCTGAGGGAGAGACTGCCCGACTACATGGTGCCGGCCGTCTTCGTGCGCCTGGAGTCCATTCCCCTGAGTCCGAACGGCAAGGTGGACCGCAAGGCCTTCCCTGCGCCGGACGCAACGCAGCGCACGGGCGAGCAGCAGCTCGTCGAACCGCGCTCGGAGACGGAGGCGAGCCTGCTCGCGCTCTGGAAGGACGTGCTGGGCCAGACGTCGCTGGGCGTCACGGACGACTTCTTCGACGTGGGCGGGCACTCGCTGCTGGCCACGCAGATCATCTCGCGCACCAACGCGATGTTCCAGGTGACGCTGCCGCTGCGCGCCCTCTTCGAGCACCCCACCATCGCGGGGATGGCGGAGCAGGTGGTGCTCGCGCAGTTGGAAGGCGTGGATGAAGCCGCGCTGGCCTCCGCCATGGAGGAAGTCGGCGACCTTTCGGACGCGGACCTGGAGAAGCTCCTGGAGGGGACGAATGAGTGACCTGCTCAAGAAGCTCGCGGGCCTCTCCCCGGAGAAGCGCGAGGCGGTGCTCAAGAAGCTGCGACAGCAGAACGTGGTCGCCGCGCCGAAGGAAGAGGCACGCACGCCGGGCATCCCGCGCGTCTCACGGGAGCAGCCGCTGCCGCTCTCCTTCCCGCAGCGCCGGCTCTGGTTCCTGGACCAGTTCGAGCCCGGGACGCCCGCCTACAACATCCCGGAGTTCGTGCGCCTCACCGGGCCGCTCCACGTCCCCGCCCTGGAGCGTGCGCTGAACGAGGTCATCCGGCGCCACGAGGTGCTGCGCACGACCTTCGTCGCGAAGGACGGCGAACCCCACCAGCGCATCCTCCCGGAGCTGACGCTGTCGCTGGGCGTGCTGGACCTGAGCTACCTGCCAGACACCCAGCGCGAGCCCCTGTGCGAGGAGCTGGCGCTTCAGCTCGCGGGGACGTCCTTCGACCTCGCGGTGGGGCCGCTGCTCCACGCGAGGCTGGTGCGCATGGGCGACGAGGACCACGTCCTCCTGCTCGTCGTGCACCACATCGTGTCGGACGGCTGGTCCACCGGCATCTTCGTCCAGGAGCTGACGGCGCTTTATGCCGCCTTCTCCCAGGACATTCCGTCACCACTGCCGGAGCTCCCGCTCCAGTACGCGGACTTCGCGGCGTGGCAGCAGCAATGGATGCAGGGCGACGTACTGGCGTCACAGCTCGACTACTGGCGCCAGCAGCTCGAAGGAAGCGACAGCGCACTCAAGCTGCCCACCGACAGGCCACGCCCGCGCGTGCGCACCTACGCGGGTGGCAAACGGAGCTTCCAGGTCGCCCCTGCAGTGGCCCAGCAACTGAAGACGCTGGGGACGCAGGAGAAGGCGTCGCTCTACATGGTGCTGCTGGCAGCGCTCCAGACGCTGCTCCACCGCTACACGCGCGAGCCGCGCATCAGCGTCGGCACGTACATCGCGAACCGGAACCGGACGGAGGTGGAGCCGCTCATCGGCTTCTTCCTCAACACGCTCGTCATGCGCACGGGGCTCGAAGGCAATCCCACCTTCCGGGAGCTGCTGCGGCGCGTGGTGGACGTGACGCTGGGGGCTTACGGGCACCAGGACATCCCCTTCGAGAAGCTGCTGGAGGAGCTGGCGCCGTCGCGCGACACCAGCCACTCCCCCTTCTTCCAGGTGATGCTGGTGCTCCAGAACACGCCCACGCCCCCAGCCGAGCTGGGCGGGCTGCGCATGGAGTCCTTCAGCGTCTCGGGTGAAGCCTTCGCGCAGTTCGACCTGACGCTGTGGTTCTCCGAGGAGGCCGGTGGCCTGCAAGGCATCTGGGAATACAACCGGGACCTCTTCGACGCCTCCACCGTCGAGCGGATGGTCGCCCACTTCCAGACGCTGCTCGCGGGCATCGCCGCGAACCCGGCACAGCGGCTCATCGAGCTGCCGGTGCTTCCGGCGAATGAGCGTCAGCGCATCCTGCGTGACTGGAACCAGGCCCGGCTGGACGTGCCGCCGGGCACGTGCATCCATCACCTCATCGAGGCGCACGCAGCGCGCACACCCGACGCCATCGCCGTCACCGACCCCGAACGCCGGCTCACCTATGCACAGCTGAACGCGAAGGCCAACCAACTGGCGCACCACCTGCGCTCCGTGGGCGTGGGGCCCGAGCGAATCACCGGCGTCTTCCTGGACCGCTCCGTGGACATGGTGGTCGCGGTGCTCGCCGTCCTCAAGGCGGGCGGCGCCTACGTGCCGCTGGATCCGTCGTATCCGCCTGAGCGCACGGCGCTGATGCTCGCGGACAGCCGACCCGCGGTGCTCGTCACCCGAGAGGGACTCGCGTCCCTCCTGTCCGCGCCACTGCCCCCCGTGATGGCCATCGACACGGAAGCGGACGCCATCGCCGCGATGCCCACGACGACGCCCGAGGGCGGCGCGAGCCCGGAGCACCTCGCCTACGTGGTCTACACGTCAGGCTCTACGGGCCGCCCCAAGGGCGTGATGATTTCGCACCGGAGCTTCGCCAACGCCTACCTCGCCTGGGAGCGGGACTACCGGCTGCCCGAGCTGCGCGCCCACCTCCAGATGGCGAGCTTCTCCTTCGACGTGTTCTCCGGCGACCTCGCCCGGGCGCTCGGCTCAGGGAAGACGCTGGTGCTTTGCCCGCGCGAATGGCTGCTCGAGCCCGAGAAGCTCTACGGCTTGATGCAGCGCGAGCAGGTGGACAGCGGCGAGTTCGTCCCCGCCGTGGTCCGGCTGCTGATGGGGTACCTCCAGGAGCACGACCTGCGGCTGGACTTCATGCGCCTGCTCATCGTCGGCTCGGACACCTGGGACATGCGCGAGTACCACCAGCTCCGCGGCCTGTGCGGACCGGACACACGGCTGGTGAGCTCCTACGGCCTGAGCGAAGCCACCATCGACAGCACGTACTTCGAACAGCCCGAGCCCACGCCCAGCGAGCAGATCGTCCCCATCGGCCGGCCCTTCGCCAACACGCAGATGTACCTGCTGGACAGCGCGATGCAGCCGGTGCCCATCGGCATCTCGGGCGAACTCTTCGTGGGCGGTGACGGGCTCGCGCGTGGCTACTGGGGCCAGTCGAACCTGACCGCCGAGCGCTTCGTGCCCAATCCCTTCAGCGCCACACCGGGCGCCCGCCTGTACCGCACAGGCGACCTGGCCCGTTACACGGAGGACGGCACCCTCGCCTTCATCGGCCGCAACGACACGCAGGTGAAGATTCGCGGCCACCGCATCGAACTGGATGAAATCAAGGCGAAGCTGCTGGAGCACTCCGCGGTCCAGGCCGTGGAGCTGCTCGTGCACGAGGACGCTGGCAATAAGCAGCTCGTCGCCTATCTCACGCTCACTGCGCCAGACGTGGCCACGGCCGATGACTTACGGCAGCACCTCAAGAAGCACCTGCCGCCGTACATGGTGCCCGCGGCCTTCGTCATCCTTGCCGCCTTCCCGCTCACCCCCAACGGCAAGGTGGACCGCAAGGCCCTGCCCGCACCAGAGAGCGTCCGCCGCGACGCGCAGGACGGCTTCGTCGCTCCGCGCGACGAGGTGGAGACCCGGCTCGCGGCCATCTGGGAGGAGCTGCTGGCAGTGCGCCCCATTGGCGTGCACGACAACTTCTTCGACCAGGGCGGCCATTCACTGTTGGCCGTCCGGCTGATGGTGCGAATCCGTGAGCAGTTCAGCCGCGCCCTTCCGCTGTCGGTCCTCTTCCAGAACCCCGCGCTGGAGCAGCTCGCCAAGGCGCTTCACGAAGAGGCGTCGCCCGCGCCATGGTCGCCGCTGGTAACGCTCCAGCCGGGAGCCAATCGCCCCGCCCTGTTCTGCGTCCCGGGCGCCGGTGGAAACGCCGTCTACCTTCGCGAGCTGGCCCAGGCACTGGGCCCCACCCTGCCGGTGCATGCCTTCCAGGCACGCGGGCTGGATGGACGCGCGGAGCCGCACCGCTCCGTCGAGGAGATGGCCGCGTGCTACATCGAAGCGCTCAAGCAGGTGCAACCGCAGGGGCCATACCACCTGCTGGGCCACTCCTTCGGTAGCTGGGTCGCCTTCGAGATGGCGCAACAGCTCCGGAAGCAGGGCGAGTCGATTGCCTTCCTGGGCATCCTCAACACCACCGTCCCGGTGAACGAAGCCTCGCCGAGCGAGGCGCCCCCGTTCGACGACGCGGACTGGATGGCCTCCGTCGCGAGCACGGCGGGCCGTCTCTACGGCGTGGACCTGGGTATCTCCGCCGAGGCACTCCGGCCGTTGTCTGCCGAAGCACGCCGAGAGTACCTGACCCGCACGCTGGTCCAGGCGGGACTCCTCCCCGACGGCGCGGACAGCCAGCAGGTCCAAGGGTTCATCGACGTCTACAAGGCCGCGTACGAGATTGACTACGTCCCTCGGGACACGCTCCCCATTCCCGTCGCCCTCTTCCGGGCCCAGGAGCGGCACGAGGAAGACGGCATCGTCCCCGAGTCCTTCGCGGACGACCCGAGCTGGGGCTGGGGCCGCCACGCCTCCACGGCCGTCACGCCCGTGACGGTGCCAGGAGACCACATGACGATGCTGGCCGCGCCGCACGTCCAGGTGCTGGCGGAGCACGTGCGCCAGGGCCTCGTCCGGGCCGGAGCCATTCGATGACGGCGGCGCCGTCCTTCCCCATGAAGTCCGCCGTCGTCATCTGGCTGGGACAGGTCCTGTCACTGCTGGGCTCGGGGCTGACGAGCTTCGCGCTCGGCGTCTGGACGTACAAGACGACGGGCGACGTGACGCAGTACGCGCTGGTCATGCTCTCCGCGACGCTGCCCGCCATCCTTCTCGGGCCGGTGGCCGGAGCGCTCGTGGACCGCTGGAACCGCCGCTGGGTGCTGGTGCTCAGCGACGCGGCCGCCGGCCTGTCGAGCCTCGTGCTGGCACTGTTGCTGTTCAATGGCTTGCTCCAACCCTGGCACGCCTACGTCACGACCGCCGTGGTGTCGACGGCCAGCGCGTTCCAACAGCCGGCCTTCTCCGTGCTCGTCTCCACGGTGGTGCCACCGCAGCATCTGGGTCGGGCCAACGGATTGGTGCAGGTCGGGCTCGCGTTCTCTCAACTGGTGGCACCCATGTTGAGTGCCACCCTGATGGAGCTCATCGAACTCAAGGGCATCCTGCTCATCGATGCGACGACGCTCGTGCTCGGCGCGCTGCCCCTGCTCCTGGCGCGAATCCCCCGGGAGCACCTCGTGTCGTCGTCCGGTGAGGAGCGGGTGCCGCTGCTCGAGGCGATTCGGGCTGGCGGTGCCTACCTGCGCGCCACCCCAGGACTCCTGGCGCTCATTGGCTTCCTCGCGGCCAGCAACTTCCTGACCGGCACGGTCGAGGTCCTCGTCACCCCGCTGGTCCTGTCCTTCGCGGACGTGCGCACCCTGGGCGCGCTCACCACCGCGGGTGGCGTGGGCATGTTGGCGGGCAGCCTGGTCATCAGCGCCTGGGGCGGCCCCAAGCGACTGGTGAATGGCTTGCTCGGGTTCCAGCTCACCTGTGGACTCGCGCTCATCTGCGTCGGGCTGGCCACCTCCGTTCCCGTGCTGGCCGGTGTCGCCTTCGCGTTCTTCTTCGGCCTCCCCATCATCAACGGCTCCAGCCAGACGCTCCTCCAGCGCATCGTTCCCCTCGCGCTGCGCGGCCGTGTCTTCGCTTTCACCAGCACCATCACCGGGGCCATGTTGCCGCTGGCGTACACGATCGCCGGGCCGCTGGCGGACCACGTTTTCGAACCCGCCATGGCCTCGGGAGGAAAGCTCGTCCCCCTGCTGGGTGCGTTCGTCGGCGAGGGCCCGGGCCGAGGCATCGCCTTGATGTTCCTCATCGCGGGCGTGCTGGCGGTCCTCATGACGCTGCTGTCCACGCTCTACCGCCCGCTGCGTGAGCTGGAGGCGCCCCTACAGGACGCGCCTTCCGCCGAACCCGCGGCGAGCCCCTGAACCCTCCCCTCTTCCCACGACTTCCCAAGGAGACCCGCCATGCCGAGTCCCAGCCGTTCCGTGCAGACCCTGACCGACCTGCTGCGCTGGCGCGCCTCGAACCAGACCGAGGCCCGCGCATATACGTTCCTCCAGGATGGTGAAGGCCAGGAGACCACCTGGACCTATGGCGAGTTGGATCGCCAGGCCCGCGCCATTGCCGCGGCGCTGCAAGAGCACAAGGGCGCTGGCGAGCGAGCGCTGCTGCTGTATCCACCGGGGCTCGACTACATCGCGGCGTTCTTCGGCAGCCTGTACGCCGGCGTGGCCGCGGTGCCAGCCTATCCTCCCGCACAGCTCCAGGCCGTCACGCGCATCCTCTCCATCCTCCAGGATGCGAAGCCGCGCTTCGCGCTCACCACGCGCGAAATCCTGGAGAGCGTGAACGCGCTGGCCGAGGCGTACCCCGTCCTGAAGGACATCCTCTGGATTGCCACGGACGCGCTGGAGGAAGGGCTGGAGGATGGCTGGAAGCGCCCCGCCATCACCGGCGACACGCTGGCCTTCCTCCAGTACACGTCAGGCTCCACGTCGACACCCAAGGGCGTGATGGTGCTGCACCGGAACCTGATGTCGAACGAGGAGATGATCCGGCAGGGCTTCAGCCACGACGACCCGCCGACGATATGCGGCTGGCTGCCGCTGTACCACGACATGGGGCTCATCGGCGCGGTGCTCCAGCCGATGTACCTGGGCGCGCACTCCATCGTGATGTCCCCGTGGTCCTTCCTGCAGCGCCCCATCCGCTGGCTGAACACCATCACGAAGTACCGTGCGACGACGAGCGGCGGGCCCAACTTCGCCTACGCGCTCTGCACGCGAAAGGTGAAGCCGGAGCAGCTCGCTTCGTTGGACCTGAGTTCGTGGCGCGTCGCCTTCAATGGCGCGGAGCCCGTGCGGGCGGAGACGCTGGCGGAGTTCGCGGACACCTTCGCGCCCGCCGGCTTCCGCCGGGAGGCCTTCTATCCCTGCTATGGGCTCGCGGAGGCGACGCTCTTCGTGTCGGGAGGCATCACCTCCGAGCTGCCGCGCCACCTCACCGTGGACTCGGCGGCGCTCGAGCAGAACCGCGCCGTGTCCGCACCGCCGGGCCCGTCCGCGCGGACGCTCGTCAGCTCCGGGCGGAGCTGGGGTGACAGCCTCATCCGCATCGTGAATCCAGAGACGCTGGTGGCGTGCGCACCGGGCGAGGTAGGCGAAATCTGGACGGCCGGTCCCCACGTCACTCACGGCTATTGGGGACGCGAGGAGACGAACGCGGAGACCTTCCAGGCGCGCATCCAGGGCAGCGAGGAAGGTCCCTTCCTGCGTACCGGCGATTTGGGCTTCATGATTGACGGCGAGCTGTATGTCACCGGCCGCATCAAGGACCTCATCATCGTCGACGGCCGGAACCACTACCCACAGGATCTCGAGCTGACGGCCGAGAGCCAGCACCCGGCGCTCCGTCCTGGCTGCTCGGTGGCGTTCTCCGTCGACCATCCGGAGGGCGAGCGGCTGGTGGTGCTGGTGGAGGTCAGCGCCCGCTTCGTGCCCTTTGAACAGGGCGACGGTGCCCAGGCCCTGGACGCGAGCGCGCTCCAGAAGACCATCCGGCAGGCCGTGGCCGCCGCGCACTCGGTGGACGTCCACGAGGTTGTCCTGCTCCAGCAGGGCGAGGTCCTCAAGACGTCCAGTGGCAAGGTCCAGCGGCGCGCCTGCCGGGCGAAGTACGTGGAGGGCAGCCTCCAGCGCTGGGCCGCGTAGTCCGTCCCGTGCGGCGTGATGAAGCAGACCCTCGCTACCTGCGAGGGCCGAGCACGATGATGGCCATTCCCAGGATGGCGACGAGCGCGCCCACGAGGTCCCACGTCGTGGGCCGCTCCCCTTCCACGAGCCACAGCCAGACGAGCGCCACGGCGATGTACACCCCGCCGTAAGCCGCATAGGTGCGGGCCGCGCCTGTCGGGTGCAGCGTCAAAAGCCACGCGAAGGCCGCGAGGCTCCCCGCCGCGGGCACGAGGAGCAGGGGCGACTTCCCCTGACGGAGCCAGAGGTAGGGCAGATAGCAGCCCACCACCTCGGCCACCGCGGTGAGAACGAAAAGCCCGAAGGCGTACAGCAGATGCACGGCGAGGAACCTTTCGTGAAGCGCGGTCGAGGTGCTGCCGCGGCGCCAAGCCCATGCTCCGAGCCTTCCATCAATCCTCCGTACTTCCCAGTCCCGAACCTGGATCTCTGGTATCGGCTCACCCGCGGACACTCCAGCAGCGAATCGGACTCGCGGGCCTGCTCGCACCTTGTATGCGCGCGGCGGCTGAGGCATCCGGAGGGAGGCGGGAGACAGCACCCGCGCCTTCCGGGAACGGCTCACGCCGCTCCGCTGGACATCCCACCGGGTACCCGCGACATGACGCTCATCCCGCCGCCAACGGCCCAGGACACAGCCCCTCGCAAGAAACGGTGGCCGCGCGCCGTCGCGTGGACCCTGGGCGCACTCGTGGTGCTGGAAGTCTCCATCAACGTGGCGCTCAACCTGGGCGCCGTTCAAGCCATCATGCGCCAGTCCACCAGCCGGACTGAGCTCGCCTGGAAGCGCGCGTGGTGGCTCTGGCCTTTCGGACAGCTCCACCTCCGCGACTTCACGCTGACCCAGCAGAATCAAAACCAGTGGTGGCAGGTGAACATGGACGCGTTGGAGGCCAACGTGTCGCTGACCGCCCTGCTGCGCAAACGCGTGGACGTGCAGCGCATCGACGGGCATGGCGCGCGCTTCCGGATTGAACCGTCATTCGGCATCGAGAAGGAACCGCCACCGGGCCCGGACTACCGCCCGTGGGTCATCCAACTGGCCGACGTAACGGTCCACGAGGTTCGCGAGTTGGACTTCGGCCGGGTCCGCTTCGTGGGGAACCTGGACGTGCAAGGCTCGCTGGACATCAAGGGCCGGGAGCGCATCCACGCCGAGACGCCTTCGATTCGCGTGGTCTCCGGTGCCATGGAGTTCGACCGGAAACCTGTCACCCGGCTGGAGCGCCTGGAGGCGAAGGCACAGCTCGAGGTCCCCTTCACGGAAGACCAGGGCTGGGACCTCTCACGGGCGCTCAGCGCACAGGTGACGAGCCAGATGGAGCTGCTCCCACTGGACTGGCTGAACGAGCACCTGGGGTCGAACAACGCCGTCTCCGTGAAAGGGGGCGAAGGAAAGGTGGACCTGGACCTCCACCTCAAAGACGGCGGGCTGGCCGATGACAGCCGCATTGACGTCCGGGGCCAGGAGTTGAACGTGCGGGCCGGTCCCATCCGAGCGCGTGCGCCCTGGGCACTCAAGGCCTCGCTGGCTTCGGAGAGCCCGGACACGCGGAAAGGGACGGCAACGCTCACCTTCGCGCCCGTGCGGGTGTCCGGGCCCGAAGACACGGGTGCAGAGGTCCCTGAAATCACCCTCACCGTCCTCGCGCGTCGCAGCGCGGAGCAGTCGGACTGGGAGCTGGAGCCGGACCTCCGCGTAGCCAGGAGCCGGCCGCTGGACTTGAGGATGCTCAATCCCTGGCTGGCGAGGACGATGGAAATCGACTCCGGGTTCATGACGGTGCAGAGCCGGGAGCGGTCGAAGTCCGCGAAGGCTCAGGACTCGCTGCGGCTGAGCGTGGACTCCGACCTCGTCTCCGGACGCATGGGAAGCGTCAAGGTTCTGTTGCGTGCCGAGGCGGACGTGGACGCCCGGAACATGTCGTGGGACACGAAGTCCCTGACACTGACAGGGACGACGCTCCGGCTGACGAACGTGTCCACGAATGGCCCCGTGCCCATCCGCGCTTGGAGCGGCGTCTTCACCCTACCCCAGGCCCGACTGTCCCTGTCTCCGACAGTGCTGTCGGCGCGCTTCGCCAGCAAGCTCACGGACACACAGCCTGTCGCCGCGCTGCTCACGTCCGCGAAGAATCTGCCGCGCTTCCTGACGTCCCTGCTCAACATCCGGGACGTCACGGTGACGGGTCGGGTGCAGATTGACGAGGGCGGGCTCCAGCTGCGCGAACTCCAGGCGAACGGAGAGGGCTTCTCCCTGAGAGGACACCTGGACCTCGCAGGCGGAGAGCTGCAGGGCGCGCTCCTGGCGACCCTGGGCGCCCTCACCGGCGGAATCGAATTCAAACCCGGCGGACAGGACCTGCATTTGATGAACGCGAAGCAGTGGTTCGCGAAGCAGCCCGAACCGCCGTTCCGGTAGGCACCACCGGGTCGCGGCACGAATCAGGCGAAGATGCTGGGCTGCGGCCACAGGTACGTGCGGATGCCCTCTCTGCCAACGTGAGTGAGACAGTTCGTACCCAGCAGTTTAGTGTGCAGGGCGACCCAGGCAGGAACGATGAGCGCAGTGGTGGAAGAGGCTCGGGTCCGGGAGACCGAGGTGGAGGAGAAGGCGAGGCGACGAGGCTTCACGGCGGAGTACAAGCTGCGGGTGCTGGCGGAGGCAGACCGTTGCACGCAGCCCGGTGAGGTTGGGGCGCTGCTGCGCCGCGAAGGGCTGTACTCGTCGCTGCTGAGCGCGTGGCGACGCCAGCGCGAAGCGGGAGAGCTGTCAGCCCGCAGCCCGAAGAAGCGAGGCCCACCGGCGAAGGTTCCCGATGCGAGCGCCCGACGCGTCGCCGAACTGGAGAAGCAACTGGCCCGTGCCCAGGTGCGCCTCAAGCGCGCCGAGGCCCTGCTGGACCTCCAAAAAAGTATCGGAAATCCTGGGAGTGGAGCTGCCGAAGCCCGACGAGGAGCTTTGATGGGCGTGGCCCTGGAAGCGGTGAGCGAACTGGGCGTGGCGCCGGTGTGCCAGGCACTGGGACTGCCGCGTGCCACCTACTACCGACGAGCACGGCCCAAGCACGGGCCGGCGCGCCGAAGCCGCTCACCGCGGGCGCTGGCCCCCGAGCAGCGGGCCGAGGTGCTCGCGGCGCTGCATGAGCCGAGATTCCAGGATGCGGCGCCAGCGGAAGTCTACGCGCAGTTGCTCGATGAGGGGCGCTACCTGTGCTCCGAGCGCACCATGTACCGGGTGCTCGCTGAGAATCACCAGGTGCGTGAGCGCCGCAACCAGCTGCGCCACCCGAACCACCCGGTGCCCCAATTGCACGCGACGAAGCCCAATGAACTCTGGAGCTGGGACATTACGAAGCTGCACGGCCCGTCGAAGTGGACGTACTTCTACCTCTACGTCGTCCTGGACGTCTTCAGCCGCTACGTCGTCGGGTGGATGGTGGCCCACCGCGAGTCGGCCACCCTGGCGAAGAAGCTGCTGGCGCTGACGTGCGAGCGCCAGGGCGTAGTACCCGGCCAGTTGACGATTCATGCCGACCGAGGCTCCTCCATGACGTCCAAGCCGGTGGCCTTGCTGATGGCCGACCTGGGCGTGACGAAGACGCACTCGCGGCCTTACGTTTCCAACGACAACCCCTTCAGCGAGGCCCACTTCAAAACGATGAAGTACCGGCCTGACTTTCCCGAGGCCTTCGGCTGCATCCAGGACGCTCGCGGCCACTTCAGTGACTTCTTCGGTTGGTACAACAACGAGCACCACCACGGCGGCCTCGGCCTGTTGACACCCTACGACGTGCACCTTGGCACGGCGGCCGAGCGCCTCGCGGCCCGCGCTGCGGTGCTCGCCGCTGCCTACGCCGCTCACCCTGAGCGCTTCCCTCGCGGTGCTCCCATGCCGAAGGCACCGCCTACCTCCGTCTGGATAAACGACCCCGCGCGGCTCTCCGCCTCACTGAAAGCTACGCAGTAATCTCTCGAACTCACTGTCTCACTCGCGTTGACAGGTTCCGATGGCGTCGATGGCGTGGCGCACCTTCGCCGACGGTCCTGAGCGCTGTGGCGTGACGGCCCAGAGCTGCACGGGGGAAAGGCGCCATGACTCACGTCATCCCTGGATGAGGTTGTCACACGACGGGCTTGCGCCACGCGCGAGACAAATGCTCTTGGCCTTCCTCGACGAAGCGCCGCAGCAGCTCGTCACGACCCTGCTTCCCGTTATCCAGCAGGTACGCCAGCTCCACGGGCATCAGCACTTTGACTGTGACCAGTCGCACCTCTCCGGCCGGCATGGCGAAATGGCCAGGCAGCGTGCTCGACGCCATGCCCAACAACACCCCCGCCCTGCCCTCCCTTGTCAAAAGAGGCTCGGGCATGCCCTGGCCAGCGACCTCCATGGAAAGGAAGCCCGCCATCACCTTCTCGCGCACGCTCTCGTGTTCCGCGAGCTCGTTCCCCACCCGCTCCAGGAGCAGCAGGGGCCAGCTCGTCTCGACATCTCCGAGGGGCTCGTCCGTCTCCAGGGCCAGTTCCAGGCCGAAGCCCACGGACGGCTCCGCGCGGTCCGCGAAGAAGTCCGACAACCCGTCCGTCACCAGCAGGGTGCGAGCCTCAGCGCGGTGGATGACGCGCCAGACCTGGCGCCGAGCGGGCCAGCCACCACCGACGACGATGGGGATGATGGCCTCCTCGTCCAGCTTCCCCAGGGTACGCCAGAAGGCTTCGCGGGCCGCGTCCGTCTGGTCCCGAAGCGCCAGGAGCTTCCGGTTGTGTTCGCGCTCCTCCTGGCTGATGGCGCTCGGTCCGGTGACCTCCTCGAACTTCGCCCCTGTGACGCGCGCACGCTCCAGCGCATTCTTGATGTCCTCGGACACGATGAGCGCGATGGTCCATCCCCAGGTCCGGAACACCTTCGCGCCCCCCACCTTCGTCGGGTCGATTCGCATGCCCGACACACCGCGGTATTTCCCGACCTTCTCAGGCCGCCCATCCTCCGGCTTCCAGTACCGCACCTCCTCCGAGGTGTTGTCGTCGATGCACCGGATGAGCTGAGTAGCGACGAGGATGCAGTACGGCTCGGACTGTCCGTCGACGTCAATCGGAAGGAGCTGCACGTCGTCAGGCGCCAGCTCCGCGAAGATGCTCGCAACCCGCTTGTGAACGATGGGAGTGTTCCCAACACCTGCCAGGGAATAATCGAGAGGGCTCCCTGGGTGGTAGGTGGGGATCTTGAGTCGCGCTTCAACGTGGACGGGGCATCCAGCCTTGAACTGCCATGGGTCATCAACCTCCTGGCCCTGCGAATCTGTAGGGTCTCCCAGCAGCCAGCGCCCCTGGAGACTCATGTCATCGGAGAGCTTGAAGTATCGCATCGTCATGGGTCTTCCTGTGCGTCAGTTCCGAGTGACCAGAGCATTGAGCCGGGAGCCTTGCTTGGTGATCTCCTTGGCCAGGACCTGAAGCTCTCCAACGAGCGCCTCTCTGCATCGCTGGATGCTTCGGCAGCCCTCCATTGCATCCTCCAGCCGCTCGTAGATTTCTTCATGATACTTCTGCGGGTGGGGCCCTTTATGGCCCGGCACGCGGACCTTGTTGGCCGCAGCATTGAGTGACATGCCGGCCCGGTCGAAGAGTTTCTGGAACCTGGGTGACCACGGGCCGCCCAGATTTGTGGCGTCCCACCACTTGTTCGTGGCGATGTGGTGCTCGTGGGCAGCGGTCGCCAACGGCTCGGACGCCACGACGCGCGTGCCTCGTGCCGTCTCCGCGACAGCCTCCGGGTCCAGTGCGATGGTGATGACACCTCCCGGTGCCACCGCCACGGAGGTGACCTGCCCTGCTGCCGCCAGCCGGAAGCCGCCCTGCCCCGCCCCCACCAGCGAGGCTTGCGCGGAGCCGGGGAGCGTGGGGATACGCGCCGCCAGCGTCTGCGCCGTGCTACCCAGGGCCGCCATCGCGAGCATGACGAACGCCCGCGCGACGTTCTGTCCCATGACCCTCCCGTACTTCTCTCCCGCGGCCTGTATCTCATCGAACGTGGTTGCCGCCTCCACCTCCTTCGCAAGAACCCTCCAGCCCTGGACGAGGCTCCACACCGTGTCCCACCCCAGGTAGGCGATGAGCGCCACCGTCAGCGTCGCGGCGATGCCCTTCGAAAGCAGCGGCTCGGGTACCAGCCACAAGGCGAAATAGACGGCTCCCGTCGTGGCGAGCATCGTCACCATCGATTCCTTGTCCGTCAGCTCTCCCAGCGCCTCGGCCGTTTCGTCCCAGACCGAATCCAGGGCCAGACGGAAGGCCAGGGTGCGCTTGCCCTCCTCGTCCAGGATGACGTCCTCGTCCAACAGATGCAGGCAGTCCCGGGGCTTCTTCAGGCGCTGGCACCAACGTCCGTAGGCGCTCGCCAACTCCATTTCCGCGTCCGGTTCCTCGGTGATGAGAAGCCGGCCCCGCTGCGGATCTTCGACGGAGACCAGTCCCAGGCGCCCTCGCACAGGGGAGTACGCGCGGGGCACGTCCAGGCCGAAGAGCCGCAACGCCGCCTCCCTTGGCCGAGAGGACAGAGGCGCGGTGCGCGCCATCTTCTGGACCGCCTCCGCGAACTCGTCCTCGTCCAACTCGACGGGCGCCGCGTCCGCGCGCGGCGTGTAGAGGACGCGCCGGCCCTCGCCTGTGTCCAGGCGCACCACCCGCGAGGTGGCACAACCTGTGCCCACCATCAGCAGCACAACCGCTCCCCAGCGCAGCGTCATGCTCTTCTCCGCGTCATCGCTCCCCATCTCGAGGAGAGGAATCCATTGAACTCCAGAGAAGTCAGGCCTTGCTTCAGGAGCACGAAGAAAGAGTGCTTCATGCTGCGGCATCAGCGCCCTGGCGGGAGCTTCCGCTGACGTCCAGTCCGTTGTGGGCGGGCGGCTTCCTGACCTACGTCGGCCCAATCGGACTTCGTCAGCTTCGCCATTGGACAGCGTCCGGTCCCCCTGCGCTTCGTTCCCGTTGCCCTCCGCCCGCCATGTGGTATAGAGCCGCCCCGAAGCGCGAAGTACCCGCCCCGTCGCCAAAGCTGTTGCACGGACACCGGGCGAGCAGGTAGGAAGGCAGTAGAAGTTCCGCAGTAAAAGCCGTAGGTTGCATCCCACTTACGGCCAGGTAGCTCACCTGGTTAGAGCGGCGGTCTCATAATCCGCAGGTAGTCAGTTCAAGTCTGACCCTGGCCACATGGAAGCCCTCGGAATCGTTAAGGTTCCGGGGGTTTTTTGTGTCCAGGGGCGTCCACGGGTGGCCGCAAGAGTGGGTACAAGGTGGGTACCAGCGGGACGTGCTTAGCCGAGGGTCGATAGAGCGCCACCGCGCTAAGCCCCCCTCTCCCACCTCAGGGGAGATGCCCCCTAATGAGAAGCCTCGCCGAGCCGTTCAGCAGGCGTGCAGCCCCCAGCGACCCCAAGCCAGCCCAACGCCCCCAGTCCTCCGGCGCCGGAATGCAGCAGCCCGGGTTCCGCTGCCCCAGGTCGGGAAGAAGAAGCGGAGCACCCAGTAATGCTCGGCCTAGTGTCGGACCGCCGCTATCCGGGACCGCCGCGCTCAGGCGCGGCTGGATCTGCTTCAGGCTCAAGCCGAACTGCGGGCCGTGGCGGTGCAAGTGGAGACAGCGTTGACCGTGCTGGGGCTGAATCCCAGCGCAGAGCCCCCCGGCGGTGAGCGGCACCGCCGGATTCACGTGTTCCATCCGCTGTCGGTACCGTGCCCAGGGCTGCAATCGCCCAGGTCTTGTTGGTCCTGGAGGAGTGCGATGCCCAAGCAGCCAATCCCGCAACGATGCTTCACCCTGACCCTTGAACGGGCCGAGAAGATCCGCCGTGCCATCTGGGCATCCCATGGCTGGGCCCAAGTGGGCAGCCAGTTTACGAAAGAAAAGGAAGAGGATCTCCGGGCGTTTTGGAGCACTCTCCCTGGCGACCTCGGCATCAACGATGCCGTCTCCTTCGGCTCCCCGGTCGCTCGATTACACGGTCAGCTTTTGTAACTGCCGAGCGACAGGAGCGCGTTGAGCTTCATCGGCGGCTCAGCGGCACCCACCATTGCGATGAGCGAGCCTGGCTCAGTGGCAACCCAGACGAACGAGTTCCACGCGACCGATTCGAGCGCCTTCCGGAACGCCGGTACGCTCCGGCTCAGGAATGCGGTCACGAAGGCAACGTCTGCCTCAATGAAACCGGCGCTCGTCGCTAGAGCCAGGAGTTCCGCCCGCCGCGTCTCCGTTACTGGCCCATCTGTGGCGACGACCTCGGCGAACACCAGCAGAGTGGGGTCCCCGAGGTCCACCAGGATGATGTCCGGCAGGTTCTTCTGCTGATTGATGTTGATGCCGATCTTCCTCGCCAACAGGTCATCCTGCGCGACGACCTTCTTAGCGCTCTCGCTCATCCACAAGACCGATGGCTTATTCAGGAATCGAGGCGCGAACTCTTCGACCACCGCTTTGGCGATGACTGAACTCGGCCCTGGAGACAAGTGTCGAACGGCGTTGTTCGGAAACTGCACCGGCACGTCCGTGGTGCTCCCTCCCACCCCGGCTTGAGTCAGTGCGATCTTCGTCAAGGCAGCCTTCGACAAGTGCTTCGACCGCCAGTCCTGGATGGTCCTCTCCAGTTCCTCGCCTTGGAGCGCAGGGTTGAAGAGCGCCACAAAGTGCGCGGCCAAGGCGTGACGTGGCACCGGCGATGTGGTGGGTACGTCCTGGCGTACAACGGCCGCGCCAACGGCAACCAACCCTTGGCGGAGGGTTTCATCGCGGATCGGCTCCCGTGTGTTGTCCGCGTACCAGGACTGCCCTCGAGGAACAAAGCCAGGAGCCTGTACCTCACTGCCGTATTCGACCCGGGCGGCATCACTCGCCATCGCTGCCTGCTCGTCGCCCATCCGGTAGACGTGCTTCGGGGCCACGTATCGCCCGGATCCTTCCACGGCGCCGACGTAGAGCATCGCGAAAACCGTAGCGCCTGCCAGATCCCGTACTAGGTAGTTTCGGTTCGGAAGGCCCTCAGGAAAGATCCTCTGGAGCCGTGCGAGGACGAGTTCGCGGGAGATGTAAGGCGGGAGCTTGGTCGTCATTTCTCACCATAGAGCCGGGCGCAAACCTTGTTGATCTCATCGCGCCGATGAGGCCCGTCCAAAAGTTGGGTCAGCACCTTCATGGCCCAGGCTGACGGCAGTGGCATCGCTTCGAGTTCGTAAGCGGAGACCGCTACCGTTCCACTGATGCACCTGAAGGCGCGGTCCGCGATTTCGCTGTTCAGAAAGGCCGCGAGCGTCTTCGTGTCCACAGGGGGCGACTCGACGATGGGCACGATCATGTTCAGGTGGTTCTCAACCGTAATGGCGCCATGCTCGGCTAAGAACGCGGCGGGGAGCTGAGCGGCCACAAGTCTGCGTGCCTGTTCCTTCGAGGTCGTCCGCTGGAGAAGAACGCAGGGGCTGCGGACCACCAGCGCATCGTCGCCTTCCTTGAGCAAGAAGAACGGAGCATGGTTCCGCCTAGCGGCCCTGAAGGCGAAGGTTCCATCTGGTCCAACAGCCTCTGCCCAGATCAAGGGCACTGCACTTGGCACTTGTCGCTGGCGGAGCTGGTCCTTGTACCGATTCCAGACCAGTGGTCCCGTCCTAACGGCATACCCCCAGTCCGCGAGCCGGGTGCTCATGGAGCGCATTTGTTCAGCAAGTCCGACCGTTGCTGGAGCACGGGGCACGATCCACGGCAGCTCTGCTGACGGCGGAAGCCCCACCGCCCCCGCGCTGGTGACCTTGATCTTCTCGTCCGCCACCTCTACAAAACGAACCTCTGGCGAACCTACTACTGCGCCCCCCTTCCGGAACACGACTAGCAGCGTCTCCTGAAGCACATCATCGAAGACGCCCTCGCGCTCCGAAATGAACTCCAGCGCTACGGGCGGAGCGCTTGCTGCAAGTAGCGACCGGAGGTTCTTGAAGTACTCGCCGCAGAGAAACCCGGTGGGTGTCACGTAGGCAATCAGTGCCTCCGGCTTCGCAAGGTCCACGGCAAGGTCCAAGAAGAGCCCGTAGAGGTTCGCATGGCCGTAGAGGCTTCGAGCGAACCGCTTCCGGATACTCGGAGCCAACTTCACCCGACCATACGGCGGGTTGCCGATGATCAGGTCGAACTCGGACGCGGCTAGGCGATTCAGACTATCCGTTACCTCGATGAGACGGAGGTCCTCGTCGGCGGCGATCCCTAGCTCTTCACAGAGGGTCACATCTACGAAGACCGCCGACATCCACGCAGAGAATGGGTCGAGTTCGAATCCGCGCAGCCGGCGCTGAAGTTGCCTCATGACGATGCGCCGGTCACTGCCTCGCAGACTCGGTGCCATTCGACGCAGCACTGGCCCCAGAAAGGCTCCGCCGCCGCAAGCTGGGTCGAGAACGGACGCAGTGCCCCAGTTGATTCCGGCTGCCTCAACGGTATCCAGGAGCCGCCGAACGACCTCCGGCGGCGTGTAGTAGACGCCGTTCTGTGCCCGGAAGTCTTCAGGCAGCATCGTGGCGTAGACCCGGCCCACTAGGTAGCTGGCGTCATCCGCATCTCGTTCGGCCGCTGCCTCCGCGATGGCCGCAGCAACATCGAGCGCGTAGCCCTTTAGTGGCTTCTGGTCGCCCGCCCAAGGGCGGAGGGCCTGTCGGGGCCGTGGACGCAGTACAGACCAGTACCTGGACATGATGGCGCCACAGAACATTCGAGCATAGCCAAGACGCAGGCTGGGCGGCACAGACTCCGCGAGGGCCCGCGCCTGCTCCCGGAGATCCTCCAACCGAGCCGGGCCGTAGGCCAGAGCTGGCGATGATGAACGCGCGATGGTGGGTGCAACCTCAGCTTCGCGCTGCTCGTTCAAAGGTGACCCCATCGGAGCTGGCTTGTACCCCATCCGAGCGTAGCCGGACACTCTTACGCCGTCCCCACCCGCTCATGATCTTCTAATGAGGCCGGAATTCCGGACCACCGGGGACATCTGTACCTCCCGACTTGGCGTATCAACCTGATGAGCCTCGCCTACCCCTATTAATGCCGATCGCAGGGGGCGCCGCTGCGCGACAGCCATGAGGAAGCCCCGAAGTCCCAACATTGAGGCGCTCATCAAGAACCATCCCCCACGTGGGAGGCCACGAGGTCATCCCCGCCCATGCGGAATCGGCCCCAACGGTGCCGCTTCTGCCACCGGGCAATGCGCAGGTCCACCGCCGGGCGCCGGTATTGCCCATGACAGGTACGGGTCCCGAACTTCGGGCCCACGTGCTTCCTGCCCCGGCATTTGCATGCCGCGACCTTCCGCTTCTCGAAGTACAGGGAGGTCGTTCGCAGGTGCAATCCAGGGCTCCATCCGGATGGTCGCTCTTCACGTGCTCACCCTGCTCCCGAACTGCTCTGTCCGGTACGTGAGGTCACGGCGAAGTTCACGCTGTTCCACTACCTCATCATCGCTCTGGCAGGAGCACAGGCGGCTTATGCCTCCCGTTGGCGCAACGGTCGTAGTAGCTAGTCCTCTGACCGGGAGAAGTTTGGTGGGGCGTAGCCGAACCTCACCCGGGCTTTGGGGATGGTGAACCGCCAGCGGATTCGGAGCCGCTGGCGGTTAGCCCACCGCTCCCAAGCGTCCGTTTCCTGGTCGAGCTTGTCGAGGGTGGGGATGCGCCGCTTGCCCAGGCATTGACGGGAGAGTAGCGAAATTTCTACCTCCGCCTGATTGAGCCAACTGCCGTGCACAGGCGTGAAATGCACAGTGAAGCGGCGCCAGAGTCGACGACCTGCTCGCATCCCGTATCGTACCTCAAGAGCACGGCAGGAGTGGGTGCTGAGGTTGTCGAGCACCAGGTGTATGGTCTTCGCGTCCGGGTAGTGACTGGCGATGTCGTGCAACGCCTCGGCGAATGCCTCGCTCTTTCGGTTGGCTGTGGCCTTCACGAAGTGCCAGCCTGCCTTGGGTTCCACGGCGCAGAAGAGATTGGCGGTGCCACAGCGAAAGTAGGCGTAGTCCTGGCGTGCCTCACGTCCAGGACAGGCCGAAGAAGCAGGACGTACCCACTCCAGCAATTGCACGGGCCTCTCATCGAAGCAGACGACGGGCTCATCCGGGCACAGCGGCCGCGCGTACAACTCCAGCACGTCCTCCATGCGCTCGATGTACTGGGCGTTCAGCTCGGGCACGCACCACATTTTTTTCCCGCCAAGGCTTCAAATCATGACGCAGGAGCAACTCGCGCACAGTCTCCCGCCCCACCTTCGCAACCAACCCCCTGCGCACCGCCTCCTGGGCAATGAGGCGCACCGTCCAGCGGGCGCGGCCCTCCGGCGGCGACGCGCATACCATGGCCACTACCTCGCTGGCCTGCCTCTCCGTCAGAAGTCGTGCCGCACCAGGGCGCGGTCTCTCATGGAGTGCCGCATTCAATCCTTCATCTCGATAGCGTCGTCGCAGCGTACGCACCGTAGTCTGCGTAACGCCCACGGCCTCGGCCGTTCCCACCACCGTCCAGCCTTCGGAAAGAAGCTGAAGCACCCGTGCGCGCTTCAACACCCGCACGGACTCGCGCCCACGCCGTGTCAGCGCCTCCAGCGCTCCCCTGTCCGTCTGCTTCAGCTTCAGTCCCTGACTTCGTGCGTGCGCCCTCATACCTGGGCAACACGCGGCGGGCCGCGCGTTAATCTCCTCCCGGTCAGAGGACTAGAGGTGATCTCAGAATTGCCTCAAGAGGATGAGGATGCAGCCGAGGTGGAGGAAGCCGAGGAAGTTCTCCACCTTCACCTCGTAGCGGGTGACGAGACGACGGAAGTTCTGAAGCCAGGCGAAAAGCCGCTCTACCTTCCAGCGGCGGCGGTATCGACGCAGCTCACGTTCATCCTGAGTCTTCGTCTTGCGCCCTCGACGGTGCGGGGCAATCAGCTTCACTCCCCGCTGGTGCCACAGCCGCTCGTCGAGTTTGTCAGCGTCATAGGCCTTGTCGCCGATGAGCCGCTCGGGAAGCTCGTCGATGAGGCTCTCGTCGAGCGTAGCTTCGAGGAGCTTGGTTTCGTGGGGAGAAGCGCTTGCCGCGCCAATGGCGAGAGGAAGACCAGCGCCGTCTGCAGCTGCCATGACCTTCGTCCCTTTGCCCCGCTTCGTTTTCCCGACGCAGGGCCCCCTTTTTTCGCCGAGGCGAAGAACGCGTCGACGAAGCCTTCCTCCAGGTTGAATCCTCCGCGCTCTTTGAGGTCCAGGGCCAAGGCTCGCAGGACGGCGCGGAAGGTACCGTCCCTTACCCAGCCCTGAAACCAGCGGTGGACCGTTTTGTAGGGCGGATACTTCTCCCGCGGCAGCTCGCTCCATTGGGCCCCGGTGCGCAGAATCCACAGGATGCCGCCCCACAGCGCCCGTGAGGGCGTGGGCGTTCGCCCAGGCCGGTCCTCCCGCTTCAGCTTCCTCGCGGGGAGTAGCGGCTCAATCAGGCTCCACTGTTCATCAGTCAGGTCCACCGGTCAGCTTCGAACATGGCCATCCCCTCCATGTCGATCAGCGGCCTGAGCATCGCCCCCTTGCCTGCTCGCCCAATTCTGAGACCACTTGTAGTTCTCCGAGCCTCGACTCGTGATGGTGCCGCCAAGGAACGGCTGTAGATCGCCCAGCTCAAGGCGCACCACATTGCGGGCACATCTCGACCTGCGGGGCCAAGCGCGAAGCTAGGTCCCTGGTGGTGAGCGACGGCCTGTGCAGTCAATCCCAGTCCCAAGTGAACTTCGCGGCCGGTTCTTCGGTGGTGGCGCCACCCTTGCTGCCGAGCGACAGCTCAGCAGCCGCAGCCCGTGAGGGCGTGACCACGAGGGCAGACGCCTCCAACGGACCTGCCAATGCGACAGCGGGCGGCAGGCCCGCGTGGCTGGCGCCCACGTGCCGGTCCGGCACGGGTGCGGCGACTACGCCGTCGAACTGGTCCAGCACTGCCTGGAGACGCGCTTCCAGGGCCCGCACCTGGTCGAGCGCTTCAGCCAGTAGAGCCTGCACGCGCGCATCGACACGACCGCCAGAGTCGAAGCGGGCGGTCCACGATCGCAGGGTTCTCGGAGACAGAGGATGGCCGGTCCGCGACTGAAAGGCAGTGCAGAACTCCTCCTGTGTCGTGGTCCCACGCAGGTACTCGGCCACCGCCTCGGCCCGAAGCTGGTCGGTGATCTTCGGCATCCCCCTCAAGATTGCTACCGCCGCTGCGGCAGGTCGGCGGCGCTGGGCGGCAGGTCGCGAGAGCAACTGTTCACCACGCCGGGCCGATCGTCCTGACCGGGACCACGCGGTCCTGATCACGTCCAGGTCGAGCTGATCGGCAAGACGACCTCCCTCGGCGAGGAGGCTCGGGGCGATTCGTTACATCGACAGTGAGGCTCCGCAGTTCCGAGCAATCGCGAGGAGAACCCCATGGACGACACGCAGACCCCGAAGAGCAGCCCCACCCCAAACGTCCGGCCCACCCTGGTGCGCCTCAGCACGGAACTGGCCGAGGCGTTCGAGGACTACCGCCACGAGAAGCAGAAGCAGCAGCGAAGGCACGTGACCAAGCGCGAGCTGGTCGAGCAGTCCCTCTGGAAGCTCATCGCCCGAAGCGAGAGCAACCCGTAGGAGCGGATCACGGCGGCGCCAGCCGCCCTGGTCCGTGCCTGGACGTACCGAGGAACACAGGAGCAGCGACATGGCCAAGGAAGACTTCGATACCTACGACAACCCGGCCACCACCATCGGGTGGGATGCCCCGGCGCAGACGGGAGATGCCAGCAGCGACGCCGACGGCGAGGAAGGCTCCCAATCCGAAGGCGCCCACTGCGAGCCTGGGAGCGACTCGCTGCTGTGCCTGCCCAGGGAGACGGATGAGCGCTCCATGCAGCTCCGCTGGTGGAGGAGCAAGAAGGGGCGCTGGACCAGCAGCAGCGAGCACGAGTTCGTCCTCGACCCTGCGGTCGTGCTGGACCACGAACTCCGGGAGGTCGGCCACGACTACTGGTCGGATGGCCCTGATCGCTGCCCCAGCTTGGCCGCGCCGGACGCTGGCGTCTGCCCCGAAGACCTCGACGTGGCCCGCAAGCTCCTCGCCCTCCGCGATGCCAAGGGGCAGCCCTGCGTGGAGATCATCGGCGCGGACCACATCCGCAAGCTGCGCTGGCAGGTCAGCGAGGACGCCATCGCCATGGTCTGCTGGTGGACGACGCTGGTGCCCGAGGGCTTCTGCGCGGAAGACTGCGGCGAGGACAAGTGCGACCACGAGAAGCTCCAAGAGACCGTCATCAAGCGCGTCCCTCAACTCAAGCTCCTCTGCGGTACCTGGGGGCGGTACGAGAGGCAGCCTGGCCTGCCTGATGACAGCGGCGCCGGCCGGCACTACCGCTGGGTGGAGAACCCGACTCCCCCGAAGCGCGGGTACGTCTGGCACCGAAGCGCGGTCGGCGCCTGCGCATTCATCGACTTCCGAGGAGATGTCCAGGGCCGCCCGGTTCTCGTCACGGAGGGGTTCAAGAAGGGCGCCGTGGCCTGGGCTCTGGGAATGCCCGTGGTGGTCCTCGCCTCTGTCACGCAGGGCGGCAGTGGGAAGACGGAGCGCGTCTCAGACCTGCTGGCTGGCGGTCACGGCCGGTACGAGCTGGACATCCGGATCCTGGACATGCTCGACGGCGCGCGGGGGCTGTGGGCGTTCGACGCGGACATCGTCACCAAGGAGTCCGTCCGGCGGTCGTTGGCTGGTTCGATGGTCTCGGCGAAGCTGTGCGTTGGTGTCGAGCCGGAGTTCATCCTCTTCCCGCAGGGCGACAAGACCAAGGGGGCGCTGGATTCGTTCCTGCTCGCCAACAAGGGGGAGGATCCATGGGACGTGCTCCGCCCGCTGGTCGTGTCGCTGAACTCTCTGGATTCCTGTGGCCAGTGGCTGCGCAGTCTACGTGGGCCGGACGTGGTGACCGTCGCCTGGGAGTACTTCCGGGAGCTGAGGGCTCGTAAGGAGTGCGCCGAGGACGCGGAGGCAGCGCTCCGCGCCTGGGTGGTGAAGTGCGTGGACGCCGAGCGTGCCCGGGAGCTGTTGCTCCCCTACGACCCAAAATCTCTCGCGCGGAACCGGCGAGATCGACTCCAGGCGCATCTCACCACCAAGTACGTGCTCGTCAGCCTCGGCCCCGAAGCGTCCAAGGTGATGACCCGCGAGGGCGCGCGGCTGGTCAAGCCTGTGCCCAACGACAACCCTGACCAAGCCATGGAGCGCACGTGCTTCCGGTGGTGGACCGAAGAGTTGGGCGATGAACCCGAAGTCGTCAGCTTCAGCTACGACGTGAAGCGCTTCAAGCTCAGGAATGCCGCCCAGGTGGTCAGTCCGATCAGTCGCTCAGACGAAGACGGGCTCACCAGGTGGATCATGCCGGACGCGGCGCAGGGCCCCCTCCCCCACACCGAGCGCATCCTCGCGCGGCTCCGAGAAATCGACGCGGAGGGGATGGAAGTTCCGCTGACCCAGGAGAGCCGGGATGCCGCCCTGGCGCTCATCGGTGGCATCTTCCAGCTCCAGGCCAGCCGCCAGGTTGCCGTCTGCTGCGGCGAGGGTGGCAACGGCAAGGGCACGCTGGCGAAGCTCGTGGCATCCGCATTCGGCGGCATGTCCGGCGGTTACAGTGTGGCCTACGCGGTCGGCGATGGGACGTTCAACAGCGCCAACAAGCACTGGGCCGTGCCGCTCGTCGGCAAGTACTTCTGCGCCATCCTGGAGTCGAAGAGGTCCCGACTCCTCGAAGACGAGCGACTGCGCGGCCTCACCGGCGGCGATGCTCTTCCCGTCGATGAGAAGGGCGGGGAGCAGTACAACGCCCCGAACACGACCCGGTGGTGGAGCAACACGAACCACATGATGGAGATCACGAGCCAGCGCGCTGACCTCTCGCGGGTCTTCCCGCTCCAGTTCGGGGACCGTGAGGACAAGGGGTCCATCACCGATTCCGGCTTCGAGAATGGAGTCATGGCCGAACTGCCCCATTTCATGTGGGCCTGCCAGGAGGCGTACAAGCGGGTGTGCCCGAAAGGGGGAGACGTGCCTCTGACGCCGGGGCTGGTCCGGGTCCGCGATCAAATGGTGGCAGCCGGCGAGGCAGAGCTGGAGGCGTTCGCAAGCCGCCACCTGGTCTTCCAGCCCGAGGCGGTGCTCAAGGGAACGGACGTTACGGACCTCATGCAGTACGAGGCTCCCCGGAGCTGGGAGAAAACCCAGAAGCAGCGGTTCCGCGAGTACCTCACCCGTCGCCTGGGGAAGCTCAGGAACCACCGGATCGGCAAGGACACCGTGTACGGATGGAAGGGGGCCCGGCTCAAGACCGGGGACGAGCGGATGGGGCTGTGAAGTCGGGTGTGCGGAGGGCGTGCGTTCGATTGAGTTCGAGGCTCCCCTGGAAGTTCAACGGCTTCGGCATCTGTGCGGTTGTGCGGCCGCACTTTCAGTTCGGCGCCACGACCCCATGGGCAGCGCGGCGGCTTTGGGAACTGCTCATCCTTCCTCCGTCTTCTCTTGTGCGGTCTGCACACTGCACAGGCATCAACTCAGCGGCGAACCCTCTCTGCCAACGTGAGTGAGACAGTTCGTACCCAGCAGTTTAGTGTGCAGGGCGACCCAGGCAGGAACGATGAGCGCAGTGGTGGAAGAGGCTCGGGTCCGGGAGACCGAGGTGGAGGAGAAGGCGAGGCGACGAGGCTTCACGGCGGAGTACAAGCTGCGGGTGCTGGCGGAGGCAGACCGTTGCACGCAGCCCGGTGAGGTTGGGGCGCTGCTGCGCCGCGAAGGGCTGTACTCGTCGCTGCTGAGCGCGTGGCGACGCCAGCGCGAAGCGGGAGAGCTGTCAGCCCGCAGCCCGAAGAAGCGAGGCCCACCGGCGAAGGTTCCCGATGCGAGCGCCCGACGCGTCGCCGAACTGGAGAAGCAACTGGCCCGTGCCCAGGTGCGCCTCAAGCGCGCCGAGGCCCTGCTGGACCTCCAAAAAAGTATCGGAAATCCTGGGAGTGGAGCTGCCGAAGCCCGACGAGGAGCTTTGATGGGCGTGGCCCTGGAAGCGGTGAGCGAACTGGGCGTGGCGCCGGTGTGCCGGCACTGGGACTGCCGCGTGCCACCTACTACCGACGAGCACGGCCCAAGCACGGGCCGGCGCGCCGAAGCCGCTCACCGCGGGCGCTGGCCCCCGAGCAGCGGGCCGAGGTGCTCGCGGCGCTGCATGAGCCGAGATTCCAGGATGCGGCGCCAGCGGAAGTCTACGCGCAGTTGCTCGATGAGGGGCGCTACCTGTGCTCCGAGCGCACCATGTACCGGGTGCTCGCTGAGAATCACCAGGTGCGTGAGCGCCGCAACCAGCTGCGCCACCCGAACCACCCGGTGCCCCAATTGCACGCGACGAAGCCCAATGAACTCTGGAGCTGGGACATTACGAAGCTGCACGGCCCGTCGAAGTGGACGTACTTCTACCTCTACGTCGTCCTGGACGTCTTCAGCCGCTACGTCGTCGGGTGGATGGTGGCCCACCGCGAGTCGGCCACCCTGGCGAAGAAGCTGCTGGCGCTGACGTGCGAGCGCCAGGGCGTAGTACCCGGCCAGTTGACGATTCATGCCGACCGAGGCTCCTCCATGACGTCCAAGCCGGTGGCCTTGCTGATGGCCGACCTGGGCGTGACGAAGACGCACTCGCGGCCTTACGTTTCCAACGACAACCCCTTCAGCGAGGCCCACTTCAAAACGATGAAGTACCGGCCTGACTTTCCCGAGGCCTTCGGCTGCATCCAGGACGCTCGCGGCCACTTCAGTGACTTCTTCGGTTGGTACAACAACGAGCACCACCACGGCGGCCTCGGCCTGTTGACACCCTACGACGTGCACCTTGGCCTGGCGGCCGAGCGCCTCGCGGCCCGCGCTGCGGTGCTCGCCGCTGCCTACGCCGCTCACCCTGAGCGCTTCCCTCGCGGTGCTCCCATGCCGAAGGCACCGCCTACCTCCGTCTGGAT
This sequence comes from Myxococcus sp. MxC21-1, assembly GCF_032612255.1. Classification (NCBI taxonomy): domain Bacteria; kingdom Pseudomonadati; phylum Myxococcota; class Myxococcia; order Myxococcales; family Myxococcaceae; genus Myxococcus; species Myxococcus sp. MxC21-1. Next base: position 5,270,705 of record NZ_CP123278.1, read on the forward strand.
AAACGACCCCGCGCGGCTCTCCGCCTCACTGAAAGCTACGCAGTAATCTCTCGAACTCACTGTCTCACTCGCGTTGACAGGTTCCGGAACCCCTTGAAATCCCTCCGTATCCGAGGTGCGGAGAGCGACCGCACGTCACATCACACCCCACGGCGTGCCTGTGGCCACGTACCTACCCGGCCATCGCGTCCAGGCACCAGGATCTGAACTTCGGCGATGCCCATCATCGCGGTGAGCGCGTCCAGGCATCGGTCGAGGAGGACCTCCTGCGCGGTCGAGACGGCCCTCGGCTCATCGAGGGTCATCCCCTGGGTTCTGGAGCCAATGGTGATGGCACTCGGCCAGTAGGGACCAACCGAACTCCACCGTCAGGGGGGCTGCTGCGATGCCGGGGACATCAGGTGGAACGCATGATGTCCATGGCGACGTTCAGAACCTCCTTGAGGTCCTCAACCTGAGCCTTCCACTTGCCGAAGCCGGTCACGCAGCCGCTGGCGGCCTTGCGCACGGCCCCGCGCCTCCGGGCGGCATTGGAGCCAGCAGGGGCGTCGTTCACGTCTCGCAGGTCATTGAGGACGCTGGAGCAGCGACGGTTCAGCGCCACGCCATCTCGGATGACCTGATTCGTCGTAGCGGCACACCTCCGGGCGGTCTTCAAGTAGTCCTTGTAGAGCTTCCTCTCCCCCACGGAGGCGCTGCGGTCGATCTTCTCCAAGAGCTCCGAGACCAGGCCATCGCAGAGTTCCGCATCGTTCGCGATGGCCTGCATTGTCCACTCGAAGTTGACCACCTCGGCCTGAAGCTCGCCAATGAGTTCCTGCCCCAGGGCCGGACTGGCGGCCCCCAGGAGCACGCCGATGGCCATCCCCCTGACTGCGCGGGCCCCCCAAGACACCACTGCGTCCTTGTGCATGCACTTCCCTCCCCTTAGAGTCTAGTTCGGGAACCCGAACCACTGAAAGGACGGTGTTCGCTACAGCGCCTCCATGTCCAGGGGGCGCACCCCAGCATCGAGGCACCGCACCAAGCCGGACCCGCAGGCGAAGGCCGTCGGGGCCCGGGTGCGCCAACTTCGCAAGGAGCAGGACTTCAGCTTCGATGCCTTCGTGGAGGAGACGGGCCTCGGGCGTGGCTACATCAGCGAGTTGGAGCGCGGGCTTGTAGTGCCGACCATCCACACACTCGCGAGGCTCGCCGCCGCCTTCGAGGGTGTGACAGTTCCTGATCTTGTGCTCGGGGACAGCCTTCGCGACGAGATATACGAAGCCACCCGGAACCTACCTGAGCGCGATCTCAAGGTACTCCTGGAGCAGGCCCGGCGAGCGCAGGCGACCAGGTCCGAGGCAGAGCAGAACTGATTCGGGCCGTGGCGCTCGAAGCTGATGGCCGTGTAGTTCGCAAGTGGCTCGTCCCTCGCCAGCACAACTGACACTCCACGCAGGTGATGCTCCGCGTCTCGTAAGGACAGGGGGCGACCGTCGAGCCCGGAGATTGAAGGCGGTCTCGGAGGAGGGCGCCTGTGGAGGTAAAGGGTCTGCCTCCTGCATAGCTCCGTTATGCAATTCTTCCGGTGCTAGCATTGAATCGTGGAGGTCATGCGCCATTGAACCCGCCGGTAAGATTGGCCCTCTCGGTCGTGCTCTTCTTGGGAACTGCGGCGCCAGCAAGGGCAACTCAGGTTGAGCGTGTGAAGCGGGAGCGGTCCGTAGCCGTCGCGAGCAGCCCATCAGAGCCGCTTCCTGTCGTCCGCGTCGCGCACGACACGCCAACAGTGTTCCTGTTCCCGTCCCCCATCAACCGGAAGAGCCTCACCTTCGATGAGACCCGGATTCGGGTGCTGGACGCGGGGGAGCGGTCGGTCATTGTCCAACCCGTGGCCGATCTGCCGGAAGGCGAGCACTACGAGATTGGGACGTACTTCGCGGATGGCCGAGCACCCGCGCGAGCCGCATTCGCACTCATGACAGACCCGGCCGAAGTGGACTTACGCATTGATGTCACGCGTCTCGAGAGTGGTGTGGATTGCCCCACCGATGCCAGGCGCGAGCCCAAGCCCGAAGATCTCGTGTTGCTGGGGCTCGTGGACAAGGAGGGGGTCTCGGTGACCCCCATCAAGAGCCACGAGGTTCCAGCACGAGGCTTTGCCGTCACTGCCGCATCGGCGTATCGAGGAAAAGGGTGGGTGCTCGTCGATATGCATGTCGACAACTCCTCTGGACAGCGTCCTTGGCTCCCTCGCGAAGCAGTGTTGACAGGACGTACCGGACTGCCATTGCGCGCCCGTGTCGTGAATAGCGGAAACGACGCGATTCAGCCAGAACACAGCAGGCGACTGCTCGTTGTTGCGGATGTAGCGCAGTTGAGCGCCAACCCCGTCTTCACATTGGAAATCCTGGGGGATGACCGCACGCTTGTGATTCCCAACGTACGCTTCCCCAAGTCGAGCGCAGGGAGTAGTCAATGACAGCTCCCCACTCCCAAGCAACTTCGGGCCTGGCCATTGATGGATGGCGCGTGGTGAAGGAACTGGGTAATGGCGGGTTTGCCGTCGTCTATCTGATCGAGAAGCACACGCGTTCATGTGCTCTCAAGCTTGCGCGCCATCGCGAATCAAGCGGAGACGACAAACAAACCCATGCCAGAACAATGCGGGAACTGACGGCCCTGCTGCTGCTCGACCATCCGAACATCGTCAGACATCAAGGGTACGGCTACTCTGAACATGGGAATGCGTATCTCGCGCTCGACTACGTCGAAGGCTGGACGCTGGCCGAGTGGGCGGAACGAAAGCATCCAACGTTTCGCGAGCTGCTGACGGTCTTCGACAAGCTCGCAAGCGCGCTGTCGTACATGCACAGTCGTGGTGTTCTGCATCGCGACTTGAAGTTATCGAACGTGCTAATTCGCAAGAGCGACGGAGAGCCGGTCCTCATCGACTTTAGCTGTGCGACGTTTGCTGCCGCCGAGGAGCTGACGGATAGCGGCCTGCCCCCAGGGACAGACCGCTTTCGCGCACCGGAGCAGTTCCGCTGGCTCATGGCGCACCAGGACCAGCATCGAGCACGGTACGCCTATCAGGTCGCTGATGAAGTCTTCGCGTTGGGAGCGATGCTCTATGACCTCCTGACGGATCCCCGACCGACGGCTACCGATGTACGCGTCTCGCTCAACAGCCCAAGCGTCAAGCCGCCCGTCGTGCGCACCGTGAATCGCCGTGTCCCTGAACTTCTGAGCGACCTCGTCGAAAGCCTGCTGTCGCGCGAACCAGGGCGACGTCCGGTCGACACGGAGGCGCTACGCCGGGAGCTGAGGGAGCTGCTGGCAGACTCCAGCGAAGAGTACCAGCGCCCTGTTCATCCTCCATCGGAACAGCTCCCAATTGAGGCGAGTGTGGAGGGGGGCGTTGTGACGGTGACGGCTGGGCGTACGGCTGGGAGTCCACGTAGTGGCACGAAGGCGTGGGGGCTTGCCGTACTCGCCACCTTTGGCGTCCTTGCGACGGTTGGGGCTCTCTGGTTCAACCGCAGCGTGCCCTCCCCTGCCCCGAGCCTCCAGGACGAGGGGCGGCGCTCGGCTCCCGCCGCTCTGATTCCGGTTCCGCCCTCGGTCCCTCCTGCTATGTCCCTTTCCAGTTCCGCAGCCGTTGCGCAGCAGGGCCCGGACGCTGTCGCCCAGGTTCAGAAGGAAGGTTCCACCGTGAAGAATTCTCCGACCCCCGCCGCTCCCCTCCAAGGTCGCCAGCCACGCGGGAAGGCGCGGACCGCCGTTGCCGCTGAATGTGCAACGATGACGCTCGTCGCAGCCCTCGCGGCGGGCTGCCCGGGAGCGCAGCTCCGGCCGGAGTCCTTCACCTGCCCAGCGGGGGCCGAAGAGGCGATGCGGGAGGATCTTCACTGGGAGGTAAACGAGTCGTTCGCCGTTACGCTGGATAGCCGCTACAAGCGCGGTGAACGCGTCTGGTTCACGGCGGGGGCGGAGGTTGAAGGAGTGGTTCCCAAGGGAATCGACTCCAGGCAACGGCAGGTCGCTCCGTCAGGAACCCGGTTCTACGGGAAGGCGTACTACTTGTCCGACAAGATGGGCCGTTCGGAAGGGCCCGCACTGGTCATTCGCTATGACCGCGTGAAGCTGCCCGGGCAGGACGAGCGGCCCGTGTGCTTCGTGGTCGAGATGACCGCTTACGGGTACGAGGATGGCCGGGTTCAGGCAAGCAACGCTGGGGGCGGCTACGTCGTGGACCGCTGGCCCTGAGTGCCCCGAGAGTACCTATTGGGTAGGGTGCTCACTTTTTGCGTTTGCCGCGATTTTGAGCACCGGACCTGTGACGGCGTTCCCCCCCATGGGCAACCGACGATAGCTTGTGCGTCCTTCGCTTATGGCGAGGTCACCCACTCGGCAGGGGGGTAGTGCATGGCATCAAAGGCTATTGAGTTTGGACTTCCCAAGGGGGCCATCCTGTTCTCGGCGGATGGGTACTCCTATGAGTTCCGGGAGAACCTGGGCGCAGCCCACCATGGGCAAAGCCTCTTCCTGGCGCGACGGCGGACCTCCGAAGGTCATCCTCGAGGAAAGGTCTTGCTCAAGGCGATTCCCGATCAGTCCGGCCCGTCCGGGAGTCGTGTCCGTCGCGCCCGAGCGAAGCTGTTGGAGGAAGTTCGCATTGCCGAACACCTGGACCACCCCAGCATCTTGAAGGTGTTGGGGCTGCACAAGGTGCATGGCTACTGGTACGCCGTTCTGGAGCACCCAACAGGAACGAGCCTTACAGACCTGCTCTCGATGGTGGCCGAGCTGGGCATTTGGTTCACGCCTGAGATGACGCTCTACATCGGCGTGCAACTGGCGAACGCGCTGGACCATGCGCACACCGCGAAAGATGCACACGGGAATCCTCTCAACATCGTCCATCGAGCTGTCGACCCAGAGCGCATCTTCTTTGACTGGGACGGTGCGGTCCAGATCTCCGATTTCGGGGCCGCGACATCGACGCTCCCGGGGCGCCTCACATCGTCGGTTCGTCGTCCTCAAGGGGATTTCTTCTATGCGTCCCCTGAATCCCTGCTCGGTGGGAAGGTTGATGCGCGCTCGGACCTCTTCAGTCTGGGGCTCGTGATGTTGGAGCTGGCGACCGGTCGATGCCTGCTCTATCCGGATGCAACTGTTGACCCTGAGAGGGTCGCGGCACTCTCGGATCGACGCCAGCGCCGAGTCAAACGTGCGATTCGACGTGCGACACTCGCGGGCTTGCAACCGGCGGTGGAGACCGCCATTTGGCAGGCCGCCACGTTTACTCAGGCTGACGTAGACGAGTCGACGCGAGGGTTGCCGCAAAGCCTGCGAGTGATCCTCGGAAGGCTGCTCGCTCCTGCGCCCGCTGAGCGCTATCAGTCAGCGCGGGAACTGGCAGGAGATATCAACGCGTGGATGGGCGGCGTCTTCACGAAGGCCGATGCCGTGGCCGAGCTGACGGCGCTGGTGGCAAAGTCTGTTCCGGGAAGCAAGCGAGAGGGCATGGAAGTCGAGGCCCCGACTGAAGAGCGCGCGAAGGGCAACGAGGCAACAACGGCAGCTCGGCTTGCCAGGGGTGCGCGGTTGGCACTGACCGAAGGCGATAGCGCGTAGCGAAGAAGAATGTGGCCCCGCCGACCGCCTGATGTCGGCACTCAATCACTTTCACCAAAGCTGATTCACCACCGACACGACTCAAGTCACTGAGCCGACCGGGAGACGTGTGTTCTTCGTGCCACATTTCGGGGCACGCGTTGGGGGCGTGTATGCAAAAGAGGCTGAGTTGGGTTGTTGCGTTGCTGCTATTGCTGCCTGGAGTGGCATGGGCCCAAGAATCCGATGGCGCCCCCTTGCCCGAGGAGTTGGAGGAAGGATCGTCGAGTGACGAGTCGCACGAGGACACCGCGATTGATGAGGGAGAGGAAGCACTACCCGTTCCCGCTAACGAGCCAGAGGACCTGTGGGCGAACCTGCTTCGCGTCGAGGCAACAACGTGGGCGATCTTGCCCCGTGCTGGTGTTGGGGCAGATGAGGGCTACTTTCAGATCGAACCCACGATTGTCTTTGAGCGTGGAGAAGAGTTTGGCGTCGACCTCGGGACTCCGCTGCGCCTTCGCATGTGGGGGCCGAAGGATGGCGGAGTTGTCCGGCGTGAGGACTGGGACGAGCTTTCAGACTGGGGCCAATTGGTCCGGGGGCTCAAGCTGGGGTCCGACAATTCGCCGCTGGGCGTGTGGTTCGGGAAGCTCGACAGCTACAGCCTGCTCTCCGGGCATCTCGTCCGGCGCTACGATCACCGTGCGAATCCCAACTACCACCCGGCAGCGGGCGTTCTGACCGGCAGGTTGGGGCCCATGTACGTCGAGGCGTTCACCTCTGATGTGCTCGGGGCGCGACTCATGGGGGCGGAAGTAGAGTTGGACTTGGAGCACACCCTCCTCGGCAAGCCCGAGAAGAAGTCGCGCTACACGCTGGGGCTGTCGGCGGTGCATGACTGGGGGCGAGCTGGTGGGCATGCGGCGCCGGTGACTCTCGCGCACCTGGATGCGGTTGCCGTGCTGGTCATCCGGCCCGGGTTCGAGGCGCACGTGTTCGCGGGCTGGGGTGGGCGGCCCGGGAAGGGAGGGGCATGGGGCGCGGTGGCGGGAGCAGGAGCTGATGCCAGGAGCCGGACGCTCACCATGGCGTTGCGGCTGGAGGGGCGGCGACAGAATGGGGGCTTCCGGCAAGGCTTCTTCGGGGCGGACTACGAGTTGGCGCGCTTCGAGGCGGCGGGGCCCAGCGCCATGCCGATTGCGGATGCGCCTTTCCCGGACGGCTACTCGATCTTCGGTGACGCGGAAGTGGGTTGGGATGCAGTCAGCCATGGCGGGCCGAGGCAGCACCTGTCTCTCTCAGTGGGAGCCGAAGTGTTCTCCTGGGGGCGTGTCGACGTCGACGGACGCGTAGCGGTGCAGCTCTTCGAGCGTAGCCTGGAGCTGACGTTGAAGGGGCTGGCCGTGGGCGCGGGCAAACCTGGGGCTCGCTACCTGGGGGCGGCGGCAATCCGGTGGAGGTTCCTGGGGGGCGGTCTCTACGCGATGGGGACGGGTGGCACGCTGCTGTTCCCCACGGCTGAAGGGACATTGCGACCTGGCGCCTTCGCCTCGGTGGGACTGGGGGTAGACAATGCGCGCTAACCCTCTGTTGCTGACCCTGGCCCTGCTCACCACGGGATGCGCCTCGGTGTCAGGTACTCCCGGGAATGGTGGGACGCTGAGCGTCACGTCACGCGTGTCCCGTGGGGAGCGACCCAAAGAAGTCCGGCGCAATGCCACCCCCCGCGAGGGTGCCACTTCGTCTGGTGACCACGCGCGGCTGAGACATCACCGAGGATTCCGACAAGAGAAGTCCCACGAGGCGAGCATCTCAACCAAAGCGAGCACCTCGACGGAGTTTGCCGCCACGCGTTCCCTCTCGGAAAAAGACACCTGGGAAGCGCTGCTGACGTCCGCAGGGTTGGAAGAGCACGACGCGCGACCCGTGGCGGGCAGCTCGCTCACGCCCATCCACGCGGCCCGACTACTGAACGTGCTGTTGGGCAAGGACGTAACGTTGGGGCAGTTCCCGGCCCGTGTCGCGGTGGGCTTCATCCTGCGTGAAGTGCTGGACACGGGAGAGGTGTCGCGGGCCGAGTTGGTGCGGCGCGTCGAGCGCTTCTCCGGTGTCGCGGTGCTCCGGCCCGACGGGTATCTCGCGTGGGTACGGACCGGGAAGACACAGCAACGGGTGGCGCCCGTCGAGTGGAGGGATGGGGCCTTCCGCTCGCATGGCTTCGAGATGGGCCGCTTCTATAACGGGCGCACCGGAGTCTTCCGACTTCTGGACGCGGAGCTGCGGGAGGCCAACAGGTTCCCAATTGCGGATGTCCATGACGATGCTGATGTCGTCAGTCGCTCACTGGATGGGGCTGAAGAGGCATTCGTTGGGCTGGCCCTCGCCGTGGGGAGGTTCTTCTCGTCGACTCCCGCGGAGAACCTCGAAGCGCTCCGACAGATGCCGACTGCCGTAGCCGCGCTGCTGGAGTCGTCGCCCGAGTACCTGGATCGCTTCAAGTACATGACGCGGGGCGAGCAGATTCAGGTCGTCTCCAAGATGGTGACGAACCTCATCGCAACCTGGGGGGCCGCATCCGCGACGACACGCACATTACAGGGGGCGGCGTTGGTCACGGCTGAAGTCCCGGTGCTGTCACTGTCCGCGCAGGGAGCGCTGGCGATTGAGCGCGTCATGGTGCCGGTGGGCAAATCCGCAGCCGTGCTGAGTGGAGGTCCTGGGGCAGCCATCATCCTTCAGCGGGCGAGCGCGGCGGAAAAGAGTGGAGCACCATCGAAGGGACCTGGACAGTGGGGACCTGCCAATGAGTCCATGTCCGCCCGTGCGCGGCGCTACCAGGAACAAATCACGGGTCACTCCGCCGACGAGGCATACTGGGTCGGTGGAGTCGGGAAGAACAGCGGAGGCGTGAAGTTCGATGGGTTCGAGGACGGCGTACTGCTGGAGGCGAAGGGGCCGGGCTATGCAAACAAGTTCCTCGACAATCTCAAGCCGAAGGTCTGGTTTGAGAGTTCGGGGGCAAGGGCACTTGTTGAACAGGCGCAGCGCCAACTGGCCAAGGCCCCGCCTGACGTGTCACTCCGGTGGCATATCGCTGAGCAGAAGACAGCCGAGGCGATCAGGGAGCTATTCAGGGCAAACGGCGTCGAGGGGATCGAAGTTATCTTCACTCCTCCACTCATGTGAGCAAGGTGGAACATGACCGAGACGTACTATGCAGGGACCTATTGGGGGCCAAGAAGAGAGCTGCCTGAGGACTGTGCTCGGCGGACGGAGGTTCTTCTCACCACCTTGGGAGCAGTTGATTCCTCATTCGCTCGCTGGTTCCAGACCGGCAAGTCTCGCCGCGACGCTCGAATGCGCCCCATCGTTCCTGTCCGCACCGAGCTTGAGAAGCTCGTCCTCCGAGGCAAGGACCGCGTCGTAGAAGAGATAGGTTTTCGCATCGAGGGTTGGAATGGGGCGAACGACGACCATGAGACAAGCAGCTTCCGCATCACATGCGGCAGCTATGCCGCAAGGGTGAACAACGCGTGTGCGTTCGCGCTACCGAGTCGTGGGGCCTCTGCGGAGAGAGTACTGACCGCCCCAGTGCTTACCGGGCTATTGCGTGCTTCAGCTATCGCGTGGGAGCCGGACTGGGGCGTTGCCGCATCTCACGCGCACGGCAACTTGATCGACACACGAAGCGTCAGGGGGGCTCCTCGCGTCGGATGGGTGATGTACCTGGCGAATCATCGAGGTGAAGTGCCGCCCCTCCCCGCTCCCGTTTGCATTGAGCCGGTTGAGGACAGGGGGACCCTCATCGTCCTGACCCCCGAGCGATTCACTGTAACCAACGCGGAGCATGTAGATCTCGCGGAGACGGTGCGCGGTCTGCTCGACCGAGCAGGCCTGCTAACGCCACTCCAGCGCCAGCCGTAGGTGAGAGACGAGGAGCCGAGCTACCCGACTGCTCGGCCCCTCTCCGTTGGGCGTAGATCCCGGCCCTATCAGGCTCCGACATGCGGATCGGCTGCACGAGCCCCTGCTCTGCTTCCGTTCAGCGAGAGGTCGGCTCGCGCTGACGACGTGAATGAGACGCTCGCATCTCGACGATGGCTGCTGTTCGGGCGAGGCCGCGAGCGGCTCAGGCTTTGGGGCCCCCGGGTCGCCACCTGGAGATTCGTTACAGGTCGTCGTGAGCAACGACGTGAAGGTCATCCCCTTGCTGGTCGCCCCGGCGAACGACAACACCACGTTCCAGGATCTCGTCCTGGCGGAGGTGCGCGCGCTCCGTGCCGAGCTTCAAGTCCAGAGCCAGGCGGTACTGGCGCTGAGCAACGAGAGCAAGGCGCTCCGCGCCGACCTCCAGACAATCCGTTCCAGAGCAGACGCAGCTCCGGCTCCAGCGGTGCCCATTGACACGGCCGCCACATGGCTTGGCTGCGGTCGCTCCCGGGTCTACGAGCTGCTCAACGCCAAGAAGCTCCGCCGTGGCCCCAAGTTGGGTCGCGCAACCATGGTGACCGTCGAGAGCATCGAGGCCCTGTTGGCCAGCGGCCCCGAGCGTGAACCCGCGCGCCGTCAGGCCAGGAGTCCGCGGCCCTCCGGGGCTGCTACCCGAGCCGCCATTCTCAAGCTGATTCGGAAGCCGGCGCAGCAGCCCCGAGGGGAACCGGATCCTGCGGGTGCATCAACTTGATGGGGATCTTCACCATCGGAGGGACCTGAGTGTTGTCGTAGTGCCGGACCGTGGTCCTGATGGACTGGTGCCCGATGGCAGCCGCGACTGCCTCCAGGGAGAGACCGCCGCTCTTGGGTCGAACCTCCTCTCCACACTCCCGCGCCCAGGTCACAAAGGAATGCCGCAGCTCCCCGAAGCGGATCGGGTCCATGTCGAGACTGTCGGCGGCCTTCTTCACGACCTTGCGGATGTAGCTATCCACCGGGGCGGCCTTCCTGACGACGAGCCGCCGAACCGCCGCCAGGGTCTGCATGTCAATGCTCTGGACGTGAACCCTGCCACTCTTGTGGATGAAGGTGATGGTTGCGGCGATTTCACCTTGGTCCTTGACGACCCTGACCTTGCCCTCTCCCCTGGCGAGACGTTCGATCTCCGTGGCATGCATCCCCGTCTTGCAGTGGATGAGGAGCACATCCCGGACTGACTGCACATCCGGAACGTCCTTCGCGGTCCAGCCGAACTTCTTCGACCGCCAAGGGCTGATGGCCGCATAGAGCCGCTCGATGTCGCGGATCTCGTAGCCCTTCTTGCCCCCGATGGCAGCCCGACGCGCCTTCTCCGGTCGTGCAGCAGGCACCTTCAAGGCCAGCGTCGGGTCCTGAGACTGTGGAAGGACCGCCTCCACCTCCCGCAGCCACGCCGTGAACGACTTCAGGGCCGTGATGCGGTGCTTGCGGGCGGCCTTCTGAATGACCTCCTTGCCAGTATCGGGGTCCTTGGACTTCCGGGGATAGCTGGAGAGGATCTTGAGCAGCCCCTGGAGTTGGACGTCGCGAAGGTCCTTGCCAGCCAGGTCCTCAGCCCATGCGGCAAGGTAGAAGCCCACGTTCCGGATGTAGCGCTCTGTGCGGCCCTCTTTCCGGAGGTACGCGAGGAACTTCGCGACGGCGGCCTCGTCCAGGTAGACGGCGGAGTCCTCCTGGGCAGGCTGGGACGTCTCACCGGGCTTCGCCCGAGCACGGACGTAGGCCACCGGGTCACGGAGGTACAGGGCCAGCTCAGCCTCGGCCTGGCGCTCGCTGACCGCGCCGAGTGTGATGACGGGCCTCGGCGGCAGCCCCGCCTCCCGGAGTGCCTTCATCTGCCGGATGAGCACGTAGACGGTCTCGCCGTCCTTGGTCAGGTACGTCCTACCGCCCTTCCACTTCTTCTCGGACCACCGTGGCACGCACTCCCCCTTGCCCATCAGCCTAGTGGGTACAAAGTGGGTACGAATTCTGGATGACGTGGGTACAAGCGGTCAACCCACAGCAGAATGCCTCTAGAACCCATGTTGGAGCGGCGTTCTTCAGGGACTAGAGCGGCGGTCTCATAATCCGCAGGTAGTCAGTTCAAGTCTGACCCTGGCCACTACCCCGGCGTCACCTTCACGGTGACACCGGGGTTTTTCTTTTCAGGGCCCCTTCTGCAGCATCCACACGTGGCCGTCCGGGTCCTTGAACGTCCCGGAGTAGCCCCAGGGCTTCTGGCTCGGCTCGGCGGCGATCTCCGCCCCGGCCCCCCTCGCCCGGGCGATGAGCGCCTCGACCTCGGCCTCCGTCTCCAGAGACAGGCTCAGGATGCACTCCGAAACGCCCTGCTCCGCGACCTTGTTGCCCCCCGCCACCCAGCCGAAGCCGCCGGTGGGGATGAGCATCAGGCTGACGCCCGCGTTGAGCGTGAAGTGGACGGGCTCGGGCATCGTGCCCTCCGCCGTCTCGACGACGAGGCGGAAGCCGAGTCCCTCTCGGTAGAAACGAAAGGCCCGCTTCAGGTCCCGCGTCGGCAGACTCACGACGACATGGGGACCGCGCGGTGCCGGATCCTTCGGAGAAGCTTGCGATGCCACGATGACCTCCAGGGATGGGTTCCTGCGAGTGAGACGCCCCACCGCCCCCGGAATCATCGCCTCCCCCCACGAAAAAAGGCCGGGGCTCGACGGCTCCCCGGCCCTGGAACAACTTACTGGCAGTCGCTCAGCGGGAAGACGTAGTCACGGCGCGGCGTCTGGCCGGGGTCCTGGTTGATGGCCGCGACGCTCAGCTCGCTGTAGTTCACCGTCGTGCTGCTGCCGATGACCATCTGCGTCTTCTGCACGCGCGTGGTGGACAGCACCACCTTGCCAATGGTGCCGCTCGGCTCGATGCGGTAGCAGTTCATGATGCGCGGGTCCACCGTCGACCGGCGGCACTGGTTGTACTGCCCCAGAATCTCGCGCTTCGTGTACGTGCAGCGACAATCCCAGGGGTCATACTCCTCGGAGACGTACGCGGCCTCGAAGCCGGTCGCCGTCTGGACGACCTCCAGGTGCGTGCCGCCCTGGAACTCGTCACAGCGCAGTACCACGTCGCCCACGGCGCCCTGCTTCACTTCCGCCGTCTCGGCAACCACCTCGGCCTCGGGCGGCGGGTCCTGCGGCTGGGCACCGTTGCAACCCGCGCCCATGAGGGCGCTCATCAGAATCATCGCGGAGAAACGAATGGGGGAACGCATTCCAGCTCCTGAAGAAAGGTCCGGGTCATCCCAGACCTCTCACATGGGAGCTTTTCCCGTGATGAAGCGCAATACACTTCTCCGTCACATCGCCCCATTCGCACTGCGCGTCCCAGCCGTCAGGACATCCGGAGCGCCGTCCACAGCGACAGGGCGCCGAAGATGAAGAAGAGGCTGGCGGCGGCCCACCGCACCCAGTTCATCTGCACCCGCCCGGCGAGCCGGTCCCCCAGGAACACAGCCAGGCCGTCCGACAGCATCATCCCGGCCGTGGTGCCCAGCGTCACCGTGATGGGCGCCTGATAACGCGCGGCCACGGCCATGGTGGCCAGCTGCGTCTTGTCCCCCATCTCCGCGAGGAAGAAGAGCACCACCGTGGTGAGGAAGGCGCCGAAGCGCGGCGGCTTGCCGCCATCTTCATCCAGCGTGTCCGGCTTGAGCGTCCACAAACCGAAGCCGATGAAGAGCACCGCCAGGAGCAGCGCCATCCACTTCGCCGGCACGTGCGTGGACACCCAGCTGCCCACGCTGGACGCCAGCGCGTGATTGGCGACGGTAGCGACGAAGATGCCCGCCAGCACATGCCACGGCTTGCGAAACCGCGTGGCCAGGGAGAACGCGAGCAACTGCGTCTTGTCCCCCATCTCACTGGCGGCCACCAACACGAACGAACCCACGAGCGCTTCCAACATGACGACTCCCTCGCAACCACAGGGCCGGGGTTCAGATTCGTGGGAGACGCCAGGGCAGCACGCGCGCACGACGGACCTCGGCCAGGAAGAAACGACAATCCCTGTCCGAAGGTCTCGTTCGTCTCGCGAACATCACGAGGTGGGGGCCCGGGCCGTTTCCAGCCAGTGTGTCGAGCTTCCCGCCGCCAGCGCCGCTGGCGTGAACTACTCCCCTAAGGCAAGCGGCGAAGTAGCAGCGCGATACCGCCCTGTCAACGCGAGCTGCGGCACGGCTCGAGCCCCTGGCCCCCGGCGCATTTTTTGACGGCGTGCCCGTCCGCCCGCCTAATGCCGCGGACAGGCAGGTAGCGGCCTGTAGCAGCCACGCCCGGAGGAAGTCCGATGCAGGATGGAAGCGCCAGTCCCCTGAGCCCCGAGGCTCCGTCGTCCCCGGCGGCCACGGAAGTGTCTGTCGACGTCCGAGGCCCGGATGCCGACATCGTCTCCACCCACGTCCTGGTCCCCGAGGAGCAGGTCCAGAAGCTGCGCGAGCTGGCGCGGCGGACCCGCATCCACCAGAGCGAGTACCTGCGCGAGGCCGTGGAAGACCTGCTCGGCAAGTACGGCCGCGGCGCGCCCAAGGAGGAAGGCCAGTCATGAGGTCTGCCGCCGTCGCGCCCCGCGCATCCCTTCCTCGCACGCGTGAGCTGATGCCCGCTTCAATGCTGCGCGACGCCGACGCGGCCCGACTGCTTCGCACCCGACTGGACTCCGAGCGGCCGGCCTCGATTCGCGAGGCCATCGTCCGCTGGTTGGATCAGGAACTCTGACACGATGCGTCCGGCCCCCACCTGGAGGCCGGACGTGACGCCGAGGTAGGCTCCGCGATTCCTTTTCGGAAGGAGCCCCACACCCCATGCGTCTCCCGATTGTCAGCGCCGCACTCGCGCTCGCCGCCGCCGGCTGTGCCACCTCCGGCTTCGACAAGCTCTACCCGGGCATGTCGTCCCATCAGGTCGTCGATGCCATGGGCTCAGGGCCCACGCGCGCGCAGGAGTTCCCGGACAGCTCCACCGCCTGGTACTACGGCGAGGACCGCTGCGTGCTGATGCGCGACGACAAGCTCGTCGCCAAGGCCACGACCGAGGACTCCACCACCATCACCACCCCGGTCGTCTCCGTGCGCGACAGCGCGAAGGCCCTGTGCGCGCCAGAGGGCTACGCCTCCTCGGAGAAGCGGGAGCAGGTCATCGACACGCCGTTCGGCACCCTCAAGGGCAACATCGACCCGAAGGCCGCCATGGAGAAGGTGAAGGGCGTGGTGACGGGCAAGAGCGGTGACACCACCCCCGCGAAGACGGAAGCCGCTCCCGCGGAGACGGGGCAGGCGTCGTCGCCCACCCCGTAGGAAGCCGCATCGACACGGCCCCCGGGGCCGGGAGGCGGCCCCCGCGTCAGGCGGAAGGTGCCGCCGCCTCGCCGTCCTTGTCGTCCAGCTTGCCGGCAATGTCCTTGAACGACAGGTGCCCCATGGACAGCAGGATGAGGCCCAGGCCCACCTGCTGCACCGTCTGGCTCAGCCACATGACGTTGGCGTAGGCCAGCCCGCTGGCATTCACCGCGGCGGCCGGAAGGAAGAGGCTCAGGCCCACCTTCGTGGCCGCCTGGAAGGTGCCCATCATCCCCGGCGCCGCCGGAATCATCAGCCCCACCACCAGCACGCCCAGCACGACGTAGGCCTGGAACAGCGTCAGGTCCATGGGCTCGCAGACGGTGCCGGGCGCCGCGCCCGAGCAGTCGAAGGCGTTGGCCAGCATGGACATCCCCGCGCCATTCACGCCCCAGTACAGCGCCGTGTAGAGGAAGAAGAGCGCGACCTGCCGCCCCTTCGGCAACTGCCGCATGGCGCCCACGAAGGTGTCAACGATGTCCGCCACCTTGTCCGCCACCTGCGGCGCCAGCCGACCCACCGTGGCGCGCACCAGATTCACCGTGCGCTGCTGCTGCCAGAGGCCGAAGAGGAGGAACGCCAGACCGCCGCCGAACACCGCGAACATCAGCCACGAGCCCAGCTTGACGTAGCGAATCTCCGGCGTCTCCGTGGGCACGAAGAAGAGCAGCGCCCGCAACATCGCCGCCACGAAGAGGCCGTCCACGATGCGCTCCAGCACCACGGACGTCATGGCCGCGCTGCGGCGGATGCCACTGCGCTGCGCGATGAGGAAGGGCCGCGCGAACTCGCCCAAGCGGAAGGGCAGCACCAGCAGCATCATGAAACCGATGCCGGACGCCTCATTCAGCTTTCGGAACGGGACCTCCTCCAGGCCCGACAGAAGGCAGCCCCAGCGCAAGGTGCGGAAGACGTGGATGGCCAACAGGCAGCCGAAGTACGGCACCAGCCACGCGTAGTTGGCCGACTTCAGGCTGGCCAGCTGCGTCGCCCAGTCCGTGTCCCGGAAGGCCCACCACATGAAGAGGAAGGTGACCAGGAGGCTGGCCAGGAGTTTGACGGCACGTTTCACAGCGGCCGGGTATACCGTCAGTCCGGGTCGGACTCCAGTGACTCTCCGGCCAACAAAATCGCGGGATTGTCCCTCATGAGACGGGCGAAGCTCGCCTCCCCTACCCTGCTCCGCAGCTCCGCCAGCGAGCGGCCCACCCAGTCCCGGGCCCCCACGGGCCCATGCAGGTCCGTGGCGCCCACCGCATAGAGCCCGTCGTCCAGGAAGGCGCGCGACAGCTTCTTAGCCGTGCCGCCATAGCGGCCGATGAGCGCACCGATGTCCAGTTGCAACAATGCCCCAGCTCGCACGGCCTCCGCGGCGCGACCCTTCCGCTCGAACTCCAGGCAGCGCTCGGGATGCGCCAGCAGCGGCACCACGCCCTTGGTGCGGATGCGGAAGAGGATGTCCGGCAGCGCGGGGACGGGCGCGGTGTAGGGCAGCTCCACGAGCACGTAGCGGCCCGGGCCCAACTTTCGGGCCTGGGGCGTGCTGAGGCCTCGCAGGAAGGCATCGTCGAGCACGTTCTCCGCGTTGCGTCCCAACGCCAGCGGGATGCGCTCGCGCTCCAGGGCCTCCGCCAGCTCCGCACGGCGCACGTCCACCACCTCCACGGGGGCGTATTCGGGGCGCGCGTGTGGACTGGGGGCGACGGTGGAGAAGCCAAGGTCGACCAGCGCGCGCGCCATCTCCAGCGCGTCGTCCAGCGTGCGTGCCCCATCATCCACACCGGGCAGCAAATGGCAGTGCAGGTCGACGAAGCCGCTCATGCGTCGCCGTGCTGGCGTGCCGGGTGGCTGTCGGCAGGCAGCTCGTCTTCCTGCTCATCCGCCTGCCGGTCGGGGACGCGGTACTCCTCGCCGAGCCACCGGCCGAGGTCCACGGCGCGACAGCGCTTGGAACAGAAGGGAAAGGCAGCGTTCTCCCCGCGCGGGGGAACGGGCTTCTGGCAGATGGGACACGTCAGGGTGCTCATGATGGACGGTGTTCTAGATAAGCGTTGACGCTCTCGCGAGCCAGGATGTTTCGTGCCCGCCATTCCATGGGAGGCGCCTGCCATGAAGGTCCTTCGCATCACCCGTCCTGGAGGCCCCGAGGTCCTCGCCGAGGAAGAACGTCCCGAGCCCGTCCCAGGTCCAGGGGAGATTCTGGTCCGGGTGCGGGCGTCCGCGCTCAACCGGGCGGACCTTCTGCAGCTTCGTGGTCACTACCCCGCCCCGCCGGACGTGGCACCGGACATTCCAGGCCTGGAGTACGCGGGCGAGGTGGTGGCCGTGGGCCCGCGCGCACGGCGCTTCCAGCCCGGCGACCGCGTCATGGGACTGGTGGGCGGAGGCGCGTGGTCGGACCTGCTCGTCACCCACGAGCGAGAGGCGATGCCCATTCCCGACGGCATGGACTTCACCGACGCGGCGGCCATTCCGGAGGCGTACCTCACCGCGTTCGACGCGCTGGTGCTCCAGGGCGAGCTCAAGCCCGGCGAGACGGTGCTCGTCCACGCGGTGGCCAGTGGCGTGGGCTCGGCGGCGGCGCTCATCTGCCGTGCCATGGGCGCGCGCGTGGTGGGCACCGGCCGCAACGCGGCGAAGCTGACCCGCGCGGCCGACTGGGGCGTGGCTCGCACGGTGCTGTGTGACGCCAAGCCGCCGCGCTTCGCGGACGCGGTGCGCGAGGAGACAGGCGGCCGGGGCGCGGACCTGTGCCTGGACCTGGTGGGCGGCAGCTACGTGCCGGAGACGCTGAACGCCCT
This sequence comes from Myxococcus sp. MxC21-1, assembly GCF_032612255.1. Lineage (NCBI taxonomy): Bacteria > Pseudomonadati > Myxococcota > Myxococcia > Myxococcales > Myxococcaceae > Myxococcus > Myxococcus sp. MxC21-1. The sequence goes on from NZ_CP123278.1 coordinate 5,288,429, forward strand.
GGCGCCCCGGGGGCGGCTGATGCTGGTGGGGCTGGTGGCGGGCGCGGCCACCGAGGTGAACCTGGGCACGGTGCTGACGAAGCGGCTGCGTATCACCGGCACCGTGCTGCGCAGCCGTCCGCTGGAAGAGAAGATCGCGCTGGCGCAGAGCGCGGAGCGGCATCTGTTGCCGCTGTTCCGCACAGGGGCGCTGCGGCCCGTGATAGACGCGGTGGTGCCGCGCGCGGACATCCGGCAGGCGCTGGAACGCATGGCCGGCAATGACTCGGTGGGCAAGCTGGTGGTGCGGTGGGCGTGATCCGCATCGCGCACTGAAGGAACGGATTCGATGACGGAGCAGCAGCTGCTTCTACAACGACTACAGCCTGGACGTCCGGGGCGTGCTGACGGCGGACCGGCTGGTGATTGAGAAACATCAGGTGCTGGCCGGACGTTTCGACGTCAAGGAACGCATCGAGAAGTAACAGACCATTGCGCCCCGACACCGGGCCTTTATCCTGCGCCGCCATGGCTACCCACTTCGACCCCAGCGCCGCCGCCCAGCCGGACTCCGGCGTGTTCGGCCTCCCCCACTCCCCGGAAGAGGCGCACGTCGTCCTCATCCCCGTTCCCTTCGAGGCCACCACCAGTTACGGCGGTGGCACGTCCGAGGGGCCGACCGCCGTCCTGGAAGCCAGCCGGCAGGTCGACCTCTTCGACGTGGAGACGGGTCGTCCCTACGAGCGTGGCATCGCCATGCTCCCCGAGCCCCAGGAGCTGCGCGACTGGAACACCCGCGCCAAGGAGCGCGCCCAGGTCGTCATCGAGGCCGGTGGCATCCACTCCGGCGAGGCCGCGCTGATTCAGGCTGCGCAGGACGTGAATGTCCTCTGCGACCAGATGAACGAGCACGTCTACCGCACCACCAAGCACTGGTTGGACCAGGGCAAGCGCGTGGCCGCGGTGGGCGGTGACCACTCCATCTCCTACGGCATCATCCGCGCGCACGCGGAGAAGTACCCCGGCATGGGCGTGCTGCACCTGGACGCGCACGCCGACCTGCGCGTGGCCTACGAGGGCTTCACCTGGTCCCACGCGTCCATCATGTACAACGTCGCGGAGCGCATCCCCGGCGTGAAGACGCTGGTCCAGGTGGGCCTGCGCGACATGAGCGCGGAGGAGTACCAGTACATCGCGGACTCCAACGGCCGCGTGCACGGCTTCTTCGACGCCACCCTCCAGAACAAGCGCTTCGACGGCGTGCCCTGGAACCGGCAGGTGGATGAAATGGTCGCCCTGCTCCCGAAGCAGATCTACCTGTCCTTCGACATCGACGGGCTGGACCCCGTGCTCTGCCCCCACACGGGCACCCCGGTGCCCGGCGGACTGTCCTTCGCCGAGGCCGTGGCCCTCATCGCCGGCGTGGTCCGCTCCGGGCGCACCATCGTGGGCTTCGACCTCACCGAGGTGGCCCCCGACCCCGATGGCGGAGAGTGGGACGGCAACGTCGGCGCCCGGCTTCTGTACAAAATGATTGGCTGGATGCTGAAGTCGCAGCAGGCCTGACGTCTCGTCACGCGAAGCGCCCCTGGAGGCTTCGGGCCACACCGCCAGGAGCCTCCATGTCGACCCTCCTCGTTTGCCCACTGCCCGAGCGTGGGCACATCAATCCCTCGCTCAAGCTCGCCCGGGCCCTCCAGAAGCGGGGCCACCGGATTGTCTTCTGCGGCATCCGGGACACCGAGGCGCTCATCCGCGCGGAGGGGTTCGACTTCGAGTGCCTCTTCGAGCACCTGTTCCCCCTGGGCTTCCAGGATGAGGTCAAGGAACGGGTGAGCCAGTGGAAGGGCCTGAAGCGGGTGCGCTACCTGCTGCAGGTGCTGCGCAAGCAGAACCAGATGTATGAGTCGATACTCCAAGGGGAGCTCGACGCCATCATCACCCGGACGCGGCCGGACCTGGGTCTCACGGATGTCCTCCTCCCGGAGCCGTTCCTCGTCCTCCGCGGCCACCAGGTTCCCACCCTGGTGTTGAACACGAGCATCCCCATGCGGTGGGAGCTCATGACGCCGCCGCCGACCTCCGACGTCATCCCGGATGGCCAGCTCTCCGGCATCATCCGAGGCGCGCTCGACTGGGGGCGCATCCTGTTCGCTTCGAAGATGGAGGATTGGCGAAGCTGGGTCGGACTGGAGCCAGCGGACCTCCGCTACCGGCACGCGTTGGCGCGCAAGTACGGCTATCCGCCCGAGCATCTGGACTTCGCGGGGCGCCTCAGTGGCGAGCACGACCCCATGCTCGTCCTCTGCCCCCGAGAGTTCGTGGAGTTCAGTGGCGTGCGGCTCTCCATCGACGTCCACTACACGGGGCCCTGCATCGACCTGGAGCGCAAGGAGCCCGACTTCCCTTGGGAGCGGCTGAGCCCGGAGCGCCCCCTGGTCCTGTGCTCGCTGGGCACCATGGCCATGCCCCCCGGGCAGGCCCGGCGTTTCCACGAAGCCGTCACCGAGGCCGCCCGGCGGCGGCCCGCGTGGCAGTTCGTGGTGGCCACCAATGCGTGGCGGGAGACGCGCCCTGACCCCGTCCCGAACAATCTCGTGTCCGCGACGCGCGTCCCCCAACTCCAGATGCTGCGCCGCGCGTCCGCCATGGTGACCCATGGCGGCTTCAACAGCGTCAAGGAGTGCATCTACTTCGGCGTGCCCATGGTCGTCCTGCCAGTCCAATACGACCAGCCCGGCATCGCGGCTCGCGTCGTCCACCACGGGCTGGGGCAGCGCGCGGACCTTCGCACGCTGACGCCCGACACCCTGGTTCCGCTGCTCGACGCGGTCGTCGAACAACCGTCGTACCGGCGCGAGCTGGAGTGCATGAAGGCGCGCTTCCAGGCGGCGGAGGATGAGCAGGCCCTGGTGGACGCCATCGAACAGCACCTGCCTGGGACGCGCGCGTCAGGTGCTCCTGGGCAGCATCAGGCTGAACGTGGAGCCCTCGCCGGGTCGTGACTGGACGGACAGCGCGCCCCCTTGCAGGCGCACCAGCTCCGAGGCCACATACAGCTCCGGTCCGCAGACGCCCTTCGCATCCATCCGGAAGGGCGTGAAGAGGTGGGCCAGCGCCTCCGCGGCCAGCCCCGGCCCCGCGTCCTTCACGCGCACCGTGAGCTGCGTCTGGGAGACTTCGAGCGCCACCTCCGCGTCCCCCTGCCGGACCGCGTTCGCCAGCAGCACGTCGAACACCTGCCGGATGCGCGGCGGGTCCACCTGCGCGTGGACTGGCGCCTCGGGTACATCCAGCGTGACGTGCGCGCCATGTGCCGCCACCGCGTCGCGCAGGTGCTGGCCCACGTCCGTGTCGATTCGCTTCAGCGTCGCCTCGCCCGAGGACAGCCACGCCAGCTCGCGCAGGTGACGGCCCACGGTTTCGATGGACTGGAGCTGCGCCGCCAGCGTGTCCAGCGCCGCGCGGTCCACGGAGGGCGTGCATTCCAGCCGGCGAAGCTGCTCGCGGGCCGTTTCGAGCGGGCCCTGGAGCGTCTGCGCCACCCACTGTCCCAGCGCGCCCAAGGGGGACGCCGCGTGCGCCTCCATCCGGGGCTCCGGCGAGGCGGCCAGCGATTTGTGGATGACCGATTCGAAGTCGGTGATTTCAAAGGGCTTGTGGAGGAAGGCGAACGCCTCCGGCGCGCCCTGGGGCAGCACCGCGCTGAGGAGGATGACGGGCACGTCCTTGAGCTGTGCCTCCTGCTTCATCCGGCGGCAGAGTTCCACGCCGCTCAGCCGCGGCATCATGTGGTCCGTCACCACCAGTTGAGGGTGCCGAGCACGCGCCAGGCCGAGCGCCTCCTCGCCATCCCGCGCTCTCAAGACGTCGTGGCCCAGGTCCTCCACGACTTGACTGAGGACCTCCAACACCGCTGGCTCATCGTCCGCGACCAGGACGAGACTCATGCTTCCACTCCCTCGCCTCGGCACGCCGCGACTGCTTGCGCGCCGCCAGGATAACAATCCACTCCCACGGTGTACCGACACCCCGAGAGGACGTGCATCCCAGAGATGCATTCGTTCATGGATGACCGGAGTGGTTTATGAAGAGCGAGACACCGCATCCAGGGAGCCCGGGGAGGCTGCGGCCTTCCCAACAGTCAGAATGTCCTTCGCTCGACAATCCCTGGCGGTGCACGGAGGGTTGGAATGAAGCACGCAGTCATGAGGTGGAGCCTGCTGGTGGTGGCCCTGCTGACCTCGGGCACGGCGAACGCGGACATCGCGCGGCGGCGTGACGCCATCGTCGAGGTCGTGCAAAAGGTCTCCCCCGCCGTCGTCTACATCGGCACCGAGCAGGAGGTGGAGTCGCGCTTCCGGGGTCGCCGTTCTCCCCTGGAGGAGTTCTTCGGTGGCATGGGCGCGGAGCCGGAGCGTCAGAGAATCTCCGGCCTGGGCAGCGGCGCCATCATCGACCCCAGCGGCATCATCGTCACCAATGACCACGTCATCCGGGGCGCGTCCGCCATCCACGTCATCCTGGCGGATGGCCGCTCGTACGAAGCGGAGGTCATCGGCAGCGACGCGGCGAACGACCTGGCGGTGCTCAAGGTCAACGCGAAGGAGCCCCTGCCCATCGCCAAGCTGGGCACCAGCTCCGACCTGATGATTGGCGAGACGGTGGTCGCCATCGGCAGCCCGTTCGGCCTGAGCAAGACGGTGACGGCGGGCGTCGTCTCCGCGGTGGGCCGCACCTTCCGCGCCGACAACCGCGTCTACAACGACTTCGTGCAGACGGACGCCGCCATCAACCCGGGCAACTCGGGCGGCCCGCTGCTCAACGTGGATGGGGAAATCATCGGAATCAACACCGCCATCTTCGGCGGCGGCGCGCAGGGCATCGGCTTCGCGATTCCGGCCGACAAGGTGCGCCGCATCGTCGACGAGCTGACCCGCTTCGGGAAGGTGCGCCCGGCGTGGGTGGGCATCGATACGGCCGACCTGCCGGTCCGCGTCGCCCGGCAGCTCGGGTGGGACCGGGCCTATGGCGCGCTGGTGACGGCGGTGGAGGCGGGGAGTCCAGCCGCGGAGGCTGGCGTGAAGCGCGGGGACGTGGTGGCGGAGCTGGGTGGCTCGCGCATCCAGGACGCCGAGGACTTCGACACCCGCGTTCGCGGCTACCCCGCCCGCTCCGCCTTCCCGGTGGTGCTCTTCCGCGACGGCGGCCTGCGCACCGTCCAGGTGACGCCCGTGGAGTTCCCCGCTCGCATGGTCGAGGGGCTGGCGTGGGAGCGGCTGGGACTCCGCGTGAAGGAGATTCGCGGCGGTCTGGCCGTGTCCGGCGTGCGCCAGGGCTCGGCGGCGGCGGACATCGGGCTGGAGCCCGGAGACATCATCCTCCGTGTGAACAACCAGCCCGTGACGACGAACGACGCCTTCCGGGAGGCCCTGCTCACCGCGCGACGGGGACGTAGCGTGCTGTTGCTCGTGCGGCGGGGGCGCTACGGCTACCACGTGACGCTGCCCTTCGAGCGGGAAGCAGGCTACCGGCTGTAGCTGCCGGGAAAGGGCAACGGGCTCCCCGTATTTCAGGACCCGCGTGACTCGCACTAACATGCGGTGTCATGAGTTCCGTCCGTTACCAATCCCTTGGTCCCCTGCTGGCCGGGGAAGGCTCACGTGCCTTCCTCGGACTCGCCCTGGAGGACGGCGCGTCTCCCCGTCCCGTGGTGCTCATCTGGGCACCGCAAGATGTCGTGCAGAACCCCGAGCTGAAGGCGACCCTGCGTCGCGAGACGGCTCGCGCGCTCGTCTTCGAGCATCCGCACATCCTCCGTGTCCACGCCCTGGCCGAGCAAGATGGCGGACTGGCCCGTGTCACCGAGTTCGCTGACGGCGAGCCCCTGCGTCGCCTGCTGGAGGCCCACCCCGCCTGCCGCCGCACTTCGCGGCGCTCGTCGTGGCGGATGCCGCCGTGGGTCTGCACTACGCGCACGTCGCGGGCAATGACGACGGCACGCCCTTCGTGCACGGTGACGTCCGGCCCGAGACGCTGATGATCTCCTTCGGCGGTCTGACGAAGGTGACGGGCTATGGCGCGCTCGGCGTGGCTCCGCGTGAGCGCGGTGGCAAGCGCGTGAAGAACCGGCGATTGTACAGCGCGCCCGAGCAGCTCCTCGGTGGACGCGAGGCGGTCAACGTCCAGTCCGACGTGTTCCTCCTGGGACTCGTGCTGCACGAGTGCCTCTCCGGGAAGATTCCCTTCAAGGATGCGGCGGACCCGGACAAGGCCGTGCTCACGCGCTCGCTGCCGCCCATGGCGCAGGACGTGCCGCTGAAGTTGGACGCGGTGCTGCGCCGGGCAACGGCGAAGCGGGCCAAGGAGCGGTATCCGACGGCGCTCGCGTTCCGCGAGGCCGTGGTGGAGGCCGTCGGCTCGCTGCCCACGCATGCGGAGTTCTCGGAGTTCCTGTCGAAGTACTTCCCGCCCGAGAGCGAGGCTCGCGCGACGCGGCGGCGGGTGATTGAAACGGGCATCGCCGAGGTGATGCAGAAGGCTGGCATCTCTCCGCCCGCCGTGGCTGAGTTCCTCGCGCGCGGCGCCCTGCCCCCGGGCTTGATGCCCGCGAAGTGGCCGGAGTTGCCGGGACAGTTGCATGCCTCGGGCTCGGCCGATGGTTCGGGTGCGCAGGCTGGGAGTGGCTCGGCGGCCAGTGGCAACGCGCAGGCGGCATCGGCTGCGGGCAGCGCTGGGCAGTCCGGCGCTGGTTCGGCGGGGGCCCAGACGCAGTCCGGTGCGGGTGGCCAGGCGCAGGCCGGTGCACAGGCTCAGTCCGGCGCGGGCGCACAGACTCAGTCCAGTGCAGGTGGCCAGTCACAAGCGGGCGCAAGCGCACAGGCCCACTCCGGCGCGGGAGCACAGCATCCGTCCGGCGCAAGCACTCAGGCCCATTCAGGCTCTAGCGCCCAGGCGCAGTCCGGCGCGGGCGCACAGGCGCAGTCCGGCGCGGGCGCTCCTGCGCAGTCCGGCGCGGGCGCTCCTGCGCAGTCTGGTGCAGGCGCACAGGCGCAGTCCGGCGCGGGCGCACAGCATCAGCCGGGCGCAGGCACTCAGGCGCATCCCGGCGCCACGGGGACGGGGGCATCAGCAGGAACCGCTGTGCCCACCAGCCCGACGAGCACGGGCGCACACGCGGCCCCCACGGCGCCTCCCGCCGCGCAGAAACCGTCGCGCAGTTGGATGGCCTTCGTGAGCGTCGGTCTGGCACTCACGGTGGGCGCGGGGGCCGTCGTGCTCAGCCGGCTGCCGTCCAACATCGAGTCCGAGATCGAGGACGCGGGCGTCACCGACGCCCTGCCCGTCGACGCCGGCGTGACGTTGGATGCGGGCCCCGTGGATGCCGGCATTCCCATGGGCACGCTGGACGTCACCGTGGACCCGCGCGTGGAGGTCTCGATTCCTGGCCAGTACCTGGGCCGCACGCCGGTCTCCGCGGCCGTGCCCGCGGGCCGTCACGTGCTGACGCTCAGCAACCCGGTGCTCGGCATCCAGACGACGCGGGTCATCACCGTGCCGGCGGGTGGCCGTTCGTCGCAGCAGATCTTCCTCAACAAGGGATTCGCGAACGTACGCGCCCCGGAGGGCGCCATTGTCACGGTGGATGGCCGGCTCGTCGGTGCCGCCCCCATCGAGGAACTGGACCTGTACGAAGGCACGCACCAGCTCCTGGTCATCGTGAACAACTCCCGGTGGCAGAAGACGTTCAAGGTGGAGCCGGGCCAGCGCGTCACCTTCGACGTCAACTTCGAGAAGCCCGAAGAGGAGTAACCGGGGTAGCAATCTCCGCGGCGTGAACACTCGTTTCACGCCGCGGTTGCGGTGCCTTCGGGGCGCGACCAGACTCCCGCGCCCATGAACACCTCCGCCACGGAGTTCGACATCATCGCCTGGGGCGCCACTGGCTTCACCGGGCGACTGGTCGCCGAATACCTCGCCAGGACCCAGGACAGCCACCGCGCACGGTGGGCCCTGGCGGGACGCGACCTCGGCAAGCTGGAGAAGGTCCGGCAGGGGCTGGCGGCGATTGCGCCCTCCTTCGCGGAGCTACCGCTGCTCGTCGCGGATGCACGCGACGCCGCGTCGCTGGATGCCCTGGTCCCTCGCACCCGCGTGGTCTGCACCACGGTGGGCCCCTACGCACGTTACGGCAGCGAGCTCGTCGCGGCGTGTGTTCGGGCCGGCGTCAGCTACTGCGACCTGACGGGTGAAGTGCAGTGGATGCGGCGGATGATTGACGCCCACCACGAGCAGGCGCGGCAGAGCGGCGCACGCATCGTCCACACCTGTGGCTTCGACTCGATTCCGTCGGACCTGGGCGTGTTGATGATGCAGGAGCACATGCGGGAGCAACACGGCGGCCACCTGGACGCCGTCCGCCTCTACATGGGTCCCATGCGCGGAGGCGCCAGCGGTGGCACGGCCGCGAGCATGGTGCAGGCGATGGAAGAAGCCTCAACGGACCGCTCGGTTCGGAAGCTCATGGCCCACCCGCATGCGCTGGACCCCACCCCAGGCCGCTGGCGGCCCGAATCCAAGGACGAGTTGGGCGTCCACTACAGCCAGGAGCTGGGCCAGTGGACCGGCCCGTTCTTCATGGCGGCCGTGAACACGCGCGTCGTCCGGCGCAGCAACGCGCTGCTCGGTCACCCGTGGGGAGAGAACTTCCGGTACGCGGAGGTCGCCAGCTACGGCGCCGGGCCCAAGGGCCTGCTTCGCGCCACGGGCGTCACCGTGGGCCTGGGAGGCGTCGTCGCCGCGATGCAGGTGAAGCCCCTGCGCACGCTGCTGGAGAAGAAGGTCCTGCCCGCGCCGGGTGAAGGCCCGTCTCCGGAGGCCCGGGAGAAGGGCTTCTTCGTCGCGCAGCTTCGCGGCGAAGGCACCTCCCCCGCACGGGCAAGCAGGTGCGGCTAAAGGGCAAGGTGGCGGCGCAGGGGGACCCGGGCTACGCGGCCACGTCGCGGATGCTCGCCGAGTCCGCGCTGTGCCTCGCCTTCGACGACAATCCGACCACGGGCGGCGTGCTCACGCCGGCCTCCGCCATGGGCATGCGACTGGTGGAGCGGCTGCGCCGCGCGGGCATGACGTTCCAGGTGGAGGAGCTGTCCACCTGAGCCATTCCGCCGCGAGCGCGCGACGTCCTACGCGCTCTTGCGGCGCCGCATCATCGCCTCGTACGAGCGGCCCACGCTCTGCGAGAGGATGAGCAGCTCGCCTACGTCGGGCGGAGTGAGCTCGTCCGGGCCGTTGTCCACATAGAGCAGGTGCACGACCTTGCCGCGCACCAGCAGCGGGAGGATGACGGCCGTCTTCGGGAACCCGTCCCCCAGCAGCTTGTAGAACACGCCCATGGCCGCATCACGGCGGACGGGCCCGATGTAGTGCGAGCGCGTGTCCCGCACGAGCCGGAAGGTGCTCTGCTCCCGCAGCGGTACGCCGATGCGGCGTACCACCGCGTCGCGAACCCCCACCCCCATGCCGTGCCAGCCCGTCACGAGGCTGCCCTGCACCGACAGCAGCAGGTTCCGCTTCCACTTGCCCAGCGCGAAGCGCAGCACCGTGTGCGCCACGTCCTCGCGGTCCGAGCTGCGCGCCAGCTCCGCCTGCGCTTCCGCGAAGGTCAGCGGCGTCGGCGGCGGCTCCGGTGCGCGCGGCACCTGCACAGGCGGTGGCGTACCGCCCAGCACGGGCGTCGGGGGTGGCACGGGCGGCTGAACCCTCTGCGGTGGGACGACGATGGCCTGAGGTGGCGGCGGCGGAGCCACGGGCACCTGCGGCCGGACAGTCGCGGGCGGAGGCTCGGGCGCGGCCTCCAGCACCTCCACGCCGGTGATGATCTCCTCCTCGCCCATGTCCCCGTCGTAGTCGGCGCCACCGCGCAGGGCGGAGGCGTAGACGGACTGGAACTCCTCCTCGCTCATCAAATCTGGCGGCGTCTCCGCGGCCTTGGCCAGCTCTGCCTGCGAGCCCGCCGAGGGACGCGGCCGCACCGCGTTCATGTCGATGGCGCGCAGCGGCCGGAACGCCTTGCAGTAGCGGCGCAGCAGTTGGTTCATCCGGAACTCGGGGATGACCACCGGCACCACGCGCTTGCCCGTCTTGAAGGCAATCGCGTCCAGCGTCGCGAAGTCGTGCGGGTTCACGACGGCGATGCTCAGCCGCGTCGCGTCCACCCGCATGGGCAGGTACTCCTTGTCGTCCGCATGGTTCGAGGAGACCAGCTCCATCGCCTTGGGGTCCGGGACCATCTCCCCGGACGCGAACGCGCTGTTGTGGACCTTGCCCAGCGACTTCGCCAGGTCCACCTCCGACAGCAGGCCCAACTCCACCAGGTTCGTTCCCAGCCGCCCGCCATGCACCACCTGGGCCTCGAGCGCTTCTTCGAGTCCCTCGGCGGTGACGAGACCATCCTTCAGGAGCTGCTCACCCAGGCGCATGGGGCCGCTTGTAGCCGTGCCCCGTCCCGCTCCGCAAGCACACCCGCACCCGTGGGACGGTGCGTCTAGTCCTCCGGGTGATGACTGAGCGCCACGCGGTTGCCTTCGGGGTCCCGGACGTACACCGACCACCGCGTCTCATGCTCCAGCGGCACCCCCGCGCGGGTGAAGGTGTCGACCACGCCCGCCCGAGCGGCCTTCGGAATCCGGAACGCCAGCATCAGGAGGCCCGGCGCCTCGTGGCGGAACGGCGTGGAGACGGGCTCGCCGCCCGCCGCCTCGATGGCCAGGAAGCCGCCCCCAGGCACGCCCACCCAGATGCTCCGCAGGGAGCCGTCCTGTCGGAGATGACGGGTCAACTCCGGAAAGCCCAGCAGGTCTCTGTAGAAGCCGGTGACACACTCGATGTCCCGCGCCTGGATGGCCACGTGGTGGAAGCCCTGAACGTCCATGACGCGGATGCTATGGTCTGCGCGCCCATGGCGCGACTGCTCATCGTCGAAGACAACCACGAGCTGGCCTCCCTCATCGTCGCCCTGGCGCAAAGCCGGGGACACGACGCGAAAGCCGCGGCCACCGGCGAGGCCGCGCTGGAGGCGCTCGGCCCCGGACAACACTGGGACGCGGCCCTGGTGGACCTGCTGCTCCCGGACATCCGGGGCAGCGAGGTGCTGGCCGCGCTGCGTGCCCATGGCATCCCCGCCATCGCCGTCAGCGGTGTGTACAAAGGGGACCGTTTCGCGCAGGAGGCCGTGCAGGTCCACGGCGCCCGGACCTTCTTCGAGAAGCCGTTCGAGCTCATCACCGTCATGGAGGCCCTGGAGCAGGCCGGTGGCGTTGCACCTCAACCCCGCGCTCCCCCGCCCATCGCGGAGAGCGTGCTGCTGGACGAGCTGCTCGATACCGAGGACCTCATCGTGCTGGAAGAGTTCCCCCCTGAGCCCAGCGACGCCGCCGAGCCCCTGCAGGTCGTCCCCAGTACCGACCCGTTGCCAGAGCCCGCGGACACGGAGCACGCCCTCCCCCTGCCCTTCGGCAGGCGCGAGCAGGTCTGGAGCGAAAGCACCGCGCCTTCGACTCCGCCGCCGCCCAAGCGCGCGCTGCCCGACTGGTCCCTGGGAGGCGTCCTGGAGGACGCCACCGTCGCGCGGCTGCTCAACGCCTATTACGAGGCCCGCCACCACGGCGAGCTGAAGCTTCAGCAGGGCCAGGTGCTCAAGGTCGTCTACTTCGAGTCCGGCCGCGTCGTGTACGCCGCGTCCAACCTCGCCGCCGAGCGCTTCGGCCGCTTCTGCATCCGCCAGGGCGTGCTGCCCGAGGCCCGGCTCGCTGAGGTCGCCGCCTTCGCGAAGGAGCACGGTCTGCGCACCGGCGAGGCCATGCTGCGCATGGGCCTGATGGACGCGGCCCAACGAGAGCAGCTGCTGGTGGAGCAGGTGAAGGAGATCATCTGGTCCACCTTCACGTGGAAGGAAGGCGGCTACGGCTTCAGTGCCATGCGCCCCCGCCGCACGGACCTGGTGAAGCTGTCCGTCTTCCCCGGTGACCTGGTGCTGGAGGGCGTGGCGAAGACGGAGACGCTGGTGACGCTGCGTCGGCACATGCCGCGTTCGCGCCGGCTGTTCCCCACCGCCGATGCGCCCTATGGCCTGCACGAGCTGAAGCTCGAAGGGGCTCAGGCCCTGGTGCTGGCGTATGCGGACGGCAGCAAGACGGTGGAGGATCTGCTCGCCCTCACCGACCTGCCGGAGCGGCAGACGCTGGCCACGCTGCGGGGACTGGAGCTCCTCGGGGTACTGGAGGAGCGGCCCGACACGCCGAGCCGCCGTCACCGCATCAGCTTCGGGCTGTAAGCGCCGCCCTACTTCCGGCGGCGCAGCACCCGCGCCAGCGCCGCCAGCCCGAAGACGGCCGCGCCCGAACCCCTCCCGAGCAGCCGCATCCCGACGTCGGAGGCGGCACCGCGGCATCCCCCGAAACGGGCACGCCGTTGAGGGTCATCTCCCCGCCCAGCCGCGGCGTGGACAGCAGCGGCGAGCGGCCCACGTACGTCAGCGTCTGCGTCCCCTGCGCAGGCAGCCGGATGTCCTCCACCCGGAAGCCACCGTCCACCGCCCGCGCCTCCACCGCGACGCCGTCCAGCTTCACGCTGCCGGGCACCCACTCCAGCCCGTCCACGTTCTCCAGGTAGTGGAGGCCGCCGACCTCGCACGTGGAGGTGTTCCGCAGCTCCACCACCACGCCCACCAGCCCCTTCTCCGACGCCGTGGGCGACTCCATCGTGTGACGCACGTCCACGAAGCGCTCGGAGGTAATCGGCAGCACGTAATCCGTGGTCGCGGTGTTGCTGCCGCCCGCGTCGGCGAGGACGCGCAGGGTGATGGACTGGCCCACCAGGGCCTCCAGCCCCGTCTCTTGCGTGCTCACCGTGACGCGCGGGCCCGCCAGGGAGACCTCTGACAGCGCGGGCCCCGCCACCTGGGACCAGGAGATGGCCACGTCGCCGCAGGCATCGGCCGGAATCGTCTGCGTCAGCATGGCGCTCGCGCCTTCGCCACAACGTGCCACCAGCCCCCGGCTTCGAGCGCTCCCAGCCGCGCCGGCAGGGGCTGGTTGGAAATCTCCGCCTGGGCACGGCCGCCCTCTCGCACCGGCCCCTCACTGTCATCGAAGAGCTCGCCGCGCACGCGGTAGGACTCGACGGTGCAGGAGCGCGGGAGCGCGGGGCGCCACGTCCCGGGTACCGGCACCACCGCCGAGTCCAGCGCCTCGCCGCCCAGGGTCTCCAGGAACATCCGCGCCTTCAGCGAGCGCGCGTCCACGCAGTTCAGCGACGTGTCCAGGGCGATGTCCACGTCCCCTTCGCCCGACGGCACCACGCCCAGCTCCAGGCTGCCCGTGGCCACGTCCTCCAGGGACGGCTCCACCCGAACGCGAAGCTCGGCGTCAGCGCTGTCCTGCGTGCCACCGCCGGTGACGGGAATGCGATTCCTGGCGGTGAGGGCCAGCGTCCCGTACGCGCACTCCGCGGCCTCGACGCGCAGGCGCTCGCTCGACACCGGCGAGTGCAACGTGACAGCCGTTCCGTCCGCGGTCCTCACGGTGACACCGTCGGGAATGCCCGAACCGGAAGCGCTCAGCCGCCACTCCGTGTCCACGGTCGGCAATTCGGGCGTCCCCTCGCAGGTGTGCAGCGCATCGGGGACCACGTCCACGCTGGACCCTGGGCCCGACGTGAGCGTCCGCTCCCAGCCCGAGGCGAAGGGCACCAGCGGCCGGCCCCAGGGCGCGACGTCCACGGTGAAGATGGCGGCGGCGCTGGACGTCAGGCCGCCTTCATCCACGCCACGGACCTCGTACGCGTAGCTGGTACCCGACGCCTGGCACAGCACCTCCGGCGGCGTGAAGGTCGCCTGGGCGCCGCCATCGGTGGAGAGCAGCGGTGCGCCCGACTGTCCTGAGACGGGAGACCAGACGTAGCGCACCGCCGGACAGGCCTCGCTCGCCGGCTGCGCGGTGAACACCCGCGACGCGCCCGACGCGGTGGTCGACTCCCGTGAGGGCAACACCGTGGGCCGCGCAGGCCCTTGGGTGTTCACCACCCGGTAGGCCACCGTGGCCTGCACGTCGTGGGACGCGAGCCCGTCCGAGGCGTAGACCCGCAGGAGCCCCTCTTCGTCCTTGCAGACGGGCCGCTGCGGAACGAGCGTCACGTCGAGCTGGTCGGGGTGCTCCACGATGTTGACGCCAACCAGGTCGGCGCCCGGCGTTGACGATGCATCCACCGACACGCGCACCGCATCTAAGTCAATGTCGGTGGCGACGAACCGGGCCGTCGCCGTCCCCGTTTCGTTCACCACGATGGGCGAGGGCCCCACGTCCAGCACGGGGGCATTGGCGTTGACGTACGTCACGACGTTGAAGCTCGGCTGGTCCAGGATGAACAGGCAGAACGAGGAGCCGATGCACGACACCTCGAGCGGCGTCGCCTGCGAAGCGCCCGGAAGCGCCGAGCCCTCGAAGGCCGGGTGGACCCGCCACTGAGTCCCCGCGTTGTCCGCGCTGCTCGCGGGCACGGCCCCCAGCACCACGGGCTCCCCGCTGGGATCCACGCCCACCGCGAGGCCGAAGCCTTCGCCATGGACGCTGCCGTTGCCCGTGTTCACGTCCACCGAGGTGATGCTGACGTCGCGCATGCCGTCGGGCAACATCACGGTGGAGAAGGTCGTCCCGGCCGGGTCCAACTGTCCGCGGAACAGGCCGTCCGAATTGCCGAACAACGCGATGGGATGCGGTCCGCTTCCAGCGAAGAGGTCCACCGTGCGCGGGGATTTGCTGGTCAGGTGCGACGGCACGACCATCTGCGCCTGACGCCTGTCCCGCGTGTACCAGAGGAACTCCGTCCGGGTGACACCGGTGACACTGAAGAGCGCATGGGGCGCGCCATCCGAAGTCTCCACCACGCCCAGCACGTCCGTGGAGGACAAGAGGCCCGCGCCGGCGCTCAGCAACGTCCAGGGCGTGGGGCCTGCGAGCCCCGCTGATGCCGTCAGCAGTGAGAGTCCACCGTCAGAGAGGGCCACCGAGGCATAGCCCGTACCTGACGGGGTGTGCTTCACCCGCCGGATGCCCACCACGGTGTTCACCGGGTCCGGGGGGATGATGTTTCCAGCCGCACGGCAGTTCTGGTGACTGATGACATCACCTGGGCGCACGACGACGGCGAAGCAGCCCATCGGAGACAGGAACGTGCCGAAGACGTCGCTGTGCAGGAAGACGGCGGACTGGATGCCGTTCTCGAACAGCTCCGTCTGCGTCGAGGTGCTCACCGAGTAGCTGCCCGGAGCGAAGACGTCCACACTGCGGGCGATGCCCGGCACCTCATTCACGTCCCAGTCGGCGCGTGCCGCGGTGGCAACACCCAGGCAGAGGCTGATGATGACGAGGGGACGCACGGATTGCTCCTAGTAGGCCACTTCGGCTCGCAGGTAGAGCCGGTCCTGATTGTCCGACGAGTCGGGGGACAAACCCAAGCCGCTGAAGCCCAGGAGTGTGTACCCGGTGGCCAAGCGCAGCCGCTCATCGACCCGATAGGCGACTTCCGCACGGAGCGCGGTCAGCCGCTCGCCCTCGGGAGACGCCGTTCGCCGTGCCAGCTCTGCGCCCAGCTCCAGACCGCCCACGATTCGCACCGCGGGACGGATGGTGCCCGTCCACACCCAACGCCCCGAGTCCTCCGCCCGGGTGTGCCCTGCATGCAGACCCGCCGCCACGGAGAGCCGGTCGCCCAGGCGCACCGCCGGCAAGAGGGAGAGCGTCTGCAAGGCCCGGTCTCCGAAGGCGGACCGGACGCCGGGCAACAGCTCGCGGGTGATGCCGTAACGCGCCACCACCAGCCAGGGCCCCGGACGCCACGCCACCGCGGCGTAGCCTTCCACCAGCCGCGTCTCCAGCACGTCCGCGTTGACGGTGCGCGCGAAGTCCACCCGCCCGGAGGCCGTCACGTCCTCCAGCAACTGCGCCTGCGCGGCCAGGGCCACCACCGCTTGCAGACGGTCCACCGCGGTGGCCGCGCCTCGCTCCGGTGTGCCCTCCTCCCGGCGAAGCTCCACACGCCCATCCAGCCGAAAGCGCGCCAGGACGAGCTGCCCGAAGACACCGCCCGCCTCGCGCCGCAGCGGGCTGTCCACGTCCAACAGGCTGCGCACGCCGCGCTCGTAGCGCGCGCCCACGCTGAAACCGCCCGTCACCTGCTGCTGGAAGCCCACGGCGCGAGCCAGCCGCACGGCCGTCGCGTCGTGCGAGCCCACATCCTCCACGAAGAGCGCGGTGCCACTCTCCGGCAGCTCCGTGCGGGCACCCGTCAGCGTCCGTCCCGCGCCGAAGTCAGGGCCGTCCACGTCGACGGAGTAACCGCCGTAGAACACGTCCTGCCCCCGCCGCGACTCGACGTTGGCCCACGCCCGGGGGCCCAGCTCCGGTCCCCAGCCTCCGAACACCCCAGCGCGCGTGGTCCGGTCCACCTCGACATCCACGCCCGCGGACGTGAAGGTGTCATCGAAGCGTCCGGGCCCTTCGCCATGCAGGGCCAGGGCCTGACGGTGCGCTGCGCGAAGCTGAAGCCGCTCGAACACCCGCAGTGAGCCCGCCACGCCCGCGGAGGTGCGACCACCGAAGAGCGTGGGCCCCACGCCCGCCGCTCGCGCCGCGTTCAACCGCGAGTCACGAACCTCCGCACGCACGCCCCACCGTGCCTCTTCCCAACCAACACCCGCGGCCAGGACGCGAGCGGAGAACGGGCTGTCCACGAACGGCTCACGCGGATCGGCCGAGCTCCGCTCGTCCGCCAGCAACGTCAACCGGAGCCTGCCCAGCGGCTGGCTCACACGGATGGACGACTGCCGGAAGCGCGCCGCGTCGGTGTGTGCGCCATCGGAGAAGCCGCGCCCGCGCAGGCGGAACGCCGCGTCCACCGAGCCCTCGCCATGAAGCCCGGGACCTGACAGCTGGAGACTCACGGCCTCCGCGCCGGTGCCCACGTCCCGCCGGGGACGGATGAAGCTGAGGCCACCGTCATCCGAGACGCCGAAGAACGAAGCATCCACGGCGGTGCCACGGCTGGACGCGACTTCCGCTGCCATGCGGTAACCACCGAGCGCCGTGCTCGCGCGTCCCGTGTAGAGCGTGTACGGCCGTCCCTCCCGGCCCTCGCGTACCGCGCCCAGTCCCAGCCGAGAGCCGCGCCACTCGCCCCACACCTCACCGCCCGCCGTGTCGCCCGCGTCCGCGATGCGCAGCGCGGCGTAGTCCACCACCAGCACCGGCTCAGGTGACTCCGTGGGCGCGCTGGTCCGCAGCCAGGCTTCGCCCGCGAGGAAGGAGAGCGGACGCGCCAGGAGGATGCGGCCGGCGAAGTAGTCGATGTCGTAGTCGATGCCGCGAATGAGGTGCCGCTCGCCCAGCGGCAGGCCGGTGACGCCATCCCGCAGCTCCACGCGCACCAGCTCGGAGCCCTCCGCCACCGAGGCCGCGCCCAGGTAGTAAAGGCTTCCGCCCGTGGCGCGCAGCTCCTCGTGCGCGGGCACCGCGGACACCTGCCGCACCGGGTCCGTCAGGCTCCCGCCAAACGCCTTCACGCCCACGCGCGCCGCATCCTCGCCGGCATGAACCTCCGCGTAGGGGCCGAAAAGCGGACGGTGATAACGGCCCACTTCTCGGTCGTGAAGCTGCGCGCGGTAGGTGCCCAGGCCCGCGCGGCCGTGCTCCGCATGGCGCGCCTCAAACCGAAGACGTGCCTCCGAGGCATTGGGCGTCAGTGACACCGAGTCGTCACCCCACTCCGCGGGCGCGAGGTCCGGGTCGGCGGCGCGGTCGAAGCGCTCCGGCATGCGCGGGCGGAGCCAGTCCGGCAGGCTGGCACCGTTCAGCGTGCGGCCATCCGTGTCGCGCAGGTCCAGCTCGCCCACCAGGTCCACCGCGCCCAGCCGGAGCTCCGCGTGAGCAGAGCCGCGTCCCCGCAGCTGCACGTCGCCATTTCGCGGCGCATAGGTGGCCTCCAGGTCCAGCAGGCCCACGGCGAAGGGACGTACCGCGGCGGCAATCTCCAGCGTCTCGTCACGAGGCGGAGCATCCGGCGGCGACAGCCGCACGGGCACTGGTTGCGCCCCGGGGACAACACCACCGGGACATCCACACGGCCTTCGGGCCCCACCACGACTTCGCCCTCGGGCGTGCGGACGCGCGTCCCCACGGGCGCCTCGACCTGCACGCGGGAGGCGCCACTGGCCGCGGGCGCGTCACTGCCCGCGGGCAACTGGAGCGTGGCGAGGGGCAGCATCGGCCTGGGGGCCACCAACCAGCCGCCGTCACGCGGCACCACGTCCACGCGCTGGCGGTACAGGCGCACCATGCCCTGGGCCCCCGTGGCGGTGATGGACAGCGGGTTCTCTCCCTCGACGAGCGGCACCTGCGCCTGCCATGCGCCCTTCTCGTCCACCTGGGCTGCCACCCCCGACACGGTGACGGCGTCGCCCGCGGAGGCCTGTCCTGCGACACGGAAGTGCACGACGCCCTGCCCTGGCGCGACTTCCGCCATGGGCGGTGCCTTGCTGAAGGAGAGCCGCACGGGCGCGGCTTCCACCGTGACGCTGCGCACGGCGAAGTCCTGGAGGACGACGGCGCCCCAGGGGACTTCGACCGTCGCCGCCTCCGGGCTGACCCGGCTGGAGACCGGCAACGAGCGCGTGTCCACCTTCAACCGCTGACGCCCTGGCCGCAGGTGCAGCCCACCCACCGAATCCGGCACGCGGGCATCGACGCCGGTGATGTGGAAGCGGCCCCGCGCGTCCGTGCGGACATCGCGGCCGGTGGTGAGCACCAACCGCACGTCGGGCAGGCCCGGCTCATCCGCGCCGCACAGCCCATCACCGTCCACGTCCTGGCACACCCGGCCCGCGATGGTGGAGGCCTGCGACGGAGTGTCCTGCGACAGCGCCTGCGCCCAGGTGCTCAGCGGCACCAACATCGCGGCGGAGAACAGGCAGGCCAGCATGCGCATCATGGGCGCACCTCGGCCAACGCCGTGACGCCCGTGGCGACATCCGCGACAGAGACACTCACCGGTCCCGGCGCTCGCACGGTGAAGGAGGTGCGCCCCTCCTCCACCCGCTCTTCGGCTCGCTGACCACCCGTCAGCGAGACGAACACCTCGCGCCCCGTCAGCACCTGCCCGTTTGCATCTTCCACCCAGTACGTCACCCGCGTCCCGCTCACCGTGAGCCGCACGTTCACCGGAATCTCAGGTGCCAGTCGCACGCGTTGGGACGCGGCGGACGACACCAGCGGGCGCTCCAACGGAAACACAGGCCCATCCGGGCCCAACACGTGAACCGTCCGCGTCAGGCCCGTCCACACGCCGTGCGAAATCTCCAGCGTTCCCGGGCGCGCGGGCCCCAGGCGCACCGTGCCGTCCGTGCCCGTCGTCACCTCGCGGCCATCCACACGCAGCGGCTGTCCCGGCACCGGCAGACCCGCCAGGTCGGACACGCCCGCGTACAGCTCGCCCGCGGCCCGCCACACGGTGATGCGCGCCGGTTCATGGCCCGAAGGACCCCACGCGCGGGCGCGCAGGTCCACGTCCGTCGCGGCCCCCGTGGCCGGCGGAGCCCAGGCGCTGATGAAGTTCCCCGGCTGTCGCTCCTCCACCGGACCGAAGGTCCCCACTGGCGCGCTCAGCTCCACCGTCGCCCCCGGCCGGGGACGGTCGAAGGCATCCCGCGCCGTCACTTCCACACGCGTGCGAGCCCCGTGGTGCACCAGCGCCTCACCCACTTCGAGGCGGGTCGTCGCGACGGGCCCCTGCACCAACTCCAGCGCCGGAGACTCGCGCGAGCCGGGCCCTCGCTGAGGCCACGCAACCTCGATGCGCTCGTCGTTCACCAACTTCCGCGGCGCGGTGTAGCGCCACTCCAGCAATCCTCCCGGCGCGCGCGTGGGGCCGCGCAAGGTGCCGTGGCGGACCTGCGTCGTGACGCGCGCATCGCCCACGGGCCGGCCCATGGCATCACTGGTCGCGCAGACCAGCCGGGCCTGGGACACGCCGTCCGAGGGGAGCCGCTGCGGCTGAAGCACGCAGGCCAGGCCATCGGTGGGCGGCAGCCTCAGGTCAATGGGCATCCGCCGCACGTTGCCCACCTTGTCCACCACCCGCCCCTGCCCGATGCGATGTCCGGGCGGGACGATGATGGGCACCCGGAAGCGGCCGTCATGCCCCGCCACCGCCGGACCGAACGTCTGGCCCGCGATGTCGATGGCAATTTCGGCGTCGGGCTCCGTCGTTCCCGGCAGATTCACGGAAGCGGCCAGCGGAACGAGCACGCGCCCGTAGGCCCCATGCACCGACTGCGGACTGGGCCACGCGGAGAAGGCCACCAGGATGGCCACTTCGGGGTAACGCGTGTCCGGCAGGACGTAGCGCGCGCGATACGTGCCGGGCCCCGTCCGCTCCAGCCCTTCCACGCGGCCCACGCTCACCCGCACCACGGGAGGCGCGCCGCTGTCATCCGCGGTGCCATCCGGCCGGACCAACTGGACGGTGAGCCGCGCTTCCGTGTCCTTGCCCTTCACGGGTGCGGGTGGCTCCAGCGCCAGCCGCACCTCGGCGGCCGGTGGCCCCAGCACGTAGCGCGCCTGGGCCGCCAGTCCATCCACGCTCGCGCGGACCACGACGTCACGCGCGCCCGGACGCGGCGTCACCACGAACGTGCGCAGCGGCGGCTCCTCGGTGTCCTCTCGCAGCTCCGCGCCGTCTGCCTGCACCGAAGGCTTCCCCATCGGAACCGGACGGCCCGCCAAATCCTTGCGGACGAGCGCCACGGGGAATCCATCCGGCGCCACGGCGGACGACGGCCCGAGTATCTCGAGCGTGTCCGCCCAGGCCGGGGCACACAGCAGCAACAATCCGAAGAGGAGAAACCGGTTCAGGGCCGCGTCAGTCTACAGGGCGCGGTGGCTGTGCCGAAGCGCCTTCCGCATCCGCGCGCTCGGACGCAGCCAGCACGCCAGCAACAGGATCACCCCGGAAAGCGTCAGCGGCCCGCCGCCCGTGCTACAGCCCCGAAGCGCGGTGTCACGCACCGGCCCTTCGGGCACGAAGGTCGCCGGCGACACCGCCGAGGACGAAGATGACACCGCCTTCAGCGCACGCCCCGGAATGACGCGGGCGCCCGTGGAGGCGTCCGCCACGGGCTGACACACGGCGGGGGAGCATAGACGCGCAGCCGGAAGGCGCTGCCGGGCTTGCCGGAGATGAGCGCCGCCAGCGAGTTGTGCCCATCCAGCGGCGCGCGCGTGGCCACCAGCGGAACGCCCTGCTTGAAGCGAGACGGGTCCACCAGCTCGCGGCCGTTGATCCACACCCAGCCCGCGGTGGAGTCCTCGCCGTTGTAGCCGTTGTCCACGCACAACACGCCCTCACCCGTCCCCGCGAACCCGAGCGCCACGCCGTTGGGCTGACCACTGGTCCGTGCCACTTCCAGCGCCGCGAGCAACGGCCAGGTACCGGGCCGCGCGCAGACCGCCTCGGGGGACGGCGTGTCCACCGCCGCGAGCTTGCACCCGGGCTCATCATCCAACTTGAAGGTGAAGGCATGGACGTTGAAGTCGCCGTTCTCCGAGACGGTCCACACCACGCGCACCGTGCCGTCCGCGTCCACGCTCAAGTCGGTGAGGCTCTCGTTCTCCGGCGTCTCGGTGATGGCGTAGAGCGTCTCGGTGCTCAAGTCGTAGAGCACGATGTCGAAGTCGTTCTTCACCGGGTCCCTGCGTTCGAAGGCGATCAGCGAACCGCTGATGCTAGGATTCGCGTCCATGCCCGGCAGCGCCAGCCGCTGCTCCGTGCCGCCGTTCAGGGGCTTCCAGTAGATGTCCCGGTCCGTCACGCCATCGAGTGTCCGCGTGCTGGCGTAGACGGCGATGTCCCCGTTGGTGTCCGGCTGCGACTCCTCGCCCTCACTGCCCGTCAGCGCCTGTGAGCTGAATCCATAGGCGCTTCGCCGCGCCTGCCAGATGTCGCAACGCAGGCCCTGCTCGTCGCACTTGGCCCAGACCACCGTCGAGCCATCCGGCGACACCGCGGGCGCGCGGTCCTGGAACGTGTCATCCGTGAGCCGGGTGAGCGTGCCCTGGTCCAGGTCATACACGGCAATCTCCGGCTGCGATGTCACGCCGGTGTAGCCGAAGTCCTGCCACGCCACCGTGCGGCCGCCAATCACCGCGGAGCGCCGGCTGCTGCCCGCCTCCGGTGCCAGCTCCCGCGGCGCCGCGTCCACGGCCACGTCGAACGTGTAGATGGCGCTCGAAGTACTCACGCGCGTGAAGACGATGGTGCCGTCCGAGATGTCCGACACGAAGTCGAACGCGCCCCCATTGGGGATGGCCGCATCCGCGGAGGTCCGCAGGTCGTGGTAGCGAATCTCGCTCGTGCCGCGGGACTCGTTCGTATAGGCCACCAGCGGTCCGCTGACGTGCGGGTCCGTCTGGTCACCCGGGCCGCCGGCCACCACGTGCAGGGTGCCCGTCAGGGTGCGGAGCTCCGGTGTGGAGGCGAAGGCGAGCGGGGAAGACAGGCAGCAACTCAGGGCCAGTGTCCGCAGCATCGGATAGGACCTCCCGGGGGTTCCGAAATGAAGACCCATGCCCCGCCCAAGGCGCAGTGGGCCCGGAACCTGTCCGGTGCTGACTTCCCACGGCGGTCACGGCCGGCCGGACTTCAGGCCCCGCGGCTTTGCGCACCTGGGCTTTCGCCCGGGATTGCCCTTGAACAGGAATGACTCCTCCCCGAAGTGTAGGGAGGCCCCTTGCCGTGGGTCAAGGCGAACACCCGCTCGCACCCACGGCTGCTGGGTCAGTCGTCGCGCGGCTGATTCCAGATGTTCTCGGTATCCGTCTTGAGCGGCGGCGGCGTGGTGTCGACGACGACGTCCTTGCTGTCCTTCTGTTGCGTCCGCCCCACGCCATAGGCCTGGACATCGACGGTGTTGCGGCCTTCGCGAAGAACCACCTTTCGCTGGAAGTTTCCCTCCGCATCGGATTTGACGGTGACGCCATCCACCTCCACGCGGCTGCCCGGTGACGTCTGCCCACGCACGACCAGCTCACGCTCGCGGCGGGTGCGCTCGGTGGGCCAGTCCACCTTGAGCAGGAGACTGGTGGGGATGGGTGACGGCTCCGACGGCGCCTGCCCCGGGCGGACGACGGCCTGCTGGCCCGCGCGGACGATGACGACCTTGCCCTGACCGAGCAGCGTCACCTCGCCTTCACGCGTCCCCACCGCCACCGTGCCGTCGCCGTTGTTGCTCATGGTGAAGGCACCGGCCTGCTGCAACGTGGCCTTGGCGTCCGCGTTCGCCGCCTTCACCTCGAAGGTGTGGCGCTGCCCCGGCCGCACGACGGCAGTGGCCATACCGCGCGAGAGAAGGATGCGGGACAGCGACTCGGTCAGCTCGTCCACGGAAATCTCCGTGCCCGGGTCCATGTGCACTTCCACCGCCTCGCCGCCAATCAGCATGGCGTACGAACCGTCATCGGTGCGCACGCGCTCATCCCGGCGCAGCGCCATGCCCACCGTGGCCTCGCGCCATGAGCCGTCCGTGTTCTGCACCTCCACCGTGCCGGACACCTGCGTGAGCTCCAGCACCAGCGGCTTCTGCGCCACGGGCACCTCGACGATGGGCGGCGCGGCGGGAGGAAGTGGCGGCGGAGGTGGCCGGCGCAGGAAGACGAGCCACCCCACTGGCAACGCCGCGAGAATCAGCACGAGGCCAATGAAGAAAGGCGCCTGACGGCGCGATGGGCGGGAATCAGCCATGGGCAGCCTCGTTAGCTATCACAGGCCCCCCAAGGGGCCTCACGCCTTCGGCAGCTTCACGGTGAAGCAACTGCCCTGCTCGACTTCCGAGCGGACCTCGATGCTCCCGCCCGCTTCCGTCACCACCCGCCAAGCCACGCTGAGCCCCAACCCGACGTTGGACCACACGTCCTTCGTCGTGAAGAAGGGCTCGAAGATGCGGGAGCGGACGTTGGGGGCAATCCCCTTCCCCGTGTCCTCCACCTCCAGGAAGCCGAAGCCGCCGACTTCGCCCGTGCGCAGGGTGAGCCGCTTCTGGGGTGAATTCAGCATCGCGGTGCGCGCGTTGGACACCAGCGCCAGCACCACCTGCGACAAGTGCCCCGGGTCGGCGCGCACTCGCGCGAGCCCGTCTCCCAGCACGCTGGTGAGCACCACGCCGTCGCCGCGAAGCTGGTGCTCCGTGAGGCTGAGCGCGTCACGCACCACCGCGTTGAGGTCCACCGGCCGCAGCTCCGCGCGCTCGCGCTGCTGGGAGAAGCGCAGCAGGTTCTGGGTGATTTCCTTGCAGCGCTTGGCGCTCTGCTCGATTTTCCGCAGCGACTCCAAATCCGGGTCGGCGGCGCCTCGGTCGAGCATCAGCAACTGCACGTTGCCGAGGATGCCCGCCAGCGGGTTGTTGATTTCGTGCGCCACGCCCGCGCCGAGCTGCCCCACCGCGGCCAGCTTCTGCGCCTCCACCAACTGCGCCTGGGCCGCCTTCAGGTCCGCGGTGGCCTCCTCCACGCGGACGCGCAAGTCGTCGTTCCAGCGCAGCATCCGGGCACGCGCCGCCTCCAGCTCCTCGCCCATGCGGTTGAAGGTGGTGGCCAGCTCGCTCAGTTCATCCTGGCCGGAGACCTTCAAGCGCGTGTCCAGCTCGCCACGCCCGTAGGCCTCCGCGCCGCGCACCACCTCCGCCAGCCGCACGTTGAGGCGGCGCGTGAAGAGGGCTCCCAGCCCGAGCAGCACCAGGAAGGTGGCGCCAATGGACAGCAGCACCGTGCGCCGCATGCCGTGCACGGGCGCCAGCGCGGTGGACTCATCCACTTCCACCAGCACGTCGAAGCGCATGCCATGGGGCACGCGCGCCACGCTGACCCGCCGGGCCGGTGACTCCACGCGGAAGCTGCGCACCAGCGCTGTCAGCGGCAGCGCCGGGGCCAACAGGTGCGCGCTCAGCTCCGGCGCCAGTGCCTGCCCCCGGCGCTCCGGCGCGGTGCTGGCGAGCACGCGCCGCTCCTCGTCCACCAGGTGGATGCGTCCCAGCCCTTCGCCCTGGCGCCTGCGCAGCACCGCCTCCAGCGGATGGAGCACGACCTCGGCGACGGCGAAGGGCGCGCCCTCGCCTTCCGCCAGCTTCACCGCCACGGCGACCGCCGAGCGCCCCTCGTCCGAGTGCACGTACGCGCTGCCCAGCGCCGCCTGGCCCTTGCCGCCGCCTCGCAGCGTCTGCACGGGGATGGAGCGCACCAGCCGGTCCAGGGACTCCGGAGCGAAGGCCGGGTGCCCGTCGATGGCCTGCGCACGGAAGACGGGCGCGCCCAGGGGACGGCCCTCCGCGTCCAGCTTCAGCACCGCGCTCACCGCGGGCGACTGGCCGTAGAGCAGCCGCAGCGCGCCCTGCGTCTCCGCGTCGCTCGCGGCCTGCCAGTCGATGAGCTCCGCCGAGCGGGCCAGCGCGTCCACCACCTCCATCATGGTGGCGCCCACGGACTCGGCGGTGGCGACGGCCTGCGCGCGCTGCTCCGCGTCGATTCGGGCGGCCAGTTCGGCCTCGGCGCGCGAAAGCAACAGGAAGCCGACCGCGGCCAGGGGAAGCACCGTCGCGGCGAGCATGAACAGGACGAGTTGCTGGTAGAGCCTCATCCGGCCACGGAGCGTACCACCCGCTCCTGGTCACTGCGCAGGAAGACGGAGCCCGCAATCGCCTTGGCGCGCTTCTTCATGTCCGCGGCGCGCCGCGCCAACTCCGCATGGTCCTGCGTTCCGTCCGTCATCACCGCCACCACGGACACGCTCATGATGGGGAACTGCCGCTTCTCCCCGTAGCGGTCCTCCGCCTCGATGTGGCCGCGCTCCCGGTCCTGCCGGTCGTAATAGAGCGGGATGATGCGGTCGAACGTCTCAATGGCCTTCTGGCAGATGCGGTCCACCGACTCCGGCGAGGTGATGAAGACGAAGTCGTCACCGGCCACGTGGCCCAGGAAGTCACCGGGCGCGCCGTCCTGCGCGAACACCTCGCGCATCAGGTCGCCCGTCTGGCGCACCACGCCATCCGCCTTCGCGAAGCCGTAGTAGTCGTTGTAGGCCTTGAGGTTGTCCAGGTCCAGGTAGCAGAAGGCGAAGGGGCGGCGCGCGGAGAGGCGCCGCTGCACCTCACGCTCGATGGCGGTGGAGCCCGGCAGTTGCGTGGTGGGAGAGGCCGACAGCTCCTGCTCCTTGCGCCGCATCACGCTCTCCACGCGAGCCCCCAACTCCAGCGCGTCGAAGGGCTTGGTGAGGTAGTCGTCACCGCCCAGCTTGAGCGCGCGCACCTTGGAGGACGTCTCCGCGCGGGCGGAGATGAAGATGACGGAGATGTGGCCACCGGCGCTCTCCGCCTTGATCTCCTCCAGGAAGACGAAGCCATCGCCGTCCGGCAGCGTCACGTCCAGCAGCACGACGTCCGGCCGGCGCTCGCGCAGGGAGCGGCGTCCCTCCTCGATGGAGCCCGCCAGCGCCACGTCGAAGCCGATGTTCTCCAGCACCTCGCGGCAGATGGCGGCGATCTTCGCATCGTCGTCCACCACCAGCACGCGGCCGTGCGCCGGGCCCTGGCGGCCGCGCACCAGCGAGTCCACCGTGGCCAGCAGCTTGTCCGGCGCCAACGGGCGCACCAGGAAGGCATCCGCGCCCGCGCGGAAGGCGCGCTGACGCTCGTCGAAGGCGGAGGACACCAGCAGCGGCGCGCGGCGCGTCTCCGGGTCGTGCCGGAGGATTTCCGCCAGCCGCAGCCCGTCCACGTCCGGCAGGCGCACGGACACCATCACCGTGTCGGGGGCATACCGGCGCGCGGCGGCCAGGCCGTCTTCCGCGTCGAAGGCCAGCCGCACGTCGTAGCCACGCCCGGCCATCAGCGCCTTCGCGATGAAGGCCACCTCGGGCTCGCCGTCGATGATGAGCACCCGGCCGCGGCTCTCCTGCCGGCGCGGGAGCTGGATGGCGTCCGCCACGTCGTCGCCGCGGCGCAGCTCCGGCGGCGGCTCGGTGGGCAGCACCACCATGAAGCGCACGCCGTCCGTACACGGCTCGCACCAGATGCGGCCTCCGTGGGCCTCCACGATGTTGCGGCAGATGGCCAGCCCCAGGCCGGTGCCTCGCACGGTGCGGTTGGCCTTGGTGCGCGCCTGCTCGAAGCGGTCGAAGATGCGCTCCAGGCTCTCCTCCGCGATGGGGTCTCCGCTGTTCCAGCAGGACACCACCACGTAGCCCGGCAGGCTGGAGGTGGCGTGAATCTCCACCCGCACCTCCCCTCCCTCCGGGGTGAACTTCACCGCGTTGTTGAGCAGGTTGTTGAGCACCTGGTCCAAGCGGTTCGGATCCGCCAGGACGCGCAGCGGATGGCGCGGCAGCACGGGCTTCACCAGCACGCGCTTCTCGCCGAAGGCCGGGCCGTACTTCTCCACCACGCGCTGGACGAGCTCGTCGAGGTACGACACCTCGAAGTTCATCCGCAGCCGGCCCTTGGCGAACTTCGACAGGTCCAGCAGGTCGTCCACGATGGCGTTGAGCTTCTCCGTGGAGTCCCGCGCCAGCGACAGGTAGCGGCGCTGCCGCTCGTTGATGTCGCCGGCCATGAAGTTGAGCACCAGGTCCAGCGCGCCGGAGATGGACGTCAGCGGCGTGCGCAGCTCGTGGCTCACCATGGAGACGAACTCGTCCTTGCGCTCCTCCAGCCGCTTCTGCTCGGTGATGTCGCGCAGCACCACGCACACGCCCCGCAGCGTGTTCCGCGCGTCCGTCACCGGCGTCACCGTCGTCTGGACGTGCCGGTCGAAGAGCTTCACCTCCTCGCGCAGCACCTGCCCGCCGCCGTACTCCCAGCCGCGCACCAGGTGGAAGGGCTGGAAGCCCAGGCGCTCCTCCATCAGCCGCGTCGTCTGCTCCTCGGGGTTCTCCCCCGCGTGCAGCAGCCGCCGCGCCGCCGGGTTCATCACCACGATGTCGTTCTTCTCGTCGGTGAGGACCACGCCGTCGGCCATGGACTCCACCATCCGCTCCATGCGGTGGCGGGCTTCCTCCTCCGCCGAGCGCAGGGACTGGATGGCGTCCGCCGTCTGGTTGGCGAGCACGTCCAGCAACACGCCGTCGTCCTCGGAGAAGGCGTCCGGCCTCTGGCTGAACAGCGACAGCATGCCCACCGGGCGCCCGCCCGCGACCAGGTTCACCGTGAGCTGGCTGGGGTACACCGACGGCGCCGCCGCGTCCTGGGTGGTGGTGCCCGCCACGCGGGTGATGACGCGGTCCTCGGGCAGCAGGAGGCCGCTGCTCTTGCGGTACGCACCGAGCATGGACTCCTTCACGCCCAGCAGCGCCTTCTCCCCCACCATGCCCTGACAGCGCAGCCGCAGCGTCGCGCTGCGCGCCTCGTCCGGCGCGATGAGCGCCGCGCCGCAGTCGTACGGCAGCACGCGCGCCACGGCGATGAGCACGCGGTCGATGATGTTGTCGTAGCTGGCCGGATCATTCGCGCTGGCGCGGCTGACCTCGTACAGGACGAAGAGCGCCTCCACGCGCTGGTGGAGCTGGCGGATCAGCCGCTCCTTGTCCTTGCGCAGCTGCGTGTACTCCACCGCGTTCTTCACGGTGATGAGCAGGTCATTCACATCCCAGGGTTTGGTGATGTACCGGTACACCTGCCCCTGGTTGATGGCCGCGATGATGTCGTCCGGGTGGGTGTACCCCGTGAGCAGCAGCGCGGTGACGTCGAAGCCCTCCGCGCGCGCGGTGGCCACCAGTTCGATGCCCGTCATCTCAGGCATCCGCTGGTCGGTGATGAGGACGTCCACCGGCTCCTTTCTCAGGACTTCCAGCGCGGCGGAACCGCTTCGGGCCGTGAGGACGCGGTACCGGCGCTGGAACATCCGCGTGAGGATGTCCAGGACGTCGGCCTCGTCGTCGACGAAGAGCAGCGTGTGGCGGAGCTCGGACAAAGCGGCCGAAGTGTACGTCGAGTTCGTCCCCCCACCTCAAGAAGTGAGAAACAGGACGGAACGGGGCACACCGCGAGTGTGCAGGGTGACACCGGACGAGTTGACTCTACACGTCTGTTCAGGGAGAGTGACACTGAAAGCCTGTTGCCTGGGGGGAACGACTCCCCGGCAGGACGGCAGACGAGTGAGGGAGCGCATGGAAGAGCTCACGGAACGCCAGCGCGAGATTCTCAGCTTCATCGTCAAGGAGACGGAGACCCGGGGCTTCCCGCCGACGATTCGCGAAATCGGGGAGCACATGGACATCCGCTCGACGAACGGCGTCAACGACCACCTGAAGGCGCTGGAGCGCAAGGGCTACCTGAACCGGGGCGAGCAGCAGAGCCGCTCCCTGGTGCCCACCAAGCGCGCGCGGCTGCTGCTCGGCCTGGGGGCTCGCAAGGACTCGGGCATGGTGGAGATTCCCCTGCTGGGCAAGGTCGCCGCCGGCGCGCCGCTGCTGGCGCAGGAGAACATGGAGGACTCCGTCAAGATCGACAGCTTCCTGCTCGGAGGCGTGAATGGCCGCGAGGTCTTCGCCCTGCGCGTGAAGGGGCAGTCGATGATTGACGACGGCATCCACGACGGGGACTACCTCTTCGTGAAGAAGACGCCGTCCGCCCAGCCGGGTGAAATCGTGGTGGCCCTCATCGAGGACGAGGCCACGGTGAAGCGCTACTACCCGGAAGGGGACCGCATCCGCTTCCAGCCGGCCAACGCCACCATGCAGCCCATCTACGTGAGCCGCGCGGAGTTCCGGTCCACGATGATTCTGGGTCAGGTGGTGGGCGTGTACCGCAAGCTCCAGGGCGGCCGCACCCCGTAGTCCACCCCACCCGTCCCGGGCCGTCTCCTGGCCCGGGCGTGGCTCACGGACACTTCTTGAGGGTGGCGTCAGCCGCCGTCGCCCGCGCGCAGGCGGCCTGCAGGACGCCGGTGTCCTTGAGTTCCCGCGCCAGTTGGGCGGTGGCGACGTGCAGCTCGGCGTCCTTCGCGTGGTCCTGCTCTGCGCTGAGGTTGGCGAGGATGCGCAGCGCGTCCGGCTTGCGGTCCATGGTGGCCAGCAGGCTGGCCAGCTCCCGCAGCTCGCGGATGTCCTGACCGGACACGGACTCCAGCGCCGCGGCCAGCTCCTCCTTCGCGGCCGCGTCGTCCTTCCTCCCCAGGTGGATACGGGCCAGCGCCACATGGACGATGGCGCGGTCCTTCACGCGCAGGGACTCCTTGTACGCGCTGATGGCGTCCCCGGGCTTGTCCAGCTTCATCTGGATTTCGCCGACGAGCTCCCAGAGCGTGGGATCCCGAGGCGAGCGGCTGGCGGCGTCGCGATAGGCGTTGGCGGCCTCGGTGAGGTTGCCGGCGCGCACCAGTGCGTCTCCCAGGGTGGCGAGCACGTCCGCGGTGTGGATGCCGTCATCCACGGCCTTCTGGGCGGCGGCCAGCAGCTCCGGGTAGCGCTGCTTCGAGGACAGGACGTCCAGCGCGCGCATGATGAGCGCGGACTTCTGCTCCGGGGAGGGCGCCGCGTTGGACGCGAGCGTGAAGTGCCGCACGGCCGCGTCGTGGTCGCCCTTCTTGAGGTCCAGGTCCCCCAGCGACTCCAGGGCGTTGAAGTCCTGAGGGAAGAGGGCCAGGGCCTTGCGCAGCGAGCTCTGGGCTTCGACCACCTGGCCCAGCTGCGTCTGGATGAAGCCCAGGCGGCTCCAGTTGGTGGAGCGCTTGGGCTCCAGCTTGAGGGCGGCCTCGAACTCGGCGGCGGCGTCCGTCAGCCGGCCCATGGAGAGGTACACCTCGCCGCGCGCGGCGGGCAGGCGCGGGTCGTCCGGGGCAATCTGCTTCATGGCCTCGAAGGAGGCCAGGGCGGCGTCGAAGTGGCCCTGGAGGTACTCGGCGGTGCCTTTGACGTAGAGGCCCTCCGCGTGGTCCTTCGGTTTGACGCGAGGCGTCTCGTCGTCACAGCCCGTCAGGGCGAGCAGGGCAATCAGGGAGAGGGCGCGCGGTCGCGGGAACATGAGGGGCTCCGAGGCTCAGAAGTGGTACGCGATGCCTGCGTTGAGGTCCAGGTTGAGGCCGTCTCCCAGCTTCGATTCCGACAGCCCCAGCACCGCCTGCGCGACGTTGGTGCCCAACTCGACCTGGAAGCCCACCGAGCCGGCGATGAGGTACTCCAGGCCCGCGAAGCCCACGACGGTGGGCAGCGGGCCGGTGGACTGGAAGATACCGAAGTCACCGAAGGACAGCTGCACGCCCAGGCCGAAACCCCAGTAGGGCCGCAGGGACTTCTCCACGTTGTGGTAGTGGCGCGCGCCCACGACGCTGGGCAGCACGTTGAGGCCACTGCGCACGCCGTCCTGCGTGGAGCGCACGTAGCTGAAGCCCACCTGGAGGAAGCCAACCCATTCGGGGTGGAACCAGTAGCCCACCTCGATGTCGCCACCGGGGTTCACGTTGGAGAGCTTCTCGATGAAGTTGTTGTTGACGCGCAAGCCCAGCAGCAGGCTGCCGCCCCCCGTGCGCGAAGAGCCCCCAGCAGCGGACGGGCCGCCACGGACTCCTCCGGCGGGGCGAGCGCGGCGAAGAGCTGGTCGGAGACGGCCTTCGCGGTGCGCAGCAGGTCCTCCGCTTCGGGAGCCTCCGCGCGAGGCCGGGCCAGGATCCGCCCGCCCGCGGCGTCCAACAGGTTGGCGGTGAGCAGGTACTGGTCGCCGAAGCGGTCCAGGCGGCCGGCCACGACGTAACGGGCGCCAGTGAGGGCCACGAGCTCCTGGAGGCAGTCTCCCCGGTCACACGTCTTGAGGCCCTGGAGTCGCAGCTGGCGCTCGTCATCCAGGGCGGCCTCGACGTCCCACTGCGAGAGGACTCGCAGCCGCGGCGACTCCGCCAGCCGCGAGGTGATGAGCGAGGTGACGCCCGGCGCCGCGTCGCGGCCCGCCTCGTTGGCCTCCAGCATCAGCACCGCCACGACGACGGGCCCGGCCGCATCGGTCGTGCTCGCCTGGACCGCGGCGGCCTGTGACACAGGGGCTGGCGCCTGGGCATGCGCCGCCGAAGCCAGCAAGACGAAACAGGAGAGCCACCAGGACACGAAGCGCGACACGGGCCGGCACTCTACCTTCACCCGGGCCCGGCACCGAGGCCCAGACGTCACACGACGGAGCGCCCTGCCCCGCCGCCTGGAGCAGGAAGGCAGCCGGGCCCGCGCCGCCTCGCCTACGAGGAGGGCATCGGCCCCAGAAAGTCGAGCGGGTCCACCGGCTTGCCGTCCAGGCGCACCTCGAAGTGCAGATGGGGCCCGGACGTCCGGCCCGACTCGCCGACGGTGGCAATCACCTGCTCGCGGCGCACCTTCTGCCCGGTGCGCACGCGCAGGTCGCGGTTGTGCGCGTACAGGGTGATCAGCTTGTTCGTGTGCTCGACGATGACGATGTTGCCGTAGCCACGCTGCTCGCCCGCGTAGAGCACCGTGCCTTCCTGCGCCGTCTTCACGGGCGTCCCCGAGGGCGCAGCCAGGTCGATGCCGTCGTGCGGCTCCTTCCCCTTCTTCCCGAAGCGGCCGTACAGGACGCCCCTCAGAGGCCAGTCGAGCTGCCCCTGCGTGGCCACACGAGGCCGGCCCGTGGCGCTCGCCGGACGCGACAGGGACCGGCTGCGCGACGGGGGCTCCTCACGGCGCCCCAGGGTCGGCACGCTGCGCCGCCCCCAGCCGACGTAGAGGTCCGTACCGGCTCCGGGTCCGCCTCCGCCAGGGCCCGCACGGGCACGCTGCGCTCGACGCCGGGGATGGTGAGCTCCTGCCCCACCGCCAACGCCCACGGCGCCTTGATGCCGTTGGCCGCACCCAGCTCCTCCACCGTGAGGCCGTAGGTGCGGGAGATGCGGTACATCGTCTCGCCCGGTGCCACGCGGTGGAGCACGGCCACCAACTCCGGTTCGGCGTGGACGCCCCGCAAATTGAACGGCAGCGGCGTGGTCCGCTCCGCCGCGTCGGTGACTTCCGCCGTCGCGTCCTCACGCGAAACGGCGTCCAACCCGGTGTCCGGCCCGGCAACGGAGGATGCCCGGGTGCCCACGCAGCCGCTCAGCAGCACGGCCAGGAGGAACACCCGGAGCGCCCCACGCGCTCGGCTGGACACGCACGGCGCCAACGCTAGGCACCGTCCGGTTCATGCCGGTTGAAGCCATCGACCTGCCACCCGGAGAGGTCCGGAAGCCGGCCATGGTCCGTCAGCTCGAAGTGCAGCGGAGTGACGGAGACGCGCTTGTCCCGGAACACGGCATTGCAGTCGCTGCCCGGGATGTCCTCGTGCTGGTAGTCGTTGCCACCAATCCAGTAGTACTTCCGGCCACGAGGGTCTTCGTTCTCCACCACCTCGAAGCCGTACGAGTGACGGCCCTGGCGGGTGACGACGAAGCCCTCCGGTTCCACGCCCCCAGGGATGTTCACGTTGAGGAGCATCCGCGGCGGGAGAGGACGCGACAGGGCGCTGGACACCAGCGAACGGGCGAACCGGGCCCCCGGCGCGAAGTCGAAGTTCCGCCGGGCCACCAGGCTGAAGGCAATGGCGGGCACGCCCAGGAGCGCACCCTCCATCGCCGCGGCCACCGTGCCGGAGTACATGATGTCTTCGGCCAGATTCGCGCCGTGGTTGATGCCGGAAACCATGAGTACCGGGCGATCATCCTTCAGGAGATGGTTGATCGCCAGATAAGCGCAGTCCGCGGGGGTTCCGTCGACGGCGAACCACCGCTCCCGCACCTCCTTGATGCGCAGCGGCCGGTGCAGGGAGATGGCGTGGGAGGCGGCGCTCTGCTCCCGGTCGGGAGCCACCACCCACACCTCCCCCAGGGGGCTCACGGCCTCGACCAGCGCCTGAAGCCCCTCTGAGAAATAGCCGTCGTCGTTGGAAACCAGGATGCGCTTGGGCTTGTTGCTCACGGGCTCACTTCTTCTGGTTCAAGGTGCGGAACACCGACTTGCCAGCGTAGCGGGCCGCGGCCCCCAGCTCGCCTTCGATGCGCAGCAACTGGTTGTACTTGGCCACGCGGTCGGAGCGGGACGCGGAGCCCGTCTTGATCTGCCCGCAGTCCAGCGCCACGGCCAGGTCGGCGATGGTGGTGTCCTCCGTCTCGCCGGAGCGGTGGCTCATGACGGACGTGTAGCCGGCGCGGTGCGCCATGCGCACGGCGTCGAACGTCTCCGTCAGGGTGCCAATCTGGTTCACCTTCACCAGGATGGAGTTGGCCGTGCCCGTCTCGATGCCGCGGCCCAGGCGCTCCACGTTGGTGACGAAGAGGTCGTCACCCACCAACTGCATGCGCGACCCCAGCGCGTCGGTGAGCTTCTTCCAGCCCTCCCAGTCATCCTCCGCCATGCCGTCTTCGATGGAGATGATGGGGTAGCGCTCGGAGAGGCCCCGGTAGTACTCGAGCAGGCCGGTCGAGTCGTACTCCTTGCCCTCGCCCTTCAGCTTGTACTTCTTGCTGCCCTTGTCGAAGAACTCGCTGGCCGCCACGTCCAGGGCCAGGAAGAGCTGCTCACCGGCCTTGAAGCCCGCCTGGTCGATGGCCTCCATGATGAGCTTCAGCGCCTCTTCGTTCGCCGGCAGGTCCGGTGCGTAGCCGCCCTCGTCGCCCACGCCCGTGGCCAGCTTGCGGCCCTTGAGAATCTTCTTCAGCGCGTGGAACACCTCGGCGCCCCAGCGCAGGCCCTCCGCGAAGGAGGACGCACCGGCGGGCACCACCATGAACTCCTGCACGTCCACGCGGGTGTCCGCGTGCGCGCCGCCGTTGAGGATGTTCATCAGCGGCACCGGCAGGGTGCGCGCCTGCACGCCGCCCACGTAGCGGTACAGCGGCAGCCCGTGCGCGTCCGCCGCGGCGCGAGCGGCCGCCATGGACACCGCGAGGATGGCGTTGGCGCCCAGCTTGCCCTTGGTGGCGGTGCCGTCCAGCTCCAGCATCCGCTGGTCCACCGCGAACTGATCCGCCGCGTCCATGCCCACCAGCGCCGGCGCGAGCACGTCCACCACGTTCTTCACGGCCTTCTGCACACCCTTGCCCAGGTAGCGATGCTTGTCGCCGTCGCGCAGCTCGATGGCCTCATGCTCACCGGTGGACGCACCGGACGGCACCGCGGCGCGGCCACGAGCGCCTCCGGCAAGCTGGACCTCCGCCTCCACGGTGGGATTGCCACGGGAGTCGAGCACTTCGCGCGCCAGAATCTGAGAAATCTCGGTCATAGGCTGCCGTTTCTAGAAGAGCCCTCCGGGTCGGGCAAGCGTGCTCACGGCCCGCGCTGCTACAGTGTCCACCCGTCGAATGCCTCCGCCCCAACGCCGCCCCGCCTTGAAGGGGCCTGACCCATTGCTCGCTCAACGGCGCCGCGGCGCGCTGCTCGGCATGGCCGTGGGCAATGCCCTGTCCGTCCCCACCGCGCACCGGCCCTTCATGGCCGTTCCCTTTCCCAAACAGGCGGAGGGGCCCTACATCAAGCTGATGGGCGGCGGTCCGCATGAGCTGCGCCGCGGCCAGGTGACAGAAGAGGTCCAGCTCGCGGCCTGCCTGAGCCACAGCCTCCGGGCCATGAAGCGTTACGATGCCGCGGACGCACTGCGTCGTTACCGCGCCTGGCAGCCGCACGCCTTCGACGTCAGCGAGCCCATGACGGAGGTCTTCGAGGACTGCCAGACGTCGGGATTCCCGCCCCTGGGCGCGGGCAGGCGCGTGTGGCTGCGTGCGTACCGGAAGCCCGCGGACCCGGGGAGCCGGCCCGCGCGGCGCCGCTGGGGGTGTACCGGCGGGTGACGCCCACGCGCTCACCCAGGCCTCGCTGGAGGACTCCGCCCTCACCCACTTCGACCCGCGCTGCCAGCTCGCCTGCGCGGCCTTCAACGCGGCCATTGGCCATGCCGTCACCCATGGCGCGGGCCTGAAGGCCGCCGACCTCATCCCCGCCGCGGAGTCGGGCCTGCTGCTGGCCGGCGCGGCGCTCGGGCGTTCCGCCAGTGACTACGTGCAGGAGGTGTCCTTCGCCGCGTCGCTCC
Organism: Myxococcus sp. MxC21-1; assembly: GCF_032612255.1. Taxonomy (NCBI): domain Bacteria; kingdom Pseudomonadati; phylum Myxococcota; class Myxococcia; order Myxococcales; family Myxococcaceae; genus Myxococcus; species Myxococcus sp. MxC21-1. Next base: position 5,324,547 of record NZ_CP123278.1, read on the forward strand.
TGCGCGAGGACCGGCCATCGCCCAGCAAGAGGACCCGATGCTGTACGGGCCGGAGCTGCACCTCCACCGCCCCCTGCACGCGGTGCGCGTCGCCTTCCGGCTGGCCTTCTGGGAGCTGCTCCACGCCCCCAGCGCCGAGGCCGCGCTCCTGGACGTCGTCCACCGGGGCGGCGACACGGAGGCCCACGCCACCATCACCGGCGCGCTCGTGGGCGCCTTCCATGGCGAGCAGGCCCTGCCCGAGGAGTGGCGAAAGCAGGTCCTGGAGGCCCTGAGCACCGTCAAGGGGCCGCTGTGGGATGTCTATCACCCCCGGCACCTGCTGGCCCTGAGCAACGCCTGAGGGCTCCTGGATGCGCGAAGCCCGCGGGGCCGTCCTGGGAAGGACCGCCACCGCGGGCTCGGGGACACACTGGCGCGGCCGTCAGGCCGCTCGCCAGGGTCAGGACAGCAGGTCGATGACCACCACGCCCCGCTGGGGCTTGTCGTCTTCGGTCTCCGTGCGGCGACGCGGGCGGTCATCCGGCACGGGGAGCGGAAGCTCCACCACCGGCCTGTCATGCTCCTCACGGCGGCGCTCACGGCGCTTGATTTCTTCGATGATGAAGGCGTCGAGCATGGGTCTTCCGTCTCCCTCAGCCTACGTACCCCGATGTACGCCCATCCCGCCCCAATACCATTTCCACCCATATCAGATGCAAATTAAGAACCCCGGTTCCGCGCTGGGTACGTTGCAGCCATCTCGCACGGTTGCTCGTCTGCCACCCGACACCCGGGCCAGGGCACCCAGGGCAGAAATGTCGCGGAGGCCGAAAATCCGTCGGGATGGTGTTCATTTTAATGCCCTCGAAGCGGCCCGCAAGCAGACCGTCCCATGGGCATACTCCTCGTAGCCGGCGTCGCAAGCCCCTTCGATTCGGCCTCGTCCGCCCGCCTGCTGCGGCGCGCGGATCATCCGGGTCTCCGAAGACTCCTGGCGGCCGGCGGGCGATGGTGGAGTCGCCCGCCAAGAAGCCGCCCGGAGGTGTGATTCAGGGCGCCTCGAAGCGGCGCTTGAAGGCGTCCAGCATCTTCGGCAACGAGGTCTCCACCAGCGCGGAGACGACGCTCTTGGGCACCAGCGCGCCCAGGGCCATCTCCACGGTGTAGGTGGCCTTCGTCCTGCCCTCGCCCTCGGGCTCCAGGACCCAGCTGCCCTGGTTGTCCTTCATGAACTCGCCCTTGATGTAGGACCAGGACATGCGGGTGGGCCGCTCCTCCGTGACGTGGATGGAGTAGTTGATGGTCTTCACCACATCCACCTTGTAGTGGACGTCCACCGTGTTGCCCTTGCGGTTCTCGGTCCGGATGCCCTTCACTTCGGAAAGGAACTCCGGGTACCGCTCGTACTGGGTGATGACGTCGAAGACCTTCTCGATGGGGGCGTTGACGATGATGGTTCGCGAGGCGCCAGGCATGGGTGTCTCCAGGGGACGTGAGTCAGGGTGGGAGCTGCGGCCTAGAAAGCGTACCCCGGCTTCTTGTCGAACTTGTGCACCGACTGGATGAAGCGGACGGTGCCCGTCTTGCTGCGCATGACGACGGAGTGCGTCTCGCATCCGCCGCCGAAGAAGCGCACGCCCTTGAGGAAGTCGCCGGTGGTGACGCCGGAGGCGGCGAACATGACCTCGCCCTTGGCCAGCTCCTCGGCGGTGTAGATCTTCGAGATGTCGGTGATGCCCATCGACTTCGCGCGTTCGATTTCGCCCTGGTTGCGGGGAACGAGCCGGCCCTGCATGTCACCGCCGGTGGCGCGGATGGCCGCCGCGGCGATGACGCCCTCGGGCGCGCCGCCGATGCCCATCAGCACCTCCACGCCCGTGTCCTCGAAACACGTGGCGATGGCGCCGGCCACGTCACCGTCCTCGATGAGCCGGATGCGGGCGCCCGCCGCGCGAATTTCCTTGATGAGGTCGGTGTGACGCTCGCGGTCCAGCACCACCACCGTGAGGTCTTCCACATAGACCTTCATCTTCTCCGCGATGGAGCGGAGGTTCTCCGTGGGCGTCTTGCGCAGGTCGATGGCGCCCCGGGCGCGCGGGCCCACGGCCATCTTCTCCATGTACGTGTCGGGGGCGTTGAGCAGCCCGCCCTTGCCCGCCATGGCCACCACGGCGATGGAGCCCGGACGGCCATAGGCGCACAGGTTGGTGCCCTCCAGCGGGTCCAGGGCGATGTCCACCTCGGGCGCCCCCTCGCCACGCTTGCCCACCTTCTCGCCGATGTAGAGCATGGGCGCCTCGTCGCGCTCGCCCTCGCCGATGACGACGGTGCCATCAATCTGCAGCGCGTCGAAGGCGCGGCGCATGGCGTCGACGGCCGCCTGATCCGACTCGTCCTTGTTGCCGCGGCCCATCAGTCGTGCGGAGGCGATGGCCGCCATCTCGGTGACGCGCACGACCTCCATTGCCAGGTTGCGATCCATGTGTGTGCTCCTTGCGTATCCCGGAAGGGTTCAGGTGGAAGGGGAAGAGCCCGGGGAAGGCTCGGTCGTTTCGAGCAGCCGGATGAGGGAGTCCGGCAGCCGCGTCGGCTTGCCGTCCCGCCCCACGCAGGCGTGACGGGTCATGCCGGTGCAGAGCAGCGTGCGTGGCGCACCGTCACGAAACAGCGCGTAGGTGAACACGATGGACGCGCGGCGCAACTCACTCACGGTGGTTTGGATGACCAACAGATCGTCGTAGCGCGCGGATGCCTTGTACTGACAGCTCGCCTCGGCCACCGGTAGCAGGGCACCAGAGCGCTCCAGCTCGGCGTAGCTGCCACCCCGGGCGCGGAAGTACTCACTGCGCGCGAACTCGAAATAGCGGAAGTAATTCGCGTAGTAGACGACACCCATCTGATCCGTGTCGCCGTAGATGACGCGAAGGCGGGCCTCGACCATGAATCGAGCGACCCTAACAGCGCGATGTGCGGCGTCCAAGCAGTGACACGCGTTGTTGGTTGCTTCTCACCATCCCGGCGGAGATGGTTCTCCTCCCAATGATTCGTGCACTTTCCCTTGCCGTGGCGCTGGCCACCCTGCCCGCTTTTGCCCGACCTCCCAGGCTGACGCTCGTCATCAGCGTGGACGCGCTCGGCAGCGACGTGTTGCTACGCAACCGTCCGCGCCTGAAGGGCGGCTTGCACCAGCTGATCAACCAGGGCGCGTACTTTCCTTATGCGCGCTACGGCTACGCCGAATGCCGCACCGCGCCCGGCCACGCCACCCTCTCCACGGGCGCCAACCCCTGGCGGCACGGCATCGTGGACAACCGGTGGGTGGACCGCTCGACGATGAAGCGCGTGATGGCCTTCGCGGACGCGGCCCACCCGGTGCTGGAGGTGCCGCTGAAGCCGGGCCAGGACTCCGGCCCCGCCCACCTCATGGTGGAGACGCTGGCGGACCGGCTGCGCGTGACGACGCAGGAGCGCGGCAAGGCGGTGGCGTTGTCCATCAAACCCCACGCGTCCATCGCCCTGGCCGGGCGTGCGGGACAGGCGTGGTGGTTCGACAAGGGCGAGGGGAAGTTCGTCACCGGCACCTGGTACACGAAGGAGTTCCCGGCGTGGCTGAAGGCGCTGAACGCGCGGAAGCTGCCGGAGGCGTCCTTCGGCAAGAAGTGGGAGCTGATGCGGCCTGCCGCTGAGTACGTGGGCGAGGACGAAGGCCTCGCCGAGGCGGACGTCTACGGCCTGGGCCGCACCTTCCCCCACCCGCTGGACGGCGGGCTGCCGTCGCCGGGCCCTACCTTCTACCAGGCGTTCGCCCTCTCACCAGACTCGCATGACCTGCTGGTGGAGGCGGCCAAGGCGGCCATCGCCGGCGAGAGACTGGGCCAGGACGACGTGCCCGATCTGCTGGCCGTGAGCTTCAGCGGCACGGACCTGGTGTTCCATGAGTACGGGCCCTACTCGTGGGAGATGCAGGACACGCTGCTGCGGCTGGACAAGGCGATGGGCAACCTCATCGCCGCGGCCGAGCGCGCGGCGGGTGGACGCGGCAACCTGGTCATCGCGCTGTCCGCGGACCACGGCGGCGCGGCGATGCCGGAGCAGTGGGCCGCCAAGGGGCTCGCCGCGAAGCGGGTGAGCTCGAAGGAGCTGGCGGAGAGCCTGACGCAGGCGCTGCGTCAGCAGTTCGGCGGCGACGTGACGGCCACGCTCGAACAACTGGACGTGTACCTGGGCGGCAAGACGCACCAGGGGGCGCGGTGGACGCGGCGGTGCGGCGCGCGGCGGCGGCGTGGCTGGCGAAGCACCCGTCGGTCATCACGGCCGTGACCCATGAGGACCTGTTCACCGCGCCGGACACCGAGGGCTACCTGACGCTCATGCGCAAGAGCTACTACCCCGAGCGCAGCGGCGACGTGCTCTTCATGCTCCGGCCCTTCCACATGCTCCACTACATCCCCACCGGCACCAGCCACGGCACGCCGCATTCCTATGATTCACAAGTGCCCGTCCTCTTCGCGGGCAAGGGCGTGAAACCGGGCATGTACCTGGAGGAGATCGACCCCGTGGACTTCGCCCCCACCCTGTCGGCGCTGATGGAGATGGGCATGCCCGCTTCGGCGGAGGGCAAGCCCCGCTCGGAGGTCCTCACGGGCAAGTGAGCGAACGCGTCAGCGTGGCGGACACGCGCGCTGACGGCGCCGTCCGCCGCGGTCCGCGTTCCGTGAAGAACAGGCTCCGCGCGTCCAGGCGAGATGCCGGGACGCCCTTCGACGCGGAGGCGCTGGAGCCAGGAGCGCCTCCGTGTCCGCGCGCTATGCCGGCTTCGGCTGCTTGCTGCGCGCGGGCCGCTTCGCCGCGGCGGTGATTTCCAGCGACAGGTCCATGGCCCGCGCGGAGTGCGTCAGCGCGCCCATGGACACGAAGTCGATGCCCAGCTTCGCCAACCGAGGCAGCCGGTCCAGCGTGACGCCGCCCGACACCTCGAGCGGCACGCGGCCCGCCGCCAGCTTCACGGCCTCGCGAATCTGCGCGTCGTCCATGTTGTCGAGCATCACCACGTCGGCGCCGTGCTCGATGGCCTCCGCGAGCTGCTTGAGGTTGGTGACCTCGATTTCGACCTTCGTCAGCCGAGGCCCGTTGAGCTTCGCGCGGCGCAGCGCCTCCGCGATGGAACCACCCACGGCGGCGATGTGGTTGTCCTTGATGAGGACGCCGTCGAAGAGGCCGAAGCGGTGGTTGGAGGCACCGCCCATGCGGACGGCCTCCTTGGCCACCGTGCGCATTCCCGGCGGCGTCTTCCGCGTGTCCAGGACGCGCAGATTGGAGCCACGCACGGACGTGACGGCCTGCTGCGCCAGCGTCGCGATGCCCGCGGCCCGCTGCACGATGTTGAGCGCGGTGCGCTCCGCCGCGAGCAGCGAGCGCATCCGGCCGTAACACCGCGCGGCGACCATCTTCGGTTTGATCTCCTGACCGTCGCGGCGCAACAGCTCCACCTCGACGTTCGGGTCGACCGTCTTGAAGACACGGACGAAGGCATCCAGTCCCGCGAGCACCAACTGCTCCTTGGCGACCAGTTCCGCGCTGCCCTCGTAGTCAGGAGGGATGAGGGCCTGCGAGGTGACGTCACCCGCCGCCCCCAGGTCCTCATCGAGTGCGAGCGCGATGAGCCGGTCGAGGTAATCCTGCTGCTGCACGTCTCCTCCTGCTACCGCCGGGCCTTTGCCCGCGCCTTGGGTTTCGCCCCGGTGCCCTTCTTCGCGGGAGCCTTGCGGCCCGCCGCCTTCTTCACCGGCTTCTTGCTGGCGGCAGCGACCTTCTTCGCGGCCCCCTTCTTCGTGGCAGCCTTCTTCGCGGCGACCTTGGCCGGAGCCTTCTTCGCAGCGGCCTTCTTCGCCGCGCCCTTGGCAGGCGCCTTCTTCGCGGCGGACTTCTTCGTGGCAGCCTTCTTCGCGGCGACCTTGGCCGGAGCCTTCTTCGCAGCGGCCTTATTTGCCGAGCCCTTCGCGACCTTGGCCGGAGCCTTCTTCGCAGCGCCCTTCTTGGCAGCGCCCTTCGCGACCTTGGCCGGAGCCTTCTTCGCAGCGACCTTCTTGGCAGCGCCCTTCGCGCCCGTGGCCTTCTGGGCCGGCGCCTTCTTCGCGGCGGCAGGCGCCTTCTTGCCCGCGGCCTTCTTCGCGGGACGCGCCTTCACCGGAGCGGCAGGCGCCTCGTCCTCGCCGGAAGCGGAGACAGCCTCCACCACCGTGTCCTTCGCGATGGACGACGCCTTCTTCACGGCAGCCAGGGTGGCCTTCACCACGGCCTTCGCGGTGGAGGCCACCGTCTGCTCGGCGGCGGCGGGCACCTCACGGGCGTCACCACCGGCGCGCGCCGTGTTGAACTCCCGCATCGCGTCGTCGACGAGGCCCATGCTCATGTACGCAACGCCGAGGTCATGATGGTCGGCCGGAGACAGGCCTTCCTTCGTCCCCGCGCGCAGCTTCTCCAGGGCATCCTGCACCTGGGGGTCCGCGGCTTCGGGCACGCCGCCCACGGCCTCGAGCTCGTCCTTCAACTCCTCCGCCAGGTCGACGTTCCCCTCTGCTTCCGCATCCGGCGCGGCCTTCACCTCGGCCGGAGCAGCGGCAGGCTCCTCCTCCTCGGTGGACTCGGCGAGCGTCTCGTATTCAGCGCCCCCTTCGGCCGGAGGCGGCGTCTCTAATGGAGCAACGCTCCCGGGCGGCGTGCTGGGCTCCGTCGCGACGTCGGCTTCGGTCGCGATGTCGGCCTCGGCCGGCTCAACGCTTCGGGTCGGCGTGCTGCTCTCGGACGGCGGCGCTGCGGGCATGGCGGGCTCCGGGGCAATGCGCTGCAGATGGTCCTGAAGCTTGGCCTTGCGCTCCTTCAACTCCTCCACGCGGGCGCGGTCCTTCTCGACCACGTCCGGGGGCGCTTTGGCCACGAAGTTGGGGTTCTCCAGCTTGCGCAGCACACCGGCGGCCTCCTGCTCGGTGCGCGCAATCTCCTTGCGGAGGCGGTCGCGTTCCGCGTCCAGGTCGATGAGACCCGCCAGCGGCACGTAGATTTCCAGGTTCGTGCCCACGAAGGCGGCGGCCTGCGGCGGCTTGGTGCCGGGCGCGCCAATCTCCACGTCGGACAGGCCGGCCAGCGGCATCAGGTACGCGCGCCAGCGCTCCAGCAGCTCGCGCGTGCGAGCGTCCGGGCTCTGCACCACCGCCTTCACCTTCGTCGCGGGCGACAGGTTGCTCTCGCCGCGGATGGTGCGCAGGCCCTCGATGGAGGCGATGACCGGGGCCATCTCCGCCTCGGCGGCCTCGTCCACCAGGTCCGCGTCGGGCTCCGGGTACGACGCGATCATGATGCTGTCTACCGACCGGGACATCGGCAGCTTCTGCCAGATCTCCTCGGTGATGAACGGCATGAACGGGTGGAGCAGCCGCAGGATGCGATCCAGCGAGTACACCAGCACCGCGCGCGCGGAGTCCTTCGCCTGCTCATCGGTGCCGTAGAGCGAGCCCTTCGCCAGCTCGATGTACCAGTCGCAGAACTCGGCCCACAGGAACTGGTACAGCGTGGACGCCGCCTCGGCGAAGCCGTACGTCTCCAGCGAGGCGCGGGCCTCGGTGGTGGCGCGCTGGAGCCGCGAGAGAATCCAGCGGTCCGCCAGCGTCAACGGACGCTCCTTCAGCGGACGCTCATCCAGCGTGAACTCGCCCATGTTCATCAGGGCGAAGCGGCTGGCGTTCCACAGCTTGTTGCAGAAGGCCTTGTAGCCAGCCAGCCGGTCCATGGACAGCTTGATGTCCCGGCCCTGCTGGGTGAGCGACGCGAGCGTGAAGCGCAGCGCGTCCGCGCCGAACGCCGGCATGCCCTGAGGGAACTTGTTCTTCAGCGTCGGAGCGAGCTTGTCCGAGCTGGCGCCGAGGATGACGTCCAAGGGGTCGATGACGTTCCCCTTCGTCTTGGACATCTTCTCGCCCTTCTCGTCGCGCACCATCGCGTGCAGGTACACGGTGCGGAAGGGCACATCCCCCATGAAGTGCAGGCCCATCATCATCATCCGGGCGACCCAGAAGAAGATGATGTCGTGGCCCGTCTCCATGACGGACGTCGGGTAGAACGTCTGAAGGTCCGGCGTGTTGCGCGGCCAGCCCAGCGTGGAGAAGGGCCACAGCGCGGACGAGAACCACGTGTCCAGCACGTCCGGGTCCTGGATGAACGTGGCGCCGCCGCACTTCGGGCAGGACGAGGGCTGCTCACGCGCGACAATCGGCTCCGCGCGCGCGAAGTCCACGCCGCCCACCTTCACCGTCGCGGCGTCAAGCGGCAGGTCGGTGTCGTCCCCCAGTCGAGGGCTGCACGCGGTGCAGTAGTACGCGGGAATCTGGTGGCCCCACCAGAGCTGGCGGCTGACGCACCAGTCGTGGATGTTGCGCATCCAGTGGAAGTAGGTGTTCGTCCACGATTCCGGGACGAACTTCGTGCGGCCCTGCTCCACCGCCTCGATGGCCGGCTTCGCCAGCGGTTCAATCTTCACGAACCACTGCGGCGACAGGCGCGGCTCCACCACCGTGGTGCTGCGCTGGCACGTGCCGACGGACAGCTTGTGCGGCTCCTCCTTCTCCAGCAGGCCCTGCTCCTGGAGGTCCGCCAACACCTGCTTGCGCGCCTCGAAGCGATCCAAGCCGGCGTACTTGCCGGTCTCCTTCGTCATCCGGGCCGATTCGTCCAGAATGGACAGCATCGGCAGCTGGTGACGCAGGCCCGTCTGGTAGTCGTTGAAGTCGTGCGCGGGCGTGACCTTCACCACGCCGGTGCCGAACTTCGGATCCACCAGTTCAGCGTCCGCGATGATGGGAATCTCACGGCCGCTGAGTGGCAGCACCACGTGCTTGCCAATCAGGTCCTGGTAACGCTCGTCCTCCGGGTGGACGGCCACGGCGGTGTCGCCCAGCATCGTCTCCGGGCGCGTGGTGGCCACGGTGAGCGTGCGGTCGCTGTCCTTCACCGGGTAGCGGATGTGCCAGATGGAGCCGTTCTTCTCCTGGTGCTCCACTTCCAGGTCGCTGAGCGCCGTGTGGCACGAAGGACACCAGTTGATGAGCTTCTGGGCCCGGTACATCAGGCCCTCTTCGTACAGCCGGACGAAGACCTCGCGCACCGCGGCGGAGGACTGCTCGTCCATGGTGAAGCGCTCGCGGCTCCAGTCCAGGGACGCGCCCAGGTAGCGGTGCTGCTCGCCGATACGAGCGCCGAACTTGCCCTTCCACTCCCAGACGCGCTCGAGGAAGGCCTCGCGGCCCAGGTCGTGGCGGCTCTTGCCCTCCGTCTGCTTCAGCTCCCGCTCCACCACCATCTGCGTGGCGATGCCGGCGTGGTCCGTACCGGGGAGCCACAGGGCGTTGAAGCCGCTCATCCGCTTCCAGCGGATGAGGATGTCCTGGATGGTGGCCGTCAGCGCATGACCGATGTGCAGGCTGCCCGTGACGTTGGGCGGCGGCAGCACCATGGAGAACGGCGGCTTGTCGGAAGGCGCCTCGGCGCGGAAGTAGTTGCGCTCCAGCCAGAACGCGTAGCGGCGAGCCTCGACCTCGGTGGGCTCGTAGGCCTTCGAAAGTTCAGTGGTATCGGTCATTGAAAACGGCCGGCCCCGGAGACCGGGGCCGGCAAAGGTCAGGAGGTTACGGCGCCAGGCGCCTCAGTGCTGGGTCTCTCGGTCCTTGATGAGCCGCTCGAGCTCCTCACGGATGATGGTCTCCGCCAGCTGCGGTACCACCTCCCAGGCAATCTTCTCGATGACCTCGCGGGAAGCCTTCGAAAGCGCCTCGCGCAGCAGGGCCTCGCCCCCATCCGCGGCAGGCGCGCGGGCACTCGCCGGCCGGCCGCGACGGGCGCGGGGGTGGCGATGTCCAGCGAGATCTCCTCGGCGTCACCCTGGTCGGGCAGCGAGTCCTCGATGCTGATGGACGGCTGGGCCGCGGCGGGCGCGGGCGCACCCAGACCGAACGGATCCCTGCCCCGCGCGGCGGGCTGCGGCGCCGCCCCAGGAGGAGGCTGCGGCGCGCCAACCGGCGGACGCGCGAAGCCACCCGGCGCGGGACCACCCGGCGGAGGCGGCACGCCCGGACGCGCCACGGCGCCCGGCGGCATTCCCGGACGCGGCGGAAGGCCCGGCGCGGGACCACCCGGCGGAGGCGGCACACCCGGACGGGCGCCCGGCGGCATCCCAGGTCCCGGAGGACGCGCGCCCGGAGGCATGCCCGGGCCGGGAGGACGCGCCATGCCCGGCGGCATCCCAGGTCCCGGAGGACGCGGCGCGCCCGGCGCACCCGGCGGCGGCATGCCCGGGCCCGGGGGACGCGCCATGCCCGGCGGCATCCCAGGTCCCGGAGGACGCGCACCCGGCGGCATCCCAGGCCCCGGAGGACGCGGCACGCCCGGCCCCGGAGGAACACCCGGACGGGCCCCCGGCGGAGGCGCGGGACGGGCCCCCGGCGGAGCAGCGGCGGCGACAGGCGCGGGCGCCGCGGCGGGCTGAGGCGCCGCGTGGCGCACCTGCGTGGCGGCCGACGCGGGCATCGTGTTGGACTTCTGGCCGACCAGCGCCTTCACCTTGTCGAGCAGCACCTGGCTCTCGAAGGGCTTGGTGACGTGGTCATCAGCGCGGGCGGCGCGAGCGCGGTTCTCGTCGAACGCCTCGAACGTGCCGGCCAGCAGCACCACCGGGATGCCCTGGGTGGCCGGGTCGTTCTTCAGCGCCTCGCAGACCTCATAGCCGCTCTTGCCCGGCATCATGACGTCCGCGAGGACGACGTCCGGACGCAGCTCGCGGGTGCGGGAGATGGCGTCCAGCCCGTTGTCCACCGCGGTCACCTGAAAGTCCTCGGTCGCGAAGATCATCCCGATCACCTTGCGGATGGTGAGCGAGTCATCGGCGACCAGCAGATTCTTGGGCATCGGTTCGGGCCTCGGGGAGCATCCACTCCCCTGAATTCGTTGGTGATTCCCGCCGCGAGGGTTGACTCGCGGCAGTCTGACAAGCGGGGCAGCTTACGAGTTGCCCTCTGGGACGATCAAGAAAACATGCGTTGCAGGTCCAGGAACGCCACAGGCTCGCTCAACCCGGGAGCACGGAAGCTCCCCGCGGTGTCGTCCGGCTCGAAGCGTTGCATGACGCCGAGCACCCGCGTGGCCGTCAGCCCCACGTTCCGCCCGGCCAGCTCCGTGAGGACGATGAAGGACTCCGGGACGGGCGCGTCCCCCAGCAACGCGGGGACCGAGCAGACAGGCCACAGCACCTGATCATGCGGAAAAATACCGGCCACCGGTCCACTCGGCACGGGCAGGACGCAGAAGGCCTCTCCCCGGCTGATGACCTGCGACACCAGGCCCAGGGGGACTCCGAAGAGTCGACTCTGAGACTCGAAGACGAGCGCGCGGTCCGGAGCCGCCTCCGCCCAGTGCACGGGCCGGGCGGCAACCGCCGGTGACATCGAACCCACCCGGTGCGGCAGCGCCTCCGCGATGAGCTCCAGGTACAGCCGCGACTTGTGCAGCACCGCGCCCCGGCTCAGCGGCGCCAGCGAGTCCGCCAGTCCCGGTGGCAGCAGGAAGAACGGCGCGCGGGCCACGTCCGCCACCTCCACCACGGAGCGCACGCGCACCGCCAGGGTGGGACTCACGTCGAGCACCACCACCATGCCCGGGCCTTCCTCGGGCGGCCCGCCCAGCAGCGCGCAGAGGTCCTTCACCTCCAGCACACCCCGCAGGCTGCTGCCGTTGGCGCCCGGCATCGCTACTTCCATGACAGACGTTGCTTCCACGGCGTAACGGGTTTCCCCGGCCTCAACGAGAAGGCAGAGCCGACGGCCGCTTTCGAAGGGGGACACGGGGGCCGACCCTAGCAGCCTTCCATCGGTTGGTGCTAAGCCGATGGGAGATGGCGCGAATCCTCCTCGTCGACGACGAAAAGATCGCCCGCACCCTGTACGGCGACTACCTCACCGCCGTGGGACACGCCGTCACGGCGGTGGGCACGCTACAAGAGGCAAAGGAAGCGCTCGCAGGCGACCGCTTCGACGCGGTGGTGACGGACCTCATCCTCCCCGGCGGCGACGGCATGGAGGTCCTGCGGCACGTGCGGGAACACCACCCGGGCGTGGAGGTGGTGGTCATCACGGGCCTGGAGAAGGTGGACCCCGCCGTGCGCGCCATCAAGAGCGGCGCCGCGGAGTACCTCGTCAAGCCGGTGGCCCCGGAGGCCCTGCAGCACGCCGTGCGCCGCGCGCTCACCACGCGCGACCTGATGCAGGAGAACGCGTCGCTGCGCCGTCACGTGGCCATGCTGGAGGCGGGGCAACGCATCGCCACCACCCTCGACCGCGAGAAGCTGGCCGCGGCCACCGCCAGCGCGCTGCAGAGCATGGCCTCCGCCAGCGCCGTGGTCCTGCTGGAGCGCGACTCCGCCTTCGCGCTGCGGCGCCACGGCACCAGCGGCCTGTCCACCGCGCTGGAAGAGCCGCTCATCGCCGAGCTCATCGAACGCCTGAGCAACGAACGCGGTCCGCGCGAGCTGGACGGCCTGGACGCGCCCTTCCCTCGCGCCGTCTCCTTCCCCGCGCTGGAGGGCGACGCCGTGCTGGGACACGCGGTGCTCTTCTTCGGCGGCACGGGCGCGGAGTGGGCGGGCGAGACGGCCAGCTTCCTGGTGCGCAACTGGGCGCTCGCGCTGCGCAACCTCGGCCGCTTCGCCGCGGTGGAGGACCTGGCGTACGTCGACGACCTCACGCGCCTGTTCAACACCCGCTACCTGCACCTGGTGGTGGACCGCGAGGTCCAGGACGCGCTCCAGTCGCAGCGCACCTTCAGCCTGTTGTTCCTGGACCTGGACCACTTCAAGTCCATCAACGACACCCATGGCCACCTCGTGGGCTCCAAGGTGCTGGTGGAGGCGGCGCGCGTGGTGAAGGGCTGCGTGAGAGACCACGACGTCGTCGCGCGCTACGGCGGAGACGAATACGTGGTGGTGCTGCGCAATACCGACTCCGGCGGCGCGCTCAAGGTGGCCGAGCGCATCCGGCGCACCATGGAGACGCACAACTTCCTGGCGCGCGAAGGCCTGTCGCTCAAGCTCACCACGTGCATCGGCGTGGCCAGCTTCCCCGAGCACGCCCAGGACAAGGCCACGCTGTTGGACCTGTCGGACCGGGCCATGTACCGCGGCAAGCGGGGCTCGCGGAACGTCGTCTACATGGCGGCGAAGGACCTGGAGGCCCCTCCGGCCGAGCGCCGGCAGGCCCACTCCGCGTCCTGACGGCTACCGGCGCAGGCTGCCCACGGTGAGGCGCTTCTCCGGGGTGACGTCCGCCGGAGCCGGCGCCTCGCCCTCCTTGCCCACGGCCTCCACGGCCTCGTGCGACGCGCCGGAGGTGATGAGCCGGTACTTCTCCACGGCCTCCTTCGCGTGCGCGGCCTGCTCTGGATCCAACCGGGCGATGAGCTCCCAGAAGAGGGCTGCGTGCTCGCGCTCCTCGTCCATGACGTGCCGGAGGATGGCCTTGGCGTCCTCGTTGTCCGTCGCGTCGATATGGGCCGCGTAGAGGTTGATGGCGTCCAGCTCCGCCTCGATGTTGAGACGGATGGAGCGGGCCAACTCGGTGTCCGTCATCTTGCGGGGGACCAGCGAGTGGAACGGGTTGGTCTGCGGCATGAAGGCCCTCCCGAGGCCGGTGTCGCGATATCCGGATTTCCGGACGGTGCGATGAGAACGCGGCCAGCATCCGCGCCGGCACGGTCCGGGTCAACGGATTCCCTCCAGGTGCGTTGCGTACAAGCGGTTGCCTCCGCCATGCTCGTCACATGGAAACACCCGTGCCGCTCGCCCAACTGCTCCAGGCCCTGGAGGCAGGGGACCTGACGGCCGCGCGAACAGCGGCGGCGGCACTGCAACGTGCGGGAGCGCAAACGTCACAGCTGGCGGCGGAGGTGCTGCACGAGCTGCGACAACCGCTGCTCGGCGTGAAGGCCTACGCCCAACTGCTCGCGGAGGACGGCGCCGCCCCCGGGCCCCTGCGCCTGCTGCTGGCCCAGGTGGAGCGGATGGAGCAGATCGTCTCCGACTTCATCCGCCTGTCGAGCGAACGACCGGCGTCTCAACAGCGCCTCTCCCTGGCGGCCCCCATCTGGGCGGCGGCGAAGCACTTCAGCATCAACCCGGACTCCTCGCGCATCTCCCTGGAGGTGGAGGCCCCGGAGGGCATCACCATCCAGGGCAACGCGCGCCTCATCGAGCAGCTCACCCTGAACCTGCTCAACAACGCACGCGACGCCATGGCGGGGCGCGGCCGGGTGAAGGTGGTGCTCTCGATGGAGGGCCCCTCCCCTGCCCTCTACGTGGCGGACTGGGGGCCGGGCATCCCCGAGGAGCTGCGAGCGCGCATCTTCGAGCCCTACATCACCGCCAACAAGCGAGGCACCGGACTGGGCTTGTCGGTGTGCCAGCGCATCGCCCGCGAGCACCACGCGCGCCTCGAGCTGGCCCCGCAGGGCGTCATCCGCGACGTCCCGCCCCCGGCCACCGTGTTCCGCGTGCTCTTCCCCGCGACGGACGCGCCGCCCACGCAGAAGCACCGGGTCCTGGTGGTGGATGACGAAATCATCATCCGCATGGTCTTCCGCGACCTGATGGGCAAGGAGTGCGAGATCATCGAAGCGGCGAGCGGCGAGGAGGCCCTGGACCTGCTGCAACAGGCGCCGGTGGACCTCATCGTCACCGACAAGAACCTGCCCGGCATGTCCGGCCTGGAGCTGGCGCAGCAGGCGCGGCGGCTGCACACGGACTCGCGCGTCATCCTGATGACGGGCTACCCGTCGCTGGTGACGACGCAGCAGGCGCTGGAGCTGGGCGTGGTGGACTACCTGCTCAAGCCCTTCGACGACATCCGCGAGGTGCGCGCCCTGCTGCGCTCCACGCTGGCCCGGAAGCCCGCCCCCGCGCCGCTGGAGACGGACCCCGCGATGCGCCGGGTGGACGTGCTGGAGGACAACCCGGCGGCGGCGGCGCAAATCACCCACGCCCTGTCCCTGGTGGGACTGGAGGCGCGCATCCTGACGACGACGGAATTGGCCGCGCTGGAGCCGCCCGCGGGCGTGGTGGTGAGCTGGGACTTCACGCCCGCCTACGGGCGCAAGGCGCTGGAGCTGGGCAAGGCGCTGGCCCAGGGCGCACCCTTCGTGGTGCTGGCCGAGCACCTCACCATGGAGACGGCGCTGGAGTCCCTGCGTGCGGGCGCCGCCGCGTGCCTTCCCAAGCTGATGTCCGACGCGTCGGCGCTCAGCCGAGAGTTGAACCGCGCATTCAAACGAGAGGCCCCATGAGACTCGCGCTCCTGTCCGTCCTGCTGCTGGGTGTTGCTTGCTCCTCCGACAAGCCTCCGATGCAGGACGGGCCGGACGCGGGCCGTGGCGACGCGGGCACTCGTACAGACGACGCGGGCACCGGGACAGACGATGCGGGCAGCGGCGACGCGGGTTGCGAGCCGCTGGCCTCGGGTCCGGGCACCCTACTGCTCACCGGGTTGAACACGCCCCGCAGGCTCGCGGCGGACGAAACGGACCTCTACATCGCCGAGTCCCACTCCCTGAATCCGCAGCAGCCCCAGCCGGGCCCCGGGCGGCTCCTCCGGCTGCCACGCGCGGGCGGTGACGCGGTGTCCGTGGCCACGGGCTTCCGGGCGCCGGATGCCATCGCCGTGGTGGCGGACTCCGTCTACGTGCTCGACCTGGACGGGCTGTGGCGGGTGGACAAGGCGACGGGCGCGAAGGACGCACGGCCGCTCGATGCCACGGTGAACAACGTCACCATTGGCGGCACGGACGTCCTGCCCACGCGGATGGGCGACCGGGACGTGGTGGTCATCGCGACGTCGCACCGCCGGCTGGTGCGCGTGGATGCTTCGGGCGGCAACCGCCAGGAGCTCTACGCCGGCACGGGCTACACGCAGGTGCGGGGAGCACGCGTGGTGGGCCAGGACGTGTGGTTCCTGGTCGCCGCGGGAGAGAGCCCCGGTCTCTACAGCGTGCCGCTGGACGGCAGTGCCCCGGCCACGCTGCGCGACGGCACCATCACCGCCGGCACCTCGTTGGAAGTCACGCCCACGCACTTCCTCGTCACCGAAGGAGGCGGCGGAAACGGCCGCGTGCTGCGCCTGCCACGCGAGGGCGGCGCGGCGGAAGTCGTGGCCACGGGCCTCCAGGGGCCCGCCTTCCCGGTGGAGCTGAATGGGACACTCTACTTCAAGGACGTCAGCACCGGCGGCACGGGCTTCCTCCGCCGCGTGAGCACCTGCACGCCCGGCGCCCTGGAGCCCGTGGGCCCAGAGGGCGTGGGGCCCGGTGGCCTGCTGGTGGACGGCGACACCCTGCTCTACACGTCGCAGGAGAGCGGCACCGGCGGCTTCGTGGGCCGCGTGCCCTGACCGCCGGCAGTCCCCGCTGGAACGACAACGGCCCCGGCGCCTCCTGACGAGGCATCCGGGGCCGTTGACTGCCGAGGCCCAGACGGCCCGGGACTCACGTCCCGAGCCCTCCGGAGCGGCTCAGTAGTCCATGTCGTCGCCGCCGTAGTCCGGCATGCCGGCGCCAGCGCCGCCGCCCTTGGCCTTGCCCTTCGGGCGCTCGGCGACCATGGCCTCGGTGGTCAGCAGCAGCGAGGCGACGGAGGCGGCGTTCTGCAGCGCGGTGCGCTCCACCTTCGTCGGGTCGATGACGCCGGCCTTCTCCAGGTCCTCGTAGACCTCCGTGCGGGCGTTGTAGCCGAACGCGCCGGTGCCCTCGCGGACCTTGTTGATGACCACGGCGCCCTCGACGCCGGCGTTGCTGGCGATCTTCCGCAGCGGCTCCTGGAGCGCACGGCGGATGATGGCCACGCCGAAGTCCTGCTCACCGCCCGGCTTCAGCTTCTCCAGCGCGGGCAGCGCGCGGAGGTAGGCCACGCCGCCGCCGGGGACGATGCCCTCTTCGACGGCCGCGCGGGTCGCGTGCAGGGCGTCCTCCACGCGGGCCTTCTTCTCCTTCATCTCCGTCTCGGTGGCCGCGCCGACGTTGATGACGGCCACGCCGCCCACCAGCTTCGCCAGACGCTCCTGGAGCTTCTCGCGGTCGTAGTCGCTGGTGACGGAGTCAATCTGCGTGCGGATGAGCTTGATGCGGCCCTCGATGGCCGCCTTCGTGCCCACGCCGTCCACGATGGTGGTGTTGTCCTTGTCCACCGTGGCGCGCTTGGAGCGGCCCAGGTCGGTCAGCGTCAGCGTCTCGAACTTGTGGCCCAGGTCCTCGCTGACCACCGTGCCGCCGGTGAGGACGGCGATGTCCTGCAGCATCTCCTTGCGGCGGTCACCAAAGCCGGGGGCCTTCACCGCGCACACGTTCAGCACGCCGCGGATCTTGTTGACCACCAAGGTGGCCAGGGCCTCGCCCTCGATGTCGTCGGCGATGATGAGCAGCGGCTTGCCGGAGCGGGCCACCTGCTCGAGCAGCGGAATCATGTCCTGCATCGACGAGACCTTCTTCTCGCTGATGAGGATGTAGGGGTCGTCCAGGACGGCCTCCATCCGCTCGCGGTTGGTCACGAAGTACGGGGACACGTAGCCGCGGTCGAACTGCATGCCCTCGACCACGTCGAGCGTCGTCTCGAGGCCCTTCGCCTCCTCGACGGTGATGACGCCCTCCTTGCCGACCTTCTCCATCGCGTCCGCGATGATGGCGCCGATGGTCTCATCCCCGTTGGCGGAGATGGTCCCCACCTGGGTGATGGCCTTCTTGTCGGCGGTGGGCTTGGACAGGCTCTTCAGCTCGCCCACGACGACCTCGACGGCCTTGTCGATGCCGCGCTTGAGGTCCATCGGGCTGTGGCCGGCGGCCACCAGCTTGAGGCCCTCCTCATAGATGGCGCGCGCCAGCACCGTGGCGGTGGTGGTGCCGTCGCCGGCCTTGTCGGAGGTCTTGGACGCAACCTCCTTCACCATCTGCGCGCCCATGTTCTCGAACTTGTTCTCGAGGTCGATCTCCTTGGCGACGGTGACGCCGTCCTTGGTGATCGTGGGGGAGCCGAAGCTCTTCTCGATGACCACGTTGCGGCCCTTGGGGCCGAGGGTCACCGCGACCGCGTCCGACAGGGTGCGGACGCCGCGCAGGATGGCCTCACGCGCGGACTGATGGAAGAAAATTTCCTTCGCTGCCATCGCAACCTCCTGAATTTACTGGGGGATTTTACTGGTACGACACGGGCCGTTAGCACTCGGCCATGGCGAGCGCCAACATAAGGGCCGCCTGAACGATGTCAACCAGGAAGGGTGGGCGTGTAGGCGAGCGGACGGCCCGATGCACCCTGTCGGGAGGGGTGCCGTGGGCTATTGCGCGAAGCGGACCAGGGTGAGCAGTTGACCCATGTCCAGGGGCTTGTGGAGCGTCAGGGCCACGCCCTTGCGCAGGCCACGGTCCGTCACCGAGCCGTCCTCGCTGCCCGTCATCAGCAGCACCGGGACGCTCTGGAAGCGGGGGTCCGCCTTGAGCATCTCCGTGAACTGGATGCCGTCCATATGGGGCATCACGTAGTCGGTGATGACCATGCTGACCTGGTTGCGCTCCAGCACGTCGAGCGCCTGGAGCGCGTCGGACGCCGAGTAGACCGTGAACCCATGCATCTCCAAGAAGCGAGAGAGCATCGTGCAGAGTTCGAGATCGTCGTCGACGACAAGGATGTTCACGGGACTGAGCGCCGCACCAGGACGGGCGAAGGAACGTAGCAGCCGTGCGCGGCGTTGACAACGAAGTGCGCGGCTTCATATGTCGCGGCCCCATGGGGATGCGGACGTCGAAGCGAACGGGGGTGAGCGGGATGGAGGCGCTGGACGCGGCAGCAGAGGCCTTCGAGACGGGCGACTTCGAGGCGGCCCTGGCCGCCGCCGACCGCAGCCTGGCCCAGGCCCCGGACTCGGTGGACGCCCTGCACCTGCGCGCCGCCGCCCTGGTGGAGCTGGGCCGCCTGGAGGAAGCCGGCCGGGCCTTCGGCGCAGCGCTGAGGGTATCCCCGGACGACCTGGAGGTGCTCCTGGGCACCGTGGACTGCCTCATCTGCCGCGCGGGCGAGGACCGGGAGGCCGTGGAGGAAGGCCTGGGCTTCTGCGCGAAGGGCAAGCGCCGGCGCAGAAGGCCGGCGACGTGGAGCTGCTCTACGAGTTCCTCCTCCTGGAGGGCATGGGCCTGAACCAGGTGGGCGAGTGCCGCGCGGCCCTGGCGAGCCTGGACGCGGCACTGGGGCACATGCCGCACTCGGTGGACGCGCAGTTGGAGCGGGGCATCGCCCTGTTCGAGCTGTGCCGCTTCGACGACGCGAAGGGCGCCTTCGACAAGGTGCTGAAGGACACGCCCGACGAGGCCTGGGCCCACCAGTACCTGGGGCTGATGGCGGAGCGCCGGGGCGACGAGAAGGAGGCCCAGCGCCGCTTCGCCAAGGCCCAGGCGCTGGTGCCGACGGAGTTCTTCCCGCCGGTGGAGCTGGGCGAGGCCGAGTTCGACCGTGCGGTGGAGGCCGCGGTGCAGTCCCTGCCCGGCCACGCGAAGCAGTACCTGGACAACGTCACCATCGCGGTGGAGGACCTGCCGGCGGATGAGGACCTGCTGGGTGAGGACCCTCCCCTGTCACCGAGCATCCTCGGGGTGTTCCGCGGCCTGGCGGTGGGCGAGCGCAGCGTGACGAACGCGTTCGACCACGTCCCCGCATCCATCGTGCTGTACCAGAAGAACCTGGAGCGCTTCGCCCGTACCCGCGAGGAGCTCATCGAGCAGATTGGCATCACCGTGATGCACGAGGTCGGTCACCTCATGGGACTGGATGAGGATGACCTGTGGCAGCGGGGGCTGGACTGAGCGCCGCGAGCGTCTGGCGGATGCCGTCGCGGTACGGCGTCTTCCGGATGTCGCCGAGCAGCGCCCGCAGCGCCGAGTCGTCCATGATGACGGGCGAGGTGTGCAGGTAGTGCATCTCCCCCAGCTCGCGCATGAACGGGCTGAAGAGGCCGATGAGGCGCACCATCCCCGGCCCCAGCACCGAGTACTTCGCGGGGTGGCCGGCCTGGGCGTAGATGTCCTCCACCAGGGCCGCCTGGGAGGTGACGCCCGCGCCCCCGAGGTTCCAGAAGCGGCCGTAGGCACCCGGATGGTCCATGAGCGCCGTCACCGTGGGCCCCACGTCGGGCACGTAGACGAACTCATGGGGCGTGTCGATGGGGCCGATGAGCTGCGCGCGCTTGCCCTGTGAGGCGGCGACGAAGGCGCGGTGGAGGAAGCTGTTCTCCACGCCCGGGCCGTAGAAGTCCGGCAGGCGGAGGATGGTGACTTTGATGGAGCCCGCCTTGTCCGCCGCGAGCAACAGGTCCTCCTGAGCCTTTCGCAAGCGGCCCTTGTTGGTGTGCGGCACGCGGGGGTGGGACTCGTTGACGACGTCCGTGCGCGGCCGGCCGTAGGGGTACACGCTGGCGATGAAGACGATGCGCTCCACGCCCTCGGCGATGGCGGCGTCGAGCGTGCGCTTCATCAGCTCCGGGTGGAGGTGGAACTGCCAATAGGGCACCCCGACCAGATAGACGAGCGTTTGGACGCCCCGGGCCGCAGCCTGGATGGAGGCCATGTCGTCGGGATTCCAGGTGACGATCTCCGCCTGAGGGTCCGCCCCG
The DNA here is from genome assembly GCF_032612255.1 of Myxococcus sp. MxC21-1. Classification (NCBI taxonomy): domain Bacteria; kingdom Pseudomonadati; phylum Myxococcota; class Myxococcia; order Myxococcales; family Myxococcaceae; genus Myxococcus; species Myxococcus sp. MxC21-1. The sequence goes on from NZ_CP123278.1 coordinate 5,345,258, forward strand.
AACTCCCGCTGGAGTCCCTCCCGGGAGCGCCCCACCACGCGGTAGCCCCGCCCCTGCCCCCGCAGCGCCTGCGCGATGCTGTGTCCGACGACGCCCGTGGCGCCGAACAACGCAACCGTGCCCATGTCCTGCTCCCTTTTCCGAACGGCGAGTGGTTTGTGAACACCGTTCATGAACGCCGTTCATCTACTGCTGGGCGTTCAGTGGGTCAAGGCCTACACTGGGAGCATGGGGATTGCGGAGCGGAAGGAGCGACAGCGAGCGGAGCTGCGCGAGCAGATTCTGCGAGTCGCCCGGGACATCGTGGTGAAGGAGGGCTTCCCTGCCCTCTCGATGCGAAAGCTGGCGGACGCGGTGGAGTACGCGCCGGCGACGCTCTACCTCCACTTCGAGAACCGGGAGGCCATCGCGAAGGAGCTGTGCGTGCGCGGCTTCCAGGACCTGCTGGCCATGCTGGAGCCCGCGGCCCAGGTGGAAGACCCGCTGGAGCGGTTGCCCAAGCTGGCGGAGGCCTACGTCCGCTTCGGCCTCGAGCACCCGGAGACGTACCGGCTGATCTTCATGGAGGACCCGAAGCTCTCCACCGCGCTGTTTGGGGACCACCCGGAAGGCCCGGGCCCGAGGTCCTTCGGGGTGCTGGTGCAGGTGTTCGCGGACCTGCTGGCGGCCGGGAGGCTGGAGGAAGGCACGAAGCCGAACCAGCTCGCGGAGGTGCTGTGGGCGGGGGTGCACGGCATCGTGAGCTTGAGGCTCACGTGCACGGGGTTTCCGGGCACGCCCGCGGAGGAGCTGACGCAGGTGCTGGTGACGACATTGGTGAAAGGCTTGCCGGGATTGAAGGCAGGACGGGCGCAGAAGAAGGCGCGGTGAGTCCGTGGCCCTGGGTTGACGGGGCCCGGAGGGTCCGGCGTAATCGCAGACGGTAGGGCCTCCGGACCTGGTGGCCGGCCCGGTCTTCAAAACCGGTGAAGGGCAGTGAGAGCTGTCCTTGGTGAGTTCGATTCTCATGCTCTACCGCCATGTATCCCTTGAGTTCTCTGACGCAGCCTTGAATCGACCATGGGACAATCCGAATAAAAATTCCACATATGCAGTACCCAAGCTCGCCCAATAACAACAATGCCCACGAACAAACAACCCAAGCGACGCCAACAGAGTTCCCGACCACCGAGAGCCGACTGGCGCGACCTGCCAGGGCAGTACCGGATCGAGTTCAGCTCAGGTGCAAGCGCGCTGGGCGCAGACGAACAAGACAGCATCATCAGCGTAGACGGAAAAGTCATTTATGTTTCCATTGAGGAGGAGGCAGACGCAGAAATCGCCACCGGAGTGCTCGCTGGGCACGTCATCCAGCGAGGCCGCATGTTCGATCGAGGCGAGAACGTCTTTGATGAATGCGACGCCAAGAGCCAGACGCTGATTGACTACGTATCAGCGATTCTCGACCCTTCCACCCATGAACTCAAAGAGGAGATAGATAAGCAATTCGGCGGCATCGTCTTCCAGAATGTGCTGACCATTGATGTTATCGAGAGCGAACCAAAACACCGGGGATATAACCTTGGGCTTGCAGTTGCCTCTCGCCTTATTGAAACCTTTGGAAGGGGCTGCGGACTTGTTATTTGCAAACCCTTCCCGCTTCAGTTCGACATCAACAGAAAGACCGACCCCTCGCTCTCCAGCTTTTCGAAGATCCAGCAGCCTGTCGCACGTAAAAAGCTTCAGCAGTATTGGGGGCGCCTCGGATTTGAACCTATCAAAGGAACGCCATACTTTGGGTTAAACCTGGATTATCGCCATCCAACCCGGCTGGACCTTGGATTGGAATAATTCACAACAGATTCAACACTGCCCAAAAAATGCACGCCCGTGAAGCCCCTGACCGTCCGGCCAAAGGCTCCCATCACTCTCAAGCCGTCTGATCGCTTCGTGATGAAAGCAGAGGCGACGCCGGTGATGCAACCCGAGGGACGTTCGCGCTCAAGCAATGGGGACCGGGCTGACTGCGCACGGTCTCGCTCCCGGGCGTGACGGTCCAGTAGGCACGCTGTCGGCCCCACCCGCTCCATCACAGGCAGTGTCAGCCCGGAGCACCTGTCAGCTCTATCTGGTATTACCCGACCTTGCGCTGCCGATGTGCTCCCGAGCGATGGGGGCCAGCGCCAGGAGGGCTCCGCATGCTGCCACGATGGTCGATTCTCGTGCTGTTCGTGATGCTGGCCGGGTGCAGTAGCGCGACAAGATCGGTGCGTCTGGACACGGGTCGGGGCAAGCCCATCACCTTCACTCCACGCTCCGGTGACGCGGGACCGGTGGAACTGGACGAAGACGACTTCGAGGAGGCCGTGGCGAAGTTGGGCCGAGACGTGCCCGGGTCCGCGCAGCCTCGATCGGACGCTCGGCGGCTGTTCTGGTTCCCCGCGAATGATGCGTACGCAGGCGCACGAGGGCGCATCGGTCTCGTGTCTGTTGGCTCGGAACTCGGCTCGTACAGCAACCGCCTCCCACCGATTGAGGCATGGAGGCCGGAGGCGGATTCAGAACTCACGCGCGCCTACGTCCGCTGGTGCGATCGGACGCAGCGCACCCGAGATTGTCTGCATCTACTGGAAGACGGCCCCACTCTTGGCGAAGAAGGCAAGCGCACCCTGGCCCTCCAGTTCGCCATGGGCTCGGTCATGGACGAGACCCATGAGGCGCTGGGAAAGATGGTGGATCCGGTCGCAGTGCGGAACACCATCATCACGGCCATGGCCGTGTACCTCGGCCTCTGGTTGCTGCCCGAGCCGGTGAGTAAGGGCGTGGCCGCCACCCTGACGGTCTGCCTCATCGCCTACTTGGGGGTGGACACCGTTTGGAACCTGATCGCGGGGTGGCGGCAGCTTGCCGAGGACGTAGCGGTCGCCACGAGCTTCGACGAGGTCCGCACGGCTGGCGACAAGTACGGCAAGGTCATGGGCGAGAACGCGGCGCGCGTCTTCGTCATGCTCGCGACCGCCGCCATTGGGAGCACCGCAGGGCTGGCGGTCAAGGCACCGGGGCTTCCGGGCTCGGTACAGGCGGTGCGGCTGGCCGAAGTCCAGGGAGGCTTCCGGCTCACGGCGATCGCGGAGGTGGGCTCGGTGGCTGTCCCTGCTGAGGGGGCTGTCACCATCACACTCGCTCCTGGTGCGCTGGCCATGGCGGCACGCGGGACGAGCGCCGGTAGCACGGCACCGGTGGACGCGAAAGGCCCCTGGCACCACATCGCCTCCGACAAGTTCAGCACGTCCACCAACAGCGGGGGGCCCTGGACGCCAAGGTACCAGGAGATCTTCGACCGGGCGGGTATGTCGCTCGATGATGCGGCGAACCAGGTCCGCGTCCCGGGCCACAAGGGGCCACACCCGAGGGAGTACCATGAGGAGGTCTACGAGCGGCTGGACGAAGCAACATCTAGCTGCAAGAGCATCGAGCGTTGCCGCGAGGCGCTGACGAAGATCCTCGGTGTGTTGGCGCGCGAGATCTCGAAACAGGGGACCAAGCTCAATCGGCTGGTGACCCGAACCGAATGACGGAAGAATGACCTCATGCCGAAGCGGTTCTTCAAGTTGACCGATGATGTGTACCTCTCCGGCCGGTGGGAGCTGGGGCATCCTCTCGATCACGAGGGCCGGAAGCTCGATGACCCGTGGCAGTTCAGGATCGGGCAACGGACTCAATCGGACGAGCGCATCAAGATGCCCATCAAGATCTCCGGCAAGCCGCTCGACTACTCCCACGCGGCATTCAGCATCCCCGTCGTCCACGCCCGGGTGGCCTCCCTCTTCACCGAGGTGGCGCCCGACGACGTGCAGCTCTTCCCGGTGGAGATCGACTCCCAGCCCGCTCAGCACTTCATCCTCAACGCCACCCGGCTGGTGAAGTGCATCGACGACGCTGCGTGCGAGGAGGTGCGTTACTGGACCCCGGAGGACGGGATGCCGGAAAAGGTGGGTACCTACTCCTCGGTGTCCGGGATGCGCATCGACCCGGCGAAGGTGGAAGGCGCCAAGGTGTTCCGCACCTGGGGCTGGACCGTGGCCCTGATTGTGTCCGAGGAGATCAAGGAGGCCCTGGAGCGCGCGGGCATCACCGGCGCGAAGTTCACGGACGTCACCGGCCCCGGTGCAGCCAATGGCCCCTGACCCCTTGCCGTCTCCACCCTCGTACCCAAGCTGTACCCAAGAGGAACGGCCGGGGTGGACCTCCATGGACGCTCCGCCCGCCCTGCACCAGAGGGGAACCGGCCGACTTCAATCCCTCCGGGCACCTCGCGGATCGGGGTGGCGGGGCTTCAAAACCGGTGAGGGGCGCTGAGAGGCGTCCCTGGCGAGTTCGATTCCCGTGCCCTACCGCCAATACGTCCGAGGGGTTGCGTCCCACCCAACCCACTTGGACCGTACCTGAACTGTCTAGCTACGTTCAGGCGCGTCCACGGGACTGCGTTACCTGTGCGTTACGACAGAGCATCCGCCAGTCCCATCCGTGCCGACCAATTGCCCGAAGCGTGGAGCACTTGCCCCAGCAAACTCGATCGCCCCGGGGCGCATCTGCCCCGCGCCCTGCATGAATCCCGTAGCGATGCACGCCGGACAACCCTCCCACCTATCAGGGAAGGTCACGTTGCTAATCGTCACCGTGCGCGCCCCATCGGCCTCCCACAACTTGCAAATCCGTTCCAGGGGAACGGCGAAGTGCAGCCCCTATTGCAGCCCACGGCCGCTCTCCTCTCAGTTCCCCCAGCAATACTTCAAGTGCCACACGCCCCGTCGAGCGGTAGCTATGCACTTTGAAGGGATGTAGCGCGTTCCTCGGGTCCGAGGACACCGTCTTGGTCACGATCCGACCTACCTCCTGGCCGCGAGGATTCTCTCACGCTTCTACTGGTCCGAAAATCGGGGGGCAGACCACAACCACCAAAGCCCACGCACCCCTAAAGCAGATTCGAGAACCAATACATCAAGCCCTTCCAACATCAGCACAGGCGGACTATACGCCATGCGTCAATTCATCCTCCAAGGAGACGTGACATTGAATTACCTCGAAATTCTAGAGCCACAGATCGAAATCAGCCCCGACGGAGAAGCAGTCACCTCCAACATCGCAAAACCCATCGGAGTAATTTCAGCCTATGGATTCACCTTTGATTCGGAAAAAAAGGAAGGGAAGATCGCCGACTATGTCGCCGCAGATCTTCGCGATCTGCTTGGTACTGGCTATAGCGAGAAATATTTCCACATTCAGACTAGCGACTTGCGTCTCTGGAACTGTCGGATCATTTCTGACAACGGGGACCTCACTTTTGAATTCGAAGAGTTCAGTCGATTTTTGGATAAAAAACTTCAGCGTCCCCCCAACTGGAAATAGCCAACTCCTAATACGACTTGGTCACATTCGAGAGGGTAACTCAGGCGGAGCTCTGAGACTGATGGCCCTGTTGCAGAGCGGGCAGGTGCCAATCTGGCGTAGCAAGAGCGGCTGAAGCGCGCGCCGCACCATCGGTAGCGTCCAGTGCACTCGGCTCCGGGGGGAAAAGCGCCCGACGGAGCGCGAGGAATCCGTGGGCGACGGCACAGAGGGTGACGTGGTGGTGGAAGCCCCGCGAATTCCGTACTGCTAATTCCCAACCCTGAGCTGTCCGATTTGACGGGGGCAACTCCATCAAGCCATCGCGCTCGCCTTCATCGATGCCCCCGTGCCGAAGGACGCGGAATGTCAAATCGCTCCATTTTCGATTTCAGCGTGTTCACCGCAATGCCGAACTGCTTCGCAGTTCTCTCAAGCCCCCATTCATTCTGGGCAAGTGCGGCAACCAGCTCCTCTCGCGTCAGGTCAGCCGGGCGCTTTCTGTATCCGTCCGGCCAACGGAAGGAGCCCGCCATGGCGACGTTCGCGCAGTGGGCGCTCGCCGGGCCCGAGGTTCAGCCGGCGTCCGCAGCGCTCATTTTTGCCGACAGCACCATGACAGCCCTGCTGGACCCGTGAAACCTCCAGTTCGGCTTGTATGGGGGCCGCTGACGGTCAAGCTTACTCGTCAGGAAGGAGCGTGAGCAGCAGCTCGTCGTCGGGGACGAGCGGACGCCAGCCGGGCGGTGGTGGCTTGGCGAGGAGCGCTGCGCTGACCTGTCTTGCTCTGTCCTGATGAGTTTCTGGGGTGTAGGCAATCCACGAGCTGAGCGCCTTGGCGACTTCGAAACGGTTGGCGTCATTCAAAACGGCCGGCCAGCCGTTGGGGAGACCTTCGGACAGCTCGCGCACAAGCACGTCTCGAACAAAGCGTGTGACCTGCTTGCGCTGCTCCGCCTCGCCAAGCAATCCGCTCAATACTTGCACGGCTGCAACGTCATCCTTTCCAAGCTCTTCGGCCAGCGAGTACAACGGGACGGCAGGACGCGCCTTGGCAAAGGCGGTGAGCGAATCGTAGCCGTGCTCGCGGACCCGCTCATACAGGCGCGCCTTCACGTTGCCCTGCCAGGCACGCTCGTCGCTCATCGTCCTCTCCAGCGGGTGAAGTTCATCGGGATCTTATAGTCCCTCATATTCTTCGCGACGATCTCCAGGCTCTCGTTTCGCGTCAACATCCGTCCGGCCAACACCTCGGCCTCACGCAATCGGCTCATGATCATCCGGTTCCATTCGCCGGGCCATGTGCGTCCCAGCTTCCAGTCGCCCCCGCCGTGGATGGCCTCGTGGTGAGCCTGCTCCAGCTTGACGCAGAACTGGTCAATGTCCATGTCGCCAGTGAAGCCGCGCCTCTCGAACCATTCGCGGAACTCTTTTGGCAGGACGTGGTGCCGCGGTGGCTCGGCCATGCCAGCCCCCGCCCTGCCCGTCACGCGCATGGCACGCACTTCAGGTCCGTCGCCCAATGCCTCGCGCACGCCCTGCGGCAGCTCGCCATGCGCCTGCGCCAGCATCCCCTGGCCCGCCTGAATCCGCACGGCGGCACTGACGACGGGCAGGGAGAGGACGCCTGCGCGCACCAACTGGCGCATCATCTCCACCCACTCGGCAGACACGACAGTTCGCGTGCCCATCATCACGCCGTCGCCTCCCACCGAGAGTCCAATGCCGAGCAGGGCGGGAGCGGACGGAGACACCGGGGGCAGCGAGAACTTCAACGCCGAAAGCAGGGTAAGCGCCTCGATGGCATCCTTGAGCACCAGCATCTTCGCGACGTTCTCGGCTCCCTTGCGCACGGTCGCGATGGTCGCGGCGAGCTCGCCCGAGAGCTGGCCTACAAGCGCGGGGACGTCTTGCGCCGCGGCCTCCATCTGCCCGGGCTCCAGAGAGGAGAGCGCCGCCATGGCGGGCTTGAGCATCTCCTGCCAGCGCCACAGATCCGCGAACATCCTCTCCACGCTGTAGAGCTGCTGGGCGAGCACGGCTTCAGCGAGGAGGAGAAAGTCGAGCCAAACGGCGAGCAGGAGCGAGCCCGTCATGGCGGCCTCGAGCCGTGGGCCAGCGAGGCGCAACAGGGCGAGCTGCATGTCCGGGTCCTTCACCTCCGAGGCGGCGTTGGCCAGCCGGGTGACGGCGGCGAGGTGGGCGTCAATCCACCGCAACTGCTGGGTGCCGAAATCGACGTAGCGGACGAAAACGCCGTCTCCGACGCGAATCCCCCGCCAACGGGCCTTCAGCCTGGAGAACTCGCCGGCGATGCGGCGGGTGGGGTCCGAAACGTCGAGAAGGGCGCTGCGAAATGCCAACTGGGCCGCGAGGGCGCCCTGGTGCGCATCCCTCTCCGCGCGGTCCAGGCCCACCCCTGTCACTTCCACCCGGGAGGCCTGTCGCCGATGCAGCCGCTCCGGCGTTTCGGACTCAGGCATTGAGGCGAAGACACCCGGAGCCTCAACGCTTGGCCCCTCAGCCGAGGTAGGCGCCGCCGCCTCGTGCGGCGCGTGACGGAGGTTCATCCCCCGGCCGGGCGGTGGTGTCAGTGACAGGCAGCCTGTGGACAGCAGGGCAAGAACGAGCAGCAGACCCACCCAAAGGGCCCGGAGCGAGTCAGCGCGCATGGTCCATCCCAGGCCCACAGAGGCGAACGCCCCCGGGAACAGCGCACCTATGCCCTCCGGGAACAGCAGCCTGGATGTCATGGAGACCTCTGGAACAGGAGCCTCCTGACTACCACTCATCCCCGACATCCAAGAAAAGTCAGAATGTAGCCCCTTCGGCAGGGAGTATCTCCTCCGTGTCCTTTCGGCAGCCGAGCGTGAAGGGCCCTGGCGCCCCTCGGCACCGTCTTCGGCCCATTGGCGTAGCGCCGAGTCCCTGGGAGCGATTGAAATACCTGAAGGGTCTATAAATAGTAGACCCATGACTGCGACAGCCACCGAGCCCGTCTCCCGCAGCCATGACCAATCAGAGCGCCGGGACGCCCGTGCCAGCGCCCGCCGCGCGTCTCAATCCCATCAGGAGGCCGCCCATGACCGATGACCGCACGCCGACCCACGAAACGAAGTTCGCGGACCCGACGCCGGAGAACAGCTCCGACCTGGAGCGCGCCCGACCCGGGCTCCGGTTCACCATCGACACCACCACCTATGCGGCCCTCCGCACGCTGGAGCGGCGGGGCAATGGGGAGGTGGTGCTCCTGGCCGAGCGTCACCTCCCCCATGGGCTCGCCGGGCACGTCACCATCAAACGCCTGCGCAACCCCGCCTCCTTCGAGCGCTGCCAGCGGCTCATCGAGGAGGTCCAGCTCGCCTTCCGCCTCCACCACCCGGCCATCGCCCATGTCCATCACCTGAAAATCCACGCCGACAGGCCGCACATCATCGCGGAGTACGTGGACGGCCCCACGCTGGACACCGTCATCAGCCTCGCCACCATGCGCGAGCGGCCGCTCTCCGCAGCCTTTGCCCTCTACATCGCCGCCGAGATTGCCGACGCCCTCCACCACGCGCACACGCTGAGGGATTCGGAGAACCGGCCGCTGGGCATCATCCACCGCGACGTCGCCCCCCGGAACATCCGCGTGGCCCGGAGCGGCGAGGTGAAGGTGACGGACTTCGGCGCCGCCTACTCGCTCATGGTGGGCCGGGAGGAGACCCCGGGCCTTCTGCTCAAGGGCGACGTGGCGTACGCCTCGCCCGAGTACCTGCACCGCAAGCCCATGGATGGCCGGTCCGATATCTTCTCGCTGGGCCTCGTCCTCATGGAGATGCTGACGTGCAAGCACCTCTTCGACCTGGAGGACGCGCAGGCCCCCACCGCCGCCCTGGACGTGAAGACGGAGGAGGCACCCTCCGTGCCCCTCACGCAGATGATCGCGCTCGTCGGCCGCTACCGCCCCGAGGACGTGGAGCACGCGATGGCGGGCCTGCCGGACGCGCTCAAGGCCATCATCCACAAGGCCCTCCAGCGCAAGCCCTCCGAGCGCTACACCTCGGCCGCAGAGCTGCGTGATGCCCTGCGGGCGGCGCTCGCGGCACTGTCCCAGCCCTTCGGACGAAAGGAGGCGAGCGAGGAACTCGCGCGGATGCTGTCGGACGCCTCCGTCCTGCGCGACCGGGTGGAGCTGGACGAAGCGGGCATCTTCCCCGAGGGCCTGGACGCCGACGAAGCCACGCCCGCGCCGAACGCGAAGTGAGCACGGGCGGCCGGGTGCCGCTTCAACGCAGCAACACCTGGGCCACCTTCACGAGGGCGTCGAGCTGCTCCTCGTCCATCTTTCGCGCGAGGCCGGTGAGCTGCCGCAGCCTGGGCGCTCCGCCCGGCCCTCGCGCCCCTTCCCCTCCTCCGCGTCCGCGAGCCCCAGCAACTCGTCCGAGCCGATGCGCAGCACCGCGCACATCCGCAGCAGCGTCTGCACGCTGGGCAGCATCTTCCCGCGCTCCAGGCGGCTGTAGACCATGTGCGCCAGGCCCAGCTTCTCGGCCACTTCCGCCTGCGTGAGCCCGAGTTGCGTCCGGGCCTCTCGGGCGGCACTTCCAATGCGGGTCGCCAGTTCTTCGTTCATGCGTCGAGGTACCAGGAACACCGAGGACCCCGTCTGCCGCGGGCAGGAGGCCCGCGACTCGGGAACGCCCTTCCTGCCGCATCTTGGCGGCCGTGTCGATGCGCGACGAGCCCCCTGTCACACGGCGCCGCCCCACCTACCGGCCGGCCCCCTCGGGCGCGGGAAACGCCGGCCCTCGCCGCTCAGGAGGAGGTCCACGGAGACACGAAGGACGCCGCACAAGTCCACCAGCGTGGGGAGGCTGGGCAACAACCTGCCGCGCTCCAGGCGACTGAGCACCAGCGTCGGCACGTGGATGGCCTCGGCCACCTGGGCCTGCGACAGGCCCGCTCGATGCCGGGCAGCGCGGACCTGGGTTCCAATCCGCTGGGAGAGCTTCGCGTACATGAAGAGACCTGGGAAAAGAGGAGAATGCCGCGGGGACAGCACTCCGAGCATATACCTCAACAGGTTCAACCATGGTATCCGTCCAAGGTCTATGCTCCTCCCGCGCTGCTTCGCGGGGGGAACTCTCACGAGTTCCATTGCCCGTTGAGCGCATGTCCAGGAACGCCGAGCCCGTACGCCCCGCTGAAGGAGAGGACTCGTGAGCCCGCGTCTGCATCCCGTCGTGCCCCCGGGCACGGACATTGGCGGGTACCTGGTGGAGGAGCGGCTGGGGGCCGGGGGCTTCGGCGCCGTGTACCGCGCCCGGCGTGGAGAGCGGAGCTCCGCGCTCAAGCTCATCCCGCTCTGGGGGCTGGCCGAGTGGGCGGAGCGCGAGGTGGCCATCCTCCTGCGGCTCAAGCACGCCAACCTGGTGCGCATCCGTGGACACGGCCAGTGGCCGGACGAGGCGCCCCAGTCCTTCTTCATCGTCATGGACTACGTGGAGGGGCGCCGCCTGGACGTGTGGGCCACGGAGGAGAACCCCTCGGCCCGTGAGGTGGTGCGCAAGGTGCTCGGCGTGGCACGCGGGCTGGGCGCCGCGCACCGGGCGAAGGTGGTGCACCGGGACTTGAAGGAGAGCAACGTCGTCGTGCGCGACTCGGACGGCGAGGCGGTGGTGGTGGACTTCGGCGCGGGCGGGTACGAGAGCGCCCCCAGCATCACCGGCGGCGTGCTCCCGCCGGGCACCCTGGAGTACCGCGCGCCCGAGGCCTGGCGCTTCCAGCAGGAGCACGGCGACGAGCGTGGCCGCTCCTACCAGCCCGGCCCCTCGGATGACCTGTACGCGCTGGGCGTCGTGCTCTATTGGCTCCTGACGGGCAGGCAGCCCTTCCTGCCGGACGAGGCCGAGGGCGTGGAGGCCGTGCTCAACCGCGCCCCCAGACCGCCCCAGGCGCTCAACCCGCGCGTCCCCGGGGCCCTCGGCGACGTGTGCATGCGCCTGCTGGCCAAGACGCCCGAGGAGCGGCACCCCGACGCCGACACGCTGTGCGCGGAGCTGGAGGCCCTGCTGGCCCAGGCGGACGAAGCCTGGGACGTGAAGCTCTGTGACGCCCATGGCGCGGACACCGCCACCACGCTCGCGGAGGCGCCGCAAGCGGTCGAAGACGAGTTGGCGCAGTGGCTGAAGCGGCGCAAGGCCCGGCCTCGTCGCGGGCCTCGTCCGCCACAAGCCGGGGACGCGTACGAACCCGATGCAAACGCAGTGGCCATCCCGTTCGAGCCGCCGCCCGCGGCACTCGCCGGCCATTCCAAGGCCCTGCGCGTGGCGGCCTGGATGGCGCTCGTGGTGGTCTTGATTGTGGGCGGGCTGGTGCTCGCGCGCGGACTGATGCCCTCCTCCCCTCCTGCCGCACGTCACGGGATGGCGCCCCATTCCCATGTCACCGTGGGCTCGGGCCCCGGCGGTTCCGCGTTCGTTCCCACGTCCTGGAGTCCCGGTCAGGAAGTGGCGGCACCCTGGAGGCCACTGGAAGCTGACGAGGCCGCAGGCCCGCTCAATGGAGCATCCACCCTTGCGGCCGTCGCCGTTCCCGCGACGTATTCCAAGGAGAAGGCCTCCGTGAAGATGAAGAAGGACACCGGCATGCTCCCCCAGCCCGAGCCGCAGCGCCTCCGGGGCACAGCCGCTGGCAAGGCGATTGGCCTGGGTGTCGCGGCCTGCCTTTCGATGGCGTGTCCTGGTTCCCAGGTGCGCCCGACGCCGCCTCCCGAGGACTGTCCTCCCGGGGCCGTTGAGGCCATGGAACAGCTCGGACTTTTCGCCCCCGGACTTGAGCGTCCTTTGACCACCTTCGCCCTGAGCCCCGGCAAAGACGCGGGGTTCGTCAAGGTCCGCGAGGGCGTGACGACGGTTCGCATGGTAGCCCCTTGGGGACGCATGCCTTCGCAGACCCTGTTCTCCGGGCAGCTCCTCGTCGGCCCGGAGCGGGTCTACGGACGGCTCACCGAGGCGCGTACTCCCGAGAATGAGCGCATCCCCGTCTGTGTGCAGTTCGTCGAGGCACAGGACGCCCGCATCGGGCTCCTGAAGCGAGAGCCCGTAAGTGACCCCAGCAGCGCCATCGTCTACTTCAGCCTGGACTTGAAGGCCGTGCGCCGCTTCGAGTGAGGACCGACCGTGCCCGCGTCACCTGTCGCCCTTCTCGCGGTGCTCATGCTCCTATCTGGAGCCGCGACCGCCCAACCGTCTTCCACGGCCGCGAGCCCCGAGGTGCGCCGTGTCGAACTCTTGGCGGAGCCATCCGAGGCGATGCCGCCCACCGAGGTCCAGATAAGTCCGCGGGTGTCCACCACCTTCGAGTTCGATGCCGCCCTCGATCCGGCGAAGGTCGTACTCGAGGGCGAAAAGCGATTCTCGCTCGTGGACCTCGGGCGGAGCACGCTCCGGCTGGTGCCCTCGGAGCAAGTCTTGCCCGGCGAGCGCCTGCGGCTGACGGTGCTCTTCCAGGACGGTTCGGTCCCCCGCGGTGCCGCCTTTGTCCTCGTCACCCACCCCGCGCGTGCCGAGCGACTCATCGAGGTGTGGCGTCAGCCACGTACGGCGGAGTCCTACCAGCAGGAGGCGATGGCGGCCCGCGCGGAGACCCAGCAATGCCACGAGGAGAACGCGCGGCTACGCGTGGAGCACGAAGGTCCAGGCGGCATCGCGGGTCTCCTCGCCACCGGCATCATCAAGGAGGAAGGCGTCGATGCGAAGTTCCTCCTGGTCAACAAGGAGCTCCACCAACATCCAGGCAATGCGGCCCGGACATTGCGTGCATGGAGCTATCGCGCCCCTGCCCGCGTGGCCATCTCGATCGAGTTTGAGAACCTGGATGCTGCCAATCCCTGGTCTGCGGAAGGCGCATCGCTGGTGAGCAGGACGGGCGCATCGCTGAAGATATTGACGGTCTGGCAGAAGGCCCCCATCTCTCGTGATCCGCGCGGGCGCGTCGTGGTGGAGGCGGAAGCGACGCCGGATGCGGCCCGAGGCACGTACACCCTGAAGCTGTGGGGGCCGGGCGGGCTGCGCGCCATCATGCTCTCCGGCGTGACGTTCCCGTAGGCACGCCCACAGCCTTACGCACGCGACCCAGCGCCGCTCCAGCCCGAAGCACCTGTCAGGTCTATCTGGTATTGCAAGACCTCGCCTCGACACTGGGCTCCCAGCGAACGGGGGCCAGCGCCAGGAGGGCTCCGCATGCTGCCGCGATGGTCGATTCCCCTACTGCTCGCGATGCTGGTCGGATGCAGCGGCACCACGAAGTCCGTGCGCCTGCACACGGGCCACGGCGAGCCCATCGTCCTCACCCCACGCAGCGGCGATGCCGCGCCGGTGGAGCTCGACGAAGACGACTTCGTTGAAGCCGTAGAAGCGCTCGCACAGAGCGTGCGGCCGTCCACTCGTCCCCAGGAAACGGCCCGGCGGTTGTTCGAGGTGGATTCGCGCAGCGGCTCGTACCTGTATGAGCCGCGCGGCCACCGTGTCATCCCGCTGGGACCGGGCGAACACCTGGCGGGCGAACCACCCGCGACAGAGGTGGAGTTGACGCGCGCCTACCTGCGCTGGTGCGAGCGCACGGACAGGCCCGGCGATTGCCTGCGCCTCCTGGTGGAGAACCCCACGGTCACCGGGGATGGCCGTTACGCCCTGGCCATGGCCCTGGCCCAGGGCGTCGTGTTGGACGAGATGATGGACGCCTTCAAGGACATGGCCGACCCCCAGGCCATGATGGCGGCGGTTCTTTGGACGTGGACCACGTACTGCATCTTGCTCGCGGTGCCCGAGCCTTTCTCGAAGGGCGTGGCCGCCGTGATGACCGCCTCCCTCATTGCCTACGTGGGGGTCGATACGTTCTGGAGCCTCATCTTGGGCTTCAAGCGGCTGGTGGAGGAGGCGGAACGGGCCACCACGTTTGACGAGCTGCGCGAGGCGGGGGAGCGCTACGGCAAGGTCATGGGCCGCAACGCGGCGCGCGCGTTCGCCATGTTGGCCACGGCCGCCATTGGGAACACGGCGGCAGGGCTGGGGTCGAAGGTGCCAAGGCTTCCCGGTGCCGCGCAGGCGGCGGTGCAGGCCGAAGCGCAGGTGGGCATCAGGCTCGCGGCGGTCGCGGGCGTGGGAACGGTGGCCGTGAGCGCGGAGAACGTCACCATCGCCCTTGCGCCCGGCGCGGTGGCCATGGCGGCCAGGGGCACGGGCGGCGGCGCCTCCGCCAAGGCGCGTCCCACGGGTTACAGGGCCTGGGGCTCGTTCAGTGGCTTCAAGAAGGCCATGGGCCCGGCGGGCAAGAACAAGGAGTGGCACCACATCGTCGAGCAGACCCCGGGCAACGTGAAGCGCTTCGGCCCCCAGGCCCTCCACAACACCGCCAACATCATCTCGCTGGACAAGCGCCTGCACACGGATGTCAGTGCCTTCTACTCATCGATTCGCCATTCCATCACGCAGTCGTATACACAGACCGTGAGGCAGTGGTTGAGCACGCAGTCCTACGAGGCCCAACGCGAGTTTGGGCTGCTGGCCATTGAGAACGTGACGAAGGGGTTCTGGTGATGACGCTGGAGGAACTGGTCGATCAATTCGCGCGGAACGTCGCGGCCCAGACCGATGCCATCCGGCGAGGAGATGCCAAGACGGGGAATCGCCACGCCAAGCAGTACATCGCGGCGCTTCAGCAACTCCGGGCGTACGGGGATGCAGGCCGGGAAGCCCTCGCCGTGCTGCTAACACATCCCCGTACGGACATTCGCGCCATGGCGGCTGGATTCTTGCTCCGCTACCGGACGGCGGAAGCCAAGGCCGTGTTGGAGGCTGCGGCGAAGGAAGGGGGCATCGGCGCCCTCGACGCAATCATGACCCTGAGGCACTGGGAGAACGGAACCTGGGCACTTGATCCGGAGTAGCCCGCATCGGAGGCCCCCCCTCGGCGCTGGCCAGGCGAGCCAGGTAGACGTCGTCGCGCTTGAGGTCGCCGGCATCTGGGATGACCGCCGCTACCTCGACATGTTCCTGCTGAGATCCCCCCTGCCCCCGCCGCTGCTTGATGCCTCCGAGGCGCATTCCTCCCCCGCCCCCCCTCCTACACACGATTCGGGACTTGACCCTTTGAAGCCGTAGAAGTCGATAGGGGCTTTCGATGCCGGAACACCGCACTTGGCACGAAATCAGGGAGTTGAACCGCCGCGTTACCGACCTTGTAGAACCGCTCGTTCTCACGGATGAAAACCGCGCGCTCCTGACCAATACCGCTTCCGAAGTAGCCATAGCGCCACAGGAAGTCACCGAGGCACTCCAGGACGATGTGAGCGCCGCCGCGCTGCTCAAAGAGATTGCGAAGCGTATCCGGGTGGGCTCGCGGCGCCTGTCGCGTGCCATCACCGAAGCAATCAAGCACCAGGAGGCAGGCGACCTTGACGCCGCACGCACGCCCTTCCTGGAACTGCTCAATGTTGAAGTCGTCCCGTTCTACCGCGAGCTTGCCCAGGTTCAGCTAGACGCGCTCGACGAGCCGTAACGACAACGGGGGCGCGACTGACGCCGCACCCCCGCCATCCTCAGGGGTCACTACCGGGCCTGGAACGACTGAGCTGACCCGACGGCGGCCCGCCGCTGGAGCCCCCAGGGCGGGCGGCGGTCGTGAGCCTCGATGCGCGTCCACGACCGCCGGCTCGGCCTTCCTGAGACATGCTCCAAACCGCGTCTGCTTGAACACGTCCCACCCGCGCCTCAGCTTGACCCGGCTGCGTCAATTCCAAACCTCCCAGGTCGGATTGGGATTCGCGCCGGCGAAATCTCCGGCCCCACCGGGCTCTCACAGTCGGCTTCAGTTCACCACAGTGCCGCCCATTGACACTGACAGTGAACACGTGGACTCCTCCGGTATGAATCACCAGGGGGCGCGCATCCGTGAGCCGAGCGACGTCAAAGTCGGTACGCCGGAGTGAGTCGACCCGGCCTTCGGATTCATCCAGACGTCCTGAGAGCGCGCCGTCGGAGCGATCTGCTCCTGGCGTTCCCGCCTTCCTGCGCGGGCGGTCCGGCGAGAGCGGCCCTGGCGCACGCGCCCGCCCCAACTCCGCATCGGGTGTCCCGCGTTACATGCGAGGTGGATTGGCGTCCCCCCTCGGGACTCCGGTCCAGGCGAAGTGCGCGGCATGTGAATCCGGAGGTGGCCCGTGCGCGGCGTGCGGGGAGAAGGACGCGGTGCAGCCTCAGGCAGCCGGAGGCACCGTGGAGTCACGGCCCGCGGCCATCCGGCGCGAGGCCCATGCAGGTGTGAAGGATGCCAGCGCTCCCCTTCCCCACTTCGCACAGGTTCAACAGGCGTTCGGCCGCCATGACCTGTCGAACGTCACGGCCCGTGTGGGCGGTGAGGCCGCGCTCGCGAGCGACCGGATGGGGGCCCATGCATTCACAATGGGCAATCGCATCGCCTTTCGTGGCCCACCTGACCTGAGACTGGCAGCACACGAAGCGGCGCATGCTGTTCAGCAGCGCTCCGGCGTACAACTCCATGACGGCGTCGGCCACCCAGGAGACCCCTACGAGCGCCAAGCGGATGAGGCCGCTGACGCCGTGGTCCGAGGCGAAACCGCCGAGCCCATCCTCGACCGCGCGGTGGGCCCCTCCGGTCCTCCGGTGACGGGAACGTCTCCGAGCGCAGCGCCCGTCCAGCCCTTCCTCGCAGCCAACGTCCACCGCCTCTTCGAACCGCCCGCGGCCCCCTCCCGAATGCCCAGGCCACGAGGTGGCGGAGGCACCACCAACGGAGGTTCGCGCGAATCGACCGAAGCCCGCTCGGCCGAGGATGGAGAGTCTACTGACAGCGGCTCGGGGGCCGCTGGAAGCGCGCTTGGCGCCGCGGCGGGCCCCGCGACGGATGCACTGACTTCCGGTCCAGCAGAGCCCACGAGCGACACGGCCGCCCCTCCTGGCGGCACCGAGGGCGCACAGACCTGCGCGGGCGGCGGCCCCCAGAACGCAACCTGCTACACGGAGGCCATTGAAGAGCCCGAGGAGGAGCCCGAACAAGAGCCTCCCGAGCCAGCGCCCACGGAGTCACAGGAAGCCGCGTCCAGCGTCAGTCCCGATGCCGAGGAGCGAGACAACTGCCCCATTGAGGAAGCCATCTCCGAGCAGGCGCCCTCCTCCACGGAAGCCGCGGCGCCCGCGCAGTCCACGCTGGACAGCAACGCTTCCACCCCTGAAGCCGCTGGAGCTTCCGCGGAAGGGGCCCCCACGGGTGACGCTGCGGCCGCACCGTCCTCGGAGGCATCTGGGGGCAACGGCGGAGCCCCGGCGGAAGACGCCGCGAATGAGGCCGCTCGTACGCCGCTGGACGAAGCCATCGACACGACCGAAGTCCAGCGGTGGGATGCCGTGGCAGCACATGGCAGTGCGTCCGCCTCGCTCGCCAATGCCGGGGCCGGTGCCATTTCGCTCCGGGGCGGCGTGCAGTTCGTCCCGGCGCCAGGTGCGACGTCGGCGGACGACGCGCGACGTGTTGACGCGAACTCACGCGCGGACGCGTTCTTCCTTCAGGCGGCCAATCGAATCGAGGACGCGGTTCTCCTGACGTTGGATGATGTTCCAGCCCGCATCGGCGCGCTCGCCGAGACGTACAAGAGCGCGATCTCCGCCTCCATGGAGGAACAGAAGGCGGCCATCAGCGCCAGCGTGGAGCAGGCACGCGTCGCCGCCACCGCCCAGGCCGAAGGAGCCCGCCAGCAAGTCCTGTCCGAGCATTCCACCACCGTCTCCACCATCCACTCGGAGACCGACAGTGCGATCGAGTCGCTCCGGGCCGTCTACGACTCCAGCCTGATGCTCGTTGACGAGCAGGAGTCCGGCACGCTGGACAGCGTCAACTCCCTCTACGCCCAGGCCCGCATTGCCCACGAAGCACTCGGCCCGACAGTGGGCGATGAGTGCGTCCAGCTCGGCGAGGAGTACGCGGAGGAATACGAAGGCTGCAAGATCAACAAGAAGGACAGCTTCTTCGCGGGCTACCTGACCGACCGCCGCGCCGAGGCCCAGATGAAGGCCGCGCGCGAGACGGCCAAGGGCTATCGCAAGAGCCTGGTGGACACGGCCACGAAGCAGGCCGGCGAGGCGATGAAGGGGCGCCAGCGGGACCGCTGCGGCGTCATCGCCGCGGCCCGCCGTGCCCGCGAGACGCTCGACACGCAGTACGAGCAACTCGCCGCCGCGCTCGAAAGCAGCCGGACACAAGCCCTGACGCAGGCGGAGACCACGCGCGACTCGATGATGGCCTCCGTCGACTCGGCATTCATCGCCGAGTTGGCCCGGCTGGACCGCCACGAGCACGACCAGCGCCAGTCCGTCAACGACACGGGCTACCTACAACAGGTCCTCATCGAGCTGGCGGCCTTCGCCTCTGCGACGTCCATCCAGAATGCCGTGACGGGCGCCATCGACACCCTGGTGCAGGCGCTCACGGGCGTGCGCGACCTGTTCTCCACGCAGTCCGCTCCAGAGGGCGAACAACTGGAGCGCATCCTCGGGCAAGCCATGGGCGGGCTCGAAGGCGGGCTGGATGGCCTCGTCTCCCAGGTGGAGCATGGAGCCGCCGGCGCCCTGGAGCGCGTGGACGGCGTGGGGAACCAAGGGCTGGAGGCCATGCTGCGGCTGGGCCAGTCCTCCGAGGAAGCGACAGCGGCCCTGGTTGATTCCTTCACGGCTTCCATGGGCGCATTGGCGGCAGGAGCGACCACAAGCTTCGGCCAGCAGCGCGACGCGTTCACCACGCAAGCACAACAGGTGGCTTCGGACGGAGCCACCGGCCTGGAGACCGTGGCCACCGGCTTCCAGACGACCTGCACGACGATTCTCACCCATGTCGAGAGTGCACTGGTGGACTCCGCGGACGCGCTGGAACAGAGCCTCCGCGCCTCCAAGGCGCAGCTCGACTGTGACATTCCCATCCAGGCCCAAGAGGCGGCGTCGAAGGAACAGCCCGCCTGGAAGGGCGTGCTGGCGGTGGTGCTCATCATCGCCATCGTCATCGTGGTGGCACTGGTCGCTGGCCCGGCGGTCATCGGCGCGGTAGGCGCGGCGGCGAGCGCGCTGGGCGCCGGAGCGGCAGCCGCGACCATTGGCACCATCGTGGGCGGTGCCATTGTCGGCGCGGCGACGTCGGCCGCCATCCAGGTCCTCAACAACTGGGCATCGGGCGAGCGATTCATGGCGGGCGTGGGCAAGGCCGCGCTGATGGGTGCGATTGGCGGCGTGTTCGGCGCGGGCGCGGGCGCCCTCATCCAGAACGCCGTCAAGAGCGTGGCCCTTCAGTTCGTGGCCAATATCGCCGCCGATGCGGTGCTTGAAGTCGCCACCCAGCTCATCACGGGTGAGTTCTCCTGGCACGCGCTGGGAATGTCGGTGCTGATGTCTGTCGTCACCGGCGGCTTCGGCGAAGTCCCTCGCATCAAGCGCGTCCAGCAACGGTGGATGGCTCGCGGCGCGGGTGTCGTGCCCGGCTCGAGGGCCCGTGCCTTCCGCGAGTCCATCGCTCCCCGGCCTCCAGCGGAGAGCGAGGCCGTGACGACCGTAAGCCCCCGCCCCGAGGCCGAGGCCGACGTCACGACGACGCCACGTCCCGAGGCCGAGGCCGACGTCACGACGCCACGTCCCACGGCGGAAACAGACGTCGCCACGCCCCCACGCCCCCAGGTGGAGGCAGACGTCTCCACGCCCCCACGGCCTGAGGCAGAAGTAGCGAGCACCGCGACTCCGCGCCCCGAAGCCCAGTCGGCCCCCACCGCAACGCTTCACTCGAAGACCGAGACAGAGCCCGCCCTAAGTCCCGAATCCCTTGTTGGTAAGAATCCGCGCGCCAACGCAGAGGCGGAGTTGGACGGCCGGGCAGCCGCGTCCAGCACCACCGGCACGAAGCCCAAGGACAAGCCCGGCACTTTTGACGACATTGAGATCAATCCAGATGGGCGAGCACGTCAGACGGTGGGCTGGTCTGGCAACATCGACGCTCCGTCCGCGAGCGCGCCTCACCTCGAATTCATCAAGAACGGCATCGACTTCATGGAGAGCATCTCCAAGGGAATGCGGAGCCGACTGGACGAATTGGTCCATAAAGTCTATCCGGGCGACACCGCCGCGTTGGCAGAGTTCAACACTCGAATGCAGGAGATCTCCAACGATCCGATCATGCAGAAAGGCCTCGGAGACCTCCGGAAGGACTACGTGGCGAACAAGGCAGAAATCGAACGTATCGAGGCCCAACAAGCGGACCTCACTCATGAGTACAACCGGTACAAGAACGCCCGAGACTGGCTGCTGACGTCAATGGAGAGTCGCTCCTCCGCAAACAAGGCGAAGGCCGCGGAGATCATGACCGAATTGCGCAATGCCCTCCTGGGAGAAGCAACCCCGCCTGCAGCGGCGATTGCAGATGCTCCGGCCATCACACCGGAGGGCCTGAAGGCCATCCATTCCCATCACCGAACAGAGGCGGAGGTTCGCGCAGACATTGCCGAGCACTACCGGATGACGGGCAATGCGCCGCCAGAAGGATTCTTCTTGACCAAGGGGCCCAGGACTGACGACAACCGTGCGGAGTACTTTCATGCCGCGCGATACATCAACGTCGGAAACAAGCCCTCATCGACGACGATGCATCACGAACTCTCCCACCGCATCGAGCACGTCGATCCCGAGATCTCTTCCGCATCCAAGTCCTTCGTCGAAGCCCGCGCCCGGCGGTTCGTCCAACCGGGGCAACCCATCGAGACGAAACCGTTGAGTACGCTCACCGGCATCGAATCCTACAAACCCTACGAACATGCCTACGAAGGCGGGTTCATCGACAAGTACGTTGGGAAGGTCTACGACAGCCCGGCGACCGAGGTCGTCACGATGGGCCTTGAGCGCTTCAACAATCCAATGGAAATGGCGCAACTCTATCGTCAAGACCCGGAGCATTTCTTTTACGTGCTAGGTGTTGTCCAGCGGACGAGGGCCCGAGCCGGCCTCCCGATGCCCACCACCGCAAGCACGCCTGGAAATTAAGCAATGTTCCGTTACCGATTGATGACCCCGCTCTCATCGCCGTTCGCGCGCTTCAAGAAGGAAATCGCCGTCTGGCTCGAGGTCGAATATCGAGATCAGAGTGCTCGCCTGCAGTTCGAAGGCCCAACGCCACTCGTGGCAGAGGTCCGAAGAGCGCTCGGAAAGGCTCCAGGGTACCGAGGGCAAGCAGTAGACGTCGATGACACACTCACGCCGCTCGACCTGTTTGAGGCGATGAGCAGCGATGTCATGCGACCATTCGACCCGAAGTTGGTCGCGGGTGAAAACGTGCTCACGCGCCCAAGTCCTCCGACGATGACAACCGAGGAGCTCACTCGGAGCTTCGCAAGCTGGTTCGCAATCTGGCTCGTTACGGCCCTGCCAGGGCCCATCAAGGTCCGGAGCTATGAATGGGAGCACCTCGTCGAGGCCCTGCAGGGAATGCTCTTCGACTGGTCGTTCTGGCGCCCCAAGCACGAGTCCCGGGGGAAGGCCGCCAGCGCCTTGGCGCCCCTCCTCAGCAAGGCCCTGGCCCATGAGACGACTCGACTGAGAGACGAATATGAGAGCCGCCCCGTCGCTCGACGGCTCGTTCCCCCTTCGCTGACACCGGAGGAAGCGCACGAGGTCGCCAGTGTCTTCGTCGAAGCGTTCGACACCGCCGCCCCTGGCGATGATGGCGCCGCGGCGCTCATCGTCCGGCTCCATGAGAAGCTCCATGCGCTCGGCCTCATGGGTCGGAGGCAGGCATGACCTCCAACGCGCGCGACACCCTTCAGGCCCTTCAACAGAGAAAGGCCCGCGCGCGTGACCTTCTGTTCCATGGTGCCGACCTCGCGGGCGCCCAGTGCGACGACCTGCGCGGAGACAAACTCGAGCTGAGCCAGGCCAGCCTGCGTGGCGCCAGCCTCCGCGGTGCGCGGCTCACCGCCTGTTCGCTGGAACGGGCAGTGCTCGAAGGCGCTGTACTGGAAGGTGCGACGCTCCGGCAGTGCCGGCTCGATGGCGCCGACCTGCGACGGGCTCGGCTCCTCGAGGCTCGCCTCGAGGACAGCTCCGCGCGCGGCACGGACCTATCCCAAGCCGACCTGCGAAAGGCTCGGCTCTCGGAGACATCGTTCTCACGCGCCATCCTCCGCGAAGCCGTGCTCGACGGCGCGGAAGGCGTCGGCGTGGAGTTACGGGGCGCAGACCTCACAGGCGCGTCACTCGTGGACGTGCGGCTGGACGAGGCGGACTTTCGCGGCGCCGACCTGACGGGTGCCAACGTGTCAGGCGGAAGCTTCCGTCACGCGGACTTCCGAGGCGCCATCGTGGACGGCGTGCAGTGGATCGGGTGCGACCGCACCGGCGCCCGCTTCGATGCGGAGGACGCCACCCCGCCGCGCTCCCAGCCCAGCGATACGGGCATCCCGCCCAGCGCTCCCGAGAACTTCGATGCCCCAGCGATGGCCACCTGGCTCGGAAACCTGATGGAGCACGCGCTGCGCTCCGCGCCAGGCAGCGTGCACGGCGCAGCCACACGAGGCCCTGAGACACCCGCCGAGTTGTTACAGCTCCTCGGCTCGCTGCAGCAGGACCTCGGCGCCCGTGGCGTTGAACTCCCGGACCTGACCGCACGCGTCCAACCGCTGCTCTCCGCCCTGGAACAGCGTGGCGATGAGCCGCCCGAGGAATGGAAGGCCTTGCTCGAAGCGCTCACCCCCACGGGAACCGAGGGGCGTGACGCGAGCGCCGAAGACATCGTCCGCGCGCTGCTCGCCCGGCTTCAGGCACCTCGATAGGCATCTCCCACCGTCTCAACAGGTCTCAAACAATTCACCCACCGCATGAGGTGACTTGACTCAAGGTGGATGTTTCGACACCATATCCATACTCGAAGGCGAATCTCATTCACCTTTAGAACATACACGCGGTGCACTTGGGGGGACCAACGTGGCCGGCTTTTCCGCCATCTATTCGGTAGGCGATTCGCTGGTCTCATATCTGAGACACGCCTACGAGTTGTCTCACGAGCCCGAAGGCCTGCCCACGTGCCGTTTCGAGCTCGTCCCAAGCGGAAAGATGGCTGGAAGCGAGACAAACACCCCTCCGGTCGAAGTCCCAGGCGTCACCCTCTTCCTCTACCGCGTCGCCGTCAACGAGCACTTGCGCAATGAGCCACGCGCGGAAGCGCCTCCGCCGCTCGCGCTGGACCTGCATTACCTGCTCACGGTCTGGGCTGAAAACGTCGACGACGAGCACCGCATCATGGCCTGGGTCATGTTGCAGCTTCACACGCACAACGCGTTGAGCGCCTCTGACCTGTCCCCCGTGGGCGTCTGGCGCCCGGACGAGCTGGTGCAAATCGTCCCGGCGGAAATTCCTCAGGAAGACATCTTGCGGATGTGGGACGCCTTGCGACGCCCTTATCGCCCTTCCGTCACATACGTCGCCCGTGTCGTCTGCATCGACGTGCAGGGCAAACCCGCTGGACGGCCCGTCGTCGCGCGGCGCTTCGACTTCACTGACGAGGTGCCCAGGCGATGATTCTTGAACGCACCGAGAGCCGCGCCCTGGCCGCCATCCGATTCCTCGACGCGGAGACGCAACGCCCCCTCACGGAGCCCATCACCGTCGCGGGGCATGGCCTCCGCTTCGCTCGCAACGTCCGCGGGCTGCACGTGGTGACGGACGCGCCGGGCTTCTCCGACTACGCGGCGAGCTTCGAGTTGCCGGACCCGCTTCCCGCCGCAGCCGCCTTCACCCTGGTGGCGAGCGACCCCACACGCCACTATCTTGCCCGGAGCTTCACGCTCGAATTGCCACGAGACGCGACGGCTCCGCCCACGGGCCAGCCGCTCCCGCCAGACTCCGTCTTTCGCCCGGTCGACGTCACGCTCTACCCGTCGCCGCTGATGCGCCCGTCCGCGCGCAGTGCCGTGGTGCGGCTCCGTGTCGTGGACGCCCACGACACGCCCCTGCCCGGCGCGCTGGTGTCGCTCGCGCTGGCCGACCCGGAAATCACGCGCTGGGGCCTGTCGAACGAGCGGGGTGACGCGCTCATCCTCGTGCCCGGCATTCCCATCGCGGACTGGGGCAATCCCGAAGCCCCCGTCCACTTCACCTTCAGCCTGGCCGCTGCCTGGGCGGCATTGCCGCAGCCTCCGGACCCCGACGCACTCTCCCAGGACTTCCACCCCTTGAGCAGCACCCTCGACGTCGCCGCCGGCGAAGAGGTCACCACCACCATCAAGCTCGATTGGGTCGAGCTCTGAACGCAGACCAATGACGGCGCGACCGCGCGCCACGTAACGAGAAAGTGGGGGCTCGCGTGCCTGAATATCTCGCACCCGGTGTCTACGTCGAAGAGACGAGTTTCCGAGCCAGGTCCATCGAGGGCGTCAGCACCAGCACCAGCGGCTTCGCGGGCCCGGCACGCAAGGGCCCCGTTTCCGGCCCCCCGTCGCTGGTGACGAGCTTCCCCGAATTCGTCCGGCTCTTTGGTGGCCTCGCGGACCTGGACCTCACCGGCACCCAGGAGACGACCAACTACCTGGCGCATTCGGTCCGCGCCTACTTCAACGAGGGCGGCTCCCGCCTCTACGTGGCTCGCGTCTTCTCGGGGACGCCGGCCAATGCCACCGCTGGCGCGGACGTCATCCCCAACGCGGACGCGAACCTGCGCGCGCGCTTCACCGCGAGGTTCCCCGGCCGTGCGGGCAACGGGAGCATCAGCGTCCGGGAGGTGCTCGCGCCCGCCACGGTCGGCGCCATGCGGCGCGCGCCCACGGGCAGCCTGGTCCGGCTGAATCAGACCGCCGCCTCGGCCGCGCGCGTCGTCGGCACCCTGCCCCCGCCCTTCAGCGTCCCCGATGGCACCACGCTCACGCTGACGTTCGACGGGAACACCGACGTCACCGTCACCTTCTCCGGGCGCAATGCCGAAGCCGCGGCGACGGCGGAGCTCGACCCTTCGACGACGTTCCTCGAAGCCAACCAGACGCTCACCGTCACCCTGGGCGGACAGGCGCAGACCCTCACCCTGCCCACCGATGCGCCGTTGACGCCCGCGGAGGTCGTGGACACTCTCAACCGGCAGCTTCGGGGTGGTTACGCCCGGCTCAGCGGCGCCGATGACGCCGCGCCCGTCGGCCGTCTCCTCCTGGGCACCGATGCCCGCGGTACCGGGGCCCTCATCCAGGTCTCGGCCAACCCGCAGCTCAAGCTCGCTGCACAGACGGTCGACAACGCGGCGGACCCGCAGAGCAACGTGAGCGACCTGGGCGCGGTGTCCCTCGCGGACATCCAGGCACTCCTGGGTGCCAACGCCACGGCGTCCGTCGATGACAACAAGCTCGTCATCAGCCACCCGCTCCCCGGTGCCAGCCATTCGTTGGAGGTGGCCTCGGTGAGCTCCAGCGCGCTGGGCCTGGACGCGGCCACCTCGGAGCCCGGGACGGACGGCACGGCGGGGGTGACCTGGTGGTTGAAGCAGGCGAACGGCACCTGGTCCAACGGCAGTGACACGTTGCCGCTACCGAACGACACCGCGTCGCAGTTCCAGCAGCTGCCCGGGGACAGCCAGTTCGTCACGCTCACCGTCACCACGCAGGACGGTGATGGGCAGGAGCGGCTGTATGAAGGGCTGGGCGTGGACCGCGCCCATCCCCGTTACCTGGGCCACGTGCTCACCCCTTCGCCCGCCACGCTCTCCGAGCAGATGGAGCGGATGTACGCGTTCGAGGCGGGCAACGGCGTGTCCGCGTTCGCCCTTCGCACGGCGCTGGCCGCGGGCCCCTTCACGCTCACCGGTGGTTCCGACGGGAGCGAGCCGAGCGCAGCCTCGTACGAAGACGCGTTCGAGCGACTGGGCGGCGTGGAGGACATCTCCATCATCGCCGCGCCGGGCTCCTCGGCGTATGCGTCGGCGCAGGCCGTGAGGCTCGGGCTCATCAGCGCCGCGGAGCGACGCCGTGCCTATCGCATCGCGGTGCTGGACACGCCGCGCGGATACGGGCCGCAGGACGCGCTGGCACTTCGCGCGCAGGTGGACTCGACCAAGGCCGCGCTCTACTACCCCTGGGTCGTCGTCGCCAACCCGCTGGCTGGGTCCGAGGCGGCCGATGTCCCGCGTGAAATCGCGCTGCCGCCGTCCGCCTTCCTGTGCGGCATCTACGCCCGCAGCGACATCGAACGCGGCGTGTTCAAGGCGCCCGCGAATGAAGTGGTCCGTGGCGCGCTGCGCTTCGAGCACGACATCCACTTCGCGCAGCAGGAGACGCTCAACCCACAGGGCGTCAACTGCCTGCGCTTCTTCCCGGGACGCGGCTACCGCGTGTGGGGCGCGCGCACCGTCAGCTCCGACCCGGAATGGAAGTACGTGAACGTGCGGCGCTACTTCAACTTCCTGGAGCGCTCCGTGGACGAGGGCACTCAGTGGGCCGTGTTCGAGCCCAACGGCGAGCGCCTGTGGGCCAACATCCGCGAGACGATTGGCAGCTTCCTGGAGAACCAGTGGCGCACCGGCGCGCTGTTGGGGACGGACCCGAAGCAGGCGTTCTTCGTCCGGTGTGACCGCACCACCATGGACCAGAACGACCTCGATAACGGCCGGCTCGTCTGCCTCATCGGCGTGGCGGTGGTGAAGCCCGCTGAGTTCGTCATCTTCCGCATCGGCCAGAAGACGGCGGATGCCCGGACCTAACGCAAAGGACTCGCCGCCATGCCTACCCGCCCCACGCCCTACGGCGCCTTCAATTTCGAAATCAGCTTCGACGGCACGTCCTTCGGTGGGTTCTCCGACGTGTCCGGACTCAGCACCGAAGTCACCCTCTCCGAGTACCGCGAGGGCAGCGACCCGGAGAACCACGTGCGCAAGGTGCCCGGCGCCTTCAAGACGGGTGACGTCACCCTCAAGCGTGGCGTCGTCGACTCGCGGGCCATCTGGACGTGGGTGGAGGACGTCCGCCGCAACGGCCCGCTGGGCCGCAAGGCCGCCGTCACCATCCGCTTGCTCGACGAGGCGCGCAACCCCGTGCAGTCCTGGAAGCTGGTGAACGTCACGCCCATGAAGTTCACCGGCCCCACGCTGGCCGCCAAGGGTGGCGGAGACGTGGCCATGGAAGAGCTCGTCCTCGCCGCGGAAACGGTGCGGATGGGCTTCCCGGACGTGGACTGAGCGGAGCATCTGGGGGGCTCCCGGGCCATGCGGCGACTGACCTTCGAAGTCACAGAACGCGTGGCGCCCACCGCGCCCGAGCGGATGGACGTTGCCCTCTTCGTGGGCTTCGTCCGCCGTCGGCCGGGCGCGTCCGTGCCCACCGCGCTGTCGCGCTACCTGTTCGAGCAGGGGTGGATGACCGCCCCCACGCTCCGCGTGGACCCCAACGACCCGCAGGCCCCGCTCACCGACGTTCCCCTGCCCTTCGGCAGCTTCGCCGCCTTCGAGCGACTCTTCGACTGGCGAGCCCGCACCGGAACCGCTCCCGACGAGTTCACCGCCCTGGGGGCGGCGGTGCAGTCCTTCTTCGTCCAGGGCGGTCGCAAGTGCTACGTGGTGCGCATGGCGGACCCGCTCACTCCAGAGGCGGAGCGCGCCACGCGGCTCGGGCGGCTGAACCTGCTGCTGCCGGGCAGCAGACTGCCGGCGCCTCCCGGCATGGAGCACCCCGCCTCCGCCTCGGACCGCACGACGTGGCACGGCGCGGCCCACCTGTTCGGCCTGCAGGATGTGTCCTTCCTCTGCCTTCCAGACCTGCCCGAGTTGGTGGCGGATGCGCCCGAGCCACTCCCCATCCCCCGCCTGCCACCCGCAGGTGCCCCGGGGTTCGTGGAATGCGCCACGCATGGAGCGGCCACCGGGCCCGAGTGGAAGACGCCAGAGCGCGCGGCGCCTCGCTGCGGACTCACCGCCTACCTGGACTGGGCGGCCTTTCTCGCCGTGCTGGCCGAACTCCTCCGTGACAGGCGCCTGCGAGAGACGCACCTGGTCGCGGCGCTGCCGCTGCCCTCGACAAGCCTGGTCTCCGACACTCCCGCGGGCAAGCGCGCCGCGACGCAGGACCTGGGCGCGTTCCTCCATGCCAGCGGAGTGCTCACCCCATTCCAGAGCTCGTTCATCCAGCTCGCCTATCCGTGGCTGAGGACCGCGTCCTCGGAGGGGCTTCCGGAGCGGCTGGCGGCCCCTGACGGGGCGCTGGCGGGGGTGCTGGCACGCAACGCACTGCTTCGCGGCACTTTCCGAAGCGCCCTGGGACTGGGGCTCGCGGAGGTACGGGAGGTCTTCCCCATCCCAACACGCCTGGACCAGGAGCCGCGCGAGCAGGGTTCGCCGCTGCGCGCACTGGGCGAGCGCGTCGCGCTGCTGGGGCCCACGCCGCGCGGGATGCAGGTGTTGTCCGACGTGACGTCCAGCCAGAGGGTCGGCCACCGTCAGGCTCCGGTGAGCCGGCTCATCTCCTCGGTGCTGCGAGCGGCGAGGCAACTCGGCGCGGACCTGACGTTCTCACCTTCCAACGAGGACACGTGGTTGGCGCTGCGCTACCGGATGGAGTCCGTGCTCGGCCGGTTCTTCGCGGAGGGCGCACTGCGAGGAGCGACGCCGCGCGAGGCGTTCTCCGTGCGGTGTGACCGGACGACCATGACGCAGGACGACCTCGATAACGGGCGGCTCATCGCGCTGGTGGAATTGGCTCCCGCGGCGGCAATCGAACGGGTGCAGGTCCTTCTTTCCGCGTTGGAGGGTGACGTGTCGCTCCAGCAGGAGGAAGCCGCATGAGCGGAGACCTCTGGCCGCTGCACACCTTCCGCTTCGAACTCACCTTCCAGCCCGAGCCGCTGTCGGGCAGTGGCCCGGAAGAGGCACCCGTGGACGGGGCCTTCTCCGAGTGCACGGGCCTGGAAGCCACCATGGAGCCCAAGGCCATTCGCGTGGGCGGCCACAACCTGGGCGCCGTGCAGCGCGCCGGGCCGGTGAGCTTTGGCACCGTGGTGCTCAAGCGAGGCCTCTCGTCGGGCGAGCGACTGGCTCGCTGGTTCATGCGGGTGACGGGAGGCGACTACGGGTACCGGTGCACCGTGCGAATCCGCCTCAAGGCCCCGTCTGAGGACGGAGGAACCCAGACGGTGCTCACCTACAAGCTGGAGCGCGCCATGCCGGTGAAGTTCAAGGCGGCCGACTTCAACGCCCGCGCGACGGACGTCGGTATCGAAGAGCTGCACCTCGTGCACGAAGGACTGTCCCTCGAGGACTAGCGCGCCATGCCAGACACGACTCCCGAGAGCGCGAGCTTCATCAACGAGAGCAACGGCGAAGAGGTGCTGGTGCACTTCAACCCGAGCTCGCTCCAGTACACCGTCACCAACAAGCTCCAGAACGCCCAGGGCCAGGAGAACCAGCAGTTCGTCTCGGAGAGCAGCGCGAAGCTCACCATGGAGCTGGTCTTCGACACCACCGGCACGGGCGCCAACGTTTGCGACCACACGATACGCATTGCGCAGTTCATGGGCGCCAAGAGCCAGATTCCTCCGGACGTCACCTTCCGGTGGGGCGCCTTCGAATTCACCGGTCTCGTGGACACCTATCGGGAGACCATCGACTTCTTCGCATCCGATGGCATCCCCCTGCGGTCGACCGTCTCGGTGGGCCTGACGCGGCAGCAACGCGTCTTCTCCAGGGGAGCCGAAGGCGAAAGTTCGCGGCAGATGGCCGCTGCGCGCAACCAGCCCATCTCGCGCGCCGTCGCGGAGCAGAACAGTGAAGACAATCCGCGCTTCCCCAGCCAGGACGTGATGACCGTCGACCCGTCCGTGCCACTGGCCCCGCCCACAGCGTTTGCAACAGGCGGAGCCCTGAGCGCTGGCCTAGGAGGGAGAATCGGAGCGGGGGCGGGGTTCGGCGTTGGAGGTGGATTCAGCGCGGGGGCGGGACTCGGCATTGGCGGTGGGTTCGGGGCGGGAGTGGGAATTGGCGTTGGAGGTGGGTTCAGCGCGGGGGCGGGGCTCGGCGTTGGCGGTGGAATCGGCGCGAGCGGCGTATTCGCTGCCGGCGGTGGATTCTCGACCGGCGGTGGCTTCTCGGCCGGTGGTGGCTTTTCAGCGGGTGGTGGCTTTTCGGCCGGCGGAGCCTTCTCAGCGGGTGCGGGCGTTTCCGCCGGTGGCGCCTTTTCAGCCGGCGCCTCGTTCGGAGGCAGCGCCACCTTCACCGCGGGGGCAGTCGCGGGAGGCTCAGCCCCATTCGGCGTGGGTGCGTCCGCATCGAGCCCCATCTTCTCCGCGGGAGCGTCATTCTCCGCTGGAGCCAACTTCCCCGCGACCACGGGGGCATCCGCCTCGGGCTGGACCGCGAATGCCTGGGCTGGCGCGCAGGCCTCCGCGGGCGTCTCGGCCACAGCAGGAGCGTTCGTGGGACTGCGTGCAGGACCTCCACGCACCTCCGTCCGACTGGAGACCGTGCGCTCCACCGGGCACGTGGACACCTACACCTACGAAACCACCGGAGACGGCCTCTTCGAGCTCGGAGGACGTGCCCGAGTCACCAGGCCCCGCTTCGGCGCGACCCTGCCGCCCCGGGGCCGCCTCCGCTTCGAGGGAGATTGAGCCATGTCCATCGTCTTCGACGAGGTCCAGGGGTCCGTCGTCTCGAGTTCCACGCCAGACGCGAGCCAACGCCCGGCCGCGGAGCCAGCGCTCACACCGCCTCCCGTGGACCCGACATCGATTGCCCGCGCCATCCGGCTCATCACGCAACGCAAGGCCCGACTCCTCGCCGACTGAATCCGTTCCCCGTTCTCCATGACTGACGCCACGTCACAGCCAGAACATCACCGCCCCACGGTGCGCATCTTCGGCAAGGCCGACGCACGCGTCACCGGTCTGGTCAGCAGCATGCGGGTCGAGGAAGCCGAAGGCGGCCTGTGCTCGCTCGAGCTGCGCTTCGAGGCAATCGCCCGCTACGCCGACACCGTGGCCGAGCAGGTCTTCGAGGACGAGCAGCTGCTCAGGCTCGGGGCCCCCATCAGCATCTACACCGGTCCCGAGAGCGCCCCTCAGGAGATTTTTCGCGGCGTCATCACCGGAATCGAAGCCGTGTTCTCGCACGACTCCGCGCCGGAGTTCGTCGTGCTCGCAGAGGACGCACTGCAGAAAGCAAGGCTCGCGCGGCGCACGCACGTCCACAGCGACCTCAAGCTGGCCGAGCTGGCGGAGAAGCTCGCCCGGGACCTGGGCCTGACGCCCATCATCACTGGCCTTCGAGAGTCCCTGGGCCTCCAGGTCCAGTGGAACGAAAGCGACCTGGCCTTCGTGCGGCGATTGCTGGCCACACGGGATGCGGACCTGCAGGTGACGGGTGACGAGCTCCACGTCTCCGCACGGAGCGCGGTGCGCCGGGGCCTCCTGGAGCTGACCCTCTACTCGGAGCTTCGCCGGGTGCGCGTCACGGCGGACCTGGCGCATCAGGCCACTCAGGTGACTTGCGCCGGATGGAACGCCATCCAGGGCGCCAGGGTCTCCGGCCAGAGCTCCGGCTCGCGACCCGGCCCGGGCGCGGGGCGTACCGGCGCGGAGCTGCTCCAGCAGACGCTGGGCCCTCGGACAGAGCACCTCGGCTCGCTGCCCGTGTCCACCAGCGACGAGGCCACCGCCATCGCCAGGGCCGCCTTCGATACGCGCGCCCGGCGCTTCGTCCGCATCGACGCCACCGCGGAGGGCACCCCCGCGCTCCGTGTGGGGACCCACGTGAGGCTCAGCGGCATGAGCGCTCGCTTCGACAACACCTACTACGTGGTCCGTGCCAGCCACCGCTACGACACCCTCCACGGCTACGAGACGGACTTCGAAGCCGAGTGCGCCTTCCTGGGAGAGCCATGACTGACACCGCACACGCTCAGGAGCACCGCCTGCTGGGCGCCATGCTCGGCACTTATCTGGCGAAGGTCGTGTCCGTGGAGGACCCCGACCACCTGGCGCGCGTCAAGGTCCGCCTGCTCACCGCGCCCGAGGGCCTGGCCGATGCGGACGTGGCCTTGTGGGCGCGGGTCGCCGTTCCGTTCTCCGGCAGTGGCTGGGGCGCGCTCTTCCTCCCGGACAAGGATGACGAGGTGGCCGTGGTCTTCGCCGGAGGGGACCCGCGCCAGCCGCTGGTCGTAGGCGGCCTGTGGAACGGGCGCGCCCGTCCGCCGGAGACGCCCGGTGGAAATCGCGTGGACCGCTACGTCATCAAGGCCCGGAATGGCAGCCGCATCGCCATCGTCGAAGCGAGCGAGGGCACCGCGCAAATCACCCTGGAAGTCCCCGGTGGCGTGAGCGCCACGCTGAAGCAGGCCAACGGAGGCGAGCTCACGCTGGAGGCAGCGGGCAACACCGTCACGCTCGCCCAGCAGGGCGTCACCGTCCGGGCCGCGACCACGGTGTCCGTCACCGCCAGTCAGGTGGAGGTGAGCGCCGGGCAGGTCACGGTCAACTCGGCGATGTCGTCCTTCTCGGGCGTCGTGAAGTGCGACGTGCTGCAGACCAACTCGGTGATGGGCGTGACGTACACGCCAGGGGCGGGCAACGTATGGTGAGCCACCCCGTCAAGCTGCGCGGGCTCGTTTTCGACGGAGCCACCGGAGCCCCGCTGGCGGCCCAGCGCGGCGCCCCCGCGTTCATCGAGCGGCAGGACCAGGAGTTCGTTCAAGCCATCTTCGGAGAGCTCAGGTCCGAGGAAGGCCGCAAGGCGCTGGCGGGCACCCTCATCTCCGATGGGACGCCCTCCCCCCAGGGGCTCAAGCTGCTCCAGCCCGTTCACGGGGTGTTCAACGTGGCCTTGCTGGAGGCCTGCTGCGACGTGTTCGGTGAGCCTCGGGTCGAGGCGACCCGCATCGACAGCGCGGGGCTCGTCATCCGACGTGTGGGCGCGGGCAATACGCGCGAGGCCTGGGTGCGGCGGGACGGCAAGGTCGCCGGCTGGGTCACGCTCGACGGTGAGGAACAGGAGCGCGACCCAGACCCTGGACGGCGCGAAGGGCCCGCGGGCCCCGGTCCCGCGGACGTCCGGCGCGAGCTGCTGCGCCTCATGCGGGCCACCAGCCGGGACCAGGAGACCGTGACATCGCTCTTCATCGCGCCACCCGACGCGTGCGCCGCGGCGAAGCGCACCGTGCTGTACGGGCTCCTCCAGGTGGCGAGCGGTGAAGCACCGGAGGGCGCATCCAGCACAGCGCCCGCTTTCGATGACGCGCAGGTGCGAAGCCTGCTGTCCCCTTACTTCGCCGCGGGAAAGACGGTGGACTGGACAGGGCTCGAAGGCCTGTCGGTCACCTACCAGGACGTCGCCCAGCGCAGATTGCCGCAGGCGAAGCACGACAAGCTCGCCCTGTTCATCGACTTCCTGCGTGGACTGGTCGCGGTGTTCGACGCCTTCCAAGTGCCCGCGCTCATGACGGCGATGAACCGCGTGCAGCTCGACTATGGCAATGGCCAGAAGCGGCCCGCTGGCACGGCGCTCTCCGGGCTGGCGGACGTCCTCGTCCAGGGGAAGACGGGCACGGTGGTGTTGCCTCGTTCGTGGACGCATCCCAGTGCCTCGGAGGCGGCCCAGCTCCTCCAGGCGGCGAAGGCCGCCACCGCGCCCAGGATGCGGGACCTCATCCCTCCCGAGCGGCGCTTCGAGCGGCGTGGCTCGCGCTATGTGGCCAGGGCCTTCGTCCGGGTCCGCCGCGAGGATGGCTGCCCACCCGCCATCGTCTGGAGCGAGGAGAGCGCCCCCTTCACCATCGCCGCCTGGCACGAGCGCGGAAAACGGCCGCCCGTCCTCATCCCCCTTCCGTCGCTCAAGGACCTGAGCGCCTTCAAGCCCAACGTCACCTTCCAGGTGCCGCCGGGGATGAACGAGCTGCTGAACAAGAACTCGCCGAAGGACTTCCTCGAAGGCTCAGCCAGTCCCCCCGCGGGTCAGGGCATCGGGTGGCTCTGTGGGTTCAACATTCCCATCATCACCCTCTGCGCCTTCATCGTCCTCAACCTCTTCCTGTCGATGCTGAACATCGTCTTCTTCTGGATTGCCCTCATCAAGATCTGCATCCCCATTCCCGCCTCGCTGCGCGAGCGGTTCGAGGACTGACCGCGCCATGAGCCCGAAGCCTCCCGACAGGCGCCCTCCCGTGGGCTTTCCGCTGCGGCTCGTGCCGGACGAACGCGGTGAGCTGGCGTTTCCTTCGCTAGAAGCCAGCGTGCGTCAGTCCATCGAGGTCATCCTCCGCACGCGCCCCGGCGAGCAGCTCATGCGGCAGGGCTTCGGCGCCGGGCTGGAGCGGATGGTGGGGCAGCCCAACACCGTGTCCACCCGCCGGCGCATCCAGGAGCTGGTGCAGCGCGCGCTCACCGAGTGGGAGCCGCGCCTGGAACTCATTCGCGTGGACGTACTGGAGATGGCGGACCTGCCCGCCCAGGTCCGCGTGGAAATCGTCTACCGCCTGCGCCGCACGGGTGACGTGCAGCAGCTCGGGCTCGCCATGGACCTCGGAGGCTAGATGCCCATCGTTCCTCCCCGACTCGACGACAGGAGCTTCCCGGACCTCGTCGAGGAGCTGCTCTCCCGCATCCCGGGCCATACCCCGGAGTGGACCCATGCCCGCGTGGGCGACCCGGGGCGCACCCTGCTGGAGCTCTTCGCCTGGCTGGCGGACTCCATCCTCTACCGCGCCAACCTCATCCCCGAGCGCCAGCGACTGGCCTTCCTTCGGCTGCTGGGCGCGAGCCTGCGCCCCGCCGAGGCCGCCACCGGCGTGGTGAGCGTGCACTTCGACTCCGAGGTGCTCCAGCCTTCCGTGTCGCTGCGGGCCTTCGCCTCGCTGCGCAAGCCCGTGCCCTTCGAAACGCTGGATGAGCTGACCGTGGTGCACCTCACCGCCGAGGCGTACCGAAAGCGCCCGCTCACGGAGACGGAGCGTCAGCAGCACGCGTCGATGTTGCCCCGGCTCGCGCAGGTCTACGGCCTGGACCCCAAGGCCCAGCACGGCTTCTACGCGACGACGCCCGTGTTCCCCCTCGGCGCCGCTGACCCGCGCGGGCTGGACCTGGTGACGGAGACGGTGGACGGAAGCCTGTGGCTCGCGCTGCTCGCCCCCAAGGCGGAACACGTGGCGGCCCTCCGTGAGGACCTGACGAAGGGGAACGGACAAGGGCCTCGCGTCCTGAGCGTGGGCGTCTCCCCCGTCATGGAGGTCCCCGCCCTGTCCGAGCTGCTCGGGGCGCGCGGCCGGCTGCCGCACGTCTGGGAGGTGACGGGCACGCCCGCCGCGGACGGGTTGCCGGTGTACCACCGGCTCACCGTCGTGGCGGACTCGACGCAGGAGCTGTCCCGCCGGGGCGTCGTGCGGCTGCTGTTGCCATCCGACCTGGGCGCGCCGGTCAATGACGTGAGGGCGGACGCGCGCGCCGGCCTGGGCGACCGGCCGCCCCGCCTGGATGACCCGAGGGTAGCGGCGCGATTGGTGACCTGGCTGCGCCTGCGTCCCAGCGGAAAACCGGAGCGCTTCGCGCTGGGCTGGGTGGACATCAACGCGGTCGAAGTGGACCAACGCGAGACGACCGGCGGACGCCTGATTGGACAGAGCGACGGCAACGCGGAGCAGGAGTTTCGCCTGCCCTCCGGCTCCGTGGAGCGTGCAACGTTCCAGCTCTTCATCGAAGAGCCAGGGGCGGGCTACCGCGAGTGGCGGCTCATCGAAGACCTCGCGCTGGCCCGCCGCGACGAGCCCGTCTACGCCCTGGACTCCGAGGCGGGCGCCGCCCGCTGTGGAGACGGCGTGCGCGGACGCGTGCCTCCCGCGGGTGCCCAGGTGCTGGTGGCCCGGATGCGCAGCGGCGGCGGCGCCGCGGGAAACCTCCCGCCTGGCAGCTTGAAGGACATCAGCGCCTTCCGGGTCGATGGAAGCCCCGCGCCGGGGCTGCGGGTGCAACAGCCGGAGCCCACGCTGGGTGGCCGGGACGCGGAGACGCTGGCGGAGGCCGAGCGCCGCATCCCCGCGCTGCTGCGCCACGTAGACCGGGCCGTGACGGAGGAGGACTACCGGCGGCTCGCGGCGAGCACCCCGGCGTGCAACTGGGGCGCGTGGAGGTGCTGCCCCGCTTCGAGCCAAGGCGACGGCGAGACGGTGTTCCCGGTGTCGTCTCCGTCATGGTGTTGCCCACGGCCACGCGGCTGGAGCCGCCCTACCCGCGGGCGGACCGGCCGCTGCTGGAAGCCGTCCATGCCTACCTGGATGCGCGCCGGCCGCTCACCACCGAGCTCTACGTGATTGGCTGCGAGTACGTCCCACTGGGGCTCGGCGTGGGCATCACCGTGCGCGAGGGCTTTGGCAGGGAGACGGTGGTGCAGGCGGTGCGGCAAGCCGTGCGCCGCTTCATCTTCCCGCTGCCGGCGGGAGGTCCCACCGGAGAGGGCTGGCCGCTGGGCCGGGACGTCCAGGACCGGGAGCTCTATGTCGCGGTGGCGCAGGTCCCCGGGGTGGCCAGCATCGCCGGGGTGAGCCTCTTCGCCTGGGGAACGGTGACGCGCGTGCTGAGAGACCCTCGCCGCGCCGGAGCCTCGGCCGACGTGGCGCGCTTCACGGTGGAGCCCCCTGCCCCGTCCGTCCGGCAGGCCGAGGGCCCGGTCAACCCGAGCTGGCTCCAGCTCAAGGGCAGCACCGCGACGACACCGGTGGAGCTGTCCATCGCGGACTGGCAGCTCCCGGAGCTGCTCAAGGTGGCGGTGAATGCCGACGGAGAGGTGCCGACGATGCTCCACGGCATCGGCGATGAGGGAAGCGGCGGCATGGACTCCTCGCAGGCGGGCGTGGCGGTGCCCATGGTCCCCGAGGTCTGCTGATGGACGCCAACCGCCTCCGGTTCTACATGCTGGCGGACGCGCCGGACTGGGTCACGGAGAGCTCGGTCTCCGCGGGCGAGGTGTGTCTCTACGACGCGAAGCGCAGGACGCTCCGGCTGGGGAGCCTGGGAGAGAGCCGCACCTTCGATGAAGCACTCGACCTCGCGGTGCTGGAGCCCAGGCTCGCTCGCGTGCCGGGCGCAGTGGACGCCTTCGGCACGTGGGCCTGGTGGGACGACGTGGCCGGGCAGGTGCGCGCGGCGGGCGGAGGCGCAGGCACCACCCTGCGATTCGAGCCCGCCCAGGTAGGGCTGTCCGGCGCGGTGACAGACCTGTCGCCTGGATCTGGCGGCATCCTCTACCTCGCGGTGGCCCAGCGCGTGGTGGCGCTCCACCTGCGCAAGGTGTGGTCCGCCGTGGTGTTCCCGGCCGAAGGCATCGCCGCGCACCGCATCGCCGCGGACCCGCGGGGTGGCGCCTACGTCCTGAGCGGTCCGCCTTCCTTCGCACCCAACGCGCCTCCCGCCGTGCTCGGAAGGGTGGACGGGCAGCCGCTTCCGGACGTCCTGTCCATTCCCTCCGGTGCTGGCTTGTTCCGCCCGATGGAAGAGAACCCGGACCCGCCTCGGACCCGGGTGCTGGAGACGCTCGCGTGGCCTGGCGAAGTGCCGGTGGCGCTCGCCTGTGACACCGAGGGACGGCTGGCGGTGCTGAGCTGGGTCATGGACCCGGCGCTCGCGGGTGTGCCCCCAGATGCGGCGCACGCGCGGCTGCGCTTCTACACGGGCCGCTTCTCCACGCCCGTCGCGCTCCCGGGCGTGCTGCGGCCCTTCAGTCTCGCCATCCTTCCGGACGGCCGCGCCGCGGTGCTGTCACTGCTCGACGACGGCAAGGTGGAGGCGGTGGCCTACGCGCTCCCGGCCGGTGCGTCAGAGGCGATTCCCCAGGGAGACTACTTTCCCCTGCCCGGCCATGACGGGGGCCCTTTCTCCAGGGGGCGCAGCCTCCGCACCACGCCGTCACCCCAGGGCTGGCCCACATGGCGCCAGTGCCGCTTCAAGCCCTGTCGCTGCCCCGGTGCGCCGAGCGGGGCCGCGCCGCCAACCCGCCGAACCGGCCCTTCGACTCGGGCGACGGGCGCACGGTGTGGCACCGCCTGTACGTGGAAGCGCTGCTGCCCCCACGCACCGGGGTGCGCGTCTGGCTCGCCGCCACCGACGAACCCCTGGCTCCGCCAAGCGCCTCGCCGCACTGGCACGAGCATCGCCTGGGCCTCATCCCGGAAGCCCCTGTTCATCCAGACGTCCCGCACGGGAGCTGGGTACCGCTGCCGTCGGAGGTGCCGTTCCAGCCAGGGATGCTGCCCGCGCCGCCGGCCCCAGGCGAGAGTGGCCTGTTCACCGTCCTCATCCAGCGCGCCCACGCGAAGGTGCGTGCGCTCTCCGGACGGTACCTGTGGGTGCGGGTGGAGCTGTTCGGCGACGGACGCCGGACGCCCGAAGTGGGAGCGCTGCGCGCGTATGCATCCCGCTTCTCCTACGTGGACAACTACCTGCCGTCCCTCTATCGCGAGGAGCTCTTCGGCGAGGACGCGGACGCCGCCGGCCGGGCGACTCCCGCGGACTTCCTGGAGCGTTTCCTCGGCATCGTCGAGGGTGTGCTGACGCCCATCGAAGACCGCATCGCCCATGCGCACGTGCTCACCGACCCGGGGCACGTGCCTGGTGATTCGCTGGAGTGGCTCGCGAGCTGGGTAGGCCTCTCCTTCGACCCCGTGGTGGGCGAGAGCCAGCGGCGCGCGATGCTCCGGTCCGCGCCCGCGCTCGCCCGGCGGCGCGGCTGCGTCGAGGGCCTGCGCCTGGCGCTGGACCTCGTCACCGACGGCGCGGTGAACCGAGGCGCCGTGGTGGTGGTGGAGGACTTCCGGCTTCGGCGCACGCTGGCGACCATCCTCGGCGCGGACCTCGCGGACGCGGAGGACCCGTTGCTGCCGGGCCTGGCCCGGAGCGGGAACTCCTACGTGGGCGACACGCTCTTCCTCGGGGATGAGACGCGCAAGGAGTTCCTGGCCGTCTTCGGGGACGAAACGCTGCAGAGCCGGGCGGAGGCGGAGGCGGTGGAGCAGCTCCTGGAGCGGCTGGCACACCGGCTCACGGTGCTGGTGCACCAGGGCACGGACACGCGGACTCTGGGCCTCATCCGGAAGGTGGCGGAGCAGGAGGCCCCCGCGCACGTGCAGGTCTCCGTCATCACCGCGAGCCGTCCGCTGCTCGTCGGCGTCGCGTCGCTGGTGGGCGTGGACACCTACGTCGGGCCCGCCCCCGCCCCCACCTCGGTGCGAGTGGGCCACAGCGTGCTGGGGCTCGCGGACGTCATCGAACGTCCGTCGAGCCTGGACCCCAGATTGGAAGGAGGTTGATGACCATGTCGCCCCCGAATGACGCCTTGCTCGACGCGGAGACGCGAGACCGGCTCCACTACGACACCGGCGTGCTCCTGGACGCGGGAGACTTCACCGCCGAGCAGACCTATCACCGAGGCCGGCTCACCCGGGCCCTGGCGTACCTCCACGGCGTCGGAACGGTGGCCGGGCTCAAGGTGAGTCACCACGAAGGCACCGAGCCGGAGCATGAGGAGCTCCGGGTGTCCGCCGGGCTCGCGTTGGACCCCTTCGGCCGGTTGGTGGAAGTGCCCACGGACGCGTGTCTCAAGCTGGACCGCTGGTACTGGCAGGAGCCGCTGGCGATGGCCGACTTCGGCGTCTTCACGCCCGCCGAGTACCGGCTGAGCCCCGATGCCGCAGGATTTCCGCCCACCGGAGTGGTGGCGGACCTCTTCCTGCGTTTCCTCCAGTGCGAGCGCGGCAAGACGCCTGCCTTCGCGACGGGGCCCTTCGACGCGATGGACGCCGTGGTCGCCTCGCGCATTCGCGACGGCTACGAGCTGCGGCTGGTGCCGCGCTCCACGGCGTATCCCCCTCCAGAGGTCCCCAAGAGCCCCTTCCCGGACCCCGTGGACGAGCCAGACCCGGTGCAGCGGCGCATCAAGCTTCGGCAGGCCATCTTCAGCGCCTGGCGAGGCAGCCGCGAGCAGGAGCTGGCGAAGCTGTGGAGCGACACCTTCATCCCGGCCTCGCTGCTGACGGACCCGACCCAACCCGACCTGAAGATGAGGGATCCCGCGTGGGTCTTCCTCGCGCGCGTCGTCATCGGCGCAACGGACGTGGAGGACGTGCGCGGCACGGAGGTGCGGCCCACGCGGCAGGGGAATGTCTACGTCGACAATGACCTGAGGCCCTTCAGCCTCTCGACCGCCGCGCTCGCCCGGTGGATGGGCGTCTTCTAGGCCCGACTCTCTCGAAGGGGGATAACCGTGTTCAACCCAACCAGTGGACCCGCCCGGGAGAAGCTCACCTGGGAGACGGCACAAGCGCTGGAGACCGCCCGGGCAATGGTGCACGACGACCGGCGCGTGCGCTCCTTCTTCTTCGACGGGCGCTTCCTCACCGCGAAGGACCTCA
The DNA here is from genome assembly GCF_032612255.1 of Myxococcus sp. MxC21-1. Lineage (NCBI taxonomy): Bacteria > Pseudomonadati > Myxococcota > Myxococcia > Myxococcales > Myxococcaceae > Myxococcus > Myxococcus sp. MxC21-1. The sequence goes on from NZ_CP123278.1 coordinate 5,386,053, forward strand.
CCCGGGAGCAGAACTACTTCCTCACGCGGCAGGCCGACCTCTCACGCGCCAATGGCACCGGGGTGATGCACGGGCTGACCGTCACGCCCAGCCAGGACCGCACGACGCTCACCATCCGCCTGGGCCATGGGCTGACACCCGGCGGCGAATTGGTGGTCGTGCCTCGTGACTTGACGGACATCCGCCTGGACGACATCCCGGAGATTCAACGGCTGGACGCGGCCTTCGGCCTCGCCCCCGTGCCGCGCGAGCTGGCGCGGAGCCGCTCTGGGTTGTACGTGCTGGTGCTGCGCCCCGTGGAGTACACGGCGAACCCGGTGGCCTCGTACCCCACGTCGCTGGGCGCCGCGCGGACCACACAGGACGGCGACATCATCGAGGCGGTGGCGCTGACGCTCATCCCCTACCCAGACCCGGTGGGCGGTGGCAACTTCGAGACGCGCCGCAGCCGCGCGGCCCATGAAGTCTTCGCCGGAGCGGGGATGCGGAACCTCCCCGTGGACGCGCTGCCGCTGGCGATGCTGGCACTGGACCGAGGCACCCTCCGCTGGCTGGACACCTTCCTGGTGCGGCGTGAGGTGGGCGCCGAACAACGCAGCGTGGTGGGCTTCGGCATTGCCTCACGGGAGCTGCGTGAAGCCCACGCGCTTCAATATCAGCAGCACCTGAAGGAGGTGCTCCAGGCGCGTCGCGCGGCGGGCCAGAGTGAGCGGTTCCTCGCGAGCGAGCACTTCTTCACGCTGCCCGCCGCGGGGACCCTGCCCGCGGCGGCCATCGAGGCGGGCAGCCTCACGGAGTTCTACTTCCCGCCCGAAGTGGACGTCGAGCTGACGGTGGTCGCCGAGGACGAGCTCGGCGCCATCCTCGACGAGTCCCTGCAACTGCCCCCCATCGACCTCACGCAGACGGGCGAGGCCCTGGAGTCGGTGTCCGTCCTGGTGATGGTGCCCGTGGCGCGCCATGGCATGGCGCAGCGCCTGGAGGGCCTCCGCGAGGTGCTGCGCGCCGCGCCGCTCAAGCTGCGGGCGGCGGCGGTGGGACAGGTGGCGCGGCGGCTGCCCGCGCATGCCCTGCTGGACCTCACGCGCCGCTGGCAGGTCCAGCCCGTGCCAGAAGCGCCCGTGACAGACCTGGTGGAGGCGGCGTGGAGCGAGCTGCTCTCCGGCTCGAGGACCCTCTGGTATGCCTGCCGGCGCAGCCTGCCGCACCGCCACTCCGCGGTGGGCCAGCCGCTGCCCGAACCGGAGGACCACGACGGCGAGCAGCACTTCGAGGAGCTCGTGAAGAAGCTCCGGCAGGCGGAGCTCTATGACGAGTTCTCCGCCCTGCCCCAGCGCGGCACCGCCATGGCCATTGGCCAGCTCGTTCCCGTGCTCAACACGCTCGCCCACGGAACCACGCGGTGGCAGTTCGCGGGCCTGGCCTCCGCCACGCTGCGGCTGGAGCGCCTCCAGCACAAGGAATACATGGCCGCGCTCAACCGCTTCCCTGCCACCGTCAAGCAGGGCCTGGCGAGGCTCGAGGCGGAACCCAGCCTCCTGAACGTGCCGCTGGCCACCCTGGCTGCGTCCTACCGGATGCCGGACATCGGGGCCTACGTGATGACGCTCACCGCCGCGGCCTACGCCACGTTCGTGACGGAGCTGAAGAAGCTGCTGGATGAAGGCGTGTCGCTCGACGAGGCGTTCCTGGCGCTGCGGAGCTGAGAGATGATCACCAAGCCGATTGCGGATCCACTGGCCAACGAACATGTGCTCCGCGTGGAGCCACGCATGGCGCCCTTCGGCGTGGACGCCGAGTGGCGGAGGAGGGCCCACTTCTTCACGGGACGCGCCGTGTCGGCGGACGCGCTCGCGCTGGAACAGGAACATCGCGCGGGGAGGCTGGCGCTCCTGGGCCAGCACCTCACGCCGGGCATCGTCGCCGGGCTGGAGGTTCATCTGGAGCGGGTGGGCCCGCAGCCCTTCATCCATGTCCGGCCCGGCAACGGCATCGCCGTGACAGGCGAGGACGTCATCGTCCGCCGGCAGCTCCGCGCCCCACTGGGAGCGATTCCCCTCTTCCCAGGACACCGGGACCCTTCCACGTTCTCCCTGGAGGCACTCGCCAACGAGGAGCCCCCCGTGGACCCGCTGCCGTTTCCCAGAGCCGCGGTGCTGGTGCTGGTCCCCACCACGTCCGTGCTGACGCCACCCGCCTCGCAGACGGACGCCTGCGAAGTGGACCCGGAGTCCTATTCATTCGAGGACGCGGTGCGGACGGAGGGCGCGGCGCTGGTGCTCTGGGGCTGGCCCGAGGGCTGGTACATGCCGCAGGACTACTCCCTGCGCTGGCGCAGCCGGCTGGTGTACAGCCTCTTCGAGCGGGAACGCCGTCGCCGGAGTGGACTGCTCGCCCCCTGGGAGCACGCGGGCGTTCCGCTGGGTCTGCTGGGCTTCAAGGAGGGTCCGGACGGTCCGGAGGCGTTGTTCGTCGACAGGCATGCGGTGGCGCGGGCGGGCGGACTGCCACGCGCGCGCACGCCGTTACTGAAGTCCCGCGGCTCGCCCGTGCTGTGGCAGGCGCGCATCCTCCAGTTCAACGACCACCTGGCGGAGCTTCCCCCCGAGCGGCTCGCCCAGGACAAGGCCATCCTCTACTTCCGCCGCCTGCCGCCCGTGGGCGTGCTGCCTCCGGACGCCGTGGACTACCGCGCCTGGACGCGGCGCTTCTTCCCCGACCGGTTCGAGTTGGAGGCGGTCCCCATTCCACTGGAGCAGCTCGACACGGTGGCGATGGCCAGCGCGGCCCTGGAGCCGCTGGACATCACCCGCGAGGAGCGCGTTCGCATCCTCGTCCCCGTGCCTGGCGCCGTCTATGAACCGGGGCTGCTGCATGACGCACCGCTGGACCCCGCCTTCCTCGCCGCCATCGAAGAAGGACTTCAGCGCCTGGGTGGATGGCTGAAGCGGCGCATCGTCGTGCGCGCGCGGATGAGCACTCTCAAGGACACCCTGTACGGCGCCACCGGCAAGCACTATCCCCTGGTGGACCCGGAAGCCGACCCGGACGAGGCGCGCTACATCCCCGCCGCCGACCCGACGAACCCCACCGAAGAGGACTACGGAACCTCGGGTGAGACGGTGCCCTCGGCCGAGGCCTACCTCCAGAACCACTTCGAGCCGTCCTGGGAGTTGGCCGTCGATGCGCGCTCCGATTTGCTGCCTCGGCCGCAGGGAGACCCGACGCCCCGGTTGGAGTTCGCAGGACAGCTCACCTCCGCGCCCGTGGTCATCTCCACCGAGGACCGGGCGCATGTGTTGTTCCGGGGACCGTTCTGGACGCTGGGCTACCGGACCTTCGACGGCCGGGCGTGGAGCAAGGTGACGCCCGTGCTTCAGGGCAGGGTCAGGTCACGCTCCGTGCCCGTCGCGGCGATGTGGCCGCGCGGGCGGCTGGACGTCTACTTCCGGGACGACCAGGGCAACCTGCACAACACCTACCTGGATACCCGGGTCAGCAATCAGCCCTGGAGCAGTCCTCGCGTGCTGGCGAGCGACGTCATGGGAGATGCCGCCGCGGTGTCTCCCTCCGAGGGACGCACGGACGTCTTCTACCAGGCCCTCCGAGGGCAGGTCCTCTCACTCTGGTGGATGACCGTCACCGCCTCACGCGTCATCCGGCCGAAACCCTTTGAGACGCCGCTGGCGTTCAAGGGCGAGCCCATCTCGGCGGTGGTGTCGCGTGGCCAGCTCATGGCCTTCCTCCTGGACGCCCAGCGCAACATCCAGCAGGTCACCGTCTCCCCGGACCCCACGCAGGGCGCGGCAGTCTGGACGAACCACTCGCTGGGACGGGAGGTCCGCTGGCTCAAGGCCTGCGCCTCACCGGATGACGGCACCGTGGATCTGGTCGCGCTCACGGGCAGCTCCCTGCTGCACCGGCGCTTCAACGGCCTGGTGTGGAGCGAGTGGAAGGACCTGGGCAACAGCCATTCGCTCACCGCCGCGCTGTCCGCGCCAGGCAAGGGCGTGCTGGATGTCCTGTCCCGAGCGGTCAACGGACGCATCCGGTACGCCCGATTCGATGGCACCACCTGGACGCCTTGGAAGACGCTCGGCACCGAGGTGGCACGCTCCGCGCCCGCGGCCATCCGCCGCGGCGACCAACTGGATGTGATTGTCAGGGCGCGTGAGAACCTCCTGTGGCATCGGCCGGTGCGCTCGCCCCTCCACACCACCCAGCGAACCCAGGGCCTGCGCGGACTGATGCGCGACCTGTCCAACCGGATCCAGCGAGTCGATGAGGCCGTGGACGCGGCCTTCCTTCAGGTCCAGTCGGAAATCCATCGGGTCCGCCAGCTCATGCTGGGCAGCACCAGCTCCGCCGTGATGACGGCGTCTCCCGTACTCACGGACGTCGCGCAGGCAGAGACGCGTGTCGCCACATTGACGGACGTGGAGAAGTTCATCGGGGTCCTGAACACGAAGCGCAAGGTGAGCTGGTCCACGGTCCGCTACCTGGATCAAACCAACCTCCGGGACCGGCTCCTCAAGGTGTCGCCCGTCATCGGCACGCTTCACTCGGCGATGGCCATCAAGCGAGAGGTGCTCGGGAAGCTGTTCACGCTGCTCTCCGGCATGGAGTTCAACCTCGAGGCCGTGCAAGTCCCCAACGTGAAGGTCCCCCCGTGGCGTCGGTCACGTGTGCCGGTGGACGGACAGCCACCGCCCATCCCCACCCCGGAGCCGCGCATCGACATTCCGTTGAGCGAGCTGCGTGCACTGACGGCGGAGGATTGGAACCAGGTGTTCACCCATTACGTGGCGCCCAAGGTGCCCACGCGAGCGGAAGAGGCCACCTACTTCTCCATGTCCGTGGCCCAGCTCGAAGACGTGCTGGCCGTGCTGCGGAACCTCGAGGACCGTGTCATGCAATACCGAGAGGCCCTGGAGGAAGGCGGGCGCCTGGTGAGCGTGCTCCGGGCCCATGAGACACGGGGAGGCGAGCGCCTGACAGTGATTGGCACGGAAGTCTCCGAGTCCCGCCAGGACGTCATGGTGGCTCGCGCGCTCCTGGCCGAGGAGCAGACCCGGCTGCAACGCATCAACGAACGGCGCGCCCTGGTGCTGCGCGAGCACGTTCGCTTCCTCGTCTACCACCGGCCGAGAGCGCAGGTCATGGACCGCGCCACGCCCGTCCGCGCGTTGGACACCGGCATCTACGAGTCGGAGCTGCCCGCGGCGCTCGCGGAGACACGCGCCGCGCCACCAGAACTCTGGGCCCTCATCCAGCTCCTGCGCGACGCCCCGCTGGACTGGTTCGCCCAGGGGCCATCGCTGTTCCAGCGCCTGGACCGGCTGGACCTCGTCCACCGGACCCTGGAAGGGGCTCGGCAACGCGCCACGGTGCGCGTTCCTCCCGCCCTCCCCCAGATTACCCGCGCGCCCAGCCGCTCGGGTGAAGGCGTGAACCGTGTCTTCACCGCGCAGAGCCAGGTTGTCTCCCAGGCCAGGGTCGTCACCGCGACGCTGGAGCTGGCCAGCCTCCTCCACCGCGGCTGGGCGGAGCTGGTGAAGCTGGCGTTGCCCATCACCTCGTTCGGCGACCTGATGGACACCGCGCACGGGCGGCCGGACGTCGCTCGAGCCGCGGCCCGTGAGTTGGAAAACACCGCCAAGGTGGCCACGTACCTCTACTTCCTCTTCGGCGAGGTGCCTCCACGCGTCCGGATGGAATGGGCGTCGATGCTCAGCGAGTATGACGCGCCGTGGGACCTGAGGGACCTGGCCCGGCTGCCCCAGTGGAACACGCTGGAGGTCACGAGCCGGCGCCAGCTTCAGGAGTTGGTGGACTGGCTCTTCGCGCAGATGAACCCGTCACGCACCGAGGCCGTGGCGCTGATGAACGACCTGGTGCGCTCGGCGCTGCTGCTCGCGAGCCACGCCCCCGTGGGAGAAATCGTCGCCGGGCACCTGCCGAAGCCAGCCCCCGCCAGGGTGGGAACGGTGCTGGACCTGCAAGTGGACCCATCGCGCATCCGCGTGGGCACCCATGTGCTGCTCGCCTCCGGCGTTCACACGGTCCAGGCCGTGGTGGAGGACCTGGGCACCGGAACGGCCCGCGCGCGCGTCTTCTCCACGAGCGCGGCCAGCGTGAACCTCGCGGAGAAGACGGTGGCGAAGTTCTCCGAGCCCGAGCAGCGAGGCGGCCTGCTCCCGACGCCGCGGCGGACACTGCTCCGGTGACCGCGGAACGGCGGGTGCGTCAGGTGAAGCTCGCGGCGGCCAGCACCGCGCTCGTCCGGAGAGGGGCGGTCCTCCTGGAGGATGCGCTGCGCACCGCCTCCCTTCCGGATGCTCCCGGGGGCCGGGTGCTGGTCATCCGCCAGCTGTCGCTCGGGACGATTCACGCGGACCGCAGCCCGGCCACGCTCTCGCTCGTCGTGGAGCAACGCGTGCGCGAGCTGGCGCGGCTCGCGGTGCATGCGAAGTCGCAGTCCGCCGCCACCGCGCAGGCGGTCTACTTCCGGGATGAACTGGAACCCTTCGTGCTGCTGGCCACCCGGCTTGCCCAAGGGCTGCCCCTGGACGCCTGGTTCTGGCGGTTGGCCGTTCCTGGACTGCACCCGGGGATGTCCCGAGACGACGCGCTCCGCCTCGCGCTCGCCAGCGCCTTGCGGACGGGACCGCCCTGCCGCCGCGGTGACGCTCGTCTCCGAGCTGCACGCGCTCGGCGCACTGGCCCCCTGCTGGGCGCGCTGCGATGGCAGGATGGACCCGCGCTCGCCCGAGCCTGGTGGGGACACCTGCCGTCCCGCCCGGCGCCGCGGCTGGCGCTGGACGACGTGGGCGCGACGGAGCAGGTCTCTGAACCGCTCCGGCGTACCCTCGCGCGCTGGACACGAATCTGGGGAGCCGGCGACGCCCGTGCCTTGTGGCTGGCCTCGGTGGCGCTCTGCACGCGCGTACCATCCCGGGTAGCCGCGCCCAATCTCGCATCGCGGGCCTGGCGGGTGCTGGAGGCGCTCCAGGCTTTCCCTACGGCGCACCTGCCCACGTCACGGGAACCGCCGCGACAAGCCCCTCCAAAGCCGGACGCGCCCACTGCCCCCGCTGACACGGGCATGGTTGCTGTCATCGCAGCGTCGTCGCCTCCATCGGTGCGGGCGCTTTCCGGCGCCCCTTCTTCCGACAAGGTGACGAAGCCCCTGGATGCCATACCCGCGTCTCCAGCGGGGGTGACTGCAGCTCCGCAGGCGAGGGTACGCCCTGGGCCCGCGGACATCGACGAGGCGCCCGGAGACACCGGAGCCACGCCTCAAGACACTCTCCCGCGCTACGCGACGGAGGAATCGCTCCCCACAGTCGCAGGGGGCCTGCTCTTCCTCTTGCCCATGCTGAACGCGCTGGGCCTCGAGGAGTTCCTGGCGGGACACCCGGCCCTCGCCGATCTTGGAATCCCGGAGCGCTTCCTCCGTCACGTCGCCGAGCGCCTGGGTGTTCCTTCGACGGATCCATTGCTCCGCGTACTCCAGGAGGCCGCAGCGGAGCCGTTGCCCGAGCCCAGCCCCTTCGTCCTCCCAGTGCGCTTCCAGACAGGCGCCGGTGCGCGGGCACCGTTCCGTCTCGTCCGTGAATCCACGGGACGCTGCGTTGCCTTCGACGCACGGACCCGGTTACCGCTCGCCTCGACATCTCACGGGGAAGCGCTTCCCCCACCGTTCGACCGATACCTGACGACGCCCCTGGCGCATCGGCTCCCCTGGAATGACGCCACCCTCATATTGCGCGCGGCCCTCCTCGCGGTGGGCCGCGTCACGCGGCGGCTGGCACAGATGGGGCTGAGAGAGCTCGTCCTCCGTCCCGGCCGCCTCGTCGCGACCCGCACGCATCTGGACGTCGTCTTCGCGGCCTCGCAGGTGGATATCCGCATCCGCCGCGCGGGGCTCGACATCAACCCGGGCTGGGTTCCCTGGCTCGCCCGCGTCATCCAGTACCACTATCAATACGACGAGACCGGAGCATGACGACGACCGCCCTGCCCCTTCGCACCGCGGTCCTCGCGGCGTTGGCCCTCACACAAGAGGACTCAGGGGATGGAGACGCCATCGAGCTGCGCTTCCTGCGACAGCACCTGGATGCAACGGGGCGGGACTGGGTCGCTCGCGCTCGGGAGCGCCGCACACGTCCGGGCTCCGAGGATGCTGGACTCGTCATGCTCGGCGACGTGCTCGGGCTCTCCCTGGTGGAGCTCCTGGCAGTGGCCCTGGTCGCCGCCGTCGAACAGGACCCGATGGTGGGCCGAGCCGTCACGTATCTTCAAGCGCCCGTGGGGGCCTCCCGGCCCACGTTGGGACTGGTTTCCAGCGCGCTGGCGCCGGCCGCTTCCGGAGACCAGGAGGCCCTGCTCCTCCTCACCGCCGGAGCGGCCCTCGGTAGCGGGCTGCTGACGCGCCTCCGGGAGGACCTGCCGCTGTGTGAGCAAACGCTGGCCATGCCGCTGCCGCTCTTCCTGGCGCTGTCCGGGCACGACGTCACCTGGCCTGGGGCAACGCTCGGCTCGGCCCGCCTCATGGAGGTACCGCTGCCTCCTCCCTCATGGATGGCGTGCACCGGCATGCGCGCTTTCTCGCAGGCTCGCCTCGGTCGACGCTCGTGCTGCGCGGCACGTCGGTTTCTGAAACCCGCACCGTGGCGGCGGCGGTCGCCATGACGCTCGGACGAGCCCCCCTCTACCTCGGAGCAGAGCTACAGCGGGGATTGGGGCCCTTCCTGATTCAGCGAGGACTGCTTCCCATTCATGTCCACGACCTCGCGCCCGGCGAGCGGAAGGTGCTTCCCAACGTGCCGTACTACGACGGCCCCGTGCTGGCCATCACCGGCCCCGAGGGCACGCTCGACGCGGCGGACCGCGCGGTGTTGCGCTGGTCCGTTCCCCGACCTCCCAGCGAGGAACGGCGGGCCCTGTGGGAGTCCTCACTGGGCGCACCGGACCTCGCCGAGGAGTTGGCCCGACGGCACCGTCAGGGAGCAGGGCGGATTGCCCAGCTTGGCCGGCTGGCCCGGCAGAAGGCGGAGCTGGACGGGCGACCGGCGCCCGAGTTGCAAGACGTGCTCGCAGCGGCCTGGGAGGCGGAATCCGAGGGCATGAGCACGCTCGCGGAGCCCTTGATGGACGCCATCCACGACGACGCCATCGTCCTCGTGCCCCAGGTGAAACGAGAACTGGAGCTTCTCCTGGCGCGGTGCCGCGCGCGGGACGATCTGGTCCACGGCCTGGGCCCCTCCGCGACGGTGCGCTATCGCGCGGGCGTCCGGGCACTCTTCATGGGCGCGTCGGGCACGGGCAAGACGCTCGCCGCGGGATGGCTGGCCACGAAACTCGGACTGCCGCTCTACCGCGTGGATCTGGCATCCGTGACGAGCAAGTACATCGGTGAGACGGAGAAGAACCTCTCTCAGCTCTTCGCGCGGGCCGAGCATGCCGACCTGGTGCTGCTCTTCGATGAAGCGGACTCGCTCTTCGCCAAGCGCACCGACGTGAAGGACTCGAACGACCGGTTCGCCAACGCCCAGACGAACTACCTGCTCCAGCGAATCGAGGCCTTCGACGGCGTGGCCATCCTGACCAGCAACAGCAAGAGCCGGTTCGATTCAGCCTTTACGCGCCGCCTCGATGCCATCATCGACTTCACCCTGCCCGGACCCGCCGAGCGGCGCGCGCTCTGGACCACGCATCTGGGAATGGCGCACGAACTTCCCGCCAAGGAGTTGAACCGACTGGCGGCGACGGCGGACCTGGCCGGAGGGCAGATTCGCAACGTGGTGCTGACGGCCGCGCTCATCGCGCGTGAGGCGGGCCGCGCCATCCAACCACCGGACATCATCGAGGCGCTCGTGCATGAGTACCGGAAGCAGGGCCGCGAGCCCCCCTCCGAGCTCCGTACCACGCCCCTGGGCTCCGCTGACGGCGCCCGTGAGACCTGGCGCCGCTAACGTGGCACTTCACCCGGCCCCTTTACCTTTTCGAGTCTGATTTGCGCACCTTGTACTTCAGCCAGAGCATGTCGCTCTTCCGCGGCTCGCAGGAGACCAGCTTGAGATGACGGACCGGGCCCATTCCCTCGCCCGCATCGAACAGAGAAGGCGTTCCGATGGAGCCATCCGCGATGGGCGCCACCAAGACGCTCAGCTCGTCGATGAGGTCCTCTGCCAGGAAGGAGCCGTTGATCTTCCCACCGCCCTCCAGGAGCAACCGCTTGATGCCGAAGTCCTTTCGGAGCTTTTCGAGCACCCACTTCAGGTTCAGCTCCGTCTTGCCGCCAAACAGGTAGGAGACGCCCTTCGATTGGAGGAAGGCCAGGTAGTCGTCAGAGACCTGCTCCGTGAGAATGGTGATGACGTGCTCGTCATCGATGGAGCCCGACTTCCAGGTGAGCTTGCCCGAGGGGTCCAGCGCGATGGCGTAGGACTCCGCGTCGCGCCTCGCGATGAAGTCCGTCCTTGGAATCGGCTGGCCTGACTTGCGCGCCGGGACCTTCGCCTTCCCCGCGTAGGGTTCCATCGAAATCCGGCCAATCATCCAGGCATCGGCGTCGAACGTCTCCGCCGTCCGCTCGTACTCGGACAGGGCACGCGATGAGAGCTTCCATCTCGTCGTGACGATGCGCCCATCGATGGAGGGCACCATGTGGCAAATCACGTACGGGCGCATCGTTCTTCGCATCTGCTGTCTCCTCGGACTCAGGGCCTGGTCGTCAAGGTGACATCTTCCCGACGAGCCCCTGGGACGGCGCGTTGACGGGCTCGACGGTGAGCCGGCCCCTATTGAACGCCAGGTGGCGGTTGCTCGCGACGAATTCTTCCTGCGCCTGCTTGGCTGGCTGTGGCTGCTTGAGCTTCAACACCACGCGCTCTGGGGCGGCCCTCGCGCAGGGGCCAGGTGCGCACTCGCCGTGGGCAACCCCAGGTGCTCCAGAATCGCTCTCACCCCTCCTGCGCCCTTCACGTACGCCAACACCCGCCGCCTGCCTCCACAACGAATCTCCGGCTTAGGCTGATCTAGTACGCAGCCGGCCTTCGTAATCACGCTTACCGATCGGTACACCGCGCGAGCGGAGGATGTCGTAGGCAGTGACGGCGTGGAAATGGAAGTTCGGCAGGGAAAACGAGAGAATGAACGTCTCCGACGTGAAGGCGAGCCTCCGCGGCCCGATTTGAAGGTCCAGGTCCTTGCCCGCGCATTGGTTGACCTCGTCGGGCGTGAACGCCTCTAGCGCCACTTCCGCTTTGCCGATCATCGCCTGCAGGTCGGCGAAAGGGACCGGTCCGACCAAGGCCGGCGGGGCGAACACACCGGTCTTAAGGGCTTCCACCCCCCACACGGAATGGTGCCATGTGGCTTCGACCTGAAAGTGGAAGGGCGCCATGTCGTCGAAAAGGCGCGCGTTCACGAAGTCGTTGGGATCAACCCCCGTCTCAGCGCAGTGCTTGGCCGCACGGTCGAGAAAGCCTGCGACGGCCCTCACCGTCTGCAGGAAGGTGGGCACGCTGAGGTCGTAGAGCGATGTCGTCATCGGCTTTCCTTTGCATTCTGCTGCTCGCGTTTCCGCCTTTTCAGCATGCCCGAACGACCACGACAACAAGAACCGGGCGTTCGAAGCCGTCCGTGGCTTGACGCGGAGACCCGTTGAGCTGAAGGAAGCTCTTGCTGGGTCGTGACAACACGGCAGGTCATGGACGGCACAGACCCTCATTCGGCGAGGAGCAGGTCCAGCGTCACCCTGACCTGCCCCCTTCATTCGCCGCCGATGCCCCAAGTGCGATTCGCGGCTCAGTCCCGCAGCGGACCCTTCGGCGCCGCGTTCCGATTCAGGCTCTGGGGCAGCAGCCGCTTCTTCTCCCGCTGCTCATTCAGGACCTTGTCGAGCGCGTCACGGATGTCTTGCGGCAGAGGCTGCGCCGCCACCGCGCTGCACCGGTTCCGGGTCTCCAGCGGGTCCTCCGTGAGGTCGTAGCATTCGTACTCACGAGGGATGAACCGCGCCGTGGCGACCTCGTCCGAGTTCCCCGCCGCGCCCGCGAAGAAGCGCGGGTTGTCCGAATAGCAACTGTACTTCCAGAGCGTGTCTCCCGTGAGTTCAGGGAGGCGGGTGACCACCGTCTCGATGTGCTTGGGCTGGATGACGCCCGCGAACGCCTGGCCGGTGAGGTTGTTGGTCATCTGGAGCCCCGACTCGACGTTGTCGTCGGTCATGAAATAGATGGGCTCATGCCGCTCGGCCTCCCGGCCCAGCACCAGACCGGACAGATCCCTGCCCACCAGCGGCTGCGCCTCCGAGTGGTCCCGCGCCAGCTCTCGCCGGGCCGCATCCGCGTCGATTCCGGCGAGCCCCAGCAGCGTCGGCACCAGGTCCACATGCGACGTCACCACCTCCGTCCTCCGGGGCTCCGGAAACAGCCTTGGATTGGAGATGACGCACGGCACGTGCAGCGTCTCCTGATAGGCGTTGTACCACTTCTGCATCATGCCGCCGTGAGCCCCGAGCATCTCACCATGGTCGGACGTAAGGACGACGATGGTGTTCTCGAAGAAGGAGGTCTTCTTGAGATGTTCGTAGACCCGCTGGATGTGTTTACTCACCTCCGCCATGAGGAAGTAATAGAACTGCCGGTACGATGCGGTGTCGCGCTGCGGCAGGTACATGCGCGGATACGTGTAGACGTAGTCCTTCTGACAGCGCGGCTTGCTTTCGAGCGACTCACCTGCCGTCGGCGAAGGGGCCACGTCCGGCAGCTTCCCCGCTTGCTGAAGGTCGCTGAACTCGGTGAACCAGGGCAGGCCCGAGAAGACGATGTCGTGCGGATTGACGAAGGAACTCACGACGAGCCACGGCGCCGCGTCACCCTTCGCGGCCTGATGCTCCAGGTCACTCAGCAGCCGGCAGACCTGGTCGGCGAAGCCTGGGTCGCGAACCGAGGCATCGTTCGCTTGCGACGAGCCATGGGGCTCGGGGCCAATCCAACCTGAGAAGCCGAACTTCTCCAGACGCCCGGCCTGCTCGTACAGGGCGATTCGTTCGGGGTAGGCGTCGCCGCTCACGTCATTGCTCATGAGCGCCGTCTGCGTCCCCGGCACCAGGATGTCCTCGTCGGAGATGTGCCACTTGCCCCGGTAGTGCGTCTGATAGCCGCCCTTCCGGAAGTACTCCCCCAACGTGGGAACGGTGTTGGGCGCCAGCCAGTACATGTCCGGATCGAACGAGGACTTCCCGATGCCGGGCGTCTGACTCACGCCATGAAGCGACGGATATTGCCCCGTGTAGAGCGTGGTGCGGCTGGGCGCGCAGGCCGTGGAGGCCGTGTGGTGCCGGAGGAACTCGATGCCATGCTTGCGGAGCTCCTGGCCGACCCGGTCATTCTCGACACGAAACCGACGGGCCTCTTCGTTCTCGTACGGAGGCGGAAATCGCTCCTCGTCCGTGGTGATGATGAGGAAGTTGGGGCGCTTGCCAGCAACCGTCATGTCACGACCTCCTGATGGGGAACGCAAACTGTAACGCAGAAGGCCGTGACGCATGACGACACCCGCACGTCTTTCTACTGGAGCGCGTCCATCAGCGCCGACTGGAGCGTCTTCCGGTTCTGCGGGAAGCCCTGATTGGGATAGGGCCGAGCCCCGCTCAGGAACTGCACATACTTCTGATACATCGGGTCAGAACGCGCGGGCTCTTGCTGATAGAAAGCCTGGGTGGCCTGCAACAGATAGCGCGGCGTCGTGCCCTGCGGCGCGTCCCCGCTGAATGCGATGAGGCTGCGCACGGCCGGGTCCTTCATGAAGTCGGTGAAGGCGCGGGCGTCCTCGGCACACATCCCCGTGCACTGCGCGCTGACCACCAGCGCATCCACGAACACCGCGGGCGCGGAGCCCGTGCCCAGCGGAACGGAGATGACTTCTGGCAGTGCCATGCCCGGGTTGGCCTTCCGGACGAAGAACAGGCGCTCCGTGTAGCCCATGAAGCCGTTGGCCTGCCCCAAGGCGAACGCCTCTTCCGCCAGGGAACTATCCGCGTAGGTGCCGTCGAGGCATGGGTTGACGCCTGCCTCCAGCTCACAGCTCTTCACCACGTCCTCGAACGAATCCAGCGCCGACGCGTCCAGCGGCAGCGACAGCGCCTGGGACAAAACGCCCGTGGGATTCGTGTCGGCCCACGCGTCCAAGTAGGACGAGGGCAGCGTCCAGCTCCCGCTGTAGTTGGCCGCCAACGGGCGCATCCCCGGTGCCACATCCGTGAGGATCTGGACCAGGGAATCGCCATCCGTGGCCGACGACAGGTAGGGGCTGTTCGAGTAGACGACGTAGCTGCACAGGTAGGTCGGCACCCCGTAGCTCTGGCCAGCGATGGAGACGGCTTCTTCCGCCGCCGGATGCGCGGCCCCTGCCTCCAGGGCGACGGGCTGCACCCAGCCCTTCGACACGAGGTCACCCATGATGAGCGTGTCGATCTCCACCACCTGCGCGGCACCAGCTCCCGGACCCAGGAGCTGGTTCAGGGTGCCTCCTTCATCCAGGTCATAGAGGTCCAGCTTCGCGTCGAACACGATGTCCAGGTCGATGTCCGAATGCTCCTGCTCGAAATCCGCCTCCAGCCGCTGCTTGAGGCTGGCGAAGCCATCCCCTGCCGAGTCCGGAATGTAGGGGAAGAGGACGACCTTCAATGGCCGCGGGGCCTCGGGCTCAGGGTCCGAGCAGGCGCCCAGGGACAGGGCGAGAACGCAGGGCAAAGCTCTCCATTGCATGGCGTGGCTCCGGCGAAATGAGGGGGACCGCCCCGCACGGATGCGGGAGCGGCATTGCGCCTCAGTCTACCGTTTCCGCCCGACGAGGCTTGGGCAGCACGCCTGCGTCTGTCTTTGGAGTCGGTGGGCACCGACCGGGCCGGTCGATGCCCAGGCCTTCACCGCCCCGCAGGCGCGGCCAGGAAGCCACGCTGCACCAGCGAGGAGAGATACGTCGAAATCAACGTGGCATCCACGGACGGACACGACGTCCCTGTTCCCCCCAGCGCCTTCAGCGTGTGACCACTGTCGCAGACCACCATGCGCGGCCCACCGACGCTCCGGTCCTCGGGCGGCACCTGCTGGAGGAACAGGAGCAGGTCTCCCAGCTCACGGTCGGACGGCGCCGCGAGGCCGAGCTCCGCGAGCCACTCGTCATAGGGGAGCACGCGCAGCCCATAGCCAAAGGCTCGCATGTGGCTCCACATCTCGTCCGCTCGCACGAACTGCGGGTTGACCAGGTGGAATGTCTGACCAGTGGACTCGGGACGCAGGGACAGGTCCACGATGGCGCTGCTCACGTAGTCCACCGGCGTCACGTCCAGCAGCGCGTCCACGCTGGGCGCACTCCCCAGTTGGACGCAGCCCTTGAGGGTCCTGCACACCAGGTCATCCGTGTTCCACGCCCCCGTCTGGCTGTGGCCCGTCACCCGCCCCGGCCGGTGAATCGTCACGGGGAGCCCTCGCCGCGAGGCCTCACGCACGAGCTTCTCCGCCACCCACTTGCTCTGGGCATAACCGCCCACCAGGCTCGCAGCCGCTTCCAACGGCTCATCCTCGCGGAAGGGAAGCTGGCGCCCCACGGGCAGCACCGACACCGTGGAGACATAGTGCAGCGGCTTGATGCGCGTGCGCATGCACAGGCGAAGAATCTCCCGCGTTCCGAGCACGTTCGCGGCGCGCATCGACTCATAGGGATAGATGAAATTGACGAGCGCACCGTTGTGGTAGACGGCGTCCACCTCCTCCGACAGCCGCTGGAACTCCGCTTCCGACAGGCCCAGCAGGGGCTGGCCGATGTCCCCTCGGACAGGGACGATTCGCGACGCCAGGTCGTCGCGCCACAGCGAGTAGCTCTCCAGGTTCTTGCGAATCCGCTGCATCCCCTCCTGCTCCGACTTGGAGCGGACCAGGCAATGGATGCGCGCCTGCGTCTTCCGGCAGAGCTCCTCGAGCAGGAACGCGCCGAGAAAGCCCGTGGCGCCCGTCAGCAGCACGGCGCGCGCGGGCCCGGAGGTGGGCGGAAGCGCCGTTCCCGGCAGCAGCCCGGCATCCAGCACGGCGTCCGCCTCAAGCTCCGCCACCACGTCGTGGACCGGCAGCGAGCCCGTCTTCGCGGCCTCGATGGTGCGCGCCATCTCTTCCAGCGTCGGCGACTGCAACAGGGCCCTCAGCGGGATGTCCGCGCCCGACGCGGCCCGCGCGAGGACGAGCACCCGGTAGAGCAGCAGCGAGTGGCCTCCGAGCTCGAAGAAGTGGTCGTGCACGCCCACCTGTTCCACCCCGAGCACCTGACGCCAGATGTCCGCCAGCGTGGCTTCCCCAGGCGTTCTCGGCGCGACGTGGGCCTTCGCCGTCCCGGAGCCCACACGCTCCGGCGCGGGGAGCGCGGCGCGGTCCACCTTCCCGTTCGGCGTGAGCGGCAAGGCCTCCAGGCTCACGAACACGAAGGGCACCATGTACTCGGGCAGCCGGGACTTGAGGTGGTCGCGCAGCTCACCCGGCTCGGGGGCCTTCCCGTCGCGGCCCACCACATACGCCACCAACTGCTTGTCCGCGCCCGGGCCTTCTCGCACGACGACGACCGCATCGCGGATGCCTGGGTGCTCCTGCAGCGCCGCGCCAATCTCACCCAGCTCGATGCGGAAGCCGCGGAGCTTCACCTGGTGGTCCATCCGGCCCAGGTATTCGAGTTGCCCGTCCGGCAGCCACCGCGCCAGGTCCCCTGTCCGGTACAGGTGCGCGCCCGCGTCTCCGGCGAAGGGAGACGTGACGAACCGCTCCGCCGTCAGCTCCGTCCGGCCCAGGTAGCCCCGCGCGACACCATGCCCGCCGATGTAGACCTCGCCTGGCACTCCCACGGGCATGGGCTCCCGGTTCGCATCCAGCACGTAGACCTGGGTGTTTCCAACGGGCCGGCCGATGGTCGGCGTCTCGCCCCGGTTCACACGGGTGAACGTGGAATAGGTCGTCGTCTCGCTCGGACCGTAGAGGTTGAAGACATCTCTCACGTGGCCCAGGGCGTAGATGGAGTCGACCAGTGCTCCCGCCAGCGCCTCGCCCGCCAGATTGACGATGGTGACCGACGCCGGCACCCCGCCCCCTCGCAGCAGCGCGCCCATCGCCGAGGGCACGGTGTTGACGAGCGTCACCTCCTTCGCCGCGGGCAGCTCGGGCAGCTCCAGCGCGTTCTTCGCGACGATGACCTTCGCCCCACAGCACAGGGGCGTGAAGATTTCGAAGACGGACAGGTCGAAGCAGATGGACGTCGACGCCAGCGTCCCCGCCAACGACTCCGGCGAGAAGACACTCTGGGCCCACTGCAAGAAGGCCACGGCGTTCCGGTGGTCAATCATCACGCCCTTGGGCTTGCCGGTGGAGCCCGAGGTGTAGATGAGATACGCGAGCGAATCGGGCGTCGTGACACGCCCGGGGTTCATCTCCGGCTCGGCGCCGAGGGCGGCGGCATCCGCGTCCAGGCACACCACGCGTGCCTCGGTGGCGGGAAGCTCCGGGAGCAGCCGCTGCTGCGTGAGCAACACGGGCACCTGCGCGTCCTCGAGAATGAGCGCCAGCCGCTCCTTCGGGTAGGCGGGGTCCAGTGGCACGTAGGCGCCGCCCGCCTTGAGGATGGCCAGCAGGCCGATGACGAGGTCCTCCGTCCGCTCGACGCAGAGGCCCACGCGCGCCTCGGGCCGCACGCCCAGCCGCCGCAGGTGATGGGCCAGTTGGTTCGCCCGGCGGTTGAGCTCGGCGTAGGTCAGCGTCCGCGTTCCGCTCACCACGGCCACGGCGTTCGGCGTCCGCTCCACCTGGGCCTGGATGAGCTCGTGAATGCACAGCGCCGGGACGCCGAGCACCGGGCCATTCCAGGCCGTGAGCAGCCGCGTCCGCTCTTCCGCCGACAGCACGGGCAGCTTTGACAGTGGCGTCTCTGGTTTCGCGACGACGGCCTCCAACAACACCTGGAGGTGGCCCACCATCCGCTCCGCCGTCGAGGCGTCGAAGAGCTCGCGCGAGTATTCGAGCATGCCAGCCAGGCCCTGTTCGCCGGAGGCCAGGATGAGGGACAGCTCGAACTTGGCGACGCCTTCCACGCTGCCGTCGGGGGCACCTCCCAGGAATGACCAGCGCGTCCCGGGCAGGTCCAGCGTAGGCGCGGGGATGTTCTCCAGCGTGAAGCAGGCACGCACCAGCGGGTTGAGCCCGCCCTCACGCGATGCGCCGACCGCCTTCACCACTTCGCTGAAGGGCAGCGCCTGGTGGTCCTGGGCGTCGAGCACCGTCTTGCGCGCCCGGGCCAGCCACTGCGAAAAGGTCGGGTCCCCGGACACGTCACTCCGGAGCACGAGCGTGTTGGCGATGAAGCCGATGAGGTCCGGCGGCACGCTCCCCCGGTTCGCGGTCACCGTCCCCACGCCGAAGTCGAGCTGCCCCGAGTAGCGGTGCAGGAGCGCGGCGAACGCGGCGTAGAGCACCATGAAGAGACTGCACCCTTCACGTTGGCCGAGCTCGCGCAGCGCCTCGCTCAACCCGGGCGAGAAGGCCACGGGCACGGTCGCACCCCGGTGGCTGGTGGCGCTGGAGACTCCACGGTCCACGGGGAGCTGAAGCGGCGGCAGTCCCTGGAGCTTCTCCTTCCAGAAGGCCCGCTCCCGGCCACCAGCGGCCCCCGCCAGCCATGCCTGCTCACGCAGGGCCGACTCGGCGAACTGCATGGACACGGGTGGCAAGGCCGCGGCCTGTCCCCGTACGAAAGACGCGTAGAGCGCCGACAACTCCCGGACGAAGACGCCGAGCGACCAACCATCCGTGATGATGTGGTGCTTCGTCACGAAGAGCGCGGAGTCGTCGGCGTCCAGGGACACCAGCGTCACCCGGAACAGGGGGCCCTGGGCCAGGTCGAAAGGCTGCTGGGCCAGGGCCTCCGAGCGCCGTTGGACCTCCTCGTCGCGCTGCGCCTCCGACAGCCCCCGCACCTCCACGACGCTCAGCGTCGCGCCCACGTCGGGCGACGCGATGACCTGCCTTGGACTTCCGTCCACCTCCGGGAAGGACGTCCGGAGGACCTCGTGCCGACGGACCAGCTCGTCCAGACTCCGGCGCAGCGCCACCGTGTCCAGCGCGCCACGTACCCGCAGCCCCAGGTGGACGTTGTACTGCGCGGTGCCCGGTGACAGCCGGTCCAGGAACCAGAGCCGCTCCTGCCCGCTGGACAGCGGGATGACCTGGGGCCTCGTGATGGGCTGCTCAGGGCCACTGCCCACCTCGTCGCGCGCGGTGTGCTTGCGCAGGAACGCGAGGATGTCGGCCTTGTTCGCCGCCAGCTCGGTCCGCAGCTCCGGCGTGAGGACGGCCTTGCCCGCCTCCACCACCAGCTTGTCACCGTCGACGCGCAGGCGAACGCCCCTGGCCGCGAGGGTGCCCAACAGCTCCCGTACACTCATAGGACGAAGACCTCGTTGTCGTTGGTTGCGGCCGCCTCTGCCTGGATTGCGAGCGTCTCTACCAGGGCGCGATCCATGACTTCACTCTGGAGATGCGCACAGAGCGCATCCAGCGTCGGGTGCTTCCAGATCAGTGACGCCGGGAGCGACAGCCCCAGTCCCGACGCCAACCGGTTGCGCAGCTCAAGCCCCATCAGCGAGTCGAGTCCGAACCCTTGGAGCGGCGCTTCGGCGTCGATGCGCGCGGAGTCGAGCCGGAGCACCCGGCCCAGCTGCTCGCGAACGAACTTCTCCAGCGCCACCCGCGCGTCCCGAGGTGTCGCCGTCCGCAGGGCTTCAAGCAGCGCCACATCCCGGGCGGCCTGCACGCCCTCCCCCGCGCTGGCCGGGACGAGCTCCGACAGCCATTGCGAGGACTTCGCTCGCGGATAGAACTCCACCCACTTGCGGAGGTCGAGCGGCATGACCGCCATCTGCGTCACGTCGCCATCCAACAGCCGGCCCAGGATGGCGTTGCCTTCCGCGGGCGTCAGACTGTCGGAGCCCCGCTGAGCCAGGCGCTCTCCCCGGTTGGACTGCGCGGCGGCCAGACCGACATCGGAGAAGGGTCCCCAGTTGATGCTCAAGCCCGGCAGCCCCACCACCCGGCGGTGGTGGGCCAGCGCGTCGAGGAAGGCATTGGCCGCCACGTAGTTTCCCTGACCGGGTGCGCCGAACAGGGAGGCCGCCGACGAGTACAGCACGAAGAAGTCGAGCGGCAGGTCGCGCGTCAGGACATGCAGGTTCCAGCCCCCGAGGACCTTGGGCGCCATCACCCGGCGGAAGCGCTCCACCGTCTGCTGCAACAGGACGCCGTCATCCAGCACACCCGCCGCGTGGATGACGCCTCGCAGCGGTGCTCCACCCTCGGCGATCTCCGCGAGGACCCGGGCCAACCGAGCCCGGTCGGACACATCCGCCGCCATCACCCGCACGCGCGCCCCCGCCGCTTCGAGCGTGGCCACGTCCGCCTGTTGCGCTGGCGTCAACGAGGCGTCACGCCCAAGGAGGACGAGGTGCCGTGCGCCCTGCTCCACCATCCACTTCGCCACCGCGAAGCCCAGTCCTCCCAGGCCGCCCGTCACCAGGTACGTCCCATCCACGCGGAGTCGCCGAGCCCCCGTGGCGGGCACCACCACGCGTGCCCCGGGATGTTTCAGGGTGAGCGTGCTCACCTCCTTCACGATGGAGGGCAGGCCCCCGGCCTCGGAGGCGTCCTTCACCTCGCGCCACAGCCGGGCGAACCGGTCGGGCTTTCGGCGCGCGAAGGTGTGCACGTCGACCACGCACCACGCGACGTTCGCATCCCCGGCCGAAGGTGCTTCGGACGTCCCTCTCAGGTCGATGACGCGAGCCCCCTCCGCCAGCACGGCAAGGCTCGGCTCAAGGCCGACAGCGCCCGGCGCGATGACGGCCGGTCCAGCCCTCGGCCTCCCGTCGCATCCAGCAGCCCCGTGGCGAATGAGGCGTCCGTGGGGTCCACGACGTGGGCGGCGCCGAGCTCCCGCAAGGAGGCCCGCTGCTCATCCGTCGTGGCTTCGGCGAAGACCTCCGCCCCCATGCGCCGTGCCAGCTGGATGGCCGTTCGCCCGAGCCCGCTCGAAGCCCCCAGGACCCATACGCGGTCTCGCTTCTCCAAGCGTCCCAGGTGGAACAGGCCATACCAGACAGGCAGCACAGTCGCTGCCAGCGCCGCGGCCTCTTCATGCGACGACGAGGGCGGGCGCGGCGCGGTGTGCCCAACGGGCACGCACAGATGTGACCCGAGGCCCGACGTCACGAACGCGATGCGCTCCTCGCCCACGGTGACGTCCTTCACCCCCTCTCCCACCGCCACGATGCGCCCACTGCATGCGGTGGCACCCGCTTCGTCCCAGCGCTCCGGGCTCGACGCCCCGCCGAGCCCCGGACGCGCCGCCACTTCGACTTCGATTTCGACCTCTCCAGGCCCCGGCGGACGGCGGGCCGCGGACCGGTACTCCTGGCGCCCCTGAGCATCACGCTCGACTCGGAAGGACTGGCCCTCGGCGGGGACGATGGCCTCATGGGAAGCCCTGCCGGGTGTGCCACGAACGATGCGGCCGACATGTCGCCCATCAGGCCGGAGGGAGATTTCCTCCTCCGCGTCCGCCACGAGCAGTTCGCGCACCAGCGCGCCGGTGGCGTCCTCGGTGCGCATGACCGCGGACACGTCCACCCGTGTGCACTTCAGCTCGGCGTGCTCCTGCGCGAGCGTGCGCCCCAGGCCCCACAACGGTGCCTGCACGACGTCCGAAGCGGAGCGGCTGTCCGAACCATGGTGGACCCCCTTCGTGACCATCCACAGACGTGGCGGACTCGACAGGCCCATCCGGGAGAGCCCCTGCACGAGGTGCAGCACGCCGCCGCAGCCCATCAACGGGTCCACGTCGCCCGAATCCAGGCCCGTCAGGTGAATCACGCCGCGCGCAGCGGCCCCCTTGCCGAACGTCTCCGCCAGCACCTCATCGAAGGCCATCGGCGACGACACGTCCACGGTGCGGCGGCCCGGCTTGGAGCCACCCAGGTCGATACGGGTGACTTCGCCCTGGCGCGCGCGGAGCTGTGACTCCACCGTGTCCGCCAGCTCGTTGCCATCCGTGATGAGCAACCAACGTCCGCCCGCCTCGGTGCCCTGTGCGGGGAGCTGCTCGACGGAGGGGACATGGCGCCACGCCTGGGCGAAATAAAGGTCCCTGCCCTCCGCATCCGCCACGGGAGCATCCAATTGCTGAACCCGCAGCCCCAGCGCCTCCAGCAACAGCGTGCCGGACGCATCGCGCAGCACGAGGTCGAACTCGTAGACGCCCCGGCGTGTGCCCTCGGGTGTCCGCATCCGGACGTGGCAGAAGCCCTCCGCTGGGGGCGGTGCGTGAAGCCGCAGGTTCTCGAGTGCCACCGGGACGGCGGGCCCCGCGTCCTGCGGCACGTCCTCCGGAGGCACCGCGGCGGACACCAACTGGAAGCAGGCGTCGAGCAACGCGGGATGGATTCGATACGCCGAGGCCCGCGCGACCAATGACTCCGGGAGGCGGAGGTGGCCGAGCGCCTCCCCTCGCCCTCGCCAGACCTGCTGCACGCCCTGGAACGCGGGCCCGTAGGCTACGCCGTTGCGTGCCAGCGTCTCGTAATGCGCTGCCTGGGTCACGACGTCGGGGCAGCGCTCGCGGATGGCCTCCAACGATTCGGACGCAAGCCCCGCCTGCCCTGCATCCAAGACGCGGAGCCTGCCCACGACGTGCGTCATCCACCCCGCCGCTTCCGCCGTCTGGCTCGAAAGCTGAAACGTGAGGGTGCGGCCCTGCTCGCCGTGCAGCGCCAGTTGGACGGTGCGCTCCTGGCCCTCGGGCAGGAGCAGCCCCTCCTTGAAGGAGGTGTCGACCAGCTCGTGCGCGGTGCCTCCTGACATCGCATGCGCCGCGGACAGCGCCATCTCCAGATAGGCCGCGCCCGGCACCACCACCGAGCCCGCCACGCGATGGTCCGCGAGGAACGGGGGCTCGCTCGCGCTCAGTGTGGATTCCCAGAAGCGGGTCTCCTGCTGCACGGAGGTCGTGAATGAAGTGCCCAGGAGCGGATGGCCCCCCGAGCGCACGAAGCGGCCTCGCGCTGCACGCTTGGGCCTCAGCTCCAGCCAGTGCCGTTCCCGCTGCCAGGGATACGCCGGCAGCGCGACTCGCCGCCGCTTGTCCGGATGCAGCCGAAGCCAGTCCACCCGGTCCACTCGGGTGGCCAGCGCGCCCAGGGATGCGAGCAGTGACGGCCACTCCTCCTGTTCCCGGAGGAGGCTCGGGACGACCAGGCCTCGGCCGGAGGCGTCGCCTTCCCGCAGCATCGCGTCCACGAAGGGCACCAGGATGGGATGCGGGCTCAGCTCGATGAACAGGACGTTCCCGTCCTGGATGAGACGCTGCACCGCGTCCGCGAACAGCACGGGCTGCCGCAGGTTGCGCACCCAATACGCGGCGCTCAGCTCCCGGCCATCAATGGGGGCGCCCGTCACCGTCGAGTAGAGCGGCACCGTGCTCCCCGTCGGACGGATGCCAGCCATCCGCTCCAGCAAGTCCTGCCGGAGCGGGTCCATCTGTGGGCTGTGGGACGCCACGTCCACCTTCACCCAACGGCAGAAGACCTCGCGCTTCTCCAGGCGCTCCAACACCTCCTTCAGCGCCGCCGGGTCTCCCGAGAGCACCGTGGCTTTCGGGCCGTTGCTGACGGCGATGGCAATCCGGTCCTCCGCGCCCCGAATCTCCGCCTCGGCCTGTTCGCGTGAGAGGTCCACCACCGCCATGGCACCCTGGCCGCTGACCCGCCGGAGCAGCTTGCTGCGCTCGCAGATGATGCGCGCGGCGTCGTCCAGCGACAGCGCCCCCGCGACGTGGGCCGCGGCGACCTCGCCCATGCTGTGCCCCACCACCGCGTGCGGCTCCAGGCCCAGTGAACGCCACACCGCCGCGAGCGACACCTGCAAGGAGAACAGCGTCGGTTGGATGACGTCGATGTCATTCCAGCGCGACTGCTGACCGGGGTTCGTCAACAGCTCGCGCAGCGGCCAGTCCGTGTAGCGGCCCAGTGCATCGTGGCACCGGTCGATGGCCTCACGGAAGGTCGTGTCCTGGGCGTACAGCTGCCGTCCCATGCCGAGCCACTGCGAGCCCTGGCCGGGGAAAACGAAGACCACCTTCTGGCTGTTGCTCCGGCGCCCCACGGACAGACCGGGGTGGCTCTCTCCGGCGGCGAACGCGTCGAGCTGCGCGACCAGCTCCTGGTGGGACTTCGCAGCGAGCGCGAGCCGGTGGTCATGGTGCGTGCGGCACAGGGCCGCCGTGTAGCTGAGGTCCGCGAGCGTTCCCACGTCCTCGCGCTTCAGGAACGTGCTCCACGTCCGGGCCAGGTCGGCCAGCGCTGGCGCCGTCTTGGCGGACAGGACGACGAGCTGCGCGGTATCGACCTCGGAAGCGGCGGGCGTGGCCGCGGGCGCGGGGCTTCCTCCAGCACCACGTGCGCGTTGATGCCACTCAGTCCGAAGGAGCTCACCCCCGCGATGCGCCGCCCCTCGTGGGCCGGCCAGGGGATTCGCTCGACGGGGACACGCGCGGGGATGCGGTCCCATTCCACGTGGGGATTGGGCGTGTGGAAGTGCAGGTGCGGCGGTATCTCCCGGTGCTGGAGCGACAGAATCGTCTTGATGACGCCGGCGATTCCGGCCGCCGGCTCCAGGTGGCCGATGTTCGTCTTCACCGAGCCGATGAAGAAGGGCCGGTCCTCCGGACGTCCCTTGCCCAGCACCGCCCCCAGCGCCCGGAGTTCTATGGGGTCGCCCAGCGGCGTGCCCGTGCCGTGGGCTTCGATGTAGCCCACGAGGGCCGGCGGCACGCGCGCGTTCTCCAGCGCCTTCGACACGACGGCTTGCTGCGACGGCCCGTTCGGCACCGTCAGTCCGCCGCTGGCCCCGTCATGATTGACGGCGGAGCCACGAATCAACGCGAGGATGTCGTCGCCATCTCGCTGTGCATCCGACAGGCGCTTGAGCACGAGGATGCCGCAGCCCTCTCCGCGCACGTACCCGTCGGCCGCCGCATCGAAGGTCTTGCAGCGGCCGTCGCTCGCGAGCGCCTGCATGCTGCAAAGGCAAATCGTCGTCTCAGGGGACAGGATGAGATTGACGCCGCCCGCGAGCGCGAGGTTGGACTCGCCGCGCCGGAGGCTCTCGCAGGCCAGGTGGAGCGACACCAGTGACGACGAGCACGCCGTGTCGACCGGCATGCACGGCCCCTGCAGGCCCAGCACGTAGGAGATTCGCCCCGGGACGAAGCTGTAGCCGTTGCCCGTCGCCATGTACCCGTCGAAGCGGGTCGCGTCGTCCTCCTTGAGCAGGCGCGCCATGTAGTCGCTGGACATCACGCCCATGAAGACGCCCGTCCTGCTGCCCATGAGCTGACCCGGCGCCACGCCCGCGTTCTCCAGGGCCTCCCACGCCACCTCCAGGGCGATGCGCTGCTGCGGGTCCAGGCTCGCCGCTTCGCGCGGCGCGATGCCGAAGAACTCAGCGTCGAAGTGCTCCACGTCATCGAGGAAGCCACCGCGGGTGCCGTACATCTTCCCCGGCATCCCGCGCGTCGCGTCGAAGTAGCCCTGCACGTCCCAGCGGGACTCGGGCACCTCGCGCAGCGCATCCACGCCGTCTCGAAGGATCCGCCAGTACGACGGTCCATCGACGGCGCCACCGGGGAAACGGCAACCCATGCCGATGACGGCGATGGGCTCGGTCCGGGCGCGTTCCACCGCATCGAGGCGGGCTTGCATCTTCTCCACGAGCAACGCGGCGCGCTGCAACGCGGAGGGCTCAGCTGACTTTGGCGAGTTGCTCATGTTCCTTCTTCCATCAGTGCGGCGAGCTTCGCTTCGAGCGAGGCGGCAAGCTCATCCGGCGACAGCTCCATGATTCGATCGAGAAGCGCCGTGTCCTGAGCCGCTCCCTGTCCTTCCTCGGCCGGCTGCGCCTCCTGGCCGAAGACTTCGCCCAGCAGGTAGGCCGCGATGGCCTCCGCCGTCGGGTAGTCGAAGACGAGCGTCGAAGGCAGCGACGCACCGACCGTCTTCTGCAGCCGGTTGCGCAGCTCCAGCGCCATCAACGAATCCATGCCCACTTCGAACAACCGCTGCCGTGGCTCCAGCGGCGTGGATGCATCCAGGCCGAGCACCCTCACCGCCGCATCCAGGACGTGCTCCAGCAGCAGCGCCATGCGCTGTCGGGGTTCCGCGGTGTCGAGCCGGCGCCGCAACTCCGAGGCCGACGGGCCGTCCGCCTCGGACTCGGCACGCACCTGCCCTGCCACGTCGGCGAGCAGCGTGGGCGCCGCCCCCGGGGAACTGCGCCGGTAGCGCGACCACTGCACCTGCAACAGGGTGAGTTGCGGCTGCGCACGGCTGAAGGCCTTGCCGAAGGCCTCCAGCGCCTCGGCAGGGGTGAAGGCCTCCACACCTTGCGCCTGGTAGCGGGACGCGAGCTCCGCGGCCATGCCCACCTCGGCCCAGGGTCCCCAGTTGATGCTCAGCGCCGGAAGTCCCAGGGCACGCCGGTGATGAGCCAGCGCGTCCAGGAAGGCATTGGCCGCTGCGTAGCTTCCCTGCCCCGGCGCGCCCAGCAGGGACGACGCCGACGAGTACAGGACGAAGAAGTCGAGCGGCTTGCCCTGCGTCAGCGTGTGCAGATGCCACGCGCCGTCCACCTTGGGCGCGAGCACCCGGGTGAACCGCTTCCAGTCCTGTTGCAGGAGGACGCCGTCATCCAGCACGCCCGCCGCGTGGACCACGCCGCGCAGAGGCGCCAACTTCTCCGCTTCATCCAGGGTGCGACGGACGTCCTCCTGCTTCGACACGTCCGCCTGGAGCACGAGCACCCTCGCGCCCGCCGTCTCCAGCGCGCGGATGGCCTCTTGCGCTTCCGGCCTGGGTCCGCCACGCCCGATGAGCACCAGGTTCCTGGCGCCCTGCTCCACCATCCACCCGGCCAGCGCGAGGCCCAGGCCGCCAAGCCCGCCCGTGAGCAGGTAGCTCGCCTCGGGGCTCAGGCGCGGCAACTCCGTCCGCGCCACGTCCCGCGAGGCGCGAAGGCGGGCCACGTGCCGCTGCCCTTCGCGAATCACCACCTGCCGCTCACCGTCGGTGGCGCCCAGCTCGCGCCAGATGGCGGCGGCCGCGTCACCCAGTCCAGAGGGCTCCAGGTCGATGAGCGCGCCAGCCAGCTCGGGGTGCTCCTGCGAGAAGACGGCGCCCAGGCCCCAGAGAGGGACCTGCTCCATCGCCAGCGGCGTGGGGCGCGTGTCGAGCGCGCGAGCGCCCCGCGTCACCCACCAGATGCGCGCGGTGAAGGCGGAGTTCGCCAGGGCCTGGGCCAGGGACAGCGCGCTGCCCGCCCCCAGTTGGTGCGCCTCTCGCAGGGCATCCACATCCTCGCCACCGGGCCCACGCAGCGCCCAGAGGTGGACGATGCCGCCCAGGGACTCGCCGGGAAGCACCGCCTCCTGGAGCAGCCGCGCGTAGTCCTCGGGGCGCTGGGCATCCAGCGTGAAGCGCCCTTCACCATGACGGACGAACGCCGCTCCCGGTTGGACCAGCACCGGGCGGCCGCCTTGCTTCAGGATGCGCTCCGCGAGCGCCTCCGCGGTGCCCGAGGTGTCGGCGAGCACAATCCAGCAGCCGGCTTCGGGCGAAGCCTCGGGCACGGGCTGCGGCTTCCAGCCCAGCTCGTAGAGCGAGTCCCGCTGGCCGTGGCGCAGCACCGCCATCAGCGCCTCTCGCGGCGCTCGCTTGTGCTTCAGCCCCTCAATCTCGATGAGCACCTGACCATCCGCGTCGACCACCAGGACGTCGCCGGTGATGACCTCGCCCACCGCCTCCTCCGCGTCCCGTCGCACGGCGTAGGCCCAGACGGAGCCGGTCGGCTGCGCGTGGAAGCGGAAGCGCTCCACGGAGATGGGGACGTAGACGGTGCTCAGCATCGCGTCCTCACGGATGAGGTCCGTTCCCATCGCCTGCAGGAACGAGTCGACCAGCCCTGGGTGGACGTACAGGCTCCGGTCATCCAGGTCCGTGGGCAGGCGCATCTGACACAGCGCCTCGCGGCCCCCACTGTGGATGCGCTCAATCCAGCGGAACGCGTGCCCCAGGTTGAAGCCGATGTCCCAGTTGCGCTCGTAGAGCCCTCCGTCGAGCTGACGCGCGCAGCGGGCCTCGATGTCCTTCCGCGAGAGGGGCGCGGGACGGGCGGGGCCGTCTCCCACCACCAGCGTTCCCGTGCCATTCAGCAGCCATCCCTCGGTCTCCTCTTCGGCAGTGGCGGAGAGGCTGTAGAGCTCGAAGTCGTACCGGCCCTGTCCCTTGGGCGCGAGCACGAGCTGGACGAGCTGCTCCTCGTCGTCCGCGAGCACGATGGGCTGCGAGAAGACGCACTTCTCGATGGTGTACGGCCCCGCTCCGAACGACTGCGCCGCCGTCGCGATGATGCGCGCGATGTGGCACGAGCCGGGCACGACGATGGTGCCGTAGAGCCGGTGGTCCTCCAGGAACGGCAGCGACTGCGCGCTGTAGCGTCCCTCGAAGACCAGCGACTTGTTCAATGGCGAGCGCACCCGCTGACCGACGAGCGCCTGCGCGGTGGTGAGCGTGGAGACCGTGCGGGGCGTCTTGGGAGCATCCAGCCAGTGTCGCTGGTGCTGCCACGGGTAGACGGGCAGCGCGACACGGGCGCGGCGGCGCTCGCCATTCAGCGCGCTCCAATCCACCTCCACGCCCTGGGTGTAGAGCGCGGCCAGGCTGGAGAGAATCTGCGCCTGCTCGGGCTGTCCCTTGCGCAGCGACGGCAGCCGGTGCCCGCGTCATCCCCAAGGCCCTTGAGCGCCATGCCCATGAGCGTCGGATGCGGGCCGACCTCGACGAAGACGGTTCCCCCCAATGCCCGCAGCGCCTTGAGTCCGTCGTGGAAACGCACGGCCTCTCGGACGTGGCGGCGGAAGTACCCGGCGTCGAGCACCGTGCCCTCCTCGAGCACCTGCCCCGTGACGTTGGACGCCAGGTGGATGCGCGGCGCCCGGAAAGTGAGGTGTCCCGCCGCCATCTCGAACGCATCCAGCATCGGCTCCATCAGCGGCGAGTGGAACGCGTGGGACACGGTGAGCCGCCGGACCTTGAGGCCCTGCGCCTGGAACGCGGAGGAGAGGGCCTCCACTGCCTCACGCTCGCCCGCGATGACCGTGTCCGCGGGCCCGTTGACCGCGGCGATCGACACCCGGTCCGCGTACGGAGTCAGCGCTTGCTCGACGACCGCCTCGCTCGCCGTGATGGACACCATCTCCCCATTGCGAGGCAGCTCTTGCATGAGCCGCGCGCGCCTGGTGATGAGCCGGAGCGAGTCCTCGAGTTCCAGTACCCCCGCGACACACGCGGCCACGTACTCACCCACGCTGTGCCCCAGCACCGCCCAGGGCTCGACACCCCAGGAGCGCCACAGCTCCGCCAGGGCGTACTCCAGCGCGAAGAGCGCCGGCTGCGTGTACCCGGTGTCGTCGATGCGCGCGTCCGCCCCGTGCATCACGGAGAGGAGCGAGTCGCTCCACTCCCCCTCGAGCAGGGCATTGCACCGGTCCAGGGCCGCGCGGAAGACAGGCTCCGTTTCGTACAACTCACGGCCCATGCCCGCGTACTGCGCGCCCTGTCCCGTGAAGACGAAGACGACCTTGGGCGCCTCGCCCTCGAAGCGGTGCTGGGCCAGCCGGGGGACTTCCTCCCCTCGGGCGAAAGCCTGCAGCCGCTCCCGGGCCTGCTCCGCCGTCTCCACCACGAGCGCCATGCGGTGAGAGAACGACGTGCGCTGGGTGTTCGCCGCGTGGGCGACATCCGCGAGCGACAGCTCCGGCCGCTGAGCGATGTGCTCCCCGACTCGGACCGCGAGCTGCGCGAGCGCCCCTTCGTCTTCGCCGACAGCGCGAGCACCTGCGCGCCGCGCTCGGCCTGCGCCTTGACGGGCTCTGGCCGAGGCGCCTCCTCCACGAGGATGTGCGCGTTGGTGCCGCTCAAGCCGAAGGCGCTGATGCCGGCGATTCGTGGGCGCGCCCGCTCCGGCCAGGCGGTGACTTGCGTCGGGATGTCCAGCGGGAAGCCATTCAGCTCAATGTGCGAGTTGAGCTTCTTGAGGTGCAGGTGCGGCGGAATCACGCCGTGCCGGTGCGCCAGGACGACCTTGATGAGCCCGGCGATACCCGCCGCGGCCTCCAGGTGGCCAATGCTGGTCTTCACCGAGCCCATCAACAGCCGCTGCTCGGGCGTGCGTCCCTCGCCGAGCACGTTGGCCACGGCGCGGACCTCGATGGGGTCACCGAGCGACGTGCCCGTGCCGTGCGCTTCGATGTAATCCACGTCCGAGGGCGCGACGTTCGCGTTGGCCAGGGCGGCGCGGAGGACCTGCTGCTGGGCATCCCCGTTCGGCACGGTGAGCGCGCTGCTCGGACCATCGTGGTTGACGGCCGAGCCACGGATGACGGCGAGGATGTCATCGCCATCCCGCTTCGCGTCCGACAGGCGCTTGAGGACGACCATGCCGCAGCCTTCGCTGCGCACGTAGCCGTCGGCGGATTCGTCGAACGTCTTGCACCGGCCGTCCGCAGACAGGGCCCGGAGTTGCGCCAGGTAGATGGTGGAGTGCGGCGCGAGCGTCATGTTGACGCCACCCGCCAGCGCCAGGTTGGCCTCGCCACCACGCAGGGCCTGGCAGGCGAGGTGCACGGCCACCAGTGACGACGAGCACGCCGTGTTGAGGCTCATCGCCGGCCCCTGGAAGCGGAGCAGGTAGGCCAGCCGGCCCGCGGCGAAGCTCGCGTCGTTGCCGGTGGCGATATAGGCGTGACCCGCCGCCGACGCGCTCCCCACGCCGTTGAGCATCGCGTACTCGTTGCTGCCGATGCCGACGAACACCCCCGTCTTGGTGTTGGCCAGCCGCGCGGGCGCGAGTCCCGCGTGTTCCAACGACTCCCAGGCGACCTCCAGCAGCAGACGCTGCTGTGGGTCCATGTTCGAGGCCTCGCGAGGCGCAATCCCGAAGAACTGGGCGTCGAACTGGTCGGCGTCGTCCAGGAAGCCGCCCCAGCGCGTGTACGTCTTGCCAGGAACGCCCGGCCGCGCGTCGTAGTAGTCGTCTACCTTCCAGCGCGAGGCGGGGACCTCGCGGATGGCATCCACGCCGCCCTCCAGCAGCTTCCAGAAGGCGTCCGGGCCGGAGGCCTGTGGGACGCGGCAACCCATGCCGATGATGGCAATGGGCTCCGTCGCGTTGCTGACGACGCGGCTTGTCTCCTCCTTCGCCTCCACCTCCAGCCGGAGCACGTCCTTCAGCAGATATGTGGAGAGGGCCAGGACGGTCGGACGGTCGAAGGCGATGGTGGACGGGACCTGGACACCGAAGCGCGCCACCAGCCGGCGACGCAGCTCCACGGCGGTGATGGAGTCCATGCCCGTGTCGAAGAAGCCCTGCTCCAGCTTCACCGCCGCGCTGGAGGCGAAGCCCAGCACTCGGGACACCTCCTCACGCACCCACGACGTCACCAGCTCCTTGCGCCGCGCGGGCGTGGCGTTGCGCAACTGCGCCAGCGCCTCGCTGCCGTCCACCGGTGCCACCGGCGTAGGCATGGAGGGAGCACCGAGCCCCTCGAGGAGCGGCCGGGGCGCCCGCGACTCGTACACGGACTTGAAGAGGCTCCAGTCAATCTGCGCCACGCTCCGCTGCGTCACGTCCATGGCGAGCAGCGCTCCGAGCAACTGGAGCCCGCCCTCCACGGTGACACCGCGCACGCCGATGCGCTCGAACCAGCGCAGTCCTTCCTCGGCGACCATGCCTTCGGCCGCCCACGGACCCCAGTTGATGCTCAGCGCATGCTGGCCCCGCGCGCGGCGGTGGTGCGCCAACGCGTCGAGGAACTGGTTACCCGCGGCGTAATGGGCCATCTGCGCCGAGCCCCACACGGCCGAGCCCGACGAGAAGTAGACGGTGAAGTCCAGGTCCAGCCCCTGCGTGAGCTGGTGCAACACCCAGCCACCCGCCACCTTCGGGCGCAGGATGGAGGCGAGCGCCACCTCGTCCATGGCCTCCAGCGATACCTGCGTGGAGACTCCCGCGGCGTGAATGACGCCCTTCAGCGGAGCCGGTCCCCGCTGGACGGCGTCGATGACCTCCGACATGCGCGCCGCATCCGCCACATCCGCGCTGAGGGCGTGGACGACGGCGCCCTCCGCTTCCATGGCCTCGATGGCGGAGACCTGCCGGCCCACATCACTGTCGCGGGGAATGGCGGCCCACGCGTCACGGCTCGGCAGCCCCTTCCGGCCCAGCAGCACGAGGTGCCGCGCGCCCTGGGAGACGAGCCAGCGTGCCACGTGGAGTCCCAATCCGCCCAGGCCCCCCGTGACGAGGTACGTCGCATCCGCGCGAAGCATGAGGCGGGCATCGCCAACCGCACGCGCCGAGGGAACCAGCCGCGCCACGTAACGGGAGCCATCGCGGAGCGCCGCCTGGTCCTCGCCATCCGCTCCGGACAGCTCGCGCCACAGCGCTTCCACCTCCCCTCCGGCGCGACGGGGTCCAGGTCCAGCAGGCCGCCCCAGACCTCCGGGTGCTCCAGCGCCAGGACACGGCCCAGGCCCCACAGCGGCGCCTGTACGGGCGAGCCGCTCGTGACGTTGCCCACCGGCTGGGTCCCCCGCGTGCACAGCCACAACCGGGCGCCGCTCGCGGAGGGTGACTTCACCAGCGCCTGCACCAACCGCAGCGCCGCGTGGACGCCTCGTTTCTGCGCGGACTCCACCTCCGCGAGTGTGGGCTCCGCGCCGGACACGGTATCCGCGCCCCACAGGTGCACCACGGCCTTCACCGGGCCCACGTCCTGGAGCAATTGCGCGTAGTGCTCCGCGTTGTCCGGGTGGAGGGACCGCACCTTCTGGCCTTCGACGGCCGCGACCTCCCCGGGAACGACCAGCCAGCACGGTTCGCCCAGGGCTTGCAGATGGGCCGCCAGCGCGGCACCAACGCCCTCACGGTTCCCGAAGACGAGCCGGCTCCCTCGCCCCTGGGCGCACGCGGCGAAGGCGCCCCCGCTCACGGGCGTGCCGGTGATGTCGTAGACCCAGCCATCCGGACTTTGGACACGCGACGTGTCCGCGCTCCGGGCCACGGGGGCTCGGGTCAGCGCCTTCACGGGGGCATCGTCAATCCAGTACCGCGAGCGCTGCCACGGGTAGAGCGGCAGCGGCGCGAGACGGCCGCCATCCGGGAAGAGGCGACTCCACTCCACGGGGTAGCCCTTCACGTGGAGCCCGCCCAGCGCTCCCAGCATCACCATCTGGCCAGCCCGCCCCTTGCGCAGCGACGGCACCACCGCGCCTTCCAGCTCACGGCGTCCCAGCGCCTGCGTCACGTACCGGCCGAGCGCGGGCTGAGGCCCCAGCTCGACGAAGAGCCGGTGCCCTTGCTCCAGCAGCGCTTCCACCGCCGCGGAGAACCGCACGGGCTGTCCGACGTTGCGCGCCCAGTACGCCGCGTCGAGCGCCGTGCCGTCGATGGCCTCGCCACTCACCGTGGAGAACATCGGGACGGACGTCGGCCGCGTTTCGATGTGGCCCAGGACCTGGGTCAGTTCGGCCTGGAGCGGTGCCATCTGGTGGCTGTGGAAGGCGTAGTTGACGCCCAGGTCCCTCGTGGCGACACCTCGCGCACGCAGTGCTTCGAGCACCGCTCCGAGCGCCGCCGGTTCACCCGACAAGACGACGCTCCGGGCGTCGTTGATGGCGCCC
Source organism: Myxococcus sp. MxC21-1 (assembly GCF_032612255.1). Taxonomy (NCBI): domain Bacteria; kingdom Pseudomonadati; phylum Myxococcota; class Myxococcia; order Myxococcales; family Myxococcaceae; genus Myxococcus; species Myxococcus sp. MxC21-1. The sequence goes on from NZ_CP123278.1 coordinate 5,419,936, forward strand.
ACCGACAGCCGGCCCGCGTAGGGCGCCAGCTCGCGCTGAGCCTCGTCGGGCGACAGTTCGACGGAGGCCATGCGGCCCTGCCCCGTCGCCTTCTGCATGATGCGGCTGCGGTGCGCCACCAGCCGAGCGGCCTCGGACAGGCTCAGCGCTCCAGCCACATGCGCCGCGGCCACCTCGCCCACGCTGTGCCCCACGACTGCGGACGGGACGACGCCCAGGGCACGCCATGCGGCCGCGAGCGCGACCTGGATGGCGAAGATGGCGGGCTGGGCCACCTCCGTCTCCTCCAGACGGGACTCGGGCCCGTCCGCCATCAGCGCGTCGATGATGGAGTTCCGGGTGTGCGGAGCCAGCACCGCGTCCACGTCACGCAACGCGGCGGCGAAGTCTCCGTTGCTCGCGAAGAGGTCACGTCCCATGCCCTGCCATTGGGAGCCCTGGCCTCCGAAGACGAACACCACCTGTTCCCGGCGCCCCTCCGCGACGCCCGTCGTCAGGTACGGCGGTGCCCCGCCTTCGAGGAACGCCAGGAGCTGCTCGCCCCACTCCGCCGCCGTATGGCCGGCCACCGCCAGCCGGTGTTCGTGGGGTTGCGCCGCAGCGCCGCGGTGTAGGCTAGGTCTTCGAGCCGCGGCGCCACGTCCCCAGGTTGATCCAGGAGTGCGTGGTACGAGCGAACCAGGGCTCGCAGCGCGCCCTCGCTCCTCGCAGAGAGCGTGAGCAGCCGCGCGGCGGTCTGTGTGGCCGCGGGCACGGGCGAAGACGCGGGTGCCTCTTCGACAATCACGTGCGCGTTCGTCCCGCTGATGCCGAAGGAACTCACCGCCGCGTAACGGCGCCGCTGGGAGACGGGCCACGGCTGTTGCTGCGTCGGGATGGAGAAGGGCGTGTCCTCGATGGAGATGCGAGGGTTGAGCGCCTTGAAGTGCAGGTGCTTCGGAATGGCCTCATGCCGGAGCGCGAGGAGCACCTTGATGAGGCCCGCCATGCCGGCCGCTGCCTCCAGATGGCCGATGTTCGTCTTCGCGGAGCCGAGGAAGCAGCGCGAGTCATCCTCGCGCCGGTGGCCATACGTCTCCCGAAGGGCCTCCACCTCTATCGGGTCGCCGAGCGGCGTGCCGGTGCCGTGCGCTTCGATGTAGCCAATGTCCTTGGGCGACACCTGGGCCGCTGTCAGTGCCTCGCGAATCAGGGCCTGCTGAGACAGGACGTTGGGCGTCGTCAGGCCGGTGGAGCCGCCATCCTGGTTCACCGCCGATGCGCGAATCACGCCCAGGACGTTGTCTCCGCTGGCCAGCGCATCGGAGAGCCGCTTCAGCACCACGACGCCGCAGCCCTCACCCCGGACGAAGCCATTCGCCCGCGAGTCGAAGGTCCGGCAGCGCCCATCCGGCGACAGCGCCGTCAGCTTGGAGAGCCAGGAGCTGGGCCGCTGCGACAGGAGCAGGTTGACGCCGCCCACGAGCGCCGCGTCGCACTCGCGGTTGCGCAGACTCTGGCCAGCCAGGTGCAGGGCCACCAGCGAGGACGAACAAGCCGTGTCCACCGACATGGCCGGCCCCCGCAGGTCCAGCAGGTACGAGAGCCGCCCGGCGATCACGCTGTTGGAGCAGCCGATGACGGAGTAGACGTCGCCCTCCACGTCGCACTCCGCCTGGAGCATCGCGTAGTCATTGCCGCAGACGCCGACGAAGACGCCCGTCCGAGTGCCCGACAAGCGCGCCTTCGGCAGTCCCGCGTCCTCCAGCGCCTCCCACGCGACCTCGAGCAGCAAGCGCTGCTGCGGGTCCATTGCCACGGCCTCGCGTGGCGCAATCCCGAAGAACTCCGGGTCGAAGCCATCCACCCGGTCCAGGAAACCACCCCAGCGCGTGCCCTTGTGCTCCGCCGCGTCCGTGCTGCTCTTCCAGCGGTCGGCGGGCACCTCGCGGACTGCGTCCACGCCTTCACTCAGCAGCCGCCAGTACGCCTCTGGGTCATTCGCGCCGCCCGGGAAGCGGCAGCCCATGCCAACAATGGCGAGCAGCTCGAGGCCCTGCGCCGTCGTCCCCACCGCCGGAACAACCTGCGCCTCCTTCACCACCGGACGCACCGTGACGCGCGACTCGGCGTCGAGGACGGGCTCCAGCTTGCCGAACAGGTGCGCCGTCAGCGTCTGCACCGTGGGATAGGCGTAGGCCAGCGTCGCGGACAGCGTGAGCTTCAGCCCGGACTCGATCCGGTTGCGCAGCTCCAGCCCGGTCAGGCTGTCCATTCCGAGGTCGCCAAACGGCTGCTCGGGGTCGATGCGCGCCGGCTCCATGCGGAGGATGCGTCCCAGCTGCTCGCGCAGGTAGCCCTCCAGCAATCCCCGCCGCTGGGAAGGCTCCGCCGCCGCGAGCATCTCCCGCGCGGTCCCCTTGCGCGAAGCCGGCGTACTCACCCGTTCCTGCATCAGCGTGGAGAGGAAGGGCGACTGCGCCGCGCTCAGGTAGAACTCGCGCCACTGCCGCAGGTCGAGCGGCACCACGGCTACCTGCGCGGCCTCCTTCGCCAACAAGCGCCCCAGCGCATCCAGGGCTTGTGCTGGCGGCATGTTGCCCACGCCGCGCAAGGCCAGCCGGTCGCCCCGGTTCGTCGCCACCGCAGCCGGCCCACTTCGGCCCAGGGGCCCCAGTTGACGCTCAACGCGGGGAGTCCCGCCGCACGCCGGTGGTGCGCGAGCACATCCATGAAGGCGTTGGCCGCCGCGTAGTTGCCCTGCCCCGGCGAGCCGAGCATCGACGCGGCGGAAGAGAACATCACGAAGAAGTCCAACGGACGGCCCAGCGTCTGGGCATGCAGATTCCACGCGCCCTGGACCTTCGGCGCCAGCACCGTGCGGAGCCGCTCCGCGTCGAGCTGCGCGAGCACACCGTCGGCGATGACACCCGCCGCGTGGACGATGCCGCGCAGCGGCGGCAGCTCCGCATCCATCGAAGCCAGCAGGCGCGTCACGTCGTCGGCGCGGGTGACGTCCGTCGCGTAGACGCGCACCTCGGCGCCGCTCGCCCGGAGTTCGCCCAGCGTCCGGTTCGCCTCGTCGGAGGGCGCGCTCCGGCCGGTGAGCGCCGGTGCCGGGCGCCCCGCTGGATGAGCCACTTCGCCACTTCCAGCCCGAGCCCGCCCAGGCCGCCGGTGATGAGGTACGTCCCCTCCGCCGAAAGTTCACGGGGCTCCGTCGTCTTCCCACCAGCGACACCCCGACCCAACCGCGCGACGTGGCGCTGACTTCCGCGCAACGCAATCCGGTCCTCCGCGCTGTCCGCGAGGAGTTCCGCGGCCAGCGACGTGACTTCCTCCGGGGACGGCTGCGCGCTCAGGTCCACATGGGCGCAGCGCAGCTCCGGGTGCTCATGGGTGATGACTGCCGCGAGGCCCGCGAGAGGCGCGGCCGCCGGTGCACCCGGCGCCGAATCCCGGACGGGGACGTGCAGACCTGACGTTACCAGCCACAGACGAGGTGCGTCGCGCCAGCCTCGCTGGGCCCACGCCTGGAGCAGGGACACGACGCTGGTCCCGCTCAGCGTCACGGCCTGCTCGAAGGTCTCTGGCTCCGCCACGCTGGACGCCACGTCGAGCCCGTACAGGTGCACCATGCCCTTGCACGGCGACTGCTCGCTGAAGGCGTCTCGGAGGAGCGCCTGGAAGTCCTCCAAGCGCGACGGGTTGACGCGGTAGTGGTCTTCGGAGAGCCGCGCGTAGGCAGCCCCCGCCTCCACCACAACGCTGACCTCGGCGTGCTCCGCGAGCTCCTTGGCCAAGGACTGGCCGACGCCACGCGCATCCGCGAAGACGAGCCACCGGCCCGCCCCCGCCCAGCCACGGCATCCTCCCGAGCCACGCGAGGCTGTGGCTGCCACTGGACGGAGTACATCCAGCGGTCCACTTCATCGCCGGGCTGGCTGCCCGCGGAGACCTTCTTGCAGACCAGCCGTCGCACCTCGGCCACCACCCGGCCCTGGTCATCCAGGAGGGTGACGTCGCACTCGATGGCGCTCGCCCCCGAAGCGGCTCCATTGACGATGCGGACGTGACTCCAGAGCGCGGCCTGCGCCGGAGCCAGGGCGCGAAGCCGGGAGAAGGACGAAGGGACATACACGCCGCCTTCGCCGTCCACGCCGCCCAGTGCCGCCGCCAGGACCTGGAAGCAACCATCGAGCAACGCGGGGTGCAGGCTGTACCGGGCGTCCTCCGCCGTCCGCTCGCCCGCGAGCTGCACGCGGCCCAGCGCCTCACCCTCCGCGCGGTAGAGTTCCGTGACGACACGGTAGCTGGGGCCATAGTCCAGGCCAATGTCGCGAAGGCCCTGGTAGTGCGCCTCCACCGACACCGGGGTACTCAGCCGCGCACGCAACGCCTCCAGTCCGGCGGGCTCCGCGATGGCCGAGTCGCCCTGGCGGAGGGTGCCTTCCGCGTGGAGCGTCCAGTTCAACTCATCCGACGGCGTCTCCCGCAGCACGGGCGCGCTGAAGAGCCGGAACGCGTGCGTCCCTGAACGCTCCGTGGAGAGCCACAGCTGGAGCACCCGTTCCTCGTCCTCCAGGAACGCCATGAGCGCGCTGAAGCTCACCTCCTCCAGGGATACGGGCCCCCCCAGCGTCTGTCTGGCCGCGCTCAGCGCCATGTCAGCCATGGCCGCCGCGGGCAAGGCGGGCACGCCCTGGACGCGATGCTCCGACAGCAGCGGGAAGTGCTTCGGGCCCAGTTGCACCTGCCACAGCCGGGAGACATCTCCCTGCGCGGACAGGTCGATGCGCTCACCGATGAGCGGATGCCCAGAGGTGGACCTCGACGTCCGCGCCTCACGGTACACGGGCTCCATCCAGAAGCGCTCGCGCTGCCAGGGGTACGTGGGCAGCGGCACGAGCTGGCCCTTGCTCGGGTACAGCCGGCTCCACGCAACGCGGTGGCCCGTCGCGTAGAGGGCGCCCAGCGAGGACAGCATCGTGTGCCGTTCGTCCGCTCCACGCCGCAGGGACGCCAGCACCACGCCCTCCGCGTCCGCGGCGCCCAGGGTCTGCTCGACGGCCGGGAGCAGCACGGGGTGCGGACTCACCTCGATGAACACGGAGTGCTCGCTCGCCAGGAGCCGCCGTGTCGCGGCCTCGAAGCGCACCGGGAGGCGGAGGTTGTTGCCCCAGTGGGCGGCGTCCAGCTTCGCGCCATCCAGGAACTCACCCGTCACGGTGGAGCAGACGGGCACCTGCGCCGCACGCGGAGAGATGCGCGCCACGCGGCCCTCCAGCTCGCGGCTGATGACCTCCACCAACGGCGTATGCGACGGCACGTCCATCTTCACCCAGCGGGTGAAGACTCCGCGCTGCCCCAGCGCCGCGACTGCCTCCTGGACCGCTTCCGGCCCCCCCGACAGCACCTGCGACCGGGGGCCATTCAGTCCGCCCAGCCAGAGCTTGCCGCTCCAGGGACGGATGGCCTCCTCTGCCTCCTCCACCGACAGCTCGACCAGCGCCATGGTCGCGCCTCGGCCCCCCAGGCTCCGCATCAGCTTGCTGCGGTGGCAGATGATGAGGCAGGCATCCTCCAGGCTCAGCGCGCCAGCGACGTGCGCGGCGACGACCTCGCCCATGCTGTGCCCCATCACCGCGTCGGGCTCGATGCCCCACGAGCGCCACAGAGCCGTCAGCGCCACCTCGACGGCGAAGAGGACCGGCTGGTTGATGTCAATCTCCGCCAGGCGCGAGCGCTGCTCGTCCGCGGCGATTTCGTCGAGCACGCTCCAGCCCAGATGGGGCCGCAGGGCCAGATCCACCTGGACGAGCGCGTCCCGGAACACCGGCTCCTGCTCCATCAATGCCCGGCCCATGCCTGCCCGCTGCGCGCCCTGCCCCGGGTAGACGAAGACGACCTTCCGGCGCGCGCCGAACGCCTTGCGCCCCGTCCAGGTGCCCTCGGGCAGCTCACCTCGCGCGAAGGCCCGGAGCCGCTCCGCCGTGCGCTCGGGAGCATCCGCCAGCACCGTGAGCCGGTGGGTGTGATGCGTGCGGTGGGATGACGCCGTGTAGCAGACGTCGGAGAGGCTCGCCGCCCCGCCCCTGCCCAGGCGCTCCGCATGACGCGCCGCGAGGGATTGGAGGGCTTCACGGCTGCGCGCGGACAGGGGCAACAGCTCCGGCCGCTGTGGCAGCGCCTCCTTCGCCGCCGGAGCGGGCGCCTCTTCGAGGATGACGTGGGCGTTGGTGCCGCTGATGCCGAACGAGCTGATGCCCGCGCGGCGGGGCTGTCCAGCGGCCGTCTCCCACGGGGTGAGCCGCGTGGGGATGGTGAGCGCGCTGCCCTCCATCTGGATGCGCGGGTTCACCTGCTTGAGATGCAGGTGCGCCGGGATGCGCTGGTGACGCATCGCGAGGACGACCTTCATGATGCCCGCCACGCCCGCCGCGGACTCCAGGTGTCCCAGGTTCGTCTTCACCGAACCGATGCCACACACGCCACCATCCGCGCGAGGCGCACCGTACGTCTCACGCAGCGCCTCCACTTCGATGGGGTCACCGATGGGCGTCCCGGTGCCGTGCGCCTCCACGTAGCTCACCTGCTCTGGCTTCAGCCCCGCGCTGTCCAACGCCTGGCGGATGAGGGCCTGCTGCGAGAGCACGTTGGGCGTGGTGAGCCCGGTCGACTTGCCATCCTGGTTGATGGCCGAGCCACGAATCGTCGCCAGGATGTGGTCGCCGTCCGCGAGCGCATCCGACAGTCGCTTCAGCACGACGATGCCGCAGCCCTCGCCACGGGTGAAGCCGTTGGCGGAGGCATCGAACGCCTTGCTTCGACCGTCCGGCGCGAGCGCCTGGAGCTTGGCCACGAGCTGCACGGACTGCGGCGAGAGAATCAGGTTCACGCCACCAGCGAGCGCCATGTTGCACTCGCGTGCCCGCAGGCTCTGACAAGCCAGGTGGAGCGACACGAGCGAGGATGAGCACGCCGTGTCCACCACCAGGCTCGGGCCCTGGAAATTGAAGAGATAGGACAGGCGGCCGGAGAGGACACTGGCGGCAACGCCCGTGGCGCTGAACGCGTCCCCTGTCTCCGGCTGCTCCACCTGCATGCAGTGGTAGTCGTCGTTGCAGGCGCCGATGAAGACGCCGCTGCGGCTGCCCGACAGCTTGTCGACGTCCAGGCCCGCGTCCTCGAGCGCCTCCCACGCCACCTCCAGCAGCAGGCGCTGCTGGGGGTCCATCCGCACGGCCTCGCGGGGGGAGATGCCGAAGAAGCCCGGGTCGAAGCCGTCGACCGCGTCCAGGTAGCCGCCCCAGCGCATCGCGCCTTCCGTGAGGCCGGAGACGTCCTCCCGAGGCCAACGGTCGAGCGGAATCTCCCGCACGGCGTCGACGCCCCCTTCGAGCAGACGCCAGTACGCCTCCACGTCGTCCGCCTTCGGGAAGCGGCACGCCATGCCCACGATGGCGATGGGCTCCTTCGCGGCGCCCTCCACGGCATTCAGCCGCGACTGCATCTTCTCCAGCGCCACCAGCATGCGCTTGGCGGGAGACAGCTCGTTCGACTCGTCAGTGCGATTTGCCATGTCGGAATCTCTTCAATCGGCCAGCGCGGCGAGCTTCTCCGCGAGCAGCGCCTCGGCTTCGTCGTCCGAGAGTTGCTTGACGTTGTTGACGATCGCGGCTTCGAGCGCGGCGGCTTCATCCCGCGGCGGCTCCGCCTGGGTCGTGATGGGAAGTTGCAGTTGTTCAGCCAGGTGCACGACGAGCGCCGCCACCGTCGGGTGCCGCCAGACCAGCGTCGCAGGGAGCCTCAGGCCCAGGCTGGCTTCGAGCCGGTTGCGAATCTCCAGCCCCATCAGGGAATCCAACCCCATGCTGCCCAGGGGCTCCTGCGGGTCGATTCGCGAAGGCGCCAGCCGGAGCACATGGCCGGCCTGTTCGCACAGGTGCGCCTCCAGCAACGACGCTCGCTTCAGCACCTCCGCGGCCCGGAGCGTCTCCACGAAAGCACCGCGAACAGCGGGAGTCTTCGCGGCGCTGGCCTGCTCACGCGCCAGCCGTGACAGGAAGGGCGAGCGCGCCGCCGTCAGGTAGAACTCGCTCCACTGCCGCAGGTCGAAACGCATCACCACCACGCGCGACAGAGGGCTGCTCAGGATGCGGCCCAACGCCTCCAGCGCTTGCGACGGTGGCATGGTGTCCACGCCGCGCTGGGTGATGCGTTCCCCGCGCGCCTCGGCCGCCGCGGCCAGACCCACACCGGCCCAGGCCCCCAGTCAACGCTCAGCGCCGGCAGGCCGAGCCCACGCCGGTACGCCGCCAACGCATCGAGGAAGACGTTGGCCGCCGCGTAGTTGCCCTGCCCCGGCGAGCCCAACAGCGAACCCGCCGCGGCGAACAACACGAAGTGCTCCAACGGCGCGGATGCCGTCAGCGTGTGCAGATGCCAGGCGCCGTGGACCTTGGGCTCCATCACCGTGCGCAGACGCTCGGCGGTGAGGTTCACCAGCACGCCGTCATCGAGGACCGCCGCCGCGTGGAAGACACCCCGGAGTGGAGGCATCTCCGCCGCCACCTCCCCCAGCACCCGCTCCAGGTCCGGGCGCGCCGCCACGTCCGCCTTGAACACCCGGACTTCGACGCCGCCGGCACGCAGCGCGTCCAGCACCGGCTGCGCCTCCGCGGACGCGCCCTTGCGCCCCAGCAAGGCCAGGTGGCGGGCACCCCGGTCGACCAGCCACTCCGCGAGCTTCAGGCCCAGGCCACCCAGGCCACCGGTAATCAGGTACGTGGCATCGGCTCGCAACTCCGCCGGCGCCGCCGTGCTGCGCTCCATGCGCGACAGCCGCGCCACGAACCGCGCGGAGCCCCGGAGCGCGACCTGCTCTTCCGGACTCGACGCGAGGAACTCGTCGGCCAGCGCTCGAGCCTGGACCTCGTCCCGAGCCCCCAGGTCCACGCTGCAGCACCGGAGTTCGGGATACTCCAGCGTGAGCACGCGTCCCAAGCCCCAGAGTGGCGCCTGCTCGACATGGGCCACCTGCTCACCCGGATTGACGGCCTGGACACCTTCCGTCACCAACCACACCCGAGGCATGTCCCGGAAGCCCGACGCGACCAGGGCCTGCGTGAGGTGGAGCGCGCTCGCCGCGCCAAGCGTGCGTGCCTTCACCAGCGCATCCGTGCCGGCCTCGAGACCGGGCACGTCCAGGCTGAAGAGGTGCACGACGCCACGGCACGCGGGACGTCCAGCGCCGAACTCCGCGTCGAGAATCCGCGTGAAGCCCTCCGCTCGTGACGGGTCCACCACGTAGTGGCCGGGCTCGACGAGCCGGGTCTCCTCGCCGTGGGAGACGAGGATGCAACGCTCCCCGCGCTCGGTCAGCGCGGCGCGCAGCTTCCCGCTAAAACCCGCACGGTCCGCGAGCACCAGCCAGGTGCCGGGCGTGGACTCCGAGACGGCCGTGGGCGTCTCACGCGGCGCTTCCTGCCAGTCCACCCGGTACATCCACTGGTCGATTTCATCCGCGGACCGGCGCCGCACCGCATCCAGACGGCGCGCCATCAGGCCGCGGGCCTCCATCAGGACATCGCCCTCCGCGTCCAGCAACGTCACATCGGCTTCAATCGAGCCCGGGCCACTGCCCGTGCCCGGCCGGACACGAGCGTGACTCCACAGCGCACGTCCGGGCCGCCCGTGCATGCGCAGCGAGTCCAACGCCACCGGGACGAACGTCTCTCCCCTGCGGTCCCCCAGCCCCGCGCCGTTGATGGCTTGCAAGCACGCATCCAGCAGCGCCGGATGGAGCTGATGCGCCGTCATCTCCGCCGCGACGGAAGGTGACAACTCCAGGCGCGCCACCGCCTCGCCCTCCCCCTTCCACATCTCCTTCACCAGGCGGAAGCTGGGACCAAAGTCGACGCCCCGCTCCAGCATGAGTTGGTAGTGCTTCTCGCCCTCCAGAAGCTCGGGGCACCGCGCCCGCGCCTCGTCGAGCGCGAACGGCTCCGCGCTCGTGTTCTCATTCAGGCGCCCTTCAGCGTGCAGTGTCCAAGCCCCGGCGCCGTCCACCGGACGGCTGAAGACCTGGAAGCGACGGGTGCCATCCGCCTCTGGGATGACGCGCATCTGAACCGACAGCGCCTCTTCCCGAGGGAGCACCATCATCTCCTGGAAGATGACGTCCTCCAGCGCGAGCCGCGCCGGCCCGAAGGCCTCGGAGGCCCCCGCGAGCGCCATCTCCAGGTACCCGGTGCCGGGGAGCACGACCTCCCCATGGACGACGTGGTCCGCCAGATATGAAGGGCTGTCCGCGTACAGCTCCGTCTGCCACAGGTGCGCGCCGTCCTGTCCCGCCAGAGACAGGTGCGTGCCCAGCAACGGGTGGTGGCCCGCGTCCCGGGCACGACGGGTCCGCGTGGACGACTCAATCCAGAAGCGCTCGTGCTGCCACGGGTACGTGGGCAGCGCCGCGAGCCGGCCCCGCACGGGGTGCTGGCGCTCGAGGTCCACCTCGTGACCCACGGCGTAGAGCGCACCCAGGGACGACAACATCGCCCCGCGCTCGTCTTCGTCACGGCGGAGCGAGGGCAGCACCGTCCCCTCTCGCCCGAGGTGCCGCAGGTGTTGCTCCACGGCGGGCAAGAGGATGGGATGCGGGCTCAGCTCGATGAAGATGTCATGGCCGTCGACCGCGAGCTTCTCGATGGCCTTCGAGAACAACACCGGCTCGCGCAGGTTGTCCGTCCAGTAACCAGCACGGAACTCCGCGCCATCCGTCATCCGTCCCGTCACCGTCGAGCAGATGGGCACACGGGACGCACGCGGCACGAGGTCCTGGAGCGCCGCGAGCAGGTCGGGCCGCAGCGGGTCCATTTGAGGACTGTGCGAGGCCACGTCCACCTTCACGAAGCGGCAGAAGACGTCCCGCTGCTTGAGCCGCTGGGCGATGTCCTCCAGGGCCCCAGGAGCGCCCGACAGCACCGTGGAGCGCACGCTGTTGCTCACCGCGACCGAGACCTGCGACTCCCAGCCGTGAAGGGCCTGCTTCGCCTCTTCCAACGTCAGGTCCACCAGCAGCATGGAGCCCTGCCCGCTCACGCCTCGAAGCAGCCGGCTGCGGCGGCAGATGACCTTCGCCGCGTCCTCCAGACTCAGCGCTCCGGCCACGTGCGCCGCGGCCACCTCGCCCATGCTGTGCCCCACCACGGCGTCGGGCTCGATGCCCCACGAGCGCCACAGAGCCGTCAGCGCCACTTCCATGGCGAAGAGAACGGGCTGGATGACGTCGATTTCATGGAGGCGGCCCTTGCCCTCTTCAGCGGCCAGCTCCGCCAGGACACTGAAGCCCGCGCATGCCTGGATGGCCGCGTCGCAGCGCTCCAGGGTCTCGCGGAACGCCGTCTCCTCGGCCAACAGCTTCCGGCCCATGCCCAGCCACTGCGAGCCCTGACCCGGGAACACGAAGACGACCCGGCGCCGGGTCTGCCCCGTTGCACGTCCCGTGGCCGCGCCCGGCACGGGCTCTCCACGCGCGTACGCCCCCAGCTTCTCCTCGAGTTCAGCGTGCGTGTGGCCCGCGAGCGCGAGGCGGTGCTCATGGTGGGAGCGCGACAGGGCCGCCGTGGCGCAGACGTCGCGGAGTGACACCTCCGGATGCGCGGCGAGCCAATGCGCGTGGCTCCCGGCCATGGCCTGGAGCGCCTCCGGACTGCGCGCCGACAGCACGAGCAACTCCGCGCCACGAGCGGGGACGGCAGGCCGTGATGACGGCACCGGCGGCTCCTGCAAGATGACGTGGGCATTGGTGCCGCTGATGCCAAACGCGCTCACACCGGCGATGCGAGGCTGGTCCGCACGGGGCCACGGCTGAAGCGCCGTGGGAATGACGACGGGCGCCCCGTCCAGGACGATGTCCGGGTTGAGGCGGTGGAAGTGCAGGTTCGGAGGAATCGCCTCGTGACGCAGTGAGAGGGCCGTCTTCAGGATGCCCGTGAGCCCCGCCGTCGCTTCGAGGTGCCCGACGTTCGTCTTCACCGAGCCGACGTACAGTGGCGTATCCGAGCGACGTCCCGCGCCCAGCACCCGCGCCAGCGCTTGCAGCTCGATGGGGTCCCCCAGCGACGTGCCCGTTCCGTGCGCCTCGACGAAGGAGACCTGCGAGGGCTTCAGCCCCGCGCTCGCCAGCGCCTGCTCGATGACCCGCTCCTGCGCCGGCCCGTTGGGCACCATCAGCCCACTGCTGGCGCCGTCCTGGTTCACCGCCGAGCCCGCGACGAGCGCCAGAATCTCATCGCCGTTGGCCAGCGCATCCGAGAGCCGCTTGAGCACCAGGACGACGCAGCCCTCCGCGCGCACGAAGCCATTGGCGGCGGCATCGAAGGTCTTGCACCGTCCGTCCGGCGCCAGCCCTCGGCTGCTGGAGAGAGCAACGGTCGGGTCCGGCATCAGCATGAGGTTGACGCCCGCGGAGAGCGCCAGATTGCACTCGCGGTTGCGCAGGCTCTGGCAGGCGACGTGGAGCCCCACCAGCGACGACGAGCACGCCGTGTCGATGGACATGCACGGCCCCTGGAGACCCAGCGTGTACGCCAGACGGCCCGCCGCCGCGTTCAGCGAGGTCCCCGTCAGGTGATAGATGTCCGGCGCATCGCCGAGCTGCCGCGCCTGGAGCTGCGCGTAGTCGCTGCCGATGATGCCCAGGAAGACACCGGACTTGCTTCCCGCGAGCTGGTCCGGCGGCTGGCCCGCGCGCTCCAGCGCCTCCCACGCGACCTCCAGCAGCATCCGCTGCTGCGGGTCCATGCGCGAGGCTTCCCGGGGCGAGACGCCGAAGAACGCGGCGTCGAACTGGTCCACGCCGTCGATGAAGCCGCCCCAACGCGCATAGGTGCGGCCCCGCTTGCTCGGGTCGGGGTCGAAGAGCGCCTCCGCGTCCCACCGCTCGCGCGGTACCTCGGTGATGGCGTCCACCCCCTGGCTCAGCAGGCGCCAGAAGGCCTCGGGGGTCCGCACGCCTCCGGGAACGCGGCAGGACGCACCGACGATGGCGATGGGCTCCGAGCGCGCGCGCTTGAGGGCTTCGCTCTCCGCGTGCAGGTCGAGCGCCAGCAACGCGAGCCTCTTGGGAGAGAGGCTCGAAATCTTCTCGTAGAATTCCTTGCTCATCGCAGTCGTCCGATTCAGCTCAGCTTCTGGGCAATCAACCGCTCGACTTCGTCGTCCGACAGCTCCGTGACTTGCGCCAGCCGCGCCGACAGGTCGCCGAGGTCCGAAGCCACCGGGGCTGACTTCTGCACCGGAGCCGCCGCCACCGTGGGCAACGGGATGTCCACCGCGGTGACGCTCCCCGCCAGACGCTTCGCCAGCGCCAGGACGGTGGGGTGGTCGAACGCGAGGCTCGCGGGCAGCTCCTTCTCGAGGCCGCGCTGCAACACGTTGCGCAGCTCCACGGACATCTGGGACGTCATCCCCATCTGGAAGAAGCCGCGGTCCACGGGGGGCAAGTCGGTGGGCGCGAAGCCGAGAATGCGCCCCACCTCGCCCTGGATGCGCTGCACGAGCGTGTCGAACCGGCGCTCAGCAGGGAGCGCCTTCAACTCCGAGAGCAACCGTGCCCGCGAGGTGGCACCACCGTTCGTGGCCGGCGACGCCGCGCCCATGTTCAGCAGGAAGGGCCGGCGACGCCGAGCCTCCCAGATGGGCTTGAGCACGGTCCAGTCCACGGAGGCGACCGTCTTATGGCTCGCGCCCGACCGCAGCACCTGACCCATCGCATCGAGCGCGCGCTCCGAGGCCATGGGGTTCAGCCCGAAGCGGGCGTAGCCCCGCGCGTTGTCGGCGCGCTCTCCGCCAATCTCGTCCCACGTCCCCCAGTGAATGGTGGTCGCGGGCAACCCTTCGGCCCGGCGGTGGTGCGCCAGCGCTTCCAGGAACTGGTTGCCCGCCGCGTAGTGCGCAAGGCCGGAGGCGCCCCACAACGTGGACGTCGACGAGAACATCACGAAGAAGTCGAGCGAGAGGCCGCGCGTCAGGTCGTGCAGCACCCAGCTCCCGAGCACCTTCGGACGCATCATCGCCGTCGTGGCGGCGACATCCAGGTCCTCCAACCGGCACTCCGTGATGAGCGCGGCGGCATGAATCACGCCGCGCAGCGGAGGCAGCGTCGCCGCCATGTCGTGCAGGAGCGCCGCCATCCGCTCGCGGTCCGCCACGTCCACGGCCATGGGCGTGACAGTCGCCCCGAGCGCCCGAATCGACTCGAGCTCCTCGCGGCGCCGCACCGACGCAGCATCATCCGCACCGGAGACCCCACTGCGGCCCAGCAGCACCAGTGCCGCGCGCCCCGCTCCACCAGCCACCGCGCCACCTTCAGCCCCAGCCCGCCCAGGCCGCCCGAGACGAGGTACGTCGCGTCCGAGCGCAGGCGCAGTGCCTCCTCGGCCGTCCCTGTCCTTCCCCGTGTGAGCCGGGGGACCAGCGAGCGCCCATCGCGGAAGGCGAGCTGGTCCTCTCCATCCGTTCCGAACGCGGAGACTTCCCGCAGCACCGAGGGGACTTCATCCGGCGACCGAGTCGCCGGCAGGTCGATGAGGCCGCCCCAAACGCCCGGCTGTTCCAGCGAGACGCTCCGGCCCATGCCCCACAGGGGTGACTGGGCCAGCGACACATGCTCGGTCCCCACGCCCGTGACCTGCGCGCCCCGCGTCACCACCCAGAGCCGCGCACGCCCTGGCACCTCCATGAGGGCCTTCACCAGGTGCAGCGCCGCCACCGTGGACGCGGGCACTGCCGTCTGCCCATCCAACGTTTCGTCGAGGCCCCACAGGAAGAGCGCCCGGCCTTCGTGCCCAGCAGCGAGCGGTGGAAGCTCTCGCAGCAAGCGCGCCATGTCCTCCGGCCGCTGCGGGTCCACCACGAAGCTTCGCGTCCCCAGGCGCTGGAAGGCGTCCCCCGTGGTCACCGTGACAAAAGGGGTGCCCTGACGCCGCAACTCCTCGGCGAATGCCGCGCCCCAACCACCCCGGTCCGCGAACACAAGCCAATCCGTGGGAGCCGACTGGGGTGTCCCCGCCGGCCGCGGCTCCCACGACACGTCGTGGAACCAGTCCTGCGCGCGGACCTCCCCCAACACCTCGAGCAGCCGCTCCACCGCCACGTGCCGCAACCGGACACCGCGCGCCACCGCGACCGGGCGACCCTCCGCGTCCAGCAGGGACAGTGTGCCCAGCCGCTCCTCAGGACGAGACGCGGGCGAAATGGATACGTGCGCCCAGTGGACGTCCGCGCTGCCAGGGACGCACTCGAAGGATTCGAGCCCCAGGGGCATGAAGAGCGCCGCCTGCCCCGGTTCGGCCGCCAGCGCGAGCGCCAGCGTCTGGAGCGCGGCGTCCAGCAACGCGGGATGAAGCTGATACTGGGGCGCCTCCTGAAGTCGCTCCGCGCCCAGCACCACCCGGCCCAGCGCCTCCCCGGCCGCCGCCACGCCTCGCCCAGTGTCCGCAGCGGCTCGTCGTATTGGACGTTGCAGCGCTCCAGCTCGCCGTAGACCGCCGCGCCCGGGACATGCTCCACACAGCGCGCACGGACCGCGTCGATGGACGCCAACGCGCCCATCGATGCACTGAGCGCCTGGACATGGCCCCGGCAATGGCGCACCCAGCCCGCCTCGGACGAGGCCCCGCCCACCGCGCGGCTGTGGATGTGGAACTCGTGCTTGCCTCCTGCCTCGGAAGAGAGGTGGACCTGCACGAGCCGCCGCTGGGTCTCCGGCAGCACCAGCGCCCGCTCGAACTCGACACCGGACAGCACCCGTCCCCCAGTGCCCAACGCATCGGCGGCGGCGCTCAGCCCGAGCTCCACCAACGCCGAGGCAGGAACGACCGCGACGCCACCCAACCGGTGCGCACCAAGCCACGGCAGCGAGTTGCTCCCCAGCTCCATCTCGAAGACCTGGCCATCGACACCGTGAGCCACGCTCACCGGCCGGCCCTTGAGGGACGTCACCGGCTCGACCATCGCCGCCACGGGCGTGGCCACTGCGTCCAGCCAGTACCGCTTGTGCTGCCAGGGATAGGTGGGCAGCGGGAGCGGCGCCCCACCCTCCGGGAAGAAGCGCCTCCACTGCACGGGGAGTCCCGCGCGGTACAGCGCACCCACGGACTCCAGCAGCACGGTCCGCTCAGCCTCCTCGCGGCGCAGGGACGGAAGCGTCACGCCCTCGCGGCCCGCGTGCTGCAGGCATCGCTCCACGGCGGGCAGCAGAATCGGGTGCGGGCTCATCTCCAGGAAAACGGAGTGCCCAGCCTCGGCGAGTTGCAGCACCGACGAGGAGAAGAGCACCGGGTCGCGCAGATTGCGGACCCAGTAGGCGGCATCGAAGCCGGAGCCGTCACAGGAGGCGCCGGTCACCGTGGAGTGAATGGGCACGCTGGAGCGTCCGGGCCGCACCGCCGAGAGCACCGAGAGCAGCTCGTCCCGCAGCGGGTCCACCTGCGGACTGTGCGAGGCCACGTCGACCTTCACCCAGCGGCAGAAGACGTTGCGCGACTCCAGCTCGGCGCGAATCGATTCGAGCGCGGCATTGTCCCCCGACAGCACCGTGGAGGTCGGACTGTTGCTGACCGCGATGGCCACGCGGTCCTCGCGGCCCGCCAGCGTCTTGCGCGCGTCCTCCAGGGTCAGCTCCGTCGCGAGCATGGCCCCCTGGCCGCTGATGCGGCGCAAGAGCTGGCTGCGCAGGCAGATGATGGCCGC
Source organism: Myxococcus sp. MxC21-1 (assembly GCF_032612255.1). NCBI lineage: Bacteria > Pseudomonadati > Myxococcota > Myxococcia > Myxococcales > Myxococcaceae > Myxococcus > Myxococcus sp. MxC21-1. The sequence continues at coordinate 5,436,670 of NZ_CP123278.1, forward strand.
CGCGTCCTCCAGGGAGAGCGCACCCGCGACGTGCGCCGCGGCCACCTCGCCCATGCTGTGCCCCACCACCGCGTCCGGCTCGACACCCCAGGAGCGCCAGAGCGCGGACAGCGCCACCGCCATGGCGAACAACACCGGCTGCACGACGTCGATGTCCTGGAGCCGGGAGTCCTCGGCGGGTGCGCGCAGCACGTCGAGCAGACGCCACGTGACGTGTGGCCGCATGGCCGCGTCGATGCGCTCCACGGCGTCACGGAAGACAGGCTCCTGTTCGAGGAGCTGCCGCCCCATGCCAACCCACTGCGAGCCCTGCCCCGGGAACACGAAGACCGCCTTGCGCCGGTTGTCCGTGTCCGTCGCCGCCGGAGCGGGGCCCTCCAAGGCGAACTCCCGAAGCTGCCGCGCCACCGCCTCCGCCGAGTCCCCCGCGACCGCCATCCGGTACTCGTGATGGGTCCGCCGCAGCGCCGCGGTGAAGCAGACATCCCGGAGCGGCAACTCCGGGGACGACGTGAGGACGTCCGCGTACTTCCGGGCCAATGCTTGAAGCGCGGAGGGTGAGCGCGCGGACAGCGGTAGCAGGTACGCCCCGCGAGAAGGCGCAGGGGGCACCGCCGGGGCCACGGGGGCCTCTTCGAGAATCACATGGGCATTCGTGCCGCTGATGCCAAACGAGCTGACCGCGCCCCGGCGCTTGCGCGTCTCCCGCGCGGGCCAGGGGTGCAGCTTCGTGGGAACCGTGAGGGCCTCACCGCCGAAGTCGATGCGCGGGTTGAGGCGCTGGAAGTGCGCGAGCGGCGGGATGGCCCCGTGCTGCATCGACAGGACCAACTTGATGATGCCGGCGATGCCGGCGGCCGACTCCAGATGTCCGATGTTCGTTTTCGCCGCGCCCACCACCAGCGACTGCTCCGCGGTGCGACCCTGGGCGTATACCTCGTGGAGCGCCTCCATCTCGATGGGGTCGCCCAGCGACGTCCCGGTGCCATGGGCCTCGACGCAGTCGATGTCGGCGGGCTCAAGGTTCGCGCTCTGGAGCGCCTGGCGGATGAGCGCCTTCTGCGCGAGCACGTTGGGCGCCGTCAACCCCGCCGACTTGCCGTCCTGATTGACGGCAGAACCCCGGATGAGCGCGAGGACGGTGTCCCCCGCCGCCAGCGCATCCGACAGCCGCTTGAGGACGACCACGCCGCAGCCCTCGCCCCGCACGAAGCCGTTGGCGCGGGCATCGAAAGTTTTGCAGCGTCCATCCGGCGCGAGCGCCTGGGCACGGGACACGCGGCTGGACGACAGCGGCGACAGGATGAGGTTGACGCCGCACGCCAGCGCCATGGTGCACTCTTGCTGCCGGAGGCTCTGCGCGGCCAGATGCAGCGCCACCAGGGATGACGAACACGCGGTGTCCACGGACAGGCTGGGCCCCTGGAAGTCCAGGAGGTACGACAGCCGTCCCGGCACCACGCAGTTGATGGCGCCCGTCACGCTGCTGGAGTCACGCGCCGCCGGATTCCCCACCTGCAACAGCGCGTAGTCATCGCTGTACACGCCCACGAACACACCCGTGCGGCTCCCCGCCAGCCGAGACATGTCCTGACCCGCGTTCTCCAGCGCCTCCCACGCCACTTCCAGGAGGACGCGCTGCTGCGGGTCCATCCGGTGCGCTTCGTGCGGCGAGATGCCGAAGAAGTCCGCGTCGAACTGGTCCACCGCGTCGATGAAGGCACCCCACTTCGCGCCCAGCTTCTCCTGGGCCTCGGGGTCCATCCGCGCCATGTCCTCACGGGTCCACCGCGAGGATGGCACCTCGGTGACGGCATCCACCCCGTTGCACAGGAGGTTCCAGTACGACGCCGGGTCGTTCCCTCCGCCCGGGAAGCGGCAGCCCATGCCGATGATGGCCACGGGCTCCGACCGGCTGCCCTCCACCGCGTCGAGCCGCGACTTGAGGTCCATCGCCAGCAGCGCGAGCCGCTTGGGGGAGTACTGCGCAATCTTCTCCGCGAACGTCGTCATGAGCCTTGCGCCATCCTCTGAGCGAACAGCCGCTCGACTTCTTCTTCCGACAGGTCGTCAATCTCGCTGGCCGTCACATCCGCCTGGGGGGCCTTCGCCGGTGCCACCTCCAGCGCGGGCTCGGGGCGGGAGTCCTCCAGCGGAAGTGCCAGCTTCTCCGCCAGGAACGGCGCCAGCGCGGCCACCGTCGGATAGGTCCACACCACCGTCGCGCTGAGCTTCAGCCCGAGCGCCGCCTCCAGGCGGTTGCGAATCTCCATGCTCATCAGCGAGTCGAGTCCGAAGGTCACCAACGGTGTCCGTGGTTCGATGCGCGCGGGCGCCATCCGCAGCACCCCGCCGATCAGCTCGCGCAGGTGCGTATCCAGCAGGCCGCGACGCTCGGACGCACGGGCCGCTTCGAGCTGCTCTCGAATCCGGCTCTTGCCCGCGCTCGCAGCGGGCCGGCTGGACGGCTCCTGCGCCAGCTTCGTGAAGTACGGAGACTGCGCCGCGGCCAGATAGAAGCCCAGCCACTGGCGCGGCTCGAAGGCCATGACGCTGAGCTGTGGCCGATCCTGTCCCAGCAGCATGCCGAGCACCGCCAGCGCCTTGTCCGGCGCCATGCCGCCCAGGCCACGTGCCTCCAGGCGCTCACCGCGGATGGACTGCGCCGCCGCGAGGCCCACCTGCGTCCAGGTGCCCCAGTTGATGCTCAGCGCGGGCAACCCCTCCGCCCGGCGGGCCTGGGCCAGCGCGTCCATGAAGGCATTCGCCGACGCGTAGTTCGACTGGCCCGGCGTGCCCAGCGAGGCGGCCACGCTGGAGAACAGCACGAAGTGCTCCAGTGGCAGGTGTCGCGTCTGCGCGTGCAGATTCCAGCTGCCCAGGACCTTCGGTGCCGACACCGAGGCGAAGCGCGCCTCGGTGAGGTTGAGCAGCAGCCCATCCTCGATGAGCCCCGCGGCATGAAACACGCCGCGCAGCGGGGGCATCACGTCCTCCACCCGAGCCAACGCGCCCGTCACGTCCTCCAGCCGCGCGACGTCGCCCTGGAAGGACTCCACCCGAGCGCCGGCCTCACGAAGCGCCGCCAGCGCCTGCTCCGCCTCCGCGGAGGAGCGCGGCGGCCCATCAGCAGCAGGTGACGTGCGCCCTGGGAAACGAGCCAGCGCGCGAGTTCCAGCCCCAGGCCACCGAGGCCCCCGTGATGAGGTAGGTGCCATCCTCGCGCAGCAGCGTCGCCGGTTCATGAGCGGACAGCGCGTCCGCCGCCCGAGCCAGCCGGGCCACCCGTCGCGTACCACCCCGCCACGCGGTCTGGTCCTCGAACGAGGTCGATGACAGCTCCCGCAGCAGCGCATCCGCCGCGACGTCCGCGCCGCCTTCCAGGTCCACACGGGTGCAGCGCAGCTCCGGCTGCTCCACCGCCAGCACCTGCCCCAACCCCAGGAGCGGAGCCTGCGCCACCGCGACACGCTCTGCCACCTTGCCCGCGGAACGTGCCCCACGCGTGGCCAGCCAGAGCCGGGGCGCATCCCGCCAGCCCGCCCCCGAAAGCGCCTGCACCAGGTGCAGCACGCTGGTGGTCCCCAGCCGCCGCGAGTCCTCCAGCGCCTGCGGCGTCAGCGCCTCCGTCGAGGCCGGTCCAGGCTCCACAGGTGCACCACGCCGCGGCAAGGCGGAACGCCCGCGCCCAGCAGGTCCGTGAGCAACCGGCGCCAGTGCTCCGGATTCCGGGGTCCACCTCGGCACTGCGCGGCCCGGTCAGCCGGTACGCCTCACCGGGCGCGACGAGCACGCACGTCTCGCCCCGCGTCTGGAGCTGCGCGGACAGCCGCTGCCCCACCCCGCCGCCGTCCTGGAGAATCAGCCAGCTTCCCGGCGTGTGCTCGGGCCACGCCAGCTCCGCCGACAGCGGCCGCTCCTCCCAGTCCACCTGGTAGAGCCACGCGCCCAGCTCCTTGCGGGCGGAGGCGCCCGCATCCAGGCGGTACAGGCGCAGCGCTTCGAGCTCCAGCAGCACCGGCCCTGCTCATCCAGCAACCAGAAGTCGAAGGTGCGCTCGCGCTCGCTCGCGGCCCCGTCCTCACGGACCTTCACTCGCGCCCAGGCCGCGCGCCCGGGACGCTCGAAGAAACGAATCCGCCCGATTCCCACCGGCACATGCGTCGCCGGAGCGGACGTCGCGGTCAGCGGGGCAAGGAGCTCCACCGCCACCTGCAGTCCCGCATCCAGCAGCGCGGGGTGGAGCCGGTACGCACCCGCCTCCAAGGCCACCGTGTCGGAGACCTCCAGGCGTCCCAGCGCCTCCTGCTCACTGCGCCAGATGCCCCGCAGCCCCTGGAACGCCGGGCCATACATGAGGCCTTGCGCCTGCCGGCGCTGGTAGTGCGCTTCAGCGGAGACCGCCACCTTGACGCGCGCCCGGAGCGCCTCGGGTGATTCAACAGCCGCGCCCGCACGTGCCTCCCGCCGCACCGTCCCCGCCGCGTGCTTGCGCCAGGACGTCTCGCCCTCCGCGCGGCTGGCAATCTGGAAGGTGGCGCGGCCCGGCTCCTCCTCGGTCAGCACCACCTGCACGCGCCTCGACTGGCCCGGCTCCAGCGCGAGCATCTCACTGAAGGAGACGTCCTCCAGCACGAGCCCCGCCTCGCCCAGCACCTCCGCGCCGGCGCTCAGCGCCATCTCCACGTAACCGGCGCCAGGGAAGACCACGTCCCCCCACACGCAGTGGTCGGCCAGATACGGGAACGCCGCCGTGCTCACGGTCCGCTCCCAGAAGTGAGTCCCGGGCTGGACGGACGAGGAGAGCGAACCACCGATGAGGGGATGTCCCTTCCGGTCCGCGAGGACCACGCCCTCCGGCTGCGCATCCACCTCCGCCTCGTCCGGGAGCCAGAAGCGCTCCCGCTGCCACGGGTACCGTGGGAGCGCGACGACACGGCCCTTCACCGGGTGCAGCGCCTTCCAGTCCACCGCGCAACCCCAGGCGTACAGCGCCGCCAGGGACTCCAGCAGGCAGCGGCGCTCGGGCATCTGTCGCCGCGCGGACCCGAGCGCGATGGCGCCCTGTTTCGACTCGCGCAGCGTCTCCTCGATGGGCGCGAGCAACACCGGGTGTGGGCTCACCTCGACCAGCACCGTGAAGCCATCCGCCAGGAGTTGCTCGACAGCACCGTGGAACAGCACCGGCTCGCGCAGGTTGCTGACCCAGTAGGCCGGGTGGAAGTCCGCGCCGTCGCTCGTCTGGCCCGTCACCGTGGAGTAGATGGGCACGGGCGCCCCGTGAGGCACGACACCGTCGAGCACCCGCAGGAGGTCGTCCTTCAGCGAGTCCATCTGCGGACTGTGAGAGGCGACGTTGACCTTCACCCGGCGGCAGAAGACCCCCTGGCTTTCAAGCTTCGGCAGCAGCGACTCCAATGCGTCGGTGTCACCCGAGAGCACCGTGGAGCGCGCGCTGTTGCTGACCGCAACGGAGAGCCGCGTCTCGGAGCCGGCCAGCGCCTCGCGGGCCTGCGCCAGCCCCAGCTCCACCACCGCCATGGCCCCCTGCCCGCTCTTGCGGCGCAGGAGCTGGCTGCGCAGGCAAATGATGCGCGCCGCATCCTCCAGGGAGAGCGCGCCCGCGACGTGCGCCGCGGCCACCTCCCCCATGCTGTGCCCCACCACCGCGTCCGGCGCGATGCCCCACGAGCGCCACAGTGCCGCCAACGCCACCTGCATGGCGAAAAGCACCGGCTGCACCACGTCGATGTCCTGCAGACGTGAATGCTGCTCGTCCGCCAGCAGCTCCGCCGTGAGCGACCAGTCCACGTGCGGCCGCATGGCCTGCTCGCACGCCTCGATGGCGGACCGGAACACCGGCTCCTCACGAAGGAGCTGACGCCCCATGCCCAACCACTGGGAGCCCTGTCCCGGGAAGACGAAGGCCACCTTGGCCCGTCCCTCGGGGCTCACCCTTCCCTCGCTCACACCCGGCGGGCGCTCTCCCCGCGTGACGGCATCCAGCGCCTCCGCCAGCTCCCGTCGCGAGCCGCCCACCACCGACAAGCGGTGCGACAAGTGGCCGCGGCGCACGCTCGCGGTGTAGGTGACGTCATCGAGCGGCGCGCCCGGCTCCCCAGCCAGGAAGTCGCGCCAGTTCGCGGCCAGCGCCTTGAGCGCCTCCGGGCTCCGCGCCGACAGGGGCAGCAGGTGCACCGCCTCCCCATCATCGTCCACCCCACGCGCGGCGAGTGCGTCCCACCGGACCGGCTGTCCCGCCGCGTAGAGCACGCCCAACGAATCGAACAGCGTGGCGCGCTCATCCTCCTGCCGCCGCAGAGAGGGCACCACGCGGCCCTGCCGCCCCAGGTGCTTCAGCGTCGCGTCGATGGGGTGCCGCAGAATCGCATGCGGACTGACCTCCAGGAACGTGTCGTAGCCCTCCTGGATGGTGTGGGAGAGCGCGCCGGTGAAGAGCGTGGGCCACGCGATGTTCCGCACCCAGTGGGAGGCGTCCGCGCTCGCGCCGTCGATCTCCGCGCCGGTGATGGACGAAATCAGGGGAACGCGCGCCGAGCGGGGCCGGATGTCCCGAAGCTCCTCGGTCAACGCGTCCGCCAGCACGTCCATGCGGGGGCTGTGCACCGGAACGTCGATGTCCACCTGCCGGCAGAAGACTCCACGCTGTTGCAGCGACGCGAGCACCTCGGCCAGTGCGTCTACATCCCCCGACAACACCGTCGAACCCGCGCCCGAATCGATGGCGCGGAACAACCGTCCCTCGTAGCCCACGAGCAGTTCAGCGGCCTCCGCCCACGGGACGCCCACGACCGCCAGGCTGCCCTTGCCCGCCTGCGTGTGCATCAGCCGGCTCTCGGCGCAGACGACGCGGATGGTGTCCTCGATGTCCAGGACGCCCGCCGCATACGCCGCCGACACCTCGCCGATGCTGTGCCCCACCACGGCGCCGGGCTCGATGCCCCACGAGCGCCAGAGGTCCGTCAGGGCCATCTCCACCGACACAATCGCGGGCAGCCCGATGTCGAGCCGGCTCAGCCGCGCCGCCGCGTCGTCTGCGGCCAGCACTTCCAGCAGCGACCAACCTTCGTACTCCCGGATGAGCGCATCGCAGCGCAACAGCGTCGCCCGGAACACGGGCTCGGCGTCCAGCAACGGCAGGCCCATGCGGGGCCACTGGCAGCCATGTCCCGAATAGACGAATACCGGCTTGCGGACCGCGTCCTCCGCCACCGTCCCCACGGACACGCCCGGGCGCGGCACACCCGCCAGGAAGTTCTCCAGGCCCGCACGAAGGTCCTTCCGGGTCCGGACCGTCACCGTCAGGCGGTGCGCATGCGTACCCGCGTCCGCTTCGGCCGCGCGGAGCAGTTCGGTCAGCGGCAGATGCTCCCGAGCCGTCACGCGGTCGAGCAGCCCCTGCGCGGCGCCCCGCAGCGCCTCCACCGTCTCACCCGACAGGTGGAGGAGCCGAGCCTCGGGGAGACTCGCCTCTTCCATCACGACGTGGCAGTTCGCGCCCCCGAAGCCGAAGGAACTGACGCCCGCGATGAGCTTCCGGTCGGGCTCCGGCCAATCTCCCAGGGTGTGGTGGACCGCCAGGCCCAGCGCCTCGAAGGGGATGAGCGGATTGGGCTTCTCGTAGTGGAGGCTGGCGGGAAGCGCGCGGTGCTTGATGCACAGCGCGGTCTTGATGAGCCCGGTGATGCCCGCCGCGGCCTCCAGGTGCCCGATGTTCGTCTTGCAGGAGCCGATGAGCAGGGGCTTGCCCTCGGGCCGTCCCGCGCCGAGCACCTCGCCCAGGGCCTGTGCCTCCAGCGGGTCTCCCAGCTGCGTGCCGGTGCCATGCGCCTCGACGTACTGCACCTCCGCCGGCTCGACACCCGCGCTGGCGCAAGCCTGGCGGATGACCTCCGCCTGCGCCTTCGGGTTGGGCGCGGTGAGGCCGTTGCTGCCACCATTGTTGTTGATGGCACTGCCGCGGATGACGCAGTAGATGGCGTCGCCGTCCGCGAGCGCCAGGGAGAGCGGCTTGAGCACCGCCACCCCCGCTCCCTCGCCGCGCACGAAGCCGTTGGCGCGGGCATCGAACGTGTAGCAGCGCCCGTCTGGAGAGAGCGCCCCCAGCTTGGACAGGGACACCGTGCTCTCGGGGGCGATGGTGAGATTCACACCGCCTACCAGGGCCAGCGTCGACTCGCCCCTGCGCAGGCTCTCACAGGCCAGGTGCACCGCCGTGAGCGAGGACGAGCAGGCCGAGTCGATGGAGAAGCTCGGCCCCCGCAGCCCCAGGACGTAGGAGACCCGGTTGGCCAGGACGCTGTGGTGATAGCCCGTGGACGTGTACGAGGAGATGCGCTTCATGCCGAAGCGCTGCAGCGTCATCTCGTAGTCCATCCACGCGGCGCCGAAGCAGACCGCCGTGGGTGAGCCCTGCAGCCGGTCCGCGGCGATGCCCGCGTCCTCCAGCGCCTCCCAGCTCAACTCCAGCATGAGCCGCTGCTGCGGATCCATGTGGAGCGCCTCCTTCGGTGAGATGCCGAAGAAGAGCGGGTCAAAGCCATCCACGCGATCCAGATAGCCGCCCCAGCGGGAAACCACCTTGCCGGGCGCCGCGGGGTCTCGATCATAAAGGCGGTTGACGTCCCACCGGTCCGGCGGCACTTCCGTAATGGCATCCGTCCCGCCCACGAGCAGGCGCCAGAAGGCCTCTGGATCCGCCGCCTGGGGATAACGACAGGCCAATCCAATAATGGCAACGGGCTCATGGGCCCGGGCGATACGTGCCAGGGAATGCGACGACGCGCCATCCTGCTCACCCGCGAGGTAGCGGGCCAACCCATCCAACGTGGGATATTCCCAGGCGAGCGTGGGCGACAATGAACGCCCCAGCATCGCCCCCACCTCCGCGATGAAGCCGGTCGCCTTCAGCGAATCAAGCCCATACAGACTGAAGCGCTCCCGGACATCCAGCGTGTGAGCCTCGACTCCCAATCGCTGAGCAAGGACCGCGGTCAAACGAGCCCGCACCTCGGCAAAACCCGCCTTCGACAACCCATTTTGTGGCGACACTCGGACCTCTAACTGGCACGCTCGAAAGCCGGGCTTTTCTTCCTCGGCGAACGAGATGACGACGGACGCGATCCGCCTCCCCCTCGATAGACCCGATACAAGGAAGAGCGGATCAATGCCAAATCCATAACGTTGGCGCAAGCCCGTCAGCACGAAGCCGTTTCGTGCACTTTCACGAGAACCGGACACTCCAAACGGAGCGCCCCATGTCTCTCAATCACCAAGACTTCGACTGATGCATGCCTGACTTGAAAATCAACAAACCCCGAAGCAAACACATGGATGACCCCAGTAGAACTAATTGCGAACAAAACACTCCCCAGACATGACACACCCGCCATTCAGAGCGCGCGCCGCCTCCATTCCGGGGAAATCGCAGAACCCATATACATAAAGCCTATCAGTCGCCCAGCGTCCCCCAGGGCCGATGCCCAGGGGATTCCACCAGCAAACGCAATGGCCTGGATGTGTCCTGCACACGCCAGCCGGCTCCACCTGATGGGCAGCCCGGGCTCCACGCCGCGAAGCAATCACCGGACGTATGAATTCTTATGATAAATCAATACAGTGCCGCGCTGCGGGCAACTGGCCCCGGACCACGAGGAGGCAACCCGAATGGAGCTTTCCCCAGGCGAAGTGGAGCAGTTCATCGAGCGTGGATTCGTCCGGCTGGACCAGGCGTTTCCCCGCGAGCTGGCGGACACGTGCCGCGAGATGCTCTGGCGCGACACGGGGTGTGCCCCAGACAATCCGGCCACCTGGAAGCAGCCGGTCATCCGGCTCGGGGACTATGCGCAGGAGCCCTTCCGGCTGGCGGCGAACACGCCCCGGCTGCGAGGCGCGTTCGACCAGTTGGTGGGCCCCGGACGCTGGCTCCCTCGAGGCAGCCTGGGCACCTTCCCCGTGCGCTTTCCCAGCCCGGACGCGCCTGGAGACGACGGCTGGCATGTCGATGCCAGCTTCCCAGGTGACGACCCGAGCTCGTTTTTCTCCTGGCGGGTGAATGTGGCGTCGAAAGGCCGCGCCCTGCTGATGCTCTTCCTCTGCTCCGACGTGGGCGAGGACGACGCCCCCACCCGCATCCGCGTGGGCTCCCACCGGGACGTCGCCCGCGTGTTGGCCCCTGCGGGGGACGCGGGGTTGACGTTCATGGAGCTCGCCGGGAAGTTGGACGTGTCAGCCCACCGGCCGCTCGCGCTCGCCACGGGAGAGGCCGGCACCGTGTACCTGTGCCACCCCTTCCTGGTCCATGCCGCCCAGCCGCACCAGGGAACCCGGCCGCGCTTCATGGCCCAGCCGCCGCTCCTGTCCCGCGCCCCCTTCGCGGTTCAGGGCCCGGAGGACGACGCCTCGCCGGTGGCACGCGCCATCCGGCAGGCGCTGAACGAAGCGCGCGCGTAGCCCGCGCGCTCCCCGCGTCGCTACTTCCTGGCGCGCTGACGCTGACGCTTGAGGCTCTCCAACTGCCGCTTGGCCCGGTCCTGCGCGGCTTCCACCTGGGACTGCGCCGCCGCGGGCCCCTGCCGCGCGAAACGCGCCAGGGTGCTGATGGTGGGGTGCTCCAGCAGCTTTAGCAGGGGCAGGTCCTGTCCCAGCACCGACTTGAGCTGGGTGTGCACCTGCACCATCAGGAGCGAGTGGCCGCCCAGGTCGAAGAAGTTGTCGTGCACGCCCACCTGCTCCACACGGAGGACGCTGCGCCACACCTGGGCAATCTGCTCCTCCAGTTGCCCCTGCGGCGCCACGAAGGCCGCTTTCGCGGAGCGCACCACGTTCGGCGCGGGCAGGGCCTTGCGGTCCACCTTGCCATTGGGCGTCAGCGGGAGCGCCGGCAGCTCCATGACGAGCGACGGAACCATGTGCTCCGGCAACCGCTGAGCCAGGGCGTCGCGCAGCGCGGACACCTCCACCGTGGCGCCCTGCGCGGGCACCACGTAGGCCACGAGCCGCACGTCGCCGGGCACATCCTCACGCGCCACCACCACCGCCTCGCGCACCGAGGGCTGGGCGGTGAGCGCCGCCTCGATTTCCCCTGCCTCGATGCGGAAGCCACGCACCTTGAGCTGGTGGTCCACGCGGCCGAGGAACTCCATGGTGCCGTCGGGCCGCCACCGCGCGCGGTCCCCCGTGCGGTACAGCCGGGCCCCGGGCTCACGGGCCCAGGCATCCGGAATGAAGCGCTCCGCCGTCAGCTCGGGCCGGCCCAGGTAGCCACGCACCACGCCCGCGCCGCCGATGTACAGCTCACCCGCCACGCCCACCGGCGCCGGCTGCAGCCGTGCGTCGAGGACGTACAAGCACGTGCGCAGCAGCGGCGTGCCGATGGAGACGACGGCCGCCGTCTCCTCCGGGGCCACGCGCGCCGTGGAGGACCAGATGGTCGTCTCCGTGGGGCCGTACATGTTGAGCAGCTCGGCGGACTCCGGCAGCGCCTTGCGCAGGGACGCGGCCAACGCGCCCGGAAGGGCCTCGCCGCCCACCATCAGCCGTTGCAGGCCGCCCAGCGCCTCGACGGACTCGGGCTCGGATAGCAGCGCGCGCGCCAGGGACGGCGTACACTGCAGGTGCGTCACGCCGTGCTCGCGGAGCTGCTCGGGAATCGTCTTCGCCGTGCCCGCGCGGCGGCTGTCCCGCACGCAGCGCTGCCGCACCTCGTCCAGCAGCGGCAGGCTGGCCAGCACCGTGTCGGCGGGAATGCCGAAGTCGATGAGGCAGCCCACCTCATCCACGCCCAGGGCCTGGAGCTGCCCGACGCGCTCGCGCACCGAACGCGGCGTGCCGAACAGGCCGCTCGTCTCGAAGTAGCGGTCGAAGGCATGGCCGGCGAGCCGGTCCAGGTCCGCCTCCGTCGCCGAATCCATGTCGATGCCCAGCGTGCTCCCCAGGCCCCGCATCAGGTCGGCCGAGCTCTTGAGGTAGTTGCGGAAGGGCTGCTCCACCACCTCGCGCACCTTCGCCATGTCCTCGCCGATGAAGGTGTGCAGCATGAGGGTGACGTGGCCCTCGCCCGCGTGGCCCGCGTCTCGCCAGGCCTGACGGTAGAGCGACAGCTTCTTCTCCAGGTCCTCCCACGTCTGCCCCAGCAGGTGCGTGAGGATGTTGCACCCCAGCCGGCCCGCGGTGATGAACGTCTCCGGGTTTCCCGCGGCGGTGAGCCACACGGGCAGCTCCGCCTGCACGGGACGAGGGCGCAGCTTCACATCCACCTGCGCGCCGCCGCCGCCGGGGAAGCGCACCGTCTCCCCACGCCACAGCCGGCGCACGGTGTCGATGCCTTCCATCATCAGCTCGCGGCGCTTCTCGTACTTCTCCGGCGCGAAGACGAAGTCATTGGCGTGCCAGCCAGAAGCGACGGAGATGCCCACGCGCCCGCCGGACAGGTTGTCCACCAGGGACCACTCCTCCGCCACGCGCACGGGATGGTGGAGTGGCAGCACCACGCTGCCCGCGCGGATGGCCACGCGCTTCGTCACGGTGGCGACAGCCGCGCCCACCACGGAGGGATTGGGGTACAGGCCGCCGAAGGCGTGGAAGTGGCGCTCCGGCGTCCACACCGCCGCGAAGCCGTGCGTGTCCGCGAACTTCGCGCCCTCCAGCAACAGCCGGTAGCTGCCCTCCCCGCGCGACACCTCCGCGTCATCCGCGAAGTAGAACAGGCTGAAGTCCATGGGGCGCTTCCGGGCCCCCGCGGCGCGAGCGGGCGCCTTGAGTGAGGCCCCCTCCCCTTGCACCACCACCTTGAAGCCGCGGGTGAGCGTCCACAGCAACTCTAGGACGGAGATGTCGAAGGAGATGCTGGTGACGGCCAACCAGGCGCCCGCGGGCGGGTGGCCCACGCGTACGTCCATGGCGGCGAAGAAGTTGGCCACGCCCCCGTGCGGCACCACCACGCCCTTGGGCCGTCCCGTGGAGCCCGACGTGTAGATGACATACGCCGCGTTGTCAGGCGTGGTCCCCAGGGCCAGCGGTGACGCCGGCGCCGCCGCGTAGGGCTCCGCCGTATCCAGCAGCACGGTGTGCAGGCCGGACACGGGCAGCGTCCCCGCCAGATGGGACTGCGTCACGAGCACGCGCGCCCCCGAGTCCTCCAGCATGTACGTGAGCCGCTCCCGGGGATAGTCCGGGTCCAGGGGCACGTAGGCGCCGCCCGCCTCGAGGATGCCGAGCATTCCCGCCACCATCTCCACCGAGCGCTCGGCGCACAGGCCCACGCGCACCTCGGGGCCCACGCCCAGGCCTCTCAGGTGCAAGGCCAGCGCGGACGCACGACGCGCCAGCTCCGAGTAGGTGAGCGTCCCGTCCTCGGCGACCACCGCCACCGCGTCGGGCGTGCGGGCGGCCTGCTCACGGAACTGCGCGTGGATGCAGTGCGAAGGGTCCTGGGAGAGCGGCGCCGTGAAGTCGTTCCAGCGCTCCAGCAGAGAACGGCGCTCCGCCTCGTCGAGCAGCGGCAGGTCCTCCACACGCGCGTCCGGATCAGCGACGATGCCCCTCAGCAACGCCTCCAGGTGTCCCGCGAGCCGCGCCATCGTCTCCGCCGAGAAGAGGTCCGAGCGGTACTCCAGCGCGCCCTCCAGCCCTCGCGGTGTCTCCACGACGGCGAGCTGCAGGTCGAACTTCGCCGTGCCCTCCACCGCGCCGTCCGGCACGGGCAGCACCGGGCGCCACTGCATGCCCGGCACGTCCAGGTCCACCGGCGGCAGGCTCTCCAACACCATGTTCGCCTGGAACAGCGGGTTGTCGCCGCCACGGACCGCGCGCGACGCGCCCACCACTTCCTCGAAGGGCAGGTCCGCGTGCGCCAGGGCCTCGTGGAACGTGTGGCGCATGCGGCCCAGCAGCTCCCGGAAACGGGGCGCGCCAGACACGTCCGCGCGGAGCACCAGCGTGCTGGCGAAGAACCCCACCACGTCACGCAGCTCGGCCCGGTCCCGCTGCGCGAAGATGGTGCCCAGGCCGAAGTCGTCCTGACCGCTATAGCGGTGCAGCAGCGCCGCCCAGGCCGCCGCCAGCGTGACGAAGAAGGTGCAGCCCTCGCTCCGGCCCACCGCCTTGAGCGAATCCACCAGCTCGGCCGGCAGCGCGAAACGGTGGAGCGCGCCGCGGAAGCCCGGCTCCCGGGGACGTGGGAAGTCCGTGGGCAACTCCAGGCGCGGCAGGTTCTCCAGCTTCCGCGCCCAGTAGGCACGCTGCCCGTCCAGCGCGCCGCCCAGCCCGCGCTGCCAACGCGCGTAGTCCACGTACTGCAAGGCAGGCGCGCCCAGCGACGCGGCGGCGCCAGCCACCTCCGCGCGGTACAGCGCGGCAAGCTCCCGGGCCAGGACGCCAATGGACCAGCCATCGGTGACGATGTGGTGCTGGGTCATCAGGAGCACGTGCTCCTGGTCCTCCAGCGCCACCAACGCCGCACGCACCAGCAGGCCCTCTGACAGATTGAAGGGCGCCTCGCCCTGGGCACGGGCCAGCAGATTCAGCCGCGCGTCACGCTCGGCGGGCGACAGCGCCCGAAGGTCCTCGCGGGCCACGTCCAGCGGACGCAGGGGCGCCAGGAGCTGGCGCGGCTGGCCCTCCACTTCGGGGAAGGCCGCGCGCAGCACCGCGTGACGCGACAGGAGCCCTTGCAGCGCACGCTCCAGCGCGGGCACGTCCAGCGCCCCGGAGAGCCGGAGCTGGAAGTGGACGTTGTACAGCGCGCTCTCCGGCACCAGCCGGTCCAGGAACCACAGGCGCTGCTGACCTGGAGACAGCGGCAGCTCTCCTCCAGCGAGCCGGCCTTCAGCGGCGGCGCGGCGGGCGCGGCGGTGCCCTTCCACGCGTCCACCAGATGCGCGGCGGCGGCCCCCAACGTCGGGTGTTGCCAGAGGAAGGCCACGGGCAGCGACACACCGAGTTCCTCTTCCAGCCGGCCGTGAAGCTCCAGCGCCATCAGCGAGTCGAGCCCCAGGCTGGCCAGCGACGTCTCCGGCGCCAGGGACGCGGGCGCCGTGCGCAGCACCCGCGCGGCCTCCACGCGGAGGAAGTCCACCAGCAGCGCCGGACGGGCCTCCTCGGACGCCAGGGCCAGGCGCTCGCGCAGGGGCGCGGACGGCGTGGAAGGCACGGCCTCCGGCACCGGAGCGGCCTCCTCGCCCGACACCTCCACCACCTCCAGCGAGCCCGCCAGGAAGCCATCACGACAGGCGCGGCGCTGAATCTTCCCGCTCGACGTCTTCGGGATGCTCCGGGCCTGGAGCAGCACCACCGTGTGCGCATGCACCTGGTGCTCATCGGCCAGCGCGCGGCGCAGGGCGCCCACCACCGCCGCGCCGTCGAAGCCTTCGCGCACGTCGACCTCGGAGACCACCACCAGCCGCTCCTCCCCTCCACGTCCACGGAGAAGGCGGCGCTGCAGCCGGGACGCACCGCGCGGTGCGCGCGCTCCGCGGTCATCTCCAGGTCCTGCGGATACAGGTTCCGGCCCCGGACGATGAGCAGATCCTTGAGACGGCCGGTGATGAAGAGCTCGCCCTCCGGCGACAGGAAGGCCGGTCCCCGGTGCGGAGGAAGGGCCCCTCGCCGTTGGCGAGCCGCGCGCCGAAGGCATGCGCCGTCTCCTCCGGACGATCCCAATACCCACCCGCCACGCTGGGGCCAGCGACCCAGACCTCACCCACC
Organism: Myxococcus sp. MxC21-1; assembly: GCF_032612255.1. Taxonomy (NCBI): domain Bacteria; kingdom Pseudomonadati; phylum Myxococcota; class Myxococcia; order Myxococcales; family Myxococcaceae; genus Myxococcus; species Myxococcus sp. MxC21-1. The sequence continues at coordinate 5,452,396 of NZ_CP123278.1, forward strand.
TCGTTCGAGGCCCGAGGCACCCGCGTCTCCGGGTCCACGATGAGCAGCCGCTGGTCCGGCGCACCTTGACCGGAGGACACCAGCGTGCGCGCCGTGGGCCCCTCCGCCGCGTCGGACGCGGGCTTCGCGCGCCCCAACTCCAGCAAGCCGGTGTCGTAGCGCTCCTGCACACAAGGGGTCCCCTTCACGCCGCCGCTGACGATGAGCGTCGCCTCGGCCAGGCCATAGCAGGGATAGAAGGCCTCGCGCCGGAAGCCAGCGGGCGCGAACGTCTCCGCGAAGCGTTCCATCGTCTCGCGCCGCACGGGCTCCGCGCCGTTGAAGGCCAGGTCCCAGTGGCTCAAATCCAGACGGGCTACGTCTTCAGCGCGGGCCTTTCGCACGCACAGGTCGAAAGCGAAGTTGGGTCCACCACTGACCGTCGCCTTGAAGTGGGAGACGGCCTCCAGCCAGCGCAAGGGCCGCTGAAGGAACGCGATGGGTGACATCAGCATGCACGGGAAGCCCAGGTAGAGCGGCTGCAACACCTTTCCGATGAGCCCCATGTCATGGAACATGGGCAACCAGCCCACGCCCACCGAGCGCTCCGCCTGCAACCCGAAGTCACGCGTAATCAACGACTCGTTGTGGAGGATGTTGGCGTGGCTGACCTTGACGCCCTTCGGGTTGCCCGTGGAACCCGACGTGTATTGCAGGAAGGCCAGCGACTCGGACGTCAGGTCCGGGCGCTTCCAGTCCGTGGCCTCGGCTTCCGGCACCGCGTCACTGGCAATCCACTGCAATTCAGCCAGCTCAGGAGCCTGCGGCGTGAGAAACTCCGCCATCTCCTGGATGGTGCTCGTCGTCAGCACGTAGCGCGCGCCACAGTCCCGGGCGATGGCGCGGAGGCGCGGCAGCGTGCGATCCAACCGCGTGGGGTCCGGCGGGTAACACGGCACGGCGATGACACCGCCATACAGACAGCCCATGAAGCCCGCGACGAACTCCAGGCCGGGCGGGTAGAGCAGCAGCGCCCGCGCCCCCTGCGCGCCCAGGGCACGCAGCCGAGCCCCCAGCGACCGCGCCCGTGAATCCAGCCGCCGGTAGGTCCACTCCTCCACCGGGCCGTCCACGTCTCCCGTCTCCAGGAAGCGATACAACAGCGCGTCGCCTTGGGACTCGGCGCGTTGACACAACACGTCCACCAGGGTGGGGAAACGGTGAGCTCGCGGCTCGATGTGCTCGGTCATGTCTTCTCCTGCGCTGGACACGGCCCGGGTTGACACGCGGCCACGACATCCGGCTGAGCACGGAGAACCTCCCGGCAAACATCTTCCGGCCAAGGCCCCCCGAGCCAACATGCCGCTTCACCCGGAAGAGGAAGCACGCTCGGACCTCGCTTGAGCCCGCCCCCTTGATACAGCGCAGCTTGTGCCACCGACATTGCCTGCTTGTCCATATAAACGATAAGAACGATTATTACAGCAATAGCGGTTCCTGATAAAAAGAACGCGGTATCCAGGTAGACGTCCTGGCCGTGCTCACGAAGACTCTAGCCATGCATCTGACACCGAGCGGCGCACGCCCGCGGAAGGCCCGCTGACGGCATGGCATTCTCAAGCAGGAACGTCGTCACGAACCCTGCCCGGGTCTTCAGTCTCATCTGGCTGGGTCAGCTCATCTCATCGCTGGGGACGGGCCTCACCCAGTTCTCGGTGGGTGTCTACGTCTACCAAAACAGCGACTCCGTCACGGAGTACTCGCTGGCGTCGTTCTTCGGGTTCCTCCCGATGGTGCTGCTCGCGCCCGTCGCTGGCTCCATGGTGGACCGCAGCAACCGTCAGCGGGTGATGCTGCTGGCGGACCTGGGCGCGATGACAGCCATCGGGTTGATGTGGTGCCTTGTCGCGGCGGACCGTGCCGGGCTGTGGCCCCTTCAAAACTGGCACTTCTATCCCCCGCTGGCGATGAGCGCCGCTTTCAGCACCTTCCGCGTCCTGGCCTTCTCCACGACCACGCCGCTGCTGGTCTCCAAGCAGAACCTGGGCCGGGCCAATGGCATGGTGGAACTGGCCATGAGCGCGGGCCAGCTCCTGGGCCCCGCGCTGGCGGGCGTGCTGGTGGTGCGCATCGGCTTGCAAGGTGTGCTGCTCATCGACATGGCGACCTTCCTCTTCGCCGTGGCCACGCTGCTGAGCGTGCGCATCCCCCAGCCCGAACCAGACGCCGCGCGGACCGAGGCCAGGAAGTCGCTGTGGACGGACATCGCGCTGGGCTGGCGCTTCATCCGCGAGCGCACCGGCCTGCTCGGACTGCTGGGCTTCAGCTCCGCCGTCAACCTGATCACCGTGCTGGTGACGGTGCTCATCACCCCGCTGGTGTTGAGCTTCACGGACCCGACGACGCTGGGCCTGGTGGTGTCCTGCTCCGGCGTCGGCATGGTGGCGGGTGGAATCACCATGGGCGTCTGGGGCGGCCCGAAGCGGCGCATCCGGGGCGTGCTGGGCGCGGAGCTCGTCGCGGGAGTGGCCTTGCTGGCCGCGGCGCTCCCCGCCAGCGTGTTCGTCGTCGCCTGCGCCGCCTTCGTGTTCATGTTCACCGCGCCGGTGGCCATGGGCTGCTCGCAGGCCATCTGGCAGAGCAAGGTGCCTCCCGCCATCCAGGGACGGGTGTTCGCCACGCGCCGGATGCTCGCGCTGGTCGCCCCGCCCATCGCCGCACTGCTCGCGGGCCCGTTGACGGACAAGGTCTTCGACCCCTGGATGGCGCCGGACGGCGCCCTGGCCAACACCTTCGGCCGGTGCTGGGCACCGGCCCGGGCCGGGGCATCGCCCTGCTCTACGTCGTCCTGGGCCTCCTGCTGGCGGGCTGCGTCATGCTGACCGCGTCCTCCCCGCGCGTGCGCGGCGTGGAAGACGAGCTCCCAGACGCGCTGCTGCCCCAGGGTATCCCCGCGGCGCAACAGCAAGCCTGAGCCGCCGCGGCGCGTCCGCTGGTCAACGCTTCGCGCCCGGCGGCACCTCCAGCTTATTCCTGTTTTACAGACTGCCGTACAGTCCTTGCGGCTCCGGCCCCGGAGCCAAGGCCTCCGCCCGCCCCAGGCGTGGCGCGCCCGAGAAACCCTCGACCGCAAGGAGCACAAGCATGTCCGGCAAGTTCGTGTCACGCAGTCTGGCCCTGCTGGGAATCTGTGGGGGCCTGAGCGCCCTGGGAGGCTGTGGCGACGCCGAGCCAGTGCCCGCCACCCTCGAACCGGTGGGCCAGGTGGAAGGCGCCGCCATTGTCGACACCATCACCGAAGGCACCTACGTCATCCGCTCGGTGATGACGAACAAGTGCATCGACGTCGCCTCGTCGAGCACGGCGGACGGCGCCAAGGTGCAGCAATGGGATTGCAACGGCACGAATGCGCAGCGCTTCCGCGTCACGCCCACGTCCGGGGGCTACTTCAGCATCATCAACGTGAACAGCAACAAGGCGCTCGACATCAAGGAGGTGAGCACCGCGCCGAACGCGCTGGTCCACCAATGGAGTTATGGCGGCGGAGCGAACCAGCAGTTCCGCTTCGTGAAGGAAGTGGGCAGCGAGTTCAGCATCCGCGCGCGTCACACGGACATGGCCATTGACGTGTACTGGGGCAACACGGCCAATGGCACGGAGCTGGTGCAGTACCCCTACGAACAGCGCACGAACCAGCGCTGGACGTTCGACCGCATCGACGGGGGCGGTGGCAACCCCGGCACGGGGCTGGCCGCCATCCTGAGCGAGTCCACGTTCAACGCCATGTTCCCGAACCGGAACCCCTTCTACACGTACAGCAGCCTCATTGCCGCCGCGAACACCTTCCCGGCCTTCGCCAACACGGGCTCGCTGGAGACGCGCAAGCGCGAGGTGGCGGCCTTCTTCGCCAACACGGCCCATGAGACGGGCAACTACGTGTACGTGGAGGAGATCAATCGCGGTGACTACTGCGGCTCATGGGGTCCGCCGGGCTGCTACTGCGTCGCGGGCAAGAAGTACTACGGACGTGGGCCCATCCAGTTGTCCTGGAACGGCAACTACTGCGCCGCCGGCGCCGCGTTGGGGCTGCCGCTTCACACCAACCCGGACCTGCTGGCCCAGGACGCCAACGCCGCGTGGCGCTCCGCATTCTGGTTCTGGACCACGCAGGCCGGCGCCGGAACCATGTCCGCGCACCGCGCCATGGTCGACGGCCACGGCTTCGGTGAGACCATCCGCACCATCAATGGCTCGCTGGAGTGCAATGGTGGCAACCCGGGCCAGGTGCAGAGCCGCATCAACAACTATCAGCACTTCACCAACATGCTCGGCGTGAGCCCTGGCGGCAACCTGGGCTGCTGAGCCGCGTCACCAAGGTGGGGATGGATCGCACCTCCACCTCACGCCGAACGCCGGGCGGCCTCCTGCTCCAGGCCGCCCGGCTCCAGCACCTCGCCCCGGCAGCACCCGCGTCCGGAACCGGGCAGCCCCTGCCCCGTCTCCCGAAGGAACGCGCTGCCGCGCCTGACGGCGCTCCCCGCGTCGACCGCGCTCCCGGAACGTCCCCCCGAGCCGCCCTGGGTTGCATCGGACAACGCCAGCATCCGCCCCGAAGAGTGCAGCCGAGGGATGGGTCTGTCTTTACCACCTGGGTGGTATGGGCAACGCGCGCCAGAACTCCTGAACAGTCCGTGTCTCGAGAAGCCCCCGCTCCTCCCCGGCTGGCAGGGCAGGAGACCACGCAGTGCATCACAACATCAGACACGGAAGCAGGGTGTCTTCGCAGACGCCGAGTCCGCGACGACCTGCGCCGTTGGCAAACCTGACTCGCCCAAGCCAACGAATGGAGCCCAGGTGCATTGACTCCACTGTCTGCATTACCGTCCATGAACATACCACCCGGGAGGTACAGACACGCGGCGCGCCTGCCAGGAACCATTTGGGTGGCGCAGATGCATGTTTCCGTCGAACTCACCAGTGCGGCTCCGAAGGAGCACATGCGCGCACGTATTGAGCGCGTCCACGGAAACTTCCGATGAGGAGTCAGGATGGGAATTCCAACACGAGACGAGGACGTCGCGTTGCATGCGCGCATCCTCCAGCGAGAGTCGGTGGCGAACGTGGACGCGTTTGCGGTCTTCGTCGACCCCATCATCGCGGCCGTGAAGTACGCCCGAGGATGCACCCACGAAATGGCCCGTGACGCCGCCATCGACGTGTTGCTCGACTACCTCGAGGCCCCCGAGCGCTTTGACCCGCAGCGAGGTCGCCTGTTCGCCTACCTGGCGCAATCCGCGAAGAACACGGTCACTGACTGGCAGCGCTCGGCGACGAGGCGCCAGGCGCGCGAAGAAAAATTCGGCCTCCTTTTCGAACTTCTGGGGAGGTCTCCGAAAGACTGTTTGGAGCAATCCGCGGAGGTGAAGCGCATCGTGGAACGCATCGAACAATCCGACCTGTCCCAGGTGGACCGCGCGTTCCTCGGACTCATGCTCCAGGGAGAACGGTCGACCCAGCGGTTCGCCGAGGTCCTCGGCCTGGGGGCGCTCCCCGCAGTCGACATCCAGCGCGAAGTGAAGCGCAACCGTGACCGCATCATGAAGTGGCTGGTGCGCTTTGGAAGGGAGGTTTTCGGTGACGAATCCTGATTGGCTTGAGACTGCGGCCAGGCGGAGCACAGAGAAAGCCTGGATGCTTGGCCATGCGTTCGAGCGTTACCGCGCGATTGAAGGCATCACCACCACGGACCTCGCGAACGAACTGGGTTGCTCGCTGGAAGCGCTTCACTGGCTGTCCCTCTGCCGACGTCCCGTTGGCGCTTCTTTTGCCAGGCAGACCATCGCGGTCGCTCAGCGCTTCGCGGTCAACGAGCGGGTCCTGGTCCGAGTGCTTCGACACGTCGAGGTCATCGACGCCCTGACATCCGATAACGAAGGCGAGGCGGTGACCGGTGCCCGTCTCATCCAAATCGCGGCCAGGGACCGCATTCGTGACGATGAGGATACTCCATGATGGGTCGTTGGCTGGATGAGGCCATGGCCATCAGTGGGCTCCAGGAGTGCACTGCGTATCCGCGCGACCTGGCCGTAGAGGCCCCCTACCAGCTGTCCGTGGAGACGGTACCCATCCCCAGGCTCACGACAGCGCACGTGGCGGATTGGACATCGAAGCGGAAAGTTCCCCATCCCATCTCCGACACCCACCGGGACATCTACGGGTGCATGGTCGCGTGGAAAGGGAGCGCCCTGCTCTTCCACGACACGGGTGACTCGGAGGATGAACAGCGCTTCACCGTGGCACATGAGGTCGCGCACTTCGTGCTCGACCACGTGATTCCCCGGGAGCGAGCCCTGCGCTACTTCGGAGAAGGAATCCTCCCCGTCCTCGACGGAAAGCGAAACGCAAGCCTGGAGGAAAGGCTGTCCTCGGTTTTCGGGCAGGTCCCATTGGGCGTCCAGGTCAAGCTCATGGACAGGACCCCATCCGGGCACCTTGCCTCCGGAGCCATTGCGGAAGCCGAACGGCGTGCCGACCGGCTCGCGCTCGAGTTCCTCGCGCCAGCAGAGCTCGTGCGGCGGATGCTCCGTATCACCCCGGGAGAAGACGGCGTCCTGCGGGTGGCCAGCCGCTTCGGTCTCCCTGAAGACAAGGCCAGGGGCTATGCCCACGCGCTCATGCGACAGGAGCGCGCCCAGCGATTCTCCATCATCGAATTTCTTGGCGAAGACAGGAGCTAGGCATGGCGGGTGGTTTTCACGCCGAAGACGGAGCGGACCTCGTCGGTGACGACGACTTCTTCGACGCGTTTGGAGAGGATCTGCGGACGACGCTCAACCTCGACACATGGTCGCAGGGGCTCGACCTGGAGAGCGTCATGGCACGGTTCCGAAAGGAAATCGCCAATGCCGTGGACAAGGAGGGCGCCGTGAAGAAGATCATCCGGCAACAAGTCCTCCCGAAAATCTCCGCGAACGCTCGCGGTGGTGCCAAAGAGGCTGGAGTCTACCGGGCCACGCCCGAAGAATTGGCCACGGTCCATCAGAGCCTGCTCTTCTCTGGGAAGGTGGAGGCCGTCAACAGCATCTCGACGAGTCACGAGAGCCTGCCGATTGGAATCACCCAGATTGGAATCGCCGCGGTGGGTTACGGAGGGACGAGCGGAACATTTTCTCAGCGGCTGTTCCGGAAGGAGATGTCGGACCAGCGTTCGAATCCCGTTCAAGAGGCACTCGCGTGCATCAACCAGCGGATGGACAGGTCGGCCAGTCCTCGCGAGCGGTCGCTTTCCAAACTGGCTCGTCGCGGTATCAAGACCTACGCCGAACGGGCCGTGCTCGTGGACAAGTCCGAAGCGGAGTGGCGTATCGGGCATGGCAATCCATGCGCTTATGAACTGATCACGGGCTCGGGTTACATGGGCCTCCTGCGCGAATCCATCCATGTGCTCAGGCGTCTCATCCTCCAGCAGAAGAAGTTCGTGTTCGTTCCGAGCACGCTCGAGGAGCGAGGCATCCTGACCATTGGTCATGCGCTCCAGGCTGGCGAGTACGTCATCTTCGAAACGCTCGAGCGCTATGGGAAGCGGGTCATCGAGCAATGGAAGTACGGGGACCGCAGCCAGAACTTCGCGGCGAGGTTCGTTCAGGAATGCTGCCCCGAAGTCATCTCCGGTGTGTTTCGCGCATCTGAGCGAACCCCTCCCCGCTCATTCTATGCGCATCGCGACCACGTCCACCTCGCGGCGCGAGTCGCCATGGCGGACAGCATCCTCCGACCCGATCGGGGATTCCCCATGCTGCTCGATGTCGCGGAAGCGTCGTGCCGGAGCGCCTTCGGTGAGGATGGGTTCATGGGTCTCGTGCATGACGCCTATGCCCAGGCAGGAGCCAACCTCGAGTTCTTCAACGAGCACACCAAGCGCCATTAGGCCAGGGGGACCATGAACATGGCTGACGACGGCAGGGGGCAACGCGCGCCGGGTGCCGGAACTTTCCGGGGGCAACCCGCCGCATCAGGACAGGCTGTGACCCGGTCGGGTGACGTGTCGGAGGACCCAGGCAATTGGGGCGATCCACCGCCCGGCCACCGCGCGGCGAGGCCCCCCAACGGTCCCACACGCCCCGGCCCGATGCCGAACATGGGCGTAGGCCGGCCACCGCCCGGGAAGAATGGACAGCACCGCCCTGTCCCCACGGCGGCAGCCCCCGTCATGAATGGCAAGGCCCCTGGGCCCGTGTCTCCGCGGGAGCCTGACGGTGCGGTCGTTCGACCGACCCCCACCCAGACGCTGAACGAGCTCGACGAACTCAGGAACCAGGCCCATACCGGTCCCCAGGTGGATCCAGAGCTGGCAACGGCGGTGGGATTCACCCACTTCGACGTCACCTCCAGCCAGGACAACCTCATCACCGTGCTGCTCACGCGCGAGGATTTGCACCTGCTCGCGTCGCAGACGCTGGTCCGGGTGAGGTCGAGGGAGGACAACCGCACCTACCTGGGCGTCGTCGTGCGGGGCCCCTTCGCGGAACCGAACGCGGTGCCCGCCAACTCCACCATGGCCATTGGCGTGGTCACCCACGGCAAGAAGCTGGCGTACACATTCGACTATCACGGGCGCGCGGAGATTGAGATTGTCGGAGAGGAAGTCGAAGGCACGCTGAAGCCTCCCCGCTTCCGGCCCCGGCCGCAGAGCCCCGTCTTCCTGCTCGACGAGGCGGAGAGCGCTCGCGTGCTGGGCGTCGGCGGCGACATGTGCCTGGGGCTGGTGGTCGGGTACGAAAAGATGGAGGCCCGGCTCAATCCCCGGGACAAATCCATCCTCCCACGCCACACGGGCATCATCGGAACCACGGGCGGCGGCAAGTCCACCACGGTGGCCACGCTCATCCACCGAGCCCAAGCGGATGGCATCGCGACCATCGTCTTCGACGTGGAGGGTGAATACACGCACGTGGACCAGCCCACCGACCATGCCGCCATGCTCGAGGCGCTCAAACGGCGAGGCCAGCGTCCGCAGGGCGTCAAGGACTTGCACATCCACCACCTCACCGGGCGAGACAGCCTCAATCCGCGACACCGGAACAAGCACTCGTTCTCGCTCAAGTTCTCCAGCCTGTCTCCGTACGCGCTCGCGGAGATTCTCGACATGTCGGACGCACAGCAGGAGCGGTTCCTCAAGGCCTACGACGTCACCAAGCTCTTGCTCGAAGACTTCAACATCTACCCGCAGACGGAAGAAGAGCGCCGCCAGGTCCTCGACGTGGACGAATTGTCCACGGGCTTTCCGCAAATGACCATCGACCACGTGCTGGACGTGGTCAGCGCGTACATCTACAGCCTCAGTGACGAAGGCAAATCGGAGACGCGTGGCAAGTCACGCGCCACCCCGCGGAAGCAGGCGTCCCTGCTCGAGGAGAACGACGACGCGGAGGCCGACCCGGACGTCACTGCCAAGGCGCCATCGCGCGGACTGATGCTGCGCACCGAGTTCAAGAGCAACTTCGGCCGGGTCATGGCGCGCGTCATGGCCCAGAGCAGCCGGCACGAAATCAGCTGGAAGGCCCTGGCCAGCAAGCTCCACCGGCTGCGGCGCCTGGGCATCTTCGACGTGGGTCACGAGCAAGGCGTGGACTATGAGTCCATGCTCACACCCGGGCGCGTTTCCGTCATCGACCTGTCAGACACGGACTCACCGCAGCTCAACAACCTGGTCATCGCAGACATCCTGCGAGGCCTCCAGGAGGCGCAGGAGCGACGCTACGAGCGGGCCAACGCGAAGGACCAATCCGTCACGCCGGTCCTCATCATCATCGAAGAGGCCCACGAGTTCCTCTCCGCGAACCGCATTGCCCAGATGCCCGTGCTCTTCGAACAGGTGGCGAAGATCGCCAAGCGGGGCCGCAAGCGCTGGATGGGGCTCGTCTTCGTCACCCAGCTTCCGCAGCACCTGCCCAACGAGGTGCTGGGCCTCATCAACAACTTCGTCATCCACAAGATCGCCGACAGCTCTGTCATCTCACGCATGCAGAAAACCGCGGGCAGCATCGACGAGAGCCTCTGGAACCGGGTGTCACGGTTGGCCCCCGGTCAGGCACTGGTGTCGTTCAGCAACTTCACCCGGCCGCTGATGGTCGCGGTGGACCCCGCACCGGTGAAGCGGCTGCTGGTGGAGTGACACGTGCCTCGCGTTTCATCCTCCTGACACCTTGGGTGCGGGGGGACTGGACGCGCGGGCCAGCCCTGGCCAGAAAGCGGACATGAACCGACACATGAAGGCCGCGCTCGCGGTCGTGGCCCCGCTGCTCCTCACGGCTTGCAGCGGAACCTCCGACGATGACAGTGGTGCCTGCGCACAGGTGCGGGTGTTCGCTCGGCCTGCCTCGGGCGACGCCGAGTGCCGGAGCTTCGCGACGCCGTGCGACGTGCCTCAGGGGTACGTCGAATGCTGCGGTGCGTTCCATGGCGATTGCGTGTCGCCGGGGACACGCTGCGTGGACGACCCGCTGGATGCCTGCTCGCCTGGCTCGGGAGCAACGGACTGCCCCGGCATCTGCCAGTGACGCCGGGCGCGGGAGACTACGACGTCTTGTTCTTCTCGCCGGAGGACCTCGACGCGTCCTGTCCCTCCCTCTTCCGGTAGCCCCAGGTGGAGCTCCACATGCCGGGCCCAGTGAAGATCACGGTGATGAGCGTCATCACCGCTGCGCCGATCAGAATCTCGACCACCATGCCGCGCACTCCCCTCCGCACGAACTGTCCGTACGGTAATCTCGAAACCCACCGCCGTGCGTCCTCATGCCGTAACGCTCAGCAGTAAGCAATGCGCGTGAGATTAGGACGTCTCCTAGCGACGCTGCGCCCCGCCTGCCTGCCCGCGCCAGGGCTTCGATGGGGTAGTCTCACGGCCCCATGTCACGCCCCCTTCCCTCTGCGTCGAGGGACCGCAAGCGCCTCCGCGCCGCGGCCCTGCTGGCCGCCCTCGTGTCGCTGTCCGCCTGTGAGGGGCGTGAAACACCACCGGGGCCGAATGAGCCGTGTGTCGGGGCTGCTTGTGGACCGCAGCAACCGCCCGACACCGCGCTCGAAGGCAGCGTGCGCATCGCGGCCTTCAACGTGCAGCGACTCTTTGACACGGTGTGCGACTCCGATGCGTGCGGCGGCAGCAACTATGAGGCGCTGCCCACCCCCTCCGAGTTCGGCCTCCAGGCGGACCGGCTCGCGTCCGCCATCTCGCGACTGAACGCCGACGTGGTGCTGTTGGCAGAGGTGGAAACCCAGGCCTCGCTCGACGCGCTCACGTCACGGCTCCCCCGCTTCGGCTATTCGGAGCTGGGCGAGACGGGCGCCGCGGCGTCCGTGGACGTGGCCGTCCTCTCCGTCCACCCCATCACCGACGTCCGCGGGCATCGGGAACGCACGCTGTGGCGCCCGGATGGCTCCGCCACCCGGTTCTCCCGCGAGCTGCTGGAGGTCCACCTGGACGTGGACGGGAAGAAGGTCATCGTCTTCTCCGCGCACTTCCGCTCCAAGTCCAACGACGACGCCGGGCGCCGCTTCGCCGAGGCCGTGGCGGCGCGGGACATCGTCGCGGGCGCGGCCCTGGCGGCTCCGGACGCGCTGGTGGTCCTTGGGGAGACCTCAACGACGTACCGGGCTCGGAGCCCATCACCGCGCTGGAGCGCGACGACGCGCTGCTGCGCGTCTCCAGCGACCGGCCAGCCAGCGAGACGTGGACGTACACCTACCACGGCGACCACCAGGCCATTGACCACCTGTACCGGCGCGCGGCGGCGGCTCGTATGTGCCCGGCTCGTTCCGTACGGCGAGGGACCCACGGGGCGGCTATGGCGGGTCGGACCACGCCGCCGTGTACGCGGACTTCCTGCCCGCGCCCTGAGCCCGGCTCAGGCCGTGGCGGGAATGGCCTGGATGTCGAGCTCGAGATCGATCTTCTCGCTGACGAGCCAGCCGCCATTGTCGAGCGTCTTGTTCCAGCGGATGCCGTAATCGGTGCGGTTGACGGTGGTGCGCGCCGAGTAGATGAGCCGCGAGTTGCCCCACGGGTCCTTCGACGTGCCGATGTGCCGGGCGTCGAAGGCCACCGGCTGCGTGACGTTGCGGATGGTGAGGTCGCCCAGGAGCCGGAAGCTGGCACCGCCCGCGGGTTCAATCCTGGTACTGCGAAAGGTGAGCTTGGGCGCCGCGTCGGCGTCGAGGAAGTCCGGTGAACGCAGGTGCGCGTCCCGGTCTGACGAGCCCGTGTAGATGCTCGCCGTTTCCACGGACATCTCGACTTCACCCTGAGTGGGCTGCTCGGGATTCACGCGGAGGATTCCGGAGAAACGCTCGAAGCGACCGTGGACGCGCGCCACCACCATGTGGCGCGCGACGAAGAGGACGGACGAGTGGGAAGCGTCGATGTTCCAGGTGCTGACAGTCATGGGAGGGCGCTCGGCGGATGAGGGGGCGGGGAAAACCGGTGCGCGCCGGGGGGGCGCAAGCGGACCTTGACTAGATAATGACCCACTCATTGAAACTCCATGCACACGGTGTGACGAAGCCGGATGCATGATGAATCGCGCGCGAAACACGACAGTCTGGAACTCGCGATGGTTCCGTCTCATCCTTCCGCTTGAGCGCGTGTTGCGGGGTGTGGCGTGGGCGTTCCTGCATCGCCCGCGTCGCCGGTCCCCCGACATCGAGCCGCTGTCATTTTGCGTGAAGCTTGAAACGGGGGGATTCTGCTTTCACGGCCAGGCCGGGGGGAGCCGAACCATGTGACAAGCGCTCCTTGCCGCACCGTGGCCACGCCGCCTCGTCTTGGAGCCACGTCATCGCATGCGGATTGCCGTCATCGCCACGTACACGCACCCCACCCGGCTGCGCCTCAAAGAGCCCTCCATCATGCAGTCCTCCGTGCCTGAGCTCATCGCCGGCCTGTGCCCCCCGCACGCGGAGGTGGAGATCTTCAACGAGAAGGAGCGCGACATCCCGATGGACCGCCACTGGGATCTCGTCTTCTTTTCCTATCTGCACTCCTTCTACGAGCACACCAAGGTGCTCTCCACCCTCTTCCGCCAGCGAGGCATGACGACGGTCGCCGGCGGCCGCCACGCCAGCTACTTCCCGGATGACGCCCAGCAGTACTTCGACGCCGTCATCACCGGCGAGCCCGAGGCCAACGTTCCCGCGCTCATCGAGGACTTCGAGAAGGGCCAGCTCCAGCCGCGCTACCAGCGCCCGCCGCTGGGCCCCGCCGCCATCCGGCCCTACCGCTACGACCTCATCGACTTCACCCACAACAAGCTGCGCCTGCCCGGCATCGAGGCCTCACGCGGCTGCCCCTTCTCCTGCAACTTCTGCGTCCTCACCGGCAACGAGCGCTACCGCTATCGCCCTGTCGCCCACGTCATCGACGAAATCCAGCAGCACATGCACTGGAACCCCAACTTCATGGGGCTGATGGATGACGCCTTCGTGTTCCTCGACAACAACCTCGGTGGCTCACCGAAATACCTGCGCGAGCTGTGCGAAGCCCTCATCCCGCTCAAGAAGACGTGGGGCTGCGCCCTCACCTTCAACGTCCTCAAGGACGAGTCGCTGGTGAAGCTGATGGCCAAGGCGGGCTGCCGCTACGTCTACACCGGCCTGGAGTCCCTCAACCCCGACTCCATCAAGGCCATGAACAAGGGCCAGAACAAGCTGAGCGAAGTGGACGCCGTCATCCGCCGCGTCTTCTCCGCCGGCATCCTGCTGTCCTTCGGCCTCATCGTGGGCTCGGACGGAGACACCAACGCGTACCTGGAGAAGCTCCCCGAGTACCTCTCCGACCTCCAGTACTTCTCCGTCACGTTCCTGGGCATCGTCTGCCCCTATCCGGAGACGCCCTTCTTCCGCGAGCTCCAGGCAGAGAACCGCCTGCTGCCAGGCACCTTGAGCCGCGACTACGACGGCTACACGCTCTGCCACCGTCCCAAGAACCTGGACACGTCCGAGGTGGTGGAGCACTTCCACCGGCTCTGCGCGCAGCTCGGCAGCCTGCCCAACATCGCCCGGCACTACTGGTCCAAGCTCACGATGAGCGACATGCCCCGGTACAAGCAGACCATCCTCTTCTCCGGGCCCGAAATCGTGAGCATCCGAAACCCGGTGAAGAACACGGCGCGGCGCTACATCGCCGGGCAGGACGCCCTGGAGTACTGGGACACGCAGCAGATGGCCCAGCTGGGACTTCAGCCGCAGCGGCTCACGTGAGCGCCGCCGCCAGCACCGGCGCCGTATCCCGAGGACTGGACTCCAGCCGCTCCACCCGCCGCAGCTCCGCCTGCGCGTCAATGGCGGTGAAGATGCCACGCGCACGGGCGAGCAACGCCGTGCGCCGGTGAGGCAACGCCGCCGCCGCGTCCAGGTAGGCCACGCCCGTCTCCCAGCGGTTGGGCGTGGCCTCCAGCACCTCGAGCGCGCGGTCGAACAGCGGCTCCGCGGCCTTCGCGCCCCGCTTGAGCGCCTTCGCACGCGCCATCACCCGCAAGGCCGGGCCGCGCAGGTAGGGGTAGAGCGCCCCCAACGCCCGCGCCTTGAGCGCGCAGCGGCGGTAGAGGGCCCACAGTTGCTCGCGCGGCACGGAGACAGCGCCCTGCTCCAGCGCGAAGAGCGCGCCCTCCGCCGCGTCCACGAGCCCAATCTGGAGGAAGGGCACCAGCACGTGGTAGCGCCACAGCGCCTCGTCGGCGCGCACCGCCATCAGCGCGGCTTCCTCCACCTGGTGCTCGCGCACCGCCACGTTGACCAGGTGATTGAGGCTGGCGCACTGGTTGGCCAGGTCCTGGACGTCGATGCTGATGCGCAGACCTTCCTCCAGCTCCGCGCACAGCTCCCCCACATCTCCATCGCCCCGCAGGTAGCGGCACATGGGGACCCACGCGTGGGACCAGCCCTGGTGCATCAGCGCGTTGAGCTCCACACCCACGCGCCCCATTTCGAGGTACGCACGCTCCGCATCCTGGAAGCGCGAGGCCAGGAACTGGCTGGTGGCCAGCATCATCAGGCCCGTCTGCACCTCCCACATGTCCCCCACCTGCCGCAGCAGCGACACCGCCTGCTCGCCGTACTCGGTGGCGCGGGCCTGCTCGTTGGTGAAGATGGACTGCGTGGCCAGCCGGCTCAACGCCACGCCCTCCGCCGCCGTATCCCGTGAGCGCCGCGCATGCTCCAGCGCGCGCTGACACCAATGCCCCGAACGCCCCACCAGCCCCGAGCCGAACAGCAACGAGCCGTAGTAGCTGGTCGCCAGGCTCAGGCCGTACTCACTGCGCGAGCGCTCCGCCATCGTCGTGGCCACCAGCGTGGCCCAGGTGAGCTTCCCGATGTCCGCGAAGTAGTAGATCTTGATGAGCGAGATGAGCGTGGACAGCTGCTTCAGGTACAGCGGCAGCCGCGCGCCCAGTGGCCGCACCAGCCAGGGGAACAGGCCGTAGAGCAGGTGCAGCCCCATGGCCAGCACCGAGCGCAGCACCAGCGCCGCCATGCTCCGCGGCATCGTGCGCCCCATGAGCTCCAGCGCCGTCTCCAGCTCCTGGATGGCGCGCTTCGACTCGCCCTTCTCCTGGTGGGCCCGGCCCAGGCCCAGGTGAATCTCCGCGCGGCGCGGCACCTGCTCCTCGTCCGCCAGACACTGCTCGAACATGAGGATGGCGCCCGCGTAGTTGCCCGCGTTGAGCAGGGTCTCCGCCAGCTCCTTCATCACGACGTGCGTCTTGCGGAGCACCTCCTCCGGGTCCAACGCCACGGTGCCACCCAGAATCTCCATGGCCCGGTTGTAGTGGTGGACGGCGTCGTCGTTGGCGTACTGCTCGCGCGCGCTGCGCGCCGCCATCAACGTGTACTCCAGGCCCTTCACCTCGTCGTTTCCTGCCAGCGAGTGGTAGGCCAGGATGCCCGCCGACTTGACGGGGTTCTCCCCGGCGCGGGCCTCGATGAAGCGCGCCATGCGCCGGTGCAGGTCCTCGCGCGCGGACACCAGCAGCGTGGTGTACGCCACGTCGCGGATGACGATGTGCTTGAAGATGCAGGTGAAGGGCTCCTCCAACTCCAGGAGGATGAGCCCCAGCCGCGTCAGCGTGTCGATGGCCTCGCGAATCCGCTCCGGGGACACCGAGCCGGGCGCCAGCGCGGCCACCGCCTCCAGCGTGAAGATGCGGCCCACCACGGAGGCCACGCGCACCACCAGCTTCTCCGTCTCCGTGAGCAGGTCGATGCGCGTCAGCACCACGTCCTGGATGGAGTCCGGCAGCTCCAGCCCCTGCAGGCTGCGCTTGAGCTCCAACCGCTCCGCCCCCGGCGCCACCGGCCCCAGGTAGCCCTTCTCCACCATGCCCTGGACGATGGACTCGGTGAAGAACGGGTTGCCCTGCACCTTGGCCAGCAGCAGGTCCTCCAGCGCCGTGTCCGGCGCCTCCATGCGCAGGTGCAGCCGCAGCAGCGCCCGCGTGTCCTCGTCATCCAGGCTGGACAAGTCCAACCATCGCAGCCCGGGCAGCCCCTTGAGGCTCTTGAGGTGGTCGCCCGGCCGCATCGTCACCAGCAGCGTCACCCGCAGCGGGGACAGCCGCGCGGCGACGTACTCGATGAGGTCGACGGAGATGTTGTCGGCCCAGTGCAGGTCCTCGAAGAAGAGCAGCACCGGCGTCTGGCGCGACACCTTCTCCAGGAGCTGGAGAATAATTTGGAAGAGCTTCTGGTTCTTCCGCCGGGCATCCAGGTCGCGCGTGAGCGGTGACTCCTCCACGGGCAAGCCCAGGATGCCCGCGAGCACGGGTATCCATTCCGGCCCCGTGTCCTCCAGGCCCGCGAAGCCCTGGCGCAGCTGGGACAGCTGCGTCTCCACGTCGTCGCCTTCGTGCAGTCCGAAGAGTTGGACGAGCACCTCCTTCCACGGGAAGAAGGGCGTGAACATCTCGTACGAGTAGCAGATGCCGTAGAGGCTGTGGGCCCCCCGCGTCTCCGCCACCTCCACCACCTTCGCGCCCAGCCGCGACTTGCCGATGCCCGCTTCGCCCGACACCACGCAGATGCGGCCGTGGCCCTCCAGCGATTCGTCCACGGCCTGGCGCAGCGACTCCACCTCTCGCTGCCGGCCGACGATGTCGCCCTTGCCCTTGAGGAACAGGCTGCGGCGCACCTCCGCCGACAGCCGGTAGACAGGCACCGCGCGTGACACACCCTTGAGCCGCGCGTCCTCCACGAACTCGGTGTCGAAGCCGCCCTGGTGCAGCTTGCGCTCCGTCTGCGCGTCGATGTGGATGCCGCTGCCCTGCCCGTGCGTCATCAGGCGGGCGGCCATGTTCACGACTTCGCCGAGCGCGGAGTACCCCTTGCGCCAGGGAGAGCCCATGTCGCCGAAGTAGGCCGGACCGGTGGCGATGCCAATCTGCAGCGACGAGACGAAGGGGAAGGACTCCCGCTCCCGCATCAGCTTGCACGCGAGCCGGCAGGCCAGCACCTCCTTGCTCTGCAAGGCCGTGGGCGCGCCGAAGATGACGTAGAGGACGTTCCCCTTGTCGGTGAAGTCCGTCATCAGCAACACGCCGCCGTGGTGCGCGCTCTCCCGCTGGACGTATTCGTAGAAGGCGTTCAGGTCGCGGGTGAAGTCCTCCGGCCGCGCGGACGCACGCTGGCTGTCGAAGCGGAGGAAGAAGCAGGTGACGTCGCGGAAGTCGCCGCTGAACTCCTGGTGCGCCGTCGTGATTTTCGTGAAGAGCACCGGGTGCAGCAGCAGCGAGCACCGGGCCACCATCTCCGGCCCCGAGGGCAACACGAAGCCGGGTGCTGGAGGCACGCGCAACGGCACGGTGGGCGCCCAGGTACGCGCTGCCGCGGGCCTCGCCTTGACGGGCCGGCTCCGGCAGCAGGGCCCACGCCTCCGGGCTGAGCAGCACCTCCCCCACCGTGGCCCGCTTCTCCGCCGCCACCGCCTGCGCCAGCGGCTGGCCGATGAGCGCGGGGTGCATCCACATGCCCGTGGCGCCCAACACCACCCGGTGGGCTTCGCCGAACCCGATGCCGATGCGCGACGACACGCTGAAGCGCTGGCCCAGCAGCTCCAGTTGCGCGAAGCGGGACAGCCGCTGCTGGACGTCCAACGCACACCGGGCCGCGCGCTGCACCGCGCCGCTGGCGTCCACGTCCGGCTCCACCTCGAAGCAGGCCAGGATGGAGTCACCGGCGAACTGGTAGATGTCACCGCCGTGGTCCTTCACGACGTCGATCATCTCCGTGTAGTAGCTCGTCAGGAGCCGCTGGAGCGCATCGATGCCCCGGGGCCCGGCGCCGCTCAGGCTGACGACGATGGGCGTGAAGCCCGCGATGTCCAGGAGCAGGATGGCGCCTCGCACCGGCTCCACGAGCGGCAGCGCGTGCGCCTCCGTGCGCTCCAGACGCCGGAGCACGGCGCCGGGGATGTAGGGCGCCAACGTCGCGAGGATGGGGTCGATGTCCACCGGAGACATGGCCGTGCGCTCAGCCCAGGGCGTTGAAGCGGATCCACATGGCCAGCACGCCTACCACCGCATAGAAGCCAATCTCCACCGTCTCCGACACCGGCTGCGCCTTCTTCAGCGCGCCCCAGGTGTGGACGACCACCATTCCCGCACACACCCAGCCGATGAGGTCGAAGATGGCGGGGCCTGGCCGAGACACGAAACGGGCCGCCGTGAGGATGATGGCCAGCGCCACCGCGCCAAGGCAGCGCCCGAAGTACACCGTGAGGTGATTGTTCCCCTCCGGCAGCCGCCACCCGAACCAGCGCGCCCACGTCAGGGGCATCAGCAGCAGGGGAATCGCGAAGACGACCAGGAAGAGCGTCCCGGCGATGACGAGGAACCAGCTGGCGAGCGGATGGTCGGGACTGATCATGATGGCGTACTCGAGACGACGCGGCCCGCCCTGCCTGGGTGGCCACCGCCCGTTCCCCCGAGTGCATCATCCTAGACGTTTTCCAGCGGCTACGGCACGGCCAGGCGGAGCGGATCACGCACCGCGGCTCGGAGGAACTCGGCCACCCGCTCCAGGGAGTCCGTCCGCTCCAGCTCCGCTGGGAAGCGCCGGAAGGACTCCGGCGGCCCGTAGAGGATGACCGGCTTGCCATAACGCAGGGCCAGGACCGCCTCGGCCACCGTCCCCGTGCCCCCGGGCAGCGACACCAGGGCGTGCGGCGTGAGCACGTTGATGTGATTGCGGCTGAGCGGATCCGTCCCCTGCTCTCCGCTGAGCGGCAGATGCGTGTAGATGGGCAGCTCCACGTTGGGATTGGGGTAGCCCGAGCGGGGCCGGTATTCGCCGCCCTCCACCGTACCTGGGACGATGCCAATGGAGATGCCGTGCCGGTACTCCACCTGGACGAAGGCATCCGCCGCCGTCCGCATCACCCCGCTGCCAGCGCCCGTGAGCAGGTCGAAGCCCGCCTCGGCGATCCACCGGACCAGCGGGATGACCCGCTCCGCGTGGTCCTCCTTGCCAGAACCGAAGACACCGATGATCCGCCGTGGCCTGCGCATGGGCTCTGCTCCTTCCCCCGGTAATGACGGGCCCTTCCTCCAGCTTGTTCCAACCGCGCGCCGTCTTCCTCTCACGACGGTTCATTGCCCCACATTCCCCCCGCCGGGCGTTCACCGATGGAAGCCTTCACACGTGGAGCGTGACGGATCGGACGCTTCACCTGTCAGACCCCCTCTCTACCTTCATCGGCATGCGACTGGAGGTCGTCCATGTTCGACAGTTGTGGAGGATGTGAGCGCCGCGGAAGCGCCGGTGAAGTGTTCGACTGGTGCGCCCACTGCGAGCTGTCCCTGTGCCCCCGCTGCATGGAGCGCGGCTGCTGCGACAACGAGCCCGCCGAGTCCGGCCGCTCGGCGCCCCGGTGCCTGCCAGAGCCTCCCGAGGACGACGAGGCCACGGCCCTTCCCGAGCACTTCGGCGGCCGGTGCTGCACCCGCGCCCGCGCCGTGGCCTGCTCCTGCGCCTTCCACTGGGTTTGCACTCACCACGGCGATCAGCACATCGGCACGCATGACTGACGTTCCCGTCGTCCGCTGGGAACGGATCTCCAGGCGCTGGGCTCGACACATCCGGCCATGCCCGGAAAGTGACGTTTCACCTGGTATTTTCCGGGCAGGCCAGATTGCTCAGTTCCTGAGAGGGTGTGAGGATGCGTGTGAGACAGATTTTGTGTCTCACCCCCACCTTGCGCCCCTCCGAGGAGCCTCCCGTGAGTCCCCCCTTCACGCGTCCCCGCGAGCTGGCTGTCACCGTGGAGTCGTCGCTGCCCGCCGCGCTGCCCTCGCACGCCATCGAAGTAGACGTGGGGGTGGCCCTGCCTGTCGCGTTCGGTGGGCTGAGAAAGGTCCTTCGCGCGTGTGAAACCGCCGCGCCCCAGGTCGTCCACACCCTGTCCCGCGCCCATCCCTCCGAATGGAACCGGCTGTTTCCCGGCGCCATTGACGGCGTGCCGGACCTCGGTGACCTGGCGCTGACGCCCTCCGAGCGCCGCCTCCACCGCGAATCGGAGCAGATGTTCTGGGTCCTCAACGTGGCCGCGAAGGCCATCGTGGAGACGCTGCGCGTCAGCGGCCGGCCCCTGGTGCTCCACGGCGCGGGTGAATGTGACCTGGTGAGCCTGCGCGCGGTGATGCGGGCGGCCGAGTGGAGCCGCCTGGAAGGGCTGGATGGCACCCTGTTGTTCACCGGGTGGAACGTGCGCCGGCCCCATGGCGCGGAGTCCTTCGAGTCCCGGCGGCGGGCCTACCTGGATGCGCTGTGCGACCGGATGCGTGCGCCCCGCGTGCCGACGCCCGGTCCGGTGTCATCGCGCGCGCAGGAAGCGCCGGTGGACCTGGAGGGGCGCTATCTCCAGGTCGCGGTGGACGCGGCCCAGGCGCCCGAAACCCGGGTGGCCGCCGCCATCCTCGCCATCCGGAGCTGCTTCTTCACCACCAACTACGAAGGCGCCATGCTGGCCGCCGAGCAGGGGCTGGCGGTGCTGGCGGCGAACACGGACGCGGCCTTGGCGTCTCGCGTGGTCCAGGCCTGGGAGACGCTGGACACGGGCTTCGCCACGCCCGCCATCGAGATTGACCGCGCCAGTCTGGGTGACGTCGAGGAGCTGAAGGCCCTGTTCGCGCGCAGCATGGGCGTGGTCCATGTCTACACCGGCGCGCACGACGCGGCGATGGAGGCATTTGGGCGAGGGCTGGCATGCCGGATTCCTCCCGAGCTGGTGGCGCGGCTGCACATGTTCCGCGCGCTCACCCTGACGAAGCGCTTCGGGCAGCTTCCCAACGCGAGGACGGAGGTGGCCGCGGGGCTGGCCGCGCTGGAGCGCAGCACGTCCCCGGACCGGGCGCTCCAGGAGGGCTGGCTGCGCAACGTCTGCGCGCTGACGTGGTTCCTGGAGCGCAAGCTGGACATGGCGCTGGTGGAGGAGAAGCAGGCCATGCGCTGCGTGGGGGACCTGCACGACGCGAGCGCCACGCACCTGAAAATCAACCTCATCTCCAACGCCAGCTATCTGCAGGAGACGGCGCGGCAGTTCGGTGATGCCATCTCCACGTGGCGCCGGTTCGAGAAGATCAGCGAGAGCTGGGGCGTGAACTTCGCCAAGCACCACCGCTACCGGCTGGCGGGGCTGGAGCTGGCCGCTGGCGAGCGTGACGCGGCGGTGGCCCACTTCACCGAGGCGTTCGCCAACGCCGATGCGCTGGGTGACTCGTTCCACCGGCAGGTGATTGCCGCGGAGCTGGGACGCTTGTTCCTGGACGAGCAGCAGCCCGCTGTCGCCGTGGACTGGTTCGTTCGCGCGGAGGAGCATGCGCGCGCCATTGGGGACCCGCTGAAGACGGCGGAGAGCCTGGCTGGACAAGCCGTGGCGGCCGGACGCACGGACTGGTCGGAGGCGGTGCGGTGCGCGGAGGCGAGCACGACGTGGCCGAAGCAGACGGAGGCGCTGAAGGCCGCGCTCGCACAGGGGGATGCGAAGGCGGTACACGCAGTGCTGCCTCGCGCCCGGACGAAGCTCAACCGCCCATTCGACCCGGTGAACCTGTACTGACGCCCCGCTGGGGCGCATCTGCACATCCGTGAGCGCCGAGCACCTGCTCAGCGCGTTGCGAGCGGAGAACCGTCGGTGATACGCGCGGGCGAGAACGGCTCGGCGGCGGCGCAATGGCCGTGCGCCACGAGCTCCGCGAGCAAGGCACCGGTATACGCACCCGTCAGGATGCCCTGGCCACTCAGCCCCGTGGCGACGTAGGTGCGCCGGGTGCCGGGATGACGGCCGATGTACGGGTGGCCATCCGGCGTCGCGGCCCGGAGCCCCGCCCAGGCGCGGACGAACCGGGCGTCACGCAGGCGCGGCGCCAGCTTCGCGACGGTGGCACTGAGGTGCAGCAGGCCCGCGGGCGTCACCTGCTCCACGAAGCCCGCGTCCTCCTCCGTCGCCCCCACGACGATTTCGCCCGAGCGCCACGGCGCGGTACGAGGGCCCCGAGACGACGCGCGTCAGGTGCAATCCCGGCTGGTGCACCACCAGCATCTGCCCACGCACGGGCTTCAACGGCAACGAAGGCAACCCCTCCACGCCTGCCGACCAGGGCCCCGCGCACACGAGCAACCGGTCCGCCCGGAACGTCTCCCCTTCCGTCTGGACCTCGACCCCCGTGGAGGATTCGGAAACGGAGCGCGCGGCCACGCCCAGCCGCAACCGCACACCCACGTGGGCAGCGGCCTTCAGGAGCGCGTCGACGTAGCCATCCGTGTCCACGAGGTGGCCCTGGTCCGTCTCGAAGGCACCGAACAGCGGCGTGCCTTCCAGCGCGGGCTCGAGCGACACCAGGCTCGCGGCATCCCGCCAGGTGCCCAGTCCTTCCACGTCCGCCACCGCTTTCGCCGCCAGGGCATCGCGCGCCTTCGCGTCCGCGACGACGCGGAGGATGCCGTTGCCTCGGCGAAGCAGGTCGCCTCCCGGAAGCGAGGCCAGGTCCTCCGCCAGCGTGCCGCGGCCTGCCCGGGCGAACGCCAACATCACCGGGTCATCGAACAACCGCACGGACGGAATGGCGACTCCGGCGGCGGCGCGCGAGCCCCGGCCTCCCGGATCCACGGCGTCCAGCACCGTGACGCTCGCGCCCAAAGCAGAAAGCCGGCGCGCGGCCGAAAGGCCCACGACACCGGCTCCGAGAATCAAGATGTCGGCCCCAGGCTTCATTTCACCTGAGACGCTTGGCGATGACGTGAAAGCCACCATCCACGTAGATGAAGCCGTGCTGCTCGGCGCGCTTCACCACCGCGTCCAACTGGGTGTAGCCCACCAGCACTTGGAACCCGAGCCTCGTGGACTCCTCACAGATGGCGGCCACCACGAGGTCGACCGCGGCGCTTCGCTCTTCCTTGGACAGCCCCGGCGCGGCCACCAGGGTCTCAATCATGGCCAGCGAGCTGTCGGTCCGGTAGAGAAATCCCGCCGCCTTGCCAGGGATGATGAAGCCCGTCTGAGGAAGCGTCTCTGGCGTGACGGCATCGTTCCAGAACTGCAGCCACTCCTGCACTTGAGCGAAGTGCAGCTCTGGAACGTAGAGGATGGGCGTCATCCGGCGATGCTATTACGAAACCAGGAACTGCGACATGCGCTGCGCGGACAGCTCGGCCGCGTTCTTCATGCCCAGCTGGCTCAGGCCCGTCTTCGCCGTGTTCTTCATCAGGTCGCCCAGCACGTCGGTGACCTTGCTCTTGCCCGTGGCCAGATTCAGCGCGCCGCTCAGCAGGCTGTTGCCGCCCGCGCCGTCCATGAGGAACTTGCTGGCGAACTTGCCCACTGTGTTCTTCAAGGCGCCGCCACCCGGAATCAGGTCCGTCGCCGCGCCCATGAGCGCCTGGAGCGGGTTCTTGCCCTGGATGAGGCCGCTGGCGAAGCCCATCGCCGCGCCCAGCAGCGGGTTGACCGCGGAGACGAACGGCTTGACGACGTTCAGCACCTTGCCAACGATTCCCTTGAGACCGCCCATGGTAGTTCCCCTTGAGAGGATGGCTGCGGTGCAGCCATCAAGTGCGTCCGATGTGAGAATTGTCGGCAGACGGGCAGATTTGTTTCCCTGTTACCCGAAAAAACCGGACGCACCCCAAAGCCCATTTGAATTCAAGGACTTAGCGAAGGGACAAGGCACCGGGGATTCCGGGAAATGCTCCCCGGGCCGGGTCCGCCGCCGATCAATTCCTGTCGGTGGAAGGCGTCTTGCCCTCCGCGGCGTGCAGATCGCTGGCGGACGTCCCCTTGCGGCTCTCTGGGGCGCCCGTCTGCGCCGCGTCTGACGCGAGCGCCGACTTGTAGCGAGCGTCCGCGTCCTGGTCGCTGAAGCCATCCCGCTGATGCGCCCGGCTGATGACGACGCGGCCGTCGACGATGTCCTGCAGGTGCCCCTGAAGCTCCTCGATGGTGGGGACGTTGGGGTCCTTGGCCTTCAGCTCCTCGTCGGGGACGATCTCGATCTGGGGCGGCTTCTCCGGGTTGAGGGCATAGTCGATGATTTTCTCCACGTACTCCTCGACGGGCACCTTGAGCAGACGGGCCTGCTCCTTCACGTCCGCGTCGGCCAGCAGCTCCGCGCGAACCTCCTCCACCGGCCGCTTCAGCTTCTTGACGGGGGGAGCGACGACGTTTTCACCGGACATTGACTGTCTCCTCAAAAGGACCCGAAATCCTGGCAAGGCGGGAAGCACCTCCAGGCTGGGGAAGGGACCATTCTGGTAGCCGATGCGCCCCGGTTGTCAAAGGGCGTCAGGCCGGTCCTTCGCTCCAGCGGGTGAACTGCATCCGCAGCTCACAGGTGTAGCGGCCCCGCTCGTCCTTCAGCCAGAGCTGCTCCGGTGCCGGGTACATCTCCTCCACGGACAGGCGCTCCGCGTCCCGCGCCAGGTGTGACAGCAGGTCCACGGCGAAGGGGCTCGCGGTGTCGATGAGGTACGGCTTGCGCTCCTTCGAGCTGCGCATGAACACGAAGCGAGGCCACCCACCCGCGCGCCGCTCCCGCTGCACGGCGAGGAAGAGCTCGAAGCCCGCGGGCCTTGCCAGCCGCTCCGCCGCCGGTTCCAGCGCTCGCGCTGGTACACCGCGCCGCCCACGCTCAACCGAGGCAGGTGGCTTCCCTGCGTCCGCAGCGGTGCGTGCAGCACCTGGGAATGCGCCAGCGCCGCGAACGGTGGATAGGACGAGAAATCATCGAGCGGCAGGTACAGGCTCAGCCGCTCCCCTTCCCGTCCACCAACACCGGGCCTTCACGCGTGGGAAGGACCTTCACGTCCCCCGGCGTCAGGGCCCCCTCGTCCACATCCAGCACGTCCGACACCGAGTACACCAACCGCCGTCCCGGATAGACGTAGAAGCCCTTGTTGCGCCTGCGGATGGCCAGCCCCACGAGCCCCGCGCCGCGGCGTCCTGTTCCAGCCAACGCGAAGCCACCGAGGCGTACCGCTCCCGCTCGGGCTGGAACGCGCTCAGCCAGCTCCACAGCAGCAGGTGGTGGTGGACCCGCGCCAGCATCACCTCGAAGCCGCTTCCGTCCGGCTTCGCGGCGAGGCACACGTCCGGCAAGGCGTAACGCCCGCCCGGCGTGGACGTGCCCAGGAAGTCCACGGGCAGCGTCCGCGCGCGGCCCTCCTCGGCCTCCAGCATCACCGGCGGCACGGGCGAGAAGCGGCTGCCTGTGACGCCATCGGGCCGCAGCCGCACGGCGTAGTCCAGCAGGTCCATGGGGCCCGCATCCGGGCCCAGTGCGTCACGGACCTGCTCTCGGAAGCCCTGTTGCACCTTCTCGCCATAGGCGGCTGACAGCTCCAGCGCGCCGGTCAGCGCCGCCTCCAGCTCCGCGGTGAAGGTCGCGCCGAAGCGCAGCCGGAAAGGCGAGCTCGCCTCCTCGTAGAGGATGAGCCGGTCCGCGTAGACCTGACCGTCACCTCGGCGCGCGGGCTTGCCCGTGACCTCCGTGAAGGCGGCCTCCAGGCGCGGCAGCAGCTCGCGCCGCTGGGCCAGGTCTCCACTTTCGAAGTCCGCCTTGAGCCGCGCTAGGGTCTCAAACCGCTCCAGCCAGCGTGTGCGCGCCTCCAGGTCGGGGAGCGCCGCCACCGCGTCCCGCACGCTCTCGAAAGTGCTGAAGTCGTTCGGCCGGAACGGCAGGCCCCAGAGCAACAACGCGGTCTTCACGAGCGGCAGCGCCTGGCGCTCGACGTCCACGACGGGAAGGCCGAGCACCCTGGCCGCCTCGGCGGGTGTGGGTTGCTCGCGCAGCACGGAGAGCAGACGCTCCGCCTCGGGTGACAAGGCGACGTCCAGCTTCAGCGGCTCGCAGAATGCGCGGCCCGGGGTCACCGTGAAGAGCGGATTGAGGCGCAGCTGCAGGTGCGGGCGCAGCGTGCGCTCCCGCCCCACCGCGCGAGCCAGCTCCGTCACCGCCCAGAAGGAGAAGAACGTGCGGCGGCGCGTGTTTCCGCTGGGCACCGTGCGCACGTCGTAGCCCTCATCGGTGGTGCGCTCGCCGTAGGAAATGGGGCCGAAGAAGCTGGTGGTCTCGTTCTTCGCGCAGAAGCGCTGGAGGTATGTGTAGACCTGCCGCTCCACCCGGCGCGCATCGGACGTGTCCGGCCGCTCCCCGCCGCGCAGGTAGCGCACCCAGACGTTGTCGAACATCGCCGGACTGGAGAGGAACACGGCCTCCTGGATGGCGGGCTCCGCCGCTCGCTCTCGCAGTTGCCGTCGCAGCGTCTTTCGTTCCGCGGCGTAACCCGCCTGAACGGACTCGCGACGCGCCTGGTAGCGAGCCCATGCGTGCTGACACGATGGCCCCAGCCGTGCGTCGATTCGGGGCTCACGCCCCTGGGACAGCGCATCGAGGAGGGCTTGCGCGCCGGACGCGCCCTTCTCCGCGCGCACGGCGTCCACGAGCGCGTCCTCCGCCTCGAGCAAGCGGGCGACGTCGTCCAGCACCGCCTGGGACATCCCCAGCGACTCCAGCCAATCGAAGGGAAAGCCCGCGTGCCGCAGCACGAATACCTCGCCCAACGTCCAGGGCTCGCTCATCCGTTCACCCTCGTCAGCACCGACCTGGCCACCAGTGTGTCCACCAGCTTCTCCCGCTGCGCCTGGGGAACTGCCCCCAGCACGCTGGCCACTTCCATGGGCCGGACGAGGCCGGCGAGCTTCGGCGCCAGCCGCGCGTCCATCGCGAGCACCGAGCCCGTGCGGAGGTTCGCCGCGAACCACGACGGCTTCGGAGCACCATCCAGCCCCGCCGGGAGCTGGACCCATGCACAGTCCGCATCGAGTTGGATGGCCGCTGCGCTCACGTCCGTTGCACGGGGCCGAGCCCCTCGGGAAGACACGCGGCGGCGACCCGGCCCGGGCTCAGCGGCCCTCGCGCGAGCAGCCGCGTCGCGAGTCCAGCAAGCACCTGCGGAACACTGGCACTCGGAATGGAACGGGCGTGCGCGAAGGGCCGGCTCCTCGCGAGGTCCCGGTCGTCGGGAGGCGCGCCGACGTTCACGTCCGGCCACAGCAGCGGGCGGCCACTTTCGGGAGGCGTCCGAGGCCAGTGGAAGGGACGCACGCCCGCGAGCTTGTCGAACACCGGTTCCGAGTCCAGCACAGCGAGCGTCGCGTCGAGGCCCGCTTCGTCGACGCCGGGCGCGCCAATCCACCACTCCGCCACGAGGTGGACCCCCGCGCCCCGAAGCCGGCGAGTGCCCTGAGCCAGCGCCTGTCGGGAGACGCGCGCACCCAACGGGTCGAGCCAGGCGTCGCGGTCCACGGCGCAGAACCCCACGACGGCCACCTTGCAGCCGCTCTCCACCAACACGTCCGGATGCAGGAGCGAATCGAGCGACACATGCCCCGCCCACCCCGCCGCGCCTCCCGTGAGGGCGCGCACCGTGTCCGGAGTGGTGGCCCTCACGTCCAGCGCCTCGGAGAGCCAGACGAGTGACGTGGAGACCGCCTCATCCAGTCCGGGCGACACGCGCCAGCGCAGTGGGGCCGCGTCCACGAAGGTGGCGCGCTGGAACACGGACAGTTGAGCCAGGACGGCCCTGTGCGCCCAGGCGAACGGCCCCGCGACTTCGAGCGGCACCTGCTCCGGACAGGCCCGCGCCAGCCAGGCCGCAGCAGGCAGTTGCAGGTCGCGTTCGAGCCAGAGCCGCACGCGCTCGGCACCGGCGAAGCGAGCAGCGGCGAGGGTCAGGTCCTCCCGATAGGGCGCGAGTTGGTCCAAGGAGCGCAAGACGTCCGCGCTCCGCTCGGTCGTGCCGCCTTCCAGCGCCACATCGTCCAGCCGGAGGTGCACCCCGTTGGGCGGCCCCGAAATGGCGGAGAGCACCGCCCCCAGCGCGCGCAGGCGGGTGCTCACGCTCGAGTCGGCGCGCGCATGCACCGACTGGGCGGCACGCAGCAGCAGCAGCTCTCGCATCGTCTGCGCGGTCGCAGGAGCTCGCTCGCGTGCGGCGGCGGCGGCCTCCACCGCGTCGTGGGCGAAGACGCGCCGGCAGAAGTCCCGCGCCACGTCGACGCACTGCCACCCTTCCGGCGCCTCGGGGACGAGCGTCACGTCGCGGTGAGGTGGCAGGACGAGCAGCCTCATTCCCGCGCTCCGGCAGCGGGCTCCGAGCCCCACATCAGCGTGCAACGCAGCTCCACGGTATGGCGCCCGCCCGAGGCGCTTCGCAGCCAGAGCTGGTCCGGCGAGGGCAGCATCTCCGACAGGATGACCTCCTCCTTCTGCTCCAGGAGGTTGAGGAAGACGCGGAGCAGCGGCGGGCTGCGCACGTCCACCAGCACCGGCTTTCGCTCGTCCTTGAACTTCGCGAAGACGCAGTCCGGCATCCCGCGCTCACTCCACACGCTCACCGCCGCGCGAAGCCTCGCCGAGTCATCGCGGCCCGCGAGCAGCGCCTCCCGCTCCGCTTGCGACAGCCGCCACTGCTCGCGCTGCACGACCACACCGCCCAGGGTCAACCGCGGCGTGTGGTCGCCCAGCGACACGCGCAGCGGGCGGATGCGCGGCAGGGAGAAGGCGGTGTGCACCAGGCTGTCCAGCTCACCGTTGTAGAGACACACCTCGGAGCCCAGCCGCTTCGACACCAGCCGCGCCCGCGTTCCATCACTCTCCACGAACAGGTCATCCAGCGGCAGCCGCCACGCGGAGGCGCGGGCACTGACACCGCCCAGTTCCACCACGGGCCCCGGGAACTCCGACGGAAGCAGGCCCGTGCGCCGCGACGCCAACACCGTCACCAGGGGCACCGGCCTGCTCAAGGCGCCGAGCGCCCGCACCATGGCGCTCTCCACCCGGCCGCGCGCCTCGTGGAACTGGAGCGCCCAGCCCCACACCAGCGCCGTGTCATGCACGTCGCCCATCACCAGCTCGTACTCACCTCGGCTCCAGGCCTCCACGTCCCGGGCCCCCACGAGCAGGTCGATGGACGTGACGAGCGGAAGCGCCTTCGCGTCTCCGTCCAGCGACGGCGGCGTCACCGAGCCCAGGTCCGCGCAGCGCGCGGACGCGTCTCCCACTGCGCCAGCCAGCACCTCCGCCACCGAGCCATCCAACGGCACCGGCCGGTCCGAGTACGCGGCCGCCACCTTCCAGAACGGCACCGTGCGCGCCCCCACCAGCTCCGCCACGGAGGCGCGAGCGGCCTCCCGGGTCCGCCGCGCCGCCGCTCCCATCCACGCCAGCGCGGGCTCCAGGCGCGTCACCAGCTCACGCGCCCGCTCACCTCCGGCCTCCAGCCGCAGGTCACCGCCGCACTCCTCCCGGAGCGCCAACCGGTCCTGGTAGAAGTTGTGCGACTCCGACGCGGGCCCTCGCGCGGATGGCGGCGCCACGCCCCACTGCTCATTCGCGCGCTTCGCGAAGGCGGCCTGGAGCGCCATCTTCCCCGCGGCATCCGCGACGCCATACCCGGCCATCAACCCCAGCAGCGCGCTCAAGCCCTCCACGTGCCGCCGGGCCGCGGAACACGGCAGGCCCGCAACGCGCTCGGCCAGGTCGTCCACCGGGTGGTGCGTGGCCGCGGGCACCTCGAGCTGGTGCGTCAGCAGGCCCTTCTCGCACCCCATCCGCGCCGCCTCGCGCGCCGGCCCGGGGCCACGCCCAGCGATGAGGCGAGCCCCGCGAGCGTGCGCGTTCCATCCACTGCCTCCACCAACCGGGGCAGCAACGCCTCCGCGCTCTCCGGCGCGGGCAGCGTCTTGCGCGAAGGCACCTCCGCGAAGGCCTTGCGGCGCAGCACCAGCCACGCGGCGACCTCAGGGTCGAAGGCGATGGCGCGAACCAGCCCCTGCACCAGCCACGACGCCGCGAAGGTGTTCCGCCCCGTGAGCACCTCCGGCCCGGACCAGCGCAGCGTCACCCCCGTCGGCGCCGCCGCGTCCGCGCGGCCGTAGTTGATGGGACCGAAGAAGCCCATCGTCTCGTTCTTCGCGCACAGGCGCTGCAGGTAGCTGGCCACCTGCCGCCGCAACCGCGCGCCGTCTCGCCCCTCCAGCAGGTCTCTCGCCACGGGGGGCTGGAGCTGGCCACCGCCTCCAGGAAGCGCGGCTCCCGCCGCAGGGCCCCCAGCGCGGCTTCCACCGCCAGGGACTCCTGCTTCATCGCCGCATGAAAGGTGGCCTCCGCCTCCTGCGCGGCCCGGGCACGGTCGTTCCATTCAGCGAACAGCTCGGGTGACTCCATTCCCTCGACGTCCACCGGGCGCCCGGCCTTCAGGGCCGACAGCACCGCGCGCGATGGCCGCTTCACCCGAGGGCCCTGGGCTCTCAGCGCCTCCAGCTCCCGCCGCGCTGAGGCCAGCTGGCGCGCGGCCCGTGCGGCCTCCGGGCACCCCAGCCGCTCCAGCCAATCGAAGGGAAAGCCCGTGGTGCGAACCACGAGGTGAGGGAAGAGGGTCCAGCCCTTCATGCGTTTCGCACCCTTCGTCCGGGACGCCGCTCGGCGCCCGGCAGCGCGCCGCTCAGTTTCGCGGTTGCGACTTCACTTCGATTTGCTGTCCGGGCACGGCCATCACCCACAGCTTGCTGACGCCGCTGGGGCAGCGCACCAGGACTTCCAGCTCCCGGCCCGCTTCGATTCGTGCCTTCAACAGCGGCGTTCCACCCGGCAGCAACGTGCCACCGACGTGGACCTCACAGCCAGGGGCCGCGCCCGTCACGCTCAGCAGGCCCGTGGTGCCAGGCTCCGGCGAGGCGTCCGCCAGCGTGCGCACGTCGATGCCCTCGCGCTGCTGCGTGGTTCCGAACCGCCGCAGCTTGCCCTCCACCGCCGTGGAGATGAGCAGCGGGCCGCCCGACGGGTCATGCACCTCCGTCCCCGCCTCGTGGCGCAGGCCGCCGACGTAGACGTGCTCCCCGGGCCCCACGTTGACGAAGCTCGAGCCGCCATCGCGCATCATCACCACCGCCACCACGGCCAGCACCAGGGCGCCGCCACCGACGATGCCCAGCAACTTCCAAGGGGGCTGCTTGTCCGCCGGTTTCTCCGCGGGCGCGGGCGCGGGAGCGCGGCTCGCGGGAGCGACGGGCCGCGGCGGAGGCGGCTGGGCGGGACGGGCCGCGCTGGCGTGAGCCCCATGCCCCACCCCTGGCACCGGCCCGGATGGACGCGGCGGCGCCGGCATGGCGGGCTGTGGCTGAGAGGCACGCGGCGCGGGAGCGGGCCGCGGCGGCGCTTCCGTCCGAGGCGGCGGCGCGCCCAGGTTGAGCGGCACCACCTCGGTGCGGTCGTTCGCGTCGTCCTCGGACACGGAGATGCCGGGGAAGGAGTCGTCCGCCGGAGGCGGCGCAGGAGGCCGCACAGCCGCGCTGGCGACGCCCACGGGCCGTGGCGGGGGCGGCGGGGGAACCGGTGGGCCAGGGCGAGGAATGCCGCCACTGCCGCCCATCCCAGGACGGCTTCCAGCCACGGGCACACTGCCCCGGCTGGGCGTCCGTCCATCCGTGGGCGCGGCCATCTCCCCACTGCCGATGTTGCCGCTGCCACTGCCCGAAGGCACCGGGCGCGGGTGGCTTCCCGTCCCGCCGACGGCGGACGGCGCGAACTCCACCAGCCGGTCGCCCAGCGTGTCCCGGAAGAACTGGGCCACCGCCGCGGGCGACGAGTTGAGCCGGTGATGCGCCATCACCGCTTCGATTTCCTCGCGCAGCGCGGCGGCGGACGGCGTGCGGCGCGCCGGGTCCTTCACCAGCGCGCGGAGGACGAGGTCGGAGACGTCCTGCGGGATGTTCGGCTTGAGCTGCGAAGGGACTGGCGCGGGGTCCCGGACGATGGCTTGCAGCGTCGCCGCGTCGTGGTCCCTGCGAAACGGGAGCGTGCCGGTGAGGAGTTCGAAGAGCACCACGCCCAACGCGAACACGTCGTTGCGCGCGTCCAGCGTGCGCCCGGACGCGGCCTCCGGGGAGATGTACGAAATCTTCCCCTTCAGCACGCCCGCCTGCGTGTGCTCCTCGCCCGCCACCTTGGCGATGCCGAAGTCACTCAGCTTGATGGCGCCGTCCAGCGAGATGAGGACGTTGTGCGGGCTGACGTCCCGGTGCACCACCGGGTGCGGCGTGCCCGCGGGGTCCACGTAGGCATGGGCGTAGTGAAGGCCCGCGGCCACCTCCGCAACGATGCGCAGCGCATGCTCCAGCGGGAGCGCCAGGCCCTTGCGCCGCAGCTCGATGACCAGCTTCTTCAGGTCGGGCCCGCGCACGTACTCCATGAGGATGTACGCGACGCCGTCGGACACGCCCACGTCGAACGTCTGCACGACGTTCGGGTGCGTCAGCCGCGCGTTGGCGCGGGCCTCCGCGAAGAGCATGTCGACGAACTCGGGGTTCTCCGCGAACTGCGGGAGAATCTTCTTCATCACCAGGAACTTCTCGAAGCCCTTCACGCCCACCTGCTTGGCGAGGAAGACCTCCGCCATGCCGCCCTGCCCCAGCCGCCGGATGATGTTCAGCTTGGTGCTGCCCAGCGAGTTGGAGATGTCCGTGGACGCGCCCTGGCGGGCCGCCGGGTCGATGTTCGTGGCGCCGAAGAGGTACTGACTGAGGGCGCGAGTCTCCAGCGCCTCCAGGTCCTCCAGCGGCCGGTCCGTCAGCTGCACCCGCGCCAGCAGCCCCTGGAGCTGGGGCATGTGGGGGACGCGCGCGTTGCCGCCGCAGATGGGGCACGGCACCTCCACGCCGGACGCCTGCGCCCGCAGCCTGGCCAGGTAGTCCGCGGCCTGGAGGCGCTGGTGGCTCACCTGCCCGCAGTTGCGGCAGTCACACGGCAGCCACAGCGTGGCCAGCCGCACCGGCAACACCTTGGCCGAGCGCGCCAGCACCGCCAGCGCGGGCGGCGGCACCCGGCACAACACCACGTGCGCGCCCTGCGCCGCCGTCTCCAGCACCTGCTCCAGCTTCGGCAGGGCCTCCGGCTCCACCTTGCTGACGTGGCTGAAGTCGAAGCCGACGCGGCCCTCCAGGCCCGACGCCAGCCGGCGCACGTTGAGGTCACCCTTCAGCGCGCTGGCCAGGGTGATGTACGTGATGTCGTCCTGGATGATCTTCAGGTGCTGCGACAGCTCCGGCTGCTCCGCCGGCATGCTGGCGCGCAGGTAGCGCATGACGACCGGGTCCACCTGACCGAACTGCTGCCGCCGCGCGTAGTCAAAGAACTCGCCCGGCAGGTCCGCGAACTCCAGCGGCCCCTGACACACGGGGCAGGAATGGTCGGGCGCACGTTCCTCGGAGATGACCTGCGCCTCGTCCAGCAGGTTCACCAGCCGCAGCCGGTCCTCGTTGCAGGCGCGGCAGGTGTAGGGCGCCAGCACGGAGAGGACGCGGGCGACGCCGGCGAAGCCCTCCACCATGTTGAGCTGGTCCACGATGACGGGCGGCGCGTGGACCACGTAGAGGCCCAGGGCCCCCTGGGGCAGCTTGGCGGCGAACTCAATCCACCGCCGCACGCCGAAGGAGCTGATGCGCTCCACCTGCCCCAGGTCCACCACCAGCAGCCCGCTCATCTCCGGGCTGGCGGACGTCAGTGGGAATGTTTCGTCGATGACGCCGGAAATCCGGACGTGGGTAATCGTCCCCACGCGGAGCCGGCTGATGATGGCGTTGGAAACCTGGCTATCCACCGGCCCTGACCTCATTGAAGACAGAACAGCAGCGACTTGGGTTGTGTGGCGCGGCGGCGGGCCTCCCCCAGGTCCACCACGCACAGGACTCGTGACTCACGGCCAGCGGCCACACGGACGGCCACCACATCGCTGTGCTCCAGGATGCGCCGCAGTCCCAGCCCCGCCCCTCCTCCGGACGCATCCACCTGGACGCGCCCGCCCCACCCTCCCAGCGCCCGGGCGAAGGGCCCCGGACGCAGACCACCGAAGCGGTCCACGACTTCCAACCACATGCGGCCCTCTTCCACCACGAAGGACAGCTCGCACGCGTCCTCCGGCGCCACCTCTCGGACCTCGGAGCGGCGGTGCGCGTACCGGTGCTGGCCCTGCGCATCCACCGGCGCGTCCCACATCGCGTTGGCCGCCAGTTCGTGCACCACGTCGCCCACCAGCGCCGCCGCCGTGCGCGAACCCCGCGCCTGGGTGACGGCCTGCGCGGCGGCCTCACCGGTGGCGTTGATGTCCGCCACCGACTGAAGCCGGCGCCGCGATGCCCCCGCGGGCAGCAGCGGCGCGCCGCGAAGCAGGTCCCCCAACAGGCGCGCCTCCCACGCGGAGGGACGTCCGTCGGAGGCCCGCGTCGCCAGCAGCAGCGCGGGCGGCTCGCCGCGCAGCGCCTCCGCGTGCGCGGGCGTCAGCTTCCCATCGAAGAGCACCAGGCGCCGGGGCCCCGAAGGCGACCCCGGCCCCTGGCAAAGCGCCATGCCGCCCTGTGCAAGGACGGGAGCCGCCTGCTCCACCAGCGCCGGAGAAAGCGACTCGTCTGCAATCAACAGGAGGCCGCCGGCCTCCAGGTGGGGGGCGGTGCTCAAGGGCTAGTATCGAACCTTGACTTCACTGAAGAACGACTGGGGCGGTGCTGGGAAACCGTGGGATTCCTCGTACTTCGCGTTGAAGAGGTTGGAGCCGAGGAACGACACGGAGATGCCGTCGTAGACGTTGAAGCCCACCCGCGCGCTGGCCGTGACGTAGCTGGGCAGCTGCACGCGGGTCGTGGGCAGGCCCGTCGTCTCGTCCACCTCGAAGCCCGGGTCATAGCGTGAGCCCACCAGCAGCGCGTACAGCTCCACGAAGGCGACCTTGCCGATGTTGGTCCGGCCACGCGCGTAGATGCGATGGGCCGGCGCGTAGTCCAGCGGCGACTGGGGGCCGTCGTCGTACGGCAGCGCCTTGGCGTCGAGGAACTGGTACGCGATGTCGAAGGACGAGTTGATGGACGGAATCTGCGCGGCCGCTTCCAGCTCGAAGCCCGCCACCCGCGCGTCGCCCAGGTTCTGGAACTGCGACACCGAGCCGAAGACGAGCTGCTGGTTGATGAAGTTCTTCGCCAGATTGTAGAAGCCCGTACCCGTCAGGCGCACCCTCCGATCGAAGGGCCAGAAATCCACCGATGCCTCGATGGTGTCCAGCGTCTCCGCGCGAAGGTTGGAGTTGCCCACCAGTGTGGCCGCGTACATCTGCTGGTTGATGGCCAGCTCCGCCAACGTGGGCGCACGGAAGGCGCGGCCGTAGTTGGTGCGCAGCGTCAGCAACTCCGGCACCGCGTGGAACACGACGCTGGCGCGCGGCGAAACCTGGTCCGTGCGGTTCTGCCAGACGCGCTCCGGAATCTGGTAGCGGTCGTAACGGGCTCCCGCGCCGAGCACCAGCCGGTTGAAGAGGCGGTACTCCGCGTCCACGAAGCCGCCCAGGATGGTCTGCCGCGTGTCGTCCATGCTCAGCTCGGGCAGGACGTTGGGCACGTTGACGGCGTCCGCCTTCAAGTCACCACCGAAGGTGACGTTGAGGTCGCCCATCGTCCACAGCGCGCGCGCCTCGCCGCCCAGCCGGCGCCGCTTGCCCAGCGCGCGGGTGGGGTCGCCGCCGAAGGCGTTCTCCATCAGCACGTCGCGGCGCTTGAAGAAGCCGTACGCCTGGCCGAAGAGGCGCAGGTTGTCGGTGACTTGCTGGTCCACCTGCGCGGACGCGTTGAAGTTCTGCACCGACTCGGAGTCGTTCGGCGTGTAGTGGCAGCGGCCGCAGTTGCCCACGGTGGAGATGTGCGTGCCACCCGGGCGGCCAATCTCCGCGTCCGTGAAGTCCGCGTCCAGCGCCAGGGGCCCGATGCGCACCTTGCCGTTGACCTGGTGCACCAGCGAGTCCTGGTTAGTGTCCACCCGGCCCACGCGCGGGTCGTTGAAGAGCTGCGGGCCGTCCGAGCCGAAGCCGTAGTAGCCCAGCAGCGCCTCCACCGGACCGCCACGGCCCGCCACGGTGCCGTGCAGACGCCACGTCTGGTCCTGGCCCGCCAGCACCCGGGCCTCGGCGCCCACGTTCTTGCCCTTCTCGATGAGGTCCGACGGCTGGCGCTGGATGACGTTGATGACGCCGCTGAAGGCGTTGGAGCCGTACAGCGAGGACCCCGGGCCGCGGATGACCTCCACCTGCTTGAGGTTGGTGAGCGGCGTGGTCTCGTCCGCGTAGAACTGGCCCGTCCACGGGTCCGTCAGCGGACGGCCGTCCTGGAGCAGCAGCAGTCGGTTGGACAGGTAGTTGGAGCCCAGGCCGCGCGCGCTCACCGCCGCCTTGCGCATGGAGCCCCGGCGGCACTCCATGCCGGGGAAGTACTGGATGGCCTCACACAGCGTGAACTGGCCGGTGCCCTCCAGTTCGTCGGCCGGAATCCAGGACACCGTGAGGGGTACGTCGGAGATGCGCTGGTTGCGCTTGCCGGCGGTGGTCACCACCGCCTCGCTCAGCACGCGGTTGACGGACTCCTCCAGCGCGTCGGCGCCATCCAGCGGGTCCGCACCCAGGCCCGCGAGCCCGGACTGCGGCGGCAAGGGGCGATCCAGGGTCGGCTCCGCGAAGGGCGCGCTGATGGGAATGTTCGACGCGGGCGCGGGCTGGTGCGCGGGCAGCGTCGCGGTGGCCGGCGGGAGGTTCGTCGGCGCGTCCGGCGGGTTGAAGTCCGCGCCGACCGGCGGCAGCGCCTGCGGTGAGGCAGGCTCGGCCGTCAGGGGCGTGGCCGGCGTCAGGGGCGCGGCGGAGGGCGGCGTGGGCACGGGTGCCGGCGCGCTCGCGGGCGACGAATCATCCGTGGCAGACCCGCCACCCAGGACGGGAATCTCCGGCTCGGCCGCCGGGTCGTCCTCGACGGGCGGCTTCACGGGCTTCTTCGGCTTCTTCGCCGTCTTCGCGGCGGGACGCGCGGAGGCCGCGGGCTTCACCACCCGCTTCCGGCGTTTCACCTTGGCGGGAGCCTCCGTCTCCGCGGCCTCCTGCGCTGCCGCGCTCGAAGGGACGACGAGGGACAGCACGCACAGCATGATGGAAAGAGGCAGGCCGGCGCGCAGAGCGCGACGCCCGGCAACCGCCTTCGCCGCGCCCAGCCGCGGCTCACCGAACAGAGTCGAGTGCATCGTTCTCACATCCAAGGGTGGAGCATGGACACCCGAGGTCCTGTACGTACGACCCGGAGACGGGCTCGGCGCCAGCGCTTGCGTCCGGGGGAACGCGGTTTCTCGGCTGGACACCAACGCCATCATTTTCAAGCTACCCCAGAGACAACGCCGGGCCAAGTCGCTGGCTCTCATTCTCTAGAAACACGGGAAAGCATCAGTCGTCCGGCTGTTCCGCGGAGACGGCGAGGTCTCCAACGAAGGACGGAAGCGCGGGGCCCAGCTCCTCCGAGCGCACCAGCACCTCGGCCTCCACGTGAAGCTCGGCCCCTTCCGCCAGCACGGGCTGACGCCGCGGCGGGCCGCGCGTGACGAGCTTGCTGAACTCGTCGAAGTCCTTGTCCTGGAGCCGCGCGAAGGCATCGAAGGGCGCCACCGCGCCCACCTTCCCCAGCGCGCCGGTGAGGGCGGCCTCGTGGTTGCGCAGGTCCACCAGCACGGCCCCCGGCACCCGGCCACTGCGGAAGAGCACGCGCACATCCTTGCCCTTCGGCACGTGCGCCAGCGGGACGAGCGCCGCCTCCGCGCCCTTGGCCTCCAGCATCTTCAGCGCGGACTCCACGTTCGGCACGGGGGCCAGCTTGAAGTGCTTCTGGGCGTCCAGGTCGCCGCCGAGCACGACGTGGGTGACGAACTTCGGGTCCGCCGGGCCCGCGCCCTTCACGTGCGCCGGCGCTTGCCGGCGAGGTCCTTCACCACGCCGCGCTGCAACGCGACAATGGCCCAGCGCTGCTGGGTGTCACCCGCGCGTGAGGCCCAGGCCACCGGCTTCGCCTTCGCGCCCAGCTGCACCGCGGCCCACGCGTCCACCACCGCGAAGTCCACCATCCCGCCCGCCACCGCGCGGGAGAAGTCCTCGTAGCGGCCGAAGCTCTTGGCGGCCACGGGCGTGTCCAGGGTCTCCGTCAGCCGGGCGGCCAGGGCCTCCGCGTACTCGAAGCGCTCCTGACCATCCGCGAGCGTGGTGGCGAGGAACACCCCCAGCGTGGCCTTCTTCGGCGCCGCGAGCGCGGAGCTGGCCGTCAGGGTGCAGGCCAGCACGAGGCCAGCCAGGAGGAAGCGAGGTGACGTCTTCATGGGGTCTCCTCCACGGTGGCGTCCGCGGGCGCGCCCGAGGCGGGCTCGGCCAGGCCGTGCAGACTCTGCAGGCGTTCCTTCCACTCACGCACCTGCGCCATGCGCGGGCCGCTGCCGCCGGCCGGTAGCGGCGCCAGGCCTCCACGGCCTCACCCGCGTCCTTGCGGCGCTCCTGCGCGTCGATGCCCAGGTTGAGCGCGGCCACCGGCACGCTCGACTCCAGCCGGCGCCACGTCTCCACGGCGTCCGTCGTGCGGCCCTTGCGCCAGTCGACGCAGGCCAGGTTGTGCTGCACCTGCGTGTCGTCCGGATTTCCGGCGAGCGCGGCCTTGAAGGCCTTCTCCGCCAACCTCATGTTGCCGGCATTGTACGCCTGGGATGCCTCGCGCCGGTGGAGCGCGCCCGTCATCGCCGTGAGCCACCTGGGCTGTCCGGGCATCGGCTTCTTCGCCGCCGCGGTCAGCTGCTTGCGCGCGGCGGGCACCTGCCCCTTCTTGTAGAGCACGAAGGCGGTGGCCAGCGCGCGCGTGTTGGGCCAGGCCCAGGGCTGCGTGGACGCCAGGGCCTTGGTGATGGCCGCGCTCGCCTCCGCGTGGCGCCCCGACTCCGCGCGCGCCGGCCGCGGACGAACTGGGCCAGCCGCACCAGCTCCTTGCGGTTGCCGGTGCCCAGCTTGTCCACCAGGTCCAAATCCCGCTCGGCGGCGTCGGCGTCTCCGGCCTCCAGGCGCACCAGCGCCCGGCGCACCAGCACGCGCGGAAGGTTGGCGCCCGCCACCTGCGCCGCGGCGCGCGACGGGCCCACCGCGGTGAGGCGCTGCACCGCCGCGTCCACCTGCCCCAGCTCCACCTCGGCCAGCGCGGCGCCGACGGAGGCCTCCGCCTGTTCGTCGGGCTCCTCCGTCTGGGTGGCCGCGCGGCTGAAGGCCTCCAGCGCCGCCTGGGCATCGTTCGTGGCCAGCCGCGCGTACCCCAGCAGCAGGCTGTCACGCCACGCGGCGCCGGGCAGCATCACGCCCTGCTCCATCACCTTGCGCGCGTCCGCGTAGGCGCGCGTCTCCAGCAGCGCGGCGCCCAGCCGGCGCGCCATGGGCGCGCTCCGGTCCAGGTCGTACGCGCGGCGCAAATCCCGGACGGCGTCCTCCAGCCGTCCCGTGCCCGCCCTGTCCCGCGCCCGGTGCGCCAGGGCCCGGGCCAGCCACTGCTTCGCCCCGGCGTGTTCCGGCTCCACCTGCAACGCGTTGGCGTAGTCCTCGATGGCCTGGTCCCACTGGCCGGTGGCGAAGTGGTCCGCGCCCAGCAGCACGTAGCCCAGGGCCTGACGCGGCGCCATCTCCACCACGCGCCGGTGCACCTCCACCGCGCGCTGGAAGCGGCCCGCGCGCCGGTTCACCGAGCCCAGGTTGGCCCACAGCTCCAGGCTGTTGGCGCCCGCGCGCACCGCGCCCTCCAGGAACTGGATGGCCTCCTCATGCCGGCCCTGTGCCTGGAGCGCCTTGCCCACCGCCACCTGCCCCAACACCAGGCCCGGCTGGAGCTGGAGCACCTTGCGATACTCCGCCTCCGCGGCGGCCGCGTTCTTCTGGGCGAAGCGCACGTCACCCAGCAGCAGGTGCGCCGCGGGCGAGCTGCCCAGCTTCAGCATTGCCTGGGCCTGCGTGTCCGCCTTCGCGACG
Organism: Myxococcus sp. MxC21-1; assembly: GCF_032612255.1. NCBI lineage: Bacteria > Pseudomonadati > Myxococcota > Myxococcia > Myxococcales > Myxococcaceae > Myxococcus > Myxococcus sp. MxC21-1. The sequence goes on from NZ_CP123278.1 coordinate 5,492,806, forward strand.
TCCCCCGCGCCCAGGTACAGGCGGGCCAGCTTCTCGCGCGCATCACCCGCCTTCGGGAAGCGCGTGGTGACGCCCTCCAGCAGCGTGCGCGCCTCCACCGCCCTGCCCTCCAGCTCCAGCACCTGCGCCAGGCCCAGCTGCACCGACGGCGACTCTGGCCGGCCCGCCTGCGCCTGCTGGAAGGACGCGCGCGCCGCCGCGGCATCCCCGCGCAGCACGTGGGCGCGGCCCAGCAGCTCGTGAATCTGGAAGTCGTTGGGTGCCAGGGCCTGCGGGCGCAGCGCCGGTAGCGCTTCAGCCGCGTGGCCGCCGCGTCTCCCTGCTGGACGTAGAGGTAGTAGCTGGCCAGGTAGTAATGAACGATGAGGTGTTCGGCCTTGTCGGCCGCGGCCACCTGCTCCATCAGCGGCACGGCCTCCGGGAAGCGGCGCAGCTTGAAGTACGCCACGCTCACCGGATAGGCCAGGGCCAGCTCCGACGGGTTCGCCGTCAGCACCGGCTGCACCCGGTCCACGGTGCGCTGCCAGTCATTGAGCGCGTTGGCGCTGGCACCCAGGCCGCGGCGGCGGCCACGGAGCCGGCTCGGCGGTCAGCGCCTGTTCGAAGAGGGCCAGGGCCTTGCGGTACTTCTCCTCGGCCTCCTTCTTGTCACCCGAGGCGCTGGCGGCGCTGGCGGCCACCTGCGCCGCCTCGCCGTCCCGCACCAGCCGCTGGGATTCGGACATGGGCGGCGGGCGGTACTGGGCCAGCGCGGGCGGGCCGCACAGGGTGGTCAGCAGCGCGAGCGCCGGCGTGAGACGGCGCGACCGAGGATGTCGTGGGGAGCGTCGCATGCGTGTGGAGTCCCGGAAGGAAGTCAGGCGGCGGGGCTGAACTCGGCCACGACGACGGTGATGTCGTCCCGCTGCGGCTGGCCGGCACTGAAGGCTCGAGCGTCCGCCAGCACCGCGTCACGCAGCGCCTCCGCGGACAGGTGGGCGTGCGCCTGGACCGCGGCGGCCAGACGCTGGGTGCCGTAGAGCTTGCCCGCGTTGTCGCGCGCCTCGGTGAGGCCGTCCGTGTACCAGACCACCACGTCTCCGGGCCGCAGCTGGGCCTGGCGCGAGGTGAACTGGGATTCGACGGAGGCGCCCAGCAGCGGGCCGCGCGCGGGCAGCGATGCAATCTGACCGCTGCGCTTGTTGAACACCAGCGGGCTGGGGTGCGCGCCCGCCGCGTAGTCGATGTAGCCGTTGGACACGTCGATGACGGCCAGCGCGCTGGACATCTGGTGCTCACCGCGGCCCACGTTGGCCAGCGTCACGTTGAGGGCGGTGATGAGCATCTGCGCGTTGACCTGCGACGGCTCGCGCAGCGTCATCGCCGAGGCGAAGCCGCTGGTGGCGCTGGTGGCCACCAGCGACGTGGACAGGCCGTGGCCCGTCACGTCGCCAATGCCAATGACGATGCGCCGGTCATCCAGGGCGGCCCGGAACCACCAGTCGCCGCCGCACGCATCCGCGGTGACGACCAGGCCGGCGATGCGCAGCGGCCCCACCTGCACGCCCTCGCGCCCCGGCAGCAGCGTCTCCTGCACGGTGCGCGCGAGCGACACCTCGCGCTCCAGCTGCGCCTTGGCCCGCACGTCCTCCAGCAGCACCTTGATGCGCTCGGCCATGTGGTTGAACACCACGCCCAGCGTCACCACCTCGCGGCCCGCGCCCTGCGCCGTTCCCGCCCGCGCGCTCAGGTTGCCGGCGGCCAGCTGCATCACCTTGCCGGTCAGCATGCCCAGCGGCCGGGTGATGCGCCGGCTCTGGTAGGCCACCAGCACGCCCGCCAGCACCACGAAGCCCAGCCCCAGCCCCAGCATGCGCAGCGTGGTGGCGCGCACCGTGGCGCGCTTGTCCTGCTCCAGCGACGCCAGCTGCTTCTGCAGCCCGCCCAGCGAGTAGCTGATGACGACCAGCCCCTTGCCGCTGCTGGAGCCGTAGTCGATGGGCTCCTGGATTTCGGAGATGGGCTGCCCCCGGTAGAAGGCGCTCACCAGCCGGCGCTCGGCGCGGCGGACCGGCGCGACGTCCTCCTTGTCCTCGCTGGCGCCTTCGCTGTCCGCCATCCGGACTCCGTCCGGGTCGAAAATCTGCACCCGGAGGATGTTGGGGTTCGTCTTGACGATGGAGCCCGCCACCTCTTCGAGGAAGGCGTAGTTGTTGTCGCGCAGGTTGGTGGCGGAGGTGAGCGCGATGGTCTGCCCCACCGTCTGACCCAGCTCGCGCGCCTGCTCCTGGATGCGCTCCTTGGAGACGAGCGCCGTCTCCTCGAACTGGGACTTGGTGGAGGCCACCGACAGCGCCGCCAGCAAGCCCACGATGAGCACCACCAGGACGCCGGTGGTGAGCAGGAGAATCTGGTCCAGCCGCAGCCCCTTGATCTGGGCCACGTTGGGCAGCTCGCCCGCCTCCAGTGGCGCGATGAGGGTGCGGGTGCCACCCTCCGCCAGCCCCAACGGGCCCGTCATGCGCGTGGCGGTGGACTCCCGCGCGCCGGTGACTTCCTGGGTGCCTGTCCGCTCGGACGGCGGGAGCGCGGCGTCATCCGGGAACTCGTCGGACGCGGGCGCGGACTTCAGTCGCGTATTCGTACTGGACAAGGGCGGGCCGGGGTGGGGACGCGCGGGGGCGCGCGGGGGAAACAGGGGTGTTTCGAGACTCTATCTCACTTCTCGTGCTTCGCGAGGCCCTGTCCCCACATCCACGCCGCGCCGGGGAAGACGCCACCGCCGGCATGTCACTGAAGCCATGTCATGCCAATGTCATGGCCAGCTTGGAGCCCCGCGTCATTCACCCGGGGTCCGCCGTGCCTCTCCCCCTTCGCCGGGCGCGGTGCGGGTGTGCCCGTTACAGTCGGATGTCCATGCGGCCCCACTTCCACGTGGCCGGCTTTCCGGTCCGGCTCCACCCGCTCTTCTTCGTCGTCTCATTGATGACGGGCTGGACGCTCAGCTCCGAGCCCGCGCGGCTCGCGTTGTGGGCGGGCATCGTCTTCGTGTCGGTGCTGCTCCATGAACTGGGGCATGCGCTGGCCTTCCGCCGCTACGGCTGTCCCGCTCGAATCGAGCTGCACGGCATGGGCGGCACCACCCAGACCCACGACGCCGCGCACCTCACGCACCACCAGTCGGCCTTCGTGAGCTTCGCCGGGCCGGGCATCGGCTTCCTGGCGGGAGGGCTCATCTGGGGCCTGTCGCAGCTCGCTCCCCTGGGTGAGCCGGGCGGACTGGCGGCTCAGGGCGTGCGACAGTTCCTGTGGGTCAACATCGGCTGGGGGCTCTTCAACCTGCTGCCCATGCAGCCGCTGGACGGTGGACACTTGCTGGCGGACCTGGTGCGCGCCCGCAGTGGCTACCGGCACGAACGGGCGGTGCTCGGCGTGGGCATCGCCACGGCGGTGGTGGTGCTGGGGCTGGCCATCGGGTCGAAGCAGCTATGGCTGGGGATGCTGGCGATGATGCTGGGGGTGATGAACCTCGAGCAGCTCCGCCGCACGCCGAAGCGGCGCCCCGCCGAGCGGCGGCGCGCCCTCCCCGCGCGGTCCGCAAGCCCCTGGCGGCACCGGCGGGCGCCGTCTCCATCGAGCAGTTGATGGACGAGCTACGCGGAACGCCCCGCCCCCGGGCGCGGCCGACGCGGATGATGACCTGGAGGGCCCTCACGACCCGGCCCTGGTGGGCGAGATGCTCCTGGACAACGGGCTGCCGGAGCTGGCCGTGGGCTCGCTCCAATCCGCCTTCACGCAGGCGCCCCTGCCGCGCACCGGCCATGCCCTGGTGCTGGCGCTGCTGCACACCGGGCGGCTCCAGGAACTGGCCTCGCTGCTGGACAGCTCGCACGCCCGGCAGCTGTCCGAGGACACCCTGGCCCTCATCTCCGAGCACGCCGGGACGGCCAGCGAGGCCACACTCACCGAGCGAATTACCGCGCTGCGGCACGGGCGGACTCCTGCCACGGATGAGCCCCGCTGATTGCCGCGCCGCGCCAGAAGGTGCTCTCCGCCTGACGTCCCGACAGGCGGCCCATCAACTGCCTTGAGCGGGAGGCACGTATCCGGGTTATAGGGGCGTCCCCTCCAGCCAGAGGAAGGTCGCGCGTGTCTCGTCCCCGACTCATCAAAGAATCCTCAGAAGCGTCCGCGCCGCTCGAGCGGGAGCTGCTGGTCCGCATCCATGACCTCATGGTGAAGACGCGCGTCCTCGAGGAGCGCCTCATCCAGATGTACAAGCAGGGCCACGGATACTTCTGGATTGGCGGTCCCGGCGAGGAGGCATTCAACGTCTCCCTGGGCCTGCTCATGAAGAAGGGCCAGGGCCCCGACTTCGACTATCTGCATGCGCACTATCGGCAGTCCGGCACCCTGCTCGCGCTGGGTGAGGAGCCCATCGGCTCCCTGCGGCAGATGAAGAACACGGCCACGGACCCGTATTCGGGCGGCCGCAACTTCGCGGGCCACTACTCCGCCCGGAAGTACAACGTGGCGCCGGTGTCCTCGCCCATCGAGGTCCAGTACGCCATCGCCCCGGGCACGGCCATGGTGCAGAAGCGCCACGGCGGTGACGGCATCACCATCGTCACTGGTGGCGACGCCGGCACGGCTGAGGGCGATTTCGCCTCGTGCCTGGTGTGGAGCAGTCGCCCCGCCAACCCGCTGCCCATCCTCATCATCGTCACCAACAACAAGTGGGGCATCTCCACGGCGGCGGAGGGCCAGCACGGCGAGCAGCGCATCAGCGACCGCGGCAAGGCCTTTGGCATCCGCAGCAAGACCATCAACGGCAACGACGCCGTGGAGGCCTACACCGAGCTGCGCGAGGCCATGGCCTACGTGCGCGCGGAGCGCAAGCCCTTCCTCCTGGAGGCCAACGTGTCGCGCCTCTACGGCCACTCGTCGGCCTCCGGTGCCAACTACGTGAGCAACGAGGTCGACTGCCTCACGGACTTCGAGGCGAAGCTGGAGAAGGACGGCGTCCTGACGCGAGAGCAGATGGACGCGCTGCGCAACAGGTACACCGAGGAGATGGCCGCCGCCGCCCGACAGGTGCGCGACGAGCCACAGCCCGACCCCGAATCCATCTGGAAGCACATCTACGCGGAGGACAAGTAACCCATGGCGAACATGGCACAGGCCATCCGCATGGCCCTGCACTACGCCGAGGAGCACCTGGGCGTCACCGACATCTTCGGCGAGGACGTGGGCGCCCCCCTGGGCGGCGTCTTCACCTGCACGCAGGGTCTGAAGACGACGTGGAACTCTCCCCTGGACGAGCGCGGCATCATCGGCGCGGCCATGGGCATCGCCATGGCCGGCGGACGACCGGTGGCGGAGATCCAGTTCTGCGACTACGTCTACAACACCATCGACCTGCTGAAGCTGGCGGGCAACACCAGCTGGTCCACCTTCGGTGACTGGAACCTGCCCATGGTGGTGCGCACGCCGGTGGGCAGCGGCATCCGCGGGTCCATCTACCACTCGCACTCGTTCGACGCGACGATGACCCACATCGCCGGGTGGAAGGTGGTCATGCCCTCCACGCCGCTGGACGCGTACGGGCTGCTCATCACCGCGTGCCAGGAGAAGAACCCCGTCATGTTCCTGGAGCCCAAGGCGCTCCTGCGCGTGAAGGGCGAGGAGCGGATTCCGGGCGAGCCGGATGATGACCGCGCGCTGTCGAAGCTCATCGACGCGCCGCTGGGAGACCGCTCCCAGTGGAAGCCGCAGTGGCCTGCGGGCCTGGAGGCGTACGCGGTGCCCTTCGGCAAGGGCAAGATTGTGCGCGAGGGCACGCAGCTCACCGTGGTGAGCTACGGCCGCACCCTGCCCCTGTGCACGAAGGCCGCGGAGACGCTGGCCGCGGACGGCATCAGCGCGGAGGTCATCGACCTGCGCTCGCTGTGGCCGTACGACTGGGAGCTCATCAAGGCCTCCGTCCAGAAGACGGGCCGCGTCCTCTTCGTCAACGAGGACACCGAGGTGACGAACTTCGGAGAGCACCTGGTGCGCCGCACGGTGGAGGAGCTGTTCTACTCGCTGCTGGCCCCGCCGCGGCTGCTGGCCGGCAAGTTCCTGCCGGGCATCGGCCTGGCGGACGCGCTGGAGATGGCGTCGGTGCCGCAGCTGGGTGACATCACCACCGCCATCCGGTCGCTCGCGAGCGAGCAGCCGTAAGAGCGACACCCACAATCCCCTGCTCGTGAGCCCCTTGTCTCACGGGAGAAGCACCCCGGGCCGCCATTCCTCTTTGAAGGGATGGCGGCCCATTCGTTAGACTCCAAAGGCTTTGTCACAACCAATCTTCCGGACAGCCACTCCCGTCGCTGGCGCTGATGCGCCGGCCTTCCGTATCCGCCGCGCCCGCCGGGGTGACGCCGAAGCCATGGCGTCGCTCCTCAAGGAGCTGGGCTACCCCCAGGGGACGGACCAGCAGACGGTCCACTGGGTCGTCAGCCATCCGGAGATTGAAATCTTCGTGGCCGGCGACCCGCAGGACCGGCCCGTGGGCATGGTGTCCTTCTCCCACCGTCCCCAGCTCCGGCTGCGCGGACGCGTGGGCACCATCGACGAATTGGTGGTGACGGAGACCTGGCGTCGTCGCGGCGTGGGCCGCGCGCTCATCCGGCAGATTCTGGAGCGCTGCAAGGTGCTGAGCGCGAAGCAGCTCCAGCTCGTCTCACCCATGACGACGACGCCGGAGACGCGCAACTTCTACACGGCGTGTGGCTTCTCCGAAATCGACTCGGGCGTGTTCCGCCACGTCGATACGGAATCCCAGCGCTGACCGCGGCGAGGCGGCGGGCACCGACATTCGCGGTGCCCCCGGCCGCTATCGCTTGAAGCTGTCCACCACGCGCTGAAGCCGGGCCCGGTCCTCGTCGCTCATGTCCGTGAAGCGCACGCCAATGGCCTCGGCCTCGTCGCGCACCCAGGCGATGACGCCGGTGAGGTGGAACTCCTCGCCTTCAATGGCCATAGACAGGCGGACGTGGGAGCCCACGTCGTAGGACTTCCGCGTCAGCAGGCACAGGCCGCCCGCGGAGATGTTGATGGAGTACGCACGCAGCGCCCGCGCCGCGTCCTGCGTCTGGTTGAAGCGAACCTCGAACCGCGCTGCCACACGCTCATCCGCCCGCCGGTTCGCGTATGCGGCTGGATCCCCGTTCTCCATGTCATCCGCCGCCTTGGTTGTCATACGCACCCGATAGCCCCCACGTTCGACGCTCCTGGCGAACACCACGCTGCTTCCCACACCCACAGTTCCACAGGGCGACGCGCCAGGCCAACCTCCAGGCCCCGGGCGTCAGCCAAGTGTCCGCTGCTTTCCACGCCTGATTCAAGAGGCCCCCTCTATCGAATTCGGGTGCCTATGTCCTCGGAGACTTCCCTGGGAGCGCTCTGGAATGCGTGTGAACCGCCTCTATGTGTTGACTGGAACCCTGGCCTTGGCCCTCTGGGCCGCGGCCTGCAACGGCGGCAACGGGCCGGGCCCCGGCGGTCAGGAGGACGCGGGCACCGATGGGGGCGGAACACCCACCGGGGACGGTGGTGGGACGGACGCGGACGGCGGCGCGCGGGACTTCGCCTGCAACGTGGCGCGACAGGAGGGCTGTGCCGACGGCCAGGACTGCTACTTCGCGGACCTGGCGGACGGCGGCACCGGCAGCCGCTGCTTCGAAGCGGAGTGCGACGTGGTGGCCCAGGACTGCGCCCAGGACCAGCGCTGCACGTATGCGATGGAGAATGGCGTCACCCAGCGGCGCTGCGTGGCCCCGGGCACCGCGGACGAAGGCGCGCCCTGCACGCTGGCGCCCAGTGACGGGGGCCTGGCCTACGACACCTGCCGGCAAGGATTGTTCTGCCGCGAGGCGCCTGACGGCACAGGGAGTGGATTCACCTGCCAGCGCCTGTGCCATGCCACGACCCAATGTGGGAACGCGAGCGAGTGCAACACCGTGCTCCGCCTGGAAGGCACCGACGAGCTGCCGCTGGTCTGCGGCCCGCCGTCCATGGCGTGCAACCCCTTGGGCGATGACTGCGAGGCGCCACTCAGCTGCTACCCGTCCACGTCAGGCCCGCTGTGCGCGGGCAGCGGCAATCGGACGGAGGGGCAGTCGTGCGACTTCAGCAATCAATGCGCGCCGGGAAGCGCGTGTGTGAATGCGGGAGGCGGCCTCACCTGCCGCCCGCTCTGTCAGCCTGGTGGCATGCCCGCCTGCTCTACGGGCAGCTGCCGGGCATTGGATGGCAACCCAGGCGTGGGGGCTTGCGTCCACTAGACAGCAGGCCGGTCGCTGTGGCGGGCGGGCAGGCAGACGAGGCTTCGGAGGCGGAGGGTTCCCAGACGGCCGGCTGGCAGGGCACGGTGTGGTGTGCATCCTGCAAAGCCGGGAGGGATGGGAATGGGAATGAAGCCTGTGTGGCGGAAGGTCGTCGTGTGCGCGAGCAGCGCGCTGCTGGCGTGTGCTGGCAGCGTGACGGACTCACCCGACGGTGACCTGCCCCCAGAGGACGACAGCCACGCTTCCACGATGGAGCAGAACGCGCCGGACGCGTCACTGGAAGTCGCGCCCGTGTTGGTGCTGAACGACGGGCGGCAGGTGCAGGCCGTGCCGCCCTTCGCGCCGCCGGCGACTTCGTTCCAACCGGGCTTCCATCAAGCGCTCCGCGCGTCCCACTCCGCGGGAAGCGTGACGACCTTCCGCATGCGCGTGCCGGTGGCGCGTGACGGCGGGCGCATCCGCGTGACGTTCCGCTCGGGCGACGGAAGCATGACGCTGGTGCGTGCCACCGTGGCCCAGGCGGGCGCCAATGGAGCGCTGGCGTCCACGCCGGTGAAGCTCTCCTTCGATGGCGCGGAGGGCTTCACCGTGGACGCGCGCTCGCGGAAGACGTCGGACCCGGTGGACTTCCCGGTGGCGTTCCGGGACGAGCTGGCCATCACCTTCGAGGTCCGTGGCGCGCTGGCGGCCAGCGCCATCAGCGCCTTCCCAGGCAGCTTCGCGCGCGTGGGGAACCATGCGCTGGTGACGGGCGCGCTGGGCGGCACCCTGTTCGACCGCGCCGTCGGCGTGGCCACCGTCGACGTGGAAGGTCCCACGGGCCGCGCCTTCGTGGCCATTGGCGACAGCATCACCGAGGGATACATCGACACGAAGAACGACACGCGCAACGCCTGGCCCGCCAAGGTGGAGGCCGCGCTGGGCGTGCCCGTGGTGAACGCGGGCGTGAGTGGCCAGGGCTTCTACGACGCGCTGACGCTGCTCGACGGCGAGGTGCTGGCGCTCCAGGGCATCACCGACTGCATCGTCCTGCTGGGCACCAACGACCTGGGCGACAAGGACTCCCTGTCCGTCATCCAGGCGCGGATGAACACGATGCTGGGCCGGCTCGCGCCTTTCTGCCGCACCTGGGTCAGCACCCTGCTGCCCAAGGAGAAGTCGAACTACGCGCCCTACGAAGTGGTGAAGACCCAGCGGCTGGAGCTCAACTCGTGGCTCCGCGGCGGCGGCGCCGGCCCGGACATCATCGACCTGGAGGCGGTGACGCGCCAGCCCGCGAACGTGCACCTGTTCCTCGACGGGCTGGAGGTGGACGGCATCCACCCCAGCATCGAAGGCCACCGGGTGATGGCGGACGAAGTCGCGCGCGTGCTGCGCGAAGAGGGCGGCCTCTAGCCGCGCCCCCGCGCTCAGCCCTGGCGCGAGCCGAGCACGCCGTGGAGCACCAGCAGCTCCGCGAGCCCCGGCGGCGCCAGAATCCAGTCGTCCTCCGAGGGCACCCAGCGCACCGGGGCCCCGGCCCCCTCCAGCAGGCGGTTCACCTGGAGGAGCAGCGGCTCGAAGGTGGAGACGGGGGCCTCGCGGCTCCCCTCCGGTGCCGACACGTCGTGTCCTCCGGGCTCCAGGCGGAAGGCGGCGCGGCCTGGCTGGGGCGTCACCTCGAAACCAGGCAGGTACGGCTGCATGGCGGCCTGGAGCCGCTCCAACAGCGCGCCGTCCTCGTAGGGGTGGGACAGCTCCCAGTCGAAGAAGGTGGGCAACTGCGCGAGCAGCTCCAGGTGCAGCGGGTTGGCGCGGCTCTGCCGCCAGTGGTGCTCGGCCAGGTCATAGGCCGTGGCGGGCACGCGCAGCTCGTACTTCTCCAACTTCGCGAGCAGCTCGCCCATCCGCTCCACCAGGTCCGCGGGCGGCTCGGCGCGGGACACCCAGCCCCAGTCCGCCACCGACTGCCCGCGCCGCTGGCCTTCCACCCGGTCCCCTTCACGCAGCTGGAGCTGCGGCTCCGGGGCCTCCTCCTCCGGGTACAGCCCCGCGTGCAGGAGCGGCCCGCCCGATTCGGGCCGCAGCCGCGCGAAGCGGTGCGCCGGGTTGACCTCCACCACGCTGAACGTCTCCCTGGCCATCGCCGTCTCCTCGGATGTCCGACGTCGCGGAGCCTACCCGGTGTTGCGCATGCCGGCGGCGATGCCGTTGAGCGTGAGCAACAGTGGACGATCCACCTCCGCCTGGCCCTCGCGCTTGCGCTTGAGCAGCTCCACCTGGAGGAAGGACATGGGGTCCACATAGGGGTTGCGCAGGGAGATGCTGCGCTGGAGCTGCGGGTTGTTGTCGAGCAGCTTCGACTCGCCCGTCAGCCGCTTCACCTGCCTGCGCGTGCGCCGGTGCTCCTGCTGGATGCGCCGCCACACCGAACGGGTGGCGGGAGGCGCCAGCGACGCGTAACGCCCGGCGATGGCCATGTCCGACTTCGCCAGCACCATGGTGACGTTGTCGATGACGGCGCGGAAGAAGGGCCACTCCCGGTACATGCGCTTGAGCTGCGCCGCCCCACCCTCCTCCTTCGAGAAGGCCTCCAGCGCCGAGCCCACGCCGTACCAGCCCGGGAGGATGGCCCGGTTTTGCGTCCAGGCGAAGACCCACGGAATCGCGCGCAGCGTGTCCAGGCCTCCCGCCCTGCGCTTGCTGGGGCGCGAGCCGATGGGCAGCGACGCAATCTCCTCCACCGGCGTCGCGGCGGTGAAGAACTCCAGGAACCGCGGCTCCTCCCACACCAGGGCGCGATATGCCTTGCGCCCCGTCTCCGCCAGCGTGTCGAACACGGTGCGGAAGGTGCGCTCGGCCTCGGGCTCCGGTCGCGGCTGCGCATCCAGCGTGTGCAGCAGCACGCCGCCCAGGATGAGTTCCACCGTGCGCCGCGCCAGCTCCGGGCGCGCGTACTTGTGGTCCAGCGCCTCGCCCTGCTCCGTCGCCTTGTAGCCACCCGCCACCGCGCCCGGCGGCAGCGCGAGAATCGCCTCCTGCGCGGGACCACCGCCACGCGCCACGGACTCGCCGCGGCCGTGGAAGAGTCGCAGCGGGACACCCGCCTCGCGAGACACCTCCGTGAGCGCCACCTGCGCGCGGTACAGCGCCGCGCTGGCCGCCAGGAGCCCTACCTCCTTGCCGGAGTCGCTGTAGCCCACCATCACCTCCTGGCCACCGCGCACGTCCAGGTGCTTGCGGTACTCCGCGTCCGCGAAGAGCGTGCGCAGCACGTCCGGGCCCGAGTCCAGCGCGCCCAGCTGCTCGAACAGCGGCACCACATTCGCCGTGGCGCAGCCCCGCTTCTCGTCCCACAGGCCCGCGTGCTTCAAGCAGCGGAAGGCCGCGAGCACGTCCTCGGCGGTGCTGGCCATGCTGAGGATGAGCGTGCGGCACGCGGGCTCACCCGACTCCGACTGGGCCTCCTTCAGCCGCGCCAGCACTTCCAGGAGCCGCGCCCCACCTTCCGTGGGCGCCGGGCCCCCGTTGAACGAGCCCGCCGCGCTCACCGCGTCCTCGGCCGGCGCGCGCACCTCCAGCTCCGCCAGCGACAGTCCCAGCGCGAGCACCCGCTCCCGGACCTGCCGCACGTCGCGAAGTCCCGCGTGCGTGCCCTTCGACGCCTCCAGCGCGCGGCCCAGCACGTCCAGGTCCGCCAGCAAGGACTCCGGCGTGCGGTAGGCGCCCTGCGGCATGGGGACGCTCGCCCCGGCGCGCTGCTGCGTCACGTAGTGGAGCGCACGGTGCAGCCGCTCCTCCATGAAGCGCAGCTTGTGCCGCAGCGGCTCGCCCGGGGTACGGGGACCGTAGCGGCGCTCGGTCTCGGGCAGCTCCTCCGCGTCCTTCGCCACCGAGCTCAGCAGCTCCTCGGACGGCCTCGCGTGACGCGCCGACTGGGACAGCCGCCCGCCCAACCGCTCCAGGTCAAGCAGCAACCGCCGCAGTCCCCGGGCCCGGTGCGCGCGCAGCGTGTCCGCGAACACGTCGGGCGTCACCAGCGGGTTGCCATCCATGTCCCCGCCCACCCATGAGTGGATGCGCACGGGCGTGTCCACCGGACCCAGCGGCTCGCCGTAGGCGCGCTCGAAGGCCCAGTCCAGCAGCTCGGGGAGCAGGGACAGCTCGTCCGCGAGCACCTCCTCCACGTACCAGAGGACGTTCTTCACCTCGTCACCCACGGTGGGGCGCTCGCGGCGCAGCTCGTCCGTCTGCCACAGGAGGGTGATTTCCTCGCGCAGCAGCGCCAGGTTCACCGAGGACTCGCGCGGCGTCAGCGCGCAGCGGTCCCGCTCCTCCAGCAGGCCCGCCATGCGGTCGAGCTTATCCAGCAGCGTGCGGCGCACGGCCTGCGTGGGGTGTGCGGTGAGCGTCAGCGTCACGCGCATGGTGCGCATGGCCTCGCGCACGCGCTCCGCGGGGATGCCCGCTTCCTTGAGCACTTGCAGCGTGGCCTCCAGCGAGCCGCGCTGGGGCTTGGCGGACGCGACCTCCGCGTGGGTGCGGGCGCGGCGGATGCGGTGGTGCTGCTCCGCCAGGTTCACCAACTGGAAGTAGACGGAGAAGGCGCGCAGCACCGGCTCGGCCCGTTCCAGCGGCAGGCGTTGGAGCACCTCCGCCAGCTCGGCCGCCACCGCGCGCCGGCCGGCCACGGGGCCTCGGCGGCGCTGGATGGCGAGGCGGCGCACTTCTTCTTCCAGGTCGAAGAGCGCCTGCCCTTCCTGTTCGACGAGGACTTCTCCCAGGAGCCGGCCAAGCAGGCGGACATCCCGGCGCAGCGGCTGATCCACGGCACGCAGTCGGGCCATATGGTGCGACGGTAGCCGCTGAGCAGCGAACTGGCCCGCATTTCCGCGCGAGAAAGTGACGTGCGCCCGCGAATCACGGCGATGCGTCTGTCATTCCCGACCGACTCGGCCCCGAAACGCGCCAGCACGCGCCACCGCCCGAAAGCCACCCGGCCCCGTGGCTCCTGAGCCACACACCCGCCCGGTCCAGGCCTTGCACAACAGGCCTCCCGTGGGCCGCGAACGACACCGCGGCCGAGGAGCTTGTCGCCATGTGGACGATGCGGGGGTGGAAGGTGACGTTGCTGTGTGGCTGGCTGGCCGCGCCGGTGGCCCTGGCCGAGACGACGATGCTCGACGGGGTGCCGAGGGAGGCGAGGGCCGCGCGTGGCGCGGAGCTGCTCCCCTCCGAGCCGATGTTCCCCGACGCGGGCCCAGGCGAGGTGGACGGCCCCGTCCTTCGCTACGCGGAGCCGGTGTCCTGCCCCGCCGCGCCCGAGGGCCGGGTGTGGGTGGCGGAGACGCAGGCGTGCGACGACGCCGGCTGCGAGTCGCTCACGACGGTGTGGGCGGGCTCGTGGACCGTCGAGGACGCGGGGCTGGAGGTGCGCTGTGAGACGGACCGCGTGGTGCTGGCCGCGGGCGAATGGCGGATGGTGCTCACGCCAGGCGCGGGCGGCGGGCTGGAGGTGAGTGAGCTGACGCCGCCGGAGCCCGAGTCGCTGTCGGCGGCGCGTCCCTCGGAGACACCGGCCTCCGAGGACTGAGCCGGGCTACACGCCGATGCGGCGGAGCATCAGGATGGGGCCTTCATCCAGGCGCCTGTCCCGCAGGTCGATCTCGCAGTCAATCATCCAGTCGCCGTGCCCTTCCGGGTCGATGATGCGCTGCTGGGTCTCCCACAGCCGCGTGCCGGACTCCTTCAGGAAGGTGTTGGCGGGCTTGCGCGCCTGGGGCGTGAGCACCACGACCTTGTGCTCCTCGAAGTACGGCGCCATGGCCTGCTCCAGCTTGGGGGCCGTCCATTCGCCCAGCGCGTTGTCCAGCATGGCCAGCGCGTCCATGTAGCGCTTCTGGCCCAGCGCCTTGAGCAGCCGGTGCAGCTCCTCGCGCACGCGCGCGGCGAAGGCCTTCGGGTCGTCGGTGAGCTCCTTCGGCTTGAGCTCCACCACCGGCTTCGCCTCGACGGCGGCGTCCGGGTTGCGCATGCGCTCCCACTCATCCAGCAGGCTGGAGTCCACCTGCCGGAGCGTGGCGCGCAGGTGGTCGATGAAGTCCTCCACCTCCTCCGTGCGGAAGCGCTCCGGCACCGTCTGCACCAGCGTCTTGTACGTGTCATTCACGTACCGCAGCAGCACGCCCTCGCTGCGCTGCAGGCCGTACTCACGGATGTAGTCCGGGAAGGACATGAACCGCTCGAACATGTCCCGGACAATGGACTTGGGCCGGATGTTCTCCTCGCCCACCCACGGGTGCTTCTGCGCGAACTTGTTGAAGGTGCCGTAGATGAAGTCGCGGTTGGGCTTGGGCCACTCGAGCTTCTCGAGCTCCGCCATGCGGTCGTCGTACTCCACGCCCTGCGCCTTCAGCTCGTTGATCTTCTCGCCCTTGAGCTGGTTGAGCTGCGCGTAGAGCACCACGTCCGGGTTCTCCAGGATGGCCTCCACCAGCGACACCACGTCGAGCGCGTACGTGTCCGTGGTCGGATCCAGCAGCTCCAACGTGTCGAGCAGGTACAGCGACAGCGTGTGGTTGAGGCTGAAGTCGTGCTGCATCTCCCCCGCCACCTTCACCGTGGCACCCGAGCCGCCCTGCCCCTTCTCCACCTCGATGATTTCCGCCTCGCGCAGCGTGCGGAAGTCGCGCGCGGCCTCCTTGAGGTGCCGGCGCTTGAGGTAGTCCGAGTCGTGGCTGCGCTGCACCAGCGTCACCAGCCGCTTGTACCCGCCGTTGCCTTCCGTCTGGTGGTCGCTCTGGAGCAGGTTGAGAATCATGCCGTGCGACACCGCGAAGCGGGACTCCAGTGGCTCCGGCATGCCGTTCTGGAGCCGCTCGAAGGTGCTCCGGTCGTATTGCACGAAGTTCTTCTGCGGCGGCTTGGCCTTGGGCGTCTTCTTCTTGCCCGCGGCCTCCTTGGCGGCCAGCTTGATGTTCTCGATGACGTACTCGGGCGCCTGGGCCACCACGCTGCCCTGGGTGTCGAAGCCCTTGCGGCCCGCGCGGCCGGCGATCTGCTGGAAGTCGCGCACGCTCAGCGTGGTCAGCTTCTCGCCGTTGAACTTGAAGAGCTGCGTGAAGAGCACCGTGCGGATGGGGATGTTGACGCCCACGCCCAGCGTGTCCGTGCCGCTGATGACCTTGAGGTGTCCGTGCTGGGCCAGCTTCTCCACCAGCAGGCGGTACTTGGGCAGCAGGCCGGCGTGGTGCATGCCGATGCCGTGGCGCAGGAAGCGCTGGAACTCCTTGCCATAGGGCGTGTCGAAGGGCGCGTCCTGGAGCGCCAGCCGGATGGCCTCCTTCTCCTCCTTGGTGGAGAAGTCCACGCTCATCAGGTTCTGCGCCTGCTCGGCGGCGGTGCGCTGGGTGAAGTTCACCAGGTAGATGGGGTACTTCCCACGAGCAATCAGGTCTTCAATCGTCTCGTGCAGCGGCGACTCGCGGTAGTCGAAGTCCAGCGGCACGGGGCGCTCGGCGCTGCGCACGGTGGCCACTTCCCGGCCGGTGAGCTTCGCCAGGCTCTCCTCGATGACGTGCGTGGGGCCCAGCGTGGCGGACATCAGCAGGAAGGTGGTGTCCGGCAGCGCGATGAGCGGCAACTGCCAGGCCACGCCGCGCTCGCGGTCCGAGTAGTAGTGGAACTCGTCCATGACGACGTAGTCCACGCGGGCGCTCGCGTCGCGCAGGGCCAGGTTGGCGAGGATTTCGGCGGTGCAGCAGATGATGGGCGCGTCGCGGTTGATGCTCGCATCGCCGGTGAGCATGCCCACGTTCTCCGCGCCGAAGGCGTCGCAGAGGGCGAAGAACTTCTCGTTCACCAGGGCCTTGATGGGGCAGGTGTAGAAGGAGACCTTCCCCTCCGCCATGGCCTTGAAGTGGAGCGCCGTCGCCACCAGCGACTTGCCGGAGCCGGTGGGCGTCTTGAGGAACAGGTGCTTGCCCGCCAGCAGCTCCAGGATGGCCTCTTCCTGGGCGGAATAGAGGCTCAAGCCATTGGCCGCCACGTAGCCGACGAAGCGGTTGAGGATTTCATCCGCGTCCAGGGGCGGTTCGCCCTTCTTGGGGAGCAGTGCGGCGAGCGGAGCTTGGGTTTCAGGGGTGGCCATCACCCGTGGACAATAGGCGGCGCGCCCGGCCCCTACCGGGAAAATCGCAATCGGCGGCACGGGGCGTGACGGCAGGCGCCCCCTTCCCGCACGGAAGGGCCGGGGGAAGGCCCCCTGGAGGGGTGTCCGCGAGTCTCCGGGCGCAAGGTCCGCGGGCGCGATACCCGGGCCCCGGCCCCCTCCATACCGTTGCCCCTGGACTGAAGTCAGGGGGTGGGGATGCGGAGAACCGTCAGACAGAAGATGACGCGCCTCAAGCGCGCGGCGCTGCTGGGAGGTCTGGCTTCCGCGCCCTGCCTCTGGAGCGGCTGTGAGCAGCGACGGGACCCCACGGTGGGCGAGGCCGATGTTGCCGAGGCCCCGGTTGTCGCGGGGCTGGAAGGCGGTCCCCCCACCGACACGATTCCAACGGCTGACGGCGGGAATGCTGGCGCAGGGCCGGGCCAGGCACCAGGCCACGCCGACACCGGCACGGGGGCGGGAGCCCACGGCGGGACCGGCAGCCGGAGCGAGACTCCAGGCGCGAGCGCATACATGCCCGGCAGCGGCCCGCGGCACAGCGGCAGCAGAGCCGGTGGTGGCAGCGCCCCCGGAACAGCGGCGGTTGGACCGTTGGTGGCAGCGGCCCGCGCGACAGCGGCAGCCGGGCCGCTGGTGGTAGCGGCGCTGGCCGAAGTGGCTTCGGAGGCGGGGGCAGCCTCACGGGTGGCCACAGCGCCACCGGTGGGGACAGCCTGTCGAGCGGCAACAGCGTGACGGGGGGCGGCAGCAGCACCGGCCAAGGCGGCAGTGGCTCGGGTAGAGCCACGGGTTTGCGCAACTGAGGAAGCAGCGCGGGGGCTCGGCCTCGGGAAGTAGAGGGCTGGACTGTGCCAGTGGCGGCGACAGCGCGTCCGGCGACGGCAGCGGCGAGGAGGCTCGCGGTCCGGTGGGATGCTGGGGCGCTGACGCCGCCTCACGCGGTGCACCTCACCGCCACGCGCGTTGCAATCGCGCTGGAGGAACGGCCGGAGCGCGTGTCGCCTGGACCCGGCGCTCCTCGAAAAGCAAACGGGATGAGCCGACCGTGCCGCCCATCCCGCGCGTTCAAACCAATGTGACGCGGCCTACGTCGTCGGCTGCGTCGTCTGGGTGACCGGGGCCTGCGCCCCTGCTGCCCGATGTCCTCCAGCACATCGTTCACCAACGCCATCAGCGCATGCGGCCCGGTGCCCGTCCTCGTTCCGGCTGCCTGAAGCATGGCCTCGACGCCGCCGCGCGCCGGTGCTCTACCTCCGGCTGGAGGGCGTGGACGGGCTGGAAGCCCAGGCCCAGATGCGCGCGAACTCGCCGGCCTGAGCCGCATCGCCGCGGGCACCACGCCGGAGCGGCCTTCGGGCACCAGTCCCGCCATCGCCGATGGTGCGCGACCGCATCGCCCGGGTTGCGCCATCGGAAGCCGCGGCGCTGATTCTGGGCGACTCCAGCACGGGCAAGGAGCGCGCGCATGGCCAGCCGCAACCGCACGGACTTCTACGGGCCGCTGCGCCGCCTCGGGCTGTCCCCCCGTCCACCGAAGCGTTGTCGCGTGCACATCTCACTCGTGCTTCCCGGCCATGGCGGTGTGCTTTTCAACTGCCCAACGTTCAGCTGAACAGCAGTTGAGGGGGACAACAGTCATGCGAATCACACGAGCGATGTTGGGTGTGGCGATGGTGGGGACGGCCGTGATGTTCGCCGGCTGCGGAGAGAGCAGCGCCAGCGAGAACACACTGGGGCCCCAGCAGGCCGCCGCGGGCCAGCCAGTGACGCTCACGGACGGCCAGATTCTGGGCGTGCTCCTGGTGGCCAACGCGGGCGAGGTGATGCTGGGCCAGGTGGGCCAGGCGCAAGCCACCGACCCGACGGCACGTGACTTCAACGCACGCATGGTCACCATGCACTCAGAGGTCATCAAGCGCCTGGAGCAGCTGGCCATGGCCCAGGGCATCGCACCCGCGGAGAGCCCGGTGTCGCAGCACCTCGAGCAGACGGCACAGAAGACCATCGACCTGCTGAGCGCCACGCAGGCCCCGGCCTTCGACCTGTCGGTGATGGATGCGCAGGTCGCTGCCCACGCCGGTACCGCCCTGCTGGGGGATTCCCTGCTCGCGATGCAAGTGCAGAACCCGGCGCTCAAGGATGAGCTGATGGCAATTCGGAAGACGGTCCAGGCCCATCTCCAGGAGGCCTCGAACATCCAGACCACCCTCTTCAACGCGAAGCAGCCCTAGCCGCGACGCGCAGCCGTCCGCCTGGGAGTCGCAGCCCCGGGCGTGACGGCGCTTCGCGCGTGACGGCGTCCGGACAATGCCCCCTGTCGCTGGGGGCGATGGCAAGGTGAACGCCCGACTCCAGCGCGCGTCAGAGCACCTTCACGGCCTTCACCATGTCCGGCGACAGCTCCTCGTGCTGAAGGATGGAGAAGCCCAGCTTCCGGCTGATGGTCTGCATGGCGCGGTTGCCCGCGAGGATGTCCGCGACGATGCGCTCCATGCCCCAGTCCCGGCCGATGTCCACCAGCCGCTTCAGCATCTCCGCGCCCAGCCCCTGCCGCTGCACCGGGTCGCTGATGAGGATGGCGAACTCCGCGTCGCGCGTGCCTCGCAGCCGCGTGAGCCGGCCCACGCCGAGCAGCTCTCCGTCCTTGCGCTCCGCCACCAGCGCCATCTCCCGCGCGTAGTCGTTGAAGCAGATGCGGGACAGCCGCTCGTGCGCCACGCGCGTGCTCAGCTGCATCAGCCCCGCGTAGCGCAGGAACACCGTCTGCTCCGACAGCGTGCGGTGGAACTCCGCCATCTTCGGCTCGTCCTCCGGGCGGATGGGCCGCAGCAGAATCTCCTCGCCGCTGCGCAGCCGGTAGGGCGCCACGTACTGGTTCGGGTACGGCTCGATGGCCAGCTTCGGCAACTCCGCCTCCGTCACCGAGGCCGGGTGCAGCACCACGCGCGCGTCCAGGGCCAGCAGCCGCTCGGGCGAGGCCAGCAGCGGGTTGATGTCCACCTCCTTCACGAAGCGCTGCTCCGCCACCAGCTGGCTGAAGCGCACCATGAGCTGCTCCAGCGCCTTCAGGTCCACCGGCGGGCGGCCCCGGACGCCCTTCAATGCCTCGTAGATGCGCGTCTGCTCCATCATCCGCCGCGCCAGCGTGGTGTTCAGCGGCGGCAGCCCCAGCGCCCGGTCCCTGAACACCTCCACCAACGTCCCGCCCGCGCCGAAGAGCAGCACCGGACCGAACTGCGCGTCCACGCTGCTGCCCACGATGAGTTCATAGCCATCCAGCCGCACCATGGGCTGCACGGTGACGCCGTCGAACGCGCTCCCCTGCCCCATCGCCTCCAGCCGCGTCCGGATGCCCCGGAAGGCGGCGCGCACGGCCTCCGCATCCGGAAGGTTCAGCCGCACGCCGCCCACGTCGGTCTTGTGCGTCACCGTGAGCGAGTGGAGCTTCACCACCACCGGGAAACCCAGGGCCGCGGCCTCCGCCACCGCGGCCTCCTCCGTCACCGCCAGCCGCGTCTCCACGGTGGGGATGCCGTACGCGGCGAGCAGCTTCTTGGACTCGTACTCCGTCAGCAGCGTCCGCCCTTCCGCGCGTGCTGACTCCACCCACCGGCGCACCTCGTCCCGGGCGCTGCTCACCGCCTGCGCCAACGCGGGCGTCTCATACAGGCCCGCCAGGTTGTACGTGTAGCGCCACATGTAATTGAAGATGCGCGCCGCCGTGTCCGGATAGCCGAAGGTAGGGATGCCCGCATCGTTGAGGATGCGCTCCCCGGCCGCGACCTCCGAGCCGCCCATCCAGCTGGCCAGCACCGGCTTGCCATGCAGCTTCGCGTAGGGCTTGAGACGGTCCGCCGTCTGCGTGGGCTCCGTCATGTCCTGCGGCGTGAGGATGACGAGCAGCCCGTCACTGCCTTCGTCCTGGCCCGTGACTTCCAGCGCCTTCGCGAAGCGCTCCGGGTCCGCGTCTCCCAGGATGTCCACCGGGTTGCCGTGGCTCCACTGCGGCGGCAGGAAGGCGTCCAACGCATCGCGCGTGGACGCGCTGAGCGTGGCCAGCTCGCCGCCCCCTGACACCAGCGCGTCCGTGGCCAGCACCCCGGGGCCGCCCGCGTTGGTGAGCACCGTGAGGCGCCGGCCCGCGGGGCGCGGCTGCCGGGCCAGCGTCTCCGCCATGTAGAAGAGGTCGGCGATGGAATCCACGCGCAGCACGCCGGTGCGGCGGAAGGCGGCGCTGAGCACCTCGTCACTGCCCGTCAGCGAGCCCGTGTGAGACGCCGCCGCCTGCGCGGCCTGCGCCGTGCGGCCAGCCTTGATGACGATGATGGGCTTGGTGAGCGCCACCTCGCGCGCCGCGGAGAGGAAGGCCCGCGCGTCGCCAATGGACTCCATGTACAGCAGGATGGAGCGCGTCATCGGGTCGTCCGCCAGGAAGTCGATGAGGTCGCCCCAGCCCACGTCCAGCATCGAGCCCACCGACACGAAGGCGCTGAAGCCCACCGCCTCGCGCAGGCTCCAGTCGAGGATGGACGTCAGCAGCGCCCCGCTCTGGCTGATGAAGGCCACGTTGCCCGGCCGGGCCATGGCGCCAGCGAACGTCGCGTTGAAGCCGCTGGGCGGACGCATCACCCCCAGGCAGTTGGGGCCGATGATGCGCACCTGGGCCGCCTGCGCGATGCGGAGGATCTCCTGCTCCAGGCGCTCCCCCTCCGCCCCAATCTCCTTGAATCCCGCGGAGAGGATGATGGCGCCCCGGATGCCCAACTCCGCGCACTCCTGGATGACGCCGGGCACCGCTTTCGCGGGCGTGACGACGATGGCCAGGTCCACCCGCTCCGGCAAGGCCCCCAAGGACGGCCATGCCTTGATGCCCAGCACGTTGGGCCGCTTCGGGTTGATGGGGTAGACGGTGCCACCAAAGGGGTTGCTGATGAGGTTCCACAACACGGTGCGCCCCACGCTGCCGGGCCGCTCGGTGGCCCCGACGACGGCCACGCTGCGCGGCGCGAAGAGGACGTCCAGCGGCAGCCGCGTCCGCTGCTGGTGGAGCACGTTGTAGGACGGGTCCGTCTTCGAGGTACCAGGGGCGCGCGTGTCCATGGCCTTCGTCATTGCGGCCGGGCTCGCCAGGGCGCAATGGCCTTCTCGTGCCTGCCCGTGGACGCCCCCTCCCAGGTCCTCGCGCGAATGGGATAGAACTGGAATAACTGCGCTCCCCGTCAAGGAACCAGGAGGTGCGCCCTGCGCGTGTCACCCACATGTCGCTCTGACAGCCAGTACGTGACGCAGGTCGTTCTGACACTCGCTGACAGTTTCACTGAACAAAACTTCACCGGTAGGCAAGCATCCCACGGCCCGCCCGGTGTATACGGGGCGCCTCTATGACTCCTTCCGAGAAGCTCGTTTTCAACCAGACCGTCGAGGCGCTCTTCGTGCGCGCCCTCGAGAACCGCCTCACCCCGGCGTGCCGTGAGCACCTGCGCCGGGCGGGGTTGGAGCTCGACCAGAAGTTGGAGCGGGCCTACACCCTGGAGCAGTGGAAGGAGTTCCTCCGAATCGCCGCTGGCCACGTCTACGGCGGCGTCCCCGCCGAGGCGGCCTACTACTCGCTGGGCGAGCGGTTCATGGACGCGTACTTCGGCACCTTCTTCGGCCGGGCCCTGCTGGGCGTCGTCCGGCTGGCCGGGCCCCGGCGGATGCTGCTTCGCGCGGGCATGGGCTTTCGCGCCGGCAACAACTTCAGTGTGGTCGAAATCGTCGAGCGCAGCCCCACTTCGGTGGAGCTGCGGATGAATGACGTGCTGGCGGACCTGCCCACCTTCTCCGCCGGCCTGTTGGCGCGCGCGGTGGAGCTGTGCGGTGGGTGGCGGGTGGTCAGCATCCCCGAGGAGTTCGACGGCACCGCGGCCACCTTCCACATCCGCTGGTCCGAGGCCCCAGCCGAGGCCGCCCTCAGCGCCACGGATGACGACCCGGGCGCGTCCCGGCCTCGCGCGTAGCCTCCCTGCGCACCCCGTGGCGCTTCGCCACGGGATGCCGCGCAGCACGCCACGCTCGCAAGGCAGCCGAGCGTGGCCACGGGGCCACACGGCGGCCCGCGTCTCAGAGGAACCGCGCGGCGTCACGGCGGCGCGGCTCTGCTGGCATCGCGGCTGCAATCCCATGCGGCATCCCTCGGAGGATGGACGCATGAGCAACCCTGAAGTGGTGACGAAGTCCCAGCGCCGGATGCACTGGGGCGTGGGCGTGGCGGCACTGGTGATGCTGTTCGCGGGCGTGGGCACGTGGCTGGTGCTGCGCCAGTCGGCGACGGCGCTGCCGCATCCGTCCATGGCGGTCATCCCCAAGCCATCCCACCCCGGATTGGCGCCGCGCGCGGAGCCGCCACTGCCCTCCTCCGCGGAGATGGACGCGCAGCTGCGCACACGGCTCGCTCGGGCGTCGCTCATGCCGGAGTTCGCCACGTGGCTGAAGGAGCAGGACCTGCTGCGCCGCTTCGTCACCGTCGTGGGCAACGTGGCCCAGGGTGACAGCCCCCGCGAAGCGGCGAGCTTCCTCGCTCCGGCCGGAACTTTCGAGGCACGCCGCAAGGCCGGCAA
Organism: Myxococcus sp. MxC21-1; assembly: GCF_032612255.1. Classification (NCBI taxonomy): domain Bacteria; kingdom Pseudomonadati; phylum Myxococcota; class Myxococcia; order Myxococcales; family Myxococcaceae; genus Myxococcus; species Myxococcus sp. MxC21-1. The sequence continues at coordinate 5,515,863 of NZ_CP123278.1, forward strand.
GCTCGTCATCGAAAAGCAGAGCTACGCGCGCTACGACGTCATCGGCAAGGTGGTGGGCTCGCTCGACATGGGCGTGCTGGTGTCCACCTACCGCGAGGTGCGTCACCTGGCCGAGCGCCTCCACATGGAGACGGCTCGCCCCGGAAGCACCTTCGACGCCACGCTCCACCTCGCCTTCGAGCAGGTGCTTGCCGTCCCTGTCATCGACGGTGACATCGAGGTGGTCCCCAAGGGGGCGATGTTCGTCTACGCCGACCCGAAGCTCGAAGGGCTGACGGCCGCGCAGAAGCACCTGCTGCGGATGGGGCCGCAGAACCTCCGCCGCATCCAGGGCAAGGTGCGCGAGGCGTCCCAGCAGCTCACCCAGCAGGCGTCCCGCCGCTGAGGCGGCTACCGCCTGCCTTCGCCAGCGCGCGTCACCCGCGCTGGCCCTGGCAGGATGCAACGGGGGCCATGCAGATTGCGGCGCTTCGCCATGGGGTTTGTGCCTCCGCGCAGAGGCACAAGCCGGGGGCACGGGCGTTGCTACCGGAGGAGCTTTCCTCCGGGACGAAGCGCTGCCAGGCGGCGTGGAGGCCCGGCAAGCACCGGAGCCCCCGCGCCGGTGTCGCCCCTGCCTCCCGTGTTCATGCGCCTGCCTGTCCTCCCCATGCTGCTGCTGTGTCTGATGCTCTCCGGCGTCATCGCGGGCGTCCTGCACTTCATGCAGCGCGACCGGCAGGCGCTGGTGGACCAGATGGCCCGCGAGCGACAGGCGCAGCTGCTGGAGGCGGTGCGCGGCGTCTCCGCCGCCCTGGAGAGCGCGGAGGAGGACCTGCGCTTCGCGGGCGAGCTGCTGGCCCAGCCGGGCACCGCCGAGGAGCACCGGCGCGAGATGCGCGCCCTGCTAGAGGCGGTGGGTCAGTACAAGGCCATCCTCGTCTTCGGAACGGATGGAGAGGAACGGCTCCGACTGGTGGACCGGCGCAGCGCGGCGGCGATGACGCACCAGTTCACCGCGGAGGACCGCCCTCACCGTGGAGCAGGCCCGCAGTCATCCGCCGGGCCACGTCATCTCATCCCCGCCCCTTCCCCGGGCCCAATCGGGCTGGCTGCGCGCCTTCGCCACCGCGTTGCCGGAGGACGCGCAGGACAGTGGCGGCGTCGTCGTGGTGCTGGTGGACGCCGAGCCGCGCTTCGCCCCGCTGAAGCTGCTCGCGTCGGACTCGGAGACGCAGCTGCTGGTGCTGGGAGTCCATGGAACGCCGACGGCGTTGACCCACCCGAACCTGGCGGACAGGTACCGGCGGCTGGACACCGACGGCCACCAGACGCCCGGCCTCGCGGCGCTGGCGCGGGCGCTTCGCGCGGGTGAGTCGGGCACGCGCATCATCGAGCGCAAGGAGGCCGCCCGCCTCGGCCTGGGCGACTCGGAGGTGGTGGCCACCTTCAGCCCGGTGCGGTTCAAGAATGGCGCGGCCTGGCCGGTGGCGACGCTCGCGTCGACGCGCGTGCTCCGGAGCCATGAACGCGGCCTGGTGCTCCGCCTGTCGCTGGCGGCGGTGCTCGTCTCCGGGTTCCTCATCGCCTTCGGTGTGTACGTGGTGCTCGCGCGCAGCCGGGCGGAAGCCCTGCGGGACAGCCAGCTCCATGCGCAGCGGCTGGCGCACCTGCACGACAAGACGCAGAAGATTCTCGACAACATCCCCACCGGGGTCCTGGCGCTCTCCTCCACCCGGCACATCTCCGCCGCCAACCGCGCGCTGAGCGCCCGCATGCCGGCGGACGTCGTGGGCCAGCCCCTGACGGCGGCCTTTCCCCACGCCCAGGTCCCCGTCATCCAGCGACTGGAGGACCTGGTTCACGCGGCCACGAGCGACGGCCGGGTGCGCAGCCTCCACGGTGAACCGCTCTGCCTCTTCGAAGAGCCCGGCCAGTACAACGTCCACGCGGTGCCGCTGGAGCCGAACACGCCGGAGGTCCATACGCTGGTCGTCATCGAGGACCTGAGCAGCCTGCGCGCGCTGGAAGGACAGCTGCTGCGCGCGGAGAAGCTGGCCACGGTGGGCGTGTTGGCGGCGGGCATCGCCCATGAGATTGGCACGCCGCTGGGCATCGTCCGCGGCCGGGCCGAGTACGTGCAGGAGAAGCTGGGACGCGAGCACCCCCAGGCGGCCGGCCTGGGCACCATCGTCGGTCAGATAGACAGGGTGAGCCGGACGCTGCGCCAGCTGCTCGACTTCTCCCGGCTCCAGCCAGCGGACGCGCAGGCAGTCCCACTGGAGCCCCTGGTGCACAGCGTGCGGGAGTTGCTGTGGATGGAGGCCGAGCGGCGGCGCCTGAAGCTGGAGGTGACGGTCACCTCGCCCGTGCCCGCGGTGGCGGCCGACCCCGACCAGTTCCAGCAGGTGCTCATCAACCTGGTGCTCAACGCGTGTGACGCGTGCGGGGCCGGCGGACGCGTCCGGCTGAGCGCGAGCATGGACACCGGAGACGCCCCGGGCGCCTGGGGCATGGTGCGCGTGGACGTCGAGGACAACGGCTGCGGTATCGCCCCCCACCACGTCCACCAGGTCTTCGACCCTTTCTTCACCACCAAGAAGCGCGGCCAGGGCACCGGACTGGGCCTGACGATGGTGGCGCACATCGTGCGCAACCACGGAGGCCGTATCGAACTGGACAGCGCGCCAGAGCGAGGCACCCGCGTCACCGTGCGCTGGCCCGCCGCGGCGCCCGCCGGAGAGGAGCGACATGTCGTCTAGAGCCAGGGTCCTCGTCGTCGACGACCACGTCGAGATGGGGCAGATGTTGAAGGAACCGCTGACGGACGACGGCTACAAGGTCGACATCGCCACCGGCGGCGCGGATGCCATCGCCCAGCTGCGCGCGCGCGTCTACGACGCGGTGCTGTGCGACCTGCGCATGCAGGACGTGGACGGCTTCGACGTGCTCGACGCCGCGCGCAAGCTGGACCCGGACCTGCCCGTGGTGATGATGACGGCCTTCGGCGGCGTGGAGAGCGCCGTGGAGGCGATGAAGCGCGGCGCGTTCCACTACTTCACCAAGCCCTTCCGGCTGGACGAGGTGCGCCTGTCACTTGAGCGCGCGCTGGAGCAGCGCCGCCTGCGCACCGAGCACCGCACGCTCAAGCAGCAGGCCGCGGACCGTGGGGGCCTGGGCGCCCTGGTGGGCAGCAGCGCCGCGATGCGCGACCTCTACGCGTTGATTGAGCGGGTGGCCTGGTCCGGCGCCCCGGTGCTGGTGCGCGGCGAGAGCGGCAGCGGCAAGGAGCTGGTCGCCCGGGCTTTGCACTTCGAGGGCACCCGGCGCGCGGGGCCCTTCGTGGCCGTCAACTGCACCGCGCTGCCACACGCGCTTCTGGAGAGTGAGCTGTTCGGCCACGTCAAAGGCGCCTTCACCGGCGCCACCACGGCCCGGCGTGGCCTCTTCGTGGAGGCGGACGGCGGCACGCTGTTCCTGGACGAGATTGGCGACATGGCCCCCGAGCTCCAGTCCCGGCTGCTCCGCGTGCTGGAGGACGGCGAGGTGCGGGCCGTGGGCGCGGACGGCTCGCGCACGGTGGATGTGCGGGTGGTGGCCGCGACGCACCAGGACCTGGAGACGCGCGTCAAGGAAGGCCGCTTCCGCGCGGACGTCTTCTACCGGCTCAACGTCGTCACGCTGCGGCTGCCGCCCCTGCGCGAGCGCCGCGAGGACATCCCCGCGCTCATCGAGCACTTCCTCCAGCAGGCCAAGGCGCGCAATCCGCGCTCCGTCGTGCAGCGGTTCTCCCCGGAGACGCTGGCAGCGCTGGGGGCCCTGCCCTGGGCGGGCAACGTGCGCGAGTTGGAGAACCTGGTGCAGCGGCTGGTCGTGCTCGGCTCGACGGAGGTGGTGGATCTGCCACAACTGCGCCCCCATTTGCCTTCGGACACCAGCCAGGAGAACCACCCGCTGGCCGCGGCACAGCGCACCATCATCCCCCTGCGGCAGCTGGAAACGGAGTACATCGCCTGGGCCGTGGCCCGCTGCGGGGGAAACAAGACGAAGGCGGCCGAGCTGCTCGGCATCGACGTCTCCACCATCCACCGGCGCGAGCGCGCGGAAGGCAATCCGCAACGCTGACCTGGGCACGCTGCAACGGTGAGCGGGCCAGGGTTGAGATGTCTCCGAGGGCCGGGGGCGCGGCACGGGCCTTGTAGATGGCACAGGGCATGAACCGAACCCTCCTGTCTCTCCTCGCCGCGGTCAGTCTGGTTGGTTGCGCCTCGAAGCCCAAGACATCCTCCGTCACGGACAACCTGCCGGACCGGCAGCACAGCCCCACCGCCACGGCGGCAACGTCCCACCGGACCTCCGATGAAGACGAGGACGCGGCCCGCCGGGCCATGAGCCCGCTGTCCGCCGAGCCGGTGTACTTCGAGCTCGATTCGGCCACGCTGCAGCCCGAGTCGCGCGACATGCTCGCGCAGCTCGCCACGGGCCTGCGGGAGCGGCCCTTGACGCGAGTGACGGTGTCGGGCCACACCTGCGAGTTGGGGACCACGGAGTACAACATCGCGCTGGGCCACCGGCGCGCGGCGGTGGTGCGCGACTACCTGCGCAACTTGGGCGTGGAGCCCAAGCAGCTCTCCATCGTCTCCTACGGCGAGGAGCGGCCACTGTCCGACACCCAGACGGAAGAGGCGTTCCGCAAGAACCGCCGCGCTGAGTTCACCTTCTCTTCCAAGGAGCAGGCCACACGCTGAGCCGCAGGAAGGCTGTCGGACCTCCCCGGTACGCTGCTCCCGGAATGCGCGCTGGTAGCGCCGGGCGCTGGGGAGGGATGGGGAATGGGAAGCAGAATGCGTCGGAGGCCTGGCTACAAGTCCCGGCCCTCCGTGGCCGGATTGGCGGAGTCGTTGGGGTTGCTACGGTCTCGAGACCTGGAGACACATGGCGCTCCACGCAGCCAGCTCAACCTGCTGTGCAATATCGGAGCCCTGCGAGAAGTCGCGCCCGGCGTCTGGGCGCGATCGAGCGCGATGGTGACAGCCGCGGCCATCGCCGTAAAGCGCGTCCCCCGGGGCGTGCTCTGCCTGAAGTCCGCGCTGTGGGTCCACGGCTTGCTGCCTGAATCCCCCACAGAGGTCTGGATGGCCATTGGAGCGCATGCGCGTAAACCGCGCTGGGACCAGCCACCGCTCCAGGTGGTCCGCTTCTCGGGGCGAGCACAGACCGAGGGCATCGAGCACCGCCTGCTCTGGGGATTGCCCATCACCGTCTACGGCGTCGCGAAGACGGTCGCGGACCTGTTCAAGTATCGAAACAAGCTGGGATTCCCCATCGCCGTGCGAGCACTCCACGACGCCCTCCTCTCAGGGCTCACCACCTCGGATGAGGTTCGACACTTCGCGGAAATCTGCCGCGTCAGGAAGAGTGTCGGCCCCTATCTCGAAGTCCTCGAAGCACGACGAGGCCAGGACATCCTGCGCGCGAGGCAGGCCTTCCTCGCGCGCGAGGCGGCACGGGCGAAGCTCCTGGAAGCGCCCCTGCTCCATCAACTCCCGGGGCATCCGGAGAGCGAAAGCCGCTGAGCCGAAGCCAAGGAGCGCTGAGCCCAACGGATGGATATCCGCGCGCAGGGTACCCGGCCGCGTCCGGGTCCGGGCCATCCGGAGGGGCGCAAGCCATCAGGCCAAGCCCAAGGACCGCCGAGCCCAACGGATGGCTGATTGCGCGCAGGCGTTGTGTCCCCGTCAAGTCTCGGGCCATCGGGAGGCGCAAGCCGCTGGGCTGACGTCGAGGAGCGCCGGGCCCAACGAATGGGTGTCCGAACGCTGGGTGCCCGCCCCCGATGTGGCCTCAGCGGTGGGGGCTCGGACGCGGACACGGAGCTCGCTGTTCGGAAATGTCGGGGGTTTTGGCGCGACAAAAGTCCCGACATTTCCGAACAGCGACCTCGCATGGTCGCTCCGGAGGGGTCCGGTCAGCGCCCCTGAAGACCGCCAGGGACAGACATGTCAGCACCCGCCCCTGTGGTTCAACGCACGGCCCTGGCAGCCGCGCGGGCTGACTCCAGGCCATCGAGGAACTCGACGATGCGCTGGGCGCATCGCTCCGGCTGCTCCAGCGGGAAGAGGTGCCCCGTGCCGGGAAGCTCCTCCGTCTGGGGAGCATTCAAGGTGAGGCGGGCCCGCTCCAGCGCGTCGCGCGTCAGCGTGTCGGACTCACCGCCGCGAATCACCAGAGCCGGGACGTTCACGGTGCCCAGCTCGCGCCAGACATCCTTCGGAGACGTCTCGAAGACACGCGCCTCCCAGGCCTTGGGGATGGTCAGCCGGAAACCACCGCTCGGAGCCTCGGTGAGGCCGTGGGTGATGTAGTCCTGGAAGCACTCCGGGTCGAAGCGCGCGAACAGCGGCTTCTTGCCGTAGCTTCGCGCGGCCTCTTCACGAGCGCCCCATGACTCACGCCGCCGCCGCGCCAGACTCGCGGGCGGCACGCGGCTTCGCAGCCCGAGCAGCGTCAAGGCACGGAGCGCCCATTCCCGCGCCCCCGTGAACAACACCGGGTCCAACGCCACCACGGCCCGGAAGAGAGCAGGCGCCTTCGCGGAGGCCAGCAGCGTCGCCACGCCGCCCATGCTGTGCCCCACGCCCACGACACCCTGCACGCCGTACGCACGCAGGGCGTGAATCAGGTCATCCGCCATGTCATCCCAGGTCCGCAGCTCGCGCGGGTCGGAGCCCGGCACGAGGCACCGCGTGCGAAGCGTGAAGACGCGGTAGCGCGGCTTCAGGTGCTCGATGAGTTTGCGGTAGCACCCCGGAGGAAAGCCGTTGGCGTGGGCCAGGTGCAGCACCGGACCGGTGCCGCCCCATTCCTCCATCTGAAGGGCGTCGTGCATGTCCGGTCGATTAACCCGGACCGCGGCGAATGTCTTCCGTCACTCGGAGCCCGCACGCAGAGGCGGAAGCAGCACCCGCCCCGGAAACCCGACCCAACGCCGTGCCGAGCCACACAGCGTGGCGTGCCGAAGGGCACCCTGCGGGCCGGCCCGTCACCGCCACTGCGGGTGCGCCAGCACGCGCGCCTCGATGTCGGGCGTGAGCTGCCCACCATGCGGCGCCCGGGACGACGAGCGCTTCCATCGCTCCAGCCACCGCTCACCGAGCGGCGCCTCCAGCGACTCACGCCGCGAGGCGCCCACCGTCGTCTCGCCCTTGGTCCCCGTCGACACACCCGCGCCCACGAAGAACCCGGCCAGCAGCAGCGTCACCCGCGTGGGCGTGGCCGCGCTGTACGTGAGCAGCAACGTCCCCTCCCCGTCCTCGCGGCAATGCCGGCGCACGCGGGCCAGCACCGCTTCGGTCCACATGTCCGGATTGGACGCCGGAGAGAACGGGTCGAAGTAGACGAGGTCCGCCACGGGCAGCGCGCCGTCCAGGTGAGGCACCGCGTCCCCCAGCAGCAGCCGCCAGCGGAGCCCTCCGCCTCCCACACCCCGTCGCGCGTCAGCGTCTCCGCCGCGTCACGAAACGGCTGGAGGAAGGGAAAGCCCTCGGCGTCCGCCAGCGCCAGCCGCAGCGGCGCCAGGTCCACCTCGAAGCTGACCACCTCCAGCAGCCGGCGCTGCTCCGCGCCCAGACTCCTGGCACAGGTGAGCGCGGCCACCGCGTTGGTGGCGGCGCCCAGCCCCACGTCATGAATAACCAGCGGCGGCCCGGACTGGCGCAGCCGGTCCGCCAGCCGTGCCTGCTCCACATAGAGGCGCAGCGCTTCCTGCCACGGCCCCACGGAGGGGTGCATCACCTCGCCATGGCCCAGGTGCCGCACGGCGCGAGCGCCATTGCGCAGGGTGATGAGCTCGAAGTCGCCGTCGCGCGGGTTGGCTTCGGGTGCGGTGCTCACCCGACCTCCTTCAGCGTCACCTCGCGCGCGTTGGCCTCGTCCTTCAAGTCCTTGGGCGTGGCGATGGCCGCCTTCAGCTCGCGGTACACCTGCGCGTACGTACCACCGAGGATGCCCTCGCGGATGCGCCCCATCAGCTTCTGGTAGTGCCGGACGTTGTGCACGGACAGGAAGCGCGAGCCCAGGTGGTGCTTGCCCCGCATCAGGTGCTGCAGGTAGCCGCGCGTGTAGCGCTTGCACACGTAGCAGTCGCACTCCGCGTCCAGCGGCTCGTCGGAGAGGCGGAACACGCTGCGGGAGATGCGGACGAGCCCGCTGAACGTGTACGCATACCCCTGCTGCGCCATCTTGGTGGGGATGATGCAGTCGAACATGTCCACACCGCGCAGCACGGCTTCCACCAGGTCCGTGGGCGTGCCCACGCCCATCAGGTAGCGCGGCTTGTCGGCGGGCAGGGACGCGGTGGTGCGCAACGTCATGGACTCGCGCTCCACCTTCGTCTCGCCCACGGCCAGACCGCCAATGGCGAAGCCGTCGAAGGGCAGCTTCGTCAGGAAGTCCGCGCTCTCGTCACGCAGGTGAGGGAACACGCCGCCCTGGACGATGCCGAACATCGCCTGCCCCGTGTCCCGCGCCGCCTTCGCCTCCAGGCTGCGCACCGCCCAGCGGTGGGTGCGCTCCATGGCCTCGCGCGTGCCGGCCTCGTCGGTCCGCGAGTCGATGCACACGTCCAGCACCATCATGATTTCCGAGTTGATGGCCTGCTGCATGGCGATGCTCGACTCGGGGCTGAGGAGCTGCCGGCTGTTGTCGTAGAAGCTGCGGAAGTGGGCGCCCTTCTCCGTGATGAGCCGGTCCTCCGGCAGGGAGAAGATCTGGAAGCCGCCCGAATCGGTGAGCACGCCCCCATCCCACTGCATGAAGGGGTGGATGCCGCCGAAGCGCTTGAAGACCTCGGCGCCCGGCCGGAGCATCAGGTGGTAGGTGTTGGCCAGCAGGATGCTGGCGCCCGCCTCCTTCACCTCCTCCATGGCCAGGTGCCGGAAGCCCGCGTGGGTGGCCACCGGCATGAACATGGGGGTTTTGAAGGAACCCCGGCGTGTGTGCAGGATGCCTGCACGCGCGCCCGTGGGGTCGGTGGTGAGGAGCTCGAAACGAACGGCCATGGGCCGGCCCTTATACCCGTCATGCCCGGCGGGCACCGCATCCATCTGCCCTGCCCGCTCCCCCACCCGCCATCCGGGCCCCCTGCCCTCCTGGACAGCCGTACAGGCATCCTGGCATTCCGTCCAAGGCGGAACGCCGTCGGCCTCCGGGCATCTCACCTCCTCCGCCGCCGCTTCCGGGGCCTGAAGTCGACACCGGGGCGGCATTCTCCCGCCTTCCCAGCGGTTACATGGAGTCCTCGCGGTCTCCTGCAGAACGCGAAACACGTCGCCGCTTTGGCCCACCGCACCATTTCCGCTACAACGCCGCCGCCATGTTCAACGTCATCAACGTCTCCAAGGCCTACGGGCCCAAGAAGCTTTTCGAGGACGTCAACGTCACGTTCTCGCCGGGCCGCCGCTACGGCCTGACCGGTCCGAACGGGGCCGGGAAGTCCACGTTCATGAAGATCCTCGCCGGGGACGAGGAAGCGGACATGGGCAACATCGTCCGGCCTCGCAAGCTGGGAATCCTGCGCCAGGACCACTTCCGCTACGAGGACAACCGCGTCCTCGACGTGGTGCTCATGGGCAACCGTGCCCTGTGGGCGGCCATGTCCGAGAAGAACGAGCTGCTGGCCAAGTCCGACATCACCGAGGAGGACGGCAACCGGCTGGGCGACCTGGAGGGCGTCATCGCCGAGGAGGACGGCTACTCGGCGGAGAGCGACGCGGCCACCCTGCTGGCGGGCCTTGGCATCGACCAGGCCTTCCACGAAGAGCCCATGAAGCAGCTCACCGGCGGCCTCAAGCTCCGCGTGCTGCTCGCGCAGGCGCTGTTCGGCAAGCCGGAAGGCCTGCTCCTCGACGAGCCCACGAACAACCTGGACATCGACTCCATCCGCTGGCTGGAGAGCTTCCTCCACGACTACGAGGGCGTGCTCATCACCATCAGCCACGACCGGCACTTCCTCAACGCCATCTGCACGCACATCGCGGACATCGACTACGAGACCATCATCCACTACCCCGGTGGGTATGACGACATGGTCCGGCAGAAGGCGCAGGTGCGCAGCCGCGTCGAGTCCGAGACGGAGGAGAAGAAGAAGAAGATTGCCCAGCTCCAGGACTTCGTCGCGCGCTTCCACGCCGGCACCCGCGCCTCACAGGTGCAGAGCCGCATCAAGCAGATCGACAAGCTGAAGTCGGACGACCTCAAGCGCTCCAACATCGCGCGCCCGTTCATCCGCTTCGACCAGAAGGTGGTCAGCGGCAAGCAGACGCTGATGGTCGAAGGCATCCACAAGTCCTTCGACGGCCAGGAGGTCATCAAGCCCTTCAACGCCCTGGTCTGCAAGGGCGAGAAGGTCTGCGTCATCGGCCGCAACGGCGTGGGCAAGTCCACGCTGGTGAAGATGATTGCCGGCCAGTTGGAGCCGGACGGCGGGAAGATTGGCTGGGGCCACCAGGCATCCGTGGGCTACCTGCCGCAGGACCACCACGGCGTCGTGCGCAAGGGCACCACCTGCTTCGGCTGGCTGCGTGACCTGCACGACAAGCTCACCAACGAGGAGATCTCCGGCGTGCTGGGCCGGATGCTCTTCTCCGGTGAGGAGCGGATGAAGAACACCGACACCCTCTCCGGTGGTGAGACGGTGCGGCTGCTCCTGTCCAAGCTGATGATCATGCAGGACAACGTGCTGGTGCTCGACGAGCCCACCAACCACCTGGACCTCGAGTCCATCGCCGCGCTGGCCGAAGGCCTCCAGAAGTACGAGGGCACGGTCATCGTCGTCACGCACGACCAGGAGCTCATCTCCGAGGTGGCCACCCGCATCTGGTCGCTCCAGGCGGGCCAGGAGGTGCTCGACTTCAACGGGCCCTACTCGGAGTTCGTGGAGAAGCACTCCGACGTCGCCGCGCGCCGCCGGTAGTCCATCAGACGCTGGCCAGAAACACGAATCGCCGCCCGGCCCGGGGATGCGCTCCCGGGGCGAGGCGTCGATTGTCGTTTCACCCTGCCCTGGCGGGACTACGGGTTCCGGACGCCGAACGAGGAGCCGCCCACGAACCAGTCATCCCGCGTATCCGAGTCCGTGGCACCGATGCGCTGCACGGAATAGGACCGGCCCTGGGTGACGAAGGCCTGAGACCAATCCACGGAGACCTCCCCTGCGGTCGGGAAGCTCTCATACGTGCACAGCGCGCCGTTGCAGCTCGCCGGCAGCCACTGGGCCTCGCTCTGGAGGGCCTGGAGCAGCGCGGGATAGCCCGGGAAGGTATTGCCCGGAACGATGACGGCCAACGCGTCCTGGGTGACGTCGAAGCCGTCCCGGATGCGCAAGGTCCGGTTGCCGGTCCCCACGCCGAGCGTGGTGCCATGGAAATCCCAGGCGGTGTCGTAGTTCCAGAAGGAGGAGGAGGCGGGGTACTGCGTCTTGCTCAGCGTCTCCGAGCCCGGGGCATCCGCGCCCGGCGTGACGCGGTCCGGGTTGAGGTGGATGACGATGATGTCCCCCGACGCGACCTGCACATCCGGCAGCGTCGCCAGGGTGGCGTTCCCATCCAGGAGCGTGGCCCCCATGACGGAGCCGCTCGTCAGGACAACCAGTTCCACCAGGTCTCGGTTCTGCTGAACATGGGGCGCCACCTCGGACAGGCGCAGCCGGGCCGGCACCTGGTAGCCCGGGAAGCTCGTCGAAGCGGCCGTGCTGTCGACGGAGACGCCGCGCCGGTCCCGCACGCTGCTCGCCACCGTCACCGTGTACTGCTGCCGCGGCGTCTGGCTGGTGGTGCTGAGCCAGACCTCGCCGGTACTCAGCACGACCGCATCCGTGACGCTCAGACCCGGGATGGAGAACTGGCTGCCGTTGCGCTGGACAGAGAGCGGGTCGATGGCGCGGGTGAAGCGCAGGATGGCCGAATCGTGGTGCATCGCCTGCGCCCCCGTCACCCGAGGCGCCGGGCAGGAGTGGACGGTGGCCTGGTTCTCCGTCCACACGGAGGGCTGGATGGTATGAGTCGTCTGTGTCCCGCTCATGAAGACCCAGAGCGGAGACACCACCGTCAGTGAGCACCCCTGCGAGAGCGCCAGGGTGTCGTGGAACGGCTCCGCGATGCGCAGCCGCAGGGCCGCCGCGCCTGGAGAACCTTCGGGAATGCCCGCTGTCGTGAACGGCGCCTGGACGTGGCCGAGCCCGGCATTGGAGAAGCCCGGGTTACCAATGGTGCCGGTGATGGAGATGTACTCAGACTCATAGGCGGGCGGCGTACCCGTGGTGACATCCACGCCGCTCACGTCCTGGACCAGGTCCGACAGCGAGTGGCCCGTGCTGAGCACGGCGTACGCGGAGATGCGGGCGCGCACCTGGCCATTCACGAGGCTCTTCTCGGAGACGGTGACACGCACCCGGGCGCCCGCTTGCGGCGCGGGAGAGAGCGTGAGCGGGTCCACCTCGACGAAGAGCGCGGGCCCCGCCTGCTCGGCCTGGAGGAAGAAGCCCGCCGCGTCATTCACCACGTTGCCCACGGCCGGCTTGACATAGGTGATGCGAGCGCCGCTGATGACCAGGTTCACCGAGCCAGTCGAGGCATTGCGAACCGCCTGGATCTGCTCCGAGGCGAGCCGGTCCAGTGAGGGCAGCACATAGACGGCCTGCTTCGCCAGCTCCACGTTGCCCGCGTGGTCCACCGAGGTGAAGCGCAGCGTCGTGCTGGCGGCAATGGAGAAAGGTCCCGCGTACACCGGCGAGCCCGCCTCCGGCGCCGAGCCGTCCAGCGTGTAACGCGTCTCGCGGCAACCCGAGCCGCTGTCACTGCACGACAGCGTTACGGTGACGGCATCCGTGTACGAGCCGCCTCCGGGCGAGACCGTCGTCACCGGAGCGACCGCGTCCAGCGTGTACTGTTCGGACTTCGCCGGCTCGGCGTTACCCGCCAGGTCCACGGAGAAGAAGCGCAGCGTAGCGCTGGAAGCGATGGAGATGGCCGCCGTGTAGCGGAGGCTGGACGTGGTGGGCGCGCTGCCATCCAGCGTGTAGTACGTGGCCGCGCAGCCACTTCCCTCGGCGTTGTCCGTGCAGGCGAGCACCACCGACTGCGCGCTTTGGTAGGCGCCTCCCGCGGGCGTCGCCGTCGTCGTGGGCGAGGTGCGGTCCTCCGCTGAAGCCTCCCGCGTGTACAGCTCCGACACCACCTCGGAGACATTGCCCACCCAGTCCACCGCGATGAAGCGCACGCGGGTGGTGGCCGTCAGCATCAGGGGCTCCTCATAGACGAGGGAGTCCAGGGAGGGAATGGCGCCATGGGTGGTGTAGTGGATGGCCGCGCAGCCGCTGCCCTCACCGTCATCACACGCCAGCGTCACCGCGCGCGTCCCGGTGAACGTGCCCCCCGTGGCGTCGCGGCCACCTGGGGCGCCTCCGTGTCCACGACGTAACGCGCCTGCCGCACCGCCTCGACGTTGCCCACCCGGTCCACGGAGAAGAAGCGCAGCGTGGTGGACATGGCGATGGACAGGGGCGCCGTGTAGCGCGGCGAGGCCTGCGTGGGAACGCTGCCATCCAGCGTGTAGTGCGTGCCCGCGCAGCCGCTGCCCTCACCGTCGTCACACGTCAGCGCCACGCTCCGGGGACTGCTGAACGCGCCGCTCGCGGGGTTGGCCACCGTGCTGGGCGGCTCCGTGTCCGCCGCGCCCACCAGGGCAAATGTCGCCGTCCCCGGCGCCTCCGCGTTGCCCGCCGCGTCCACGGAGTAGAAGCGCACCGTGGTGGTGCTCCCCAGCGTGAAGGGCTCGCGATACTGCGTGGAGCCCGTGCCGGGCGTGGAGCCATCCAGCGTGTAGTACGTGGCAGCGCAGCCACTGCCGCCGCCGTCGTCACAGGCCAGCGTCACCACCACGGCGGTGGTGAAGTCGCCTCCCGCGGGCGTGGCGCGCGTCGTGGGCGGCGTGAGGTCGATGGGAGGTGGAGGCTTCGGCTCGCCGCCACCACACGCCAGGACGAGTTGAGCCGTGAGCAGCACCGCGCCGCAGCGCAGTGGCCAGAAGGGGTCTGAGACATCGGAACTCCAGGGCGTACGCGGTCCGTGCGCCAGGGCAAGCAGGGTGCGGGGGATGTCCGAGGGGGGCTGTCAGTGGATGACGGAAGCCACTGTCGTCCAGCCAACAAGGCGCGCACGCTCGCACTGGGGCTAGGCGCTCCGCAAGCCCCCCTGCGACGACCACCCTTCACACCGGAGGGGTGCCGCGAGTCAAAAGCCACCCGTCGTCACGCGCGAATGCCCCGGCGTCACTGGGGAAAGAAGGACCGTCTACCGGGAGGCCGACTTGCGCAGCAGGAACAACCCCAGGCCCATGCCCAGCGTCCACTTGAGGGCCGCCGCGAGCGGCGTGTCACGCAGCCTGGGTGGAGCGGACGGTGGGTCATCCAGGGGCCGGCCCGTCACCGGGTCCACCACGGGCTGGAAGCCCGGAGCGCCCGGAAGCGACGCGCCTCCCGCCTCCAGCTCCGTCTTGGTGGCGGTCAGCGCCTTGCCCTGCTCCGGGACCTTCTGGCCCGGCGCCTTTCCGTCCGGGGAGCGGTGCTCGAGGATGGCGTTGATCTCCGCGCCCAGCAGGATGACCTGCGCGGAGATCCACATCCACAGCAGCATGACGATGACACCGCCGATGGCGCCGTAGTTGACGTCGTACTTGCCGAAGTTGGCCACATACTGGGAGAAGCCCCACGACGCGAACACCCAGATGAGCACGCCCACCACCGAGCCCGGGGTGATGAATCGGAACTTCTGATTCACGTCCGGCAGCACGTAGTACAGCACCGCCCACAGGAACATCATCAGCAGGCCCGCGACCGGGAGCCGCAGCCACATGAGCACGGTGCCCAACCCGCCGGGGAGCTTGCCAGCGATGACGGGCGTAACGACGACCGCGAACGCCGCGAAGATGGCCACCGCCGCTCCGCCCAGTGTCACCAGCAGCGCGATGCCGCGCAGCTTCCAGATGGGACGCGACTCCGACACGCCGTAGACCTTGTTGAGCGCCGTCATCAGCGCCACCACGCCCGCGGAGGCCGCCCAGACGGCACCGACACCGCCCACCGTCAGCAGCCCCACCGGCCGGCTGTTCGCCAGCGCCTCGATGCGCTCGCTCAGGATGGACGTCACTTCCCGGGGCGCCACCCGCGCCAGCTCCTGGATGAGCACCTGGGCCTGGGCGGGCTCGATGAGGAGACCCGCCAGCGACACCAGGAACAGCAGGAATGGGAACAGCGCCAGAATCATCCGGAAGGTGAGCGCGCCAGCGACGTCCCCCACCTCGTCGCGCGTCCACTCGTCCTTCAGCGCCAGAAAGAACTTCTTCCAGCCCATTCCCTTGCCAGGGAGAACCATTCCGCCTCCTCGGAGGTGCTGCGACCGGGGGAACGATGCGCATTCCCCACACCCCAGGCGACCTCCAGCCCCCAGCTTCCCTGCATGCGGCCGGAGGGCAGGCGAGCAGGAAGCCCCTGGAAGGCGGCTTCCCAGAAATCCCTCTGTTCTCGGACCTCCCCCCTAGGCAGGAGAGCGTTCATTGGCGTACACCTTGGACGGGGGCCGCCGGTCGGTTCCGCCGCGGCCCTCTCCCCCGAGGACGCCATGTTCGTCTCCTGTCTCCTGAGTGTCAGCCTGGCGCTGAGCGCCGGCGCCGCACCCGGAATGCCCCCGGACACCCAGGCCCCCACCCCTTCGCACACGCTGTGGCTCGTCCAGGCCCTGTACCCAGGACAGGACGCGTTGCTGCAACGCACCGAGGAAGGGATTGCCGCGCTGATACCGCAGGACGTGCAGGCGGAGCAGCTCATCGGCCGGGGCGCCCTGGCCGGCACCTGAAGGGCCAGGGCGGCGACCTGCGCTGCGTGTCCGGCGAGGCGCGCTGCCGGGAGCCGCTGGAGGCGTACCTGGAATCACTGGGCCTGGAGCGCGTGGTGCTGGTGCAGGTGGGCCAGGACGACGCCGGCTACCGCTTCCGCGCCGTCAGCATCCGGCCCGGCACGGGCGCCCGGGGTCAGGCGGAGACGGCGAACCCCGCGTTCGAGAAGGCCCTGGCCGGCGTGCTGGTGAAGTTCCTGTCGCTCAATGCCACGGTGGTGGCGGAGACGACGCCCGCGGGGGCCACCGTCTTCATCGACGGCGTGAAGGTGGGCTCCACGCCCTTCACCACGGAGGTGCTGCCGGGTGAGCACACCTTCCGCTTCGAGCTGGCTTCGCACCTTCCGAAGGAAGAGACGCGCGTGCTGAGCTCGCGCCAGCAGGTGAAGCTGGACGCCGCGCTGGAGAAGGTGCCCGCGCGGCTGGTGGTGAAGGCGCAGCCGGAGGGCGCGGAGATTCGCGTGGACGGGCAGCCGGTGGGGACCACCGTGGTGGACCAGGGCATCCAGCCCGGCACGCGCAGGGTGTCGCTGACGCTGGACGGCTACGAGCCCCACGAGGTGAAGGCGGAGATCGCACCCGGCGGGACATACACGCTGGAGCACGCGCTGACGCCCACCTCCATGCAGTCCTTCAAGCTGGCCATGCGCCGCCGCAAGGAAGCCACCATGGCGCGGCAGAGCTACCTGGAGGCCTCGTTCGAGATGCAGCGCCTCACGGGCACGTCGCTGGCGTCCCAGCCGCTGAGCACCTCGGAGGAGCTGGAGAGCCTGCGCACCCGGGACGTGCGCGCGCCGGGCTCGCGCAATCTGCGCGGCGTGGGCGTCGAGTACGGCCGCTATGGCCAGTTCTTCGGCGTCATGCTGGTGGGCGCCACCTACGCCTCCACGGGCGACACATGGACGCTGGGCATCGACGTACCGCCTGGCGTGGGCGGCGCGGGGCCGGACGGCGTGTCGTCGCTGGACACGCAGGTACAGGCGGTGTCGCTGCGCGCGCTCCAGCCGCAGCTGCGCTACGTGCTCGGGCCCGTGTCCTTCGCCATCCAGGTGGGACTGGAGGGCCGAGGACTGCTGGTGAAGGAACGTGCGGGTGACGCGGCCATCTTCAAGGACGGCCTCTATGCGCTGGACCTGCACGCGTCCGGACAGGCCACCGCGCGCATCTTCGTATACGAGGGCCTGTACGCCTCCGTCGCGTACCAGCACAGCTTCACGCTGCTGAAGAAGATTGCCGGAACGAGCAACATTCGCGGAGGGCTGGGCTATGCATTCTGACCTGCGGCGCCTGACGTGGGCCTGTGTGCTGCTGACGTGTGGCCTGTCCCTGGCCGAGCCCCTGGTGGGGCCCTCCGTCGGCCGTGGCGATGCGCTGCTGGCCGAGGGCACCCGCCTCTACAACAAGCGCAAGCACAAGGACGCGGCGAAGGTGTTGCTCCAGGCCACGCGCGCCAACCCGTCCCTGCTGCCCGCCTACCTGGGCTTGGCCCGCGCGCGCATGGGGGCCAAGGACGTCCCCGGTGCCTGCGCCGCCTACCGCGCCTACGTGCGCAGCGCGCCGGACATCCAGGACCGCACCAAGGCGCAGCGCGAGCTGGCCCTGTGCGAGCGCAAGCTGAAGGCGGCGCGCCGCAAGAAGCGCAACAAGGTGCCGCCCGACATGACGGCCCGGCACGTGGAGCTGAAGGCCGGCTTCTTCGCCGCGCTGGAGGAAGGCCGGCTGGTGGGCCCCGGCGCCGCGGGCGAGACGCTGCGCACGCTGGTGTCCGAGGGCTACCTGGGCACGGACCTGGGCGACATGGCCGCGCGGCTGAGCGCGGCCTCCCAGGCCACCACCGACGACCTGCACCAGCGGGCGCTGGCCGGTGAAGCGCTCCCCCGGCGCGCCTGCGGGAGTCCGGCGCGCTCTTCGACCGGCTCGCGACACGGGGGAGCCGTCCGCCAAGGCCGCTGCCCAGGCACCCTTCCTGGAAGGGCTCGCGGCGCTCCAGAGTGGAGACTCCGCCGGGGCGCAGCGCCTGTTCGCGAAGGCCGCATCCGCGGCGCCCGAGCGCAACGAGTACCGAGTGTGGCGCGCCGCCGCGCTCCAGCGTGCCGGAGATTTGGACGGCGCGCTGACGGTGCTGGAGACGGACCTGCCGCAAGATGCGCGCACGGACGTGCTCCGCGCGGCCTCCGCCCAGCGGAAGTCTCCCGAGGCGGGAGCTCGCGAGCTGGAGCGCATCCTCTTCCAGCGCTACGCCCCGGCCACGCGCTGACCGCGGTCCCCTCCCCTCCGGCCCTGCAAGGACACCATGTCGCTCTTCATCTGCCAGCGGTGCGAGGTCCAGCATGAGAAGTGGGACGGCGCCTGTCCGGCCTGTGGTGGCACCGAGTTGCTGACGGTGGCGCCGGCCGTGGACCGGATGCTCGGCCGTGTCGTGGCGGGCCGCTTCCGCATCCTCCGGCGGCTGGGCCAGGGCGGCATGGGTTCGGTGTACCTGGCCGAACAGGTGGGCATCGGTCAGCAGGTGGCGATGAAGTTCCTCAACAGCGGCCTGTCCATGGACCCGGACGTGGCCCGCCGCTTCCTCAACGAAGCCAAGAGCTACGCGCGGGTGGCCCACCCCAACGCGGTGACGCTGCACGACTTCGGGCAGGACGAGGAAGGCAGCCTCTACATCTCCATGGAGTACGTGGAGGGGGATGACCTCAAGAGCCTGCTCGCCACGTGTGGCCGGCTCGCGCTCGACGAGGCCGTGGACATCGTCCTCCAGGTGGCGGACGTGCTCGCCTATGCCCACGCGCGCCAGGTCATCCACCGCGACCTCAAGCCGGAGAACATCATGGTCCGGCAGGGCATGCGCGGCTGGCACGTGAAGGTGCTGGACTTCGGCATCGCCCGAATCACCGACGGCGCGACACGGCTCACCATCCAGGGCTCGGTGGCCGGCACGCCGCGCTACATGTCCCCCGAGCAGGCCATGGGCCTGGACGTGGACGCCCGCGCCGACGTGTACGCGGTGGGCATCGTCCTCTTCGAGCTGCTCACCGGTCAGCAGCCCTTTGACGGCAACAGCGTCTCCGAAATCATGCAGAAGCAGGTCCACCAGCCCATGCCACGACTGGCGCAGGTGACGGCGGACCTCCAACATCCAGCCGTCGACGCCGTCATCCAGAAGGCCACCGCGAAGCGCCGCGAGGAGCGCTACGCCACCATGGAGGCCTTCGCATCGGACCTGGTCAACGCGCTGCCCACCCTCACCAGCCGCCGCGCCGTCAGCGGCGTCAACCCCGCCATCACCGGCGGCGGCCTCGAACCAGCGCGACCGGCCACGCTCCTCTTTGGCACGGAGGGCTCCGAGGCCACCCTGGTGCGCGCCGCCCCGGCGGAGGCCGCGCCGGTGACAGGCACCGCGCCCATTCCGCTGACCCAACCCGCCGCGCCCTCCGGACTCCGGGTGGGCGCTGAGGGCTTCAACAAGACAGCGCATGCGGCCTCCCCCTACGCGGCGCCGAAGCACTCGAAGTCCAGCGCGGTGGTGGGGCTGGGCATCGCGGGCGTCCTGCTCCTGGGCGGCGTGGGCCTCGTGGCCATCCGGGGCGGGAGCGGCGACGACGTCAAGGAGGGAACCCTGGTTCCAGTCGCCTCCCCGGCGCAACCGGCGCCCCCTGTGGCGCCCCCGCCAAAGAGGCCGGAGCGTCACCTCACGCCACCACCGGGAGGGTGGAGGCGGCGCCCGACGATGTCGCGACCCGGCAGCTCAAGGTGCTCGCGGCGGGACAGGCCATCGACATCGGCAATGACTTCAACGAAGGCCGGCTGGACAGCGCGATGAAACGGCTGGCCCAGGCACGGAGCCTGGGATTGGAGGCCGTCGAGCCCGAGCTGGCGGCGCTCGCGGGCAAGGTGGAGGACGCCTCGAAGCGCATGGCCCGCGCCCGCGCCCTGGAGAACGACGGCAACTGCGAGACGGCCATCACCCTCTATCGCGCCTTGAAGCGCGACCATCCGCAGCTCGTGGAGGCCCAGCGGGGCATCCGGCGCTGCCAGGACATGCTGCCTCCAGAGGTGTCCGACTAGGCCGTAGAGCCCCGGCCGGCGTGGGCCGGCGCTCAGGCTCCAGGCGCGCGAAGGAAGCCGCTCTCGACGAAGTACTTGAAGTAGGTGCGGAAAAGGGACTCGTCCACCAGCGGGCATTCGATGCCACTGCCCTCCAATCCCGCGCGCGTGTTCCGGTGATCCACGCGTCCCCAGGATGAAAAGAACCGCAGGGGCCCCGCGCCGCCCGGCGCCTCCCGCGCTCCAATCAGCGGAGCGAGCGCGAACAGCGCGTTGTGGTCCCGACGCTCGGTCTCCCGCCGCAACTCATCGAGCCACTCGGTCTGCGACAGACTCCGCAGCGAATAGCCCAACGTCTCCAGCCACCCCCGCAGCAGCCCGGCCGACACCGGGCTTGGGTGACTCAGATGGAACGTCCTCCCGGAGGACTCGGGCTCTCGCGAGAGGTGCACGATTGCCTTCGCCACGAAATCCACCGGTAGCAAATCCAGCGTGCCATCCAACACCGGCATGCTGCCGAGTTGGATGAAGCTCTTCAGGCTCCGGGTGACGAAGTCGGTGGTGTTCCAGACGCCCGTCTGGCTGTGGCCGGTCACGTTGCCCAAGCGGTAGATGGCGACCTGCATGCCCCGGCTACGGGCCTGCGCCACCAACCGCTCCGCCACCCATTTGCTCTGGGCATAACCGGTGCGAAAGCCCGTCGCGCCCTCGATGGCATCATCCTCCGCGAGCAGGCCCCCTCCCTGGCGAAGATGCGGCGGGAAGACGGACAGCGTGGACACGTGGTGAAACACCTTCGGCCGGCCCCGGCACGCAAGCTCCAGAAGCGCCTGCGTCGCTTGCACGTTGGGCGCCCTCATCTCCCGGTATGGGTAGAGGAAGCTCACCACCGCGCCGCAGTGGTAGATGGCGTCGATCCGCCCGGCAAGTGCTTCGAACTGCGCGGACGAGAGCCCCAGCCCGGGCTCTGCCAGATCTCCCGGAACAGGTTCAATCCGCTCCCGGAAGCGCTCCTCCCAGAGCCCATAGGCGCGGAGCTTTCGTTCCAGTCTGGCCCCCGCCTCCGCGCGCCCAGCCGCTCGGATGAGGCAGTGGATGCGCGCGGGCAGCCGCTCCAGCAACTCCTTCAACAGGAAGGCCCCCACGAAGCCGGTCGCGCCAGTCAGCAGGAGGTGCCGAGGGGGCGAGGCCGCGCGGGCATCGGGCCACGAGGTTCGATCCCGGGTGGCAGCACGGCGTCGGCCAGCGGATCCGCCTCCGCCTCCCCTCTCGGAACCGGCGAGCGCTCCAACGCGGCGTCGATGACCGCTGCCATCCCCGCGATGGTCGGCTGTTCGAGCAGCGCCTGAAGCGGCAGCTCGACCCTGAAGGTCGTGCGCGCCCGCATGGCGAACCGGACCGCCAGCAACGAGTGTCCGCCCACCGTGAAGAAACTGTCGAACACGCCGGAGACCGCACTCCCCCCAGCAGCTCGCGCCAGAGCTCCGCCACGGCGCGCTCGGTGGCGCTCCGCGGCGGGACAGACGCCCCCGCTCCCCGTGGCGCGGCCCCCAATCCGGAGCTGGCAATGCGCGGCGATCAACCTTGCCGTTCGGCGTCAACGGGAAGCAGGCCAGCGGGATGAACACGGTGGGCACCATGGGCCCAGGCAACCGCTCCGAGAGCCACTGGCGCAGCGCCTGCACATCCCTCCCATCCTGGCCCGTCCGCGGGATGAAGTAGGCCACCAGCCGCACATCCTCTGCCGCGTGCACCCGGGCAACGACCACCGCCTGCTCCACCGCCGGATGCCCTGCGAGCGTCGTCTCGATCTCCGCCAGCTCGATGCGGTAGCCACGCACCTTCACCTGATGGTCGATGCGTCCAAGGAACTCGAGCCCCCCGCCCTCCCGCCAGCGGACGAGATCGCCCGTGCGGTACAGGCGCGCCCCCAGCCGGGCCGAGAAGGGATCCGGAACGAAGCGCTCCGCCGTGAGCGCTGGCTGACCAAGGTAGCCCCGGGCCACGCCCTCGCCGCCAATGAACAGCTCGCCGGCGACGCCCACCGGCGCCAGGCGTCCACCCGCATCGAGGACGTACAACTCCGTGTTGTCGATGGCGTGTCCGAGTGACGGGTCGGCCTCCTCGTCCTGGAGGTGCTCCACCGCGGACCAGATGGTCGTCTCGGTGGGGCCGTACAGGTTCCAAACGCTTACGGCCGCGTCCCCGAGCGCGCGGGCAAGCGGCCGGGACATGGCCTCTCCACCGCAGAAGGCTCGCAGCCGCAGGCCGCCGGGAGCCCGGCCTGCAACAGCATCTGCCAGGTGGCGGGGGTGGCCTGCAGCACGCTCGCGCCGCACCTGCTCAGCCCCGCGGCCAGGAGTGCCCCATCGCGTTGCCACGCCTGCGGAGCAATCTCCGCGCGGGCTCCCACCGCCAGCGGCAGAAAGAACTCCAGCCCCGCGATGTCGAAGGAGAGTGAGGTCAGCGCGAGCACCACGTCCTCGGGCCCCAGCCCCGGCTCGCGCCTCATCGACTGGAGGAAGTTGAGCACGTTCTGGTGCGTCACCATCACGCCCTTGGGACGCCCGGTGGAGCCGGAGGTGTAGAGGACGTACGCCAACCGGGAGGAGAGCGTCGGACGCGGCGGCGGCGTGGAGGGCAACGCGGCCAGCTCGGCGCGCACTTCATCGAAGAGGATTGACCGGACCTGCCCCGCGGGAAGCCGGCCGCGCACCGAGGACTGCGTCAACAGCACGGCCACGCCCGCGTCCGCCATCACGTAGGCCGTCCGCTCGACCGGGTAGTCTGGATCCAACGGGACATAAGCCCCGCCCGCTTTGAGCACCCCGAGCACCGCGACCAGCAGCTCCAGCGAGCGCGGGAGGCAGAGCCCCACCCGCACCTCTGGACCGACGCCATGCCCTCGCAGCATGTGCGCGAGCTGGTTCGCGCGCGCGTCCAGTTCGCGGTACGTCACCCGCTCATCCTGGAACACCGCAGCGACGGTCTCCGGGGTGCGCGCGGCTTGGGCTTCGAACAGGGCGGGGAGATCGGCCTCGACCGCGGGTGCCACCCGCGGTCCTCGGCCTCGCTCCAGCAGCGCCGACAGTTCGTCCGCCGGCAGCAACTCCAACGACGCCAGCGCCTTGGAGCCTCCCTCCACCAGCGCCCAGAGTGACTGCTCCAGGTGCCCCAACAACCGTTGAATCACCTCGTCGCTGAACCGGTCACGCTCGTAGGAGGCCCAGAGTTCGAGCGCCTCGCCCGGACGCGCGGTGATCGTGAGCGCATAAGGAGCACGCGCCGCGCCGAAGCGGCGCTCGACAACGAGCCCGGTGCCCGGCGGGCTCCAGCACGCCGCCTCCGCAGGGTAATTCTCGAAGACGAGCAGGCTCTCGAAGAGCGCCTCACCGGGCTTGCCGGCGCACCACCGCTGGACCTCGGCGAGTGGTGTCTGCTCGTGAGCAAGGAGCTCGGTGAGTCGAGCCTGGAGCGTGCGCAGCCAGCCATCGGCGGTGGCCTGGGAGGGCACCTCCACCCGCACGGCCAACGTGTTGAGCAGCAACCCGGCGATGCCCTCCACTCCGTCCAGTTCGATGGAACGCCCGGACACCGCCAGCCCAAACATCACCTCGCGCTGGCCGCTGTAGCGCCCCAGGAGCACGGCCCACGCTCCCGCCAGAAGCGTGTTCAGCGTGATGCGGTGACGCACCGCCAGGGCCTTGAGCCGAGCGGTCCGTCCGGCGTCGAGCCGCAACCGCAGCGCCGCGTCCGGCTCCGGCACGCGGCGGGTGGGCCGGCGGTCCACGAACAAGGGCGTTGGAGAGACGCCAGGGCCCAGCGTTTCCCTCCAGAAGGGAGCCTCCGCGGAGAAATCGCGCGAGCGGACCCATCGCACGAAATCCCGGTACGGCCGGGCCGGGGGCAGCGCATGGCGGGTCCCAGCCCGGAGCGCCGCGTACGTGGCGAAGAGTTCGCCCAGAACGAGCGCCGCGCTCCAGCCATCAAAGACGAGGTGGTGCAGGCTCCAGACGGCCCAATACCGCCCATCCTCCAGCCGAACCACCGACAGGCGCACCGGCGGCGCGTCCGTGAGCGAAAAACCGCGCGCCCGATCCTCGGCGAGAAAACGCTCGCGCCGTTCCTCGAACGCGTGCGGCTCCTGTGAGCGCCAGTCCCACCACTCGACCGGCGGCAACTCCCGCGCCTCGAATTGACGTGGAGCGGAGAGCCCCTCCCACTGGAAGCGCATCCGCAGCCCTGGATGACGGGCTCCCACCTCACACCACGCTTGCTCGATGAGCTCCGGAACGAGCGGACCACGAAGTTCGAACTCCAACTGCTCGTGGTACACGCGCGAACCGGGCGCGAGCAGCGTGTGGAACAGCATTCCCTCCTGCATCGGCGAGAGCGGATACGGCTCTGCCAGGGTAGAAGTGGGCCGCTCTTCCCCCGAGACAGCGGAGGCGCTCCCACCCTCCAGGAGTTGCTGCGAGGCCGCGCGCAGCACCCCGGCCAGCTCCGCGATGGTGGGATGGCTGAAGAGCTGGGAGGGCCGGCACCGACAACCCGCCTCGCGGAGACGGGCAGCGATCCGGACAGCGAGGATGGAGTCCCCCCCCAGCTCCAGAAAGTGCGCGTGGCGTCCCGGGGGCGCGACGCGCAGCACCTCTCCCCAGAGCTGAGACAGCCTTTCCTCCAGCGAATCCCGCGGCGCCTCCTGAAGGCCTGATGGCACGAGGCGGTTGAACGCCGATGGCTCGGGCAGCGCGCCACGGTCCACCTTGCCTGTCAAGGTCAGGGGAAGTCCGTCCAACTGAACGAAGACCGCCGGAACCATGTAGTCCGGCAAGGACCGCTCCAGGAACGCCCGAAGCGCCGTGAGCCCGAGCGGCTCCGCGGCATCCCGCGCCGGGACGACATAAGCCACCAGTCGGCGCTCGCCCGCCCCTTCGCCATGGACCACCACCGCCTCGCGGAGCCCGGGGTGACCCGCGAGGGCCGCCTCGATCTCGCCCAGCTCGACGCGGTAGCCACGAACCTTGACCTGATGATCGCGGCGTCCAAGGAACTGCAGCGTCCCATCCGGCATCCGTCGGACGAGATCTCCCGTGCGGTACAGCCGCGCGCCTGGCTCCTCGCTGAACGGATCCGGGACGAAGGCAGCGGCCGTGAGGTCCGGGCGCCGGAGGTATCCCCGTGCCAGCCCCACGCCCCCGATGAAGAGCTCTCCCACCTCACCCGGCGCGGCGAGATGACCACGCGCGTCCAGGACATGGAGCCGCGTATTCGACACCGGCGCTCCCATCGGGACATAGGAGCGCGTCTCCCCGGGGACACAGTCCCAGCAGGAGGCATCGATGGTCGCCTCGGTCGGCCCATATTGGTGGTGAAGCCGCGCCGGCACCCGCGCCAGCAACTGCTCACACAAGGAGACCGGGACCACCTCGCCACCACAGAAGACGTGCCGCAGCGATACGCAGCGCTCCAGCTCTGGCGCCTCCAGCAGCATCCGAAGCAACGTGGGGCCGAAGTGCGCGACGGACACGTTCTGCCGCGCGATCAAGCTGGACAGGTAGCCTCCATCCCGCTGCCCACCCGGCCGGGACAGCACCAGACGCGCGCCAGCGATCAACGGCGCGAAGATCTCCCAGACCGAAATGTCAAAGCTCAGCGAGGCCTTTTGCAGGAACGCGTCTGCCGCCCCAAGGGGGTACGTCGCCTGACGCCAGCGCAAGTGGTTGGCCACCGCCCGGTGCGTCACCATCACGCCCTTCGGGCTCCCGGTAGAGCCCGACGTGTAGATGACATAGGCCAGGTGCTCGGCGGCGAGTCCGTTGTCGGGCGGGGAATCGGGCTCGGAAGCGATTCGGGCCGCATCCCGCCGTAGATCGACGACACGATCGCCGCCCCACTCCCACCGCGCGTCCACGGCGCCGGAGGTCACCAGCACATCCGCGCGTGCGTCCGCCAGGAAGAGCCGCAGGCGCTCGGCGGGGTACTCCGGATCGAGCGGAAGATAGGCACCCGCCGCCTTCCAGATCCCAAGCACACCGACCACCATGTCGATGGAGCGTGGGACGTGCAGCCCCACGATAGACTCGGGCCCCACCCCAAGCCGCCTCAGGTGGTGGGCGAGCCGGTTGGCACGAGCCTCCAACTCGCCATAGGACACCTCCCCCTCTTCCGACCAGATCGCGATGGCGTCCGGCGTGCGCCGGGCCTGCTCCGCGACCTGCTCGTGCAGCAGGAAGGATGAAGCGTCCTCAAGAGGGAGACCCACCTGCGGTGTCGACCTTGCCATTCCTCACCGCCTCGAACGCTTCCCCACCCGGCCCACGCGCCCGCCCGGGAACGGCTGAAGCGCGCTGCCGTCTGGACGTGCTCACGCGACGTGGGGGCTGCGCATCCGGACGTTCATCCTGAACCCTCCGGCGAGAGTCCAGGATTGTGCCAATCATGGGAAAGTCATGCAAGTGCCGCTCATGGCCCCGCCAGCGAACCCGCGCCTGGCACATGACGTTAGGATTGCACGGTGGAGGCCTGTCTCTCGGGCCTCCCTCAAGGAGTGTCCGTGGACCTGGAACAGATCTCAGAGATCCTGACCCGCCTCGAACAGCACGAGACACGCGCCGCGCGCACCCTGAACATGGTGCCGAGCGAGAACAGCATGTCGGCGCTGGCCAAGCTGCCGATGCTGCTCGATCTACACCACCGCTATTTTTTCAATGATGGGGCAGAAGACGAGCCCTGGGAGTTCCGAGGCGTACAAGAAGTGTCCTCGCTGGAGACCGAGCTGGCGAGGCCGCTGCTGCGCGAGCTGGCCGGCGCCGAGTTCGTCAACGTGCGCGCGCTGTCCGGGTTGAACCTGATGACCCTGACGCTGTCCGCGCTCGGAGGCCCCCCTGGCTCCACGGTGATGCTGCTGTCCCGCGCCCAGGGCGGGCACTATGCGACCGCGAGCGTCGCCGCCCGGCTGGGATTGAAGGTCTGCTACGCCACGGGCCCCGACGCGCACACCGTGGACGAGACACAGTTCGCCGAGACGCTGCGGGCCCACCAGCCGGGGCTCGTCTACATCGATCAGTCCAATGCGCTGTTTCCCCTGGGCGTCGAACGGCTGGCGCGGGCCGTCCAGCGAGAGGCCCCGAACGCCCTGCTCCACATCGACGCAAGCCATTGGATGGGTCTGGTGCTCGGCCGCCAGATTCCCAATCCGCTCGCGGAGGGCGCCCACTCTTTCGGCGGCTCCACCCACAAGACCTTCCCAGGACCGCAGAAGGCCATCTTCGCCACCAACCGGAGAGAGCTCTTCGAGCGCTTCCGAGCAACCCAGCAGTACATGGTGAGCAGCCACCACTTCGGCGCGACGGTGAGCCTGGCGTTGGCGCTGCTCGAGTTCAAGCACTGCCGGGGTGAGCAGTACGCCGCCCAGGTGGTGCTGAATACCCGGCGCTTCGGCGCCGCGCTCGATCGTCTTGGGTTGGAACTTGACGGCAAGGAACGCGGCTTCTCGGCCGGCCATCAGCTCTGGATCCGGACGCGGGCATCCGGCGTGGACGCGTTCACCGCGAGCCAGCGGCTGTTCGACGCGGGCATCCGCACCAATGCCTATCCATCGCTGCCCGGGATTTCTGAACCGGTCCTCCGGGTCGGCCTGAACGAGCCCACGTACCACGGACTCATGGCCGACGACATGGAGGAGCTCGCCGGGCTCTTCGTCGCGGCGATCCTCCAGACGCAGCCGACGGAGCAGATCGCCGGACGTGTGGCGGCGCTGCGCGCGCGGTACCGGTTCCCCTACCGCTTCCCATCCGACGACCCCAAGCTGCTCGAACAAGCGATGCGACTGGTGCGTCTGGCGTTGACGCAGCCCGTGGAGTGAGGCCGCGGCATGGCGTCCAGGGAACATGGACTGTCCGCGGAAGACGGGACAAGCTCGGACCATGAACCTGGTCCCCTTCGCGAACGAGCACCTGGAAGCGGCCGCCTCGCTGCTCGCCCTGCGGCACCGTGCCCATCGGGCCGCGCTCCCGCTGTTGCCGGGTGAGCCCGAGTCAGCCATCGAAGCGCGGCGGATCCTGGAAGCGCTCCGGCAGCGGCCTCGCACGAGCGGCTTCGCCGCGCTCCAGAATGGGCAGCTCATCGGCTTCGCCCTCGGGACACTGCGGATCGACACCACGTGGGGGCGCTCGGCATGGCTGTTCGCGCCCGGCCACGCCCTCGCCCCGGGAACGAGCCCCGAGGTGTACCGCGACCTGTATGCGGCCCTGGCCGCGCAGTGGGTCCAGGAAGGCTGCTTCGTTCACGCCGCGCTCGTCCCAGCCCATGATCGTCCCGCACTCGAGGCCTGGTACGGCGCCGGCTTCGGGCATGAGCAAGTCCACGCGCTCCGTGCCCTGGACCCGGTGGACCTTCGGCCCGGCGTCCTGGACAGCCCCCTCCGGATCCGCCGTGCGGGCATGGACGATTTGGATCGGCTCCTGGAAATGGCGGGGCACATCTTCGAGCACCAGCGCGCGTCACCCGTGTTCGCGCCGTACCTGCCCGAGTTCTCCGAAGACTGGCCGCAGGACTACACGGAGCTGATTGAGGGCGAAGCCGATCGCATCTGGCTCGCCGAGCAGGATGGACGGCTGCTCGGGTTCGCCATCTTCAGCCCTGCCGAGCAGACACCCGACGACCTGCTGACGCCTCCGAAGAGCGTCACCTTAACGGTAGGAGTCACGCGGGAGGACGTTCGCTGCCGCGGCGTTGGCCGTGCGCTGTTCGCGCGCGGTGTGGAGGAGGCCAGGCGAATGGGATTCCGCGCCTGTGTCACCGATTGGCGCGCAACCAATCTGGCCGCCTCCCGCGCCTGGCCCCGAATGGGCTTCAGTCCGGCACTCTACCGGTTGAGCCGCCGCCTCGACGAACGCGTGGCGTGGGCGCGCGGCGCACGCTTCACCCATACATAGGCGTGGAACGTGTTCCCTGGATTGAACTGCCATTGGAAGAACGGTACCTCTCGCATTGCCGCCCTGCTCGCGGCGTGTCCCTCTCAACGAACCGGACGGGCTGACTGATGTCACACCACGCCATCGAAGACATCTACCCGCTCTCGCCCCTGCAGCAGGGGATGCTCTTCCACACCCTGTACGCGCCCGAGGCAGGACAGTATTTCCTCCAGATTACGTGCACACTGGAGGGGCAGGTGGAGCCGGCGCACTTCGAGACAGCGTGGCAGCACGTCCTCGATCAGCACCCAGCGCTGCGCACCTCGTTCACCTGGGAGGAGTTGGAGGAGCCCCTCCAGGTCGTCCACCGCGCCGTCTCCGTGCAGCTCACCCGGCAGGATTGGAGCCACCTCGCACCGGAGGCACAGCGCCGTGAGCTGGCGGCCCTCCTCGATGCGGATCGCCAGCGCGGGTTCGCGCTCGAACAGGCGCCGCTCATGCGGCTGCTCCTCATACGCACCGGCCCTCGGACCCACACGTTCGTCTGGAGCTGTCATCACCTGCTGCTGGATGGCTGGTCTCTCGGGCTGCTCCTCGAGGAGTGCCTCGACGCGTATCACGCGCTCGTCCGGGGTGAACGCCCTGCGCGCGGCGTCACGCGCCCCTACCGCGACTACATTGCCTGGCTCCAACAGCAATCATCCGGGCAGGCAGAGCACTTCTGGCGCGAGCGGCTGGCAGGCTTCGCCTCGCCCACGCCCCTGCCGGTGGCGCGGGCCACGAAGGCCGAGGGTTCCTGGCATGGGCGCGCCTCGTTCAATCTTTCCGGAGAGACCTCGGAGCAACTCCGCGCCCTGGCCCGGACGCACGCGCTGACGCCGAACACCCTCTTCCAAGGCATCTGGGCGCTGCTGCTCAGCCGCTATAGCGGCCAGTCCGACGTGGTTTTTGGCACCACGGTATCCGGACGGCCCGCCAGCCTGCCGGGGGCGCAATCCATGGTGGGGATGTTCATCAACACCCAGCCGGTGCGGACGCGGGTCGATCCAGACGGCCACGTCCTGCCATACCTCCAACAGCTCCAGCGCGAGCAGGCCGAGGCGCGCCAGTATGAGTACAGCTCGCTCGTGCAGATTCACGGCTGGAGCGAGGTGCCGCGCGGCCAGAACCTCTTCGAGACGCTGCTCGTCTTCGAGAGCTTCCCCTTCTCCCACGCCGAGACCTCGCCGGGCCATGGCGTGACCGTCACGGACATCGAGACCTACGACTTCACCAGCTACATCCTTCACATCGACGTCGTCCCCGGTCCCGCCTTCACCCTCCTGGCGAGCTACGATCGCCGGCAGCTCGACGACGCGACGCTCGCGCGGCTGCTGACGCACTACGCGCGGCTGCTCGAGGAGCTGGCCCATCACCCCGGGCGGCGCCTGGACGAACTCTCGATGCTGCCGGACGCCGAGCGCCGACAAGTCCTGCTCGACTGGAACCAGCAGCGGGCGGACTACCCGTTCAACAGCTCCATCCCGCAGCTCATCCAGGAGCAGGTCGCACGGACCCCGGACGCAATCGCCGTGGCCCACCGCGACGACCAGCTCACCTACCGTGAGCTCAACGCCCGGTCCAACCGGCTGGCGCATCCGCTCATCACAGAAGGCGCGGGGCCCGACGTCGTCGTCGCGCTGCTCGGCGATCGCGGGGTGGACTTCCTCGCCTCTATCGTCGGGATTCTCAAGGCGGGAGGCGCCTACCTCCCGCTGGATCCAGAGCACCCCGCCGAGCGGCTGGCGCAGATCCTCGGACAGAGCCAGACCCCCATCGTGGTGGTGTCCCGTGAGCGCCGCGCGCTGCTCGACGCGGCGCTGGCGCTCCTGCCCGCCGGTGCCCGGCCACGCGCATTGGAGATCCCGGAGTTGTTGGAGCGCCAGGCCCCAGTGGACGATCCGCCTTGCCGCAGCCACGGGCGGAACCTGGCGTATGTCATCTACACGTCCGGCTCCACGGGCGCCCCCAAGGGCGCCATGCTGGAGCACGCAGGGAAGATCAACCACATCCGCGGCATGATTGATTTCCTGCGGCTGGGGCCGGCGGACGTGATGGCTCAAACGGCCTCACAGTGCTTTGACATCTCGGTCTGGCAGTTCCTCGCCCCGCTGATGCTGGGAGCACGCGTCCAGATCCTCGACACCGAGCTGACGCGGGATCCCGCCCGCTTCCTGGCGGAGTTGGACCGGACAGGCATCACCCTCCTCGAGGTGGTTCCCTCGTTGATGACGGCGATGATTGAGCAGCTCGAGCGGATGGACCCCGCGCGGTTGCCGATGCAGGCGCTCCACTGGCTCATTCCCACCGGCGAGGTGCTCCCGCCCGCGCTTTGCAGACGGTGGCTGAAACTGTACCCGCGCGTGCCGCTGCTCAATGCCTACGGCCCGACGGAGACCTCGGACGACACGAACCTCTACACGGTGTCCCAGCCACCACCGGACGACGAGGAGCGCGTGCCGGTGGGCTACGCGCTGCCGAACCTGACGATGTACATCCTGGATGCGCGGCTGCGTCCGGTGCCTGTCGGACTCGCTGGGGAGCTGTACATTGGCGGCATCGGGGTGGGCCGCGGCTACCTGAACAACCCCGCGCGCACGGCCGCATCGTTCCTGCCGGATCCGTTTTCCGCCCTCAGCGGGGCGCGCTTCTACAAGACGGGCGACATCTGCCGCTATCGCCCCGACGGAAGCATCGAGTTCCTCGACCGGGCGGACTTCCAGGTGAAGATCCGCGGCTTCCGGGTGGAGCCAGGTGAGGTGGAGTCGGTGCTCGCCCGGCACCCAACGGTCAGGCAAGCCGTGGTGGTGGCGCGCGAGTTGCCAACCCGCGGCAAACAGCTGGTCGCCTATGTGGTGCCGCGCGAGGGGCCGGCCCGGAGCTGCCGGGGGCAGCGCCCGCGACGGCCAGGAGGGCATCACCATCCTCCGTGAGTTCCTCCAGGGTCATCTGCCGCACTACATGATGCCCTCTGTCTTCGTCGTATTGCCCGCGTTGCCGCTGAACGCCAACGGGAAGGTGGACCGCAAGGCGTTGCCCATACCGGACGCCGCCGCTGCCCAGGAAGCGCGTCCGCCCGCGCCCCCCCGCTCCGATGTGGAGGAGCGGCTCGTGGCGCTCTGGCAAGAGGTGCTGTCGCGCCAGTCGATCGGCGTCGAGGATGACTTCTTCGAGCTCGGCGGTCACTCGCTGCTCGCCGTCCGCGCGCACTCCCGGCTGCGCGAACTCTTCGGAGTCGACCTGCCGCTGCGGACCCTGTTCGAGCTGACCACCGTGGCCCGGCTGGCAGAGAAGATCGAAGCCCTCCGCTGGGCGACCTCGGGCCCTCCCAAGGACGAGCCGGAGGACGCCGAGCGCGAAGAGGTGGAGTTGTGACGGTCCTCGAGCTGGTCACGGGGCTGCGCCAGCGCGGCGTGAGGCTGTGGCTGGAGCAGGAGCAGCTCCGTTGCAGCGCGCCCAAGGGCGTGCTCACCGAGGAGCTGCGCGCTTCCTTGCGCGCCCACAAATCGGAGCTGATCGATTTCCTTCGAGAAGCCCACGCGGCCACCCCCACCCACGCCATCATCCCGAGCGCGCCGCGCCCCCCGCGGATTCCGCTGTCGTTCGCGCAGCAGCGGCTGTGGTTCCTCGACCGGCTCGAGCCGGACAGTCCCCTGTACAACATGGCGGTGCCGCTCAGACTGCGCGGTCCGCTCGACGTGGAGGCATTCCAGCGCGCCTGCTCCGAGGTCGTGCGGCGTCACGAGTCGCTGCGCACCACCTTCCAGATGGCCGAGGACCAGCCAGTTCAGATCATCGTCCCGCCAGCCCCCCATCCTGTCCCGGTGGTGTCGCTGGAGGCACATCCGCCTGACGGCCGAGAGGCGATCGCCTCGAGGATGGCTCAGGAAGAGTCTTCGCGGCCATTCGATCTGACCCGGGGGCCGCTCGTGCGGACCACCCTGCTGCGGCTCGCTCCGGACGATCACGTTCTGCTGCTCACGCTCCATCACATTGTCTCCGACGGTTGGTCCGAGACCGTGCTCGTGCGGGAGGTGGCCGCGCTCTACACCGCGGCTCCCGGCACCGGGCCCGCGCTACCGGAGTTGCCCATCCAGTACGCGGACTTCGCGCTCTGGCAACGCAACTGGCTCCAGGGGGAGGTGCTCGAACGCCAGCTCTCGTATTGGCGGCGGCAGCTCGCGGGCGCGCCGCAGGTGCTGGCGTTGCCATCAGACCGGCCGCGTCCGGCGGCGTGGAGTGGCGCGGGCGCCAGCCTGGGGTCCCTCATTCCCACGGAGCTGGCGGAGGCACTCCGGGCATCGGCACGGCGCGAAGGCGCGACCCTGTTCATGATGCTGATGGCGGCGTTCCAAGCGCTCCTTCATCGCTATTCCGGACAGGATGACATCGTCGTGGGCACGGACGTGGCCAATCGCAGCCGCGCCGAGACCCAGGGGCTCATCGGCTTCTTCGTCAACCAGCTCGCGCTGCGCACCCGCTTCGAAGGAGATCCTCCATTCCGGGAGCTGCTCGGACAGGTGCGCGCCACGGCGCTGGACGCGTACGCGCATCAGGACCTGCCGTTCGAGGAGCTGGTCAAGGTGCTCAATCCCGAGCGGAGCCGGGGCCATGCGTCCATCTTTCAAGTCAAGCTCCTGCTCCAGGACGTGGCGCTCTCGGAGCTGTCGCTGCCCGGCCTCACGATTCAGCCGGTGGAGGTGGAGCAGTCCTCCGCGAAATTGGACCTCACCGTCTTCGTGGCGGAGACGCCGCGGGGACTGGAGTGCAAGTGGGAGTACAGCACGGAGCTGTTCGATGAAGGCACCATTCGCCGGATGGTGGCCCACTACCAGCGGCTCCTGGAGGGCGCGGTGGCGGCCCCTGGCTGCCGCATCTCCGCGCTCCCGCTCCTGTCCGCGGACGAGGAGCAGCAACTGCTCGCCGTCTGGAACGACACCCGGACGGAGTACCCTCACGCAGCCTGCGTTCATGCGCTCTTCGAGGAGCAGGTCCGCCGAACGCCCGAGTCCCTCGCGGTCCTCCACGAAGGCTTCGCGCTCCGCTACCGCGAGCTGAACGAGCGGGCGAACCAGCTCGCCAGGCGCTTGCAGGCGATGGGCGTTGGCCCCGAGACGGTGGTCGGCCTGTGTCTCGATCGCGGTCCGGAGCTGGTGGTGGGCCTGTTCGGCATCCTCAAGGCGGGCGGTGCGTACCTCCCGCTCGACCCCACCTACCCCGCCGAGCGGCTCGCTTTCATGCTCCGGGATGCCCGCGTTCCGGTGCTGGTCACCCTCGAACGAATCGCCGATAGGCTCCCCTCACAGGGAGAGCAGCTGCTGTGCCTGGACGCAGACCAGGAGCCACTGGCGCGCGAGGCGACGTCGAATCTGGAGGTCTCCGTCACCGCCCGGAACCTGGCGTATGTCCTCTACACCTCCGGCTCCACCGGCACGCCGAAGGGGGCGATGATCGAACACCGGGGCGTGGTGAACTACCTGAGCTGGTGCACCGGCGCGTACCACGTGGCGGAGGGCTCAGGGGCTCCGGTGCATTCCTCCATCTCCTTCGACCTGACGGTGACGAGCCTTCTCGCGCCGCTGGTGGCAGGAAGGATGGTGACGCTGGTCCCAGAGGACGACCGGCTGGAGGGACTGGCCAAGGCACTCCGCTCGAAGCCGGATTTCAGCCTGGTCAAGCTGACGCCGACACACCTGAGGCTGCTCGCGCGGCAGCTCGACGCGGCGGCGCTGGCCGGACAGGCGCGAGCGCTCGTCATTGGCGGGGAGACCTTGACCGCCGAAGCGCTGGAGCCCTGGAGGAGCCACGCACCAGGGACGCGGCTCATCAATGAGTACGGGCCGACCGAGACGGTGGTGGGCTGCTGCGTCCACGAGGCAACGCCAGATGACGCCCGCACGGGGACAGTCGCGATTGGCCGGCCGATCGCGAACACGCGGCTCTACGTGCTCGACGAGCACCTGCGCCTCGTACCGGTGGGAGTGCCCGGGGAGCTCTATATCGGCGGGGACGGCGTGGCCCGCGGCTACCTCGACCGGCCGGCGCTGACCGCGGAGCGCTTCGTGCCGGATCCGTTCGGCGGCATCCCTGGCGCCAGACTGTACCGGACTGGGGATCGGGTGCGCCGCTTCCCGGATGGAGTGCTGGACTTCCTCGGCCGCGGGGACGAGCAGGTCAAGGTGCGAGGATATCGCATCGAGCTGGGCGAGATTGAGGGGGTGCTCGGCCAGGCCCCCGGCGTCCGCGACGTGGTGGTGGTCGCGCGCGAGGACATCGAGGGCAGCAAGCGGCTGGTGGCCTACGTGGTACCGGGCGAAGGCGCGGACGTGGAGCCCGAGGTACTGCGCCAGTTCGCTCGCGCGAAGCTCCCGGAGCACATGGTCCCCTCGGTGGTGGTGCCACTGGACGCACTGCCCCTGTCACCGAACGGCAAGGTGGACCGCAGGGCGCTCCCCGCGCCAGAGGCGCTCGCACGCGAGCCCCAGCACGCGTACGTCGCGCCGCGGACCCGCGCGCAAGCCCTGCTGTGCTCCCTCGGTGCCGAACTCCTGCGCCTGGACCGGGTCGGCATCCGCGACAACTTCTTCGACCTCGGCGGCGACTCCATCCTGGGCGTGCAGTTGATCGGCCGGGCGAACCGGGCTGGCCTGCACCTGACCCCGAAGCAACTCTTCGATCACCAGACGTTCGAGGAACTCGCTGCGGCGGCGGGTACCGGTGGGGCCATCATCGCGGAGCAGGGACTGGTCAAGGGCGACGTCCCACTCACGCCAATCCAGTGCTGGTTCTTCCGGCAGCCCCAACCTGCCCCCCACCACTTCAACCAGGCCGTGTTGCTGGAAACCCACGCGTCCTTCCGCCCGGAGTTCCTCGAGCCAGCGCTCCAGGCGCTCCTGGTCCATCACGACGCGCTCCGGCTGCGCTTTGAAGAAGCCGGGCATGGCTGGACCCAGCACTGCGTCGAGTTGGAGCGCGCGCCAGCCGTGAGCACGTTCAATCTCTCCGGCTTGCCCCCGGAACATCAGCGCCGCGAGCTGGAGGCCACCGCGGCAAGCCTGCAAGCGAGCCTGGATCTCCAACAGGGGCCGTTGCTGCGGGCCGCGTGGTTCGACCTCGGCCACGGGAAGCCGGGGCGCCTGCTGCTCCTCGCCCACCATCTGGCCGTGGACGGCTTCTCCTGGCGCGTCTTGCTGGAGGATCTCCAGGCGGCGCACCAGTCCCTCCTCCAGGGACGCGAAATCCAACTGCCCGCGAAGACCACCTCGTACCAGCACTGGTCCAGACGGCTGCGCGAGTACGCGGCCTCCGCCGCCCCCGCCTTCGACTACTGGCGGCGGATGGATCGCTCCAACGTGGCAAGGCTCCCGGAGGACCTGCCCGGAGCAGCGGCCGCCAGCGACACCGCCGCGAACGCCCGGACCTACGCCGTGGAACTCGGCGAGGAGGAGACGTCCGCGCTCCTCCGCGAGGTGCCTGAGGCGTTCCGCTGCGGGATGAACGATGTCCTGCTCACCGCGCTCACCTCCGTGCTGGCGAACTGGACGGGGGGCCGAAGATGGCTCGTGGACATGGAGGGCCACGGGCGGGAGCCGCTGTTCGATGACGTTGACCTCTCTCGCACGGTGGGGTGGTTCACCTCCATCTTCCCTGTCGTGCTCGAAGCCCCCGCGGGTGGCGACCTCCCGGAGTTGCTGGAGTCCGTGAAGGCCCAGCTCCAGCGCATCCCGAACCAGGGCATCGACTTCGGCGTTCTGCGCTACCTGCGCCAGGATGACGCCAGTGGCTCCCCCGCAGACGAAGCGCAGGTGCTGTTCAACTACCTGGGGCAATTCGATCAGGTGTTCGCGGGCGACGGCCTCTTTCAGCCCGCGGAAGAGTCCCCTGGCCCGACCGTCAGCCCCCTGGCGCCGCGCACCCACGCGCTCGAGGTCAACGGACTCATCCACGCCGGTCGGCTGAGGATCGGCTGGGCCTACAGCGAGGCCCGCCACCACGCCTCGACGATCGCCCGACTCGCGGAGCGCTTCCTCCAGGTCCTGCGGGAGCTCGTCGCGCTCTCGCGCGCGGGCGGGCACCGGGAGCGCGTGGCCCGTTTCCCGCTGGCACGGCTGGCACCGGTGTCTCTTGAGCGCCTGCTGGCGGAGGCGCCCGGCACGGAAGACGTGTATCCACTCGTGCTTGGCCAGCGTGAGATGTTCGAGCACACGCGAGCCCACCCCGGGGCGTGGGCTTACTTCACCCAGCTCTCGTGCCGGGTGGTGGGCACCTTCTCGCCGGAAGCCTTCGTCGCGGCCTGCCAGCGTGTGTTGGAGCGGCACCCGGCGCTCCGTGGCGCGGTGGCCCTGGAGCCGATGGCGGAGCCCCACCAGTTCGTCCACCGCGCCCCCTCGCTCCCCGTCGAGCGGCTCGACTGGACGGAGCGAACGGACAGTGAGGCGCGCGCCCTGCTGGAGCAATTCCTCGAGGCGGACCGCGAGACCGGCTTCAGCCCAGACCGGCCGCCGCTGCTACGGCTCACGTTCATCCAGCTCGCGCCACAGGCGTGCCACCTCGTGTGGAGCAGCCACCACGGCATGCTCGACGGATGGAGCATGTCCCTGCTGCTGGAAGAGGTGTTCACGGTCTACGGAAGCCTCTCGCGCGGTGTCCCCATGGAGCTGCCGCCGCGGCCCCCCTTCCGGGAGCTCGTCGCCTGGTTGCAGCGCCAGCAGCCCTGGCGCGCGGAGGAATACTGGCGACGCGAGTTGGCGGGTTTGACTGTACCACCGGCGGCCTCTCACGCCCCAGCCGACGGGCAGCGCCCGCTGGAGCATGCGCGGTATGCGGAACGAACGCTCGAGATGGCGCCGGCCACCACGAAGGCGCTCCAGGAACTGGCGAGGACCCACCGGCTTACGCTGAACACCCTGGTCCAAGGCGCGTGGGCACTGGTCCTGGCCAATGGTCCCCGCGCCGTGGAGGTCGTCTTCGGGGTGACCGCGGCCGTGCGCCCCGTGGACCTCCCGGGTGTGGAGGACATGGTCGGCCACTTGATCAACACGCTTCCCACGCGGGTCCGGCTGGTACCGGACGCCCCCGTCATCGAGTGGCTGGCCCAGCTGCAAGCCCAACAGGCCGAGCAACGCCAGTTCGGCCACGTTCCACTTGCGACGCTGAGGCGTTGGAGCGGACTGCCAGACGACAGCCCCTTGTTCGACAGCGTCCTCCGCTTCGAGAACTACCCCATCCGCTTCGTCCTGGAGCGCGCGGCGCCGGGGTTCACGGTGGAGGCCATGCGAATCATCGATCGCTGGCCCTACCCGCTGTCACTCGTGGCAGTCCCGGGCCCTCCGCTGAGGCTCGAGCTCGGCTGGCAGCGCGATCGGATTGACGAGGACACAGCCACCCGTGCGCTGGCGCAGATGCAGTACGTGCTCGAGCGTCTCCTCGGGGCCCCCGGACAGAGACTGTGTGCGCTGATGGAGGGACTCCAGGAGTGGGTGCCCCCAGCGCGGGTTGAATCAGGTAGCGGCGTCTGAGAGAATTCCGCAAAATCCGCAATTCACAGGTAGCGGTAGAGGGGAGCGCTCCCGGCCCACCCCGGAAGCAGCCCCAGCTCACCGTGGCGAGGCGGATCCGGCAGCAGCGGGCCAAAGCACAGGGGAGCGGTCATGGCGGAGTCGACACGTCGCGATTGCATCGTCATCGGGTACAACGAGACCCCGTTCGACGAGTACGAAGCCGGAATCCGGCGCTATGGCGAGGACTCCGAAGCCTATCGGGATCTGAAGTTCAGCTTCATCGAGCTCGAGGGCAAGCGGCTCAACTACGTGGACCTGCTGAACCACGTGTACCGCCGCGCCCTCCCCTCGGGGACGCCGCACGCGGCGTTCCGCTCTGGAGGCATCCCCAGCCTCGCGGCCGTCTATCTCTGCAGCTTCCTGCGCCGTCACGGCCACGACGTGACGTACCTCAACCTGTTTCAGCACGAGAAGGAGCGCCTGGCCGAGCTGCTCGCGCAAAACCCTCGCGCGGTGGCCATCACCACCACCTTCTACGTCCTCAATGATCCCGTCATCGAGATGGTGCAGTTCATCCGCCAGCACAACCCCGACGTCCGGATCATCGTCGGCGGTCCGCTGGTTTCCAACCATCACCGGCGCTACGAGGGGAATGAGCTCGCGGTGGTGCTCGACGACCTCGGCGCGGACATCTACGTCGTCGAGAGCCAGGGCGAACTCACGCTCTCGCGGGTCCTCGACCGGCTGAAGGCGGGCCAGGAGCTGGGCGACGTCCCCAACCTCATCTACCCCGCCGAGGGCGGGCCCGTCCGCGCCGGGCGCTACCGCATCAACCCACCGCAGGCAGAAAGCAACTCCCTCGACGAGAACATCATCGACTGGCGCGGCATGGCGGAGAACCCCCTGGGCCCCACACTCCAGACCCGCACCGCCCGGAGCTGTGCATACAGTTGCTCGTTCTGTGCCTATCCCATGCGTGCCGGCAGCCTGACCCTGGCGGGCATGGATGCGGTGGCACGCGAACTGGACGCGATGGCCGAGCTGGGCACCCAGAACGTCGTCTTCATTGACGATACGTTCAACGTGCCGCTGAAGCGCTTCAAGGAACTGTGCCGGTTGCTGATCGAGCGCCGCTACGGCTTCAACTGGTTCTCCTATTTCCGGTGCAGCAACTCGGACGACGAGGCCGTGGACCTGGCGGCGCAGAGCGGGTGCCGCGGCGTCTTCCTTGGGATTGAATCCGGCTCGCCGCGAATCCTGGCCAACATGAACAAGGCCGCGACGGTAGAGAAATACGTGAGCGGCATGAAGCGGCTGCATGCCCACGGCATCCTCACCTTCGCGTCATTCATCCTGGGCTTCCCCGGCGAGACGGAAGAGACGGTCGAAGAGACCCTCGCGTTCATCCAGGAGACCCGGCCGGACTACTACCGCACACAGCTCTGGTATTGCGAACCCGGTACCGCCGTGGATGCGAAGCGGCAGCAGTATGGGATTACCGGCCAGGGGTTCATCTGGCGGCACGACACCATGGAGAGCCTGGAGGCGATGGACCACATCGACCGGATGTTCCTCACGGTGAAGGACTCCGTCTGGTTGCCTCAGTGGTCGTTCGACTTCTGGATCATCCCCTACCTGCTCGGGCGGGGGCTCCAGACCGAGCAGTTCAAGGCGCTGATGCGGCTGGCCCACCAGCTCCTTGCGCTGGAGATCGCCTCCGTCTCTTCAGAGGCGAAGCGCGTCCAGCAGCGTGACTACGTGGGACAGATGGAAGCGCTGGTGCGCCAATGGAGCGGCGCATCCTCCCAAGCGGTGCTGGCCGGAAGATGATGGGAGTTCGCAATTGAGCATCGAAGCGTATCGGCTCTCTCCTCAGCAGCTTCGTCTGTGGCGGTTGCACGGCAAGCACCAGACGCTCCGGGTCCAGGCGTTGATGCGGCTCGAGGGCGCCCCCCAACCCGGTGCCCTCGAGCACGCGGTGGCGCGGCTCGTCGCGCGACATGAGCCGCTCCGAACCCGCTTCCCGAGCCTGCCGGGACTGGACGCCCCCGTGCAGGAGGTGATGGCGAGCGGCGAGGTGGCGTGGGACCGGGTGGACTTCCGCACCTTCCCCGCCGCCACGCGCGAGGAACGCGCCCTCGCGCACTTCCAACAGATGGGCCAGCGCCCTTTCGAGCTCGGCACCGGCCCCGTCCTCCGCGTGAGCCTGATGACGTTGGACACCGGGCAGCACCTGCTGGGGCTGGTGGCGCCAGCGCTGTGCGCCGACGCCGCCACCCTGCGGCGCGTCTGCGCGGAGCTGCAGCGAGACATCGCAGGGCAAGCCCAGGAATCGGAGCAAGACGGAGAGCCTGCCTCTCACCTCTCTTTCTCTGAATGGCAGAACGAGCTGCGCGAGGAGCTGACGGAGCGAGACCACCCCGCGGCCATCTTCTGGGAGAAGCACGGGACCACCGCAGGCGCGGCGGTGACACTCCCCTTTGAGGGGCCCGCGAACGCGGCGCAGGCATACGACCCGGCGTCGCTCGAGTTGACGCTGAACGGCGAGCGGCTGTCGCGGCTCGACGCGGCGGCGCGCGAGCTGGGGTGCTCCCTTGAGGGCCTGCTGCTCGCCACCTGGAGCGCGGAGCTCTGGAAGCTGACCGGCCAGACGGACCTCGTGCTGGGCCTTCAGAGCGACGGACGCGAGCACGAGGAACTGGCGGAAGTGGTCGGCCCCCTCTCCCGCTGGGTGCCGCTCCGCGTCCGCCTCGACGCGGCCCAACCGCTGGGCGAGCTGGCCCTCCAGCTCCAGCAGGCGCAGCGCGAGGCGCTGGAGTGGCAACGGTACTATGTCTGGCCTGCCGCGGATGGTGAGCGCGTCCCCGGCCGGGACTTCCCCGCCATCGGCTTCCGCTGGGAGGACTTGCCGGAGACGCCGCACGCGGGCGCGGGGGTGCTCCGACTCGAATCGGCGCGCGCCTACGTGGATCAATCCAAGCTGTGCCTCTGCTGCGTACGGACGCGGTCCACGCTCACGCTCGAACTCCAGTACGATCGAAGCCTCTTCCCGCCCGCAGCCGCTGAACAGGTGCTTGGGCAACTCGAAGTGCTCCTGGAGCAGATAGCCGGCTCGCCGCGGGCGCGGTTGGATGGCTTGGATGCGGTGAGCCCACGCGAGCGGGCACGGTTGCTGGTGGACTTCAACGCCACGGCCCGGGAGCACCCGGCGCGCTGCGTCCACACCTGGATGGAAAAACAAGCCTTACGCCATCCGGACCGGGTGGCGCTCGTCTACGAGGAGTGCACGCTCACCTACGCGCAGCTCGACGCATGGGCCAACCGGGTGGCGCACGCGCTCCGACGCCGGGGCGTGGGTCCGGAGATGCGTGTGGGGCTGTACCTCAACCGCTCGCTCGAAATCATGGTGGGAATCCTGGCCGTCCTGAAGTCTGGCGCGGCCTACGTCCCGCTCGATCCAGGCCAACCTCGGCAACGGCTCACCGGGTTGCTCGACGACATCCAGGCGAAGGTCCTCCTCACCCAGAAACGGTTGCGCGAAACCGTCCCCGAGGCCGAGGGCCGCGAGGTGCTGTGCCTCGACGAAGAGGCCACGTTCGCCGGGGAACCCACCCGTGCCCCGCCCTGTGGAGCCCTTCCGGAGCACCCGGCGTACGTCCTCTTCACCTCCGGCTCTACCGGCCGTCCCAAGGGTGTCGTCGTCGAGCACCGGCAACTCCACAACTATGT
The DNA here is from genome assembly GCF_032612255.1 of Myxococcus sp. MxC21-1. Classification (NCBI taxonomy): domain Bacteria; kingdom Pseudomonadati; phylum Myxococcota; class Myxococcia; order Myxococcales; family Myxococcaceae; genus Myxococcus; species Myxococcus sp. MxC21-1. Next base: position 5,558,016 of record NZ_CP123278.1, read on the forward strand.
TGCGAGCGTGATGGAGCGGCTGGACCTGCCCGAAGGCGCGGCCTACGCCACCGTCTCCACCTTCTCGGCGGACCTCGGCAATACCGTCATCTTCCCCGCGCTCTGCCTCGGCGGAACCCTTCACGTCATCTCCGCCGAGCGCGTGTCGGATCCGGCGGCCTTCGTGGAGTACCTCCAGCGCAACCCGATTGACGTGCTCAAGATTGTCCCCAGCCACCTGCGCGCGCTCGCGAACGCAGGCACCGCAGGGGCGCTCCTCCCGCGGCAGCGGCTCATCCTGGGCGGTGAGGCGACGCCCCTCGCGTGGGCCGAAGAACTGCAAGCCCAGGCGCCCGGGTGCCGTATCTACAACCACTACGGGCCCACGGAGACGACGGTGGGCGTGATGACGTTCCGGCTGGACCCGTCGCGGCCCGTCGCCGCGCTCAACACCCTCCCGCTCGAGCGCCCCATCGACAACACCCAGGTCTACGTGCTCGACGCGAGGCTGCGGCCCGTCGCGGTGGGAATGTCGGGCGAACTCTACGTCGGTGGCGCCGCGCTCGCCCGGGGGTACCTGAACCGCCCAGACCTGACCGCGCAGTCGTTCCTCCCCAATCCCTTCAGCGCCACGCCCGGTGCGAGGATGTACCGGACAGGGGATCTCGCCCGCCACCTGCCCGACGGCACCCTGGAGCACCTCGGCCGGGCGGACAACCAGGTGAAGTACCACGGCTACCGCATCGAGCTGAACGAGCTGCGCCACGCGCTCAATCAGCACCCTCAGGTGCGCGACAGCGTGATGATGCTGAAACGGGACACGAACGGTAACGAGGTGCTCGTCGCCTACTACGTCTCGCGCCAGGAGCAGGAGCACGCTCAACTCCGGGCCTTCCTCGCGGAGCGGCTCATCGAGGAGGTGCTCCCGAACGTCTACGTCCACCTGAAGAAGCTGCCGCTCACCCTGAATGGGAAGGTCAACCACGAGGCCCTCCCCTCCCTGGAGGAGGCGCGGCGGAGGCAGCGCAGCCAACTCGTCGCCCCCCGGACGCCCGTGGAAGCCACCCTGGCGGACATCTGGTGCCAGGTCCTGAACCTGAAGGAGGTGTCCGTCACCGACAACTTCTTCAGCGTCGGCGGGGACTCGATCCTGGGGATCCTCGTCGTTTCGAAAGCCGACCAGGCGGGGCTCAAGCTGACCCCGCGGCAGCTCTTCAAGCACCAGACCATCGCCGAGCTGGCCAGCGTCGCGGCTCAGGCACCTGCCTCTCCCGACGACGAAGGGCCGCTCAGCGGGCCCCTGCCGCTGACCCAGATCCAGCGCTGGTTCCTGGAGCAGGAAGTACCGGACCTGGATGGCTGGGGCATTGTCGTACCACTCGAAGCGCGGCAACCCCTGGACCCGTCCAGGCTCCAGCAGGCATTGACCGCGCTGCTGAACCACCACGACGTGCTCCGGCTCCGGGTGACACGCAATGGCTCCGGCTGGGAAGCCCACATGGCCCCGCCTGGCGCACCGATGCCGTTCACTCGGTTTGACCTCGCTTCGGTCCCTGACGCCTTGCTCGAGGAGCGATTCCAAGCGCTCGGGCATGAACTCCAGGCGAAGCTCCGGTTGGACGGGGGCCCCGTGGTGACGACCGCCCTGCTCGAATTGGGCCCCCACCGCCCGAGTCGGCTGATGATCGCCGCGCACCGGCTCGTGGTGGACGGCGTTTCCTGGCGCGTCCTCTTCGAACAGCTCCAGCTCGCCTATGAGCAGCTCGGGGGAGGCGGCGAATGCAAGCTGCCGCCCAGGACCACCTCGGTCCGCGCATGGCTCGAGCGCCTCCAGGGCTACGCGGACTCGCCCCGGCTGCGGGAGGAACTCGCGCACTGGACCGCGCAGGAGAAGGAGCAACCCCGGCCACTTCCAGTGGAGCGCCCGGTGCCCCTGGTTCCCACGAGCCTGGAGCGGGAACTCACACACGCCCTGTCGTCTGATGAGAGCCGGCTCCTGCTCAACGAGCTGCCCGAGGCCTACCGGTGTGAGATTGGCGAGCTGCTGATCGCCACCCTCGCCTGGACCCTGCACGAGTGGACGGGTCATCCGGAAGTGCTGCTGGACATCGAAGGCCACGGGCGCGAGGACGTCTTCGAGGACGTCGATCTCTCCCGAACGGTGGGCTGGCTCACCTCGCTGTACCCGGTGCGGCTCACGCCGGAACGGGTGGGGCCCAGCGCCACCGTGCGGACGGTGAAGGAGCAGCTCCGGTCCGTCCCGAACCGGGGCCTGGGCTACGGAGTGCTGCGCTACCTCTCACCCGACGCGGAGCTTCGCGCCCGGCTCGCGCGTGCGCCCCAGGCCGAAGTGCTCTTCCGGTACGTGGGGCAGTACCACCTCGCGGGCCCGTGGTTCACCGTGCTGGACCACCCGGAGCAACGGGCCCCCACGCGCCAGCACAAGCTGGCGGTGATTGCCCGCGTGGCGGACGGGCAGCTCCATGTCACCTGGTACTTCAGCCCCGACGTGCATGAGACCGCCACCGTGGAGCGGCTCTCCGCTCGGTACCTGGACACGCTCCGGACGTTGCTCGCGGAGCGCGGGGTTCCCGAGCAACAGGTCCTCGCGCCTTCAGACTTCCCACTGGCCGGGTTGGACCAGTCGAAGTTGGACAAGCTCCTGGGCAAGCTCAAGAAGTAGCGCCGGGTGATGTACCTCTTCCGGAGGCCGCGCCCTCCGGAACGCGTTGCCGGAAGCCTCCTTGTCCGGTGGCGCGGTGAACTCTTAATCTCGCGTGGGCACTGCCGCATCGCCGGTGGCGCCTCTCGCACGGTACGACGTGGCCCCTCCCTCCCCCTCCTCGTGGTACGGCGCGCTTCGGCCCTGGCTGCTCGGATTGGGGCTCACCCTGGTGGTCGTCGCGCTCCAGGCCGAAGCGATCCGGACACCCCGTCCCCGCACCGCGGACGCACCGTCCACCGAGTTCTCCGAAGCGCGTGCCCAACGCGTCATGCGGCACCTGGCAGATGGCATCGGCCGGCGCATCCCCGGCACCCCTGCCCACCAGGAGGCCGCCTCCTACCTGGCCGGCGTGCTGCGCGAGCTTCCGCGCTTCGAGGTCGAGATTCAGGAGGCGGAGGGCGTCTATCTCGATGACGACACCCTCGTTGCCTACACCGTCCGGAACGTGGTGGCCCGCTTGCCGGGACGCAGGCCGGATGCGGTGCTCCTCTCGGCCCATTACGACACCTCCCCCGAAGGCACCGGAGCAGCGGACGACGCGCTCGGCATCGCCGCGATGGTTGAGGTCGCGCGCGCACTCGCGAACGGACCGGAGCTCGAGAACACGGTCGTCTTCAATCTCAATGGGGCCGAGGAGTATGGCCTGCTCGGCGCGGCCGGTTTCATGCAGCACCGGTGGGCGAGCCAGGTCCGCACCTTCCTGAACCTCGAGGCCACCGGGCTGGGCGGCCGGGCCATCCTCTTCCAGGCCGGGCCGGACGCATCCTGGCTCCTGGAGGCCTATGCCCGGGCCGTGCCCCAACCGTTCGGCGACGTGCTGGGCCAGGACCTCTTCCAGCACCGACTGGTTCCGGCGGGCACCGACGGCCACGTGTACCGCAGCGCGGGCATCTCCGGATTGGATCTCGCCCTCTTCCGGGACGGCTATGCGGTGCACTCCCCGTTGGATCGGCCCGAGCGGGTAGAACCCGGAAGCCTTCAGCACATGGGCGAGAGCGCGCTGGCAGTGACACGCGAGCTCGCCACACGGCCATTCCCGGACGGGAAGGGCTCGGGCCCGTCCATCTACTACGACGTGCTGGGGCGCTGGATGCTCCAGTACGGCGCCCACGCTGCGTGGGCCTGGGCCACGGCCGCCGCGCTGCTGGTGGCCGGCGCCACCGTCCTCGCCTCACGGAGGAAACTCGTCCGCCTGTCCCTGGCCGCCGAGGGGCTCGGCTTCTGTACGCTTTCGCTCGCGGTGGCGCTGGTGTTGCCGGTTGCCTTCGGATTCCTGCCCCACTACGCATTCGGACGCCCACATGGCTGGTACGCCTCGCCGTGGCTGGCCGTCGCGGCCTTCGGCACGCTCGCGGTCACCGGGGCGCTGCTCCCCCGCGCGCTGTGGGCGCGAAGGCTGGCTGCGCGGGGCGTGGCGCCCCAGGAGCGCGTGTTCACGGCCTGGCTCGGAGGGCTCTGGCTGTGGGTGCTGACACTCGGAGCGTTGCAGCTCCTGGGGCTTGGCACCGCCTACCTGGCGTTGTGGTGGACCGTAGGCGGCGCGCTCGGGCTCATCGCCGCCACCTTCCTCGCCTCGCCTCGCGCTCGGATGATGGCCCTGTATGCGAGCTGGGTGCCGGGCTTGCTGCTGACCGTGCAGATGGGACGCTCCCTGCTGGAGCTCTTCGTCCCGGTGGCGGGCCACCTTCGGCTGGGGATACCGCTCGATCCACTCGTGGCGCTGCTGGCGGCGCTGCCGGTGGCCATGGCGTCCGTGCTCGGACTTGCCCCCATCCACGAGCAGTCCCGCTTCGGCCCATCGGCCGCGGCCTTCGCCACGGCGAGCATGGCCTTCCTGGCCGTGCTGCTCCTGCGCTTCCCCTACACAGACGAACGGCCCAAGCGGCTCTGGCTGGAGCACCGCCTTCAGGAGGGCCGCAGTGAGCTGCAGTACTCGAGCTGGGACTTTCCCGACCCGCGCGCCGCGCTCTCCGGACAGCCCGGGCCTCTCCAAACGGCCGCGCGGATGCCGGGCTTTCGCGGTGGTTACACCGCGCCAGTGCCGCCCGCGGACCTGCCCGCCCCCAGGTCGAGGTGCTCGAATCACAGGCCGACGAAACCACCGCGCTCCGGACCGTGCGGCTGCGCCTCCACCTGGGCGCGGCATACCTCGGCCGGGTGCGGATTCCGAGGGCCGCCCTCGCGGGATGGTCGCTCCCGGCCCCCTCCCGCCGCTGGCGCCGGACGACTCGGTCTATGTCCTCGACGTGCTCGCACCGCCAGGAGGGCACTACGAGGTCTCGCTGCGTCTGAGGGGCCAGGAGGAGGTGCCGGTGGACGTACAAGCCTACTTCGCGGAATGGACGCCGCCGCTCGAAGAGGCGCGTTCGCGGCTCCCCGCGTGGACGACAGCGAACCTGCGCGTCTCCACGTACGCCACCCTCCGGCTCTGACCCGCCCGGCCTACGCCTTCACCTGGACGGGTGGGGCCTGGTCACCCGCCCGAGGAAGCATGGGATGGGGCTTCGGCGCATCAGCCCTGGCGCCGCGCCGCTGCAACTCCGCCGCGTGGGCCGCACGGATGCGCCGCGACGCCAGCTCAGGCGTGAAGGCGGGGGCCAGCGAGAGGAACCGGCCCCCCTCCAAGCGCTGCCCTTCCCGGTAGAGCAAGCCCTGCTGGTTCCACCCCTCGATGAGCTCCGCGATCTGCCGCGCGGTGGCCCTGCCCGACTCGATGAACTCCTGGTTGAGATCGTCCCAGCGGCGTATCTCCGCGCAGTACATGTAGACATCGCGCGCGAGGCCCTTGAACACGCTGGTCCGGAGCACGCCGGTCCGCGCATCGAAGATGCGCATGGACTGCCCGCTGTCGAGGTACGTCAGCAGGTGCCGGTACTCGCTGGCGCGGGCGGCGGAGTAAGCGGCCCCCCACTGCTTGCAGAGCGCGCGGACGTGGCTCCAGTCAGCCACGGGGCCATCCTGGTCATAGGACAGATCGAGCAGGTCCAGCCGCTCGTAGAGCGCCTCGGGCAATCCGGCCCGGTAGAAGTCGGCGTTGCGCAGGTTGCGGACCCCGTACTCCTGGCTCAGCACCTGGACGGTGGCCCCGCGTCCGAGCCAGAAACGGTTGGCCGAAAGCGGCTCGTAGCCGAGCGCGTACCGCTGGATGGTCTCGCAGGTCTCCGCCACTTCCTCTGGCCGCCCGCCAGGGAAGTCGGTGAGGAGATTCGCGCCGTTCGAGATCCCCAGCTCATGGCAGATCTTCATCACCTGAAGGTTGGTGATGACCGACGTCCCCTTGCCAATCCGCTTCAAGTACGACTCGGAGAGACTCTCGATGCCGAACTGGACGAACCGGACACCGGCCTGCCACAACATCAACAGCTCGTGGGGACGGATGTTGGCACGCATCTCATAGAAGATGACCCAGTCCTTGCCGGTATCGATGAGCCGTTGCGCGAACTCATCCACGCCCTTGAGCCGGATGATGTTGTCTAGGAAGAAAAGAACGTTGTTGTGGTAGCGCTCGTTGAGGGCCACCACCTCCGAGACGAGCCGCTCGGCCCCCTTCTCGCGGTAGCCACTCCATTGCACGTTCAGGTTGCAGAAGTGACACGTCGCCTTGGGGTTGCCGGTCCGCTTCGCCCGATCCCACCAACAGCCCCGGGAGCCCTCCACCGTCATCAGCCAGAGGAAGTTGAGCGCCTCCGCCCGGGCCGCGTACTCGCTGTAATCTGGGATGGGCAGGTTGTTGACGTCGGACACCTCCCAGAAGGGCGCGCCGCGCGGCAGGACGCTGGCGGTCTCTCGCGTGATGAGCCCCTTCAAGCCACTGACGTCCTCTGCCGCGGCCAGTCCGCGCGCCAACGCCAGCAGCGGCTGCTCGCCCTCGCCCTGGATGACGTAGTCGAAGCAGTCGAGCTCCTTCAAGAGAGAGGGACCGACGCGCTCCGAAACCGTCGAACCTCCGAGCACAATCCGCGTCCCGGCGGAGCGCCGCTTGATTCGCATGCTGAGCGCCAGGTTCGCGAAGAGCTGTCCGAAGCAAGTCGTCAAACCGACGAGCTGGTAGCGTCCGGCCACCTCTTCCGCCACGCGGTCCAGGTGCGCCTCCAGGCGGGCCTGGATGACGTCGAACGCGCTCGACCAGGTAGGACGCTCGCCGTGAATCTCCGGGTCGAGGAAGCTGCCCGATCCCGTGAGCGGCGCACCTGACTCCTCCATCCGCGAGATGAAGAAGGCGCGCACCTGCTCCTTCCTCTCCGGGAAACACAGCGCTGCGTACAACATTTCGCCGACATCGTAAGAGGACTGCGAGATCCGGTCGTAGCAGCCGAAACCGAGCGCAGCCGCCGCGTCGAGAAAGTCAGACCGGCACACCACCTCGAGCGTGGGCTCCTGCTGCTTCAGGTAGGCGCTCAGCGCGCCCAGGGCGGCCGATGGATGGCGGTACAGAGACCAGGGAAGCGCGATGAGACAGATCCTCAAAAGGCACCCACGCGGAGACGGGAGAGGAAAGACTTTACCGCAGCGCGAAACTCCTCTCCAGACGCCCTGTGGCAAACGCACCGCCCGCTCCGCTCCGGGATGCGGCGGGCTCCAGACTGGGCATAGAATCCGCACGCCCAATGAGCCATCACAGCGATAATCCTGCCCACGCGCTCACGCTGGTGGAGCTTCTGCGCGAGCGAGCTCAACGAGCGCCGGACTTCGGCCTCTACACCTTCCTGGTCGATGGCGAGACGCAGGAGGACCGGCTGACATACGCCGCGCTGGATCGTCGCGCCCGGGCCATCGCGTCCCGATTGGCGGAGCTGCCGCCGGGCACCCGCATCCTGCTCCTCTATGTGCCAGGGGTGGAGTACATCGCCGCGTTCTTCGGCTGTCTCTACGCCGGGATGGTGGCGGTCCCCGTGTACCCGCCGCGGCACGATCGCTCGCTCCTGCGGCTCCAGGCGATCGCCACCGACGCCCAGGCCGCCGCCGGCCTCATCCGGAGCGAGCACCTGGAGCTGCTCCGCCAGTTCTATCCAATCGCCCCCGAGCTGGCTCAACTGCGCTGGATCGTCACGGATGAAGTCGACGATCGCGCCTCGGATGCGTGGACTCCGCCGCCGCTCTCCGGCGACTCACTCGCCTTCCTCCAGTACACCTCCGGCTCGACCAGCCTGCCCAAGGGAGTAACGCTCACCCACAGCAATCTCTTGCACAACCTGGAGGCAATCCGGCGGTGCTTCCGGCAGGACCCGACAAGCCGGGCCATCATCTGGCTGCCGCCCTACCACGACATGGGGCTCATCGGCGGCATCCTCCAGCCGCTCTACACGGGCTACCCGGCCGTGCTCATGTCGCCGATGGACTTCCTCCAGCAGCCCCTGCGCTGGCTGCAAGCCATCTCCCGGTACCGCGGCACCACCAGCGGAGGACCCGACTTCGCGTATGCGCTGTGCGCGCGAAAAATCCGTCCGGAGCAGCGCGAGGGTCTGGATTTGAGCAGTTGGCGCGTGGCCTTCAACGGCGCCGAGCCCATCCGTCCCGAGACCCTCGATCGCTTCACGCAGGCGTTCGGCCCGGTCGGGTTCCGCCGCGAAATGTTCTATCCCTGCTACGGGCTCGCCGAGGCGACGCTGATCGTCTCGGGCTCCGAGGTGGGGCAAGCCCCCCAGGTGGCGTCCTTCGACGGACAGGCGCTCCAGCGGGGCCAGGCCATCCCGGTGGAGGCCGGGCACGCCGCGGCACACGCGTTGGTGGGCTCCGGGCGGAATGTGATCGACGGCAGGTTGGCGGTCGTGGATCCGGAGACCTTCGAGCTCCGGCGCGATGGGGAGATTGGCGAAATCTGGGTCTCGGGTTCGAGCGTGGCCGGTGGTTATTGGGGTCAACCCGAGGCCACCCGGCGGACCTTCGAAGCCCGGCTGAGCGGCACGGGGGAAGGCCCGTTTCTCCGCACGGGTGACCTTGGGTTCCTCCGCGACGGTGAACTCTTCGTCACCGGGCGCGCAAAGGACCTCATCATCATCCGCGGGCTCAATCACTTCCCCCAAGACATCGAGTTCACGGTCGAGAAATGCCACCCGGCGGTGCGCCCCGGCTCTGGCGCGGCCTTCTCCGTGGAAGCGGATGGCACCGAGCAGCTCGTGATCGTCTACGAGGTCAACGCGCAGCGCGTGGAAGGCAGCCTCGACGAGGTCCTCAGCGCGATTCGCAGAGCGGTGGCCGAGCACCACGAGTTGATGGCCTCCTCGGTGGTGCTGATCGAGCCCGGCTCGGTGCCCAAGACGTCGAGCGGGAAGATTCAACGGCACGCTTGCCGCGCGGCGTTCCTCGCGGACGAGCTGCAGGTCCTGGCACACGCCACACGGGATACGGCAACGACAGGGTCCCTCACCGAGGCAGAGAACGCGCCGCTCGGCTTCGGGGATTCGCCGCTGTGGCGCGAAGTCGTGGAAGAGGTCTCCCAGGTTCTGTCGTTGCCAGTTGCCGCCACGGCGGACCTGAAGGAGCTGGTCCTGGACTCGCTGTCGAGCGTGGAGCTCCAGCACCGGATCCAGCTGCGATGGGGCGTCATCGTGCCGTTGCCGCGCCTGCTGAGCAGCCGCAACCTGGCGGAGCTCGCCGCTGGAGTCGAAGCGGCGCGCGCAGCCGGAGAGCGGTGGCAACCCGAACGCCCGGCCAGCGCGGAGGTGGGTGACTTCCCGCTGTCGCACGGCCAACGCGCGCTGTGGTTCATGCACCAGCTCGCGCCCGACAGCGCCGCCTACCACATCGCCGCGGCGCTCCGCGTCTTGGAGCCGCTCGACGAGGGACTGCTCCGGCGCGCGGTGCACCGGCTCGTCGAGCGCCACCCCAGCCTGCGCACCACGTTCCACGCGCAGGAAGGGACGCCCTTCCAGCGGGTCCACCCGGACGGAGAAGCCGGCTTCCGTTACGAGGACGCCTCCACCTGGAGTGACGACACGCTGCGCGCCCGGCTCCGCGAAGAGGCCTCGCGCCCGTTCGAGCTCCAGCGGGGCCCCCTGCTTCGGCTCCGGCTGTACCGGCGGAGCGAGACCGAGCAGGTGCTGCTGGTGGTGGCGCATCATCTGATCGCGGACTTCTGGTCGCTCGGACAGCTTGCCCGGGAACTCTCCGCGCTCTACCCCGCGGAGCGGGACGGTGTCGCGGCGGTGCTCCCCGCCCCCGCGGCCTCCTACGCGGACGGCGTGCGCTGGGAGCAGGAGCGGCTCGATGGAGCGCACGGACAGCGCCTCTGGGAGTATTGGCGGCGTCGGCTGTCGGGCTCCCCGCCGGTCCTCGAGCACCTGGCGGATCACCCCCGCCCACCAGTGCAGACGTACCGTGGCGGCAGACGGGAGCGCGTGCTGGACGCGGCGCTCACGGCGCGGCTGAAGGAGCTCTTTCGCCGCGAGATGGCAACTCCCTTTGCGCCCTTGCTCGCGGCGTATGCCGCGCTGCTGTACCGGCACAATGGCCAGCGGGAGCTCTGGGTGGGAGCGCCTACCGTGGGCCGCGAGGGCGCCGAGCTGGCGGAGACGGTCGGGTACTTCGTCAACCCGTTGGTGCTGCGGCTGGAACTGGATGGTGGGCTCTCGTTCCGCGCGTTGATGGCGCAAGCGAGCCGGACCGTCCATGAAGCGCTCGAGCACGCGGCCATGCCGTTCAGCCTCCTCGTCGAGCGTCTGGCCCCCTTGCGCCAGGCGAGCCGCTCCCCGTTGTTCCAGACGATTTTCTCCTTCCAGCAATCTCCGCCGCGGAGCGAGAAAGGACTGGCGGCCCTGGCTCAGGGCACGGGCGGCGCGCGGCTCTCGCTCGCGGGCGTGGCCATGGAGTCCCTGGAGCTGGAGCTCGGAACGGCCCAGCTCGACCTCGCCCTCTCCATCGCTGAACTCGACGGGCGCTTCCATGTGGCGCTCGAATACAACGTGGACCTCTTCGAGCCCGGGACGGCCGAGCGGCTGTTGCGGAGATACGAGTCGCTGCTGCGCAGCGCCGTGAATCAGCCCGATGCGCCGCTGGCCGCGCTGCAACTCGACCCCGCGGAAGACCGGGCGCGGTTGCTCGCATGGGGGCGGGCGCAGGAGACGCCACCGCCCGCCTGCATTCACACTGGTTCGAGGCGCGCGCGCGGCACGCTCCGGAGACGGCCGCCATCCTGTCCGGAGAGGACTCGCTGACGTATGGGCAACTGGACGCCCAGGCCAACGCGCTGGCCTGGCGGTTGCGCGAGCTGGGCGTAGGACCCGACACACGGGTGGTGCTCTACCTCGAACGCTCGATCGAGCAGCTCGTCGCGGTGCTCGGGATTCTCAAGGCGGGCGGGGCCTACGTACCGCTGGACCCCGAGTTCAGCAACGCGCGGCGCGCGGACGTCGTCGCGGACTCGGAGGCGCGGATCGCCGTCACCCGTGCATCCCACGCGGACTTCTTCGCCAGCCGGGGCGTCACCGTGGTGACGGTGGAGGCCGGCGAGACACGCCATGAGCCGCCACCCTCCGCCGTGACGCCGGAGAACCTCGCCTACGTCATCTATACGTCCGGCTCCACCGGGCGCCCCAAGGGCGTCATGGTGTCCCATCGCGCCCTCGCGAGCCTCGTCCAAGCGGAGCGGGTGCGCTTTGGCGTCGTCCCCGAGGATCGCGTCCTCCAGTTCAACTCCCTCAGTTTCGACTCCAGCGTGGAGGAGATCTTCCTCGCGCTCTGCACTGGCGCCACGCTCGTCCTCCGTGACGCGGCGATGCTCGACACCGTGGAGGGCTTCCTCGCCGGGTGTGAACGGTGGGCCGTGACGCTGCTGGACCTGCCGACCGCCTTCTTCCACACGGTGGTCGCCGCGATGGCCGAGAGGGGACTCACGCTCCCCGCGTCGCTGCGTTTCGTGATCGTCGCAGGAGAGCGTGTGCGCGCCGACCGGGTGACGCAGTGGCATCGCCACGCGCCACCGTCCATTCACCTGATCAACGTCTACGGGCCGACCGAAGCAACGGTGTCCGCCACCTGCCACGACCTGTCGGCCGCGACGACGACGGGGCTCGACGACGTCCCCATCGGACAACCGCTGCGGACGATGGGCGCCTACGTCCTCGATGGGCGGCTCGAGCCCGTACCGGCTGGCGGCGTGGGGGAGCTGTGGTTGACGGGTGAGGGCACGGCCCGAGGCTACTTCCGCGATCCCGCGCTGACCGCCGAGCGCTTCATGGCGGACCCGCACGCCACCACGCCGGGCAGCCGCATGTACCGCACCGGCGATCTGGCCCGCATGCGTGCGGACGGCGTGCTGGAGTACCTGGGCCGCGCCGACGAGCAGGTGAAGGTCCGGGGCTTCCGCGTGGAGCTGGGTGAAATTGAAACCGCGCTCCGAGCCTGTGAAGGCGTCCGCGACGCCATCGTCCTGCTCCAGGCGGAGAACGCCGGAAAGGAGGCGCGGCTCATCGCGTACGCGGTTGCCGCACCGGGAGTGGCGCCGTCGGCCCTGCGCGCTCAGCTGGCCGCGCGGCTGCCCCCTACATGGTGCCGGCCGCGATCGTCCGGCTCGACGCCTTCCCCTATGGCTCCTCCGGCAAGGTGGACCGGCGCGCCCTGCCCCCTCCGCCCTCCTCGACCGAGGGCGAGGCGCCGCGAACGAAGACCGAGGCGGTGCTCGCCGCGCTCTGGGCGGACGTCTTGCAGCTCGACCGCGTGGGCATCGACCAGGGCTTCTTCGAGTTGGGAGGCCACTCCTTGCTGGCCATGCAGGTCCTCGCCCGGCTCCGGAGCACGTTCGGGGTGGAACTGCCGCTCAGGGCCTTGTTCGAGGAGGGCACCATCGCCGCGCTGGCGGCGCGAATCGATCAGGCCGGAAACACCCCTGCCCCCGCGCCACTCCGCCGCTCGTCCGCGCCAGCCGCAGCACACCACCGCCACTGTCCTTCGCGCAGCAGCGGCTGTGGCTGCTGGCCCAGATGGAGCCCGGCAGCGCCGCCTACAACATGCCCGGGACGCTCCACCTCCTTGGAAGGCTCGACGCCGCCGCGCTCGAGTTCGCCCTGAGCGAGCTGCCCCGGCGGCACGAAATCCTGCGAACCCGCTTGCTCGAGCGGGATGGAGAACCGGTCCAGCTCATCGAGCCCGCGGTGAAACTGCCTTTCGAGGTGGACGACCTGCGCGCGCTGCCTCCCGGGCAACGGGAGGCTCGCGCGGAGGAGCTGGTCCGCGCAGAGGCAGCCCGCCCCTTCGAGCTCTCACGAGCGCCGTTGATGCGCGCGCGGCTGCTTCGGTTGGGCGAAGAGGAGCACCGCCTGGTGGTGGTACTCCACCACATCGTGTGCGACGCGTGGTCGCTCGACATCCTCTTCCGGGACCTCGCGGAGTTCTATGACGCCCGGAGCGCCGGACGCGAGGCGGCGCTGCCAGCGCTGGAGGTGCAGTACGCCGACTTCGCGGTGTGGCAGCGCGGGTGGCTCGATGACGAAGTGCGAGAGCGGCAGCTCGCGCATTGGCGGAGGACACTGGAGGGCGCACCGGCGGAGCTCGAGCTCCCCTTTCCCGCCAGCCCCGTTCCAGCGTCCCAGGTCCTGCCGGCGTCGTCCGGCGCCCCTGCCCGCGCCGCTGATGGCCTCGTTGCACGCGCTCTGCCACGCAGAGGGCGCGACGCCCTTCATGGCGATGCTCGCCGCATTCGAGGCGCTGCTGTACCGACACACCGGGCAACGAGATCTCGTGGTCGGCACGCCGGTGGCACAGCGGCCCCATCAGGCGCTTGAAGGGTTGGCCGGGTTCTTCGTGAACACCCTGGTCCTCAGAAACCACGTTCCCGCGCACGTCACCTTCCATCAGCTCGTGGCACGGGTACGCGAGGTGGCCCTCACTGCCCTCGCGCACCAGGACCTTCCCTTCGAAAAGCTGGTGGAGGCTGTCCGGCCAGTGCGCACGTCCAGCCGGCCGCCCTTCCTGCAGTGCATGTTCCTCCTGCGGGACACGCCCGGCGGGGGCCCCACGTTGCCGGGCCTGAAGACCTCCTTCGAGGAGGTGCTGCCCGAGCAGGCGAAGTTCGACCTCCTGCTCGAAATCGAACAAAGGGGCGATGGCTGGGTGGCGAGCTGGCAGTTCGACACCACCTGGCTCCCCACCGAAGCGGTGTCCCGCATGGCCGAGCACTTCGAGCGGCTGCTCCGGGGGGCGCTGGAGAACCCTGGCGCGCCGATTGCGCGGCTCCCGCTGCTCACCGAGCCGGAGGTGGCGGTGCTCACCCGGGCCAACGACACCGGGCGTGGGTACCCGCGTGAAGCGACCATCCACCAGTGCTTCGCGGAGCAGGCCACCCGGACTCCACACGCCGTCGCCGTCGAGTTGGACGACCAGCGATTGACGTACGGGGAGCTGGAGCGACGCAGCAATCAGCTCGCGCATCACCTCCGGCGCCGCGGCGTTGGACCCGATACCCGGGTGGGGCTGTATGTGCGCCGCTCGTTCGAGAGGGTGATCGGCATGCTGGGCATCCTGAAGGCAGGGGGGGCATACCTGCCTCTCGAGCCGGGCCACCCACGGGAGCGCCTCACGCGGATGCTGACGGACGCGGACGCGAGGCTGGTCCTCACCGAGGAGGCCTTGGAGCCAATGCTCGAGGGCACCCTCGCGGACCGGCTCTGCCTCGACGCCGGATGGCCGTCCATCGCCGGTGAGCCCGCGGGAGGCGTGCCGGACGCGGTGGGAGCCGAGAACCTCGCCTATGTCATGTACACGTCGGGCTCCACCGGCCAGCCGAAGGGCGTCTGCATCCCCCACCGGGCCGTGGTCCGCCTCGTCACCGCCCCCAACTATGTGACGCTGTCCTCGGAGGATGCCTTCCTCCACCTCGCGCCATTCTCGTTCGATGCCGCGACGCTGGAGCTCTGGGGGCCGCTGCTGAACGGGGGCCGCCTGGTCCTGTTCCCCGGCGACGGGACACCACTCGAGCGCCTCGAGGACACGCTGGCAAGGCACCGGGTCACCACGCTGTGGCTGACCGCCGGGCTCTTTCACAACGTGGTGGAGCACCACCTTGAGGCGCTCTCGGGCGTGCGGCAGCTCCTCGCGGGCGGAGACGTGCTCTCCCCCGCCCACGTGCGCCGCGTGCTCGAGCGTCACCCCGGGCTCCGGCTCATCAACGGCTATGGCCCCACGGAGAACACCACGTTCACCTGCTGCCACCCCATGGAGACGCTGGAGGAGGCCACGGCACCGGTCCCCATCGGCGCGCCTGTCACGGGCACGCGGGTCCATGTCCTCGACGCCGAGCTCGAACCCGTGCCGATCGGAGTTCCCGGCGAGCTGTACTGCGCGGGCGACGGGCTCGCGCGTGGGTACATGGGGCATGCCGACCTGACCGCGGAGCGGTTCCTGCCGGACCCGTTCAGCCGCGAGCCGGGCAGCCGCATGTACCGGACGGGAGACCTCGCCTGCTGGAGGGCCGATGGGCGCATCGAGTTCCTCGGCCGGGTGGACAGTCAGGTGAAGGTCCGCGGCTTCCGGATTGAGCCCGGTGAGGTGGAGGCCACCTTGCTCAGGCACCCTGCAGTGCGCGACGCCGCCGTGGTGGCGGCCGGGGAGCGCGCGGACACCAAGCGGTTGGTGGCGCATGTCGTCCTCCGGGACGCCTCCGCCCTCACCTCCGGCGACCTGCGGGGCTACCTGGAGCCCCAGCTCCCCGAGCACATGATTCCATCCGCCGTGGTGTTCCACCACGCACTGCCCCTGTCCCCGAACGGCAAGGTCGACCGGCGGGTGCTTGCCCAAGCGCCTCTGGACAGCCCAGAGGCTGGAGGCGCCCTGAGCGCACCTCGCACCGCGGCCGAGCTGACCCTCGTGTCGCTCTGGCGCGAGTTGCTCGGAAGGACCCACGTCGGAATTCACGAGAACTTCTTCGAGCTGGGTGGACACTCGCTGCTGGCGACAAGGCTCCTGTCGAGGGTGCGTGAAACCACCGGCATCGAGCTGCCGTTGAAGTCGTTGTTCGAAGGCGGCACCGTGGCCACGCTGGCGGAGCGAATCGAGGCGGCAAGCCGCTCCCGACAGGCCGCCTCACGGCCGCTCTCCCCAGTGGACAGGGGCGCCCCCCTGCCACTGTCCTACTCGCAGCAACGGCTCTGGTTCCTCGCCCAGCTCGAGCCGCACGCCTCGACGTACAACATCCCGGGAGCGCTGCGGCTCACCGGCGCGCTCGACGTGGCGGTGCTCGAGCGATGCGTGGAGACGCTGCTGGAGCGCCACGAGGTGCTCCGCACCGCGTTCGAGTCCCAGGAGGGACGCCCGGTCCAGCGCATCGTGCCGGCGCTGACGCTGAAGATGCCGGTCGAGGATCTCCGCGCGTTGCCCGCGGGCGAGCGCGAGGCGCGTGCCCGGGAGATCGAGAAAGCGGAGGCGGAGCGGCCGTTCGACCTCGCCGAGCCCCCGTTGCTGCGCGTTCGCCTGCTGCGGTTGGACGAACAGGAGCACGCCTTGCTGGTGACGCTCCACCACATCGTCTCGGACGGCTGGTCACTGGGAGTGCTCTTCCGCGAGATGACAGCGCTCTACGAGGCGTTCAGCGCAGGCCAGCAGAACCCGCTGCCGCCCCTGCCCATCCAATATGCCGACTTCGCGTACTGGCAGCGGCACTGGCTCCAGGGCGAGCTCCTCGAGCGCCAGCTCCAATACTGGCGCCAGCGGCTGGCAGGAGCCCCCGCGCGGCTCGCGTTACCCTCCGCGCTCCCACGGCCTGAAGTTCCGAGCCACCGCGGCAAGCTCGTCGTTGGACGGCTCAGCCCCCAGGACACCGAAGCGCTCCAGAAGCTCGGAAGACAGGAGGGGACGACGCTCTTCATGACCGCGCTGGCGGCCTTCTACACGCTGCTTCACCGGCTGACGGGCAGCGAGGACGTCGTGGTGGGGGTTCCCCTGGCGAACCGGGCCCACCCGCTCACCGAGGATTTGATCGGGTTCTTCGTCAACACCCTCGCGCTCCGGTGCCAGGTTCAAGGCTCCCTCTCCTTCCAGGAGCTCCTTCAGCGCGTCAGGACGCTGACGCTCGAGGCCTACGAGCACCAGGACGTGCCCTTCGAGCGCGTCGTGGACGAGCTCGGGATTGAGCGTTCACTGAGCTACAACCCGATCTTCCAGATTCTCTTCGTGTTGCAGAACACGCCGCTGCCACCGCTCCGGCTCGGGAACCTGAGCTTGAGCCAGGTGACGCCCAACTTCGACGCGGTGAAGTTCGACCTCGTCGTCATCCTCACGGAGCACGACGGCGGGCTCGAGGCCTCGTGGAGCTACGACGCCGACATCTTCGACGAGGCGACCATTGCGCGGATGCACCGGCAATACGAGCTGCTCCTGCGGCAGCTCGCCGGCGGGGCGGACAGGAGCCTGGCCCGCTTGGACCTCCAGACGGAGACCGAGCGCAAGCAAGAAGACGTCCTCAAAGACACACGCCGCGCCTCGGACTTCGATCGGCTGCGCCGCATCAAACCCAAACCCCTCACCCCGCGGCGCCCCGGAGAAGAGGGATAGCCCCGGCGCCGACGCAGCGCAGCGCGAATGGCCCCGGTAGCGTTGACGCCCGCCGACCGTTATAATTCCTGTGAATCGTGAACAGCCCGCCATCTGTAAGGTGGAGGAAGATTGCGTAAGCGAATCGTCGAGTATGTCCTCCCTGTCCAGGATGAGCAGAGCCTCCTCGCGCGGATAGAGCAGGAGCTGCGCTGGTACCACAACACACACTATGCGCACCTGACAGCATTCCTCGTGGTGCCCCACGACAACGCGCAGGTACGCGCACAGCTCGAGCAGATCATTGGCGTGTTCCGGGACCGCAAGGACTCGCAGAAGCCGGACCCGAACTTCAAGATCTTGAGCCCGGCGCAACCGGATGCGTCGTTCGTCGATCTCCTCACCCGCCTGGACTGCCGGCTGCCGAAGCTCATGCTGCTGCCGCACCTGACGGACCGTGACAACTTCTCCGGCCTGGCGGACAGCCTCCGGTCCACGGCCGCCCTCCTGCGGCGCTACATCATCGACTTCCGGTTCTGCATCACCGCCGAGCGGCTGCCCCAGACGCTCCCGGCGCTGCTCTCCGAGCTGCGGAAGCTCTCCGAGAGCCCGGAGGATCGAGCCCTCCTGACTCGCTTCCCGGTGATTGAGGTCCCCTTCACGGCCGGTGGCGACGACTCGGCGCAACTGGCGAGCGCCCTCGCCGAACTCTGGTCCCGCTGGCCGCAGCTGAACGACTCGGTGAACCTGAGCCGGGGCGGCTTCGTGAAGCACTTCTACGCGCTGAAGGAGCTGTGGCACCTCGCGCGCATCATGAACCAGGAGCAGTCCGTCGAAGCCGATATCGCGAAGCTGCGCGCGAGCTATGGGGTGGAGGCCGCGGTGGAGGCCCGGATCGCCGCGTTCGACCAGGCCTTCCTCGAGCGGTATGCCTCGCTGGGCCAGTACAATGAGTGGCGGCACAGCAGCAACAGCGTGGTGCTGGAGTTTGATCTGGATTCGATCGCCGACACTTACGAGTGCCAGTCCCCCGTCTTCGTGGACAACAGGTGGATCCTGGAGCGCACCTCGTTGGAGCTCGCGACCGACAAGGGACGCAAGAGCTGAATCAACTACACGGGGGTACACCGATGGCAAGCAATCCGTCCATGGCCGACGACAACGCCGCCCAGCCTGGGAAGGACAACGCCGACACGCCGGCCGCCCGCGAGCGCCGCACCGACGCGGTCCTCCTCAAGATGCCAAACCACAACATGGACTATCCGCATCTGGCGGTGCCCACGTTGACGGCAGCGCTGAGGAAGAACTTCTTCAAGGTGAAGCAGCAGGACGTCAACGTGCTGCTCCGGGATTTCCTCCTCACGGAGGAGATGCTGAAGGACTTGGCCTACCGGTTCCTCCCTGAGCTCGCCAAGGCGCACATCGACATCCCGGCGGACTTCGATCGCATTCGCAACGCGCTCGTCTACCTGCACTACATCGACAACCAGATTGGCTTCGCCAGGGTCGAACAGGTGAAGCAGAAGCTCCAGGCCCGCAAGTACGAAGAGGTCTTCTGCGACGAGCAGGAGAGCAGCCTCGCCTCGCTCATCTTCGTGCTGACCGGGATGCTGCACATCGTCATCGATCTGGCGCTGACCTATGACGAAGCGGGCGGAGAGATCGACAACCCGGTGACGAACTTCCTGCACCAGAAGGTGCGGGAGGTGGCGGCCCTCAACCCGCGCGTGGTGGGCTTCTCCGTCATCCAGATTCAGCGCAAGGCCACCCTCTGGTTCGCCCGGCGCCTCAAGCCGCTCATCCAGGGAAAGATCGCCGTCGGGGGACCGGACGCCTCCACCTTCAAGGAGGAGTACCTCAAGAACAACGACTGCATCGACTACGCCTTCCTCAAGGAAGCGGAGACCACCTTCCTGGAGTTCCTGCGCGGCAAGCCCGTGGAGCAGCTCGACGGCGTCGTCTACCGGGACGCGGAAGGCCACATCAAGGTCAACGAGCCGCGCCACGACATCCAGCTTTCGATCTTCCGGCCGGACTTCGATGGCTACGACCTCGACAAGTTCTTGCTGCCGACGTTGCCCTTGTCCACCTCGCGCGGCTGCGCTTTCGCCAAGTGCACGTTCTGCAACCACTACAAGACGTACTCTGGCTACTACAGCAATGACGCCGTGAAGACGGTGGACATCATCGAGCTGCTGGCGAAGCGCTACAACACGCGCTTCTTCCACTTCGTGGATGACATGCTGGAGGTGAAGGAGGGTACGGCCATCGCCGAGGAGCTGATCCGGCGCGGCCTCGACGTGAACATCCTCACCTACGCCCGCTTCGAGCCCCAGTTCACCGACGAGAAGATCCTGGAGCTCTGGCACAAGGCCGGCATCCGCGTCATCGAATGGGGCCTGGAGTCCGCCTCGCAGGAAGTCCTCAAGAAGATGATCAAGGGGGTCTCCATCCGGCAGGTGCAGAACATCCTCGACATCAGCAGCCAGAAGGGGATCGTGAACAAGCTGATGCTGTTCCACAACTATCCCGGCGAGACCGTGGATCAGCTCAAGATGACCGTGGACTTCCTGCGGAAGAACGTGCTGGAGAAGAAGGTCCGCCCCTTCTTCACGGTCCGAGGGCGGCTCGAGCTGCGCCTCTTCACCCCGCTCGAAATCACCTCGCGCGACTACTCCAAGTCCCCCTTCCGCAAGCGCTACGAGCGGTCCAGCTCGTTCGACTCGTTGCTGGGCTACGCGGACGAGGACGACTACCCGCGGAAGGTCGAGTACATCGAGAGCTTCATCAACGAGATGTCGCAGTACCTCAACGAGAACAAGATCTTCTCGACAAACGACGAGAACATGTCGCTCGACCTGCTGATCCTGGACCTGAAACGGCGCGGCCTCGAGACGGCGGTGACGGTGCAGTAGCGCGGAGGCTGGAGGAGCACGCCATGATGCCGCAGGCCATCCCCCGGGTTCCGCTCGTCTCCCGCGAGCACTTCATCGCGTCGTGGGAGAAGGCGGGACAACCGGTCATCTTCACCGGCGCCGTCCAGGCATGGCCCGCCTTCTCGAAGTGGACGTTCGAGTGGTTCCGCGCCATGCACGGTGGCGTCGAGATCACCGTCAGGTCGGCGCTCTACAAGTGGGGCGCCCTGCCAGGCACTTCGGAGCCCCTGGGCGGCGCACGGCGGATGAAGCTGTCCACCTATCTGGACGAGGTGGGGGCCTCCTCGGCGCTTCCGCTCGAAAGCGACCTGGACGAAGTCGCGGACACGATGCTGGGGAAGCGGCCGGAGGAGATCAACCACCTGGTGGGTCCATCGCTGCTTCGGGCCGTCCCCTCCCTGCGAGAGGACGCCCGATTCCCGGACTATGCCCCCCGGTGGCTGAACCGCCTCACCGAGTCCTCGGTCTGGATTGCCCCGCGCGGCACCTTCGCCCAGCTTCACAGGGATCGCGCCCACAACCTCTACGCCCAGCTCTCCGGCCAGAAGCGCTGGCAACTCTATGCGCCCCACCAGGCCCGGCGACTCCAACCGGCACCGCTCGACTGGGCCGCGGACCTGAGCGGAATGGACCTCGAGGTGGGAGCGGCGAAGCGGATGACCGCGAGCGGGCTCCGGCCAGATTACGACTTCATCCTCGAACCGGGCGACCTGCTCTTCCTGCCGGTGAACTGGTGGCATCGCGTCCACACCGTGTCCCCCTCCATCGCGTACAACCTCTGGTGGTGGGACATCCCGTCAGCGGTTCGCGTCGGTCCCGTGGCGGCACGCATTGCCCTGGGGATGAAGCTGCAAGAGGCCTATTCCTCCCTGCACCGCAGGTCCCCCGCGTCTGAGCAGCGATGAGCGAGTCAGGGAACGGCGTGCTGCGCTTCGCCATCATCTGGGGCGGCCAGACGGTGTCGAAGCTCGGCAGCGCCCTGACCAGCTTCGCCCTGGGGCTCTGGGTGTATGGCCTCACCAGCTCGGTCACGGATTTCGCGCTGATCTCCGTGCTGACCATCCTGCCCGGGGTGCTCGTGGCACCCATCGTGGGGGTGCTGGTGGATCGCTGGGATCTCCGGAACGCGATGCGTCTGGGAGATTGCGGCGCGGGGTTGGTCACCCTCGTCTATGCCATTCTGATCTCGTTGGAGCAGCTCGCGCCCTGGCACGTCTACGTGGGCACTGCCATCGCGTCGGTGAGCGGTGCGTTCCAGCGGACGTCGTACACCGCCCTGACCCCAGCACTCATCCCCGCGAAGCACCTGGGCCGAGCCAACGGCCTCGTCCAGGCGAGCGATGCCGCCGTGCCCCTGATCGCCCCCCCCTTGGCGGGGTTCCTGATGAGCGCCACCAGCCTGGGCACGGTGGTCTTGATCGACTTCATCAGCTTCCTGGCCGCCATCACCACGTTGTCGCTCATTCGGAGCCTGCCCGCTGGGGGCGGGCCCTCCTCGGATGCGGGCACATCCGCGCTGCAACAAGCCCTCGAAGGGTGGAACTACCTCAAGGAACGCCGGGGTCTGCTCGGTCTGCTCACGTTCTCCGTCATCACCAACTGTTCGCTCTCCGCCATGCAGGTGCTGCTTCCTCCACTGGTCCTGGACATCGCCAACCCGGCCGTTCTCGCGGGCCTGCTGTCCACGGGGGGCCTGGGGCTCCTGTTGGGGAGCGTCGTGATGACCGCGTGGGGAGGGCCGAAGAACCGCATTCATGGGGTGCTCGGCGTCGGGATGGGCCTGGGGACGGTCGTGGTGCTCGCAGGGCTGTTCCCCACCCTGAGGATGCTCGGGTATTGCACCTTCATGGCCGGCTTCTGCATCCCCATCATGGATGCAAGCAGCCAGGCCATCTGGCAGGGGCAGGTCCCCGCCGCACTCCGGGGGCGCGTCTTCGCCATGCGCGGGATGATTGCCTGGTCCGTTCAGCCGCTGGCGTACCTTGCGGCGGGCGTCATGGCGGACCACCTGGACGGCGTCTCCTTCTCCATCCCCGCGCTCTTCGGGCCGCTGGAACAACTCGATGCGCGCAGCCGGGGCATCGCGCTGTGCTTCATCGCCGCCGGCCTCTTGACGCTCATCGCGGCGGTGCGGGGCTATACCGCCCGCCACGTCCGCGAAGTCGAGGAGACGCCACCCGGCACCCCCTTCACCGGGGCCGTTTCCCCGCCTTCGCGGTAGGGGGCCTCAGTTCCGCGTCAGCGTCAGATCATCCACCTGAATCCAGGTGTCGCCGTTGTTCGCCCACATCCCCGCGAACACCTCCACGCTGTGCTGGGCGCCGGAGTTGAACGACACCGACAACTGCGTGTAGTTGCCCAACGGCTGTGCGAAGCGCACCTCGTTGAGGATGGGCCCGCCCCGGAGCAGCCGCGCGCCGAAGTAGCCATCCGCGTGGTTGGTGGACGTCTTCACCCAGCCCGTCAGCGTGTACTGGGTGTTCGGCGTCACCGCGACCTCCTGCTTCACGGCATTCCACCCCGTGTCGTTCCGCGCCCAGGCGTTGTTGGTGCCCGTGCGCGCATAGCCGAGTCCCCGGTCGATGCCCGCCTTGCCTTCGGTGTACCAGGGCGACGTGGCGTTGTTCGTGGACTGCTGCTCGAAGCCCGCCTGGTGGATGAGATTGCTCCCGCGCGTCAGGCTGACGTCATCGAGCTGCATCCAGGTATCGCCGTTGTCGGCCCAGAGGCCGCCATACACCTCGATGAGCGCGTTCGGCCCGGAGTTGAAGTGGACCACCTGCTCCGTGTACGCCCCCAGCGCGCCGAAGGGCACCTCGCCCAGGATGGGGCCATTGCCCGGCCCACGAGCCCCGAAGTAGCCCGCGGTGTTGTTGGCGGAGCTGCGGACCCAGCCGCGCAGCGTGTAGTCCGTGTAGGGCTGGACGACGACGCTCTGCTTGAGCGCATTCCAACCGCTGCTCGCGTACACGAAGCCGTTGTCCTGCCCACTGCGCGCATTGCCGAGCGCCCGGTCCACGCCGCCCGAGCCTTGCAGATACCAGGGCGCCATCACCCGCGTGGCCGCCTGTGTCTCGAAGCCGGGCTCGGAGAGCAGGTTGTCGCTGTGCGCGTCGTGAGCCAGCGAGGCCCGCATGAGGAAGGTGTTGTACGGCGTCCACTGGGACATGACGAAGTACAGCGAGTTTCCGGTGTTGCCCCAGGGGTGGATGAACGCGTTGTAGAGGCCCGGGTACACGGCTCCACTGGCGAGCACCTTCTCTCCGCTCCAGGGCCCCGTGGGCGTGGCGGCGTCACGCATCACCACCGCCTGCCGGTGCTCGTTCAGGTACGTCATCAGGAAGCGCCCGAGCGGCGCGTGGTACGAGACGGACAACTCACCCGCGATGCCAATGGCGACGGGCCGCGCCGCCGCCTGCGACACGCTCCATCCGTTTCCATCCCAGTAGCGGTAGGCGTTGATGTCCAGCAGCGCCGTCTCCGGCACGCGGGCCAGGTGGACGTTTCCAAAGCGGCCGTTCGGCGTCGCGTACATGTAGACGAACCCGCCGTTCCTGACGAAGGCCGCCATCTGGAAGTTGTTCGTCCAGGCCGGCGTGTTCTGCCAACGCGCCGTCGGGTGCTTCACCCAGTTCTGCCCCTGGTCATCCGAGTACGCGATGCCCGCATGGTTCGTGAACCACATGCCCGCCTCCCCCCAGTGGTGGATGGACATGTAGTGGATGTAGTGCCGCGAGCCGATGGTGACGCCCGCGGTGGGGATGACGGTGATTTCGTCGAAGTTGACCTTCCGGGACGCGAGGATCTCCTTCGCATGCTGAGGCCCGTCCTGAATCATGGAGGAGAAGGACAAGCCGTCGGCCAGATTCGTATCGGACGAACGCGCCAGGACGTTGCTGCGCCAGCCGCCCCCACAGCCGCCATTGCCACACCAGCCCGCGCCGAAGGTGTCCCCGAACAGGACGAACACCTCGCCACCGCCCTTGTCCCAGACGATGCCCAGGTCCGTCCCATGGACGTCGTGGTTCGTGTGCGTCTGGTTCGGGTTCGGCAGCAGCTCACCGGCGGGTGTCGCGCCTGTCACCCGGGAGACCTTCGTCACGTTCGACGGCGTTACGGCCGCCGCCGGGGTGCCCCACAGGAGCGCCCACGTGGCGTGCAGCAGGAACGTCCGCTTCCATGTCGTCATGCGCTTCATGGCCACCTCTCTGGTTGTCACGGTGCAACCCGGACGGGAGAGGCGACTCTAGTCGCATAACGAGATTAACCTTTAAATCAAGACACGACCGGCGACTGGAGTGTCAGCCCTGCGCCAGCACGCGGATGAGCACGTCAATCATGGTGGCCCAGCCCTGCTCCGTGCGGCTCGCGTAGTCGGCCCACTTCGCGTCCATCTCGTGGGTGAGGGTCAGCTCACAGCCGGTGTCGCGAGGGGAGATCTCCACCGTCACGCGGCTGAGCTCGTCCCCCTCCTTGTCGATGTGCCAGGTGAAGACGAGCCGGCGCGGCCGGTCGAGCTCCAGGTACGTGCCCACGTGGTCGATTTCTTCTCCGGCCCGCCGTACGAGGAAGGAGAACTTGCCGCCCACGCGCGGGTCGATGGCGAGCCGCAGCACCTCCTCGTCCCGGACCGTCGGCCCGGTCATCCACTGGCCGACCATCTCCGGCTCGAGCCAGGCGTCGAACACCCGCTCCGGCGACGCGTTGAAACGCCGTGTGACGCGAACCTGGACGCTCTGTGCTGAGGACATGGCTCTTCCTTTCCATCCGAGGGTTGGCGCCTTTGGTAAACCACATGGTTCAACATACTCCCGGCCTTGGCGATGAACAACCACTCGGTTGACCTTCGTCACGGGTGAGCCCGGGGCGTTTCTGGTAGAGCCTGGGGCATGCCTCAGCGCCCCACCGTGGCGGAAGTGGAATCCATTCTCCGCGCGCCAGTCCGCCAGAACTGGGAGCAGTTCACCAAGACGCTCAAGACACTGCCTGCGGATGTGGACCCCGACCTTGCGTCACACGCCGCGTTGAGTCTCATTCACGGGCAGCCCGCGTCCCTCTGGTCATTCGGGCGTAACTGCCAGCAGCTCCCTGCCCCTGTCATCCGCGCGCTCCTGGGTCGCCTCGAAGCCGACTCCCGGCCCCACGCCTATTTCCTACGCGAAGCGGTCCCCCAAGAAGCCTCCGACGACGAGCTCCGAGCGACCTGGAAGGCAGCACTCCAGGGCCTGCTCGACCTGGAGACGACCTATGCGTGGGGATCGAAGCAGCGCAAAGCAAAGTTCCAGGCGCTGGCGAACACCCCGTCCTTGCTCCAGGCCATCCAGACCGCTGTCGTGGCCTGTGAGCAGGTGTCGCTGGACATGCTGGCCGTGCTGACGGTGGATGCATCGGACGCCTCGGTCGATGCGCTCATTCCCCATGTGGAGCGGGCCGTGCAGAGCCAGGGCTGGGAGTTGGACCGTCTGGAGGACTTGCGCAAGCACGCGCGCTCCACCCCCGTGATGGACGACCTGTTCGCGCGAATGGAGGCCCTGCTCCAGGGACGTCGCGCGCGCTCGCCCGCGCTCGACCTGGCGCGGCACCTGGGCTTCGGTGAGCTGGATGCCATCTGGTTCAGGACCTACCTTCTGGCTGGGGACACCCAGGCGACGAACTCTCTCGTCCATCATTGCAACATCAACGTGGATAGCCGCTCCCCTCGCTGGTTCAGTGTCTGGCAGACATCCCGAAAGGATGGCCTCGATAGAAACGCCTGGAGCGACACCCACTTCGACAACGAAAAGCTGCACAAGGACATCCTGGGACTTGGCGCATGCGAGTTGATGCAACTTCCTGATTGGGTTGCGCGCACAGGCAAGCGCCTCGGCGCGGCGTGGAACTTCAACGACAGCGCGTTGATGACGAACCTTCGCGGGAAGAAACGCGCAAGACTCGCGGAGTGGCTTCGCTCGGGCACATGAGCCGCTCGGCTCACCCCACCCTGCGGCCCCCGATGTGCGCCCCGGCATTGGGCGACAACCGGCGATAGAGCGGTCCGGCCAGCGACGACATGATGCCCACCGCGATGAACGGCAGCACGAAGCGGTCCGGCGTCAACGGCGCCTCGCCAGCGCCGCGCGCCAGGTGCAGCATCAACCCGCCGAAGCTGATGCCCAACCCCAGCGCCATCTGCATCGTCACCACGGACAGCGTGGACGCGCCGCTCACCGTGTCCGGAGGGATGTCCGCATACGCCACGGTGTTGATCGCGGTGAACTGCATCGAGCGCATGAATCCGCTGACCATGAGCACGCCAACGATGAGCGGAATCGGCGTGCTGTTCCGGAAGATGGCCGGCAGCGCGGTCAGGACGGCGGACGCCAGGTTGGCGAAGATGAGCGTTTGCCGGAAGCCGAATCGCCGGATGATGTAGGGCGCCACCGACTTGCAGGCGAGCGCGCCCACGCCGCCGCCGATGGTCACCAGCCCTGCCTCGACGGGCGTCCAGCCCAGGCCGACCTGAAACAGCAGCGGCAGGAGGAAGGGCGACGCCCCCAGGCCCATGCGCGTCAGGGTTCCGCCAATCAGGCTGGCCCGGAAGGTGTCGATGCGCAGCAACCGGAGATTCAACACGGGCCGCTCCACGCGCAGCGCGTGCCACACGTAGGCCCCCAGCGACGAGAACGCGACGGCCGCGAGCCCCAGTTGCAACGGCAGCGGCATCAGCCCGATGCCCACCGTCTCCGCCGCGCCAATCAGCGTGGTGATGGCGACGGCCACGAGCACGAAGCCCCGCGTGTCGAAGGGCCCCGGGTCCGGCTGGTGCAGCGGCGGAACGAAGCGCGCCACCGCGAGCATGCCCAGGATGCCCACGGGCACGTTGATGAAGAAAATCCACGGCCAGTCCGCGACGCCCAGGATGAGGCCCGCCAGCGGAGGCCCCACCAGCGGGCCCACGAGCGCCGGCATGGTGAACCAGCTCAAGGCCGCCACCAGGCGCTCTCGCGGCGCCGAGCTCACCACGATGATGCGCCCCACGGGCGTCATCAACGCACCGCCCAGCCCCTGGAGGGTGCGGAAGATGACCAACTGGGTCAGCGACTGAGAGAAGCCGCAGAGCACCGAGCCCAGCAGGAACACGCTCATCGCGAACATGAAGACGCGACGGGGTCCGAACCGGTCCGCCACCCAGCCGCTCGCGGGCGCGAGCACCGCCAGCGCCAGGATGTAGGACGTCAGCGCCAGCTTCAGATGGATGGGGTCGGTGTCAAACGCCTGCGACAACCGGGGCAGCGCGGTCGACAGCGCGGTGGAGTCCACGAACTCCATGAACAGCGCGCTGGCCACCGCAATCGAGGCCAGCCGCGAGCCCCTTGGAGCATCTCCAACTGCCTCAGCGTTGCTGGAAGCCGGATGCCCAGGCACTGTTCAGCCCACGTACTCCGGAAGCAAGGGCGCGTCGCGGAGTCTCGGGGCCTGGGCATCCTTGGGCGACAACCGCGGCTCGCTCACCGGCCAGGGAATCGCCAGGTCCGGGTCATTCCAAACGACGCTCCGCTCCGTCTCCGGCGCGTAGAGCGCGGTGCACTTGTAGTGGAAGTCCGCGGAGTCACTCACCACGCAGAAGCCGTGGGCGAAACCCGACGGAACCCAAAGCTGACGGCGGTTGTCCGAGGACAACTCCACCGCCACCCACTGGCCGAAGGTGGGCGAGCCGCGCCGCACGTCCACCGCGACGTCGTACACGGCGCCCGCCAACACCTGCACCAGCTTCCCCTGGGCCTGCGGCTCCTGGAAGTGCAGGCCCCGCAGCGTCCCCTTCGCCGAGCGCGAGTAGTTGTCCTGCACGAAGGGCCCGGGGATGCCCACGGCCGCGTACCGCGCCGCATGGAACATCTCCATGAAGAAGCCGCGGTCATCACCGAAGACCTTGGGCTCCAGCAGCAGCACATCCGGAATCTCCAGCGGCGTCACCTTCACGAAACGGCCCCCCGGTTCTCCGCGAGCGCTCGCAGGTACTGGCCGTAGTCGTTCTTGAGCATGGGCTCGGCCAGCGTCAGCAGTTGCTGCGCGCCGATGTACCCCATGCGGAACGCAATCTCCTCCGGGCACGCCACCTTGAGGCCCTGGCGGCGTTCGATGATTTCGATGAAGTTCGACGCCTGCATCAGCGACTCGTGCGTGCCGGTGTCCAGCCACGCGTAGCCGCGCCCCATGAGCTCCACGTCGAGCTGGCCGCGTCGCAGGTACTCCGCGTTGACGTCGGTAATCTCCAGCTCGCCCCGCTTGCTCGGCTTGAGGCCCGCGGCGATGTCCAGCACCTGGTTGTCGTAGAAGTACAGCCCGGTGACGGCGTAGTTGGACTTCGGCTTCAGCGGCTTCTCCTCCAGGCTCACCGCGCGGTTCTTCGCGTCCAGCTCCACCACGCCGTAACGCTCCGGGTCCTTCACGTAGTACCCGAACACCGTCGCGCCCGAGGTACGCGACGCCGCGCGCTTCACCAGCTCGCTCAGGCCGTGGCCGTAGAAGATGTTGTCGCCCAGCACCAGCGACACGCTGTCAGCGCCCACGAAGTCCCGGCCGATGACGAAGGCCTGGGCCAGTCCCTCCGGCCTGGGCTGCTCCGCATAGCTGAAGCGCATGCCCCACTGGTCGCCACTGCCCAGCAGTTCTTGGAAGCGCGGCAGGTCCTGCGGCGTGGAGATGACCAGCACGTCCCGGATGCCCGCGAGCATCAGCGTGCTCAGGGGGTAGTAGATCATCGGCTTGTCATGCACGGGCAGCAGTTGCTTGCTGACCACGCGCGTCAGTGGGTACAGCCGCGTCCCCGAGCCACCGGCGAGGATGATGCCTTTCATGTCCACCTCGGCACTTCAGTGTCCCCGAGCCGCGAGCCAGGTCGCATGGAAGCGCGACAAGGACTCCGCGAGCGCCAAGGGAGGAACGGAAAGTTCGGCACGGGCCTTGTCGGTGCGCAGACCACTCTTGAGCGGGCGGGGGCTGGCGAGCTTCAGCTCCGCCATCCGGGTGGGGACGATGAGCCTCGCGTCGAACCCGAACACCTCGCACAGTGCGCGGCCAAAGCCCACCCTGTCGATGACCGTTCCGCCGCAAGTGTTCCACACTCCACCCAGCCGCCGCGTCCCCAGCTCCACCAGCATGGCGGCCACGTTGTCCGCGAAGCTGGGCGACACCATCTGGTCCTCGAAGAGGCGCACCTGCTGCCCCTTCTCCAGCGACGTCACCAGCCAGGCACCGAAGTTGAGCCGGCCCTCCACCGGAGGCCAGCCATACACCACGGCGGTGCGAGCAATGGTGCAGCCGGGCGCGAGCACCCGCGCGGCCTGCTCCCCCATGTGCTTCGTCACGGAGTACACGCCGCGAGGATTCGGAATCGCGTCCTCGGAATAGGGCCCGGCCTCGCCGTCGAAGACGTAGTCCGTGGACACGTGCACCAGGTGCGCCCCGGCCTTGCGAGCACTCCGCGCCACGGCGGCGGCCGCGGTGACATTCCCCGCGTACGCGGCCTCCGGGTCCTTCTCGCAGGCATCCACCTCCGTCATGGCGGCGCAGTTGATGACCACCTCGGGCGCGGCGGTCTCCACGGCGGCGGCGACGTCCGCCTCGCGCGTGAGGTCCACGCTCGCGTAGCCATACGCTCCGCCCGTGCGCCGGGCACCTCGGCCCAGGCCCACCACCTGATGCCCGCCCTGGTGGAGCAAGGAACACACGCGGCTGCCCACCAGCCCGTTGGACCCCGTGACGAGCAAGCGCATGGCTCAGGCCCTCCCCTGCAGGCGCGTGCGGTACTGCGTTTCGAAGTACTGGCGATAGGCGCCACTCGTGACGCGCTGCCACCACGCAGGGTGGTCCACGAACCAGCGCACCGTCTCCGCCAGGCCCTGCTCGAAGGTGTGCGCGGGCGTCCAGCCCAGCTCCGCGCGAATCTTCGACGGGTCGATGGCGTAGCGCCGGTCATGTCCCGGCCGGTCCTTCACGTACTGGATGAGCGACTCCGGCTTGCCCACGAGGCCCAGGATCGCCTTCACGATGTCGATGTTCCGCCGCTCCGCCCCGCCGCCGATGTTGTAGACCTCGCCGGCCCGGCCCTTCTCCAGCGCCAATAGCAGCGCATGGCAGTGGTCCTCCACGTGGAGCCAGTCGCGCACGTTGCCGCCGTCGCCGTACACCGGCAGCGGCTTGTCGTGCAGCGCGTTCACCACCATCAACGGAATCAACTTCTCGGGGAACTGGTAGCGGCCGTAGTTGTTCGAGCAGCGCGTGACGACGACGTCCAGGTTGAACGTGTGGTGATACGCGAGCGCCACCAGGTCGGCGCTCGTCTTGCTGGCCGAGTACGGGCTGGAGGGCTGCAACGGCGAGGACTCGGTGAAGGCGCCCGTGGGCCCCAGCGAGCCGTAGACCTCGTCGGTGGACACCATGAGGAAGCGCTTCACGCCGCGGGCGCGGCTGGCCTCCAGGAGCTGCTGGGTGCCCAGCACGTTGGTGGTGACGAACACCTCCGGCCCGAGGATGGAGCGGTCGACGTGGCTCTCCGCCGCCAGGTGCATCACCGCGTCGATGGCGTGCACGGACATCAGGTGCTCCACCAGCTCGCGATTGCCGATGTCGCCCCGGATGAAGACGTGCTGGGGGTCGCCCTCCAGCTCGGACAGGCTCTCCAGGTTGCCGGCGTACGTGAGCTTGTCGAGGTTGACCACCGTCCAGGCAGGCCGCTCACGGCGCAGATACTTCACGAGGTTGGACCCGATGAAGCCACAGCCACCTGTCACCAGTACGTTCATTGTCCCGTGGACCTCGTGCGCTCGGAGCGAGCGCCTGCGTATCGAAGGGGTCCACGACCGTCAAGGCGCGAGGGAAGCCAGGCTTGTGGGCGGCCCTGCACGGGGGTAAGGGAACCGGTCGTGAGCATACCGCGCCCCCCTGCCCGCCGGACCGGGCTTCCCGCCATCCACCAGGTGCTCCCTCGGCTCGCCTGGGGCGACGCCGTGGGCAATCAGGTGCGCTATCTCCAGGGCCTGCTGCGCCGCTGGGGCCACGCCTCCGAAATCTACGCCGACGCCTGGGACGACGCCTGCAAGGACCAGGTCCGCCCGATGCGCGACTACGCGCGGGAAGCGGACCGCGACGCCGTCCTGCTGGTGCATCACAGCTTCGAGTCGCGGCTGGTGCCACGCATCGCGAAGAGCCCAGGCCGCAAGGTGCTCGTCTACCACAACGTGACGCCCGCGAGACTGTTCGAGGGCTTCGAGCGGAAAGTGGCCGCCGCGTGTGACGCCGCCCGGGATGAACTGCTGGCGCTGCGTCCCCACGTCGAAGCGGCCTTCGCCTATTCGCGCTTCAGCGCCGAGGAGCTGGTGGCCGCGGGCTATCCGAACGTCGCGGTGCTGCCCTTCGCCATCGACTGGGCGGCGTTCGACACGGCGCCGGACCCGGCGCTCCAGGCTGAGCTGGACGACGGCATGTCCAACATCCTCTTCGTGGGCCGCGCGGTGCCCAGCAAGAAGGTGGATGACGTGCTGCGCGTCTTCACCGCGTACCAGCGGCTCTACCAGCCCCGCAGCCGGCTCGTCGTCGCGGGATACCTGCACCGGGATGGGGCCTACGGCGCCTATCTTCATGGGTTGAAGGACGTGCTGGGCGCCGAGCAGGTCCGCTTCCTGGGACGCGTCAGCGCCGCGCAGCTCTCCGCCTGCTTCGCCACGGCGTCCGCATACCTCTCCATGAGCCGCCACGAGGGCTTCGGCGTGCCGCTGCTGGAAGCCATGTACCGGGGCGTTCCCGTGGTGGCCTACGGCGCCGCCGCCGTGCCGGAGACGATGGGCGGCGCGGGGCTCGCCACGCGCTCGGACGAGCCTCGCGAGGTCGCGAAGCTGCTCGCCGTGCTGGACCGCAACGCCGGGCTGCGCGCGCAGGTCATCACCGCGCAACGTGAACGCATCGCCGAGCTGTCGCAGGAGGCCGTAGCCGAACAGGTCCGCGTGGCCTTTGAAGGCATCTGCTCCGGTACGGCGCCGCGGCGCCCGGTGGCCACGACGACGGCGGCCACCGTGGAACTCGTCTGCCCGGGCTTCACCGTACGGCCCGAGGAGCCAGCCTCGCGTCTGGCCCGCCGGTTGGCGGAGCGCCTGCCGGGTGCCCGGGTGCTTGCCCTGCGCCCGTGGGGAGAGGACGCGTCCCTGACGCCGGAGCCCATCAGCGACGACGGTGTCGCGGTGACGCACTTCACGCCCGACCAACCGGTGGACTCAACCCTACCGGGGTCCTCCGCGCTGGAGACGGCGGTGCGGGCTTCGAGCGCGCCCGTGGTGCTGCTGAGCGCGGACACGGTGTCTGCGCAGACACTGCTGCCCCATGTCTCCGCGCGAGCCTGGGGCGTCTGTGCACCTGCCAGCCAGCCGGCCCTGCTCACGTCCGTTCGGGAGCACCTAGGTGGCAGGTTGGTGGTGGAGGAGCCGGCTCACGTCGAGACGGCATTGCAGGCACTGCTCACGACGCTGGCTTCAACGGGAGTCCTCCCACGTGCGACCTGAAGACCTCATCACGCGCAGCCCCACGGCCGAGGCCGTGGCGCGCGAAACACAGCAACTGCCCACGCCCTCCGATGAAGCCCAGGAGGCGCTTCGCCAGACGCTGGACGCGGCGGCCCGCCCCCCACGCCCGCGCCCTGGCCCGCGCTGCTCCAGGAGGCGCGTGGGAAGATGGACAGCCGCTACGCGGAACCGGCGACCTCCCACCGGGGAGGCTTCACAGGCACGGCGCTCGTCCTGGCCAAGCGCGCCTTCCGGCTCACCTTCCAGCCCTTCATCAACGAAGTGCTGCGCAAGCAGGTGGAGTTCAACGAGTCCATCCTCGACGCGCTGGCCACCCTGCACGACGTTCAGCGTGAGCAGGCCCGAGCCCAGGCCGCATGGCGCAAAGAGCTGGAGCGCAGGCTGGCGAAGCTCGAAGGCACGGGCCATGTCACTGCCGAGCGCCACGAACCCGCTCCAGCGGGGACACCGAAGCGGCCTCCGAAACGAAAGCGCTGACAACGAAGGGCGAGCGTTGCACCGTTGAGGCCGAGGCACCGTTGAGGCCGAGGCACCGTTGAGGCGGGCCGCCGTTCGGGTGTATGCCCTGTCCATTCGGTGCTGTCCCTGCCCAAGGTCAGGTCCTTGCGAATCTGTCTCGTCTACAAAGAACTCACCCCCTTCGCTGGAAATGGATTCGGGACCTACGTCACCCAGATGAGCCGAGCCCTCGTCTCCGAGGGCCACGAGGTGCACGTCCTCACGAAGGCCCACGCGGCCGAGCAGCAGGCCAAGGCACTCCTCTCCAATGTCCGCGTCCACGCTGTCGATGAGCGCGAGACGGACCTCCGAGGCGCGTTCCCACACGAAGCCCTTCGCCACGCGTGGTCGGCGTACCGGAGCGTCCTGGAGCTCCACACGCGCCATCCCTTCGACGTCATCGAATTTCCTGACACCGAAGGTGAGGGCTACTTCGCGATGCGCGCCCGGCGGACGCTGGGACACTTCCGCACCGCGGTCCTCGCGGTGCGTTTGCACGACTCCAGCCACGACCGGCTGTGGCTCAACCGAATTGCCGCGCTGGACATGGACGCCGCACAGCGGGAGCACATGGAGGACAGCGCCATCCGTGAAGCAGACCTCGTGCTCGCTCCCTCCGCGGCCGCCCTGGAACGTGCACGGATTCGGCTGGGCATGAAGGACACCGGTCTCGTGCTTCCGCCTCCCTTCCAGCCCCCCCCGCGCTCCGCCACCGCGCCGACTGCAGGCGACAGCCCACCTCGAGTGCTGTACTTCGGAAGCCTGGAGTACCGGAAGGGCGTCCACCTGCTCGTCGAGGCCATGCAGTCCCTCTTCGACCGAGGTCTCTCCGCGGAGGTCCACCTCGTGGGCGAAGACACCCGCACCGGCCCTTGCGGACGATCCATGCGGGACTGGCTGGAACAGCGCATCGCGCCCGCTTGGAGGAGCAGATTCCATTTTGGCCCCGGGCGTGCTGACTCCGAACTGGGCCCGACCCTCACTGGCGCCACGGTGTGCTGTATCCCTTCCCGGTGGGAGGGCTTTTCCAACGTGTGCCTGGAGGCCATGGCGGCCGGAGCACTCGTGGTTGGCAGCGATGCCGGAGGCATTGCTGAACTCATCGAGCACGGCCAAAGCGGTCTGCTCTTCCGGGCTGATGACTCCGCGCATCTGGCAGCCATGCTCGGCCAGGCCCTTTCCTCGTCCACGCTCCGCGCAACTGCTCGTCAGGCAGCTCCTTCTCGCATCGCTTCGCATTGCGCGCCGTCGAGCTTCGTCCGCCGGTTCGAGGCCACAGTGGCGGATGCCATGCCGAGTCGCCACCCTGGCCCCATTGGCGCCGCGCCCCGCGCTACACCCGGCACCTCGCGCCATGTGTCCATTCTGGTGCCCTACTACAACATGGGGAGCTACCTGCCGGAGACGCTGCGCTCCATCCGTGCACAGACATTCACCGACTACGAAATCATCATCGTGGATGATGGCTCCACCGATCCGGATAGCATTGCCGTACTGGACGCGCTCGATGCAGCGGACGTCCGCATCCTTCGCAAGCCGAACGGAGGGCTCAGCTCGGCGAGGAATGTCGGGCTGCGCGCCGCACGAGGCCGGTACATCCTTCCGCTGGATCCAGATGATCTCATCCATCCCACATTCCTGGAGAAGGCCGTTGCGGTGATGGAGAGCACGCCAGGGTTGGCATACGTCTCCTCCCTCGTCTCCTACTTCGTCGACAGCCCGGACGCGCCGGTGGGTGGCTGGATTCCCTGGGGCACCGAGCGCGACGCCCTGCTTGCGGAGAACGTAGCCTCCACCTGCACAGCGCTGATGGAACGGCGGCGCGTGGAAGAGGTTGGTGGCTACGACGAATGGCTCACGGCCTACGAGGACTGGGACGTCTTCTGTTCCCTGGCGGAGCGAGGCCTCACGGGCTCCATCATCCCGGAGCCGCTCTTCCACTACCGGCTGCGTCCGGACTCGATGACTCGCAGCATGCGCGTCAACGACCGTTATGCGCTGATGGCCTACCTGTGCCAGAAGCACCCCACGCTGCCGCTCCACCCGGAGCGCGCACTCCGCATGCATCTAGGACGCGCCCACCGACAAGAAGCCAGCATCCGCATGGCCAACGCCGCCCCCGCTCCACTCCTGACGCAGGTCGCCGACAGGGTCAACAGCACACTCAAGCGATTCGAATCTGTTCATACCTTGGTTCGTCGCACCGCCCAACGACTACTCAACGACCCGGATGATTCCCGGCCGCTCCGCCACCAACTCCTCTCCAGACTTCGAGTCCGGCGCCCTCCCAGGGCCTCATGAGGCATCCACTCAAAGCAATGCACACTCAAGCCACCCTCAAGTCCATCTACAGGAAGTGGTCCGCCACGCTCCTCGTGGATGAGCCCTCACGGAATCGAGCCCTTCGGATGGGCGTCCTGGTCTGGGCCGCGGCGCTCTTTGCCGCGTTCCAGCCAGGGCTGATGTCTTCCGACTCCATCGACCAGTACACGCAGGGCCTCAATGGACACTACAACGATGTCCATCCACCTCTGGGCTCGTGGATTCTGGGCATCAGTGGAAAGCTGGTCGGCTCCCCCTGGCTCGTGCTCGCCATGCAGCTCCTCGTGATGGGGGCGTGCATGGCGGCACTCGTCAAGTCGTCGGACGCCACAAAGGGGCGTTGGGGGCTCCTCATCATGGGAGCATTCCTGCTCACACCCACTGTCTGGGCGCTCGCCGTCATCCTGTGGAAGGACGTGATGACCGCGACGGTACTCCTGGGTGCTGTCGCAGCACTCAAGTACCGTCGGCCAGCGATCGCACTCGTTCTTCTCCTGGCAGGCGTGGCATTCCGCCACAATGCACTCATTGCGGCAGTGCCGCTGGCAATCCCCGCCGTGGTGCAACTCTCACCTCAGACGTGGCGGCGACCTCAACAGTGCCTGGCATTCGTCATCGTGGTCGTGGGGCTCACATTCTCGCCTGCGCTCGTCAGCAGGACACTCAACTCCAATCGCGCCTGGGCCGCGGGCCAACTCTTCCTGTTCGACCTTTCGGGGATCTACGCTGCACATCCCGAGCTGGTTCCTCAGTCATTTCTATCCGGTGATACGTCCCCCGACGAAATCGTCCGAGCCTATTCGCCGCTTCATGTGGGCCACCTGTTTGCAGGGCACGGAGGAACACGCCCCATCATGTTCGGCTCTCTTGAGCCAAGACGTAAGGAGTTTATCGACGAATGGTCCCGGATGGTGCGCAAGTATCCCACCACCTGGATGCGCCACAGGCTGGACTCCTTCGCCGGGTTGGTTGGCGCCAGCCCTGGCCCCGTCTTCTATCCCTTTCACCACAGCATCGACCCCAACCCGTTCCAGCTTCGCGTGGCCAGCGAAGGCTGGATGTACAAACGTCTGCATGACATCAAGCTTCGGGCCGCGAACTCGCTCTTCTTTCGTGGCTGGTCCTGGCTGCTCGTGCTTTGCGGCCTGACTGTCGTGGCGTTGCGGTCTGTCCGACAAAAGCCAATTGCCTTCTGCACTGCGCTTTCCGGCTTGGGCTATACCCTCAGCTATCTCATCATTGGCATCGGCAGCGACTTTCGCTTCATCTACTGGTCAATCATCGCCACGTTCGCCACCCTGGCGCTGCTCGTCACCGAAGCGAAACCCCTACCTCACGACCTTCAGCCCCCACCAGACACACCTGCCTGACGCCAACCCCGTCTCCAACCGCAAGAATCACCGCATTGCGATGACCCCTGTTCATAGAGAAAGCCAGAGGCGAACAATGCGATTCCTGCCATTCCTTCATGATGCACAGTCGCGGGACAAGGTGCTTCACATCCAAGTCCTGCTTTGGGCAATAGCACTCTATGCTGCATTCCAACCCGGCCTGATGTCCCCTGACTCCATCGACCAATACACCCAGGGACTCACCGGGAGCTACAATGACATTCACCCACCACTAGGTTCATGGCTCCTGGGCCTCAGCGGCAAGCTCACAGGCTCCCCCTGGTTGGCATTCGTGGGGCAACTGATGGGTCTGGGCATCGCCATGTCGCATCTGGCCCGTTCCTCCGACCCGGCCAGAGGGAAGTGGGGTCTGATCATCATGGGAGCATTCCTGCTCACTCCCACGGTATGGGCACTCGCTGTCGTCTTGTGGAAGGACGTGATGATGGCCGCAGCGCTGCTCGGAGCAGTCGCCGCGCTCAAGGTTCACCGTCCCGTTCTTGCACTGCTACTCCTTCTTGCGGGCGTGGCATTTCGTCACAACGCAATCGTCGCAGCCATTCCATTGGCAATCCCCACCATGGCCCAACTCGCGCCACATGGTTGGCGCTGGCCCCTGAAAATACCGGCGCTGGTCGTGATGATTGGGGGCCTCGCCCTTGTGCCTGCCCTGCCCAACCATGTGCTCAATGCCAATCGGGGATGGGCGGCGGGACAGCTGTTCCTGTTCGATCTCGCAGGCATCTATACCGTCCACCCGGAGCTGTTACCGAGTTCATTGCTGGCAGAGAAGACCTCCGCGAAAGAACTGGCCATCAGCTACACGCCGACCCATGTGTGGCCGCTTTTCGGAGGAGCTGAAGGTGCGCGCCCCATTCCGTTCGACCCACTGGTCTTCCGGCGCCAGGAGTTCGTGGACGAATGGTTTCGGGTCCTCCGCACCCACCCTGCAGCCTGGATGAAGCATCGGATTGCCTCGTTCCGGCACCTCACGGGTGCATTCGCGGGTCCCATGCCATTTCCCATCCTCCAGGACATCGATGCGAATCCATTCCACCTTCGATCCCCCAGAGAAGGACTGGTGAACCAGTGGGCGCGCGCCATTGAAATCTGGGCTGGCAAGTCGATCTTCTTCCGCGGTTGGGCGTGGCTCCTCGTGTTGGGCGCGTTGACCGTCGTGGCGCTGAGGCGCGTCCGGAGGACGCCGATAGCCTGCTGCACGGCCCTGTCAGGGCTGGGCTATGCGCTCAGTTATCTCGTCATTGGCATCGGCAACGACTTCCGCTTCATCTACTGGTCGGTCATCGCCACCTTTGCCACGCTGGCGCTACTCACAACCGAAGAGGCGCCCCCAGGGACCGAAGCGCAGCCTCGGCCTGGGTAGCGCCCCGTGCGCATCAGGAGACCTTGGAAATCGTCCAGCGCAACGCGCTGTGAACCAAGGGCGCTCGCTTGAACAAGCCGTTGACGCGGTCCACCAGTGCATAGCGCAGCGGCGAGCCCCCCCCACCTTCCGCGCTGTCACCCGGGCCGCTCCCGACGGCAGTAGCCCCCGCCACCTGCTTGAGGAGCGGATGCACGCCAGGCAAACGCTTCACTGCGGCGTTCATCCAGTCCACCACGTCATAGCGCAGCGGACGCATCGCGGCCGACATCGCCTGAGCCACCTCAACAGGCGCGAATGCACTCAAGGCGGGCGCCGGTGCGTGGAGGGTGCTGAACAGGTCCACCATCGCATCGCGCGAGTGTGCCAGCAGGCTGAACACACGCACCGAGGGATGCAGTGGCCCCTGCAGCCCATCGAAGATGCCCACGAGGCGCTGGAAGAAGCGGCGCCGCTCCGCGTCCGTCAAGGGCGGGCGCTCGCTCCGCCGGGTGAAGACCTGGGCCTGGTTCGTCACCAGGAAACGGTGCCCACCCTGGACCCACCGGACGAAGAGTCCCCAGTCCTCATGGCTCAACAAGGCCTCGTCGTAGCCATGCTTCTCGAAGAGAGACTTGCGAAGCAGCGCGGCGTGCGAGGACACGCGGTCCGCCACCAATGACAGGGACGGACAGTCGCCCAGGTACACGTCGAAATCCGCGAACCTGCGCTCCGCCAGGTCCTCGGCCCCATGGAAACGTCCGGAGGTTGGCGCCACCCCCGAAAACGCGGGCTGCGCCTCCAGCGCCGCCACCGCGTACTGGATGAACCCCGGAGCAAGGCAGCCATCCGAATCCAGCGACAGGACGTACTCGCCACGCGCGGCGCGGAGGCCCAGGTTGCGAGCCCCCGACAGGCCGCGGCGCACCGGAGAACGAATGACCCGGAGGTCCTGGGTGGTCGCCGCGGACTGCTCCAGTCGCGTCAGCACCTGAAGGTCGAAGCCCCCGGTCGACGCATCATCCACGACGATGACCTCCACCTCCGGGTACGTGCTGGCAGCGACACTGCGCAGCGCCTCCGGCAGGGAGCGCCCACGGTCCTGGTTGAGGATGATGACGCTGACCAGCGGCGTCCTGGTGGATGCAGCGGGCGCCGCGACGGGGGCCTGTGTCTCCCAGTAGGGCGTGCTCACGGTCCACTTCACCGGCTCGAGCCCGGGCGCCTCCAAGGCCTTGCGCAGGGTGGCCGCCAGGCCATCCACCGTGCCGTCGTATTTGTGGCAGTTGACGCCATCCACGAAGGGGCTGTCGTCGCCAAAGGCCGCGCATTCCGCGTTGAGGACCAGCCGCCCGCCCGCGACCGAGCTCTCGTAAGCCGTGAGGTTGAGCGACTCGAAGCGGGAGGTGATGGCCACCACCCCCGAACGCATCAGCACGTCCCGGTCCGGCCCCGGCTTCATGAACACGAAGCGGTCCATCAGGTCCGTGGGGACCAGCCCCTTGATTTCCGCCAGGTAGCTCGAATCAAAGGAATGGCACGCCAACACGGCCTTGCCCGCGTACTCCGGCCACCCGCGCATCAGGAGGACGGCGGCGCGAACAAAGACATCGGGATGCTTGAGCGGCTGAATCTTCGTGATGAACACGAGGTTGCGCTGAGTCGCGGGTATCGGCGGCGCGGGCACGGGTGCCGCATCCACGACCACGGGCGGAAACTCCACCCGGACCTTGCGCAGCCACTGTTCGTCGAACCCGTAGAATCGCTGGTTGATGCTGGCGATGCAGGGCAGGTGCGCCACCACCACATCCGCGTCGAACAGCGCCTTCCGCTCGATCTCATACCGGCCGAGGTTCTCCACCTCGAGGGTGTTGGGCTCCAGCGGCATGAGGATGCCGCTGGTGGAGTGCAGCCGCACCGAAAGGGTCGTCTGGGCAAAGGCGAGCCCCAGGCGTTTCTCCTGGAGGCTGCAGAAGGCCCAACCGTGGAAGTCGATGAACTCGACGACGTCGAAGCGCAGCCCTTCCTGCTCACGCGCCTTGAGGTAGCGCATGAACTCCAGCGACTCCCCATGCCAGCGCGTGTCGCGGAAGGCCGACAGCGGCGGATAGATGCCATGCGCGTCCGCGGCGCCCTGCTGGGGCTCTCGGTAGCGACAGACGTGCAGCTTCACCCGGTTGCCGAAGTACACCTCGACCTGCGCCGGCTGGAGCGGCACCGTCGCGGGGACCAGCACGTGGAACTCCACGTCCTCGGTCCGTCGCAGCGAATCCACGATGAGATTGTGCGTGAGGCGGCCAATGCCCCCTGCCGTGAAGGGGTAGAGCTCGTCAGTGACGAGGCAGACGCGGGTAGGACTCATGGCTGGGCGAACTCGAGGTAACGGTTGACGGCGTCGGCGCAGAGGATGCGGGTGTAGTCCTCCAGCATCTGCGCGTACTCGTCGGGAGCGCGGTCGCGAAGTTCGAGGACGCGGGACACCGCCGAGCGGATGTCACCGAGCGCCCCGGTCCCCGCGATCTGGACCATCTTCTGGAACGGGTGTTCATCCAGCTTGCCAAGCGAGATTGGCCCGGTGAGACACGCCACGCCGTGCGCCATGCCTTCCAACGCCGTCATCGGCTGGCATTCGGAGAGCGAGACGTTGAGCAGCACGTCCGACTCGCGGATGAGGTGGAAGAGTTCGGCGCGTCCCAATGGGCCCACGTTGACGATGGACGCGCGCAGCGGAATCTCAGGTGAGGACGCGAAGGCGCTGGTGACGAAGACGCGGTCGATCCGAGGCAACGAGGCGGCCACGGAGACATTGGAGTAGAAGTTCTTCCACCAGTTGTTCGGCGTGGGCACCAGGGCCGCGCGTGTGGCGGGGGCCCGGTGGCGGCAGTCCTCGGGAGCGACGCGCGGCGGGAAGTTCAGCAGCACGTCCGGGTAGATGTGCGGCGACAGCTGGTGCATCTGCGGTTTGACGCAGGCCACCCCGTCCAGCACCCCCTCCGCCTTCAGCGCCAGCAGCCGGCTGAAGCTGTTCAGCTCGACGTCGAAGTGGAACTGGGACGTGGAGCCATGCCACACACAGCTCAGCTTCAACGCACCACCAAACACGCGGCGCAGCATGTGCACAACTTCAAGCGCATTCGGGGAGAAGCCCTGGAAGACGACAGCGCGTGCCCCCAGCGCCTCGCACGTCTCCACGATGCGCCGGTGGTCCGCCGCGGTCAGCGGGCGGCTGGCGGTGATACCAATCTTGTGTCCAGGCGCGTAGCCCGAGGCGGCGCGGATGCCGTACCACTCCTGGTGGAAGATGTGGACCAGCCGGGCCAGCCGGGGCTCCGGGTGTGCCCAGCGCGTGTCCAGGGGCGCGTCGACCACCACGCCCTCGGTGACGACGACGTGCCCAGGCGACGTCGGCGCGGACGAAGCCGCGGGCCGAGGCGCATCCAGCGACTCGCTTCGCAGCTGCGCCAGTTCGTCGGAAAGTGCCAGCAGGCGCTGCCTCCGGGCCGACCGCTGGAGTTCGACGTCCAACCGCTCCTTCAGCTCCGAGACGCGCATGTCTCCCGTGCGCCCCGCGCCCCGCAGCGCCTCGCCCGCCTGGAGTGTCCACTCGCGCAACCGGGGCAGCGACTGGACCTGGAGCGACTCCAGCGTCACTTCACGGGTCTCCTCGCGGGCGCGCTCCGCCGCCGAGAGGAGGAAGTAGCGACGCCGCTGGCCCTCATGGCGCTTGAAGACGTAGAGGTCGTGCGTCTCCATCAACCCGGAGCCGTAGTGCAGGTCCCACCCCGTGGGTACCAGCTCCGCATAGGGATGCAGCCAGCAGCCGTCATGCCAGCCGTTGTCCCAGACGCCCACCGGGACGAGCTTGTTCTCCACCAGGCACAGCAGCCCTCCGGGCCGCACGAGCTTCCCCAGCGTGTCCAGCAACCCCGGAAGCCGCTCCGGAGGGTTGTGGATGAGCACGGAGACGGTGAACACGATGTCGAACTGGCGGCTCCCCACCGCCGTGAGCGCGTCCGGGCCGCTCCAGAGCCGCTCCTCGACGGGCTGGAGCCCCACGGGCGGCGCGCTGCGCAGCGGCTCCATCATGGCCTCGGAGAAGTCGTAGCCGTGGTAGCGAACGCCCTCCAGCGACGACAGATAAGCCGCGTGCCGGCCGAAGCCGCAGCCAAACTCGAGCACGTCCAGTGGCCGTGACAGCGCGCGCTGTTCGGTCAACATGAGCGTGGTGAGCAGTTGCTCCTGTTGCGCATAGCCGCGGCTGCCGTGCTCCTGCCGGTTGCGGATCATCTCCCGGTACGTGTAGCCGCTGGTGGACTTCCAATACTGGCTGCTTTCCGGCTCGTCCGAACGCGGCCCGTGGGAAGGGTCCGGCTCAAGCTCCGGAGCGATTCGGTGCTGGGTGCTGTCCCGCATGAAATATCCCTTCTGGCGCGGCCCCCCAGGGTCCGCGCGATTCCGCCGAAGCGACTGGCTTCACCCCACCTGCCTGGCAGGGTGCAGCTCGCTCTCCCCCGTCAGCAGGCCTGTCATGACTCGGTCAACCTCGGCCTCCCATGTCGTTCGACGGACCCGCTCCGCGGCATTCGCGCCGAGCCGCTGCCGGAGGGCGCCATCCGAAACGGCTTCTCGAAGCCGGGCCAGTACGCCACTCGGGGTCGGCTCGGCAAGCAGGCAGTTGTCGCCATGCGTCAGCAGCCATCGATTGGTGGGATTATCGTTCGTCACGACAGTGACACCGCAACCCATCATCTCCAGCGGCAAATAGGACGGGTGTCGGGTGAACATGAAACACAACCCGACATCACACTCGCGGTACAGCGCGGCCGTCCGTTCCGCGGGCAACATCCCCAGATTGGTGACAAGCCCCCGGACCCCATAGGCCTCCGGGTCCCACTCCGCTCCCGCGGCGAGCACCTCGACCGCCGGCCCCAGCTCCCGCTTGAGGCGGGCCAGGGCCGCAAGCCCCAGTTCGAAGCCGTTGCGCTCGTTGCCAGGCCGTCCATAGAAGAACACACGTACAGGCCCCTGACGTGGTGGACGGCGGGCGTGAAACAGCGTTCCATCCACCGCCGGCTCGAACCAGACACCGTCCATTCCATGCAGGTCCACGACGTGCTGGTAGAGGCCCGGCGTGTTGAAGATGCCGTAGAAGCCCAGGCCATACGTCTGCTCGGCCAGCGCGGAAGGTGTTCCCGCCGCGTGGAACAGCGGCTCGTAATCCTGAACGAAGTACCCGCGGACACCGGCACGAGGGTGATGCAGCACGCGGTATGCGGAGGTCCACGCCGTGGCCAGTGCCAGGTCACAAGCGGGCAACTCCGCCACGTCCTCCGGACGGCGCAGCACCCGCACCGCGCCCACCGCGCCTGGGCAGATGCTCGCCACGCGCGCTTCGATGTCCCCGGGCCGGACATTCGGCTGGTCGTAGATGACGAAGTCGCTGCGCACACCATGGCGGCGTTGCATCAGGTCCGCGAAGCGAAAGATGGTGTGGATCCCCGCATAGACGTGGCCGAACGCGGGCACGAACCACGTGGCGGTCTCCACCCTGCCCTTCGCGCGGAGCGCCACCAGGGCCCCCGGCGCCGACTCGCGCGCGGACCGTGCCTGCTCCGGCGTGAAGTCCCAGGCGTCCAGGTGCTCCACCAGATGACGCTGAGCCCGGGCGCGCTGCTCACCTCTCACGTCCTTCGCACTGGGCACGTCCCGCCCCAGGGTGCGCACCGCGAGCGAGTCCCCGTCCTCCAGGTGGCGGCGAAGGCCGCAGTCCGTGGCGGTCAGCGTGAGGTGCGGATTGTAGAAGGGGTCGCCTTTGGGTCCCAGCCAGGGCCGGTAGGCCGCATACGACAACCAATAGTCCGCCTCCGGAATGGCGTCCGCGCGCCGGCTGGCGGACTCGTGATGGATGAGCCGGGTCTGCGCCGTGCAAACGACGCGCAGCCCCTTCGCGTTCAGCCGCAGGCCCAACTCCACGTCACTGCCACACACCTGGAAGCGCTCATCGAAGCCCCCCAGCGACTCGAAGACCTCGCGGCGGAGGATGACGCACGCACTGGTGACGGACAGCCAGTTCCGGGTCCACTCCGTATGTCCAAAGGGTGTGGAGATGGGGCCATCTGGCAGCCGCCAGAAGGGGTGCCCCGCGAAGCCCGTCATCCCCACCACGACGCCCGCGTGCTGCACGGTGCCTTCGGGGAAGAGCAGCTTGCACCCCACCGCGCCCACCTCGGGCCGCTGAGCTTGCGACACGAGCTCGTCCAACCAGGCAGGGTCCACCACCTCCATGTCGTTGTTGAGGAAGAGCAGCAGCTCCCCGGTGGCCTGCTTCGCGGCCCAGTTGTTGATGGCGGG
This sequence comes from Myxococcus sp. MxC21-1, assembly GCF_032612255.1. NCBI lineage: Bacteria > Pseudomonadati > Myxococcota > Myxococcia > Myxococcales > Myxococcaceae > Myxococcus > Myxococcus sp. MxC21-1. The sequence continues at coordinate 5,602,595 of NZ_CP123278.1, forward strand.
ATAGTTGAAGGGGTGGTCCCACGTCAGCTTCACCAGCCGCGAGTCCACCCACTGCTCCAGCAGCGCGAACGTCTCCGGACGCGTGCTGTTGTTGGAGACGAGCAGCACCTCGAAGTGAGGATACCGGGTGTGAGCCAGCAGGCTGTCCACCAGTGTTCGCAGCAGGTCCGGACGGTCCTTGAAGGGAACGATGATGGAGACCTTCGGCGTGCCCCGCACCGGATAGCGTACCCGGTACTGCATGGGCGCCGGGCTCGTCACCTCGGCGACCTCGCCCTTGCGCTCCAGGTGCGCCATCAACGCCCGCACACCCGCCTTCGTGGCCTCGGCATTCCCTGGGGAAGGCGTCAACGCCGCACGCCCGTGGTACAGCGGCTCCGGGAGATGGCCGATGCGCGCAGAGGCATCACTCAGCCGCAGCACCAGGTCATGGCCCTGGGCGCCGTCGAACCCCTCGCGCAGGCCCCCCACCCGCTCGAGCGTTCCGCGACGGACCACGAGGAAGTGGCCCACATAGTTCACGGAGCGCAGCAGGTCGGGAGACCAGTCCGGCTTGAAGAAGGGCGACGCGCGGCGGCCGTCCGCATCCCGTTGGTCCTCGTCCGTGTAGAGGACGTCCAGTTCGGGCTGCTCCGCGAATGCCAGCGCGACCTCGGCCAGCGCGTGCGGCGCCAGCGTTGCATCCGGCTCCAGGAAGCCCACCAGGTCGCCACGCACCGCCGTGAGCCCTGCATTGGTAGCCCGGGCGATTCCACCAGAGGCCGAGGCGACAACGCGAATGCGCGGCTCCCGCGCCGCTGCCTCCCGAAGGAGGGGCGCGACATGAGGCGCCGTGCTGGCGTCATCCACCAGCACCCACTCCCAGTCGGCATACACCTGGGACTCCACTGAGCCCAGGCACTCGCGCAGGAAGGACTCAGGTGTGTCCTGGACACGGGTAACGAGCGACAGCCGGGGCCGCTCCACCAGCCGCGACACACCCTCACGCGCCGCAGCGATGCGCGCCGGTTCGCGCGACTCACACCAGGCGGGATAGTCCGTCAGCGCCGGAGGCTGCGGAGGCGCCGTCCGCGTGCCCAACAGGTTGGCGAGCGCGAGTACGGACTCGGAGTTGAAACGGGCCGGCGCCGCAGCACCTCGCCCCACAGCACGTGAGTCGCCTTCAGTGCCCCGGGCAGTGCGCGGCCGGCCTGCGGCTCCCGCAGCGCCTCGACCTCTGCCACCACGCGCCGCGCCTCGGCCTCCGCCGGCGCTTTCGGCCCCGCCGCCACACGGATAGCGTCCACCATGGCCGGTTCCACCGGGCCTGCCCTTCCAGTACGGCTTCCAACACCGGGCCCAGCGTGAGGAGATAGCCCCGCTTGGCGAAGCCCACCAGCGCGCCCGCCACGCGCCCGCGGTGCGAGCCAACTCCCCACCGGGTGGGCACCGCCAGCGGCTCCAATTGCGCCACGGCCCAGGACGTCACGTCATCACGTAGGCCCAGGGCCCGGTGCACCGTCAGGTACTCCAGCACCCGCACCAGCGCGCGGTTGAAGCGCCCCTGCGGGCGCAGCATTTCAATGTGGAAGGGCGCGAGCCCGTTGACGAAGGCACGTTTGGCGGTCGTCACCAACTTGCCGCCACGCGCCCGGTGCGAGGCGGGAACGGAGAACGCACCCGGGTCCGCCAGCCGCGCGGCCTCCTGGAGCGAGGAGAGGCCCTGCCCCCCTTCGGGGAGCGCGCGGTGGAGATGTTCCGTTGCCAGCCGCAAGGCGCCTTCCAGCGCGCTGCGCTCATCACACTGCTCGGGGAGGCACGGCTGGCGCTCCTCCAAGACCTTCCGGAGGGCAGCCACCATCTGCGCGAACTCCCCCGGACCAGGCGCCTCCGCGGGCCCCTGTGTCACTTCAGCCCACTTCTGCCACATGGATCACCTTTCCCCGTGGGTTCTGGCGCGCTCCCAGCGCTTCATCCCACCACCACGCGCTGGGGCGTGCCCGAAGCGCACGGGACACCCGGCTGAGCCTCCGACCCCGCCTCCACCAACCATCGGTGCGGAGGCCGGAACACGCCCTCGTCCTCGTCCTCGGAGACCACCTTGAACACACAACGCGCGGACGAATCCCCTTTCGAGGACCGGGCCGACACCACCAGCGAATACTCTCCGCCCAGGACGCCCAGTCGCTCAATCAGGAAGCGCAGCACGCCTTGAGACGGCATCCGCGTAAGCACCACTGACTCGCGGCGAGTGCTCGTCTCGTAGAGGGTTCGCCCGTCCGCGGCTTGGAGCCGGACCTCGAAGTCCACGTCCTCGCAGGCCTCATCCACCGCGAACGCCGCGCGTACTTCCACGCCCTGCTCAGGCGACAGGACCTCCAGGGGTGCGCCTTGCGCGTCCGTCAACTGAACGCTGCGGATGCGAACGGGGCCTTCCGAGGGAAGCGTCGCGGCCGGTACCTGTGGCAGCGCCCCGCCGCCCTCCGTGAGCGCCGGGGGCGTGAAGGCAGCGGACTGGGCCTCGGCCAGGGAGATGGCCTCGCGGTACTCGGCAGTGACCTCCGAGGGCTTGCCTACGCGGCGGACGTAGCCGCCATCAATCCACGCAGCCAGGTCGCACCAACGCTCCACGGTGCCCAGTTCGTGCGTCACCAGGACGATGGTCTTCCCCTGACGCTTGAAGTCCATCATCTTGGCGAGGCTCTTCTTGCTGAAGTGCTCGTCTCCGACGGCGAGGATTTCGTCGATGATGAGGATGTCCGGGTCCACGTGCGTGGCCACCGCGAACGCCAGGCGCATGTACATGCCACTGGAGTAGGTGCGCACCGGCTCGTCGATGAACTCGCCCAGCTCACTGAAGGCGATGATTTCATCCATCCGGGCCCGGACCTCGGCGCGCGTCATGCCCAGGATGATGCCGTTGATGAGGATGTTCTCCCGTCCGGAGAAGTCCGGATGGAAACCAGCGCCCAGGTCCAGCAAGGCGGAGATGCGACCGTTGATCTGCAGGTCGCCGGAGGTGGGCGTGTAGATGCCGGTGATGAGCTTGAGCAGCGTGCTCTTCCCCGAGCCGTTCCGCCCGATGATGCCCACCGTCTTGCCCTTGGGAATGGCGAGGTTGATGCCGCGCAGCGCGGTGATGAGGCTCGCATCACGCGCCTGGCGCTTGCCGCGCAACCAGCGAAGCAGCTCGGATTTGAAGGTCGTGTACTCGCCCCGGATGGTCCGCTTCCGGAAGCTCTTCACGACATCCTTCAGGATGATGGCGTCCATGGATTCAGGCATGCCGACGCTCAGATGGACTCCGCGAACTCTTCGCGGCGGGATTCGAAGATGGACGAGGCGCCCCACAGCAGCACCACGGAGACCGCCCCCAGGGCCAGCAGCGGTCCGGAATCCGGAAGCCGGTGTTCATAGAAGATGGCCTGGTACGACGCCATGAAGCTGACCATGGGATTGAGTGCCATCATCAGCGTGCGGACGTTCTCATCTTGAATCGTGGAGAACGGATACAACACGGGCGTGGCGAAGAACCAAAGCGTCAGCAGGTTGCTGACGATGTGCTGCAGGTCCCGAAACGTCACGTTGATGGCGGCCAGGATGTACGCCAGCGCCAGCGTGAAGATGAGCTGGATGAGCACCACCACCGGGAACATGACGACATGCCAGGTCGGCCACTGCCCGTAAGCCATGCCCAGCCCCAGCATCAGCGGCAGCGAGAGGACGAAGTTGCAGAGGTTGGTCACCACCACCGTGGTGGGCAGCACCTGAGCGGGGAAGCGGACCTTCGTCAGCAGATCTCGCCGGTCGCTGATGGCGCTCGCACCGCTGGCCAGCGAGGTGGAAAACCAGATCCACGGCAACAGCCCCGTGAACATGAAGAACGGGAAGTTGGGGATGTTCTGCCGCATCACCACGGTGAACAGCAGCACGTACACCAGCATGTGGAGCGTCGGATTCAGGAACGTCCACAGGAAGCCGAGGAACGAGCCGCGATAACGCGCCTTCAGTTCCCGCTGGACGAGGCTGATGAGCAAGCCCCGGTACTGATACAGTTCACGGACGAGCCGAATCATGAGGGGGCCTTCTATAGCAGGGCCGCTTGCTGTTGCGAGGACGCCCGGCGCCCCGGCCCCACTCTGCTGACGCCCTCGGACGGCTGCTCATTTGGAGAGCAAGCCATCAACCGAGCGAATGTCCGGCCCTGGCTCCAGCACCTGAGCCACCAGGATACCGGAAAAACAAAAGGCCCCCTGGCTTCCCAGAGGGCCTCAATTTGGAGCGGGAAAAGGGATTTGAACCCTCGACCCTCGCCTTGGCAAGGCGATGCTCTACCGCTGAGCTATTCCCGCGTCAGACCCTGCAAAATAAAAGGCCCTCTGGGTTTCCAGAGGGCCCGATTTTGGAGCGGGAAAAGGGATTTGAACCCTCGACCCTCGCCTTGGCAAGGCGATGCTCTACCGCTGAGCTATTCCCGCATCAGGTGCCGCGCTTCCGTCACCGCCGTGTGACCGCCGGGCCGGAAGTGAGGTGGGGTATACAGAGCCCTTCCGGACCCGTCAAACACTTTTCGCGGGGTCAGGCTCCCCCCCACGCTTCGCCAACATGGCCAGGAATGCCCGGAAGTAGACCACCGCGCTCCACACCGAGAAGGCACCGGACAGGTAGACGAGCACCTGGCCCACCAGGTTGTAGTCCACCGGCACGGAGAAGGTGCCGAACTCCAGTGGATGCACGTAGTGGACGCAGAGCGAGATGATGCCCACCAGTTGGAGGGACGTCTTCCACTTCCCCTCCTGGCCCGCGGCGATGACCATGCCCTCGCTGGCGGCGATGGTGCGCAGTCCGCTGACGATGAGCTCCCGCGCCAGCAGGACGATGACGACCCACGCGGCGATGCGCCCCAGCCGCACCATCATCACCAGGGCCGCCATGGCGATGAGCTTGTCGGCCAGCGGGTCCATGAACTTGCCGACCACGGTGATGAGGTTCCACTTCCGCGCGAGGTAGCCGTCCACCACGTCGGTGATGGCGGCCACCGCGAAGACGAGCCCCGCCAGCAGCGAGTTGAGGGGGTCCGCGTCGTAGGTCAGCCACACGAAGAGCGGAATGATGAGGATGCGCCCCAACGTGAGCATGTTGGGCAGGTTCCAGAACTCCTGTACCAACACGCTGGGCTTGCGCGCCGCGCGCTTCCGGGCGCGCTCCTCTCGCTTCCGCTGTTTCCGCGCCGCTCGGTCCGTGGCCATGGCAGGGCCCTTCTAGCGGACACCGAGGGCGATGAGGGCAAAACCTTCACCGCCCAGCTCCACCGCCGCCCGCAGCGGCTCCCCAGAGGGGGACTTGAGCACGGGCACCATGCGCGGCGTGAGGTTCCCCTGCCAGCCCACCAGGTGCGTCAGCGGCACCGTCACCGGCTGCTCCTGGCGCACCGCCACCGCACGCAGCGGCCCCGGGAGACTCAAGAGCACCTGGCCCTGCCCTCGCAGGTGCACCAGGTCCAGGTCCGGCGCGATATCCGACGGAACCCGTCCGTTCTCGAACATGACCGGCTCCTCGAAGGCGAACACGCACTCGTCGCGGAAGTACGCGGAGTCCTCGCCCAGGTCCACCGCCAGGAAAGTACGGGTCGCGGCCGGCTCCAGGTAGAGCACGCCCTGCCCCCGGGCACGCACCATCCGCGCCGCCCCTTCCCCGAACGACTTGTCCGTGGCCCGGCCCCGGAACCGCTTCATCTCCGGCTGGAAGGAGAGCTGCCCCGCCAGCGCCACCAGGCCATCCAGGCGCGTCAGGAGCTCCCCTCCACCGTCACGGTGTAGCAGCCCGGCCCCGCGCCGAAGGGCCGCGACGCCTCCGCGCCGGGAAGGACGACCGAGCCGGCGAGCTCGGCCAGCGACGACCGCCCGCCGTCCCGAGCAGGTGAGGACTCCGGCGGCGGAGACGTGGGCGCCAGCGACGTCGCGGGCATCTTGCGCAGTTGCAACCGCGTCAGGGGCACGGGCGCCGGCGGCACGCTCGTGGCCACCGTCTCGGAGGTCCCATCGAAGGCCGACTCGGGAGGCGCCTCCCGCGCCACGCCACCTTCAGCCGCGGCTTCCGTCGCCTCGGACGCCGAGGCGTCGGACAGGGCACTGGGGCCCTCGTCCTCGGCGAAGCGAATCTCCTCTTCTTCCTCCGGCTCGGCGGCGGGCGGCGGCGGCTCGGCGACACGGGGCTCCACCGGCGCGCTGCGGGGCGGCGGCGGGGCGGCGGCGGCCGGCTTCGCGTAGCTCTCCCCCGCGATGGCGCGAGACATCTTCTCCGCCATGACGTCACTGCCGGCAAGCAGGAAGTGCTCGCGGGCGCGGCCGTACTCGCCCATCTGCGCCAGGGTGAGGCCCAGGTAGTTCTGGGCCTTCTGGTGCTCGGGGGCCAGGTCGGTGGCCGTCTCGAACTCGCGCGCCGCGCGCTGGAGCGCGGACGTCTTCAGGTACACCAGGCCCAGGTTGACCCGCAGTGTCGGGTCCACCGGGTTGTCGCGCACCAGCATCTCGTACAGCTCGGCCGCCCTGTCGTACAGGCCGAGCTTGAAGTAGCAGAGGCCCAGCAGGTTCTGCGCCTTCTCCATGCGGGGCTGGAGCTGGTGGGCACGCTCCAGGAACGGCTGAGCCTCGTGGACCCTGCCTGCGGCCAACAGCTCGCCACCGCGGGAGAGCTGCTGGAGGAACTCATCATCAGCGGGGCTCGTCTCCCCCCGCCCCTTCGCGCGCGTCGTCATTCTGGGATGTGGGCTCGCTGGGGCCGCTCGAGACGGCCGCCTCGCGCTCCTTATAGTGGTAGTAGAGCTTGAGCACCTTGCGCACGTACCCCTGCGTCTCTTCGTAGGGGGGCACCTTGCCACCGTAGCGCTTCACCGCTTCGGGGCCGGCGTTGTACGCGGCAACCATCTTCACCATGTCGCCGTCGAACATGTTGGCGAGCACGCGCAGGTAGCGCACGCCGCCCTCGATGTTGTCGCGCTCGTTGAAGATGTCCTTCACGTACATGTCCGTCGCCGTGGCCGGCATGAGCTGCATCAGCCCGCTGGCGCCCTTGTGGCTGAGCGCGTTGGGGTTGAAGTTGCTCTCGGTGTGCATGATGGCGCGCACGAGCGCCGGCGGGATGCGGTAGCGCAGCGCCGCGGCGGTGATGTGCGGATCCAACTCCGGCGGGGTCCGCTTGCGGCCCACCACCGGCGTGTTCTTCGCGGGGGCCTTGGTGAACGTGCCCTTCAGCACCTTGGCCCGCTTGCTGCCCGTGGGCTGCACGTTCGTATAGATGATGGTGCCGTCCTTCTCGACGTATCGGTAGATGGCATCCGCCCCCGCCGACAAGGGCAGGGCCAGCACGGCGACGGAGAGGAACGCGGAATAGGCACGCATATCGGCCCACGAACCTTAGACATCCGCGGGAAAGTCCTCAAGAAAACGCCTTGTTTCCAGCACTTACAGTCGTTAAGGCTGCTCACCATGCCCCATCGGTTCGATTTCCTCGTCCTGGGAGGCGGCGTGGCGGGTCTTTCGTTCGCCCTCCAGGCGGCCCGCCATGGCACGGTGGCCATCCTCACCAAGCGTGACCGGTTCGAAAGCAACACGGCCTATGCCCAGGGCGGCATCGCCAGTGTGCTCGCGCCCCCGGACACCTTCGAGGCCCACATCGAGGACACGCTGGTGGCGGGTGCGGGGCTGTGCCACCGCGACGCGGTGGAAGTCACGGTGAAGGAAGGCCCCAGCCGCGTGCAGGAGCTGGCGGACCTGGGCGCGGAGTTCAACCGCCGCATCACCGGCGAATTCGACCTCACCCGTGAGGGGGGCCACTCCGCGCGCCGCATCATCCATTCGGGCGACATCACCGGCCGCGAGGTGCAGCGCGCGCTGCTCGCCGCGTGCGACGAAGTCCCCAACATCACCTTCTTCCCGCAGACGGCCGCCATCGACCTCATCCAGGACCGGCGCGTCCCCTCCCCTGGGGTCAGCCGGTGTCTGGGGGTCTACGCCCTGCTGGAGGACGGCGTCATCGAGCGCTTCCTGGCCAAGGTGACGGTGCTGGCCACCGGCGGCGCTGGCAAGGTGTACCTGTACACGTCCAACCCGGACGTGGCGACCGGTGACGGCGTGGCCATGGCGTACCGGGCGGGCGCGAAGGTGGCGAACATGGAGTTCTACCAGTTCCACCCCACGTGCCTCTACCACCCGGAGGCCAAGAGCTTCCTCATCAGCGAGGCGCTGCGCGGCGAGGGCGGCAAGCTGAAGCTCAAGAGCGGCGCGTCCTTCATGGAGCGCTACCACCCCATGGGCGCGCTCGCGCCGCGTGACGTGGTGGCGCGTGCCATCGACGCGGAGATGAAGCGCACGGGCGACGACTGCGTCTACCTGGACATGACGCACCTGGGACGCGCCTTCCTCGCTGAGCGCTTCCCCAACATCTACGCCACCTGCAAGGCGTTCAACATCGACATGGCGGTGCAGCCCATCCCCGTCGTCCCGGCGGCCCACTACATGTGCGGCGGCGTGGTGACGGACCTGGAGGGACGCACCAACGTGCCCAGCCTGTACGCCATCGGTGAAGTCACCTGCACGGGCCTGCACGGCGCCAACCGGCTCGCGTCCAACTCGCTGCTGGAAGGGCTCGTCTTCGGCCACCGCGCCGTGCAGGTGGCCGCCGAAGAAGTGCGCTCCCAGCCCACGCCCTCCGAGGACCCGCCGCCCTGGGATTCGGGCAGCGCGGTGGAGTCGGACGAGAGCGTCGTCGTCACCCACAACTGGGACGAGATTCGCAGGCTCATGTGGAACTACGTCGGCATTGTCCGCACGGACAAGCGGCTGATGCGCGCGCGGCGCCGGCTGGAGCTGCTGCGCGAGGAGATTCGCGACTACTATTGGCGCTTCAAGGTGACTCGCGACGTCATCGAGCTGCGGAACATCGCCGATGTCGCCTACCTCATCGTCGACTGCGCCAGCCGCCGCAAGGAGAGCCGCGGCCTCCACTACACGCTGGACTACCCGCACCCGGACGACCACCGCTGGCTGCGAGACACCGTCGTGTCCAGGGAGCCGTGAGCCCGAATGTCCTCCCGTCCACGACGCATTCTCGATGCACCCTCCTCCGCCTCGGGCGGTGAAGCCACCGGCGCGCAGCCCCTGGCCCGCCGGTGCCAGGCCCACCGCAGCCGCGCCCTGGGTGTGCTACGCGCTCATCGCCTGCGCGGTGTCGCTCTTCCTGGCCGAGCAGGTCCTGCCCATCTCCCAGGTGGTCCGGAGCGAGCACGGGCGGATGCAGATTCCGCCCCTGGGCCTGTACGGCCCCTTCGTGCAGGCGGGCCAGTACTGGCGGCTGCTGGGCGCGGTGCTGGAGCACGGCAGTCCCCTCCACCTCCTCTTCAACATGTCGGTGGTGGTGACGCTCGGCTTCACGCTGGAGCGAGGCATCGGCAGCCTGCGCTTCTTCGGCCTGTCGCTGGTGACGGCGCTGGGGGCCTCCACCTTCTCGCTCATCTTCGACTTCGACGTGCCCACGGTGGGCGCGTCCGGAATGATTCTCGGCTGGGCGGGGGCCATGCTGCCCGTCGCGACACGCGAGGGCCGCCGGGACTTGTTCATCTGGCTGGCGCAGGTGGCAGTCCTCAGCCTGCTCCCCTTCGTGAGCTGGGCGGGGCATCTGGGCGGCTTCCTCTTCGGCCTGCCTTGTGGCTTGGCCCTGCGCATGGGGCGGCAGGTCTACGCGCGCGCCCTGCCCATCCTTCTTTTTCTCTCCGTGGTGGTGGCGCTCTACGCAGCCCACCCCGAGCGGCGTGGAGGCTTTTGACATGGAAGTGCGAAGTGTCTGTGTGTTCTGCGGCTCCCGGCCCGGCGCGCGTCCGGAGTACATGGACGCCGCCACACGCATGGGCGCCGAGTTGGCGCGGCGAGGACTGACGCTCGTCTACGGCGGCGCCAGCGTGGGGCTCATGGGCGCGGTGGCGGACGCCGCGCTGGCCGCGGGTGGTAACGTCGTCGGCGTGCTGCCTGGCTTCCTTGGCGCCAAGGAACTGGCCCACCGGGGCCTCACGGAGCTGCACTCCGTCGGCTCCATGCACGAGCGCAAGGCGCTGATGGCGGAGCGCGCGGATGCCTTCATCGCCCTGCCCGGAGGCTTTGGAACGCTCGATGAGCTCTTCGAAATCGTGACCTGGGCCCAGCTCGGCCTGCACCGCAAGCCCATGGGCCTGCTGGACACGCGCGGCTTCTTCCAGCCATTGCTGGCCATGGCGCGGCACCACGCGGAGGAAGGCTTCGTCCCTATGGAGCAGGCCGTGCCCTTCGCCGTGAGCGCGTCTCCCACGGCCCTGGTGGACCGGCTGCTGGCGGGCCCGACGATGCCGCCCGCCGAGAAGTGGCTGAAGCGCACCAGCCAGACGTGAGCCGCGCTACTGCGCGCGCACCTGCATGTCCGCCTTGCCCAACGACGAGGCCATGCGGAACGTCACCGTCTCCGTGCCGGGCGGAATGACGGGGCTCCCGTCGGACATCTGCGTGGGGAACTGAATCTCCCACCCCACCCAGAAAATCGACGTGTACGGGTAGTACGCCCGCGTCTGCATGTTCACCCGGCCCAGCCGGCGAATGCGCGAGGGCGTCACCTCGCCAGCGGGCGTCACCAGCGCCAGGCGCCAGATGGAGTGCTTGGAGTCGAAGTCGGCGTAGACGAAGTCGTTGAAGTGCACGCCCAGGAAGAACTCGTGGGCCTGCGCGGCCTTCGCCTGCTCCTCGGCGAGCATCTGCTCCACCTTCACCGTGGGCAGCTGCTGGAAGGCGGCCTGGCGATGCACGCGCGCCTCGCGAAAGGACAGCGTCTGCAACGTCACGCCCGCGAACACGCGCGTGTCGAAGCCGTCGTAGATTTCCTTCTGTCCCGTGTAGCGCGCGAGAATCTTCCGGTAGGAATGCTCCGCGTGTTCATCCGGCAGCGACGGCGGCGGATCACTGATGGCGGTGGGCGGCGTGGTGACACAGCCCGAGAGCAGCCCCAGCAGCGCCGCGGTGATGAACGGACGCCTCACGGAATGAAGTCCTTGCGGGTGAAGAGCGTGTGCAGCCGGTGCCCCGAGGCCTCCACGGCTTCACGTCCACCCTCCAACCGGTCCACCAGCGCGAAGGCGCCCAGCACCTTCAGGCCCTCCAGTTGGGCCCGCTCGATGGCCTTCAGCGTGGAGGCTCCCGTCGTGACGACGTCCTCCACGATGGCCACCGCCGCGCCCTGCCCCAGCCCGCTCAGGCCTTCAATCCACTGGCCCGTGCCGTGCCCCTTGGGCTCCTTGCGCACGATGAAGGCCGCCAGCGGCGTGCCGGACAGATAGCCGGTGAGGCTCACCGCGGACGCCAGCGGGTCGGCACCCAGCGTCAGCCCGCCCACGCCCACGGCCTCCGGGGCCTCGCGCCGGATGGCCTCCAGGAACAGCCGGCCAATGAGAAAGTGGCCCTCGGCCAGCAGCGCCGTGCGCTTGCAGTCGATGTAGAAGTCCGACTCCTTGCCGGACGAGAGCACCACGCGGCGCTGCTCGAAGGAGCGCTCGGTGAGCAGCTCCAACAGCCGGGCACGGTCACGCACGAGCGGTTCCACCATGGCTTACAGCCCCTCCAGATAGGTGACCAGCTCGGACGAGTAGCGGAGCTGCATCAGGAGCTCCGCCTTGCGCGATTCGTCCAGCGCGGCGAACACGTCCGCCAGCAGCGAGAGGTCCTGATTGATGGCCCCGAGCCGCTGCGCCACTTCCTGCGCCAGCTCGTCGGCGTCAATCTCCTCTTCGACGCCCTCCGGCGCCAGCGTGTCCTCGGTGGCGAGCGCCTTCTCCAGCATGTCGCGAACGGCCGCGCTCAAGCGCCCCTGCGCCTCGAGCTCGTCGCGCTTCGCCTCCAGGACTTCCGGGCCCACCGGCGTGGCGTGAATCGCCTCCGCCAGCGACATCACCAGCGCGTCCTCGTCCGAGAGCCGCAGGTGGATCCGCGCCTGCACGGCGTCCCGCTTGAGGAAGCGCAGCGCCGCGACCCGCCGGAAGCCACAGACGAGTTGGTAGCGGTCTTCCCCCGCCGGGCGGACGTCCACCGGGAACAACTGCCCCAGCCGCGCGATGTCCGTGGCCAGCCCCGACACGTCGCCTTCCGGGCGCAGCTTGAACGCGCTTTCGTCCTGCAACTTCTCCAGCGGCAGGAGCACCGTCGTCACCCGGCCCGAAAGCCGCTGCTCGGGTTCGGGGAGGACGTCCTCCCGTGACTCCTCGTCAGAGTCGCTGGCTTTGTCCCCGTCGGCCTCCCCCGTCCAGAACGCGCCTTGGGGGCGCTCGTCCAGCCCGGGCGTGACATGGGCCTCGCCATCGGAGGGGGCCTGCTCGGCGCGTGTCTCCGCGTTGGCGACGGACCCGCCTCCTGATTCGCTTCCGTCCTGCCCGTGGGACTCACTCACGGCCTGGTGCTCGCCCTGCGCATGAGACGCATCCTTGGCAGGTGGCTCCGCCTGACCATGGGACGAGGTGCCCTCGGCCTGCAGTCCACCTTCCTGCGAACCTGCCTGGTCCTTCGAACCTTCGCTCCCGGAGGCGTCCGCGGAGCCCGGCGCTTCCCCGCCCGCGTTGTGCGGTCGTGCGCCCTCGCCCTGGGTGTCGCCACTGGCGACGGGAGGCTCACCACCCTGCCCCTGCGCGGAGCTGGCGTTCTGGGGCTCGCTCTGTTCCGAAGGCATGTTCTCGGCGCGATGCGCAGCGCCCTGTTCCGAAGGCGTGTCCTCGGCGCAATGCGCAGCGCCCTGCTCGGAAGACGTGCCCTCTGCGCGCTGCGCAACGCCCTGCTGCTCGGAAGGCGTGGCCTCGGCTCGCTGCTCCGAACCTTCGGCGGGGGGGCGTGCCCTCTGCGCGGTGCTCACCACCGGACTCCGGTGACGCGTCCTCGCGCTTGTGCTCGCCCTGCGGCTCCGAGGAGCCCCCGAAGCGTGCGGCTCGGCGCTCACGGCACCGCCCTGGCTGCCGTCCTGCCCGGACGGCGCCTGCGAGCCACCTTCGGGCCCAGCACCCGCCGTCCCATCCTGTCCATCAACCCTGTGCTCGGCGTCCATGGTGGCACCCCTGATAAGCCCACGCGCCCGCACCGCCAACGACTGGCGGCGCGGGCCGTGCGCGCTAGCGGGTCTTCTTCTTCACCACGACCTTCTTCTTCGCGCCAGCACCCACCAGGACTGGCGTTGGCGGCTCGGCAGAGCCCGCCTGCTCAGCCTGCGGCTCCGCCCGCTCCACGCGGGTCGGCGGAGGCGGCGGCAGCGGCTTGCTTCCCAGGCCACCCAACCCCGGACGGGTGATGGGCGCCGAGGGGCGCGTCACCGCGGGAGGCGCCGAGGGGCGCGCGGGCGGTGGAGGAGGCGTGGGCCGCGACGGCGGCGGCGGAGGCATGGGCCGTGCGGCCGGAATCGTCGGACGCGCGGGCGTCGCCGTGGGACGGGTCACCGCCGTGGGGCGGACCACCGCGGGGCGCTCGGCCGGCAGACGTCCCGGCTCCACGTCACCCATGTCCACGCGGCCACGGAAGCTGGCCCCGTCGACGATGATGACGCGCGGGGCGCGGATGTCACCCACCATGCGGCCTTCGCGGGTGAGCTCCACGCTCTCGGTGGCGTTGATGTTGCCCACCACCACGCCGCTGACGATGGCGTTCTTCACCGCCACGTTGGCCTTCACCACGCCCGAGGGCTCCACGATGAGGGTGCGGCTGAGCGTCAGCTCACCCTCGACGCGCCCTCGGACCGTGAGGTCCTCGTCGCCCGTCAACCGGCCGCTGATGAGGATGGAAGGCCCCACCACGGTGTTGTCGACGTTGCTGCTCGCTGAGAGCTCCTTCGCGGTGGCCACGAATCAGCGCTCCTTCATGTCCATGTCGACGTTGCCCTTGAAGGAGGCACCGTCGGCGATGAGGATTCGAGGCGCCTTGATATCTCCCACCACGCGGCAGTCCGTCTTCAGCTCCACCTTGTCGCTGGCGACGATGTTGCCCGTGACGCGGCCGGCGATCTCCACGTTCTGCGTCTCGATGTCGGCCTCGACGACGCCGCTGCCCTCCACGTAGAGGCTTTCCTTGAGGGAAATCTTCCCCTTCACGGTGCCCTGGATGACCAGGTCCTCGTCGCCGGAGATCTCCCCGTCGATGACGATGCTCGAGCCAATGACCGTATTCGCCATGAGTGTTGTCCGCCTCTCGAAAGGTGTGTGCCGTGCCGTGCGCGGCGTGAAGCTCAAATGTCGTCAGGAAGCCGTACGTCCATCTCGATGGAGCCGTTGAACACAGCCCCGTCCTCGATGACGACGCGAGGTGCCTTGATGTCGCCGGCCACCTTGGCCGAGGCGTTGATGGCCACGCGCGACGAGGCGTCGATGTTGCCGCTGGCCTCGCCGTTGATGGTCAACTCCTCGGCGCGGATGTCCGCCTGCACCTTGCCGGTGCTCTCGATGGTGAGGTGGTTCTTCAGGGCAATCTGCCCCTCCACACGTCCCTCGATCACCAGGTCCCCACCTCCCGTGAGGTTGCCCTTGATGACGATGCCCTTGCCGATGATGCCCGTTTCACCCGTTGCCATGCGGTGACCTCACCCAGCGCCAGCTCCTCCCTAGGAGCCGGGCGACCTGATTATGTCAGAGATGCGCGGAGATCCAGCCGGAGATATCCCGGAATACCTCCGCACGGCCCACCTCGTTGAGCGGCTCATGCCGCATTCCGGGGTACTCCTTGAACTTCTTGTCCGGCGACCCCGCCCGCTCGAAGTACTCCCGCGCCGCCGCCGGAGCAGCCACCCCATCCTCCGCGCCACACAGGACGAACAGCGGCACTTGAATCTTCGGCGCCAGCAGCACGGCCTCGCCCTGCGCCCGGGTGGATTCGACGAACCACCGGGGCGTGGCGATGGCCTGGTGGAGCGGGTCCTCCCGGGTGGCCCGCTGCACGTCGGTGTCATGGGTGAGGTCCTCCACCTTCAGCCCGGAGGAGATGCTCAGCCATGGCACCAGCTTGCCCACCGCGCGCGCGGCCATCAGCTTCGAGGCCGGAGGAGTGATGGCCAGCTTGAGGTACGGCGCCGACAGCACCAGCCCCGTCAACCCCTCCACCTGCCGGCTGGAAGCCCACGTCGCCGACATCAGGCCACCGTGGCTGTGCGCCAACACGAAGGCCTTCTTGCCCTCCGACACCGCGCGCACCCGCGCCCAGAAGACCTCCAGGTCCTCCAGGTAGTCCGGCCACTTCTCGCAGTAGGCCCGGCGCCCGTCGGCCTTGCCATGGCCCCGGTAGTCGAAGCCGTGGACCGCGAAGCCGTCCGCCAGCAGCGCGTCCGTCACGAAGCCATAGCGCCCGAAGTGGTCACCATACCCATGCACCACCGCGACATGCGCGCGGGGCTCGGCGTCTGGAAGGATGGACTTCCAGTACAGTCGTGTCCCGTCCCTGCCGGGAAAGAAGCCCTCGTCGCTACGCGCCATAGGCCCACCAACTTAGCGGTCTGGCGCACGCGTGGGTAGCGCATTGAGCTTGCGCTCCAACGCGGCGCGCTGGCTGGGAGGCTCGGCGGACTCGGGGTCCAGCGTCAGCACTTCCAGGGCGCGCCGCCAGACGGCCGCGGCGTCGTCCGTCCTCGCCACCCGCTGATAGGCGTCTCCCAGGTGTTCGAGGATGACGGGCTCGTCCGGAGCCAGCATGGAGGCCCGCTCCAGCGCGTCCACGGCCCGGGCGTAGTCCCCTCTGCGGAAGTACACCCAGCCCAGTGAGTCCAGGTAGGCCCCGGTGTCCGGCCGTAGCTCCAGAGCCCGCCGCACGCGCCGCTCGGCCTCGTCCAGGTTCTGCCCCGCCTGCGCCAGCAGGTATCCCAGGAAGTTCAACGCGGCGGCGTGGTCCGGTGACACAGCCAGCACCGCCCGCATGCGGGCCAGCGCGCCCGTCACGTCGCCCTGCCGCTCATGCGCCGCGCCCAGCACGTACAGCAAGTCTTCGTCCCGGGGGAAGCGGGCCACCGCCTCGCGAAGCAGTGTCAGTGCTTCGCGCCCCCGGCCCTGCCGGTGGAGTGTGGCGGCCAGGGCGTCATACAGCGCCGCGGAGGGACCGGCGGACAGGCCCTCGCGAAGGAGCAGCTCCGCGCGGTTCGGCGTGCCGCCGCGCTCCAGGGCCCGGGCGAACTGCATCCGGACTTCCACGTCCTCTGGCGACTCCTGCATCGCGGCCCGGAAGAGCGTGAGGGCCCGGGAGTGCTCGCCCAGGAGCGACAGGCTGCGGGCTCGGCGCAGGCGCGCGTCAGCGTAGACATCCGCCTCAGCGGGCACCCCAGCGAAGGCTTCCGCCGCGTCGGCGAAGCGGCGCATCCGCTCATGGACGAGCCCCGCGTAGTAGGCCAGCCGAGGGTCCGCATGGTCCCCCGGCGCGCCGCCTCCAGCACCTCCGCGGCCGCCCTGGGCTCGCGCGCGGCGAGGTAGCTGAAGGCCACCCGTACCGGCATCTCCGGCTCGGAGGAGAGGGACAACAGCCGGTCGAAGTACGCCCGCGCCCGGACGGCGGAGCCCGCCTTCAGCGCCGCGCGGCCGGCGCCCAGCAGCACCTCGCGGCTGTCCGGGTCCCGCTCCAGCGCCCGAGCCAGGGACTCCTCCGCCTGCACGGGCCGGCCGGTGTCTTCGTACAGCTGCGCCAGCGCCGTCAGCACCTCCACGTCACCCGGGGCTCGGGTGGCGGCCTCGACCAGCAGGCGCTCGGCGCGCGCCGTGTCGCCCCGCTCCGCCAGCGCCAACCCCAGGCGCTGGTACCCCGAGGCCTCCCCCGGCAGCGCCAGCGCCAGCGCGTCCACCACCTTCACCGCTTCGTCCGGGGCCCCCATCTCCAGGTGGAGCTGGGTCAGGACGAGATACGCCTCCGGTTCGCGAGGCTTGAGGGTCACCGCGCGCCGCAGGTGCAGGCGGGCCCGGGCGAACCGCTTCGACTCCGTGAGAACGCGGCCCAGGAGCACGTGCGCGGGGTAGTAGGCGGGGGCGCGCAGCACGGCCCGGCGCAGCTCGCGCTCCGCGCGCGTCAAATCGCCCAGACGGGCGTACTCCTCCCCCAGCCGGGTGAGCAGCAGCGGGTTTCCATCATCCGTGGCCAGGGCCAGCCGCAGCGCGTCCACCGCGCCCCGGTGGTCCCCGGCATGGTGCTTCAGCCGGGACTGGAGATAGTTCGTGTAGCTGGCGGAGGAGGCGTAGCGGCCTTCGTCCGTGGAGCCCGCGTCGATGGCCTCCCGCATGGCCTCCGGGTCCACGCGCGGCCGCCGTGACGGGGCGGCCGCGGACACACCCGGCGCCACGAGGACGGCCAGCAGGGCGGACACGAGGAGGCGAGAGGGGCGCACGCGAGCATGAGTCTAGCGTGAGCCCGTCCCGCGCGCAGTCGCCTCAGCTCTCTTCAGGGGCCGGCGCGCCCAGCTTCTCCAGCAGCTTCTCGACCGAGTCGCTGTCCTGGCTCACATCCGCCACCGCCGACCGGTACTCCGTGTCCGTCGCCTTCTCCACATCCGGCAACATGCGGCTGATGACGGCGCGCGCCGCCTCCGCCTGGCACTCCGGCAGGACGACGGCGAACACACCTCCGCCCAGGTGGGAGATGGCATCCGGGTGGCGCACCCGCTTGCGCATGACATCGGCGATGCTGGACGGCACCGGATCCACCGGCCGGTCGGGCCGGAGCACGGCGAGGCTGAGCGCGCGGTGGTAACGCCGGCTGCGCGCCACCTCCTGCTCCAGCCGCAGCAGCAGCCCGCGCCGGTCGTGCAGGCCCGTGGCGGGGTCGCTGCCGGTGCGCCGCTGCAAGGCGCTGGACTTCTCCTTCTCCTGCTGCTCGCGCTCACCCTGGCGCAGCTTGAGGGCGCGCTCGGTGCGGTTGAGGAGCTCCACCGCGTTGAACGGCTTGCTCATGTAGTCCACCGCGCCCAGGTTCAGCGAGCGGACCTTCTCCGCCACGCCCTGGTGGGCGGACAGCAGGATGACGGGGATGCGCGCGGTGTCCGTCGAGGACTTGAGCGCCATGGCTGCGTCCAGGCCGTCCAGCTTGGGCAGGAACACGTCCATGACCACCAGGTCCGGCCGCTGGGCCTTCGCCCGGGCCAGGCCCTCCGCGCCGTCGCGCGCCACCTCCACGCGGTACTTGGAGCGCAGCACCTCCGACAGCACCGCGGCGATCTCCGGCTCGTCCTCCACCACCAGCACGCGCGGCTGCTCCTGCGGCGTGGACGCGGCGGCGGGCGGCGGGCGCGGGTTGCGCGGCGCTTCCTGCGCCAGCGGCAGCGTGAAGACGAAGATGCAGCCGGTGTCCGGAGGGCTCTCCGCCCAGATTTCACCGCCGTGCAGCTCCACGAACTCCTTGCAGATGGCCAGCCCCAGGCCGGTCCCGCCTTTGCCGCCGTGGCGGTAGCGGTCGAAGACGAGGTGCAGCTCGTCCGGCGGAATGCCCACGCCGTCGTCCTGCACGCACACCTTGGCGGCGTCTCCGTCGGGACGCCCCAGCCGCTGGGTGCTCACCACCACCTCGCCGTCCTGGCGCGCGTGGTGGATGGCGTTGGTGATGAGGTTCTGCAGCACCTCGTGCAGCTTCACCTCGTCACCAATGAGCATCAGGCTGTCGGGACAGTCGGCGCGCAGCGACACGCCCCGGTCCGCGGCGAGAATCTCCAACTCGTTGACGGCGTCGCGGCAGAGCTGTGCCACGTCCAGGACGCGGGGCTCGATGGACAGCCGCGCCGCCTCGCCCTTGCCCTTCTCCAGCAGCGACTCCACCAGGCCGAGGATCTTCTTGCCCTGGCGAATCATCGCCTCGGAGGACTGGCGCTGCTGCGGCTCCAGCGGCCCTTCCTGCAACAGCCGGCCGTGCCCCAGGAGCACCTGGAGCGGCGCGCGCAGGTCGTGGCTGCACACCGCGATGATTTCGTCCTTGAGCCGGTTGAGCTCCTTCAGCCGGCGGTTGGCCTCGTTCAGCTCCTGGTAGCGCTGGACGTAGGCTTCCTCCAGGTCCTCGCGCTTCTTCTTCACCGCCGTGTGCAGGCGCGCGTTGCGGATGGAGTTGGCCAGCACGCCGGCCACTGCCTGGGCGAACTCCTGCTCGTCCCGGCCGAACGACGCGTCAGCGCGCGATACCCGTAGGAACAACGCCCCCAGCAGGTCGCCCTGACAGATGAGGGGCTGCACCAGGATGGACTTCACGCCCAGCGGCAGGATGTTGGTGCGGACCTCCGCCATCAGCGGGTCGCGCTGTGCCTCCTCGATGACCACCGATTCCCGCGTCTCCAGCGCGCGGCGCAGCTCCGGGTAGCGCATCACCTCGATGTCCAACTGGACGAGGCTCGGGTCTTCCTGCGTGGCCACCACCTTCGCGGTGCGGGCATGGCTGCCCTCCACCAGCACCACGGAGCAACGGTCCGTCCCGGTGACACGGCCCACCTTGTCCACGGCGATGCGGAGTATCTCCTCCAACTCGAGCGAACTGGTGGCCGCCTGGGTGATTTCCAGCAGCATCCCCATGCGCAGGCGGATCCGCTCTTCCCGGTCACGCAGCCGGCCTGCGCGCAGGGCGGCCTCCAGACGGGGCACCACCTCGTCGGCGCTGCGGATCCAATCGTCCACGGCCAGCCGCTTGAAAGCTTCCGCCGAGCGCGCGCGGCCCAGGTCCACCAGCACCGGCAGGCGCTGGAGCCGGTCCACCTTGCGCAGCGACTCCAGCATCTCCGCGGCCCGCTTCGCCGTCACCGCCAGCAGGACGACCTCTGGCTGCAATGTGTCCGCGACCTGGGCCAGGCCGCTCTCCTTCTCCGCCGACGCACACTGGTAGCCGCTCGACGTGAGCCGCTCCATGAGCGCATCGCCCGCCTCCTTGGCGGCCACCACCAGCACGCGTCCCCGCTGATCAGCCTGCATCTCGACTCTCACGGTGAACCCCAGCCCCGGCGACATTGCGCCGGGTAGAGAGGCTGCAAAAACCCGCTGCGTGCGAAAGAGTTCATGGTTCGGATCCCGATCATGCCGCTGAACACGCCCTGGAGCCAGAACGGCGGGCATGGGTGGGAGGATGTGGCCACGTCGGTCCCCGCCGCCCCCAAGCCCTCCGGGAGTCGAGCGTACACGATGGACGTCACTTCCCAATCACCCGCGGACCGCGCACGGCCGCCCGCCCTGCCTACCGCCCATCAGGCGCCAGTGGGGCTGCACATGCAACTTCCTGGCGCATCCCTGGCGCTGTGACGCCGCCCACCGCACAGGGTCCCAACGGCGCTGGCGGAACTACCACAGCCCGCGGACGTTGGGGGACGTTCCGTACCCAGGTGGGAGAGAGAATCGGTTCGGGCCTCCCCGACAAACGGGCCTGGATGCCTGGGACGCCGCGTACCGGCTAGAGTCGCCGCCATGGCCCACCCCTCCCTGACGCGGCGCGCGCGGCGCTCCGCACTCATCGTCGCCGGCAGCCTGGCTGCCGGCTGTGGCGGCAGTGAACCGCCCCCTCCCACGCCGGATCCTCCCCAGGTCGCCCTGACGGTGCCCGCGAGCATCATCTCCGACGACAAGCTCCAGGTCATCGTCACGGTGTCCGGCTGCGAGGGCGGCTCGACGCTCAACGTCAATGACCGGGAGACCCTGCTCCGGACCTTCCCGCACAGCGGCGGCACCATGACGCTGACGCTGGAGCGCAACGACATTCCCTACGCCACGGCGGGCCTGGCCGCGAACCTGTCGTTGAACGCGGTGGCCACGTGCTCCGACGGGCGTACGAATCGCTCGCAGCCCGCCCCTGTCTCCTACTTCCCGGTGCAGCGCCGCATCGTGGAGCCGCAGAACGCCGGACAGGTCGTCACCGACCACTTCGTCATCGACGGCACCAGCGCCAATCCCACCTTCTTGGGCTGCGGCGTCCCGCCGACGGAGATTTCCACGCTGTACCGCGTGAACCTCAGCGGCAAGGTGACGGGCACTGTCGGGATGCCCATCGCCTGCACCCCCGAGACGGTCATCACCGAGCGCAACCCCATCAGCGGCAAGCGCTGGGTGTGGACCCCGAACGTGGGCGCCTTCGCCGTGGACGCCGAGCTGCGCATCACCGCGCGCACGACGACGGACATCGGCCCCACGCAGCTCACCGTGCTGCCGGGCGGTGACGCCATCATCGTCAACCGCATCGACGAGGTGCGCCGGCTCTCCCACAACCCCAACGGCACGTCGGAGAGCGTGGCCGAGGTCAAGTGGCTCTACGCGCCCACGACGCTGGAGAGCGTCATCGCTCCGCCCCTGGTTCGCGCGGACGGGATGATTCTCATCGCCTCACTGGGCACGGGCCCGGATGCTTCGCGCACGGACGTCACCGTCACCGAGCTGTACGCGGGCGAGACGGGTGAGCAGGGCGCGGGCGGAACGGCCCGGGCCGCGTACAAGCTGCGGACCTTCGCGCGCAACGAGCGCCTGCCCCTGGGCGCCTTCAACGACACGGGCAACACGCTCTTCCTGGGCCTCCAGCTCGGCTCGGAGCAGTCGCAGGTCATCGCCTGCGCCGCGAACCAGGACGAGTGCGAGGGCGCTCGGCTCCAGTGGACCAGCCCCGCGCTCCCGGTGCCGCTGGCGCACATCGTCTATCACCCGGGTGCCTCGCGCCTCGTCGCGGTGGGCAAGCAGCGCGTGTGGTTCCTGGACGCGTCGGGGCAGATTCGCAACCGGGACAACCGCTCCATCGACGCGAATGGCGCGCTGAACGTGCTCCAGGTGCTCCGCCGGCCGGGGTCGCCGGAGCTCTTCCTGCTCAACGCGCCGGCCCGCGGACTGGATGGCGCGCCGACGCTGCCCAACGAAATCGTTGCCGTGGACCAGACGTCCGGCGGCGAGGCCCGCGAGCTGTTCCGCCACCAGGTGGTCGACAGCCTGGGCGGAGCAATCGACCCTGAAGGCCGGCTGTGGGTCCGCACGGGCTTCGACGTGGTGCAGACGCTGCCTCTGTCCGACTACCGCCGCTACCGGCCGTAGCGCGCGGACTCAGGGCCTGCTGGCGACGAGGAGTGCCTCCACGTTGCCAGCGGGCCCGGGCACCGTGGAGTCCATCAACCCGAGGACCTCCAGGCCCTGCTCGCGGACGAACGCTGTCACCGTGTCGATGGCGTCCTGCCTGGCAGCGACATCCCGCACCACGCCGCCCTTCCCTACCCGGTCTGGCCCCACCTCGAACTGAGGCTTCACCAGCG
This sequence comes from Myxococcus sp. MxC21-1, assembly GCF_032612255.1. Lineage (NCBI taxonomy): Bacteria > Pseudomonadati > Myxococcota > Myxococcia > Myxococcales > Myxococcaceae > Myxococcus > Myxococcus sp. MxC21-1. The sequence continues at coordinate 5,624,822 of NZ_CP123278.1, forward strand.
CGACCAACAGCCCGCCCGGCTCCAGGTACGTCAGCACCGACGGCAGCACCTGCGTGAGGGAGATGAAGCTCACGTCGATGACGACCACGCCGACCTTCTCCGGCAGGTCCTCTTCCGTGAGGTAGCGCGCGTTGACACGCTCGCGCGAGCGCACCCGCGGGTCCGTGCGCAGCTTCTCGTGGAGCTGCCCGTAGCCCACGTCAATCGCGTGGACGCGCGTGGCGCCGTGCTGGAGCAGGCAATCCGTGAAGCCGCCGGTGCTCGCGCCGATGTCCGCGGCCACCTTGCCTCGAACGTCGAGCCCGAAGCGGTCGATGGCGCCCTTCAGCTTCAGCCCGCCGCGCGACACGTAGGGAAGCACCTCGCCCTTGAGGCGCAGCTCCGCCTCCTGCGGAATCAGCGTGCCGGGCTTGTCCACGCGCTGGTCGCCCACCACCACCTGGCCGGCCAGGATGAGCGCCTGGGCCTTGGTGCGCGACTCGGCCAGTCCGCGCTCCACCACCAGCACGTCCAACCGCTCCTTTCGAGGCTTCACCGTCCGTCCCCTGCCAGCAGCGCCAGGCCCGCGCGCCGCAGGCCCGCCGCGTCCAGCCCCTGCTCCGCGCGCTGGACCCGCGCGTCCCCATGGGGAACGAACGCATCGGGCATGCCCATCAACCGGACGCGGGCCATCAGCCCGTGCGCCGCGAAGAGCTCCAGCACCGCGCTGCCCAGCCCGCCGCGCGTGGTGCCCTCCTCGGCCACCACGACATGACCGGACCGGCCGGCCTCCAGCAAGGCGGCCTCATCCAGAGGCGAAGCGCAGCGCGCATCCAACACGCTCCAGCCGGGCTCGCCCCGCGCGGCCTCCAGCGCGGCGATGCCCAAAGGCCCCAACGTCACCAACGTGAGCCGGGGCTGCTCCGCGCGAAGCAGCCAGCGAGCCCCCGCAGCGGCACCTCACCCGCGCCCAGTCCTTCGGGCAGGGGCGGCAGCGTGCCGCGTGGGAAGCGGATGACGGAGGCGTGCGGCGCCGCCAGGGCGGTGTCCAGCATGGGCGCCGGTCCTCCCCCACCATGGGCGACCACAGGTGCAGGTCCGGCAGCGGGCGCAGGGACGCCACGTCGTAGGTGCCCTGGTGCGTCGCCCCATCCGCGCCCACCAGCCCCGCGCGGTCCACGGCGAAGACGACGGGCAGGCCCGGCAGGCACACGTCGTGGATGATCTGGTCGTACGCGCGCTGGAGGAAGGTCGAATAGATGCAGCACACCGGCCGCGCGCCGGCCATGGCCAGCCCCGCGCTGAAGGTGACGGCGTGCTGTTCCGCGATGCCCACGTCGTGCACCCGGTCCGGGAAGCGCGCCTTGAGCGCGTTGAGCGCCGAGCCCTCCAACATCGCGGGAGTCACCGCAACCACCCGTGGGTCCCGGGCCATGGCGTCTTCCAGCACCGCCGCGAAGGCCTCGCTGAAGGTCCGCTGGCCACCGCGCGAGCGCACCAGCTTGCCGTCCCGCCACTCATACGGGCCCATGGCATGTCCACGCGTCTGCGCGTCGGCCTCCGCTGGCGGAAAGCCCTTCCCCTTCAGCGTCAGCGCGTGCACCACCACCGGCCGCGACGAGGCACGGGCCTCGCGCAGCGCGCGAATCAGCGCAGGCAGGTCGTGCCCATCCACCGGGCCCAGGTAGGTGAAGCCCAGGCCTTCGAAGAAGTCGCGCGCCTCGCGGGTGCGCAGCAGCGCGGGGATGGCCCCCACGTTGGCGCTGATGGACATCTGGTTGTCGTTGAGGACGACGACCAACGGCAGGGAGCTCCCCCGCGTTGTTGAGCCCTTCAAATGTAAGGCCCCCGTGAGGCCGCCGTCGCCCAACACCGCCACCACGTGGCCCCGGTGCCCCTGCTGCCGCCGGCCCTCCAGCACGCCCAGCGCCGCGGACACCGCCGTGCATGAATGCCCCGCGAGCAGCGCGTCGTGAGGACTCTCCCGCGGGTCCAGGAACGGCGCGATGCCGCCCGCGTGCCGCAGCGTGTGCATGCGGTCACGCCGCCCCGTGAGGAGCTTGTGCGCGTACGTCTGGTGCCCCACGTCGAACAGCAGCGCGTCTTGGGGCGAATGGAACACGCGGTGCAGCGCGACGATGAGCTCCACCGCGCCCAGGGAGGCCCCCAGGTGGCCTCCCACGCGGCCGCAGATGGAGATGATGTCCTCGCGCAGTTCCTGGCACAGGAGCGGCAGTGCCTCCTCGGGAAGTGCGCGGACGTCCGAAGGCGAGCCGATGCGTGACAGCAACTCCGACATTAGGACTTCCGCTCCACCGTGTAGCGCGCCAACGCCGCCAGCGGCCCGTCCTCGCCCTCCAGGGGGCGCACGGCCGCGATGGCCTCGGCCACCTTCTGGTCAGCCAGCTTCCGCGACGCCTCCAGGCCCACCACCGCCGGAAAGGTGAAGCGCCCGGCCGCGGCGTCCGCGCCCGCGGGCTTGCCCAGCTCCGCCGCCGTGGCCGTCACGTCCAGCACGTCATCGGCAATCTGGAAGGCCAGCCCCACCGCGTCACCGTAGGTGTCCGCGCGCGCCAATGCGTCCGCGTCTCCACCGCTGGCCAGCACGCCCATGCGGCACGCGGCCCGGATGAGGGCGCCCGTCTTCATGCGGTGCATCCGGATGAGGTAGTCCAGCGCGGACGGCCGGTCCTCGGCGGTGTCCAGCACCTGCCCGCCCACCATGCCCGCCGCGCCCGAGGCCACCGCCAGCTCCCGGCACAGCGCGGCGCGCATGCTCTCGGGCCCACTGGCCACCAGCGTGAAGGCCTCCGTCAACAGCGCGTCCCCCGCGAGGATGGCCATGGACTCACCGTACACCTTGTGGTTGGTGAGCCGGCCCCGGCGGTAGTCGTCGTTGTCCATCGCCGGCAGGTCGTCATGCACCAGCGAGTACGTGTGCACGTACTCCAGCGCGCACGCCGCGTCGCCCGCCACCGCGGACACGGCGCTTCCGCGCGCCACGAGGTCCGCGAAGGCCGTGCAGAGCACCGGGCGCAGGCGCTTGCCGCCGGCCAGCAGGGAGTAGCGCATGGCCTCCGCGAGCTGCGGCGGCGTCCCGGAAGGCCCGAGCCGCGCCACGCGCTCGTTCAGCAGGGCCTCGACGCGCGCCTGCTGAGCGGCCAGGAAGGAATTCAGTTGAAACGTTGCCACGAGCGTCCGTGCTCCTCTTATGGAATCTGCGCGGGCACGAGCTCGCGAATGCGGCTGACGAGCTTGTCCATGTCCAGCGGCTTGACGAAGTAGTCCGCGGCGCCCACCGCCATGCCGTGCCGCTTGTCCTCGGGCTCCCCGCGGCCACTGATGAAGATGACGGGGATGTCCCGGAACTGCTCGTTCTTCTTCACCGCCCGGCACAGCTCGAAGCCGTCAATCCAGGACATGTTGACGTCCAGGAGGATGGCATGCGGCCGGTGAAGCTGGAGCGACGCGATGAGCCGCAGGCCGTTGGCCGCCATGGTGACGGCGAAGCCCTCGTACTCCAGGGCCGCCGCCAGCAGCTCCCGCGTGTCGCGGTCATCATCGACAATGGTGATTTTCAGCTTCGACATGCCGGAATGGACGCGCCCGAGCACCTAGAACGGGACGTCATCCTCCGGGGGCGGGCGGGGAGCGGGGGCCCGAGGGCTCGCGGGCGCGGGTGCCGCCGGACGCGCGGCGACCGCCAGGGGCGCCACCACGTCGTTTCCGTCCTCGTCCAGCAGGAGCTGTTCGATGCGCTGCTCCGCCTCGGTGAGCAGCTTCTCACCCCGGCGCACCAGCCGGATGCCTTCCTCGAAGGCCTTGAGCGAGTCCTCCAGGGAGAGATTGCCGCTCTCCAGCCGGCCCACCGTCTCCTCGAGCCGGGAGACCACGTCCCCGTACTGCTCGGGGACCTCGGCCTCCGCTACCTTGTCCGCCTTGGGCGCCTTGTCCGACTTCGCCACTTCCATCCACCTCCCCGCATGGGGCGCGGGACTCTAGAGGGTGGCCCGTCAGCAGTCCACCGGCCCTTTCACCGCCGTGACGGTGGCTTCGATTTCTTCACATCCCCCGAGCGACTTCGCCCCGTTCGACGCGAGCTTCAGCCCCAGGCGCTCTCCCACCTGGACATCCGCGCCCGTGCGGACCACCGCGCCATCGCGCTGGCGGAACACCACCGAATAACCACGGGACATCACCTTCAACGGACTCATGGCGTCCAGTCGTCCCTCCAGACGCTGGAAACGCTTCTGCGCATCCGCCAGGGCCCCCTGCTGGAGCGCCAGCAGCCGCGCCCGGTGCGCGGCCAGCCGGGCGCGCTCGCGGGACACCTGGGCCGCCGGTGACGCCCTCTCGAGCCCCAGCCGTGCCGTCGCCAGCGCCCCGTGCCGCGTCGCCACACCTGCGCGCACCGCCTCCGACAGCCGCATGGCCAGCTTCAGCAGGTGCGCCCGCTGCTCACCCAGCCGTGCCTGGGGGCGCGCCCGCTGCAGCCTCTCGGTCAGCGACCGCAGCTCCTCGCGGTGCCCCCGCACGGCGGGCCGCAGCACGCGCATCATCGACTCCACCTGCTCGGACAGGTGCAGCCGCTGGTGGTTGATGGCCCGCCGAGGGTCCTCCAGCCGCGACGCGAGCTGTCCTTGCTCCTCGCGCAGCTCCAACACCCGGCGCTCCATGGCACGCCGCAGACGGCCCGCCTGCGTGGCCAGCGTCAGCTCCAGGTCGGCCAGCACCGGCGCCAGGCGCTCCGCCGCGGCGCTGGGCGTGGGCGCGCGCAGGTCCGCCACGAAGTCGGAGATGGTGAAGTCGATTTCGTGGCCAATGGCGGACACCACCGGCACCGGCGAGGCGAAGATGGCGCGCGCCACCCGCTCCTCGTTGAAGGTCCAGAGGTCCTCCACCGAGCCACCGCCGCGCGTCACCACGATGACGTCCACGTCCGTGCGAGCCAGCCGCTCGATGGCGCGAGCCACCTCCACGGCGGAGCCTTCGCCCTGCACGCGCGCATCTGCTACCAGGACGCTCTGCCGCGGGTTGCGCGAATGCAGCACGCGCAGGAAGTCCTGGAGCGCCGCGCCGGTCCGGCTCGTCACCACGCCAATCCGCCGAGGCAGGTAGGGCAACGGCCTGGGGGCCGCACACGCCCGGGACCAATGAGTCCCTCCTGGGCCAGTCGCTCCTTGAGCTGCTCGAAGGCCAGCGCCAGCGCGCCCTCGCCCACCGGCTCCAACCGCTGGACGATGAGGCTGTAGCGGCCCTGCGGCTCGTACAGGTCCACGCTGCCTTCGGCAATCACCTCCATGCCGTCGCGCAGCGCGAAGCGCAGGCGGGCCGCCATGGAGGCCCACACCTTCGTGTCGATGGCCGCGCCCGCGTCCTTCAGCGAGAAGTACCAGTGGCCGCGCGCGTTGGGCCCGCGAAAGCCCGTCACCTCGCCGCGCACGATGACGCGGGCGAAGCGCGACTCCAGCGTCTGCTTCAGCTGGCGGGTCAGCTCGCCCACCGACAGCACCACGCGCTCGGGCTTGGGCGGCGGAGGCGGCGCGCCCTCCATCGGCCCCAGCAACGAGGTGCCGTCCTCGTCCACCGGAGGCGGCGGAGGCTTCGGCGGCGCCGCGGCCTTCCGCGCCGCGCCAGCCGCACGAGGCGTGGAGGCGCCACTGCCAAACAGGTCTCCCTGCTGGCCCACTGGCGGCAGCGTGCCGCCTCCCACCTTGCGCCGGGTCATCGGGACAGCTTCTCGACCCAGGTCTTCGCCTTCTCGTGGTACTCGTCATCCGGCGGCGTCATCGCCACCACGTCCTTGAACTTGGGCAGTGCCTCCTCGGGGCTCCCGTCCTTCAGGGAGTAGGCCTGGAGGTAGACGTCCTTCGCCTTCGCCTTCAGCTCACTGATGATGTTGGTGGCGCCCGCGTGCCCGGGGTCTGCCTGCAACGCCTTGCGCGAGTAGTCCATGGCGCGGCTCCACTGCCCCGCCGCCTTCGCGGCGGTGGCGCCCTTGTAGAAGATGGTGGCCGCCCGCGTCCCCGCGTTGCGCGCCATCTTGCTGGGACGGCCGCCGGTGATGTCCTTGTCCAGCGACATCAGCTTCGACAGGCCCCGAGCGTCCAGGTCCTCCAGCCGCTTGTAGAGGTTGCCGAACTCCGTCACCTGCCCGAGCACCTTCTTGCACTGCGGCGTGCGCGCCATGCACGCGTTGAGGATGGCCACCGCGCCGGACATGTCGCCGTCGCGGAAGCGGTCAACGGCGGGCTCCCACGGCTTGGGGGCCGGCCCCTGGACCACGGGCCTGGGCGTGTCACGGACGATGATGGCCTGCGCCGCCTGCTCGTTGATGAGCTTGGCGTCGCGGTGCTCCGGGAAGGCCACCAGGATGTCTTCGGTGATGGCCTTGGCCATGTCGAGCTGGTTCTCATCCAGCAGCTTGCGCGCCTCGCGCGTGCGCGTGTCCGCGGCCTCCGACAGCGCGCGCTTCGTCGAGTTCACCTGCTCGTAGAGGAACTGGCTCTCACCCGCGCTGGCCAGCAGCGTACCGGCCTTGCCCAGCTCCTTCTTCGCCAGGGCCTCCTTGGCCGCCGTCAGCTTCTCCTGGACGGGAATCTCGCGCGCGGCGTGCCCGAGGTAGTCCGCCACGCCCGGGTACTCCGGCGCCTCGGACTGGAGCTCCTCCAGCTTCGCCTTCGCTTCGACCCACTTGCCCTCGCGCACCAGGTTCTTGGCGTCCTGGAACAGGCTGCCCAGCCGCTCCCGGTGGTTCTTGCCCTGACGGGCTTCTTCCGCGGCGACCGCCTGCTGCTTCTGGACGTTCATCCGCACCACGCCCAGGCCCGCGAACAGCACCACCACCGCGCCCGCCACCCCCAGCTTGATGAGCTTCTTCTTCTTCAGCTCCTCGGGGGTCGGCGCCGTGGCCGCCGTCGCGCGCGCGCTGCGCACGCGACCACCTTCGACGCGAGGCCCCGGACGGGGCGGCACCGCGCCGCGGCTGCCCGAGGCCGCCGGACGAGGACGCGGACCAGGGGCCGGCGCGCCGACCATCATCGTGGAGTTGGCCACGTCCTCGAAGCGCAGCTCCGTGTCGCCCAACGTGATGACGTCACCGTTGGCCAGCGGCGTCTCTTCGTTGATGGCGTCGCCATTGATGAGCGTTCCGTTGCCGGAGCCCAGGTCGCTCACCGCCCAGCCCGCTCCCGACTTCCGCACCATGACGTGCTTGCGGGACACGGAGGTGTCCGGGATGCAGATGGCGTTATCGGTCGCTCGACCGATGACGTACTCCTCCTCGGACAGGGCAAACTCCTCACCGTCCTTGGGGCCCGCGATGCAAATGAGCCGGGCTGCGGCGGAGACGGGGGCAGGCGCGGGCCGGGCGGACGTCCTGCGCACGGCGGGACGGGACCCGGTCCCACCCGAGGGCGCCCCGGAAGGGGGCCGGCGGCGTGCCGGAGGGGAACCGTTGGACATGCGAATCACCGACTTCCTGTCGAAGTGAGCACGCGCCTACAGCTCGTGCTCGTAAGCCAACTGCAAACCTAGATTGTGGCAGCGATGCTCGGCCGTAGGGAAGCGTCGACCCATTTCCTGCAACGCGGCCCGAGCCGTCCGCGCATTCCGGTACTGTACGCTGCGTTGGAAATCGAGCAGCAGCTGGCTGCACTTGTGGTCCAGCTCGGTTGCCACCTCGCCGAGCTGGAAACGCACGTCCTGATAGATGTCAGGCTTGGTGTCCAGCGCCTCCAGCGTCACCCAGGCGAAGCGGTACTGCTGCCACGCCTTGAAGAGGTTCTCCGCGCCGACGTCGCGCGACTCATAGAACCGGGCGCCCGCGGTGACGTACTGACGCGCCTTGGCCAGGAGCTCGTCTTGCGGCAACTCCGGCACCGGGATGATTTCCAGGCGCAGGTTCCACACACGCCAGGTGTCCCGCCCCGGCGGGTTGCGGACATTGTCGAAGACGATGGAGTTGAGCTCACCCCGCTTCAGCGCGGAGGGCGGGAGAATCTGCTCCAGCCCGCGCTCCGCCACCGCGTTCACGTCCGGCGGCACCCAGCCCACGTCCACGCCGTTGACGACCAGCGCCACCTCCTCCTTGGAGATGCCACTGGCCATGTAGTGGACCACGGCCACCGCCCGCGTCGGGGTGACGAACTGGAAGGCGAACGACTTGTGCTCCGGGTTCTCCCACGTCACGCCCTCGCCCACCCCGAACGAGTCTGAAATCACCTCGAAGCCCAGGTCCTCCGGCTCCACGCCAGACGCCCGGCCTTCGCCCTTGGGCATGAAGAAGACGGCCAGCACGCCCACCAGCGCCAGCACCAGGCCGCCTCCGACCGCGCCCACGCCCAGACGCGCCGGCTTCGACAGCTGCCCCCACCACAGGAGCAACCTGCCCGCCTGACTGCCCGCGAGCTCCCGGCGACGGCGTGCGCGCTCCGCCGCCGTCTGCCCCGCGCCGGGCTCGGCCTTCGCCACGGCGGCGGTGCCCGGACGCACCGGAACCACCGCGGGCCGCTGCGCGGTGGGATGGCCCTCCGGCAGCACGATGCCGCTCTCGGCGGGAATGGGGTCGTTGAGGCGGATGGGACGGGTGGCGTCCGGGTCCAGCGCGGGGACCGGGTCGCCCCGGCGGATGGGCCGCGTGGCGTCCTCGTCCCCCTCCGGCGGCACCCAGACGAAGGTGAACTCGACGGGGCCCACGCCAATCTTGTCCCCATCCCGAAGCTGCTGCTCACCCGACAGCAGCCCACCGTTGAGAACGGTGCCATTCGAGCTGCCCATGTCCGCGACGAAGTACTTGTCGCCGCGGAGCACGATGCGCGCATGCCTGCGCGACACGCCGTGGTCGTGCAGCACCAGGTCGTTCTCCGAGGTGCGGCCGATGTTGACCTCGGCCGCCTCGAAGGTGAGCTCCCGTCCCTGCTGGAGCCCCTGCGTGATGGTCAGGAGGATGGGCACGGGGCGCTACCCCGCGACGTTTCCGAACATGAACTGGAACACGATGGGCCCGAACAGCACCATGAACACCGTGGGGAAGATGCACGCGATGAGCGGAAAGAGCATCTTCACCGGCGCCTCGCCGGCCAGCTTCTCCGCGCGCTGCGTGCGGTCGATGCGCATCTGCGTGGACTGGATGCGCAGCACCTTGCCCAAGCTGGTCCCCATCTTGTCCGCCTGGATGAGCGCGGTGACGAAGGTGGTCAGCGGCGGCAGGTCCACGCGGACAATCATGCTCTTGAGGCCTTCTTCACGCGTCTTGCCCATCTTCAGCTGCTTGAGCACCAGCTGCAGCTCCTCGCGCAGCGGCCCCGGCTTGCCCTTCTCCACCACCTTGGCCAGCGCCGCGGTGAAGTCCAGGCCGGCTTCCACCGACAGCGTCAGCAGGTCCAGGCTGTAGGGCAGCGCGCGGCTGATGAGCAGGTGGCGCTTCTTCACCTGGTCGTTCAGCCACATCAGCGGGTAGTACATGCCGAAGAGCAGGAACAGCGGCGCCCACACCAGGCTCACGCCGAAGCCGTTGAGCAGGATGAGGCCCATGATGAGGCCCACCACCGCGCTGACTTCCTGCAGCGCCATGATGTCCTCGGGCTTGTACGCCTGAGGCTCACCCGCCTTGATGAGGTTGCGGCGCGCCTTGGCCTCATAGCCGGGCCACATGAAGCGGCGGTTCATCGCGCCCAGGCGGCGGATGGCCACCGAGCCAAAGCCCTTCATGCCGCCCGTGGACTCGTCACGGACCTCCGACAGGAAGCGCTCCAGCATCGTCTGGTACAGCCCCAGGCCCAGGAAGCCCACGGCGCCCGCGAAGAGGAGCGCCGAGCTGCCGATCAAGATTGGCGTCAGGACATCGTCCACGGTGCACCTCTCAGATATCGATGTTGACGATGCGCCGGATGATGAGGATGCCCATCACTTCCATGATGGCGATGATGATCACGAGGATCCAACCGAAGATGTGGTCCATCATCGGCTCCATCAGGTCGGGCCGCATGTAGTTGAGCACCATGCCGAGCACACCGGGCATCGCCGCGACGATCCACCCCTGCAGCTTGCCCTGCGAGGTGAGCGCGTCGATCTTGCCCTCCAGACGGAAGCGCTCGCGGATCACCGTGGAGATCGTCTCGAACATCTCGGCCATGTTGCCGCCGAGCTGACGGGCGATGTTCGTGGACACGACGACCAGCTCCAGGTCGTCACTGCCCACGCGGCGGCCCATGTTGATGAGCGCCTCCTCCAGCGGAACACCCAGCTTCACTTCCTTCACGAAGAGCCCGAACTCCTGCGACAGCGGCGGCATCGCCTCGCGCGCCACGTGCTCGATGGCCTGGGGGAACGTGAGACCGGCCTTGAAGGCGTTGGCCATGGCCTGCAGCGCGTCCACCAGCTGCACGTTGAACTTCTTGATGCGCCGCTTCCGGTAGTGCTTGACCATCAGCATCGGCAGGAAGAAGCCGAACACCGTGGCCACCACCGCCAGGATGGGGTTGAAGATGATGTACGACAGGATCCCCAACAAGCACATGCACGCGATGTTGAGGATCAACATCTGGCGTGGATCGATGAAGAGGAACATGTCGCTCAAGTCGTTCATCGACTTGGCGACGTAGCGCTCCTGGTACTGCTCATACGCCTTCGACAGGACGCTGAAGATCACCAGGCTGAAGAAGAAGACCGAGCCGGTGACGAGGAGGAGGACGATTCCAGCAAGCATGTGCGCGCTTCCCTAAGAGCGAGGGTGGACGACGCACGCCATCACGGCGCGCCAGCGCCCGCGGCCCGCTCGGCACCGCCCTTGATGATCTGGATGATTTCGCGGCGCTTCTGCTCCAGCACGCGGGTGCGCTCACCCGACAGCAGCGTGCTGATGGTCGCGCGGCCACGCTCCTCGATGAGGTCCACGTCGTCCTCGTTGCGGAGGCTGAGCGTCAGCTGGCCGAGCTCCACCGCGAGCACCAGGATTTCGGCCTCTTCCGGCAGCACCATCAGCGAGATGTTGTTGTACTCGCGCTGGTTCTCCGGGATGAGGTTCACGTTGGTGGTACCGGTGATCTTGCCCGTGGCCACCACGATGACGTTCTGGAGCAGCGTCACGGCGACGTTCTCGTCCGTCTGCGGGTCGCGGAAGGTTCCAATCACGTCCACGTGGTCATTGGGGCGAATCCAACCGCCCACCGACGTGGTGTGCTTCGCCTCGATGGTGAGGGCGCGCGCCTTCTTCTGCACCTTCGACGACAGCCGCTCGGCGGCCTTGGTCGTCTCGAACTGGCTCCACAGCAGCGGATCACCCGCCTGCAGCGCGACCAGCACCTTCTGGTTCACGATGTAGGACGCGGAGTCCGGACGCACCACGGAGGACGTCACGAACTGCTCCGGCACGGAGCGCTGAGAGATCATCTCGAAGGTGATGACCGTGCCTTCAGGGACGTCCTGCGCCGCCACGACGACGGGCACCAGGTTCCATCCGCGGCGGACATCCGCCTCCTTCTTCTTGATGGCGGAATACGCGATGACGCCGGCCAACAGGCCCAGCACAAGCGCGACGACGAGCGGAGTCTTGCCCTTCAGCATGGTTCAGAAACCTCCAGAACGGGGGGGAGCCGTTCGGCGGCGATGATGGAGTCCGAAGTGGAGTCCAGAGCAGGTGTTGGAATACAGTGCAGTGCAATCAGCGGATGGCGCGCGATGTTAGCCGTGCGATACACCGGGTGTCAAAACCACCTCTCGCGACAGCTCTGTATCGCGCGCAATCCGGGACCTGACATCGTACCGCGTCAGAGGTCGTTGATGGCGTCGCGGTCCGGCGTCGTCAGGCCGCGGCCCTCGGTGATGCTATAGAGGGCGTTCTGCACCACGCCCACGTCCTCGGCGCTGTCGATGACCTTCCCCTCGAGGAGCCGTAGCAGTTCCTGCAGCGCGTCATCCGACGTGATGGGGCCGACCGCGTAGGTCATGAATTCGTTGGAGGGGTCCCGCTCCTTGTTCAGGCAGTACATGTAGAGGGGGACGATATAGGCGTTCTCCTCCACCCCGCCGTCCGGGGTACCGGCATCGTCCCGCCCGCCGGGCCCCGGGGGGGTGGGCGGAACGACGAGGATGGTGCGCTCGATGAGCAACCCGTTCTGGCCGCGTCCCTCGGAGGTGGACACGACGACGAGCCCCGGGGGGAACTCCACTTCGACAGGCGACCCGGTGTTATTGCGGAGAGGCACGCAGACGCGGACCAAGGCGCCCGAGCCCTGTGACTCCACACTGGCGTTTTCGCACTCGCCGGAGACCTCGGCGGCGCCGCGAAGGGTGCCGGCGAAGCTGACGCCTTCGGGGAGGGAAAGGGGCGTACCCTGCGGCACGCCGTCGTCCTCGCCCAGGCCGGGGCGGAACACATTCACGCCCGCGTCGAATCCGGTGGGGGGCGGCGGTTTGTTTCCGTCACCGCCGTCGCATGCCAGTACCCCTGCCCCGACTGCCGCCGCGACGACCAACCACTTCCATGCCGCCTGCGCCATTGCGCGCTCCTTCCGTCAATCCAGGACGACCCACCGGCCGGGACCGCCGCGTCATGAGGTCTGGCGAGACTGGCCGAGTCTCTAGGAACCCGCAACCTTGCTGAGCGCGCGAGGTGTCAGGGAGTGGGCGGAAACGTGGGCTGCGCAGGCGGCGGAAGGTCCGGGTTGTACAGGCCTCGCAGCACCAGCGTTGCCCCCTGGTCATCCTTGAGGAGCGCCGGCTGGCCCTGGTGGAGCCCCACCAGCCGCACCGAGAAGCCCACGCCATCCGGCGTCACGTGCACCGCGAGCTGCCCCGGCACGAGCGGGTCCGGCACCGCGCTCTCGGAGGGCAGCCAGGCGACCTGGGGATGAACGGGGAGGAAGGCGCGCGTGTACACCCGCACCTCGCTGGCGCCGGACTTCTGGAGCGCGGCGCGCCACGCGTCCTGCGACCGAGGCGTCTCTCCATGCGACTGGAGCTCGTGCACCATCAGCAGGTGGACGCGCCGGGCCACGCGGAGCAGCTCCAGGTTGGCCGCCACGTCGGAGCGGGACTGCTCCAGCCCTTGCGGACGACCGCCGGCGAGCGTGGCCATGACGCCGAGGAGGATGACGCCGGAGGCCCACAACGGCGCGGACCGGCCGCGCACCAGCTCCCAGCCCAGGCGTGCCGTGCCCACCGCAGCCAGCAACGAACCGGCCAGCACCAGCCAGCGCGGTGCCGCGCCCGCGTGGAAGGGCTGACTCAAGGCCTGCGTCAGGTGCGTCCACTCGGGCACGGACGCCACGCCCACGCCCGCGGCGAAGGCGACGAACAAGACGGCGTGCACCAGCCGCAGCCCCAGCGGGGACGGCTGCCCCACCTCACTGCTTGCCGTCACGGGAACGGCAGGTTCAGCACGAAGTAGAAGGAGTCGTAATAAATCTGGTACGCCTCCATGAACAGGTCGATGACGTTGGACTGCCGGTCCTCCGACCAGCGGACCTTCACCGACGCGCCGATAATGAGCGCGACGACGAGAATCCAGTTCAACAGCGAGTACTCCAGCATGGCCTGCCCGCGACGGTTACGGGCGCGGGAACGCAGCGTCTTCGGGTGGTTCACGGCGTGTCCTCAGAGGTGTCGTGTCCGTGCCCGTCGTCCGCGTCGCCGGGCAGGTCATCGAGTATAGCATCCGCGTACTCCAGCTTGATCTTCGGCGCGTCTGGAGCGGGGATGCGCATGCGGGGTTTGGCGTCGATTCCGTACTCCGCCACTTCCATGGCGTGACCGATGCCGGGAATCTCAATCTTGGCCAGGTTCAGCAGCGGAATCTCACGGCTGAGCCACATCCGCTTGATGACGGTGTTCTTCAGGACGACCTCGACGGGGACGGCCGCCACGGTGCCTGCCAGCGTCATCAACCGGGACTCCTTGCCCGAGCGCGTCGTGGGCTTCACGCCCTTGGGCAGCGGCGCTTGCTTCTCCGGCGGTGCGGACTGAGCCTTCTTCGCGTCCGCCTCCTCCTGCTTGAGCACGTGCTGGAGAGCCTCGTCCGAATACTCCTGGGGTTGGCCGAAGCCCGTGCCGATGTAGAGGCGGGAGATGGCGTCATAGCGAATCTCGTCGCCCTCCCGAGCCACCAGCATGCGCATCTGCGCGAGCGGCGACTTCATGGCCGGATGGGTCCCCGCCTCCATCTCCACCCACACCGCGTCCCGGCCCTCCTTGTCCTTCTCCTCCCCCACCACCGCCAGGCGCCAGTAGTAGACGCGCAGGCCGCCGCCGTTGAAGCGGTACGTCACCCAGTCGCCCAGCCGGGCCGGGCGGGCGCCGCGGGACATGTGCTGCACCAGCTCCCGCGCGGGATTCGCCTCCACGCGGACCGGGAACGCCAGCACGACCGCGGCCACCACGAGCAGGGCCCTCACTTCGCGCCCTCCTTCTTCTGGGCCTGTTCCCGCTCGTAGGCCTCGCGGCTCTGGCGCACGGCATCGTCGTTGGGCACCGCGTCCGGCCGGTCCGAGCCAATCCACATCTGGACCACGGCGGTGACACCCTCCTCCGCGGGCGACAGTGTCGTCACCACCTGCTCACCCTTGCGGGCGTGCTCCATGGTCAACTGCGTGCCGCCGCCCATCTTGAGCGCGGACTGCCGCACGGGCGCGTAGCCGCGGCGCTCCAACTCCGCGTTCACCTGCTGCTGCACCTTCGTCAGCTCTCCCGTCACCAGCGTGGTACGGCTCTGCGAGCCACCCGGGTCATCTCGCGTGGCCAGGTCCTGGCTGTAGAGCGCGCCTTCCAGCGCCACCAGCCCGGGCGCCGGCTTCTTGGGGGGACGCACCCACAAGTCCCGCAGCGCGGTGAAGCCCACCGTCTTGCCCAGGTGCTTGCGCAGCACGACGCCGCGCTGGAGCCCCTCGCGGGTATAGAGCGCCGACACCACGCCCTCGTCCTGCATGTCCCCTTCCACCACGGTGGGGTAGCCCTCTTCCTGCCACTTCCGGGCGAAGTAGGCGGCCACCTTCTCCATGGGGTCCGGCGTCGTGAAGTACGCGAGGCGGTAGTACTCCCCGCCAATGACCAGGTCGTTGCCGATGCGCGTGTGGATGGTGCCCGGATAGACGGGGAGCTCCTGTTCCGCGGCTGCTGGCGCGGAGGCCAACAACGCGAACAGGAGCACCGACCGGAGGGCCCCTCCCCTACTCGCAGGGGATCTTGAGGTCTTGCTCGTCATTCTGCGTGGACTCCGGGCGGGCATCCGGGTCAGTCGGGTCGTCCGCCATGGCCCGCTTGCATCCCATGTAGAACTCGCCACGGGCGTTGAAGACCTTGATGTAGTTGCTGTTCGCGTACGTCATCTCGTCGCGGAATGGCGCGGTGTCAAAGCAGTTGGGCCGTTCGTGGTCGGTCAGCTCGAAGCGGCGCTTGTGCATGACGTGGAGGCCGCTGCTGGCCTTCGCATCATACTGGGCAAGGCCGGTGCAGTCGCCCTTCTGCGAGGCGCCCACGCCGTAGTTCCGGGACACCACGAAGGTCCCCAGGAAGTTGGGGAGCACCGAGGCGACCACATCGAGGATGGCGCCAATGCCCAGGCTGTCCAACGTGGAGGCGAAGCCCAGGAACACCATCCGATCCACCTGGCGGTAGAGGCCGTGGGGCTGGCTGAGGGAACCACCGGTGTGCTGACCGGCGCGGCGGCCACGGATGATGGCGTCACCGCCGTCCGGCATGTGCCAGCCGTTGGCGTACATGGAGTACTTCGACTTGAGCCGCAGGCTGCCCAAGTCGCGCCCGCCCATCATGTTCTCTTTGAAGAAGCCGCCGTTGCCACCGCTCTTGTCGAGGTACCGCGTCGGCAGGATGACGTTCTCGTAGTTCATCTCGACTTCGGATTCGACCCAGCCCTTGTTGTTGAAACCCCACTGGTTCAAAACCCATCCCATGCCGTTGTTCAACGGGCTGAGGATGGCGCCCGCCAGGCCGCCTCCTTCGCTGGTACTCGGGCGGCTGAGCATCCCACTCTCGAGGAGCGCGATCTCCTTGTTGGAGATGGTCGCCGTCACGTCCGTGTAGCGGGCAATGAAATTGCCGCCAGTGCCGTTGGGCTCCACCGAGTCCATGTCCTTGTAGCGCTCGACGAACTCCTTGTGCGCCTCCCGGCGGGCGTCCTCGAAGGCGTCATCGTGCTTGCCGTTCGCGAAGTCGGAGAGCGCGTAGCTCGTCATCTCCCAGACGGCGTAGCGCGCCGCCTCCTGGAGCTTGAGCTTCGCCCTCACCAACTCCGTGAGGTACATGCTGAACATCAGAATCATCACGAGGAGCGGCACGGAGAGCGCGAACTCGACCGTAGCGGCACCTCTTGAGCGCGAGCGCATTTGGAGACGGGCACGCATGGCAGTCCTCAGTGCGTAATGATCTTCGGGGCAATGCCCTGAAGCGGTCCGGGCAGCGCGTCCATCATCTCACCAATCTTCGG
Organism: Myxococcus sp. MxC21-1; assembly: GCF_032612255.1. Classification (NCBI taxonomy): domain Bacteria; kingdom Pseudomonadati; phylum Myxococcota; class Myxococcia; order Myxococcales; family Myxococcaceae; genus Myxococcus; species Myxococcus sp. MxC21-1. Next base: position 5,641,242 of record NZ_CP123278.1, read on the forward strand.
CAGCGAGTGACGGCCCTGGAACACGGACGCCAGACGCGGGCGCCAGTAGGGGTTGAAGAAGTTGGGCTGCTCCGCCCAGTTGCCGGGACGGTGGTAGTAGGCCTGGCCGCGGGAGATGACGTTGAGGCCTTCGACCAGGCCCAGGAACTTCTTCCGGTTGTTCAGCATCTCCAGGCCGTCCGTGTCCGGAGTGAAGGCGAACTTCACCTTGCCCTCATCGTTCAACAGGGCGGGCGCGTTGGTGCCGGTACCGTCCTTGTTCTCCCGGTTCACGACCTGCTCCGGATCCTTGTTCAACGCGACCCAGGCGGTGGGCTGGTTGAAGTCCGCCTGACGCTTGGACGCGTCGCTCATGGACGCGTTGGCGGTGGGGTTGCACACCGAGCCGAGCTGGCCGGGCTCGAAGTGCATGAACGGCGTCAAGCCGCCCCAGCGGTGGTGACCATCCTGCACCGGCCGCACGTTGGCCGCGAAGACGTCCGTACGGGCCCAGCACACGAACGCGAGCTCCAACACGCAGATTTTCGAGCGGTGCAGCCCCACGTCGCGCTCGGGGCCACCCGGCCGCATGTGGCCGGACCAGTGCTCCGGGTTGCTCGGGTAGTTGACGCGCCAGTGCACGCCGCCCCGGTGACGGCCGCTGTCGGTGTCGTTGAGCGCCCAGATGCTCGTCTTCGTCATGTGCTTGTACGGCAGCTTGGAGGTGCCGTTGTCCCCCTTGCCCTTGCGGTTGTCGCCGAAGCACTTCCAGTAGTCGTCTTTCTTGGTGCACGACACCGGGTTGTCCGCCTTGCCCACACCCACATCGATCTCCGGCGGGCCGAACTTGAGCCAGTACGGGTCGTCCGAACCGATGTTGTCGCCCTGGGCCGTCATGCCCCAGGGATTCAGGTTGTCGTTCCAGTCGCGGATGTAGTTGCGGCCTTCCTGACCGGGACCGCGGCCAGCGCGGACCGCGTTGGCGTTGGGGAAGCCCGTGGAGAGCATGCGCGTCTGACCAATCTTGCCGAACTCGAAGATGCCCGGGATGTCCACGCCGCCATTGAAGAAGTCCCGCATGAAGCTGAGCATGTCCGGCAGCGGCAGCAGGTCACCCATGCGGCGGCTGGTGATGAAGCCCTGGGGGCACGCGCCGCCGTTGGCGTCACACGCGTAGCGCGTGGCGTTCGTGATGCCACCCATGGAGCGCTTGGCGCGGGCGATGGGGTCGTTGGCGGCCTTCTTCGTCACGTCCAGCGCGCCGAACGGGTTCTTCCACGTGTTCGGCGCCAGCGGCTTGCCACCCGCGTGCGGGCTGTGCGCCTGGCTGAAGAGACACTGGCTGTAGAGACCCGTCGCCAACTGGCTGGCCAGCGAGGAGATGTTGCTGTCGTTGTCGTCGATGACCGTCTGCGTGGTCTGCGTCACGTGCGTGGACGCGGACATCATCACCGCCTGCGACGCGAAGTACATCACGCCGTTCATCACCCGGTGCGCGGGGATGATCCACTCACCGATGATCCGGTCCGGATTCAGCCGCGTGATGACCTGTTGGATGGGTCTGAGGAAGTAGTTCCGGTATGCGGTCATGATCCGGCCAATGGCCTTGATGACCGCGCTTACATACGGGATGACGTTTTCCAGGATGGGACAAGCGATCTTCCAGAAGAGGTTGTTCGTCTTGCCCGCGCATGGATTCAACGTGCGCATGAAGCCGTAGATGTCCGTGAGGAACGCCTCGGCGGAATAGATGAGTGACAGCAGCGACTGCCACATCATCGCCGACACGTAATGCGACACCTGCGTGCGGTTGGCGTACGCGTAGAAGTTGAACGCGCGCGCCTCCATGGCGGCCATGGAGTACGACGCGGAGTCCGCCGTGTTCTGCAGGCGGATGCGTTCATGCACCGTGTGGCCGATGTTGACCGTGGTCAACACGGCGATGGACATGATCAACACCATCAGGGCGGCCAGCACCAAGGCCTGGCCTTCCTGGCGGCGGAAACTCTGTCGGAGGGTCCGGGTGAACATGGGTCGGGAGTCCTCTTCCTCTTACAGACCCCAGTCGGGGTTCAGGTGCATGATCCACTTGCGGTGGAAGTTGGACTGCATGCGCATGCTGTACGTGGCCGTCAGCGGCATGAAGTACCGCTTGCCAGCCAGGTCGGAAACGAGCGGGATGCTGCCGTTGGCCAGCATCCAGAGCACGGTCATCTCGAGCGGATAGACGGAGTCGTACCCCATCTCGTGCTCGATACCGCGGGCGCCGGCGAGCAGCGGGTTGAGGTTGCCACGCCGGTTCATCATGTTCGCGCGCGGGTCCACGGTGCCGCGGTCAATGGCGCCTCGCAGCGCCATGCCCGCGTTCGAGGCGAACCAGGAGTAGAAGATGATGGAGTTCGCGAACGGCACGCGCAGTTGGTACCAGTAGCGCAGGCGGATGGTCAGTCGCGTGGACTTGCGGAACACCAGCTCCGCGTCGTCAGGCTCCGGCAGGTTGAAGAACTTTCGGATGTGGTTCTCCAACGAGGGCACCTCCGGGAAGGAGTCCGCGCCGTCGAAGTCCAGCTCCTGCCAGTTGTAGCCGCTGCGCAGCTTCCACATCGAATCGATGGGCGTGAAGTACGCGGGACTGATGGTGTCCACGCGGATGACGCCGAACAGGTTGGAGCCGTTCACCGTCCGGGGCACGCGGCCGCCACCGAAGTTCAGCATGCGCATGCCGGAGTCGTAGAGCTGGTGGAGGACGAACGTCTTCCCCAACTCGACGATGTCGTCGGTACGCCCCATGGTGGGAAGCAACGCCACGATGGCCGCGTCATGCATGCGCTCGTTGTTGCCGTTCCACACGATGCCGGCACGCGCGGCCTGGTAGGCGGCGTACTCCGTCATCAGCTTCGCGTGCTGCATCATCGTGAGCTGGATGATCCCCAGCGTCATGAAGACGGCGAGCGGCATGATCATCGCCGCTTCCACCGCGGCCTGACCCGACTGCCGACGAGACGCCCCCTGCGCCCGCGGTTCCTGTGCTTCCTGTCCCATGAAACCATTATCCGGGGACTGGTGTCAGAAGCGCATCGGTCAAATGGACAGACCTGCGCCTACGTTTCCCTCCCATTTGATGAGAAAACTTGTCCCGCTATTTCGCGGGTTTAGAGGGCAGCTCGTTCGCCGATGACTCGCGAGCCACCCGCCGGCGCGCCGATCTGGCAGCCTCCGAGGCCGGCGCCTCTTGTATCACGAGGTTGCAAGCCTCGAGTCCTTCGGCACGCCTACCCAGCGCGAACTCAAACTCGCACAACTGGTTCAAAAGCGTCCAGCGCTCCTGCCCAGTCGCCCCTGAGGCCAGGGCCGAGCGGATCAGCCCAGCCGCCCGGGCCCCCTCCCCCGCGTCGAATGCCGCCCGCGCCTGGCGCGACAGGTCCGCGACGGTGGCGCGCTCCACGGGGGCGGTGGCGGCGCGGCGGTGGGTGCTACTTTCTTCGTGGCCGGTGCCGGCGCTGGGCGCTGAGGCTCGGCCTTGGCCGGGGCGGCGACGCCGCCCAGGGTGTCCTTGGATTCCGACGCGTCCAGCTCCTCGTCGTAGGCAGCGCCCCGCGCCGCTGGCGACTTGGCTCCCAGGCGCAGCGAGTCGCGCGGGGGACGGACCGAGGTGCCTGCGAGTCCGCGACGCGCCGCTCCAACCGACCAGCGAAGGCGTCGTCCGAGTCCGCCGGCGACGTCTGCAGGTCCATGGATTCGCTCGCGACTTTGGACTCCTCGTCCAGCGACGTCGGCGCCCCTTCCTGCGCCATGGGCGCGGGCTCCAGCGCGGCCTGCATATCGGCCTTGGGTGCGCGAGCAGCGGCGGGCGGCCCACGCTTCGCCTTGCTCTCGCTTTCACGGCGATTCCGCATGTCGAGCCCGCCGCCACTCCCAGCGTTGGCCCAGTCCTCCGCGAGCAGCCGCTGCTCCCGTGAGCGCTCGGCCCCCTTCGACTTCGCCGGCGCGGCCATGTCCCGGGCGGTGTAACCCGCCGCTTCCGCCTCGGCGGGAAGAGTGGGCGCCGCCGAGGGGCCGGCGCGGCCGCGGCCGGCGCGAAACCATCGGCGGACGGAGAAGCCACCAGCTCCTCCTTCGCGACCGCGACCTTCGCCTCGCTCAAGTCAGGCCGCGTGAGGTCGGGCGACCGGGCCTCGAGCGTCAGAAGGCCCAAGGTGCTCACGGAGGCCGGCCCACCACGGGCAACAACCACCGGCGCCAGCGGGACGGCTTCGGCGCGGGACCCGCGGCGGCGCGGCGCGCGGCCTGCTGGGCATAGGCCATCAGCGACTCCAGCCCCGCGTCCGGAGCGGGCTCCACCGACAGCTGGGACATGGTGGCGCGCACCCCGCGAATGTCGTCGAGGGCCTGGGTGCAGCGGGCGCAGCTCTCCAGGTGGGCTTCCACGAGGCGGGCCTCTGGCACCGGCAGTTCGCCATAGGCGAAGTCGAGCAGCCGGTCCTCCTGCGCGTGCGGATTCTGCGGCTTCATCCCACCACCGTCCTTCCGTCCTCGGCGAGGTCGCCGTCGACGCCCATCTCCGCCAGCCGGCGGCGAAGCCCGTCGAGCGCGTAGCGCATGCGGCTCTTCACCGTGTTCTCGGACACTCCCGTCACCTCCGCGATGTCCTTGAAGGGGATGCCGCTGTACTCGCGCAGGGTGAAGACCTCACGCTGCTCGTCCGGGAGCGTCGCCAGGGCTCGCTCCAACAGGGGACGCAACCGGGCGTTGTAGGCACCGCGCTCCGGGCTGGCCCCCGCGTCCGGCAGGCCTTCCCCCAGGGGGCGCGACTCGTCCCGCTCCGCTCCCGGGGCGGGTGCTTCCAGGGAAGACGCCTGGCGGTAGCTCTCTTTGCGCGCGCTGTCCACGCAGAGGTTCCTCGCAATCGTGTAGAGCCAGGTCGTGAACTTCGCCTTGGGCGTGTAGTCGCCGGCGCTCCGAACCACCTTCAGCCACGTCTCCTGCAGCACGTCCTCCGCCCGTGCCCGGTGCCCCGTGAAACGGAGGATGAAGTTGAACACCGGCGTCCGGTGCTTGCGCACCAGCGCCTCGAACGCGCGCGCGTCCCCCGCCTGGAAGGCGAGCATCAGCCGCTCGTCTGAGGTTTCCGGTCCCAACACTCCCCCAACTCTCCTTGGAGCCACCCTCACCCGGCCCACTCCGCCACCCGTGCACAGTGAACGTGCGACGGGCCGCCAGGGTCTATCCCCGGCGAGGTCTCTGGTAAGTGGCGAGAATGACAGGGACGGCCACCGCTGTCACGAGCGCGCCTTGCGCCAGGAGCACCGCCGGCAGTGGCTGCTGCAGGTGCACGTACAGGGAGCGGCCGAGCGCGGCTCCCAGCAGCACGCCCGTCAGGGTGCGCACCGCGTTGCTCCCCGACGCCGGCCGGAAGCGGCCCACCGCCCAGTCCGCCAGCGCGGGAACGGTGAGCGCCAGGACGGCGGGCACGTCCAGCGCCCACCGCAGCGGGGCGCGCACGGCGAACAGGCCCACCATCACGGCCAGCAGCACCGGATAGGTCCCCAGGCAGCGCGCGCACACGCGCACGCCGCCGAACAGGTAGGTGCGGTTGTACTCATCCGGATGATGATGGCTGAGCCAGAACACCGGGACTTCCTCCAGAAGGGGCTGCGGCCGGGGCCTCGCGCGCATCGGCCTCCGCCAGGAAACACGCGGCGAAGTGGCCACCGCCCAGCGCATAGGACGGGGGCGACTCGCGCCGGCACCGCTCCATGGCATGCGGACAGCGCGGATGGAAGGTGCAACCGGGGGCGGCGCCAGGGGTGATGGCGGCTCGCCCGGCACCAGCAGGCGCGTCCGGGCGTGGCCCGGGTCCGGGACGGGCACCGCGGACAGCAGCGCCTGGGTGTACGGGTGGCGCGGCTGACGGTACAGCGACGCGGCCGGGGCCAGCTCCACGATGCGGCCCAGGTACATGACGGCCACCCGGGTGGACACGTACTCGACGATGTTCAGGTCGTGGGCGATGAAGACGTAGGTGAGGCCCCGCGCCTGTTGCAGGTCCACCAGGAGGTTGACGATTTGCGCCTGCACGGACACGTCCAGCGCGCTGATGGGCTCGTCGGCCACCACCAGGTCGGGCCGCAGCGCCAGCGCTCGCGCGATGCCGATGCGCTGCCGCTGCCCGCCGGAGAACTCATGGGGGTAACGCGCCAGCGCCTCGCGCGGCAGCCCCATGGCGTCCACCAACTCCGCCACCTCGCGCTCCCGCTCCCCGGCTCTCGGGCCAGCCCGTGGATGGCGAAGGGCTCCTCCAGAATCTCCCGGACCGTCATCCGGGGATTGAGCGAGGCATACGGGTCCTGGAAGACGAACTGCATCCGCTGGCGCAGCGGCCGCAGTTGGCGCTGGGACAGTCCGGTGAGTTCCTGCCCGTCGAAACGAACGGAGCCCGCCGTGGGCTCCACCAGCCGCAGCACCGCGCGCCCCAGGGTGCTCTTCCCACAGCCACTCTCCCCCACCACCCCCAGCGTCTCCCCGCGCCTGACGTCGAAACCCACGCCGTCCACGGCCTTCACCGCGCCGCGCACCCGGCCGAGCACGCCGCCTCGCACCGGGAAGTGCACCTGGAGGTCGCGGACCTGGAGCAGCGGTGTGGAGCTCATGGCGCGGGCACCGGGTTGTGGCAGGCCGCCCACTGCCCCTCTCGCGGCGAGGTCAGCGCGGGCTTCGCGTGCGCACAGATGTCCAGCGCGCGCTCACAGCGCTCCCGGAACGCACAGCCGACAGGCAACTGCCGCAGCGGTGGCACCCTGCCGGGAATCGCCCGTAGCCGCGCCCGGGTGGCGCGAGCGCCGCCCACGTCGCGCCTGGACGGAATCGAGCGCAGCAGGCCCGCGGTGTACGGGTGCGCGGGCTGGGAAAACAGCGCTCGCACCGGGGCGCGCTCCACCACCCGGCCCGCGTACATCACCACCACCGCGTCGCAGCTCTCCGCCACCACGCCCAGGTCGTGCGTAATCAGCAGCACCGCCATGCCCCGCTCGGCCTGAAGCCGCGCGAGCAGGTCCAGAATCTGCGCCTGGATGGTGACGTCCAGCGCGGTGGTGGGCTCGTCCGCGATGAGCAAGGCCGGGTCACACGCCAGCGCCATCGCCATCATCACCCGCTGCCGCATGCCTCCGGAGAGCTGGTGTGGATACGCGTCCACGCGCTCGGCCGGCGCGGGGATGCCCACCTGCCGCAGCATCTCCACGGCCTTGTCCCGGGACTGCGCGCGCGAAGCGCCCAGGTGCAGCCGGACGCCCTCGGCAATCTGCTCGCCCACGGTGAACACCGGGTTGAGCGACGTCATCGGCTCCTGGAAGATCATCGCCGCGTGCCGGCCGCGCACCCGGCGCAGCTCGGCCTCCGGCAGCGCCAGCAAGTCCCGGCCCTGGAAGCGCACCTCTCCGCCCACCACGCGCACCGGCGGCTCGGGCGCCAGCCGCAGCAGGGACAGCGCCGTGAGGCTCTTGCCACACCCGCTCTCCCCCACCACGCCCAGCGTTCCACCGGGGGCAGCGCGAAGGACACGTCGTCCACCGCGCGCACCGGCCCCGCCTCCAGCGCCAGCTCCGTGGTCAGCCCTCGGACGTCGAGCAACAGCTCCTGGCCCGCGGGCGTCACGGCGGCGGTCACTTCTGGGCCAGTTCCTCCAGGAACTCCCCTTCCTGGATGACGCCCTTGCGGATGAGCAGGCGGATGAGGCTGGCCACCATGCGGGCCGGCTTCACCTTCTCCGTGTCCAGCGAGGCATCCTCGCCGCGGGAGATGCGCTCGATGTCGTCCAGGATGGCCAGGTCCTCGTCGGAGAACTGAGGCGTGGGCGTGAGCGGCACCGACGGCCGCGAGCCCTGCGCCGCCCCTCCGAACATCACCACCGGCACGCGCGGCCGGCCCTCCGCTCCGTCTCCCTCCGCGTCGGGAGGCGGAGGCGGCGGGGGCCGCACCGGGGGCGAGGCCTTCCGGCCCAGCAGGTCATCCAGCGCGTCCGCGCCGGCGTCGCCGTCGGTGGCTTCCGGCGGCGGCGGCGGGGGCGAAGCCGAGCCTCGGAGCGAGGGGGATGCGCAGCGGGGGGCGGAGACGGCGGTACGGACTTGGGCACGGGCTTCGGAGCCTCCGGGAAATCCCATTCGAGCGGCGCGCCAGCGGCCACGGGCGGAGGCGGCGCACCGTCCTCGTCCTCCAGGGCCACGGCTTCCACGATGTCCAGCGGCTCGCCCCGGGCCCGCGCCAGCGCGGCGTCCAGGTCGTCCGAAGCCGCCACGAAGACGCGCATCTGCTTGCGGAGCTGGAAGCGCAGCTCGTCCACGAGCGTCACGTCCGCCGGGTCATCCACCGCGACGAGGATGCGCTCGCTGCGGCCTTCCACTTCCATCCGGAACGGCACGATGCGGTGCTCGGACTGGAAGTCCAAGGACACCAGACTCGCGACGTTCGCCGGAATCTCCTCCGGCAGCTCCACGAAGGGAAGCGCGTGCTGGGCGGACAGGGCCTGCGCGATGTGCGTGGGCGTACACAGCCCCTGCGCCACCAGCACCTCACCCAGGCGCTGACTCCCGAAGGCGCCCCGGCGTCCCAATGCCACGCGGACCTGCTCCTCCGTCACGACGCCGGCCTCGACGAGCAGCTCACCAATCTTCTTGCGCATGGGGGACTACCGCTTGACCTTCGCGAGGTACTCCTCGCGGCTGAACACGCCCTTCTCGATGAGCAACTCCACCATCGCCTTGAGGGCGGCGACTTCCTTGCGCTGCACTTCTTCCACGCTGCGAAGCAGCTCCGCCGGGCTGCCGGAGGCCGCCGCGGGACGGGCGGCGGGAGCCTCGGGCGCTGGAGCGGAACGGGCCGAGGCCGGAGCGGCGCGCGGCGCGGTCGCCACGGCCGCCGGGTCCAGGTCCTTGAGGTTCTTCACCACCGTGCGGCCCTGGGCGTCCACCACCTTGAAGTTGGTGTCCGCGTCCTCCAGCTCGTGGTTCTGCTCGTAGATGCGCGCGAAGGCCCGGGCAATGGAGGTCCGGCCCGCCACGTTGGGGATGATGCGGCACTTGGTGATGGCGCGCAGTTCGTCCAGCATGCGCACGTTGAGCGGATCCGACATCGCCACCACCAGCGACTTGCCGTCATCCCTCACCTGCAGCGGCAGCACGGAGAAGTCCCGCGCCGTCTGGGCCGGGATCTTCGCCTTCACGTGCGGCTGCACCATCTGCACCGCATCCAGGTTCACCGCCGGCATTCCCAGTTGCTTGGACAGGGCGCGCACCAGGATGTCCTCGGAGACGAGGCTCATCCTGACCAGGATTTCGCCCAGCTTGCCGCCCCACTTCGCCTGTTCGGCGAGCGCGGCCTTCAGCTGGCTCTCCTGAAGCACGTTCGCCTTGATCAGCAATTCACCAAGCTTGATCTGTGCCATGTCGTGGCGCGCACTCTAGACTGTCTCGGCAGCGTGCGCCCCTTCTTCCGCGCCTGCTCGGTCAGGAACCCGGTGCCAGGGGCGCGGACGACCCGGAGGCGGGCGCCCCGGCGGGCAGCTCCCGGCCGGCCTCATCCACCTCCACCACCCGGGCTCCCTCGGGGGGACCAACTCGTAGAGTGTGAGGTCCGGTCGCGCGTTGAGTTTGATCTGCTGGTAGCGGACCTGGAGCTTCGTCTTCGCCTGCTTCGCCTCCAGCGACACCCGGCCCGGGAAGATGAGCCCGCCCTGCTCCAGGAAGTCCTCGAAGCCCAGGTCGTACCCTGGGATGCCCCGCACCTGGCTCTTCATGACGCGCAGGTACTTGGTGTGGACGTCGAGCACCTGGGTCGCCGGGCCCCGGAAGAGCGTCAGCACGTAGACGCCCTTCTTGCGGTCCAGCTCCAGCGTCATCCGCTCCGGGGGGATGAGCGGCACCTGCCCGAGCATGATGGGCACCAGTTCCTCGCCCGGCAGCATGACCGGCAGGAAGCGGGACACGTTGGCGGGGCTGGCGGGGCCTTGGTACCAGGTGTTCGTATCCGCCTGATACAGCCCGAAGCGCTGTCCGTCGGACACCAGGGAGGCGAGCGGCCTGTTGAAGAAGTCGAACGTCTCCAGGTGCAGCATAGCCGGCCGGGTGACGGCGATGAACATGCTCAGCGTGCCGCTCTGGTCGGGCAGCTCGGCGCGCAGCTTCGCGTCCCCCTCCAGCGTGACGACGTTCTCCTGGTTCTTCACGACGCGCTGATAGACGGTGTCCGCATCCGTGAGCTCGCCTTCAGGGCCGAACTCGATTCGCTTGGGACAGCCAGAACAGAGCACTACCAGGAAGATTGCGACGGCTGCGCGGTTCATATGTCCTAGTCTGGGCCAAGCCGCCCTGCCCGGTCACCCACCAATGAGCCTGAACGACATCCTCCATTACCTCCGCCTGGGTGGCGTCACCCTCGCCATGCTCATCTTCGCCTCGGTCGCGGCGCTGATTGTCGCCGTCGAGCGCATCATCGCGCTCTGGGGCGTGGGCGAGCGTTCACGTGCCTTGGGTGAGACAGTGAACAAACACCTGCTGCGCGGGGATGTCGCCGCGGCCCGCACCGCCGCCGAGCGCTCCGACGCGGTGGCCGCTGACATCTTCCTGGCCGGGTTCGACCGGATGGAGCGCAGCCGCACCGCCGGGGGCGCTGGCATCGAGGCCGCGGTGGAGCGCGAGCGTGCCCAGGTGGCCCTCAAGCTGCGCCGCTACCTGTGGATCCTGGCCACCATCGGCTCGATTACGCCCTTCGTGGGCCTCTTCGGCACCGTGGCCGGCATCATGCGCTCCTTCAAGGACCTGGGCCTGGACGTGGAAGCGGGCGGCACGGGCGGCAGCGTGGCCGTGATGACGGGTATCTCCGAGGCCCTGGTCGCCACCGCGGTGGGCATCCTGGTCGCCGTGCAGGCGATGGTCTTCTACAACTACTTCCAGGCCCGCCTGTCCCGCGTGCTGGTGGAGCTGCGCCTGATTGGCGATGAGTTCGTCGAGCTGCTCAAGGAGCGGGCCGCCGGCCTGCCGCCGTCCGAGCCCATGTCTCCCGAGCCGCAGGCCGCCCCCGCCACGCGCACGGACGCCCAGCCCGCCTAGGCCGGAGGAGAACGCACCATGGGCATGGGAAAGACTCCGGGCAGCGACGACGGCTCCGAGGATGGCGTCTTCGCTGAAATCAACATCACCCCGCTCACCGACATCTTCCTGGTGCTGCTCATCATCTTCATGGTGACCAGCTCCGTCATCGTGCAGCAGGGGCCGGGCGGCGGCGCCAAGGCCGGCCTCAAGGTGAACCTGCCCAAGGGCGGCGCCGCGGACGTCACCGCGCGCACCACGGACCTGTCGGTGGCGGTGCTCGCGGACGGGCGCTTCATGCTGGCCGGCAACGTCGTCTCCCAGGACGAGCTGCAGCAGGCCTTCGATGACGCCAGGCAGAAGGACGAAGAGACGGTGGTCATCGTCCAGGCCGACGAGGGCGTGCCCCACGGCACCGTGGTGCAGGTGATGGAGCTGGCCAAGAAGGCCGGGCTCGCGCAGCTGGCCATCGGCGTGCGCGAAGGCGAATAAGCAACACCTCCCCGCTGGAAACACCAAGGCCACCCAGGGCAGCGAGCCCGGGTGGCCTTTGATGCTTCAGGCGCCCCGCCATTCAGCGAGGCGCGGGCTCAGACGGACGCGAAGGCGGCGTCCGAGATGTCCATGGGCGAGGTGTCCTCCATGGTGAGCATCTTCGCCGCCTGCTCCACGTTGGGCAGCACGTTCCGCGCGTACCAGAGGGCGCTGTACTTCTTGCCCTCGTAGAAGGCGTGGTCCGGGTGGTCCGCGGAGACGGAGGCCTTCGCCTTCTCCGCGATGAGCGCCGCGTCCAGCAGCAGCCAGCCCACGGCGACCTCGGACATCATGTTGAGGAAGCGGTTGGCGGACAGCGGAATCAGCGGGAACTTGCTGCCGTCCTGCGACCAGCCGAACACCACCATGGCGCTGGCCATCAGGGCCTCCTGCGCCGCGGCCAGGGACTTCACGGCCTCGCCGTAGACGGCGTGCTCGCGGTGGGCCTCGATGAAGGAGCCCACGTCGCCCATGAACTGCTGGAAGTGCATGCCGCCCGCCTGGCCCATCTTCCGGCCCACCAGGTCCATGGCCTGGATGTGGGTGGTGCCCTCGTAGATGGAGAAGATCTTCGAGTCGCGGGTGTACTGCTCCACCGGGTAGTCCTGGATGTAGCCGGCGCCGCCGTAGATCTGGATGGCCTGCGCGCACAGGCGGAACGCCTGCTCGGAGCTGTAGGCCTTCACCAGCGGGGTGAGCAGCTCCACCTGGCCCTTGTGGTAGGTGGCCGCGTCGTCGTCCTTGCCGGCCAGCTGGCGCGCCTTGTCCAGGTGCATGGCCAGCTTGATGATCAGCGAGCGGATGCCCTCCACGTGCGCCTTGATGTCCAGCAGCATGCGGCGGACGTCCGGGTGCTCGATGATGGCGGCGCGGGGCGCGGTGGGGTCCTTCCACTTGGTGAAGTGGGAGCCCTGCTTGCGGTCCTTCGCGTAGTCCAGCGCGTTGTAGTACGCGGCGGACGCCAGACCGATACCCTGGATGCCCACGGCGATGCGCGCGCCGTTCATCATCTTGAACATCTGGCTCATGCCGACGTGCTCGACGGTGCCCACGAGCTCGCCGACACAGTTGTCGTTCTCACCAAAGTTGATGACACAGGTGGCCGAGCCGTTGATGCCCATCTTGTGCTCGATGGAGCCCACGCCCACGTCGTTGGGCTGGCCCGAGCTGCCGTCCGCGTTGATGCGCAGCTTGGGGACGATGAACAGCGACAGGCCCTTGGTGCCCGGCGACGCGCCGTCGATGCGCGCGAGCACGAGGTGGATGATGTTCTCCGCCATGTCGTGGTCGCCGCCGGAGATGAAGATCTTCGTCCCGCGGATGTTGTAGGTGCCGTCGCCGTTGCGGCGGGCCGTCGACTTGGCCGCGCCCACGTCGGAGCCGGCGTGCGGCTCGGTGAGGCACATGGTGCCGCCCCACGTGCCGTTGAGCATGCGCTCCACGAACTGTTTCTGCTGCGCGGGCGTGCCGCACTCCGCGACAACTTCCGCCGCGCCAAAGGCCAGGCCAGGGTACATGTTGAACGCCGAGTTGGCGCCCGACAGCAGCTCCTCCACCGTCACCTGGAGCATCATCGGCGAGCCCTGGCCGCCGTGCTCCGGGCTCACGCCCACCGTCTTGAAGCCCTGCTCGTAGAGCTTCTTCCACGCGTCCTTGAAGCCCGTCGGCGTGAAGACGGCGCCGTTCTCCACCCGGCAGCCCTCCCGGTCACCCACCGAGTTGAGGGGCCCGAGCACCTCGCGCGCGAAGCGGTAGGTCTCCGACAGCACCGCCTTCGCTTCGTCCGGACCCCAGGCATCGAACGGCGCCTGGCCGGCCACCTGGCCGAAGCCGAACTGCTCGAACAGCGTGAAGAAGATCTCTCGAAGGTCGGTCTTGTAGGTGTTGATCCCGGCGGACATGGCCACTCCTGCGTGACGGCTCGCTGCCCGCCCTCAGTGAAAAAGGATGAGGTCAGCGGCGCGTTGAGACGCAGGAAGTGTGGCGGCGACTGATTTTTGAGTCAACCCCGAATGACACCTCGCGTTGAGGGGCGGTCAGAACCGCCCCTCGAGACGCGGTGCGCCTGCCTACTTCTTCGCCTTCTTGGCGGAGGGAAGCGTGGCTGTCTTGGCCGCCGGCTTTTCCCTGGGAACCGTCTTCTTGGAGGTGACGCCCTCGCGGCGCTCGTCCGCCTCGTCGCCCTCCTCGCTGGAACCGGAGGCGCTGGTGGCGGAGGCGGGCGCGGCGGCGTTGGCGCTGCTCAGGCTCTCCCGAGGCACCTCCACCACGATGGGGGACTGGCCGGAGCGCTGCCGGTTCTCGTCCTCCAGCGAATAGAAGAGCTGGATCTGCGAGGAGCCCTTCATCAGCAGTTCGCCCTTCTGGTTCTCCGCCCAGAGGTCGATTTCGACGAAGTAGCGGCCCCCGGAGCCGTGCCGGTCGCTCACGCGGCCCTTGCAGACGACGGTGTCACCCGGCCACACCATCTTGATGAAGCGCACGTTGTAGCGCCGCATCTGCCCGCCCCGGGCCCAGTCACTGATGAGCTGGCCGAGCATGCCCATGACGAGCATGCCGGGCGCGTAGACGCTCGGCATGCCCACGCTCTTGGCGTAGAGCTCGTCCACGTGGACCGGGTTGAAGTCTCCGGACGCCCCGGCGTAGCGCGACAGCTGGACGCGGTCGACGGGCGCCTTGGCCAGCGCGGGCAGCTCGTCCCCGACGCGGATGGCTTCGAAGTACAACTTGCGCGCGGGCATCACGGGGTCTCCTTGGCGGCGCGGACCACCAGCGTCCGGCGGGCGCGGAACACGAGGTTGCCTTCCTCGTCACGGCCTTCATCCTCGATGACCGCGATGTCCATCTTCCCGGACATGCCCGGCCGCTCGAAGACGTCGGAGACGCGCGTGGAGACGTAGATGCGGTCCCCGGCGAAGATGGGCCGCTCGTAGTCGAAGCCCTGCTCCGCGTGGAGCAGGCTCTTGATGCCCACGCCCAGCAGCTCCCGCAGGTCCGCCGCCGAGTGGAAGGACGCGGGGAACGTGGGGGGCGCGATGATGGTGGGGTACCCCGACGCCCGGGCGTACTCCTCATCGTAGTAGATGGGGTTGTAGTCCCCGATGGCCTCCGCGAACCGACGGATGGCGCCCTTTTCGACCTCGTTCAGCGTCGGCGGCGAGGCGCGGCCGATCGCGTTCTTGTCCAGCATTTCCTCTCCTGACTCTAGCGTCCGGCCGGAAGCTCGAGCACCGTGAGGAGCCCAGCTTCGGCGGCCGTCAAGCGTGGCGCGGCATTCACCAGCGCATTCGCGGTGGCCCGGTCGCCCGCCACTCCCCCCGGGATTTCCAACACCAGCTTCGGGTCAGCGTCGATTTCGATACGGTCCTTGGGGTCATCCGCCCCCATCGCGATGGTCAGCTCCAGTCGCACCCGCTCCTGTCCGTCCTCCAACCCCACCACGGACTGGAACATGCCAGCCACCCTTCCCTTCCTGACGGGAAACGCGCCGCCGGAGATGTCCTCCTCGGCGAACACGGGGGCTACTTCTTCTTCGAAGTCGTCGCAATCCAGCCCCAGGCCGAGGGCCGCGAGCGCCGCGGACTCAACAAGGCCAACGTGGCCCAGTTGCTCACTGTCCACCAGCTCGAAGAACTCCTCCTCCGTCAGCCCCGCGCCCACAATCCGCTGCAAGGACGGGCGGCGGGTCCGCGCATCCACCACGCGGGTGACGGTGGCACGACGGACGGGACCGCACACCTGACCGGCAACCGCCACCAGCCGGTCCAGCACGAAGCCCGGATTGACGCCGGTCCCCACCACGGCAACGCCCGCCTCCTGCGCCGCCTGGTCCAGTTCGTCCGCCAGCTCCGGATACTTCAGATACGGGAAGGCCAGCTCCTCACAGGTGCTGGCCACGGGCAGTCCCAGCTTCACCGCCTCCATCACCTGGTCGAACACCTTGGGCAGCCGCGAGCCGGTGGCATGCAGCACCACCACGCCCTTGCGCTTGCCCACGGCCTGCGCCAGCGAGGCGGAGACCTTCACACGAGGGGCGGGACCTCCCAGGACATCACCCAAGGGGCGGCCCACCAGGCCGGATTGCACGTCCACGGCCCCGATGAGCTCCACCTCAGGTGAAGACATCGCAGCCCGGGCAATTTCCTGACCGATGAACCCCAGCCCCATCACCACCACCGGCACGGGCCCTTCCGGGGCTTTTGCCATCGGAGATTGCTCCACGATTCCAAGGGGTTAGCGATACAGTCCAGCGTTGCAGCGCACCATAAATCACACCTTGGCGACCAGGCAAGCGTGACGTGGTTCTGCCTCTCTTCCTGAATGGCAGAACCTCCAAGGATTTCCATGGCTTAGAAGCCCATCACCGGCCTGGGGGGCCTTTTGGGGGCGCGTAGCGGCGTGTATAAAGCTGTACAAGCACGCTGTCCTGGAGGCACCTCGGGCATGGATCGCATCCTCGTCGTGGACGACGACGTCCTCATCCTGGCCGCCCTCTCACGCATCCTCCAGGCAGAGGGGTACGACGTCGTCACCCACAGCAACCCGGCGGCGGCCGCCCGGGAGGTCGGCTTCCAGGTCGTGCTGACGGACTTCATGATGCCGTACCTCAACGGCATCGAACTGCTCGGCGCCCTTCGGGAGAAGAACCCCAAGGCGGTGCGGCTGATGCTGACGGCGGCGGCGGACTTCCGCACCGCCTCCGAAGCGGTCAACCGCGGAGAGGTCTTCCGGCTGCTGGGCAAGCCCTGGTCACTCAGCGACCTGACGAGCAGCGTCCGGCAGGCCTTCGCGCACTACCGCCTGGTGGACGCCAACGAGCGGCTGTCGCGCGAGGTCGCGGAGAAGAACGCGGAGCTGGTGGCCATCAACCGCGACCTGGAGCGGCGGGTGGTGGAGCGCACCGCGGGGCTGCTCGACGGGCTCATCAGCGCCCTGGACTACCGCGATACGGAGACGCAGTGGCACTCGCGCCGCGTGTCGCTCTACTCCCGCCGGCTGGCCCAGGAGGTGGGGATGACGGGCGGAGCGCTGGACGTGGTGGAGCAAGGCGCGCTGCTGCACGACATCGGGAAGATTGGCGTGCGCGACTCCATCCTGCTCAAGCCCGGTCCGCTCACGCCGGAGGAATGGGTGGAGATGCGCAAGCACCCGGAGTTCGGCTACCGGATGCTGGCGAAGATGCCCTACCTGCACGAAGCGGCGCTCATCGTGCTCCAGCACCAGGAGCGCTGGGACGGCAAGGGCTACCCGCAGAACCTGGCGGGCGAGGACATCGTCCTGGGCGCGCGCATCTTCTGCCTCGCGGACACGGTGGACGCGATCACGTCCGACCGGCCCTACCGCAAGGGCCGGCCCATGAGCGTGGCGCGGGATGAAATCCGCCGCTGCGCGGGCACCCAGTTCGACCCGGCGCTGGCGGAGGCCTTCCTCAACATTCCGGAGACGGAGTGGCAGCGCATCCGCCAGGAAGTCGAGGCCTTGGAAGCGGCGGAGAACGAGCGCTGGAACAACGACCCGCTCGGTCCTCCCGCGCCCCTGGCCCGTGCCAGCGGCGCCTGAGTCAACGCTTCAGGGCGCCAGCTCCACCGCGCGCACTTCGCGGATGACGTCCCCTTCCAGGAGGGCGTCGACCACGTCCATGCCGGACACCACCTCGCCAAAGGCCGTGTAGCGGCCATCCAGGTGCGGCTGCGGGGCGTGGGTGAAGAAGAACTGGCTGCCGCCGGTGTCCTTCCCGGCCAGGGCCATGCCCAGGGTGCCCCGGCCGTAGGGCCGACGCGTCATCTCGCAGCGAATGGAGTACCCCGGCCCGCCCTCACCGTCCCCGCGCGGGTCTCCCCCCTGCGCGACGAAGTCCGGCACCACGCGGTGGAAGGTGACGCCGTTGAAATAGCCCTTGCGCGCCAGCGCGTGGAGGTTGCCCGACGTGAGGGGCGCCTCGTCCACGTCCAGCCGCACGGTGATGTCCCCCTTGTCGGTGCGCAGCACGAGCCCCGCGCGCGCCGGAGCGGCCACGGGCCGGAAGGTGTTCGCGGGCAGCTCCACGCGCGCCGAGCGCACCCGCTGCCCCGTCAACTGCGTGAGGGCCTGCGCCGCCACGCGCCGCACGTTGGCGTGCGGGTGCATCAGCCATTCACGCAGTCGGGGCTCGGCGGCCGGGCCCTGCAGCGCCACCAGCGCGCCCGCCACCGGCTCGGCCAGGTCTCCCGGCGTCTGCGGCACACGTGCCGCCAGCGCCTCCACGGCAGGTAGCGCGGCCGCGTCCTTGAGCACACCCGCGGTCGCCGCCGCCGCGCCCGCCACCACTTCATCCTCGCCTTCGATGAGCTCACGCACCGGCGCCGCCGCCTCGGGCACGGGCCGCGCGGACACGGCTTCCAGCGCCGTCAGGCGCACGCGCGCCTCGGGGTGACGCAGGTACTTCACCGCGAAGCCCGCCCCTCCCTGCCCCTTCGCCTGAGCCACCTCGCGCAGCCCCAGCGCCAACCGGCGCGCCTCGGGCACGCGCCCATAGCCACAGCCCAGGACTTCCTTCAGCGCGCCCTCCTGCCGGTCCACCGCCGCCGCCAGCCGGCAGTCCAGCCAGGCCAGGTCCGCTCGCGCGACATCCGAGGCCGCGCCCCGCTCCGCGTCCGCCAGCGCGAGCCGCAGCGACTCCAGGACGGGACGCCCAAAGGCGGGCAGGCCCTGCTGCGCCAGCGCCAGCAGCGCGTGTCCCTCCGCCGACCGCGCCAATGTCTCCACCGGCGCCTTCGCGCCCTCCGGCGCCGATGCCCCCGCCGCCGCCGGAGGCGCCATGCCCCGAGCCACGCGTCTGGCTCGCGCTGCCAAGGCCTCCAGCGCATCCACCGCGGTGCACGGTCCACTGCAAGCCGCCGCCAGCTTCGCCAGCGAGCGCGCCGCCTCCGCCGCCACACGCGGAACCGTGTCCTCCAAGAGCCGCCCGAGGACCACGGCATCCTCGGGACCACCCACGTCCCCGAAGCCCTTCGCGCACGAGGCCCGCACGTCCGCGTCCGCGTCCCCCAGGCAGCGGCGCAGCGCGGGCAAGGCCTCGGGCCGCTTCACGGTGGCCAGGAATTGAGCCCCTGCCTGACGCGCCTCCACCGGCCGCTCGGCCGCGAGCAGCGCCTCCGCTGGCGCCAGTGGCACCTGGGCAACCACCGCCGCGCCGCGGGTGCGTGCGAGGACGCCCAACGCCTGCGTGGCCCAGGCCGCCTCCGCCCCATCCGCTTCGCGCATCCGCTCGGACAGCCACGCCACGGCCCTGGGCGTCCCCAGCCGGCCCATGGCCTCCACCACCGCCCGCCGCACGTCCGCGTCGCGCTCCGTCCGCCGGCTTCGAGCAGCGCCTTCTCCAACGCCGCAAGCTCGGCATCCACCAGGGGCTCCCAGGACAGGGCGAGCACGCCCGCGGCGAAGACCGCCTCGCCACGTACCGCCGCGTCCTCATCCTTCAGCCCCGCGATGACGGTCTCCAGGGTGGCCGGGTCCTGGATTCGCGCCAACGCCCGCAGGGCCCGAGCACGCACCCGGGCATCCGGTGCACGGGCCGCCAGCGACACCAGGGCCCCATTTCCCAGCGAGCGCGCGTCCTCCCACGCCAGGATGCGCTCGAGCGTCTGCGCGTCCACGGGAGGCGGCTTCACCGGCGGCACGGAACGGACGCATCCGGACAGCAGCGAGAAAGCGACGACACATGTCGACAGGGTACGGACGGAGTGCGAGCGGCGCATGGCGCGGGCCTAGGTCAATTCCCCGCGAAAATCCAGGGGTTAGGCCGCGAGGGGTTTGACACGCAAGGCCGGCGCTCCGAAGATGACACGTGGATTCTCTCCGCGGGAGCGTTGGTCCTGAACTGCCCTGGCTGCGGCTCGAAGGTAGCCGCCAACACGTCCATCTGTTCCGTCTGCGATTACATCATCGATGGCTCGTTCCTCTCGGGGGAGCCGCCGGCCGAAGAGTCTGAGGAGTCCACGGACGCGGCGGAGGACCCCCGCCGAGCCGCCGGCCGCCTCCCCGCGGCGCCCACGTCCGGCCTCAGGCAAGTCGGGGAGTAGGCCCGCCGCCGCGCCGCCGCCCGACTCGGACTCCACCAACATCCGGAGCATGGAGGACGTCGCCCGCAGTGCGCCGCAGCAGCGTGCGGCGCGTGCAGCGGCGCCTCGGCCCGCGCCTCGCAAGGCGCCCGCTCCCGAGCCCGCGGCCTCGGTGGACCCGTGGGACCGCTCGGACTCGTACGACCGGGGCAGCGCCGTCACCGACCCGGATGAGCTCATCCGTGACGCGAAGGAGCTGTTCGCTCAGCTCCAGGGTGGCGACAAGGTCGCGTTCTGGGGCGCGGCGGTGGTGCTGATGTCCTGCTTCATGCCGTGGAAGGAGACGGCGGTGGATGGGGACGTGCTCGGCTTGATGAGCCTGGGCGCGGGCGCCTTCATCATGTCCATCCTCCTGCTCACGGCCGTCACGGTGCGCGTCAAGGGCTCGCTCCCGAACGTGAACCCGGTGGTGCCGTGGATGGGCCAGCTCATCATCAGCATCGTGTGCCTCATCTGGTGCGTCGTGTTCATCAAGGTGTCGTCCGACACGACGATGGTGCCCACGCCCATCGGCAACTCGGAGATGATGAACTCGTCGCCCAGCTTCGGCGTCTACGTGGCCGTCCTGGGCGCGGTCGCCACGCTGGGCGGCACGCTGCTGGGGCTCAAGGGCCAGTCCTCGCACTGAGCCTCCGCGCCTCGAATGAAAAAGCGCTGCCGCCCTCCGCGGCAGCGGGCTAGCGTCACCGGCCACCATGTCCGACGCCTCTCCCCTCTCCCGTCTCACCGCCGCGCTCGACGCGGCCGTCTTCGGACAGCAGCGCGTGCTGGAGGACCTGGTGACGGCCTTCCTCGCGCGCGGCCACGTGCTGCTGGAGGGCGTGCCCGGCGTGGCCAAGACGCTCACCGCGCGCAGCATGGCCGGCGCGCTGGGGCTGCTCTTCACGCGCATCCAGTTCACCCCGGACCTGATGCCGGCGGACATCCTGGGCACCAACGTCTTCCAGCCCCAGGACCACGCCTTCCGCCTCGTGAAGGGCCCCATCTTCACGGAGGTGGTGGTCGCGGACGAAATCAACCGCACCCCGCCCAAGACGCAGGCCGCGCTCCTGGAGGCCATGGAGGAGCGGCAGGTCACCATCGACGGCGTGTCCCACGCGCTGCCGCCCCACTTCTTCGTGGTGGCCACGCAGAACCCCCTGGAGCTGGAGGGCACCTACCCGCTGCCGGAGGCCCAGCTGGACCGCTTCCTCATGCGCGTGCGCGTGGGCTACCCGGAGGCCTCGGCGGAGACGACGATGCTCCGCGCCTTCCACCAGCGCGAAGGCAAGCCGGCCACCACCCGCCAGGTGCTGGATGCGCCCACGCTGCTGGAGCTGCAGTCGCACGCCGCCCGCGTGTCGTGTGACGACTCCATCATCCAGTACGTGGTGGCCATCGTCCGGGAGACGCGCACCAACCCGCGCGTGCGCCTGGGCGCCAGCCCCCGCTCGGCCCAGGCGCTGCTCGCGGCCTCCAAGGCCCGCGCCGCGCTGATGGGCACGGACTTCGTCACCCCGGATGACGTCAAGGCCGTCACCTTCAGCGTCCTCAACCACCGGCTGCTCCTCAAGGCCGAGGCCGAGGTGGAAGGCATCACCGCGGACGACGTGCTGAAGCAGACGCTCGAGCGGGTCCGAGTGCCCCGGTGAGCGCCGGGCGCCCCGTCCCCACCGGCCTCGCCGTGGCCCTGCTGGCGGCGGGACTCCTCCCGGCGGCGCTCGCGGTGGCCAGCCCCGCGTTCGGCTGGCTCGCGCT
Organism: Myxococcus sp. MxC21-1; assembly: GCF_032612255.1. Taxonomy (NCBI): domain Bacteria; kingdom Pseudomonadati; phylum Myxococcota; class Myxococcia; order Myxococcales; family Myxococcaceae; genus Myxococcus; species Myxococcus sp. MxC21-1. Next base: position 5,662,672 of record NZ_CP123278.1, read on the forward strand.
GGCGACGGACGTGGCCGTGCTGGCCCTCTGCGCCGTGGACTTCCTCCGGGCCCCGCGCGCCCAGAGCGTCCGCGTCTGGCGGCGCGTGGAGCCCGTCCTCTCCTCCGGCACGCGCAACGCCGTGCACGTGGCGCTGGAGCGCCAGGACGCCGGCACCGCGCCGCTGCACGTGGAGGTCCGCGACGAGCCGCCCGAGGACATGGCCAGCAGCGGGCACCGGCAATCCCTCACCCTGCCCGCGGCACGGACCACGCCCCAAGAGCTCACCTACTTCGTCACGCCGCCTTCGCGGGGTGACGCCCGCTTCGGGGACGTGCACCTGCGGCTGCGAGGCCCTCTGGGCCTGTGCGCGCGACAGGTCCGCGTCCCCGCGACGATGGACGTCAAGGTGTACCCGGACCTCACCGCGCTCACCCGCGAAGCACTGGCGCTGGCCCACGCCTCGGACGCCCCTTCCGCGCGCACGCAGCGGCGGCGCGCCTCGGAGGGCCGGGAGTTCGAGTCGCTGCGCGAGTACCGCCCCGGCGACGACTACCGCCACATCGACTGGAAGGCGTCCGCGCGCCACGCCCACACCCTGGTGCGCACGTGGCAACCGGAGCAGCACCAGCCGGTGCTCCTGCTGCTCGACTGCGGCCGGCACATGGCGGGCCGCATCCAGGAGCGGCGCAAGCTGGACCATGCGGTGGACGCGGCGCTGCGGCTGGCGCGCGTGGGCCTGGAGGCCGGTGACGTGGTCGGCGTGCTGGCGTTCGCCAGCGGCGTGCGGGCCTACCTGCCGCCACGCAAGGGCCGCGAGCACCTGCGGCTCATCACCGAATCGCTCTACCGCACCGAGGCCGCGCTCGAGGAGAGCGACTACGGCCGCGCCTTCGACTTCGCCTTTGCACGCCAGACGCGGCGCGCCCTGGTGGTGCTGTTCACGGACCTGGTGGACCCGGACGCCTCCGCCAGCCTCCTCACGCGCACGCTGGCGCTGCGCCCCCGGCACCTGCCCGTCGTCGCCTCACTGTTGGACGAGGACGTCCAGGCGGCGGCCCACGGTGTGCCCACACAGACGCAGGATGCCTACGCGCGCCAGGCCGCGGCACGGCTGGAGACGGAGTACCGGCGGACGGCCACCACCCTGCGGGACGCGGGCGCGCTGGTGATCCGAGCCCCGCGCGCGGCTTCGGCGCGGCCACGCTCAACGCCTACCTGGACGTGAAGGCGCGCGGACTGCTCTAGGCCTCTGCGTCAAGTCCAGCGAAAGTTTTGTACGCAGTGTGCAGTCAACGTGTATCGACGCCGCTCGCAAAGAAGCATGCCAATCGCGCGGAGGCCGATTTTTCGGCCTCGGACACGACCCCCTTTACAGATAGGCGCGCGTCAACAAAATGGCCGGTCCTCGCCCGCCGTGACGGTGGGCGACCTCGAAAACACCACGGATGGAGACGGTCTTGGCGGAGGTCGCGAGGGGATTCAGGGTGGAGGTTGAGGCGGACGCGGCGGCGGCGGCGGTGGCGGCACGGATGGAGTCCGAGTCGGCGGCGGCCCCCACGGCGTTGACGCCCTTCCATGAGCGGCTGCTGGCAGAGGAACTGCTGGCCCGCAGCGGTGACACGCAGCAACGGCTGGCGGGAGCGCTGTCGGAAGCGAAGGTGGACCTCAACCCGCACCAGGTCGAAGGCGCCATGTTCGCGCTCGACTCGCTGTCGCGCGGCGGCTGCATGCTGGGCGACGAGGTGGGCCTGGGGAAGACCATTGAAGCAGGGCTCGTCATCGCCCAGCTGATGGCCGAGGGGAAGTCGCGCATCCTCATCCTGGCGCCCGCCACGCTGCGCGCGCAGTGGAACAGCGAATTGCGGGAGAAGTTCGACCTGGACAGCGTCCTGGTGGACGGCCGCACCGTGCGCGCCACCGGGAACTGCTTCGACCAGCCCTTCCCCGTCATCTGCTCACACCCCTTCGCGGCGAACAAGGCGCACCTGACGGCAGAGATTCCGTGGGACCTGGTGGTCATCGACGAGGCCCACCGCCTGCGCAACGCGCACCGGGCCAACAACAAGATGGGCCAGGCCCTGAAGGCGTCCCTGGCCGGCAAGCCCAAGCTGCTGCTCACCGCCACCCCGCTCCAGAATGACTTGATGGAGCTGTTCGGGCTGATGTCCCTGCTGGACGAGCAGATCCTCGGGCCCGAGCACGCCTTCCGCAGCCGTTACCGGACGGACGAGGCCGGTGGCATGCCGGAGGCCGCCGCCATCGAGCTGAAGGAGCGGCTGGCCCCCGTGGTGCAGCGCACCCTGCGCCGGCAGGTGCGCGAATACGTCCGCTACACCAACCGCCGCTCCATCGTGGAGGACTTCACCCCCTCCCCGGAGGAGCACGACCTCTACGAGAAGGTCAGCGAGTACCTCCAGCGCTCCGAGGCCGCGGCGATTGAGCCCGGCAAGAAGACGCTGCTGACGCTCTGCTACCGCAAGCTGCTGGCGTCCTCCACCTACGCCATCGCCCCCACGCTCCGCCGGCTGTCGGACAACCTGGAGAAGCGGCTCCAGGCGGCGAAGCTGGGCCAGCAGGCCCTGGCGATGTTCGAGCCCGAGGAGGCCAAGCAGTTCGTCGAGGAGGGCGAAGAGTGGTCGGACGACCCCGCCAAGGCGCCCAACGTCCGCGCGCTGGAGCAGGAGGTCTGGGAGCTGCGCCAGTACGCGGACCTGGCGGACTCCATCAAGGTCAACGCCAAGGGCGAGGCGCTCAAGCGCGGCCTGGACCGGACCTTCGCCGTGATGAAGTCGCACGGCTGGCCGGAGAAGGCGCTCATCTTCACCGAGTCCAAGCGCACGCAGCAGTACCTCTTCAACCTCCTGTCGGAGAGCGGCTACCAGGGGAAGATCTCCCTGCTGTCCGGAGACGCGGGCACGCCCGAGGACCGGCGCGCGCTGGTGGAGGAGTTCCGCCACCGCACGCAGATCCTCATCTGCACCGAGGCGGGCGCCGAGGGCCTCAACCTCCAGTTCTGCAACCTGGTGGTGAACTACGACCTGCCCTGGAACCCGCAGCGCGTGGAGCAGCGCATCGGCCGCTGCCACCGGTACGGCCAGCAGCGGGACGTGCTGGTCATCAACTTCCTCAACCGGATGAACGCGGCGGACGCCCGCCTCTTCGAGCTGCTGGAGAAGAAGCTGAACCTCTTCGACGGCGTGTTCGGCGCGTCCGACGAAATCCTGGGTGCGCTGGAGAGCGGCGTCGACTTCGAGCGGCGCGTCCTGGACATCTACCAGTCCTGCCGGAAGCCCGAGGACATCAACATCGCCTTCGACAAGCTCCGTGAGGAGTTGGAAGGCCGCATCAGCAAGCGCATGACGGAGATGCGCTCGGTGGTGCTGGAGCGCTTCGACGGCGACGTGCGGCGCCGGCTGCGCGGACAGAACGAGCAGACGAAGGAGGCCCTGGCCAAGCGTCAGCAGGAGGCCCGTGCCCTCACCGCGTCCGTGCTGGGCAGCCGCAACTCGGGGCGGCTGGAGGTGGCCAAGGCCGCCTATGCCGTCAAGGAGCGCACCCAGGACGCGGTGAGCTACCTGCAACTGGACGCGGCGGGACTGCCGTCACGGCTGGCGCGGCTCGCGGGCAGCGAGGGCTGGTGGTTCGCGTACAAGTTCGAGACGACCGGCCTCAAGCCCGAGGAGAAGCTGGCCCACCTGGTGCTCGTGCGCGACAGGGACGGCTTCCGCGCCCTGCCCATGGCGGACGGCGCGCACTTCGTGAAGCTGGCGGCGAAGCCGGAGCGGCGGCGTCAGCCCGCGCCGGTGTCCGTGCAACTGATGCAGGAGCAGGCGCTGATGGCGGCGAAGGACGAAATCGTCCGGGCCGCGGAGCGGCGCAACGCCCTGGAGCTGGACAAGGCCAAGGAGCGCGCGGACCGCTACGTCGAGGACTGCCTCATGGAGTCGCGTGAGGCCGTGGAAGCCGCGCGGCAGACGTGGATTGAAGCGCGCAAGCAGGTCGGGCTGGCCGAGGACATCGCCGACAAGGCCAAGGCCCGCGCGAACTCCGACCGGATGGAGCGCGAGTACCGCCGCAAGTTGTCCTCGCTCCGCAACGAGGAGGAGAAGCGGTACGCCTCCAAGGACCGGCAGTTGGCGGATCTGGCCAACAAGGCGAAGGTGACGGAGAAGCGCGCCCTCATCGCCTCCGCCTACTTCTGGCTGTCGTAGTCCGCTGGGCGCAGGCGCACCCACGTCGCGCCCCAACCTCCGTCCCCTTCGCGCGCGGAACGGAACGACTCCACCTCTGGCAGTCTGGGGAGCAGCGACTGCACGGTGCGCCTCAGCGCACCGGTGCCCTTGCCGTGGATGATGCGCACATCCAGGACGCCCTTCTGCCGGCACGCCCAGAGGTACTCCACCACCAGGTCCTTCACGTCGCGCGGGTGGAAGAGGTGCAGGTCCAGGTTCCCATCGATGGGAATTTCTACAGCTTCGTCCTCGGGAGGCGGCGGCTCCGGCCCTTCGGGCGGGAGCGGCGGCTCATTCGCGTCGAGGACCGGCAGGCGCCTTCGGCTCACGCTCCCACTCCTGCTTCTCCTTCTCCGCCTGCAAGCGGCGCCGCTCGCGGGCGGCCTTGAAGCGCTCGGACAGTGATGAGACTTCGCCCTTCAGCGCGGAGAGGTTCGTGGAGATGCTGCCCGGGTCGCCTTGCTGGTGGCCGGCTGCCTGCTCGCCCTGGGCGCCTGCGCCCCCTGCGGACATCAGCTGGACCACCAGTGCCGCAACCGTCATGACTGTCATGGCCCCACAGGTAAGCAAGATGCGTGCTCAGTGGCAAGTGACACTCAACGGGGGGCGGCCTGACGCTCGGCCTCTTCTCGCCTGCCCAGGACGACGCGCTCGGCCAGTTTGATAGCGGACAGTGGCGCGCTGCCCTCGGCCTTGTTGTTGATGGTGATGAAGGTGGGCTTGTCCCGGCGCAGCGCCGCCAGGCACACCCGGGCCAGGACATCACGCGTGGGGACGTCCTCGTCCACCAACTGGTTGAATGGCGCGTAACGCGCGCGCGCCTCCTCGTAGCCGAGGTCCGGCGGGAGCATCCACCGCACCACCAGCGCGCGGGCTTCGAAGGCGCGAGTGAGCTTCGCCTGCCGGCCCACGGGCGGCATGTGCGCCCACACCGCCAGCACCGGACTGACGCCCACGTCCGCCAGCGCCTGGGCCAGCCCCTCCGTGAGCAGCTCCTCGTTGCGCAGCTCCACCGCGTACAGCGGCCCCTTCGGCAGCGCGGCGAAGAAGGCATGCAGCCGCTCCACGAAGCGCGCGGGCCCGCCGAGCGCCTGCGGGTCCTGCGGCGGGAACTGGAAGACGAGCGGCCCCGCCTTCTCTCCCAGCCCCTCCACGAAGGGCATGACGACGGCCTCCGTGGCGTAGGCGGCATGGAGGAAGCGCTCGTTGGCTTGTCCCCGCTGCGCGCCGTAGCGCTCGTGCAGCGGGAAGCGCGCCAGGGTGCAGACCTCATGGGCCTTCACCAGGAAGCGGAAGGTGTCCGGCACCTGGGCGGCGTACTCGGCGAAGGCGCTGGAGGCGATGGGGCCGTAGAAGGTCCGGTCGATGCCCACCGTGCGCAGCACCGGATGGTGCGCGTAGGCGGCCGGCCCTCCCGCGCGAGCTGCGAGGCGGAGGCCTCATGGTCATAGACGATGCCGGACCACCCCGGGAACGTCCACGAGGACGTCCCGAGGAACACGCCCTGCGGCAGCTCCCGCCCCAGCGTGGCCAGCGACGCCGGCACGGCCGCGGGCTCCACGGGCTGCGCGCCCTTGCGGCCCTTGGCGGGCGGCTCCACGGCGGCGCCGGTGAAGAGGTCGAGCTGTGCGGGTCCTCGCTCTTGAGGCATGGCGCGTCTCCTGGGCCAATACAGCAGGCACCGCGGGCACGGTGCCGAGCGTCCAGCGCACCTAACGCCGGACGTCACTGGATGCAGGAGGTTGCCTCAGTCCAGCCCCACGTCCCAAGTGCCATGTCGCTCGACAGGCGACCGGGCGACGAATCGGGGCGCGTGAGCGCTACAGCACCTTGAGGCGGATGGCCCCGGGCAGCAGCGTCATGGTGCACGGGAGGCGGCCCGGCGTCTCGCCGTCCACGTCCAGGAACACGTCGCCGCCGTCCACGGGCTCGGCGCGCAGGGTGCGGCAGCGCAGGCGCCGGGTGCCCTTCCAGTTCACGTGCGAGCCGTTGTAGACGCCCTTCGACTTGAGGATGAAGTCGCTCAGGCTGTAGTTGGACCAGATGGTGACGTCGAAGAGGCCGTCGTGGGTGACGGCGTCCGGCGCGACGAACATGCCGCTGCCGAAGTAGCGGCCGTTGGCCACGGCCACCGCGGTGACACTCACCACCTCTTCCGGGCCCCCGTCCACCGACAGCCGCACCTGCCGCTCCGAGTACTTCACCAGCCCCTTCAGCGTGCCCCACATGAAGCTCAGGTGGCCGCCCAGGGCCTTGCTGCTCTGGTTGACCTCCTGGGCCACCACCGCGCTCACTCCGAACGAGGCGATGTTGGCGAAGTAGCGCGTGGCGGGCTGGCCCGCGTGGTCGATGAACTCCAGCTGACCCACGTCGAACGGCTCTGTCGTCCCGGAGCGCAGCCGCTCCAACGACGAGGCCAGCTCCAGGTCCCACCCGAAGGTGCGCCGGAAGTCGCCACCCGTGCCCCGAGGAATCAGCCCCAGCGCCGCGTTCGGATTCAGCGCCTTCCCGTCCTCGAAGAAGCCGTTGGTGACTTCGTTGAGCGTGCCGTCCCCGCCCACCGCGACGATGCACTCGTACCCGTCCAGGAGCGCCTGGCGGGTGATGCGCGCCGCGTCCATGCCACCCTGGGTGAAGCCGTGGCCGAAGTCGCCCAGCGCCCTGCCGACCTGCGCGGAAATCTCCGCCCAGCGCTTTCCCGTCTGCCCGTTGGCGCTGCGCGGATTGACCACGAGGAACGTCTTCATCTGGCCCTACCCCTCCCTTGGCCCTCCCTGTTTACGCGGTTGCGCACCGGCACTCCACTCCGTGGCCATGTTCAGGGCACGGCGGGCCCGCCGCCACCCCGCGTCAATAGGGGTGGCGGGACCGCGCGAGCGAGGGCTCGCGTCTGACGGACTAGGCCTTGGGCGCCACGGGCACCGGCCGCACGTGAATCTCACGCAGCTGCCGGTCATCCACGTCGCCAGGGGCGCCCGTCATCAGGTCGGTGCCCGTCTTCGACTTTGGGAACGGAATCACGTCACGCAGGGACTCGGCGCCCGTGAGCAGCATGGCCAGCCGGTCCATGCCCAGCGCGATGCCGCCGTGCGGCGGAGCGCCGAACTTCAGCGCGTCCAGCAGGAAGCCGAACTTGGCGCGCGCGTCCTCGTCGCCGATGCCCAGCGCCTTGAACACCTCCGCCTGCACCTTCGGGTCATGCAGACGGATGGAGCCGCCGCCAATCTCGAAGCCGTTGAGCACCACGTCATAGCGGTGGCACTTCACCCGGCCCGGGTCCGTGAGCAGGTAGGCCACGTCCTCGTCGTGCGGACGCGTGAAGGCGTGGTGCGCCGCCGCCCAGGTGTTCGTCTCGTCGTCGTACTCGAACAGCGGCGGGTTCACGACCCACAGGAACTTCCACTGGCCGCCGCTGCCGTACTCCGGAATCAGGCCCAGCTTCTTGGCCACGTGCACGCGCAGGTTGGCCATCACCGTGTGGACCAGCGCCTCCTTGCCGAACTGGAACAGGAGGAGGTCGCCCGTCTTCGCGCCCACGGCCTGGTTGATGGCCTGCCGCAGCGCGGGGCTGATCGTCTTGGACAGCGGGGACTGCGTCCACTCGCCCCCCTCCGCCACCTTCGCGCGGGCCAGGCCCTTGGCGCCCGCCTGCTTGGCGAACTCCTCCAGCTTGTCGCTCTCCGCGCGGCTCATCGCCTTCTCCGCGGGGACGACCATGGCCTTGACGATGCCCTTGTTCTGCACCGCCTCCCAAATCATCGGGACGCCGCCGCCCTCGCCGTGCTCGCGAATCAGGTCGGTGAGCACCACGTGCTCCAGCCCGAAGCGCAGGTCCGGCTTGTCGTTGCCGTACTTCGCCATGGACTCATAGAAGTCCATCCGCATGAAGGGCGTGGGGATGTCGATGCCCAGCACCTCGCCCCACAGCTTCTTCAGCAGGCCCTCAATCATCGTGAAGATGTCGTCCTGGGTGACGAAGCTCATCTCCACGTCGATCTGCGTGAACTCCGGCTGCCGGTCCACGCGCAGGTCCTCGTCGCGGAAGCACTTGACGATCTGGAAGTACCGGTCGAAGCCCGCCACCATGAACAGCTGCTTGTAGAGCTGCGGGCTCTCCGCCAGCGCGTAGAACTTGCCCGCGTTGAGGCGGCTGGGGACCAGGAAGTTGCGCGCGCCGCCCGGCGTGTACTTGCCCATGAAGGGCGTCTCCAGCTCCAGGAACCCGTTGTCCACCATGTACGAGCGCGTCAGCGCGTTCATCTTCGAGCGCGTCATCAGCGAGTGCTGGAGCGGCGCGCGGCGCAGGTCCAGGAAGCGGTGGGCCAGGCGCTTCTCCTCGGACGTGTCGATGCTGTCCTCGACGGGGAACGGCGTCGGCTCCGAACGGTTGAAGATGGTGAGGTCGCTGGCCCGGACCTCGATTTCACCCGTCTTCATCTTCGGGTTCACGTTCTTCCCGCGCGAGACGACCTTGCCGCGCACGCCCACGCAGTACTCCAGCCGGAGGCTGCCGGCGAGCGCGTGCGCCTCCGCGTGGTCCGGCTCGAACACCACCTGCGTGAGGCCATCCCGATCTCGCAGGTCGATGAACACCGCGCCGCCGTGGTCCCGGCGGTTGTGCACCCAGCCGAAGAGGACGACTTCCTCGCCGACGTTGGTCGCGGTGAGCTGACCGCAAGTGTGGGTACGCTTGACCTCGGAGATGAACGGGACTGCCATGGCACCGCCTGCTGGATTCGAAGGGGGGGAGAAGGCGAAGCACCATACGGATCGCGGAAACGACGCGTCAAGGAGTCCGAGCGCCCCGGGTACGTCTCAAACCGTCGGAATCAGTGCGGATTCCGGGTTCCAAGGCCGCCCGCGGGGCCCCAGGCGCACCGGCTGGCCGGCCGCCGTGCTCGCGAATGTGACGGCCGGGGGGAATACACGTTCCGGGCGGTCCGGAGTAAAACGGCGGCATGCTCCGAACAGTCATCGCCTCGACCGCCGCGCTCGGACTGGCCGCCGGCTGTGCGCCCGATTCGACCGCGCCCGTCAAGGTCAGCGCCCTGGTGCTCTCCAGCAATGGCCAGTACGTCCCCCAGGAGGTGGAGCTGAAGACCATCTCCGACATCGTCGGCCTCAAGGGCACGGTGGCCGACCTCCAGGGAGGCGCACGCATCGTCATCGACTCCCAGGACCCGGACCTGAACAACGCCACCACGCCGGAAGGCTACGCCAACGCGCTGCTCAAGAACGCCGGCCGTGACGTCAGCGCCAACTACATCTCCCAGGGCGGCGTCCTCTGGCCGGCGGACTTCCACACCTGGAACATGGTGACGGCGTACTACAGCATGGAGCGCGCCTACGATTACTTCCGCGTCGTGGGCAACATCCCCGCTGCGGACTTCAAGGACCCCGTCACCACGTACTACTTCCCGGAGTTCGTGCTCGCGGACGTGGACAAGGACCCGATGAGCGACAACGCCATGTACTTCTCCGTGCTGGAGTCGTTCCTGGTGCTGCCCTTCGACAAGCTCCAGCGCGCCCCGCTGGCCATCAACGCCGGCGTCATCGCCCACGAATACGCGCACCGCGTCTTCAACCTGAAGGCCTACAACGGCCAGCAGTTCCCGGAGGCGCTCACGCTGTGGCAGCAAGCCGGCGCCAGCCCGGGCGCCAACATCCTCAAGTCCTTCGACGAGGGGCTCGCGGACTACCACGCGTACGGCGCCACCTGCCAGACGACCCAGGGCGGCAAGGGCTGTGACACGCGCTTCTTCTCCACGTCCTTCCACGGCAACCTGTACGGGCAAGTCACCGAGGACCGGGACCTGGCCCGCGTGGACCGCTGCATGGACGCGTCCCTGCTGAACCAGCTGTACAACCAGAACCTGAGCGCGTTCAGCGGCAACGAGTACCGGGTGGGCACGCTGCTCGCCAGCGCGCTCTACCAGGCCGGCGAGGCCACCGGTCAGCGCGACGTGCTGCTGCGCGCCATCGTCGCCTCGTACAACGACGAGAGCACGACGACGCCCGGCCTCTACCAGCTGGCGCGCGCCACGCTGGCGGACCAGTCCCGCTTCACCCTGGCCGTGGCCGCCAGCGCCATCATCACCCACATCACCGACCTGCGCTTGAAGGAGGCCGTCTGCAACGAGCTGATGGACCACCTCCAGATTCCGCGTGAGCAGCTCGTCGGCAACGACCCCAACATGTGCCCGCCCAGCACCGCGGGTGGCACCACCTGCCCCCGCCTGGACCTGTGAGCATGAGGACTGCTTCCGTGAAGACGTGGCTCTTGCGTTGCGCCCTGGGCAGCCTCGCCCTGTCCGCCCCCGCCCTGGCCCAGGACGAGGACGACCCCTACGCCTACCCGGACGAGGAGCCCGCCAACGACGCCTCCGACTCCTATGACGGCGTCCGCCCCAAGGTGGACGAGGCGGACGACTTCCGCCGCGTCTCCGAGCAGGAGTACGACGACGGCGAGGACGGCTTCAAACCCCTCTCCGGGCTCGACGACCCGAACCTGGGCGTGGCCATGGAGTTCATCACCGGCGCCCTCTTCCTGGACAGCCCGCGCGGCCGGGCCGCGGAGACGCGCCTGGGCCTGGGCGTGCGCGCCACGTGGGAGTACGGCCGCATCCTCGACAACGAGTCGCTTCGCGAGGCCCTCTGGGCCGACGTGCGCTGGACGTTCGGCGGCACCAGCGACGGCACCGACTTCATCCAGGGCAAGACGCACCTCCACTACTTCACCATTGCCCCGGCCTATGAGCTGAAGCTCGGCAAGTCCGACTTCGGCTTCTTCGCCCAGGCGGGTGGCGGCATCGCGTACACGACGTCGACCATCACCATCGACACGGTGGAGACGAAGGTGAGCGGCAGCAAGCCGCTGCTTCAGTACGGCGTGGGCTTCCGCGGCCGGCCCCGGCTGACCTCCTCCGGTAACTTCCGCCTCGCCTTCCGGCTGGAGGCCATGGGCTACCGCCGGGGCTACCACAACGACTTCTTCCTGGGCGGCAGCCTCGGCACCGCCTTCTGAAGTCGCCTTCACCGGCCGCTCGCCGCGCTGCATCCGGCGGGCGGCCATGAAGTTTTTTCCACCGCCTCCCCTCTTCGCCCGTGCCCCCTCCTTGCGACTTCAAGGAGTTGGGACTGGCACGCCGTGTGCTCCTATTTCCACCGGGATGGGAACCTGGGTTCCCCTGGGGGCTGGGAGGCGAGCGATGAAGAACGCGCAGGGACAAGGACAGCACTTGGACCCCGTATGTGGGAAGACCTTGGACACACCCGAGGGCCGTCCCACCGCCGAGTACAAGAAGCGCCGTTACTTCTTCTGCTCGGAGCGGTGCCGCCACGCCTTCGAAAGGCAGGCGGAGCGCTTCCGCTTCAACGAGCTGGCCCGCGTCGGCGCGCTGATGACGCCGGGCCGCGTCCGCTGGGGCATTGCCTGAGCGCCACGGCCGCTAGGCGGCCACGCGCACGTCTTTGAGCCGCAGAGACAGCTTGCGCTGGCCTCGGAACGTGTCGAAGCCGGCCTGAAACGCCAGGTCCACCGGGCCATCCACCAGCGTGGCCCGGTCCGCCATGTTGAAGCCGATGGCGTCCAGTTCCGGCGCGTCCGCCAGGGCCAGCTTGAGATGGCCGCTGCCCGTGCCGGACTTGGGCTGCAGCACGCGCGGGCGAGCCACTTGCCGGCGCAGCACCAGCACGGGCTCCGGATTGCCCTGCCCGAAGGGGCCCAGCCGCTGGAGCGACTCAACGGCGTGAGCGTCCAACTCGTTGGGATTCACCACCGCGTCCACGCGGCACCGGGGGATGAGGTCCTCCGGCGTGAGGCGCTGGTAGGCAATCTTCTCAAAGGCCTCCCGGAAGGCGGGCAGCCGCTCCGCGTCGATGGTGAGCCCCGCGGCGTGCTTGTGGCCGCCGAAGCGCGTCAGCATCTCCGCGCAGCCACTGAGCGCGTCATGGAGGTGGAAGGCCTCGATGCTGCGCGCCGAGCCCTTCCCCACGCCGTCCTTCACCCCCACCATGACGGTGGGCCGGTAGAAGCGCTCCACCACGCGCGAGGCGACGATGCCGATGACGCCCGGGTGCCAGCCTTCGTCGTACAGCACCAGGCCGCGCGCGTCCTTCAGCGACTCCGCCTGGGCCAGCGCTTGCGTGAGGATGCTGCTCTCGATGCCCTGGCGCTCCGCGTTGGCCCTGTCCAACACCGCGGCCAGTGAGCGCGCCGTGTCCGGGGACTCCGAGCACAGCAGCTGAAGGCCCAGCGAGGCGTCATGCAGACGGCCCGCCGCGTTGATGCGGGGCCCCAGGCGGAAGCCCACCTGCCCCGCGGTGACGGAGGCGTCCGGGTCCATGCCCGCCACTTCCTTCAAGGCCCGCACGCCCGGCCGGCGGCCCGCGCTCAGCTCCTGGAGGCCATGCGTCACCAGGATGCGGTTGGCGCCGGTGAGCGGCACCACGTCCGCCACCGTGGCCAGCGCCACCAGGTCCATCATGGACCGGAGGTTGGGCTCCTTCCGGGTGGCGAAGAAGCCCTCGTCGCGCAGGCGCTTGCGGATGCCCATGCAGAAGTTGAAGGCCACGCCCGCGGCGCACAGCGCCTTCGTCGGGTACTCGCAGCCAGGCTGGTGCGGGTTGAGCACCGCCACCGCGGGCGGCAGCGTGGGCGGCACGGTGTGGTGGTCCACCACCAGCACGTCCAGGCCCAGCTCCTTGGCGCGGGTGATTTCCGCCACCGAGGTGATGCCGCAGTCCAGCGTCACCAGCACCCGCGTGCCCTCCGCGGCGATGCGCTCCACCGCGCCGACGTTGAGGCCGTAGCCTTCGTCCAGCCGGTGGGGGATGTACGTCGCGGGCGGCGCGCCCAGCTCCTTCATGAAGAGGTACAGCAGCGACGTGGAGCAGACGCCGTCCACGTCGTAGTCCCCGTAGAGCGTCACCTTCTCCCGCGAACGAATCGCCCGGATGATGCGGTCCACGGCCCCCGGCATCCCCTTCATGCGGAACGGGTCCGGCAGGTCCGCCAACCGGTCCGACAGGAACGCCGACGCGGACTCAGGGGTGCGGTAGCCACGGTGCAGGAGCACCTTCGCCGCGAGCGGGTGCAGTGACAACTCCCCCGCCAGGGACGCCACTTCCTGCTCGACCACATCTGGAAGCAACCACCGCACGCTCGACGCTCCTCCTCGCCTTCTCCGAGGGGAGTTGGCGGGATGAATTGGCTACGAAGGCGACAGTACCTCAGACGTCTGACCAGGACAGTCCAACCTTGAGCCCGACACTTCCCCTCCTGCACAGGCGTTCAGACGAGCGCACGCATGGTGGCCCGCTGGTTCACGCACGGTCGGTCGCCGGTGAGCAGGTTCAAACGCACACCCGAAAACAGTGAGGTCGAGCATGCATCCAAGAGGTATCCGGGCCGCCACGCTGGCCCTGGCATTCGCCACGCTGGGCACCGCGGGTTCGGCGGCCGCGCAGGAGCGGCGCGACGGCAAACGCGGTGACCTGAATGTGTTCCTCCGCGGCGGCGTGGGCGACTACACCGGAGGCCTGGGCGACCTGACGAGCACGGGCCCGGCGTGGGGCGTGACGCTCAACATCCAGCCCACGACCTTCCTCGGCTTCGAAGTGGGCTACGAGGGCTCACGCAACGGCCTCACCGACAGCCGCCTGCTGGAGCAGCCCTCGCTCGTCCGGCAGGGCGGCAGCGCGCTGGTGAAGGTGTCACCGCCCTTCCTCACCACCGTCCGGCCCTTCGTCGGCGCGGGCCTGGGCGTCTCGCACATGAATGTCCACGGCCCGGTGGAGGGCCTCTACCAGTCGGACACGATGCCGGAGGTCCCCCTGGCCGCGGGCGTGGAGTTCAACCGCGGCGCGCTCACGGCGGGCCTCCGGACCACGTACCGCGTCCTCCTCAGCGAAGGCTGGGCGGACGGCGCCGTGGAGGACGCCAACGGCGGCCTGCTGGACGCCTCGCTCACGCTGGGCGCGCGCTTCTGACTGGCCTCCTGAAACACCGAGGGCCCTGCTTCCCGTGAAGGAAGAGGGCCCTGTCGGTGTCCACCGCACGAGGCCTTCCTCAACGGAAGGAAGGCCTCAGGGGCGGGTGGCTCACGCAGCGTTCGGCTGCTGTTGGTCCACGTTGCCGCTGGCGCGCTGACGGGCTTCCTTCGCCGCGGCGCGCTCGTCCAGCCAGATGGTCAGCGGGCTGGCGATGTAGATGGTCGAGTACACACCGACCACGATGCCGACCAGCATCGCCATGGCGAAGTCGAAGATTTCGCCCACGCCGAAGATGAGCAGACCGATGAGCGACAGCGCCGTGGTGCCGGACGTGAGGATGGTGCGGCCCAGCGTGTCGTTGATGGCGATGTTGATGACCTCCGCGAAGGGCTTGCCCTTGAACTTGGCCATGTCCTCGCGGATGCGGTCGTAGATGACGATGGTGTCGTTGACGGAGTAGCCGACCACCGTCAGCAGCGCCGCGATGGCCGTCAGGTTGAACTCGCGCCGGCTCACCAGGTAGTAGCCCGCCACCATGATGACGTCGTGGACCATGGCCACGAGCGCGCCCGGACCGAACTTGAAGTCGAACCGGAACGCCACGTAGATGAGGATGGCGACCATCGAGTACAGCAGCGCCATGATGCCGCGGTTGCGCAGCTGCTTGCCCACCTGCGGACCGACGTAGTCCACGCGGCGCTGCTCGAAGTCCGGCTTCTCCAGTCCGGCGTTGAGCGCGGCGAACACGCGGTCCGCCATGCCGCTGGCCACCACCTGGTAGTCGTAGCCCGTGCCGCCCTGGGCCTCGCCCAGGTCACGCACTTCCTGTACGCCGATGCCCGCCGACTCCACCGCCTTCTTGACGGTGTCGGAGTCCATGGGCTGCGCCGCGCGGAAGCGGATGATGCCGTTGGGCAGGTCCGAGTAGACGTTGCGCACGCCCCCCAGCGCCTCCAGGGCCTCCTTGCCCTTGGCACCGCTCTCCTCGTTGAGCTGCGTGACGCCGCCCATGCGGAGCAGGAAGGTGTTCTCCTCCGCCGCGCCGATGTTCTGCACGCTGACGTCCGGCAGGCCGCCCTTGTCCGCGCGCTCACGGACTTCCTCGGCGGTGATGGGGTGGTCGAACTTCACCTCCACCACCGTGCCACCCGCGAAGTCCACGCCGAAGTTGAAGCCGAAGGCGGCGATGCCGACGATGATCGCCAGGTTCAGCACCGTGGAGAGAAACAGCGCGGGCTTGCGCTTGCTGATGAAGTCGATGTTCGTCTTGTTCTTGAAGATCTGCATGACGGTTCCCGGACTCCGGCCGGTCAGACGGAGACGACCTTCGCGTTACGACCGTGGACGAAGTAGGTCATGATGACTCGCGTCACCGTGATGGACGTGAACAGCGACGCCAGCAGGCCGATGATGAGCGTGGTGGCGAAGCCTCGCACCGGTCCGGTTCCCGTGAAGAACAGGATGAAGGCGGAGATGAGCGCCGTCACGTGCGAGTCGAAGATGGTCCAGAAGGCCCGGTCGTAGCCCTGGTCCACCGCCGCCCGGGCCGACTTGCCATGCCCCAGCTCCTCGCGGATGCGCTCGTTGATGAGCACGTTGGCATCCACCGCCACCCCCAGCGTCAGCACGAAGCCGGCGATGCCCGGCAGCGTCAGCGTGGCGTTGAAGAAGGCCAGTCCCGCCAGGATGAGCAGGCCGTTGAGCACCAGCGCGAGGTCCGCGATGAGGCCGGAGGCCTTGTAGTAGAGGGCCATGAAGAGGATGACCAGGCCCAGGCCCAGCACCGCCGCCAGGCCACCCTTCCGGATGAGCTCGTCACCCAGGCTGGCGCCCACCTGACGAATCTCGCCCACCGTCACAGGGGCGGGCAGCGCGCCGGCCTTGAGCACCAGCGCCAGCGTCTGGGCCTCGCCCAGCCACTCCTCGAAGGTGCGGCCACCCATGCGGCCCATGGTGATGCGGGCCGAACCGCCGCTGATCTTCTCGTTGATGTTCGGCGCCGTCTGGACGTTCTCGTCCAGCACGATGGCCATGCGGCGGCCCACGCCCTGCTCGGTCAGCCGCTCGAACTCGCGCGCGCCCGCGGGGTCGAAGGAGATGTTCACCTCCGGCTCGTTGAGCTGGCTGATGTTCGCGTCCGCGCTCGCCAGGCTCTCGCCGGTCAGCGGCACGTTCTTGTCCAGCAGGTAGGAGCGGTACGAGGTGCACTCGTTCTTCTTCACCGGGTTGGCGATGCACTCGGTGAGCACCACCCGGTTCTCCGGCACCTTGTCCTTCGTGTACTCGGTGATGGCCTCACGCGTGGGGGCCTGGAGCTGCGGGAAGCCGCCCTCCGTCGTCAGCGTGATTTCGCTGCCAGCCGGCGGCGGGGTGGCCTGGAGCAGCTGCGCGAAGAACTGCGGGTTGGAGTCATCCACCATCCGGAACTCGAGCTGCGCGGTGGTCCCCACCAGCTCCTTCGCCTGCTCCGGGTTGCTGCGGCCCGGCAGCGAAATCTGGATGGAGTCGGCACCCAGCTTGCGCACGTCCACTTCCGCCACGCCCCACTTGTCGATGCGGCGGCGGATGACGAGCATCGCCTGGTCCACCGCTTCGGTCCGGAAGACGTTGGCCTGGCTCTCGTCCTGCACCAGCGTCAGCGAGGCGCCGCTGCGGCTGACTTCCTTGAAGTCGGTGAAGGTGGCCAGGACCTCCTTCTGGATGGCGTCCATGGTCCCCGGGTCCTTCCCCGTCAGGGTGACCTCGAGCTTCTCCGGGTCCGTGTCCGCCGCCACCTCGCCCAGCTTCTTGTCATTGACGTAGTTGACAATCTGCTGCGCGCGGCGCTCGGTCCGCTTCTGGAGCGCCGTCTTGGTGTCCACCCGCATCACCATGTGGATGCCGCCCTGGAGGTCCAGCCCCAGGTTCAGGCGGTACTTCGCGGGAGGCGCCCAGGAAGGCATCCGCTCCTCGAGCACGGCCAGGTTGTTGCGCTGGTCCCGGTCGAGAACGACGAGCGAGTAGTAGGTCGGGATGAGGAACCAGATGCTGCCCAGCGTCACCGCGACGATGAGTCCGAACTTCCACCACCAGCCGCGGTCCATCACTTCTCCTCCTTCTTCTCGCCGGCCGCCGTCGCGGGGGCCGCGGGCGTGCCTTCCGCCACCGCGCCCTTGGCGCTGATGGCCGTCTTGAGCACGCGGATGCGCACGCCGCTGGAGACCTCCAGCGTCACGGTGCGCTCATCCACGAGGTGGATCTTCCCGAGGATGCCCCCGGAAGTGACGACCTCATCACCCTTCTTCAGCGCGGAGAGGAGCGCACGGTGCTCCTTCAACTGCTTCTGCTGCGGGCGGATCATCACGAAGTACATGATGCCCACCAGGATGACCAGGAAGCCCAGGGTGCCCAGGGGATTGCCACCACCGGCCTGCGCCAGAATCAGAAAGCTCTCAGCCACACACTGCCTCGTCGGTTGAGGAAAGCTTGGGATGGAAGGCCCCCGATTTTGTTCGAGGAAACCATCCGAAAGGGGGCCCTCTTAGCAAGGGGGGCCCATGTGAGCAAGTGAACGCGGGAAGCCGGGCAATCCATCCGCCCGGTCAGCGACCGCGGGTCCGTTCGGCCTCCTGCGCCTTGGCACGGGCACGGAATTCCCGGGCAAAAGTGGCGAACCGGTCCTCTGCCACCGCGCGCCGGACTTCTGCCATCAGTCCCAGGAAGTAGTGGAGGTTGTGAATCGTGTTGAGCCGCATGGCCAACAGTTCCTGGGCGGCGAAGAGGTGCCGGAGATAGGCCCTGCTGAAATTGCGGCAGGTGTAGCAGGAGCACGCCGGATCCACCGGCCGGTTGTCCCTGGAGTAGGCCGCGTTCCGGATGACGACCTTGCCCTCCGAGGTGAAGAGCAGGCCGTTGCGCGCGCACCGGGTGGGCAGGACGCAGTCGAACATGTCCACCCCGTGCTCCACGCAGGTGACGAGGTCCACGGGCGTGCCCACGCCCATCAGGTAGCGCGGCTTGTCGCGAGGCAGCAGGGGCGCGGAGTAGGCCACGCCGTCATGCATGGCCTCCGGAGCCTCGCCCACGGAGTAGCCGCCCAGCGCGTAGCCGGGCAGGTCCACCGCGCACACCTCCTCGGCGTGGCGCTTGCGCAAATCCTCGTGCAGGCCGCCCTGGACGATGCCGAAGAGCGACGAGCGCTCCCGGCTCCAGGCCTTCACGCACCGGTGCAGCCAGCGGGTGGTGCGGGCCAGCGACGCCTCCAGGTAGGCCCTGTTCTCGGTGGAGGGCGGGCACTCGTCGAAGGCCATGATGACGTCGGCGCCCAGCGTCTCCTGGATGTCGATGGAGCGCTCGGGCGTGAGGAAGTGCCGCGCGCCGTCCAGGTGCGACTGGAAGGCGGCGCCCTCCTCGGTGATTTTGCGCTTCTCGGACAGGCTGAACACCTGGAACCCGCCGCTGTCGGTGAGCATGGGCCGGTTCCACGACACGAAGCGGTGCAGGCCGCCCATCTCCCCCACCAGCGCTTCGCCGGGGCGCAGCATCAGGTGGTAGGTGTTGCCGAGGATGATCTGCGCGTCCAGCGTGAGCAGGTCGTCCGGCCCCACGCCCTTGACGCTGCCCACGGTGCCCACGGGCATGAAGATGGGTGTCTCCACGGGGCCGTGCGGCGTGTGCAGACGCCCACGGCGGGCCTTCGTTCCCGACGCGTCCTCGTGAAGGAGCTCGAAGCGGACCATCCCCGGCTCCACGCGGGTGTCGCCCTTGCCACCTGACTGCTTCGCTTCCTGCTGCTCGCCCATGGCGTTCACTCCGACACCAGCATGGCGTCGCCGTAACTGAAGAATCGGTAGCCCGCGCGGACCGCCTCCGCGTAGGCCTCCAGCGTGCGCTCCCGTCCGAGCAGCGCGCTCACCAGCACCACCAGCGTCGAACGCGGCAGGTGGAAGTTGGTGAGCAGCAGGTCCACCTGGCGGAAGGCGAACCCGGGACGGATGAAGAGGGTCGTCTCGCCGGGGCCCGCGCGCAGCCGCCCCGTCTCCGGGTCGGTGGCGGACTCCAGGGTGCGCACCACGGTGGTCCCCACCGCCACCACGCGCCGGCCTTCCGCGCGCGCCGCGTTGATGGCCTTCGCGGTGGCCTCCGGAACGGTGTAGCGCTCCGGGTGCATGTGGTGCTTGTCCAGGTCGTCCTCACGCACCGGCAGGAAGGTGCCCGGCCCCACGTCCAGCGTCACCAGCGCCCGGTGCACACCACGCGCATCCAGGGCAGCCAGGGTCTCCTGGGTGAAGTGCAGGCCCGCGGTGGGCGCGGCCACGGCTCCGGAGGCGCGCGCGTACACGGTCTGGTAGCGCTCCGCGTCCGCGGCGTCCGGCTCCCGGGTGATGTAGGGCGGGAGCGGCAGCCGGCCCGCCGCGTCCAACAGCGCGGCCAGCGAGGCGCCCGGGGGCGCGTGGAACCGCACGCGGTACTCCCCTCCTCCCAGCGCCTCCTGGATTTCGGCCTCCAGGCCGCTGGCGAACGTCACGCGCTGCCCGGGCTTGAGCCCCTTGGAGGCCTGCCCCAGACAGACCCAGTCGAGCGACTCGGGGGCCGCCCCGAGCGCCGCCGAGGTCAGCGTGTTCTGGGCGGCCGGGCGCACGACGAGCAGCTCCACGCGGCCACCGGTGCCGGCCTTCTGGCCCAGCAGGCGCGCGGGGATGACGCGGGCGTCGTTGAGGACGAGCAGATCCCCAGGGCGCAGGAGCTCCTGGAGGTCGGCGAACCGGCGGTGCGACCAGGTGCCGCTGGAGCGGCTGATGGTCATCAAGCGCGACGCGTCCCGCTCGGCCAGGGGAGCCTGGGCGATCTGGGATTCGGGCAGCGCGAAGTCGTAATCAGAGAGACGGGACGACACGGGGGTGGCGCTTGTAGCAGCCCCCACGCCGTCGCGGAAAGCGCGCCGGACGCGAGAGGCGTCAGTAGAGCTGCTGCAGCTCGGCCCCGGGGTAGTAGTGGGAGAGGATCTCCCGGTACTCCCGGCCTTTGTCGGCGAGCGCCTTGGCGCCCCACTGACACAGGCCCGCCCCGTGGCCATAGCCGCGACCGGTGAACACGTAACCGCGCTCGGTGCGTTCCACCTCGAAGTCCAGGCTCTTGAGCCGGGTGTAGCCAAGCTTGCGGCGCAGCTCCACGCCGTCCATGGAGGCGCCGTCCGCCAGGGTGACGCGCGTCACCCGGCGCGTCCTCGTGCGGGCCGCCACCTTGAGCCCCTGGGCCGGGTGGCGGAGCGCCGCCTTGATGTCCGCGTCGGAGAGCGTCGCCGTCCAGCGGCTGGCGGGAAGCCTTCCGCAGGGGCAGTCGACGGGCTGGAGGTACGGCAGGTCGCGCTGCAAGGCATCGAGCCCCGACTCCGTCCGGCCGCCACACGAGGCATGGAAGTACGCCTCGATGGGCGCCAGCTCGTACGTGAGCACCTGTCCCCGCGTGGCCTCGACGGCGGCCTTGGTGCGAGGGTCCTCGCGGTTGACGCCGCCATAGACTTGATGGAGCACGCTGCTGCCCAGGTGGAACGCGTTGCTGTAGGCGTCCAGCTTCTTCTGGAGCGCATACGTCCGGGCGGCCACTGCCTGGGCCTTGAGGGCCTCCGGGGGAAACGACACGGGCATCTCGCTGCCCAGCACGGCGGCGAGGTAGTCCTCCAAGGGAATGACGTTGATGAGCTGCAGCCCACTGCGGTGCAGGCGCACCACCACATCGCCGCGGACCTGCGCCGCGCCCGCCTTGAGCGGCTCGGTGCCAGGCGCGGCCGAGGCCTCCGACATGCCAGCGCGGAAGCGGACGGAGTCGCCCTCCACGGGCGTGCCATTGACCTCGATGCGGCTCCCCTTGCGGCGGACGTTCGCCTGTCCCGAGGCGATGGGGGCGAACGTGGCCTCCTCGCTGTCGGGCCCGGAGGCCAGCCCCCGGCCGCTGATGCGCACCTCGCTGCCCGCGTCCTCGATGGCGATGCGCAGGGTCTCCACGGCGAGCACGCCCGAAGGGACCAGCAGGAGCAGGATGAGTGCAACAGGTCGCAACATGGCCCCGAAGTGTAGAGGCGTGGGTGCTCGCCTCAAGAAAACGTCCGGCGGATGGGAGAGGATGCCTCACCCGTGACGTCACCTCCGCGCCCTGCCATCCCCACGACCTTCATCACCGCCCTGCGCGAGTTGGAGCCCCGTCCCTCCGCGATGCTCACCCTCCGGTTGGTGGAGGGCCGCTCGCGGGAAGCCTGCGCGACGCACTACGGCATCCCCGCCCAAGCCTTCTCCGTGCTGCTGCTGAGGGCCGCCATCGCACTGGCCCTGCACCGAGGCGCCCCCGCCCGCGAGCCCGCCAGTGAGGACGAGGAAGCCGCCTGGGCACGGATGCTCGCGGACGCGCTCGAGCGCCAGGACGCGAAGTTCCCCGCCGCGCTGGGTCCGGTGGTGGAGACATGCCGAGAGCTCCAGACGCTGGCGCCCCAGGTCGCCACAGGCTTGGAAACGGCGGAGCGGGAGGCCCGCGCATCGCCCCAGCGTCGCCGCGAGGAGTGGCTGCGGCGGCTCGCGGTGGCGTTGCTGCTGGCGATGACGGCCTGGCTGTACCTGTCGAAGCCCTGAGGCCCTTCGGCGCCCCGCCAACGTCCACCGGTGCACACCACGCCAGCCCAGCCCTGAGGGAACGACACCGCGGGCCGACGCCGCTGGACGCCAGGGTTCGCGGACACGTAAGGGAGACGACCATGCGCGCCCTTCCACGGATGTTGCTGGCCTGCGTGCTGCTCACGGCCTGTGCGAAGCAGGTGGACGCCCGCGTCGCGGGCAACGACGACGCGGCCATCGACTCGCTGTCCCTGCGGCTCGAGGAGCTTCGGACGCGCGACGCCCTGGGCGACGCGACGTGCGCGGACCGGTGTTCGGTGGGAACGCAGACTTGCGAGCTGGCGGAGTCGCTGTGCGCGCTCGTGGAGCGCCATCCTGACCGGGACGACCTGCCGCCCCGCTGCGCCCAGGGACAGGAGCAATGCGCCACTGCCCGGAATGTCTGCGCGCGGTGCGGGCCCTGAGCGGCACGGCCCGGGTGCACAGAAACAGGCTCCGTGTTTAGACTGCGACGGTTCCCGCTGTCCTGAACGAGGTCCTCCCGCCATGTCTCCCCGCTCTGCCCTGCTCCTGGTCGCCTCGTGGCTCGTCATTCCTGGGCAGGCCCTCGCCGCCGACAGCACGGAGCTGACTCCGGAGAAGGTGGCGAAAATCCGCCGCGACGAGGCCCAGGCCCTGGCCGAGGTCAACGCGGAGTACGGCAACCGCAAGTCGTCGGAGATGAGCACCGCGGAGCGCCGGGAGGCCATCGACAAGCAGAAGGCCGCCTCGGCGTCGGTGCTGGAGAAGCACGGCGTGTCGGGCAAGGACTTCGCGCGTTACGAGGCGCGCATGTCGCCGGAGGACAACGCCCGCGCGAAGGCGGAGGACCAGCGGCTGGCGGAGGCCGCCAAGGCCGCGAAGCAGCCCGCGCCCGCGGCCGCCCCGGAAGAGGTCCACGTCCAGCAGGGCTTCAGCGACCAGGACCCGGTGGAGCTGGAGGCCATGGAAGGCGCGGAGCCATCCATCGACGTCGGCGTACCGAAGGACGCCGAACTGCCGCAGTAGGCCTCTTCTGAACGACCGGCGCGCGGTGGCGAACCCCCACCGCGCACGCGGCTCAGCCCTTGCGGTAGCCGTAGCGCGGGGCCCGCTCCTGCCACACGCCGTCATACGGGCAGGTGCAGTCCGTCTCCTCGGGTTCCGGATACGTGAAGCGCTCGCCCTTGTAGTTGCGGAACACCGTCTCCTGCGCGCCGTACTCGACGGCGTAATCGGGCTGGAGCGTCACCTTCCCACCGCCCCCCGGCAGGTCCACCGCGAGGTGCGGCACGGCGAGGCCGGTGGTGTAGCCCCGGAGCTGCTGGATGATTTCCAGCCCCTTGGCGATGGGCGTGCGCAGGTGCTCGCAGCCCTCGGCGACGTCCATCTGGTGCAGGTAGTACGGCCGCACGCGGCTGCGCAGCAGCAGGTGCGACAGCTCCTTGATGATGCGCGCGTCGGAGTTGAGCTGCCGCATCAGCACGGCCTGGTTCTCCACCGGCACGCCGTGGTCCACCAGCCGCTCACAGGCCTCGCGCGCCTCGGGCGTCACTTCCTTCGGATGATTGAAGTGCGTGACGACGAAGACGGGCGCGTAGCGCCGGAGCGTTTTCGCCAGGGCGTCGGTGACGCGCATGGGCAGACACACGGGGACCCGCGTGCCGATGCGAATCATCTCGACGTGGGGAATCTCGCTGAGCGGCGCGAGCAACTCCTCCAGCCGGGAGTCACTGAGCATGAACGGGTCCCCGCCGGAGATGAGGACGTCGCGCACCTCGGGATGGCGCCGGACATAGTCCACGCCCCGGCGGAGCTGTTCCTTGGAGAGCTCCGCCACCCCGCCCTGCGTGATGCGCCGCCGCGTGCAGTGACGGCAATAGACGGAGCACGTATCCAGCGCGAGGAAGAGCACCCGGTCCGGATACTTGTGGACGATGCACTCCTCCGGGCGCGTCTTGTCCTCACCCAGCGGATCCGCGAGCTCGCCCGGACGGACGCGCGCCTCGGCCCTCACCGGGATGGACTGCATGCGCACCGGGCAGAACGGATGCTCCGGGTCGATGAGGGACAGGTAGTACGGACTGATGCCGATGCGGAACAGCGCGGACGTTTCCTGCACGCCCGCGCGCTCGTTGGAGGTCAGCGGCACGTACCGCTCCAACTGCTCCAGGCCTCGCACCGCATGCCGCTGCTGCCAACGCCAGTCCGCCCACTCCGCGTCCGTGGCGTTGGGAAACAGCCGTTTGCGCCCTTCGGCGCTGAGCGACGCGCGAGCGGCCGCCGGCTCCGGCGGGAGACCCGCCGGAAGCACTGAGGTATCCATTACGCCGCCTTCTGCTGCTCCCGCCACCAGGCCTGACCCGCCTCGGACAGCTGGTCGATGGGGTCGAAGTATTCGTACTTCCGGCTGAGCGCGTCCGCATCGTTCATTTCGATGCCGGTCCGATAGTTCTTGGTCCAGTACGAGATGCCGCGCTCGCGGTCATACTCCGCCACCTGGTGCACCCAGCGCTTCCCGACGAAGGGCACGTCACAGACGATGCGCGGCGTGGCGAAGCCCGGCATGTAGCCCATGATGTCGTGCTGCAGCTGCTGCGCCTGAGCCACCGACAGCCGCCAATGCTCGCTGTTGGGGATCATGTCGCACATGTAGAAGTAGTACGGCAGGATCTTCGCGTGGTCGAGCAGCGTGAAGCACAGGTCCAGCAGCGCCTGCGGGCTGTCATTCACACCGCGCAGCAGCACGCCCTGGTTGCGCACGTCACGGAAGCCCATCTCCAGCAGCTTGCGCACGGCCTTGCCCACCAGCGGGGTGAGCTGCTGCGCGTGATTGACGTGCGTGTGCAGCGCCAGGTCCACGCCGCGCTCGACGGCCTTCTTCGCCAGCCGGTCCAGCCCCTGGAGGACGGAGTCCTGGAGGAAGTGCTGCGGGATGGCCATCAGCCCCTTGCTGGCCAGACGGATGTCCCGGATGTTCGGGATGTCCATCAGCGAGCTGACGAACGGCTCGAGCTGCTGGATGGGCAGGTTCGCGATGTCGCCACCCGACACCACCACGTCGCGCACCGTCGGCGTGCGACGCAGATAGTCGAGCATCTGCGCGTAGCGGTCCTTGGGCCCGATGCCAAACTTGTGTTTGCTGACCTGCGGCACGTCATTGCCCACCAGGTCCATGCGCGTGCAGTGACCACAGTACTGCGGGCAGGTCGGCAGCATCTCCGCCAGAACCTTGGTGGGATACCGGTGCGTCAAGCCTTCCACCACCCACATGTCCTGCTCGTGAAGGCTGTCACGGCTGGCCTTGGGATGGTTGGTCCACTCCGTGAGGCGGTCCGCGTAGGCCGGGAGCATGTAACGACGCACCGGGTCACGCCACAGGTCCTCAAGGTTCATGGTGTTGAGCATCTGCGGAGGCACGAGCAGCGACATGGTCGCCCGCTCGCGCTGGTCGCGCTCCATGCTCTCAGCCAGGTCATCCGGGAGCAGAGCCCCCAACGTTGCCTTGAGTTCCTTGAGGTTCTTGATGGTGTGCTTGCGCTGCCAGACGGAGTTCTCCCAGTCGGCGGCGGACACGTCCTTGAAGCCAGGAATCCGCCGCCAATCGGGCTCGATGAACTCCCGGCGGTGAGGATACGTAAAAGGCTGTTCAGCGGGGCCAGCCTCAGGCTTGGCCCGGATGGGCGTCGTTTGCATGGCGCATCACCTCTAAATTGCTCGCGGGCGAGGCGTCATAACGCGCCCATGCCCCACTTCGGTCAACAATCGAAGGGGGCATCGGATGCCCGCCTTCTCACTCGATGGGAACATTGACCAGCTTGGCTACATTGTCTTCCGTGATGTCGACCACCACGGGCTTGGTCGTCTTACCGTTGAGCTTGAACGAAATCTTCCGCTTGCCCACCGGTAGCATCAACGGACTGCCAAGTGTCACCGGTGTCTGGCGATTCGTCTTCTTCCCATCGACGTAGATGTCCGCGCCCGCCGGCTTTGTGCTGCAGGCGAACTTGCCCATCACCTTGGGGGCCCTCGGCGGCTTGGGGGCAGGTGGAGGCTTGGGCGCAGCCTGGGGCGGCGGCCGCACGTTGGCCACGGTGGGCTCGGGCTGCGGCTCCTTCGTCATCTCGAACGCGACCGTGACCTGCTGGCTGCTGCCGTCGGCCTTGAACTCACCGGAGTACGGCTTGTAGCCCGCGAGCTTCGCGGTGAACGCGTAGGTCTTCCCCACCTCCAGGTTCGCCATGCGCGCGTCTGGAATCCGCCCCAGGCGCTCGCCATTCACGGCGATCTCCGCGCCGTCATCCCCCTTGAAGACAGCTGCGACCTGGACGGGCGCGGGAGCCGGGTCCGTGGCGGGAGGCGGCGTCTGCCCATTGTCGACAGGCGCGTTCTCAGGTGCCTCGTCGCCGCCCGGAGCCTCCGCGGGAGCGGCGGGCTCGGTGGTCCCCGCGGCAATGACGACGCCCGGGTTCGGCGGCGGTGCCACCGGCGGCTTGTTCTCGGGCGGCGGGGCCGCCTGCGGATCAGCTTCCAGCGGAAGCGAAACGACGATTCTGCTTCCGGCCACGACATCCACCGTCTTGGCCGCGCTCTGCTGACCCGGAGCGCTCGCGGTGACCCGGTACTGCCCTGCCGGGAGTGCCAGCAGCGTGTTGAGCTGGACCTCCTGGCCATTCAGCTGGATGCGCGCGGAAGGGTTGGACGGGGACACCATGAAGGTGACCTCGCCCGTGGACGGCCGGGTGGCCATCACCACGCCGACGACGAGCAACAGCACGATGGCCGCGGCGGCGGCGAACAGCACCGGCTTCGGCAGCGTCTTGAGGTTGAGCGCGGGCTTCCCCTTGGAGGGGACCTTCGTCTTCGCCTTCGCCTTCGCGGGCGCAGCGGCCTTCGCGGGCGCAGCGGCCTTCGCGGGAGGAGGCGCCTCCTCCGGGGGGAGGGGAACCGAGCCCGTCACCTCTTCCTCGGGCTCGTTCAGGTCATCGTGCGGGTAACCCTCGTCACCGTAGTCGTCCTGGGCGTCGTAGCCGGCGCCGCTGTCTTCCTCGGGCGGCTGCTCGTAGTCAGACGGATCCTCCTCGGGCTCGGGAGCGCGCTTTCCGCCCCGGCCGCGGCCCGCCACGGGTGCTGGCCTGCTGCCCGTCTCTTCGTCCAACGAGGGAGACGAGCCGCGCGAGCGCGTCGGCGGCGCGGACGGCGCGGGGCCGATCATCGTGGCGCCGGAGTAGGCCTCGCCTTCTTCGTTGCTGATGACGACTTGCGCCTTGGGGCCACTCTTGCCCTTGCGCGAGGACGTATCGGGCGCGGGGGCGCGCAAGGAGTTGTAGGAACCGGACGTCCCATGGTCCTGGATGGGGTTCTCCGTCCGGCCCGTGATGCTGTCGTCCACTACGACGCTGCTGTCGGCTACGCGGGTTTCGGGAGACATGAACGCATGCGAGGAGTCGACAATCTGCGTCTTGTCGCCCGCGCCGACGCCCATATCCTCGAGCTCCTCGGCAGTGGGAGGCGGGATGTAGTCCTGGACAGGCTGCGCCGGCGAGGTGGACGCACGGCCCGCGGGCGTTCCCGTCACCACCACGGCAGGAGGGGGCGCACGCCGCGCCGCCTGCCGGTTGAACCCGGGAGCCACCGTGATGCCCGAGGCTTCGATCTGGTCGGGGCGCTCGATACCGGCATAGCGCTCCATCTTCTCCGCCTCGCGGAGCATGTCCTCGGCGAACGCCTCCTTCATGTAACTGGAGAGGTGCTTGGCCGAGTAGATGGCGTCACCGGCCAGGAGGAACCGCATCAGGTCCTCGGCCATGTCGGACGCCCACTGGTAGCGGTCCTCGGGTTCGCGAGTGAGCGCCTTGAGGACCACCTTCTCCAGGCCCTGCGGGATGCTCGGGTTGAACTCGCTGGGGAGCGGAACCTCCGCGTTGCGCACCTTCTCCAGGGTGGAGAAGTCCGACTCGCCGACGAAGAGCTTCTCGCCCGTGAGCATCTCGTACAGCAGCACGCCCACGGCGAAGATGTCGCTGCGCCGGTCGATGGGCATCCCCCGGACCTGCTCCGGGCTCATGTACCCGAACTTGCCCTTGAGAATGCCCGCCTGCGTCTTCTGCGAACGGTTCGCCGCCTTGGCGATACCGAAGTCGATGACCTTGACCTCACCCTCATAGGAAATGAGGATGTTCTGGGGCGACACGTCGCGGTGGATGATGTGGAGGTCCTGCCCGCGGGCGTCCTTCTTCCGGTGCGCGTAGTCCAGGCCGTCGCAGATCTTGGAGGCGATGAACACCGCTTGGGCGGTGGGCATGATCTCCTTGCGACGCCGGTAGCGCTCCAACATGGTCCGGACGTCGCGTCCGGCGACGTACTCCATGGCGATGAAGTAGGTGTCGTCGTACTTCCCGAGTTCGTTGATGTGCACGACGTTGGCGTGGTTCAGCTGAACGCTGATCCGCGCCTCGTCGATGAACATCGTGATGAACTCTTCGTCCTCCGCCATCGTGGGGAGGATCTTCTTGATGGCCAGGATGCGCTCGAAGCCCTCGACGCCGAAGGCCTTCGCGATGAACACCTCCGCCATGCCGCCGACGTTGATGCGCTCGAGGAGCAGGTACTTCCCAAAGAGGGTCGGCTTCTTCATCTCGTGGAGCGGCCCGGCACCGGGAGGCGCGCACCGCGACAGGCGGTGCGCAGACCGGGCGGAAACCTGGACTCTAGTCGCAGCGCGGACGGCGAGTCAAACATGCACAGCAGCCTGAAACCCCAACGAATCCGGTAGCTTGAGCCCTCCGAGCACCATCCGGACCTCGCCACGGGAATGTCATGTTCCACGACGCGTGGCGGCAGGCGCGCAGAGGGGGGCCCAGAGGTCTGTTGGAGCGCGGTCGCAGGTAGGCGCATGTCGCCCGTATTAGCAGGTCGGAGCGCCCCCTGCCTGGGGCACCCAAGCGGAATGCTCCATGATCCGGCGCCAACGGGACCGGGCGAACCTGCCACCTGGCGTCGCCGAACTCGAAGCGCTACCGGTTGAGTTTTCACCGGGCCCACGAGGCGCCCCCACTTCCCGCGCGCGGCCAGCCCGGCCCCCGCTAGCGCATTTGCCACGGAGGACTCCGGAACCAGAGCCAAGGCCAAGGAGTACACACGCGCCTCGCATTCCAAGCCCCCCCAACGCAGGGGCGACGAATGGAGGACCGTCGACACTTCAGCGCCCCAAACGCCCTCCCGAGAAGCGCCGCACCTTCCTGAGCAGCCCTCGGCATTGGGCAGAGAGAGGGTGTGGCTGAGACTCACCAGGCGACCCCGGGCGCTACACGCCCTGGACCGAAGGGGGCACGGCTCCTTCAATGGCGGCGGCCCCCAATGCAAACCAGCGGGGGTGCAAGCCAGAGCGTCTGCCCGCTAGCGAAACTGCCGCGAATGTCGCCAAGCATCCGCGCGCACCAGTACGCCCTCCCCTGGCCTTGGAGCTCGCAGGCGCGATGGCCGGTGTGCTCCGAGGATGCACAAGACGCTTGCTCACCGCCCGAAGTTTGGGGCTCGCGCTGCACGAACAGCATCGATTGATCATGGCCGCGGTGCATGGCATGCGGCTGCGCGACTTCCTGCTGTGGGACGGATTGGCGCGGTGCCTCAGTGCCCCGGTGGTGGTGGCGCTGGGATACGCCTTCTCGCACAGCGTGGACGCGGCGGCGAAAGGGGCGGCGCGAGCCGAGCACCTGCTGGTGCTGGCCACCACGGCGGCCCTGCTGGCGGTGGGGGCGTGCGCCGGCTGCGCATGCGGCGCCTGGCCCAGCGCCCGCGGTGATGCGCGGAAACCCCACACGCCCAAAACGGAAAACCCCGGTGTCCACGAGGGACACCGGGGGTTTCTCAAAAGAATCCGGCAGCGACCTACTCTCCCGCGCGGTTTCCCGCGAAGTACCATCGGCTCTGGAGGGCTTAACTTCCGTGTTCGGGATGGGAACGGGTGGGACCCCTCCGACATAGCCACCGGAAAACAAGCGACAGTGCATACAAAGGGTAAGTTTCAATTCATTGCTGAGCGAAGTCTCGCTGTGCGCAGTGTGAGTCTTCCAGGCGAGTGCCAAAAGCACTCGAGCCTCGGCCTTGGCCCCGAGTCCCTTACTCCCCTTGAGGGGGCATGCAAGAGAATGGGGAAAGTAAGCCTCACGACCAATTAGTACCGGTTAGCTGAACGTGTTACCACGCTTACACACCCGGCCTATCAACGTCGTAGTCTTCGACGGGTCTTCAGGGGCTTGCGCCCGGGATACCTGGTCTTGAGGTCGGTTTCCCGCTTAGATGCTTTCAGCGGTTATCCAATCGGCACATGGCTACCCAGCGATGCCTCTGGCGAGACAACTGGTACACCAGCGGTGCCTCCAACCCGGTCCTCTCGTACTAAGGTCAGAGCCTCTCAAGTATCCTACGCCCACAGCAGATAGGGACCAAACTGTCTCACGACGTTTTGAACCCAGCTCGCGTACCGCTTTAATTGGCGAACAGCCAAACCCTTGGGACCTGCTCCAGCCCCAGGATGCGATGAGCCGACATCGAGGTGCCAAACCTCCCCGTCGATGTGAACTCTTGGGGGAGATAAGCCTGTTATCCCCGGAGTACCTTTTATCCGTTGAGCGATGGCCCTTCCATTCAGGACCACCGGATCACTATGACCTGCTTTCGCACCTGCTCGACGTGTCCGTCTCGCAGTCAAGCTCCCTTATGCCATTGCACTCGACGCCCGGTTTCCAATCGGGCTGAGGGAACCATCGCGCGCCTCCGTTACTTTTTGGGAGGCGACCGCCCCAGTCAAACTACCCACCAGACAGTGTCCCAATCCCGGCTGACGGGACATGGTTAGACACCAGAAATCAACAGGGTGGTATTTCACCGTTGCCTCCACCGAACCTAGCGGCCCGGCTTCAAAGGCTCCCACCTATCCTACACAGTCAATCCCTAGTGTCACTGTCAAGTTATAGTAAAGGTTCACGGGGTCTTTCCGTCTTGCTGCGGGTAAACTGCATCGGCACAGCTATTTCAATTTCGCTGAGTCCCTCTCCGAGACAGCGCGGAAGTCGTTACTCCATTCGTGCAGGTCGGAACTTACCCGACAAGGAATTTCGCTACCTTAGGACCGTTATAGTTACGGCCGCCGTTTACTGGGGCTTCGGATCATCGCTTCACCTTGCGGCTGACGAATCCCCTTAACCTTCCAGCACCGGGCAGGAGTCAGACCCTATACGTCGGCTTGTCGCCTTCGCAGAGTCCTGTGTTTTTGGTAAACAGTCGCTACCGCCATTTCTCTGCAACCTCTCTCAGCTCCGGCTGTACGCCTTCACCTACCAGAGGCCCACCTTCTTCCGAAGTTACGGTGGAAATTTGCCTAGTTCCTTGGAGGAGAGTTCTCTCAAGCGCCTTAGGATTTTCTCCTCGCCCACCTGTGTCGGTTTACGGTACGGACACCCTGTAAGCTCCCTACGGGACTTTTCTTGGAAGCAGAGCATCAGCGACTTACCCCTTACGGGGCGCCATCGAGTCTCGGGGATAGCTGCCGCGCCTTTATTCGTACGCGACACCCCTACGCCTTTAGACTGACACAACCACCGGTCAGCTCGCCTAGCTTTCTCCGTCCTCCCTTAGTTCAACGCTCACAAGATGGTGCAGGAATATTAACCCGCTTTCCATCACCTACGCCTTTCGGCCTCGGCTTAGGTTCCGACTAACCCTGGGAAGATTAACTTGACCCAGGAAACCTTGGGCTTACGGCGAGGGGGTTTCTCACCCCTTTAACGCTACTCATTTCGGCATCAGCACTCCCAGCCGCTCCAGCCGCCTTTTCAGTCGACCTTCGCTGCAACTGGGACGCTCCCCTACCGCCACACGCTTTACGTGTGACCCGAAGCTTCGGCACTAGTCTTGAGCCCCGTTACATTTTCGGCGCGGCCTGTCTTGACCAGTGAGCTATTACGCTTTCTTTAAAGGATGGCTGCTTCTAAGCCAACCTCCTGGTTGTCAATGACCTGCCACATCCTTTCTAGTGTTCACTTAGACTAGATTTGGGGGCCTTAGCTGTCGGTCTGGGTTATTCCCCTCTTGCCAATGGACGTTATCACCCACTGACTGCGTCCCGGGATAACAATTGCCGGCATTCGGAGTTTGGTACGGTTTGGTAATCTGGTGAGACCCCTAGCCGTTCCAGTGCTCTACCTCCGGCATTGAATTGCCCGAGCCGATACCTAAATATCTTTCGGGGAGAACCAGCTATCACGGAGTTTGATTGGCCTTTCACCCCTACACACAGCTCATCTCAGAAATTTTCAACTTTCACGAGTTCGGTCCTCCATGCGGTGTTACCCGCACTTCAACCTGGCCATGTGTAGATCACCCCGCTTCGGGTTATAATACACGCAACTATACGCCCTATTCGGACTCGCTTTCGCTCCGGCTCCACCTAACGGCTTAGCCTCGCTACGTATATTAAGTCGCCGAATCATGATGCAAAAGGTACGCTCTCGCACTGGG